>NZ_JACIBK010000037.1 GCF_014195325.1 Rhizobium sp. BK650 | reverse complement strand
TGGAGCTGGTAAAAGCGAGCGCACACCGGACCGGCTCGGATACCGCTCAGGCCACTATGGCCGAACCCTGATCACTCGGGTGGGCAAGCTTGAACTGCGTGTTCCGCAAGATCGCTCGGGGCACTTTTCCACCGAACTGTTTGAACGGTATCAGCGCTCCGAGCGAGCCCTGGTTGCGACCTTGGCAGAAATGTATGTGCAGGGAGTGTCGACCAGAAAGGTCAAGGCGATCACTGAAGAACTCTGCGGCCATGCGTTCTCGGCATCTTCAATCTCAGCGATCAACAAGCGATTGGACGAAAGCCTGAAGGCATTTGCGGAGCGGCCGCTTCTTGAGCCCTTTGCCTACCTGATCCTCGATGCCCGCTATGAGAAGGTCCGTGAGGCCGGCGTGGTGATGAGCCAGGCGGTACTGATTGCAGTTGGTATCGATTGGGACGGACGGCGACAGATTCTGGCTGTCGAAATGGCGGCCCGCGAGAGCCGCTCGGCGTGGAAGGACTTTCTCGTCAAGTTGAAAGGGCGCGGTCTTCGGGGCGTGGAACTGGTGGTCTCAGACGATCATGCCGGCCTCGTGGCGGCGATCGCGGAGGCGCTTCCAGAGGCCGCCTGGCAGCGCTGTTACGTGCACTTTCTACGCAACGCTCTCGATCACCTGCCACGAAAGCATGGCGACGACTGCCTGCAGGAGCTGCGTTGGCTCTACGACCGGCGCGACCTCGACGAAGCCAAGACCGATCTGTCTGCCTGGCTCGCCAAGTGGTCGGTACGCTATCCGCGTTTGACGAGTTGGGTCGAGGAGACAATCGAACAGACGCTGACCTTCTTCCGATTGCCGCGCCAGCATCACAAGCACTTGAAATCAACCAACATGCTCGAACGCCTCAACGAGGAAATCCGCCGCAGGACCTACGTGGTGCGCATCTTTCCAAATGCAGAGAGCTGCTTGCGCCTCGTCAGGGCCCTCGCAGTCGAAACCCACGAAAACTGGATGGAGGCCAATCGCTATATTAACATGGACGATCTACGGGAGCACAAGAAGCTCGCTCTACGCCAAGCCGCATGACCGCCAAATTTTGCTGAACTTGACGCACATAACCCA
>NZ_JACIBK010000036.1 GCF_014195325.1 Rhizobium sp. BK650 | reverse complement strand
ACGCCGCTATGGCCGAAGAGACCACGGCCTCGGCTGAAACGCTGGCAGCCGATACCGACGAACTGCTCGGCCTCATCAGAGGCTTCCGCGTCGGCCATGTCGCGGCCGCTCCCGTCTCGCATCAGGGTCGCCGCGCCGCATAAAGCGGGACGACCACAGGCCTTTTCATTACCTAAGTCATTAGTAGCCGCCGGATGAAAGTTCGGCGGTTTTGCTTTTTGAGCACCCTGAAATTTTAGGGATCTTCTGTCTAAAATCCAATTGAATTAAAGGTTTATTATAAGGTGGGTGGCAATTGTAATTAAAACCGGTCGCAGCATGTTTCTTTTAGCAGCGGTAGACGCGTGCGCCTCATCCGGCGCGCTCGCACAGGCGGTAGAAAACCGCACCGGAATGCAGCCACACATTCCCGTTGCGAGGCATCATGAAAAATTTGAAAATATCAAAGCAGCTCATATTGCTGGTCGTTGGCCTGATGATCGCGTTTGCGATCGCCACCTTCCTGCAGGTTCGCTCCTCGGTCGACGCGATCTATAAGGAACGCTACGACATGCTTCGTGCGGAGGTCCAGTCGGCGGTCTCCGTCCTCAAGCAATACCAGGCAAAGGTCGCCGCCGGCGAAATGACGTTGGAAGACGCCCAGAAGCAGGCCTATGCTACTGTCAACGCTATGAAATACGATCCGGATGGGTATTTCTTCGGCTATGACTACGACGTCAAGATGGTATTCCACTACGACGCCTCGAAAGTCGGTCAGGTCAACAAGGGTCAGCCGGACAGCAAAGGCAAGCTCTATCGCGAAGAGCTGGTCAAACTCGGGCAGCAGGGCGGCGGTCTCGTCGAATATTATTCCACAGCCAAACCGGGCCAACCTGTGGGCGATTATCGCAAGTCGGCCTATGCACTGGCCTTCGACCCATGGAAGGTCGTCGTCAGTACCGGCGTCTACATGGACGACCTCGATGCCCAGGTGAACGACAAGATTCTGGCGGCATTGTCAGGCAGCATCGTCTTGTTCTTCTTCGCCATTGTCGCCGCCTATCTGGTCATCCGCGGCATATCGAATCCGTTGAAGGATGTTCACACCGCCCTGCAGGCTGTTGCCGAGGAAGACGTCTCGATTGCCATCCCGCATACGAGCATGAACAACGAGGTCGGCATGATGGCGAAGGCGACGCAATCGCTGCAGGAAAAGATCCGGGAGCGTCATGCGATGTCGGAGCGCGAGGCGGCCCAGCAGCTGGCACTCGAAAGCGAGCGTGAGACCAACCTGCG
>NZ_JACIBK010000035.1 GCF_014195325.1 Rhizobium sp. BK650 | reverse complement strand
GAGAGGCAGATGACAGCAATACATATCCTTGCGATCGACCTTGCAAAGCGGAGCTTCCAAGTCTGTGCAACGGATCGCGGCGGGGCGGTTCTATTCAACCGGGTTCTTTCGCGAGCTCGTTTGCAGCAGTTTTTGAACGAGCAGCCGCCGTGCATCGTCGCGATGGAGGCCTGTGCTACCAGTCATTTCTGGGGCCGGCTGGCGCAAAGCTGTGGTCACAACGTGCGACTGATCCCGCCGATCTACGTGAAGCCGTTCGTCAAACGGCAGAAGAATGATCCGGCCGATGCAGCGGCGATCGCGGAGGCTGCGCAGCGTCCAAACATGCATTATGTCGAGGTTAAGAGCGCCGAACATCAGGCTCGGGCTGTGGCATTTCGTACTCACCAGTGCTTTGTGCGGCAGCGCACCCAGCTCATCAACGCCCTGCGCGGCCACCTTGGCGAGGTCGGTATCGTCGTTGCTCAAGGACCGGCCAATCTCGCTGGGGTGGCAGGTATTCTTGCCGACGAAGCGAATGGTCTGCCTCAAGGGGTCAGAGAGATCGGTCAGCTTTACCTGGACCAAATCAGGCTGCTTACCGACAAGATCGACGGACTGATGCTGAAGCTTCGAGACGCCACCAAGGCGAATGAAGAAATGCGTCGACTTTGCACCGTTCCCGGCGTCGGGCCTGTGACGGCGGGAGCAATCCTCGCGTTTGCTCCCGATCTGCGTGCTTTCAAAAGTGGCCGGAATTTTGCCGCTTGGCTCGGCCTCGTGCCCCGGCAGCACTCCACGGGAGGAAAGACGCGGCTGGGCGGCGTCAGTAAGATGGGACAGACGGATATCCGCAAACTGCTCATCGTCGGAGCCATGAGCCTGATCCGCTGGATCGTGCGGAAGGGCGTGTTGCCGGACAACTGGCTAGGAGGCATTCTGGGCCGAAAGCCTCGAATGGTCGCGGCTGTCGCGCTCGCCAACAAGATGGCTCGCGTCATATGGGCAATGATGACGAGGGAGCAGAATTACAGAATGGCTTGATCCGCTGCCTTTCTCGAAAGGCAATACCGCGATGCCTGGGGTTAACAGCCTCGGTGAGAAGATCGACTGACGGAAAGATGCGGAAAGGACTTCAATGTTCAGAATGGGGGAAACCAGTCCCGGCGCTCGAGCACAAAGCTCTCTGAACCGATGTGGCCCCTGTTCTACGAACTGCATCCCGGCCCGTGGCTACTCAGGCCACATAGAGAGGCCTGACACACGACCGATAGAATTCCTCGTTCGCGGAAAGCCGTTAAAAAATCTTCTTGCCAAACCGGGGGCATCCACACACGC
>NZ_JACIBK010000034.1 GCF_014195325.1 Rhizobium sp. BK650 | reverse complement strand
AAGGAGGTGGCATGAAAGAGGCCACGCCCGTTGAGAGAAGGGATCAGTGAGATGTATTCGATGATCCAGGGACAGTCACACTTCCAGCCTTTCGGCTTATCCTATTGGGGTTTCGCAGATCTCAATAAAGGAGTTGGAAGCATGACTGCCTCTTATGATTACCATATCGGCGTCGACTACCACAAATCCTACAGTCATCTGGTGGTCCAGGACAGTAGCGGCAAAACGCTCAGATCCGGCCGGGTGAAGAACAATCGCCAGTCGCTCGGCGGCTTTCTCGCGGGCTACCGCGAGAACTCGCATGCGGTCATCGAGGCGACGCGCAACTGGATGGTGATGTACGATTGGCTCGACGACATTTGCGATGATGTCGTTCTCGCCCATCCGCTGAAGGTCAAGGCGATCGCCGACGCCAAGATCAAGACGGACAAGATCGACGCGACCGTGCTGGCGCATCTGCTGCGGGCCGACCTGGTTCCTGAAGCCTGGGCGCCAAGCGAGAAATCACGGGAGCTCCGCGTCGCGCTGCGCGAACGGATGTTTTACGTGCGGCTGCGCACGATGACGAAGAACCGGATCGTCACGGTGTTTGATCGCTATCCGGAGCAGACGGCGCAGTTGAAGAAACTTGGTGATCTGTTCGGCAAGGCCGGCCGCATCCAGTTGGCGCAGGTCAACGTCGCGGAAATCGACCGCATCCAGATCGACCGTGGCCTCGACTTCATCGGCGACATCGATGTGCGGATCAAGCAGTCGGAATCAACGATCCGGGCAATGACCAAGGCCAATGCCAACGTCAAACTGTTAAAGACGATCCCCGGAATCGGCGAGTTCTTCGCCCGGCTGATCGACGCGGAGATTGACGATATATCCCGCTTTCGCAACCCCAAGAAGCTTGCCGCTTATGCCGGGCTT
Organism: Rhizobium sp. BK650; assembly: GCF_014195325.1. Classification (GTDB taxonomy): domain Bacteria; phylum Pseudomonadota; class Alphaproteobacteria; order Rhizobiales; family Rhizobiaceae; genus Rhizobium. The sequence goes on along the minus strand of NZ_JACIBK010000034.1, from coordinate 533 downwards.
GTACCGTCGACCTATTCCTCTGGCGGCAAGACCTTCCACGGCAAGATCATCAAACAGGGCAACAAGTGGCTGCGCTGGGCTTTCGTCGAAGCGGTGACGCCAGCGATCGCCAGTGACGCGCAGCTTCGAAGCCAATACGAGCACCTGAAGATCAGAGGAGTAAACAAGGCGCGGGTTGCCATCGCGCGCAAGCTTTTGACGATCGCCTTCCAGATCCTGCGTGACCAGCGCGCTTACGAGCGGCGCGGTGAAAGGATCATGGAAGGCACGTCGACGATATCCCGGTTGTCCTGATGTTTTCTTAGTGAGCCCGGCAGGACTGGGCTGCGCTCCTCAAGGAGAATGGGAAACCGGGAGCCGAACGCCACTCTGTGACCGAAGCCACCGGCATCAGGTCACGCATTGGAGAATGGTTCAGAACCGAAGGACAGCAAAAGTCGATCTGTCCGGCGGAAAGAAAGACTTTGCCGATCGGTGCGAATGCCGGTCAAACCCTAACCGAACCCAAGGAAAGACGCCAAATGGAGGTGTTT
>NZ_JACIBK010000033.1 GCF_014195325.1 Rhizobium sp. BK650 | reverse complement strand
ATGTGGCGGGGAAGTTGAAATGTCCGCTGTCTGGCAAAGTAGAAATGTCACTTTGGACGCGTCTTCAGCCATTTAGAAATGCGACACCCGCTCCTCCGATCAGCCCCCGACCGAACCGGCTCATCCGGTTGCAAGGGAAGGGAGGGGGCGGGTGATAGAATTCCCTCTTCGGCTTTAGCTTTGAGACTATGTAATCGATGCGTCACTCGGCAGCATCGAGCCGCGACAGTGCATTCTCGCGCCGCGCAATCACCGCCGGATCACTCATGTAATCCTTCTTGCGGCCCGGCTTGCGACCACGCGGCGTGTAGCCGTTCTTCTCGCTATTGGTCTTCACGACCGGCTTCACCTGCTGGTGGTCCTGGCGCTCCTTGACGTAAGCCAGGATATCACCGAGCCGCTTGTTCTCGGTGATCGCCGCATGCGTCACCCGCTGGTCCATGTCGAACACCGTATAAGGCAGGGAGTATCCCTTCCAGCGCACATCCAGGCGACCATCCGCATAGGCATAGGTCTCGACATAGCGACCGACCAAACCACGCGTCACCTCGGTTTCCTGGAGCATGATCCGCTGGCGCTCGAACGAAAACGTCAGCTGCGATCCGACATAGCGCTGCTCGCGTTTGCACAGGATCTCCATCAACCGATCCGGAGCCAGGTTCATCGGCCGATGCAGGTCTTCCGAACGGGCAGGGGCAATCGCAAATCGTGCATTGTATGCCTCTATGAAGTCCGGCAGAAACACATTACCTGCCTCCATGTTGGAGATCCCGGCAAGCCGCAACTCCTTGACCAATCGGTCCTGCAACGTTCGGTTCATCCGCTCGACACGGCCCTTGGCCTGGCTGGAATTTGCGCAGAGAATCTCAATGTTTAGCTCTGAAAGCGCGCGCCCGAACTGGGTCATGCCCTGACCGCCTTTGGCATCCTTCTTCGCCACCCGGAACACCGAATGCTTGTCGGAATAAAAGGCAATTGGTGCGCCGTGGCGCTTGAGATAGAGCTCCAGCGCCTCGAAGTAGGTGAAGGCACTTTCGGAACGCACAAAGCGCAGCTGCATCAACCTGCCCGTCGCATCGTCGACGAACACCAGCAGAGAGCAAGGCGGTCCGCGATCCTCAAACCAGCGATGCTCCGACCCATCGATCTGCACCAGTTCACCATAAGCCTCGCGTCGCAGCCGCGGCTGATGAAACGTCCGCCGCTGCTTGCGCGACAGCCAGAGACCGGCATCGACCATCCAGCCGCGCACCGTCTCGCGTGACACACGCAATCCATCGCGCTCGGCGAGCTTCTCGGCAGCCAGCGTCGGGCCGAAGTCCGCATAGCGTTCACGAACCAGTGTCACCGCATAATCGCGAAAGCCATCGCTGATCCGGTTGTTCGACGGCCGGCCGATCGCCTTGTGCCGGATCGACGCCGCACCGGTCGTTCTGATCCGCTCCAGCAGCCGACGCACCTGACGCTCACTCAGATCAAGCACATGCGCCGCCGACACCAGCGTCATGCGCCC
>NZ_JACIBK010000032.1 GCF_014195325.1 Rhizobium sp. BK650 | reverse complement strand
GGACACCACCGACCCAATGGATGATGAGGACGATCTCGGAGGTTCCATCATCGAGATCGGCAACCACTTCATTGATGAGCGTCCGCACGATGCGCTTCTTCAGCCTTGCATCGGTTGTCGGCGCCGTCCAGACGGCGCGGAGGTTCCCCGCAAGTGCGGCTACCTGGGATGCGGACATGGGGATCGGCTGCGGCGCAACCGTCCGATGTTTGGCAATCTTAGCTTCGATCTCGCCGGCGCGAGCGAGCGCCTTGTTCCAGCGTGCTTCGAGCTCCGACGTCACCAGCCTGTTCTCCGGATCAGCCGCGTCGTATTGCCGGAATGCCCGGTCGGCTGCATAGCGCGCTGCCTCGAGGTCGCGCAGCAGCGCTTCCTGAACCTGGTCGCGTTGGCTGGCCATACGGCGTTCCGCCTCGATGGCGGCGGCAATAGCTCCTGGTTCGACCACCCCGAGCAGCGCCTCCTCGATCGCATCATCGACCCGCAGACCGCCGAAGGCGATGCAACGTGGTTCGCCGTTGTCGAGCAACCCTCGCCAACAGGAATAGCGCGGGATGTTATGGTTGGCTCCTGTGTAACGAACCGTCAGCTTCCGACCGCACCTTTTGCAGCGGAAAAGGCCGGCAAGCAGAGCGTCGCCATGCTTCGGCGCTCCATGATGGCGACTGGCCGGTACATTGTCGCTGACCATCTTGCGGATCTCCTCCGCCCGTTCCCAACTGACGTAACCTTCGTGTGCATCCGGGATCAGCGCCAACCATTCATCACGCGCCTTGCGGCGAATTCCAGATCGGCCACCGTATCCCGGTACGGAACGACTCTTACCATAAGCATAAGCGCCGCCGTAGATCGGGTTCGCAATCATCCGGTGGATGGTCGCATAGTTGGGTCTGCGCCAGATGACATCACCGTCCGCGCGCCTGACCGGCAAATCCAACCCGTGTTCGAGGAACCATAGGAGCGCCTGCCGTGCACTGCCAAGTTCGGCGACTTTGTTGAAGACCAACGCAATGGCGTCCTGGATGCGCCGGTCGGGATCTTTCTCGATCCTGTCACCGACCTTCAAAAAGCCGACCGGGACCGTGACGACAAGCTCTCCGCGGCGTGCCTTCTCGTAGCGGGCGGAAAGGGAACGCTGACGTAAGAGATCGAGCTCATACTCGTTGAGGCTGCCCTTCAAACCCAAGAGCAGCCGGTCATTGCCCTGGCGTGGTGCGTAGACCGCTTCCTGGTCGATCAGAACGGTATCAACGACGCGGCACATCTCGATGAGCTGCTGCCAATCGCGGCTGTTGCGGGCAAAACGCGATACCTCGCGTGCCGCTACCGCCCCCACCTTGCCAAGGCAGACCTCGGCGACCATCCGGTCAAAACCAGCGCGGGTTACACCACCGGCGGCCGAACGACCAAGATCGTCATCCACCGTCTCAATGCGCGACCAACCAAGTGCCGTCAGGCGATCGCGCATGGCGTATTGAAGGGTACTGCTTTCGCGATTGTGCAGAACCTGGTGAGCCGAGGACTGCCGAACATAGAGAATAGCCTTCCGCTCCAGATGGTGCGGCCCGATCTTCTCATGCATCATGACCGGCCTCCTTCTGCTGGGAGGCGCGCCCGCAGTTTGCGTGATCGACGAACAGCCGCACGATGAGAACCGTCAGCGCCTGGCGGGTTTCCTCCGGCAACTCCGGCCATTGCGGCATGCCTGTGGTCATCCCCCTCTGCGGAGCCGAAAACAGATCGAACTGGTATGTCATGGACTGGCGAGGCATGGACATCTCTCCGACTCGTTTCGTGAGAGACCAATGCTGCGCCCATTACCGCAGATTGCGATGAGGCGCCGGCGTCTTCCAGTAACTTTGCCAAAGCATGCAGGCTCGCGAGATCGACGTGCGGAACCGGCAGATTGCGCCAATATCCGCTCACGGAGCGGTCGAACATCCATGCTGGGACTTCAAGAAGCCGATCAGAAGAAACACCAGAAAGGCTGCAGCGGAAAATGTCCGTACCTTTAGCCAGCGCCTCATGGACATGCACGAGCTGACCGCACCAAGGATGCCACGGATATAAAAGCTCGCGAACCTCCGTCCCGTGGGTGTTCTGCCGTCGTGTTGTATAACGA
>NZ_JACIBK010000031.1:0-2500 GCF_014195325.1 Rhizobium sp. BK650 | reverse complement strand
TGGGGAGACCACTCTCCAAGCCTAAGTACTCGTGCATGACCGATAGCGAACAAGTACCGTGAGGGAAAGGTGAAAAGCACCCCGACAAGGGGAGTGAAAGAGTACCTGAAACCGGATGCCTACAAACAGTCGGAGGGGGCAACCCTGACGGCGTACCTTTTGTATAATGGGTCAACGACTTAGTGTAACGAGCAAGCTTAAGCCGGTAGGTGTAGGCGAAGCGAAAGCGAGTCTGAATAGGGCGATATAGTTCGTTGCATTAGACCCGAAACCGAGTGATCTAGCCATGAGCAGGTTGAAGGTTGGGTAACACCAACTGGAGGACCGAACCCGCATCTGTTGCAATAGATTGGGATGACTTGTGGCTAGGGGTGAAAGGCCAATCAAACTCGGAAATAGCTGGTTCTCCGCGAAATCTATTTAGGTAGAGCGTCTGGCGAATACTCCCGGGGGTAGAGCACTGGATGGGCTATGGGGACTCACCGTCTTACTGATCCTAACCAAACTCCGAATACCGGGAAGTACTACCAGGCAGACACACGGCGGGTGCTAACGTCCGTCGTGAAAAGGGCAACAACCCTAACCTCCAGCTAAGGTCCCCAAGTCATGGCTAAGTGGGAAAGGATGTGAGGATCCCAAAACAACCAGGATGTTGGCTTAGAAGCAGCCATCATTTAAAGAAAGCGTAACAGCTCACTGGTCTAAATAAGGGTCTTTGCGCCGAAAATGTAACGGGGCTAAAGCCATGCACCGAAGCTGAGGATTCCTCGCAAGAGGAGTGGTAGCGGAGCGTTCCGTAAGCTGATGAAGGGATACCCGTGAGGGGTCCTGGAGGTATCGGAAGTGCGAATGTTGACATGAGTAACGATAAAGAGGGTGAGAGACCCTCTCGCCGAAAGACCAAGGGTTCCTGCTTAAAGTTAATCTGAGCAGGGTTAGCCGGCCCCTAAGACGAGGCGGACACGCGTAGTCGATGGGAACCACGTTAATATTCGTGGGCCTGGTGGAAGTGACGGATCGCACAAGTTGTTCTGGTTTATTGGATTATCAGGGCAGCGGAGCGGTTCCAGGAAATAGCTCCACCGTATAGACCGTACCCGAAACCGACACTGGTGGTCAGGTAGAGTATACCAAGGCGCTTGAGAGAACTGCGTTGAAGGAACTCGGCAAATTGCACGCGTAACTTCGGAAGAAGCGTGACCCCATTTTACGCAAGTATGATGGGGTGGCACAGACCAGGGGGTAGCGACTGTTTATCAAAAACACAGGGCTCTGCGAAGTCGCAAGACGACGTATAGGGTCTGACGCCTGCCCGGTGCTGGAAGGTTAAGAGGAGAGGTGCAAGCTTTGAATCGAAGCCCCAGTAAACGGCGGCCGTAACTATAACGGTCCTAAGGTAGCGAAATTCCTTGTCGGGTAAGTTCCGACCTGCACGAATGGCGTAACGACTTCCCCGCTGTCTCCAACGCAGACTCAGTGAAATTGAATTCCCCGTGAAGATGCGGGGTTCCTGCGGTCAGACGGAAAGACCCCGTGCACCTTTACTATAGCTTTACACTGGCATTCGTGTCGGCATGTGTAGGATAGGTGGTAGGCTTTGAAGCAGGGACGCCAGTTTCTGTGGAGCCATCCTTGAAATACCACCCTTATCGTCATGGATGTCTAACCGCGGCCCGTCATCCGGGTCCGGGACAGTGTATGGTGGGTAGTTTGACTGGGGCGGTCGCCTCCGAAAGAGTAACGGAGGCGCGCGATGGTGGGCTCAGACCGGTCGGAAATCGGTCGTCGAGTGCAATGGCATAAGCCCGCCTGACTGCGAGACTGACAAGTCGAGCAGAGACGAAAGTCGGTCATAGTGATCCGGTGGTCCCGCGTGGAAGGGCCATCGCTCAACGGATAAAAGGTACGCCGGGGATAACAGGCTGATGACCCCCAAGAGTCCATATCGACGGGGTTGTTTGGCACCTCGATGTCGGCTCATCGCATCCTGGGGCTGGAGCAGGTCCCAAGGGTTTGGCTGTTCGCCAATTAAAGCGGTACGTGAGCTGGGTTCAGAACGTCGTGAGACAGTTCGGTCCCTATCTGCCGTGGGTGTAGGAATATTGACAGGATCTGTCCCTAGTACGAGAGGACCGGGATGGACATATCTCTGGTGGACCTGTTGTCCTGCCAAGGGCATAGCAGGGTAGCTATATATGGACGGGATAACCGCTGAAGGCATCTAAGCGGGAAACCCACCTGGAAACGAGTGTTCCCTATCAGAGCCGTGGAAGACGACCACGTTGATAGGCCGGGTGTGGAAGTGCGGCAACGCATGAAGCTTACCGGTACTAATAGCTCGATTGGCTTGATCGTTCTCATTGACTATGCTCATCGAACTTCGTTCGATAAGCCTGACCTTCTGTCCTCACGCGCCAAAGGCGCTGCGGACGGCGCGCCAAACGATTGGCGACGCGCTTTGCGCTTGCGGCCCCTGGCCGAAGCTGCCTCGCGAAAGGTA
>NZ_JACIBK010000030.1 GCF_014195325.1 Rhizobium sp. BK650 | reverse complement strand
GGCAATCCCGGGCTCAATCGCGATTTCGGCCTGGAACGCCACCATCGCGATGCGATCACCGGCCGCTCGCATGCGCCGCAGAACCACATGGTTCGGGCAATCGCAGCGAAAAATGCTCTCGCCCGCCTGGAGGCAGGGCGCATCTGAAATCTAAGATTCGAGCAACCGGCCGGCCCGCGCGGGCCGGGTAGCCAGATCAGGCATCAGACTCAGCCATATCTGGCCGAAACTGTTGTTGATACCCTGCGCTCCCGGCGCAAATTGCCGACCTTCTTGCTGGCAATGATCTGCGCCCCAGCGGCGACGAGATCGACCGAGACGGCGTCCTCGTGAATGATGCGCTGGAACTGGTACCAAAGATCGCGCCGCTTGACCTCGTCAGGCTCGACGGCAGCGGCCTCGAGAAGCCTGTCGACCTCGGGGTTGGCATAGTGACTGGCGTTGGAAAACACGAGGCCGATCTTGAAGTTCTTCGACCAGTAGGCGCGTTGCACCCCGAGCGTCGGATCGAACGTGTTGGAGAGCGATTCGATCACCAGGTCGAAGGCGCGATCCGTGTAAAGGGGCTTCAGGAAGGTCGCGAGGTCGAATCTGAGGATCTCCGCATCGATGCCGACTGCCAAAAGCGACTGCGGATGAAATCCGCATAGGAAGGCTGCAGCAAGGAATTATAGGCAAGGCCGGCGAAGCCGTGGAAAGATGACGAGCGTGAAAAATTGATCGCATTTCAGGGACATGCCCGCCGCCATAGGGACGCTGCTAGATGAAATCCGTTATTAGCGAGTTGGCATTGACCCAGGCGCCATGAGTCGCGGCATCAATTGGCCTCCGAGGACCGAAATAACAAGGATCTCGCCGTCGATTGTTCACCTAGCTGGAAGAGACAGCAGCCATTTGTCGATACAACCTGGGTGCGTTCTGGTCCTTTTGCTGCTGTGACTGTCGATCGGGAAATTGCGAGAATGATCACTGGAACGCACATGCTGGACGGCTTTCTACTCATCCCGAATTATTCCGCTTGCCGGCCGTATTGATTGGGCGCATGGTAGGTCTTCAGTAGCTGTGTCTCAGGGCGCTGCTGAGTGGAGGTCGATCGTTGCCTTCGCCCCAAATTGAAGGAGGACAGCATGTCTTCCAATCCCAACATCTCTGTGCGAACCTCTGAACTGGCTGTATTGCAAGGCGTCCTTGACGACGCAGGGTACGATTCCACCAGTAGCTTCGCAAATCCGAAAAATTACAACATTGCCGTCAAACTACTGTTCCACCTTTATCATGATGGAATGACCTCGCCGGCCGCCCTTTCCATCGAACTCAGCCGGCACTTTGGAAAAGCGCCACTGTCCTCGAAATCATCGGAGGAGTTCGAAAAAAATCGCAAGCGGGTTCAGGGGATCCGTTCAGTCGTTATGGTCGAGCCGCCTACCGGTGCTTGAACAGATAACTTACTTGAAGCAGGCTGTCGCGCCGCTCGCATCGACTTCTTTACCAGCAACGTCCGAGGCATCGCAGGTCGCTTCGGGCACGAGAACCTACTAAACACCTCGCTCTCTTGGAACAGGACTTGGGCTGAGCGAAATCACGTCTGCGTCGGTCAGGTTCGTGCTCGCGTGGTTGCTTGCCCAAGGGCCATTCATCGTTCCGATCCACGGCGCGACGAAGATAGGGCACATGATTGAGAACCTCGGCGCGCCATCCATTCATCTCAATCAATCCGGAGTCACTGAAACTGAGCTCGGCTGTCTTGGCAACCGTTTCACGGCGCCGGATTGCCCGACGCGGTCAGGTTTTTTTCGGATGCAGACGCCTCGCGGCTGCCGGTCGCGACCAATGAATTCAGCGTGCCCCAAGGCTTGTGATGGGCATTGGGCCGGGTGAAAGGCCCGACGGCAGGGACACCGACGTCGATCCGGGCGTGATCGCGGCAGAGTTCGTGAAGCCGCACAATGACACCGTGGCAACAAGTAGATTGTCTTTCAGGCGCATTCGTTACGAGATGACCGAGGTTGCCCCTCCACGCAGTTAGTTGGCCGCCGCGACCGAAGGCGCGGTGCCGACGACGCAGCCGTCGGGTCACCCGGCCTGACAATAGGCGAGGCTGACTGTCTCCGTCGGGAGTACTGTGCCGTATCGACAGCGATAGGAAAACAGGATGAACTACGGCGGGATGGCTGACAGCACAGCGGCTGCTGGGGTCACTTGCGGAAGGCGCTCTGCCCTCAGCCAGGTCTGCGCCTCGCTCCTTGATATCGGCAATAATCTCACGTTGTCAGGCAACGTGATGCTGTTTCTGAGCAACATGCCTGCGCACCCGCACTAGGTGGTGCTCGATCGTGGCTCTGCCCATCATGCGACCCTTGGCCGCCCTGGTCGTGAACTATTCCCTGAAGGCCCCTCTCACTCCTGCAGACGTCGACTGCTTCAATTCGACCGTTACGCGGTAACGTTTTTATTTGGCCATCCTCGCAACGGCCCAACTCTAAGCGCCGTTCGGTTCCTCCTCGACTTTCTTGCGGCTGCTACCCACGTCTTGACGGTCTTCCTCCGCGTCGGTCGAAACAGCTTACCTCCGGTCTTCCCCCCTCACTTGTGGTTCTGATCACCTGCGACACGGGCTCGGTTCTGTTTTCGGCTTCTGGACGTGGCTGTCACAGTGCTCGCTCGCGACATTTTCGGTCAGCCATCGTGAAAGAATCCGGCTGCTCCTCGTCGACATTTGTAGTGGCCTTTTGCTGGCGGTCTCTCTCCATGCGGTCACCTCCGCACATGATGCCCTAAGGCTGTCAAGGGCGGTACGTCACAACCATTGCCGAGGCCGCACTGCGCCCTAATTGCAAAGACTTGGCGAGAGCGATCGACACATCGATGTCTTCGGGCAACGCCAAGGTCACGGAGGCGGAATTGGAAAAAGACCTCGGCCCCCGACGCGTATATTCGACCTCGCCATCCTCTTCGCGCATGCCTGCCTTCGCGAGTGTACTCGCTGTTATTGCTATTCTGTATTTCGGCAAGGAAGTACTTCTACCTCTGGCAATCGCAGTCCTGTTGACGTTCGCCTTGGCCCCCATTTCCTCCCGTCTTCGAAAGCTTGGCCTGCCTCGTATTGCGGCGGTCATCATCACTGTCGTGCTCGCTTTTCTTGTCCTTGTCCTGTTCGGGCTTGTCGTAGCGGGACACATTGCCGAAGTTGTTCAGAACCTTCCGGCCTACCAGGGCAATATCATAGCGAAAATCCGGTCTCTCCAGGAAGGTGGAACGGATAGCGGCATTGTGCGGCGCCTGACGTCCGTCGTTGAAAGCGTCGGTCGTGAGCTCAGCAATGTGGAGGAGCGCCCAGTTGCTCCCGGTAGCGCATCCAGAACAAGGGAGCCTGTGCTCGTCGAGATATTCGCGCCGAGTAGACCAATTGAAACGCTTACTGGCCTGATTGGTCCTCTGCTTGGTCCTATCGCCTCATTGGGTTTGATCATCGTCGTGGTAATATTCATGCTGTTGGAACGGGAAGAGCTTCGCGATCGCTTTATCCGGCTCGTTGGCTATGGCGATCTGCATCGCACAACAGAAGCCATCCAGGAGGCGGGAAGCCGCGTCGCACAGTATCTTCTTATGCAGTTGGTGGTGAACTGCGCCTACGGCGTTCCATTGGCTTTTGGACTGTGGGCGGTTGGCATTCCAAATCCAGCGCTGTGGGGGATGCTGGCCATCGTCCTTCGATTTGTCCCCTATATCGGGCCTGTCATCGCTACAGTTCTGCCGCTGTTCCTTGCCTTTGCAGTAGACCCTGGCTGGAGCCTTGTTCTCTGGGTTGCGGCCATTTTCGTCGTGCTGGAATTGACCAGCAATAACGTCATCGAGCCCTGGCTCTATGGTTCTCGTACCGGCCTCTCTCCGCTAGCAATCATCGTCGCGGCGATTTTTTGGGCATGGCTGTGGGGACCAGTCGGTCTTGTGCTTTCCACGCCGCTGACCGTGTGTCTTGCAGTGTTGGGCCGGTATGTCCCGCAGTTCGAATTCCTTGAGGTCGTTTTTGGTAGTGACCCGGTGCTCGATCCCAAGGAGCGGCTGTACCAGCGGCTTCTTGCCGGCGATCCTGATGAGGCGACCGACTACGCTGAGGAATTCCTCGAGGAGGACTATCTGGAGGATTACTATGGCAAGGTTGCCATTCCAGCCCTCCTACTGGCGGAGAAAGATAGGCGTCGAGGCGTCTTGACCGCGGAGCAGATGGAACAGGTGTTTGGGACCGCCATCACACTGGTCTCGAACCTCGGGGAAATCGCGGAGGAAGAGGAAGACGAACAGAAGGAGACGGAAGCGGCAGGTCGGCCCAGCACCCCCCTTGAGGAACGGAATGGAGATGAAAGCGAACTACCTGATGGACGTGGCAAGACCGTCTTTTGCGTCGGAGGCAGGGGCTCGCTCGACGACGCGTCGGCTGCGATGCTTGCCCAGATTCTTCAGGTACAGGGAGCCGAGGTGGTCTCAGCGAGGCATTCTGACATCCCCAATCGTGCCATGAGCCTTGTTCCTAAACAATCGAACGCCATCGTAGTTTGCTTCCTAAACAAGGACTCGACAAGGCACGCCACCATACTTGTTCGTCGGTTCAAGCGCATGTACCCAGCCATTCGCGTCGGCGCGGTCCTCTGGGTGGAAAATCACGAGGAAGAGCAACCGCCCGCGCTTGAGCAGGCGGATTTCGTTGCCACAACCTTGACCTCGGCTGCGCGAGAGGCACTCGCCGACGCACCACCATCATTGGTGACGCCCGCGCGCAAGATTCGTACCAGGCGGTCCTCGAACAAGACAGGCATAACCGCCACGCCGTCCAGGATTTAGCGGCAAGTCTTGCCCGGATATGCCGGAACAGATGTGATGGAACGAGAAATTCTGGTTTACTACGTCGGCTCCAATGCGTCTCGGAGCGGCAGAACGAGAACGGAGAACGCCAGGAGCCGCTCTTCATGCGTCCGTTCCTTGATTGATCTGGAACCTTCAGCGGGAGCCGGAAATTTTCCCCTTATGATCCCTGAAGGGAAGAAGGGAGAATTCCATTTCCAAATGGCTTAATTTAACGAGAGAACGTCAATTGCCCGCGATCGTAGAGGCGCTTACGGGCTGGCGGCCGCAGGGGCATTGTCTGATGCAGTGCAGGCCGCTGATCGATGGCATTTGATGGAGAACGCCAGCCGTGCGTTCCTGGACGCCGTCCAAACCGATGCCGCAAATCCGCAAGACCCTCGGAGCAACGCGCGTCAATCCGAAGCTGCTAACGCGATCTCCGGCGCGAACAGACCAACGCGGCCATCATGACGCTGGCAAATGAGGGTGTCACGACCAAAGAAATTGTGCGCCATACCGGTCATAGCCGTGGCTTGGTTCGCCAGGCTCAGAGGGCAACGAAACGATGTCTTTCGATCCAGAGAAAGCTCGTTGGAGACCTATCTCGAATGGCTCGACGCGCAATGGACTACTGGCAAGCGGAACAGCACTGAGCTGTGGCGGCGTTTGAGAACTCAGGGCTTTTGTGGTTCGCGCCGGGGCGTTTGGCGCAACATGAGAGAAATGTACCAAATATGGGTCAGAGCCAATTTTGGACACGATGACGTAATTGCTCGCCTTCGTTCTTCGAATGACGCTCAATATTTGAGCCCCATCCTCGAAGGAGACTCGCATGAAACACT
>NZ_JACIBK010000029.1 GCF_014195325.1 Rhizobium sp. BK650 | reverse complement strand
AGGAGCGGGTGTCGCATTTCTAAATGGCTGAAGACGCGTCCAAAGTGACATTTCTACTTTGCCAGACAGCGGACATTTCAACTTCCCCGCCACATTGTATGTAGCCGGGTGGGTTCAAGGATGAAGTGCGACTTGCGAATGATGTCAATGGGTTATCACTCGCAAGGAAGACGCAATGAGACGCACCTACTCCCAGATTGGATTTGACGAACGCCGTAAGATTGCTCGCGGGAGGACGGCTGGCCTCAGTGTCGCGGTCATCGCCGAGAAGCTCGGACGTCGCCGATCGACCATCTATCGCGAGCTCAGGCGGGCGCTTCTGTCAAACGACGTATATTGTTTCGCGCAAACTCGTTTATAGCCTTGCAGCTTCAGTTTGGTGTAAAGCCGCTCGATCGCCGGACTTGCGGTGATCGCCGGTCAGGCGGTTGGAATTGACATGATTTCATTTGCGGATACAGGCAAGGCAAAAACTCTCCATTTTGGAGATCTGACAATCGACGAAGCTTGCATGTTTGCCCATCGCAACGGGCAGACAATCCAATTCACCAGAAACGAGCGCGCCCTGCTGCTTGCTTTCACCAGCAATCCGCAACGTCTTATGACTCGCAGCCGTCTGCTGGATGAGATCGCTCAGCCGGGCTCCGATTCCTCCGACCGCAATATCGATTTTCTGGTCAACAGGTTGCGGCTGAAGCTGGGTGATAATGCAAAATCACCCATCTATATTGCCACCCAATATGGCGAGGGTTACGTCTGGATCGCGACGTCATCTCGCCGGGGTCCGATCGATGCTTTCCTGATCATCGGTCCAAGCTTCGAGCTCCAGAATCATCCGCTCCGTCGACAAGGCATGTCCTTGATGGACAAACTTCGCGATATAATTGCTGCAGGTATCGCCGCCGGCCGCAGGGTCGTTGTTGCCGACAGAAATCTTCTCTCTGCCTATGACAAGTCGCGCTATTTCCTGCAGGTGAGTTTTCACACCGATACCGGCCGCCTCAACTGTGCGGCCACTCTGCGGGAAATGCCGTCAAAGCGGATCATGAAAGCGTTTCGTCTGCATATCGATGTTACAGATAATATCTCATTCGCAAACGAGGCGACGCGCGTATCTCAAAGCGTTGTCGATACTTTGCAACAGGCCCTCGAAGAGGCCTCCAACGGGCTCGGCATACCTTTGGATGAAACGCCTGAATCCCGGCTCCGAAGGGCCTCAAACCTGCTGTCGACCTCGAATCCGAAGTGGCTGGCAAGCGGCGAGCAACTTGCTAAAGGCCGCTCGCAGGATCCCTTCGATGCCGACGCCGCGATTCAATGGGGTTTGCATCTCTTTGCGCGCCTTGTCCTGACCAGTCCGTTCGATGACGGCATGAGCCTAGGGGAACGCGATCGCATAGAGAGCGAGATCGAAGCGACCGTCCTGGACTGCCTGCCCGAAATCGAGGACAAACCGCTGCTGATGTTGGGGGCTGCCAAGCTTCTCTACTTCATCAACCGAGGCCATCTTGACCTCGCCGAGGAAATTGCCGAGCGCGCCCTCGCCCGCACCCAGGATTCGACCGCCGGCCTGCCCATTCTCGGACAGTTGCGATATGCACGCGGGCGTTTTGATGAAGCCGTCGGAATCTTCGATCAAGGTATCAGAGTGGCCGAACCGGGATCGGAATTTCACCGTCACATGAGGGTTCTGAAGTGCATCGCACTGCTGGCTGCCGGACACAGTCCATCTTCGGCAGCACGGGCCACCGACATGGCTGATCTCGGTTCGGATTGCCCGCCCCAGATCCGCCTGATGATCAGTTGGATGGTCGCGGCGCCGGATCAAAAATTGCCGAATGCCTTGGAACATGCACTTGCGGCACTTGGACCCGATCACGCTGCCGGCGCGGTCGAATATCTCTACTTCACCTCTGCGCGCCACGTCGCCCTGGAACAGGGTCGTGCAAACGTCATGCGCAACATGATCGCGCATGTGTCGCGATTGTACGGCAAACAGGTCGTTCCTGATTTCGTGCTTCGCAGCATCGGCGCCTCGCCACCGCCTGAGCAGCCTGATCAAAAAATCTAAAACGCTGTGAGCGTCAATGGCGCCAGCCGACCATGCGCACCGACCACCATGCCGTTTTTTCGAGCCTCAAATATTGGGCAAACAATTGCCTGATAGCCACAACCGCTGTTGCCGCTCGCGGGATTACACATCCAGAAAAAGTGCAGAGCAACAACTGGTTGAAATTATCATGGGTGCGATGCGCTGAACGCCGCCTGCGCACTCATTTTATTGAGGGACGGTACTCACATGCCAATTCCAGTCAGGCGTATCAGACACGTTGCAGTGCTCTTAACGGTGCTCACGAGCGCAGCGAGCCTCTTGCAGGGTTGCGTGCTCAGTGAATGGGCGCTGATCATCTCGCAGCAGCAGAAGAAAAAAGACGATGCGAAGCCACCCCAGCAATCGGCATTTGCACCAAGTGAATCAAATGGCAACTCAGGTACAACATCCCGGCCGAGCACAGGTGGCTCGCCGGCCCCGAGCAGCCCGCCCGCCTCTCCGAGCGGGCCGCCGAGCACGGGCACCGGCGGAATTCCGCTCTGAAGTCATCATCCTGAAAAAGCTCCCCGTTTGTTGATGTAATTGGCGCGCACCCGACCTCGTGGGAGAGACCACGGCTCAGGTGCGCGCCAATTACTTCGCCTCCGCCGCGGTTGGGAGCTGGCCATTTGGGGGGAGAGCAGTCGTTGGCACGAGCTTGTCTCAAAATAGACATTGATGCGAAACACAGCCTATTCGATAGTCCGTGCTGACGTCACACCCTCTTCATGCCCACACCTGGACGAAATGCCCTTTAGACATATGAAAAACCATATCTTTTCTCAGATCCTCGCTGCGGCCGCGCTTGCCGCAGCCGTCGCGCTGGGGTCGTCAGCCCATGCAGAAAATCCGTCCGCTCCCTGGCCGCAGACGCTGAGCGATCTTCCGGCAGAACCTCACGTCCACTTCGGTGCGCTCGAAAACGGTATGCGGTTTGCGATCATGCGAAACGCTACGCCGTCCGGACAGGCCGCGATCCGCTTTCGCATCGGCGCCGGCTCGCTCGATGAGAACGACAACCAGCAAGGACTGGCGCATTTCCTTGAACATATGGCCTTCAAGGGCTCGACACATGTCGCCCAGGACGAGATGATCCGCATCCTGCAGCGCAAGGGTCTTGCCTTCGGGCCGGATACCAATGCCAACACGTCATACGACGAAACCGTCTATTCGCTCGATCTGCCCGAAGTCGATGCCGATACGCTTTCGACGGGTCTTATGCTGATGCGCGAAACGGCGAGCGAGCTGACGCTCGATGCCAATGCCTTTGATCGCGAGCGCGGCGTCATCCTGTCGGAAGAGCGGCTGCGCGATACCCCACAATATCGTGCCGCAATCGGCGTCACCAATTCCCTGCTCGCCGGACAGCGTGTGGTCGCGCGCACGCCGATCGGCAAGATTGACATCATCAGCCATGCGCCCGTCGATCTGCTGCGTGATTATTACCATACCAACTACCGGCCAGACCGAGCCACGCTGATCGTCGTCGGCGATATCGATCCCGAGGGGATCGAGGCTCAGATCAGGCGGCGTTTCAGCAATTGGAAAGCCACCGGCCCTGCCCCGCAGAAGCCCGATCTCGGCACACTAAAAGAAAAAGGTGAAAGCGCCGAAGTCATCGCGGTCCCAGGCGGTACGACGAGTGTACAGATCGCCTGGACGCGCCCCTATGACGCCTCGCGCGACACGTTCGCCAAGCGCCGCCAGCAACTCGTTGAAGATCTCGGTCTTCTGGTGCTGAAACGCCGGCTGGGAGCCATGGCCAACAGGGCCAATGCCCCTTTTATCAGCGCCGCCGTCGGCTCGCAGGATCTTTTTGACTCTGCCCACATCGTCGTCGTGATGGCGAATTCCGAGACTGACAAGTGGCAGGCAGCGCTGGCGGCGATCGATCAGGAACAACGCCGTTTTCAGCAATTCGGGGTTGATCAGGCAGAGCTCGATCGCGAAATCACCGAATATCGTTCGCTTCTCCAGGCAGCGTGTGCCGGGGCTGCGACACGCACCAGCACCGATATCGCCTCGATGCTCGCAAGCAGCGTCGATGACAATCTGGTCTTTACATCACCGGCGGACGATCTCTCGATGTTCGAGACGATCACCAAGGGACTGACGGCGCCAGAGGTCAACAAGACGCTTGCGCGTCTCTTCTCCGGCAATGGCCCGCAACTGTTGCTGCAGACGGCACAAGCACCCCTGGGGGGCGCAGACGACGTCCGGCGGATCTATGACGCATCCCGCACCGTTCCGGTTACTGCGCCATCCAGTGCGGCAACCGTCGTCTGGCCCTACACCCATTTCGGTGAGCCGGGCACTGTCGCCGAACGCCGTGTGGTCGAGGATCTTGGGCTGACCATGGTGCGCTTTGCCAACGGTGTCAGGCTCAGCGTCAAGCCTACCAAGCTACGTGATAACGAAGTGCTGGTACGCACGGATATCGGCCGTGGCCGGCTGGATTTGCCGAACGACCATGCCCTGGCGATCTGGACATCGCCGGCTGTCGTCCTTTCCGGCACCAAGGCGATGGATTATCCGGACCTACAGAAGGCGCTGGCGGCCAAAATTGCCGGCATAGACTTTTCCGTCGATGACAGTTCCTTCCAATTCACCGGCCAGACCCAGACGGAGGATTTGGCGACGCAATTGCAGATCATGACCGCCTACGCGACCGATCCAGGCCACCGGCCGGAAGTGTTCAAGCGCGTCCAGCAGGCCTATCTGAACAACCTCGATCAATATGAGGCAACTCCAGGTGCCGTCATCAGCAGCGATTTCGCCGGCCTTGTCCATTCCGGCGACCCGCGCTGGACCTTCCCCGACCGGGCACAACTCTCAGCCACGAAAATGGAAGATTTCGAAGCGCTGTTTGGGCCTCATATTTCCAACGGGCCGATCGATGTCACCATTGTCGGAGACATAACGGTGAATGAGGCAATCCACCTGACGGCCGAAACCTTCGGCAGCTTGCCGGCCCGCACGGACATGGCTCAAGCCACGGCGGCGAACGACATACGCTTCCCCGCTCCTACCGAAAAACCCGTTATGAGAACCCATAACGGCAGGGCTGATAACGCCGCAGCCATCGTCGCAACTCCGGTTGGCGACATGCTCTCGGACATCCAGCGGGGCTTTGTCGCAAATGTCGCCGGACAGATCTTCGAAAACAGGCTGATTGACCAGTTCCGCATCGCCGAAGGCGCGACCTACAGTCCGCAAGGCGATATGGATCTGTCGTGGGATATCCCCGGCTATGGCTACTATTATCTCTATGTCGAGACGACGCCGGCCAAAATCGAGAGTTTCTATGCGCTCGTCGACAAGATCGCTGTCGATCTCGGATCGAACGAGGTCTCGCAGGACGAACTCATGCGTGCCCGCGCACCGATCATCGAGACATTGAAGCGCCAGCAGCAGAGCAACGAATATTGGATACAGTATCTCAAAGGCGCCCAAACGGACCCTCGCCGTCTTGAGCGGATACGCGACAATATCAGCGGCTATGACAAGGTTACGGCCGAGGACATTCGCCGGTTCGCCACAACCTACTTCCATCCGGATAAGTTCTGGAAGTTCAAGGTGCTGCCGGCAGCAATACGATAGGTATTCAGATTGGATCCCGAAGCGGCTGGCTTCGGGATCCGCCAATTTTGTTTCTTCCGTCTGTGTAAAAACGACAGGATCGTTTTGATGGCGGAACTTGGACCGGGCCAGCTAGATGCGCAGGCAAATTTCACCGGTCCCTGCATGCCTTCCGATCGTTCTTATGCCCTCCACGAATATGCGCGCATCGTGCGCGAGAGAAACCTCCTGAAACTTCGTCTTCTATCCGTCGACCGGCGGCTCGCCTCGGCCAGCGGCGCCTGGAAGTCCTTTCTGGAAGAGAGACGACTCTCGATTATCGAGGCGATGCTCTCCCTTGACGAGGAAGGAGAAGCCTATCTTTTGCTGATGCGCAAGGACGACGCGGTATAGGCGCCGTCCAGGGAGAGGCGAAGGGATGCGAGCGCCCTCTCCGCGTCTTCGATTTCCTTAAGCACCAGCCGCTGCTTGCGATGATCCATCCCGCCCCCGGCCAGCGCCGCATCGACCAGTTCGAGGACATCGGTCGCCTCAATGACCACGCGCGTAGCCCCCCGCTGCAACGATCCGGCAGGCTGCTCTTGTCCCGTGGCGGAAGAGCGCTCCGCCGCAATGAAGATACTCTTCTCCAGTAGGTAGGATGCAAGGCGCGGATCTGGCACGATTTCCAGCAGGCTTTGGATTTCCTCAGCCGAAAAACATGTGCGGCTGATCAGACGTGAATGAAAGGCGGCATAGTTCATGTTCAACGCGGAGGCGACGACCTCTACAGGACAGGCCTTTTCCACGATCAGGATGGTATAGACGATGTCTGCGAAAGCACGGCCACGTTGCGTCATGATCGCCCCCAGGATCAGTCGCTGCAACTATAGCGGAAGCCACGTCAAAAGGGAGCCACCGTTTTGATATCGCATCCGTCGTCAGGATGCTAACGCGGCGCCTCGGCAGGAGGCACCCCACCTGCCGGGGAAAGGCCACCTGCCTCCGGGTCCGCCATGGCGGGTGGCCCGACCACATCGATGCGCCCCGCCCGTTAGCGTAGTTTTGCGATTTCCGCCCGCAAGGCGTCGCTTTCGGGACGGCGCATCGATCTTTCTAGTCTACTCTGTAGCAGGCAACGGTCGCGGGAGGAGCTGCTGGCGCGTTGCTCGATTTCAAAGGAGGAGACGGAAATGAGCAAGAACCGTGGCGTCGTCTATTTGCGGCCCGGCAAAGTGGAAGTCCGCGACATCGACGATCCGAAACTCGAGGCACCGGATGGCCGCCGTATCGAGCATGGCGTCATCCTGAAAGTTATCTCCACCAATATTTGCGGTTCGGACCAGCACATGGTGCGCGGCCGCACCACAGCCATGCCAGGCCTCGTGCTTGGACACGAAATAACCGGCGAGATCATCGAAAAAGGCATCGATGTAGAAATGCTCGATATCGGCGACATCGTGTCCGTGCCCTTCAATGTGGCATGCGGCCGCTGCCGCTGCTGCAAATCGCAGGACACAGGCGTCTGCCTGACCGTCAATCCGTCGCGTGCCGGTGGCGCCTACGGCTATGTCGACATGGGCGGCTGGATCGGCGGCCAGGCCCGCTATGTCACAATCCCCTATGCCGATTTCAACCTCCTGAAATTCCCCGACCGCGACAAGGCGATGGCCAAGATCCGCGATCTCACCATGCTCTCCGATATCCTTCCAACCGGCTTTCATGGCGCCGTCAGGGCGGGGGTCGGCGTTGGATCAACCGTCTATGTCGCGGGTGCCGGCCCGGTCGGCCTCGCCGCCGCGGCATCCGCCCGCATCCTCGGTGCGGCTGTGGTGATGATCGGTGATTTCAACAAGGATCGCCTCGCCCACGCCAGCCGCGTCGGCTTCGAAGCCATCGACTTATCGAAGAGCGACCGGCTCGGAGATCTGATCGCGCAGGTGGTCGGCACTAATGAAGTGGACAGCGCGATCGATGCCGTCGGCTTCGAAGCCCGTGGACATTCCGGCGGCGAGCAGCCGGCGATCGTGCTGAACCAGATGATGGAGATCACCCGGGCCGCCGGTTCAATCGGCATTCCCGGCCTCTATGTCACGGAAGATCCGGGTGCAGTGGATAATGCCGCCAAACACGGCAGCCTCTCTCTGCGCTTCGGCCTTGGCTGGGCGAAGGCGCAATCGTTCCACACCGGTCAGACGCCGGTGCTGAAGTATAACCGCCAACTCATGCAGGCGATCCTGCATGACCGTCTTCCGATCGCCGATATCGTCAATGCCAAGGTGATTTCGCTTGAAGATGCTGCCCAAGGCTATGAAAGCTTCGACCAGGGTGCGGCGACGAAATTCGTTCTTGACCCGCATGGTGCAATCGCCAGGGCGGCCTGATCGGTATCATGTGCCGGGGCGGCAATGTCCCGGCACTCCCTCCTTAAAACGCGATCTGCTACGCCCTCCCCACCCTTTCGCCCAGTCACTGACTGCTCGCGACGCATGGCTGATCTCCTTCCCAAATCGCGTTGTGATCGAAGGCACTGCAGCGGGTATCGTCCTCAGGGACCGAGCGTGAACCGCTCGATATCGCGTGTGCGTTCTGCGACCAACGCCTTCTCGCTTCCCTCTCTTGCCCCGTTGAATAACAAGGTGCGTAGGTTCGCAGAATATCGGACCGCCTCCAAAGCATCAGTTCGCGATTATATTGCACGCCATACAATATGGTTAACGCAATCATAACTTTGGCGGATTTTACTGTGAATCAGGCCCTACTTTTGAGCGAATCACTACCGCAATCGAAGTAATTTTTACT
>NZ_JACIBK010000028.1 GCF_014195325.1 Rhizobium sp. BK650 | reverse complement strand
GCCGATCGGTGCGAATGCCGGTCAAACCCTAACCGAACCCAAGGAAAGACGCCAAATGGAGGTGTTTTGCCCCTTGAGTTCTTTCATTGGAGAAAACATGCACGTCATCGTCAGAGACAATAATGTCGAACAGGCTCTTCGTGCCCTGAAGAAGAAGATGCAACGCGAAGGATTGTTTCGCGAAATGAAGGAGCGCCGTGCCTATGAAAAGCCTTCTGAGCGGCGCGTGCGCGAGAAAGCTCAGGCAATTGCTCGGCAGCGCAAGGCTATCCGCAAGAAGATGCAGCGCGAAGGGCTTCTGCCGCCTGCAAGAGGCCGCGTATCTGCACGCTGATACCAGCAGCGCCGCCGCAATTGCCGGCCGCGCTCTATTCTGACCTCCAACTCTGGAAAGGACATCATGGAAGAGTTGCGCAGTTTGACTGTTTCAGATGATCGGCTTGACGACTGCCGCGAGGCTATCGGAGCCGACTTACAGGATCTGATCGATGCCACCGTCGCATCAGGTTTCACGATCGAGGAAACATTGATCACGATCAGCGAACTGGTGGCGGAAGATTTTGCCTCAGCAGTAAAACTCCCGAGCGTTCACTGAAGCGGAAGGCGAGAGAATGGCTGCGAGTGCGTCGGATCAACCGCTCCGACAAACGTTGGACTTTCTCGCTCAAGCACGCGATGCGCGCTCGCGAGGCGGCGCATCGTGAATGCCGCCCACTTTCTCTTCCCCATCGAGAGCATTTTGCATTTCCTCAAGAACCCGAACGAGTTGCGAGGTCGACGGCGCCGTATGGTCTATGTCGGAAGCAACATTGACGGGCGTTTTCCCGCCTGTACGCGACAGTACCGGTAGCAGGCCGACGATGAGCGAGGCGAAGAACTTTTTTCGACGTTCCGCGACTTCTGCCAGGAGCAAGCAAAGGGCGAAACAGGTGATGAGGAGGACCGCCGCCATCGGAACATGCTCCTCCACCGGATGCAGGAGGGCCGCAAACATCAGAATAAGCGGCTGGTGGACGAGATA
Organism: Rhizobium sp. BK650; assembly: GCF_014195325.1. Classification (GTDB taxonomy): domain Bacteria; phylum Pseudomonadota; class Alphaproteobacteria; order Rhizobiales; family Rhizobiaceae; genus Rhizobium. Next base: position 7,595 of record NZ_JACIBK010000028.1, on the reverse strand, counting down.
GAGCGTAAAGCTGCCACCAGCCAGCCACTTGATCGCCGGGCCTGTTTTCTTGAACAGTACCGGAGCCTGGTAAAGCAACGATGCCACGCCGATGAGGTGCAGGACCACCGCAACGCCGATGAGGTTGAAGTAGGTGAAATTGATCGCTTCTTGAGACAGTGACCAGGTCTCGTACATGTTGGTCGCAATGCGATCGGCGAAAACCTTCAGACTCAAGAACAGCACGAGCGATGCGATGATCATCGCGATGGAGCTGGTGCGCCGAAATGGCGGGCGCCCGATGACGCACTTCATCGTCAACCAGCCCATGAGCCACAGGGGCATATACATTAGGATTTTCGGGCCTGCGAGGGTGGCCCAAAGGCACAGCAATAGTGGTTTCGCAGGCCGAGGCGAAAAGGCAAACAGCCCGTAGAACAGGTAGTACTGAACTTCGAAGCCCAATGACCAATACGGCTCGCCGCTGCCAAAAACGGCATGTGCAAACCATAATTGATTAGTGAAGGTCACATAGGCGAGTGCCGCTTCAACTGAAACCGGGGTGAAGAACCCGGTGTTGATGAAATCATAGTAAGGGGCGTTCGCGTGCATCCCGATGCTGTCGGCCACGAAAATCGCCGCGATTGCCAGCAGAGCGACAGGCATTATCCGGGCGAGGCGGGCGACAAGGTATTGGCGCCATTCCTTTTCGCTTACCTGCCCGACATAACTGATGACAAATCCTGAGAGAACGAAGAAGACCGCGACAGCTTCCCGACCCCAGCCCAAAGGTCCGATCTTGATGGATGGGAGCAGGAAGACATGCGCGTGTGAGAGAAATACGATCACAGCAGCGGCGAGCCGCAACAGATCAAGATAGATCGAAAGGTTGCCGTCGATCTTCCTGCCTTCGATCGCACCCATGCCTGATTTCCCGTCGAATGACAAAGCACCTGTCCAATGGACAGCCGCTTTGTTCAGGACCCCATTTCCGCGCGGATGCGCGGGGGCGCCATTCGATCAGGCAATCCTTTTAAAACGGTTTACCGAATAACTTTAAATATCGGGAAAGCGGCCGCTATCGACAGAAATATCGCGTGTTGCGAGTATTTTTTCGGATTATAGCCGGTTCGCCCAGCTCACTGCATATCCGGATAGTTGGCGCATATGGTCGCCAACGGAATAGCCTGAAATCTTCTTGCGTGGCTTGAGGTCGTGGTCGCCGTCTTCCAGCCAGAGCAGATCGATCTGATCGGAGAGTAAATAGGTTGCAACCTCTTCTCTTGATCCGAAGGGGTCACGCGTTCCCTGGCAGATCAGTGTGGGCGTCTGCAAGCTTTGCAGATGCGCAGTGCGCAGCTGGTCCGGCTTGCCCGGCGGGTGAAACGGATATCCGAGGCAAAGCAGACCCCGGATTTTCTTCGCCGCCAGAGCCTCGTCTGCGATCATGCTTGCGACGCGACCACCCATCGACTTGCCTCCGATGACCAACTTGCCGGCATTGAGTTCCTCGATTGCGGCACGATATTCGGCGAGCAAATGGTCTGCGCGGGGAGGCGGCTTTATCGCGCCGGTCACGCGACGCTGGGCCATATACGCGAACTCGAAGCGCGCTACCCTGAAGCCGCCGGCTGCGAGCGCTTTCGATAGATCGGTCATCGACGCAGAATCCATCGCGCCGCCTGCACCATGGGCAAGGAGGATCGTGAAATCAGCCATTTCTGGTCCGGTGATCAAAAAGCTGGTCATTTCTTCTCCGCGTGCCCCTCTTGTGATTCTGTCATAAAGCCGGCGGTACTCTGCGAGCTAACACGCGATCGCAGCAAGAGCATGGCCCTCGTCCGAGCGAAAGGCTTTGCCGTCGCCGGTGCGCTTGAATTACGGAAGGCTCTGATGTTTCAAGCATAATGCTAAAACATCACCGGCACGAGGCACGAAAGTGAGGCGATGGTACGCGACCTTTCGGTCGACCATTCTTTGGCTTCACCTGCCCGGCGTTAACGATTTGTTAACCATAAAGCAGCTAAAGCTTTTAAATCGAAATTAACCAAGTTTACTAACGTGTTAACCGAAGCGCGCTCCATTCGCATCAAAGGCAGATCGTTTCTTGCGGTCGTGCTCACACCTGATTTGCCGTTCGAGGATTGGCTCGTACGTCTCGACGATCTCGCTGCGCGATCGGCTGGCTTCTTCCTCGGCAGGCCCGTTGTTCTGGATGTCAGTGAACTCGCGCTGGATCGTGCCACACTTAAGGGAATGATTGCAGCTCTCGGAGAGCGCGGCGTCCGGGTGATGGGTATCGAAGGCGCGCGACCATCTCAGCTCGACGCCAGCATGCCGCCGGGCATGGTGGGCGGGCGGCCGGCCACTGATGTGGAGATGCCTGCAGCTGGCACGGCGAGCGAGGGGCAGAAGCCGAGCAAGGCGCAGCCGACCGAAGTGCGGGAAGTCGTTGCACCGGTTGTTCGTGCTGCTCCCTCTTCGCTCGTGTTGCACGAGCCGGTGCGCTCGGGTCAGTCGATCGTCTTTCCGGAAGGGGATGTAACGGTCATAGGATCGATCGCTTCCGGAGCCGAGGTAATCGCCGGGGGATCCATCCACATCTATGGCGCGCTTCGCGGACGCGCGCTCGCCGGGTCGGTCGGCAATGCGGCCGCGCGTATCTTCTGCCGCAAGCTGGAAGCCGAGCTTCTGGCAATCGACGGGATCTACAAGACCGCCGACGATCTGCCGGCGGAACTGCGCGGTCAGGCTGCGCAGTTATGGCTTGAGAACGATGCGATCAGGGCGTCGCGACTGATTTAACGGGTGAGTGGTTCAAACAGGAGCGGGATATGGGAAAGGTCATTGTTGTAACCTCGGGTAAGGGTGGCGTTGGCAAGACAACCTCGACTGCAGCGTTGGGGGCAGCCCTTGCGCAAAGAAACGAAAAAGTCGTAGTCGTCGACTTCGACGTTGGCCTTCGCAACCTCGATCTCGTGATGGGTGCGGAGCGAAGGGTTGTCTATGACATGATTAATGTCATTCAGGGCGACGCCAAGCTGACCCAAGCGCTGATCCGCGATAAGCGGCTCGAGACGCTGTTCCTGCTGCCGGCATCACAGACCCGTGACAAGGACTGCTTGACCGCAGAAGGCGTCGAGCGCGTCATCAACGAGCTGAAGAAGCATTTCGACTGGGTCATCTGCGACAGTCCGGCCGGTATCGAACGCGGTGCAACGCTGGCGATGCGGCATGCCGATATTGCTGTGGTCGTCACCAATCCGGAAGTGTCTTCCGTGCGCGATTCCGACCGCATCATTGGCCTCCTGGACGCCAAGACGGAAAAGGCCGAGCGCGGCGAGCGTATCGAAAAGCATCTTCTTCTCACCCGCTACGATGTCACCCGCGCCGAGCGCGGCGACATGCTGAAGGTGGACGACGTGCTGGAGATCCTGTCGATCCCGCTGCTCGGCATTATTCCTGAAAGCATGGATGTGCTGCGCGCGTCCAACCTCGGCGCTCCGGTGACGCTCGCAGATCAGAGCAGTGCTCCGGCCAAGGCCTATTTCGAAGCCGTCCGTCGCCTCAACGGCGAGGCTCTTCCGGTTTCGATCCCCGGCGAGAAGCGTGGTCTGTTTGGCAAGATCTTCGGACGGAGGGCGGCATGAGCGTATTCGATTTCTTTCAAAAGCGGAAAACCGCGCCGGTTGCGCGCGAACGCCTGCAACTGCTTCTGGCGCACGAACGCGTGACTCCCGGATCGGATCTCGTATCCGTTCTCAGAGAGGAGATCCTTGCAGTGATCGCCAAGCATGTCGAAATCGAAGGCGATCGTCTGCAGATCAGGATCGATCGCGGCGAGAACGTCTCGATCCTCGAAATCGACGTAGAAATCCCCGCCAAGGCTGCTCGGGCAGCCTGAGATTCGAACTCATTTATCCGGGAGACCGAAGGTCTTCCGGAAAAATCCTATGTATCTCACAGCGACGGATTTCTGCAGTTGCAGGATCGCCGAAGAAACCGCAGTCGGCGCGGAAGGCTTTGAAGGTAGCTCGCAGCAAGCGGCCGTCGACGATCGCGGCTGGGTCGAGAATGATCGCGTGGGCGATTGTTATGGGAACAACGAGAGATGCTCACTGCAACCGGCAATATTGCGCTCGCCGCACTGAACAAATCGCATATCGATTGGTCTTCACGGTTTGGTACAAGAGGGCGGTAGCCAAGGTGCATATCGCCCAGCCGGCTCTATTCATCCGCTCGGCCCCGCGGGTGGAATTGACAAGGGCAGGGGCAGCCTTCTACGAGCGGTCGGTGCGCATCCGGAGCGACGTGGACCTGTCAAGGGAGATCGCCCGCTCGGTTGGCGGGAGGTCCGCACGGAAGATTGCCATCGCCACCGTCTATCCCGCCACCATCGGCGTACTGCCGTCCTTCCTGGCGCGCATCGGCCGCACATATCCCGATATCTGCATGCATATCGAAAGCGGCACCACCGATGACATCATCCGCCATATCGCGGCAGGCCGCATCGATCTCGGCTTCATCAGGCTGGTGGAGAATATCGGCTCCTTGCGCTTCTTCTCGATTGCCCATTAGCGCTACCTGCTGGCGGTGGCCAACCCATTGTCATGCAAGAGCGAGATCGATCTTGAGGATCTGCGACAAGAGAAGATCATCTCCTTTTCCCGGCAGAACCTCTCCTACAGCGAGCGCTATTTCGCGGAAAAGTTCGAGGAGCACGATCTGACCGACAATGTCACCTATACCTGCGATGACACCTTCTCGCTGGTGTCACCGGTCTCTGCCGGGCTTGGCATCGGCTTCGTGCCGGAATGGACGCAGGATCTGCCCAACCGCGGTTTTGAGCTGAAGAAGGTGAGGAAGATCGACTTCAAGATCGGGCTCGGTATCGCCTGGAACCGGGAAGACCCGACTGCCGGCCGTGACGACATCATCGAAATCGCGCGGTCGCTGGTCCGGCCGGGTGGGTGACGGGAGGAGACGACCGGACGTCTGTCATCGGGAGCGTCACCAGCCGCGACGTCGGCCTGGAAGCGGCACACTCGGTCGCGGGACAGTCGGTCCCGCGCCTCCTTCGCACCGCTTTCGCTGGCGCTCCTGCGGCTGCCCTTCCTCGCGTTCCTCGTGTGACGCGAATTCCCGCTTTCCCTCGCGCGTCGGCGCGGCCGCTATGCTGAAAGCTTCGATATGCTTCTTTGTCCGCTGGCCAATCCTACCGGATCGAGCGATTCATTCTCTTTACCGCGTGGAGGCATTCTCCGGCGATTCTTACGGTAGAGTGCTGAAGGTTCTGCAAATTTCCTAAAGAAGGCGGCCATGGCAGACTGGTGATGTTCAACGTCACCAATTCCCCGGAGGGAACGCCACCATGACCAAGACCGATGGTAAGACAGCCAGCGCTGCAGTGAAAGAGATTTTGCTATCGAACCCAGACGGCCTGCGCGAAGTGATCCGCGCGGTGATGCAGGAAGTTCTGGAAGCGGAGATGGACGAGGCCCTTGGAGCTGGTAAAAGCGAGCGCACACCGGACCGGCTCGGATACCGCTCAGGCCACTATGGCCGAACCCTGATCACTCGGGTGGGCAAGCTTGAACAGCATTCTGGCGGTTCATCGAAGACGGTGTGGTGCCCGAAGGGGCCACTCTATCTATCGCCGCCAAATAAGGGTTCAACCGCCGACGGGCAGTTGAGAGGGAAGCGTGGCTACCGTGCGTAGAGATGGAAATCACACGCCGAGTTGTAGTTTGGTACCGCGTTTCGAAGCAGGCGTTTGGCCACCATGAATCGGGATTATGGTCGGAGGAAGCCGCCTCAGCCGGATACAAGTGGAGGCACCAACGGGTGCCGGATTGCCAGACGACTTCGAACAACCGATGGAAAGCAACTTTGGGAGGGATGACGATGGATTGACAAACGCCGCTTCATACAAGTCTCTACGCCAATCCCCCATCTTCGCCCGCGCGTCGTCAAGGCTCATGAACCAGTGAGCGTTCAGGCACTCAGCCCGGAACTTGCCGTTGATGGGGAAGACGGCCCCGCTCCGAACCGGTTGGTCGTATGATGATGCGCCGACTCAAACAGGAGCCACTGATATGATCGCCAGCACGATAGGCCTTGATCTGGCCAAACATAACTTTCACGTCCATGCGGTGGATGCCGACGGTTCAGTGATCAAAACCGCGGCGCTCCGGCGAAGCGAGATGATCAAGTTCTTTCAGCGTGCAAGGCCATGCGTTGTTGGTGTCGAAGCTTGTGCCACGGCGCACTACTGGGCTCGGGAGCTGATGAAGCTCGGTCACGAGGTTAGGTTGATACCGCCTTCGTATGTGAAGCCGTTTGTACGGCGCGGCGCGAAGAATGACGCCGCGGACGCTGGAGCCATCTGTGAGGCTGTTCGGCGACCCGATATGCGCTTCGTTCCGGTAAAGTCTGAGGCTAACCAGAGCTTCCTGATGCTACATCGAGCTAGAGGTCTGCTGGTACGGCAACGGACCATGACGGTATGTGCGATCCGCGCTCATCTCGCCGAATTCGGAATCATCTTCGGCCAAGGTCGACAACGCATCGAGACCATAATGCCGATGATAGAGGAAGTTGCGGCCTCGTTGCCAGAACATGCTCGGTATGCGTTGACCAGCTTGATCGGATCTGTTGGCGAGTTGAACAAGCAGATCGACGGGATTGAGACGAAGCTAGCGGAAATCGGTCGTTCAGATCCGGTCTCAAATCTGCTTTCGTCGATCCCAGGGGTCGGCCCAATCACGTCTACGGCCATCGCCGCCACCATTCCGGACGCTAGGATGTTCCGCTCCGGTCGAGAGTTTGCAGCTTGGCTGGGCCTGACGCCGCGTCAAAACTCCAGTGGCGGCACCACTCGATTGGGAGGGATTTACGAAACAAGGAGATGCCTACCTGCGTCATCTGCTCGTAATCGGCGCCAGGAATATAGTTCGGTATCCGAAAGCTCGAGCGAAGGTCGGGGGAGCTTGGATCGAAGCTTTATTACAACGACGACGTCCTATGATCGTGGCCGTCGCCGTGGCTAACAAACTTGCTCGGATCATCTGGGCGATGATGACAAGTGGAGAGATGTTCAGGGAGGCACGCGTCAAGACAGCATAGACAGGAAACCTCAGCGAACCGGCGTAAGGTGCAGAAGCAACAGATGGTCATCCAGCGGAGCTGGGGATCGAGCAAACCCGGAGAGCTTTAGGCGCCGCATTCAAGCGCGACCCGTTGATGAGGCCTCGATCCGCGTACTCCATCAGGGCCAGCGACCATGGTCTCGGTCGCAGACAAAGGCCGAATACATGAACGCACCCGAATGATGACCTAAACTGTCAATCGGCCCTTTAATTGCGGGTGTTTGTCAAGCGCCTGCAACATCGTTGCCGGGGTCATGGTCCTTTCCGAGGTCGTTGCCTCATGATGTTGTTCGGGTCGAGTGCTTCAACGTGTCCATCGATGTGCCTTTGGGCCATCAGCCGATTGACCGAAGTCACCGCAACCACCGTCCCGGCGGGGATATTGCAGACCCCGTCTAGGGCCTGCAAACTCGGGTTTAGTTCAAGCGGTTTTCTGAGCACTCCATTCAAAGGTGGTGCCGTCGACCC
>NZ_JACIBK010000027.1 GCF_014195325.1 Rhizobium sp. BK650 | reverse complement strand
AACACGATATGACAAGCTCATGCTCAACTTCGCCGCAACTTGCTACATCGCCGCCATCGTCATTTGGTGGACTTGATTGAGTCTGGAGCCTAAGGCAATTTCAGAGAGAGGCTTCCTGTCCGGAATGGCATGAGGAGAACCGCTTATCACCTACCGAGCGAGAAATAGTCAGCGGCATTCCAGGCGGACGATCGGTCTTGTCGGCAGGCGTCTTGCCACCTCGACGAAACCTGCATCGAGGAACATCGAAAGCGTTCCCGGGTAGAGCTCGGGTCCGTTTGAACCACGGGCTCCTTGATCGACGGGATAGGCTTCGAGACATTCGGCGCCATTCGCCTTTGCAAATTCGACGGCATGTACCAACAGCAAGCGCGACAGGCCCTGGCGTCGGAAGGGTTTGCGTACGATGAAGCAATTGATTGACCAAACCGACCTGCCATCGACCGGAGCAAAGGGTTTCGAACGGCGCAACCGGTCGAATACCGCGCGCGGCGCCACGCCGCACCATCCGGCTGGCTCGTTCTCGTGGCAGCCGAGAATGCCGGGCGGGCGCGGCTCTGCAATCAGGTTTCGGAACCAGCTGCGGTTTCCTTCGCCCCATCCTGCCTTGTACTCGGCATTCGGAAGATACCAATAGGCGCAGCGACAATTCCGGCCGCCGGAGCAATCGTCGAAGACCATTTCGATATCGGCCAAGCGATCGGCGGTTGCGGGGAGGAAAGAGAAGCGATCCTGCATGGCGGGAAAATATAGCGCGGCTGGACGATCGGCAAGCGGCGGCCCGCGCCGCTACTGCCGTGCGGCCCACCCGAGACCGCGGCGCAGGATCAACGGCATGTAGGGATGGCTGAATTCGGCGGCGACATGGCCAAGGGCAGAATAGAACACGCGGCCCTCGCCGAAATACCGCTTGAAGACGACAGGCATCGTGACATTACGCGCGACGGGATCGTACTGGCCGGTGAAAGTGGTTGTTGCGAGGATTTCGACCGAGGGATCGTAATGCAGATAATATTGCTCCGAGTGATAGTCGAAATCTGGAATATCCTCCATCAACGGATCGTCCTGCCGTGTGATCGCGACCCGGAAGTCGATGATATTTCCGGGGTGGGCAACCCAGGTGACGCCTGAGAGGTAGCGGAAGGGCGCGCTTTCCTTGAAGGAGGTGGCAAGGCAGCCGTGGTGGCCACCGAGGCCAAGGCCGCCGCGAACGGCTTCGACAAGGGAATCCGCATGCGGCTTTTCCAGCTTCTCGCCGGTAATGAGCGGCACCAGCAGGTCGGCCCTAGCGAGTTGCGGCGAGCCGAAAATGCCAAGATCATTGGTGATTTCGACAGCGAAGCCGTCCTCGCGCAACAATTCCCCAACGATATTTGCGCAGGGTTCCGGCTCATGGCCCGGCCAGCCGCCCCAGACAATGATCGCCTTCCTCATATTTCCTCCCAGATCTGATACAGCGAATTTCCAATGGTAAGATATAGCGTAGCGGCATGCTGGCCAGATGTCGTTCGGCCTCTTCGGCCAAACGGCCAAGGCGGCGCTCATTGCCGATATGCCTGCTACATAATGAATGCCTGGGAGCCGACGAAGCAATCGCCTGCAGGCGGGCGCATCTCGTATAAAAGGTCTCCCTAATCTTCTTCTTTTTGCAAATATGTAACCGAGATAACTTTTTACCGACGTGTAACTTGGCTAAGGTCCGTGCATCTGTGGCTTGCAAAAGGATAGAGGCATGGCAGGTGAAACCGTATTGGTCGTCGGCGGCGCTGGTTATATTGGCTCGCATACGTGTCTCGATCTGGCGAACAAGGGTTACAGGCCCGTCGTCTTCGATAATTTTTCCAACGGCCATCGCGAATTCGTCAAATGGGGACCGGCGGAAGAGGGCGATATTCGTGATCGCGCCCGGCTCGATGAGGTGCTGGCAAAGCACAAGCCGTCGGCGATCCTGCATTTTGCGGCGCTGATCGAAGTCGGCGAATCAGTTAAGGATCCGGTCTCTTTTTATGAGAACAATGTCATCGGCACGCTGACGCTGCTGTCGGCGGCGCAGGCGGCGGGCATCAATGCCTTCGTCTTCTCGTCGACTTGCGCGACCTATGGCCTGCCGCAGAGCGTGCCGCTCGATGAGACGCACCGCCAGGTGCCGATCAATCCCTACGGCCGAACCAAATATATCGTCGAGCAGGCGCTTGCCGACTACGATCAGTACAAGAATCTTCGTTCCGTCGTACTGCGCTACTTCAATGCCGCCGGCGCCGATTTCGAAGGCCGGATCGGCGAATGGCACCAGCCGGAAACGCATGCAATCCCGCTGGCGATTGATGCAGCACTTGGTCGTCGTCAGGGCTTCAAGGTCTTTGGCAGCGACTACGAGACGCGCGACGGCACCTGCGTGCGCGACTATATCCATGTCCTCGATCTCGCCGATGCGCATGTGCGGGCCGTCCAATATTTGCTCGATGGCGGCGAGTCGGTCTCGCTCAATCTCGGCACCGGCACAGGCACCACCGTGAAGGAACTGCTTGGCGCCATCGAAGAGGTCTCCAACAAGCCGTTCCCGGTCGAGTATATCGGTCGTCGCGAAGGCGATTCGCATACGCTGGTCGCCAACAACGACAAGGCGCGGGACGTGCTCGGCTGGGTGCCGCAATATGATCTCTCGCAAATCATTCAATCGGCCTGGAACTGGCATGCGAGATCAAATCAGCACTGAGCGCGGCCCGAAACCCAACGTTCTGCTCATCACGGCGGATCAATGGCGCGGCGACTGCCTCTCTTCTGTGGGGCATGCCTGCGTCAGGACGCCGAATGTGGACGCTCTGGCGAAGGAGGGGACGCTCTTCCGGCGACATTATGCGGGTGCTGCGCCGTGTTCGCCGGCGCGCGCCACGCTTTATACCGGCCTCTACCAGATGAATCACCGGGTCTGCCGGAACGGATCGCCGCTCGACCGGCGGTTCGACAATCTAGCGCTGGCGGCAAGGCGGGCGGGTTACGATCCGACACTGTTCGGCTATACGGACACGGCGCCAGATCCGCGCGATAGGGATGCCAATGATCCGCATCTGACGACCTATGAAGGCGTGCTGCCGGGATTCACGGCCCGTCAGCTCCTTCCTGAACATGAGAGGCAATGGCTTTCCTGGCTGCGCTCCCGCGGGCATAAGGAGGCTGTCAGCCGTAATATCCACATTCCGGTCGGTGCTGCATCAGGGGAAATCTCCGACGCAGCGCCAGCCTATTCGCGGGAAGAGACGCAGACCGCTTTCCTGACCGGCGAATTCATCCGTTGGATGGACGAGCAGGACGCGCCGTGGTTCGCCCATATCTCCTTTTTGCGACCGCATCCGCCTTTCTCAGTGCCGGAGCCGTTCAACCGCATGTTCAGGCCTGGCGAAGGTCCGGTCTTTTCACGCGCGGCAGATTGCAAGACGGAACAGCAAAGCCATCCCTATCTTGCCTATGCCATGCCGCGTGCCGGCAAGGGCAGTTTCATTCATGGTGCGAAAGGCCCACTCGGCGAATGGAATGCAGCCGATTTCGATGCGATCAGGTCTATCTACTATGGCATGATCGCCGAGGTCGATGATCAGCTCGGCCGCATTTGGCAGGCGCTGAAGGACGCGAGCGAATGGAATAACACGATCATCGTCTTCACGTCAGATCATGCGGAGATGGCGGGCGACCATTGGACGCTCGGCAAGGGCGGCTATTTCGACGGCAGCTATCATATTCCGCTCGTCATCCGCGATCCCGGTGCTGCTTCCGCCGGCGGCACGGTGCAGAACTTCACCAGCGCTGCCGATGTATTCCCGACACTTTGCGATCGACTCGGCATCAGACCGGCCAACAGCATCGATGGGTGCTCGCTGACGTCCTTCCTCGATGGCAAGGACCAGGCTTGGCGGGAGGAAGCCTTCTGGGAGTTCGATTTCCGGGATATCGCCTATGGCGAAGGGGAGCAGCATTTCGGCCTTCGGTCAAATGAGCTGAATCTTGCCGTCATCCGCGACGAGCAATTCAAATATGTGCATTTTACTGCATTGCCGGCGCTGCTCTTCGATCTCGTCAACGATCCGATGGAGCTGCACAATCTTGCCGATGATCCGGCCTATGCGTCGGTACGGCTCAGTTATGCAGAACGGTTGCTGTCGCTTCGGGCGCGACATCTCGATCAGACACTTGCCTATACCGAACTGACGGAAAAAGGGCCGGTGACGTACCGGCCCTGATGGCATCAGAAGTTTCCAAGGAAATCCCGCTTGCCGACCGGCGCACCCTGGTTGCGCAGGATGGCATGTGCGGTGGTCACGTGGAAATAGAAATTTGGCAGTGCGAAAAGCGCGACATATTCGATGCCCGGCACGACGGAAGCGTTGCGGCCCGGTATGGTGATATCCTTAGCGTCGCTGCCTTCCAAAGCCTCCGGTGAGAAGTTGGCGAGATAGGCTTCCGTCTTTGCCATGCGCTCGCGCAGATCAGCGATGCTGGCTTCATTGTCCTCGAACTTTGGCGCATCGGTTGCCGTCAGCCGGGAGAGCGCAAACTTAGCGGTGTCGCTGGCACGCTGATATTGGCCGGAGAGCGGCAGCATGTCCGGGGCGAGACGTGCGTTCACAAGGATGGCGGGATCGATCTTCTTTTCCTCGGCATAGGCTTCCGCCTTGTCGAGGTAGGTTTTCAAGCTGGCGATGCCGCGCTGGAACATCGGCACCGTAAGGCGATACATCGAAATGGACATGTGTCCTGTCTCCAAATCTTCAAGCAAACGACCGGTGTGCGCAGGCCGTTCCGGGTCTCGATTAAATGGGGTTTTCCAGGGCGATCGCAATAAGCGCTTATGATGGTTTGTCGTCCATCATGGCCGGGGTGCGACGGGCTTATCACCCGAAATTCATCGCAGCACGCAGCTCATGCTTCGGCAATGGTGTCCGAAATCCGCAAAGAGGCTTGACGCCGTTTCGATAAAATGGAATGAATATTCCACAAGGCAAATTTTACGGTTTGTTTGTTCCGTTTTAACGGGGCCGCCACGGGAGAGGCGGCGTGATTTTGAGGCCTGCGGACGGATGTCTGAGGCCCCGGCGTGAGGAGGGTGCAGCCGGGCACCACTTGTGGAGGAAGTAAAATGAAAAAGCTTATCCTGGGCACCGCGATGGCGCTTGTCATGTCGGCAGCGGCTCATGCCGAAACGGTCGGCGTTTCGATGGCGAAATTCGACGACAATTTCCTGACGGTCTTGCGCAATGGTATGACCGACTACGCAAAGACCCTTAAGGGCGTCACCCTGCAGGTCGAAGATGCGCAGAACGACGTTTCAAAGCAGCAGAGCCAGATCCAGAACTTCATCGCTTCCAAGGTCGACGCGATCATCGTCAATCCTGTCGATACCGATGCGACTACGGCGATGTCGAAGCTTGCCGCTGACGCTGGCATTCCGCTTGTTTACGTCAACCGCCAGCCTGTCAACGTCGACACGCTGCCGGACAAGCAGGCCTTCGTCGCCTCCAACGAGCAGGAATCCGGCACGCTGGAAACCAAGGAAATCTGCCGAATTCTCGGCGGCAAGGGCAACGCCGTCGTCATCATGGGCGAACTCTCCAACCAGGCTGCGCGCATGCGCACCCAAGACGTTCACGACGTCATCAAGACGGACGAATGCAAGGGATTGAAGATCGTCGAAGAGCAGACGGCCAACTGGGATCGTACCCAGGGCGCCGACCTGATGACCAACTGGCTCTCCAGCGGCATCGAGTTCGACGCCGTGATCTCCAACAATGACGAAATGGCGATCGGCGCCATCCAGGCGCTGAAGGCAGCCGGCAAGGATATGAAGAAGGTCGTCATCGGTGGCGTCGATGCCACGCAGGACGCGCTTGCCGCCATGCAGGCAGGCGATCTCGATGTCACCGTGTTCCAGGACGCCGCCGGCCAGGGCAAGGGCGCTCTCGATACCGCGCTCAAGATTGCCAAGGGCGAAAAGGTCGAGAAGAAGGTCTACATCCCCTTCCAGCTCGTGACCCCTGCCAACGTAAAAGACTTTGTCTCCAAGAACTGAGGCAAACGCCAAGCAGGATGCGGGCTCTGCCCGCATCCTTTCCGCCTGTCCGTATCCGGAGGAGATGATATGGCCGTCAGCCCGTCAACCATGGCCGCCGTGCGCGCAAGCGGCGCAGTTCCGAATGCGGAATATCTCTTGAGCGCCGAGGGCGTTCGGAAGGAATTTCCCGGTGTCATCGCCCTCGACGACGTGCAGTTCCGGCTGAAGCGCGCTTCCGTGCATGCGCTGATGGGCGAGAACGGCGCCGGCAAATCGACGCTGATGAAGATCCTTGCCGGCATCTACACGCCCGATAGGGGCGATATTCGCCTGAAGGGGGTTGAGATACGTCTGAAATCTCCGCTCGATGCGCTGGAGAATGGCATTGCGATGATCCATCAGGAACTGAACCTGATGCCGTTCATGACGGTCGCGGAAAATATCTGGATTCGCCGCGAGCCGAAGAACCGTTTCGGCTTCGTCGATCACGGCGTAATGCATCGGATGACCGAAGAGCTGTTTGCCCGGCTCAATATCGCAATCGACCCCGATATCGAGGTCAGGTACCTCTCGGTCGCAAACCGGCAGATGGTCGAAATTGCCAAGGCGGTCTCCTACAATTCCGATGTCCTCATCATGGACGAGCCCACTTCGGCGCTGACGGAGCGTGAGGTCGAGCATCTTTTCCGCATCATCCGCGATCTGAGGGCCCAGGGCATCGGCATCGTCTACATCACCCACAAGATGAACGAGCTTTTCGAGATCGCCGACGAGTTCTCCGTCTTCCGCGACGGCCGATATATCGGCACGCATGCTTCGACCGACGTCACCCGCGACGATATCATCCGCATGATGGTCGGGCGCGAAATCACCCAGATGTTTCCCAAAGAAGAGGTGCCGATTGGCGAGGTCGTGCTCTCCGTCAAGGATCTCTGTCTCAACAGGGTTTTCCAGAACGTTTCCTTCGACGTGAGAGCCGGCGAGATTCTGGGCGTGGCCGGCCTCGTCGGCTCCGGACGGTCGAATGTCGCTGAAACGCTTTTCGGAGTGACTCCGGCAAGCTCCGGCTCGATCGAGCTTTTTGGCAAGCCGGTGACGATTTCCTCGCCGACCGAGGCTATCCGCCACCAGATGGCGTTCCTGACCGAGGACCGGAAAGACACGGGCTGCCTTTTGATCCTCGATATTCTGGAGAATATGCAGATCGCCGTCCTCCAGGACCGATTTGTCAAGGCCGGTTTCGTGCAACAGGGGGCGATCGAGGCGACCTGCGAAGACATGGCAAAAAGATTGCGCGTGAAAACGCCCAATCTTTACGAGCGCGTCGAGAATCTTTCCGGTGGCAATCAGCAAAAGGTTCTGATCGGGCGCTGGCTGCTCACTCATCC
Organism: Rhizobium sp. BK650; assembly: GCF_014195325.1. Lineage (GTDB taxonomy): Bacteria > Pseudomonadota > Alphaproteobacteria > Rhizobiales > Rhizobiaceae > Rhizobium. The sequence continues at coordinate 1,512 of NZ_JACIBK010000027.1, read as the reverse complement.
GAAGATTCTGATCCTCGATGAGCCGACGCGCGGCATCGATGTCGGCGCCAAGGCGGAAATTCATCGGCTGGTCACGGAAATGGCGCGCAACGGCGTGGCGATCATAATGATCTCGTCGGAGATGCCAGAAGTGCTCGGGATGAGCGATCGCATCATGGTCATGCATGAAGGGCGCGTGACCGGTTTCCTCAATCGCGATGAAGCAACGCAGATCAAGGTGATGGAACTGGCTGCGCAGTGATGCGCGCCGGTGATCACCCAAGGGAGGTTTGACATGAATACTACGGCAGCAGAGAGTCCGGCTCCGCTTGCGACCCGGCCGAGACGGCGGCGCATGCCGCCGGAACTCAGCATCTTCCTCGTGCTTGTCGGCATCGCGCTGGTCTATGAAGTGCTGGGCTGGCTGTTCATTGGCCAGAGCTTCCTTCTGAATTCGCAGCGCCTGACGATCATGATCCTGCAGGTCTCCGTGATCGGCATCATCGCCGTCGGCGTCACTCAGGTCATCATCACCGGCGGCATCGATCTTTCGTCGGGCTCGGTCGTTGGCATGACCGCGATGATTGCGACGAGCTTCGCTCAGTCCTCCACCTGGGGGCGGGCCGTTTTTCCTTCGCTGACCGATCTGCCGGCGCTCGTGCCGATCATGATCGGCCTGCTGATCGGCTCGGTCGCCGGCCTCATAAACGGCTCGCTCATCGCCTATACGAAGATCCCGCCGTTCATCGCGACGCTCGGCATGTTCGTGTCGGCCAGAGGTGTCGCGAAATGGTATACGAAGGGGCAACCGGTCTCCGGGATCACCGAACAGTTCCATTTCATCGGAACCAAGGCATGGCCGGTTGTCGTCTTCCTCGTCGTCGCGCTGATCTTTCACATCGCGCTGCGATACACGCGCTACGGAAAGTTCACTTATGCGATCGGCGCTAATCCGCAGGCTGCGCGCGTTTCCGGCATCAATATCGAGGCGCATCTCGTCAAGGTCTATGTGATCGCCGGATTGCTCGCTGGCCTTGCCGGTATCGTCACGGCGGCGCGCGCCGAAACTGCGCAGGCCAGCATGGGCGTCGGATATGAACTCGACGCGATCGCCGCGACCGTCATCGGCGGCACTTCGCTCACCGGCGGCGTCGGGCGGATCACCGGTACTGTCATCGGCACCGTCATCCTGGGTGTCATGACCTCCGGTTTCACCTTCCTCAGAATCGACGCCTACTACCAGGAAATCGTAAAGGGCGTCATCATCGTCGCCGCAGTGGTCGTCGACGTCTACAGACAGAAGAAGCGTACCAAGCACTGAACTGAAAGGGGGCTCCGGCCCCCTCAATTGATTCTGGCGCCACGGTCGTGGAGATCGATCTCGGGCCTCCGATTCCATCAAGTGAAAATCGTTAGCCGATAATGGTTGATCGTCCTGGGCTCCAGACTCAATCAAGTCCACCAAATGACGATGGCGGCGATGTAGCAAGTTGCGGCGAAGTTGAGCATGAGCTTGTCATATCGTGTTGCGAC
>NZ_JACIBK010000026.1 GCF_014195325.1 Rhizobium sp. BK650 | reverse complement strand
CCTCACGCGCCAAAGGCGCTGCGGACGGCGCGCCAAACGATTGGCGACGCGCTTTGCGCTTGCGGCCCCTGGCCGAAGCTGCCTCGCGAAAGGTACGACGTGTTCAAAAACAGGCGAAAGCCTGCCAGCTTCTCACACAAGTTGCGCTTCGCTGACCTGGTGGTTATGGCGGGGTGGCTGCACCCGTTCCCTTTCCGAACACGGCCGTGAAACGCCCCAGCGCCTATGGTACTTCGTCTTAAGACGCGGGAGAGTCGGTCGCTGCCAGGTCTGCTAAACGCAACTCGCTTCATGCGAAAACAAACAATCTTCTCGTCACATACTTACGGCCCAAAGCCGATCAAAGGGCCGCTCATAAAGCGGCCTTTTGTGTTTGGTGCCTCATGAACGCGAGACAAATTGCTCTGCAATTTGCTTGGCACAGATCCGCAAAGCGCCTGCGCTTTGCGTAGCCGCGACAAATCCCAAAGGGATTTGCGCTGGACGCGGGGTGGAGCAGCCCGGTAGCTCGTCAGGCTCATAACCTGAAGGCCGCAGGTTCAAATCCTGCCCCCGCAACCAATCCCCTTCATACCGAAATCCATTAGCCCCGGCGCGAAAACCACTTTCGCTGCAGCGAAAACTGCGCTTGCCTCGGCGGCGGTAGCTCATCGTTCGCTAAAGCTGACCATAACCTGAAAGGTGAGCAACCCGAACGCGGCAAAGCCTGAAAACAAAACCAACGATTCCTATGATCCCAACAAAGCCCCCCACGGGGCTTTTTGCGTTTCTGGGGATTGAGAACGGTAGCTTGGCCAATCCATTCTTCGACAGGTCTTCTCCTCAGCCAATTTGCTGCCGCGCGTCGCACGCTTGCACATAATGATGTTGACCGGAGCCGCACTTATGAGCCGGAAGACGGCAAAGATTAAAGCAGGGAACAAAGTTACGCATTCTGCCTTTCGCAACCAACATCGGTTCGAAGCGAGAGGTCCCAATGATTTCACTCGATCCTGTAAGGCATCGATTCGCCAACTTGGATGGCATTAATATCTTTTACCGAGAGGCCGGAGTTGAAGATGCGCCAGCTATCCTGCTACCTCACGGTTATCCCTGCTCGTCATACGAGTTCCGCAACATCATGCCGTTGCTGGCCGATCGCTGGCGGCTCATCGCGCCTGATTTTCCCGGCTGCGGATATAGCGACACCCCGGAGGATTTCCGTTACGACTTCGATGGCTATGCCGAATTCCTCGAACGGTTCACCGCGCATCTGGGTATTACGCGTTTCGCTCTCTATTTGCATGACTTCGGATCCCAGATCGGTCTCCGCCTCGCGATACGCCGACCCGAGCGTATTAGCGCGCTGATTATTCAAAACGGTGACATCTACGAAGATGCGCTGGGACCGAAATATGCTCCGCTCCAAGAATACTTCCGCGATCCCTCGCCTGAACGGAGGATCAAGCTCGGCGAGGCAGTGAGCGAAGAAGGATATCGTGATGAGTTCTTAAACGATGTTCGCTCAGAGCTTGCCGAACGGATCCCTCCCGATCTCTGGAAACTGCACTGGTCTCTGACGCCGCCCAGGCGGCGGGAGATCGCGATTGATGTGATTGCGGGGCTACGAAAGAATCTTGCCTGGTTCCCTCGTTATCAGGCTTATCTGCGCAAATGCCGGCCGCCGACGCTGATCGTCTGGGGTCCTCAGGACGGCTATATGCCTGAGGAGGCGGCTCGCGCTTATCTTCGTGATCTGCCGGAAGCCGAACTTCATCTGCTTGATGGAGGTCATTGGCTGCTGGAAACAAACCTTTCCGAGGTTGTTCCCCTGGTGCGTGATTTTCTCTCACGAGTAGAAGCTCGAGGGAAGTGATAGCTTGCGATCACGCCTGACCTTACTCCAAACGGTTCCGCTTCCTGCTGTTTAACAGGTGCTGGGCCGAGACGTTTGGGTGTCGTCGGCGAACCGCAGATTACGGTAAGCAGAGTAAGCTTAGCCAAGCATAGATGGCCGGCGCTAGTGTCGAGGAAGCAGCACAACTGCATCTTTCGGCTGCCTCATAAGTTAGTGCGCTCATCTTTCTATGGATACTCGAACCTAGTCTATAAAATTCAAATGTGCTAAATTAAACATAAAGGGCATTTCACGATTTTTGTTTGGTGACTTCCATCGACCTTCGAGGTCCGACCGTCTCATTCAGCAAGGTATTTGTTTCATGCCGTAATCGATGATTTTGTCAGGGAGGGGACAATGCGAGACTATGCATCTTCTCTACGAGCAGACCGGTGCGGGAGGCATCGTCTCCTGTTCGGGCTATCGGCGTTTGCTGCCTTCTGTGCGGCTGGCCTTTCCGCCGGGATCGTTTTTGCGCAGGCGCCGACCGAGGAGCAGAAAAGTGCGATCAGATCCGCTTGCCGGTCCGATTTCATCGCACAATGCTCTGGCGTGCAGCCGGGCGGCATCGAGGCGCTGCAATGCCTGCAGCAGCATGCTTCCACTCTTTCCGCCGCTTGCCACAAGGCGGTTTCTGCTATCTCCACCAAACCGAAATCGACGTCCGCCGAACCAGCACAGACGGCACCCGCCACAACAGGGGCGGCAACACCGGCTCCTGCGAGCACTGAGACAGCGGCCCAGCCGACTGAGGCGCAGCGCAATGCTGTCAAATCGGCCTGCCGCTCCGACTTCATGGCACAATGCTCTGGTGTAACTCCTGGCGGCGCTGCGGCACTGTCCTGCTTGCAACAGCACAGTGCCCGCTTGTCGGCACCTTGTCAGCAGGCCGTTGCGGCGCTGGGTGCTCCGGCTGCTGGCGCAGGCTCCGCAACAGGCGCGGCGCCGATGCCGACCAAGCCGGCGGCAATGCCCAGTTTTTCTCCGCGTGAAGAACTGATGATCGCACGGGAAAGCTGTGGGCCGGATTTCCGAGCTTTTTGCCGGATGGTACCGATCGGCGGCGGGCGAGTGATTTCGTGCCTGCGGGATAATTTGCAGCGCGTGTCGCCGGCGTGCCATCGGGTATTGACCTCCGGACTATAGGGGCCTGCTCACCTTTATTTCCGCGTTCGTTGGAGCGCCTGAGCCGCGGGCGAGGCGATTTCCAACGACGGCAAAGCAGCGGATGACCTTCGCCGGCCATTCATTTCGCATTGATCTCCCAGCATTCATGAATTCAATGACGACACAAGCGAAAGGCAGTTGCCATGTCAGCCATGTCATCGACTTCTCATCTATCGCGATTGAAACGGATAATGACTTGTTCCACGATTGCCGCCGGGCTCGTCCTGCCGACGCATGCATGGGCGGATGATGCGAAAGGTCTTCTGAAGGCCATGTCCGATTTTCTGGTGGCACAGAAGACAATATCCTTCAACTATCAATCGTCGCTCGAGGCTGTGACGCCGGACTTCGAGAAGCTGCAGTTCGTAAGCTCGGGTACGGCCAATATCACGAGACCGGACAAATTGCGTGTTACAAGAACCGGAGGCTTTGCCGATATCGACGTCAGTTTCGATGGTTCGACGCTGACAGTGCATGGGAAAAACCTTGATGCCTACGCAAAGATCGACGGCAAGGGTTCACTTGACGATCTGATCGACAGGCTTGCCGATGCTGGCGTCGAAGCACCGGGCGCCGATCTTCTGTCGTCGCATGTCTACGACATCCTGATGTCCGACGTGACCGAGGCCAAGCACATCTCCAGCGCCTTCGTCGATGGGGTGGAATGCGAATATCTGACCTTCCGGACACCGGAACTTGACTGGCAGATCTGGATCCAGACGGGGTCGCAGCCGATACCGCGACGCTATGTGATCACCAGCAAGCATGTCGTCCAGGCGCCGGAATACACGCTTGAGATCAGCGACTTCAAAAGTGGACCGGAGGTTGCCGCCACCTCCTATAACATCGAGATTCCGGCCAATGCCAAGACAGTGGATCTTAGCGAACTCCAGTCGATCGATGAGCTTCCGGCACCGACAGTTGCAGGAGAGATGAAATGACCTTCAGCAAGCTTGCATTCACCCTTTGCCTCGCCGGTGTCATGACCTTCACCGATTTTCGCCTTGAGGGGCAAGGTCCGCTCCCGTTGTCCATCAGCTTCGGCAGGCCCGCAGGCGCCGTCATCGGACGGCCATTGACGCCACTATCCTATGCCGGGGTGGCGCGCAGGACGACACGCCGGGTTGTTCGGCGAACGGCGACCACGATCCCCGTGCTGCCTCCGGGCTGCATCTATGGCCCATATTATGGAGGCTACTACTATCGTTGCGGCGGTCTTTATTATGCAAAGAGCGGCGGCGTCTATGTGCAGGTGATCGTACAATAGGCCGCTTTTTAGCCTATTGTGCCGATACTTCTGCATCCGCAACCGTGGGGCTCTCGCTGCGGCGCTTCCGGAATTCTTCGAGGCGCTGCAGGACGACGTAGAAAGACGGGACGAAAAGGACGGCGAGGCAGGTCGATGCGATCATGCCACTGAAAACCGATATGCCGATCGACTTGCGGGCAGATGCGCCAGCACCTGTTGCCAAAACGAGCGGCAGCACCCCTAGAATGAAAGCGAAGGATGTCATGAGGATGGGGCGGAAGCGCAGGCGCGCTGCCTCCACCGCCGCCTCCAGGATTTCCATGCCTTCCTCGCGCTTTTCCCGTGCGTATTCGACGATGAGAATTGCGTTCTTCGATGCCAGCGCGATCAGCAGGATCAGCCCGATCTGGGTATAAAGATTGTTGGCGACGCCGGCCGCCGTCAAAGCGGCGACTGTACCGAGCAGAGCGAGCGGCACGGCCAGCAGCACCGCAAAGGGCAGGATCCAGCTCTCATATTGCCCCGCGAGGACGAAGTAGACGAGCAGCATGGCGAGCGCGAAGATGTAATAGATCTGCCCGCCGACTATTTTTTCCTGATAGGATAGTGCCGTCCACTCATAGCCGGTGCCGGGCGGCAAAGTGCTGTCGGCGACCTGCTCCATGACCTTGAGCGCTTGGCCGGAGCTGAAGCCGGCGGCAGGGCCGCCAACGATCGTCGCGGTCGGATAGAGATTGTAGAGGCTGATCAACGACGGGCCTTGCATGGCCTTGATATCGACAACGGTACCAAGCGGTACCATTGTGCCATCGCCGGCCTTGACTTTCAGATTGCGGATATCGTCCTGGCTGACGCGGAATTCGGAGGATGCCTGGGCATAGACCTGGAAGGTGCGGCCAAACTTGTTGAATTGCGTGATGTAACTCGATCCTACGTAGCCCGACAAAGCGGAGAACACCTGGCCGACCGTGATGCCCAGCGTCTCCGCTTTGATGCGGTCAACGGAGACCTCGAGCTGCGGCACGTTGGAACGGAATGGCGTACTCAGTCTCTGCAGCGATGATTGAGTTTCGCCGTTTTTCACGATCGTATCGGCAAGCGACTGCAGCAGAGCGTAATCTGAAACGCCGTTCTTCAGCTCCACCTGCATCGTGAAGCCGCTGGCATTTCCGACGCCCTGAATAGGGGGCGGTACGATGACCAGGGTCTTGGCGACCAGGATGCTTTGCAGGGCGCCATTTAGATGTTCGTAGATCGACAGGAGATCTTGTCCCTTTTCCTTCAGCCGTTCGTCCCAGTCCTTGAGCACGACATAGGCAACGCCGGCATTCTGAAGGCTGGCATTGTTGTCGAGAACCGAGATGCCGCTGATCGTCAGGACCTGATCGACGCCAGGCGTCTCTTGGGCAATCTTGCCGACCTCGGCCATGACGGCGTCAGTCCGTTCCTTGGCTGCACCGTCAGGCAATTGGACGCCAATCAGCACATAGCCTTGATCCTCGATCGGCAGGAATGCGGTCGGTATGCGAGTGAGCCCCCAGATGGCACCTCCCATCAGTGCGAGCGCCAACACGACCATGATGGCGGCGTGGCGTGTCATGGCGCCGATCAATCTGACATAGCCGCGTTCGCCCGAATCGTAGATCTTGTTGAAGCCGCGATAGATGAAGTTTCTTTTCTCGGGAGGCACAGGCGTGCGCAGCCAAAGGGCACATTGTGTCGGTTTCAGCGTCACGGCGTTGATGGCGCTGATCAGGGCCGTGGCGGCAATGACGAGCGCGAACTGCCGGTAGAGCTGGCCTGTCAGCCCCGGCAGGAAAGCGGCCGGAATGAACACAGCCATCAACACCAGGGTGATGCCGATGACCGGGCCGATCAGTTCGTCCATGGCCTTCTCGGCTGCCTCGCGGCCGGACATGCCGGCTTCGATATGCCGGGCGACACCTTCGACGATGACGATCGCGTCATCGACGACGATGCCGATGGCGAGAACGATCGCAAACAGCGTGGACAGGTTGACCGTGAAGCCCATTGCCGCCATCGCGGCGAACGCGCCGATGATGGTGACCGGAACGGTCGTTGCCGGCACCAGCATGGCGCGCCAGTCCTGCAGGAACAGGATAATGACGATGAGAACGAGAACGCCCGCCTCGATCAGCGTCACATAGACTTCGTTGATCGAGGCATTGACGAACTTTGTGGTGTCGAAGGGCATTTGATATTCGAGCCCCTGCGGGAAACTCTTCGACAGTTCTGCCATCTTCGCTCTGACCACCTGCGCGACGGCGATGGCATTTGCCTCGGGCAGCTGGAAGATACCGATGCCGGCTGCCGGCCGGCCATTCTGCATGAAGGACTGGCTGTAGGTCTGGGCGCCGAGCTCGACCCGGCCGATATCGCGGATTCGCGTCACGCGGCCGCCATCTGCGCCATCGACCTTGACGATGATGTTCTCATAGTCGACCGCATCATTCAGACGGCCATTGACATTGAGCGTGTATTGAAAGGTCTGCCCCTGAGGGACGGGAGGAATGCCGATCTGGCCGGCCGTCACTTCCTGGCTCTGCTGCTGCACGACGTTGACGACATCTTGCGGCGTCAGGCCACGGGCCTGCAGAAGGTTCGGGTCCATCCAGATGCGCATGGCGTACTGGCCGGCGCCGAAAACCGTGACATTGCCAACACCCGGCAAGCGAGCCAGTTCATTCTGCAGATTGATGACGGCATAGTTGGACAGGTAGAGGCTGTCATACTGGCTTTCAGAAGACGTCAGGGTAACGAAGCCGAGGATCGCCGTCGATTTCTTCTGGGTGGTGACGCCCTGGACCTGCACCGATTGCGGCAGCGACGACATGGCGATCGCGACACGGTTCTGCACCAGGACTTGTGCCTGGTCGGGATCGGTACCGATAGCGAAGGTCACTGTCAGTGAATAGGTGCCGTCGCTCGCGCTCGTCGACTGCATGTAGATCATGTCCTGAACGCCATTGACCTGCTGCTCGATCGGCAACGCGACCGTATCGACAAGCGTCTTGGCGCTGGCTCCGGGGAAGCGGGTCGTGACCTGGACAGTCGGTGGAACGACATTTGGATATTGCGCCACCGGCAGTTGGAAGAGAGCCACCGCGCCGATAAGAACAAAGACCAATGCCAGAACATTGGCGAGCACCGGCCGTTCGATGAAGAAGCGCGAGATCATGCTGTTGTCCTTGGACGTTCAGATGAAGCGTGGTGGCGGATTTTATTGCGTCGTTGTCGTGGCCTTTGCATCGGCACCGGCTTCCGCCGGCTGCACATTCATGTCGATCTTTTCGGGCGCAACCTTGCTGCCGGGGATGGCCTGCTGAATGCCCTGGACGACAACCTGGTCAGACGGGTCGATACCGGATTCGATGACGCGCAGCGCGCCTTCCCGCTGACCTGTCTTGACCTGTTTCTGTTCGACCGTGTTGTCTTTGCCGAGAACGAGCAGATAGCTGCCGAGCTGGTTGGTGGCAATTGCATCGTCACGCACCAGGAGAGCCTTGTCATTCTGACCGATGGGTACGCGAACGCGCACGAAGAGGCCGGGCAGCATGACTTTGTCTTTATTTTCGAACAGAGCTCGTACCTGTAATGTGCCGGTCGACGCATCGAGCTGGGGGGAGACGTAATCGAGATGTCCCTTGTGCGGATAGCCTTCTTCGGATTGCAGGCCAAGCTCGGCTGGAATGCTCGGTAGGTCCGTTTGCTTGAAGGTGCGCCCCTGTTTTCTCAGCATATCTTTGATCAGCAACACCTGGGATTCGCTGACGTTGAAATAGGCATAGATCGGGTCGGTCTGGACAATGCTGGCAAGCTTCGTCGGGCCTGAGACGCCGACGAGCGTACCGATATCGACGAGGTGGTCGGTCACAGTGCCATCGAAGGGTGCAGTCACTTCGGTATAGCCAAGATTGATCGTCGCGAGCTCGACATTGGCCTGGGCATTGAGGATTTGGGCATTGGCTTCATCAAGCGTCGCCTTGGCGCTGTCGACGGCGGTCTGCGTCGTGACCTGCTGCTTCATCAGATTGACCTGACGATCGTACTCCTGCTTGGCACCCACCTGGGATGCCTGTTGTGATGCGAGGGATGCCTTGGCCTGATCAAGCTGGGCCTGATAGGTGTCGCGCTCGATCCCGAAGAGCTTGGTTCCCTTCGTTACGGTCGTGCCATCTTGATAGTCGATCGATTGAAGGTAGCCCTGAACGCGCGCTTCGATATCGACCGAGTTCAGCGGCGCAGTGTTGCCCGTGAGTTCGAAATAGAGGGTGACGGGCTCCTGGACTGGTTGCGCAACACGGACGGCCGTCGGCGGAGGCGGGACGTAGGTATTGCTGCTCCCATCGCAGGCAGCGAGCGCTGCCATGCCAATGAGTGTCACAGAAACCCGCAGGCCCCGATGCAATCCCTCACGCATTCTTGCTGCCCCGACAATTTACGTGCCCCGGTCTCATGCGTGCCTCGGCGGCGCCCTCAAAGTTCGCCGGGTATTCAGGCATGCGCTAATATGCCGCGGGATTTTTCGAAATTGCAAGAGCGGCCGGCACGCAATTTAGCAGCGCCTAAACAAATCGCGATGGGAGGGTAACAGAAAGGCTAAAGCTTCGCTTCTTTTGACAAAATAGCCGCCGGCAGCCGGCACGGCGTTGGGTCACTGCTGGGTGATGAGCAGCGCGTATGTCACGAACAGCATCAGATGAACGGCGCCCTGCATAAGGTTGGTGCGCCCGCTTGAAAAAGTAATGATACTGACTGCTAGCGTCAGGATGAACATCACGAGATCCGGCCCCTGAAGGCCGAGCGTGACCGGATGCCCGAAGAGATGGCTGATTGCCAGCATCGCCGGTACAGTCAGGCCGATCGTCGACAAGACCGAGCCGAGAAAGATATTGATTGCGCGCTGGAGATGATCGGCGATGGAGGCGCGCACGGCGCTGATCGCCTCGGGCGTTGCGACAAGAACCGCCATGACCACGCCCCCGAGTGCAGCAGGTGCGTGCAAGGTTTCGATTACATAATCGATTGGCAGCGCGAGCTGTTCGACCAGGAAGGCAACGGGTCCCATGAAGGCCAGCAGCAGCGCTGCGTGATGCCACACCGGTCGATGATGCCTGACGGCCACGACATGCAATTGATAATGATTGCTGTCGTCAGGGTTGGTCTCTTCGGCGAAGTAGCGATGATGCCTGCCCGCCTGCAGCAGGAGAAATATGCCGTAGAGGCCAATCGAAGCGATGCCGAGAAACATCTGTCTCGGTGCCGAAGGGTGCGGGCCGTCCGGGCCGGCCAGGAAAGTCGGCATGACCAGGCTCAGGGTTGCGAGCGGAACGATGACTCCCAGATAGGCATTGGCACCATGCAGATTGTGCTGCTGATCCCGGCGCCGCCATGCACCGAAGAGCAGCGACAGTCCAACCATGCCGTTCAGGATGATCATGACGACGGCAAATAATGTATCGCGGGCGAGCGTCGGATTATTTTCCCCATGCAGCATCACGGCCGAGATTGCCATTACCTCGATCGAGGTGATGGCAAGGGTCAAAATGAGAGTTCCATAGGGTTCCTGAAGCTGTTCCGCCAGATGATCGGCATGGCGGACGACTGATAGAGCCGAACCCAGGACAACGGCAAAGAGCCATAGGAAAATAACGGTGTACCAGAAGGGCTCGGAAAGCCGGTTGAAGATCTGCTCAGGGAAAGCGAGGAAGACCAGGCTGGTCGCGATACTGATGCCGAGAAACCATTCCTCGCGCGCAAGGCCCACGACACCCGTGGTCCGCAATGTGGAGCTATCAGTCATCGAGACCACCGCCGGCCACGAAATAGCGTCGTGCTGCGACCGCTGCCATTTTCCCCTCCGCTCCCCGCCGCCGGTCAAACCGAGCAGGACGGTTTGGCGGCAGCCGAGGTCGATTGTCTCATGCAGAGGGGCATTCCGCCTATCTAAAAATCATCGCATCGCGTCCGACGCGTTCAATGATACTTCCGCTTTTCACGCCCCAGAATTTCCGGTGCATCGAGGCCGGCGATCGGCCTTGAGAGATCGGCGGGTATATCGCCTGCAAGCTGGAGGTCCAGGTAACGGGCGCAGCAGACGCGGAGGAACGAGGTGAAGTTGCCGAGATCATGGCCGGCGTCGATCGACTCGTGATGCAACCTGGTGATCAGCTGGACCACGTTCATGCCGTCGCGGGCGGCAATTTCCTCCAGCTTTGACCAGAAGAAATTCTCCAGCCGCACGCTTGTGGCCATGCCATCAATGCGCAGTGACCGGGTCGTGCTTTCCCAGAGCCGCGCATCGGCCTTGATGAACAATTCACACATCATGTTCCTCCCGCTGCAGCATCGGTCCGAAAATCGGAATCGATTTTTGGAAAGCCTGATGCGTAGATTCAAAGAGTTAGAGCGTCGGGGGGGGGGGGGGGGGGGCGGGCGGGGGGGGCGGGGGGGGGGGGGGGGGGGGGGGGGGGGGTTTGTGAAGAAGGGAGAGACACACAAAGACAAGAAACCCCAGCCCCACCGCCCCAGAGGGAAACGGGGGGCGCG
>NZ_JACIBK010000025.1 GCF_014195325.1 Rhizobium sp. BK650 | reverse complement strand
AGAATTCTCCTGCCATGATTCAAACTCCTGTTATTACCAAAGTGAATCATACGGAGATATTTTAATCAATATGTTGATTGGGTTTCGACCCTAGTCGGGCACACGGATATCGCCGAATAAGTTCCTCCAAAATTTCTTCGTTCATGTCGATATCTTTTGGGGTTCGTGAAAACCATGTTTCGTCGAGGCTAAGTCTCAGATTGCAAACGGAAACGACGTTATTGATGATGGCCCCTTTGCACCGCAAAATTGCAATGCATTCATATTACGCATGGGTGAAAAAAATAGGTGGCGCTTTCTGCCAGCTTTTCTATTGTTGCCGCTTCGATCCGCCCGTTCGGGCAGCGCAGGAAAGCAGATGCAACTCGTATTCGACGGCCACAACGACGTTCTCCTTCGACTCTGGTCCCATGCGAAAGACGGAAATGATCCGGTCGCGGAATTCACTGGTGGTACGACTGCAGGACATATAGACGGCCCGAGGTCAAAGGCCGGCGGACTGGCGGGCGGTCTTTGCGCCATCTACATTCCCTCGGGTGATCTGGTTTTTGCCGATCCTGATACGAATGGCCACTATGCAACACCACTTGCGGCCCCCCTTGATCCACTGCCGTCGCTTGCCATCGCCACCGAGATGGCAGCGATTGCGCTGAGGCTCGACCGTGCCGGCGCCTGGCGTCTCTGCCGCTCGGTGAAGAATATTCGCAAGGCGATGGCGGAAGGTATCTTTGCCGCCGTCATGCACATCGAAGGCTGCGAGGCGATCGGCGCCGATTTGGCGACGCTCGAGGTCTTTTATGCCGCGGGGTTGCGTTCGCTCGGCCCTGTCTGGAGCAGGCACAATATCTTCGGCCATGGCGTGCCTTTTGCCTTCCCGAGTTCGCCGGATACCGCGCCGGGGCTGACGGAAGCCGGCTTCGCGCTAGTGCGCGAGTGCAACCGCCTTGGCATCATGATCGACCTCGCCCATATTACCGAGAAGGGTTTTTGGGATGTGGCGGAGACGAGCGACCAGCCGCTTGTCGCAAGCCATTCCAACGTTCATGCGTTGACACCCGTCGCCCGCAACCTCACTGACAGGCAGCTTGACGCGATCCGTGAGCGCCGCGGCCTCGTCGGTGTAAACTATGCGACGGCGATGCTGCGTCCAGACGGCCGCTCCGATGCCGATACGCCGCTTTCCGACATGATCCGCCATATCGATTACCTCGTAGACCGCGTCGGGATCGATTGCGTGGCGCTCGGTTCGGACTTCGATGGTGCTACCATTCCGGAAGAAATCGGTGATGCCTCTGGCAACCAGAGGCTGATTGCCGCTCTCCGGCAAGCTGGTTATGGTGCGGAGGATTTGTCCAAAATGGCCAGCGAAAACTGGCTTCGCATTCTGGCTTCTGCGTGGAGGGAAGAGGACGCCTGAAGCCAAATAATATTTAGTAATCAATCAAAACAGGGGAACGAACCACGATGATTACCAAACTGAACCGCAGCTTCCGCCTTCTTTCCGCCGGGGCTGCTCTTTCGCTCCTGATGGTAGCAGCGCCAGCTGCCTTCGCAGAGACACCGAAGGACACGCTCGTCGAAGGTTTTGCCATCGACGACATCATATCGATGGATCCGGGCGAGGCTTTTGAGCTTTCGACGGCTGAGGTCACCAGCAACACCTACAGCCTGCTCGTTCGTCTCGACATGAACGACACGTCGAAGATCAAGGGCGACCTCGCCGACAGCTGGACGGTTTCCGACGACGGCCTCACATATACGTTCAAGCTGAAGCCAGGTCTGAAGTTTGCCTCCGGTAACCCGATCACCGCTGAAGACGTCGCCTGGTCATTCGAGCGTGCGGTCAAGCTCGACAAGAGCCCGGCCTTCATTCTCACCCAGTTTGGTCTCACAGGTGGCAACGTCACCGAAAAGGCAAAAGCCGTCGACCCGACCACCTTCACCTTCACCGTCGACAAGCCCTATGCCCCCAGCTTCGTGCTGAACTGCCTGACCGCGACCGTCGCTTCCGTTGTCGACAAGAAGCTGGTCATGGATCATGTGAAGTCCGTCACTGTCGATGCCGACCACAAGTATGACAACGACTTCGGCAATGACTGGCTGAAGACGAATTATGCCGGTTCCGGCGCCTATAAGCTGCGCGAATGGCGCGCCAATGAAGTCGTCGTCATGGAGCGCAACGACAACTACTATGGCGAGAAGGCGAAGCTTAACCGCGTCATCTACCGCTACATGAAGGAAAGCTCGGCCCAGCGCCTGGCGCTCGAAGCAGGCGACATCGATATTGCCCGTAACCTCGAGCCGGGTGACCTCGATGCCGTTTCCAAGAATGCGGATCTGGCGACCACGAATGCGCCGAAGAGCACGGTCTATTACGTCAGCCTCAACAACAAGAACGAGAATCTGAAGAAGCCTGAGGTGCAGGAAGCCTTCAAATATCTCGTCGACTATGATGCGATCGGTTCGACCCTCATCAAGGGTATCGGCGAGATCCATCAGACTTTCCTGCCGACTGGTCAGCTCGGCGCGCTGAACGACAATCCCTATAAACTCGACGTCGCCAAGGCCAAGGAACTGCTCGCCAAGGCCGGCCTGCCGAATGGGTTCTCGGTCACCATGGACGTGCGCAACACGCAGCCGGTCACCGGCATTGCCGAATCGATGCAGCAGACGCTTGCCCAGGCCGGGGTGAAGATGGAGATCATTCCCGGTGACGGCAAGCAGACGCTGACCAAATACCGTGCACGCACGCATGACATGTATATCGGCCAGTGGGGTTCGGACTATTTCGACCCGAACTCCAACGCGGATACCTTCACCTCCAACCCAGATAATTCCGACGCAGGCACGGTGAAGACGCTCGCATGGCGCAATACCTGGGAAGCACCTGAGCTCGATAAGGAAACGAAGGCCGCTCTGCTCGAACGCGACGCTGCCAAGCGCGCCGCCATGTATGAGGATGTCCAGAAGAAGTTTCTGGCCAATAGCCCCTTCGTCATTATCTTCCAGCAGATCGAAGTGGCCGGATATCGCAAGAGCCTCAAGGATTTCAAACTGGGGCCGAGCTTCGATACGAACTATGTGGGCCCGATCTCGAAGTGATGAGCCGGCTAGGCTGATCCAGTGAGTATCGTCGAAACAAGACAGGAAGCGCGGCCCCGCAAAGGCCGTGCACTCTCCTCTGCGAAGGCGGTTGGGCGTTTCCTCTTCGCCGCCGTCACCACTTATCTCGGCCTTCTGGCCGTCACTTTCTTCATCGGCCGTGTCGTGCCGATCGATCCCGTGCTCGCCATCCTCGGCGATCGCGCACCGACCCATGTCGTGGAACGCGTACGCCATGAAATGGGTTTCGACCTGCCGCTCTACGAGCAGTTCTATATCTACCTGAAGGGCATTCTTTCCGGAGATTTCGGCAATTCAGTGCTGACCACCAATCCCGTCATGGTCGATATCCGCCGCGTCTTTCCGGCGACACTGGAACTTGCAACCCTCGGTACGATCATCGGATCGGTCATTGGCGTGCCGCTCGGTGTGCTGGCAGCCGTACGCCGCGGCAGCATCGCCGACCAGATCGTTCGCGTCATCGGTCTCGTCGGCTATTCGGTGCCGATCTTCTGGCTTGCGCTGATCTCGCTCGTCATCTTCTATGCACAGCTGCGTTGGGTGGCTTTCCCCGGCCGCATCGATATCGTCTACGAATACAGCTTCACGCCGGTCACCGGCTTCTATCTCATCGATAGTGCGTGGCAGGGACAGTGGGACGTATTCTACGACGTATTCCGCCATATCATCCTGCCCGCTTCGCTCCTCGGCTATTTTTCGCTTGCCTATATCAGCCGCATGACCCGCAGCTTCATGCTGAACGAGCTGTCGCAGGAATATGTCGTAGCAGCTCGCGCCAAGGGTCTTTCGGAGACGCGAGTGATCTGGGGCCATGCGCTGAGGAACGCAGCAGTCCCGCTGGTGACTGTCATCGCGCTTTCCTATGCCGGCCTACTCGAAGGTTCTGTTCTGACCGAGACGGTCTTCTCCTGGCCCGGTATCGGCTTTTACATCACCAATTCGCTGCAAAGCGCCGATATGAACGCCGTGCTTGGCGGCACGATCGTCATCGGCACGGTCTTTGTCGGCATCAACCTTATTTCCGATCTTCTCTATCGGATACTCGACCCGAGGACGCGCAACCGATGACGGTTCCGACCACGCTTTCTACACCCATGAGTCGCCGTGAGTGGCTGCTGTCCGATCGACCGCAGTCGCGTGCGCAGGCCAGGCTCGGCCGAGCCTATGTCACATGGCGGCAGTTCACAGCCAACCGGCTCGCCGTCGTCGGGCTGCTGGTCATCGTGGCACTGCTGCTGATTGCCGCCTTTGCCAATGTCATCGCTACGCATAATCCCGTTGTCGGCGATCTCAAGAATGCGCGCCTGCTGCCGCCCGGCAGCGCCGGCTATCTGCTCGGCACCGACGATCAGGGCCGCGATATCTTCTCGCGCCTCGTGTACGGATCGCGGCTGACGCTGCTCGTGGTCGTGTTGGTCGCGATCATCTCCGCGCCGATCGGTCTCATCGTCGGCACGGTGTCGGGCTATGCCGGCGGATGGGTGGATGCGACGCTGATGCGCATTACCGACATCTTCCTCGCCTTTCCAAAGCTGGTGCTGGCGCTTGCCTTCGTCGCAGCACTCGGACCCGGGATCCAGAACGCCATCATTGCCATTGCGATCACGTCCTGGCCGCCCTATGCGCGTATCGCCCGCGCTGAGACGCTGACGGTTCGTCGTTCCGACTACATCTCGGCGATCAAGCTGATGGGCGCCTCGCCGCTGCGCATCATCGTGCGCCACATCATGCCGCTTTGTATCTCCTCGCTGATCGTGCGTGTGACCCTCGACATGGCGGGCATCATTCTGACGGCCGCCGGTCTCGGCTTCCTCGGTCTCGGTGCGCAGCCGCCGCTGCCCGAATGGGGCGCGATGATCGCCTCCGGCCGCCGCTTCATTCTCGACCAATGGTGGGTTGCGGCTATGCCCGGCGTTGCCATCCTCATCGTCAGCCTCGGCTTTAACCTGCTTGGGGACGGTTTGCGTGATGCGCTTGATCCGAAGGAGGCCGGTCAATGAGTTCACTTCTGACCGTGAGGAACCTTCGTGTCAGCTATCCGACCCGCACCGGCCTCATCGAGGCCGTGCGCGGCGTTTCCTTCACACTTGGCAAGGAGCGTCTCGGCATCGTCGGCGAATCCGGGTCCGGCAAATCGCAGACCGGCCGCGCCATCATGGGGCTGACGCCGAAACACGGTGTCGTCACCGCGGATACGCTCGATTTCAACGGCATCGATCTCCTGAAGGTCTCGGCTTCGGAACGGCGGAAGCTGCGTGGCAAGCGCATTGCCATGATCCTGCAGGATCCGAAATATTCCCTCGATCCGGTCATGACCATAGGCAGGCAGATCTGTGAAACGCTGCGCACCCATGAGAGGGTCGGCAAAGGCGAGGCGCGTGACCGTGCTCTCTCCATGCTGGAAGCCGTGCAGATTCGTGATCCCAGTCGCGTCTTCGATCTCTACCCACACGAGGTTTCCGGCGGCATGGGCCAGCGCGCGATGATCGCCATGATGCTTATCGCAGGACCTGAACTGCTGATTGCCGACGAACCTACTTCGGCGCTCGACGTCACGGTTCAGCTCGATGTCTTGAGGATCATGGACCGGCTGGTGTCCGAACGCGGCATGGGGCTGATTTTTGTCTCCCACGATTTGAGGCTAGTCTCCTCATTCTGCGACCGTGTCATAGTCATGTATGCCGGACGCATTGTTGAGGAGATCGCAGCATCCGAGCTTCGCAACGCGAAACATCCCTATACGCAAGGCCTGCTCAACTGCATGCCGCAGATCGGCGAATCCAGGCATCCGCTGCCGGTTCTCGACCGCAAGCCGGAGTGGGCCGCATGAGTACGGCGTTGTCGGTTGAACATCTCGGTGTCGTCTACGACCATTTTTACGCGCTGAAGGATATCAGCGTTTCCATTGAAAGCGGCGAATCTTTTGGCCTCGTCGGTGAGTCCGGTTCGGGCAAGTCGACGCTGCTGCGTGCCATTGCCGGGCTTGCACCCGTCAGCGAGGGGACGGTCCGCGTTCATGGCGAGGCTGTGAAAGGTTCGAAGCGCAGCAGGAGCTTTTACCGAAGTGTCCAGATGGTCTTTCAAGACCCCTACGGTTCGCTTCATCCCCGCCAGACCGTCGATCGGCTGCTTCTGGAACCGCTTGCGATCCACGGCATCGGTGACGCCGAAAAGCGCATCGCCCGTGCGCTTGATGAAGTGGGGCTCGGCAATGGCTTCCGCTTCCGCTATCCGCATCAGCTTTCCGGCGGCCAGAGACAGCGTGTGGCGATTGCCCGTGCGCTGATCGTCGAACCGTCGATCCTCTTGCTCGACGAGCCGACATCGGCGCTCGATGCCTCTGTCCAGGCCGAGGTTCTCAACCTTTTGGAACAGATCCGTCGCGATCGGAAATTGACTTTCGTCATGGTCAGCCACGATCTCGGCGTCGTTACCCATATGTGCGGAAGGCTTGCGGTCATGCGCGGCGGGGCTGTCGTTGAACGGCTGACATCGGCTGAGCTTGCAGGCGGCAGCGTGCGCGAAGAGTACACCCGAAATCTGATGATCGCGAGCAAGGGTTTCGTGAAGGCTTGAAATCAATGTTTTCAAGCCCTTGAGAAATTACGTGCGGCGGCGGTGTTAAGGATAATGCTTCCCTAAAACACGACCATTCGACTAGACTATTGACAGCTGCCTTAGTTCTGTCATGATCCCGTTAACGACCGTTAGCTTTCGTGATCGATGGAGGTTGAGGCATGTTCTTTCTCGGTGGGATGACCATGGGTTACCTCGATCCTCCTGTGAAGGCCGAGCGGAGTGAAACCACTTCTGCAAAAATACCGGCTGAAAAGGATCGCCGGTTGCTCGAGACATTCCCAAACAACCCCCAGAACGAAAGCGTCGTGGAGCGCTCGTGGATCTGGGCATGGCGTACGCTCTGCTGAGCGAAAGCTTGGTTGGATTTTCTTTTCCGTCTGCTCTGGACGGAAATTTATCTCTACCTACCTTATAGAGAATATAAGAATATAAATGCGGCCTGGTAGAGCGGCCGCAACAAACAGACGGAGGCGACACATGGCAAATTTGGGTATTTCGCATACTCATGTGCACCAGTACGGATCCGTACCGGCCAAGAAGCCGGTCACCACGCGGCACAAAATTCAGACCGCAATCCATGCAACGTTTTTTACGGCGGCTTTCCTTTTCGTCGTCGCAATGGTCTTCGGCGTCGTCGGCTGATGCAGCGCGGCCAGGCGCCTACCTGATGGCGTTCACCTGACCGATCATTTCCTTATATGAAACGATTGAGGTGCAGCGGCATTCTCCAGACGCTTTGGTGTCAGATTTGGAGAATGATCGTGAGAAGCGCCTCCTGAGGCTGTCGGGCATCGCGGCCATCGTTCCTCTTTACTTGTTCCACGCAATTTAGTTCGTCCCGAAATGTGGGCTTGGGCGTTGATGATGCCGTCCACGCGTATTTCATGCTGCCGGGAACCAAGTGTCACGACTTGAATTATCGCAAGCCTGTTCAACTTTCCCGAATGGCTGCGCAGGCAAGGCGTCAGGCATCCGTGACTATTGCAAGTCACTGCGTGAATAGGTTGGTTCCTTGCAGCAATGCTCGGGTCGCTCGTCTATCTTGCTCTGCCGTGTCTTCAACGAGGGCGGTCCGCTCATGCGAGAGGCATCACAAGCAGTGCAGAACGCGCGCCCATATTCAACAACGTCGCCTGGATCCGGAGCCGGACCTACGTCCATTACCGATCCGTCTCCTACACCGCCGCGCGAGCCTGAGAAGAGGCAGATCGACCGCGACGATCCGATCCGCTCGACCTACCTGTCCAATGAGGATATCAGGACCATCGGGGAAAGCGTAGCCTGTCATGCGATGAGCGCGTTGCCAGGCTTCGCGCCGTTTGATTTTTTTGCGCGGCATAGGGAGAACGAGAAGGAAATCCTTCGCGTCTACCGCGCGACCGTTACCGACGCCGAGGCCGGGGGGACGATCACGCCGGCCGCCGAGTGGCTGCTCGACAATCACTACATCGTCGAAGAGGCTATTCAGGAAGTCCGCCGCGACCTCCCGCGCCGCTTCTATCGCGAATTGCCTTCGATCGATATCGGCGATGCCGAGGTTCCGCGCGCGCTCATGCTCGCCTGGCTCTATGTCGCCCATACTCACAGCACCGTCTCGCAGGAAAGCCTGACGGCGCTCATCGATGGCTTTCAGCAGCATGAGACGCTGAGAATCGGCGAGCTCTGGGCGCTGCCGTCTCTGGTGCGGTACGTGCTGGTCGAGAACGTTCGCCGCATTTCAAGCCGCGTCGAGCGCAGCCGCCGCATGCGCCGCCGAGCCAATGAGGCTGCCGATGAATTGATCCGTTTGGCCGATACCGCAAAGGCTGCCACTTATCTGAAGACGCTGGAGGAGCTCGCCGCCGACAACACTTTTGCGATGCAGTTCCTCTACCGCATGCGCGACGGCTCGCAGGTTTCAAGCCTTGCTATTTCGTGGTTGGACCAACGGCTGGAGCGGCTTGGGCGCGACAGTGAGGAAGCGGCGATGGCAGAGCGCAGCCGCCTCTCCGCCCGCAATGTCACAATGGGCAACATCGTCCGGAGCCTACGCGAGATCAATGATGCAGAGTGGTCGGTCTGGGTCGAACACGTCAGCCATGTCGACAGGTTGCTTTGGAATCAGTCCGACTATGGCGATCTCGATTCTGGTTCGCGCAACAGCTATCGCAAGCAGATCGAAAAGCTCGCCAGGCGTTCGCCGCTGAGCGAGGTGCAAATCGCCCAGCTGGCTGTCGACATGGTGGCAGAGGCCAGGCATTCGGACGAGACGCAGCCGCACGAGCCTAATATCGGCGGTCTCATTACGGGCGTCCAACGGCCGAAACTCGAAGCGCGTGCCAACTATCGTCCAACGCTGGAGCAGCACATCATTCGCGTCATACGCAAGCTTAATTGGCTGGCGATCGCCGTTCCGGTCGTGCTTATGACGATCATCGCTATGGTGATCGTTGGCGGGTTCCTGGCCAATGCCGGCATGAACCCGATCGAAATCGCACTGCTGCTCATCCTATTCTCGCTACCGGCATCGGAAGGTGCGAGCGGCCTCTTCAATACCGTACTTTCATTTTTTGTCACGCCGGCGCGTCTCGTCGGCTATGAGTTCAAGCGAGGTATCCCAGAGGATGCGCGCACGGTCGTCGTCGTGCCTTGTCTAATTT
The DNA here is from genome assembly GCF_014195325.1 of Rhizobium sp. BK650. Lineage (GTDB taxonomy): Bacteria > Pseudomonadota > Alphaproteobacteria > Rhizobiales > Rhizobiaceae > Rhizobium. The sequence goes on along the minus strand of NZ_JACIBK010000025.1, from coordinate 8,472 downwards.
CCAACCGCGACAGCGTCGACGAGATGGTGCGTAATCTCGAGGTCCATTATCTCGCCAATCCGCGGGGTGAAATCTATTTTGCACTGCTCAGCGACTGGCCGGACAGCGATGTGGAGGAAAGCTCCTCTGATCTGGAAGTGCTGGAATATGCACGTCGTGAGATTGCCAATCTCTCAGCTCGTTATGCTTATGACGGCAAGACCCGCTTTTACCTCCTGCATCGCCGCCGCCTCTACAATCCGTCCGAGGGCGTCTGGATGGGCTGGGAGCGCAAGCGCGGCAAATTGCACGAACTGAACCTGCTGCTGCGCGGCGATCGCGATACGACCTACATGCCAGGCGCCAATACCGTGCCCGTCGATATCAAATATGTCATGACGCTCGACGCCGATACCCGGCTGATGCGCGATATCGTCACCAAGCTCGTCGGCAAGCTCCATCACCCAATCAATCGCCCGGTTATTAACTCGGAAAGCGGGCGAGTCGAAAGCGGTTACGGCATTCTGCAGCCGCGCGTTACGCCGTCGCTGACGACGGGCAAGGATGCATCGGTTTTCCAGCGCGTCTTTTCAATCAACCGTGGTCTCGATCCGTATGTCTTTACGGTTTCTGATGTCTATCAGGATCTCGCCGGCGAGGGCACGTTCACCGGCAAGGGCCTCTATCATGTCGATGCTTTCGAGGCTTCGGTGAAAGGCTGTATTGCGGAGAATTCGGTACTCAGCCACGACCTTCTCGAAGGTTCGATGGCGCATTGCGCGCTCGTCACCGATCTCGAACTCATCGAGGACTTTCCGGTGCGCTACGAGGTCGAAACGTCGCGGCAACATCGCTGGGCTCGCGGCGACTGGCAGCTCATGCCCTACATGCTTGATCCGAAACACGGCGTCACCGAGCTTGGCCGCTGGAAGATGTTCGACAATCTGCGCCGATCTTTGACGCCGATCGCCTGGTTCTTCGCTTCCGTATTCGGCTGGTATCTGATGGAGCCGTTTGGTGCGTTGATCTGGCAGATCCTGCTGATCTTCTGCCTGTTTGTGGCGCCCATCCTGTCGCTCATCCGTGGCATCGTTCCGCGGAGTCGCGATATCGTCGTCGGCGCTCATCTCCATACTGTGTGGTTGGACGTTGCGGCTGCCAGTGCCCAGGTGGTGCTGCGCATCATCTTCATTGCCGATACTGCTTACATGATGGCGGATGCGATCGGCCGTTCGCTGTACCGTCTGTTCGTCAGCCGCAGGCTGCTCTTGCAGTGGCGCACCGCTGCCAGCGTCGGCGCCGACAAGCAGGGTACGATCCTTTGCTATTATCGGGCGATGTGGCATGCGCCGGTTCTGGCGATCCTCTCTGTTACCTTTGCTGCACTGTCAGACGGTGGCGCGTTTCAGGTTGGCATTCCTTTCGCGCTGTTATGGATCTGTTCCCCGGCCGTCGCCTGGTATGTGAGCCAGTCGGCAGAGACGGAAGACCGGCTCGACGTGCCGGAAGCCGTCTCCAGCGAGCTTCGCAAGATCGCGCGCCGCACCTGGCGCTATTTCGAGACCTTTACGACGGCGGAGCAGAACTATCTGCCGCCCGACAACGTGCAGGAGACGCCTCACGTCGTTGTGGCGACGCGCACCTCGCCCACAAATATCGGCGTTTATCTCTTGTCCGTCATCTCCGGCCGGCAGTTTGGCTGGTTCTCCTTCGAGGAGACGATCGAACGACTGGAACAGACGATCGCAACGGTCGATCGCATGGAGAAATTCCGTGGCCACCTCTTCAACTGGTATCACACAGACACGTTGCAGACGCTTGGGCCTCGCTACGTCTCGGCCGTCGACAGCGGCAATCTTGCCGGCCACCTGATTGTCATTTCCTCAGCCTGCCGCGACTGGGCAGAGGCACCTTCGGCACATGTTCAGGGCAATCTGGACGGCGTCGGTGATACGGCCGGTATCCTGGGCGAAGTGCTGGTTGATCTTCCCGATGACCGCAAGACCGTGCGTCCGCTGCGCCGCCGCTTGGAAGAACGCATTGCCGGTTTCCAGAACGCCCTTGTCGCGGTCAAGCGGGAGCACGAATTCGCCTCGATCCGCGTCATCAATCTCGCGGTTCTGGCGCGCGATATCCAGAAGCTTGCCAGCAATCTGCATCATGAGGTGAAATCGAAGCAGACGGAGGAAATCACGTTCTGGACCGCTTCGCTCGTCAAGGTCTGCGAGGCGCATATCTCGGACAGCACTTTCGACCTGTCGAATATCGATGCGCTGCGCCCGCGCCTGATCGCGCTTCGCGACAAGGCGCGCGATCTCGCCTTTTCGATGGATTTCGGCTTCCTGTTCCGTCCGGAACGTCGTTTGCTGTCGATCGGCTACCGTGTGGAGAGCGGCGGGCTCGATGCTGCCTGCTATGACCTTTTGGCTTCAGAATGCCGTCTCAGCTCGCTTTTCGGAATAGCCAAGGGCGATCTGCCGACGGAGCATTGGTACAAGCTTGGCCGTCAGGTCGTGCCGGTCGGCTCGCGTGGCGCGCTGGTCTCCTGGTCCGGCTCGATGTTCGAATATCTGATGCCGCCGCTCGTCATGCGGGAGCGTGGCGGAGGCATCCTGAACCAAGCCAACAACCTCATTATCGTAGAGCAGATGAACTATGGCCGCAAACTCGGCACGCCCTGGGGCATCTCGGAAGCGGCCTTCAACGCCCGCGACCATAATCTCAACTATCAATACGCGAATTTCGGTGTTCCGACGCTCGGCCTAAAGCGCGGCCTTGGCCACAATGCCGTCATTGCACCCTATGCTTCGTTGCTTGCCAGCCAGTATTATCCGGAGGCGTCGCTCGACAACCTGCAGAGGCTTCGCAAGTTCGGCGCTCTCGGCAAGTTCGGCTTTCACGATGCAGTCGACTTCACGCCGACACGCGTACCTGAAGGCAAGACGTGTGCAGTTGTCTACAATTACTATGCCCACCACCACGGCATGTCGATTGCAGCTGTCGCAAATGTTGCCCTCAACGGCCATCTGCGCGAGCTCTTTCATTCCGACCCGGTCATCGAAGCGGCCGAATTGCTGCTGCAGGAAAAAGCGCCGCGCGACATTCCGATCATGCGTGGCAAAGATGAATCCCATGCGCCTGCCAGCATCCACGACGATCTGATGCGGCCCGTTATACGCAAGATCACCGATCCGGCGTCGCACGACCGCACGCTCATTTTCCTGTCGAACGGCCATTATTCCCTCATGCTGACGGCGACAGGTGCAGGTTATGCCCGCTGGAACGGCCTTTGCGTTTCCCGCTGGAAACCGGATCCGACCGAAGATCGCTGGGGTAACTTCATCTTCCTGCGCGACACAGTAACCAATGAATGGTGGTCGGCGACATCGGAGCCAAAGAGCGTCGAGGGAGAAACCGTCAGGGTGGAATTCGCTGATGAGAAGGCCATCTTCAGCAAGGCGCTTGGCGAGTTCACGAGCGAGGTGGAATGCATCGTCGCCACCGAACATGATGCGGAAGCCCGCCGTCTGACGCTTTTCAATCGGGGCTCGGAAGACCGTTTCATCGAAGTGACGTCCTACCTCGAACCGGTCATGACATTCGACGATACGGACAGTGCGCATCCTGCCTTTGCGCGTATGTTCGTCAAGACCGAGATCGACAAGCGTGGTCACGTCATCCATGCCGAGCGCAACAAGCGCGATCCGAACGAAGCGAACATGAGTATTGCACATCTCATCGTCGACAATGCCGGCGATGTGCGCCCAACGGAATTCGAAACCGATCGGCGCAGGTTCCTCGGTCGTGGCCGCAGCCTTGCAAATGCTGCCGCCTTCGATCCGGGTGCGACGCTTTCAGGCACCGATGGCTTCACTCTGGATCCGGTTCTGTCGCTTCGCCGGACCGTTCGCGTCCCGGCAGCAAAGAGGATCAGCGTTATTTTTTGGACGATCGCAGCGCCGAGCCGTGCAGAAGTGGACAGGGCCGTCGATCGATATCGCCATCCGGACGCCTTCAATCACGAACTCATCGAGGCCTGGACGCGTACACAGGTACAGATGCGCCATGTCGGCGTCAGCTCGCAGCAGGCGGCCGCCTTTCAGCATCTTGGGCGTCATCTCGTCTATCCGGACATGAAGTTTCGTGGCGACTATGCCGTTGTCCGGACCGGACTGCAGTCGCAGTCGGCGCTCTGGCCGCTGGCGATCTCGGGTGATTTCCCGATCTTCACACTGCGCATCGATGAAGACATGGATCTCGAAATCGCCCGGGAAGCGCTGCTTGCTCAGGAATATTTGCGTTCACGGGGCGTGTCCGCCGATCTCGTTATCATGAACGAGCGCGTTTCGTCCTATGCGCAGGACATGCAGCATGCGCTGGATGCCATGTGCGAAAACGTGCGCCGCATGGGGCAAGCCGGCGGCTTACGTCAGCATATCTTCGCAGTCCGCAAGGATTTGATGGAAGAGACTACCTATCGGGCATTGATCGCAGCTTCCCGCGTGACGCTGCATGCCAGGAACGGCAGGATTATAGACCAGATCAATCGCGCCGTTTCATTCCTTTCCATCGGCAAGGACGGTCCGGAGGATATAGAAAGGGCCGAGCGCGCCGCGATGCCAGCAAAACGCATGGCACCCCTGCCGACACCCGCGCTCAAGACTGTTGCTATAGAGGAAGAGGGCGACCTCGACTTCTGGAATGGTATCGGTGGATTCGCCCGCGATGGGCGGGAATATGTCGTACGCCTGCCGGGCGGGGAGGCGACACCGCAGCCGTGGATCAACGTGATCTCCAACGACCGGTTCGGTTTTCATGTATCGGCGGAGGGCGCCGGTTTCACCTGGAGCGTCAATTCGCGTGATTATCAGCTTACCTCCTGGTCGAACGATGCGGTTAGCAACCGATCTGGGGAGGCCTTCTATATAGTCGATCTTGAGAGTGGTGCGGTTTTGACGCCGTTTGCAGCGTTGTCTCGCCGTAACGATCTTCGCTTTGAAGCGCGACACGGCCTCGGCTATTCCATCTTTTCCAGCACACAGCATGAGATCGCGCTGGAAGTGACCCAGACGGTCCATCGCCACAAGCCGGTGAAGCTGCAGCGTCTGCATCTGCGCAATACAAGTTCGGCAGCGCGCAGGCTTCGGCTCTATGGTTATGTCGAATGGATCCTTGGAAACAATCCGCAGAAAACTGCATCGTTTATTTTGTCGAAGTACGACGAGAAAACCGGCGCGCTCTTTGCGACGAACCCTTACGGTATCGATTATTCGGGCCGCACCGCATTCTTCGCCGCAAGCGAGACCGCTTCGAGTTTCTCGGCAAGTCGCCGCGAATTCATCGGCAAGACCGGGTCTATCCAGATGCCGCTCGCGGTGAGGTCGGCATCAGCGCTCTCGGGTTCGACAGAACTCGATGGCGATCCTGCGGCAATCCTCACCATCGATATCGAACTTGGAGTGAACGAGGCGCGCGACGTCATTTTCTTCCTCGGCGACGCGCCAACAGAAGAGGAGGCGCGCGCTGCGCTGGCTGATGTTCGCGACGGCTCGTTCCATGACGCTATGCAGGCGAACCGCGCCTTCTGGCGGGATTTCACCGGCAAGCTGCAGATATCGACGCCGGATCAGGGCATGAATAATCTCGTCAATACCTGGCTGCCCTATCAGAGCCTTGGCTGCCGCATCATGGCCCGCTCTGCGTTCTATCAGGCGAGCGGCGCCTTTGGTTTCCGTGATCAGCTGCAGGACACACTCGCCTTCGTGCTGCAGGAGCCTGCGCTTGCGCGGCGCCAGATCATCAATGCCGCCTCGCGCCAGTTCCGCGAGGGAGATGTGCAACACTGGTGGCTGCCGGGAACGGGTGCAGGCGTGCGCACTATGATTTCCGACGATGTAGTCTGGCTCGCCTACGCGATCGATCATTACTGCAGCGTCAGCGGCGACACAGGCGTGCTCGACGAGGAACTGCCCTTCCTTGAAGGCCCCGAACTGCTGGAAGGGCAGCACGAGTCCTTTTACACGCCGGAGATTTCCGAAGATACCGCCAGCGTCTACGAGCATGCGGCCCTGGCGCTCGATCTTGCCGTCGCTCGCAAGGGCACGAATGGCCTCCCGCTTTTCCTCGGCGGCGACTGGAACGACGGGATGAACCGTGTCGGCATCAACGGCAAGGGCACGAGCATCTGGCTCGGCTGGTTCCTTGCCGGCACATTGCGTTCTTTCATCCCCTATGCGGAAGAGCGAGGCGACAGGGGCCGCGCCGAACGCTGGAAGGTCCATCTCATCGAACTCAAGAAGGCGCTGGAAAGCGCTGCCTGGGATGGCGGACATTATCGTCGCGGCACATTCGACGACGATACGCCGCTCGGCTCGCAGGAAAACCTGGAATGCCAGATCGATTCGATCGCGCAGTCCTGGAGCGTGCTCTCGGGCGAGGGCGATCCGGAACGGGCCGCCAAGGCAATGGACGCGGTACTCGCTCGATTGGTGGATGAGGATGCGCGAATCATTCGCCTCTTCGCACCGCCTTTCGCGAAGTCTCCAAAGGATCCGGGTTATATCAAGGCCTACCCGCCCGGCGTTCGCGAGAATGGCGGCCAATACACACATGCCGCGGCTTGGGTGGTCATGGCCCTAGCGGAGATGAAACGGGGCGACGATGCGTTGCGCTGCTTCCAGATGCTCAATCCGATCACCCATTCGCTTGATAAGGCAGCAGCCGAAAAATATCGCGTCGAACCCTATGTCGTGGCAGCAGATATCTACGGGTGCGAGCCTTATATCGGGCGCGGCGGCTGGACCTGGTACACGGGCTCTGCCGGCTGGCTCTATCGTGCGGCGGTCGAAGGCATTCTCGGTATCCGGCTGAAGGGTGGAAAACTTTTTGTTGATCCGTCGTTGCCTTCCAATTGGGACGGGTTTGCGGCAGAGATCGAGCAGGCCGGGAGCAAATACCGCATTTCGGTCTCAAAAGCGTCCAACGCTCAAGGCTACACTCTGTCCATCAACGGCAGCGAAGTCGCCGATCCAAAAGAGGGGTATCCGGTCGGATAACAGCGTTCTCCACGCTGAATTTCCGACGATTCGCGCGGCCAGAAGGGGAACCCTTTTGGCTGGCGTAGCGTTTGCGAAATCGGATAACAGGAGAGACAGGATGGCAAGCTTGCCGGCCAAGGCCATTGGAGCACAAGGACGCTCCATCTCAGTGGCGGCGCCAAAACGCGATACGAGGCTTGATGTATTGCGTGGGCTCGCACTCATCACAATCTTCATCAATCATGTTCCAGGGCAGATTTTCGAATATATTACCACGAAGAATTTCGGTTTTTCCGACGCCGCTGAAGCCTTCGTGCTGATTTCAGGCATTGCAGTCGGTCTCGCATACGGCTCGCGCTTCCAGCCCGGCAGACGGCTGCAAGTGACGATCAAGGCAGCAAAGCGTGCCTTCGCGCTTTATCTGGCCCATATGATCACCACCTTCGTAACGCTTGCGCTCTTCATCTGCGGCGCCTGGCTGTTCCACCGGCCGGGCCTGTTGGTCGAGATCAATATCCTGGCGGTGCTAATGAACCTGAAGGAGGGCATTCCGGCGCTGCTGCTACTCGGCCATCAGATCGGTTATAATAATATCCTGCCGATGTATGGTGCGCTGATGCTGATGGTGCCGCTGATCCTGCTTTTGAATGAGAAGGGTCCGCTGCTGGCTCTAGCTGTTTCCGGTACCCTCTGGCTGCTTGCCGGCATCTATCAGATTGCGCCGCAGAACATGCTGTTTAAGGGCGACTGGTTCCTCAATCCATTCTCCTGGCAGTTCCTGTTCACGATCGGCATCGTCTCGATGATCCATGTTAGGCGCGGCGGCAGGCTTCCACATCATCCGGTGCTCTTCGCTCTGGCACTGGCCTATGTCATCCTCTCTTTCGTCTGGGTTACTGCACGGCTCTGGGATATCGGAAACTATCTTGCGGCATTCAGCCTGCCCGCTGTGCTGACCGGTTTCGACAAGACCTTCCTGTCGCTGCCGCGCCTTCTGCATGTGCTGGCCCTCGCCTATCTGGTGATCAATATTCCGGCGATATCGCAGGCTTTCCGCCGCCCGGCCGATCATCCGCTGACAATCCTCGGGCGGCACTCGCTCAATATCTTCGTTGCCGGCACCATCCTTGCGATGGTGGGGCAGGTGCTGCTCTACGTCACCAATCGAGACCAGATCATCGGGCCGATCTTCGTACTCACCGGTATCGCCGCCCAGTTCGCCTATGCGTATCATCTCGAATACAGGCGCGAACAGGAAAGGGGGCAGCCTCTTGGCTCGGGCATCATCCCGGTGCCGGTCAGGGCCAGCCACGCGAGAGACTCCTACAGTTCGAGCAGACGCAAATAGTTGGGACCCCCCCCTAGGGTCGAAACCCAATCAACATATTGATTAAAATATCTCCGTATGATTCACTTTGGTAATAACAGGAGTTTGAATCATGGCAGGAGAATTCTG
>NZ_JACIBK010000024.1 GCF_014195325.1 Rhizobium sp. BK650 | reverse complement strand
GACGTGACCGGCATCGTGACGCTTCCGGAAGGCACGGAAATGGTCATGCCTGGCGACAACGTCACGGTTGACGTCGAGCTGATCGTTCCGATCGCAATGGAAGAAAAGCTTCGCTTCGCTATCCGCGAAGGCGGCCGCACCGTCGGTGCTGGCATCGTTGCCGCTATCGTCGAGTAATCGGATTTATCCCCGATTTTAGGAAAGACCCCGCTGGAAACGGCGGGGTTTTTTCGTTTCTAATGGCCGTACGGCCGCTCATGAGATGTTGTAAAAATATCGTTAAGATCGGCGCATTCAGCATTTTATTCATCTCACGTTCAGAAAGCGTTTTACCATCCCGTCTTTTTGGTTCAGACTCTCCTCTGTAGAAAGGAGAGTAGGATGATTCACAAAGCTACATTCGTTGCGACGATTTTCGCGATGTATGTTTTCACGATGTTTTTCATCGCTGCAATTCCGCAAGAAGTTGTTCAGGCAGCTGGCGTGCAGATCGACGAAGTAACCGTCGTCAAATAATTGCGTACAGAATCGCCGGAGCGTCCGGCGGTGATTGAAAATGGCAAGGCAGGCGCTTCCAGGTGGAAGCTCCTAGCCGGAGCGGGTTTGAACCTGCTGACAAAACGCTCGCTTGCTCTTCGCGCGGAAGAGCTTATCTATGCCTCCGATTTCATGACGCGGAGGATATTCCATGAAAAAGCGCATCCTTTTTACCGGCGGTTCGGGCAAGGCGGGACGCCATGCCGTGCCGTGGCTCGTCAATGCCGGCTATGAGGTTCACAATGTTGATCTCGTGCCGCTCGAAAGCCCTGGTGTCACCAATCTCATCGCCGACATCACCGACAGCGGGCAGATGTTCAATGTACTTTCCATGCACCGGGATTTTCCCGATCTCGACGCAGGCAGGGGCGTGCAGCCTTTCGACGCCGTCGTACATTTCGCCGCCGTGCCCCGCATCTTGATCAAGCCGGATAACGAGACCTTCCGCATCAATACGATGGGCACTTATAATGTCATCGAGGCAGCGGTGAAGCTCGGTATTAGAAAGATCATCGTTGCTTCGAGCGAGACCACCTACGGCGTCTGCTTCGCTGAGGGCCATCGCGACTTCCACCAGTTCCCGCTGGAGGAGGACTACGATGTCAATCCGATGGATTCCTACGGTCTGTCGAAGGTTCTAAACGAAAAGACGGCGCGCGCTTTTGCCGAACGTTCGGGTTTCGACATCTATGCACTGCGCATCGGCAATGTGATCGAGCCGCATGAGTACGAAAAGTTTCCGACCTATTTCGCCAATCCCGAAATGCGCAAACGCATCGCCTGGAGTTATATCGATGCGCGCGACCTCGGCCAGATCGTCCATCTCTGCATTGAAAAGGACGGGTTGGGCTTCCAGGTCTTCAATGCCGCCAACGACACCGTCTCGGCCAACACGCCGTCGAAGGAACTCGCCAAGCGTTTCTTCCCGAATGTGCCGTTCAAGCGTGAGATCGGCGAATATGAAGGACTGTTGTCCAATCGGAAGATTCGCGAAGTGCTCGGCTTCAAGGAAGAGCACGACTGGCGCAAATACGTGAAAGTCTGAGATCCCAGTCAAAATGGATGTCCCTGCCGGGCGCATTGTCTACTGTGTCTGGCAGCAAAAGCACGGCTGCCAACCGCTTCCTCCGGTTGTCTGCGGAGAATGGTTCTGAAAATCGAAAATCGCTCTTGCATATCCTGAGCCGCCGTCTTAAAGGGAGCGCCATGCTTTTCACGGGGCGCTGATGGTCGCAAGGCCAAACGGCTGAATGCAAAGCGTAAAGGGGTATAGCTCAGCTGGTAGAGCGGCGGTCTCCAAAACCGCAGGTCGGGGGTTCGAGCCCCTCTGCCCCTGCCATTTTCCTTGGACGGACAGCGCGGACGTGAACGCAGCCGTTCCGGCGAGGATTGTTCATATGGCAACTAATTTCGTTAAACGGCGGTTTCCCTCTTGTGTATTTGGAAATCGATGTTTATTTAGGGTTCAACAGACACGCGGTGCGTGGGGCTGATAGTTTCAGCTTTACGCGCCGTAATTGCGTGGGCAGTCGATGGCATCCAAATCCAATCCATTCGCGTTTCTGCAGCAAGTTCGCACGGAGACGTCTAAAGTTACTTGGCCGTCGCGCCGCGAGACCATGATCTCGACGGTTATGGTGCTTGTTATGGTTGTTTTTGCCGCGTTGTTTTTCTTTGCCGCTGACCAGCTTATTGGTTGGGCGCTGAGCTTCGTGCTCAATACCGGCAACTGATACGGGTGGAGATGAAAATGGCGGCACGTTGGTACATCGTCCACGCATATTCTAATTTTGAAAAGAAAGTCGCCGAGGATATCGAGAACAAGGCTCGCCAGAAGGGGCTCGAGCACCTGTTTGAAAAGATCCTCGTGCCGACCGAGAAGGTGGTGGAAGTGCGTCGTGGCCGTAAGGTCGATTCCGAGCGCAAATTTTTCCCGGGCTACGTTATGGTTCGCGCCAACCTGACAGACGAGGCCTATCACCTGATCAAGAACACGCCGAAGGTTACGGGCTTCCTTGGCTCTGACAACAAGCCGGTTCCGATTCCGGATTCTGAAGCCGAGCGCATCCTCGGTCAGGTTCAGGAAGGGGTCGAGCGTCCGAAGGCTTCCGTTACCTTTGAGATAGGCGAGCAGGTTCGCGTTTCCGACGGTCCGTTCGCCTCATTCAATGGCACGGTTCAGGATGTGGACGAAGAGCGTTCGCGCCTGAAGGTGGAAGTGTCGATTTTCGGCCGCGCAACCCCGGTCGAGCTGGAATACGCTCAGGTCGAGAAGGTCTGATTTTTCGAGATCAGGCATTAGCGATTGATTGCTGATGTCTGGGCGGCGAATGCCGCATCGCGTGGAAGGTGAGGGGTCTTAGCCGGGCCTCAAGGATCCGAACCACGCAACCGCAGCCGCCGGAGCAATCCGGCATTAAGGGCCGGGCAACCGGCTATCAGTGAAAGGCAGAGAGATATGGCTAAGAAAGTTGCAGGCCAGCTCAAGCTGCAGGTCAAGGCAGGATCGGCAAACCCGTCCCCGCCGATTGGCCCGGCACTTGGTCAGCGTGGCATTAATATCATGGAATTCTGCAAGTCGTTCAACGCGGCTACGCAGGAAATGGAAAAGGGTATGCCGATCCCGGTCGTCATTACCTATTACCAGGACAAGTCCTTCACCTTCGTCATGAAGCAGCCGCCGGTCAGCTACTTCCTGAAGAAAGAAGCTAAGATCCAGTCCGGTTCCAAGACTCCGGGCAAGGGCGCAAAGGCTGGTTCGCTCACCAAGGCTCAGATCAAGACGATCGCCGAAGCCAAGATGAAGGACCTGAACGCAGCAGATATCGAAGGTGCAATGGCGATGATCGAGGGCTCTGCCCGCGCCATGGGCCTGGAAGTGGTGGGTTGAGACCATGGCAGGCAAGCGCACTCAGAAGATCAACGAAGGTGTTGATCCGACCAAACTCTACGCTCTGACGACTGCTATCGGCATGGTCAAGGAACGTGCCGTCGCGAAGTTCGACGAAACCGTCGAAATTTCGATGAACCTCGGCGTTGACCCGCGTCATGCAGACCAGATGGTCCGCGGCGTCGTCAACCTCCCGAACGGCACCGGCCGTACGGTTCGCGTCGCTGTTTTCGCTCGTGGCGTCAAGGCTGACGAAGCCAAGGCTGCCGGCGCAGACATCGTCGGCGCAGAAGAGCTCGTTGAAATCGTCCAGGGCGGCAAGATCGACTTCGATCGCTGCATCGCGACCCCGGACATGATGCCGCTCGTCGGCCGCCTCGGTAAGGTTCTTGGCCCGCGTGGCATGATGCCGAACCCGAAGGTCGGTACGGTTACGATGGATGTTGCCGGAGCCGTCAAGGCTTCGAAGGGCGGCGCTGTCGAATTCCGCGTCGAAAAGGCTGGTATTGTTCACGCCGGCATCGGCAAGGCATCCTTCGATGCCAAGGCCCTGGAAGAAAACATCCGTGCCTTCGCTGACGCCGTCATCAAGGCAAAGCCGGCTGGCGCCAAGGGCAACTACGTCAAGCGCGTAGCGATCTCCTCGACCATGGGTCCGGGCGTCAAGATCGAAGTCGGCTCGGTCACCGCAGCGCCGGCTGCTTAAGTTTCATCGGGCCTTGGCCCGATCGTAAAGAATTCCGGCCTCGCAAGAGGCCGGGATATTCCGGAGAAATCCGGAATCCTGTCCGAGATTGCAGGTGGTTTTCCCTTAATCACTTGGCCTGCATGAGACGGGTAAGACCCGAATTGCATGAAGCTCTGCTTCTGGAAAATCGGTTCGAGCCTTGGATGCCTTGTGCCTCCTTTGCCTTGAGTGGCGCGGAGCGCGAGGGGACAGGATCCTCAAGCGTCGCTTGGGATCGCTTTTGATCCCGGGAGGCAAAAGGCAACCCGGTGGGTCCGTCCAAACGGTCCCGCCAACTGGAGATAGGCAGTGGAAAGAGCGGAAAAGCGCGAATTCGTCACGGAACTGAACGAAGTCTTCAAGGCTTCGGGCTCGGTTGTCGTGGCCCACTATGCTGGTGCTACAGTCGCACAGATGAACGATTTTCGTTCGAAGATGCGCGCTGCTGGCGGCACCGTCAAAGTCGCGAAGAACCGCCTGGCCAAAATTGCCCTTCAGGGTACGGAAGCGGAAGGGATTTCCAATCTCTTCAAGGGTCAGACGCTCATTGCTTACAGCAATGATCCGATCACCGCTCCGAAGGTCGTCATGGATTTCGCCAAGACCAACGACAAGATCGTGGTTCTCGGCGGCGCCATGGGCACGACAACGCTGAACGCCGAAGGTGTCAAGTCGCTTGCGACCCTGCCTTCGCTGGACGAACTGCGTGCGAAGCTGCTGGGCATGATCCAGACTCCGGCTACCCGCATCGCAGGCGTTGTTGCAGCACCGGCAAGCCAGCTTGCTCGCGTGTTCTCGGCCTACGCCAAGAAGGACGAAGCCGCTTAAGGCGGTTTTTCGCTGTACATACTCAACAGTTCGAACCGAACAAAAGGAACTAGAAAAATGGCTGATCTCGCAAAGATCGTTGAAGACCTCTCCTCGCTGACCGTCCTGGAAGCCGCTGAGCTTTCCAAGCTGCTCGAAGAAAAGTGGGGCGTTTCCGCCGCTGCTCCGGTAGCCGTTGCTGCCGTTGCCGGTGGTGCAGGCGGTGCAGCTGCTCCGGCTGAAGAAGAAAAGACCGAATTCGACGTCATCCTCGTCGATGCCGGTGCCAACAAGATCAACGTCATCAAGGAAGTCCGCGGCATCACCGGCCTCGGCCTCAAGGAAGCCAAGGACCTCGTCGAAGGCGCTCCGAAGGCTGTCAAGGAAGGCGTTTCCAAGGCTGAAGCTGCTGACATCAAGAAGAAGCTCGAAGACGCTGGCGCAAAGGCCGACGTCAAGTAATCTTGAACGTCATTTGGGAGACGGTGTTTACCGTCTCCCATTTGCCGTTTTTTTGAACGAATTACCCAAAAGCCGCGTGAAAACGGCTTTTGGGTAATGGGTTCTTCAAGAGCATGGTCTCGAACCGAGGCGCCAAGGCAATCCGGCCTGGCTGTTTCGGGAGGTGGGACGAGGTTGAACTACTCATTGGTTGACGGGATCGACTGGCCATCGGTTCCCGTCCGTTGCAGGCCCGGATGCAATTTTTGAAGGAGCGACGATGGCTCAGACCCTTTCGTTCAATGGTCGCAGGCGCGTACGCAAGTTTTTTGGTAAAATCCCCGAAGTCGCAGAAATGCCGAACCTCATCGAGGTTCAGAAGGCGTCCTACGACCAGTTTCTGATGGTTGAAGAGCCCAAGGGCGGTCGTCCCGACGAAGGCCTTCAGGCAGTCTTCAAGTCCGTTTTCCCGATCACCGATTTCTCCGGCGCTTCCATGCTGGAGTTCGTTTCCTATGAATTCGAACCGCCCAAGTTCGACGTCGATGAATGCCGCCAGCGCGACCTGACCTATGCCGCGCCGTTGAAGGTTACTCTCCGTCTCATCGTGTTCGATATCGATGAGGACACCGGTGCGAAGTCGATCAAGGACATCAAGGAACAGTCCGTCTACATGGGCGACATGCCGCTCATGACGAACAACGGTACGTTCATCGTGAACGGCACCGAGCGCGTGATCGTGTCCCAGATGCACCGTTCGCCGGGCGTCTTCTTCGATCACGACAAGGGCAAGAGCCATTCTTCCGGCAAGCTACTCTTCGCTGCACGCGTGATCCCATATCGTGGTTCCTGGCTCGATATCGAATTCGACGCCAAGGACATCGTCTATGCCCGTATCGACCGCCGCCGCAAGATTCCGGTGACGTCGCTGCTGATGGCCCTCGGCATGGATGGCGAGGAAATCCTCGAAACCTTCTACACGAAGTCGCTCTACAAGCGCGACGGCGAAGGCTGGCGCATTCCCTTCAAACCGGAAACGCTGAAGGGCGCAAAGGCGATCACCGACATGATCGACGCCGATAGCGGCGAAGTCGTTGTCGAAGCCGGCAAGAAGCTGACCCCGCGTCTGCTCCGCCAGCTCTCCGAAAAGGGTCTCAAGGCCCTTAAGGCGACGGACGACGATTTGTACGGCAATTATCTTGCCGAAGATATCGTCAACTACTCGACGGGTGAGATCTATCTCGAAGCCGGCGACGAAATCGACGAAAAGACCCTTGGCATCATCCTCGCCAACCACTTCGACGAGATCCCGGTTCTCGGCATCGACCACATCAACGTCGGGGCCTATATCCGCAACACGCTTGCAGCAGACAAGAACGAGAACCGTCAGGACGCTCTGTTCGACATCTACCGCGTCATGCGTCCGGGTGAACCGCCGACCATGGAATCGGCCGAGGCCATGTTCAACTCGCTGTTCTTCGATGCGGAGCGTTATGACCTCTCCGCCGTCGGTCGCGTTAAGATGAACATGCGTCTCGATCTGAACGTCGAGGACACCGTCCGCATCCTGCGCAAGGATGACATCCTGGCTGTGGTCAAGATGCTTGTCGAACTTCGCGACGGCAAGGGCGAGATCGACGACATCGACAACCTCGGCAACCGTCGCGTTCGCTCTGTCGGCGAGCTGATGGAGAATCAGTACCGTCTCGGCCTGCTGCGCATGGAGCGCGCGATCAAGGAACGTATGTCCTCGATCGAAATCGACACGGTCATGCCGCAGGATCTGATCAACGCCAAGCCGGCTGCCGCAGCCGTCCGCGAATTCTTCGGCTCCTCGCAGCTGTCGCAGTTCATGGACCAGGTCAACCCGCTTTCGGAAATCACCCACAAGCGCCGTCTCTCGGCTCTTGGCCCGGGGGGGCTGACCCGCGAGCGCGCTGGCTTCGAAGTCCGCGACGTTCATCCGACGCACTATGGTCGTATTTGCCCGATCGAAACGCCGGAAGGCCCGAACATCGGCCTGATCAACTCGCTCGCAACCTTCGCACGCGTCAACAAGTACGGCTTCATCGAAAGCCCGTACCGTCGCATCGTCGATGGCAAGGTGACCAACGACGTGCTTTATCTCTCCGCTATGGAGGAGGCGAAGTACTACGTTGCCCAGGCCAACGCCGAACTGACTGCGGATGGTTCCTTCGTCGACGAATTCGTCGTCTGCCGCCATGCCGGGGAAGTTATGCTCGCCCCGCGCGACAGCATGAACCTGATGGACGTTTCGCCGAAGCAGGTCGTTTCGGTCGCAGCCGCCCTCATTCCGTTCCTGGAAAACGACGACGCCAACCGCGCTCTCATGGGCTCGAACATGCAGCGTCAGGCCGTTCCGCTTCTGCGCGCTGAAGCGCCGTTCGTCGGCACCGGTATGGAACCGGTCGTCGCCCGCGACTCCGGCGCCGCCATCGGTGCTCGCCGCGGCGGTGTGGTCGACCAGGTCGACGCGACGCGTATCGTTATCCGCGCTACGGAAGACCTCGAAGCCGGCAAGTCCGGTGTCGATATCTACCGTCTGCAGAAGTTCCAGCGTTCGAACCAGAACACCTGCGTCAACCAGCGTCCGCTGGTCACCGTCGGTGACGTGGTCAACCGTGGCGACATCCTCGCCGACGGTCCGTCGACGGATCTGGGCGATCTGGCTCTCGGCCGCAACGCGCTTGTCGCGTTCATGCCTTGGAACGGCTACAACTACGAAGACTCGATCCTGATGTCTGAACGTATCGTTGCCGACGACGTGTTCACTTCCATCCACATCGAAGAATTCGAAGTGATGGCCCGTGACACCAAGCTTGGTCCGGAAGAAATCACGCGCGACATTCCGAATGTTTCGGAAGAAGCGCTGAAGAACCTCGACGAAGCCGGTATCGTCTATATCGGTGCCGAAGTTCAGCCGGGCGATATCCTCGTCGGCAAGATCACGCCAAAGGGCGAAAGCCCGATGACGCCGGAAGAAAAGCTCCTGCGCGCCATTTTCGGCGAGAAGGCATCCGACGTGCGCGACACGTCCATGCGCATGCCGCCCGGCACCTACGGCACGATCGTCGAAGTGCGCGTCTTCAACCGCCACGGCGTTGAAAAGGACGAGCGCGCGATGGCGATCGAGCGCGAAGAGATCGAGCGTCTTGCAAAGGACCGCGACGACGAACAGGCAATTCTCGACCGTAACGTCTACGGCCGCCTGATCGACATGTTGCGCGGCCAGACCTCCATTGCCGGCCCGAAGGGCTTCAAGAAGGGCACTGAGCTGTCGAACGCCGTCATCTCCGAATATCCCCGCTCGCAGTGGTGGATGTTTGCCGTCGAAGACGAGAAGGTCCAGAGCGAGCTCGAAGCACTCCGTGGCCAGTACGACGAATCCAAGTCGCGCCTCGAACAGCGCTTCATGGACAAGGTCGAAAAGGTCCAGCGCGGCGATGAAATGCCTCCGGGCGTCATGAAGATGGTCAAGGTCTTCGTCGCCGTTAAGCGCAAGATCCAGCCGGGCGACAAGATGGCCGGCCGTCACGGCAACAAGGGTGTCGTGTCGCGTATCGTTCCGGTCGAAGATATGCCGTTCCTGGAAGACGGTACGCATGTCGATATCTGCTTGAACCCGCTTGGCGTGCCTTCGCGCATGAACGTCGGCCAGATCCTCGAGACCCATCTTGCCTGGGCTTGCGCAGGCATGGGCAAGAAGATCGGCGAACTGCTCGAAGAATATCGCAAGACGATGGACATTACCGACCTGAAGCGCGAGCTGACGGACGTATATGCTTCCCAGGCCAAGGACGAAGTCGCCAACTTCGACGACGCATCGCTCGTCAAGCTGGCTGAACAGTCCCGCAAGGGCGTCTCCATCGCAACGCCGGTCTTCGACGGTGCGCATGAGCCTGACGTTGCATCGATGCTGAAGAAGGCAGGTCTGCACGAGTCCGGCCAGTCGGTTCTGTACGACGGCCGTACCGGCGAGCCCTTCGACCGCAAGGTCACGGTTGGCTACATGTACATGATCAAGCTGAACCATCTGGTCGACGACAAGATCCACGCTCGTTCGATCGGTCCGTACTCGCTGGTTACCCAGCAGCCGCTGGGCGGCAAGGCACAGTTCGGCGGCCAGCGCTTCGGCGAAATGGAAGTCTGGGCGCTTGAAGCCTACGGCGCAGCTTACACGCTGCAGGAAATGCTGACGGTGAAGTCGGACGACGTGGCCGGCCGCACCAAGGTCTACGAAGCGATCGTCCGTGGCGACGATACCTTCGAGGCGGGTATTCCGGAAAGCTTCAACGTTCTCGTCAAGGAAATGCGCTCGCTGGGTCTCTCGGTCGAGCTCGAAAATTCCAAGGTCGAGGACCTGCAGGCTGCGGGCCAATTGCCCGACGCCGCCGAATAGCAAACTGATAGGGTGTGCGCTCTTTGAAAGGGCGCGCACCGTTCCCGCCATGGCCCCGTAACGTGTCGGCCGGGCAGGGAACGCCTCGCCGCATTCTGCGGTTATTGTCGTTTAAGCGATGGCGCGGCTCCCGGGAATTTGCCGCCAACCTCGCAAGCTAAGGGCGCTTTCGCCCATGAAGGAGACAGGCATGAACCAAGAGGTCATGAATCTTTTCAATCCGCAGGTGCCTGCACAGAACTTCGATTCCATCCGGATTTCGATCGCTTCTCCGGAGAAGATTCTTTCCTGGTCCTACGGCGAGATCAAGAAGCCGGAAACCATCAATTACCGCACGTTCAAGCCGGAACGCGACGGTCTCTTCTGCGCGCGCATCTTCGGACCGATCAAGGACTACGAGTGCCTGTGCGGTAAGTACAAGCGCATGAAGTACAAGGGCATCATCTGCGAAAAGTGCGGCGTCGAAGTTACGTTGTCGCGCGTCCGCCGTGAGCGCATGGGCCATATCGAGCTCGCCGCTCCCGTTGCCCACATCTGGTTCCTGAAGTCGCTGCCATCACGCATTTCCACGCTGCTCGACATGACGCTGAAGGATGTCGAGCGCGTCCTCTACTTCGAACACTACATCGTCACCGAGCCGGGGCTCACCGCGCTCAAGGAGCACCAGCTCCTGACGGAAGAAGAGTACATGCTCGCTGTCGACGAATATGGTGAAGACCAGTTCACCGCCATGATCGGCGCGGAAGCCATCTACGAGATGCTGGCATCGATGAATCTCGAAAAGGTCGCTGGCGATCTGCGTTCCGAGCTTGCCGACACCACGTCGGATCTCAAGCAGAAGAAGCTGATGAAGCGCCTGAAGATCGTTGAGAACTTCATGGAATCCGGCAATCGTCCGGAATGGATGATCATGAAGGTCGTTCCGGTGATCCCGCCGGATCTGCGTCCGCTCGTTCCGCTCGACGGCGGTCGTTTCGCGACATCGGATCTGAACGATCTCTATCGCCGCGTTATCAACCGTAACAATCGTCTGAAGCGCCTCATCGAACTGCGCGCTCCGGGCATCATCATCCGTAACGAAAAGCGCATGCTGCAGGAATCTGTTGACGCGCTGTTCGACAACGGTCGCCGCGGCCGCGTCATCACCGGCGCCAACAAGCGTCCGCTGAAGTCGCTGTCCGACATGCTCAAGGGCAAGCAGGGCCGCTTCCGTCAGAACCTGCTCGGCAAGCGCGTCGACTATTCCGGCCGTTCAGTCATCGTGACCGGTCCGGAACTGAAGCTGCATCAGTGCGGTCTGCCGAAGAAGATGGCGCTCGAGCTCTTCAAGCCGTTCATCTACGCCCGCCTCGACGCCAAGGGTTACTCCTCGACCGTCAAGCAGGCCAAGAAGCTGGTTGAAAAGGAAAAGCCGGAAGTTTGGGATATCCTCGACGAGGTCATTCGCGAGCATCCGGTTCTGCTGAACCGCGCACCGACGCTGCACCGCCTGGGCATCCAGGCCTTCGAACCGATCCTGGTCGAAGGCAAGGCGATCCAGCTGCACCCGCTCGTCTGCACGGCATTTAACGCCGACTTCGACGGCGACCAGATGGCCGTTCACGTGCCGTTGTCGCTGGAAGCTCAGCTCGAAGCCCGCGTTCTGATGATGTCGACCAACAACATCCTGCACCCGGCAAACGGCGCACCGATCATCGTTCCGTCGCAGGACATGGTTCTCGGCCTCTACTACCTCTCGATCGTGAACCAGAACGAGCCGGGCGAAGGCATGGCCTTCTCCGACCTCGGCGAACTGCATCACGCGCTTGAAAACAAGGTCGTCACGCTGCACACCAAGATCCGCGGCCGCTTCAAGTCGATCGGCGAGGATGGCAAGCCCTACTCGAAGATCTATGAGACGACGCCGGGCCGCCTGCTCATCGGCGAACTGCTGCCGAAGAACGGCAAGGTGACCTTCGACATCTGCAATCAGGAAATGACCAAGAAGAACATCTCCAGGATGATCGACGCGGTCTATCGTCACTGCGGCCAAAAGGACACGGTCATCTTCTGCGACCGCATCATGCAGCTCGGTTTCACCCATGCCTGCCGCGCCGGTATTTCGTTCGGCAAGGACGACATGGTCATTCCGGAAACCAAGGCGAAGATTGTTGCCGACACCGAAAATCTGGTGAAGGAATACGAGCAGCAGTACAACGACGGTCTGATCACCCAGGGCGAAAAATACAACAAGGTCGTTGACGCTTGGGGCAAGGCCACGGAGAAGGTGGCCGAAGACATGATGGCCCGCATTAAGGCCGTTGAGTTCGACGATAAGACGGGTCGCCAGAAGCCGATGAACGCCATCTACATGATGTCGCACTCGGGTGCCCGTGGTTCTCCGAACCAGATGCGTCAGCTGGGCGGTATGCGCGGCCTCATGGCCAAGCCGTCGGGTGAAATCATCGAGACGCCGATCATCTCGAACTTCAAGGAAGGCCTGACCGTCAACGAGTACTTCAACTCGACGCACGGCGCTCGTAAGGGCCTCGCAGACACCGCCTTGAAGACCGCAAACTCCGGTTACCTGACCCGCCGTCTCGTCGACGTCGCGCAGGACTGCATCGTCACGCATGTCGATTGCGGTACCGAATCCGGCCTCACCATGACCGCCATCGTCGATGCCGGTCAGGTCGTCGCTTCGCTCGGCGCTCGCATCCTCGGCCGTACGGCTCTCGACAACATCGACCACCCGGTCACCGGCGAGCGCATCGTCGATGCCGGCAAGATGATCCTCGAGCCCGATGTCGCCGAGATCGAAAAAGCTGGTATTCAGTCGATCCGCATTCGTTCGGCACTGACCTGCGAAATCCAGACCGGTGTCTGCTCGGTCTGCTACGGCCGTGACCTTGCTCGCGGTACGCCGGTCAACATGGGCGAAGCTGTCGGCGTCATCGCCGCGCAGTCGATCGGTGAACCGGGCACGCAGCTCACCATGCGTACGTTCCACCTTGGTGGCACGGCCACCGTGGTCGACCAGTCGTTCCTCGAAGCCTCGTACGAAGGCACGGTGCAGATCAAGAACCGCAACGTGCTGCGCAACTCCGAAGGCAGCCTCGTTGCCATGGGCCGCAACATGACAGTCCAGATCCTGGACGAACGCGGTGTCGAGCGTTCCTCGCAGCGCGTTGCCTACGGTTCGAAGCTGCATGTGGACGAAGGTGACAAGGTCAAGCGCGGTCAGCGTCTGGCGGAGTGGGATCCCTACACCCGTCCGATGATGACGGAAGTCGCCGGTACGGTTCAGTTCGAGGACGTCGTTGACGGTCTCTCGGTTCTCGAAGCGACCGACGAATCCACGGGTATCACCAAGCGCCAGGTTATCGACTGGCGTTCCACCCCGCGCGGTTCGGATCTGAAGCCGGCCATCGTCATCAAGGATGCAAGCGGCAATGTCGCGAAGCTGTCGCGCGGCGGCGAAGCCCGCTTCCTGCTCTCGGTCGACGCGATCCTGTCGGTCGAGCCGGGTCAGAAGGTCTCGCAGGGTGACGTTCTTGCCCGTTCGCCGCTGGAAAGCGCCAAGACCAAGGACATCACCGGTGGTCTGCCGCGCGTCGCAGAACTGTTCGAAGCCCGTCGTCCGAAGGACCATGCCATCATCGCTGAGATCGATGGTACGATCCGCCTCGGCCGCGACTACAAGAACAAGCGCCGCGTCATCATCGAGCCGGCAGAAGACGGTGTCGAGCCGGTCGAATACCTGATCCCGAAGGGCAAGCCCTTCCATCTTCAGGAAGGCGACTATATCGAAAAGGGTGATTACATCCTCGACGGTAACCCGGCTCCGCACGACATCCTGGCGATCAAGGGCGTGGAAGCCTTGGCTTCCTACCTCGTCAATGAAATCCAGGAAGTCTATCGTCTGCAGGGCGTTGTCATCAACGACAAGCACATCGAAGTGATTGTTCGTCAGATGCTGCAGAAGGTGGAAATCACCGATGCAGGCGACTCGACCTATATCGTCGGCGACAATGTCGATCGTATCGAGCTCGAAGACGTTAATGACCAGCTCATCGAGGAAGGCAAGAAGCCTGCCCGTGGCGAGCCGGTTCTGCTCGGCATCACCAAGGCATCGCTGCAGACCCCATCCTTCATCTCGGCAGCTTCCTTCCAGGAAACGACCAAGGTGCTGACGGAAGCTGCGATCGCCGGCAAGACCGATGGCCTGCAGGGTCTGAAGGAAAACGTCATCGTCGGCCGTCTGATCCCGGCCGGTACCGGTGGCACCATGACTCAGATCCGCCGCATCGCGACGGCGCGCGACGACCTGATCCTGGAAGAGCGCCGCAAGGGCTCGGGCGCAGGTGCAGCAACCCCGATGCTGCAGGACATGGCAAACGAGAACGCTCCGGCTGCCGAATAATCGGCAACCCTGCATCTCAGACATTCAAAGCCGCTCGGAGAATTCCGGGCGGTTTTTCTTTGGCCTGAAGTTCACGGTCTGCATCGTATGGCGCATCAAAAAGCCGCCGGAAGGGACCGGCGGCTTCGCGCTGACTACCTGGTGAGATTGAGAGGCCGAGCGTGCCGTGCAGCTCGGCCGTGGCCGCTTCATATTGGCCTGTAGTCCTCGTGTTGCGTGATCGTCTCGGCGATAGCGATGCCGGAAATGCGGCCGGCTTCGATATCGTCGGGTAATGGATGCCACCGCCGACGCGGTTCAGCCATATTCCCAGACGCAGCTTATGATCGCATCCTTCTCCTGCTTGCCAATCGTCAAGGGTCGGATTTGTCAACGATTGCCTTGAGAACAGAGGTCGACGTTGGCGGTCAGAGGGCGGCCGAATGTAGACGGT
The DNA here is from genome assembly GCF_014195325.1 of Rhizobium sp. BK650. Lineage (GTDB taxonomy): Bacteria > Pseudomonadota > Alphaproteobacteria > Rhizobiales > Rhizobiaceae > Rhizobium. The sequence goes on along the minus strand of NZ_JACIBK010000024.1, from coordinate 4,151 downwards.
GCCCGTGCGACGGGTTGGGATCGCGCACGAAAGGTTGGATGCTGAATTTTCTGCGGCCGCTAATGACAGTGTCACGATAACCCCTCATGGGTTCCTCCGCGCCGGGTCCGTTCTTCATATATAGGCTTAACTGAAGCGGATGATCGAGACTTCGCCGTCCAGTGCACCCTGATAGGCGGAAGCGTGCGGCTCTTCGGAAGGTACCTCTGTCAACATTCCGATCTGGTCGAGATCAGCTTCGATGAAGCCTTCTTCGGCGAGGGCGTTCAAGGCTTCGCGCACGGCGCTATCGTCATCGGGAGCTTTCAACATGACGTGCAGGTCCACGCCCTCGCTTGTATCGGATTCATAGCCTTTACCGATGATGATGAAGATCATCGGCCCGTCGAAATTGTTGTCGTTGTCCGGTGTCCCGATCATCTCTTGTCCTTCGGCTCTCTGAGAATCGCAATATGCAGATCCCATATAGGGGCTTGATATCTGCAGTCACTGATTCCTATCTGTTTTTGCCGCAATGCCCAAGTTTATCTTGCCGGGCAGCCTTAATCCAACTAGAGAGCCCCGAAACAACGCGTTCCCAGGGCTTCTGGCGCCTTGGTGCCGGAGATTATTTCTTAACCGGCCTTGACGAACAGGGTGGAAACCAGTAGTACGCCCGCCATCAGATCCCATGTGAGGTTTGGCTGTTCGGGGCGACGCGCCCTGAAGATCGCCTCAAACAAGGTTCTAAACGCACGTTGAAGTCATGATGCTGCACGCATGACGCACCTTTTGCGTCCTCTGCTCTATGTGGTCCATCTGCGGAAGCGGATCGGGCCATATTTTGCGCATTGAGGGAAAATATGTGTGGCAATGCCGGAAACGGCGAAGTTCGAGCCCGCAAGGGTACTGAGACAAACGTAAGGGATGGTTGAATGCCTACCGTAAACCAGCTGATCCGCAAGCCTCGTCAGGCGAACGTAAAGCGTAATAAGGTTCCCGCTCTCCAGGAGAACCCGCAGAAGCGCGGTGTTTGCACCCGCGTTTACACCACGACGCCGAAGAAGCCGAACTCGGCTCTGCGTAAGGTCGCAAAGATCCGCCTCACCAACGGCTTCGAAGTCATTGGTTACATTCCCGGCGAAGGTCATAACCTTCAGGAACACTCTGTCGTCATGATCCGTGGCGGCCGCGTTAAGGACCTTCCGGGTGTTCGTTACCACATCATCCGCGGCGTTCTCGATACCCAGGGTGTCAAGAACCGCAAGCAGCGCCGTTCCAAGTACGGTGCGAAGCGTCCGAAGTAATTTCGCCCCGGGCGATAACGCCCGGACAGGCTGGAACGTGAAATCCCGGCGCTGCGCGAGGTCCTCCGCGTGGTAGAGCGCCTTAACATTTGAAGAGACGAGAAGTATGTCCCGACGTCATAAAGCAGAAAAGCGCGAGATCAATCCGGACCCGAAGTTCGGTGACCTCGTTGTTACGAAGTTCATGAATGCCATCATGCTGGACGGCAAGAAGTCTGTCGCTGAAAGCATCGTATACGGCGCATTTGACTCCGTGCAGAACAAGTCGAAGCAGGAGCCGCTGACGGTTTTCCATTCCGCGCTCGACAACATTGCTCCGCACGTTGAAGTCCGTTCGCGCCGCGTCGGTGGCGCGACCTATCAGGTTCCGGTCGACGTTCGTCCGGAGCGCCGTCAGGCTCTTGCTATTCGCTGGCTGATCGCTGCTGCTCGCAAGCGCAACGAAACTACCATGATCGATCGTCTTTCGGGCGAACTTCTCGACGCATCCAACAACCGCGGTTCCGCGGTCAAGAAGCGCGAAGACACGCACAAGATGGCAGACGCCAACCGCGCGTTCTCACATTATCGCTGGTAATCCCGAACGATATCGAAAGGCAGTCCATTATGGCTCGCGAATATAAGATCGAAGACTACCGCAATTTCGGTATCATGGCGCATATCGACGCCGGCAAGACCACGACGACCGAGCGTATCCTTTACTACACCGGCAAGTCGCACAAGATCGGTGAAGTCCACGATGGCGCAGCCACGATGGACTGGATGGAGCAGGAGCAGGAACGCGGCATCACTATCACGTCCGCTGCGACCACGACCTTCTGGAAGGGCCGTGACGGCAAGACCCGCCGCTTCAACATCATTGACACCCCCGGCCACGTCGACTTCACCATCGAAGTCGAGCGTTCTCTGCGCGTTCTCGACGGGGCCATCGCGCTCCTCGATGCCAACGCAGGTGTTGAGCCGCAGACCGAAACCGTCTGGCGTCAGGCTGAGAAGTATCATGTTCCGCGCATGATCTTCTGCAACAAGATGGACAAGACCGGTGCGGACTTCTACCGCTCTGTCGAGATGATCAAGACCCGTCTCGGCGCCACTGCAGTCGTCATGCAGCTGCCGATTGGCGCTGAAAGTGACTTCAAGGGCGTTATCGATCTGGTCGAGATGAATGCTCTGATCTGGCGCGACGAATCTCTCGGCGCCCAGTGGGACGTCGTCGAGATCCCTGACGACCTGAAGGCCAAGGCTGAAGAATATCGCGAAAAGCTGATCGAGACAGTTGTCGAAATCGACGAAGCTGCGATGGAAGCCTACCTCGAAGGCGTCATGCCCGACAACGACAAGATCCGCGAACTTGTTCGTCGCGGTACGATCGACGTCAAGTTCCATCCGATGTTCTGCGGCACCGCTTTCAAGAACAAGGGTGTCCAGCCGCTGCTCGACGCCGTTGTCGACTATCTGCCGTCGCCGCTCGACATTCCCGCGATCAAGGGTATCGACTTCAAGACCGAAGCCGAAATCGAGCGTCATGCGGATGATGCCGAGCCGCTCTCCATGCTCGCGTTCAAGATCATGAACGACCCCTTCGTCGGCTCGCTGACCTTCGCCCGCATCTACTCGGGCAAGCTCGAAAAGGGCGTTTCGGTCCTGAACACGGTCAAGGACAAGCGCGAGCGCGTCGGCCGCATGCTGCAGATGCACTCCAACTCGCGTGAAGACATCGAAGAAGCCTTTGCAGGCGATATCGTTGCTCTCGCAGGCCTCAAGGAAACCACCACGGGTGACACGCTCTGCGACCCGCTGAAGCCGGTTATCCTCGAGCGCATGGAGTTCCCGGAGCCGGTCATCCAGATCGCTATCGAGCCGAAGTCCAAGGGCGACCAGGAAAAGATGGGCCTCGCGCTCAACCGTCTGGCAGCCGAAGATCCGTCCTTCCGCGTGAAGACGGACCAGGAATCCGGTCAGACGATCATCGCCGGCATGGGCGAACTGCATCTCGACATCATCGTCGACCGCATGCGTCGCGAGTTCAAGGTCGAAGCAAACGTCGGTGCCCCGCAGGTTGCTTACCGCGAAACCATCACGCGCCAGACCGAAGAAGACTACACGCACAAGAAACAGACCGGTGGTACCGGCCAGTTCGCGCGCGTCAAGATCATCTTTGAACCGAATCCGGAAGGCGAAGACTTCAAGTTCGAATCCAAGATCGTTGGTGGTGCTGTTCCGAAGGAATACATCCCGGGCGTTCAGAAGGGTATCGAGAGCGTTCTGTCCTCCGGTCCGCTGGCTGGCTTCCCGATGCTCGGCGTCAAGGCGACGCTCATCGACGGTGCCTTCCACGACGTCGACTCGTCGGTCCTGGCCTTCGAAATCGCAGCCCGCGCTTGCTTCCGTGAAGCGGCGAAAAAGGCCGGCGCTCAGCTCCTCGAACCGATGATGAAGGTCGAAGTCGTCACCCCGGAAGATTACGTCGGTGACGTTATCGGCGACCTCAATTCCCGCCGTGGTCAGATTCAGGGTCAGGAAAGCCGCGGTATCGCTGTCGTCATCAGCGCCAACGTTCCGTTGGCGAACATGTTCAAGTATGTCGATAACCTGCGCTCCATGTCGCAGGGCCGCGCACAGTACACGATGACCTTCGATCATTACGCGCCGGTCCCGTCGAACGTCGCGACAGAAATCCAGGCAAAGTATTCCGGTCAGAAGTGACCGGAATACCAATTGACCGATAACAAGAATTAGCGCCCCTCGGGGCCAAAGAATGGAGAGCCGAAAATGGCAAAGAGTAAGTTTGAGCGCAACAAGCCGCACGTCAACATTGGCACGATCGGCCACGTTGACCACGGCAAGACGTCTCTGACGGCAGCG
>NZ_JACIBK010000023.1 GCF_014195325.1 Rhizobium sp. BK650 | reverse complement strand
TGTCGCAACACGATATGACAAGCTCATGCTCAACTTCGCCGCAACTTGCTACATCGCCGCCATCGTCATTTGGTGGACTTGATTGAGTCTGGAGCTAGGGCGGAATTGAGCCGTCGACCCTGTTGTTACAAAAGCCACTTTTGAAACTTCCCGAAAATCTTAAATTGAGTGCCATGACCTGCCGGAATGGGCGCATTCTTACGATTAAATGCCAAACGACAGGCCCGACGCCAATGCCATTTCGCGTGACCAAAAGACCATTTAAAAACGGTGTATCCGCAGGCCGAATAGCTTTTCGGATATCACGACGACGACGACCGTCATCACGATAGACAATGCCGATACTGCCGCTGCCTCAGGAGTGAAGTTCGTTCTGAGATAATCGTGATCTGGATCGGAAGCGTGGCCGTTCCGACATTCTTCAACATGAACGATATCGTGAAGAGGTCGAGCGAGATGATGAACGCGAACAGGCAGCCGATGACGCCGGGCTTGATCAACGGCAGCATGATTCGGCTGAAGCGCGTGAACGGTCCGGCACCAAGACTGCGGGCGGCAAGTTTCCATCGCCGCAGACACGTTGATGAAGACGAAGGGCAACGTGATGAGCACATGCCCAATCAACATGCCAGCCATTGTCGTCGTGCCAATGCCGATCGCGTAGACAAAGAACAGAAGCGAGATCGCTGTCAGCACTTCCGGCAAGGGCAGCGGCAACAGCATCGCAAGCCGGACCTCGCGGGCAAAGTCAGGGCGCGTGTCGTGGTGGAGATCGCGCGGTAAGGCTCCCCGGCGCTAGCGCTCGCATGCGAGCTCCAGCGTATGGACAAACTTTGTCCATGCGTATATACATTGAGCGTCATTACAGCAAGGACATCACATGCTCAGCATCAGAGATCAGGAAGTTCGCACCTTGGCGGAAACCGTTATGCGCAAACGTGGCGCCTCCAACCTGACCGCTGCCATCAAGCTTGCGTTGCAGCACGAGATTGAGCGGGCTGACGAGGCTGTACCCTTGAAACAGCACGTCGCTGAGATCCGTGCGCGAGCACTGGCTAAGGCAAAGCTCCCGCCTGCTCCACCCTTAACCAAGGAGGAGCGTGACGCATTCTGGGGCCAATGATGTTCATCGAGACCTCGGCATTCGTCGCCATCCTTGCCGGAGAACCGGAAGCCGATACCTACTTGAGCGCAATCGACTGCGCGGTAAAGCGGCAAACCGGCGCGCATGTCCGGCTTGAGGCGACCATCAACCTGGCGCGTATTCTTGGGCTAGAGGTCCCTGATGCCCAGGAAATGTTCGACGCTTTTCTTCAAGCGGCCAAAATAACTGTGGTTCCGATCACCGATGCGATCGCCCGGCGCGCGGTGGAAGCCTTTGCCGTGTACGGCAAGGGAAGGGGCCATCCCGCCCAACTTAACTTCGCCGACTGCCTGTCCTATGCCTGCGCTGACACACTCAACATGCCGATGCTATTCAAAGGACGTGACTTTGCGGAAACGAGTCTTAAGAGCGCTCTATCCAGCACGCGCTGAGCCGCGTCAAATTGGGGGGCCAAGGCATCGGCGGGGAGATGTCGAGGAGCCGCAGAGCCATTAATAGACATCACTACACAGTTGAGGGGGTAAAATCTTTCAAAGCGAGCTGTCCTCCATGGACATCGAATAGAGTGCCTTTTGCGAAGCGGCAGAATGCCTATTGCTCTTGAAGGGTATCGACCCTAGGACACCTAGATCTACACCGCCATTATCGGGACCAGGGATTAATCACTTGCAACCCAGCCGCCTCGAACGGGCTTATGTCGCGGGTTGCGATTGCCAGACGATTTGCTGCTGCTGTGGCGGCAATATAGCCATCAGCCGTGCCGATCGCTTTTCCGGATACTCGAGCGCGTACCATCAGGTCCGAGTAAAACTGCGAAGTCGCAAGATTGAAGGGCAGGATGCGCTCGGAAAAGTGAGGCAGTACTTCGCCCTCAAGGCGGTCGCGGAGGATAGTTTGCCGCTTCCCCAAGGGCATAGCTGCGATCCCGAAGCGAAGCTCAGCAATCGTTATTGCGGAAATGAACAGCGTTTCGATTGCTTGGGCGTCCAACCAAGCGACCACTGCCTCATCGGGAACCGGTTTCCACGGCTCGGATATAACGTTTGTGTCCAGCAAGATCATTCGAAGGTCATCGGTTCGCCAGGCGTCTTATCGCGACTTTTCTGCAGGGCTTCAACGTCGCTGTCGGAAAGCTCAGCGTCGCGACCGATAGCCGCTAGTAAAGAGCCGAGCATAACACGTTCAGGGGGACGAACAGCGGCCTCAATAATGTCGCGGATCTCGGCCTCGGTGCTTCGGCCATGATGAGCCGCTCGCAGGCGTAGAGCACGATGTGTTTCATGGGAAAGATTTCGAATGGTAACCGCCGGCATTGATATCACCTCAATAGAAATGATGGCTTTGCTATCAAAATATACAGAATGATGCGAACTTTCAAGAGTTTCAAAATAATGAGGGCGATACCGTGCCCGTTCAGCCACTTCGCCTTGAACAGGTTCGAACCGGAGACCCGTGGTTCGTGCGCAGATTTGAGAGTGTGATTTTCAGCCGTTTTCACGCTGACAGTTTGGCGCAATATTGCGTCCTATTCACCTTGAGACGGCCGACCGCTTGCTTTATATGATGCGTGATGATTGATGCGCGATGAGGCAGATATGAGAACGACCTTGGCAATCGACGACGATGTCCTGATCGCGGCAAAAGCGATGGCAACCCAGCAGCATCGGAGCGTCGGCGAGGTCATTTCTGAGCTCGCGAGACGTTCTCTTCGCCGACCGCCCAGCAGCGCTGAGCGCAATGGCATTCCTCTCCTGTCAGTTCGGCCAGGTGCGCCGCCAGTGACGCTCGACATCGTGAACGCCTTGCGTGACGAACTGCCGTGACTTTCCTGCTCGACGTCAATGTACTGATTGCCTTAATTGATCCGGGCCATGTAGCTCATGACGATGCGCACGAGTGGTTCACGGCGATGGGTCAGGTCGCGTGGGCTACCTGCCCGATTACCGAAAATGGTGTCATCCGGATTGTCGGCAACCCCAAATACCCTAACTCTCCTGGTTCACCGGCACTCGTGATGGAGATCGTCCGCAAATTGCGCTCGCTCCCCGGCCACAGTTTTTGGCCCGACGATGTGAGCCTTGTTGGATCAGGTGATATCGCTCCCACAAAGATACTAACACCGGGACAAGTAACTGATACCTACTTGCTTGCGCTAGCCAAGGCGCGTGGTGGCCAGCTGGCGACATTCGACCGCAAGCTGTCAGCAGCAGCGGTTACAAGGGGCAATTCTGCCTTGCACCTGATCACCACAGGTAGATCGTGAGTGTGCCCGACCCAGCGCCTTGAACCGATACGAACCAGCGACCCGACCATCCTCAGCATCGAGAGCAAAACCTAGCCCGTTGGCAAAGTGTCTGGCCATTCCTGCGCACCATGGAGAACGCGAAGAATCCGGACCGCTGTTTCATTAATTGTATACGCCGCGACGTACGGCGTGCCGTTTATCACCAGTTCTCGGGTGCCAGCGATTCTGCCTACACGGCCGCTCGCTGGAAAATCTATCAAGCGACGGACGGCAGCAACGATCCGCTCGTCGACCAGAATGGCGGCTGACGGATTTTCTGCTTCTATGTATGTGAAGATGGCGTCGCGATCCGATAATGCGAACGCAGACCAGGTAAGCTTCACGATTTGCGCGCGCCCGCGTTAAGGCGGGCGGCCGCTCTACGATCAGCAAAATGGGCCTCGACTTCATCGTCCGAAACGTCCGGTCGCGTATCGTTCAGCGCTTCAAGTACCTTGGTGCGAAACCAAGCGTCATGGGCCTCGCTGCCTGAAAGAAGCTCTAGCGGCAGCGCACCCTCGTTGGCTGTCCGGGTGAGCAAGATACGAACCGCGTCCGATACCGTAAGCCCCATATTTCCAAGCACTGCGGAGGCACGATCCCGAATCTCGGCGTCAATACGAGTTTGTACCAGTGCATTTGCAGCCATTGCGATCTCCGACTTTCAGATGAGATGTTAATGCAAATGAATGACAAATGCCATAGCGCATAACTCGGAGCGTCGAGATTGTTTCACTTGTCACTACTCAGCAGTGTCATGGAAGCATCCCGACGATTGTCGGATGGAGACGAGCGGGCGTGCAACGTGAAGTGCTGATCAAACGGGAGAATAGCGATGTCGGATCCAGTTCCAAAAACATCCAAACGATTTGCGCTTTTCAGCAAGAATTCCATCCTTGCCTTCCTTTCCATTTTTATCTGCATCATGACGTATGCAACTGCAACCGCTTCAGCCGGCAAGGAAACGCTGCAAATTTCGAAGATATTTCGAGCCGTGAAGTTACAAAAATGCGATCAATATCATGATGAGGAGCGAATTCAGTGCGAAGCGACCATACTCAATCTTGGATACTTAGCTGGGGTCTCGTATTTGCAGCACGAGGCTTCGATCTGGCCCCAAGGATAATGCGCGGCGATCTCAATGCGTTCCAGGATTTTATAAAAGACGATCCAGTGTGTATTCGACCCAAAAATCTGCGGTCGTAGGCTTCTTGTCCAAGCCGTTCAAAATTTGCGCTTACAAAAACTGCGGAAAATTCCTTGGCTTGTCAGAAGCGAGTTGGCTGCGGCGGGTTGCTATAAGTCAATAAATTGCCGGATCGCGTTGGGCTGAGTTGAGGGCGACGCGACCGACTGCCGCTTCCCGTTGATAGGCAAAAGGGCTAGCCCTCACCTTCACAGTGTTTTGGATACGGCTCAAGCGACTTCCAGAGCGGGAGCTGCGACAGGGGTAAAGAGCACTTTGGTGCCAACACTTTTCGCCAGCGACTTAACAAGCGCACTTGGGCGCCCGACAATATGTGTGCTTTGTTTTGAGGATGCCTCGTTCTGATTGCGGTCCTGCGCGGTGTTGACCCCGTTATTACTTCGTCAGCGCAGTCGATTTATAATCGCTACATAGCCCGACAGTGGAACCCCTCATTTGCCCAGCCTCGCAGCCGCAATAGCGTGCGGCATCAGGAACGTGGCAATTTCCGCGATGACGTCCGTCAGATTGCCGGGTTCGTGTGCAACGCTTTCAACGAATGCGTGCCATTGCCGTTGCTTGTCTTCGTCCTTGGCAAAGGAGCCCGTTAGGGCGTCTGGTACCTCAGTGGGGATCGGAGTTTCGCGCCGCTCGAAAGTCGCTGTGATTGCACGCGCCAATCTGTCATCATTGAAATCGAATGACCTGCTGAGAATCCAGATATCGTAGAAGTCCTTCATCCGGCTGTTTGCACGCCCCAGCATGACCATCGCCTGGAACTTCTCGGCAATGACCGTCTCCCGCGCATAGGCTCGGAGCCGGGGCATCGGAAAACCGAGCATAGAAGGATAATCGAGCACCTCCGCCCCAGGCTCGAGCGCATCGCCAAACCCGATGTCGATCGCCAGGGTGATCCGGGCTCCGCTGATCGATGCGACCACCCGCAGCCTGAGCCCACCATATTCCAGTCCCTCGCGAATGCGATCCACGCGTAAAGTGTCTGCGTCGAACGTGACGCCATCATCAGCCTGTTGCGCCACAATCTCCCTAAAGGTTTTCAACATCGGATCCGGCTCGGGACTGCCAAAGCCCAAAAGGTCGAGATCACGGGTGCTGCGGTGCGGATCGTCAAACCAAATCATCATCAGCATCGCACCCTTCAGGACAAAACGACCCGCATGGGGTGATTGGCTGAGCCGGAATAGTAACCGCTCAAGCGCAAAACGCGTCAGAACCAAATCGAAGCTTTGCCCGCTTGCCTTGGCGAGTTGCAACAGCCGGGCGCGCACCGAGGCACCGAGATTTCTGATTTCTTTAGCCATTAGCGGTCAGTGCCTCGAGATACGGCCGGATCACCGTGCCAACACCACCGCGCTCGGCCTGATCAGCGATTTCTCCAGGGGTAGCCCTTCGTTGCCGCAGCGTCTCCTGCAGCCCCTCAATCGCTACGGATAGGCCAATCTTGTTGCGATAGCGAAAGCAATCGGCAATCGTCTTGGCGATTCCGAAAATCTTCACCGGAACACCTTCAACGACATGGGTCTCGACGCTTTCGTTGAGAAGGCTGTCTGTGAAACGTACGATACGCATCGCAGGGCCGTTCGGTTGTGGGGCCCAGTCTTTGCGGCCTATCGCAAGCCAGATTTGCCTCGGAAGTTGATCCGTCAGGCCGTGGAAAGCAAGGGCCGAAACAAGGCAGACAACGGCTTTCGGGACGCGTTTGGCAATCTCTGCCAGGCTGTGGTTAGCATCGAGTTCCGCATTGGGGAGTTGATAAAGACCGCGGTTAAGCCGCACGACCTCGCCATCCCGTTCCATCCGGCTCATGGTGGCCGCCGTCACGCCTGCATTCCGCAGTTCCGCCAGACGTGCTATCCCGCGTTCAGCGAGCACAGTTCGGGCGATTTGGCGTTGGGTGACGGAGGCCGGCATTGATACAAAAACCCGGAGCATAGAATCTACTATCCGAGGATTTGTATCACAATTCCTGCCCTTGAGAAAGGCGTTGATTGGCGAAGCCGTGAGTAACAACTAACCGTCGCCTTTGGATACGAACCTGCGACTCCGTAACTTTCATCGCGTGGGCTGGCAGCGGGTCCGTCCCCTCGTTCAAAATCGCAAGATTATGCAAGGAGCCATTCTCTTAAATAAGCTTTCGCGCAGGTGAGTACGCTTAATTAATGACGGCAAACGTTTCCCTACAACAACCTCTTCTCGGCACGTAAATCAAAAGCATCGTTGGTCCCTCAAGAGGCGGCGCGGACTCAACGCCAGTCGAGCGGGGCGCGGGTCACATCCATTTTTATTCGTTAGGCCGCCAAAAGATTTGAGCAACCAGAGGTGTTGCAAAACAAGCACGCAACTTCAGAAACGAGCGCGTCCCCTTCCGTCGCGACAACTACTTAGTGTTGCACTAACGGGAGTCTGCTATGGATTGCCTCAGTCGATGACCGGCAGCACATGAGGGCCATGTGCTTTTTCAGATAGTGATTGAGATCTGATCGAAGAGCGGGTTTCCCGCTCGGGTGAAGGACATTGCTTTCAGAAAGATTTTGCATGACGTTTTCGTCATTTTCAATCAGGACCCTCGTATCGGCGGTCCTTATTTCCTCGGCCTTTTGCGCAACCCCTATTCAAGCTGAGGAACAACCGGCCGCCGTGCCCGCGGTTCCGGATGTCCAGCAACCGTTAGGCGCCGCTGGTGCGCAGCAGCCGGTTCAGCCGGCGCGCGTGCAGAAGTTCGACGATTGGTATTATCGCTGCATCGACGGCAAGGGTGCTGACGGTACTGCCACGGCTCATTGTGAAGTGGCGCAGGTCGCCACGGTCAAACAGGGCGACCAGGACGTCAACATTCTGACGCTTGCGATCGCCAGAACGACTGATGCGACGGTCGCATCGAACAAGAAACCTGCCAGACAGCAGGCAAGCGAACTCGTTCTGACAGCACTGGTGCCGCTCAACATGTACCTGCCGGCGGGGCTGGGCATCAGCGCCGCCGACAAGCGCGTCGCGCAGCTCGCCTATCGCAACTGTAACCAGGCGGGCTGCTGGTCGCAGCAGAAGTTGGACGACAAGATGGTGTCGGCCCTGACGAAGGCGGCGGATGGCACCGGACACTTGGAGATGATGAACGGCCAGAAGGTCAACATCAAATTTTCCCTGAAGGGGTTGTCGGCGGCGCTTGGCGCGCTGCAAAAGACCGCTTCCAATTAAGGCCGGCCGGACACGCTCATGTCATCCCGACAAGTAGCCTTCGGCGCAGATTGTCTTCTTTTGACCATCGCCACTCTGCTGGCGGCGACGTTCACCGTCTCCATCGCCGCCGCCCAGACACCCAATGCCGACTTCGAGCGGCGCCGCGCCCAGGAAGCCGAACAGGAGCGCCTGAAGTCCCTTGGCCAGATGACGCCGCAGCCGCCTCCGGCCGAAGCCAAACAGCCGGCCATCTCCGGCGGCAACGCGGTCGGCTCCTGTTTTGATATCACCCATGTCGAGGTCGAAGGCGTCAAACAGTTCTCGGCTGCGGCCATTGGCAGGATTACGGCGCCTTACGCCAACCGCTGTATCGGGGTCGGCGAGATCAACGCGCTGCTGCGCGACCTGACGCATCTCTATCTCGACAAGGGTTTCGTGAGCGCTCGCGTCTATGTGCCTGCCCAAGACATCGCCAAGACCAAAACACTGCGTCTCGTTGCCATCGAAGGAATGCTTGGCGACATCTATGTCAACGGCAAACCCGCACCTGGTTCCGGTACGATTGCCACGGCCTTTCCCGGTATGAAGGGTGAGGTCACCAATCTGCGTGATATCGAGCAGGGCCTTGACCAGATCAACCGACTGACCTCCAACAATGCCAAGACGGCGATGCTACCGGGCAACAGCGACGGCACGTCGATTCTCAATATCGAGAACGAACCAAGCCATCCCTGGCATCTTTCCATTGGCAACAGCAATCTCGGGCAGCAGCAGACCGGGTATTCCAAGACCTCGGCCTCGGTCGGCTACGACAACCTCTTTGGAATCAACGACCAGTGGAACCTCGGCTACGAGCATAGTGGCCCGGACTATCCCTGGCCCGATGACGGCCAAGGCACCAGCAACAGCTATTCCGGCAACGTCAGCCTGCCTTACGGCTACTGGACGTTCTCGCTCGACGGCTCATGGTACGAATACAATAGCTCTGTTCCCGGCAATTTTGGATCACTGGATACCTCGGGCGATTCCAAACAAGCCGGAATCGGCGCCAACCGGGTAATCTTCCGCGACAAGGATTCGATCACCACCTTCAACAGCGGTCTGACCTACAAGGAATCGAACAACTTCCTGCTCGGCAGCAGAATAGAAGTTGGCAGCCGGCGATACACAGTCGGTGATCTCGGCATCTCCCATTCGCGCCGAATGCTGGGTGGTCTCTGGGTTTTCGATCTTTCCTACAGTCAGGGGCTAGATCTCTTCGACGCCGTTGCGCCAGGCGATCCTGGAGCCGGTGATGCCGATCCGCGTTTTTCGAAATTCACCGGCACGATTTCGGCGACGAAGCCCTTCGAACTGGCTGGTCAGCATTTCGAGATAAACTCGATCGTAACCGGGCAATATTCTGCGGACAATCTCTTCGGGGCCGAGCAGATCTCGGTCGGCGGTTATTCCTCCGTGCGCGGCACACGCGAGACCATGCTGTTCGGCAATAACGGCTTCTTCGTGCGCAACGATCTTGTCTGGCGCACCCAGCCGTTTTCCGACGACGAGAAACTTGCCAGGATATTCGGCGAGTTGCGCCCCTATTTCGGTCTCGATTACGGATGGATCGCCTCCCAGGCCCGCTACGCCATCGCCGGCGGCGACATGTTCGGCTGGACGCTCGGCGCCAAGCTCGCCGGCGGCAATGTCAATTTCGAAATCGGCTATTCGGATGTGCTCGGCGGGACAGTCGAAAAGGATGACGCCGGCCTTTTCTTTATCAGTTCCTCCTTGCATTGGTGAGTGGGACAACCTCGTTCGGCTGTTATCGCAGCAACGGCCGGTCACCGACGCGGCTGCCATTCTCGGCGTTAAACCAGTCACGATCACCGGTCGGACCAGGCGCATCCGTCGATAGACTGTGCTGTTGATCCCACCGGCCACGATCATCGCGTGCGCCGTCGCCGCGCTGCAGGGCCTGAAACGACCGCAAGGAAACTGTCCGCGGTGCGTGTGCTCGCCGCACAGGATGTAATCTTCAATTTCAAATTCACCTTGGCTTTACCAAATCGACACGAACTGCGCCTGTTTTCCTCTCCATATACGTGTAGCCGTTGACGTTTGCGACCAACTCCACCAGTAGAAATCGTCAATATGTGCCGCATGACGCGGCCTGGAATGAGGTGAGACGCAGGCTAGATTTTCCGCGAGATCCGCGGACTTAGCCCGACCCTCTGAAAGGCGAGAGCGTACCGTGGGCAAGTATTCGAGGCAGCAATCCGGCAAATCGTCGAAAGAAGGGACCTTGTTGCAGCGGTTCGCAAGCAGTCTGGTTCATCGGCTGGTACGCCTCGGACACCAGTTACTTGCCGTTACACTCAGTGTGCTTCTATTCCTGCAGCCGGCGATTGCTAACGCTCAGTCGGTCTCGGCGAGTTCTACGGCGCCCGCCGCCAACCAACCGGGCGTCGGAGCAGCACCGAATGGCGTTCCGCTCATCGATATCGTCACGCCGAGCAGCTCGGGCCTGTCTCATAACAAATTTTCGGATTTCAACGTCGGCACCCAGGGCCTCATCCTCAACAACTTCAATGGCGAAGTCGGAACCTCAAACCTCGGTGGCGTCACCCCCGGCAACCCGAACCTGAAGACGTCCGGTCCCGCGTCAGTCATTTTGAACGAGGTAACGAGCGGCAATCGTTCGGCGCTGAACGGCGCGACCGAAGTGTTCGGTGGACGCGCGGACGTCATCATCGCCAATCCGAACGGGATCACGTGTTCGGGTTGCGGTTTCATCAATACGCCACATGCCACGCTGACGACCGGCGTGCCCACGATCGGCGCCGACGGCAAACTGTCGGGCTTCACTGTCAATGGCGGCGACGTCACCTTCGAGGGCGCCGGTGGCAACTTCGCAGCCGCGCCTGGTTCGGTCGACCTGTTCGATGTGGTTGCGCGTAACATTCACGTCAATGCGCCGATCTACGGCAAGACGGTCCGGCTGACGGGCGGCGCCAGCAAATATGATTACGCCACCGGCGAGTCGACGGCGCTGACGGCAACCTCCGGCACCCCGGAATATGCCATCGACGGCACCGCGCTCGGCGCCATGCAGGCAGACCGCATCAAGGTCGTCGTCACCGAGAAGGGTGCTGGCGTCAAGATGAGCGGCGACATGGCCGCCAATGCCGGCGAGTTGACGTTGTCGGCCGACGGCAAGATCTCGATCGGCAATGCGTCGGCGCGCGATGGCGTCACCATCACGTCGAAACAGAAGGTGACAGCGGCCAAACTCACCTCGAAACGGAAAGTCGCTGTCCAGGCCGACCAGGCAATCACGTTGCAGTCTGTGGCGGCCGACGGCGAAATCCTGCTTGGAAGCGCGACCGGACTGCTCAGCGTGTCCGGCGACGTCAACAGCGGCACGACAGTACAGATGAGCGCCGGCAACGGCATTGCCGCTGGCAGCGTAACGGCGGGCAGCGGAGCCGCAATGCTGTCTGCGAGCGGCGGGAATATCGACATTGCCGGCGCTGCAAACAGCGCCGGTGAACTTGATCTGACGGCAACGGCCGGCTCGATCTCGGCCGCTTCGCTGCTAAGCAACCAGAACGTCGCGTTGAGCGCCGGCCTGGACATCGCCATAGGCGGTAATGTGCTGGCGCAAGCCAATGTCAGCGCCAGCGGCCGCTCGGTCTCCACCGGCATGGTCGTCTCAGGCATCGATATTGCCGCTACGAGCGCGGATCCAACCGGCAATGTGATGTTAGGCGCGGCCGGCGACCTCGCCTTGACGGCGACCGGTGGAAATATCGCGACAGGCAATCTCTTGTCAGCCGGCGCTCTCACGAGCGCGGCAACAGGAAGCATGACGGCCGGAAGCGTTCAGTCTGAAAACGACCTGACGGTCGCCGCGGCTTCACTATCGGCCGGTGCCGTCACCTCGCATGGAGCACTCACCGTCAATGCCGCGACCAATGTCGCGGGTCAGATTCTCGGCGCGGGCGACATTCTGATTTCGGGTTCCGACATTCAAGCCGGTGCCATCGTCTCAGGCGTCGATTTCGCGGCAACCGCCGCCAATAGCGGCAATCTCGCGCTCGGCTCGTCCGGCGATATTACCCTGCAAACCGCCGGCAGCCTGTTCACCAACACGCTGCTCGCGGCAGGTTCCATCTCCGCCACCGCAGCAAATCTCAACGTCGGAACTATAACCGGCCACAAGGATATCGCTCTTTCCGGCAGCTCCAGCCTGACCGCCACCGGTCAGATCCTTGGCGCCAACGACGTCGCCCTCTCGGGTGGTGCTGTCACGACCGGCCGGGTGATCACGGGCGTTGATTTTGATGCCATGGCGCAATCCTCGGCAAGCGCTGTCGTGGTCGGCCCGGCGGGTGACCTGACCATCAACGCCACGAGTGCCACAACGGGACCGCTGCTGGTCGCAGGCAATCTCGACGTGACAGGTGGGTCGTTCACAGCCTCTGACGTTACGGCCCACGGTGATGTCGCGGTCAACGCCGCCACTGATATCAGCGGGACGCTGCTTGCAGCCGGCAATGTCGATATCACCGGTGCGAATATCACCGCAGGCACGCTTGTCTCCGGCGTCGACTTTTCCGCCACCAGCCAGTCCGGGGACGGCAGTGTTGTCCTCTCAGCGCAATCGCCTTCGTCCGGTGCACTCACCCTCAACGCAACCGCCGGCAATATCAACGCAGCCAACCTGCTGTCAGCCGGTTCGCTCGACGCCACCGCAAGCGGCAACATCGCCACCAATGCCGTATCCCACCAGAATCTGACGATGATGGCGAGTGGGTCGATTGCGCTTGCCGGCCAGTCCATGGCGGCGGGCAATATGCGCCTGCAGGGCCAGTCGATCGCAGCCACAAGCCTGGTGTCGGGTGTGGACTTCGCCGCCACCCGGGCGGCGACGAACAGCGCCCTGATGCTCTCGCAGCGCAACGCCCAGTCGGGCACGATGACGCTCATTGCGACGAATGGCGATATCACCGCCAGCAACGCGCTGCTGTCTGGTGGCAACCTCTCTGCGACGGCAATTGGCGGCGGCATCAGCTACGGACTGCTGCAAAGCCTTGCCAATGCCTCGCTGACGGCTCCAGGCAGCATCAGCTATACCAACAATACCAATGTCGCCGGCAATCTGACGATCGGTACCGGTGCGATCGATCTTTCCGGCTCACGCGGATCGAAGCTCGCCGTCGGCGGTACGCTCGCCCTCACTGGCACATCAGCGAATTTGACCGGAAGCAGCCTCGTCCTCGGCGGGCTGACGCTCGATCTCAGCGGTCGGGCCGATCTGACGGGCGCGAAGGTGAAGACGGTCACCAACGCCGGCGGCTCCGGCGACATTGACATTACCGCCGACAGTCTGACCGCCAACAGCACCACGACGCTGCTCGCGGACCATGACCTGACGCTGGCCCTGCCGACGCTGTCCAACAGCGGGCAGCTTGCCGCCCGCAACAACCTGACGATCAACACCAGCGGTAATCTGACCAACTCGGCCACCGGCCTCATCTATGCCGGCAACGACGCGGCATTGTTTGTCGGAGGCGTGCTTGCCAACGATCAGGGCGCAGTTGTCGCCGGCCGCGATCTTACAGTCGCCGGCAGCGCCGGGGGAGCCCGCAATGCTGCCGTTATCAACCGGTCCGGCCTGATCTCCGCAGATCGGAACATGGCGATCACCACGGCAAATCTGCGCAACGAAAAGACTGTGGCTCCCACCGTCACAAGCCAGCTGATTTCCAGCACGGCCGTGACCGCCTATGACAGTCTCAAGGGAAGTCTCTGCGATACCTGCTCCTCCAGCGAAGGGATCGAATACAACGGCACGGTCTACATCGTCCGGGATACGGATCACCACGTTTACCAGAACGTTACCGAGGACCGGGTTTCCTCTTACGGAAGCTCGGCGGCGCTGATCAAGGCCGGCGATCTACTCTCGATCAATACTGTCGATCTCACCAACGCCTATAGCGCCATCGAGGCCGGCACGGGCATGACGGTAACCGGCACCGGAACGCTGACAAATCTCGGCCTGCAACTGAAGCGCACGGTCTTGATGACCTGTGACGGGGCAGCAGGCTGCTATTACTATCCCGCCTTCGTCTCCCAGGAGTGGCGACAGCGGCAGACCGGCGATACTGGCGGCAATGGCGATGGCTATCTGGAGACGATCTACTCGCTCAATCCGTTCGGCACGCGCGATCCCTCGAAGGATCTCGCCCCCGGCAGCACGGTGGAAAATGTCACGGCGATCGGCGGCGTCCCGGCAACAATCCGGTCGAGAGGATCGCTTGCCATCAGCGGCTTTGCCGCCGTCAACAACACCGCCGCCGGCGGTTCGATCGCTGGCCAGGCGACGATTTCTGCACCGGCGACCCAGAGCAATCCACTCACTGCCCTAAACGGCATAACGGCCGGTGGTGCCCTGTTCACGGTCGGTGCTTCCCTTGGCAGCGTTGGCGGCAATGGCAGCCTCATGGCCTCGCTCGGCAATCTCTCCCAGATTCCGCAAGCCAATTGGGTCCAGTTGGCAGCACTCGCCAAGCCGCAATCGGGCGGCGTCGGCGGCACTATCCCGGGCCAGGCCTTCATCTTCGAGAGCCGAGCCGCATTCCTCGACGTTTCGAAGTTCTATGGCTCGAGCTATTTCATAAAGCGCATCGGCTATCAGCCGGAAACCACCGTCCCCTTCCTCGGTGACGCCTATTTCGACAACCAGCTGATCGATACGCAGCTGCGCCAACTCGTCGGCGACGGGCTCGGCAAAGGCTCATTCGTTCCCGGCAATGACGCGACCGAACAGATGAAGACGCTGCTCGACAACGGTGTGACCTATCTGCAAGAGAAGGGCATCGCCTTCGGCCAGGCGCTGACGCCCGAGCAGGCAGCCAATCTGAAGCAGTCGATCGTCGTCTACCAGCCGCAGATCGTCGACGGCGTCAAGGTGCTGGCGCCCGTCGTCTACCTCTCTGCCGCTGATCGCGCCGGAATTAAATTCTCCGGTGCCACCATCGCCGGCAACAGCGTCGACATGAACGTCGGTGATCTCTCCAATTCCGGTGCGGTCACCGCAGATGGCGGCCTCACCGTCGCCGCCAATTCGATCAAGGCGACGGGAACGTTTCTGTCCGGCGGCAACATGAACCTCAATGCCGCCAACGGCATTACGCTTGCCGCCCAGACGATGTCGATCGGCGGGCAGACGCTGGTTGTCGGTAATGGCGGGGTGAAGGCCGGCGGCGACCTGAAACTTGCCGGCGGCGCCGGCGACCTCACCCTTCTCGGCACGACCGCCACGGCCGGTGGCAATGTCGCTCTCAGCGCAAACGGCAATATCAACATTGCCGCGGTCGAGGAGACGACGACCAGGACGAAGCGTGACCGGCGCAGCAAGACAACCACTATCGAGACGACGGCGACCGGCTCTAAGATCACTGCAGGCGGTTCGATCACCGCCGAGGCCGGCGGCAATCTCAATGTCGTCGGAAGCAACCTTTCCGCAGCCGGAACCGTCGGCCTCAAGGCGACCGGCGACGTGACGATCGCCGAAGCCGTCGAGACCACCACGACCGACTACAGCTACAAGAAGAAGGGCGGCCTGTTCGGCGGCGGCAAGAAGACGACCAGCCACACGGAAACGCAGACCGTGGTCGGATCGTCGGTCAGAGGCGGCAAGGGCGTCGCGATCACCTCCGGCGGCGACACCGTCGTTTCCGCTTCGAAGCTGGCGGCCGGGGATGAGGCCAAGAAGGCCAATATCGATGTGACGACCGGCGGCGATCTGCTGATAGCATCAGGCAGACAAACGACCGAGATCGATCAGTCCTCCTCGAGCAAGGGCTTCCTCTCCAAGAAGAGTTCGAAGCTCCACAGCTATGACGAGACGACGGTTGCCTCCGAGCTTTCCGCCTCCGGCAACATCAACCTGAAGGCCGGTGACAACGCGGTCATCGCGGGCTCGAAGGTTACGGCAGGCGGCAGTCTCGGCGTCGAAGGCGACAGCGTCTCCGTCATCGGCGCCGAAGAGCAGCACGAGTTCGAAAGCAGCAAGAAGAAGTCCGGCCTGTTCGCCGGCTCCGGCGGCGGCTTCATCTCGCTCTGGGGCAACGAACAAAAGGACAAGAGCCAGGCCTCGGAATTCAATGTCGCCTCGGTCTTGACCGCCGGCACCGACGTGACGCTGAAGGCTCGCGAGAGCGACGTCAACATCATCGGCTCCAGCATCAACGCGAAACAGGACATCGCCCTCGACGCCGCCCGCGACGTCAACATCACGCCTGGTGCGGAAAGCAGCTCGGCCTCGGAGGAGGAGAAGCGCTCCGGCTTCGGCATCGCCTTCAGTTCAGGCAATGGTGGCGCCTCGATCGGCATTGGCTACGGGAGCGCCACGGACAAGACCGCGCAGTCGTCCTCGACCAACGCCGTCTCGACTCTGTCGGCCGGCCGAGACGTGACAATCACAGCCGGGCGCGACGCCAATTTGCAAGCCGCCCAAACCGAAGCCGGCCGCGACGCCAACATCCTAGCAGGACGCGATATCAATCTGCTCTCGGCCCAGGATGTCAGCAACTACTCGGAGATGCACAAGCAGCTCTTCGCCGGCATCAGCCTCAACGTGTCCTCCGGGTTGGTTAGCGCCGGACAGGGAATAGCATCGGCCGTCAGCGATCTTGGCGGCGCCAACGGCGATTACGCACTGGCACCCGCAGCCCTTGCCGGCTACCAGACCTACAAGGCTCTCACCGGCATCAATACCGACGCCCTGAGAAACATCCAAGGCGTCACCGACTGGGCCGGTCTTCAGCAGTCGGGCCTTGGTTCTGCCTCGCTGACGGTCGGCTTCAACGCCTCGAAGAGCGAACAGAGCGCTTCGGTCGGCGTTCCTGTCGTCACCAGTATCGAGGCGGGCCGTTCGGTGACGGTGGCCGCGCAATCGGGCGACATCACCGGCCGCGGCGTGCAGATCGCGGCAGGCTCACCGGAGTATCTGCAGGGCGGCAACGTGCTCCTTTCGGCCGGTGGCAACATCGATCTTGAAAGCGCTGAAGCGACGAGCAGTTCGTCCTCCAGCAGCCAATCGACCGGTGCTGCAATCGGTGTCGATCTCGCAAGCGGCGGCCTTACCGGCAACGCAAGCTATGGCAAGGGCACGGAGCAGGCGCGCGGCGTTACCCAGATCAATAGCCATGTCATCGGCAGCGGCAATGTCACGACCGCGTCTGGAGGCGATACGACACTTGCCGGCGCCGTAATCTCAGGCAACCGAGTGACGACGGTGGTCGGCGGCGATCTCAACATCATCAGCCGCCAGGATACCGCTACCTATGACGAAAAGACGATTGGGGCCGGCATCGGCTTTGCACCCGGTTCCGGTCTCTCCGGCGGGGCGCAAAAGGGGAGAACCGAGGGCGAATACGCCAATGTCGGCGAACAGAGCGGCATCATCGCCGGCTCCGGCGGCTATCACGTCACGGTCGGCGACAATGTCGATCTCGTCGGCGGCGTCATCGGCTCGACGGCAGCCCCCGCCAATAACGATCTGACGGCAAACTCGCTCACCTGGTCGAATATCGAGAACCGCTCCGAGGCCTCCACCTCGAGCTACGGCATAGGGCTGTCGCCCGGCGGCATTCCGGTTCCGGTCGTCGGCCAGCCGGCGCAGGAGGAAGACCACGGCGTCGCCCGTGCCACGCTCTCTCCCGGGCAGTTGACGCTTACCAACCAAACGCAGGACCTTGCCTCCCTCAACGCGGACCTGTCGAAGGCCAACACGCAAGCCGAAGCCTTCGACATAGACAGGCTGAAGGCGAAGCAGGAGAGCGCAGCAGCCTTGTCGGCACTGCTGAACATCGCGGTCGGCGATCTTTCAACCAAGCTAGGATTTGACGAGGGCAGCCCGGAGAAAATTGCCCTCCATGCAGCCGTAGGTGCGCTCGTCTCGAAGCTTGCCGGCGGCAACATCGGCACGGGTGCGCTCGCCGGCGCGGCCAGCGAAATTGCCAACGGCGTGCTGCAGGATGTGCTGAAAGCGAACCCAAACCTAACAGAGGAGCAGAAGGGCGCCATCACCCAGTGGGCGGCCGCCATCGTCGGGGTTGCCGTCGGCGGCCAGACGGGCGGGGCAACGGCCCTCGACAATATCAATTATAACTTCCTGACGCACAAGCAGCGTGATGAGCTCGTCGACAAGCTGAGGGGATGCGACAGCGATGCCAATCCCGAACAGTGCAAGGCGCAGGTTTCGGCCCAATACGAACAACTCAATCAGGAGCAGGATCAGAAACTTGGCGCCTGCCGCACGAGCCAGTGCGTCGTGAACCTACTGGGCGACCTCGTCGGCGACCCGCAGTTCGCTTACCTTGAGGTTGTAGAATTGCAGGAGCTAGGGGTTAGCATGTCCCTGGCTCAGACTCTCCTGTCCTATCAGGTCCTGGAGCGATACCTGACGAGCGATTCATCTCAGTTCGAGATGACGCTGATGGATGTTGCTGCAGGCGTCGGCTATTGCGAGGATCATGGTCAGGCGGACGGTTGCTTCGCAAAGGGGCAAGCTCTCCACTACGCTTCCTCAACGGTAACCGAGCTTGCTTACCTCGCAATAGGATCGAAGATCAAAGTCGTGTGGGGAGAAGTTGCGGAAGCAGCTGTTCGCCCGGTTACACCTCCCAAGGGCTACACTCTCAATGCCGATGGGACTGTCGATGGACCGCGAGGAGGATTGTATAATCCGGTCAGCGGCGCTGCCGATGCCAGCGGCAACCAGATTTTCATTGACAAGACCGGCAACTATTACACCTTGACACGCGAGAGCGTGACACGGGTAGCCTCGCCATTCCCGTCATCCGGCATTGGCGCGACGGGAAAGATTGGGCAAGAGGCCCTGCTAGAAACTCTTGGCGGCGAGCCGCAGGCCTCGATCTGGACCAGCCTCGGCAGGCGTGTCGTGGATGTGCTATCCAACGGTATTGCTAATGAAGCCAAGGTCGGTCGAGTGAATATGTCATCGGATATAGCCGACCAGATCGCCAAGGACGCAGAAATTGTGTCTCGAGGCTTAGCCGTCGAGTGGCATTTCTACAGCAGTCCTGTTACTGGCCTTGGCGGTCCATCGGCTGCCGTGGAAGCCGCGCTGCGCAAAGCTAACATCAAGATCGTCATCCATTGATTGAGAACCATTCTATGTTTACGCTGGCCTACAATGTTGACTCCAAAGTCCACAAGGCAAGGGAGAAGAAGGAGGTCGATGCGTTTTTTTCCTGGTTCATGAGCATCCTACCGGCCTGCCTGGACGAGGTGATTGCATCGGTCAGGAAAACGGAAGGATTTGCCGACTGGCAGGCCGACTATGCACCAGAATCGCTGCTGCGACTTGGCGACTGGTATGAAATGCAGGTGAAGACCCGACCCTATACGCCGGAGGAAATGGAATACATGAAGCGCGTCATGCGCTTTGACGAGAACCGGCCGATCGATTTTGAGCACTGGACGCTCACCAACGAGACCCTCGTGACCTCCGTGAAGGTGGGCATGTATTTTGGCGAGATGCTCCGCCGGCGCTTGCCGTTCATGGAGTGGAAGCCCTGCAAACTCGTTCATGGGAAAAACAAGAAGCCGAGCATTGATTACGGCCAGCCAGTGCTGGACGGGCCGAAGGTCATCCAGCTCAACCCAGTGAGAATTTCCCAAGCAGTTGCATTCGGAATTGCGCGTGGAAGCAAACGCGGCCGAGATTTGCACGAAACGTTTGGAAACAACGTGAAACTACACGAAAACATGCGCAACAAATGATGCGCTTTCAGCTGACCCGCTGGGACTATTTAGCCTTAACACACGCAGCAATCATCTACGAGTAATTGTTGATGGACACAGGCAGCCTGAATTACGTTTAGCCACAGTGGATGGGGTTGATTGCCGCAACACCGGGTACTCGGGCGCCGGCTATTCCGCGGTCCTTGCCGACGTCGTCGCCGCGCTGTCGAGTTACGCCGGAACCGCTTCTTATTGGTCTTCTGCACCTGATCAGGCCGCGAACCTGGCACGTCTCGACAGCTCGGGCGGCCTCGACCAAATCCTGAAGATTCTCGCGCCGGGCGGTCTCAGCAAACTGAGCGACGACAATCGGCTTCAATCAGGCAATACGATCGCATTCCTGGTCAGCGATCCACTGATGATTCTTGGTCTGCCGGACGTTTTTCAAAAGGCTAGCGACGGCGATCCCGCGGCTATGGTGCAGGTGCTCACCTTAGCGACCCGACTGAAGCTGTTCGGGGCAGGCGCAGAAAAAGCCATGGGGGAAACCAACACCAGCCACAAATAAAACACAGCTCATCGATGAACCGGTGGCAGGCGGTAAGATGATCACTCCTGAGAACGTAGTCGATATCCGCAGATTGCCGGATGGTAAAATTGTTTGGCTTGAGACTGGAATTGCGACTGAACTGATGGGGTGGATGCCCCCTTCGGCCGGCATCAGCGTATGATGCCCGCTCAGCGTCGTTGTGGCGCTCACGAAGGAGAGGCAGATGACAGCAATACATATCCTTGCGATCGACCTTGCAAAGCGG
>NZ_JACIBK010000022.1 GCF_014195325.1 Rhizobium sp. BK650 | reverse complement strand
CACATAGAGAGGCCTGACACACGACCGATAGAATTCCTCGTTCGCGGAAAGCCGTTAAAAAATCTTCTTGCCAAACCGGGGGCATCCACACACGCCCCGCCGCGATCCGTTGCACAGACTTGGAAGCTCCGCTTTGCAAGGTCGATCGCAAGGATATGTATTGCTGTCATCTGCCTCTCCTTCGTGAGCGCCACAACGACGCTGAGCGGGCATCATACGCTGACGCCGGCCGAAGGGGGCATCCACCCCATCAGTTCATCCGCTTCTGCTTGCGGCTCTTTTTCGATTCCGTCTTCAGCCAGGCTGATAGCCGATCCGCAAATGGATCAAGCTTGCTCGGCCGCTCCGGGACATTGAACTTGGGTTCAACGCCGCCGGCACGCAGATATTTGCGGATGGTGTTCCGGGATAGGCCCGTCCTGCGGCATATCTCCCGGATCGATAGCTGATCCCGAAAATGCCAGCGCCGGATTACGCTCAGTAACGCCATGTCGATCACTCCAGAGCCCCCGCTGAAACCACAGGGGATGATTGAAACATGGGTCAATTCTCAGTGATATTTTCCCGCTGTCCCGGGTCAGCTCTCAGCGCAAATCAACAGCCAGCGACTTGGCAGAGGGCCGACTGGCGCTGTCGAACTGGTCCTCGCGCATATCGAGGAAGCTCTGAACGAAGACGACACCTCGACCCAAAAGGCAGCCTTTCTCATAGCGGCACTGGTCCACTCCCCTGAAAAACTGAAATCGCTGCGGCGTTTCTATAGTGAGCTGCTCGCTACGCTGCGATCGGGGGAGATGGTCGAAGTCCGTCAGGAACTATTGGCTGTTGAAGGCGTCTTCCTGCTTCGAGCACTCGGCTTGGCACAGGTATCGCAGGAAGAACTCAAGTCCGTGCTGGTCCACCCGCGCGATCGCATCCTCGCAATAGTGGACATGTCGGGACGCCGCCCGCTCCGAGAAACAAAATCGCAAGAGTGAGCGCGCCGATGCCTCGGCGGTGACGGGCCTCGACAGAGCAACAGCGAGGCGCTGCCTGCTCACCGTGACTGCTGCGAAGGGCTTGTCGGTGGCTTCCGTATAGCTCGGCCGACGATTGGTTCTTCAACAGCCTCCGGGTCCACTTCATGCGCAACGTTCTCGCCCACGCCGGCAAGAGCGGCCGCCGTGTCGTCTCCGCCTTCATCGCCACCGCCTTCGCCCAGGAGATGCCGGAAGCCGCAAGTGCCCAATGGCGCGCCGTCGCCTACCAGATCCGGCAGAAGGTGCCCAAGCTCGCCGCCATCATGGATGACCTCGCCAAACGCTCGGTGGGTATCAATTCCGATAACCCGCCGCATTGGCGTCTCCTGTCGTTTGGACAATGGGAGCTGCGGGCGACACGACAACTCCGGATTCGCGCTCTCGGCCCAACCGGGCGAGTCGCAGAGGCGGCCAGCTACTAACACGAGCTCACAGCTCATCCAATGTATCGGCCTGCTCGCACCTTCGTGCTCCCGGTGCCTCTGTCCCGGATGCTCGCAGCATACGCCGCAATTCTCGAAACTGCAGCAGGACGTTAGCACCGAAGGTCTTATACCGGTTACCAACCCTATCGAGCGACTGAACGGCGAGATCAAGCGCCGAACCGAGGTTGTCGGCATCTTCCCAAACGAGGACGCCATCGTCAGGCTCGTCGGCGCGTTGCTCCTCGAACAGAATGACGAATGGGCCGTCCAGCGTTCCCGATACATGGCCCTTGAGACCATCGCCACAATGAGCCATGATCATCAGCCTGCCTGCTGCGGCAAGCTGATCCAGTCCCAGCTCTGCCAGGAAGGCACGGCGAACGCCAAAGTTACACCACTCCCTGGGACATCATTTCGATTTCCATTTTTGACGTTGATCCTTTGCGTCACTCCACGTCCATGAACGGGTTCGTCAGATAGGCGAGCGCAGTACGTTCACCTGTCTGGATAGACTCCTCGACCGGATGCAAGGGACCTAGTCCTCTCAATGGGCAAGAGCCTAATTCAAACTCGATCATTTCAAAGGGGCAAGGTCACCCTCTGCCTCGCGGCCGAAAGCGGTCCAATGAGGCATGCCCTTGAACGGGGTCCAAGACCGCGGTGACGGAAATATCGTGGTCCTGATGGAACCGGAGACTCACGTAACTGTCGTGAGCATCTTAAACCATGGCCAATTTGGTACACACATAGTGAACGGTAAGGAGATCCAACAAAGCATGCCCTGTGGACGAAAAAATCGTGCGAGTTGACTGAAGAACATCTCTATCAATCTGGTTGAGGCGATCCAGGCTAAGCGCACCTTGATGAACGTCACCCGCTTCTTCCACTGCCGTTTGGACATCCTCCACAATCAATATGGAATCTCGCTCAAGTACCTGCAATGGCAACTCACGCGAGTCGCGGGTATGATAGCCAAAGCAGTTTATGTGCAGTGCTGCACGCTCGAGGGCGGTAGTCCCTATCACCGGTTCTGCCGAGGTAGTTGCGGTGCTGAGTACGTCCGCTTCCTGTGTGACCTCTTCCGATGAATTGCAACCCACGAACTTAACCCAAGGATACTGGCTTTCATGTTCACCAATGAAAGCACCCACTCGTTTAGGATCGCGAGAATGCACTCGCACCTCACGAATATCTCTCACTGCAGCGACTGCGTGCAGCTGTTCGCGCGCCTGAACCCCAGTGCCAACTAAACCCATGATATTCGCTTCTGGCGAAGCGCAATAATCGGTCACCAGAGCGGTCACTGCAGCACACTTCAGATGAGTTATCGCTTGCCCGTCGAATATTCCGATGGGATGGCCCGTTGTCGCTGAAAAGGCAATTACGACAGCGTGAACGCTGGCAGACGACGAGTTTGGTCGCGGAACAACAGAGCCGATCTTGGTCACGAAAAGATCATGTTGTTCACTGTACGCGGGCATGGCGTTCAACACGACCGAGTCTCCACCGCCTTTGATCGTCGTCCTCAAGGGAATCGTAACCCTATTCAAAGGGCTCGCGTAGCTTTGGCGCATCAAGCCCGCCAGCCCGACGATATCCGGTCGGCAATAAATAGTTTCGTAGCCTATAAAAGGTATGGGGTTTGACATTTTTGCCTGTCCATGTCGTCAGTGCCAGCCCGCTATTCTCTATGAAGATGCAACATCATCTTTGCGTGACCGACAAAGGGTGGAGCGATCACCTGGTCACCCACGATTGTGAAGCCTTCCGACGCCGCGGAGTACAGGGTTACGATCTTTCGGTATTGATCAAGTTGATCACCTCCGATCGTGAACACCCGCTTCACGATCGCTATCTGGCTGGGATGCACAACCGCTTTGGCGGTAAACCCTTCTTGGAAACCTTGTTGGCAATCCTTTTCGAATGCCACCAGATCGAGAATTTCCGATCGGGTGGTGAAATTGGCAGTGTCAATTGCTGCAATCCCGTTGGCTGCGCACGCTGCGCAAAACTTGCCCCGTGCGTAAGACAGGTAGGACGGATTTGGCCGGTAAAGGGATGCTGAAAGGTCTACGCGCCCAAACATCATGGCGTCTGATATCCGAGCAATTTCCTCGACACGCTCCACACCTGTCGGCGTCTCGACTATCGGTATGACGTCAACGCCACCTAGCAAGTCACCAAGCACGGTCCTGCAGATCTCGACGTCAGAAGTTGCCTCTATTTTCGGGATTTGGATGAATTGAACTCCCCCACGTCCAGCCTCCGCTCGCCTGAGTATCGTGCGAAGATCTTCTAGCCCCTCACTCGTCCTCGGGCTGTTAATCCTTACGCCGAATTGAAGTCCACTTTTGCTGAACTGAGACAGGTCGATGTTTTCGAGTTTCTCGCGTGCATGATTTTTGTCACGTATGTGGACGGCGTCCTCTAGATCCAATATCACGGCATCACATCCGAAGCCTGGATCTGCTCCTGTCTCGTCGAATTTCAGGACGGAAGTATTGAGGTAACAATATTTCATGCGCCCGCCTTTGCAAATGCCGTTATATTGTCAGAAGCTAATGGAGTCTTGGATTGGGGCGGGGATCCGATCTAAGTCGAAGGGGGTGGCTTCATAGATCGTCTTCACCCAGTTGACGTAGACATTCCCCGCATGCCGCCACACGTTTATCGGCTGCTTTTGAACGTCGTCTCCGGGGAAATAATTGGCGGGAACATGCGCGTTGGGCCAAGTAAGCAGATCCCTTGCGTACTCATGCCGGATCGACTCGGTATCATACTCAGGATGATTGAGCATAAATACTCTGCGCGGATAGACTTTACCTCCGCGATAACGCACATTCTCCGAGACTAAAAATGGTCCGCCTTCCTCGGAAGAAGACACCACTTCTAGTCCATCCCTTTTTGCGACGTTTTGCCCGTGAAGACTTTGCCAGCGACCGATTGGAACAGGAAACCTGTCGGGGAAGCCAAAAAGCAGATTGGCTTCATCCGACAGGATATTATGTTCAAAGATTCCTAGGATTTTCGCAGGCTGATTGAAACATTCTATTTCGTGGAAATAGCGTAGCCCAGCAAAAGCGGCCCAACATAAAAACAAACTTGAGAAGACATTGGAAGCGGACCACCGAAAAATCTCCTGAATCTCGGGCCACAGCGCCTCGCACGTAACATCAGGCTCAAGGAGATTCACGCCGGTGATCAAAAGTCCGTCGAACTTATCCTGCTTTATTTCGCTCCAGGACTTGTAGAACTTTCTGGTATGCCCGCTCGGATCGTTCGTTGAGTTGAAAGACGGCGAGCGAACCCCCTGCATGTACCCGTCGGTTGCTGCAAATGTCAGGTTGATCTGGAGGGGCGTGTGACCAAGCCAACGCGCCAGCTGCCGCTCCGTGCCCTGTTTATCCGCCATAAGATTGAGAACGGCAATTTCGAGTGGCCGGCAATCCTGTTGCACGGCGCGCTCGAGCTCGATCGTGCCTGAACCTCCGGACGTCTGAAGGAATGGGTGCATTTCATGTGAGTGCAATATAACAGGCATCGCGACCTCCTATAGCCTTCACTATGGACGCAGTTCCCGGGCACTAAGCTGGCTGACGACCAAGAGCCCCACAAAAGATCCTTCGCGGTCGCAGACTGGCAGGAAGGGAAATGTACATCCACCGAGAGCAGCGACCGCCTCACTTAACAAGCACTCCGCCTTAAGCTCGGGTTTCGGGGACAGGAGGTAATCGGATGCAATAGCAGTTGTTACATCTGCCCGGTTGTCCTTCAAGCAACGCTCCACATGCGCGCTGTCGATGATCCCCAGAAACCGGGCATCGGCATCACAAACGACCCCAAAGCCGAACGTTCGCCCCACACTTGCGAGTGCAAATGGGAGTGAGGTCGAGGGCTGCACGGTCGGAATCGCGTCGCGTTGCCATAGAATCGGTGCCGTCCCAATTGTTTCCTCGTGCATAAAAATCTCCCTTGTACGAAGTCGCTTTCTAACGACGTCCATTCGA
This sequence comes from Rhizobium sp. BK650, assembly GCF_014195325.1. Lineage (GTDB taxonomy): Bacteria > Pseudomonadota > Alphaproteobacteria > Rhizobiales > Rhizobiaceae > Rhizobium. Next base: position 14,953 of record NZ_JACIBK010000022.1, on the reverse strand, counting down.
GCTAGTCGACATTGTGGTAGATCGCAGCCGTCATTTTCACCAGTTAAGGTTACGTTAAGATTTCGTTACGCCGCACGCTGCCCCGCCTGGCTCTTTTCCCATACATCATTGATTAATCGCGAGATTCTTCCCTCAAAGAACCGAATGCGCTGCAACAATCGTCTTTGCTACACCCCGCACGACGATTGGCTCACTTCGAAACAATAACTCTGCGTTGACAACCTAAAGACGATTCACCACGCTTCTCCACCGCACGAGCATGAAGACCGGTGGTGGTTGAACTAGGCGAACTTGCCGGCCATTAGCCTGGCGCAGAACATATTCGGGAGAATTTTTGAACCAATTCGACAATCCGAATCCACGTTGTGGCGTCCAGCCGCGAACGCGCTCACACCTGCATTGAAAGTCAGCGCGTGAATTCCCGGCTAGAAATGAATCAATAGAAAAGGGGAATATAATGACAGCAATTGCTGGATTTTCGGAAGGAAAACCTCTCGTTTTACTTATAGGAGACGTTTCATTCGGGAATCTTCTTCAATATGTTCTGGAATCGGAGGGATTTTCCAGTCTGGTTAGCGATGACGCAGCGGAGGCTGTTGAGCTCAGCCGTCGGCGTCAACCGAATGTAGTGACGCTCGACACAAATCTGCCCCGAGGATCCTTCAGAGATGTCCTGTGGCAGATGAGAAAGGAAACCCGCCAAGACGTTCCGGTGATGCTACTGGCCTCCAACATGGGGGAAGTCCGAGGCCTCTATTCATCGGAGTATGAGCCCACGGATATTGTTCTAAAGCCATTTAGCCCAGCAACGCTCGTTGGACGTATCCGTTATCTTCTCGATGCCCGTTATCGTTCTGAAGCTGAACCGTTGCTTTGCTTCGCTGGAATATCGGTCGATCGCAATACATATCGGGCCTACTTGGACGGTGATCACATCCCCTTAAGCCCCACCGAATTCCGCTTGCTTGAACACTTGGTTCGACATCCGCGCCGCGTGTTTTCGCGGGCAAAGCTCCTTGAGCAAATATGGGGTGATCAAATCCACGTGGTGCCAAGGACCATCGATGTCCATATGAGTAGGCTTCGCAAAGCGCTATCGAATCACGCTGGGAAGACCTTTATCCGAACGGTCCGTTCGGTCGGTTATTCGCTCGATAGTGAGTAACGGCTATGATCTAGTTTCATGTGCTCGATGCTGAGAAAACCGCCGCCTCGGCGATTTTCAAAACTCCCCTGATGTTTGAAGTCTTTCATCAAGATACTTCAGCCCGCCTCCAACGGTGAGACGGCTACTTATCACCAGCCCCACCCTGCCACGGCGATCGATGCGACGATACGTCTGTCTCTTGGTGAAAGGACGTGTCTTCTCCAAAAGTCCATCGCGCGTTTGCACCGCATGCGCGATGAGGCGTGACTCTCCTCAAAGATCGCGCCGTTGCGCTCTTTGCGTTGGCTGCTGCTGGCGCCCTAATTTGACCCGTGAATACTGCGGGGCCGACTGACGCTTTGTCCTTGCATCACCAGCTGGCGCGACTTTATGGCGGGAAACCCTTCAAGTTGTCATTAACGTCAGACGCCTTATACCTCCCTTAAAACGTGGCGTCGTTTCTCCCCCTAGTATGTCCAACCGGAAAGAAAGCGTAACAAATCCTTAACGAAACCTTGACGCCGTTTTTTCTCGAGTTGTCTTAGCTTGTCTCCTATCCAAGGGAGATATCGATGACGACAAGCAATATTTCCAAGCTCGACCGTTTTCGCAGTGATCTGCGAGCTCTCGAAAGCGGCGTTTATTTCGAGCAAACCACCAAGCTCAACCATCCCACTCCTGATCAACTTTACGGTCCAAGCAAACTCTTCAGCACGATCAAGCTCGCCGTTGCGAATTTCTGTGACGAAGACAACTGTTATGTCGAATATGGAACGTATAGAGGTCTTACCCTCCTCGCTGCAGCATCGGTTTCGGAGGGGGTCGAATGTATTGGGATCGATAATTTCAGCCAGTTCGATGAGAGCGGCCTGAACTCTCGCATCATCAGCAGTCAAATCTCGAAGACCGGATTGACTAATGCGAAACTTATCAACGCTGACTTTGACGTTGCCGCCGACACTTTGCTCCCCTCAACTCTTAATGGCCGAAAGATTGGAGCGTATTTTGTCGATGGAGCTCACGACCATCGAAGCCATCTCGTTGGAATGGCGCGCCTTGTCCCGCATTTGTCGGAGGAAAGCGCCATCATTGTTGATGACACCAATTACGCGCATATTCGCCAGGCGATAGCAGACTTCCTTCGCATCTTTCCCGACTTTGGTTTGCTGATGGAGGCCTACGTGCCGGCCCATCCCGCCAATTTGAGCGCAAGGGACCAAGGAACGGCATTCCGGGGATGGTGGAACGGCGTAAACGTGATCGTCCGTGATCAGAATCGTCTTCTGCCACGGCGCCTCCCCCAACAGCCCGAGTGTGCAATGCTTGTGACAACCCATGACCTTTTCCGGCATGAGTTCGCTGAAATTGCTGTCGACATCTTAAACGACAATCAGCGTGTCGCGAATGGCCATGATGTCGATCCACAACGACGCATCGCCAGCTACCGAGAGCAAACGCCAAGTCGCCATCGGTATTTCAACGTCCAGTCTAAGGATCTTTCGACGTTCGAGCTCGTCTAATTTCAACCCGATTGAGGCGACTGCCACCGATGAGAACTTCTATTCTCACCTCCAAGCTTTCCGGGATCAACGGAGGCTGGCTCCTTTGCCTGAACCGCTGCGACAGAGCGAATGCCTATAACGAGACGATGTTGATCGAACTCGACCAGTTCCTTACGAACGTGATAGCCGATAAATCGGTGCGGTGTATCGTGATCTCGGGAAGTGGAGATCGTGCTTTCTGTGCCGGGGCGGATCGTGACGAGCTTGCTGGTCGACGAGCGAAGGACGGCTTGGATCTGCTTAGCCGCAGTGTCTTCGACAAGCTGGCGACCCTGCCAGCTGCGACCATCGCTCGCATCAATGGTGCAGCAATCGGCGGCGGACTTGAGTTGGCGCTGGCCTGCGATGTGAGGGTTTCAGCTCCCGATGCTGTCTTCGCTCTGCCCGAGCTAGCGCTCGGCATTGCCCCGGGGGCTGGTGCACTAAGACGCCTGCCATCGGCCGTGGGCCTGGCGCGGGCAATGGAAATGGTATTGTTCGGCGTCAAGATCGACGCGCCCACTGCCGCCGCATGGGGGATGGTTTCATACCAAGGCAGCGACTACGAGGATGTGGTTAAAGCATATGCTGACTACGTTTGCTCGTGTGATCCTCTCGCCGTTAGACTCACAAAGACGGTTTTGGCAACAACCAACGGTACAGCACAAATGCAGCTCGAGGCTACGGCTCAGGCGCTTCTTTATGAGCTGCGCTACGAGAAGTCAGCTCTATCGGAGAGAGCGGTATGACCCAAGAAATGACCTGCGGCAGCAATCCGAGAATTATTAGCATTGCGACGGAGAATCCAGGGCGGAGATATGCCCAACGCGAGATCCCAGACCTGTTTGGCGTCACGGACAAGAAGTTGGTGAAACTGTTTTCCGGACATCACATTTCCTCTCGCTACCTTACTATTCCTTCACCGGATGTATCAGGAATGGTACCTCCAGAATCCGGACTGGACCTCGCGAATAAACATCGCGAATTAGCTATATCTGCCGGAAGTGCTGCCGCAGAGAGAGCGATCCAAGCGGCCGGCTTGAAAACCTGCGATGTAGACTACATCGCTTGCATCACATCGACGGGGTTCCTTTGCCCAGGTCTTTCGGCCCACCTTACGAAGGCCCTTGGACTTCGCCCCGACGTGCACCGGTTGGACATCGTGGGGATGGGATGCAATGCCGGTCTCAATGGCATGCAGCCGCTCGTGAACTACCTCAACCATCAACGTCAGGGTCACGCGCTATTGGTTTGCGCCGAGATTTGCTCGGCGTCATATGTCTTCGACGCGACGATGCGCACGGCTGTTGTCAATTCCCTTTTTGGCGATGGAGTGGCCGCGGCGATTATGGGATTCAACACTAATCCAGATAGATTAGTCGGGCCAGAAATCTTGGGGTTTGTGTCGCACATCTTGACGGACCAGATTGACTCCATGCGGTTCGACTACGACGACGGAAAGTATTCGTTCTTTCTCGAGCGCGACATTCCCTATGTTATCGGAGAAAATGCTCATTTACCCGTTAGGGCGTTACTGAAGAAATTCGACCTCCATCAACGCGACATCTCGCATTGGATTGTACACTCCGGCGGGAAGAAGGTCATAGACGCGATAAAGTTCGGATTGGGAATCTCCTCCCATGCTTTGCGTCACACAGACGGGGTCCTTCAAGATCTGGGGAATCTCTCGTCCGGATCATTTCTGTTTTCCCATGAGCGTCTTCTGGCCGAAAAAATCGCCAGAGCAGGCGACTACGCGATCATGATGACCATGGGGCCTGGAATGACAATCGAGTGTTGTTTGGCCCGATTCTAGCTTCGCAATCTCGCTTCCCGCAACACGCCAATGGAGCAATCACCGATGAAAACACGTAACTTCTTCAGAAACAACGCGAAGATGATCGCAGCTGGGGATGAGTTTTGGGCTGAAGCGGACAAGCACGGCCTCGCGGGCATTGTAGGACGGCTGGAGAATGGAAGGATTCATACGAGCGAAGGGCACAGTTTCGTCAATTTCAGCTGTTGCTCATATCTGGACTTGGACCAGCACCCAAAAATCCTTGAGGGGGCAATATCAGCTATCAGAAGATTCGGAACATTAAATCATTGCATTACCCGTGCGCGCGTTCAAATCCCTGCAATGGGAGAACTCGAGGACGCACTTTCGTATCTTCTTCAAGCTCAGGTTGTGACAGCAATATCAGCCAATGTCGCATCTTCCGGCGTGCTGCCCCTGATCGCGTCAGGGCACTTGTCCGGCGGCAAGAGGCCATTGATGGTATTTGACAAGAATTGCCACGTCTCTTTGATGCACCAGAAGCCGATTTGTGCCGACGAGACCGAAGTCGAAACCTGCGCCTATCATGATCTCGACCTTCTAGAAGATCGCTGCAAGACAAATGAAAGCGTGTGCTACATCTGCGATGGCGCCGATAGCCTCGGCGGATATGCGCCGGTGGCGGAGCTATCATACCTGCAGCAGAAGTATGGGCTTCATGTCTATTACGACGACAGTCACTCCTTGTCTGCTTTCGGCCCCCGAGGCGTGGGCTACGTACGGAGTAACATTTCCGAACTCGACGAACGCACGATGATCGTCGTTTCGCTACACAAGGCGTTCGGAACGAGTGGCGGCGCTCTTATGATGGGTAAGCGTAAGCCTGAAGAATTGAAGACAATCTTTCGATACGCCGGTGCTATCGGATATTCCCAACCGATGAACACGGCTGCAATTGGTGCGTCCTTGGCTTCAGTTGAGATACATGCAACTCCTGAGTTGACGGTATTGCAAGATCAACTCATGTCCAACATTCGTCTCTTCGACGAACTTGTGCCGACTGAACAGAGCGGTTTCAGTTTTCCCATCCGCTTTGTCAGGGTGCCGGAAGCCGATGTTATTCGTCTAAGCGTCGAACTCTTCAAATCGGGCTACTACGTCTCTCCGATCTTCTTCCCTGTGGTCGCGAAGGGCAAGGCTGGGCTCCGCGTCATGATGCGGGCGGGACAAACCCATGAACAGATCTCGGAATTGGCTCGAATGATCAACGAGATCACCCTCCGCAGTGCTGCATAGTCCGAGCGTGTGCCGCCGGAGCTCGATCTTCTGACAATGAACACGCCATCTTCGGAAAGCATGAACATGACCAAATTGCTGGGAAAGAAGGCAATAGTAACAGGTGGCGGGAGCGGAATTGGCAGAGCCATCGCCGAGGCCCTTGTTGTTGCGGGGGCAGACGTGCTGATCACGGTCAAGAGTGATGTTGAAAGCGCCAAGGTCTTTTGCGAGCTCGCGGCAAGCCAGGGGCGGACTGCGAACTTCATGACGCTTTCGTGCGAGGATCCCGCTGCTCCCGTCGAATTATTCTCACGTGCATCCACTCTATTCCAGCAGGTGGACATCCTGGTAAATAACGCAGCGTTTGCAACGAGGACATCGTTCATCGCGATCAAGAATGAAGAATACGACCTTACTCAAGCTGTGAACGCTCGATTTCCCTTCTTCGCAATACAGCAATTCGCAAGAACCAACATCGAGAGAGGTACTGGTGGCAGCATCATCAATGTTGCCTCTGTAAGTGGGTACAAAAGCACGAGCCGTATGAGCGCTTATCAGAGCAGCAAGGCCGCACTGCTCATGCTTACAAAGAGCGCTGCGCTTGAGTTGGCACCGTACGGGATCCGCGTGAACGCCTTAAGCCCAGGTCTCACCGCTACGAAAGGTAACGCGGCGCAGTGGAGAGATAATCCGGAAGCGTGGGCGGAGCGGTCCAAGGGTTTACCTCTGGGGAGGACGGGTAAGCCAGAGGATATGGCTGGGGCCGCAGTGTTTCTGGCTTCAGACGAATCCGGATGGATGACCGGTGGCAACATCGTCATCGACGGCGGAAGCAGCGTCACATGACACAGCCGATGTACGAATTTGAGACCTCATCAATAGGGATGTTTTGACATGGGAATGATCCGCCACAATGTGGGTACCACGGCCGACCTGATGACTCCCCAAGGCCTGCTCCGATTCAGTCAACTGTTGGATACCCTTGAGCAGGACAGCGATTGCCACCTCTTATTATTCGAAGGTTTGGGTCACGGTCGGGACGTTGGTCCGGTTGTGAAACTCGATGTCGACATCTATCGGAAGTGGGAGCAGCTATTCGATCGTGTGCGTCAACTCCCCGTCGCAACGATTGCCTTGGTTGACGGCAGGTGTACCGGATTGCACTTAGAGCTGGCGCTTGTTGTTGACGCATCCATTGCCGTAGAAGGTTCGACGTTCGAAATTCCGGAAATCCGTATGGGTTACCTGCCGGGCATGAGCATCTTTAGGCTTGCAAAGCAGGTCGGGCTGGGCGCTGCGCGTCGTCTGCTGCTCAAAGGAGAGACTTGGAGCGCGACGTCTGCTGTGAATAACGGCTTGATCGACGAGATGTGCGAGCCGTCCCAAGCGCAACAAAGAATTGTCGGCATTTCCCAACAACTCACAGCTGAGAATATAACTGCCGTTCGGATGGGCCGACGCCTTTTGGAAGAGTCGTTTTCCACATCCTACGAAGACGGCCTCGGACATTTTTTCGCTGCTCAACACCGTTGCTTCTCGGTCATTGCGCTTTCGCATTTCGGATCATCAACCGTCCAGGAAGAGCTGCGATGACAAGACAGATGCTACAGATTTCGAGCAATAAATTCCGTGCGAGCTACGGAAGGTATTATGAAGATTTCGAAGTTGGGCACATTTACGAACACAGACCTGGCCGAACGATCACCGAAACTGACAATATATGGTTCAGTCTCCTGACAATGAATACCCATCCACTCCACTTCGACAGTGAGTACGGAAAGGGCACGGAATTTGGCGGGACAATCGTTGCAAGCGGATTAACCGTCTCGATCCTCGGAGGAATGAGCGTTAGTGACGTGAGCCAGAAGGCAATTGCCAATCTCGGTTGGACCGATATCCGGATGCCAGCGCCACTCTTTGCTGGTGACACGCTCTACGGCGAGTCGGAAGTGCTCTCCAAGAGACCATCAAAATCGCGGCCATATGCAGGGATCGTTGAGGTTAAAACGACCGGAAAGAACCAGAATAAGACCGTAGTATGCGAGTATCGCCGAACCATCCTTATTCCTACCCGCGGTCATGCCGTCGATGACAGGATCAATTATTAGGATAGCGCCATGTTTGAAAAGTGGAGGCTTTGGTCGCCTGTCATGCGACCGAACTCGTTTGATGATGACATGGAAATACTGTCAGAGTGGTGCCAGGAGGGAGCGCACCGCGTGGACGCTCTTCCACCGGCCTCCGAACGCAGCGACCTGGAAATGGAACTCGTCAGGACATACTGCGAAACGGTCGCGTCCGTGCGCTCTCAGGCAATCTCGACCTACGGAGAAACCGTCTATCGGCTTATCACTAACGACTTTCGAGACTTTTTGCGGATTGAGGCCGTGTTGGAACGGACGCGTGGCCGATTCCCCTGCCTGCTACCCACACAAGCCGAACTCGAGACAGATTCCCGATTGCCCCTGAAAAACAAGGCCGGCCACGAACTTAGCATCGGTTTCTCGCTATCCCAGTGGTTGGCAAATCCGAGCGTCGGGCGTCATATCATGGCATCAATGCGCTTGCCGAAAGCGGATTCCATCGCCCTTTTGCCCGGTTACCAGCTAAATGGCTACGTAGATTTGGGGGTTGTTAAGCTTACGAAATCAGAAAAACGCGCAGACTTGACCTTGTGCAACACAAAGTCTCTCAATGCGGAAGATATCGAACTGGTTTCTGCCATGGAAACAGCAGTCGACATTGTCCTCCTCGATACCGATACGGAAGTGGGAGTTCTCCGTGGCGGACCAATGGAACATCCGAAATACCTGAATAAAAGAGTCTTTTGCTCGGGGGTTGACCTCAACAAACTCTATAGCGGCGAATTGCCGTATCTCTTCTATGTTATTCGCGAACTGGGCATGGTGAGCAAACTGCTCAGGGGGCTCTGGCCAGGCGATGTAATGTCTTCGGAGACACAAGATCGCGGCATAGAAAAACCGTGGATAGCCGCTGTCGATGGTCATGCTATTGGCGGAGGATGTCAGCTCTTGTTGGTTTGCGATCATGTTGTCGCGGAGTCGGGATCCTTTATGTCCATTCCCGCACGGTCCGAGGGCTTTATTCCGGGCCTAGCAAACCTTCGCCTGCCCCAATATGTCGGTCGTCGCCTTGCAAACCGTCTCATCTACCAAAACGGGCGCGTCTCTGCGGACAGCAGCGAGGGCAAATTGCTCGTGGACGAAACCGCCCGCCCAGACGATATGGAAAAGGCTATCGAAGCCTGTGCGGCGCGGATCATCAACATGGGGACCGCAGGGATCATCAGTAACAGAAGAGCTTTCCGCCACGGAGCTGAGCCTTTGGAACAATTTCGGCTCTATATGGCGTCCTTCTGTCTGGAGCAAGCGAACTGCATGTTCGGTCGAGAAATAATAGGCAATCTGGAACGGTCTTGGGTCACCCGGCCAAGGGGCGGGGGCCAAGAGCCGCTGTCCAACATGAACCTAAATGCTTAGGGTGGGTGGATCAGACGTGGCGTTTCAGCGCGTCCTTTGTTTCAGCAGATGCTTGGCCTTGAACTGTTACTCGCTTCCAATGCGTTAGTCGCTTGCAACAGCGGGAAATAGGGGAAGCCCCGCGGCGACTCTAACGGAAGCGACTGGTTCAATAGGATCCGTCACGTTAATGGGAAGCCCGAGCTTTGTCGCGAGCTTTTCGCTGGTCTCGGGCAGCATCGGGTAGATGCAGTAAGCCACGACTCTCAAGGCATGAAAAAGACTGAAGAGGCAAAGATCCAGCTTGTGAGCTTCACCCGCCTTTGCGAGGGCCCATGGCTCCTCCTCCGCGACGTATCTGTTTGCTTCTGCAATCACAAGCCAAACCGCTTCTAGAGCGCGATCAAATGCGAAGTCCTCCAAATGGTTCGCGACAACGGTCGCTAACCGGTCAACGCTCCTCTTTAATCGATCTTCGGTGAGTGAGAAATCACTGGGGCAGGACAGCAATCCTCCTCGATAGGCTTCGATCATTTTGAGCGTGCGGTGCACGAGATTTCCAAGCTGTCCGCCGAGCTCAGCGGTATAGGCCTGTTGAAAACGGCTTTGGGAAAAATCTCCATCTTCAGACGCTCTAATGTGACGAAGAAGGTAGTAACGCAGCGCATCAGCACCCATTTGATTTGCAAGTGGCACCGGGTCGATGGCGTTCCCAGCGGATTTCCCTATTTTTCTTCCTTCGACCGTCACATAGCCGTGAACAAAAATCCTGCTGGGCACGTTGAGACCGGCCGACATAAGTATTGCGGGCCAGTACAGAGCATGGAAGCGTGAAATCCCCTTGCCTATGACGTGCTCTCTCGCCGCAGAATCCGCCCAATAAGCAGAGAGATTTTCCGCGCTGGGACCGCCGTAGCCCAAGCCTGTGATGTAATTGCCTAAGGCATCAAACCATACATAAATCACTTGATCGGGGTCGTCCGGAACCGGTATCCCCCACCCCCGTGCTCTAGCTGCACTGCGTGAGATACTGAAATCTTCAAGTCCGCCGCTTATCCATGCACGTACTTCGTTGGCACGTGCAGCAGGCACAATTTGCATTGTCCCGTTATTGAGGAGATCACTCAGTCGATCCTGATATCGTGACAGGCGAAAAAACCAGTTTTCCTCCACGACCGACTCAGGCTCTGTACCGTGCTCCGGGCACCTGCCATCTGCGAGATCTCCGGGCTTATAGAACTGCTCGCAGCCAACACAATAGAGGCCACTATACGCCCTCTTATAGATGTCACCGGCCTCGCAGCAGGATTTCCATAACCGTTCAACGCCAATTCTGTGCTGCGCTGAAGCACTCGTGCGGACGAAGCTATTGTTTGAAATGTTTAATTTTTCCGCGAGCGCCAGGAACCGCTGAGCATTTTGCTCAACCAATTTCTCTACGGGCAAAGATGCCGCGTCGGCCGCTTGGACGTTTTTTATACTATTTTCGTCAGTTCCGCCTTGAAAGAACACCCATTCGCCGCGCTGCCGATAGAAACGAGCAAGGCAGTCCGCTTGAACTAACTCGAGCGCGAACCCGATGTGTGGTGCAGCGTTTACGTAAGGGATCGCAGTTGAGAGAAATCTGCGGGGTTTATCAGTAATCTGGTCAGGCAGTGCATTTGTCATCGGGTCCCCCATTTGACTGGCGGCTCCGAAAAATGCCGCCATAAAAGAAGCGGCAAGGTCTTTTGATCGTCGCTGATCGCAAGCTATGCTACCGCTTCATTGCGAAGCGGCGCATCATTCGAAATTTCATCAAAGACTTGAATTTTTCGATCATTTTGCTTTCTTACACAACGTTATGTTGCATGTCAACGAAGCCGCAACAACTGCTCTGGGATTATAAGAGATATCAATGGTACGTGTTTCAGTTAGAGACAATAATGTAGCGAGGGCGTTCTTATTTATGGCCAGCGCATATGCCGTATATTCGCTTCAAGATGTCCAGGCGAAATGGCTGGTCAGGACTCTTCCGGTTTGGCAGGTCGTTTTCTTCAAAGGCATTGTCATATCTATCCTAGTAATTGCAACAAATGGTGCAAGGACTGTGGCCGCGGTCCGCGCCAGCCAGAATAAGTTCGGATTGGCTCTGAGAGGATTTATCAATTTCGCGGCTACTCTTTTCTTCTTTTTGGCGACTCGCCATATGGGACTGGCCGATGCGACGACAATTCTCTTCGTAGCGCCAGTTTTGGTCGTTGCGCTTTCTATGTTGGTGCTGAGAGAAGAAGTCAGCGCCACTAGATGGGCTGTCGTCGGATTGGGATTGACGGGAGCGGTGATTGCGATCAATCCAACTGGCCAGATTGATAGCCTGGCAGCCTTGTTCGCTTTATCATCAGCGTTCTTTTGGGCACTTGGTGTTGTCTTAATTCGCAAGATCAGTGCCAGTGAGGCAATAGGCGCGCAGATGCTTACGTCGAACGTCGTTGTCGCGGCGCTGAGCAGTGTTGCCCTCTTGTGGAGTTGGAGCACGCCCGATGCATATTCGCTGATGCTTTTGATCGGAGTTGGTGCATCCAGTGGTTTAGGCCAATACCTCTTGTATAAAGCCCTCCAACAAGCACCCGCATCACTATTGGCGCCTGTTGAATACTCAAGCTTGGTTTGGGCGTTTATGTTAGGTTACATCGTTTTTGGAGATGTTCCCGCTTCGAATGTTTACTTCGGCGCAGCTCTAATTGTCGGGAGCAGCGTCACTCTTATACTTACTGAGAGAAAAAGTAAAAGCCTAGTAGGGTAGGTCCAGTCACAGAAGCGGTTCGGTCGCGAGCTCATAATCGATCGCGCATTGATGGAACCGGTCGGCGACCCACGATCTGGGCAGTTGAAGGGAATCGAACTCTCGACCGGCACAAGCATCCCATTCGAGGCATCATACCCCCCTGGAACGTCTCTCCTTCAATGAGTGAGCGAAGCAGAATTATTTTTATGGTTTGCTTAACTCTCCAGATTTCGAGGTTAAAATTGGAGTATGATCTATTATCGTCATCCAAAATCAGCACCCGGAGACGGTACAATCATCGTCGGTCTATTCGAAAATCCGTATGGGCGGCGGCGCATTTCCGCAATTGCCGCATTCGATGTAGATGCCGTCGCCGATCTTGCGTAAGCGCGTAGGCGACCCCACGTATCTTTCGGACTGCTGATCGGCGATTTTCTGCATGAGTCATGCGGAGAATTCTATGAGCGATAGTGTGAATCAGCTTCGAACCTTTGAGGTTTTGACCGCGGAGCCGGTGCGAAGACGGCGCAAGCCGCGTGAGTGATCGTAGCCGCGACGCTGCAGCCCGGGGCCAATGTCTCCGCGGTTGCCCGGTCTGAAGGCCTGGATCCCTCGCAGCTTTATGGATGGCGCCGCAAGGCACTGGCATCGGGCGTTGTTGCGCCGCTGACGGAGGGAACGGGCCAGCAGATCAAGTTCGCGCGCGTTGAAACGGTAAGCAGCGGCTCGGTCGATATTGTCATTGCCGATATGGTGGTGCGCATCAGCGACGATTTTGACCCCGATCACCTAGTGAAGGTTCTGCGGGCGGTTCGCAAGGCATGATCGCCTCCGGTGTGGTGGTTTATGTGTCGTGCCAGCCGGTCGACTTCCGCAAAGGAGCCGCCTCGTTGATGGCGCTGGTGCGGGATGGCGGGCTCGATCCCTTCAATGGTGCGCTTTACGTTTTCCGCTCGAAACGAGCCGACCGTATTCGCATCGTCTGGTGGGATGGCAATGGGGTCTGCCTCTATTCGAAAACCCTGGAAGATCAGGGCTTCTGCTGGCCGGGCATATCGGCAGCACGGATCCGTCTGGACCATTCTCAGCTGATGGCATTGCTGGCCGGAATGGATTGGAAAAAGATCCGCCCGACCAAGGTCAGGCGCCCGTTGTTGACGGGCTGACAGCGCCTGCGGCAAGATGAATCATGCCGCTGTAATGGTTGGGAAAACGGCTGTTTTTGTGCTCTACTTATTGCCATGGATTTGCCCCCTCACGACCTGCCGGACGACGTTGACGCGCTGAAAGCGATGGTCCTCGCGATGGCGCGCGAGCAGGCTGCGAAAGAAGCCAGACTGAAGGCCGCTGAAGCTGAGATCGCCCGATTGGAGGCGGTGGAGAAGAGTGCCAACGAGCGGATTGCCAACCTCACATCGATCTTGAAGGTTCTGCAGCGCACCCAACACGGCACCCGTTCCGAGCGACTGCGCCTTGGCATCAATGACGAGCAGGTGTCCTTTGCCTTCGAGGAAGTTGAGACCGGCCTTTCGGCAATCCAGAGCGAGCTTGATCACGCGGCCAAGGACAAGCCGAAACGGGCAGCACGTCCGCGCAAGGGTTTTGCCGTTCATCTCGAACGCATCGAGGAAGTGATCGAGCTGGAGATCCCTGCTGAATACGTGGGCTTGGAAAAGGTCCTGATCGGTGAGGATCGCTCCGAACGGCTGGATGTCGTGCCGCCGAAGTTCCGGGTCATCGTGACGCGTCGCCCCAAATACGCCTTCCGGGGCAGCGATGGCGTGCTCCAGGCTTTGGCACCGGAACACATCATCGAAAGCGGCCTGCCGACGGAGCGGCTGCTCGCCTATATCGCCGTCTCCAAATACTCAGACGGCCTTCCGCTTTACCGGCAGGAGGCAATCTATCTACGCGACGGTGTCGAGATCAGCCGATCGTTGATGGCCCAGTGGATGGGGCATCTGGGCTTCGAGCTGCAGATATGCGCCGATTACATCCTTGAGCGCGTCAAGGAGGGCGAAAGGATCTTCGCCGACGAAACCACCTTACCCACCCTTGCGCCCGGTTCGGGGAAAACGGCGAAGGCCTGGCTATGGGCTTATGCTCGCGATGACCGCCCCTATGGCGGAACCAGTCCGCCGATGGTGGCCTATCGGTTTGAGGACAGCAGGGGCGCTGATTGTGTGGCGTGTCATCTCGCCGGGTTCAGCGGCATCCTGCAGGTCGACGGCTACTCGGCCTATACCAATCTCGCCAAGACGCGTGTCAAAGCCGGCAGCAATGAAACGATCCAACTCGCAGGGTGCTGGGCGCATCTTCGCCGCAAGTTTTACGACCTGCACATCAGCGGCGTCTCGAAGGCTGCAACGGACACGATCATCGCGATGACCGAGCTGTGGCGCATCGAGGATGAGGTCCGCGGTCGGGATGCCGACAGCCGCTCCATGCTGCGTCGGGAAAAATCTGCAACCATCGTCTCCGGCCTCTTTGATCTTTGGGAGAAGGAACTGGGCAAGGTCTCTGGCAAGTCGAAGACCGCCGAAGCAATCCGCTACGCGCTCACCCGGCGCGAAGCACTGGAGTGCTTCCTGACGGACGGTCGGATCGAAATTGACTCCAATATCGTCGAGCGCGCGATCAGGCCCCAAACGATCACAAGGAAGAACAGTCTATTCGCCGGCAGCGAGGGCGGTGGACGCACTTGGGCGACGGTCGCCACCCTCTTGCAGACAGCCAAAATGAACAACGTCGATCCGCTCGACTGGCTCTCCCAGACATTAACCCGCATCGCTATAGGCTGGCCAGTATCCGAGCTCGAGGCGCTCATGCCCTGGAACTTCAGGCCTGACGCCATCGGCTAACCGCTTACGAACGACCGATTTCCGCTAGCTTCGTCTCAATCCCGTCGATCTGCTTGTTCAACTCGCCAACAGATCCGATCAAGCTGGTCAACGCATACCGAGC
>NZ_JACIBK010000021.1 GCF_014195325.1 Rhizobium sp. BK650 | reverse complement strand
AGTAAAAATTACTTCGATTGCGGTAGTGATTCGCTCAAAAGTAGGGCCTGATTCACAGTAAAATCCGCCAAAGTTATGATTGCGTTAACCATATTATTGGCGTGCAATATAATCGCGAACTGATGCTTTGGAGGCTCGCAGTCCTCGTGAGCGTCGCTATTTGGCTTGGCTATTTGAGGAATTAGGAGGCCAGAACGGAGATTATAGGTAGGCGCACCATGTGGCATCACTTGCGGCAGGCGGAAAATGGGGAAAGCGGGCGATGCTGAGACTGCTCTCCGTAAAGACAGCGCAGCTGCATAACCTAAGACAACGTTGCCCCCTCATCGTCCGAAGCGGCGTCGATATTAGCCGTTGCACCGACCGGAATTTGAAGTTAGAGGCTGAACCTCACTCTCTACCCCGAGAGTGAACGGGAGTGCGGTTGTCTGCGAACACTTTGACTGCACTCCTACCCACCATCATCGAGCGGAACGGTAGGTCCTTCGTACTTCGCTCGTCACCGCGCTGTCGGCGGCAATGGCGACAATCAGGGTAATTGTTCCAACGTGATCATACAATCTAGCATCGCTCCGCGGTGCGCAGGTAGTGGATCAATAACTGCGCGGAAGAAGTACAAACCGAGCTAAAATCATCTCTCTCCACAGCTATCTTTGTATTGTAACCATCCGGTCAGGACCGCAGTAGCCGAGGCTTTTTGCGATTTCGTTCTGTGACGGGCTTCGATGCCGGGTTGGCGACTCCGCGAAGATTGCGGATAATTTGTTGAAGGTTTTCGATACCCACCTCAGTAAACACGACAATGTGCTCGCTGAGCTCTGAGACTGGATAGTCGTCATATGCGGACAAGCAGCCATCTTCGGAGAACATCTCAGTCGAACATTCTCGCAAGAAGTCTTCGTCCTCATCAAGCATCGCTGCGACATATTTCAGTGTGTAGAGGGCGGAGTTGCGGTAGCCCATGATGCCTCGTTCTGTGTTTTCAGATTTGGTCAGTGCTGCTGGTTTTGGCTCTTCGCAAATCCAGCTTTTCCAAGTGTCCGACGGCGGGCAATTTTAGCGACACGGTCTTGAATGATATCAACGCTTAAATCTTCTGGGTCAAAGCGGCCACCATACCAACGCAAGAACTCTCGATGCTGCGCATGTCGTGGCATCGCCATAGCGTTCAGGAATTCCTCGAACCCCGAGGTGCTGCCAACATCTTCCGGCGGCGCTCTGCGCTCACCATCGATGAAGCGCGGATATTCGATGCTGGGGTTTTCACCTCGACCGCGATAGTGTGCCGCCAGTTATCACCAAAGTCATAGGTGTAGCTAAATGTCGCGATCCCACGCTCGATGAGTGCCGCGATGCGGACGTTGCGCGCTGCGAAGGTTTTCCGTTCATAGAGGTCTTCTGGATCCGGCACATCGTAACACCGCCCCCCAGCCTCGAACTCGAACAGATGATAATCCTCGAACAGCATCACGGCCTGAATGACATCGTGGAGCCCCTCCAAGCTCATCGTGAGTGGAACCTCGACCCTGCGCCAGATCAAAGGCTCGATATCGTCGAGTTGGATATGTAGCCTGGCGATGCGATCGAGGGTCATGATGCCAACGCCATCATAGGACGCGGACCTGTCCAATTCCACGGCAGCAGCTCTGCAAGCTGTGTTGTCGGCATGTCAGCAATTCGTGCTAGGACATCGGCGAGCCATGCCTGCGGATCGACATCGTTGAGCTTGGCGGTCATGATCATCGTCGCCATGAAGGCCGCGCGATCGGCACCCCGATCGGAACCCGCAAAAAGCCACGACTTCCTGCCAAGAGCAAAGCCGCGCAGAGCGCGTTCGGCGGTATTATTGGTCAGGCAGATCCGACCGTCGCCCAGGAAGGACGTGAAGCCCTCCCAGCGCTTCAGCATGTGGTCGATCGGTCGGCGACCGGAGCACTGCGCGACAGCCTTGTCCGCTCGGCCCGCATCCAGGCCTCAAGATCTTCAACAAGACGACGACTGTCCTTCTGACGTCGCGCCAGTCTTTCGCTTGCAGCGAGACCATTGATGTCACGCTCGATCTCGAACAGGGCATCAATCCGTCTCACGGCCTCGAGCGCCATCGGTGAGATCGGCGTGGCGTTCTTCCCCCGTTTGGCGTTGGTAGCGATGTCGGCAAGTACGAAGAACTTGCGACGCGAATGCGACCAGCACAATGCCTGGGTCGGCGGACCGCAATGGCGCTCTGCCTTGAACAGCGGATTGTAGCCGCCATAGGCATCAGCCTGCAGAATACCGGTGAAGGTCTTCAGATGCCGTTCGGGGTGTTCTTGCCGTCGATCGCGCGAGGCATAATAGAGAGCTGCAGGCGGCGACGTTCCTCCGAACGGCCGATCATCCCGGACATAGGTCCATATCCGTCCGGTATCGGTCTTGCCCTTCGCCAGGATCGGCACGGTCGTGTCATCGCCATGCAGACGCTCGGCGGCCAGCACATGCGTTTCGATCAAGCCATGCAGCGGCTTCAAGACCGCGGTGCAAGCGCCGACCTGGTCGGCAAGCGTCGAGGGGCTGAGGTCGATGCCTTCACGAGCATAGCGCTCACTTTGCCTGTTCAGCGGCTGATGCTGACCAAAACTTCTCAAACAGGATCATCGCCAAAAGGTTTGGCCCAGCAAAGCCGCGCGGCGTTACATGGAAGGGTGCCGGCGGCTGGGCGATCTTCTCGCATTCCCGGCACGAGAACTTCTCGCGCACCGTCTGGATGACTTTCCACTGGCGCGGGATCAATTCCAATGTCTCGGTGATGTCCTCGCCCAGTTTCGCCAGCTCGGCCGAGCCGCAGCATGGGCAGTTCGTCGGCGGGCTAATGACGACACGTTCGCGCGGCAGGTGCTCGGGAAACCGCTTCCTTGATGGGCGCTTACGCTCGAAGGCTTGGACCGTAGAGGACTTTGCCGCCGCCAGCTCCGCAGCCAATTCGTCCTGGCTGGCATCAGCTTCCAACTCCTCGAGCTACAATTCCATCTGTTCGAGAAGGCGTGCCTTTCGCTCCGAGCGGCTGCCGTGGATGTCGCGCCTGAGCTTCTCGATCCCCAACCGCAGCCGGGCGATCAGCGCATCCGAATGCGAGTTTACCGCCTGGGCACGGGCAGCAACGGCCTCGGCTTCACGGCGTGCCGCGCGTTCGGCGAGGATCATCGCATGCGCGCTGGCAAGGTCGTCGGGAAGCTGATCGGCCGCATCGGTCATGGCGAGATGGAATCATATTCGCTCCCACCTTTCCAGCCATTTCCACTATCCAGCCGAGCTCGGACGCCACGTTTTTTGCGGCATCCGCCAGTCGATCCCTTCGAGCAGATAGCCGAGTTGCGCCGACGTAATCACCACCGTCCGATCGGCCGCTGATGGCCAGATAAAACGCCCTCGTTCGAGCTCTTTCGTGAACAGGCAGGCACCCTGGCCGTCGTGCCAGATCACCTTGATCAGGCCGCCCTTCCTGCCGCGGAAGCAGAACAAATGGCCGCTATGCGGATCACGTTTCAGCGTCTCCTGCACCATCAGCGACAGGCTAGGAAATCCCCTCCGCATGTCCGTATAGCCCGTCGCCAACCACACCTTCACACCGTTCGGAACCGGGATCATCGTCGCTCCACAACATCCAAGATCCGCCCGAGCGCCTCAGTATCAACATCACTGTCCACTCGAATGCGCCGGCCGCGGCTAAGCTCGATCGTCACGATACTTGTCTTCTTGCGAGCACGTGGTGCCGGTTCCACGGGATTGGGTGGTGGCAACGCCGTCACGACCTCAGTCGGGACGAATGACGGCACGGACGGGGCTGACATTTGGCAGAGCTCTTTGCGCCACCGGAATATCTGACTGACATGAATCCCGGCAGAGCGCGCCACATCCGAGACAACGGTTCCAGGCTCCAACGCCGCCGCTACCAGCCGTTCTTTCTCTTCGCGAGACCAATACCGGCGACGCTCGACCGACGTGATCACCTCAATATGCTGCTTCGTCATAGGACTACTCCCAGTGCTACCACCAGGACTTCCAATGTTCGGCTTCACATCACAAGACGGCCGTCACCGTGGGGATACTTTGTATTGCCGTCGCCGCTCAAACAGCCGTATCCATTAAGCCGTTGGGCGGCCAGATTGCGAAGCTGCTAAACGCCTTGCCGGTCGGTAGCGGTACCGAATGAAACCTCACCACCGCGTTTTGCGTGCATACCAAGGATATTGATGAGACTCGAGGCCTCTTTTGACAAGATCGGTGCTCGCCGCGTCGAGGTCGCGTCGTCACGGCACCGACAACGCAGAGAAAATCGTAAGCGGCAAGGAGATTCGTCTAGAGTAGCGGGTTAGCGGTCGAACATCTATAGCGCTAGTTGTGAGCTGACGTAAGCTTCTATGTCTGCACCTAGTTCTGGAACTAGAACCTTTCATATGATCGAAGCTGTCGCCGAGCTCGAAGGTCGCAACGGAGACGGTCGTAAGCGCCAAGGCGGGGCCGTTCAGGGCGTGTAGTTCCACGGCATGAGCGAGTGTATTTCGCTGCTGGGCCACCCGTTGGCTATGCGTTCGAGTGTGTGGGTAAGCCAGGCTTGCGGATCGACGTTGTTCATCCTGGCCGTCTGCAGGAGCGAGGCGATGGTCGCCCAGTTCTCCGCCCCCGCGTCCGAGCCGGGTTCATGATGCCGGGTTTCTGGCTTTCGAAGCAAAGGTCACTTATCCCTTCCACCCGCTGGTTGACCAAACCGTATTGGTAACCGGCAATCATGAGCACGATGGTGTTCACTACCTGCTCATTCGACTGGCACATGGTGGTTCATTTCAAATCCCCGCATGGATGTTTGATCCTGCGGCAAGTTCAATCGAGCTCGTCGCCGCGCCGCGCCTTTCGGCAACGAAGCTCGTTGAACTGCGCGCTTTCCTTGATTCTCTCGTAACCTCTTGCCCGGTGCAAGAAGCCGAAGGGATAGGCCATGAGAAAGCAATTTCGCATGCAATTGGATCTGTTCGTCACAGCCCGGCCGATGGATCTGAGCGACACCCAGCGCCGGGAAGCATTAACACTCCTGCAACTATTGCTGACGGAAGCGGCGGCAAAGCTGCCCGCCGAGCGGTGCGCCGACGGCAAAAAGGAGGCAAGCTATGAGTAAGATCACCGCCGAACAACTTACCTTGGGTGCTTTCATCTACGTCCGGCAGTCGACGGCGTACCAAGTTGCCAATAATCTGGAAAGCCAAAGACGGCAGTATAGCCTGGTTGAGCGCGCTCGACAGTTAGGTTGGGAGACCGTTCAGATCGTGGACGATGACCTTGGACGATCTGGAAGTGGCACGGCCCGACCCGGATTCGAGAAGCTGTTGGCGGCGATCTGTGAAGGTCGGGTGGGAGCAGTCGTGTCGCTCGAGGCGTCACGTCTGGCGCGCAACGGTCGTGACTGGCACACACTGTTGGAATTTTGTGGCCTGGTCGGCACCATGATTGTCGATGAAGAGGCCATTTATGATCCGCGTTCGCCTAACGATCGTCTCCTTCTTGGAATGAAGGGCACGATGAGCGAGATGGAGTTGTCCGTGTTTCGGCAACGATCCGTCGAAGCCATGCGCCAAAAGGCGCGCCGCGGTGAACTTCATCTGACCGTTGCCGTCGGATACGTGAAGACGGATGATGCTCGTCTCGAGAAGGATCCCGATCGACGCGTTCAGGAAAGCATTCTGCTCGTTTTCCGCAAATTCGCCGAACTTCAGACCGTCCGCCAAGCGTTGCTCTGGTTCAGGCAGGAGCATGTCCTGGTTCCGTCCGTCATACAAGGGCGCGGCAAACGGCCGATCGAGTGGAAGGTCCCGGTCTATCACACGCTCCATCACATGCTGACGAACCCGGTATACGCCGGCTCCTACGTCTACGGTCGGCGTGCGACCCGTGTGATGATCAAGGATGGGCGGAAACGGGTCACGCGTGATACGCTGCGTCGCAATTCGAAGGACTGGGACGTTTTGATCCACGACCATCATGAAGGCTATATTAGCTGGGCCGAGTTCGAAAGGAATCAGCATCTGATCGCCGAGAATGCGAATGGAAAAAGCTACTCGGGGCGGGGTTCGATAAGACGGGGCGAAGCGTTGTTGCCCGGATTATTCCGTTGCGGTCGCTGCGGTCGCCGACTGCACATTCAATACTCCGGGAAAGGCGGCAATACGCAGCGATATGTGTGTCGCGGCACGTTTGGCGCCATGGCGGTCGGTAACTGTATCGGGTTTGGCGGTATGCGGGTCGATCGGGCGGTTGCGCAGGAGGTGATCGACCGATTGCAACCTCTCGGAATCGAGGCGGCCTTGCGGGCAATGGAGGCGCACACGCAGCGTCATAGCGATAAGCGTCAGCAACTCGAGAACTCGATCAAGCAAGCACAATACGAGGCTGCCAGGGCGCGCCGCCAGTATGATGCTGTCGATCCAGACAATCGGTTGGTCGCCGGCGAACTGGAGCGGCGCTGGAATGAGACGCTGCTCCAATTGCGTGATCTCGAGGTCCAGCTCGAGACGCTCTCGACCGACCGTGACACGCCCGTTTTATCGGCCGGCGACCGTAGAAGATTGATGACGCTCGGTGGGGATGTGGGTAAGGCATGGGACAGTCCCGACGCGTCCATCGAGACACGCAAAAAGATCATTCGGCTGCTGATCAAGGAAATCATTGTCGATACCGTTGAAGACACATTGGCGCTCGTCATTCATTGGCAGGGTGGCGATCACACCCGGATGACGGTGAAGAAGAACAAGATCGGCCAGACCCGCTGGGCAGTTAAGGCTGATGTTGTCGATCTCGTTCGCGCCTTGGCGAGGCAGCTGCCCGATTTATCGATCGCAGCGATCTTGAATCGATCCGGTAAGCGGACCGGGCATGGCGCCAGTTGGACGCGAAGTCACGTCTGCAGTCTTCGCAACATCCACGGTATCTCCGTCTATCGAGAGGGTGAACGGGCCGAGCGCGACGAGAGAACCCTCGACGAGGCTGCCGATATTCTGCAGGTGAGTCGAGCTACGGCCTACCGGATGATCACAAGCGGCGTTCTTCCCGCTCGCCAGCTATGCACCGGAGCGCCTTGGATCATCCAACTTTCCGACCTTCAACAGGACACCGTACGCCACGAGGCTAATGCCCGGCGATCACGGCGCTCGATATCTCACAACCCGCTTCAAAATCCCCTTTTGTTATAAGGACATCATCAGATGAGCAGTATGTCGCGCCAACGTCGCTACCGGCGAATAGGCTGTTCTTTCTCGTAATTGTCTGGGGCCTGATCGCGCGCTCGACGATGTTGGAGTCGAGCTCGATGCGGCCGTCGGTCAGGAAGCGTTCGAAGATGGCGCGACGCGAGGTGGCATAGCGGATCGCCTCGGCGAGCTTCGATTTGCCAGAGACCCGCGGCAGGGTCATCTGCCAAAGGTCGAAGAGCTCGGTAACGACAGCGGCGGATGTCTGCTGACGCGCGTCGACACGGGCGTCAGGGCTTTGCCCTCGGGCTGTTTCTTCGACCTGCCAGAGCTTTGCCATCAGCTCCACCGTCTCGGTGGCGATCTTTGAGCTTTCCCAGGCGTGGAGCTCGTAGAACTTGCGCCTGCTGTGGGACCAGCAGCCGGCCAATACCATACCGTTATTGCCGCCGTCAGATCGAGCGAGCTTGTTGTAGGCACCATACCCGTCAACTTGAAGAATACCGCGATAGCCACTCAGATGCCGGGCGACACGATCGCCAGCGCGGCTATCTTCGAAGCGATAGGCGACCATCGGCGGACCACTGCCGCCAAAGGGTCTGTCATCCCTGGCATAGGCCCATAACCAAGCCGTCTTTGCTGATCCGGATCCCGGCGCGAGCGTTGGCAACGTCGTCTCGTCAGCAAAGATCCGCTCAGCTTTTTTAATCTCGGCAGGGATAGTGTCCACGACGGCCCGATCTTCCCGAACCTAGCGATGGATATCATCCCGAGCGGCCCCAAGCAGCTTTGGGTCTCCGATATAACCTACGTCGCGCTGCCGACCCGCTTCATCTATGTCGCCATCATCCTTGATGCTTGGTCTCGCCTTATCGTCGGCTACGCCATCGGCTGCTCAATTGACGCACGCCTTAGGGCGGGCCGCGGCCTTGAGAACTGCCATTGATCGCAGAAAGCCGCCACTGGGCTGCATGCACCATTCCGATCGCGGCTCGCAATATGCTGCCGGGCCTTACCGGCAGCTTCTGACCGACCACGGTTTGATCGGCTCGATGGGCCGCAGAGGTAATCCCTACGACAATGCTAAGGCCGAGAGCTTCATGAAGACGCTCAAGGTCGAGGCGGTCTATCCCATGGCTTTTGAAGCCTTCGACGATGTCACCGAGCACCTTCCCCATTTCATCGAGGAGGTCTACAACAAGCGCAGGCTCCATTCGGCACTCGGCTATCTGAGCCCACAACAGTTCGAGGATCAACACATCCGGCGGGCTGGCAAAACAGCAGCCTGATCAGTGTCCACCCCGAGGGGCGCACTCCAATCGACATCCAATTTTGACCCCCCCCTGATGATGTAGATCAGCGCTTGGCCTGCCCGGCGCTGGCCGGGGTTGCAGACCGGAAACCGCTTGTTGGAGACATCTTCGATGGCGCCGAGCAGCTCCTTCACGGTGGTGCCTGTGCCGGTGCCGAGATTGAGCGAGACCGACTCGCCGCCATCAAGCAGATATTGGACGGCCCGCACATGCGCATCGGCGAGATCGAGGACATGGATATAGTCGCGCACGCAGGTGCCGTCGCGCGTCTCGTAGTCGCTGCCGAAGACCTTGAAGCCCTGGCGGCGTCCGAGGGCTGCATCGATCGCCAACGGGATCGCGTGCGTTTCCGGCTGGTGCCACTCGCCGATGCGGCCTTCGAAATCAGCACCGGCTGCATTGAAGTAGCGCAGCACCACGGAGCGGAAATTCTTGTACTGACCGTAGTCGGCAAGCGCCTGCTCGACGATATATTTGGTTCGGCCGTAGGGATTGATCGGCACCTGACGGTGCGTCTCATCGAGCGGCACGCTCTGCGGCAGACCATAGGTCGCGCAGGTGGAGGAAAAGACGAAGGCATTGATGCCCGCCGCCTGCGCCGCCGACAGCAGCGTCAGAGTGCCGATGACATTATTCTCGTAAAGAGAGACCGGATCCTTGACTGATTCGCCGACTTCGATCAGCGCTGCAAAATGCAGAATCGCCAAAGGCTTATGCTTTGCCAGCACTTCATCGAGCCTCGCGCGATCGCGGATATCGCCCTCTTCCGCCGGCCCCCATTTGACGAAATCCCGATGACCATTGGAGAAATTGTCGAAGACGACGGGCCTGTAACCCTTGTTCGCCAGATCGAGACACGTATGCGAGCCACAACACTTTAATCGAGCGCTCCAAATTGTCCCCCGGCATAGACGAGGCTTCCGTCAAAGTTTAACCGGCCGCCTGACTGTACAAAGCGACATGCCGCCTTCGGGCGGCATGTTCCTGCACAGGAGATAAGGAGCAATCCTTATGCGGTAAACCAGTTATGAAAACCGCTCGCGTCGACGTTGCTCAGAACAATAGTTTCACCCTTGTGGGCGAGATCAGCGCCGACATACTTAACAACGGCATCGCCGCCGAAGTCGGTTGCGGTCCAGTCAGTTACCGCCGTCCCGACGAGCTTGAGCTTGTCGACGCTGGCGTTGAAGCCGTCGATCGTATCCGTGATGATCGATTTGGCCATATCGCCTAGGTGGAAAACGAACGTATCGGAACCGCTGCTTGCGATCAGATGATCGATGCCGGTACCGCCCTCAACCGTTGACGACTTCAGATTGACGCCCGACAGATCGACAGTGTCATTGCCTGCGCCGGCCTTGATGTCGACTGTCGTATAGCGGCCGTCCGTGAAACCGTTGCCACCGTTAAAAGCAGTTGCGCCAGTGATCCCGCCAGTGCCGGCGTCAGTGCCATCTTTGAAGCCTACGCCTTGCTTAATCGTGATCGTATCGTTGCCTGCGCCTGTGTTGACGCTCACTGCATTTACCCAGCTGCTGTCATTCGTCAACAGGGAGATCGTGACCGTGTCATTGCCTGCGCCGGTCGAAACAT
The DNA here is from genome assembly GCF_014195325.1 of Rhizobium sp. BK650. Classification (GTDB taxonomy): domain Bacteria; phylum Pseudomonadota; class Alphaproteobacteria; order Rhizobiales; family Rhizobiaceae; genus Rhizobium. The sequence continues at coordinate 17,848 of NZ_JACIBK010000021.1, read as the reverse complement.
TTGCGCGCTTTACGTTCAGGATCTCTACCGACGATGCGCTGTTTCCGCCGAGGTGGACGTCTGCCTGAACGAAATCCTTGAAATAAACGTTCTCTGCGCTGTCTGATTGTGCCAGGACATTTTTGACCGAATTCCACTTGCCGACGACGTCAAACACGAAGGCATTTGCCTCTGGATCGAAGCTGAGGGCAACTTCACCGCCCACGCCAGGACCGCCAACCGTGACAGGGCCGGATCCGATCGACGATCCACTGCCGGTCGTTGTTTCATGCTGCTGCGTGCTATAGTCAAGGGCGTTGGAATTTTGAGCATCGATGCTGAGAAGGTCGGAAACGTTAGCCGCACCACCGTTGCCGAATGTGACCTTTAAACCTGTCATGAATGTTCTCCATTGCTTTTCGAATAAATTTTACTAGCGACGCCCGACACACAAAGTTGAGCAGCGACAAACGTCCAAATTTACTAATAGATAAGCATGAAATTTTGGCAAGTATGTAACAACGACCAAAAGGATATTTGACATAACTCTTTTTGGGACAATTTCACTTCGCGTCACTCTTCCCTGAAGGCCAACCTCAACCTGTCTGCGAACGGCTTGGAGAAATAGGATAGAACCGTGCGGTCCGCGATTTTGATAAAGATTTCAGCAGGCATACCGGGATAGAGCGTGCCTTCGGACAGGTCCTTCAGTGTTGCCATGTCAGGCGTTATTCTTAACGTATAAAAAGCTGCACCGGTGCGAGGGTCAGTTTGAAGGTCGGGTGAGATCACTGAAATCCTACCGCCAATGTCAGGCGTCGTGGTCTGGTTGAACGCTGTAAATCGGATATCAACCGGCTGTCCTTTGTAAATCTGGTCGATGTCCTTTGGTGCGATCGATGCCTCGACTTGCAGCTTGTCGCGCTCGGGGACAACCAGCATCAGAACCTCCCCTGGCTGGACCACTGCGTTCACATTGTGAATGCTCAGCTGATAAATGCGGCCGGCAATCGGCGCGCGAATCTCTAACCGAGCGAGCTGGTCCTTCGTGGCAGCCAGCCGCTCCTCATATTCGGCGATGCTAGCCTCAACAGTGGTCAAATCTTTTGTGACCTCCGATTGCCGGTCCTCATCGAGCTGTAGCAACTGGAGATCCAGTTCGCCGATCTTGCCCTCAGTCTGCGCGCGCGCCGCAATACCCTGCCCCAGCTGCCCTTCCAGCTCAGACTTCCGACGCTTATAGTCATTCAGCCTTTGCTGCGTGGTCAGGCCTTTCTGATAGAGCGTATTGACCTTCTCAAGGTCTTGTTCAACAAGGTGAACTTGATCCCGGGTCGCATTGATCTGGACTGTGAGACCATCCACCTCGTCCGTCAATTGTTGCTTGCGTGTCGCAACCTGTTTCTTCATGCCTTCAAGCGCATTCTTGCGGCTCACAAATAGGTTCTGTTCGCTTGCGACCAGCGTTGCAGCTGACTTAGACGTTGAAAGCTCGGATAACTTCTCTGGGACCGTCACGTCAGAGGCTCGCGACGCCTCGGCCTGCAATCTGGCTCGTCGTGCATAGAGCTGGGCAAGCGTATTCTCGGCAATGGAAAGATTGGCCTTCACGACAGTTCCGTTAAGGCGGACAAGCACTTGATCAGCGTCTACTCGGTCACCTTCTTTGACGTCGATCTCGCTGACGATCCCACCTGCAGGATGCTGGATCTTCTTCGTATTGCTCTCGACGACGACGCGGCCGGACGCAATAACCGCACTTGAAAGCTCAGTCGTCATCGCCCAACCAAAAACACCGACGACCAAGCCGAATGCGAGCAGAGCGACAACGGCGACGTGTTTGGCGAGCGGCAACTTTGCGAGTTTTCCTAGCATCATCCCACCGTTACAGGTCGTTTGCTGCCGGTGACGGACCGGCGTTTTCGATTGCTCGTGGCTGATGGTCTGATGTGACGGGCCGAATATTCTGACGCAGCACCTGCCCGAAAATTTCTTCCTTAGTACCGAATCGCTGCAATCGCCCGGCAGCTATAACCGCTACCAGATCGACGTTGGCCAACGCGCTCGGGCGATGGGCAATGACAATCACAATCCCGCCTCTTGCTCTGACATTGGCGATCGCATTGCTAAGAGCATTTTCGCCTTCGGCGTCGAGATTGGAGTTGGGTTCGTCCAGCACGACCAAAAACGGGTCTCCAAAAAGCGCGCGCGCCAGGGCAATGCGCTGCTTTTGACCTGCGGAAAGAGCTTCACCGTTAGAGCCGATTTTGGTCTTGTAGCCATCAGGCAGATTTAAAATGAGATCATGAACATTCGCCGCTTTCGCCGCATTGATGATGGAGGAAGCGCTGGCGTCAGGTCTGAAGCGAGCGATATTCTGCGCCACCGTGCCAGCCATCAGTTCGACAGTCTGCGGAAGATATCCGAGATATTGGCCAAGCTCATCCATATCCCACTGGTCGAGGCTCGCACCGTCAAATCGCACCTTACCGTGGCGGATCGGCCAAGCGCCAACAATAAGGCGGGCAAGCGTGGACTTTCCTGATGCACTCGGCCCGATGATCCCAAGCGCACTTCCAGCTTGAATTTCGAAGGAAACATCCAGCAGTGTAAATGCAGCCCCACCAGGGGGTGAGCCGGTCAAATTCTCGACCGAGAAAGTGAATGCCGGCCGAGGCAACGATAGGGAAGCCTCTTCCTCCGGCACGATCTCGAAAAATCTCTGAAGTCGCCTCCAACCCTGCCGTGCCGATGTGAAGCTGCGCCAGTTCCCGATCGCCTGCTCCACGGGAGCAAGAGCCTTGGCCGATAGGATTGATCCAGCGATGATGCTACCTGCGGTAGCATCGCCGTGGACGACAAGAACAGCGCCCACCGCCATAACGCCAGATTGGATGATCATGCGTACCACTCGCGAAGCAGCACCGAAGGCCCCGCCGATGTCGGCCCCGCGCCGACTCCGGCTTTTGTACTGCCCGTGAAGCTCACGCCATATAGCCGTCATCGTGCCTGACATGCCCATCGCCTGGATGGCCTCGGCGTTGCGAACACTGCCGCCCGCAAAGATATTGCGCTGACCGCGAGCACTCGCTGCGTTCTCGTTCAGCGTTGTCGTAGACCAATTTGTAAGCACGGTGATGGCGACCAGGATCACGGCGCCCGCGAGAACGCTGATGCCAATCCAAGGGTGCAGCATGAAACAAATGAGCAGATAAAATGGGAGCCACGGAAAATCGAACAGCGCATTGGGGCCGTTGCTCGAAAGGAATCCGCGAATCTGGTCGAGATCGGAAAGAGCCTGCAGGCCATCTCCTCTAATCTCGCCGGAAAAGGGCATTTTCAGGAGCGCCCTATACATGCGCCCTTCCAATCGCTCGTCTAGAAGGTCTGCGACCCGAGTCAACATCTGCCCCCGAACCACGTCAAACCCCATTTGAAAGCCGTAAAGCAACAACACAAGAGCGCATAGGGCGATCAGAGAGGGGATACTTTTGCTAGGCAGGATACGGTCATAGACCTCAAGCATGAACAATGAGCCGGTTAAATGCAGCAGATTAATAAATCCGCTTGCGAATGCAACCGCAACGAAAGCATGCCATGTTCGGGCGAAAGACACGATGTACAACCTAATGACCGAGATAATTCGACGTTCCCGGATCTGATACACATGTTCAACGCATTGTAAAAGAACTTAATTGCTTAAAAAGGTAAGGTCTAACGTTCTGGCTGCTTTAACATTTTTCTCATAACTACTAAGTGTGCCTCACCTTGCGGGTACCGAACTTTTCCGCGTTTGACCTTGATCCGTTTCGACGCCCGGTGGGAGCCGCGTTCACTTCTCAGCCGGAGATCGTGGAGTTTAAGACCCCGCTGAATGGTTCCAATCTCGAAGACCTCAAGAGCAATGGAGAGACAAACCGAGATCCCGCAACTTATGAGCGATCTTATAAGCCGCAAGTCAATGGAGGTCACCGACCGCCCCCCTTCTCGACGCCATGATGCTGGATCTAATCCGCACGGGGCGGGAGCCTGTCATTCAGCGGCGCAAGGTCCAGACAGAAAGTTCCTATCGGAAGGTTCAATCTGCCAATAATCGACCCCTCTTAGGTTGCATCTCATTTAAGATTCTCTTAAAAGCTTCAGGTGCGAAACATCGGGTGAGCCGTTACGATGGACACGATTCCCACCGAAGGCTTTGATGCGGCTTTGACCCTGACCGATACGCTCGACCATCTTCCAGCAAAAAAGCGGCGCGAGCTTGCCCGCGTCCTGGAGATCATCTTTGACGAGGTCGAGCAGTTCCGCGCCACCAAATTGTCGGCCAAGCGGGCAAACAGCCGGATCCTGAAGGTCATCCTTTACGGTTCATATGCGCGCGGCGACTGGGTGGAGGATCGGTCGAGCGGCTATCGCTCCGACTACGATCTCCTCATCGTCGTCAACTCCGAGAACTTTGCTCAGGAACAGGAGCTGTGGCTGTCGCTCGACGAGCGACTACTGCAGGAACAGATCGCCCACCGGATCGAAACGCCGGTCATCCCGATTGTCCACAGCCTGCACGATGTCAACGATCAGCTGTCGCGTGGTCGCCCGTTCTTCGTCGATATCGTGAAAGACGGAAAGGTGCTCTACGAAGAGGAAGGCTAGTCGCTTGCCCAGCCGAAGGGGCTGACGAAGAAAGAGGCCGGAGTCGAGGCGCAGAGATACTTTGAGCAGTGGCTGCCCCTATCTCGACATTCCGTCAAGTTGGCAAAAACCAGCATCGTAAACGGCGTTCCTAGGCATGCGGCGTTCAATCTTCATCAAGCAACTGAAGCAGCGTATCACTGCCTTCTGTTGACGCTGACGCTCTACAGTCCGAAATCACATCGCATCAAGATGCTGCGTTCAAAGGCCGAGGAGCTCGACAAGCGGTTGATCGTCGCCTGGCCAAGAGATAACCGGCTCGCCCGCCGGCGCTTCGAACTGCTATCGCGCGCATATGTCGAGGCCCGATACTCGCTAAACTACGAGATTAGTGACGAAGAGCTAAAGTGGCTAGTCGATCGGGTGAAAGCACTTCAGGATATGGTCGAGGTCATCTGCCAGGAACGCCTTACTTAGAAATACAAAGGCCAGTTTTTGAGTTTTCGCATCTGCTTCTCGGACACGCATGGAAAGACGCGTTCGTTATCGTTCATTCATCGCCTCCGACGAAACTTCTGCAATCGGCGAGAACAGATACTCCAATATGCGCCGGCTTCCCGTCTTGATCTCGACGGAGACGGCCATGCCCGGCGACAGCGCCACGGAGATGCCATCGACATTGATCTTGTCGACATCGGGCACCACGGTGATCGGAAACACAAGGTTCTGAACCCTCTGGGCATTGCCTATTGGAATAGCGCTCTGCAGCTGCTTGTCCGGCTGGCCCTCCAGCTGCTGTGCATCGGGCTCCGGAATGGCGTCCGTCGCCACCCGCGTGACTTTCCCTTCGACCACTCCGTACCGCGTGAACGGAAACGCCTGAACCTTGATCACCGCCGGCTGCCCCGACGCGACGAAGCCGATATCCTGGTTCGGCAGATAGGCCTCGATCTCCAGCACCGCGTTTTCCGGGACGACCCGCATCAGTTCCGAACCTGCCGTGACCACCTGGCCGATGGTCGTGATGGCCGATGTTTGGACCGTCCCATTGATCGGGCTTCTGATCGTCATGGCATCCAGCTTTTTCTGTGCGCGGATGAGCTGCTGCTCCTGGTCGTCGATCTGCCGCTCCGCCTCGGTCTGTTTCTCGACGTTTTCGGCGATGAAGGTCTTGATCGCCTTCTCGCCTTCGCTGGTCGCAACAGCAAGGGCAGCCGCGGCCTCCTCGGCCTGGCCGATCTCCTCGGCGAGATCCGCCTCCGCACGCTGTTTAGCTTCCATTGCATCGATGACGCTGGCGCGCGGGCCAGCGCTCTGCTCCATCAGCTGGGAGCGCATCGTCACACGGTCATCCATCGTCGCAATCAGGTTCTTCTGGGCTGCAACCATCCGGTTGAAGCGACCAAGCGAGGCGAGCTGCTGTTCCCTTTGCGAGGAGAGATTGGCAAGTGAGGAGGCTAGCTGCTCCAGAGAGGACCGAAACTGCGCCTCCTCCCGGATTCTGATCGACGCAGGGATATCGCCGTCGAAGACAAGCGGCATGGAGATGGTCGAGGGGCTGTTCCAGATACCGTTGCGCTGCCAGACCACCACCTGCGCTCTCGCGATCGTTCGCCGAATGACTTCGGCTCGCAGCGACCGAAGGCTTGCCAGGAGCGCATCGACCTCTGCCCTGGTCTCCGTCGGATCCAGTTCGACGACGACATCGCCCGCCTTAACCTTCGAACCGTTGGTGACCGGGATCGAAGACGTTTTTCCGGTTTCCAATGACTGGATGACCTTCACCCGCCCCGTCGGCTGCAGCTTGCCTTGCGCGGTCGCAACGATGTCGAAGCGGCCAAAATAGCTCCAGACGATCGCCAAGATTACGAAGACGGAGATGAACCAGATAAGCGCGGCCCTGATCGGGGAAGCCGGCGTTTCCAGGATCTCCAGGGCGGCTGGCAGGAACGCGGTATGATCACGCGGCTTGCGCGGCGGCTTCTTCGGCACCTTCGGCGGACGAACGGTCTGGTTCATGGCTCGATCGGCGCCGTCTGCAATTGCCAGAGATGGGCGTAAAGGCCGTTTTCGCGGGCAAGCAATGTCTCGTGCGTGCCTTCTTCGACGATACGGCCATCCTTCATGCCGATGATGCGGTCGCAGTGGCGCACGGTCGCCAGCCGGTGGGCGATGATGATGACGGTGCGCCCGCGCACGATCTCACGCATATTGGCAAGGATGATCCGCTCGCTCTCATAGTCGAGCGCGCTGGTCGCCTCATCGAGAATGAGAATGGGTGGGTTGGAGGCAAGGGCTCTGGCGATCGCCAATCTCTGACGTTGGCCGCCGGAGAGGTTCGCTCCGCGCTCCTCGATGATCGTGTCATAGCCGCGCGGCAGCTTGGATATGAACTCGTCGGCGCCGGAGAGCCGCGCCATCTGCATGGCAGCAGCCCGCGACATCGCCGGATTGACCAGGCAGATATTGTCGTGGATCGTCCGGTTGAACAGCATGTTCTCCTGCAGCACCACACCGATGTTCGATCGCAGCCAGGCGGGATCGATCTGGGCGATATCCTGGCCGTCCACGAACACCTGGCCGCTATTGGGAATATAGAAACGCTGCACGAGCTTGGTGAGCGTCGACTTGCCGGAACCGGAAGGGCCGACGATGCCGATCACTTCGCCGGGACGAACGGCAAAATTGATGTTCTTCAGGACGTCCTGTCCCTCGGGCGTATAGCGGAAGTTCACGCCCTTGAAGGCGATGGCGCCTCTTGGCTTTGGCAGGCTGATCGCGACGGCAGGACGCGGTTCGGCCGGCGCATTCAAAATATCGGATAGCCGGTCGATCGAGACCTGGACCTGCTGGACGTCCTGCCAGAGCTGCGAGAGCCTCAGGATCGGCTGGGAGACCTGGCCGGCGATCATGTTGAAGGCGACTAGGGCGCCAACCGTCAGCTCGCCATCGATAACCGCCTGCGCGCCAAGGAATAAAAGTGCGGCCGAGGTGATCTTGTTGACATACTGGATGGCGTTCTGGCCCTTGGCGGCAAGCATGGTCGCGGCAAAGGAGGACTGAACATAGGCCGCCAGCCGCTCTTCCCATTGTGCGGCCACGACCGGCTCGACTGCGGCTGCCTTCATCGTCTGTATGCCGACGACCGTTTCGACCAGCATCTGCTGGCTATAGGCGCCGCGCTCGAACTTCTCGTCGATACGGTCTTTCAGGAGCGGACGGATCAACACGCCGATTGCGACATAGACAGGGATCGAGGCGACGACGATCCAGGCGAGCTTCGAGGAATAGGAAAACAGGACCGCGATGAAGACGATGGTGAAGATGAGGTCGAGCCCGGAGAACAGGCCCTGGCCAGTCAGGAAGCTGCGGATCGTTTCCAGCTCGCGGACTCTGGCGATCGTCTGTCCGGTCGCTCTCGTCTCGAAGTAGCTCAGCGGCAGATTGAGGAGATGGCGAAACAGCCGTCGTCCGAGCTCGACGTCGATTCTGTTCGTCGTATGCGATAGGGCGTAGGTCCTGAGATACTGCAGCACGACGTCGAAGAGGCCGACGGCTGCGAGCCCGACGACGAGAACGATCAGCGTCGAATAGCTGCGGTGGGCAAGCACCTTGTCGACGACGACCTGGAAGAACAGAGGCGTGATCAGCGCGAAGATCTGCACGATCAGCGAGGCGATGAGGACGTGACCGAAGGCATGCCGATAGCGCCAGATGGCTGGCAGGAACCAGCGTAAGCCAAAGCTCTTTGGAGAAGCGCCCGGCCCAGAAAACCGTCGTTGGACCAGGATGAAACGGCCGCTGGTCTCGGCCAGCAGTTCCTCGGTCGAAACACTGCGCGCCGAAAAGGCAACCGGATCGACAAGCCGGAACGTTCCGTCGCCCGTCGGGCCGCCGAAGACGGCAAAGGAGCCATCGGCAAGCATCGCAATCGATGGCGCCGGAAGTGTCGCAAGTTTGGGGGCATCGCGCACCTGCACAATACGGGCCTTGAGGCCGAGGCTCTTGGCAGCACGCAAGAGATCGTTCGATCCGCAAGAGCCGACGACCGCCAGGTCCCGGGCTAGGGTTGACGGTTGCGCGGCAATCCGGAAATACCCGGCAATCGCACAAATGGCTGCAAGCCCGCTGTCGACGATTTCGACCGCGGGTGCGTGTTCTATCGGTTTGGTTGGCTCGGCAACGGTTGGATCAGCGGTGACGATCACGGACGCCGTCCTGTTCGCCGTCAGGCGAGACGACGCACATTCGATTGATGTGCGTCGCCATGGTGCGAGCGGTCATCGCAAGGCTCACGCGGCGACACCGTTGGTGTTCTTCTGCCAGGCGAGGCTTGCGTCTGCGACGAGATGCGTCTGGCCGTTCGTCGTCTCGTAGCTGCTCGTGCCCGTAATCGCCGAACCGTCGTCGAATGCCTGGGCACCGCCTGCATTGGGGATCAGGTTGACGAGCTTGATGCCCGCCTCCGACATGGTGAGCAACTCGCCGGCATCGCTGATGCCGTTCTGGTTGCTGTCACGCCAGATTCTAAATTCGCTCCAGCGGGCGTCATTGGCGTCGAGAACATTGTCGTGGTTCGTGTCGAAGACGAGACGGAGGCCGTCTAGGTCGGAAATGTCGGACGTGCCGTCATTCTCAGCCCACAATGCAAACGCCAGTTCAAGCGCCTGATCGATGATCCCGTCAGGCCCGGCAGAGCCATCAGCACTGAGATCGATCGCCAGGAAGCCGTCGTTCGGGCCGGCCCAAGCGGTTTCGTCAGCTTGCCCATCTCCGTCCCAATCAAAGGGCGTATTCACGCTGTCAGCACCTAGGGTAAGGGGGCGCAGATCGACATGGCCGTCGCCGTCGAGGTCCAGCAATACCGGCTTGTTACGGGGCGTGTGATCTACGATCCCATTGTCGTAATAGATGTCTTGAGATCGTGGGCGGCCGGAGGGATCATAATACGTAACGATTTTAGAATAGAACTCCCGCCCGAGATAGTCATATTGAATGCTACTGTATATTGATTGGTTACTGTCGTCTCTATGGTCCGACCAAAGCTTGGTTATATACGTATTTCTTGACCGATCGTAGTAATACGAGGTGAAAATATAGCTATAATTTGCTGTACCATGGGCGTCGTAGGCATAGTCGTCGTAACTACCATCATCGTAGCGATCTTGTCGTTCAATCGTTGAGTTTGGCCCGTCCTGGATGAGCAGTCGATAATTTAGGGACTGCGCATTTGCCGCGTCGTATGTGTAAATATAGGTATATCCGTTGTCGTAGCTGACGGTCTGGTCAGTCGGATTGGAGTTCCCCGCGATCTTGTACCACGTCTTACTCAATTTCCAGTTGAATGAATTAGCGGGATCATAGTCCTCGCGGTAGCGCGTATTATCGTCGTAGGTAACCATCTGGGCCGTCGGGTTCGGGTTGCCCGCAACATCGTACCATGTCTGAACCAAGTTCCAGTTCGCCGCATTAGTAGGATCATAGTCCTCCCGGTAGCGCGTGCCGTTGTCATTGGTCTGATCGTAGACCCTAACCTGCCCGGCAGCATTGTATGTCTGCACGATCGTCTTCCACGGTTTCGCGTTGGTCGCGTCAAAGAAGGTGGCATCAACGGGAAGCCCGGCCTTATTTGAGTTAGTGACGCTTGCAATCGACCCACTCGCGGCATCGTAGGATGTCGTCTTTGAGCTTCCGTCAGCTGCAATTACCGTTTGTTCCGTCTTGCGGCCGAGTGAATCCATCGTCGTACGGGAGGAAAGTGTTCCAAGCGCATTGACGACATCGACCACTGTCTTGGCCACGGAACCACCACTGCCAATATCGACTTTGGTCAGTGTGATCGAGCCGTCGATATGCTTGACGGACGTCTCGGTATGGTCTGTCGTGCCGTTATTGTCGGCATCCTTGCTCAGCTTGGTGATCAAGCCGTCGGCACTCGTCGACAGGGTACCTTTGCCGACGATGGCGCCGGCCGCCGTTGTCTCCGTCACAACTGTCTCGACGGAACCGTCGATCTGCTGGGTCGACTGCATGACGACTTCGAAGACGCCATCGCCATCGTAATCATAACGCGTCGTCTTGGTCTTGCCGTCGGCCGATGTGCTTGCTACCAACTTAGCCGCAATTGCCTGCTTCCAGTAGACGCCACCAGACGAGAGGTACGAGACGTCGCGTGCGGTTGTATTGTTGGTCGTTACACTTGAAGTGTTGCCGAACAGATCCTTCGTCACCGTCTCGGTCTGGTCGACCGTGTTGTCACCATTGACGTCCTTTGTGGTGGTCGTCGTCTGGCCGTCGGAAGACACCTCGGTCGTCATGACCGCCGCCACCTTGTTGGTCACGAGGTCGGTGTCGGTCATCACCGTCGTGCGGCCGCCATCGGCTCGGATTGATTCATTTATGATCCGCTGACGTTCGTTGGTACCGTTGCCGTCGTAATCCCACAGGATCGTCGTCTGGCGACCATCAGCCGAGACAGTCGTCGTGGTCCTGTCGGCAAGCGTGCCATCTGCCTTGAGATCGGTGATGACGGAGGTCTGGACGCCGGTATTGGCCGTCGTCACCTGCTGGCGCTGGTCGACGATGCCATCACCGTTGATGTCGCGCTCGATGGTCACGCGGGTCTTGTCCGCACTTGTGAGGATGACGGACTTGTCGGTCAGGACGTTGTTCGCATCCGTTCCTGTGACCGTCACCCGCGTTGCGCCATCGGCAAGCAGCGTCGTCTCGCTCTTCGTGCCCTTGTCGCCGAAGGCTGGGCGGGTATCGACAGTGCGAACGACGTTGCCGGACTTGTCCACCGTCGTCACCGACTTGGAGATCACCGAACCGTCAGCCCTCAAGTTCGTCACCGTGCGCACCTTCGTGCCATCGGCATTGAGCGCCGTAACATCCGTCGAAGTTTGAGCAAACGTCCCTGCCCCGACCGTATCCCACTGGCGGCTGACCGACAGGCCGTTGGCGCTCGTCGTCGTCACATAGCGGCTGGTGAGCGTGCCGGAGGTGCCGCCATTGAAGGTCTTCACATCCTGCGTGCGCGAGCCATCGGCGTTCAAGGTCGTCGTATCGGTGCTCGACTGATCGACGGTGCCATCGCCGCCCTTGTCGAAGTCTTTCTGGGTCTGAAGGCCGTTGCCGGAGACTGTCGTTGTCAACTTATTGGCAAGCACCAGTCCAGAAGAGCCGGCGACGGATTCCTGGACGACCGTCGTGCGCACGCCGGTCGCGGCAATCGCAAGCGCAGATGCGATCCGCTTGTCGACGGTGCCATCGCCGTTGGTGTCATAGTCGGTTGTGGTGCTGAAGCCGTTGGCCGACGTCGTAATCGTCGCCGCGCTCTTGACCGCGCCGCTCGAGGTGAGATCCTCGAACTTCTGCTGTTTGGAGCCGTTATTGGCGACCGTCTCGGTGGTGCGTTGATCGATGACGCCATTACCGTCGATGTCTTTTGTCGTCGTCTTCAAAACACCATGGGCATCGGTCGTCGTGATCGTCTTGCTTTCCAGCGACCCGTCTGCCTTCAGGTAGGACAGCGTCTCCGTCGTCGAACCGTTCTGGGCGAGGACGATTGCATCGGTCATCGAGCGCTTCGTCGTACCGGACGCATCCGCCCAGCTCGTCGATTTTGTCTTTCCATCCGCGGACGTGACCGTCGTCGTCTTCTCGACAAGCGCATTACTGGCGTCGAAACGGGAGAAGACCTCGGTCGTCGCACCATTGGCGCCGACAGACTTGGTGTCTGAGATTGATTCCTCGAACGTGCCGTTGCCGTCAAGGTCGGACTTGCTGGTCTTTGCAAGGCCGTTGGCCGATACCGTCGAGACGGCGCGGCTCGCCAGCGTGCCATCGGGTTTGTAGGTCTCGACCGTATCGGTCGATATACCGTTTGCCGCGACCGCCACCGTCTCCTTGCGATCGATCGCGCCATCGCCGTCGATATCGGCGGTCGCCTGGCTGGACTTGCCATCGGCGCTGACGGTTGTGGTCGACTTCGCAATCAGGCTCGCGTCTGCGCCGGTGACGGTATTGGTCTGTGTGGTCGAACCGTCACCGTTGAGCGTCTTGACCGACAGCGTGCTGCGTTCGAACGTGCCGTCGCCGTTGGCGTCGACGTCGCTGCGCACCTGCAGGCCATTGGCGCTGGTCACGGTTCTCGTCTGGGCCGAAAGTGTGCCATTGGCGCTCTTCGTCGTCACCGTCTGCGTGCGGGAGCCGTCGGCCCCGAGCACCGTCGTGTCCTGCTTGGCGAGATCGAAGGCGTTGTCGCCATCAAGATCCTGCCTTGTCAGGATCGAGAGGCCATTGCCACTGGTTTGGACGGTGTCCCGACCGAGCAGCGTGGCGTTACTGGATTTTACATAATGGGAGACCGTCTTGCCTCCATCGGTGCCAAATGTCGTAATATCCTGGGTCACACTGTCGATAACGCCGTCGCCGTTCAGATCGCTGTTGATCTGCGTGACGAGTCCGCTCGCGTTGACCGATGTCGTCGACTTGCTGATCAGAGTGCCGTCGGCCGCCTGGGTACGCACGGAGAAATCGGTGTTGCCACCGACATATTTTGTGTTGCTTTCGATCTTGTCATAGACCCCGTCGCCGTTGGCGTCGGTGCTGACCGTCGTATTCTGGCGGTTGGCATAGGTAACCGTATAGACCTGGGCGAGCAGCGTTCCGTCGCCGCTCGTCGTCGTCACCGTCTCCGTCCGCTTGCCGTCCGCAAGCACGCCAAGCGTATCGGTGACCTTGAGGTCGGTGACGCCATCGCCGTTGCTGTCGGTGGTGACCGTCTGCGTCAAACTGTCGGCAGACGTCGTCGTCTTCGTCGAGTTCAGCAGCGTTCCGTCGGCACTTCTGGATTGGACCAGTTCGGTCTTGCTGCCGTCGGCATTGGCCGTGGTCACATCGGTGGTGACAAGCTCGAACGTGCCGTCGCCGTCCGCATCGGTGCTCGTAGTCTTCGACAGGCCGTCGGCGGCGCTCAGCACCGTGACTTTGGACACGAGCGATCCGTCGGCATTGCGAATGGCAATCGCGTTATTGCGGTAGCCGTTGCTGAAGGTGCTGATCGCCGTAATCTGATCGGCGGCGCCATCGCCGTTGGTATCGGCCGATTCATTGATGGTCTTGCCGTCGGCGCTGCGCGTCGTCACCACCTTCGACAGCAGGCCGCCGTTGGCGGCGGTCTTCTGGACCGTCTGTGTGACCGAACCGTCTGCCGCAACCACGCTGATATCGCTTTCGACGAGGTCATAGACCCCATCGCTCGTCAGATCTGACGAGGTCATCTTCGATCGTCCGTCGGCCGATGTGGTCGAGAACTCTTTGCCGCGAAGCGTGCCGTCACCATTATAGACCGAGGTTGCGACCGAGATATCGCCCCCGGCGCCGACGGTCGTCTGTGCCACCGTCTTGGTGTCGACGTCGCCATCGCCGTCTTCGTCGGACGACAGTGTGCTGGTCTTGTTGTCGGCGCTGGTGACCGTGACGTCACGGCTGAGCAGCTTGCCGGCCGAACTCGTCTTATCGACGGTCTTGGTGCGGGTGCCATCGCTGCCGATGACCGTCGTCTCGGTGACGATCGTCTCGACCGTGCCATTGGCATCGACATCGACCGACGTCGTCTTCGTTAAGCCGTTGGCGCTCGTCTGGACCGTCGTCCTGGTCAGCACCGTGCCGTTGATGCTCAGCTGCTCCGTGGTCGTGGTGCTCGAACCATCGGCATTGCGGACATAGGTCTGCCGCTGGTCGATGATGCCATCGCCGTCCTGGTCGACCGTCGTCGTCACCGTATTGCGGTCGGCGCTCGTGACCGTCGTCGTCTTGTCGGCGAGCGTTCCATCGGCGTTGAAGTTCGATACTACCTTGGTGATCACGCCGCTGGCGACCGTCGTGACGTTCGACTGCGTGCGATCGAAGGTGCCGTTGCCATCATCGTCGAACTTCGTCGAGATGCTCGAACCGTCGGCGCTCGTCGTCACCACATTGCGGAAGGCCAGGCTGCCGTCGGCATTGTAGGCGAGGATCGTCTTCTCAACCGAATTGTCGGCCTTCGTCACACTGGTCGTCTTGACAATATAGGCATCGTCATCGTTCGACAGCTTAGCGTCGCCGACCGTTCCCGTCGTTCCGTCGGCTCGGGTGAAGGTCGTCGTTCCCGTGATCGCGGAACCATCTTCGAAGGTCTGGCCGCTGCCGGTTGGCGTCAGGTCGACCGAGGTGATGCCGAGGCTGTCGAGGGTCACCAGCTGGCCGTTCAGTTCCACACGGAACTTCGACCATTGGGCATCGCCCGCGTCGAGCTTGCCGTTGCCGTTGGTGTCGAAGATACGTTTCAGCGCCTCAAGATCGCTCGTTGCCGCCGAATCCCACTCGGTGAAGGCAAATTCGCTCGACCGGCTGATCTTACCGTCGCCGTCCGCATCAATGACGAGAACGCCGGTGCCCGCTCCTGCCCATGCTGTCCGATGCTGATAGCCGTCACCGTCGAGGTCCAGGAATTTGGAGGATGTCGACAGAGTTTCGACGCTCAAGCCGGTACCGCTCAGATCGAGAAGAACCGGCCTCCGCGAAGAACGCGTCTCTCTTTGTTCATTGCGCTGGTCCTGGATATTGCTACGAGATGAAGGTGATGAATAGCTGTAATGCGCTCTATCCTGATTATCACGAAGGGCGCCTGCAGGGCTCCAACCCCGGAGAGATGACGGCGCGGAATAATTTGCTCTATCCTGATTATCTCGTTTTCCCCCCTGAGGGCTCCAACCGCGCATTGGATCTGGCGCGCTATAGGTGGCACGGTCCTGATTATCCCGCAAGCCACCTGTAGGGCTCCAGCCGCGCAGGTATGAGGGTGGAGTGTAGTTTCCTCTATCTTGATTATCGCGCAGGGCGGCTTGCGGGCTAATGCCCGGTGGTGCTGAAATCGACATTATGGGCTGTGGATGCAGTAAAGCGGCAACCTTTTCAGGGCCGTCGAGCTCGCGTCCCGCGGCAATTGCCGCTGCCTGCATAGCGGGTGTGTAGATAAACGGCTGCTGTTCTATCGGATGTGCCAGCATATAGCCAGCCGCTGCCTTTTCGCCGAGAACGATCTGCTGTTTCATCTGACCGGGTGTAAGTCCGGCCTGCCTAGCCTCCTCCAAGTCAAACCATGACAAATGTACCTGATCGTAGGGAATAGCTCCTTGCGGAGCGTGAGCCAGGCCGTCCAAGAAAGCTTGATAGGTTTTAGGCGAGGAGAACGAGTTACGCTCGCCATCGATCATATTGTCGAGTAGTTTGGTAATGTCGTCGCGAACGCCACTGCCAGAAACTAACGAGTACGCGGCTCCGGCAAGTACGCCTATACCTAATGCAGCCCATCCCATAGGCGTCCCCACCAACGCGGCCCCGCCTAGGTACGCCAATCCCTCTCCCACCAGGGCAGAGGTTCCCCATCCTATTCCTATTCCTATTAAATCATCACCCAGGATCCCAAAGCCCCTCGTCGTCGTCCTGGGTCCCTTGTAAGTATTCAGGTCATAACCGGCATCTATCACCATAAGAGGTCCCATAGCATCGCCGAGACGACTTCCAGTGCGCGCATAGGACAGAACTGTTTCGCTCCGGGCTATTCGACCGATCTCATCAAACTGCCCCGTTCGAGCCAACGCGTCGATATGAGGCAGTACGAATCTGGAGATGCTGGGAAGTCTGGAAGTCGGCAGCGAAGTATAGACTTCAAGCAGTTGTTTGGCCTGATAAGTCTGCCGTATTCCCGCGTAAAAACTGAACGCAGTCGCCGCATTGTTGACGACTGACCGACCGGTCTGCCACCCTTCCCAATCCTGAATCCCAGCCATTTATTTACTCCCAGCTAGTTGCTTGATCAACTACGCATCCGCATTGTTGCGATAATTCTGGATATAATTACAATAATGCAGGACAAAAACATAGATCCAACGGAATTCACAAAGTACAATACTGAGAAACTGTAGATTTTCCCTCCGAATAGCAACTCAAGAATATAGCATCTTCCAATTGAGCAAGCTTCTGAGATAGGAAATGAAAATATAATTATCACGTAAGTGATGTATATTATAATTATAAAGTATAGAGTCCAAAACATATTACGAAGATTAATTTGCTCTTCCATCGGAGCCAACAGCGGGTCGCCACGACGCGTCTTCTCGGCAATATAAATTGCGATAAAGAACAGAGTTGTTGTGAGTTGTCCCGCAACTGAGACGACGCGCAGATCGTATCTTGGCAAAAATGTCAGGGAGACTGCAGCAATGGCTCCTAACGGAAATAGAAACGCAGAAGCGAATCGCCCTCCCGTCATTTCTCTTCGACGGACAAGAGCTGCGGCGGTTGTAAAGGCAGACCATATCGTAACTACGATTGGAACCGGTCCGACGACCCAAGGCAAGCTAAAAGAGGGCATAACTTCCTGGTGTCCAATTATGATGTGTTTAGGATTTATACAACCATAATATATTATGTTAACGCAGCGCGTGCATTTCGCGTCCCTTGTCGGCGTTACGAATGGCTTAATTATCCCCCCGTTGTCAATGCCAGCTATACGGGAATTTAAATAAAAAATTACATGAAAACTCGCCTTATGAAGAGATTGGCTGCATAAATCCCTAGATTTTAATTGGATTTAATATTAACTATCTGAAATACGAAGGCCGTTGCTTCGCGTTGTTCCGGGGCATCTTGGGCCAATGGAACTCGCCATCCTCAAGCCTCTTGGAGACCAGGCAAACACCGCTGCCATCCCAGAAGACCAGCTTGATCCGGTCCGCACGTTTGGCCCAGAACCCATAGATCGCACCGGAGAACGGATCGGCACCCATCTCGGCCTTGACCAGCGCTGCCAGCCCCTCCGCGCCTTTGCGGAAGTCGACGGGCCGAGTGGCGACCATGACCTTTACCGCTCCCGACGGTCCGATCACGACTGTGCCTTCACGGCGTGAATGACCGCTGTAATCGTCGCGGTGTCGGTGCCGGATGCGATCCTGATGATGGCCCCGCCGAGCTCCAATTCGATTGCGCCGCTGCCCGACTTCCTTCTCGCTGCGCGCGGCGATTCCTGCTCTTTAGCTACAGGCGTCGTAGGCACATCCAGGACCGCCGGCGCAAACATCGGAACATCGACATCAGGCGCGTTTGAAACGGGAGCTATGTCGAGCTGGCTGTGGCATGAGCTCAGGCGTATCGACCTACCTGTCGTCTGCATCGACGCACGGCACGCGAAAGCCGC
>NZ_JACIBK010000020.1 GCF_014195325.1 Rhizobium sp. BK650 | reverse complement strand
GCAACACGATATGACAAGCTCATGCTCAACTTCGCCGCAACTTGCTACATCGCCGCCATCGTCATTTGGTGGACTTGATTGAGTCTGGAGCCTAAGGTTCAAGACAGTCCCCTCGTTTAGTCGTAGACTGACCACCTTGCGGAGTTCACGAGGCGGCGACAATGAAGGCAGGCTTTATCGGTCTTGGGGTGATGGGCACGCCGATGGCGCTCAATCTCGTGCGCGCGGGCACCGACCTTGTGGTCTGGAACCGTTCGCCCGAAAGCGTGGAGAAACTGCGGGCCTCGGGCGCCGAGGCGGCCGGCGATGTCGATGAGGTGTTTGGCAAGGCGCGGAGCGTGATCCTGATGGTCGCGACAGAAGCGGTCATCGACACGCTCCTCGGGCGAGGCACCCCGGCCTTTGCCGAAAGGATGGCCGGCCATTTGGTTATCCAAATGGGCACCACGGCGCCGGAATATTCACGAGGGCTCGAGGCAGATGTCCGCGCTGCCGGCGGCCGTTATGTCGAGGCGCCCGTTTCGGGTTCACGCCGGCCGGCGGAGGAGGGACAGTTGGTGGCCATGCTTGCCGGGGAGGAGGATGCCGTCGAAGAGGTCCGCTTGCTCCTGAGGCCGATGTGCCGCGAGACGGTCATCTGCGGCGCCGTGCCGAATGCACTTCTAATGAAGCTTGCCGTCAATATCTTCCTGATCACCACGGTCACGGGACTTGCGGAAGCAGCACACTTTGCCGGCCGCCAGGGGCTGGATATGGGGCTTTTCAAGGCAGTCGTCGATGCCGGCCAGATGGCAAGCGGCATATCGCGGATCAAGAGCGGCAAGCTTGTCGAGCGAGATTTCTCTGTGCAGGCGGCTATATCTGATGTGTTGAAGAACAACAGGCTGGTGGCGGAAGCGGCGCGGCAGGCGGGCATTGCGTCGCCGCTGCTCGATGCCTGCCATCACCTTTATTCCGAAACCGAAAGCCTCGGTTTCGGGCGCGAGGACATGGCGGCTGTCATCCGCGCCCTCGAAGCGCGGACGGAAGCACTGAACCTGTCTTTCGGCGACTGAAACGCGCGACCGGCTCTGGCCTTTCTCGTCATGCTGACGCAATCTTGCCTGTGCAGAGAGCGGCTTTTGAAGTTGGACGATCGAATGCGCGTCTTGCTGGCGGAAGATGAACCGGAAATGGCTGCCGTGTTAGTGGCGGCGCTACGCAACAACAATATCATCACGGACCATGTTTCCACCATCGAGGCGGCCGAAGAAGCCGTGCGGCTGAACACCTATGATGCCCTGCTGCTTGATCGAAGCCTGCCGGATGGCGATGGGCTGGAGCTGATCGTCGAGGCACGCCGTATCCAGACCGCCGTCCCCGTGATCATGCTGACGGCGCGCGGCGACCTGAAGGATCGCATCGAGGGACTCGATCTCGGCGCGGACGATTATCTTGCCAAGCCCTTTGCTGTCGAGGAGTTGATGGCGCGCTTGAGAGCCATCCTGCGCCGCCCGGGAAATATCGAGATCGAGAGCCTGTGCCTAGGCCAGCTGCATTTCGACCTGCGCAACCGCGAGGCCCGTGTCGGTGAGGTTCCGCTCGAATTGCCGCGGCGTGAATTGCTGGTGCTTGAAGCGCTGATGCGCCGCGCTGGCCGGACTGTCGAGCGCTCCAGCCTCGAAGAAGCGGTTTACGGGATAGACGACGAGATCCAGTCCAATGCGCTCGATGCGCATGTCTCGCGTGTGCGCCGCAAGCTCGAAGCGGCGGGCGCCGGTGTCGAAATCCATACGATTCGTGGTGTGGGTTACCTGATCCGGCAGGCCCGGCCATGAAAAAGATGAAGTTCTATTCGCTGAAATGGCGGCTGATCCGGCGGCTGGTGGCGTTGCAGGCAGCGACCCTGGTGTTGATTGCCATCGCCTTTGCCTTCGTCTTCTGGATCTCGGGCATGAGCGGGATTTTTGCTCCCGATGAGCATGCAATCGACGCCGTGACGGAATCGATTTCCTGGAATCCCGATGGCTCGATGCGTATCACCAGTAGAGATCAGCTCGATTACCAGCGTGAAAAGGCGGCCGATTTCTGGTTCCTGGCGCGCGACGAGCAGGGGCATACGCTGACTGAGGGCAATGTGCCGCCGCAATATTTCGCCATTGCGAGCTCAGGCACGGATATCGCCGAGGCGCGTTTCAACGGCGATGAGGACAATCCGGCGACAATTGCTGCGCGCCTGCAGAAGGTCAAGACCGATCACGGTGACCTACTCGTCATAGTCGGACGCCAGGGCAGCCTTTCTGCCGGAAAGCTTCTCGTCGTCTTCATGGCAATCGCTTCCGGTATCGTGCTGCCGGTCATTCTGCTGACGGGCCTGATTACATTGGCGGTCACACCCTTCGTTGCGCGCGGCATCCATCGTGGATTGAGCGAGGTGGCGCAGGCAGCACAAGGCATCGACGGGACGACACGCGGCTACCGCCTGCCGCTCGAAAACGTCCCGGAGGAAGTGGCGCCGCTGGTGATCGCCATGAACGAGACATTGCAGCGCCTCGACGATGATCACAACAAGCAGCGACGCTTCATGCTGGCCGCCGCTCATGAGCTGCGCACCCCGATCGCCATCCTGCAGAATCGCCTGGAAACCATGCCGCCAACGGATGCGACCAATCGGCTGCTGGAAGACGTCGCCCGGCTTTCGACGCTCGCCCAGCAATTGCTCGACCTGCAACGGCTTAATCAGGAGCCGGTCCCGGATTGCTCCATCGACCTTGCGACGGTGGCCAGACGGCAGGCCGCGGAACTTGCACCACTGATCATTGCCGCCGGCTATCAGGCGAATTTCGAACTGCGTTCGATGCCTGAGCGCATCCTTGGCGACGAGACGGCGCTGGAACGGGCAATTGCCAATCTGGTGCAAAATGCCATTCAGCATGGCGGCAGAAGCGGCACGATTACCATCGCCGTAGAGAGGCCTGCGCAGATTTCCGTCAGCGACGAAGGCCCAGGCATCGCGCCGGAGGACCGGGAGCGGATCTTCGAACCGTTCCAGCGTGCGAACAGTCGCAGTCAAGGCATCGGCCTCGGCCTTCATCTCGTGCGCGAGATCGTCAAGTTGCACGGCGGGCGCGTATGGGTGTCGAATGCGGAGGCCGGCGGGGCAAGCTTCAACATGAGCTTCGAGCCGACGCCCTAGGCTACCTGCATCTTTCGGATGGGTGAGTGGGCACGTCATGCCCGCATCATTTGAAAGGGTAATACCAATGGGATAATCGATACTGGAGACCCATATGCAACAGCCGCCGCTGGCCGCCTTCTTTAGCGCGCTTCTCGCCGAGCCCAGGAAAATCGGCGCGATCGTTCCCTCGGGAGGGCGGCTGGCGCGTTTGATGACCAGCGAGATCGAGCCTTTGGCGGGCAGGGTGCTGGAGCTCGGCCCCGGCACAGGGGTTTTCACCGAGGCGCTTCTCAAACGCGGCCTGCCAGCCCGGCATCTGACATTGGTGGAGCTTGAAACCCGCTTCATCGCTCCGCTACGCCAGCGTTTTCCTGACGTAACCATTCTTCAGCGTGATGCGCGCGAGCTCGCTGCTTGCAAGGCCGAACTCGGATTGCAGGTGGCAATCGTCAGCGGCCTGCCTTTCCGCAACATGCCTATCGAGGTCATCACCGCCATCGTCGGCGGCGGATTCAGCCTGCTGGAGCGTGGTGGCGCCTTCTACCAGTTCACCTACGGCCAATCCTGTTCCGTGCCGGCAGATGTGCTTGAGGAGCTGGGCTTACAGGCGGAAAGGCTCGGCCGGGTGCGACTGAATATACCGCCCGCCAGCGTCTTTCGTGTCTCGCGCCGGCCTGAGTGACGGCACACGGCATCGCCGAACTCGTGACCTCTATTGTTGCGGCAAGCCTTGGGGTGTGATGATCGGTGTGAGGTTGATCGACATGACGCGACGCTGCGAGGCGCGGGCGATATAGGCGATGTCCGTGTTATCGAGCACCGAAGCCGAAGCGCTCTGGCGGGCCTTCTCCGAAAGCGCATCGCGATGCGGCTGAATGAGCACCGGCAGCGGCGTCGCCTCCAGATAGGCGTGCCCGAGCCGCAGGATCTTCGGCGTCAGCGTGAAAAATTTGCCGTCGTAATCCACGTATCCGAGTGCGGCGAGCGTCAGCAGAGAGCGACGCACCGTGGCGCGGTCGAGGCCGATCAACTTTGCGGCATCGGTGATGGATAAGCGACGATGCATTTCACCGAAAGCTTCGATCACCTTGAGGCCGCGGGCAAAGCCGCTGACGAAATCGCTTTAACGCATGGGTATGTCGGGCCCCTCATTTGGTTGAGACGTTGCGTTCGCCGGATTGTTGAGGGCCAATCATGGGTCATGTGCGATCTTGAGGGCTGCGGCCTATTGCACATAGGGCGATCAGCGGGCGGGAAGCCATTTCTTCTCGATCCGGCAGGCAACCGTATAGGCGGGGTCGAAGACATTGCCGATATCATAGCGGACGACCTGGCCGAGCAGATGGCTGGCCGCGACTTTTGTCAAGCCGTAGTCCGCCACGAGCACGTTCAGCATTTCGGTGGTCGCATGCTGCAGAGCCTGATCGAGCGGCCTCGCATTCCCGATCGTGATGATGTCATCGGCAATTTCGGCCCTCGGCCAGGACATTGACTTAGCTTTTTCGAGGGTCAGCCGAACCGTGACTTCGAACGTCGTTTCGACACCTGTGCCAACGATTTCACCGTCACCCTGGACCGCATGGCAATCGCCGAGAAAGAACAGCGCGCCGGGCGCAAAGACCGGGAACCAGATCGTTGCGCCCGGGCCGAACAGACGATAGTCCATGTTTCCACCGTACGCGCCGCTGGTCGCCGTTGAAATGGCCTGACCATGGCTCGGCGCCACGCCGAAGCATCCGATCATAGGTGATATCGGCAGGACCAGTCTTTCGATGCCGGCAACCGGCTCCTTGAGTTTCACCGTCATCGCGTTCCGGTCGATATCCCAAAGTGTCTTTTCGGGTTTCGGAAGCTCGCGAACCGCTTCGGGATCGATGACATTTGCCGCCAGTACGCTGCGCGTGAAACCCATGTCCCTCGTCGGCTTCATGTCTAAAATTTCGACCTTGAGCGCATCCCCAGGTTCGGCGCCTTCGACGAAGATCGGCCCATTCATAGGATTTGGACCGTGTGCGCGCTGGACCTCATTTTCGTCGTAGCCCCATGCATCGAGTGTGCGGGTTACGACCGTATCGCCGCTCATGATTTCTAAAGCAGGAGGCATGGTGCCAATGACGTTGTAAAAGGCAGTCGCGACGAAATCGTGGGTCGTCATGGTATAGGTTCCGCTCAGATGTTTTGGAATGTGTTTGCGCAAGGCGGTCTTGTGGTTCGGCGAACTTACGCGTCGGCTGGGCGACCGTCGACGTCAAAATTGATGATTCCGTGAGTGGATGGCGAATAGGGCCCGGATATTTCTCGGACCCACGACCCGACAGGAGTGTGTGAATTGAGTGCTACGCCAGGTCCATCGCACAGTTCGCTCCGACGGGCTGTTTACCTTTGCCTTGGTCTGATGATGGCTGGCCTTGGAATTATCGGCGCCATTCTGCCGCTCATGCCGACGACGATCTTCCTGATCTTGGCCGCATGGCTCTTCAGCCGGTCGTCTCCGCGCCTAGAGGCCTATCTGATGAGCAGCCGATTTGGCGGCTCGTTGCGCGATTGGCGCGATTTTGGCGCGATTTCCTGCAAATCCAAGAGCTTAGCCTTGATAGGGATGTCGGCGGGATACGCAATATTCCTCGTTATCTCGAAGCCATCTGTTCCGCTCGCGGTCGCTGTTGGCGCGCCGATCCTGGCCTGCGCAGCCTATGTCGCTTCGCGTCGAGGTTCTGCCAGTCGCAACGAGCCGGACGAAAGTGACGGTTAGTCTGCTTTACCGGCAAGAGGCTCTTTACAACGAACGTAAAGTCCAATTATACGGCCCGCTCACTCTTGCTCCGACACCCCAGCATTCCCACCTGAGCACCATGCCAAAAACTCATAAGCATAAGTTCCTGCGGGAACAGTATCGACGCATGCTTGCGTCCGACCATCACATCGATCCACGCTGGCGCGACAGTTTTGACGCATTTCTGACTGATATCGATCATCTGGCGCCGAACACCGGAAGCCGCCGAATTATTGGTCGCAGGAACCTCAAGCTTGGATTTGTACCCGGAAATGTGGAGTGGCATTGGGAAAGCACGACACTGCCGGCGTCGCGTGAAAGCAAAGGACGTTAAGGTCTACCGCAGACATAGTTGAAGACGGCCGAGCCGTCGGCCTCATATGCCAATCATGTCCGACATTTTCTTGAGCGCTTCCTTCTGCGGCTTTCGCTTCGATTTGTCTACGGCATCCAACCCATCAGGCGGCACCATGCTGCACTCCCCGGCGAATGGCTGTTGATCCCTAAAAACGCACCGGCTGCACAACCCCGCAGACCGTAAAGCATATCTGCTGCCCGTGACAGCCGGCAACGCCTCGGGTGTCAATGACGGAGCTGCTGCCCTCATCATCGCCTCGGAACCGGCTGCCGGGAAATACGGCCTGACGCCGATCGCTCGTGTTCTTAGCGCCGCCGCCGGTGCTGTTGCGCCGCGCGTCATGGGCATCGGTCCGGTGCCGGTCTCCCGCGAGCTGATGGTGCGGCTCGGCTCTACGCAGGAACAGTTCGATATGATCGAGCTGAACGAATCCTTTGCCAGCCAAGCTCTTGCGGCGCTGCGCTAGCTTGGCATTGCCGATGACGATTGGGGTGTGAACCCCAACGACGCGGCAATCGCACTCGGCCGTCCGCTCGGCATGTCGGGCACCCGCATCACGGGCACAACCGCTCTGGAAATTGGCGAAACCGGCGGCTGCTATTCACTTCCAACCATGTGTATCGGTGTCGGCCAAGGCATCGCCGTGGGGCTCGAAAGGGTCTGAGAAAGGTTATTCCGGGATCGACTGCATCATGATCTCGCTGCGCAGGACTGGCGCTTCGGCACCGAAATAGGTCTTGAGTAACTGCGCAAAGTCGTCTGATGAATAAAAGCTCGTCAGCGTGTGGTCGACGAGAAGCCGGAAAGCGGAATCGTCTCGCCGTAGTGCGATACCATAGGGCTCGCGCGTGAAAAGCCGGTTGCCGAGCTCCAGTGCAGAAGGAAGAGTTGCCCGGTCGGCGAGGCCGATAAGGAGGGCGCGATCGGCGAAATAGGCGTCGATCTTGTGGTCTTCCAGCGCTTTCAATCCGTCCTCGTGGGTGGCGAAATCGACGATGTGCGTCTGCGGCACATCGGGGCCGAGCGCATCGCGTAGTGTGGCGCCCGTCGTCGTGCTTGCGTGCACGCCAATCGAACTTTTGGCCGGCGATTTCAGATCGACGGCGTTGATGGGCTGTTTATCGAGAAAGAGGATCTGCAGATAATCGGGTGAGTCTTTGCGGAGCAGCGCACTTGCGCCGGTCAAAAACACCGGCTGGGAAAAATCGACCCTTTCGCGCCGTGTGAGATTGATCGTGGTCGCGCCACAGAGCAGGTCGATCTTGCCTTCCTCCACCGCAACGAAACCGTCTGCCAGCGTCGTCTCTGTATATTCTTTCTTGAGGCCTGAAACATGGTGGCCGACTTCGTCGGCGATGCGGAGGCAGAGATCGATCGTATAGCCGGCGGGACTGCCATCCGCCTTCTTGAAGGAGAAGGGCTTTTCATCGGCGATATAGCCGATGTGGATGGTCTTGCTCTGTTTTACCGTGTCGAGCGTCAGCGCCATTGCGGGTGTAAAGGCGGGAAGGCTAAGGGCCAGGCCCAGAAAAAGCAGCCGTCTCGTACATTTCAGCATGTCTTCCCCTCAAGCAGCGGTAACCCTCGCCGCGATCCGAAAGCTGAGACTATGGCCAGCGGGCCATTTGTCAACGGCGGCTCCCGTTGCCGCAGGCGCCCGCATCCTACTCTTTCGTACATTGCCCTTTGGGGATTTCCCTTGTTAAGACTGGTGCATATCATTTTATCACCTATGTCCTTGGTTTTCGGGAGGCTATCGTCGCCATGGCAGATCTTGCTCAACTGCTTGCATCCATCAAAATTCCTGACCTCGCCGGCAAGGCGGTTCTGATTACCGGCGCCTCTACTGGTATCGGCGCGGCCGTCGCGCGTGCCTTCGCCGCCCAGGGCGCCAAGGTCGGCGTGCACTATAATTCAAGCCGCCTCCCGGCTGAGCAGCTCGCCGACGAGATCAAAGCAGCCGGCGGCACCGTGCACCTGGTACAGGGCGATGTGTCGCGGGAAGGCGAAACGGAACGGGTCGTCGAAGAGACGGCCAAAACCTTCGGTCATCTCGATGGCCTCATCAACAATGCCGGCGGCATGCTCGGCCGCAAGCCGACCTCGGAATATACTGATGAGCATTATGAGAAGGTCATGAACCTCAATGCCCGCTCGGTGCTGGCGGCGACGCGCGCTGCCCATCCTTGGCTGAAGAAGCAGGGTGGTTTCATCATCAACACGACCTCGATTGCGGCGCGCAATGGCGGCGGCAACGGCGCCATTCTCTACGCGGCTTCGAAGGGTTTCGTCTCGACGATCACGCGTGGTCACGCCAAGGAATTTGTCGCCGACAAGATTAGGGTCAATGCGGTTGCCCCTGGGGTCATCGCGACGCCGTTCCATGAACGCTATACGAATGATGAGCAGATGGAATTGCAGCGCAAGTCCATTCCGATGGGCTTCGTCGGTACGTCGGAAGACTGCGTCGGCGCCTATCTTTTCCTCGCCTCGCCGACGCTCGCCGGCTACATCACCGGTCAGATCATCGAGGTCAACGGCGGTCAGCTAATGCCCTGACCGGCGGGAAGGATCGTAGTTTACGGAACTTTCGCACCCCACTGGCGTTTCCCGCTTGCCATTCATCAAGCGGGGGCGTCATGAGCTTTTCCTTTTCCGAACTCGACTTCCTGAAACCGGAGCTGGGGGCGGAATATATCGGCACAGGCACGCATTTCGCAGTTTTTTCCGCCCATGCCGAACAGATTGAGCTCTGCCTCTTTTCCACCGACGGTAAAAGGGAAGTTGCCCGGCTGCCGTTGCCGAAGCGAGAAGGCGATATCTGGTCGGGCTATATTGCCGGCGTCGGGCCGGGTACGGTCTACGGGTATCGCGCCCATGGCCCTTACGATCCGAAGAACGGCCACCGCTTCAACCCGAACAAGCTGCTGCTCGATCCCTATGCCAAGCAGGTCCTTGGCGATCTCAAATGGAACGATGCCCTCTATGGCTATACGATCGGGAAGGATGACCTTTCCTTCGATGAGCGCGACAGTGCGCCTTATATGGTCAAAAGTGTCGTTCAGGATCCGGATTTCGACTGGGCGGGTGAAGAGGCAATACGCCGGCCATGGCCGGAGACGATTATCTATGAGGCGCACGTTCGTGGACTGACGATGTTGCATCCCCAAGTGCCGGACAGGCTGCGTGGCACTTTTCTCGGCATGTGCAGCGATCCGATCATCGATCATCTCGTCAAGCTCGGCATTTCCGCGATCGAGCTGCTGCCGATCCAGTTCTTCCCCAACGACCGCTATCTCGAGGAGAAGAAGCTGACGAATTATTGGGGTTATCAGACGCTCGGCTTTTTCGCACCGCAGGCACGGTACCTGTCGGGCGACAAGATCACCGAAATCAAGACCATGGTGCGGAAGTTCCATGCTGCCGGTATCGAAGTCATCATGGACGTCGTCTACAACCACACGGCTGAGGGTAGCGAGAAGGGGCCGACGATGTCTTTCCGTGGCCTCGACAATGCAAGCTATTATATCCTCTCGCCCGATGATCCGCGCCATACATTCGATACGACCGGCACCGGCAACACCCTGAACGTTGCCAATCCCATGGTCATGCGCATGGTACTGGACAGCCTGCGCTATTGGGTCGGCGTCATGCATATCGACGGCTTCCGCTTCGATCTTGCAAGCACGCTCGGCCGGCAGGATCTGGAGTTCGACCGGCAAGGGCTATTCTTCAGCGCGATCCGTCAGGATCCGATGCTGGCCGGCGTGAAGCTGATCGCTGAGCCCTGGGATGTCGGTGCAGGCGGCTATCAGGTCGGCGGTTTCCCTTATCCTTTCCGTGAATGGAACGACAAGTTCCGCGACGATGTACGTCGCTTCTGGAAGGGCGACGGCGGCATGGTGTCTGAGATCGCGCAGCGCATTACCGGCTCGGCGGTCCAGTTCAACCACTCGGATCGCGGTGCGACTTCATCGGTCAATCTGCTGTCGGCGCATGACGGCTTCACGTTGACGGATACGGTTTCGTTTAACGACAAGCACAATGAAGCGAACGGCGAGGATAACAGAGACGGCCATTCGGACAATCATTCAGACAATATGGGCGCCGAAGGCGCGACCGATAACAGGGACATCAACAGGTTGCGCGCGCGCCGGCGCCGCAACATGATGGCAACATTGATGCTCTCCCAGGGCGTGCCGATGATCCTTGCCGGGGACGAGGTCGGCAACAGCCAGGGCGGCAACAATAACGCCTATTGTCAGGACAACGAGATCGGTTGGACGAAGTGGGATGGTCTCGATGATCCATTCCTCGATTTCTGCCGCAAGATAGTCGCCTTCCGCAAAGCCCATCCGGTGCTGAGGCAGGAACGCTTTCTGACCGGCGACAGTACCGAGGACGGCCGTATCGAGATTGCCTGGTACAAGCCGGACGCCAGCTTCATGGACGATGGCGCCTGGAACGACGACGCGCTGCAAGTGCTTGGGGTCTATCTGTCGAAAAGTGCGCATTCTCCCGACGCCGAGGAGATGGACGATCTTTATCTGGTTTTCAACGCTGGAGGAGACTGCGAGGTGCATCTGCCCGAGGTCAATGGGCTGAAGATATGGGCACGCGTGCTTGACACAGGCGCCGAGGACGACGCCTTCAAGCTCCATGAGCAGGAGAGCCCTGTCATGGTTTATGCCCAAAGCGTCGCAGTCTTTGCACCAAGGGGGCAAACCAAACCGCCAGAAGACGCAACCAAGGCGGAACGACGCAGATGGTTCCACTTCGGCCGGCGGGGTAGGTGACGGGTCGATAACTAGCAATGAATGCAGAAGTCATCACCGAGCTTGGCCTTATTTATGTTAGCGACACCGAACCGGGCATCCGCAGGCGAAAGTACGGCAAGGGTTTCAGCTACCAGCTTCCGGATGGTACTAAACTGACGGATCTAACCCAGCGCGCGCGCATACAAGCGCTCGGCTTGCCGCCGGCTTATGAGAATGTTTGGATCTGCATGTATGAGAACGGCCATCTGCAGGCGACGGGCTTTGACGCGCGCGGACGCAAGCAGTACCGTTACCACAAGGACTGGCAATCCTTCCGAAGTGCCGGCAAGTTTCATCAGCTTATCGCGTTCGGCCGGGCGCTCCCGAAGATCCGGCGAACGGTCCTGCGTCATCTCGACACCGGTACTGAAGATATCAACGGCGTACTCGCGGCGTTGACGACCCTGCTGGATGAGGCGCATCTGCGTGTCGGTAACCAGGCCTATGTCAAGGAAAACGGCACGTACGGTGCGACCACGCTTCTCAAACGCCATCTGAAGATCGTCGATGGCCGGATCGAGCTGAAGTTCCGCGCCAAGGGCGGCAAGCGCGTACAACGCAGCCTCAAACATCCACGCCTCCAAAAAATCCTGGAGGAGATATCGGACCTGCCTGGCAGGCAGCTCTTCGTCTGGAAGGATGAGACAGGTGCGCTGAAGCCGATCGATTCCGGCAGGCTGAACGCCTATCTTGCTGATATCTCGGGCATTGCAATCTCTGCAAAGACCTTCCGGACGTGGGCAGGTTCGCTCGCCGCTTTCGATGCGGCGCGTAGTGCCGTGTCGGACGGACGACGACCGACCGTCAAGGAAATGTCGGAAGCGGCGGCTGAAGTCCTGCATAATACGCCGGCGATCTCGCGCTCCAGCTATATCCATCCGGAGATTATCGCACTTTCGACCAGGGACGAGACGTTGGAGGAGGGCAATGCCGAACCCCTGCGCGGGCTTCGGGCGAATGAGAATCGGATGCTGGATTTCCTAACCCGTTGCACCGTTCCCGAATGGAAAAAAGAACCCGCGGTTTGATACCGCAGGCTTCAAGTTCAACGGGAGGGTACGCGTCAGGCGGCACGCTTCTCGTGGCGGCCTTCCTCGACTTCTTCGACGATCTTGGCGACGAATGCGTCAAGATCGTCAGGCGAGCGGGACGTGATGATCCCCTCGTCGGTGACGACTTTCTCATCCTTCCAGATAGCCCCGGCATTTTTCACATCGGTCTTGATCGACCAATAGGAGGTCGCTTGGCGACCGCGAAGGGCATCGACCTCCACCAGCAGCCAGGGCGCATGACAGATGGCAGCAACGACTTTGCCTGATTTGACGAATTCGCTGACGACTCTCAGGGCGTTGTCGTCAATGCGGAGCTTGTCTGGATTGATCTGCCCGCCCGGCAGGACCAGGGCGTCGAAATCCTCGACCCTGACGTCCTTGGCCGGAAGGTCGACAGGAACGGTATCGCCCCAGTCGGTCTTGTCCCAGCTCTTGATCTCGCCCTCTTTAATGGACGCGATCTTCACGGTGGCGCCACGTTTTTTCAGTTCTTCGAACGGTATGCGCAACTCCGAGCGCTCGTAGCCATCAGTTGCTAGAATCAGGATTTTTGCGGATGTGATGGAAGGCATTGCCTCAGCTCTCCTTAGGTTCGAGTTCGAGGTGCATAGGCAGAACCGGTGTCGCGATTAATCGTTCCCCGAAAAGTCGAAACGAAACAGGTTCAGGACGCTTCCACGTCGAGTTCCGGATAGTGGCGGAAAATTCCCTCCGTGTTGAAGGCGAGGCGGCGGTCGGATTTGAGATAGCGGGCAATGTTGGGGCGCTGCTCGACACTATCGTGAAGGGCGGCAAGCAGTGGATATTTGCTACTGTAGCGGCTCATCGCCTTCGGGAAGGCATAGATGAGACCTTCGATGATCTGGAAAAGTGAGAGATCTACATAAGTAAGTGCGTTGCCTGCAATATATTGGCTGCCCTTCGGATTCTGTTGCAGCACACGTTCAAAATAACTGAGAAATTTAGGGATACGTTCTTTAATGAAACTGGCCGAACGGGCCTTTGCCTCTTCTTTCTGATCTTCGTAATAAAGCGACATGGCGATCGGGTGATGCGTATCATGCACCTCGGCCACGAAATCGGTAATGGTGAGCTGCAAGCCGTTCACGACGTAGCGCAATCCTTCATCATCAGGAGCCAATCCGAGTTTCGGGCCGAGGTAGAGAAGGATGTTGGCAACATGCGGAATGATAAGATCGCCGTCCTTGAGAAAGGGCGGCGCAAAGGGAATATATGCTTCGTTGCCGCTCTGCATGATGGCCAACATCGCGCCGGTGCCACGTCCGCGGCCGGACAGGCGGACGATATCGATATACTCTGCGCCGGCTTCCTCAAGCGCTAACCGCACGAATTCTCCGCGGCCCTGGATGCCGTCCCAATAATAAAGCTCGTAAGCCATTTGCCCTCGTGATTTTGCTCAGTGCCTGGTCTCGCGGCGGAAATCCTTGCGAAGTTCATCCTTCGCCTTTTCAAGTGTGCCCTTCTGTTTCTTCGTCAACTGATTTCCGGCGCGGTTGATGTAAAAATTTAGCATGGACATGGCCGAGCGGAAGGGGCTGGATTTTCGCCGATCGCTGCTCTCAGCCGAATGCCTGAGGGAATCGGCGATCTTCTTCGGATTGTCGGATTTGAAGGCGCCTTCCTTGAGATCCATGGCGTCACTGTTTTCGGTCACGTCCTGCGACCACTTTTTCTTCTTATTCGCCATTGTAGGTTCCTTTCGAGAATGTTGCAGGCATGGGGCCTGCAATATTGGTGAAGGCTGTCAGTGGTGAGCGTGGTCTTCGTTGCGCTTTCGGGTCGCGGCCGCTTTTTTGGCTGATGCCGAGCGCTCTTCCTTCGACCGGGATGCAGAGGCGCGCCCGCCAACTCGGCCCCCCTTCTCGGAGGATTCGTGGCTATCCTTCTTGCCGCGTCCCGAACCCGATTTATTGCCGCCGCCGCTCTCCTTGTTGACGGTTGCCCAGGCCCGGCGTTCGGCCTCCTGATGGGAAACGCCACGATCCTCATAGCCTTCCTCAATGTGTTCGGCTTTTCTCTTCTGCTTGTCGGAATATGCGGATTTGTCGCCTCTTGGCATGGCTGCCTCCTTTGTTTCGAATGAGGTTCAACCGCCGGCTTTTCTAAAAGTTCCGCGATTTTTGACTTGGGGGCGAAGAACCCGAAATCCGGGACAAAAGCAGCAATTGCCCGGTTTGATACGCCTTGGTGTCAAAGAGGGTATGGGCCATTCGTTTGAGATCTGGCGCCGCGCGACTGGCTGTTGAAGGCGGGCTTTGAAAAGGATGCCGTGCTGATCACCCAGAGCGGCGCGCGCATTCCCATCTTTCATGATGGCGAGCGACGTTATGTCGGAGGCAGTCTGTCGCTCGAACTTTCGGCGCGATGACAGCTGCCTAAGCCGCGAGGATCTGTGTCGAATATATTCCAAACTTGATGGCTCCCGGGCGGCTCAGGTTTAGGCGACCGGACGCTGTTGCACGGCGGTTTTCACCGCGCGATCGAGGGCTACGCTAGTGAACGGTTTGGGTAGGAGAACGGAACCGGAAAAGCGGTTTGCATCCGGCGGGTTGCTGTTACCAGTCGCGAAGACTAGGCCAACAGAAGGGAATGCCTCACGTGCGAGGGCAGCAAATGCCGGGCCGGACATGCCCGGTAGCCCGACATCGGCGACGATGATATCGACGGCCGTTTTTCGCAGCATTTCGATACCTTGTTCGCCACTATCCGCTTCCATGACCTCATAACCGAGATCCTGCAGAATTTCGGCAGTATCCATACGAATGAAAGGATCATCTTCGACGAGAAGGAGCTTTAGCCTAGCCCGGACGATGTCGCCCCGCTTGCCATTGCCAGGTAGCGGAGCCGAGTGCGTTTGGCGGCGTTGCGCCTGATTGACGAGCACGTGGCGGATTTTCCGCGCCAGGGCCTCACGCGTATAGGGCTTGGAAAGGAGCTCCAGGCCGGGATCAAGCCGGCCGCCATGGACGATCGAATTTTCGGTATAGCCGGAGGTATATAGGACGGCGATATTCGGCAGCCGCTCGCGGGCCATGCGCGCGAGCTCAGGGCTTTTCAGCGGGCCTGGCATGACGACATCGGTAAAGAGCAGGTCGATATGCGCGCCGCTTTCAATTACTGTTAACGCGCTCTGCGCATCCTTGGCCTTCAGAACGAAATAGCCGAGATCGATCAGCATTTCGACGACCGTCGTGCGCACACCTTCATCATCTTCAGCAACGAGGATCGTCTCAGGGCCGCCCGTTGCAGGCATGGTGTCGCCGTTGGCTATCCGGTCTTCGCTCTGGAAGGAGCGGGGAAGATAGAGCTTTACGGTCGTGCCTTCACCTCTCTCGCTGTAAATCTTCACATGGCCGCCTGATTGCTTGGCGAAACCGTAGACCATGGAAAGGCCGAGACCGGTGCCCTTGCCCTCCGGCTTGGTGGAGAAGAATGGTTCGAAAGCCTGCTCGATGACTTCGGGTGTCATGCCTGCACCGGTGTCGGTGACGGCGAGCACGACATATTGGCCGGCCGCGACCTCCGGGTGAGTGCGGCTGTAGGAATCATCGAGAAAGGCATTTCCGACTTCGATCGTCAACTTGCCTGCGCCATCCATTGCATCGCGTGAATTGATGGCAAGGTTAAGCAGCGCATTCTCGACCTGGACCGGGTCGGCAAAACTGTTCCAGAGCCCCCGGGAAACCACGGTCTCCACCTCGATTTCTTCGCCAAGCGCACGACGCAGCATGTCGTCCATGGCCGAGACGAGGCGGCCGATATTGATCACCTTCGGCTCCAGCGGCTGGCGGCGGCCGAAGGCGAGAAGCTGGCTGGCGAGCCGCGATCCGCGTTCGACCGCGGACAGCGCGTTGGAAATACGCTCCTTGGCCCGGCCGCGATTTGCCACGTCCTTACCAAGAAGCTGCAGATTGCCGGATATGACCTGCAGCAGATTGTTGAAGTCGTGCGCTACGCCCCCAGTCAATTTCCCGATCGATTCCATCTTTTGCGCTTGCTGCAGGGCGGCTTCTGCCTGCTGGC
This sequence comes from Rhizobium sp. BK650, assembly GCF_014195325.1. Lineage (GTDB taxonomy): Bacteria > Pseudomonadota > Alphaproteobacteria > Rhizobiales > Rhizobiaceae > Rhizobium. The sequence goes on along the minus strand of NZ_JACIBK010000020.1, from coordinate 53,803 downwards.
GCTCAAGGGTTTCGGCAGCGACACGTATCTCGAGGGTTTCATTCAGCTTTCGGAGTTGATCCTCCGCCTCGCGGCGCTGGGCGATTTCGATCTCGGCGGCGCGGATGAGCCTGGCGTTATCGATTGCGACGGCAGACTGGCCTGCCAGGCTGACGAGGCTTGCCTCCACAGCATCCGAAAAGCGGCCTGGCTGACTATGTCCGAAGAACAGCCCGCCAATGACGCAACCGTCGCGCGACTTGACCGGCACGGCGAGATAGCTGCGCACTGGAAGGTGGCCTTTCGGCATGCCGGAATGCGGAGCATTCTGTCCGTAGCGCGGATCGAGCAGGATATCGTCGGAGCGCACGACGCCTTCCCCATTAAAGGTCGGCGCAAAGACCTGGGTATTGCGCGGCATCGGGAACCGATCGAAAAGTTTGCGGTCGGCCCCCGACAGCGCATAGAGCATATAGCTGCCGCCTTCGCCATCATCGACATTGTAAAAGAAGGCGCCAAATTCGGCGCCCGCCAGCGCCACGCCTGCATCGACGGCAATTTGCGTCAGGCGGTCGACATTGAGTTCGGCTGCAATTGCTGCGCCAGCGCGGTTGACCACGGCAAGAGCGGCAGTTTTTTCCCGTGACTCGTCCAATGCGGCGCGCTCTCGCCGCTTGGCAAGCACCTGATCCGTTACCTCCATGGTGGCGCAGAGGATGCCGGCGACCTTACCGTCGTCGTCCCGCAACGGTGTGTAGGAGAAGGTGAACCAGGCGTCTTCCGTCCGACCGTCGCGGCGCATCGGAACGAGAAGTTCCTCGAAAAGTTGCGATCGGCCATCGAGCGTCGCCTGGACGATCGGCTCGAACTGCGGCCATATATCAGACCAGACCTGCCCAAAAGGCTTTCCGAGAGCGGCGGGATGCCGTTCCGGAAAGATCGCCACATAGGCGTCGTTATAGATGAAGGCGAGCTCAGGCCCCCAGGCGACGAACTTTGGCTGGCGTGAATTGACGACCATCTCCACGATGTGGTGAAGTGAACTCGGCCATGTTTCAACCGGCCCGATGCCGGCTGCATCCAAGCCATTTCGGCGCAGCAAATTTCCGATTTCGCTATTGCCTTCCGGCCAGCGGCTGCCAACCCGTGCCATTAAAAATCGCTTCCATCCCTATGTGGCATCATCCGCGCCAGATCTGCCGGTCCACGTCCGCAAAATAGAGGCGTGAGGCATGATGGAAAGGGCAACCTTCAAATATCGTTAACCGAAAGGTGGGTCCAATTACTCGCAAAGGAGCTGTTTATACTTGCTATTGCTGATCTAATTTCCGCGAACTGATAAAAGGGCGGCTCAAGGCGAAGGAGCGAAGCTGCATCGGTTCGGATGGATCGTGAAAAAACAGCCCGACTATGTTATCGACAAAAAGAATGAGCCCCAGCGCGAAGCCGATGTAGAGCAAAGCGGCGAGCAAAATAAGCAAGGCCTCCATACTCACACCCGCGCTGAGAAAGCCCCGACAGGGGCTGCAGAAATCCGGACGCTGATGGCGTGGGCAAGACGACTGTTCACATGAAGCTTCCCCGTTTGCCGATAAACAGCCAGAGGATAGTCTTGTTCCCCGTTTCGAGGGGTGGACGCAGCTTTTTCATAAAGCTGTCCAGACGGACATTTCATTCGGTTTGTGATCACCCCCGCGCAGAAGCTGGCGCTCCGTGGAGTTTATAGCGGACAACTAATTCAAACTTGTGACGCAGGAAGATAATGGGCGCCGCGTAGACACCCGTTCTGATCGAAGTTGAGTTTTCCCTTAGGAAGCCGACTTGCGAGCAGCCGCGCGTTTCGGCGCCGGTTCGACGATGTCGCTGGCTTTGATGCCCATCGGTGCTCGCTTCGTTTTCGCCTTGGCTTCGCCGCCGTTGGAGGGCCCTGCCGCCTTCGCCGCACCGGCCTTGACGGCGGTCGTCCGTTTCGTACGAGGCTTTGCTTCCTTTCCGTTTCCAGACGTCGGGGCCCCCTTGAGCGCATCATGCTCGGCCCTTGCCTGTTCCCAATGGATGGAGTCTCGCCCCGTCGGGTGCCCTTCTTCTTCCCAAAGGGCATATGCACGTTTTTTAATCCACTCTTCCCGAGCTTCTGCCATCGCTGATCTCCAGTCACAACATGCCGTCATCGAACGCGATACTGACGAAAAAGTTCCAGACTCCGCGGTCCGTTTCAAGCCTATTTAACAAGCTCGTTGGGAATATTTTTGCGTTGCAACATTTATAGGCAATAACCAGACTAATTGCCTTGATATTGTACAGCTCGATGCAAATCGGCGACAAAATGCGCACGCTGCTGCTCGCCATCTCCAAGGTCGCGAATCCGCAAAAGAAAGGACGGGTGGATGGTGACGAGAACCGGTGGATGGTCTGCAGGCGTCAGGATGCGGCCGCGCTCGGATGTCAGTTTCACCTTCGTGCCGAGGAGAGAGTAAAGTGCTGTGGCCCCGAGGGCGATCACGAGTTTGGGTCGCACGATCTTGACCTCTGCGCCGAGCCACCATGAGCACCGTTGGATTTCGCCGGCATTGGGTTTTGAGTGCAGGCGGCGCTTGCCACGCGGCTCGAATTTGAAGTGCTTGACCGCATTGGTGACGTAGCAGCGCGAGCGGTCGAGCCCAGCTTCCTTAAGACAGATGTCGAGCAGGCGTCCCGCCGGTCCGACGAAGGGGCGTCCGGCCGTATCCTCCTTGTCGCCGGGTTGTTCGCCGACAAGAACAATCTCTGCCTTCTGCGATCCCTCGCCGAAGACCATCTGGGTGGCGTTTTTGTACAGTTCGCAGCGCGTGCAGCCCATCGCTTGATGTCTAAGCTGATCGAGGCTTGCGGCATCCGCGCTTTCGAGCGTGAAGGCAGGGCCGAATTTCGGTGCGGCGTTCATGGCAACAATCTCTTGTTTTTCGCCTTCAACCGATCGCGCCGCGGATTGTTCCTGCTCGTTCGGAACAACCCACAGCTTCAGGGATTTGACGCTGATTGGAAATCACCCGGAGCGACGAATGAATAGGGTTTCGAAGACGGACACGAACACGGAAAGCATGGGAGGCTGGGGGGTAACGCTGTTTGCGGACGGAAGCGCGCGCTTTCGTCTCTGGGCGCCTGGGCAGGATGCGATCGCGGTGCGCCATCGCGGCCAGGATATCCCGATGCGGCAAGCCGGCAGCGGCTGGTTCGAGGTGATTGTGGCAGAGGTGGCCGCCGGCGATGGCTATATGTTTCTCCTGCCGGATGGAACAGCGGTGCCGGACCCGGGCTCGCGGGCGCAAGCCGGCGACGTGCATGGCCTGTCTTTGATCGTCGATCCCAGTCATCAATGGCAGAATTCGCGCTGGCGCGGCCGCCCTTGGGAGGAGGCGGTCATCAGCGAAATCCATATCGGCACATTTACGCCCGAGGGGACGTTCCGGGCCGCGGCGGAGAAGCTGAGGCATCTTGCGGAAATCGGCATCACGGCTATCGAAGTGATGCCCGTCGCGCAGTTTGCGGGCAATCGCGGCTGGGGCTACGACGGCGTATTGCATTATGCGCCGCATTCCGCTTACGGCACGCCGGCCGGTTTCAAGGCCTTCATCGATACCGCGCATGGTCTCGGCATTATGGTGCTGCTCGACGTCGTCTACAATCATTTCGGACCCGAGGGCAATTATCTCCACCGCTATGCGCCCGACTTCTTCCACAAAGACCGAAAAACACCTTGGGGTGCGGCGATCGATTTTGGGCAGGAAGCGGTCCGGCATTTCTTCATCGAGAATGCCCTCTACTGGATCGGCGAGTTTCGGCTGGATGGTCTCCGGTTCGATGCGGTCGAACAGATCTACGACACTTCCGAAAAGCACCTGCTTTCTGCCATGGCAGAAGAAGTAAAGGCCGCCTTCCCCGACAGGCAGGTTCATCTCGTCGTCGAAGATCAGCGTAATCTTGTCGAACTGCTGGCTCGCGACGAGAGGGGCGTTCCCAAAGCCTACGAGGCTGAATGGAACGATGATTTCCATCATGTGGCGCACATCATCGCAACCGGGGAAACCATTGGCCACTATAAGCCTTTCGCCGATCAGCTCTGGCAAAAGCTTGAGCTGGTGCTTCAACACGGTTTCATCTATCCGGATCGTACTGACCCGCCGGAATTGCCGGTTGGTGAGCGTCGCTACCTGCCGCCGACTGCTTTTGTCGATTTTCTGCAAAACCACGATCAGATCGGCAACCGCGCCTTCGGGGAGCGGCTGGTAAGCCTTACCGATCCGGATATGCTGAATGCGCTGACGGCGATACTCCTGCTTTCGCCGCATACTCCCTTCCTCTTCATGGGAGAGGAATATGGGGAGAGGCGGCCTTTTCATTTCTTCACCGATTATAGGGGCGAACTTGCCAAGATAGTCCGCGAGGGTCGCATGGCGGAGGCCGAAGGCTTCGGCGGACTGAAGGCTGGCAAGACCGCAGCCGATCTGCCCGATCCGAATGCAATTTCGACCTTCCAACACTCGAAGCTCGACTGGCAATGGCGGGAGAGCGATGAGGCATGGAAACATCGGGCTTTCGTCGCCGAGCTTTTGAAGCTACGCAAAACTTATATTGTGCCGATGTTGAAGCAGAGCAGGCGTGTCGAAAGCAGCGGACTGGAAGCACCTGAAGGAGGTGTTGCCGTCAGCTGGAGGTTTTCGCACGCGAGGTTGGCTTTGCGCGCCAATCTTTCCCAACAGCCGCTGGTTCTTCCGTCAGCGCCGGGGACGGTAATCTACGAGGTCTACGGCAAGGTCGCAAAGCCCTCAGAAAGTCGAGAGTTGCCACCGCGCTCCGTCATTTTTTCCATTGATATCGAGGCCGGATGAGATCTGAACCTTGGACTGATGCAGGACACGGCCATAGCAGGATTTCGTCAGCTGCCACCTGTCGGCAGCGCACGTTTCACGTCATCCAGAGATGGTTTCCGGACTATGCGGTAGCGCGCTTCGACAAGATTATAGAAGCCGAATGCCGCAAGACCGACGGCGACTGCTACATAGAGGATTGAGCCGAAGGACAGCTGCCGCAGCCATTGCAGCGCGTCTGCGATGCTACCGGCCTGATCAGGGTCCACGCGAAAGCCGGCATAAGCAAAGAGAATGCCGGTAATCGCAAAGACGAACCCACGCGCAACCAGACCATAGATGCAGATGAATGTGAGGACGCTTCCGTCGGGAATACGCAAATATCGTTCAAATTTCTTCGTCAATCCTTTGGCAGCAGTAATTCCCCCACCGATGATGAAACCGGCGCCGACCGCGATCGCCAGATAAGATCCGAATGGCTTCGACATGATCCAAGCCGCAAGCCCTTTCTCGCCCGGCTCGTCGCTTCCGCCGGCAAAAAGCAAGGCGTGCCTGATCGCGTATGCTGCGAGCCCAAGGTAGACCACTGCACTTCCAAACAGAACGATCCTGATCATGATCGCCTTTCCGCCGGAGCCATGTCCGTCGCTATCTGCGAGTGATTGGGCAAGCCTCCAGGCGACGAACCCCAGCAGACCGAGGCCGATCAGACCGACCCAGATGCGGCCGAAGGGCTGCTCCAGCAAGGTTGAAAGTGCCGATTTTGTCTCCGGCTTTCCGCCCGCTACCCCTGAAAAAAGAGCAAGCCCTCCAACAAGAAGGAAGACGATGCCGCGGGCCATGTACCCGCTCTTGGCAAGAAAATCGAAATGGTCTCTCTGGAGCATCTTATCCACCGCACAACCTTTTGACTGGGACGGTAACGCGCCAAGACACCAAAAGTTTGAGCCGGGTTAACGAGCTTATGAGGATGTCCGTCGTTTTGACGCTCTGCACGAGGCTCTATGCTGCATTGACAAATTAGCAGGCCTCGGCGGTTGTGCTGGTCGTTCGAGAGCTGCATATAAGCATCCGAACATATTCCCTCATATTCTATCCCATTGCCGCATTGGATCTGCTTTGCGCTGTATCCATATGCGCGCGAAAGAGAGGTATACGTGCAGGTTTTATCAAGGGCGCTTGCAGACATGACGTTGCAGGAGCGTGTCAACATGGCGGATGTCGTCGTCGAAGCTCTTGAAGCTTTTGCGCAAGAAGCAGAAGAAGATGGCGACGCGCGGTTTGCTCGGGACTCGAAGGCAATCGCCGGTACGATCCGCGGCTGTGGAAGCGATCTTTCAAAATGTGGGCTTCAGACGGCGGAGCTTCTGCTGGAACTCGGAATTCAGTTCATGTACGCCTATACCTGTCGTGAAAGTCGATCCGATAGCGAGCGTCCAGCCGTTCAGCATCACTAGCGGTAAGACGGAATGGCACGGATGAGCGCCAAAAGCTGGTTTTTCTCAAAGGGCTATGGAAAATCGCAGTTCATGGATATTTTTAGGTGACGTCGCTGGATCGGTGCGTTGATACTGCTAGTTAGCGGATTTCGTTCATTGATACGGCACTGACAATTTCTGGACGCGATGTTTCAACTGCTGTCGACCTATTGGCCGCATATCCTCTTCGTCATCTCGATTGCCATGGGGGCAGCGGCGGCGATCCATGCCACCATGACGAAGGAAGAGGTCCGAGCCGCGACCGGTTGGGTCGGCGTCATTATTCTTTCTCCAATCGTCGGCGCGCTGCTTTATATGATTGCCGGCATCAATCGTATTCGCCGCAAGTCGCTGAGCCTTCGTCGCGACGCGTTGCTGCCTGCTGCCGACCTCGACGAGCTCGAAAAATTCGACGCGGACACCGATGCCGTCATCAGCCAGTTCGGTCGACGTTTTGCAGCTCTGCAGACGCTTGGCGACCGCATTACACGCTACCCGCTGACGACCGGCAACACGATCGACATGCTGGAAAACGGTGACGAAGCCTACGCTGCAATGAAGACGGCGATCGACGGCGCCGAGCGCAGCATCCTGCTTGAAACCTATATCTTCGATCGCGACAGGATCGGACTTCGCATTGCCGATGCATTGATTGCAGCCGTCAAACGCGGTGTGGAGGTGCGTGTGCTGATTGACGCTGTCGGTGCACGCTACTCGGTCCCGAGCATCCTCGGCCATCTGCAGGAGGGCGGGGTAAAGGTCAATGTCTTCAACGGCAACGTCATCATGGGCCTCAGGCTGCCCTATGCGAACCTGCGCACTCACCGCAAGATCCTGATCGCGGATGGAAAGATCGCACTGACGGGCGGAATGAATATCCGTGAAGGCTTCAGCGAGGAAGCCGTCGGCGAGAGTTTTGCCCATGACACCCATTTCAGTGTCAGCGGCCCCGCGGTTGCCGATCTCTTCGATGTCGCTGCCGAGGACTGGCGTTTCACCACAGGAGAAATCCTGAACGGCGAGGCCTGGCGCATCGACCGACCGGAGCGTAAGCGCGGCGACCCCGTCTTCATGCGTATCGTCGCTTCCGGGCCGGATCGCAGCGTTGAGACGAACCATAAGATGCTGATGGGTGCCTTTTCCGTGGCGCGCCAGTCGATCCGCATCATGTCGCCTTACTTTCTGCCGGACCGGGAGTTGATCAGCGCGCTGTCGACGGCGGCGCGGCGCGGCGTGGAGGTCGATATCGTGGTGCCCGCCGCCAACAATCTCGTTCTGGTCGACCGGGCGATGACGGCGCAGTTCGACCAGATCGTCAAGAACTACTGCCGCATTTGGCGTTCGACTGGCAGCTTCAGCCATTCCAAGCTGCTGTCTATCGACGGAACCTGGGCCTATGTCGGGTCCTCCAATCTCGATCCACGCTCGCTGCGGCTGAATTTCGAGGTCGATCTTGAGGTGTTGAACGCAGGCTTTGCTGCGGAGATCGATGAGCGCATCGAGGCTGCCATCAAGTCTGCCACGCCGGTCACGCTTGAGGGGCTATGGTCGCGGCCGTTCCTGGTGCGGCTTCTCGAAAAGGTGCTGTGGCTGGGTTCGCCATATCTTTGACCGAGTTTTCGTGACTGCGGCATGGCAAGTTTTGTTGCGCTGCCTATAATCGCGAAAGCGCTTTCGACAAATGGAGCCGGTGTTCCTTCCGATGCGAGTCAAGAAGAAAGATAATCTCCCTGCCAGTATCATCGCTTCCATAAAGAACAGGAAGAAACGTGTCGAGGCTTGGCATGCCGGGCCAAAGCCACGCAGCGACGGCACATTGATCGCCTCCTACAATGTCCACAAATGCGTCGGCACTGACCGACGCTTCGATCCGGAACGCACGAGCCGTGTCATCCATGAGATCGATGCCGATGTGATCGCGCTGCAGGAGGCCGACACGCGCTTCGGCGAGCGCACGGGCATTCTCGATCTTACTCGCCTGGAGCGCGAAACCGGACTCGTCCCGGTTCCCATCTTAGGAGCGGTAAAAGCGCATGGCTGGCACGGCAACGTGGTGCTCATCCGCAAGGGCCTGGTCCATGATGTGCATCAGATGAACCTGCCGGGGCTGGAGCCGCGTGGTGCGCTGGTGGCGGAAATAGAGCTCGAGGCCGGCGGAAAGCTACGCATCATCGCAGCCCATCTCGGCCTTTTGCGCCATTCACGGGCACAACAGGCAAAGACGCTGGTCGATCTCATCAGCGACCGCCATGAAATGCCGACCATCCTGCTTGGCGATTTCAATGAATGGCGGCTCGGCGACCGCTCGTCCCTCAATACTTTCCAGATGGCTTTTGGCCCGCTGCCACCGGCCGTGCCGAGTTTTCCGGCGGGATTGCCTATCCTGGCGCTCGACCGCATCATTGCCAATCGCGAAGGCATCATTTCTACCGTCGAGGTGCATGATACGCCGCTCGCCCGCATGGCCTCCGACCACCTGCCGATCAAGGCGGTGGTCGATCTGCGGCGGGAATTGGCGAAGACGGCCGAACGCCCGGTCGTTTAGGCACGGACGGGAGCGGGAAAAAGCTTGCCTCTTATCAGCAGCCACAATGTGCCGATGGCAATCAGCGCAAGCGCGATATTGACCAGCACGAAGATGACCGGAGCCAGATGGCCGATTGCTCCGGTATCGCCATGCGCTGCCATCCGCACAGCGGCAGTCGAAAGCGCGGTCAGGCCGAAGGTGAAAGCCCAGTAGGAGCCGGCGAAGGGCTGCTGCATAATCCAGGACAACTGACGGCCGACGATCAGCACCTGCAGGATGGCGTAGCCGAACATTGCATGGACGAGCATATCGGGCGCGCCGCCGTTCACGCTCAGATACGCGACACTGCCAACGGCAGGCGGGGCAATCTGTATACCAAGGGTCGGACGCAATGGCTGAGCAAGCTCGGGAGCCATCAGCAGCCGGTGCAGCAGCACGGATTCGATCGCCAGCCAAGAGAAGAACCCAGCACCAAAGGCAAGCTGACCCCAATCAGCATACCCAAGTGTGCCTGCCGCAATGGCGGTGACGAAGGAACCAGCGACAGTCGGCAGATAGAGGACTGGCGTATTAGTGGCCGGATCGCGTCCGCCGCGCCACAGCAGCCCGGTCCGCCACAGCAGGAAAAGCAGGGTGAAGGCAAAGCCTGTCAGAACAATCAGTTCGGCTGGGATGTGCGAATAGGGGAGGATGGAAAGTCCTGCCAGCATGGTTGCAACACCGATCAGACCGACGAAACAGCATTGGATGGGATGCTGAAGCTCCGCCATCGCTTCCTTCGGCGCAACAAGCCATTTTGCGGCGTAGAGAATGATGAGGGCGAACCAGATGGCGAAGCCGAGCAAGCTGATCACCTCGGCTATATGCGGCGAGACGGTCCAGACGGACGCGGCAGCGCGCCAGCTGTTGCCGAGACCGGCGACGCCGAGAACAATGCCAAAGAATGCAGCGGGTATTCGGGGCAGTGACATTTTCGTTTCTCCGGGCTGATCCGGCAAGCGCTATGCCTCGCCGGTAGGGCAGGCGGTTGTCACTTAGCAATGGCCTCGGCAGCGTCCATGACGCGAGCCGAATAAACAAGAGCAGCGCCAGCATTCACAGAAATTGCGACGCCGAGTGCTTCGGCAATTTCCTCCCTGGTGGCGCCGAGCTTCTGGGCCTCGGTCGTATGCACGACGATACAGCCATCGCAACGAACGGTAACAGCGACGGCAAGCGCTATCAGTTCACGCTGTTTGGCGTCGAGATGATTTGTCTTCTGCCCGGCGGACGAGAGGGTCTGATAGCCTTTGATGGTTTCGGGCGCGATCTTGGAGAGTTCGCCGATCCGGCCGAAGAGTTCGCTGCGATATTCCTTCCAGTCCAACATGAAAGTCACTCCATCTAAAAACCAGCACTGGCGTGATTGCCTCTGCTGCTGGAAATGACTATGACCACAAGGATCGATACTTTGAATGCTCGAGAAGGTCATTTTCTAGCGCGATCGTCTCATGGATGTTTTAAGCCGCCTTATCGAACTAGCCCGTCTGCAGCCAACGCTCGATATTCGTTGTCGGCTACAAGGCTCCTTTCATATCGATCACGAACCCGTCGCAGCAGGCACGCTGCCATTTCATCTGATCTTGGGCGGCGACTGTCTCATTCGCCTTGGCTCCGGTCGTGAAATCACCTTGCACTCCGGCGATTTTCTGCTGCTGCCGCGCGGCGATGCGCATGCGATTATCGGTTTGCGGCGACGCGGAGACACGCAGCCGCTGCGCGTTACGAGGGGAGGTCTGCTGCCTTTGCGCGAAAACGGCGAAGGCGAAGCGGATGTCGATCTTCTTTGTGGCCGCTTCCATTGCGCTCCGGGATCGGCTGCCTTGCTGCTCGATAGCTTGCCTGACGTGTTTCATGTCTCACTTGCTGCGGACTCGGAGGAAGTGCTGAAGACGCTGGTTGCCATGCTTTACCGGGAGACCGCCGACGAGAAGCCCGGAGCACTGGCGATCATCGCCGCAACTTGTCTCTCGCTCCTCATTTTGGCAATGAGGGCAGGCAAGGCTTCTCCCATTGCATCCTCGGGTCTGCTGCAATTGCTTGGTGACGCCAGGCTCGGCAAATCCGCCGTGGCGATGATGTCCTCGCCGGCATTTGCCTGGACGATCGATGACCTTGCCCGCCATTCGGGCATGTCGCGCGCCACCTATTCGCGGCAATTCAGGGAACGCGCCGGAATGACCGTTGGTGCCTTTTTGACTGATCTCAGAATGATGCTTGCGAGCGATCTACTATCGAGAACGCGGCGGACGGTTGCCGATATCGCGGCAGAGGTCGGCTACGAATCCGAAGCCGCCTTCGGCAAAGCTTTTAAGGCGAGGCGCAATATCACGCCGGCGCGTTTCCGTGCAGCGGAACAGGCGAGATAGAGTGGGCAGGGCTGAAGTGCAGGAGCTAGGCACCGTGCCGCTCCACTTCCGTCAAGACGGATACGAAGGCGCGCAGGCTTTGCGGCACATGCCTGTGGCCGGGATAGTAGAGGCAGAGGCCGGGAATTGGTGGGCACCAATCGTCAAGAACGGAGATTAGCTCGCCGCTGGCAAGATAGGGTCGCGCGACCCTTTCCGGCACATAGGCGATGCCGAGCCCTTTGACCGCCGCTTCCGCCATCAATTCTACATGATCGAGGGTCAAGGCGCCCGATACCTCGATAGTCACTTCCTGGCCGTGCTTCTCAAACTCCCAGCGGTAGAGTTTGCCGCTCGGCAGACGCAGGCGGATGCAGCGGTGGCGCTTAAGTTCTTCTGGCGTCTTGGGCCGCCTGTGATCTTTCAAGTAAGCCGACGAGGCAACCGCGAGGAAACGTGCCTCGCCACCGAATTCGACCGCTATCATATCAAGCGGCACGGATTCCCGCAGGCGAATGCCGGCATCGAAGCCTTCGGCGACAATATCGACCAGCCGGTTTTCGGTAACGATATCGAGCGATATCTGCGGATAGCGTTGGAGAAAGAGAGGAACGGCGGCATTCAACAGCACACGCGCGGCAATTTCGCTGGCGTTGATGCGTAGCGTACCGCTCGGCCGGCCTCCAAATTCGCTGAGGGCATCGAGCACCAGATCGAGATCGCGCAATAGGGGCGTCAGCCTGTCGAGAAGCATTTCGCCGGCTTCGGTGACTGCAACGCTGCGGGTCGTGCGATGTAGCAGGCGCACGCCCATGCGCGCCTCCATGTTGCGCATCATGTGGCTCAGCGTCGAAGGCGATAAGCCAAGTTCGCCGGCCGCCTTGCGGAAGCTGCGGTATGTGACAATTGCCGCAAAGGCGTTGAGATCATCAAGTGTCGGCCGGTAACTCATGGGTATTTTTCAGCAACTCATGCAAGTTTGAACGGATTATCACATCAATAATCCCCTCTATCTTTGCAGTCATCAAGCCGTGATTCAGCGGCATCAGAAAGGGTAGAGACGATGACGAAGACATGGTTGATCACAGGAACATCCTCGGGTTTCGGCCGGATCATGACTGAAAAGCTGCTGGCGCGCGGCGATCGCGTTGCCGCCACCCTGCGCAAGCGCGAGGCCCTGGCTGACCTTGGGGCGCAGTACGACGAACGGCTCTGGGTCGCAAGCCTGGACGTCACCGACGACCGGGCAGTTCGTGCAGTCGTCGACGCCGCCTTTCAGCAGATGGGGCGCATCGATGTCGTCGTCAGCAATGCCGGCTACGGCCTGTTTGGTGCTGCAGAAGAGGTTAGCGATGCGCAGATCCGTCACCAGATTGATACCAATCTGATTGGCTCAATCCAGGTGATCCGCGCGGCCTTGCCGCATCTGCGTCAGCAGGGCGGCGGTCGCATCCTTCAGGTCGCTTCGGAAGGCGGACAGATCGCCTATCCGAATTTCAGCCTCTATCACGCCACCAAATGGGGGATCGAAGGCTTCATCGAGGCGGTAGCACAAGAAGTCGCGCCCTTCGGCGTCGACATCATCATTGCCGAACCGGGGCCGGCTGGCACGGATTTTGGCGCCGGCCTCGTCAGGCCGCCGCAGATGGATGTCTATGAGGATACACCGGCCGGCCAGGTACGCAGGGCAATTGCCGACGGCTCGTTCAAGATCCTGGGCGACCCGGTGAAGATGGCCGATGCGATGATCGCGGCGGCTGAAAAACAACCGGCACCCAGAAGACTTGCGCTCGGCAGCACGACCTATCAGTCAATCCGCAAGGCTCTGGGTGAGCGGCTTGCCGAGCTGGAAGCACAGAAGGAGATCACGCTGTCGACCGATATCGACGCCTGACCGCCCTCAGCGGTCGATCGTCGCCATGATCGTGTCGTTGTAGCGCATGCCGGAAACCTTGCCAGGAGCAAGCGCTTCATCGAGCGCCTTTATCTGTTCGGCGCTAAGCGTGATGTCGGCTGCGGCGATATTGTCCTCCAGATAGGTGCGGCGTTTGGTGCCGGGGATCGGCACGAAATCGCTGCCCTTGTGCAGGATCCAGGCAAGCGCCACCTGGCCAGGCTTGGCGCCGAGCGAGGATGCAACGGAGCGGACGGCCTCGGCCGCGCGAACATTGGCGTCGTAATTTTCGCCCTGATAGCGCGGATCGCCGCGGCGGAAATCGCCTTCCGGATAATCCTCTGCGCGCTTGACCTCTCCGGTCAGAAAGCCCCGGCCGAGTGGGCTGAAGGGCACGACACCGATGCCGAGTTTCCTCAAGGCGGGGATGACGTCGGCCTCCAGATTGCGCTCCCAGAGCGAATATTCGCTCTGCACGGCCGACACCGGGAAGATAGCGTGGGCGCGCCGGATGTTAGCGACACCCACTTCGGAAAGGCCGAAGTAGCGCACCTTACCCTCTTTGACGAGCTCGGCGACAGTGCCGGCAACGTCTTCCATGGGAACGGCTGGATCGACGCGGTGCTGGTAGATGAGGTCAATATGGTCTGTAGCAAGGCGCTTGAGCGAGCCTTCAACTGCGCTGCGAATGGTTTGCGGCCGGCTGTCGCGTTCGGTGCCGACCTGCTTGCCATCCTTCAGGCGGAAACCGAATTTGGTAGCGAGTATCACTTCGTTGCGGCGGCTTTTCAGCGCGCGGCCGAGCAACTCCTCGTTCTTATAGGGGCCGTAAACCTCAGCCGTATCGAGGAAAGTGCAGCCGAGCTCGATAGCGCGGTGAAGGGTTGCGATGGATTCCGTTTCATCAGCCGGCCCGTAGGACTGGCTCATTCCCATGCACCCGAGGCCGATGGCCGATACTTCAAGTCCCTGGCTGCCGAGTTTGCGTTTCTGCATCGTGACGCTCCTGCTTCTCAAGTAAGGAGAGGTCTATATAGACCCCGGTGCAGGATTATGAATGCGCAAAAATCCCGATAAGCTGCGTGAGCGTTCAGCAGTCCCGATTCCCTCGTCCATCCTTGCCGTTTGATTCAAAGGTGGCGAGGCGAAGTGAATCCCTCAGAATGCAAAGGATTTGCTTCCACATGGCTTCTCTCCTTTTTCGAGCGTTCTCCTCCTCTTGCGCTTAGTCTTCAAACGAGCTTATCGTCGGCTTCGAATAACTTGAGGTTATAGGATGAAGCGTGGCCGGCTACCGCTGACGGCATTGCGCAGCTTCGAGGTGGCGGGACGGCTGGAGAGCTTCACGCTTGCGGCCGAGGAGCTGTTCATCTCGCAGGCGGCGGTTAGCCGCCAGATTCGTGAGCTGGAGCAGATGTTAGACGGGCCGCTTTTCGAGCGGCGCCATCGAAGTGTCGTCCTGACCGCTAGCGGCCGGAAATTGCTTGCCGTGCTGACATCTTCCTTCGACCGGATCGACGACTGCCTGGCGGATATCTGGGGAGCTTCAGCGTCTGCCGATCTGAAGATTAGCGTCGAACCTTCTTTTGCCGCCTGCTGGCTTGTGCCGCGGCTGCCGGAATTTTGCAAACTCCACGCTGGCGTGGAGGTATCACTCGATGCCGATCCGCGCACGATCGAATTCCGTACCGGCCAAGCGCAGATCGCGATCAGGCACAGCGCCACCGTCGCTGCGTGGCCGCGGACAGAAAGTCGGCATCTGATGGATGTCCGCATGGTGCCCGTGATCGCTTCCTATCTTCTGAAGGGTGGCCCGCCGATCTCTTCTCCGCATGACATCTTTGCTTACGGGCTTTTGCATGAGGAAAACCGCGACGCTTGGAGTCGGTGGTTTGAGGCGGCCGGCATCGCCATGCCCGAGGCGGCGAGGGGACCCGTTTATGCCGATGACGGTCTCGTTCTGCAGGCGGCGCTGCGCGGCCAAGGCGTTGCACTCCTGGACGAAGTCTTCGCAGAGGAGGAAATCCGGGCCGGCCGCTTGCGACAGCTCTTCGACCTCACAGTTGCGAACGGCGCCTATTGGCTGGTTGCCCGCAACTTCGATCGCCTTCCGCCCCCGGCTGCGGATTTCGCGCGTTGGGTGACCGAGAGCTTCCACAAGCGCTGACCTCTACTCGCCTGTTGCCACCAGCTTCTTGGCAGCCTCACGGACAAGCTTCCATCGGGTAAGCTCGAGCGTCGCGTCCGCCAGTGCGCGATGCGCCGGCATTGCCGCCTTGCTTTCCTCGACGATGCTGTCGATGAGCTTCGATAGCTCGGTCTCCGTGATGGCCGCTCCTGTCAATTCACGTGCCGCGGCCATAAAGGCGTCCCGTGACTTTCCGAGCCGCAGGGCATGCCGAGGAAAGCCGGCAGCGCGCAAGAGGACGCTCAGCCATTTTCCATCCCACGAAGGGGCACTCGCATAGAGCTCGTGCCCGGTCAAAACCTTGAGCATTTCACGAGCGACCTGCTCCACCGGAACGCCCTCCGATGCCAGCAACTCCTGCGAGATTCCATGGATTGCTTCTGCATCGGCCGCCCAATCGTCCCAGCCAGCGGCGGGGCGAATCAAGACAGAGTGTGAGCGTCCGTCCTCGAACACCCAAGCAATTTCGATCGGAACGCTTTTCTTGCTGAGGGACGATGCCTCGAAATCCAGGAAAACGATCAATATAACGCGACAGGTGAGTACTGTCCTCCACGAGAGCTCAGTTCCGGTGCCCCCGGGACCCCAACGGAATGAACAGGAGCGCAGCTTACTGCCGGGGGAGTTTATTTGTCGAGCCGCATGCCGTCGGCATCGAAGATGTGCAGATGCACCGGGTCACAGGTGAAGGCGAGCCGGCTGCCTGTCGCGATGTCTGAGGAACCGCGATATTCGACAGTCAGCGGCTGACCATCGCCAAGCTGGCAATAGAGGAACTGCGTGCCGCCGAGATATTCATCAAAATCGACCGTGGCCGACAATGCCTCATCGTGGGCGCCCGTCGCGATCCTCAGATGCTCCGGACGCATGCCAAGGGTAATCTTCTGCCCTTCGCTTAAGCCAGCGCCGCTGATCGGCGAACGGATCCGGTTGCCGGCCACCAGGATAGTGCCGTCGCCCGCCCAGCTTGCCTCGAGCAGGTTCATGCGCGGCGAACCGATGAAGCCCGCGACAAAGACATTGTTCGGCCGCTCGTAGATTTCGCGCGGCGTTCCCGCCTGTTCGATATATCCATCACGCAGCACGACGATCTTGTCGGCGAGAGTCATCGCTTCCGTCTGATCGTGCGTGACATAGATCATCGTATTGCCGAGTTCACGGTGAAGTCTTGCGATTTCGATGCGCATCGAGACGCGCAACTCCGCGTCGAGGTTCGAGAGGGGCTCATCGAAGAGGAAAACGTCCGGCTTGCGCACGATCGCGCGGCCGATCGCCACGCGTTGCCGCTGGCCGCCGGAGAGCTGGCCTGGTCGGCGATCAAGCAGATGGTCGATCTTTAGGATCGTCGAGGCCGCCTTGACACGGGCCTCGATCTCTGGGGTCTGCGTTCGCGCCATCTTCAGGCCGAAGGCGAGATTGTCTCGCACGCTCATATGCGGATAGAGCGCGTAAGACTGAAAGACCATGGCGATGCCGCGATCGGAGGGGTCGAGATCGGTGACATTGCGTCCCTTGATCTCGATCTCGCCGTCAGTGACATCCTCCAGGCCGGCAATCATGCGCAGCAGCGTCGATTTTCCGCATCCAGACGGGCCGACGAAAACGACGAAGGATCCCTCCGTTATGGTCAGGTCGATGCCATGGATGACTTCCAGATTTCCGAAACTCTTGCGAATTTCGGTCAGTACAACGCCCGTATCCGCCATTTTATGCACCGCGCGCCTCGCCGGCTCTGAGCCAGACGAGCATCTCGCCCGGCTCGCGATTGTCCCAGAACGGATAGGGCACGAACCGCGCAGTCGCCTGCCTAGTTGCTGGAGGAGATGTGCGATAGAGCGTCGAGCCCCAATCGGCGGTATCGCGGCTGACGGGCAGGTCGAGGGCGACCGCGTCGCGAAGGCCCGATATCTCGGAGGTCTTGGCTTGCGAAACATCGGCTGACAGAGAAATGCCGTTCAGTCCAGCACCGTTATCGGTTTCCTCGACGCAATAGACCATCGGACCGCGCATCAGCGCCGTGCGGCCGGCATCCTGACGGACCAGCGGATTGGCGAAGAGTTTGCGGGCCCTGAGTGGGATCGACAGATCGACCGTGTCGCCGCTCTTCCAATCGCGCTCGATGCGGGAATAACCATCCGTCAAGACGGATGCTAGATCGAAATTCTCGCCGTTGATTGAAAGCGTTGCACCATCGGCCCATTCGGGGATGCGCAGCGACAGCGCAAAATGAGCAGGCTGATCGAGCATCAGGTCGAAATGGATTGCGCCATCCCAAGGGTAACGCGTCTGCTGCGAAAGTTCGACCTTGGCGCCGGCCAAATCGAATCGGGCCTTGCTTTCTCCGTAGAGGTGGACGGCAATCTCGTCTTCGGCGATCGCATACATGTAGGAGCCGACGGAAGCGAGCAGGCGGGCGATGTTCGGAGGGCAGCAGGGGCAATGGTGCCAGATCCAGCGATGGTGCTTGCCCGCACTTTCCAACGGGTTTTCGTAGAAGAAGCGGGTGCCGTCGAGTGAAAGCCCGGCCATAGCACCGTTATAAAGTGCCTGCTCCATGATGTCGGCATAGCGGCGGTTCGGGCCGCGACCGAGCATGCGGTTTGCCCAGAAGACGAGGCCGACCGACGCGCAGGTCTCGGCATAGGCGCTTTCGTTCGGCAGGTCGTAATAGTCGGTGAAGCCTTCGTTGGAAGCAGCCGGGCCGATGCCGCCGGTGACATACATCTGCTTGGTCGTCAGATCGTCCCAGAGGGTTTCGAGCGCCGCGGTCAGCGTATCGTCATTATATTCCGTGGCGATATCGGCCATGCCGGCATAGAGGTACATGGCGCGCACCGCATGGCCTACGACCTTCTTCTGTTCGCGCACCGGCACGTGCGCCTGGCCATATTCGTAGGTCTTCTGATGGAAATCTGCGGCGCTACGGCCGTCGCGAATTGCCTCTTCGGTGAAGAAATGCGGCTCAGTGCCGCGCTCATCGATGAAGAACTTCGAGAGGTCAAGATACTTTTTCTCGCCGGTCACGCGCGCGAGCTTGACGAGCGCCAACTCAATTTCCTCGTGGCCGCAATAGCCGGGGATCTGGCCGGGGCCGTGGCCGAAGACCGTGATCAGGTAATCGGCATAGCGGCACATGATGTCGAGCAGCTTCTTTTTGCCGGTCGCCTGATAGTAGGCGACGGCGCCTTCGATCAGGTGACCGGCGCAATAGAGCTCGTGATGGTCACGCAGGTTCGTCCAGCGCCGGCCAGGCTGCACGCGCTGGAACCAGGCGTTCAGATAGCCGTCCTTGTCCTGCAGCTTCTCATACATGTCGATGATCTCATCGACGCGGGCTTCGAGATTCGAATTGGGCCTGCGGTAGAGCGAATAGGCTACGGTCTCGATCGACTTGCCGAGATCGCTGTCCCAGAACATCTGCGTCGAGCCGCCCCAAGGACCAATCGGAATAACCACGCCGGGGCTCGGTTGGGTCACGTCGATCGCCTGCAGCATGCCAGCCTCAACGCAGCGATCGAGCAGCGTTTCGGCGGTGGAATCGCAGATCGCGTCCTGGCGATCGCCAAACAGACCCTGTAGCGCGACACTCGGCACGGGCAGGGGACGGAACTGGCGGTCTCTCTTCAGCTTGTTCATAGTTTCATCCATTTCGTTGAAAAGTCATCATTTCACCGCGCCGGCCATGAGCCCGCGCATGTAGTAGCGTTGCAGAAGCAGGAAGACGATTAGGCACGGGATCGTCATGACGATGACACCCGCCTGAACCGCGCCCCAGTTGATGGCGCCGAGGCGACCGGCGCGCACCGCCGTCATCAGCACGGGCAGCGTGTATTTCTCGTTGCTGGAGAGCAGTACGAGAGCGGCAAGGAACTCGTTCCAGGCATTGAGGAAGGCAAAGATCGCGACCGTCGCAATGCCCGGCAGCACCAGCGGCAGCAGTACGCGGATCAGCAGCCTCAGATCCCGCGCGCCATCGATTCGCGCCGCCTCTTCGATCTCCTTCGGAACGGCGTCAAAGGCATTGCGCATCATGAAGACGGAGAAGGGGAGTTGCAGCGTGACATAAACCAAGGTCAGTCCCAGCAGTGAATTGTTGAGACCGAGCTTTGCCAGAATGATGAAGAGCGGTGTCAGGATCGACTGGAACGGGATCATCAGCGTGGCGATGATCAACACGAAGAGCGCGTTTTTCAGCGGAAACCGGTAGCGCGAGAAGCCGTAGCCTGCGAGCAGGCTGACTGTGACGGTCAGCAGCACTGTCGCCAGCGAGACGAAGAGCGAGTTGATCATGTGCCGCCAGATGCCGGCGCCAAACGTATCGAGCAGCGCATAGGCATCGAAGCTGACCCCTGTCGTGGGCCATGGCGGCAACGGTGGCAGGCTTGCCTCGGTGCCATGTCGGAACGAGGCAAGCAATGTGATGATGAAGGGCGCCAGGAAAAAGATCGAAATGGCAATGCCGGCGACATGATAAGCCGATTGCGACCTGAGGCGTTTGCGGGCACGGCGCTTCGCGGAGGAGATCATCAGCGTTCCTCCCCGACGCGCAGCAGCCAGAGTTGGATGATGGAGATCGCAACGAGGATCGCCAGGAGCACGATCGAAAGCGCGGATCCATAGCCCAGATTGAAGGACACGAAGGACTGGTTGAAGATGTAGTAGACGACGGAGATCATTTTGTTCTGTGGCCCGCCCGACGTCATGATGTAGAACTGGTCGAAGGCGAGGATTGAGCCGGTGACAGAGACGATCAGCGCCAGCGCAATCGTCTTGCGCATCAGCGGCAGCGTCAGATGCCGGAATCGCTGCCAGCGGTTGGCGCCATCGATGCGGGCAGCCTCCGTCAATTCGGACGGAATGGCTTGCAGACCGGTCAATAGGATGATCATCGTAAAGCCGGCGATTTTCCAGACGACCATGACGATGATGGTTGCGAAGGCCGTATCGAAGCTCGCCATGATATTGGGGCTTCGCTCGACGAGGCCGAGCGCGCGAAGGGCAGGGCCGAAGAAGCCGCTATCGACATTGGCAAGCCAGACCCAGAGCAGCGAAGCGGTCGCCAGGCCGACCACGACCGGCAGGAAGATGATCGTGCGGTAGGTGCTGACGAAGCGGCGTTCCTTCTCCACGAAGATTGCCAGCGGGAAGGCGACCGCGAAGATCGCGATGGTTACGATGACTGTGTAATAGGCGGTGAAGTTCAGGGCCGCCATGAAGCGGCTGTCGTTCCACATGCGGATATAATTGGCAAAGCCAATCCAGCGCGCCGCACCCATCAGCGGCCAGTTGTGCAGGCTCATCCAGCCGGTGAACAATACAGGCATGACGAAGAAGACGATGACGAGCGCCATGGCCGGCGCGATATAGAGAAAGCCGCGCCATTGTGACTTTCGCCGTTTTCGGACAGCGCGGATGCGCTGCGGACCGGAACCGGTCATCGAAACCTCCGCATTCCACGAGTTCTTCTACTTTAAATCGGCCGGGAAACTGCCACCGTCCCCCGGCCACGGCCGGGAGAGTTATTGGCCGCTGTCGATGATGGACTGCATCTCGGACTGGGCGTTCGAGAACGCGCCATCGACGTCATCGCCGAAGATCGCGGCGTTGGTAAACGTCGCCCAGGGCCCGTTTGCGCTGTTGATCAGATCATTGAACTGCAGCGTATAGGGTGTCTTGGCAACTGAGATCGCCTTCAGGCCCACCTGCATGCGCGGATCCAGCCCGGCAAGCACCTGGTCGGCAATATCGCCGCGTGTCGGCAGGCTGCCATATTTTGCCATGACCTTCTGGCCGTCGATCGAATAGATATATTCGAGGAATTCCTTGACGGCGTCGATCTTCTTCGTGCCCTTGGTGATGACGAAATTGTCGCCGCCGGCAAAGGAGGACGTCTTGCCGTCGACGCTCGGGATCAGCGTCACGCCGAAATTGATGTCGGGGTACTGCGTGACCAACGTGCCGATGGCGAAGGCGCCGAGACTTTGCTGACCAATTTTGCCGTTCGTGAAGCTTAAGAAGTTCGTCCCGTTATCGCTCGCAGCACTGGCCGGCACGAGGTCCTTCTTGACCATATCGCGATAGAGGCCAACGGCCTTGCGCATTTGGGGCGTATCGAGCGTTGCCGTCTTACCATCCTGCGAGAGGATATCGGCACCCGCACCCCAGACGAGCGGCGTGAAGGTAAAGATCATACAACCGCCGCAGCCGCCGCCCGAGAAGTAGAAGCCATAGGTATCGTCGCCGAGCTTGCGGATCTTCTCGGCATTGGCTTCGATTTCTTCCCAGGTCGTAGGCGCCTTTTCGGGATCGAGGCCGGCCTTCTTGTAGAGATCCTTGTTCCAGGCAAAGACAGAGGTCTCGACCGAGAGCGGCAGACCGTAGATTTTGTCCTGATAGGTACCGAGTTTGACATGCGACGGCGACAGCGAATTGAAATAAGGCAGGCTCTTTGCCCAGTCCGTCAGATCCTCGAGTTGACCTGCGGCAGCGAAGGCTGGGTTGTAGATCAGGTCCATCGACAGGGCGTCGGGTGCCTGGCCGCCGGCGATTGCGGTTGCATATTTCTGCACCAGTTCGCCGAAGGGCACTTCGGTCGTGACGACCTGGTTTTCGTGGCCCGCATTATAGGCCTCGACAACTTTCTTGAAGGAATCGCCGATGCCGGTGCGAACCCACATTTCGATTTTTTCGGCAGCCGAGGCCGTCGAGACCAGGCAGAGGGTGGCAAGACTTGTTGCCACCAATAGACGCTTCATCATGGCTCTCCTCCCAAGTTGGCGCGTCTCCATCGCGCCGTTGCTATATTCCGGGGGGGTCACCCCCGCATGATTGCCGCACGACCAGACGGCACGGCAGTTTCCTGATGCCGGGCTCCACCTGATGCCCCTCCGCAAGCGCCAGAACCGTCAATCCGGCTTGCCGCCCCAGTTCCTTCAACTCCATATCCACGGTCGTCAGCGGCGGACGCGTCTGAGCGGCGACAATCTCCCAATTGTCGAAGCCGACCACCGAAACATCCTGCGGCACCCGGATGCCGCGCTCGCGCAGCGCATCGATGACACCGCGGGCAATCTGGTCATTGCCGCAGAAGATGCCGTCAGGCTTTTCGCCGCCGCCGCTCCACAGTCTCGCAACGGCCTCGTGGCCCCAGCTTTCCGACCACACCCCAAACAGGACCGGCCGCTCCTTTCCGGCAACCTCGCAATAGGCATCGGCACGCTCGCGCACCGAAAAGAAATTCTCCGGCCCAGAGACGTGCACGATCCGTTTGCGCCCGAGCTTTGCCAACCATTGCACGGCCAGCCGCGCGCCTTGCGCATCATCGGAACGGAAGGTCACGCTTCCCGGCGCCCCCTCCGTGAAGGCATAGACGACAGGCACGTTCAAATTCGACAGATCGACGGGCAACCGCCTGTCGAGACGCTTTCCGGTGGCGATAATTCCGTCAACCTGTTTGTCGAGCATCGCTTCCACGTGAATCTGACCAAGTGCAGGATCCTCCTCGATCGCGCACAGAAAGACCGAAACGCCATGATCGACAAGAGCATCCGAGATGCCCGCCATGACCGGCAGCGTGAAGCGGCCGTAGGTGTCGTTGGTCAGAAGCCCGACCGTGAAACTGCGCTTGCTGAGCAGGCCCCTTGCCAAAGCGTTTGGCCTGTAGCCGATCTCGGCTGCAATGCGTTTGACCCGCTCGCGCGTTTCCAGCCCCATGCGGCCCGTATCGTTGAGGGCTTTCGACGCTGTCGAGATGCTGATTCCGGCAGCCGCAGCGACATCGTGAATGGTGATCCTGCCTCGTTTTTCCTCCGCTGCGTTCAGCTGCTCCTCCATCAAACTGACGCTGAGAAAACCTTTTCTCAGTAGATTTGTCAAGTGGGAAAAGGTTTTCTCTCCCGGTGGATGCGCGAGAACTTCGAGAACGGGACGAAACCGGTCGATGTCAATGATGAGCCGGCTCTGATCGGGCTGCTGTGGGGGCGGTCGTCAGCAGGTAAACATGACCACTTACAGGTAACCGACGTGTTCCCCGAAAGGTACATCCTCGTTGAAATTGTCGGTACCTATACGCTCGCTTTCGCCGGAGAGGCGCTCTTCATACGGGCTGGCTTCTTGCGCATGCGGGTGTGTCGAATGATGATCGAGATGCCGATCTGCTGCGCGATCGTCAGCGTCATCAACGGTTCCTTCATCGCCGGCAGTGGCGGGATGGGCGCCTTTTCTTTTTCCGCCGGCAGTGATCTCTGCCTGCCGCTCGGCAACCCAGGCATTGTCAGGTTCGGAACCTATGGAGGTGCTATGATTGATATGGGTGGCCGAGGAAGCTGCCGTGGGCGAGGTGGGTGCAATTTTTTCGACCATTGAGACTTCCTGGTTCCTGGTGGCTTCGTGCTCGGCAACGTCAGATCAAGCCGGGTGTGGCTATTCCTGTAAATGGAATAATTCCTTCCGCATTCCGCCGATTAACGGAACCCGGTGATTGGCTATTCTCGGTGCCAGGCCAGCAAGGGTTGTTGGCGGATTTTGTTAAACGGAGAATCGAGATGAACCGACTGATCCTTTCCCTGATGCTGGCAACCGTGAGCTTCGCCCCCCTTTCCGAGGCCATTGCCGCTCCCGCCAAGCAAACCGCCATTGTCCAGCATGTGCCCGTCACTGTCCACTATCGA
Source organism: Rhizobium sp. BK650 (assembly GCF_014195325.1). Taxonomy (GTDB): domain Bacteria; phylum Pseudomonadota; class Alphaproteobacteria; order Rhizobiales; family Rhizobiaceae; genus Rhizobium. The sequence continues at coordinate 29,834 of NZ_JACIBK010000020.1, read as the reverse complement.
ACAGCTGAAATCGATGGTGTGAACATGTTCTATCGTGAAGCCGGTCCTGCAGATGGCCCGGTTGTCCTGCTGCTGCACGGGTTCCCGACATCTTCGCACATGTTCCGCAATCTCATTCCGCTGCTTGCCGACCGCTATCACGTCATTGCACCTGACTATCCGGGTTTCGGTCAGAGCGATGCACCCGATCACACGAAGTTTGCCTATACGTTCGGCCACTATGCCGACATGGTCGACGCACTTATGGCAAAACTCGGCGCCACGAAATATGCCATGTATGTCATGGATTACGGTGCACCCGTCGGCTATCGCCTGGCGCTCAAGCACCCGGAACGGGTCAGCGGGCTGATCGTGCAGAACGGCAATGCCTACGAGAAAGGCCTGCGCGAATTCTGGGATCCGATCAAGGCTTATTGGGCCGAAGATACGACTGAAAAGCGTGAGGCCCTCTCCAACCTCGTCATTCTTGAAACCACGAAGTTTCAGTATACCGATGGCGTCAAGGACCTGTCGCGCATCAGCCCCGACAATTGGGTCCACGACCAGGCTTTGCTCGATCGCCCCGGCAACAAGGATATCCAGCTCGATCTGTTCCACGATTACGGTACGAACGTACCGCTCTATCCGCAATTTCAGGCCTTCTTTCGCGATCGCAAGCCTCCGACGCTGATCGTCTGGGGCAAGAACGATAAGATCTTTCCCGAGGAAGGTGCGCATCCCTACCTGCGTGATCTTCCTGACGCCGAACTGCACCTTCTCGATACCGGCCATTTCGCGCTGGAAGACAAGCTCGATGAGATGGCACCGCTGATCCACGACTTCCTCGATCGCAAGATCACGAAGTAAAATCGCGTTCAGGGCCAACGCATTCAGCGATGAATGCGTTGGCTTTTTCTGTCCGCGGGCATCCACCTTTCGCTGTCAGTTGAAATGCCTGTTGGCTCTTAACTTTCCGACCGCGAAATCGACGAAACTTCGTACTTTTGCCGAGGCATAACGACCTTCCGGATGGACGACATGGATCGGTAGCGCCTCTTCCTCATGATCGGACAATATCGCGCGTAACTCGCCTGCTTCAAGCTGCGGCGCGATCTGGTAGGACAGAACGCGCGTCAGTCCCCAGCCATTTGCTGCCGCCGAGATTGCAGCCTCGTTGGTGCTGCAGAAGAGACGAGGCTTGACGTGAACGGTGGATTTCTTCTGCACGCCAAAACGCCATTCGAGTGACGTCCATGCACTGGTCGATGCGATAATGCGATGCTTTGACAGATCGCCAGGCGCCGTCGGCACGCCGTGCTTTTCGAAATAGAGGGGCGAACCGCAAATAACCCGTCTGACTTGGCCGACGCGCGTCGCCGTCAAGCCGGAATCGGGCAGGTGACCGATGCGGATCGCGACGTCGATGCCCTCCTCGATGATATTCACGACACGATCGATGAACAGGCCGCGACCGATGACATCAGGATAGAGGTCCAGATATTCGGTCATGAGCGGAAGGACGAACATTGTTCCCAGCATAGCCGAGGAGGTGACCGTCAGCGTGCCGGTCGGTCTTCCATAGGTGCCCGCCGCAGCCGTCTCCACTTCAGTCAAGTCGGCGAGAAGCCTCTGACAGTCGGAAAGATATCGCGCGCCGGCTTCTGTCAGTTTGACGGACCGGGTTGTGCGCGTCAGAAGGCGCGTCCCGATGATGTCTTCCAGGGCGGACACGGTTCGCGTGACGGCAGGCGGGCTCATGTGGAGTTGCCGTCCCGCATCCGCAAAGCTTTCGGCCTCCGCGACCTTCACGAAAACCCTCATTGCCTGCCATCGATCCATGCCGCCCACATTTCTTGAAACCCACATCCGGGGCCTAGGTTTAAACGCTTTTCTCCCAACCGCAATCTGCGGGTCTGGAAGATCAAGCGGCCGTCGGGAAGCTGACGACATCACAGAACCGTTCCTGGTGTGGCAAGGCTCTGCTAATCATCGCAAATATCGGGCAGAGTGCTATAAGCCGAAACAAATGATCCTGCTTCGAGGAAGGCCATGCCCCAACCAGTCCTGTTCTCTCCCTTCACCGTGCGCAATCTCGAACTCGCCAACCGCATCGTGATTGCGCCCATGTGCCAGTACTCGGCCGTCGACGGCTGCATGACGGATTGGCATCTGATCCATCTTGGACAGCTGGCGCTTTCCGGTGCAGCGCTTTTGACGATCGAGGCAACTGCCGTCGTGGCCGAGGGGCGCATCACCTTTGCCGATGTCGGCCTTTATGACGATGCCTCTGAGGGGGCCATGGCCCGCACGCTCGAAAGCATCAGGAAATGGTCCGACATGCCGATTGCGGTGCAATTGGCACATGCCGGCCGCAAGGCTTCGAGCGAGGTTCCATGGCGAGGCGGCGGCCAGTTTCCGCCAAACCATCCGAACGGATGGCAGACCGAAGCGCCCTCCGCTATTGCCTTCAATCCGAACTACGTGCCGCCGACTGCGCTCGACCGTGAGGGCTTGAAGCGCGTCCGCGATGCCTTTGCCGCTGCTGCACGGCGGGCGGCGAAGATCGGCATCGACGCCGTTCAGATCCATGGTGCTCACGGATACCTGCTGCACGAATTCCTGTCGCCTCTGTCGAACCAGCGAACCGACGAATATGGCGGTTCACTGAAAAATCGCGCCCGGTTTCCGCTGGAGGTTCTCGATGCGGTCAGGAATGCCTTCCCCTCCGAGAGACCCGTGACGATGCGCGTTTCGGCCACCGATTGGGTCGAAGGCGGTCTGGAAATTTCCGAGAGTGTCGAATTTGCCGGGATGCTCGAAGAACGCGGATGCGACGCCATCCACGTATCGAGCGGAGGCCTTCATCCGTCGCAGGCGATCCCGATCAGCCCAAGCTATCAGGTGCCGTTCGCCCGGGCGATCAAAAGCGCCGTCAGAATGCCGGTCATTGCCGTCGGCTTGATCACCGAACCGACACAGGCCGAGGCAATCGTAGCAACCGGCGATGCAGACCTGATCGCGCTTGCCCGTGCGATCCTCTATGATCCGCGCTGGCCCTGGCACGCGGCAGCTGAACTCGGCGGGCAGGTGAAAGCGGCCAATCAATATCTCCGATGCCAGCCCTCGCGGTTCAAGAGCCTGTTTGTGAAGTGACGTTCGGGTCAGGTATTCGCGCAAAGAACGCATCTACCTCTACAGAGAAGTGTGGACGCGGGAGCTTGCCAGATGTTGCCAAAGGCCGTCCTGATGACCAGACAGCGTAAAGCTTGATTGAGAGTGCTTTGTCCCGTTTTGCCGGTCAATCTCGTTTCGCAGAAATTATGCCTTGAGCCGGATGAGTTTCCGGAGGTCTCAATCAGTCTCGGGAAGATTGCGATGCCGATGCAGCGGACTGGCGATGATCGAGCCGAATACCCATATAGGGCGTCAGCGAAGCGCACCTGACGATTCCCGTTCATCTCGCGCATCGGAAAGGACATCTCTATGACAACAGAACGTGCGGTACTTGCTGGCGGCTGCTTCTGGGGAATGCAGGACCTTATTCGACGATTTCCCGGTGTTGTTTCAACGCGTGTCGGCTATACGGGGGGCGAAGTTCCAAACGCCACCTATCGCAACCACGGCAATCATGCCGAAGCGATCGAGATCATCTTCGATCCGCAAAAGACGAGCTATCGCGACATCCTGGAGTTCTTCTTCCAGATTCATGATCCGACCACTATCAATCGTCAGGGCAATGACATCGGCACGAGCTACCGCTCGGCGATCTTCTATACGGACGAAAGCCAGCGGCTGACGGCCGAAGATACGATCGCCGATGTGAATGCCTCCGGCCTATGGCCGGGCAAGGTGGTGACCGAAGTCGTTCCCGTCGGCGATTTCTGGGAAGCCGAACCAGAGCATCAGGATTATCTCGAACGCATTCCGAATGGCTATACCTGCCATTTCGTTCGTCCGGGCTGGAAGCTGCCGAAGCGGCAGTCAAACGTTGCCTGAGCTTGTTCTCTGCCGGTTGAATTGACCCGACGTTCATGGCGGCGGCCTCTCGGCCGTCGCCTTTCTTGTAAAATTGCGATCGATCGATTTCCTGTTGGCGGAATCGCACCGCTCTCAAGCGGGCCTTTCTGCTGTTTTCGGACGCCATTTGATGAGGCGCGACTCGACCAAGTCCAGGACCAGATCAATGAGGAGCACGAAGATGGCCAGGATGACGATACCCGCAAAGACGCCGACCGCGTCGAAATTGCCTTCGGCCTGGGCGATGAGATAGCCCAGTCCGGCGGAGGCGCCGAGATATTCTCCAATGATTGCGCCGACCACTGCAAAGCCCACCGAAGTCCGAAGTGAGGAAAGAATCCAGCTAGCCGCAGCCGGGAAGTAGACATGGCGGAGCAGATCGAAATGCTTGGCGCCCAGGATACGCGTATTTGAAAGGACGACCGGATTAACTTCGCGGACGCCCTGCATGGCGTTGAAGAAGGTCACGAAGAAGACCAACGTCACCGCGAGCGCGACCTTCGACCATAGACCGAGGCCTAGCCACAGCACAAAGATCGGCGCAAGCACGACGCGAGGAATGGCGTTAAGCCCCTTGATAAAGGGATCGAGGATCCGTGCAATCGACCGGGACAGACCTAGCCACACGCCAGCGGCTATCCCAAGGACCGTGCCTATGACGTAACCGAGAACCGTTTCCGTCAGCGTGATCGACACGTGTTTGTAGAAAGACGGGTCAGTTACCCAGGTCAGCACCTGGTGGAAGATATCGACAGGGGATGGGAAGAAAAATACGTCGATTACTCCGGCGTTCACGCCGAGCTGCCATCCTCCGACGACGACGATCAGAAGCGTGAGTTGGATGAGTCGTTCAGTCATGGCGTGCATAGCTTTTCTCCACTTCGCCACGCAGGGAAGCCCAGATGTTGCGATAAAGGTCTGTGAACCTCGGATCGAGCTTGATTTCCGCGACATCTCGTGGACGCTCGAGGCCGACCGGGAAGCTGTCGATTACGCGCGAACGCGGCCCGGCTGCCAGTACGACGACACGGTCGCCGAGAGCGATCGCCTCCTCAAGATCGTGGGTGATGAGCACGACGGCGCGGCGCTCCTCCTGCCAGAGGCGAAGGAGCTCGTTCTGCATCAGATGCCGTGTGTGAATGTCGAGAGCCGAAAAGGGCTCGTCCATCAAGATCACTTTCGGGCCGGTGATCAGAGCCTGGGCCATCTGCACGCGTTTGCGCTGCCCGCCAGAAAGCTGGTGCGGATAACGATCTTCGAAGCCCTTCAGCCCCACTTTGGCAAGCCACTGCAAGGATTGCTCGCGCCGGTCTCTTGCGCCCGTTCCCTGGAACATCGGGCCAAGCTCGACGTTCTCGATAGCGGTCTTCCAGGGCAGCAACGCATCCTGCTGAAAGAGATAGCCGATATCGTTCTGAACCCCGGCAACTGGCTTGCCGTCGATCATGACGCTGCCCTGCGCCGGCTTGAGCAATCCCGCGATCGCGTTGAGGATCGTGCTCTTTCCGCAACCCGTCGGGCCGACGATCGCGACAAATTCTCCGTCGGCGACGTTCAGGTTGACGTCCTGAACGGCGACGAAGGATCCAAAGGCCATGGTGACATTCTCGATCGACACCATTCCTCGTGCTGCGGGCGCCAGCTGCGGCGTTTGCATGGTTGGCTTGAAGGCCGCCACGGTCATTTTAACCTCCCTCAGTTCGATGCCGCTTTGGACACCTTGGATACAAACTCGTTGGTGTAGGTTTTGCTCAGGTCGATTTTTGCAGTGGCGACCTTCTCGTTAAAGGATTGGAGGACGGCAAGAGGAGTTTTGATGTCGTCTTCGCTGAGCGTTCCATCGGTCGAGAAGATCGCGCGGGCGTTCTCGAGGGCCTTCACGTAGGTTTCCTTGTCGCCGGAAATGAACTCGGGAGGCAGCTTCTCGACGATCTCCGCAGCGGTGTGGTTCTTCATCCATTCCAACGCCTTCACCGTGGCGTTCGTGACCTTCTGGATCGTCTGCGGATTGTCGGAGATGTAGGATTGTGTCGCGTAAAGGACTGAGGTCGGATAGAGGCCCCCATAGATCTCCTTTGCGCCTTCGTCGTTTCTTGCGTCGATCAGTATTTTTCCCACACCCTTTTCGACGACGAACGTCGCAGCCGGGTCGTAGTTGACGAGCAGGTCGATCTTTCCCTGTTCCAGCGCGGCGACGGCGGCCGATCCGGAGCCGACACCAATGATCGAGACCTCATCTGCCGAGATCTTGTGGCGCTGCAGATAGTAGCGAACGAAGAAATCTGAAGACGAACCGGGCGCCGTGATCCCAATCTTCGCACCCTTGATGGTTTCGGGCTTGGCTGGATCGAACGTAGAGTTCTTGCCGCCTGCAAGGACGAGACCCGAATTGCGGGCCAACTCCACAAATGCGACCACATCCTTGCGCTGAGACTGCATCTGGATCGTGTGGTCGTAGAAGCCGACCGCCACATCCGTTGAGCCGGCAACAAGCGCCTGGAGCGTCTTTGAGCCGCCGGATGCGAAATTTTCGACCGTGACGTCCAGGCCCTCCTGCTTGTAAAGGCCTAGGCCCTGGGCCACGGGAAACGGCAGGTTGTTCAGGTTATAGGAGCCGACGCTGATCCGCACGGACTCGGCGTAAGCAGACCCCGCGAAAACCACGGTTGCGGCGAGTGCCAAGATGAGCTTCTTCATGTTCTTTCCTCCGTTGAGGCACTCTCCCAGTGCCGGTAGATTGACAGATTATGCAGCACAAATCAGATTTTTGACTGGCCTGGCGAAGACGCGGCCTTCGAAGAGCCGCCTGGCGGTCCTCAGAATGCCCGCGACGACCTTGCCGTCGCGGTGTTGGAGTTTGACGTCCAAACGTCCGCTCGGGTGTTCAAGCGAGAGGATGATGGGCGGCTCTTGCAGGCCGACAAGGCGCGAGGCAACCGTTCCCTCATTGATGCACGCAGTCGCAATCCCGACCGCTCCCGTCGTTGCAAGCGACGGATGGCACTCATGGGGCATGAAATAGCGCACATTGAGTGCGCCGTCTTTTTTCGGCTTCGAGATTAGGACGGGCTTCGGGGTCACCTGGTCGCGTACATCACCCATGCCCATCCGCTCGCCGGCGCTGAGACGAACTGCTTCCATTTGCTGCAGCAGGGCTGAATTCCGGTTCAGTTCGGCAGATGTTTCATAGCCGCTCACACCGAGTGATTGGGCTTCCATGAGGATCATTGGCATGGCACAGTCGATGCACGTTACGTCCACACCGTCTATGGTGTCGATTGCATTGCCCGTGGGAAAGAGCCGGCCGGTCCTGGCGCCAGCCGCGTCCATGAACGTCAAGGCGATCGGCGCTGCCCGTCCAGGCACACCGTCGATGGCGGCGTCACCCATGTATGCGACGCGTCCCTCAGGAGTGGGCACCTCCGCCTCAATCATCTTGCCCGTGTTGACATTGTTAATCCGCACGATTGTCGTCTCGCCACAAACGGCGGCAAGGCCGGCTTCGATGGCGAAGGGTCCCACCGCCGCAAGCATGTTGCCGCAATTGGGTGAAGTATCGACGATCTGCTGATCGACGCGCACCTGGGCGAAAAGGTAGTCGACGTCAGCGTCGGGGACGGTACTCTTCCCGACGATTGCCACCTTACTGGTTATCGGGTTTCCGCCGCCTATCCCATCGATCTGGAGGGGGTGGCCCGAACCCATCACCGAAAGAAGAATCTGGTCGCGCGATGATGGATCGCTCGGAAGATCGGAGGCGAGAAAGAAAGGCCCTTTCGAAGTGCCGCCGCGCATCAGGACACATGGAATGGAAAGCAGATCGTTCATCGAAACCCCGGTAATGATGTTTGGTCCGTATCAATCTCGTCAGTTGTTGTCATTATCGGAATAAAGATTTATTTGTGAAATGCTAATAACGAGGGTATTGATGTGAAATGAACATCAATTGCGAAATACTTGATCTGCGCGCTTTCCTTTCAGTCGTGGAGCTGCAGAGCTTCAATCGGGCTGCGGATCAATTAAACATGTCGCAGCCGGCGCTCAGCCGGCGCATCCAAAAGTTGGAGCAAGCAATCGGGGCTCCGTTGCTCGAACGAACGACACGTCATGTCGCAGCCACCGCCCTCGGGGTTGGACTGGTACCGCTTATTCAGCGCATGCTCGAGGAGTTCGATGGCTCTCTCTTTGCGATGCGCGAGCTGGGTGGCAGCCGCGGCGGCCTCGTAACCATTGCTTGCGTGCCGACGGCAGCCTTTTACTTTCTTCCTTCGGTCATTCGTCAGTTCAATATCGAGTATCCGCACATCCGCTTCAGGATTCTGGACCTGACCGCCACCGATGCCTTGCAGGCTGTTGCTCGGGGGGAGGTTGAATTTGGCATCAACATCATGGGAAGCTCAGATAGCGATCTGGTTTTCGAACGGCTTGTCGAGGACCCTTTCGTTCTAGCCGCGCGCAGCGATCATCCACTAGCGATGAAGGACGACGTTGGGTGGGGAGATCTGGAGCCCTATCATCTGATTACTGTGCACCGCTCCAGTGCCAACCGAACCCTTCTGGATGCGGCATTGGCGAAATCGAGCATCAAACTTAACTGGTTCTACGAGGTGACGCATCTTTCAACCTCGCTTGGTCTCGTCGAGGCGGGCCTCGGCATCTCAGTGCTTCCGAAGATGGCGACGCCTCAGGGGGATCATCCTTTTCTTGTCACAAGGCCTATCCGCAATCCTGAGATTTCGCGGACCATCGGCGTTGTCCGGAGGCGAAACGGATCGCTTTCGCCAGCAGCCGAACGCTTCATGAGCATGCTGCTCGGGACCTGGGCCGCCCCCATGGCCGCGAACAAGGCACTGTAAAATCCGTCGATCTCGGTCGCAGCTGGAATTTTGCGTGCCTCCATCCGCCCGCCGTTGGCTACCATGCGATTGTCAAGAAAGCTCCCGCAGACGAGGCAGCTTCACCGAGATTGACGATGATCTGGACATCGCGGCGCATAGCTAGGCGCCTTCCGCTTCGAAAGCCTAGCGGCTGATTTGATTGGAAAGTGGCGAGATAAATATGGTGCCGAGAGTTGGTATCCGCGCAAGAGCTTTGCGCTCCTAATTACCCATTTCCGCAGGGGCTGGGCGGTCACGCCCGAATCGCCCGAACGCTCAGCCACTGCTCACGCGGCTTTCGGACGTACCGACGTATCTCGCTGACGATCCAGCCGGCCTTTGCGAGTTCGGACCGCAGCGCAGGCTCACGCCAATATGTCTCGACGTAACGCCGCGGCGCTGAAGCACTCCCGTGTGTGGATAAATCCTTGCCTTCGCCCTCTCTAACCGACGCGTGCAGCCGGCCACCGCTCCGGGTCGCCTGGGCAAGCCGTCCAAGTACCGTGCCGAAATCCTCGCGCGCAACGTGAATCAGGCAGGCACAGGCCCAGATCCCGTCGTAAGGCGTACCGGGACGCTGCGGGTCGGCCAAGTCGTCGGTGAGCGGGTCCAACAAATCGGCCTGGAAACCATTTTCGCGAAGCAGTTCGACGAAACCTTCGAAATGTCGGTGCGCCGAACGCTAATCCCGCGCGTCTCAAGCTGAACTGCATCTCGCCCGCCACCGCTTCCGATCTCCAGCACCCTGCCGGAGCCACCCAGCTCGGTCACGAACGCATCAATCTCTATTGCGACCCATTCGGGCATCGCCGCCGCCTCGGCCGCGTACTCCTTCGCGACCGCATCATAGGACCGCACGGTCTCCCGGTCAGTGCTCATCCTGGCGCTCCTCCTTCATGTTCGCCGCTCTGTCGCAACTCGGTCGCAGAAGTTGAAGATTTGGGAGTTCAGCGTTTCCCGATCGATGGGCTGAACACCATCAGGCTCAGAACTTCAAAAAGCACCTGGGCCGCGGCATGCGCTGTGTTGGTCGTCGCATCATATTGCGGGGCAACTTCGACGACGTCGCCACCCACCAGGTTTACCCCTTTCAGCCCTCTTATCAGTTCAAGGACTTCACGCGTGGTCAATCCACCGATCTCGGGCGTGCCGGTGCCGGGCGCAAAACTCGGATCGAGGCTGTCGACATCGAAGGAGAGATAGGTCGGGCCGTCGCCGACGATCGCCTTGGCCTTGGCGATGACGGCCGCGATCCCCATTTCGCTGATCTCCTCTGCGTGGATCACGGTCATTCCCGACTTATACGAGAATTCCCATAAATATTCCGCCGAGCCGCGGATGCCGATCTGGATCGTCCTCGTCGGATCGAGCACGCCGTCCAGCACAGCATTGCGGAATGGCCCGCCGTGATGAAACTTCGTCTGATCGAAGGCGCCGCTTGTGTCGCAATGGGCATCGATATGGATGAGGCCAACCGGCTGATGGCGGCCGACCGCCTTCAAAATTGGATGGGTGATGGAATGATCGCCTCCGACGGAAAGCGGTGCGACGCCGGCATCGACAATTTGGCCAATGCGCTTTTCGATGTCGTCGTGGCTGAGCTCCAGCCGGTAACGGCTCTGGAACGGTACGTCGCCGATGTCGGCGACCCGAAGATCGAAAACCGGGGCCGTGCCGAGAACGTGATTATATGGTCCGATCCTCTCGATGGCGCGAAGGGCGCGCGGTCCAAAACGGGAGCCTGGACGATTGGTGACGCCCAGATCCATCGGGATACCGGTGATTGCAACCTGCAGATTGCCGAAGTCCGGCTCTTCGGCGGCCACCTGCATGTAGGGTGCGCTGAGAAAAGTTGGCACTCCAGAATATGGCGCCAGTCTCGTGCCATTTTTGGAGATGATCTTCTCCGCCACTTTCCGAAACTTCTCATCGGAAATCTCGCCGCCATTGGTATCGGCAAATTCGGCGCGCAGCTGCTCAAGCCGCATTTTATCCCACACCATCGGCATGCGTCTCCGCTTCAACTTCGTCTCGCCCAACAAAGAGGTTGAGAAAGCCATTGGTATCGTTGTAGCAATCGGGATCAAAGAGAAATCGTTATGACCGCTGCAAAATCCAATTTACTCGTTTCCCGCCTTTCTGCCCCGCCTATTCCTTCCGTCGTCGCCTGGGGCCGTCAGTACAAAGGGCTGAAGGGGCCACTCATCGACCTGTCGCAAGCCGTGCCCGGCTATCCCGCGCATCCGGAGATGCTGCGGCTTCTTTCCGAGACGGCCGGACAACAGGCGATGACGGGATACGGGCCGATCGAGGGCGAGCCCCTATTGCGCGAGGCCTACGCTGCCCATGTCGGCGAGCTTTACGGCGCCGCCATTTCCGCCGGCAATATCCACATAACCGCCGGCTGCAATCAGGCGTTCATGTGTGCCGCGATCGCGCTTGCTGGCGCGGGCGATAGCGTCGCCCTCACCAATCCCTTCTATTTCAATCATGACACGACGCTGTCGATGCTGGGGATCGGGCGGCGATTGGTCGACTGCGATCCCGCCAATGGGTTTTTTCCCGATCGGCGTTCGGCCGAGGCGGCACTGGCGGCCGGCGCCAAGGTTCTGACGGTCGTCACACCCAACAATCCGACCGGCGCCGTGTATCCGCCGGAGTTGCTTCATGAGCTTTTCGTTCTCTGCCGGAAATATGGCGCCTGGCTGATCGTCGATGAGACCTATCGCGATTTTCTCGGCGCCGAGCACGGACGCCCGCACTCTCTACTGTCCGAGCCGGGTTGGGAGGACACGCTCGTTCTTCTCTATAGCTTCTCGAAATCCTTCTGCATTCCCGGTCACAGGCTGGGTGCGATCACGGCAGGACCCAAACTCGTCGCCGAGATCGCGAAAGTGATGGACAACATGCAGATCTGCGCACCGCGTTCGGCTCAGATCGCCGTTGCAGCGGCTATTCCGTTGCTCGCCGACTGGCGGGCCGGAAACCGTGCCGAGATCGCTCGCCGGGCGGACGCGCTGAGGCTGGTCGTGTCCAAGCTGCCAGGCTGGGAGATTGGCGCGATCGGCGCCTATTTCGCCTTTGTTCGCCACCCTTTCACCGATCGATCCTCTTCCGAGGTGGCGGAAAAACTCGCCAGCGAATCCGGCATCGTTTCTTTGCCCGGCGCCTATTTTGGCGAAGGACAGGAACGTTACCTCAGGCTTGCCTTTGCCAATGCGGATGTCGCATCGATAGGCCTACTGTCGGACCGGCTCTTCTAGACCGCTGGCTCGGCCTCTGCCGGAAGTTGATGATAGCTGCCGCGCCAATAGAGAAGCGGCCCTATGCTCTTTCGGATTTGGATGGCGCAGATATGCCCGATCAAAATTGCATGGGAATGATGGTGGAAAGCGGCTTCAAGCCTGCAATCCAGCACCGCAAGAGCCTTTTCAAGGACGGCTGCGCCGGTCTTCAGGCGATACCAGCCCGCATCGCCATAGCGTTCGGCGCCTTTGCGTCCATCAAGGCCGGCAAAGGATTGCGCCACAGTCTGCTGATCGGCGGCAAGCACGTTGATGCAGAAGCAGCCGTAGCGCTGCAGTACTGGCCAAGAGGAAGACGCACGGTTGACGCTGACGATGACGGAGGGCGGCGCCGCCGAAAATGAAGAGACCGACGTCGCGGTGAAGCCGGTACGGTCCTCCCCGTCGCCGACGGTGATCACAGTGACAGCACCTGCCAGATGGCGCATCGAAAGCTTGAAGTCCGCTTCGCTGATCAAGGTTTCAGCACTCATGTTTTGGCAAAGCGGTTTGCCGGCGTTGAGAGGCCGAGGTTTTCCCGCAAGGTTCTGCCTTCATATTCCTCACGAAACAGCCCGCGACGTCGAAGCTCGGGCAGGACGAGCCGCACGAAGTCGTCGAGACTGGACGGCAAGGTCGGAAACATCAGGATGAAGCCGTCGGCAGCGCGCGTCTCGAACCATTCCTCCATGAAGTCGGCAATCTGGGACGGTGTGCCTGTCATGCCGTTTCCGGTATGTTTTTCGGCATAATGTCGGACGAGTTCGCCGACGGTGTGGCCACTGGTGACGAAATCGACCAGTTCGTCGAACAGAGCGCGTGACCCCTTCGGCGCTGCCGGCAGCCGCTCCATGGGAAAGGGCTGGTCGAGGGCCACGTCATGCAGATCAGCCTCAAGGAACTCAGAGAGCATCAGCCGGCCCACGTCCGGATGCATCTTGTCGATCAGATAATCCACTTTCGCTTTTGCCTCGGCTTCGGTCTCACCGACGTTGATAACGACGCCAGGCATGATCTTCAGGTCGTCGGCATTGCGGCCATAGGCCGGCATCCGGCGCTTGACGTTCTCGTAGAAGGCCCGGTTGCGCTCGATATTGGACGCGAGGCTGAAGACGATCTCGGCAGTGCGTGCCGCCATGTCCATTCCGGGTTCTGAACCGCCCGCCTGGGCGATGACGGGGCGGCCCTGAGGCGTTCGCGCGATGTTGAGGGGGCCGCGGACCTGAAAGTGCTTGCCTTTGTGATTGAGCGTATGGTGTTTGCTCTTGTCGTAGTAGACGCCGGTTTCACGGTCGAGAACCAACGCGCCTTCTTCGAAGCTGTCCCAAAGACCGAACACGACGTCGATGAACTCGTTGCCGCGCTCATATCGCAACGCATGCGGGTCGAGCCCCTCGCGGTTGAAGTTGTAGCCGGTTTCGTCGTGGTCGGAGGTGACGACATTCCAGCAGGCGCGTCCCCCGCTCAGATGGTCGATCGAGGAGAACAAGCGCGCAACATTGTACGGCTCGTAATAACTCGTGGAGACCGTCGCCACGAGGCCGAGATTATCGGTTGTGACCGCCAGAGCCGAAAGCAGCGAGAGGGGTTCGAAACGGTTCATCTTGGTCGGAGTGCGGGCGAGCGCATTCGCATCGCCGACGGCCGCGGCGGGCGAATCCGGCATGAACATGAAATCGAATTTGGCGGCTTCGGATCGTTTGGCGATATCGAGCAGATGAGCGAAGTCGTTGGCGCCATTGACGTCGCTTCCGGGGTGCAGCCAGGCGGCGGGATGAAAACCGAACGTATAGACGAAAGTTCCGAGTTTCATCTTGTCGGTTCGCGCCATCGAAGCTCTCCTGCCATATCGGTCGCGCCTGCGCGGGCAACCGGCTGCGGAAATTATCGCCAGGCCCAAATTTTCATCAATATTGCGCAGCTGAGTTCTGTTTTAGTTTTTCTAAAGTGTCGGCCTCGGCGCGGACGCCAGCGCCTGCTGGCGGGAAACACCCACGAGCCAGTCACGGAATTCGCGCCCATGGGGCTTCTGCAACGCCGCGCGGTCCCAGGCGAGATAATAGCTTTCGCGCAGAGCTAGGCGTATGTCGACGGGAATGACGAGCGTCTGTGCCTCAAGCTCATCGGCAATCATAGACATCTGCGCGAGGACGACGCCGCGCTTGTTGACGGCTGCGTCAATCGCACTGCTCGACAGAGTGAAGGAAAGGCCGGCTGCGCTCTCCTCGAACGTGGCGCCCGTCTTGGCAGCAAATTCGCGCCAGCTTGGATAGGGTGAGAAATGCCGCTCCCATTCGACATGCAGGAGTGGATATTCGAGAAGCCCTGCGACGGAGGGCGCCTTGCCCTTGATCAGCGCCGGTGAGCAGGCTGGCACGACCCAATCGCGGAACAGTTCGGTATAGTGGTCGTGCTGCAGCACATCCGATCCATAGCTGATGCGGAAATCGACGTCGTCAAAGCCCATGCGCGGTTCTTTGTCGCGGCCGACAATCCTGACATGAGCGTTCGGATGAAGGGCTTGCCAGTCAAAGATCCGGCGCCCTATCCACTTATTGACGACGGACGATAGGGCGCTCAAAACCAGAGCATTCTCATTGCGAGCCCGTTCCAAAACCTGTTCCGCAAGCGCGAATTGCTCGAAACCCTTCGATATTTCCTGGTGATAGAGCCGCCCCCATTGGGTGAGCTCGACAGTGCGCCCGTTGCGCTCCAACAAGGTGACGCCGAGAAAACTCTCGATCTTGCGAATCTGTTGACTTATCGCGCCGGGGGAAACCTTCAGCTCGAGGGCCGCAGCGCTTACGCCGCCGCACCGGCCGACAGCTTCGAACGCCTGCAAGCCCTTGAGCGGCACGGTTCGGATAACCTGTTTTTCCGTCAAAAGGAGCCTCTCTTCGACCGTTGATTTGGGACCCCTCGCTCCGTTGGATGGAAATCACCGGCGAATTGGAAACGGTCGCCGGGATGGATGATTTCAACGTGAGTGACCGTGCGGCTCATCTGCCATGTCTGGCGGATCAGGGTCAGGCAGGCCTTGCCACGCTCGGTCTCAAGCAGTCGCGCAGTGGCGGCATCGGCCGATACGGCGCGGATGACATGTCTCGCCTTCGACCAAGGCACCATGTCCAGCAACCATTTGCCGGGCGGAACCGACGCAAAGCTTTCGGTTCTTGCAGACGGTACCATGGCGAGCATGATGATGCGCCGCTCAAGCGCATTTGGCTTGCCGTCCACCGTGTGCAGGCAGTGAAGCCGCAGGATGTCCGCTCCCGTCGTCTCGCCGAGCTGTGCGGCGGTGGCGGCATCCAGTGTCTCGACCTTTCGCCGCAGGATCTTGTGGCTGTGGTGGTGTCCCGCCAATTCGGCTTCCGTAGAAATGTCTTGGATATCCATCACGGTGCGGTCGATCTGCCGGGAGGCGACGAAGGAGCCAACCTTGCGGCGGCGCGTGATCATGCCACGTTGCGCCAAGGCCGAAAGAGCCTTGTTCACGGTCATTCGCGAACATTGATACTCTTCTACCAACTCGTGTTCGAAGGGGATGCGATGACCAGGTAGCCAGATGCCGCCCATGATCCTGGTTTCGATGTCTTCGACAATTCTCTGATGAATTGAGACCAAAAATCACCTCGATCCAGCGATGACATTCAATTTCCATCGACGCCGCCGCTCCCGCACTAGGCGGCTACCCGGCACTATGCGGCACAAATCTTGCGTACGTCGAGTTTAGCGTTTGACAGTGTAGGCTGGCCCGTATCTATTTGTATAGACAAAAGCGGATCAGAGAAATCCACTCGGCGGGACAACGATTAGGGAACTTGGACCTTCCACCGGAAGGTTAAAAACTGGAGAGAAAAACATGAGGAAGAATGCGCTTCTGAAGGGGCTGGTCGGCGCTGCGTTTCTGTTCGGCGTGACGATGTCTGCCCATGCGGCCGACACGCTTGCTGCCGTCAAGGCCGCTGGCACCATGAAAGTCGGTACCGAGACGGCCTTCGCACCGTTCGATTTTATCGATGCCGGCGAGCACGTAGGCTTGAATGTCGATCTTTTTGACGAGATCGGCAAGGAACTCGGGGTGAAAATCGAATGGGTCACACTCCCCTGGGATGGCGTCTTCCCGGCGCTCGAAGCCGGCAAGTTCGACGTCGTCGCAGGCCCAGCGACGATCACCAAGAAGCGCATGGAGCGCTATCGTTTTACGCCGCCGCTTGCTGAGGCGACGATTGCGATCCTGAAAAAGGCGGGCGACCAGACGATCAGCAAGCCGGAGGATATCGCTGGCAAGAAGATTGGCGTCGGCAAGGCGACCGCTCAGCTGGACCAGCTCAAGGAGTTTTCCGAAACCCTGCCGACGAAGGTCGATATCCGCGAGTATCCAGCCTTCACCGAGTCCTATGCGGATCTCGCGGCCGGCCGAATCGCTGGTGTTGCCAACTCACTGCCGAATATAGCTTTCGTCGCCAAGCAGCGCGAAGGCACGTTCGAAGTCGTACTGCCGCCATTTGGCAAGAAATCCTACTTCGGCTTTATCGGCCTGAAGGATGCAGATCATGCGCCGCTGATGGACGCAATCGACGCGGCCATGCTGAAAATCAAAGCTGACGGTCGGATGGCGACGCTGCAGAAAAAGTGGTTCGGCGCGAGCTTCGACACACCGGATTCCGTCAAGGATCCGGCATTCTGATCAGCCATCGGAAATCGGCCATGCTTGCGCAGATGCCGGGCATGGCCGGGAAAAGCGACCGGATCTTCCTCACCGCCAAGCGAGCGAAATCTGAACAATGTCCGTTAAACTCTTCGAGTTGCTTTTGCAGGCATCGATCTACACGGTGACCATCAGCGTTGTGTCGATCCTCATTGGCTTTGCGATTGCGATCCTTCTTTCGGGAATGCTGCTGTCGAGGCGAGGGCTTTTCGTGCGCCCTGCCCAGATTTTCATCAGCTTTTTCCGCGGCGTGCCGCTTCTGGTGCAGCTGCTGTTGATCTACAATCTTCTTCCGGTCATCGGCATCAATGTACCGAGCATCGTGGCCGCGATCATCGGCCTGTCACTCTGCACGGCAGCCTACCAGGCGGAGAACCTGCGCGGCGGCTTTGCCAGCGTGCCTTCAGGCCTGGTGGAGTCGGCGGAAATGGTTGGGCTGACGCCGCGCCAGATCTTCCGACGCGTCAAGGTCCCGATGGCCCTGCGCCTTACGTTTCCAGCTCTCGTCAACGAGGCGATTCTCATTCTCAAGGCCTCGTCGTTGGTCTCAGTCGTTGGCATTGTCGAACTGACGCGCATGGCGCAGGACCTTGCCGGCAGCACCTTCCTGCCGCTGCAGCTTTTCGCATCCGCCGGTCTCATCTATCTGGTGATCAACTGGATGGTCGCCCTTGCCGGCGGCCTTATCGAAAATAGCCTGCCGGGGGCGCCGCGGTGACCTTCGACATCAATGTGCTCATCGGGCAGTGGCCCGCCATCGTCAGCGGTGCCGGCGTGACGATCATGATCTGGATCCTCGGCACCATCGCTGCGGCCGTCATCGGTTTCCTGATGGCTGTCGCCAGGCAATATGGCGGCGTGCTGATCGACAAGGCGCTGGGCGCCGTCGTAGCCATACTACGCGGCACGCCGTTTCTCATCCAGATATTTCTGGTCTATTACGGTGGCCCCTTTGTCGGCCTTGATCTTGATCCCTTGCCTGCCGGATTGATCGGCATTTCCATCTATGGTGCGGCCTATTTCAGCGAAATCTTCCGATCCGGCTTCCAGGCTGTGCCGCGGGGACATATTGAGGCCGGCGAATGTGTCGGCCTCACTCAGGGGCAGATTGTCAGGCGCATTCTATTGCCGGAAATGACGATGCTGGTGCTGCCACCATTCGTGAATATGGTGGTCATCCTGATGAAAGAGACGGCGGTCTTGTCCATTATCACCGTGCCGGAGCTGACGGCGACGCTGAGCGCAATCGGTTCGCAGCAATATGCCTTCGTCGAAGCGCTCTCCGCGTTGGCGCTTTTCTATTGGGTGCTCGTCGAAGTGACTGGCTGGCTTGGCAACCTTGCTGAAACGAAACTATCCAGATTCAGGTTTTTCAACGCATGAGTGTCCCCGCAATAGCAGTCAAGAATCTCGTCAAGACTTTCGGAGAAACCACAGTCCTTCACGATGTCAATCTCACCATCGAGCCCGGGCAGGTTTCCTGTCTCATCGGCCCATCCGGCTCCGGCAAGAGCACGCTCTTACGCTGCATGGCTTTTCTTGAAGAGGCAACACGCGGGACGATCTCCATCAACGGCGAGGTGCTTGGTTATACCGAGGATTCGCAAGGGCGGCGCGAGCGCATCTCGGCTGCCGCCAACCGCGCGATCCGCTCCCAAATCGGCATGGTGTTCCAGCAGTTCAATCTATGGCCGCATATGACGGCGCTTGGCAATGTCAGCGAGGCACTGAAAACGGTTCACAAGATGAGCCGCAAGGATGCCGAGGAGCGGGCAATGGCCCAGCTCGTCAAGGTTGGCCTTGAGGGCCGGGCGGGACACTATCCCTCACAGCTGTCAGGCGGCCAACAGCAGCGCGTGGCGATCGCTCGTGCCCTGGCGCTGAAGCCCAAGATCATGCTGTTTGACGAGCCGACGTCGTCGCTTGACCCGGAGTTGACTGGCGAAGTCTTGAACGTCATGCGCGATCTGGCAGCCGAGGGCATGACGATGGTCGTCGTATCGCACGAAATAGGTTTTGCCGCGACCGTCGGTCAGCAGATCATCTTTCTTGACCACGGAAAGGTGCTCTTCAGCGGATCGCCCCAGGAGGTCTTTAAGAAACCGAGAAATCTCCGTCTTGAACAATTCCTCGATACCTATCTCGACCGTGGAGCCTCGATGTTGATGTAGTATCCATTGCCTTCCAAATCGTCAGGCAGGCCAAGTCAGCCTAGACTCCTGCTCAAACGTGATCTGCCTTGACAAGGAATCCATGAAGGCAAATCGGCAAACCACTCAAGGGTCTGCTCCTCGAAATTGGTCTTGACGGTCGAAAAGTGTCCGAAACGGCCGCCGATGGAGGTCGCCGGTTCCAATCTGTCTAGGACGATCGTTTGCATCCTATCTCGCGATATCCTCTTTTTGTCGCTCTTTAACGCTCTTGGCAGACTGCACCGGTTCAACGGGAAGTTCTTCCATTGAGCAGCGCCTGGGCTCAAACCACGTCTCGCAACTATTGGGTGGCGCTTTTGAACCAACGGCATCAATTGATAATCAAAACACCTCCCGCATTGAGGCGCGTTCAAGGATCTCAGTTTTCAATATCACTTTACGGGCAGGCCCAGCTTCGCCGTTCAACCGCTCGACCAGTAATTTGGCCGCTGTCGCTCCGAGATCGTAGACCGGTTGGCGCACAACAGTAACCGGGGGCGTCGTTACGGACGTCCAGTCCGCGTCGTGAAACGACACCAGCGACAGGTCGTCTGGAATGCTCAGCCCCAGTTGACGGTGAACCTTGAACACCTCCAGGCCGATTATACTATCCGATGCGATGACAGCCGTCGGACGCTGCGCCGATTGGAGCATCTCGGTAACAATGCGATGGGTATGTTCCGAGCTAACGGCGCCGACGTGGACCCAATCCTCCATGCCGGTCAGGCCAGCCTCCCGGCAGACGGCGAGGAACCCTTCGATACGCCGCCGCACCGAGCCGGTACCTATATCTCTTACCGTGCGGAAGCGATGGCTCGGCGTGTCGCAGGCGGTAAGATAGGCGATGCGACTGTGCCCCAGCGTAATCAGCCGGCGCGTTATGTTTTCGGCGGCGTGCCGGTCATCGGCAATGACGGTATCGACGTCGAGCGTGTCGCTTCCGCGGTCGAGCAAGGCGAGCGGCAAGCCGGAGCGAACAGCCTCATGTAGGTGCTCGACATCGGTTTCCTTAGCAGGTGAGACGATGAGGCCATCGACGCGTTTGGCAAGCAGAGTGCGGATGGCCGCCCGTTCCGCGACCAAGTCTTCCCCTGAATTGATGAGGATGACAGTGAATCCGGCCTGCCGGGCGACATCGGTGATGCCGCGCACGGCGAGGCTGAAGAACGGGTTTTCGATGTCACCCACAACGACGCCAATCGTGCCGGAGCGACCGGTCGTCATGCTGCGGGCAAGCTCGTTTGGTCGGTAATCGAGTTCGCGCGCGGCGGCGACGACGGCCGCGCGCACCCGATCGCTGACGGTTCCATATCCGCCCAGAACCCGCGCAGCCGTCGCCTTTGAGACGCCTGCCTTATGCGCGACGTCGGCGACCGTGACGGAGGTGCTTCTGGCTGTGGTTTGGTCCATGAGGATAGCCTTACAAGAGATATTAGGGAGTGGCAAATGCGAAGAGAGCACTTGACAAATATCAAAGAGACCGGTCTCTTTCCAATTGAGACCGGTCTCAACAAGAAACGAAGTTTCAGAGCCTGTGCTTGTCATCGATTGGACGCACGGCGCGAGCCGTCGTCCGGACGGATGCATATGCCTTGAAGAAGAAGCAGAGATCACCACCAGAGGAGACGAAACCAATGCAATTGATGCAAACCTTCAAAATCCCGCTTGCCCGAGCACGCACCGCTACTGTCACGATTGCGCTGTTCGTGCTGGCAGGTGCCGCACTATCGGTCCATGCACAGGACAATCCGCTCCATCTTATCGACCCAGCCGTCATCAGCGTCGGCACGATGGGCGATGCCAAGCCCTATGCCTTCACCACCGCCGACGGCGGTTTTACTGGCTTCGACATTGAGCTGTTCCTCAACGTCGCGGAACGCCTGGGGTTCAAGAAGGAGCAGGTCGTATTCACCGGTCAGGAGTTCTCGGCCTTGATGCCTTCGGTCGCCAACAGCCGTTTCGATGTGGCCGCCGCAGCCATCGGAACGACGGACAAGCGCAAGGAGACCGTGGATTTTTCAGATGGCTATCTGGCCGGTTTCCTCACTGTCCTGACGCCGGATGCCGGCATCACCGACGTCGCCACCCTTAAGGGCAAGCGCGTTGGTGTGGTGCAGGGGACCCTGCAGGAAATCTATGCCGAGAAGAATTTTGCCGGTGCTGACCTCGTGAAATTCCCGGATAACAATTCCGCAGTCTCGGCGCTCAACAATGGCACGGTCGACGCCCACTTCCTCGACTACGAAGCGGCGAAAGACTATTCGACGCGCTATCCTGAGCTGAGGGTCGCCGTCAACATCCCGAGCTTCGATGCGCCGGCCGGCTTCGTGATCCGCAAGGGAAATGATGCCCTGCGCGAAGCGTTGAACAAGGGTCTGCACGAAGCCATGCAGGACGGTACCTGGAAAAAGCTGCACGAAAAGTGGTTCCCGGGCACGCCGATGCCGGAGGCCTATCTCCCCAAGCCGTGATGCCGACGACCGGTCCGGCTTATCGTCGGATCGGTCCTTCTTTCAAGGAACCTCCTGATGAACTGGCTTGAAAATCTCCGCCGCAGCTTCATGGACTGGAACGCCATGGCTGAGGTCCTGCCGACCATGATCACTGTCGGCCTCAAGAACACGCTGATCCTTGCAGCGGCCTCGACGGTGCTTGGCATCGTCATCGGCATGGCGCTCGCGATCATGGGCATCTCCAGGTCGCCCTGGCTTCGTATCCCCGCCCGTCTCTATACAGATATCTTTCGCGGCCTGCCGGCCATCGTCACCATTCTCCTGATCGGCCAGGGATTTGCCCGCATCGGTCGCGAGTTGTTCGGCCCGTCGCCCTATCCGCTCGGCATTGTTTCGCTCAGCTTGATCGCCGGTGCGTATATTGGCGAGATTTTCCGTTCTGGCATCCAGAGCGTCGAGCGCGGCCAGATGGAAGCCTGCCGGGCGCTGTCGATGAGCTACGGCCAGGGGATGCGGCTCATCGTCATGCCACAGGGCGTGCGCCGCGTGCTGCCGGCCCTCGTCAACCAGTTCATCGGCAACGTCAAGGACTCGAGCCTTGTCTATTTTCTCGGCCTGCTCGCCTCTGAGCGCGAGATCTTCCGCGTCGGACAGGACCAAGCCGTCGTGACCGGTAATCTTTCACCGCTGCTCCTTGCGGGCATCTTCTACCTCGTTGTCACTGTACCGCTCACCCATGTCGTCAACGCTATCGACAGTCGCCTGCGGCTCGGCAAGCAGCGCCCGGCAATCGTCACCAGCGGGCTTGAGGAGGTGAGCGAACTTGACGGCGCCGGCCGCGCATCGGAGGCCGCCTTCAAGGGGGGAAGCCTCGAGGTCCTCAATCTCGGGATGGCCTACGGCGAACTCGAAGTGCTGAAGGGTGTCGAGCTCTCGGTGAAGCCGGGCAGCGTTACCTGCATCATCGGCCCGTCCGGCTCCGGCAAATCGACATTGTTGCGCGGGCTGAACCGTCTCGTCGAGCCCAAGAGCGGCGACGTCCTCATCGACGGCGAAAGCATCCTGGCCATGAAGCCAGAAACCTTGCGCCGCCGCGTCGGGATGGTGTTCCAGCACTTCAACCTCTTCCCTGACCATACAGCACTTGAAAACGTCATGCTCTCCCTGACGAAGATCAAGGGCCTGCCGAAGGCTGAAGCCGAGCGCATAGCCAGGGCGCGGCTTGCCGACGTCGGCCTTGCGAGCCGGCAGCATCACCGCCCCGGCGGCCTTTCGGGCGGGCAGCAGCAGCGAGTGGCCATCGCTCGAGCCCTTGCCATGGAGCCGGAGGTCATTCTCTTCGACGAGGTGACCAGCGCACTCGATCCTGAGTTGGTCAAGGGCGTGCTTAATCTGATGGCCGATCTTGGCAGGCGCGGGATGACAATGGTCGTTGTCACCCACGAAATGGGCTTCGCCCGCCGCGTCGCCGATCAGGTTGTCTTCATGGACGAGGGGCGTGTGATGGAAGCAGGCACGCCCGAGGCAATCTTCGACAATCCGCAGAGCCCGCGCCTCCAACGCTTCCTTGCCGAAGTGCTCTGAGCACGGGACGGGAGAAAGTCAATGACACGAAAGATACGATGGGGCGTGCTCGGCTGCGCGGACATTGCTACCAAGTCCGTGATCCCCGCCATCCAATCCAGCCGGCTCGGCCGCGTGAGCGCGATCGCCTCGCGAGATCCAGGCAAGGCCACGCAGATGGCCGCCCGTTTCGGCATCGACAGGGCCTACGGCAGTTATGAGGCCCTGCTCGCTGATCCCGATATCGATGCGATCTACAACCCGTTGCCCAACCATCTGCATGTGCCGCTGACGATCAGGGCGTTGCAGCACGACAAGCCGGTGCTCTGCGAAAAGCCGATTGCCCTTAGTGCTGCGCAGGCACTGGAACTTCAAACCCCGCACAAGGCCGCCCGCCTGCCGGTCGCCGAAGCCTTCATGATCCGCTATCATCCGCAATGGAAGAAAGCGCGCGCATTGGTCGCCGAGGGAAGGCTCGGCGAGGTGAGGGCCATTCAGACGATCTTCTCCTATTATCTCGACGATCCTGCCAATGTGCGCAACCAGGCCGATATTGGTGGCGGCGGCCTGTTCGATGTCGGCTGCTATGCGATCAATACCGCGCGCTTGCTGTTCGAGGCCGAACCAGCGCGGGCAATCGCCTTGATGGAGCGGCATCCAGTCTTCGGAACGGATCGGTTGACTAGCGGACTGCTCGAATTTCCAGAGGGAAGGCAGCTCGCCTTCACCTGCTCCACTCAGCTTGCGCTCACGCAGAAGGTCACGGTGCTTGGAACTCTTGGGCGCCTGGAAATCCCGATCCCCTTCAACGCGCCGGCCGATAAACCGACCGTCCTCGTGCTCGATGACGGCCGCGATCTTGCCGGCGGAGGGCGCGAGCAGATCGCCATAGAACCTGCCGACCAATACCGCGAGCAGGTCGATGCCTTCGCTGAATCCGTGCTCTTCGGCACCCCGCTCGATACGGGGCTGGAGAATGCGCTCGCCAACACGAGGGCGATCGACGCGCTCTTCCGCTCCGCCGTCAGCGGCCGCTGGGAAGAGCCGTGAGCGCACCATCCATCCGCATGACCAACCAATCGAAGGACACTACCATGACCGAGAACATAATCTCTTCGGCCGTCATCATCGGCGCCGGCATCTTCGGCGTCTCAACGGCCGTCCAGCTAGCGCGACGCGGTGTCTGCGTGACCATCCTTAATGACGGTCCGCCGGCCAACGGCGCTTCCGGCCGCTCCCTCTCGTGGCTGAACTCGGCGCGCATGCGCTCTGAACCCTACCACCGGCTGCGTATGGCCGGCATCGACCGTTATCGTACGCTTTCGGCGCGGTTTCCGGATGCCAATTGGCTCCGCTTCGACGGAGGCTTGACCTGGGACGCCGATGACGAGCGCAACGAGATCGATGCGGCCTATCGGTATGAGGTGTCACTCGGCTATGATGCACAATGGCTGCCGGGCGCCGATGTCGCGGCTGTCACGCCCGGCGTAAACGCGAGCGCGATCACGTCTCAGGGCGCCATTTTCAATCCGGGTGAGGGTTGGGTCGATCTGCCAACGCTGATCGGCCTCCTTCTGAAGGAATATTCTAGGCTCGGGGGCGCGCTGGTGACGGACCAGGGAGCCGCACGGGCCGTGATCGAGGGCGGCCGGGTGGTCGGTGCCGAGACGGCGATGGGCGGACGTTTCCCGGCGGATGCCGTTGTGCTAGCGACCGGTCCTGCCGTGCCGCGGATGGCCGCCGAGAGCGGGCAGACCATCGGCGATGGGACGCCGATCGCCCTTCTCGTGCAGACTAAACCGCTCGCCCATCCCCTGCGCGCCGTCCTGAACACGCCGCGTGTCGCCGTTCGTCCCGCACCGGGCGGCGCCTTTTCGCTCGATGCCGACTGGGCGGCAGACGAAGGGGTTAGGCGGCGCCCGGACGGCGGATTTGATATCGACGACACCGTCATTGCGGCTCTTCTGGCCGAAGCCGCAAACGTAATGGAGGGTAATCCGAAGCTTGAGGTCGCCAGGATCGGCGTCGGCGGTAAGCCGATACCTGGCGATGGTGAACCGGTTGTCGGTGCACTGAAGGCGATCAAAGGTTATTACGTCGCCTTCAGTCATAGCGGCGCAACACTCGGGCTCATCCTGGGGGAATTACTCGCTTTCGAGGTCGCAAGGGGTGACGAGCATCCCATGCTTGCGACCTTCCGCCCTGAGCGTTTCGCGTTCAGATAAGCCGATCTTACGCGTCTTCGAGAAGATGAGCCTGCTGCTGCGGCGGGCCTTCGTTTCAAACACATCGATGGGGGCGTCGGTTCAAATCCGTTTAAAGCGGGGCGCCTCTTCGAAACAGTTGGCGAGCCGAGAGGTTTTCAGGCTGTTTGGTGGCCGCGTAATCCGGACGAATTCCAAAGCTGGGGTTGCAGAGTTAGCAATCCAGTGGATGCGCCTGCGACGATCAACTCGACCTCATACAAACGATGGGCCGGGCGGCAGGAGTACGCGTCAATCGAAACCGACTTCCGCACGAAGTGGAAGGTGGTCCGAGGCGATCCTCGCCAGCCGCGTTCCAAGAACTGCAGCGCTTTTTACAGTTAGATCGCCGGTTACGAATATGTGGTCGAGACGCATTAGCGGAAGGCGAGAAGGGAAGGTGGCCTTTGGCGCCGCCTTGCCGGTGAGTTGGGCATCCTTCAATGAGCGCGTAGCAAGGCGATAGGTCGCCGATGCCGGAACGGCATTGAAATCGCCGCAGAGGATGGCCGAAACGGGTTCGTCGGCAGCGACGCCGAGCCAGCCGGAACTCAACAGCGTGGTCATCTGCTGGATCCGCTCGCGCCCGCGAAGACCGAGATGCGTGTTGATCACGAGCAGTTTTCTTTCACCAATCATGATTTCGACGGACAAGGCGCCGCGCTTTTCGCCGATGGATGGCAGCGGGCCAGCCTTGACAGCGCCCGTCGGCAGGGCGGTGATGATAGCATCGCCGTACTGTTCTTCGGCGACCGACAGGACCGGATGGAAGTGCGCCTCCATCTTGAGAAGTGATGCGATCATGCGTGCCTGGTCGACGCCGCCTGTCCTTCGCCGTCCTACATCGACTTCCTGCAGGGCGATGATGTCGGCGTCGGCTTCGGCGATGACATTGGCGATGCGGCCGGGGTCAAGCTTGCCGTCGGTGCCGATGCAGCTGTGTACGTTGTAGGTCAGGAGTCTGATCGGTTTGTAGGGCATGTCCTTGGTGAAAGATTGCTGTAGCGAGGAACACAGAATTCATTCGTTCGTTCCCCGAAGATCGACTCCCATCTTCGATATGGACGATCAATGACATTGAAAAGCATAATCTGGAACGGGCTGCTCCTTGGCGCTTTGTGCCTGGCATTCTTTCTTCTCTATCGGATTTTCGAGCAGTATAGTTTCGATCAGGTCGTCGAATCGGTGCAAAGCATCCCTTTCTGGAGGTTTTGCGTCGCACTTCTCTGGGCTGCGGCCTCCTACCTCTGCCTGAGTTGCTTCGATTTCCTGGCGATCCGGGCCCTCGGCAAATCCCTGCCTTACCCAAAAGTCGCACTAGCTTCCTTCGTCAGTCTTTCACTCGGCCACAATATCGGCTTTGCGGGTTTAAGCAGCGGAGCCATTCGCTACCGCTATTACAAACACTGGGGACTCACAGCCGAGGATGTAGCGAAGATTATTCTTTTTTGCGGTGTCACAGTAGCACTGGGGCTGGTCACGCTGGGTGCCGTTGCAATGATCGTCAATCCTGTCGACGCCGGGCGTCTTCTGCGGATTGAGACGGCAACAAGCCGACTTTCCGGCTCGCTTGCCCTCCTCGCGCCAATCGCCTATGCAGTGCTGGCTTTTCTTGTCCGCGCTAAACTGCGGCTCTGGCGCTGGTCCTTTCAGTTGCCGCGGTTTTCCATTGCCGTTGCGCAGATCGCGATCGGGACGATCAACTTCGTCTTCGTTTCTGCCTGTCTGCACCAGGTACTCTTGGCCTTTGGCTCGGTTGCCTTCTTTCAGTCGACGACAGCTTTCGTGCTCGCCAATTCGGCGATCCTCGCGACGCATGTCCCAGGCGGCCTCGGTGTGCTCGAGGCGACCGTTGCCTATGTCGTACCCAAGGAGGCGTCGATCGGTGCACTGATTGCATTTCGTTGCGCCTATTTCTTCATCCCGTTGACGCTCGGCACCACATTGCTGATTATCAGCGAGGTGGTATTTCGGCGCCGCTCACGCGGGGCGGACGATAAGACCGAGGCGTCGCAAAAACGGCCCCAGGCCCAGTCTGCTTAAGATCGGCAGAGGCCTGCCAGGGTCGAAGACGGCAGTCCCGGCGATGGGAGTGTCGCTGCCGGGTTGGATCGCGAATTCTCGCAGGCCGCGCGGCCCGATGTTGAACGCTGCGATCGCCGCGATCATCGAGCCGCTATGGGTGAGGGCGCCTGCGAAACTTTCTGCGGTGGTACCGAGGAATTCTGCCACAAGCCTGTTACGCAGCTCTGCTATCGCGCGGCGATGCTGTTCATTTTCGGCCTCGAGAAGCATGTCGCATTCTGAATCCAACCCTTCCGAGCGATTGTTGAGATTGGAAGAGCCGATACGAACGAACTCGTCGTCGGCGATGATCAGTTTGGAATGGACAAGTACTTCCACCTCGGCGTCCTTTCCCGGCACGACTGGATAATAGACGCGCAGACGATCGTGGCAGTCTGCTCTTTTCAGGCGCCGTATGACGCGATCGCGATTGTTGCCCATGACGATCTTTTCAATCAGCCCATGGGAGCTGCGCGTGCAGATGACGACCACTTCCGGCCCGTCCTTTTCCTGAAGACGCGCAGCAATGGCGTCGGCGATACGGAAGGAGCAGAGATATTGGGTCTCGATGTAGAGTTCTCGCCTAGCTTTGGCAATGAGTTCAAGCGCCATTGTGATGCCGTCGCTGGAGCCGGGCCGAAGAGCCGTCGCCGGCTCCGTCAGAGCAAAGCTGACCGGGCAATTGACCAGCGAAACTGAAAGATCGGCCGGCCAGCCGAAATCAATGCGCTCGGCAAGCGGCGCATGGGCTTCACCCGTGGCCTCTTTCCAACGCCGTCTTGCGATTTTGCCGATGACCCGCGCGGCATCACCGGTGACCATCGCCTGAACATCATGCAGCGGATCGTAGAAAACGCCTTCGGGCGCGCGCCGCAGTTTGTCGTCGGCGCGATGGCTTCGTGTGTCCCACCGTCGTGACGTCAAGTCTATTCCGCCGATGAAGGAAACCGCATCATCAACGCAGACGAGTTTCTGGTGATGGCTGCTGCGTATCGCGCGCTGGATGTCGAAGCGCAGGTCGATTCGCCGGCTTTTCGGGAAAGCCTTCCTTCGCAGAAGCTTTATGGATTTTTCCGAATAGATAGGGCCAAGCGCCCAGACGAGGATGCGTATTTCCAGCTCCGGATTTGCCGCACTCAGCGCATGCAGCAAGTCGCCCAAGGTTTCATTGGATTTTTGCGGCTCCATCAGGATATCGGGATTGAAGTCCCATCCGATGATCCAGATCGTGCGTCGGGCCTGCCGCAACGTGCGCGCCAGCTCTGCGAAATAATTGTTGCCGTTGATCAGAAAGGCTGTCTTTGCAGCTGTGTCGCGCCTGTGCAAAGCTTCCGTCTTCCGTTCTTCGCCACCGTTCGACTGTCGCTCTTCTGCCTGAGGTAATTGCGGAGGATTGAAGAAATTTTCAGAAATGGTCATGATTGCCTCGGCCTCTGAACTGATCAAAAACGCTCAGAATATCCCGAGGTTCCCGAAGCCTTCCTTCCTGGCCGACGAGCCGGATGAGCAGCTCCGGAAGTCTAGTGCGACGCAATCGCTTATCGCAGGACGCCCTGGTGTCCTGTCGCTATGTGATCGGTGGGAGAGATCCTTGATGGAACGAAGCCAGCTACAGCCGGCTACCACGATTGCGCCATGATCTCGATCGTGTCGATCCCGTTCAATGATCGGCGACATCAGCGGACGCTGGCAACCACTCTTGCCGCCGACATTAGCGGGTCGTCAACCTGATCCAGGAGATGCAACGGAGGAGCCGTGCTGAGGCCGCCTTCCTTAAAAGCCATATTTTGTCTGGACATCTCGTCTATGATTTTGCGTGAACTTCCTCACGAGAACGGCATGAGCGAACAGATGAGATGGACCATTAAGCGGCTGATGCTAGCTGCATCGTCTACCTTCCTCCTCGTTCCGACAATCACAGGCGCCGTTGACGATATCGCGACTTCCCGTCAGCAAGACATGAAGGAGATTGCTGCAGCTGCCAAGACGATCGCGGAGATGTTCAAATCACCGGGCACATATTCATCGTCTGGTTTTAAACAGGCCGCAATGGCTATCAGCGCCAGAGCCGACGAACGGCTCACCTCTCACTTTTCGACATTGACAATGGCAGACGGATCGACGGCAACTGAAGCGATCCGGACCGAACAGGATCGGTTTGCAGCCCTTGCCAAGGACCTCCACTCATTACTGGCACGGTAATTGTGGCTTCCGGAGTCTACCTGACCAATCGAAAGGAACCTCGACCATTGAAAGCTTGACGCATGATCCTTTGGGTGCGTCTTACATTTGATAGCAGCAGTCCTTGTTACTCGTGTGGTTCAACACTCACTCTCCACTGCGAGAGCCAGCGGCAGGTAGAGTGCTGAAGGTTCTGCAAATTTCCTAAAGAAGGCGGCCATGGCAGACTGGTGATGTTCAATGTCACCAATTCCCCGGAGGGAACGCCAC
>NZ_JACIBK010000019.1 GCF_014195325.1 Rhizobium sp. BK650 | reverse complement strand
CACATAGAGAGGCCTGACACACGACCGATAGAATTCCTCGTTCGCGGAAAGCCGTTAAAAAATCTTCTTGCCAAACCGGGGGCATCCACACACGCGCCGGATTTGCCGGAGACCGTTTGGATAAAGTTATGCGGCCAATGGCGGGCCCGTTCAGCATGGCGTAGTGGCGTTCTTCGGCCTCTGCTGGCGGAATGTTTCCGATCGGCTCCAGAAGACGCCGGTTGTGAACATGGGGTAATCGCGGTGCGATCCCCTGTGACAACCAAGTTCATTGCGGGGTGGTTGCCCCCCGGTCGTGTCTACGCCAAATTCGAGGAGGGGTTTGATACATCTGACTTGGTCTCGGCCCGACAAGCATGGATTTTGCCGCAATCGACCTTTGGTTGGAACGGCATGCTGGTTAATCTCAACTTGAGGACAGAGTAGTATCGACGGGCTGCTGCCGTGGAGTGTGAGTCAGCACCAACGGTTGACCCCCTTGTCACCGACGCCGATCCGGCACTGACTGCCTTAAGGAAAATCTTTGCAGCTCACGGCATCGGCAGGAATTCCTCGCCACTCTCGACCCGAGAACCGATCTTTGCCTTTGAAAGGATCTGAACCGACAACCCAGCGATGATTAATGACCGATGATCAGCAAATTCACTGCGGCAGGCGCTGACGAGGCATAGATTTCAGCACCAAATGGTGCTAAAAATTTGACTTCAACGTGGGAGCCCCACCATGCGATCTACCATTAATCTCGACGACAACCTCATTGAAAGAGCAAGGTCTCTAACCGGAACGAAGGAAACGGCTGCGCTTGTCCGTCAAGCCCTAGAAACGCTTGTGCGGGTCGAGTCGGGGAAGCGTCTCGTCGCGTTAGGGGGCACCATGCCCGACGCAGAGGCAGCCCCTCGTCGCCGGAGTGAAGCGGCCAAATGATACTGGTTGACACCTCAATCTGGATTGATCATTTCCGCCATGGAGAGGCCGAGTTACGCAAGGTTATTGAAGAAGATCGCCTACTCTGTCACCCCTTCGTAATCGGCGAGTTGGCGCTTGGCAGTCTTCGGGACCGTGATGCGGTGATGGCTTTCCTAGCAGCGCAGCGGGAAGCATTTATCGCCACGCACGATGAGGTCATGACGATGATCGATCAACATTTGATCTTCAGCATGGGGATTGGCTATACGGATGCGCACCTGCTGGCTTCGACGCTACTCGACCGGCGGTCGACTTTGTGGACAAGAGATAAGCGCTTGGCAGCAGCGGCTCAAAAGGCAGGCGCGTCACTTCATGTACCTGCGGACACACCCAACCAGGAGGGCGAGTCACATTGAGGTTCATCGCCTTGATGGGAGCAGAACCTGGGACCTCGAAATTTGGGCAGTTGAGGGATGTGAACGGGCGGCGGCTACACTCAGATAAGGACCAGCGGAGACGGCCGAAGCCGGTTCCGTACCTTCACTCCGCTCAACGAGTAAATGGCCCCGACCAGCTGTCAGGCAAATGAGAAACTGCGGGGTCAAATCTTCACTTCGCTTGACACCAGCCCGAACGATCTTCGAGATAGACTCGGGCCAGGCGCTTCCCACAGGCTGCGTGTAATCGCATCAAACGAACGATCGCTGTAGATTCTTAAGAATGTTATGTCGGGAGATCCCACGGATTTACGAGCGCCACTCCCATGCTTTCAAAATCTTTGACGTTGCGCGTGACAAGCCTCATACGCCGAGTGAAGGCTGTCGCCGCAATGTAGGCGTCATTGATAGGTTTGGGGTTGGGCACATGCCATAGGGCCGCCTGAACGGCCGCCGCCTGGTCCAGAGGCAGGATGCGGCCGGAAAATGCCGTGAGGACCGTGTTTTCCAGCCAGTTGCGCAGCACCTTCCCGGCGACTGCATCATTATGCTCCACCAGCTGAACGCCGATCTCCAACTCGTGCAGGACTACGGATGAAATGAAGGTCTCGGCCGGATCGACGGTTTCGTTCCAGACCACGACATTAGGATCAGCCTTGCCGCTCGCGACCTTGCGCAGTTCGGACACGACATTGGTATCGAGCAACAGCATCAGGACAGGTCGACCGGCCGCGCAAGTTCCGTGCGTTGCGGGAGCGGCAAGTCAATATCGTCCGCTCCGGGCGCGGCCAGCATGTCACCGAGTGTCCGCATTTTGCCGGTAAGCCGCTTGTACTCATCGAACGACAGGAGAACATGCGCAGGTCGTCCCCTGTCGGTAATGATGACCGGTCCATCCCTGGTGGCGCGCTTTGCGCGTCCAAGATCCTGATTGAGTTCTCGGCCTGAAAGCGTGGTAACGATCATGACAAGCCTCCAACATTCGTGGCTACGTAACCACATTTAATCCGTATAAACTGGAATTGCAACTGCAGAGCTCCTTAGACTGAGCTCACCCTGCCTGGACCCGCTCGGCAATCCGCCGGACCAGCGGTTGAGCGCATTCGCCGCGTGGAGGATATTTCTGTGCCTCCGGGTATCCGACTGTGGGTCGAGTCGCTCCAAGAGTGAAACCACATCGATGGAAGGTACCGTGGCAAAGGCGGAGGCACAAATGAGCGCACAGGCTCACTGGCAACAGAGGTTTCGACAAAGCGGCAATGCCGCTGACTAGGCTCGGAATCAGACCTGGTGCGGGTATGATTTTCAACCGCTGTTTAAGCAAAGCACCGTTTTCTTTAATAAGGAAGAAGCTACGCTAAGCCCCCTTAAATAAGCACCACTCAAATCCAGCCTTGAAAGGATCAGAACCGACGGCCCGCCATCATGACGTCTTCAGGGCCGATAGCCGAACGTCCGCTACTTCTTCAGGGAACGGTTAAGCGGACACTCCGTCCCCATCGGTTCGGTGTCATGGGCAGGCCGTCGGCAGCCCTAACCCAAACGGACGGTTTCGATCAGGTAGGCTCGACGTCGGGGAGGGTCTCTCGACCCTCTCCAATGCGCTGGCATTGGACGAGCGCGGTTTATCAGGCGACGCGCATTGGAACGAGGAAGCGAAATCATTGATCGCCGATTGCTGCTGCATGTGCTCGCCAGCCAGCCTCTAGTTCGTTGGCGTCCTTCCACGATCCTGATGGCAACGGCTGGATCCGGCAGGAGGTCACAGAACGGCTTCCGGGCAGGATGCTAAAGCACGGCGCAATGTTGTCTTACGTGAAGGCAGCCGCCTGCTCATGCCGGGTCAGCACCAGCTGAATGGACGATTTGCGGATGGACTCGACGACGTCGAGATTTTTCTTCGCCTGGAATCCCGAAGATGCGGTCGACACCCTCGTTTTCGAGTGCGGCCACCAGAAGATCGGAGCCTTTGGTCATGACGGATGCCTCGTTTGGTTATCAGGTCGATCCATGAGCGATCGCGATGGAGCGAGTGCAAACATCAGCGCCTTCCCGATCCGATCCAACGGTAGTTCGGTGCATATATCCCCGATTAGGTGTGCTTAATCGGCCTGCAGAAGATCGCCGGAAAGGACCCACCTTCGGCCCAATTCGGGGTACCGCAGATATTCGCCTTGAACCAATTCGACCTCGTACCAGTCGTTCAAGGCCATAAATTATTGAAAATTCCGCGCCTTCACCTTCAGCGTGTCGATATGCAGCTCGGGTATGTAGATGTCCCTTACCTGCACCACAGGCTTCGAACTGTCCCGCGGGTCAGGCCCGCCACCATGCTTGACCTGATCGCCACGTCCATGAGGCAGAGGAAACCCTCCGTCGCTCGCCCCGATATTGGCGAGTTTTGACGACAGATCGAACAGCCTCTGGGCCACGAGATGCACAACCTCGCCTTCCCGCTGGATTTTGCCGTTGATCGCCATCATGCTCGCACCAATCAATATCCGGCGCTGAC
Organism: Rhizobium sp. BK650; assembly: GCF_014195325.1. Taxonomy (GTDB): domain Bacteria; phylum Pseudomonadota; class Alphaproteobacteria; order Rhizobiales; family Rhizobiaceae; genus Rhizobium. Next base: position 70,766 of record NZ_JACIBK010000019.1, on the reverse strand, counting down.
GCTCGAACAGCGATGGCCACACAACAGTATTGACGATCCCGGTCTCGTCTTCGAGTGTCAAGAACATGACGCCCTTAGCCGATCCGGGCCGCTGCCTGACGAGAACGAGACCAGCCGTCATCAGCCATCGACCATCCCTCTGGCTCATGGCTTCCGCGCAGGTGACAATGCTCTTTCTCGCGAGTTCACTGCGAAGGAAACTGACTGGATGCTGCCGAAGGGTCAGTCCCGTGTGGGAATAGTCCTCGACGACCTCCCTGCCCTGCGTCATCGATTTCAGTGTCACCTCTGGCTCCCGCATCTCAGGTATCGTCCTGGCTTCGCGCTCGGCGGCCGCTGCCCAGAGTTCGAGGGGTTCGTCGCGTAGCGCCTTGATGTCCCATGACGCCTGCCGGCGCTCGAGCGTCAGCGACGGCAGGAACGCATCGGCTTCGGCCAGCTTCTCCAGAGCCGCGACCGGAACACCGGACCGTCGCCACATATCGTCGACGGACATGAATGGATGGTCGGTGCGGGCGATGACGATTTTGGCAGCATCGTTCAGCGCGAGGCCTTTGACCATTCGCATCCCCAACCGGACGGCGAAGCGATCGGTGCCTTCGATCGGCTCCATCGTGCAGTCCCAGCGAGAACGATTGACGCAGACGGGCCGGATTTCGACGCCGTGTTTTTGGGCGTCCTGAACGATCTGGGCGGGCGCGTAGAAACCCATCGGCTGGCTGTTGAGCAGCGCCGCGCAGAAAACATCCGGATGATGGCATTTTACCCAGCAGGACGCATAAGCGATGAGCGCGAAGCTCGCGGCATGGCTTTCAGGGAAGCCATACGACCCGAATCCCTCAAGCTGTCCAAACGTTTGCTCCGCGAATTCCGGCGTGTAGCCGTTGGCAATCATCCCGGTGATCAGTTTGTCCTTAAACTTCGAGACGCCGCCCGTGAATTTGAACGTCGCCATCGACTTCCGGAGCTGATCGGCTTCGCCTGCGGTGAAGCCTGCGCAGACCATGGCGATCTTCATGGCGCTCTCCTGGAACAACGGCACCCCGAGGGTTTTCTTCAGCACCGCCTCGAGTTCGGATGTGGGGTAGACTACCTCTTCCTTGCCTTCGCGTCGGCGGAGGTAAGGATGCACCATGTCACCCTGGATCGGGCCAGGGCGTACGATCGCCACCTGGATCACGAGGTCGTAGAAGGTCCTTGGCTTCAGGCGAGGAAGCATTGCCATCTGCGCACGGGATTCCACCTGGAATGTCCCGAGCGTGTCTGCCTTGCGTATCATTGCATAGGTTTGCGCTTCCTCCTGTGGGACGTCTGCAAGCCCCATCGGAAGCGACTTATGTTCGGCAAGCAACTCGAACGCCCTGGACATGCAGCTGAGCATTCCCAGCCCGAGGACATCCATTTTCATAAACTTCAGGGCCTCCAGATCGTCCTTATCCCATTCAACGACCTGGCGGTCTTCCATGGAGGCCGGTTCGATCGGCACCAAGTCGTCCAAACGGTCGTGCGTCAGCACGAAGCCGCCTGGGTGCTGTCCAAGGTGGCGCGGAGCGCCCATCAGCTGCGACGACAGATCGAGCGCCAGACGCAGGCGATAGTCGGCCGTGTTGAGATTGTTCTCCTTGAGCTGTTGCGCTCCGACACCCTCAGACCAGCCCCAGACACCTGAGGACAGCTGTTCGATCAGGTCCGTCGGCAGACCTAGCGCCTTGCCCACATCCTTCAGCGCCCCTTTCGTGCGATAGCGGGTGACCGTACAGACCAGCGCGGCACGGGAACGGCCATAGGTCTCGTAAATCCACTGGATCACTTCCTCGCGGCGATTGTGCTCGAAGTCGACGTCAATGTCGGGCGGTTCATCGCGTTCGCGCGATACGAAGCGCTCGAACAGCAAGTCGGATGTCTCGGGATTTATCGACGTGATGCCAAGGCAATAGCAGACCGCCGAATTGGCGGCCGACCCTCGCCCCTGACAGAGGATGCCCTGCGAGCGTGCATACCTGACGATGTTGAAGACGGTGAGGAAATACGGGGCGTACTTCATCTCGCGGATGAGGTCCAGCTCGTGCAGGATCGACTTCCTGACCTTTTCCGGGATACCTTCAGGATATCTTTCCGCAGCCCCTTCCCAAGACAGTTTCACCAGCGACTGCTGGGCGTCAAGGCCAGGGACAATGGCCTCCTCGGGATACTGGTACTGCAACTGGCCGAGGTCGAAACGACAGCGGTCGACGATCTCGCGCGTCCGAGCCAGCGCCTCGGGATAGTCGGCAAGTAGCCGATGCATCTCCTCCGGCGGCTTGAGGAACCTATCGGCATGCCGCTCGCGGTCGAACCCGACATCGTCGATGGTCGTGCCGTTTCGAATGCAGGTGACGATATCCTGCAGCTGCCGCCGCCCCGGCTCGTGGAAAAGGACATCGTTGGTCACGATGGTCTTTACTCTGTGTCGGGCGGCCATGTTCGACAGGTTGTGAAGCCTGAGGCGGTCGTTCGGCCGACGCCGGAGGCAAAGCGAGACGTAGGCACGATCGCCGAAGATCGCAGCAACCCTCCTCAGCTGGCCTACGTAGATGTCGTCCGCCTCATCCGGCACGAGGATCGCCAGCAGTCCCTCGCTATAGGCCTCGACATCGGTGATATCGAGGATGCACTTGCCCTTGCCGCCACGGCTTTTCCCCAGCGATAGCAATCGGGTCAGCCTGGAATAGGCGGGGCGGTCCGTTGGGTAGACGAGAAGGGACATTCCGTCCGCCAGGTCAAGACGGCAACCGACGACGAGGCGAACCCCTGTCGTTTTTGACGCTTCCCAGGCGCGGACAATGCCCGCCAGACTATTGCGGTCGACGATGCCCAGCGCGTCGATGCCGTACATTGCAGCTGTCGCGAACAACTCCTCGGCCGAACTCGCTCCGCGGAGAAAGCTGAAATGTGTTGTCACCTGGAGTTCGGCGTATTTCATCACCCGAACACTCCATGCAGAAACCACTTATGCGAGCCCGTGGCCACATCGACGCCGTCACCGGCGCGGAAGACCCAGTACCGTTCTCCCGTTTCGTCCTCGACGACGAAGTAATCGCGGACGGCGCGCATCTCCAAAGGCGTGGTCCACCATTCGCCGAATATGCGCTCGGGGCCGTCGGCTCGCTTCACGCGACGGCGCTTCCCTCTCCAGGTGAATACCGCCGGCGGCTGGTCCGGCAGGACCGCGATCACTTCAATCTCTTCCGGGTGGAGGAGCAGACGCGAGGGCCTCGGCCACTTCGCACCCCATGTGGCTCCGGTCTCCTCGATAGTCGGTCCGATACGCGCCACCGAGCGCTCGGGGACATCTGAAGCAACGGGCGTCACACGATAGAGGCGCTGGCCACGATTGCCGAGGATATCGACCAACGGCGTGACGTCAACCACCTGCTCTTCGATCAGAGACGTTGCGATCTGCTTTTCTTCGAGGGGTTCTGCCATGATCGCAACGAGGACCATCCGCTCGATCCCGTAGCCGGGGTCGATCTTCTCTATGCGGTCGCATAACAGTTTGGAGAGACGGGCCGGGTCACGCACAGGCTTCGCCAATCCGGCTCGCAGGGACTGTCTCGTATTGTCAACCCGATGGATGATGAGATCGGACCGCCTGACGCCAAGCCCACGGGCTTCCAGTTCCGTCGTCAGTTGGCCGACCAGGCGTCGGACGTATTTCGCGATGGTCTCGGCAGCGCCGATCGGCTCCTGGAAGTTGCGCGACACCTCGACCAGCTCTGGTGTGCGAAGCGGCTCGATCGGTTCGGCGACGCGGCCGAACAATTGGTCGAGCCGCCTTCCCGGCTCCGGACCGAACCGAAGCGTCAACGGCGCGCGCGGCAGTACCGACAGTTCGCCGACTGTCTCGATGCCCATGGCCCTCAATCCATGGGTCGTATCCAGCGATAATCTCAGGCAGTGGATCGGCAGTCCGACCACCGACTTTGCAAGACCTCCTATCGGAACGACCGTCGTCTCGGCAGATGTTAGGCGGGCGACCGCATGGGCGGCACCCCACGTGTCGGCAACTGCCGCCCGTGCTGTGAGACCCCGCGCGCGAAGCATGTTCACCAGTCCCGAAATCAGGCGATCCTCGCCTCCTTGAAGATGGTCGGCACCTTCCGTGTCCATCACGATCCCGTCTGTTCCGTCCACCGCGACGACCGGGCTGTACTGCCGCAGCGCCCACAGCGCCAGGCGTTCGAGCGCCGCGGCGTCCGCGGTGGGGTCGGCATCGACGGTCACGAGATTGGAGACCATCGCCTGCGCCTTGCTTGCCGGCATCCCGGAATGGAGACCAAGCTTTCGGGCGTTATTATCCGCAGCCGAAATCCAGCGTTTCGATCCGCTTTTGGCGATCACCACCAGAGGCTGGTCAGCCGGAATGGCGTCCTTGCCATGCCGTCTGATCCGGTCTGTCGGCAGAAACGGGAAGTAAACGGATACGACCCTTGGCATCACAGGCTCCTATTTCGAACTCAGCACACTCGCCTGCTTTCACGCGCATCAATTCGGCCAGCCACCTGGCGCGACCTACTCCGGAAACGGGTAACGGCTCGGAGGGCAGCACGCTGATCCGCCATCTTGTCGTCGACGCTGTCGGCTGACCGTAGTCAGAGGCCTCGGATTGTCTCCTCCACCTCCTGAGAGCGATCGCCATCGTGCCGGTCTTCTCGGCAGCCAGATGCAGGCGGCGCGACGCTGTCATCGGCAATCGGACGAGTTCCCCGATCACAGCTCCAAGACCTCCAAACGCTAAGCCCTCCTCCATCGACGCCAGAACATCCTCCTCGCGATCGCTTTCGCAAAAAATGACCCGATCGGGATGCAGTCCCGCCTGCGAGACCGCCGGGAAAAACAGGTCGGGCCTCGTCAGGCACCAAAGCACCTTGCCCTTCATTCGCGCAGCTATTCCGGCCACCATCAAAGCGGCGGCCGCGCCATCCACCGTTCCCGTCCCACCACCTGCAAACTCGTGCAGAGCGCCGCAGACCAGTCCGCCGCCAGGAAGGGCGCAGTCGATCTCTGGGACGCCGAACGGCAGGACAAGCGGTTTGCGTGTCTTCCCTCTTTCGAGGTGTCGAATGCGCTCCCTCAGCTCGGAAATGATAGGATTCGCGCTTGCTTTGGCCATGGCCGCTCATCGTCAGTTTCAGGTTTCCTAATTGCGCAACAGCGCATATGTTCCCTATTTGTTCCTGTTGTGAATGTGAGTCAACGCACATGTATACGGTTGATATTCCCAGCCACTGCAGCCCACAGCAATTGATCGCAAAAATCCCTACGAAATCAAACGATGAATCGAATGAGCCACGGCACGCAATTCCACTTGTAGCCAGGTGACGACGCATCTCCATGGGTTGTCCGAGGATGGTTGCCAGGAGACGGGGTCAATCGATGCCGGACCTCATGATTGCACGGGGGGTGCAATTTTCGACGCAGACGTGCTGGAATCACTTCCTCAACATTAGGTGGTAAGCCATTGAAATTAATTCGTTTCGCGTCGGAACGAATCACTCTCGCCAGACTTGAGTCGACAATCGTCGATCAGGAGTATCGCGTCATGGCGCCAGGACATCGTGCCCAGTGGAAGGGGTTCTTGAAGGTTGGAGAGGTGAGCTGCGGGGTTGCACTCTACACCGCTGCCTCAACAGCCGAGCGCATCACCTTCAACACGGTCAATAAGGCGACGGGCAACCCAGTTAACCGTATCTTCATCGATAGCGAGACTGAGGAGCCGGTGCCGAAAGAGGAACAGACGAAGGGTTTCGAGATCGACGATGGTCGCTACATCATGATCGATCCGGACGAGATTGCCGCGACCATCCCCGAGAGCAACAAGACCCTGGAGATTGAAGCCTTCGTCCCCTGCTCGGAAATCGACGACGTCTATTTCGACAAGCCTTACTACCTGACGCCGAGCGACCGGGTGGGATCCGATGCCTTTACAATGCTGCGGGACGGAATGAAGAGAGCGAACGTTGCGGCGATCGCAAGGGCGGTCCTCTTCAGACGCATGCGCACGGTTCTCATCCGTCCGCATGGCACCGGGATGATCGCAACCACTCTCCAATACGATTATGAGGTCCGTTCATCGAAGACGGCGTTCGAAGAGATCCCCAAGCTGAAGATCGAGGGCGAGATGCTCGATCTTGCCAAGCATATCATTTCGACGAAGATCGGCGAGTTCGACCCGGCCACTTTCGATGACCGCTATGAGCAGGCTGTCGCCGAACTGGTCCGCGCAAAACTCGAAGGCAGGTCCCTGCCGAAACCGAGGACGGTGCAGGTCTCCAAGCCGAACGACCTTTTGGCCGCACTTCGCGAAAGTGCCGGGCTTGCAGGCAAGACCACAGAACAGCCCAAACGCACCGCCGCCAACGCCAACAAAGGCACCGGCAGGCAACGTGCCGCGGGCCGGGCTAAAACCGCCACACCAGCCGCCTCGCAGCGTAAGGCCGGGTAGGAGCACGAGCAATGGCACCACGTCCCTATTGGAAAGGTTACCTCAAGCTGTCGCTGGTCACCTGCCCGGTTGCAATGTCGCCGGCGACGTCCGAATCGGAGAAGGTGCGCTTTCACACGCTCAATCGCGCCACCGGCAACCGTGTCGTCTCCCAATATGTCGATTCGATCACCGGAAAGCCGGTCAAAGACGAAAACGAGGCCAAGGGCTACGCGCGCGGCGAGAACGACTATGTAATCCTGACAGACGAAGATCTGGACTCGGTGTCGCTCGACACAGTCCGAACGATCGATATCGAGAAGTTCGTGCCTGCCGATTCCATTGGTTGGACCTATCTGGAGAAACCTCACTACCTGACGCCCGACGATCCGGTCGGCCAGGAGGCCTTTTCCGTCATTCGCGACGCCATGAAGGCGTCGAAGGTTGTCGGCGTGTCGAAGCTTGTCATCGGACGAAGGGAACGCGCGGTCATCCTCGAACCCCGCGATGAAGGCATCGTACTTTGGACCCTTCGCTTCGGCGACGAGGTTCGGCCGGAAGGTCCCTACTTCGAAGGGATCGACAGCGACTCCGAGAAGGACGCCCTTCCCCTGGTCGAGAAGCTGATCAAGCAGCGCACGAAACATTGGTCGCCGGCCATGGTCACAGATCCGATCCAGGAGGCGCTGCTGGCGCTCATCGAGGACAAGAAGAAGACGCTGAAGCCGAGAAAAGCCGGCAAGAACAACAAGCCGCAAGCCGCCTCCGCCTCCAACGTCGTCAACATCATGGATGCCCTGAAAAAGTCGGTTGCGGCCGAGAAGCGGGCTGGCCGATGAGCCGCCGCGCCAAACCGCTCCTTCAAGACGACCAGGTTCTGAAGTCGAAACGCGCCCGTTCCCGCGACCCCGCGCAACCCAATCTTCCCTTCGATCCGATGCCTGAGCGCATCGAGCCGTGCCTGGCGCTTTTGAAGCAAATCCCCCCGCAAGGTCCGGATTGGGCGTTCGAACTGAAGTGGGATGGTTACCGCCTTGCGATCCATATCGAGCCGAACGGTGTGCGGATCATCACCCGCGGCGGGCACGATTGGACGCACCGGTTTCCAACTATCGCCGAGGCAGCGAGGAAGCTTGGCGTCGCAACAGCGATTCTGGACGGCGAGGCGGTCGTTCTCGACAAAGAGGGCCGTTCGAACTTCGGCGCATTGCAACGTTCGCTCGGCGGTCGGGGCGGCAAACGTGCCTCGACCGAATCCGCGTTTTTCGCCTTTGATCTTCTTTATTTCGACGGTCACGATCTGACCAAAACCGAGCTCTCCGTCCGACGCCACCTGCTCGAGGATTTCCTGGACGGTGCTACCGGCGCAATCCAACTGTCAGAGGAAGTCGCCGGCGACGGCGCCGAGCTTCTGGCAAACGCCTGCTCGATGGGACTTGAGGGCATCATCGCCAAGCACCGGGACCGCCCCTACCGCTCCGGCAGAACCGGCGATTGGCTAAAGATCAAATGTGTCCAGAGCGAGAGCTTCATGATCGTCGGCTACGAACAGTCAAAAGTCGCGCGCGGCGGAATCGGCAGCCTGCTTCTTGCCGCCCGCAGCGGCCACGACTGGGCCTATGTCGGCTCCGTCGGAACGGGGTTCGATGCCAAGGATGTGGCGGAGTTGCGCGCGCTGCTCGACAAACTCAAGACCGGTAGGCCGGCGGTCGCGCTGAAGGGCAAGAATCTCATTTTTGCGGAGCCGACATTGATCGCTGAGATCAAGTTCCGCGGCTGGACCGATGACGGCAACTTACGTCATGCATCTTTCAAGGGTCTGCGCGAGGTCCAGGACAACGCCGCCGTCTTCGATATCAACGAGAAACCGGCCGGAACAATGTAATCGTCGGCCAGTTTCCTGAAGGACAAACTCTCGACGGAGGATCGACTATGTCCCGTGGACCATTGACTGCACTACTGGCCGTGCTTGCTGTCGCCGGCTACCAGAACCGTGACAAGATCGCAGAAGCCTTGAAGGGAATTGGCCAGCGCGCCCAAAGCGGCCAGACCGGTGCCGACAGCGCACCAAGCGCAGGCGGCATTGGCGACATTCTCGGCAACCTCGCCCACGGTGGAGGCCTCGGCGACATTTTCGGCGGCAGTTCAGCCGGCGGCATTCTGAGCGGCGGTCTGGGAAGCCTTCTGGAACAGTTCCAACGCAGAGGCCTGGGCGACAAGGCTGAATCCTGGGTCGGCACCGGCGAGAACAAGCCGATAAACGATCAGGAACTGAGCCAGGCCCTTGGGGACGAAACGCTAAACGAGCTTTCTGCCAAAACCGGCCTCTCGAAGGAAGAAATCTTGAGCCGTCTGTCTCGCGATCTGCCGAAGGCCGTGAACGAATTGACCCCTGACGGAAGCGTGCCAACGCAAGCGCAAGCCGATGCCTGGACTTCGGCGCAATCTTCATCGACGCCGACGCCAGGCGGCACATTCGCCTGACATCGGTCATAGAGAGTCAGCCGCCTGCCTCTGATCGCAAGGCCTTGCCCGCCGCTTGTTGGCTGCGCTCTTTTGCCCGTCGCCTGGATTTGGCTTCGCGTCGGGCAGGCCGCAGCTCGTCGAGCGTCGGTGTCCACCAACCTCGCACTCGCTCTGGCGCCTGCGGCGGCATCCGCGCCGGCCAGGTCGTCACCAATTCCTCCAGCGTGCCGCGCCGCCACGACGCCCAGACATATTCCTCGTCATCGGCGGCCGGAAAGTAGAAGGCGCTAACCGTCGCCGGATCCGCGATTTCACCGTCGGTCCCGATGAAGAAGACGATCCCGACATGCGTGCCGATTGCACGATCGAGCGGCGGAGCATCGTCGTCGGGGACCGGATATCGGTGCCGCCGGCGCTCCTTCAACCTTGCCCTGGATGCCGCCTCCTTCTCGGTCCCTCGGACAGCCTCACGCCTCGCGCGGCGCGCCTCCGGCTCGCTATGTTCGGCCGCCGCCTCGATTGCCGGCCAGCGCTGGCGCAGTTGCTCGAACGAGCGGTAGGGTACGGACCAGAGCCGGCGAGCTGCATCCCACCGTGCATGCGGAATTTCGCGGATCTCTTCGACGACAGTGCGTGCATAGGGCGTGCGGATCTGCAAGCTTGCAGGCGCCGCTTCGAGATACCGGCTTTCGATCGGCTCGAAGGCAAAGGCATCCCTCCCCTTCTCGTCGGCGAACCTGTCGGCTTCGGCCTCCATTTCGGCGAGCCACCGGCCGATGCGCTTTTCGGCGGTGCGGCCGGGCACGAACCAGGCATTCAAGCGGTCGCTCCACCGGGCTCGCGGAAATGCATCCCGAAAACGGGCCACCGTTATCCGATCATGGGGCAGGTCGGTCGTTGCCCCTTCGGGCGGCGGTGTTTCGGATCTCTTTTTTGTTGCGTCGTCCATATGACATCGCCTGCAGCTGCCACTCGAAAGATCACGCTGCTCGTCCTGATTTTCCGAGCCGCTTGATCGCCTGCTCCAGCGCCCGCTCGCCCTCACGATAGTCCCGCCACGCCGACGTTTTCGCAAGCAGCGCCGGGACGGTGCGCAAGGTAAACCGCTTCGGGTCGAGATCTGCCTTCACCTGCGCCCACGTGAGAGGCATCGAAACGGTGGCGCCTGGACGTGCGCGCGGCGAGAGCGGCGCGACCGCAGTCGCCATGCGATCGTTGCGGAGATAATCGAGGAAGATCTTTCCGCCTCGAAGGCTCTTGGTCATCTTGATCAGGTAGAGGTCAGGATTGTCACGCGCCATCTCCTGACAAACGTCATGTGCAAAGCCCTTGGCTTCTGCCCATGACAAGGGTTTGCGCTTGCTGACGGCGAGCGGTGTCACAACATGCAGTCCCTTGCCGCCCGTAGTCTTGCAGAAGCTGACGAGACCCAACTCGTCGAGGCGATCGCGCATTTGCTGGGCCGCCGCTACCACGGCCGAAAACGGAACATCTGGTCCGGGATCGAGGTCGAACACCAGCCTGCCTGGCACTTCCGGCTTGCCGGGCTCGCAATTCCAAGGATGCAGTTCGATCCCGCCGATCTGGGCGATGGCTGCAAGTCCCTCGATCCGATCGATCTGCAGGTAAGGCTTCTTGTCGCCAAAGACCTTCACCAATTCCAGAAGGTTGGAGGTGCCAAGCATAGCGTGGCGTTGAAAGAACTGCTCTCCGCCGATACCGTCCGGCGCCCGAATGATCGAACACGGCCGGCCTCTGATATGCTCGATCAGCCAGGCTCCGACAGCTTCATGATAGCGAGCAAGGTCCCCCTTTGTAACCGGCTCGCCATCACCGGCGTCCGGCCAGAGCGGTTTGTCGGGATTGGAGATGAGAACGCCCATGACCTCGGCCTTCGCGCCTTTGCGGCGGCCAGACTTGATCTTGGACGTCGCGCCAGGTTCAGCCGTATCGATCCGTGCGGGCGGTGCAGGCTTTTCGGCCTCGACCTCTGTGGCCGGCTTATCCTCGCGCAGTCCCTTGAAGGCAGCCTGGCGCACGAGGCCATCTGCGGTCCAGCCTTCGAATTCTATTTCGGCGACCAGCTCGGGTTTGACCCAGACAACCTCGGCCTGCTTCTTTGGCGCTCCGATCCCGGTGAACAGCGATCTCGCCGTCTCCAGCGCCTTCAGCTTCGGAAGCAGCGTCTCGACCTTTTTGATGCCATAGCCGGTCCCGACGCGACCGACATAGACGAAGTGATCGCCGCGATGAACGCCGACAAGCAGAGACCGAAACTTGCCATTGGTCTTGGCGTAACCGCCGATCACCACCTCATGGCCGGCCCGGCATTTGGACTTTGCCCAAGTGTCGGTGCGGCCGGACTGATAGGGCGCGTCCATTTGTTTGGAGACGACACCTTCGAGATTGAGCTTACAGGCCGAGCGGAGTACGGCATCGCCGCCGGATTCGAAATGCTCGACATAGCGGATATGCGGATTGCCGTCCGCGCTGGCGAGGACGTTTTGCAGCCGCTCCTTCCTTTCCATCAGCCGCATCGACCGCAAGTCCTCGCCACCGTCGAACAGCAAGTCGAAGGCGAAATAGAAAAGATCGGCGGTCTTCCCTTCAGATAGAGCGGCCTGAAGTGCTGCGAAATCAGGGGCACCGTTTCCGTCGAGCGCGCAGATCTCGCCATCGATGATGCAGTCGGGAAGGCCGGCAGCCGCATCGGCAATTTCGGGATATTTTACCGTCCAGTCGAGGCCCTTGCGCGTCTTCAACGTCGCAGCTCCGCCGGCGACCCGCATCTGGATGCGGTACCCGTCGAACTTGATCTCGTGCAGCCAATCGTCGCCGGGGGGCGGCCGATCAAGCGTTTCGCAGAGCTGCGGATCGATGAAATCCGGCAGATCCGCAGGGGTAGAGGTCGCGACATCTTTGCGCTGTCGCTTCTTGCGCTCATCGGCCGCCAGCCCATGCTTGCTGTCCCAGACCGCGTCGGCCTCGATCTCGCCATTCGCCATCATGAACGGACGCGGCTTGCGGCCCTTGCCTTCTGCGATCTGTTCCATGGTCCGACCGGAGGCGACCGAGGTCGCGTTCTCCTCCAGGACGGCGGCTCCGTTTTCCTCGACAGAGTAATCGTCGTGATGCTTGATCAGCAGCCAGTTCGTCCGCTTGCCGCCGTCCCGATCGCCGTGCATCCTGACGAGGACGAAACTGCCATGCAGCCGCTTGCCCTCGAGCGTGAACTTGAAGTCGCCTTTCCTCAAAGCCTCCTGCGGCGATTTCCTGCCTTCCGGCTCCCAATAGCCGCGATCCCAGAGCATAACCGTGCCACCGCCGTATTGGCCTTTCGGGATGGTGCCTTCGAAATCGCCGTAGTCGAGAGGGTGATCCTCGACCTCGACGGCGAGGCGCTTGTCATGCGGATCGAGCGACGGTCCTTTGGTCACCGCCCAGGATTTGAAGACCCCGTCGAGCTCAAGCCTCAGATCGTAGTGCAGACGGGTGGCATCATGCTTCTGGATCACAAACCGCAGGCGGTTGGAAGGCTTGACCTGCGCTTCGCCGCTCGGTTCTCGTGTCTTTTTAAAATCGCGCTTGGCGCGATATTTCGAGAGAGTGTCGGCCATGCTCAGTGGCTCGATATTCGCAGCGCACCCGCCTCGCCGAGACAGCGGCGGACAGCGACGACCTGGCTGATTGTAACGTCGGCCGAAACCTCGATCTCGCCGCCGAGCGGCGCATCGCGGCGAGCGCCCTCTTCGTGCGAGGCATCCCCGCCCGAGGCAACCGCGCCTGCGGTATTGCGATCACCCGCCGACTGGATGAAGATGTCGGGCCGTGAGATGCCATGCTGCTGAACCAGATGCTCGATCGCGATATCGGCGGCTTCCCGTGTCTCGAAGGTGGCTCGGATCGTCGTGGTGCTGTCGTCGCCCATGGGCTCTCTCCTGATGACATTCTCTTACTCACGAGAACGCCTCCGGCGGCTGGTGGTTTCGCTTGGTAGATCTGGATGCCATAGGAAATCGCTGATTGCGGCCAAAATTGTGTAGCTTTCCCGCCTCTGTTTGATCATTTTCCAGGTGCTGGACGAATTGGTAGGGCCAAAAGCAGCGTCCTCATCGGCGCAGGCTTCCGGGGCCAATTTTTCTCCAAGCTCCCGCCATAGATCGGTGCGATCGGTTCACAGTAGATATCGGCGTCAAGTCGTAAGGGTCGCAACACATTACCGCGAACGAAAGGTCCTTCAGCTCCAATCCCAGATGAAAGGGCGGGCGCAATCCGAAGGCCAGCAGGGCAGACGAAAACGGTGGTTTCCAGCAAGGAAACACACCCCTCTTCGTGTCGACACTGGAGTTGTCAGCAACACAGAGAATATCGGAAGGACCGCGACCGGCAATCGGACTAAAGTCCCTCGCTCCCTCACCAATTTTGGCTGAAAAAACGGAGGAGAACAGATTGTCAGCCGATATACTGTTCCCTTCTCCTTCGAGGAGGGAGCGTTCGTCGGAAGGCACTTGTAGTACCTGATCGCGCCCAGCTTTGCTACATCAGAGCCCACCGGCGCGATCTGATGGGTCGACTTTGCCATGAGCGGCCAGAGTACCGCGGTAACGATTCATGACATTTGCGATGCGCCGCACCATTGGAAGATGTTCGAGCGCCGCCAAATCGACTGACAGCTTGGGCCTCCAGTTCGGATAGGTTTTGTCAGTACCGGGGATGTTGGTCGGCGCCTCTTCGTTCGTCAGGTCTGCAAGCCGAACGCTGACGAGCATGCACGGGGTTGAAGCAACGTATTCGTGAACTGCGACGACAAGCTGTTCCGGGTCTTCCGCACCTGACTGCTCGTCCGGCCCGATCATTCCGGCGGCGGCAAGAGCTGCAAGAAGGCTTTTGCGTTCGCTCTTGCGTATCTTCCGATGCTGCAAGGTCATGCCCTTCGAAACGAGCCCATGTTCCAGACGAAGATTGATATCAGAGGCTTTCCACCATCCGGAAAAGGTTTGATGGTCGTGGGTGGAAACACAGGCGAGCGCGAGTTCCGGATAGTCTTGGGGTTGCACGAAGCCTTCCTTCGACTGTTCATAGGACAGGATGCGATAAGACAGCACACCGACAGCCGCCAGATCTTCGCGCAGTCCGGCCGCGACATCGCCAAGGTCTTCGCCAATGACGATAGATTGATGTCTGACGGACATGTACGCCAGCTCCTCCAGCATGTCGTCGATCGGATAACGGACGTACGCCCCGTCTGCCGGCGTGGCATCGGTCGGTACAAGAAACAATCTGGCGAAAGCGGCGGCATGATCGATCCTTACTGCGCCGGCATATTGCATGGAGGCTGTCATCAACCGGGCGAAAGGCGACGGATCACCGCTGGTGATCGTGTCCGGCCGCAGTGCCGCAAGCCTCCAGTCCTGGCCTTTGGTCGCGAAGGGTTCGGGTGGATTTCCGATGGCAGCACCGCGAACGTACAAGGTTCTGTCGCTCCAGGTGGCGGACCCGTCGAGCGCTTCCCCGACGGCGAGATCGAGATAGAGCCCCACGCGCATCCCGGCCCTGCGGCAGCACTCCTTTGCCTCTGAAAGCTGGATATGGGCAATCCATTGCAGCCATTGATGGAATTTAATCTCATCCTCATGTGATCGAGCGAATTGGCGTGCACCCGCACTTTTCGGCGATTGGAATTCTGGTGGCCAGCTCAACCAACCGGCACCTATACCCTTAGTCGTCTGGGCATAGGAAAGGGTCTCGAATAGAGCATGAAGACGCAGATCACGCCCCCCATTGCCGATGAACTCCTCGAATTCCGGATTCTCTGCCTGTTGGACCGATTTCCAGATTGTGCGAAGAACGCGGACCTTGATTGCCGCGACAGCCTCGTAGTCGACGAGCGGAAGCTCTCTTAACTTCGAAAGCTCCGCCTCGACGTCAGGCGAGGTGGCAAAACCCTCCACCTCGTCGACGGCGATGTAGAGAGGGTTTAAAAATTTGCGGTTGGAAGGTTCGTATGGACTGCACCGGTTCGCCTCGTAGAGGAAACCGGCATGCAGCGGGTTCAAGCCGATGAATTCGGCGCCAAGAGCGCCGGCCATCGGGCAGATCGCCCATAGGTCCTTGAAGTCACCCATTCCCCAGTTGCGGTCGGACCGCAATTCGTACAGCTGCAGACTGAGGCCCCAAGCCGGACGATCTATGAGGCTCGCTGGTGCATGACAACGAACCTCACCATCTGATGATATGCTAGCAACATCTTCACCAAGCGCAGCGAGCGTTCTGACGAGGTTACGATCCGAGACACGAACCAGGCGGCCCTCCGGGGATGGACGAACCAATTCTAGCCCCTTCTGCCTTGCAAGGCGCCGGAGCGACCGGGGCGCTTCCTTCATTCTTGACCTCCAGTCGGTGCAGTCGTTTCGGGTTTGATGTTGCACTCTCCGAGAGTCGGAGCCGAAGGTGGTGAAGATGTCCCGTCAGCCGCTTTGGAGGGTTTTTCCGTGCAGGCCGAACTCAAGAGAAAGCCGATCGTTCCACGAATGGAGATAGATGACGGCCCTTAAACTGCGTGTACCGTCGGGGAACTTTCATCATCAGACGAAGTTCCTGAGAACTCACGGTTGAGATCTGCGGGCTTTGAGCACGGCTCAGTACTTTCCTGATCGGCAACCCAGTCTCTTATAAATTGAGGACCTCGCCGATGAAGCATTCAACAACAAGTGCGATGATCGTCATTGCCGCCACATTGGTCATCGGGTGCAGCACACAAGAGGCCGCCATAACGCGATCGGGTCCCACTCCTTTGCCCGGCAGCCTGACTTACGGTGGCAAAGTCGTCCATTCCCGCTACAAGCCTGGGACGATCGTCAAAAACACCTTTCTCGGGCAATTCGGATACCGTGTCTTCGAGCGGTACGTCGTTCAGCCAGACGGAACCTTGCGGCTGACCTATCAGACAACGGGGCCTGATTTTCTTTGGGACTGAGCGCCCGCTGCGTAACCATGCGCGCCTCCTGATGCTGGCGACCCGCAGTATTGTCACAGGACGACGGAAGCCGAAGCCGCGGCGCCTCGCCGCCGCGATCGGGCTGCGTGCAACAGCACCAATGACATCTAGGTGTTCAGATTATCCTAGGCTTGCGGCCGACTACCGGAGCCGATCGCACCTGGTGTTGCCTGCCTTGTTCCTCAGCTTGCAAGCGAGCAAGGCGCAGCCTTGCGGTTTTGGCTTCGCGCAACCGCCGCTCCAGTTCGAGGGCCTCGCGTGCCGCTTCGTTCGTTTTTTCGAACCGTTCGATCTTTTCGTTGGCGGTGCCGACGACTCTTTTCCGCTTAATGTTATATGTCATGGGCCATCTCCTTAAGAGGAGGTAACGAGCTTGCTGGCAAAGAGATGCCGTACGGTACCGGACGCTCGCCCCACATCATCGGTATCCTCGTCAGCAGCATTCCCCGGATGATGTTCTAGAGCGCAATGACACCTCGCAGGCTCGCATTTGCTCCTCAGACGACGCCCATCAAACGTTGATATCGCATCAAACGGTGTTATGTTCTGCCTTTGTTTCGACGCGGCTTTTCGCCGACCATTGGCTCCATGAAGCTAGAATGAAAGACTTAAGCTCCTTCCCCATCCGAAAGATCGTCCATGTCGACATGGATGCATTTTATGCGTCGGTCGAGCAGCGCGATAATCCGGAGCTGCGTTGCAAGCCGATCGCCGTCGGCGGATCGGCAGCGCGCGGCGTGGTGGCGGCAGCAAGTTATGAGGCCCGCGCTTTCGGTGTTCACTCGGCCATGCCTTCGGTGACAGCCAAACGAAAGTGTCCGGACCTGATTTTCGTGCCGCCGCGCTTCGACGTCTACAGGGCTGTGTCGCAACAGATCCGCGAGATTTTCGCCGAATATACGCCGGTCATGGAGCCGCTCTCGCTTGACGAAGCCTATCTCGATGTCACCGAAAATCTGAAAGGCATGGAGATCGCCACCGAGATCGCTTCCGAAATTCGGGCCAAGATAAAACAGGTGACCGGGCTCAACGCGTCGGCCGGCATTTCCTACAACAAGTTCCTCGCCAAAATGGCAAGCGACCTCAACAAGCCGAACGGCCAAGCTGTCATCACACCGAAGAATGGGCCGGTCTTCGTCGAAGCGCTCCCCGTCAAGAAGTTTCATGGCGTCGGCCCGGCGACGGCCGAAAAGATGCACCGGCTCGGGATCGACACCGGCGCTGATCTCAAGGAAAAGACGCTCGAATTCCTTGTGGAGAATTTCGGCAAGTCCGGTCCTTATTTTTATGGGATAGCCCGCGGCATTGACGAACGCGAGGTCAAGCCGAACCGGGTACGCAAATCAGTCGGCGCCGAAGATACGTTCTCGCAGGACCTCCATGCCTATGAGCCGGCGCGCGAGAGGCTGCAGCCGCTGATGGAAAAAGTATGGGCTTACTGCGAGGCAAACGGGATCGGCGCCAAGACGGTGACACTCAAGGTCAAATATGCCGACTTCAATCAAATCACCCGCAGCAAGACTGTTCCGGCACCTTTGCCGGCGATCGCCGACCTAGAAGAGGTTGTTGACCTCCTGCTGTCGCCGATCTTTCCGACCCTCAAGGGCGTCCGCCTGCTCGGTGTCACCCTTTCCTCGCTGGAGCGGCAGACCGCTGCGACGGAGCCGCAATTGAGGCTCGCGTTTTAGAGCGCCAGCGCCGGCTGATCAGAAGCGCCCGAGGTCCTTTTGATACGGAACGTCCCTGCGGGCAACGGCCGCAGGATCTCGTCCTCCGGCACCGTCCCATCGAGCCAGTCCATCCTTTGATCCCGTGTGAGTACCGCCATCTGCCGATCGCGGTAGGGTGCAATATCCGCATTCGCTTCGATGGTTAAGATGGTATAGGCCTCGGGCCAATCCTCGGCCGCCGGCCGCCAGATCCCCGCGAAATAAAACCAGTCCCCATTGGCGAGCGAAAAGCTGAAGTTCTTGTAGCGAAACTCGGAAGCCGGCACCAGACAGCGGTGGGTTGGAAATCTTCGGCCTTCCGATCGGACGAGATTGACGGCGCGCGGAGCGCCATCTCGGGCACGAAGCCCCCAAGGCAGCTCCACCATCTCCACTTCGCCGGCATGGCGCCTGACGATGATCCGACGGTAATCGATAGGGGCGTCAGAGTGAAAGATCGTCGCATTCATGATTGAGAACATATCAGGAACAAACGCATTGGACAAGATCAACGCTCACGTATGCTGTCCGGCCGTCGGCTGCGGATGCCCGAGATCCATGGTTCTGCTGGAGCGCGCGTGAACCGATACTATATTGCACCTTTGGCGGCTTGGCCGTGAGCGATCGAGAAACGGAAGAACAATGTGCAATGATTACCGATTGATGGTGGATGCTGCATCGATCGCAAGAGACTTCGCCGATCTGAAGATCAAGATCCGGTTCGCTGAAGGCATACCGAACCTGGAGGCCCGCGAGGATATCAAGATCACGGATGTTGGTCCGATCGTCCGCATGATCGAGGAAGGCGATGAGGCAGAGCTCGTGCAGCGGCGATGGAGTTGGCCCGGGCCGAACAAAAGGCCGGTCTATAATTTCCGCTCCGAGGGGCGGGAGTTCACGTCCAACCGGTGCCTGATCGTCGCCGACGGATTTTACGAATTCACCGACGCGAAGGACCCGAAAAAGAAGCGAAAGGACAAATGGCTTTTCACCAAAAAGGACGAGCCGATCTTCTGTATCGCGGGCATCTGGCGCCAAACGCCGGATGTGGGTCAAGCCTTCACAATGCTGACTATGGAGCCGGGGCCTGACATCTTGCCATACCACGATCGCCAGATCGTCATCCTCGAGCGAAATCTATGGGCAGACTGGCTCGATCCGACCGTATCAGCAAAAGCGTTGATCAAACCGCTCCAAGCAGGGACGTTATCGGTTGAGCATGTGGGGTAATCCTCACGACGGCACGACGCGGACGCCCCTCAGGAAGAACACGCTTGGTACGCTAAGAGTCCAAACCTACGCTCTTGCCGAATCGATCTTGATTCGCAGTTGTCAAGATGGAAAGATGCCCTTGCGTTCCAAAACGAGACGAGGGTTGCGATGCCACATGATCTGAGCCATGGCATTTATTCTCCCCATGACCTGCAAGTCATGCGGCATATCTTCACCAAAATCAGCTCGGAACTTTGGTTCTCGCCCGGGTCGGCGAATAAGGCCGCGCTTGCCCGCTACATCATGCGGATGTATCGGCGAGGGCTAGTATGCCCGGAGCGTCTGGAAGCGCTTTGCCGCACCGCTGCGCACGAGAAGTTCTCGCGCCACTCGGGCCTGGAAGGCTTTCGATTCCTGCTCGTGGAAGATGATTACTACACGATGGCGGATGCGAGGCAGCGGCTGAATTCGCTCGGAGCGAAAGTTCTGCCCGTTTCCTCCGTTTCCGCCGCGCTCGATATCGCCGAACACGAACACGACCTCGATGGCGCATTGCTTGATCTCAATCTGTCAGGTGAAATGGTCTATGCGGTCGCGGCCGTCTTGAAGATGCGGCAGATCCCTTTCGCCTTCATCACCGGATATGATGATAGGCTTCTGCCGCCATCCTACCGCAACGACAAAGTTTTTTTGAAGCCCGCCGACTGGGCCATCGCGGCAAAGCATGTCGCGAGCCGCTCGCAACGACTTCTGGCAGCATAAGAGTCTAGAACCGGTCATGTAATATCTTCTATGCAGCCGAATTATGCTGCGAATTGCGGTCGGCTCATACCGCCCCCGCCGTAAGTGCTGCCTGTACCACTTAGATAATATGCCCGCATGGGCTTGAATCTAAAGAATTAGACCATCGACCACAGCACCGACCAAGGCGCCATGCTCCCCGCCGTAAAGGCGCCAATCAGAAGAAACCGCGTTTCGTCGGCGACCTCTTCATCAAATTCGACAGGCCGACTGCTGAGATTTGCCATAAGCCGCAGCCTGCTACCACCTGAGAGTGCCCATTCAACGATCAGGCCGCCACCGGCCGATAAACGATGGCGCCCACCTCCGCGGACTATGTCCATCAAGATG
Organism: Rhizobium sp. BK650; assembly: GCF_014195325.1. GTDB lineage: Bacteria > Pseudomonadota > Alphaproteobacteria > Rhizobiales > Rhizobiaceae > Rhizobium. Next base: position 50,788 of record NZ_JACIBK010000019.1, on the reverse strand, counting down.
GGCGCGATCCGTTGGCGCCGTAGAACAATAAGCTCTCGATAGAAATCGAGCCATTGCGTAGAGTTATCGGATTCAAGGTTCGTCCAATCGAGCTTTGCAGACAGGAAGGTAGCCTCTGTCGTCGGATCCGGCAGATCGTCGGCATCAAATCCGGGAAGACGTGAGAGTTCCTGACGCCGGCCCACCCTGACTTTCTCGTTCAGCTCTTCATCGAAATCGCAAAAATAGGGGAAAGGCTCCTCGGCGCCCCATTCTTCTCCCATGAAGATCATCGGCACTTGCGGGCTCAGCAGGTATACGCCGGCAAGGGCTCGAAGCACCGCACCCTGTCGGCTTACGGTCATGCGGTCGCCGAGAGCTCGATTGCCAATCTGGTCATGGTTCTGGATGAAGGAGACGAATGCCGATGGAGGCAGGTGACTGCTCCTCGTTCCTCGCTTTTGACCGCGGTAGGGCATGTGTTCTCCCTGGAACACGAAACCTTCGGCCAACGCCCGCCCGAGCTTGGCGATATCGTCACCATAGTCGGCATAGTAGCCGAAGGTTTCGCCGGTCGCTGCAACGTGCATGACGTGGTGAATATCGTCGTTCCACTGCGCAGAGAAGAACCGGGGGTGCCCGTCCTCATCACGCTCGAGAAGGCTACCATCATTGTCTTCATTCTCGACGATGAGGTGGACATGTCGTTTGCCGGCTGCCTCCCTTACCCGCCGCGCCAGCTCGTGGAGGAGGTGCTCCTCTGAGCGATCCTTGATCGCATGCACAGCATCCAGGCGCAGACCGTCAAACCTGAAGTCGGTGATCCAATAGATGGCGTTTTGGATAATGAATTCCCGGATCGGCCGGGACCCGTTCCCATCATAGTTGATCGCATTTCCCCATGGCGTCTTGTGACGGTCGGTGAAAAGCGGAGCGTAAAGAGGGAGATAATTTCCGTCGGGACCGAAATGGTTATAGACCACATCCAGGAAAACACAGATACCACGCGCATGAGCTTCGTCGACGAGCCGCTTTAAATCTTCAGGCCGGCCGTAGCTGCTGTCGGGTGCATAGGGAAGGACGCCGTCATAGCCCCAGCCGCGCCGACCAGGAAAATCAGCCACCGGCATCATCTGGATTCCGGTCACTCCAACCGACTTCAAATGGTCGAGACGGTCGATTGCCGCAGCGAATGTCCCCTCCTGCGTAAAGGCTCCGACATGCAGCTCGTAAAGAACAAGATCATCGAAGCTACGGCCGCCCCAGTCAGTTGTTCTCCACCGGTAGGCATCCGGATCGACGACCTCACTTGGTCCATGAACATCGCGCGGCTGGTATCGGGAGGCAGGATCGGGCACGGAAAGACCGTTCTCTAGGATGAAGGAATAGGCGGTCCCTGGTCGCGGGCTACCGACTTCACATCGGTGCCAGCCGTCGTCGGATCGCACCATATCTGTCGTTTCGCCTTCCTCGAATGACAAAGCGATCTGGTTTTGAAGAGGCGCCCACAAACGGAATTGCGTGGCACATGCGGAAATTCGGGGGCCGAAATCGTATTCAGTCATGTGAGATTCCCCAGGTTGTGCGGCTTGTCGTGATGCGCGCTCTTAAATCTCAATTCGGCGCAATAGTTCCCGCAACGTCATCTTCCGTCCTGGGCAGCTGCGCACGGATGAATATCGCGGTGCTCCGATCCCATGGGCCGAAGTTCTCGACGACCGCGCATCGGGTGGTGCCGCGCTCGGGCAGGGAACTTCAGGCCTGGGAGAAGGTTAGGCGCTCGTTTGCAACGATTGAGAGTACGATGAAGATCTTCCTAGCTTCAGCCCTGTTCCTGATGACCTGCGTACCTGGCATTGCTGCCGATGACGAGGCGACCCGGCATGCCAATGACTTCGCCACGAAGGCGGCTCTGTCGAACCTGTTTGAAATCGAGGTGGCCAATATCGAGCTCTCCAAAGGTAAAGCGGCGGATGCCAAAGAGTTCGCGCGGGACATGCTGAGGGACCACGAGAGAGCCGGTCCGCTGCTTGCCGAGGCCGCAAAGCAGGACGGAATTCCGATACCCGCCGAACTTGATTCCGAACAGCGTCAGAAGGTCGAAGCCCTTCAAACCTCCGATCCCGAAAATCTCGACCAGGCCTACCTTTCGACGCAGGTGACGGCCCATCAGCAGGCGGTTGCACTTTTTGACGAGTTCGTGAAGCAAGGTCCGGACGGCCAGCTCAAGAAGACGGCGGCCAAGATCTTGCCTGATCTGCACATGCATCTGACACGGATCCAGGCCCTCGCCTCTAAATAGAACGATCGTCGGTACCAGGTCGGCGACGTACAGTAGAGGGCGGGCAGCGACCTCTGCGATAGTGACGGTCTCTCATCCTGCGCGCGCCAGTCGTTTTATTCGACCGCGGCGCGGCCGCACGACTTTCCCTTGTCAGCCTGATGTCACGCTTGCAAAACAACGTCTCCTGGCTTGCCGCCTTAAACCGGCTGCCGACACAACAACCGTAAGGTCAAACAACGGTCAAGGCTGGCAGTCATTGCGCGACAGCGATCGGCCCGAGTGACGGACGCTTGGCGCGCCGGCAAAACCAAGGTCCGACCTTGGAACGAGGTTCGAACTGGGCCGTTGTCTGGCTGCGGTTGCATGACCGCTCGATTCTGAAGGAGGATCAGATGCTTCGTAAGATGATGACGGGTGCTGCCCTTGTCGCAGCTTTGATGTCGGGGACAGCCTTTGCTCAGTCGTCCACGGTAAATGGTGCGGCTGGCGGTGCAGTTACTGGTGCCATCGTTGGCGGTCCTGTTGGCGCTGCCGTAGGCGGGGTCGCCGGGGCAATCGTTGGCACTGCCATCGATCCGCCGCCACAGAAGACAGTGACCTACGTGAGGGAAGCTCCGGCTCCATCGACGCGGGTTGTTGTGAAGGAACGGATCGTCGTCGGTCAACCGCTTCCCGATACGGTCGTCGTGACGCCGGTTCCGGAGGACCCGACCTACGCCTACGCAATCGTGAACGACGAGCGGGTGATTGTCGAACCGTCGTCGCGGAAGGTCGTCCAGATCATCAAGTAAGCGTTTCCACCGGGCGGGGCGTCCACCCCGCCCATTCTCCCCAAAGCAGAATCCACAAGACATGGGCATTTGCCAGTACTGGATCTCGCGATCACCAGTTGTCACCGCGACAACGCGCCATGGGCCATGCACCGGGCCTCGAGCGCGTCGGCGAAGACTGATCCGGTGATCTCCGTCGTAGGTTTCATTGGCGCGGCGCGCCTGGCCCTACCAGCCTACGCTGTTCGAGGCGTCGGCGTGGAAACTTCGTGGTCGTCGCCAGCGCCACGGTAAGGAGGCCAGAGAGCCAGGCCATGACAGCCATCACAGGAGACAGCGTGAGGATAAGGGACAAAGCGAGGACGGCTGCACCTAGGATGGTGTCGAAGCAAAGATGGATGCGAAGCGGCAGCAACCGATGAATACCCGCCTCGTAATCGGTCAAGACAGAATTGAGAAGAACAAGGGAACCTATCATCATTATCGCGTGTCGCGCTGGCTCCGGCTCCTGGAGCAGGATGGGCCCCGCCAACAAGAATGCTCCACAAACATAATCGGCAAGACCGTGAACTAATGAGGGAACGAAACGCATTGGAACCTCTGGGCTGGTTCGATCCAACCAGAGACAAGTCGCCCGTGTTCCCCGCAGGCATGCCGATTTTCCCCCTAAGGCTTGGGAACCGGTGCCGGCTTGACTTGTCTGGTCCCCTGATCAAGGAGGCCGCCATGCCAGATGAAGGAAAGCAATCCCGACCAGCGCCTGCGCAATACCAATTCCCCGGCGAGAGCCGCCGGGATGATCCGACGATGGGGATGATCAATGCCGAACTCGCCGACAAAGGTTTTCTCGTCTCAAGCACAGACGAACTCATCACCTGGGCGCGTACCGGCTCGCTGATGTGGATGACCTTCGGGCTCGCCTGCTGCGCCATCGAGATGATGCAGATGTCCATGCCTCGCTACGACGTCGAGCGTTTCGGCGTGGCACCGCGCGGCAGCCCCAGGCAATCTGATCTGATGATCGTCGCCGGCACGCTCTGCAACAAGATGGCGCCGGCGCTGCGCAAGGTCTACGGCCAGATGCCCGAGCCGCGCTACGTGATCTCCATGGGCTCCTGCGCCAATGGCGGCGGCTATTACCACTATTCATATTCGGTAGTGCGCGGCTGCGACCGCGTCGTGCCTGTCGACATCTACGTGCCCGGCTGCCCGCCGACCGCCGAGGCGCTGCTTTACGGCATCCTCCTCCTGCAGAGAAAGATCCGGCGCAACGGCACGATCGAAAGATAGTGCGGAGGAGACGAGGCGCCGGGCCAGCCTCCGGATCGGCCTCCTCAAGCAATCGGAGGAGCATTTCGAGCCGACAGTTGAAGCCGTTGGCGGTGTATGTCGCGAGTATGGCTAGTCTCGGCTGATTTCCGCTTCGACCTTCTTGCGGGAATTCCCCGCGGTCTTCACCGCTTTTTTGACTGTTTCCTTCGGCACCCCTTGCTTCTTCGCTTCGCAGCGGACGTCGCGATCCTGTCCGGCGGCGACCTTAGCTCGATCCTGTGCTCTACCTCGGGACGTGCTTGCCATTTGCATTCCTCCTTGCGATTTCGATCGATGGAAAGGGACGCCGATCAAGAAGTTCCACAAACTACGTCGCAAGGCACTCCACTCAAATGGCACTCCACTCAGATGCCGCAGTGATTGTCATCATGGTCGATTGCGCCGCCCGCATTGGCGATTTCGCCTAGCCGGCGATCCGGCTGGTGCCACGCTCGGTCATCTCGCCGACCATGGCGGCGATGGCTTCCAACCCGTACGGCTTTGGCACAAAGACCGCGTCTCCAGGCAGTTCGTCGGCCTGCAGACGATGTCCACCCGATGCGATGATGACCGGCACGTCTCTATGGGTGGTGGAAATCATCTTCGCCAAGTCAAGGCCACTCAGCCCTCCGGGCATGTCGATGTCCGTGATGACGGCGTCGATCTTGCGCTGTCCGAGTACCGCCACGGCTTCAAGCACGTTTGCAGCCTCGACGACGTCAAAGCCTTCGTTTGCAAGTGTGTCGGCAAGCACAATCCTAATGAGGAACTCGTCTTCGACGATGAGAACCGTACGCTGATACATGGCACTCTCCGCTCGTGGTTACGAGATGAACTCGTTTGTCGAGATTTAGATCGCCCTCGAAACGGAGTATTTTCCAACATATTTAATAAAATCCGAACGTTCTGACGCAACGCAGAGGGAACGGCGGGACTGCCGGCTTTTGAATGTGGTTTGGCAGAAACAGTATGACAGGATGTTTGAAGAAGCCCCACGGCAAGCGATGGTCAGCTCCATCGACACGTACTTGAAGGAGACGACATGTCATCAAGGAGATCGCCAGAAACAGCCAGCAGTGTCGGATGAGATCATGCTGGCGCTGACAAATAAGATCAGCACGATACCGAACCAGGAACCCGCCTGATTGGCGGGCCTGTGGGTGCCACCTACCAACGAGAAAATTTCGACACTATCTAGGACCCATGCCGAGACGCGAGCAGCACGATATCGAACTTGTCCGTACATGGACCTTGTCGTCCTCCATGACGATGGGATCGTCCGTGCGGGCGAAGGGCATCCTTCAGGAAATCCAGGCCCGGCTTCCGTTGGTCTCGAAGAAGTCGGTCTCGCTGGAGGGCGGCGAAATAACTCTTGCGATGCCGGCTGGCGGCAAGACGGCGTTTAACGCGGCGGTGGCGGTGGTGGCTAAGGCGCTGGAGGAGGCCGAGGCCCTGCCCGTCATCCCGCGCGAGATCGAGGATATCCTTGGGATGAAGACAAGCGAGCGGCATCGCTGGCTCGCGGACGGGCGCCTGCCGAGCGCAGGAATGAGAACCGTCAGACTGGCCGGGCGAGCCCGCCGGATCACCTTCCACATTTTCGATCCGAAGGTCGTGGAGGACCTTCTCGACCGTGGCGCCGTCGGCGAATGGCGTGTGGAGGACGCGGAGGCTAGGGCGGAGAAGCGCAGGAAGGCCGCATATCAGGACAAGGTGGCGCGGTCGTCGAAGAAATCCTCCAAGCGTCCGAGAGAAACGGATCATGACACCAGGGATGCCCAGACTGGACTTCAAGGATGGGAGGAGTTCGACCTCGACGGACTACTCCATTAGCTGCGGCTCCCTACCAAACCGACGGGAGCGTGAGCGAGAGGAAATCATGCGTCAGCTCGCCTCTGCTGTGGGGAATGAGCACATATAGACACTGAGCCGCGTGCGACCTGACAAGTCTGCAGACGATGAAAAGGATATCGGCACATCAACAAGCCAGGGTAGTTTAAGCCTTCTCCGCACGTGCCACTGTGGCGCGCCAGCAGTTGGAACAAAACGACTGGCCTTAAGTTGGAAGCCGGGTCGCGCGGCAGGTCTCTCACTCCTGGACCTGCAAATCGGTCAGCGCGATCCTATGGATGTGCTCAAAAACTTGCCCGCCCCGGCGGGCTTTTTTGTTCCGGAGTCGCATCAGCGGGAACAAAGGATAGTTTTCTAAGTCAAACCTCCCGGGATCGCGCGGTGGGCTTGTCCTGCCCTTCCTTCAAATGAAACCGTGCGGTCCCACCATCCTTCACCCCCGTATCGGAGTGCAGATCTTCCGTCGACGTCACGTTGTCTTCCTCACGAAAAAGAAGCCAAGTACTCTCTTCAAACAGATTCGGGCTTTTACGAGAGCTCAGGATCTCTAAAATGCCGATACAAGGATGATAATGGTGACGAATGTTCCGACGAGCATAGACCCCCCATCAGCAATTCCGCAACATGCGAACCGGTCGGGTGTCTCAGCTGTTGATGGATGTCGAAAATCGCCATCGCACCCGCAACCATCCAACTTGCCAGTGCGACGGCCGAAAGGACCGTCATCCAATTCATTGCATCCATCATCGTCTCCTCTCTAACACTACCGAACCAGTAGCAGCGACATATGGTTCCCGGCCATCGATGAGCGGTCCGTAAGCGTACAGATCGATTGACGGGTCTGGCTTGGGAACCGACGAGGCAATTGCGTCCATGATATCTGCACGATCGGTCGCGCCTGCTGCTGCTTCCCAATTCGATAAACGGCCCGCCATCGCAGTCCCGAAGTCTCCCCAGGACGGCCACCTTGAACTGGATGGCTTTGTTCCGGCTTCATCGCGCTTCTCCACTGCGCGTCAGCAATCTCAGGCGTTACCGGCAGTCTTGCAGCCACATCCGAGGGTCGCTCACCTGGCAGCGGCAAGAGAGGGAACTTCTGCCCAGAAAGCAGGTTAGACATCGGTTCCATTGAGAAAACGATGAAAGTTTTTCCCGCTTCCACATTGCTCAGAATCCTGCCCATACCTGCTAATGCCGCCCGGCTTCGCACTTGTCGGGGCCGGCGAGGCCGGGGCCCCGAAGGGCGTCAATCCCATCGATATCCGGCACGGTTCTCGGCTCGTCGACATCCAATTTCCAGCGGCTCAAGCGACGACATTGAAGGAGATAACCTTGACCATCCAGCTTCCGCTCGAAGACAGCGATCTTGCCCCAGCAACCGAGACCGGGTCAGGCGTCTTGGCCATCCTGCCGGATCTTGCCTATCGGCGCATGTCGATCGTCAACGTGATCTTCTATGGCGAACCAGCGATGGATAAGGCCTGGGTCCTGATCGACACCGGCCTGGCGACCTCGGGAAAGGCAATCATCGAGGCAGCCGAGCATCGGTTCGGTCATGCAAGGCCACCTTCGGCGATTCTCATGACCCATGGTCATTTTGATCACGCCGGCGCGCTGGAAGCGCTAGCCCGGCACTGGGACGTGCCGGTCTATGCTCATCCACTTGAATTTCCTTACCTGCGCGGCGAAAACTCCTATCCACCGGCCGATCCTCTGGTTGGCGGAGGCGCAATGGCGCTGCTGTCACCGCTTTATCCGCGATCGCCCGTCGACATCGGGCAATGGTTAAGGGCGCTGCCGGCGGATGGAAGCACGCCGTTCATGCCGGGCTGGACATGGTTGCACACGCCTGGGCACACGCCCGGACATGTTTCATTCTGGCGCGCCTCCGACAGATGTCTGATTGCTGGCGATGCGATCATCACAACAGGTCAGGAATCGGTCTATGAGGTGCTGACTCAGCGCCCTGAAATGCACGGGCCACCACGTTACATGACCTCCGACTGGCAGGAGGCAATGGACTCGGTCGTCGAACTCGCCGCCCTCGAACCGGAGACGATAATCGCGGGTCATGGCCGGCCTATGCGCGGCCCGAATGTGACGGCACGTCTCCACGAGCTGGCGGACAATTTCGCGGAGATTGCAATCCCGACGACAATGCGCCCGAACAATCGGTGACGGCGGCATCCCCTTGCCTGGCGCTTGGTTCAGTGGCGATTTCGGATGTTGCCTCCTAGGCACCAGGCACCCGTCGGGCAGCAGCTTATAGCCGATCGATCGATCAATCAGGCATTCCAAATGACAGCAGCTTCAATTCGGCCTTCGAATAAAGCTGCGCGCGGTATTGATCACGAGGAACAATGACGATGCCTGCTTGTTTTGCCTCCCGCAAACTCACCAAGGAGATCGACATGTCAGAAGACACCCTACGTCCGAAGCCCCCCTATCCAGAACAACGGCAAGAGCCCCCTGGCAGCACGCAGAAGATGCAGCCTGTTCCCGATCACGGCGAACGCTCCTACAAGGGCAACGGCAGACTCGAAGGCAAGGTCGCGCTGATCACCGGCGCCGATTCGGGCATCGGCAAAGCGGTGGCGATCGCCTTTGCGCGCGAAGGTGCCGACATCTTGATCTCTTATCTCGATGAAGATGAAGACGCCCGCGATACGGCCAAATGGGTCGAGGACGCGGGAAGGAAGGCAGTGATTGCTGCCGGCGACATCAAGTCGGAGGACCATTGCCGAGGCCTGGTCGACCAGGCGATTGCCACGTTCGGGCAGATCGACGTCCTCGTCAACAATGCGGCCTTCCAGCGCACCTACCAGGATATCGGCGACATCTCAAGCCAAGAGTGGGACGAGACATTTCGCACCAACATTTATGCGCCGTTCTTCCTATCGAAGGCAGCTATCGCTCATATGCGGCCTGGCAGCGCCATCATCAACACAACCTCGATCCAGTCGCGCCAGCCTTCACCGCAGCTTCTCGCCTACGCGTCGACCAAAGGAGCAGTGCTGAACTTCACTGCCGGTCTCGCGGAAATGGTCGCCGGCAAGGGAATACGGGTCAACGCCGTTGCGCCGGGTCCTATCTGGACGCCGCTGATCCCCTCCACCATGCCGGCTGAAAAGACTTCCAAATTTGGCGAGCAAACGCTGATCGGGCGTGCCGGTCAGCCGGCAGAGCTTGCCGGCGCCTACGTGCTTCTTGCCAGTGACCTTGGCAGCTACATGACGGGTGCGGTGATCCCCGTTACCGGCGGCGAGATCATGATCTAGCAGTTCCTGCCGGAGGCAGTGCGAACCGCGGCCAACGCATCGGCTTGCCGCCGCAAACAGGACCATACATCAGGTGGCGCTTGGCGGCTGCGTGAAGAAGGACCCCGGGCTGAGTCGAGAGCAGCAGACAAAACGGCTTTCCTGTTTCGTGCATAGGAACAAGAGCGCGATCCTCAGGTTAGGTGCGGACAAACCAAGTATCGAAAGGAAAAACGATGGCAGATAATGAAACCCGCGACGTATTCATCGTCGGCCTACGGAACGCCCACGCCATGGAAAACCAGGCGCTTTCCATCATGAAGCCGCAGCTCAGCCGGATTGAAAACTATCCGGAAGTAGCTGAGAAGCTCCGTCATCACATCACCGAGACGGAAGGCCAGATCCGCCGCGTCGAGGAGATCTTGGCAGGTCTCGACGAGGACCACTCGACTCTGAAGGACGTGGCTCTATCGATTACCGGTTCTATTGCTGCACTAGGCCATACCGTGGCGGGTGACGAGATCCTGAAGAACTCTTTCGCCAACTTCGCGTTCGAGAACTACGAAATCGCGGCCTATAAGTCGCTATTGACTGTGGCAGAGGCTGGAGGTTTCATGGCAGCCGTTGCCGGATTAAAGACGAATCTTGCCGAGGAAGAGGCGATGGCAAGCTGGCTCGCCTCTCATGTCGCGCTGCTGACGCAGAAGTTTCTGTCGCTGCGGGAATCGGGCAGAACCGCGAAGGTCTGAGTGTCTTCCAGCGAACAACCAAAGAAGGCATTGTCCGTGCCCCTCCGAAGGGAGCGTGCAGCATCTGCCAAAGCCCGCTGCGCGCAAGCGCGGAACGGGTGACACGTTCCGATCGCCTCCTGCCGGTGCCCTTCGTTCAGCGCTTGCGGCCTTGGTTAGAGCTGGACGGACTGGAATTGACATCTCGCCCTATCACGGCCTTGGCTGCTGGAGGCGTCTTATGCGCGGTTGCGTCTTCCGAGCCTGGCAACTCCGCTCGCCTTGCCGTCCCTAAACAGGATCGGCATCTTGACATGCTTAGCGCAAGCATAGGACACACAGTTGGCGAAGCTAAGTTGGGCGGGATGGCCCCTTTCCCTTGCCGTAAACGGCAAAGGCTTCCACCGCCGGGGGATCGCATCGGTGATCGAACCACGGTAATTTTGGCCGCCTGAACAAAAGCGTCGAACATCTCCTGGGTATGAAGTACCTCCAGCCCTAGGCGCTGCCTTTGATACGGCGCGTTGCGAGATCATGTTAAAAAGCTGCTGAGTCCGCATCGGGCGACGTGCTGGAATTCTTAAGCTCGATACGCTATATGACCATCTACATGGTCAGGAGCTTAACATGGATGCGATCAATCTGGCGGATGCCAAAGCCCATCTGAGCGAGCTGGTCGATCGGGTCGAAGCCGGTGACTCGATCGACATCACCCGTCGTGGCAAGCTAGTGGCGCGGCTCACCGCAGTCCCCAAGCCACGCAAAAAGATCGATGCAGCGCTGCTTCAATCGCTGACGGCGACAATGCCGCCTCCGTCCCAGAGCGCTGCCGATCTCGTGCGGTCGATGAGGGATGGCGATCGTTACTGATGCTCTATCTCGACACGTCGCTGATCGTTGCGGCGCTCTCAAACGAAGCAACGACACCACACGTTCAGGCATGGCTGGCGGATCAGGACCCGGCACAGCTCCTGATCAGCGACTGGACCGTCACCGAGATGTCGTCGGCCATGGCGATCAAGCTGCGGACCGGGCAGATCACGCTTGAGCAGCGCGCGGCGGCGCTTGCCATGTTCAACAAGATCATTGCCGAGAGCTTCACTGTGCTCAGCGTGACGGGCGCACAGTTTCGGGCGGCAGCGAGGTTTGCCGATCAGCATGCGCTTGGGCTGCGCGCCGGCGATGCGCTGCATCTTGCCATCGCATCAGAGCAGGGCGCGACGGTGCACACGCTCGACCAGCGGCTCGCCGACGCCGGGCCAGCGCTCGGTATACCGGCGCGGTTGCTGGCATGATCCCGGCATTTTCTGCAAGCTTGCTCTGCCAGAATGCTCCGGCAGCGATCTGCACTATAGGACGGACGAGGATGTGCTGACTTGATAAGAACTAGCCACTCCGCTAATCGCAGGTAGGGTCGTTGTCATAGCCTTGCTGCATGAACTCACAACTTGCTCGATGAACTGCCAATCCCACGAAGCGGACCGTTAGATACCTAGGGGCAGAACTCCTCCCATCCGTTACGCCCAACGCATTCTCCTGCACTATCCGGCAGACGGCCAGTTCGACGGTTCTTCGATCTTCCCGCTTTTAGACCTCCAAAGGGAACGTTCTCGGAGCCTTACTAACTCCTTCTCAATGACGTAAAGAATGGCATGTTGGTCGGCCCCCTGCTCCATAAGATCGATAACAAGAGCTTCGAGACGAGGGCCAACTTCAGAGAGAATGTTACGCGTTGGCATGTGAAGCTTCCTCCTTGGAGCAGAAACCTCGACCGTCGAGGTCGGTTCCCATCACGAAGAGAAGAAGGCATCGGACACCTCCCGATCCGACGCTGGAAGATCACCTCCCGGCCACCGCCGAAGCTGCTGCCTTGGTGGTCGAAGGCGCAAAAAGATTGCCGCTGCACCAGCTAGTCGACCGACTGCTATCGATACTTGCCAAATAGTAATCTGGGGCGGCCTGCGCCGGGTTCTTTACCTATAAGCAGCCGCGCTTGCTTGGAGGCACTGATTCCCTGGTTGCATTCGAATATCACCACAGCGTCGCCTCTCGGCCAAGGAGCAGCTCGAAACATTGAATTCCTAGCACCCCTTGCAGTTTCGACGGAATGGTAACCGGAGCCGGGTAGCCAAAAACGACGAGTGATTGCTGCCGTTGGACCGCGAAATAGGAATTCTATGCGGCGCGAAGCTTTGACATGCTGTCATTAATGCCCATTGGCGGCTTCACCATCGCAATCGACAGACTGCACAAAACCTCGGTTTCAGCCGACGCACGCGCGCGATTTCGGAACGAAAACCTGAGGCCGACGTTGGGCTCGAGCCACGCACGCTTGGTCGTTCCGTGTGCGGAGATCCAATGACGATGACTGGCAAAGGCGCGACCGCTTCCAAAACAATATCTGGCACGCGGCGCTACGCGGTCGGAGCCGAACGCGTCTGCGGCATGATCTCGTTCCGTATCTGGGCACCATCGCACGAACGCGTTTACCTCGTGCTCGACGATGGCGCCGAACACCCGATGCAGACTGAAGAGGACGGTTATTTCCGGTTTGACCTAGCAGATGCGGGGCCGGGACTGCGCTATCGCTATCGGCTGGGCGACGGAAGAGAGCTCTATGCTGACCCGGCATCGCGCTTTCAGCCGGAGGGCCCTTCCGGCTTTTCGACGGTGGTCGACCCATTCCACTACGACTGGCGCGATCACGACTGGGGAGGCGTCGAGGCAGACAGGCAGGTTCTCTACGAAATCCATATCGGCACCTTCACGACGGAGGGAACCTATTCTGCTGGGGCCAAGAAACTTCGACTGCTGAAGGACATCGGGATCACCTGCTTGGAGATGATGCCGGTCAACGAATTTTGCGGGGCCTTTGGCTGGGGCTACGACGGGGTACTGCCTTACGCGCCGAGTCACCTTTACGGCACGCCTGATGATCTGAGGTCCTTCGTAGACGAGGCCCACACTGTTGGGCTGGGCGTGATCCTCGACGTCGTCTACAATCATTTCGGCGCAGGCGAGCGATATGCGGCCTTCACACCCGACTATTTTACCGATCGTTACGCCAATGAGTGGGGCAGGTCGATCAACTACGATGGCAAAAACTCCCAAGGTGTGCGCACCTTCATTGCCGGGAACGCAGCCTACTGGATCGACGAGTTTCACTTCGACGGGTTGAGGATCGATGCCACGCAGGCGCTCTTCGACAGCAGCGACGAGCACATCCTCGCGGTCATAGCACGCGAGGCTCGGGCAGCAGCCAAGGGCAAGTCCGTATACCTCGTCGGCGAGAATGAACCTCAGGACACACGCCTGGTCAAACCGGCAGATCACGGCGGGTTCGGTCTCGATTCAGTATGGAACGACGATTTCCACCATTCAGCCGCCGTTGCCCTGACGGGAAGGAATGACGCCTATTACCACGATCACCACGGAATGGCGCAAGAGTTTGTTTCGGCAGCAAAATATGGCTACCTTTTTCAGGGGCAAAGGTATGACTGGCAAAACGCGAGCCGTGGACGGCCGGGCCTCGACTTGAAGACGACAAATTTCGTTCATTTCCTGCAAAACCACGATCAGATTGCCAATTCTGGCACCGGCGAGCGGATCGAAAGGCTCGCGTCGCCTTCGCGTATGCGGGCAATGACAGCACTCCTCCTGCTTGGACCGCAAACGCCGATGCTGTTCCAGGGGCAGGAATTTGGCGCCTCGAGCCCCTTCTTTTATTTCGCTGATCAAACTGGTGAGTTCGAAGCGATCGTCCGAAACGGGCGCCTTGACTTCCTCAGGCAGTTTCCGAACCTCGAAGACGACGTTTTTAGTTTCGTCATGCCAAAGCCAGGTGACCGTTCTACATTCGAACGGTCAAAGCTGGACTGGAGTGCTTTCGACGCCAACAGCCATATCGTTTCCCTGCACCGCGATCTCTTGCGCCTGCGACGCGAGAGCAAAGCGTTCGCGCAAGAGGCAAATGATCTGAGCGCATCGATCGATGGAAGCGTGCTCGGCCGCTCGGCCTTCCTTCTGCGTTACTTCGCAACGAAGGCGGCAGACGAACGTTTGCTCATCGTCAATTTCGGCCACAACCTTGAGGTCTCCAGTCTAGCGGACCCGCTCTTTGCACCTCCCGCCGGTTGCCAGTGGAACGTCGAATGGTCGAGTGAAGATCTTGTCTACGGAGGACGTGGCAAACGACCCATTAACGTTCAGCGGCGGTGGGTGCTCGACGCCGATTGCGCGCTTGTCTTCGCGCCGCGACGGACCGGTCGACAAGAGGCCCCTGATGGTAAATCGCTTCGGCAATGGCAGAAAGCTATATCCAACGTCTGAACAGCCATCGGCCAGTCAGCTTGCCGCATCCTCGTTTCTTCTTATCGACACCTTATTACGCGCCTTGGGACCAGTCCTTACCGCGTTACCGGCATATGAAAGCTGCGGTTGCCATGTCATACGAGAGTCAAGTTTTCCGCGATCGCCGACCCCCGCTTGAGTGCGTCCGCATGCATTCAATCTGTGTCGCCGTCAGCCGATTTCTCGGAACGTAATCGAATAGCGAAGCTTATCGACCGGCGGAATGGAATGCTCCCATTCGCAGCGCGACGGACCGGAGAGGATGTAGGCCGAGCCGGGTTCGGCGATTATCGAGGCACGCTCCCACTTGCTGCCGATGCGGCGTCGCAGCCTAAAGGTGCAAGGCGACAGCAACGAGATCCCGACCACCCTGCCGAACACCTTCTTGTCTTTGTGCCAGCCAATGGGCGCGCCCGGCGAATATTCGGTGACGAGTGCCTGTTGCAGTTGATCCGGCTCGATACCGGCGAATGCTGCCGCAAGGCCGCGCACTCGCAGAAGGAACGGTGGGATGTCGTCAGTACGGCTCACCCGCTCAGTGCCGAAATCATATTTCCAGCCGTAGGAAATCACCCGACGCTTGCCCTCGAAGCCGTGAAAGTCGAACGGCTTCAGCGGCAATTGCTGTATCTCGCGAAGGAGGTCCGACTGGTCGGCCCCTGGAATGATGTCGGGCTCGTAGCGAAACCCCTCAGGCAGAGCCGGCGCGCCGGTCCCAAACAGGTCGCCTTGCGCAATAGCCATGGTCGCTTCTCCTGTCTTTCTGCTGTCTTGCTTTAAAAGGGGCCGGCACGGCCTCCGACATTGTTGTCTCTGACGATGGTGAAGCCCTGTTGTTCAGATCTTCGTCGTTGACGGAGATCAGCCAAGCTGCTCGGCAATGATCGCCTTCAGTTCAGCGCGCCTCAGCAGGCACGGGTACGGCTTCTTAATCTTGGAAGCCCGTTCGGTGCCTTCGCGCTGATCGAGCGGCGCCAGCTTTGACGAGCCTGCGGCGCTGTTTGATTTGGTCAATTGGAATCCTTTTTCCGCCACGCAAGCGCAAAAGCAGTTGAGCGAATAAGCGCTTAGTCGTCTGCACCCTCAAGGGTCTGCAGTGGCGATGTCGATTATGTGAGGGATATCGTATAGATAGGACTAGTCGGAGGAATTACAAGCCTGCCGCCGGTCCCGGCTCCCCTGTCGATCAAAACGGCGCTCGACGCGATCGGGGAGCAGCCACGATCAGCCGGCGCCACTCGCCGCTGCGCAATGACCAATGACCAATGACATTCTCCGCATCCGAACCGGAACATTCAACCCGAAGGGTCGTTAGGCCCGAGTTCAACGGAGGACGCCACATGTACCATCACGTCAAGAAGCTCATGTACACCGTTCGCGTAGATGAGCCTGATCCCCGATTCGGAAATATGCTCCTTGAGCAGTTCGGTGGCGCCAACGGGGAGCTCGCGGCGGCGATGCAATACTCGATCCAGGGTCTCAACTGCGAGGATGCCGGTCGCAAAGACCTTCTGATGGATATCGGCACGGAGGAGCTCAGTCATCTCGAAATCGTTGGCACGCTCGCCAGAATGCATCTCAAACCGTTGAAGTCCGTTCGCGAGGAGGCCGAAGCCGATCCTCTGATCGCCATTGCTGGCGGCGGCGGCGTGAACCTTTTCAATTCGATGGGAAACCCCTGGACGGCGGACTATCTCAAGATTACCGGCGAATTAGACGTAGACCTGCGAAGCAACATCGCTGCTGAAGCCCGCGCGAAGATTGTTTATGAACGGCTCATCGATTTCTGTCGTGATCCTGGTACGAAGGATGCCCTGCAATTTCTCATGACAAGGGAGATCACCCATATGCGAGCCTTCCAGCTTGCCCTCGAAAGCTTGGGCAAACCTCCCCTCAGTGTTGGAAGGATTGCTCCTACACCAGGGTTGGTCGACCAGTTCTTCAACGACTCGACCGGCGAAGGCGATCTCGGCGAGGTCGATACTCGTGGACCGTGGAACGAAGGAGAACCCTGGAAATTCGTGGAGGCTCCAGCATTTCAAGGTTTCAAGGCCGTCGGGGACGCTGCACCGGCCATAGAAGCGAGAAGCGCACCGCCGGAACGTTCTGAAGCGATCCAGGCGGTTCTCGTGGACGAGCTTCGCGACCTGCTGCACGCAGAAAAGCAACTGCTGAAGGCGCTACCAAAAATGCAGAAGGCAGCTCGCGCCCAGCAACTCCACACATTGCTGCAGAAGCATCTTGCCGAGACCGAAGTCCAGGTCGAACGGCTGAACGAGTGTCTGCGAATACTCGGGTCCGCGGCGAGGGCAAAACCCTGCAAGGGAATGGCGGGCCTGGTCGAGGAAGGCGAAGAGGTTATGGCTGAAGGCAGGAAGAAAGAAGACGCTGCTGCGGACCTAGCTCTTATCGGGGCAGCGTTGCGCGTCGAGCATTACGAAATCGCCGCCTATACCACCGCTCGCAATCTTGCCCTGCAGCTTGCACAGCCGGCGGTCGCTCGATTGCTAACATTGTCACTGGGCGAGGAGCAGAACGCGGGCCATCTGTTGGATCAGGTTGCCCAACCGCTGATGTCGGCGGCAAGGATGCCTTCCAGCGTCCGTTGATGTCGCCGGTTAACGATTGGGTGACGTCACCATCACAGAACCAACGGCGGCGGATCATCCGTTGCTACGAATGCGCTCGACGTTGCCTTCAGTCATCCTTTGCCACCAGAGGCGCTCCTGAAACTGCTCGCACCGGGCCATTCAAGCGATGGCCGCCTTTTCCCGAAGTGCACGGTCGAGCGCGGTTCGTAATTGTTCTTGAGTGAACGGTTTCGTCATCCGCGATATGCCGTAATGGGCCAGATCTTCCTGGAGATCAGCATAACCGGACGCAAGAATAACGGGAATAGCGGGATGGGAGGTATGAATATGACGAGCCAAGGCGGCGCCCGTCATTCCCGGCATTACGTGGTCGGTCAGCACGAGATCGCAATGATTATCACCTGCCAACAAAAGCATTGCCTGAGAAGCCGAGGCAGCCTCGATCGTGCGATGTCCCAAGTCCTCCAGCATCGCGATCGTTCCTAACCTGACCAGGGCGTCGTCATCGACCACGAGAACCGTAAGCTGGGCGGAGATTGATGAGCTTGGCTGGGCAGCATTTTCGAGCGCTGCCGGCGACCTCTCCTCAACCGGGTCGGTTACAGGCAACCAAATGGAAACAGTTGTTCCTGATCCCTTATGGCTGAATAGCTGGAGCAGCCCCCCAGACTGGGCTGCCAATCCATGAACCATGGACAGGCCGAGGCCAGTCCCCTTACCAATCCCTTTGGTTGTGAAAAATGGTTCCGCAGCCCGGGAAAGTGTCGCCTCATCCATGCCTTCGCCAGTGTCGGATACAGAGATCCGCAAATAAGTGCCACCCTTTAGCGACGAAGGGAGGTCGGCTTCAGCAACTGCAGCCTCCACAGTTACGCTGCCGCCGTCCTCCATCGCATCTCGAGCATTGACGAACAGATTGAGCAAAGCGAGCTCGAGTTGGTGGCGGTCGATCAGGATCAACGGCAATGAAGACGGGATTCTCTTTTCAATCGCAATGCGAGGTCCCACCGCCTTGCTCAAAAGGTCTTCGACATCATCGAAGAGGCCGGCAAAGTCCACTGCCTGCGGCTTCAGATCCTGCCGGCGCGCGAACGACAGGAGGCGCTGCGTCAAAGCCGTGCCACGCTCGGCGGCCTGGAGAGCGTTGGCGATGAGACGTTCGCTCTGTTCGTCGTTAGGGATTCGCTTTTTCAGCAGATTCAGGCTGCCGAGGATCGCCATCAGCAGATTGTTGAAATCATGCGCCACCCCACCAGTCAGTTGCCCGATCGTGTCGAGCTTCTGGGCTTCAAACAGCTGCGCAAGTGCTTCTTCGCGTTCCTGTGTCTTTTGCTCGATCCGTTGCTCAAGCTCGTCGTTCAGCTGACGCAATTGCGCTGACGATGCCTCGAGCTCGGCCGTGCGCTGGTGCACCCGTGCCTCGAGGTCAGCATTCAGATGTTCGAGCTCCCGCGTTTTGCGGTACAGATCAGCGAAGACTCTGACTTTGGCGCGCAGAACCTCTGGAACGATAGGAACCGAGACGTAATCGACGGCGCCGGCCTCATATCCCCGCAGTCGATCGGGCTCCGCCATCATCACGGCAGAGACGAAAATGATGGCGGTATTCTGATAGCGCGGATGCCCTCTGATCATGCTTACCAGCTCGAAACCGTCCTGTTCGGGCATGCAGACATCGACAAGGATGACCGCGATTTCGTTGCGCAGTAGATGCTCAAGCGCCTCGCGGCCGGATTGCGCCTTGATGAGGTTCTCACCGAGTTCTTGGAGGACGACCTCGTAACTCAAGAGTTTTGCCGGTTGGTCATCGACCAGAAGGATATTGACTGGATTCATGGCCAGATCCTCAGCGATGCAGCCACATGCGGAGCGCCGAGAGAAGCTGCTCCGTATTGACCGGCTTGGCGAGATAGTCCGATGCACCGGCCTCCAGACATTTTTCCCGGTCGCCCTTCATCGCCTTGGCGGTTAGCGCCAGAATCGGCAATCGTTGAAACCTGGGATCCGCGCGGATGATCTTCATGGTCTCATAACCATCCATGCCCGGCATCATGATGTCCATCAGCACAATCGCCACAGATGGTTTGTTGTGGATCACTTCGATCGCCTCAGTGCCTGTGGTCGCAGTGAGTATCTTCATGCCGCGACGTTCCAGCACGCTGCTGAGTGCGAAGATGTTGCGTGCATCGTCGTCAACAAGCAGAACCGTTTCACCGACGAGGTTCTCGTCGGAGCTATGCAATTCTTCCAGCATTGCCTGCTTGGCGGCCGGCATGTCGGCGACGACGCGGTGCAGAAAAAGCGCCGTCTCGTCCAGCAAACGCTCGGGCGACTCGACACCTTTGACCACGACGCTTCGAGCCATGCCGTGCAGCCGAGCGTCCTCTTCGGGAGAAAGCTCGCGTCCTGTGAAGACCACAACCGGAACCTCACCGATCTCGCCGTCGTCACGCATCTGTTCCAGCACTTCGAACCCCGACATGTCGGGCAGCGAAAGATCGAGTACGACGCAGTCGACAGGTTCCGTCCTCAGCGCCGCGAGCGCCTCAGACCCAGAGCCAACGCTTGCAATGTCGATGTCGTCATTGCCGAGAAGCGCAGTGACGCTTATCCGCTCGGCTTCATCATCTTCAACCAAAAGAAGACGCTTGCGCCGCTCCTGTGTGTAGGATTTCAGCCGCGATAAAGCCTTGGTCAGTCCTTCGGGCGTCGTCGGTTTATTCATGAACGCGAACGCACCTTGCGTCAGCCCATGCTGTCGGTCTTCGTCGAGACTGATGATCTGCACGGGAATGTGCCTTGTGTGCGGATTTTGTTTGAGTTGACTCAATACCGACCATCCCAGCATGTCGGGAAGGAAGATGTCGAGCGAGACGGCGGCCGGTTTGTATTGCTGCGCCAGAGCAAGGGCGTCGGCGCCACGCGATGCGACCAGGACCTTAAAGCCGCTGTCGTGAGCCAGGTCCACCAGAACCCGCGCATAATGAGGATCGTCCTCCACAATCAGAAGAACGATGTCGTTCGACGTAATCTGGGCCCGGTCGTCGTCGACGTGCTCGCCCGATTTTTCGGCGCGCCGAGTGGCAGCGGCTTCTGCAAGCTGCACGACATTGTTCGAGGTCGAAAGTTCTGTCCGGGCGATCCCGCTGCCGACATAGGTCAAAGGAAGGTAGAGGACGAACGTACTTCCCACGCCTGGTGCGCTGCGCAGTTGGATCTCGCCTCCGAGGAGGTTCGCAAGCTCTCGACTGATGGCAAGACCAAGTCCCGTGCCGCCATACTTGCGGCTCGTCGAAGCATCGGCTTGCTGGAAGGCCTCAAAAATGATGCGCTGCTTTTCGGGCGGGATACCGATGCCTGTGTCTGCGACCTCAAAGGCGATAACCGAGGGCGCGTGCTTCAACGACGGATGATCGGCAGACCATCCGTCTTTCACAACATTCACGCGCAGTGTTACCCCTCCCTCGGCAGTAAACTTGAACGCGTTCGATAACAGGTTCTTCAGTATCTGCTGAAGTCTTTTGGAATCGGTGATGATGCTCTTGGCGACGTCGTCTCCGACCTCTACCCCAAATGTCAGGCCGCGGTTGTCCGCCTCGTGACGGAATGGCCGCCCCATCACCTCGAGCAGGTTTTGAATGAAGATTTCCTCCGCATCGACCGAGACCGTGCCGGATTCGATCTTCGACAGGTCGAGGATATCGCTGATGAGATTGAGCAGATCGGTGCCCGCCCCATGGATGGTCTTTGCGAACTCCACCTGTTTGCTCGACAGATTCCCCTCTGGATTGTCGCCCAGCTGTTGCCCGAGGATCAGGATCGAGTTGAGCGGTGTGCGAAGCTCGTGTGACATGTTGGCGAGGAATTCGGACTTGTATTTTGAAGTCAGTGCAAGCTCGGCTGCTTTCTCCTCGAGGGCCCGGCGGGCCCGCTCGATTTCCTGGTTCTTCGCTTCGACCTCGACATTGCGTTCTTCGAGCTGCTGGGCTTTCTGCTCGAGCTGTTCGTTCGTCTGCTGAAGTTCACGCTGCTGGGCCTGCAGTTCGGCGGCGAGTTGCTGCGATTGCTTGAGGAGCCCTTCGGTCTGCATCGTCGCCTCGATTGAATTGAGGACGATGCCGATGGAGGTCGTCAACTGGTCGAGGAACGATACCTGCAGCTCGGTGAAACTGCCTGCCGACGCAAGTTCGATGACCGCCTTGACCTGCCCCTCGAAGTGGACGGGAAGGACGATGGCGCTCCGCGGCAGGGTCGAAAACACGCCCGAATTGATCGGAACGACGTTGTCGGGAAGGTTCGTGATCAGGATTCGGCGAGCGTCGCTTGCGCATTGCCCGACCAGCCCCTGACCAAATTCGAGGCGGTCCGGATGGGCGGCCTCGATGCCTTGGGCGTAGACCGACAGCAACGAGAGCATCGGCCGGGTCGCGTCAATGTCGTCGACCTGGTAGATGACGCCTTGATGGGCGCCGACCAACGGAGCAAGTTCTGAAAGCAGCATTTTTCCGACCCGCGTGAGGTCGCGCTGGCCCTGCAGCATGTTGGTGAAACGAGCAAGATTGGTCTTCAGCCAGTCCTGCTCCGTGTTGCGCTCCGTTGTCAGGCGCAGGTTGTCGATCATCGTATTAATGTTGTCCTTCAGCTCCGCCACCTCACCGCGTGCCTCGACCTGGATCGAGCGGGTCAGGTCGCCCTTGGTGACCGCGGTGGCGACCTCGGCGATCGCGCGAACCTGCGTGGTGAGATTTGCAGCCAGAAGATTGACGTTGCCCGTGAGGTCTTTCCAGGTGCCGGCGGTGCCCGGCACGTTCGCCTGGCCGCCCAGGCGACCCTCAACACCCACCTCGCGCGCCACGGTCGTCACCTGGTCGGCGAAGGTGGCGAGCGTATTGGTCATGTTGTTGATGGTTTCGGCAAGCGCGGC
Source organism: Rhizobium sp. BK650 (assembly GCF_014195325.1). Classification (GTDB taxonomy): domain Bacteria; phylum Pseudomonadota; class Alphaproteobacteria; order Rhizobiales; family Rhizobiaceae; genus Rhizobium. The sequence continues at coordinate 28,743 of NZ_JACIBK010000019.1, read as the reverse complement.
TACTTCGCCCTTTGAGGCGACGGTGAGATTCTGCTTAAGATCGCCATTCGCAACGGCCGTCACCACCTTGACGATGCCGCGCACCTGTTCTGTAAGGTTTGCGGCCATGACGTTGACGGTATCTGTCAGGTCCTTCCAAGTGCCGGCGACGCCAGGCACCTGCGCCTGGCCACCAAGTTTGCCTTCGGTACCGACTTCACGCGCCACACGGGTCACTTCACCGGCGAAGGCGTTTAACTGATCCACCATGGTGTTAATGGTGTTCTTGAGCTCGAGGATCTCTCCTTTGACGTCGACCGTGATCTTGCGCGACAGATCGCCTCGCGCAACGGCAGTCGTTACTTCCGCGATATTGCGCACCTGGGTCGTTAAATTGGCAGCAAGCAGGTTGACGTTGTCAGTAAGGTCCTTCCATGTGCCGGCCACGCCTGGAACGACGGCCTGTCCTCCGAGCCGGCCGTCGGTGCCGACTTCGCGCGCCACGCGTGTCACTTCGCCTGCGAAGGACCGGAGCTGGTCGACCATCGTGTTGAGTGTGTCCTTCAAAAGCAGGATTTCTCCACGGACGTCCACGGTGATCTTGCGCGACAGGTCGCCATTGGCGATGGCCGTTGCGACCTCGGCGATATTGCGCACCTGCGCGGTGAGGTTGCCGGCCATGGAGTTGACGCTGTCGGTCAGGTCCTTCCAAGTCCCGGCCACACCGGGCACCTGCGCCTGGCCCCCGAGTTTGCCCTCGGTTCCGACTTCGCGGGCAACGCGCGTCACTTCACCGGCAAAGGCATTCAATTGGTCGACCATCGTGTTGATGGTATTCTTGAGCTCGAGGATTTCGCCTTTCACGTCGACGGTGATTTTGCGCGACAGGTCACCTCGCGCCACCGCCGTCGTCACTTCGGCAATGTTGCGCACCTGGCCGGTCAGGTTCGAGGCCATCGAATTGACGTTCTCGGTCAAGTCCTTCCAGGTGCCGGCAACACCTGGCACCTGAGCCTGGCCGCCGAGCTTGCCTTCCGTGCCAACCTCGCGCGCCACGCGTGTCACTTCCGAGGCAAACCGATTGAGCTGGTCTACCATCGTATTCAAGGTTTCCTTAAGTTCCAGGATTTCGCCGGACACGGTCACGGTGATTTTCTTCGACAGGTCGCCATTCGCGATCGCCGTCGAAACTTCAGCGATGTTGCGCACCTGCGCGGTCAAATTACCGGCCATGAAATTCACGCTGTCGGTCAGATCCTTCCAGGTTCCTGCCACACCTAGGACGTTCGCCTGGCCGCCAAGCCGACCTTCGGTGCCGACCTCGCGTGCGACGCGCGTTACTTCACCGGCAAAGCCGTTCAACTGATCAACCATCGTGTTGATGGTCTCCTTCAGACCGAGAATCTCTCCCGAAACCGTCACAGTGATCTTCTTCGACAAGTCTCCCTGGGCAACCGCTGTGGCGACCTCGGCGATATTGCGGACCTGCGCAGTGAGGTTGGATGCCATCGAGTTGACCGAATCCGTCAGATCTTTCCACGTGCCGGCGACGCCGCGAACATTTGCCTGTCCGCCGAGCTGTCCCTCCGTTCCGACCTCTCGCGCGACACGCGTGACCTCGGAGGCAAAGGCGTTCAGCTGGTCGACCATCGTATTGATCGTCTCCTTGAGCTCAAGGATTTCGCCCTTCACGTCGACGGTGATCTTCTTGGATAGGTCGCCGTTGGCGATTGCGGTCGAAACCTCGGCAATATTGCGCACCTGCGAGGTGAGATTACCCGCCATCGAGTTGACGTTTTCGGTCAGATCCTTCCAGGTGCCTGCAACGCCTGTGACGTTGGCTTGCCCGCCGAGCCGGCCTTCCGTACCAACCTCGCGGGCGACGCGCGTCACTTCCGACGCAAAGGCGTTCAGCTGGTCGACCATCGTGTTGATTGTTTCCTTGAGCTCAAGGATCTCGCCCGAAACGGTCACAGTGATCTTCTTCGACAAGTCGCCATTGGCGATCGCAGTCGACACCTCGGCAATATTGCGAACCTGTGCGGTCAGGTTCGATGCCATCGAATTGACGTTATCGGTCAGATCCTTCCATGTGCCCGCCACACCCGGAACCTGGGCCTGGCCGCCGAGCCTACCTTCCGTTCCGACTTCACGGGCGACGCGTGTCACTTCCCCGGCAAAGCCGTTCAATTGGTCGACCATCGTATTGATGGTCTCCTTCAATTCCAGTATTTCGCCCGAGACGTTCACGGTAATCTTGCGAGAAAGGTCACCGCGCGCCACAGCGGTCGTGACCTGGGCGATGTTTCGCACCTGGGCCGTCAAGTTTCCGCACATCGCGTTGACCGAGTCGGTCAAATCCTTCCAGGTGCCAGCGACGCCCGGTACCAGCGCTTGACCGCCGAGTTTACCTTCCGTTCCGACCTCGCGGGCGACGCGGGTGACTTCGGACGCGAAAGAGCGGAGCTGGTCCACCATCGTGTTAATGGCCTCCTTGAGCTGCAGGATTTCGCCGCGAACGTCGACCGTGATCTTTTTGGAAAGGTCCCCATTCGCCACGGCAATCGTGACGTCGGCGATGTTCCGGACCTGGGCGGTCAGGTTCGAGGCCATGGAATTGACACTCTCCGTCAAATCCTTCCATACGCCGGTCACCTCGCGCACCTGCGCTTGTCCGCCGAGCTTTCCATCAGTGCCGACCTCACGAGCGACGCGGGTGACTTCGGAGGTGAACACACTGAGCTGTTTGATCATCGTGTTGACGATGTCGGCTGAGCGCAGAAATTCCCCTTTCAACGGCCGGCCGTCGACATCGAGCGGCACGGTTTGCAGAAGATCGCCTTTAGCGACGGCAGTAATCGTGCGGGTAACGGCGGTCGTCGGCCAGAGAAGATCTGCGATCAACTGATTGATTGATCCCTCCATATCCGACCAAGATCCATCCGAAAGACCGAATCGAACCCGCGTGCTTGTCTGACCATCCCGGCCGACGACCTGGCCGACATGTTCCAGTTGCTGCGCCATTCGCTGATTGGCTGCGATGATGTCGTTGAGCGCATCGGCGACCTTTCCGGTCACCCCTGTCAAGTCCGATCGCATTCGAACAGAAAAATCGCCGCGCCTAACTGCCGAGAGGATCTCTAGTAACACACCTGCTTGGCGAGCCTCGATACCACTTGCGTGAAGCTCGCTTTCATCGATGCTCGCGTATTGATCATGCTCTAGCTCAGCATTTTGATTGGTCATGGAATTTCCCTTCAACGATGACGAAGATCTAGAGCGGTGCCTTCAAATTGCCACGGTGCGACTGGCCGCCGCATTGGACAAATTCTGCCGGAACATCATCGCCTGCCGTGGAGAGCACAAATTACGCAAATCATGCCAAGACCGGCCGGGACCAGCATCACCAGCGTCACCAGCGAAAAGGCATGGTCACGGGTAAATGAGCGTGAACAAGTCAAGGCTTGAACCTCGAGAAAAATTGAATGCGCTCGCTGAGCAGACTACCTACCCAGTGTCACTCTTGCAGAATTCCATTGCGGCGCGGAGAAATCGGCTGGCGATATGGCTTGGCAGCTGTCGAGCATTTCGCGCCGCGGCTGGATATCGTCGCGTTCGGGCAGAAAATGCGACGTCTTTGATCGTGACCTTCTGTTCAAAGAGCCGATGAAGGCACGGCGTCTATTTCTCGCGCAACGCGGTGGGCATGGGGAGACATAATCGAATTCGCGCTTATTCCCGCTATCCCGAGAAGCGAGGCCGCGATATGGAGTGATTTCTAGCACACAAATCGAGTGAAGTTAGTTGGTCCACCGACCTCGAATTCTTGATAACCTTCTGGCGCGCAAAGAACCAATCGTCGTTCTCGATGCGCCTGCCGGCATGGGGAAAACTGCGGCCCTCATCGAAATCGCAGCTTATCTTGGCGTGGATTTCCAGAACGAGTTTTTGATGGCCGAGCGGGACGGCGACATTATCTGCACGACTCCGGACCTCATCACGTTGCTCGAAGCTGAATCCGGCGCCCCGGTCACCGCGGATTCCCTGCGCTACGGCCTGCGGCTTGTCGCGCTTGCCTTTCCATGCAATCCGCAATGGCAGACACCAGCCGGGATCGCGCTCGTCGGGCCCAGATATTTCGGCTATGACACCGACTACAGACCCTATCCGTTCATCTAGGCGCCTAACTTTTCCAGTCGGCGCTTGAGCTAGGCCGACTGGACACGGAAAGACCGAAATACTCGGGTGACGCCTGTCGCGGAGGCCCGGAAGAATAAGAAGCATGTCGCCACCGTCGCTGTCGCCGACGCGTCCTCAAGCGCATCGAGGTCGTCCTCGCCATTGCGATGATCGGAGACTTCGAAGCAACCTTCGGCGACGTTCGCTCCTTAATGGATGCGCGTTGATCGCGCGTCGAAGAGCGGCCGGACTTACCGGCAATCCGTCTGTGATCGCGCACCGTTGGCGCCTCAATGGTCGTAGCTCTTCCTCGGATATCCAAAAAAACATCGATCAAGGCAGTGGCTTTTGCAGGGCCAAGCACTCAGCGTTCGTTCTTGCGCTCGCGCAACGCGTCAAGGCTACGCCGATACTTTTCCGTGTTGCCCCCGGTTTGATCAGCCTGCCACAGATTGTCCTCCAGGTCGGCTTGTTTAACGAGAAAGGCCATGGCATTGGACGCCGCGCGCCTGACAAGCTCTTCATCCGACTCCGCCGACCGGCGGGTCAAAGCGTCCACGGCAGAGACGACCGACGGCGGAAACCCTTCTTCCTTCAGCCGGTCGAGCGTCCATCCCTTCCCCTTCTCTACGATATCATGGAGATAGGCGATCGTTCTCGCCTCGTCACCGGAAACGAGAAGTGCGACCCTCTGACAGTGCTCAAAGTAAGGCCGACCGACCTTGTCTGTCTGACCCTCATGCGCCTCGAGAGCGATCTGGATTGCATGATCGAGATGCTGCATGGTCGTAACCGCCCTCCTGTCCTTATCTTCTGCAGTGATGGCTGCTCACCCGCCGCTCCCTACGATGGCAGCGGTCCGAACTTTCATACGGCGTCAAAGTTCCAGCCTGCTGACATCTCCAGCTTCGCCAGGTGCTGTCGGCCCCATCGCGTTGAGGCAGCTCTTTTCAATCGACATCCGATCACGGAAACATCGAAGACCGGGGTCGGATCCCTCCGCTCGATCGCTCATCTCAATGGCGTCCGCAGTCTGGCAGCAATCGACAATCCGCTGAAAGCGCCTGGTCAGGCTTACCCATGTCGCTACCGCCTTCAGCCCCGTCGTTCTGGCGGAACGAAGCGGCAATCGTCATACGTGGAAAACCGCCTGCATGTCCCGGCGTCGCTAATCGGCGGGCCCTGAAGCGAGTGTGCGCCTTTATAGCGTAACGACAATATCCTTGGCGTTGTCCTAACACCGCCAGACCGGTCGGTATCAGCGCCCCGTTGCAGCATGACCAGGCATCTCGACCGGACTTGAACCAGGATCTCGGCCCCGGCGCCCATATCACCTGAAAGAAATTCTTTTCGGAGACTGAAATTCATATGCCTGGACTTACCCTGACCATCGACCGACCCTTGGCGTCATAGATGGTTGCCAGGATCCCTGGCGGATGCTGCGCGGAGGCGATATGTCGTTCAAATTTGACGGTGGTGATCCGCTCTTAGCAAAAGCCGCCGCGCTCGCAAAGGCATTCCAACAGGACGCGGTCGAACGGGACAAGCAGGGAGGAAGGCCGCTCGAACAGATCAGGCTTTTAAAGGAGAGTGGCCTGCCCGCGGCTCAGATCGCCAAAACCTACGGAGGACAGGGAGCTTCCTGGGTGACGATCCTTCGCATCGTGCGAGAGTTCGCCAAAACGGACGGGTCGCTTGCGCATCTCTTCGGTTATCACCACCTGCCGCTCAACCTCATCGTCTTTCGCGGTTCGAACGCTCAAAAGGACAGGTGGCTGAGCGGGTCGGCGGCGGGCAATTGGATGTGGAGCAATTCCGGCAATGCCATGTCGAAGACCTCGACGGGTGAAAAGACCAGGGGCGGCTGGACGATCAACGGAAGCCGGCCCTTTTCGTCGGGCTCGCATATCGCCGATTATATCCAAATATCGTGGGAAAACTCAGCTGGTGAACGCCAGACTGCGGCAGTCCCTGCCGATCGCCAAGGGATCGAGATCGCCGACGACTGGGATGGGATTGGGCAGCGGCAGACCGGCAGCGGGACGGTCCATTTCCGCGACCTCCAGATCGACGACGACGAGGTGATTAGCGCGCCTTCGGTGCCTCTGACGCCTTATGCCTCCCTTATCTCGCTTCTTCAGCAGAGCGTCCTTCTCAACGTGTTCGTTGGCAGTGCCCAGGGCATTCTGGAAGAAGGCCGCGACTATACGGTGAGCTCGTCACGACCGTGGATCTATTCGGGTGTGGAACGTCATATCGATGATCCCTGGATCAAACGCCAATATGGCGAGCTTTATATCCGCACTCTTGCCGCAGCGGAGCTTGCCGATAAGGCTGCCCAAAGCCTCGACGTCGCCTATGCGCACGGGCCGTCCTTAAGCCACGCAGATCGCGGCGCCGCCGCCATCGATATCGCCACGGCCAATCTTTATGCCGGCGAGGGTTGGCCTTGCAGTTTCAAGTGAAGTCTTCGAGGTCATGGGCGCGCGTTCCGCCACGCAGGCCTACGGCTTCGACCGCTTCTGGCGCAATGTCCGCACCCACACGCTCCACAATCCCGCCGAATACAAGAAGCGCACGGTCGGCGCCTTTGTATTGACCGGCGAATTCCCTGTACCGGCCATGTACCGCTGAAAGGACATCCGATGGCAAGACGCAAGGACCAGATCAAGCTCGGCGCCTTCCTGCTCTTCACCGGCCACCATGTTGCCGCCTGGCGCCATCCCCAGGCTTCGGTGGGGGTCGATTTCGAAAACTATCTTGAACTCGCCCGTCTTGCGGAAGCTGCGAAGTTCGATGCGATCTTCTTTGCCGATGGCGTGGCGGCCCGGTTGAAGGACGTGGAAGCGGCAAGCCGCAAGGCCCATAGCGGCATCTACCCCTTCGAGCCGATCACTTTGCTTTCCGCACTTTCGTCAGTCACGCGCAATATCGGCCTGATCGCCACCGCCTCGACGAGCTTTTCCGATCCTTTTAACCTTGCCCGGCAGTTCGCCTCGCTCGACCGGTTGAGCGGGGGGCGGGCGGGCTGGAACCTCGTTACCTCTTCCGATCCCGACGCCGCCTATAATTTCGGCCATGATGAACAGATCCTACATGCCGACCGCTACGAGCGTGCCGAAGAATTCGCAGATGTCGTGCTCGGCCTCTGGGACAGCTTTGAGGACGATACCTTTATCCGTGACAGGCAGTCGGGGGCGCTATTTCGATCCTCGCAAGCTTCACCGGCTCGATCACAGCGGCAAGCACTTCAAGGTGCGTGGTCCTCTTAACATCCCGCGCTCACCGCAAGGCCGGCCCGTTGTGGTGCAGGCGGGTGCGTCCGAGCCCGGAAAGGAGCTTGCGGCGCGCACTGCAGACGCCATATTCGCCGCCCAGATCACCCTTGAGGAGGCGGTTGCCTTTTATGCCGACGCGTCAAAGGCCGGCTCGCCAAGTTCGGCCGCTCGCATGACGATCTGAAGATCCTCCCCGGCATCTTCCCGGTTGTCGGGAAAACCGAATCCGAAGCACAGGAAAAATTCGAATCTCTGCAGGCGCTCATCCAGCCCGAGGTCGGCTTGAACCTGATCTCCCAGCTCTCCGGCGTCGACCTTTCAGCCTACCCACTCGACGGGCCGGTGCCTGACAACCCGCCGGCGACTAATGCCGGCAAGAGCCGCCAGGCTTTGGTCCTCGAACTTGCGCGACGCGAGAACCTCTCGATCCGCCAGCTCTATCTTCGTATCGCCGGTGCGCGCGGCCATTGGCAGGTAGTCGGCACGCCGGCTCAGATCGCCGATGTGCTCGAGGAGCGTTTCGAAAATTACGGTGCCGACGGCTTCAACGTCATGGCGCCCTTGATGCCCGGCGGGCTTGCCGACTTCATCGAGCACGTCGTTCCGGAACTGCGCCGCCGTGGCCTCTTCCGAACGGAATACGAAGGCGCGACGCTCCGCGAAAACCTAGGCCTCACGCGCCCGGCAAACCGCTTTACAGATCCCGGCAACGCCGCGGCGGCAGAATAAGGAAAAACAGATGAGCCACGACAAGCTTTACCTTATCCAACCGGGTTTTTCCGATCCCAAGAAACCGGGCGCCAGCTTCGTCTGCCCCTATTGCAATGCCATCGAAGGGCTCCTGGCCTCCTTCCCGAATCTTGCGCGCAAAATCGAGGTTGAGAGGGTTGCCTTTCCGCGACCGCGAACAAGCGTGATCACAGCCGTCGGCGAAGAGCACCAGTCATTGCCGGTGCTTGTGCTCGGCAAGGACGCACCTGACGATGCCGAGCACTGGAATGGCGTGCGTTTTGTCAACAAAACCGATCGCATCCTCGAACTGCTTGCCGAGCGCCATGGCTTCCCGCGGCTTCACAACTGAAGGAAAGGTGCCATGACGATAACGCCTGGAGCGTTGAAGACGGGTCAATCGGAGCCGACGGCAAACTCGCCTGCGCTTTTCGAGGCGGACGGCAATAATCCTTATCTCGCCAGGGCAGCCGAACTCTCGCAGATCTTTGCTCGCGATGCTGTCGAACGCGACCAGCTCGGCGGCCGGCCGTCCGAACAGATCAGGCTTTTGAAGGAGAGCGGCCTCGTCAATCTCTTGATCCCGAAGGCATTCGGTGGCGAAGGTCAACCCTATTCAACGGCGCTGAAGATCGTGCGCGAACTTGCCAAGGTCGACGGTTCGCTCGGCCACCTCTACGGCTACCATTTCAGCCCGCTCATGAACGCTGCAACGGCAGGTGATCAGCGCTCGCACGACATTCTGCGCCGCTCGGCAGATGCCCGCTGGTTCTGGGGCAATACCACCAACAGTTTCTCAAAGAGCCTGTTCGGCCGCAAAACCGCCGGCGGCGTCGTCCTCAACGGCTTTCGGCCCTTCGCCTCGGGCTCGCATGTGGCAGACTATCTGATGGTCGCGTGGGAGGACGAGGAGACCAACCAGCGCAGCTTTGCCTATATCCCTGCCGATCGCGAGGGGATCACCATCGCCGACGATTGGGACGGCATCGGCCAGCGCCAGACCGGCAGCGGTCGGGTTTTCTACAAGGACGTCAGGATCGACAACGACGAGATCCTGGCGGAGCGGCCGCGCGATCCGATCGCGCTTCTGGCACCCCAGCAGCAGCAGAGCGTGCTCCTCAACGTCTTTGTCGGCAGCGCCCAGGGTGCGCTTGCCGCAGCCCGCGACTATACGGTCACGAAATCACGGCCCTGGATCTATTCCGGCGTCGAACGGCACGTCGACGATCCTTGGATCAAGCGGCAATATGGCGAGCTCTGGACCAGAGTGCAGGCTGCGACCGCGCTTGCCGACCGTGCAGCGCACGCGATCGACGCCGCCTACGCCAAAGGCGAAGCGCTGACGGCGGAAGAACGCGGCCAGGCGGCGATTGCCGTTGCTTGCGCCAACGTGCTTGCCGGCAAGGTGGCGCTGGACGTGACCAGTGAGATCTTCGAGGTAATGGGCGCGCGTTCAGCGGTGCGCGCCTATGGTTTCGACCGGTTTTGGCGCAATGTCCGCATCCACACGCTGCACAATCCGGCCGAATACAAGACACGCAATGTCGGGACGTGGTTCCTGACTGGAGACTATCCCGAACCGGGGGTATTCCAATGAGCGGGCGTGAGCTTCATCTCAACATCAATATCCTGCATTCAGGCTTCTCGCCTGCGGCTTGGCGGATGGAAGGCAGCGATCCGCGCGCTTCCTTCGATATCAATCACTATATCAATGTCGCCACGATTGCCGAACGTGGCACGTTCGATGCCGTCTTCCTCGCCGATCAGGCGGCGATCTCGGACCGGGTGGATTTCCGGCCGCTGACGTCGCTCGAACCGACAATCGTCCTTGCTGTGATCGCTGCCAACACTGAACATATTGGCCTCATCGCCACGGCGTCGACGACCTATAACGAGCCCTATAACATTGCCCGCCGCTTTGCCACACTTGACCATGCAAGTGGCGGCCGAGTGGGCTGGAACATCGTCACGAGCGCGGACCTGTCGCAGAGCCGCAATTTCGGCCTTGAAAAGCCTGTCGCCCATTCCAGCCGTTACGAGCGAGCCGGCGAATTTGCCTCAGTCGTCAAGGCGCTGTGGGACAGCTGGGAGGAAGATGCCTTCATCGGCGATGCCGCGACAGGCCGTTTCGTCGATCCGGCCCGTGTCCATGCGATCGCTCATCGCGGCAAGCATTTCCAGGTGCATGGGCCGCACAATATTCCACGCCCGCCGCAAGGCCATCCGGTTCTCGTCCAGGCCGGCGGCTCGGACGATGGAAGAGAGCTTGCGGGCGAACATGCCGAAGTCGTCTTCTCCGCCTCGCAATCGTTCGAGGAGGCGCTCCATTATGCCGGCGACCTGCGCCGGCGTGCCGCCCGCTTCGGCAGGCCGGCCGACAGTATCCTCGTACTTGCCGGCCTTGCGACGATCATCGGCAGTACCGAGACCGAGGCCAGGCGCCGGCAGGAAGAGCTGCGTGACCTGATCCCGCTCGAATATAGTCTCTCACGACTTGCGGGTGTGTTGCAGCTTGACGCCAAGAGCCTTGACCTTGACGCACCGCTGCCGGACGACATTCCGCTGCCGCCCGATGGCGGCCATACTTTCTTTCGCGCCACGCTGGCGCTCGCCAAACGGGAGGGATTGAGCGTCCGTGGCCTGATCCGCGCCCTAAACGGGGGCACCGGCCATCGCACCATTGTCGGGACGCCGCAGGACGTTGCCAACGACATCGAACGCTGGTTTGTCGCCGGTGCAGCGGATGGCTTCAACCTGATGCCGGACGTGCTGCCGCATGGGCTCGAGGTCTTCGTCGACGAGGTCGTGCCGATCCTGCGCAAACGCGGACTGTTCCGGCAAGCCTATCGCGGCCGGACGCTGCGCGAGCATCTCGGTCTTTCCCGCCCGGCCAATCCATACGCGGCTGCGGCAGAGTGAGCCAAAAGGATCAAGACATTGCAGGGAAAACAGAGATGATGCCAGCAGCAGCATCGAGAATCGCCGATCGTGACAGGTTGAGAGCACTTGCCGGCGAGCGTTACCGCAATGACCACCAGCTTTCAGGGCCTTGGAACGAAACTATCGAGACAATCCTCTCGCACCGAAGCGTGCGCCATTATCTGCCGAACCCGGTACCGGGAGAGGCGATCGAGCTTGCGGTTGCCGCCGCCCAGTCAGCGCCAAGTTCCTCGAACCTTCAGGCCTGGAGCGTGGTTTGCGTCGAAGACGGCGAGCGCCGCAGGCGTTTGAATGCGGTTGCCGGCAATCAGCGGCAGATTGCGCAGGCCCCGCTCCTGCTCGTCTGGCTCGCTGACCTTGCTCGCCCGCGCAAGATCGCAACGCAGGCTGGCGCGACGGCCGAAGGGCTCGACTACGTGGAAAGCTTTCTGCTTGGCGTGATCGATGCGGCACTCGCCGCCCAGAACGCCGTCGTCGCCCTGGAATCGCTCGGACTGGGCACCTGCTATATCGGCGCGATCCGCAACGATCCGGAAGCGGTTGCCCGCGAACTCGCTCTACCCGATGGGGTCTTTCCCGTTTTCGGTCTGACGGTCGGCTATCCCGACCCGGCCGTGCCCGCCGGCGTCAAGCCACGCCTGCCGCAGACGAGCGTCCTATACCGCGAGCGCTATCAGGACGGCGCACCAGCCGACGATCTTTCCGGTTACAATCACGTTCTCAGAAGCTTTCAGACCGAACAGAACATACCTCTGATCGACTGGACCGATCAGGTGCGCAATCGCGTCGGCACTGTCGAGGCGCTCAAGGGCCGCCATCTGCTTGGCGAGGTGGCGCGCAAGTTAGGGTTCCGGTTGAAGTAAGCCATCCAGCCTGCCTGTCCACGAGCTCATTCAGCGGCGATCATATCGAAATCGGTTCGGGGGCTTTGAGATGAAGTGCCCTCAATCCTGTGCGCCGCGCGTGCCTCGGCAAGCAGCCAGTTGCGAAAGAGATCGACCCGCATCAGCCTTGCCTTGTGGGGCGATGTGGCAAAGAAATAGGAAAATCCGACCGGCTGCGGGCTGCCAAAGGGGCAGACGAGGCGTCCACTGCGGATCTCGGCCTCAGCGAGCCTTATCTTGCCGAGACCGAGCCCTTGGCCGGCAACGGCCGCGTCGAGCACCAACGAAGACTGGTTCAGCCGGAAGCCGCCCCGCGACGGGCGATAGGCAAGTCCCTCTGCACGCAGCCAGGCATGCCAGTCCGGGCAGGCATGGTCATGTTCGGCCCCTTCCTCGTGCAGGAGCGGCACGTTTTCGATCGCCTCCGGACGTGCCCAGAGGTCATGGCGCTCGGCAAATTGCGGGCTGCAGACTGGCACGACCGCCTCGGAAAACAGATGATCGACCGCAAGACCCGGATAGGCGCCGCTGCCGAAGCGGATCACGCAATCGGCCTCACCCGTATCGAGGTCTGTCAGATCGGTGGAGGCTTCGACGAGGACCTGCAGGCCGGGTGCCGCGCTCCGGAGCGCGTCGAGCCGCGGGATCAACCATTTGCTGGCGAACGATGGGGCGACGGATACCCTAATCGGCTGCTCGTGGTCACTGGTCGCGAACTGGGTCATGGCCGAGAGAACGGCATCGAAGGCATCGGTCAGCCCCGGCATCAGGGCGTGGCCTGCTGGTGTCAGCTGCAGTTGGCCGCGCACACGGTTAAACAGCGGCTGGCCAAGGTAATTTTCCAGGAGCCTGATCTGCTGGCCGACGGCGGCTGAGGTGACATGCAGCTCTTCGGCGGCACGGATGAAATTCAGATGACGCGCCGTCGCCACGAAGGCGCGCAACGACGTCAGCGGCGGCAGACGGGCAAGCGTCGGGTTAATCGTCTTCCTGCGGTGGGGCGCGAGCGTGTTCATGAGCTGATTGCACCACAAACGGACCAGCCAAGACGAGAACCCGCTTTGCGCCGATTACCTGACCCGAAACATTTCCTTGCGCGTGACCGCCCCTGGCGGAGAAGCAAAAACTAAAATCGAGAAATTGTCTATCAAACGACTAGATTATTGCGGCCAGACGCACGACTGACGATTTGCGAGAAGCTTTTCTGTCTCCGCCCGAAAGAAAAACATTCTTCTCGATTTCCCCTCCCCGGCCCGATCATGCGCGCTCACCGAAGCTTGGCCCGGTGGGCTGGCCGACACAGGGGATTGTCATGGATATCAGCAGACGTCAGCTCAATCAGCTCTTCGCGCTTGCCGCCATCAGTGCCGTCGTGCCCAACGGTCGTGCTGCCGAGGCGGGCGAACCTGTCGCCGGCGGTACGCTCAATCTGCTTGTCCAGCCGGAGCCGCCGACACTCGTCACCCTTGCCCATACCGCAGGCCCGACCACTCGCATCTCCGGCAAGGTGACGGAAGGATTGCTTGCCTACGGGCTGGACTTCAAGCCGATCCCGCAGCTTGCGACCGCCTGGCACGTCAGCGACGACGGGCTGGAATACCGCTTCGAGCTCAGGCAGGACGTCAAGTGGCACGACGGAAAACCCTTTACCGCGGAGGATGTCGCCTTCTCGGTCCTGGCGCTCAAGGAGGTGCATCCGCGCGGCCGCGCCACCTTCGCAAGCGTCAAGGACGTTGCAACGCCGGACGCCCATACAGCAATCATCCGGCTATCGAAGCCCGCGCCCTATCTGATCGGCGCGTTGCAGGCGAGCGAATCCCCGATCGTCCCCAAACATGTCTACGAGGGCGCCACCGATCTTGCCGGACACGCAAACGGCCGCGCCCCGATCGGCACCGGTCCCTTCATCTTCCGCGAATGGGCCGTCGGCAGCCATGTGATCCTGGATCGCAATCCCGACTACTGGGACAAGGGCAAGCCCTATCTCGACCGCATCGTTGTCAAGTTCATTCCCGATGCCAGCGCCAGACTTGCAGCGCTCGAAACCGGCGAAGTCGATATTGCCCCCGATACGCCGGTGTCGCTGAGCGAAATCGACCGGCTGAAATCCTCGCCCACACTTGCCGTCGACGATCGCGGCAACGACTATTCGCCGACCGTCTACCGCATCGAATTCAACCTGCAAAACGAGTATTTCAAGCACGATAAGGTCCGCCAGGCCGTAGCCCATGCGATCGACCGGCAGACCGTCGCCGATATCGCCTTTTACGGCTACGCGGTCCCGGCGCCGAGCCCGATCAGCCCCTTCCTCAAGGCTTTCTACAATCCTGATGTCCCGGCCTATGCCCATGATCCGGCAAAAGCCGAACAGCTTCTCGACGAAGCCGGCTTCCCGCGCGGGCCGGAGGGTGTGCGCTTCGAGGTTCCGCACGATGTCATGCCCTATGGCGACACCTACACCCGTATCGGTAACTATCTGCGGGACGCGCTATCGAAAATCGGCGTCAAGGTGATACTGCGCGGACAGGATGTTCCGACCTGGCTGAAGCGCGTCTATACCGACCGCGATTTCGCCTTTGTGACCAACGGCATGGGAAATACGTTCGATCCGACGATCGGCGTGCAGCGCCTCTACTGGTCGAAGAATTTCAAGAAAGGCGTCCCCTTCTCGAACGGCTCGGGCTACAACAATCCCGAAATCGACGCGATCTTCGAACAGGCGGCGACCGAGAACGACCGCGCCAAACGTGTCGAACTCTTCAACCGCATGCAGGTCATCATCGCCCGCGACCTGCCCGATATCACGCTCGTCTCATTCCGGCAGCTGACGATCTTCAACAGAAAAGTCCAGGACCATACGGTTGTTGCCGACGGTCTCTCGGGCAGCCTCTCCTCAACCTATCTCCTCAAGAACGCCTGAGAGGGACGAGCATCATGAGCATCAATCGTCGCACCTTCAACCAGTTGCTGCTTTTGTCCACCGCCGGCACGCTCGCGCCTTCATTCGGCCTCAGGGCTGCAGAAGACAAGCCGAAGCCCGGCGGAACGCTGAACTTCATCGTCGAGCCTGAGCCGCCGACAATCCTGGCGCTGGCGCATACCGCCGGCGGCACCCAGAAGGTCAGCCCGAAGATCACCGAGGGGCTTTTGACCTATGATTTCGACCTGACCCCGAAGCCGCAGCTTGCGACCGATTGGTCAATTTCCAACGACGGACTGAGCTACACGTTCAAGCTGCGTCCCAACGTCAAATGGCATGATGGCAAGCCTTTTACCGCCGAGGACGTCGCCTATTCGATCGGTCTCCTAAAGCAGGTCCATCCGCGCGGGCGCGGCACCTTCGCCAATGTCGTCAAAGTCGAGACACCTGACCCGCTAACGGCGATCATCCGCCTGTCGAAGCCCGCACCCTATCTGCTCAGCGCGCTTTATGCGGCGGAATCGCCGATCGTACCGAAGCATGTCTATGAAAACGTCGCAGTTGCAGACGTGCCGCTCAACAAGAACGGCAGCGCCCCGATCGGCACCGGCCCCTTCGTCTTCAAGGAATGGGTGCGCGGCTCACATATCATCTTGGAACGCAATGCCGATTACTGGGATGCGGGCAAGCCATATCTCGACCGGGTCGTCGTCCGCTTCGTGCCCGATGGCGCTGCCAGGGCAGCCGGCTTCGAGACCGGCGAATTCGACATCGGTGGCGACAACCCGATCCCGCTCAGCGATCTCGAGCGCGTCAAGGCGCTGCCGAATATCAGCGTCGATTCGCGCGGCTACGAGACCAAGGGCGACCAGACGCAGCTCATCTTCAATCTCGACAACGAGTATCTGAATAATGTCAAAGTGCGTCGCGCCATTGCGCATGCGATCGATCTCGACGTCATCTTGAACACCGTCTGGTATGGTTACGGCCATATCTCGCCGACACCGATCAGCATCTTCCTGTCGCGCTACCACGATGCCTCGATCAAGCCTTATGCCTATGATCTTGCGGCAGCCGAACAGCTTCTCGACGCCGCCGGCTACAAGCGTGGCGCCGATGGTACCCGCTTTACGCTCAGGCTCACCCACAATTCCTACAATGAAGGGTTCAAGCGGGTCATCGAGTATTTAAAACAGAACCTTACCCGCATCGGCATTGCCGCGACGATCGATTCCTATGATTTCTCGACCTACATCCAGAAGGTCTATACAGAACGCGTCTTCGACGTAACGGCCGAATATCTCGGCAACCAGTTCGATCCGACGCTCGGCGTCCAGCGCGTCTACTGGTCGAAGAACTTCAAGCTCGGCCTGCCCTTTTCCAATGCGGCACACTACGCCAATCCTGAGGTTGACCGGCTACTGGAGGCCGCATCGGTCGAAATCGACGAGGATAAGCGCAGACAGGAATTCAACGATTTTCAGAGGATCATTGCTGACGAAGTGCCAGTGGTGAACCTGATTGCGCTGGAAAATGTCACGGTCTTCAACAAGCGGGTGAAGAACCACACGATCGGCGCCGAAGGCGTCCAGGCCAATTTCGCCGAGGTCTATGTCAAGGACGGCGAAGGCTGACGGTTCGGGGGTCACGACCAGCCTTCACGGATCGGGGGCGCATCTGACGATGCGCCCCCGATCGCTTTCTGATCTGTCGCAGGAATGTCCGCTCAAGAGGGGGCGCGGGCCGGGGTGAACTTCGCCAGGATGCGCTCGGCAAGCGCGATCGCCTGCGTGCGCTGCTCGGTGATCGAGCTCGATTCCCAGGCCACGCCGCGCAGCGGATGGCCGATGGCGCTCAAGTTGCGGTGAATGCGCCCTTCCTCATTGATGAGATCGCCCTCGGGGGTGGCATCGATGCCGAAGCCGGTCGAATGCGGGCGGACCTCCCCGCTTGAAAGGAGCTCGCGAACAAACGGATCGGAGATCTGCCGCCAGTCGTGCAGTTGATGTCCCCGGCAATCGATCACTCCGGCGAACACCGTCTCCTCAATGCCTGCTGCGGTCTTCAGGGTTGCCGCGATTCCGTTTCTAACTGGCCTCAGCGCCAGCAGGCGAGCCGTCCCATGGGCGAGCCGGCCCTGCGACCGCGCTTCTTCGACGCTGCGGTGGCTTTCCGGAGCGGATCGATGCGCCGTCACGTCCCAAAAAGGCCGCAGGTGGCGGGCAAAGCGCAGTCTTTCCCGATCGTCGGCATTCTGCCAGAGCGGCAAGATGTGCGGGCGGATGGCGAGTGGAAGCCCCTGCCAGTCTTCACCGGCGGCAGCAAGTTTGCGGCGTTCCGCCTTGACGCGCGCGAGCAGGCCGCGCGCCGTCGAAGGAAGCGGACCTTCGGCGAGAAAGTCACGGGCCGGCTCGGCGTTCCTGCGACCCTCGACGAACTGGCCGCGCCGCGAGATCACCCGGTAGCGTCCGCGAAAGCCCCTTGCCTCCATGCTCGCGATCGCATCGACCATGGAGAGACTGGCGCCGATGATGAGGATATCGGAACTGTCGCTCAATCGGTCGAGCGCGGCCGCATTCCAGGGATTTTCGGCAAAGCGCGGATGTCCGGCCACAGCTGCCTCGTCAGGGCGCAGATCAGGCCGGAACACGCCGAGCGCCAGCACAGTCTCGTCCGCCTCCAGGACAGTGCCGTCGGTGGTCGCAACACGGACCCGGTGCGGCGACGATGACAGGTGTGCTGCCTGCGAGCGGACGTGGCGCAGGCTCGATCCGGATCGCGCTTCTGCCGCCGCGCGCTTCAGTTCATCGCGCATATAGGTCCCGTAAAGATGACGCGGCGGGCTGCTTGCGGCGACGTCTGCGGGGGGCTGCCAGCCATTGGCGGGGCCGTTTTTGGCAAGCCAGCGGCTCAGGTGGCCCATGTCGTCGGGATATAGCGAGAAGATTTCCGCCGGTCCGTTGACGAGATGGGCCGGGTCTTCGGTACTATAGGCAACACCACGCCCGAGCTCGGCGCGCGGCTCGATGATGGTGATGGACAACCCCACCGTGGTCTGATCGAGCAGTTTGAGGGCCGTGAGCGCGCCGGCAAAGCCGCCGCCGACGATGATGACGGAATGACCTGGCTTTGGATCGTAATGCATGAGACCTTCCTCCCCGTCACGCAGATCCAGGAAACGACAGCAAGAAAGCGCGCAGATACCCACCGGCACCACGGCCGAAAATCAGGATGATCTCGGATAATACTTGGAAGCGCCGCGACCGTCTGATTCTAAAAGACCTTGCCTTCCTCCAAATGCGTCGTCGTCCCGTTGATATAGAAATCGCCGACCACACGCGCCTTGTGCAACAGGGGATTGTGGTTGAGTACGGTGCGGATATTGCGCCAGTGGCGGTCAAGATTGAGATGCCTTGACGTTGCCGAACCACCGCCGAGCTCGAAGACATTGGTTGCGGCAGAAAGGGCAATCTGTGAGGCGACGATCTGGGTGCGCGCTGTCGTCAGCGCGCTTTCGATAAGGGCCTGCTCCAGGCGCTCCGGATCGCCCGCACCGAACGCCGCGACGGAACGGTCGAGTGCGCGGGCCGCCTCCCGGATCAGCGTATCGACAGCAAACGAGCCGCTGGCGATCTCACCTAAAATTTTCTGGACGAAGGGGTCGGCATTGGCTGTCTCGGCCGCACTATGAGCGGCCGAACGCGCCTGCCTGCGCACATAGTCGGTGCCTTCGGCCACCGCACCGCGCACCGCGCCCGCCATGGAGGCGGCGAGATGGAGTTGACGCAGCGTCGACGTATGACGCCCGACAAGGGTATTGAGGCCACGCGTGGAAATCTCATGCGGCAGGACCTCGACATCCTCGAGCAGCACGCCGCCGCTTGCCGTCAGCCGCTGGCCCATGCCGTCCCAATCGTCGAGTACGGTGATGCCCTTACGATCGAGCGGCAAGAGAACGCTGACAAGCTGGTCTTCTTCGTCCTTGGCGCTGAAGGAAGCGAAGTCGGCAAAGGCAGTCCCTGTCGCATACCATTTGCGACCGTTGAGGCGGTAGCTGTCGCCGGATTTCGAAAGCCTGGTCGTCACCTCGCCCGGGCGTTTGGTGCCCTGTTCCGTGTGTGCGCCACCAAACAGCCTGCCGGAAAGCACGCGGCCTAGCTGCGTGCGGTCGAGCGCTGTATTAGGGTTGAGGATGAGGCTCTCGGTGAAGTTGAAATGGCTGCGAAGCGCATGCGCAACATTGGAATCGGCCTGCCCGATCGCCATGATCGTCTCGATATAGTCGAGGACGGTGCCGCCCGGACCACCGAGCGGAATGGGAATACGGAGCGCTCCCAGTCCGGCTTCCTTGAACAGGCGGAAGGCTTCGAAGGGAAGCTCGCGATCGAGATCGCGCCGTGCCGCTTCCCTGCCGATCTCGGCGGCGAGTGCGGGCACCTTTGCAAGCAGCGCGGCAAGGTCGGTATCAGGTGTGGATCCACCGGTGGATAATAACGTGGAAGAGGTCGGGGTGGCCATGGTCAAGCTTTCACCGGCAGGTTTTTCAAATCGGAGGATCCGCGCGAGAGCGGACCCTCCTGTTGCGATCTCAGGCGACGGCGCGCGTCAGCGACACGACATTGTCGCTTCCACCTTTGCTGACACGCGGAACGCGCCCTTCGACCGGATGACTTGGGTCGTTGAAGCCGGGCGTCGAAGGGTGGCCGGTTGTCACCAGCCTGTCGACCAGGGCCTCGTCCTCGGCATCCAGCTTGACGTCGAGGGCGCGGATATAGCTGTCCCAGTGCTCTTCGGTGCGCGGACCGGTGATAGCCGCCGAGATCAGACTGTTGTTGAGCACCCAGGCGAGCGCGAACTCGGTCGGCGTAATGCCCTTGCGGGCGGCATGGGCGGCAATCTCCTTGGCGATCGCGATCGATTCCGGACGCCACTCGGTTTCGAGAATACGCTTGTCGCCACGGCCTGCACGCGTATCGGCACCTGGTTCCTTGCCGGGTTCGTATTTGCCGGTGAGAACACCGCGGGCGAGCGGCGAATAGGACACGACACCAAGGCCGTAATAATTTGCAGCCGGCAGCTGTTCTGCTTCGGCGGTCCGGTTGACGATATTATAGAGCGGCTGGCTTGCCACCGGCCGGTCGATGCCGAGCTGATCGGCGAGATGGGCGATCTCGGCGATGCGCCAGCCGCGGAAATTCGAGACTCCGAAATAGCGCAGCTTGCCGGCGCGGATAAGGTCGGCAATGGCACGCACCGGCTCCTCGAGCGGCGCGTCGAAGACGGCCCGGTGGAAATAGAGGATATCGATATAATCGGTGTTCAGCCGGCGCAGCGAATTTTCGACCGTCTCGATCACCCATTTGCGCGAATGGCCGCCGAGATTCGGACCCTTGGTGTGTGAGTTGACGAACTTGGTCGCTAGTACCCAGTGATCGCGGCTCGACTTGATACCGCGGCCGACGACCTCCTCCGACTTGCCGTCGTGATAGACGTCGGCCGTATCAATGAAGTTGATCCCCTGCTCGCGGGCCTTGTCGATAATGCGGAAGGCGACCTCGTCGGGGGTAGGCCCGCCAAACATCATGGTTCCGAGGCTGAGGGGCGACACTTTAAGGGCACTGCGCCCGAGGTAGCGGTAATCGACCATTTACTTCTCCATTCATTGGGCGTGATGACAGGCGACGGCATGGCCGGCGCCGAACTGGCGGACTGCCGGATCCTCGGCCCGGCAAATATCGGTGGCAAACGGACAACGCGTGTTGAAGCGGCAGCCGGACGGTGGGTTATGCGGGCTCGGCAGGTCGCCGGTGATCGGGGCCGCCTGCTTGCGGCGCGACGGATCGGGGACGGCGGCAAGCAGGGCCTGCGTATAGGGGTGTTTGGCACCGCTCCAGAGGTCGGAGGTCGTAGCACTTTCGACAATCCGCCCGAGATACATGACGAGCACCCGGTCGGCGAAATAGCGAACGACGGACAGATCATGGGAGATAAAGAGATAGGAGAGCGACAGCTCCGTCTTCATCTCGACCAGTAGGTTGAGGATCTGGGCCTGGATCGACAGATCAAGTGCCGAAACGGGTTCGTCACAGATGACGAGCTCGGGCTGCAGGATCAGCGCCCGGGCAATACCGATGCGCTGGCGCTGACCGCCTGAAAATTCGTGCGGATAGCGCTCGAGACAATCGCGCGGCAGGCCGACATGCTCGACCATTCCAGCTGCGATCGCATCACGCTTCCTGCGATCGCCGATGCCGTGCACGGCAAGCGGCGCCGTCAATATCGTGCGGATCGTTTGGCGGGGATTAAGGGAGGCGAAGGGATCCTGAAAGATCATCTGGATGCTGCGGCGGATCGACTGCAGTTCTTTGTTCGACATTGCGGTAACGTCGCGACCGCGAAAACGGACACGCCCGGATGACGGTGTGACAAGCCGCGTCAGCGACTTGCCGAGGGTCGACTTGCCGCACCCGGATTCGCCAACGAGGGCAACCGTCTCGCCCTCGCCGATTTCCAGCGACACCCCGTCGACGGCGCGCACCGTGCCGGCAGCACCTGGATAATGGGTCGACAGACTATCAACCGACAGGAGCGACATAAGCGACCTCCGCATGGGCTGGAACATAGAGACAGGCAACTTCACGGCCGGCAGAGACGGGAAGCAACGCGGGCACAGCCTGGGCGCAAGCGGGGCGAGCGACCGGACAGCGCGGGCGGAAGGAACAGCCTCTTTCGCCAGCAGCCGAAACGATCGAGCCTGGAATTTCGGCAAGCGGACCGTCGCGGTAGTGATAGTCCGCCGTAAGTCGCGGCGAGGCAGCGAGCAAGCCGCGTGTGTAAGGATGGTAGGGCGCGTCGAAAACCGGGCCGGGAAGCCCCTCCTCGATCTTGCGGCCGGCATACATGACGACCACACGATCAGCCCATTGCGCCACGATGCCAAGATCGTGGGTGATGAGAATGACCGCCATGTTCAGCTTGGCGCGCAGATTGTCGAGAAGCTGCAGCACCTGCGCCTGTATCGTCACATCGAGCGCGGTCGTCGCCTCATCGGCAATCAGAAGTTTTGGGCTACAGGCGACGGCAATCGCGATCATTACCCGCTGACGCATGCCCCCGGACAGATGATGCGGATATTCGTCGATGCGTCGCGAAGGCTCGGGAATGCTGACGAGGTCGAGAAGCTCGATCGCCCGGGCACGCGCCTGCCGCCGGCTTAGACCCTCATGGATCCGCAGCACCTCTGTGATCTGGGCGCCGATCGACAGAACGGGATTGAGCGAGGTCATCGGCTCCTGGAAGATCATCGCGATATCCCGACCGCGAACCTGGCGCAGTTGCCGTTCCGACAGCGTCAGCAGGCTGGCCCCGTCAAACAGGATCTCTCCCCCAGCCCGCGCCTGCCGCGGCAGGAGCCCCATCAGGGCAAGCGCCGTCAGCGATTTTCCGGAGCCGGATTCGCCGACGATCGCCAGCATCTCGCCCGGATCGGCGTTAAAGCTGACGCCTTTGACGGGCTCTGCGGTCGCAAACCGGACGGAAAGATCGCGGACTTCGAGAAGATGGCGCATCAGCGTTCCTCCGAAAAGCGCGGATTGAGCGCATCGTTGAGGCCGTCGCCCAGAAGATTGAGCGCCAGCACGGTGAAAACGATGGCAAGACCCGGCAGAGCCGTCAAATACCAGGCTGTGCGGATCACGTCCCGCCCGGCGCCGATCATCGATCCCCACGAGACGCGATTGGGATCGCCGAGCCCCATGAACGACAGCGCCGATTCCATCAGGATAGCGCTTGCGACCATCACCGAGGAGGTGACGATGAGCGGCGGCAGGGCGTTCGGCAGGATTTCGCGCAAGATGATGCGCCCGTGGCCGAAGCCTAGGCTGCGTGCAGCGAGCACGTAGTCCTTCTCCCGAATGGCGCGAAACTCGGCTCGTGTCAGGCGGGCAACCGTTGGCCAGCTGACGATCGCAATCGCGATCGTGACGGTCGAGGTGGTCGGTTGGGCGATGGCGACAAGCACCACGAGCAGCACGAAACTCGGAATAGTCTGGAAGATCTCGATGAACTTCACCAGCAGATCGTCGACAATGCCTCCAAAATATCCCGCGATCGCGCCGATGGTGATACCGGCTGAAAGCCCGAGGGCCGTCGCGGCAATGCCGACGGTCAACGAAATACGTGCGCCGTGCAGGATGCCTGCAAGCACGTCGCGTCCCATCGAATCTGTCCCGAGCGGATAGGACGGGTTCTGGCCCGGCCAGAGGAAGGGCCTCGTAACCATCTCCATCGGATCGCCCGGATAAAAGACCGGAGCAAGAAGGGCGGCGAGAGCGGCTGCGACGAGGAAGGCAACGCCGAACAAGGCCGTGGGATTGGACAGAAAGACCTTCAGCTCACGCCGCAGACCACGCCAGGCAATACCCGGTCCGGAGGCGGCGCGCACGTCAGGCGCATGAATATGCGTCCAGCGAGATTCCATTGGTTTTTCGGGCGCCGGCCGCCAGCTCTCGCTGTCGCGTTCTGCCAGCTCGATTGCGTTACCGCCAAAGGTGTGAAGCTTTTGACTGGTCATCGGCTGGCTCCGATTCTGGGATCAATCCATGCCTGCAGCAGATCGACGGCCGCATTCGCGATGATCACAAGGAAAGAGGATAAGAGCAGAATGCCGAGCAGTACTGAGAAATCTCGGGCCATTACCGCTTCGAAGGCAAGCCGGCCGAGGCCCGGCCAGCTATAGACGGTTTCAACCACGACCGCCCCGCCGAGCATGCCTCCGAAATGCATGCCAGCCATTGTCGTGATCGGGATGAGGGCATTGCGCAGCACGTGACGCGTGATCAGAACGAAGGGCGACACGCCCTTGGCGCGGGCGGTGCGCACGAAGTCCTGCGACTTGACTTCCAGCATCGCCGCACGCGTCAGGCGCGCATAGATTGCAAGGTAAAAGAGCGAGAGCGAGGTTGCCGGCAGCACCATGTAGCGAACGCGGTCAAGAAAGGCCGGCAATCCGGTCAGCCGCGATCCGATCGTGCTGTCGCCGCCGCTGGGCAGCCAGCCGAGCTTGACGGAGAAAAACAGGATCAGCATCAGACCGATCCAGAAGCCGGGGATCGAGTAAAACAGCAGGGAAACGACCGAAATTACGCGATCGGCGATCCTTCCGGAAAAGCTTGCCATTAATGAACCAAGCAGCAGGCCGATGGCGATCGCGATCAGTAGCGCCGCCAGCATCAGGACCAATGTCCCCGGCAACCGCTGGCCGATGAGATCGGCGACCGGCATGCCGTAGCGGGGCGAAAACCCAAGGCTGAAATGGGCGAGGTTGTCGAGATAATTGACGAGCTGGACGAGAAGAGGATTGTCGAGGCCGAAGCGCTGGCGCAGGGCCGCCATCGTCTCCTCGGTGGCCGAACCGGATTCCGCCGCCATGACATCGGCTGCGTCACCCGGTGCGAGTTTTAACAGGAAGAAACTCAATATGACGATGCCGAGCATCGTCGGCACAGCCTGAATGACGGTCTTTCTGATCGTGCGGGCGACCCGCCTGAGTGCCGACATGGATTTCCACCTCGCCTCGCCGGAAGAATTCATGGTGCTGCGTTGCGATAGTAGTTGACTAAATCTGTTGGTTTTGTCAAATCCATATTGGTAGATAATTCCAAAGGGAGCGCAAATTCAGCGCTGTTATAGAATTATTTATCGATAATTTCGTACATAGGCGCATTTTATACCATAGCGGCCCCTAACTTGGGTAAAAAACCCTACGGCGGCGCTGAAGTATGGAAAGGCGAACCAGGACGCCCGGCGACGGGCGCTCATGATCATTGAGGGACCAACCATGCCGTTATTTCATGCCCCGACACGCCGCAATTTCCTTCT
This sequence comes from Rhizobium sp. BK650, assembly GCF_014195325.1. GTDB lineage: Bacteria > Pseudomonadota > Alphaproteobacteria > Rhizobiales > Rhizobiaceae > Rhizobium. The sequence goes on along the minus strand of NZ_JACIBK010000019.1, from coordinate 3,955 downwards.
TGCATCCGTTGCGCTCACCGTGGCGTCGGCGGCCCGCCTTCCGGCCTTTGCGGCCCCGGTACGCGGCGGCACGGCCACACTGCTCTTGTCGGCCGAGCCACCCGTGCTGACGACAATTGCCAACACCGCCTTCAACTCCGTCTATGTGTCGCCGAAGGTCATCGAAGGCCTGCTGACCTATGACTTCGACTTGAACCCGCAGCCGCTCCTGGCCAAAGAATGGTCGGTGAGCCCGGATGGACTGACCTATACGTTCCGGTTGCGCGACGGTGTCAAATGGCATGACGGCCAGGAATTCACATCGGCAGATGTCGCCTTCTCGATCAAGACGTTAAGGGACGTTCACCCGCGCGGCCGCAACACATTCCTCAACCTCGTCGAGGTCGAAACGCCCGATCCGTTGACAGCGATCCTCAAACTGTCGAAGCCGGCGCCTTACCTTATCACCGCGCTTGCCTCCTCCGAAACCCCGATCGTGCCGCGCCATATCTATGAGGGGACGAAGGTTGCCGAAAATCCGGCCAACCTCGCCCCGATCGGCACCGGTCCCTTCAAGTTCAAGGAATGGGTTCGCGGCAGCCACCTTGTTTATGAGCGCAACCCCGATTACTGGGACCAGCCGCGTCCCTATCTCGATCAGCTCATCGTCCGCTTCATTCCCGACGCAGCGGCGCGCTCGATAGCGATCGAGACCGGCGAAATCGATCTTGCGCCCTCGACGCCGGTTCCCCTGAGCGACCTTGAACGTCTGAAGGAGCTCCCCGGCATCGCCTTCGAGCCGCGCGGCTACCAGTATGCGAACGGCATCAGCCGCATCGAGTTCAACCTCGAACGTCCCTTCTTCAAGGACATCCGCGTTCGCCAGGCCTTCGCTCACGTGATCGATCGCAAGGTGATCCTCAACACCATCAACTACGGCTATGGCGCTGCCATTACAGGACCGATCAATCCCAATCTGTCGAGATGGTATGACGGCAATCTGAAGACCTACCCGATTGATCTCGCCGCCGCCGAGAAGCTTCTCGACGAGGCGGGCTACCCGCGTGGCAAGGACGGTGTGCGCATCCGCATCAATCTCGATTACGTGCCAAGCGGCGACACCTATCCCCGCGGCTCCGAATATATCCGCCAAGCGCTCGCCAAGGTCGGCGTCGACGCGACCGTCCGCAGTCAGGACTTCGCCACCTATACCAAACGCATCTATACGGACCGCGATTTCGATTTCGCCTTCGAGGGCATGAGCAATCTCTTCGATCCGACCGTCGGGGTCCAGCGTCTCTACTGGAGCAAGAACTTCAAGCCGGGCGTGCCCTTCTCCAACGGTTCGGCATACAGCAATCCGAAGGTTGATGCGCTGCTGGAAGCCGCCGCGATCGAGGTCGATCCCAACAAACGTGTCGAGCAATGGCGCGAGATCCAAAAGATCCTCGTCGAGGACCTACCGGCGATCGACATCGTCAGTCAGCCGGAGCTGACCATCTACAACAAGCGCATCGTCGATCACACGGTGGGAGGCGAGGGCGTCTCGGGCGGCCTGGCCTACGCCTATGTCGCGACTGCCTGAGCCGAGCCGAAGAGGAAGACGGAACCGTCATGTCCATTCAACATCCTCCCGGCTCCATCGTGGGCCTGCCGAAGTTTGCAGCGCCCACCGATTTTGCCGACAGCCCGCTGTCGCAGGCGCTTAAGCAGCCGGTGCTACTCGGCCTCTTTCTGCCGATTCAGGCCGGAGGCTGGACGCAATCGACCCTCGAACGATCGACCGACTGGCGCTTCGACTACAACAAGGCGCTGACATTGCGGGCTGAGGAGCTCGGCTTCGATCTCGTCTTTGCCCTGTCGCAATGGCTGCCGAAGGGCGGTTATGGCGGCGTCTTCAACGGCCAGGCGCTCGACAGTTTCGTCGCCACCGCCGCCCTTGCCGGGCTGACCAGGAAAATCATGCTGATCTCCACCATGCATGTGCTTTACGGTCCATGGCACCCGCTCCATCTCGCCAAGTTCGGCGCCACGCTCGACCACATTACCGGCGGCCGCTGGGGTATCAACGTCGTGACCGGCCACCGTGCGGTGGAGCATGAAATGTTCGGCTGGCCGCGCATCGAGCACGACAGGCGCTACGAGCTAGCAGCAGAATTCCTCGAAGTCGTGCAACGCCTGTGGAGCGACACGGAGAACTATTCCTTCGAGGGGCAGAGCAGCTGGAAGCTCGGCGGCGGCTTTGTGACCCCCAAACCGAATTTCGGCCGGCCCATCCTCGTCAATGCAACGGGTTCGGATGCCGGCATCGCCTTTGCGGCCCGCTATTCGGACATCGTCTTCATCACCAGCCCCACGGGCGCCGATATCGACAGCGCCCTACAGTCGCTTCCGGCGCATACAAAAAGGGTCAAGGATGCGGCCAAGGATGTCGGGCGCACCGTGCGCACCTTACTCAATCCAATGGTCATCTGCCGGCCAACGGAAAAAGAGGCCTGGGAGCTTGCCGACCGGATCGTTGCCCATGCCGACCAGCGCTCGCCGCAGGGCTTTTCCTCGCTCAATTCGGACGCCCAGGCCTGGAAAGGCCGCGATCCGCAGGATCCCTACCGCTTCGTCGGCGGCAATATCCGCGTCATCGGCTCTCCCGAAAGCGTGGTCGAGCAGTTCGTGAAGCTGAAGGCTTCCGGCGTCGACGGGCTTCAACTGAGCTTCTTTGATTTCCGTGACGACCTCGAATTCTTCGGCAGTAACGTTCTGCCGCTGATGAAACAGGCCGGGCTGCGCCACTGAAAGGGACGATCATGACCAGCAATGGCATTTCTGAAATCTGGTATACGCGCTGCCCGGTGCCGACCCCCGTTGGCCTTGCGGCACAACTCGGCTTTCTGGAAGAAGGCTTCGGCAGGGAGGGTGTGAGACTGAAGTCGATCATCGACTCGCCCGACCGCACCATCCGCCAGAGCCATTTCAACCACACGCTCGACTGGTCCTTCCGCCACGGCGGCAATGTTCCGCCGATCCGCGCCCGCTCGGAAGGCCGCAAGACGAGGCTCGTCGGCATCACCTGGACGGACGAGTTTCAGGCAATCATCGCCCTGCCAGGGACCGGGATCAAATCCACCGCGGATTTGAAGGGGCGCCGTTTCGGCATCGCACGACGCCCGGAAGGCATCGTCGACTTCATGCGCGCCACGGCCCTGAAGGGTCTCCAGTCGGCCCTGTCGCTGGAAGGTCTCGCCCTTGGCGATGTCGAGATTATCGACATCGCATTGGCCGATTCCGTGCTCGCCACGCAGGAAGGGCCGTCGCTCTTCGGTCTGAAGCGTCGTCAGGCCTATGGCGAAGAAATTGCCGCCCTTCTGCGCGGCGAGGTGGATGCGATCTACGTCAAGGGAACGGCGGGCATCAATGTCGCCAATCTGATCGGTGCCGTTCAGGTCGTCGAATTCGGCTTCCACCCCGACCCGAAGATCCGCATCAATTCCGGATCGCCGCGCGTTCTGACGGTCGATGAACTCCTGGCAGACGAGCGCCCCGACCTCGTTCAGCGGCTTTTGGAGGCAATCTATAAGGCAAGCGCCTGGGCAGAAGCCCATCCCGACGAAACCCGCCGCTTCGTCGCGCGCGAGGCCGGGGCCACTGAGGAACAGGTGCTGGCAGCGAACGGCCCTGATATCCACCGTCATCTCGGCCTTGGCCTGGAGCCGGAGCTCGTGGAAGCGGTCGGCCACTACAAGAACTTTCTGCGTGATTTCGGTTTCTTGGCCGCCGATTTCGACATCGACGATTGGGTCGACCGCCGCCATATCGACGCCTTTCCTGCCCGCGCCGTCGCCTGACAGGAGGTTCCATCATGCTGCAGGAAGCAATCGATCCGTTCGACAGGGCACGAAGACTTGGCAAGGATTTTGCCGAAGGCGCCGCCCATTTCGACGTGACCGGCCAATTTCCCTTCGAGAACTTCACCCGACTT
>NZ_JACIBK010000018.1 GCF_014195325.1 Rhizobium sp. BK650 | reverse complement strand
CCAGAATTCTCCTGCCATGATTCAAACTCCTGTTATTACCAAAGTGAATCATACGGAGATATTTTAATCAATATGTTGATTGGGTTTCGACCCTAGTGCAAAGAGATCGAAATTCGAAAACTCAGCAGGACCATTTTGGTGTTTAGTTGCGGTGATGGTCCGGCTTATGCAATGAAGCGCGCCTGCCTTTTCGGCCGCCCCCTGCAGACCCTTGTCCCTGGTCCATAATGCCGCTCGCCGATGAAGCAGTATCGGGGCGAGCAAGTGGGCATCTGTATAGCCGATGCCATACTCAAAACGTCGTGTTGATCGGTCGTCGTCATCACCTCGTCGTGCTTGCGACGAACGCTAAATGGATTAAAGCCACCAGCTTGCGGAACAATTTCGATAGGTTTTCGTTGAGCCCCCGAAATCTAGGGCTAATTCTTTCGGGGGATTCATGACCAAGCCAGATGCGTCGAGCGCAATAAGCGCTGACGAATGGCGCCAGATCGTAGATAGTGCCGTCGGCACGGCGATCATTACCACTGATCTTGAAGGCCGGGTCACCAGTTGGAGCGAGGGCGCCTCCCGGATGCTGGGGTGGACCGCTCCCGACGTTCTTGGCGAAACGCTGGAGCGCTTGTTCCCTCCCGGAGAGGGCGCCGCAGCACTCCGACAAGAGATGGACGATGCCCTGACCGTCGGCCGTGGTGGCGGAACGGAAGGATGGCGCATCCGCCGCGACGGATCGCAAGTTTGGGCTGTAGGCGAGATGTCGCCGATCCGCGACAGAGCTGGCATGGTGATCGGATTCACGAAGATCCTGCGGGATCGTACGGAGGAGCGAGAAGCCGAGGAAGCGATTTCGGAAGAACGTCGCGCGCTCGAAATCCTCAATCGGGCGAGCTCCGCCTTAGCGGCCAAGACCGATCTTCAGGAACTCGTCCAGATCGTGACCGACGCAGGCGTGGAGCTCACGGGAGCACAGTTTGGGGCCTTCTTCTACAATGTCGAGAATGAGGTCGGGGAGAGCTACATGCTCTACACCCTCTCGGGAGTGCCGGCCGAAGCATTCTCCAAATTCCCCATGCCGCGCAATACCGCAGTGTTCGCACCGACTTTCGGGGGTGAAGGTATCGTTCGCTCCGACGATATCACGAAGGACCCGCGTTACGGTCAGAATGCACCGCGCAGGGGCATGCCGGAGGGACATCTTCCCGTCCGTAGCTATCTGGCGGTGCCGGTCATCTCGCGTAGCGGAGAGGTGATCGGCGGGCTGTTCTTCGGGCACGCTGACGTTGGCGTCTTCGATGGCCGTTCGGAGCGGGGCCTCGAAGGCCTGGCAGCCGAGGCAGCCGTGGCAATCGATAACTCGAGGCTCTTCCGGGCCCTCGAACGAGAACTTGCACAGCGGCGGAAGGCTGAGAGTGAGCTCGCCGACAGCGAAGCACGCTTGCGACTGGCCACTGAAGCAGCGGAAATCGGCACCTGGGACTACGATCCCGCGTCGAATGAGCTTCGATGGGACGTTCGCTGCAAGCAGCTTTTCGGCCTGTCGCCGGAGGCGACAGTAACCTACGAGGGCTCCTTCATAGCGGGCATTCATCCGGATGACCGTGAGCGCGCCGATGCGGCCGTCCGCCGCGCGATCGACCCTCAGGGTTCGGGGCACTACGAGATCGAATATCGCACGATTGGCATCGAGGACGGAAAGCAGCGGTGGGTTGCCGCTACCGGACGCGCGTTCTTTAATACGGACCAGGGCACGCGATTTGTCGGCACCGTGCTCGACATCACCGAACGGAAGGCAACCGAAGAGCGGCTGCACCAGCTCAATTACCGTCTGGAAGAGCAGGTGGAAGCCGAGATGAATAAACGCGCTGAGGCTGAAGAGGCGCTCCGCCAAGCGCAGAAGATGGAGGCCGTCGGCCAGCTCACAGGCGGTATCGCGCACGACTTCAACAATCTTCTGGCGGGGATCACAGGCAGTCTCGAGATCATCGAAAGACGCCTTTCTCAGGGGCGAAGCGATGGCATCGAGCGCTTCATCAGCGGTGCCCAGACGTCCGCCCAACGCGCTGCAGCACTGACCCAGCGGCTGCTTGCCTTTTCCCGTCGCCAAACTCTCGATCCGAAGCCTACCGACGTGAACCGGCTGGTCTTTGGTATGGAGGACCTCATAAGGCGCACGGTCGGCCCGGCCATTAAGATCGAGGTCGTTGGGGCCGCGGGCCTCTGGCCGACCAGGATCGACACCGCCCAGCTCGAAAGCGCCCTCCTTAACCTCGCCATCAACGCCCGCGATGCTATGCCCGAGGGCGGCAAACTGACGATCGAAACGGCGAACAAGTGGCTGGACAACCGCGCCGGACAGGAGCGCGACCTGCCACCAGGCCAATATATCTCGGTATGCGTGAGCGATACGGGGACAGGCATCCCGAAAGAGATCGCCGACCGCATTTTCGATCCGTTCTTCACGACCAAGCCAATCGGTCAGGGCACAGGTCTGGGTCTTTCCATGATCCACGGTTTCGTGCGGCAGTCCGGCGGCCAGATCCGCGTCTACAGCGAGCTTGGTCACGGAACGACGATGTGCCTTTATCTCCCCCGCTATACTGGCGAGGTCACCGACGATGCCGACTCAGTGGACGCACCGATCCCGGAAATGGGCGCTGGCGAAACCGTGCTCGTCATCGATGACGAACCGACAGTTCGCATGCTCATTGTGGAAGTGCTCGAGGAGGCCGGATATGTTGCGCTCGAAGCGGAAGACGGTTCGTCTGGACTGAAGATCCTTCAGTCTGACGTCGGGATTGATCTGCTTATCACCGATGTCGGATTACCGGGGGGTCTGAACGGTCGTCAGGTCGCCGACGCTGCCCGACTGACCCGCCCAGACCTGAAGGTGCTGTTCATCACCGGTTTCGCGGAGAACGCCGCTGTCGGAAACGGTCATCTTGAGGCGGGCATGGAGGTGATCACCAAACCGTTTGTGATGACGGAACTGGCCAACAAGATCACCGACATGATCGAAAATCGGCACGTGGGTGTTTGATCGACGCTGTTTCTCCCGTCCCGCTGGCCGCTGACAGCCGGGGGGGCCGAAGGCGCAGGGGCTCGGCTGTTGGTTTCTACGCGGAACCGAGCCATGGAGTGAACCCTGGAGCTGCTCCAGCTCCAGGGGTTCACTCGGATCCCAGGTCAGCTCTCAGCGCAAATCGACATATCTTCCTCGGATTCATCACCGTCGAACAGAATCACATCTTCAAGGTGCTGACATTTGCCTCGGGTATGCCGCCCACGTTGGTGGAGGAATATGGGAACGAATTTCAAGCTCATCCGGAGCTAAGTTGATCCTGGGATATCATTGAACATCGGCGATCACCATCCAGAGCGCCGTCGCGCCATTGCTTTGGTTCTGACGCGCAAAGGATGGTTTTGAGCTGTAATCGGATCTGCGCGTGTGGCGCCGATCAATGATCTGACGCTCGAGGAATGGAACCGTACCATCGCGATCAACCTCACGGGCACCTTCCCGACGATCCACACGACGGCGCCTCACTTGCAGCGGGCGGGGGTGGCGCAATCGCCGTCGTGTCCTCGATCAATGGAATGCGAACATTTACGACGCCCGGCGCAACGGCGTACACCGCGACCAAGGCAGGGCAGGTGGCGATGGCAAATACCTCCCCAGCCGGTGTAGTAGCCAACACGGAACCCTCTAAAACATCCGACGTTTATCCCCCGCAAGACAAACAGGGATTTGAACGTTTATGCGTCTGATGATTGCCGTTGTTGCCGTCATGATAGCCTCGGTGCTGAGCATCGCGATAATGTCTCCGTCGGGTGCCGGACAGACCGGCAACGGCACCAAGATCGAATCGAGCGTGAACGAGACCGCCCAGAAGTGAAGCTTGATGTCAGATCGCTCTATCGAACGAGGCGAAGGACGCGAGAGGCAAGCGCCTGGGGATGCAGATATCATTGCGAAATGGCGACGTGTCCGTCTCGAACGGGCCCTTGAAGTCTGCTGCCGGCCCATACGGCCATAAAGCTAACTTGCAGCTGCGCGGAACTCCTGTATGAGCCGCCTCATGATCAAGACCGCGCTCATCGCGGCAATCCGACTGCCCCTTTTTGACCAAACCGCGATCGGCCCATCGTCAATGCGTCACCTTCGGTGAACTAACATCGACCGCACACACGATGACGAACACACTCCAGGTTCTCTCCGCAGCAGCCGCTTTGTCAGTCTTGTGGTCACCCGCTGACTCGAAACACGAACGGTTTGACTAGCATTTTGCGTTGATGGACTTTGGCACGCTGAAAGGTGAGCGCGCTCCAGTCTGCTTCGACGCTCTGCCTAGGAAGGCTGTGAGATAGTGTTATTCATCCCCGATGGGCATATGCGATCGTCTCGCTGAGGATTCGACCGATGGCCGTGCCAGGAAGGCCAAGATCGCGAACGCTGCTCATATGATTGGAGCCTTCAAGCCTTTCGTTGGTGACCAACAGTCCTTGCTGTTGCAGGTGCGATGAGAAGGCCTCCGCCTGGTTATGAAACGGCGGTGTTTCTTCAGCGCCGACCGCGATCGTGGCGCGGCAGCTCTCGTCAAAAGAGTGCAGGATCGGCGAAAAGTCGGCAACCTCTGTGTCGGTTATGGCAATCTCTGATTGCAGGAACGATGATTGCAGGGGCTTCAGGTCGTATAGACCCCCAAGCAGGAGGGCTGCCGACACGCCTGAGAAAGCCTCCTGCCGATGAAACAGGAAGGTCGCAAGATGGGCCCCGGCGGAATGACCGCTGACCGAAAAGCGAGATGCGTCGCCGCCGTGGCCTGCGATATGTGCCAGTACCCATTGCTTTGCCCGCCGCACCTGGCCAACCAGCACCTCCATCCTGAAATGCGGCATCAGAGCGTAATCGACGATGACGGCGATTGCTCCCGTGCCGGTAATCGTCTCGGCGACAAAGGAGTAGTCGCGCTTGGAAAACATCCGCCAGTAGCCGCCGTGGATGAACATGTGCACCGGCCGCCGGTTGGCTGGACCGTCGGGATAGAAGACGTCCAGGGTTTCACCTGCTCCGTTCCCATAAGAGATTTCCCTCATGGCGAGCCTTGCGCGGGTCGAAGCACTCTTTGCCCTAATCTCCGAGACGATGGCGTCGAAGTCCGACACATGTCCCCGTATGCGAAACGGATCAGTCTCCAAAATTTTTCCTCCACCTCAGAAGCTCGTTGCGACATACTTGGCTTCCATGAACTCGGCGATGCCGTGATGCTGTCCGCCTTCACGTCCGAGACCACTTTGCTTGACACCGCCAAACGGCGCTGCCGGATCGGAAACCAGCCCGCGATTGAGCGCGATCATACCCGCCTCCAAAGCGGAGGAAACGCGAAACCCCCGTGATATGTCGCGCGTGAAGACATAGGCGGCAAGACCGTAGTCGGTGTCGTTGGCACGCCTTATCACCTCGTCCTCGGTCTCAAACCTGTAAAGTGGTGCAACCGGTCCGAAGATTTCCTCTTGTGACATCTCGACACCGTCGGGCATGTCGACAAGGACCGTCGGCGGGTAAAAGTAACCCAGCCCAGCAGGGGCCTCGCCGCCGCAGGTGACGCGCGCACCCTTTGCCTTGGCGTCACTCACGAGGCGATCAATCTTCTCCACCGCCTTTGGCGTGATCATTGGTCCGCATTCGGTGAGGACGTCGACACCGGGACCTACGTTGAGAGCTGCCATTCTTTTGGTCAGCCCTGCCGCGAATGACTCATAGATTCCTGACTGGACGTAAAGACGGTTCGCCGCGGTACAGGCTTCGCCCGCGTTGCGCATCTTCGCAACCATTGCGCCATCGAGTGCTGCATCCAGGTCGGCATCGTCAAAAACGATGAAGGGAGCGTTGCCGCCGAGTTCCATCGAACAGGAGATGACATGCTTGGCCGCTTCCGCGAGAAGCAGGCGGCCAACACCCGTAGAGCCGGTAAACGAGAGTTTTCTGACGCGTGGATCCGCGAGAATGGTGGCGCTGAACGGCGCAGGAGAGCTCGTCGTCAGAACATTGACGACGCCCGGCGGTACACCGGCCTCCTCATAGATCGACGCCAGCGCATAGGCCGTCAGCGGCGTCTCGCTTGCCGGCTTCAGGATGACGGTGCAGCCGGCGGCGAGTGCCGGAGCGATCTTTCGCGTGGCCATTGCAGCCGGGAAATTCCATGGCGTGATTAGCAGGCAAATACCGATCGGCTGGTAATCGACAATGATCCGGTTGGCTCCCGACGGAGCGATGCCGAATTCTCCCGTAATGCGGACGGCCTCTTCGGCATTCCAGCGGAAAAACTCGGCGGCATAGGCAACCTCGCCGCGGGCGTCGCGCAGCGCCTTTCCATTCTCCAGGGAGATCAAGGCAGCAAGCATTTCGGAACGCTCGACCATCAGTTCGAAACAGCGTCGCAAGATCTCCGAGCGCTTGCGCGGCGGCGTCGACCGCCAGCCGGGCGCAGCCCGGGATGCGGCCTCTATGCTTGCCTGTGCATCCTCGACGGTGGCGTCCGCAACAGTCGCAAGAAGCGCCCCGGTCGAGGGGTCGACCACGTCGATCTTGCGCCCGCTTTTCGATTGCCGCCAGTTCCCATCGATATAAAGGCCGCGGGTCGTGGCCTCAATGTCTGGCAGGTGGCGCTCGGCCTGTGGCAGTTGCTGGGCAATAGTCATTTTGGTCCTCGAACGCTTAGAGGGCAGAGGCGGCAAGATCGCCGTCATAGGCTGCACGAACGAGACGCTTCATGGCGTCGATGTCGAAAGGCCTCGGGTTATTCTTGATCAATCTGTCGATGCTGAGCGCCTGTTCGGCAGTCCAGTCGAGCTTGTCGGGGGGCAGCCCGAGATCGGCGAGTGTCGGCGTGATGCCGATGGCTCGAAAGAGCCTGCGGATCTCCTCGATGGCTGCTTCCGCCATTTCCTGCTTCGTTCTGCTCGTTGAATCCAGACCGAGCGCGTACCCGATCTCAGCCATTTCGGTCATCGAGGCGGAGCGGTTGTAGTTCATGACGTAGGGCATCATCGTTGCGACGCCAAGCCCGTGGGCCGTATGGGTTAACGCGCCTGCGGGATACTGGATGGCATGCGCCGCTGCGGTACCGGCCGTGCCGAATGCGCAGCCGGCAGCCAGCGCACCCATCATTACGTCGGCGCGGGCATCTTCGTTCGATCCCTCCTTGCAAGCCGTTTCAAGGCTGCGTCCCAGGAGCTTGATCGCGAGAAGCGCGAAATAGTCGGTAAGTTCGCTCTTACCGATAAAGACATGATTCTGGGGCAGCAACGGGTCGGCGCCGCGTCGGGCGGCGGTGAACGCCTCGATTGCATGAGTCAACGCATCCGCTCCCGCGACAGCGGTCAGACCCGGCGGGCAGGACATTGTCAGCTCCGGATCGCAAATAGCCGCTGCGGCGATAAGATAAGGGCTCGATATGCCGACTTTCAGCGTCCGATCCGGGTCGGAGATGACGGCAACCGGCGTCACCTCCGAGCCGGTACCCGCCGTGGTCGGGACAGCGATGATCGGGATTGTCGGACCGGGAACCCTGAACTCGCCATAGTAGTCCGAGAGGCTTCCGCCATGGCTCAACAGCAGGGCGGCGCATTTTGCCATGTCGAGGCAACTCCCCCCGCCTATTCCTATCGCCATGTCGGGCTCGAAGCTCCGCGCCTCCTCGACGCATAGCGCAACGGTGTCGCGCGGCACGTCCGGCAGGACCCGATCATGGACCAGTGTCTCGATCGATGCCGCGTGAAGTGCCGCCACAAGCTCGAGGAAAACGGAAGTGCCTGCGAAGCGCTCATCCGTGCAGATCAGCGCCCTTTGGCCAAGCCTCTTGGCGACCGATGGCAGCGACAAACGTTGGCCCTTGCCGAACAGGATTTCTTTCGGGAGCCGGATAGCGGCAAAGAGGGTCATTGTACTCGCCCTTTCACCAGTCGAGGGATGAAGACAGATCTCGAGGAAGCGTCGCAAAACTCTCGCGCGATTTCCTTCGCGCTTATCCGAATGACCTTCATGGAATCTCCGATATAAAATCCTATAGGATATGGGATTGCATATCGCCGAGCATCGTGTTAGCGATTGTTCCTGTCAAGAGGCAAATAAAATGCAGGGCCGGAATACGATGATGCTCAACGCCACGCCTGATCCGAGTGGTTTCATCCAGCGCAGCAACAGTCTCGCGGACAGCGTCTACGAGGTGATTTTTGCGCAGCTAATGTCTTTGAAGATCGCTCCGGGTGCGCGCATTACCGTTGACAATCTTGTCAAGGAATTCAACGTTTCCCAGACGCCGATCCGCGAGGCGCTTGGCCGCCTCGAGGGGGAGGGGCTTGTCGTCAAGACGCATCTTATCGGTTACAGCGCGGCCCCGCAGATTACCCATCGGCGCTTCGATGAGCTCTATCACTTGCGGTTGCTTCTCGAGCCAGACGGTGCTGCGAGGGCGGCAAAGGCTATGGACGATGAAAAGCTCGCGATCCTTAGGGAGGTGGCCGGCGTGATGGGGCGCCGGGAAGGGGCGGATGAACGCCTGCGCTATTCCACCTTCGCGCGGCAGGACGCCGTTTTTCATGACAGGATCATGGAATTTGCAGGCAACGAGCTCATTCGCCAAACTCTCAGCCACCAACACACGCATTTTCACATCTTTCGACTGATGTTTCACTCCCGCGTCACCGAAGAGGCGCTGGACGAGCACGAAGCGCTACTCTCTGCCTTTGCTGCAGGTGACCCATCGGCTGCCGAGAAGGCCATGAGAACCCATCTCGAACATTCTCGGGACCGGCTCGTGCCGGCCTTCGATTGAGAGGCGGGTAATGTCGAGCGTCATGACCATGGAGAGGAAGGGGAGGAGCTTGGTGTCTGAGACCGATGGCCTTGTCTCTCATCCGGTCCTTCGTGCAGAGGGCATGTCGAAGCAGTACGGACCGGTCACCGTACTCTCGGGAGTCACGCTCGATATCTTTCCCGGCGAGATCCATGCCATCATCGGCGAGAATGGCGCCGGCAAGTCGACATTCATGCGGCTCCTTTCCGGTTACGCCGAGCCAAGTGCAGGAACGCTGTCGATGGGCGGCCGCAAGGTCGGTTTCTCAAAGCCTGAGCAGGCGCAGGAAGCGGGTATTGTTCTGGTGCACCAGGAGATCCTGCTTGCCGACGCCCTGACTGTCGCCGAAAATCTTTTCCTCGGCCGCGAGCTGATGCGTTATGGGCTGGTCGATGATCGGACGATGCGGCGTATGGCCGTCGAAAAACTTCAGGACCTTGGATGTGACGTATCGCCGAACGCTTTGGTGCGCGACATCTCGCTTGCGGATCGCCAGCTCGTCCAGATCGCACGTGCACTCCTCGACGATTACAAGCTTGTCATCTTCGACGAGCCAACTGCAGTCCTGACGGGTGAGGAGGTCGAGCGACTGCTTGCCATCATCCTACAGCTGAAGGAGCAGGGTGCTGCCGTACTCTACATCAGCCATCGTCTCGATGAAGTCCAGCGGCTTGCCGACAAGGTGACGGTGCTTCGAGACGGCAAGATGGTCGGCACATATCCCGGCCATAGCCTGACGCAGATGGACATGGCGCGGCTGATGGTTGGGCGCGATCTCGCCGCCCTTTACCCCGATAAGACCGTAAAGCCAGCGCTACCAGCGATGCTAGAAGTCGAGGGCCTTGGCGTTCCCGGCTTCGCAGGCAACATCTCGTTTACCGCTTACAAAGGCGAGGTCCTCGGATTCGCCGGCATGATCGGTGCCGGCCGCACCGAGGTGTTCGAGGGCATCATGGGCCTGCGTCCTGCCAACGGAACCGTAAAATTGCAGGGCAGGGCGATTGATATCAGGCGTGCCCGGGCGGCGATGGATGCAGGCATCGGTTACCTGACCGAGGACCGCAAAGGCAAGGGCCTGCTGCTGCAGGAACGGCTTGCGCCGAACCTCACGCTGTCTGCCCTAGGCAGATTTCATCCCGGCCTTCTGATGCGCCGCCGCCGTGAGCAGAGCGCGCTTGTCGAAGCCGTCAGCGCCTATGACATCCGCCTGAAAAGTTACGCCGTCAAGGCGAGCCAGCTTTCCGGTGGCAACCAGCAGAAGCTTCTGCTCGCCAAGGTGCTTCTCACCGATCCTTCGGTCGTGGTCATCGACGAGCCGACGCGCGGTATCGACATCGCGAACAAGGCCCAGATCTACGCCTTCATCGAGCGCCTTGTCGCAGAAGGCAGGACCTGCATCGTCATTTCGTCCGAAATGCAGGAACTGATCGGGATCTGCGACCGGATTCTTGTGATGCGGGAGGGGCGCATCACGGGAGAGGTGACGGGCGACAGAATGACGGAACACGAGATTGCGCTTCTTGCCACCAGCGAGACGAAGGTTGCGGCGAAGCAGGGAGGAAGACAATGAGTGTAATTACGGGTTCGACGCCGGTTCGGCCGGAGCGGGAATGGAACATCGGGTGGTCGGATGTCGGCCCCTTTCTTGCGCTTCTGGCGCTGCTGCTGATCGGCTTTTCGATCAACCAGGATTTCCTCTCGGCGACCAATCTCGGCAATGTGATCACGCGAAGCGCCTTCATCGCGATCATCGCCGTCGGTGCGACCTTCGTCATCTCATCCGGCGGACTGGATCTTTCAGTCGGTTCGATGGCCGCATTCATCACGGGCATAACCATCATGTTCATGAACAGGACGGCTGCCGACTGGGGTGTCCTGGCAATACCTGCCGGCATGGCCATCGCGCTTGTCGTTGGGCTCATCTGCGGGCTGATGAACGGGCTCATCGTTACCGTCGGAAAGATAGAGCCCTTTATCGCCACACTCGGTACCATGGGGATCTTCCGAGCCCTCATCACCTATATGTCGGATGGCGGAACAATCCCAATCGATCGCAGTCTCCGCGATGCCTATCGGCCCGTCTATTTCGGCACGCTTGGCGGTATTCCATTTCCGATCCTCATTTCGATTGCCGTTGCCGCTATCGCATCCTTCATCCTTTACAAGATGAAGTACGGCCGGAAATGCGCCGCCGTTGGCGCGAATGAGGACGTGGCCCGCTACTCAGGCATTTCAATCATCAAGACGCGCACGATCGCCTACGCGATGCAGGGTGTATGCGTTGCGATCGCTGCGATCTGCTATGTGCCGCGCCTCGGAGCGGCGACACCGACCACCGGTGTGCTGTGGGAATTGCAGGTCATCACTGCAGTCGTCATAGGCGGAACTGCCCTGCGAGGTGGCAAGGGCCATGTCTGGGGCACGGTCGCCGGTGCGGTCATCCTCGAACTTATCGCCAACCTGATGGTGCTCTCGGATTTCGTATCGGAATACCTCGTCGCCGGTGTTCAGGGTGTCATCATCATCATAGCAATGCTCATTCAGAGGTTCTCGAAGTAACCGCGTCCGGACCGCGCGGATTGATGTTTGTGGTCCGATTCTGGGAGGAATGAATGTCTAGAAAATGGATTGCGGCCCTGGCCGTCAGTACGGTTCTGCTCGCCGGCCCGGCCCTTTCGGCAGATAAAAAGGTTGTTGCCGTGTCGATCCCGGCAGCCGACCACGGCTGGACAGCAGGCATCGTCTATCACGCTCAAGCTGCCGCAAAGGAAGTCAATGCCGCCTTTCCGAATGTCGAGGTCGTTGTGAAGACCTCGCCTTCGGCAACGGCGCAGGTGAGTGCGCTTGAAGATCTTTCCGCGGGACGCAAGCTCGATGCGCTAGTCATCCTGCCCTATACATCCGAAGAACTGACGACGCCGGTCAAGGCGGTCAAGGATGCCGGCACTTTCATCACTGTCGTGGACCGTGGCCTGAACGACCAGTCCATACAGGACCTCTACCTTGCCGGTGACAACATCGCCGTTGGCCGCAATACAGCGAAGTTCATGATCGACAAGCTAGGCGGCAAAGGCAATCTCGTCGTCTTGCGCGGCATTCCGACGGTCATCGACGATGAACGCATCCAGGGCTTTCAGGATGCCATCAAGGGAACCGATCTCAAGGTTCTGGACATCCAGTACGCGAACTGGAACAGTGATGACGCCTTCAAGCTGATGCAGGATTATCTTGCTAAATACCCGCAGATCGATGCTGTCTGGGCAAATGACGACGACATGCTTCTCGGTGTGCTCGAGGCCGTCAAGGAATCTGGCCGCAAGGACATCAAGCTTGCCCTTGGCGGCAATGGTATGAAGGACATCGTCAAGAAGGTGATCGACGGCGATAAGATGACGCCGGTCGAGACACCCTATCCGCCTGCCATGATCAAGACCGCCATCTACATGACCGTTGCTAATATTGTTGGCCAGGCGCCGGTACGAGGCACGGTCAAGCTGGATGCGCCGCTGATCACCCAGGAGAACGCCAAGGAATACTATTTCCCCAATTCTCCGTTCTAATGAGACCAAAACCAGGGGCGGCCGCAGCCGCCGCCCCATTGCATGAAGAAGAGGAGTAGATCATGCCTGGTAAGAAGATACTGATGCTGACCGGTGAATTTACCGAGGAATACGAAATCTATGTCTATCAGCAGGCGATGGAGGCAGTCGGCCACACGGTCCACGTGATCTGCCCCGACAAGAAGGCCGGCGATCTGATCAAGACCTCGCTCCACGATTTCGAGGGCGATCAGACATATACGGAGAAGCTCGGGCACTTCTTCACGATCAACAAGACCTTCTCGGAAGCGGAAGCGCAGCTCGATCAATATCATGCAGTCTATTGCGCAGGCGGTCGCGGCCCCGAATATATCCGCACCGATAAACGCGTCCAGGCAATCGTGCGGCATTTTCACGAGAAGCAAAAACCGATCTTTACGATTTGCCACGGTGTCCAGATTCTGATTGCCGTCGACGGTGTGGTTCGCGGCAAGAAGGTCGGTGCTCTCGGGGCTTGCGAGCCGGAAGTCACGCTTGCAGGCGGCACCTATATCGATCTGTCGCCGACGGAAGCGTATGTCGATGGCACTATGGTTTCCGCGAAGGGATGGACCGCGCTTGCTGCATTCATCCGCGAATGCCTGAAGGTGCTCGGCACGGAAATCCGCCACAGCGACGATATCGCCAAGGCGGCCTGAGCTCGCATTCCTGCTATTGGTTTATGATCAGGCAACGCTCGCGAAAATGCGGGGTTGCCTTTTCCGAAGAGGCTTTGCTGCTCTAAGTCTCCCACGTTCTCGCCACGGCTCGGTCACTTGACCGAGACACGGATCGGAAAAATTCGTCACGTTGGCTCCGAACTTTCGCAACGCCGTGTAACTCGTCTAGGTCGCACGACGAAGGTCAAGTCAGCCCACCAGCCTTCACAGCGGTGGTTCCAACATGGCCCGAGCAAGCGGGATATCCGCTCAGCCAACAGATTGCTTGCCGCACCGCCTTACCGTTCGTTGAGGTTATCCTGAGCTTCCCAGAATGACGTCGAACTCCGTGCGCCTGCAAACAGGATGGTCCGAGCGTCGTCCGCGAGCACAAGGCTTGCGGGAGGGGATATATCTTCCTCACCCATCAGGATTGCTGAGATATAGGCAAGAGCATTCGTCATGCCGTTCATCGTATAGGGCTTTTCGATCGCGCCAAGGGCGCCTGCGAAGTCCGCGGGGATCTTTTTGATATTACCGCTGACGAACACATACGGAATGCCTTTGGATGCCAGATCGCGCCCGACCTCGATCCCGGTTGGACCGTCCTGAAGATGGATATCGACAAAAGCGAAATCCGGACGATGCGCTTGCAGAAGGTCGTCCACCTGCCTGCGGTTCATCGCCATGCCACTAACTTCGTGTCCGGCCATTTCAACCTCGGTTTCAAGCTCCATGGCGAGCAACATCTCATCTTCGACAATCATGACCTTCAATGCGCGCTCTCCTGTGCATCTACGAGCAAAGTGACATCGACTGTTGTTCGATGCCCCTCGATCCGCTTCTCGATTTTCGCATCAACCTGCTTGGCAGAGGTTTCGAGAAGAATGCGACCGATCTCGGCCGTATCTGCATCGACCTCAACCGGTATGGAGGTGTCTTCCACTCTGATTAGGAAATGGCCGTTCAACCGTTTGACGACGACATGGATGTCGCCACCACCGTCGCTTAAGCCCCGCCGGACGGCGTCGCCAACGAGCTCGTTGACGATCAGCGACAGCGGTGTCGCCTTTACGGCCGGTACATAGAGGGGATGCAGATCAAGCGTCAGCCGGATATCCTTGCGCCCAACAGCTTCGACAAGATCGGTGACGAGTTCCTTCGTGAAATCCGCGACGTCGAAGCGCGAGACGTCCTCCAGCGTGAACAGTTTCCTTTGAACGGTGCTTAAGGCCTCCACGCGATTTAGCACGGACCTCAAAACGCGCTTCTGCCCTTCGTCCCTGGTAAGCCGGGTCTGGAGTTTTACGATCGACGCCATGGTCAGCAGGTTGTTCTTGACGCGGTGATCGACCTCGTGGACGAGCAGCGACCTGGCTTTGAGTGCAGCCTCCAGCTTCTCGGTGTGCGCGGCGACTTCCTCTTCTGCGCGATGACGTGCGGCGGCGAGATCGGCCTCCCGTGATTTCACATTGGTGAAGTCGAGCTGGGAGGCGAAGAAGTAGATAATCTTGTCATTATCGTCGCGCACCGGAGATAGGAACAGGGCGTTCCAGAAGGGTTCGCCATCCTTCTTGTAGTTCAAGATGTCGATGGCGATATCGGAACCGGCGCTGATTGCGGCGCGAATGCGACCCACCGTTTCCAGGTTCGTCTCCGGGCCTTGAAGGAAGCGGCAGTTGCGACCTACCGCTTCGCTGCTCGAATAGCCGGTCAGCTTTTCGAATGCGGCATTGCAAAAGATGATGGGATTATCGGCCTGATTTGGATCGGTGACAATCATCGGCATACGCGTCGCTTTGAACGCTGCGGCAAAGGGGTCTTCGCGAACGTGGCGGCTAACAAGGCGCTCCCCGGCATCTCGCGCTTCAGCTCGTTTCTGGTCGTTTTCCTGCATAGGGACCTAATGGTTTCTAGCCTCGGTGTAATGCATTGTGGGTTCGTCGAGTTCCCGCTTCTCCCTCGGCGACAGCGGTCCTTGCCCGACCGTGATCCGCTCCATCGATGAAGGCAGGAAAACAGTTAGGCGGCAGAATTTCCGCTTCAAGGATCCACACGGCATGCAGCGATAAGCGAAAATTGGGCGCTTGCGGAGAAAAGACGGGAGACGCGAGCATGACAGAACATGGCCGAAGACCAGCTATCGTCGCTCCGGTGCTGCGTCCGGATCCAAGATCGCCTCGATCTCGCAGATGACACCGGCAGGATCGTAGTTGATTGTCGAACGGCCATTCAGCTCGGCTGCCAGAAGCCTCTCGACCAGACGCGAACCAAAGCCTTTCCGGGACGGCGGTTGTACTGTCGGGCCATCCCGCTCGACCCATCTGAACCGCAGCCTCGTGATGGCCTCCTCATAGCTCCAGGAGATCGAGACCCTCCCTTGAGCGACAGACAATGCTCCATATTTTGCGGCGTTCGTTGCAAGCTCATGGATTGCGAGCGAAAACGAGAGAACGGCCTTCTGAGGCAACAGCACAGCGCAGCCCTCGATGTCGAACCGCTCAGGAGGGTAGGGCTCCAGCACTTGGCTGACTAACTCTCCCAAGTCAGCTCGTTGCCAGTCGCGATGCGTGAGCAGATCGTGTGCCTTCGCCATCGAAATGAGGCGATCCTGGAATGCGCTCACTTGGTTCCGATCTGTTCCATCCCGATCCAGGGTCTGTCTTGCAATAGCAATGACAGTGGAGAACGTATTCTTGACGCGGTGATTGAGCTCGCTGGTCAGCACCGTTTGAAGACGTTCGGCCTCCTTTCGGGCCGTGATGTCGTGCGCCACCTTGGAAGCGCCGATCGTTGTTCCATTGCTGTCGTAGATCGGGGAAACGCTCAGCTGGACGTCTACCAGACCGCCATCTTTTCTTCGACGCTGCGTCTCGTAAGGTTCCACGACCTTTCCGGCGCTGACTTGCCGAAGAATTTCCGGCTCCTCGTCATGACGTCCTTCCGGGAGGAGCATCAGGACCGACTTTCCCACCGCCTCGTCTCGAGTGTATCCGTAGAGCCTCTCGGCAGCCGCATTCCAGTTGGTGATCGTCATGCCGAGATCGATACTGAGGATGGCGTCGTTGGAGGAAGCGATAATTGACGCAAGCAGGCGCTCCGCTTCCTGGGCGCTCTTCCTGGCCGAGATGTCAATGGCGATGAAGCCTACCTGCCGGATTGAACCATCGTCATCTGTGAGAGCAGAGACCGAGACAGCCGTCCATACGAGACTTCCGTCTTTCCGCACGCATCTCTTTTCCATATCGAAGGGTTCGCCGGTCTCGGCAAGGTGCATGAAAAGCCGTTCAGCTTCCTGACGGTCGTCCGGAAACGTCAAGTCCTGAAAACGGATGCCCACAAGCTCCTCCCGCTGGTAGCCGAGCATCTCGCAGAAGCGCTGGTTGACGAGGGTCATCCGGCCCTGAAGGTCGGTCTGGCCGATACCTGCGGCGGACTGGGAAAATAGCGCCCGCAGACGTTCCTCGCTCTCCTTGAGCGCTTGCTGCGAACGCACTCTTTCTGTCGTCTCGCTGACGATGCAGAACACCCCGCGGACGCTACCGGTTTCGTCTTCGGCGAATAGGAAATGTCGAAATAGACGGTTTCGGGATGTCCGTGGCGCTCGATGTAAAACTGTCGATCCCTGGCGGAAACCGTCTCGCCACCATGAAGGACGCGATCCAACAAAGGCTTAAGGTCATCCCAGAGCTCGCCCCAGTTCTCCTTTGCCGGTCTTCCCAACGCACGCGGATGCCTGAGGCCGATCGTGGGAGCGTAGGCGTCGTTATAAAGGGCTGCATACTGGTCGCCCCAGAACATCACGATCTGTGCATGTGAAGGAAGCATGATGTCCACGGCGGACTTCAGACAGTCAGGCCATTCCGACGGCGGTCCCACGACGGAGTCGTCCCAGAGCCCCCGCTCGATCATGTCCGCTATTCCGGCATACGCGGTTTCATTGTTCAATTCGATTGCAGACACTCTATCGACCCTATGGAAACAGATGTGAAGTTAAGCCGCTTGAACGCGATAACAAGGGGACACGCTCAACACTGCGCGCCGTTTCGATAGTGGGAGCCATCACATGGCGCACTAATGTGAAGAATGGCTGCGACTGCCGGAAACGTCCCGAGCCCACCCGAAGGCCGTGCCCGGTAGCAGGGGACGGAGAGGATGGAGGCAATGCGCCAGAGGGGCAGGCCGCACCTACATCACTCCGTGCCAGCGGAGGATGTCCGAGATTTTCATATCCAACTGGGAAATGCACGACTGGTCAAGGTTCCTGACAAGGAATCTAGACCCGGCATTGCCGTTCGGACCGCTGCGCCCAAAAGGCTGGCCCTCAGTGCAGGCCATCGGGTACTTGTCAGTCAGCGCTCGACACGGAAGGCGGCCTGAGATCTACCGCTGATGGCGCTTCTGCGCCCTGGCCATTGAAATGGCGGTCGGCTTCCTGGTTTGCGTCGGTCACCTCGGCGGCGTCGGTCTCTACTGCTTCGCCGTCCTCGTCTGCGCGTCGCCAGTGATCGAGATGGCGTCCTTCGGGGCGACCTTTTGCCTCCCAGATTCTGTAGGCGCGCTCCCGTCGTGCTTGCTCGCGATCTCCCATGGAAAAGCTCCTTGCTTGATGTAAGCCTTAAACGGGCGTCCGGAGCCCAAGTTCCGGTGCGAACGTTCTGCCTTCTCTTCTAAGAGGAATTGTCTGATATGAAGGCCGGAGCGATGGATCGTAGATGAACGATCACCTGCGTTCAGGCCCCTTATGTTGCGGGTCAAGAATTCTGCACTAGACGCTTTCATGCCGAAAATGGGATGCCGTTCTCCGGCTCTTACCGCGCCGGCCAGCCGATTGCCCGATGGTGCTAATGGGCAGACGTAGCGAGATGAATAAGCGCACGAAGGAAAATAGGAGAAGTTGAAATCGAGCACTAATTTACCGTCTGGCCGGACAACCCCGAGATCTGCTCCCTTGATGGTGTCAAGAAGGTATCGGCCGCCACCATACGTCTCGCTTCCTGATGTCGCATCGGCAAACGGCAGGAAGACGCCACCGCCGTAACCCTCAATCCAGTAAAGGGTCAGTTCGCCACCAAGTCTAGCGTCCAAACCGGTGGTGCGTGCGAACGAACGCATCGACAACTCACCATCCGATCCCGTAGCGATGGTCATGTGATCCGGGGTTACTGGAACGAGCTCCACCGCCAGGGGAAACGATGCATCATAAGGAAACGTTGTCGGCCCGTGATAGGTCTTACGGTCTTGTGCTTCGATTGGGGACTGAGGGTGGTCGCGAAACATCTCGAACGAGTTTCACACCAAATTCTCCAGGCATCGGTCACATCCTCGTTGAAACGCACCTGGTAATAAAGGTTTGCGATCTTCTCGCGCCATTCCCAAAGCTGTTCAGTTTCGTTCAATTCATTCTCTCCCATGACCGAAAGCGCGCCGCTCTCTGATCTAATCGCTCGTCAAGGTTAGAAGCCAGCATGTGCTCTGGGGCTTTTGCACTGCCCGCGTCAATTACGGATTTCGTTTAAGCGCCAAGTCAACAACGACTGAATGATAACGGAAAATGCTTCAGTAAGCGATCGACCCAGCCCACTAGCTTTACAGACGGACCGTCAGTCAGGGAGCTTCGCCACAGCGAACAATCTTCGGGCAAAAATGACGACTTCGACACGTGCATAGCGCATGGCTCCATTGCGCAAACTTGCCTACTCTCTAGGCGAGACAAGCATATATTGAATGTATCGAAGCGTCGCATCCTCCCGCGATACTTTGGACTTGAGTGACCTCGTCCTCCTCCCAGAGTTCACTCGCTATCGAACTGCGGCATCCTCCTCCCGGCCGCCGCTCATGTGATTAAGAAGCCTGTCGCACCTCCTCCCGCGACGGGCTTTTTTTGTCCACCCGACTAGGGTCGGCAAGTCCCGCGGCTCGGTCATCTTGCCCATCCGACGGTCGGTCCCCAAATGAGAGAATGCAATATGATCAAAAACAAAGCCATCAGCGTAATCCTGGTCGACGACGAGGCTTTGGTCAGATTGGCAACGAAGTGCTTACTCGAAGATGCCGGTATGATGGTACTGGAAGCGAGCAATTATGCAGACGCGATTGCCATCCTTGAGACATCTCAGAACATCGACGTGTTGTTAACAGACATCCGCATGCCCGGAGAACTGGACGGACTGGCGCTCGCTACCTTCACGAAGGAACGCTGGCCGTCGGTGAAGGTCATGGTGATATCCGGTGATCGTGGAACAACGCAATCGGATATTCCTACGGGGGTCCGCTTCTTCGCCAAGCCGTACGAGAGTCGGCAGCTGATAGCTACCATCCAAGGCGAGGTCCTTGGATATGCCGGCTGATACGTATCAGAGGGTCCCCTTGGAAGGGTACCTTTTGATACTGAAGGCGACGAAGACCAATGACGACGGCACCGTCACCACCTATGAGAGACCCACTCCCTCACGAGGAGGCGCTCCCGGCCTCTGAGGCATTCCTTCATAAAAGCTCATCAGGACGAAGAACGCCATTGCCTGGATGGGGACAACCGCGACAATCCTTCCGATCTTGAAAGCGTTCGAATGTGAACCCACCTGAAAGGACGCACCCGACCAACGACCGCCTGCCGCGAAATGAATTCGCCTGCTTGGTGTGTCCGGGTGAAGAGGGCGCTCCCCATGACGGGTCGAGTGCCCTCTGTCTTTAGTGCGGAGTCGTCGGCCACTCTGGTCAAGGTGCTATCGCGGCGAGGAAGGGCCCACGCTAAAATCGACTGTCGAACAACAGACGCCTCCAGTTTCATCGTCTTCTCTCAAGCAAATCATTTCACGCCGTTCGTCGCCCGGATGGTCCGGCGCTTCCATGTGTTATAGCCGCCGCCCCTTCTTGAAATTTGCGACGACTTTGGATGCTTCCCGAGAGTCAGGCCCTACGAGCTTGTTCGGGATGCTTGCCCTCGGCGAACTCCTCGACGATTTTCGCGCAGAAGGCCGGGAGATCATCTGGCTTTCGACTGGTGACCAATCCCTTGTCGGTCACGACTTCCTCGTCGACCCAGACGCCGCCCGCGTTCTCGATATCCCTACGGATCGACGAATAAGAGGTGACCGTCCGCCCCTTGAGAACATCCGCTTCGACCAGCAGCCAAGGGCCGTGGCAGATTACCCCCACCGGCTTCGCTTGCTCAAAAAATGCGGTCACGAAAGAGACGATATCCTGGTTCGCCCTCAGCTTATCGGCACCAACCGTGCCGCCCGGAATGACGAGACCATCGAAGTCCGACGCGGAAACATCCTTCACAGCTTTGTCGACCCTATAGCTTCTGCCTGGGTCCAGGTCGCCGTTGTTCGTCTTCGCCTCTCCCGTCTCGATACCAACGACCGTGACGGTTGCGCCCGCGGCCTCCACAGCCTCCTTCGGCTGCTTGAACTCGGGATCTTCGGTCCCCCGCGGCGCGATCAGGACAGCAATTTGCTTACCTGCCAGGGTCATGAGGTTCTCCTTAGTTATTGAGAATTCGACACAAGTGTCGGAATTTAAACCTGGAAGAGAACTCGATGTTCCGCCACCAGGCGATCAATTCCCTGCGGGCACCACTCAGGTCGTCGGTTGAGCACAACGCGCGCCTCGCGATCAGGTCGTGTCACCCCGTAAGCATCGATCAACAGAGCGGTTTTAAGAGACTTTGAAAACACCTGACGGCCTTCCAGCGCGGGGATCTTCAGGGACGCATGCCCTAGAAAATATAGGAGCAGATCCAATTTCTCTCCGTTTGCACCGTTTGGATCCTGCCGATATCAGGCCATGGATATCACGCCATCGAGACGAGAAGGCACATCATGCTCAAAGGACACGCCCTGTTTGCTGTAGCACTTGTGTTTGCGTCCACGGCCGCCGCCCAAGAAAATCCATATCCTGGGCGGCCCGGCTTGGCTTATCCCGAGGCCACGCCCGAGGAAACAGCCAATTGCAGCGACCTCGAAAAGACGGTCAGCGGCTTTAACCCGCCAGTGGAGGAGCGCGTTGACTTGTGGGCCTCGGGGCCCATAACTATGGTGGAGACCGACAAGGTTCTTTGGTATGTCGCGATCTGCGCCCTTCCGGGAGCGAGGGTTTTGTGCGTGACCTACTCAGAAAACGGAATGAAGGTCGGCGACATGGTCACAGTGCGTGGTGCTATGAGGGTCCAAGATGCACATCACATCGTGCTTGACCCGTGCCTTGCGTCTCGCGATTGATTTCGCGGATGGCTACACCGCGTGGCGCACATTGCATGGCGCAACCCATGTCGGATGCATGGCTCATTCACGACGGCGCTTCGTCGAGGCTCTCAAAACCCGGAAGAATGGAGGCGGACCACCGGAACAGGCGCTCCGGTTCTTCGAGCAGCTATACCGGATCGAAAAGCAGGCAAGAGACAAAATCCCAGATGCCGGTGAGACGACGGCTGATTGCATTCGCCGTTTCCGCCAACAGCATAGCTTGCCTGTCCTGAACGCCCTAAAGTCGTGGCTCGACGCCATCGCGCCGAAGGTCGTGCCGATACCAAGCTCGGCGACGCCGTCTCCTACACCCTGAACGAATGGGATTACCTGACACGCTATACCAGCGACGGCAGGATGCCGATCGATAACAACATTCTGGAACGCGAAATCAGAGTTTTTGCCACCGGAAGAAAATCGTGGCTGTTCAGCGACAGCGCCGACGGAGCCAAGGCCAGCGCAGTGATCTACAGTCTGATGCTCACTTGCCGCGCCTGTGGCGTAGACCCGCTTGCCTGGCTGCGCTACGTGCTCACTGAGTTGCCGCAGCGGGACGAAAGGGCCGACATCGTCGACCTGCTGCCGTTCAACTTCGCCAGAACCGAAGCCGCCTGACACAATACGATTCCAACCGTTGATCCGATGCCAATCAACGGGTTGGCGTCAACGTGCAGCGAAAATCGCGCTTACCCTCTTCCGGCTTTCATCCTACGTCGACCGCGCGTTCGACCAATCCTGAACTACGATGTGCAGCGCGTCCTGGCAACGCAGGAAGCGATCGGGATCTTTTTCATGCGAGAGGTCGGCGTTGAGGTACTCACCCCGTAAGATTGGAGAACGACGCGGCGTCAACCGGGGCCAGTTGCACTGCCATCTGAATTGACCCTCATCGTCGCCTCCTATTCGCGCGAAGAAGAGGACAGGTTGGACGGGAGGTCAGATCCTCACTTGTGAGGGCGCAGACCTCCCGTAGAGGTAAGGAGGATGGGACCGCACGCTTGAACAGGGGAGATTGAGGGGCACACTTCAACCGCGCGATCCCGACGTCTCAACCGACAGCATGTCCGTTTGTTCCCACCATCTTTGACCGGTTGGATTTTTGAGCATTTGCTGATGTAGTGGCGAGATGGCAAAGCCGCCAACGTCAAAACGCTCCTGCAGGATGACAAGCGCTCCGCCGACAAGCGCGCAAGCCGCGAGATCCTTCGCGGCCAAAACTTCCCATCCGGCACGCATTGACCGTGGCTTGCGGTGCTGAAGCCAAAGCCGCCCAGAGGGCCGCAACCGGTTTCGAGGTGAAGTGGGATGGCTGCCGGATCCGTACACAGAGCCGAAGGGCATTCGCATTCAGACGCGCGGCGGCCACGATTGGAGGCACGGTTTCCCGCAGCTGCGCGCGGCCACTGGGATCCTCGATGGCAAGGCCGTGATCGTCGACGAGCGCGGGCGCTCGGATTTTTAGCATGCTGCAACAACCGTTCGGCGGCGGCGCGTCCGTGATGATAGCTTTCGACCTTCTGTATTCGACGGTCACGACCTTAAGAACACTGAACTTTCGACGCGCTGGCAGTTCTCGCTCAAGGCCGTTCCGCAGGCGCACACCCGCAAGATGTTATGATCGTCGGCGATCGGCGCCTCTTGGCCGGTGTGCCAGCACATCGTGTCCGTCCTCCGCGTTACCTTTCGATGATCATCTAGACATTTTTAGTCTCCTCTGAACAAAAAAAGGCCGCCCTATCGGCGGCCCTGGTCGCATCGTAGCCTCAGGCGACCTTCTGGCCCTTGGCATTCGCCTGCGCCTGCGCAAGCTGTGTCAGCTTCTTGTCGGTCGCTTCTTCTTCGGCCAGGTTGGCCTTCAGCAATGGAACGGCGTCCTGCAGGCCGAGCTGGTTTGCCCAGGCGATCAACGTGCCGTAGCGCGCAATCTCATAGTGTTCGACGGCCTGCGCTGAGGAAATAAGGCCAGCATCGAGTGCTGGCGAGCCCTTGAACTCCTCCATGATTTCCTCGCCTTCGGCGATGATTCCTTGGATTGCCTCGCAGGTCTTGCCGCGTGCCGGCTTGCCCAGCAGCTCGAACACCTGCTCTAGGCGCTCAATCTGGCCCTGGGTCTCGTCGCGGTGCTGAATGAAGCCAGCTTTGCCCTCCTCGGATTGGGCTGCACGCGCCATTTTCGGCAGAGCCTTCAGGATCTGCTTTTCGGCGAAATAGATGTCCTTGAGAGTATCGATAAACAGGTCATCGAGGGTCTTCGCAGTTGCCATGAGGGCTCTTCCTGTTGAATGTGTTGATGGTGCTCGTCGCACGAAAGCCTGTCTCAACGCGGGCGATACGACAATGTTCCCGTCCGAAGGAGGACCGAAACGAGTTCGCGCCCGCGCATTCCACCTTGTTGTGTGGAGTGGACGGATCGCAGCTTCATTATGCTCTGGGTTTGGCGCTGAGACTTGAAGTCATTTCGTCCCTTCCTTCATCGAAGCCAGCAACTGTCCAGGGCGTCGCTACAGGAGGAGCGCTTGACGAGGTAGTTTATTGCCTGGGTTCGGAGATGATCTGACTATTGTGCGTAAAGCTAACTGCGCAACTGGAGGTCTGCGGGGCCGCCTCGGCGGCGCTATTCTTGCGCAGGATTTTTTTCTTTATCCTCCAAACCGAAAGGACTCCTGGAGTGAGCGCGCCTGCAAGCGCCGGTGCTCCTTCAAACGGGTGCACGATCTTGCCTGTCTTCCCGAATATTCTCATGGCATGGACTCCTTATCGGATGACCAACGTCGCCGTACCCTTGCAGTTCCGCTTGCCACCGACGCGCCGACAGCAGCATCGTCGTCTTCTCCATCGAGCACCTGTCTGGCACAACAAGAGGGCCCTGGACCGCAACGTTCGCTCCTGCGCAGGAGACTCTCGAATGTTGGGATAGCGATGCTGTGCAGCACGGCCGGTCCGCGGTCGCGGAGTTCGGCTATCCTCCGCGGTCTTGGGCCGCTGACCGTCAGCCCTGATCACAGATAGAAGATGTCGCAAGCCGCAGCGCCTTAGGCCGGCTGGTCGTCACTTTGAATCTTGCCGGCGGGGCCCTTCTCTGGTTGCCAGCGTCGCGGAAGCCGGCAGGCTTTAGCATCGCGACTGCCACGCGTCCTTGCGGAATTGATCGGTGTTGTCTAGGTGGTCGGCGTGCTCGAGCGTATTGCAACACAGGCTCGCCATCGAGTCCGAGACCACAAGCCGCTATCGCGCCTCGTCGTCGGAAATTTCTTCCAGCGTAACACCGGCAAGCTCTTCATTCAGTTTGGCGATATCGCCAAGCGACAGGATTCCCGTGATCATCCCTTCATCACTGAACACCAGAAGCCGGCGCATCTGAAGCTCTGACATCCTGTCGGCCGCTTCGCGGAGTTCCGTACTTTCCAGGCAGCTTTCAATCCCACTCGTCATGATCGTCGAAATCGGGCAGCCGACATCGATGCTTTCCGCAACGGCACGCACGACGATATCCCTATCGGTCACGATGCCAACGACGTCTCCTTCAATGACAGGAATGATGCCGGTATCAATCTCGGACATGAGCCGGGCGACGTCTCGGATGCTCGCATCGGGCGCAACGGTAACTACCTGTCTTGTCATTACATCCTTCACCAGCATGCTCATCTCCTTGTTATGCACTCAAGCCAAACTTGCGCGCTGGCCTCGAGGTTCCACGAAGTTGTAAGTTCGATGCGCCTGGCGAGCCGGGCGCATGATCGCGCGCTCGTTCCGGTTCAAGATGAGTTTGTTCCTGTGATCGGATTGCCGGCCTTCCTCGCCGTAGTCTCGGGCGCCACGTCAATGGCGGAATTCATGCCCTGCGTTGGGCTGCCAATCGTGGCTGACCGACGTGGCAGCAGCGAAGATGAGCGAAAGCTGTTCCTTTCAACTGCGATGCAACCGAGATCGAGCCTGTTGGTCCGGATGCGAGGAACAATGCGGTCGAGACGACGTTCCGCCAATCGAAAAGGAGACGCGTATGCCCGCCACCGATCTGTCGGCAAAGCCTGTCGAAGAGATTGCATCGCAGCTTCCGGCTATGAGCATCGAGGAGGTTTTCGCGATGATGCGCCAGCTTGAGATTGCCAGCGAGGAAGCGGACGTTGCCGGCCGCGACCAAGTTCTCTCGCGCATCGCGCTGGTTGAGGAGGAAATCGAACGCCGTTTTCCGGGACAGGTCCTCGCCCCTTATCGAGACTGGAAGAAAAACGATCCGCTCCTACAGATTTAATCGGGCCCGGCAGCAGCCAAAGGAGGCGATAATGAGCAGTTCTGACCGGACGACCGATCACAAGACGATCCGTGCCTGGGTCGAGGCGCGAAAAGGACGCCCCTCGGTTATCCGCACCAAAGGCGAGGGCGGGCTGCTTCGTATCGACTTCGGCGAGAAGGAAGAATCCTTCGAGGAGATCGAGTGGGACGAGTTCTTTCAGATTTTCGACGAAAACAAGCTGGAGTTTCTTTACCAGGAGGAGACGAAAGACGGCGAGATGAGCCGGTTTGCCAAATTCGTCGAGCGAAGCTAGGCCTGTTCTTTCATTCAACTGTGTGGTGAGCATGACCATCGACGATCAGCAAAGACAGATTGCCGAGCGGCTCGGCGTGTCGAACGAGTTTGACCCGGCCACAGAGGCACGCCGTCGCAGGCAATTTCTCGCCGATTATACCCGCGCGACATCCTCTCGGGCGTTGGTGCTCGGGATCAGCGGAGGCGTCGATTCCCTCACAGCGGGCCTGCTTGCCCAGCAAGCTGCAGCCGATCTTCGCGCGCATGGTTACCAAGCGCATGTCATTGCCGTGCGCCTTCCCTACGGCAGGCAAGCGGACGAAGATGATGCCCAAAGGTCACTTCAGGTGATCGCACCGGACCGGGTCGTAACCGTCGACATCAAGCCAGCTGCCGATGCCATGCTCGATGCCATCACGCGCGATGGGGCCGACCTCATGGTGCAAAGCCGGCTTGACTTCCACCTCGGAAATATCAAGGCCCGCCAGCGTATGATCGCACAATATGCGCTCGCCGGCACGACGCGCGGACTTGTCATCGGCACGGACCACGCGGCCGAAGCCGTCATGGGTTTTTTTACAAAATTTGGTGACGGGGCCGCGGACATTGTGCCACTGGCCGGCCTGACGAAAAGGCGCGTGCGGGCAATCGCTACCCATCTCGGTGCACCGGACGATCTGGTATTCAAGATTCCGACCGCTGACCTCGAGACCGATGCTCCGCTGCGACCAGACGAAGACGTCTATGGCGTGACCTACAGTGAGATTGATGATTTTCTCGAAGGCAAGCCCGTCTCAGAGGCCGCCTTCCAGACAATTCTTTCAACCTATCGTGCAAGCGAACACAAGCGCCAGCTTCCCCATTCGCCCGACTTGCTGTGAGGCCTGCGGCCAGCGGCAAGGCAGGACCTGTCGGCCCTGTCCCAGGCTGGTGGCGAAGGTGCGGGGCCAACCAGGCGCTGCCGGGAGGTCTCATGATCTAGGAGCGAGCGAGGACACCGCTGCTCGCGCGTCGTCGATCGTCCGCAACGATGCGGACGATCCGCGTGGCCTTGGTCCGCTAGCGTACAGCCGTGCATCGTTCTTGCTCATGAAGCGTTTGGTGCTCATTAGCCCAGGAGCGCCTTTCAATGATTGACGATACGCGACGCCACCCGTCCACATCACTTGAGCGACGGAGGGAGGCGTTCGAAGAGACAACTCGGGCTGCGCGAAACGCGTTTGACGAGGAGCGCAGTCGACGCAACGAGAAGAACGCCCGGCTGAAAGCGGCCCGGCAGCAGGCGCAAACGCAAAGCTCGAGACCGTGAGCATGCCGGCTGGAGATGGAGTGGAACCTCGACACGAGCACCCGCACTCGACGGGGTGGCAAGCGAGGGGCATGGCGGACCAGAAGCAGAGGCGGCGCCCGCATGACGCGACGCCTGATCAAGAGAGCGGACAGCGTGGCCACCTTCTTTAAACGTACTTCTTTGGTCAGCGCGTTGGCGTGTCCACGCCTTCAACAGGAAACCTTCGCGGCTTACCCCGGCGCATCGCCACAAAAGGTGATATCTTGCGAACGACCGATTTGACCGGAGGCGTCCCGGACGGGCCCGACGCGGATCTGCAAAAGCCTTCACGTCCGCCTGCCGCCTTCGTCGCCGATCGCCTTCTGGTCGCGATGGGGCAATGCGGACACGGCCTTGTCTATGTTGCATTGAGCGAAGGCGGGGCGCGCGCAATCGTTGATGCGGTCCGTTGTCTCGATCCACGGCTTGCCGCGATCCTTCTCCCACCCTGGGACTGCCTGCCCTTCGACCGTGTGCCGCCCTCACGCCAGTCGATGGGGCGCAGAATGGAGGCGCTGTGGCAGTGGGCCCATAGCGAAGGATCGAGATTGTTGGTGACCTCACTCGATGCAATGCTCCAGCGTGTACCGCCCGCCGCGGTCATAGCGGCCAATCGATGCCGGTTGCGGGTGGGCGAGCCATTGGAGCGCAGCGCGTTCGAGCATTACCTGCAGACAACGGGCTACATCGAAGACAGTGTCGTCGATGATCATGGTGAATACACTATTCGCGGTGACGTGATCGACATCTTTCCTGCCGGCGGCGAGGCGCCGATCCGCGTCTTGCTCTCCGACAAGGGCGCGATTGCGGAATTGCGCAGCTATGATGCGCTAACGCAAAGGACGCGGGAGATTCTGAATACGGTGTCGTTTGGACCAGCCTCCGAAGCGATCCTTTCTGGCGAGCTTTCTGATGGCCCTGACAGCGCGCAGCCGCCCTCGCAGGACATGGAACGGCACCTGTTCAGTCTCTACGGCAGCCTTCAGACCGTGTTCCAGGCGATCGGCGACGTACCGATGATATTTGCGGCTGGATCTGATGCGAGGGCCGAAAGTTATCACGCCATCATAGATGACGCCAGGCAAGCCCATCGCGCCTTACGGGGCGGTCTGCAGGTTGAAGGGCACTCCCTCTATCTCGACCGCAAGGAATGGCAGGCGGCAAGGCATGGACAGGCTTCGTTGGCTGTGGATTTTGCCGGCGGCGAGCCCGTGCCCATGTTTTACGAAAGCCCGCAGCCACGTCGAGCCTTTGCCGATTTTGTCAAATCCGCACTTGGCGAGCGCAGAAAGCTGGTGCTGGCGGGGCGGGGTGAGGTGTTCGATAACGTCCGCAAGCGCGTTGAACGGATGAGCAATGTCGGCGCCGAGCCCGTCTTTCGGTGGTCCTCCGTCAAGGACGCCGCACCAGGAGCGCTGCTGACGTTTTCGAGTGACTTGCATGAGGGTTTCTTCTGCGCGGCGCATAATCTCGTCGTCCTCGGGCTTGGCGATATCGTCGGTCCTCGCTCGGATGGGGGTACACAGCAGGCGCTTGCGGCGCCTGATCTGCAAATCGGCGATGCGGTCGTTCACGAGGATCATGGGATCGGGATCTTGCGCGATCTTGAAAGCCTTGAAATTGACGGAATGGTCCAGGACGCAGTCCGGCTCGAATATCATGATGGGGCATCGGTCCTCGTTCCGATGGAGGATTTCGACAAGATTTGGCGATATGGGGGAGAACCGGACGCCGCGCCGTTCGACCGTCTGCACACGGAGGCATGGGCGAAGCGCCGAAAGGCGATCTTGCGCGACATTGCCCTCGCCGCGCGTCACCTTCGCCGTCTTGCCAAGCAAAGACAGGAGACGAAAGCACGCCTGTTCGTGGCTCCGCGGTCCGCCTATCAGCGGTTCGTGGCTCGGTTTCCTTATTCATTGACCCGCGATCAATCCGAAGCAATCGAGGCCGTAATGGCCGATCTCGCCTCGGGCAGGCAGATGAGCAGGCTCGTCTGTGGCGATGTCGGCTTCGGAAAGACCGAAATCGCCCTGAGGGCTGCAGCGGCGGTTGCGCTTTGCGGTTCGCAGGTTGCCATCATTGCTCCGACGACCGTGCTGGCGCGCCAACATTTCCAAACGTTTGAGCGTCGTTTCGAGCAGACGGATATCCGCATAGCTTTGTTGTCAAGACTGGTGACGGCAAAAGAGGGAGCAAAAATCAAGGAGGGGCTTGCAGATGGGAAAATCGACATTGTGGTTGCGACCCAGGCGATCTTGGCGCGAGATCTCTCCTTCGCGGATCTCGCTTTGGTCGTAATCGACGAAGAGCAGCGCCTTGGAACGCGCGCAAAACAAAAAATCAAAAATCTTTCGCCGGCTCTGCACCGGCTTGCCATGTCGGCAACGCCCATTCCGCGAACGTTACAGGCAGCCATGGCCGGTCTGCAGGATGTCAGCCTGCTGAACACCTCTCCGGCGCGTCGCAGGCCCGTCAGGACGTTTCTTGTTCCCTTTGATCCGGCGGCCGTTCGCGCGGCGCTTCTGCGCGAATATCGGCGAGGTGGTCAAAGTTTCGTCATCGTTCCCCGCATCGAGGATATTGACCATCTGGCGAAGGTTCTGCGCGAGATCGTTCCCGAAATGTCGGTCCGAACCGCGCATGGCAAGATGCGGACAACAGCCCTTGATGGAGCCGTTGTTGATTTTGCAGATGGTGACGGCGACATTCTTCTTTCGACGAACATCATTGAGAATGGCCTTGATGTTCCACGAGCCAATACGATCCTCATTTGGCAAGCCGATCGCTTCGGTCTGTCTCAGTTGCATCAGCTGCGTGGACGCGTTGGTCGAGGCCAGATGCAGGCGTTTGCCTACTTACTGACCGAACCGGAGCGCGAGCTGCCGGAGGAGGCACGCCTTCGCCTGTCGGCACTCATTGATAACGACAGGCTTGGCGCCGGGATTTCGATCAGCCTGCAGGACCTCGACATCCGCGGCGGCGGCGACATCACCGGCGAGGATCAGGCCGGCCACATGAGGGCCATTGGCGTTGGCCTCTATCAAAAATTGCTTGAAGACGCGCTCGATGGGGGATCGAGGAGTTCGTCTCGCCGACCACGATCCGTCTCCACTGTGCTCGGTGAGACTGGATCGATACCTGCCAGTTACGTCTGCGATCCGACTCTGCGCCTCAACCTCTACATCCGGCTGGCAAAAGCGACATCTGCCGCGCAGATCGAAGAACTTGGAGAGGAATTTGAGGATCGTTTCGGCGAGTTGCCGCAGGACGTGCTGACCCTGCTGCGGATCGCAAGGCTCAAGATCATCGCTCGCGAGCGTGGCATCTATAAGCTTGAGGCAGGTCCGAGCGGCTTGGCGATCAGATTTGCCGCCGGGACCGGGCCGGGGATTGTCAAAAAGTTGGCGCAGGGCAAGGATGCCGTACTCCAGGGGGATCGTCTTGTCTTTGCGAGGACGACTGCAACAGAGGATCAACGAATTGCATTCTTCGAAGATCTGTTGGGTGTGATGCGTGCTCGATGATGTCTGAATTCGACAATAACGCGGGACTGCTCGGCTGGAGGTCGTGATATGGAGATTGCAACAGGTATCGGCTACGCAGCGTCGGTGTGCTCGGTAGCGAGCTTCGTGCCGCAAGCGATCAAGATCGCGCGCACCCGCGACACCGGGGCGATTTCGACGAGAATGTATATTCTGACCGTGACTGGTTTTGGGTTGTGGACCGGGTTTGGTCTGCTACGGGATGAGCTGCCGATCATTCTTGCGAACGCGGCCTGCCTTTGCCTTTCGGTCTTCATTCTCGCTGTCAAACTGCATTCGCAGTTGAAGCTTTGATTGTATCGAGTATGGCGATGGCCGAGCACCACGTGGTCTATCGACAGAAGGGGCGTTTTGCAGCATGGCCCGCCAATTACGGAGCGTGGATATGGGACCGCGAGGTGCTCGCAGTTTTTGCGGCCGGATCCAAGGGCAGTCAGGGAAAGCTGCACGCGCGCGACAAGAACCGTCCCTTTCCACCGCTCCAGGCTCGCAGTCTGGACGGCGGTTGCACTTGGACGATCGAAGCCTTCGACGCCGTCATCCCGGGTGGTGAAAGCCTTTCTGCAGACGAACACCTTTCCCCGCGTCTGAAGACAAGAACGCATTTTCAAGGCCTCGCCTTGCCACCGCCACCGAGCCCGGTGAATTTTCTGGATCCCGAGACGATTGTCATGGCGGCCCGCACGGGCCTCGGCGGTGATGCGATCAGCTGGCTTTACGTCAGCCGCAATCGCGGAAAACGGTGGGAAGGCCCCTATGCATTCAGCGGCCTGATGAAGGAGGGCATTGCCGCGCGCACTGACATCGTCGCCATGTCCGCCGAGAGAGCTCTGTTCATGCTCACGCGTGCCAAGGCTGATGGAACAGAGGGTGAGACTTGCTGCGCGCAAACCTGCGATGGAGCAAGAAGCTTCCGAGTGATCGGAACCCCGGTCCGCAATCCCGACGGCTATGCCATCATGCCCGCCAGCGCCATGCTTGCCGATGGGAGTATTCTGACGGTCTTGCGATGCGGTCGCAGCGTAGACGATCCTGGCTGGCTCGAAGCCTATCGCTCACCGGACGGCGGCCACACATGGCATCGGACCGGCACAGTCGTTGACAGCACCGGCAGGGGCGGCAATCCGCCCAGTCTGACGATATCTGCCGAGGGGCGTCTGTTCCTGGTCTACGGCGTCAGGGCCAGGCCCTTCGGCGTGCGCCTGAAGACCAGTGCGGATGGCGGAGAAACATGGTCTGCGGAGCAAATCATCCGCAGCGATGGACACCTTCCCGATCTAGGCTACGTCCGATCGATGCTGCGCTCAGACGGAAAGCTGGTTTGTGTCTATTATTTCAACGAGGCGGGAGAGCGTTACATCGCCTCATCGATTGTCGACACCAATGGGCTTGTATAGGAGGTCCGCGCGCCCGATCACGCCAAGCGCTCGCCCGGCCCGGACCAGACGATGCCGGTTCTGCCACCTGTTGCAGGTGCGACCTGGTGCCACTCGACGTGAAAGCCAAGGCCTTCGAGGGCAGTCAGAACGTCAGCCCTATGGGCCGTTTCCATGCCGCCGAGCGTCGAGTTTAAAGCGGTCAGTCCACCCTGCCTGTAGATTTCGATATATTGGTCGACGATGATCGGTGCTTCCATTTCATTCAACGCTCCCATTCGCTGCCAAAACACCCAGTGCAGACGCAAGTTCCCGATCTGGATCGCTCCCATGGGCGTGATGTAGCGCACAAGGATGCACCCGATCTCGTCGCACCCGAGACGATGACGATCCTCTTGCGAGGAGAAGCCGGAACCACGACCGTGACGCGTGCAGATCGATTTCTGTTTGCAGCCAGCGGGTCGCCCACGTCTCAGGCAACGCGACAAGCGCCGTTCTAGAGAACAGCCGATCGTCCCTCTACCTCGCCGAGAGGTTTTGGTTCAGGAAGGCGGCTGCAGCGTGGGCAGTTTTGGTCCGAGCGAGGGGCAGCCGCGCTTGGCCCCGGAGTGTCCTTCGACAACGGTCTTGGCGTCTTAGGGCCGGAACAATGAGGTGGCATGTAGGTTAAGGGCTCGTGATCAACGCAAGCCCTGGAGAACCACATGCGCACGAAAATACTTGTCGCGTCCCTTTTCGCGATCGGCCTTGCCAGCCCGGCCCTGTCTCAGTCGAACCCTGCGCCGACCGGTGCAACGATTGACCGCAACACAAACGATGCTGGCGGCGGAGCGTCCGCTGACACCAAGAAGCCGATGGCCGCGGATCCCACCACGACCGGCAGCACGACGTCAAGCGGTTCAGTCAACGCAAACTGCAACGGCAACGAAGCCGCCAGCAGCACGGGCAGCGGCAACCTTCAGACCCAAGGCGGCAGCAGCAATGCAACGCCGATGGATGAAGCCTGCTCGGCACACAACACTGATCAACAATAGGCAAGAGGAACTCAGACATCCTCTTGCCTCCTCGTGCGATCGCTTCGTCTCAACGAAATTCACCTTGGACAGTGGCGGGCGGCGCGCCCCATGGACAACACGTCAAAGCCGGCCCCCAGAGCCACAAGAAAAGCCAGTGACATCTGCCGAAATGAAAAAAGCCCCGCTGAGCCGCGCCGTTCAAGAGGGGCCGTCATCGCCTATCGGTCGGAATTTACTGCATTGTCAGGGGCGATGGGAACGGCTGGCGCATGTCAATTTTTCGATCGTTTTATCACACGCACCCGAGCCACGAAATTCGCACCGTTGGCATGCGCTCCGGGGAAGGCACGCGAAGTCTTTGTACCTGCACGTACAGGACGACGCGGGGCCGCAGGTGGCGACAGGATTTCAACCACGGGAGGAACCGATGCGCATTCTCATCGTCGAAGACGAGCCGATCATTGCCCTGGAGCTTGAACGAATTGTTCGGGAGGAGGGGCATCAGGTGGTCGGGCTGGCTGCAACGCTGGAACAGGCCCTTGCGCACGCTCATCGCACCGATGCGGCCCTCGTCGATGTTGGTCTTGCGGACGGAGCGAGCGGGGCTGTGCTGGCGCGTCGGCTAATCGATCGTTTCCAGATCAAGGTAATCTTCATCACCGGCGCGCCCGGCGCCATTGGCTCTGGCCTTGAAGGATCGCTCGATGTCATCGCAAAACCATTCACCGACGATGCCGTCCGTCGAAGCCTCGCCAGAGCGGTCGTGGATCCTTGAACCACCAAGGTGACCATAATCACGCGCCGGCGGATACAAGAGGCATCATCGGCGTTACGATCATGGTATCATCGATGGCGGAGGTCGAGACGCCCGTCGCTTTGAGCTGAACGTCGAGAGAGGAAGGATGCGAATTCTAATCGTCGAAGACGAGGCACTCATTGCAATGGATCTCGAGGATATTCTGGTCCGCCTCGGTCACGAAATCATCGGGCCCGCCCGAACGCGCGACGAGGCGGTTCGTCTTGGTGATCAAGCGCAGATTGCCCTTGTCGATGTGCGCCTCGCCGATGGCCCGACCGGCCCCGAGATCGGCACCATCCTATCGTCGACGTACGGAACGACCGTCGTCTTTACCACCGGCAACCCAGAGAGCGTAATGGACAGCAAGGCCGGCATCGGCGTTGTCACAAAGCCCTACACGCCGGAGGCGATCGTGGAAGCGCTGGATTATGCCATAGCGCAACGAACCGGTCGCGACGCAGTGCAGACGCGTTTCATGAAGCGCATTCCGGTCGCCCTCTAAGACCTGTGCGGCGGTAGGGCGCGAGGGAAGGACGCCTCATCGCAAAAGTCGGTATGGATCTGCCAATACGCAGAGCCATCACAACCGGCGGCTTCCCGAGAAGCCGCCAGTTTTCTCATCACGCGTGCCTTAGACGCGGCCGGAGCGATACCGCTGGCGCTCAGCTTCGATCTGCTCGGACGTGTACGGTGGCGCAGCCTCGTCGAAGCGGCTCCAGCCCTGCTCCTGGTAGCTCGCCCGGCGGGCGTTGTAGTCGACCGGTCGTGACCGGTGAAGAATGGCCTGTGCTTCGGCAACCCGGCTCTCGTCAACCCTTGCGGTCACGACTGAGCCGCCACGGCGGATCCCTTCAGCGTAGAAGTTCGCCTCGTCTTCCGGAACACCCTCCTTCATCATCGCACCGACGATGCCGCCAACAGCGCCGCCTGCAATCGCGCCTGCAGCTGCGCCGGCCGCTGTGGCGGCCAGCCAACCCGCTGCGACCACCGGGCCGACTCCGGGAATTGCCATCAGACCGAGGCCTGTCAGGAGACCGCCTGCGCCGCCCGCCACCGCACCGAGGCCCGCGCCAGTGCCGGCGCCTTCGGCGGCGTAGCTTCCTTGGCCCTCCACCTCGGGGCCGTTCATCTTGTTAGTGACGATGCTGATGTCATCGGAGGGAATTCCCGCATTTTCCAGTGCTCGGACGGCCGCACGGGCATCGTCATAGCTGTCATACAGTCCAGTAATCGTTCGCATCTTCGTCTCCTCGATCGTTGCAGAATCTATTACTTTGCCATCGTCACATTGCCCTGGAAGTCCAGGGAAACGCCGGCGTCCTTACCGTCCTTCTTGGCGCTTGCCCGCCACACGCCCTGATCATCGAGCTTGAGACCGGAAACATCGGTATAACCGGCAGCCTCGATCCGCGACTTCGCCTGGTCTTCGGTGAAACTGTTCCTGCCGGCAACAGGGGCACCGGGATTGTGTTCGGTGTTGACTGCCGGTGTGGTCTGTGACGTCGACGGTGTCTCGCTCTGGGCGAAAGCGGCTGTCGCCGAAAGCAGAAGCCCAAGGGAAAGTACAGCGATCTTTTGCATGGTTGTCTCCTTGTTTTGCCGGACACAAACATCGAAAAACACAAAATGTTCCTCACCTTAGAGCATTCGTTGCAAACGTCCTCGCCGATGCGCCCGGCCGTGCGGCGGCCTTGATCGTTGCGCAATCCAATGCAAAAGGTGGGAAATCGGACCGCAAGCCCGCCAGTAGGATCGAAGCGGGGGCGAGGGGAGTGGAAACCCACTAGGTGCAACGCGCTGTTTGGCCAAGCGGCGGCGAAGCAGCCGCTCATCAGCACCGCGAGCGAGTGCCTTGAAGCACAGGCGCAGATCAAGCGGGAGCGGTCATTGGCCGCCGCATCGGCTTGCGTTCAATCAATCTGAGTCCGATCTTGCAGGCGCTGGTCAAGCGATCATGCGATGGACCAGAGTACCGACCATGCGCCCAGCCGACCGGAATTGAACGAGCCGAACAGGAAGATGCTCTCGTCAGCGTCCGCCTGCTCTCCGGTCTCGACGGTTTGGTCGGTGAGGTTGGCCAGAAGTCGCAACTTGCGACCGGTCGAAACGTCCCACTCGACGATCAGGCCTCCCCCTGCGGATGAGCGATAGCGCCCGCCGCCGGTCATGCCCGTCACAAGGGGCACGATGCGCTGGTGGCGTAGGGAAATCAGGTCCCGGTAAAAGCTGAACCACTGTCTGCCTTGTTCCGTATCCACCTTCGCCCAGTCGAGCTTGGCAGAGATGAACGTGGTTTCTGCCGTCGGGTCCGGTAGGTCGTCGGCATCGAAGCCGGGCAGGCGCGACAGTTCCCGGCGGCGCCCCGTCCTGACCTTCTCGTTGAGATCTTC
This sequence comes from Rhizobium sp. BK650, assembly GCF_014195325.1. Taxonomy (GTDB): domain Bacteria; phylum Pseudomonadota; class Alphaproteobacteria; order Rhizobiales; family Rhizobiaceae; genus Rhizobium. The sequence continues at coordinate 81,828 of NZ_JACIBK010000018.1, read as the reverse complement.
ATCGAAATCACAGAAATAGGGAAAGGGCTCCTCAGCGCCCCATTCTTCCCCCATGAAGATCATCGGCACTTGCGGACACAGCAGGTAGACGCAGGCAATAGCCTGAAGGGCGGCTGCTGCCCTTGCGCCGATACGGTCGCCGAGAGCCCGGTTGCCGATCTGGTCGTGATTTTGGATGAAGGAGATGAATGAGGAGGGCGGCAGATGTTTGCTGGGCGTTCCGCGTTGTTCGCCACGATAGGGCATGTGCTCGCCCTGAAACACAAATCCTTCCGCCAATGCTCGTCCAAGCTTGGCCGATCCATCTCCGTAATCGGCATAATAACCGAAGGTTTCGCCGGTCGCCGCGACATGCAGGGCATGATGGACGTCGTCGTTCCATTGCGCCGAGAAGAACTTGGGATGGCCTTCGTCATCGCGTTCGAGAAGAGATGCGTTATTGTCTTCATTCTCGACGATCAGGTGGATCTTCCGCTCGCCGGCTGCCGACCTCACCCGCCGCGCCAGTTCATGGAGCAGATGCTCCTCCGACCCATCCTTGATGGCATGCACTGCATCCAGGCGAAGGCCGTCAAATCTGAACACGCCGATCCAGTAGAGGGCGTTTTGAATGACGAACTCCCGGATCAGCCGAGAGCCGTCCCCGTCATAGTTGACGGCATTGCCCCACGGCGTCTTATGATGGTCGGTGAAGAGCGGCGCCAATCGGGCAAGGTAGTTCCCGTCCGGACCAAAATGGTTATAGACGACGTCCAGGAACACACAGATGCCGCGAGCATGAGCTTCGTCAACCAGTCGCTTCAACTCTTCGGGACGCCCGTAGCTGCTGTCGGGCGCATAGGGCAGGACGCCGTCGTAGCCCCAGTTGCGGCGGCCGGGGAAATCGGCGACCGGCATGATTTGCAAAGCCGTGACGCCGAGCGCCTTCAAATGGTCGAGACGATCGATGGCAGCGACGAACGTTCCCTCCCGTGTGAATGCGCCAACATGCATTTCGTAAAAAACCAGATCCCCGAAGCAACGGCCTTTCCAGCCCGCTGCTTTCCACTGATAACCGTTGGGATCGACAACTTCGCTTGGACCATGCACATCGTGCGGCTGGTAACGGGAGGCCGGATCGGGAATGGAAAGACCACCGGGGAGGATGTAGAAATAGGTGCTTCCTGGCCGCACGCCGACAATTTCGCAGCGGTGCCAGCCATCCTCGGATCGCATCATCTTTTTCGGTTGTCCTGCCTCGATCGCGACAGCGATCTCGGTCTCGAGGGGCGCCCACAGGCGAAATTCCACCGCGTTCGCTGAAATTCTTGGGCCAAAATCACATTCAGTCATGAGTAGCACCTTCGTTTGCGGGCCTGAGAACCACGAGAGTGCGGGCCGTCAGCACATATTCGAAACCGTCGAGGGCGCGCGCCTGAGCCGTTGGATCGGCGGTCTCAAGAACGACGCTCCATCCATGAGCCGATTGCGGAAGCGAGAACGCGACATCGCCGTCATGCGGATTGAACAGGATCAATACGTCCTGCCACATGCCGTCGTCGCCGCTCGTCTGTTGCCGTTGCAATCTGAGGCCGATTGTCGTGCTGCCGGCGTCGGCCCACTGTTCCGCGGTCTGCTCTCCGCCGCCGGGATTGAGCCAGGAGACGAGCATGCCATCGCGCCAGTTGTCGCGCCGGAAGATTGCTTGTTCTTGGCGCATCGCAATCAAGCGCCGGGTAAAATCGCGCAGGGCTTCCGCACTTGCCGGCAGGCCGTCCCAGTGAAGCCAGCTGAGTTCAGTATCCTGGCAATAACCGTTGTTGTTTCCCATTTGGCTGCGGCCGAATTCGTCACCTGCAAGCAGCATCGGCGTGCCGTGCGAAAGAAGCAGCGTTGCAAGCAGGTTACGCTTCTGGCGCTCGCGCACGGCGTTGATGCTGTCGTCCTCAGTCGGTCCTTCCACCCCGTAATTGAGGCTGCGGTTGTCGTTGTGGCCGTCCTGATTGCCTTCCTGGTTAGCGTCATTATGTTTGTCGTTATAAGAAACGAGATCGTTCAGCGTGAAACCGTCATGGGCGGTGATGAAGTTGACACCAGCCCAGGGTCGTCGCCCGCGCAGGTCGTAAACATCGCCGGAGCCAAGAACGCGGGCGGCAAAATCCTGCGCCGTCCCGTCCTCATCCTTCCAATAGTCGCGGACGGTATCGCGATATTTGTCGTTCCACTCGGCCCATCCTGGCGGAAAGCCACCCACCTGATAGCCACCGGGCCCGATATCCCAAGGCTCGCCGATCAACTTGACCTTCGACAGGGCGGGGTCCTGACCGACGGCATCAAAGAAACCACCACGCTGGTCGAAGCCTTGCGGCTCTCGCCCGAGGATCGTGCCGAGGTCGAAGCGGAAGCCATCGACATGCATCTCCTGCGCCCAATAGCGCAGTGAATCCGTGATCATCTGCAGGACCCGGGGGTGCGAAGTGTTGACGGTGTTGCCGGTCCCTGTGTCGTTGATGTAATAGCGTGGCTGGTCAGGCAGGGTGCGATAATAGGAAAAATTGTCGATGCCCTTGAAGCATAAGGTCGGACCGAGCTCGTTGCCTTCGGCCGTATGATTGTAGACGACATCAAGGATGACCTCGATACCGGCTTCGTGGAAGGCTCTGACCATGTCGCGGAAACCGGCAATGCCCTTTGGTCCTAGATAACGGGCGGCCGGCGCAAAAAATCCGAGGCTGTTGTAGCCCCAATAGTTCCTGAGACCCTTTTCGAGGAGATGCGCGTCATCTGGAAACCAGTGGATCGGCAGCAGCTCGATCGATGTCACGCCAAGGCTCTTCACATAGTCGACGATTTCTTTCTGGCCAAGGCCCTCGAATGTGCCTCGAAGCTCTTCCGGCACGGCAGGGTGCAGTTGCGTAAACCCCTTGACATGTGTCTCGTAAAAGATCGTATTGGCCCAGGCGATAGCTGGGCCCGAGTCATGTCCCCAGTCATACTCGAATGGATCCACGACCTTGCATTTGGGCATGGATGCCGCGCTGTCGCTTTCGTCGAAGGAAAGATCCTTGTCCTCGCTTTCCAGTTGATAGCCGAACTGTGCCTGTCCCCAGCGAACGTCACCGACAAGTTCTTTGGCATAGGGATCTAAGAGCAGCTTGTTGGGGTTGAAGCGATGACCTTTGTCCGGCTCGTAAGGCCCGTGCACGCGTAGTCCATAGAGGGTTCCCGGTTTTAAGCCGGGCACGTAGCCGTGCCAGATTTCATTTGTAAATTCCGGCAGAACAAGGCGCGCAACCTCAGTCTTTCCGTCGCCTGAAAAGATGCAGAGTTCAACGCGCTCCGCATGTGCGCTGAAGACGGCAAGATTTACACCCTCGCCGTCGTAAGTCGCCCCGAGACGGGTGTAGTCACCCGATAGAATTTTCAGCTCTGATTGTGTCATATCGTCCGCCTTGCCGTGATGCGGCCTCTAAATCTGCATTCCGACCAATAGTTCCCCTAATGTCCTGTTTCGTACCCGGGCACCGCCTGATGGCATCCTCTGATTTTAAGGATGCCCGTCCGGGAAGTTTCTCATGTGATCACGGTCGGAGGGCCAGCAACATCACCAGTCGTCCAAATCCATCGAGACCGCTGAGGGGCCAGGCGGATGGCACAAGAGCCGAGGGCAGCGGCAGGGTCTTGCTCTACCCGATGGCCGATCCTGGCTTGGTTCGTCAATGCGTGGCCTACTCGGAGTTCCTTAATGGAGCATTCGTGCGTAGAGACCGTTGCTATGGCCGATACAACGGAGATCGTTGTCGACCAGGTTCGTCGTGCGGAGGATGTATGCGCCAGACCAAGCCGTTTATTGTCGAGATCAAGCAGACCAGGAAATCCAAGGCGATTGCTCAAAAGCCGTCGATCTGGGGCAATCTGGACCTCAATCAGTATCGGGATCTCGTGACCATGGCGCCGGCGAAAGACGTTGAGGCGTCTGCGAAGGCGACCCGCGACTAAACCAGATGTCGGTCGGGGGTCGGCTCAAACAACCAGGGTCCCTGCGATCCGCGCTTTCAGTCCTGTTGCTCACCCCAAGGAATGTTTTGCCTCTTTCGCCTCTTGTTGGCGAGGCGCAGGAAACGCGAAACGATCTGCTTCATCGCAGAAGATCTCGCTCTTTTGACCGGTGATGCGGCCCCGATTGCCGGCAAAGTGCCTTTTGCCCAAAAAAACAAGGCCCGCCTTGTTTCCCTGCCACGTTGGACGGCATCCTTCACAGGTGAGATATGGCTTGCTGCCAATGCAGCAAGGTAGGGCCGTCAGGTTTCGGCTTCTGATTGGCCTTTTTTGGTGCGAAGACAATCGCGCTGTCGGCATCCAGCACCCAACGCCGTTGCAGGTCGACAGACCGCCCGCCGCTTCCGCCATAGGCAAAATCCTCGCTTGACCATTCGGCAGTCCACTGACAGCCCGCAGGCGGTGCAAGGAGCGGATCGGCGAGGCTGAGGATCGGAAGATGTTTGCCCAAGTTGACAAACAACAGGCGTTCGTCCTTCGCATCGTCGGCGAAATACCGCAGAAGAAGCGCCGAACGACCAAGAACGCTTCCGTCCACCGATACCCGCGGGCAACTTGCCGACGCTTGTGCGAATACGCGCGTCTGTCGCCGCAACAAAAGCAAATCGCGATGAAGTGCAACAAGGTCGCTGTTGCGATCACGTTCGCTCCAATCCAGTTTGGAAGCTTCGAAAGTGGAAGGCTCTGCCGGGTTAGGCATGATGTCGGCGAAGATCTCGTCCTTAAGGTTTGGAAACTGGCGCAGGAAATCAAGCCGTCCGTTGCGCACGCATGTTTCCAGTTCACCCGCTCGATCCGCGAAATAGAAGAACGGGCTCGATGAGCCGAATTCCTGTCCCTGAAACAGCATCGGTGTCTGCGGACCGAGAAGCAGGAGTGCGGTCATTGCCCGCATGCGTGCCGGTGATGCGATCCGTCCAAGGCGCTGGCCAGTCCCCGAATTTGCGATCTGGTCGTGGTTCTGCAGAAAATGGATAAAACGGAAGGCCTGCAGATCGAGACCCGGCCGCCCCCGGGTTGCATCCTGCCAGTCGTAGCGTTGCCCCTGGAACAGATAGCCATACTTTGCAGCCGACACGAACTCCTGCGCCGTTCCGCTATGGTCGTGATAATAGGCATCGTTGCGGCCGGTCAAAGCGACAGTGGCGGAATGATGGAAGTCGTCGTTCCACACCGTATCGAGCCCGAAGCCGCCTTTGCCCGGAGCTCTGATCAGCCGGCTGTCCTGAGGCTCGTTTTCGGCGACAAGATAGATCGATCTTCCCTTGGCTGCCGCCCGCGCCTTGCGCGCGATGACCGCCACGATATGGTCGTCACTGCTATCGAAGAGTGCTTGGGTGGCATCGATCCTTAACCCGTCGAAGTGATACTCCTCGATCCAGTATGCGCCATTGTCTGCAATGAAGCTGCGAACGCCGGCGCACATTTCGCCGTCGAAGTTGAGGGATTTGCCCCACTCGTTTTCATAGCGGTCGGTGAAATAGTGAGGCGTGAATCGTGCGAACTGCTCGCCTGCACCGAAGTGATTATAAACCACGTCGAGAATGACGCCGATCCCCTGCCGATGTGCCTCATCAACGAAGGCCTTGAGTTCATCGGCAGCACCGTAAAGTCTGGTCGGCGCGTAGGGCAGGACGCCGTCATAGCCCCACCCGAAGTCACCACAAAATTCGTTAACTGGCATCAGCTCCAGACACGTGATGCCAAGCTCTTTCAAGAGCGGCAGTTTGCCTGCAGCGGCCGAGTAGGTGCCTTCCGGCGTGAAGGTGCCGATATGCATCTCGTAGAGGACTTGGCCGTCGGGTTTGACGCCTTCCCAGCCGTCGTCTCGCCAGGTGTAGCCATCAGGGTCGATCACCATGGACCAGCCGGCCGGGCCATCCGGTTGAAATCGTGATGCGGGATCTGCCAGCAGGTCCCTGTCCTCGCCCAGGCGAAATCGGTAAAGCTGGCCAGGGCGCACGTCCCTTAGATCGAGGCGAAAATAGCCCGCCTCTTCGGTCCGCATCGGATATTCATCTCCGCTTTCGAGGACAAGGTGGACCTGTGCGTGTGCAGGTGCCCAAAGTCGGAAGGAGACACCGTCGGGGAGACATTCGCTTCCGACGCAATAACGCCGTTCGAAACCCGTTCGAAAATCGCCTGTCTCAATTACTGACCCTGACATGGCTGTCCTCATGGCCCCGACGCGGTGGATCAAAACACCGGCCTCAAGATTTTGTTCCGTCGCGACCTGCGACCTCCGCCAACACCGCGAATGCTTCATAGGGACGCAGGCTCATCGTCGTTTTCAGCGCGTCAACCGGATCGTAGTTGCTGATGAGGCATCGGCCCGTGGCGAGCAGTTCATGGGGAAGGTCGAACGTAATGGTCCGGGCCGAGAAATTTGAGAGCACCGTCAACCGCTGGGTGTCCAACGTGCGGGTATAGGCCAGAACATCCGGATGCTGATCGAGATATGATTGGAAGCGACCGTAGACGATGACGGGATATGCCTTGCGCAGCGAGATCAGCTTGCGGTAGTGGTTCCAGATCGAGTGCTCGTCGGACATTGCCACTTCGGCATTGATCGTGGCGTAATTCTCGTTGACCTCGATCCATGGAATGCCCGTGGTGAAGCCTGCATTGGCACCGCTTGTCCACTGCATTGGCGTTCTGGCATTGTCTCGGCCATTTTCGTTTGCGCCCTTGATGAAGTCTTCTGGCGACAGTCCGGCTTCGAGGTGAAGTCGATGCATATTGAGCGTTTCGATGTCGCGATATTGTTCAATCTTGGTGAATGGCGCATTCGTCATGCCGATCTCCTCGCCCTGGTAGATGAAAGGCGTGCCCTTCAGAAGGTGCAGGACGGTGGCGAGCATCTTTGCCGACTCGACCGGATAGCCCTTGACGTCACCATATTTCGAGACGGCGCGGGGAAGATCGTGATTGCCCCAGAACAGGGCGTTCCATCCATCGTCGGCAAGCGCATATTGCCACTTGCTGAGGACCGATTTCAGCTTGATCAGGTCGAACGGTCGCGAGCGCCATTTCCCGTAAATCTCATCCCATTGCTGGGTCACGTGCTCGAACTGGAAGATCATCGACAGTTCTTCTCGATCCGGTCCGGAATAGAGCAGCGCCGAGCCTGGTGTTGCGCTCCACGTCTCGCCGACGGTCAGGACGTCTCGGCTGCCGAAAGTGGCCCGGTTCATCTCATGAAGATAGGCATGCAGATGCGGCCCGTCCGTCACAATGGCTTGGTCCACCTGTTTGCCGATATAGTCGATGACGTCCATGCGAAAGCCGGCGATCCCGCGTTCCAGCCACCAGTTCATCATCTGGTAGATCGCGCCGCGGACGTTCGGATTTTCCCAATTGAGGTCGGGCTGCCGGCGCGAGAACAGGTGGAGATAATATTCGCCCGTGGTCTCGTCGAGCGTCCAGGCGGACCCGCCGAAAGAGGACGTCAGTTTATTTGGTGGCCCGCCGTCGTCGGCGGGCTTGCGCCAGATGTAATAGTCGCGAAACGGGCTTTGCTTGGACGCGCGCGATTGGGCGAACCAAGGATGCTCGTCGGACGTGTGATTGACCACAAGGTCGAGGATGACGCCGATGTTTCTGAGACGCGCTTGAGCGAGAAGTTCGTCGAAATCCGCCAGTGTCCCGAATTCCGGTGCGACGGCCTGGTAATCGGAAATGTCATAGCCATTGTCGTCCATCGGCGACGCGTAGATCGGCGAAAGCCAGATGAGCTCTATGCCAAGGGCCTTGAGATATTCGAGCTTTGAGGTGATGCCTGGCAGGTCGCCGACGCCGTCGCCATTGCTGTCTGCGAAGCTGCGGGGATAGACCTGATATACGGTAGCCTTGTGCCACCACGCCCTCCGGCTTGTCGATCGCAATTCCATCAGACTTTCCTCCGTCACGTTCAAGAAGGGCCGGTCGCCTCGCGCCTCGTCGTGTTGTGGGTGGGGAACGCCCGTCGGCCCTCCCCGTTCCGCGCAAGTCCTAGGGTACAAGGCAAAGAACGCTCGTCGCCTGCTCGCCCCGATGCCCTGTCCCAGGACGCACGATCCGCGATGTTTGGGAACTGCGCTGGCTCCAACGGACCGTAGACGTCGGTCATGCCAGCGCCCGATCTTGCGTGGCAATTTGGAAATAAAAGCCGCTCCAGGCGTTTCATGCGCGGGTGATAACACCAGCTACGGGGAGGAGACGATGAGCCGCAATCAGCGATACGTGCAGGTTCCGGAGGGATCCGCAATATCGCTGCGTGGACGGTGTTTGGGGTCATTATGCCGTTCATATATGGCGCGTCGACCGTCGTGGTATGGTGGCCACGATGATCCGATTGAAACGGCCCTCACCATGATCGGCCCTCGCGGGACCAAGAGGGCTACGCTGGAACAGACGCCGGCAAGCAGCGTTCCGCCAGCAGGACGCGTTGTCCCTTATCCCGAGGTAGCCAGTGGTCGTTCGCACATTCACGATAGCCGATGCAATATTCGAACGATCGCCAGGGCAGGATGGTGACATCTTCGCGGGCAATCTGCTTGACCAGCGAGATAATGGTCCCGTCACGATCGGCTTCGGGCGTTACGGGCCCAACGCCGTCCTTGAGCAGACGATTGCCGTTCACGATACGATGATCGTCATTCAGGGGCGACTGTCGATATGGACGGAGCGTGCCGCATTCACGGCAGGGCCTGGCGACATCGTCAGCATGCAAAGCGGTGATAAGGTAACAATCAGAGCGCATGATGAAGGCTGCGTGACGGCCTATGTTACCTATCCTCATTGGCAGGAAGCGGAATGAGACGATCCCATCTTCCGTGCTATCTCGATCATTTCGTGGATTGGGAACAATGCCCGGGATCGGGCGTTCGCCTCGACCCAATCAAGGAGAACGTCAATGGTCCAACATACTCGGGAGGGGTCTATCTCCAACTCGGACAGCGCTACGAGTTCGCGTTCTGGTAGACGAGGGGAACTGACAGACCGGATTCGCAACCGTGCACGCGAGATCTGGCTTGCGCACGGACGCCCGGATGGCCGGGCGGACGAACATTGGCTGCAGGCCGAGCACGAAATCCTGCACGAGCAGGATGAACTGGAGGGGAATGATGTGCCCAAGCTCGACGCGCTTCGGGAGGCCGCGCGCGAGCATGCCGACAGCTACATGGTAAAAAGCGATCTTGAAGACGCCGATCAACGCGAGGCGACGCCCGGCGTGCGGGAGCAGCCTTGAACAAAATACCGATCTCAGTTGATGGTGCGTAGCTGTTTCACGACCATGAGGAACACGTTCCGCAATGGCTTCAACCGTCGCAAGCGGCATGTTCTTGTGGCCGACGGGACGTACGCGTCGGTATCATTCAATCAGGAAGCAGAGGTTCATGTGAGGGAGGTTTGGCGTCGTCCGATCCATTAAAAGAGCACTTTGCTTGTGGCGATGGACGAACGACGAGAGATCGCCGCGCAGTTTCGATCTCAGATGGGAAGCGCGACGAGCCTAATTGACCGACAGGTCCGATTTCGCAGGGACATTGGCTGAGATCGGCCTCGTCGCTGCAAATCGTTTGCGACGTCTTTTGGCAGCAACATGTGCGTGGCGATGGAAACCCAGCTACCGCTTGCATGATCGCGCCGATCGCGTAGGCTTGGTAGATGCGCGAATACTGATGGGGGCGTGGGTGTTTCAGGCATTCGACAAGAACGGCGGACGGCCGCTCGCCCCGGCTGACGTCGAGATGCTTCAGGGCTTGATCAGCGAATATTGCCAGACGCGTAACCTGCAGCTTGCGAGCCCGCAGGCGAATGAGGCGGCGCGTGACCTGGTGAAATGGTTTCAGATCGGTGTCACCGATCCGGAAAGGCTTAGAGAACTGATTAATTCGACCTGAGCCGGCGGCACAGCCCTCCCGCGTGCGGTTGCTTCGCCCTGCCTTGCCTGAGGCGCCGATCCGGCAACCTTTCGAAGCGAGGTAAGGAGACCGAAATTCTGCAAATGAAAACGCCCCTATGGAACCCTTGGCAAATGCCCGACGAGGTCGAGCAACCTTCTTGCAGGGCCGCGGGAACATCTAGATCAGACCGAAGTTTGTTGAAAGGGCGCGGCGGCGGCCATGTCTCCTCTCGACGTGTCACGAGAGATGTCGCGTCTCCTGCACGACGCCCTCGATCTTGGCGGATCGGGGGCGTTGCATGAAGGGTCGACCCGGGAGCCCGGACAACGCCTTTCAATCGTCATCTTGTCGAGAAAACCGAGGCTGGCATGATGATCGATCGAAAGTCAGCGGTCGGTGTCCGTGACTACCCCGCATTGACGAGAGGTGAGGGGGCTCTGTCCCCGATCGCCGACGCCTCGGCAGAGGACGTCACGTTTTGAGCTCAGCTTCGACCCAACCATCGAAGTCCACTTTCTGCGGCTACTCGACAAGCACTCCGCCCGACGAAGCAAACGGAACTTCCGCAATACGAGGGAACCTGATGGCGCCACCGCGGTCGGTCATCTGCGATTGGAACGCGACGACGGTATCTTCAAGTCATGGGCGCTCGCCAGGGGCCCGTCTTCGATCGGGTCGGCAAAAGACTAGCTGTGGAGGTAGAAGAGCCATCCTTTGGACTATGGCGACTTCGAAGGCGGAGGAGCACACGAGCGTGGCGGTGTCCATACTGATCCGCGTCTAGCCGCCTGCGCCGGGCGGCGCGTCATTCGTCAGGTGTTCCTCGTATTGCACGGTCTGCGCCTCGTCGACGTCAACCGAGGCTCCAACCGGCGAAGCGAGCCGCACGCCAGGGCCGCCGGCGCCAGAATAGCTGCCGTCAATCAAACGGACGCCGGCCGCTTCAAGGGCGCCTACGACTGCCGCAACGTCATTCTTCATGTCTTCGGCAGGGACATCGCTCGCTTCCATCCGCTGCAGCATTGGAACCGAAATATTGGCCGCCGCGGCCAACTCCGCCTGGGTGAGATCTGCAAGTGCACGCGCCGCCGTGAGCTATCTTCCGATAATCATGACGATCCCGAGTACGAAGTTTCCAATCGATACGCATTGGGGCGTGAGCTAAAAGGGTGATGTCACATTCGATGCAACGGACGAGGAGCAATCCGTGAGGTGAATTCTGATGTTTCACCAAAGCCACCGCAGGGCGCCCGTCGGCATCACCAGCCGGCGGGCTTGCTGATTGGGGTTTTACTTAGCTGCGTTGGCAACGCGATGGCCTGCATTTTGGGTGGCATTGACGGTGTTTGCCGTATCCTGGCCCATGCCGCGGATCGTATTGCCGCATGATGAAAGGGTGAGGGTCAAGATGAAGGTTACTGCGATTGCGGAAGCGATCTTCATTGGAAGTCCCCGGTTGATCGAACGAGGCCATAACACTTTAAAGACTTCACAGTTCCAATGAATCGATGCAAGCGCGATGGGCCCATCGAATCCCTCGCCCCCGGCCTGCGCCGCAGGGGCGATCAATTATCGGACGGGACGCTGGCAAGGTGAAAAAGTCCCTGACGATCGAGGAAATGAATGAAATTGCTGCCGAAGGCTGGAGCCACGAGGCGTGAAAAATCGCCGTTGATACCAATCGTCTTGCGAGCTTTAGGAGATCAGCAGGACTCTGCGGCAGGTCGGCGACGCCCGCCTGACCGATTGAACGGGCTGCCTCACCCAAGGTCCGCCCGGTTTTCATGCAGCGGCCAGTAGCGGTCGGACATATAATCGGCCGGCAAGGGCGACAGCTGCGACAAAGCCTGGACTGCAAATTCAATCTGCAGCTTGAAGAACTTCAGCGATGGCGGGATGGCGTGACCCGTTACCCTTTGGCGTGATTCATAGCGTTCGATGCCTGCCTGCCGCAACGCCGCTGCCCCTCTCCGCGAAGTTTTAAGACCGCGTCGCTCGCACAATCTTGCGCGGCCGGACAATGAGGCCCACGCTCAATGACCCTGAACAAATCGCACGCCCTCATCGTTTCATCCGAATTTCTCACTTCGCGCCTTTCGCGATTCGCTTCAAGACGAGCGGCTAAACCTGACGAAAAACGCCGCCGGTGTGACAAAGCCACGACACTAGGGAGAGGAAGGCTGGTGGAACCAACCGGCGCAGGCGCTGCCCGAAAGTCGATCCGCGCGAATATCGGGATGTTGGACGTGCCTGTGTCGCTGTGATCGCCGAGGACGGTCGAGAGAGCCGAGGCTTTTCGAGAACCATTGTGGATAGAGGATGCATCTGGAACAAGAAGAGCCCACGACGATTTTCCTCCTGCCAACCAAAAAAGGAAAACCGTCATGCGCAGGCTCGTCGCATTAACGTTGATTGTTCTGGCCGGCTTCAGCACCGCCCCCGGCTTTTGCCAGTCTTTTGGGGACATGGACTCCAGCGGTCGTTTCGGGGGTATGCCGCCTGGGACCGATCGCTACCGTCAGGACTACGACCAAGGGGGCATCGCGATCCCGCTCGACCCCGTCGAAACCGGAAGCGTTACAGCGATCCACCGCACCGAGCGCTCATGCCCGCGACCTGACACGCGTGAGTGGCGCGCACAAATGCGCAATGGTACCTTGAGTGAGGAGTGCCGTTAAGCGAGCAGGGGGTTACCTGCGTTCGGACGCGAAGGTCCTTGATTTCAGGATGGAGCCGCAGCTATCTGCGTGCGCCTAACGGAACTCCGACATTGCGAGGCGCCGTCGCTGACGGTCGAAAATTGAAATCTCGTAATCCCCCCGTCGATCAATTCGCGCGTCCCTTTAGCTCTTCGACACGCCAGTTTCAGGCGCTTTCGTCGAAGCATATCTCCGTTACGAAATCGCGGAACAATCAAGAGCCTGCGCCATTACGCCGCCAGTGCACAATGGAGCTTGCAATGACTGAAACGACGACAACGGAGCGCAAACGCACAATGCGGGGCTGTCCCTATTCCCTGGAAGAGTTCGAACGAAAATATAAGCTTGATCGTGAAAGCGCCAAGAACATCTACGAGCGCTTCGGACCGTCCTCGGTCGAACTCGACCTGCTGATGGCGGCCAAGAAGCGAACGCCTTCCATTCACGCGATCACGGAAGATCTAGGTTTCTGAAGAGGCGCCTGCGATTTAGATCTAGCGCGCGAGGAGGAGCGGAAGTGCTTGTTGGAAACGCCTGACCGGTTGCCACATCGTCGTGAGGGCCGACTGCGGCGCAAGGCAAACCGACATCTTTTGGACACGACGAGAGGGTTTCGGTTCAATATCCACTCGCCGGGCGGCGACTGTTGCGCCACTCTTCCGTCGAGCTGGATTCGGTGAACCTCACCATTGACATTGCCAGCAACGACCCTTCGCGCTGAAAGACGCTCATGTTGCCGCCGCCGAACGCCGCTTGAGAAGCGCGGCCCGTATCAGTTCATTCTTGGTCGGTTCGCGCGCGCCTTCCGGCCGTTCAGGCACTGTGGCTGGCGGCGCGTCCGCGGTGAGCGACTGCTTCATCTCCAGAAAACGTCGTTGCGCTTCCAGCCGGTCCTTATCGGAAACTGGCTAAACCGGCGCGCCGGCCAAATCGTGGCGCATGGCGCCTGGCTGGGCGCTCGCAAAGTAATACCGTTTCAGCCTCACATAAACTGCGGTCGCGCGCCTCAACTTTGTCAGCCCGACTTCGGGCTTGAGAAGCGGGCGCATCTCATTGAAGATTCCCAGCGCGAAAGGACGGATTGGGTCGCCTGGCTGGTGCGGCAAGACGTCGATCGGATGCACGAGCAGCGCGTTGATCGCGCCGGCCTTTTGAACATCGCGCTGCGTCGCTCTGACCGGTCCCCGGCTTTCTGTCCAAAGATCCATCATTTTCCCTCCGAAGATCGCATGAACCGCCCGACTGTCACATGATCATGACGATCGAGTGAATGACCTTGGCTATCTGCTATGAAGATCGACTGTCCTGGCAGAAGCCACGAGCCGACCCTGGATATGGAACAATATTCCGGCGGCGGACGGCCGATCAAGCTGCGGGGTGAGATTGCTACGCGCATAGCCATGATGGCGGCGGCATCGGTTTTGGCGAGGCCGCTCACGACAGGCATATGCTCGAACTGCGGCCGCCGGTTCAATGCGTAAGGACAAAGAACACCCACCAGGCGATTCGGCATCCGGCCGGCATTTTGCGGTTAGGGGTGTCAGCGACGGCAATCGCTCTCAGAAGTTCATCTGAGGAGCGTAAAAACAGCGCACCACGTCTTCGTTGGGAAAGAGGCATAGGTGATAGAAGCCGTCCATCGACATCATCGCTTTCGATTGAGGAACGGAGAACAGGTGCCCATGCGTTGCCAGCCGATGATCTCCTGGCTTGAGCGAAAATTCATAGTTGGCACCGTGGATCTTGACATCCTGCGACGGGATTGGCTGGCAATCGCCAGATTCGCCGTCGCCGTTGCAACAGAAAGCAGAATATTGGAAACCGGACGGCGCTTGGTGTGCGTAGGCAACGCCGGCGAGGCCCGCCAGGATGACCGCATAGACTATTCGCTCCATCATTGCCTCCAGTAGGATCGCCTACGCAACCATGCCGCGATGGCCCCTTCCAACCGTCACTGACCGGCAAGGTTCCTGGCGAATCGATTTTCCGGCGACGGTCACGCGCAGCAGGCTCCGTGCTTCCGCCTTGCCGCCGAAGCGCCCAAAGGCAATTGCGAACCCATGGGGACGTCAGGCACCCCGCAAAGAGGAGCGCCACCTGCTCCCGTGACAGACGATCACGAGAGCGTGCTTTTGCTGCATCCGAGACGACGCCTAGCCGGCAGCGTCTCTGTTCTTCAGGGCATCAATTTCTTTATCGATGCGCTCCTTGGCGGCATCGTGCACGTCGGCTGTCACCGATACGGCCTTGTCCAGCATGTCGGAGGCAACATCCATGCTCTGATTCACCGCGTCGCCAGCCCTTGAGGCAGCGTTCGCCTTGACGGCGTCCGAGGCTTCCCCGAGCAGCTCGTCTTCGTGCTGTGAATGCGGCAGTGCGGCTCCGATCGCCGCACCAACCGCAAAAGCAAGAGCACCGCCGACAAGCGGCTGATCGCGGAAATGAGACAGGATTGCGTTGTTCAGCCGGCTTGACTGTTCTTTCAGAACCGTTCCCGTTGACGATGCGGTGTTGGATACAGAACCTGCAACTTGATCAACCGTCTCCGCTGCGCCGCCGACCGTTCCTTTGACGCTGCTCCAGGTATCGGAAGCCCAGCCCAAGGAGGCATCCAGAACGGAGCCCGCCTCATCGCGAATGGCAGAAATTCGCTCGCCGGCAGCATCCGAAAAGCCGCGATAGGCTTTGCCGGTTGCGTTGAGGAAATCGCCGGCTCGCCGACCCGTCTCGTCGGTAAGGGCCTTGAACCGTTCGCCGGACTCATCGGTGAAATGGCTGTAGCGAACACCGCCGATCTCCTCGGGCGGTCCGATGCGCTTGATCGTCCCGCGGGCAGGATAAAGCGGCCTGACCTCGCTGTCATCGGCGCCTGGCGTTTGCGTCGATGTGCCCTGCTTGGCAACGAGCCATGCCAAGCTGACGCCCATCAGTGCGACAGGCAATGGATTGGCTTTGACCGCCTTTCCAAGATTGGTGAGATAATCCGCACCGCCGCTGCCTTTGGCGTATGCAATGACCTCATCCACAAGCTGTCCGGGCGACATGCGCTCCTGGATCGCATCGATGCGTGCTCCGATCCTTTCGCGATCCCTGTCGATTTCGCGCTGCAGCTCGGCTGAGGATTTTTCGGAAGAATGCGTCATTACACTTTCTCCTTCACGATATCAGTATCGCGCCGAAGCGACGCTGCTGTGCGATCAAGCGTCAGCTGCGTGTCTCGCACCGCGGAAATGCCTCTCGAGACGAGAAGCCAGGCAATCCCACCAATAACGAGCCCGACGATCACGGCCGCGAGCGCGCTCGCAGTGGGCTCACTCATGCCGTTTCGAGCAAGGACAGCTGAAAGCCCGCTGACCAGAGCGCTGAGAAGCACGCCCACAGCGCCGATAGCGAGCACGATCCCGATTACCAGGGTCTCGATCCCACCCAAGGCCCTATTGAGTTTTTCTGAGGCCTCGGTCTTTGCAAGGTCGATTTCCTTCCGCAGCAATCCCGTTACGTCGGAAAGAAGCCCTCCGATCAACTCTGATAAAGGCGTATTTTCGTTTGGTTTAGCCATTGTTGCTTCTCCCGGGTTGTCCGGACGCCGTGGGCGTCTTCGAACGTTTGGCTGATGCGGTCAAAAATCGACTTGCCACAAGACCGGCCAAAGCTGCGGCCCCCAGGAAGGCCACAGGTTCCCTTCGGCCATCGCCGATGATAGCTGCCGCAACCGCTATCATGGCGCGCCGGCACCATCTGTGATGATGGGCGAACTCAATCGAGCCGGAGCCCTTCCTGCCAACTGGCGCCGGCTTCAAGCCTGGCGCGGGAGGTCGCGAACAGGGCTTGCGCGCATGGAAGGTGGACCTATCGCGCGACGGCCGCCGTCAGTGTTGCTCGGACAACAATCTCCGCGCGGCCCACCCAGCAGCTTGTTCGTTGGTTCGCCCGGCCCGCCTGCAAGATAGCTACCACGGACCAAAGTCCTATTCCCGGAACCGACTGCGCGATCGCTCGTTCTTGGCCTGCGGTCCCATGGCCGCATCAGTCAAAGGAGGATATGATGTTTCACAAGATCATGATCGGCGCGGCTGTCTCCGCGACACTTATGTCGGGCGCGGCTTTTGCTCAGTCGTCGACGGTCAACGGAGCTGCAGGCGGCGCCATTACCGGCGCGATCGTCGGCGGTCCGGTCGGTGCAGCTGTCGGCGGCGTAACCGGCGCGATCGTCGGCACGGCAATCGATCCGCCGCCGCAGAAGGTCGTTACCTATGTTCAGCAGGCCCCGGCGCCCGCGACCCCCGTCGTCGTCAGGGAGAAGGTCGTGGTTGGCCAGCCGCTTCCCGAAACGGTGGTCGTGACGCCGGTTCCGGAGAACCCGAAATATTCCTATGCGATCGTGAACGACGAGCGCGTCATCGTCGAGCCGTCGTCCCGCAAGGTTATTCAGGTCATCAACTGACCTTGCGCCTGGACGCGGCACGCTGCCGCGTCCGTCTCTTTCCAAATAAGCAGGGTTTTGATCATGAAGGCCATCGCTTCACTGGCGTTTGGTATCGCGAGTTCTATTGGCCTGTGCTTTGCCGCCGGCTCGGTCGCCTCAGTCGTGCTGGCCGATCCCGGGCCTCAGACGTTCGAAAGCCTCTCGCGACCGGATATCTGGACGACGAAACCGGTGCGGGTAGACGTCGCCAGCCAACATTACGAACGCATTCCAGCTGTCTATTCCAGCTATGTCACCGACGCGCCGAAACTGGCGGTTGCCTCGCGGGCCGAGGCGCCTGCCCCGCACGAACCGGAGGCAACACCGATAGCGACGATGTTGCCAGAGCACGTGGACTGGTGCTCCAACCATTATCGGTCTTTCGATCCCGCTACCAACAGCTATCGAGCTTACAGCGGGCAGACGAAAACATGCACCTCGCCGTATTCGGCTCCTCTGAGGACGGCCGGAGCGAGTCCGCAACAGCAGGAATCCGGACCTGCGGACAGCGCCAAAGCATGGTGCGCGGCCCGCTACCAATCCTATCGGGCAGAGGATAACAGTTACCAGCCCTTCGATGGCCCGCGCAGAGCCTGTGTTGCGCCGGCGCGCCAGGTTGTCGCCTCGGCCACCGGTTCAGGCCCGCGAGCCGAAAACACGTTGGTGTCGAACTGAGCGCCCATGACGGAGGTTTCCGACCCACCAAAGCTGCCGCCCGACACATCGGTATAAAAGCCATCGATGAAGGCCGTTGACAGCGGATGGATATAGAGCGGCTGTGACCGACATCGGGATCGCCGGGGGACAGCCTGATTTTTCCGTCGGTACCGCGGATCTCCGCCTACGTTCTACTTTTGACGTGGCTGGGTAAGGGTTGAGCCGGCGGTGAGCTGTTGTCCCGGAAACTTTTCGAAACCTCGCCAGGACAGGTATGTTCGCTGCGCGACGAACCATTGATCAATAGAACGCGCCTTGGCGCCCCAGCATCATCGTGACGAGCCTGCGCTCGTCCGATAGCCCTCCACGTCCGGACCCAGTCGACTGAAAGATCGTAGTGGGGATCGGCAAATCCTGCTCCGGCTTTTTGTGTCTTTGGGCTTTTTCGCGAGTTCGCATAGGCATCCCACGCAGCATCTGCGATCTTTCGCAATTCCTCGCAAAGCGGCGTGAAGGAAGGATCGCGAAACTGATTGAGGAAGTGATGCTTGAATTCCTCCTCGTCTATCCGTGGGCTCGGGCTGCCTTTTCGGGGCTCAAGATCGTGTGTGGTGGCTGGCATGGAGGCTCCGTCGAGATCGTTTCACTCAACGTCTCGAATGCGCCCCATGTTCCTAAACCCATCGGCAGAGGGAAGTGGCGTGAGCGAGGGAAAGCGTCGGGCAAGAAGCGTTGCGATATCTCCTGCGATCAAGTTCATGGCGGCCAGACGTTGGAAGACGGGATCGACGGCCTTAAGTCACGTCACCAAGTAGTGCTCCCGCTGACGTAGCGTCGCCGCATCCACGCTGTCGGCTTTCGAGGAAGGCCCTGTCGGAGTTGCCGATGCTCCTGGGCGCGCGGCCGACCTGCGGCCCTGCGCTGTGGCTGCCGGCAGAACACGGCTTTTTGACCAGGACCATCGACTTGTAGACGGTGATCCTTTGATTAGCACCTGCTCTGGCTTGCCAGGTTTCTGACACAGCGTTCTCGGCGAGCTAGCTAGTTGAGAGAGCGACGGATCACGCCAAGATAGGCCTCGGCGAGCTGGACGCGCTCCCAAGCAACACTGTTCAAGGTGCGTTCCAGACGAAGAGCGGCCTCCTTCGCCATGGACGGCTCTGGGCGCCACCGGGGCGAACCCGGCCTTATTCGGATGCGAGGGCCAAGGCGTGGCCGGTATTGGGCAAGCGAGATCCCAGCTTTGATCAGCAGGTTTCTGATATCGGGCCGCCGTTCTGCGGCGATGACGATGGAGAACGCACCGATCAGGAACGCCTTGGGAACCGGTAGTTCGATCTCGTCGATAATGTCACTGCCGATCTCGTTCGCCTTGACGAAGAGGAGGAATTCATCGACGCACTGCTGAGCTTTGTCCAGACTGGCCGCATCAGGATACTCTCCCGGCATATACCCTAAACGGTTCTCGATGATCACGCGCATGGACAACTCCTTTGCGCGATTAACGCAAATGGCGTTCTTTTGTTCGAAAGCGCCAAGGAGGCTGGTCAGCCACGTGCTGCAGCGTTTTCAACACCAGCCGAATCCCCACTCGGCTGAGACGGAACATTGGTTTGACTAGCGAGTTCTAGGTCGATGGAACAGGACAACCTCAAGAGAACGGTCCCGCACTTTTCACGTCATCCCGAGGCCGCGCGGCAGCTGCATCGGCTTGCGGCCTTCTCCATTCCGCAGGATCTCGACGACAGATTTCGCGGACTGCTCGCCAGACTTGATCGGGCTGAGCACGACGGCTGTTCATTGGCTGACGACATGATGTCGGCCAACCCGGGTTGCGCATGAAGCGACACACGCTCAGCTTCGGAAGCTCCTGAGACTTCGGCCAGTTTCGTCGGCGCCCCTTAAAAATCGGGGCAGGATTCTGCAGGCTTGTATGCACACGACCAGCGCTCGCACTTTTTACTGCTCACTCTCCTGACGAAGCGCCACTGTGATAAAGAAGGCGCGCAGCGCAAAATTGTTCAGATTGGGTCTACCACTTTCGGGATTGCCTCCCAAATTGTGACGGTCAAGCGAGATGGCGCGTCGATCGACAGCGTTATCTCATGTCCCCATTTATCCCGCCGTCAATGCCCACGAGAACAGTCACGATGCAATCCCAACCGTCCGGTATTTCCACACGAATGCTGGGACTTGATCCGCCTATCGCCCTTGGACTTGTCGGCGCATTCCTTTTTTTCCTGGTCAGCGGGTTCATGGCCTATTTCAATCTCCAGACCCTGGAAGAGGGCAACGCGAGAATAGTCCAGACCCACGTCGCGATCGTCGCGCTCGATGAACTGCTCTCGCAACTTCAGGACGCCGAGACAGGGCAGCGCGGTTTCCTGCTAACGAACGACGAAAGCTATCTCGCTCCTTACAATACGGCGCTTCGTGCGATCAGGCCGCAGTTGGACAAAATCAGGGGCCTCACCAGCGGTAATCCCGGCCAGAGCGAAAGGTTGACGACGCTTCAGCAACATGTCGAAGCCAAGCTGGGAGAGCTCGCCAGATCGATCGATCTACGCCGCAACGCCGGCCTCGAAGCGGCACTCGCCATCGTCAATTCCGATAGCGGCAAGATCGAGATGGATGCAATCCGTGCGCAAGTCGCCGCTATGACGGCAAGCGAGGGAGAAACCAGAATCCAGCGGCTTAGCGAAATGAATAGCGCCCAACGCACGGCGCTCGTCAGCACGCTACTCTCCGGGGCTCTCGGGCTCCTGCTCACGATGACGATCGGCTATCTGGTGCGCAGGGCCACGCTTGCCCGACGCCGGGACGAGTGGCTCCAGTCGGGCCAGGTCGGACTGGCGAGCGCCATGATGGGGGATCAAACTCTGGAGCAGCTCGGCAACAGCATCCTGGACTTTCTGGCCGCTTACGCTGGCGCTGTCGCAGGCGCCATTTTTACCAGTGATGGCTATAATTACCGACGCGCCGCCGTTTACGGAGTTCGCGACAATGAGAGCATCCCGATCGAGTTTAGGCCAAGAGAAGGCCTGCTCGGTCAGGCAGCTGCGCAGGACAGATCGATAGTGATCGATGAGGTGCCGGACGGCTATCTCGCCTTCGGTTCGGCGTTCGGTGCGGACAAGCCGAGACATCTGGTCATTCTACCGGGTAGCGTCGACGGCGCCGTCAACTCGGTGTTAGAACTCGGCTTCCTGCGCCCCGTCGACGAGAGGGTAATCGTTCTTCTGGAGCGGGCATCGGAAGCCGTTGCCGTCGCCGTTCGATCGGCGACCTATCGCAGCGAACTCCAGAACCTGCTGGAAGAGACCCAGCGACAGTCCGAGGAATTGCAGACCCAGAGCGAGGAACTCAGGGTCTCGAATGAAGAATTGGAGGAACAGAGCCGGGCTTTGAAGGAGTCCCAGGCACGCCTCGAGCAGCAGCAGGTCGAGCTCGAACAGACCAATACACAGCTCGAAGAACAAGCCCAGCAACTGGAAAAGCAGCGTGACGATCTCGAGCAGGCCAATGCCGCCGTCAGCCTCAAGGCGCGGGAACTGGAGCAGGCAAGCCAGTACAAGTCGGATTTCCTCGCCAACATGTCGCACGAGCTGCGTACCCCGCTCAATTCGTCGCTCATCCTTGCCAAGCTTCTCGCAGACAATCCGGAAGACAACCTCACCGAAGAGCAGGTCAAATATGCAAAGACCATCCAGTCCTCCGGCAATGACCTGTTGAATCTCATCAACGACATTCTCGATCTTTCGAAGATCGAAGCCGGTCACGTGGAGATTCGGCCCGAAATGATGACGGTCGAGCGCCTGGCGAGCAATCTTCGCCAGGTTTTCCATCCGCTGACGGCCCATAAGAAACTGGACTTTGCCATCGAGATCGCGCCGGACTGCCCTGCGGTCATCGAAACGGATCCGCAGCGGCTTGAACAGGTGCTGAAGAACCTCCTGTCGAACGCCGTCAAATTCACCGATGCCGGCCTGGTCACGCTGTCGATCCGCAGCGCCGATGCCGGACATGTCGCCTTCTCCGTGAGCGATACCGGCATTGGCATAGCGAGCGAACAGCAGCGCCACGTCTTCGATGCTTTCCATCAGGCCGATAGCACCATCAGCCGCAAGTATGGTGGCACTGGCCTCGGTCTCTCGATCTGCCGGCAGCTTGTGCACCTGCTGGGCGGCACCATCGGTCTTGCGAGCCAGCCGGGGCAGGGCAGTACCTTTACCGTCACTATCCCCCAAGCCTACGACCCGGCAAAGATCGTGCCGGAGAACCTGAAGCCCGGCGCACTCGTCGTGCCACCGGTTGCACTGCCGGAGCAAATCCGTGTTTCGGCGCCGG
The DNA here is from genome assembly GCF_014195325.1 of Rhizobium sp. BK650. Taxonomy (GTDB): domain Bacteria; phylum Pseudomonadota; class Alphaproteobacteria; order Rhizobiales; family Rhizobiaceae; genus Rhizobium. The sequence continues at coordinate 59,734 of NZ_JACIBK010000018.1, read as the reverse complement.
GCCCCGTGCACAGGATCGCGGACGATCGTGCTGCACTGACCGACGCAAAGCGCGTCCTGCTGATCATCGAAGATGACGAGATGTTCGCCTCGATCGTGCGCGATCTGTCACGTGAGATGGGCTTTCATGCGCTGATCGCGGGAACGGCTGATGAGGCGCTGCGGTTGGCCAAGGATTTCATGCCGAATGCGATCATCCTCGATGTCGGCCTGCCTGACCAGTCAGGGCTTTCGGTCCTCGATCGCCTAAAGCACGACGTCAAGACCCGCCACATTCCTGTTCATATCGTATCGGCAGGCGATCATGCGGAAACTGCCTATTCGCTTGGCGCCGTCGGGTATGCTGTCAAACCGGTCAATCGCGACGAACTCGTTGATGTCCTCCAAAAGCTGGACGCAAGGCTTTCTCAGCGCGTCAATCGGGTTCTGATCGTAGAGGACGATTCGGTACAGCGCGACGCGGTTGCTAAACTGCTCGGGACGCAGGACGTCGAGACGGTCACCGCGAGCACGGCGGCAGAGTGCCTTGAACGTCTGCGACAAGAGACCTTTGACTGCATGGTCCTCGATCTCTCCCTGCCGGATGCATCCGGCTACTCGCTTCTCGAGACGTTGAGCCAGGAGAGCGCCTACGCCTTTCCCCCAGTGATCGTCTATACCGGCAGGGAATTGTCGGCGGACGACGAGCAAAAGCTGCGCCGTTACTCCAAATCGATCATTATCAAGGGGGCAAAGTCTCCCGAGCGCCTTCTCGACGAGGTGAGCCTCTTCCTGCATCAGGTGATTTCGGAACTCCCAGCCGAGCAGCAGAAGATGATCCGCAGGGCGCAACATCGCGACGCGCTTCTCGAAGGGCGCCGTATTCTCGTCGTCGAGGATGACGTGCGCAATGTCTACGCGCTTACCAATATACTTGAGCCGCGTGGCGCAATCATCGAGATTGCCCGCAATGGCCGGGAAGCGCTGGATGCCCTGGAGAAAGCGATGATCGACCCGCGGTTCGCGATCGACCTGGTGTTGATGGATGTGATGATGCCCGTCATGGACGGCCTGACGGCCACGCGTCAAATTCGCAAGAACCCCGAATGGAGGAAGCTACCGATCATCACACTGACCGCCAAGGCCATGCCGGATGACCAGCAGCGCTGCATCGAGGCTGGTGCCAACGACTACATGGCAAAGCCCCTCGACGTCGAGAAGCTTCTGTCGCTCGTTCGGGTCTGGATTCCGAAATGACGGACGGGTCTACTTCGGAAAAAAGCGAGGACATCGAGATCCGGCTCCTTCTGGAAGCTTTGTTCCTCAAATACCATTACGACTTTCGCAATTATGCGATGGCATCGATCAAGCGTCGCCTCAAGCAGGCGCGCCTGCAAATGGGCTTTGCAACCTTCTCGGCACTGCAGGAGGGTCTTTTGCACGACCCCTCGCTCCTGCCACGACTGTTGAGCTTCCTGACCGTCCAGGTCAGTGAAATGTTCCGCGACCCGAGCTACTTCAAAGCTATCCGCGAGACAGTCGTGCCGCACCTGCGGACCTATCCGTCGCTGAAGATCTGGGTCGCCGGCTGCAGCAGCGGCGAGGAACTCTATTCCCTGGTCATCCTTTTTCGGGAGGAGGGGCTCGAAGCGCGCACCCTTTTTTATGCAACAGACATCAACCAGGAAGCCCTGGGTGCTGCGGAGGCCGGCGTATACGCTTTGGACCGGGTGCGGCTGTTTACCGAAAACCATCGGAAATCCGGCGGCAAGTCTTCGCTCTCCGACTATTATCAGGCGGCTTATGGCAGGGTGCTATTCGACAAGACGCTACGGCGAAACGTTGTCTTTTCGGATCACAGCCTCGTCACGGATGCCGTCTTTGCGGAAATGCATTTGATCTCCTGTCGCAACGTGCTGATCTATTTTGACCGAGTGCTGCAGGATCGCGCGCTGGGGCTGTTCAAGGATTCGCTCGCCCGAAAAGGATTTCTCGGACTGGGTGCCAAGGAGAGCCTGCGTTTCTCGCGCCATGCCGGAGCCTTCAGCGACTTCGTGCGCGAGGAGAGGATCTATCAGAGGCGGGTCGGATGATGGCGATCGAACCCGAAGCCGTCGTGATCGGTGCATCGGCGGGCGCGCTTGAGGCCCTGTCGGTCATTCTTCCCGCCCTGCCCAGGAACTTCCGGCTGCCGATCCTCGTGGTGGTCCATGTGCCGCCGGACAAACGCAGCGTCTTGGCTGACGTGTTCCGGGCCAAGTGCCAGCTTCACGTGGAAGAGGCTGAAGACAAGGCGCCGCTTGCTGCTGGGACGATCTATTTCGCGCCGCCGGACTATCATCTGCTCGTCGAGCTCGATAAAAGCGTTTCACTCTCCAGCGATGAGCCCGTCCTTTTTTCACGCCCGTCGATCGACGTGCTGTTTGAAAGTGCCGCCGACGCATATGGGCCAGCCTTGATCGCGATTGTACTCACCGGTGCCAATCATGATGGTGCGAAAGGTTTGCAGGCCGTCGCTGAGGCCGATGGGATAACGCTTGTCCAAGACCCGGGCACGGCCTTCGCACCCACGATGCCCGAAGCGGCCATTCAAATTTGTCCGAGCGCTCGTATCATGTCACTCGAGGCGCTTGCAAAGTATCTAAACGAGGTTTGAGGCAAATCATGGGGCCTGTTCCCTTTCTTCTGGTCGACGATCTGGAAGAAAATCTTCTCTCCCTGGAGGCACTGCTGCGGCGGAATGACCTTCTTCTTTTGAAAGCCCGCTCCGGTGATGAAGCACTCGAGCTTCTGCTGCAGAACGATGTCGCCTTGGCGCTTGTGGACGTGCAGATGCCGGGTCTTGATGGCTTCGAGCTGGCGGAACTCATGCGCGGCAATGAGCGCACGCGGCGCATCCCCATCATCTTCGTCACAGCCGGAACGTCTGACGGCCAACGGCGCTTCCGTGGCTACGAAGCTGGCGCCGTTGACTTCATCCAGAAGCCGATCGAGCCGGATATTCTGCGCAGCAAGGTCGAGGTATTCTTCGAACTTTACCGCCAAAGGCAACAGCTCGAGGCGCAGAGGGATGAACTCTCGGCGCAGGCCGCAGCGCTCAAGCAGGCGGCCGAACACAAGGACGTCCTGCTTCGCGAGATCAATCACCGCATCAAGAACCTCTTCAGCATGACCGCTGGGCTGATCTCATTGAGCGCGCGGCCCGCCCGCACTGTTGCCGAGCTGGAAACCGACCTCAGAGCGCGCATGCACGCACTGGCGCGCGCCCATGAACTGATACTGCCCAATCTGGCAAGCGGCATTGACGAAACCGGCGCGGCAACGACAGTACAGGCCCTCATCCGCGCGATCGTCGCGCCTCACGAACATGAGCAAGGCCCGGAGATCGCTGTCACCGGCTCCGATGCGCCGATCATGGGCAATGCGCTCACCTCGCTTGCGCTTCTTCTTCATGAACTCACCACGAACGCAGCCAAATACGGCGCTTTGTCCGCGCCCGATGGCAGTCTGGCGATCGCCACCTCAACGGTTGGCGACACGTTCCGCATAACGTGGGACGAGCGGGGCTCTCCCCCATTGGACGCCTCCAACCGTGAAGGATTCGGAACCACGCTCGAAAAGGCGGCCTTGCGCGGCCTTAACGGCCTGATCGAAAAGAACTGGACGAGTGAAGGGCTCTCTCTGTCGCTGGAAATGCCTGCGGCCAATCTTGCGACCTAGCCTGTTTGTGAGGGCAGGACCGAGAGTAGGGGGCACCGCAATCGCCGCGGCCGCTTCAGTGATCGAGAACATCGCGCACACGTGCGGCGAGCTCTTCAAAAGAGAATGGCTTTGTGAGCAAATTCACGCCCTTATCGAGACGGCCGTGATGAACGATGGCATTGCGGGAATATCCTGTCGTAAATAGCGCTTTGATCGTCGGGATCATTTCACGCGCCTTGACGACGACTTCCGCGCCACTCATGCCGCCGGGCAATACGACATCCGAGAAGATCAAATCGACCTTGCCGTGGCTCAACAGCGTCTGTAGCGCCGCCGGACCATCCTTGGCCTCGAGAACATGATAGCCAAGTTCTCGCAATGACTCGACCGAATAGGAGCGAACATCCGGATCGTCCTCGACAACGAGGACAACCTCGCCTGCTGCCGCCTCCGGCAACGCTTGGGCTTCCGTGCCCTCCTCGTCAGCCCTCTCCACTGACAATCGCGGCAGATACATTTGACCGTGGTGCCTTCGCCCACCTCGGAATAGATCTTCACATGCCCACTTGATTGCTTCACGAATCCGTAGACCTGGCTGAGACCCAACCCCGTGCCCTTGCCCTGGTCCTTGGTCGTGAAAAATGGCTCGAAGACATGGGACAGCGTTTCGGAATCCATCCCCGTCCCGGTGTCGGAAACGCTGATGGCGATATACTGGCCCGGTAGCACTTCGGCATGCATCGAAGCGTAGGCTTCATCGAGATGCGCGTTGAAGGTTTCGATCGTGAGCTTGCCGCCATCCTGCATCGCATCGCGGGCGTTAATGGCAAGGTTGAGCAGCGCGCTTTCCAGTTCGTTCGGATCCGCCTCCGTTTTCAGAGCCCCGCCGCAAGCACGACCTCGATCTGGAAAATCTCTCCGAGGGTGCGGTGCAGTATTTCGGACATGCCGCGGATGAGGCTGTTTGCATCGATAGGCTTTGGATCGAGCGGTTGCCGGCGAGCGAAAGCCAGTAGCCTTTGGGTCAGAGCGGCGGCTCGTCTTGCCCCGGTCATTGCCTGGGAGGCTGCGCGCCTGAACCGGCCCGACTCCTCCGGGAGGTTTCGTAACAGAGTGTCGAGATTGCCAACGATGATCTGGAGGAGATTGTTGAAATCGTGCGCGACCCCACCCGTCAATTGACCGATTGCTTCCATCTTCTGCGCCTGCCGCAAAGCCTCTGCGTTCCGCGTAAGCTCGTCCGTCTTCTGCTTCACCATATTTTCGAGGTTGGTGTTGAGGTCCTTAAGCGCTGCTTCCGCGCGCCGTCGCTCCTGCAGCTCGCGCTGAGCGGCTTCGAAAAGACGTGCGTTATCCATCGCAACGGCAGCTTCGCCCGCAAGACCGGCAAGCCCGCTTTCCGAGGATTCATCGAACACGCCAACATCCGAATGCCCGAAGAATAGGCCACCAATCACCTCACCCGTTCGCGAAATTACAGGGACCGCGAGATAGCTTCGAACAGGAAGATGTCCCTCCGGCATGCCGTGGTGCGGCGCGTTTTTGCCGTAGCGAGCGTCCTTTGTGATGTCATCGGATCGAACGACTCCCTCCCCCAGGAACGTCGGGGCGAAAACCTCGGTGTTGCGGGGCATCGGAAATTTGGAAAATGCCTCGCGGGCAACGCCTGAGAGTGTGTACAGCAAATAACTCTCGCCCGCCGAATTGACGAGGTTGTAAAAGAAGGCGCCAAACTGAGCACCGGTGAGCTCGACGCCGGCGTCCGTTACCAACTGGACGACTTTCTCAAGATCATTTTCGCGGGCAAGAGCGGCGCCGGCGCGATTTAGAATTTCGAGCGCACGGGTGCGCTCCCGCAACGCAATTTCCGTTTCCCGCTGCTCGGTGCGGTCACGGAGGATCTTAACGAAACCGATGATGTGCCCGTCGTCATTCAGGATCGGCGTTGTCTCACCGACGGCCCATATCCGCCCGCCGTCCTTCTGCAACCTCCATCCTTCGCCGCTCCCCTTTCCCTTCGACCTGGCATCGGCAAGCTCGGTCGCAAGAAGCGCCGCTGCGCCGTCCTCGGGCGGGAATATCGCGACAAGGGTCTGCCCAAGCATTTCCGTCTGCGACCATCCGAGAAGTCTTTCGGCTCCCTTACTCCAGCCGGTAATAATTCCCTCCAGGTCGAGCATGATGATGCCGGTGTCGACCGCGCTATCGAGGATTTGCTGGAGACGTTCGGCTGAAAAATCGCTGACGGAATGCGTGAATTGCCTGCCCATTGGGATACCGGCCGACGTTAGCATAATCGCCGGGAAGAAAAAGATGGCCGCGCCCGATATCCCGACCGATTGTCGGAGGCTCGAGCTCTCGTGCTGACCAGCCCTGCAAATAAAAAGGCGTCGGCCCGAACGTTCACACAGCCCTCGCCAATTAGGGGCTTGCGGACGATCGACGAGGCGGCTTCAACTGCTGCGGATCACACAGCAACCTTGGTGAAGCTGCGTTCGAAAGATCGAGCTGATCCCAGGGAACAGCCAGTCCTTCACCTGAGCGAAGCCCGGCAGCTCCGAGGACTGCGCGTGCGAACGAAGAGGACGCCAGGCTTTCAAGAAGTGCAAAGGTTCCGACGTGGTATTCGACGACGAAGAGTTCGCCGCCATGCGCTTCTGCGACAACTTCCTCGATGCGTCCCACCACCTCGTTGCCCGGTCCTAGCACCCGTGCGCCCAGCAGATCCTGGAGAAATAGCTCACTCATGACAGCCCTCCTGGAATCCACCTTAAACCATTCGACGAAACCACGACGCTGGTTACAACTCCGAGCGAAACCTCCAGCAATTTCTTCATCGTATCTTCCTCAGCCGATCAAGGTCGTCCCGTGTGCGCCTGAGGGCTGAGACGACGCGCTCGGTTTGCGGGCGATCCCTCCTTGAGGCGGCATCCGTTGCTTGGCCAAGTAGGGAAGGGAGGTCCAGTATGGGACGGCGAAAACCCGCTGTTCTTCAGTTCATCTACCAGCGCGGAAACTTCTCGGCTGCACCGCTCCAGAGCAGGCCCGCTGAACGTCGCGGGAACGCGACCGTCCAATCGGGCCTCGGCGATCATTTCGGCGCTCGCGACCCATGACCCCATTTGCTGAAGAATGCGTCTTTGCTGATCGGCCTCGCTGGAGCAAGACGCCAATAGGGCAACCGTCGCAAGCAGGCAGGTTCTATTACGCCGGCCACTTCAGGAAACCTTCTCCATATTTGTCGTCTTTGCTCTCGATCATGGAACGCCTGTGCACGGTCGCGCGCTTGGCTAGGAAAACGCAAAGCGATGCGGTGAGTTCCGGCTGCAGCCATCGGTGCATCTTCACGTCGCCAGTGACGATCAGGACGAGAAGCCTGGCGGTCCGACGGGAGCCAGCAAGCTGTGCGGCGCAGGTTCAGGGACACGGTTTCACGATATTTGTTGCCCCAAAGGGTCTACTTGCGACCGTTACACAAGATTCGAGCGACGTCGGACGGAACTTCGGTTTGCTGCCGAGGTTAAAGAGTGAGTGTCGAAGCAAAGTATCAGCGATGAACAGCTCTGAGACAAGTACGGATCATAAGACCATCCGGAAGCGCGACGATTACCCATAGCAAAGCCGGGTGGCGTTCTTCTGATTGGCTTCGGAAAAGCAGGGGACGAGTTCTTCGTGATTTTGATCGGAATAAACTGGCTTTCCTCTACGAAGTGGGATGGCGAAACCAGACGTTTCAACAAATCGCCGAGCGAGAATGAAGCGTCTAAACGTATCGCCGGCCTGCGCGACATGACAGAGTGCGACCGGAAATCACCATGAAAAACATTGCAAAAGCCAGTCCCACAACACCAGCTGCCGACAGCCTGCATCCGGCGCTTAACCGCAATATTGACGCTATTTTGCAGCGTCGCCGCAAGGCAGCGGACACGGCAGGCGTACAAGAGCGGGCCGCCGCCGCGATTAGTCGGTTCGCCGGATCCATTGCCTTCGTTTACATCCATATCGTCGTGTACGGTTTATGGATTATTGCAAATACGAACCTGATCCCGGGGATGCCTGTCTGGGATCCCTCCCTCGTTATACTGGCGATGGCAGCATCGGTAGAGGCGATCTTCCTTTCGACATTCGTGCTCATTAACCAGAACAGAATGGCTGCCGAGGATGACCTGCGGGCTGATCTCGACCTGCAGGTCAGCTTGCTGAACGAGCACGAGACGACACGCCTTATCGCGATGGTGGAAGCCATCGTCAAAAAGCTGGAAGTCCCAACCGAAGCGGATGACGAGGTAGAGGAACTCAAGAGGGATGTCGCACCTGAGGCGGTGCTCGATCGCCTTGAGGCCAAGGAAGTCGATTGAGTTGCAACGCTAACGTCGGGTTGATCCTCGAGAGGCGATACGGCACTCAAATGCTGCGGCTTCACGACAGGTTGGACGTCGGCTGAAGCCGATCACCCCGCAACAATGCGTCCATTGATTGGTCGAGAGGCAGGCCAACAGTCACCGCTCCAATTCGGCTCCTGCGCCACGGCTTCAGTGCCATCACTCAGCGCCCTCACCGGTTGCCGACGCGTTTGGCGGGCGACGTTTCCAGGCGAAAAAAACGTGAGATACGCGACGGCAACGATGATCCCGATGACGAAAAGGGTCGGTACCAACTTGATCGTGCCTTTGCTGGCTTTTTCCTCTCTATCGTTCATGGCGATCTAACCAGGCAGGAAGTGGAAGGTTCCGCGCCTAAAGACCAAGCTCGGCAGACATGCGCGACTTGACAGGGTGGTTCGGTTTACCGAGGGCCCGCATGAAACTAGCGATCGCCTCCAGATGGCGGGGCGTCCGGCGTCGGTCTCGACCTTCGGCGTCTTCTAACCCGCTGCGTGTTCGGGAAACCTATTCAAGGGCAACTTCCACTGCGGTTTGGTTCAGTCGGTCGGGGCGGTGGACCGCTGTTCTGGGTGCCGAGGAAAGGAGATGATTGACCTCGACACGATTGCCACCGAAGCGAGCGATGTATCTAAGAGCTTGCTGTCGGCTGATTTGATAATGCTCGGCAAGTTCCTTGGCCGACTATTCATGGTCGCTCATAGCGAGCTCCTGTCTGTCAGAAACTTGCTGGCGGTTCACTCGGTTTCCCGCAGGCGGGCATCGCCGGGAGCGATTTTCCGGTCATTGTGCCGACTGGAACAGAAGCTGGCTCAGTCCGTTCTCATGCGATACCATTCATGGGAATTCTTCGCGCATGACAACCAGGGCAATTTTCCCGCAGCTTCGTCGATGGGAGCTGCCTGCCGTGGCAGCCTGCGTTGTCGTTGGCAGTTGCTTTCCAGTCTTTGCAGCCGATGGTAAGTCTACCGGTCCGTCCGAAGCACTCTTTCTTGTCCAGATTATCATCCTCGTGGTCATCGGCAGGTTGCTCGGTGAGGCCATGGTCCGCATCGGACAGCCGTCCATCATGGGCCAGATCATCGGAGGTATCCTTCTCGGGCCGTCCGTTTTCGGGTATCTCCTGCCCGGCGCGCAGTCGGCGCTCTTCCCCGCGCTCGATACGCAAAAAGCGATGGCTGATGCGGTGGCGCAGCTCGGCATCCTGTTTCTGCTGCTCCTGGCCGGCATGGAAACCGACCTCGCCCTGGCGCTGCGACTGCGCCGGGCCGCGGCGGGCGTCTCCCTGACGGGCATTGTCGTGCCCTTTGCGTTCGGCTTCGCCCTAGGAGAGCTCTTGCCCGCAAGTCTCTTGCCTAACCCGGATGCGAGACTTGTCACCTCCCTTTTCCTTGGGACAGCGCTATCGATCTCGTCGGTGAAGATCGCGGCCACGGTCGTTCGCGAGATGGACTTCATGCGGCGCAATGTCGGCCAGCTGATCGTCGCGTCCGCCATCATCGACGACACCGTGGGCTGGGTGATTATCGCCGTGACGTTCAGCCTGGCGGAAAACGGTGCCGTCGATCTTACAACCTTGGCACAAAGCGTCATCGGTACGGCTCTCTTCATGGCCTTCAGTTTCACGATCGGGCGACGCATCGTCTTTGAGATTATCCGCTGGACAAACGACAGGTTCAAAAGCGATCTGCCGGTCCCAAGCGCCATTATCGCAATCATGGGAGCCATGGCGATCATTACCGACGCCATTGGCGTCCACACGGTGCTCGGTGCCTTCGTCGCTGGCATTCTCGTCGGGCAATCCCCCATCCTTACCCGTCAGATCGAGGGGCAGCTCAGGGCACTCACGACGGCCCTGTTCATGCCGGTCTTCTTCGGGCTCACCGGCCTGCACACCGATCTGAGCGTTCTCGCTGATTGGTCTATCCTGCTTCTGGCGGTCGGACTGGTCATCATTGCCAGCCTCGGCAAGTTCGGTGGCGCGTTTGTCGGGGCTAAATTCGGCGGCTTCTCCAACGCCGAGGCCATCGCCCTTGGATGCGGAATGAATGCTCGAGGTTCCACCGAAGTCATTGTTGCTTCGATCGGCCTTTCGGTCGGTGTTCTCGACGAGCGGCTTTTTTCCGTCATCGTTGCAATGGCGGTGGTCACGACGATGGCCATGCCGCCGACCCTCCGTTGGGCGCTCGCGCGCCTTCCGATGCGCAAGGAGGAGAAGGATCGTCTCGAGCTCGAATCCTTTAAGGAACAAAGCTTTGTATTGCAATTCGAACGGATCCTGCTTGCAACCGATCAATCCGCAAGCAGCGATCTGGCTGCACGGATATCGGGGTATTTCGCAGCATTGAGGAAAATGCCGGTCACGGTTCTCGATATTCGGGGAGAGGACGGCCGAACGGCAGATCCGCAAGATGCCAAAAACAACGCCATCGGCGCGCAACAGATCAGCAAGCGTGTGAAGGCGACTGCCGAAACGGCGGTCGAAGCGCAGGACGATGTTGCAGAACCGAGTAAGGGCGACGCGGTTCATGTCTCCATTCGGGACAAGGACGGTAAGCTTGAAGAGATTCTCACGGAGACTGCCGAGAAGGGCCACGACATCATGCTTTTGGGCGTCGAGCCGGCAGACAGCGAAAACGGCAAGTACAGCGCACAACTCGCCGGGATGATCGCGGCCTTCAAGGGCGCAATAGCGATCGTCGCAGCGCGTGGCATCATCGCTGAAAGAGATCGGGACTTGCGTATCCTCGTGCCTATCAGTGGCACCGAACGGTCGCTGAGGGCCGCGGAATTCGCCTTAGTCGTTGCGAAAGCCACGGGCGCTGCAATAACCGCGGTCTATTTCCGCGACCCGACGCAATCGACTTCGCTCCGTCGGGTCAGCGACGCAGGGAATGCCCACATGGCAGCCTTCGAGCAATTGGATCGAATCGCGTCCTTCTACGAGGTTGATGTCGAGAAAGTCGCCCCACAGGCGTCGGCACCGGAACTTGCCATTCTCAAGCTGGCCCGAAGAGGACGCTTCGACCTCATTGTTCTCGGCGTCAGCCGGCGCGCGGGCCAGGAACTTTCGTATGGCAGTGTCGCCGACACTTTGGCAGAGACCGCCGACCGCTCATTCGTCTTCGTCGAAACATAAGCCCTTCCACTCCCACTCCATCCTTTACCGCGGTCCCCAATAGGGTCAGGGCGAAAAAATGTCGTAAGCGCAGACAAACAGCAAGCGGAGTACGATACTGGGCGAACCGACCGTAGCGCATGCAATAGAGTGCATTCATAAATCACCTCAGGCCGACAACTTCGATATCGACATGCATATTGCGACCGAGATGGGCAAGGCCGTGGGGCCGTCTATGGCTGAACTCATCGACTGGGCCCTCATGCGGAGGGAGCGGATGGCAAACGAGCGCACGCCGTGAGCATGCCTGATCTAGCAAAGGAGCAGCGCGGGAAGCGTGTCAGAACAGAGTTGGCTCTGTTTCCTTCAACCGCAAGGATCGTCTATCGCGGTTTCGGTGTCGCGCTTTCTTTGGCTGGCCCAGTCGAAGAAAGCGCGCAATTCATCTTGATATTTTCCAAAAAAGCGGAATCCTCTACGGCCAGTTTTCCGAGGGCTGCAAAGCGCGGCGCAATGCCGGAGCTTCCTGCTGGACATGATCCCATAACCGTTGCGCGATCGGTCCGTGCGGCCGGTCGCGGCGGCGTGCCACCACCAGCTCCTCGGTACGGCCCGGCATATGGACGCCTGTAATCGATCGCAGGCGTCCGTCAACCAGCTCGTCTTCAATCAGGAAGCGGGGCAGGTGGCCCCAGCCTAGACCTTGCAAGATAATCTCCTTCTTCATGCTGTGGTCGGCCACCAGGCATTGTGGCGCGCCTTCGATCATGAAGTAGTTCTGTTGCGGTGAATGGCGGGCGGTGTCGCGCATCACGCATTGAGTGAGCGCCTGCATCTGGTCGAGAGTGATCGGCTGCTTGATGTCATCGCTCAGAAAGCCCGGCGCCACCACGGGAATAAATGGCACCTTGCACAGATCGATCCATTCCACCCGCGCGTCGCCCTTGTCGATCCAGTGCAAGATCAAATCGGCCTCGTCATCGAAGAGGCGCTCCCACGGCCCGCCAACGGCTTCGAAATGCAGATGCAGGCGCGTGCCGGGACATTGGGCAAAGAACCGGCCGAGCATGCCCAGCACCTGCGCTCGAGGGCAGAGGTCGCCAATGACGACGTGGATTTCGCTTTCTTCGCCCATTGAGAGCTGCGTGGCATGGACCCGCAGGCCTTCCAACTCTCGCAATAGCGACTGAGCCCGGCGGTGGAACGACCGCCCTGCCTCGGTCGGGCGAACTCGATAGCCGCTGCGATCGAGAAGAACGAGGTCGAGTTGTCGCTCAAGCTTGGCGACGGCAGCGAACACCGCCGGGTGCGAACGGTGCAGCAGCGCGGCCGCTGGCTGAAAGCCGCCGGTGCGGACGACGGCATCGAAACACTGCAGGTCGTGCAACGTGAATTCAGCCATGTCAGTCCAGATTACAGAGATTGTCCTATCTTTGTAATATCAACAAACGTCGGGCGCCGCTACGGTTGGTTCATTCAACGTTTCTGAAGGAACCATCATCATGAGTGAGCTGCCTTTCGTGACTGTCGGTGACGGCACGCGAATCGCCTACCGCTTCGACGGCGACGGTGCAAAGCCGGTGCTGCTACTGTCCAACTCGATCGCCACCACACTGCACATGTGGGACGGGCAGATCGACAAATTATCGAAGGATTTCCGCGTTCTGCGCTACGATTTTCGCGGCCATGGTGGATCGAGCGTGCCGGTCGGCGCCTATTCGCTCGACCGGCTTGGCCGCGACGTCATCGAATTGCTTGATGCGCTTGATCTGCAACGCGTGCACTTCCTCGGCCTGTCGCTCGGTGGCTTCGTCGGCCAGTGGCTCGGAATCTACGCGCCCGAGCGTATCGACCGGCTGATCCTGAGCAACACGTCGTCGCACCTCTCACCCGCAAGCTATTTCGACGAGCGTATCGCCGTCGTGCGTCAGGCACCAGACATGTCGGAGACCGCCGAGATATTCCTCAACAACTGGTTCCCGTCAGGTATGTTGGCGGCCAACGACCCAGTTATCGAGGAATTCCGAGCCATGCTGATGACAATCGACCGACAAGGCTTGGCAGGGTTGTTTGCGGCGGTTCGCGATGCGGACCTTCGCCGCACCGTGGCACTAATCAACCGGCCGACACTCGTGATTGCTGGGGAGTACGACACCGTGACGGCGCTCAGCCATAGCGAGTTGATCGCCGCGACAGTGCCCGGCGCGAAGCTGGTTGTTTTGCCTGCGGTTCATCTGTCGAACGTTGAATATCCATCAGAGTTCATGCAGGCGGTCCAGGATTTTCTGGGCTGACTGGTTACGATCGCGTAGGAGCCGACATCGGCAGCCATGCCACCACTCTTTCTATCTGAAACCGCGGTTGCGATTTGATCGAAGGCCCGCCCGATGAGGTGCTTCACGACACGTCCTTATTGAAATGTGGATATGCACCCGTCGGGGCCCCACCGTGGGACGGTTGGATCGGCGCGCTCGTGGTGTTAGATTGAATTTTGAGAGCCCAAAGTTCAAAGACTTCATTAAATGATGGCCTCCGGTTCGTCTCCTGTTTACGGATCTTGCTGTCGCAGCAATATTCCCGGCGATGCAGCAGCTCGTCAGTAACTGGAAAGGCCGCGTTAGCGTCGCGTCGTGAGGCGCGGTGCTTCAATTGCTCCCGCTGCGGGAGAACAACGATGTCGTAATGCGCGCTGGCAATCCGACACAAGGGGACTTGATCGCCGAAATCTGGGATTTCTGGATACGCTCGTTCCGTCAGATCCAAGCGCCGCCCGTCTCGCGCATCGCCGTGGGTAGCGTCTCCCAAGCCCTGATCAACTCGCCGATTGAACCGGCGCCCATCTTGCGCATGACGTTGGCGCGGTGCAGTTTGACCGTGACCTCACTGATCCCGAGGTCGAAGGCGATCTGCTTGTTGACGCGCCCTTGCGCAACCTCGCGCAGGATCTCGCGCTCTCGGTGCGTCAGTGTTTCGAGCCGTTCAAGATTGCGCCTGACGACCAAGGCCTTCGCTCGTCTAGCCGCGTCCAGTTCGATACCAGCATTTACGGCATCGAGTAGCGTCTGGTCGCGCACAGGCTTTGTGAGAAAATCGACGGCGCCTGCCTTCATCGCCTGCACGGTCATCGGAATATCACCGTGTCCGGTCAGGAAGATGATTGGCTTCGCATTACCTCGTTCGGCCAGATGGTGCTGCAGGTGAAGGCCGCTCGCTCCTGGCATCCGCACGTCAAGGATTAGGCATCCGGGGCTGTCCAACACGTCGGCGTTAAGTACCTCACGGGTCGAGGCAAAGCTTACGGGCTGGAACCCCGCTGAGAGAATCAGCTCCGACAAGGCCTCGCGAACGGCCGCATCGTCATCGACGATGATGACTATGGGCTCAACTGCGTTGTTCTTGTGCTGCCGCGATGATGGTGCTGATCTCCGGAGCGGCTCGTCGATTCTCATGTCACCCTCCTTTACTCGATTTTTGCAAAGCGTTTTCTATCGCGATGAGCAAGGCAGGTGCGTCAAATGGCTTTCGAAAAAAGCCGTTGACGCCCTTGGCGCGGCCTTGGTCGGCGATTTCGTGCCTGCCGGTGACCAGAAACACCGGTAGTTCTGGACGCGACTTGTTGACAATGTCACGAAGCTCAAAGCCGTTCGTGCCCGGCATGCCAATGTCGGTGATCAACAAATCTACGTTTGAAAGGCCCCGGGCCAACAGATGCTCAGGCGACCGAAAACAGCAAGCTGCGAAGCCGGCTGATTCTAGCAGCTCCTCCAGCGATTCGAGCAGCCGCGGATCGTCATCGACCACCGCGACAATCGGTCTTGTCTTCTCCATACTCAATTTCCTCCCGTCTTGCGCGAATGGGTGATTGGTATTTCCAATCGCTCCGCCATTCGCACAAGGTCGGCGAGCGATGCCGCCGCCATTTTCTGCATCACATTCCTCCGATGGATTTGCAGCGTCACTTCACTGATCCCGAGTTTCGAGGCCGCCTGCTTGTTGAGGAGGCCACTCACTACGAGCGGCAGGACATCGCGCTCGCGCGGCGTCAATTCGAGATAGCGTTGTCTCAACAAGCTCAGTTCAGCCCGTTCCGATCGCTTTCGCCGATCCTCGAAAATTGCCATGTGAACCGCGGCCATCAGGTCCGTATCGCTGAACGGTTTGGTGAGAAAATCTACTGCGCCGTGCTTGATCGCTCGCACCGAGGAAGGGATGTCGCCATGGCCGGTGATGAAGACGATCGGCGGGTGATCGCCCTTGGCGATCTGCCGCTGCAGTTCGAGACCGTTGATATCAGGCAATTCAACGTCGAGTATCAGGCAGGCAGGCAAATCTGGCTTTTCGGCGTTCACATAGTCGCCTGCCGACCCAAACGCGATAGCGCGCATGCCGTGGGTCTCTAGGAGCTCGCCAAGCGCTTCCCTGACGCGTGCATCGTCGTCAACGATAAAAATAATATGGTCGTCCGTTGTCATGGAGCCGCATTTCCTACGATTGGTAAGGTGAAAATGAATCGCGCGCCGCGCGGTTCATTTCTCTCGGCCCACAAACGTCCGCCATGCGCCTCGACGATCGAACGGCAGATGGCAAGGCCCATACCCATTCCGCTCTCTTTTGTGGTGAAGAAGGGTTCAAAAATCTGGTCTGGAAATTCAATACCGCCTCCCAGATCGAGTATCTCGATCTGCACTTCGCTGCCCACGCGATGGGCGCCGATCTTGAGCGATTTTTCCCCTGCGACGGGTTCCATTGCCTCTATGCCGTTGCGCATCAGATTGATCAGGACCTGTTGGATCTGGATGCGGTCTACGGTCACAGGCGGAAGGTTGTCCTCCAAGTCGATGTCGATCCGGATGCGACGACGCAAAGCCTCGCTGGCCACCAGAGTACACGCCTCCGAGATGACGCCTGGCAGCGACAAGCTAATCCTGTTCTCCACGGATTGCTTGAACAGCGCCCGGATGCGACCGACGACTTCCGCCGCTGAGTTCGCGTCGCGAATGACTCGTTCGGTCGTGATCTTCGCGCGCGCGATATTGACCGGGTCGGCCGATAGCCAGCGGTAGCACGCATGCGAATTGGAGACGATCGCCGCCAGAGGCTGATTGACCTCATGGGCGATCGAGGCAGAAAGCTCGGCGAGGCTCGCGGCTTGGCTTGCGCGCGCCAACCGGTCCTGCGCCAGGCGCAGCTCTTCCTGCATTCGCACCTCGCCATCGATATCCAGGCAGATGACATTCCATTGCACGATGGTGCCATCGTCCTTGCGCATCGGCGCGGCGCGCGTTTCGACCCAAATGTATTCCCCGTCAAAGCGCCGCAGGCGGTGCTTTCTGCGATAGGGCTCGCCGCTCGCCAGGCAATGGGCGTAATGTTCCTTGACGCCAGCCACGTCGTCGGGATGGACCCCTGCATCGAGGGTAGCGTTCAGCCGCGACTTGGTCTTTCCATCCAGTTCCTCCAACTCATAGCCAAGGAACTCACGCAGTTGCTGGCTGCGATAGACCGGTTCGCCGTCAGGCGCAGCGCAATCGATCATCGCCGGCAGTGTTTCTACCAATTGCCAAAGGAAGCGCTCTCTCTCAAGCAAGGCTTCCTGCGCGCGCATCTCGTCCTCAATGTCTATCGAGGCAATGTACCATTGTACGATTGTGCCATCTGCATCGCGCAGAGGCTGCGCGCGCGCCTCTATCCAGCGATAGATGCCCTGCTTATTGCGCCGGCGAAACCGGTTCACGAAAGGTTGGCCGGCGGCAAAGCCATCCAATGCCCTTTGAAACATTTCCGAAAAGTCGTCTGGATGAGCCACGTCTCGGGCCAGCGCATCGAAGTCTCTAATGTTCGCCCTCGGCGAACCAACGTCATCGAGATATCTCTTGCTGGTGTAGGTCATCTCGCCTGAGGCAGCAAAGCTGAGGATATTGAAAGGCATGGCGTCGATCATCTGCTCCAGTTGCCGCTTGCTGCTCTTCAGCGCTTCCTCGGCCTGCACTTGATCGTCGATGTCGATGGAAACCTGATACCAGTGAACGATCGCTCCGTCTTGACCGCGCAGAGGCTGCGCACGCGCCTCTATCCAGCGATAGTTGCCGTCTTTCCAACGCCGGCGATACCGCATCGTGAAGGCGTCGCCAGTTTTAAGCGAGTTGGCTGACGCTCGCAGCACCTCGGGGGCATCTTCGGGGTGAACCAGCTTTTGCGCCACCCGGACGCTATCTTCGAAGTTCGCCTTGGAAAGGCCTAGATCCTCCAAAGATCGCTTGTTAACGTAGGCCAGCTCGCCAGCAGGCGTCCAGCTCCAGATGTGGATAGGCAAGGCGTCAACAAGCTGCGAGAGCTCTCGTTCCCGATTACGCAATGCCTCTTCGGCCTTCTTGCGTTCGGTGATGTCAATGAAGCCGACCAGGCTCTTGTCGGCGATGGCGCCAGGGCGGGCGGTGGCGAAAACGACGTCCATGACGCTGCCATCCATTCGCGTCACCTTGGTTTCCTCTTGAAAGACTTCGTCGCCACGATAACGCGACTCTATGGCACGGCGGATGGTGGCGAGACCAGGTTGCCAATAGCGAGTGATAGGACCCCGGATCTCCTCCTGGTCATTAGCTCCCAACATTTCCGTCAAGTGACGGTTGGCTTCTTCGATCTCGAGGGCCTCAAGGGCGCGTGCCAGAAACTCGGGATGCTCGTCAATATAGACTGTGAGGTCGCTGACACCCTTGGCCCGCAGCTCCTTGAACAACGGAACCAGCTTTCCGGCATCCACCTCGGCGAGTCCGATAGGCATATAGTGAAACAGGTCGCGATAACGGCGCTCGCTTTGCTGCAAAGCCTCTTGTGCGATCACCAGATCGTGGATATCGACACTGACGCCGTACCACTGCAGGATGGCACCGTTATCGTCCCGCAATGGCTCTGCGCGCGTCTCGGTCCAGCGATAAGTGCCGTCGGTCCGGCGCTGTCGATATCTTTGGATGTAAGGTTCGCCCGTGCGGAACGAATGCTGGATGGCCTGCCGGGCCGCGTCGGCATCCTCCGGATGAATGACACTGAGCGATGGCGACCCGTCGGGCGCCGTAATATCCATTAGGCTGGCTCCGGTGGCATCTCTGAACCGTTTGTTGATGTAGGATGGCATTCCGTCCGACGTTGTCGCCCAAATTAGAGCGGGCACCGCGTCGATGAGCTGCTGGAGCCTTTGTTCGCTCTGTCGCAGCGCTTCCAGCGCCTGCACCTCGTCATCGATGTCGATCGAGATCGCAAACCACTGGATGATCCTCCCGCCTTCGTCTCGAAATGGCTCCCCCCGGCCGTCAACCCAGCGATACACGCCATCCGCGCGGCGCATGCGATACTTCATCGAGTAAGGATCGCCTGTCGCGACAGCCTGGCGCACCGCCTGTAGTAGACCGACCGCATCATCTGGGTGGACCAGGGTCTCAATGTTTGTTGCCAGTTGGCTGGTGCCCGGCTTGCTCAACTGTTGCAGATCAAGCCCGAAGAAATCGATCAAGCGCTTATTAAAGAAGGTCGGCTCGCCTTCCGGCGTCAGCCGTCGGATGTGGACGGGGACCAGGTTCACGATCTGCGAGAGCTCTCGTTCCCGCTCGCGCAGCGCCTCCATACTTTCTCGCAACGTCAGCAACGTGAGCTGGTGCTGCCGGGATATCGCGGCCACGACCAGGGCCGAAAATGCCGAGATGGCCAGAAAGAGCTGCAGCATGATCTGGTTGTGGCGCTGGCTCTCGACATTTCCGGAAAACTGGCTGGCGCCGGATATCGTGAAGATCGCGGTTACAAGCGCGAGGAGGGCGAGGGTAACAGCAGCCCCCTTGAATTCGAAGCGCACAGCAGCCCAAAGCAACGGCGGCATGATGATATAAGCGAAAGGCAGATAGCCGCTGAGCGAAAGGGCCGCTACGCCGAGTAGGATTAGTCCCAAGACGCACGCTTCAATCCATCGCGCAGCCGATAGCTCGGCCCTGCCGTTCCAATTCTGGATCACGACCAGCGCGAGGGGCGCGACGATCAATATGCCGGTAGCATTCCCGATCCACCAGAGAGGCCAGGCCCCCAAGAAGGTTTGCGAAAATATCCCGAACAATGCGAGTGTCGCACTTCCGACCGTCGCGCTGATCACCGGCGCAACGCCGGCGCCCAGCACGACGAATACAAGAACTTCCTGCAAGCTTTCAAGTCGAGCCGGCCGACCCAAAGCCCGGTTCACGAGCGATGCCCCGACCATGGCTTCGAGTGCGTTGCCGGCATAAATCAGGGCGGCGGCGGGGAGTGGGCTATGGAACCAAAAGACATTGCTGAGTAGTTCGCCGAGGCAGCCGAGCAGCACCCACCACGGCCAGCTCTTCTTGGGGGCGAGGATAAGAGTTGCAATGAAAAGCCCACTCGGAGGCCATATGGAAATGCCCGTTCCGGGTACGATTGCAAGTGCCTGCGCGAACCCGCAGCCTAGAACATAAGCCGAAAAAAACAGACCCTGGTGCAGGAGTTGTGGGCGGTATGACCAGTCGCGCGTCATCGGCGGCTCCTGCAGGAAACATAAGCTTGGCTGACACCAGCATGTCCAAAGGCTGGTCTCGATAGCAGGATCAGCTATCCAGCGTCGTACACTATTCGCGTCCTAGTGCGGCGGCAACTTATGGAAATCCATGTATTGGTGGCGATGCCGCCGCTGCCTTGGTGGAAAACTCTCGATCCTCAGTGAATGTCTGACACCGCTTATCTGGTTCCTGTGTCGGCCAAAGGCCGCTGGTGACTGTCGGCCACGTCTGCGGCGTGTTGGACGAGCTCCGAGAAAACGATGAAAAAGAAATAGCGGAACTGGCGCGCCAAGGCCACGCCAGTTCCGGATGGCTCGCGGAGCATGGCGGTCTGCCCCCGCGCGAGCCGTCGCCCGCTCACGCTTTCAGGAAGGCGAGCAGCTCGGCGTTGACTTGGTCTTGATGCGTGGCGGTGATGCCGTGCGGCGCGCCGGGATAGTAGATCTCCTTGGCGCCTTTGATCAGCCGAGCAGACTTGACCGCGGAATCCTTGAGCGGAACGATCTGGTCGTCCTCTCCGTGTAGGACGAGCGTCGGTATATCGAACTTCTTGAGATCTTCGGTGAAGTCGGTTTCCGAGAATGCCTTGACGCATTCATAAGCGTTCAAGAGACCCGCCTGCATGCTCCAGAGCCAGAATTGATCGAGCGTACCCTGGGAAACATTCGAGCCGGGCCGATTGGCGCCATAAAATTGCGGGGCAAGGTCGCGGTAGAACTGGGAGCGATCCTTGACGAGGCCAGCACGGATCGCGTCGAACGCCTCGATCGGCAGGCCTTCCGGATTGACCGCCGATTTCACCATGACGGGTGGCACGGCGGCAATAAGGACGGCCTTGGCGACGCGTTTCGTACCGTGCCGACCGATATAACGGGCGACCTCGCCGCCACCGGTGGAGTGGCCGACCAGCGTTGCGTCCCTGAGATCAAGCGCCTCGATAACGGCCGCCAGATCATCGGCGTATCCGTTCATGTCGTTCCCCGAGGTTGGCTGGCTGGAGCGTCCATGACCACGGCGATCGTGCGCCACGACGCGGAAGCCGTGCTGGACGAGGAAGTGCATCTGGCTGTCCCATGCATCGGAGTTCAGCGGCCAGCCATGCGAGAAGGTGACGACCGGACCGGTGCCCCAATCCTTGTAATAGATTTCTGTACCGTCCTTGGTGGTGATCATGTTCGTGGCTTGCTTTCCATGGCTGATGGCGGCGGAGAGAGGCGGCTTCGAAGTTTTTGCGGCGGCAATCGCGGGCAAGCCCACAGCAATACCGGCGGTGAGGCTGCCGAGGAGCGCCTCGCGGCGCGAGACGCCGATAGCCGGAGCATTCGAATTGTTCTGCATATTTTAGGCCTTCCCGATGATTGAAATGCGAACGAGGATGGAGACCGGCGGCCTCGAAAACTATTGGCCCAAAGCATTTGCGGACTGTGCGAAGGTTTAGGTGTTCGCATCGAACGGCTAGCCAGCCGGTTTGTCGGCCATGACGGCGCTAAGGCAATTCAAAGACCGCCATAGGTCGGGTGGGTTGAGGTCATCGTCGACGAGATAGCAAGGCATCGGAGGCGAGGCTGACGTTTGGATATAGTGGCTGGGAAGAATGCTGGGATCGATGGCCTCGTCGCCGGCGAGGCCTGGATTGCCACGAGTTTTGATCCAAAGCTGATGGAGCTGATCAAGGTGCGCGTGTCGCAGATCAACGGCTGCGCCCATTGCCTGCACATACATCGTCAAGACGCGCTCAAGCAGGGCGAAACCGAAGAGCGGATGCTTCTTCTGAGCGCCTGGCGTGAATCGCAGCGTTACAGTGACCGGGAGGGTGCCGCGCTCGCCTGGGCCGAGTCGCTGACCAATGTCGCCGAGACTCGCGCATCGGATGCGGATTTTGAAATTGCCCACAGTGCCTTTTCCGAAGACGAATTCCTGGCGCTGTCTATCGGCATCGCCATGATCTAAGCCTGGAACCGACTGGCGATCGGTCTTCGGCTGCAGCATCCGTCAGACCACAAGCCGCGCCGCCTGATCGCCGAGCAGACGCGGATGCGCCGGGGGAATTAATCGCCCGGCAAGATCTAATAAAACGCGTCTGCTCTTTCACGGCGGTCTCTTCGCCGCCCACTGCGGGCGCGCTGAGAGCATAGGCTACCCTATCCTCAGGTATGGCCTCTCCTCTTACTCGGCCGGATCGACGGGCAAACGCGCCTCAACATAAGATCCGCGCCGTGGCTTGTAACCGACAACTTCGATCACCCAAAACAGGAGAGCATCATGTCGCAGACAGAAACAAAACCCGGTTCGATTGCTCAGCAGGAGGCTAACATGAGCTTGGAAAACAACTCACGCGCCGGGAGAACAGGCGCCGACGAACTGGTCCCGTCGCGCTACGCGGTGCAGATCGGTGATATCGAGGTGCTCGTAATCAGCGATGGCGTGTTGCCGCTGCCGACCAAGATGCTGGGATACAATGCCGATCCGGCCGAGCACGCGGCCTGGCTGAACGACATGTTTCTGCCGCCGGATGCTTTCGACTGGGCGCTAAACGTCGTCGTGGTGCGCAGCGGCAAGCAGACGATCCTCATCGACGCCGGCCTTGGACTGGACCCGGAATTGAACCTGCCGCGGGCCGGTCAATTGATCAAGCGACTCGAAGCCGCCGGCATCGACCTTGGATCCGTAACCGACGTGGTGCTGACCCACATGCATATGGACCACGTTGGAGGGCTGCTCGTTGACGGTGTGAAGGCGCGGCTGCGCCCAGACCTGCGGATCCACGTCGCGGCGGCCGAGGTCAAATTCTGGGAGGCGCCTGATTTCTCTCATGTATCCATGCCGCCCGGTTTCCCGGATGCGCTTCGGGCTGCCGCCAAGCAGTTCAGGAGGGAGTACGACAGCCACCTGCGATTGTTCGATGATGAACACGAGGTGGCGCCCGGCGTGGTCGTCTCTCGAACCGGCGGCCACACACCCGGCCACAGCGTCGTGCGTGTGGCATCGGGCAAAGACCGGCTGATGTTTGCCGGCGATGCGGTGTTCGCGGTCGGCTTCGATCACCCCGACTGGTTCAACGGCTTCGAACACGATCCGGAAGAAGCTGCCCGTGTCCGCGTTCGTCTGTTGCGGGAACTGGCGGAGACCGGTGAGCTTCTGGTGGCCACTCATATGCCGTTCCCCTCGGTAGGCCATGTGGCAGCCGACGGCGATCGCTTTCGTTGGGTGCCTGTCTTCTGGGACTACTGATCCCTGGTACAATAGGGTCGAGCCGGCGTATGGCCTTTTAGGGCCACGCCCCGGCTCAGCCGAGTGGATCTGTGGAACCGGCGGGGCCGGCTGATCCTCGGCCAAGCATCTAGGAACGAATGAACAAATGCGGCGCCCTGGGCGGCCGCAAATGGAGAAACTCATGAAAATCGTCATCATCGGCGGAACCGGCCTGATCGGTTCGAAGACAGCCAACCGCCTTCGCAAGCAAGGCCATGAAGTCATTGCCGCCGCCCCGAACACAGGCGTCAATACGATCACTGGCGAAGGGCTAGCCGGGGCACTTGCCGGCGCCTCCGTCGTCATCGACCTCGCAAACTCGCCCTCCTTCGAGGACAAAGCCGTCCTCGAATTCTTCGAGACGTCAGGCCGCAATCTGGCGGCGGCGGAAAAGGCCGCGGGTGTGAAGCATCACATCGCTCTTTCCATCATCGGCACCGAGCGCCTGCCAGAGAGCGGCTACATGCGAGCCAAGGTTGCTCAGGAAAAGATCGTCAGGAGCGCCGGCATTCCCTATACGATCATCCACTCGACGCAGTTCATGGAGTTTCTCGGTGGAATCGCCCAGGCGGGCACCGTCGGCGACACGACCCGCCTGTCGACCGGCTTTCTGCAGCCGATCGCCTCTGATGACGTCGCGGACTTCGTGACCGATGCGGCCCTTGCGGTGCCGATGAACGGCGTCATTGAGAT
Organism: Rhizobium sp. BK650; assembly: GCF_014195325.1. GTDB lineage: Bacteria > Pseudomonadota > Alphaproteobacteria > Rhizobiales > Rhizobiaceae > Rhizobium. The sequence continues at coordinate 36,057 of NZ_JACIBK010000018.1, read as the reverse complement.
TTCCGGCCCCGAGCGCGCACGGCTTTGCGATTTCGTCGCCCGTTACCTGAAGGCGATGGGCGATACCCGCAAGGTCGTCGCCGATCCCGAAGCCCTCTACTTCGGCACCAAGCTGGAGGACGGTTCGCTTGTATCCGACAACAATCCCCGCCTCGGCCATATCTCCTTCGAGGAGTGGTTCGCCACCTCCGCCCGAAAGTGAATGAACGCGGTGCAACGCCAACACCACCGAGCTCTCAAGAAAGGAATTCGAGATGAACAAATCAATTCTCGGCCTCGCCCTGGCCGCCCTTCTTTCGATCACCACCGTCGCACATGCTGCAGGCGAAAAGGACGCTAAGGTCACGCTCGTCTACGAGCATGAATTGCCGAATGTTCCTGGCAAGAGCATCAAGGGCGTCCTCGTGGAATACCGCCCTGGAGGCTTTTCCTCGGGCCACACCCATCCGGACTCGGCCTTCATCTATGCGACGGTCCTGGAGGGTGCGATCCGCAGTCAGGTCAATGACGGTCCAGTTAAGGTCTATAGGGCCGGCGAAAACTTCTCCGAGATGCCCGGCGATCGCCATGGCGTCAGCGAGAATGCCAGCAAGACCAAGTCGGCTAAGCTGCTGGCTGTCTTCGTCGTCGACAGCAGCCAGAAAGAATTGACTTTCCCGCTCAAGAAGTAGGCGCGTTGAGGCGGATGCCGTCGGCATCCGCCAGCGCCTCCCGAAGGAAAGCATCTCGGTGAGCCTGTCATGTTCGGCGAACATCATTCCCTGCCGCTCGTCCTGATCAATATTCTGGGATTTGCCGGCATTCTCGTATGGCACATTCAGGGGCGCGGCCGTCCGACTGGGCGCCTGATTGTACAAATTCTCTTCTTCGCTACCATGAGCCTCGTGCTCGCGATTGGCAGAATTTCGCCCTACGAGCTCGATAACGCCGATCTTATGGGCGCCGGGTCGTTGATTGCCAAGTCCGCAAGGATTCTCTGGTGGACCCATCTTGCATGGACGATCATCGGCTTCCTGCACATCTATATCGCTATCAACCACAAGCCACGGGAAGCACATCTACTGCACGACATGATCGTCGCCGTCGTTTATCTCGGCGTTACGCTGTCAGTCATCGGCTTTGTGTTTGGTGCACCTATAGGTCCTCTGGTTGCAACCTCGGGCGTGGTTGCGGTTATCATTGGCCTTGCGCTGCAAAATACGCTTGCCGACCTCTTTTCGGGGATCGCACTGACGCTGGGGCGGGCCTACGGCATCGGTGATTGGATCCGACTGAGCGACGGCACTGAGGGGCGCGTTGCCGAAACCAACTGGCGCTCGACGAATCTGCTGACTGGCGCGCATAATGTGGTAGTAGTGCCCAACAGCGTCCTTGCGAAGCAAGGGATGACCAACCTCAGCCGCCCCGACGAAACGCACTGGATTGCGTTTTCCGTGCATATTGCGGCCACCCGCGCGCCCTCTGTTATTGAAGAGATCATGCAGGGGGTTCTGCAGGGCTGTGAGACAATCATCAAAGTTCCACCGCCGGCCGTCGCTCTCAAAGCGATTGACGCGATCACGATCGAGGTGGAACTGCAGTTCTGCGTGGCGAGCCCGGCGAGGCGAATGCCAGCCAAAAACGAGGTCATTGATCTCGTCTACCGCGGTTGTACGGCGAATGGCCTTTCTCTCGCAATGCCGCCCCAGAGCCTGCTTTGGGGGTCAGCCGTTACGGGAGGTGAGCCCGCAGCTACCGTCAAATCGTTCTCATCCAACGCGGTTTAGGCATAACACCGAGCTGAGGCGCAGGTTGACGAACTTGAGCAGCAAGTATGCTTCGCAGCGGCCGAGAATGCCAAGCCGCAATCTGAGGGCTGAAACGCGCCGGGTGCTGTCCCGGAACTGGACTTCCAAACCCACCGGACATAAAAGAGAATGAAATATTCTCTTTTGGGGTCTCGATGCCTTTCCTTCTCTCGAACGACATGGATCTGCCGCTTATTGATATTGACGCGACGGCGCAGGCTGAACTGGTAAGGAGAGGTAGCTTAACGGCTGGCGATTTGCTTGACGCCGCAATTGCACGATATCAAGCCCTGAACCCTATCCTGAATGCGGTTGCGAGCTTCGATCCCGAGAAGGCCAGCCAGCGTCTACACCGAACCTTGAGCGGCTCCGTTTTCGAAGGGGTACCGACGCTACTGAAGGATCTTCTTGCCTATCCTGGCCTGCCAGCCTCATTCGGCTCTCGGCTTTTGGCCGGTTATGTTCCAGCGGCGGGGTCGCCCTATACCGACGCGATTGATGCTGCCGGCCTGGTTGTTATAGGCAAGTCAACCACCTCGGAGTTTGGCCTCCTGGGGACGACAGAATCGATGGCAACGGGCCAGACACGCAATCCCTGGGATCTGTCGCGCTCGACCGGGGGGTCGTCAGGAGGAGCGGCAGCAGCTGTCGCCTCGGGCATGTTTCCAGTGGCGCATGCCTCGGACGGAGGTGGCTCGATACGTGGTCCGGCCTCGCTTTGCGGCGTTTTCGGTTTCAAACCTGGACGAGGCAAAACGAGATCGACAGGCATGCCCGATGACGCGCCACTTTCGGCGTTGTTAAGCGACCATTGTCTCAGCCGAACGGTTCGCGACAGCGCCACTTGGCTGCGCGTGACGGAAAAGGAGGGGATCACAAATCCGTTGGCGGATGCTGCCGAACTGGCCGCGGATTTACCTGGCTCGCTGCGGATTGGTTGGTTCGAGCGAGATTGTTTCGGCCATCTGCCTGACCCGGACGTGCGCATAGCCCTCCGCGCAACAGTTAAGCTCTGTGAATCGCTCAGCCATCGTCTCATGCCAATTGACGGTCCACGTTTGGATCGCGCGGAGCCTGGAGGTGCAATACTCGATTTGATGGCGGCGACGACCGCACATCTGACGGGCATGGTCGCTCCAAACCTGACACCAACCCAAAGCGAGCAGTCGCTGGAGCCCTATACGCGGTGGTTGGTTAAACGTGGCCGCGGCATTGCCCCTTTCCGCATCGGTGAAGCAATGGAGACGATGGCGACATTTGGCCACGACTTTAAGAAACTCCTCGAGGGGTTCGACGTGCTACTCTCTCCGACAATTCCATTTACTGCCTTCCCGCTCGGCGAGTTTGCTCCCGGCACAGACAACGAAATACTGCGTTTGCATTTTGAGCGGAGTGCTGCATTCACGGCTCTTGCGTCAATGGCAGGCTTTCCGGCCATGTCGGTGCCATTACAAGTCAGCGAAGGCGGTCTGCCCATCGGAAGCCATTTCGTTGTCCGTGAAGGCGACGAGGCGCTTCTGCTCCGATTGGCCTTTCAACTTGAGGCGGCGGCTCCATGGCTTCCCCGACTGCGCGAACTGTCGCGGAGGCTGGCATGGCGCAAGTCCTGAAAAAAGAGATGCATGCCCGGATTCTTCGGGCTGCAGGCAAGCAATTTGCGGCCCGGGGTTTTGAGGCCGTCCGCCTTGCCGATATAGCGCGCGAGGCGGGCACTGCCGTCAGCAATATCTATAAATATGTGGCCGACAAGGAAGCGTTATTCCTCCAAGTCGTTACCCCGGCTCTCGCGGAGCGCCATATGCAACTTTTACTGGCCCGCCTGGATGAGTTTGGTGAGCGTCGGCCCTGGACTGCTCTCACCGACAGCCAATCGTATGCTGCAGCAAGGCTCCTGGAGTTTTGGGTGGACCACCCGCATGTGGGAGCGATCCTGATGGGAAATGCACAAGGCAGCCGCTTTGCTTTCGTGCGTGAACAAATGATCGAGGAGATGACCTCACGCGCAATGAAGACGCAAGGGAAGGAAGTGCGTGGATCTATCGAGTTCGTGCTTCGCAGAATCTTCTCTTCGACTTTGGATACTATTTGCGCAGTCCTGCAGCAATATAAGAAACCTGAGGAAATACGTGATGCTATCGGCTGCTTCTGGCGTTTCCAGTTGGCTGGCCTGCAAGCCTTGTTGAAGGAAGAAGCAGCCTAACACTGGGTCGCTTGCTCCAAAGGCTGCCGCGCACTTTGGATTTGTGTCCGATAGACGATCGTCGTCTTCAGGCGTCGATGTAACGCCTTGATCTCGGCCCTTGACGCGCAGCTTGGCATCGAGGTTCGACAGCGGCTCATCGAAGAGAAAGACCTTCTGGTCGCGAACATTGGCGCGGCCCATGGCGACGCGTTGGCGCTGACCACCCGAGAGCTGCGCCGGCTTGCGCGCGAGCAGCGGCTGCAGGCCGAGAATGGCGGCAGCTTCCGCCACTTTCCTGTCGATCTCCGCCGGCTTGGCGCCGGCCAGTTCCAGCGCAAAGCCCATGTTCTTGCGGCTCTGGCCCGAGCGCGGCCTCCTGAAAAGGGTGCCTCCCGGTCAGCGAAAGACACCCCTTTCGGGCTGGCTCTGAAGGGGCGCCAGCAAGACGAAAAATAAGGGACGGGCCGCTGGTTGCAATCCGACTAAAGTCCCGCGGCGGCAAGCATACCCTGTTCTGCAGACCGTTCAGTGGAGAACAGTAATAGTGGCGACGCCTGACCCCTCGGCTGCCCGAATGATCGCTTTTCTGAGTTCGCTGGGATCAGTTCTACCGATCATAACGTCCAGGCAAGCCTCAGTCGCAGCAAGGAACTCATCACCGCCGTCTGACGGCCGGTCCTTCATCAAGGCATCGGCAGCGTCTTGAACATGATCTGCGCTCCGAGAAGATCATCTCACTCTCGCGCGAGAACCTCTCCGACAGCGAGCGCTATTTCGCAGAAAAGTTCGAAGAGCACGATCTGGCCGACAATGTCGCTTACACCTGTGACGACACCTTCTCGCTGGTGTCGCTGGTCTCCGTCGGGCGAGGCATCGGCTTCGTGCCGGAATGGACCCAGAATCTGCCAAATCGCGGGTTCTAGCTGAAGAAGGTGAGAGACGTTGACTTCAAGATCGTCTCGGTGTTGCCTCAAACAGGGAGGATCCGACCGCCGACGTGACACCTTATCGATATCGCACGATCGCTGGCGCGGCCGGGTAGATGAGGACAGGAGACGGCCGGACGTCTGTTGTCGGGATCGCCACCAGGTGCGACGTCGGCCGGGAAGCGGAACACTCGGTCGCGGGGCAGTCGGTCCCGCGTCTCCTGCGGACTGCTGAAGCCGACGTTCCTGCGGCTACCCTTCTTCGCGCCCTCGCGTGACGCGAATTCCCGCTTTCCCGCACCTGTTGTGCGATCGCTATGCTGAAAGCTCCGATATGCTCCTTTTTTTTTGATCGATCCCGTCGGGTCGAGCGTCGGGTTATGCTCGTAAGCTTCGGTCGAGCGTGGGGACCATCGGTGCAACCTCCCGACCAGCCTCAGCGTTTGCCGTGAGCTTGATGCCGACTATCAGGAGATCGGGCTCTCCCGTCTCCAAGCGTCCCTGCGCCATCAGCCGCCTTGAGACGGAGGGAGGATTGCTTGGCGGCCTGGGATCGCGCGGCTCCATGCGTGTGTCGTGACGAGGCCGGCATCCCCGCAATTGCCGTTGTATAGTGATCGTGGCGGCGTTATGATCTTTCAAACATCTGTGGGGTAGTCCATGACAACAGGACCCATCAGGCCTCGTGATGAAGCGCTGACATCAGACGATCTTGCAATCTGCGATCGCGTCCTGGCAGATGTCAAAGCGGAATTCAGTCTCGATGAAGGAAGCGAAGAGCTCACTCGATCAGCATCCATCATTATCGAACTTTATCGACAAGGTGTTCGCACCGAGCAACAGTTGAAAATGCTCGTCTATGCTGCGCGCGGCAAATTCGACGCGCTCTAGATGCGAGCTTTGACGAGGATGTTTAGTCGAACCGAGATCTAGGGGAGTGCAGCAGAAACAAAAGCTGTCGCAAACCCTCATTTTAATCGAGTTCGCACTTCGGAACGACACGTGCGTTGGCTGCCACTGCGTGCGCGATTCGTTACCGGTGTTGCCTGGAGTGTCATATAGCATACCTTGAGATCGGAGTTTAATGGCGTTTGGACCTCGGCGTCACCGAAGATCACTGCGGTGCAAACATCTCGGCAGGATCGGGCTGTCATCTCCGTGATGGCGTTACGGGAATTCCGTAAATAAGTTCGAAACAATCTTCAGCGAATATTGACGGGGACTTACAATAGTCGCGAACGATTTTTTACCTATCGAGGATTTTATTCATGCCTGATGAAACCAGCACGCCCGCAGCTGAAACCACATCCGCGGTCGCTGCCCCGGCAAGAGAAAAGAGGGTTCGAGCTCCCCGCAAGCCGAAGGCTGCTCCGGAAGTTGCCGCGACAACATCCGTCAGTGCTCCGGCGAAGAAGCCCCGTGGTCCGGCGAAGAAATCTACCCTCGCGAACGCGCCTGTCGCTGCCGCCCCGGTTCCCGCTCCTGCAAAGAAGGTCCCCGCACCTAAAGCTCAGGCTGCAAAGCGTGCGCCCAGCCCCGTTGAGGCAGCGCCGGTTGAGACGGATGGCTTCGCCGATCTCCTCAAGCTTGAGGAAGAAAACCAGAGACTTCGAAAGGCGCTCTCTGAAAAGCTTCGCGCCGAAAACGCGGACCTGCGCAAGAAGCTTGGGCTGTCCTGACCCATCACCTAGACTGGCGTCTTCAATTCTAAACATTTGACCGGGCTCACATTGCAAGCCCGGTTGCCCGCTCGGTACTATGCGCTTCAAGAAAACGAGTCGGGAGATGCGATCGATGAGATCACCATGGCAATTGATCAAAGGCCTTGCGTCGCGTCGTAAGATAGAGGACGCGACTGCGCCTGCAGATCGAACGGTCGAAACAGTCGATACGAGCACAAGGGAGTTCGAAGAGGCCCATCCTCCGGTTGACCTACCCAAGGCCGTTCCGGAGAACGATACGACGGCGCGCGATGCCGGAAGCGAGATACGTCAAACTGGCGATCTTTTGGAGCACCGTTTGCCGCTGCCGGCCGATCCCAGCTCTATCGCGGGTCGCAAGACGAAGGAAGTTATTCCGGACAACAACGGCGAAGTTCAGGGAATCATGGGTTCCCGCTCAGATATTATCGCTAAAGGCTCGCCGTCCGCAGCTGTTGCATCTACAAGAACAAGTCGAAGGAAGCACGGCCGATCGTCAAGTCGACCGGGTGTTCCTTCAGAGTCCCCCGCCGAGCCGATTGCCGTGGCGGAGACGCCGGTTGCCCAGGCAATCGCCCTGGACCTGGAAATCAATGAACTTCGTTCACGGTTGTCGGAAAGACTTCGTCAACAGAACAGGCAGTTGCGCAAGCTACTCGATCGTTACGATCGCTATTAGGCTTTGATCGTGCCCCAACGGCTGATGAGCCGGCACTCACGCTCTTGGAATCGGACATGACCGCGCCACCGTCCTGTGACCACGAGGCGCTTGCGGACGCAGTCCCGCTGCTGGTCGCCGGAAGTCGAAGCAGGCACTAGAGGATTAGGGCATGTCAGCTCAAGAAAGCGAGCATGATCTTCCACCAAATCATAACGACCGGAGGCGATGCAGATGACAGTGGGATGATCGCTGGCGAAATTCGGTCAGGCCGCCAGAAACGACATGATGGGATTGCCCAGACAAGGACGTCGAGCTGGGCGGTAAATAGTTCGCTTCTTCCCACTTTCGAGCCCCGAGCACTCCCGCGTAAGCGCCCATCAGTCTGGCCCTGGCGAACATGTTCCAGATGACCCGCTGGTTGAAAAGCAGGACCTCTGCGGGATCTACAAGGACGAGCAGACAAATGATCCAGAAGCTGCTCGATCGGTTATGATTTCTCGGGAAGCGACCATTGAGGTCCGCCGGCCGCTTCCCGATTCCTCCGAGCGATCTGCCGCTAACGCTCAAGGAGATCCGCACCATACGCCTACCGTGCATATGGGGCATCAGGACGATAAAACTCGCCGACGAATTGCACTCGGGCAGCAATGAAAGTTCACTCCAGAGCCCAAAAACGCTGTCCGAGCGGGAGCTTTTGTGGATGGGCTGTGGATAGACTGTGCATGGAAGCGGATCCCTGCGACATTCGTTCCACGTCTCTTCACGCTGTGCTTGCCAAACCGTCCCGACTCGCCGACATGCTCATCACCCACTCTTCGCCTCCGCCGCAATCGTCGCCGAGATGGTTCGGGCGCTCCCCATCGGTCGAGCGCCCTTTTTCGTTTCAGCCGCTGCCTGGCGAGACGCTGTCGTCGCTCTTGTCAGGCAGCGATCCAGCGCCCGGAGTTTTGCTCTCGTCTTGAAGATGCGGCTTATCATGAGGGCCTGCTGGCGGATTATCTCCGGCGTCGGCTGGCTTCTTCCCGGTCTCCTCGATTGCCTCCTGGGCCTTCGTATCCTTGTTCATGCCAGAACTCCTTGTCTTGGCGAGAGGAAACCAGTGAGGCCGTTCGGAGTTCCGTCCCATCTCGACCTACACCGGGATCTTCGTTGCCTCGTCCTTAGCTCTTAACCTCGGGCGGAGCTGCCAGGGCCAACATTTTTCTGAGCCTGCTGCAGCATCTCTTTGATGAACTCTAAAGCGGTCATCTACGTCGGAGTCTTGTCAGATCGCTTGATCACAGGCCCATTGCGTAGCCGACGCCGTTCGAGCCCGCGAACAGACAAGATAGGCGCGGCCGACAGTGCAAATAGCATCAATTGCATTGCCTTGATCGTTTGCAAGCCAACATCCGCCAAGCAATTTGTACGTTTTGCGGACTCTGATCAATTGTCGGGAACGATATTGCCCGCTGCTAGTTCAGTGGCCGCAGAAAGGACAGCGGCGATGAATGCAGTGAATCGGATGATGGTTTTTTCGGCCGTCGCGTTGGCAAGTTGGATGGTTGCCGGGGCGATAGCGATCTTCGACATCCACCGAAATCTGAGACACCCGACGGCGTCACATGTTGCGGAAGTGCCGATGGGTGGCTTCATGCTCGTCGGAACGTCTGTCACCGTCATCATCCTTGCATCGGCATTGGCGTGACAACGGTCGGCCCTTCCATCAGTCGGAAACTTCCCTTTTCCGCCGGCTTCTGCCTCGGAGTCGGCCTTGGCGGGGTACCTGGACGGTGTGGTTTTCCATCAGCTCTTGCAATGGCACCACCTCTTCAGTTCGTGGTACCCGATCATCTCAGTCGAAAACTTGGAGTTCAACACGTTCTGGGACGGCGTCTTTCATTCTGCCGCCTACCTGTTCATTTTAGCCGGGGTTATCATCCTTTGGCGTGCGGCGCGTCTCATTCACTTCAAATGGTCCACGCGATGTCTTGGCGCGTCCATGTTGATCGGCTTCGGAACTTCCAACCTGATCGAAGGACTGGTCGACCATCAGCTGCTCGGCATCCATCATGTTAACGAGACCGTTGATAGATCGCAGTGGATCTACTGGGATCTGGCATTCATTGCGTCGGGAGTCGCCATGCTGGTGGTCGGCTTATTGTTATGGAGACGGACCGATGCGTGAGACGGGAGCGGCTTTCATGGAAGAGTTGCTGACAGGGTGGAGCTGGGCCGCCTTTGGCCTCGGCATCCTTGTTGCAACGCAGCCGGTCTGGTCACATTTTCTTTCCAACAACGTGTTCTCGAGGGACGACCAGCTTTCCATCCGCTGCTCCTCTTCAGATGGTCTGAAGACGCTTGGCCAAACGGGCGATGTTCGTAGGATGTTGATACAACCTCGTTGGGCGACGAAGTTCAAATAGGTGCGCATGATGTTTATCGACGCTCAACCTCAATCAAGGTCTCAGGATTCCAGCTTCCATGGCCGCGCGAATGAACGCGCGCTTTGCTGTCGCGTTGTCAACCTTCCCGTCGATTGCGCCGAGACAGGCTCGTCGAGCAGCGGAAAAGGACTTACCTCCTTTTGTGGGCCACGAGCTCATCAGGTATGCTACAGCATCGCGCGAGTTGCCGACGCTTTGGAAATGATCGGAATCAATCATCAACTCGATTGGTTTGTCCCACAGATCGCTGCTCATCTTGTCTCCTCCGGCGTGCTGACCGCAGAAGAAATACGCAGCAGAGCCACTCGTTCCGCAGATTCCAGCTATCGGACTAAGGTCGGGGTACATCTGGGACTAAAGACCCACGTGCGAGCGTCATGACCTCTCGTACACCTTTCCGCGCCCCTCAGCTATGGCTGATGAGAGAGGCTGCAATCGCAGCCTCTCTGCTTATAAGAACCGATCAGGCAGAAACGCGACCGCCGCCGGCCGGGGTCTTGATCATCCACGGCTGGATGGCCGGCTGCTTCATCAAGATCCCCCTCTTATTCCCAAACGCGCGAATGGCATCGCGAGCTACCTCAAGTGGCTTATGTCCATCGTGGACCATGTAGCAGGTTTTAAGGGTCGCTTCATGGGTAATGTCCCGGTCCCGCTCGGGCCAATCTTGAAGGAAGTCAATCGCGTCTGCCAAGGAGATTATCTCCCGAACCAGGCCGTCCCGCGCCTTCAGATACACCGGGCGATTGAAGTTTGCATTCATAGCTACCTCACTGAAAACGTTGGTGATCAACAAGGATGGCGCCGAAGCTTAGCGCCGGCGGAGAAGGTATTTCTTTGGTTTTTCCGTTTCAATGCACGCCGGTGAAATTTTTCCGGTAGGCACCCCCATGAGCTTCCTCGAAGCCTTCGCCAAGGAAGGCCGAGATGTCGAGCGTATCGCCGAAGCCCTCTGCGACACCCCGCGAGCTGATTGGCTTGGCGACCTGTCGTTCGTTCGCATCATCGATGGTCGTTGCCAGCGATCTCTACTATGGTGAGTAGCGGGCCGTACTCGGCAGGATTTCGCCTCTTTGTCGGATGTCATAGGCCCGCTCTCCTGTGTGATAGGTGATCCACCAGAGCGCGACATGCTGCGGCAACTGATAGTTCAAATTCGCCCACGTGTAAGAGCTCTTTCTCCCGTCGGCCTTATGTGGTAAAGACCGCAGCGGACGACGAGGACGTGCTCGACCGCGCTCGCGTCTGTCAACACCAACGCGAGGGTCCGGGAGGAGGTGTTCCAGGCTCCCATCCAGACCGGGTCCCGGCCGTGATCGAGCTTGGTCGGCTTCTGCAGATCACCGAGCCCATTCTGCATGACGAAGAGACAGACAAAGACCTCCAACTCATATTTGCCCCCGGTTCGTCATTGGGCGGCGATCGACCGAAAGCTTCAGTCGTCGATCAGCATAGCCATCTTTCCATCGCCAACTTTCCCAAGGAATCCGACGAATATAGCATGGAGACCTGGGAAGAGATCGCACTTCGGCTCGGCGACCAGGCCGCTATCGCCACCCCACAACACGAACTTATCGAGGTGGCCGGCAAAGCCGTGATGTTATCTCGACGCTTCGACCGCAAAAGCGCCATCCGCGTTTTATTTTGTCAGCGAATGGCAATGATGGGTGCCAGGGATGGCGAGCGCGGCAATTATCCCGAAATCGTCGATGCGCTTGCGCAACACGGCGCGCAGGGGAAGCCGGATGCCCTGCTCGCTATCGTCGGGTGGTCTTTAACGTGCTGATCTCCAATGTCGACGATCACCTCCGCAACCACGGATTGCTGTGGTTGGGCAATGCTGGCTGGTCGCTGTCGCCGGCCTACGACCTCAATCCCGTTCCCGCGGATCTCAAGGCTCGGGTGCTGACCACCAATATCGATCTCGATGAAGGTACCTGCTCGCTCGATTTTCTGGAGGCTGCATCGGGATATTTTGCGCTCACGCTGACGCAGGCATGCGTCATTATCAGAGAGGTTGCGACCGTCACCGCAACTTGGCGAGAGACCGCCAGGGCAGTCGGAGCGGGAAGCAGCGAGATCAATTTTATGGCCAGCGCTTCTGAGCATACGATCTGAGGCAAGCGCTAACGAAGGCATCGCCCTCAATTTTTATCGGCTTATCTTTGAAAGTATCCGCCGTTTGCGCAAGGCTGAAAATCTGCAGGCGATGGTGGCGCGGGATGCCTAGGCAGGTTCAGTGCTGCGACCGGCGCCACGGCTTGGCCGGCTGCTGGTGGCCTGGTCCGCGGCGATCAATCTCCGCCTTAAAACCATTCGTGTGCACCGCATTATCCAGCGGATAGCCGCGAAGTTTGACCGCGTGCATTTCTGCTATAAGGCCGGCCCGAACGGCCCGGCTTGCATCGTTGATACGATCGCTTGGCCACGTATGTGAATCAGCACTGAAGATCGACCCCCTGACAAAAGGCAGCAAGTGCATGAATTACAGCAAATATCGGGCCGAGTGGGGGTCGTCATCGGCGCCGATCGTGGCGATTTCATTTCGTATTTCGAATCGATACCGTACGCAAACGTGGCGGGGGTCAAGGTTAGGTGCTGGTTCACACAGATTCCGTACGCTAGCAGACGGGATCCCTTTATGCGCTGAGAAGTTTCTTCGTCTGAAGATGCCGCGGTGACCGATGCCTTCTGAGGGAGAGCGCTATGACGAACGACGACGACCCCTACGGATCAACCGATGCCACGACTGAATACGAGGCGCAGGGAAAGCGCGGGGCGCGAGCCGGAAAAGCCCGCTCCGGTTGGGCAGTCTTTGTGGCGGCCATCTTCGTTGGAACTATTGCCGCTTGGGTCGCGTGCCACGATGGAGCCGCGAACCCTGCACCGGGAACCACCGATGACGGAATTCGCTCGGGGCGCGGAGCAGCTCAGAACTGAAAGACCAGATCAACTTGGCGCAACAGCGCCTCAAAGGTCCACTCGTCATCATTGTCTTTGCTTGCTTTTGAACGGTAGCGCGAGCTTGACACGCTGGGTGAATGTCTTCGAATGCTTGCTTCTGTCGAAATCGCGTCTAACCAGGTAGCTCGCTGGGAGATACCGTGACTAGCAGTGCGGCATTGCCCTAGGCAGCTCCCTCTGCTGTTGTTATTTTCCCCCAAGGGGCCAGGCAACTTGTCGCGGCATGAACAATACGGGCGGAGGGCTCTGCCATCCGCGCGGCGGCGTCTCCTCGGGTCTATTGAAAACACTAAGCTCCAGCGTCCGAATGCGCAATCTTCGCCGCAACAGCGTACGTCTCAGGTGCCGCCAGTGAGCAACGCCCCGTCCGCGAGGCCGTCGCTTTGGTACGCTATCGCACACGGGAGCATCGTTGCGGAACCAGGCTGTCCAACCATTGCTCGAGGCCAGCATCTGAAAGAGGAGACTACTATGGTCACGACGGTCGGCGAGGAAGCCAGCATTGGAAAGCTAGTGACGAATCTAATCTACCTTGAGCATGACGCGATCGCCGCCTACGACTCCTGCATCGATCGTCTCGATAATAAGGAGCTCAGCGCGCAAATTGCGACATTCAAACAGGACCATCTGCAACACCTTAGGGTCCTGACGGAGATGGCCCGGGAACTCGGCGTTGAGGTCCCCCTCCGAAGGCGATATGAAGCAGATGCTGACGACAGGCAAGATCGCGCTTGCACATATGTGGGGGTGATGCCGCAATCCTCAAGGCGATGAAGACGAACGAGGACGACACGGTCGCGGCCTATGAGCGCGCCATCCGGCACGAGGATGCGATCCCGGCGTCGAAGGCTTTCTTCATGAAGGCGCACCAGGACGAGGAACGCCATCGCGCCTGGATGAGCACGACCTCAAATACGCTGTCTTGATGCATCTGTCCCTCGTCCACTCGGTTGCCACCGGCATCGAGATTGCCAGTGACGGCGACGAGATTGTCGTCATGCCGAGCATCGGGGTACCTCGGCCATAGTTGCACAGCGCGCCCATTGGGCGTCGAGCTTGTCATCATGAGACGATATTTGCGACGCAGTGGCGGTGAATTCGAGTTACCTGCCGGCGGAGGAAACCTCGACTTGGCCGCTGACACGCTCGTCGTTCAGCAAGCTGCCTCTTAGCATGGCCTGGGTGATCCTGCCGGCGCGATAGGCCTCGATGACTTCACGATGGTCTTCTTCAAGCTCGATGACAGAGACCGGCTCAACAATTCCGAGCTCGGTCATAAAGCTGCGCAACCAGGTTGACTGTTCTGCCTCAAGAGTTGACATGGAAATGGTCCTTTCATGGTTCGAAAGCCAATCATGGTCCGAAAGCCGAGTGGTAAGCCTCGTCAGGTATCATCGACGACACCCGTTGCAGGACGCTCCTCGCCGCTGACTTCCTGGGTCAGCCACGCACCGTTTTCATCCTGGAAGGTAATCTCGGCTCCTTCGCCGGTGAGGCGCTGCCGTTTCGCAGCTGCGCGGGCCGCCTGCAGAGCCTCCTCGTGAGACGGAAATGTCTCCGACCAGACGTCAGCCACGCGATCGGCAAATCCCTCGTCGTGTTCGCCGATATGATAGAGTAAGGGCATTGGATCCTCCGCGTTACCTGACAACAACGAACAGCGACGGGGCTAGTTCCTTCATTGTCTTGTTGCTGCGGCGGCAAAAAGCCGCTGAAGCATACGTAACCTAGGGCTAGCCCAAGCACGGCCGCGCCTCCTCGGACAACGAAAAGCCAGATTTGGTTATGGTCCAGTTGTTATCGGCTCCAAACATGTTTGAGGCGTGGGCGTGCGTTAATCGCGATCGCGAGCTGTGTTCTGAGGGCATACCGGCCGAAAAGAAGATAAGTCAGCAGCTGTAAACAGGGGATCGGACAAGGAACGAATTGGAGTGCCCGAAGTTTAGCTGCGATCCCACTCGGAGTGAAACGATGGCTGACAATCAGCTGCCAAAAGGCGAAGCCCAAGACGGACCAGAAATGCCGCCGGCGCGTTATGCCGAAGCGGCCCGTCCCGACCCTCAAGCGGTCGCCACGGTTGAGCAGCCGCAAGAGCGATCGAGATCGCCACTGCCTGACTACACGCTTTTGATGAGACAGGCCCTTGAAGGCCGAGCCTAGGCGGGCTGTGCTGTGCCCGGACAACCGTCCCTGCCCATCAAGATCCGCTTGAACGGTGGGCGTATGTACCGACTTGGGGTCCAGCATGACAGAAGCGTCGGGTCATCCAACGCGCGGCAAGGCAAAAAGGTAGGGAACTCATCCGTGCCCCACCCGAAGGGCGTGCAGTGCGGGTCTGCGACGAGACCTTGTTAATTTGGTAGCAATGGTCGCTGTCACCTACGGAACGATTTATCAGAAGAAGCACTTGCAAAATGGCGATTTGACCGCAATTGCGAGGTTGCAGTATCTCGGTGCCCTGGCCTTGACCGCCCCTTCGCGCTGGCGTCCGACGCGTTCCGTTTGATGGCGCGCTCGAGACCTATGCCGCGCTTGTCTGGTCGGTATTCGGAATATCGGTGGGAGGTATTGCGCTGCTTCTCTGCTTGATCCGCGGAGGTCAGGTTTTGCGCGCCGCCTCGATGATCTGCCTCTGCCCGGTTACGGCAGCGGACCAAGCCCTCATCGCATTCGGGGAGCCGCTTACCGCTCCACTGATCATTGGCACGGTGATTGTGGCTGGCGGGATTTACCTTGCCAATCGGAAGGCACCTCGACCCTTGAAACCTTGACGCATCATTCTTAGGGTGCGGCTTGCATTTGATAGCAGCGGTACTCTGTTACTCGTGTGGTTCAACACCTGCGAAACGGTCACTCTCCTCTGCGAGAGCCAGCGGCAATTCATCGCGCGTGCGTCAGCGCGGTCATGAGGATCTGGTGGAACCACATACCGGCAGGCGCGTTCAGTTCAGATGGTTTAGGGTAAGCTGCTATGACTATGTTTTACTTCGCGGAACAAGACCGCGAGGGAGTTGTCGAACCAGATATCGGTTTCGATCTTCCTGACCTTCAGGCTGCAATAGATTATGCACGGGATGCCCTTTCCGACATGGCCCTCGACGGCCTTCCGATTGGTAACGGAGCGAGGTATGCTGTTACGGTTCTTGGTCCTGATAGAAGTCCGATTGTGATGGTCAGTCTTCGTTTGTCGCTCGAATTCTGTGGTGGCTCGAAGGAACACGAGAACCGCAGTAATCGCGATACCTGAGGCGAGCCACGTGCATTCAGGCCTCGCTTGTCATAGTGCTCTTCAGGCCTGCGCGCGGCCTCTCGTGCGGTCTCTTCCCAACCCTGCTGCGACATAATCCTTTTCCGGCTCAGGTCTGAAAGTTGCCATTCCATCGCCATAGGCCACGTGATGGGGCCGACAATGTCTTCGCCGTCGCAGGCGATGAAGTGCTGCTTGCTCTCACCGGACCAGGTCTCTCGTCATTTATATCGGGGCTGGTACTCAGCGGTCACCGAACACCCGTCCTCTTCAAGGTTTTCAACCCCGCCTACTTTGGCTTCTGTGCGAGATGGCATCTGACGGTGGCTAACGCCCATCACCCTCGTCAATGTGGCGGCGACCCCCCGACCACATATCGCGTTCGCAAAACGTTCAAGTTGCGCCGCAATACCCTAATTTAGTCCAACTAGAAGGGGAACAACCGGAGGCGGCGGCACTCGCAGAAAATGTGGCGGGGCCAGATTCTACCAAGCTAACGGTCGAGATCGTCCACAGCTTCCGAGTTCCACCTACGAATTTTCGGCCCATCCCGGCGCGCACCAGAAAAGACACCGCTTCATTGAGCAGAAGGTTCGCACCCCCTTGCCACAGCAATGGAGGGCATCGCGACGCCTAGCATCATGAAGATATCGCGATAGACCAGATCGTGATGCCGATGTGGCTCAGTTCTAAGCACATAGGCGACGGCCGAAATGGCAGGAGCCGGAGAGTGAATCAGTCTCCGGCTCCATGGGGCGAAAATAGGTTGGGTTAGCGACAAACATTGGTCGTCCGCGTAACTCGCTCACCATACCGATATGTCGTTACCCGTTTGGTGGTGCACTCCGGGTGGCGCCGGACCTCTTCGTGGACCATTCGTGCTTTCCACCCACGGTGATCGTTATACCAACCACGGTGCTGGCCACGTTCCCAGCCGCGATGCAAACCCGGACCGTCATCAGTGCGAATGATGATGCTGTCCGCATAGGAAGCGGCGGGGACTGCAATCATGGACGAAAAAGCCAGGGCTACAGCAAGAATGATATTTTTCATGGGGCTTTACCTCGCGTTGTTGGACCGCGGTTAAATGATTGCCTGGTCTTTGCGTTCCATCAAAAAACTCCCTTCGGACTTCAGTCTGAAGAGGCGTCAGACCATTGGCGGGCGCCAGATCATCGTTGGCTCATTGCTGCGATCGCCGCCTCCCCAAATGAAATTGTTGGCCAAGCCGAGTTCCGACGGCCAGCTTTCGCTCCGAGCGCTGCTCACCAGCTCCCTCGACGTGGGAAGGAACGCTCGTGATGTCCTCGATCGCCGCAATGCATGTGGCCAAGACGCAGCTGGGCCTCGATGAGAAAACGTACCGTGCCTAAGCTTGCTCGGATCACGGGCAAGCAGTCTGCCAAAGATATGACTGAAGTCGAGCGCCGGAAGGTCCTTAGGTTGCGCCGGGAAGCGTTGTTAGGTGTTGATATCGTGGACATGAGAAAACTCCGCGAGGCTATGCCGCCTAGGCGGCGCGAGTGGCGAATGTGGTTTGACGTGTCGGTGCGGTGTTCAGACCGGTTTCGTTCGGGGGTTAGAAGCCGAGTCTGCGCAGATCCTCGGCGACGAAAATCTGGCCGCTGCGGTTCTTGACGCTCGGCAGTTCGGAGACCTTTGCGCGCCAGGACTTCAGCGCGGAATGATCGTCAGGGATGGCAATGCCGGCGGCGTCCGCGAACATCAGCCCGGCAAACACGGTGATGTCGGCCATCGAGAATGCATCGCCGGCAACGAACGACCGGTCCTGGAGCACCGTGTCGAAATACCTCATGCCGGCGAGCGCCTTGTCGCGCTGGCGATTGCCCCAATCCTGACGTCCAGCCCATTCCGGGCTCTTGAACACTTGCAGCTCGGCGCCGAGGCCCGGCGTCGCGTGATGGAAGTAGTTGCCTACCGCATCGAGCAGCTCGGTCTCGGCCCGCTTCTGCATCATGTGGATGACGGCTTTTTCCTTCGGCGTTTTGCCGGTGAGCCGCGGATCGCCATCGAGGTTGTCGAGATATTCGGTGATGGCGGTGGCTTCCGCGATATAGGTGCCGTCCTCAAGCTGGAGGACCGGCAGCACGCCCAAAGGATTCTTTTCGAGGAAAGCCGGCTGCTTGTGCTCGGCGCCAATGAGGTCAACGGAAACGAACTCGACCTGCGGTTCGAGGCCCTTCTCGGCGAGTACGATGCGAATACGAGCCGGATTGGGAAAGCCGGGGCGATCGAAGATTTTCATGGGAAGCTCCTTTGTCTGTCTATCGATAGATAGATTGCGGTCGTCGTTTATCCCTTCCCTTTTGCCGCGTCAACAACTATCTATCGAGTGGTAGGGAAAGATTTATGATGGCAAAGACCAAGACGGATATGCGCGAGGCGATCATGACCGCCGCTAGATCGACGGTGCAGTCGCATGGCTACAATGCACTCAGCTTTCGTGAGCTTGCCAAAGAGGTGGGGATCAAAAGTGCTAGCGTGCACTATCATTTTCCGACCAAGGGTGACCTCGGCGCCGCCTTGGCGCGTCGCTATACCGAGGAAGGGGCAGCCTATCTCGCTGAGCTTCTGACGACACCCGAAGATGCGAGTTGGTGCATGGACAAATACACGGCGATCTTTCGCTCTGCCCTGGCCAACGATAATCGCATGTGCCTGTGCGGCATCATGAGCGCGGAATTTGACGATCTTCCCACAGAAGTACGGACCGAGATCGACAGGTTCGCCGCCATGAACGTCGGTTGGCTTGCCAAGGTGCTCTCGCGGGCAAAGCCTTCAGCGAGCGACCAGGACTTAGAGGAGCATGCGATGGCTATTTTCGCAGCCATCGAGGGTGCCCAGCTGGTTGCGCGCGGCTGCCGGGATATCGGCATCTATGACCGGACGATCCGATCCTATCGGGCAGCAGGCCTTATCCCGTGATTGGTTACGGCACCGAATACGACGGCGGTCACGGCTGATAGGGTGCGCGCGGCGGTTTACTTGAACTGCCGGCCGACCTTCGAGCCGCGGTCATGAATAATCCTCGTCGTGTTGAAGCGGGTTTGCTTCGGCCCGTTTTTCAACCATTCGTGAGCTATATGGGCCACTTAACCCCGGGCGAAGATGACGGGCGTCGGTTCGAGCGTTTCAATCGTTATACTGTTTTTGAAAAACAGCATAACCCCGGAGTCGAGCTTTTGAAGTCCATCGACCTCATGTATCAGACGATGCTCGCCGAACTGGGTCAGCGCTCGCTCGGCGCCGCTTGGACGGCCGATTTTCCTCCGGAAAGTCGGTTCACCCCGGCGAATATTAAGGGGCGCAAGTACTGGTACTTCGACATTCCAGATGGGCATGGTGGTACGAAACGTCGTTACGTCGGCTCTGATGATGATCCCGACATCGCGCAGCGCGTAGCCGATCATAAGCGAGACAAGGATGATCTACGCGCTCGCAGGCGCTTGGTAAATACCCTGACCCGCGAAGGGGGCATGATCGCCCCTGACGCGATGTCGGGGGATATCGTCGAGGCTCTTGCTGACGGGGGGCTTTTTCGGCTCCGGGGCGTTCTCATCGGCACCGTGGCTTTTCAGTGCTATTCCGGACTGCTGGGCGTCCGCCTTCCCATGGCTGCGATCCTGACCGGCGATGCTGATATCGCCCAGGACTATGCCATCAGTCGGGAGGTTGAAGACAGTCTGCCTCCGATCGTTGAACTGCTGCAGAGCGTCGACCTCAGTTTCCGGCCAGTTCCGCATCGGTCGGGGTCCGCGGCCTCGTCCGCGTTTCAGAATGCCGAGGGCTACAGGGTTGAATTCCTGACGTCGAACCGTGGTTCGGATGATTACAGCGACCAGCCAGCGAAGATCCCCCTTGGTGGCGCCAGCGCGGATCCGCTACGTTTTCTCGACTTCCTCATAAGGGATCCCGTCAGGACAATGCTGCTCACCGAAGCGGTGTCCCAGTCGTCATCCCTGATCCGTCCCGGTATGCGGTCCACAGCTCATAGTCGCTAGCTACCGACACACTGACGGGCAGGGGCTGGCGAAGCGCGAGAAGGACGTTCGTCAAGCTGCGCTGCTCTTTGAAGCCCTACAGCAGACAAGGCGATCTGCTGACTTGGCGCTTGTCTACAACGAAGCATGGGAGCGCGGGCCTGCGTGGCAAGAAGGAATTCGAGCCGGCGCGGCAATGCTGCCGGCACAAGATGCCGAGAGGTTCAGCACGACCCTAATCGAGGGGGCAAAAAAGAACCGCGAAGAAATCGAACTTCCCCTTGGAGAATAGGCGGTCTCCAGCTTCGAAAGCCAAGCAATTGATTTGGTTAGAGGCGGCGAAGATAGATACAGCGACGAGAGTTCGATTCCGCTCAGGGCGCCCATCTGGAGCGCTTGCCAGACTCATTTCTTCGGGACGGCTTTCGGCTTGGGTTGATAGAGGCGACGTTTGACGTTCGCGCGCAAAGCGTTGCGCACATCCTTGTCCACCACCGACAAGTCGAACCATTCCGGATCAAAGTAGCCACCACACCAACGAATGGTCTCGGCATATTCCGGATCTTTCCGATCGGCGATTATCTCCAGGAACCGCTCATAACCGGACACGCCACCAACGTTTTCGGGTGGTCTCGCTCTTTTGCCGGCGGCGCAGGTCGCGTGTTTTGGCGTAGCAGCGAGAATCAGGAACTCCTCGACTATGATTGTATGCCGCCAGCTTCCCCGAAATCATAATGGTAGTTGAAGATAGAACCCTGCTCGAAGTCCAGCAAGCGAACCTCTGTCTGATCGAAGACACGAGGATCGTCGTCAGCCGCATCCTCCGCCAGGATCTCGGCGTCCCCGTACCGCAGGCCACCGATGCGGAACTGATAGCGATGATATTCCACCAGTTGAAAGCGGCCTGAATTCCGAGATGCACCTGCTCCAGGTTCCAATGGACAGGCAGGACCAGACGTCGCCAGACGTTCGGCTCGATCTCGTCGATGGAAACTCTGATCTGTGCAGCGTTTGGAGGTTTGAACATTGCCCAGATGAACAAGGTTGAGAAACGATCGTCAAGAAGGTCGCTGATCGTAGTGCCGTATCCGCACCGTATCGTCCAGCGAAGACCTCTGCCGGCTTCACAGTCTTCACCGCTCGCCACCTCTTTTGTAGCCCCGAACCGGAGCACTGTTTTCTCAGAGTCCGGCACAGAGAAAGCCCCCTCGACCGTTCTCGCAAGCGTGGTGGAGAGCGGCAGTTTCACGCGCGCCGGCGAAATCATGGGTCTCACAGCATCGGGGTGAGCCGTTCGGTGCCACGGCTCGAAGAGCGAATCGGTGTGCGGCTCCTTGACCGGAGCACGCGATCCTTGAGGCTTACCAATGAGGGGGCGCGGCTTTACGAGCTTGCCGCTCCTCATCTCTGCGGGATCGAAGAGGCGGCAAGTCTGGCAGCGGGCGCGGTGGGTCAAGTTCAAGGCTTGCTCCGGGCAAGCGTGAACCCAATCTTTGCCCGAAACGTGCTGGCACCTCGTCTGCCGGAATTTGCGGCCCGTTACTCACAGCTTCGGCTTACCCTTGTCCCGCAACAGGATGGTGGCGATCTGGTCGCCGATGGCGCTGATGTGGCGATCCGTTTCGGTTCGCAGCCGGACTCCACCATGTCATCACGCTTGCTGCTGGAAACGCGCGTGCTGACAGTCGCCTCGCGAAGGTATCTCGTGACGAAGGGGCGTCCTCAAAGGCCGATGGACCTCGTCACCGACGAATGCACCCAGTTCGTGGACCCACAGTGAGGCAGGCCGTTCGAGTGGGAGTTTCAGCAATCTCCCGAGACGGTCATGGTGAAGACGAGCGGTCAATTCACCTTCACGACCCGGATACGATGGTTGAAGCGTGTCTGGCAGGACTGGGGATAGCTCAGGTGCTGGCCTTTGCAGTCGCAGATCATCTGGTTGCCGGGACATTGGTCGGGCTTTTCCCTGATTGGCTTTGCGAGACCTTTCCTCCTTACGCTGTCCGGCCCTCCCGGCGCTTGCCGCCTGACCAAAGTCGAGGCCTTTGTTGCGTTCTGCGAGGAGATCGCAAAGCCAGCAATTTAAGGGCAATGATGCAGGCGGGAGTTAATAGATGCAGGTAAGGCGCGGTGACTGGCGTGTGCCGAGGTCCTTGGAGCGGCACTG
Source organism: Rhizobium sp. BK650 (assembly GCF_014195325.1). Taxonomy (GTDB): domain Bacteria; phylum Pseudomonadota; class Alphaproteobacteria; order Rhizobiales; family Rhizobiaceae; genus Rhizobium. Next base: position 13,996 of record NZ_JACIBK010000018.1, on the reverse strand, counting down.
CTCAAATGCACAAGGCGGTCGCAGTCGAAGCGTTGATGGCATATGCATCGGATGCAGCTTGGGTTTTACAGGAGATTTGTCGGCCACGGTAGCCGGTTCGTTAGCCTTTCAAGACCTCGAATCGCGCAACAGGAGGCGGGTCCCGACTTCGACGATGGACCTGATCGCCGGGAGCAGTGCCTTTCCCAATTCAGACAACTCATATTCCACTGTCGGCGGGGATGTTGGCATCACCTTACGCGTGAGGACGCCGCGTTGTTCTAGATCCCGCAGCCTGCTCGTCATCACTTTCGCCGAAATGAGTGGATTGTCCCGGCGCAGTTCCGAAAACCGGCGTGGGCCTTCACTGAGAGACCAGAGCACCTCCGGCGTCCAGCAACCGCCGAGCAGATCCATGCATTTCGACATTGGACAGCCGGGGAGCTCCATCACCTTCTTTCGCACTTTAAGGACCATCACGCTTCCTTGGCTGGCAGTTTCCAGTTGGTTACCGGAAAATGAACGTTACCACAAGATACGTGGTTTCCATTGGTAACGATGGTCGATATTCAGAGGCTCTTCCATCCCACAACCAAGAAATGGGTGACCTATGTACGCAGTAACTGGAGCAACAGGACAACTTGGCCGCCTCGTGATCGAGGCGCTGCTGAAAACCATTCCCGCCAACCGGATTGTCGCGGCGGTTCGCAATCCGGCAAAGGCCGGCGATCTGGCTGAACGCGGGGTGATCGTGCATGAGGCGGATTATAGCCGCCCCGAGACGCTTGGTCCGGCGCTGGCCGGGGTGGAGAAACTGCTGCTGATTTCCTCGACCGAAGTCACAGGCCGCTTGCCTCGTCATCGGGCCGTGATCGACGCGGCCACGCAGGCTGGGGTTTCGCTGATCGCCTACACGAGCATGCTGCATGCCGACACGTCGCCGGCAAGGCTCGCAATCGAGCATCGCCAGACAGAGGAGGTCATCGCGGCCTCGGGACTGCCCGCGGTGATCCTACGCAATGGCTGGTACACCGAAAACCACCTCATGGCGCTCCCTCCAGCGCTTGAGCACGGCGCCTTCGTCGGCGCCGCGAAGGGTGGGCGCTTCTCGTCCGCGGCCCGGCAGGACTATGCCGAGGCCGCAGCTGCGGTGCTGGCGACTGGTGGGCATGCCGGGAAGACCTATGAGCTTGCAGCCGACCAGGCCTTTACCCTTGCCGAGCTTGCCGCAGAGGTCTCGCGCCAGTCGGGCAAGACGATCATTTACAACGACCTGTCCGAGGTTGCCTATCGTGATGTCCTGACGGGCGCTGGGCTGCCCGCCGATCTAGCCGCTCTTCTGGCCGATGCCGACGCCGCTGCCTCGCGCGGGGCGCTGTTTGACGACGGTGGTGCGTTAGGCCGGCTGATCGGTCGGCCGACCACTTCGATGCAGAGCCTGGTCGCCGCCGCGTTGCGATCTTGAGGAATTCTCGCACCAACAAGTATGGAACTTCCTGAGTCTGCTTCCGTTTTCCGGAGATTGAAACCATCAGGAGAACCCCCAATGGCAACGACTCCCCGAGGCAGAGCACAGGATAGAGCCAAGGTCGCTGGCGGGCATGATCATGAAGTCCGCTACGAGGCGAAGAAGGAAGGCGTCTCCAAGGGCACGGTCAAGAAGGCCGTGAAGAGCGCCGGCGACTCTGGCAAGAAAGTCGAGCAGGAAATTGGCCGACACTGAGCCGTGAAGCTTGCGACCTATAACGTCAACGGCGTCAACGGCCGGCTTAAAGTCCTCCTCAGATGGTTGGATGAGGCCGCGCCGGACGTCGTCTGCCTCCAGGAGCTGAAGGCGCCGCAGGAAAAGTTTCCGATCAAGGCGATCGAGGCAGCGGGGTACGGGGCCGTCTGGCAGGGCCAGAAGTCCTGGAACGGCGTCGCAATCCTGGCAAGAGGGCAGGAACCCCACCTCACGAGAAAAGGTCTGCCGGGCAAACCCGAAGACGAGCACAGCCGCTACATCGAGGCCATCGTCGACGGGATCGTCATTGGAGGGCTTTATCTCCCGAACGGGAATCCATACCCCGGCCCGAAATTCGACTACAAACTCCGCTGGTTCAAAAGGCTGCATGACTATGCGGCTGAGCTCCTCGAACTGGAAGTTCCGGTCGTGCTCGTGGGCGACTACAATGTCATGCCGACGGAGATCGACGTCTACAAGCCGGAGCGCTGGACGAACGACGCATTGTTCCGCGTTGAAGTCCGGGAAGCATATCGGAAACTCGTCGACCAAGGTTGGACGGATGCTCTGCGCCACCTGCACCCGGACGAACGTATCTACACGTTCTGGGACTATTTTCGTAATGCCTATGCCCGCGACGCCGGGCTGCGGATCGACCATTTCCTGCTGAGCACCGAGGCGGCGGCAAGGCTATTGAAGGCGGAGGTCGCCAGGCATGTGCGCGGATGGGAGCACACGAGCGACCATGCCCCCGTCTGGATCGAATTGGCCGACGTACCGCTCAAGAAGCGAAAGGCGAAGTGAACGAAGTCGGCCGGAAGGCCAGTAGATTACAATAGACTGTCTTGTTCCACCGGCTCGCCAGACTTCGTTACGATCGATGGACCGTAGCGTTCGCGCGACAAAATGATCAGCGCATCGTTCGGCAGTGGTCGAGCGAGGTCCTTCGCCCCGTCCCAAGGGGCCCGCATCCAGATTTTGGTTTCTTCCCTCGTCTGCAGCAGGACAGGATTGGCCTATCAATCGGAGTCGCGCACGCTTGAGCTGCTGGGATTGCCGCGCTGGACAAAGGTCGAGCAGATCCGCGAGCGGGATCTGATGATGTCGCAAGAGGTGCGACAGATGCCGGAGGATCCGATGATTCTGCTCGTCGAAGCCAGCCGCCGATTTTTGGCCGGAAACTTCGGTATCATGCCACCTAGCCGTTCAAGCATGCCGCAGATATTGCGGGCGGGCACCTTGTTGATGTTTCATAGGTGGAGTTTGTCACGGCGCTGCCTGTGCCGGCAACGACGCAGGAATACGATTCTACGTCGGTGTCGTCCGGCGAGAGATTTGTGAAAGCCGGCTTGGAGATGTTGGCCACAACGGACGGGCAGCCCGAGCCTGAAGTCGCGGAAAAGAAGATCGCGCGATCCGTTCCGCGACGATCAGTATCGAGGACAAGGAAAACGGGGCCGGCATCGAACGCTAAATCCGGCGATACTGCGGACGATCTGCGGGCGCGCGCGGAAGCGAAACTGGCGTCGACCGCCGATCGATTGAAGTCGGCGATCCAGAAGTCGCTTGCGGCATCGCCGAGCGTTCCTGCGCCCCGGCGCAAGGCCATTCAGGATATTCTAGCTGTGACAGTCCCGGATGCCGCCGAGATCAGTCTTGAAGAGCGGTGACGCGATGGATGAACGAGATGCATCATCGCTGCGCGCCGGTCGCTTGATTATCCCCTCCGAAATGGCCCCTCTCCCCATCGTCCTTGGCTGCAATGGCGGTGACGATGGCTACGATCGACCGTCTCAGCGCGGCTTGATTATCTTCAGTTCCGCTACAGCCCGAGTTTCGATGTCGCTGCCTGTTTCAAAAAGACCTTGCTTGGACGCGCGGCATCGATGATCTGAAACGAGCGCTGGAGGGGTCTGGTAAGGACCGTCGCTCTGACGCGCTGCCGGACGCGGGTCTTTCGCGAAAGCGCAACCATAAGAAGAACAGCGCGGTCTCTGAAAACTAACCGTTGACGAGCCCGCTCTCCTGCCATATACATCGTTCATCGATCTTTTGCTTGCCGAGCTTTGTCTACCGCGCGATTGGCACCGTGCTTTAAGCGAACTTCCCTTTCAAAAATAGTCGGTTTTCGTCTGCGTGGCGTGAGCTTCGCAGTTTATCAACTTTATGCTTGAAAGGGTTCATCATGACCACTGGCACAGTAAAATGGTTTAATTCCACCAAGGGCTTTGGCTTTATCCAGCCTGATGACGGCGGCGCTGACGCCTTCGTTCACATCTCGGCTGTCGAGCGCGCCGGAATGCGCGAACTCGTCGAAGGCCAGAAGATCGGCTTCGAACTCGAGCGCGATCGTAAGTCCGGCAAGATGTCGGCCTGCAATCTGCAGTCCGCTTAATCGATATCCTGCTTCCCTTGACCACGGATGTACTGGCACTGCCGGAAGCAATGTATCAGTTTGAGGCCAGGCAGTTCGCCTGGCCTCTTTCGTTTGGCCTCATGGCTTAGGATATTCTATGACAGAGACATACAGCAAATCTCGCCAGCAGGCCGAGGCAGCCTTCGGAAATCTCCAGACCGAGTTTTTCGCGAAGAACAATGCGGCGGAAGAGCTCGCATCGATCGCTCAGGAGCGCGATGCCAAGACCATCAGGCTGCGCGAAGCGCGGCTCGCCAAGGAGCAAGCTGGCCGGATCTCCGCAACATCCGCGCTGCTTGCCAAACGATCGAAGTCCCGCTGATCATCCCAAACGCAAAGTCAGATATAGATTTGAGACACGCCAGAAACAACGAACTCACCGACCGACGCTCCGCTGCTGCGGACGCCAAAGCAGCTCTTCTCATCGCATACCGAGCAGCAAAGACGGCGGCAGAGCCATCACAAGCTGCCAGGCAGGCGGAGCGCATCTTGCTTGTCGAAGCCCGCGAAGCGCGCCGCGCGGAACGAGAACGACTGAAAGTCGAGGAGCGCACCCGGCTCGAAACTCTTGCGGCGCAAGAGCAGGCAGCCATCGAGGCAGCCGCCGCGGCCGAGATTGAGGCGCGACAGTCTGCCGAGAATGCCCGGATATCCCGTGTCATTGAAGACGAGGCAGCCCGCAAGGCTGAGCGGGACAGACGCTATGCTGCCCGCAAGGCCCGGCAGGCTTAACGTCCGGGCGCCCACCTTTGAGTGGATGGGGCCGTGGAATAGACCAGGGCGTGATATACAGTCGCGCTCGAACTTACTCATTCTTTAGGAGCCTTTCATGGCACCGGACACGAACGAGCTGCAGGCAATCAATACCGCCTGGCAGATAGCGATCCAGGAAATCCTGCGCATGGTCATACGGGACATGTACCATGGTGCTGGTGAAGCGGCCTTCAGCTCCCACATCAAGCGCATCGAAGAAGCGGCCGTCGACAGCATCCAGACAGATTTGAGGCTTCGCGGCACCAACGAGTGGACCGAGATGCTGGTCAAGGAACGAGCCAGCAATTTCGTGACGACGCTCTTGACGTCCTTCACCTATGACCGGGCATGAATATTCTCATGGTCTTCAAGGTTGATCTGTGAGGCCGCTGCCTAAATCATCCCCACGTAAGCAGCAATAAGCCAAGCGGTCGGGCATGGAAGAACATAGCGCAGAACGCCTTGCAGCCATCGTCGAGTCTTCCTTCGACGCGATCATCAGTAAGGATCTTTCAGGCACGATCGTCAGCTGGAACAGGGCGGCCGAACGCATGTTCGGCTATCCGGAAACCGAAGCGATCGGAAAGCCGATCTATCTGATCATACCCGACGACAAACGGGATGAGGAGGCGGACATCCTGCGCCGGCTGAAACTGGGCGAGCGGGTCGAACCATTCCAGACGACGCGCCGCCACCGAGACGGCCGGATGGTCCCGATCTCGATCACCATTCTCTAATCAAAAGTCGGGCCGGGAAACTCGTCGGTGCATCGAGCATCGCCCGGGACATCTCGGAGACCCGCGAGAGCGATCACCGGCTTCGCCTTTTGATGCGAGAAATCAATCATCGCGTAAAAAATCAATACGCCGTCGTCCTTGCCGTTATTAGGCAGACGGCGACACGGTCTCGCTCAATCGAAGAATTGAGAGGCGGGTCCGCGAACGTATCATGGCGCTGTCTCATACACATGATCTGCTGTCGCATGTCGATTGGGCGGGGGTGAGGCTTGCCGATCTCGTGGGGCATCATCTCCAACCCTTTGAGGCACTACAGCCGGTCGAAATTGTGGGGCCGGAGATCGTACTTGACGCCAACGCTGTCCTTAATCTTGGCATGGCCTTCCACGAACTGATCATGAATGCGATGAGCTTCGGAGTCACGGACGGTGGCGGAATATCGGCTGACGAGCGAAGAGGGCGGTGACATATTCGAGCTCGTCTGGTCTGAGCCGGCCGTGGCTTATGCCGACTTGCTGGCGCAGGAGGAGGGTTTTGGCGCCATGGTTCTCGATAGCCTTTCCGCCTTGTCCGGCCAGGCGAAATGGAGCTCGACGGACGGGCTAATCGTCTAGAAGCTGACAGCGCCGCTTGCACGCATCCAGGTCGGACTGGGATCTTCGGCCTCGCTCTGATTATACCAGGGAGAAGCCGACCAGATGGTCTGCGACATCCGCGCTGCTTGCCGAACGATCCAGGCCCACCTAAAAATTTGGGACACGCGAGAAGGCAGCTCGCCGACAGACGCTTTGCGGCTGCGTACCTCTAGGCGTCCCGTCTCACTGGCGCCGGGCTGCAAAGATGGCGGGCAGAGCTATCACGATTAGCAACGCGCATCCCTCTTGTCGAAGCTCGAGAAGCGGGCGGGCGGAGCGGGAGCAATTGAAGCTCGCGGAGCGCCAAAAGCCGGTCAACGAACCGCTTCATTGGCATGGCGTTCCAAAAATCGGAATCCCTTAGGGCCGTAACGAAGTGAAGGACGGCCTTGGCCGAGGCTTTCTTGCCCCGCGAGGATGGGCGCATAGCGACCAGGGGAAGAAAACGAGCAGGCCGTTGCGGAAAGACGATCGAGCCGAGCTTGCGAGGCGGTTTTTGGTCAGACAAGCCGCATCGAGACCGCGGTGGGCGAGCCGTTGCTTGGAGAAGGATCAGCCAATGGCTCCGTCAGGGCGGGCGCGAACCTGGACGGTGTTTTCCGAAATATCACTGCTATCGAAGCACCCCCCACGTCGCCTGCATTAAACATGATCGTCCTCAAGCAATGCGTCGAGGCCGCTCATCAGCTCCGCATGGACCGCATCGGGCGCGTCGTCGAGACCGTAGGCCACGGTGTGCGAAGCGCCGACAAGCTTTCGATACTGTTCCGTCGTCAGAATGACGAGCTTTTCCTTGCCGCGCTTGGTGAGCGCCACCGGCTCGATCAAGGCCGCCTCTAGGATCTCTCCCGAGGCCCGGTTCATATCGGAAAACGAAAACTGCTTCATAGGTACCTCCAGGCAATTACGTAAAACACGTATTCTATGCGATTCACGCAAGTCAGTAGTTTGCTGCAGCCGGTTCGCTTTTACCGCCGGCCTGGAGAGCCGATCGAGATATGTTCTCACCAGGCAGCGCAGCCGACAAGGGTAAGAACGTGATTGTGGCCCTTACGGGAAATCTATCAAGGCGCAGCCGCTCTTTAATCAGAGCTGCTTCATCAAGTCTGCTAATAGACCGGTCCCTTGTCGCGCAATCAAGGGAATTCGCCCATGGCTGCGCCGCATACACCGAATGCTCGTGAAAACGCGCTTCAGCGCATTGACTTTAAATGGCGCCGAAACAAATGCTTGGCCCGCCTAACAGAGGAGAACACTGATGGCTGACGAAACCATGATTGAGACCACTGCCACGACCGAAGCTGCCGCTGAAAAGAAGACCCGCAAGCCACGGACGCCGAAAGCCGCCGCCGAAGCCAGCTCCGTCGATGCCATCGCTGCACCTGCCGAAAAGCCGGCCAAGAAGACGCGGGCGAAGCGTGGTTCCAAGCCGGTTCCGGTCAAGGCTGAAAAGGCAGTTGCCGCGCCGAAGTCGGTCGCCACCCGCGCGCCTCGCGTCGAGGCTGCTGCTTCCGCTCCGGTCGCTACCTCTGTTGACATGATCGACGATATCGCCGACCTCATCAAGCTTGAGGAAGAGAATAGGCAGCTTCGCAAGGAACTCTCCGAAAAACTGCGGGCCGAAAATGCGGATCTGCGCAAGCGCCTCGGCAAGGCCTGAATTCTGATTTTGAGCGGCGCCACGTATTTCAACGCGATGGCGCCGTCGATCTTTCGTCTGATCGGACCAAGATCAACGCGGTCTTGGTAACAGCGAACGACCGCGGCGATGTCCCGCCACCATGCTTTGAAGGTTGAATGCAATGAGAACGCCATGGAGATTTGTAGCTGACCTGGTGTCGCGTAAGCCGAAGACACATGGTCATGACGAGAGCTCAGCAGTCGCACCGAAGACCATCGCTATCGAATACAAGCCTGTGTCCGAGGAGGAACAACCTGGCCTCGATGCGGCTGAAGTCGGCCGCTCCGCTGAACCCGGCTCCCAGACGCAAGTCGAGGCAAGCCGACCCCAATTTGATACCGATCCGACTGAAGCCGGAACGGCGGCATCAGTTGCAGCAGAAGCTCCCGCGGCCGCAGTCGGTACTGAAGAGCCCGCAAAGGTCCCCACCACGCGGCGGGCCGAGGAAACCTCACCTGCTTCCCCTAGGACCAAAGCTGCCGAAACACCGGTGAAGCCAGCGTCGGCACGTCGAAAGAAGGTTGAGCCGATCGTGGAGCCGACGGCTTCGGTCGGAACTGCGTTAGAAGAATCTCCTGACGTCGCAGCCGGCCCGAAATCCTTCGCGGATGAAATGGCCGACCTCGATGCGGAGGTCGCTGCGTTGCGGCGCCAGCTTGGAAAGAGGCTCGTCGAGCAGAACGCGCAATTGCGCCAAATGCTCGCGAGGTTCGACGTGCGTTAGTCGTGGCCGCCGTCCCCGATCGGGAAGGCTCCGCGAGGCGGCGTCCATGATCTTCATCAATCTCGGTTTGGGCAGGACCAGATGAGCGTTAGGCCGCGACTTTCACGTCCGCTTCAGGTTGCAACGAATGTAAGAAGCTCACGGCGCGTTGCGCATGAGCTGCCGCCTGGAAGATTGTCCGCTTGTCATCGGCAGGACCGATAGCCAGGGCTTCAGACAGGACGCGTGATCCGGTGGCGGCTCGAGCTCCGGCGCGATACCGAGGTCGGCACAATGGAAGCAACTGCCAAGCTCGGCGATCAGTTCTTCGCGGGCGCGCTCCGTGCGATCTTTCGCATACCTTGAGAGGTCGCGATTGAGCCGGTGCGAGGCACCGGCCCAGTGGGTGTTGCCGATATCGGCATAAGACGCATTATGCCCGTAAGCTGGATTATGCCGCATGCAGCTAGCACAAGAGGCAAAGGAACCCGAACCCGCAGCGGGCGAGTAGAGATGGCGGACCGGGGTGCCGGCAAATGCCTGCACTTGGTCTCCTGAGTCCTCTGTGGGCTGCGCGACACTCTCCAGCCCTCGTGACGGTGTTGGAGCCACAGGGTTCCCAGGAAGACCGTTCGGCCTACGTTTGGAGGCTCGTTCACGCCGGCCAATACCGCGGCCCCGGCCCTTTGCGCGCTACCACGTCGGCAGGGTTGACGATGTCATCATGGTACTGCGACTGGAAGACCGAGCAGCGTTGGCGCCTCCCTCAGGGCTCTCGTTGTCGTTCGGACGGCAATTTCGAGGGCAACTCCCGGGCAGTCCTTGGTACAAAACCGACGGTGAAGCCGAAGAGCTTGCCGATTTTGTCAAGCGTTTCAAATGTTGGGTTCGCGGTGCCGGCTTCGATTTCTGCGATTTGCCGTCGCGTGAGCCCAAGCATCTTGGAGAACTCCTCCTGCGTCATCCCAAAGCTCTTGCGGATTTCGGCAACTGCGCCAGGCAGGCGCAGCGCGCCGTGGTGCGCCCGCTCCGCAAGAATTCTGCGATCCTCCAGAATTTTCTCTTTCGTGGGTTTTTTCCAGCGAGCCATCTGATCTGCCTACTTCCGATATTAAGTGCAGGCCACCGAAAGACTGTCCGCAATCTCAACACAGCGGCTCATGGCCCGATCGATAATCTCGCGCGCTGCTCCGTAGTCTTCCGCGATTTGGGGAGCCTGCCTCAGGCGATCGGCAAATTGGCTGAGCGTATCCATAAGGCGCCCCTGTTCATCGGCGCCTAGCATAAGCTCGCTGCAGACCAGTTTCCAATCGGGAAGGTGATCGAGGCCCGCATCACGCATGGAAGCCCACCGTGTGGAGCGAATTATGCCTTCCTTGGCGAGACGCATGGGGGCAAAATCGAATAGCGGCGACAGCCTGATCGTCCCATCAGGATGCTTGCTCAATGCCGAGTTCCGACCGTGATTGTCGGGATTTCCGAGGGCGAGGTTGGCAATGTCGCGCTTCAAATACTCAACGACGTCCGCGAACGGATCGGACGAAAATCGCCTCAAGACTTCGATATAGGCTTCGTGCGCGCCGATAAAGCCGAAATCGGCGACACCGATAGCCGACACCAGGCTTTCCTGTCCGAGGCGCAGTACCTGGCCACCTCGCCCCATTTGCCGATCGAAACGAGGAATGATCAGCACGCCTTCGGCGTAGGTCGAGACTTCGCTGACATTCAGGCCGATCTCCGCGGCAATGCGGGAATAAAGGCCTTCGCCCTCAAGGATCAGACGATCCGTGGGCTCGGTGCTGCGAACCAGTTTGACGATAACATGTCGTATAGCTTCGTCGTCAGAGACGAAGCTGTCCGGGTAATACAATCCATCAGTGGCCTGGGTCATCGAAACTTTCGGCCACTCACCCTGAAGGCCACTCGAGCCGGAGGCGAGCACTCCGAAACGATCGGCGACTTCCATGAAGCGGTCGGATCGCTCCAGAATTTGCGCCTCGGTGACGCCTTGGCGCTGCACGCCATGCAGACGTTCTGCTTCGGAATCGGCTGCTTGCCTGATCCGAATATTGCCTATGCCACCTGTGGCTGATCGGAGAAGCAGGGGAAGATCGGATGCGCGCGCTGCCTCGACGAGCCCTAGATGTTCGGCGAGCCTTCGCCTCGCATGTCCTTGCGGCATGAGGTCCAGCAGGAAGGGAGGCCAATGAGGGTCATATCGGTTCTCGAGGTCCACCGGATAGCGGACGGACAGTGCGCGTAGGTCGCAAACCTTTTCGCCCGAAGCGAATTCCTGAGATGCTTCCGCAATGAAATAGTCGAGGTCATAGTCGACGATCGACGCCCCCTGGTAGCCGGCGTCGTTATCTTTTATCTCTAAGGTCGCGGCCTGATGCCACTCGTGGTCAAAATGGATTTGCAGCGCTAGTCGCATCTATCGACCCCTATGATGGATCAATTAAAGCCTTTCTGAGATAAAATCAACCCATTATAGTGGATCAATAATTTGGGCGTCGCGCGACCAGCCAGTTGTGCAAACGAGGGTCACTACCTGCTTGTTGCCCTGGTTGAGATTGTCCAGGGATGCTGCAAGAGCGGATAGCGATTGGCTGTGAGCGCGGCTGAATGCAATTGCACTATGCTGGCAGTCGTTCGGATCCTATGACCTGAAGAATGGCTGGCAGGACGGTATGCCATGCATAGAGACGGCAAGAGAGTTACCGCAGTGCCGTCACGATGCCGATCGCGATTAACGCCGGCCCCGCTATGAGGTGGAGGTGCGTGAGAAGCTGGCTCGGGAGGCGCTGGCGAAAGAGCCACACTGATCCGCTCATCGTCCAATACCAGGAGAGCGTGCCGAGGCCCACTCCGCAGACGATCAGGATGTGGAAGGGTCCCCCGATCTCATCGGTCAGCACGAGGGAGCCGGCGAACGCGAGATAGGGCAGCAGCGTCATAGGGTTCGCCAATGCCAAACCTGCACCGGCAAAAAATGACCCGAGTTCACCCTTGGTTAGTATCTTGTTGTCCCGGGCACTAGGTTGTCGGAAGAGGGTCCAAATACCTATCAGCACAAAGACCACCCCCGAGAAAAAATGAGATTGCGTTTGAAATCCGGCGAAAGGTGCGGCCGAGACATGGGCGCCAAATACTGCCAAGGTCGCATAGAGACCATGGGTCGTTGCTGCGCCTGCACCACTTGCCAACCCAGGTCCCACCCCACGCACGAGACTCTGCTCCAGGCACATCATACTGACCGGCCCGAACGGCATAGCGATCGACAGCCCGAAGACGAAGCTTGAGATAAAATGATCCACACCCACCCCTCTCGGTGTTCCCTGAGAAGGCGCTACTTTAAATAACACCTCCTTGGCATTCTTGTTTTGACGATCGACACGTCACAATTAGAAGAAGATCATCCTGAATCCGGGTCTGCATCACCTGAACGAGTAGTGCTTGTTAAAATTTCAGCGCCACGTTATCGTCTCACGGCAAGACTAGCGTCGGTCACGCGTCGGGGCGTTTGGATGAAACATTCAACATCGGAGCTGGAAAGGTTATCGGAGATCATCGGCCTGATCTACGATACTATTCTCGACGAGACGATTTGGCCGGAGACGCTACATCAGATCTGTGACTATACTGGCGGCAGCGCTTCTCGCATCTATTGGCGTGACGCGACCAATGGGATGGGCGAGACCGTCTATTCCTGGGGGATCGCGCCAGATTTCCTCCGCTTATATCGTGAGAAATTTGTCACCCTCAATCCCACCTACCCGGCGTCAATCTTCATCAAACCGGGAGATGTGTTTTTCGAGCCGTGATCTCGTTCCCTCAGAAGAGTTTCAGGCCAGCCGTTTCTTTCGTGAATGGGCAGCTCCGCAAGGCTTTCTGGACGCGGCCATCTTCAATATTCAACGCTACGAGGCCAGCGCCGCAGCTTTCACGGTTATTACTGGCGATCGCTATGGTCTCGTGGACGAGAACTTGCGGATGAGGCTGAAGAGGCTGGCGCCGCATCTGCAACGCTCCGCGCTAATTCGCCGCGAATTTGGAAGACACGAAAAGCGTATTCTGTCGCTGGAAGCGGCGCTGAACCGGGTGGAGGCCGGCGTGTTCATTCTCGATCCAGGCGGCCAAGTGACCTGGACTAACCAGAGTGCGCAATCGCTTCTAACCATGGGCGACATCATCCGCGACGACGCGTTCGGCCTAACATTCTCCGACCCCAACGCCCATCGGCTGCTCCGCGAGGTGTTGTCGGGCGATCATGGTCGGCCGGAGCAGCTTCTTCTTGACCGTCCTGCGCTGATCAAGTTGATCGACAGTCAAGGTGGCGAATGGATCGCCTCGCTGATGCAACTCGCGCCGGATTCGCAAACGCAGGCTGCCTTCGAGCGGGTCGGCCGGTCGGCGCGTGCAGCATTGTTCGTGCGGCGCACGGAGACCGTCCCGAAATCCGGAGTTGAGGCCTGTGCAAACCTTTATGGCCTGACGCCCTCCGAGATGCGTGTTCTTCAGGCCGCGCTGGAGATTCACACCGTAGCGGAGATCGCGAGCGCGCTGGGGGTATCGCCGAACACCATCAAGAAGCATCTGTCTTCGATCTTCGCGAAGATGGGTGTCAGCCGCCGCGCGGGTCTCATCCGCCTTGTCATGGCTGCCCGCCCTTAATCCGAACGTCGCACGAAGCGGCTTTCTTTGTGACAAAGACGTTACCGGCCAAGACTTCTCCGGCTTATCTGACGAAGCCGTTAATGGACAAGGTCGCACGCGCGTTCAGGGAGGAGTGAGAGAAGGACGCTCTCCCGGAATAGAAATCTTGAGCCTGTTTCGATTGGTACGAAGAACCGCGGGCCGACGGTTCGATTCTGTTCAACTGCAAAAAGGTCGCGGAAATCGTTCGCACTCGCAGGTGGGCTGTCGACCGCCGCGGAGCAATGGGGTTTTGATCGCCGGTGGATCATCCGAAGGGTATGGAGCAAGGCCATCGGCGCTAAGCCGATGCTCTTATGGCGACATTACTGCAAGCCGAGATTTTGGTGACGAGACCTGACCGTGTAGCCGGAAAATAGGAGGGTCAAAGGTTCTACCCGCTTCGAGGCGTCCAGCGGCCTGATCTGCAGATTATGCTGGGTCGCGCTGCGCTGCAGTTAGGCAATTGCGGATCGATCGCCTTCGACGACGACATTGAAGAAGCTCTGAGCGATCTGCCTGACGAGTTCGGCAAGACGCGCAATGATACAATTAGGTTCATCGTCCGGGAGTTGATGGGATCGTGTCCCACGGAGTGGTGTAGCTTGACGGCCACGGCTCATCCCAGAGGGCCGGATGAGTGTCAGCTTGCTGCTGGCAGGCTGATGAATGGA
>NZ_JACIBK010000017.1 GCF_014195325.1 Rhizobium sp. BK650 | reverse complement strand
CGAAGCTTGCCAGTCTGATGGACAACGCCGAGCAAGACGTACTCGCCTACATGACCTTTCCCAAGCAGCATTGGGCCAAACTTCACTCGACCAACCCGATAGAGCGATTGAACGGCGAGATCAAACGGCGGACAGAGGTCGTCGGCATCTTCCCCAACGACGACGCTATCGTGCGCCTGGTCGGTGCGCTGCTGCTCGAACAGAACGATGAATGGGCCGTCCAGCGATCTCGCTATATGACCCTTGAGACAATCGCTACGATGAGCGATGATCCATTCATCAGCCTGCCAGCAGCAAGCTGACACTCATCCGGCCCTCTGGGATGAGCCGTGGCCGTCAAGCTACACCACTCCGTGGGACACGATCATTGATCGGTCTTGATCCGGACTCGACACTGTTCTGGTTCGCGGGCTTGGGCGGAGCCGATCACAACATATGCGGTCAAGGGAAAGCCCGGTCGAGGCAAGGAGCGTGCATGCGTTCAGGAAGTACCCAACGGCCACCAAGCTATATCAACGTGGCGCCGTCTCAGATGGCCATCATTGCCGCCTGAAGGAAAAGATCGTCCTGTCCGAAACCCGGCTCGATGACGCTGCTTTCCAGGTGCAGTAATGCAAGAACCCTCTGGTGAACGCTATTGGGTATACGCTTGTACTGCTGCGGAATGAGCCAGGCGACCCATTGCTCAAAGGTCGAATTTACCCGCTGTTAATCAAAAGTGGCCAAACGCTCGCGGACAATTTCCCGCATCTGCGCCGCCCGTTCAGCGCCGGCTGAACCGTCTGTCAGCAGGTCCGGCAGAGCAAGGTCATCCACGGCGCGCGCAAGCGTCGCCGCCAGTTCATCCATGGCCATGTCCGCCGCCGCCGCCGGAATACCCGCCGTCGCTGCAAACCGCAATTTCAGATACGGGAAAGTTACAGCATGGCGGGGAGTCATCAAGATTACTGTCACTATCGCGTATCTGAAATACGCAATAGTGACAATTATCGATATTCGAGAGCTCATCAAAATCATTAGTTGATGCCGCCGGTCATGACACGATCCATGCTGCCGGATTGGCGACCCGATGATGCCGACGCCCGGCATCCCATGCATCGGCATGAGGACGATCGGCGGCTTATATAATGAAACGAACCGGGCCCCGAAAATCCAGATCATCCTCGCGGAAACCGGAGACGGCTATCGAGGGTGCGCCGCACCTTCGGAAATTCATGGTGATGCTGTTCGAACGCGATCTGGGCACGCCATGGCAGATTATATCGGTCTCGAGGTGTCAATGAAGAGACGGCAATTTCGATCCGTCGGGCGGGCAAGCGGATCTGGCGCGGGAAGCGCGTCTGATACCTCCGTCATAACCGAACTTATCCGCATGCGAGCGTCAAATGCGGAGCGTGTGGTGTTCGAAACAGGCCCTCTCAGTATGGTTCTATCATGCGCCGCGCGCCGAGGGACTGCCGCCATCTGCGTCGATGCCCGTCATGCCAAGGCGACGCTCGACATGGCCGCCAACAAAACAGATGCCAATGACGCCGATGGGCTCGCGCACTTGGCGGAGGTGGGTTTCTTTCGCGAAGCCCGAGTAAAAGTCCTTCGACAGCATGCTTTCTCGGGCATTGGTCGCGGCTCGCACGAAACTGATGCGAAGGACTCTGGATATGGAAACCAGATTGGAGCGTTGATGAAAACGTTCAGCCTTATCGTTCCATGCAGTATGGGTGACAGGTTTGAGGTGCACGTTCGCTCCCTCCTGGCCGACAACACCGGCCTCTCCAGGATAATCCTGCCGTTACTAGAAGCGTGGGGTGGCCTGCGCCTCCTGGCGGCCGGTTTAGGGAAGCAGCTCCTTCGGACAGGCGACACGGCCGATCTCAAGGGGTTTAACCCAGCACAATTGTCCGAACTGGTATAGAAAACCTGGTAAGAGCTGAGGAATATACTGCCCGCAATTTTGGCGGGCAGCAAGAGTGCCGCCAAGCAGCGAGTACTAGTGCCTGCTGAAGCAAACGGACGTCGACGCAATCACGACGCAATCACGCTGGAAGTGGGCGTGCTGCCCGGTAGCTTTCGATCAATGTCAAACAGTGAAACATCTGCGCAACAACGTGCCAGGAGCTTGGCCCCGGCGAAAACGGTCGCGGGTTTCTGTCAGGCGAAATGAGAAACTGACCCCCTAACGAAATGGAGAACTGACCCCTCGTTTCACAACGAGGAGAGATGGATGACGAGGTTGATTTCAGCGCATCCTGCATTGTCGCGAACGATGCAGGGCGAAGATATGCTTCAGGCAGATGAGGTGGTGGCAATGTTGCGGCTGCACGCGCTTGGCTGGGGTGCCAAGCGTCTATCGAAGGAATTTGGATGTGCCCGCAATACTGTTCGCCGATATCTGCGAGAAGGCGGAGCGGCCCCATTTAAAAAGCCGGTTCGCCGCAGTGCTTTCGATGGCTTGGATGATTGGCTCCGCGAACGCTTCTTCCGACATGATGGCAATGCCGATGTGATCCGGCAGGAGCTGGCGAGCGAGCATGGAATTACGATCGGGCTGCGCTCAGTTGAGCTACGGGTGCGGGAATGGCGGCGTGAACTCAAAGCGCAGAAGCGAGCGACGGTCCGGTTCGAGACGCCGCCAGGCCGTCAATTACAGATCGATTTTGGGCAAACGCGTGTTTGGATTGGCGACGAACGAATCCGGGTAAACGTATTTGTGGCCACGCTGAGCTATTCCCGACGCATCCATATCCGTGCCTCACTGCGAGAGGGACAGACCGACTGGTTCGAGGGCATGGAAGGCGCGTTTCTTCGGTTCGGCGGCGTTCCCAGTGAGGTTCTGCTGGATAATGCGAAGGCGTTTGTCGAGCATCACGACGCGGTTAGTCGGGAGGTTCGCTTCAATGCACGGCTATGGGCATTTGCGCGTTACTGGGGCTTCGTGCCACGCGCTTGCGCTCCATACCGGGCCAGGACAAAGGGAAAGGACGAACGCGGGGTCGGCTACGTCAAGAAGAACGCCATCGCAGGTCGCCGGTTTGAGAGCTGGGCCTCGTTCGAGGCACATTTGGATCGTTGGATACGTGAGGTCGCCGATCAGCGCGACCACGGCACGACTGGTGAACCTCCAATTGAGCGCTTCGCTGGCGAGGCCGATGCCCTTCGGCCGCTGTCAGGCCGTGCACCGTTTGGACAACTGCGCGATCTTGTGCGCAAGGTGCAGGCGGACTGCGCCATCGATCTCGACACGAACAGTTATTCCGTACCCTGGCGTCTCATCGGCGAAAGCGTCCAGGTCGTTGTGCTGGCGGGTCGTGTCATCATCCGCCACGCCGGCCATGTCGTAGCTGATCATGCTCTCTGCCAGGGACGGCGACAACGGATCGTGGACCGGGCCCACTTTGTCGGCGTTGCGGGTATCGAAGGGTTGGTTCGTTCCGCTCCAGTCGAGACGACGCCAGCAGCCCTGCTGCGACCGCTCGCGGAATATGAGGCGGTGGTTGGAGGTGGCTGGTGATGACAACCGTGGATAATGATTTACTCATCGCGACGCTCGATCGCCTGAAGCTGACGGCAATCCGCGATCAACTCGACAGCCTGCTGGATGAGGCCGCCCGCTCGAAAATGACTCTGCGCGAGGCACTGGCGTTCTTGGTGTCGCGCGAGATTGCCCGGCGCGACGAGCGGCGTATCTCCATGTCGAGCAAACTGGCGCAGTTCCCCTTCGTACGTGAACTCGACGGCTTTGACTTCGAGGCACAGCCATCGGTGGATCGAGGACAGATCAGAGAGTTGGCGACCTGCCGCTGGATCGCTCACGGCGATACCGTCCTATTCCTGGGGCCACCCGGAACAGGGAAAACTCATCTTGCCGTCAATCTCGGCCGCGAGGCGATCCGCCAAAATTACAATGTCCAATTCGTGACGGCAGCCACGCTTGTCGCCATGTTGGCCAAGGCTCACAACGACGCAACCCTAGACAAGCAGTTGACGATCCTGTCACGGCCGAAACTGCTCATCATCGACGAACTCGGATATCTACCCTTCGAAGCGAACGCGGCTCACCTGTTCTTCCAACTGGTCTCCAGACGTTACGAAAAAGGCTCGATCCTGATTACCTCAAATCGATCGGTCGGAGAGTGGGGGAGCGTCTTCGGAGACCCTGTCGTCGCCACCGCGATACTGGACCGCCTGCTGCACCATTCGACAGTGATCACCATTCGAGGTGATAGCTATAGGCTTCGCGAAAAGCGTCGTTCCGGCCTTCTGCAGAAGGCCGGAACGACGCTCGAGACAAACGAAACAGCAAATCAATGAAGGGGGTCAGTTCTTCGCTGCGCCTAAGGGGTCAAATCTTCGCTTCGCTTGACAGTTTCAGCCAGCAACGTCAGTTGCAGGACCTTCCCGCCACAGGATAGATTGGCAAAGCGGCCTGGTTGGAGCAGATCGTCGTGCCCTCCAAGGTTGACCCAGGACGAGGACGATATAGGACGCCCTTGACGGGTCAGCCGCCTGAATAATTTCGAGGAGGTATCGTCAGTCTTGGAAGATGATCGGTCGAAGTCGCTGTCCGGTAGAGGAGGGTGGTGGACCGCAGGTTCACCAGGCTATATTGCAGGTACAAGATGCTTTATTTCCCGCGTCCGGGAACTATGGACTGCTTGAAAAATGCGAAACCCTCGTTCAAGTTCTTTTCGATTCACATCCGTTGGATACATGAACGCTAATGGCAGACAGAAACTATGACGGCGAGGGCGGCCGCGCCCAGGACCGTCTTCGGCAGCTTGAAGCGGGTTTCGCGGCCGCGCAGCCAGGACACGATGCGGCGGCTTTCCTCGCCGCGATCGTTGAATCTTCCGACGACGCCATCATCAGCAAGTCGCTACAGGGCATCATCACCACCTGGAACAAGAGCGCCGAGCGGGTTTTCGGGTATACCGCTGAGGAAGCCGTGGGACGGCCGATCACCATGCTGATCCCGGAGGATCGGCTGGACGAAGAGCCGGCGATCCTGGCGCGGATCAACGCAGGCGAGCGAGTCGACCACTTCGAGACGGTCCGCCGTCGCAAGGACGGTACCTTCATCGACATCTCCCTGACGATCTCGCCGATCCGCAACGGCGAGGGCAAGATCATCGGCGCATCCAAGATCGCCCGTGATATTTCGGATCGAAAGCGGGCGGCAGAACACCAAGATCTTCTGCTGCGCGAGATGCACCATCGTGTGAAGAACCTTTTCGCGATTACCGGCAGCATCATCACGCTGGCTGCACGGACGGCACAGACACCGGCCGAGCTCGCTACCGGCATGAAAGACCGGCTCGTTGCTCTGTCGAGGGCGCACGAAATGACCCTGCCAAGCTTCACCGGCGGCGAGGCGTTCGTGGCGCAGTCAACCACCCTCTTCACTCTCCTCTCCAGCTTGCTTTCCCCCTTTGAGGACAAGGAGGGCGGGCGATGGCGACTGCATGGCGAGGACGCGCAGATCAGCGCTGACAGGGTCACGAGCCTCGCACTGCTGTTTCACGAATATGCCACCAACGCGGTGAAGTACGGCGCTCTTTCTGTGCCGGAGGGGCGACTGGATGTAACCCTGAGCTCTCGGCCCGACAGCTTTGAGATCACTTGGCTGGAGTCCGATGCAAAACCCAAACGTGCGGTCGAAAGCAAAGAAACAGGGTTCGGAACGACGCTTGAGCAGATGGTGGTTCGGACCTTGAATGCGCAAGTATCGAGGGATTGGCAACCTCACGGGCTGCTGATCAGGCTCACGGTCCCGCGCGATGCATTCGCGATACCGTAATAGGCTGACAGTCAAAAGGAACTCGAGCCTAGGCTGCCCGTTCTCTTGAGTTGCAAGCGGAAAGCCGGCGGGCGTCGTATCCGACGGCCTCGCTATGGGATATATGTTAACGTCGGGCCATAAGGTGCCGGATATCGGGGAGAAGAAGACGGTCGATGATGCTGGAGGATCCATATCGCCTGCTGAGGAGCGGACATGTTCAGGCCCAGGGCATCGTCGACACGATGACCCAGCCGATCGTCGTTCTTGACCAGCGGTTTTATGTCACGACTGCCAACAACGCCTTCGTCAAGACCTTCCAAGTGGAACGTGACGATCTCCTCGGAAAAAGCTTGTTCGATCTGGGCGACGGTCAATGGGATATTCCGGAACTTCGCGATCTGATCGCGGGTGTTATTCCGAGAGCCGCCGCGGTCATCGGCTTCGAGGTTAAACACGATTTCCCGGGCATCGGACAACGTACCTTCCTGGTTGACGCCCGGCGCCTCGTCCACCCGGATGATAACAGCACCAATATCCTCGTGTTGTTCGACGACGTCACTGAGCGCCAGCGGCACGACGCGGAGATGGATTTTATCCTCTCCGAAACCCGCCATCGGATGAAGAACCTGTCTGCAGTAGTCCGCGCGCTCGCCTTGCAGACGGAGGTCGAAGGTCTAACGGCCGCGGAGTATCGCCAAACGTTCCTTGGGCGTCTCGAGGTCACTCTGCGCGCGCAGGAGATAGCCGCGCGTAATGAGGCGGTGGACCTTCATGGCCTGTTGCGGCAGGCGGTCGGAGAGGTCTGGAGCGACCGGATTACGTACGACGGCCCCGCAGTTCAGCTTGGTCCCTCCAAGATCCTCGCGGCGAGCATGATTTTCCATGAGCTTGCGACTAACGCAATCAAGTACGGAGCGCTATCGTCAGGTGAAGGTAGCGTTCGAGTTGCCTGGACGTTGGAAAAGGGACTGACGGACAAGACCTACCTGAACTGCCGATGGTCCGAACGAGATGGCCCCGCCGTTCAGCCCCCCAAGCGCAAAGGCTATGGAACCGAGATGATCGAGGGCACCGCGGCACATCTTGGCGGTAGCGTGGAACTCTTCTATGCCGTCGAAGGTTTATCTGCGATCATCAGAATACCATTGTAAGCTTCATGAACCCGTCACACGCTTCCCCTGCAAGCTCCCGCACTATCCTCGTCGTCGAGGACGAGTTTTTCATTGCGTTGGAAATCAAGACCGCGCTTACCTCGGCGGGCAATAAGGTGCTTGGGCCGGCAAGCTCGGTCGACCATGCACTTGATCTGTTGCGCGAGACGAAGCCTGATGCGGCGGTTCTCGATGTCGATCTGGCTGGTGAGCAGGTAACACCGGTGGCAATACAGCTAAACGCCCTCGGCCTTCCGTTCGTACTCGCAAGCGCCGCTGACCAAGCCGTTCTTGCCCAGAACGCCGTCCTGGCAGGCGTCCGTAACCTTGGCAAGCCGACCGACATGCGACAGCTCGCAGCGGCAGTGGCCGATATTGCGACGGCGTGAGAACGACCACGCCCGCTGATCAGCCTCCTTCAGCCTGCCCGTGAGATCCTGGTCGCCTGCCGGCGAAACATTTGTCAGTGATCGACGTTTTGACAAATCAGCCAGCAAAACAGGGTGAGCCGTGGTTGAAGCCAAGCCGTCAGACATTCATGGGGACAAGCCGGCCGCAGCGTCGACACAAGGGATGGTCGATCACAAGGAACTCGCCGCCTTCGCGTTTCAGCGAACGCGGATGCCGATCGTGGTTGCCGATGCCCGCCAGCCCGACTACCCGATTGTTCTCGCAAACGACGCTTTCCTGCACCTGACCGGTTATTCGGCGGAAGAACTCGTTGGACGGAACTGCCGGTTTCTGCAGGGAGAAGATACATCGAGGGAAGCAGTCGCCGAAATCCGTGCCATCATCGACGCGGAGCGCGAAGGTACCGTCGAGATCCTGAACTACCGCAAGGACGGAAGTGCCTTCTGGAACCAGCTATACCTCAGCCCGATCCGGGACGAGGATGGACGCCTGGCCTATTATTTCGCGTCGCAGATCGACGTCACCGAATACCGGAAGGTGCAGACGCTCGAAGAGGCGGAGCACCGCTTGCTGCTGGAGGTGGACCACAGAACGAAGAACGTTCTGGCGATCGTCGACAGCATCGTGCGCCTGACACGCTCCGACAATGCCGCCACCTATTCCGCATCCGTGCAACAGCGGGTGCAGGCGCTTGCCAGATCGCACATGCTGCTTGCCGAGAACGGCTGGCAGGAGGCCTCGCTCCACGACGTCATATCGCTGCAGGTCAGCATCTACGGCGATAAGAACGTCGAGATCAGCGGCCCGTCGGTCATGGTCCCCGCGCCGTCGGTGCAGCCACTCGGACTGGCAATGCATGAGCTTGCCGCGAACGCGGCAGTTCATGGGGCGCTCTCGCATCCTGAGGGCAGCCTGACGATCACTTGGCGACAGGTGGGAGACAACGGCTTGATCATCGAGTGGCACGAGCAGGGCGTGAGAGAAAACAACGCTGAGCCGCGAAAGGGCTTCGGTACCATTCTGCTGGGTGCGGTGCTGGAGAAGCAACTTGGCGGGAAAATAAGCCGGGAGTGGCGACACCGGAGCCTTCGCATTGCGCTCGAGCTGCCATCGCTGAAAGGCGTCGGCGCTAGCCTCAGATCGAAACCTTGAGAACGAAGTATTCCACGTGAGGCCTCATTGCGAGAATGAAGTTGAACACTGAAGTCCCAAAACTACGAGAACTCGGCGAGCACGAACGACAAGCTGTTCTGAACGCCTTGCTGTCACACTGGAGCGAACCGCGAAGTGGGCGGCTGACGAAGGAGACCACGCTCTGGAAATGGTCATGGCATCGGTAGGAAGGGCTCTCCTGTCTGTCGTGAACGACCTCTCGTCCAGCGAAGACACCCTCCTTGCCGAAGATGTAGCGATCCGTGCGCTCAATCTGATGACGACGTTCCATTGCAGGCATCCGCAATATCCCATCGGACCGGCTCTGCATTGATGAGAGTGTTCATCTACGGCACCCTGAAACGCGGCTTTCCGCTCTTCGAGAAGGGCCTTGTCGGGGCGCGGTACCTTGGCGATGTGGAGACAGTCGAACCGTATCCTCTCTATATTGCCGGCTCGTTCTACGGCCCGATGATGCTCGACCGCCGGGGGAGGGACTGCGGGTTCGCGGCGAGTTGTTCGACATCGACGAAGACCGTCTCCAAGTCCTCGACGAGCTGGAAGATGTCGATCACAAGACCAGCTTCCGCGGCACCGTCGAAGTCACTTCGGTCGGGGAGGGACAACCGTCAACGGTAATCGGATGCACGAAGACAGAGAAGTGGCGATCCGCTTCACTCCGGCTATCTTGCGGACTATCAGGAAAGGCGATTCGAGCGGTAGCTTTGAGGTACGGGATAATCGGGTGTGTCTCAGGTCACGCGCGAGAAATCGTTGTCGCTGCGTCTTCCGTCTCATTCAGCTTTTTCAGCAAGGACATGAGATGATCATTGCCCTCCTGCCCAACAGCAAACACCGGCAGCCTGCGCAGCTGGCGCGAGGCTTCCTCGTACATGGCGTAGTTGGCTCTCAACTTGGTAAGTGCTACAGCAGATTCGGTCATGCGAACTCAGCCACTTCCATGTTAACCCCCATTTGCTGTTGCGATTTCCGGGCTGTCAGCTTTTTCGAGAACCCCGACGGCTACTATCGGCCTTGCCCTTTGCCGACGATGTCTTGGCATCATAAGCCTGGCCAAAGTTCGTGCCGCCAAGATGGCCGCCGCCACTGGTGTTCTTCACCTGGCGCACTGCCCTCTGAATCTGCTGTTCGGCGCTGGTCTTTTTCATGTGAGATTCCTTTTCAACAAAAAAGGTCGAGGACATCCCTCGACCTTTCGACACGCGGTCAATGCCAGTACATCCGTGGTCAAAGACCGATTATCGGTCAGGCTGCCTGAAGATTTGCGGCGGCGCTTTTGCCTGAGCGGCCATCGGCGACGATGTCGTAGCTCAGTTTCTGGCCCTCTGAGATGAAGCTCATCCCGGCGCGTTCGACCGCGGAGATATGAACAAAGATGTCCTTGGAGCCGTCGGTCGGCTGGATAAAGCCGAAGCCTTTGGTGGTGTTGAAAAACTTTACGATGCCGGTGTTCATGACGATTATGCTTTCAATCGCACGATTAGTCGCTGTCCGGCGAGAGCCGCCGACAGTCGTTTGATCGATCTGAAAGAAAAGACCCGCCAGCTGCGTTCAATAGCAGAGCAAAGCTCTAAAAGCAAATTCGATAACCTATACATAATCTCAATGTTATGTTGTGCAAGGGCGCGGAGGCATTTTATATTTCTACGCTGTGCTCAACAATTCAGGAGCAAGCCTCACCGTCACGACTTTCCTGATGCTGAGACCGGGCATATTTACTACTAAATGAACCCAAGCAGGCCTGGCCACCACGGCTCATCCGCATCCCAATCATGACCCAGTAGGCAACAGAGGCTCGCTCCCTCAGGAGAAGAGGCGCAGGCGACAAACGGCAAGCGCAGAGGACGTGGCCGTTCATCACCAACCGTGAAAACGCTAGCGATTACGGTTTCGCTTGGGTCGCGCCGATCAAATCAGGGATGCGAGCAAGCGTCCCGTTGTGGAGGGCCGGCAGCGGCACGACCACCATGCTTTTGAGAGGAAACCGGGCCGATCTCCTCCGCACTGTGGTTGCGAGGCAGCGGGAAGGGACTTCGCAAACATTCGTCCTGCCGCTGTTAGACGGTCTGAGAGCGGATTTCGCCCCTGGATTCGATCAAGCCCAGGTCCTGAGCTGCGAATGCTGTCTTCAGCCCGGCGTGTCTAGGGCTGCTGCGCCATCCTGCTTCATCAAGGTCTTGCAGGAGCCTTGCGAGCCGGTTCGAGCGTGTCGGCGTGAATCCGGGAACGTTCGACCCATCCGAACGAGTAGAAGCGAATGGTTTTGGAAGCGTTAGCCCTCAAGGCGCTCCTCCGTCGTTCAGGCGGGAGCACTTGGTAACCCTCAGCCGCCACTGCATTGGAAGTCGTGACTCTTCCCGATTATGAAGGCCCCGTGAGAAAGTGCAAGCGGACCGAAAGGTTTGTACGAGAACGCACGAAGTCGCGCCGCCCGGGTTACCCTCCTTTGCAAGCGTTTCGACAGGGTAGGGCTTCGTGATTGATCCGAGGACTGTCAGCCGAATTGATTCGCTAATGTTCTGGATATGTGAGCAGGTGGTGATTGCCCGGTGCGGCCCGTTCCTGGGGACCGACCTCTGAGCTTTTTGGAGCCCGCAAAGCACCCCTGCGGGCTCCTTTCGTCGGCACCGGGCTGCAGCGTCAGGCGAGTAATTGGCCCATCAACGAGTTGAAGAGAAGGACGATCGCGCAGGCCGCGCGGCAACAAGGACGCCATGGTTGCCGGTGCCTCGAGGACCGCTTCGACGGCCCGACGGAGCTTTGACGCCGCCCTATTCAAAAGAGCCGACGTAACTGAAGCTCTTGTTAAAGCGGAAATTGTACCCATATATCTCTAATCGACCAATGATTGTCATGTTGAGCTGGAGCAAGGCTCCGCCCGGATTTCCCTTCAAAAGATCGATCCGTCCGGCAGGTGTCGCCGGGTGCACGGGTTTAGCCGTTCCCCGTGAGCGTCATTTTCTTCGGTGGCGGCCTTACCCCAAACAGAAGGAGGATAAGATGTCTTCCAATCAGTATCCCGCGTGTGTCTCGCAAAACCTGGTGCGAACAAGTGCTTTCGGCTATCACGAACAAGCAATGATCGCTGACTGCGTGTTAACGACGGCCGTCGTGCGAAAGCTGCCTCTGGCGAGCATGAACCGCTTTTCCACGTCTCATTGGAAAGCCCGAGCGCCGACGACGGCATAAAATCATGCCGGAATGCGCAACCTCTCAACAGACGGAATCAAAGCGCAGCAAGCTGACAAAGCCGTAATTGGGACCCGCCGCAGAAATAATTGAGCGGCGGATCAGGCGGTTTGTTGCCACTGCCCCTGCTCACCAATGAAGGAATCACAATGAACTACACATTCCGCCAATCTGCGGACAAGCTGTTTCGGGCTGCCGAGGCAGGCTCAAACGCGGAGAAACTCACGACTCTGCGAAAGGGAATGCAGCTGCGACGGCGCGAGCTGCGAGAAACGGAGCGCACCCTCAGGGAAGCCAGCCGGGTCAATGCTCAGTCCCCTTCTGCAACGTGGAGGACAACTTCTTGACCCAGTTCGACTACACAGGCGTGGCGGGCCTGTATTCGGGCAAGTCTCTCCGCGGAAGCAGGGGGCCACGCTACCGGCGTTTTGAGACGGCCGCCGAGGCTCTGCGTTTCGCGGTTGAAGACATGCCCGGCGCACAGCAACTGGGTTCTCTCCTCGAAGTCGATGAGGCGCGGTTCGACCATAGACAGATCCGGGCGCTTTACGACGCGCCGGCATATCCGCTGGCACGCCGCATCAAGTAATCCCCGTCTCCCGGCTCTTGCTACGTGCGGCGCTTATCCCAAGAACGCAATAGGTATCCGTTGACCGCAATTAAACCGTCGGCCAGCCCAGGCGCTGATCCCGAATTGGCTTGGCTCAAGATCATCGCCGGCTACCGAAAGCCCATGTTGGCGCGAAGCCTGTATGAGCTTGCCGTGACCCTCAGCCCATTCGTGCTTCTGTGGGTCACTGCGGCGATCGCGCTGCAATTCGGATACTGGATTGGCTTACTCCTGATCATTCCCGCGGCTGGCTTTTTGCTACGCATCTTCATGCCACAGCATGACTGCGGGCACGGTTCTTTCTTTGGCAAACGACGCCTGGACGATTGGACCGGCCCGCGTGCTCGGTATCTTGACGCTCACGCCCTACGACTACTGGCGATGCGCGCACAACGAGCATCATGCATCTGCCGGGAACCTGGATGAGGGCGGGGTTGGCGACATAGCAACCCTCACGGTATGTTAGTACCGCAGTCGGACCCCGATGGGTCAGCTTGGTTATCGCTTGTATCGGAATCCGTTCGTGATGTTCGGGATCGGCCCAGCCTTTCTGTTTCTCCTCAAGCAGAGGCTACCGTTCAAAATGATGCGATCGGGCGCTCGGCCCTGGGTCTCGACGATGGCAACAAACGTCGCCGTTACCGTGTTGACGGCGCTATTAATCTGGAGCGTCGGGATATCCCGTTCCTCCTGATCCATCTGCCGATCGTCCCCATTGCCGGATCCGCAGGCGTTTGGCTGTTCTACGTCCAGCATCAGTTCGAGGATACGCACTGGTCGAGACCACCGGACTGGGCTTTCCCTTACGCTGCCATGCATGGAGCCTCACACTATGATCTGCCGCCCTCCTTGCGGTGGATGAGCGGTAACATCGGCATGCATCATATTCATCATCTCTCCAGCCGGGTGCTGTTTTATCGGCTGCCTGAGGTGCTTCGAGACCATCCCGAGCTTGCAGATGTCGGCCGCATCAGCATTCGCGACAGCCTGGCCTGCGTCAAACTTGTTCTCTGGGACGAGAAGAGGCAGCGACTGATTTCCTTTGAAGAGATGGAGATGAACGCATGATGAGAGCCTGTTGCTGGCCTGGTTGCCGATCTTGTCGCTGTTGCCCACGCTGAGCAAACGGCTTGCTTCCATCACTACAAGTCTTGCAATTGTGCAGTGCAGCATTACCTAGGACATCCGGGACGTCGGTTGGCTTTCCGCGAGCAGCGAGGAAGCCACTATGACAAGTCTTTCGGATACTTTGCAGCGCCTGCAACGGTTTCGCACTGCGCCGAACATGTCTGCGGGTTCAAACCGGTTGGAGAAGCTGCAGAACCAAACCGCTAATCCCGGCGATCTCATGGGGTGGTATCGTGTTCCCGGATCCGCGGATGCATCACGTCCAATCCCGCTTGTAGTAGTCTTACATGGTTGCACCCAGACGGCTGCCGGCTACGATGCCGGGTCGGGATGGTCGAAGCTGGCCGACGAATTTGGTTTTGCTGTTCTGTTTCCGGAGCAAACCCGCCAGAACAACCCCAATCTCTGTTTCAACTGGTTTTCCGACGGCGATATCCGGCGCGACGGCGGCGAGGTCCGCTCGGTCCGTGAGATGATCGGCGTGATGATCTCCGACCACGGGATCGACCCTACGAGGGTGTTCATCACGGGACTGTCGGCTGGCGGCGCCATGGCGAATGCCATGCTTGCCGCCTATCCGGAAGTGTTTGCCGGGGGAGCGATCATTGCGGGCCTGCCCTATGGCGTTGCCTCAAGCATCCCAGAGGCGTTCGACCGGATGCGCGGTCACGGTCTACCCTCTCGTGAACGACTTCAGCAGCAACTTCGTTCGGCGTCGACGCATGCTGGACCCTGGCCGAGC
The DNA here is from genome assembly GCF_014195325.1 of Rhizobium sp. BK650. Classification (GTDB taxonomy): domain Bacteria; phylum Pseudomonadota; class Alphaproteobacteria; order Rhizobiales; family Rhizobiaceae; genus Rhizobium. The sequence goes on along the minus strand of NZ_JACIBK010000017.1, from coordinate 114,377 downwards.
ATATCGGTCTGGCATGGTACGAATGACAAGACCGTGGACGACCTCAACGCCAAGGCCATAATCGACCAGTGGAAAGCCATACACGAGGTGGTCGATCGACCTTCGCGGTCTGACGTCATCGACGGACAGGAACACCACGTCTGGACGAACAAGATTGGCTTGGACGCCATTGAACTCTACCGCATCGGCGGCATGGGACACGGAACACCTATCGATACGTCAACCGGCTACGGCTCGCAGGCACCCTACATGCTCGACGTCGGCATCTCGTCGACGGAGCATATTGCCCGCACATGGGGGCTGACGCCGTCGTTTGAGCGCCGTGCGAATCCCGAGGCCGCGGGCGAAAGGCCCACCGGGGGAGCGAAGTCTGATCGCAAAATCGCGAATAACGTCTACGACGTCATAGAGAGTGCGCTGCGGTCTGCTGGGCTCATGAAATGACGCATCCCTGGCAATCGAGGGCCAGCCGCACGTCTCGCCGGATCGGCATCTTCGCAATTCCGGCTGAGCTTGGTGGCGGCGCAGCGAACTGGCGATACCTGAGCATACCCTGTCGGGTTTGTGCATGTGAGGTGCAGAAATGCCAAAACTTTCCATAGGTCATCGGACGACCTACAGCTACCGTAGCCCCGTTCAGCTCTCTCCGTACCGACTATTGCTGCGACCGCGCAAGGGGCCGGAGCTTCTGCTGCAAAGGCACCAAATTGCAGCTTCTCCCGGAGGCAGGGTTTCCTGGACAACCGATGTGTTCGGAAACGCAGTTGCGACCATGACGTTCCCGGAGCCGACCCAACAGCTCGAAATCGTCAGCCGTGCGGATGTCGACGTGAAATCGGAAGCCTGGCCCGTGTTCGATATCGCTGCGCCGGCCGCAACCTACCCCTTCCTTTATGACGATCAGGACTGGAAGGATCTTGGCGCCCTCAGGGATGTTCAGTATCCCGACGCGTCTGGCGAATTGCAGCAGTGGGTCAAGGGCTTCGTCATGGGGAATTCGGCCGATACGCTGTCGCTGTTGAAGGATCTTAGTGCCGGGGTTTCAAACGGCGTCGCCTATCAGGCGCGCGATACAGAAAGAACGCAGCCTCCGTTGGAGACCATTTCATTGCGGTCCGGGAGCTGCCGGGATCTTGCGACGCTCTTTGCCGAAAGTGTCCGGGTTCTTGGCCTCGGGGCGAGGATCGTGTCCGGATATCTCTACGACCCGGCGCGCAGCCTCGTCGGTTCGTCGCCGGGGAGCTCGACCCATGCATGGGTTGAAGTATTCCTTCCGGGTGCGGGATGGATCGCCTTCGACCCGACAAACAGGAGCATGGGCAGCGCCAATCTGATCCCCGTGGCAGTCGCGCGTGACATTACCCAGCTCATGTCGGTATCGGGAACGTTCATCGGTCCCGCCGGCGCATTTCAATCGCTCGACGTCGCCGTGGACATCGCCTTCATTGGCTGATGAAACGTGCACGAAAGCTGGAAACGCTGTGATCCTACATGAACCGGATTTAAATCAGACGCGTCCCTTGCAAAATCAGAACTTGTACCTATATGATGTTTATCGACCATTGCTTGTGATGTTGGTCCGGAGCTTAGCTCCCGTCGGATTTCCTCTCAAATCATCGATCTTCCCCGCAAGGCATCGCGGGACCCCCAACGATTGCTTTGAAAGGAAATCGTCATGACTACTGGTACCGTAAAATGGTTCAACTCCACCAAGGGCTTCGGCTTCATCCAACCGGACAATGGTGGCACGGACGTCTTCGTCCACGCGTCTGCCGTCGAGCGTGCCGGAATGCGATCGCTAACGGATGGCCAGAAGATCTCCTACGAGGTTGTTCAGGACCGCAAGTCCGGCAAAAGCTCGGCCGAAAATCTTCAGGCAGCTTAAGGATTTCATTCGCTGCGCTGACCACGGATGTACTGGCAGCAGAGCTGAGTGACTGTGAGAGGTCGGGCTAGCGCCCGGCCTTTTTGTTTTCTGGTCGGCTTTTCCGGCCTGATCAACCGTCGACCGCTTGGATGCGTCCAAGCCGCAGACCGAAAGAAGATTATCATGACCATGACCAAGCAGGTATTTTTCAGGTCCGAAAAGGTTTCCGCGCGAGACAAGGCTGCGACCACGAGTGACGTCGCGCGGCAGATCATTGAAACGGAAGCGGCTGACCGGATCCGCAAAAACGCGCGCCTTCGCCAGCTGCGCGAAGCTCAGCCATTCGAGCTGAAAACGGTTCGTCAAGCGCGCCGCGGGATGATCCCGGTCGTCGGACCGACACGTTAACGGAAGGAGAGGATATGTCTCCCACTCACAAAACTGTTTCGCCAAGCTATTCCGGCGCCGCTCCAACAATCGTCGCCGTAATCAGCTTTGTTTTTGTTCTATTCTTGATCACGGAGGGCTGGCTTTGGTGAACATAACCGGCATGAAGCAGTCTCTCTTGCGCAGGCTTCTTAAAAGAGCGGACTATGCGACGCTTGACCTGAAGCCCGAGGCGGGAGCGGACCACGCGGCGGAGACCACTCTCATCCAGCAGATCCGGGCCGGCATGATCGCTCCCGAGGATTATCCCGCGTCTACTAGCACAGGCGAGGCGCAAGCGGGAGGCGAGCAGGCAAGTTCCCTGAACGAGATGAACCGTACGCGGGAGGGCTTCGATACGGAAGAGCAGATGGAATTCGCCGTGAGCTCCAATGGCGACCGCTGGTTTCTGTGCTGCCAGAGCAAGGGTGACGCCGCCTTCGTCCTGCATCGCGCCAATCTGGCGTCGGGCGGGCACGAGACACGCAGATCCGTCGACGCATTCCTTAATCTAAAACCCATTGGGCCCGAACATGAGGCCCTGCGAGCGCTGCTCAGACGATCGATGGAGGCAGAATCCTGCGACATTGAACAACGATTCTGACAATTCTTAATGCGTCACATGCGCTAATTGAGCGCCTTGTTGCCATCAAGCAACAACTCACCCCGCCTGGCATGAAAAATCCTACTTTAGGTGGGTCGAAACCTTGCGCATCAGGACGAAGCATCGCAGAAAAAGCACATCCTTAAATCGCATTTCATATTAGAAGCAACTTATAGAGGCGAGTATGGGCTTCGGTGCCGTCGGAAAAGACATTCGCGCGAAAACCGGCCTTCTTGCGAGCGTCAATCTCGCTCTGCTGGCGTTCTTCTGCTGGCCCCCATCGGCTGCGACCGCGAGGGAGTACCGGGTCAGCAACGAGACGGAGTTGCGCGACGCCATTACAGCGGCGAACACAGATGGCGAGAGCAGTGCAATCATCAAACTGACATCTACGTTCCCGCTCAGCGGGGCAGTCCTTCCGACCCCTGCCAAGCCGATCACCATCTACACGCAGGGCTTCAATACCGGCAATCTCCAATTCAACAATACCGGCGGCCAGACACTGACCATCGAAGGTTCACTCCTGGGCGGTACCGGTCAACGCGGTATCGCCATTTCAACCAGCACGCCGTCAGTTTTGATCAATAATGGCTCGATCGCAGGCGGCCCCGATGGGACGGCCACGACGAGCACCGGCGCGAATTTGAGCGCCACCACGTTTACCAACAACGGCACGGTCACCGGCGGCTCGAATTCCGGCGCCGGAAGCGGCGGCTTCGGACTTCAAAGCCAGCGTGGGACCAACACCACCAACAATGGCCTCATCCAGGGCGGAAGCAGCGCAACCGGCAATGGCGCAGCAGGTGTCTTTCTGGGTGGCATTGCCGGGGCTCTCAATATTTTGACAAATAACGGCACCATCCGTGGCGGCAACGGTGTCAACGGCGCTGTTTTTGCCGGCGAAGGCGTGCATATGCGCACCAACGGATTTCTCATCAACAACGGCACGATCGAAGGTGGCAGCAATGCCTATGGCGTGACCGTTCAGATGGCAGGCGGAACGATTATCAACAGCGGCACCATTCGTGCCGGTGCGGGCATGGCGGATGCCATCGTCACATCCAATCCCGCCTCCAGCATGATCCTGGAGCTTCACGCAGGCTCCAACATCATCGGCAATGTCGTCGGCAATGCCACATTGTCGGATACGCTGCGCCTCGGCGGCGCGGGGAGCGACACATTTGACATCTCCAAGATCGGCGCCGCCCAGCAATATCAGAACTTCGACACGTTCGAGAAGACCGGCAGCAGCACCTGGCTTCTGACCGGCAACGGCACGGTAGCGACGAACTGGACGATCTATGACGGCACGCTGCTGATCGGCGACCACACAACGCCGACGTCGGTCATCGGCGATATCACCAATTTCGGCAGGCTCGGCGGCAGCGGAACCATCATCGGCGATGTCAGCAATTCCGGCACGGTCGCCCCCGGCAATTCGATCGGTACGCTGACAATATCAGGCAACTATACCGGCAATGGCGGTACGCTCGATATCGAGAGCGTGCTCGGCGGCGATGCCTCGCCGACCGACCGCCTCGTCGTCACCGGCAATACGGCAGGCACGACCAATGTGCGCGTCACCAATCTCGGCGGCGGTGGCGCGCAGACCGTCGAGGGCATCAAGATCGTCGATGTCGGCGGCACCTCGGCCGGAACATTTTCACTGCTTGGCGACTATGTCTTCCAGGGCGATCAGGCCGCAGTCGGCGGCGCCTATGCCTACCGGCTGTACCAGAACGGCATATCGACACCTGCCGACGGCGACTGGTATCTTCGCTCGGCGCTTATCGATCCCGCCGGAGCGGTGATCGGACCCGTCTACCAGCCGGGCGTTCCCCTCTACGAAGCCTATCCGCAGCTGCTGCTCGCCCTCAACGGATTGTCGACGCTGCAACAGCGCCTCGGCGACCGCTATTGGCCTGGAGGCAGCGCGGCGGCATCGGCCAGAGGACCTGACAATGTCTGGCTGCGCACCGAGGGCATGCATGCCGGCATCGAGCCGGACAAAGGCACGACCGTCGACAGCTACGATTATAACCTGTTCAAGCTGGAGGGCGGTCTCGACGGCGAGCTTTATCAGGACAAGGGCGGCCGGCTGATCGGCGGCCTGACCGTCCATTACGGCACGATATCAGGCAATATCGACTCCCTCTACGGCAATGGCGATATCGACACGACCGGTTTCGGGCTCGGCGCGACGCTGACCTGGTATGGCGACAAAGGCTTCTATGTCGATGCCCAGAGCCGGGCCACCTGGTATAACACCGACCTGAAATCCAATCTCGTCGATGGCGCCATGGAAAGCGGCAACAACGGCTCCGGCTATGCGCTGAGCCTCGAGGCCGGCCGGCGCTTTGCAGCCTCCGGCCCATGGTCGATCACGCCCCAGGCACAGCTCGTTTATTCCTCCGTCGATTTCGACACGTTCAACGATCGGTTCGGCGCACGTGTTTCGCTCCACGACGGCGACAGCCTGCTCGGCCGGCTCGGCGTGGCGCTCGACCGCGAGGAAAGCGTCCAGCGCGCCGATGGTCAGACGGCGCGGGCGAAAATCTACAGCATAGCAAATCTCTACGGCGAGTTCCTGGATGGCACTGCAGTCGATGTCTCCGGCTCCGGTTTCGAAAGCAAGAATGATCCAATCTGGGCCGGCCTGACCCTTGGCGGCAGCTACAGTTGGAGTGAGGAACGGTTCTCTCTCTACGGCGAAGTCGCGGCAAAATCCTCGCTGAAAGACTTCGGCGACAGCTATGCGCTCAGCGGCACCGCCGGTTTGCGGGTGAAGTGGTAAAAGGCGCGTGCCGGCGATTCTGACGGTCGACACAATTGTGCTGAGATCGCTCGCATCATAGTAGTGGTCGCTGCCACTCCTTCCCTTGCGGATCGCTATGCCATCGCACCCAATGAAGCGTATAGTACTCCAGTCGGCGATCTTAGCAGGGCGAGGCCGATTGGGAGATCAGACGTGCTCTTGCCTTAGGTGGTGCCACGATAATGTCTCTAAACCTTTTGAATCTTCCCGAACTCTCCGAACGGCACATAGAGATGCTCGCGACGGTAATAGCCGACTGGTGCGACGCGAACTCCATCGACGCAGGCGCCGATTGCGCGCAAGCCGCATACGCCGCCGCCGTTGATCTTTTAAGTGCAAACACAGACTTGTCAGCGGGTCGGTTGCGACAGGCACTCGACCTCCGGATGGCTGAGAACAATCGTGCGGAACCTTCGTCGTAGACGCTAGTTGGGACGAGCAGGCGCTCCTTTTGGCGGGTTTGCCCGCCGGCGATGGAGCGTGTATTTTGTGGACGAGTATCGTTATTCTACATTTGCGAAAGCCGAGTACCGTGAGATCGGCCAAACACGCGTTCGATCTCCTATCGGCCCGTTGGCCAGTCTCTGACGGAAAGGCTTACATCGCCGCCCTTGAAGCCTGGGAAGGCGTCGATGACCGACATGTTTCAGACGAAAGTGCCCGGGAGTTGTTCTTGTTGGCGTTGAAGGAAGACCCCCTACTCGGCCGATATGGAACGGAAGGAGGACCAAAGCCGGACTGAAAGTTGCCGCCTGCTCAACGAAGAACGGCGCTGTCTCCTCAGCCTTCTTCCTCAACCCAAGGCACGACACGGAGCTTTTGCCATATTTTGATCCATCGATTGACCTTCTGCTCGTAAACCTCCTGCCCGATCGGGCTGTTGTTGGGACGGACAATGTGGTGGATTCCAGCATCGCTTCACATTCTACCAACCGGACAGGCCTGCAAAGCTGGGTCGCGCTAATCGCGACCGTGTTTCGCGATCACCTCTGCTCCATAAGTTCCAATCTATTGCCGAACGGATCATTGACATATCGACGATTGAAGCCATCCAGTGGCTGATCGGTGATTGTCGAGTACCCGGCACCTTCCAACCGTGCGGCCAACTGAGACAGGTCGTCGACAAGGAGGCCCGGATGCGCCTTTCGCGCGGGAACGAAGTCCGCTTCGACACCGAGATGGATTTTAACCCCATCTCCTTCGAACCAGCACCCTCCTCTGGCGCCGAGGTGCGTTGGCTTTGGAACCTCCCGAAGGCCAAGCAATCCCTCGTAGAATGCCCGAGCTTTGTCTTCCTCGCCCGGTGGCATCGCGATCTGTATGTGATCTATCCCAATGATGTGCAAATCGGCCTCCACTGGCTATCCCAGCCACTTCATCGATGATGAAAACCGCACCCTACACGCAACTGGCCGTTACTTAGGAGTTTAGTGATGGATTAACATCCGGATTTTAACTCGGGTCCCGGTTCGAATTGGTTCAAGGGGGCCATATTTTTCTCGGTGGCGAATCTCGAATTAAATGCCGCGCTGTCTTGTTAAACTGCACAACCGCGCTTTCGGTCTTCAAGTCTCTATGTCCTTTTTTTAAGACGTGGATGAATGCGGCGAACTTGTGTTTGCGAAAGGCCGATGGCAACTGGACGGCCTGAAACGCGATTCGGTTGCTGGATTGCCCGTGTTATCCAAGAACCGATGATAGAAATTCGCGAGTCCTCTCCGCTTTCGGCGCCGCGAATATCTGGTCCGGAGCACCCTGTTCGCAGATACGGCCCTTGTCGAAGAAGCAGACGCGATCCGACACTTCGCGGGCAAACCGCATCTCATGGGTGACGAGCAGCATGGTTAGATCATGTTCATGGGCCAGCCCGCGGATGACGGAAAGCACTTCCCCCACCAGTTGCGGATCCAGCGCCGAAGTCGGTTCATCGAAAAGCAGAATCCGCGGCCGCATTGCAAGCGCTCGCGCAATTGCCACGCGCTGCTGCTGTCCCCCGGAAAGCTGCACCGGGTAGTGGTCCTTCTTGTCAGCCAGCCCAACCATCTGAAGCAGCTCTATTGCTCGCGCCTCCGCTTCCCCCCGTGCCATTCCCAGTACGCGTACCGGCGCTTCGACAACGTTACGAAGAACGGTCATATGAGGAAAGAGATTGAAGCTCTGGAAGACCATGCCGACATGATTGCGAATTTGGCGCAGGTGTTTTTCCGACGCCCGGAACGGGCCTCTGCCGTCCGGCTCGTGATAGGGAATACCGGCAATCGTCAACCTGCCTTCCTGAAACGGCTCGAGTGTCATGAGAATGCGCAGGACCGTCGATTTGCCGGAGCCCGACGGCCCGATCAGCGTGACCTTTTCGCCTTTCGCGACACTGAAGTTAAAGTTGTCGAGTACGGTTAGAATACCGAAACGCTTGGTGACATCGCGGAATTCGATGATGGGTTGCTCGGAGGTATCGGTCATCGCAAGGGTATTCCCGCTTTAGGAAGAGCTTTCTGCATGCGGTGGAGGCCGGCCGAGCAGATCAGCGTCAGGAAAAGGAAGATCACGCCGACAAGCGTCAGCGGTACGAGATATTCGAACGTGCGCTCGCCGATCATGTTGGCAAGCCCCATCATTTCGAGAACGGTAACGACGGAAAGAACCGGCGTTTCCTTGATCATCGCGACGAGATAGTTGCCCATCGCCGGCACGATGCGCGGAATAGTCTGCGGAATGACGACGTCGCGATAGGTTTGCATTCGTGACAGGTTGAGGGCGGTTGCTGCTTCCCACTGTCCATGCGGAATGGCTTCGATGCCGCCACGATAGACTTCAGACGTATAGGCCGCATATTGCAGACCGAGTGCCAGTGCGCCGGTGAGAAAGGCGGGGAGCACAATACCGAAATCAGGCAGCACATAGTAGAGAAAGAACAGTTGCACCAGAAGCGGCGTATCGCGCAGAAACTCGACGATGAAGGCTGTCGTCCAAGAGATCACCATGATCCGGCTGCGGCGTAGCAAAGCGAAGATCAGGCCAAGCACCAGCGCAATCCCAAAGCCAGCAGCTGCCGCCTTTAACGTGACCGTCAAACCAATCAGGATGATCGGTAGAATCGAGGTCGTATAGGTAATCCAGGTTGTTGTGTCCCATTCGTAACCATACATCGAATTGTCCTCACGAATGGCCGCCGCGGGGGAAGACATCGCCGCGTCGTACGAAACGTTCGATCACGCGAACGGCCGCCATCAGGACAAGCGACATGGCGAAGTAGCACACGAGCGTGACCGAATAGATGCTTGCGCTATCGAGCGTGATGTTGCGGATGGATTGGGCCGCGAAGGTAAGATCGGCAATCGAGATCAACGACACAAGTGAGGACAGCTTCAACGTCTCGATCGCGAGGTTGCCGAAGGCCGGCATCATTTCGACGACGGCCTGTGGCAGCGAAATGCGAAAGAGGGTCTGGACACGGTTGAAGTTCAAAGCGCGCGCGGCTTCCAACTGCTGCGCGGAGACTGACAAGAGGCCGCCGCGCACGATTTCAGCGCCATAGCCGCCGACATGGGCGGCCAATACCAGAATGCCGGTGGTGATCGGATCGAAACTCAGGCCGACCAGCGGCAGCGCGTAATAGAACCAGAACAGCTGGACGAACAGCGACGTTCCGCGAAACACCTCCGTATAACACAGCGCGAAGGCCGAAAGGATCGGTCCACCTTCGACGCGCAGGATGCCGAAGACGAAGGCGAGCAGCGCGCCGCAGACGATCGCTGCCAGGGTGATCGTCATCGTCACGATAGCGCCGTGCCAAAGCATCGGAAGATAGGCTGTCCAGCTCATCTGGATTCTCTCCGACTGAAAGCAGGTGGCGCCCAATCAGCGACCGGGCGCCTTTGTCGTTACTTGCCGGCGCAGAGATCGGCGACGTTCTTTTCTGCTGCTGCCGCAATGCTCTGTTCCGAAAGACCGTATTTCATGAGGATCTTCTTGTAGTCGTCCGTCTTTCGGAACGCGACGAGGGCAGCGTTGAACGCATCGCGCAGTTCCTTGTCTTCCGGACGGAAGGCAAAGCCGCCATAGTTGCGCACCGGTGCGCCCTTGACGATTGGATCCTTGAACGGCGTGACCTGCTCGACATTGGTCTGGTCCTTGGCAAGCGCGGAGACAGTCAGCTCGGTGGCCGCATAGGCATCGACACGGCTCTGTACGGTCGGGATGGCATCGGCGTTCGCCGGAATGAAGACGATCTGGTCGTCCTTGACGCCGACGGCACGCAGGAAGTCGACATTGTTTGCACCCGAAACCACCGCGACCTTCAACGACGGGTCTTTGGCGATGTCGGCATAGGTGGTCAGGCCCTTCGGATTGCCCTTCTTGACCAGCAGTCCCTCACCGTAGGACGAGTTGGGTTCGGTGAAGGCGACCTGCTTGCAACGTTCGGGAGATATATTCTGCTCGGCGGCTGCAAAGTCGAAGCGACGCGCCTTAAGACCCGGGATGAGCGTGCCGAAGGGCGTCACTGTCCAGTTGATGTCCTCGATGCCCATGGATTTCAGGACGGCATTGGCAACGTCCGGGCCGATACCGGCAGAGGTGCCGTCCGGCTGCATATAGGAGTAGGGGACCTCGTTGGCCGTGGCGGCCCGGATGAATCCTTGTTTTTTGGCTTCTTCGACGGTCAGCGCGCTGGCCGACGTGACGCCGATGCCGAGCGCAAGCGCGGAAAGGCAAATGATTTTTGAAATGCGCATTCGAATTCTCCTCTGGTTAAGGTTTTGTGGTCCGTTTTCGGATCTCACGTCGTTCTTCCGGTCAGGTTTTCTCCGCAATCGTTGCGATGACGGAAAGGCAGTCGCCGGCCTTGATCAGGCCAGGCACGTGGCGGGCCGCAAGTACGCCATCCATGGCGGCGCGGTATTCGAGTGGCGCCACACCGGTCTTCCCGACGGAATACACGCGGGCGACGATTTCGTTCCTCTTGACCGGCTCGCCCAGATCGCGGGCAAAGGCGATAAGTCCGCCGTCCTCGGCGAAGATGAAGCAGTCGCTCGACGGCATATCCAGCCAGCGGGACGGCCGGGTGTCTGGCGCCCCCTTCAGGATTCCCGCGTGACGCAGGAGGTTCAGGCTGCCCCTTCGTGCGATCTCGATCGACCTTGCGGTGGCCGTGCCGGCGCCGCCGAGCTCGGTAGTGACGAAGGTTTTTCCCATTTCCTCGACCGTCGTATCCAACATGCCGACGGCATCGATCTCCAGCATCCTCATTGAATAGGGCGCGCCGAACGCTGCCACCGCCGCAAAACAACGGGCCTCCTGATCCTTGTCGGGCAGCTCGTGGGCTGCGGCGTAGGGCAGGAAGTCGAGTGTCTTGCCGCCGGAATGGAAGTCGAGGACGAGGTCGGCGAGCGGTATGAGATGACGTGTCACGAAATCGGCGATCTTCTCCGTCACCGTACCATCCGGGCGGCCCGGAAAGCTGCGGTTCAGATTTCCGCGATCGATCGGCGAGGTGCGCGTGCCGGCCCGGAACGCTGGATAGTTGAGCGCCGGGACAATGATGACGCGCCCGCTTATCTCAGAAGGGTCGAGCGACTGCGCCAACTCGAACAGCGCGGCAGGGCCTTCGTATTCGTCGCCGTGATTGGCGCCCGTCAGAAGAGCGGTCGATCCTTCGCCATTGGCGATGATGCAGATCGGGATCATGATCGAGCCCCAGGCGCTGTCATCGCGGCTGTAGGGTAGGCGCAGATGCCCGTGCTGCACGCCCTTTGCGTCGAAATCGACGGAAGGAGTAATGGGCGAGGGACGAGGCATGCCGGTCAGCATGGCATCAGCCCTTCACGAACAGCTGGCGCGGCACGTTTGACAGGCATTCGACCCATGTCTCGGTGATCGCGATGCTCTCGGTGATTTCGAGCCCCATATCCTCAAGCCACAGACCCGTCATGAAATGGAAGGTCATGCCGGGCTTCAGTTCCGTGCGGTCGCCCGGGCGCAGGCTCATGGTCCGTTCGCCCCAGTCCGGCGGATAGGAAAGACCGATCGGATAGCCGGTGCGGTTGTCCTTGATGATCCCGTATTTCTTGAGCACGGCGAAGAAGGCGTTGGCAATGTCCTCGCAGCTATTGCCCGGCCTTGCCGCGGCAAGGCCGGCTTCCATGCCTTCGAGCGTCGCCTTCTCCGCGTCGAGGAAGGCTTGCGTCGGCTTGCCGAGAAAAACGGTGCGCGACAGCGGGCAGTGATAACGTTTGTAGGCGCCGGCGATCTCAAAGAACGTCCCTTCGCCGGAGCGCATCGGCTTGTCATCCCAGGTCAGGTGCGGCGCGGACGCGTCTGCGCCCGATGGCAACAGCGGCACGATTGCCGGATAATCACCCCCGAATTCCGACGTGCCACGGATTCCAGCATCGTAGATCTCGGCCACGAGATCGCATTTGCGCATGCCGGGCTCGACGACCTCGACAATACGCTTGTGCATCAGCTCGACGATCTTGCCCGCCTTGCGCATATAGTCGAGCTCAGTCGGGCTCTTGACGGCGCGCTGCCAGTTGACAAGGCCCGCCGCATCCTTGAAGCGGGCATTGGGCAAATGCTTTTGCAGAGACGCGAAGGCGGCAGCCGAGAAATAATAGTTGTCCATCTCGACACCGACGGTGAGGCTCGACCATTTGCGCTCATCGATGATCTGCGCCAGGAGATCCATCGGGTGGCGCTCGCTCGACTGGACGTAGTGATCCGGGTAGCCGATGATATTGTCATGGTTCAGATAGGCGGTGCGCCTGGCGCCATTGGCATCCTGCTTGCGACCGTACCAGATCGGCTCGCCGCTCGGCGGCACCAGAACGCATTGATGCACATAGAAGGACCAGCCATCATACCCGGTAAGCCAGTGCATGTTGGACGGATCGGTGACGATCAGGAGATCAATCCCCGCCCGTTCCATCGCCTGGCAGGTTTTGGACAAGCGCGCGGCATATTCCTCGCGCGTAAAGTTCAGCGTCACGCTCACGCTGCATCTCCCATGTTGATGTCGTTTTCGATCGTCTGGCCGCTTCCTGCATCTCTTGCGCGGGCTAGTGCCAGATTGGCGATGGCGGTATCCTGCACGCCGGTCCCTGTGAGATCTGCGAAGGTGATTTCGTCTGCGCTCGACCGGCCAATTGCCGTGCCGGCGATGACGGCTCCAAGTTCTCCAAACTGCTGGTCCGGCGTGACTGCGCCGGTCTTGATGGCATGGTGCAGCTCGCCGAGAATACGGGTCTGCGAGAGCCGATCTGCAATGTAAGCGGCGCGAGCAAAGACGGCCGGATCGATCTCGTTCTTGTGCTCAGCATCCGACCCCATAGCGGTCAAATGCTGGCCTGGTTCGAGCCATTCGGCCATCAGGATCGGCTTTTCTGCGGGTGTCGTCGTGACAACGATATCCGCGCCGCGGACTGCTTCGCACGGATCGGCAATGGCGGCGACCTCGATTGCGTGGTCGCGGGCCAAATCGGAAGCGAGCGTCTTGGCCTTTGCGTAATCGCGTGCCCAGATCCGGGCCGATTTGATCGGCCGCACGAGCATGAGAGCCTCAAGCTGCAGTCGCGCCTGCATGCCTGCGCCGAAGATCGTGGCAACGTGGGCGTCTTCGCGCGACAGATGGCGTGCGGCAACGGCACCGGCCGCTGCCGTACGAACATCCGTCAGATAGCCATTGTCGAGAAGAAGGGCCTCCACCAGTCCGGTCTTCGCGCTCAGCAGGATCATCAGTCCGTTGAGGCTTGGCAGGCCGATCTTGGGATTACCGAAGAACCCGGGGCTGACCTTGATGGCGAAACCATCGAATCCCGGCACGTAGGCCGTCTTGACGTCCACCTCGCCACGAAATTCCGGAATGTCGAGGCGCAGGATCGGCGGCATGGCAACGGCTTTGGTCGCGAGCGCGGCAAAGGCCTGTTCGATACAATCGACCGCGGAGACATCGAGCCTGACGATAGCGCGAAGGTCTTTTTCCATCAGAATGCTGATCCGGCTCATATGGCGGCCTCCGCGACGATTTTCTGGTGCAGGATCGGGTCAATATTGCCGCCTGAGATGATGACAGCGGTGGGTCCGGAAAGGGCGATCTTGTCGGCGAGGATAGCGGCAATGCCGACCGCGCCTGCACCCTCGACGGTTATGTCCTCCTGTCGCGCTGCATGGCGGATGCCCTCGGCGATCTCATCTTCGGTCAGAAGGACGATGTCGTCGAGGAGATCGCGGCAAAGCCCAAACGTCACATGGTTTGAAAGACCGATGCCGCCGCCGAGTGAATCCGCCAGCGTTTCTTCCTCGCGGATAGCGACCGGCTTGCCGGCAGCAATCGCCGCATGCATGGCCGCCCCACGCTCCATCGAGATACCGATGACGAGGGCCTCAGGCTTTAAGGCCTTGACGGCAACGGCAATGCCGCCAGCCAGACCACCACCCGAAAGAGGCACGAGCACGGTCGCGAGATCGGGCAGGGCTTCTACAATTTCGAGGCCGATCGTGCCTTGACCGGCAACGACGTCCCCATCGTCGAAGGCCGGAATCGGTGTGAGACCGCGGCTCGCGGTCAGACGTTCGGCTTCCTCTTGTGCGTCATCCTGCGCTCTGCCGACAATGTGGATTTCGGCACCGAGCAGGCGGATCGCCTCGACCTTGTTGGCCGGAACGAGCGATGACATGCAGATGGTAGCCGACACGCCCAATTCGCGCGCGGCGTAGGCGACGGCGCGACCGTGATTGCCTGTGGAGGCGGCAACAAGACCACGCTTGCGCGCCGTCTCATCCAAAGAGAGGATGGCGTTCATCGCGCCGCGTAGCTTGAAGGCCCCGATCGGCTGGCGTGTCTCGAGCTTGAGATGGATGGGCTGGCCGGTACGTTCAGACAGAGTGCCAGAGTAAACGAGCGGCGTGCGGGTCACTCGACCGGAGATGCGGGCGGCAGCCTTCTCGACATCCGCCAGCGTAACTGGCAGCGCCTCTTCTTCAGTCGATCTGGACGCGATTTCGCTCTTCATGATTGTCATGTTGGGAGCGAAGTAAAATCATGTCAATTATTATATTGTAATGATTCAATGATTGTCTTGAGTGAGCTCTATCCGATGGCGCCGATGTCATAGACCGGTGGCAATTGCTCGAAGGCCTGCCGTACGATCGTCAGTGCCTTGGCTAGGCTTATATGGTTCATGCGTCCGCCCAGACAGATGCGGATGCCACCGCCATGGCCGGGGCCGGCAATGAAAGGTTCGGACGGCGTGACCGCGACATTCTGGTTGACCAGTGAACGGACCAGGCCGTCCTCGGTCCAGTGCGGCGGAACCTTCAGCCAGGCGCAGAGCGAGAGCGGATGGCTGGAGGCGATGTGGTCGCCGAGGATTTCACTGGCGATGGCTTGGCGCGCCCGTGCTTCGTTGCGCTGGATTTCCACCAGCCGCTGTGCCGTGCCGTTTTCGACCCAGCGCGTGGCGATTTCGCCGGTCAGATAGGTGCCGCTCCAGCTCGACACACGCAGGATCGAGGCGGCGCGAATGGAATAGGCGGGTGGAACGACGAGATAGCCAACGCGCAAGCCGGTCAGCACCGCCTTAGTGAAGCTCGTGACGAAGAAGCCTAGATCGGGCAGCATCTTCGTGATCGACGGCAGGTTCTCCTCGATCAATGGGCGGTAGACCTCGTCTTCGATGACGAAGACACCATAGCGCGCGACAATTGCGGCGATCTCGCTTCTGCGGGTCGCGCCCGTGACATGAGCCGTCGGATTGTTGAGCGTCGGGACAAGCACCAGTGCTCGCACACCGCCTGCAGCACAAGCGGCCTCCAGCGCATCGGGCAAAATGCCTTCGTTGTCTGTCGGTAAGCCCTTCAGGCTGAAGCCAAGGACGTTCGAAAGCCCGATGATGCCGTGGTCGGTGAGGTTCTCGCACAAGACGACGTCTCCGGAACGGATAATGCAGCTTAAGGCGAGAAAAATGGCATGGGCAGCACCGTTAGTAACAAGGATGCGCTCGATCCCGGCAGTGACCCCGAGCATGCCCAACCAGGTGCGCGCCGTCTCTCGATGGCGATCAAGGCCGGCGACGGGCCGGCACGGGCGCATGAAACTTGCATTATCGCCATCTGCGAGTTCACGAAGGATCTCGCGTGATGCGGTCTCGTGCGCATCGAGATAGACGCCGCGAATGATGGAAAGATCGAGTACCTCGTTGGTGCTGTGATCCAGCATCATGCGTCCGGCCCGGTCCGTCACACGCGCCTTGACGAAGGTGCCGCGACCGATCTCACCGCTCAGATAGCCGAGCCGCTCAGCCTCCTTGTAGGAGAGGCTGATGGTTTGGACGGAAAGGCCGAGCTCGCGCGCCAGATCGCGGTGTGTCGGCATGCGGTCCATCGGTTTGAGCACACCGGCATCGATATCGGCGATAATGCGCCCGGTGAGGGCTGCGTGTTTCGTCTCGCCTTTTTGCTTGGCGAGGGCTGGTCGCCAAACCACCGGCTTCGTCGCCGTGGTCGGATGAAGGTTTAGTGGGTTGGCTTGACGTCGCATGAAATTGTCTCGTTTTGAGGACGATCATTTCATGACATTATGCACGCTTCGTCTGAAAAGATGAAGCGCTATGCATGTCGAGCCGTGATTGCTCCAGAAATAATGACGATCATCTCGGCTTTGCTCGCAAATCGGCAGTTGCCGGCGAGCGCTTGTCGCCGGCCATGCTCGATCAGATCTTCTCGCCAGCCTTGATCAATTCGTCCATGACCGAGCGGGCGGCGGATTCGGCAATGGCGACGATTTCGTCGACTTCTTCTTTGGTCGTGACGAGCGGCGGGGCAAGACCCAGGATATCGCCGTGCGGCATGGCACGGGCAATCAGCCCACCGCTGCGCGCGGCCTTTGAGATTCGCGCACCGACAGTAAGGCCCGGCGCAAAGCGCGTCTTCCTCTCCCGATCGGCCACGAATTCGATTGCGCCCATCAGGCCGACGCCGCGCACTTCACCAACGATCGGGAGCTGAGTAAACTTCGCCTTCAGCTGCGCCTGGAAATAGCTGCCCACTGCGCGGGCATTGCCCGGCAGATCCTCCTTCTCGACGATGTCGAGAACGGCGTTTGCCGCTGCAGCGCCGATCGGGTGACCGGAATACGTGTAGCCATGCGAGAAAGAGCCGACGCGATCGGCCCCTTCTTCCATCACCTCATAGACCTTTTCGCTAACGATTGCGCCCGACAGCGGGAAGTAGGCCGAGGTCAGCCCCTTGGCGACAGTGATCAGGTCGGGTTCGATGCCGTAATGCTGCGATCCGAACATCGAGCCGGTGCGTCCGAAACCGGTAATGACTTCATCAGCGATGAGCAGGATATCGTATTTTTTGAGGATTTTTTGTACTTCCTCCCAATAGCCCTGCGGCGGCGGCGTGATGCCGCCGGTGCCGAGCACCGGTTCGGCGATGAAGGCACCGATCGTGTCCGGATCTTCGCGCAGAATCAGGGCTTCGAGTTCGTCAGCACGGCGCTTGGAAAATTCGAGCTCCGTTTCGCCAGCTTGCGCGCCCCAATAGAAATGCGGCGCACCGGTGTGGAGAATGCCTGCACGCGGCAGGTCCATATGGTCCTGGTAAAAGCTCATGCCGGTCATGGAGCCGGAGATGACGCTGCAACCATGGTAGCCGCGTTCGCGGGAGATGATCTTCTTCTTGTTCGGCTTGCCGCGCAGGTTGCTGTAATACCAGACGAGCTTGGCTTGCGTTTCGTTGGCGTCGGAGCCCGACATGCCGTAGAAGATCTTGCTCATCTTGCCGGGTGCCATTTTAACCAGCCGATCGGAGAGGATCGCGAGCTCATCCGTCGTGTGGGCGGCATAGGTGTGGTAGTAGGCGAGGCGATAGGCTTGGCGCGAAATGGCCTCGGCAACCTCGGCGCGGCCATAGCCGATATTGACGCAGTAAAGACCGGCGAAACCGTCGATCAGCTGCCTGCCGTGTGCATCCTGAATGCGGATGCCCTTGCCCGTTTCGACGATCGTCGGATCGCCGATCTTGCCGCTGGCGAAATCCTTGAGCTGCGTGAAGGGATGCAGGACCGAAGTCCGGTCCATCTCGGCGATCTGATCGGGATTGATTGTCATGGCGCGGATCCTTTCATGCAGCAAGGTTGCCGAAGCAGACATATTTTGCTTCGAGATATTCCAGAAGGCCGTGGCGCGAACCTTCGCGACCAAGACCGGATTGTTTCCAGCCGCCGAACGGTATCGGGGCGCCGGTGAATTTCGGCGTATTGACGGCGATCATGCCGAATTCGAGCCGCTCGGTGAGACGCATCGCGCGGCCAAGATCGTTGGTGTAGACGTAGGCAGCCAGTCCCATTTCGCTGGCGTTGGCACGGGCGATCACTTCCTGCTCGTCGTCGAAGGGCAGTATCGCAGCGACCGGGCCGAAGGTCTCTTCGCGGGCAATCAGCATGTCATCGGTGACGTCGGCAAGCACGGTTGGCGTGACGAAATTACCGCCAAGCGGGCTGTCCTGTCCGCCGCAGACGAGACGCGCGCCGGTGGAGAGTGCCTGCGCAATCTGCTGCCGGCATTTTTCGGCAACCGAAGGGCGCGTCATCGGCCCGATATCGGTGCCGGGCTCAAGGCCATGACCGACGTTGAGCATTCGGGTCGCCTCGGCGAATGCGTCGACGAACCGATCGTAGTGCCCGCGCTGAACGTAAATCCTGTTTGCAGCAAGGCAATCCTGTCCCGACGTGGCGAATTTGGCATCGATACAGCCCCTTACGGCTTTGGAAAGCTCCGCATCGTCGAACAGGATGAAAGGTGCATGGCCGCCAAGTTCAAGCGAGGCCTTCTTCAGAGTCGCCGCCGATTGCGTCAGCAGGATCCGCCCGACTTCCGTCGAGCCGGTGAAGGAAAAGGCACGCACATCCGTGTGTTCGAGCAGGCGGCGCGCAAGCGGGGCAGCTTCTCCAGTGAGAACCTGGAAGACGCCGGCGGGAATCCCGGCCTCCTCGGCAAGCCTTGCCAGAGCAAGAGCGGACAAAGGCGTCTCCGGGGCGGGCTTGACGATCATCGTGCAGCCGGCTGCGAGTGCAGCGCCCGCCTTGCGGGTAATCATCGCGGAAGGAAAATTCCACGGCGTGATCGCAACGGTCACGCCAACGGGCTGCATCTGTACCGAAAGGCGACTGCCCGGCAGGTGGCTCGGTATCGTCTCGCCATAGGCACGCTCACCTTCGGCGGCGAACCAGTCGAGGAAATTCGCCGCGTAAGAAATCTCGCCAAGCGATTCTGCCAGCGGCTTTCCTTGTTCAGCCGTCATGATGAGAGCGAGGTCTTGCGCGTGATCGCGCATCAACTTACCCCACGCTCGCAGGATCTGGCCAGGTTCGACAGGGAGCCTGTCACGCCAATCGAGAAAGGCATTCTTCGCGGCACCGACGGCGGCATCGGCATCTTCGAGCGAGCAGGCTGCGACTTCCATGAGGTTTTCGCCGGTTGCAGGATCGATGACGCTGAGCGTCTTTGCGCGCGCAGCCCATGTGCCATCAACAAAGGCGCGGTGCTCGATGAGATCGGGTCGTCGCAGGTTTTTCAGCGCAGTGCTGGCGATGCCTTCCATGCGGGGCTCCATGTGGGTTTACAAGGAGACTAGCTGCGCGCCATGATCGATTGGCTGCATTCAGTTGAGCTGCGATGCAGGAATTGGGCTTAATTTGGATAAGGACGCAGGACTTCTGCATGACCCCCCTCGATAGAGCCGATCGGGCGCTGCTTGACGCCGTCCAGAAGAACAATCGTCTGACCTCTGAGGAGCTGGCGCAAATCGTCAATCTCTCACCAACTGCTTGTCAGCGACGGCTGAAGCGGTTGCGTGAGGAAGGGGTGATCGAGGCAGACGTATCGATCGTCTCGCCAAAGGCTGTCGGGCGGGCCATCACCATGATTGTTCTTGTCTCTTTGGAGCGCGAACGGGCAGATATCGTTGATCGATTCAAGGCGGCGATCCGCTCTACCAAGGAGGTGATGATCGGCTACTACGTGACGGGCGACGCCGATTTTATCCTGGTTGTTACGGCGAAGGACATGGAGGACTACGAAGCCTTCACGCGTCGGTTCTTCTATGAGAACCATGATATCAAAGGCTTCAAAACCATGGTGGTAATGGATCGGGTTAAAGCGGGCTTCGTCTTTCCGATAGAAGATTGATTCTGCGGCAAATGTCTTTTGTCGCAGCCTCATCATCCACCCCCCGGAGGCAGCCACTTGGGGACAGGCCGGCGTGTTGGCCGGTCTGCTATTTCGCTTGAGCAACCTGCCGAAGGGAGAGGGACATGAGCGCCGCTTCGACAATGACGCCCTGACTTTCCTGCAGGCACGGCAGCTAGGCGCGAACGTATTGACGGCTAATTCTCCGGGAATTCGATTTCCTTTTCTCAAATCATGCCGCACGTTCGAGCCATTTTCTATCGAGCTCCGTCGGCACAACCTGAGCACGTGGTAACCTGCGAAGATGAGGACCAACGCTTCGGCAAAAAATCCAAGCAGAGCCGGAGCATCGGACGACGACAAGTGATTTGGGACCAGCCTGTGCCAACGTGATTGCCAACATCGGGCGATATGCTTAAAAATGATACAAATGAAACATCTGATGTATTGCAACATTCGTATCAATAACGAGGGAGTGCAGCCTTCGTTGCCGCTCTCGCTTCTGATGCAGGTCGTTCGTGAGGCGGGGCGAGTTGCTTGATTGCAAGACGCAAGCTGCCTCTCAGTAAGGCAGCCCGACGTAGTTTTCCGCAAGCGATGTAGAGGCGGCGGGTGATTGGACGAGATAGTCCAGCTCCGCCTCCTGAAGGCGTTGGCCGAAATCGTCAGTATTGGGGAAACGGTGCATGATCGTGGTCATCCACCACGAGAAACGCACCGCCTTCCAGACACGTGCGAGCGCCTTCTGCGAATACGCGTCGATGCCTGCCTCAGACCTGTGACCATAGAATTCGATCAGCGCGTTACTCAGATAAAAAACGTCACTTGCCGCAAGGTTCAGGCCCTTGGCGCCCGTTGGAGGCACGATATGGGCCGCATCACCAACTAGGAACAAGCGGCCGAAGCGAATGGGCTCGGCGACGAAAGAGCGCAGCGGCGCGATTGATTTCGCAAAGGACGGCGCGGTCACCATCGCCTCGGCATGATTTTCGGGCAGGCGCCAGCGCAACTCGTCCCAGAAGCGCGCGTCGCTCCAGTCCTCGACCTTCTCGTCGAGCGAACACTGGATGTAGTAACGGCTGCGGGTTTCCGAACGCATCGAGCAAAGCGCAAAGCCGCGCGGATGGTTAGCATAGATGAGCTCGTGGCTGACGGGTGCGACGTCGGCGAGGATCCCAAGCCAGCCGAAGGGATAGACCTTCTCGAAGGTGCGAATCGCGCCCTGTGGCACCGCCTTGCGGCTGGCGCCATGGAAACCGTCGCAACCGGCGATGAAATCGCAATCGAGGCGATGAGTGATGCCATTCTTGTCATAGGTAAGGTAAGGCGACGCCCCATCGAAATCATGCGGGGTGACATTGGCGGCATCATAGACCGTCAGCGCGCCGCTCGCCTCGCGATGTTCCATGAGGTCACGGGTCAGTTCCGTCTGGCCATACACCACGACGCGCTTGCCGCCGGTGAGGCTGTAGAGATCGATTCGGTGATCGCGGCCGTCGAAGGCGAGCGAAAAGCCGTGATGCGGCAGGCCCGCAGCATGCATGTGCGCGCCGGATTTGGCCTGATCCATCAGCCCGACGGTGCCTTCCTCGAGCACGCCGGCGCGCACGCGGCCGAGGATGTAATCCTTGCCGACGCGATCGAGCACGACGTTGTCGATCGCGGCTTCCGTCAGCAGCTGGCCAAGCAACAGGCCCGACGGGCCTGAGCCGATGATGGCGACTTTGGTGCGCATGGTTCCTCCTTAAGTCCTCTTGACCGCAATTTTGCGGAGAGGCGAGGCCCGCAGCAATGGACATTTCATGCCAGTAATTGCACTAATCGAACATGCGAGGAGGCATTCGGAATGGAGAAGTTCGTCCCGACTTATGAACTCTATGGCGAAAATGCCGGAAGCAAGCCAGAGTTTTGGCTTCATTGCGAAACAATTCCGTCGCGCAGTAGTTTGCATCATTGGGAAATCAAGCTGCACCGCCACGAGAGCTTTTTTCAGATATTGTACATCAGTGCGGGATCGGGCGACGCGATCTTCGGCGGCGAACGACACCGGATCATCCCCAATACTGTAATCACGGTACCACCGCGCCTGAGCCATGGCTTTCGCTTTTCAAGGGATATCGACGGTCTCGTCATCACAGTGCTCGCTTCGCATCTGAAAGCCCCACCGGGAGACCGCAGTCCGCTCGGCCAATGGCTTGCAAATCCGCATTTGACCGTGCTCGAGATGAATGACCCCGATGCCGCCCACGCCGCACAGACCCTGTTGCGCCTTGGCGCTGAATTTGCGACCCGCAGCAGCGGCCGCATGGACCTTCTCGAAGCCTATGTGACGATCGCCCTGCAGCTGACGATGCGGCTTTCTGGAAGTGCTGCGGGTGAGAGCGGGAACGAAAACGTTCGACGTATGGAGCAGCTGAACGGCCTGATCCAGCAGCATCTGCGAACTCATAGGCCGGCCGCCTTTTATGCTGCTGAACTCGGCATCTCACCGACCCACCTCAACCGCATCGTCAAGGCGGCGACCGGACTCGGAGCGCATGAGATGATCGCCCAGCGGCTCGCGGACGAAGCCAAGCGCGAGCTGGTCTTCACCTTCGGCAGTGCCCAGGAAATCAGCTACCGCCTCGGGTTTGCCGACCCCGCCTATTTCTCCCGCTTCTTCCTGAAACAGACAGGTCAGACACCACGCGCCTGGCGCATGGCGGAGCGGGCGAAGCTTGGAATGTGATCAATTCCTATTCAACCACCGCGCTGCCGCGGTTCGCTCCCGGAGGCGGCGTGGAGCGGTGGCAAGGGGTCGCAATACTATCCCAATCAATCAATCTCTTGGGCGTACTGGTGTTCTAGGTCCCGCAGCCCTGGCCAAAGCAAGTCTCTGCTTGACATTCAGGCCCATCAAAGCACCATTCTCCGCCGTTTTCAGTTCCATCAAAATACGTCGGACGGTGCTTTCCCCAAGTCCGATTGTCAACGCAATCTGTGCTATGGACTTGCCACGCTCCTTCATGTCGAGGATATTTTCTCTAATCGATTGCGTCGCTTTCGGTCGACGTCCACCTTTCCGCCCTGTTTCCGCCTGACCTGCCTTGACGCGCTCGGAAATCTGCTCGCGCTCAAACGCAGCGAACACGGCGGCTGCCTCAATAAAAGTTCGACCGCCTGATTTCGTGTCGATGCCCTGCGTCAGGGACGCGAAATCGATACCTTTCTCTCGCAGCTCATCGATGAAGAGGACAATATCGACCATGCTCCGGCTCAAACGGTCCAATTTCCATACGACAAGCTGATCGCCTGGCGCCAGCAGGTCCAGGACCCTCTTCATCTCCGGCCGCCTCCGAGGACTGATGCCTGCGGGCATCGTGTCGATGAAGATCGTGTCACAGCCTGCCTTCGCAAGGGCCTGTCGTTGCAGCTCCGGACTCTCCTCCGCCGTGCTGACAAGTCCGTATCCAATCTGCTTCATTTTTGCTCTCTTTTCCCACTCCTTAACATGTGATTGTCGGAAAGGTTCCCAGTATGGCATCTTCAACGTCCACCCCTCTCCGAAATAGCTCGACGGCCTGGTCATGCGTTTCCGCCGTCTTGATCAAGCCCCGGTTACCACGGCTGTCTTTCCGACCAACAGGTGCTTGTTTAGCGCGAGCCTCTGGAACCATAGCTTCCAGAGGTAGCCCCGATCTTGGGTAAACCGGCCTTCGCGATCTTCACGAGGTCGAGCTTAGCGCCTCCACTTATGATCCCCGTCGCAGAAGAAGAGGAGAATTCGATGAAGGCATCGAAGTTTGGGAGGCGCAGATCGCGTTCGTGCTGAAGCAGGCGGCGTGCGGCACACCTGTCGGTAAGATGTGCCGCACGGCGGGTTTTTCGGATGTAACCTTTTACAACTGGCAAAAATATCTGTTCCGCGCCGAAGGCCTGAACGCTCATTGGTTCATGAGCCGTGGCGACGCGTGAGAAGATCGAGGATTGGCGTAGAGACCACAATGAGTTCCGGCCACACAGTGCGATCGCAACAAAGTGCCGATTTCGCTTGTGAGCGGTTCATCGCCCCCCGCCGAGCTACCGTAAATGTGGGGCGGTTGGTCTATTGCGGGGTGAATTATGCTTGGTCAGTCACCCGCCAATGGTCCGGTCTAAGAGACTTCGCTGCATCGACGAGCGGGCCGTGGGCGGAGCACGTTCAAATATCTTGCTCTCGAGTGTTAGCGGTGCCGGCAGCGACCGTCACCCGTTCCATCATTGTGAGAAAGCCATATTGTCGCCGAGATAGGCCTGGCTTCCGCTCTCCAGGGTGCCCGATACGCAAGCCGCAGCTCCTGGGTGCGATTGCCGCGGCGAAAGTACCGCTAAAACAAATGTCGGCCGCGGTCCTGTTGGGGCTAGCGCGCTACCCCGTCTGCTGAATGAGAGTGCGTCGCCCGAGGGCCAAGGTCAGTGCGCCGAACCCGCAAAGCGTCGCGCACAACAGGAACAAAGACCAGTACCCAAATGCGTTGGCCCAAAGTCCCGTCGCGAGTCCGGATAGCAGAAAGCCGACGCTGATAGTGTTTCCAAACAGAGCGGAGGCGACGCCAGCTCTGCCAGGAAGGAGATCTTGCACAAAGGCCATGCCTACAATGCTGATAATCCCGATCCCAGCGGCCCTTGGGACTTGACCAAGGTAAAGCGACATCAACGTAGGCCAAGCGAGCGCCATCGCAAAGTAGGCGGCAAACAGGGCGAATCCGACAAGAAGCAGTCCTTGCCTGTTCGACAGTTTCGGCCAAACCACGAAGACGGCCATGAACACGACCTCTAGTCCCGCACAGAGACTGAACAACAGACCGACGTCTTGTTCGGTCCCGAGGTCTCGAGCAACGACGATCGACATCGCGTTCGATCCCAAGAACATCGCCGTGTGGAAAGCCGACAGCGCAAGGGCGGCAGGTGCCGCGCGGCGCAATACCTCAAACGTCAAGCGAGGCCGCTCATCGGCGTTTACGACGGATCTCATCCGCGTGAGAGAAACAATTGCCAGCGCCAGTCCCGCGAGGGAGGCGGCTCCCACGAATACGCTTGGGAATCCTGTCCGCGAGACGAGGATGGCGCCCAGAGCCGGGCCGATGGTCCAATTCAGCGACGCCACCAGGCGAAGAATAGCCATTCCTCGAGATACAGTCGAACCGCCGACCTCGTCCAGCCGGTGCTTGGCCACCGCAAAAAGAATGCTGAAGGACGCCGCGCCGAAGCCAAAGAGGATCCCGGCGCTCATAATCAATATCCACGTCTCTGTAAGGTACGCGCAAAGTGCGAAACCAACACCTTTCGAAAGGAGCGACAGGAGGAGAGGCCAGGTGATTGGATGGCGATCTAGGAGATGCCCAAAGAAGCTTGTGATGACTATTCCAGTTGCCGCCGGAATTGTTAGAAAAGCGCCGAGCTCCAACGGCGACATCCCGACCTGCTGCACTCCAAGAAGCGCGATATAGCTTCCAGCCATTGCTTCGGCCAGCATCGCCAGGAGGATCGCGAGAAACACTGGCCCAAACGTCGGCACCCGAAATGGCGACGTTCCAGAGGCCTCGTCGGGCTCTGCATCTTGATCCATTGACTCCCCACGTCCGGCGGCTTTCCTAGGTTCATCGGAGATAATCCGGTCGAGGGGAATTTGTTCAAGCCGGACTGGATGCAACGGCGAAACTGCCGATAGAGCTGACTGGCACGTACAGCGCAATGGCGGCAGCCAGCGGTCGGCAGCTGCCCGTCCGCCCGCTTCGATAGCAACTATTGCGGTTCTTTAAAACTTAGAGAATTGAAGGCGCAAGCGTACGGCGAGGGCGGGCCTAAAACCAATCTGCGGCGTCATCCCAAGATGCCGAAGCCCGCGGGGAAGCAGACAAGAATTCCTGGATAAAAGATCGAAAAGGGCGGCCCCCGGACTGGGAGAGCCACCCTTTCCGCACTCTACGGCCCAAGCCAATACTGTAACGAGCGGACGGACTGCGGCCAGCAATCGGACTAAAGACCCAAGCTTCAAGTCTTCGTATAATCGCAAAAAGAAGCCCGCCGAAGCGGGCAAAGGGAAGTTAGACAGGTCGTCCGACCGTTTTGAGGTTCCGGGGCAAAATGAAACCTCAGCCGTGCGACCCGAACGCATTACGTCGTTGCGCTACGAAAGTTCCCAAGCTCTGAATATTTTGGGGAGAAAGCAGAAGCCGATCCCCAGTCTGACGGTTCCAACTCGCCGTGACCGAGGACTGAGGCGCGGCGGAGACTCCGAGACTACTCAGCGGCTTGACGCAGCGAATAGCCTTCAAGCGGTTCGACGAGGGCGATGATCTCGAAATCACCGATCATGTGATGCTGGTCGGAGCCGAGTACCGCCAATGTCCAGAAATCGGGATCTTCGCCGAAAATCGTAGATACTTGCACAATCGTCGTTCGGCCGTTCGTAAGCCTGTCGGATCGTGCCCAGTAAAATGCGTCTGGAACCAAACTCATCATAACGTCTACTCCCCACACAACGCGGTATGATATCAGGAAATTGAAATCTGACCATTGCTCGTATTCGCTACCCACAGAGGATAAGGACGTTCAGCAAGGCGATAGCCGCCTTATCCGGGATCTTGACGAAGTCAGCGTATTCACTGTCAATGCGACGATCTTCGGTGGCGTTGCTGAAGCGGTTCGTTATCCACGCGGGCGCACCAGCTTCGTGAATTGCGCCACAGAGCGAATGCGCAGATTGAATTCCTAAACTGCAATGAGGCGTGCAATGAACATGCTCGGCCTAAGCGGCAGAGTGAAACAACCCCCTGCAGGGCGGTTCGACTAGCTACTAAAGACGAGGACCCACGATACTTGTAAGTATCGTCGTGTCTTGGTGAAAAGCTTTCAACAGTTCCACCCGTCTCAAGCACGTCCACAATTCCGTAATGGGAGCTGTCAAGCAAGGGTAGCACGGGATCATGGCTTCCTTTTCGTCGCACCCCTCCTGTACGACCTATAGAGTTCACGCAATAGACCCTGGTGGCAGTCTATGTCTGGTCAATGGAGACGCGAGACCGTGCGCTATCTCACCGCTGCTGGCATTAAATGCTCAGGCACAGATATTTGATTTCGAGATAATCCTCGATTCCATATTTCGAACCCTCACGGCCTTGGCCGGACTGCTTGATGCCGCCGAAGGGAGCGACTTCAGTTGAAATGAGGCCGGTATTGATGCCGACCATGCCATATTCCAGTGCCTCGGCGACACGGAATATCTTGGACATATCCTTGGAGTAGAAATAGGAAGCCAAGCCGAACTCGGTATTGTTGGCCATTTCGATCACGTCCTCTTCCGTCTCGAACTTGAAGAGCGGTGCGACGGGGCCGAATGTTTCCTCGCGGGCAACCTTCATGTCTTTGGTCACGCCCGTCAGGACGGTGGGCTGGAAGAACAGGCCGCCACGGTTGTCCGGATTTCCCCCGAGCGCGATGGATGCCCCCTTGGAAACGGCGTCTGCGATATGTTCCTGCACTTTTTCCAACGCCTTAGCCGTGATCAGTGGCCCGGCGCTGACGCCCGCCTCGAAACCGTCGCCGACCTTCATGGCGGAGACTTTTTCGGAGAGTTTTTTCGCAAAGGCATCGTAGACGCCAGACTGGATATAGAGACGATTGGCGCAAACGCAGGTCTGTCCGTTGTTGCGATATTTGGAGATCATCGCACCTTCGACGGCAGCATCGATATCTGCATCATCGAACACGATGAAGGGTGCATTGCCGCCGAGTTCTAGACCGAGCTTCATGATCTGATCGGCGCCTTGGCGCATCAGAATCTTGCCGACATTGGTAGACCCGGTGAATGTGAGCTTGCGCACCTTATCGTTTTCAGTGAATTCCTTGCCGATTGCGGCTGAATCCTTCGAAAGAACGACATTGAAGATTCCGGCCGGCAATCCGGCGCGTTCCGCCAATACGGCAAGGGCCAGTGCCGAAAGCGGGGTTTCCGCAGCCGGTTTGGAAACCATGGAACACCCAGCCGCGACCGCCGGAGCGAACTTGCGGGCCAGCATCGCATTCGGAAAATTCCATGGTGTTATCGAGGCCACGACGCCGACCGGCTGCTTGATGACGATGATGCGCTTGTCCTGCTGGTGGCCAGGTATAGTGTCGCCATAGACGCGCTTCGCCTCTTCGCCGAACCACTCGACATAGGAAGCGCCGTAAAGGATTTCTCCCTTCGCTTCGGCCAGCGGTTTCCCCATTTCCATGGTTAGGATGGTGGCAAGATCGTCGGCGTTGGCAACCAGAAGATCGAACAGCTTGCGCAATACGCTTGCACGGTCCTTGCCCGTTTTGGCCGCCCAGATTTTCTGCGCTTTGTATGCCGCATCGATCGCACGCGCCGTTTCCGCGCGGCCCATATCCGGCAGCGTTGCGACGACGTCACCCGTGGACGGGTTAGTCACGTCGAATGTTTTGCCGCTATCGCTTGCCACAACCCATTCGCCAGCAATCAAGGCCTTATCGACAACGAGAGAGGCGTCTTTCAGTTTTGACAGCAGGTTTTCAGAGATCGTCATTGATCAGGCCTCCGCAGCGCATTCACGAAGTGTCGTTTCGAGAATGGAGAGTGCTTCGTTGAACACGTCATCTTCGATCGTGATTGGAGCGAGGAAACGGATGACGTTTCCATAGACACCGCATGTTAGCAGGATAAGACCTTTCTGCAGAGCACGCTCACGAACCTTGTTCGTAAAGTCTGCATTTGGTGTGTTGGTTCCCGGAAGATTAAACTCCACCGCGTTCATAAAGCCCGGCCCGCGAATGTCGACAATCTGCGGCGCGGCTTCGCGAAGTGACTGGAGCCTCTGCTTCAGGCGGTTGCCAAGCGAGTTTGCACGCTCGCAGAGGTTCTCTTCCTCAATGACATCGAGAACGGCATTGCCTGCCGCGATGCCGATCGGATTACCTCCATAGGTGCCACCCAAGCCACCGGGGCCTGGGGCGTCCATAATCTCCGCACGGCCCGTAACGGCTGCGATTGGGAAGCCGCCGCCCAAGCCTTTTGCCATCGTGGTGATATCGGCCACAACCCCATAACGCTCCATGGCAAATAGCTTGCCGGTACGGGCAAATCCGGTCTGAACCTCGTCCGCAATCAACAGAATGCCGTGCTTGTCTGCAATTTCCCGCAGCTTCTGCATGAACGTGCGGGGAACCTCGTAGAAGCCGCCTTCGCCTTGGACAGGCTCGACGATAAAGGCCGCAACCCGGCTCGGATCGACGTCGGCCTTGAACATCTTGTCTAAAACAGCAAGGGAATCCTCTATGCTCTGGCCATGCAGTTCTACCGGGAACGGCACATGGAAAACATCCGGTACCATGGGGCCGAAACCGCTCTTGTAAGGCACGACCTTGCCGGTCAGCGCCATGCCCATGAAGGTACGGCCATGGAACCCGCCTGTAAACGCGATGACTGCGGAACGAGTGGTTGCCGCTCGGGCAATTTTGATGGCGTTTTCGACGGCTTCGGCACCCGTTGTGACGAAAATCGTCTTCTTCTTGAAGTCGCCCGGAACGAGATTGTTGAGGCGCTCAGCAAGACGAACGTAGTTCTCGTAGGGAACGACCTGATGACAGGTATGGGTGAAATGGTCGAGCTGATCCTTCACGGCAGCGAGGACCTTGGGATGGCGATGGCCGGTGTTGACCACGGCGATACCGGCTGCAAAATCGATGTATCGACGGCCTTCCACGTCCCAGATTTCCGCATTCTGGGCCTTTTCGGCATAGATCTGTGTCGTGACGCCGACCCCCCGTGAAATGGCATCCGAGCGGCGCGAGGCAATTTCCAGATTCAGCATGATGGTGACGTCCCCTACGTATTGTGGTTCTTTGCGTTCTTCCGTATAGAATATTCTCTACATTTTTTCTGTAGGTTTGCAACGGGGCTTTTCGCAATTATGAAAGCTTCAGCAAAACATCGTCAAAGCGCCGGTTTATGGACGTAACCCACCTCAAGATTGCTGAAGCTGCGCGCACGGCAGGCGTCTCGCCGTCCACGCTCAGGCTGTGGGAACAGCAGGGGCTCGTGGTTCCTATCCGTACGCCGACCGGTCAAAGGCTCTACGATGCTGCCCTGATCGAGCGATTGAAGACGATCAGTTGGCTTCGAAGCGAAAAAGGTCTCAATCCGGCTGCCATCAAACAGGCATTGATCCCAAATAGCGGCGGGGATCGACGGAGCGAAGAGCCCACAGAGGTGCGCGTGGGTATCGATCTGTCGATCGGGATGAAAGTCAGGCATTTGCGAAAGGAAGCCGGTCTGACGCTGGAGGCGGTTGCCCGGGCTACGGGCACAGCCCTGTCCGTGCTGTCCACCTTCGAGCGCACGTCTCAAGGCATTTCTGTCACTGCGCTCCACAATGTCGCCCAGCACCTCGGAACCACCATTGCGACGTTGAGCGGCCAGGGAAAATCGCGAAACGGTGCATCACTCGTTCGGGATGGGCAATGGACAACATGGCCGACGACAGCCTCCGGCGTCACCATTCGGGTTCTCGCAGACGGCAACAACCAAATGGAGTGCCATCGTTTCGATCTTGCTCCCGGTGCCTCGAGCGAGGGCGCCTATCAGCACGAGGGTGAGGAATTCATCCATGTTCTGGCCGGAAGCCTGGAAATCATTCTTGATGGTGACCAGTTTCATGAACTGCGCCTTGGAGACAGCTTTTATTTCGAAAGCACGCGGCTGCATTCATGGCGCAACAATTTCGACGGACCGACCACGCTCATCTGGATCAACACGCCGCCGACATTTTAGTCGTGAGGATGATCCAACCGCAACGCAGTCGAGCAGGAGACGGCCCAAAAAAGTGGGTATCGAGATCGGCGAGACGCTGCTTCGCCTAGATCAACTGATCCTCAATGAGCACAATCCTCTCCATGGTGCGTCACGCGGCACTATGCTTTTCGCGGTCTCGAAAATCGCTCAATCCCGTGACCCCTAGCCGTCTAATCGAAATTTAATGTATCGCTTCCATGATCCAGCCGCTTGATATGGTGGGCTAAATGAACACTCTACGGACATTCGGAAGATTGACTGCGGAACGAGTTCAGCGCGAGCGAGAGCGGCTCGAAGCACTGGACCAGTTTGACTTGTTGGACGCGACGCACCAAGGGATTCGAGCTTCGAACGCATAGTTCGGCTTATCAAAGAAATATTTTCGGTCGATATTGGTGTCGATATTGGTCTTGTGTCTGTCATCGACGCGCATCGCCAATGGTATCAGGCCTGTGTTGGCTTGCCGAATTCGGAAGTCCCGCGAGAAGACAGCTTCTGCACGTTGATCATCGACTCGGGAGAGCCGATGGTCATCGAGGACGCATCCCAGGACGCCAGGGTCGCGAATAATCCTTCGGTGACCGGCGACGCTCACATCCGTTTCTATGCTGGCGTGCCGCTCAAAACACGAGAGGGGCTTACTTTGGGAACGGTGTGCGCGATTGACCGGCGGCCCAAGTCAATCGGGGCGAGGGACCTCGTTATTCTCCAGGAGTTAGCTGGACTTGCAATGGAACGCATTGAGCTGCTTCAATTTGCTGCGACCGATGGGTTGACGGGCCTTCTCACGCGAAAAGCCTTCAAGTCCGAAAGCGAGAAATTGATCGCCCAGGCACTGAGGCATCAGCATGATCTCTCCTGCCTTGTGCTGGATGTGGATCACTCTAAGAAGGTAAACGACACTTACGGACATACTGCCGGCGATGAGGTTCTCAAGCGGTTAGTGGCGCTTATAGGAGCACCCTGCGGGCAGGAGACTTTATTGGGCGTCTCGGGGGCGAGGAATTTGCGTTATTACTTCCCCCTGTCGATAGGGCCGCAGCGGCAGCTGTTGCGGAGAAGTTGCGGATCGCTATCGCCGGGGTGCTTGTGAACGGCGACTTCGGCACTGTGAGTGCCACAGCCAGTATCGGGTCGACTACCCTTTCGGTTGTCAGCCGTGACATCGATACGCTCATCGCTCAGGCGGACGCTGCGATGTATTCCGCCAAAAGCAGAGGACGAAATTGCTGCGTCTCATGGCATGAGCTGAAGGGTGAAAACGGAGGAGAACGCCGCCGGGTACTGAAAAGCGGTTCCATCCTGTTCAACGAGCGGCGTTCAGTAATCGACTGCACGGTTAAGTCGCTCGGCAGCGACGGTGCAGGTCTGGTCCTTTCGAACACCTCAGCCATCCCGCCTGAGTTTGATCTGCTAATCCGCGGCGAAGGCTTCGAAACCCGTTGCCGCGTTGTTGCGCAGGACCGCCAAAACGTCGAAGTGTCATTCAGATAATACTGGGCGCGGCGGTCTGCCGGAGGCCGTTTCGTCTAAGTTATGCGGCTATGGCTGGCGCCTCTAGCCTGGCGTAACACTGCTCCTCGGGCTGGTGGCATGTTGCCGATAGGCTCCAAAATCCGCCTGTGGTTGAACCAGCCGACCTGTTAAGGTCGCAGACTGGACCACTTCGACGTTGCCCCACTGCTACCTCGAGGGATGCCTCGGCCTTGTAAAGGCCGTGGCCGAACGGATTTCGCCTGAGGTGGACTGCAGCAGGTCGCACAGGCTCTCACCCGTTCGTCCTTAGCCCGACTAGATCCCACTGAAGGGCTCCTCCCGCACGCGAAGCCTTTGCGGTTGTGCCGGCGAGGGCGGATCTGACTTCGCACCGGCATGTTTTGATCGACATTAATATTACTATTTACTAATTTAGATTCTGGTATACCGTCGTGGTGCGATCGGCACCTATGCCACACGTCGCCTCGCGACGGACCTTGGAGGGGCTGCGCATTCGGCCGGCCGTAAGTCGCGAACGGGCCCTCGCAACCGCGGCCCTGGGAGGAGTATTATGAAACAGCTGAAACGGAAAAATGCAGCCTTTTTTTTCGCCGCGTTGATGCTGAGCGCGGCGCCTATGGCAGTATCGCAGGCCGCCGACAAACCGACACTCGCATTCGTCGTCAATGGAGCATCCGACTTTTGGAAAGCCGCCGAGGCGGGAGTGAAAAAGGCGCAGGGCGAGATGCCAGAGTACAACATGGAGCTGAAATATCCTGAGCAGGCGGCCGTCGCCATTCAGCAGCGTCTCATGGAAGATCTCGTCAGTGCCGGGGTCAAGGGGATCATGGTCTCCGCTGTCGATCCCAAGACCCAGACGGACGGCCTCAACAAGATCGGCTCGCAGACGGCTCTCTTCACTACCGACAGCGACGCGCCGAAGACCAACCGCGTCGCCTACATCGGTTCTTCGAACGTCGACGCCGGCAAACAGGCCGCCGAAATCGCCAAGAAGGCGATGCCGGACGGCGGAAAGTGCATGGGCTTCGTCGGCCTGTTGGGCGCCGATAACGCCCGCGAACGCATCGAAGGGATGAAGGAGGGGCTCAAGGGTACCAAGATCGAGCTGGTCGACGTTCGCGGTGACGACATCGACCAGACGCGTGCCAAGAAGAACGTGGAGGATGCGTTGGTGGCGAGCCCCGACTTGACCTGCATGGTCGGCTTTTACTCCTACAACACGCCGCGTATCTATGAGGCGCTGCGCGACGCAGGCAAACTCGGCCAGATCACAGTCGTCGGCTTTGATGACGATCCGATCACGCTCGGCGGCGTCAAGGAAGGTACGATCGCGGCAACCGTCGTGCAGCAGCCGTTCGAGTGGGCGTATCAGGGCATGAAATTGATGGCCGCCTACCTCAAGGGCGACAAGTCCGGCATTCCCGCCAACGGCTTGATCATCATCCCGACGGTGATCATCGGTAAGGATGACGTTGACAAATACGCGGCCAACCTGAAGGCCATGGCTGGAAAGTGACCTCTTTCGC
Organism: Rhizobium sp. BK650; assembly: GCF_014195325.1. Classification (GTDB taxonomy): domain Bacteria; phylum Pseudomonadota; class Alphaproteobacteria; order Rhizobiales; family Rhizobiaceae; genus Rhizobium. The sequence goes on along the minus strand of NZ_JACIBK010000017.1, from coordinate 80,640 downwards.
GGCGGCACTCACCGCCGCCGCGAAAGGCATTTCGCGCCGACAGCATCAGCAGCCATGGACAGCCGATGAACCACAGTGCCGATATCCCGCAACCGAGCGTGCCCGGAACGCCGTTCCTTTCGCTTTGCGGTGTTGGCAAGACCTATCCGGGTGTCGTTGCGCTCGAAGGCCTATCAATGGACATCATGCCAGGCGAAGTCGTCGGCCTTGTCGGCGAAAACGGCGCCGGAAAGTCGACACTGATGAAGATTCTCGGCGGTGTGATCGCACCAGATCGGGGTACGATCCTGCTCGACGGGGAAGAACATCGTTACCTTACTGTGGAATCGAGCATCTCGTCCGGAATCGCCTTCGTCCATCAGGAACTTAATCTCTTTGAGAATCTCGACGTCGCTGCCAATATCTTCCTAGGGCGCGAACCGCTGAAGGCGGGACCTCTTAAGCTCGTCGATCGCGATCGACTAAAGGACATGGTCAAGCCGCTTTTGAGGCGCGTGGGCGCGCATTTTTCCGCCGACACATCCGTGGCGTCGCTTTCGCTTGCAGAGCAGCAGATGGTGGAGATTGCCAAGGCGCTGTCCATCAACGCAAGGCTCGTGATCTTCGACGAACCCACTTCCAGTCTGCCGCTGGCTGAAACCGAGCGACTGCTCAGCATCATCAAAATGCTGAAGGCGGATGGCATCAGTGTTATTTTCATCTCGCATCGGCTCCATGAGGTTGAGCGCGTAGCCGACCGGGTCCTCGTACTCCGTGACGGCGCGCTTGTGGGCACGCTCGCCAAGACGGACATCGGCCACGACCAAATGGTCAAGCTGATGATTGGCCGGATGCTTGCGGCCCGTAATGCAAAGCCACAGCGCTCACCCGGTTCAATTGCGCTGAAGGTGAGTGCCGTGCGCACCGAAGCCTATCCCGGGCGTCCCGTTGATCTGGAAATCAGGTATGGAGAAATTCTCGGACTTGCGGGCCTCGTCGGGTCCGGGCGTACCGAGCTTGCCAGGGTGCTGTTTGGCATTGATCGCAGTTATGGCGGAGACATTCTGCAGGACGGGCAGAAAATTACAGTCCGTTCCGCACGGGACGCCGTTGCTCGCGGCATTTTCCTCGTGCCGGAGGATCGAAAGCGCAACGGCATTCTTCTTGATTTCTCGATCGCCCAGAACATAACCCTCGCCAATCTCCCCATGCTCGCCCGCCGCTTCATGCTTTCCGCCGAGCGGGAGACGGCGGCGGCCGAAAAACAGCGCGTTCGCCTAGGTATCAAAGCGCCCTCTATTTCGAGCCGAACCGGCACTCTGTCCGGCGGCAATCAGCAGAAGGTGGTACTTGCCAAATGGTTGTCAATGAGCCCGAAGGTGATGATCTTCGACGAGCCGACACGCGGCATCGATATCGGCGCCAAGAACGAGATATACGGCCTGATGCGGGCGCTTGCCGACGCCGGTGTCGCGATCCTGATGATCTCCAGCGACATGGAAGAGGTGATCGGCGTTTCTGACCGCATTGCCGTCATGCATGAGGGCCAGATCGCCGGCATTCTCGATGAGTGCGAATTCAGCCAAGAAAGCGTCCTTTTGCTTGCTGTTGGCAAACGCGTAAAATAGCCCGCGCGGCAATATAATCAGGTATCGGGAACGGATCTGTGATGATCAAAAAGGACCTTGGACTGCTGCTTTTGATCGTCGTCGTCGGGATCGTCGTCGCCATCATCAATCCGCGCTTCCTGCTGCCGATCAACCTGGCGAATACCGCCAACCTGATCGGTCTGTTCGGCATCCTGTCGATTGGCCAGGCCTACGTCATCATTACAGGCGGTATCGAACTCTCCGTCGGTTCGCTCGTAGCGCTTCTTGGTGTGCTGTTTGTCGATTTCGTCGCGGTCCAGGATATGTCATGGGTACTGGCGCTACCGCTCATTCTAGTGCTCGGTGCGGCCATAGGTGCCATTCACGGCTGGCTGATCACCCGGCTAAACCTGCAACCCTTCGTCGTCACTCTCTGCGGCCTCCTTATCTATCGCGGGGCGGCGCGCTTCTATACGGCCGACGGAACGGCGGGTTTCGCATTCGGTCAAAATTTCCCGGACCTCGAGTTCATCACCGCCGGACGGTTCTACGGCGTTCCCAACACCTTCATAGCGCTCGTCATCATTTCCGTGGTCATGTGGGTTGTGCTCCATCGCTCTGTCTTCGGGCGTTACCTTTACGCGATCGGCAAGAACGAGGAGGCGGCCCGCTATTCCGGTATACACACCGGCCGGATGGTGACGTCGGCCTATGTCATCTGCGGACTGCTTACGGCGCTAGCGGCAATCTATTTCGCCATGTACACACGTTCGATCTCGCCGGCCAGCCATGGCCAGTTCTATGAACTCTACGCGATTGCCGCCGCCGTACTCGGCGGCTTTTCGCTCCGCGGCGGCGAAGGATCGATCGTCGGCGTCGTGCTCGGAACGGTCCTGCTCCAGGAGTTGCAGAACCTCGTGAATCTGCTCGGCATCCCTTCGTCGTTGAATTTCGCGGTCATGGGTGGCGTGATCCTCATCGGCGTGCTGATCGACCAACAATGGAACGCGATCCGCGCACATCGCCGACTCATCTCTGCCGCCCGGCAGACCGAAGCCCGTGTTCTGGATGAAGGGAAATTGCCGGGGGTCGCCAATCAGGACCGGGTCGGTCGATGAGAGCGGTATGTCAGGGAGCCGCTGGCGAATAATGCAGCCTCTTCCGGCGCTGGCGAGCAAGGTCGGGTTGGTCACTCACGCTCAAGGAGAGGTCGATCACCACATCGATCTTACAAAGCAGGGGATCGTTCAGTCTCGCATCTCGACCGCCGTCTGGTCCGCAGCGGGTTTCTTCAACATGTCCGTTTGAAATCACAAAGCTCCGCTGGGTTGTCAGCAGTCTGAGGGCCGGAACGTTCGGCCTTGGGAAAGTGCCGGATGTTTCAGGGATTACGCAACACGACACCTACAGTCTCGCCTTGACAAAGGCCGGTCCGCTAAAGCTTCCCTAGCTACAAACTCCGCATCGAGCCGTTTCCAACGTTCACCGTCATGCTATTCGCAAAGCCAATGATCTTTCCCAATCAGGGGATCAAGATCGTCCGTATGCCTCTCCTCGATGCGTTCAACGGTGGCTCGGACTGTTAGCTTCACCATAGGGGCTTGAAAGCAAAGCTGTGCTTGGGCAAAGACGGATTTTTGCTCACTCGCATCAGATAGTTGAAGCGGGAACATTGTCGGTTCCGGACCGTTCCCTTTTCCGAGACGAGGAGAAACAAGATGCCCGCAAAATCCAAAGCGCAGCAAAAGGCCGCCGGAGCCGCCCTTGCCGCAAAGCGTGGTCAAATGTCAAAGAGCAGACTCAAAGGCGCGTCCAAGGAGATGGCCGATAGCATGAGCGAAAAGCAGCTTGAGGACTTCGCCGCGACAAAGCGCAAGGGAAAGCCGGAACGCGTTTCGCGCTAAGTCTTATGCGTTCGTAGGGCGATTCCTTTGCGAAGAGCGTGACAGCAGGCCTGGGCGAGATCGCGAGTATGCACCCCGACAACAAAATAACCATCACGTCTCCCGAGCACGGGGGAAGACAGCGTAGATGACCTACCCTCATTGGCAGCAGGCTGACTGCGCCTCTGCGCATTTAGTTCGCCCCGTCCATCTGAGGCCGCCTGTGATCTCAAGGCGCCGGCAAAGGGCTCGGGGTGCTGTCGCTGACGGGCATCTCGATGAGACCATCGAATCGATTCTAATCTGCGAGCCTTCGACCCGTACGCTGCATCACTAAAGAATTCGGCGAACTCCTCGGCCGTTTCCGCGGGATGCTCTTCAGGAAAGAAGTGGCCCTCCTGGCATGGCACGGCGATGACTTTGTCCGCCAAACGTCGCCAAAAGGCCAACGGTTCCACTTCTTCGGTATACCACTTAGCCACCGCGCCGGTTCCACTTCAAAGAGCCATCAGTGTGAATCCAATCCGATGTCCGGAGATTTGGTCACCCCTGTCATGTTTACGATCGACGCCTGCCGCAGCACGATATTCCTCGCAGATCGCGTGCATATGTTCCGGACTTCTGAGCGCCTCCACATACGCTTCTCGGATCTCCGGGGGGAATACCGCGGCGTAAGATCGCGAGCCAGTGAGCGCTTCGTCGACGATAGCCCCCGGTGCGCCAGCAAGGAGATCGTGCTGCGGCCCGCTAAGGATGACCCGCATCCACAGTCGCCCTCGCTCCGCCGCTGGCATTTCGTTTCTTTAGTATTTTCCGATGTCGTCCCCAGATGACGTTTAGAGGGTATCGATCAGGCCGCCGTCCACGCGCATGGAGGCACCGGTCGTGGCAGATGCCAGCGTGGAAGCCAGATATGTCACTATGTTCGCGATTTCCTCGACGCTGGCGGCTCGCTGGATGATGGAGCTGCTCCGATGCTTTCTGACGAATTCGGCGGCTACCTCCTCGATCGCTTTGCCGGTCTTTTGACGCTCATCGGCAAGCATTGCTTCGACGCCTTCAGACAGTGTAGGGCCGGGAAGAACCGAGTTCACGGTCACTCCAGTGCCCGCCATGCGCTTGGCGAGCCCTCGGGCGACGGCGATATCGGCGGTCTTGCTGACACCATAGTGGATCATTTCGACGGGAATGTTGAAGCCGGATTCCGATGCGATGAAGATAACGCGGCCCCAGTTGGCCGCCTGCATGCCGGGCAGATACGCCCGGGACAATCGAACTGCCGACATGACGTTCACCTGCCAGTGCCGGTCCCAGACTTCGTCTGCGGTGTCGAAGAAGTCGCTCGGCTGAAAGATCCCAGCATTGTTGATGAGAATGTCGACATGGGGCAGCTTCGCCACGAGCGCACTGCAGCCTTCCGCAGTGGCGAGATCGGCTGCGACTGCGGTGACGCCGCCCTTGACCCCTTCGCTCTTTACCCGCACGGCAGCCTTCGCGGTCTTTTCTTCGGATCGGCCGTTGACGACGACGTCCGCGCCGGCTCTGGCGAGCTGTAGGGCGATCGCGTAGCCGATGCCCTCCGTGGATCCTGTCACCAGGGCTGTCTTTCCTTTAAGGTCTATTTGCATGTTCAATCTCCAATGAAAGAACTCAAGGGGCAAAACACCTCCATTTGGCGTCTTTCCTTGGGTTCGGTTAGGGTTTGACCGGCATTCGCACCGATCGGCAAAGTCTTTCTTTCCGCCGGACAGATCGCCTTTTGCTGTCCTTCGGTTCTGAACCATTCTCCAATGCGTGACCTGATGCCGGTGGCTTCGGTCACAGAGTGGCGTTCGGCTCCCCGTTTCCCATTCTCCTTGAAGCAGTCCAGTCCTACCGGGCTCGATCCACGCCGATATGATATTCATAGGTGGCAGTCATGCTTCCAACTCCCTTATTGAGATATTGCGAACCCCAATATGGTCAGCCGAAAGGCTGGAAGTGTGACTGTCCCTCCATCATCACCTGCATCTCAGTGATCCGTTCTCTCAACGGGCGCGGCCTCTTTCATGCCATCTCGTGGCCGTTGGTTAAAGATTGCTCATGCCGCCGTCGATGACGAGCTCGCTGCCGACGATATAGGAGGCCTCGTCAGATGCGAAGAAGACCACGGTCTTCGCCACTTCTGACACGTCACCAAAACGGCCGACCGGGATCTGGTTCTGCACACCTTCGGCCATCGCCTTCATGTCCGCTTCGGACATGCCTAACTTTCCGTACAGCGGGGTCGCGATCGGGCCGGGGCTGATGGCGTTGACGCGGATGCCGCGACCGACCAGTTCCCCAGATAGCGTCTTCGCCAATGTTAGGAGCGCGCCCTTAGTCAGCGAGTAGACGCTGGAGTTGGGCATGCCGATATGCGCGTTGATCGACGTGTTCAGCACGATCGATGCACCTTTTGAAAGGACGGGCAGGAGAGCCTGGATCAGGAAGAAGGGGCCCTTCACGTTTGTGGCAAACGACTTGTCGAAATCATCTTCCGACCAACTCTCCACTGGACCGAACTGAGCGACGCCAGCATTAATGAATAGGATGTCGAGGTTGCCGAAAGCTTCCTTCACTTGGTTTACGACATGCTTCTGGCCGGCAACGTCGCCTGCGTCGGATTGGACGACGGTGACATCGTCGCTAAGTTCCTTGCGCGCCCTCTCGACACTGACCGCGCTGCTGCCTGTCACAATGACACGTGCGCCTTCGGCGACGAACTGGCGGGCGGTTTCAAGCCCGATGCCGCTGGTGCCCCCGGTGATAAGTGCAGTCTTGTTTGCAAGTCTCAACATAGTGAATTCCTTTGCGTTGTTGACCGCCTCGATACCGGGGTCGATGACATTGATTTACTGCAGGAGGGTTGTTCGGAGTAGCGGGCTGAACGCAATTCTACTGTTCGGCATTGCCGAACACTGGAGCGTTTGACAGCGACCATCTACGCATCTTTAACATCGTTGGAATCTTCGTCGCTTTGTTGGAGCGATGATAGCATTTGTGCCCTCAGCAGTTCGCAACTGGCCCCACCAAAGAGGCGCGCATGAAGGTCTTGAGGCGGATGATCTCGGCTTCGCCTCTCCGTGATCCGCTAATGGAAACGCGCGCCGAATCGGCAATTGGAGCAGATCGTAGCCAGCTGGTAGACAAGGGCGCGATTCGCCCGGTCGCAGACACGATATTTCCAGCACCGGCTCAACGACAACCTCACCGACAATGCCAAGATGCTCGGGATCCGCGTCTGGAAAATCGGCCTAGCGCGAGCGCCGCATTTTCTGCCACGTAGAACGACACAAACAGCTGACGGTAGCGTTCCCTACGAGCGCTGAAGCTGCTCGGCTCTATCAGCGTTGACCAATCATCTGAAACCTGTAGGAGCCGGCTTAAAGGGAAAGATCCATGCCGAAATCTATTCTCATCATTGGCGAAGATCCCGCACAGATTGACTTTGACGCGCCGGATGCGCCGAAAGATATGACTGGCGACAAGGTCATGGAGGGCTTAAATGACTCTGTTGCGCGATTGAAGGGTGCCGGGCACAGGGTGACGCTGCTCCTCACGAAGGATGCAGCCACAGTGGAACGACAAACCATGGAGGCACTGTCGCGCGCGATCTATGACGTCATTGTTATCGGTGCCGGACTTCGCACGCTCCCTCAGATGGCCGAGCAGTTCGAACGACTTATGAATGTCCTCCACGAGGGGGCGCCGAGAGCGCTAAATTCGCCTTCAATAGCCAGCCAGGAGTTCCGACCGGGCAGCGATGCGATGGAACGACGACCCAATGGAGGAACGCTAGATTTTCACCACAACCAACCGGCTGCGTTATTCCCCGCAAGAGCACCCCGCTTTTCTGTGCTGATCCTTGGCAAACGTGGTACCTCACTCGCTAAGGTCCCGGTGCTATCCGCCAGTTCTTCGAGGATGTCGCCTTTTGTTCGACGCACAGAACTTCGGTACATTGACGACGCGGTCCCAAGAAGGATGTGATCAGCAAAAGCAGGCAGCCGACTGAGAGACGAATTGCTGGCGACGTTAAGGGCCACGTCGCCGTGACGGGAGGACCACGGCGGCAGGAGCAGCCTGAGTTTATTTTGGCCGAAATCGGGAGAAAAACGACAATCGATTTCATGCATTTTCTCATGGAAAATTCTAGAAGATCCACACCAGAATTTTTGAAAGAGGGGTTTGGAATGTTTTTTAAGACCTTGGCAGGCGTTTTTTCCGGAATCGCGCTAACTGCTCTTATAACTGCTCCGGTAAATGCGGGGCCGGTTAAGATCGGCAGCAAGAATTTCACCGAACAGTTCGTTGTTGCCGAGATCTATGCACAGGCCCTCGAAAAGGCCGGCGTTCAGGTCGAGCGGCATCTGAATCTGGGCGCCACCCTCGTCGCGCACACGGCGCTGACGAATGGCGATATCGATCTCTATCCGGAATATACCGGCACTGCCCTTGCAGCGGTCGTGAAGGGCGATCTTTCAGGCTCTGCCGATAAGATCTACGGTGACGTGAAGGATTATTACGAAAAGAACCTAAAGCTGACGCTGCTCGAACCAAGCCAGATCAATAACGGCTACGCAATCATCACGCTGCCGGAAACGGCGGAAAAGTACAAGCTGAAGACCCTGACCGACCTTGGCCCGGCCTCCAAGAACCTGACTTTTGGGGCAGAGGGCGGCTTTGGTGAGCGCAAAGATGGCTTGCCCGGGTTGAAGCAGACCTACGGCATCGAGTTCAAGGAATTCAAGATCTTTGCCAAGCTCGGCATTCGTTACAGCGCGCTGACAAGCAAGGATCTCGACGTCTCCTACGGCTTTGCCACGGATTGGCAAATTTCCGACAACAAACTGGTGGTGCTGGACGACGACAAGCATCTCTTCCCGCCCTATTACCTGGTACCGGTCGTGCGACAGGATGCGCTCGCCAAGAACCCGAAGATCGCCGAGGTCTTAAACAAGGTCAGCCCACTCCTCAACAACGAGACCATGCGCGAGCTGAACGCCAAGGTCGATCGCGACAAGGAAGAGCCGGCCGACGTCGCCGCTGAATTCCTGAAGGCCAAAGGCATCTGATCGACAACGACGCGAAAGTTTCGCTTCCCCTGAAGAAAAAATGAGGCGAAGCTTTGAGCTTCGCCGCTTTGTCGTGATCGCGAAGACAGGATTCCTCGCCTTTGAACTGGGCACCCAAGCATATTCCGGAAATTGCGCTTGCCCTCTGGCAGCACCTCGTGCTGTCGATTTCATCCGTGCTGATCGGCCTTGCGATCGCGCTCGTGCTCGGCATAGTCTGCGCCCGCCGGCCGAGGCTCTATGCCTTCGCGCTGACGGTGACGAATATCATCTTCGTTATTCCGAGCCTGGCGCTCTTTGCGCTTTTGATCCCTTTCGTCGGCCTTGGCATGGAACCAGCTCTGATCGGGCTTTCCTCCTATTGCCTGCTGATCCTTTTGCGCAACGTCGTCACCGGCATCCGCGGCGTCCCGGCTGACATACTCGACGCAGCCGACGGCATGGGCTACGGGCCCTGGCAGCGCCTCTTCCGTATCGAACTGCCGCTTGCCCTGCCGCTGATCGTTTCCGGCGCCCGCATCGCGCTCGTCACTGTCATCGGCATCGCGACGGTCGCCGCCTTCATCGATGGCGGAGGTCTCGGCACCATCATCCTGATCGGTATCGATCAGGAATACGCGGAAAAGATCCTGGTCGGCGGCATTCTGACGGCACTGCTGGCCATCATCTTCGATTTCGTTCTCACCCGGGCCGAGCAGGCCTTGGTGCGCTGGCAGTGAGGGCATATCGATGCTGAGCACCGCCTTTTTCTGGATCGTCGGTCATCAGGACGAATTCTTCCGCGCGCTTGGCCAGCATCTCCTGATGTCCGGTGTGTCACTGGCGATTGCACTCCTCATTGCACTGCCATTGGCGATCCTGATCGTCAATCACGGCCGCTTCGCCTTTGGCGTCATCAACGTCATCAATGGTCTCAGGACCATTCCGAGCCTTGCGATCCTGGCGATCATGCTGCCGCTTCTCGGCATCGGCATCCTGCCGTCGATCGTGGCGCTGACCGTGCTTGCCCTGCCGCCGATCCTGCTCAACGCCTATATCGGGTTGCGCGATGTCGATGCCGATGCGGTGGAAGCGGCGGTCGGCATGGGCATGAGCAGAAGCCAGGTTCTGCGAAAGATCCGCATTCCGCTTGCAGCCCCGGCGATGTTTGCCGGGGCACGCACGGCGGCCGTCCAGGTTCTGGCCGGGGCGACACTCGCCCCTTTCATCGGCGGCGGCGGGCTCGGCGATTTTATCGCCACCGGTATCGGCATGATGGACATGTCGCGGCTGATCGTCGGTGCCGTGCCGATCGCGATCTTGGCACTCGCCACCGAATTTATTCTCGGCCGCGCCGAAAAGCACCTATTTGCAGAAAGATCCGCCGCATGATCCGCCTGGAAAAGGTCACCAAGCGTTACGGTGAAAGTGCAGCACCTTCGGTGAACAACCTGACGCTCGATGTGCCCGAAGGCTCGACGGTCGCCCTGATCGGCCCGTCGGGCTGCGGCAAGACGACGACGATGCGCATGATCAATCGGCTGATCGAACCGACGGAAGGGCGCATCTTCGTCAATGGCGAAGACGTGACAAAAGCCGATCCTGTCAAGCTTCGCCGCCACATCGGTTACGTCATCCAGAATGTCGGCCTCTTTCCGCACATGACGATCGCCGAAAACATCGCGGCCGTGCCAAATTTGCTCGGCTGGGATCAGCTGCGGATCGCGAGGCGCACGGATGAACTTCTCGATCTCGTCGGCCTCGATCCGAAGGAAATGCTGAAGCGCTATCCGCGCCAGCTGTCCGGCGGCCAGCGTCAGCGCATCGGCGTGGCGCGCGCCCTCGCCGCCGATCCCTCGGTCCTGTTGATGGACGAGCCCTTCGGCGCCATCGACCCGATCGCCAGAACACGCCTACAGGAGGAGTTCAAGCAGATTCTGAAACGTGTACGCAAGACGGTGGTCCTGGTCACTCACGATCTCGATGAGGCGATTCGCCTCGGGGACCGTATCGCCATCATGCGTGCCGGTAAGATCGTGCAATATGATGCGCCAGATGCAATACTCTCCCATCCGGCCGACGAGTTCGTCGCCCATTTCGTCGGCATCGATCGAGCGATCAAGCGGCTCAGCCTATTTTCTGTTGCCGACGCGATGCGGCCCGGTGTTCCTTCTTTGTCGGTGGCGAGTGTTACCGCAAGCGCCAATCTGCGTGATGCGCTGTCGCTGATGGTCGCCGCCAACAGTGACGTGCTGGCGGTGGTCGACGGCGGTGGCATGGTTATCGGGCAGCTGACGCGCGACGCAATCTTCTCGATCTGAGTGCAGGAGTTTCTGATGCATCTCGGCTTTTCCCTCACGCCTTTTGGCCATCATCCTGCAGCCTGGCGCAATGGAGCGCTCGAACAACTCGGTTTTGATGCGCTGCTTTCACAGGCTGTCAAAGCGGAGGAGGCCGGCTTCGATTTCGTCCTGCTTTCGGACCGGCTCAGCGCCCGGCCGGTCGATGATCTCTCGCCGGTCGCCACGCCCTTCGAACCGACGACGCTGGTCGCAGCCCTTGCGACCCGGGCGCGCCGGATCGGCTTTCTGGCGGCTGCCGCAACGAACCAGCATGAGCCCTATAATCTCGCCCGGCGCTTCGCCTCGCTGGACCAGATCAGCGGCGGACGGACAGGCTGGGTTGCCCTTCCTGCACCCAGGGAATTCGAACGCGACCAGGAATATCTCAACCTTGTGAGCGGTCTTTGGGACAGCTGGCAAGACGATGCCTTCATCTATGATAAGGCTGAGGGCCGTTTCTTCGAGCCGGCGAAGATGCATGTCCTCAACCACAGGGGCGAACATTTTGCGGTGCGCGGTCCGCTCAACGTCAATCGCTCGCCGCAGGGCAAACCGATCATCGCCCAGCTTCTGGCTGGAGATAACCAGGCATTGGCCGCGCAAAGTGCCGAAGTCGTGCTGCTTCAAGATCGGACGCCGGAAAGTGCAAACGAGACGGTGGCCGACTTCGTGCGCCTCCTTCAACAAGCTGGTCGCCGACGGCAGGACGTGCGGATACTGGCCAATGTCGTGCCAGTCGTTGCCGAGACTTCCGAAGCGGCGCAGGCGGCAAGCGATGCGCTCCGGTTTGGTGAGGCCGACCGGATGAGCCAACCGCTTTCAGCGTCGCGTCTGGTGGGTACGCCGGCGGAGATAGCCGATTCCCTACGGCGATGGCTCGGCTCCGGCCATGTCGACGGTTTCACGATATTGCCTGCGACCGTCGCAATCGTGGACCTGTTCCTGACGAAGGTGGTTCCGGAGTTGCGCCACTTCGGATTGATCACGGCGAATGCCGGAAGAACCTTGCGCGATCGTCTCGGTCTTGCCCGTCCGGCTCATCCGTCGGCACCATCGGAGCATGCATGATGAGCAGCGATCGCAAGATGAGACTTGGTGCCTTTCTGATGGCGGGCGGGCATCACATCGCGGCATGGCGACATCCGCAAGCCCATGCTCAAGCCGGCGTCGATATCGATCATTTCATCGAGCTCGCCCGCATCGCCGAGCGGGGCAAATTCGACATGCTCTTCGTCGAGGATGCCGCCGCCATCCGTGAGCGCAATCCTGAGATGGCGAGCCAGGCGGCGCGCTCGACCGCATTCGAGCCGCTGAGCCTGCTCGCAGCGCTTGCCGTCAACACAACGCATATCGGCCTCGTGGCAACGGCGTCCACAACCTATAACGAACCTTACGGCCTTGCCCGGACCTTCGCCTCGCTCGATCAGCTAAGCGGCGGCAGGGCAGGCTGGAACCTCGTCACCTCGGCAAGCGAACTCGAGGCGGAGAATTTTGCGAGCAGCGGCCTTCGCCCGCATTCCGAGCGCTACGAGCGGGCCGAGGAATTTGCCGATGCAGCACTCGCGCTTTGGGATGGCGTCGAGGATGGTGCCTATTTTCCTGAGGGTGGGGCTCGGTTTTCCGATCGTGCGAGACTTCATCCGGTGCATCATCGCGGCAAGCATTTTGCCGTCGAAGGCCTCATAGAAAGCCCACGCTCGGCTCAGGGCCGACCGATTATGGTCCAGGCCGGCGCCTCCGATGTCGGCAAGGAACTCGCCGCCCGGACAGCTGACGTCGTCTTTGCCGCCTCGCAGACACTTGCTGAGGCACAGAGCTATTATGCCGATGTGAAGTCGCGGCTCGCCAAATACGGGCGCAAGCCCGACGAAATCAAGATCATGCCCGGCATATCGCCGATCGTCGGTGCCACGGAAGACGAGGCAAAGGCAAAATACCAGGCCCTGCAGGAGCTCATCCCCGACGCCGTTGGTGTGGCCCTTCTTGCAAGCTACCTCAGTATTCAGGATCTGTCAGCCTATCCGCTCGATGGGCCTCTACCCGAGATGCCGCAAACCAACCTCATTCAGAGCCGCCAGCAGCTGATCATTGATCTCGGCAGGCGCGAGAAACTTTCGATCCGCGAACTTGCCCGCCATTTCGCCGGGGCGCGCGGCCATTGGCAACTCGCCGGTACACCGTCGCAGATCGCCGATGCGATGGAGGAGCGCTTCAGCGAAGGTGCCGCCGACGGCTTCAACGTCATGGCGCCGCTTTTCCCAACTGGGCTTGAAGAATTCGTGACCTATGTCGTGCCGGAACTGCGTCGCCGCGGCCTTTTCCGCGAAGACTACGAGGGCCGCACGCTTCGCCAGAATCTCGGCCTCAGCGTGCCGATCAAACAATAAACGAGATGACAATGGAACCGATCTATATCGACTATCTGAATGCTTTCGACATCGAGGCGCTCGACCTGACCAACGACCAAATCCTGGATGCGATCGAAACCTCGCTCGCTGCCCAGGGCAGGCGCGAGACGGTGATCGAGCCGCGCGTCCATCTCGAACCGGATGTGAGCTTTCACGGCCATTTCAACGTGTTGCGTGGCTATGTGGCGCCGCTCGACCTTGCCGGAGTGAAAGTGGTCGGAGATTATGTCGACAATTACAAGCTCGGTTATCCGTCCGAATTCGGCGTGCTCAACCTCTTCGACCCACGCACTGGCGTGCCGAAGGCGATCCTTGATGCCACCGTCATCACCGACATGCGCACCGGGGCGGTCACCGCGCTCGGCGCCCGGCATCTCGCCCGAAAGGGTTCGAAAGTCCTCGGTCACATCGGTGCGCGCGGCACGGCTTACTGGAATGTCCGTCTGCTCGATCATCTCTTCGATTTCGACGAGATCCGCGTACATTCGCGTCGGCCCGAAAGCCGCGATGCCTTCGGCGCCAAGCTGGAGGCCGACCTCGGCAAGAAGATTACCGTAGTCGACAATTGGCGCGACTGCGTGGAGAGGGCAGATATCGTCGTCGAGGCATCACGCCTCTCGCAGCCCGAGCCCCTCCTGAAGACGGAGTGGATCAAGAAGGGCGCCTTCGTCGTGCCCTATGGCACAATGAGCGCCGTGGAACTGTCTCTGACCGACATCATGGCCAAGCTCGTCGTCGACGACTGGGGTCAGTGCAAGACGGGCAAATTCGGCTCGCTGCGCGCTCATGTCGAGACTGGCAGGCTATCTGAGGAGACGCTGCATGCCGAACTCGGCCAGGTCGTTGCCGGCCTGAAGCCGGGTCGGGAGAATGACGACGAGGCCATCCTGCTCTGGCATCGCGGCTTGTCGCTCAGCGACATTGCCCTTGGCCACGCGCTGCTTTCAAAGGCGCGCTCGGCCGGTATCGGTCAGAGGCTTCGCTTCGCATGACCGGGGTCCTGCTGACCGGCTCCGGCATCACGATTGCCGACATCGTTGCGATCGCCCGCCGTAATGCGAAGGTTGAGGTTTCCGATGCGGTCCGTGAGCGGCTGATTGCGGCGCGGCGCATCCTCGAAGGTGCCGCAGCTTCCGGCCAGCAGATCTACGGCATGAACACCGGGCTTGGCGCCAATCTGAGGATGGCAGTGACCGGCGAATTTGAAGCCTTTCAACTGCAACTGATCCGCGGCCGCGGTATGGCAGTAGGGGAGGCTCTGCCGCGCGATGCGACCCGCGCCGTCATCGCCGCCAGGCTCTCTATGCTCGCTGTCGGCGGATCCGGCATTTCACTATCCGTTTTCGACGCGCTGCTTGCGATGCTGAACGCCGGTGTTCATCCAATCATGCCATCGATCGGATCGATTGGCGCAGGCGACCTCGTGCTCCTTTCGGCCGTGGCGCGCGCGCTCGCCGGAGAGGGGCGCGCCGAGTATCGGGGCTCTGTCTATGCTGCTGGCGAAGCCTTAAGCCTCGCAGGGCTCGCGTCCGTGACACTACGGCCCAAGGATGGCATTTCGCTTCTCAACGCTTCGGCCGTCTCCGTTGGCCTCGGGGCGTTTGCACTGCACGATGCGGAAATGTTGATGGATGTCCAGCGGTTGGCTTGCGCACTGAGTTTCGAGGGGCTTGGCGGTAATCCGCTGGTCCTGTCAGCCGGCATCCAGGCTGCCCGGCCCGCTGCCGGCCAAGCCGGAGAAGCCGCACGCTTGCTGCAGGCGCTTGCAGGGTCATCCCTGTTTGAAACAGCGGCTGCGATTCAGGATCCGCTCAGCCTGCGTTGTGTTGCACCCATCCACGGTGCGCTAGCCGAAGCGCTGTTGCGGACGAAGGATGCAATCGAGATCGAACTTAACGCTGCTGCCGACAATCCGCTCGTGCTGATCGCAGAGGAGCGGGTGTTGTCGACCGGCAACTTCCACACACCGTCCCTGTCGCTCGCCTACGAGACGCTCGGCCTTGCGATCGCTCAAGTCGCCGGTGCCGCTGCCGCCCGCTTCATTCAACTGACCGGCTCCGGCCGTAACGGCCTGCCGCGCTATCTTTCGCCGGTTGGTGGTCCGTCGGCAGGCTTTGTGCCTCTGCAGAAGACCGTTGCAGCTCTTCTGGCTTCCATTCGTCATAAGGCCAATCCCGTCATGCTCGACTTCCTTTCCGTGTCTGAGGGCGTTGAGGATCACGCGACGCAATCGGCGCTTGCTGTGCAGAAATTGTCCGACATGCTCGGCTTCTGGCGTCTTATCATTGCTTGCGAATTGCTGGCCGCCGCCCAGGCGGTCGACCAGTGTCCGGGGCACCGCTGCGGCGAGGGGACGGCAAAGATTTATGCCATGGTCCGCAAACTCGTGCTGCCACTGCACGAGGATCGTCCCCTTGGGGAAGACGTATCATTGCTTGCGTCCCATCTGTTGGATGCCGCACTGGCGGGACCATAGGTGGGGGTCGCGGCCCATTTGTGCGCCAGCTTCTTGAGTCCGGCGTGAGCTGCGTACCCACGCTCTCCCCTTCCAGGTGGGGCGCCAAATTTCGTTAAAGCATCCTCAACCTGTGACGACTTGGTTGTAGGCATGGCCCCAATACCACCATCGAAAGCATATGGTCATTGCTGCGACCCGAAGTAGTACAATGCGAATACGCCTGCGTACGCACGGAGATGGCATGTCGGAACGATTGGAGCGCGTTCTTCAACATTTAAGATCTGCAAGACCGATTGCCGAGAAAAACCCCAGGCTCGGCAAGGTCGTCGAGCTCATCGACGAAGCAATTGTCGAGGCGGAGAGCAGGTTGGAGGCCGCGCGCAGGAGCGACCAGACAAAGCAGTAGCATAGCGTTTGCATGCTCAGGCAAGCCTGCACGTGAGCGACCGGCCGGCCAAGAACCTATCGACTGCAAAAGGCTGTGGGCCAGGCCGAAAGCGGAACACTCCATCGCGGGGGCAGTCGTCCCGCGTCTTCTCCGGACTGCTCACGCTGACGCTCCTGCGGCTGCTCTCAAGCCATTGTGTGACGCGAATTTCTGCCTTCTGCCGCGCGGCCATGCTGAAAGCTCCGATATGCTTCCTTGTCTTTCGACCGATCTTGTCGGATCGACGATTTGTGCTGGCCACCCGTACGGCTCCTCGTGGTTTCCCCGTCTATCTAAGTTCGAACTCGATAGAAATGGCTGAGCTTCGTCCGGCCAATCGAACTTCAGAATGGCGCGTAGTCCAGCGCTCGTTGAAATCGTGCCGGGTCACGTGTGCACCAGGGCAGATGAGGCCGTGGCGCCTCCTTATGGATGTCCGATGAGGGTGGCAGTAACTCCCTGCCGCAACTTAACACTGTTGAGTGCGGCATGACCTTGCGCACTTCGGGGGGATGACCAGTAAGACGACCGGTCGAACGAGTTTGTCGTCTACAGATCCTCCTGCATGATTCCTGCGTCTGCGCGGTTTTCGCATGGCCGGCAAAAGGTTTGCCCTTAATACTTGACAGTTTGACCTTCGCCGTGGAGAGTAAGTAAACCGCTTTACTAAACCGCTTTACAAGAGGCGCTTTCGCTCAATGGCGCAAGAACGTACTCCAGGGCTCAAGGACGTTGCCAAAGCCGCCGGCGTTTCGGTAACGACGGTCTCGCGCATGCTGAATGGTTCACTGGATCTTCCGGCTCTTACCAGACAGCGCATCGAAAGCGCCATCGCATCGCTCAAGTACCAGCCGAACCCGCACGCGCGGCGACTGAGCCGCGGTCGTTCCGATACGATCGGCCTTGTCGTCCCCGATATTGCCAATCCGTTCTTCGCCACCATGGTGGCAGCAGTCGAAGAGGAGGCCAATGACAGAGGGCTTGCCGTTTCGCTTTATGCCACGCTGAATAGAACGGGTCGCGAAGTCGCTTATCTCAAGCTAATCGAGCATAACCACGTCGACGGACTTGTCTTCGTCACCAATCACCCCGACAACGGCGATCTGGCTGCTCTCATCAACCGGACCGGCAAGGTCATCGTCGTCGACGAAGACGTTCCCCTTGCCGCTGTTCCCAAGCTATTCTGCGACAATTTTCAGGGTGGCCATCTGGCGGGTTGTCATCTGGCCGAATTTGGCCATCGCCACGTGCTCTATGTCGGCGGCCCCGATGCGATGATCAGCACGCAACGGCGCTTCAACGGATTGCGCAAGGGCCTGCAGGAGCGTTTCGGCGACGATGCCTCGATCAGGCGTTACAGTGGCGAATATACGATCGCCTGCGGGCGGGACATGGCGCGCCGCTTCCTGGATGAAGGTATGCCGGCGACCGCAATTTTCGCGAGCTCCGACGAAATCGCCATCGGCATGATCGAAGTCCTGAGGGAGAAAGGAATATCGATCCCCGAAGACCTGTCGATCGTCGGCTTCGACGATGTCAGTCCGCTGCACCTCTTTGCGCCCCCAGTGACCGCGATCCGACAGCCGGTGCGCGCCATTGGCCGGCGTGCCCTATCCCTTCTTCTCGAAACAAACTGGCAGGAAAGCAAATCGCTCGCCACCGAGGAACTCGTGCCAGTCGAAATCGTCGTGCGGAACTCCGTTGCGCCGCCGTCGACCCATAATAAGCAACGAGAACAAAACCAGAGGATGCGAACATGAAACAGATCAGACGTCGGGCGTTTACCGCCGCTCTTGCCTTCACAGCGCTTGCCAGTGCAACGCTTGGAGCCTCACTCGCCCAGGCTGCGGGTAAGACCTATGCACTGGTGCAGATCAATCAGCAGGCCCTTTTCTTCAACCAGATCAACGAAGGCGCGCAGAAGGCGGCCGATGCCTCCGGTGACAAGCTTGTCATCTTCAACGCCAACAATGAAGCGGCCGCACAGAACAGTGCCATTGAAAACTACATCCAGCAGAAGGTCGATGGCCTGATCGTTGTGGCGATTGACGTGAATGGCATCATGCCGGCGGTCAAACAGGCTTCGGACGCCGGCATTCCTGTTGTCGCCATTGATGCAATCCTTCCCGATGGACCGCAGAAGTCGCAGATCGGCGTCGATAACGGCAAAGCCGGCGCGGATATGGGCGCCTACTTCCTCGACTACGTGAAGAAGAACATGGGCGGCAAGGCCAAGGTCGGTATCGTCGGGGCCTTGAACTCCTATATTCAGAACGTTCGCCAGAAGGGCTTCGAGGACGCCATCAAGGGCGATGGCATTGAGACCTCGGGGGTCGTCGACGGCCAGAACATCCAGGACAATGCACTTGCCGCAGCCGAGAACCTGATTACCGGCAATCCCGACATGACGGCGATCTACGCAACTGGCGAACCGGCCCTGCTCGGCGCCATCGCCGCTGTCCAGAGCCAGGGTAAGCAGGACAGTATCAAGGTCTTTGGATGGGACCTGACGGCGCAGGCGATTTCAGGTCTCGACGATGGCTACGTCGTTGCTGTCGTCCAGCAGGATCCTGCCGGCGAAGGCAAGGCCGCGGTCGAAGCTCTTGCCAAGCTGACAGCTGGCCAGAGCGTCGAAAAGAGTATTTCCGTTCCGATCACGATCGTGACGAAGGAAAATGTCGAGCCATACCGGGCCGTCTTCAAATGATGACGGACAATCGGCCTGCTTATGCCGGGGCCGGGGAGGCGAAAGCCTCCCCGTATTCCTCCGGCTCGTCCGCCCGGACACCTGCTGTCTCACTGCGCGGAATCCGCAAGACGTTCGGTTCGCATCAGGCGTTGCGTGGCGTCGACCTCGACCTCTTTTCCGGCGAGTGCCTTGGTCTTGTCGGTGACAACGCGGCTGGTAAGTCAACGCTTACCAAAATCATCTCCGGAACCTATTTGCCGGATGAAGGGACGATTTCGCTGAACGGCGAAGAAGTCCACTTGTCCGGGCCTGCGGATGCTCGCAACCGTCATATCGAAATGGTCTTCCAGGATTTGAGCCTCTGCGACCATATCGATGTCGTCGGCAATCTGTTTCTCGGACGCGAACTCACCAGGGGTCCGTTCCTCGACCGTCAGAAGATGATGAGCGAAGCGCGCAAGATGCTGGATGCGTTGGAAATTCGCATTCCGCGTCTCTCCGCCAAGGTCGAGAAGCTGTCTGGCGGCCAGCGCCAGGCGATTGCGATCGCCCGTGCGGCTTCCTTCCAGCCCAAGGTTCTGATCATGGACGAGCCGACATCGGCGTTGGCGGTCGCCGAGGTCGAGGCTGTGCTCGCACTGATCAACCGCGTCAAGGCAAAGGGGGTATCCGTCGTCCTCATCACTCATCGCCTGCAGGATTTATTCCGCGTCTGCGACAGGATTGCGGTCATGTATGAAGGTACCAAGGTTGCCGAACGGGACATCGGCAAAACCAATCTCGAAGATCTCGTCAAGCTCATCGTCGGGGGAGAAAGGCATTGACCGTCTACACCGAACGCGCCAAGGGCTCGCCGATGGCCGACTTTCTGGGTGAGAACGCCCAGGTTTTGTCGATCGCCTTTTTCTTTCTCGCGTGCCTCGTCTTCTTTTCGCTGACGACCTCAACCTTCATGACGGCCGGCAACATCCTGAACATCGTGCGCCAGGCAGCTCCCATCCTCGTTGTCGCCATCGCCATGACCCTCGTCATCGTCACCGGCGGGATCGATCTGTCGGTCGGTTCGATGCTGGCCCTGATCAACGCCGTTGCCGCCATTACACTGGCGACAGGCATACCCTGGCCCATCGTCTCGATCGGCATGCTCGCCTTCGGCGGCATCGTCGGTCTGCTTCAGGGCTGGTTCATTGCCTATCAGAACATCCCAGCCTTCATCGTCACCCTCGCCGGGCTCTCCATCCTGCGTGGCGTGGCCCTCTACCTGACGCAGGGCTATTCCATTCCGATCAACAACGAACCCGGTTTCTTCTACATGGGGCGCGGCGAACTGGCGGGATTTCCTGTCCCGGCACTCATTGCGATCCTGGTCGCGATCGCAGGCTACGTCATCATGGCGGTCACCAAGTACGGACGGCAGATCGTGGCGGTAGGATCCAACATGGAAGCAGCGCGCCGCGTCGGCATGCCGGCCAAATGGATCGTCGCCTCGGTCTACCTCGTATCAGGCGTCGCGTCTGCACTCTCCGGTCTTTTGATCGCGGCTCGCCTCGGTTCCGGTTCGTCGAACGCCGCCGTCGGCTTTGAACTGCAGGTCATCGCCGCGGTCGTACTCGGCGGCACCTCGCTGATGGGTGGGCGCGGCACGATGATCGGCACTGTCCTTGGGACGATGACCATTGCGGTCATCGGCAACGGGCTGATCCTGATGCATATCTCGCCCTTCTTCACCCAGATCGTCACCGGCGCGATCATCCTTGTCGCCATCTGGCTGAACACCCGGATCTTCACCACCAACTTCCGCTTGGCAGGCAGGAGGAAGAGTTGATGGCGGCGAGTGAGCTTTCGCAGGGTCACGTGCGATCCGGCAATGTGATGACGGTCTCCGGGCCGGTTTCAGCGGCGGAGATCGGCATCACGCTGATGCACGAACATATCCTCAACGATTGCCGCTGCTGGTGGCATGCGCCGAAGACGCCTGAGCGGCAATATCTTGCCGATGGGTTTGTCTGCATGGAGATTCTCGGCGAACTGAGGCAGGACCCCTTCGTCAACAAGCACAATATCACGCTCGACGACGAGAATCTTGCCGTCGCCGAACTCGGGGACTTTGCCGGTCTCGGCGGCCGTACGGTCATCGAGCCCACGTGTCAGGGCATTGGTCGCGATCCTCTCGCCTTGCGGCGGATTTCCGGAGCGACAGGACTAAACATCGTCATGGGCGCCGGCTTCTATCTCGACTCCTCGCATCCGGCCAAGGTTGCCGGCATGTCCGTCTCCGAGATCGCCAACGAGATAGTCTTCGAAGCGACGGTTGGAGCTGATGGTACCGACGTGAAGATCGGCCTGATCGGCGAAATCGGCGTATCCTCTGATTTCACCGCCGCCGAAGAAAAATCGCTGCGGGGTGCGGCACAGGCTCAGGTACGCACCGGCCTGCCACTGATGGTCCATCTTCCGGGCTGGTTTAGGCTGGGCCACAAGGTACTCGATATCGTGGGTTCCGAAGGCGCGGAACTGCGACACACTGTGCTTTGCCACATGAACCCGTCACATGACGATCTCACCTATCAGTCGGAATTGGCCGCCCGCGGCGCGTTTCTCGAATATGACATGATCGGCATGGACTTCTTTTATGCCGATCAGCAGGTGCAATGCCCGAGCGACGAGGAGGCGGCGCGCGCGCTCGTCAAGCTCGTGGAGAGGGGATATGCCGATCGCCTCCTGCTCTCCCATGACGTCTTCCTGAAGATGATGCTCAAGCATTATGGGGGCAACGGCTACGCCTATATCCTGCGCCACTTTCTGCCTCGCCTGAAGCGTCACGGTCTCGATGATGCGACGCTCGACATTTTCATGCGCACCAATCCAAGGTCAGTTTTTCAGGAAAACCCTTGAGTACAAACATAAAAAGAAATGGAAACATCATGACAAAGAAGGTTCTTCTCGTCGGCGAAAGCTGGGTCAGTTCCGCCACGCATTACAAGGGTTTCGATCAGTTCGGCAGCGTCACCTTCCATCTCGGCGCCGAGCCGCTCGTTGCGGCACTCGAGGGCAGCGCGTTCGAGCTCACCTACATGCCGGCCCATGAAGCGGTCGAAAAATTCCCCTTCGATATGGCAGGGCTTGACGCCTTTGACGCGATCATCCTCTCCGATATCGGCGCCAACTCTCTGTTGCTTCCCCCGGCGGTCTGGCTACATTCCAAGACCGTTCCGAACCGGCTGAAACTCATCAGGGCCTGGGTTGAAAAGGGTGGTGGCCTGCTGATGGTCGGCGGTTATTTCTCGTTCCAGGGCATCGACGGCAAGGCGCGCTGGCGCCGCACACCGGTGGAGGATGTTCTACCTGTCACCTGCCTGCCCTATGACGACCGTGTCGAAATCCCCGAGGGTACGACGCCAGTCCTCGTCAAGCCCGGCCATGAGACCGTCGCCGGCCTGTCTGGTCAATGGCCGGTTCTTCTCGGCGTCAACGAGGTGGAAGTGCGCGAGCGTGACGATGTGGAAGTCATCGCCCGTCTGCCTGACGAAGAGGGCGGTCATCCGCTTCTGGTGACCGGGCGCTTCGGCAAGGGCAAGACTGCCGCATGGACGTCCGATATCGGTCCGCACTGGCTTTCGCCTGCCTTCTGCGAATGGGAAGGTTACGGGCGTCTTTGGAAAAACATCCTCGGCTGGCTGACGGGAGCAAAATAGCCCATTACTCGCCGGCAAGGATGCCGGCTAGTTCTAACCGGGTCGGGAAGGCCGAACGTGTCCCGCGGCGGCTGACCGTAATGGCCGCAGCCGCAGTTGCGTGATGGATGGCTCTGGCGTCGAGTGCGATGGAGCGGAGCGCCGCCGAGGCAAGTGCCACGGCCATGAACGTGTCGCCGGCGCCGGTCGTGTCGACGACCTCTGTTACGCGGGCGGGAACGGTTGCAAGCACCTGATGTCCGCTTGCAAGGATAGCTCCGCTGCCGCCAAGCGTCAGGACGGTCTGCGCCACTCCGGCTTCGGCGAGGCGCTCGATCGCGGCCTCGCCGGACGATCCGGTCAGGTTTTCAGCCTCGCCCCTGTTGAGAAAGGCGATGTCGATAAGCGGCCAGAGCTCCGCAAAATAGGGGCGGAGCGGTGAGGGATTGAATGCAGTTTTGAGGCCGCGGGATCTGGCCTCGGCGAGAATGCCGCGGGTCACGTTTTCGCTGAGGTTGCCCTGCAGTACGACGAGGTCGCCGCTGGCTGCATCCTTGAGCGGGGCAAGCGCCTCGGACAGGGTCAAGGCCTCGGCCGATTCCGTCGTCGTGACGATGGCGTTTTCGCCGTCGGGCGTCGTGAAGATGATGGAGAAATCGCTCGAGCGATGAGGACTGCCCAGCAACCGGGCGTCCAGCGCTTCACCAGCGAGCTGGTCGCGGATCGTCTGGGCGCGAAAATCCTCGCCGACGGCCGTGACAAGCGTCGTGGGAAGGCCTGTGCGGCCCATCACGACGGCCTGATTGGCACCCTTGCCGCCAAGGTCACGGGTTTCCTCCCGACCGAGGATCGAGGCGCCGGCTTCGGGCATGGACATTACGGAAATGGTTTCGTCGACTGCGACGTTACCGATGACATAGGCACGCATGGCTGGCTTTCAGAGAGGAAAGAAAATGCAGCAAATATCGGATAAGGCCACAAGCGCCATACGGGAAATATTCGGCACTGACAAGGCGCTGATCGGCATGATCCATTGCCCGCCTTTCCCGGGTGCTCCACGCTACCGCAGCGCGGCAATGGATGCGATCTATGACACCTGCATGCGCGACGCGGAGGCGCTTGTCAAAGGCGGCATCCACGGTTTGATCGTCGAAAATCATGGCGACATCCCCTTTTCCAAGCCGGAGGATATTGGCCACGAGACCGCAGCCTTCATGTCGGTTGTTACGGACCGCATCTCTCGTGCCGTCGGCGTACCGCTCGGCATCAATGTGCTTGCCAATGCGCCGATCCCCGCTTTCGCGATCGCGGCAGCCGGTGGTGCGCGCTTTATCCGTGTCAACCAATGGGCCAACGCCTATGTCGCCAATGAAGGCTTCATGGAAGGCCGTGCAGCCGAGGCCATGCGCTATCGCTCGGCTCTGCGCGCCGAACACATCAAGGTGTTCGCCGACAGCCATGTCAAGCATGGGGCGCACGCCATCACCGCCGACCGGTCGATCGACGAATTGACCCGCGATCTGGCCTTTTTCGATGCCGATGCGGTGATCGCCACCGGCCAGCGAACGGGCAACAGCGCGACAATGGATGAGATCGAGGAAATCGGTGCTGCGACCCATCTTCCATTGCTCGTCGGCTCGGGCGTGACCAAGGATAATATCGTCGAAATTCTCAAGCGCACGAACGGCGTCATCGTCGCCTCGTCGCTCAAGGAAGGCGGCGTCTGGTGGAACCCTGTCGAGCCGGCTCGCGTCGCAGCCTTCGTCGAAGCCGCAAAACCCGGCTTGGAGGCGTGACGACTATGGGCGCCACCCTCTCACAACAGATGCTCGACGAAAACCGCGACGTCTTCGAAGCCATGGTGCATCACCGCTTCGTCGAAGACATCAAGGCTGACCGCCTCCCGAAGGAGGCCTTCGAACGATATCTTGTCTTCGAGGGTGCCTTCGTTGAAACGGCGATTGCGATCTTCTCCTACGCCACGGCAAAGGCCGGGACCATCGAAGAGAAACGTTGGCTGATCGGCGTCCTTGATGCGCTTGCAAACCAGCAGATCGCCTATTTCGAGAAGACCTTCGCAGCCCGCGCCATCGATCCCGCCCACTATGATACCGGCCGGGCCGATGTCGCTTCCTTCCGCGAGGGAATGCTGGCAATTGCCCGTGACGGTGGCTTTCTCGACACGATTGCCGCGATGTTTGCCGCCGAATGGATGTACTGGACCTGGTCGACCGAGGCCGAGCGGACTGATATCAGCGATCCGCTTCTCAAGGAATGGGTCAAGCTTCATGCCGAACCGGAGTTCGAAGCGCAGGCGCGCTGGTTGAAGGCGGTGCTGGACGAGGCTGGCGAGACGACGGATCCTGCCGAGCGGAAGCGGTTGAGCGCCATATTTGGTCAGGTGCAACGTCTTGAAATCGACTTTCACGAGGCGGCTTACTCTTAAGTAGCTGATGCGATGACCGCCGATACCGACATCGATCGCGCGACTGCACGCATCGTGAAGGCGAACGCTTTCTCGCTGCCTTCACGGGAGCGGACTTCGCAGCCACCATGGACCGCTGGTGGCTGCTCAGTGCGGCTATCGCCGCGCCATGTCAGCGCGTTGGGAGCGATTTCGTTTAAGACGATGATGTCGATCCGCTGACGAAGCGGCCACAGCGCCCGCCGGTTTTCGTCCTCTCCATGGCGACGATGCAATCGAACGTTCTTTCTGCCCGATCTCACTGCGCCATGAGAATTGCAGGCGCCGATGGCGATAAGACTGGCGGCAACATTAACCGCCCCGGAATCTCTCAAACCGCGGTCGATGAGGCAAAAGCGGCTTCGATGAACGACCACCGACACTGCCAAGGCTCCTTAGAACGGATAGTGCTGAGCGGAATCCTCCACTGTGATCCAGCGCAGGTCGGTGAATTCGGCAATCGCTGCCTTGCCGCCGAAGCGGCCGTAGCCGCTGCCTTTGACGCCGCCGAAAGGCATTTGCGCCTCGTCGTGCAATGTAGGTCCGTTGATGTGGCAGATGCCGGATTCGATCCGCGCCGCAACCGCCATGGCGCGTTTGACGTCGCGGCTGAAGACGGCCGACGACAGGCCGTATTCGGTGTCGTTGGCGACGTGGATTGCTTCCTCCTCGCCGGCGACGCGGATGATTGGCTTCACCGGACCGAAAGATTCTTCCGAATAGACGCGCATCCCAGGTGTTACGTGATCAAGCAGGGTCGCCTCGACAACTGTGCCGGAGCGCTTGCCGCCGGCCACGACTGTGGCGCCCTTGGCCGTCGCATCGGCGATCAGCTCCTCCATTTTCTTCGCCGCGTCGAGGCTTATTAATGAGCCCAGCACGACTTGGCCGCGTGGATCGCCTGCCGGCAGGCCGGCGGCGCGGGCGGCCAGTTTGACGACGAATTCATCGGCAATCGTCGCGTCGACGATGATCCGTTCCGTCGACATGCAGATCTGGCCCTGATGCATGAAGGCGCCGAAAATGGCCGCATCGACGGCACCGTCGATATCGGCGTCGTCGAGAATGACGAGCGGCGCCTTGCCGCCGAGTTCGAGAAGGGCCGGTTTCAGATATTTGCCGCAGGTCTCGGCGATGATCCTGCCGACCTTGGTCGAGCCGGTAAAGTTGACGCGCTTGACGGCTGGGTGGGCAATCAGCGCGGCGACGATCTCAGCCGCATCCTCGGGCGCGTTGGTGATGACATTGATGACGCCGGCGGGCAGGCCCGCTTCGGTGAGAGCCGTGGCGATCAGCCGGTGCGTGCCCGGGCATTGTTCGGATGCCTTGAGAATGACGCTATTGCCGCAGGCGATCGGCATGGCGATGGCGCGGGTCGCGAGGATGACTGGGGCATTCCAGGGGGCGATGGCGAGGCATACGCCGGCCGGCTGGCGCACGCCCATGGCGAGCGTGCCCGGCTTGTCGGAAGGAATGATTTCACCCGATATCTGCGTCGTCATAGCGCCGGCCTCGCGCAGAATATTGGCGGCAAGCATGACATTGAAGCCGGCCCAGGGCGCAGTCGCGCCCGTTTCCTCGATCATCAGCCGAGTGAACTCGCCTGCCTTGGAATCCATGATATCGGCAGCCTTCATGAGGATGGCGCGACGCTGGCTAGGACCGGTCTTCGACCATGTGCGGAATGCGGCAGAGGCAGCATCGACGGCCGCAGCAACGTCATCCAAGCTCGCCGCGGCGGCGCGACTCGCGAGCTTTTCGGTGAATGGATCGAGGCGATCATAGGTCCGGCCGCCTGAAGCCGCGCGATCCGCGCCGTTGATGAGGAGGGAAATATTCATCGTGGGTCTCCTGATAAAGAACTAGAAGCCGAGCACTTCGGCGTTGATGGAGGCTTCAAGTCCGCCGTCGGCTGCGAGATTGGCGCCGTTGATCCAGCGTGCGCCGTCAGAGCAGAGAAAGAGGACGGCGGGCGCGATGTCGGCGGCGGTACCGGCACGGCCGACACGGGTGATGTCACTGTCGACCTTGGCATCGCCGAGGACGGCGCGAAACTGGTTGAGGATCGGTGTTTC
Source organism: Rhizobium sp. BK650 (assembly GCF_014195325.1). Classification (GTDB taxonomy): domain Bacteria; phylum Pseudomonadota; class Alphaproteobacteria; order Rhizobiales; family Rhizobiaceae; genus Rhizobium. The sequence continues at coordinate 53,577 of NZ_JACIBK010000017.1, read as the reverse complement.
CACCGGCCCGGGGCTCACTGCATTGACGCGGATGCCGCGATTCTTGAACAGTGGCTGATGGGCCGCGCGCATGGTCCAGAGCAGCAGCAGTTCCTTGGAGAGCGGGTAGCCTTGCTCGGCCTTGAGACCGTGTTCTGCGGCAACAGCCGTCACATCAGGAAAACCTTCGATCGACGTCAGCGACTTGGCTCGTTCGAGATTGCCGCGCCAGCCGTAGCCGGCGATCGAGGCGACATTGACGATGGCCCCGCCTTCGCGCAAGCGCGGCGCCGCGGCTTCCGACAGGGCTCGCAGGCCGTAGAAATTGACGGCGAGCGTCGAAACGACACCGGTGCTGCCGGAAAGGCCGGCGACATTTGCGAGCGCGTCGAGGCGCATTGGAAGCTGCGCAACGATCTCGGCAACGCCTGATGGCGTGGATAGATCGCCTTTGATGAAGCCGGTACTTCCATTGGCCGGTTCGCGCACGTCGACGCCGATGACTTCGGCGCCCATCTGGCCGGCCAGTTCCGCCGTGCGTGCGCCTATACCGGAGGCCACGCCGGTCACCAGGATCGTCTTACCAAAAAGCATTGATTTCATCCTTCGCAAGAAACCAGGAGGCGAGGCTTTTCATTCTTTCCATTTGACTTCTGTCGAACCGGGCAATTTCAGCCGGTAACCGACGGGCAGAAGCTGAAAGTCGTAGCGGCGCTCGATTTCACCCCATAGGCCGCGTGGCAGGTAGAGCGAGAAAATCAGCGCGGTTGCGCCAAGTCCGATCAGATACCAGACCCCGGCCGAGCCGAAGAAAGTCTCGATCACGAAGAACAGGATGGCGCCGAGAATCGCACCTTCGAACTTTCCGATCCCGCCGACCAGCACCATGAAGATCATGTAGGCCGTCCACTGGACGCTGAAATAGGTCTTCGGCTGAAAGGTCGTAGCGGTTGCCAGCCACAGGCCGCCGGCGACGGCAATGCCGAAAGCGGCGAGCACGAAGAGCAGCCTCTTCGTCGCGATCACGCGCACGCCGAGCGAGCTTGCCGCTTCCTCATTGTCGCGGATTGCCTGCATCGCCGCACCCGCGCGGCTGCGCATCAGCATGAAGAGAGCGCCGAGCAGGGTCGCCATCGACGTCAATGCGAGCCAGTAAATCGTCGCCCGCCGCGTGCCGCTGTCATAGACATTGAGCGAAATCAGCGATGTTCCCGTTTCCCCTTGGATCAGCCGGTCGAGGTTGACGAGCAGATGGGCAAGTTCGGCGATAACCCACATGCCGATCGCGAACTCGCCGCCTTTCAGGCGCAGCATGAACAGCGAAAGCGGGATCGACAGGGCGCCAGTTAAGATCGCGGCCGCAAAGACCGAGACGAAGGGATCGAGTCCCGCATCCGCCAGGCGTATGGTGAAATAGGCGCCGAGCCCGAAGAATACCTGCTGACCGACTGAGACCAGCCCGCCGAAACCGGCGAGCGCATTCCACATGGCGGCAAGGATCACATAGATGAACAGGGCCGTCAGCCTGTCGATCGCCCCGGCGCCGAGCACCGCGGGCGCAAAGATCAGTAGGGCAAGCACCGCCGCTATGCAGGCAAGCGCCGCTCGCGACGATTTTGTCCAGCGTTCGATCGATATTCCGTTGGAGGCAATGGTCGTGTTGGAGGTCATGTCGGGCTCCGGAGACGGGCGCGGAATTTGAGAGATGCGCCAAGTTTGTCGAGAACCGGCATGCCCAATCCGGACAGCCTGACGAAGAGAACCAGCAGGAACACTGCATGGCCGCCGATCAGGAAGCCCTGCGGATGCAATTGCGCACCCAGCGACTGGGCAAGGCCGAGAACGATTCCGCCGGCAAGCGTGCCCCAGAGCGACCCCGCTCCGCCGATGACCGCGGTCTCGAAGGCAAACAGAAGCTGCGGGCCGCCCGCATAGGGGCCGAAGGTCGCCCGCATCCCCAGAAAGGCACCGGCGATCCCGACCGTGACCATCGTGATGGCGGTAGCGACAGCATTCACCCTACGTGCATCGATGCCGACCAGTCCTGCTGTATCAGGATCTTCCGCAGTGGCGCGGATGGCGCGGCCAAGCGCAAAGCGGCCAAGGAAGACTTGCAGCGCGCCGAGAATGACGATCGCCGTCGCCATCATCAGGACGGCAAGCTTGCCGACGAAGATGTGGCCCGGCAGCTGCCAAGATGCATAGGAGAGGTTGCCGATGAAGGGCGCGAGCGAGCGAGTGTCGGCGCCGAACTGCTCGAACAGCAGGTTGTCGATGACGATCGACAGGCCGAAGGTCGTCAGGATCGGCAGCAGCATGCCGCCGCGGGCGCTGCGTTCTAAGACGAGGCGCTGCAGCAGCCAGCCAACCACCGCCATCACAGGCAGCACGATCAGCAGGCCGGCAAAAAGCGGAATGCCGGCTTTGGCGGCGAGCAGCCAGAGCCCGTAAGCGGCGGCAACCGCAAGGCTGCCATGGGCGAGATTGATAATCCGCATGACGGAGAACATGAATGACAACCCGCAGGCGATGACGGCATAATAACCGCCGAGCAGGATGCCCTGGATCAGCGTGTTGATCACGATGCGCTCCTTTCGCTGGTTGCCCGGTGCAATCCGAAATAGGCTTTGGTGACTTCGTCGCGGGTGACGCTCGCTGCTGGGCTGTCGAGGACGACACGTCCTTCCAGCATGCAGATGACACGGCTTGCCACGCTCATGGCGCGGGCGAGGTCCTGCTCGACCAGCACAATGGTCGTTCCAGACGTCAGCAACGCCCGCAGCTGGGCGTAGACGCGATCGACAACCAGAGGCGAAAGCCCAAGCGAGACCTCGTCCAAAAGAAGAATGTCGGGATTGCTCATCAGCGCCCGACCGATCGCGGTCGCCTGCTGTTCCCCGCCCGACAGGTGCCCCGTCTTGGCATGTCGGCGGGGTTTCAGGTTGGGGAAGGCTTCGAGAACGCGATCGATGCTCCATTCGCCCTTGCGCCCGCAGCTCTTTCCGAGAAGCAGGTTCTCTTCGACCGTCATCTGCGAAAACAACCGCCGGCCTTCCGGCACCAGGGCGATGCCCTTGGCGATCCGCTTGTGTGAGGGGACCGCAGCCAAATCTTCATCGCCAAGAAGGACGCGGCCGGAAGATGGGGGGTGGGCGCCGGCGATCGATCTGAGCAGCGTCGTCTTGCCCGCGCCGTTCGCACCGACCAGCGCCAGCACCTCGCCTCTCGCGATATCGAAACTGACCCCGCGCACTGCCTGCAGTAGGCCGTGACGGACGTCGAGGTTCTGGATGGAAAGGAGGCTCATGCGGGTGTCCCTCCGAGATAGGCCTTGACCACCTCCGTATTGCTCATGACCGTTCTCGGCTCTCCATCGGCGATGATCCTGCCGGCATCCATGCAGATCAGCCGTTCCGCAACCTGTAAGAGAATATGCACGATATGCTCGATCCATACGATACCGATGCCGCGGCGGCGCAATTCCAGAATGGTTTCGACGAGCTCGCTCGCCTCACCATCGGTCAGGCCGCCGCCGATCTCATCGAGCAGCAGCAGTCTCGGCTGCGTTGCAAGCGCACGAGCAAGCTCCAGACGTTTGCGATCGAGGAGACCGAGCGTGTCGGCCGGGCGGTTGGATACCCCCAGCATGCCGCAGAGCGAGAGTGAATCCACCACCCTGTCATAGGCTTCGTTGCGGCTCGTCGCATTGCCGTGCGATGCGGCGACGAAGACGTTTTCGAAGGTGGTCATGCCGCTGAAGGGTTTCGGAATCTGATGCGTCCGCACGAGGCCGGAATGGCAGCGCTCCGCCGCCGTGCGGTTGGTGACGTCAGCACCATCGAAGGTGATGGTGCCCTGACTTGGAGGGAAAGCGCCGGCGAGCACGCTGAGCAGCGTCGTCTTGCCTGCGCCGTTTGGCCCCACGATGCCAACCGCCTCGCCACCGGCCATGGAGAAATTGAGATTCTCCAGCACGACCAGGGCGCCGAACCGCTTGCCTATTCCCCTGGCCGAGAGAGAGGCTCCCCCCGGCCGTCTTTGAGCTTCCTGCCGCACTTTAGATTATCCGTTGTAAGCGATGAGCTTGGCGCCGACTGGGACATTGGGGTCGGTGGCGTTTTCGGTAACGACGTAGTCGAGCGCGAACTTCGAGCCTCCCGACGCTTTCACCCATTGCGTTCCGATGATCGGACCGGGAGAGACGTTGGCGACCGGACCGCTGGTGAAGTCGACCTTGCCGGCAATCGTGGTGGTCTTCAGCGTCGCTATCGCCTTGGCCACTGCCTCCTTGCTCTTGACGTCGGTGCTTGCCTTCAGCGCATCGAAGCCGGCGTCGAGCAGTGCAAGGCTGGCGCCGAGTTGCTGCGTCCACTGCTTGCCGCTTGCTGTTTCATAGCCGTCGGCGAGCTCGGTTCCGGAGATGCCGGTCAGCGTCGATTTGTAGGGGAAAGCCTTGTGCCAGTAGGCGGCGCTGGCGATGTTCATGCCGAGGTCGCCGAGCGCTTCGATGTCCGACGGAAAGAGGCCGGTCTTGGCGACCTGGCAGATCTTGATCTGCTGGGTCAGGCCCTGCTGTGCGGCCTGACGCCAGAAGGCGGCGAAGTCGGGCGGAATCGGGAAGGAGTTGAAGATCTCCACGCCCTCCTGACGGAAGAGAGCGATCTGCGCCGAAAAGTCCGTGGTGCCGGTTTCATAGGCGCCGGGATCGACGATGCTGAAGCCGGCCTTGGCGAGCGCCGGCGCCAGATGGGCGCGGATCGCATTGCCGTCGGCATCGTTGGGGTACATGACGCCGACTTTCTTGTTGGTCTCGATCAGGTTCCACTGCGAAACATAGGCCTTGTGGAATTCTTCGACTCCGAAGCCGAAATGATAGGTCCACTTGAACGGCGAGGGCGCACCGGGCTTGGCGCCGCGGCCGAAGTACCAGGCTTCCCAGGGCATGACGGTCGAAAGACATGGAATGCCCGATGCCTCACAGGCGTCAGCCACAGGATTGATCGTCTCGGGCGTCGAGACGGCGAGCATCAGGTCGATCGCCTGGTTGTTGATCAGGTCTTTCGCCAACTGGCCAGCACGCGAGGGATCAGACTGGGTGTCCTGATCGAGGATCTCCACCTTCCAGGTCTTGCCGCCTGCCTGCAGGCCGCCCGCCAGCGCCTTGCGCGCAAGATCCAGCACATAACCATCCGTCTCGCCGAAGCCGCCGAGAGGGCCGGTGCGCGGGCTGATGAAGCCGACCTTCAGCGTATCGCTGCTCTCAGCCAAGGCCCTGCGGCCGGAAAGCGCAAGCGCCGTTCCGCCCGCCATGGTCGTTGCCATGAAAGAGCGGCGGGTGAGCGATGCCGCGTTGAATTTGGCATTCATGAAATCATTCCTCCCTGTCTTTGCGAGCTCCCGCCCGCGTTCCATTGGTCATCCCGACCGATCCGGATTCAGATCGGGTAGTGCCGTTTTTCCGATGCCATGGTGATCCATCTGAGCTCGGTGAACTCGTCGATCGCGGCCTTGCCGCCGAAGCGGCCATAGCCGCTCGATTTGACGCCACCGAACGGCATTTGCGGTTCGTCGGAAACGGTTGCCTCGTTGATGTGGCAGATGCCGGATTCAAGCCGCATCGCGACGGCAAGCGCCGCATTGACGTCAGCGCTGAAAACCGCCGCCGAAAGCCCGTATTCATTGTCGTTGGCAACGGTCACGGCCTCGTCGATGCTGCCGACGCGGACGATCGCCGCCACCGGTCCGAAGCTCTCTTCACGGTAGATGCGCATGGCAGGCGTCACGTGATCGATGACCGTCGCATCCATCAGCGTGCCATTGGGCTGGCCGCCGCAGACGAGAACCGCCCCCTTCTGCAGTGCGTCGTCGACGAGCGACTTCACGCGCCGCGCCGCCTCGGCGTTGATCAATGTGCCGAGCGGCGTATTGCCGTCCCCGGGATGGCCAGCAATGAGAGTTTCGGCCTTTGTCCGAAACTTGCCGACGAAATTGTCGGCGATCTCGTCCATCAGGATGATCCGCTCGGTGGACATGCAGATCTGGCCCTGGTTCATGAAGGCGCCGAAGGCGGCCGCACTTACTGCCTCGTCTATGTCGGCATCGGCCAAGATGATGAATGGCGCTTTGCCGCCGAGCTCGAGCAAGCAGCGCTTAAGGTGTCTTGCCGCGGATTCGGCGATGATCCTACCGACACGGGTGGAGCCGGTGAAATTGATGCGGCGGACGGCGGGATGGGCGATCAAGGCGTCGACGACAGCCGCGGCATCGCTCGGCGCATTGGAAACGACATTAACGACTCCGCGCGGAAAACCGGCATCTCGCAAGATGTCACCGATCAGACCGTGGGTCTTCGGGCAAAGTTCTGAGGCTTTGAGGACGACCGTATTGCCGCAGGCAAGCGGCATGGCTACAGCACGGCTACCGAGAATGATCGGCGCGTTCCAGGGGGCGATCCCGACGCAGACGCCGGCCGGCTGGCGTACTGCCATGGCGAAGCTTCCACGGACGCCGGATGGGATGAGCTCGCCTGAGATTTGCGTGGTCATAGCGGCCGCCTCGCGAAAGATATCGGCGCCGAGCCCGCAATTGATCCCCGCCCATTGGGTCGTGGCGCCGGTTTCGCCGGTCATGGCGGCGATAAGCTCGGGCGTGCGGGCCTCAAGAAGATCGGCGGCGGCATTCAATAGCCTCCGTCTCTCGCCCGGGCTGGCCTGCGACCAGTCGGGGAAGGCAGCCGCCGCCGCGTTCGCCGCCCTCGTCATATCGGCAACGGATCCTGCCGAGGCAATCGTCGCGACATCGCCGCTGAGCGGGTCGACGCGTTCGAAGGTAGCTCCTGCGGAAGCGTCCATCTCCTCGTTGTTGATCATCAGCTTTGCTGAAAACACGGTTCCACCCACTCGTCCCGAAACGGCGCCTGTATTGTTGCCATGGGAGAGACAGACGAGCGGGCGCGGCAGCCGGGGCCGCCTGACCGTTCCTGCAGTTGTCGGAATGCCTCCTCCCAAAGGCTGATGGTGATGAGGTTACGCCTATCATTTGCGGATGGAATGCGATTTATTGGGTTAATATTGTAATTATCCGGCAACGATGCAGTATCAATGGAAGCGAGAGGGTAGGCGTTGGCAACAGACGGTGGCATTCATCACTATGCCAGGGGCGAGTGGCACGGGTCGTCGCTTTCGCATCGGCGCATCCGTCTCCAAAAGGGGCTCTACGCCGACTTTCACCATTTTATTCTGCTCGGGGAGGGGCGGGCCGAGCTGCACTTCGATGGTGGCGAAGATCTTCCGCTAAGTGGGCCGCTGCTTGCCTTCGTGCCGCCGCAGGCACGCTGCGATCTGTCGATCGCTGCCGGAGCCGCGGCGCATCTGGTGGGCGCTTCGCCACAAATCATGGTCGATGCCGTCGGCGACAAGGTGGAATCCTATTCACTGCGTATCTTCACCGAGCAACGCAAACTGGTCGCGTCGTCAGATCCTGTTCTGGTGGCAGAAATCGGTCCGCTGATTTCCGGCTTCGTGCGTGAACTAGATGATCCCGCCCGCGCTTCCTGGATGGTGGCATCGGCCTATATGCGGCTGATCCTGATGACGCTTTGGCGTGGTGCCGATGGCGAGAGACGCGAACAGCGCGGACAGGGCGAAACCGGGTCGATCCTGCAGCGTTATCGCCAGCTGGTCGAGGCCGGATTTCGCCAGCACCGTTCGATTAGCGACTATGCAGCGGAATTGGGCGTCACCGCCGATCGGCTGCATTCCATCTGTCAAAGGACGCTTGGCCGCTCACCGATCCAGCTTCTGCATGAGCGCGTGGTGCAGGAGGCAAAGCTGAGATTGGAACGGTCGGCCCGAAATATCCAGGAAATCTCCGACAGCCTCGGCTTTCGCGATCCAACCTATTTCAGCCATTTCTTCAAGCGCAAGACCGGCCTTTGCCCTGCGGGTTACAGAGAGATCGCCCGCGCTTCCGCCGGCTCGGAAAACAGCATGCTCTCCTCCGGTTATGCGGATTGGCCTTAGGTCTGGTCGCTGCACTGGCACGCCGGCAAAAGGGCGGAAGCAGGTTTCAGTCGCGCTTATATATTCGCTTCAGCGCAGCTAGCAGAGCATCCATTTCGTCGCGCGAGAAAAGGTCGGTGAAACGCCGTTCGTGTGCGTCGATCAGCTTGCGCGCTTTGGCAAGCATGGTGCGTCCCGCCATCGTCAGATGCAGTTCCTGGCGGCGACGGTCCGCCGCGGAAGGATGGCGTTCGATGAAGTCGCGAGCTGCCAGCCGGTTGACGAGCGCCATCATCGTCGCGCGGTCGGTGCCAAGCGCATTGGCCAAGTCGATTTGCGATGCGCCCGCATTGACTGCAAGAAGCTCCATCACCGCGAGCTGTTTCTGCGTCAGCGCCAGTTCCTGCATGGTTTCGGCGAAGTCGCGATAGATCGCGACATGCGCCATGCGCAGATGAAAGCCCAGAAGATCGCCAAGCCGGCCGACGTCGAGTGACGGCGTCACCGGGATATCGTCGCTGTCGAAATCATCCTGCGGTGGTTTTGCGGCCATCAATCACTCTCACCTCGCCCAGGTGCCATAACCATCAAAATCAGCAGGTTAGTCAATATCTACGCGACGATTTCCCGCAGCCGGAGGGGCCGCCGGACACAGTCTCTTGCATCCTACCGGAAAAATATTAGTATGTGTTACATACAATTTTGGTCAGCCGCGGAGGGGCGGCAGACATGGGAGGAAAAATGGCGCATTCCTTTTCGGGAAGGTTTTCGTCGGTCGATTGCGGACTGGTGGCGGAGGATCCGATCCTCTACCGCGCCCGCGTCGCGCCAGATCGCCAGGCCGTGTTCGAGATCGCCACCGGCCGACAGCTCAGCTACGCCGAACTCAATATGAGGGTCGCTCGCTGCGGCGGTTTCTTGAAATCCATGCTGGGAACGCGGCCGGAAGGCGCACGCATCGCCATGCTGGCGCGCAACTCGATCGATTCGATCGTACTCGCTTTTGCCTGCCAGCGCGTGGGTGCCGTTTGTGTGCCGCTGAACTGGCGTCTCAGCGCCGCCGAACTGCGGCCGATCCTTACCGATAGCGCGCCGGCGCTCCTCGTCCATGACGGAGAGTTTTCGGCCGTCGTGTCGAGCCTCGCTGACGTGGATCCGCAAATGGCGGTGATCCCGACGTCAGACGGCCCAGTCGGGCTTGCCGCCCGCGTCGAGGCAAGCTCCCTGGCAGAGCCCGTGTCTTGCGATGCCGATCGCGCGTGCGTCCTTCTCTACACCTCGGGCACGACAGGACAGCCGAAAGGCGTCGTCATCACCTGCCGCAATGCCTTCTTTGCCGCCGTCAACTTTTCCTTCGTCGGGGAGATCGGCCCAGCCACCGTCTCTTTGTGCGATCTGCCATTCTTCCACACGATCGGTCTGATCGCCGTGGCCCGCACCACATTGATGCTGGGTGGTACGCTCGTCATCTCCGATCGCTTCACCCCGGCCCGTACCCTGGCCGCGCTTGCCGACCGGGAACGTGCCGTCACCCACTATTTCGCAGTGCCGCAGATCGCACTCGCCTTGCGCAATGACCCTGCCTACAGCGCGGCGGCTCTGTCTGGCCTGCATGCGCTCTTTGTGGGCGGCGCGCCACTGACCCAGGCGCTAATCGAAAGTTATCTCGACGATGGGGTTGCGCTGGTCAATGGTTACGGCATGAGCGAAGCTGGAACGGTGCTGCATGTGCCGATCGATCGGCGCGCTGTGCAGGACAACCCCGGCAGTGTCGGTCTGCCCGCGCCACTGCTCGACATCCGCATTGTCGGCGAGGCAGGCCGCGATGTCGGCCGCGGCGAGATCGGTGAACTCTGGCTGCGTGGACCGGCGGTTTCACCAGGCTACTGGAACAAGCCTGCCGAAACAGCAGCTGCCTTCACCGACGGTTGGTTCCGCACCGGCGACCTCGGCCGCCTTGAAGCAAACGGCTTCTATCGCATCGTCGATCGGCTGAAGGATATGTATATCAGCGGCGGCGAGAATGTGTACCCGGCTGAAGTCGAAGCTGTCCTTGCAGGCCATCCCGATATTGTCGATGCCGCTGTCGTCGGCATTCCCGACATCAGGTGGGGCGAATGCGGCGTCGCCTATGTCGTGCTGCGGCCGGGTACTGCGACAGCGGGCGAGGAGATCGCTGACCATTGCGCCGCAAAGCTCGCCGCCTTCAAGCGTCCGGCGCACATCCTCGTCGTTGACACCATTCCCCGCACCGCTTCCGGCAAGGTGCAGAAACATGTTCTGCGCCAGCTGTATTCCGACGAAACCCTTCAACGACAGGCCTGATTAAGCGGCCCCGGCTTTCATGCCAAAACCAATGGAGTGATCTGATGACTAAAAACCAATCGCCGGTTCTGGTCGAATTCGACAATGGCATCGCGTTCGTGACCCTCAACCGTCCTGAGAAGCGCAATGCGATGAATCCGGCACTCAATGCCCGGATGCTCGAGGTGCTCGATGAGCTCGAGGGTGATGAGCGCTGCGGCGTGCTCGTCCTGCGCGGCGCAGGCGAGTCCTGGTCGGCCGGCATGGATCTTAAGGAATATTTTCGCGACAATGACGACAAGCCGCGCGATGCCACACTGAAGGCGCGGCGCCAATCCGGCGGCTGGTGGGGCCGGCTGATGTATTTCGAAAAGCCGACTATCGCCATGGTCAATGGCTGGTGCTTTGGCGGCGCCTTCACGCCGCTCGTTTCCTGCGACCTCGCCATCGCCGCCGAAGAGGCGAATTTCGGGCTTTCCGAAATCAACTGGGGCATTTTGCCTGGCGGCAACGTCACTCGCGCCGTCGCTGAGGTGATGCGCCATCGCGATGCCCTCTACTACATCATGACCGGTGAACTGTTTGGCGGGCGCAAGGCCGCTGAAATGGGCCTGGTCAACGAGGCCGTGCCGCTCGCCGAACTCGAAGCCCGCGTGCGCAAGATCTGCGCGAGCCTGCTCGAAAAGAACCCCGTGACGCTAAAGGCCGCCAAGGACACCTACAAGCGTGTGCGCAACCTGCCCTGGGATCTCGCCGACGACTACATCTACGCCAAGCTGGAGCAGATGCTGTTTCTCGACAAGACAAAGGGGCGTGACGAGGGTCTGAAGCAGTTCCTGGACGACAAGACCTATCAGCCGGGGCTCGGCGCCTACAAGCGCGGCCGCTGAGAAGCCGATCATCGGAGGAAGGAAAGCCATGAAGATCCACGCTGCGGTGGCGCGGGCGCCCCATATGCCGTTTTCACTGGAAAGGCTCGATCTGGAGGAGCCACGCGAAGGGGAGATCCTGGTTCGGGTCGTGGCGACGGGAGTTTGCCATACCGACATCGTCATGCGCGATAAGCGCCTGCCCGTGCCGCAGCCGGTCGTGCTCGGTCACGAGGGGGCCGGCATCGTCGAACATGTGGGGCCGGGCGTTGCCAAGGTGGCGCCGGGCGATCATGTGGTCATGACATTCAATTCCTGCGGCCATTGCCCGAGCTGCAAGGATCACGAGGAGACCTATTGCCACGAATTCTTTCCGCGCAACTTCTTCGGCGCGCGCGCCGACGGTTCTAGCGGGCTCTCATGCGAGGGAGAGCGGATTAACGGCAACATTTTTGGACAATCCTCCTTTGCAAGCCACGCGCTCTGCCATGAGCGCAATATCGTGAAAGTGCCGAAAGATGTGGATCTCGCGCTGCTTGGCCCACTCGCCTGCGGCATTCAGACCGGCGCCGGCGCGGTGATGAATGCGCTCCACGTTGAGCCTGGAAAAATACTCGCAGTGTTCGGCATGGGCTCTGTCGGCCTGGCGGCGGTGATGGCCGCGCGGGTCGTCGGCGCCTCACGGATCATCGCCGTCGATGTCAACGAGACGCGGTTGGCCCTGGCAGCGGAACTCGGAGCGACTGACATCTTCAACGCCAAGGAGAGCGACGCGGTTGCCGCGATCATGGCGCTGACCGGTGCCGGCGTCGACTATTCTATCGATGCCTCCGGCGTGCCCGCCGTCATAGACCAGTGCGTGCGGGTGCTGGCGCCGCGCGGCACGTGTGGCATTGTCGGCGCCTCGCCGCACGGCGCGACGCTGACGCTCGACCTTACCCATATCCTGTCCGGCGGGCGCCGGGTGCGCGGCATCGTCGAGGGAGATTCAAATCCGGACGTGCTGATCCCGCTATTGATCGACCTCCATCGCCAGGGGCGCTTCCCGTTCGACAGGCTCGTCCGCTTCTACGATTTCGCCGACATCAACCGGGCGGTGGAGGACTCGAAAAAAGGCATCGCGCTGAAACCGATCGTACGCCAGCCGGCCGCCTGACACCGTTCAAGGGAGGAACCAATGAACACCGTCACCCCAATCGCCACCGATACCAGCCCCGATACCATGAAGGCGCTGCTTGCCAGACAAAGGTCGTCCTTCCTGAACGAAGGACCGCCTGATATCGAGACCCGCATCGATCGCATTGACCGCGTCATTGCTCTTCTGGTCGATCATAAGGATGCGATTGCCGCGGCTCTTTCGGAGGATTTCGGCAGCCGTAGTGTCGAAGCAAGCCTGCTTCTCGACGTCTTCACCTGCGTCGGCTCGCTCAAATATGCCAAGGCCCATCTGGCCGAATGGCTGAAGCCGGAAGAACACGAGGCACTGTTTCCAGATGCGGTCGCCAAAGTGGTCTATCAGCCGAAAGGCGTTGTCGGAATCCTCAGTCCCTGGAATTTCCCCTACCAGCTCGCCCTTGCGCCGCTTGCCGGCATTCTTGCCGCCGGCAACCGCGCCATGATCAAACCCTCGGAGGTGACGCCTACTTCATCGGCCTTGATGGCGCAGCTCATCGCAGGCGCCTTCGACGCCACTGAAATCGCCGTTGTTCAGGGCGGGCCGGCGACAGGGACCGCCTTCACCTCGCTTGCCTTCGACCATCTGATCTTCACCGGTGGTACTGCGGTTGCCCATCATGTCATGCGGGCGGCGGCGGAAAACCTGACGCCGCTGACGCTCGAACTCGGCGGCAAGTCGCCTGTCATCATCGGTCGTTCGGCCGATCTCGCAGACGCGGCGCGGCGCGTCATGACTGTCAAAACGCTGAACGCCGGCCAGATCTGTCTGGCGCCGGACCACGCCTATGTGCCCGAGGAAAGCGTTGAAGCCTTTGCCGAACACGCCGTCGCGGCGGTCCGTGCAATGTACCCGACGCTGAAGGACAATCCTGACTACACTTCAATCGTCAATGCTCGCCATCATGCCCGCGTGCAGGGCCTTGTCGACGACGCCAGAGCCAAGGGCGCCCGCATCGTCGAAATAAATCCGGCCGAAGAAAATTTCTCGCAGCAACCGGCCCACCGCATACCACCGACCCTGATCCTCGACCCCACCGACGATATGCGGGCGCTGCAGGAGGAAATCTTCGGGCCGGTTCTACCGGTTCTTCCCTATCGCGATGTCACCGACGTCATCGATCGCATCAACGCCCGGCCGCGCCCGCTCGCCCTTTACTACTTCAGCCAGGATGGCAAAGAGGAGCGTCGGGTTCTTGGCAATACGACCTCCGGCGGCGTGACCGTCAATGACTGCATGAGCCACGTCACGGCGGAGGGCCTTCCCTTCGGCGGCGTCGGCCATTCCGGAATGGGCGCCTATCACGGCAAGTTCGGTTTCCTCGCCTTCTCGCATTCGCGTGCCATCTATCACCAGAGCAAGATGGTGGAAGCAGAATATATGATGCGGCCGCCCTTTGGTGAGGCGATGCGTGGCTTTCTGGCCGAAGCGATCTGCAAGTAAAGCGTTGCTCATGAATCTGGTCATCTACTTGCGGACGTAAACGGCCGTTCCCGGCTTGCTGCAGGCTTTCGTCTTCTCCGGCAACCGCCGCGGAAGACGTTTGCCGTTTGCGCCGACGCCGAGCGCTCGGCTCCGCGCCTTCTCGATCACAGATCGCTGTCATGACCAACGGGCGTTTAAGTCATTGATGGCAATAGATCCGTCGGCGTGGCGCTGTCTTGTCCCATTCAGCTGCAGCTACAAGGCGAATGACAGAGTAGCGCATTCTACTCAGGTGACGGCGTGATGAAACGCGCTGATTTCCAGAAGGGCACGAAAGCCCGTCGCCGCGGAGGTAGGCCTTAGGCAGGGACACGGAAGACCCGACTGCCTTTTGTATGAAATCACCGATACTGCAAGGTCGCAAGCACGGACTGGCAGGTGAGGGCAGGGGCTGGCCCTTGGTTGTGATGATAGCGACAGTTGGCGAGCCCAAGTCCAAAGCGGAACACTGAGGATGGCTGCCGGTCCCGCTTGCGCTCACGCTGACGCCATTGCGGCCGCTTTTTCCTCGCGTCCGAGAGTTCCCGGTCTCCGCTCCTTTTGTTCCGTCGCTGTGCTGACAGCGCCGACACGCTCCATTGTCCTGACGTCGCATGGAATTGTGGGAATAGGGGTAGTATGTGTTGCGGTTTCCAGCCGATAGAGCTCATATTATTTTCTTCAATCTCCACCTGACCGTCGGCGGTTCGTTTCTGCGCGTGCTCTGGAACATACGAAGAACAACGATGGTGTTCCTGCTGGACTTGGGCTATGGCTGGGCAATAACAAATGAGGCCCACATGAGTCGGTTGAAACTCCTGAGAGACGAGCGTCGGCTTGCGCTGTCAAAACTGGAAAGTCTGGCAGAGGATCATCCGCTTCGACCACGTTATTTGGACCGTGTGCGCGAACTGGACGATCAAATCGAAGAACTCAGCGCGTTGGAATAGTTAAGGCAATAAGGGATCGAAAATGTCGTTGGCCGAGAAATTCATCGTGGTTCCATTCAAGCGCAACCGGGCTGGCTTGGTCCCGGGAGAGATGCGACAGGCTTCGAATGGGACATCTGCGGAAAAGATCGCGTCGGCAATGTCGGCCAGATCCCTCGGTGTAGGAGCCTACTCCGTGATGGTCGACTGCGAAACGGGTGATATGAGCTCGCCGAGGCTGCTTGCTGCCTTCGGTGAGGTTGGTGATTTGACGCAAGATTGAGATACCGCGTCAGGTTAATCCCCGAGTTTCGGGCCGCATCTCATCGGTCCACTTCAAGTCGGGCCCTCGCGTCCCAGGCCGGACCGGGCTTCGTCATGGCAGGGGAGCTGCCGCCGCGCCACGGCTATAGCCTTAAGGTTAGGGAAAACTTACCAATCCAGCGGCTTGAAAAGGCGTCTGCTTGACGCATGGAAAGGTGGCCAGCTGCACTGCGTTGTTTCGAGCGGCACTTCAATCCAACGTCGGTTGAGCTCGCGGAATGACGGACAGGGTGGCCAAAGGCCATCGCATGCCAGCCGATGTCTACATCTCGCCGACATTTCAAGCTCATACTTGGACCGCCCTTCTTGTCCGGCGCAGGAGGCTCACTATCTCAAATATAGCCTCGATTGGAGCCTTAAGATGGACGACGATCTGACGACAAAACTCAGTGCCAGCCGCGAAATTGAAATCCTTCCTCCTGAACGCGACGAGTGCGTGGGTCATGGCGCGGGTACCTGTCTCTGTTGCGGGCGTCCTCGCTCGTTCGTGGACGATGATGGTTGCGGGATCTGCGAGGAGTGTCTCGCACCGTCAGAAACCTGGATCGACGTAGAAGCGTTGCGGTGGCATCGATTTCCAGGATCGGGCTCGGCGTTGCCTGGGACACGGAAAACCGACCGCCTCCACCGATAACATTGCCGATATCGCGCGGTCACTGGCGCGGCCGGGGAGGCGACGGCGCGGCTCCTGCCGATCGCAGCGTCTCAACGGCGACGGCAAGACACGTCTTGAACGCGGCAAGGTCCGTATAGAGCGCGTCCCGCGGTGCGTCTCCGATGATGAGGACGCCACCGCGCCGCTCAATCCCGGCGTGCAGCATGAGATTGTCGGCTAGGCCGAAATCCTCGACCGCAATTCCGTTCGGGTCTCGCAGGCGACCTTCAGTATCATAGGCGACGGCCCCACCATAAAGATCGCTCACTCGTCCGCTGTGGTCGCGGGCCACATTCGTGTAGGCGAATACAGGCTTACCGCTTGCGCACATAAAGCCGAGTTCGAAGGCCGTGCCTGTATCGGCCGCAATGCCGCGAAAGGGCGTCAGATTGGCGATGATCGCATCAGCCTCGACCATCATCTGCTCGTCCACCGCGTTTATCGCTGCGGCCCGCTCGCGCTTTGAGTTCGTGTGCGGGATTTCCAGGTCGCCGGGCGAGAGCGGGAGAAGTCCCGCCTCACGGGCAAGTGCTGCTTTCAGGTCAAGGATTTCACGGGCGTTGGGAAGGAAGACCTCGGGACCGGCCAGATAAACTTTTCTTGTCATAAATTGCACCTAAAAGGGATGGGCTCGACAACCAAAATACTTTCCTCGCTGTACAGCTAAGAAGGATCATAATCCAGTGGGCGAAAACCGGCCGACGAGACCGGCCGGGTTAGGGTGTGAGGCCCTTGAGGGGTCTTGGGCCTGCGGCCGAAGTTGTAGGCGGCGAAGTGTTGGCGATTTGACCGTGATTTTTATAGTGGAAGCGTCTAACGGTGGCATCCCTAGCAGTTTGGTCGATTTCTCAAGCGACCGTTGGTCCATCGATGCTCTAGCGGGTAGGAGCGAGAATTTTACCTGCGAGCGCGTCATACTTCGTTACAATTGCCGCCGCGATGCCGCTAGCGCTTGGCGAATGCACGCAGAAATGTCTTCGTTGCCTCTCTTGCCACGCGGTCGACCTCTTCATCTGAAGGTGGGCGGAAGATCTGTTTGTTGATCCGCAGATCTGTTGTGAGGTCAAATCCCCCATCCCCGTGAAGCTGAATTGGCCAAACGAAAATGCCCCGCACAAGATGTCCGGGGCATGTTCGCTTCTCAAACCGCGGTAGAACTGCGGTAGCTGATCTCTAGACCAGACCTATCAGAACTCCGACCACTCCTGCTGGAGATGTTTAAGCGCAGCATTGCCCTGCGTGACGGGAGCGGGGCGTGCAGCAAGGCGGCCCGTCGTTGCGGCTGAGGCAGGCCGGGCCGCACGCTTCGCCTGTCGTTCCACGCGCTCCGCTTCGCCTGTGTGGAATGCGCTCAGGAGTTCGCCGAGACGCTTGCTTTCTTCGGCCAAACCAGCGCCAGCCGCATTCATCTCTTCGACCATGGCGGCATTCTGCTGTGTCGCCTGGTCCATATGATTGACGGCGCTATTGATCTCCGACAGGCCCATGGACTGCTCCTGGGCGGCAGTGGCAATCGCATCCATGTGCTGATTGATCTGCAGGACCAGGTCGGCAATAGCTGCGAGGCCCTCGCCGGTGTCATTGACGAGCTTCACACCCTCGCTGACGGCGACTTCAGAATTGCCGATCAGGGCCTTGATCTCCTTGGCGGCATTGGCCGAACGCTGGGCCAGCTCGCGGACTTCCTGGGCGACAACGGCAAAGCCTTTGCCGGCTTCGCCCGCCCGCGCCGCCTCGACGCCGGCGTTAAGCGCAAGCAGGTTTGTCTGGAAGGCGATCTCGTCGATCACGCTGATGATCTGGCTGATCTGCTTGGACGAATGCTCAATTTTGCCCATGGCGCTGACGGCATTGCTGACGACCTGGCTGGAGTTTTCTGCCCGCGATCGGGCACCACGTACCAAGTCACGTGCATCGCCAGCTCGCTTGGAGGTCGACTTAACATTGGCCGTCACCTCTTCGAGCGCGGCTGCTGTCTCCTCCAGCGAGGCGGCTTGCTGCTCGGTGCGTTTGGAAAGATTATCGGAAGCCTGCGAAATCTCGCGACTGCCGCTATTTACGAGTGACGCGGCCTGACCAACCTGGGACATCGCAGCACGCAGCTGGCTGACCGATGAATTGAAGTCGTGACGCAAAGCCTCGAACTGCGCAGCTAGGGGCGTTTCGATCTCGCAACGCAGGTCGCCGGATGCCAAATGACGGAGCCCTGTCGCAAGCGAACCTGTTGCTTGCACCAGCCTCTGTTCAGCCTCTGCCTCGGCGCGGCGCTGGACTTCGACGCGTTCGTTCTCCGATGTAGCGCGTGCCTCGGCGGCTTCAGCTTCGAGCGCCTTGTTGCGCAGGGCTGCCCGCTGGAAAAACTGCACAGAACGTGCCATGGCGCCAATCTCATCACGCCGTTCGACGCCACCGATCAAGACCGAAAGGTCACCTTCGGCGAGCGCGGTCATGGAATGAGTTAGCGTCCCGACGGGCCTGGTGACGCGAAAGACGATGACGCAGATGCCCGTGATGCTCAGAACCGCGGCAGCAAGGAAGATGAGCCCGTAGGCAATCAAGCTGACGAATGCATCATGCTGGCTGGCGGATGCATTCGCCACCATGCCATCTGCGGCTGCCGCTGCGGTGTTCGTGATGGTCAGAAGGGCGGCGTTCCCAAGCGGACGCCAGTCGTCGAGGGGCATGGCCTTCTTCTCACCGGCCGCGAATCTGGCAAGCAACGCGCTGTGTTTCGCAGCGAAGTCACCGTTGAAATAGGTCGCGCTGCTGACTTTATAGGCGTCTTTGACGACCTGTGGTGTCGACGGATGATTGACCAGCGTGCCGACCTGTCCCCAGGTAAAATTTGCAGTGTAATCGAATTGTTGGATCTTGCTGACGTCCTCGGGCTTCATCGCCTCTCCGGAGGCGAGCGTGTTGACGAACAACAGGTTTGCAGCGCCAGCCGTTGCGCGGGTGTACCATGTCAGTGCACGGATCTGAATGAGCGCCGTCATCGAGGGATCACTGGTGCGAATCCGGCTTTCAATGGCTGTCGAACCCGTCTCCAACGCCGTTAAGAGCTGCTGCCCGAGGTCCAGCGTCGTGGCCTGCAGTGTCGGGTCGCGATCAGCGAGCTTCTTGGCAACTTCGCTGTCGAGCTTTGAGCGGAATGCAACTACCCGATCATAGGCGCTCATAACGTCGGCAATCGGCGCTTTGAGCGTCTGGTCGTCGATGTTTGCAAAGACCGATTTTGCGTCGCCCATGTATTTGTCGACAATGCCTCTGTCCGTTTTCAACAATGCAAGCGTTGCATCTTGCGCGCCAAGTTCAAGTTTGGCGAGCGACGAGCCGTCACCTCGCTCGTTTCGAAAGTTCGCGAGTGTTTGGAAGAGCGCGCGGTCGAGCATGGTGAACTTCGAAACCTCGGCATAGGTGCCTGCAGCGCGATACGCATCAAGCGTCGAAGATCCCGTCAGAACACATAGGGCGACGCTGAGAAGAAGGAAAATTCCAACCAGAACATTGCGAAGTGAAAAAACCATAATTGCTCACCTACGTTTGGGGCGCCGTAACGCTAACCCGCTTCGCCGAAACATCTCTGGAGCTCTTGTGGTCGAAATTCTGGAAGAAAAGCAGTCCGTGAGCCATCGAGCCGCCGCCCGATCACAGGCGCATCATGCCCTGCCCAATCGGAAGAAAACTTAGCCCAACTTTGTTGAAACAGGATTAATGGTTTCCCCTAAAAACATATGGGTTTTATCGATCAGCCCTGTTCTGATCGACGTCCCGTCGCATCTGTTCGTTGCTCGAGCGCAAAGCGGGGCTTCGAGGCGGTCGTCGGGACGTCCGGCAACGCTAGAGGAAAATTCGTCTCCCACGCATGAGGGTGGCTGCAGCTGATCGGCGTGCGCGACGCCTCTGGCGCCTTGCAGCGGTTCAGGGCATCCTATGGTGGCTGAAAATTGTGTTTATGGCAGTTGGAGGAATGCCGATGCGCTGCTTTACCGTGCTTGGACCTTCGCAGACCGGAAAATCAACAGTCGTGGAAAAGCTCGGCTCGCTGGAGGGAGCGCCGAGAAAATCGAGATCCCCTTATGGCTTGAACCTCACAGAATTCACCTTTGGAAACGAGGCGTGGTGTGCGCTGGATGCGCCAGGACTCAACGAAGCGTTAGTGCACGTTCAGAACGCGCTTCTTGCCTGCGACGCCTGCGTTCTGTGCGTTTCGCCAGCTCCCGAGGAGGCCGTGCTCGCCGCGCCCTATCTGCGCATCATCGAGGCGTCAGGGACGCCTTGCATTCTGTTCGTCAATCGGGTGGATGAACCGAAGGGGCGGTTAAGGGATGTGATCGCCGCGCTGCAAGATTACGCTAACCACACGCTGTTGCTTCGCCAGATCCCGATCCGCGAGGGTGACAGGATCGTGGGCAGTTGCGATCTGATTTCAGAACGGGCGTGGCGTTACCGAGAAGGCCAGACTTCGGCGCTGATCGCAATCCCCGAAAGCGCCGCCGAGCGCGAGCACGAAGCGCGCAGCGAGCTCCTCGAACACCTGTCCGAATTCGATGATTGGCTTCTCGAGGAGCTGGTCGAAGATCGCGAGCCGCCCAGCGACGCCCTCTATGCCATTTCATCGAGGGTTCTCAGGGAAAACAGGATCATTCCAGTCCTGATCGGTGCCGCAAGTCACGGCAACGGAATAGTGAGGCTGATGAAGGCGTTGCGCCACGAGGCGCCGCCGGTAGGGGTTCTTCGACAGCGTCTAGCTCGTGCGGGCAATGTCGATGAAAACAAGCTGGCCGCCGTGGGTTTCCATGCCTATTATCGTCAAAATATTGGAAAGACGGTGCTGGTGCGTGCGCTGGGCGGGGGACTGCGGCAAGGCGCATTACTCGGCGGGTCCAGCCTCGGTGCCGTCCAGGATCCGGCAAACGGACGGGCCAGCTCGGCGATCGTGCCTGCGCCGGGGGATGTCTTCGCAACGGTCAAGTCCGACCACTTGCCTGTCCCGTCGCTGTTGACATCGGACGGGACCGTGGCCCCGCCCGAATGGACCGAGCCACCTACGCCGATGCTTGAAAGGATCCTAGTCCCGAGCAGCGAACGCGATGAAAACAAGCTCTCCGAAACGCTGGCAAAACTCTCCGAGACGGATCGCGGTCTTGTCATTTTGCAGGAAGAAGGCACTGGCGCTCAGCTTGCGCGCACCCAGGGCCCGGTACATCTGCGCGATCTCTGCCGGACCCTGTCCGAAGTCTTTCACATCGACGTAACGGATCGAACGCCGAGCCCGATCTACCGCGAGACAATCGCCAAGCCGTCCGAGGTTCATTACCGCCATCGCAAACAGACCGGCGGTGCCGGGCAATTCGCGGATGTGAAGCTGAGCATTCGCCCCAACGAGCGGGGCCGGGGCTTCACCTTCAGCGAAAGCATCAAGGGTGGCGTCGTTCCGCGCAACTACATCCCTGCCGTCGAAGCGGGCGCGCGCGAAGCGATGGACAAAGGGCCGCTCGGCTTCCAGGTCATCGATGTCGGCGTAACGCTGTTCGACGGTCAGCACCACGCCGTCGACAGTTCGGAACACGCTTTCAGGACTGCGTCGAAGATGGGAGTGCGACAGGCGCTCTCAGAAGGGTCGGCTGTTTTAATGCAGCCGGTCTTCCGGAGCGAAATTCACATTCCGTCGATCTATTCCGGCAGCCTCGTCCAGATCGTCTCGGCTCTCAAGGGTCAGGTTCTCGGCTTCGACCGGGATGAAACCGCCAAGGGATGGGACATTTTCCGGGCACTTGTTCCGGGCGGCGCGCTTGACGATCTGGCGCGGGCGCTGCGCTCGGCGACGCAGGGGATTGGTTACTTTTCCAAGACCTTCGATCACTTCGAGGAGCTATACGGCAAGGAAGCGGACGCCATCGTAAGGGCACACGCGGAATCAGGTGCTGCACACTGAAACATTCGCACCGCTTCATGCTCGGGGGCTCATGTCGTTTGGCAATTAACCGTCCTTCCTCACTTTGGGGCGATAGCAGCATTCGAGCCTTCAGCAGTTCGGGATCTGCCCGACCATGCGTTGCGCGCTTGAGGGTGTCATAGCCTGCGTGAGGCTGGCGGAAAGTTCAGGTCGGATCGTAGGCCGAGAGCTCAAGCCCGATCAGCAGGAAAATGATCGTGTTCAGTATCTGACGGATGAGTGTTCTGAACCGGATATGGACCCTGGCGTGGCTGCTAAGGCTGGCATTGATCCCTCGGCGATCAAGACCTGGAGACGATTTCCTGACTGCCGTGCAGAAAGCCAAATCGGCGGGCGTCACGCCCATCGTAGCCCGCGGCAAGGACAAGCCGCTGCATCTCTACTACTACTACTACTACTACTACTACTACTACTACGGCTATCTGGCCGTTCGCGAAGCCGGCCAAAAAGGCTTCGCCGATACCATCGCCGGAGACGGAGACGGCTTTGCCGCTCCGCCTTTCGTTAAAGCCGGCCAGGAATTCAAGCGGCTTGTCGAGCTCGACTCCTTCCAAAAGGAATTCATGGACACGCCCTTTAGCCAGGCGTCCGGTATGTTTGGTGACGGCAAGGCCGTCTTCCATCTGATGGGAGACTGGGACCATGGGACGTCCAAGAATTCGCAAAGCGGTAAGGGAATTGCTGACGCCGACCTGGCGCTCATCCGTTTCCCGACTGTGAATGATTGGTGCTGGCGCCGCGAACCGATACGTTCGGCGGGTCTCCTGAAATCGCGTCGCCGCCTGCGCGCAGTGGGGCAAGCCAACATCGTTTTCTGCAAGCGCGATGCGGGTTCGCTTGCCATAATATTCGGCCAACGCCTCGCCATAATGGCGACGCTTCTGACCAGGAGTGCCCGGCCGAAGCGCTTAGATCTGCTGCTCCGTCTCGATGCATTTCACATCCGGCAACCGCAGCACGCGCCGTTTTATGCCGATAAACGGGGGAGGACCCGTCTAGTTCCTCAGCGCCGTTACGACACCCCTGTGTCTCGACACAATCGAACGAATTGCCATTACGTCAGTTCCTTATGGACGCATGGGAGGCGCGCTGGTCGCTGCTGCTGGCAGGACTTCACGCAGCGTGGCGAGGAGCTGGCGAGCTTCCAAGGAGCTGCAGTGATAGTAGATCTTCTGCGCATCACGCCGCATGTTGACGAGACCTGCTTTTCGCAACACGCCGAGATGATGGGACGTCGCCGTCGGGCTGAGCTCGACAATGGCTGCCAGATCGGCGACCTTCACCTCTCCATCGAGCACACTCCAGATCAATTTGAGCCGGATGGGATTTGCAAGCGCTCCGCAGAGCGTTGCGGATCTGGCGATATGTTCCATATTCATTGGACGGCCAATGCTGGTAAGCCTTGCACGTGGGAAGGCTGGTTGACCTCGCAGAGGAAGAGGAAATCCTCCGGCATCGTGTAGATGTCGGAGCCGATCGTCTCACCGGTCCAATATTCCCGTCCGTTTCCGAATACAGCAGGCAGGCGGCCAATCTCGGCCCGGTTACGGTGGAGCGAGACCGCCTGGTAGTAGCGGTCAGTTTCAAGTTCGGATTGATCGATCACGATTCGCGTCCCCTGCCTTTGCAACAAGTACGCGTTCCGGCGTCTGAGCGCCCCGGACTAAAGTCCTAGATGGTTGTACGATGGAAGCATTATACACCGGTCTACGGCCAGCGGAGATGGCCCGACACAACTGCCGTATCCCCTAGGATATTGACGAGATTGCCGTTATGCACCGCGATGGCCGCTTCGGACGGCAGGCTTCAGCGATATCCTGCGTCCACGCTACCTTTTTCTCCCCCGGTATCCACGCCACGCAGCCGCCGCACGAAGTCCGCGAAGAAGAGCGAGGCATTAGTCGCCAGTTTGCGCACCGCGATCGCCTGGGGTATTCGCGAAAACGCTCCATCTACCATCCGCAGGCCTTCCATACGCTCCGACGCGTTGAAGAGGAATTCGGTCAGTCCAGCCGCCGCGTCGCATTTCCGTTCGGCGAGAACGTCGAGGGCGGCAGCGGGGCTGTCGACATGGAGCACCGTCGCTTGCTTGAGGGTTCGTTCAAGCTGCTTGGTATAGGCGGCGCTACGCGCGGAAGCGATGCGGATTCCCTCGCAATCCACCTCGTCCGCCCTCTGGTAGGGTGAAGCCACTCGAACGAGGTAGGTGGCCTCGACGCAGATGTAGGGAGGGGAGAAGCAGAAGCGATCGGTTCTTGATGCGTCAGACGCGATGAAGGCGATGTCCCACTCATCGCCGTTCGCGGCCGAGAGAATATCCGCGGCCGATCCGTATCGTAACGGTGAAAGCCCCCGATCAAGTTCATCGGCGATCCTATCCGCAATTTCCGCGCTCGGGCCGACCAAGGCGCCAGCGCTTTCGTCCCAGCGAACTAACGCCGCGTTTGACATGTTGAACGCGGCCCTAATAGTTCCGGTCGGCGCTATCTCCGAGCGGACTTGCTCCAAATTAAACATGCCATGTCTCCCTAGCGCGAAAGCCCGGACGCGAGTGCTTCCGATCCCCTGGCAAGGAGGGCAATGTCGACGCCAACTGCCGTAAACAGCGTTCCCTGCGCAATGCAGCGAGCCGCAAACGTCTCGTCAGCCGTCAAGATGCCCGAAGGCTTGTCGACGGCTTTCAAGCGCTCGATCGCATCCTCGATTGCCGAGACTACCTCGGGATGTCCTGGTTGGCCGGGATAACCGAGGCTGGCTGCGAGGTCCGCCGGACCGATGAAGATCCCGTCGACTCCGTCGACCGCCGCAATGGCTTCAAGGTGATCGAGCGCCTCTCGTGTTTCGATCTGCAGCAAGAGGCAGATTTCTTGTTCGGCGGTCTGCGCGTAGTTCGGCACGCGTCCGAAACGGGTGGCGCGGGTGAGGGCGGATACGCCGCGGATACCTCGCGGCGCGTAACGGGTGGCAGCCACGGCCGCCTTCGCCTCCTGTTCATTCTGCACATATGGAATGAGAAGCGTCTGGACGCCGATATCCAGAAAACGCTTGATCAATACAGGATCGTTGGAGGCCGGGCGTACCACGGGGGCGACGTCATACGGCGCGACCGCCTGCAACTGTGGAAGCACGGTGAGGACGTCGCTCGGAGAATGCTCGGTATCGAAAAGCAGCCAGTCGAAACCGGACGGCGCGACGATTTCTGCTGCATAGCTGCCCGGAAGGCCGCACCACAACCCGATCTGACTTTGACCGGCCCGGAGTTTCCGCTTGAACCTGTTGACGGGGAGTTCCATTAGATCCTCACACGAATGAGACGCCGATTGAGCCGACGGGGCCGTAGTCGGCTTGGATCACGTCGCCCCGGGCGATGTCGACGGGGCGGGTGAAAGAGCCAGCCAGCACGATCTGGCCCTTTTTCAGACTGCCGCCCACCGCATGGAGTTTGTTTACCAACCAAGCGATCCCGGCTGCCGGATGGCCCATGATCGCAGCAGAAACACCGGATTCCTCGATAATGCCGTTTTTCGAGAGAGTGGCGCCCACCCATCGGATATCGATGTCCATTGGACGAATGATGCGGCCCCCTACGACGATCGCCCCGAAAGCGGCATTGTCAGCGATCGTGTCGGTAATCGCCCTCGGGACCTCGGTGCGATAGTCGATGATCTCCAGAGCCGGAACGACGAATTCGGTCGCCCTCATCACGTCGTAGATTCGCGTACCGGGTCCTTCGAGATCCTCGCCCATCACAAAGGCGAGCTCGACTTCGAGGCGGGGCTTGATAAAGAGGTCGGCCTTGATCTGCGCTCCGTCGTTGTAAAGGGCGTCGTCAAGGATGACACCATAGTCGGGTTCGGTCATCTTCGATGCCATCTGCATCGCGCGCGACGTAAGGCCGATCTTATGGCCTACGACCCGAGTACCCCTAGCTGTCCGAGCCTCCGCCCAGAGCGCTTGAATTTTGTAGGCGTCTTCAAGCTCCAGACCGGGGTAGGTCCTGCTCGGCTGAACGATTAGCTTGCGGTCGGTTTCTGCCTTCAGAAGGGCGTTGGCCGCCTCGCGGCGTTCCTGTTCTGTGATCATGGGTTCGGCTCTGTCGTTGGTTATTTGATTGGTGGACGCGGCAGCACGGCTTCGCCGGGCTCCATGACGTAGGTGTAGTCGAGCGAGAACCAGGGGCCGTCGACGCCGGGCTCGGACGGATGCGGTTCGTCATGGCGGACGAAGTTGCCGGTTAGGGCCGCAGTCACTCCAAACTGAACGTCGGAATCGATATTCGGGTCGCTTGGATCGAAGACCTGGGAAATCAGCGTCTTGTATCCCTGCTTGAAGATCAGGGCGTGAAGGTGCGCAGGTCGATACGGGTGACGTCCCTGCACCTTGAGCAGTCGGCCGACCACGCCCTCGACCGGGATCGGGTATCCGACCATCTTCACGGTACTGAACCAGAAGCGGCCGTCGGCATCCGTGGTGAACTTGCCCCGGAGGTTCATCTCAGCCTGATCGGGATCCTGGTTTTCATAGAGCCCAACAGGAGAGGCATGCCAAACGTCGACCTCGGCACCCGCGATCGGTCTGCCGTCCCGGTCTACCACCTTGGCCTGGACATAGAGTGGCGTGCCTGGCGTGTCGGAGCGGATGATTGTACCGCCGTTTTCGACGCGGGGGGAGTTCAGGCGCCAGAACGGGCCGAGAAGAGACTGCGACGTCTCTGTCTGGCCGCCGTCGCCGTTGTTTAAAAGGCAAACCAGCGAGGATACGCCGAGAGATCCGGCCATGAGAACAAACTCGTTGTGGCTGTCCGTCTGTAGTTGTCCGATCTCGTTTAGTATCGCCGTAGCTTCGCGGAACTCCACTTCGGACAATTTCACCTCCCGCACGAATGCATGGAGATGCTTCACCATTGCGACGACGATTTCTCGCAGACGCGGATCCTCGGTTTTGTTCATCGCCGCGAGGACGGCGGGCGTCAACTCGCTTTCAGTTTTTATGATCACAACGTTACCTCCCAATGGCGCTGACTATTAAAAATAATCGATTATATGTCAACGAATGTTACGGTGGAGTTTTCCCAAAGTGGCAAGGGAATGGGGCTTCATAGAATGCTAACATACGGATGTTATTATCTTAAATCTATGGAAACAACGAGGTCATCGGTAACAAAACGGGGTTATCTGTGTTTTCCGTTGACAAAAATAATCGTTTCTTATAGCGATCATCGACAGTTGATCAAATCGCCAGGGAGGTGGGGATGAGCTTGACCGGCAATAGCGCCCCTGCGCCAACGGCAGACGAGGAGACAACGTCCGCGGGTTTTTCCGATGATGGGAAGAATACCATCGCCAGCCAGTTGGCGTCGCGGCTGCGCGAGGCGATCATCTCTGGTGAGCTGGAGGCCGGCAGCAAGATCAATCTCGACAAGGCGCGCCGTACGTTCAATGTCAGTTTAAGCCCTCTTAGGGAGGGACTCGCCCGCCTCATCTCTGACGGCCTGGTGGAGTTTCAAGACAACCGTGGCTATCGCGTCGCTCCGATCTCGCTGGCGAATCTGGAAGAAATCACGACGCTCCGCGAAGAGCTCGAAGTCTTCGCGCTGCGGGAATCCATGCGTATCGGCGACGTCGAGTGGGAGAGCAATATAATGCGCTCGCTCCACCGCCTGAACCGCACGGATCGGGATGCCTCACGGCCTGAGACGCTCGAGCAATGGGAGGCTCTTCACCGGGAGTTCCATCTCACGCTCATTTCCGGTTGCGGCAAACCGCTTCTTTTGCATTTCTGCGGCCTCTTGCTGAACCTCAATGACCGATACCGCCGTGTCTTCCTCATCAGGACTTCCGGCGACCGGAATGTCGGGCAGGAGCACAGCGAGATTGCGCAAGGAGCGGTCGCGCGCGATATCGAATACGCCAGCGAGAAACTGCGACAGCACATCCACCGCACTGGGACTAACCTTCGAAATCATCTCGCGACGAAAGGGATCGTGTGACGGTGGTGCCTGGATCAAAATCAGAGCAACAGATTGGCGTAGCGCACTTTTCCGCCATCTCCCTGCCGCCGTGCGTTTTTGCGAAGGCCGCAGCGGGGGCTGGCTTTTCCAGAATTGGACTGAGGCTCAATCCGGCCTTTCCTGGAGCGCCGTACTACGAGCTGCCCGTGGGCGGCTACGCAGCGGACGAATTGAAAGCCGTACTGCGCGGCGAAGCGCTCGAGGTCTTCGACATCGAGTTCTTTGTCATCGATCCCTCGTTCAACGCCTCGTCTCTGGAACCCATAGTGGCTGCGGCCGCCAACATCGGGGCCAAGCGACTAAGCGTGTGCGGTGACGATCCGGAACAGAGCAGGCTGCTGTCGAACTTCGCCGAATTCTGCGCCCTTGCAAGCGGCTACGGATTGGCAGTCGATATCGAGAACATGGGTTGGCGGACGGTCAGAACGTTCGCTGACAGCGTCAATCTCCTGAAATCGAGCGGCGCGTCGAATGCCGGCGCACTTGTCGACGGAGTGCATTTCTTCAGGAACGGTGGAACGTTGACGTCGCTGCTCGCCGAGATCGACAGGGTCAAGCACGTCCAGTTGTACGACGTCGCCGGACCCGCCCCGGGCACGACCGAGGCCATGATC
This sequence comes from Rhizobium sp. BK650, assembly GCF_014195325.1. Classification (GTDB taxonomy): domain Bacteria; phylum Pseudomonadota; class Alphaproteobacteria; order Rhizobiales; family Rhizobiaceae; genus Rhizobium. The sequence continues at coordinate 25,296 of NZ_JACIBK010000017.1, read as the reverse complement.
GCGGAGGCCCGAGGCAAACGTCTTGTCCCCGGCGCGGGCGAATTACCCTTGAGCGAACTGATCGCCATAGCCGACGGGTCCGCATCGATCTCGGTCGAAGTACCGCTTTCAGGCTCGGCAGACGCGGAGGAGCATTTGAAACGCCTGTTCGACGGCGCGTTACAGATATTCAAGCCGGATCAGTGATCCCGACGCCGGCGAGGAGAGAGCCGCGCCGAGTGGAGGAAGCCAACACATGGGATCCTCGATCGATCCCGATTGCATAGAGCATCATCGCTGGGTGGGGGATCCTCTATATTTTGGTGACCGAGCTCCTTGCGTTGGCAAAGAGAACGGCTGCCGGACGCTCCCAGGCGGAGGAATGACCGTGTTCCAAGCAGCTGTAGCCTTCGAGCTTTTCACCGGCCTGTCGGCCGACACGGAACGAACGTTGCGCCATTTCGATGATCTGTGCCGAGTGGCAGCCTGATCGGAGGACTACGCCATGCCGCATATTATCGACAACTATAGCCGAGGCGCCGCTGAACGCGTCGCCATCGACACGTTGACCTGCGAGGTCCATCGGCGAGTCCGCGACGGAGGGCTGGTCAACCCAACCGTAGTTCGCACATTCGCGACAGAGGCCTCCGTCTCCTGCGTTGGAGACGAGCATCCCGATAACTACTTTGTGCAGATCATTGTATGCATGGCCCCACGCCGTCCTCCGGAGGTCAAGCGAGAGCTCTTAAGGTCAGTGCTCGAAGCTGCGCGTGACGTCGCGGCTTGCGCACTTGCAGCCGGCCGGCTCGGGCTGCGCGCCGATCTTTACGAATCCGACCCAGATTTCGCGTTTCAGGAAATAGCGTTCGCCTGATCCTGGCAACACCTAACAAGGACAAATGAAATGAGCCTCATCTATGTTCTCAACGGACCGAACCTAAATCTTCTCGGCAAGCGCCAGCCGCATATCTATGGCCACGAGACATTGGTTGACGTTGAGACGGACTGTCGAAAGTTGGCATCAAAACTGGGGCACGAGATCCGCTTTCATCAAAGCAACCGCGAATACGAGATCATCGACTGGATCCACGAAGCGCGCGAGGACGGCGCTGGAATCGTCATCAACCCGGCTGCGTTCACTCACACTTCGCTCGCTATCCTCGACGCACTGAATACCTTTGAAGGACCCGTGATCGAGATCCATATATCCAACGTGCACAAGCGCGAGAGTTTTCGCCACCACTCCTTCGTGTCCCACCGGGCCGACGGCGTCATCGCTGGTCTCGGCACCGAAGGCTATCAACTGGGCATTCGCAGAGTTGCGACCATGCTCAAGACGGAGAGGAAGGACTGATAGCAACGGCGGACCGCGTCAAGCTAGCGGTCCTTGGGGCGCGGCCGGTCGGGAAGCTCACATCAAGCAGGTGATGGAACGGCCGGCCGCAGACCTGACGGAAGTTCTGGATCCCATCAGCCTGCCAGCCGCGCCGTCTTCTGCTCTGATGCGGGCAATCTGAGGCGATGCGCGAGGATGGTCCGCGGGCAGCCGTAACGGCCTGCGCAAGCCGCAGCAATCGCAGGCAGCAAGATCTATTCAGCCGCCACCGCCTGCCTGCTTTTCAGCACCGCGATCGAAAGGAGGAACACGATAGCCGAGCAGATCGCGATGACGACAACCATGGGTCTCGCCGTACCGTCCATAAACATACCGCTGATGCCGACCACCAGCGCCGATGTCATGAACTGGACCGTCCCCATCATCGCTGAGGCCGTGCCAGCGATGCGACCATGGTGTTCAAGTGCCAATACCGCCGCATTGGGCACGATCATTCCAAGGAAAGCGTAGCCCGCAAATAGGAAGGCCGCCATGATGTCGAGGCGGTCTGCTCCACCGGCCATGACCATAGCCAGCGCCACCATCGTCAGCGCGTAACCGGAAACCGCACCGCGGATCACCTTGCGCAAACCGATCCGGCGGGCGAGCCAGCCGTTCATCTGCGACATCCCGATGAAGCCAACGGCATTCGCCGAAAAGACCACGCTGTAAAAGGTCGGAGAGAGCCCGAAATGGCCGATTAGGACGAAGGAAGAGTTGGCGACATAGATCATGTAGCTCGACATACCGAATGAGGCCATCAGCACCAGACCGAGGTAGTAGGGGTCCTTAAGGAGCGTTCCATACCCTTTCAATGCCCCGCCGAGGCTGCTTTCACTGCGCGCCGCAGCCGGACGGGTCTCCTCAAGGAAAAAGCGGCCCGCCACGAAGCCAACAACGCCGGCCAAGACCATGACCCAGAAGATCAGTCGCCAGTTCCCGAACAATGTCACGATGCTGCCCGCGAGCGGCGCCAGGATGGGTGAGATACTGAAGACCAACATAAGCCGCGACATCAGGTGCGCGGCGGCGGCCCCGGTATGTAGGTCGCGCACGATGGCGCGGGCAATCACGACGCCGGCACAGGCACCGGTGCCCTGAATGAAACGGAAGGCGACGAGCCAGCTGATGTCGGTGGAGAGCGCGCAGCCGATCGCGCCGATGATGTAGAGCACCAGACCGACATACAGAGGCCGCTTGCGGCCGAACATGTCTGACAGTGGGCCATAAACAATCTGCGACACAGCCATGGCGGCGAAGAAGGAGATCAGGCTTGCCTGGACTGCATGGCTGTTGGCGCGAAGATCCAGACTGATCGTCGGCAACGCGGGTAGATACATGTCGAGGGCAAAGAGACCGACGGCTGAAAGAACGCCAAGGATGATGGCATGGTGGGAGCCGCTGGCCCCGCGGGAGGAAACGGAATTCTTGCTCTGCATGAAAAAAAAGCCTTTCCCGCACACCATTCCCCGAACGTCGAGTGTCATACAAAAAGCATGTGACGGGGGTTGAGTGGACGATTATAGATGGAACAGCGAAAAGACGGAGATGGCTCCAACGCGCTGCCGTCATTCCTGTAAAATATTCTGGACAGTATTGTCCAATCGGTCAAGTCCTATATGGTAGTGTCATGAAAACTTCGCCCGTAGCGGCTTCTTCCGAGACACAGAGCCCGCCCACCACCAGCAAGCGTCAGGCAATCCTGAACGCGGCCGCAGACGTTTTTGCCGAGGACGGGTTTGCGGCGGCGAGCATCGATGCCATCGCAGCAAGAGCCGGCGTGTCACGTCAGACCGTGTACAATCAACTCGGCGACAAGGATAATCTGTTCAAGGTTGTGGTTGCGGAGATCACCGAGAAGTCAAGCGCCGACTTCTTTCGGGTGTTGGACACATTTCCCGTGGCGCCTATCGATCTCGAAAAGGAACTGACCGAATTTTCAGCTCTTCTCCTGCGCAAGGCGGTCTGCGACGCGAACGGCCGCTGGCTCCGCAAGCTGGTGGAGACCGAGGGCGGCAGATTTCCCGAGCTGTTTGAGACCTGGAAGGAATACGGACCGGGAAAAAAATATCCCGCCATCGCGGCTCGCCTGGCGCAGCTCGCGCTGGCAGGCCATCTTGACATCGAGGATCCGGCACTTGCCGCGCGCCAGTACATGGCGCTGCTCGCAACCGACTTGCGGATCAACCAACGGATTGGCCGTCCAACTCCGGAGGATGAGGTCGACCGCATGGCAGGAGAGGCAACGAAGACCTTTCTGCGCGCATTCGGTAAGCGCTAACGGCATCGTCGCCGCAATTGCAACACCGGAATCCTGCCGCCGCTCTCGGCTTCGAGCGGAATGCTGCGGATCTCGTGGGTCAGGTCCTGCGCCACGGCGTCCTCACCGGCCATGCGCCATTGCCTTTTCGGCGAGCGTATTGTCCTCGTCCGGCAACTGCATGGCGCAGGCTACCGAGGCCTCGACGGCAAAGGTGCCTGAATTCTGCGCCGTCTGACCGGCTTGGCCTGTGCCCGCAGGCTCGCACGGCTTGGATGGCTGCCAAAGGATGGCGCTCCTCGATGGCGACGAGGTGGGCGATGGGATCATTGCCGCGGGCAATGAGAATGTCCTCACCAGCCCGGACCCGGTATAGGACAGGTGAGTCTAGCCTCGGCGGCCTTAATGGTGAGAGCCCTGATAATTCCTTCCGCTCCCATAGTCTCTCGGCGTTTGATGCGAAGAGTTTTGGCTCATGCAGCTTGGTCAGCGGGTGGACTGCCTCATAGAAATACGTATCGGAAATGCGATAGTCGGCTACTTCGCTAATCGGCCGGCGCGTTTTGTCGGCAGGGCTAAAAGGAGATGGTTGTCACGTCGATCCCGATTCAGCCGACTGTTGCAATTGCACGAGGTCCACATACTTAACCTATCTGACGAAGATCCGAGAATGTCGACGCGATGACACCCGCTGGGCGATCGCGAGTCCTGGATTGTTCGGCAATTGCCGGGGGTGACAACATGCGTCCTCGATCGATCCTTGATAACTTGTCTTTCGCGGTGACTGTAGGAATTGCCACTTATCTCACAGCGAGTCGTTTTGATAAAAATGTGCCCCCCAGAGGCGCAGACAATGATGGGACGCCACAACTCCGACCGGCCGAAACGCGTGACTCAAAAGAAAAATCAGTCACGAGTTGGCTATTACTATTGGCACAAACATTTTTATCCATTCGGAACGACCGGATCTTATCGGTCGCCGCTGGAGTGACCTTCTATGGATTATTGGCACTATTTCCGACCATCGCCGGAGTTCTGTCACTCTACGGATTAATTGCGGACTCCCAGCATTTGACTGAGCTGTTAACGGCCGTCGGCGGGGCCTTGCCGACTGCTGGTGTTGAATTCCTGCGTCGTCGGATTGAACGCATCGGCAGCAACCAGGAAGCAACCCTCAGCTTCGCGCTTTTCGTATCCGTTGCGTTGGCCCTTTGGAGCGCAAATAGGGGTATGAAGGCGCTGTTTGAAGGTTTGAACGTTGCGTACGGTGAGATTGAGAAGCGAAAGTTCCTTCAACTGAATATTATTTCTATGGCTTTTACGATTGGACTATTATTCTTTCTGATAGTTGCCATATATTGTGTCGCGACTATTCCGTTTATTTCTGACTTCAGAAGCCCTGACGCTAAAATTTTTCTGTTATTGTGGATTGGCCGCTGGCCCGTCATATTCATAATATTAGTAATCAGTCTAGAGCTTCTTTATCGATACGGTCCGAGTCGGACTAGGCATCAATCGACCTGGATTAGCCCAGGCGCGCTGCTCGCCAGTTTAGTTTGGCTGGTCGGATCGATTCTCTTTTCAACTTTCTTGGCGAGATTTGAGGACTATAACAGGACGTTCGGTACACTTGCTGCTGTTGACATCCTGCTGGTTTGGATGTGGCTCTCGTCAATCAGTATTTTGATTGGCGCAGAGTTTAATGGCATAGGCGGGCGGGAAGCCTAGTGGCTGATTTGTTGCTACGATGCCAATTTTAGAAAGTCGGACCCGTCGATGCCGAAAGGCCTGCCAGCCACCTGACATCGGCTTTTCGACGAATGATGACGGGTCCGGCAACTCTGAAACGGGCGGCAAAGAACAGCGTTCTGAACGCTCGGCACGATGGGATGTGGCTATGTGCTAAAGGAGCGCACACGCGTTGGAGCGGTCGGCACTCCGGCGAGCCGCTGCCCATATCACGATGCCCTCAAAACATCGGACTCGGACAGGGCAGCGGAATTGCTCCACCTAGACGGAGCTTGCGGAGGGCTTTGTCGTTCGTTCTGCAGTGGAGCCAGCCCCGGATTACTCATGCCGCCGGTGAGTTGCATCGGGGACTGGGCGCACGCAGAAAAGCGCGCTATAATTGTAGCGCCGACAACGGTGAATGCTGATCAGCCGGAAGCAATCTTCAAGTGCCTACCAACGCTATGCTGGAGTTTGTGAAACACGGAGACAGCCAATGGACATCCGTCATGCTGGATCAGCGGCTTTCAGGGCCGCATACCGCGCAATCAAAACTGCTTTCGCACGTATTCTCGCCGTATGCTTCGCTGCCTTTCTGGCGGTTGCATCCTGCGCAGAAGCGCAAGCGACCGATCTTCCAGACCTCGCGGGGCGCGTTATCGATGCGGTGGTCAATATCTCGACGATCAGACGAGCTGATGGGGATCCGAATTCCGACGCTCAGAGCCAGCCGGCTGGAGAGCCCGAAACAGGCGATCCGCCGCGTCCGCGAGGGTCTCTTGGTTCGGGCTTTGTGATAGACGCCTCGGGCATCATCGTTACCAACGAACACGTGATCAGGGGCGCGGTGGAGATCGATGTCATCCTCAACAATGGAACGCGCTTGCGCGCTGAACTGCTCGGGGAAGACGCCTACATCGACGTTGCAGTATTGCGCGTCCAGCCCAGTACGCCGTTGCCGGTGGTGAAGTTTGCCGATTCAGATCAAATTCGCGTCGGTGAGGCGGTCATGGCGATTGGCAATCCTTCGGGTCTGGGTGGCACCGTGACCGCCGGAATAGTGTCGGCCAAGAACCGCGACATCAGAACAAGTCCTTTTGATAACTTCATTCAGACAGACGCTGCGATCAATCGGGGCAATTCGGGCGGTCCATTGTTCAACATGGCCGGCGATGTGATTGGTATCAATACGTTGGGCCTTACCCCATCGGGCGGTAGTATCGGTCTTAATTTCGCGGTGCCAGCCAACACGGCGCAGCCGATTATTGCCCAGCTTCGTGAGTTCGGAGAAACACGGCGCGGCTGGCTCGGTGTGTATTTGCAGGAAATGACCAAGGAAATTGCTGAGGCCTTGAGAATTGATCCTGCCCGCGGCGTCCTGATTTCGGGTGTCGATCCGCGTGGGCCGGCTGCCCCCGCAGGCATACGCGCAGGCGACGTGATCGTTAATCTCAACAATCTCGAAGTCCGCGACCCGCGGCAATTGCAGCGCATTGTCGCTGAAATACCCGTCGGCACGGCTGTGCCGGTGACAGTGGTGCGCGAGGGTCGCAGCACTGAATTGACCGTCACATTGACACGCAGGGAGGCACCAGTTCCGGGAACTACTATCGTATCCGCCCTCGGCATGCAGGTTTCCGGCATTACACCAGAGTTGCGAAACGAACTTCGCCTGCGCGTCGATGCAAGAGGAGTGGTGGTCGCAGCGGTGAACCCCGACTCCCAGGCGGGTCGGCTGGGCATTCGACCCGGGACAGTGATCACGGAAGTGCAGAACGAGGCCGTGGACTCTCCGGGCGATCTCGTTCGGCGTGTGGAGGCGCTGAAGGCAGAAGGGCGCAGTTCTCTGGTGATCCTCGTGCTCGCGGCGAACGGGCAGACTCGCATCGTTGCATTGAACTTGAGCTGAGCTTGTGCCCGCGGTTGCGACGATCGTCACTCGCGGCAAGCCTGAACTATGTGAGTGAAATGTTGAATGCGACGACCGCGATTGACGCAGCCTCCGCCCAAGGTTGCCGAACTGCTTCTGATAGTATTGTGCCGCTATCACTGCAACGACGCCCGGGAAAGCACTATGATAGCTTCCCGCTGCCGAGCCTGCCTCATCACACGCCCGCGTCGCGGTGCCGCTATGTCGAGTTCCTGCGGGCTGTGTCGATACTGGAGGCAGCAATGCGGCACGGGCAGGATGCCCCCCTACCGCGCGATGGCGGGTCACTCCGAAGTTTGAGGACAAGGATATTCTGCTGAAGTGATCGACGCGCGGAATAGCAGCCAAAGACTGAACGAAAGCACGATGATCTCAACAAACGTAATAAGAATGATGACCGCCAAGTTAAGAATATCGCCTGCCGACACCCAGGTGGCCGGGCCACCGGTAGTCTGGACGACAGGAACACCGGCTTTGGGCGCACGGAGAAAATGTAGAAAGAGCTGGATCACCTCAAACGACATGATCAGCATCGAAAGAACAACGCCAATCATGCTCGCGGCGACACCCACCCCAGCCGTTCGCCGAACCGAGGATGCCGAGGGACGGCGACCGGGGTCAGAAATACGGCCTGCGAGAACGGTGTATCTGTAGGACCAGATCGTTGTAAATGTCAGGACCAGCAAGCTTGCAACAGTCAGGTACTTGACCAGGGTCAACCCCCCACGTGTTGCCAGACTAGGATCTCGATCGAGCACGAAAATATAGACCGTCAGCGCAGAAGATATCAGGCAGATGGCAATCTGCATCCAAAAGCCAATCCAACCTGTCCTCGAAAATGCTCCGGCAAGGCCACTGCCTGCAATCGATTTCGACATGTTCATGCCTCTGGCTGAACTTGCGTGCCGGGGTCGTGCAACCGAGACCGGCTCCTGCTACACTATACAACAAATCCGCGCGTCTATTGCAAAAAATCGGTATGCGTGTCCACGCGCCCGGTTTGGAAATAGCGGGGAGGATATATACCGCCTGTCGCGGCTGCTTTGCAGAGACGACGTTCACGGCGTCGCGGATCTTCCTGGAATCATCCGCCAGCCTATGCGGCAGATTGGATCGGGCATAGTCCGGGGGTCATGCTGATGTGCCTGTAAATGAGGAAAGATGGCGCATGAGGAAAATAGATCAGCCTAAGCGTTGGAACCTTTCTGAATTTTGGACCCATTCGAGCTGCGGGCTGTTTCTGGGCACGCTGTTCTTCGTGGCGTCGCTTACCCCAACACTCATTCCGCGCACCTTTTTGACTCAGGGCGTACTTTCAGGAATTTGTTTTGCCGCCGGTTACGGCATTGGCGTCCTTTGCCGGACACTGTGGCGATATATGGAACTGCCGGAGCCGCGCGCGAGCTTCCAACATAAGCTCGGGCTTGCCGTCGCAGTCTTGTGTGCTCTTGTCGCGGCCACTGTCCTGTGGCGGACGGCTGAGTGGCAGAATTCCATTCGCAAGTTCATGGAGCTCGAGCCTGTCGCGAGCGCCGAGCCGCTTCAGGTCAGCACGGTCGCAGCGGCTACCTTTCTATCGGTCGTGGCCTTAGCGCAACTGTTCCGGTTCGTGTTTGGCTTTATTTCTAGAACGTTGCGCCGTTTCTTCCCACGGAGGGTCTCGCAAGTCATCGGCTTCGCCGCTGCGGTCGTCCTGTTCTGGGCCGTCGCGAACGGGCTGCTCGTCCGTTATGTTTTCCACATGCTCGATGCGTCCTTCGAGGAATATGATGCCTTCATCGAGCCGGAACGCCTCCAACCCACCGAACCATTCAAGACCGGCAGCAAGGCTTCATTTCTCAAATGGAACGAACTTGGACGCGCAGGCCGGGAATTCGTCGGTTCAGGACCGTCGGGGTCCGACATAAGCGTCATTACCGGCCGAAGCGCACGTGAGCCTATTCGCGTTTACGTCGGTTTGCGAGCCGCCGAAACCACAGAGCAACGGGCAAAACTCGCATTGGAGGAACTGAAACGTGCCCATGGCTTCGACCGGTCCATTCTTGTCGTCATAACCCCGACCGGTACGGGGTGGATCGACCCGGCAGCAATTGACAGCGTCGAGTACTTGCACGATGGCGATGTTGCCAGCGTCGCGCTCCAATATTCCTATCTTTCCAGTCCGCTGTCGTTGATCATCGAGCCGGAGTACGGTGCGAACGCTGCTCGCGCTCTTTTTGTCCAAATTTACAACTATTGGACCACTCTTCCCAGAGAGCACAGGCCAAAGCTTTATGTTCACGGCCTCAGCCTCGGCTCGCTTAACTCCGAAAAGTCCGTGGAACTTTTGGAAATGCTCGGCGATCCGATCAACGGAGCCTTGTGGAGCGGTCCGCCGTTCGAGAACAAATTGTGGCGCTCGGTCACCGAAAACAGGGTCGCCGATTCGCCTGCGTGGCTGCCGCAGTATCGCGACGGCTCCTTTGTGCGATTCATGAACCAGGAGGGATCCAAGCTGCCGCCAGACGCGCCCTGGGGAATAATGCGCATCGTCTATCTGCAGTATGCCAGCGACCCTGTCACCTTCTTCGACTTTCGCGATTTTTACCGGATGCCCGACTGGATGGTGGGGGCGCGGGGGCCAGATGTATCACCGGAGTTGCGCTGGTATCCCGTCGTGAGCATGTTGCAGTTGGCTGTCGACATGGCGATGGCGACGACGACGCCGATCGGCTACGGCCACGTATATGCACCGGAGCACTATGTCGACGCCTGGATTGCGGTCAGCGACGTGCAAGGATGGTCGGCCGGCCAAATTGCCCAGGTGAAGCGGCATCTGGCGCAAAAGATCGCGGCCGACGTAGCGGAAGCGGGCGAAGAGACGCCGGGCGCAAACCGAGGCGGATGAGGGCGTGAAGCAATCGGCCGAAGCGGCCGGCCCAAAAGCGCGGCTCGGCGCCCTTTGGTCAATGGTGAAACACCGTGATCCGCCAAGGGTGGGGATCGGCCATCTTAAGTTAACTTTTTATGCATCAGGCGAGGGGCTGAAGGCAGTTTATCGTTCACTGTGGTAACCGCGGACCGCAACACTTCCAGTCAGAAGAGGTTAGCAAGGAGAACTCCATGAGAAGCATATTGGGCTTTGCGACAATCTTTTGGTCATTTTCTATCTCGGCCTTCGCTGCCGCACCGAACGACATCGCCGATCTCGTCGGTTCGCGTGCGAAGGGCTCCGAATCCGAGATGCAGGAGCGTGGCTACGAACACGTCGGGAGCACGTGGTGGAATGACGAGACCGGCACTTGCGTTGGGGTGCATGTTGAGAACGGGCGGTACGCACGTATCGATCGGTTGAAGCCGTCTGCATGCGGCCAAACTTCGCTTGCGTCGCCGCCGGATCTGAGCAAGGTCCCGCCTCGCGCTCTAAGTGCGTGCAGCCGACGGGCCGATCGATACCGGAGCGCTCGAGGTGGTGCGAGCGTTGTCAAAGCAGCAAAGCGAACTGGTCCTACCTGGCTGCTGACGATGGCCACCCGGCACTACATTCTCAAATGCACGGTTACCGCTTCCGGACGTGTAATTCGTATGGACGTGAAGTAAGCACCTTTAGCATCTATACAGCAGGCGGCTTTCGGAGTGCTCGGCTTGGAGGTGGAGCCGATTACGCGGATGGTGATGCTGGATCGTTTGGAGCCGAGTCAGGCCGAGGAAAATAAGAAAACCTCAGCCAGGCAACCCCGTGGACGAAAAAATCCATACCAAGCAAGACGGCGAGGATCCAAAGCCCCATCCATGGAAAGTCGGCCAGGATGAGAAGCCCTGCGCCGGCGCCAAAGACGCCCGCCAACATCATGGTCCACCCTGCCTCTCGCCAATGGCGTATGCTAATCAGGATTCGGACGATGCCTGAGAAGATAAACAGCAGACCTATCGTGTAGCTTTGCAATAATTCTTGTGTGCGTAGGGACCGGGCTGCGACGTTTGTCAGAATCTCCATCGCCCGCGAGCCGACGATATTGGTGAGCATCAATCCAAGGGCGATGTATAGTAATCCTAGCAACGTTTGCCATAACAGCGCACCCCACCTTCTCGCCCACCAGGCGTAGGCAATTTCGAATGTACCGATAAATATTGCAGCGGTTCCGATAAAGCCCGCAGTAACGACCGATGCAAACGCCACATCCGTCAGCACGACCAACCCGGCCAGAAGCATAACGCCGCCCAGCACGGCGCGAACTGATGCCGGAGGGGTGTCGTGGGACGCGCTGGATACCGCGTTAATTCCGTTTCCTTTTACCACGACTCTTCTCCGACCGGGTGAGTGCTGGATAGAAAGGTATAGATACGCTCAAAGAGTGTACGCGCGTCCCGCGTGGTTTCGGACAAACGAAGGTTGCTGTGGCACTCTGAACACGCATGTGTCTCCTCCCCAGGTCGCCTCCGATCCCAGGAAATCGCGGTCTCGGTCCTCTCAACCATGTCTGCCGGATCGGTTCAGTATGCCGGCAGCACGAGAGGGACTACGCAACGCTCGCTTGCTGTAAGGCGTCCCTTAGGAGCTGTTCCTTACTCTCATCGAGAGAGGTCCTCAGAACGGTTCCGCCAAACGGAGATAGCTCCTTCAGCACCTTATCTTCAGTCATTTCCTTCGCCAAAATGAACAGCGCCGCATTGCCTGGCTGAAGGCCGCGGGCAAGTTCCTTCATGAAGTTGTCATTGATGCCGACGTCGCTCAGCGCGCCGCTTATTGCACCGGATGCTGCGCCGACGGCCACCCCGATCAGCGGATTGAGGAACAGCACGCCGACAAGCAATCCCCAGAAGCTACCTGACGCGGCACCAGAGGCGGTCAAGTTGATCAGTTGGTTCAACTTGACCTTGCCGCTGTCCGTCTTCGTTGCGATGACGGCGTCACCCAACGTCAGCAAATATTCTCTCTGCAGTTCGATCAAGCGCTTGCGGACTTCTTCGGCTTTATCTTCGCTCGGATAGATAATGGAAATTAGGCTAGACATGAGTAACCTTCCTTCTCCTTGAGTTGCGAAGTTCTCGATGCGTGGGCGCCGGCCGGCTTGGGCGTATGGGCCGTAAGAGGATCCCGTTGCGGGTAACAATACCTCCTGAAACGAGGGCCGCCGCCCACCATGCACCAGGCGGCGATCGCCTGGACGTCGCCTTATGATGTTGCACGCAAGACCATGCTGGCACTGACGGCGGACCCGACAACGATTTGCGATGGAAGCACATAGGGATTGCTTCTGCTCAGCCTTGACCGTCATGAAACAAACTCCCCGGATTCACCTGTATCGGCATCCGCACAGGTGTGGACGCCGATTTGGTGTAGCCTTTGGTGATGCCGGATGAACTCTGGAGCTCACTTATGGTTTGAAGCGGGTTTCCAGGGGCGCTACTTCTATAACGCATAATTCATCGATCGCAATATTAGCGTGCAGTTTGCGAAATTTCCAGAGGGAACTAATTCGCCCGTTGTAGCGCCAGCGTGAAGTCACGCGCACCGCAGTGCGCGGGTTGGATCAGCGGTGGAGCTATGACTGCCGGAATCTCTTAATTTTCATAGGGTGATGTAGCCCGTCACGAGACCGTAGATGCCAAAAATGCATCCGGCCGCCGCAACCATGAAGACGAGCCATTCTCGGGGTTTGAACAGAGGCTTTTTCTGTTCGCGCCTTGTGTAGAGATGTAGAACCGTTCCAATCGCGTAGAGGATGGTAGACAGAAGCAGCAACTTCAGCCCACCCGCGTAGATCATGAATGCAGTGTAAACGGTGGCGGCACCCGCGAGTATCAGATCGCGACGCCGCTCTTCCGGCCTGAGCTCATAGGTCTCCCCACGTCGGGCGAGGAGGAGACCATAGGACGCAACAAGCAGGTATGGGACTAGCACCATCGCGCTCGTCAGCTCTACCATCAAGCGAAATGCGTCATTAGAGAACAGCGTGCTGATAAGGAAGAGCTGGATCACGCCATTGCTCAACCAGAGGGCGGCAGCAGGAACCTCGTTGCTGTTTTCTTGGGCGAGAACGCGTGGCATGTCTCCATTCTTGGCTGCGCAGAAGATCACCTCGACGCAAATCAGCGACCACGCCAGATACGCTCCGAGCACGGAAACGATCAAACCCACACTGACGAAGACGGAGCCCCATGGGCCGACGAGGGATTCCAGCACAGAAGCCATGGAGGGTTGCCGCATGCCCGCAATTTCCGGTCGTTCAAGCGTGGCGTAGGGCAGCAGCGTTACCAGCACCATCAAACCCAGAACGCCTGCGAAGCCAAGCGAAGTGGCCACGCCTACTTCGCTACGACTGCGAGCGTAGCGCGAATAGACGCTTGCGCCCTCTACGCCGATGAACACAAAAACTGTGATCGGCATGGTGGCACGGACTTGCTCGAACAAGCTCGCCTCAGGCATCCCCGCGCCGCCCCAAAAATTGGCGCGAAAGAGTTCGGTATCGAACGCGGCGAGCAGGATGACTATGAAGATCACAATGGGAACAATTTTTGCTATCGTGACCACGGTATTGATGAATGCGGCTTCCTTGATGCCTCGCAGGATCATGAAGTGGAAGCCCCATAGGCCTAGCGAAGAGACAAGCACCGCGGCAACCGTGTTGCCGTCGCCAAAGACCGGAAAGAAGGCGCCGAGCGTCGCCTTGATCAACACCCAGTACGATACATCCGCAATGCAGCCAACGAGCCAATAGCCGAGCGCTGAAAGAAAGCCGGCATAATCACCGAAACCAGCCCGTGCGTAAGCGTAAACTCCCGCGTCGAGATCCGGCTTGCGCTCCGCAAGCACCCGGAACACGTGAGCAAGAGTAAACATTCCCGCCCCTGCGATGCACCAGGCCACGATCGCGCCGAACGGGCCGGTCGCGTCGCCGAAGGTGCGCGGTAGGGAAAAGATCCCGGCGCCGACCATCGATCCGACCACCATCGCGGTTAAGGAAGAAAGCGAAAGTTTCTGAACAGTGCTCGGCATGTGGCCTCCGACTGCGTCACGGTTGCCTGATTAGAGAAATGCACCCACTGTTGAGCCACAGCGTTCATTGCGCGTCTTTTGGACGCCGGGCGCCGAATGTGGCAAGGCGAAACGTTGAGCCCTTAGTTTCAAAACTTCAAGCTGTAAAATTTCTCCTGGACGTCAATAAGGGGGCTCAGTGCCGGAACGGAAGCAGGAGCGTCGGACCGCGGCGTTAGACTGAAGAAGGTGAAGGGAGCAGCTTCTCAAGCTCCGGCTCGATGGCATCTGGACAGGGAAGGATCCGACCGCCGCGCGTGACGATATCATCGATTTCGCACGATTGCGCGTGCGACCGAGCAGCCGGGACCATAAGTGGTGTCGAGAGCCCGAGTTAAGGCGACGTAAAACGCGACATGGGCTGTTTACCCTTGTGCTATCCGGCACTCGGCGACGAGGTTCCGACAAGCGCGCATCGTCAGCGCCATGACGGTGAGCGTCGTACCGGCGATCCCGCTGCCCGGGAACGCGCTTGCATCGGTGACCAGAACATTTGGCGCATCCCAGAGCTGGTTGTAAGGATTGAGCACCGAGCTCTCCGGCCTTTCGCCCATGCGTGCGCCCCCCGTTTCATGGATCGCCGCACCCATGCACATGGTCTTCCGGAACCATGTGCGGAACATGAAGCGGCTGAACGCGTCGGCTTCGGGGAATGCGCCCTTGCCCATCTCCTTGAGGCCCGTGGGTGAACCGATGAACTCAAGGTCGCCGCCGACCTCCTTGACCATGGCGATCAGCGTCTGCTCCTGAAGGCGAAGCAGCCGCTGCTCCTCTTCCTGCATGACGCAGCGGATGTGTGGAACGGGAATGCCCCACGCGTCCTTGCGGCTGGCATCGAGGGTGATGCGGTTGTCTTCATAGGGCAGCATGCGGCCGAAGCCGAAGAAGGCGAGGCGGGCGTCCGCCTCTGCGGAGACCGGTGCCCGACCGACGCTACCCTGATAGTCGAAATCACCACGGGCGGCATCGCCTTCGCCAAAGCGGGGAATGAAGATCCCGCCCGACGGATTATAGAACGGGTCGACCGGGGCGGAGTGGTCGGACGCCCAACCCTTCGCCTTTGAAAAGGAGCCGAAGGCAAGGCATGGAAGCTGGTCCATGAAATAGCGCCCGAGGGCGCCTGAGCTGTTTCCGAGCCCCTCGGGGTGTTTTGTCGATGCCGAATTCAGGAGCAGCCGCACGCTCTCGATCGGCGAGGCCGCAAGCACCACCGTCGCAGCACGGGCCGTCGATCGCTTGCCGGTGCTGCGATCGATGAATTCGGCGCCTGTGGCTCGGCCAGTGTTGTCATCCGTGGTGATGCGGCGAACAACAGCATCGTAGCGGATTGTCAGCCTGCCGCTCGCCTTTGCCTCCCGTAGCGGCCGCGGCATGCGGTCGGCATCCGGCGCGATGTAGCGCCAAGAGACCACGCGCCTTTGCGGCCAGCGGTCTTCGACGGCCTGCTTGAAGGTCTGTTCTGCCGGCGTCAGGCTTGCCGGTTTCGCATAGATGCCGTCCGGCAAGGTCGGCGCATTGTCCCTATTGCCGTAGAGCCCGAGATAGGCTTCCACCTCGTCGTAGAAGGGCGCAAGCTCCTCATAGGAGATGGGCCAGTCGACGCCCTTTCCGATGCGCGAGCGGATCTTGAAATCGTCGTCGGTCCAGCGTAGCAGCACCCGGCCGAAACTGTGTAGCCGTCCGCCGCCTTGCCGGCCACGGATCCAGAGGAAAGGTTCCCCCTTCGGCGTCGTATACGGGTTCTTGCGGTCATTGACGAAGAAATGGCTGAAGCGCTCGGTGAAAAACGCCGCCCGAGCCTGGATCGGCTGCCCCTTGATCGTCGCCCGAGCCCGCTCCCAGATATTGATGCTGCTGGCAGGCTCTTTCTTGCGGGCGGGATCGAAATCCCCGGGCCCCACTTCAGGGCCGGCCTCAAGCAGCAGCACCGACAGTCCTTGGGCCGTCAGCTCTTTGACCGCGAAGGAACCCGCCGCGCCGGAGCCGATTACCAGCGCATCATAGACGATTTCAGGCATGTCTTTTCAAATCCTGTCCTGGAAGAATTCCTTAAAAACGGCAAGAAGCGCACAAGGAATTGAGGGAAACGAAAGGATGGCGCTTCACAGCCGCGATCCGTCAGCACCGAAGAAGGAGGCTTTGGCGACATCGAGCCCGGCTGCGAGGGTGCAACCGGGCTCGAGAGCCGTGTCGCCCATCAGCCGAAGGGAGAGACTTTGGTCCCCCCAGTCGAACCAGACGACCGCATCCGAACCCATGGGCTCGACGACGGAAACTACGCCTGAGATCGTGGGCAGGCCGCTTGCAGGCCCGTCGACCAAAAGATGCTCGGGACGGAAGCCGAGCGTAACAGGTCCTTCCGCGGCAGCCGTCCGGAAGGCATAGCGGGAGAGATCGACGGCGAGACCGTTGCTTCGAAAGACGGGCGCTCCGCCGCCATGCTCGATCCGCCCTTCGATGAAATTCATGGCCGGAGCGCCGATGAAGCCGGCGACGAAGAGATTGGCTGGGCGGCGGTAGATCTCCGCCGGCGAGGCGAGCTGTTGAATCACGCCGTCGCGCATGATGGCGATGCGGTCGGCGAGCGTGAGCGCCTCGACCTGGTCGTGGGTCACGTAGATCATCGTGTTGCCGAGGTTCTGATGCAGCTTCTTGATTTCGACTCGCAACTCGTTGCGCAGCTTGGCGTCGAGGTTCGACAGCGGCTCGTCGAAGAGGAAGACATCGACTTCGCGCACCAGCGCCCGGCCGATGGCGACACGCTGACGCTGGCCGCCTGAGAGTTCGGCAGGGCGCCGGTCGAGCAGCTTGTCGAGATGGAGAAGGGCGGCGGTGCGGGTGACGCGTGCCTCGATTTCGGCCTTCGGCAGGCCGGCGACGCGCAGCCCGAAAGAAAGGTTCTTGCGCACCGACATGCGGGGATAGAGCGCGTAGGACTGGAAGACCATGCCGATGCCGCGATCTTTCGGCTCCTCCCAGCTGACATTCTTGCCTGAAATCCAGATCTCGCCTGCCGTGATGTCCTGCAGGCCGGCGATCGCGTTCAGGAGCGTGGACTTGCCGCAGCCGGAAGGGCCGAGCAGAACCAGGAACTCGCGGGGCGCGATGTCGATCGACAACTTCTCGATGACGGTATGGTCGCCGTAGGCGATCTTGAGGTCTTTGACGGAGACGGCAGATTGCATGGAAGTGTTACCCCTTGACTGCACCGGCGGCAATGCCACGCACGAACCAGCGGCCGGACAGGAAGTAGATGGCGAGAGGGACGATGGCGGTGAGGATGGTCGCCGCCATGTTCACGTTATAGGTGCGCTCGCCCATCGTCGTGTTGACGATATTGTTGAGCTGCACGGTCATCGGCAGGTAGTCGCGCCCGGCGAAGACGAGGCCGAGCAGGAAGTCGTTCCATATGCCGGTGAACTGCAGCATTGAAACCACGACGACCATCGGCACGGCGATCGGCAGCATGATCTCGAAGAAGATGCGCCAGAAGCCCGCCCCATCGACGCGCGCAGCCTTGCAGAGCTCTTCTGGCACGCTGACGAAATAGTTGCGGAACAGCAGCGTCACTAAGGGCAGGCCGAAGATGACATGGACGAGAATGATGCCGGCGAGCGAATTGTAGAGACCGATGTTGGCCATGGTGCGGACCATCGGATAGAGGAAGATCTGGTAGGGGATGAGGCCGCCGGCCATCAGCAGGCCGAAGAGTAGATTGGCCCCGCGCGGCCGCCAGAGCGACAGCGCATAGCCGTTGACGGCGCCGATGAAGACCGAGAGCGCGACCGAGGGAACGGTGATCGCTACCGAATTCCAGAAGCCGGTGCGGATGCCGACGCAGACGGTTCCCATGCAGGCGCCCGACCAAGCGGTCGCCCAGGCGGAGAAGTCGAGCTTTGCCGGCAGCGCGAAGATGTCTCCGAGCCGGATTTCATCCATGGACTTCAGCGAGGTGACGACCATGGTATAGAGCGGAAGCAGGAAGAAGAGGGCTGCAACGACAAGGAAGGCATAGAGGCCGATGCGTCCCGCCGTGATCCTTGCCGGCTTCGGCCCGTTCGGGTGAGGCTGCTTCATCACGCCGCTCCCTTCTGCCGGTTACGCATGTGCATCGCATAGCGGAACGGCGCGACGGCGATGACGACGCCAAGGACCAGTACCGTTGCGCCCGCCGTTGCCAGGCCAAGGTTCTGACGCCCGAAGAGATTGTCCATGATGAACTTCGCCGGCACCTCGGTTGCATTGCCTGGGCCGCCATTGGTCATCGCGACGACGATGTCATAGGTCTTGATCACGCCCATAGCGAGCAGCATGCCGGCAGCGGCCAATGCAGGTCCGAGCTGGGGCAGAATGATCGAGGCATAGATGCGCCAGATGGGAATGCCGTCGATGCGAGCCGCCTTCCATTGCTCGGCTTCGATGCTGCGTATGCCTGCAAGCGCAATGACCATAACGAGCCCCGCGCCCTGCCATACGCCGGCAAGCACCAGCGCATAGATCGCCATATCGCGATTGACCACCCAGTCGAGGGTGAAGCTCTCCCAGCCGAGGGAACGCACGCTCGCCTGAATGCCGAGTGTCGGATTGAGCACCCATTGCCAGATCAGTCCCGTCACCACGAAGGACATGGCGTAGGGATAGAGAAAGATCGTCCTGAAGGCGCTTTCGAAACGGATCTTGCGGTCGAGTGCAGTTGCCAGCAAAAAGCCGAGCACCAGACAGCCGGCGACATAGAGAACGCCGAAGATCAATAGGTTCTGCAGCGAGGCGAGCCATTTGGCGGAGGCAAAGAGCTTCGCATATTGCGCGAAGCCGACATAGGTCGAGGACGGAAAGAGCGTGGAATTGGTGAAGGAGAGCCGGATCGACCAGGCCATGGTGCCGATGAAGACCACGACGGCAGCAAACCACGTCGGCAAGAGGGCGATGGTGGCGGAAAGATTGCGTTTGCGTTTGACGGACATCGGCCAACTCTTTGACGGACGGAAGCGGGACACGCGCCGCCGCGTGAGGCGCGCAGCGGCAGGAGTTATGGCGTCGGGATCAATCCGGCCCCACGGACGCGATCCTAGTCGAAGATGGCGAAGAACTTCCCGGCCGCAGCCGCCGCATCGTTCGAGCCGCTCCAATATTCGTCGACGAAATCGTCGAGTGAACCGACCTGCTGCGGGGTGAGAACGATCGCCTGCTCGGGCACGATAGCGCCGGCGCTCATGAGTTCGACACCTTTCTGCGCGCAGACGTCGAGTTTCGACTTGTCGACGTCCGTGCGCATCGGGATAGAGCCTTTCTTAAGGGCAAACTCGACCTGGATCGCCGGGTCCATGACGACTTCGGCGAGAAGCTTTTGCGCCTTGTCGGTTCCGGCATTGTTGGTTTTTGGGAACCAGAGGGCGTCGGCGATATAGACCATGCCCTTGGATTCCGGAACGATCATGCAGCCATAGTCCTTGCCTGCCTCTTTGCCGGCGACGGTGAATTCGCCCTTTGCCCAATCGCCCATGAACTGTACGCCGGCCTTACCGGTAATCACCATGGCGGTCGCATCGTTCCAGTTGCGGCCGGCAGCACCGGCATCGACATAGCTGCGCAGCTTGCCGAGAATTGCGAGCGTCTTCTTCACGCCCTCGACGGATGCCTCGCTCTTGTCCTTGTCGACATAGATCTTCAGGAAGCCGTCGATGCCGACCTGCGAGAGCAGGATCATGTTGAAGACCTTCGTCTGCTGCCAGGGCTGCCCGCCCCAGGCGATTGGAACGAGGCCCGCCGCCTTCAGCTTGTCGAGATCCGCAAAGAATTCATCCCAGGTCTTGGGCTCCTGCGAAATGCCTGCTTTCGCGAAGGCCTCCTTGGAATAGAAGGCCCAGCTCTCGCCGTGGGCGCCGGTCGGCGCAAGATAAACCTTGCCGTCATAGGAGATGAGGTCATGGATCGATTTCGGCAGCGCGTCCGCCCATTTGCCGGCGGTCGCCACATCATCGATCGGATTGAACAAACCCTGGCTCACGAAATCGGCGGCGGCAAGACCGATGACGCCCTGCTTGGCGCCCGGTGGATCGCCGGCGACGAGACGGTTCTGGAAAGCGGCGTCGGCCGCACCGAAACCGGCAATCGAGGAATCCTTCCAGACGCCGCCGCGTTTTTCGAACTCGGTCTTGATGACGTTGAGGGCTGCGGCTTCACCGCCCGAAGTCCAGGACGACATCATCTCGATCGTCGGCTTGTCTTCGGCATGAGCCGTTGCGAATAGGCCGGCGAATGCCACGCAGGCAAGAAAAAGCTTCATCGTGTTCTTCATTGTTCCACCTCTTGAAAATGCCCTCTTTGCGGGGCGTTTGTCGTCTCGGGAGTGAGATTGTCAGCGATAGATCGGCAGGAGCGCCTGCCGGACGAGCGTAAGCCCGTTGGCGATGTCGCGGACGGGATCCGGCGCGGCATCGAGTTCGAGGATCGCCCAGCCTTCATAGGCCCGCTCGCGCAGCAGCCGGATCCAGGCCGGCCAGTCGACCCTTCCGAGGCCGAAGCCGCAGAAATAAGGCTGGTGGCGTTCATGGATATGCTTGTCGATCGGGGTGTCGGCCGGCATCGGGCCGATCGCATCCTTCCAGTGGGCGATGATCATGCGCTCGTGATGACGGTCGACGAGCTGTACGGGATCGGAGCCGGCAACGATGATATGGGCGGTGTCGGGGCACATGTGGACATAGGCCGGGTCGGTAAGAAGCATCATCAGATCGACGTCGCGTGCGCTGGCAAAGATCGAATGCGCTTCGGTATGCAGCGCAAGCCGCACGCCCCTGGCATAAAGTGTCGCGCCGAGCCGGTTCAGGAAATCGGCGACCACCTTGGCGCGATCGAAATCGTGAAACTGCACCGGCTGGGCGCCGAGCGTCTGCCGGAGCGGTGCACCGATCACCATGATGTCGCTGCCGCAGGCTTTCAGGAAATCGGCGTAGCGTTCCGCCTTGTTGATCAAGGCGCGCTGGGCTTCGGGGTCGGCAAAGTCGCCCGCCGCTTCCAGTTCCGCAAAGAAACCGCTGCAGAGCCTCAGACCGCGCTTGGCCAACTCGGCGGCGAAGGCGTCGATCGAACCATAGGTCTTGATCGCATCCTGCCAGTTGAAGGGCGAGAAAGTCAGCTCAACGCCGGAGACGCCCGAAGCCTGGACGCTGTCGAGTATCCTGTCCCAAAAGGCGCGAGGCTGAGCCCGTGCATGGTCGACGATCGCATCATGGCCGTCGACACCCCAGAAGCCGGGATGAAAGAATGTCACGAGATCGACGCCGAAACGAAGCCTGTCGCCAGCCATAACCTATCCATTTCTTAAGGGCATGACCTACCCGCGTGCGAAACGACAGTTCCACATCCAATAAGTCATGGATTTCAACGCATTAAGGAATGGCAATCGTTTGCCATGCTTAGATGATAATCAAGCTGGTCTTTTAAGCAAGCGATTTTTGGCAAACGTTTGCTATAAATCGGCACCTGCCTTAAAGTTGCAAATCGAAATATTCGGGAGAAGACATAAACGTGAATAAAAACAAGGATGTCACGGGAGAGGATCAATCATCTGCCTTGATGGCCGACGTCGCGCGGCTTGCCGGCGTCGCGATTTCGACGGTCAGCCGGGCGCTTGCCAACCCGGGTCGGGTGAATGAAAAGACGCGCGCCAAGATCAACGCCGCCGCCAAGCAACTCGGCTATACGCCGAATGCGATGGCGCGCGGCCTCAGGGTCGGCAAATCCAATGTCATCATGATCATCCTGCCGGGATCGCTCTACTACGGCGTCTCTCAGGTCATCCCGCAGGTCCTGCAGAGCATCAACAAGACGCTGATCCAGCGCGGGTACAATCTGATGATTGCCAACCTCGACCGCGACGAGGCGTCCGAGCGGCACATTCTCGATCTCGCCTTCGGCGGCAGCGTGCGCGGCGCCATCATCCTGTCGTCAAAGCTGCCGGAGGTCGACGGACGTTCGCTTGCAAATTCTGGCCTGCCGATCGTCTCGATGCTGCTCGACATGAGCGATGCCGGCCTGCAGAGCGTCGTTACCAACGACCGCGAGGCTGTGCGAGACGTCACGGCAAAGCTGATCCGGCTGGGCCATCGCCGGTTCTTCTATATTGCAGGGCCCGAAGGCAATTATCACGATGTCGAGCGCTACCGCGGTGTGCTCGAGGCGCTCGAGGTGGCGAGGCTTCCCGAGAAAGCAGTCTCCCGGTCTGGAGGGCATCTCGATTACCAGCACGGCTTCGATATCGGCGTTCAGGCCGCGGACGATTTTATGAAGCTCGGCGAGAAACCGACTGCTGTCATTGCCACCAGCGATGACATGGCCATCTCCTTTCTCAGTAGCATTAAGCGCGCAGGCCTGCGCATTCCGGATGATCTCTCCGTCGTCTCCTTTGACGGTTCGCCCGTCTGCGAATTTTCCTCGCCGCCGCTCTCGACGATCGAACAGCCGGTGGAGGAGATGGGCCAGGCGGCGGTGGATCTCCTGCTCGATGCCATCGGCCAACAGCAAAGCGCAGCAGCGTTACGCACTGTCATCCGCAGCAGGCTCATTTTGAGGGAAAGCATGGCTCCGCCGAAAGAGCCGATGACGAAGCAGGCTAGCCGCCCGTAGTGCCTTCGAGTTGCTGGACTAGGGAATAACAGACCGGGTCGACTTCCGCGGAATGAGCGTCGGCGCCGAGACCCGAATGCGATCGTCCGGCGATAATGCGTCGCTTCCCAACAAATCGAGCGCATTTGCAGCGATCTGCTCAAAGGCCACCCGCAAAGTGGTCAAGGGGGTGGAGAGATGGCTAACGATCGGGATGTCGTTATAGCCGACCAGTGAGACGTCGCCTGGCACCGATAGGCCCATGCGCATCAAGCCGGAAAGCGCGCCGATGGCTGTGTTGTCGTTGACCGCGAAGATCGCTGTCGGGGCTTGCGGCAGGCCCATGATCGTTTCAGCGGCTTCCGAGCCGGAGTCAATGCCAAAAGTCGATGGTATGATGAGGGTAGGATCGGTTTCCAGCCCCGCTTCCGTCATCGCCTGACGGTAGCCCTCCACGCGGGTGCGGGCGCTGGAGGCATAGGAAGGTCCCGCGATGACGCCGATCCGGCGATGGCCAAGATCAAGCAGATGCCGTGTGGCGAGATATCCGCCAAGCCGGTCGTCGCCGATCGACGAAGGGCTGTGGCCGTCGGTTCTAAGGGCCAGAACCGTCGGCACGCCTCTTGCCGCCAATACATCGGGGAAGTCGTCGTCCTCGCGTGCCGTCGACAGAATGAGACCGTCGACGCCGCGCTTCAGAAGCGACTCCGCCGCCAGCCGATCCGCTTTCGGTTTGTCGTCTGTGGTGGCGACGATGGCAAATCGCCCCGTCCTGCTGCAGGCCTTTGCGAGAGATTCGTAAAGCATTGCCATGACAGTGTCGGTGAGACGGGGAACGATAATTCCGATCGTCATGGTGTTTCCGCGTCGAAGACTGGCAGCCGAGACATCTCGTACATAGCCAAGGTCCTCTGCGATCTTGCGGACACGCCTAGCGGTTTCGCTGTCTGAGCGAGGAAGCCGTTCATCCAGAATACGCGACACGGTCGACTTCGAGACGCCGGCCGCTGCCGCAACGTCGAGGATGGTGACGCGCGTCTGTCGAGGGCTGTCTTCCAATATTGAATCCATTGCGAATTTCCACTCAAGCCGGTTCGGGGCTGCTTTCGAGTTTCATGATGCCTGAAAAAAATTGTTGACTCCAGCTAAATCGGAAACGATAGTGGGAACGTTCCCGTTAACGATCCCAACGCTGATCGCAAGGCGGACAGCGGCAATAAGGAGGAGATTACCATGAGCCCGATGGACCTCAGAGGCCTGAGCCCGGCACCGGTCACCGCATTCACCCGCGACGGCGAAGTCGACTACGCGGCAAACGCACGGATCGCAAAGTGGCTGGCTTCGATGGAGGGCGTAAAGAGCCTCGTTATTCTCGGACATGCCGGCGAGGGCACCTTTTTGACCGAAGAGGAGCGTCTGAAGCTGATCCGCACCTATGTTGAAGCCGTGAACGGCGAAATTCCTGTTATCGCAGGCATTACCGGCGAAGGCACGAAGGTTGCCGCTGAAGAGGCCAAAAAGTGCAAGGCAGCGGGCGCTACCGGCGCGTTGGTCTATCCGAACCACGGCTGGCTGCGCTTCGGTTTCCAGAAGGGCGCGCCGCAGGACCGCTACAAAGCCATCTGGCAGGAGTCAGGCCTGCAATGCATTCTGTTCCAGTATCCGGATGCCACCAAGGCCTCCTACGATCTGGACACTCAGCTTGCCATCGCCACACAGGACGGCGTTGTCGCCACCAAGAACGGTGTTCGCAACATGAAGCGCTGGTATGTGGAAATTCCCGAGCTCAAGAAGGCGAACGCCAACCTTCAGATACTCAGCTGCCATGATGAATGGCTGCTTCCGACGATGTTTGATGTCGACGGTCTGCTTGTCGGCTATGGAAACATCGCACCGGAACTGTTGATTGATCTCATCAAGGCCGGCAAGGCACAGAATTATCCGGAAGCCCGCAAGATCTTCGAACGCCTGCTGCCGGTGACCCGCGCCGTTTATCACCGCGGCTCCCACATGGAAGGCACAGTCGCCCTCAAGCTCGGCCTCGTCCATCGCGGCGTTCTCGATCACGCCACGATCCGGGAGCCGCTGAAAAACCTTGGTGAAAAGGCTGAAGCGGAAATCTTCGCCGCTTTCGATGCCGCGGGCATCGGCCGTGTCGAGCAGCTTCTAGCTGCTGAATAAGACAAAAAGCGCCTTCGCCGCCAGCCGGCGGAGGCGTGTTCGGTGGGAGGAGAGATGGCGGATGCATCAGGGAGCGATGCTCTGCAAAAGTGCCAGATGTGGTAGGCTGTGTCGCCACCTCCGGGTAGAGTGCTGAAGGTTCTGCAAATTTCCTAAAGAAGGCGGCCATGGCAGACTGGTGATGTTCAATGTCACCAATTCCCCGGAGGGAACGCCAC
>NZ_JACIBK010000016.1 GCF_014195325.1 Rhizobium sp. BK650 | reverse complement strand
AATTCTCCTGCCATGATTCAAACTCCTGTTATTACCAAAGTGAATCATACGGAGATATTTTAATCAATATGTTGATTGGGTTTCGACCCTAAAGCGCTGCTTTCCGCTGCCGTTCGTCCTCGACTTCGAAGACTGGCTCGTCAAAAGCCCGCATCAGCCGCCCCGCTGCTTTGAGCTTTTCGATGAGCTCACTCCCGTCGGCAGAAGCCTTGGTCGCTTCGAGCTGCTCGAATTCCCTGAGCGCCTGCGCCCAATGGCTTTCGCCCCGACCATGCGGCCGGCCTTCCTCTTCCCAGATGGCATACGCCCGCTGGCTGACCCAATCGTCCCGATTACGACTCATTGCAAAACCCCAGTCAGTAAAGACGCACACGCAATATCAATATGAATTAAAGGTGCCAGCTGGGACTTTAGGAGTCGTTACTGTGACATGTAACTCCGCAGGATAAATTACGTTGAGAAGAGTCGTTTTTCAGCAGCTATAGTTAAAAGGGCGAAAACATTGGTCCGCCCTCGTGTGTTCAAACGGCAATAGACTCTTCAGTCGCCTCGTCGGCTTCGCCGCTACCTCGGCCCATGAATGTGAAAATGACGATCGCCGTCAGAACCGTGATGCCGGTCAGAAACCACAGAAGCAGACTGAAGGCATTATTATAGGCATGGATGAGGTCCAGTTCGCCGATGCCGGCAAGAGCCTGGCCCGCACCTTTCAGATCGCCGGTTGCCAATCGCTGCGCTGCTTCTGTCGCTTCATCGCCTGATCCGAGAAAGGATCGCGTCAGCGTAGACAGGACGACACTGACGATCGCGAGCGCCACGCCTTCGCCGGCAACCCTGGTTGTGCTGAAAATGCCCGTTGCCATGCCGGCGCGCTCCTTCGGCACGACACTGACCGCAAGCCCATCCATGAGACCCCAGGGCAGGCTGATGCCGATACCGATTGTCAACAACGGTGCGATAAGCGCCACGTGATCCGAGCCGACAGGAATATGGGCAAGCCAGAAAAGACCGGCAGCTGAGATCGCAAGGCCTGCGCTGCAGATCGTAGCGGCCGGCAGCCACCGGGTCAGCACCCCCGCTGCGATCGGCAATATGAGAAGCGGACCGGAAAGCGCGATCATCATCTGGCCGGCAGCAACCGCATTCAAACGTTCGATACCGACGAAGCGCACCGGCAGCAGGATCAGCAGAACGACGAAAGCATAGGCGGGAGCAGCCGCCAGCAACTGCACGCCAACGAAGCGGGGATACCGGAAAAGCGTCAGATCTAGCATCGGCCGCTTCACGAGATGCTCGATGAAACAGAAGAGGGCCATCAGCAGCGCCGAGCCAAGAATGAGCCCAAGCGTGAGACTATCGCTCCAGCCGCTTTCCGGCGCCCGCAGAACACCATAGGTAAAGAGCGACAGAGCCAGCGTGAAGCTGATTGCGCCCGGCCAATCCAGTCCCTTCGCTTCAGGGTCACGGGTTTCGATCAGGAATATCGCTCCGAGAACGAAGGCGATCATGGCGAGCCCGACCACGAGTGCGAAAATCGCCCGCCAGCCGAACGCCTCGATCATCATGCCCGACGCCATCGGTCCGAACGCCAGGCCGATACCGAAACTTGCCCCGACGAGACTGAAGGCACGCATGCGTTCCTTCCCGTCGAACTCTTGCGCCAGCGATGCCATCCCGCCGGAAAAGGCCGCAGCCGAACCGAAACCCTGAAGCGCGCGAAGGCCATCGAACCAGACGATATCAGGCGAAAAGGCAAGCCCGCCGGAAAACAGGATGAAGGCTGCAAGGCCGCACAGGAAGATGCGCTTGCGGCCGTAGCTGTCAGCCAGCGCGCCGGCTGCCATCAGCGTACTGCCGAAGGTCAGCATGAAGGCATTGGTGACCCAGTTATGGGCAATGGGGCTGCCGCCGAGTTCAGCGCTGATCACCGGCAAGGCGACAGCAGGCCCGGTAAAGGTGAGCGGCATCGCCGCAGCCGCAGAGCATACGGCAATCAGAACGAAGATTTTTTCTGCGATACTGGTCGGTTTGGATTTGTCAGTGACAGTCATAAGATATCCGCTGGTTCGAGGATAAGGACGCGCTTGGGAGGCTCGCGCGGGCAGGCGTCGAAACGCCTGGACTTCGAATGCGGAAAGCACCATAAATTGGGGGTAATTCTTCGATAACCGGCGGTTCGTTCCGCTCATAGCGGAAGAAATCGCTCGAATGGATCTGCAGATGGATCAGCCTTTGGGTGGCCTGACAGCCTTCGTCAGAACCGCCGACCTTGGAAGTTTCGTCGCCGCCGGGCGCACCCTCGGCCTTTCACCTTCCGCTGTCGGCAAGGCCGTCACGGCGCTCGAATTGCAGCTCGGCGTCCGCCTGTTCCAGCGCTCGACCCGGAGCTTGCGACTGACGGAGGAGGGGCGCCTGTTTCATGAACGCTGCCGCCGCATTCTCGACGATCTCGAAGATGCCCAGGCATCCCTTGCGCAAGCTGTCGCCATCCCTCGGGGCAGGTTGCGCGTCAGCGTGCCGCTGGTCAGCTATCATCTGATTCTGCCGATCCTGCCGGATTTTGTGAGCCTCTATCCGGAAATCGAATTGGATCTCGACTTCAACGACCGTATCGTCGACCTGATCGAAGAGGGCGTCGACGTCGCGATCCGCAGCGGGACCTTGCCGGACTCTAGATTGATGTCACGCGCACTCCGCCCGTTTCAGCTCCTGCTATGCGCCGCGCCTGCCTATCTGGACAAACACGGCACCCCCGACTGCCTCCGTGATCTCGAAGGTCATCTGGCAATCCGGTTCAGATTCCCGAACTCCGGAAAGCTGCAACCCTGGCCGCTCAGCTCGTCTCCCGACCATCCGGAAATCAGAACGCGGACTGTGCTCACATGCAACAATATGGAAGCTCTGCGCGGTGCCACGATCAGCGGACTGGGCATCGGCTGCATGCCTGATTTCCTCGCCCGCGACCCGCTGGCCGATGGCAGGCTGCGGACCGTGCTCGACGCCCACATAGACGGCCCCGCCCAATTTCACCTGCTCTGGCCATCCAATCGGCATCTTTCGCCCAAGGTCCGTGTCCTTGTCGATTTTCTGAGCGAGAAGCTGTTCTCCGATCGTTGCGAGGGCTACGCAAAAGATACGTCAGCGCTATCTTCTCCGAGACATTGAACGCCTGCATTGCCGTGATCGTGATGGCCTCGCCGAACCGGATATGCACCGGGCCGGCCAACCAAATTCCGAGTCCGAATTACAGGTCTTCGAATACCCCCAGCGGACTCAACCTTTCTCGCCGACAGTCTCTGTGATCAGCAATACAGGAAAGGCGAAAGGCTGGATGACGTGGTGAAAGTCCACCTCTATCAGGAAAATCGGGATCACGTCGCGCTGCGGCCAGAATATACTGAAAGGCTGGCCGACGGAGCAGCGGCCGAAGCCTTCGGCTCGGCAATCGGCAAAGGGCCATGCCCGATCTGAGAGATAGGTGACGGAGCGTACTGGAGACATGGGTAACACTTTTCGATTTTGATCGGGAGGTGTGGATACCGTGGAGAGAGACTTCGGTGATGGAGGAACGTCTTCGCTTTGTCGCCCGTCTGCTGGAGGGCGAAGGGATGAGCGAGGTTTGCCGTTCGTTCGGCATCTCGCGCAAGACCGGCTACAAGATCTTCAACCGCTACAGGGACGAAGGTCTGAAAGCGCTGACGGACCGGTCGCGTCGGCCGGTGCGTTATGCCAATCAACTGCCCGAACCGGTCGAGGCGATGATCGTGCGGCTCAAGAAGGACAAGCCGCACTGGGGGGCGCGCAAGATAAGGGAGTTGCTGGTCAAACGGCTGGCCGGCGACGTGCGCATCCCGGCCAGAAGCACGGTGCACGCGGTGCTCGACCGATACGGCCTTGTGAGCCAGGCCCGCAAGAGGAACCGGGCGAACAAGGCCGTGGGAACGCCGCTGTCGGCGCCGCTCGATCCCAACGATCTGTGGTGCGCCGACTTCAAGGGCGAGTTCAAGCTTGGCGATGGCCGATATTGTTACCCGTTGACGGTCACCGACCAGGCTTCGCGCTATCTCCTATGCTGCGAAGCTTTCGAATCGACACGGGAGCGCGGCGTCTTCGAGGCCTTCCACCGGCTGTTTGACGAGCGTGGCCTGCCAGACGCCATCCGCTCCGACAACGGCCTGCCATTTGCCAGCCCCAACGGGCTCTACAAACTGTCGAAGCTGTCGGCATGGTGGCTGAGGCTCGGTATCGCGCTCGAGCGCATCAGGCCGGGCCATCCGCAGGAGAATGGCCGGCACGAGCGCATGCACCTGACGCTGAAGAAAGAGGCGACCCGGCCACCTGGCAGAAATATCCTGCAGCAACAGGCGCGCTTCGATGCGTTCGTCAGCGAATTCAATACCGAGCGGCCACATGAAGCCCTGGCGATGAAGACGCCGGTCGACCTCTACACGCCATCGGCGCGCCGCTATGACGGGATGCCGGAGATCGATTACCCGTTCCACGACCGTGACGCGCTGGTGACCCATTGCGGCCGCATCTGCATCTACCGCAAGAAGATCAACATCTCGACCGTGCTGGCCGGACAGAAATTGGGATTCAAGGAGGTCGACGACGGTATTTGGCTCGTCAGCTTCATGCACTATGATCTCGGATATATCGATCTGGAGCAGAGGACTTTGCAAACCATCGACAACCCGTTCGGCACGAGGTTGCCACCCATGTCTTAGGGACAAACTGTTACCTATGTCTCCGGGTCGGACACACGAAAATTATGGCGGAGAGGGTGGGATTTGAACCCACGATACCCTTGCAGGTATGCCGCATTTCGAGTGCGGTGCATTCGACCACTCTGCCACCTCTCCGCGGTCTTGGTCGGCGCTTGTTCGGCGCGGGCGTTCTCATAACGAGCAAATGACAGGCTGGCAAGCCGAAATCTCAAGCTTTTCCATCCTTTTGCCTTGACACCTTTTTGTCACTCGCGTATCCCGCTTTCGCAATAGGAGTGGAGTAGTCCGCCCCTTGCCCGCCTCGCGCTCGCGCGGGGTTTCACCGGCAGACCAGAGTTCCGGGGTAGTTCCCTGAAATCCCTGCTTAACTTCGACTGATAAGAAGACAGCCACCTGCGCTTTGCGGGGAGAGCTGGATCGAACATGAAAGGATAAAATAATGTTCGCAGTCATCAAGACCGGCGGTAAGCAGTACCGTGTGGCAGCCAATGACGTGCTGACCATCGAGAAGCTTGAAGCCTCCGCTGGCGACTCCATTGAATTCACCGAAGTCCTCGTGATCGGCGAAGGCGCCGACGCAGCGATCGGTGCGCCCTTCGTAGCCGGCGCCTCCGTCAAGGCGGAAGTCGTCGACCAGACCCGCGGCAAGAAGGTTATCGCCTTCAAGAAGCGTCGTCGTCAGAATTCGAAGCGTTCGCGCGGCCATCGCCAGCATCACACGGTTGTCCGCATCACGGACATCGTGGCCGCCAAGTAAGATCAACGGGTTTCAGGTTTAAAGGAGAACTCCAATGGCACATAAAAAAGCTGGCGGTTCCTCGCGTAACGGTCGCGATTCCGATTCCAAGCGCCTCGGCGTGAAGAAGTTCGGCGGCGAGAACGTCGTAGCTGGCAACATCATCGTTCGTCAGCGCGGGACCCAGTGGCATCCGGGCGCCAATGTCGGCCTCGGCAAGGATCATACTATTTTTGCGCTTACGGCTGGCAATGTGGACTACCGAACGAAGGCCAATGGTCGCGTGTACGTGTCTGTAATGCCGAAAGCGGAAGCAGCGGAATAAGCCGGTAGCGCTCTAAAACAGCCGGCGTCTCATCGACCCGGCTGACCGTACCAGGTTCAGTCCAGAAAACAGGGGAGATGGGGCGCCATCTCCCCTTTTTCTTTGTCCAAACAGGAGGACTGAACATGCAAGGCGAATTGATAAGGGTCGACCAATCACGGTCACCCCGGGAAGACCAGCGGTCTTCCATGGAACGGCTGAGGCCGGAGCGGTTAAGGACCGATTGCCCTGTCTTGTTATCGGAAAGGCTCGTCATGCGCGCGCCGCACGAGGAAGACATTGACGCCCTTGCCCATCTCGCCAACAACGCCAAAGTCGCCACCATGGTATCGCGTATGCCGCACCCATATACCGCCAATGATGCCGCCGACTTTGTTTGGCGTACGCGAAATGGCGAGATTGGCAAGTGCGTCTATGCCATCACCAAGGCCGAAAACGGTGCCTTCATGGGGTGCTGCGGGGTAGAACCGCACACCGACGAAAAGACTGTCGAGATCGGCTACTGGCTGGGCGAACCCTATTGGAACCAGGGCTATATGACGGAGGCCTGCCATGGGCTCGTCGACATGGTGTTCAGGACGAGGCAGCAGGTCGAGCAGATCGATGCCCGCTGCCGGGTCATGAACGTCGCCTCGCGCCGCGTCATCCAGAAATGCGGCTTCCAGTTCCAGGGATCCGGTCTTGCCGCATCGCTGGCGCTCGGCAGCAACGTGCCGGTCGAATGGTACCGGCTCGACCGCAAAACCTGGATATCGCTGAGAAGCTGGGGGGCAATCTCATGAGCGCCGTTACCGTTCAGAGGCCCAGGAGCAAGCCAATGATGCCCGGCCCCGAGCCGGTCATCACCACGGCAAGACTGACACTCCGCCCGCACAGGCTGAGTGACGCACCTGATATTGCGGAATCGCTTTCCGATTTCGCGGTCACCCGTATGCTGGCCCGCGTCCCCGCCCCCTATGACCGGCAGGATGCGCTGGACTGGCTAATCCCGGTTACGTCGGGTGTAATGCCGGACTGGAACCTGGCGATAACAGGCAGTGACGACGTTCATATCGGCAATGTGTCGATCGAGCTTCGTCACGGCCGCTGGCACCTTGGCTACTGGCTCAACCGCTACTACTGGCGGCGCGGCTACATGAGCGAGGCGGCAGAAGCAGCGCTGGAGCGTTTCTCGCAACGCATGCCTGACGTTCCCCTTCATTCGGGCGTCTTTGCCGACAATCCTGCATCGCTTCGGCTGCAGGAAAAGCTCGGTTTCCGGATGACGGGCTGCAGCGAAATCTATTCTTTCGCCCGCAACACGATGGTCGCCCATATCGAAACCGTGCTGCAGCCGGGAGCGTTGCAGCAGAGAAAAGTCGCCTGACATCGGAAGGACGCCGCGTAAACCGCGGCGTCCTTTCAATCGCCGATCTCGACGCGTAGCGGAAAGTGATCGGAACCTTGGCAATTTGTATCAATGACAGCGGATTTCAGACGGTCCTTTAGGCCGCAACTGACGAAACAGTAATCGATATGCATGCGCTTGCCCCGATCTTCCGAATCCACCCAGCTGTAGCTGCCGGGCCTATAGGATCCGAGCGCCGCAAAGGCGTCTATGGGAGTGCCGAACCGCGCCGTGCGACCGTAAAATCCATCAGAGGTGCCGGCAAAGGTGCAGTATTCAGGCGATTCCGGCTCCATGTTGAAATCCCCCATAACGACGTATTCCACCGGCAGCGGTGGCTCTGGAAGCCCGAGTTCGCACGCGCCGGTCAGCGACGCGCCTTCCAGGACGAAAGCGCTGATCCGGTCGCTGAGATAACGAAGCTGGGCGATACGTTCATCGATGGACCTATGGTCGAGGTGGACCGAATAGACGCGAATTGCACGGTCTGGCAACGCCACCACGGCTTCCGTCGCGCCACGCTGCAGGTTGAGCTTGTCGATCGTGCGGCTGCGCGGCAGAAGCAGCGTTCGCGTCGACAAGATAGGCCAGCGCGACAGCACCATGTTGCCGAACTGGAAGCGAGTGCCGCGTGGCAGGGGAATTTGGCCCTCCGGCGCTTCGGCATGCATGTCACAAGCCGGTCCATAGACCCAGAAATGGTCTGGAAAGAGCGCCGCGATGATAGCAGGCATGTCGGCATACTCGTTCCGCACGAAGCCTCTCGTCACCTCCTGCAGGGCTATGACGTCGGCGCCTTCGATATCTCTGGCGATTCGCTCCAGGTCGTATCTGCCATCGAGACCGAAGCCGTACTGTATGTTATAGCTTGCAAAAATCACGATATTCTTTGACCTCCGACTGAACCGCCTATATCGAGTGGGCCAAGAGGGGTCGCCCAAACGCACTGAGTACTGGAAGTAAAATGAAATTTCTCGATGAAGCAAAGGTCTATATCCGGTCGGGTGATGGCGGCGCAGGCAGCGTTTCCTTCCGTCGCGAGAAATTCATCGAGTTCGGCGGACCTGACGGAGGCGACGGCGGGCGCGGCGGCGATGTCTGGGTCGAGGCTGTCAATGGCCTCAATACGCTGATCGATTTTCGCTACCAGCAGCACTTCAAGGCGAAGGTCGGCATGCACGGCATGGGCAAGAACCGCACCGGCGCCAATGGCGAGGACGTGACGCTCAAGGTTCCCGTCGGCACACAGATCTTTGAAGAGGATCAGGAAACCCTCATCTGCGACCTGACCGAGGAAGGCCAGCGCTTCTGCCTCGCAAAAGGCGGCAATGGCGGCTTCGGAAACGCCCATTTCAAGTCTTCGGTCAATCAGGCGCCCGACTGGGCCAATCCTGGCTTGGAGGGCGAAGAAAAGACCATCTGGCTGCACCTGAAGCTGATCGCCGATGCCGGCCTCGTCGGCCTGCCGAATGCCGGCAAGTCGACCTTCCTTGCTTCGGTCACCCGCGCCCGTCCGAAGATAGCGAACTATCCTTTCACGACGCTGCATCCGAACCTCGGGGTCGCCACGATCGACGAGCGAGAATTCATCCTCGCCGACATCCCTGGTCTTATCGAAGGCGCCCATGAGGGTGTGGGTATCGGCGACCGCTTCCTCGGCCATGTCGAGCGCACGCGCGTATTGCTGCATCTCGTCTCCGCCCAGGAAGAGAAGGTCGGCAAGGCGTATAAGACCGTCAAGCATGAGCTTGAAGCCTACGGCAATGAACTGACCGACAAGCCGGAAATCGTTGCCCTCTCGCAGATCGACGTCCTTGACGATGCAACATTGAAGAAGAAGGCCAAGGAACTCGCAAAGGCCTGCGGCAAGACGCCGTTTCTGATTTCGGCCGTCACGGGCAACGGTATGACCGAGGTGCTGCGCGCGCTGCGCGATGTCGTCGTCGAAGCCAATACCGAGCAAAAGCCGGCCAAGACGCCGAAGCTGCGCCATCGCGACATGATCCTCACCGATGAGGACGAAAGCGATGAGTAGCCGTAAACCCCTGGATCGCTACCGAAAAATCGTCATCAAGATCGGCTCGGCCTTGCTGGTGGACCGCAAGACCGGCCTGAAGAAAGCTTGGCTCGATGCCATGTGCACCGATATCGCGGCGCTGAAATCCAAAGGCGTCGATGTGCTCGTGGTCTCCTCCGGTGCCATCGCTCTTGGCCGCTCGGTGCTCGATCTTCCCTCTGGCGCCCTGAAGCTGGAGGAAAGCCAGGCGGCAGCGGCCGTCGGCCAGATCGCGTTGGCACGCGCCTGGTCCGAAAGCCTTTCACACGATGAGATCGTCGCCGGCCAAATTCTGCTGACTTTGGGCGACACCGAAGAGCGCCGCCGATACCTCAACGCCCGCGCCACCATCAATCAACTTCTGAAGATCGGCGCCGTGCCGATCATCAACGAGAACGACACGGTCGCAACCAGCGAAATCCGCTATGGCGACAATGATCGCCTCGCTGCCCGCGTCGCCACCATGACCGGTGCCGACCTGCTGATCCTTCTCTCCGATATAGACGGTCTCTACACCGCCCCGCCGCGTCTCGATCCGGATGCGCAATTCCTGGAAACAATTGCGGAAATCACGCCCGAGATCGAAGCGATGGCCGGTGGTGCGGCCTCGGAACTCTCACGCGGCGGCATGCGGACCAAGATCGACGCCGGCAAGATCGCGACGACTTCGGGCTGCGCCATGATCATTGCCTCCGGCAAGACGGAAAGCCCGCTTTCGGCGATCGAAAACGGTGCGCGCTCCTCCTGGTTTGCGCCTTCGGGCACGCCTGTGACCGCCCGCAAGACCTGGATTGCCGGACAGCTTCAGCCGGCCGGCATGCTGCATCTCGATGAGGGTGCCGTCACGGCACTCGGTGCTGGCAAGAGCCTGCTGCCCGCTGGTGTGCGCAGCATCTCCGGCAATTTCGCCCGCGGCGATACGGTTGCGATCATCGCTCCCTCCGGACGCGAGATCGCCCGTGGGCTGGTCAGCTACGACGCAGAAGAAGCCCGCCAGATCGCCGGCCGCAAATCGGCTGAGATCGAGGCAATCCTCGGTTATCCCGGCCGCGCCGCCATGGTCCATCGCGACGATATGGTCATGACGGCGCAGATCGGTTCGAAATCGGAAAGGCAGAAGAAGGACGCAAGCTATGCTTGATACAGTTGCGCTAAGCCCTGACATTGACGTGCTGATGAACGACATCGGCCGCAAGGCCAAGGCCGCCGCGCGACCGTTGGGCTTTGCTTCCACCGATGCCAAGAACCAGGCATTGAACGCCATGGCCGATGCTATCATGGCGAACAAAGCCCATATCCTTTCGGAAAATGCCAAGGATTTGAAGGATGTGGAGGGCACGGACATGCTCGCCTCCTTCATCGATCGCCTGACGCTGAACGACAAGCGCGTTACGGAAATGGCCGAAGGCATCCGCGCGATTGCGGCACTCCCAGACCCTGTCGGCGAGGTTATTGCCGCCTGGGATCGCCCGAACGGCCTCAAGATCGAACGTGTCCGTACACCGCTCGGCGTCATCGGTGTTATCTTTGAAAGCCGTCCGAATGTCACGGCCGATGCCGGTGCACTCTGCCTGAAGGCTGGCAATGCCGTGATCCTGCGCTGCGGTTCGGATTCGCGGCGTTCCTCAGCTGCGATCCATGCCTGCATGGTCGAGGGGCTGAAAGCCGCCAGCTTGCCGGAATATGCGATCCAGCTTGTGCCCGTGACCGACCGCGCCGCTGTCGGCGCCATGTTGCGCGGGCTTGATGGCGCAATCGACGTCATCGTGCCGCGCGGCGGCAAGAGCCTCGTCGCCCGCGTGCAGAGCGAGGCGCGCGTGCCGGTTTTCGCCCATCTCGAAGGCCTCTGCCATATCTATGTCGATGCCTCCGCCGATCTCGACATGGCGAAGAACATCATCGTCAACGCCAAGATGCGGCGCACCGGTGTCTGCGGCGCAGCCGAGACCCTGCTCGTTGACGGCACGGCGATCGGCACGCATCTGAAGCCATTGATCGAGGTTTTGACTGAAGCAGGCTGCGAGGTTCGCGCTTCGGCTGCCGTTCTCAAGGTCGTGCCTGGCTTGAAGCCTGCAACCGAAGAAGACTGGTCGACAGAATATCTGGACGCGATCATTTCCGTTGCCGTCGTCGACGGCATTTCCGGGGCGATCGGCCATATCCAGAGATATTCGTCCAATCACACCGAAGCCGTGCTTGCCGAGGATCCTGATGTCGTCGAGCGCTTCTTCACCGAGATCGACTCGGCCATCTTGCTGCACAACGCCTCCACTCAGTTTGCCGATGGGGGCGAATTCGGCATGGGTGCGGAAATCGGCATTGCCACCGGCAAGATGCATGCGCGTGGACCAGTTGGCGTCGAGCAGCTCACCTCCTTCAAATACCGCGTTCGCGGCACTGGACAGACGCGGCCCTGACGTGACCACAGAGCAGATAGACCGGCGCTATCTCCGCATGCCGCATAGCGAACGCGGCATGATCGTCGGTCTATTCGGCGGCTCCTTCAATCCGCCGCATGAGGGCCATGCCCTTGTCGCCGAAATCGCCATCCGCCGCTTGGGGCTGGATCAGCTCTGGTGGATGGTGACGCCCGGCAATCCGCTGAAGAGCCGCAATCACCTGGCACCGCTTTCGGAGCGCATCGCGCGCAGCGAGGCGATCGCCACCGACCCGCATATCAAGGTTACAGCCTTCGAACAGGCATTTGGCGTCAGCTACACGGCCAATACGCTTGCCCGCGTGAAAGCCCGCAATCCGCATGTGCATTTCATCTGGATCATGGGCGCCGACAGCATGGAAAATTTTCATCGCTGGCAGAAATGGCAGAATATCGCGCGCACCTTCCCGATCGCCGTGATCGACCGGCCGGGCTCGACGCTCTCTTACCTTTCCTCGAAAATGGCCAAGACCTTTGCCTTTGCTCGCATCGATGAAGATGATGCCCGAGTTCTCTGGAAGAAGCCGGTGCCGGCCTGGACTTTCATTCACGGTCCACGCTCCACCTTGAGCTCGACAGCCATCCGCAACGGCGACCAGCACAAGGCAGCGGAATAATCGGTTCGTTTGGAAGTTTCAGAAATGAAAAG
The DNA here is from genome assembly GCF_014195325.1 of Rhizobium sp. BK650. GTDB lineage: Bacteria > Pseudomonadota > Alphaproteobacteria > Rhizobiales > Rhizobiaceae > Rhizobium. The sequence continues at coordinate 124,430 of NZ_JACIBK010000016.1, read as the reverse complement.
CCCGACGCGGGAGGAGGTGCGTCGGGCTTAAAACTTGACCGACAACTGGGAGGAGGAGTGTTGCCGATCCTATCGGACGGCTATGGGAGGAGGAGAAGCCGTCGGATGATTGCGTTTTATCACATTTGTTCAGAAGGTGAATATATATCACTGCATTGCAGCAATGCATGGAATGCAAACCTTGCGGCGCTAGAACGGCATTGGATGCCATTTTAATTAGCAAAAACAGATTGATTCCAAAACCACCAGTGTCTCGCCTCGCTATTTGCCTCAACGATGGCAGAATTTTTGCCTCAGTGATTTCCGGCTCGCTAAGAGCCATGCATCTCACGAATGTGTGAGTAGGCAGCGCGGCAAATTATCCTTTCGCCGCCGTTATATTTTATGAAACACAACCCTAGCCAAACCTTCCCTACCGCTATATCCGTTCAGATATTTCGAAGCTGGGGAGAAGATCATGCATAACCGCCGCCATTGGATGAAACTGGCAGCTGCCGCGATTTCGGCCATATGGCTCGGCGCAACAGCGCTTTCTAGGCCTGTCGCCGCCGCCGAGAAAGTCACCGTCTTCGCGGCCGCAAGCCTGAAGGACGCGCTCGACGCCGCCAACGCAGCCTGGGCGAAGGAAAGCGGCAAGGAAGCGGTCGTCTCCTATGCGGCAAGCGGGGCGCTTGCCAAGCAGATCGAAAATGCCGCCCCGGCCGATGTCTTCATCTCCGCAGATCTGAACTGGATGGATTACGTCGCCGACAAGAAGCTGATCAAGCCGGACACCCGCTTCAACCTGCTCGGCAATCGCCTCGTCCTGATCGCCGAAAACGGCAATCAGAAGCCGGTTAAAATCAAGTCAGGCTTTGATCTCGTCGGCCTCCTCGGGGATGGCAAGCTCGCCATGGGCGATCCGAAGTCGGTTCCGGCCGGCAAATATGGTCAGACCGCGCTCGATAAGCTCGGCGTCTGGAAGTCTGTCGAAAGCAAAGTTGCTTATGCGGAAAGTGTACGTGCCGCACTCACCTTCGTCTCCCGCGGCGAAGCGCCTTACGGCATCGTCTACCAGACCGATGCGGCGGCCGATAAGGGTGTCGCGATCGTCGGCACCTTCCCGGCCGATTCCCACCCGCCGATCATCTATCCGATCGCTCTGCTCGCTGAGAGCAAGAACCCGGATGCCGCTGGCTATCTCGGCTTCCTGAAGTCGGATAGGGCGGCCCCATTCTTTACTGCACAAGGCTTCACGATCCTGAAATAACTACGCAATTAACGCCTACAGCTTAGCGTGAAGGCTCGCTTCGGCGGACCTTCGATATTTCGGAGAAGATGACGTTTGAATATGTTCGGTTTGCGCGACGAGGAATTGACGGCGATTCTGCTGAGCCTGCGCGTTTCCTTCGTCGCCATGGTGGCGAGCCTGCCGTTCGGCATTCTTGTTGCCCTGCTGCTTGCCCGCGGCCGCTTCTGGGGCAAGTCGCTTCTCAATGGCGTCGTTCACCTGCCGCTGATCCTGCCGCCCGTCGTCACCGGCTTCATTCTCCTTATACTTTTTGGGCGCCGCGGCCCGATCGGCAGCCTGCTCGATCAATATCTCGGCATCGTGCTCTCCTTCCGCTGGACGGGCGCTGCACTTGCCTGCGGCGTCATGGGTTTTCCGTTGATGGTGCGCAGCATCCGTCTCTCCATCGAAGCCGTCGACCGCAAGCTAGAGGAAGCGGCCGGGACGCTTGGCGCGAGCCCAGCTTGGATCTTCCTGACAATCACGCTGCCGCTCACCATTCCCGGCATCATCGCCGGTATGATCCTCTGCTTTGCCAAAGCCATGGGCGAGTTCGGCGCCACAATCACTTTCGTCTCCAACATTCCCGGCGAAACACAGACGCTGTCGGCCGCCATCTACACTTTTACCCAGGTGCCGGGCGGTGATGCCGGCGCCATGCGGCTTACCGTCGTTTCCATCGTGATTTCCATGCTCGCCCTCCTCGCTTCGGAGTTCCTCGCCTATCTCGTTGGCAGAAGGATCGATCCGGAATGACGCTGATTGTCGAAGCAAGACATCGCCTCGGTGCCTTTGGCCTCGATGCCGCATTCACCTCGGAGCGCGGCGTGACAGCCCTTTTCGGCCGCTCCGGCTCCGGCAAGACCTCTGTCATCCGCATCATCGCCGGCCTTACCCGCCCGATCGACGGTCGTGTCCTGCTCGATGGCGAAACACTGACGGATACCACGAAGGGCATCTTCGTTCCCCGCCATCGCCGCCGTTTCGGTTATGTGTTCCAGGAGGCGCGGCTCTTTCCCCACCTGAGCGTCCGGGCCAACCTCTCTTATGGTCGCTGGTTCGCTCCGAAATCGGCGCGTTTCGAAAATTTCGACCACGTCATCGACTTGCTCGGTATTGATGAATTGCTCGCCCGCAGCCCATCCAAACTCTCGGGCGGTGAGAAACAGCGCGTCGCCATCGGCCGTGCGCTGCTGTCCTCGCCGCGTCTGCTGTTGATGGATGAACCGCTAGCCGCCCTCGATGAAGCCCGAAAGACCGAAATCCTGCCCTATCTCGAACGCCTGCGGGACGAGATGGATATTCCGATCGTCTATGTCAGCCACTCGATTGCGGAAGTCGCACGCCTGGCAAATCAGGTCGTGGTCATGCGCGACGGCAGGGTAGAGGCAGCAGGTCCGACGACTAAAGTCCTCAGTCGCTCGTCGATGCTCCCGGAAGACCGACGGGAGGCGAGCGTCGTGCTGGAAGGCGCAGTCGAAACCATCGATACAGCCAACCGGATCACAACGATTCTGCTGAAATCCGGCCGGCTCTATGTGCCGGGTATTGCGCCGGCTGCCGGCAAGTCCGTGCGCATCCGCATCCCTGCGCGCGACGTAATGCTGGCGACGCAGAAACCGGAGGGCTTGAGCGCCCTCAACATCTTGGGGTGCACCATCGTTGAGCTTTCGCCGGCCGAGGATGGCACTGTAGAAATCCGCCTCGATTGCGCCGGCGACGCTGTGCTTTCGCGTATCACCGCGCTCTCCTGCGAGCGCCTGGGCCTGCGCCACGGCATACCGGCCTTCGCAGTCATCAAGACGGTTGCGCTGGAAGCCTGATCAGCCCCGGCAGTTCTGTTGGAGATTGCGCTTGTTCTGCAGCCAGGCGAGATCGTCGGCTAGGCTAGCCTGCACGGTCTTTTCCATCTCGCGAAAACGCGCCAGCAGTTCTTGGCCGAAAGGCGTCAGCACCGCGCCTCCGCCCTTTTGGCCGCCGCGCTGCGATTCCACCACCGGGGCCTTGAACATGCGATTCATATCGGCCACCAGCATCCAGGCGCGACGATACGACATGTCCATTGCGCGGCCTGCCGCGGAGATCGACCCGGTCTCGCGGATATGTTCGAGCAGCTCCATCTTGCCGTGGCCGAGGCGATCGTCATCGGGAAAGGTGATTCGCAGAACGGGTGTAAGCGGATTTTTGGCGGTTTCGGTCATATCGTTCGGAATTTGCAGGAATTATCGATACTTTACGCTCCGCGACAGACGCTGTACACAACTCCTCCATGTCGACCAAGGGTCGAAATCTCAATTTCGTGACGCCAAATACGGCTTTCGGCCGTCCGCATGCTGCGCCGCGTCTTGAAACGTTAACGGTTTGATGCCTATCTTAACCATGATCCGGTTGCGCCGGATTTGTGTTGTGCATGGTTTGTCATTCCAGGAAAGGGAAAGCACTGACAACAGTACACGCCAAGGGAAAAACGCTCGCCGTTATCCCGAAGGGTGCGGAACGTGGCGCCGATGCCGCCGCCCGTGCTCTGGAAGCCGTCCTCGCAAGCCTCGAGGATTCCAAAGCTGAAGATATCGTCACCATCAACATTGCTGGAAAATCGGCGCTGGGAGACTACATGGTCGTCGTCTCCGGACGCTCGAACAGGCATGTCATGGCGATCGCCGATCATCTTCTGACTGATCTCAAGGATGAGGGCTTCGGTACTGCCCGCGTCGAAGGTCAGGAAGGTGGTGACTGGATCCTGATCGACACCGGTGACATCATCGTGCATGTGTTCCGTCCCGAAATCCGCGAGTTCTACAACATCGAAAGGATGTGGGCAGCTCCGGATATGGACGAGGAAACGCGGCACTGACAGGCAGCCCGACATCCGTCCGGCGCTTGAATCGTGGTAACTGACCGAGCCGGCTTCGATAGCTGGCCGGTAAGTTTAGATTGTGCTTCCAAAGGGCGGCATAGCAGGAGCGGATGAATGCGGATTGGTCTTTTTGCGGTGGGACGGCTCAAGTCCGGCCCCGAAAAAGATCTTGCGGCCCGTTATTTCGACCGCTTTGCAAAGGCCGGTCCCGCGGTCGGTCTGGAGTTTTCCCGTATTGCCGAAGTGGCCGAAAGCCGCGCCTCTAACGCGGAGACCCGTAAGCGTGAGGAAGCGGCCATGCTGCTGAAGTCTCTTGCAGACGGCAGCGTCCTCATTCTGCTCGATGAACGCGGTAAGGCTCTGGACAGCGAAGGCTTCGCCAATCTGCTCGGCGGTTATCGCGATCAGGGCAAGCGCGATCTGACGATTGCAATCGGCGGCGCCGATGGTCTTGATCCCTCCCTCTACGACCGCGCCGATGTGACGCTCTGCCTCGGTAAGATGACGTGGCCGCACCAGATCGTCCGAACCCTTATTGCCGAACAGCTTTATCGCGCCGTAACGATCCTCTCCGGCCATCCCTATCACCGGGTCTGATACAGCCGGAAATGGTCACGCAGCCGTGTTTTGCCTCAAGGCTTCTTCTCCTTCAAACTTTCTGGCCAACAGCCCCAAAATCAGCTTAGGTTCCCGGGCGATTTGAAAGAGCAAACCCCGACACGCATGACGAGAGCTGCCTCCAAGCGATCACGCCTGTTTCTGCCGGCCATAGCGGCAGGGCTGAGTGCGACCGTCGTTATCGGTCCTGGCAACTCATTTTCCGTCCAGGCGCAGGACGCTCCGACGCCTCCCGCAGTCGAACCGGCTCCGCCTACTGCGCCCGCCGGCCAGCCGCCTGATCCGGCTGCCGAACTTGCGAAAAAGCGCGATGAGACCAGGGCCGAACTGGATCAGCTGTCGAAGACGATCAGCCTGTCCTCCGATAAGGTGACTGAACTCCAAAGCAGCATCGATAATCTCGAAAAGAACACGGCAAGCATACGCCAGGCACTGATCGATTCCGCCGCTCGCCGTAAATCGCTGGAAGGTAAGATCCTCAATAGTGAAAAGAAGCTCGCCGAGCTTGGCGTGAAGGAAGACGGCATCCGCCGCTCCCTGCGCGAGCGCCGTGGACTTCTTGCTGAGGTTCTCGCCGCCCTCCAGCGTATGGGCAGGAACCCACCGCCTGCCCTTCTGGTGACCCCGGAGGATGCTCTTGGCTCCGTTCGTAGCGCCATTCTGCTCGGCGCCGTGGTACCCGGTATCCGCAAGGAGACCGAGAAACTCGCGGCGGATCTCGCCAATCTTTCGGCACTGCAGACGGCGAGTGCCAAGGAGAAGGAAGATTTCGCCACCACCATGGCAAACAGCCTGGAGGAGGAACGGCGCATGGATCTGCTGCTTGCCGAAAACGACAAGCTGAGCCGCTCCAATGCCGCCGAGCTGGAGGCCGAGAAGCGGCGTTCACAGGAGTTGGCAGGCAAGGCGACGACGCTCGAAAGCCTTGTCGCCTCGATGGAAACGGAGATCGCTTCTGTACGCGAAGCCGCCGCAGCCGCAAGGCAGGCGGAAGAGAATCGCAAGCTGCTGACGGACGAGCAGCGCGCCCAGGCGAAGGCCCTGGCCGACAGCGGCGTGCCCGATAAAAACCGTATTGCGCCCGCATATCCCTTCGGAGAGTTGAAGGCGAAACTGGAGTTGCCTGTGGCAGGCGATATTCTGCGCCAGTTCGGCGATGCCGATGGCACCGGACACGAGGCCATGGGGATGACGGTCGCGACCAATCCGGAAACGGTAGTAACCGCCCCTGCCGATGGGCTGGTGGTCTATGCCGGCGCCTTCCGCAGTTATGGCCAAATGATCATCCTGGATGCTGGCGACGGATATCACCTGGTTCTCTCAGGCATGGATACGATCAGCACCCGCCAGGGAAAATTCGTTTTCTCCGGCGAGCCTCTGGCTGTGATGGGCGCGAAAAGAGTGGCAAGCGCAACCGCATTGGCGCTGGAAACAGATCGGCCAACGCTTTACATTGAATTTCGAAAGGACGGTAAACCGGTCGATTCCCGACCGTGGTGGACCGCCAAAGACACCGGAAAGGCACGCAATGATTCGTAGGGCTTCTCTTGTTTTGGTCGGCGCACTGATGGGCGCGACCGCGATGAGCGTCATTTACTCCGCAGGCGTGCCTGCAGAGGCGGCGGGAGCATCGACTTATAAGGAGCTTTCGGTATTCGGTGACGTCTTCGAACGCGTGCGTGCGCAATATGTAACGCCGCCGGCCGAAGACAAGCTGATCGAGAGCGCCATCAACGGCATGCTGTCTTCGCTCGATCCGCATTCCAGCTATATGAATGCGAAGGACGCCGAAGACATGCGCACCCAGACCAAGGGTGAGTTCGGTGGCCTCGGCATCGAAGTCACGATGGAAGACGAACTCGTCAAGGTCATCACTCCGATCGACGACACTCCTGCCGCCAAGGCTGGCGTTCTCGCCGGCGATTATATTTCCGAAATCGACGGCCAGTCCGTCCGCGGCCTGAAGCTTGAAGACGCCGTCGAGAAGATGCGCGGCGCCGTCAACACGCCGATCAAGCTGACGCTCATCCGCAAGGGTGCCGACAAACCGATCGAATTGACGATCGTGCGTGACGTCGTTGCCGTCCAGGCCGTCAAGTCTCGCGTCGAGGACGATGTCGGCTACCTGCGCGTCATCTCCTTCACCGAAAAAACCTATCCGGATCTCGAAAAGGCAATCCAGAAGATCAAGGCGACCGTTCCGGCTGACAAACTCAAGGGCTTCGTCCTTGACTTGCGTCTTAACCCCGGCGGTCTGCTCGATCAGGCGATCAACGTCTCCGACGCTTTCCTGGAGCGCGGCGAAGTGGTTTCCACTCGCGGCCGCAATCCGGATGAGACTCGCCGCTTCAATGCCGGTCCGGGCGACCTGACAGACCACAAGCCGCTCATCGTCCTCATCAACGGCGGTTCGGCTTCCGCATCGGAAATCGTTGCAGGCGCCCTGCAAGATCTACGCCGCGCCACCGTCCTCGGCACCCGTTCCTTCGGCAAGGGCTCCGTCCAGACGATCATTCCGCTCGGCGAAAACGGCGCGCTGCGCCTGACGACGGCGCTCTACTACACGCCATCGGGCCGCTCGATCCAGGGCACGGGCATTACGCCTGACATCAAGGTGGAAGAGCCTCTTCCGGCCGACCTTCAGGGCAAGATGGTGACCGAGGGCGAATCCGCCCTGCGGGGCCACATCAAGGGCCAGAACGAGACGGACGAAGGCTCGGGTTCCGTCGCCTACGTACCGCCGGATCCAAAGGACGACGTGCAGCTTAACTATGCGCTCGACCTGTTGCGCGGCAAGAAGACCGATCCGTCCTTCCCGCCGGACCCGGAAAAGGCCGTCGTCGCCAAGTAATAAGCGTTCTCAAGGCCGGCACCTGTCCGGCCTTGAGATTTTCTGCTGTTTCCCGGTTTTGGAGCGGGCAAGGAATTGGGAACGGACCTGCATGCACCCCTAGGCCGCAACCGCAAGGCAGCGCGCAAGCGTCCCGGCATATTGCGGATCGGCCAGATTGCCGCGAGCATCTGCCTTGTCGCGGTGGGCGGCTTTTCCCTTTACACGGCATTTCGCAATGATGGCCTCGAGCAGTCGAAGCCTCCGGCATCGCGAGACACGTCAGCTGCCCCGCCGACCGATACGGTTCAGCAGCCGCAGACATCGGGCAGCCAGGCATCAAACGGCATGCCACGCTCCGAGCCACAATCCGGTGCCAACGTGGAACGGATGGTGACAGGAGACGGCTCCGTCATCACCAAATATAGCCCTCGTCCGCGCGACGGTAGCGGCCCGGTTTTGGTCGACGCCATGAAGATGGGCCAGGATCCCCGCATGGCGGCCATCCCCAATGATAATCTGCTCGAAGATACGCCTTACGGCCGCCTGCCGATTACAAGTTCCGATGGCCGTCGGCCGATGGATCAATATGCGCGGCCCTGGTCCGGCACCCGTGGTACCCGCATCGCCATCGTGCTCAGCGGTCTCGGCCTCAGCCAGACCGGCACCCAGCGTGCGATACAGCAATTGCCGGAGGAAATCACTTTCGCCTTTGCCGCCAGTGGGTACAGCCTGCAGCGCTGGATGCAGGACGCTCGCCGCGGCGGCCATGAAATATTGTTGCAAGTGCCGCTGGAGCCATTCGATTATCCGGCGAATGACCCGGGACCGGATACGCTTCTGACCTCCAAGCCCGTTGCGCGCAACATCGAAAGCCTGCATCGAGCCATGGGCGAAATCACCAACTATACCGGTATCATGAACTATCTGGGCGGACGCTTCCTCTCCGATCCCAAGGCTATGGAGCCGGTCATGCGGGATATTGGCAAGCGCGGGCTGCTCTTCCTCGACGACGGCACTTCGGCGCAATCCAAGACCGCTGTGATCGCCAAGGGCACGGACCTTCCTTACGCTTTCGCTGACCTGCAACTGGACGGCCAGGTCAATGTGAACGCCATTCTGCAAAAGCTCGATGAACTGGAGCGCATAGCCCGACGCAACGGCCAGGCGATCGGCGTTGCCTCGGCTTTCGACGAGAGCATTGACGCGATTTCCAAATGGAGCGAGGAAGCGACCATGCGCGGCGTCGAGATCGTCGGTGTTGCAGCACTCGTCCATGATCCTAAGAATCCCTGAGCGGAGAGAACCATGAGCCAGGCGACCGTAAGAGCCGAGGATTTACCCTATCGCCCCTGCGTCGGCGTGATGATCCTGAACCGCCAAGGCCTTGTCTGGGCCGGACGGCGCATTCCCGACGGCAATTCCGAGTATGACGGCTCGCCGCAGCTATGGCAGATGCCCCAAGGCGGAATCGACAAGGGCGAGGACCCGCTGGAAGCAGCCTATCGCGAGCTCTACGAGGAAACCGGCATCAGAACCGTGACACTGCTCGCCGAAGCGAAAGACTGGATCAATTACGACCTGCCGCCGCAGTTGATCGGCATCGGTCTAAGGGGCAAATATCGCGGCCAGACGCAGCGCTGGTTCGCCTTCCGTTTCGAAGGCGACGAAGGCGAGATAGCCATCAATCCGCCGCCGGGCGGTCATGAACCGGAATTCGATGCCTGGGAATGGAAGCAGATGGAAGACCTGCCCGGCCTGATCGTTCCCTTCAAGCGCGCCGTCTATGAACGGGTCGTCGCGGAATTCAGCCACCTTTCCGGCTTGATCCCGGAAGACTGATCACCGCATCGGCTGAAACCTTCATCAAGGCGCCCAAAACGAAACCGGCCGCCCCAGGGGCGACCGGCTGACATAACATTGCCGATGGCGAATTATTCGGCCTCGTTGGCCGAGTCTGCGTTGAGCTGACCGTACTTCGCTTCGCCGATCTTCTCGAGCAGGTCGAGCTGCGTTTCGAGGAAGTCGATATGGCCTTCCTCATCTGCCAGCAGTTCTTCGAAAAGCTTCATGGAAACATAGTCGCCGGCATCATGACAGATATCGCGTGATTTCTTGTAAGCGGTACGGGCGTCGTATTCGCCGGCAAGATCGGCTTCCAGAACTTCCTTGACATTCTGACCGATGCGCAGCGGCGCCAGCGTCTGCAGATTGGGATGGCCTTCGAGGAAGATGATACGTGCGACCAGACGGTCGGCATGATGCATTTCTTCGATCGATTCGGCGCGCTCCTTTTTGGCAAGCTTGGTGTAACCCCAGTCTTCAAGGAGACGATAGTGAACCCAATACTGGTTGACTGCACCAAGCTCTAAGAACAGGGCCTCGTTAAGCCGCTCGATGACTTTTTTGTCGCCTTTCAATGTCCGCTCTCCTGTTTTCTTCGTGGAATTCTCTCAGGCGGGACATGAAATCAAACATTTCCGCCTCCGTCGAGTGGCGGCGGGCATGATAATCTTCGGTTGTCTGGATGATGATATCAACAACGTTAGGGAAGCAGCCGCAGCAACGGCCGCGTTTGGCCATGGCGTGATAGACTTTCGCAGGAACGATAAGCTGCCAGCAATCGTCATCGAGAAGATTGTTGATGACGTCCCGGATTTCCTTGTCGGTTATGTAATTGCAACTGCAGACGAGCACGTCTTCATTCCAAACATGACACTTACTATCGTGTTTTCTGCAAAAGAAGATAGGAACTGTCAAGAAAATTCGCGACCGAACCCGTTCATGCCTCGCGCTAAACGTCACACCTCGGAGAGCTTATGCCTGGATCCTCACTGGATACCGGCAATCATCAGTGGAAATTCCGTCCGCGTGGCATCACGCTTGCGGTCTCAGCGATATCGCCATCCCTCGCCCTCCCCGTCGATCGTCCATCTGCGATCTTCCTGACCAGCCCATCCTTTGCCGATGCATCGACCTGTTTCTGCTGCCGATGATCCTGCGGCGGACGCAAAACCTCGTCCGAACGCTCACTGACACCAAAGCGTTTGGCCTCCCGCTGGAGGATACCGAGCAGCGGTGTCACGTCGTCGATATGTTCGACCACAGTATGGATGACGCCGCTCTGGCTTTGTAATTTGCCATAGATCTTTACGAGCCGCGCGCCCATGACCACGGCGCGGTATTTTTCGAAGATTTTCTTCCAGACGATGGCATTGGCAACACCGGTCTCATCCTCCAGCGTCATGAAGATCACACCGTTCGCGGAACCCGGCTGCTGACGCACCAGCACCAACCCCGCGATGATCACGCGCCTCCCATTCGCAACGCGAAGCAAATCGACATTGCGTGTCACACCTGCCCTGCCTAGCTCTTCACGCAGGAAGGAAACAGGGTGCCCTTTCAAAGATAAGGACAGGTAGCGGTAATCCTCGATGACCTGTTCACCCGGCAGCATCTCAGGGAGCTTGGCAGCCGGCTCAGGCTGAAGATCGATGTGACGAACAGTCTCAAAAAGCGGCAATTCTTCGGCCGCGCTTTTCACATCCAGCGCTCGCACCGCCCACAACGCCTGACGTCGTGATAGCCCGATGGATTGAAAAGCATCTGCATCCGCCAGCCGTTCAATGACGGATTTCTGCAAGCCGGAGCGCAGCCAAAGATCACGCACAGAATGGTAACCCTCGCGACGGTTCTCAACGAGCTTCTTCATATCGTCATCGGAGACTCCCTTGATCTGCAGAAGACCGAGCCGCACAGCATGGCGAGACTTGATGACTTCTCGCATCTCGCTGTGACGAAAATCGACACTTGCTCGGTCAAAAACCGCTTCTTCAAGGGTACATTCCCAATCCGAGTAATTAATATCGGCCGGCAGGATTTTAACGCCATGTTCGCGTGCATCCCGCACCAGCTGCGCCGGCGCATAAAAGCCCATCGGCTGTGAGTTCAGCATCGCGGCACAGAAGACGTCGGGATAATATGCCTTCAACCAAGAGGAGGCGTAGACGAGCAGCGCGAAAGAAGCTGCATGGCTTTCCGGAAAGCCGTATTCACCGAAGCCCTTGATTTGGTTAAAGCATTGCTTTGCAAATTCATGATCATATCCCCTTTCGACCATTCCATCCACGAACCGCTCTTCGAAGCTATCGATCGTGCCAGTTCTTTTGAATGTCGCCATTGATCTTCGAAGCCGATCGGCTTCGGCCGGCTTGAAGCCAGCTGCGGTGATGGCAATCTGCATGGCCTGTTCCTGGAACAGGGGAACCCCAAGGGTTCTTTCAAGAACAGTCCTAAGTTCCTCGCTGGGATATTCGATTGGAAGATTCTTATTCCGTAGCTCTCGACGCTTCAAATATGGATGCACCATATCTCCCTGAATCGGTCCTGGCCGGACGATGGCCACCTCGATGACAAGGTCGTAAAATATTCTCGGTTTCAGGCGCGGCAGCATACTCATCTGCGCCCGACTTTCGATCTGGAAAACGCCAAGCGTATCAGCCCGACCCATCATATCGTAAACCGGTTCACCCTCCTCCCCGTGCTCTTTATTGCCGAGATCGGCGAGGGTCTTTTTAACATCGTAATGCAGTTCAAGCAGCGTAAAGGCCCTGCGTAAGCAAGTCAGCATGCCAAGCGCCAGAATATCGACCTTGAGAATTTGGACATTGTCGAGGTCATCTTTATCCCATTCGATCATGTAACGTTTGGGCATTGCTGTCTTCATAATCGGTACAACTTCATCCAGCCGGTCACGGGTGATGACGAAACCGCCGACATGCTGAGTAAGATGACGAGGAAAACTGAGAAGCTCGGAGGCATATTTCAGTACATTTCGTGTCACCGAATCCTTCATATCGAGGCCAGCCGCTTTCGCATCCCGTTCCGAGAGATTGTCTTCGGACCAGCCCCAGACGAGACTGCTGATCGCCGATTGAACATCCTCTGACAAACCGAAGGCCTTGGCGACCTCACGGCCGGCCGAACGGGTACGATAGCTGGTGACGGCGGCCGTCAGTCCCGCGTGATCATGGCCATATCTTTTATAAATGGACTGAATGACATCTTCCCGCCGTTCATGCTCGAAATCGACATCGATATCCGGTGGCTCGTCCCGATCCATCGAAATGAACCGATCGAATAGAAGCGTGGTCTTTGTGGGATCGACTTCCGTGATCTCGAGGCAGTAGCAGATAACCGAATTGGCCGCCGAACCTCGTCCCTGGCAGAGAACCTTGAGATCATAACGGGCATGATGGATGATCTTGTGAACCGTCAGGAAATAGGAAGCATATTTCTTCTCGCTGATTAGGTTCAGCTCGTAATCGATCTGCTTTGCTACTTCAGGAGGAACACCGCCGGGATAGCGCTTTGCTGCTCCCGCGCGCGTCAATCTTTCGAGTGTATCCTGCGGCGTTTCACCAGGATCGTTTTCAGGGGGATAATTGTGTTTCAACTCGTTTAGCGAAAAACTCAGCTTGTTGAAGAACAGCTGCGTGTTCTCGATCGCGTCAGGATAATCCCGGAAGAGCCTAGATATTTCACGTGAATCTTTAAGATAGCGCTCTCCATTCGGCGCCAAGAGGAATCCGGCTTCCGATATCTGCACGTGCTCCCGGATTGCGATCACGACATCCGAAAGCGGCCGGCGCTCAGGATGATGATAGAGTGGTTGATTGGTTGCAATCAGCGGCACTCGATTGTGAGCAGCAATCATGGCAAGCACTGCAAAAGCTTGTCGGTCGCGGCCGTCATAGACCGGCGACAATGCGATGAAAAATGCTTTGCGGAAGCGTTTGCGAAACCGCTGCAAATAGTTTTCGAGTTCCAACTGCTTGGTTGGGTCATTCACGACGGCTCGGTTGGGGACGAGAGCAAGCATCATCTCGTCGCCCCATTCCATGAGCTCCGCTTCCGTCAGGATACAGGTTCCCTTGACAGCTTCTTCCTTCAGGTTTCCGGCGCTGAGCAGGCGGCAGAGATTTGCCCAACCTTTCCGGTTCCGCGGATAGGCAAGGATATCAGGCGTTTCATCGGAAAAGACGAGACGGGCGCCCGGCTGAACCCGGATGGGATCGAGAATGATCTCTGGTTTTCCCTTCTTCTCTGCCTCGGCTAAGATGGCATCCTTGTTCTTGTATCTCTCCTCAAGCTGCTGTGCCTGCGCATGAGCCCGCACCACGCCGGCAACCGAATTGCGATCAGCAATACCGAGACCGCCAAGCTTCAAAAAAGCGGCCTGCACGACCATCTCTTCAGGTTTCGAAGCACCTTCCAGGAACGAAAAATTCGTCTTCGCGCCGATTTCGAAAAATGCGGGTTCGGGCTTCATGCAAAGACCCCATGCATGAACCAGCGAGGATCGGGGCTGTCTCCATAAAGACCCCGGCGATAGATCCAGAAGCGGTGACCGGCCTCGTCCTCGATCCGGAAATAATCCCGCGTTTCGGCATCGTCTCCATCGATCCACCATTCCATGGCGATCCGTTCCGGCCCTTCGCTCTTTGCCACTTGATGCAGCAAACGTCGCCAACGGAAAATCTGCGGTGCACCGTCAGGCACTTCGGCAAATGCAACCTCTACTGGTTCCGGCGTTGCAAAGAGTCGCAGAGGGCGCTCCTCGCGGAAGGGAAGGGCACTGTCCTGCTCCACCTTGCGCCGAGCCGGAAGGCTCTCCATTGCCGGCACAGTAATCACGGCGCGCTCCGGCACATGGCTCTCGCGAAGCTGGAAGCTTTGCAGACAATCCGGGCCAAGCCGCGCCGCAACACGATCGATAAAACTCGAAAGCGAAATTTCCCCCTGCCGATCGCCTTCGAAGTCGCCCTGCGCATCATGGAACGGCTCATGCCGCAGGACATTCAGGCGCAGGATCTCAAAACCATAGCCGGCGTCGATATCATCATAGATCACCTGTAGCCGCTCGGAAAATAATCCCGCAATGAGCTTCGGATCGCGAAGCGGCCGGGAGGCACCCACGGAAATGCGAAACACCTTGCCATCCACACGGAACAACACCAGTTCGAAACCCCCCCCACCAGCACCGCGCGCCTCCAGGGACGGTTTCAGCGATATGGCAGCCTGTCCGGCGACGGCAAGAATCTGTTCTTCCGTTCCAATCGGCTCGACCAGACGGCGTTCGGACGAGAGACTGGCGACGGGGCGGCGGGGAGAGATCGGCTCTTCCTCACGACCCAGCGCCTGATCGAGACGCAGAAGCAGCGTCGACCCGAAGCGGCGGGTCAGCGGTGCCCGCGGTGCATGAATGACGTCACCGAGATATTTGAGGCCGAGTTTCTTCAGGGCATCGACGGTCTGTTCTTCCAGCCGCAAAGCTGCAACAGGCAGCGGCATCAGCACGCGTTCCGTCTCCTCATCCTCCACGACACCACCCTGCCCAAAACGAGAGACGGCCCAGGAAAGGCCGGGCGACGAGGAGATCGCTCCCCGTGCATCGAGCCCCATATGGAAGAGCCGCGACAGGATATCCCTCAGGAGCGCGCTTTCACCGCCAAAGAGATGGGCACAACCGGTAATATCGAGAAACAACCCATCCTTGCCGTCGAGCGCTACCATCGGCGTATAACGGTCGCACCAATCTGCAATCGCCTCCAGCAGCCTGCGGTCGGCTGCAGGGTCTTCTTCCACGACATCGAGCGCCGGATACATGGCGCGCGCTTCGGCAACGCCCTGTTCCTTCCTCAGTCCCAGCTTTTCGGCGAATTCGTCCAGCGCCGTCAGCCGCATGGCATTGTTAAGCTTGCCGGAACAGACGATCGGCGGCTTCTCAGGACGCCCTTTCAAGCGCCAGGAGAGCCCCCATCGCCTGCGCGCGATGCGGTCTGTCGCCAGATGCGGAAAGCTGAGCGCCAGAATGCGCTGACTGTTTGCCTGGAGGCCGAGCGAAGCTTGGTTCGCTGACAGGGAGAAATTCACGTTCATGAGGATTCCACTCCAGAAGAAAGGAGAGCGGGGCCGGATTGCGGCTCTTCTCCAGCGTGAGACGAAAAATCGGATTGCCGATGCTGCCGGAAAGTTTTGATCCATCTGGCAACGGCCGCGTGTTTGACGGCGCCGGCTCGACATGCAGGCGCAAGGCAGCGCTGCTCGCCTCCTCCTCCCCTGCTTGACGGATAAGAAAAAGCGGACGGCGGACGGCACGCGCCCTAAGGCTGAGCCGGCGACTTTCCGTTAAACCGAAATGCAAAGGGTTGCCGCGCACTTCGAAGACAACCGTCGAGAAAGCGGCACTCTCAATAGCAGCCTCCGCCAGCCAGAGCGCATCTTCCAGCTTGCGCGGCGCGGCATGAAAAAACAGTTCCGGCTTCAGCCCGAAATCCTTAAGCCCCGGTGCATAGGGGCGACCTGCCTCCAATGTGCCGACCGCATCACCGATCCAGAGTAGCGGCAAAGCCTTGCCGGCATCTTCTTCCTGTCTTTGCTTGCGCGCCGCTATAGCCATCGCTAAACCGCTTGCCGCCCCGACATCACGGGAACTCGCCGCACGGAATTCAGTGATCGCATCGAGCTGCAGACCGCCTTCCAGAGCGTCATCAAACAGTTCCACACCGAAAGACAGGCGCGGCGACGTACGCTCCTGCCGCATTTCGCGCCCTTCTGCCAAGGCTTCACGCTCGGCTGCAGCAAGCACCGGCGCGGGCTTTCCTTCCAGTCGGGCAATGGTTTCGCGGAGCGCAAAAAGCCGCTCGCGCGCCAGGGCGATCTGCGCCATGGCGGTCTCTCCATTCGTCTTGTTCCTGTTATGTTCTTATAGATTCCAGAGCTCTAATAGAGAGTCAACCGGCATTTTATAAGAATTTATTCCTGCCTTTGATTCCGCACTCGAAAATCGACGATAAAGGTTCTATATGGGCCGGCAAAGGAAGGAATATTCATGGCCCAGATAGACCAGAGCGATGATTGGCGGGATCGCCACGCGCCGACGATCAGCGCCTTCGAGTCGTTGGCAATGGAGGCATATAGCCACTTGCCGGACGAATTTCGCAAGCTGACGACCAATCTGACCATCGAGATCGAAGACTTTCCCGATGACGAAATATTCGAGGATATGGCGCTGGAAACGCCCTTCGACCTGCTCGGCCTTTTCGAGGGCCGCGGCATTTCGGAGCGTTTTACCGTGGAAACCGGCGAGATGCCGAACCGCATCCGCCTCTATCGCCGTCCGATCCTCGATTACTGGGCGGAAAACGACGAGACTTTGGGCGACATCATCACCCATGTGCTGATCCATGAAATTGGCCACCACTTCGGCCTCAGCGACGATGACATGGAACGCATCGAGGCAAGTGCCGAAGAAGCGGCCGAACGCTGACCTTATTGCTCGGACAGTTTCATGTCCGGGTCATAATCCTTGCCCTCGACCTCTTTGACGACCGCCTGGCCGCACTGCATCTCGCCGGTCGCGGCGTTGAATGCGTAGGTGGGCGAGCCGGATAGCGACCAGCCCTTGTTCAGCGCCGCAGTCACCTTGTGGCAGAAGGAAGCGTCGTCGGCACCAGTCAGGAAGCGGTAGAGTTTCATCAGGCAGGCTTTCTTGCAGAAATCAGGCGAGCTTTATGGACCAGAGCTTCAGCCTGGACAAGATGCAGCCGTTCGATCATCCGTCCGTTCGCGTTAATGACGTTGAGCCCTTCTGTGGCCGGGTCGGCAAAGGCGGCAATGATTGCCTCCGCCTCCGCGATCTCTTCTGCGCTCGGCCCAAAATACCGGTTGGCGGCTTCGATCTGCGCTGGATGGATCAACATCTTGCCTGCAAAACCCATGCCCCGGCCCTGTCTGCATTCGGCATTGAAACCTTCAGCATCCTGGAAATCGTTGAAGACGCTATCGAGCGCATCGAGCCCATAGGCCTTGACCGCCAGAATGACCTGCATCAGCCACGGCACGAGATAGGTCCGCCCGGTCTGCGGGAGAATCCCTGTTTCCTTACGCAAATCGTTGAGACCGACGACGAGACAATCGAGCCGCGATCCTGGTGTGCGGCCGGATTCGGTAATCGCCGCGGCATTCAGCACGCCGCGCGGCGTTTCGATCATCGCCCAGATACGCAATTCCTCTGGCGAATAGGCCTCGGCAAGCAGATCACCAATGGCCATCACGTCCTGCGGCTCGTCCACCTTGGGCAAGAGAACGGCATCGGGCGACAATGCCTTGACCAACTCGAGGTCGGCCAGCCCCAGGCCGGATGACAAAGAGTTGATGCGGATGATCCTCTCCTTGCCCTCAAGCGGCGGCGCGGCAAAAACCGCCTTCAGATTGTCGCGCGCTTCCGCCTTCTTCCCTGGGGCGACAGAATCCTCCAGATCGAAAATAATCGCATCGCAATCAAGGGAACGGGTCTTTTCGAGCGCACGCACGTTGACGGCGGGTACACTCAGCACCGAGCGGCGCAGACGCAGGGAACGAAGAGGTGGTGTTCTGCTCATGAAACATTAGTGCCAAGCTTTGCAAAGCCCGGCAAGACAACAAAAAGCCATGCTTGTCTTGCAGAGAGGAAAAAGAAGGACCACATTCCTTTCCGTAGAAAGGTCTCCAATCAATGCAGAACATTCGTTC
Organism: Rhizobium sp. BK650; assembly: GCF_014195325.1. GTDB lineage: Bacteria > Pseudomonadota > Alphaproteobacteria > Rhizobiales > Rhizobiaceae > Rhizobium. Next base: position 106,280 of record NZ_JACIBK010000016.1, on the reverse strand, counting down.
CATCTTCTTCATGCTCGCCGGCGCCACCGTTTTCGTGGCCATGCTGCTTCTTACCTTTTCGGTCACGCTCGCCGTTGGCGGCATCCTGACCGTGCTCATGGTCGGCCGCGCCCTTTCGATGAAGATGAAGCCCGCCCCCGTTCGCGCCCGCGCTGACGGCAAGCGCGAAATGCGCATCTGGAACGACGGTCGCGGCACCATCATCGATCTCTGATCGCTTTTCGCTGAAAATTCTGACCGACATTGTCGGCTCACACTCCCATGCTACGTCCTTGAAGCAGCCGAGCATTCAGCCGGCACTTCAAAAACGAATGGAGGACGAGCATGGACGCGATGGAGAGCAACCAGGCCAAGATGCCGCCGGTCAAGAATGGCCTGCTTCCCTATCTAACGGTTGATGGCGCGGTTAAGGCTGCGGAATTCTACAAGAAGGCTTTCGGCGCCGAACAGGCTTATATCGTGCCGCCAGACGAGAGTGGCCGTACGATGCATGTACACCTCTATATTAACGGCAGCTCGCTGATGCTGTCGGACGCCTATCCGGAATATGGCCACCCCTTCAAAGGCCACGAGGGTTTTGGCATCCAGCTGGTTATCGACGATATCGACTTCTGGTGGGACCGGGCTGTTGCTGCCGGTGCCGAAGTCGTCATGCCGGTCGAACTGATGTTCTGGGGCGACCGCTACGGCCAGCTTCGCGATCCGTTCGGCGTCCTCTGGGGCTTGAACGCGCCGTCCAAGTGAGCAATTCGCACAATCAGCAGGCCGCGCGAAAGTCGCTTGGCCTGCATCGGCGAAAGATTCTTCTTCATTTCGGCGGAAAACTGGAATAGATGCAAGTTCAGAAGTACGTTTTGCTGAAATGGAGCATAGGTCATGGATAAATTCGTGAAGCTCACGGGCGTTGCAGCGCCCCTGCCGGTCGTCAATATCGACACCGACATGATCATTCCGAAGGATTATCTGAAGACCATCAAGCGCACCGGCCTTGGCAAAGGCCTTTTCGCCGAAGCCCGTTATAACGAAGACGGCTCCGAAAACCCTGATTTCGTGCTGAACAAGCCGGCCTATCGCGATGCCAAGATCCTCGTTGCCGGCGACAATTTCGGCTGCGGCTCCTCGCGTGAACACGCTCCGTGGGCGCTGCTCGACTTCGGCATCCGCTGCGTGATCTCCACCAGCTTCGCCGACATCTTCTACAACAACTGCTTCAAAAACGGCATCCTGCCGATCAAGGTCAGCCAGGAAGACCTCGACAAGCTGATGGACGATGCCGAGCGCGGCTCGAATGCCGTTCTGACCGTCGATCTCCAAAACCTCGAAATCACCGGTCCAGATGGCGGCTCGATCAAGTTCGACCTCGACGAATTCAAGCGCCATTGCCTGCTGAATGGTCTCGACGATATCGGCCTGACCATGGAAAAGGGCAAGGCGATCGACGAATTCGAAAAGAGGAACGCCGCTTCGCATCCATGGGCTGCCTAAGCTCTGGCGTATTGCCTACCCATCAAGCCGGGCTTTTCGCCCGGCTTTTCTTTGCCCGCTCAGAGAAATTTTTCTTTCCAGGCATCAAGCTTTTCAAGCGATACACCTACCCCGCCACAGACTTCGATGAGCGGATTGTCGAAGCGCGACAGCAGATCGGCATGCACATCGGCAACCGCAAGCGCGGCACCGCAGGCCGGTTCGACCAGGATGCGCTGCGCATCGGCAAATTTCCGGCAAGCGGCTACGGCGTCAGCATCGCTGACGAGAACGCTTTCGATCGGATGATGTTTCGGCAGATCGAAAACATGCTGCGCTACCTGCCGTGCCCCGAGCGATGTCGCAATCGAGGTGATCGCCGGCAGCGAGACGCGCTCATTGGCCTTCAGGCTGGCGTGGAATGAAGCAGCCCCCTCCGTCTCGACCGCAATGACGGGCACATCCGCGAGCCCGTTCCGCCTTAGCCCTTCGACGATACCGGCAAGCAACCCACCGCCGCCGACGCTGGTGATGACACAATCGAACTTTGCGCCCGTCGCCACGACTTCATCGATCAGCGTGGCATGGCCATCCCAAAGAAGCGGGTGGTCGAAGGGGTGCACATAGGTCGCCTTACGGCTTTCTGCGAGACCGATCGCATGGGCATTGGCTTCGTCAAAGACAGATCCATGGACCAGCACATTGGCGCCGGTCGCGGCAATCGTCTTGCGCACATCGGGCGCCGTCGTCTCGGGCACGACGATCGTAACAGGCACACCGAGCGCCCGTCCGGCATAGGCTGCGGCAACGCCGGCATTGCCGCCGGAGGCGCAAAAGATTTCGCGCGCCCCGTTTTGAACCTCGTGCTGGCAAAGCCGGCCGACACCACGCAGCTTGAAGCTGCCGGAAGGCTGCAGCGAGTCGAGCTTCAGCCAGAGCGGCTTCCCGCTGGCGCTGTAATCAGGCGCCGTTTGAGTAAGGGGCGTGTCGAGATGGAGAGATGCGAAAGACATAGGAGAGTATCCAAAAAGGAATAGGCAAGGCTGCCGTTCTAGCCCGGTTACGGGCACCGGAGCAACCTTGTCAGGCATCACATGATACGGAGGTAAGCGTACCGATTCACCCGTTCTCTCGCTTGAAATGCCTATTTTCGGGGTCTAAGAAGCCGCAGCTTGTTTTTCCGCGGAGGGTTTCATGACAGCGCGCAATCTTTTCCTGCTGCCGGGTGACGGCATCGGCCCCGAAGCCATGGGCGAGGTCCGCAAGATTATCGCCTATATGAACGAGGCGATGAACACCGGCTTTGTCACGGACGAAGGCCTTGTCGGCGGTTGCGCTTATGATGCGCATGGTGCGGCAATCTCCGAAGACGACATGAAGAAGGCGCTTGCCGCCGATGCCGTTCTCTTCGGCGCTGTCGGTGGCCCGAAATGGGATAGCGTTCCATACGAAGTGCGGCCGGAAGCCGGCCTCCTGCGTCTTCGCAAGGATCTGGAACTTTTCGCCAACCTGCGCCCAGCGATCTGCTATCCGGCACTCGCTTCGGCTTCCTCGCTGAAGCCGGAACTGGTCGAAGGTCTCGACATCCTCATCATTCGCGAGCTGACGGGCGGCGTTTATTTCGGCGAACCGAAGGAAATTATCGATCTCGGCAATGGTCAGAAGCGCGGCATCGATACGCAGGTCTACGATACCTATGAGATCGAGCGGATCGCCGGTGTTGCCTTTGAAATGGCCCGCACCCGCAACAATCGCGTCTGCTCGATGGAAAAGCGCAACGTCATGAAATCAGGCGTGCTCTGGAACCAAGTCGTGACCGAGACGCACAAGGCGAAATATTCCGACGTGCAGCTGGAGCACATGCTGGCCGATGCTGGGGGCATGCAGCTCGTTCGTCAGCCGAAGCAGTTCGATGTCATCGTCACCGACAACCTCTTCGGCGACATGCTGTCCGACGTTGCCGCCATGCTCACAGGTTCGCTCGGCATGCTGCCCTCAGCCTCGCTTGGCGCACCTGATGGCAAGACCGGCAAACGCAAGGCTCTCTACGAGCCGGTGCACGGCTCGGCACCTGATATTGCCGGCAAGGGCATCGCCAACCCGATCGCTATGATCGCCTCTTTCGCCATGTGCCTTCGCTACTCCTTCAACCTAGTCAAGGAAGCTGACAATCTGGAAAAGGCAATCGCCAACGTGCTCGACAAGGGCATCCGCACCGGCGATATCATGGCCCCGGGCAGCCGCCAGGTCGGTACCGTCGAGATGGGCGACGCGATCCTTGACGAATTCAAGGCGCTTTCTGCCTGATATTTCACGTGAAACGCTTTTCAGCCCTTCGCACTCGGTGCGGAGGGCTTTTTATTGAAGCCGGGACAATCGCCTCATCAAGGAGTAATCGTTACCAAGATTGCTCAAAAACATCTGACGAAACACCGTCCCTGTCGTAATCTTGTGCATTTTTTCTGCCTATTCGTTACCCCTAGGGTTATCCAGGTAGTATAATGTGGGCACTTTTAGTCTCCTTGGACAGGCGCCGGCGCAGACGCGGCGGCCGTGCGATGCCATCATTGCGGTGGCGTGCATGCCTGTTCATTACGCTGAACGCCGTCATCCTTTCCATGTTGATCTTCGATGCCCCGATTGGTGCGGGGGCCCTGCCGGAGCCTATTCAACGCTTCGGGGAAATGTTGACCGATTTTGGTGATTCCGGCTGGCTGATCCTCACCAGCGCCTTGCTCTTCTTCCACGGCAGAGCTGGCTATAACATCTTGAGAAGCGCAAGGGCGAAGGCTCAGGCGCTCTATGTGAGCTGGATCGGAGCCTATCTTTTTACAACCGTCGTCTTTTCTGGCCTGCTCGCAAACCTGCTAAAACGCATGATCGGCCGCGCGCGTCCCGAACATTTTCACGATCTCGGCGTGCTTTCCTTCACGCCCTTTTCCGGCGATGCAGCACTGGAGAGCTTTCCATCAGGTCATTCGACCACGGTGGGTGCCTTCTTCGCTGCATTCGCCCTGCTCTTCCCGCGCTACCGGGTTCCCTTCATCGCTTGTGCCATCTGGCTCGGCATGACGCGTGTCATGGTCGGCGCGCATTATCCGAGCGATGTCATTGCCGGCCTTGCCTTCGGCGCCTGGTTCTCGCTGCTGACAGCCATCGTCTATGCCCGCTATGGCCTGCTTTTCAAGCTTTGTCCGGACGGCTGGCCGACGTCCAAACGATACTTTCCAGACGCATAAGAGAATGGCGCACGAAAAACCCGGCGCTTTTCGGCACCGGGCTTTATTTTCCAAGATATCAGCCGTGCCTTAATCCAGCGCGTGTATGTCCCGGTTCTTGGTTTCCGGCAGGAACAGCACACCGACGACCAGCGTGATAGCGGCGAAGACGATAGGATACCAGAGACCATAATAGATGTTGCCCGCGGCGGCACTCATCGCGAAAGCCGTAGCAGGCAGAAGGCCGCCGAACCAGCCGTTGCCGATATGATAGGGCAGGGACATGCCGGTATAGCGGATGCGGGTCGGGAAAAGTTCGACCAGTAGGGCCGCGATCGGACCGTAGACCATCGTCACGTAGAGCACGAGTACGAACAGGATGGCGATCGTACCAGCCCAGTTGACACGAGCAGGATCGGCCGTCATCGCGAACGCACCGCCGCCAGGGATCGTGAAGACGGCCATGTCGGTGACACTTTTTGCCTCATCCGCCGTCAGCAACTTGCCGGCAACCAGTTTGTCGGCTGGTAGCGTTTCCTTCTGGCCAGCGCGTATCGCATCGGCGTTGAGGGCAAGTTCAGGATTGGCGGCGATGAAGGCATCGAGCTTCGCGTCGGCAACCTTGGCAGCACCGCGCTTCAGCGGATAGCCAGCATCATGAAGGGCGAGATTGACGTTCTTTTCGAAGGCGGCACTCGCTTTAGCCGCATCGGCGCCGGCTGCGACGGCGTCGAAGCTGGTGATCGTGCGGTCACCGATCTTCACGGTTGCCGGCTGGCCGGCCGGACCCGGCACCACATCAAAAGGCACCGAGTTCTTGGTCAGGAACGCTGTTGCGATATCGCAGGAACTGGTGAACTTGGCAGTACCCGTCGGATTGAACTGGAATCTGCAATCCGCCGGATCGGCCGTCACCGTTGCCCGGATTGTCGCCTGCGCCTCATAGAGAGCTGGATTTGCCGTATAGGTCATCGCCTTGAACAGCGGGAAGTAGGTGACCGCTGCAATCAGCAAACCTGCCATGATGATCGGCTTGCGGCCAATCCTGTCCGACAGCCCGCCGAAGATGACGAAAAATGGTGTGGCGAGGAAGAGGGCGACTGCGACCATGATGTTGGCCGACTGCAGATCGACCTTCAGCACGTTCTGTAGGAAGAACAGGGCGTAGAATTGACCGCCATACCAGATAACCGCCTGGCCCATAGTGGCACCGAAAAGGGCAATCAACGCGATCTTGGCATTCCGCCACTGGCCGAAAGCTTCCGTCAGTGGCGCCTTCGACCCCTTGCCTTCTGCCTTCATACGCTGGAAGGCGGGCGATTCGTTCATCTTCAACCGGATCCACACGGAGATACCGAGCAGAACGACGGAAACCAGGAACGGAATACGCCAGCCCCACGCGGCAAAGGCGGTCGAGCCCATGACCGATTGGACCGTGACGATAACGATCAGAGACAGGAAGAGACCGAGCGTTGCTGTCGTCTGGATCCAGGACGTAAAGTAGCCACGGCGGCCTTGCGGCGCGTGTTCGGCAACGTAAGTGGCTGCACCGCCATATTCACCGCCGAGCGCCAGGCCCTGCAGCAGGCGCAGGCCGATCAGAATGATCGGTGCAGCAATGCCAATGGAGGCTGCACCCGGCAGAACGCCGACCAGAAAGGTCGATAGACCCATGATGAGAATGGTGACCAGGAACGTGTATTTGCGGCCGACGAGATCGCCAAGGCGACCGAAAACCAACGCACCGAACGGACGCACCAGGAAGCCGGCGGCAAAAGCGAGCAGCGTGAAGATGTTACGCGTCGCTTCCGGATACTGGGTGAAATAGGTCGCGCCGATATAGGTGGCGAGCGAACCATAAAGATAGAAATCATACCATTCGAAAACCGTGCCGAGCGACGAGGCGAAGATGACCTTCTTCTCCTCGCCCGTCATCGGACCGGCTTTTGCACCGTCGACGCTTGCGACATTTGCCATTGTCTGTCCTCCACAGAGTGATGAGCAACGGTCGCGGCCCACTCTCCTCAAAGCATACCCCTGGCCGCGACACGCCTGACGAGAGTTTGACAGAAAAGACGCATCAGAAAGAGGGATGCTTTGGGATTATGACTTTAGTCTAATGCAATGGTGCGTAAGCTCACGCATACGCAGCCATTGGGCATTTACCCCACGATCAGACGCGTAGCGCTTGAGCCGGAGATTGCTTGTAGGCAAGGACTGCCGGACGGGCGGGCCAGGATGGCTGCGAAGGAAAGCATACGCATGGAAAACGCTCGTTTCAGTCATTACAACGGGCCAGGGCTATTCCCCAGCAATGACAGAGGGATCACAAAACGCCGTAGCGCTGCGGCACCTTCTCCTGCTCTCGTCGCACACGCAAAAACCTTGACTCCTGTGGAAAACCTTTTATGAGCAACCACGGAAAAGGATTATCCATGGTTCGCCACGAGCACGCTATCGCTGAGCGCAATAACCTGGCATCAAATGCCGGGCTGGATCTTGCCGTTCCGGTTTCTTCCAAAACCAAGGCCAAAACGACGACGAAAACCGTCTGACGTCTCTGGCCTGCCGCTCTCTCCCCGGCCCGGCCGGGGACAGGAAGCCGCGATGATTTCGCGCTTTCCCCCTCACCGGACAAGAGGAGAGAAGAGAAAGAGAGCTTGAGAAATGGGTTTCAAAGTTGCAGTTGCGGGAGCGACCGGAAATGTCGGGCGGGAAATGCTCAACATTCTTTCCGAACGTGGTTTCCCGGCCGATGAAGTCGTAGCGCTCGCCTCCGCCCGCTCCCAGGGCACCGAGGTTTCCTACGGTGACCGGACGCTGAAAGTCGCCAATCTGGAGAACTACGATTTCTCCGATACCGATATCTGCTTGATGTCGGCCGGCGGCGAGGTTTCCAAGCGTTTCTCTCCGAAGATCGGCCAGCAGGGCTGCGTCGTCATCGACAATTCCTCCGCCTGGCGCTACGATGCCGACGTGCCGCTGATCGTTCCGGAAGTAAACCCGGACGCGATCTCGCTCTTCACGAAGCGCAACATCATTGCCAATCCGAATTGCTCGACGGCTCAGCTCGTCGTTGCGCTGAAGCCGCTGCACGACTTCGCCAAGATCAAGCGCGTCGTCGTCTCGACCTATCAGTCGGTTTCCGGCGCCGGCAAGGAAGGCATGGACGAACTCTTCAATCAGACCCGCGCTGTCTTCGTTGCCGATCCGATCGAGAACAAGAAGTTCACCAAGCGCATCGCCTTCAACGTCATTCCGCACATCGACGTCTTCATGGAAGACGGCTACACGAAGGAGGAATGGAAGGTTCTGGCTGAAACGAAGAAGATGCTTGATCCGAAGATCAAGGTGACCTGCACCGCGGTCCGCGTTCCCGTCTTCATCGGCCATTCGGAATCGGTCAACATCGAATTCGAAAGCGAGATCACCGCCGATCAGGCCCGCGATATCCTGCGCGAGGCACCGGGCTGCCTTGTCATCGACAAGCATGAGAACGGCGGCTACATCACGCCTTATGAATCCGCTGGCGAAGACGCGACCTACATCTCGCGCATCCGCGAGGACGCAACAGTCGAGAACGGCCTCAACCTTTGGGTCGTCTCCGACAACCTACGCAAGGGTGCAGCTCTCAACGCCATCCAGATCGCCGAGCTGCTCGTCAATCGCGGCCTCGTCAAGCCGCGCAAGCAGGCAGCCTGATACCATTTGTAAACCATAATATGCTAAAGCCCTGCTCGACGAGCGGGGCTTTTTCGGGCAAATACCGCCGTATAAGCGTTCGCTAAAAAGGCGACCGTGACAAAATCGCCGGTGACTGGCATTCTCTTGCCCGGCCTGATAGCTATGCAGATCGAGAGCGGGGTTTCTCAATGCGCATGACAAAATTGATTCTGGCGGCCGCTGCGGCAATGGGCGTCCTCCACACGGTACCGGCGTTCGCGCAGGGTGCCCAATGCGGTAACACCAGTGCCGGTTTCGAGGCTTGGGTCGCCGATTTCAAACAGACGGCGGCAGCCAATGGGGTAAGCCAGTCCGTCCTCAACCGCGCCTTCGCCAATGTCAGTTACAACAAGCCGACGATTTCGGCCGACCGCGGCCAGAAGAGCTTCAAGCTATCCTTTGACGAGTTCATGAAGAAGCGCGGCGGTGCCGCCGTCATCTCTCGCGGCCGTTCCATGAAAGCCGCCAACCAGCCGCTTTTTGCCTCTATCGAGCGCCGCTTCGGCGTGCCGGCCGGCCCTCTGATCGCCATCTGGGGCATGGAAACCGGCTTCGGCAGCTATATGGGCAACCAGCATACAATGTCGGCCGTCTCCACCCTCGCTTATGACTGCCGCCGTTCGGAATATTTCACCGATCAGCTTTATGCAGCCCTGCAGCTCGTTTCGGAGGGCTATCTAAGCCCGCAAGCTCGGGGGGCTGCCCATGGCGAAATCGGCCAGACCCAGTTCCTGCCGCGCAACGTAGTACGCTACGGCGCCGATGGCGACGGTGACGGCCGCATCGATATGGTCGGCTCCCGCGCCGATGCATTGGCTTCGACTGCCAATTTCCTCAAGGGTCACGGCTGGCGGGCCGGAGCCGGTTACCAGCCAGGTGAGCCGAACTTTGCCGCCATTCAGGGCTGGAATGCTGCAACGGTCTATCAGCAGGCGATCGCCTATATCGGCCAGCAGATAGACGGCAACTGAGAAAAGTTCGACAGGGAAACACGATGAGCGCTGCATGTGAATGCGGCGTTCTCAGATGCGGAAATCAAAGCTTCTGCCCCTTGCGGCGCTCTTCCTGCTCTTCCGCATCAGGAACGAGCGGGCCGGCAACAACGCAGTTACGTCCCGAAGCCTTGGCCGCATAGAGGGCCAGGTCGGCGCGCTTTGCCAGATCATCATAATTGCGATTGCTTACGGCATTAGCACGCCCCGCGCAGCCGAAGCTTGCCGTAACCCTAAGAAGCTCCCCGCTTGGCAGCGCAATGTGAGCAGCCTCTATGGCCAAACGCACGCGCTCAGCGATCTTGGCCGCCTCCTCAGGCGTCGAATCCGGCAGCAGGGCCATGAACTCCTCGCCGCCGTGGCGCACCAGGAGATCGAAGGAGCGGAAGTTTTCCCGTGCGATCCTGGCAACCTGCTTCAGAACGAGATCACCGGCGTCATGGCCATGCACGTCGTTGATTTTCTTGAAGTGGTCGAGATCGAACAGCACGACGGAAATCCAGCGCGAGCCATACTCCGCCTGCATCAGAAGCGCTGAAGCGGCAGCCTCGAATCCCCGCCGATTATAAAGTCCCGTCAAAAGATCGGTCTGGGCGGCATCGCGCAGCTCATTGACGAGCAGCTCGCGTTCTGTGGTGACGCGAGCGACAAGACGGATACCCCTGACCGCCAGCGACGCAATGAGTGCGACGAGCAATACGAGTCCGGATGACAGCGCAAGCACGATCGTCATATGGATATGCGAACGCATCGACAGCTTCTGCCCGGTGACATGAATGTCATCGGTGACGGCATCGATCTTCTGCCGAAGAAAATCCAGCCGCCTATTATGGATAGCAATCCATTTGTCGCGGATCGCCCTATCCGGCCGCAGCGCGCCCGAAATCATGGCCTGGACGAAGGTATCGGCCCAGACCTCATCAGGCTGAGTTCTGTAAGCCAGGATCCCCTGCACGACGGGGGAAGAATGAAAGCGCAGGCGATCCATCCCGTTGCCGAGCATCATCGCACCCTGAACAAGCTGCTCGTGGGACATGGGGGAAAAGTCGGCTTGGTCCAGATAGCGCTGGCCAAGATTGCCGATCAGCCGCTCTCCGTAATAGGTGAGCAATATGCCCATCAGCTCGTTGGATTTGCGCATCAAAACGGGATCATGAATCCTCGACGAAAGCGAATCGACCAGTCCAAACTGTTTCAACCCGGCCTGCCCGTAGACATGAACCGGATTGCCGCCTTTGCCGTAAAATCCTCGATCGACTGCCGAACGCGTCGCAACGATGCGGCTGTAGGCAAGACGGAGATTGGAAAGCTGTGATCGCAGACCCGGATCAAGCGCTTCGGTGGACGGAAGACTGGCGTCGAAACGCGCACGTTCGCCATCGAGCGCGTTGCGCTTTTCCATCATCGACGCTTTGGTCTTGTCACCGGGATCGTTGATATAAGTTCGCGTAGCGACGAGCTCTGCCAGAATCTCGTTGGCGGCAATCGAGCCTCCGCGAGCAAGAACATCGGCAAAGACATGGTCATTTTCGAGCGTGCGATATTGCATGAGCGACGAGCGGATCAACACCACTCCTTCGGCAATCATGAATACGAAAGGCAGAAGAATGGCGGCGAGTACGGCCCTTCTGATATTCTTGAATTTCACCGCTTCGAAATTCATCACTGATCCACGCGCATAGCTGTTCGCAAGCGAGCCTAGTGGAATATCTTAAAAAACCGATAAAGCGATCTATCCCCAGATTTCGGGACGGGTGAAATCGAGCGTCTCGGAATCCATCACCCAGAGCTCGCCAGTGGAAATGTCGAACCAGGCGCCGTGAAGTTGCAGCTCGCCCTCTTCCTCAAGCGCCTTGATCTCAGGAAAAGATCTAAGATTGTTGATCGAATTCCGGATAGAGACCCGCTCCAAAGCCGTCTGCCGCTCGCTCGCCGTCATGATGTCATTGCTGCCGATCTGTTCGGCAGCAGGACGCACGAGCGACATCCAGCGGCCAATGAAATCACCTGGTGACAAAGGTTCGGCATCGGGGTCGAGGGCAGCGCGAATACCGCCACAGCGACCATGGCCCATGACGACGATGTTCTTGACCTTCAGCGCCTGCACCGCGAATTCGAGTGCTGCCGATGTGGAATGGAAATGGCCGTCCGGCTCGTAGGGCGGCACCAGATTGGCGACGTTGCGGATGACGAAGAGTTCGCCAGGCCCTGCATCGAAGATCAGTTCTGGAGCCGCACGCGAGTCGCAACAGGCAATGACGAGCGTTGTCGGATTCTGCCCGTTTTCCGCAAGCTGCCGATACCGGTCGCGAGCGTCGGCATAGCGCCCGCTCATGAAATTGCGATAACCATCCAGAAGGGAGTTGGGAAAGCTCATCATGCCTCTGGATTAACGCGTGCGCGAGCCAAGATCAACTGTTGCGCTGGAATAGCATAAGACCTATTTTTTTCGCCGTTGCGCAGGATGGACGAGATGACGCATCTGCACCATTGCCATGGGCGTCGAAAGGCTGGACGCGTCGCTTGCCAGCATCAGCTCATTGCTCCCGCGCTTGACGGCACGCGCCAGCACTTCGAACACGCTTGCCGTCGCAAGCTGCAGGGCCTTTTCGTCCTCCATTCCCGAGAGCAGGCGGGAGAGGAAGAGCGCTGCTAGCAAATCCCCGAGACCGTTCGGCGGATTCTCGACCACACGATGTTCGGCAAGCAGTGCATGTTTCCCGGAAAGATAGAGATTGCCGGTGCTACCCGCCATCATTGGCACTGCCGACGTGACCAGCATACGAGAAGGGCCGAGCGCGAGCGCAGCCTCCATCACCGCGCTGTTATCATCGAGCGCAGCGCCCGACAGCCAGGCAAGCTCGTAACGATTCGGCGTTGCAAGCGAGGCAAGCGGGATCAAGTGGTCACGGATCGCCTCGGCTGTCGCTTCCGGCACATAGAGGCCGCCGAGATCCCCCATGACCGGATCGCAGACATAGAGCAGCCCCGGGTTCTTCTCACGCAAGGACGCAATGAGTTTCGCAACGGAGCGAGCCTGCGCCGCATTGCCGAAGTAGCCGGACAGGATGGCCTTGACCTCGCCGATCCACGGCGCGCGAATGAGATCGTCGATCGCTGCTTCGAAATCGGCTTCGGCGAAGGTGAGCCGCGTCGAGCGGCCGTGACCGGGGTGCCAGGGCAACACGATTGTCGGCAGCGCCCAGACCTGATGGCCGAGCGTCTCCAGCGCAAAGACCGCAGCGCGGTTTCCGACCGACCCGCGCACGACATGGCTGGAAATGACGATGACTGCGCCTGCTGCGTTTTCCGACATGGTATCCGAATCCGAATTTGACCGCCGTTGATGATCTTTTTGACGAGGCGCTGTCAACCATTCTTCACGCGAGCGTGGAAATGTGCGGCGGGCGGAAAAGCCGGGTAAGGACGCTTTGCCGGCGATCGACACAAAACGATCCAAAAACTTCGAAATCTCTCGCCAGCTTAGTCAAAAAAGCACGAAAACTCCTTTTCGAAGCCGTTTTTTAAAGATTCTTTCGAAGGACCTTCTGCTAACTTGCCCATATCAAAACAAATCGGGGGGATGATCCATGGCTGCCAGAAACAATCCGAAACGGGAAAAGCAGATCGAAAGCGCCCGCAAAATCGCGGCTGCGACTGGCGAACCCCATCTGGACCCCGAAATTCTCTTCGGCCGGGCCAGCGGAGACGACCTTGGACTCTATACACCGGAAATGCTGGCGCTTTCCGCCGTGCATTCGGCAGCCGAACTCTTCGCCTGGAACGGCAAGGCGCCACGTGTCAGCATCGACACGATCGCCGATGTCACCCCCGATGGCGTTGCTGTCTCCGTCCTCTCGGTGACTGATCACAACAAGCCTTTTCTCTATGAATCGGTGATGGGCGAGGTGACCAGCACCCACCGCGACATCTACATGGCGGTTCACCCGATCCTGATCATGGGAGATGGCAGGGCTCCGGAACTTTACTCCGCTGATGTGCCGAGCGATCCGGCAAAACGGGTCAGCCACATCCAGCTTCACATCTCGCCGCTCGCCGCCTCGCAGGCAGCCGATCTCATCAAGCGCATCAAGACAGTGCTCGAGCAGGTGGAGCTTGCCGTTTCCGACTGGAAGCCGATGCTGTCGCGCGTCGACGAGGTGATTGCGGAGCTTTCGAACTACAATGCCAGCCGCAAGAAGGCCGATCGTGACGAAGCGATCGCCTTCCTGACTTGGTTGCGTGATGAGAACTTCACCTTTCTCGGCATGCGCGATTATGTCTATTCCGGCAAAGGGGCGGATGCGAAGGTTGAGCGCGACAAGGGTACGGGCCTTGGCATTCTCTCCAACCCCGACGTTCTCGTCCTGCGCACCGGCAAGGACGCGGTGACGACGACGCCGGAGATTCTCGCCTTCCTCGATGGCCCGGACTTTCTGATCGTGACTAAAGCCAATGTGAAGTCCGTAGTCCATCGCCGCGCTTACATGGACTATGTCGGCGTCAAACGTTTCGACGCACAGGGCAACGTGACAGGAGAGCTGCGTATCGTCGGCCTCTTCACCTCGACCGCCTATACCTCGTCCGCCGCCGAAATCCCGCTGCTGCGCTCCAAGATCGAAAAAGTGAAGGAGCATTTCGGCTTCGACCCGATGAGCCATTCGGGCCGCATGCTCGACAACACGCTTGAATCCTACCCGCGCGACGACCTTTTCCAAATCGATACCACGCTGCTTGCGAGTTTCGCCGAGCAGATCAACGATCTCGTCGACCGCCCGCGCGTCCGCGTCCTACCGCGCGTCGACCATTTCGATCGCTTCGTCTCTGTCATCGTCTTCGTACCGCGCGAAGAATATGATTCGATCGTGCGCGAACGCATCGGTACCTATTTAAAGACCGTCTATGACGGCCGCGTTTCCGCTTACTATCCCGCCTTCCCGGAAGGCGGCGTGGCGCGCGTGCACTTCATCATCGGTCGTTCCGGCGGCAAGACGCCACGCATCCCTCAAGCCAAGCTCGAAGAGACGATCCGCCAGATCACCGCGCGCTGGGACAGCCGCTTCGAGATGCTCGCCGGCCCCAAGGCGCCGAAGCTCGGCGTCAGCAACGCCTTCCAGGAAGCCTTCACGCCGGATGAAGCGGTCGGCGACCTCGCCGACATCACCGCATGCGCCTCCGGCGAGCCGATCCGCATCGAATTCTACTATCGCCAGGACGATGAACGCGGCCGCATCCTGTCGCTGAAGATCTTCCATAGTGGCGAGCAGCTGCCGCTGTCGCGCCGCGTGCCTCTACTCGAAAACCTCGGCTTCAACGTCCTGAGCGAACGGACCTTCGATATCGAGGTTCCGGCCGCCGACAACGCCATCAACATCGTAGTGCTGCACGACATGGAACTTGAGGCCCGCAGCGGTGCTGACATCGACCTCGCACGTTTTGGCGCACCGCTCGAAGAAGCTTTCGTCGCAGCCTTCAACGACACGATCGACAATGACAGTTTCAACCGGCTGATCCTGTCGGCCGGTCTCTCGGCCCGCGAAGTGAATGTACTGCGTGCCTATGCGCGCTATCTCCGCCAGGCCGGCATTGCCTATTCGCAGGCTTATATCGCCGCAACGCTCGACAAATATCCTGGCATTGCCGCCTCGATCTTTCGCCTTTTCCACGACACGCTCGACACAAAGCTTACGGAAAAGGTGCGGCTCAAG
Source organism: Rhizobium sp. BK650 (assembly GCF_014195325.1). Taxonomy (GTDB): domain Bacteria; phylum Pseudomonadota; class Alphaproteobacteria; order Rhizobiales; family Rhizobiaceae; genus Rhizobium. The sequence goes on along the minus strand of NZ_JACIBK010000016.1, from coordinate 91,175 downwards.
AAGGTCGCCGAACTGCACGAAATTATAGAATCCGAACTTGCCGACGTGCCGAGCTTGGATGACGACCGCATTCTGCGCCGCTACGTCAACATCGTCGATGCGACGCTACGCACCAACTATTTCCACCGCAATGCCGATGGAACACCAAAGGCGATGCTTGCCTTCAAGCTTGACCCGCATCTGGTCGACGGTCTTCCGGAGCCGAAGCCGTTCCGCGAAATCTTTGTCTACGGCGTCGAAGTGGAAGGCGTGCATCTGCGCTTCGGCCGCGTTGCCCGCGGCGGCCTGCGCTGGTCGGACCGCGCCGAGGACTACCGCACCGAGGTTCTGGGCCTCGTGAAGGCACAGCAGGTCAAGAACGCCGTGATCGTGCCTGTCGGTGCCAAAGGCGGATTTTATCCAAGAAAACTGCCGGCCGGCGGCAGCCGCGAAGAGATCTTCAACGCGGGCCGGGAAGCTTATAAGACCTATATCCGTACGCTACTCTCCATCACCGACAACATTTCCGGCACCGATGTCGTCCCCCCCAAGGACACGGTCCGGCTCGATGGCGATGATCCATATTTCGTCGTCGCAGCAGACAAGGGCACAGCGACCTTCTCCGACACCGCCAATGCGCTCGCCCAGGAAGCCGGTTTCTGGCTGGACGATGCCTTTGCCTCGGGCGGCTCGGCTGGCTACGACCATAAAAAGATGGGCATTACCGCTCGTGGCGCCTGGGAAACGGTGAAACGCCACTTCCGCGAAATGGATATCGACATTCAGACGACGCCCTTCACGGTAGCGGGCGTCGGCGATATGTCGGGCGACGTTTTCGGCAACGGCATGCTGCTCTCGCCAAAAATCAGGCTGCTGGCCGCCTTCGACCACCGCGATATCTTCATTGATCCCGATCCAGACATGGAAAGGACGCTCGCCGAGCGCCAGCGTCTCTTTAACCTGCCGCGCTCGAGTTGGCAGGATTTCGACAAGTCCGTCCTTTCGAAGGGCGCCATGATCATTTCGCGCTCCGCAAAGTCGGTCACTCTGACGCCGGAGGCCGTGACTGCAATCGGCATCGACAAAGCCGCCGCCACGCCCTTCGAAATCATGACGGCAATCCTGAAGAGCCCTGTCGATCTTCTCTGGTTCGGCGGCATCGGCACCTATGTAAAGGCGGCATCGGAGACCGATACCGACGTCGGCGATCGCGCCAACGACCCGATCCGCATTACGGCCGACGAAGTGCGCGCTAAGGTGATCGGCGAAGGTGCCAACCTCGGCGTTACCCAGAAGGGCCGCATTGCCTATGGCCTTAAGGGTGGCCGCAGCAATTCCGACGCAATCGACAATTCTGCCGGTGTCAACACCTCCGACGTCGAGGTCAACATCAAGATCGCCCTGGCAAATGCCATGCATGAGCAGCGGCTCAGCCGCGCCAAACGCGACCAGCTTCTCCGTAGCATGACCGACGAAGTGGCAAGCCTCGTGCTGCGCAACAACTACCTGCAGTCTCTGGCAATCTCGCTCACAGCCCGCAAGGGGACTGCGAACGGCCTTGAGCTCAGCCGTTTCATGAGCGTTCTGGAAGCAGCCGGACAATTGAACCGCAAGGTGGAAACGCTGCCCGACGATGCTACCATGTCCGAGCGCTATACTGCCGGCAAGCCGCTGACGCGCCCTGAAATCGGCGTGTTGCTCTCCTACGCTAAGATCGTGCTCTTCGATGCGGTAATCGCCAGCGAGTTGCCTGACGATCCGTATTTCGTTGGCACGCTGTTCAATTACTTCCCTGCCAAGATGCAGAAATCCAACGCATCCGACATCGACAGCCACCGATTGAAGCGGGAAATCATCGCGACCGTGCTCGCAAACGAGGCGATCAATCGCGGCGGGCCGGGCTTTGTCGTAACCATGATGGATGCCACCGCTGCCTCCGCTCCCGAAGTCGTGCGTGCCGCGATCGTCGCTCGCGACGGCTTCGATCTCAATCGACTATGGGCGGAAACGGACGCCTTGGACAACAAGGTAACCGGTGAAGTTCAGAACAGGGTCTACGAAGAGATCGGCAACAGCTTCGTGGTATTGACACGCCTGCTGCTGAAGACCGGCATGACCAAGGGCGATTTGGCAGAAATCATTAGCCGGCTGCAGGCAGCATTGAAAAAACTCAAGCCCGTCTTTGCCGATCAGGCTGGAACCGATGTCGCGGCACGCCGGCAGGATTATCAACAGGCCGGCCTGCCGGAAAAACTCGCCGCTGAAATCACTGCTCTTCCGACCTTCGCCCTCGTGCCGGAAATCATGCAGATCGCCGAGAGGACCGGGGAAACGCTGACGCGTGCTGCCGAAAACTACTTTGCCTTCACGCAGACCTTCCGCGTCGGCCGGCTGCTTGCTGCCGGCAACCGCATTGTCACCTCGGATCACTACGAAAACCTCGCGCTTGCCCGCAGCATCGATCAAATCGCCAGTGCCCGTCGCGATATCGTGATCTCCGCGCTTTCAGATCACGGCAAGGAGAAACGGCCGGTCCAGGCCTGGCATGCACAGGACAGGATCCGCATCAACCGCATCGTCGAGGAGCTCGCAAGCCTCAGCGACGGCGCCGATCCAAACCTCGCACGCATCACTGTCGCCGCCGGCATACTGACCGACCTTGCGCGCGACCGGGCGAGATGAGACAGTCCGCTCCAAAAAAGGAGCGGACGCTTGAATCGCATTGACTGGACAGGCACGCAGCCGCCGAAAGCTACGGAGAAGGGCATATGGGGCTGGATGCTCTTCGACTGGGCAGCCCAGCCTTTCTTCACCGTGGTGACGACGTTTATTTTCGGTCCTTACTTCGTCTCACGGCTGACGGCTGATCCCATTGCCGCCCAGACGATGTGGAGCAACATGGCGACGATCTCCTCTGTTATCATCGCCATCCTGTCTCCCATTCTGGGCTCTATTGCCGACCAATCCGGTGCGCGCAAACCCTGGATTGCCTTTTTTGCCGTTATCAAGATCGTCAGCCTCGTCTGCCTGTGGTTCGCGGCCCCCGGCTCGCCGATCATCTACCCCATCGTGTTCATGATCCTCGCCTCGATTTCGGCAGAGTTTTCAATCGTCTTCAACGATTCAATGATGCCGCGCCTCGTCAGCAAGGATGAGGTCGGCAAGCTTTCCAACACTGCCTGGGGTCTCGGTTATCTCGGCGGCATGATCGTGCTGATCGCCGTCGTGGCCCTGCTGGCCGGCAGTCCGGAAAGCGGCAAGACCATTCTGGGCCTCGATCCGCTCTTCGGCCTCGATCCCCATACTGGCGAGGACGCGCGCATCACCGGTCCAATCTCGGCGGTCTGGTATCTGATCTTCATCCTGCCGATGTTCTTCTTCACGCCGGATGCCCGCAAAGGCCTGCCTTTCGGCTTTGCCGTGCGCTTCGGCCTCAGGGAATTGCGCAACACGCTGGGCGAACTAAAGACACGTCGAGGTATCCTCACCTTCCTCATTGCCCGAATGATCTATCAGGATGGCGTCAACGGCCTGCTGATCCTTGGCGGCGCTTTCGCGGCGGGCATGTTCGGCTGGGCGACGATCGAGATCGGCATCTATGGGATCATTCTCAACGTGGTCGCGATCCTCGGCTGCCTGATCGCCGGCCGGATTGACAAAGGCATTGGCTCGAAGGCGACCGTTGTCATCAGCCTTAGCATGCTGCTGCTGGCCACAATCGGTATTATTTCAACGGGCCGCGGCTACACCTTCTTCGGTCTGATGCCACTTTCGAATGTTGACAGCGGCGGCCTCTTCGGTACCGCTGCGGAAAAGGCCTATATCCTCTACGGCCTGCTGATCGGTCTGGCTTTCGGACCGGTGCAGGCTTCGTCGCGCTCCTATCTGGCGCGCAGCGTCAGCCTTGACGAAGCCGGCCGTTATTTTGGCATCTATGCGCTCTCCGGCCGGGCCACGAGCTTCATGGCAACGCTGCTGTTTTCGATCGTGACCTATTTGACCGGGTCGGCGCATCTCGGCATGTCGACCCTGATCCTGTTCCTGGCAGGAGGCTTGGTACTGTTGATCCGCACACCCTATCCGGCGGATCGAGGGTAACGTCCCCCGGCTGCGAGACTCCGAGGGACGAACTGGTTGTTCCGCTCAGTGGCGGAAATGGCGCATGCCAGTAAAGACCATCGCGACATTGTGTTCGTTTGCTGCGTCGATCACCTCCTGATCGCGCATCGAACCGCCGGGCTGGATGACGGCGGTGGCGCCGGCAGCAATCATCGACAGCAGACCGTCAGCAAAGGGCAGGAAAGCCTCGGAGGCGACGGCCGAACCCCGTGTCATTGGAATGGCGAGCCCAAGAGCCTTAGCAGCCTCATCAGCCTTTAGCGCCGCGATACGGGCGGAATCGACACGGCTCATCTGGCCGGCGCCGATGCCAGCCGTCTGGCCGTCCTTGGCGTAAACGACGGCATTCGACTTCACATGCTTGCCGACCTTGAAGGCGAACTTCATGTCTTCGAGTTCCTGGGCCGTCGGCGCACGGTTGGTAACGACCTTGAGCTCGAGATCTTCGACCATGCCATTGTCACGGCTCTGCACGAGCAGGCCACCGGACACCGTCTTGGCGGTGATTCCGGCCGCACGCGCATCAGGAAGGCCGCCAGCCGAAAGCAGACGCAGGTTCGGCTTGCGGGCAACGATCGCCTTCGCCTCGTCGGTGACATCGGGAGCGATGATAACTTCGGTGAAAAGCTTGATAATCTCTTCGGCTGTTTCGGCATCGAGGGTCTGGTTCAGCGCGATGATGCCACCGAAAGCAGAGACTGAATCGCAGGCAAGCGCCCGCTTATAGGCTTCGAGAAGAGTTGGTCCGGTCGCAACGCCGCAGGGGTTGGCATGCTTGATGATGGCGCAGGCCGGCGACTTCTCCGGCAGGAACTCGGCGACCAGTTCATAGGCCGCGTCGGTATCGTTGATATTGTTGTAGGAAAGCTGCTTGCCCTGCAGCAGAACCGCCGTCGAAACACCCGGACGTTTTTCGCCGGTCACGTAGAAAGCAGCCTTCTGGTGCGGGTTCTCGCCGTAGCGCATCTCTTCCTTCAGTACGCCCCCAATGGTGCGATAGCGCGGAGTATCGATGGACAGCGCTTCGGCAAACCAGTTGGAGATCGCAGCATCATAAGCGGCGGTGCGCGCATAGGCCTTGGCCGCCATTCGCTGGCGGAAAGCATAGGCCGTTTTGCCGGTATTAGCCGAAAGCTGTTCCGTCAGCTCGGTATAATCGGCGGGATCGGTAATGACAGTGACATAGGCGTGGTTCTTGGCCGAAGCACGGATCATCGCCGGACCGCCGATATCGATATTCTCGACCGTCGTGGGATAATCGCCGCCGGCAGCGCGCACGTCTTCAAAGGGATAGAGGTTGACGACAAGCAGGTCGATGCCGTCGATGCCGTGCGCCTTCATGGCTTCCTGGTGCTCGGCATCGTCGCGGATCGCCAGGAGGCCGCCATGCACTTTGGGATGCAGCGTCTTCACGCGGCCATCCATGATCTCCGGGAACTGCGTCACCTCGGAGACGTCGGTCACCGCAAGACCTTCGGCCGCAATCGCCTTGTAGGTGCCGCCGGTCGACAGCAAACGCACGCCACGCGCCGAAAGCGCGCGAGCAAGTTCGATGATGCCGGTCTTGTCGAAGACAGAAAGCAGCGCGGTCTTGATCTCGATCTTGTCAGGGGCGGGGATCTTCTTGGAAATGACGGCCATGAACCTTCTCCTTTCGGGCTTCGGGAGACATCCGGGCAAGGGACGTTTGATGGGGCCGCGTTAGCACAGCTTGGAGCCAGCGCAAACAGCCGCCGAAGCAATTCCAGCAAAAGTGTGCATCGGTTTTGCGTTGGGAATTGCACGAAAGCAAATAGCTAAAGCATTTCCATATTCAGATAAAATGGAAATGCTTTAGCCCTTGCGTGATAAAAACCAGCGAATTTCGGGTTTTTCCGCGAGATCGAAGCCGATCTCGATCTGGTCCGAGCTGCTGATGCCGGCGCTGTCGGCAAAGAAAATATCTTCCGAAATCAGCACTTCGTTGCCCGGAGAGGAAAAGAGCCAGCTTTCACCATCCGGTGCCGTCAGCAACACCGATTCCGTATCATTTTGCCGCGGCACTATAGAGGGATGGATGTGGAAGCGGGCAACGGCCCGCAGTGGGCCTTCGCTGTGATATCGGTCATCCGTCAAGAAACGGTCCATACCAGTCACGATGGAACCGGCGGCATTCAGCGTCAGCTCCCTCTCATGGATGACACCGAAGGGATCGAGATAGCCGTCGTGTCTCGCCTTGATACCTTCGCGGCCGTCCTCGGTCTCCACACGCTCAGCCGCTACCGTTTCGACCGGCTCCGTCATCATATGAGCCAGAAAAGCCGAAGGTGAAAAACGACTTGAGGACGTATCGTTTAGAACGACGGTGGAATGGGCAGCCGTCGTGCGGGCCATCTGTACGTAACGTTGGCCTGCGAATTTCGGTGATCCTGAGTTGACGATGAAGCGGTAACGGCCGGAGGACATTTCGAAGGAAAGGCTGCCTGCATGGGCTGTTCTGAAGCAGGCGGGCGAGGGCGGGCCGGTATCAGCGATGATCACCGTCTTGCCAGCCGCAAGCCGCTGATAGCGCGAATGCGGCAGTGCCTTGAACGGCTGGCCCGCGGTCTCGTCATAGCGCAGTACAGACATCAGCTCGTCTGCCAGCGTGGACGTCGCACCGTTGAAGAGCGCCAGATCGCCATCCTGATGTCGGAAGAAGCGCAGGGCGGGATACATGCGGTCGATACCGGAGATCAGCTTCTGCGGCAGGTCGTGACCGAGATTCACGTAGGTTTGTCTCAGCGGCAGCAGGTCGAGCAACAGCTCCAGCCCTACGCGCGGATTGCGAGAAATATGGCCTCCATCAGGCAGAATCTGGCTATCGAATTCACGATCAAGCGCCTGCGCTGCTCGCCGCACCGTCGAAGCCCGCACCGGCATGGCGACAGACGCCGTCGCAAGCGCTATGCGAAGACGGAAGCGGACTTCGCCCGCCGAATAAGGCGCCATGCGCCGCAGATAGCGGATATGAAATGCCAGCGATTTCATGAAGCGGCGATAGAAACCGCGATCTGCATTCTGCAGGACAACAGGAGAATGCGACAGCCAGGCGATGACGCGCTGCGACACGACATCGGTCTCCCAGGCGATGCCCTCAATCCGGCCTCCGTGGATCGAGAGCCAACTATCGACGATCATGCGAGCAACGGCCGACCCCTGTTCGCTCTTGTTCGCCCGCATGTGCCGCAACCAGCCGAAACTGTGGAGCCTGATCGCGAAAGCGCGTGAGGGGAGGGGCAACGTGAAAGGGGACTTTCCGCCGGTTTCCAGCATACGCCCGGCAAGCGGAAAGCGCCCATCTATGATTTCTTCGGCAACATGTGAATCGACGCCTCTGAGATCCGTCGGCGCGACGATCAGGCGTTCCGGCACCGGGATAGCATGGCGCGAGAAACGCAAACGCAGAAGTGCGGCACGGCGCGCACCGCGCCGCCAAGCTTCTCGAACATACATGCTCGCAAGACGCCGACCGGACTGCATATCAATTGTCTATTGACCCTCGTGGTTAAGAATAGATGAATCGCGACTGATTTCATTAGCCACGGTGTATTATTTTGTGATGAAATTGGAATATAATGGTGCTTAGTTGCGCCTGAGCACCGCAGCGTAGAAGCCATCAAGGCCCGACGCCAAATCAGGCATATCCAGCATTGTGGGAAGGGTGCGAAACTCGCCCAGCGGTGTAATCGCCTGGCTCATGCCTGGCCATCTTCCTGCGTCGATCGGCACACGTTCAACCCCCTTCACATCTTCCAGAATGCGCGCCACGACCTCTTCACCTTCCTGCGGATCGAGCGAGCAGTTGGAGAAGACGAGCAAGCCGCCGGAGTTCAGAAGCGTAATGGCATGGCGCAGAAGGCGTTCCTGCAGTACCGCAAGCTTGGCGATATCCTCAGGTCCCTTCGTCCAGAGCACGTCGGGATGACGGCGGGTCGTGCCCGTCGATGAGCAGGGCGCGTCGAGCAGGATCGCGTCGAAGCATTCGGGCGGTTCGAATTTCGTCAGATCTACCGCAATCGTTTCGGCCTCAAGGCCAAGCCGCCCCAGGTTGGAACGCAACCGCTTCAATCGGTTCTCGGATTGGTCGATCGCAGTCACTCTTCCGCCGGCAAGGATGAGCTGTGCGGTCTTGCCGCCTGGCGCAGCGCAGAGGTCGGCAACACGTTTGCCAGTGAGATCACCAAAGAGCTTCGCGGGGATACTCGCAGCCGCATCCTGAACCCACCATTCGCCCTCTTCAAACCCTTCGAGCGAGGGAATGCTGCCTTCGAAAGCGGAAAGCCGCACGCCACCGGTCGGAAGCACAGCGCCATTCAAACGGCGCGCCCAACCCTCGGCATCGGATTTCACGGTCAGATCAATGGCTGCTGGCTCGAGCTGTGATTCGGAAATGGCAAGCGCGGCATCTCGCCCATAGGCATTCGCGAGCCGCTCCACGAACCAGGCAGGCATCGGCGGAATGGTTGCAACATCAGCAAGGATGCGCTCCTTCTCGCGGCTGAGACGACGGAGGATGGCATTGACGAGCTTCGCAAAACGACGATTGCGTGGATCCTGATTGGCCTGTTCGACGGCAAGATCGACGGCCGAGTGATCGGGAACATCAAGATAGAGGATTTGTGCGGCGCCGACGGCAAGGACATGATGAAGCGCGCGAGCCCCTTCCGGCAACGGCGTTTCAAGAAGTGAAGCAATGGCCGCGTCGATGCGCGGCAGATGCCGGAGCGTCGTGTTCAGGATCGCGCGCACCAGCGCCCGATCGCTTTCCCCAAGCGCCTTGTAGGCCGGATTTCCATGTTCATGATCGAGCGCGCCATCAAGGGACAGTTTCCGGTCGACGACGGCTGAAAGGATTTTGGCGGCAGCGGCACGTGTCGGCAGGCCGGGTTTTACCGGCGCCGATGCTGAGCGTTCTGCGGAAGGCTTATGTTTGCGAACTGGATTCTTCTTGCCGTCTGAATTCAAGACCACGGACCCTTCGGCGGTTGCGAGTCACCGCGGCCTAAACCCGTATTCGGGACCGAGCGCGATTTGCGGGTGGGATTAGCAGCGCGAACCGGCGGCGTCGAGACGTTGAAGGCTCCCCGCGCCATTTCCTGCAGGGCCGCAATACGGTTTTCAGTGGCCGGATGGGTCGAAAACAGATTGTCCATGCGCTCGCCTGAGAGCGGATTGATGATGAACATGTGCGCGGTGGCCGGATTGCGCTCCGCATCATAGTTCGGCACATGCGCCGCGCCGCGGGCAATCTTGCCAAGCGCCGAAGCGAGCCACAAAGGATTGCCGCAGATCTCAGCGCCTCGCCTGTCGGCTGAATATTCGCGCGTACGGCTGATTGCCATCTGCACCAGCATGGCGGCAAGCGGGGCCACGATCATCGCGACAAGCACACCGACGAAGCCCAGGGGATTGTTATTATTCTCGCGATTCCCGCCAAAGAAGAACGCGAAATTGCCGAGCATGGAGATCGCACCGGCAAGCGTGGCGGTGATCGTCATTGTCAGCGTGTCGCGGTTCTGGACGTGGGCCAGCTCATGCGCCATCACGCCTGCCACCTCTTCCGGCGAAAGAGCAGAAAGCAAGCCGGTCGAAGCGGCAACCGCGGCATTTTCCGGATTGCGGCCAGTCGCAAAAGCATTCGGCTGAGGGCTGTCGTAGAGATAAACCTTCGGCATTGGCAGACCGGCATTCCGGGCGAGATCACGCACGATCCGATAGAATTCCGGGGCGTTGCGCTCATCGACCTCCTGGGCGCGATAGGCCGACAACACCATCCGGTCCGCATTCCAATAGGAGAAGAAATTCATGCCGGCAGCGATGAGAAAGGCGATCATCATGCCGCTTCGGCCCCCGATCAAAAAACCGACAAACATGAAAAGCGCCGTCATGAAGGCAAGCAACATGGCAGTACGCATGAGGTTCATCAGAGGTCTCCATCTCCTTGATTACAGGGCGCTGCTTTAAATCCTGGCGCCGGCGCATTATGATTTGGTTATTCGCCAGCCATTTTCAATGTTTTCAGGCGGGAGTGCTCTATGCAGATGGCCGACAATGACAACGTAGAAATTCCGGTGCCCGAAGGCTCTGAGCCGCGGCGCAAGATGCTTTCCCCTGCCGCAAAACGCGCGCTGGCGGAAGCCGAAGAACGCCGGAAGAATGCCAGGCTCGCCGAACTGCCGCCGGAGATCGGCGGACGCGGCGGAGCAGAACCCTCCCGCTTCGGCGACTATGAGATTAACGGCCGCGCGATCGATTTTTAAGTAAATACGCCTATTTACTTTCAAACATAAGAGGAATTTATTCCTTTATGTTCCCTCTCGCCATGCCGGCATTTGCGACGCGGAATGAAATCGACGAACCGGTTTCGGCTGCACCCGTTGGAGCAGATGACCTCGGTGTGTTGCGGGCATCAAATTGACCGACATCAGCGGCGACAAATATCTAGGACGAATTCTCGCCAATTCACCTTTCCCGACGGGCGCAATCCTGCACAGAATTGCTCATCGATGGACTGGTTTCACGCCTATGATGGCGGCCGCAAGACGGGGTTCCTTATGTAGAAGAATAGGGCCGCTCCTGAACGGAGCGGCCCTTTGACTCAGGCCGTAGCCTTGTTCTGCCGGTTGGCGATCAGATCGTCGACGACAGCCGGATCTGCCAGGGTCGAGGTGTCGCCGAGCGAACCGAAATCGTCTTCGGCGATCTTGCGCAGGATACGGCGCATAATCTTGCCCGAACGAGTCTTCGGTAGGCCCGGTGAGAATTGGATCTTGTCGGGTGCCGCGATCGGGCCGATCTCGGCACGCACATGCTTAACAAGCTGCTGACGCAACTCATCCGTACCTTCGTTGCCCGCCATCAGCGTGACATAGCAATAGATACCCTGCCCCTTGATCGGATGCGGATAGCCGACGACGGCAGCTTCCGAAACCAGATTGTGCGACACGAGAGCCGATTCGACCTCCGCCGTACCGAGACGATGGCCGGAGACGTTCAGAACGTCATCAACGCGGCCAGTGATCCAGTAGTAGCCATCCTCGTCGCGGCGGCAACCATCGCCAGTAAAATACTTGCCTTTGTAGGTGGAGAAGTAGGTCTGGATGAAGCGCTCGTGATCGCCATAGACCGTACGCATTTGGCCCGGCCAGCTGTCAATGATGCATAGATTGCCGTCGGCCGCACCTTCGAGCACCTTCCCCTCGTTGTCGACCAGCTGCGGTTTGACACCGAAGAAGGGCTTGGTGGCCGAACCGGGCTTGAGATCAGTCGCGCCTGGAAACGGCGTGATCATGTGGCCGCCGGTTTCCGTCTGCCACCAGGTATCGACAACAGGGCAACGCCTGTCACCGACGACATTATAGTACCATTCCCAAGCTTCCGGATTTATCGGCTCACCGACCGTCCCGAGCACACGCAGGCTCTCACGGGAAGAGCGCGTCACAAAATGGTCGCCGGCGCCCATGAGGGAGCGGATTGCCGTCGGTGCCGTGTAGAAGATATTGACCTTGTGCTTGTCGATGATTTCCCAGAAGCGGCCCTGATCCGGGAAATTCGGCACGCCTTCGAACATAAGGGTCGTGGCGCAGTTCGCGAGCGGCCCGTAGACGATATAGGAGTGGCCGGTAACCCAGCCGACGTCGGCCGTGCACCAGTAGATATCGCCAGGGTGGTAATCGAAGACATACTCGTGCGTCATTGCCGCATAGACCAGATAACCACCCGTCGTGTGCAGGACACCCTTCGGCTTGCCAGTCGAACCTGACGTATAGAGGATGAAAAGCGGGTCTTCCGCCTTCATCTTCACTGGTGGGCACTCCGGCTTTACCGTGGCGATTTCCTGATGGTACCAGAGGTCGCGGCCCGGCGCCCAGCCGGTCTTGCCGCCGGTGCGGCGCACCACTAGCACCTTGTTGACCGTCACATGCTGACGGGCGGCAATGTGGATGGCCGTATCCGTATTGTCCTTCAGCGGCACCGGCTTACCGCCGCGGATACCTTCATCGCAGGTGATGACGAAAGTGGATTCACAATCAACGATACGACCAGCCAGCGCCTCCGGCGAAAAGCCGCCGAAGACGACCGAATGCACCGCACCGATACGGGCGCAGGCAAGCATCGCATAGGCCGCTTCCGGGATCATCGGCATGTAGATAGTAACCCGATCACCCTTCTTGACGCCATGCTTCTTCAGCACGTTCGCCATGCGGCAGACATGCTCGTAGAGCTCGTTATAGGTGATCTTCTTATCGATATAGGGGTTGTCGCCTTCGAAGATGATGGCGGTCTGGTTGCCGTTCGTCTTCAGGTGACGATCGATGCAATTGTAAGAAACATTGGTCTGGCCATCCTCGAACCATTTGATCGAGACCTTGCCGGTAAAGGACGTATTCTTGACCTTGGTATAAGGCTTGAACCAGTCGATGCGCCTGCCGTGCTTACCCCAGAACTTGTCTGGGTTTTCAATGCTTTCCTCGTACCATTGCTCGTACTTGGCCTGATCGATCAGCGCACGGGTCTTCACCGGTTTGGATACCGGATAGATCTTCTCCGACATGGGAACTCCTCCTCACAAGGTATGCTACGGCCCACGGTTTCCACGCAGCGACCGGGACTCGAATTGCGCAATTCATATCAGGTAGTCTGATGACGGCAATTAGACAAAGGTCATTTCATTTCTGAAGAATTGCAATTCTGCGACAGTGCGATTATATAGCGCCCTATTTCCCGGACATTGTGGTGACAATCCACGGACCGCGACACCGGCGCGGACGACAGAAGGACTATATCCATGGCTCAACAACTGCTCATGCCGAAGGCGACCGCCATTTGGCTCGTCGACAATACAGCCCTGTCTTTCGACCAGATCGCTCAGTTCTGCAAACTGCATCCGCTCGAAGTCAAGGCGATTGCCGATGGTGAAGCCGCGCAAGGCATCAAGGGCCTGGACCCGATCGCCACTGGCCAGCTTTCCCGCGATGAAATCGCTCGCGCCGAGGGCAACCCGAACTACAAGCTGAAGCTTTCCGAGCCGAAGGTCCGCGTGCCGGAATCCAAGCGCCGCGGCCCGCGCTATACACCGGTTTCCAAGCGCCAGGACCGCCCGAACGCCATTCTCTGGCTGGTTCGCAACCATCCGGAACTGAAAGATGCCCAGATCTCGCGTCTCGTCGGCACCACCAAATCGACGATCGAGCAGATCCGCGAACGTACTCACTGGAATTCGGCAAACCTCGCACCGATGGACCCGGTCACCCTTGGCCTCTGCAGCCAGATCGACCTCGATATGGAAGTGGAAAAGGCTTCCAAGGGCCGGCCGCTGCCGACCGCTGCCGAACTTGGCGCGACGCTGCAGTCCGCTCAGGAAACCGAGCGCCTGACGCCAAGCTACGAGCGTGAGGAAGAAAAGGAAATCGACGCCGATGCCGTCTTCCGGAAGCTGAGCTCGCTGCGCTCGACCCCGAAAGACGAGGATGAAGACGATAAGTTTTGAGATCGTCAGTTCCTGAAAACAGTAAACCCCGCGAACCGCGGGGTTTTTTGTTGCCGTTCTCCTGCGCGCCCCTTAGCTGCGGAAGAGCGAGAGAATGTTCTGTGCAGAGGAATTGGCGATCGAGAGAGACTGGATCGCAAGCTGCTGCTGCGTCTGCAGGGCAGAGAGCTTGGAGGATTCTTCTTCCATATTTGCATCGACGAGGCGGCCGATACCGGAGTCGATAGAGTTACCCAGGGCACTCACGAAGGTTTCCTGCAGCTGAATTCTCGTCGAAATCGAACCCAGCTGCGAGCCTGCATTCGTCAAGGCTTGGAGCACGAGTTCGACGCCGGAAAGCGCTCCGTCGAGCTGACCCTGCGTGAAGTTGGTGATATCGAGCGCGTAGATCGAAGGCATGACAATAACCGTACCGCCGTAAGTCCCGTTGAATGCGGTGCCGATGATCCCGCTCGTCGTTTGGATCGTGCCATTGCTGTTCATCCCAAACAGCACATTGCCAAGCGTGCCGTCGTTAAGAACATAATCCGTCATCTTGACCGAAACGGCATTCGAGCCGTCACGGACGAAGGAGGAGACGACGCTCTTCGTGCCCGAAGCGCCTGCAACCCAGTTTTCACCGGAGAAGGACGCCGACTGGGCGATGCTCACCAGCTGTTCCTGCAGCTGGTCGAGTTCTTCCTGAATCTTGGTTTTGTCGACGCCCTTTTCCGTGGCAGCAACGATCTTCGCCTTGATTTCCGTGACGACGTCGATGGCGTTGTCCATGGCGGTGTAAGCGGTGTCGACCTTGGCAGCGCCGAGGCCGAGGGCGTCGGAAACAGCCGAGAGCGCTTTGTTATCCGAACGCATGGTCGTCGCGATCGACCAGTAGGCAGCGTTGTCGGCGGCCTTTTCGATGCGATAGCCTGAGGAGACGCGAGCCTGGGTATTCTTGAGGCTATCGTTTACGCCGCGCAGGGTCTGCAGCGCTGCCATGGCAGCGTTGTTGGTAAGGATGCTTGTCATGTTCCGTTTTCCGCAATCGAAGTGAAAGGGTCATCCGGACAAGTCCGGTAACGGCGACGCTTCATGCAAAACCCGAGCGAGCCGGGTCATTGCCGTTAACGAATGGTTGCGCCCAACATAGTTAATATTTCCTCAATTAGCTTTGCGGAAAATTTAATTTAAGCTCTCGTTAGGGCTTGCGGCAGCAATCGATCGGCTTTGGAAAAGCGTAAGAGGAAGAAAGAAATTAATCAATGATTCAAAGGGCTTATGGAATTGGTGCTGGGCGCCGAGTAGTCCCACGCCAGCCAGGGAAACCACCCGCTTAAACTTTTTTCGCATTAATGAATATTATCGCTTTCCAAACAACGGCTGCTGGGATGCCCGGTCGAATCATGACCGGTCCTCCGAATTGGAGAGCGCCTTTTCCGTTATTCGTTAACGTGCGCCGAAAATCGCCGAGCCGACGCGCACACTGGTTGCCCCGAATGCAATGGCGGTTTCATAATCGCCGGACATGCCCATCGAAAGCTTTTTCACACCGCATCTTTCAGCGAGCTTCGCGAGCAGTGCGAAGTGCGGGCCAGGATTCTCTTCCGCCGGCGGAATACACATCAGCCCTTCAATGGCAAGGCCAAGCTCATCGCCACAGAAATTGACGAAGGCCGTAACGTCGTCAGGAGCTATGCCGGCCTTTTGTGGCTCCAGGCCGGTATTGACCTGCACATAGAGACGAAGGACCTTGCCCTGCGACTTCATTTCCTCCGCTATGACGCGGGCAATTTTCTCACGGTCGACGGTTTCGATGACGTCGAAAAGCGCAACCGCTTCGGCAGCCTTGTTGGATTGCAGCGGACCGATGAGGTGCAGCTCTATGCCAGGCATTTCCTTTTTCAGTTCCGGCCATTTTCCCTGGCTTTCCTGAACGCGGTTCTCGCCGAAGATTCGCTGGCCGGCTTCGATTGCGAGGCGAATGGTATCGGCCTCAAAGGTTTTCGAGACAGCCACGAGTTCGACAGAGCGTGCGGGGCGGCCTGCATCGCGCTCTGCCGCGGCGATCTTGGACCGTACTTCGTTTAACCGCTCTTGAAGCTCCATCGCTCTGCTCCGACATCATGCCTAATTCACTGGCAATGCACTAATCACCTCCAGTGGGCTTGCCAAGACTTCTCTCCACGGAAATCGCCTCAAATCCGAGATCGAACGCCTGAAGCGCCCGCAAAACTTGACGCTTGGTTGGTTTCATGGTGAAGGTCTCGACCGACCTCCCCTGATTTTCCGGAAATTCTGATACTATGGCTACCGAACGTTACAATCCGCGCGATGCTGAGCCCCGCTGGCAGCAGAAATGGAACGAGGAAAAGGTCTTCGAGACCGACAATTCCGATCCGCGCGAGAAATATTACGTCCTGGAAATGTTTCCCTATCCGTCGGGTCGCATTCACATGGGCCATGTCCGCAACTACGCCATGGGCGACGTGGTGGCGCGCTATAAGCGCGCCCGTGGCTACAACGTCCTCCATCCGATGGGTTGGGACGCTTTCGGCATGCCGGCGGAAAATGCCGCGATGGAGCGCGGCGTGCACCCCGCATCCTGGACCTACCAGAACATCAACTCGATGAAGGCTCAGCTGAAGGCGATGGGTCTCTCGCTGGACTGGTCGCGCGAATTCGCCACCTGTGATGTGGAATACTATCAGCAACAGCAGCATCTTTTCCTGGATTTCCTGGAAAAGGGTCTCGTTTACCGCAAGCAGTCCAAGGTGAATTGGGATCCGGTCGACAACACCGTTCTTGCCAATGAGCAGGTCATCGACGGCCGTGGCTGGCGCTCTGGAGCGCTGGTGGAACAGCGCGAATTGACGCAATGGTTCTTCAAGATCACCGATTTCAGCCAGGACCTGCTGGATGCGCTCGATACGCTCGACCAGTGGCCGGAAAAAGTGCGCCTTATGCAGAAGAACTGGATCGGCCGCTCCGAAGGTCTGACGATCCGTTGGGAAATCGTTCCGGAAACCGCACCCGCCGGCGAAACCGAAGTGACGGTCTATACAACTCGCCCGGATACGCTGTTCGGCGCTTCCTTCCTGGCGATCGCTGCCGATCATCCGCTCGCCAAGGAAATGGCGGGCACGAATGCCGATATCGAAGCCTTCTGCGAGGAATGCCGCCGCGCCGGGACCTCTCTTGCCGCGCTTGAGACGGCCGAGAAGAAGGGTATGGATACCGGCATCCGCGTGAAGCATCCGCTCGACCCCTCCTGGGAACTGCCGGTCTATGTCGCCAACTTCGTTCTGATGGACTACGGCACGGGCGCAATCTTCGGCTGCCCCTCGGGCGATCAGCGAGATCTGGATTTCGCTCGCAAATATGGTCTGTCGGTCGTGCCGGTCGTCATGCCGAAAGACGGCGATGCGGCAAGCTTCACCGTCGGCGATGTCGCATACGACGGCGAGGGCGTGATGATCAACTCGCGCTTCCTGGACGGCAAGACGACCGACGAGGCCTTCCAGATCGTTGCCGACAAACTGTCTTCCACCCTGCTTGGCAATGCACCGCAGGGCGAACGCAAGATCAATTTCCGCCTGCGCGACTGGGGCATTTCCCGCCAGCGTTACTGGGGCTGCCCGATCCCAGTCATCCATTGCGATGATTGCGGCGTCGTGCCGGTTCCGAAGAAAGACCTGCCGGTAAAGCTGCCGCAGGACGTCACCTTCGATCAGCCCGGCAATCCGCTGGACCGTCACCCGACCTGGCGTCACGTCGCCTGCCCGCAATGCGGCAAGGATGCGCGTCGTGAAACGGACACGATGGATACCTTCGTCGATTCGAGCTGGTACTTCACCCGCTTCACGGCACCTTGGGAGAAGCAGCCTACCGATCCGGCCGCGGCCAACCGATGGCTGCCGGTCGACCAGTATATTGGCGGTATCGAACACGCGATCCTGCATCTGCTCTATTCCCGCTTCTTCACCCGCGCGATGCGCGAAACCGGACATGTAGACGTCAAGGAGCCCTTCAAGGGCCTCTTCACGCAAGGCATGGTGGTCCACGAAACCTATAGCCGCGGTGCGGGCATGCACCGCGAATGGGTTTCGCCCGCCGATATCCGTATCGAGGAGATCGACGGAAAGCGTAGCGCCTATCTGCTTGATGGAGGCGAGGAAATCACCATCGGCTCGATCGAAAAGATGTCGAAGTCGAAGAGAAACGTCGTGGATCCCGACGATATCATTGCCTCCTACGGCGCCGATACCGCTCGCTTCTTCGTTCTCTCCGACTCTCCGCCCGAGCGCGACGTAATCTGGTCGGAAGCCGGCGTCGAAGGTGCCCACCGCTTCACCCAGCGCTTAT
Organism: Rhizobium sp. BK650; assembly: GCF_014195325.1. Classification (GTDB taxonomy): domain Bacteria; phylum Pseudomonadota; class Alphaproteobacteria; order Rhizobiales; family Rhizobiaceae; genus Rhizobium. Next base: position 73,225 of record NZ_JACIBK010000016.1, on the reverse strand, counting down.
GGCGCCTGATTTCGGAAGCTGCCGAAGTCCTCTCCACCGTAGAGCCGAAGCCGGCAAAGGAAGGCGAAGCACTCGCAATTTCCCAGTTGGCCCACAAGACCCTGAAGGCGGTTCAGAACGACTACGACCGGCTCTGGTTCAACAAGGCGGTCGCTCGTATTTACGAACTCGTCAACGCGCTGGCAGGCCCGCTGACGAAGGTGGCAGCCGGCGAGGGTGATACGGCCTATCGATCTGCGATCCGCGATGCGGCGGAGATCCTCATCCAGCTCGTCGCACCGATGACCCCGCATCTGGCGGAGGAATGCTGGATGACCCTTGGCAATAAAGGCTTGATCGCCCATGCAGCCTGGCCAGCCTATGACGAATCGCTCGTCGTAGAGAACGACGTGATCCTTCCCGTGCAGATCAACGGCAAGAAGCGCGCCGAATTGACAATTTCTCGCGACGCAGATCAGAATGCCGTCACCGAAGCCGTGCTGGAATTGGACGCGGTGAAGAATGTCTTGAACGGCCAGGCACCGAAAAAAATCATCGTGGTTCCACAGAGGATTGTAAACATTGTCGTCTGATTTTGCCCGCAAGCTTGCGCGCCGCGCCGGCATCGTTACGATCCTCGTCTCTACGGCGTTCCTTTCCGCCTGCCAGGTCCGGCCACTCTATTCCGAAAGCACCGGCGTTACCGAGAAGCTTGGCTCCGTCGGCTTTTCCGAAGCGGGTACGCGCGTCGGCCAGGTAGTTCGCAATCGTCTGATCTTCCTGGCTTCCCGCGGTGCCGGTGAGGTTGAGAAGCCGGATTACATGGTCGATCTGCAGGTTTCGTCATACGTTGCCGATACTTTGCTTGTTCAATCCTCCGATACGTCTCGGGCGGGACGCGCGAATGTGACGGTCAGCTATACGTTGCGGACGACGAAGGACAATCGTATCATCAAAGCAGGTAGCCGCTCGGCAATATCTCTGGTTGACTTCCCAAGCCAGGAATTTGCCAAGCAGCGAGCAATTCTCGATGCGGAAAATCGCGCGGCCAATCAAGCGGCCGAGTTCGTGGGAGCGGATCTTGCCGCCGCGCTCAGCCGCTAAAGGAGCGGTGGCGTGGCGGAAATCAAATCCCATGAGTTCGAAGGGTTTCTGCAGAGATCCGTTCGCCAGTATCGCATCTATCTGATCTATGGCCCGGACCGCGGACTTGTTTCCGAGCGGGCTGGGATGATTGCGGGAAAGACTGGCATCGACCAGAATGACCCCTTCTCTCTCACCAAACTCGACGTGGGCGATCTTCAGAAGGAGCCTGGGAGGCTGGTCGATGAGGCCCAGTCCATCGGTCTTTTCGGCGGCGAAAAGCTGATATGGGTGAGGGGTGCGGCAAACGAGAAATATCTCGTCGATGCTGTCGCATTTCTGTCAGGCGCCTCTCTCGACGCAGCCAGCATTATCGTCGAAGCCGGCGATCTAAAGAAGGGTTCGGCCTTGCGCAAAACGGTCGAGGCCGCCCGTACCGCCGTCGCCATTCCCTGTTACGCCGACGACGGCCGCGCGCTGAATACGCTGATCGACAGCGAACTTTCTGCCGAGGGATTGGGTATAACTCCCGCCGCCAGACAGGCCCTCATCACACTGATCGGTGGCGACAGAATTGCTTCGAGAAACGAAATTCGAAAACTAGCCCTCTATTGCCGCGGCATAGGGACAATCGAAGATCATCACGTTACCGAAATAATCGGGGACGCCAGCGCGATTTCGGTCGATGATGCTGTGGATGCGATATTGAGCGGCAATAACAACAATTTCCTGCATGCCATGCAGAAGATCACTAGTTCCAAGACCTCGGTTTTTCTGGTTCTCCAAGCCTGCCTTCGGCAATTTCAGCTTCTCGATACGATGCGTGCGGAGATGGATGAGAAGAGATTGCCGCCCGCGCAAATCATGCAGACGCTGGGCAGACATCTTCATTTCCGCCGCAAGCCGATTCTAGAGCAGGCATTAAAAAGCTGGAGTGCCGACGCTATTTCTCGTGAAACAAAACGTCTGCAGGCAGCTGTCCTCCAGACGAGGCAGCGTCAGATATTGGAAGACAGCATCGCCATGCAGACATTGCTCTCGACAACGCTGCAATCAGGAAGACGCCCCTAGTCCAGATCAGCGCCGCTCGAGAAGTCGGCAGACTTCTTCGAGCTGTTCCAGAGACTTATAAGAAATACGAATCTGACCACCGCTGGCCTTGTGATTGATGGACACATCGAGTCCAAGCGTATCCGACAGCGTACGCTCCAGAGCCAAAGTGTCCGAATCCTTCTGGTTCCTTTGAACGGGCGTTTGTGGCTCGGACTGAGCCTTGATGTCGTTCTGTGCGAGCTTTTCTGCGTCGCGTACCGACATGCCCTTGGAAACAATTGTGCGCGCGAGTGCAGAAGGATCCGATGTCGACACCAGCGCACGCGCATGCCCTGCAGAAAGGCTTCCTGCGGCCAGCATGTCACGGACAGGCTCAGGCAGCTTCAACAGGCGCAGCGAATTGGCGACATGGCTGCGGCTTTTGCCAATGATCTCGCCGAGATCGTTTTGGGTATATCCATATTCGGCAATGAGTTGCTCGTAACCGAGCGCTTCCTCAAGCGGATTCAGATCGGAACGTTGAACATTCTCGACGATGGCGATTTCCAGCGCCGTCTTATCATCGACGTCTCTGATGATAACGGGAATCTCGATCAAACCTGCCAGCTGGGCGGCACGCCACCGTCTTTCGCCGGCTATAATTTCATAGCGGTCCCGCGAGAGTGTTCTAACCACGATTGGTTGCACGATACCGTGCTGGCGTATCGAACTCGCTAAATCGTGAAGCTCCGTATCATCGAAAAAACGACGAGGGTTGCGAGGGTTGCGAGTAACGAATTCGATAGGGATCATCCGGTCTGCACTGACTGCAGACCGCTCGGCCTCCGCTGGAACAGGCTGATCCATTTCACCTATAAGGGCTGCGAGGCCACGGCCAAGCCGTCTTTTCGATGTATCGTCATTCATGTTCAAAAAACTCGCTTAACTCTGTCATGCACCCGTTCAAGCCGCCAGCCTCTGCCGCTCCCGCTGGATGACTTCCGATGCGAGCTGCAAATAAGCTTGACTACCGGCACATTTGAGGTCGTAGAGGATTGCAGGCTTGCCATAGGAAGGCGCTTCCGAAACACGGACATTCCGCGGGATAAGCGTGTGATATACTTTCTCGCCGAGGTGAGTCCGCACGTCGTTGACGACCTGTTGCGCCAGATTGTTGCGCGCATCGAACATCGTTAGCACGATGCCTTGAATATCGAGCTGTGGGTTGACCGTCCGCCGGACCTGGTTGACGGTCTCCAGAAGCTGGCTCAAACCCTCAAGAGCGAAGAACTCGCACTGCAGTGGAACCAGAACCGAATGAGCTGCCGCCATGGCGTTCATCGTCAAAAGATTGAAAGAGGGCGGGCAATCGAGAAGGATGTAAGAAAAGGAGAGCGCTTCGGAGGAAGACAATGCCTTCTTGAGTTTAAAGACACGATCGCTTTGCTGAGAGATTTCCATCTCCACGCCAAGGAGATCCATTGTCGACGGGATAATAAAAAGATTAGGAACAGCCGTCTCAAGCGCGGTCTCGGCGACACTGGCTTCCGCCACCATTAGGTCATAGGAGGAAAGCCTGCGATTGCGCCGGTCAATACCCAAACCGGTGCTTGCATTACCTTGTGGATCCAGATCGATAATCAATACCCGTTCGCCGATAGCGGCGAGAGCAGTTGCCAAGTTGATTGCGGTGGTGGTCTTGCCCACGCCACCCTTCTGATTTGCGATGGTGATTATCCGATTACGTTCGCCAGCCATTGCCGCAATATCCGCTTTGTTAAACCAAGCGCCTGAGATTTGATATCTCGAGAATTACAGAATCTCGCTCAACAGCGCTATTGTGTTCTAACAGATCAAAAGTCCAGCGACCATGCGCTTTCTGAATTTCCCTCTGGTAATCCCGGCCTTTATGAAAAAAAGCCCGATTGTTTTCCTTGCCAACCATCCACGGCGACGCATACTCGATCAGCTTATCGAGATCAGCCAGCGCTCGGGCAGAAATGGCATCACAAAAGGGAACCCTAGCTGGTGCATCTTCTATCCTGATAGCATGTACCTCGCCCCGTCCGCCTGTTTCTCTCAAGGCAGTTCGCAGAAATGCTGCTTTTTTATTGTTGCTCTCCACCAGATGGACCCAGCCCGCCTGCTGTTCTGCCAAGAAAACCGCAGTAATCACCCCAGGAAAACCGCCGCCGCTTCCCAGATCGATCCAGGTTTGGGGATGAGGCGAGATCTGGAATATCTGCGCGCTGTCAGCGATATGCCGGCGCCACATGTCATCCATAGTAGAGGGAGCAGCAAGGTTGATTGTTTTGGCCCATTTTGTGAAGAGCTCGGCGAAATGACGCAGACGCTCCTGTGTTTCACGTGAAACACGTAATCCGTTTAAGTCCATTCCGGAAGACTCTCAAACCTTGCAGTCATTATGCGACTTGTGTGTCAGCGTCCCGGTGGCGACGCAGATGAACCAGTAAAAGCGAAATCGCTGCCGGTGTCATGCCCTCTACCTTAAGAGCTTGGGCAACGTTAGCAGGCCGCTGTGCACTGAGTTTGCTCTTCAGCTCGTTGGAGAGGCCGGACAAGGTGCCGTAGTCGAAGTCAGCTGGAATCAAGCGGGCCTCGTCCCGCCGCTGCACCTCAATGGCGGCCGCCTGGCGATCCATGTAGACAGAGTAGCCAGCCTCGATCTCCAGCGCTTCGGCAATCTTTTTCGAAAAAACCCCCAAGCCTTCCCACACTTTGCCCAAATCTTCAAAGCTATGTTCAGGATAAGAAAGAAGGTCGTAAGCGGTGCGCCGCTGGCCATCAAGATTGAGGTTCAGGCCAACGCGGCGGGCTTCGCTCGGGGTCACCGACAATGATTGAAGCATCGTCCTGGCGCGTTGGAGGGCACTTTGATACGCGTCAAAACGTTCACGTCGGCCAGCAGAAATACATCCGAGCTCGATTCCCACCGGCGTAAGTCGTACATCGGCATTATCGGCACGAAGAGTCAATCTATACTCGGCACGCGATGTAAACATTCGATACGGCTCCGTAACACCCCGGGAGGTCAGATCGTCGATCATCACCCCGATGTAGGAGTTCGTACGGCTAAATATAAAAGGCTGAGAGTTGCTGCTCGAAAGTGCAGCGTTAAGGCCAGCGGCAAGTCCTTGCGCGCCAGCTTCTTCATAGCCCGTCGTCCCGTTGATCTGGCCGGCAAGAAAGAGTCCCGGAAGTTTCTTGACTTCTAATGTCGCCGACAACTCGCGCGGATCAACATGGTCATATTCGATCGCGTATCCGGGATGCAATATCTCTACATGTTCAAGACCGGGGATCGTCTTGATAAAAGCCGCCTGCACTTCGGCCGGAAGCGAAGTAGAGATCCCATTTGGATAAACAGTGTCGTCGTCCAGGGCCTCGGGTTCCAGGAAGATCTGATGTCCATCTCGCTCACCGAATCTAACCAGCTTGTCCTCGATCGAAGGGCAGTAGCGAGGACCCACACCTTCGATCTGGCCGGAATACATCGCTGACTTCCCTATATTGTCCACGATGATACGATGTGTCGCCTCCGTTGTCCGCGTAACGCCACATTCGACCTGCTGATTCACGATCCGATCCGTCATGAAAGAGAAGGGGATCAGTTCATCATCCGCCGCTTGGCGGCCAACAGAATACCAATCGATCGTTTTTCCATTCAGACGCGCCGGCGTCCCCGTTTTCAACCGACCTAGCTTCAAGCCCAAACGAGTAAGCGTTGCCGAAAGTCCAACAGATGGCGGCTCTCCGGTGCGGCCGGCGGGCGTCTTCTCATTGCCTATGTGGATAAGACCCCGCAGGAAAGTGCCGGTGGTGATGACCACGGAAGGGGCTGAAAAGAGCCGTCCGTCCTTCATCATTACGCCAGCGACTCGATTACCCCTTATCTCAAGGTCAAATGCGTCGCCTTCAATGACGTCGAGATTCTCAATCGCCTCGATGGCGTCGAGCATCGCGAGCCGGTAGAGCTTGCGATCGGCCTGGGTGCGCGGGCCGCGCACCGCCGCACCCTTCTTCTTGTTCAGCATCCGGAACTGAATGCCAGCTGCATCCGCGATGCGGCCCATGAGACCATCCATCGCGTCGATCTCTCGGACAAGATGCCCTTTGCCGAGGCCGCCTATCGCCGGATTACAGGACATGACACCGATTGTATCGCGGCGGTGTGTAATCAGGGCCGTCCTCGCGCCCATTCTCGCGGCCGCGGCGGCTGCTTCCGACCCTGCGTGGCCGCCGCCAATCACGATAACATCATAGCTACTGGCGCTCATGCGCAACTCCAAAAGGTTTCACGTGAAACTTCCCCATCATGGGCTGCTGATGTTCCACGTGAATCATTTTCCGATACAAAACTCTGAGAAGATGACACCAAGAAGATCTTCGACATCAACACGTCCGGTAATGCGTCCTAAATGGTCGCCTGCAAGCCTTAGCGATTCCGCTCTGATCTCCAAGCTTTGCCCTATCCGATCGATTGCTTCTGAGAGAGCCATCAGACATTTCAGAAGTGAATCCTTATGTCTCCCTCGTGCCGGAACAGATAAGGATAATCCCCCAAACTTCCGTTCGATGAGGGAAGAAACATAATCCCGCAGTTCTGGAAGACCCTCACCGGTCCTTATGGAAATCTGAAGACTATAGGAATTGGCTGAAGGATTCAGGTCGCGCTTGGTGCCAACAATAACATGCGATGAAGCGCGTTCCAAGTCAGCGGGATCCACTGGCTGCGGGGATCCCATATCGACCAGGAAAAGGACAAGGTCGGCATTGCTTAATGCCACCTGTGCCCTCTTGATTCCTTCTTTTTCGACGATATCGGCCGTGTCGCGCAGGCCCGCTGTATCGTAGAGCTTAACCAAATAGCCGTTCAGATTGATATCGACATGAAGGACGTCGCGTGTCGTCCCGGCGATATCGGTCACGATCGCCACATCTCTTTGGGCAAACCAGTTCATCAGGCTGGACTTACCAGCATTCGGCGCCCCGGCAATGACGACCTTAAAACCGTCCCGTATGATCTCTCCCATTTCGGCATGAGAGAGGTGGCTCTCTATCTCGCTCCGGAGCGCTGTCAACGAGGTCCAGATCTCATCTGAGACGGATCCCGGAACATCGTCCTCATCGGGAAAGTCAAGCTCGGCCTCGATAAGCGCCCGGGAATGCGTAATTCGTTCCGCCCACGAATCGTATAGACGGGACAGGCCACCTGAACTCTGCTCAAGCGCCAGTCGACGCTGCATTTCAGTCTCGGCCGCGATAAGATCGGCCAATCCCTCTACCTCGACGAGATCAAGCTTGCCATTCTCGAAAGAGCGACGGCTAAATTCCCCTTCCATCGCAAGCCGGGTTTGCGGAAATGATGCTAGTTCCTTTGAAAGGCCAGATATAACCGCTCTCGAACCGTGAACCTGAAATTCTGCGGAGTCCTCACCCGTGAAAGAGGCGGGACCTGGGAAAAAAAGAACCAATCCCGCATCGATCGTAAAACCGTTCCGACTCCGAATCGTTCGATAGGCGGCAGATCGCGGCGAGGGAACCCGACCGATCAGCGTTTCCAAGATAAGACGGGTCTGTGGACCGCTAACACGGATAACAGAGACGCCTGACGGCGGCGCGCCGCTCGAGAGAGCGAATATGGTATCGTTCCACATTTCCATCTTCTGCCAATCAGTTCGTTTCCGCATCGACCTAAACAGAAAAGGCTGGCGGTCGCATAACGACTCACCAGCCTCAATCTGAGGAATCCGGCTAACGATCAGGTATTCATCGAGTCGAAGAAGTCGCCATTATTCTTCGTCTGCTTCAGCTTGTCGATGAGGAATTCGATCGCGTCAGTCGTGCCCATCGGCGCAAGAATGCGACGCAGGACAAAGATCTTCTGCAGATCCTGCCGCGGAACGAGCAGATCTTCCTTACGCGTGCCGGACTTGAGAATATCCATGGCCGGGAAGATGCGCTTGTCTGCGACCTTGCGATCGAGAACAATTTCCGAATTGCCGGTGCCCTTGAACTCTTCGAAGATAACTTCGTCCATGCGGCTGCCGGTATCGATGAGGGCCGTCGCAATGATGGTCAGCGAACCGCCTTCCTCGATGTTACGTGCAGCACCAAAGAAGCGCTTCGGACGCTGGAGCGCGTTCGCGTCGACACCACCTGTCAGAACCTTGCCCGACGACGGCACCACGGTATTGTAGGCGCGGCCAAGGCGCGTAATGGAGTCGAGCAGGATGACGACGTCGCGGCCATGTTCCACGAGGCGCTTTGCCTTTTCGATCACCATTTCGGCGACCTGTACGTGGCGAACGGCCGGTTCGTCGAATGTGGAAGAAATGACTTCGCCGCGAACCGAACGCTGCATGTCCGTGACTTCTTCCGGACGTTCATCGATCAGCAGCACGATCAGATAGCATTCCGGGTGGTTCGCGGTGATCGAGTGAGCGATGTTCTGCAGCAGAACCGTCTTACCAGTACGCGGCGGAGCAACGATCAGGCCGCGCTGGCCCTTGCCGAGAGGCGCCACGAGATCGATGACGCGCGGGGAGAGATCCTTGGAGGTCGGAACATCCAGTTCCATCTTGAAGCGCTCATTCGGATAGAGCGGCGTCAGGTTGTCGAAGTGAACCTTATGACGGATCTTTTCAGGATCATCGAAATTGATTGTGTTGACCTTGAGAAGCGCGAAGTAACGTTCGCCTTCCTTCGGACCGCGGATCGGACCCTCGACGGTGTCGCCGGTCTTCAGCGAGAAACGGCGGATCTGCGAAGGGGAAATGTAGATATCGTCCGGGCCGGGCAAATAGTTGGCATTTGCGGAGCGTAGAAACCCGAAACCATCCTGCAGGACCTCAACGACACCTTCACCGATGATTTCGATATCCTGACTGGCAAGAACCTTCAGGATTGCAAACATGAGCTCCTGCTTGCGCATCGTGCTCGCGTTTTCGACCTCGAGCGATTCTGCAAAAGCCAGAAGATCCGTCGGCGATTTACTCTTAAGTTCCTGAAGCTTCATTTCAGCCATGAAGTGACCAATACTCTTTATTTTAGAAGGGGAAAGGCGATGTTGGGTCGTATTCGGTACTGCGAAAGGGCTCGCAGGCGACTGAACTCTACACACATGCCACGAAGATGAGATGGGCGGAAAATAGCGAGTCACAACCCTGCCCGCAAGAGGGCTGGTTAAAATGATTGAAATTTAACCTGCATCACCTCTGGTATCAAAACGGCTTCACGACGACGAGGATGACGATGAGGATCATCAGCACAGTTGGCGCCTCATTCATGAAGCGCCAATAACGGGCCGAGCGGCGGTTTTCATCCCGTTCGAACGCCCGCACGGCTCTGGCGAAAAAGACATGGACGATCGTCAAAAGAACGACCAACCCCATCTTTGCATGCAACCAGCCGCCCTGAAAACGATAAACAGACCAGGCGAGATAAAGACCAAGGATCCAGGTCAGCATCATGGCCGGATTCATGATGATCCTGAGCAGCCGTCCCTCCATCACCTTGAAAGTCTCGGATTGAATGGAACCGGGTTCTGCATCCGTGTGATAGATGAAAAGCCGAGGCATATAAAAAAGGCCGGCCATCCACGAAATCACAGCGATGATGTGGAGCGCCTTGATCCAGAGATAGAGGTTGTCGGGATTCCAGGCGAAAAGCCCAACGGCTAGAACTGCAAAGAAGATCAAAGCAAAATGGGCGCGCCGGCGAGCATAGGCGCCCGGCCTTCTATCCGTCTGCTTTTCCACTACACCGCCCCCACGCCGCGTACCCGCTCGACGAGAAGGCGGACATTCTCCGGATCTGCCTGAGGCGTAATCCCATGACCGAGATTGAAGATCAGCGGTCCGTTTCCGAGCGCCTGAAGAATGTCGTCGATGCCTTCCTCCAGGGAATGGCCGCCAGCTACAACACGCATCGGATCAAGATTACCCTGCACTGGTCCGTCCTTCTGCAGCTCGGCTGCAAAGGCAAGTGGGACGGACCAATCGAGCCCGATCGCATCTGCTCCGGTCTTCTGCCGATAAGTCTTGAGCATGTAGCCCGCACCTTTGGCAAATGCGATGACCCGCGTCTGCGGCCGTTGTGCCTTGATCGAAGCAATCATGCGCGCCACGGGACGAACCGCGAATGCTTCAAATTCTTTCTCGCCGAGAACACCAGCCCAGGAATCAAAGATTTGCACCGCATCAGCGCCGGCATCGATCTGCGCCACGAGATAGTCGGCAGAGACATCCGCAAGCAGCATCAGCAAGTGCTCGAAAGCACGCGGATGCTTATACGCAAACAGACGGGCAGGCGCCTGATCCAGCGTGCCGTGGCCAGCAATCATATAGGTCGCAACCGTCCAAGGAGCTCCACAGAAGCCGAGGAGCGTCGTCTCCGAAGGAAGCTCGTTCCTCAGGCGCTTCACCGTCTCCAGCACGGGCTGCAGGTAATCAATGACATTTTCTCCATCGAGCCCGGCAATGCCCGTCTCGTCAATCGGGTCCATCTCCGGACCATGTCCCTCGGTAAAACGGACATTGCGCTTCATCGCATCGGGAATGACCAGGATGTCGGAAAATAGGATGGCGGCATCAAAACCGTAGCGCCGTATCGGTTGAAGCGTCACCTCCACGGCATAATCAGGCGAATAACAGAGATCGAGGAAACTTCCCGCTTTCGCACGCGTTTCCCTGTACTCCGGCAGATAACGACCTGCCTGTCTCATGAGCCAGAGGGGAGGGGGCGTCAGGGTCTTACCGTCAAGAACCTGCATGATTTTCCGGCGCGTTTCGCTCAAGCGCTTCTTCCCTATAAAAATCCAAAGATATTTAAAAGGTTTCTATTTCTTAGAGTCGGTTTCTATCAAGGATTAAAATCCATCCACCGCGAGCGCGATTTGTCACGCAGGCCGTATCAATGAGGGTTGAGATTCGCGTGCGTGCGCGTAAATCAGCAGAAAATCCAAATTGTGAAGAGATTCCATCAGGTTCCGGGAATTCATCTTTCAGCTCACGCTGTGGACAAGCTGTGCATGGTCAGCGGGAGCACGATCACCGTCCCCATCATCCACAGCTCCCTCCGAGATCACCTCCGAAAGTTCTGGATGTGGATAAGGGCGCATGTTTTCCCTTGCCTCGATCCTAGTCGCGCCGTTAGCTCTTTGCTGTCCAGTCTTTTCAACAGGCAGCGGAAAATAGCGTGGAGAACAGAACGAACTTCTTCCATCTGCATCTGATTTCTGACTCGACCGGCGAGACTCTCATCTCCGCCGGCCGCGCCGCCTCCGCCCAGTTCAAATCCGCTCAGTCGATCGAACATGTCTATCCGCTGATCCGAAACCGTAAGCAGCTGATGCCGGTGCTTCAGGCGATCGACAGTGAACCGGGCATCGTTCTCTACACGATCGTCGATCCGGAACTTGCGAGCATCATTGACGAACGCTGTGCGGAAATGGGCGTAGCCTCCGTCAATGTTCTGGAACCGGTTATCGGCGCGTTTCAGATCTATCTCGGGGCTCCCTCGAGAAGACGTGTCGGCGCTCAGCACGTGATGAATGCGGGCTACTTCGCACGTATCGAAGCGCTGAACTTCACCATGGATCATGATGATGGTCAGATGCCGGAGGACTATAACGAAGCGGATGTCGTCATCGTCGGCATCAGCCGGACGTCGAAGACGCCGACCAGCATTTATCTTGCAAACCGTGGCATCAAGACTGCGAATATCCCCATCGTCTATGGCGTGCCTTTGCCTGAGGCGTTGGCAACGGCGACCAAACCGCTGATCGTCTGTCTCATCGCCACCACGGACCGGATTTCCCAAGTTCGCGAAAATCGCCTTCTTGGATCGACCCCCGGTTTCGACCGAGAGCATTATACCGATCGCGCATCAATCTCTGAGGAGCTGAAATATGCGCGCTCCCTCTGCGCTCGTCATAATTGGCCAATGATCGATGTCACCCGACGCTCGATTGAGGAGACAGCAGCGGCAATCGTTGCCCTGCGCCCGAAGCTGCGTTAAGCGCTGAGTAACTTAATCACTTCGGGAGCAAGGAATGACACCAAAGCTCGTTCTTGCATCATCGAGCCCGTTCCGGCGGATGCTGATGGAAAATGCCGGCCTCGCTTTTGAAGCTCACGCCGCCCACATCGACGAACGTGCAATCGAGGCGCCGCTGGAAAAATCGGGCGCGGCACCCGATCAAGTGGCGCTTGTTCTCGCTGAGGCAAAAGCGAGTGAAGTCAGCCGACGCTTCGGCGGCGCGCTTGTCATCGGCTCGGACCAGACAATGTCGCTCGACGCCCAGGTCTTTCACAAACCGAAGGATATGGCAGAGGCGGCAAATCATCTGCGTATGCTTGAGGGAAGGACACATCGCTTGAATAGCGCGATCGCCATTGTCAAGGATGGCGAAGTCCTATGGCAACATGTGGCGCATGCGCAATTGACGATGCGTCCGCTGACCAATGACTTTATTGGGCGCCATCTGAAGCGCGTTGGGCTAAAGGCTCTGGCGAGCGTCGGGGCTTACCAGCTCGAGGGAGAGGGGATCCAGTTGTTCGAAAAGATCGACGGGGATTACTTCACAATCCTCGGTCTGCCGATGTTGCCTCTCCTTGCAAAACTTCGGGAACTGGATGCGATCGATGGATGATTCACGTGAAACACATGAGCCAAAAGCGTTTGTCACGGGCTTTCCCGTCAAGCATTCGCGTTCGCCGTTGATCCACGCCTATTGGCTGAAGACACTCAATCTGCCCGGAAATTATCAGGCCTATGAAGTTGCCCCCGAAGCCTTTGCAGATTTCATTGCATCACTGAAGAACGGCAGTATTGGTTTCGTCGGTGGCAATGTCACGATCCCCCACAAGGAATTGGCCTTCAAACTGGCCGATCGACCAGACGAGCTTTCAAAAGAGCTCGGTGCATCAAATACCCTCTGGCTGGAAGATGGAAAACTCTTCGCAACCAACACCGACGGTCGCGGCTTTACCGCCAACCTTGATGAACGTCGCGCCGGGTGGGACCGGTCTGACCGGGTTGTCGTCTTTGGCGCCGGTGGTGCAAGCCGTGCTGTCATTCAGGCGGTCCGCGACCGCGGCTTCAAGGAAATCCACGTCGTCAACCGCACGGTCGAGCGGGCGCGGGAGCTGGCCGACCGCTTCGGCCCGAAGGTCTATGCGCATCCAACCGCCGCGCTCGCGGAAGTGATGACTGGAGCGGGGCTGTTCATCAACACGACCTCTCTCGGCATGGATGGAGAAGCGGCACCCGTCATCGATTTCTCCCCCATGCTTTCGAACGCGGTCGTCACCGATATCGTCTATGTGCCGTTGAAAACACCGATCCTCGCCCAAGCGGAAGAACAGGGTTTTGCCATCGTCGACGGCCTCGGCATGCTTCTGCATCAGGCGGTCCCGGGATTTGAAAAATGGTTCGGCAGGCGGCCTGTCGTTGATGAAAGGCTGCGCGCATTGATCATTGCGGATATGGAAAAACATTGATGCTGAAGATCGGTCTCACCGGCTCCATTGGCATGGGCAAATCGACGACAGCGAAGCTCTTTGCCGAAGCCGGTGTTCCGGTTAACGATTCAGATGCTGTCGTGCATGACCTATATGCGGGCGAGGCCGCACCCCTGGTCAACGCGGCCTTCCCTGGCACGATAAAAAATGGTGTCGTCGACCGTCAGGAACTGGGGCGGCAACTCGCTCTGGACCCAGCTGGCTTCAAGCGGCTCGAACAGATTATTCATCCCCTTGTGCGCAAGCGGGAGATTGAATTCCTGGCGCAGCAGAAAAAGGCAGGAGCAGATATGGTGGTGCTCGACATCCCCCTGCTTTTCGAAACCGGTGCTGAGCAAAGAGTGGATGTCATTGTCGTCGTCAGTGCCGATCCACAGATTCAGCGAAAGAGGGTGCTTGCGCGCCCGAACATGACGGAAGAAAAATTCAATATGATTCTCTCCCGCCAGATGCCGGATAAGGAAAAACGCCGCCGGGCTGACTACCTCGTGGATACTGGTCACACCGTCGAGGCGGCAAGAAAGCAAGTGGCAGAGATAATCGCCGACCTGAAGAAGCGGATAGCGAAGGAAGAAACCTCCGATGCGTGAGATTATTTTCGATACGGAAACCACCGGGCTCGACAACCGCATGGACCGCATCATCGAAATCGGTGGTATCGAGCTTTTCAACCATTTTCCGACGGGAAATACGATCCATCTTTTTATCAATCCGGGTGATCAGAAGGTTCACCCGGATGCGCTTGCCGTCCATGGCATCACCGACGAGTTCCTGAAGGACAAGCCGCCTTTTGCCGATGTCGTCGAGCAGATCCTGGAATTCTTCGGCGACGGCAAGTGGATCGCCCACAACGCCACCTTCGATATGGGCTTTGTGAATGCCGAGCTTGCCAGACTCGGCCTGCCGCCGATTCTGCCCGATCGGGTCGTCGACACGCTTTCGCTTGCCCGCCGCAAGCATCCGATGGGACCGAACTCGCTCGATGCTCTCTGCCGTCGTTATGGCATCGATAACTCGCATCGTACCAAACATGGCGCTCTTCTCGACTCCGAACTTCTTGCTGAAGTCTATATCGAAATGATTGGCGGCCGGCAGGCCGCACTCGGGCTCGGCGTCGCGGGATCTGCGAGCCAGAACAAGAATAATGTTGAGGTGGAAGAAGTCGTGGTCGCTGCCATCATGGAGAGACCGCGGCCGCTGGCGCCGCGATTGAGCGAAGCTGAAGCCGAGGCTCATGACGCCTTAATCGCCAAACTCGGCCAAAAGGCTGTCTGGTCGAAATACGATCAGCTCAACTGAAATAAAAATGCCCGGGTTCTGCCCGGGCATTTGAACTTGGAGAGCCTATAAAACTGGTTCAGTTCGGTACGGCCTGAACCTTGGAACGAGCCTGTTCTTCAGCAACGCGCTGTGCGAACATCTGCGCGAAATCAATCGGATCGATCATCAGCGGCGGGAAGCCGCCATTGCGCGTGACATCGGCAATGATTTGGCGGGCGAACGGGAAGAGCATGCGCGGGCACTCGATGAAGAGGACCGGCAGCATGTGCTCCTGCGGGAAGCCGGCAACGCGGAAGACGCCGCCATAGACGAGCTCGGTATGGAAGACGGTCTTGTCTCCGTCCTTGGCTTCGGCGACCAGCGAAAGCACGACATCGAAATCCGTATCGGACAGCGGATTGGCATTGACGTTCACATTGATGTTGATCGCCGGTGCCTTGTCGCGGGCCTGAAGCGAGCGCGGTGCGCCCGGGTTTTCGAAGGAAAGATCCTTGACGTACTGGGCAAGGATCGAAAGGGTCGGGTTCGCTGTGCCGTTGCTGCTGTTGTCGTCTGCCATGGGCTTTTCCTCAAGGGGGCATTGATAGGTGCCGCCATCTAACATTTCGGGGATAGGCTTACAACCCTGGGCACCTGGCGCGGTTAATGCGCTGCCGTTCAGTCTTCGAGCTGTTTGCCGGACCAGGGCGATTTGCCGTCCGGCTCGCGATGATAGTCCTCTTCATCGAGATCGACCACCTTTGAATCGCCCGACTTGCCTGGCCGGGCTCGATAATCCGAACGCGGAGAGGCCGAGAAACCGCCGCGGCTGGTATCAACGACAACGAAACGTTTTGCAATCGACCGCCAGAGCAGATTGCGAACTTGCGGAATGAGCAGCAGGATCGCCAGAATGTCGGAGAGGAAGCCGGGGATGATGAAGAGCAGCGAGGCGATGACGGTCATCGCAGGATTGAGCAGTTCCCGTCCGGGCATCGTGCCGTTGCGCCCTTCGGCTGACATGCGGCGCAGGATACCAATACCCTGCCGGCGCAAGAGGAAGGAGCCGACGACAAAGCCCAGCACGACAAGCCCCAGGGTCGCGGCAAGTCCGATTGCGCGGCCGACAATGACGAAGCCAGCGATCTCGGCAAGCGGCAGAAGCAGCACGAAAACCGGCAGCATGGAAAAACGCATCTCTCTATCCCGAGCGGCTCGGGCTCCTCTTGGCACTGGCGAAGATACCAGCCATGATTTGAATCATCCGTATAGCCGGACTATATGGGGGTAGAAATCAGGGATGTTAACAGCGAACGGCGGGATATGAGTTCAAACGACTTCATCACATTATTTTTCCTGGTGGCGGCGGTGCTGATTTTCTTTCAGCTTCGATCCGTTCTTGGACGCCGCACGGGAAATGAGAAGCCGCCGCGTGATCTCTATACGCCACGGGATGCCGTGCAGAAGGATAGCGCCGATGCCGGCAAGGTCGTAACTCTGCCGCGACGCGATGTGAATGGGGAAGAGGAAGGCCGCTTCTCTGCCATCGACGCCGTCGCACCTGCCGGCACGCCGCTGAACGAATCGCTGCGCGCACTCAACAGAGCCGATCCGTCCTTTGACCCGAAGGAATTCCTGAATGGTGCCCGCATGGCCTACGAAATGATCGTCATGGCCTTCGCCGATGGCGATCGCAAAACGCTGAAGAATCTTCTCTCCCGCGAGGTGTATGACGGCTTCGATGCGGCAATCAGCGATCGCGAGAATAGGGGCGAGAAGATGAAGTCCACTTTCGTGGGCATCGACAAGGCCGAGATCACTCATGCCGAAACCAAAGGTAGCGAGGCGCAGATCACGGTGCGTATCATTAGTCAGTTGATCTCTGCCACCTACGATAAGAGCGACGTGCTGATCGAAGGCGATGCGGAGAACGTCGCCGAGGTCAACGATCTCTGGACCTTCGCTCGCGATACCCGATCGCGCGACCCCAACTGGAAACTCGTGGCGACCGAATCGGAACATGAGTGACGCAGCCGGTTTCACCCTTCAGGCGGCCAGTTTCGACGCATTGGGAGGCTGGAGGGATGACGATCCCTCGAGCCTTTTTGAAGTCATGGCTGCCTGTCGACGGCATATTTCCGAAACGAAACCCTATCGCACCGGATCGCTAGGACTGACATCAGCCGATCTCCTTCCATTGCTGGAAGCAGCGGAGAAGTTTCATCCGTCGTCCGCCGAGGTGGCGCGACGCTTCTTCGAACAACACTGTCAGCCATTCCGGATTGTACGAAGAGATGGCGGTAGCGGGTTTGTCACGGCATTTTACGAACCGGAAATCGACGTCGCCGACAGGCCGGATGAGGAGTTCCGCTTTCCGATCTACCGTCGCCCAGACGACCTGATAGATCTCGAAGATCAAAACCGTCCGGCCGATCTGGAGAATTCCTATGTTTTCGGACGCCTTCGTGATGGTCTAATCGACGCCTATCCCGATCGCCGTGCCATCGACCAGGGTTATCTTGAAGGCCGCGGCCTCGAAATCGCCTGGGCGAAATCGAAGGTCGATCTCTTTTTTGTGCATGTGCAGGGGGCTGCTCGTCTGCACTATCCGGATGGCCGTATCGGCCGCATTACCTATGCCGCGAAAGCCGGTCATCCTTTTTCGGCCATCGGCAAATTATTGATCGACCGAGGCGAAATCGACCGCGCAAACATTTCCATGCAATCGATCCGCGCTTGGCTTGCCGCTCATCCGGACCAGGTAGATGAAGTCCTCTGGCATAACCGGTCCTATATTTTCTTCCGAGAAACCGCGGTGGAAGATCCGAACGCCGGACCGATTGCGGCGGCAAAAGTGCCGCTGCTCGCCGGACGTTCGCTCGCCGTCGACCGCCTGATCCACACCTTCGGCTTTCCATTTTTCATCCGTTCCGAAAGCCTCACGCATCTCGATGGCGGCAAACCGTTTCGGCGATTGATGCTGGCGCTGGACACCGGTTCTGCAATTGTTGGCCCGGCCCGCGGCGATATCTTCACCGGCTCTGGCTATACCGCGGGCGAGCTGGCCGGCACGGTGAGCGACGACGCCGACTTCACAATTCTCATTCCGAATACCGCCGCGACGAGGTTCCTCTGATGGCCAAGGATCGCAAACTCAGTTCGGACGAGAGGATCCTCTGGGGCAGGGTGGCCCGCAGTACGAGGCCGATGCCGGGCAAGGCGGACGAGCTGACCGCGCTCGATACATTTCTGGCTGAGGCCGAAGCGGTTGCCGAGCAGAAAGAGGCCGAAAAACAGAAGATGGCTCCGGCTCTTATGCAGCGACCCGCGGCGCCGGGATCGGCAAGACAGCCTTCGGGTCTCCACCATCCGCTGGAACGGCCGGTCAAGCGCAAAATTGCAAAGGGCAAGCTGGCGCTGGAAGCGCGGATCGATCTTCACGGCATGGTCCAGAGCGAGGCCCACTCGTTCCTCCTCGACTTCCTGATCCGCGCGCACGAGCGCGGCATGCGACACGTTCTGGTTATTACCGGCAAGGGCAGTTCAATGGGTAGCGAAGGCGCTTTGAAACGTGCCGTGCCGCTTTGGTTCTCCAAGCCGGAATTCCGTTTCCTGATTTCGTCCTACGAGTCGGCGGCCCAGCATCACGGCGGCGAGGGTGCGCTCTATATCCGCCTCTCGCGCCGCGCCGGGGAAAAGTCGTGACGCCGTTTGCTGAAGCGGTCCGCAAGCTGCGGGCTCGTAAGGGCGTGACGCAGAAACAGATGGCTGCGGCCCTGAATGTTTCACCGGCTTACCTCTCAGCGCTCGAGCATGGAAAGCGCGGCGTGCCGAGCTTCGATCTCCTGCAGCGCATTGCCGGCTACTTCAACATCATCTGGGACGAGGCCGAGGAACTCTTCCTCGTTGCCGGCACTTCCGATCCGCGCGTGGTCGTCGATACGTCGGGCCTGCCGCCCGAATACACCGAATTTGCCAATCGTCTGGCCAAGCGAATCCGAAGCCTTGACAAGGCTGATATCGCCCGGCTATCGGCCCTTCTCGAAAATGGCAGCAAAGTCGACGGAAAAGCGTCATAATCCCCTGATTTATACCTTGTTTTAGGGCCTTGCCATTGGGAACTCGCTACAAAAAACCTATATTCGACTTTGAAAAAGCCGGTGATTCGCAAGGCGCGCCGCTGCTGACGACAACAGGGAAAATCTCGACAGAATGACCGATGCACCCGCGACGGAAAACGGCGTAAACACCGAATATGGCGCAGACTCCATCAAGGTCCTTAAGGGACTCGATGCCGTGCGCAAGCGCCCCGGCATGTATATCGGCGACACCGACGACGGCTCCGGCCTTCACCATATGGTCTATGAAGTCGTCGACAACGCGATCGACGAAGCGCTAGCCGGCCACGCCGATATCGTCACCGTTTCGCTCAATCCGGATGGGTCTGTGACCGTGACGGATAACGGCCGCGGCATTCCGACCGATATTCACAGCGGCGAAGGCGTATCGGCGGCCGAAGTCATCATGACCCAGCTCCATGCCGGCGGTAAGTTCGATCAAAATTCCTATAAGGTTTCTGGCGGTCTGCATGGTGTAGGCGTCTCGGTCGTCAACGCACTCTCTGTCTGGCTGAAACTGAAGATCCGCCGCCAGGGCAAGATCCACGAGATGAGCTTCACTCATGGTGTTGCGGATGCGCCCCTGAAGATAACGGGCGAAGCCGGTAACGAGACCGGCACGGAAGTGAGCTTCATGCCGAGCTCCGAAACCTTCACCATGACGGAATTCGACTATGGCACGCTCGAGCACCGCTTGCGCGAACTGGCCTTCCTGAACTCCGGTGTCCGCATTCTGCTGACGGACAAGCGTCACTCCGACATCAAGCAGGAAGAGATGGTCTATGACGGCGGCCTCGAGGCGTTCGTTTCCTATCTCGACCGCGCCAAGAAGCCGCTCGTCGAAAAGCCTGTCGCAATCCGTGGCGAGAAGGATGGCATTACCGTTGAAGTGGCCATGTGGTGGAACGACAGCTACCACGAGAATGTACTCTGCTTCACCAACAACATTCCCCAGCGTGACGGCGGGACGCACATGGCCGGCTTCCGCGCTGCGTTGACACGCCAGATCACGTCCTATGCCGATACCTCTGGCATCACCAAGAAGGAAAAGGTGACGCTCACCGGTGACGATTGCCGCGAAGGCCTGACCGCTGTTCTGTCGGTCAAGGTGCCGGATCCAAAATTCTCGTCGCAGACCAAGGACAAGCTCGTTTCCTCGGAAGTGCGTCCTGTCGTCGAAAGCCTGGTCAATGAAGCGCTCAGCACCTGGCTCGAAGAACATCCCTCTGAAGCCAAGGTTCTCGTCGGCAAGGTGGTGGAAGCTGCCGCCGCCCGTGAAGCCGCCCGCAAGGCGCGTGAACTGACCCGCCGCAAAGGCGCACTCGATATCGCCTCGCTTCCTGGCAAGCTCGCCGACTGCTCCGAGCGGGATCCGGCCAAGTCCGAAGTCTTCCTCGTCGAGGGGGACTCGGCAGGCGGTTCGGCAAAGCAGGGGCGCTCGCGTGAAAATCAGGCGATCCTACCGCTGCGTGGCAAAATCTTGAACGTCGAGCGCGCCCGTTTCGACAAGATGCTGTCGAGCCAGGAAATCGGCACGCTCATCACCGCGCTTGGCACCGGCATCGGCAAGGATGAGTTTAATGCCGAAAAGCTGCGTTACCACAAGATCATCATCATGACGGATGCCGACGTCGATGGCGCCCACATCCGCACGCTGCTGCTCACCTTCTTCTTCCGCCAGATGCCGGAGCTGATCGAGCGTGGCCATCTCTATATCGCCCAGCCGCCGCTTTATAAGGTTTCGCGCGGTAAGTCGGTGCAATACGTCAAGAATGAAAAGGCGCTGGAAGATTATCTGATAGGCCAGGGCCTGGATGATGCGGCGCTGAAGCTTGCGAGCGGTGAAGTGCGGGTCGGGCAGGATCTGAATGAGGTCATTCATGATGCCTTGCGTCTGCGCGCGCTGCTCGACAATCTCCATTCGCGCTACAACCGCGCCGTGGTCGAACAGGCCGCGATCGCCGGCGCACTCAATGCCGAGCTCGTCAGCAATGCGGACCGCGCTCAGGAATTGGCGAGTGAAGTCGCCAGACGGCTCGATATTATCGCTGAGGAGACTGAACGCGGCTGGGAAGGCAGCCTGACCAGCGAGGGCGGCATCCGCCTGGAACGCATGGTTCGCGGCGTCAAGGAAGTCATCGTGCTCGACATGGCGCTGATCGGCTCCCAGGATGCGCGTCTTATCGATCAGCTCACTCCGCGTCTGAAGGAAATCTACCAGACACCACCGGCACTGAGCCGACGTGATGGCGATGTGGAAATTTCCGGTCCACGCGCCCTGCTCGATGCTATTTTCGCCAGCGGCCGTAAAGGACTGACTATGCAGCGCTACAAGGGCCTCGGCGAAATGAATGCCGAGCAGCTCTGGGAAACGACTTTGGATCCGAACGTCCGTTCGCTGCTGCAGGTCAAGGTCAGCGACGCGACCGATGCGGACGGCCTCTTTGCCCGCCTGATGGGGGATGAAGTCGAGCCGCGTCGCGAATTCATCCAGGACAACGCCCTGAGTGTTGCAAACCTCGACATCTGAGTTGAAAACCAGTCATGAAATAAGCCCCGCAGCCATCAGGCTTGCCGGGCTTTTATTTGTGATCAATCATTGTCGACGAAGTGACCGTTGAAAGCGACTTCCGAGAGCGGCTTGCGCTGACTTGGAAATTCACGCGCGCGATTGCGTTCGGAGAGGACGCTCTTGTCGGCAATACGCCCGACGGCAATACCAGCTTCGACACGATAACCGTCTGGCACCCCAAGCTTTTCTTTGATTTCTTCATGCTTGATGCCGCTCATGCCGTGGGCATAGAAGCCGGACATGCGAGCCTGAATAGCGAGATGGCCCCATGCCGCGCCGGCGTCGAAGGAGTGTGTATAGCTTGGCCGTCCCTCGCTGCGCGCGCCGTTGAAACTGCGTGAGACCACGAAGATCAGCGCCGAAGCATTCTTCGCCCACTCCTGGTTGGATTCGACGAGCAAGCTCAGGAACTCCTCCCAGTGTTCGAAACCCTTCAATGCGTAAAGGAACCGCCACGGCTGCATGTTTGCGGAAGAAGGCGCCCAGTGTGCAGCGTCAAGCAGCGTCAGCAGCTGCGCTTCTTCGATGACTTCGCCGGTAAAGGCACGAGGCGACCAGCGGTCGAGAAACATCGGATCGATTGCATATTCGGATTCGCGGCTATTGGCTGTCGTCATGCTGGCTTCCGGACGTTGGCGATAAACTCATTGCGAAGATCACCTACTGATATTTCCGCGATCGCTTGCTTGGCAAGCGAAGTTTGGTTCCAGCCGGTGCACAATCTGTTTCCAGAAACTGATCTTACGCGCGCGGGAAACTCCAGCTAAAGCGGCGTCAAATCCAGTCGATCGGAGATGCGGCATGCTCGTGAATGGGAAATGGACAGAGGATTGGCAGCCGGTCCAGGCAAAGGACGAGAAGGGTGGTTTCGTCCGCCAGATATCAAGCTTCCGTAATTGGGTGACACCTGATGGCAACGCAGGTCCGACGGGTGAGAGCGGTTTTGCCGCAGAAGCTGGACGCTACCACCTCTACGTCGCCTATATCTGCCCTTGGGCTTCGCGCACGCTGATCGGCCGCAAGCTCAAGGGGCTTGAGGAAGTCATCTCGGTTTCGATCGTCGAACCTGCGCTTACCAAGCAGGGCTGGCGTTTTGGAGACTATCCCGGCGCGACCGTGGATGAGGTGAACGGCGCAACCTTTATGCATGAGATCTACACCAAGGCGGATCCGGATTTCACCGGCCGTGCCACGGTTCCTGTCCTGTGGGACAAGAAGCGGGCAACGATCGTCAACAACGAATCGTCAGATATCCTGCGCATGTTGAACAGTGGCTTTGGCGATCTCGCGTGTGGTGAGATCGATCTCTATCCGGCCCCTCGGCGGAGCGACATAGATACCTTCAACGAGCGCATCTACCCTTCGCTGAACAACGGCGTTTATCGCACCGGCTTTGCAACGACGCAGATTGCTTATGAGGAGGCTTTCGCGGAAGTGTTTGCCTGCCTGGACTGGATCGAACCGCAACTTGAGGGGCGCAACTTCCTTTTTGCCGATCATCCGACGGAAGCGGATATCCGGCTGTTCGTTACACTGGTACGTTTCGATGTCGCCTACCACGGTCTCTTCAAATGCAATTTGCGGCGCCTCTCCGATTACGCCAACCTCAAGGCTTTCTGCCGGCGGATGCTGGATTGGCCAGGCATCGCTGAGACCGTGAATTTCGACCATATCAAGCGCGGTTACTATTCGATCGAGAGCCTTAACCCCACGCGTATAGTTCCGGCAGGGCCGGCACTCGCTGAAATTTTCTAGGGCAGTTCCAGCAAAGGCGCGCAACGGTTTTAGGTCTGAAATTGCGCGAAGACAAAGCGAGAGAGCATTTTCCTTTCGGGAAAGAATAAAATTCTCTGAGCAGGCGTACCGCTTCCTCGGAAAGGCATAATGACACGGATGAATAATTCGTTCATAGGTGGCGCACCCGCTTTGCATGAGGAGGATATTCATGAAGCTGATGCGCGTTGGAGAAGCGGGCCGCGAAAAGCCGGCCCTGCTCGATGCCGATGGCAAGATCCGCGACCTTTCGGCCCATGTCACCGATATCGGTGGCGAGGCGATCACCCCGACAGGTCTCGCGAAGATCGCCGCCCTGGACCCGAAAAGTCTGGCGGAACTGGCGCCTGGCCGTATCGGCGCCTGCGTCGCCGGCACCGGCAAGTTCATCTGCATCGGCCTGAACTATTCCGACCACGCAGCTGAAACCGGCGCTACCGTGCCGCCCGAGCCTGTCATTTTCATGAAGGCGACATCGGCAATCGTCGGCCCGAACGACAACGTCCAAATCCCGCGCGGTTCGGAAAAGACCGACTGGGAAGTCGAACTCGGCGTGGTCATCGGCAAAACCGCCAAATATGTCAGCGAAGCCGAAGCTCTGGATTATGTCGCCGGCTACTGCGTCTCCAACGACGTTTCGGAGCGCGCCTTCCAGACCGAGCGTTCAGGTCAGTGGACCAAGGGCAAGTCCTGCGACACGTTCGGCCCGATCGGCCCATGGCTCGTCACTAAGGATGAAGTGGCCAACCCGCAGAATCTCGGCATGTGGCTCAAGGTCAACGGTCAAACGATGCAGGACGGCTCCACAAGGACCATGGTCTATGGCGTCGCCTTCATCGTTTCCTATCTCAGCCAGTTCATGTCCTTGCAGCCGGGCGACGTTATCTCGACCGGTACGCCGCCGGGTGTCGGCATGGGCATGAAGCCGCCGCGTTACTTGAGGGATGGCGACGTCGTCGAACTGGGCATCGAAGGCCTCGGCACCCAAAAGCAGCTCTTCGTAGCGGATCGTTAACGATTTTTCCGGCTGAAAAGATTAAACTTTATGCGCCAAGATAATGCCGGAGATCAACTTTCCGGCATTTTTCTTTCAGTCTGTAATGTTATGTTGCTGTGCAACAAAAACCTGTTAGCCTACGTTGATGTGCCAGCGTTAACGGAAAGAGTCCGGCGCCCTTCAATTGGCGTCGTCTTTGCCGGATAGAGAAAGGTGGCGCCCTCCATGTTCTACCAGCTTTATGAATTGAACCATGCAGTGCTGGCTCCCTTCCGCGCTGCAGCCGATATTATGCGTTTTGCCTATGCCAACCCGCTGAACCCCTTCTCACAGACCCCGATGGGACGCACCATTTCGGCCGGTCTCGAAATGTTCGAGCGCACCACGCGCCGTTATGGGAAGCCGGAATTCGGACTCAAGGAAACCGTTATCGACGGCAGGACCATCGCTGTGCGCGAGGAAGTGGTCTGGACGCGCTCCTTCTGCAATCTTCTGCACTTTTCGCGCGATGTTCCAGCCGGCGGCCGAAACGACGATCCACGTATTCTCATCGTTGCCCCGATGTCTGGCCACTATGCGACTTTGCTGCGCGGAACCGTCGAGGCATTGCTGCCCAGCGCCGATATTTATATCACCGATTGGTTGGATGCGCGCATGGTGCCGATGACCGAAGGCACTTTCGATTTTTCAGATTACATCGATTACGTCATCGAGATGCTGCATTTCCTGGGCCATGACACGCATGTCATTGCGGTCTGTCAGCCCTCCGTGCCGGTGCTGGCCGCCGCCGCAATCATGGAAGAAGCCAAGGATCCGCTTGCGCCTTCGTCCATGACTCTGATGGGCGGCCCGATTGATACCCGTATCAATCCGACGGCCGTAAATAAACTTGCTAAAGAGCGCCCGCTCGAATGGTTTGCTGATAACGTCATCATGAACGTGCCGTGGCCGCAACCGGGCTTCATGCGCCCCGTCTATCCCGGTTTCCTGCAGCTTTCCGGCTTCATGTCGATGAATCTCGATCGACATTTGGTGGCTCACAAAGAATTCTTCATGCATCTCGTGAAGAACGATGGGGAGCCGGAAAAGCACCGCGATTTCTACGACGAATATCTCGCCGTCATGGACCTGACGGCAGAATTTTATCTGCAGACCGTAGAGCAGGTTTTCATGAAGCATGCGCTGCCGAAGGGGGAGCTGATGCATCGCGGCAAGCGTGTCGATCCCACGGCGATCCGCAATGTCGCCCTGCTGACGGTCGAAGGTGAGAACGACGATATCTCCGGCGTCGGCCAGACGCATGCCGCGCAGACTATCTGCGTGAACATCCCTGAAGAGATGCGCATGCACTATCTGCAGCCGGATGTTGGCCACTATGGCGTCTTCAACGGTTCTCGCTTCCGCCGCGAGATCGCGCCTCGCATAGTCTCGTTCACGCGCCAGCATTCCCGCGCCAAGAAGGCGCCGGTTCAGCGGGTCATCAAAGGCGGCAAATCGGCGTGAGTTAGAGAACGCTGATTTAATGTCGTGGATTCAAGGCGTTGTCCGATTTAACCTGAAATCGTCTTGAAGGCCGGTTCCGCTGTAACCATTTGGTTTTTCAGCACTCGGCATCGTGTCGGGTGCTGAACGCGAGGATACCGCACGATGAACCAGTCAGCATTGCTTCGGCCGGATTGGACTCCGGCTACCGTTGCCTTGATGATCCTCGGCTTCATGGTTTTCTGGCCTCTGGGGCTGGCCATGCTTGCCTATATCATCTTCGGCGAACGCCTGCGCGGCTTCAAGCATGACGTCAACCAGGCAACGGATGGCTTCTTTGCAGGCTGCCGCCGTTCGCATGGCCGTCACCGCCCGCATTTCTCGACGGGCAACGTCGCCTTCGACGATTGGCGCAAGGCCGAGCTCGATCGCATCGAAGAGGAGCGTCGCAAGCTCGATGAAATGCGTGAAGAATTCGATTCCTACCTGCGCGAGCTTCGCCGCGCCAAGGATCAGGAAGAATTCGACCGCTTCATGCGCGAGCGCAAGAACGGCAGGCGCGACGACAATGGTCCGGTCGCCGAATACCAGACGCCGTAAAGCGTGATCATATGAAATCTGCGGCCGGCATCGCTTCCGATGCCGGTTTTTCTTTGCCCGGATTTGCCCCGAATCGTATAGAAAACTCCTATGTTTCCGCTCCCGAAGATCCGCCGTACGACGAAAAAGATGGCGCCGCCTGAAAAGCGGACGCTGGATGTCGCCGGCCGTCTGATGCCTTTGACGATCAAGCAGCACGATCGCGCAACCCGGATCACGCTGCGCATCGAGCCGGGTGGCCGGGCGCTGAAGATGACGGTGCCGAAGGGGCTCGCCGCCCGTGAGGTCAATGCCTTTCTTGATCGGCACCAAGGCTGGCTGCTGACCAAGCTTGCGAAATTTTCCACCGATACGGGTCTGCACGACGGCGGCGACATTCTCTTTCGAGGCGTCAAACATCGCATCCAGCATACCGGCAGTCTGCGTGGGCTGACCGAAGCCGTCATGGTGGACGGTGAGGCAGTACTTCTCGTCAGCGGCATGCCGGAACATCTCGGCCGGCGCATCGCCGCCTTTCTCAAGAAGGAAGCTCGTGCCGATCTTGAGAAACTGTCGCGCCTGCATGCGGGCTCCATCAAGGCGCCCATCCGTTCGATTTCCATGAAGGATACCCGCAGCCGCTGGGGTTCCTGTTCCTCGGAAGGGAATTTGAGTTTTTCCTGGCGCATCGTCATGGCGCCGCCGTCGGTGATAGACTATCTCGCCGCCCATGAGGTAGCGCATCTCAAGGAAATGAACCACGGCCCGCACTTCTGGGCGCTCTGCAAGAAGCTTTGCCCGCATATGGAAGACGCGAAGTCCTGGCTGAAGCGCCATGGCAGCCAGTTGCATGCCATAGACTTCGATTAAGCGCACCCGCTAAATGCGGCCAGCATTTGCAAATTGGCTCGACTCTTCGCGAATTTCATGTCACTCCGCTGCCATGAAACCAGATATCAAGATCTGCGGGTTGAAGACACCCGAGGCCATCGAACGCGCATTGAAGCGCGGCGCGACGCATCTCGGCTTCAATTTTTTCGAAAAGAGCCCGCGCTATGTCGAGCCCGACATTGCCGGCAAGCTTGCGGAGCCTGCGCGCGGCAAGGCGAAAATCGTCGCCGTGGTAGTCGATCCGACCAATGATGATCTCGATGAAATCATTGCGCTTTTGCGCCCCGATATGCTGCAGCTTCATGGCAGCGAGAGTCCCGAGCGCGTACTGACCATCAAGGCGGTTTACGGCATCCCTGTTATCAAGGCATTGGCGGTTCGCACCGCCGACGACCTGAAGCGGGTCGAGGCATATATAGGCATCGCCGATCGTTTCCTTTTCGATGCCAAGCCGCCGAAAGGGTCCGAGCTGCCGGGTGGTAACGGCGTTTCCTTTGACTGGAGCCTGCTCACTTGGCTTGACGGTAGCATCGACTACATGCTTTCCGGTGGGCTGAACAAGAGCAATGTCGGCCAGGCCCTGGCAATCTCCAAGGCACCGGGTATCGATACCGCCTCTGGTGTCGAGAGTGCGCCGGGCGTGAAGAGCCCAGAAATGATCGATGAGTTTTTCGATGCGGTCGAAGAGGCATGCCTGCCTGAAACGACCTCAGGGAGTTGAAAGTGAACGAGACGCCTAAACCGAATTCCTTCCGTGCCGGCCCGGACGAAGACGGCCGCTTCGGCATTTACGGGGGCCGCTTCGTGGCCGAAACCTTGATGCCGCTGATCCTCGACCTGCAGGAAGAGTGGAACAAGGCGAAGGACGATCCGGAATTTCAGGCGGAACTGAAGCATCTCGGAACCCACTATATAGGCCGCCCGAGCCCTCTCTACTATGCCGAGCGCCTGACCCAGCATCTCGGCGGTGCCAAGATCTATTTCAAGCGTGAGGAGCTGAACCACACCGGCTCGCACAAGATCAACAATTGCATCGGCCAGATCCTGCTTGCGAAGCGCATGGGCAAGACGCGCATCATCGCCGAAACCGGTGCCGGTCAGCATGGTGTTGCCTCTGCGACCGTTGCTGCGCGCTTCGGCCTTCCCTGCGTCGTCTATATGGGCGCGACCGATGTCGAGCGTCAGGCGCCGAACGTTTTCCGCATGAAGCTGCTGGGTGCAGAGGTAAAGCCGGTAACGGCTGGTCACGGCACGCTGAAGGATGCCATGAACGAGGCGTTGCGTGACTGGGTCACCAATGTCGACAGCACCTATTACCTGATCGGCACGGCCGCAGGCCCGCATCCCTATCCGGAAATGGTCCGCGATTTCCAGGCCGTCATCGGTACCGAAGCCAAGCAGCAGATTCTCGAAGCCGAAGGGCGCCTGCCGGATCTCGTCATCGCTGCCGTCGGCGGCGGTTCGAACGCGATTGGCATCTTCCATCCATTCTTGGACGACAAGGAGGTCAAGATCGTTGGCGTCGAAGCGGGCGGCAAAGGCCTGCAGGGCGACGAGCACTGCGCCTCGATCACGGCCGGCTCACCAGGCGTACTGCATGGCAACCGTACCTATCTGCTGCAGGACAATGACGGGCAGATCAAGGAAGGCCATTCGATCTCGGCTGGCCTCGACTACCCCGGCATCGGCCCGGAACATTCATGGCTGAACGATATCGGCCGTGCCGAATACGTGCCGATCATGGACCATGAGGCGCTTGAAGCTTTCCAGACGCTGACGCGGCTTGAGGGCATCATTCCGGCGCTTGAGCCTTCGCATGCGCTTGCCGAAGTCATCAAGCGCGCGCCAAAGATGGGTAAGGACGAGATCATCCTGATGAACCTCTCCGGCCGCGGCGACAAGGACATCTTCACCGTCGGCAAGATTTTGGGAATGGGTGAGTAAAGAATATGACCGCACGCATGGATAAACGTTTCGCTGATCTGAAGGCGGAAGGTCGCCCGGCGCTGGTAACCTATTTCATGGGCGGCGATCCCGACTACGAGACCTCGCTCGGCATCATGAAAGCGCTGCCGGAAGCAGGCTCCGACGTCATCGAACTTGGCATGCCCTTTTCTGATCCTATGGCTGACGGCCCGGCAATCCAGCTCGCCGGCCAGCGCGCACTGAAGAGTGGGCAGACGCTGAAGAAAACGCTGCAGCTCGCTGCCGACTTCCGCAAGGACAATGACACGACGCCGATCGTCATGATGGGTTACTACAACCCGATCTACATCTATGGCGTCGAAAAATTTCTCGATGACGCACTGGCATCCGGCATCGATGGCCTGATCGTTGTCGATCTTCCGCCGGAAATGGATGATGAACTCTGCATTCCTGCGCTGAAGAAAGGCATCAATTTCATCCGCCTCGCAACGCCGACGACGGACGGAAAGCGCCTGCCGACTGTTCTGAAGAACACGTCCGGCTTCGTTTATTACGTCTCGATGACCGGCATCACCGGTTCGGCGCTCCCGGATACATCGTTGGTTGCAGGCGCCGTCAAGCGCATCAAAGATCATACCGACTTGCCCGTTTGTGTCGGGTTCGGCGTCAAGACGGCTGAACATGCGAAGGTCATTGGAGCCTCCGCCGACGGCGTGGTTGTCGGTACCGCTATCGTCAATCAGGTAGCCAATACCCTGACGGCGGATGGACAGGCGACGGCCGATACGGTTCAGGCCGTTGCGACGCTGGTTCGCGGTCTTTCCACAGGAACGCGTTCGGCGCGCCTTGTTGCTGCCGAATAGTTTCCCCACATTGGCACCAGTCAATAGGAGTATTCGAGTTGAACTGGATCACTAACTACGTTCGCCCGCGGATCAATTCCATGCTGGGCCGTCGCGAAGTGCCGGAGAACCTCTGGATCAAGTGCCCGGAAACAGGCGAGATGGTCTTTCACAAGGACCTGGAAGGCAACAAGTGGGTCATTCCCGCTTCTGGCTACCACATGAAGATGCCGGCCAAGGCGCGTCTTGCCGACCTGTTCGACAATGGCGAATACGAATCCTTGCCGCAGCCCAAGGTCGCCCAGGATCCGCTCAAGTTCCGCGATTCCAAGAAATATATCGATCGTCTGCGTGACAGCCGACTCAAGACCGAGCAGGAGGACACTATCCTCGCCGGCCTCGGCAAGGTACAGGGTTTGAAGCTCGTTGCGGTCGTTCATGAGTTCAACTTCATTGGCGGCTCGCTCGGCATGGCTGCCGGTGAAGCGATCGTGAAAGCCTTCGAACGTGCGATCGCGGAAAAATGCCCGCTCGTCATGTTCCCGGCTTCAGGCGGCGCGCGCATGCAGGAGGGCATCATGTCGCTGATGCAGCTTCCTCGCACGACGGTTGCCGTCGATATGCTCAAGGAAGCGGGCCTGCCCTACATTGTGGTTCTGACCAACCCGACCACTGGTGGCGTGACAGCATCTTACGCCATGCTCGGCGATATCCATCTGGCCGAACCGGGCGCTGAAATCGGCTTTGCGGGCAAGCGCGTCATCGAACAGACGCTGCGTGAAAAGCTGCCCGAGGGCTTTCAGACGTCGGAATATCTGCTGGAACACGGTGTAGTCGACATGGTCGTCAAGCGTCATGACATTCCCGAAACGCTGGCGCGTCTTTTGAAAATCCTGACCAAGAAGCCGGCAACAGCAGCAAATGATGCCAATGGGGTGATTGCTCTGGCGGCAAGCGCCTGAGCAGCAGACCTCACAGGATAGGGCGGGCCGATGACGGACAGAGGCCAGATTGCGGTGAGTGAGGCGGCGCAGGAGATCGAAAAGCTCTTGGGATTGCATCCCAAGGGCTACGATCTGTCATTGGACCGCATCAAGCTCCTTCTGGAGGCCCTCGGCAATCCCGAGCGCGATCTTCCTCCCGTCATTCACATCGCCGGCACCAATGGCAAGGGTTCGACATCGGCCTTTTGCCGCGCGCTTTTGGAAGCTGGTGGCTACAGCGTTCATGTCCATACGTCGCCACACCTCGTCAACTGGCATGAGCGTTACCGCTTAGGCGTTGCCGGCGGTCGCGGGAAACTGGTTGACGATGCCGTCTTTGCCGAGGCTTTGCGGCGAGTGGCAAAGGCCAATGACGGTAAGAAGATCACCGTCTTTGAAATCTTGACGGCCGTCACTTTCATTCTGTTTTCCGAGCATCCGGCCGATGCCGTGATTATCGAGGTTGGTCTCGGCGGACGTTTCGATGCGACGAATGTCATCGAAGATCCTGCTGCTTCTGTCATCATGCCGATTTCGCTTGATCATCAGCCGTATCTCGGTGATCGCGTGGAACTGATTGCTGCGGAAAAGGCTGGTATTATGAAGCGCGGCCATTCGGTCGTCATCGGGCATCAGGAGTACGATGCGGCGCTTGATGTATTGATGTCGACCGCCGAGCGGTTGAACTGCCCGAGCGCGGTGTTCGGCCAGGATTTCATGGCGCATGAAGAATATGGCCGGCTGATTTATCAAGACGAATTTGGCCTCGCCGACCTGCCGTTACCGCGCCTTCCCGGGCGTCATCAATATGCCAACGCTGCCGCCGCCATCCGTGCCGTCAAGGCTGCGGGCTTCACTGTCACCGAACTGATGATGGAAAAGGCGATGGAGACGGTGGAATGGCCGGGGCGCCTGCAGAAGCTGACGAAAGGCAGGTTGTTGAGTCACGCACCGGCGAAATCGGAAATCTGGGTCGATGGTGGCCACAATCCGGGGGCCGGCGAGGTGATCGCCGAAGCCATGGCGAATTTCGAAGAGCGTCAGCCTCGCCCTCTGTTCCTGATCTCGGGCATGATCAACACCAAAGATCCGGTCGGCTACTTCAAGGCTTTCGCTGGATTGGTGGAAAAGGTCTATTCCGTGCCGATCCACGGCAGCGAAGCGGCGATCGATCCAGTTATCCTTGCCAATACCGCCTATGATGCCGGCCTTGTGGCAGAACCGATGTCATCCGTCACAGAGGCTCTGGACGCCATCGCCGCGGCCGTTGATCCCGCAGCGCCGCCACCCCGCATTCTGATTGGCGGCTCTCTCTATCTTGTCGGTGATGTACTGGCGGAAAACGGTACGCCCCCCAAATGAAAAACCCGGCATTTGCCGGGCTTTTCACATCAAACAATGTACTATCTTCAGGCCGCGCTGGAAATCCAGTTGGAAAGCGCTGTCTTCGGCTTTGCGCCGACGGAGATGTCGGCAACCTCGCCGCCCTTGAAGATCGCAAGGGTGGGGATGGAGCGAACGCCGAACTGCGCTGCCAGTTCCGGGTTTTCATCGATATTGAGTTTGGCAACCTTGACCTTGCCGGCCATTTCGGTCGCGATTTCTTCAAGGCTCGGAGCAATCATTTTGCATGGGCCGCACCATTCCGCCCAAAAATCGACGACGACGGGTTCTGAGGATTCCAGAACTTCCGCCTGAAAATTGTTGATATCGACCTTAACGGTAGCCATAGGCTGCTCCTTTACCGGAATTTGCTGTTGGACAAGATGTGAGGGTGCGGTGCCGGAATTTCAATGTCCGATATTTCACTTTGTGTTGAGTCCTGCAAGTGCAGAAGCCAAGGTCTGCTCGCGGAGTCTATGGATGGTGGCGTTTTCCGTGTAAATCAACATGCAATCAATCCGCTTGGCCGGATAAAGCGGCTTCAGGATTTCCCGGTAGATGGCGAGCTGGGCTTTGTGGGCAAAGGGGATTTTCTCTTCGGTCGCTGGCGGCACGCGGTTCGTCTTGTAATCCATGATGACGACCCCGTCAGGCAGCACAGCAAGCCGGTCGATGCGGCCAGAAACCGCATATTCCCGGCCCTCCAGAGTCAACGTTCCCATGATCGAAATCTCGGCCTGTGCATGGACATTGAAGACGGCCTGTAGCCTTTCGTCGTGCAAAAGTCTGATAACCGAATCGACCAGAACCTGCCGTTCGGCGATGGGCCAGAACCTCGCGGCGCGTTCGGCATAACGTTTTGCCGCCTTAATTCTCTCCTCCGCCGGGATATCCGGCAAGGCCTGGAGCATTCTGTGAATAAGACGGCCCTTCTCAAGGGAACGATCATTGCTTTCCCGGTTGCCGAAAAGCGGTGAAACGACGAGTAAGTCATCCGCCTCTTCGTCGATGATCGTTCCGGCGCCGGAAGGGCTGAGCGGCCGCGGCAACTGTTTCTGCGGCGGCAGGGGCTGGAAGAGAACCGGCGGGACCGTTTCGACGCTCGCCTGTTCCTGAGCGCGATCCAGCCGCTCGAAGCTGCGCTCGACTTGCGGCACGCGCCAGCGGACGCCTTCCCATTCTCCGTCAGGGCCGGAGAAGCGTGCCTTCTGGACATGCGGATGGTCCTCGCTGAGCGCGCTCGATATCATCATGTGCCAAGTATCGTTGTTCTGCCGCATGCCGCGATAACCGCAGACGACCAATCGGTCGGCGGCGCGCGTCATTGCGACGTAGAGGAGGCGCCGGTATTCCTCTTCCGCAAGCAGCTGAATACGTGCCGCATCACTCAATGTGAGCGAGTTGCCGAGATCGTTGACCGGTATCCAGACCGGTATCGGCGGCTCGTCCGGTCCAGAATCAATCAGCCTGAACTTCGGCAGATGCGTATGCGTAAACGCCTTGGAGCCGCCGTCGACGAGGAAAACGATTGGCGCTTCGAGACCTTTGGAGGCATGCACCGTCATGATGCGCACCTCGTTCCTGCCCTTGTCCTGCTCTCGTTTTACTTCCGGCGCTTCGAGTTCCAGCGTCGAGATGAAGGATTGCAGCCCTGGCAGCGCCGACGTCTCCTGATCGAGCGCAAAAGTCAGGAATTCGTCGAGAATATCGCTGGCTTCACTGCCGAGCCGCGCCAGGAATTGCCGCCGGCCACCGTGGCTGCCGAGAACTCGGGCATAGAAATCATGGACCGAGAGGCTCCGGGACTGGGCGAGAAAGAGCTCCAGCCGCGCGACAACCGCACGGAACCGTTCATGGCCATCGGCGGCATATTTGCGAAGATGCTGCCAGACGCTTTCGTTGTCGCCGCGTAGCGCCGCAACCGCAAAAATATCCTCTTCCGCAAGATCGAAGAGCGGGCTCTTCAGGACCGCGGCAAGAGAGAGATCATCTTCAGGCAGGAGCAGAAACCGGCCAAGCGCCATCAGGTCCTGCACGGCTATATGGCTGGTGAGCACCAATCTGTCGGCGCCGGCAACCGGAATGTCGCCACGCCGCTTGAGTTCGCGTGTCAGCGCAGTGACGAAAGCATCGCGTTTGCGCACCAGCACGAGAATATCACCGGCTTCGATGAACCGTTCCTTGCCCTTGTCGACGATCGTTTCGCGGCCGACGAGAGCGCCGATCGTATGGGCGATCCGCCGCGCCAGGATAGCGGCCGGTGCGCTTTCGGGCGTGGCGTCGAAGGGAGCGGTCCAGTCCTCGTCCTTGACCACGATATCGGGCACGACCATGTCCCAGAGATCGACGGCGCCCGGATGGCCAATACGGCTCGAACGATGGACGACCGGTTCCATGCCGAGACCGCGTGCATTATCCGCCGGGGTGAAGATATGATCGACGGCGTGCAGGACGTCGGAGGTGGAGCGGAAGGAAAGCGGCAGGCGTACAGTCGAAAAGTCGAGACCGCTGTTCTGCACCCGGCGCTGCGTTCGTTCCTTTTCCTCGGAAAACCGTTCCGGCCGCGCTCCCTGAAAGGAGTAGATGGACTGCTTTTCGTCGCCGACCGCAAACAGCGTGCGAACCACGGGCCGCGCGCTCTCGCCGGAGAAGAAATCCTCCGCGAGCGACTGGATAACGCTCCATTGGATGGGACTGGTATCCTGTGCCTCATCGACGAGAATATGGTCGATGCCTTGGTCGAGCTTGTAGTGGATCCATGGGCCAACGTCGCTCTTCGTGAGCAGCTCGGCGGTGCGGGTGATAAGATCTTCGAAGTCGAGATGGCTGCGCTGTTTCTTGAGCTCCTCGTAATCACGGTTCAAGCGGTCCGCGAGCACGAGGGCGGCGTGCGTTGCCGTGTACATCCGCATCATTTTCAGCTTGTCGCGGCAATCGACGATATGGGTGCGTGCAGAGGCGATCGCATCGGCGAGTTGCGGTGCTGCAGCGAGCATTGCCTTGACGAAGAATTGTCCGTCCGTCTTCGGTTCTCCCTTGGCGGTCAGGAAAACCTTTTCCAGAATCTGCGTGCGGGCTGTGGCATCACGTTCGCGGGCCGCGCGTCTTAACCCTTCTGCAACCTCTTGCGCCTTCGCTCCGCCCTTTTCCATGGCAAGCGACAGGTAGGCTTCCAGCGCCGAGCCGGAGAGGCCGGGTAGGGGCCAGTACCGGTCGGCCAATCTTTCTTCCGTATCATCAGGCGCAAGTCCAAGCCTCCGCCGCAGCCATTGGTCGACGCCACCATGTTGCTCGGCTGCAATCATGAATCGGCGTATGGCATTGCGGTTGGCAACGATTTCGCCGAGCAGGTTGTCGAGCCCCGATTCGTCGCCGAGGTTGAGCACGTAGGCGAAGGCATCGGCGAGATCGCGGTCCTTCTCCGGTGCCGTCGATGTCAGCAGGGAGCGGCGTGCATCGGCAAGCAACGTCGCCGCCGCCCGATCATCGAGAACCGAGAAGTGGCCGGCGACATTCGCTTCCAGCGGAAACTGATGAAGCAGCGCTTCGCAGAACGCGTGAATCGTCTGGATCTTCAATCCGCCTGGCGTCTCCAACGCCCTGGCAAACAGCCGACGTGCCTCCGCGAGCTTCAAGGAATCCGGCTCACGGCCTTCGATTTGTTTAATGCGCTTGGCAAGCTCCTCGTCCGGAAGAACTGCCCATTCGGCAAGCCGCTCGAAGACGCGGTTCGACATTTCGGAAGCGGCAGCCTTGGTATAGGTGAGGCAGAGGATCGCCGAGGGTCGCGCGCCGGAGAGCAAGAGCCGGATGACCCGCTGCGTCAGGACATGCGTCTTGCCCGAGCCGGCATTTGCCGACACCCAGGCGGAACGCGCAGGGTCGGAAGCGATCGCCTGCTGGATCGTTGTCCAACTGATCCAGGTACCGGGATCATCGCTCTCGGGAAGCGCGGTCGGATCAATCATCGCCGCCTCCCTCCGGATCAGCCGTCGCCCATTCCGCAACGCGCGCGAGATGGTCGTAATCACCGCCGAAGTCGAACTGCTGGGCGGGGATCAGCCGCGAGGTAAAGCCCTTCTCGCCCGACTGCAGCAAGCTGACGAATTTCACCAGCTGGTCGATCGATTCCTCGGCGAGCTGCATGGCCGATTTTGCCTTGTCGCTATTTGCTTCCTCGTTATTGACCTTGTCGACCAGAAAACGCGTCCCTGGTCGCAGGCGTACATACAGAAGATCATTGGGAACAAGGCTGCCCGCATCGCGAAAGGCCCCTGCGCGGAGCGCCGCCGCTTCCAGCGCGAGCTGTGGGTCCAGCAACGCGCGGGCCTGCGTCGGTGATGGGTTATAGCCAGTCTTGTAATCGATGATATCGGCGGTGTTCGGTCCTCTGACGTCGATGCGGTCGGCGACACCAGTGAGCCGGATATTGATCCCGTCGAGTTCAACCCCGCCTCTCACTTCCGTCAGCCGCTTTTGAACATCGGACTGCCGCCCGGCCTCCCACGTCAGGAAGGCGCGTGCGACCTCGCGAAAGCGTGGCCGCCAGACAGCATCGATATGCGGCGGCAACTTCTCCATGTCGAAAAGTTCAGTCAGGATGACTTCCATCGCCGCTTCCGCTTCAGGCGTTCCGGCAATATGACCTTCGCGGACAAAGCGGTCGATGATCTTGTGGTAGAGCGTGCCGCGCTCCGCTGCGCCAGGATCGCGATTGAAGGCGTCGACAGGATCAAGCCGCAGCACACGACGCGCGTAGATTGCGTAGGGGTCGCGGCGCAGCCGGCCTACCTCGCTAAAGGAATAGGATTTGGGCTGCAACTCGCGTGGTGGCCTGGGCGAGGGCCTTTGCGCCGGTGCCTGGCTGTCACCGTGATCGATCTGGCCGGCCCAGTGAACGAAACGTGCGCCGCGTTCGCGCAATTGCTCTTCGAAATGCTTTCCGCCGAGCGCCAGAAGCCGCTGCAGCCATCGGGAGGCGACGGTCGGCGTCGAGCCCTGGCGTAGTGCTCGCGAATAAATGAGGTGGCGCGTGCCGTTCGCCATCTCGAAATCATGCGCCAGCTGACCGATACGCCGTTCCGGCGGTTCCAGCCCGATCTCCGTTTTCATCATGCGGGAGATGAAGGGGTTGTTGGCAGTCTGTCCCGGCCATGACCCTTCATTGAGGCTGCCGAGGATCAGCGTATCGACATTCTGTAGCCGCGCTTCCAGCGTGCCGAAGATGAAGAGGCGAGGGTGGCTGAGCGCACCGGGCTTGACGGCTTGCCCCGCCGATAACGCCTGCATGATATCGATCCATTGCGGCCCGTCCGCTTCCATTTGGCCGTCGGTATCGATGACTTCGCCGAGCAGGCTTGCCAGGGCATCGCCCGCCTCGCCGGACCAGAGGCCGGCCAGATTTCCGTATTCATCTGCAGCGACACCTTCCAGAGCGCGTCCCGTCCGCTCGGCCCACTGTGAGAGCGTCATGCTTTTCGGTTGGCCATCGTCACCGTGATGCCGCCCCAGCGCCGATGCGAGCGGCTCGACCGCGTTCTGTACCTGGTGGGTAAGTTGGCGAGCCATATCGAACGCCCCTGGCGGAAGCGATTTGCGCCACACTGGCGCATGCCTGTCGAGAGCCTGTTCCGCAAGCTGGTGGTCGAGCAGCTGCTCGAGCGACCCGATAGCCACTTCGGCCACACCACCACGCAGCGCCAGAAGCTCCAACGCTTCAACCGCCGCGGTCAGCAAGTTGCGTTCCAACCTGAAACGGGCAAGTGGATGCTTGAGCAATGAAACGATTGCGACCGGATCGCCGGGACGCAGCGTTGCCTCCAACAGCAATTGCAGCAGCGTGCCCTGCGGCGTCGCTGAAAGCGGCGTACCGGCCGAATCGTCGGCAACAATGCCGAAGCGGGAGAGTTCTGCCATGACCCGGCGGGCAAGATTGCGGTCGGGCGTAATGAGAGCAGCCCGGCTTTCGCTGTCTTTGCCCGGCCGCTCAAGCGCCAGCCGCAGAGCAACGGCGATTGCTGTCGCCTCTTCGCGTTCATTGGCAGCTTCGATCAGTGAAACATCCGCGAATGCTTCAGTGACCGCCCCTTCGCGTAAGTCCTTCTTCCATGCACCCCAGTCGCTTGTCGCTTGCGACGGCGTCAAGGCACGGGAAAGGACCTCGGCTCGGAACCTGAGATCGGAATCCGGCTCTTCGAGAGACCGTACATCGTCGCGGGTGAGTTTCAGGCGCTTCAGGAGCACGGCAAGGCCATATTGTGGATGTGTGCGGCTTGCGGGGTTGGCTGGCTGTCCCGGCAGAAGATCGGGCGCGACCAGAAGCCAATGTTCCTCCGGCATGGAAAGATCGAGGCCGGGCAGCACGATCACGCCTTCGGGCAGATCTGCTACGGCGCCGATCAGGTCGGCGGTCGCAGGAAGCGAACCCGTCGAACCGGCGATGATAATCGGCCCGGCAGGTTTCAGCGCCGAAAGCCGGCCGGCCTCGGCGCGCAAGATTGCATTGCGGTGGCGGGCCGGCGAGGAGCGGTCGAGCTCGACAAGGCGATCGGGCCAGAAGGCGCTGGCGATCTGAAGGAACTCGGCCGTCAATTGCCACCAGGCCGCATAGTCGCCGGTATCGAGCTTTGCGAGCTCGGTCCAAGCCAGGTCCTCGGTTTCGATCGAATCGATCAGCTCTGCAAGATTGCGGGCAAGCCAGATGGCATCAGCCGGGCTCGCAGGGGCGACGAGAGGCGATTCCGAATGGATATGCCGGACAATCTCGGGCAATTTGTTGCGCCAGGCGAGGATCAGCCGCGCCAGTTCCAGAAGCCGTGCCGTATTGGAAAGCGGCTGGGCAAGATCGATCGTCGCAGGCAGCGCCTCGTCGAAATAACCGCTATCGTCATCCGTCTCGCCGAGCGGGCGGATAACCGGCAGGATTGCCGATCGCCCCCCGAGCAGGTCGACGAATTCGGAGCGCAACACGCGCACGGCGCGCCGCGTCGGCAGATAGATCGTCACCTTGGCAAGCGACAGCGGATCGGTGGGATCATGCCGAAAGAGAGGCGTGAGGCGTCCGTCACATAGCGATGCCGCCAGCGTTCTAAGGAACGGAACGCCTGACGGGATCGTGAGAATGCGTGGCTGATGCCTCTCCGCCATCCTTCATGCAAACGTCCGGAACCGCCGGATCGTTTCCTCTGCTTCGTCGATCGCTTCGGGCGTGCCAACCGTCAGCCAATGGCCCTCCATCAGCATGCCGAAGAGCCTGCCGCGGGCAATCGCCTTGTCGAAATAGATGTTGAGATTGAAGGCTTCCTTGGGCGCATCATCAAACAGTGTAGGGCTCATGACGATCGCACCGGCATAGACGACCGGATTGGAGGAACCGTCACGATAGCGGGTCAGCCGGCCGTCGGCGCCAAGGCTGAAATCATTCTTGCCGTTATGGCCTGTCGTGTCCTCAATGCGCACACAGAGCAATGCCATATCCATCTGCTTTGCATCGAAGAATCCGGCTAAACGCTTCAGATTGCTTGGCTGTCCTGCGGGTTCGCCGATCCAAAATAGATCGGCATTCATGACGAAGATCAGGTCTCGGTCGAGCAGCTTGAGTCCTTTTGCAAGGCCGCCGCCAGAATTCATCAGCGCATCACGCTCGTCGGAAATGAAAATATCGAGCCCGCGATAGTTTTTCAGATGGTCTTCCATCTGATCGGCGAAATGATGGACATTGACGACAGCACGCTCAACGCCAGCTTCCACCAGGGAGTCAAGCGTATAGTCGATCATCGGCTTTCCGCTGATCTTCACCAGGGGCTTTGGGATCGTGTTGGTAATCGGGCGCATGCGGGTTCCAAGCCCCGCGGCCAGTACCATGGCTTGTCTGATGGTCATACTGATCCGGTCTTATGATTCGACTGGGACTATTCCAGCCCTTGCGCACCATTCGCGCAAGGGGGCAAGCGCCTCGTGTTCCAGCGCCACCCTCAGATAAGATAACGTGCGAGGCATATGTTGCAGATAGCCGGATTTGCCGTCCCGCTGCAAGAGCCGCACCCACAGGCCGGCAAGTTTGCAGTTGCGCTGCGCCGACATGATGGCCCATGCCTTCATAAATCCGGCTTCATCAAAACCACCTTGGGCCCGCCGGAGCGAAAGATAGTCATCCATTAGCTGACGGAAGAGATCCGGTTCGATTGTGACGCGGGCGTCTTGGACGATCGAAGCAAGATCATAGGCGGTCGGTCCGATCATCGCATCCTGGAAGTCGATAATGCCGATCTTGCGGATGCCGCTTTCATGTTCCCGCCAGATGATGTTGGGCGAATGGAAGTCACGGAGCAGCAGATTGGTTTCGGCCGACTGCAGTTCGTCGATCAGGTGATCCCAGATCGCAAGATATTCCTCGCGCTCGGCATCGGTGGGTGGGCTGCCACGCTTCCAGGCAATATGCCAGTCTAAAACGAGCCGCACCTCCATGGTCATCGCCGCGCGATCGAAGTCCGGAATATGATGCGTATGCGTGGCTGTAACCGAGATGTCCTGCGGGATCTGCATCGAATGAAGATGGGCAAGGCAAGCGACGCTTTCCCGGTAGCGCTCGGCGATCGGCCGGCCTTTGTCATCCAGTATGCCCTCGGTACCGAGATCCTCGATCAGCAGGATGCCCTGCTCGTAATCGACCTTCTCGATTTTGGGGGTCGCAAAACCGCGCTCGCGCAACGTATCGGCAATAGCGACGAAAGGGTAGGCATCCTGCGCCAGATGAGCGACCTTCGGGTATGGCTTGCCGTCATAAATCGGCGGCCCTTCCGGCGGCGGCCGCCAATCCATGAGAATTTTTCGCGAGCTGTCGCGAAGACGGAAATATTCATAGGCGCGAAGCGAGGCGTCGCCGGTCAGGAACCGGCGCTCTGCGTCGCCGTAACCGGCATCCGTGAGGAAACAGCGGATTGCCAGGACGCGACGGATACGAGCTGCCGCATTCTCCGGTGCCGTGATCGTCGCACGTCGGCCTTTACCCTCGTGCTCGAGCCGCAAGGCGATACGCGATGTTGGCAATTCGCCTTCCGCCATCTCGGGCCATTCAACCAGGCAGATGCCGTTTTCCAGCGCTTCGTCAAAGCCGAGTTCCGTCAGCTCCGAGGAATCGCCGAGCCTGTAGAGATCGAAATGCGAGACGGGAATGCGCAGCTCGTAGGATTGCACCAGCGTGAACGTCGGACTTGGAACGTCCAGCCCGTCATCGTCGGCTATGGTGCGCAGGAAGGCACGTGCGAGCGAGGACTTTCCCGCACCGAGATCGCCTGATAGCGCCAGACAATCGCCCGCCTTCAGCGCAAGCGCAAGATCATTGCCGAGACGGTCTGTTGCCGCCTCGTTTTCGAGAAAAAGCGATATCACCTCGCCTTGGGTCATTCTGCGGCGACGGAATGCGGCAGGTTGATGGAGGGGATACGGCAGGTCACCGTCGTTCCCTTGCCTGGCTCGCTGTCGATGCTGACCTCGCCATTATGTAGGCTGACGAAGCTGTCGACGATCGAAAGGCCGAGGCCCGCCCCGCCGCGTTTTCCGCTCTTGGCACCGGTCGCGAAGCGATCGAAGACCGTCGATATCATCTCGGGAGAAATGCCGGGGCCGCGATCCCGGACTGAGAAGACGAGATCTGTGCCTTCCCGGTGGCATTCCAGCGAAATGGATGCACCTTCCGGCGAGAAATTGGCGGCGTTGGCCAGGAGCTTCAGCAAGATCTGCTTTAGCCGCTGCGGGTCGGCAACGATCGAGCCGAGATAGGCTGGAGCGGTGATTGCAAGCGAGACGCCGCTTTCCTGCAGCCGGTCTGCGATCTGCATGGAGACGTCGTCGAGAAGATCGGCGAGATCAATTTCCGCGTAGTTGAGCTTCATGATGCCGGCATCGACGGTAGCGAGATCGAGGATGTCATTGACGAGCGTCAACAGTACGGAAGACGAGGTGGCGATATGATCGATATATTCGGCCTGCCGTTCGTTTAGCGGGCCGACGCCCGGCGTGCGCAAGAGATCGGTGAATCCGATGATGTTCGTCAGCGGCGAACGGAGCTCATAGGAGACATGCTGTACGAAGTCGTTCTTCAGCTCGTCCGCCTTGCGCAGCGCCTCGTTCTTTTCTGTCAGCGCCCGCTCCGCGCGGACGCTATCGGTCATGTTGACGAAGGTCAGCATGGTCTGTGCGTTCGGCAGCGGCGTGACGGCAAAGTCGAGCACGAGGCCGGACAGCAGTTCGAGCGTTCCCTGGCTGGAACGGCGTTCGTCGTCGAAGCTGGTGATCAGCTCGGCAAAGGTTTTCCAGCCATCCGGCTGGTCATAGGAGGGTCCGCAGGCTTCGCCGATGGCACGGATATGCGTCCCGGGTTTGGCTTCCGTCTCGGTGATCCCCCACAGCGCGCGGAAGGCCGGGTTAGAGAGGCGGATACGTCCATCGGGCCCGAAAACGGCGACGCCTTCCGACAGATGGTCAATTGTTTCACCCTGGACCTTCACTAGCGTATTGTAGCGCGTTTCGAGATCCACCTGTTCGGTCAGGTTTTCGAAGACCCAGGTTGCGCCGCCCTGCGGATGTGCGGTGGCGAAGACACGCAGCGTCTGCCCGTTCGGCAGATGCCAGAGGTCGGATTGCGTATCGAGCGAACGATAGACGGAAAGTGCTGTTTCCTTCCACGATTTCCAGTTCAGCTGGTCGGGCAGTTTCTTGGCGGCGCGCAGGCGTTCCAGAAGCTCACTATTGTCGGGCTTGCTTTCGAGGAAAGCGATATCGAATTCCCAAAGCGAGACGAATGCCTGATTGTAGAACTGCAGCCGGCGGTCGCCGTCGAAGATAGCAACGGGCGTTGCGAGATGATCGAGCGTCTCGGCATGGCTCTTCAGCGTCCGCTCCAGTTCGGCGCGAACCGCCTCGACATCAGAGACGTCGACTGCAATACCCGCTGAGCCGCTGGGAACCTTGACATCGACCACGTCGAAGAAGGTGCGGTTGCCGCGCACCACTGTCGAAATCGTGTCGTGGAAGGGCGATTCCGGCGTTGCAGTAGCGCGGATGCGCTCACGGGCGATGGTCGTCAGGATTTCACGGCCTTCATTGACGGCTTGGTCCGGCGATTGTGCTTCGACAGCATCTCCATAGGCATGGTTGACCCAGGTCAGACGGCCGGAGGTATCGCGCTGCCAAGCCGGCATGTCGATTGCGTCCAGCATCGTCTGAAAGGCGGAGATCGAGGTCATCAGCCGATCGCGCTCGATCTTCAGTTCGGCCAGTTCCGCCCGCAGATTGTTGAGTGCAACGAAACGGACGAAAGCACGACCGCCGGAAACCCGGCCCTGCGCCTCGAGCACTTCATCACGGATGGTCTCGACCACCATGTCGAAGCTTTCCGCCTGCTCGCGAAGGCGACCGATGGCTCGCTCCAGTTCGGAAGCCGATCGGGCTTTCAGCCAAAGACCGAAGGCAAGGAATTCATTGTCTTGCGGCGCGCCGGTTTCCGGCGGAAGCTGACCGAGCAATTCCGGCCGGGCGACGCCGTCCCAGATGACGATACGCCGGTTCTTGTCGGCGATGAGCGCCTGATATTGCGAAATGCGCTGCTGCGCATCCGAAAGTGCCGAGCGAATTTCTCGGCTTTCGTTTTCCAGATTGCCGCGCTGGCGCACCAGCCACAGCGTCGAAAGCAGGGCAGCCGAAATAACGCCGATGACGACAGAAAGGCCAACGACCTGCGAGGAGGTAAACAGATGTGCCGACGCGCCAATGCCGGTCGCCGACTGCGCCAGGGCCGGCCACGCCGGAGCGGCAACAGCGGTGCTAGCAGCACACAGCTTTGCAATATGTGCCAAAGACCATAGCTTTTGCCTTGCGGCCAAAGGGGCCGCGGCAAACTTATATTTTTGGCCTGCCTGAAGCGGGCGGTCAGCGGCGTAGGCACTGTCCTCCACCTGGCTGGGCAGGCTGTATTTCATTTCCGACATCCCCGGTATGTCTCCGTCCTTTAATGTGCCGCATCACGACAAGACATCCCATTTTCGTGGAAAACAGAGAGCTCCGCAGCCACGAATCAAGTCTTAAAACAATACTTCGTTAGGGAATCGTCGGAAAGGGAGCGTCCAAAAAATAAGCCCCGGCATTTGT
Organism: Rhizobium sp. BK650; assembly: GCF_014195325.1. GTDB lineage: Bacteria > Pseudomonadota > Alphaproteobacteria > Rhizobiales > Rhizobiaceae > Rhizobium. The sequence goes on along the minus strand of NZ_JACIBK010000016.1, from coordinate 28,632 downwards.
CAATGCCGAGGCCACCACATCTTGTGGATATCGAAGGTAAAATCAGTATCTGTAGTGGTCGGACTTGAACGGGCCCTGCGGCTTCACGCCGATATAGGCAGCCTGCTCTTCGCTAAGCTGGGTAAGCTTCACACCGAGCTTGTCGAGGTGAAGGCGCGCAACCTTTTCGTCGAGGTGCTTCGGCAGGATATAGACCTTGTTCTCGTATTGGCCGGGCTTGGTGAAGAGCTCGATCTGCGCCAGCGTCTGGTTGGTGAACGATGCCGACATGACGAAAGACGGATGGCCTGTCGCATTGCCGAGGTTCAGCAGGCGGCCTTCGGAGAGAAGGATGATACGGTTGCCCTTCGGGAACTCGATCAGGTCGACCTGCGGCTTGACGTTGGTCCACTTGAGGTTACGCAGTGCTGCAACTTCAATTTCGTTGTCGAAGTGGCCGATATTGCCGACGATCGCCATATCCTTCATCTGACGCATGTGGTCGATGCGGATGACATCCTTGTTGCCGGTCGTGGTGATGAAGATATCGGCCGATGAAACGACATCTTCGAGCAGAACCACTTCATAACCGTCCATGGCGGCCTGCAGGGCGCAGATCGGATCGGCTTCGGTCACCTTGACGCGGGCGCCGGCGCCGGAAAGGGAGGCGGCAGAACCCTTGCCGACGTCGCCATAACCGCAGACGACGGCAACCTTGCCGGCCATCATCACGTCGGTACCGCGGCGGATACCGTCGACCAGCGACTCCTTGCAGCCATACTTGTTGTCGAACTTCGACTTGGTGACGGAGTCGTTGACGTTGATGGCCGGGAAAGGCAGCAGGCCCTTCTGGCTTAGCTGATAGAGGCGATTGACGCCCGTCGTGGTTTCTTCGGTGACGCCCTTGATGGCATCGCGCTGCTTGGTGAACCAGCCGGGCGTTGCGGCGAGGCGCTTCTTGATCTGGGCGAAGAGAATTTCTTCTTCTTCGGAATGGGGGTTGGAGAGAACGTCCTCGCCCGCTTCGGCACGGGCGCCGAGCAGGATGTACATGGTAGCGTCACCGCCATCGTCCAGGATCATGTTGGAGAGGCCGCCATCGGCCCACTGGAAGATCTTGTCGGTGTAGTTCCAGTAATCGACGAGGGATTCGCCCTTGATTGCAAAGACGGGGATACCCGCGGCAGCGATCGCCGCTGCGGCATGGTCCTGCGTCGAGAAGATATTGCACGAAGCCCAGCGAACTTCGGCACCGAGGGCCACCAGCGTCTCGATGAGAACCGCGGTCTGGATCGTCATGTGCAGAGAGCCGGTGATGCGCGCGCCCTTCAGCGGCTTGGATGCGCCGAATTCAGCACGGGAGGCCATGAGGCCTGGCATTTCAGTTTCGGCGATCGTGATTTCCTTGCGGCCGAAATCTGCAAGGCCGATATCGGCGACGACATAATCTTTTTCAGTGCTCATAGGGTTCTCCAGGCTGAAAACGTCTCGAAACATCGCAAGGACGCGACGATGACCGCGCGACGGTGACCGCGTGCTGAATGCACGACATGCTCGCCGTTTATCAGGCTTCGGCCGGGAAGGCAACGGGGATATAAAGAGGTCTTTATATCTTTATATGGCGCTGGAGATCAGATTTCTTCGCCGAACTTGTTCTGGATAAGCTGGTCGAGCGCATCCAGAGCTTCGGCGGCCTGATTGCCGGTCGCAGAGACGACGACGCTGGAGCCGGGGCTCGCCGCGAGCATCATCAGGCCCATGATGGAAGTGCCGCCGACCGTCATACCGTCCTTGGAAACGGTGATCGTCGCATCAAAGGCGTCGACGGTCTGAACGAATTTCGCGGAGGCGCGCGCGTGCAGGCCGCGCTTGTTGATGATCAGCAATTCCCGGGAGAGCGGCGTCATGAAGGCTTTCTATTTTCCGCTCAGCACCCGGCTTGCGACGTTGATATATTTACGCCCTGCCTCGGAAGCTTCGGCGAGCGCCTTTTCCATATTGTTTTCGCCGCGCACGCCGGCGAGCTTGATCAGCATCGGCAGGTTGACGCCGGCAATCACTTCGGTGTGGCCGCTGCTCATCACAGAAATGGCGAGGTTGGAAGGTGTACCGCCGAACATGTCGGTGAGAATGACAACGCCGTGACCGTCGTCTGCGCCGGAAACGGCTTCGAGAATGTCCTGTCGTCTCTGGTCCATATCGTCTTCCGGTCCGATGCAGACCGTTTCGATAAATTTCTGAGGACCGACGACGTGCTCTACGGCATGACGAAACTCTTCAGCCAGCTTGCCATGAGTGACAAGCACAAGTCCGATCATGATATTACTGCTCCCAATGGCATACCCAAACGGTGGCCCCAATATCGCAACGCAGCAATTACGTCCACCGGTGGAGGGACATCTTGGCTATCGAAAGCCGAAGTGCAAGATAAAAATATGATTATATAAGCCGTATTGGCTCGTCCCGGAGACCTCAGCTTCCAATTTCTGGCGCTTTTGCCATCAATACGGCAAGGGGTAGGGAGAGATTGGGCAACAGCCGCAATACAGGCAATTCGCATCCCTCGGCAAGAACCGCAGTTTCCCCTTCCTCGGGGAGCCGGTTCTCGCCCGTGGGGCTGCCCGGCAGGATTGCGATATGCATTGCCGCCTGGGCGACGTGATTTTGCCTTATGATGCCCGTGCCGCGCAGTTCGATGAGCCCGGCAATGGCAGGCGGGCAGGTGGCAATAACTGCGTTGTCCTGTTTTGAAAGAAGCACCTGATCGTCGGCCACGAGGGCAGAGAAAAGTCCCTGCCTCCGTGCCTCCGCCATGCAGGTAAACGCGGTCATCGATTTGCCCCAGCCCGAGGGGCCGGTGAATAGGAGACCGGTCTTTCCGATGACGATTGCGGTGGCGTGGATATTGATCATGCCGCGGCATCGGCGGGGAGAGCGAGGATGAAGCGGGCGCCAAGCAATTTACCGCTCTCGTCGTCGACGATGTTTTCGGCCCGCAACGAGCCGCCATGCGCCTCAGCGATCTGCCTGCTAATGGAGAGCCCGAGGCCGGAATTCTGACCAAAGCCTTCGGATTCCGGCCGGTCGGTATAAAAGCGTTCAAAAATGCGGTCGATATTTTCGGCCTGGATGCCCGGACCATTGTCTTCGATATAGACGACACAACGGGAACGGGTGCGGACCAGACGGACCGTGATCTTACCGTCCTGCTCCGGCACGAAGGAGCGGGCATTTTCGATCAGGTTGGTGATGATCTGTCCAATACGCAGGTCATGTCCTTTGACGACAAAGCGCGTCTTAACGTTGGGCTTGCGATCCACAGCATATTCGATCTCAACCTTCTTCTTGGTACTGCGGATCTGACGCGACACATCGATGAGGTCACGCAGAAACACTTCCAGGTCGACTAAGCCGGCGTCTACCCGTGCAAGCTCGGCATCGAGGCGGGATGCGTCCGAGATATCGCTGATCAGGCGGTCGAGGCGGCGGACATCATGCTGGATGACATCCATCAGCCGCTTCTTGGAATCGTCGGATTTGGCGAGCGGCAGTGTTTCGACAGCGCTGCGCAGCGAGGTCAGCGGGTTCTTCAGTTCATGGCTGACATCGGCCGCAAAGCTCTCGATCGCATCGATGCGGTCGTATAGAGCCGTCGTCATTTCGCGCAACGCGATGGAAAGGTTGCCGATTTCGTCCTGACGCACGGAAAAATCAGGGATCTCCTCGCGCTCTTTGGCGCCGCGGCGCACGCGTATGGCAGCCGCTGAAAGCCGGCGTAAGGGATTGGCGATCGTCGAGGAGAGAACGAGCGACAAAAGCACGTTGACGAGCGTTGCAACCCCGAACACGCGCATGATGGCGAGGCGCTCGGCATGCACGATATTGTCGATGTCGCCCGCCTGCGTCGAAAGCAACAACACACCCAGCACCGCCCGGAAGCGCTGGATCGGCACCGCAACCGAAACGATGAGTTCGCCCTTTTCCGTCGTGCGTACGACTGCGCCGCGCACGCCCGTCAGCGCATTCATCACTTCGGGGTAAATGGAGCCGTCGCCGCCCGGCGCTTCCTTATAGACAGGAAGATTGCCCGGCTGCAGCGCCTTGTTGAAGAGGGCGGTGAACCATTCGCCCCAGGTCTGCTTTTCTTCTTCCACCGGCGGCAGATCGAAACGCAGAACTTGGCCACGGGAATAAAGATGCCGGGAATCGAGCAGCAGATTTGCATCGGCATCGAAGATCCGGGCGCGTGTGCGAGTCGGCGAAATCAGCCGGCGAAGAACCGGGGCAACCTTTTCCGGATCGATCGGAAATTCGAGATCCTCGTCATTCGGCACCGGTGTGATGCTCTGGCCAGCCTGCAGCTCGAGCAGCTTCTGCGGGTCGATGGTGATCGAGTTCGTATCGACGGAAGCCGAGGCCGAAACCGCGCCGGCGATGATTTCGCCCTGCGTCAGCAAGCTCTCGACGCGAGCGTCGATCAGACCTTCGCGGAACTGGTTGAGATAGAGAATGCCACCGACGAGAACGAGCAAGGCGGCGAGGTTGAAGAAAACGATGCGGCGCGTCAGGCTCGAAAAGACGGCATTGCCGAAGATACGGCGGATCAGAGTGAAGGGATGTGACCAACGCCGGCCCCTGATGCGTCGGGTGCTCACGCCCTCCGCATCATCCAGATCTCTTTCCTGCACCAACTGTGCCAATGACAGGCCCTTTCGGAGGGCGGGGCCAGCTTGACCGGCCCGCCACCCTCAATCGTCTTTTGCCGCGCCGTTCGGCGTCAGGCTGCTTCGCGGAAGCGGTACCCCACACCGTAAAGCGTTTCAATCATATCAAAGTCCGTATCGACCATCTTGAACTTCTTGCGCAGCCGTTTGATGTGGCTGTCGATGGTGCGATCATCAACATACACCTGTTCGTCATAGGCGGCATCCATGAGGGCGTCGCGGCTTTTCACCACACCTGGGCGCTGCGCCAGCGAATGCAGGATCAGGAATTCGGTCACGGTGAGAGTGACTGCCTCGCCCTTCCAGGTACAGGTATGCCGCTCCTGATCCATGACGAGTTGGCCGCGCTCCAGCGAACGGGCCTGCTGGACCGCACCTGCCTTAGGCGCGCCGGCCGTTGCAACGCCGCCGGCTGCAGCCGCCTCGCGGCTCGATGCACGGCGCAGGACGGCGCGAACGCGCTCGACCAACAGGCGCTGGGAGAAGGGCTTGGTGATAAAATCATCGGCTCCCATTTTCAGGCCGAACAGCTCATCAATCTCTTCATCCTTGGAGGTGAGGAAGATGACCGGCATGTCCGACTTCTGTCGAAGCCGGCGCAGCAGCTCCATGCCGTCCATACGCGGCATCTTGATATCGAAGATCGCCAGATGCGGCGGGCGTGCGAGCAGACCATCCAGCGCTGAGGCGCCATCCGTGTAGGTCTCGACCTTATATCCTTCAGCTTCCAGTGCAATCGACACGGAAGTGAGAATGTTGCGGTCGTCGTCAACGAGCGCGATTGTCGGCATGGTATTCGTCTCCGTCATCGGTGCGCGATCTCCCGGATTTCGTCTCCCCAGGCGGTCTTTGGGACCGGTTGCGCTTATGGAGGATAAAGGTGGAACAAATTGTGGCAAAGATAAAGGGGCAGATTGCCGATCTTCACGAGGCGCAATCAAAAGTCGTGTGACAACTTGTTTCAACAAAGGGTCTTCAAACGATTTAAAACGGATCACCGGAATTTAAATCGATTAATTATTTGATATTGTTATATTTTCTAATCTCAATCCTATTGCCATTTAAAATTTCTCCTTTTACTTTTGCGCAGATTTTAACGGCCAAGGCGCCTCAGCGAAGGGAAAAGCTATGGAGACGTTCGGAGTTCACAACCAGGCAATCGAGCTGGCGACGATCGGTTTCAGCGACGTACGGAGCGTCCGTTATAACCTCTCCGCCGCTCTTCTTTACGAAGAAGCGATTCGCCGGAGAGAGGCCGAACTGACAGCCCAGGGCGCCCTTCGTGCAACCACTGGCCAGCATACGGGCCGTTCGCCGCGCGATAAGTTCGTCGTTCGCGACGGGAACACCGACGGTAAGATCTGGTGGGACAACAACAAGCCGATGTCGCCGGAGCATTTCGCACTTCTGCACAAGGATATGCTGGCCCATGCCGCGGGCAAGGATCTCTTCGTGCAGGACCTCATCGGCGGCGCCGATAGGGGCCAAGCGCTGCCGACCCGCGTTGTGACTGAATTCGCCTGGCACTCGCTCTTCATCCGCAATCTGTTGATCCGTCCGAAGGCCGATGTGCTCGCAGATTTTGCGCCGAACCTGACGATTATCGATCTGCCGAGCTTCAAGGCCGATCCCGAGCGTCATGGCTGCCGCACCGAGACAGTGATCGCCTGTGATCTGACCAACGGGATCGTTCTGATCGGCGGTACTTCTTATGCCGGCGAGATGAAGAAATCCGTTTTCACCGTGCTGAACTACCTTCTGCCGGAAAAGGGCGTCATGCCAATGCACTGCTCGGCCAATGTCGGCCCGGCCGGCGATGCTGCTGTCTTCTTTGGCCTGTCAGGTACGGGCAAGACGACGCTTTCGGCCGATCCCGCTCGTACGCTGATCGGCGACGACGAGCACGGCTGGGGCGAAAACGGCATCTTCAATTTTGAAGGTGGCTGCTACGCCAAGACCATCCGTCTCTCGGCAGAAGCCGAGCCGGAAATCTACGCCACCACCCAGCGCTTTGGCACGGTGCTTGAAAACGTCGTGCTCAACGAGAAGCGCGAACCGGATTTCGATGATGCGTCGCTGACCGAAAATACGCGTTGCGCCTACCCGATGGATTTCATTCCGAATGCATCGGAGACTGGCCTTGCTGGTCATCCGAAGACCATCATCATGCTGACGGCTGACGCTTTCGGCGTCATGCCGCCGATCGCCAAGCTGACGCCGGATCAGGCCATGTATCACTTCCTGTCCGGTTACACAGCAAAGGTTGCTGGCACCGAAAAGGGTGTCACGGAGCCTGAAGCGACCTTCTCGACGTGCTTTGGCGCACCCTTTATGCCGCGCCACCCCGCCGAATACGGCAATTTGTTGAAGGAACTCATCCGCCGCCATGGCGTCGAATGCTGGCTCGTCAATACCGGCTGGACCGGTGGCGCTTACGGCACCGGCAAGCGCATGCCGATCAAGGCTACCCGTGCGTTGCTGACGGCTGCCCTGTCCGGCGAACTTGCCAAGGTTGAACTCCGCGCCGATCCGAATTTCGGCTTTGCCGTTCCGGTCGCAGTGAAGGGCGTCGATACCGGCATCCTCGATCCGCGCTCGACCTGGGCCGACAAGCAGGCCTATGACGCGCAGGCTGAAAAGCTGGTCTCCATGTTCATCGCCAACTTCGCCAAGTTCGAGGGCCACGTCGACGGCGGCGTGCGCGACGCAGCGCCGGGCATCAAGGTCGCAGCCGAATAACTCGGTACTGGAACCAGTCGATTCACGTGAAACCCGGTCGCTTCTGCGCCGGGTTCACCCGCTTTTAATTTACGGCCATTATGCGTTAGAAGGCGGTATGGCCAGCGAAGCGCTCTATATCAACGACAGGATCACCATCGCCGGATGGGAGCTGACGGAACAGTTCGTTCTGGCAGGCGGCCCTGGTGGTCAGAACGTCAACAAGGTCTCGACCGCCGTCCAACTCTTCTTCAACATCCCGAATTCGCCTTCGCTTAGCGAGCGGGTCAAGGCCAATGCGATCAAGCTTGCCGGCAGACGCATGTCGAAGGACGGCGTCCTGATGATCGAGGCGAGCCGCTTTCGCAGCCAGGACCGCAATCGCGAGGACGCACGCGAGCGGCTGAAGGAACTGATCATCGAAGCCGCCAAACCGCCGCCGCCGCCGCGCAAGAAGACGAAACCGACCAAAGGCTCGATCGAACGGCGCCTGAAGGAAAAGTCGGGACGCTCGGAAGTCAAGAAGATGCGCGGCCGCCCAGGTGGCGGAGAATGATATGCCGGAGCTTCTGAGCGGCATCCGCCATCTGCCGGAATATTTGGACCGCGCTCGCCAGGAGGCGCTGGTCGATATCATCAGGGCTATCGTTGCCGAAGCGCCGCTCTATGTGCCGGTCATGCCAGGCACCGGCAAGCCGATGTCGGTGCGCATGACCAATTGCGGTTCGCTCGGCTGGGTGACGGATAAGGAGCGCGGCTATCGCTATCAGCCGATGCATCCGGCGACAGGCAGGCCGTGGCCGGCGATTCCTCAGGAATTGTCTGATATCTGGAACGACGTATCGGGCTATAAGAAGCCACCCGAAGCCTGCCTCGTCAATTTCTATTCGGATGACGCGCGCATGGGCCTGCATCAGGATAAGGATGAGACTGACCTGAAGGCACCGGTCGTTTCGATTTCGCTCGGCAATGCCTGCCTGTTTCGCGTGGGTGGAGTGAACCGCAGCGACAAGACCATCTCCTTCAAACTGTCGAGCGGTGATCTCGTCATTCTCGGCGGGCAAGGGCGGCTCTGCTTCCACGGCGTCGACCGCATCTATCCGGCCACGTCGACGCTTCTGAAGAACGGCGGCCGCATCAATCTGACGCTTCGCCGCGTCAATCCCTGAAGCGTTCACATTCTACAGTTTGCGCAACGCCACCTGTTCGATGAGGTGATCCTTGCCCTTGCGCAGGATGAGGTCGGCGCGCGGCCTTGTCGGCAGGATGTTCTGCCGCAGGTTCTTGAGGTTGATGTTCGCCCAGAGATCCTCGGCGATCGCAACCGCCTCCTCCTCGCTGATTGAAGCATAGCGGTGGAAGTAGGAATTCGGATCCCGGAAGGCCGTTTCCCTGAGGCGCATGAAGCGCGTAACGTACCAGTTGTGGATCTGCGTTTCTTCGGCGTCGATATAGATCGAGAAGTCGAAGAAGTCGGAGACCATCGGCACGATCTTGCCGTCTGCCGGAAGGTCGCGCGATTGCAGGACGTTGATGCCCTCGAAGATCAGAATATCGGGTCGGTCAACGATCTTGTATTCGTCCGGTAGCACGTCATAGACGAGGTGCGAATAGGAGGGCGCCTTCACATCCGGCAGGCCTGCCTTGATCGCCGACAGGAAACGCAGAATTGCGCCGGTATCGTAACTCTCTGGAAAACCCTTGCGCTGCATCAGGTTCTCGCGCTTCAGCACTGCATTCGGATGGAGAAAACCATCAGTGGTGACGAGATCGACCTTGGGACTGGAGGGCCAGCGGCCGAGCAGTTCCTTCAGAATACGCGCTGTCGTGGACTTGCCGACGGCCACGGAACCGGCAATGCCGATCACAAACGGGGTCTTCGTCACATTCGACAGGCTGAGGAACCGGTTGCGCTGCTTGAACAGCAGCTGCGACGATTCCACATGCGCCGAAAGCAGACGAGAGAGCGACAGGTAGATGCGCCTGACTTCATCGAGGTCGATCGGATCGCCCATGGAGCGCAACCGTTTGACCTCGTCTCCTGTCAACGTCAGCGGCGTATCGGCTCGAAACTTTGCCCACTGATCCGAGCTGAAGAAATGGTAGGGAGAATAAGAAGCGGTCTGGAAGTCATCCACCTTTTCCGCCACTCCGATGATCTGTGTCGCGATGCTCATGAACTCTACCGGCTGGCCTTTTCCTTGAGGCCGGATTGCGCGGTCCGCCGCGCAAGTTCGGTCATGACATTCTCTAGCGGTATTTCAGCAATCTTCAATACGACCATTAGGTGATAGAGAACGTCGGCTGCTTCATAGATGAGGTTATCGCGGTCGTTGGTGACGGCCGCCATCACTGCTTCGATTGCTTCCTCGCCGAGTTTCTTAGCTGCTTTCGGCTGTCCGCCCGCTACCAGCTTGGCGGTCCAGGATTCGTCGGCAGAGGCCTTCGCCCGCTCTTCGACGATCCGCTCGAGGTCGGAAAGGGAAAATCCGCTCATGGTCCTGCTTCCAAACTCAGTCGAGCCGCATCGCGATGCCGCGCTCTGACATATAGTGTTTTGCTTCGCCGACGGAATAGGTACCGAAATGGAAGATTGACGCGGCGAGCACCGCGTTGGCATGGCCTTCCTTCACGCCGGCTACGAGATCGTCGAGATCGCCCACACCGCCAGACGCGATGACAGGCACGCGGACGGAATCGGCAATCGCCCGTGTCAGCTCCAGATCGTAGCCGACCTTTGTGCCGTCGCGGTCCATGGAGGTGACGAGCAGTTCGCCGGCGCCGCGGGCCACCATCTTCTGGGCGAATTCCACAGCGTCGATGCCGGTCGCGTTGCGGCCGCCATGCGTATAGATTTCCCAGGCGCTGAGATTGTCGCCGCCGACCTGCTGCGTCAGCCGGCGCTTGGCATCGATAGAAACAACGATGCACTGGTCGCCGAACTTGTCGGCCGCCTCGGCGACGAAATCCGGATTATTGACCGCTGCAGAATTGATCGACACCTTATCGGCGCCGCAAAGCAGGAGCTTGCGGATATCGCCGATGGTCCGCACGCCGCCGCCGACGGTAAGCGGCATGAAGCACTGCTCGGCCGTGCGCGCGACGACATCGAAGATTGTCTCACGATTGTCCGAGGAAGCGGTGATATCGAGGAAGCAGAGTTCGTCGGCACCGGCCGCATCATAGGCCTTGGCCGCTTCGACAGGATCGCCGGCATCGACCAGGTTGAGGAAATTGACGCCCTTGACGACACGGCCGTCCTTGACGTCGAGGCAGGGGATCACGCGGGCCTTCAAGCTCATTAGACAGTCTCCTTCGCCCGGGCGGCCTTGATGAGATCGAGCGCTTCCTTAGGGTCGATCCGACCATCATAGAGGGCACGGCCGGAAATGGCGCCCTCAAGCTTGCGGGCGTCCGGTTGCAACATGCGCTTGATATCGTCGATAGAGGCGAGACCGCCGGAAGCGATGACCGGAATGGAAACGGTATCCGCCAGTTCCAGCGTCGAGACCCAGTTGATGCCGGTCAGAATGCCGTCGCGATCGATGTCCGTATAGATGATCGCTGCAACCCCGGCGCCTTCGAATTTCTTCGCGAGTTCGACGATCCCGAGTTCGGAGGCTTCCGCCCAGCCTTCGACAGCGACCTTGCCGCCCTTGGCATCGATGCCGACAGCAACGCGACCCGGAAATTTCTTGCAGGCTTCGATAACGAGTGCCGGGTCGCGTACGGCGACGGTGCCGAGGATAACGCGGCGCAGCCCGCGAGAAAGCCAGTTTTCGATATGGTCGAGAGTGCGAATGCCGCCGCCGAGCTGAACCGGGTTCTTCGTGGCCTTCAGGATCGCCTCAACGGCATTGCTATTCGCCGAATGTCCTGCAAAGGCGCCGTCGAGATCGACCACGTGCAGCCATTCGAACCCCTGCTCCTCGAAGGATCTCGCCTGGGCGGCCGGATCGGTGTTGTAGACCGTCGCCTGTTGCATATCGCCGAGCTTCAGGCGAACACATTGTCCGCCCTTCAGGTCGATCGCGGGAAAAAGGATCATTCGTCTCAAGTCCGTAGCGTCAGGGGCACTATCAGTGCATTCCACGCATCTACGATATCCGAACGAAAAAAGACAGCGGCAATGGTGGCCGCGGCGAAAAGCACGATCAACAGCAGCGTCACGGAGAAGCCGACGCGGACCTGCCGCCAGAAGCCGGTGCGCTTCTTTACTGACTTTTCGATGTCACGCACCCGACGTAACGCCTCGCTATTGGTGGCGACGAGCTGGATCTGCGGTTCCATGGCCTCGACATAGGTCTCGGCATAGCGCGACAAGATCTGCGAAGCGCGGTCGCGTAGGGTGTTGCGCAGATCGGCCGAGAGATAGTTGCTCGTCACGGCCGCAATTTCCGCCTCGTTCGGCGAACGGCCGGAATTGCGCTTGCGGTGGCTGACGATGAAATCACGCTTCTGACGCTCATAAAGCGCATAGGCGAGCAGGCCGATCAAATCGTCTTCGCCTTCGATGTAAAATTCCAGCACCGCTTCGGCGAGGTCGGTGGCGCTGACGCTGCCGTTCGACCGCAACAGGGAATTCTCGTTTCCGGGAAAGCTCTCATGCATCATCACCGAGCCTCTCTTTGAGCGCCTTGGCAGCATTGGAGAGCGCTTTGCGATGGATCGCCTCGTCAACCTGCCGGATGATCGTCCCGTCTGGCAGCCTGACATCGACAAAAGCCGGCTGCCCCTCTCTGGAGGGCCGCAGCATATAGAAGATTCTGCCTGATTTCTGCGAAGCCGGCATCGAGCGCTCCTGTCCTTGGCTCTTCAATTACAAGGAAATAAGGCGCTCGTACTAAAAGCCAGTCCTTACGGCGCCCAGCGCAGGAAATTCGCGATCAGCGCCAGCCCTAGCTTCTGGCTTTTTTCCGGGTGAAACTGCGAACCGGCCATATTGTCCCGACCGACGAAGGCAGTCATCGGCCCGCCGTACTCAGTGGTGGCGATCACGTCGGAGGTATTTTCGGCAGCGAGATGATAGGAGTGCACGAAGTAGGCATGCAGCCCATCAGGCCCGGTGGGAATGCCGTTGAAAAGCGGGTGGTCGTGCTTCAGGTCCAGCGTGTTCCAACCTATCTGCGGGATTTTCAGTTCCGGATCGGCAGGTGTCATCTCGACGACGTCGCCGGGGACCCAGCCGAAGCCTTGCGTCACCGTTTTTTCAAGGCCGCGCGAGGACATGAGCTGCATGCCGACGCAGATGCCAAGGAATGGACGCGCCTTTTTCTCAACGCCTTCGAGCAGGGCCTCCGTCATACCAGGCACGGCATCAAGTCCACGGCGGCAATCGGCATAGGCCCCGACGCCTGGCAATACGATACGGTCGGCCGCCGCGACAATCTCCGCCTTGTCGGTGAGATTGATCTCCGCCTCGATGCCGGCTTCACGGGCCGCTCGTTCGAAAGCTTTCGTCGCCGAGCGCAGATTGCCCGAGCCATAGTCGATAATTGCAACGCGCATTATTTGCGCCCTCCCTCAAAGCCGAAAAGACCGAGCGACGTGGATTGTCCAGGCTGCGCCTGTGCGCCGGGAGCCTGGCTCCATTCGTGTACTTTTGTATCGGCACCGGTCTCGATGTTGGAAAAATAGATCTCTTCCGCAAGGTCGAGCGATGGCGCGCCGATCGCCGCATCCTCTCGCCAGCCGCGGGATACGAGATTGCGGATGCGGAAATTCTGCCCCTCGAGCCCGACGAACAGGTTGACGGCGAAGGCGAGTGCCATGCCCGCCGGTCCGAAGCCTGGCTCTTCCGCCAGCACGCCGCCGATCGCCTGCAGCGCGAACGCAATGATCGCATGAAGCCAGAGGCGATGCGCAAGCAGCCAGATCCAGGGAAAGAGGAAGGCAAGCCACGAGAAGCCGTCACGGATCGTGCGCGTATCCTCGCGCCGACCATCAGGCGGAACAAGAAAAACGTAGCTGGATGCCATCTGAGGCTCCCTGATGGGGTTCAGGCAAGCGTGCCCTTGGTCGAAGGAACACGGCCCGCCTGCCGCGGATCGATCTCTGTCGCCGTACGCAGAACGCGCGCGACGGCCTTGAAGCATGTCTCTGCGATATGGTGGTTGTTGGCACCATAGTGATTGAGAATATGCAGCGTGATCCCGGCATTCTGCGCCAGCGCCTGGAAGAACTCCCGTACCAGCTCCGTATCGAAGGTGCCGATCTTCGGGGCGCTGAAGGAAACGTTCCAGACGAGAAAGGGACGGCCGGAGAGATCAACAGCCGCCTTGGTCATCGTCTCGTCCATGGCAAGATCGATCGAGGCGTAGCGGGTGATGCCGCGGCGGTCGCCGAGCGCCTTGGAGATTGCCTGGCCGATGGCGATGCCGGTATCTTCGACCGTGTGATGGTCGTCGATATGCAGGTCACCCTTGGATTCGATTTCCATGTCGATCAGCGAGTGTCGTGAAAGCTGGTCCAGCATATGGTCGAAGAAGCCGACGCCCGTCGAAATCGTTGATTTGCCGGCGCCGTCGAGATTGACGGAAACGGAAATGGACGTCTCGTTGGTCTTGCGGGAAACGCTGCCGGTGCGGCTTGCGACGGTCTCGGCCATATGGCTTTCTCCTTGAAATCAAGGTGGTTCCTTATCAGGCGCATCGCGAAATATCCAGAAGCGCGGGCGGAAAAGGCAAGCCATTTGCAATCGTGGTGCGCCGACTTACATAGGGCTCAACGGGGCCGGATGTTCGGCCCGCCGGAACCGCCCGTGAGTTGGGGCAACAGGTGTTAGATGACGACAATAATTACAGTTCGTAAAGGCGGCAAGGTCGTGGTGGCCGGTGATGGCCAGGTCAGTCTCGGCCAGACCGTCATGAAGGGCAACGCCCGCAAGGTCCGCCGGATTGGCAAGGGCGAAGTGATTGCCGGTTTCGCCGGCGCTACTGCCGACGCCTTCACCCTTCTGGAAAGGCTCGAAAAGAAGCTGGAACAGTATCCGGGCCAGCTGATGCGCGCCGCTGTCGAACTCGCCAAGGATTGGCGCACCGACCGCTACCTGCGCAATCTCGAAGCCATGATGCTGGTTGCCGACAAATCGGTAACGCTTGCGATCACCGGTAACGGTGACGTGCTGGAACCCGAGCATGGCGTCGCGGCCATCGGCTCGGGTGGCAATTTTGCGCTTGCCGCAGCTCTTGCGCTTGCTGACACCGATAAGTCTGCCGAAGAGATTGCCCGCCGGGCGCTGGATATCGCTGCCGACATCTGCGTCTACACGAATCATAACGTCATCGTGGAAACGTTGGATGCCGAAAGCTGACAACGCGCCCCGATACACATTCCGCGATGTTGCCGACGGAGATTTTCCGCTTCTGGCACGCTGGCTCGGTGAGCCGCACATTGCTGAATGGTGGGGCGCTGTTGACGAAGAGCTGGCTTCGATCAGGGAGTCTATGACGAGCGTGGAAACGCGGCCGATGATCGTGGAGCTGGATGGAGCGCCGATTGCTTATCTGCAGAGCTACGATCCCCATCTTGAAGAGGGCCACCCCTATCAGGACCAGCCGAAAGGCACGCTCGGACTGGATATCTCGATCGGCGACGCGGATTTGCTGGGCAAGGGCCACGGCAGCGCGATTGTGAGGCAGATGGCTGTCCAGCTTTTCGCTGCCGGTGTGACAAGGATTGTAATCGATCCCCATCCGGCGAATGCGAGAGCGATCCACGCTTACGAAAAGGCGGGCTTCCGGCATTTCGACACGAGAACATCTATATATGGTCCGGCCTATTTCATGGTTATGGACCCACCCGAAGAACGGATCTGATATGACCACTTTTTCCCCCCGCGAGATCGTTTCCGAACTCGACCGCTACATTATCGGCCAGCATGAGGCCAAGCGCGCCGTGGCAATTGCGCTCCGCAACCGCTGGCGCCGCCAGCAGCTCGATCCGAGCCTGCGCGACGAGGTCATGCCGAAGAATATCCTAATGATCGGCCCGACCGGCGTCGGCAAGACGGAAATCTCTCGTCGCCTCGCCAAGCTCGCCGGCGCCCCTTTTATCAAGGTCGAAGCCACCAAGTTCACCGAAGTCGGCTATGTCGGACGCGACGTCGAGCAGATCATCCGCGATCTCGTCGAGGTTGGCATCGGCCTGGTGCGTGAAAAGAAGCGCAGCGAAGTTCAGGCCAAGGCGCATATGAGCGCCGAAGAACGTGTTCTTGATGCGCTGGTCGGTGCGACAGCCTCGCCTGCAACGCGCGAGAATTTCCGCAAGAAGCTGCGCAATGGCGAACTCGACGACAAGGAGATCGATATCGAAGTGGCCGATACAGGCTCAGGCATGGGCGGATTCGACATCCCCGGCATGCCGGGCGCCAATATCGGCGTTCTGAACCTGTCTGAAATGTTCGGCAAGGCGATGGGCGGCCGCACCAAGAAGGTCCGCACCACGGTTAAGGCCTCCTACACGGATCTCATCCGCGATGAGTCCGACAAGCTGATCGACAACGAGGTCATCCAGCGCGAAGCCGTCCGCTCGGTCGAGAATGACGGCATCGTCTTCCTCGACGAAATCGACAAGATCGCCGCCCGCGATGGCGGGGTCGGTGCCGGCGTTTCCCGCGAAGGCGTTCAGCGCGACCTACTGCCGCTCGTTGAAGGCACGACGGTTTCGACCAAATACGGCCCGGTGAAGACGGACCACGTCCTCTTCATCGCCTCCGGCGCCTTCCACGTTTCCAAGCCGTCGGACCTGCTGCCCGAATTGCAGGGTCGTCTGCCGATCCGCGTGGAGTTGCGTCCGCTCAACAAGGAAGATTTCCGCCGCATCCTGACGGAGACCGAGGCGAGCCTCATCCGCCAATATAAGGCGCTGATGGAAACCGAAAGCCTGACGCTCGACTTTACCGATGACGCGATTGATGCGCTTGCCGATGTTGCCGTCCACCTGAACTCCTCGGTCGAGAATATCGGCGCCCGCCGTCTGCAGACCGTCATGGAGAGGGTGCTTGATGATATCTCCTATAACGCGCCGGACCGCGCCGGCACGGACGTCAAGATCGATGCCGCGTATGTTCGTGAACATGTCGGCGATCTGGCGCAGAATACGGACCTGTCGCGCTTTATTCTGTGATCGGTAAACACCGCTTTCCGTCTTTGCGCGCCGGTGTCGAAACTTTGACGATCTGAACTCTCGACAGCGGGCCTTTTACTTTTTAGTGAAGGCCCGCTTTGTTTTTGTGCCGGCTTTATTCGGACAAGATTCTGGTCCAGTCAGCCGCGATACAAAGATGACAGGGAAAGACGGGAAAGCAGATCGTGCGACGCCTTTTAACAAGCCTTGTGATTGCCATGACCATTGCGGGTTCGGTCCCTGCCTTTGCGGCGCAGGTCGTTCCGCCCGGTAACCGTCATGCCGAACAGCCGGATATCCCCGGCGCTTCGGTCCGTCGCACCAAAGGCACCAAGACGACGTTCGATATCAAATATGAGAAGGTCTACGACCTCCTGTCGACCGACCACGAGCTTCTCGGCAAGATTAAGAAGGTTTCGAACGCCTACGGCATCAGCCCGATCCACGTCATCGGCGCGCTCGTCGGCGAACACACCTATAATGTCGATGCCTATGACCGGCTTCAGGCTTATTATGTTAAAGCTGCCTCCTACGCCGGCCAGAGCTTCCGTTTCGCTTATGACGGCGAAAGCGTAGACGATTTCGTCGACCGGCCGCAATTTGCCGCCTGCAACGGCAAGAGCGATTCCTACACCCTCTGGACTTGCCGAGAGGATGTCTGGGAAAGCGATTTCCGCGGCAAGACCGTTGGCGGCAAGAGCTTCCCAAACAATCGCTTCAGCGCCGTCTTCTTCCAGCCCTTCTACGCCGGCCAGACCTTCGGTCTCGGCCAGGTCAATCCGCTGACGGCGCTCATGCTGTCCGACCTGGTATCCCGCGTTTCCGGTTATCCGAAACTCAACGAGAAGGATGCCGGCTCGGTTTACAAGGCGATCATGGATCCCGACATTTCGCTCGCCTTCGTTGCCGCTTCGATCCGCCGATCGATCGACGACTACAAGGAGATCGCCGGCATGGATATATCCGGGAATCCGGGGGTGACAGCGACGCTTTATAATGTCGGCAATTCCCGCCAGCGTGCCGC
Organism: Rhizobium sp. BK650; assembly: GCF_014195325.1. Lineage (GTDB taxonomy): Bacteria > Pseudomonadota > Alphaproteobacteria > Rhizobiales > Rhizobiaceae > Rhizobium. Next base: position 11,061 of record NZ_JACIBK010000016.1, on the reverse strand, counting down.
AGCGCTTGCCGCCAAGAATCGTTCCTCCGGCACGACGGTCTGGCCGGAAGAGAATTATTACGGCTGGCTGATCAACGACAAACTGGACGAGCTGAAGGGCCTGCTCTAACCTTCAAGCCTGCCGGGAAGACGATACCTCCCGGGAAAGGCTATGCTGATGGACATGCGCCCGGATCCCTTCGTTCCGCCGGCACCGTTGCCGCGCACCGTGCCGCCGTCGCGGCTTGAGATCATCAGGACGATTTTTCGCAATCCGCTCGAGCTTTGGGGCGAGCCGTCCTATACGCTGCCCTGGATTCATACAAGTTTCTTCGGCCAGAGAACACTGATCGTCAACGATCCCGGCCTGATCAAGCATGTGCTGGTCGACAACGCCAACAATTATCGCATGTCCGACGTCCGCCAACTCGTACTGCGGCCGATCCTGCGTGACGGACTTCTGACCGCGGAAGGTTCAGTTTGGAAACGCTCGCGTAAGGCGGTCGCCCCTGTCTTCACGCCCCGCCACGCCAAGGGCTTTGCGAGCCAAATGCTGCGCCAGTCGGAAGACTACATCCGCAAATATGCCGATGTCGGCGAAGCTGGCACGGTCTTTGATATCAGCACGGACATGACGGAGCTGACCTTCGCGATCCTCGCAGACACCCTGTTCTCAGGTGAGATCGTTACGTCGAGCGGTCACTTCGCCGATGATGTGAATGAACTCCTGCACCGCATGGGCCGCGTCGATCCGATGGATTTGCTGCGCGCGCCGTCATGGGTTCCACGTGTGACACGCTTTGGCGGCCAGAAGGTGTTGGAAAAATTCCGCGCCATCGTGCGCAACACCATGGATCTGCGCCTTGCCAAAATGAAAGCCGATCGCACCGCGGCGCCAAACGATTTTCTGACCCTGCTTCTGGAGCAGGCTGGTCCCGATGGCCTCACCAAGGAAGAGATCGAAGACAATATTCTCACCTTCATCGGCGCGGGCCATGAGACGACCGCCCGCGCACTTGCATGGACACTCTATTGTGTCTCCAACAGTCCGCATATCCGCGAGGCGATGGAAGAGGAGATTGACGCAGTGCTTGCCACTGGCGCAGAACCCGTCGAATGGCCGGATCTGATGCCGCAAACCCGCGCCGCCTTCGAGGAAGCGCTACGCCTCTATCCGCCGGCTCCCTCAATCAATCGTGCCGCTATTTCAGATGATTCCTGGACCAGCCCCAAGGGTGAGCGGGTCGAGATCGAAGCTGGCGTCACGGTGCTGGTCATGCCCTGGACGCTGCATCGCCATGAACTCCACTGGGATCGCCCGCGTGCCTATATGCCGGAACGTTTCCTGCCGGAAAACCGTGCCGCCATCGGCCGTTTTCAGTTCCTGCCCTTCGGAGCCGGCCCGCGTGTCTGCATCGGCGCCGCCTTCGCGCTTCAGGAAGCGGTGATCGCGCTGGCCGTTCTGATGCATCGCTATCGCGTCGATTCCACCGACCAGACGAACCCCTGGCCGGTACAGAAGCTGACGACGCAGCCGCAGAATGGGCTTCCGATGCGCGTGACGCGCCGAACTGTTTCCAAGCCTGCATAAATCTTTCGAATTGTTGCTGAATTGACTGTGAGTGAAAGCCGGGCAAAGTGGCAGCATGAAAAGCTGCCACTGCAAGGGAGACACCGCATGAGCCGCATTGAAAAGAATGGTCTCTTCATCGAAGCCGTCCTCCATGATTTCCTTGTGACGGAGGCACTGCCGGGTCTCGCCATCGATGCGGACAAGTTCTTCGCCGATTTCGCAGCGATCGTGCATGATCTGGCTCCGAAGAATCGTGCGCTGCTTTCGAAGCGAGACCAACTGCAGGCGAAGATCGATGATTGGTATCGTCAGAACGGCGCACCGACGGACATGGAAGCCTATCAGTCCTTCCTTGAGGACATCGGCTATCTTTTGCCGGAGGGATCGGATTTTCAGGTCTCGACGGCCAATGTCGATGCCGAGATTGCCTCCATTGCCGGCCCGCAGCTCGTTGTTCCCGTCATGAACGCCCGCTATGCGTTGAATGCCGCCAATGCCCGCTGGGGCTCGCTCTACGATGCTCTCTACGGCACGGACGCCATTCCGGAAACGGACGGAACCGAAAAGGGCAAGGGTTATAATCCCAAGCGCGGCGAGAAGGTCATTGCCTGGGTTCGCGATTTCCTCGATTCCGCTGCTCCCCTCGATGGCAGCTCCTGGAAGAATGTCGGCTCCTTCGCCGTCAGGAATGGCGCTCTGGCAATCGCCGCCGCAGACGGTAAAGCTTTGATATTGAAAGACGCCGGACATTTCGCCGGCTATCTTGGCGATGCAAATGCGCCAACGCATATCCTTCTGAAGAATAACGGCATCCATATCGAAATCGTCCTCGACGCCTCGACCGCAATCGGCAAGGCGGACCCGGCGCATATTTCCGATGTCTGGCTGGAATCGGCCATCACCACGATCATGGACTGCGAAGATTCCGTTGCCGCCGTCGACGCCGAAGACAAGGTCGTCGTCTACCGCAACTGGCTCGGCCTGATGAAGGGCGATCTGCAGGAGGAAGTGACGAAGGGCAGCTCGGCCTTCATCCGCAAGCTCAATCCCGATATCGCCTACACAGCACCGGGCGGCGAAACCTTCGAGCTCCATCGCCGCTCGCTGATGCTGGTGCGCAATGTCGGCCACCTCATGACCAATCCGGCGATCGTCGATCGCGACGGCAATGAGGTGCCGGAGGGCATCATGGATGCCATGATTACGGGCCTGATTGCTCTCTACGACGTTGGCCCGTCCGGACGACGCAAGAATTCGCGCGCCGGCTCCATGTATGTCGTCAAGCCGAAGATGCATGGCCCAGAAGAGGTCGCTTTCGCCGTCGAGATCTTCTCGCGCGTTGAAGATGCCCTCGGCATGGCGCGCAACACCATCAAGATGGGCATCATGGACGAGGAGCGCCGCACGACGGTCAATCTCAAGGAGTGCATCCGCGCTGCCCGCGAACGCGTCGTCTTCATCAACACGGGTTTCCTCGATCGGACCGGCGATGAGATCCACACCTCGATGGAAGCTGGTCCGATGATCCGCAAGGGCGACATGAAGCAGGCTGCCTGGATCGGCGCCTACGAAAACTGGAACGTCGATATCGGCCTCGAATGCGGCCTCTCCGGCCATGCGCAGATCGGCAAGGGCATGTGGGCAATGCCGGATCTGATGGCCGCTATGCTGGAGCAGAAGATCGCCCATCCGAAGGCTGGCGCCAACACCGCCTGGGTGCCGTCGCCGACGGCCGCCACCCTGCACGCCACACATTATCACCGGATCAATGTAGCCAAGGTGCAGGAACAGCTGAAGGACCGCAGCCGTGCCGAGCTCTCCGATATTCTCTCGGTGCCGGTCGTTGTGCGGCCGAACTGGACGCCGGAAGAAATCCAGCGTGAACTCGACAACAACGCTCAGGGCATTCTGGGTTATGTCGTGCGTTGGGTCGACCAGGGCATCGGCTGCTCGAAAGTGCCGGACATCAACAATGTCGGCCTTATGGAAGACCGTGCGACGCTGCGAATTTCCGCCCAGCACATGGCGAACTGGCTGCATCACAAAATCGTCACCAGGGAGCAGATCGTCGAAACCATGAAGCGTATGGCTGCTGTTGTCGACCAACAGAACGCCGGTGATCCGGCCTATATGCCGATGGCGGCACATTTCGACGATTCGATTGCCTTCCAGGCAGCGCTCGATCTCGTCCTGAAGGGAAGAGAGCAGCCGAACGGCTATACCGAGCCGGTCCTGCATCGCCGTCGCATCGAGTTGAAGGCGAAGCAGACTGCCTGAGCCTGAGCATGCCAGATACAAAAGGCCGCCGGACCCAAAAGTCCGGCGGCCTTTTTTATACCGAATTCGGCCTTTAGCTTACTGGATAACGATAACCTTGGAGGTGGTCTTGCCGGGGCGGACCCGGCTGTAGAGGTCGATCACGTCTTGGTTCATCAGGCGGATGCAGCCCGAGGAGGCGGCGGTGCCGATCGATGCCCATTCGGGAGTGCCGTGCAGGCGGAAGAGCGTGTCCTTGCCTTCTTCATTGAAGAGATACATGGCACGTGCGCCGAGCGGATTGGTAAGGCCCGGACCCATGCCGTCGTCGACATACTTGGCAACGTCAGGACGACGGACAGCCATTTCTTTCGGCGGATGCCAGGTCGGCCATTCTTGCTTCCAGGCGACATAGGCCGTGCCGGACCATGCGAAGCCCTGCTTGCCGACGCCGATGCCGTAACGAACGGCCTTGCCGCCGGGCAGGATATAATAGAGGTGACGCTCGCGCGTGTTGACGATGATCGTGCCTGGACGCTCGTCGCTCTGGTAGCTGACGATCTGGCGGCGGAATTCCGGCTTGACGCGGTCGATCGGAATTGCCGGCAGGGAGTATCCGGCATCCGACGTTACGCCATAGGCGTCATTGAAGATCTGTGCCGTCTGAACGGTCGGACCCGCACCCTTGTCGGTGGACGCGGTTTCGGACGTCGTGGAGCAGCCGGCCAGTGCCAGGGTCGCCAGCAGGCCAAATACAGGAAATGCATTGCGGATGCGCATGGATGACTCGTGAAGGTTTTGGGCAATTGGAAGATAGTCTTTCGACCATCGTTATTTATGGTTTATTTTCGATTAACTTTGCCTTTGCAAGGCTGCTGCAGTGCGACAAAATCCATCTGAGCCGCAAATTAAAAGCGCATGGCTTTTTTGCAACAACGGCCAACTCCACTTGATGGTTATCCATGACGATTTTGAGCGTTTACAATAACAATCCGTTAATCGATGGCCGGCAATCGGACAGGGCCATGATGGTACGCCGTGGCATGCAGATTTTGCTTCACGACATGCGCCACGCGGTGCTGCCGGAACTTCCGCTGGCGAGCGGCCGCCGGGCCGATCTGATCACGATCTCCGAGAAGGGAGAGGTCTGGATCGTAGAGATCAAGACATCGATCGAGGATTTCAAGGTCGATCGCAAATGGCCGGACTACCGTCTGCATTGCGACCGGCTATTCTTTGCGACGCACAAGGATGTGCCTCTCGATATCTTCCCGGAAGAGTGCGGGCTTTTTCTTTCAGACGGTTACGGGGCACATATGCTGCGCGAAGCACCCGAACACCGCCTGCCGCCGGCCACCCGCAAGGCCGTGACTCTCAATTTTTCGCGCGCCGCCGCACAGCGGCTGATGATGGCCGAATGGGCAAATGGCAAGCCGTTCAATGTGGATGAGGTCTAGCTATTTGGGTGCGCGCTTGGCGAGGATGCGTTGCAAGGTGCGGCGGTGCATGTTGAGCCGGCGCGCCGTTTCCGACACGTTGCGTTCGCACATTTCATAGACGCGCTGGATATGTTCCCAACGCACCCGGTCCGCCGACATGGGATTCTCAGGCAGCTCGGCTTTTTCCCCCGGCCGCTGTGTGAGCGCTGAAAATACGTCATCGGCATCGGCGGGTTTTGCGAGATAATCCACAGCCCCAAGCTTCACGGCCGTCACGGCCGTAGCGATATTGCCGTAGCCCGTCAGCACGATGATTCGCGTGTCGTCGCGCCGTTGGCGAATCGCTTCGATGACGTCGAGGCCGTTGCCGTCGCCAAGTCTTAAGTCGACGACCGCATATTTCGGCGGCCGCCCCCGGGACTTCGCCACGCCTTCTGCGACTGATTCGGCCGTTTCCACGTGAAAGCCGCGTGCCTCCATTGCGCGCGCCAGGCGCCGCAGGAAAGGACCATCGTCATCGACGATCAGCAGGCTCGGATCAGGCCCGATATGCTCCTCGTTGGAGGCGGCGGAAATCTCATGGTTCTGGTCTGTCATCGCTTCGGTCCTGGCGGTCGAATGTCCGAAATGCGTCAACCGCTATATCTTGTTTATGCCCACAAAGTCATTTTGTCGAATTTGCGTCGATCAACGTTCGAGGCCATTCGATGCGGATGCGGGCACCTCCGATTTCCGGGTCGCGATTCTCGAAGACGAGCGATGCTCCGGAGCGCTCCAGCAGCGTTTTAGCGATGAAAAGTCCCAATCCCAGGCCCCCCGCCGTATCTTCCTTCTGTCGTTTGGTGACATAGGGCTCGCCGATACGCGTCAGAATATCAGGCGCATAGCCGTTGCCGTCGTCCTCGATAATGATAAGCACCTTTTCGTGATCGTGCTCGACAGTGACCGTCACCCTCTCACGCGCATAGTCGACGGCATTTTCGATCAGATTGCCGAGCCCGTACATGATGCCGGCATTGCGGTCGGTGACCGGCTCCCCTTTTCGCGGACTCTTTTCGATAAGCTCCAGCTTGATGCCGAATTCGCGGTGCGGTGCCACGATCTCTTCCATCATGGAGGAGAGGGGGAGGCGCCGCATATGTGCCTCGCCTTCGGAGGAGAGTGTCGTCAGTCGGCGAAGGATATCGCGGCAGCGCTCGCTCTGGCTGCGCAGGAGCTGCACATCCTCGCGGAACCGGTCGTCATTTTTGAGCTCGCGTTCCATCTCCTTGGCAACGACGCTGATCGTCGCAAGCGGTGTGCCGAGCTCATGGGCTGCTGCGGCCGCAAGCCCGTCGAGTTGCGAGAGATGTTTTTCCCGCTGCAGCACCAGTTCGGTTGCCGCCAGCGCGTCCGCGAGTTGGCTCGCCTCCATCGACACCCTGTAGGCATAGAAAGCGGCAAAGGCCATGGTCGAGGCGATCGAGCACCAGACGCCGAACTGCATGACATTGTGCACATTGATTTCCATCCCGTCGAACCACGGAAGCGGAAACGGCGAGAAGGCCAGCACGGTGATGCAGACCATCGCAAAACCAATCAATGCCATGCTGTAGCGGATCGGCTGCGAAGCGAAGGAAATGATGACGGGAACGCAGACCAGCGCTGCGAACGGATTGGCAAGGCCGCCAGTGATGAAGAGCAGCGCGCATAGTTGCAGAAGGTCAAAACCGAGAAGTGCGAAAGCGGCAGGCGGCTCAAGCCGGTGAGTCGGCGGGTAGCGAATTGTCAGGTAGAAATTCACCCAGGCAAGCGCGGCAATCAGTGAGCAGCTCGCAACCAGCGGTAACGGGAATTTCAACAGGAAAGCGACGATGAAGACCGTCACTGCCTGGCCCGCGACCGCTAGCCATCGCAAGCGCACCAAAGTCTGCAGACGCAGCCGCCGACTGCTCAACCTGTCTTCCTGCGTTTGGATTTCGGTCTTCTCGACCACGGCATGCTCCCTCAGAGCGCCCTACGCCCATTCCGACGCAAAGGACGCTCCAACTTTTTGAATCGATGCGTAGGCGGGTTATGTACCACGAGGCTTTGCCCGTGTCGTCGGCGCGGCATCCTCGGGTTTCTCTGGCCATGGGTGCTTGGGATAGCGTCCCCGCATATCCGCCCGCACGTCTTTCCAAGAGCCAGCCCAGAAACCCGGCAGGTCACGCGTCGTTTGGATCGGCCTGTGAGCCGGCGAAGTGAGCTCGAGCAGCAGCGGCAGGCGTCCGCCAGCGACAGCTGGATGCTGCTTGAGCCCGAAAAGCTCTTGCACACGGATCGTCAGCACCGGCTCCTCACGGTCATACTGGATCGGATGGCGTTGCCCGGTCGGCGCCTCGAAATGCGTCGGTGCCAGCCGTGCGATATCTCGCTGCAGATCATGCGGTACAAGCGCCATCAGCCCATTGGAGAGGCCGGAGGCGGAAATATCCGAAAGCCCGCGCGCATCCGTCTGAAACGGGATGAACCAGTCCTCCATCCGTTCGAGCAGCGCCTCGTCGCTCATGTCAGGCCACGGCTCACCGATTGACCGATGCAAGAAACCGATCCGCTCCCGAAGCTGCAGGGCCTCCTTGGAAAAGGGAAGCTGACCGAGCCCCAGCTCACGCAATCCCTCTGCGAGCGCTCCCACGACCGCCTCACCCGAGGGGCGGGGAAGCGGCGTCTCGTCGAAAACGATCGCGCCGAGTCTCGTGGCGCGGCGTGCCCGCACTTGCCGGCTTTGTGGGTCGAAGAAGGTCTGGTCGTCTGTGCGGATTTCGCCCGGCAGTTCGGCCTCGATATCGGCCCTCGAGACCTCTGCTGCGGCCAGTATCCGGCCCTGTGCCGCCCGCCCCGTCAGATCGGCAATCACAAGCATCTGGCTGCCTGCCAACCGTTCTGTTTCTGCGAGTTCGGCGCCGCGGCCGTTCGCCATCACATAACGTCCACGCCCGCCGCGCTGAAGCGCAACCCGATCCGGGAAGGCATGCAGCAGAAGTCGCCCTGCGAGTGCAGGCTCGGAACTCGAGGTCTTGTTGAGCCCCCCTGCCAGCCGTCCCGCGAGCCGTCTTGATGCTTCGGCCCTTTCGCCTCTCTCGCCTTTGAAACGCCGCAGCCGCTCTTCAAGATCGATACTGGTACCGCCGAGCCCCTGCTCGGTCAGCAGCACCGATATCAGTGCCGCATCCTTGGCATATCCGGATTCGCCAGCTGAAACCACCATGGCGGCGAGCCGCGGCGGCAATGCGAGGTCGCGCATCACTTTACCGCGCGCCGTCAACGCGCCATCCCTGTCAAGCGCCCCAAGCTGCACAAGCAAGGCCGTAGCTTCCGCGATCGTCGTTTCCGGTGGCTGGTCAACGAAGGCGAGAGATTTCGTATCCTGAACGCCCCAGTGTGCGAGATCGAGCACGAGACCGGAAAGATCGCTCGAGAGAATCTGCGGCGGTGTGAATGCCGGAAGGGCGGCCGTCTGCCCCTGATGCCACAGGCGGACTGCAATGCCCGGCTCCGTTCGGCCCGCGCGGCCGGCGCGCTGGTCGGCCGAAGCCCGAGACACCCGAACGGTTTCAAGCCTGGTGATGCCCGTCGATGCCTCGAAGACCGGCAATCGCTGTAGCCCGCTGTCGATCACGATTCGCACGCCGTCGATGGTGATAGAGGTTTCGGCAATGGAGGTCGCGAGTACGATCTTGCGAGTGCCAGCTGCGGCAGGGCGGATCGCTGTGTCCTGCTCCTTCTGGCTTAGATTGCCGTAAAGCGGCGCAATCAGCGTCTCCGGGCCGAATCGTCCCTCAAGCCGCTCCGCCGTCCGGGCGATCTCAGCCTGGCCCGGCAGGAAGGCGAGAATCGACCCCGACTCGCTGGCATGGGATGCGGCGATCGCCCGGACCATTGCGTCCTCGATCCGCTCGCCGCCCGGTCTGTCCTGATAACGGATATCGATCGGGAAGCTTCGCCCCGTGCTTTCGATGACAGGTGGATGATCAAGCAGGGCCGCGACCCGCTCGACATCGAGTGTTGCCGACATCACAAGGATACGCAGATCTTCGCGAAGCGCAGACTGAACATCGAGCGCCAGAGCAAGGCCGAAATCAGCATCCAGCGAACGCTCGTGGAATTCGTCGAAGATAACAGTCGAGACACCCGAAAGCTCGGGATCATCGAGAATCATCCGGGCAAAGACGCCCTCGGTGACCACCTCGATCCGCGTTCTCGCCGAAATCCGGTTGTCGAGGCGCATGCGATAGCCGACCGTCTCGCCGATTTGCTCGCCAAACAAAGAAGCCATGCGGCTTGCCGCGGCGCGGGCTGCCAGTCTGCGTGGTTCCAACAGGACGATCTTCCCGTCGCCACGCCATGGCTGATCAAGCAGATGAAGCGGGACGAGCGTTGTCTTGCCGGCGCCGGGCGGCGCTGAAAGTATGGCGCGCTTTTCATCGCCGAGCGCGACACTGATATCGGGCAAAACATACGAAACCGGAAGCTCCGGCAGGCGAGGCATGGTCTTCACTTTCGTTCTGTCGTCATTTCATAAGCGAGAATGGCGCCGGCAAGATCTTCCAGTGCCGCACCGACAGACTTGAATAGCGTAATCTCCTGCGCGTTGGTCCGTCCTGTGCTGGCCCCCGATATCAATTCCGCGAGTTCTCCGCGTATATCGCTCTCTTTCATTAACCCGCTCTTCAACGGCTGCATAATGTCCCCGCCTTCGCTGAGCGCACCTGCCCGTGTATCGACATAGACGACCGAACGCAGGACGGCGGTGTCATCGCTCTCGCGCATGCTGGGCTTGAAAGCGCCAACGAGGTCGAGATGGGCGCCGGGCTTCAGCCAATCGCCGTAAACAAGCGGCTCGCTGGAAAGCGTTGCGCAGGAAACGATGTCGGCAGTTCTTACTGCCGCTTCAAGATCCTCCACCGCCTCGGTCCGCAGGCCAAGAGCCTGCGCTTCCTCCGCAGCCCTCTTCGCCGCTTCTCGATTGCGTCCCCATATGCGGTAGCGCCGGATGGGTCTGACGGTCCCGTGTGCCTGCATGAGGTTGAGCGAAAGCCGCCCGGTGCCACAGACCAGCATCTCTTCTGCGTCCGGTCGGGAAAGATAGCGGGATGCCAGTGCCGAAGTCGCAGCAGTGCGCCGGGCCGTCAATTCTCCGCCGTCAATGACAGCCAGCATTTGTCCCGTCGCCGCCGACGACAGCAGATAGCTTCCGAAGATCGCCGGCAGGCCCCGGCGAACATTGCCTGGAAAAACTGAAACGGTTTTGATGCCCGTGTACTGGCCGGGAAGCCACGCCGGCATTAAGAGCAGCGTGGCATTCTCCTCCCCCGGAACTTCCATATCGTGATGGTGGCGCACCGGCATGACGCAATCGCTTCGAAACATGGCCTCGATCGCATCGATAAGCTGTGCCCACGGTAGGGCGCTCCGCGTTTGGTCTTCATCGAGGATAAGCATTCTGAACTCCGCAAAGGCATGGATATATCCGCTCAAACTACCGATTGGATCGGTCGAGGCAAGCGGCCTGGAAACTGCGCAGGCGCATGCCTATATGAACGTTGCACCTCAAACCGACGTTGTCCGTCTGGAATCGGCAGAAATCGATCCGAAACGGGGTGATTTCGACAGGCAAACTCTTGCCAAGAGCAAGAGCGTGTAAAACTGTCAGCAAAATCAACCTGTTACAAAAATGTCAAAAAAGTTGGCTTGTTTGTGTTGACTGTATGAATGTTGAGGGATTATAAGCCCGATCACTGACGAGGGCGGCGGCGCTGCTGGCGACGAAGTTCCTCGTTCTGAAGAAATCAA
>NZ_JACIBK010000015.1 GCF_014195325.1 Rhizobium sp. BK650 | reverse complement strand
CCGAAAGGCTGGAAGTGTGACTGTCCCTGGATCATCGAATACATCTCACTGATCCCTTCTCTCAACGGGCGTGGCCTCTTTCATGCCACCTCCTTGCTGTGGTTGTGTTGGGCTGTGGTTGTTGGGCCAGCTCGCCGTGCTCTCGGCATTCGTTCCGCACGAATGAGCGGTCGAAAGTGGGCTTGGTGGAACGATCAAAGGATGGTGTTTCGCGACCGCTCAGCGGCTGCAATATCTGCGGAACCAACCATGGCCGATGTTTGTAAAAAGCACTGGCGAAACCGCCCGCGGCTTCTCTTGCCAACCGATACGGGTAATGTCAGCTAAGTAAGAATGGAAAGGCGGCATTGCAAGGCAGCCGACCTCAACCGGAGGTCAAAGGGAACTTTCCGATGCCACGCACATTCCCTCGCCGAGCGCGGACTGCTTCAACTGGACGCGACGGGTGAACAGAGCCGTTTTCCAGTTTTCAGCCATGGTTAATGAAGTCTCAAACGAGCACCCGCCTATTCGGTCCGCTCGCGATCTGGAGGTCGATTGAAGATAGCCACCTACAATATCAATGGGGTCATTGGCCGCCTTCCAATACTCCTGCGATGGCTGAAGGAAGATGCGCCAGATGTCGTATGCCTCCAGGAATTAAAGACCTCCGACGATAGGTTCCCTCAGCGGGAGATCGAACGCTCTGGCTATCGCGCCGTCTGGCATGGCCAAAAAAGCTGGAATGGTGTGGCTATCCTTGCGAGAGACGTTCTGCCGGTGCTCACGCGCCGAGGTCTGCCGGGAGATCCGGACGACAGCCATAGTCGTTACATCGAGGCGGCCGTAAACGGACTGTTGGTATGCTGCCTCTATCTGCCGAACGGCAATCCGGCGCCCGGACCCAAATTCGACTATAAGCTGCGTTGGTTTGATCGACTGCATCACTATGCGGCAGAACTCCTGGATCTCGAAGTCCCGACCCTGCTTGCCGGCGACTTCAATGTCATGCCGACCGACATGGATGTCTATTCCCCGGAACGCTGGCGCGATGATGCCCTGTTCAGACCCGAGGTCAGAACGGCCTATGCCAGATTGGTTCAACAAGGCTGGACGGACGCGCTTCGTTACCTTCACCCCAACGAACGCATCTATACGTTCTGGAAATACTGGAGAAACTCATTCGAGCGGGACGCCGGCCTGCGGCTTGATCACATTCTTCTCAGCCCCGACCTCGTCGGACACGTTCGCTCCACCAGCGTTCGACGCGGTCCGCGGAGCTGGGATCACACGAGCGACCATGCGCCGGTTATGATTGAGCTCGATCTGCATTATGCGGCAGGCAAGAACCAGTAACTCGACATGTATAAAGCGCAGGTGAGACCTCTTCGTCCGCACGATCCGGAAATAGCTGGCGTCGGATACGGGCGAGAGTCTCTGCCTCCTTGCGCGTTCTTGCGAGCAGTTCGGTGGTGACATCGCCGTAGCGTAAGCCGTCCCCCGAAGCGACGCCGACGGTACCGCCGCTCGACAGGAACTCGCAGAAGGATCGCACCGATCGAAGACGCGTGGTGATCTCGATATAATAGCTATCGTGTCCGGCCATGCTTGTCTCCTTTCGCTCTCAAAGGTTAACGCGCACTGCGTCAATATGATGGCACTCTTCATGACGGCGCCTCGCGCTTCGGCCGAAGCCGCGGACGATCCCGGTCATCCCGTCATAACCTCGCGCAGGAAGTTTTCTCTTTTGGGAGGAACATTCACCAGCCAACCGCCTTTGTCTCCTCAAGGAGAATTGCTATGGCCAACGCTCGCACCACCTTTCATGAAGTTTTCTCGGAGATCGAGGCGCTTGCGACTTCGAATGCAACAAGCAACTCTGGTTGCTGGACGGTTGAATATCTGACACGGCGCGAGATCTTCTATCAGTTTTCTGGAAATCGCAGTGTTGCGGGCGAGGATGCAACCGGGCATCGGTTTGACGGCACACGCGACACATTGACGGCTCTGCCCGCAAATCTTCTCGTTCCCGCCATTGCCGACTTCGACAACAATACGATCATGGCGTTTTATATCGGCGCAAGCACCTCGGTGACAACAATCGCACGGGAAGCTGTCGATTGCTGCGTGCGGACGCCGGAAGTGCTGCTGGTGGACATCACCATCGATGACGAAGATCTGCTTGCAGGCACAAGATCCCTAACAAGATTGGCTTTCGTTGGGCTCGACACGAATGAAGGATGGTCGCCGCTTGTTCCATGCGCCGATATTCTGACTATCACTGACATGATCCATCCGTTCTGGTGCCACGGCAGACAGATAGCCCGAAGCGGCTCACTGCAAATCAGGATCTGACAAGACGATGTCACAGGGGACGCGGTTTCACGTCCTATTGCTTGTCCTGGCTTGCGCGACCGCTGGTTCACCGCTCAGTCAAACAGCTCACCACGTCCAATCTGTCCCTGCTTTGCATCGACATCACCGATTGCCGGATCGTGGTCGGGATCAGGGTCGCTGGTGTTTGCGTCTTTGAGAGACTGTGCTGCCTCAACGAGCGCCACAGCCATCTCATCCCTACCCCAACCCGCAGCATTGGCATCGGCAATAAGCGCCTCCAGGGCCGCGCGGGCAGCATCGGTCGCTTCCCCGAAGCGACGCGTGGGATCATTGCTTGTCGGGACTGGAAAATTCATTTGCGTTCCTTTCAAGAGTTCAAACAGAGCGCTATCCTCAGTGAACGCAGAGAGTGGCAAATGGATGCGCCGATCATCCCGATGCGCCAATCCCTACTTAAAGCCCTCTTTACCACTGCCTTCAATGAACGCTCACGGGCCTCGCAGATACGGGTAAATCGAACCACGGCGGTCAATGCAGAACGTAAGCTCCGGAACCAATCGCCAGCGTATCGGTTGATACACAGAATCTCCGAGCCATAAGAGCGGCGAAACCAGCAGAAAGGGCCAAGGGAGGTTTCAATGCATCTGAACAACACAAAGGTAACACATCGGAAGGAGACCTGGCATGTCGATTTCTTCGGCAACGCCGGGGAGCAACTGACTGTGCGCCTTCCGGAAGCTGCGGCGTTGAGCGAAGAAGACGCAATCGATCGCGCCCGAGAGATGATGGTGCAGCTGACGCCCTTCGGCACGCGAGGCGGCGGGCCTAGCCTCAATCGTTACGACAGTTTGAGCAACGGCAATTTCGACGATCATCCGCCCTTCGGGGTGAAACACTGAGGGAGGTCCCGGATGACCAGACGACACGGGAGCTGCAATTGCGGCAAGGTGCGCTATCAGGTGGAGGGCGAACCGGTGCGCGTCGGGCTTTGCCATTGCACAGATTGTCGCCAGGAGAGCGGCTCAGCCTTTACCTATTACGGTATCTGGCCGACATCCGCCTTCAAAACCACCGGCGAAACTGTGGAGCATCATGGCCGCCGTTTCTGCCCCGCCTGCGGCTCGCGGGTCTTTGCCTACGGCGAGGACGAGGCCGAGATCAAACTCGGAACGCTGCAGGACGCGCCGACCGGCCTAAAGCCCACCTATGAGCTCTGGATCAAACGGCGTGAACCCTGGCTGCAGCCGGTCGAGGGCGCGGAACAGTTCGTGGAAGATCGGATTTGATAATGCGCAATTCAGCACTCCACGGCATCTTTCGAACCGGCGGAAACCCCGAGAAGCTAAATGTCGGATAGCGGACTGCAGCATCCTCTCTGGCACAAGGATGCCATCATTTATCAATTGCACGTCAAATCCTTTTTCGATGCCAACGGCGACGGGATCGGCGATTTCCAGGGATTGACGCAGAAGCTGGATTACCTCGCGCAACTCGGCATCAACACCATTTGGCTGATGCCATTTTACCCGTCGCCGGGAAGAGATGACGGATATGATATCTCCGATTATAAAGGCATCCGTCCGGAATTTGGGACAGTCGATGACTTCAGCCGGTTCGTCGAGGAAGCCCACGCGCGGTCGATCCGCGTCATCGCCGAACTCGTTATCAACCACACGTCCGATCAGCACCCTTGGTTTCAGCGAGCAAGGCGAGCGCCTGCCGGTTCCCCCGAGCGGGAATTCTACGTCTGGTCGGACACCGACAAAAAGTTCAAGGAGACGCGCATCATCTTTGTCGATGCCGAAAGGTCCAACTGGACGTGGGATCCCGTGGCGAAATCCTATTTCTGGCACCGATTTTATTCCCACCGGCCGGATCTCAACTATCGAAACCCGGCAGTTGTCGAAGCCCTGCTGAATACCATGCGCTTTTGGCTCGATCTTGGTGTCGACGGCTTTCGGCTCGATGCCGTTCCGCATCTCGTCGAGCGCGACGAAACGCGCAACGAAAACCTGCCGGAAACCCATGCTCTCTTGAAATCTATTCGAAGGACACTGGATAGCAGCTATCCCGGCAAGGTGCTTCTTGCCGAGGCCAACCAATGGCCGGAAGACGCGCGCCAATATTTCGGCAAGGGCGATGAATGCCACATGGCTTTTCACTTTCCGCTGATGCCGCGGATCTTTACGGCTATCGCCAAAGCCGACAAGCAGCCTATCGTCACCATCATTGATCAGACATCCGATATCCCAAACAGCTGCCAGTGGGCGATCTTCCTGAGAAATCACGATGAACTGTCGCTGGAGATGGTCAGTGAGGAGGAACGCTATTTTCTCTGGAATACCTATGCCGCAGACAAGCGGGCAAGATTGAACCTCGGCATCCGGCGCAGGCTTGCGCCGTTGATGGGAAAGGACCGCAGGCGCATTGAGCTCCTGCACATGCTGCTCCTGTCACTGCCAGGCAGTCCGGTGCTCTACTACGGGGATGAACTTGGAATGGGTGACAATATCGAACTCGGGGACAGGAACGGCGTGCGCACGTTGATGCAATGGTCGCCGGACAAAAACGGTGGCTTTTCGACCGCGCCGGACGAGCAGCTCGCACTACCACTGATCGACGACCCGCAATATGGCTTTAAGGCAATCAATGTCAGAGAGCAGGAAAGCGATCCGCATTCGCTCCTCAACTGGCTTCGCCGCATCCTGCAGCTGCGGACGAGGCACCAGGCTTTCGGGCGAGGAAACATCTCCTTTGTCGAAAATGATAACCCGGCTGTCATCACCTATCTCCGCGAATATGGTGAGGAGAAATTGCTTTGCGCTGCCAACCTGTCGGACGCGTCCGTCGCCACCGATGTGCAGCTCGTTGGACTGAAGGGCCGCACGCCTAACGAACTTATCAATGGTTTGGAATTTCCCCCAGTTTCCGAAACCGACTACCGGCTGACGTTCCAGCCTTATGGCTATTATTGGCTACGCCTCAACTGAGTTTAGGCCGAAAGCCTGATCACTCTCAGTCAAAGCGAAAAGCGGGAAGAGATATACCCCTCATTGCCGAATGACGCAGCGGCCGCAACCGTCCGACGACCAGGAGAGCCATGGCTATGCACCCGGCAAGCTTGAGCCAAGGATAGTTTCGAAGCTGATGAGCTCTCCGATCCGCCGGCTTGGCACGTGCCAAAACAGAAGTCCTCGCCTGTTCGCGGAGGAGAGCTAGGCGTCTGCGCAGCAATGTCAGATCTTTCTGCATTCTTGCAAGCTCAACAGCCTCCTGCCTCTCGACAGGGTCATCGACCGAAGGCAACGCAGTCTCTTCCGCTCCCGCGGCCGCCTCGATGTCAGCAAGATATTCATCAAGATCGGCTTTCGTCTTAAACCCGCGCGTCCGTATATCCGTCATTGACACCTCCCGACTTTCTTTCGGCCATCGCAAGATGAGAACGCGCTCAGCCCTCATAAGTTCGACGCTCGCCATGCGTTCTGCTTAGAACCTCGATGCTGGGCAATAGCTACGTCGCGCCGTCAATCGAGACCTCTGGCCGAGGCCGCCGGCAAACTCCGGCGTCAACAGCCTTAAGCATCGATGTCGCCTACTGCGCCCCTGTGACATGGTTGAGTTCCGCCATCAAAGCGCGACCGCTGGACCAGGCAATGATGAGATAGGCAAACCCACCGACCACAACTCCCATAAGCAGGTCAACAAATGGAAGGCGAAGGCTGCCACCTGCCATATGGAGGGCGAAACCGACGGCGCCGACCATGATGCAGGCGCCTAACCCGGCAGGAAGAACCCGGCGCAACAAGGAAGGCCAACGAAATCCGGTGCCACGCTGCAGGAAGTAGAGGGACACGGATGTCGTTATTGCCGCGGCAAGGACCTGCGCCAAGGCAATATTGACGAGATCCGGATGGATCCAGCCGGCGATCGCAAGGCAGGCAAGGCTTGTTGCCGTAAACAGCAGGTTCAGCCTCGGCAGCAGGGCGACCCGACCGATGATGCTGAGCACTGGCTCATTGAGCATCTGAATGACGGCAATGCCGCGCGCCGTTGCGAGCAAGATAAGGACTGGCGCGGCTGCCAGCCACTGCGCCCCGAGCAGCACACTGACGAGCTGCACAGAGATGACGGCAAGCCCCATGAAGACCGGAAGAGCGGCAAAAGCGGTGGCCGCCATGACCAAACAGGTGAGCCGGCTGAGGCCCTCGGTGGCGCCCTGCTGGCGGGAGAAGTAGCTCCATGCCAGCATACGCACAGGCTCGGAAACCAGCTCCGTGACGGCACCGACGATCCGGCTTGCCATTCGATAGAGGCCAACCTCCGTCGCGCCGATAAAAAACACGATCAGGAACTCCGCGCCGTAACTTTGCGCAAACTGCATCAGGCGCGATGCCAGAAGCCGAGTGGAATAGGCAAGCGCCTCGCGGGCAGTGGTAAGGTGAAATTCGAACCGAGGAAGCCAGCGCGCAAAGCAGGTGGACATAAGGAGTGCTACGAGCACGACGCAACAACGTCCCGCCGCAAGCGCGACAATGCCCCAGCCGAGCAATAACCCTGTGGCCGTCACGAGAAGGCCGGAAAATTCCGAAGCTGCCTGATAGAAGGCAAGTTCGCGCAGACGTCGCCGCCTGACCAATATGCCGCTCTGACAGATGATGAAGGTGCCGGGAACGATGGTCGCCATCAGCAGCAGGAGGGTGGAAAAGATCGATCCGGATGGTGCCAGCCAGACGAGGGAAACCGTAAGCCCAATCAAACCCAGAATTGTGAAGGCAAGTCCGCTTGCAAGGGCGCAATAAAGGACCGTACCGGGCAGGTCTTTGTCGTGCGGTGCAGCAATCAAATATTCGCTCCATCCGGCCTCGGCAATCTTTGATTGCAGCAACACGATCGAGGAGACCATAGCAAAGACGCCGACCTCGGCTGGCGAGAGGACGCGGGCTGCGATCAGCAACGTCCCGATGCCGCAGAGTTGGCTAACCAGACGGGCGCCCGAAACCCATAGTGCATCTCGTGATGTAGAGGCGCGGCGAGAGTATCCCTGATCTTCCTTTGCGCCGGGCTGTTCAGCTGCTGCAGCACTAGATGTGTCCATAGTCACATGTTCTTTTGAGTTCACCTGGATTATATATTGGCACTTCCGCGCGCATTGCATGTGTTACCAAAGTAACAACTTTAGATTATATTCGATATTGACCACTTATACTCAATTCTGCATAGTTAATAGGAAGCTACAATCATGCATATGAAGGTTTGTCGGCAGATGCATGGATTTTCATCCGGCTGTTTGCGACGACCGCAATCATCTGTTGGCCGATTGGCCGGAGGGATTTGATGGTGATGATACTCGCCCATCGTGGCTGGTGGCTTGCACCCCATGAGCGGAACACTTTAGAGGCATTCGACAAAGCATTCGCCGCCGGACACGGCGTTGAACTTGATGTTCGCGATCTGAATGGCGAACTGGTTATTTCGCACGATCCTCCCACAACCGGCGCGCTGCCTTTCGAGCGCGTTCTTGAATGCTATGCAGCACATGGTGCGCCGGGAAGGCTGGCGATCAACATTAAGGCGGATGGTCTCTGCCCGGCCCTCCTGCCGATGCTGGAGGAGTATCGGGTGACAAAAAGCTCCTTTGTTTTCGACGCCTCAGTTCCAGATCTCAGGCCCTATCTCGACAGCGAGATTCCCGTTTTCACCCGCTTCAGCGAGGTTGAGATCTACCCGTCCTTTTATGAGCGCTGCGAGGGAGTGTGGGTGGATTCCTTCACCGAGAAACCAGCCTCGATCGAACGCGCGATCGACGACCTTAGGCGCGGCAAATGCGTCGCCATGGTTTCGCCGGAACTGCACAAACGTGCACATGAACCAGTATGGGCCGCCTGGGCCGCCGAACTGCGGCAGGCTGCAAAGTTTGGCCTCCCGCTCGAGCGCCTGATGATCTGCACCGATCTGCCGGACGCGGCCGAGCAGAGTTTCGCCTTGATGGTTGAGGAGGAAGTCGCATGATCCGAGCTGTCTTGTTCGACATGGATGGCGTGCTGATCGATGCCAAGGAATGGCATTACGAGGCGCTGAATCGGGCGCTCGATCTTTTCGGGATGCCGATCGACCGCCAGGCGCATCTGACCACGTTCGATGGCCTGCCGACGCGCCGCAAGCTGGAGATCCTCTCCCGTTCCAATGGTCTGCCGAAAGGGCTCAACGAGTTGATCCACGAACTGAAGCAGGACTATACGATGGAGCTCATCTATACCCGCTGCAAGCCGGTCTTTGCCCATCAGTATGCGTTGAGCCGCCTCAAACATGACGGCTACAAAATTGCCGTCTGCTCCAATTCGATCCGCGTTACCATCGAATCCATGATGCGGCGGGCGGGATTGATGGAATATATCGACCTCATCGTCTCCAATGAGGACGTCACCCGCGCCAAGCCGGACCCGGAAATGTACGTGACGACGATGGAGCGCTTCGGCCTGAGACCGGATGAGTGCCTGATCCTCGAAGACAATGAATATGGCCTGAAAGCCGCGCGCGACAGCGGCGCTTACGTCATGCAGATCGGAACGCCGGCCGACGTCATCCACGGCCGGATCGTATCGGAAATCAAGCGTGTGTCGGAGGTGATGGCATGATCGTCCTGTTCCCAACCACGGGCGCAAGCCCGCATTTCAGCCCGGAAGACTACGCTTATCCGCGCCCGCTCATCGAAGTCGCCGGCAAGCCGATGATCCTGTGGGCTATCGAGAACATGAAGTCGCTCGGCGGCGACACGCGTTTCCTTTTCGTCGTCGATCAGCAGGACGCCGTCAAATATTCCTACGAGCGGATCTTCGATCTCAGCACCAACGGCCGCTCTGAGATAGTGATGTTGAAAGGCCCGACGGCCGGCGCCCTCTGCACTTGCCTGATGGCGATTGACCAGATCGATCCCGCCGAGCCGCTTGTCATCGCCAACAGTGACCAGATTATCGACACTCGCCTTGCGACGGTGATTGCAGAGTTTGAAGCATCCAAAGCAGATGCCGGTGTCATCACCTTCGAAACGATCCATCCGCGTTGGTCCTACGCCACTCTCGGGGACGACGGTCTCGTGAACCGTACCTCCGAGAAGGAGGTGATCAGCAATAGGGCGATCGCCGGGTTCTACTATTTCCGCGAGGCGCAGATCTTCTTCAAAGCGGCGACTGCCGCGCTGCGGCATGGCGTCACCGTCGAAGGCCGCTATTTTGTCAGCTCCGCACTGAACGAGGTGATCCTCGATGGCGGCCGCGTAGTCTCCGAAAATATCGCAGCCGACCGCTATCACAGCTTCTACAATCCGAAAATGATCGAGAATTTCGAGGTGAACGGCGTGCGTCGCCTATCGGCCGCACATGCCAACCCGCCGGTACAGTTGGTGGTGCCTGCTGCCGGTCGCGGCAGCCGCTTTGCCAAGGTTGGCTTTACGCGTCCGAAACCGTTCATCGACGTCCTTGGCCGGCCGATGATCCAGCATGTGCTGGAAAACACCCTGCCGCCGGGCGGACAGCCGACAGTCCTGCTGCTGCGCGAACACCTGGAGAGCCAGGCGGACGCAGTGGCGGACCTGCGCTCACAGGGTGTCGGCATCGTCTCGGTCGACCAGTTGACCGAGGGCACGGCCTGCACCGTTCTCCTGGCGCGCCAGCAACTTGATGAAGAGGCTCCGCTTCTTATCGCCAATTCCGATCAGGTCGTGGATATGCGTATCGTCGATTTCATCGACGACTGCATGGCGCGCGATCTCGACGGATCAATCCTCGTTTTCCGCGATCCGAAGCGCGATCCGAAATGGTCCTTCGCCGAAACCGATGCGGCGGGTTTCGTCCTCAGGGTTGCCGAAAAGCAGCCGATTTCCGAACTCGCGACAGTCGGCATCTACTTCTTCCGCCGCGCCGGCGATTTCGTGAAGGGTGCGCTTGACATGATGGTGCACAATGATCGCACCAACAACGAGTTCTATGTCTGTCCCGTCTACAATTACGCCATCCGCAACGGCGCCCGCATCGGCGTTTACGAGATCGACGTCAGGAACATGCATGGGCTTGGCACGCCCGAGGATTTAGCCGAATATCTGCAGGTCCGCGAGCCTGCCTATGCCTGACGTCGGCACCAGACCGGCCGCGACGGCGCCGCTGAACATCATCATTCCCATGGCCGGGAATGATTTTGAGCTGCCTGACTGTTCGCTAAAGGCTGAAATGCCGGTTGGAAAGACGACGCTGCTCGGCGCCACGCTGGAATCGCGCCCGTGGTGGAACGGTGATGCGACGCCTGTTTTCGTGCTGAGAGACAAGCCCGCGTCACAGCGCTATGCGCGGGAAACACTCCTGACCCGCTACCCCACCGCGCGGATCGTCTGGCTGTCCGAGATGAGCGGCGGTGCGGCCTGGAGCGCTGCAGCCGGCGCCGCACTCGTCGCGTTTGCGGATGCACCCGTCGTCGTCGATCTCTGTGACATTATTTTCGACAGCGATGCAGACATTGCTGCAATCTTTGCCGCCGACCCCAATCTCGGTGGTCTGGCGCTCACATTTGGCTCCCGCCACCCGCAATACAGCTATATCAGGCTTGGAGATGATGGCCGTATGCTGGAGGCGAGAGAGAAGATCGTTATTTCCGACAATGCGTCGGCAGGCGTCTACGCCTTCCGCAACATCGCCGTTTTTCATCTGGCTCTGGCACATAGCCTGCAGAACCGGGCGCGACTTGCGCATAACGGCATGCTTTTTGTCTGCCCGATGCTGAACGGCATCGTCGCACATGGTTTCGACGTCCGGACGCTGCCGGCGCGTGATGTGTTCGATATCAAGATCGCAGACGCAACCCTTGCCGGCTAGCGTTGACGACGGGGGAAAATATTGGCTCCGTTCCGCTTCGAAAGGAACGAGCGGCGCCTCACCGCAGATCCGCGCGACACTCGTTTGCGAGGATCAGGGGACCTAGCAAACCAAATGGGAGTTCAAGATGACAGCCGGGACATCGCGCAAGTTGCCCACTCTCGCCATCATCATACCGTGCTTCAACAATGCCGAAACACTTGCCGAGGCCCTCGACAGCGCTCTGACGCAGGACTATCCGGACTTTGAGGTGCATATCTGCGACAACGGTTCTACGGACGGCAGCCGGGACATCATCGAATCCTATGCATCTCCGCGGCTCAAGCCTGCTTTGCACGGTGACACCGTGCCGCGCACCGATAACTGGAATCGCGCCTATACTGCCGGCGCGCACGCAGATTATCTCGTCACCTTGCATGCCGACGACCGTCTCGCGCCGGGAGCGTTGCGCGCCATCGGTCGTGCGGCGATGCGAAACCCCGTCCTGATCCACGGCCGTTTTCGACAAATCACCTATGAGGGCGAACCTATCCCCGGCCGCCGCTTCGGGTGGAGCTACAGCAACAGCGGCGAGGCGTTTCGCGAACTGCTGCTGCTCAACAATATGGTCGCAATGCCAGGCGCGACCATTCGCACCGATGTCTTTTTCAAGGCCGGCCGCTGGGATCCGGCCTGGCAATATCTGCAGGATATGGAGCTCTGGTGGCGCTGCGGCGAACTCGGAGAAGTGGCTTTCGTCGCCGATATGCTTGGCGACCACAGGGCCTATAAACATCCGCAGGCGCTCCACCGGCATGCGCAAGAACATTTGCGATGGGCGACGCGCAAACTTCGAAATGCCCCGACCCGCCGGCTGCGGCAAGCCGCGGCCGATGGGCTCAATGCCTATCTCACACGCCTCGAAGCGGAAGTGGACGCCTTGCCCGAAGTTGCAGCCAGTCTGGTCGAGCCGGTGAGGGATGCCCGGGCAGCGCTTGCTAAGGCACCGGGTACCCGCGTCGATGCTCTTCGCCGGCAAAGACTGTTGCGCATGCGAGCTGCCTCGCTTTCGGCTATCGCTAACGTCTTTGGAAGGCTGATGCCCCGGCAGGTGTCGTCGCATTGAAGGCCGGTTGAATTCGTCGGCCCGCACTGCCGTCATTGACTCACTTTTTGATCGCATATGATGTAACCAGGGACTGCGGGATGACTTTCGCCGTAACCTGCACATCTTGCGGCACAGGTACCCATACCCGGCCGCCCCCATGAGGATTGTCCTGGCCACCTAATGCGACAAGCGCGACGACGCCTCCTGCCATCGCAAGCAAGATCGCGATACCAGGAACGGCAAAGCCGCCTGATCTTTCTTTCGGGTCAATCATGGGATCGATGTCTCCTTTGCCCGGCGGCGCTTTCGCCACCGGGCCGGCCGCACTCAGGCCGTGATGATGTAGACGATCGCGTAAGAATTAGGATCGACGATAACGATCCGACCATCCGCGAGAATGAAGAAGCGATATGCCTTGTATTGCGGGACGATCTCCACGATCCGCGGAGGAAGAGGCTCAAGCCTGATCTTCTTCGGAACGGTCACCCCAACCGACACAGTAAAATCGGTTTCGCGCACGGGCTCGACATGGACCTCCTTGACCACCTGGCGGATCTCTGTCTGTTGCTCGACGGAGATGTTCACATTGCTCGTATTATTTGTCTCGGTTTTGGTGGTGCTATTGGCATTGCTGTTGACCGACGTATTGCTGTTCGATTTGGCATTTGTTGAACCATCTGTCGACGTTGCACCCGTGCCCGATTTTTGCTGGTCAGTCGTGCTGTGCGAAGAAGTTCCGGACGTCTGGCTGCCGCCGGAGCTTTGCGTATCCGTCGAAGACTGTCCCGATTTCGGTGCCGTCGTGCCTTCCGAGTTTTGAGCGCCCGAAGCATCAGGGCTGCTGGCGCCCTTTTTGCCAGTCTGCGAAGTTCCCGAGGAGGTGCCATCAGACGTGCTGGATTTGGACTTAGTCTGGGAACCTGACGTCGATCCAGCGCTGCCGGAAGGCTGCTGCAACTGCTGACCGCCGGATGCGCCGCTACCGCTATCGGTGCCGGAAGAACCACCGCCGGTCGCGGCACCGGAATCAGGCTGTGGCTGCGTTTCCGCGCCGGATTGGGCGCCATTCTGAGATGCCCCTTTCTTCGGAAGAACCGGGGCGTCCTGGGCTGAGGCGGAGATGATTCCGATGGGCGAAACGCCGATCGACAGTACTGTCATCAGCGCGGCAAGTGTCTTGATTTTCATGAGAATCTCTCTCTTGCTGGTCGCACGAAACCGTTGCCGCCACAGGGCGGCAATCTTCGATCTCTGTACTGGAGTTTAAAGAGGGGCGCGGCATTCGCCGCGCCCAAGATCAGGTCAGTTGATGACCTGAATTACCTTGCGGGAGGAAGGTTCCACGATGACTCGTTCGTTGTTTACGACCGCGTAGGCGTATTTCGGATTGTCCGGAACGGGCGTGATGACAACTGTCTCCGGAAGCGGCTGGCCGACGACGACCTTTTCTTTGACGACCACGCGGGCCGATGGCGCCGGAGCTTCGCGAACATAAGTCACGACCTTCTGCGGCGGCGGATCGATTGCGGTACCTACGATCGCACCGGTCACACCGCCGACTGCTGCGCCAACTGGGCCGCCAACGATCGCACCGGTTACGGCACCTCCCGCCGCACCATTGACCGTCGAAGACTGGGCCAATGCAATGCCCGACGTGAGAGACGCGGCCATTGCCGTGCCTATGAGAAGCTTCGAGAACATTTTTTCCTCCTTTGGTTTCGAGGCGGCCTTCTTGACCGCTGCTAAACGAACGACCTGCATTCCTCGCTGTTCCTAATCTCGGACCTCAGTCGGAACCGGTTAGGACTTTTGTCCGATGAATCCGGGACTGAAGTCCCAGATCCGGAACGCACCGTCCCCCTACCCGTTCGGCGTCGAAAGAGGAGTTCAATCATGGACGACAGGAATGAGATCCCAGAGATTTCCAGTGCTTGGAACGCATCATTGCTAGCGCTCGTCATCTTCCTTGCCGCCATGCTCTATGTCTTCGGCATGGCCATGTCAGGCGACACGAGCCAGTTGACCGCC
Organism: Rhizobium sp. BK650; assembly: GCF_014195325.1. Taxonomy (GTDB): domain Bacteria; phylum Pseudomonadota; class Alphaproteobacteria; order Rhizobiales; family Rhizobiaceae; genus Rhizobium. The sequence continues at coordinate 127,008 of NZ_JACIBK010000015.1, read as the reverse complement.
AAAGTCCAGAGCAGCGACGTCATCGAGGTCAGGTGAACTGGAAAAGTCCGGCCAATGCGATAGTTTGAATGAATCATCGCAATTCAGGTTGGAAATGAACTGGCTCATACGCTGGAATGCCCGCTCCCTCGCCTCCCAATTCCTCATCATGGGAGGACTTGTTTCCCTTGGCGCAATGTTCGTCATCGGGCTTATCGTCACCCATCTGATCGAGGATGCCGTCATTCACAATTCCGGGGCTGCAACGGCGCTTTACGTTGATAGTGTTGTCGCACCATTGCTTCCGGACATGCAGAAAGAGTCGCTGCTCGATGAAGCAAGCGCCCAGGCACTCGACGAAACGCTCGGACAAGGCGCCCTTGGCCGCCGTCTCGTATCGTTCAAGCTGTGGCGCGGAGACGGAACGATCCTCTACTCGAACGAAAAGGAACTCGTGGGCAAGACGTTCCCGGTCAATAGCAAGCTCGCTCAAGCATTTGCGGGCTCGCTGGTCGCACGTTACGAAGTCCCAAGCGATCCCGAAAGCACACAAGAGCGCAATCTCGGCAAAGCGCTCATGGAAATTTACAATCCTGTTTTGCAGCCTTGGTCGGGGGAGGCTGTGGCCGTGCTTGAATTCTACGAGACGGCTGAAGGGTTGGAAGACAGCCTCGCACGCGCACGGCTTCAGAGTTGGCTGGCCGTGGCCGGCCTGACTGCAATCTTCTTCCTCGCCCTTTCTATTGTCGTCTTTCGCGGCAGCCATACGATCGAGGTCCAGCGCGAAGCTCTAAAGGCCCGAGTGGATCAACTCTCGGCACTTCTTGCCGAAAATCGCGGCCTGCAACGCCGGCTTCAACTGTCCTCGCAGCGCGCCGCGGCGCTGAACGAAACTTATTTGCGCAGCATCGGCGCCGATCTGCATGACGGGCCTGCCCAGCACATTGCCTATGCTTCGTTGCGTCTCGACAGTGATCTGCTGGTCGATGCCGGCACCGCGCCTGAGGTACGCGAGGAGGAACTTGCCTGGATCCGTTCGAGCCTTGCCGAGGCGATGAAAGAGATCCGTGATATCTGCAAGGGACTGGTCCTGCCGCAAATCGAAAAGGCGTCGATTACCGAAATCGTGAAACGCGTTGTCGAGGCCCATCAGCAGAAGACCAACACGTCCGTCGATACAACAGTCGATGAGGACGATCCCGAACTTGCTCCCGCTCTCAAGATCTGTATTTACCGTTTCATTCAAGAGGCGCTCAACAACGCCTATCGACACGGCGGCGGCGTTGAGCAGACCGTCACGGCAACATCAAAGGGCGGCGCCGTCCGCGTCGAAGTCAGCGATCGGGGCGAGGGCTTTGATCCAACGCAGGTGAGGCCGGCCAGCCTCGGCCTGGCGGGGCTCAAAGAACGGATCGATAGCCTTGGCGGGGAATTCCACATAAAGACCGGCGAAGGCGGGACGACTGTCATTATGACTTTCGCGCCTATGGAAGTGGAGGAATAAAATGACGTCCATCAAGGTCGGCGTCGTAGACGACCATCCCCTGTTTCGAGAGGGGGTGACCCGCAGCCTCTCCGAGGTCAGTGATTTTGTCGTTGTCGGAGAAGGGGCCAGCACATCCGATGCCGCAATGATCGCCGCTGATGCCCGTCCCGACGTGCTCCTCCTCGACGTATCGATGCCCGGGGACGGCCTCTCGGTGATCGACGAAATCCTCTCCATAAGCCCGGATACCAAAATCCTCATGCTGACGGCCTCAGAGGAAGTCGATACGCTCGTCGAAGCGCTGCAACGCGGAGCAAAGGGTTATATTCTCAAGGGCGTTGGTTCCCGCGGCCTGGCGGAAGCGATCCGGATCGTCTTCAAAGGATCTCGTTATATTTCTCCGGCGATGTCTGCCAAAGTCATGGAATATTCATTGAGCGGGCAGACCTCAGACAGGGACGCGCTTACCCCTCGCGAACGCGAGGTGATGGAACTCGTTGCGCAAGGTCTTTCAAACAAGCACATCGGCTTGCGCCTCGATCTACAGGAAAAAACGGTAAAGCATCACATGACGCAGATCCTGACGAAGCTCGGCGTCACGAACAGGACCGAAGCTGCCTTGCGGTGGCGCGAAAAACGCTAGCGCAGGAGGCGCATGAGCCGCGCGCTGTCAGCCGATGTTGCCCGCCTATCGATGATCGTGCGGCCCTTCGAGTCCTTCATGATATAGCGTCCTGCACGCAGGGTCTCGGTTATTCCATTCGTATGCTGGACATCGATCGAGCCATCCGCATCTTCGGTTGCGCGTGCTCCTGATGTCGAGGACGCATTGCCCGTACTGCCGGCCCCGTTCGAGCTGGATCGGCCGTTCCCGCTGCCGCCCGAATTGCCGTTTCCATTTCCCCCGCCATTCCCATTGCCGTTACCATTTCCCCCGCCATTCCCACCTCCCCCGCCATTGCCGTTTCCGCCTCCGCCGCCACTCCCCCCGCCATTGCCGTTCCCGCTGCCGCCCGAATTGCCGTTTCCATTTCCCCCGCCATTGCCGTTTCCGCCTCCGCCGCCATTGCCGTTTCCGCCGCCATTCCCATTTCCGCCTCCATTACCGTTTTCGTTCTTTGCGCACGCTTCCTGGCTTACGAGCAAGGGAAATGAACCCTTCAGCTCGACCTTCAATGGTGCAAACGTCGCAACGGCAATAACACTCGCGCCGCCGCCCTTCAGGAAATTGCGTTTCGAGATCACCATCGTCCTTTACCTTGCGCCTCGTCCGGACAGGTCTTTTGAAAACAGGAAGCATGAGATTGACTGCTTGTTCCGAAATTGCAAGACGGTCGGACATAGGTACCAGGCGGCCTAGGACTTTGGTCCCGGCTCTTAAGCGATGGCGCCTTAGAAGGACTGAACCTTCTCACTGTAGACTAAATGGGCGTTTCTCAGATGAGGGGAGAAACGCACTGACGTCTTGGCCCGCTGAACGGCTGGTATGTATTGTCTGAAGCTCGATAGGAATCATAGCGGGCGGTGCACCATGATGCATGCCGGTCGGGGCTTCTATCGGCCGCCGGCAGTCCGACGGAGGGCTCTCTTTCTTCGGTCACGCAGTGTTTCCTGGGCCCACCGTCAAGGGGCTGGTATGTATTGTCAGACACATTGTAGGACCGGTATCGTTGTTGGCACAGCTTAAGATGACGGCTGCCCGCCATCCACTCCCGCTTCGGCGGCTCAATCGCCCCCGTCACGGTTGCGTCAGGTGGCGCAATGGCTGATACGCCAACCAGTTTGGCAGGCGTCGAAGAAGGATCAGCCGCAGCCCCACGAGGCGGAAGGCGCTCGTAGTTCTGTGTCTTGGGATCAACGGGTGTCGGTGTCGTCGTCCAGATGGGGGCATCGAGATTGGCAAAGTGATGTGGTTCCGGTTCCCCAAATTCATAGGACGCAGACACGAACCCGCCTATCAGAACGGACCAGAACACTACCAGGTATATGGACGGTGCAGCGAACGACTTCATGATGCGGTCTCTCATCCCTGCTCGCATAGAAATTAGGAACACCGGGCTTGGGTTCCGCGCGGAGGTCAGAAATCGCGAATTTTGCTATCTATTCACCGAGGCAGGAGACAGCTCTCCAGTAAGGCACGATTGGCCTCTCTCGAGTTGCCGCACATTGCCATCGCCTCGATTTTGACGGATAGCTGATTTATCGGGTGATCCGATCCGTCGCGGTCGCAGACAGAAAGAGGAAGCATGTCGCAGAGAGCTGGCAGCGCCGACCTCCCGCTTCACGGAGGTCGAGTGCCGCCATGGCTGGGCAATCGTATGACGACGCTCGGCGCGCTGATTGCCGAGGCCATCGTTCATCACTATGGGCGAGACGAGTTTCTGCGGCGGCTTGCCCATCCCTTCTGGTTCCAATCGTTCGGCGCCGTCATGGGCATGGACTGGCACTCCTCCGGTATCACGACTAGCGTACTGGGCGCGCTAAAGCGCGGGCTGAAGCCGCGATCGAAGGAACTCGGCCTGCACGTCTGCGGAGGGCGCGGCGCGCAATCGCGCAAGACGCCGGACGAACTGATGGCAATAGGCGATCGCACCGGCCTTGACGGAGCTGGCCTCGCAAAAACAAGCCGCCTTGTCGCCAAGGTGGACAGTGCGGCCGTCCAGGATGGGTTCGATCTCTATCTTCATGGTTTCATCGTCGCCGATGACGGTCATTGGGTGATCGTCCAGCAGGGTATGAATGGCGACAAGCGCCAGGCCCGGCGCTATCACTGGTTGTCGGAGGGGCTCGAGAGCTTCGTCAATTCTCCGCATGTGGCAATCGAAGGCCGCTTTCAGGGCGAGATCATCAACCTCGCCGACCGGCGGGCGCAAAAGTCCCGAAGCGACCAGCTCGATCTTCTTGCAACGCTTGGACCCGATCGCATCATCCGCGAGGCTGCCGCCCTTGCTTTGAGGGCGGCCCCCGCTGCGGAGCCGGTTGCGCAGCCGATGCTCCCGCATCTCATCATGCCTGCACATCATGACGTACGTGAAAGCGACGTCAACATGCGGCGCCTGCATGGCAATCTGGCCGCGGCCGCCGATCGTGGGCCTGTCGATTTCGAGGATCTGCTTCTCGTACCGGGCGTCGGTCCCCGCACGGTCAAGGCGCTCGCACTTGTCGCAGAAGTCGTGCATGGCGCGCCTTGCCGCTTTTCCGATCCCGCCCGTTTTTCAATTGCCCATGGCGGCAAAGACAGGCACCCGTTCCCGGTGCCGCTCAAGGTCTATGACGAGACGATCAACGTCATGAAATCGGCCGTGCTGAAGGGAAAGCTCGGCCGCGAGGAGGAATTGCAGGCGTTGCGGCGCCTCGACGATCAGTCCCGCAGCATGGAACGCTACGTCACCGGTCCCGATCTCAAGGAGATCGTTGCCGGCGAGTTCCGGCAATCCCCCACCCTCGGTGGCCGTAGTGTCTTCGGCTGGGAGAAGCCAGCCGAGCAGACACCAGTGGAAGCAAAAGCAAGGCCGCGCACAAGCAGGCGCTGAATGCGCAAACTCGTAACGTCAAAGCAGCCATCGCCGATCGGCCAGGTGTGAGAGGATTAAGACGAGCGATCTCGCCTCTTTTACAAAGGCGGCGAGCCGCTATGTTGTCGTTAACCGTAAGAGACGGATAATTCACGAATGCAGATACGGCATGGCGACTTTTGCGAGCGGATGACAATCCTCGGCGATCTCAACGCCGCCTCTTTCATCCCATGGATCGGTCGGCATGCCGACAAGCTCGGACTGCCCCGGGTTTTTCTGCACACGGGCGCTGACCGGATCGAACTCGAGGTCGCAGGCCCCGTCGAGCTAATCGACATGCTGGAAATGGGATGTTCGCTCGGGCCTATAGATGTCTGGGTGGACGAGATTCAGCGCAGAATTGTAGATCCAACGGCCACACCATAGCATGGGAAGCAATGATCTGTTGCCCTTTATTTAATCATCGTTGCCAATGCGCTTTTTTTATGCAAGCCTCAGACGGGTGTAGTCGCAAGCTCGGCAACAGGGCGCGGTCTTCGGCGCTAAGCCTTGGGAAAATTGAGGATTTATAGGTTATGCCATCTGATACGGCCGGCTCGTGGACGCCAGTCGCCCTTTCTGCTGATCTGCCCGCGGCAACTGTCATTCCGGCCTGGACGCCAGCAGGATCGATCGCTCTCTGGCGCAGCCAGTCGGGGCGCGTGTCGGCATCGTCGGATCGCTGTCCCCATCGCGGGATGCGATTATCCCATGGCTTCGTGCGCGGCGAGGCGCTCTCCTGCATCTATCATGGCTGGAGCTATTCCCCAGCGGGCGGATGCATCCGCATCCCGGCCCATCCCGATCTTGAGCCGCCTGAAACGATCCGCGTCGCGGTCCACAAGGTCGAGGAAGCGGGTGGCGTTATATGGGTGGCTGCCGGAGAGGCGGCGGCACATCCGCCGCACTTCGACGATCTTGTTCCGGTGCGTTCTCTGACTGTAGAGTCGGATATTGGAGCACTCGAAGACGCCGCTGGCACGAAAATCGATCCGCTCGGGCTCGTCCGCATCGCCGACCTTCCCTGGGTGCGCCTACTCTCGACTGAGCAGGTCGATTGCACCCTCGTTCACGTCATGAGCGAGAAGGGTCGCAGCAGCCCATCGGACCGAACTGCGGCATCGCGCATCGCCGAAACCGTGCGCCGCCGGGCGGAAGCGCGGCAGAGGGAGGTCGCATGACGAAGGCTGGCGCGATGGTCGACGAGTGGTATCCGGTCGGTCTCTTTTCTCACCTCACCAAGACCGGGACTGAGACTGCTCTGATGGGCGAGCCCATCGAGGTGGCGCGCGCATCCGACGGTACCGCGCAGGTGACATCGTCCAATGGGCGCATCCTCCCCGTCCGTGTCCGTTACGGCCATGTCTGGTCTTCCCTCGGCAATCCCGCCAAGGAGCTCTTTGCCATTCCCGAGGCGGATCAGCCCGGCCGCCGCTTCGTCGATGTCGGCGTTGTGCGGGTGCGCTGCTCGCCGCTACGGGCGGTGGAAAATTTTCTCGACATCGCCCATTTCCCGTTCGTCCATACCGATATTCTCGGGGCCGAGCCGCATACTGAAGTCGAAAACTACAAGGTGGAGATCCGCGAAGACGAGGACGAAGTCTGGGCGACGCAAGTGAAATTCTACCAGCCAAAGGCAGCCAAGTCGGCAACCGGCGGCATTACCACAGAATATATGTACCGCGTGCCGGCACCGACCTGCTCGGTGCTCTACAAAACCTGCCCTCCCCGGCCGGGCGAATGGGATGTGATTACCCTCTTCGTCCAGCCACTTGCGGAAGATCTTTGCGACGTATGGCCATGGATGGCCCTCTTTGATGACGAAACACCCATGACAGACCTCATCCATTTTCAGCAGATGATCTTCCTGCAGGATCGCTCGATCCTCGAAAACCAGATCCCGGCCCTGCTGCCGCTCGATCCCGGCATGGAAATCCCGACACGGGCCGACCTGACCTCGGTCGCCTACAGGCGCTGGCTCAAGCGCCACAACTATACCTACGGCGCACAGTTGGTCGCGCAATGAAACTCTACGACTACATTCTCTCGCCGAGCTGTTACAAAATCCGCCTGATGGCGGCGGTCCTCGGCATCAAGCTGGATATCCGGCCGGTTGATTTTCATCCCGGCGTCGAACATCGTGGGCCGGAACTCCTGGCGCTCAATCCGGCGGGTTCTATACCGATCCTCGAGGACGGCGATCTTGTGCTTACGGAATCCTCCGCGATGCTCGCCTATCTCGCCGCCGGAAACGCGCCGCAATGGCTTGGGACAGGCATGCCTGAAGAGACGGCGCGGGTGCAGCAGTGGCTCTCCTTCTCGCATCGGCTGACAGCCAATCTCGGTGGCGCACGGTTGCACGAAATGCTTCTGCGCCCTGGCAATATCGACATCCTGCAGGCGCAGGGCATCGCGGCGCTGCGGGAGCTCGAAGCCGGGCTTTTCGAACAGCAGCTTCGCGGTATGCGGTTCCTCGCCTCAAGCCGCGCCACGATCGCCGATATCGCTTGCTTCCCCTACGTAGCGCTCGCGCCCGATGGCGGCATCTCGCTTAATCCATACCCAACGATCCGGCTCTGGCTGCGGGCCATCCGCAGTATCGACGGCTTCATCGAAATGCCTGGCATTCATCGCCTGCACGAGCTGAAGCCAGATCCGCATCCTGCCAAGGAGGAGAGCTGACATGGCTGGTTACCTCCTGAAGAACTGCGCGGCCGTCATCGTCGACGAGGGCAACGGCCCGGTTGTGCGCCAGAACGTCGATCTGCTTACGGATGGTCCGGCGATCCAGGCGATCGGAACGAACCTGGCGGCCGAAACACTGCCCGTCGGTGCGATCGTGCTGGATGCCGCCGGCTGGTTCGTCTATCCCGGCCTCGTCAACACGCATCACCACTTCTTCCAGTGCTTCGTGCGCAACCGGGCCGATCTCGACTGGACGAAACTGTCGGTCATCGAGTGGCTGGACCGCATATACCCGATCTTCTCGCGGCTGAACGAGGATTGCTTCTACCATTCCTCGGTCACGGCCATGTCCGAGATGATCAAACATGGCTGCACGACGGCCTTCGACCATCAATATTGCTTTCCCCGACATGCCGGGAAGCGCCTGATCGACCGGCAGTTTGAAGCGGCGGAGCTTCTCGGCATGCGTTTCCATGCAGGCCGCGGCGGCAATACGCTGCCGAAATCCGAGGGATCAACGATCCCCGATGCCATGCTGGAAACGACAGACGAATTCATCGCCGATTGCGCCCGGCTGATCGACAGCTACCACGATGCCGGTCCCTTCAGCATGCGGCAGGTCGTCGTGGCGCCCTGCCAACCGGTCAACTGCTACCGCGAGACTTTCGTCGAATCGGTGGCCCTTGCCCGTGACCGTGGCGTGTTCCTCCATACCCATGTCGGCGAAGGGGAAAGTCCGGTCATCGAGGCGCGGCATGGCATGCGCACGGTCGATTACTGCACCGAACTCGGCTTTGCCGGTCCCGACACCTTCTATGCTCACTGCTGGGAACTGACGCATGACGAACTCCGCAAGATGGCGGCAAGCGGCACTGGCGTCTCCCATTGCCCGGAGCCGGTCTATCTTGTCGGCGCAGAGGTAACGGATATTCCGGCCATGTCGGCCTTCGACCTGCGCGTCGGCCTCGGCTGCGACGGCGCTGCCTCGAACGATAATTCCAACCTCATGCACTGCATCCATTCCGCCTATATGCTGCAATGCCTGGCAGCATCGACACGCGCTCACCCTGTTCCGCCGCCGGTCGATTTCCTCGGCTACGCAACAACGGGTGGCGCAAGCCTGCTCGGCCGCCGCGATATCGGCCGTCTTGCGCCGGGCATGGCAGCAGACCTTTTCGCGATCGATACGCGGCGGATGGACTATGTCGGCACGCGGCATGACCCGCTGAGCCTGATCGCCAAGGTCGGGATCGGCATGCCGACCGACCTGACCATGATCAACGGGCGCATCGTCTGGCAGGCAGGTGAACTTGCCGGCCTAGACGAATTCAAGCTTTTCGCGGATGCCGAAGCAGCACTCGCGACCGTCGAATTCTGAACTACCAAAAGAGGGGAACTGAAGATGTCCAACAACCTGACCCGCAGAACGCTGATGAAAAGCGCCGCGGCTGCCGGCCTTGCCACCGCCTTTGCCGGCCGCTCTGCACTTGCCGCAGACGAACCGCTCGGCATCGCGCTCGTCGTACCCTCGCCGATCGGCGATGTCGGCTGGGGCCATGCGCTTGCCGCCGGCATCGACCCGATCAAGGCTGCCTATGGCGACAAGGTGAAGGTCACCGTCATCGAGAATATTGCCGAAGGCCCGGATGCGGACCGCATCATGAATAAGACGGTTGCCGACGGAAACCATTTCCTGATCGCCGGCTCCTTCGGCTATCAGAACGGTGCGCTGCAGATCGCCCGCCGCAATCCCAAAGTCACCGTCCTCCATGCCTCGGGCTTCCAGGTCGCGCCAAACTTCTCGCCCTTCGCGGCTAAATATTTCCAGGGCACATATCTGCTTGGCATGGCGGCCGCCGCAGTCTCCAAGACAGGCAAGCTCGGCTCGGTTTCGGCCTTTGCAATTCCGGAGTTGATCACCTCCATCAACGCCTTCACGCTCGGCGCACAGTCGGTCAAGCCCGACATCGAAGTCTCGGTCGTCTGGGTCAACTCCTGGTTCGATCCAGCCAAGGAACAGGAAGCCGCCAAGGCGCTGATCTCGCAGGGCTGCGACGTGATCTTCTCGAACGCGCAGGATACGCCCTCGGTCATTTCCGCTTGTGAGGAAGCCGGCATCTATGCCTTCAACCTGAACTCCTCGATGAAGAAATATGCCGAGAAGACCTATCTCGGCTGCGTTGCCACCGATTGGTCGCCCTTCTTCAAGGCGTCGGTCGACGCGCATCTCGCCGGCACCTTCAAGGGCGCCAACACCTTCCTCGGCGTTGCCGACAAGGTGGTCGAGGTTGTCGACTGGAACCCGGCAATTCCGGCCGATACGATGAGCAAGATCAAGGAAATCGAGGCCAAGATTACTGCTGGCAGCTTCTCGCCGTTTACAGGCCCGATCACCAAGGCCGATGGCGGCGAAGCTGTAGCTACCGGCGTGGCGCTGACGGACGCCCAGATCGTCGCGATGGATTGGCACGTCAAGGGTGTCAAGACGCCGCTGCCGAAATAAGCTATGGGAAGCCCGCTCCTGTCGCTTCGCGGCATTTCCAAGAGCTACGGCCAGGTCCACGCCAACCGGCAGATTGACCTCGACGTCGCCCCCCGCTCGATCCACGCCATCCTCGGAGAAAACGGGGCCGGCAAATCGACCCTGATGAAGCTGATCTATGGCGTCGAGCAGCCGGACAGCGGAACTGTTGCCTGGAACGGGCAGAAGCTCAGCCTTGCCTCTCCCGCGGAGGCAAGGCGTGCCGGCATCGGCATGGTCTTTCAGCATTTCTCGCTGTTCGAAACCCTGACGGTGGTCGAGAACATCAGGCTCATCGTGGCCGGCAAGATAGCCGAGCTTGCCGAGCGCGTCCGCAAGCTCGGGCACGAGTTCGGCCTCGATGTCGATCCGCTCGCCCATGTGCATTCGCTTTCCGTCGGCGAGCGGCAGCGGGTGGAAATTATCCGCTCCCTGATGACCGATCCGAAACTGTTGATCCTCGACGAGCCGACATCGGTCCTGCCGCCGCAGGCCGTGGAGAAGCTGTTCGAGACCTTGCGCCGGCTGCGTGATGGCGGAGTTTCCATCCTCTTCATCTCCCACAAGCTCGACGAAATCCAGTCGCTCTGCGATCGCGCGACGGTCCTGCGGGGCGGCCGCGTGACCGGTCATGTCGATCCGCGCGAGCATGACGCCCATGATCTTGCTCGCATGATGATCGGCCGTGACATGCCCGAACCGATGCCGGCGCTGCCGCTTGCCGAAGGCGAGAAGCGGCTGGAACTGATCGGCCTCGATTACAGGCCCGATGATCCTTTCGCCGTGCCCCTCTCCCAGGTCAGCCTTGCCGTCCGCGCTGGAGAAATCCTCGGCATTGCCGGAATTTCCGGCAATGGCCAAGGCGAGCTTGCCGCACTAATCTCCGGCGAAACGATCCTGCCGCGTGAGCAGCGCGACCAGATCTTCATGATGGGCAGGGATGCCGGCACCCTCGAGCCGGCAGCCCGCCGGCAGCTCGGATTTGCCTTCGTGCCGGAGGACCGGCTCGGCCGCGGCACAGTCCCCGAAATGTCGCTCACCCTCAACAGTCTGCTGACGGCCCATCCCCTCAGCCTCGTCAAACGCGGCCTGCTCGATAAGACCGAGGCGACTGCCTTCACCGATAAATGCATCCGCGACTTTGACGTGCGCACGCGCGGCCCGCAAGCCGAAGCCGGTTCGCTTTCCGGCGGCAATTTGCAGAAATTCATCGTCGGTCGAGAAATCATGCTGGCGCCGAAACTGCTCTTCCTCGCTCAACCCACCTGGGGCGTCGATATCGGCGCGGCTTCGGCAATCCGCAAGCGGCTGATCACACTGCGCAACGAGGGCATGGCGATCCTCGTCATTTCCGAGGAACTCGAAGAACTGTTCGAACTCAGCGACTTCATCCAGGTGATGCACCACGGCACGTTGAGCCCTCCGCTCGTCACGCGTGATACCAGGCCGGAGGATATCGGCCGATACATGATCGGCGCCCTGACAGAGCGCGAGAAAGCGACCGCATGAGCAGACCCCTGTTTGCCGTCCTGCCAACCCTGGTGCGCCGTGAACGTGCTTCGTTTGCCGCCACGCTGCTTGCCCCGCCGATCGCGCTCGCAATCACGATCATCCTCAATCTCGGCCTTTATGTCGTCATGGGGCGTGACCCCGCCGCGGTCATCTATGCAATGCTGATCGAGCCTTTCTATTCCTGGGCTTCCTTCTCGGAAGTGCTCCTGAAGACCGGACCGCTGCTATTCATCGCACAGGGGCTTGCAATCGGCTTTCGCGCCAAGGTCTTCAACATCGGCGCCGAAGGGCAATTCGTGCTCGGGGCGATCTTTGCCTCTGCCATTCCCATCTGGTGGCCCAATGCGACCGGCCCGTGGATCTGGCCGGCGATGCTGCTTCTCGGCGTGATCGGCGGTGCGTTTTGGGCATCGTTGACCGCCTTCTGGCGCGTCAGGCTCAATGCCAACGAAATCCTGGTCTCGCTGATGCTGAGTTTCGTGGCGGCCCAGCTTCTCAACTACCTGTTGCTCGGCCCCTGGAAGGATCCGAACGGCTTCAACTTCCCACAATCGGTCATGTTCCAATATGATGCCATGGTGCCGATCCTAATCGAGGGAACGCGCGTCAATGTCTCACTGATCCTTGCCGTTCTGCTCTCGATCGCCGCCTGGATCTTCATGCAAAAGAGCTTCATCGGCTATAAATTGCAGGTCGGCGGACTGGCCCCGCGCGCGGCAATCTACGCCGGGTTCAACGAGAGCGGGGCGATCTGGCTGTCTCTCCTGATTGGCGGCGCTGCGGCAGGGCTTGCGGGTGCGGCCGAAGTCGCCGGCCCGCTCGGACAGTTGCAGCGTTCGATTTCGACCGGTTACGGCTATGCGGCGATCATCGTCGCCTATCTCGGCGGTCTGCATCCGATCGGCATCGTTATATCCTCAGTCGTCATGGCCGCGCTTTACATCGGCGGCGACAATGCCATGGTCTCAGCCAACCTGCCGATCGCCGCCGTGCGCGTTTTCCAGGGGAGCCTGCTGCTTGCCTATCTGATCGCAGTCGCCTTCGTCCGTTATCGCCTTTCCTGGCGCCCAGTCGCCATCCGGAGCCCATCATGAATGCGATCGAATTTATCCTCGCCGGAATGCTGGCGGCTGCAACGCCCTTCCTGCTGGCGGCCCTTGGCGAATTGGTCGTGGAGCGCGCCGGCGTCCTCAATCTCGGTGTCGAGGGCTTAATGGCATTCGGCGCCGTCATCGCGTTTATCATCGTGTATCATGGCGGCGGCCACGTTCTCGCATTTCTTGCGGCCGGGCTTGGCGGCATTCTGCTGTCGCTGATCTTTGCCGGCATTATCCTCGGCTTCAATGCAAACCAGGTCGCAACCGGGCTCGCAATCGGCATTCTCGGGCAAGGCCTGTCGGCGCTGTTCGGTAAAAGCTATGAAAGCCTGACGGTGAAGGCACTGCCAAAAATCAGCATTCCAGTCCTGTCCGACATTCCCGCCGTCGGCGGACTGTTCACACAGGATATCGTTGTCTGGCTCTCGCTTCTGGTGACCGTCGCGATCTGGGCGACCTTTGCTTTCAGCAAGGTCGGCCTCGTTATTCGCGCCGTCGGCGAAAACCCGAAGGCTGCCCACGCGATCGGCTATTCTGTCATCGTCGTCCGCTTTGCCGCCGTCGCATTCGGTGGCGCAATGGCGGGCTTTGCCGGCGCCTATGCGTCGACGATCTATACACCGCTCTGGGCGGACGGCATGATTGCGGGGCGCGGCTGGATCGCGATTGCGCTCGTGGTTTTCGGGACCTGGCTGACAGGCCGGATCTTCCTCGGAGCTTGTCTCTTCGGCGCCGTATCGCTGATGGGGCTTGCGGCCCAGGCGACCGGGCTCGACGTACCCTCGCAGTTGCTGGCTTGCCTGCCCTATCTCGTAACGATCATCGTGCTCGGCATCATTTCGGCAGACCGGCGCCTGCTGAAGCTCAACGGCGTTGCCTCTCTCGGCGAACCGTTCGAGCGATGACGCCAGATTTTAGCTGACGCCGATGGCATCAGACGCCACGCATGTTTCCCCAGAGGAGAACATGAAGCTGCGGGAGAACGCGCGCGTCAAACCACTTATCCTCGGTCACCCTTTCGACCAGCCATCGCATGCGCTGCAATATTCCTTCAAGATCGATCGGGTCCTTCTCTCCCGTTGGCGGCGTGTGGTTACCGGGCTGCAGGAACACGGGAAAGGCCTTGAAATTCTCTGCGACACATTTCGCAAAGGCATAGTCGGCTTCATCAAATATAACGATCTTCATTGCGATCCTGGGGCCATTGCCTGCCGCCGCCACGCAATCCTTCAATGCATTGAGGTCGAAGCTCATTTGGCTGGACGGAGGTTTCGGGCTGAGTATCAAGTGGTCCAGCGCTGCAAACCAGTCCTGGGCCATTGATCCCTGCGTTTCCAAGGCGAATTGATAGCTATCGCGTTTTCCGCGATCGATCAGCGATCCAAGCGGCTGGATCGCCGGGTTTCCACCCGAAAGGGAGATCGTCAGCGGACAGCCTTTGGACAACCGTTCTACTTCCGACCAGACCTCATCGACTGACATCGGCGTCCATTCATCGCGGTAGACGCTATCGACCGCGTGCAGGGTATCGCACCATTCGCAGCGATAGTCGCAGCCACCCGTCCGCACGAAAATAGTCGGAAGTCCTATGAGCGGGCCTTCTCCCTGGATCGTCGGTCCAAATATCTCGCTAACGCGGATCCGTGTTTCCTTTGTCGTCATGGGCGATATTCCGCCCATGTTTTCGCCGTCTCGCTGATCCTGACGGCGGAGGTCTCCGGCAGGCGCTGCTTGCACCAGTCATAAAAGTGTTTGGCAAGCCACTCAGACGTTACTCTGTCATGGCCCAAAACGTCGTTGAGGTGGCGATGGTCAAAAGTCTCGTCGATATACCGCTTGAGCGGGGAAAGTTCGTGATAATCGCGGACAAAACCATCCTCATTCAGTTCGGCGGCAGCAAGCTCGACCTCAACGATGTAGTTATGTCCGTGCAAACGCGCGCATTGGTGGTCATCGGGGAGGTGCGACAGTTGATGCGAGGCCGAAAAATGAAACTCCTTGGTGATTCGGTACATCACTTCGCCTCTTCTGCCTTGAAGGTGCTCGTCGCAGCAATCCAGAAGTCTGGATCTTCATAGGCGGTCGGATCTTCCACACCGGCGAGATGGAAGGCTTCACGACGCTCGACGCATGTTCCGCATCGTCCGCAATGGAGACGCCCACCCTTGTAGCAGGACCATGTCTCTTCAAACGGCGTTCCGTTCCTGGCGCCGTCGATGACGATATCGGCCTTCGCTGCGTTCACATATGGGGCAAGCAATCGAACATCGGCATATCCCTCAAGGGCATGCTGTTGCATGGCCTCGAACGCGGAAATGAATCCTGGCCGACAATCGGGATAGATGAAATGGTCTCCGCCATGGACCGCAATCGCCACGGCGTCCGCGTGACGAGCAGCAGCCAGTCCGAAGGCGATCGACAACATGATAGCGTTTCGGTTCGGAACGACCGTCGCCTTCATCGTTTCCTCGGCGTAGTGGCCGTCGGGAACCTGGACATTGTCCGTCAGCGCAGACCCCGTCAGATGTTTGCCGACATTGGCTATGTCGATGACGTCATGCGGGACATTGAGCCTTTGCGCGCAGAGTGCGGCAAATTCGAGCTCTTTGACGTGCCGTTGGCCGTAGTCGAAGGAGATGAGGCCGATGAGTTGCTTGTTCGCCGCCATCCTGTAAGCGAGCGAAATGGAATCAAGTCCGCCTGAGCAGACGACAAGTACTTTCATTTCGAGATCCCTTGTTTTGATGAACCGGGTGGGCTGCGACCGGTTTGCAGAAGCCGTACTAAACCTCTGGCCCCATCATGTCCAGCGAGTGCGACAATTCATGGTGATTGGCCCGATGGAGCCGTCGTGGCGCTCGTCAGATGTCCGCTGGAGCTCTTCACAGGCTTTCAGACGGAGGTGATAGCGATTGGCGAGGTGCAAACAGCAAGGTGAGCGTTCGCGGCAATGTCTCAGGTAAGGCCAGATGCGAGGGCCAGGAGACATGCCGAACCGCCTGCCTGGCCCCCTAGCTAGCGCGCGATGATGCCTTGTCCGATCACCTGAGGAAACAGCGATTGACCTCAATCGTATCTGGTGAGAAACGCCGAGACGATATCGAGGCAAAGTTCTTTTTCCTCGACATGCGGCATGTGGCTGGAGTTCTCGAACAGCACCCATTCGCAACCCTTCACGCGGTCGACATAGGGTTTGACCACGAGCGGGGTCGCCTCGTCATATTTGCCGGAGAGCACAAGCGTCGGCGCCTCGATCAGCGGCAGGCGATCCTCGATCGTCCAGTCCTTCATGGTGCCGATGACATGGAATTCCGTCGGGCCGTTCATGTTGCGATAGACGGTATTGTCTTCATCCATGGTCGAAAATGTGCGCGCGACTTCCGCAGGCCAAGGCACGACACGGCAAACATGCCGGTCATAGAACACGCGTGAGGCGGCGATATATTCAGGGTCTGTGATGGTGCCGGCCTGCTCATGTTTCAGAAGCGTATCCTGCACATCCCGCGGTAGCTCCTCGCGCAGGCGGTTTGCCTCTGCGACCCAGGTATGCATGTTGGCTGGCGAATTGGCGATCACCAGCGCTTTCAGGCCCTTGGGCTGGCGTACCGCATGTTCGGCGCCCAGCATGCCGCCCCAGGACTGGCCGAGGAAAGCATAGCGATCCTGGATTCCAAGATGCTCCAGAAGCGCATCCAGTTCTTCGAGGAAGAGCGCCGGCGTCCAGAAATCAGGCCCCTTTTCAGGCAAGCGGGTGGAATTGCCGTTACCGAGTTGATCGTAATGAATGACGGCGCGGCCATCGAGTTCGGCAATTCCCTTGAAGGAATCGACATAGTCATGCGTGCAGCCCGGGCCGCCGTGGGCGACGACAAGCGGCAGTTTTACCGCATCGAGCGAGCCGGTGATGCGATACCAAGTCTGGTATTCACGAAACGGCAGAAAACCTTCCTTCGTCGAAACTGCGGCCACTGATATCTCCATCCTATAGCGCGATGATGGAAACCATAACGTGGCTGAAAAGCCGAAGGCAGCTATCAGAAGTTATAGGATGGGCGCTCTTCCAGCAGCCGGTAATGCGTGGCCCGCACGACGGCCTGTGTGCGGTTACGGGCGCCAAGCTTCTTGGCAGCTGCATTGAGATGCATGACGACCGTCGGCACCGAACGATTGATGATGCGTGAAATCTCCTTGGCCGAGAGTCCTTCGGCGGAATAGCCAAGGCACTCCCGCTCCCGCTCGGTCAGCCGAATCTTGCCGACGCTCAGCGCATTTGCGTCGAAAAGCGAATAGGCAGCCTCGTGGAAGACATGGGCGAGCAGATTGAAGTCGGCGATGTAGCGCAGGGCGTGGTGTTCAAACCCGCTATCGGCGCCGAAGCGGATGCCCGTCACCGTCGCATAATCACCGCGCGGCATATGGACTGGCACCGTCACACCCGTCGACATATGACGCTCGTTCAGGAAGCGGGTAACCGGCGCCGTATCGTCGCTCATGAAGCGGTTGATCAGGGTGTCGGCGTCTCTGTCGTAGTTCCAGAAGAAAGGAGCCGATGTCCGCACGGCTACCTGCTGCACCGGGTCGATACGGAAATAGCCGCGGTCGAACCAATATTCCCGCATGTCCTCGCAGATGTTGCGCAGCTTCAAGAGCGACGGGATCATGATCCCCCCGTCGAGATCGTAGGGCACTGGCGTATAATCGTAGATCAAGGCTTCGAACCCGATCTCCTTCATGGCGGCAAAAACCTGATCGATGCGCCCGTCCAGCGTCTGATGCGCTGAGAATTGCCGTCTGATCGTTCCGATTGCGTCAAGCATGGCAGGCTCCCGGTGGTTCCCCACCTATCACTTCTTATAGCTGGCAAAGACTGAGGTTTACGGTAAAAATTTAGCCATGCCCAATTATTGAGCAAGCAAAATCTTCTGCCGGAGCGGTCAATGTGGCGTGAAATCGAGCCTGAGGCGCGACATGAAATCGAAGTCGACGGCTATAAGGTGGTTGCCTACAGCTTCGGAAGCGGCAATGAGACGGTTTTCTGCCTGAACGGCGGCCCCGGCCTGCCCTGCGATTATCTACGCGACGCCCATTCCTGCCTCATCGACAAGGGTTACCGCGTCGTTGCCTTCGATCAGCTCGGCACCGGCGCCTCAGACCGACCGACAGATGCATCGCTTTGGACCATCGGCCGCTATGTCGAGGAGACGGAGACCGTCCGCAAGACGCTCGGGCTCGGCAAGGTGCATTTGCTCGGCCATTCCTGGGGCGGGTGGCTGGCGATCGACTACGCGCTGACCTATCCGGAAAACCTGCAGACGCTGATCCTCGAAGATACCGTCGCCGATATGCCGCATCTGATCTCAGAACTCGAGCGGCTGCGCGCCGCCCTCGGGGCTGAAACGGTGGCGATGATGCAGAAGCACGAAGCCCAGGGCACCTACAATCATCCGGAATATCTTGCGGCCGTGACGATCCTGAATTATCGCCACGTCTGCCGCCTGCAGGAATGGCCATTACCCGTGCGCCGCTCGCTCGACGACTGGAACATGGGTCCTTACCAGACCATGCAGGGGCCCAACGAATTTCTCTATATCGGCAATCTGAAGGACTGGAACCGTATTCCCGACCTGCCGCGGATAAAGACGCCGGTACTGATCACGACAGGCGAACATGACGAGTTGACGCCGGCCTGCGCGCTGCGCATGAAACTGGCGTTGCCGGATGCCGAACTCAAGGTGTTCGCCAATGCCAGTCACATGCCGTTCTACGAAAATCCGCATGATTATTTTCCTGCATTGGTCGATTTTCTATCGCGGCACAGGGCAAGCTGATGCGAGGTAAGGTGATCGGAACCCGACGACGACAAGGGGGCGAGCGCCATCATGCATCGCTATAGGTTCATCCTGACCCGGCCGGTTCAATTTCTGCCGGTCATCTTCGGCATCAGTGTCATCACCTTCATTCTGGTACGACTGATCCCCGGCGATCCCGCCCGCAATATTCTCGGCACGCGCGCCACACCGACGGCACTTGCCAATATCCGTGCTCAATACGGCCTCGACCAGCCGATATGGCTGCAATATTTCTACTTCCTCAAAAACCTTGCGAACGGCGAAATGGGCAAGTCGATCCTCTACAAGATCGATGTCCTGCAACTGATCGCCACCCGCATCGAGCCGACGATCGCACTGGTGCTGACAAGCGTCATCCTGTCGATCCTGATCGCCGTGCCGATGTCGGCGATTGCCGCGCGCAACGCTGGCCGCGCGCCCGACCATGCGGTCCGTGTCATCTCCACATTCGGGATCGGCTTTCCGCCTTTCTGGCTCGGGCTCATGCTGATCATTCTGTTCAGCGTTGAACTCGGCGTCCTGCCGGTATCCGG
Organism: Rhizobium sp. BK650; assembly: GCF_014195325.1. Lineage (GTDB taxonomy): Bacteria > Pseudomonadota > Alphaproteobacteria > Rhizobiales > Rhizobiaceae > Rhizobium. The sequence goes on along the minus strand of NZ_JACIBK010000015.1, from coordinate 107,792 downwards.
CTACGGCACGACACTCACCGACAAACTCTCCCATCTCATCCTGCCGAGCCTGACGGTGGCACTGTCGCTATCGACTGTACTGACCCGCAGCCTGCGCTCCGCGATGATCGAATCCTTGAAATCTGACGTTGCGACGGCCGCCCGCGCCCGCGGCATGCCCGAAAGTATTGTCTTCTGGCGGCATGTGCTGCCCAATTCTCTTGTGCCGACCATCAATCTTCTCGCCGTCAACATAGGCTGGCTGATCGGCGGCACTGTCGTCGTCGAGAGCGTCTTTGCTCTGCCAGGGATGGGGCAGTTGCTGGTGCGCGCCATCTTCTCGCGCGACTATATGGTGGTCCAGGGCGTGGCCATGACATTCGCCTGTGCCACCGTGCTCGTCAATTTGATCGCCGACATCGTCACCGTCGCCGTCGATCCGCGGGTGAAGCTATGAGTCTCGAGACCTTTGCACCGTCCCCGGCCGCTTGGCGTCGTCTCATCAGCCGCCGCCCGACGCTCGGCATCGGCGCCGGCATCCTTCTGTTCTTTCTGCTTCTGGCAATGGCGGCGCCACTGGTCGCGCCCTTTGATCCGATCTTGCAGAATGCCGATGTGCGGCTGCAGGGACCATCATTTGCCCACCTCTTCGGTACGGACAATTTCGGCCGGGACATCCTGTCTCGCGTCATCTGGGGGGCGCGGATCGATCTGCAGATCGCCGTCATCGGCGTCATCTTCCCGTTCCTGATCGGCACGACGGTCGGCACCATCGCCGGCTTCTTCGGCGGCATCGTCGATGCGGCTTTCATGCGCCTCGTCGATATCATCCTCGCCTTTCCCTTCCTCGTCCTGATGCTATCGATCATCGCCATTCTCGGCCCCGGCCTCAGCAGCTTCTATATCGCCATGGCTCTGGTTGGATGGGTCTCCTATGCTCGCCTCATCCGCTCGCAGATGCTGATCTTAAAGAACAGCGACTATGCGGTTGCCGCCGTCAGTCTCGGCTTCAGCCGTTTCAGGATCATGTTCCGTCACCTGCTGCCGAATGCCATTGCCGGCTCCATCGTCTTTTCCATGTCGGATGCGACACTGGTACTGCTGAGCGGTGCCTCCGTCAGCTATCTCGGCCTCGGGGTGCAGCCGCCGATTGCCGAATGGGGCGTCATGGTCGCGGAAGGCCAGAGCTTCATCACAACGGCCTGGTGGATCACGCTTTTCCCCGGCCTTTCCATCGTCTGCCTCGCCTTCGGTTTCAGCATGCTGGGTGATGCGCTCGGCGAACTTCTCGGAGTTCACGAATGAGCGCGTCAGTACTTTCCGTCCGCGACCTGACGGTCAAGGTTCATCTCGATGGCGGCGCACGAACGCTGATCGATCACGTTTCGCTCGATCTTGCCAAGGGCGAAATCCTCGGCCTCGTCGGCGAAAGCGGGTCGGGCAAGAGCCTGCTCTGCCGCTCGCTCGTCCGGCTCTTGCCCTCTTCGCTGATCAAGATCGAAAGCGGCACCGTCCTGCTCGAAGGGCGGGATCTGACGACCGCAAGCGATACCGACATGCTCGAGGTTCGCGGTGGCGAGATCGGCATGATCTTTCAGAACCCGACGAGCCATCTCGATCCGGTCATGCGCATCGGCGACCAGATTTGCGAGGGCATCCGCTATCACCAGCGTCTCGGCGCCAAGGAAGCGCGGTCAGCGGCGATCGAGATCCTGACTCAGGTCGGCTTTCCTGATCCCGTGCGCCAGTATGACAGCTATCCGCACGAGTTTTCCGGCGGCATGCGCCAGCGTGCCATGATCGGCGTGGCGCTTTCCTGCAATCCGAAGGTCCTGATCGCTGACGAGCCGACGACCGCACTCGACGTGACGATCCAGGCGCAGATCCTGAAGCTTCTGCTGGAGATCCGCGACAAGCGTGGCCTGTCGATCATCCTCATCACCCACGATCTCGGCATCGTCGCGCAAACCTGCGACCGCATCGCCGTCATGCGCGCCGGCAAGCTGCTCGAACAGGGGCCAAAGCGCACTATCCTGTCCCGACCGCAGGACGCCTATACGATCAACCTGATCAACAGCCATCCTTCCATGCCGGACGAGGCAGCCGGACCGATCTCGGAAGCGGCACCATCCACGGTGCCGATCAAGCCACTTCTCGAAATCGATGACTTGCATGTGCGCTTCAAGGTCGGCGGCAGCCTGTTCGAGTCGAGTGCCAAGACCGTAAGCGCGGTTTCCGGTGTTAGCCTGCAGGTCATGCCGGGCGAAACCATCGGCATTGTCGGCGAATCCGGCAGCGGCAAAAGCACGCTTGCACGCGCCGTTCTCGGGCTGACGCCGATCTCTTCGGGCCATGTCTCTTTTAAGGGTATCGACCTCGCGCAGCAGCGGGCCGCCGGCCTGGCAAAGCTGCGGCGCGAGACGGCCATGGTCTTCCAGGACCCCTATAACGCGCTCAATCCACGGCTCACGATCGGCCAGACGCTTGCCGAAGTGCTGAAAGTGCAGGGCAAGGTGCCGGCCGCGACCATTTCGAAGCGGATCGGCGAGTTGCTAGATCTGGTCGGTCTGGAACGGGAGTTTGCCAATCGCAAGCCCCGCAGCATGAGCGGCGGACAGTGCCAGCGCGCAGGTATTGCCCGGGCGCTCGCCGTCGATCCGAAGCTCATCATCGCCGACGAATGTGTTGCCGCCCTCGACGTGACGATCCAGGCGCAGATCATCGCGCTCTTCCGGGAGCTCACCGCAAAGATGAACCTGGCGTTGATGTTCATCGCCCATGATCTCGCGATCGTGCGAAATCTCTGCGAACGCGTCGTCGTCATGTATCGCGGCGAGATCGTCGAGGAGGGCCGATCGGAGGAAGTCTTTGCGCGGCCGAAACATCCCTATACCGCGGCGCTGATTGCCGCCATTCCCAATATCGATCCGGACAAACCGCTTCTCGGCGGGGCAGGCTCCAGCGACGATTTTCAGTCGATGCCGGCCCAGTTCGTCAAACGCATGCCATAACAACGAAGGGAACGAACTCATGATCAGCAGATGGAAATCAATTGGACTTGCCGCCCTGTTGGCAGGCCTGACGCTCAGCGCATCCTATGCCGAGGCCGCCGGCGTGCTCACCATCGGGCGCCGCGAGGATTCGACGACATTCGATCCGATCAAGACGGCGCAGAACATCGACAACTGGGTTTTCTCCAACGTCTATGACGTGCTGATCCGCGTCGACAAGACCGGCACCAAGCTGGAGCCCGGCCTGGCTGAAAGCTGGACCGCCTCCGATGATGGCCTGACCTATGTCTTCAAGATCCGCGACGCGAAGTTCTCCGATGGCTCACCGTTGACGGCAGAAGACGCCGCCTACAGTCTGCTGCGTATCCGCGACGATCCGGCCTCGCTTTGGAGCGATTCCTACAAGGTGATCGATACCGCCGTCGCGACCGACCCGCATACGCTGACGATCAAGCTCAAGCACCCGTCGGCACCGTTCCTATCGACGCTGGCGCTGCCAAATGCCTCCGTCATATCCAAAGCAGCCATGGAATCCATGGGTGCAGAGGCCTATGGCGAAAAACCGATCGGCTCCGGTGCCTTTGCTGTTGAAGAATGGCGCCGCGGCGACCGTATCATCCTCAAGAAGAACCCGAATTTCTGGCAGGCGGACCGGGTGAAGCTCGACGGCGTCGAGTGGATCTCGGTGCCTGACGACAATACCCGTATGCTGAACGTGCAGGCCGGCCAGCTCGATGCTGCGATCTTCGTACCCTTTTCGCGTGTCGAGGAGCTGAAGAAGGATGCAAACCTCAACGTGCTTGCCGATGCCTCGACGCGCGAAGACCATCTTCTGATCAACCATGCGCATGGCGATCTGGGTAAGAAGGAAGTGCGCCAGGCCCTCGATTTGGCAATCGACAAGAAGGCGATCGTCGATGCCGTCACCTTCGGCCAGGGCACGGTTGCCAATTCCTATATCCCCAATGGCGCTCTCTATCACTACGCCGACAACCTGCAACGCCCCTACGATCCAGAAAAGGCAAAGAAGATGCTGGCCGACGCCGGCGTCTCTAACCTGACGCTCAACTACCTGATCCGCGCCGGCGACGAAGTCGATGAACAGACGGCCGTTCTCGTGCAGCAACAGCTTGCCAAGGCCGGCATTACCGCCAAACTCCAGAAGGTCGACCCAAGCCAGGAATGGGACATGACGGTTGCCGGCGATTACGACATTTCGGTCAACTACTGGACCAACGACATTCTCGACCCCGACCAGAAGACAACCTTCGTGCTCGGTCACGACTCCAACAACAACTACATGACGAACTACAAGAACGATGCGGTAAAGGATCTGGTTGCCAAGGCGCGCCTGGAGCTCGATCCGAAGAAGCGCGAACAGATGTATATCGACCTGCAGAAGATGGCTAAGGACGACGTCAACTGGATCGATCTCTATTACAGCCCCTACATCAACGTCGCGCGCAAGAACATCGACAACTTCTATCAGAATCCCCTCGGCCGCTTCTTCCTGGAAGATACCGTCAAAAACTGAGGACTTGATCGATGATGATGCTTCGCCGCAGAGTGGCGGAGCATCATCTTTCAGGAAAATGCGGTCAAATCCCTCACAGGGTTGCCGCCGACCTCGCCGCCTGCTCGTAGTAGCCTGAAAGGGCGCGCAGGTGGCCGGCGATATTGGAAAGATCGTCCTGCGAGAGGCCGGAAACATTCGTCGCCTCGACCAGCAGGCGCTCGCGGATTTCCGAATAGCGCCTCAATGCCTCCACGCCCTTGTCGGTGACTTGGATCACTTTCTCCTTGCCGGATTTTCCGGTCTCGACGAGCCCCGCCGCCTCAAGCTTCTTCACGGCGTAATTGGCGACATGCGTGTCCTCGATGTCGAGCACAAGGCAGAGATCGGACAAGGTCTTCGGCCGGTCGCGATGGCGGACCGAGTGGATGATCAGGATCTCGACCGGCGACAGGCCAGGCACGCCCGCCGCCGCCATGCAGCGCACCATCCAGCGATTGAAGGCATGCGAAAAGAGGATCGAACCGTATTCGAGTTCGGAGAGAGCGGGCGAGCTCCCGACCGCCAGATGAGCGGAGGATACGATCAGATTACGCTCAGGCTTCTGCTCCTGGCCGTCAGCCATCAAAGCCTCCATGACCAACATCGCCGCCAGGCACACCATATCCACCACCGGTAGGCGTCACGACGGTGAAGGCTTCGCCGGCCTCCAGCACCGTATGGGCAGCACCGCTCAGCTCATCGATCGTGCCGTCATTGCGACGGACGTAGTTGCGGCCGATTTGGCCCGGCTCGCCGCCTTTCAGACCAAAAGGCGCGACGCGGCGATGGCCGGAGAGGATGGCAAATTCGAGCTTTTCCAGCGTGCGGATCGTGCGCTGCGTGCCGTTGCCGGCATGCCACTGACCGTGACCGCCGGAATTCGGCCGGATATGGAAATCCTCGAGCACGACCGGGAAACGGCTCTCGAGGATTTCCGGATCGGTCAATCGCGAATTCGTCATGTGGGTATGCACGGCGTCCGCACCGTTAAAGCCGGGGCCAGCCGGAGCGCCGGAGCAGATCGTCTCGTAATATTGGTATTTGTCGTTCCCGAAAGTCAGGTTGTTCATCGTGCCCTGGGCTGCCGACATGGCGCCGACGGCGCCGATCAGGCAGTTGGTGACGGCCTGGCTGACTTCAACATTGCCCGCGACGACGGCCGCCGGATATTTGGGCGTCAGCATGGTGCCCTCGGGGATGACGATACGGATTGGCCGCAGGCAGCCGGCATTCATCGGAATGTCAGCCTCGACCAGCACGCGGAAGACATAGAGCACGGCAGCGCGGGTCACCGGTGCCGGTGCGTTGAAATTGTCAGGCCGCTGTTGCGACGTTCCGGTAAAATCGACCGTCGCCTCCCGTTTTTCCCGGTCGATCGAAATCTTGACGGCGATCTTGCAGCCCTGATCCATCTCATAGGAAAATTCGCCATCCGGCAGCCGGTCGAGGACGCGGCGAACACTTTCGGCAGCATTATCCTGCACATGGCCCATGTAAGCGTCGACCACGTCTTCGCCGAACAGCGCGATCATCTTCTTGAGCTCCGCGACGCCTTTTTCATTGGCGGCAACCTGCGCCTTCAAGTCGTTGAGATTCTGCGCCAGCGTGCGCACCGGATAACGTGCACCAGTCAGGAGATGGGCAAGGGCATCCTCACGGAGATGGCCGCGATCGAGCAGTTTGAAATTGTCGATATAGACGCCTTCCTCCTCGATATGCGTGGCCAGCGGCGACATCGAGCCTGGCGAAATACCGCCGATGTCGGCGTGGTGCCCGCGGCTTGCCACCCAGAAGCGGATGCGCGTTCCGGCATCGTCGAAGACCGGCGTGCAGACCGTGAGGTCAGGCAGATGCGTACCGCCATTATAGGGCGCGTTGATCAGGAAGACGTCGCCGGGATGAATGACCGGATTTTCGCGGATGGCGGTCGCCACCGACGCATCCATGGAACCGAGATGGACGGGCATATGCGGCGCATTGGCGACGAGATTGCCTTCCGCATCGAAAACGGCGCAGGAGAAATCCAGCCGTTCCTTGATGTTGACGGAATAGGCCGTGTTCTGCAGCGTCACCCCCATCTGCTCGGCGATCGACATGAAGAGATTGTTGAAGATCTCCAGCATGACCGGATCGGCCTTGGTGCCGATCGCCGTGCGTTCCGGCAGGGCCTTGATGCGGGTCAGCACGATATGATCGCGCCTCGTCAGCTTCGCCTGCCAGCCGTCTTCCACGACAATGGTCTGGTTTTGCTCGATGATGATGGCTGGACCGGTCACGGTCTGGCCGGGCAGAATATGATCGCGCAAAACCACCGCCGCATCATGACGGTCGCCCAGCGAATGGAAGGTGGTTCGCCGGATGGGCGAAGCCTCGCCCTCGCCCGCCTCACCGCGGTCGACATCGATTTCGGCCGCCGCACCACCGATGCATTCGACCTCGACGGCCTCCACGACCAGCGGCTTGTCCTCGGCAACGAAGCCGAAGCGGCGCTTGTGCAGCACTTCGAATTCCTTGCGAACGCGCACCGGATCATCATCCTGCGGGAACTGAGACTCGACGGCGAGCAGTGTATCAGTGCCGGCGTAGCGGATATGAGCGCGCAATACCGTCTTGATCTTGCCGGCCTCGACGCCCTGTGCCACCAGTTCCGGCTGGCACTCGCCCTGCAACTCCCTGCCGAGTAAGGCCATTGCTGCGGGTGCCGTCGCATCGAGCGGCAGGCCAAGTGCCTTTTGGCGTGTAGAGCGGATATCGGCAAGGCCCATGCCATAAGCCGATAGCAGACCGGACATGGGATGCAGGAGGATGCTCTTCATGCCGAGCGCATCGGCGACCAGGCAGGCATGCTGGCCGCCGGCGCCTCCGAAACAGTTGAGCGCATACCGCGTGACGTCATAGCCGCGCTGAACGGAGATCTTCTTGATCGCCTCGACCATGTTGGCAACGGCAATGCGGATGAACCCGTCCGCCACTTCTTCCGGGCTGCGCCCGTCACCGATCTCCGCTGCCAGTTCGGCAAACTTCTGCCGTACCGTGTCGACATCGGGCGGCTGATCCTGGTGCGGACCGAAGATCGCCGGGAAGAAATCCGGCAGCAGCTTGCCCGCCATGACATTGGCATCGGTCACCGCGAGCGGCCCGCCGTTGCGGTAGCAGGCCGGCCCCGGAAAGGCGCCGGCAGAGTCAGGCCCGACACGGAAGCGGCCGCTCTCGAAATGCAGGATCGAACCGCCGCCAGCCGCCACCGTGTGGATAAGCATCATCGGGGCGCGAACACGAACGCCGGCGACTTCCGTTTCAAAGGCACGCTCATATTCGCCATCGAAATGCGCAACGTCTGTCGAAGTGCCGCCCATGTCGAAGCCGATCACATGGCCGAAACCTGCCTGCTCGCCGGTCTTGGCAAGACCGACCACGCCGCCAGCCGGGCCGGACAGGATCGCGTCCTTGCCCTGAAACATATCGGCGGCCGTCAGGCCGCCCGACGACATCATGAACATGACGCGCGCACCGGTTCTTGCCACGTCAAGCTCATCCGACACCTGCCGCACGTAGCGGCCAAGCACAGGCGACAGATAGGCATCGACGACGGTCGTATCGCCGCGGCCGACGAGCTTGATCAGCGGCGAGACCTCATGGCTGACGGAGACCTGTTCAAAACCGATGGCGCGGGCAATGCGGGCAGCCGCGGCTTCATGCACGGGATATTTATAGGCATGCATGAAGACGATGGCGACGGCACGGTAGCCCTTGGCGCGAAGATCGCGAAGTGCTGCTTCGGTCGCAGCTTCATCGAGACTTGCCTCAATCGTACCGTCGGCGAGAACACGCTCGTCCAGCTCGACCACATCCTCGTAGAGCGCTTCCGGCTTGATGATCTCAGTGGCAAAGATCTTCTTGCGCTCCTGATAGCCGATGCGCAGCGCATCGCGGAAACCCTTCGTCGTCACCAGAGCCAGACGCTCGCCCTTCCGCTCCAGAAGGGCATTGGTAGCGACGGTGGTGCCCATGCGCACCTCGCCGATCAGCCCTGCCGGAATCGGTTCACCAGAGGTCAGGCCGAGATGCAGTCGTATCCCGTGAACGGCGGCGTCACGATAGGCTTCAGGGTTTTCGGACAATACTTTGCGGGCGTGCAGGGCGCCGGCGGGGTCGCGCCCGACGATATCGGTGAAGGTGCCTCCACGATCGATCCAGAAGTCCCAGCTACCAGCCGCCACGTTCGACAAAATCGCCTCCGCCATATGGTTTCGATATCAATAAGAAATTATCGATAAATCGTCAACATTTTGCTGCGAAACATTTGCCGCACTTGTCGATTGCTCGGAGTGCTCACCGCGCGAGCCAGCCTCCATCGACCGGCAGTACCGTACCATGCACATAGTCGGATGCGGATGACGCCAGGAACACGGCAGCACCACCGATATCGCCGGGCTCGCCCCAGCGGCCAGCCGGAATACGGGCAAGGATGCTCGCGTTGCGATCCGGATCTTCGCGCAGTGCCGCCGTGTTGTTGGTGATGAAATAGCCGGGGGCGATGGCGTTGACGTTCACGCCCTTTCCGGCCCATTCACAGGCAAGCAGGCGTGTCAGACCTGCAAGGCCGCTCTTCGAGGCGGTATAGGAGGGGATGCGGATGCCGCCCTGAAAGGAGAGCAGCGAGGCGATGTTGATGATCTTGCCGCGGCCCTTTTCGAGCATGTGACGGGCAGCGGCCTGAGACAGGAAGAAGGCCGTCTTCAGGTTGACGTTCATCACCGCATCCCAGTCTTCCTCGGAAAAATCGATCGCGTCAGCGCGGCGGATGATGCCGGCATTGTTGACGAGGATATCGAGACCACCAAAGCGCTCCAGCGCCTCCGCAACGATTGGCTTGGCCGGCTCGATCGTGCCGAGATCGGCCTTGATCACGTGGAATTTCGCGCCGGCGCTTGCCACCAACGCCTCCGTCTCGTCCATCGACGAGCGGCCGACGGCGACGATCGACGCACCGGCCCCAGCCAATGCGACGGCGATCCCCTGCCCGATGCCGGTATTGGCGCCGGTGACCACGGCGATCTTGCCGGAGAGATCGAAAAGAGCCTGCATCGCCATCACCTCAGATCGCCGATTGCGATATGGTCCATGTCGGTGAAGCTCTTGTTGTCACCGGCCATCGCCCAGACGAAGCTGTAGTTCTTGGTGCCGGCACCGGAGTGGATCGACCAGGGTGGCGAGATGATCGCCTGCTCGTTGGCGACGAGCATGTGCCGCGTCTCACCCGGCTCGCCCATGAAATGAAAGACACGTTGATCGGCGTCGAGATCGAAATAGAGATAGGCCTCCATGCGCCGGTCGTGCGTGTGGCTCGGCATGGTGTTCCAGATGCTGCCGGTCTCCAGGCTGGTAAAGCCCATCGTCAGCTGGCAAGACTGGCAGACGTCCGGATGAATATATTGGTAGATCGAACGCTTGTTGGCGGACGCTGCCTCGCCCGGCGTCAGATGCCGCGCCTTGTCGCGCGTCAGGAGCACGGTCGGGTGGCTTGCATGGGCCGGCGTCGAAACGAGGTAGAATTTCGCGGAATTGCCGGCATCAGCACTTTCGAAGCTGACATCGACGGCGCCCCTGCCGACATAGAGGCAATCATACTTCGCCAGAGTATAGGCGGTGCCATCGACGATGACGTAGCCGGAGTTGCCGACGTTCAGGACGCCGAGTTCGCGCTCCGCCAGAAATACATCCTGACCGATCGCCTTCGGCGCCGTAAGTGCCAAGGCCGTTTCGGCAGGTGTCGCACCGCCAATAACCATGCGGTCGTAGTGCGAATAGGTGAGCCTGATTTCGCCGGACAGAAATACCGTTTCGACCAGGAAATGACGCCGCAGCGTATCCGTATCGAACCCCTTGACGGCTTCGGGGTGGGAGGCGTGCCTTACATCAATCTGCATCGGAATTGTCCTTCTCTCCTGCGGATGCCCGCATCGTCGGGGCATCCTCGATAAAATAGGCCGGGTCGAGCATCTCGGCCTTTTCGACCTCGTGCAGCAGCTTGCCGAGATGGAACCCCATGGCCGCCCTCGCCCCATCTTTGTCGCCACTGCGCATGCAATCGATGACGGCGGCATGCTCCTCGATGACGCGCGTCAGACGCCCCTGCTGCGGCAGCGTCAGCAGGCGATAACGATCGCTGTGAACCTTGACCTGCTGGATGATTGCCCAGATGCCGGGAAAGCCGGCGATGTTGCTGATAAGCTTATGAAAGTCATTGTCTATGATGTGAAAGGTTGCGACATCGCCGTCGCGGTGGCAGGCGTCCAGATCGGCAAGATTGCGCTCCAGCGCTCGAAGCCCGACCGGCGTCATCTTCTCGACCGCGATCGAAACCGTCGTGTCCTCCAATGCCTTGCGCACGAGGATCGCCTCGTAAAGCGCACGGCGCGGAATCCGCGACACGAACGTGCCCGATTGCGGAAAGACGTCGACGAGTCCGTCGTCGCAAAGGCGGAGGATGGCTTCACGGATCGGCGTTCGGCTGACGCCGAACTCAGCTTCGGGCTCCTTCTCGTTTAACAATTCCATTGGCTTGCGGCGGAGCGAAACGATGTGTCGCGAAGCGCATGATAGACGAGGGTTGCCGCTCTTGGCGCCGCGGCCCGCTGATGCGAAAGCACCGTCACGCCCTGCAGGGAGCGCTTCTTGCGCGCGCTTCCGAATGGGGAATTCATCACCGCTCTCCATCGGCAAGAGTCAACAGTCGCGCGCCTGACCTGATTGGCGACCGCATGCTTCCCTCATTGCTGCGGAAGTAATATATTAGTATCTGACTTCCAACAAGAAACTTCTGGCCGTTGTGAAAACCTGCTTGCCGAGTGGGCGTGAGAACGGACGCGGCGACAACGTGATGTCGACGAGTGCGACAGCGAATTCGCCGATCAATCCGCAGTCGTATTGCTCATACAGCGCAACTGGACGTCGCCGAACCCGCTCCACCGTCCCATCAGCGACGCCGTATTTGAAACAGCATTGAAAGAAGGTTCTAACGCGCCATTTTTTGGCGCAACTAGAATGGCCGACGCGGCCCTAAAACAGTCTCAATGCAAGGGCCGGCGCGCGGTGCCGCCGGCGCCCGGGTTCAGGATGCACCGTGACCAGAGGGAACAAAAAAATGAAAGTACTTTTGGCATCCACCGTTTTCGCAGCCGGCGCCATGCTCGCAGGAACCACCTTTGCGGCCGATTGCGGCAATGTCACCATCGCGAGCATGAACTGGCAGTCGGCGGAAGTGGCCGCGAGCCTCGACAAGATCATCCTCGAGGAAGGCTATGGCTGCGCGGCTGAGATCGTAAGCGGCGATACCGTCCCCACCCTCACCTCCATGGCGGAAAAGGGAGAGCCGGACGTCGCGCCCGAAGCTTGGGTCAGCCTCCAGCCGGAACTCGTCAAGCGCGGCCTTGAAGGCGGCAAGGTCGTCGAGGGCGCGAAAATTCTGTCGGACGGCGCGATCCAGGGCTGGTGGATCCCCAAATACATCGCCGACGCCCATCCTGACATCAAAACCATTCCCGATCTCCTGAAGCATCCCGAACTCTTCCCGGCGCCGGAAGACAAGAGCAAGGGTGCCGTTTTCAACGGGCCGCAAGGCTGGGGCGGCACGGTCGTCACGGCCCAACTCTTCAAGGCTTATGGCGCCGACAAAGCGGGCTTTACGCTCGTTGATACCGGCTCTGCCGCCGGTCTCGATGGCTCGATTGCCAAAGCCTACGAAGGCAAGCAGGCTTGGGTCGGCTATTATTGGGCGCCGACCTCGCTGCTCGGCAAATACGAGATGGTCAAGCTCGGCTACGGCACGGAATATGATGCCGCCGAATGGAAGCGCTGTACTTCCGTTGCCGATTGCGCTGATCCCAAGCCCAATGCCTGGCCCGCAGACGATGTAAAGACCCTGATCAGTAAGAGTTTTGCCGATCGCGGCGGCCCTGCCATCGATTATCTGAAAAAGCGCGCCTGGACCAACGACACCGTCAACAAGCTGATCGCCTGGATGACCGATAACCAGGCAACCGGCGAAGATGGCGCCAAATACTTCCTGAAGAACAACGAGCCCCTCTGGAAGGACTGGGTCTCGCCGGAAGCCGCAGAAAAGATCAAGGCTTCGCTCTAATCACTCAGACATGGGCAGCCTTGCCGCTGCCCAGACAATCCTTCGGCGCGACGGCCAAAACAACAATCGGCCGCCGCCATTATCTATTTGGGGAACCGCTATGGATTGGCTCTGGAAATTTCCGACAATGAATGACGATGTGCTGCGCGAGCTGAAGAAGAGCGTCGACGAAGGTTTTCGCGCCTTCACGCGCGCCTATGGCGACAGCATCGAAGCAGCCTTCAGCCCGCTGCAAAGTTTTCTCATCTGGGCAGAACGGCTAATGACCGGCACGCCCTGGCCGGTCATTCTGATTGCTTTTGCCGCCATCGCCTGGTTTGCCAGCCGCAGCTGGAAGGTCGTCCTCGGCTGTGTTCTGACCCTCGCCATCATCGGCTATTTCGACATGTGGCAGGATACGATGAAGACGGTGTCGATGATCTTCGTCTGCACCGTGCTTTCGATCGTCATCGGTCTGCCGCTCGGCATCCTGATGGCGCGATCCGATACAATGCAGAGGATCGTCAACCCGATCCTCGATGTGATGCAGACCATGCCGAGTTTCGTCTACCTCATCCCAGTCGTCATGCTTCTTGGCATCGGTCGCGTGCCCGGTGTCATTGCCGTCGTCATCTATGCCCTGCCGCCGATGATCCGTCTCACCAATCTCGGCATCCGGATGGTGGACGAGAATGTGCTGGAGGCAGCTGATGCCTTCGGCTCGTCAAGCTGGCAGAAACTTCGCAACGTCCAACTGCCGCTGGCACTTCCCACCATCATGGCCGGTATCAACCAGACGATCATGATGGCACTCGCCATGGTGGTCATCGCTTCCATGATCGGCGTTCAAGGCCTTGGCCAGCCGGTTCTCAAGGCCATTTCGAACCAGTATTTCACCCTCGGCGTCTTCAACGGTCTCGCAATCGTCGGCATTGCCATTATCTTCGACCGGATAAGCCAAGCCTACGGCCTGCGGCTCCAGAAGCACCGGGAGATCGTGCATGGCTAGTAATTCGATCGAGATCCGTAGCCTCTTCAAGATCTTCGGCCCGCGCGGCCGCGACTATGTCGAAGCCGTCAGCAAGGGCATGTCGAAGACCGAGCTCAACAAGGTGCATGCTCATGTGCTAGGGCTGAAAGACATCAACATTACCATTCCCGGCGGGAAGATCACCGTCATCATGGGTCTTTCCGGCTCCGGCAAGTCGACGCTGATCCGTCACATCAACAGGCTGATCGATCCCACATCGGGCGAAGTCCTCTATGGCGGCGCAGATGTCTGCCGCATGGACGCCCTGCAGCTTCGCGAATTCCGGCGCCGGAAGACCGCCATGGTCTTCCAGCGTTTTGGACTTCTACCCCATCGCAACGTGCTGCAGAATACCGTCTATGGTTTGGAAATCCAGGGCGTCGCAAAAGCGGAGCGCGAGGACCGGGCCAATGCGTGGATCAAACGCGTCGGCCTGGAGGGTTTTGGCGGGCATTATCCGAACCAGCTTTCCGGCGGCATGCAGCAGCGTGTCGGCCTGGCGCGGGCGCTCACCAATGATGCCGAAATCCTACTGATGGACGAAGCCTATTCTGCGCTCGATCCGTTGATCCGCGTCGACATGCAGACCGTCCTCCTCGATCTGCAGAAAGACCTAAAGAAAACCGTCGTCTTCATCACTCACGATCTCGACGAAGCTCTTCGGCTCGGAGAGAAAATCGCCATCCTACGTGACGGTGAGGTCATCCAGCAGGGTACGGCGGCTGAGATCGTCCTCAATCCCGCCAACGATTACATCGCCGCCTTTGTGAAGGAGGTCAATCGCGGCCGGGTTATCAAGATCGGTGCTGTCGCGAAGCAAATTCCGGTCGAAAGCCAGCTGCGGCTTTGCGAAGACATGGACATCGAGGGCGCGCTGCGCGAAATGTCTCGCGCCAGCGTCTCCTCTGCCATCGTCGTATCACAGGACAACCATCCGCTGGGAGGCGTTTCGCTGCAGCAGCTGCTGGCGCTGCTCCTGCATCAGGCATAATAATGTTAAGCAATCAGGCGGCACCCGCTTCAAACGCGTGCTGCCGTTTAAACATGGTTAATTTTTTCGATATAATCATCTTTTAGAAGGAACCGAATGACACATCCGCGTGTTGATAGCACGCTGTGGAGGCCGCTAAAGATGTTCAAATTTTTCTCGATCAAGCCGTCGACCGAAGACTTGGGCGCGGACACCGGCACTTATGCCGACGGCATGACCGACCGCTACCATCATGATCTGACCAGCTGGGCCGAACGGCGTTTTCGCTCCGCCCACGAGCGTGATTATGGTGCAAGCCGCAAGATCCCCGAACACGCACTTGATAGCGCAGTCGGCAACTAGCCGACGCATCGTCTCTCTTTGCTGATATCAAAAAACATGCGCTCACCGCCGCGCCTATGCTTAGCGACATCTTGTGCGAACCCGGCGATACCGGACTGCCTCGCGAAAAATTCAGGGCTCTCAGCTGATGAGATTGCGAGGCCCCGCTGAAAGAGAAGACCGGCAAAGAATTGAGCTAACCGAGACCGAACAAGGGATGCATAGTTTCGATGGCGATCTACCTGTTTAGACGCGGCGTTCGCCGCGTCTAAAGGGAGCTTTTCAATCAGACGAGATCGAAGCGATCGGCGTTCATGACCTTGTTCCATGCCGCAACGAAATCCTTGACGAACTTCGCCTTGCCATCCGACTGGCCATAGACTTCAGCAAGGGCGCGAAGCTGTGAATGCGAGCCGAAGATCAAGTCGACGCGGGTGCCGGTCCACTTGAGTTCCTTCGTCTTACGATCGCGCCCCTCGTAGACGCCGTCCTTGCCGGGAACGGGAGCCCAGACGGTGCCCATGTCGAGCAGGTTGACGAAGAAGTCGTTCGTCAGCGTTTCCGGGCGCGCGGTGAAGACGCCATGCTCCGGCTTGCCCACCTTCAGGACCCGCAGACCGGCGACGAGCACGGTCATTTCAGGCGCAGTCAGCGTCAAGAGTTGAGCACGGTCGACGAGCGCCTCTTCGGGCTTCATGAACTGCTTGCGGTTGCTGTTCACATAGTTGCGGAAACCGTCAACACGCGGCTCCAGAACCGCGAAGGACGCAACGTCGGTCTGCTCGGCGGATGCATCCATGCGGCCCGGTGTAAACGGCACGACGATGTCGTGGCCGCCAGCCTTAGCCGCCTTCTCGACGCCGGCTGCACCTGCAAGCACGATCAAGTCGGCGAGCGAGATCTTCTTTCCGCTGCTCTGCGCAGCATTGAAGTCCTTCTGGATGCCCTCAAGAACACCCAGAACCTTGGCGAGCTGCGCCGGTTCATTGACCTCCCAATCCTTCTGCGGGGCAAGACGGATGCGCGCACCATTGGCGCCACCGCGCTTGTCGGAGCCCCGGAAGGTCGAGGCGGATGCCCAAGCCGTCGAGACCAGTTCCTGCACCGAAAGACCGGAGGCGGCGACCTTGCTCTTGAGAGCGGCGATGTCCTGGTCGTCGACAAGTGGATGGTCGACGGCCGGGATGACATCCTGCCAGATCAAGTCTTCGGCCGGCACTTCCTTGCCAAGGTAGCGCACCTTTGGCCCCATGTCGCGATGGGTAAGCTTGAACCAGGCGCGAGCAAAAGCATCGGCGAACTCAGCCGGGTTTTCCAGGAAGCGGCGCGAGATTTTTTCGTAGACCGGATCAAAACGCAGCGCCAGATCGCTGGTCAACATCGTCGGCAGTTGCTTTTTCGATGGATCGTACGCATCCGGAATGGTGGCTTCGGCGTTCTTTGCAACCCATTGCTTAGCGCCGCCCGGGCTCGTCGTCAGTTCCCATTCGAAACCGAAGAGGTTTTCGAAGAAGTAGTTGCTCCACTTCGTCGGGGTCTGTGTCCAGGTGACTTCGAGACCACTACCGATGGCATCGCGTCCGACGCCGCTGTTGAACGTGCTCGCCCAGCCCAGGCCCTGGGCTTCGAGCTCGCCACCTTCCGGATCGATGCCGACGAAGGACGGATCGCCCGCACCATGGGTCTTGCCGAAGGTATGGCCGCCGGCAATCAGCGCGACGGTCTCCTCGTCGTTCATTGCCATACGGGCGAAGGTCTCGCGGATGTCGCGAGCGGATGCGAGCGGATCGGGAGTGCCGTTCGGGCCTTCCGGGTTGACATAGATGAGGCCCATCTGCACGGCGCCAAGCGGCTCTGCCAGCTCGCGTTCGCCGCTATAGCGCTCGTCGCCGAGCCAGGTGCCTTCCGGACCCCAATAGAGCTCTTCCGGTTCCCAGACGTCGGCACGGCCGCCGGCGAAACCAAAGGTCTTGAAGCCCATGGATTCGAGCGCGACATTGCCTGTCAGGATCAGCAGGTCAGCCCAGGAAATGCTGTTGCCGTATTTCTGCTTGATCGGCCAGAGCAGGCGGCGGGCCTTGTCGAGGTTGACGTTGTCAGGCCAGGAGTTGAGCGGTGCAAAACGCTGCTGTCCCTGACCGGCGCCGCCGCGGCCGTCGGTGATGCGGTAGGTCCCGGCACTATGCCAGGCCATGCGGATGAACAGGCCGCCGTAATGGCCAAAGTCTGCCGGCCACCAGTCCTGAGAATCCGTCATCAATGCATGAAGATCCTTCTTCACCGCATCGAGATCGAGCTTCTTGAACTCCTCGGCATAGTCGAAATCCTTGCCCATCGGATCGGAAAGAGCGGAATGATGGTGCAGGACCTGCAGGTCGAGCTGGTTTGGCCACCAGTCGCGATTGCGGCTGCCGCGGAAAGCCGAATGGTCAACGGGACATCTGCCCGCACTGTCAGGTTTCTGGTCCATAGTTTTCTCCTGTTGTTCCAGACGACCCTTCTGAAGTCGCCTTGTCCGTTAAACTATTGGGCCTGATTGCGCGCCTGCACCTCGCTCCAAGGCGATAAAGGCGGCACGCATCCTCCCTCTCATTTTGTTTTATCGGAAGCATGTGATAAATTTAAGTTGGATTTACTGATGACTGCGATAAGTTCGGCTTATGACCAACGTTACTCTCAGGCAGCTGCGCTATTTTGAAGCTTTAGCACGTCATGGCCGCTTCCGGCATGCCGCCGACGCCTGTGCGATTTCGCAGCCTGCTTTGTCCATGCAGATCAAGGAACTCGAAGAAGAGCTCGGTGGGAATCTCTTCGAACGTGGTGCGCGAGAGGTCAGGCTGACCGCCTTCGGACAGCTCTTTGCGCTGAGGGTTCGTGACATTCTGCGCGCCGTTGACGAACTGGGGGATCTTGCCCGCGCATCTCAGGACAAGCTGCTGACGCGACTGCGGATCGGCATCATTCCGACAATTGCACCCTATCTGCTGCCGGCGATCATCAGCGATCTGAACAGAACCTTTGACAATATCGAGATCCAGGTCCGCGAGACGCTAACGGCAAGACTTGTGCATGAAGTCGCGCAGGGCGAACTGGATCTGGCGATCGTCGCATTACCGGTATCGGAACCATCACTCACGGAGATCAAGCTGTTTGAAGAGGAATTTGTGTTGGTCCGGCATCGCGAAGACGAAGGCAAGCCGGTGCCGGAACCAGAAGCGCTGCGCGAAATGCGCCTGCTGCTGCTGGAAGAAGGACATTGCTTTCGTGATCAGGCCCTGTCTTTCTGCGGCATAGAATCGACGCGTCCCAGGGAGATCATGGAGGGCAGCTCGCTTTCGACGCTGGTGCAGATGGTCAGCGCCGGCATTGGCGTTACGCTTATTCCCGAAATGGCAGTGCCGGTGGAGACGCGCTCGGCAGATGTTTCCATTTCCCGGTTCCGCACGCCGCGACCTCTGCGCACGATCGGAATCATCTGGCGCAATTCGACGCCACTGGTCAAACAGCTCCTGATAATTTCAGATGTTATCCGCCATTCGGCCGGAAGTCTGCGCCAACATGTATCCGCGGAATGAGCCTCCAGCACCTGCCGATTTCGTGACCGGCCTTGCTACCCCGCTGACGGATTCTACTGGTCGGCTTGCCGGCTGCGCTCTAGTTTTCCGCGCGAAAAACATACGGCAGCGATCCGGTTTTAGCGCCCTTGCATAAGGCCGATGCCTCCATATCGCGAGCCAAAGACGCTGATCGGTGACAAGGGGAGCGCGCACTTGGATTTGATCGACCTGATGCCAATCACGCCGAGCTGGACGGAGATCGCAATCCGACTGACCGCAACGATCATCGCCGGCGCATTTATCGGCCTCGACAGGGAGCGAGGGGGGCATGTCGCCGGACTGCGCACAACCATCCTCGTCGGACTAGCTGCCTGTCTGTCGATGATCCAGGCAAACATCCTTTTGGCGACGAGCCAGAGCGCCAATGGTTCAATGGACATCTTGCGCTTCCCACTCGGCGTCCTTACCGGCGTCGGCTTTATAGGCGGCGGAGCGATCCTGAAAAGGGGCGACGTCGCAACCGGAGTGACCACGGCGGCCACTCTGTGGCTGATCACGGCAATCGGCTTGTGCTTCGGCGGTGGACAGATCATGGTCGGGACCATCGTGACCATCCTTGCCGTCCTGATCCTTTCCCCTCTCAAACAGGTAGACCGGTGGGTATCTGGTCAACAGAAAGGCGTTGTCGTCATCAAACTGCCGGTCGACGCCGGCATTCCGAATTTGAAGACTATCGCTGTCGAGCTTTCCGAAGCGACGTTTACAGGGCTCACAGATAGCAATGACGGCCATCGCGAGCTGATCTACGAGATCAGATGGAAGTCCGTTCGAGGTGTTCCCGGCGCGGATCACATTGCGGCATCACTGGAAGAGCACTTCTTTGTTACGCGCTTTGAGCATCGCGCTGTCGTGTCATAGAGCATTGGCTTGCGCTCCTATGGCAAGTGACTGCTCCCTTCACCAGGGCTACATCTATTGGCTACTCCCTTTTGAGTAAGCACCACCGCTGTTCTGCGAATTGAACAGAGGGCAACCTATTGTAATATTTAACGCAGTTGTCATTTCAAAATAGGAGACCAGCATGTCCTCCAGAGAAGATCCGAAGCTGCCACGTCACGCCGCGCGCAGGCATTTTTTAGGTATTGCCGCTGCCGCCGGCGCTAAGCTTGCCGGCTTGGCCGCCTTGGCGACGGCAATTTCGACGTCTCCCACAAGCGCCATGGGGCGCCATTGGGGGCGAGGCGGCTCTGGTGGACACGGAGGCCCTGGTGGACACCCCGATGGACACGGAGGTCCCGATGGCGGTGGTCCGGGTGGAGGGTTTGGTGGCGGTGGCGCAAACTGCTTCCTGCGCGGGACGGCGATCCTCACAGATTGCGGTGAAAGGCCGGTCGAGCATCTGCGCATCGGCGACCGCGTTGCCCTTCCCGACGGCAGCGCCCTTCCGATCAAGTGGATCGGCCGCCAAGCCTTCAAGAAGAGCGGCGCGCACTGGCATAAAAACGTTGTGCCGATCCGCGTCTCCCGCGGTGCGCTGGACGGTCGCACACCACATTGCGATCTCTACCTGTCGCCCGGACATGCGCTGTTTCTGGACGGCGTTCTGATCCAGGTGAAAGAACTGGTGAACGGCACGACAATCGCACCAGTCATTCCGGCCGACGACACCGCGATCGAGTATTACGCCGTCATGCTCGATACGCATGAAGTCATACTCGCCGAAGGGGCAGCCGCCGAGAGCTTCCATCTCAAGGATAGCAATCACGAGATCTTCTCGAACTTTGCCGAATATAAGCGCCTCTATGGGGAAGAGAAGGTTGTGATGGCATCCTATGCGCCAGTGCTGGGAGGCGGCTGGATGCACTTGAAAGCGCTTCTCCTGCTTGGCGTTTCCCCACTCGTGCCAAGGCGCGATCCGCTCGGCGAGGCCTGTGAGAAGATCAATGCGCAAGCCAAGGAGCTGTCGTTCTGACAACTGCGGGATTGCTTGGAAGCCGCTGGAGGCTTCCGAGCTCTCGATTTCAGGCAACATAGATCCCACCGTCGACATGACCCTCAAGCCGTTGACGAGGGTATCCGCTGAAGTGGGGAAAGGCGCAGCTTGGGCCAGGTCTTCGGGACGACAAAGATGCCCTGCCCGTATCAGATCCGCCATTTGCGGTTGAAATAGCGGGCGATTGCTTTCCCTGACGCCAAGCTTTCCCGGGATCTCGGTCTCAACAGCGCCGGGCTGAGAGGCCGGCGGCATTACCGGCTCCTCAATATTATCCAAGAAAGGTACGCGTCTACCAGCAGGTAAATCCTGCATCGACGTTGACGATTGCTCCGGTCATCAGGCTTGCCGCACCGGATGCGAGGAAGAGGACCGCGCTTGCGACCTCCTCCGGCGCGCCCATTCGCCCCATTGGCGTGTCGGCGAGCCAGATTGGAATTCGCTCCCGATTGGCTTCGACAGCCGCGACCATCGGCGTTTCGATATAGGTCGGGGCAACCGCGTTGATCCTTACGCCGTGCTGCGCCCATTCGGCGGCCATGGACCGGGTGAGGTGATGAACGGCAGCCTTAGAAACGTTGTAAGCCGTCTGCGGCTGTGGACGGTTACAGATGATGCCGGACATCGAGCCGAGATTGACGATCGCCCCGCGTTTCATCGCCACCATATGGCGGCCGAAGGAACGCGAGCACCAAAACACGCCATTGACGTTGACATTCATCATCCGCAGCCAATCGGCATCCGTCACATCTTCGGCGGCAATTCCGTTCTGGCCGATGCCTGCATTGTTCACCAGGATTGTCGCCGGGCGGCCGCTGGCGGCGAGTTCATTGGCGATCGCCTCCATGCGCGCAGAATCGGTCACGTCGCCGAGGCGCAGCTCGATGTTGTATCCTTTGTCTTTGAGCGCCAGAGCCTGTTCTGCATCGGATTCATTGCGCTCTATGACGACGACGGCTGCACCGGCTTCGGCGAGTGCGTGGGCGCAGCAAAGTCCGATGGCGCGCCCGCCGCCGGTGACGACGGCGCGTTCGCCGTCAAGCCGGAATTTCTCCTGGTAACTCATGGTTCAGCTCCTCAAATATCAAAGGCGCTTGGGAGAACGACGATGTCCCGGATCGTCACATTGCGGGGCCGCGTCAGCATGAACATGATGGCGTCCGCTACCTCCTTGGGTTCGATCAGTGCGCCGGCCTCCTTCGCCTTGCGCAGGTTTTCCTCCGGCCAGTCGGCAAGCAGCGCGCTGATGACTGGCCCCGGCGAAACGGAGCCGACACGAATGCCGCTTTTCAGCAGCTGGCGACGCATCGTCTGGACGAAGCAATGCATTGCCCATTTTGATGGCGAATAGACCGGCTCCCATGGAACGGGTGCATGGCCCGCGACTGAGCTTGTGACGATGATGTCACCGGTGCCGCGTTCAACCATGTGCGGAATGACGGTCCTGACGTTCTTGATGACGACGTTGACGTTCAGGTTCAGCATCCGGTCGATCGCGTCCAGATTGGCATCTGCGAGGTCTCCGCCGATGTAGGTGCCGGCATTGGCATGCAGAATGTCGAGTTGCCCGACCTTCGACAACGCGCGGTCGAGAAGCGCAGCACATGCCTGCGGATCGAGCAGATCCAGAGCCAGAGGTATCGCTTGCTCGCCAAGTCGTTCGCAAGCCGATTCCAGTGCCTTCTCGTCGCGATCGACGAGGACGACCGTGGCGCCCGCCGCGATCATTGCCTCCGTCGACGCCATCCCGATACCCGATGCCGCGCCGGTGATTGCTGCGACCTTCCCTTTCAATTCAGTCATTCTTTCCTCCTCAGTTGAGCGGCTTATCTGCTTGCGCCGCATGCTGCATGATAGATTGCAAGGCTCTTCGTCACCCGCCAGATCAGAACCTCCTCGGGATCCAGTGGTGCTTCAGAAAACTGCTCTGCTTGCCGCATGTGTTGCCAGAACAGTGGGAGCGGCACGCGTTTTCCGGCAAGCGCCTGGCAAAGACGTGCGACTGCCGACTGCGCCTCCTTCGATGCCCAATAGTATCGGATGCGATCGGATAGCGAAAAATGGCGAAGCCAGCGCTGCTCATCATCAGTGCCGTGATAATGACGGCACCAGTTTTCCGGGTGCGCCAGCATGAGCGCCTCCATCGCGGTATATAGCGGACGCTCGCCATAATCAGGCACGAGATCAGACGCGATCAGATCAAGCCCATAGAGCGCCTCGCGCAGCACGAAGGTCAATTCCGGACCAACCTTGAGAATAGGAAACCCATCTTCGACCAACCCGCGTAGCGGATCGGCGCCCTGATAATCGGTGGAATGGGCCTCGAACACGAATTGCGGCTCGTCCTGGAGCACCTGCCTCAACCCATCGATCTTGCTGGGGTCGTAGCGGATGACGTTGCGGTTATCGAATTCCACACCCGGCTGCACCACCAGACCGATGGCGCGCGCAAACGCCTCTGTGAGACCCGCCCCGGCGAAGACACGGCGATGGATATCGATCGTCCGGCGGGCGGCCAGCGCTGCAGTCGGCTCGATCGCGGTCAGCGCGTGATCAGCGCCGCCAGGCGCAGGGACCTCGGTGCCGATCACATAGACCGGCATCGCGCCCGCTCCTCGTCTGGCCGAAGCCTCCGCGACAGCGGCTAACCGCGCAGCGCGATGAGCCGTGGTTTCGTCATCCAAAGCGGCCGGCTCACCCATGCACCCCATCGACGTATCCAGATGGATCTTGCCGAATCCGGCATCGACATAGGCCGCCACCATTCTTTCGGCTTCCACCATGGCCGCCTCAGCCGTATGTTCCCTCCAAGGGTTCGGTCCAAGATGATCACCGCCAAGCACGATGAGGTTTTCCGGGCAGTTCTCCTCGTCGGCAATGCGCAGCACAAGTGCGGCAAAATCCGCAGGCGTCATCCCCGTATAGCCGCCAAGATGATTGACTTGGTTGCAGGTGGCCTCGATCAAGATCGTGCTCGAATGATCACGGCCGTGGCGCAACGCTGCCCGCAGGATAATCGGATGGGCCGAGCAGACCGAGGTGATCCCTGCGTGACGGCCCTGTGCCCTGAGTGGCGCCAGTTCGTTCAACTTAATATGCATCAGGAGCGCCTTTGCGTCGAGGCGATGAAGGCATCGAGTTCCTCGCGCGTGCCTGCCCCCTCCATCGGGCCGAGGACCGATACATTGCGCGCCCCTGCCGCTGAACCATATGTGAGCGCTTCCGATGGAGGCATTCCGAGCCGTCTACACGTAAGATATGCCCCGCCGAAGCAATCGCCGGCTCCGGTCGGATCGACCTCCTCGACGAGGAAAGCGGGAACATCGATCCGTTCGCCCGTCTTGCCGAAATAGCTCGCGCCCTTCGCACCCCGCTTCAGCACGATCTCCTTCACGCCGATTTCGAACAGACGGCTGATCGCCTCAGCTTCGCCGGTGACGCCTGCGGCTCGTTCAAGCTCCTCGCCCGAAGGCAGCAGAAGATCGGCCGTGGCGACAAGTTCGGCAAAGCGGCGCTCCGTGTCGCCATCGAGCTGCAATTCCTTGCGGATGTTCGGATCGATCGAGAGCGTGCCGCCCCGCGCCTTGACGATGTCGACCGCCTTGTCGATCACCTCTCGCGCGCTCGGAACGGAGAGAGCCGAACCCATGACATGAAGATGTCCGCTCCGGCGAATGAGATCGCTAACGCCTTGAGACCAGCCAAAGCGTGCGGCCGCCGACTTCGCAATGTTGTAAACGAAGTCACGCGACCCGTTCGTGCGGTAGCGGACGAAGGCGCTGCCGGTCGGGAATTCGGGATCGACGGAAATGGTCGACACATCGACACCGTCGTTTCGGAGGCGATCGACATTGACACGACCGAAATCGTCGCTGCCGACCGCGCCTACCATTGCTGCCGCTCCGCCGAGCCGTCCGCATTGCGAGACAAAAATCGCCGGCGCCCCGCTCGGGAATGGTCCGACGAGCGGCTGAGCCTCGAGAAACCCCTCTCCGATCGTTGTGGCAACGATCTCGACCAGGATTTCGCCGACGCAAACGGTAGGACCGAGATGATCCGGAGCCAGCACTGAAGTCATTGCAATCCTGCTTTCAATAGGTGTCGCTAAATTGATCGCTGCGCCGTACCGTCCTCACCGCTGAATTCCTCGTTTTCGAGCGACAGGAAACGTTGGTGCAACATGCATGCCGCCCCGAAGGCGGAGCCGAACTCCGCATCGTCATCCACGACGATCCTGGGGGTCGGGAAGGGAATATTCTGGCTCTCCGACATGTGAACCGCCACGCGGGCGGCCACCATCGGATAGAGCGATGCCACAGAACCGCCGAGAACGATCCGGTCCGGATCGATCAGACGACAGGCCTGCAGAAGCGCATAGGCAAGGTGCCGCGACCAGGTCTCAGCTATGTTCACAGCATCCGGAACACGATCACGCACGTCGATCAGGAACTCTTGAAGATCGCCGTCCGCCCGTCCGGTTGCCTCCCGATATTGCCTGATCAGCACTTCTCGGCCGATTAATTGCTCGAATTTCTGCCCACCGCTCCCCGGCACCAGCGTGTGGCCGATTTCGCCGGCCAGACCGTGGCCGCCACGAAACAGTTTCCCGTCGATCACGATCCCTCCGCCGACGCCGGTCTCCATGAGCAAAAAGAGCGTTACACCGGCAGCGCCGTGACGATAACTGTCACCAATTGCGAAAGCATTGGCATCGTTTTCGACCGCGATCGGCACATCAGTCGGAAAGGCGCTCCGGCCAATCTCCTTCAATGGCACGTCACGCCATCCGATGATCGGTGCAAGCGCGACAAATCCATCCGGCCGGATATGTGCCGGCGTGGATATGCCAAAGCCCTTGCAGCGCTGCAGCATGCCCTTCGACATGGCATCCGTGATCAGTTCGATAGCGCGCCCCACTGCCTCTTCCACCGTCGCAGACGGCGTTTGGAAGGCCAGCTTGCGGCAGACTCTGACGTCTGCAGACAGATCCACGACGACGGCCGATATGTGCTCGACGCCGATCTCTATGCCGACGAAGAAGGCGGCTTCCGCAACCAGTTCGAGCATGATGCCCGGACGGCCGGCGCGCGACTGCTCCGGGCGCTGCTTGCTGCTCTCCTCCGACTCCTGAACAAAACCGCTCTGCGTCAGCTCGGCAACGATCTCTCCTGACGACGAGCGGTTCATTCCAAGCTTGCGCGCCAGATCGGCCCGGCTCAGGCGGCGGTGGCTGTAGATCGTCTGCAGCGCTGCGACGATATTGTTCTGCCTGATCTTGCGCGGTGAGCTTCCGATGGAGACCGTGTCGTTCATGTTTATTCCCTTCAAATCGACCGCTCCAGCCTACACTTACGGAGCAGATCGGCAGAAGGATTATCAGGGGCGCGCGTTCGTGACGCGGCGCCGTTTGGCTTCTTCATATTTCATTTCGATATACCGTTTGGCGTGGGCGGCCAGCGGATCATTGTCCGTCCACGTATCGCGCCAGATTGCGCAGGCGAGTGAAAGGCCTTCATCGACGACGGCAGTCGAAAAGCTCTCGAACACGATGTCGCGCTTATAGTCGATGTCGAGCAGCGCATCGAAAATCAGATCGAAGTTGATGACGCCGTCGCCAAGATAACCGCGATTGCTTTCGCCGATATGGAAGTAGCCGATCTTGTCGCCGGCAAGGCGGATTGCCGCGGCCGGATTTGCTTCCTCGATATTCATGTGGAAAGTATCGAGGTGCAGCCGGACGTGGTCCGACCCGGTCTCGGAGATGAATTTCAGCCCCTGGGCCGTCGTGTTCAGAAGGTTTGTTTCGAACCGGTTGACGATCTCGAGCACGAGATCGACCTTGGCATCCTTCGCGATATCAGCCGTTGCGGCGATAGCGGCGACGCTGTTGTCCCAGCCCTTCTTCGTCGGCTGCCGGTTATATTTTGTGTGCGCGGAATAAAGGATGCCGCCAAGTTTGTTCCCGCCGATGTCGCGGACTGCACGCACGGCATCGGCCAGCACCTGCCTGCCAGCCGAGACGGCCTGCGCATCCTCGCTTGAAATATCCTTGTCGATCGGCAAGCCCATCGTCACGCCGATCTCGACATCGAGCGACTGCGCAAGTTTCGCCAGACGATCGAGATTAAATTTCTCGGGGCGCAGATAGGCGAATTCGATTGTGCGATACCCGTGCTCGGCCGTTTTGTTGAGGGCCATTTCAAGGCCTTCGTGAGTTTGGCCGCCTGTCCATACAAATGAGTGGATACCCAATCGGCGCATAACCTCTGCCCTCAATGAAAAGCCCTTTATCAGGCAACAGCTAAGGCATTTAGTATGGCAAAGCAACAAATAAATTTCGCATGCTAGGCGTTTTGTCGAACAAAAATTCGTTGCGGTGCAGCAATTTGACTGCGTAGGCCTCAACCGGGTGAATTAGTGTCCATCGAAATCAATAGCCTAATGCCATCTATTTGCATGCTTAGACAACAAATATTGCGGGAATGGTATTTTTGGTCTACATATGGCTCGGCGACATAATCTCGCTGCTATCTGGGAGGATTGAAATGAATTATGCTTTGAAGGCTAGCGCGCTTGCGCTGACGCTCAGCCTCGCCACCGCCGCTTCGCCGGCTTGGGCAGATTTCTGGTCCGACGCCGGCGCCAAGTTCAAGGGCGTAACCTTGCATGGCGTGACCGAAAGCACGCCGCCGTCCAATTACATCAAGAATGTGCTGGCTCCAGAATTCGAAAAGAAGACCGGCATCAAGGTCGAAATCGAGACGACGTCCTGGGATCAGATGTACGACAAGGCCATCAAGGATATGGAGGCCAAGACCGGCATCTATGACATGGTCTATATCGAGCAGGACATCATCTACTCGTACCTGTCCCGGAATTTCCTCGTCGACATCACTCAGACGCTGAAGGATAAGGCGGATCTGAAGGCGCCGACCTACGACGACGCGAACTTCACCAGCTTCGCCGACTACTTCAAGGACAAGAACGGCGATCTCTTTGGCGTACCGATGGAAGCGTTCCTGAAGACCTACCTCTACCGCAAGGACCTTTTTGAAGATCCGAAGATCAAGGAAGCGTTCAAGAAGGAAACCGGCAAGGATCTGAAACCGGCCACCACGCATGAAGACTACACGCAGATCGCCGAATTCTTCACCAAGTACGGCAAGGATAACGGCGTTGAGCTTTGGGGCACGACTGCCCAGGCTCATACGGGTCACGCTGCGTCCTGGTACGAGTTTTTCGAATCCATCGTGCCGACTTTCGGCGTCTACAACTGGGGCATCGACGCCAGCAACAACTATGCAGCGACGGTCGAGCATGGTGGCGCGATGAACAGCGATAAAGCGAAGGCTGCACTGAAATACTGGCTGCACCTGCGCGACATCGCTCCGCCGGAATCAACTCAGTCGACCTGGACGGAAACCGCTACGACCTTCGCTGCCGGCCGCGTCGCTCAAGGGTTGATCTACGGCGAAAACGCCGCATGGATCGCCAGCGATCCTGCACAGTCTAAGGTGGTCGGCAAGGTTGGTTTTGCCCTGCCGCCGCTTGAGCCAGGCGTTCTGGAGGATGCAAAGTCCGGAAAGGGCTACATCGGCTACTATGACGGCGGCGCCTTCGGCCTGCCGGTGACGTCCAAGAACAAGGACGCAGCCCTGCTCTTCCTCCAATTCATGGGTCAGAACGACGTGCAGCCGGACTGGGCGATTGCTGCACCGCGCATCACCAACAAGGCAACCTTCGACGATCCAAAGGTCAAGGCGATGGACGTCAAGCTGGGCGGTTTCTACACAATGCTCAAGGACGAAGGTAAACTCTTCGCCGGCGCCCCTCCCTATCCGTTCCACGCCCAGCTGCGTGAAGCAACCCTGCCGATCTTTTTCGATATCCTGACCGGCAAGATCGCGCCCGACCAAGGGCTCGATCAGATGGCTGCCAAGACGGAAGAAGAGCTGACATCCCTCGGCTATCGCAAATAAGTCATCCTCCCCACCTTGGCGGGTCGTCTTCGTTGGCGGCCCGCTCCTTTTCTGGCTCAAGAGGCACCCCTGAGGGGGCCGAAGAGGATGAGGCGATGCATTCACAAAAGCTTGGATGGCTGCTGCTGTCACCGACGATCCTGATCCTTGGGCTCTTCGGCATTTTTCCTTTCATCTACGTCGTCTGGGTTTCGTTTCATCAGTGGAACCCCTTTGCCGCAAATCCGCTGATGGTCTTCAATTGGGCATCGAACTACCGGAGCCTCGTCTTCGACCAGCAGTTCCTAGCCTCTCTCGGCATTACCGTCGCCTTCGTCTTCTTTGCCGTCGTTTCCGAACTCATCCTTGGCTACGTGCTCGCCCAGGCGCTGATGAAGGACTTTCCGGGCAAGGCATTTTTCCGCACCATCCATACTCTTCCTCTGATCATGGCGCCCATCATCGTCGGATCGGTCTGGAAACTGATGACAACGCCGTCGATCGGCATCATCCCCTATCTGCTGCGACACTGGTTCGGCTATGATCTGAACATCGGCCAGAGCGCACTGGCGGCCTTCACCGTCACCGTTATCATGGACATCTGGCACTGGACGCCGCTGGTCACGCTGTCGCTGATTGCTGCGTTGGTCTCGCTTCCCCCAGACCCTTTCGAGCAGGCGCAGATCGACGGCGCCGGCAAGAGCCAGATCTTCTGGCACATCACTTTGCCCCTGATCCGTCCGGCCTTGATCGCTACGGTGTTCATCAGACTTATGGACGCGCTACGCACGGTCGACGAAGTTCTGATGCTAACCGGCGGCGGTCCCGGATCCTCGACACGATACATTGGCGTCCATATTTTCAGGGAAGTCTTTCCAAAGACGAATTACGGTTACGGCTCAGCCATTTCGGTTGTCGTGCTCTACCTGACGATCGTCGTCTGCTGGCTGCTCTATGTCAGCCTGATTGCTCCCCGTGTGAAGAGAGGCTGACGCGATGAGGCGGCAAAATCCGTGGCTTCCAGTTCTCTTGTGGATTCTGATCAGTTTCGCGACACTCTTCCCGATCTACTGGCTCTTCGTCATATCAGTGAAGCAGCCTTTCGATCTGTTCTCGACGCCGGATGTCGTCCTCAAGAGCTTCTTCTGGAAAAACTACCAGGACGTCCTCACCAATGAGACCTTACGGCGATACATGTTCAACTCGCTGATCATTTCGTCGGGAAATGCCATCCTGGTGACGACCCTTGGTTTTCTTGCCTGCTACGCGCTGACGCGCTTCGACCTCGCGGGCAAGGAAAGCATCTTTTTCTGGACGATCACCAACCGCATGGCGCCGCCGGCGGTCTTCCTGCTGCCGCTCTTTCTGCTTCTCACTCAAGTCTACAGGATCGGCGACTTTTCGTTGGCGGATTCCAGGATCGGCATGATCCTCGTCTATTGCTCCTTCAATCTTCCCTTCGCCATCTGGACCCTGCGCCCGACCGTCGAGGGTATTCCGAAGGAACTGGACGAGGCTGCCTATGTCGATGGCGCAAGTCCCTGGACGGTCCTCTACGATATCGTCTTTCCCCTGGCACGGCCGGGACTTGCGGTGACGCTGATCCTCACCTGGGTCTTTGCCTGGAACGAATATCTGCTTGCCGCCACCCTCACCAATTTCAACGCCCGCACGCTCACCACCGGCCTGTCGGAATATGTCACGACGACAGGCACGGCCTGGGGCATCATGGCGGCGATCTCGATGCTGACATTGGTCCCGGCGCTCATCGTCTTCTCGGTGGTGCAGCGTCACATCGTTGCCGGCCTGACCTTCGGCGCAGTGAAAGGATAGCGGATGGCTTCCGGCTCTCGAGACAATGAAAAACAACCGGGCTTCCTGCCAATCGAGACGAACTGGTTCGACCGATTGTTCATCTCGGTGGTGATCTGGGTCGCGCTCTCCCTGCTCTGGATGCGGTTCATCGAACCGTTCGGACTTTCGGTGTGGTTTGCGGCAGCAATCTCCGCCGTACTCGGCGCCTACATTATCTGGAAAGGGTGAGTGGTTGAGTTTTATCGGGATTATAAAGACGCAAGCCGTGCTTATTTAGGGGGAAACGACATTGGCAAACGTACAGGTCAGCGACGTCACCAAGAGATATGGCTCTCTGCAGGTCATGCACGGCGTCAGCGTCGATATCGAGGATGGCGAATTCGTCGTGCTGGTTGGCCCCTCCGGCTGCGGCAAGTCCACGCTGCTGCGCATGATCGCGGGTCTTGAGACCGTCAGCAGCGGTGACATCAGGATTGGCGGCCGTGTGGTCACTAACGCTCCACCGAAGGAGCGCGACATTGCCATGGTCTTCCAGAGCTATGCGCTCTATCCTCACAAGACAGTTGCCGAGAATATGGGCTTTCCGCTGAAGATGGCAAAGCGCCCGAAATCGGAGATCGACGAGAAGGTCGGCAGGGCAGCCGAAATCCTCGACCTGACGCGCTACCTCGACCGCTATCCTAAACAGCTGTCGGGCGGGCAACGGCAACGCGTCGCCATGGGTAGGGCGATCGTCCGTGACCCGCAAGTCTTCCTGTTCGACGAGCCGCTATCGAACCTCGATGCGAAGCTGCGTGTTACCATGCGCGTCGAGATCAAGGAACTCCACCAGCGGCTGAAGACCACCACCGTCTACGTCACGCATGACCAGATCGAGGCCATGACGATGGCCAACAAGATCGTCGTCATGCGGGACGGAAGGGTGGAGCAGGTCGGCAAGCCGCTTGAGCTCTACGACTTCCCGGCCAATCTATTTGTCGCCGGCTTCATAGGCAGCCCGTCAATGAACTTTCTCCAGGGCAGGATCACGATGCGGGAGGGCAAACAGGTCGTTGTCACCGATCAAGGCATTGTCCTGCCGGTGAACGGCGTGAATGCCGAGGACGGCAAGGCCGTAACCTACGGCATCCGTCCGGAACACATCACCATCGGTGACGACGGTATTCCGGTTGACGTGTCGGTATACGAGCCGACGGGATCCGAAACGCTGATCTTCGGCCGCGTCGGCGGAGCGCCGATCGATGCCCTTATCCGTGAGCGAATCGAAGTCACACCCGGCAAGGTACTGCATTTTCATATTGATCCCCGCCGCGTCCACATCTTTGATCAGGCAACGGGACAGCGATTGTAAGGCGAGGAGCATATGATTTTCGAAGGTAAGAAAGTAATCGTCACCGGCGCCGGTAAGGGCATCGGCCGCGTCGTCGCAGAGATATTGGTCAACCGCGGCGCCAGGGTCGCGGCCCTTACCAGAAGTGCCGAGGACGTCGTTTCGCTCCGCAAGGATCTAGGCTGCCAAGCCATTCAAGTCGATCTCGCCGATGCGAAGGCGACGCGGGAGGCGGCGCGCGCCGCACTTCCGGCGGATTTTCTGATCAACTGCGCGGGAACGACCGAGCTGCAGTCCTTTCTCGACACCACGATCGAAGCCTTCGATCATCTGATCGCGGTCAACACACGCGCTCCGATGATCGTGGCACAGGAATATGCGCGCTCCCTGATCGAGGACGGTCGACACGGCGCCATCGTCAATGTCTCCTCTGTTGCCTCTTTCGTCGGCATACCGGATCACGCGGCCTATTGCGCGTCCAAAGGCGGTCTCGATGGGCTGACGCGCGTCATGGCCAAGGAATTGGCGCCGAAGGGCATCCGGGTGAACGGCGTACATCCGACGGTGACGCTGACGCCAATGGCGATTAAGGCCTGGAGCGATCCCGAGAAGGCCGCCGGCATGCTGAACCGCATCCCGGTCGGGCGCTTCGCAGAGTCCGAAGACGTGGCGGAGGTGATCCTCTTTTTACTCTCGGACGAAGCCGCAATGGTCAACGGCATCTCCATGCCGGTTGATGGCGGCTACATGATCGCATGAGAGGCAGCAGAGTCTGATCAGAGAGGACCCGTTTTGCTGCGCCAAGCGCAGAAGCTCGGCATGCCGTTTTGAACCGTAGCGGTCGAATTGGGTCAGCCGCCGGAAGCAATCTTCCTTGCGGCGTTGATCGCCCTGCGGGCGCCAGATCGCAGTTGCGCCGTCTCGGCTCCTGCAATGACAAAGGCGAAACCAAATTTCAAAAGTTCGCCGGCGCGTTCGCCGTCACCAGCAAAAGCGCAGGCGAATTTTCCATGTGCGCGGCAACGGGCGACGGCGTGCTGCATGGCGCTGTCGATTTCGGCAGCATTCGGTGCAACCTGGTCGCCGTTGGATAGCGCAATCGAAAGATCCGAAGGGCCGATGAAAATGCCATCGATACCGGGAACGTCAAGGATATCGTCGATCGCTTCGAGCGCTGCCCGCGTCTCGACCATGGCAATCGCGACTGTCAGATCATTGGCCTTCTTGAGATAGTCATCGGCTGAAAGTCCGGTATGGTTGAGTGCCAGAGATGGCCCCCAGCTGCGCTCGCCTGCCGGTGGATACTTTGTCGTCTTCACGAAGGCTTTTGCATCCTCGGCCGAATTGATCATCGGCGCAATGATGCCCGACGCTCCGGCGTCGAGCAGGCGGGAGGCAGAGGCAAAATCGCCAACCGGAATGCGAGCGATCGCCGGCTTTCCGGCAATGCGCACGTGGCCAACGGCAGCAGCCGCTGAGGGGAGATCCCACATGCCATGCTGCATGTCGAGCACGACCGCATCGAAGGCTTCCTGGGCCAGATGATTGACAAGCAGCGGATCGGGAATGCCCACCCAGGCCGAAATCATCGCGCTGTCGTCATCCCTGATCCGGGTCGCAAAGCTGTCAATATCAGCTGCACTCATGGCATTCTCCTCAGTTCTCCAGGCCATCGATGGCCATATATTTGACCCTGGGAAACGCTTCGATCCTGTACTTCGAACCGTCCCCGATGCCGGACCTCTTCAGGCCAGCGAAGGCTATGATCAGCATCGAGATGAGTCCCTCGTCGATACCGACAATGCCGAATTCGACAGCCGCGGCAACCCAGAAGATGCCGCCACGCCAGGGGTTGGCAAAAAAGGCACGCGGGTTGCATGCCCTGGGTTTGGTGCAAACGGGCGAATGAGCTGAAACGTGCCTATGCCGAGCGGCGTGCCGGTGCGCCTTGCAGGAATTCCTCGATGAAGCTCTTCTGCAACAGGATGCCATCCCATTCATCTGCAAAGAACGGCGAGTCGTAGATAAGCGTATAGGGTCCGGCGTAGCCGGCCCTCTCGCACATTTCCAGGCAATGACGGTAGTCCGCAGCATCCAGACCGGAAGCATTGTAATCAGCCTTGGCGTGGCAAATCTCAGCGCGGCGCATGATATCGGCAAGCCCTTCATATTTGGCAGGAGCCGACCAGTTTCCGAGGTCGCCGTTGAGGCCGATCTTGCCGTCGAGTGCGTCGAGCAGCCAGTTCATCTCCTTCGGCGACGGCAGAAGGGCAAACCAGTTTTCGGTAACGACGCGCACGCCGCTTCCCTCCGCCTGCCCGGCTAACCATTTCAGATGCCGCGCAGAACGCGCAAGGTTCTCGTCGTCGGGCGCTTGCTTGCCGGCGATGACGCGGATGCGCTCAGCACCCAGCGCCTTTGCGATATCGATCCAGCTGGCAATCCAGCCACTGTCGCGTTCACCCGTCTCGGCATTGCTGGGATCTCCGTCTTCGACGAGCAGCGTCTGGAAAAGAATGTTGGAGGCCCCAAGCGCATCGCGGAATTCCGAGAGATAGGCGGCGTCAAGGCTCGGCAGGTGAAACGAGCAGACTTCCAGCCGGCCAAGTCCGCGTTCGGCGAGCATCTTCGGCACGTCGAGCAGGTTAACTCTGCCCGGTCCATAGGGCTCCTGACGCGTAGCGCTTTTCTGGGGATCGGGACTATATGGATAGGTTGCGCCCAGCATCCGGTGAAGCGACCATGTGGAAACCGCAAAACGACCGTTCTGCAAAGCCTGCATCTTTCATCTCCTCCCGTTTCCTCGGGAGGAGTTTGGCAAGAATGGCGCGCAGCATCAAGCCCGCACTTGCCTAGTTCCGGTCTCCTCGAATGACCGCCTCGGCGGCCAACGAGACGGCGAGCAGTGCTTCGTCACGGTTTGCGGGCGCCGAGAGCAGAAAGCCGACCGGCATGCCCGCCTCACCCTCGCCGCAAGGAATGGAAACCCCGCACCAGTCCAGGAAATTGCCGAGCGCGGTGTTGCGCAATGTCTTGCCATTGGTGGCAACGAACAGCTCGTCGTCGGTCTCGAGTGCAGCAATCGGCGGCGCGACATGAGCAACCGAAGGAAAGGCAACGAGGCGGTTTCCTATCAGCCGTTCGACATCTGCATTCAATCGAGCGCGTGCAGCAAGAATTGCAATATAGTCTGGCATGCTGGTCTTCTCACCGAGACGCGTGCGCATGACAACCCGGTGATCCATGCGCGCGGCCTGCGGTCCCGCCAGCCGCTCGCGATGGAGGGCAAATGCTTCGGCGGTAACAAGAGCGCCATATTTGGCCATCAACGCCAGAATTTCATCGAAGGCAGGGATTTCGATCGGGCTGATATGCGCACCGGCAGCACGCAGGCGCTCTACGCCGCCCTCGAAGGATTCGGCAACGCCCGAACCCAAACCGTCGAACACGACATTCCTGACAACAACGATTTCGACGCCCTGTAGCGACTGCCTGGCAATCTCCGGCGCCGTCAGGCCGCGCATCGCGGCATCGACCCAGACAGCATCCTGGACAGAACGGCAGAGGGGACCGAGCGAGTCAAGGCTCGTCGCCAGCGGATAAACGCCCTCCATGGCATAACGGCCGCGTGTCGCCTTGTAGCCGACGACGCCGTTCAAGGCAGCTGGAATGCGGACCGAGCCTCCCGTATCCGTGCCCATGGCAACCGGCACGAGGCCGGCGGCGACCGCAACGCCCGCGCCGGACGAAGACCCGCCGGGAATGCGCGGCTCATCCTTACTGTGCGGATTTACCGGCGTGCCATAATGGGGGTTGATGCCGAGGCCGGAAAAGGCGAACTCGCTCATATTTGTGCGGCCAACGGCCACCATGCCAGCATTCTTAAGTGTCGTTACGATCGCAGCATCCCGACTTGCCGGCGCATTATCCGCCAGAACTACCGACCCAGCAGTGGTGGCCAGACCCTCGATATCGAAAAGATCTTTCCAGGCGATCGGAATGCCGTCGAGAGCACCGAGCGAGCGGCCATTGCGAATACGCATCGAAGCAGCATGAGCCTCCCGCATCGCCCGCTCGCGCAACAAGACCGTGAAGACTGTCTTGTCGGCATGTTGCTCGATGCCGTCGAGGATCGTTTCTGCAACATCAATCGGATCGGCCTTGCCGCTTTGAATGAGGACGGAAAGCTGAGCGATCGACATCGCACCGAAAGAAGAGGCCATGGGGAAGTTCCTGTGGAAATCACATAGGATTTACTGCCTATCGTTTCGCCGGACCAGCCCCTGCGCGGCTTTTCACAATGATTGGTACGATTTTGTGAACACTGAGTTTGATCTAGCCCTCTTCAATTTCGCGCAGATAACACACACATGCGTCCTGCACGCAGGAAGCGAATAGGCACGCCATTAGCTTGCCTTCCCAAGGCGCATCCCGGTGCATTGCAGGAGACTTGAAATGAAATACTCTGAAACTTGGACCTCCGGGCACCAGGATATGGTACACCAGCATGTGAAGGAGGACGTGACTTACGGCGAAGCCGAACGCGATTACGCCGATCACGTCAGCGCACAGAAGCTGTCGGTCCTGGAGCGGATCGTGGTCGTGGGTGCCCTCGTGCTCTTGAGCTTTGTAGGCTTCACGGCACCGTCGGCGCAAACAACGGCGACCGATCCGATGACGACTTCGGCTGTTGAGGGGCAGACACCTCCGGGGGATAGTCTCGTGCCGCACCACCAGCGCTACGGACATTGCCGAGAAACGAGCCCTTATGCAGACAAGGTCTGCTAAGAGCTAGCGATTTTCGCCGGGCATGGAATCTCTCGTCTGACGTGCATTCGAAGCATTAGAAGGGGAAGGAACCATGGCCGGTGACGTAGATTACGATCTCCATCGCTTCATCGAAGCGCAGAATGGCATATATGAACACGCCCTTGCCGAGCTGCGGGCCGGCCGCAAGCGCTCCCATTGGCTGTGGTTCATCTTCCCCCAGATTGCCGGACTTGGAACGTCTTCCATGGCGGAAAAATACGCCATTCGCTCCGCGGAGGAGGCCTCAGCCTACCTTGCTGATCCGATCCTCGGCAGCCGTCTATTGCGCTGCGTCGAGGCAATCCTCTCGGTCAATGATCGAAGCGCCCATGATATCATGGGTTCGCCTGATGATCTTAAGCTGCGCTCATCGATGACGCTGTTTGCCGCCGTCAGCGATCACGGCTCGCCATTCCACAAGGCAATCGATCATTTTTACGGCGGAAAATTCGACGGACGGACAATTTCGATCCTGAGCGCCGCCAACGGCTAGGTCGGAGAATGTTCCAGCGCCGCGATCTCCTCGGAGATCTCTTCGATACGCTGCTTCAGATCGTCTTGCGTACCGTCATCCACTTCCTCTTCGCCAAAGCAGTAGCGCGCGTCGTGCAGTTCGAGCTTGGCTTCAAGTTCGGCCCGTCTGGCATATAGGCGCCGGAGATAAGCGTAATTCATCTCTGCCTCCAGATTGCTCCCGGATTAGCAGGAAAACGGCCGTGCCGCCTGCAAGGTTCCAAAGCCTGAGCACCTTGGCCGCGTCAATGTCAGCCGAAGGCGGAT
The DNA here is from genome assembly GCF_014195325.1 of Rhizobium sp. BK650. GTDB lineage: Bacteria > Pseudomonadota > Alphaproteobacteria > Rhizobiales > Rhizobiaceae > Rhizobium. Next base: position 70,541 of record NZ_JACIBK010000015.1, on the reverse strand, counting down.
ATCGCTACGTTGCAGGCCTTTTCAAAATGGCAGGAACAGCCGCCGTCCGCCATAGCCTGGCGGGTAACACGCGCACCCTCGAGCAACAGTGTCAGCGTGTCGGCAAGAAGTTCCGGCTCGCGCGCACCAGCAGCCACGCAAAGCGCCGCAAGGCGGTTTCGCTGCATTGCCTTGTGGCGTTCGATCAACTCATGCGCAGGGTGGCCTTCGCCCTTCAATTCGATTGCGGCATTGGCGAGATCGCAGCCTGCGGGCTCGCCGTTCAGACAGTGCGCACGGTCTTGGACCCAGGCAAGCAGCTGGCCGCGGGCATCACCCGGATGGGCGGCTTCGAGATCGCGCCAGATCTTCTCGGCTTTTTCGGAGGCGCGACGCAGTGTCTCGCAGACCAGCTCATCCTTGGAGCCGAAATGCCGGTAGAGCGTCATCTTGTTGGTAGCAGCCGCGTCGGCGATGGCATCGACGCCAATGCCGCGGATGCCACGCTCGCGGAAAAGTTCCAAAGCCGTCGAGACAATGCGCTCCCGCGGGGGGATTCGATCATCTGAGGCAGCTGCGGAGATTTCATTCAATGATTCTGATTTTTTCGCGGACGAAGTCCTTGACATCGATGTGACCGATCGGTAACAAATGCATTGTTACTTACCGGTAACACTACTCTCTGCGAAAGTCAATGCCAGGAGCGCTTGGCGGCAGGGGTGGAACACGGGCGACCGCCCACGAAAGGAGGATAGTGCCATGAGAAAGACCAGAGAAGATTTGACCATTTCCGAAGCCCTTCGCGACCCGCTGATCGCCATGGTGCTCCGCGCCGACGGCGTGAAGCTTGAAGACTTCAAGCAACTCCTTGAGACGGCCGCCCACAAACGCGAGCCGCGTCCCTCCACGGCGGTGAGCGATATGATCGGGTCCTTTGCCAGCCGCGCCAATCTGCCGGCGATGCCCTGCTTCGGCTGACCTGACCGCTGGCCTTCCGAGGCCCGATCGGCACTGGGGTTAAGCCCTGCCCCAGACGGGCTGCCGCTATCAACAGGCGGCAGCCCTTGCTCATGGGCGGCTGCGCTTCCGGCGTCGCGGAGTTGCAAGTTTCTAAACATCCCGCCGATTTACGATATCTCCCAGGACGATAAAACGCTCGCCGCCGGTGACGCCGTCTTCATGACAATGTCCACCGGCGGTGGCTTTGCAAGCCGCGGACGCAGACTTTAGGCGGAATCCAATCAGCCGATATCTGCGCCGATAGGTCAAAGAACCGGGCTTGGCCTTGTTGTTCCTGCCTCAGGCTCTTTGTGACCCTGCGATATTGCGTAATGGCAATTCCTTCGCCGGGCTCGGCATTTGTCCAGCCAAGCTCAACCGCCGCCTGAAGCGGTATCCACTGCGCCGCTATCAGGCATTTCCGCAAGCTCCAAAGATTTTGCAATTTGCTTCGCAAGCAGCTATGCCATAGTAATGTAACAGGCTGCTATGGCATCAGAGGTGCGTGAATTGGACGGAAACACATCACCCGCAATCTCCGAAGATGAAAGCCCGGCCGAAGAGGCCGGTACCAAGGGCAGCCGCCGCGCGCGCGTCAGCGGTATCGACCGCGCGCTTCAGGTGATCGACCATCTTTACGAGACGGGATCGCCGGCCGGCGTCTATGCTATCGCCAAAGCTGTCAAGGCGCCACTTTCGACCGTCTATGTCATCGTCGACGACCTCGTCGAAAAAAACATGCTGACGCGCCAGTCCGACGGTTCGATCTGGCTCGGCTCACGGCTCTATCACTACGGCCTTGCCTACGCCCGTTCACTCGACTTCATGAGTGTCGCCACGCATGAAATGCACGACCTCTGCCGTCAAGCTGGCGAAACCGTTCAGGTCTGCGGACGTGACGGCGATTACATGCTCGTGCTTGCCATGGCTGACGGTCCCAGCCATTTCCAGGTTGCCTCGCGTGTCGGCACCCGCGTACCTCTCAACTGGACGGCCTCCGGCCGGCTGCTGGTCGGCCACCTGCAGGAAGACGAGCGCGTCGAGCTCTTCAAGCGCTGTGCTCGTTCCTCGCCGACCGGACGCGCCGAGATCGATCCCGCCACGCTATCACAATCGGCCGGCAAGGCCTTCGAAGCGCGCCTGTCGATCCAGGCCGGAGAATCCGATTATGCGGTTGCCTGCATCGCCTCACCCATCTGCGATCGTGAGGGTCAGTGTGTCGCCACCATTTCCATCGTTCTGCCAGAGCAGAAGGCTTTTTCAGATGAGAGCCATTACACTGACCAAGTGCGCAGCTCGGCAGAACGCATCGAAAAGCTAATGGGTTGGCGCAGCCGCTAAGCCCTTCCTCAGCGGATACGTTTCTTCTTCAAACCATGCTCCGAGGCATCGAAGCGAGGCTCGCGCCTTCCAGATCCGCCGTCCTACCGGGATGAAACCTACCGATCATGATCATTCAGCTCTCGAAGATCGAATAGCCGATATCGCGCAGATGATCCGGCTCGGCAATCGCATCGACCGTCGCGATCCGGTCTCCATCGAACCCCAGCGCCAGCACGATGCGCAACTGACCCTCGATAAAGACAACCACTCCGATCTCGCCATCGACAAGCGCGACTTTTGCCGACCTCGCCCGCCCCTTGAAGCTTTTGGCGATAGCCTCGGCGCCGTAAAGTGGAACAACATTGCCGAGGCGAACCGCCGCAGCGTCCGGCCGGAACACAGCATCCGGCGCAAGTACCGCGATCAGGGCGTCAAGATCACTGTTGCGAGAGGCGCTCAAGAAGGCTTCGGCTATGCTTCGCCTGCGCGCCAGATCGACTTCGGGCGTTTCCGACTGCCCGCTTACCCTGCGTCGCGCACGGCTCGCAAGCTGGCGGGCAGCAGCAGCGCTGCGGCCGATCACAGCGGCGATATCTTCGAAGGGCAGATCGAACATGTCGTGCAGCACGAAGGCGACGCGCTCCGCAGGCGAAAGGGTCTGCAATACGACAAGCAGGGCGATGCCTACCGAATCGGCAAAAGCTGTTTCACGCTCCGGATTACTAGCGATATCGGCGATTGCGCCGTGCACCGGTAGTTCCAGCGGCTCTTCGCGACGCGTCTTGCGTGAACGCAGCATGTCCAGGCATATGCGGGCTACCACCGTCGTCAGCCAGCCGGACAGATTATCGACACCGGCCCTTTCCGACCGCGTGAGACGCAGCCATGCCTCCTGCACAGCATCCTCCGCTTCCGCACGTGAACCGAGCATGCGGTAAGCGACCGCGCGCATATGCGTCCGGTTCGCTTCGAATTCATCCGCCAGCCAGTTTTTCTTGCTCATTGCTCCATTCCTCATCCCGTTAAGCCCATGACCATGACGAACGGGAGCCGAACGATGTGACAGAAGCGATGTCTCCTCAAGCCCCGTGAATTTTTGCTGCCGACTTGACCTGCCGCATTTTTCATTGGCTGATGGCGCACAGATCCCTACCTCTGGTGTTTGCTGATGCTCTCCCGATTTGATGGTTCCAAACAATATGCCGCCTTCCTGTTCGACATGGACGGCACGATCCTGAGTTCGACTGCCTCGGCAGAACGCGTCTGGGGGCGCTGGGCCGCACGACATGGGCTGGACGTGGAAAAATTCCTGCCGACGATGCATGGATCCCGTGGAATCGATACGATCAGGCGGCTGAATCTTCCTGATATCGACGCCGAAGCGGAAGCAGCTGAGATCACCGAAGAGGAAATTCGCGATGTCGAAGGTGTCGTGGCACTTCCGGGCGCTGCCGATTTTCTGGCGTCGCTGCCACCGAACCGGTGGACGATCGTCACCTCCTCTCCGCGTCGGCTTGCAGAGCGCCGGCTCGAGGCAGCCGGACTGCCGATGCCGCCTGCCATCGTCACGGCAGAAGATGTGACCATCGGCAAGCCTGACCCGCAATGCTATATCCTTGGCGCCGAAAAGCTCGGCTTCTCCACCCATGAATGCCTGGTCTTTGAAGACGTCGAAGCCGGCGTGAAGGCGGGAACCGCGGCCGGAGCCGATGTCATGGTCATCACGGCGGCTGGCCACAAGCATTCGCTAAAGGGTTATCCCGAGATCGAACATTATGCCGATGCAACCGTTGTCATTGCTGACAGCGGCCTGCTTTCGATCAAACTTTGATTTGCCTGCCGCACCCGCTCGAAAGGAACTGCCATGAAACCGGAAGTCGTCTGCCTGATGATGTCCTCCCTCGACGGCGGCCTGCATCCAAGCCAATGGACGGCAAGCCCGGACGGCGGCCGAAAGGAATGGACGGCGCTCTATCAGACGACACACGAAGCGCTACGAGGCGACGCCTGGATCGTCGGTCGTGTGACCATGGCTGAAATGGCGAAAGGCAAGCCGCACCCGCCGCAATCGACAGGCTCGGTGGAACGGCCACAGCATTTTGCCGATCGCAAGGCAAACAACTACGCGATTGCCCTGGACACCTCGGGCAAGCTGCATTTCACGCGGCCGGATGTCGATGGCGATCATATCGTCGTCATCCTCGGCAGCGAGGTGCCGGACGCGCATCTTGCGGAACTCGCCGCCGACGGCATTTCCTACATAGTCTCGTCCTCCGCCGAGATCGATCTGCGTGCCGCGCTCGATGTGCTCAAGCAGGAGCTCGGCATCCGCAAGCTGCTGCTGGAGGGCGGAGCCGCGATCAATGGCGCCTTCTTTGCCGCTGGGCTGATCGATGAGTTCCATCTGCTCGTTGCCCCGGCTCTGGACGGAAGCGGTGGTCAGCCAGTCGTCACGTTCGACGGAGGATTGGCGGGCAAAACGCAGCTCTCGCTGCTATCGGCGGAGGCGATAGGTAACGGTGTCATCGCCCTGCGCTACAAAGTCCACGCCTGACAACAGCGGCGTTATGAAACCTAGCAGCTATAGCATGAAGCTGGTCAGGCGCGGCGACTTTGACTACGCAGTCGACGTTGCTTCTCATCTTTTTCCTGTTCTCGTCACATTGCCTCGTCCCGATCCGTCAACCCTATGACGAACGAGAGCCGGCGACATGCCGGTCCTGCGTCAAGGGACACACGCTATCAGGAGATTGAACATGCAAGAGAGAATGGGAAATCCAGCCCTCGTCATCCCGGACGCCATGCAGGCGCTCAACGCCCTCGGCAAATTGCCGGCCGCCGTCGGGCTTGCGCCGGGATTTCTGGAAATCATCTATCTGCGCGCCAGCCAGATCAACGGTTGCAGCGTCTGCATCGACGGGCATTGGCGCATCGCCCGCAAACACGGCGAAACCGACGAGCGGCTGTTTGCCGTCGCAGGCTGGCGCGAGGCACCCTATTACCGCGAGGCCGAACGCGCCGCGCTGGCCCTCACCGAGGCCGTCACCCGCCTCAGCGACCGGCCCGATCCGGTGCCGGATGAGGTCTGGGACGAATGCACACGCCATTACGATGGCAAGAGCCTCGCGGCCCTCGTCATCGCAATCGCCAATATCAATGTGTGGAACCGGCTGAACGTCGCCACCCGGCAGGTTGCAGGCCAGTGGAAGCCGTAATTGCATTTCGGGGGTCGCTGCCGTAATTCGCAGCGGCCCCTACTGTCACTATGGTAGCAAAAGAAAGTATCTCCTTATTCAATTCCCGGAAGACATTGCTGAGTTTATAGTTGTGTAGTATTAAATTTACAATCTTATGGATATTGCGAAGGGGACGCAATGGAATTCATAGCCTCGGCATATGCGCAAAGCACCGTTCCATCCTATGAGACTACCGGCCTTAGATTTAGCGATTGGATAGTCATCGGAATTGGGATCGTCATCGCGATCATTTCCTTGATTGTTATCTCGCGGAACATTGCCGTCACCGTTGGGCACGCGATCATATTAGGTGCAGGCGTCGCTCTTGTATGCCTACCCTTCGTGGCCAACTTCGAATGGTCGGATAAAGGCTTCAAATTCGCGCGGCGGGAAGAGACGTCTGAGCTAACCGATCAAGTCGTGAACGTCGCCAAAGAGAACTTGTCGATAAGAGAAGACTTGAAGAAGGTCAGCGAAGCGTTGCAGGCTGCAAATTTACGCATAACAGCTCTGGAAAAGCCGGCCGGCTCACCACCGCCCAATCCTCAGGGCCTCGATGTGGAGCACTATAAAGGGCCAGCATTCTTCGAGGATCTGATCCGGAAGAACGACGCGGGTATTGCAAAAGGCGGCGTCAGTGTCGATCAGCTCCAAAACCTGCAACGATCGATTCAAAACCCCCAGATGTTCAAAGGCGTTCAATAAAGCAAAGCGCGCCGCGCGGGCAGCGCGTTGCTCCATCAAGTTTAGATTATGCCGCCGCCGCCAGAAACGGAAGCGGGGCGCTCGGCGGCTACCTTTTTCCGGTAGCCGCTGGCGCGATAGGTGGCGATCGGATCGATCGCGCCGCCGGCGCGGCGACGAGCTTCGGCGAGGATCGGCTCGACATCGGCGCGGTAGGCGCGCTTCAGCGTTTCGGTAGCCATCAGCGCATCGTTGTCCTGCTGGTAGCCTTCAAGTGCCTTGCGGTCGACGATCAGGGCCTGCGCATAGGCGCGGCGGATTTCGTTGGCGCTGTTGATCAAGCTTTCGATCGGGTCCGTCACGTTGTGCGACTGATCGATCATGTGGGCCGGATGGAAATCATTGACGCCGCGCTCTTCAGCGTCGACGAGCTCATTGAAGACCAGGAACAGGCGATAGGGCTCGATCGCACCGGCGTCGAGGTCGTCATCACCATATTTCGAGTCGTTGAAATGGAAGCCGCCGAGCTTGCCGAACTGGATCAGGCGGGCGACGATCATCTCGATATTGGTATTCGGCGCATGATGGCCGAGGTCGACCAGGCAATAGGCTTTTGGACCAAGCGTCTGGGCGATCAGATAGTTGGTGCCCCAATCCTGCACGACCGTCGAATAGAAGGCCGGCTCGTACATCTTGTGCTCGGAGAAGAGCCGCCAGTCATCCGGCAACGCCTCGTAGATCTCGGCCATCGAGGCGAGATAACGCTCGAAGGCTTTGGTGAAGTTGCTCTGTCCGGGGAAATTGGAACCGTCGCCAATCCAGACGGTCAGCGCCTTGGAGCCCAGCGCCTTGCCGATCTCGATGCATTCGATGTTATGTTCGATCGCCTGTTGCCGGGTCGCCGCGTCCGTGTGACTGAGCGAGCCATATTTATAGGTCAGCTTCTGGCCGGGCGCATCGGAGAAGGTGTTGGAGTTCATCGCGTCGAAGCCGAGACCAAGGGCATCGCCCTTCGCCTTCAGCTCCTTAACATCGCTCTTATCCCAGGGGATATGCAGTGAAACGGTCGGCGTTGCCTGCGTCAGCTGGTTGATGACGGCGCAATCGTCGAGCTTGTCGAAGATGCCGCGCGGCTCGCCGGTGCCTGGGAAACGGGCAAAGCGCGTGCCGCCGGTGCCCACGCCCCAGGATGGCACGGCCACGGTGAATTCCGAAACCTTGCGGGTGATCGCCTCGATATCAACGCCGCGACGGGCGAGTGTAGCGCCGAGCGCTTCGTAGTCAGCCTTCAGCGCAGCATCGCGCTTGTCATTTTCCGTTGCGACCAGATCCGGCGCAATCCTGAATTCAGCCATGTCTTCCTCCCAGAGATTTTGTTGCGGCGGGCAATGCCCGCCGCTCGCTATCAGCGCGTGAAGCTTTGAACATTGCCGGCATCGACATTGATGATATTGCCGGTCGACTTGGCCGAAAGATCGGACGCCAGGAAGTAAACGGCTTCGGCAATGTCTTCCGGAAAGACGTTCAGCTTCAGCATGGAACGCTTGCGGTAATGTTCCTCGAGATCGTCGACCTCGATCTTCGAGGAGGCCGCACGCTGTTCGCGCCATTCGCCGCTCCAGATCTTCGAGCCGCGCAGGACGGCATCCGGATTGACCGTATTGACGCGGATGCCGGCCTCTGCGCCTTCGAGCGCCAGGCAACGGGCAAGGTGGATTTCGGCAGCCTTTGCCGTGCAATAGGCGGCCGCATTCGGCGAAGCGGCAAGGCCATTCTTTGATGCAATGAAGACGACGTTGCCGCCGAGCGCCTGGCGGCGGAACAGGCGGAAAGCCTCACGCGAAACGAGGAAATAGCCGGTCGCCAGAATGTCGATGTTGCGATTCCACGTCGACAGCTCGGTCGTTTCGATCGGTGCCGAAGAAGCGATGCCGGCATTCGAAACGAGGATGTCGATGCCGCCGAACTCGACGCAGGATTCGGCAAAAGAGGCGATCACGCCATCTTCCTTGGTAACGTCGAGCTTCAAAGTGCGCACCGCGTCCGCGCCGTACTTCTTCACGAATTCGGCTTCGGTCGATTCAAGTGCAGCCTGATCGATATCGGCAAGCACCACGCAGGCGCCCTCGCCGACGAGGCGCGCAGCCGTCGCGCGGCCGATACCGCCGGCGCCGCCGGTGACGAAGGCGACCTTACCGGCAAGGCTCTTCGGCTTCGGCATGCGCTGCAGCTTGGCTTCTTCAAGAAGCCAGTATTCGATATCGAAGGCTTCCTGCTCCGGCAGGCCCTGATATTCGGAGACCGTCGAGGAACCGCGCATCACGTTGATGGCGTTGACGTAGAATTCACTGGCGATACGCGCTGTTGCCTTGTCACGGGCAAAGGAGAGCATGCCGACGCCCGGCACAAGGAAGATCACCGGATTGGCATCACGCATAGCAGGCGAATTGTCATGCTTGCAGGCATTATAGTAGCGCGCGTAATCGGCGCGATAATCTTCCAAAGCCTTGTCGAGGCCGGCGATGATGGCGTCGACATCAGGCCTTGCCGGATCGAAATCAACGATCAGCGGACGGATCTTGGTGCGCAGGAAATGGTCAGGGCAGCTGGTGCCGAGCGCGCCGAGCGGACGCAGGTTCTTCGAATTGACGAATTCCAGAACCGCGTCCTGATCATCGAAATGCCCGAGCTTGCGCTCCTGCTTGCCGATACGGCCGCGGATTTCCGGCATCAGGCGGGCGGCTATCGCGCGTCGCTCTACTTCCGGCAGGCTCTGCACGACGGCACCGCCGAAGATCGTCTTGCCCTCGGTCTGGGCGGCGAACCACTCGATTGCCTTGTTGATAATGTCGAGCGTCAGTTCGTAGCAGGCCTTGGCGTCGTCGGCCCAGGTAAAGAGGCCGTGGCTCTCGAGCACGACCCCCTTGGCGTTTGGGTTCGCCTTGACGAAGGCTTCGAGATCGAGGCCGAGTTGGAAACCCGGGCGACGCCAGGGCAGCCAGCCGATCGCCTCACCGAAGACCTGCTTCGTCAATTCCCTGGAATTCTTGGAGGCGGCAATCGCGATAATCGCGTCTGGATGCATGTGGTCGACATGCGCAAAGGGAACGAATCCGTGCAGCGGCGTATCGATCGAAGCAGCGCGGGCGTTCAGGTTGAAGGTGCAGTGCGGCAGGAAGCCGACCATGCGGTCTTCATCCTCGACGCCCTTGTAGATGCCTTTCAGCGATTCCAGCTTGTCCTGATAAAGCGTCGCGAACCCGTCAAGCTTGATCGTACCGACGTCACCGCCGGAGCCCTTAACCCAGAGCACCTTGACCTTTTCGCCAGTCAGGGGATCGGTTTCCATGACCTTGGCTGAGGTATTGCCGCCACCGTAATTGGTGATGCGCTTGTCGGCGCCGAGCAGATTCGAGCGATAGAGAAGCTTGCCGGGCTCGTCGAGGCTCGCCGCATAAGCATCGTCCCACCGGTTCTCGAGAAGTCGAACCTTTGCCGCCATGTCATCCTCCCATATAGGCTTGTGTATAGGCCTGCAGGGCGCTGCGATAAGCACGCCCTTTCGCTCACGATATCGCGCATCAAAACGGCGGTTGTCAATCGAAAACGATCAAATCCGATTATGTTGCATCGCAATATGGAAATATATGATCGTTTCTGATTGACAGCCTTTAACGGATGCGAAATAAATATGACAAGAGGAGGAGCCCAATGCACGAACGCGAACGCCATCGCATTATCTTAAGCGCTGTCCAGGAAAAGTCCGTCGTCACGATTCAGGACATTTCTGAATTGACGGAGGCTTCTGAAGCGACAATCCGGCGCGACATTGCGGCTCTTCACGTTCAGGGCAAGATCCGGCGCGTTCGCGGCGGCGCGGAAGCGGTGCACCCGCCCCAGCTTGGAAATCTTGCGGGGCGCCCGTTCAGGGTTTCAGAATCGGTCAATATCGATAAAAAGCGCTCAATCGCGCGCGCAGCCGTCGATCTCTGCGAGGCGGGCGATGCCATCATCATCAATGGCGGCACGACCACCTTCCAGATGGTGCACTACATGGCCGGCCATCGCATGCAGGTTATGACCAATTCCTTCGCCATCGCAGAACATTTGGTGAAGCACTCCAAGAACACGGTGACTGTGCCGGGCGGCGCGATCTATCGCGAGCAGAGCCTGATCCTGTCGCCCTTCGACAATGACGCGATCCGCAATTTCTATGCGCGGCGCATGTTCATCGGCGCCCAGGGCGTCGGCCCGCTCGGCATCATGGAGGCGGATGCCCTCATCATCCAGAGCGAGCAGAAGCTGATGCACCAGGCCGACGAGCTCGTCGTCATGGTCGATTCTAGCAAATTCAATCGCCGGTCGAGCCTCATTCTTTGCTCGCTCGACCGCGTATCTGTGGTCATCACCGATGACGGCATTTCGGAGGAAGCGGCGCGCATGATCGACAATGCCGGCGTGCGGCTCGTCGTGGCAAGCCCGGTGGCCCAGGCAGTGAAGGAGGATTCCTCGTCGGTCGCATGAGGCGTCGGCGAGGTGTGGAAGTCTAAATCTTAATGGGAGGACATGACATGAAACTTGCAAAGACACTTGCAATCGGTGTGGCTTTTGCCGTTGCCATGATGGCCGGCAGCGCAAGCGCCAAGGACATCAAGATCGGCCTCGTCGTAAAGTCGCTCGGCAACGGCTTCTTCGATGCCGCCAACAAGGGCGCTCAGGAAGCGGCCAAGGAACTCGGCGGCGTGGAGGTCATCTACACTGGCCCGACGACGACGACGGCCGAAGGCCAGATCGAAGTGATCAACTCGCTGATCGCTCAGGGCGTCGACGCCATCGCGATCTCGGCAAACGATCCCGACGCCGTCGTTCCGGCGCTGAAGAAGGCTAGCCAGCGCGGTATCAAGGTTATTTCCTGGGATTCCGGTGTTGCTCCGGAAGGCCGCATCCTGCAGCTCAACCCGTCTTCGAACGAGCTGATCGGCAAGATGTGCCTGACGCTCGCCAAGGATCATCTTGATGGCGGCAAGGGTGACTTCGCCATCCTGTCGGCAACGACGACCTCGACCAACCAGAACATCTGGATCGACCAGATGAAGAAGCAGCTCAAGGATTTCCCGGGCCTGAACCTCGTCACCACCGTCTACGGCGACGACCTCTCGGACAAGTCCTATCGTGAAGCCGAAGGCCTCCTGAAGTCCAACCCGAACGTCAAGGTCATCGTCGCCCCGACAACGGTCGGCGTTCTCGCAGCCTCCAAGGTTGTCGAAGACAAGGGCCTCATCGGCAAGGTCTACGTCACCGGTCTCGGTCTGCCCTCCGAAATGGCTGGCGCGATCAAGTCGGGTGCCACCAAGGAATTTGCCATCTGGAACCCGATTGACCTCGGCTACTCCGCAACCCAAATCGCTTATCACCTTGCAAAAGGTGATGCCGACGGCAAGCCGGGCAGCGAAATCGAAGCCGGCCGCATGGGCAAGATCAAGATTGGCGACAATGGTGAAGCCGCCATGGCCGACCCCTTCGTCTACAATGCCTCGAACATCGACCAGTTCTCCAAGGTCTTCTGATTTCAGGGATCATGAACGGACCCCCGGCGGCTCTGCCGCCGGGCTTCTCTTTCGATGGTGGTAAGCTTGCTGATGACCTCTGCCCTTCAACATCCCGTTGCGGATCAAAAAACCGATGACGCATCCGCCATTCTGGAAATGCGCGGCATCTCGCAAATCTTTCCGGGCGTGAAGGCGCTCGATAATGTCAGCATCGCGCTTTATCCCGGCAAGGTGACGGCACTGATCGGCGAAAATGGCGCCGGCAAGTCGACGCTCGTCAAGATCCTGACTGGCATCTATCGCCCGAACGAGGGCGAGATCATCGTCGACGGCCAGCCGGTACACTTTGCGACGGCGCAGGCGGCCATCGATGCCGGCGTTACCGCCATTCACCAGGAAACCGTGCTCTTCGACGAGCTTTCGGTCGCTGAAAATATCTTCCTCGGTCATGCGCCGCGCACCCGCTGGCGCACGATCGACTGGAGCGAAATGAACAGCCGTGCCAGAACGCTGCTGACCTCGCTCGAAAGCAATATCGATCCGACGATCCGCCTGAAGGACCTCTCGATTGCGCAGCGCCACCTCGTGGCGATCGCCCGCGCTTTGTCGATCGAGGCCCGAATCGTCATCATGGACGAACCGACGGCTGCCCTTTCGCGCAAAGAGATCGACGACCTTTTCCGCATCGTCGAGGGCCTGAAGGCGAGCGGCAAGGCCATCCTCTTCATCAGCCATAAATTCGACGAGCTCTATGAGATCGCCGACAATTACGTGGTCTTCCGCGACGGCCGGGCCGTCGGCCACGGGAGGCTCACGGAAACGCCGCAGGACGAAATCGTCCGCATGATGGTCGGCCGCGACGTCGAAAACGCCTTCCCGAAGATCGAAGTGGCGATCGGCGGGCCGGTGCTCGAAGTCGAAAAATACAGCCATCGCACCGAATTCCGCGACATTTCGCTGACGCTGCGCAAGGGCGAAATCCTTGGCATCTACGGCCTGATCGGCGCCGGACGTTCGGAGCTCGCCCAATCGCTGTTCGGCATCACCAAGCCGCTCTCTGGTAGACTGACGCTTGAAGGCCGGGAGATTTCAGTCAACTCGTCGCATGACGCGATTAAAGCCGGCATCGTCTATGTACCGGAAGAGCGCGGCCGCCATGGCCTGGCGCTTCCCATGCCGATCTATCAGAACATGACCCTACCGTCGCTGCCGCGCACCTCGCGCAAGGGCTTCCTGCAGGCGGCGGAGGAATTCGCGCTCGCCCGCAAATATGCCGAGCGCCTGGACCTGCGTGCTGCTGCCCTGTCCGTACCTGTCGGCACACTATCCGGCGGCAATCAGCAGAAAGTCGTCATCGGCAAGTGGCTCGCCACCAAGCCGAAGGTCATCATCCTCGACGAACCCACCAAGGGTATCGATATCGGCTCGAAGGCTGCCGTCCATGGCTTCATCAGCGAACTTGCGGCCGAAGGACTCTCCATCATCATGATCTCTTCCGAACTGCCCGAGATCATCGGCATGTCGGACCGCGTGCTCGTCATGAAAGAAGGCCTGTCGGCCGGGCTCTTCGAACGCGATCAACTTTCGCCGGAAGCGCTGGTGCGCGCGGCGACCGGAAATGCATGAGGTGACGGGCATGATGAGACTGATCAGAAAACGCGAAACCCTGCTCTTTGCGATCATCGTGGTGATGATTGCAGTGTTCTCGGCGCGCGCAGCCGATTTCGCGACACCGGACAATCTCGCCGGCATCTTCAACGATACGGCAATCCTCATCATCCTGGCGCTTGCACAGATGACGGTGATCCTGACGAAATCGATCGACCTTTCGGTTGCCGCCAACCTCGCCTTCACCGGCATGGCGATCGCGATGATGAATGCTGCATTCCCCGGACTGCCGCTCATCATCCTCATCCTTACAGCAGTCGTGATCGGCGCAGCGCTTGGTTCGATCAACGGCTTCCTCGTCTGGCGGCTCGAAATACCGCCGATCGTCGTCACCCTCGGTACGCTCACCATCTATCGCGGCATGGCCTTCGTGCTCTCGGGCGGCGCCTGGGTAAACGCGCATCAGATGACGCCGACCTTCCTTGCCGTACCTCGCACGCCGATCCTCGGCTTGCCTGTGCTGAGTTGGGTCGCCATCATCATCGTCGCGCTGATGTATATGCTCCTGCGCTACAGCCCGTTCGGCCGCTCGGCCTATGCAACCGGCGGCAATCCGACGGCTGCCATTTATGCCGGTATCGATACGGGCAAGACGAAATTTCTGGCCTTTGTGCTCTCGGGCGCGCTCGCCGGTCTTTCCAGCTATCTCTGGGTTTCCCGTTATGCGGTCGCCTATGTCGATATTGCCAATGGCTTCGAGCTCGACAGCGTCGCGGCCTGCGTGATCGGCGGCATCTCGATTGCCGGCGGTGTCGGTTCGGTCGCCGGCACGGTGCTCGGCGCACTCTTCCTCGGCGTCATCAAGAACGCCCTGCCCGTCATCGGCATTTCGCCTTTCACGCAGATGGCAATCTCAGGAACCGTCATCATTCTCGCCGTCGTCTTCAATGCAAGGCGCGAGCGCAATCGTGGCCGCATCATCCTGCGCGATCGCGCAGCAGCGGAGGTCACAGCATGAGCGCCGTTTCGTCAACACCCGAAAAGCGCGTCATTCCCGATCGCCTCGGCACACCCTTCAAGCGCGTCATGTCAAGCTGGGAAGTGCTGCTCTTCGGTGTGGCCGTCCTGATCTTCATCTTCAATTCCGTGGCCTCGCCCTATTTCCTCGATGCCTGGAACCTGTCTGACGCGACCTTCAACTTCACCGAAAAGGCGATGATCGCCTTTGCAATGGCGTTGCTCGTTATCGCCGGTGAGATCGACCTGTCGGTCGCCGCGATCATCGCGCTTGCTTCCACGGCCATGGGGGCTGCGGCACAGGCCGGCGTCGGAACGCCTGGCCTCGTACTGATCGGCCTCGGTACCGGCCTTCTCTGCGGCATCTTCAACGGCGTGCTCGTTTCCGTATTGAAGCTGCCCTCCATCGTCGTCACCATCGGCACGATGAGCCTCTTCCGCGGCATTTCCTACATCGTGCTCGGCGACCAGGCTTACGGCAAATATCCGCCTGATTTCGCCTATTTCGGCCAGGGTTACGTCGTCTGGGTTTTCTCTTTTGAATTCGTGCTGTTCATCGTGCTGGCGATCCTTTTCGCCATCCTGCTGCATGCCACGAATTTCGGCCGGCAGGTCTATACGATCGGTAACAATGAGTTTGCCGCCCGCTTCTCCGGCATTCCGGTCGAGCGCGTGAAATTCATCCTCTTCCTGCTGACCGGCGTGATGAGCGGTATCGCCGCCGTCTGCCTCACCTCGCGCCTCGGCTCGACCCGCCCGTCGATCGCGCAAGGGTGGGAACTTGAGGTCGTCACCATGGTCGTGCTCGGCGGCATCTCGATCCTCGGCGGTTCCGGCACGATTGGCGGCGTTGTCATCGCCGCCTTCGTCATGGGCCTTGTCACTTTCGGCCTAGGCCTGTTGAACGTGCCGGGCATCGTCATGTCGATCTTCATCGGCTTGCTTTTGATCATCACCATCGCACTCCCGATCATCGCCCGCCGCATCAAAGCCATGAGCGCCAAATGAGCCTGGAAAAACACGCCTTCAAGATGAAGCTCAACCCCGGTATGGAGGCCGAATACAGGAAGCGGCACGATGAGATCTGGCCGGAACTGGTCGATCTGCTGCATCAGTCCGGCGCCAGCGACTATTCGATCCATCTCGACCGCGAGACCAACACGCTTTTCGGCGTGCTGACCCGGCCGCAGGATCACACGATGGCAAGCCTTCCCGAGCATCCCGTCATGAAGAAATGGTGGGCGCATATGGCCGATATCATGGAAACCAATCCGGATAATTCGCCCGTCCAGAGCGACCTCGTCACCGTCTTCCATATGCCATGAGCGCCTATCGCCGCATCGCCGTTCTCGATATCGGCAAGACCAATGCCAAGGTCGTCGTGCTCGACAGCGCAACGGGAAACGAAATCGCTGTCCGCAAGCGGCCGAATACGGTCATCCGCGATGGTCTCTATCCGCATTACGATATCGAAGCGCTCTGGGACTTTACACTTGCCTCGTTGAAAGCCTTTGCCAGCGAACCGGGTTTCGATGCGATTTCGATCACCACGCACGGTGCTGCTGCCGCCTTGCTTGATATTGGCGGCCGGCTCGCCATGCCTGTCATCGACTACGAGCATGAATATCCGCGCGATATTAGCGATGCTTATGATGCACTGCGACCATCCTTTGACGAGACTTTCTCGCCGCGCCTGTCGATGGGGTTGAATATCGGCGCGCAGCTCCACTATCAGCAGACCGCGTTCCCTGCCGAATTCGCCAAAGTCGCAACCATTCTCACCTATGCGCAATACTGGTCGGCGCGGCTAACGGGTGTTGTAGCAAACGAGGCGACCTCGCTCGGTTGTCACACGGACCTCTGGAATCCGAAGACCGGTGCCTATTCCTCGCTGGTCGATACGCTCGCCATTCGCCAGCTGATGGCGCCGATCCATTCGGCCTTCGATGTGCTTGGCCGGGTCCTGCCTGACATTGCTAAGGAAATCGGGCTCTCTGTGCCGGTCTATTGCGGCATCCACGATTCCAATGCATCGCTCTTGCCGCATCTTGTGGCTCGCGAGGCGCCCTTTGCCGTCGTCTCGACCGGTACCTGGGTCATCAATTTCGGCGTTGGCGGCAATCTCGACAACCTCGACGCAAAACGCGATGCACTTGCCAATGTCGATGCCTATGGCCGCGCCGTGCCGTCCTCCCGCTTCATGGGCGGCCGCGAGTTCGAAATCCTTTCGGCCGAGATCGGCCAAGTCAGCGATGCCGCAGCGCATGCCGTTATCGGAGATGTCGTGACGAAGGGCATCATGCTACTGCCAAACGTGGCGCCGGGCTCGGGTCCCTTCCCCGGCAAAGTCAGTCGCTGGATCGGTCCGGAGGCGGCGAGCTGCGAGGAGCGCTATGCTGGCGCCTGCCTTTATCTGGCGCTGATGACGGAAGCCTGTCTCGGGCTAGTCGGTGCAAAAGGCCCGATCATTGTCGAGGGGCCGTTCGCAATGAACGAAACCTATCTCTTCCTGCTCGCCGCCTTGACCGGCCGTGATACGACGGCGCTGCCGGGTTCGACCGGCACCAGCCAGGGCGCCGCCCTACTGACCGGCATCAGACCCGTTTCCGGCACAGGGAAATATTTCACTCCCTCGACGATCCCAGGGCTTTCCGTCTACCGGAAGCGTTGGTACGCCGCGATGGAATAACAGTCTTTCCACGATTGCCCTTGTTCATGCCAGCTGCGCCGCTAGTGTGGCGCCTCTCGATTTGATGGAGGAACCAGCATGAATGAATCGTTCGACCCGCGCGCACTGGCCGCCAAACTCTACGGCCTGCGCCAGGCAGCCAAACAGGAACCGACGAGCGCCTTTGCACTGCCGACCGATCTTCATCGGGCGATGGACGCACAAGATTTCCTGAAGGCTGAGGAAGGGATTGCGAGCAATGCCTGGAAGGTCACGGTCTCGCCCGAGGGGCAGCCGGTGACAGCACCTCTTCATCCCTATGCCGAAGCCGTATCGGGTGCCACCATTGTCTGGCATCCGGGACTGAAATTCGAAACCGAAATTGCCGTTCGCTTCGGCAGGGATCTGCCCTACCGCAAGGAGGCCCCCTACAGCCGTGCCGAAGTGCTGGAAGCGATATCCACCGCCTATCTCGGCGCCGAACTGCTTATCAGCGCGGTCAAGGAAAGCGGTGCTGTCTCCTTCCTTCTCTTCCTCGCGGATCGCCTCGGCAATAGCGGCTATGTGCTCGGCCCCTCCATCGAAAAGAGCTTCATCGATACGGCTGCCAGCACCCCGCTCAAGGTGACCCAAGGCAGCAAGGTGATCTATGACGGTCTTGCCAAACATCCGAAGAGCGATGTCGTCACCTGGCTTGTCGACTACGCCAACGACCCGCTGCGGCCGGAAGGCTCGCTGAAATCGGGCGCACTTGTCACCACAGGTACGCTCAGCGGTGCCGTCGAACTTACCGAGCCCGGTGAAATCGACATCCGCTTTGGCGATAGCGCGCGACTGACTTTCTTTGTCGTCTGATACCGGCATTTTTACCCACCTTCACTCGGTGATTGTCATACCGCTTTGCCTCCTATATTAAACTTGAGTTTATTATGAAGGTTTATTCCGGCCACCGGCTGGAGGCGGAAGTGGAAATGACGTTTCAACCGCGCATGCAGAACAAGATTCACGGCTTTTCCGTCACCAAGGGCGTCGATCGCCGGGTGTGGAACGGCATCGTGGCCGATGTCTGGGATGTGGACTGCGCTCCCCATTCCGGCGGCTACTACGTCTCCCGCGACCCGCGGCTTTTCATTCTCCTCGAAAAGCGCGGGCCGGGCAGTTCGCGGGTGAAGCTCTCGCCGCATGCCTATGGCGCAGTGCAGGATACTGAAAAGCGGCCGATCTCCTACGTGCCGGCTGATATGGAAGTCTGGGCCGATCTCGTGGATGTGCATTCGGTGCGCCATCTCGACATCCATTTCGATGTCGAGACCATCAGCCGAAGGCTCGGCGACGATCTCGATCCACAGCGCCTCGCCAATGCGCAGTTGCTTTTTTTCGACGAGCGCCTGTTGTCGCTCGCCCAGTTGATTGCCGCCGAATGCGTCAATCCGCAGCCGCTGCATGATCTCTATGGCGACGGCCTGTCACTTTCCCTCATTATCGATGTGCTGAAATTGACCAAGATGCAGCCGCGCAAGCGCAGCAGGCTTGCCGCCTGGCAGTTGCGCCGCGCCACCGATTTCATCGAGGAAAACTGCCTGCGCAATATCCGCCTTGAGGAATTGGCAGCGGTCACCGGCCTGTCGCAATCCCATTTCAGCCATGCCTTCAAGGCTTCGACCGGCGTGGCGCCGCATCAGTATCAGACCAATGTCCGTCTCGAGCGCGCAAAACATCTCCTGATCGGCAGCGAGTATCCCTTAACGACCATTGCCGTCGAAACCGGCTTTGCCGATCAGGCCCATTTCACCCGTGTCTTCCGCAAGAATTTGGGCACGACGCCCGCGAGCTGGAAGAAGGCGCAGCTTGCCTGACAGCAACAGGCCCGAGCACTTGCGTGCAGTGCGGAAAATTGCCCAAGAACGTTCAATTTCCACCTGATCGCGACAATCCGCCCAATTAAAATTGAGTTAAACACTCGACTTATTCAAGGCCATTGCGCGGCAGGAAAAGCCGCGGCACGAGTGGGGTAATCTATGCGAGCGCAGACCAAAGGGCTCACCTTCAGGACATATCTATTGGCAGGATCGGCTGTCACCGGCATCATGGCGATCTCTTCCGCCGTTGCCCAAGATGCCAATCCGACGCAACTGGCGCCGATCGTCATCCAGGGCGCCGATGACAGCGCCACAGGACCAGTCAAAGGCTATGTGGCAAAGGGTTCGTCTGCCGGCTCCAAGAGCGATACGCCAATCAAAGAGATCCCGCAGTCGGTCTCTGTCATCGGCAAACAGGAAATGGATGATCACGGCATCACCAATAAAATCGATGAGGCTCTGCTTTACACGCCCGGCGTCACGACCCAGCCCTTCGGCAACGATCCCGACACAGATTGGTTCTATATCCGCGGCTTCAACGCCACACAGACCGGCGTCTTCTTCGACAACCTGAACCTCTTCAGCTACGGCTTCGGCGGTTTCCAGATCGACCCGTTCATGCTGGAACGCGTCGAGGTTCTGAAGGGGCCGGCCTCGGTTCTTTACGGTGGCGCCAATCCGGGCGGCATCATCAATCTCGTGCGCAAGCGCCCGCTCGACGAGCCGCTTTATTACACCGATATCGGTATCAACAGTAACGGCAACGCCTTCACCGGTTTCGACATATCCGACAAGGTTGGCTCCAGCGATACGATGACCTTCCGTATCACCGGCAAGGTCTCCGGCGGCGACAATTACTCGGATTTCTCTCATGATTTCCGCGGCTTCATCATGCCGCAGCTGAAGATCGCACCTGACGATGCAACGAGCTTCAACGTCTGGGCTTATCTCGCAGGCCTCGATCAGGTCCATACCGGCAACGGTTTCTTCCCCTATGTCGGCACGGTCATCGACGCGCCCTTCGGCAAGATCCCGCGCGACGCCTTCTACGGCGAGCCCGATATCGACGACGGCAGTTATATCCAGAAAATGATCGGCTATGAATTCGAACACGAATTCGACAGCGGCGTGAAATTTACCTCGAACCTCCGTTATGGCCGGCTCGACAAGCATGAGCAGGGCCCATACCTCAACGGCTATGTCGGCGGCGTGCCGACAGCACCGGATTACGATCTGGCTCGTATCGGCTTCGAAGGCCGTTCCGGCGTCGATTCCCTCGGCATCGACAATCGCATCGAGGGCGAGGCCGAGTCCGGCGGCGCAACGCATAACCTGCTCGCCGGCATCGACTACAAATATTACCGGTTGGACAATTGGCAGGCCTGCTGCGGCTCCAACCCGATCAGCGCCACCGATCCCGTCTACGGCGCGCCGCAAGAAGCAAATTTCGTTTACGCCGATGGCATCGTCACCATGAAGCAGATCGGCGTCTACGCTCAGGACCGGATCCATTTCGGCGACGGCTGGCTGCTGACGCTGAATGGCCGCTACGACCATGTCGATATCGACTCCGATGCTGCGATCGGCACGAGCTACAGCTTCGATGACGGTGCAGCCAGCGGCCGCGCCGGCCTCGCCTATGAATTCGACAACGGCCTGACCCCCTATGTCAGCGTCGCAAGCTTCTTCAACCCGTTGATCGGCACAGGCATTTCCGGCCCGCTCAAGCCTGAGGAAGGCTATCAGATCGAAGGCGGCGTCAAGTACGAGCCGACCTTCTTCGATGGTGTGATCACGGCCTCGGTGTTCCAGATCGACAAGCGCAACAATGCCGTTACCAATCCGATCACCTTCGAACAGAGCCAGCTCGGCAAGGTGCGTTCGCGCGGCTTCGAACTCGAAAGCAAGGTCAACGTCGACGACAACTGGAAGGTCACGGCCGGCCTCGACTATACCGACATGGAAGTGTTGGAAAACGAAGCCGATCCCCTTCTCGTCGGCAAGTCTCCTTACATCACCCCGAAGGTCAAGGCTTCGCTCTGGGTCGATTACCTGGTTACGACGGGCACGCTGGAAGGTCTGAGCTTCGGCGCCGGCGTTCGGCATCAGGGCTGGTCATGGGCAAACGAAGCCAACACCGAAAAGGTACCGGCAGCGACCGTTTTCGACGCGGCCATCCGCTACGAGAAGGAAAACTGGGCAGCCTCGGTCAACGTCGCTAATCTCTTCGACAAGGAATACGTGTCGGGCTGCCAGGGCCTGACGGTCTGCGGGTACGGCGATGCACGCACGGTCACTTTCAAACTCAGCAAGAAATGGTAAGTTGACTAATCAGGTTTAGTTTTTCAGGAAGCTGCGATAAAGGGAGGGTTCGGCCTTCCCGAGCCTTTGCAGCCAAGCCGGAGTTTTCTCGTGTCTACGCCTTTCCTAAACCTCACAGGCATCGACTATGCCATCGGCGCCCGGGCCATCCTCAATGGTATCGATCTGACGCTCGAGGCCGGTCGCATCTATGGCCTGGTCGGCCCGAACGGCTCGGGCAAGAGCACGCTTTTGAAGATCATCGCCCGGCAGATCGCGCCGAACAACGGCTCGATCTCCTTTGACGGCAAGACGGCCGCCGAGTGGGGCAGCCGTGCCTTCGCCCGCCATGTCGCCTATATGCCGCAATTCACCCCTGCAACCGACGGCATGACCGTGCGCGAACTGGTGGCGCTCGGCCGTTTCCCCTGGCACGGCACCCTTGGCCGCTTCAGCGCTGTTGATCGCGACATGGTCGAGGAAGCAATCGTCCGCACCGAGCTTGACGACTTTGCAGATCGCCTCGTCGCCACTATGTCCGGCGGCGAGCGCCAGCGCGCCTGGATCGCCATGATGCTTGCCCAGAATGCCCGCTGCCTGCTGCTCGACGAGCCGACCTCGGCGCTTGATCTCGCGCATCAGGCGAGCGTGCTGTCGCTGGTGCAGGGCCTCAGCCATGAACGCGGACTGACCGTTATTATCGTGCTGCACGACATCAATCTCGCCGCGCGTTATTGCGACGCGATCATCGCGCTCAACCGCGGCCGCATCAGCGCCGAAGGCACGCCCGCCGATATCATGCAAGCCGACATGCTGCAGTCGATCTTCGGCGTCGGCATGGGCGTTTTCCTGCATCCGGTTCGCAACGAGCCCGTCAGCTATCTGTTGTAAGCCGCTATGACCGGTGCAGCAGCCACGGCTGGCTGGCCTCTGCCCGATATTCTGTGTTCTCTCAAAAGGACGTCAAACAATCATGGCTGAACGGTTTACTGCATCCGGCATAGCAATTGCGGTCGACCCCGAGATGCTGCTCGATGAGCTTTGCTCGCATTTCGTCGAACACAGTACCGTCAAGCGCGACGGCGATCTGGTGACGCTGGAGATGATCACCGGCAAGGCCGATATCCGTCGTAAGGACCGCAAGCTTGCAATCGAGCTTTCCTGCAGGAGTGCGCGGGCGCTTCAGACTGTGCGTTCGGTGCTGGCTGAGCATCTGTTCCAGTTTGCCGGCGATGACAGGCTGGAACTCGCCTGGTCGGATGCGCCGAAAGCAGACCGCCTGCCGGACCTGCGGGAAATCCGCGTGGTTGGCGCCCGCAATATCAGCCCGCATATGCGCCGGGTGACCGTTGCCTGTGACGACGCTAAACATTTCGCTCACGGCGGATTGCATTTCCGCCTGCTCATCCCGCCGAAGGGCCGCATGCCCGTCTGGCCGAAACTGCGCTCAGACGGCCGCATCGAATGGGCGAAGGACGAAGATGCACTGACCGTGCGCATTTATACATTCCGCCGCATCGATCTCGAGCGCGGCGAAATCGATATCGATTTCGTGCTGCACCAAGGCGTGAATATGCCCGGGGCCGAATGGGCTGTAAATGCCAAGCCGGGCGATATCGCCGGCGCGCTTGGCCCCGGTGGCGGGGGTGTCCCCGATGCGAGGACGATGATCCTTGCCGGCGACGAGACGGCCCTGCCCGCCGTTTCCCGCATTGCTGCCGAGGTTCCGGCGGGGACGCAGCTGCGCATCTTCCTCGAAGTCGACGGCCCAGCGGAAGAACTTTCCCTGCCATCGGCAGGCACGGTAGACCTTACCTGGATGCATCGCAACGGCAGGCCTGCCGGGACGATGGGTCTCATCGAAGGCGCAATCAGGAATGCGCTGGCAGAGGCAGATGGCGATACATTTGTCTGGGCCGGTTGCGAACGCTCCGAGGCCAAGCGCATCCGCGATTTCCTCAAGACCGAGCGTGGCCACGACCGCCACAAGATGAGCATCGGCGCCTACTGGGAGCGTTAGGCGCTCCTTAGAGCTTCTCGCGGAACATCTCGATGATGGCGGAGAAATCCTTGCCGCCATTGCCGAGCTTTTCAAAGAGCGCGTAGAGCTGTGCAGCCTCCGCACCAAGTGGTGTCGAGGCACCGCTCGCCAGTGCTGCCTCCTGCGAGAGCCTCAGATCCTTCAGCATCAGCGCTGCGGCAAAGCCCGGCTTGTAGTCGTTGTTGGCAGGCGAGGTTGGCACCGGCCCCGGTACCGGGCAATAAGTATTGATCGACCAGCACTGGCCGGATGAGGTGGAGGCGACATCAAAGAGCGCCTGATGCGACAGGCCGAGCTTTTCGGCAAGCACGAAGGCCTCGCAAACGCCGACCATCGAAATGCCGAGGATCATATTGTTGCAGATCTTCGCCGCCTGCCCGGCACCTGCCTCCCCGCAATGGACGATCTTCTTGCCCATAGCCTCCAGGATCGGCTTCGCTTTGACGAAGGCCTCTTCGGAACCTCCAGCCATGAAAGTCAGCGTGCCGGCGCTTGCCCCACCCGTGCCGCCGGAGACCGGGGCATCGAGCGAGAGGCAGCTTGCGGCCTTTGCCATCTCGTGTGCCCTGCGGCTGCTTTCGACATCGATCGTCGAGCAGTCGATGACGAGCGTGCCCTGCGCGGTCGACTGAAGGATATCGGTCCAGGCCGTCAGCACGTTCTTGCCCTGCGGCAGCATGGTGATGACGATCTCGGCGTCCTTGACCGCCTGGCTCGCATGACTTGCCGGCTTCACGCCGCTTGCCTCCGCCAGCTTCAGTAGTGGTGCCGCCAGGTCAAAGCCCAGAACCTCGTGGCCAGCCTTGACGAGATTGGCGGCCATCGGGCCGCCCATATTGCCGAGGCCGATGAATGCGATCCTTCCCATGGTCGTCTCCTATCTGTTGTCTTCCAGGATCATGGCTGCCGCCTTTTCGGCGATCATGATCGTCGGCGAATTGGTATTGCCCGAAGTGATGGCCGGCATCACCGAGGCATCCGCAATCCTGAGCTTGCCAAGAGCCCGCAGCCTCAGCCGCGGGTCGACCACGCTGTCTCTGTCGACGCCCATGCGGCAGGTGCCGACGGGATGAAAGATCGTCGTGCCGATATCGCCCGCTGCTTTCTCCAACTCCGCCTCGTTCTGATAGCTCGGTCCCGGTTTGAACTCTTGCGGGTGGAAGCGGGCGAAGGCGGGCTGTGCCACGATCCGGCGCGTCAGCTTTATCGAACGAACAGCTATGTCGCGATCGCGCTGCGTCGAGAGGTATTTTGGCGCAATGACGGGCTGGGCGGCAAAATCCGGGCTGGAGACATGGACGGAACCGCGGCTTTCCGGCCGCAGATTGCAGACACTCGCCGTGATCGCCGGAAAGGGGTGGACTGGATCTCCGAACCTCTCCAGCGAAACCGGCTGAACATGATACTGCAGATCAGGCGTTTCCTTGTCGGGACCGGAGCGGGTAAAGATACCGAGCTGGCTCGGCGCCATCGCCATCGGACCGGAGCGGCGCAGGAGATATTCAAGCCCGATCGCCGCCTTGCCGATCAGCTTAGACGCCTTTTCGTTGAGCGTCGGCACACCGGTGACCTTGTAGGCAAGCCGAAGCTGCAGGTGGTCCTGCAGGTTTTCACCGACGCCCTTCACTTCCCTCACCACATCGATGCCCGCCTGCTGCAGTACCTCGCCACGACCGACGCCTGACAATTCTAGAATATGCGGCGAACCAATTGAGCCGGCCGACAACACCGTTTCCTTCGCGGCATAGGCCCGCTTTGCCGTGCCACCGTGTTGAAACTCGACGCCGATGACAGTTCCCTCCTCGACCAACAGCCGCCGCACCTGCGCCTTGGTCCGCACCGTCAGATTGCCGCGCCTCATGGCCGGGCGCAGAAAGGCCTTCGTCGCATTCCAGCGAATGCCGGAGCGTTGATTGACATCGAAATACCCCGAACCCTCGTTGCTGCCACGGTTGAAATCCGCCGTTTCGGGAATGCCGGCCTCCTTAGCGGCCTGTTGGAAAGCGTCGAGTACATCCCAACGTACCCGCGCCTTTTCCACGCGCCATTCGCCACCGACGCCATGCAGCTCGTCTTCGCCCTTGTAATGATCCTCGGACTTGCGGAAAAAGGGCAGCACGTCATCCCAGCCCCAGCCAATGCAGCCCATCTGCCGCCAGAGATCGTAATCACGAGCCTGTCCACGCATGTAGATCATGCCGTTGATCGAGGAGCAGCCGCCAAGCACCTTGCCGCGCGGATAGTTCAGCGCCCGTCCGTTCAGCCCGTCCTCGGGCGCGGTGGTAAAACACCAGTCGGTGCGCGGATTGTTGATGCAATAGAGATAACCGACAGGAATATGGATCCAGTGGTAGTTGTCGTTGCCGCCCGCCTCCAGTAGCAGAACCCTGGTGTTGCCGTCGACCGACAGCCGGTTTGCGAGCACGCAGCCGGCGCTGCCGGCGCCGATGATAATATAGTCGTAGCGATCCATGGATCGTGCACTCCGAAATGGCTGCGTCCCGCCTCCCCGGGTCGGGGAAGCGGGATTTCGCGCCGCCGCTGCACATCTTCTCCCATTGCAGGAGAAGTGGTCCGCCCGTTCAGCGACGATAGACAAACCCCAACTTACGCCCAAGCCGCGAGGCGTAGAACTCACCAATGATGCCGCGGCGGAAGATCAGCACGCAGATCATGAAGACGATGCCGGTGATGATGGTCACCGGAAATTCCGAAGTCGCGAGATAATTTTCCAGCGTCACGACGAGGGCCGCACCGAAGGTCGGACCGATCAAGGTGCCGATACCGCCGAGCAGCGTCATCAGGATCACCTCCCCCGACATCTGCCAGGCGACATCCGTCAGTGTCGCGAACTGGAAGACCAGCGCCTTGGCGGATCCGGCAAGCCCGGCAAGCGCTGCCGACATGACGAATGCGCCGAGCTTGTAGCGCGCCACGGAATAGCCGAGCGAGATCGCCCGCTGCTCGTTCTCCCGGATCGATTTCAGGATCATCCCAAAAGGCGAATTGATGAAGCGCCAGATGATCAGAAGCCCGATCACGAACACCGCCAGCACGAAATAATACATATTGGTCGAGCTGTTCAGATCGATGAAGCCGAAGAGATGACCGCGCGGCACCGACTGGATACCATCCTCACCTTCGGTGAATTTTGCCTGCAGGCAGAAGAAGAAGAACATCTGCGACAGCGCCAGCGTGATCATGGCGAAATAGATGCCCTGCCGGCGGATCGCGAAGAAACCCATGATGAGGCCGAGCACAGTCGCCCCAAGCACGCCGACGAGGATGCCAAGCTCCGGCGGGAAGCCCCAGGATTTCACCGTATAGGCGGTGAAATAGGCCGCCCCGCCGAAGAAGGTCGCATGACCGAAGGAAAGCAGGCCGGTATAGCCGAGCAGCAGGTTGAAGGCGCAGGCAAAGAGCGCGAAGCAGAGCAGCTTCATCAGGAAAATTGGATAGAAGAAGAAGGGCGCAAGCAACAGAAGCAGGAGCCCGATGATCAGGAAACCGGCCTGCACCGAAAGGGCAGTGCGGCTCTTTTCCGTTCGGATCGTTTCGGTGATGTCGGCCATGTCACGCATCCCGTCCGAAAAGGCCCGCCGGCCTGATGAGAAGCACGATCGCCATGATGACGAAGATGACGATATTGGAGGCTTCCGGATAGAAGACCTTCGTCAGACCTTCCGCGATGCCCAGCACATAGCCTGTGATGATGGCGCCCATGATCGAGCCCATGCCGCCGACGACGACAACCGCGAAGACGACGATGATCATGTTGGAGCCCATCAGGGGCGAAACCTGGTAGATGGGCGCGGCGAGCACTCCGGCAAAGGCGGCAAGGCCGGCCCCGAGTGCATAAGTGAGGGTCAAAAGGACCGGCACGTTAACCCCGAAGGCTTGGACGAGAGTGGCATTTTCCGTCGCCGAGCGCAGATAGGCACCAAGCTTTGTCTTTTCAATCAGCAGCCAGGTGCCGATGCAGACGACGAGCGAAACGATCACCACCCAGCCGCGATAGATCGGCAGAAACATGAAGCCGAGATTCACGGCGCCGGCTAGCGCCGGCGGCGTCGCATAGGGCTGGCCCGACGAGCCGTAGAGATAGCGGAATGTGCCCTCGACGGCGAGTGCCAGGCCGAAGGTGAAAAGCAGGCCGTAGAGCGGATCGAGATCATAGAGCCGGTGCAGAAAGAGCCGCTCTATGACAGCCCCGGCAAGGCCGACGATGACCGGCGCCAAGATCAGTGTCGGCCAATAGCCGATGCCGAGATAATTCAACAGCAGATAGGCGACGAAGGCGCCGAGCATGTATTGGGCACCATGCGCGAAATTGATAACGCGCAGCAGCCCGAAAATGATCGCAAGGCCGAGGCTTAAGAGAGCGTAGAAAGATCCGTTGATCAGGCCGATCAGCAGCTGACCGAACAGCGCCTGCATGGGAATGCCGAAGATCGTCGTCATCGCGTCACACTCCCAGAACCTTGTGCAGCACATCCATGCGCTGCGGCAGCTCGCCGACCGGGAATTCCGAGACCATCTGGCCATGATCCATCAGATAGAAGCGATCGGCAATACGGCTTGCGAACCGGAAATTCTGTTCGACGAGCACGATCGTCATGCCGCGCTCCTTCAGCGTCTTCAGAATCTCGCCGATGCGCTGCACGATGACAGGCGCTAGTCCCTCAGTCGGCTCATCGAGCAGCAGCAGACGCACGCCGGTCCGCAGGATACGGGCGATCGCCAGCATCTGCTGTTCGCCGCCGGAGAGCTTCGTGCCCGAACTCGTGCGCCGCTCGTAGAGGTTCGGAAAAAGTGCGTAGATTTCCTCAAGGCTCATGCCGCCGGGGGCGACGACGGGCGGCAGCAGCAGGTTTTCCGAAACTGTCAGTGTCGAGAATATGCCGCGTTCTTCGGGAACGAAGCCGATGCCCTTATGCGCCGTCTTGTGCAGCGGCACCTGCATCATATCGGTGCCGGCGAAGCTGATCCTTCCCTTTCGGGCCCGCACGATGCCGGTGATGGTGCGCAGCGTCGTCGTCTTGCCGACACCGTTGCGGCCGAGGATCGTCACCGTTTCGCCCTCGCCGACCGTCATGTCGATGCCGTGCAGGATGTGGCTTTCGCCATACCAGGCATTCAGCCCCTGGACTTCGAGAAGGGCGGCCATCAGTGGTATTCCTCCGTGCCCATATAGGCCTGGCGGACGCGCTCGTCCTGGCTGACGGCCGCATAATCGCCTTCGGCGAGGATCTCGCCACGCTGCAGCACGGTGACATGCTGGCAGATATTGGCAACGACCGAGAGATTATGCTCGACCATCAAGACCGCCCGGTCGCGCGCAACATCGCGGATAATGGCGGAGACGACGCTGATATCCTCCTGGCCCATGCCAGCCATCGGCTCGTCGAGGAGCAGCACTTTCGGGTCGAGCGCCAGCGTGGTCGCAATTTCCAGCACCCGCTTGCGGCCATAGGAAAGATCGGCAGCAATGTGATCGCGCTCTTTGGAAAGCCCGACGCTTGCAAGCAATTGTTCGGCCCGCTCGTTCAGGCTGTCGAGCGCCGAAAGCGGTCGCCAGAACTGCGTGGAGAGATTGTTCGGCCGCTGCAAGGCGACCCGCACATTGTCGAGCACTGTCAAATGCGGAAAGACCGCGGAAATCTGGAAGGAGCGGACGAGGCCCATGCGCGCCACCCTGTCCGGCGGCGTCCTGGTAATATCCGTGCCCATCAGCATGATCGTGCCCGATGTCGGCTGCAGGAACTTGGTGAGCAGGTTGAACACTGTCGTCTTGCCGGCGCCGTTCGGCCCGATCAGCGCGTGGACGCTGGCATCATGGACATCGAGATCGACATTCTTGACGGCGGTGAAGCCGCCGAAATCACGCCGCAGGCCGCGGGCAGAAAGCACCACCCGCGGCTTGGCCTTAGTTTCAAACGCGGAGACCGCCATATCCTATTTCACCAGATCGCAGCCGCTCTTGGCGGGGTCGATATAGGCTTCCTTGCCCGGGATGGTCGCGAGGACGTTGAAATAGTCCCACGGCTCCTTGCTTTCCGCCGGCTTCTTGACCTGCAGCAAGTACATATCGTGGATCATGCGGCCGTTCGGCCCGACCGTGCCGCCACGGCCGAAAACGTCGTCGACGGGCATCGCGTGAAGTTGCTTGGAGACGGCTTCGGTTTCGTCAGTGCCCGCCTTCTGGATCGCCTTCAGATATTGCATAACGGCCGAATAGGTGCCGGCATGGATCATGTTCGGCATCTTGCCGGTGCGCGCAAAGAACTTCTTGCCGAATTCCCGGCTCTGGTCATCGCGGTTCCAGTAATAGCCTTCCGTCAGCGTCAGGCCCTGCGCGGCCTCCATGCCGAGGCCGTGGACCTCGGCGAGCGTGAAGAGCAGCGCCGCCAAGTGCTGGCCGCCCTGGGTAATGCCGAATTCGGCGGCCTGCTTGATGGCGTTCGACGTATCGAGGCCGGCATTGGCAAGACCGATGACCTTGGCGCCGGACGATTGGGCCTGCAGCAGGAAGGACGAGAAGTCCTGGGTCGACAAGGGATGGCGCACCGAACCGACGACCGTGCCGCCGCTCGCCTTCACATAATCGGTAGTCTGCTGTTCCAGCGAGTAGCCGAAGGCATAATCCGCCGTCAGGAAAAACCAGCTGTCGCCGCCCTGTTTGACCAGCGCGCCGCCGGTGCCGACGGCCAGAGCATGAGTGTCATAGGCCCAATGGAAGCCGTAGGGTGAACAGGCCTTGCCGGTGAGATCCGTGGTCGCCGCACCGGTGACGATGTCGATCTTCTTCTTTTCCTTGGCAATGGCCTGTACCGCAAGCGCCACAGAAGAGGTCGTCAGCTCCATGATGGCATCGACCTGTTCGGTGTCATACCACTGGCGGGCGATGTTGGAGGCGATATCAGGCTTGTTCTGGTGGTCGGCATTCACGATCTCGATTGGCATGTCGAGCACTTTGCCGCCGAAATCCTCGACAGCCATCTTTGCTGCCTCGACAGAGGATTTGCCGCCGAAGTCGGCATAGACGCCCGACTGGTCGTTCAGAATCCCGATCTTGACCTTACCATCGGAAATGGCTGCGCTCTGGGCAAACACGGCAGTGCTGCTTGCAAGCAAAAATGCAACGGACGCAATGAAATTCTTTCGCATAGTCTCTCCTCCCAGAGATTGGCCAGATTGCGAATCTGTTCAAATTTGGCGACCCGCCCTCCTCAAAGCGGTCGTTTCGCCCCTACGATCACGGAATTTCCTTCACGAGGCAACTGCCGGTTTACATCTAATTCCAAACAGTATCTGTTCGTTTTTGCACAAAACCCGTCATAATGGCGCTGTAGAGACGTTCCAAACGCACTCCTTTGCGGGCGGAATTAGACCAAAGGCGTAGACGGATGGGCGACATCGATGAGCCATGCTTCGCAGTTTACTTGGGACGACCTGCAGTTTTTTCTAGCCGTCGCCCGCACCGGCCAGCTTTCAACGGCCGCCCGGCAGTTGCGCTCAAGCCACGCAACCGTCTCGCGGCGCATCGACCGGCTGGAATTTGCCCTGAAGGTGAAGCTCTTCGAGCGCAATCCGCGCGGTTACGTGCTGACTGCCATGGGCACACGCTTTGTCGAAACCGCCGAGAAGATGGAGAAGGAAACGGAACGGCTGCGAGCCGATCTCGCCGATGGCTCGCTCAGCCAGCGCGGTCTCGTGCGCCTCAGCGCACCTGAGGGCTTCGCCAATTTCTTCTTTGCGACCGTCCTGCCGCAATTTGCCGCCCGCCATCCGCATCTCGCGCTCGAGCTCGTCACCATCCAGCAGATCATGTCGCTCTCGCGCAAGGAGGCGGATATATCCGTCGTCCTCGACGAGCCGAAGGGCGGGCCATATTTTGCGGAGAAGCTTACGGATTACCATCTGCAGGTCTACGCTTCCCGCGATTACCTGGCGCGCGCCGCGCCGATCCGGACGCGGGACGATCTGCTGAACCACCCCTTCATCAGTTATATCGAAGAGATGATCTTCGCGCCGGGGCTCGATTATCTCGGCGATGTGCATCCGCGCATCAAGCCGCAATTCCAAAGTTCCAGTATCTTTGCCCAGCTGACGGCCACCAGAAACGGGCTCGGCCTCGGCATCCTGCCCTATTTCTTTGCCTGCCGTTATCCCGAACTCGTGCGCGTCCTTCCGGATGAGATCGATCTCAAGCGCCACTACTGGATCACCTGCCACCGGGATCTCAAACAGGCGCCGCGCGTGCGCGCCGTCATCGACTTCCTGCGGGAAGCCGTGCGCAGCGACGAGGCATGCTTCATACCACCCTATATCGGCTCCGCCGCAGTTCGAAAGGCAAAGCCAGAGGTGTGATTATTTCAGGAATTCGGCGCGGTGCGGGGTGAAAGTGTCGATCAGCCTGCCCTTTTCCAGCGCCTTGACACCATGGACGAGATTGGGCGGAACGATGAAGCTGCCGCCCTGCCTCAAGACTTCGGTGCGCCCGTCGATCGTCACCTCGAAGCTTCCTTGCGCGACATAGCTTGCCTGGATGTGGGGGTGGAAATGGGCAGCCCCCACGGCGCCTGCCTCGAAAGCGACCTCCACCATCATCATCTCGGGTAGATAGGTCATGATACGGCGGGTCACGCCCGGTTCGGGGTTTACCCATTCGCCACCTTCCGCCGGTACGAAGAGATCGCTCGATGACATGTCTGCTCCTCACTCCAGAATCCATTGCGCGCAAACTGGCGCACCAGCCACCATTTGAAAAGGCGGGTCTTGATCTTTGGCGGGATGGTCGCCTTGTTGACGCCGCAAACGCTCGGGTCTATGCGACCTTAAATCAAGCATGCGTGAATACAGGTGAGGAGACTGGACATGCAGCATACGCGCGAGGTTTTCGACTGGGCCGATCCATTCCGGCTCGTGGAACAACTGACCGATGAGGAGCGCATGGTGCAGGAAACCGCTCACGCCTATGCGCAGGAAAAGCTTGGACCGCGCGTGCTGGAAGCCTTTCGCCATGAGAAGACCGATCCGGAAATTTTCAGGGAGATGGGCGAACTCGGCCTTCTCGGCCCCACGATCGATCCGGAATATGGCGGCGCTGGCCTCGGCTATGTCGCCTATGGTCTCATCGCCCGCGAGGTCGAGCGGGTGGATAGCGGCTACCGCTCGATGATGAGCGTGCAGTCCTCCCTGGTCATGGTCCCGATCGATGCCTTCGGCTCGCAAGAGCAGAAGAAAAAATATCTGCCGAAGCTTGCCACCGGCGAATGGATCGGCTGCTTTGGCCTTACCGAACCCAATCATGGTTCCGACCCAGGCTCCATGGCAACACGGGCGAAGAAGGTCGACGGCGGCTATAGCCTGACCGGCTCCAAGACTTGGATTTCCAATGCGCCGATCGCCGATATCTTCGTCGTCTGGGCAAAGACCGAGGATGGCCTCATCCGCGGCTTCATCTTGGAGAAGGGCTGGAAGGGCCTCTCGGCGCCGAAGATAGAGGGAAAGGTCGGGCTGCGGGCCTCCATCACCGGCGAAGTCGTCATGGACAACGTCTTCGTGCCGGAAGAAAATCTGCTGCCTGATGTCAGTGGTCTCAAAGGCCCCTTCACCTGCCTCAACTCGGCCCGCTTCGGCATTGCCTGGGGCGCGCTCGGCGCAGCCGAAGCGTGTTTCGCGACGGCCAGGCAATATACGCTCGATCGCCAGCAATTCGGCCGGCCATTGGCTGCCAACCAGCTCATCCAGAAGAAGCTCGCCGACATGGCGACCGAGATCTCGCTCGGCCTTCAGGGATGTTTGCGCCTTGGCCGCATGAAAGAGGAAGGCCATCCGCCGGTCGAACTGACCTCGATCCTGAAGCGCAATTCCTGCGGCAAGGCTCTCGAGATCGCCCGGGCCGCCCGCGACATGCTTGGTGGCAACGGCATTTCCGATGAATTCGGCGTTGCGCGCCACCTCGTCAATCTTGAAGTGGTCAACACCTACGAGGGAACGCATGATATCCACGCGCTGATCCTCGGCCGCGCCATCACCGGTATCGCAGCCTTTTCCAACTAATTCGCTCGCGCACGAGACGAATTGCAACGGAGTTAACAATGTGCAACTTTTCCTCTACCGCGGCAGGAAAGCCGACGGCTTGAGGGGAATTTGCCATGTTTCTGCTGCTCGCATTCCTCATCGGCATCGTTGCCGGCCTTCGCGCCATGACTGCGCCCGCGGCCGTCGCATGGGGTGCTGCGCTTGGATGGTACGATCTCTCTCAGACACCGCTTGCTTTCATGGGCTATCGGTGGACGCCATGGGTTTTCACCATACTTGCTGTCGTTGAGCTCATCACCGACCAATTGCCTACCACGCCGTCACGCAAGGTGCCGATCCAGTTCGGCGCCCGCATCGTCATGGGTGCGCTCAGCGGCGCCGTAATAGGCGCGGCCAGCAGCTTGCTCTTCGGCGGTCTGCTTGCCGGGGTGATCGGTGCCGTGATCGGCACCCTCGGCGGTGCCGGCGCCCGCGCCAAACTCGCAGCCTCCTTCGGACAGGATCGTCCGGCAGCGCTGATCGAAGATGCCGTCGCCATCATCGGCGCCATCATCATCGTGGCAGCAGGCTGATGGAAACCTTTGACGCAATCTTCATCGGCGCCGGCCAAGCCGGTCCGTTCCTCGCCGCTCGCATGGCGGAAAAGGGGATGAAGGTGGCGCTGATCGAACGTAAGTTCCTCGGCGGCACCTGCGTCAATGCCGGCTGCATGCCGACGAAGACGCTGGTCGCAAGCGCGCGTGCTGCCCATGTGACACGACGCGGGGCTGATTACGGAGTACGGATACCGGGCGAGATCAACATCGATATGAAGACGGTGCGCAGTCGCGCAGAGACGGTCACCATGAATGCCCGCAATGGTCTGAGCGACTGGTTCGCAGGCATGAAAACGATGACGGTCATCTCCGGCCATGCCCGCTTCACCGCCCCAAAAGAGGTTCTCGTCAACGGCGAGACGCTGACGGCACCGAAAATCTTCCTCAATGTCGGCGCGCGCCCTGTCATCCCGGACATGCCGGGCCTTGCCGATATCGACTTTCTCACCTCGACCGGCATCATCCATCTCGACAGTCTGCCCAAACATCTCACCATCATCGGCGGCAGTTATATCGGCCTGGAATTCGCACAGATGTACCGGCGCTTCGGCTCGCACGTGACTGTGATCGAGCGCGGTCCGAAGCTCGCCTCCCACGAAGACGAGGATATTTCTGACGCGATCGCCGATATCTTGATATCCGAAGGCATCAGGATCCATACCGACGTCAAAGACATCCGCTTCGCAAAGAGCGCTAACGGTACGACCGTCACGATCGATTCCGAGACGATTGAGGCAAGTCACGTGCTTGTCGCCACCGGCCGCACACCGAATACCGACGATCTCGGCCTTGATGCCGCCGGCGTCGTGACCGACAAACACGGCTACATCCCCGTCGACGACCGGCTTTCCACCAATGTCGAAGGTATCTGGGCGCTTGGCGATTGCAACGGTCACGGCGCCTTCACCCATACGTCCTACAATGACTTCGAGATTGCTGCCGCCAATCTGCTCGATGGCGAAGACCGCAAGCTTTCGAGCCGCATCCTCGCCTACGCCCTCTATATCGATCCGCCGCTTGGCCGCGTCGGCATGACGGAAAAACAGGCCCGGGCCACGGGCCGCAGGATCATGGTCTCGACCCGCCCGATGAGCAAGGTCGGCCGCGCTAATGAGCGCGGCGAAACCAAGGGTTTCATGAAGGTGGTCGCGGATGCGGAGAGCAAGGAAATCCTTGGCGCGGCCATCCTCGGCATCGAGGGCGACGAGGTGATTCACGGCATCATCGATGCGATGAATGCCGGCACGACCTATCCGGTGCTGCAATGGTCCGTGCCGATCCATCCGACGGTTTCGGAACTGATCCCGACGCTGCTCGGCGACCTGAAGGCGGTCTGACCCAGAGCGCCTTCAGATCCATAACAATCAGCCGGAGACTGGCCTTGAATATCGAACTGCTGATTGGGAACTATGGCCTTCCGGCGCTCTTCCTCGGCACCGCCTTCGAAGGTGAAGCCGCAGCCTTCCTGGGCGGCGTCATCGCTCATCGCGGTTTGATGACCTATTGGGCCGCTTCGATGGTGGCATCGGCTGGATCCTTCGCTGCCGACCAGATGTGGTTCTTTGCCGGGCGTTATGCGGCCCAATGGAAGGTTGTTCGACGCGTGATGGAAACGCCGGCTCTGGCGCGTGTCACGCAGCTTCTCGAAAAATATCCGACCGGCTTCATCTTCGCATTCCGCTTTCTGGTGGGATTGCGGACGATCAGCCCGATCGTCATCGGCACGACACGCATATCGGCGCAAAGGTTCCTGGTGCTGAACCTGCTCGCCGCCCTCGTCTGGGGTCAGCTTTTCACCGCGCTCGGCTATGTCTTCGGCCAGGGGATATACCAGATCTTCGGTCGCCTTCCGCTGCATCACCACCTGCTGATCGCAGTTGGCGCCGCAGCCGTCATCGCGGGTGCGGCGCTGGTGCTTCGCAAGATAAAACTCGGCATTGGGCGCCGGTAAGGGTCTTACTCCATCACGATCTGCAGCTTGACGTCATCAGGGCGTGCCTCGACCGCGCGGTCGAAGGCCTTGATGGAGTCCTCAAATGTAAAAGTTTCCGAGATCAACGGCTTCAGGTCGACGCGGCCCGATGCGAGAAGGGCGATCGAGCGCTCATACTGATGCGCATAACGGAACACAGTCTCTATGCGGATTTCCTTGGTCGAGGCCGTCGAGACGTCGAAACCGATGGGATTGACCGGCAGGCCCACGGCGACGATGACACCGCCCGGCCGCGGCAGAGACATGATCGTCTCCCAGGCCTTCGGTGAACCTGAGCATTCAAAGACCACATCCGCACCCCAGCCATCGGTCAGGCGGGCCACTTCCTCGGTAAGGTTCTTTTCGCGGATATTGACCGGAATGACGCCCTGATACCGGGCAGCAATATCGAGCTTCGGCTGGGCGAGATCGGCAACGATCACACGGGCGCAACCGCCGGCAAGGGCCGCGATCGCCACCATGGTGCCGATAGGACCGGCGCCAAGAACGACGGCGGTGTCGCCGGGCGCGATCTTCGCCTTGGTGGCCGCCTGCATGCCAACCGCGAAAGGCTCGACCATCGCGCCTTCGGCAAAGCTGACATTGTCGGGTAGCTTGAAAGTGTAGTTGGCGGAATGCACGACCTCGGGCGTCAGGACCCCATGGATCGGCGGAGTCGCCCAGAAGGTGACCGCCGGATCGACATTGTACATGCCAAGCCGGCTTGCCTTGGAATTGGGATCCGGAATACCGGGTTCCATGCAGACGCGGTCGCCGAGGTTGAGATGCGTCACACCTGCGCCGACCTCGATCACCGTGCCTGCTGCCTCATGGCCCAGCACCATCGGCTGGTTGACGATGAAGGGGCCGATCTTGCCATGCGTATAATAGTGCACGTCCGAGCCGCAGACGCCGACGGTATGGATCTTGATCTTCACCTGCCCCGGTCCTGTCTCCAGAGGCAGATCGATATCGCGAAGCGCAAGCTCATGCTGGCGCTCCAGTACCAGCGCACGGACTTTGGTCATGATCGGTTTCCTTCCCTATGGTACCCGCGATTGATGGGGCGCCGTTGCCGCGACTATAAGACCGTAAGGCGCAGCAATTCAATCGTCTCCATCTGGCTTTTGCTCAATATGTGACTAAATGCTCACGGACCTATCATCCGAAAGATACGCCCTCCCTAGACCTCTGTATGATTCCGGAAACCTCTGCCGCGGAGTACATTTGCGTCTAAAGATACGATGACGCGGGAAGGAGTGGAGCCATGAAGCACGACAATGACAATGCCGGCAGAAACCGGTCTTCCAACGCGCAGATCGCCAAACGGCTTCGGGAATTCTGGCGCAATTTCGTCAACGAGGCCGCCGCCACAATCCTGCAAAATGGTCAGCCGCAGCCCATGCGGGTTATTGCGCGCGCAAGGGATCGAAATCGCTCCCCGAAGCGTTATTAGGCATGCGCCGACATGGCGTGGCGGGAACATGACGCTCCCGGCACCATGCGGACGGCAACGTAAGGAAGACCGTCATGAACTCGATCGTGTCATTCTGCCTGTTCGCATCCCTTTTCCTTGCCGCAAACGCAGCGTCTGCGGCGATCGAGGAGGCATCGCTTCCGCCGCCCCAGCAGGAAGAAAAGCTGGTGCCGGCCAATCTGGAACTCACCTTTACGGGCCCGGTCGATCTTGCCCGCTCGACGGCGACCCTGCTTGATGCCCAGGGACTGGCCCTTCCTACGGGCAAGCCCTTTGTCTCCGGCCCCAATGGATCGGTCTTCAAGATCCCGCTCGATCCCTCCATGGCGCCTGGCGTTTACACGCTCAACTGGCGTGTCCTCTCCATGGATGGCCGCAGCGCTGAAGGCCACTATCAGTTCCGAGTCGATCCCTGAATTCCTGCGCCACTCCGTTATCCGAAATTGCGCCGTGCCTGAGCGCGGCGTTTTGCTTGTATTGGCCTAAAGTTGGCGCCAGAACTCGGGCTTTTTCCGCCTAAGGGCATTTATAAGATTTTTATATAGATACCCCCTGGCCAGTCTCGAACCTTTATGCGCTTCGGTCGCATATTGATGTCCGAGAGATCGCAATGATCATCTCCACGCCAGAAAGCATAAAGGTGCCGCCTCAGCGAGACGGCGCCCTTTGTCTTGTCTGACTCCAAGAATAACAAACCGGAGTCACGATCGATGATGGATATAATTCTACTCGCCACTGCAGTCATATTTTTCGGGCTTTGCTTCGCCTATACGCGCGCCTGTGACAGGCTTTGACAGGAGAAAACGATGACCCTCGATTATGTCTTGAGCGGTGCCGTGACCGTGTTTCTCACCGTCTACCTCACCTACGCTCTCATCCGCCCAGAACGTTTCTGACGAAACCGGCGCTTCTGATTGAAGCAGCCGGGTACTGAAAGTTTCCTCCCATGACCCTCAACGGATGGCTTCAGATCCTGCTTTACTGCGGGATCGTTCTCGTGCTCGTCAAACCGCTCGGCGGTTACATGACGCGTGTCTTCAACGGCGAGCGCACATTCCTTTCATCAGTCCTCGTTCCGATCGAACGGGGACTTTACGCCATTGCCGGCACCAGCGAGCGCG
The DNA here is from genome assembly GCF_014195325.1 of Rhizobium sp. BK650. Classification (GTDB taxonomy): domain Bacteria; phylum Pseudomonadota; class Alphaproteobacteria; order Rhizobiales; family Rhizobiaceae; genus Rhizobium. Next base: position 32,064 of record NZ_JACIBK010000015.1, on the reverse strand, counting down.
AAGATCAGCACTGGACCTCCTATGCCTTCGCCATGCTGATGTTCAATCTACTTGGCGTCATCGTGCTTTACGCGCTGATGCGTCTTCAGAGCGCGTTGCCCTATAACCCGGCGGGCATGGCAGCAGTGCCGGAGCAGCTTTCGTTCAATACCGCCGTCAGCTTTGTCTCCAATACGAATTGGCAGAATTACGGTGGCGAAAGTACCATGTCCTATCTGACACAGATGATGGGCTTCACCGTCCAGAACTTTATGTCAGCAGCGACAGGCATGGCGATTGCGGTTGCCTTTATCCGCGCCTTCTCGCGCGCCTCCGGCAAAGCGATCGGCAATTTCTGGGTCGATATGATCCGCGCCACGCTCTACGTTCTGCTGCCAATCTGCATCGTGCTGACGCTTGCCTATGTGTGGCTGGGCGTTCCGCAGACGCTCGGCCCCTATGTCGATGCGACGACGCTCGAAGGCGCCAAGCAGACGATCGCCGTCGGCCCCGTCGCCTCGCAGCTGGCGATCAAGATGCTCGGCACCAATGGCGGCGGCTTCTTCAATTCCAACTCCGCGCACCCCTTCGAAAACCCGGATGCGATCTCGAACCTGATCCAGATGGTCTCGATCTTTGCGATTGGCGCAGCACTGACCAATGTCTTCGGCCGCATGGTCGGCAACCAGCGCCAGGGCTGGGCGATCCTGGCTGCGATGGGCGTCCTCTTCATCGCCGGCGTCGGCATTACCTATTGGGCAGAGGCTGCCGGCAACCCGCTGATGCATGCCTTCGGTCTTCAGGGCGGCAACATGGAAGGCAAGGAAGTCCGCTTTGGCATCACCCTCTCCTCGCTATTCGCCGTCATCACCACGGCTGCTTCCTGCGGCGCGGTCAACGCCATGCATGGCAGCTTCACGGCACTCGGCGGCTTGGTCCCGCTGATCAACATGCAACTCGGCGAGATCATTGTCGGCGGCGTCGGTGCAGGCTTCTACGGCATCCTGCTCTTCATCATCGTCGCCGTCTTCGTGGCGGGTCTGATGGTCGGTCGCACGCCAGAATATCTCGGCAAGAAGATCGAGGCGAAGGAAATGAAAATGGCCGTTCTCGCCATCCTCTGCCTGCCGCTCGCCATGCTGGTCTTCACCGCGATCGCAGCCGTCATGCCCTCGGCTGTCGCCTCCGTCGGCACGGCCGGCCCGCACGGCTTCTCCGAAATCCTCTATGCCTACACGTCGGGTGCGGCCAACAACGGTTCGGCTTTCGGCGGTCTGACGGGCAACACGCCCTGGTACAATATTTCGCTCGGCATCGACATGCTGATGGGCCGCTTCCTCGTCATCATTCCGGCGCTTGCCATTGCTGGGTCACTGGTTGCGAAAAAGACGGTTCCGGCCTCGGCAGGCACTTTCCCGACGGACGGCCCACTGTTTGTCGGCCTGCTTATCGGCACGATCCTGATCGTTGGCGGCCTTACGTTCATGCCGGCATTGGCTCTCGGTCCGGTCGTCGAGCATCTCGTTGGCCTTGCGGGCCAAACGTTCTGAGGGCTCAGCCAATGCTCGTGCGCCACAGGCTGCGAAAAGCCTTCCATCCACGTCTCGGTCTGCCGGGGCGTGGAGCCCACCGGATGCCGTGCGCCTCCGACATCATCCTGGTGATGATGGCAGGCCTGCTCGTCGTCGTCTGCGCCATCAGAATTTTACAGGGCTGACCGGTCGGCCGGTTCGCCATCCTCGTTTCAAAGCTGGAGTCTCTTATGAGCCAGGCAAAATCCGCGAGCATCCTTGATTCTCGCATTCTCATTCCGGCCATGGGTGCCGCTTTCACCAAGCTCAACCCACGCACCCTCGCCAAAAACCCCGTCATGTTTGTCGTGGCCACGGTCTCGGCGCTGACCACCGTTCTGTTCCTACGCGACCTCGTCTCAGATAACGGCAATCTTGGCTTCTCCTTCCAGATCAACCTCTGGCTCTGGTTCACCGTGCTCTTTGCCAACTTCGCCGAAGCCGTCGCCGAAGGCCGCGGCAAGGCGCAGGCCGACTCCCTGCGCAAGGCGCGCACCGAAACCCAGGCGAAGTTGCTGACCGCCAATAACGGCAGCGGATACCGCATGGTCCCCGGCACCAGTCTGAAGGTGGGCGACCTCGTTCTCGTCGAAGCCGGCGACATCATTCCCTCCGACGGCGAAGTCGTCGAGGGTGTGGCCTCCGTCAACGAAGCCGCCATAACAGGCGAATCTGCCCCCGTCATCCGTGAATCCGGCGGCGACCGTTCGGCCGTGACCGGCGGCACGCAGGTTCTCTCCGACTGGATCCGCGTGCGCATCACCGCGGCTGCCGGCTCGACCTTCCTCGATCGCATGATCTCGCTCGTCGAAGGTGCCGAACGCCAGAAGACGCCGAACGAGATCGCGCTCAACATCCTGCTTGCAGGCATGACACTGATCTTCGTGCTTGCCACGGCGACCATTCCGAGCTTTGCCGCCTATGCCGGCGGCTCGATCCCGATCATTGTGCTCGTTGCCCTCTTCGTCACGCTGATCCCGACCACGATCGGCGCCCTGCTCTCGGCAATCGGTATTGCCGGCATGGATCGCCTGGTCCGCTTCAACGTCCTCGCCATGTCCGGCCGCGCCGTCGAGGCCGCCGGTGACGTCGACACGCTGCTGCTCGACAAGACCGGCACGATCACCCTCGGCAACCGCCAGGCCACCAGCTTTCGCCCGGTGCGCGGCGTCTCCGAAGAGGATCTCGCCGATGCGGCCCAGCTTGCTTCACTCGCCGACGAGACGCCTGAGGGACGCTCGATCGTCGTGCTTGCCAAGGAAAGATACGCAATCCGCGGCCGCGATATGGCAGGCTTGAAGGCTACCTTCGTGCCCTTCACCGCACAGACCCGCATGAGCGGTGTCGACCTCGAAGATTCTGCAATCCGCAAGGGTGCAGTCGATGCCGTGCTCACCTACGTCAATGGTGACGCTTCCTCGAAGAACGGCGCCGAAGTCGTACGCGAGCTGCAGTCGATATCAGACGAAATCGCCAAGACCGGCGGCACGCCGCTCGCCGTTGCCCGCGACGGCAGATTGCTTGGCATCATTCAGCTCAAGGATATCGTCAAGGGCGGCATCCGCGAACGCTTCAACGAGCTGCGCCGCATGGGCATTCGCACCGTCATGATTACTGGCGACAACCCGATGACGGCAGCCGCCATCGCAGCCGAGGCCGGCGTCGACGACTTCCTCGCCCAGGCAACGCCCGAGAACAAGCTGCAGCTGATCCGCGAGGAACAGGCCAAGGGCAAGCTCGTCGCCATGTGCGGCGACGGTACGAACGACGCGCCGGCTCTTGCACAGGCCGACGTTGGTGTGGCCATGAACACCGGCACCGTTGCAGCCCGAGAAGCCGGCAACATGGTCGACCTCGACAGCGACCCGACGAAACTTATCGAGATCGTCGAAATCGGCAAACAGCTCTTAATGACCCGCGGCGCGCTGACGACCTTCTCGATCGCCAACGATATCGCCAAGTACTTCGCCATCATTCCGGCGATGTTCCTGACCTTCTACCCGCAGCTTGGCGTGCTCAATGTCATGGGCCTTGCCACGCCGCAGAGCGCCATCCTGTCGGCGATCATCTTCAACGCGCTGATCATCATCGCGCTGATCCCGCTGTCGCTGAAAGGTGTCCGTTACCGCGCGATCGGGGCCGGCGCGCTGCTCTCCCGCAACCTGCTGATCTTTGGTCTCGGCGGCATCATCGTGCCCTTCATCGGCATCAAGGCGATCGACATCGTCATCACCGCCGTCGGTCTCGCTTAATTTCCATGCGTTTTCTTCACGCGAACCGGTAACCACCACTTCGCTTGAAAACGCTCCTCGGAGTAAAGTCCATGTTGAAAGAACTTCGTCCGGCAATCGTCATGATCGTTGCCACCACGGCCATCACCGGCCTCCTTTACCCGCTTGCCATGACAGGTGTCGCCCAGGCGCTCTTTCCTTCCCAGGCGAACGGCAGTCTGATCGAAAAGGACGGTCAGGTCATCGGCTCCAGGCTGATCGGCCAGGCATTCACCAGCGACAAGTATTTCCACGGCCGCCCCTCGGCAGCCGGCGATGGCTACAATGCCGCCTCTTCCTCCGGCTCGAACCTCGGCCCGACCAGCCAGAAGCTGATCGATCGCGTGAAGGGCGACTATGATGCGGCCAAGGCAGCCAACCCGAATTCCGAAGTTCCTGCCGACCTTGTCACCGCGTCGGGCAGCGGCCTCGATCCGCATATCTCGCCAGATGCCGCCTACTTCCAGGTGCCCCGCGTCGCCAAGGTGCGTGGTCTCGACGAAGCCAAGGTCAAGGCGTTGGTCGATGCGGCTGTGACCGACCGCGAACTCGGCCTGCTCGGCGAGCCGACTGTCAATGTTCTGGCGTTGAACCAGAGCCTTGATGCTTCTATGACTGAGTGAAGGTTGAGAGCCCCGGCGCGCGACAGGCGGCCGGGGCTCGCTCGTGAAGGAAGATCGAACGCATGCCAGACGACAACCGCGACCAGGCCGGCAGGCCCTCGCCCGACGCGCTTCTCGAAAAGGCCCGGGCGGAGTCGCGCGGACGCCTGAAAATCTTCCTGGGCGCAGCACCCGGCGTCGGCAAGACCTACGAAATGCTCGTCTCCGGCCGCGCTAAGATCGCCGACGGCCTCGATGTGGTGATCGGCGTCGTCGAAACCCATGGCCGTAAGGAAACCGAGGCGCTGCTTACCGGTTTCGAGATCGTTCCGCGCATTAAGGTCGCCTATCGCGGCCAAGCGCTCGAAGAGATGGACCTCGACGCCATTCTAGCCCGCAGGCCCGATCTCGTTCTCGTCGACGAGCTCGCCCACACTAATGCCGAGGGCAGCCGTCATCCGAAGCGCTATCTCGATGTCAAGGAATTGCTCGATCGAGGCATCGACGTCTATTCGACGCTGAACATCCAGCATGTGGAGAGCCTGAACGACGTCGTTTCGCAGATCACCCGCATCCGGGTGCGCGAGACCGTGCCGGACTCCATGATCGACATGGCTGATGACATCGAGATCATCGACCTGACACCCGACGACCTCATCAAGCGTCTCCACGATGGCAAGATCTATGTGGCAAAGACCGCCGAGCGGGCGCTGACCAACTATTTCACCCCCGGCAACCTAACGGCGCTGCGTGAACTTGCCCTTCGCAAGACCGCTCAGCGTGTCGACGATCAGCTGCTGACCCATATGCAGGCGCATGCCATTTCCGGGCCATGGGCTGCCGGCGAGCGCGTGTTGGTATCGGTCGACGACCATCCGCGCTCCGCCTCGCTGGTGCGCTATGCCTCGCGCATGGCTGCGCGCCTGCGCGCGCCATGGGCAGCCGTCTATATTGAAACCAACAGGTCCATCAATCTTTCAGAAACGCAGCGCGATACGATCGCCGCCACGCTCCGGCTTGCCGAACAGCTCGGCGGCGAGGCGATCACCATTCCCGGCCGCGAGGTAACCGAGGAACTGGTACGCCACGCCGCCGCCAACAATGTCACCCACATCGTCATCGGCGCACCGAAGAAGCCGACATGGCGCGAATGGTGGTGGAGCCGCTCGACAACCGACGAGTTGATCCGGCGCGCAGGCGATATTAGCGTCCATGTCATCTCCGGCAACGAGAAAGACCCGGCCTCGCCGCGTGGTGTGAAGGCCGCACCGAGCGCTCCCACGCTGGACTTCAGGGCCTATATTCTCTCCACTGCCTATGTCGCGATTGCGCTTGCCGTCGGCGTGGTGCTCGATCAGGTGCTCGACGTCCGCAATCTGGCGCTCGTCTTCCTGATGGCGGTCCTGACGTCAGCGGTCATCCACGGCCTGAGGCCGGCACTCTATACCTGCATCCTCAGCGCCCTCTCTTTCAACTTCTTTTTCCTGCCGCCGCGCTACACGCTGACGATCAGCGACCCCGAAAGCGTGCTGGCGCTGTTCTTCTTCCTCGGCGTCGCCGTCATCGCGTCAAATCTCACCGCAACCGTGCAGCGTCAGGCGGCCGCAGCCCGTCAAAGGGCGCGAACAACCGAAGACCTCTATCTCTTTTCCAAGAAGCTCGCCGGCACCGGCACGCTGGATGACGTTCTCTGGGCGACCGCCTTCCAGCTCGCCTCGATGCTCAAGGTGCGCGTCGTCCTGCTCCTTCCGGAAGAGGACTCCATCGCGGTCAAGGCCGGCTATCCGCCTGACGATACGCTCGACGATGCCGATATTGCCGCTGCCCGCTGGGCCTGGGAGCATAATCACGCCGCCGGTCGCGGCGCCGATACCCTACCCGGCGCCAAGCGTCTCTATGTGCCGCTACGCACCGGTCGCACGGCCGTCGGCGTCATCGGCCTCGACAGCGACCGTCGCGACGGACCGCTGCTGACGCCCGAGCAGCAACGTCTTCTGGACGCCCTGGCGGATCAGGCGGCGCTCGCCATAGAGCGTGTACAGCTGGTCGCCGATGTCGATCGCGCCAAGCTTGCGGCGGAGGCAGATCGCCTGCGTTCGGCCCTGCTGACCTCGATCTCGCATGATCTGAAGACGCCGCTCGCGGCGATCCTGGGCGCGTCCGGCACGCTGCGCGACTATTTCGATTCCATGACTGCGGAGGACCGCACCGACCTTCTCTCGACTGTCGTCGATGAATCCGAGCGCCTCAACCGCTTCATCGCCAACCTGCTCGACATGACGAAGATCGAATCCGGTGCCATGGAACCGAACTATGCACTGTACTATGCCGGTGATATCGCCGGCAGCGCGCTTCGCCGTGCCGCCAAGATTCTCGACCGTCACAGAACGGAAATGACGATCCCTGCCGACCTGCCCATGGTCCGCGTCGATCCTGTCCTCTTCGAGCAGGTCCTCTTCAACCTGCTGGACAATGCTGCAAAATACGCGCCCGATGGCTCCGTTATCCGCATCGAGGGTTGGGCGGATGCCGAAAACGTCGTCGTGCAGGTCTCCGACGAAGGACCAGGCATTCCTCCTGCAGACCTCACCCGTGTCTTCGACACGTTCTACCGTGTGCGCAAGGGCGATCAGGTACGTGCCGGTACCGGCCTCGGCCTTTCCATATGCCGGGGCTTCATTGAGGCGATGGGCGGAACGATCACGGCCGGCAACCGGACCGACCGGTCCGGCGCCGTTTTCACAATCCGTCTTCCCAAACCGAATGACATTCTCAAACTGGATGAACTCAAATGACCGGCTCAGCCGTCAAGATCCTCGTCGTCGACGACGAGCCGCCGATCCGAAAGCTTTTACGCGTAGGTCTCACAGCGCAGGGCTATGAAGTCCATGAGGCACCGAATGCCGCTGCCGCCCGACAGTCGGTCAAGGACGACCGGCCCGATCTCATCGTACTCGATCTTGGCCTCCCCGACATGCCGGGCCACGACCTTCTGCGGGAATGGCGCGAGGACGGGCTCGCCATGCCTGTCGTCATCCTGTCGAGCCGTACCGATGAGGCCGGCATCGTCAAGGCGCTGGAAAGCGGTGCGGACGATTATGTTACGAAGCCCTTCGGCATCAACGAGCTCGGGGCCCGAATCCGCGTGGCGCTGCGCCACCGACTGCAGCAGCAGGGAGAAAAGGCAATATTCCAGACGGGAGGCCTGTCGATCGACCTCGTCAAGCGCATCGTCAAGGTCGACGGCAAGGAGATCAAGCTGTCGCCAAAGGAATACGACATCCTGCGCGTGCTCGTCCAGCATGCCGGCAAGGTGCTGACGCATCAATTCCTTCTGAAGCAGGTGTGGGGTCCGGCGGCAGACGTGCAATATCTGCGCGTCTACGTGCGCCAACTGCGGCAAAAGGTCGAGCAGATTCCCGACCAGCCGCATTATATCACCACCGAGACCGGCGTCGGCTACAGGCTCCGCGAGCCTGACTGATATCTGCCAATCCAGCATCGGGACTGAAATGAACCTCTCCAACATCATCCGGCCGGAACACACCTTCATTGGCCTGTCGGTAACGACCAAATGGCGCGCGCTGCAGGCGATATCCGAAAAGGCCGGCAAAGCCTTCAGCATTGATGGCCACGCCGTCCTGAAGGCGCTCGAATCCCGAGAAAAGCTGGGCTCCACCGGCATCGGCAACGGCATTGCCGTTCCCCATGCGGCCATCGACGGCATGACAAGCCCACGGGGCCTGCTAATCCGCTTTGCCCAGCCGCTCGATTTCGATGCGATCGACGATATCCCAACAGATATCGCCTTCGTGCTGCTCTTTGGGGAAAATAATCGTGGAGAATATCTGAACGTGCTCGCAGCCATTGCCCGCCGGCTTCAGTCGGATGGGGTGCTGGCGGCCATGCGCAAGGCCCGAAGAACCGATGAATTTTATTCGGATTTCATTGCCGATTCGCGCGTATGAGGGAAACTCGCTTGACACTTTCGACCTTCTCCCCGCCGTAGCGGGGGGAAGGCAAATCGGTAGCAGGGGCCGCATAGGCCCTTTTTTTATTAGAAGTCGCGCTGCAGACGCAGGAAACCGAAGGTTTCGTCGTCGCCGTCTTCTTCGTCGTGATACTGAACGCTGACCTTGCTGCGCAGGTTTTCAGCGATCTGGTAATCGACGGTAACACCGGTGGTATAAGCACTGCCGCCGGTGAAGTCGCCACTATCATCGAGTTCGATCTTGTCGAAGTACTGGAAGGCCGGGGTAACAGCCAACTTGTCGGTGAGCTTGACCTTGTACTCGGCAGCGACTGTCCATTCGGACTCTTCGTAATAGTAGTTAGCGCCGCTAGCCCAGATGCCAGCGAGGCCAAGGGTGCCGGGACCGATGTCGGCATACAGGATTGCGCGGATGGCGCCTTCCTCGTTGTCGGTATCGTAGCTGCCGAGCAGGTAGCCGCTAAAGGCGCCGCTCTTGAAGGAAACCTGGGCCGCAACGCCGAAGTTGTTCGGGCCCTCGCCATCCTTCTCGACATAGGCGTCTTCAAGTTCGTCGACCGAGATGCCAGCTGCGAAGCGGTCGGTCTCGTACTGATAACGGATCGAGTTGTGAGTCGTCTCGTTGCTCGAGAGCGTGTCCGTCTCACCGCTCAGATCGTCATCCCACCAGCTGTACTGCTTACCAACGCGGAAGCCGGCGATGTCGATGTAGCCTTCGTCGAGCGTGGTCGTCTGGTTGGTGGCGTTGTCAGCGTTGGTACGCAGCGTGATGACGCCGGTGAGCGTGCCATACTCGGTGTCGTTCTTGGTCTGGAAGGTGACCTGACCACGGGTAACGGCATCCCAGTCGGAGTCGTTCGGGTTGGTTACGGAGGCGCCGACGTTCTCGCCAGCATTAACCTGGAAACGGATGTAGCCTTCGATCTTAAGGCAGGTTTCCGTGCCCGGGATATAGAAGTAGCCAGTCCCGTAGGCGTCGCAAACGCGAACGTATTCTACGGGCTCCGGCTCGGCTGCGACGATAGCGTCGGCTGCATGTGCTCCGGAAACCGCTGCAAGGGCGGCGACAGAGCCAAGAAGGATAGTTTTAATAGACATCAGAAAGACCTTTTACGGTTTGAAAGAGGCAAGCAGTGCTTCAAGGACACCCCTGCCGTCGGTCGCCGAATCCCAACGACCGGACGTCCATGTAGGCACTCGAAAACGTCCGCGCTGCAAAAGAAGGCTAAAAATCGACACAGGAATGACACTTTCGAGATCGAACTGTGGCAGAAAAATCACGATTGTGGCGGGCTGCCCCAACTAGGCGCGGCCCACTATCAGCACGTGCTATTCGCAATCAGCCGCTGAAAATGGGATGGCTTTCTAAGGTTGGTCCCCGGAACCGGAACAATCTTCGTTTCATTATACGACCTAGTTGATAGAGTTTAGCGCATAACCACGGAGGGTTCCCATGCAGACTTCAAGGATCGCCCGGCTCATCGCGGCCGCGGTCATGGCAAGCAGCTTTGCGATCGGCAGCGTCGCACCGGCCTTCGCCGACCAAACGCTTCTGAACGTGTCCTATGATCCGACACGCGAATTATATAAGGATTTCAATGCCGCTTTCGCTGCAAAGTGGAAGACTGACACGGGCGAAGCCGTGACGATCCAAGCCTCTCACGGTGGTTCCGGCGCGCAGGCGCGCTCGGTCATCGACGGGCTTGAAGCCGACGTCGTGACGCTTGCGCTCGAAGGCGATATCGACGCCATCGCTAAGAAGACCGGCAAGATTCCGGCCGACTGGAAGACCAAGTTCCCGAATAATTCCACGCCCTATACCTCCACGATCGTCTTCCTCGTCCGCAAGGGCAATCCGAAGGGCATCAAGGATTGGGGCGATTTGGTCAAGGAAGGCATCCAGGTGATCACACCGAACCCAAAGACGTCGGGCGGCGCCCGCTGGAATTTCCTTGCCGCTTGGGCATGGGCCAAGCATGCGAATGGCGGCGACGACGCCAAGGCGCAGGACTATGTGACCAAACTCCTCCAGCACGTCCCGGTTCTCGATAGCGGGGCGCGTGGTGCTACCACCACCTTCGTCCAGCGCGGCCTCGGAGATGTCCTGCTTGCATGGGAAAACGAAGCCTATCTCTCGCTCGAAGAACTTGGCCCCGATCAATTCGAAATCGTCACCCCATCTCTTTCCATCCGCGCCGACCCACCGGTTGCGGTTGTCGACGGCAACGTCGACAAGAAGGGCACCCGTAAGGTCGCAGAAGCCTATCTGAACTACCTCTATTCCGATGAAGGCCAGAAGATCGCGGCAAAGCATTTTTACCGACCGATCAAGCCGGAAGCAGCCGATCCCGCTGATATCGCCCGCTTCCCAAAGCTCACTCTTGCCACGATCGACGACTTCGGCGGCTGGAAGGAAGCACAGCCGAAATTCTTCGGCGACGGCGGCGTATTTGACCAGATCTATAAGCCGGCCCAATAATAGGTCTTATGAGCGCACATAACCCCACACGGTGGCGGTTCAAGCGGCCTAGCGTCATTCCGGGTTTCGGACTGGCGCTCGGTCTTACCTTGATCTGGCTTACCCTCATCGTCCTTATCCCCCTGTCCGGTCTTGCCTGGCGGTCGAGCGCACTCGGTTGGGAGAAGTTCTTCGGCATTGCATTCGACCAGCGGACACTGAGCGCGCTGCGCATCAGCTTCGGCTGCGCATTCATCGCCGCCTGTCTCAATGTCGTCTTCGGCGTCATCCTTGCCTGGGTTCTGGTCCGTTACCGATTTCCCGGCAAACGCATTCTCGACGCCATGGTGGACCTGCCCTTCGCCCTGCCGACGGCCGTCGCCGGCATAGCACTGACCACCCTCTACGCTCCGAACGGCTGGGTCGGGCAGTTCCTGACGCCGCTCGGCATCAAGATCGCCTTCACGCCTGCCGGTATTGTCGTCGCCCTCATCTTCGTCGGTCTGCCCTTCATCGTACGAACGGTCCAGCCGGTCATGGAAGAGATCGACAAGGAAGTAGAGGAGGCCGCCGCTACGCTCGGCGCCAATCGTTTTCAGACAATTGCGCGCGTGCTGCTTCCGGGCCTTGCGCCTGCCGTGCTGACCGGTTTTGCGCTCGCCTTCGCCCGCGCCGTCGGCGAATACGGTTCGGTCATCTTCATTGCCGGCAATCTGCCGTTTAAATCGGAAATCGCCCCGTTGCTGATCGTTATCAAGCTCGAAGAATACAATTACGCGGCGGCGACCGGCATCGCCGCGATCATGCTGATTATCTCCTTCTCGATGCTGTTTGTCATCAATCTCATGCAAAGCTGGAGCAGGCGGAGGTACGGTTATGGCGTCTGATGCTATCCCAGCTGCTTCGACGGTCGAACCGCGCAAGGTCCATTCAGCCGTCACCGAGAGCAAAGTCGCCCGTGTCACGCTGGTCGTGATCGCGCTCGTCTTCCTGCTGTTGATCGTGCTCCTGCCGCTCACAGCCGTCTTCGTCGAAGCCTTCCGCAAGGGGACCGGCGCTTTCTTCACAGCGCTCCAGGATGTCGAAACCTTCTCGGCAATCCGTCTGACGCTGATCGTTGCCGGCGTCAGTGTGCCGCTGAACCTCGTCTTCGGCATTGCCGCTGCATGGGCGATCGCCAAGTTCGAATTTAAGGGAAAGGCCTTCCTGACGACGCTGATCGATCTTCCCTTCTCGGTTTCGCCGGTGATCTCGGGCCTCGTCTTCGTGCTGCTCTTCGGAGCCAACACATGGCTCGGTCAGTGGCTGACCGCCAACGAGATCAAGATCCTGTTTGCGGCGCCGGGTCTGATTCTTGCCACGATGTTCGTCACTTTCCCCTTCGTTGCGCGCGAGCTCATTCCGCTCATGCAGGAACAGGGAACGCAGGATGAAGAGGCAGCTCTTTCGCTCGGCGCAAGCGGCTGGCAAGCCTTCTGGCATGTGACCTTGCCAAACATCAAATGGGGTCTGCTCTACGGTGTGCTGCTCTGCAATGCCCGCGCCATGGGCGAGTTTGGCGCCGTATCGGTCGTATCGGGCCATATTCGCGGCCAGACCAACACGATGCCTTTGCAGGTGGAAATCCTCTATAACGAGTATAATTTCACGGGGGCCTTTGCGGTCGCTTCGCTTCTTGCCTTGCTCGCCCTCGTCACACTTGTTTTGAAGACGCTGCTGGAAATGCGCTATAGCGCCGAAATCGCCGCCAGCCGGCGGCACTGAAGGAATTAGAATGGAAGTACGCGTCCAAAACATACGCAAGGAATTCGACCGCTTTCCGGCCCTGCATGACGTTTCGCTCGATATCCGCTCCGGCGAGCTGATCGCATTGCTCGGACCCTCCGGTTCCGGCAAGACCACGCTGCTGCGCCTCATTGCGGGTCTCGAAAGCCCCACTGAAGGCCAGATCTTCTTCGGCGACGAGGATGCTTCGCGAAAGACGGTCCAGCAGCGCAATGTCGGCTTCGTATTCCAGCATTACGCGCTTTTCCGACACATGACGGTGCTCGAAAATGTCTCCTTCGGCCTGAAGGTACGCAAGGCATCGCGCCGTCCACCGAAGGCAGAAATCCGAAAGCGCGCTCTGGAACTGCTCGATCTCGTGCAGCTCTCGGGTCTTGAAAAGCGCTATCCGGCACAACTTTCAGGCGGCCAGCGTCAGCGCGTGGCGCTGGCCCGCGCCATGGCGGTTCAGCCAAACGTCCTGCTGCTTGACGAGCCGTTCGGCGCACTTGATGCGCAGGTCCGCAAGGATCTGCGCAAATGGCTGCGCGAAATTCATGACCGCACTGGCCATACCACCATCTTCGTCACCCACGATCAGGATGAAGCGATGGAACTTGCCGACCGTGTCGTCGTCATGAGCCAGGGCGCGATCGAGCAGGTCGGCACGCCAGACCAAGTTTACGACAGTCCCGATTCGCCCTTCGTCTTCGGCTTCGTCGGCCAGTCGAATTGCCTGCAGGTGGAGATCGCTGACGGCGATATCCGCTTCGAGGGCCGTTCGCTCGGCCTCAATGCGGAGGGCGAGCCAGATGGTACGGCCCAGCTCTATTTCCGTCCGCATGATGTCCGGCTCTGCGAATCGGCAGAGAACTGTATTGCCGGCCAGCTTGTCGCCAGCAGGCGTGTGGCAGGTACCCGGCATATCGAACTCGATATCGGCAAGGATCGTCCGCATATCGAAATCGAACTTTCGCCAAGCGAAGCCGACAGGCTGGATCGCTCACGCGTCGCCTTCAAGCCGACCCGCTGGAAGCTCTTCCGGAGTTGATCTCAGCTTCAACGCCGGTTCCCGCCAGAATCGTATTTCAGCGGGAACCCTTTGTTATTTTTGTTATCTCCGGTTGTTTGTATTTTTGTCACATACCGACTAAAAACGTTTTCGCTGAATCGAGAAGGGCTGGACTAATCCAATAGGAGGCACCTGGCGTTGAGGGCGGAGATTTCCTTTGGAAAATCCCTGGTAGGGATTTTATTCGTAGGATTGGCAGCCGTGAGCTGCACGACGACATCGAAACCGGCGGCAGCGCCGGTCAAAGCCAAATCGAAACAGAGCCAACAGGCGAAGGTCACTTTCAATTATACCGCCAAGGATCGAGATTGCCTCAAGCGCGCGATGTATTTCGAATCGCAGCACTCGGATGAAGCCGGCTACCTGGCCGTCGGCAGTGTCATCATGAACAGACTGACCTCCGGTGCCTATGCTGATTCCATCTGCGGCGTCGTGGCCCAAAAGAAGCAGTTTGCGCCGGGCGTCATGACGCGCGAGGTCAAGCCGCAAGCAGAGCCAGAACTTGCGACCGCGGCTGATGCCATCCTGAGCGGCGAGCGTCATCCGGCGGTAGGCGACGCAATGTTCTTCCACACGGCCGGATTGAAATTTCCCTATAACAACATGCATTACGTGACCGTTGCGGGCGGCAACGCCTTCTACGAGAAGCGTGACGAAGAGGGCGCGCTTGAGACCCCGCCGCCGCTGCCCTCGTATGAAGTTGCGATGAACTACGTGCCGGGTCAAAGCATGTTGCCGCCGCAGTTCGAGGTCCTGATCCCGTCGGACGTTCCGGTGCCGATCCCGTCTCCTGACCCTGCGCCGACTGCAAGCATCAATCCTTTGCCAATGCCCGCAGCGGCAACGGCAATCGAGCCTGACCCAGGTACGCCAGTTGCCGTTCCGACACCGCGCCCCGCCTATGACAGCGTGACGTTGACAAACATTTCGAGAATCGGCGGCTGATCCGGAAAAAAGCCTAAAGCGGGTCGCGATCCTTCAGATCCGCTTGCTGCGCTTTAGGACTTCGTTTTTACGCACGTCACTACTGTATGACCGCTGCGCTCTTTCGCAGGAGACGTCTTAGGCGCGTTCTTCCCAGACCTTGGCAAGCTCGACAATCGTCTTGACAGCCTTTTCCATATCTTGGCGGCTGATCCATTCGAGGGGCGAATGGAAGGCATGCCCGCCAGCAAAGATGTTCGGGCACGGCAGGCCCATGAAGGAGAGGCGCGAACCGTCGGTGCCACCGCGGATGCTGCCGCGCACCGGCGTCATGCCCGCCCGGCGCACCGCCTCGACGGCGTTCTCGATGATTTCCGGATGACGGTCGAGCACCACCTTCATGTTGCGATACTGTTCCTTCACGTCGAAGCGGTAGCTCGATCCCGGATATGCTTTTATCACGTCCCTAACGATTTCTTCGAGCATGGCCTCCTTTTCGACCAGCCCCTCGTTGGTGAAATCGCGGATGATGAGGCTGATCGCCGCCTTTTCCATCGAGCCGGCCACACCCGTTGGATGAATGAAGCCCTGCTTTCCCTCTGTCGTCTCAGGTGCGATCTCCTTCGGCAGCCGATCGATGATCGCGCCTGCAATCTTGATCGCATTTTCCATCCGGTCCTTGGCAAAACCAGGATGGATCGCCACGCCGGCAATGACGATATCGACGCTATCGGCCGAAAAGGTCTCGTCCTCGATATGGCCGGCAGTTTCGCCATCCATCGTGTAGGCGAAATCCGCGCCGAGCTTTTTCAGATCGACCTTGTTGACGCCGCGGCCGACTTCCTCATCAGGCGTAAACAGGATCTTGATCGCCCCGTGCTTGATCTCGGGATTATCGATGAGAATCTTTGCCGCTGCCATGATTTCCGCCAGCCCCGCCTTGTCGTCAGCACCGAGCAGGGTTGTGCCATCAGTGGTGATGATGTCGTTGTTGATCTGGTTCTTTAGCTCGGGGTGCTCGCAAACACGGATCACCCGGTTCGGGTCGCCGGGAAGCCGGATATCGCCGCCAGTATAGTTCTTCACAATCTGCGGCTTGACGTTGGTGCCTGTGAAATCGGGCGCAGTATCCATATGTGAGCAGAAGCAGATGACCGGTACGTTCTTGTCGGTATTGGCCGGAATGGTCGCATAGACATAGCCGTGCTCGTCGAGATGTGCATCCGAAAGGCCGATCTCCAGGAGTTCCTCGACCAGAATGCGGCCGAGATCCTTCTGTTTTTCGGTGCTCGGCTGCGTCGAAGAGGATGGATCGGATTGGGTGTCGATGACGACATAGCGGAGAAAGCGGTCGAGAACAGTGTCTGTCATAATATCCATTCCAGCATGATCATCATCTGATGATAGCCATCGAGGGGCTGGCGATGAAAGCTCTTTTCCGCCCGTCGCGGACTGCATCGTCATCCAATCCTCACGTCCTCGGTCAGGCTATGGCTTTCGCCAACTCAATCGACGCGATTGCCTTCGCCGTTGAACACATGCAGATGCTTGGCCGGAAACGCGACGTTGACCTTCGGTCCCGCGCTCAGCGCTTCACGGTCGAGCGTGAAAATCTTGAACGGCAGGCCATGCAGCGAAAGATGCAGGATGATGCCGAAGCCCGTCGGCTCGACAAGTTTGACGTCGGCAACAACCCCTCCCCGATCGCTCGTCATGACGACGTGTTCCGGCCGGATGCCGAGCGTGACTTTTTCGCCGTTCGACAAAGGCAGTGACTTATCGAGCAGCACGATCGTACCGTCTTTTAACGTCACGCCACCCGCCTCGTAGCTCGCTTCCAGGAAATTCATGCCTGGAGAACCGATGAAGCCCGCAACGAATAGGTTGGCGGGGCGATCGTAGAGTTCCAGGGGGCTCCCAACTTGTTGCACGACGCCAGCATGCATGGCGACGATCCGGTCCGCCAGCGTCATCGCCTCGATCTGGTCATGGGTCACATAAATCGAAGTCGCTTTGAGGTCGCCATGCAGTTTCTTGATCTCGGCACGCATCTGCTCGCGCAGGCGCGCGTCGAGATTCGACAGCGGCTCGTCGAACAGGAAGGCTTTCGGCTGGCGCACGATGGCACGGCCCATGGCGACGCGCTGGCGCTGACCGCCTGATAATGCCTTCGGCCGGCGCTCAAGCAGCGGATCGAGGCCGAGCTTTGAGGCCGCACCTGCAACGGCACTGGTGATCTTTTCCTTCGCCGTCTTCCTGAGCTTCAGGCTGTAGCTCATATTGCCGGCGACATTCATGTGCGGATAGAGGGCATAGGACTGGAAGACCATAGCGATGTCGCGATCCTTCGGATGCAGCTCATTGACACGATTGCCCGCGATGCGGATCTCGCCGCCCGTCACGTCTTCGAGGCCTGCGATCATGCGCAACAAGGTGGACTTGCCGCAACCGGAAGGACCGACGAGAACGACGAATTCGCCATCCCTGATCTCCAGATCGACGCCGTGCAGCACCGAGAAATGACCGTAGGATTTCTGGATATTCTTAATATCGATCGATGCCATGTGACTAACCCTTGACCGCACCGGCCGTCAGGCCCTGAACGAGATAACGCTGGATAAGCAGGAAGAAGAGGCCGGCCGGAATGAGCGCCATGACACCTGCCGCCATCATCTGCCCGAAATCCACGGAGAATTTCGAAACGAAGGTAAGAAGGCCAACCGGGAAGGTCGCCGCGTCATTGCCGTTGATCAGCATCAGCGCGAAGAGAAGTTCGCTCCACGCCGCCGTAAAGACGAAGCCGAGCGTTGCCGCAATACCGGGCAGCGTCAACGGCAGGATGATCTGCCGGAAGGCCGTGAACTGAGTAGCACCATCGATCATTGCCGCTTCCTCGAGATCTTTCGGAATGCCATCGAAGAAGGACTGCATCAGGAAGGTCGCAAAGGGCACGTTGAAGGCGGTGTAGACAATGACGAGGCCAGTGAGGCTGTTCGTCAGGTGCAGCGGCGACAGGATCTTGAAGATCGGCGCGACGAGCATGACGAGTGGAAACATCTGGGTGAGCAGCATCAGCGCGACGATCCAGTATTTGGCCCGGAAAGTGAATCGCGACAATGCATAACCCGATAGCGAGGCACAGATCGTCACTGCCACCGCCGTCGAGGCGGAGACGATCAGACTATTCTTGAAGAAGGTCGGAAAGGCGCTGTGCTGTAGGACAAAGCTATAATGCTCCCAAGTGGTCCGCGAGGGCCACATGCGCACGCCCTCGGTATAGAGAAGATCGTTCGGCGTGACCGAGACCTTCAGCAGCCAGAAGAGCGGGAAGAGCGCGAAGACGACATAGGCGAGGATCGCCAGGCGATGCGCAACGATGGGGAGAAGGGATCGTCTCATGGCTCAATCCTTGGACAGAAGGCTCTGCCGCAGCAGGATGATCAGCATTGAATAGGCAAGCAGCAGCACCAGCAGCACCAGCGCGATTGCCGAGGCATAACCGAAATCGAGCCGTTTGAAGGCCTGGGTAAAGATGTAGCTCGCGACGATCTGAGTTCTGTCGGCCGGACCGCCGCCGGTCATGACGACGATGAGGTCGGCGAAATTCGAAATCCAGACAGTGCGCAACATGACGGTGATGGCGATCGTCGGCGCCAGAAACGGCAAGGTGATTGACCAGAAACGCTGAAACCAGCCGGCGCCGTCGATCGAGGCGGCCTCATAGAGATCGCGCGGGATCGCCTGCAGGGCGGCAAGCAGCGTGATGGCAAAGAAAGGAATGCCCCACCAGACATTGGCGATGATCGGTCCCCACATCGCATATTGCGGATCGGAGAGAATATTGCCCGGTTCGCTCATCAACCCCAGCGCAAACAGCCAGTGCGGGATCGGCCCGATAACCGGATTGAAAAGCCAGGCCCAGTTCAGGCCGGCAAGGAACGACGGTACGGCCCAAGGCAGGAAGACGAGCGCCTGAATGACGCCCCTTCCCCAGAACGGCTTGTCGAGCAGAAGGGCGAGGATGAGACCGAAGAAGAATTGCAGGAGGACGGAAGCGCCGGTCCACCAGAGCGTGTTCTTCAGCGCGCCATAGAAGGCCTTGTCCTGGGAAAGCGCGCGGAAATGCTCGATCCCGACAAAGCCGCCGGAAAAGGGATTGAGAAGCTGGATATCTCGGAAAGCATAGGAAACACCGACCACCAGGGGAACCAGCATGACCGCAATGATCAGGACGAGCGAGGGCGCGCTATAGAGGTAAGGCTCCGAGGCGTCGGCCAGGCGGCGCAGCCATGGCCGGCGGTCGTGGCGCATCTCAAGCGTTTCGGCGGTGATGGTCATTTACCCTATACTTCCCCTTGCGGCGCTTCCGCGCGCCGTCTGTCGTTGCATGAGCGGCGGCGGACGATCTCCGCCGCCGTTTGCGATTTTTGCCCTACTTCTTGGCGAGGAACTTCTGCTGCGCCTTGGTGAGGTAGTCGGCCCACTGATCGGCAAGGTCCTTGGCGGAGATGTCCCCGAGTAGAGCCTGCTGCGAGGTTTTGATCGCCATGGAGTCCTTGAAGAAAGCGAATTCCTCAAGGTAGGTCGGCATAACCGTCGGGACGGTGTCCTTGTCGGCCAGTTCCTCGAACCAGCCCTTGAACTGGTCACCAGCGTAGAAAGGATCCTTCTCGGCAGCCGTATAGGCCGGTAGGGCGCCGATCTTCTTGTTCCACTCGATATTGCCTTCCGGCCCTTCGAGGGTTGCGATCAGTTTCCAGGAAAGATCCTTGTTCTGGCTCGTCGTGAACATCGACCAGCCGCCGTAACCGATTGTCGGGTAAGACTTTCCGGCCGGTCCCTTCGGCAGCGGAGCTACGCCGAAATCGTCCTTCTTCATGCGCTCGGCAATGGCGATCAGCGCATCCGGATCCTGGTCAAGGAAGGCGCAGGTGCCGGAGTAGAAGCCCGCCACAACTTCGTTGAAGCCCCAGTTGACGCTGTCCTTCGGCGCATAACCCTTCTTGTAGAGATCGACCATCCACTCGATGCCCTTTGCCCAGCCTTCGCTGTTCATGGTCGAGGTGCCGTCATCCTTGAAGTACTTATTGTCACCGGCCATGGAGGCGGCAAAGATCATCCAGCCGTTCAAACCGCCCGGACCACCGCGCATGCAGTAGCCGTATTTACCCGGCAGCTTGGAGACGGCTTCGGAGGCTTTGGTGAAATCCTCCATCGTTTTCGGCGGTTCCTTGACGCCGGCTTCGGCGAGCAACTTCTTGTTGTAGAACATTGCGCGCAAATAGAAGCCGTAGGGCAGCATATAGGCGGTCTTGTTGACGTCGCGGCCGAGCTCGAGCGCACGCGGCGTCAGTTCCTTGGTGTGCTCCCACTTTGCGAGATAGGGCTCAAGGCTTTCGAGCATGCCGTTATTGGCGTAGAGCGATAGCCAGGTATCGGGCATTTCCATCACATCGGGCACGTCGCCGGCCGAAACCATGGTCGCGAACTTCTGGAAGGCTTCGTTCCAGGGCAGCGAGATGATATCGACCTTGGTGCCGGGATTGGCGGCCTCGAACTTGCCGACGATCGACTTCAGCGTCTCGGTGCGCTCAGGGCTGGTGATGACTTCGACGAGCTTGAGCGTCGTGTCCGCAAAAGCCGTGCCTGCCATCATCGTGGTCGCAAAGAGCGTTGAAAGAATGAGCTTTTTCATTTTCGGTTCCCCTCCATCGTTGTTTGTGAGGTTTCAGTTACGAGGCGACGGCAATCGCCTCCTCGATATCCCTCCACAGAGCCTCGGTTCCTTCGAGGCCGATGTGAAGGCGCACAGATTGCGGGCTGATGCCAAAGGTTTGTGCGGAGTTCGGCTGTGCCTTTTGTTGCAGCACCACCTCGCCCGGTACGATCAGGCTTTCGTGTCCACCCCAGCTTACGCCCAGCTTGAAAAGCTTGAGGTGATCTGCGAAGGCTCGGACGTCGATGCCTTCGCGGAATATGAAGGAAAAAAGACCTGACGTGCCATTGAGGCCGGCAGGCAGGCGGTTGGCAAGACCGGGATGACAGACCTGTTCGACGACATCGAGCGCCTGCAGGCGCTGCGCGATCGTCATGGCAGCCGTCTCATGTGCCCGCATTCGGATCGGCAGGGTGCGCAGTCCGCGGATCAGGAGCCAAGCATCGAAAGGCGAGAGCTTACCGCCGAGATAGGGATAGGCTTCGGCCTTGATACGGGCGATCATCTGCGTGGAACCGGCGACAACGCCGGCAACGACATCGCTATGGCCGCCGAGATATTTCGAAGCCGAATGGATCACGAGATCGACGCCGAGTGTTATCGGTCGCTGGAAGAACGGGCTCGCCCAGCTGTTATCGATCATGGTGACGACGCCGTGCTTCCTGGCAAGGGCTGCCAACGCACCGACATCATGGGCCTCCATCACCCAGCTCGTCGGGCTTTCCATATAGAAGACCTTCGCACCCGGCAGCGCCTTGGCGACAGCCTCTTCGTCGCGGCCGTCGACATAGGTCACTTCGACCTTCATGCGCTTCAGGATCGTGCCGAACAGGCGGAAGGCATCGGGATAAACATGCTTGACGGCAACGATGCGGTCGCCGGGTTCCACGAAGCTCAGAATCGCAGACGAGATCGCCGCCATGCCGCTTGCAAAACCCAATGCATCTTCGGCTCCTTCGAGCTTTGCCAGCATCTCCTCGAACAGGCGCACCGTCGGGTTCAGACCGCGCGTATAGATCGGCCGCACCTTTTCGCCGCGGTAGGAGGCGATCATGTCGTCATAGTCAGAGAAGGTGAAGAGCGATGTCTGGAAGATTGGCGGAACGACCGCTTCGGCGAAGTTGCCTTCGTCATGGGCGGTGATCATCGAAGCAAGGTCGAACGGTTCGAGGCCGTCGGTCATCGGGACATTTCCTTGATGTCTTCCTCGACCACGTCGAGGATTTTCAGTGTCTCACGCCGCGCCGCCTCGGTGTCTTGGGCGGCAATGGCGTTAAAAAGCGTGCGGTGAAAGGGAAACGACCGGCGAGCAAAATCCTGCCGATCGAAAGGATGCGTCCAGAAGCGCTCGAAGGTCTCGCGCATCTGTTCGAGAAGCTGGCGGAACAGCGGATTGTGCGTGGCATCGTAGACCGCCAGATGGAAAGCGAGATCCTCCGGACCGGAAGCACCTTTGGAAAGATGCACCCGCTCCATCTCGTCAAGTTTTTCCTGGATGACGACGAGGTCCTTCGCGGTCCGCCGCCGCGCCGCCACCATGCCGGCCTCGCATTCGATGCCACGGCGAACTTCCAGCGTCTGCAACAACACATCGCGCAGATGCGTCGTATTGAACGACAGCGGCATATGGACCGTGTCTCGAGAAACCGGTTTCAGCAGGTAGGTTCCGCTGCCTTTCCGGGTCTCGATCACGCCGAGCGCCTGGAAATGCCGGATCGCTTCACGAATGGTGGAACGCCCAACGGCAAGGGCTGCCATCAGCTCACGCTCCGCCGGTAGCCGGTCACCCGTCTGAAGCCGGGCATCTTCTACATAATGCGCTAGCGCCTCCGTCACCTGACGGGCGCGGTCGATCGCTGGAAGCGGCTGGATGACCGGCCTGTCGCTATCATTTGCCTTCATGGTTCCCCAATTTCTTACGAGGCAGTCGGTTTAAAATTGGTCTGACATCTTAGCATTTCTCAAAGCGCGAATGGCGTCAAGGAGTAGTTCTGCAAAAGGGAACTTTGGATTGGCCCACAAATCGGTTTCATGGCCCAAAATGAACTCTGGCGTGCCACATTCGCATTTTAGCGGTTTTTTGCCGATGAAGAGAAGAAGATTGCAGGCGAGCGCCTCAGGGAGATGCTCGTCCCCCATGGCGGGCGTTTCGTCGAAATGTCTGTCGATGACAGCGAGGCGATCATTTCGCTTCTGTTAGGGTCCGCCTTCTCAGATTCTCGCCGCTCAGCTTCATGATGCCGTGAGGAAGCTTGCTGCCTCGCTAGCGCGATTGCGCAAGCATACACGTACCCGGTGCCTCAGCGGGTCATCCGGTGCTCGCGAAGGCCCTTGAAGTAGCAATTTTTGCACCGTGGCTCGAGCTCGGTGCGTCTCCTTACGGAGCGCACGCTGTCGTCACCACCTGTGAAGCGCATCTGCTCGCCCGCCGACTTAGTCGCCCAAGCCGTCCGTTAAGTTACCGCCAGTACCGTCCCAGTGTCGTACTGACGCACGAAATCTACCCGTGTCCCATCCCAGTGATAGCAATAATGCCGCCCTTGGACAGGGATAGGTATAACGTCAGGCCAGAAGATGCCTATGCAGCGGTGACCAGGCTTTCGAACACTGTTCCACAAGAGGCCATCGCTTGCCTCTGCCCGCAGCCTGCGTCCCTCAAGTTGCGAAGCGGTGTAGTCGTCTGGATTCAGGACGTCAGGAACCGCGTTCACGTCGTCTAGTGCCCGGTCCACGCTTCCCACCAAGACACGAAAATCCGAAGTCCACCCTGGGGGCTGGGGCGTTGAATTCATGAACTTCTGATGGTGATGTATTGTTTCGGCGACAGCGACTTCCTCACTGTCGCCTGCATAGTAGATACCATAGCTTCCGTCCGTGAACCGCCCGGGCCGCCCGGTGGAGCAATGGACAAATGGAGCCATTACATAACTAGCGCCGGGACCCGAGACACGACGGCTCGCGGGGACCTTGCCAAGGTCGCCCACCTCAAACCGAATGCGCGGGTTCGTCTTTGCCTCGACGGCTACAAGGGCCTCCCAGTCGCGGGGGTCGGCGATGTCCTCGAACAAATCGATAGGTGGATAGATGGATCTAATGATGCGGAAGGTTTTGGGCCACTTTACATGGGAACGGACAGCAAGGCCACTCACCACGCGCTTCGCTCCGCGTCGAGCCATTCACGCATGACGGCAAGATCAGAAAGCTCGCCCTGAAGCATCACGTCAAGCGCCGACTTGCCGCCAAAGGCCGTATTCGGCGCTTTGATCCATTCATAGCCTCTTGTCGCATCCTTGAACAGATGTCGCACTCCCTTATGGATGCCCATCAGGTGAGCCATCCGCATCTTCAAGTCGCGATCAACGCGGCCCACGTTGCCTTCTTTCCACCGTGCCCATGTACGGGCTGACAAACCACCGAGCAGGATGCAAGCCTGCGCGTCTGTAAGCTTCCAAACATTGAAGAGGTTCACGGTTGTGCGCGCCAGCGCTCCTGCTTCCGTGTCGGTGATTTCAGGCAATCCACTGTTGAAGGGAGTCGAAGCAATGGGTTGGAGCTGCATGGCATCCTCTCTTTCTGACAGAAGACTAGCATGTTTATGCCACTTGGCAACTCTTGTTCTCTTTCGACGACGACATCATATCGACAGATCGACTGCCACTGCGAGGCATCGGGTTCCGCGTCTGCGCAGAATTAACCTCTATTAGGCCGCAAATTTGCGGAGCAAGTAGCCTCATTCTCCGCAAGCCGGCGTTTAGGCGATGTATAAGGAACCCTCGGATGGCCCAGACCACGCTGTTAGTGTCCAAAAGGAGGTCTGGCGTGACCAAACACGGTTTTCGGCACTTTGAACGGGCAATTTGACGCGTTGTCAGCCGAAGCGTTGTGAGGATTTTGGTGTTTTGTCTGTTGCAAGCTCGTGAAGCATTGTCTGAAACGAGGAACTAGGCGATGAAACACGACAAGCAGACCGGGCAGTAGCCGCAAGCTTGGGCCTTCCAAGCAAGTCATCATTACCCCGTTACGAACCGATTAATGCAGTTAGTCTAGATCAACCTGGGGCTGGCACAATGGCCGCTCATAGTGTTTTTATGCCATAGTGCCGCCACAGACATTCCGCCCAATCATGCTTGTATAACAAGCGGATGGCATAAAATGAGATTGATGGTTCTACTTGCTGCGAGCCTCTTTCTGACAGCGGCGCATGCCCAGGCCCAGGTTTACGCGCCGTATGATGGATACGACGAATACGACCCCTATGGGTATGAGGCCCCCTACAGCCCCTATCCCCCACCTCCCTACTACGAGCCGGAACCCGGCTATCGGGAACCTTTGCAAGAACGGCGCGAACCCTCGACGCGAAGCCCACGGGGAACCATCGTAATCGCAACGCGAGAGCACACACTTGTTTACACGACGACAAGCGGCGAGCAGTTCGTATACCCCATTGCTGTCGGTCGCGAAGGCAAACAGTGGTACGGAACGACGCGGGTCGTATCCAAACGAATGCATCCCGAATGGCGGCCGACAGCCAGCATGCGGCAGAAGAATCCAAGGCTTCCGGAAGTTGTGAAAGCTGGCCCTGCAAATCCGCTTGGAACGCGCGCGATCTATCTTGCGGACGGGTTGCTCCGCATCCACGGTACCAACGACCCCTCTTCTATCGGCACTAACGCATCGAGCGGATGCTTTCGGATGTACCGCGAGGACGTCGAAGAGCTTTACGAGATGGTGCAGCCGGGGACACGAGTGATCGTCCAGCGATAATCCCAAGGAATAGTTCCGTTACAGGTCCGACCTCCGTTTCGGGTGCCGCCGGATCGGTCAGCCTCGTTCGGCGTAACGATGATCTTGTAGTCAATTGGCGCGGACCGTGCCGGAAGAGGTGGCAGCGCGGCTGACAATAGCCGACCGGCTCCGACCTCGAGCGCAGATTGCGGTGGAAATGGGGAGGGAAAAGCCGATCACGGCAATCGAGAGGCAAGTCAACCCATCGTTAGCCTGACGTCGACACGGTCCCGCAAGCCTAAGCCGCAGTAACGCGGCCATACTCAAAAGGACGCCCGCTTGAGCCGAAGGCCAAGCGGGCTACGATGGGCCGGAATCAAGTCAGGAAACCCGAACATCAGCCGTTCGCCACCAGACGCAAGGCGGACTGCTGTTTGAATCCTGGGGTCGTCATCAATGACGTGAACCGTCGACGACATCGATGCTTGGCTGGCCTCAGTCATGGTGGCCTCAGCAGATTGAGCAATTGATTGCTATCTAGGGGCTTGCTGAGAAACGCACAGGCTCCCAGTTTGAAAGCGACAGCCGCTGCATTCGGGTCTGAATAGGTGTCATTATGATAACTGGTTGCTCGATTCCATCTTCCCTCAGCCGTCGGAGAAGTTCGATTCCGGACATTCCTGGCATCCGCAGATCGCTTATGATCCAATCACAAGTGAGGTAGCCCTTCCTAGTGACGAAATCTTCGCCCGAAGTGTAAAGCTCGGCGCGTAATCCGGCAGACGCAAGCATATCGTCCAATGCGACCCGGAAATTTCGGTCGTCATCGACCATAGCGACTATCTTCGCCCGGGAGCCAGACATTCCTTGGCAACCTATGTTGCACTCCATGCAGCGCATTGGGGATCGCCGCCACGAAGCATTAGAGGTCGTAGAGGGTCGTCCTTAGGCGGTCCTGTACAGCCCAACGATACCATGGCTGCCCTCACGAAGAAGGTATACCAAAGTTTGTGTTTTCAGTTCGCCACCACCCCCCCCGCGACCCCAAAGCTTCGTCTTGAATTTCTAAGCGAATTCCTTGCGGAGAACAAAAATAAACCATTTCTCGAGACGCTCCTCACCTTCTAGCGGCCGTTACCGACGTCATGACTGCCAGTTCCACTTGGACATCCGTCACGTGCATGTCGCCGCAGCAGGCTTAGCCATTGATCTGCGACTCGCGCAGCATGATGAGACGGACAAAGCGTGCCGGCCCTTCCGGGCGAACTCGTACAGCGAAGCAATAGCCTTGTAGTAGTAAATGCTTCGCCGAAATTGAAACAGGGCTGCATCGCAACCATCCTGTATTGACAGGTGGCGAGCTACGCGAGCGCGATCTCGGCTTGGCAACACGGATCAGCCTCACTCAGGCGTTCCGTCCTGTGTTGAGATCGTGAAAAGTTCGATCGGGTCTTCGAAACCCTTCAGATGGTGGAATTTAGTGCTGACGACGCTCTTGTTTCCAGCGCGGCGGCGGAAAGCATCCGACATCAGAACAGCCTTCCCGAGAGTGCCGCATGCCGTCTGAATGCGACTGAGAAGGTTCACGTCCGGACCAATAACAGTGAAGTCGAGCCGCCGACCCGATCCGATGTTGCCGTAACTAACGCGGCCGTAATGGAGGGCGACTGCCGCGTCGATGCGAATGGCATCGAGGACGAACCTTGAGAGTTCATTGAGAATCTCGTCGGTAGCCGCCAGTGCTTGTTTACATGCCATGCCCGCATCGGAACTCGGGAAGAACGCAAGCACGGCATCGCCCATGAACTTCAGGACTTCGCCGCCGTGGCTGGTGATGGCCGGCACGACGACGTCGAAGTAGGCGTTCAGGAGTTCAAGCACCTTTCCGTCGGGGAAGCGGTTCGACAGTTCGGTGAAGCCGCGAAGGTCGCAAAGCAGGAGCGCGGCTTCCATCGTCTCTATCTCGCCCTGCCGGATACGGCCGGCGAGAATGCGTTGCGCCGTCATCGGGCCGATATAGACGTCGAGCAGTGACAGCTCTGCCTGCCGCATGACTCGCATCTCACATGTATTGCGCAGGGCCGGGAGTATTCGTTCGATGGCGCGGATTTCCGAAAGCGCGAAGCCAGAGGCACGCTTGGTTCCGAAGGCCGTCGCGCTGACGGGTCCGTCGACATTGGACAGTGGGGCGATGACGAGCTGAACAAGTCCCCTGCCCTCGAACACGTCGATGTGCTGCCATGGCCACATCGGGTCATCGGCGTCGACGATCATCGGTTCACGGGAGTCGATGACTTTGCGAAGCGGACTCGTAGCATAGGCCATCTTCATCCCATGCTCTCGATCGTGCACTTCGATCGGCTCCCCCGGCGCCCAGGCAAGCGTGCGTCCGAGGATTTCGGGATGGAGGGTCATCAGGTGAAGCGTCAGCCTGTCGACCGGCAACCCGATCTGGCGAAGCATCCTTCCGAGTCCAGCGACCAAACCAG
This sequence comes from Rhizobium sp. BK650, assembly GCF_014195325.1. Taxonomy (GTDB): domain Bacteria; phylum Pseudomonadota; class Alphaproteobacteria; order Rhizobiales; family Rhizobiaceae; genus Rhizobium. The sequence goes on along the minus strand of NZ_JACIBK010000015.1, from coordinate 4,503 downwards.
CCTCGTCGACCGAATGGCATTCGTCGCCCGAAAGCCATTCCAGAACCGACAGGATCGAGGACGGATCAACGCTCCGGCCGCTTGCAGCACGTTCCCTGCGCGAGACAGGTTCCTCAGTCATTATGGCCATCGCCGGATTCCTCAGTGAGCGCCCGCGCCGGAAACATGGCCGGGTTTTTTCAAGAAAAGTGTTGCAAGAAGGGCCACGACCAGCGCCACGCCAAGCAGGAAGAAGGTGTCGCTGAAGGCCATGATGGTGGCCTGCTTGCGGACACTGCCCGCGATGGCGACGAGCGCCTTTTGGGTGGCCGCGGCCTGGTCGGTGACGCCATGTGTCATGAAGTAGGTCGTCAGCCTGGCGACACGGAGCCGGGTCGCCTCCTCGAACACGCTTATCGAGTTCGTGAGGATGTTCGAGTGAAACTGCTCGCGCTTCGAGATGAAGGTCTGCAACGAAGCGATGCCGACCGCACCCCCGAGGTTGCGCATCATATTGAAGAGCGCCGATGCCGATCCGGCATTCTCCTGTTCAATGCCCGCGGTGGCGATCGCCGATAGCGGCGTGAAAACCAGGGCCTGCCCTACAGCGCGCACGACGTTTGGCCAGAAGAGCTGGTCGCTTGCATAGTCGCCCGTCATGTGAACGTTCATGAAGTTCGAGGCGGCAAAGAGTGCGAAGCCGACAATGATCAAGAGGCGGACATCAAAGCGTTCCATCAGGCGCGGGACGAGCGGGATAAGTAGAAGCTGCGGAATACCGGTCCAGGCAAGCACTGTGCCGATCTGCTCGGAGTTGTAGCCCTGGATGCGTGACAGATAGATCGGCAGTACGAAGGCCGAGCCATAGAGCGCGATTCCAAGCAGGAAGTTGGCAACGATGCCGAAGCCGAAGTTGCGGCGGAGCATCAGGCGCAGATTCAACAGTGGATGGGCGGCCCTGAGTTCGATGATCAGGAAGAGCGTCAGCGACACTGCGGCTATGACGGACAACCGAACGATGAAGTCCGAGCCGAACCAGTCTTCCTTGTTGCCTTCCTCGAGCACGGTCTGTAGCGCGGCCAGGCCGATCGCCATGGTCACGATCCCCGGCCAGTCGCCTTTGGCGAGTAGACCGAGGTTCATCGGCGAGCGATCAAGCGATCCCCAGAGCATGACAACCATGATGGAGCCGGGAACGAGGTTGACGTAGAAGATGAATTCCCAGCCATAGTTCTCCGTGAGATAGCCGCCGATTGTTGGACCGATTGCCGGAGCGAACGTCGCCGAAAGAGCAAAGAGCGCCAGGCCGATCGGCTGCTTCGGCTTGGGAAGAAGCGTGATGATGATGGTGAAGGCCATTGGGATCAGGACGCCGCCCGAGAAGCCCTGGATAGCGCGCAGCACGATCATCTGCTGCAAATTCACAGCAAAGGCGCAGGCCACGGAGAAGATCAGGAACATAACCGCGTTGACGAGCAGATAGGTTCGGACCGAGAAGACGCGGGCAAGCCAGCTGGAGAGCGGAATTACGACGATCTCGGCAATGAGGTACGATGTGGATATCCAACCACCATCATCCTTGCCTGCCCCAATCGCACCCTGGATGTCGGCGAGCGATGCGTTGACGATCTGGATGTTGAGCACAGCCATAAAGGCCCCGAGCGTGGAACCAACGACTGCGCACCACATGCGCAGCGCGTTCATCTCGGACTTCGCGGCGACCTGTGGAGGTGGTACCGGAGGCGTCGTAGGCTGAGGCCTGTCGTTGTTAACTGCGAGCTGAAGAATAGCCATGACTTATCTCCTTCCGGGTCTTCAGGAATTTCTTATGACGCCGTGATGTCGATAATCGCCAAAGGATCGGAAGGGCTGTCCGCCAGGAGCGGATGATCCTCACTCCTTCGCCGACTGCCGGGCTTCCTTGGTGTCGATCTCTGGCTCCACGGACATGCCAGACCGTAGGCGGCCAGCGATCTCGTCGTTGTCGAGCACGATCTTCACGGGAATGCGCTGCACTATCTTTGTAAAGTTGCCTGTGGCGTTGTCCGGAGGCAGCAGCGAAAACTCAAGGCCGCTTGCGGGAGAGATGCTGTCGACATGACCCTTCACTTCCAGATCAGGGAAACTGTCGACATTCACCTCGACCGATTGGCCAGGCTTCACGTAGGTGAGCTGGGTTTCCTTGAAGTTGGCAACCACGTAGACGGAATGCAGCGGAACGACGGCCATCAGCTGCGTCCCTGACGTCACGTACTGGCCAACACGGATGGAGCGCGCGCCGACGGTCCCGTCCACCGCGGCGACGATGTTCGTGTAGGAGAGGTTCAGCTCTGCCTGGCTTGCAGCCGCCGCAGCGCGGTCGCGTTGCGCGACGGCCTGATCGCGTTGGGTCTTCAGCACCGGCACCTTGTTTTTGGCGGCGACGAGCGCGGCCTGATCGCGTTCGACGGCAGCGGATGCCTGGTCCATCATGGATTGTGTCTGCTCCGCCTTCGATTGGCTACCCGCGCCGCTGACGATCAGCCGGGCGTTTCTCCCGGCCTCCGACTTCGCAAATACGAGCGAGGCGTTCGAAGCGCTTACCGCTGCCTTGGATTGATCAATGACGGACTGCTGCAATGCAATTTGCGCGTCGATGTTTGTAATGGCAGCCTCGGCAGCATTCACGTCTGCACGAGCCTGGTTGAGGGCGGTCTGATAGTCGCGATCATCGATGCGCGCTAGAACCTGCCCTGCCTTTACCGTGTCGTTGTCGTTGACCAATACTTCCTTGATGTAGCCCGCAACCTTTGGAGCAACGGTCGTGTAGTCGGCCTTCACGTATGCATCGTCGGTGGACTCAACGAAGCGACCCACCGTCCAATAGTGATGGCCGAACTTCACGCCGCAGGCAGCGCCTGACAGAAGCACAAGAGCGAGGACACCCGTCTTGATAAGCGATTTCCTAGATTTGACCGGCGCGGCTGGGGAGGCGCGTGCAGGTGGTTCGGCAGGCGCAGAAGGAATATCCTCGATCTTGCGATCTGCTTTGGCCGACGTTTCGAACAGTTCCTTGCGAGGCAATTCGACCATTTCGGAATCTCCTACGAATTCGCGCATGGAGCGCGGGTCTGTGCTGATAGAGTTAAGATGCCCCGCTGTTCGCCGACTGATAATCTGCTTATATCCGTAAGGATCATACGCTTAGAGCGGATAATCAGGAGGCGATCATGGACCGGCTCACAAGTCTTTCGGTCTTCGGGAAAGTGGTCGAATGCGGCGGGTTCACAGCCGCGGCACGACGCTTGAACATGTCGGTCACAATGGTCACCACCCACGTTCAGTCGCTGGAAGAAAGATTGGGGGTCAGGCTCCTGAACCGAACAACCCGCAAGGTCAGCCTCACCGAGACCGGGAAATTCTATTATGATCGGTCCGCCCAGATTCTTGCCGATCTCGACGAGGCAGACCGGGCGGCCAGCGCACTGACAACAACCCCACGCGGTGTTCTCAGGCTGGCTTCCACTGCAGCCATCGTAAGGTTCCTGCTTCCTGTTATGGACGAGTTCATGCAGCTCTATCCTTCGGTCACGCTGGACCTCGGAGTCAGCGAGCGCATGGTGGATATGGTCGAAGACGGCTATGACCTCGCCATCCGCACGGTCCCGTTATCCGACAACAGTCTCATCGTCCGCAAGCTGACGCCGTGGCGTCACATCCTCGTCTGCTCGCCAAGCTACCTCGAACAGCACAAGACACCAGCAACGCTTGCCGATCTCGCGGCACTAGATTGCACGCGCTATACCTACTATCCCTACGGCGACGAATGGACCTTCGAGAACGAAACTGGTGAGCGAAGCGGCGTGAAGGTCAGCGGATCGATGGTCACCAACAGCGCCGAAACACTTCGCTACCTTGCACTCAACGGCCGCGCTGTGAGCCTCGCACCTAGCTTCCTCGTATCCGACGATCTGGCTGAAGGCCGTCTCGTGCCCCTGCTACCCGAGTACCGTGGCGTAGAGTTCGCGATCAACGCCGTCTATCCGAATAAAAGTCATCTCCCGACCAAGGTCCGTCTGTTCATCGATCTGCTGGTGGATCGGTTCGCCGAGCACAGAAAGTGGATGACCTAGTGACTTACGCGGCTGAATGCTTTTACGATCGGGATACCGCGAGCGGAGCACGGACCATCGTGTGCTCCGCTTCCGCGATTTGTCCCTCTCTCCCACAACAACATCGCTCCGACAGGAGAACAGAACAAGACAGCGCTGATCGCTGGCGGAACAAGCGGCATCGGAATCGAGAGGCCCGACAGTGCTCCACATCAGAGGTTGCACCTGTCGGCGCTACTCTGTCCCCGATGGACAGGCGCATGCAAATTGCTCAACCTGCCTACCCAGTCATGACCAGCTCCTTTAGGCACGCTGACGCTCGCCCGCCGAATTGCCGCTGGGTTATGTGCGTCAAGTTCAGCAAAATTTGGCGGTCATGCGGCTTGGCGTAGAGCGAGCTTCTTGTGCTCCCGTAGATCGTCCATGTTAATAT
>NZ_JACIBK010000014.1 GCF_014195325.1 Rhizobium sp. BK650 | reverse complement strand
AATAGAACCGCCCCGCCGCGATCCGTTGCACAGACTTGGAAGCTCCGCTTTGCAAGGTCGATCGCAAGGATATGTATTGCTGTCATCTGCCTCTCTTTCGTGAGCGCCACAACGACGCTGAGCGGGCATCATACGCTGACGCCGGCCGAAGGGGGCATCCACCCCATCAGTTCAGTTGCCTGGTTACAGGGGGCAACAAACTGGCTGAATAGAACCTCGAAAATCCAACCATCATGTCCAGCAAGCAAATTCGTCGGAGAAGCCGCTAACCTTGTCTCACTCGTTCCTTCACTGGAAGAAAGATCGACGACATGTTCGGGATTGCCCTTTTTCGATATCTGATATGCCTTGGCCGCCAGCATCGGGATAGCCGACGTCCACTTCTGATCTGCCATAAGGAACTCAGATCAACATAGAATGAAGAGAGCCTGACGATATGAGATACTGATGGTTATCTAACCAAGGATGGTGATACTTGATCAGGTCGCCCGCGCGCCCGCTGATTGCACATTCAAATCATTCGCCGAACAGGATGGCGCCATAGTCGGTGGCGCCATGCAAGATATGGATGATGACTACCTTCGCGGTTTCGACGCGGTAGAAGATCAGGTAGTTGCCATGAACACGACGACGAATACCATGTTGCTCGTAGCGAGGGATGAGGGCGAAGCTGTTCGGACTATCGACAAGATCCACACATTTGCTCCGCAGCTCCCGGATAAATGAAAGGGCGCGCAGCGGATTGTCCTCGGCGATATAATCGGCGATCTGCTCAAGGTCGTTTTCCGCCTCGCTTGAGAACTCAAGGATCATGCCGATTTTTCGGCCTTGTCAGCCATCGCACGGTATTTGGCATCGAGACGGTCGAAGACATCGCTCGCCGGCTTCGTTCGACCAGCGTCCGCATCGGCAACGCCGCGCATGATGGAAGCGTCCAGCGCGGCGAGCCTGGTCTCACGGTCCTGGATCAGTCGCACACCTTCACGCAGGACTTCGCTTTTCGAGCCATAACGACCGGTGTCGACGAGTTGTTGGATATAACTTTCGAGCTGTTTTCCCAGTTCGGCGCTGATCATGCGGTCCTCCGTCTGATGGTGATATAGACAGGATAGGTTCTTTATCAACTATTATCAAGAACCATTATACCCATTCCTGCTGTTCAGGGCCGGCCAGTCCTGCCTCAGCAACCTTCCTGAAGACATCTTCGACGATCGCCTGTGCCCCGCTACTCTCTGTCATTGTAGAAATAGTCTGCTGCCAATCTGACGAACTCACCAAAATCAGTATCTACGTGTACGGCGGTTCCACCCCGTTCAAGGCAGAGGGTCTGCACTCGGCCGTGAGGCCAGATTCGAATGCTTTGGTTTTCGTTCTCCGCCCTAGCAAGACAATCAGCATCGTTAGAAACGGGTGCGCGAAACTTTACTCCACTTAGGCCTCTAGCTGCGTCCCGGCGTAGTTATCGCTGTAGTCGTCGTTTGCGTGGTCGATCTCATGCTTGGCAGCTCGAACCAAGAAGCCTGATCGGGTCAACCCTTGAGCTTCGGCGAACGCATCGATTGCCTTTAGTACGTCTTCTGGCAAAGTGATATTTACGCGAACCGCTCTTTTGGCTTCCGTCTTGACGCCAACTAGAATTGCAACGCCATCTTGGTTCTCCGCGTCTGCCATCACCGCCTCCAGTGTGGAGGGTTCGGGAATTGCTTCGCCGTCTTCGGTTAGACCTTCGATGTGTAGAGCTAGGGCTTCTTCGGCCATAGCTCGCGCATCATCGAGGTCAATTCCAGCAGTGATCAGGCCAGGAAAATCGGGAAAGGATACACCGTAATCACTGTCGGCATCCTTATGGATCAATCCGATATAATTGCGCATGTTCGTTACCTCAGTTTGAGTCCGGCTTGTTTCTCGATACTTTTCAGCGTTCCGATTGGGATATCTCTTTTCGGGTGTGGAACAGTGACGCGCCCGGGTTTTTCGGGATGCTTAAACTGAACATGGCTGCCCTTGGTGGCGACCTCGTACCAGCCATCCTTTTGCAAGGCCACAATGATATCGCCGCTCTTCATGGTTTTACCATACACACGAATGTGTATGAACGCAAGGCTTGGAGTTGCTGGACTTCGGTTCGATCCCATATGTGGACGGCCCCCGACCCGCAAGATATTTCGAGATAATTTGATCTGATCGCTTGCGTCCATATGTCCGGCCTGTTGTTGCGTTCGCACATGAACGCTGGCCAAGATGGCTTCCGCGACACAGGTCCCAAACATCAAGACGGCCTTGACGGGCCGAAGGGATCACCGGGGTATCTTGTGTCTCGACCACCACGTGATGAAGATCAGGGTACACGCGGTTTTTGCTTCCAGGTCTTCATGTGGCGCACCCGTTCAAAGCCGATCCTGATTGTGAGCTGTACGTTTCTCCGGAGACCATGAGTTTCCAAGCTATGCGCGCCATCTAGTTGGCGAGTGCGACAGCTGCCAGTTTAGGCGGCTTGCGCTTGAGCAGTTCCACCAACCAACGAGAGGCTTTGCCGGATCGCCGCGCGTGATGAATGACAGCGGTTGCTCCATTCACCAGGATAGCCCGCAGAGCTTCATCGCCGGCTCGCGTGATGCCACCGAGCCGCACCTTGCCGCCGGTCGAGTGATCCTTCGGCGTCAGCCCTATCCAAGCTGCGAACTGACGACCAGATTTGAAGAGCTCTGGAGCGGGTGTTTTCATTATCAAAAGAGCCGAACCGATTGGTCCAATCCCGGGAATGGTTTTGAGGCGTATGCTGCGTTCGTCGTTACGCTGCCATGCCTTTACCTTGACCTCCACATCCGCAATCTTTTTCTCCAGTTCAGCGTATTCCTCGGCCTGGCTGATGAACAATTCCTGCGCGAGCTCTGGCACAGTTTTCTCAGCTTTTATCCTTTCGAGCAGCATCGGAATATGTGACCAATCCTTCCAAAACCGCAAATCCAGCGCCAACGTCCGGACTAGAATGCAAAATGTTGGAGGACATTCGTGGGGTAGGCACGCGCATTTTCGCAGAGTTTTTCGATCTGCTCATCGCTGACGGCAGCAAGAATCCCGGTACGCACCAGCACGGAATCCAATCCAGCCGACTTCGCGCCAAGAATATCGTGATCGATGCTATCGCCAATGCAGGCCACGCGGCGACGGTCGGTGACGCCAACGAGCTTCAATGCGTGTTCGTAGATTTCGGGATAAGGTTTTCCAAACCAGGTGACGTGACCGCCCATCCCCTCGTAGAGCTTGGCGATGGTGCCTGCGCCCGGCAAATTGGAGCCGTTGCTCAATTTATGGGTGTCGGGATTGGTACAGTAACAGGGGACGACTTTTTCGGCCGCGGGACGCAGCATTTCAAGGTAGTCATCCATAGATATGTGTTCGGCTTCACTGCCGGAAATGATTACGATTTCGGCTTCCGACGCCTCTTTGACGGAAACCAAGCCAAGCCGATCCGCGAGATTGCTGTCTCCGCCGCTGGAAATCGTGAAGCACCGGGCCTTTTGCCTAATCGAGTTTCCAGGCCGTGACAGGATGTCGAACGCCACGTCTCCCGATGTGACAAAGAAGTCGAAGCTTCCAGGGGCGAAACCAAGCTTAACAAGGCGCTCGGAATTGTATTCGCCACTTCTGCCGGAGTTCGACAATATGACGACTTGTCGGCCTGCCGACGCGAGTTCGGCCAGGGCCGCGATAGAGCCCTCATAGGGGCCGGCGTCGTCCCTCAGGACACCGAACTGATCGATGAAGAAGACGTCGTATTTCTGAATTAACTGGGGGAGGGTGACAGGCGTTACTTTAGGCACTGGTGTTATCCAATCGAGAGAGAACCAACGCCGCCGTACCGACAGCCGCCTCGACTGATTTCGCAGCCACCGTGTTGATCCCCATTGCCCGTGCTCTCATTGATGTCCAAACGTGATTGCGCGCCCCGCCTCCTACCGTCCGAAGGCTCGTGAGGGTTGGTGCACCGAGCTCGCGTAATCGCTGGTACCCCAATCGTTCGATCTCCGTCATGCCCTCGAGGATGGCTTGAAGGAATTCGCTGTCGTCGTCCGGGCGAGGCGTAAGCCGGGGCGGATATTGCGGGTCATTGATCGGGAAACGTTCGCCCGGACGAAGGAGAGGATAGAAATCGAGACCCAGTTTGCGGCTTGGGTCGATCTTCTCTGTCAATTCGTCCAGCCGGTCATCACCGATCAAGGCACGCATGACATTTCCACCGCTGTTTGAAGCGCCGCCAACGAGCCAGAACCGACCCACGCGGTGCGAATAAACGCCGTACTCGGGCGCGGTGATCGGAGCGTCCGACGCCAGTTTGAGAACGATCGTCGATCCCAACGCGGTCACAGCGTCGCCATTGGCCGACGCCCCGGTAGCCAGAAACGAAGCGCACCCGTCAGTCGTGCCTGCATGGTACCAGGCCGAATTGGCCAGGCCCACCTTTCGCAGGAATCCTTCGACCGGTGCGATTTTCATGCCCGCACGATTGACGAGGGGTAGCTTGGATACGTCCATCCCGGCCGCTTCGATCCAATCCGGCCAGCGCTCCGCTTCCAGATCGAAACCCGTCTTGAGCGCGTTGTTTTCGTCGCTGACGCGCCCTGGACAACCCAATTTCATCAGGATCCAGTCGGCTTGATGGACGACTGAGTGAGCGCCGTCGATGCGCGACAAATAGATAGCCCGGGCAAGACCCGAGTTTGCCCCAACCGCCGTGCTGCCCGCGGAAGCCTCCTTTGCTATGCTGTCGACGATTGCAGCATCGGGGCAGGGGTCGTTGTACATGAGGACCTGGCCCGTCGGCTCGCCGGCACGATCAAGCGAGAGAACTGTCCCGGAGGTCCCATCGACGGCGACGCCTTCGATTGAGCCGAGCTCTGTCGTTTTGGCGAGACGTTCGACTGCCTCCGCTACTCTGTTCCACCAGCATACAGGCTGACGCATCTCCTCCGGCGACGCGAACGGTGCGGAGGCGAAGCCGACCGAGTTGCCCGCACGGTCGATAGCCGAGGCACGAGCGCCGGAGGTGCCGATATCGATTCCGAGTGCGACAGCTTGGCTGATCTTCACGTTCACGCCGGCCGCCTTTCCGAGCCTCGGTCTAGCGCCTGTCGATATTGTTCCGCTTCCCAGTGCGTCAACTCGTATTCATCGTCGTTCGAGAGATAAACCAGCGACGCCTCTTTCGGGATACGGCTCACCACCTCTGCAAGGCAACGGGCCATAACCTCGCCACCCGCAGTGAGCGTGCTCGACAAGAGTACTCCCTTATTTGGGACGATCAGCATTTTCGGCGCTTCGCGAGCTTCCCGGTGCGAAGCGGCTTCCAGGTCGGCCGCACTTAGTCCCTCTGGGAGCATACCGATCTCGGTTCCAAGGAAAATGACATGGTCCGGATAGAGTGATCCGCCGAGCGCGATCCTCCGGCTGGTATCCGAAAGCGCGACGATATGGCTTTCGCGGTCCCGAGCAGGGTGATAGCCGGAATTCTTCGCGACCCGTTCCAGCGCATCGATGTCAGGGGAACCGTCACTAACGCAGGTCTCGCAGGAAAGCGCCTTGGTAACGCGTTCTATCCGATCGGCCACCTCTTCCACCGTGTCGCCGCACACAATGATCCCGTGATTGAACAGGATCAGGACATCCGGCATCGATGCGGCCGCTTTCTCGATTTCCCTAGCGAGCGGTGTCCCCGGACGCCTGTACGGTATTGTCGCCCAGGTGAGGTCGGAAACAGCGCTCATGCGCGCAGACAACTCTGCCTCGCGGTTCTCAAGGACAGCCAGAGCGATCGCATTGACGCAATGATAGTGCGCGACGACCTGACTTTTGAGCGCCGCGTGAAAGCTGGTCTCGATCGATGGCCGAAGTCCACTGGAATTCAGTTCGGAAACGACGAAATCGGTGGATTTCTCGGCCCTCGGATCGCCTTCGCGGAGGGCCGCGATCAGCGGATCAACCACAACCGGGACCATGATGTCTTCAGCACCCGCCCTGGAAAGCCACGTGCCCGATGCCTTTACCCACATGACGCCGTCGCTCTTGATGGACGTATTACCGCCTGCGCCCTGTGTCTTGAGGATATCGCTGCCGATCTGACTGGAGAGCCGGAGGAAGTCTCTGAATAGCTCGGTGTCCCTGAGGTCCGGTTTGGTCATGTCGTCTCCCTCCTGTTGCCCTGACAGTCACCTCCTTGTCCGGGGCGAGCGCGTGAGCGAACTTTTGCGCGATCCTATAAATGTGATTGCAGATCGTCAATGGTGAAGATTTCCATTCATCAAGTGTTGCGATCTTTCTGCTCATATGATTATAGTTCGTCATAGACGCTGAGGGAGAAGCGTCGTTGGAGGCCCGCTTTGAACGATTCCGATCGCCACCGTCTGATCGCCGAGATGCTTCGCGAACGGCCCTTTGCGTCGGTTCGCGATTTGCAGGAGCGACTTCGGGTCTCTCCTGCCACGATACGGAGGGATATCGACAAGCTTCACGAGATTGGGGTCGCCCGGAAGGTTTACGGCGGGATTTCCGCGAACGAGCCGTCGACCACGGCGCGCCTTTCCGCTCGTCCCTATGATGAAAACCGAGACATAGCGGTCGATGCTAAGCGTGCGATCGCCGAAACCGCCGCGGGGCTGGTGCGGGATGGAGACTCGATTATCGTGCATGCGGGATCGACCTGCTATCAACTCGGTCTGAAATTGGCTCGCCGCAACGTCCGCCTCTACACAAATTCCATGCCCTTAGCCGCATACGTCGGCGAGCATGGGACTTGCCATCTGACTTTGGCGGGCGGAGTGCTGTACCGCGAGCCGGGAATTATCCACGACGCGTCAGCGGGCGCGCCCGACTTCTTCGCCTCACGATTTTTCGTAGGGACGCAGGGTATCAGCACCGAGGGGCTTCTTGAATCACATCCGTTGTTGACGAAGGCGATTGGAGAGCTGAGCAGTTGTGCAGACGAAATCGTCCTCCTTGCAGATAGCCGCAAGCTCTCGATCCAACCGCGCAATGTCGTCCTCCCGCTTTCGCGTATCGGCACGATCGTGATCGACGACGGACTCTCGGATGTCGGAGCAAAGATGCTTGAGGATGCGGGTGTTACGATAATGATCGCGACGGTGGGAGGTCAGGCATGACGCCATCAAACGCGATCGCGGTCTTCGATCTCGGCAAGACCAATTCGAAACTCTTTGTCTTCGATACAGACGGGTCCGTACTTTCGGAAACGCGAACAAAGCCGTTGTGGGCCGAATACGAGGGTTTTCGCGTACTTGACGACGAGGCTCTCTACGAATGGATGAAGATCTCGCTCGCGCGTGCGGTCGAAGACCATTCGGTCGGACACGTCATCTTCTCCGGTCATGGCTGCACGTTTGCGCTCGTCGAGCAGGATCACCTTGTCCATCCGATCCTCGACTATGAACAGGAACCTCCTCCGTCGCTGGCAGGTCGGATCGAGTTATATATCCCGCCTTTCTTAGAGACCTATTCTCCAAAGCTTCCGCTGGGTTTCAACTACGGGCGGCACATGCTGTGGCTGGAGGCCGTCAGGCCCGAGGCGCTAAACCGCGCCGATGCTGTTCTTTCCTATCCGCAGTTCTGGTCATGGAAGTTCTCTGGTCGCAAGGTCTCGGAAGTCTCCTACATCGGCTGCCACTCTCACTTGTGGGCACCCCTGCTCGGTGATTTCAGCAGTCTTGTCGACAGCCGAGGATGGCGTGAAAAGATGCCCGATTTCGAAAAAGCGGGGGCTGCCTTGGGCCGCTGGGAGGGCGCTTCGGACGAAGGGGCTGCACTCTCGGTCGTGGTCCACAATGGTGTGCACGACAGCAATTCGGCGCTCTACTATTATCGTTCTGTCGGCTTCGAGAATTTCACCCTCGTATCGACCGGCACTTGGGTAGTGATCTTCAATTCGGCATGCCCCCTCGATGCGCTGGATGAGCATCGGGACATGCTGGCGAACGTAACGGTCGACGGCAGGCCAGCACCCACGATCCGATTCATGGGAGGCAGAGAGTACGATCTTGCAAGCGGGGGCTGGAACACGCCGATCAGCATCGAAGCACTATCACGCGTGATTGCAAAAGGCGTGTTCGCATTGCCGTCGTTCGCGCCAGGCGGGCCGATGCAGGGTTTCGAAGGCCGGTTCGTGGGACCGGAGGTCGAAGGCGAGGAGAGGGCGGCGGTTGCGCTTCTCTACGTGGTTCTCATGACCAGTCTTTCTCTCGATCTCATTCGGTCGGCGAACCCGATCGTCATAGACGGGGGCCTGGTCAAGACAGGTTTGTTTGCCGAGATACTCGCACAGCTGCGTCCTGCACAGCCGATATTTAGAAGTGCGACAGCTGAAGGCAGCGCGTTTGGGGCTGCTGCGCTTGTCTTCGACATGTTGGGTCTGAAGCCGTTTGCAAATGAGACACGTCAGGTAGCACCGGCGCAGCTTTTCGGACTCGAAGCCTACCGCGATGCGTGGAAAGCACTGGCTGAGATCGACGAACCGGAGGCGGTGCCAAGGAAGGAGTTCCACGCATGAGCGCGGCAAACACCGAAACGCGCGTACCCGTTCTGGAGATGCGCAATATCAGCAAGACGTTCGCGAGCACAAAGGCGCTCACCAATGTTTCGTTGACGGTCTATCCGGGAGAAGTCCATGCTTTGATGGGAGAAAACGGGGCGGGCAAATCGACCCTGATGAAGGTCCTGTCGGGGGCCTATGTCGCCGATCCTGGCGGCGCCGTACTCGTTGAGGGAACGCCGATCGTGGCGGGAGATCCGATCAAGGCCAAGGCAAACGGAATCTCGGTCATTTACCAGGAGCTGTCTCTCGCCCCAAACCTGACGGTTGCCCAGAACATGTTTCTGGGTGCCGAGCCATCACGCTATGGTGTCGTCGACAAGGCTGCGGCACGCGCCCGTGCCGAGCCAATCCTCAAGCAACTGGGCACGACGTTCGGTCCGGCGCAACTCGTGGCGACGCTCTCGTTGGGCGAACGTCAGATGGTGGAAATTGCCCGAGCACTCACCACCAATGCGAAGATCATCGTCATGGACGAGCCGACCACCTCACTGACTTCACGGGAGACGGAACGGCTGTTCGAGGTCATCGCGGGCCTCAAGGCACGGGGCATCGCCGTCATCTATATCAGTCACAGGATGGAGGAAATCTACGCGCTCGCAGATCGCGTCAGCGTCCTGCGGGACAGCGCTTACGTGGGCACGCTCGAGCGTGAACAGCTATCGGCCGAGCGACTGGTCTCCATGATGGTCGGTCGCGATCTCTCGACCTTCTACAAGAAGGAACACCGTACGGCGCCTCACGTGGCCAAAACCGTCCTCTCCGTGACAGATATCGGTGACGGTCGGCGGGTTCTCGGGTGTTCATTCGATGCAAGGGCAGGTGAAGTCCTTGGTATCGCCGGTCTGGTCGGATCCGGACGGACGGAACTGGCGCGTCTTATATTCGGTGCGGACCATAAAACGACCGGCACCGTGTCCCTCGAAGGCAAAGAGCTCGCCATCGGTGGTCCTCGCGACGCGATGGAAGCCGGGATCGCGTATCTCACCGAAGACAGGAAGGGTCTCGGACTTTTCCTCGATATGACGATCAACGAGAACATCAACATCGGCGTTATCGGTAAAGACGCCGGCCCCGGCGGTATCCTCAATTTCGCCGCCGCCCGGGAGCGTGCGGCCCGTGCCATAAAATCACTTTCCATTCGCACATTGAGCGCAAGCATCAATGTCGGCGCGCTGTCGGGTGGCAACCAGCAGAAGGCACTGATCGCTCGTCTCCTCGAAACGAAGCCCAAGGTTATCATTTTCGACGAACCGACACGCGGCGTCGACGTGGGGGCGAAGTCCGAGATTTACCGGATAATCGACGAACTCGCTCAGGCAGGCATAGCGATCGTGGTGATCTCGAGCGACTTGCCGGAGATCATCGGCATTGCCGATCGCGTCCTCGTCATGCGCGAAGGCCGGATCGCCGGCGAAGTGCTGGCGACGCCCAATCAGCCAATCAGCCAGGAAGCCATCATGGCCTTCTCCACCGGATCGGCGTCGAAAGTCGCCTGAAGCCGGCTAACAAAGACGACGGGATTAAAGATATGACCTCGACATCAACCGACCAGCCGAACGCCGGCAAGGCAAAATTCAGATCGACCCTCACCGCGCTCGGTATGTTGCCCGTGCTCGTCATACTGGCCATCGGCTTTCACCTGTTGAGCGGTCGCTTTTTAAGCGTCAACAACCTGTCGATCGTCATGCAGCAGGCATCGATCAACACTGTTCTGGCCGCCGGAATGACGTTCGTCATCCTGACGGGTGGCATCGATCTCTCGGTAGGCTCCATCCTTGCTGCCTCGGCTATGGTGGGCGTGATCGTGTCTCTCTGGCCGGACGTCGGCATGCTGGGCATCCCGGCTGCGATCGGCGTCGGTCTCGCTTGCGGTGTTGTCAACGGAACCATCATTTCCGCGCTCAAGCTTCCGCCCTTCATCGTCACACTCGGCTCACTGACCGCGATGCGCGGCATTGCCCGACTGCTTGGCAATGACACGACGGTTTTCAATCCCGACCTGCCGTTCGACTTCATCGGAAATGGCAGTTTCTTCGGCGTCCCATGGCTCGCGATCATCGCTCTGGCGACAATCCTGATCTCGTGGTTCATCCTGAAGCGCACGGTATTGGGGACTTGGATTTATGCTGTCGGCGGAAACGTGGAGGCAGCGCGCCTTACGGGCATCAAGGTTCCGCTGGTGCTGCTCTTCGTCTACTCGATGTCGGGTCTGCTCTCAGGGCTTGGGGGCGTGATGTCGGCGGCTCGCCTGTATGCCGCAAACGGCCTGCAGCTTGGCCAATCGTACGAACTTGATGCCATCGCCGCTGTTATTCTAGGCGGCACCAGCTTTGTCGGCGGTGTCGGTTCGATCTGGGGCACCCTCATCGGAGCCCTCATCATCGCGGTGCTGTCGAACGGCCTCATCCTCGTCGGTGTTTCCGACATCTGGCAGTACATCATCAAGGGACTTGTCATCATCGTTGCCGTGGCGCTCGACCGCTACAGGCTGAAAGGACTTAGCCGCACCTAAAGTGTGGCTGGAGGAACCGGGTTGCCGGATAACAGGCGCAGGAAGCGCCATAAGGAGGAAAATATGCGCATGATTTCGAAACTGCTCGCAGCGACCGCTCTGGCCGCAGCAATTGCAATGCCGGCAGCCGCCAAGGACCTTCAGAAGATCGGCATTTCCGTCGGTCTGCTTGGCAACCCGTTCTTCGTTGCGACCATCAAGGGCATCGAGGATCGCGCCAAGGAAATCAATCCGAACGTTCAGGTCACCTCGGTCTCGGCTGACTACGACCTCAATAAGCAGGTTTCGCAGATCGACAGCTTCATCGCTGCTGGCGTTGACATCATCATGTTGAACGCCGTCGATGCCAAGGCAATCGCCCCTGCCGTCAAGAAAGCCCAGGCTGCCGGCGTTATCGTCGCCGCCTTCGACGTTTCGGCCCCGGGCGCTGACGTCACCGTGATGACGAACAACATCAAGGCTGGTGAAGAGGCGTGCCAGTACATCGTCGATCAGCTCAAGGGTAAGGGTAACGTCGTGATCATCAACGGGCCTGCTTCTTCATCGATCCTCGACCGCGTCCAGGGTTGCAAGAACGTGCTGGCGAAGAACCCGGACATCAAGATCCTGTCCGACGACCAGAACGGTCAGGGTTCGCGTGATGGCGGTCTTGCCGTCATGCAGGGCCTGCTGACGCGCTTCGACAAGATTGACGCCGTCTTCGCCATCAACGACCCGACTGGCATCGGTGCGGAACTTGCCGCCAAGCAGCTGAACCGCAACGAGTTCTTCATCACCGCCGTCGACGGTGCTCCAGACATTGAAAAGTCGCTCGCAAGCGGCAATTCGATGATCAAGGCATCAGCTTCCCAAGACCCCTACGTCATGGCCGGCGACGCGCTCAAGATGGCTGTCGATGTTCTGAACGGCAAGAAACCAGCGGAAAACACCGTGCTTCTCGACCCGAAGCTCATCACGGCCGACAACGTCAAGGACTACAAGGGCTGGACTGCAGCTCGCTAAGGTTTCCTCCGGGAGCTCGCCGGTGCGGTCAGGCTCGGCGAGCCCTTTCTTCAATGGAATAGGATTTAGAGCCATGTCCAAAATCGGCGTCCACTCTTTCGTTTGGAGCGCTGGCTCGTCTCGCGATGAGCTTGAGCGCACGCTTGCGAGATCGCATGAACTCGGCTTCAAGCTCGTGGAGTTTTCATATCTCGATCCCAAGCTGGTCGACGTGAAGTGGCTCTCGTCTCGCATCCGGGAATTGGGTCTCGACGTCGCAGTGAGCATGGGCCTGCCGGCCGATGGCGACATCTCCAGCGATAATCCCGCGGTGGTCGCCAACGGTGAGGCCATATTGGACAGAGCGGTTGCGCTCGTTCGCGATCTTGGTGGCACAAAACTCGCCGGCATTTTGAGTTCCTCGCACGGAAAACAGGAGCGCGCACTGTCTCGCAAGGCATGGGATACCAGCGTCAGCACCCTTTCACGCGTCGCCGATCGCGCAAGGGAATCAGGCGTGACCCTCAATCTCGAGATCGTCAACCGTTTCGAAAGCAATATGCTCAATACGGCAGCTCAAGGCCTGGCCTACATCAACGACACAGGTGCTTCGAACGTCTTTCTGCATCTCGACACCTTCCACATGAATATTGAGGAAGCTGACGTCGGATTGGCAATATGCAATGCCGCCGATAAAATCGGCTATGTCCATATCGGTGAAAGCCACCGTGGATATCTTGGAACCGGCACCATCGATTTTGCGGGCATCTTCGACGCGTTGGTCGCCATTGGATGGGATGACTATGTGACCTTCGAATCTTTTTCAATGGCTATCGTGGACAAGGACCTGTCGTTGAAGACAGCGATCTGGAGAAATCTCTGGGATGACAATGTTGCGCTCGCGAGCCATGCTCTGCAATTCATTGAGCTCGGTTTGCAAACCGCGCGCCTCAAAGCCGAACTTGTAAAGAACGCTCACGCGCCATCGGCTTAGAGTTGCCGGATAGGTAATGAGCAGGGCAAAGAACGAGATGGCGGAGCCGCCCGCATCAAATACGATGCGCAGCTTCTTAGGGATTTCCGGAACAAGGGGTCAGGACAAGATTAGTGCGAAATCGTACGCCAACCGATTCGTGCATATTTTCGTAGTTTGCCTGGTGTCCTAAATATGTGCTTTGACATCGACGTTGCCCAACGTTTCTCGGGATTGAAATACGATATCACAGGAGCCGGTGAACGCGACGTCCTGAAGGGTGGCCGCGGCGATGACATCTTCAAGGGAGACGCCGGTGTTGCCTTCCTCGATGGAGGCAAGCGAGCCGACATCCTTTATGCCAATGGTACCGGCCCCGAGGTCGACGTGGAAGCGCACTATCGCCGGCGACCATCAACAATGCCAACGCCGCATTGTCGTCTTCATCGAAAGGCTACTGCTTATACAAATCCAACTCAGCACTCGGCTATCATCCTGCAGTGGAGCGGCAGTCAGATTTCGGAACCTCTCATTTGAGAAGGACTAGGCTTGCGGCGCCGATCAAACCGGCATGCCTTCCGAGTTGCGCCGGCACGACCGGCACATCGCGGTAAGCGGGCATCGCGCGCTCCTGAATGGTGCCCTCGATCCGTTCGCGAAGGAGACCGTAGCCATGGGAAATTCCACCGCCCATGACGATCATATCCGGCGAGTAGAGGTGGAGAAGATTGGTAAAGCCGATGCCCAGCCAGCGAGCCTCCTTGTCAATCAGCGCAAGGGCTGCTTCGTCACCTCCGCGCGCAGCCTCGACAACGTGTTGGCCCGTCACGTCGCCATCGTGTGACAGCGCACGTAGCACTGAACCGTCACCCGGTTTTGTCAGTGCTGTCGCACGACGTCCAAGTGCCGTGCCCGACGCCACCGCCTCGAAGCAGCCCACCGCCCCGCAAAGGCATCGTTCACTCTCGCCGGTGATGGTCATATGGCCGATTTCACCTGCGAGCCCACGACGACCGTGCACGATCCGGCCATCGGCGATCACCCCACCGCCAATGCCGGTGGACACGGTGACGAACACAAGGGAGGCCGTGCCGCGCCCGGCGCCGAAACGCCATTCGCCGAGAGCGGCGGCGTTTGCATCGTTCTCCAACCGGACAGGCAGGTTCAAGCGATCTTCAAGAAGGCGCGCGAGGGGTACTTCACGCCAGCCCGAGAGTGTCGGCGGTGCAGTCAGGATGCCCGCGGCCGGATCAAGCGGGCCGGGCGCTCCGACGCCGATACCGAGCGGCCTGGCGTCGGGAAGTTCCGAACAGGCTTCCTCCGCAAGCACTGTGATCTGCTCGATGACTGCATCCGGCCCATCCCTGGCGCGCGTCGGAGCGGATGCGAACGCCAATAACTTGCCGCCGTCGCCAACCAGTGCGGCGCGCAACTCCGTTCCACCCAGATCGAATGCGAGCGCAATTCTGCTCATTGCGGCGCGGCCTCCAGAGCACGCAGCCAGGCGATGCGCCCCGGCAGATCCATGTCGCCGAACGCCAGTGATCCGAGCACGACCGTCTCGGCACCTGCTGCCCGCAACAGCGGAACGGTCTGTTCGCGGATGCCGCCATCCGCTGCAAGGACGATCTCCTTTTCACGTCCGACGCGCTTCATCCGCGATCGCGCTTCGCGCAACCGGTCGCAGGCTTTGTCCGAAAGGCTTTGTCCCTTGACGCCGATCGAGGTCCCGAGCAGCGTGAAGAAGGCGACCTCAGTCAGGAACGGTTCTGCCGCGGCGACCGGAGTTTCCAGTCGCAAAACGACACCGGCTTCGGCCCCAAGCTCTTTTGCGAGTGCCACCGCACGCAAGCCGGCTTCCCCATTCTCGGCATGAACACTGATGAGATCGGCGCCCGCCTCGATGAACTGGCGCGTCTGCTCCTCGACGATCTCGGCCTCGACCATCAGGTGCACATGGATCGGCTTTGCCGTCAGCCTGGCGATGCGGGCGACGAAATCGGGAAAGAACAGGAAGCCCGGCGTGAAGCGCGCGTCGGCTACGTCGATATGGTGGAGATCGACATAGGGTTCGATGCGGCGAAGGTCGCGCTCCATATTGGCAAGATCTGCGGACCAGAGTGAAAACTCGCCGAGTAGCCTATGCCGTGGCAATGCGGCGAAGGCGCCGCCCGAGAGAGAGTTCGATGTCATGGCTGAGCGGCGCTCCGATGTTTGAATTCTGTGGTGAGGAATTGCTGGATCACCGTTCGGACCCCGGCGAAATGCGCTTCGGCATCCGCTGCCTTTGCCGGCACTTCGATGAAATGGGCATTTGGAAGCGTGTCAGCCAGCAATCGCGCGACGGCGAGGGGGTGAATAGCATCCTGCCCGTTGCCGAGGACGAGGGCGGGAACAGTGAGGTTTTCCGCGTCTTCCAGCGAAACGCCGGTTCCATCCGAGGCGATGTCGCAGAGGACGTCGGCGAAAGCTCGTGCATCCGGGCGTTCGAAATAGCCAAGCAGAGAGGCGAGATTGTCTGGCGCTTCCATCCGCAGACGTTCCGCCGTCGCCGACCTGGGAAAAAGTGTCTGGCCGTCGCCAGGCGAATGAGATCGAAGCAATGCCGCGATCTCGCGGATCGGCGCGAGATTGTCTGGGGCGTGGGCAAACGACCATGCCGGTCGCACCAGAATGAGACCCATGACGCGCTCGGGATACGTTTTGGCCAAATGCAGCGCGATGGCTGCGCCCATCGAGACGCCGCCGGCGATGAACCGATCTATTCCCTTTTCGTCTGCCGCGGCCAAGACGTCGGCTGCAAACATCGCAATCGAGAAGGGGCGTCGCGTTCCGAGCGTCGAGCTTCCATGCCCGCGGCACTCGGTCGTGATCCGCCGCCAGTCGCACCCTTCCGGGATAACCTGCGCGACCTGTGCCTCATTGCCTCCGAGCCCGTGTTGAAAGAGCAAGGCTTGGCCTGTCCCGCAGTCGTAGACTGAAAGGTCGGCATCGTCGCGTCTGAAGGCGACGTGCGTCTTCATTGGATCAGATCCGACAGAAATCTGGCGACAGCGGGTGCTTCTTCTGCCGCAAGACCGTGCGTGACGAGCGCACCGCTGAAACTGGTCGCGCGCAGGCCGTCGATGAAGGCGGGAAAATCGACGATACCCTGACCTGCGGTCGCGAAGCGGCCATCGGCATAACGATCCTTCGCATGGGCCATCGTCACATACCCGGCAGAGATATCGATCGCCCTAGCAACGATGTCGGACACTTCGGCCGGTGCTGCCTGCTCGAAGAGGTTTGCCGGATCGAGCACGATGCGCAGGCGCCTCGAACCTATCTCTTCGATCAGCCGCACCGCATCAGCGGCGGAGGTGACGATGTTTGCCTGTTCCGGCTCGATGCCAAGATCGATCCCGTGTCGCTCGGCAAGTTCCAGCGCCTTTTCCATTTCGGCCGCCATATCGGCCCAGGCGGACGGAAGTGCATTGTCGGGATGATGCATCCATTGGTCTTGGGCATGACGGCTGCCGGTGCAAAGCGTCACAAGCGGAATCTGCAGGGCCGCCGCCGTTTCGATCACCACTCCAAGCTGTTTGAGCCCTCTTTCGCGCACGGACCTGTCCGGATGGGCCATGTTATACGTGCCCGAAAGTGCCACGAGCGAAACGCCGGTCTCCTCAGATGCTGTCCGGATCGCGGTGATCGTTTCCGGCGCTACCGCATCGGGCATCGACGGCAGGCCGACGCAGGCGAGATTGAACTGCGTCGTCGCAAATCCGCAGTCACGCACGGCCGAGAGTACTTGCCGGGGATCGGTGCCGGGGAAGGTTTTTGCAAAGATGCCAAGCTGCATCAGACCGATCCCGTGACGGTTGCGAGTTCGATGCGTTCGCCCGTTTCTACCGAGCGGGCGATGGCGACCATGGCGCGGATGGAGGCGATGCCATCCTCTATATCGGCGCCGCGCATTGGCGCACCGTTCAGCACGGTATCGGCAAGCCCTTCCAGCTGCCGGCGGAAGAAGTGCCCGTCGGCTCCCAGCGGCTTTCGGGTCGTCGCGTCCTTTTCGTGGAAGATCTCGACTTCACTCGCCCTGAGGTACCAGGGATTGAAGGTCTTGGCGATCACCGAACCGTTTTCGCCATAGAGCTGGAAGCCCTCATGCCAGTCCATGCGGACGGCGACCGTCAGATCGAGATGACCGAGCGCGCCATTGGCAAATTCGGTTGCCACGAACCAGCAATAGGCGCCGGCACGCTCGATAAGGCGGGCTCGCACCGCGACGATCTCACCACACAGGAAACGAGCGGTATCGACGAGATGCGAGCCATGCGCCAGCATGAAATACTGGCGCAGGTCAGCCTTGGGGTTTTCTGTGGGTTTCTTGGCGAATTTGCTGGTGATCGGCAGCGGCTGGACCGCATCGGTATTGGTGTAGCGGTGGGTGGAGTCGCAGTACCATGCTTTCAACGCGAAGATCTCGCCGATATCGTCACGGACAAAATCCCGAGCAGCCTCCAGCCCCGGGTCGAAACGCTTCATGTGACCGACCTGCAGCACTTTGCCGGAGCGCTTGACGGCGTCGGCGAGCGCCCGGCCTTCCTCGACCGTAACACCAGTGGGCTTCTCGCAGAGCACATGCTTTCCAGCATCGAGCGCTTTGATCGACATCGGTACGTGATAGGCGTCCGACGTGGCGATGATGACGGCTTCGAGCTCGGGATCGGCGAGCATCGCGTCATAATCGGCGTACATCTTCTGTGGTTCGTACGTCGCACCCATGCGAGCAAGCAGGTCCGGCGCTGCATCGCAGATGGCGTAGAGGTCGGCATTCCTGGCTTTCAAGCAGGATTCGAGATGGGCGAACTGTGCGATCGGGCCACAGCCGAGCACGCCCACACGCAGCCGGCGGTCTTCCTTACGGATCATGACTTCTCCCTCAGGCGCCGTAGCGGCGCATTGTTTCACGGTTCGCCCGGACGGCTGCCACGGGATTGGCGGCGGCCGTGTCTGATTCCTCTTCCAGGACCAGCCAGCCATTGAAGCGCGGCGCAGCAGCGACGATGTCGATCACGGCGGGCCTATCGCAGACCCCCTTGCCAAGCATAGCCCATTTGCCGTTCGCATCGACGTCCTTAAGGTGCAGATAGCGGATGCGGTCCTGATAGGTTCGCAGCGTATCGAGAATATCCATATGGCCGCGCAGGATATGCCCGGTATCCGGGACCCAGCCGACGAGGTTCTTGTCGATAAGCGAAAAGATCCGGTCATAATCGGCACGGTCGAACAGCAGCGTATTGTGGTGCGAGCTTGGATGCACAGCGATATCCACGCCCGATGCCCTGCCCAGCTCGCCAGCCCGATTGTAGAATTCCGAAGCGATTTCGAATTTCGCTTCCCGCGGTCCTTCCGAAACAACCGTCGCCGAGCCGATCGAAACGAGGGCGCCGGAAAAGGCGGCCGCGAAATCGATCCAGCGCTGTGTCGTTCTGAGGTCGTTGTCGATCTCTTGCCTGACAGTAAAGCCGCTTTTCGAGCCCATCGCGAAAGACACGAGCGTCAGGCCATGTTTCTTCAGGCTTGCGGCGAAATCGTCGGGGCGGTCTGCGTAGTGGCCGATCATCGTGTCGGTGATCTCGATGCCCGCATAGCCGCCCTTCGCAATGGCATCCAGCAGATCGTCCGGGCGGCCATTCCAGTTTTTCCCGAGCATTTCCCAGGTGAATGTCTGGCAGCCGACTTTCAGGTCTCTGATGCTCATGCCTCATTCCTTGATGCGATGATATTCGATGGGTTTTCCGCATGGTTTATAAAAATTTATCGCGCGTCAAGAAATAAAATGTTCTATAGCGATTGTCGCGGCAGCAACGCCCATCGGGGGAAACATTTGAGATTGGTGGGGAGGCCAATTCATGAAAGCAAATCCGGGAACCAGGCTGGGCATCGGCGTTATCGGCTGCGGCAATATCTCGATGACTTATCTTCGTAACGCTGCCCTGTTTGCCGGAGTCCAATTGAGGGCCTGTGCCGACATCTCATCCGACATGTCGGCGCTGAGGGCGAAGGAATATGGCATCCGGGCAATGGAGGTCGACGCGCTCTTGGCAGACCCCGAAGTCGACCTTATACTGAACCTCACCATCCCGGCCGTTCATTTCGACGTGACGATGTCGGCACTTTCTGCGGGCAAGCACGTCTTCACCGAAAAGCCGCTTGCGACGTCGGCCGCCGAGGGCCGCAAGCTGGTGGCTGAAGCTGGAGGTCGCGGTCTTCTCTTGGGTTCGGCTCCCGATACATTCCTCGGCGCCGCCGGCCGGCGCGCACGAGGCCTGATGAATGCAGGTGCGATCGGTCGCCCGGTCAGCGGCACCGCCTTCATGTTCGGCCGCGGCATGGAACATTGGCATCCCAATCCGCAATTCTATTATCAACCCGGTGGCGGACCGATGTTCGACATGGGTCCCTATTATCTGACGATGCTGGTCAATCTGCTCGGGCCGGTGAAAAGTGTCATGGCGATGGCGACGAAAGGCCAGGAAGAACGGCTGATCACGGCCGATGGCCCCTTCAAGAACACGAGGTTCAAAGTGGGCACGCCGACCAACGTGCTCTCGCTCCTCGAGTTTCAATCGGGCACAACGGTGAATTTCGGCACGTCATGGGACGTCTTCCGGCACTCCAATCATCCGATCGAGCTGCACGGCACGGAAGGTTCGTTGCGCTTGCCAGATCCCGATACGTTCGGCGGAACGGTCTCGCTTTCCGAGCGTGGCGCCGAATGGAAGAATTTCGAAAGCGAAGGCGAGTTGTATGGCGCTTCGAACTGGCCATATAGCGCTCCCGACCGCGCCAATTATCGCATGCTGGGCGTTGCCGATCTCATCCGCGCGCTTGGCGAGGGCAGGGCGCCGCGGGCCTCCGGCGATTTGGCCCTTCATGTTCTCGAAATCATGGAAGCGACCCTGGTATCCAGCGAGGCTAGGAGCGCGGTTGCCATTGCGAGCACAGTCGCACAACCGCCGCTGCTCGGCGAAGACGAAGCCCGCAGCCTGCTTGCTTGAGGAGAAACGATGAACGATCGATTGGATGCCGGCGCCGCGCATGTCCTGGCGCTCGGCCGCGCCGCAAACCAGCCACCGTTTGAGCGCGGGACGGTAAACGAGGCGCGCGCCGCCTATGACGCGGGTTGCCCGACATTGCAGGGCGATCGCGAGCCGGTCGGGGCGATCGAGGACAGAACAATTGCAGGGACGGGCGGCCCGATCTCGGTCAGGATCTATCGAGGTTTGGGTGCGCCAGACGCGGATGCGCCGGCACTTCTTTACCTTCACGGTGGTGGCTGGGTCGTCGGCACGCTTGAATCCCATGACGAGATCTGCCGGTGGTTTGCAAATATCGGCGCCTGTGCGGTAATTTGTCCTGACTATCGGCTGGCCCCCGAGCACAAGTTCCCTGCGGGTTTGGAGGATTGCGTATCGGCTCTTGCCTATATCGTGGAGCAGGCAAGCGCGCTCGGTATCGATCCAGATCGCATTGCCGTCGCGGGCGACAGTGCCGGCGGCAATCTGGCTGCTGTCCTGTCGCTTCTCTCGCGGGATGGCGTTGCCCAGAAAATCTCGGTCCAACTTCTGCTCTATCCCAACACCGATGCCGGACAGACGGCTGACAGCTATGTGAGGTTTTCCGAAGGATACGGTTTGACGACCTCGACGATGCGCTGGTTCCGGGATCACTACGTCCGCGATGCGGCCGATATCGGTGACTGGCGCGTCTCACCCCTGCGTGTCGGAAATGTCGCGGGCGTGCCACCGGCCTTCGTCGCGATTGCCGGCCATGATATCCTTGCAGACGAAGGTGAGGCATATGCCCGCCGGCTTGCCGAGGCGGGTGTCCCTGTAGTCCTGCGGCATTGGCAGGACCAGATCCATGGCTTCATTTCCATGGGGCGGCACATTCCGGCGGCGCGGCGGGCGGTGGAAGAGGCGGTTGCCGGATGGCGCAGCCTCGTCGATCACGCCGACTGACGCATCACCAATGTACCGTCGAGGATGATTTTTCGCGCGACAACCTTTGTGGCGTCATTGTCTTCATCGAGCATCGACAGCAGTGTGTCGACGCTGCCGCGCGCCATGGCGGTGAAGTCTTGCGCCATTGTCGTCAATGGCGGGCAGGTATAGCGGCTGAGAGGGTGGTCGTCATGGGCGGCGATGCGAAGATCGCTGTCGCTTCGGCGGCCGACGCGAAGGCCGCGCGAGTGGGCGGCTGCCATTGCGCCGAAGGCGAGGCGATCGTTTGCGCAGAGAATCGTCCTGCCCGGGAGCGTTCCGGTCGCGATCATTGCATCGGTCTGCTCGTATCCCATACGTTCGAAATCCCAGCCATAATTCTCAGTGGCGCCAAACACGACCGGTTCGAAACCGAGCGACTTGATCGTGGCGATATAGCTTGCCAGCCTCTCCCCGGAATTGTGATTGACATGCGGAATGTCGAAATATGCGGGCGCCTCGCCCGATCGGCAGAGATAGTCGACAATCGTCGCAACGCTTTGGGCGTTATTGTTGCCAATGAAGGGCGTGTCGCCTTCGATGAACGTATCGAAGTAGACAATGGGAATGCTCTCCCGGAGTTTTTCGAAGATGCCTGGCTCGGAAGAGAGACCAAGAGGCGCGATGATCGCACCGGCAGCCTTCAAGGACAGAAGCGTGTTCACAGCCTCGGCTTCGAGATCCGGCAAGCCGTGGGACGAAATGACGATTGGCCAGTAACCTTCACCACGCACGAGCAATTCCAGACGGTTGATCATTTCGGCATAGAATGGATCTGTGATGACAGGCACGAGAATGCCAATGTTTCGTGTCCTCTTGCGATTAAGGTTGCGGGCATAGAGGTTCGGCCGGTAGTCCGATGCCGACAGCGCGTCCTCGATGCGTTTGCGCGTCCCCGGCTTTACGCTGCTCGGGTTATCGAAATACCGGGAAAGCGTTGGACGAGAAACGCCACAGGACCGGGCGAAATCGTCCATGGTTTTGATCGTCATCTTGTTCCTTGGCAATTCTGGTTGCACTGCGCCAAGGCTCGTCTGCGTCAGATATCGCAAAGGCGGAGTGTGGGGCTTTCGAATTGCGTTTGTAGCCTGAGAATATCGCATGCGCAAAATTTTTTGTTACATGAAGAACAATTGGCATTTGGCCGCCTCTACACATAGCGCACTTCGACCCCCAGCTTGTCCAGTCGACTGCGAATCCCGTGCGGCATGCCGGTGTCGGTAATGATCAGATCGACCCGGGAAAGCGAAAATGCCTTGGACGAAGCACCAATATCCCACTTGCTGGAATCCGCCACGAGAATGACGCGCCTCGCCATGCGGACCAGATTGCGTTTTGTGCGCGCAATGTCTTCCGAGACATCGACGACATCGAATGCGTGATCGATGGCATGAGCGCTGAGGAACGCCTGGTGGGCGACAAGACCGCCGACCGCCTTATCGGAATCCGAGACGATCGTGCTGACGGTGCTGGGAAAGACCCGGCCGCCTATCATGTGCACGTCCAGCCCTGGCCGATACATGAGATGCTGCGCGATATTCATGGCGGTTGTGGCCACCACGACGTTACTGACCGGCGGCATTTGCATGGCGACCTGCAGCAGTGTCGAGCCGCTGTCGAACACAATGGACTGGTTGTCGATGATCTGGCGTGCGGCCATCTGCGCGATGCGCCGCTTAGCATCGAAATTGCGGTTCATCCGTTCTTCGAAGGCTGCCGCGGGCGAGCTGGCAGGTAAAGCGATCGCGCCGCCATGCGTTTTGATGAGCAGCTTCTTGGCGTCCAGAATTTCCAGGTCGGATCTGATGGTCACCTCTGAGACACCGAAGTTTTCCGCCAGCTGCGTGGTGCGCGCTTGGCCGGTCCGCTGAAGTTCCAGCATGATCTGATGTCGCCGTTGTTCCGCAAGCATGTGTGCCTCCGAATTCCTTTCGATGACGGTACCTAGCTTTCGAAAATCGAAAATCCAGGGCAACCCTTTGTGCTCAAAAAACGCGATGAAGGGCGTGTAAGTGGATGTCCAGCCCATTTGACGTCAGTTTTAGATCAAAACGAAAGGAATCGAAATATTGAACATTCGTTTATTTTCGAGTTAGGCTCTCGGCGAGCAATCAAACTTGTGGAGGGACAGCATCGAAATGGGCCTTGGAACCAAGATTCGCCTGTCACGGCTGTTTTCACATCCGTCAGGGCATTTGTTCGGTGGCGCAGTCGACCACTTCGTTGGTTATGGCAACGTGCGAGAGGGCGGTCTGGCGGATCTGCCGGGCGCTCTAAAGCGGGTGATGGCCGGAGAGCCGGACTATATCAGCATTCAGCCTGGTGCTGCGCGCCACTTGTGGCCCGCCTATGCCGGCAAGGCCGCTTTGGTCATTCAAGCCGGCTGCTTTACGCCGGACGACCGAATCCGTCAGCTAATCGCAACCCCCGAGGATGCGGTACGCTACGGTGCCGATGCTCTGGCCGTTGCCATTCCGGTGCGCGGCAATACGGAAGGCGAATATATTCGCTGGCTCACCGATACCGTCAACGCCGCCGCTCGCTTTGAAATGCCGGTCGTTGCGCATGTCTATCCCCGCGACTATTCAAACGGCGGCAAGATCGTCTTCACTCCGGACGAAATTGCCTATGCTGTGCGGATCGGGTTTGAGACCGGCGTCGACGTGATCAAGGTCGGGTACACCGGGGACTTCGACTCTTTCAGGGAAACCGTCGCCACGTGCCCGGTTCCCATCGTTATCGCTGGCGGCCCGAAAACGGAAAATCTGCTCGGGGCTCTGACTCAGACCTTCGATGCATTGCGTGCGGGGGCAAAGGGTGCCGTGGTGGGGCGAAACCTCTGGGGGCACGGCGACACGACGATGGCGGCTCGCGCCTTCAAGTTCGTCATTCACGGCGGTATGGCACCGCAAGAGGCGCTCGCTGCCGCGGGCGGTTGACAGGTGGTACACAACCTTCAGGTTCTGGGCTTCGGCGCTCTGGCGATCGACGATATCATCTATGTCGACCGACCGCTGAGTGCCGGCAAGGGGAAGGTGACAAGTCGCACCCAGGACCACGGCGGCAATGTCGCGACGGCCCTTGTTGCGGTCGCGAAGCTTGGGGGGCGGGCCGGTTTCATCGGCTGGCTGAGCAATCAGCCTCTTACCGATATCAGCGCCCGCGAGCTTGAACGGCATGGGGTCGATATATCCTTTGCGCCGCGCCGCGCCGATGCCCGGCCAATACGGTCGGTGATCACGGTCGGACCCGAAGGTGACAGGTTTATCGCCTATGACGATGATGTGCCGCACGGAACCTCCGAGGCTGTGACCGACAAAACTCTTGCACAAGCCCAGGTGCTGTTGATCGACGGCTATGCCACCCACGCCGATACGATCGTTGCGCGCGCCCGCATGCTCGGTCTTGCGGTGGTGGCAGACATTGAATGGACGATCGGGCCTGCGACGGAACGATTGATGAGCCTGTCCAACCATCTGGTATTGCCACTGAAATTTGCTCAGACTTATTCCTGCGAAACGGATCCGACGTTGATCCTGCACGAGCTTTGGTCCGATGACCGTACCGCAGTCGTTCTGACCGACGGTGAACGAGGATCCTATGTCAGGCAGGCGAGGGACGCCGTTTTTTGGCATGTTCCGGCCTACGAGGTTAAGGCAGTCGACACCACGGGCGCCGGAGATTGCTTTCACGGCGCTTATGCTTTTGCGCTGACACAGGGAAAGCAGCCTGTCGACTGCGCCGTTTATGCAACTGCCGCAGCGGCGATCTCGGTGACTGGCCCCGGTGGCCGCATGGCGCTGCCGGATCAAAGCGCCTGTCTCGCGTGGCTGGCGAGGGAAGATGCACCCGTGCCCAGGCCGGTTGTGCCGCCAGGCTGAGAATCCGTAATACTAGTGCGCTGGACGATCGGATTTGTGCTGCGCAGATGACGGTTTCGGTTCAATCGAAACAGCGCCGGGGAGGGGCTGTCCTGACGATCGGATGGCGACGATACCAAGGAGGAAGTGCCGTGGCTGTTGTTGTACTCGATAAAATTTGCAAGACCTTTGGAACCAAAATTCCACGCGATCAAGGATCTTAGCCTGACGATAAATGATGGCGAGTTCCTCATCCTCGTCGGCCCTTCGGGATGCGGGAAATCGACGGCATTGCGCATGATCGCCGGGCTGGAGGAGATCAGCAGCGGGACCCTGAGCATCGGTGGAGAAAATGTCGAGGATCTCGCACCGAAGGACCGGGACATAGCAATGGTCTTTCAAAATTATGCGCTCTATCCGCATATGACGGTGTTCGACAACATTGCCTTCTCGATGAAGCTTGCGGGCAAGAACAAGGAAGAGCGCACGAAGCGGGTCAATGAGATCGCCAAGACACTTCAGTTGCATACGCTGCTCGACAGCAAACCGGCCTCGCTCTCCGGCGGTCAACGCCAGCGGGTCGCCATGGGACGCGCAATGGTACGGGAACCGGCAGCTTTTCTCATGGACGAGCCCCTGTCAAATCTCGATGCTAAGCTGCGCATTCGCCCAGAAGACCTTTACGACAGCGGTCTGGAACCGGGATCACGCTACGCAACGATCCCGGCCCTTGTGAAATCGATCGAGGAACTGGGCTCCGAGCTGATCGTTCATCTGAAGATCGAAGCAGTGCGGATCAGCTCCGGTGACCCCGATGCCGTCGAGGACTTGAGCGGTGCGGCAAACGCCGTCGCGAAGTTCGAAGCCGTCAGCACAGTCCAGCCGGGCGCAATGGTCAACTTGGCGATCGATGTCGCCAAGCTGCACTTCTTCGATCCCCAGACGCATCTGGCAATCTAACAAGATCCGCGGTGGCGGAGCTGGTTGGCGGGCGGTCGCAGGAGCGCCTGCTTACTCCATTGTTTACAAGTGCTCGCCGCCATCCTCGTCGCTCTTTGCCGCAGCCTTTGTGCTTTCCGCATCGGCACCACAGGACCGTCTCGGGACCCCGTGACTTTGCGGCACAGACGCCAGGCTCTCTTTTGGTGGTCGTTGGAACCGAATTGCGACTTTAAAGTGATATCTCTAGGCGTACAGCTCCGCCGAACCTGCTTTTCCCATACCGCTCACAAGCTTTCATTTGTTTTCCTTTGAACGCCTCGCCTTTCATTTGTTTACGAAAGTAAAGAAAAAATGCAACACGAGCAATATGTCGGAAAGAAAAAAACGTATCGAGATTGATAGCTAGAATCTTTGAAAATCAATATGTTAAAGGCATTTTTAGCACTCCTGGGGCCTGCTTGCTTTTTCCGATTGCAGTTCTTCATTGACAGCCAGAGGCCTCAAGGAACCTACTTTGGGCTCGGTCGGGAGGATCGAGCAAAATATCATTCCTAGGGAGGGAAACATGAACGTCAGAAGATATATCATGGCGGCTCAGTCGGCGCTGGCCGCTTGGGCACTATGCGCCACTTGCGCCTTTGCTCAGACCAATCTCGAGTTCATTCAATGGTGGGAACCAGAAATGCCCGCCGGCGCTCTGCGCAGCATCATGGACGACTTTGAAGCCAAAAACCCCGGCATCAAGGTGACGCTCGTCAGCGGTCCCTATTCCGCCACCCATGATCAGATCGTTGTCGGAGCCGCGTCGGGGACACTCAGCGATGTCGTCGGCCTGGACGGCGCATGGGTTAACGGCTTGGCAAAGCAGGGCGCAATTGCCTCGATGGACAGCCTGATGGCTGATGCCAAATATGATCAGAGCCAGATCGCCGATATCATCAAGGTCAACGGGCAAAGCGTCATGTTCCCGCTTGCCTCGTTCGTCTACCCGGTCTTTGTCAACCTCGATCTGGCGAAGGCGGCCGGTGTCGAAAAGATGCCGACAAACCGCAGCGAATTTGCCGCTGCCGCAAAGAAGATGACCAACGCGGACAAGAATCAATATGGTTGGGTGCTGCCGCTTTCGTTGCAAAATCCCGGCGGCATCCAAAATGACGTGATGTCCTGGGTTTGGGCATCGGGAGCATCCATGCTGAAGGATGGCAAGCCCGATCTCGAAAACGCCTCCGTGGTCGGCACGCTTGAATACGTCAAGTCGCTGCAGGACGCCGGCGTCATCTCGCCTGGTATTTTTGCGAAGAAGGAACAGGACAAGGTCGAAGAGTTCGTCAACGGACGTGTCGGCATGATGATCGACTCGTTGGCGCACATCAATCTCATTCGCCAGCGAAACCCCAATCTCAAGTTCGGCATCTCCGCCCTTCCAGCCGTCGACGGCTATACTGGCAAGCGCGGGCTGCCCTATGCTTCCTGGGGTATCGGCATCAGCGACAAAAGCGAGCACAAAGCGGAGGCCTGGAAGCTCGTCGAATATCTGATGAGCCCGGAAGTGAACAGCCGTCTCGTGTCGATCGCCAATGCCTTCCCGGGCAATATCCACGCCAAGCCCGACTTCTCCAAGTCAGATCCGCTGTTCGAAGAAGCTTTCAAAATCTTCCAGAGCGGAAAGCTCGCCAACGAATTCGTCGGACTGCCGGTGGCCGACGATCTGATGCGCCAGATGAACGTCGAAGTTCAAAAGATGTTCGACGGTCAGCAAGGCGCAAAGGAGGCAGCCGCCAATACGCAGAAGCAATGGTTGGCCGAATTCGCGAAGTAGTCTCCCAAGACGGCAGCGGCAGCGTGATAGACTTCAATCACGCTGCCGCTACACCGCGACCAAGCAATGCGTTACGACCAGGGAGAAATTACCTCTGATGAGCCTCGCCACAGAAACATCGATCCGCACGCGTGTTAAATTACGAAGGCCCGGCATTCTTTCCTACAAGACGCGAAAGAGGCTTTTACCCTATCTATACGTCGCACCGGCGACGTTTCTTTTCTGCCTGCTGATGCTGTTTCCCATGCTCACCGTCCTGCGCTATTCGCTGATGGACGGTGCGATCACAAAAAAGGACGCGTCCTTCGTTGGTTTGCAGAACTATGTGACGATCTTCAAAGATCCGGTTTTCTGGCAGGCGGTCGGACAGACACTCTACTTCACGATAATGAGCGTCATCTTCCATCTTCTGATCGGTCTGGCCTTCGCCCTTTTGCTCAACAGCCAGCGTGTCGACCCGTTGATCAGAAGCATTCTGCGGGTTCTCTACATTTTGCCCTGGCTCTTCACGGCGGTGATCATCGCGATCATCTGGCGGCTGCTGCTGGACCCCAATGGCGTCGTCAACAGCATTCTGATGACGCTCCATATCATTGACTTCAAGGTCGAGTGGTTTTCTTCCACCACAACCGCGCTGCACGCGCTGACCTTTGCGAATATCTGGGCGGGATACCCGCTCTACATGGTCAGCCTTCTCGCCGGTCTTCAGGGCATTCCCAAGGATCTCTACGAGGCCGCCGGCATTGACGGGGCCAATGAGTTCCAAAAATTCCGCTACATCACGATCCCGCAATTGACGCCGATCATCATCAGCATCGCCTTGCTTGATTTCATCTGGACGATGCAGGTCTTTCCCCTCGTGTGGATGACGACGGGAGGCGGTCCGATCTACGCGACCGAGGTGCTCAGCACCTACACCTACAAACTCGCTTTTTCGAGCTACGAATTTTCGCGCGCGTCGGCGAGCGCAATCTTCATTCTGATCACCTCGATGGGCGCCACGTATTTCTACATCAAACATCAGAAGGCCAGGTGACCGGCAATGGCAAAACGCTCTCTCAGTCGCACCATAGTGCCAACCCTCCTGATATATCTCGGGCTGGCGGTCGGGCTGGTCTTCGCGGGCTTTCCGATCCTGTGGATGTTCTTCACGTCCTTGAAATCGAATACCGAAATCTTTGCCCTGCCGCCGCGGCTGCTGCCGGACCATTTCACCAGCGTCGCCTATCTTGCGATCTTCAACGACCCGACTAAGGTTCGTTTCTTCATCAACAGCTATCTCGTTGCGGGAGTGGTAACGGGTCTCACGGTGCTGATCGCCATCCTGACGGCCTATGCTTTCAGCCGGTATACATTCCGGCTCAAGAAAACGCTGAACGTCTTCATCATCAGCACGCAGACCGTGCCGCCGATCACGCTTTTGATCCCCTATTTTGGCATGGTCGTCGCCCTCGGTATTTTCAACACCTATTTTGCGTTGATTTTGACCTACATGGTCTTTACCCTGCCTTACGCGATCCTTCTCATGACCGGCTATCTCAATACCTTGCCAAAGGAACTCGACGAGGCGGTGCTTGTCGACGGCGGGTCGAGCTGGACGGCGCTATGGCGTGTGATCATCCCGCTGTCTGTACCTGGCATTGTCGCGACGGCGGTCTATACCTTTCTGCTGGCATGGAACGAATTCCTCTTCGCCCTGACTTTGACGAAGTCGATGGACATGCGGACGGTTCCGATCGGTATCGAGCTTCTTATGGGTCAGCATGCGTTCGAATGGAACGAGATGATGGCGATGAGCGTGCTGGGATCGCTCCCGCTCTTGGTTCTGTATTTAATAGCTCAACGCTACTTCCTGGCGGGCATGGCGGCCGGATCGGTGAAGAGCTGAGCAGCGGTCGGAGCCACCGGTAGCGCAATTCACTCGTTGTTCATTGCCGATTTGTCTTCAAGTTGCGGTGGTCGACGATCGATGTTCTATCATCATGCCGCATAAATGTGGGGCATATCGAACGGGACGCCGTCGGAGTCGACCGGCATCGCCGACAGACCGGCTGACAAAAGGTTCTTCTATGGCATCGGTAACGATCGATCGGGTCTTGAAGCAGTATGGCGCGGCATCGGTGATTCACGGCGTATCCGTGGATATCGAAGATGGCGAATTCGTCACGCTTGTCGGCCCCTCGGCTGCGGCAAGTCCACGCTTTTGCGCATGCTGGCGGGACTGGAACATATCAGCGGCGGCGAAACTCGAATTGACGGGCGTACTGTCACGACATCGCGCCCAAGCAGCGGGACATCGCCATGGTGTTCCAGAGCTATGCGCTTTATTCGCACATGACCGTCCGGGAAAACATGGATTTTGCGCTCGAACTCGAGGGCCGAGACAAGGCGACGATCAACAGGCTCGTCAATGAGATGGCCGGCATTCTCGCCCTCGAACCCTTGCTCGATTGCCTGCCGAAACAGCTTTCCGGCGGTCAGCGCCAGCGCGTCGCCATGGGCCGCGCCATCGTGCGTCATCCGAAAGTGTTTCTCTTCGACGAGCCACTTTCCAATCTCGATGCCAAGCTGCGTGTCACCATGCGCAGCGAGATCGAGGACCTGCACTGGCGGCTCGGCACCACCATTGTCTATGTCACACACGACCAGATCGAGGCGATGACCATGGCCGACAAAATCGTCGTCATGCGCGCTGGCCGAGTCGAGCAGATCGGCAAGCCACTCGACCTCTATGATCGTCCGAACAATACGTTCGTCGCGGCCTTCATCGGTTCGCCCTCGATGCGCGGACACCCATCTATTGGTCCGGGTCGGCACGCAGACGGCAGTAATCGTGCTACACTGACGAGCAGATCTCTCGCCTGATCAGCAGACCCACCTTTCACCCAAAGCGGAGAAAATTCGCCTCTTCTCCGCCTAAGGCAATCGAGTCAGCTGATCCTTACGTCCTCCCGCTGAACTGCAAAACCCAGCGGGGCGCGGTTCAGCAGCGTTTTTACGAGCAGATGTCCTTTAATTGACGTGACCTGGTTCGACCCTCATCAAAGCGATTAAGCGGCATATCCTGAATAACGGCTGGAGCAACTCCGGCCGTTATCAGACGGGCTGGACCGATCCCACGACCATCGGTTCAATCTGGCTGCCCGAAATCTCTTATGCCCGAGTGCGGATGATCGTCTTACCTGTCCGTCGCTCTGTTGAGTTGAATGCGGCGACGGCAGTATCAAGCGTTGAGATGTTGCCGACCTTCGTTCGAAGGCCCCCGTCACGTACCCGCCAAGGGCGGTAACCACGCCGGCGAACTCATGGCCCGGGATTGATGGGGTTCGTCTTTGACCGACGCAATCGGTCCAAGTGGAGGCCAAGTCAGTTCGGTCGGCACGAAGGCCGATCGTGAACCTCAACGATAACGTCGTTTATCGCCGCCTGCAGCTGCGGCCGCTCGGCCAATGGTATGCCGGCGGTGCCGGCGGCTTCGACCGCTGCCCAACGCCTTTCTGGACGACTACCACACCAATTCGTTCCCGCCGCGTGAAAGCGACAGTACGCTAGGCGGCCGACGGTCCAGGGTCTTCCGGCTCCTCCGGCGGCCTTCCGCTGCACGCGGGTCCGACACCTTGCACCAACCTCAGGATCGGCTTGTCGCCCGAGCCCATCCTCACCGGAAAGCCGCGCGATCTGCGCATCACGCGCTCCGGCTGGTAGTTCACCGCGTCCAGCGAGATCGCTTCGAGATGGCCGTCGACGTTTTCGATGACGATGGTCTGACCCTCCCTCAGGCCAAGGAGCGCAAGTCCGCGTAGTGTGTCTACCGGAAGAAGCATTCCGACCGGCGTCGTCATTCGGTCGGTGGTAAGAACACGTGTATCGCGTCGGCCGTCGACGCTGAAAGTTACGCGACTGTTCACACTAGCAACATCCTCCGGCAGATCCTCCCTAAACAGCACAATGGCAGAAGCCTTCTTCCGCCTGACGAGGCTTAGGAGAGCGGTGTCGCGCACGAGTGGGTCGTCGTGTATCGTCTCGAGCAGGGTGTAGTCCTTCGTGGTCAGCAGGCATTGATCGTTCATCGCATTTCTCCATCGCCCGCAGAGGGGCGTTCATAACCGACATGGATGGAGTTCCCCTGGCCGCGCGCGGCACAGGGGTCAGCGTTCTGCGGTAATACACCCTCCAGGAAGACGAGGGCGATTGTAGGCGCTCATAACAGGTGCTCCGTTTCTGCGGGCTCTCGCACCGTCCCCACAGTCAGGCGATGCAACCGCCCATCGCGAGCCGTCCAGTCGATCGAGTGACCGGTTTTCAGGCCAATCAATGCGACACCGATCGGCGTAAGGATTGAAACCTTGCCTTCGGCAATGTCTGCCTCTCCGGGAAACACGAGGGTCACCTGCTTGTCTTCGCCCAAGTCACTCGTAAAGCGGATAGTGGAGCCCATCTGGACGACATCGGAAGGGACGAGGGCGTCATCGACAAGGCGCGCCCGTTCCAGTTCTTGAAGGAGGTCGTCGGACACATCAGGGTTCTTGGATGCATGGGCCTCGGCGAGCTTGGTCAGCCTTCCGCATTGTCCCTTGCCTATGATAATCGCCGGTCTTCGCGAGGTCCTGCTGCTTGCCATTCGATAACTCCTCGATGCCGCGAACCGGGTTCTGCGACGGCGAACAATTAAATCGTTGAGAAGATGTCCGGAGGCTCCCGGCCTCGGCCGCCAACGCCCCTCGGCGGTAGCTGTGCGGCCGGGCAGGGGTCAAGTTCCTGCGATGAGGAACACCCGCCTTACGACGATATCATGATGCAAGATCATGATGAACCCCCAACGAGTCAAGGATGGTGTCCTCTCCCGGCGGCGCAGGGTCAAGAGTTGCACCATTGCGCTGCTCTGGCGACCTTCAAGTTACGCAACATCCGCAAATTACGGCGCCCATCGTACAGGAGAACTAGATGCTTAGGGTGACAGCAACAAACAGCTGAGCGGCGAACGCGCGTTTGCTAACCTGCCCGCACGCGTGTGAGGCACGAAGTGGCCGAAAGGTGAGATCGAACGCAGATCCATCACTGAGCTGCCAAACTGATCGTTACTTGCTCTGAGGGCGCGGATTGGTTCCGCGCCTGTTCATTTGCCTATCGGTAACGGGGGCTTTAGTGTCGCCCAAGCGTCTACTTGGTATTCTTGTGGCTCTGCTCGCCAGCCTTGACATGCTGCTCGTGGCTGCCGCCCTGCTTGCCGGAGGAGCTAGAACTCTTTTCCGACGCGCTCTTACTGCTACTGCCCGACTTCGAGCCGCCCTTCGTCTGTGATCCACTTGTAGATGGCATGTTGCATTCCTCCGTAAGAGATCGCCTTGATCTCGAGGAGAGAACTTCCATCCCGTTAAAGTGTTCCAGGGATGGCAGGGATCATTGGAACGGGCCGCCAACTGCTCACGATGCGGAAGTCGGGAGCCGACTGTAGCTCGACTCCACCGAAACGAACCTGGCGACAG
The DNA here is from genome assembly GCF_014195325.1 of Rhizobium sp. BK650. Classification (GTDB taxonomy): domain Bacteria; phylum Pseudomonadota; class Alphaproteobacteria; order Rhizobiales; family Rhizobiaceae; genus Rhizobium. The sequence continues at coordinate 145,774 of NZ_JACIBK010000014.1, read as the reverse complement.
CGGCCCCGAAATATGTACTCACGAGTGCAGCTCACCAGCGGCGATTGAACTCCTGGAGTAAATTGCGAATGCTTCAAGAACCGCTTCTGACCGCGTTCGGGCTCGCTACATCGGCTATGGAGGTCGCACGCGGCTTGGACCTGAGCGGACAGGTTGTGATAGTGACCGGAGGTTCTTCCGGTCTCGGCCTCGAGACAACCCGCGCACTGGCAATGTCGGGAGCACGCGTACATGTTCCCGCTCTCGACCCAGTCGCCGCCCGCGCAGCCTTGAGAGGGATCGACAGGGTCGAGATCTGGCCACTTCATCTTGGGGTTGAGGCATCGGTCGGAGCCTTCGCGAAAGCTTTCCTCGACCGTGAGGATCGGCTCGACACCCTCGTTCTCAACGCGGGAATAATGGCGCAGCCGCTTTTCCGAGATCTGCGTGGACGTGAGGGCCATTTCTCAATCAACTTTTTGGGTCACTATCGGCTCACGGCGCTTCTGTGGCCAGCATTGGTGGCCGCCGGAATATCGCGAGTGGTCGTCATGTCGTCCCGAGCCCACCAGATGTCTGATGTCGATCTCGAGGATATTGACTTCGTTCGCCGCCCCTATGACAAGTGGATCGCCTACGCTCAATCCAAGACAGCGAACGCGCTTTTCTCGGTGGCGCTTGACAGGCGCGGGCAGGCGAACGGAGTTCGCGCCTTTTCTGTTCATCCGGGGAGCCAGCCGTCTCGCCTGAGCAGGACGTGCACGCGTCGATAACCATAACGCACCCGTGTCTGGCAGATGTCTTTGATCTTCAGCTTCAGTTCGGCCTGCTCGCCGCGCCTGGACTTGTAGACATAAAGCGACCGGTCAATCTTCAGCACCGAACATGCGCGCCGGATAGAAACCTTCCAGTCTGCCTTGATCATGTCGACAAGCGTGCGCTTGCGGGCAGGCTTCAGAGCTTTTTTGACAGCACGTCCTGAAGCATGGCTTTGTCCAGCGACAGGTCGGCGACGATCCGCTTCAGCTTGGCATTTTCCTCCTCGAGCTGCCGCAGACGCTTCATCTCCGAGGGCATCAGGCCGGCGTATTTTTTGCGCCAATTGTAAAAGGTCGCGTCCGAGATGCCGGCTTTGCGGCACACCTCACCGATCGGCGTGCCATCCTCTGCCTGCTTCAACACGAACGCGATCTGCGCTTCCGAAAACTTCGAGGCCTTCATCGAATTCTCCTCTTCTTCCCATCAGGGATCATAAGTGGAAAATTCCAGTTCCAAATGGCCTAATTCAACGGGAGCACGTCACCCATTTATGGTTCGTCCGCTGAGTTGCAGGTAATTTCATGGCACGGAGCGTCGATCACTTCCTGCGCCTTGCGTCGAGGGCGATGAGAAGCTCGTCTAGCTTTTCCGCTGCTCCGACATGCAACCCGCCATCGGGGTGCGATGGCTTCGTCGAATTAGCTTCACTAACTGACCAAGTGTCTGTTCAGGCGCCGGTAGGCGACCTAACCACAACAGCTGAACGGATCCCCTGTATCGACTGGCGATTTTTTTCGAAATCCGCGGATGATTTCGAGGACAGTGGCGTTTTTCCAAAGTGCCGGCTGAGTTCGATTGAAAGGGCGGCGGGCGAGGTCATTCCATTATTATAAAGATTGAACAGCAATTTGACGGCGATGTTGTAATATTTCGGATCTGCAAGGCTACTTGTGGGATCGTATCCGGCGTCGTCGAGGACGCCTTGCAATACAGCCAGGTCAGACGTCCGCACAGATATGTTGAGATTGGAAGACATGCTGTCCTCCTTCAAGTTGGGGCGAAGGCAACAACCGACCTCCACGCAGTAGCGCCCTGAGAAACAGCTACTGAAGACCTACCATGCGCCTAATCAACACGGCTGGCAAACTGTATATTCCGGGGGTCAGCAGAAAGTGGTCAGGCCTGTGCGTTCGAATGTAGTTATCTCGCAATCATCTTTTCCCGGTTCGATAGTCACCAGCGCCAAAAGACATTCCTCGCTGAATCGCCTCGGGCGTCATCAATTTTTCTTGTCTGCAGGCGGGTGCACAGCTCGTGTGGCGCCTCCCTCGTTTTCCCATGATGCCAAAGCCTCCGGGTCGGCATGCAGTTTCCGCCGTCTCGAAGAGGGGTAGGCGGGCGTCAGGACCGTCGCCGCCCTGGTGCGTCTTATCACCATCGCCTCTTCGTGATGGTCGCCATTTTCTGAAGCCGCGAGATCTGTCGTCGCGTAGTCCGCTCGCTTGAGGATGGACCGCAGCCGCCAATTCTCGTCGCGTGTCGCAGCAGTTCCAGTTGTGATGATTACTACCATAACCATCCTCTCAAAATTAAACTAATGATGACGGCGAAGCTCGCCAGGATGGAAGCCCTGAATAAGAAGTCACCGTAAGCCACGATATGGGAAGAGCGCTTGAAGGTGGAAGACATCTTGTCCTCCTTTGATTGGGGCGAAGGGAGCCACCCCTTGATCGGCAGCGCCCGTTTCATTGGCTGCCGATATGCGAATATGCGCCTCCATTGCGCTTTATCCAAGGCGAACTGTGCCAGGCGCCCTGTAATTTTCCGCCCCGGGCCACTCGGTCACGGGCGAGAGGCGCGGGCTCTGTCTCGGCTCGTTCAGCGACGGTAAACTACGGTCGCGACGATCGGGGGAGCCGCGAAATGAATCTCATTATCGCCGCCTGCGTGGTATAGTCTCTCATGACCTATTCCCTGCAGGACTTAGAAGTTGCGCGCCGGCGAGTGATCAAAGATCGGCAGATGATATTCGCTCAGCAGAGCCTGATCGACGGAATGCGGACGCGAGGCGAACCCGCGGGGCTGGCCAGCGAAAGGCTGGTCAAGCTGACAGAGGATTTGCGCAACCATTGCTTCCATCAGGATCTGATTCAGGCGTCGATCCGATTGGAGCGCTGAGCCAGCCGCCGCCCACGGGGGGCGGTCGGCGGGTCTAGTGCTTGTTCACACTCCGGCTTTTTCGCCAGGCTCCTTGGCACGGCTCTCGGCTTCCCGGGTGGCGATCTTCCTGCGGTGATCGGTCCGCGCCTGCTCGAGTTCTCCCATTGTAGGAAGATCCCGGACAGCCAGACTCTTATCATCGGCCTCAGTGCTTCGGCGCTTTGTGAACCGATGCCGCGGGTTCTCTGCTTCACGCAGTTCCTCAACTGCGCGCGCTTCCTCGGCCGGCACGGCGAGGTCCGTGCGTGCGGCGACGGCATGGGCGATCAATTCCTTCGCGGAGGGATTGCCGTTCGGACGCTTTGCGTTAGCGCCGAAGTCGTGACGGTCACTGGCGGTAAGGAGCTTGGCGTTGTTATGTCTCGACATTGAATGCCTCTTTTTTCATGAAGTCATGAGCCTGCCGTTCGCGCGGGACGCGCTTTCGCGGCCGGCCTCCTGCTTGTCGAACAGGCTGGCGAAGGTTGTGTATATTTCTGCAAAATCTGGTCTTTGGTCTTGCGGTATCTTGTATTTCACGAAAATAGCGCAATAAAAAGGCGGATACGCTTTTATTGCATGGCTAGTTTAATTTATCTTCCCTACTAATAATATTTTAAATTTGATCAATGGAGTCTGAATAAAACCTTCATTTTAAGATTTTGTCCCAGTTGCGACGCAATTGGGGTGTAGGAGTCTCGTATCGTCGTTTGGCCCTGTGGCTCTCGTCCGTGTCAGAGACTTGAGGACCATCATCGCTCCGAATTCCGATCGCCATGCCAATGCCCTGAAGGAAGTATTCAGCGGGTCTTGGCTAACCGCCTTCAACTGGAGCCTTTCACCATGTCCGACCTATCATCCACAGCACGACGGACACTATCGTTCACTTCTCCGCCCCTTTCGCGCTTCCCGATCTTGTTGGTGAGGTGCATCCGGCCGGCGATTACAAGATCGCGCAGGATGAGGAGCGGATCGAAGGCCTGTCGTGGCTTGCCTACCGCCGCACCGCAACCTACATTCATCTGCCGTCGATTGCGCAGGGCAACCGCTTGCGCAGGATCGTCCGGATCGAGCCGACGGCGCTCGCTGATCTCTTGGCGGCGACGAATGCGACGCAGGAGCCGTCCCGTGAACGCCATCGAAAACCGTGAGAAAGCGCTGGAGCAGATCTATTTCCTGAACTCGGAAATGGCCTTCAAGGTGCGATCGCGCCGCGACCGTCTACTGGCGGTCTGGGTCTGCGGCATAACAGGCGCTGCCGATGTCAAAGCCTATGTCGGAGAGATCGTCGATCTCAGGATGCCAGGGGCTGACGATGAAGCCGTGATTGCCAAAATCCTTGCAGATTTGCGCTCGACCGGAAATGATCTCGATGAAAGAGCCTTGCGGGAGCGCATGGAGGCTTTGAGCGCTGCCGCCACGCAGGATATCGCCCGGCAACCCTCTTTATTGAGGGAGATCCATCTGCCGCTAGCGAAAGCTGTCCCGGGTTTGGCTAGGTCCCGGGTTTGGTTAGCGGCCGGCCGGAATACGACGCAGCCGCGCCATGGAAATAGTGCCGGAAGGACTTGCCTTACAAATCCGGCGACAGTTCATTGTGCACCTTGCGCGCGCCGTTGGTTCTCAGTGTAATCTCCTCGGCCCGTGACACCTCCGCTTTCAAATGCACCCATCCGGCCAGCGTGATGTCGCGGCCGCGCGCGGTGACGAAGATATAGCTGGGGTCGAGATCGCCGGCATGGGCGAGCGCGCTGTAGACGGCCGATTCAAGATCGCCCTGGTCGGGACAGCGGCTCGCCACGCGGGCCCGCGACACTGAGATGTTTTCTGTCGGCTGACATTGGGTTCGGCTCCTGCACGGCCTTTCCGGGTGTAAAAGTCTACCGGCGGATATCCTGCGCCGTCAGGGTATATGACTTTGCCGCTGCGGCCGTAGGCACGGGTCGCCGCTTCCAGAATGATCTCGCGCGCCATGTCGAAGGCTCTCAGGCACTCGTCCTCGGAGTGGCCGGGCTGGCTTGCGGTCCGCAAGGCGTTAGCTTCGACCAAAAACCGCACTTCGAACATGCCGTCATAACCGGAGAAGCGGACCGCATTCCGGCTCTCATCAAAACTGCGGCTTTTATTGGGAAAGGTCAGTGTCACGCATTCTCTCCCGGAGGATCAGTAATGCCCAATCCATTCGGACTGTAGCAAGAACATGCTGTTGGGGACGGAGTAGCCCGGTCTCGCCCCAGGCGCGGCAGGGCTGGCCTGCCCGGGCGCCCGCGACCGTGAGTGCGGATGTGTAGAACTATCTCGAGTGGGAAGGTCTTTTCCTCAGTGATGAATTCATCCCGAACGAATGTAATGGTGGTTTCAATCTCACTGCATATAGCGAAGGTTTCTTGGCGCTGAAGTTTTCGCTCATCTCATCTGCTCCAATTGCAGCAGCACCCTAGTCCCAGCCTATCCCGATACCTAGTGCCATTTGTCCCTGCGGTTTGTTGGCCGTGCTCGCTCGCGGCCGGGCGCCGCCGCAATGTCACCTATGGTACCTCGGGGCGAAAAAAGCCGGATGCGCCGCCGCCATAATTGTCGCGGTGATGAAATAGTTAGCACGGGTTTGATGCCTGTCGCGGCTGTTTGCTCTGTGTTGCTCATGCAGCATTGGGGTCGGCCGTCGTAGTGACCGAATGGGCAGCGATGAGACGCCGGCTGAGATGGCCTTAAGGCACGTACTGGAGGGCGAGAAGCACATCGCTGACCAGATCGCTTTGATTGAGCGGTTGCGCCTCATGGGTTTACCGACCGAAGACGCTGAGGATTTATTGGAACGCTTCCACCTGTTGCAGGCCAGCACGAGGAGCATCTGCGCAGGATCTCAGACGAGTGCGAGCTCGGGCTCCGGGACAAACAAGGGCATCTCCTCCCAGCAGCGCTTTTACGAGGCGCGGAAAGTCATCCAAAAGAATGACGCCTCGCACGCATGAAGCTTCCCGACGAACCGATATTGGCTCTAGCGGTCAGTCGAAATCCGCTTCAGCCCACGACGCCTTCCTACGTCGCTGGCACGGAGAGAGATCTCGAGGCCAGCGGCCGGCTTGTTGCTATGGGGTTCACGATTTGGGCCAAAGCTCGCATAATGGATCGATCGGAACTGCCCGGAACAAAGAAGATAGGTGTTGCACAGCATATACACCGACCCATGCCAACCTTGTCTGGGCTGAGGCAGGCGGGAGAATTCGAGAGATTGTAATAAAACGTGATAGTGAGCTGGCGCTGACCGTTCGGCTTTTGCTTAACACCCTGTGTCACAAGCCTCCAAGCGTGTTTTTTTGTCCCACCTGACTCAACAAGGCGTTTAGGCGCTGCACGTTGCGCGCAAGACGGCTGCGCCGATGCTCGCGACTCCAATACCAATGAATAAGGCACTGTTTTTAGGACGATTTCATTTAAGGCGCGCTCGATCGAATAGCGGTCTTCCGCCGCGCTCGATGTTTTCCGGAAGAGAACCGCTATAGTCCAAGGCTGCTTGACAACATTTTGAGGTTGCAATAGCGTTTCAAGTACACTTGGGGCGCCTCGGAAAGAGGCTGAGATACCGCCGCTGCCCGTCTGGGCGTCGCGTTAACCCGTTGAACCTGATCCAGCTAATACTGGTGTAGGAAGAGTGGCTATGGAGAAAGAACGACTTCATCCTAGTGCGGCACATACTTTCGATTTCGGCTGCATCTAAAGAGCGAATTCTATCGGCCCTTTAATTGCGGGTGTTTGTCAAGCGCCTGCAACATCCTTGCCGGGGTCATGGTCCTTTCCGAGGTCGTTGCCTCATGATGTTGTTCGGGTCGAGTGCTTCAACGTGTCCATCGATGTGCCTGTTGGGCCATCAGCCGATTGACCGAAGTCACCGCAACCACCGTCCCGGCGGGGATATTGCAGACCCCGTCTAGGGCCTGCAAACTCGGGTTTAGTTCAAGCGGTTTTCTGAGCACTCCATTCAAAGGTGGTGCCGTCGACCCAGATGCAGTGAAGAATGACAGCGAGCTTTCGGGCAACGGCGACCTTGGCCTTTTTCATCCCGATGCGCTTCGCAAGCCGCAGCCCCCACGCCTTCAATGTGCACCATTTCTTCGTCCTGTGCAGCAGGACCGACGCGGCCTCGAACAGATACGTTCTTAACAGTCGATCGCCCCACTTCGATGTCTTGCCGTTCGTGTCGCTCTCCCCAGATTGCTTTCGCCTGGGTGTCAGACCGAGATATGCGCCAACCGTCGCGGCCGATCGGAACCGACTCGGATCGTCGATGGTGTGACGGAACGTCAGACGCCGATGGCTGGCACGGTCATCAGACGACGGCTTGTTTCGTCGGCGCGTACAAGAGCGGCTATCCGCTTGTCGAGCTTTTCCTGTTCGCCGCAAACTTGTTCATGAATGGAAAGCAGCGGGGCGATGACATCTTTGAGAGGGTGTTCGGCATCAACCAATTCCGCCACCTTACGCCGGAACATCGACCCAATGGCGCGATCGAAGAGCAGTCCATACTCCTTCACCATCGCTCGTATCTGGTTTTCTATCGCTCGTCTTATTTCGATCAGGCGCGAGCGGGTTACGAGCAGGGAGCGAACCTGCTGGCTCTCTGCACTCTTGACCTTCACCTCCCTGTACCAACCGATGCGAACCAGCTCCGCTAAGCCTCGGGCATCATTCTCGTCGCTCTTGTTCATGCGTACCGATAATGCGGCTTTCGCGTGCCGTGCGTCGATGCAGACGACAGGTAGGTCGATACGCCTGAGCTCATGCCACAGCCAGCTCGACATAACTCACGTTTCAAAGCCAATGCGTTCCGCAAACGGCGCTTTCCTCCGGATCAGCTCTGCCAGGGCTCCGGGATTCGACTTAGCCCTACCTTCAAAGATCGGTCTTCCGGTCTCGTCCACGACACAAACGGCTGTTTCCCGTTGCGATATGTCCAGGCCAACATAGTGTTTCATGCGAGTCTCCTTCGAGGATGGGGCTCAAATATTGAGCGTCATTCGAAGAACGAAGGCGAGCAATTACGTCATCGTGTCCAAAATTCACCCCTTATCGGCATCCAGTTTTGACCCCCCTGATGTTGTAGATCAGCGCTTGGCCTGCCCGGAGCCGGCCGGGGTTGCAGAGGGTAGGCCAAGTGCGGGTGATGTCGTTCTTCGGCTTTAGGTTTGAGAGCGGTTCTTGAAGCGCCAGGACTCGTTTCCAGTAACCTCGCGATGATGGGTCAGACGGTCGAGAAGCGGCGACAGCGATAGCAGGACGACGCGGTCGAGTGGCCACCAGACGATGGATTGCGAATGGCGGTGAGACCGCCGGCTGGGCAAAGGCCGGGACGGCAGGCAGACCGCAGCCGTTGACACAGCGCCGCCGAGGAGGCCAAGCAAAAAGATTGAGCGCCCGAGCCGATCTCGTCGTTCATGCTGACGGGCTATTGGCCAATCCCGCTCGTGGCAGCATCGTTCAGCAGAGTGGTTAATGCCGTGACGAGCTGGGCATGGACGAAAGGCTTCTGAAGCAGAACGCTATTGGGAACGCCTTGAGCTGCCCATTCCTTGGCGCTGTCGCCTGTCATATAGATCACTGGCATAAGCGGCTGCAATTCTCGCGCTCGGCGAGCCAAATCCCAACCGTCTCTTTGTCCTGGCATCCTCACGTCGGTTATCAAGGCGCAAAAGCGAGCAGAGTCCTCTTCCAAAGCAAGAATAGCCTCATCCGCATCCGATACGGCGCGGTGCTCGAAGCCTGCTTCCGTCACGACGTCTTCGAGACTTAGTTTGATGAGTAATTCATCTTCAGCGATGAGAACAAGCAGCTTGCTACTGTCTTCGCTGATGATTTTCTGAAAAGTCTCGGCGCAATCGACCACGAGCGCGTCCTGCATTGGCAGGCGGGAGCTCTTAGCCCTCAGCCGCCAGCGCCTACGAATTCATTGCTGACGATGAGGGACACATAGAGCTTTCCTGTAGTAAGTCCATCCTTAATCCATGGAGGACGGAGATATTAGTCAGGGCAAGAGGCAGCGTCCTGAGCCGCACATTCTTCCGGCACCAGTGTTCGACACGCGCGGGTGAACAGGGGAGATGTTCATCGAGAAGGCGGCTGATGGTTCTCACCCCTTCGAGATCGAAGAAGCACCACAACGTGACAATTGAGCCACCTCAGTCCGATCGTTCTATAGCCTCGCGGCTTCGGCTGGGTCCGCTGCTTTGACCTCTGCCCAGCCATGCGTCGATTCTTTCCGCCAGCCGCAGGGATGGCGTCTCAGCATCTTCGCGAAGGCAGGTATCTTCGCTATTTTTATTCTTCTCCGGGAACACGACCCGTGCCTCACGCTCGGGACCGAACGGCTGCTGGTTCAAGAAAGCATCGACCGACGAACTTGTGTCGTGGCCGCCAGAGGCTGCGTTCCCCCGGTGGAGGACGAAAAGCCTGCTGGTCGCAGCGTCTTTTCCAAAGAACCACTTGTCTCCATTCGAACTCGAAGCAAATTCTTGCAAATCGGTCATGTCGTAGTCCTCTTTTTCAGCTGTCAGCTCATAGGACACGGAAAGCCACGGCCTATCGGATCAGCCTTGTCGCGACGGTGACCGCGGATCTCTGAGCGTCGCAGATCAAAGCTTAAGCCGGCGTCCCAAGAGTCCGTCAGACCTGTCGCCGTTCAGGCGAGCGGCGTGAAAGTGGGTAGCCTGGCGCGTCATAGAGCGCGCGAATCTGGTTCTGATCAAAACGCGCCTCGTCAATCTCCAACATAGAGCCACGCTGCTGACTGTTTGGCATGTCCTCTACGGCGAAACGCAGGGCTTCGGCAGCTGTCTCGAACCGCCGATAGCGAGGGCCGCTTGTTCCAGCTTTCGACTTGCCGGCGTAAAGTCCAGCTCCGCCCGTATAATCGAACCGGGTCACATTTGAGCCCTCGCGGTTGCGACAGGATGACGGAGGCGACGGGCGGCATCTCGGACGGTCCGTTCGCTATCGCGCAGTTGGCGCTGGCGCAGCTGCATCCCTTTTCGAAGGTTGAAGAGCTTTTCGGCACTGGAACCGGCTTCGGCGGCAGGTGCACGAAACAGCCCTTCTGCGGATTTTCGGGTGGTGTATTTTGTCATTTTGTCCTCGAAGAATGAGCGCGTTATCGCGCCCTTTGCGATGGTATTGGCGTGACAATGACGAGCTATTTCTTGCTGACACTCGCGGTGTGTCCGCCCGTGAGCTTGACCTGCGAGCCAGAGGGCGCGGGTGTCACTGTTGCGGTCTTGTCTTTTTTCGGTTTACGGATTTCGCGGTTGCTACGCGTTTGGCCCTTGGCCATGGGTTTATCCTTCGGCGCCCGGATAAATGTCGGCGCTGTTTGAGCTGGAGTGATTTGGGTCCGCGTTTGTCTCGAAGCAAATTTGCTAAACTGGGAGGGGCGTCCTGCCTTGAAGTATCGTCCGCATGCGGGTTTTTCCGTCGATGCCGAAATTTAGAAAGGCACTCGTCGCCGCCAGGGGCAGGTCTCGCTGAGCGGCTCGGGTGACCGCGGTCTCGAGAAGCGCGCGAAGGGTCGCTTGTTCATGATATCCGAATGGACTCGAACGGGCCAGATTTTGTGAAACGTAGCCGGAATACTCGTTGGAAGACATTGTGTCCTCCTCTCGTTTTGGTAAGGCCGTCGGAAAGACAGCGATGCCTATGATGCGGCTATTGCGTCTGCCACATGCCTGCCTCGCCGTTTGGGCAGGCTATTGTCATTTGTGCCTGCGATGCCGCTCGGGCCGGATGTTGCAGCGGTCGAAACCGGACCCGTCCTTGCGGACGCTTCGGAGATTAAAATTGCCAATCTCTGTGGCGGGAAAAACAAAAGGCCGGGCATGAACTCTCACAGTCATTCAGCTTTGCTGCCAGTACATCCGTGGTCAGCGGTCGAATGACCTTATCACGCCGCTTGAAGGTTGTCGGCAGAGCTCTTGCCGGACTTGCGGTCCTGGACGATGTCATAAGTGATCTTCTGACCATCCGAGAGCGAACGCATGCCGGACCGCTCGACGGCAGACACGTGCACGAACACATCCGTGCTGCCATTGTCAGGCTGAATGAAGCCGAAGCCTTTGGTGGAGTTAAACCACTTTACAGTACCAGTGTTCATAACGATTTCCTTTCGAAGCAATCGTTGTGGTTCCCGCGATGCCTTGCGGGTAAGATCGATTATTTGAGAGGAAATCCGACGGGAGCATAACGCTCTGGAACGACGTCACAAGCATTGGTCGATATTCAACATATAAGCTCAATTTTTGGTTTTGCAATACCTATCTGGTTTTTGTTCTAACCTCCTGCTGTGTTGGTCGTATCGAACCTGTGTCGCGCAACCAGCCTCTCGTGCGGTCGACAAAATTCCGGCCTCCAGCGTGCGACCCTGAATTTTCCAAAGGAGCTTTCGCTGGCGATCACCATCACCGCGATATTGGTAGCTATCGTCGACATCCATGGAAGCACGCCTTCGCGCATCATCCCCATCGGCAGCCGTTGCTGAAACAGGAAGAGCCAGGCAGGGCCTATTCCAAACATCACCAGCGGATGCCGATAAAGGCGATATCCAATCTGTCTCCACCGGGACCGACCATAGTATTCCGTGACGGTAAGAGTGGTAATATCCCCGACGCCGCGCTCATCGAGATTGCCGGCCGACGCGTGGTGCGTAGCATGCGCCCTGCGCCAATAGTCATAAGGCGTCAGGGTAAGGACGCCGAGAACGCGTCCTGTCCAGTCATCGAAGCGCGAAGCCGAAATGAACCGCGAGCCAAGTCAGCGTCCAGAAGGCGACGAAAGGGATCGCTGTGACGGTCAACTCGAACACGCTGCGGCCCGCATGCGGCTTGCGATATTTGGCAAGGATTTTGAGCCAGGCTTTTTCGTCCGAACCTCGTTCCATGGATGACTTTGTTTCCGCGATCATCGTTGCGTGCCGGCTTTCTCCAGGGCTGCCGCGCGATAGAAGTGTTCAGCGTGCTGATCAAGGTTCTACGCCTCGACCCGGTACCGGCTTGGGCGGCTTCTCGGGCTGAAACCATATATTGCTCATATCGTCTCATTAAGTTCTGCGGGCTCGATATTACTTTTTTATCTGCGGTGGCTCGAGCACGGCTGCTGGCAGACGGAGTAGAATTTCGGCGTGGTGATTTCAAAACAACAATTCAAGCCTGCATGAGGCCTGCTCCATAAAGGTCGCAATTTCGGGAATGATTGACGGCGACTAATCTAGGCGAACTCGCCAATGGTATCGCCCCCTCGGGGGCGGCATCGCAGCTGAAGGTAGCATACCGCGGCATTACGGCCGTTTGATGTTGCTGGTCTCCCGGTGTCGGCACCAAACAGTTGAAGGCGGCTTAGATTCGAAGGGCGAGTTCCCAATGCGATATCTTGGCTCGGGCTGTTTGTTGCCCGACTGAAGCGGTACCCGTAAACAGGCCTCATGCTGCAGGGGTATTCCGGATAGGAGGGCACAGCGGCTATGGCTTGGCTTCGGCCGGCTTTAACCTTCAATCATTTGACACCGCGTTGCTGATGATAACCCAAAGCAGAGAGTCAGCCGATCAACGTGTCCAGCAGATCGGCAATCTTGATGGTCGAGAAGTTCGAGAACGTGTCGCAGATGGCGTATGGTAGCACGATCTGATCGTTGTGGCGCATGGCGCCACATGTGTAGACGACGTTCGGTACATATCCCTCGCGTTCCGACGGCTCCGGGTGAACGAGCGGCTCTTTCGAGCGGGCGAGAACCTTGGACGGATCACGTTTGTCGAGAAGGGCTGCGCCGATTGCGTATCTTCGCACGGGTCCGACGCCGTGCGTGAGAAGCAACCAGCCTTCGTCGAGTTCGATCGGCGATCCGCAATTGCCCATTTGTACGAATTCCCACGGAAATTTCGGGCCAAGAATGATCTCGCCGCCATTCCAGACGTGGAGATCGTTGGAGCGGATGAGATAAAGGTTTTCATTGTCCTGGCGACCGATCATCGCATATTGGTCGTCGATCTTTCGCGGGAATAAAGCCATTCCCTTGTTCTTGGCGGCTGTCCCGGCGAGAGGCGTCATCCGAAACGACAGAAAATCTTTGGTCTCGAGGAGCTCGGAGCGAATGTCTCTGCCATTATACGCCGTATATGTGGCGTAGTAGGTTTTCTGACCAGCCTCTTCGAACTCGACGAAGCGAGCATCCTCGATGCCGTTCGACTGCGCGGCGGTCATCGGAAATATCACCCGTTCGCTGATTGGCTGTTCGGAGGAAAATTTCAGTTCCAAAGGCTCGTCGGGCGATGAAGGTGAGGGATTGTCGAACGAGGGAATGGACGCAAGCCGCGCCGTGGGTTCGATGTCCACGGTGCCATTCTGATCGACAATTCCCGATCTGAAGGTGAGAGACGAAACATGTCCTTCGCCGACCGCACGCAGGCTTAAGATAAAGCGCTTGCTGCCGCGCGGCACGCCCGACTGATCCGCGTGGGCGACTATGCTCGGGTTGAACAAAGCGGATGCCTCGAAGGAGTATTCGTGCATGAAGTATGCGCCGACGAGTTGGCGTTGCACCTTGTTGAAAGCAATGTGGGGCGCGAACGCTTCCTCCATTTCGATAGCGCGCTTTTCGAACGTCGCCAGCAGATTACGGTGTCGGCCCTCGAAATTTTCGAGAACCTCGGCCAGTTGCTGCTCTGCGACCTCAAGGTCGAGGCCGAGCACGCGATCCACGATGTGATTGGCCCGCGTCTTGTCCGTCGGTTTGAAGTCTCGCGGTTCCGTAGCGGGTTTGAAGCGCCGCACCACGACGCGTGTGGGATCGGGTCGTAGGAAAAGTGCTTGGCGGTTGAGAAATGCTGTCTGTGACAAGATGATCTCGATCTGAGTTGAGGCTGCGATGCATTACGCGGTGAGCGCGCGAAGCGGAGCGAGTGTCGAAGGATGACCGCTGGCACGCGAAAGCTTACGAAACTCCACAAGGCCGAGGAGATAGCAGACCACGGATTCGCCGCCTCTGTTTTCATTGAGACGCGTGGGATGCAGACCGTCGCGGCAACTGCCCGTTTCGAGATCCACGACCGATAATAAGAGATCGTTGCTGCCGAGGAACCAGGCGAAAGCCTTTGCAGCCTCTTCTTTCCATGTGATGTCGTGGCCGACCCGCCATGCCGCATGACAAGCAGCGATCGTCGCCGTCGCTTCCAGAGGCTGTTGATCGAAGAGCTTCACCTCTCCCGTCCGATCTGCAAAGCCATCCGTGCCGATAGGCCTAAATAGTCCGGCAGGACTTGTTTGCACGGTGATCAGCCAGCGTAGAGACTTCACGCCTACCGCCACATAATCGGGACGTTCGGTACTCAGTCCCGTCGTGATCAGCGCTTCAGACAGTCGGGCATTGTCGTAGGATAGGCTTTCCTCGAACCAGATCCATCCCGTTCTCTCGACACGATGGAAGATATCCACCAGCCTGTCGGCCAGTGTCGAACGGATTTGATGGGCGAACATGTCTTGAGGGGAGGTTGCGCAATAGCCGTCCAGGCCCAAAAGCGCAAAGGCCCAGGCGCGCGGCGAGCCGAAACCTTCAACGGTCGGCAATGCCTGCGCAAATAGGCTCGCAGCCCACGCGCGCCGGGATGGGGTTGCGTCGCTACGGGCGCATTCTCCAAGAGCCCAGAGCGTTCGGCCGTGGCTGTCTTCCGATCCCTTGTCTTCCAGCCAACGTCGGTCGAAACCCATGAAGTTTCGGAAATGTTTTTTTTCGGGGTTCCAAGCGTGCTGCACGAAGGACGCGAAGCATGAGGCGAGTGTTTCCGGCAGTAGCCTTTCGCCGGGTTCGTTGAGAGCAACCGACAACAGAAGCGCCCGGGCATTATCATCGACACAGTAACCATGCAAACGATCTGGCACAGAATAGACCGCATGCTGGAATAGCCCTGTATCGTCGCACATCGACATGAAGTAGCCGAGCTGCGGCTCGGGAAGGGCGGGGGCCTTGCGCCTCCCATCAGTCGTTGGTGCTGCGAGCTGCCGTGCGGGGTTTTGAAACGCCACCAGTGAAAACAATGCGATATAGCGCTCGGCGGTCTTTTGCCATGTCATCGGTCGACTGATTTGGTATGCCCGGCGGCGCATTGCGTCGCGTCTTCCGTCGTCCGTGAGAAGCGAAGCGATCTCGCGTCCGATCGCTGTCGCGTCGCCGAATGGGACTAGCACGCCGCGTCCCTTGGCCAATAGTTCTCGCGCATGCCAGTAAGGTGTAGAGACGACGGCTTTCCCGAGACCGAAGCTGTAAGCCAGAGTGCCCGATGTCATCTGGCCCGCATTGAGATAAGGCGTGGCATAGACATCGCACATGGAGATGAACTCCAGAAGCGTTGCCTTGTCGACGAAGCGATCGAGAAGCACCACGCTGTCCTCGATGCCCAGGTCGTTTACCCGCGTCACCAGGCTTTCGCGATAGGCTTCGCCTTGGTCGCGTACGAGATTGGGATGGGTTGCTCCGAGGATAACGTAAACCGCATCGGGCCGACTTTCCAAGATCAAGGGCATGGCATCGATCATGACCTCGATGCCTTTGTTTGGTGAAAGAAGCCCGAACGTCAGGATCACCGAGCGCCCGTCGAAGCCAAGGCCAGCTTTCGCGACTGCCGGTTCCGAAAACGGCATGTCGGGAATTCCATGGGGAACGACTTCTATCTTGTCGGCCGGCACATGATAGACCTCCGACAACAAAGTCCTGCCCTTTTCCGCCATGACCACCAGTTTGTCGGACAGGTCGATGATTTTGTTCAGGACTCGACGCTGGCCGGAGCTCGGTTCAGCAAGAACCGTGTGCAGCGTGGTGACGACCGGCATCTTCAACCTCGACAGCAGCGCAACGATATGCTCCCCGTCCTCGCCGCCAAATATTCCGAACTCGTGCTGCAGGCAGGCTACGTCGAAATTGCCGGAGTTCAGCACATCTGCGGCACGAATATAATCATCGCGATTTTCATCGGCTATCGAGAGGCGGACCTCCGGCGGGTAATCGTAGACATGACCGTGGTCCGTCATGGCCACGATTGCCGTGGCAACATGCGCTGGAGATTTGGAAACGGCATGCTGCAGATCAGTTGTGAAAGTCGCGATACCACAGCGGCGCGGCAGGGAGTTGCCGATGAAAGCTACATTTTTGAGCTGGTTCATAGCGAAGCTCCCGACGGGCTGGATGGAGTGACGTCGACTCCCGCAGGACCGCTGTTCGCGTCCGCAAAATCGGATTGCAGTCTATCTTTTACCACCTCGCGCAGGAGCCCGATCGCAGGCGCGCTCGCTGCGGTGGCGATGAGCAAAACGATTCCGTCAGGCCCGACACGGATGTCGGCACGATCAGCTTCTGCGAAAAACCCTTCGCCAATCGTGGCCGTCAAAGTTCCTATCGTTCCGTCTCCCGCGACGACCAGCGCCCAGCTCTCTCGGCTCGCGGTCAACTCCCAAACGGTGTCGGCAGGGAGGTCCAACCGTTCGAGGGTGAAGAACGGGCAGGACATGAGCTCGGCGCGCTCGACGGTGATATGGCGTGGCAGCTTTCTGCTGCTCGCTGGTTCCAGCCGTGCCACGGCTATGGCTTGTTCGATGTGAAGTTCTCTCGAGCGTCCATGATCCCAGATGCGAAACGTCGTCTCGTTGCGTTGTTGGATCTCAGCAATGACCAGACCCGCACCGATGGCATGCACGGTGCCAGCCGGAACATAAAACACATCACCGGCCGCGGCCTCCTGCCAGTCGAGAAGGCCGTCAATTGATCCGTCGAGCGCGGCCTTCCTAAATTCGAGCTGTGTCAGTGGCCACTTAAGGCCCACGGCGACCTGCGCCCCGTCGTCCGCTGCCAACACATACCAGGCTTCGCTCTTGCCGCTTTCCATCCCCATCGACTTGGCGGCAGCATCATCGGGATGAACCTGTATCGACAGTGTTTCCCCTGTGAAGAGGAGCTTCAGGAGGAGCAGACGATCCCGCTCCCCCGCTTCGCCATAGTCAAACGAGATTTCGCCGACGGGGCTGTCCTGATGGTTATTCGATGCCCATGGCCTGAGATCAAGACGACCCCATGGCTTGAGAATTGTTCTCACACTGGCGCGGTCGATTGTCATATGGTCTCCTTGATCTCGCCGCTAAGATCGGGGTGACCTGAGATCGGAGTGTGTCAGTGTCGTTGCTGCGCTGTCGGTACGGTCCTGAGGAGCCGCAAGGCTGGGAACGTGTCTGCGGCGCCAGCGTTTTTTCGAATTCCTCCCTCGACACGGGCCACGCCTCGGTGCGCCCGTTGGAGCTAAGGAGCAAGGTCATTGTCGTATGATAAGCCTCCCATGTTACGTCGATGGGCTCCTCGTCAATCTGAAGCTCGAAGACGCCTGGTGGATGAGGTTGCGCCATCCCGGGAAGCTGGAACGGTCGCACGATAGTGATGCGTTTCACTGATGTATTCATGACGGCACCGTTCCTGTCTGGAGATTGCTGAATGCTCTGTGGCGGGCCAACCCCTCTATCTGCCGGCATTTCGGAGGAGGTCTATTTCCTTCGCGATGGGTCCCAGGAGCTTCCGCAATCGGTTCTCCTCCACCTGACCGAGGCGAAATCTTTTCGCAAATTCGCTCACAAGCACAGTTTTCGCTGTTCCTGGTTGGAGCGGTGGAACTGATTTGGCTGGATGATGCACGATCGTATCCTTTCCGGATCACGGTATGCTCAACGAAAATGCGCGAGATCCAGCGTAATCGCGCTGGATCGAACTTTGGAATAAGCAGAGGCCGCAGCTTTCAGAATTCTTGGCCGCAACGCATCGAACGCCGTCAGGTAGTCTGCCTCGCTGGTATTTCGATGCGATTTCTCGCAGGCCAAGACTTCGGTCGCCAAATAGAATTTGATCTCGAACATCCCGTCGTATCCGGTGAAACGGACACAGCGATTTCTGTCGTCAAAGCTTCGAGCTTCGTTTGGGAAGGAGATCCCCATCAGCGTCCACCCTCATCTTGCAACCGATCAACAGCGCTACTCTTTGGTTGAGGATCAAGGCTTGCTCGCGTCGACGACTGTATCCGGTTGGCGAGAGAATTCAGGAGAGCCGATTTTGTCCTGACACCCCTGCGGAACTCAGTTGAGAGAAAGAGCGAGGCGTCACGTTTCATGTCGGAACTCGCGTCCGACTGAGATCCCCGGTGTCCGGCGGACCTTAAGACTTCCCTGACCAACTTGAAGCCGGCGGGTTCGACATGCGATGCTGCTGGATTGGAAGACATCACATCCTCCTTTGTTGGGGCAAGGTTTTGCACCCTTGATGACAGCGCCCTGAAGACGAGCCGTCACTACCATCTAAATCGTGCTGAAATACTGGATTACAAGGGGAAGGTCGGGCAAAGACGTCCGGAGCCATAACCGAGGACCGTTAAGAACTAAGCTCGAAGACCAAAGAGGGAAAAGGATTTCTGGCATCGACGTGAACAAATAGCTGGCCGGAAGTTCAGCTCCCTTCAAGAGCCAAACGTAACGCCCGGAGCTTCTGGAAAGGTATCGCGGCTTTTCGAAACGAACCCCATGCTGTCAAGGGACACGCCGCCGACGCATCTGGGGCTGCTGTTATTCAGAGCCGGATTAGCTCCGTCCAGGTTTGAGCCTCACCGTAACAATCTTCGGATGATCGCCAACCCACTCCACATCAAGGATCCCGGACGCTTCTGCGAGATCGCTCAGCCGGGCGAAGCCGTAGTTCCGGGCGTCGAAATCTGGTGGCTGTTTGGCGAGATGAGCACCGACTCGTCCGAGATGAGCGCGACCATCGTCATCTTCCGACGCGGCCACCGTCTTCTCCGGCTCCGCTTTCTGAGGAATGAGGGCCTTCTTCCCGGCTCGAACTGCGGCGACCCCGCGCTCTGGTGCCGAGCCAGCTGCTACCCCGTCAACCTTGGTCATCTTCTCGGTGAAGGACAAGTGTCGGAACGTCGATTGCTTTCAGGTCTCTGTCGAGTCGGTTTCTTGGTCGATGACGCGGAAGCCTTTTGACAGGAAGACAGCATCTGGGCATCCCAGTTGTCTGAGCTCAGCGGCCACCCATGGTGGAACATGATCGGCTGAGCTTCCTTTGGACCCCAGCCTTGAAAAAGATCTCCGTACCGTCGTTTGTTGTTACGTAGCCCATATCTAGCTCTCCGTTGAAACGTTCCTAGTTCTGGCAAGAGTGACCGCAAGCGCGAAACCCGTCGAGTTCGTGACAGAAGCGGCTAGGTAAGCCGCTCAGGCGAACAGGTCTCGCGACACGTGATGGTCGGATATAGTCGTTGGGATTTACTTGCCGTATGCCTTGGCGACCTGGCCGACAAGAGTGGCCCAGGGCATGTCGAGGGCGGCGTAGACGGCTCCGGCTTCCGGGCGGCCGTTATCCTTGAGGATCTCCACCGTGAGGGTGGCGTAGTCGGACAGGATGACGCCCGCCTGCTGCATGCGAAGGAGGCCCGCTTGTCGCTTGGTTTCGCTGAAGGTGCCCGAAGCATCCACCGCAACATAAGCGTCGAGGCCGCGAGCGACTGCCGTCATGGCCGGGAAAGCCGCGCAGACTTCCAGAGAAATGCCCGCGAAGATCAACTTCTTGCGGCCGGTTGCCTCAATTGCCTTGGCGACGCGTTCGTCGTCATAAGCATTGACCGAGGAACGGTCGATGATCTCGATGCCCGGCAGCGCTTCGACGAGTTCGGGAATGGTCGGCCCCCACATGCTGTCGCGAGCCGTGGTGACGACGACACCACCGACCTGCGCACCACTTACGAAGCGTTCATCTCGGCAAGCCCACTCGTCGACAATGTGACCGTCGAAGCTGTCGATCAAGAGGCTGCACAAGGATGGTGGGTTCGCCCGGAACAGGCAAACAGCGCACAGGCGATCCTCTATATCCACGGTGGCGGCTACGTACTCGGTTCATCTCAGGCCTATCGTGGTTTTGTTAGCCAAATCGTTTGCCGCACCGGGGTTCCGGCTTTCATTCTCGAATATCCACTTGCGCCTGAAGCATCCTTGCCGGTGGCGCCGAACACAGCACTGGCTGCCTGGGACTGGCTTGTCGCTCAGGGCTTCACAGAAATCGCGATCGTCGGCGATTCTGCCGGCGGCGGTCTTTCGCTGGTGACGTTGACGCAACTCAGCAACTGGAACCCGGACGTGAAGCCAGTCGCTGGCGTCGTGTTTTCTCCCTGGGTCGATCTGACCTTCTCTGGCGCTTCGATGGTGGATCATTCCGTTGTCGATCCGCTGATCGGTTATGACTACCTCAAGGACTGCGCCCAAAAATATATCGGCTCGTTCAGCGCCTCCGATCCGCTGGCGTCGCCTCTGTTGGGTGATCTTCAAAAACTGCCGCCATTGCTGATCCAGGTCGGCACCGATGAGCGCCTGCTCGATGACTCCCGGCAATTCGCCAACCGCGCAGCTCAATCTGGCGTCCCTGTCCAGCTCGAGATCTGGGAGGGCATGCACCACGTCTTCCAGCTCGACGTCGAGCATATCGAGAGCGCCAAAACAGCACTCGACCGCGCAGCACAGTTCCTCCTGGCCGCTTTTATCAGGGGCTGAGACGACATCTTAGACCCGCTGACAGAGGAGATTTGATATGACAAACGCGACCACACACGACGTCATCATCGTAGGAGGAGGTTCTGCCGGCGCAGTCCTGGCGAACCGGTTGAGCGAAGAGGCCAGCAGAAAGGTCCTGCTTATCGAAGCCGGCTCGGCCTACGCGGCTGCGGACTTTCCCGACGTCATCGCCAATGCGAACCGCGTGGGTGGCGATGCGGCGCATGACTGGGGCTACCGCACGCAGGATCACCTTGGTCTCGGCCATGATGTGAGGGCATTGCGCGGTAAGGTTCTCGGCGGTGGCTCCGCTGCGCGCCTGAGCGCAAAACCCACAGGCAGCCATTGATAAACACGCGGTTGTCCGAGCCAGTCCGGCCCGGATCACCAGCCTTGCCGGGCAACAAGGACGCAATCTTCGCCCACTGCCCATCGCTCAGCTCATACCGTTTAAACGCCATGCCAGACCTCCGTGTTCAACACGGTGGCCCATGAATCACCGATCAAGCAATTTGGGAATCCTAAATGTCGATCCGACCTAAACCGTCGTACGAATAGCGCGTCTGTTTGCTCGGTTGTGACGCATATTCAATCCTGACAAGCCTATTGTTAGCATCCCAGCTATAAGTACGCTCGCCATCGGAGATCAGGTTGCCATTGGCATCGTAGCTGTAGGCCTGGCCGGAGACGTCAGTAATCTGATTGAGGTTATTAGGCGCCGCGGTTTGAGCGGATGGTGTGGGCTCGGCGACCGTCACATCTGCTGGAACCGCATGCCGAAAACTTTAGTATTCACGAAAATAAAAAAATATTTTAGGAAAAACTGTGATACTGTGCATCTGTAGAATAAATTTTTAAGGAGAAAATTTATGCGATATTATTTTCCGGGCCTCACAGGAAGGCAAATCGCTATGTTTCTCATCGAGACATCGGTCCTTGCAGCTGCGCTAGCTGGCGTCCTGGTTGTTACCATACCTATGATTTGAGCCAGATGAGGACCGTTGCGGCCTGTCAGCATGAGCAAAATGTCCCGGCAATCATTCGGCCGAATTCACTTGCTCGAATCCTCATCACGGATCGATTTCATTTTCGATCCAGCAACTGGTGTGGAAAATATGCCAGATAAAGAGCTAGACCGGCTGCTCTTTGACCGGATTTGGGCTTTGGGCGCCAAGGCAGTGCACGAAAATCACATTTCTGCGCTCGCTGATGCCGCCCTCAGTACGCCTACCTTGGAAGAATACCAGAATAGCCACGGCGAGCGGATGAGCGATTTTATCAAGGTCATCAAACTCGGAATCGCGCAGCTCCGCTGACCCATTGCTGATGCTGGTCGCTGTGTGGATCAGCCGAATTCGTTCGCCGACGTCGCGATGTCGTACTTGGTGGCTAGTCTGCCTGTTCTGGAACCGCATCGCCAACTCATTCGAAACAAAACGGAAAGTTTTTCAGATGGATGACCGCAGTCAGATGGCTTTCTCGCCACTCAAGCAGATAAAAAATTCCAGTTCCCGAAAGAAAAACCTGCGGTTCGCCGAAAACAGGGTCGACAAGATTACCCAGCTGCTTGTCAGTCAGACGGCGGTTGTCAGAGCGCGGCGGGCCAACTGCGCTTCAGCCGACACCGATAAGTCGCTCCTCGCGAGGATTTGTGACAGGAGGCGCCGCGCGATGGATTACCTGCTGCGTGTTCAGGCGTTCTGCTGAGCGCCAATCGATTTTAGGTCCGGGATGGTGATGGAGCTGGCGATTTCCCTTGCTGTTTGTCTTGACTATACACGCCGGGGGACATCATGTTGAAATTCAACTGGGTATTGTTGGCCGCATTAGCCCTCGCCCAACCCATCGGCGCGCGCGCCGAGCCACTCGAAACCTTTCATCTCGTAGACCGCATTGATGTGGCTGGGCAATCGTTGGGAACTAGTCGCTCCTACAAAATCACCACTGGTACATCGCGGACTATACTGATCTCCGTCTCTGTCGATGCATTCTGTCGCTACACGCTGCAGAAGGGAGGGCTAAGAAACCTCCAGCCAAGCGGCGAAACGGTTCCGATCGAATATTCGGACAAGGCTTCAATTGCTGAATTTTATATTCTCTCTTTTTCTCAAACTCGCTCCGCCTGGCAGGCAAGCAGACCTTGCGCGTATTCATTCTCGCTCAAATGAAGGCGACCTTCGAGGATCAGCCGAATTGACTCGCTAATACACACGCTCTGTGAGCCTACTGCCTAGCTTGGCCGTTTGGTACCTGTTCCGGCATCTAGGCTTCTTGGAGCCCGCCCACACCCCTGGGAGGGCTCCTTTTGATATGGGGCGGTCGGGTGCGGCGAGGTAACAAGCTCATCCGGAGAATGGTTGTCGCCACTTCTCGGTCATCTTTCGGACAGGCCCCTAATAGGAGCGTGTTATGTCCATCACCAGATCGACCCTAGGGCGCATGAGCGCTGAACGGCGGGAGTCAGTCCTGCGTTCGCTCGCATCGATGCTGCAATACTCTGCGGGAGTAGCTAAGCTTCAACAGTATCCGAGTTGGAACGAGATGGAAGTGTTGGCTTCAGAGTTATTGCAAAACGCGGCCGCCGCTGCGCAGGAGAGCCCGGAGGCCACGGAAACAATCGTCGCGCAGGCGATCAGGCTCTTGAGTGATTTCGAGTTGCGTCATCCCTCCGGTGATTTTAGTTATCACTAAAGGATCGGGCGTGGGGTTAAGCTCGATGGGCGACTTGTCCCGATGAACTCGCCCGTATCATATTCCCGCGCCGGCTCCGCCCTGTGACCAGCCAACCTCACACCCAACGGTCGCCTGGATGATGCGGGGCCGGCGCCTTTCAACGATGTTGTGGCGGGACCCGAAAGCCGCAAGACTTGACTAGAGATGTCCTTTCAAAGCAGCCAGGCTCAAGTCACGCGCGTAAACCCCGAGCGGTGTTCCCCAGCCTCTTACGACGATACGGCTGCCTGGTGAAATGGTTGATCTGATGCTCTCATGAACATTGCACACCCGAGCGACAAGAAAAGGCATGTCTTCCAAGTGCACAGGAGCGCGGCAGATCCCTCCACCGTAATCGGTTGCTTTTTGTACAGTAAAAGGAAGCGCAACTTCACGGCCAGCGAAAATTGGGAGCAGCATCGGCCAAATTAATAGCATATTGCCTCCCACAAAGTAACCGACAAACGGACCGGCTATGATGGTGACGAGGCACTTCAGTTTGCTCACCCCAAGCCGTCTGCCGCCCTTCCAAAAAACCCAAACAAAAAGCGTGCCTCCGGCGTTGATCACAAGCTGATCGTGTGCGAGCTGCCTCAACGCCGGACATCGCTTGGCTAAGGCCGCCACCGCCAGTGTCGATCCATCACAGGTCCACAAGCGGCATGCCAATCTGTCCCCGCTGGCCGGTCAGCAGCGGGTAGGATCATGACATCGCGGACATGCCAGACGCGACATCGGCGGCCTGCCTTCTGGCGAACCGGCCCGGGGAGCAACCGAGCCTTTTGCTGAACGCCGTGCTGAAGGCGCTGGCGGATTCATAACCTATTTCGTCTGCGATCCGGTCGAGCGACTTTGTGCCGCTCAGCAGGGCCTGCTTGGCAATGGCGATGCGCCAGCGCGCCAGATATTCAATCGGCGCACAGCCAACAACCTCGTTGAATCGTGCGGCGAAGCCCGATCGCGACATGCCAGCTATTCCTGCAAGACCGGCGACCGTCCATCTCGCTCGAAGGTCTTCGTGGATGGCACGCAGGACACGGGCCATTGCGGCATCACGCAGCCCGTTCAATAAACCCGCCGACGCTGCGTTGTTTCCGACAATGTCCCACCTCAACGCTTCGACCAGCAGCGTCTCCAGCAAGCGCTGGATAATCAGCTCTTTGCCGGGATAGTCCGCAACGCACTCCTCGGACAGCAGTTCGATCACGCGGCCAAATCGCGTCCCGCGCCCGGCCGAAGCGGGAATATGAATTGCGTCGGGCAGTAACGCGAGCAGCAGCGGCGCGTTGACACTCTCGATCGAGAAGCTCCCGCCCAGCGCCTCGAAATCCGGTTCCCCTTCCTGCTCGCCGTGGCGAACAGCCTCACGCAGAGGTTCAGCGGCAATGCAGGCTGCGCCGGGTTCGCTGCATAGGGAGAACGCCGGCGTCGTCGGCAAGAGCAGGAAGTCGCCTTCGCCAATCCGAAGCGGTTTCCGATCACCCAACGTTACCCATGCTTCTCCGGTGAGCACGATCGTAAACCCAGGTGCGTCGTAGGATCTGTAGCGAACGCCCCATTGGCCGCGCCCGGAGATGGGCTTCGCTATCGCCGCTCTGGGGCGCAAGAGAGTGACAATATCACTGAGAGGGTCCATTTTGGACGATCCGTAAATATTGGTGGACACTGAATTATAGATGGTCCTCGGTTGAGTGTCTATTCCTATCGGGCAGCAACCAAGGAGACTGACATGACCAAGACGATCCTTATTACCGGGACATCATCCGGCTATGGCAAGGCCACTGCCGAACACTTCCTATCTCACGGGTGGAACGTCGTCGCGACCATGCGGCGTCCTGACCCTTCGCTGTTCGCCGAAAGCGACCATCTGCGCGTGCTGCCGCTTGATGTCACCAACGCCGACAGCATCGCCAGCCTTTTCGCATCGGCCGGCCCAATCGACGTGCTGGCGAACAATGCCGGTCTCGGCGGTGTCGGTGCATTCGAGGCGATGCCAATGTCCCTCATCCGACAGCTCTTCGAGACCAACACGATCGGCGTTATGGCGATGTGCCAAGCCATTATCCCGCAGATGCGCGAGCGTCGGTCGGGAACCATCATCAATGTCACATCGAGCGTCGCCCTGGGAGAATTTCCGCTCGCCGCAGCCTATACCGCGACCAAACAGGCCGTCGAAGGCTTCTCGGCTTCGCTCGCGCATGAGCTTGGTTATTTCGGGGTGCGCGTGAAGCTCGTCGAGCCCGGCTATGCGCCAACCACCCGGTTCGGGGCTAATGCCATCGTTCCTGTCTCGGACCTCCTTCCGGGCGGCTATGCAGACTTCGCACGGCCGATCCTTGAGGCATTCGCAAAACCTGCATTGACCACCAAGGAGAGCGATGTTGCGGAAGCAATTTGGCAAGCCGTTCACGATACCGAGAACCAGCTCCGCTTTCCCGCCGGAGCCGACGCTGTCTCGCTGGCTCAGGCACGCTAACGGGGGAGGGGGGCACACATGCGCTAACTGCTTTAGCTGCGGCCGCTCAAGGGATGATGATTAAGTTTGCTTCGCGCGCGCTTCGAGCCATTTTCGATCGATTGCTGCGGTGCCTGCGGCATTCTCAGGACAAAAGCCGCGAGACCGTCTCGATTAGCTTCTTCTCGTTGTAAGGTTTGTCGAGAACCGCATCGAACATGTCCGGGTGAGCTCGGCCTATGCTCCCCTGTGCGCCGCTGGTAAGGATCACGGGGATGTGGGCCAACTCCTCATCCGCGCGCATGGCCCGCGCCAGTTCCAGACCGGTCATCAGCGGCATCATGAAGTCGGTAACGACAAGCGACGGCCGCTTCTCTCGCACGAGAGCAAGTGCTGCCCTGCCGTGCGAAGCCGTGGCGACTTCATAACCGGCATCTTCCAGCATGATGGCCAGGACATCGGCGATCAGAAACTCATCCTCGGCGATTACGATCAGCGGCATCTGGTTCGGCTCATGCTCTCTCTCAAGCTTGTGGTTGCGGAACGACGAGGGTAGCTACGCCGGTTGTTGCTCCTGTCACGGGCTCGAGGGCGGTGATGACCGATAGCCCCTTCGACCCGAAAGCGACTTCACGGATGACGGGCTCATACTCCCTGTCCCTCACCTTCAACACCGAGATCGTGCGTTTGTAGCGGGATCCGAGTTCTACGTGGCGCAGCATCACCAGATTATCCAGGAGGCTTGAGATTTCCGAACCGGGGGCTGTCACCGTCGGGCCGAACAGGTCCCGCAATTCCCAGGTCGCAATGGTAGTAACCCCCAAAGCCCGGATTTCGTTCGTCAGCGCTGCGAAAAATTCAACGAGACGGGAGGGATGGACGGCCGCGCGCTCGAAGCCGCCGAGACCGTCGATCAGAAGCCGTTTGACACCGCGCGACCGGATCGCATCGAGGAGCCGATGACCGAGCTTGTCGAGCAGGTTTTCCGTCATTGGATTCCAGATCACCTCCAGGGCCCCAGACTTCATCGGCGTTTCCAGATCGATCCCAAGAGCGCCGGCCTTTCTCAACAAGCGGGCAGGGGTCTCGTAGAACCCAAAATGCAACGCCGGCTCGTCCACGCTCGCCTTGCTGAGGAAGTTCAGCCCCAATGAGGTCTTGCCGCTTCCGGACGGGCCAAACACGAGCGACACGGAACTCTCAGGCAAACCTCCCCCCAGCATTGCGTCAAAGCCCGCAGTTCCCGATGCCATCAGCGCTGATCCAGGGGCGTCCTCAACCGTGGTAGTCGAGAGAATGGCTTCCAGACGGGGATAGGCAATCAATCCTGCAGAAGTGATCTCGAACTGGTGGTAGCCGCCAAGCGCCGCACTTCCCCTCGATTTCCTGACCTGCAGACGACGGACGGAGCGCACGCCGACAAGTTCGTTGTGAAGCTCAATGACACCGTCGACCATGGTGTGCTCGGGACTGTCTTCGGCAATGCGCGTGCTGGTCAAGAAGAGCACGGTGCAGCCGGCGAAGGCAGCCTGGCTCTGGACCTCGGCCACGAATGTCTTCACATCGAGATTGGTATCGGCGCGGTCGCTGGCGTTGAGCAGGCCGTCAAAGACCAGCAGGGTCGCGCCCTGCCTGGCGATCTCCTGGCGGATGAGAGTGACAACCGCCGAAAGTCCTTCGTCGCGTAGCGTCTGGAACACGCTGACGTAGGAGATGCTCATACCAAGTTGCGCCCGATCGAAGAAGTCGAGGGTGCCGAGCGCCTGAAACAGTCGGTCATGGGTCTCTGCTAGCAATGTGACGTAAAGGACCTTGCCGCCCCGAGCGACGTTGGCGAACGCTACCTGGTTGGAGAAGATCGTCTTGCCCGCGCCAGGATGACCCTGGACGATATAGGACGCCCCTTCGACGAGGCCGCCGCCGAGAATGGTGTCGAGGCGGGGGATACCAGTGGACAGTCTTGGAAGGTCATGCATGGAATGGTCATCCGGAAGCAGAAGTGGTGGCACCTAGGTCCAGCCGACGATATTGCAATGGCTGCCGCCGGACAAAGGCTTTATTTCCACAAACAGGGCGCTATTATTCAAGCGAAGGGTGCGAACCCTCTCGTTCAGGTTCTTTTCGATTCACATCCTGGGGTTCGTGGACGTTAATGGCAGACAATGACTTCAAGGGTGAGGGCGGTAGCGCCGAAGACCGTCTTCAGCAGCTTGAGGCAGGAGTGAGGGCAGCGCAGCCCGGACATGATGCGGCGGCTTTCCTCGCGGCAATCGTTGAATCCTCTGACGACGCCATCATCAGCAAATCCCTCCAGGGGATCATTACGACCTGGAACAAGAGCGCAGAGCGGGTTTTCGGCTACACGGCCGAGGAAGCCGTCGGACGGCCGATCACCATGCTGATCCCTCAGGACCGGATGGACGAAGAGCCGACCATCCTGGCGCGGATCAGCGCAGGCGAGCGGGTCGACCATTTCGAGACGATCCGCCGTCGCAAGGACGGCACCTTAATCGACATCTCCCTGACGATTTCGCCGATCCGCGACGGTAACGGCAGGATCATCGGCGCATCGAAGATCGCCCGCGATATCTCGGATCGCAGACGGGCGGCGCAGCATCAGGATCTGCTGCTTCGGGAGATGCACCACCGGGTAAAGAACCTGTTTGCGATCACCGGCAGCATCATCACGTTGGCGGCGAGGACGGCGCAGACGCCGGCAGAGCTCGCCACCGGCATGAAGGATCGGCTTGTGGCTCTCTCCAGGGCGCACGAGATGACCCTGCCGAGCTTCACCGGCGGCGAAGCCTTCGTCGAGCAATCGACAACCCTCTTCACCCTCCTCTCCAGCCTGCTGTCTCCCTTCGAAGACGAGGGAAGTCGGCGATGGCAGTTGCATGGCGAAGATGCGCAGATCAGCGCCGACAGGGTCACGAGCCTGGCACTGCTGTTTCATGAATATGCCACCAACGCGGTCAAATACGGCGCGCTTTCCGTGCCGGAAGGGCGGCTGGACGTTACCTTGACCTCCAGACCCGACAGTTTCGAAGTCGCCTGGCGGGAAACGAACGCTGCACCAGGCTCAGAAACAAAAGACACGGAGAAGGGCTTCGGAACGACGCTCGAACAGATGGTGGTTCGGACGTTGAATGCGCAGGTATCTCGGGATTGGCATCCTGATGGGCTTCTCATCAGGTTAACCGTCCCGCGGGATGCCTTCGCATCTCCATCTTAGGTGAGGCTACTGCCGGGGAACGCAAATGCCTCGCCGGCATTCTTTTTGCTCGGCAAGGGCGACTTGGGCTTCCCGCGACGATGGTGCTGGCACTACAATACGGGCGATGCCGAGCGACGAAATGCCGGGAGCGCGATATTACGGAAGAAGACGGCCGATGATGTTGGAGGACCTTTACCGCCTGTTGAGGAGCGGCCACGTCCAGGCGCAGGGTGTGGTCGACACCATGAGCCAGCCCGTTATCGTCCTCGACCATCGGTTCTATGTCACGACCGCCAACAACGCCTTCATCAAGACCTTCCAGGTCAAGCGGGACGATCTGCTGGGAGAAAGCCTGTTCGATCTGGGCGACGGGCAGTGGGATATTCCGGAACTTCGTGAACTGATCGCCGGGGTCATCCCAAAATCTGTCGCCGTCATCGGCTTCGAGGTGAAACACGATTTCCCGGGAATTGGTCAGCTCACCTTCCTGGTCGACGCGCGGCGCCTTGTCCATCCTGACGACAGCAGTACCAATCTTGGTGATGTTCGAGGATGTCACCGAGCGTAAGCGCCACGACGCGGAGATGGATTTTATCCTTTCCGAAACCCGTCATCGGATGAAGAACCTGTTCGCGGTCGTGCGAGCGCTGGCCTTGCAGACCGAGGTGGAAGGCCACACCGCCGCCGAATATCGCCAGGCGTTCCTTGGCCGCCTTGATGTCACGCTGCGTGCTCAGGAAATCGCCGCCCGCAACGAAGGGGCGGACCTTCAGGACCTGTTGCAGCAGGCGGTGGGCGAGGCCTGGAGCGAACGGATCAGCCGTAGGGGACCAGCCGTTCATCTCGGCCCCTCGAAGATCCTTGCCGCCAGCATGATTTTCCACGAGCTTGCCACCAATGCCGCGAAATACGGAGCGCTGTCAGCAAGTGAAGGCAGCGTCCTGGTGTCCTGGACTTTGGAACAGGGGCTGACGGGCAGAAACGACCTGAATTGCCGATGGTTGGAACGGGGTGGTCCCGTCGTCGAGCCCCCCAAGCGCAAAGGCTATGGAACCGAGATGATCGAAGGCACCGCAGCCCATCTTGGCGGTCGCGTGGAACTTTCCTATGACGCGGAAGGTTTGAGCGCGACGATCAGGATCCCGTTGTGAGCTTTATGAACCAACCCGACGCTTCCTCAGTATATCCCCGCACCATTCTCGTCGTCGAGGACGAGTTCTTTATTGCTTTGGAAATCAAGACCGCGCTGACGTCAGCGGGATTTAATGTGCTGGGGCCGGCCGCCTCCGTCGATCATGCGCTCGAACTGCTGCATGACACGAAGCCCAATGCGGCCGTTCTCGATGTCGATCTCGGGGGTGAGCGGGTGACGCCGGTTGCGCTACAGCTGAAGGCTCTCGGTATTCCGTTTGTGCTCGCAAGTGCGGCTGACGCGGCCGCACTTGCCCAGAATGCGGCCTTGGCGGGTGTCCGCAACCTTGGCAAGCCGGCCGACATGCGACAGCTCGCAGCGGCAGTAGCGGACATCGCCATGGCGTGAGAACGACCACGCTCGCTCGTCAGGCCCATTCAGGGGTGTTAGCGAGTGATGAACCCGGTCGGTTTCGCTGAAACCTTCGTCCGGCTTCGACGTTCTGACAATCAAGTCAGCAAACAGGGTGAGCCGTGATTGAAGCCAAGCCGTCAGACATTCATGGGGACAAGCCTGCCGCGGCGTCGACACAAGGGATGGTCGATCACAAGGAACTCGCCGCCTTCGCGTTTCAGCGTACCCGGATGCCGATCGTGGTCGCCGATGCCCGTCAGCCCGATTACCCGATCGTCCTCGCAAACGACGCTTTCCTTCACCTGACCGGGTATTCTGCCGACGAGCTCGTCGGTCGGAACTGCCGGCTCCTGCAGGGAGAAGATACATCGAGAGAGGCTGTCGCGGAGATACGCGCCATCATCGCCGCGGAGCGCGAGGGCACAGTCGAAATCCTCAACTATCGGAAAGACGGCAGTGCCTTCTGGAACCAGCTTCATCTGAGCCCCATCAGGGACGACGATGGTCGCCTGGCCTATTATTTCGCGTCGCAAATCGA
The DNA here is from genome assembly GCF_014195325.1 of Rhizobium sp. BK650. Classification (GTDB taxonomy): domain Bacteria; phylum Pseudomonadota; class Alphaproteobacteria; order Rhizobiales; family Rhizobiaceae; genus Rhizobium. Next base: position 114,771 of record NZ_JACIBK010000014.1, on the reverse strand, counting down.
TGTCACCGAATATCGGAAGGTCCAGACGCTCGAAGAGGCGGAGCACCGTTTGCTGCTGGAGGTGGACCACAGGACGAAGAACGTTCTGGCGATCGTCGACAGCATCGTGCGCCTGACCCGCTCCGACAATGCCGCCACGTACGCTGCCTCCGTGCAGCAGCGGGTCCAGGCGCTTGCCAGAACGCACATGCTGCTGGCCGAGAACGGCTGGCAGCAGGCCTCGCTCCACGACATCATATCGCTGCAGGTTAGCATCTACGGGGATAAGCACGTCGAGATCAGCGGCCCGTCGGTCATGGTTCCCGCGCCGTCGGTCCAGCCACTCGGACTGGCAGTGCATGAGCTTGCCGCAAACGCGGCAGTCCATGGAGCGCTTTCGCATCCTGACGGCAGCCTGACGATCACCTGGCGGCACGCGGAAGACAACGGCCTTACTATCGAATGGCGCGAGCAGGGCATCAGGGAGAAGGACGATGCGCCGCGGAAGGGCTTCGGTACCGTTCTGGTTGGTGCCGTGCTGGAGAAGCAACTCGGCGGCACAATAAGCCGGGAGTGGGGCGACCAGGGCCTTCGCGTCGCGGTCAAGCTGCCGTCGCTGAACCGTGTCGGCGCCAGCCTCAGATCCAAACCCTGAAAGCACGTATTTCAATGTAACGCCCCATCGCGGAGAACGATGTTGAACACTGAAGTCCCGAAGCTACGAGAACTCGGTGAACCCGAGCGACAGGCTGTTCTCGAACGCCTTGCCGTCACGCTGGAGCGAACCGCGAAATGGGCGGGTGACGAAGGAGACGAGGCACTGGAAATGGTCATGGCTTCGGTGGGTCGGGCCCTGCTGTCTGTCGCGAACGACATCTCTTCCAGCGAAGACATCCTTCTTGCCGAAGATGTGGCGATCCGCGTGCTCGGTCTGATGACAACGTTCCATTGCAGACACCCCCACTATCCCCTCGGGCCGGCGCTGCATTGATGAAGGTATTTATCTACGGCACCCTCAAACGCGGCTTTCCGCTCTTTGAAAAGGGGCTTGTCGGTGCGCGATACCTTGATGACGTCGAGACTGTTGAGCCCTATCCCCTTTACATCGCAGCATCATTTTATGGCCCGATGATGCTGAACCGCCGGGGGGCTGCGTGTTCGCGGCGAGTTGTTCGAAATGGAGGAGGATCGTCTACACGTTCTCGACGAGCTTGAGGACGTCGACGACAAAACCAGCTTTCGCAGCGGCATTGAAGTCGCATCGGTCGGGGGCGGGATATTACGACGGCGATTGGCTTTATGAAAACCGACAAGTGGCTTGATCCGCTTCACTCCAGCTATCTTGCGGACTATCAGGACAGGCGGTTCGTGCCACCCTGGGAGCGGTAGCTTTAAGGTCTGGAAGAATTGGATGTGTTTCACGTCAGGCGCAAGAAGTCGTTGTCGCTGCGTCTGCCCTCTCAGCCAGCTTTTGCAGCAAGGACATGAGATGATCATTGCCCTCCTGCGGAACAGCGAACACCGGCCTGCGCAGCTGGCGCGAGGCTTCCTCGTATATGGCGTAGTTAGCCATCAACTTGGCAAGTCTGCAGCAGATTGGGTCATGCGAACTCAGCCACTTTCATGTTGACCTCCATTTGCTGTTGCGATTTCCGGGCGGTCAGCTTTTTCGGGAAACCCGACGGCTGCTATCGGCCTTGCCCTTTGCCGAAGATGTCTTCGCGTCATAAGCCTGGCCAAAGTTCGTGCCGCCGAGATGGCCGCCGCCACTGGTGTTCTTCACCTGGCGCACTGCTCTCTGGATCTGCTGTTCGGCGCTGGTCTTTTTCATATGAGATTCCTTTTCAACAAAAAAGGCCGAGGACATCCCTCGACCTTTCGACATGCGGTCAATGCCAGTACATCCGTGTCAATGACCGATCATCGGTCAGGCTGCCCGAAGATTTTCGGCAGCGCTTTTGCCTGAGCGGCCATCGGCGACGATGTCGTAGCTCAATTTCTGGCCCTCGGAGATGAAGCTCATCCCGGCGCGTTCGACCGCCGAGATGTGAACAAAGATGTCCTTGGAGCCGTCAGTCGGCTGGATAAAGCCGAAGCCTTTGGTGGTGTTGAAAAACTTTACGATGCCGGTGTTCATGACGATTATCCTTTCAATCGCACGATTAGTCGCTGCCCGGCGAGAATCGCCGACAGTCATTTGATCGATGTCTGAAAGAAAAGATCCGCCAGCTGCGCTCAAGCGCAAAGCAAAGCTCTAAAAGCAAATTCGATAATCCAATATATAATCGGAATGTCGCGTTCTGCAAGAACGCGGAGGTTTTTATTTTGTACACCGGTCTCTTAAGGAATTTTGCGAGCGTCACCCGTCATGACTTTCCTGATGCTGAGACCGGGCATATTTGCTGCTAAATAGACCCAGTAGGCCTGTTTGCGGAGGCTCATCCGCATTCCAGTCTTGAACCAGTAGCCAACAGGGAACTCGCTTCCTCAGGAGAAGAGGCGCAGGCGACAAACGGCGAGCGCAGTGGACGTAGCGGTTGATTACAGACGGCGGAAAACGCCAGCGATTATGGTTTCGCTTGGGTCACGCCAATCACGCCAAAGATGCGAGCAAGGGTCGCGTTGTGGAGCGCCGGCAGCGGCACGACCACTTTGCTCTTTGAGAGGAAACAGGGCCGATCTCCTCCGCCCCGTGGTTTGGGGCAGCGGGACGGGATTCCGCAAACATTCGTCCTGCTATGTCAAGCCGTAGATCTGAGAGCCGATTTCGCCCCTAGACTCGATCAAGCCCAGGTCCTGAGCTGCGAAGGCTGTCTTCAGCCCGGCATGTCTGGGGCTGCTACGCCATTCTGCTTCATCAAGGTGTTGCAGGAGCCTTGCGAGCCGGTTCGCACGTGTCGGCGTAAATCCGGGAACGTTAGACCCATCCGAACGAGTAGAAGCGCGAATGGTTTTGGAAGCTTTACCCCTCAAGGCGCTCCTCCGTCGTTCAGGCGGGAGCACTTGGAAACCCTGAGCCGCCACTGCCTGGGAAGTCGTGACGGTTCCCGATTATGGAGACCCCGTGAGAAAGCGCAAGCGGACCGAAAGGTTTGTACGCGAACGCACCGAGTCGCGCCGCCCAGGTCACCCGCCTTTGCAAGCGTTTCGACAGGGTAGGGCTTCGTGATTGGTCCGGGGACTGTCAGCCGAATTGATTCGCTAATGTTCTGGATATGTGAGCAGGTAGTAACTGCCCGGTGCGGCCCGTTCCTGGGGACCGACCTCTGAGCTTTTTGGAGCCCGCAAAGCACCCCCTTTGCGGGCTCCTTTCGTCGGCACGGGCTGTAGCGTCAGGCGAGTAATTGGTCCATCAACGAGTTGAAGAGAAGGACGATCGCGCAGGCGGCGCGTCAGCAGACGTAACTGAAGCTCTTGTTAAAGCGGAAATTGTACCCATATATCTCTAATCGACCAATGATTGTTATGTCGAGCTGGAGCAAGTCTCCGCCCGGATTTCCCTTCAAAAGATCGATCTGTCCGGCAAGTGTCGCCGGGGACACGCCGGGTTTAGCCGTTCCCGTGAGCGTCATTTTTTTGTTGGCGGCCTTACCCCAAACAGAAGGAGGACAAGATGTCTTCCAATCAGTATCCCGCGTGTATCTCGCAAAACTTGGTGCGAATAAGTGCATTCGGCTATCATGAACAAGCAATGATCGCTGACTGCGTGTTAACGACGGCCGTCGTGCGAAAGCTGCCTCTGGCGAGCATAGGGCCCTCTTCCACGTCTCAGTGGAAAGCTCGAGCGCCGACGACGGCATAAAAATCATGCCGGAATGCGCAACCTCTCAACAGACGAAATCAAAGCGCAGCAAGCTGACAAAGTGGCAACCCGCATAAATTGCGGCGGATCAGTCGGTTTGTTGCCACGGCCCCTGCTCAAAGGAATCATAATGAACTACACATTCCGCCAATCTGCGGAAAAGCTGTTTCGTGCTGCCGAGATAGGCTCAAACGCGGAGAAACTCACGGCTCTGAGAAAGGGAATGCAGCTGCGACTGCGCGAGCTGCGAGAAACGGAGCGCACCGTCAGGGAAGCCAGCCGGGTCAATGCTCAGTCTCCTTCTGCAACGTGGAGGACAACCCCTTGAACCAGTTCGACTACACAGGCGTGGCAGGCCTGTATTCGGGCAAATCTCTCCGCGGGAGCAGGGGGCCACGTTACCGGCGTTTTGAGACGGCGGCCGAGGCTCTGCGTTTCGCGGTTGAAGACATGCCCAGCGCACAACAACTAGGTTCTCTCCTCGAAGTCGATGAGGCGCGGTTCGACCATAGACAGATCCGGGCGCTTTACGACGCGCCGGCGTATCCGCTGGCGCGCCGCATCAAGTAATTCCCCGTCTCCCGGCTCTTGCTACGTGCGGCGCTTATCCCAGGACGCAATAGGTATAGTTTGACCTCAATTAAACCGTCGGCCAGCCCAGGCGCTGATCCCGAATTGGCTTGGCTCAAGATCATCGCCGGCTACCGCAAGCCTATGTTGGCGCGAAGTGTGTACGAGCTTGCCGTGACCCTCATCCCGTTCGCGCTTCTGTAGGCCACTGCGGCGATCGCGCTGCAGTTCGAATACTGGATTGGCCTACTCCTGATCATTCGTGCGGCTGGCTTTCTGCTACGCATCTTCATGCTGCAGCATGACTGCGGGCACGGTTCGTTCTTTGGCAAACGACGCTTGGACGATTGGACCGGCCGCGTACTCGGTATCCTGACGCTCACACCCTACGACTACTGGCGACGCGCGCACAACGAACATCATGCCTCTGCCGGGAACCTGGATGAGCGCGGCGTTGGCGACATAACAACCCTCACGGTATCTGAGTATCGCAATCTGACTCCGAGGGGACAGCTTGGCTATCGCTTGTATCAGAATCCGTTCGTGATGTTCGGGATCGGCCCCGCCTTTCTGTTTCTCCTCAAGCAGAGGCTACCGTTCGGGATGATGCGCTCGGGCGCTCTGCCCTGGGTCTCGACCATGGCAACAAACGTCGCCGTTACCGTGTTGACGGCGCTATTAATCTGGAGCGTCGGGATTATCCCCTTCCTCTTGATCCATCTGCCGATCGTCCTCATTGCCGGATCCGCAGGCGTCTGGCTGTTCTACGTCCAGCATCAGTTCGAGGATACGCACTGGTCGAGACCACCGGTCTGGGCTTTCCCTTACGCTGCCATGCATGGGGCCTCACACTATGATCTGCCGCGCCCCTTGCGGTGGGTGAGCGGCAACATCGGCATGCATCATATTCATCATCTCTCCAGCCGGGTGCCGTTCTATCGGCTGCCTGAGGTGCTTCGAGACCATCCCGAGCTTGCAGATGTCGGCCGCATCAGCATTCGCGACAGTCTGGCCTGCGTCAAACTTGTTCTCTGGGATGAGAAACGGCAGCGACTGATTTCCTTTCGGGAGGCAAAGATGGCGTGATAGCAGCCTGTTGATAGCCTGGTTACCGCTCTTGTCGTTTCGCTGTTGCCAACGCTGAGCAAACGACTTGCACCCATCACTCTGCAAGTCTTGCAATTGTGCACTGCAGCATTACCTACAGCATCCGGGACGTCGGTTGGCTTTCCGCGAGCAGCGAGGAAGCCCTATGAGAAGTCTTTCGGATACTTTGCAGCGCCTGCAACGGTTTCGCACCGCGCCAATCAGGTCTACGGGTTCAAACCGGTTGAAGAAGCTGCAGAACCAAACCGTTAATCCCGGCGATCTGCTGGGGTGGTATCGTGTTCCCGGATCCGCGGATGCATCACGTCCAATCCCGCTTGTAGTAGTCTTACATGGTTGCACTCAGACGGCTGCCGGCTACGATGCCGGGTCGGGATGGTCGAAGCTGGCCGACGAATTTGGTTTTGCTGTTCTGTTTCCGGAGCAAACCCGCCAGAACAACTCCAATCTCTGTTTCAACTGGTTTTCCGATGGCGATATCCGGCGCGACGGCGGCGAGGTCCGCTCGGTCCGTGAGATGATCGGCGTGATGATCTCCGACCACAGCATCGACCCTACGAGGGTGTTCATCACGGGACTGTCAGCTGGCGGCGCCATGGCGAATGCCATGCTTGCCGCCTATCCGGAAGTATTTGCCGGGGGAGCTATTATTGCGGGCCTGCCCTATGGCGTTGCCTCGAGCATCCCACAGGCGTTCGACCGGATGCGCGGTCACGGTCTACCCTCTTGTGAGCAACTTCAGGAGCAGCTTCGTTCGGGGTCGAGCCATGCCGGCCCGTGGCCTACCATCTCCGTCTGGCATGGTACGGCCGACAAGACCGTGGACGAGCTCAATGCTCGGGCCATCATCGACCAGTGGAAAGCTACACACGAGGTAGGCAATCAACCCGGACGGTCTGGCGTAGTCGACGGGCAGGAACACCACGTCTGGACAAACAAGGCTGGCGCGGATGCCATCGAGCTTTACCGCATCGGCGGCATGGGACACGGCACCCCTATCGACACGTCAAGCGGCTACGGCTCGCAGGCACCGTACATGCTCGACGTCGGCATCTCGTCGACGGAGCACATCGCCCGCAACTGGGGTCTCACACCATCGTTTGAGCGTCGTGCGAATCCCGAAGCCGCGGGCGAAAGGCTCACGGGAGCGAAGTCTGATCGCAAGATCACGAATAATGTCCAGGACGTCATAGAGAGTGCGCTGCGGTCTGCGGGGCTGTTGAAATGACGCATCCGTGGCAATCAAGGCCCAGCCGCACGTTCTCACCGGATCGGCATCTTCGCAATCTCGGCTGAGCTTGGTGGCGGCACAACGAACTGGCGATACCTGAGCATACCCAATTGGGTTTGTGCATGTGAGGTGCGGAAATGCCAAAACTTTCCATACGCCATCGGACGACCTACAGCTACCGTAGCTGCGTTCAGCTCTCTCCTTACCGACTACTGCTGCGGCCGCGCGAGGGGCCGGAACTCCTGCTGCAAAGGCACCAGATTACAGGTTCTCCCCGAGGCAGGATTTCCTGGACAACCGATGTCTTCGGAAACGCAGTTGCGACCATGACGTTCTCGGAGCCGACCAAGCAGCTCGAAATCGTCAGCCGTGCCGATGTCGAACTGAAATCGGAAGCCTGGCCCGTGTTCGATATCGCTGCGCGGGCCGCAACCTACCCCTTCCTTTATGACGACCAGGACTGGAAGGATCTCGGCGCCCTCAGGGATATTCAATATCCCGATCCTTCTGGCGAATTGCAGCAGTGGGTCAAGGGCTTCGTCATGGGGAATTCGACCGATACGCTGTCGCTGTTGAAGGATCTGAGTGCCGGGGTCTCGAACGGCGTCGCTTACCAAGCGCGCGATACAGAAGGAACGCAGCCTCCGTTGGAGACCATTTCGTTGCGGTCCGGGAGCTGTCGGGATCTTGCGACGCTCTTTGCCGAAAGTGTCCGGGTTCTTGGCCTCGGGGCGAGGATCACGTCCGGATATCTCCACGACCCGGCGCGCATCCTCGTCGGTTCGTCGGCGGGGGGCTCGACCCATGCATGGGTTGAAGTGTTCCTTCCGGGTGCGGGATGGATCACCTTCGACCCGACAAACAGGAGCATGGGCAGCGCCAACCTGATCCCCGTGGCGGTCGCGCGCGACATTACCCAGCTCCTGCCGGTATCGGGAACGTTCATCGGTCCCGCGGACGCCTTTCAATCGATGGACGTCGCCATAGACATCGCCTTCATTGGCTGATGAAAGGTGAACGAAAGCCAGAAACGCTGTGACCCTGAATGACCCGGGTTTAAATTCAACGCGTCCCTTGCAAAATCAGAACTTGTACCCACATACCGTTCATCGACCATTGCTTGTGATGTTGGTCTGGAGCCTGGCTCCCGTCGGATTTCCTCTCAAATCATCGATCTTAACCCGCAAGGCATCGCGGGAACCACAACGATTGTTCTGAAAGGAAATCGTCATGACTACTGGTACCGTCAAATGGTTCAACACCACCAAGGACTTCGGCTTCATCCAACCTGACAATGGCAGCACGGACGTCTTCGTCCATGCATCCGCTGTCGAGCGCGCCGGAATGCGTTCGCTCTCGGATGGCCAGAAGATCTCCTACGAGGTTGTTCAGGACCGCAAGTCAGGCAAAAGTTCCGCCGAAAATCTTCAGGCAGCTTAAAGTTTTCATTCGCCGCGCTGACCACGGATGTACTGGCAGCAGAGCTGAGTGACTGTGAGAGGCCGGGTTAGCGCCCGGCCTTTTTGCTTTTGGACCGGGCTCTGACGGCTTTGATCCAACCCGACTTCTTAGGTGCGTCCGAGCACCAGACCGAAAGAAGATTATCATGACCATGACGAAGCAGGCATTTTTCAAGTCCGAAAAGATCTCCGCACGAGACAAGGCCGCGACCACGAGTGAGGTCGCGCGGCGGATCATTGAGACGGAGACGGCTAACCGGACCCGGAAAACAGCGCGTCTGCGCCAGTTGCGCGAAGCCCAGCCGATCGAGCCAAAGCCGATCCGCCCAACGCGGCGCCGCAAGACAGCAATAGCGGCTTGATGGCAACCGTTGACCGAAGCTGGTGGGGCAAACACCGCTTTCCTCGGATCAATGCCGTCTCGACGCATAACCGGAAGGACCGGATATGACTCCCACTCCTACAAATTTTCTACCAAGCTATCCCAATGCCGCTCCAGTAGCCGTCACCGTGATCAGCTTTGTTTTTGTCATGTTTTTGATCACGGAGGGCTGGCTGTGGTGAACATAACTCACATAAAGGAGTCGCTCCTGCGCAGGCTTCTTAAAAGAGCGGACTATGCGACGCTCGACCTGAAGCCCGAAGCGGGAGCAGACCACTTGGCGGAAACCACTCTCATAGAGCAGATCCGGTCCGGCATGATCGCGCCGGATGACTATCCCGCCTCGACAAGCACAGGCGAAACGCAAATCGCAGGCGAGCCAGCGGATCAAGCGACTATCTCGCGCGAGCAGGCGCATTCCCTCAACGAGATAAGCGCTGTCGGGGAAAGCTCCGGACCGGAAGAACAGATCGAATTTGCTGCGAGCTCCAACGGGGACCGTTGGTTCTTATGCGGGGACGGCAAGAACGGTGGCCGCTCTGTGCTGCATCGAGCCAATCCGGCGTCAGGAGGACACGAGACACACAGGTCTGTCGATGCCTTCCTCGCTTTGAAGCCCAATGGTCCTGAACATGAGGCGCTAAGAGTCCTGCTGAACGTCGTTGATTAGGCACGCCGGTCGCCGGCTATCGTCCTTTTGAACTTAAACATTCGGTTCGCTCCACCAGAGGTGTTAGCCCGCGAGCCGCCCAGGCTTGCTCACGGTACGACTTCACAAAAGTCCCTCATGCCAAGCCTGGTGCACCGTACGTATGCTGGGGCGAAACCCCAGGCTGTGTGCGAGGGACGTATCAACATGCAGGTACCAGGGATTTGCAAGAGGCTCGGAGTTCGGCGCCAACCTGGATCCGACCATACTAGTGAGTTCGTAGATAGATGAGGGCGCCTCGTCGGCCAAGTTCACGATGTGCCGATCGAAAGTGCCTTTGAGCCCCAGCGTGATTGCGTGAGCGATGTCACGATGATGGATCGTGCTCATGCGTTGCGCCGGATGCCAGGTGCTGACGTGCTTGGGAAGAGATTGAAGATGCCCATCACCGTCGCCATAGACGAAGGGGAAGCGAAGGATCGACCAGTTCAACCCGCTTTCGCGCAGTGCTTTCTCCGCGGCAACCTTGCTTGCGGGATAGGCGTGGTGAGGGTCGACCGGGTCGTCTTCTCTTCCCGGATGCGGATTGTCCTTGTTGTAGACGTGGCTGGTGCTCGACATGATGAACCGCGCATCGGGAGCATGCGCCTTCACGGCGGCAATCAGGTTGCGTGTCCCGTCGAGGTTGCTCTTCCAGATGAGGTCGGTATCCTGCGTGCGGAACACGGCGGCGAGATGCACGATAGCGGAAACCCCGTGAACGGCATTCGTCAGGGTCGAAGGGGTAAGGATATCGCCTGTAATCGCTTCTATTCCTTCTGGGCAGCCCTTGCCCGCCCGGAGCAGGACACGGCAGGCAAAACCGGCCTTCAGCAGTCGCGGCACAAGTCGCTCGCCAACGAGCCCGGTGGCTCCGGTGATCAATACTGTCATTCGTTCAATCCTTTCGCAACAGGGTCTGCAGTCGTTCGGTCGCTGACTTGAGGACACGGATGGTCGTGGCCAGATCGGCCTCGTCGATCCCGCCGAACGCAGCGTCGTGAATGAAAGAAAGATCAGGAATTTTACGCCACAGGGCCTCACCTGCGGCTGTCAGGGTCAGGAGGCGTTGACGCTGATCGCCTCCATTCGCGGTCTGCGCGACCAGATCCTTGCGGACGAGCGTGGCGATAATTCCGCTCAAGGTCGCGCGTTCAAGTTCAAGTGCGCGGCCGAGGTCTCGCTGGACGGATGGGCCGTTGTTGACGAGATACCAGAGAACATACCATTGCGTGGATCCCAAATCGAAGGGCCGCAAGCGCTCGTCCATCAGGGCCCGGCCCGCGAAGTAACACCGCTTCGTCCACGCTCCCACGGAAAGATCTTTGGTGTCCGCGTGATCGTCCATGAAAAGCGCCTATTCATTTCGTTCGCTACCATACGATAATTGCAAGGTAGCGAACGAATGTCAACGCTCAATACTGTCGGATTCGGATGAGGTGATCTCAGGGTGGGGCCAGAAAGCTGGACAGCCGTGTTGGACGGAAGCGACGGGCGATCAGGCGGGCATTCAGGTGACCATCCGCGATGCGGCCACGGCTTCAAGGTAGCCGCAGCCTCGGGCGTTCTGCATCGTAGTGCCCGACGCGGCAGTGACTGTGATGACCACGATGTCGTGGGAGCGCTATCGCCACCGCTTCACATGGTCGACAAGCGCCCGAAGCTTGGGAGCGAGGTTGCGCCGGCTGGGATAGTAGAGAAAGAAGCCGGCAAAGGGTGGGCAATAGTCCTGAAGGAGAGGGACCAACTGACCCGATCCGACATAGGGTCTGAACGTGTCTTCCATACCGAAGGTGATGCCGCCGCCGGCACAGGCCGTGCGGATCATAAGCCACATGTCGTTGGTGGTGATCTGCGGGTCGACAGCCACGTCGAATTCGCGCCCGTTTTCGCCGAATTCCCAACGATAGGGCGCGCTATGCGGCGCGGGGCGCCAGCCGATACAGCGATGGGCGGATAGTTCCGAAGGATGTTCAGGCTTTCCGAAGCGTTCAATGTAGGACGGCGCGGCGAAGGCGCCCTGGCGTTGGTCGCCCGAGACTGAAACGGCAATCATGTCCTGATCGATGACTTCGCCCAAACGTACCCCCGCGTCATAGCCTTCCGCGACAATGTCGAATTCCTCGTCCGTGACGGTTACGTCGATCTGAACTGAGGGAAAGGTGTCCGCGAAACGCGCCAGCAGCGGCCCGGATATGAACTGCTCGGCAATGGATGACACCGCCAGCCTCAACAGTCCACTCGGTGCGCTGTCGCGATCCGCCGTCGCGTCGAGCGCCATTCCAACTTCCGAAATAGCCGGTGCTAGCCGCTGATACAATTGCTCGCCAGCCTCTGTGAGATTGACGCTGCGCGTCGTTCGCTGCACGAGTGCGACACCTAGCCGATCTTCAAGGCGTCGGATGCTCTGGCTGACCGCTGGCCGTGTAACGCCTAGATTCTCTGCTGCCGCGCGAAAGCTCCGCGCTTCAGCGACAGCAAGGAAAACGGAGATGCCATTCAGATCGACTGCCATTGGTTAGACAGATTTACCAGAGTGGTCATCATTAGGCAAATTGTCCGATCTCATCGAGGCGCCTACCTTGGAACACGAGCTAGGACGAGGCCTGTCGACCGTTCACGCAGCTTCAGTGCCGGTCGATGGCTCTCATCAAGCTTTCAGCAGCCAGGAAAGGACCGAGACCATGACCAATCTCCCGGCATACCACCAAGTCGCCCGCGCTAGCCGAGCAGCTCTGATCACACTGCCATTGCTGTCGCTCTCCTTGCCGGGCGCAGCTATTGCCAACACCGCGGGAACGCAGGTGCAATCTGCGGAAAGTGCGGCAATCGAGCAACGGAACAAGGCTATCGTCGAAGCCGCCTTCGAAAAATGGCGCGGGGGCACCTATGTCTTCGGAGAGCTTCTCGCTCCCGACGTTATCTGGACGATCCATGGTTCCGGACCGGTCGCTGGCACCTATCGCAACCAAAAGGATTTCATCGAACAGGCATCGCGTCCCCTGACCAGTCGGCTCGCGACCCCGATCGCGCCCGAGGTACACAACATCTTCGCCGACGGCGACACGGTCATCATCCGCTTCGACGGAAGAGCGACCACGACGTCGGGCGCACCTTATCGCAACCAGTTCGTCTGGATACTCAAGATGAAGAACGGCCTCGTCGTCAGCGCGGAGGCATTTCTGGACCTCGTTGCCTATCAGCAGGTCGTCGACAACAACGCTCCACGGTCCGAGTGACCGACGCCTGCGGTTCGGCGGACCAGGACGTCTGCCGACCGATAGCCGCGCACCCATCCGCGATCGCCCTCAAGCCGAGAACGCTAACGCTTTACGGAGCCCGACCATGCGACAGCCATTTGCAGCAGTCATCACAGCGGCCACCCTCTCGATTCAGCCCGTAGAAGCACAGGAGACGAATTTGCAGCCGAACCATCCCTACGCCGGCATGTGGGTCACCGACGATAACCGTGTTCGCCATGAACTTCTGCCGAACGGGCGCTATGTCGAGGCCCGCGGCCAGCGCGAGCGAGCCTATGAGGGCCGTTACGAAGTCGGCGGAACGCATATCGAGTACTGGGACGACACAGGCTTCACCGCCGATGGGGATTTCGTCGATGCTAACACGCTTCACCATGGCGGTATGATATTGCGCCGCAAGTCGGCGACGCCCTGACATGCCGGCGAGCCTTCGCGATGCGAAAACGGGTGAGAGCAATGGTTTCCGCGGGCTTTCCCTCCGACATGGGCAGCCGCCATTCACCGTTGCCCTGTCATCGTTGCTTGTCTACCTCTCGCAGGAGATCGATGAACGCCCGTAGCGGTGACGGCACGTGGCGGCTGCGCGGGTAATAGAGCGCCAGCCCCGGTATCGGCGGGCACCATTCGTCAAGGACGGTCGCGAGCTGGCCGGACTCCAGAAACGGCCGGGCGAAGTACTCCGGCACATAGGCAATTCCACGCCCGTCCGCCGCCGCCTGCACGAGAAGATCACTGTCGTCGAGGGTGAGATTGCCCGGCGCGTCGATCGCGACTTCGGCGCCGCGTCTGGAAAACTCCCAGCGATAGCGCTTTCCGCTCGGTAGGCGCTGGCGGATACAGCAATGCCCGTGAAGATCGTCGGGCGTGTGCGGTTTTGCTCTGCCGTCGAGATAGGAGGGCGCCGCCACGGCGATGAAACGGACGTCGCCACCGAACTTCACCGCGACCATATCTTTCGGGACGGCTTCCAGCAGACGTACCCCCGCATCGAAACCCTGTTCCACGATATCGACGAGCCGACCTTCCGAAACCAGATCGAGCTCCACGTCGGGATAGAGATCCATAAAGCGCGGCACGACGTCGGAAAGGAGAATGCGGGCGCCGCTCTTGTTGGCATTGATCCGCAGGGAGCCGCTGGGGGTTCCGCGCTCCTCCGAGAGAGTATCGAGCGCCTGATCGAGATCCTGAAGGACCGGATCGAGCCGCGCGAGCAGGCGTGCACCGGCCTGAGTGAGCGACACGCTGCGTGTCGTTCGGTTGAAGAGCCGCACGTCCAATTTTGCTTCCAGGCCTATGATCGCGTGGCTAAGGGCGGAGCGTGAAACGCCCATGATGTCGGCCGCTCTGCGAAAGCTCTGGTGATTGGCCACCGCCGCAAAGGCCGCGAGATCGTTCAGACTAGGGCGCATCATTCGTGAATTATCCTCACCAACTCATACCAAACTGAAGATCTTATACCACCAATGTTGCTGTTCTACATCTTGAGGGACGAATAGATGAGGAAAATCACATGCCAAAGACATGGTTCATAACCGGCGCTTCTTCGGGGCTCGGTCTGGAGATGACGCAACAACTGCTCGCGCAGGGGCACAAGGTGATCGCAACACTTCGCCGCCCGGGAACGCTGGCGCAGCTGGAGCAGGAATACCGCGAGCGACTGGACATCGTTCAGCTCGATCTGGTCAAGCCGGAGAGCATTACCGCCGCCGTGGAAGGAGCCTTCCAGCGGCACGGCCAGATCGACGTGATCGTCAGCAACGCCGGCTATGGCCTGTTCGGTGCTGCGGAAGAGCTCGCGAATGATCAAATCGACCAGCAGATCGCCACCAACCTTACCGGATCCATCCATCTCATCCGTGCCGCACTGCCTCTTCTTCGAAGGCAAGGCGGCGGGCGGATCGTCCAGGTCTCGTCCGAAGGAGGGCAGATCGCATATCCGGGGTTCAGCCTCTATCACGCGACCAAATGGGGCATCGAAGGCTTTGTCGAAGCGGTGGCACAGGAAGTGGCTCCCTTCGGCATCGACTTCATCATTGCCGAGCCGGGACCGACCGGCACGAATTTCGGGGCCAATCTTGTCCACGCGACACCGATGGATGCCTACGATGAAACCCCGGCCGGCGCCGTTCGCCGGGCGATCAGCGACCGAAGCTTCGAGATCAGAGGAGATGCGGCGCGCACCGTGGCGGCAATCATATCAGCCGCCGAGAGCGCAACGCCACCACTGCGACTGACGCTGGGCAGCACGGCCTATTCCTCTATCTCGCAGGCGCTTTCCGCGCGCCTGTCCGCTCTCGAGGCGCAGCGGAAGGTGGCGAATTCCGCCGACAGGCAGGACCTGTGAACCCACCGGCGGTCTGGAAGCACCGACCTCATGAACCGGAAAGGAAACACCATGTTCATTCGACCAGTAATATGGGCGCTCGCCGTCAGCATTTCGTCTTCTGCTTTCGCGCAGGCAGCCGCTGAAAACCAGGTCGTCGGCACGTGGCGGATGATGTCGGCGACGATCGACCCCGGTGGAAAAAATATCGCCGCCTATGGGGAAAAGCCCAATGGTCTTCTCGTCTTCACGCCCGACATGCATTTCGTGGAAGTCCTGACCGATGCCGACGTCCCCCGGTTTGCTTCCAATGCTCGCGGCGAGGGTACAGACGATGAGAATCGCATGGCTATGGCACGCAGCATCGGGTTTTTCGGAACCTACACCGTCGATGAGAAGGGAGAATTCAGCGGCAACCGCGTCGAAGGCGCGACTTTTCCGAACTGGGTCGGCAGCGTGCGAACACGTAAAGACCTGACGCTCGATGTGAAGGGTGACCGCATGACCGAACAATTTCGCAGGCCAGAAGGTACCGAAATCAGGATCGAGTGGCAGCGCGTCAAATGAGGCCCAGGAGCATCCGCGCAGCTAGCAATTCCTTATCTGACGCGTGCAGGAACGGCGTCAGACCTGGCCTGCCAGTTGTAACTCCGCATGTAGTCGAGGAAGGCGCGCATGGCAGCGCTCGGAAGACGGCGGCTGGGATAGTATAGAAACCAGTGAGGCAAGATGGGGCTCCAGTCGGATAAAAGCTCCACCAGCCGTCCGCTTTGGACGTACGGCTTGGCGTAGTCATCGAAGACATGAGCGATGCCTCTGCCCGCAAGTGCCGCTTGCAGTTCATTGTGCGCAGAGCTGACCGTCAGGCGACCCGTCGGCGTAACTTCGATATCTTCGCCGCCCTCGTTGAACCGCCAGGTGACGAGCGTGCCGCCCGGAAAACGACGCCGTACACAGTCGTGGTCGCCGAGTTCGTGCGGCGTCTGCGGCTGTCCGCACCTCGCAAGATAATCCGGCGAAGCGACGATTGCATAGCGAAGCGCGGGTCCAAGCGGGAGCGCGATCATATCCTGCGCCAGTTGCTTACCGAACCGGACGCCGGCGTCGAAACCCTGTTCGACGATATCGATGACGGCCGCATCGCTGATGATCTCGATCTTCACCTTGGAATAAGCATCCATGAAGTCGAATACCAGCGGGCAGAGGAAATGATCGACAGCCGGCGCCGGCGCGTTGATTTTGAGGGTTCCAGATGGACTATCCCGCAACTCGTCGATCTCTGCGATAGCAAGCCTGATATCGCCAAGCGCAGGCGCCAGACGTTCAAGGAGACGCTGTCCCGCCTCCGTTGGAAACACGCTCCTCGTCGTTCGATTGAGAAGCCGGATGCCCAAAGCCTCCTCCAGATTATTCATTGTTTGGCTCAAGGCCGATGAAGATATCCCTCGCTCGAGGGCTGCCGCGCGGAAGCCGCCACAGCGCACGATGGCAACGAACACATCGAAGCTGTCCAGTCGGATTGGATCCATTGCGAAGTTTTTCTAATCAAGCTGATCAACTCATCACAGGTTATCAGAGCAATGGTCCCGTGTCATGATTGCCGAAATGAAAGCACTGTCCTGCGGAAACCTTCCTCGCCCACCATTCTCCGATCGAGGAAGGGTCGATGCAGTGCGCCCAGAAGAAGGAACGACAGATGAATGCCTTCACCCTCAACAGACGCGCCATCATGCTGTCCGCTGTCGCCGGCGCATCCAGCATGCTTCTGCCGAGCCTAGGTGGTTCTGA
Organism: Rhizobium sp. BK650; assembly: GCF_014195325.1. Lineage (GTDB taxonomy): Bacteria > Pseudomonadota > Alphaproteobacteria > Rhizobiales > Rhizobiaceae > Rhizobium. Next base: position 98,181 of record NZ_JACIBK010000014.1, on the reverse strand, counting down.
CAAAGCCAACGCTCAGGCCGCGTCCCCGATGGCCGGTAATGCCGGGCATTATCGCTTCCGCGTCGGAGAGATCAGCGCCACTGTCTTGAGCGATGGCGTGATTGGCGGTCCACCACGCGTCTACGCCAGCAACGCCCCGGAGGCCGAGCTTCAGGAGGTACTGCGCCAAGCATTCCTGCCGACCGACCACATGACGCTCAATCTCAACACGCTGCTGATTGAAACCGGCGGCCGGCGGATCCTGATCGAGGCAGGCGCCGGCAAGACCATGGGGCCGAATGGTGGCCGGATCTTCGATAATCTCGCGGCGATCGGTCTCAGTCCTGCCGACATTGACGCCATCGTCATCTCCCATACCCATCCGGACCATGTCGGCAACTTGAGAACCGCAGACGGCGGCAAGGCGTTTCCCCGCGCCACGGTGTTTGTCCCGAAGGCCGACTGGGATTTCTTTGTCCGCACCGATCCGGATCTCTCCTACATGCCGGTCCCGGAGGAATTCCGTTTGCGTTTCGCCGCCAACATCAAGAACAGCCTTGAGCCGACCAAGAACGATGTCGAGCTCTATGAAGCCGGCGCCGAGATTGTGCCGGGCCTGACGACGATCGTCGCGTCCGGCCACACACCGGGCATGGCCACCTTCCTCGTTCATTCCGGAAAGGACCAACTGCTGCTGACGGCGGACCTTGCCTATCATCCCGTTGTCAACGTCGACAGGCCCTGGGTTCCGGGTCCGGACCGCGACAAGGAAACAGCCCTTTCCTCGCGTCGTCGCATCTTTGACAGGGCAGCGGCAGAGCGCATGCCGGTGCTTGGCTTCCACTATCCATTCCCCGGCCTCGGCCGGATGCTGAAGACCAATGGCGGCTACGCCTGGGTACCCGCCAACTGGCAGTTCTGACGGTTAAGAAAACAGGAGAGATCTCATGGACCGGGCAAAGATCAACAGACGCAGCTTTCTGGGAACGATGGGGGTAGCAGCAACAGGGCTGGCACTCGCCGCTCACGCCACGGCGCAGGCCCAGGAAACGAATGTCGTGTCGCCGGCCACTGGATCAAACCCTGATGTGCTGACCCGCACCTTGCCGCGTACCGGCGAACGGGTCACGACCCTGGGTCTCGGCACGTTTCTCACCTTCGATCTGAAACCCGGCGACCGCCGCGACGCCCTTCGGCAAGTCTTCGAACGTTATGTTGCCGCAGGTGGACGGGTCGTTGATACGTCACCGCTCTATGGCTCGGCCGAAGTCAGCGTCGGGCAGTTCATGGGCGAGTTCGAAGGATCGGATGAGATCTTCCTCGCCAACAAAGTCTGGTCGACAGGGGAATATCTTGGAGACGAGAGCCACGCGGTTGAAAGCTTTCGGCAGTCACGCATGCGGACATGGCGTGCCACGATCAATCTCATGCAATGCCACAGCATCACCAACGCCCCGGTCGTCATCCCGCTGATGAAGGCATGGAAGAAGGAGGGCCTGATCCGCCATGTCGGTGTGACCCATCACGAGTCGGCGGCGCAGGACCAGCTATTAGCGATCGTCCAACGCGACGAGGTCGATTTCATCCAGACGAACTACTCAATCTTCAACCGTGACGCCGAGCGCCGGCTTCTCTCCGCCGCCGCCGAGAAGGGCGTCGGCGTGCTGATCAATCTGCCGCTCGAAAAGGCCCGGCTGATGAAGGTGGTCGAGGGACACCCGCTTCCCGGTTTCGCAGCCGAGTTCGAGGCGACGAGCTGGGCGCAGTTCTTCCTGAAGTGGGTCATGGCGCATCCCGCGGTCAGCACCGTGCTCTGCGGCACGTCCAACCCCGACCACATGAGTGATAATGTCCAGGCGATGACAGGCTCGCTTCCCGACGAGCGCATGCGTGCCCGCATGGTCGCACATATGGAAACGATTCCCGGCTTCGGCTCTATCGGCACGATGCCGTGGTATCCCGGCAAGGAGAAGATGTATTCCGGCCTTATCCGGGAAGCACAGGCGAATGCCGCACAGCGCCTGCAGTGACCCACCTCGATTAACCGCCATTAAACCGGGAGAACGGTCTTGCCTTCCACCAGACGTTCGCTTCTGACGACCTTTCTGACGCTGCCCCTCATAGATGTGGCGAGAAGTTCGCCGTTTGCGCAGGCCGCTCCCGAACTGCCGCTGACGCCTGCATGTGACGATGAAGACGAACTGACCCTCGAACGGGAAGCCGGTCCCTTCTTCAGGAATTCCCCGCTCGAGCGCGATCTCTATCCGGATGCGCCCGGAGGCGAACGCATAACCGTCGCCGGTTTCGTCTTCGACACTCGCTGCCGGCCGCTTGGCGGCAGTCTCGTCGAGATCTGGCACGCGGACGAGAACGGCGACTATGACAGCGTGGGTTTCCGTCTGCGCGGGCACCAGTTCACCGACGGCCAAGGGCGCTGGTGGTTCAACACCATCGTGCCAGCGCTTTATCCAGGCCGTACGCGGCATTTCCATTTCAAGGTCCAGCGCCCCGGTGGGCGAGTCCTCACCACCCAGCTCTATTTTCCCGGAGAGACACGAAATGCTGGAGACAGGCTGTTTGACGAAGCGCTGCTTCTCGACATCAAGCAAACCGGTGACGGAAAGTTCGGACGGTTTGACTTCGTGACCTGAGGAAGGACAGCCGTTGGAAAGGATAGGGTTTAGTTGCGATACGAGCTTAAAGCCGGACGCCGCAAAACACGACGTCCGGAGGATGCGAGGCCTAAATCAGGCGTTGAAGCCGGCGTCTACGCTGAGAACTGCGCCGGTGATCAGACTTGCACCCGGACCTGCCAGAAACGCCACCGCGCTGGCGACTTCGCGGGGCTCGCCAAACCGGCCGAGCGATGTGAGGCTTCGCTGATAATTGGCATTCTCGCCATTTGCCGGGTTCATATCGGTGTCGGTCGATCCGGGGAGGACGAGATTGACGGTGATGCCTTGAGGTCCGAGTTCGCGCGAAAGGCCTCGCGTGAAGGACAGCAGCGCCGACTTCGACATGGCATAGGTCGTTACGCCCGTGAAAGGCACGCGCTCAGCCAGAGCTGAACCGATCGAGATGATCCGCCCTCCGGATGACAGATGTGGGATCGCCGCCTTGGCGAAGAGGACCGGCGCGCGAACATTCACATCGAGCATGGCCTGCAGGTCGGCGAGCGCCAGATCCGCGGTCATGCCGGCGGTTCCGATGCCGGCACTGTTGACGAGAATATCGAGCCCTCCAAGTGTGTCGACCGTTTGACTGACGGCGTGCCGAATGGCGTCCGGATCGGCACTGTCGGCCTGGATTGCAAGCCCACGCCGGCCTTTTTCCTCGATGGCCTGCACCACCGATGCCGCCCTGTCTGCCGAGCGTTGATAGGTGAACGCGACATCAGCGCCCTTTTCGGCGATCGCGATCGCGATCGCGGCTCCTATTCCTCGCGAGCCACCGTTCACCAGGGCACGCTTTCCAAGCAATTCCATCATCATTTCCTTTATGCAGTGATCGATGCATAAATAGGTAGCGGCATTGCAAATCGTGGTCAACTGATTTATGCAGTGGTCGATGCATAATAATTTTTCGACGCCTCCACCCAGCTTAACATCGATCCGTCCTGCGCGCGGGCGGCCGCGGGAATTCGACCGCCAGGCTGCACTTGCCGCCGCGACACGGCTGTTCTGGATCAAGGGTTATGAGGCGACCTCGATCGCGGACCTGACGGAAACGATGGGGATCGGGACCAAGAGCCTCTATGCGGCCTTCGGCTCGAAGGATGAGCTTTATGCGGAGGCGCTCAAATATTACTACACGACCTACGAAGGCCTGGTCTGGACCCGGTTCCGGAAAGCTGCGACCGCGAGGGAGGCGGCGCTGGCATTTCTTCAGGATTCCGCGATCGCCATGACCGGTGGAGATTGCGATTTGCCGCATGGTTGCATGGCAACGCTCGCTACCGTCGGCAGCGAAGGACACTCCGAACTGAGTGAACTCATGCGAGCGACGCGCGCAGGCGGTTTCGATATCCTCAAGGCGCGCTTCGACAGAGCGAAGAGCGACGGCGACCTTGAGGCCACGGCCGACACGACCAAACTGGCGAGATTCGTGCAAACGGTTCAAAGTGGGATGGCGATCCGCGCCCGCGACGGAGCGGATCGCGACGAACTCCATGCCGTGGCGGAAATCGCGCTTTCTGGCTGGGACCATATCACTGGCAACATCGATCACCGGATGCAGGGCAAGGCGTAATCCGTCGGATGAGTCCAGGTCGAACCGCTGCTCGTTAGAACGGATTTTTCTGAACATTGAATAACGGATACTGATGCGTCCGTTCGAATGACCTGCGGGTTCGACGTCGATTGATGCGATAGACGGCTGCGGGCGGAACATTGGCGAGGGTGCAGCCGATATACGTCGCTTTCAGGCCCAGACGGTCGAGCAAGGGTCTGGCGATCGGGCATCGTGGACCGTAGGTGAATTGGTAGAATGCTCCACCCGGGCGAAGATGCGAGAATGCCCCCTCCAGGATAGCATGCACCTTGCGCAACGGCATCGATAATAGAGGAAGTCCGCTGACGACGGCGCCCACCGGCGCTGAGGCATGGATCGGCAACTTGCGCAGTTGAGCAGCATCCATCTGAACGGTTTTTGCGGCTGGAAAACGGTCGCTAAGTTGGCTCGCAAACTCTGAACCATATTCGACCAGCACGAGATTTTCTTCAGCGACACCTCGATTCAGCAATGCTTCCGTAAAAACGCCTGTTCCCGGACCGAGTTCAATGACTGTGCCTGTGTCCGCAGAGATTTCGGTCGTCATGAGTGAAGACAACGCGCGTCCTGATGGCGTAACCGAGGCGACGCGAAGGGGCGCGGAAAGCCACGCCCGAAAAAACAAAAAGGCATCAGCAGTCCTGTTCGTCATCGCTCACTGGCTCCCGGATTAACGCGCATCGCGGATCGTCGCTGAAGCCGCCATAACACGGCCACAAGTCCCTCTGTGACAACAAGCAGGATGAGTATCTTCATTGCGAGCATGGATGAATTGATGCCGGGACTGGCCAAAACAGCGAGATAACCTGCGGCGATGAACAAGCCGTTCCACAAGACTATGCCGACTGCCACGCCAGCGGCAAACTGCAGCGTACTTGTGCCCAAGAGCCCTGCCGCCACAGGCGCGATCAGCCGAACTGTGGGAATGAGTTGCGACAGAATCGTCAGCGATTGTTCGCGGTCGCGCAGGGAGGACAATGTCCAGTCGATGCGAGGTTGCGATAGACCCACCCATCTGCCGACCGCGTAGAGAAGCGTTGCGGACCTCTTTCTCCCGATAACACGCACGAGAAAATAGAGACTGAGGGCGCCCATAAAACTCCCGAGCGTCGTTGCGATGACAGCGGTGTGGAGGGACCAAAGATCGCCGGCCGCGATACCTATGGCAACGAGAACGCCATAGGAGGGTAGGGCAGGCAAGAAACGCTCCGCCAGCCCGATCGCGATGAGGCCGAATATGCCGTATATCGCAATCCAGTCGACAAGATTTCCGAGCGGGTCCATCTCTTACCCCTCCCGCGCGACCGCTGTCGCGCCCGGGTCAGAGAGCACCGAGGTTGGAGCCTGCGTTTTGAACGAGATCCCGGTCAGTTTTTCCGACATCTCCCACAGCTTGTGCGCCACATGCTTTTCAATCGCCTGTGCCGGGATTTTTGCCTCCGTTGGATGTCCACGGGTTTCGCCCAGTCTATCGGGACCGTAATATCCGCCGCCTCGGGCCTCTGGGGATGTGGCTGCAAACAACGTCGGCAGCGCACCCTGTGCAACGGGCTGGAATAAGAACCACAAGAACGTTCTGAGAAGGCCTTGAGCACTGTGGCGCCCAGGGGCATTGTGAAGCAGATCGGTGCGTGACACGCCTGGGTGGGCAGCGATGCTGGTGATACCCCAACCCGCTTCTTCACTTCGCCGTTGCAGCTCGAAAGCAAACATCAGGCAGGCCAGCTTCGACTGAGTGTAGACGGGCATCGGCTTATAATGCCGTTCCGCTTGCAGATCGTCGAAGTTGGTTGCGGCGCTTGCGCTCCTAACAGCAATGCTGGAAAGCGTGACGACGCGTGGGGCTTGTCCAAGCTTGAGCAGCGGCAGCAAGTGGCCGGTCAAGGCGAAGTGGCCGAGATAGTTGGTGCCGAATTGAAGTTCGAAACCATCCCTCGTCGTCTGACGCGTCGGCGGCGTCATCACGCCGGCGTTGTTGATGAGCACATCGATGTGATCGCGCGTTTCCTTCAGTCTGTTGGCCAGTGCCTCAATCGACGCGAGATCACCAAGGTCGACGATCTCCAAAGCGACCGATGCCTGGGGCGCCTGTTCCTTAATGCGCCGGACAGCGTCTGCACCCTTCGTCGGATTGCGTCCTGCGATGATGACGTCGCCACCGGCGCGAGCCAGCGCAAGTGCATCTTCGAAGCCCAGACCACCAGTGCCGGTGATCAGGATCGTCCGCCCCTTCTGAGAGGGCATATCGTCAAGTCTCCACGATTTCGACATCGTCAGTCCCTTCGTCTTTCTGCTGGGGCAAGATCGTCCGCCGAAGACGCTATGTTCAGGGCACGTCTCCGGCGGACGGGAGGTCGCTGTGGGGTAAAGCGACCTTTCGCGGATCCGGAACGGGGCGGTTCCGGGATCCGAACCTATGCGTTGACATCCATCGGTCCGCCGAGAGGTGGCTTTGTGGCGATCTCGCGTGTTCGCCGCATCCATGCCGGAGACTCGGGAGTGACCCAGGTGGCTGCGAGGCAAGTTCACAGGGGTCGTCCGTCAGGCGATCCCGCCGTTTGCGAAGACGTTTTGACCATTGATCCAGGTCCCGTCCGGCGAGCAGAGAAGGCCTATGACATTTGCGATATCCTCTGGCTCGCCCAGCCGCCGGAGCGGGGTTGCTTCCGGTATGCCGCGAAGCGCTTCCTCCCCGTGCTGGCGAAGGAGTTGGGTATCGACAGCGCCTGGTGATATCGCATTGACCGAGATGTTACGGCCGCCCAGTTCCTTGGCGAGAACGTTCGAGTAGATCTCCTGCGCCGCCTTGGTTGCGGCGTAGGCTGCTGTGCCAGGAGGGCTCATATTGATGATAGTTGAGCTCAGGCTGATGATCCGTCCGCCATCGCGAATTCGTCGTGAAGCCTCGCGCAAGACATTGAAGCTCCCCTTGACGTTGGTAGCCATCATCCGGTCAAAGGCCTCGTCGGACATCTGCGCGAACGGACCGACATTCATAATCCCGGCATTGTTGACCACCACGTCCACGCCGCCGAAGGCCTCGTCATTTGCGTCGAACAGGGCCTTGACCGCAGCCGGATCTGCGACGTCTCCCTGGCGAACGATGGCCCGACCGCCCGCCGCCTCGATATCGCGAACGACCGCTTCAGCTAATTCGCGGTTGGTGAGGTAGTTCACCGTCACAGCGTACCCGTCCCGCGCCAGACGGCGGGCGGTCGCGGCACCAATGCCGCGGGACGAGCCGGTGACGACCGCGCCACGTTTGTCACTTGGTTGAGCGACAACGCCGGTATCGGACGACTGGGCTGATGCAATGCCGCTCATGGCGATAGCGGATGGCACGGCCGCTGCGAGGGCGAGGAACGTGCGCCGCGAATTGTCTGTGTTGGACATTTTCAATATCTCCTAAAGAGTTCGGATAGTTCGGCCTGCGACGGCGGTTGCCGGTCACTGACGGCGGAGGAACGTCGCGATACGTTGATTTGTGATCATGTAGACAATGCCTGCGAGAGCGCTTGCTAGTGGCACGATCAACAGACCAAGCCCGAGGCCGTTGGGAACGTCGGCTGCTGTTGCTGCATCACTCACAATACCGACGACCAGGGGACCGAGTGCCGGCCCGGCAAGGCCGGACGCGATCATGACGAGGCTGGTCGCCTGTGCCTGCCGTCCTGGACCGGCGATCAGATGCGCGGCACCAAAGCCCCATGGCAACATGAAGGAAAATGACAGCATTCCGGGCACGAAGAGCGCAATGGACATCCATCCAGTCGGGGCAAATAGTGCCGCTGTTGTCGTTGTACTGGCGATGAGGAACAGAATAGCCGGGGGACCGAGCACCCTGCCGCTACCTGAGCGGACTGCGTGATCAAACCAGCGTCCGCCGCCCAATGTTCCGAGAATACCCATCAGTCCTTGCAACATGCCGAACGAAACGCCGACTTCCGTCGCGGTAAAACCATGGGTGCGGATCAGAAACGGTATGGAGAAGGCATAAAAAGGTGCGCCTGCGAAGCCCAGGAAAACGGCGCCTGCGAACAACCAGCGGAAGGCCGAGGATGACAACAGGTAAAGGCTGGTTCGCAGAAAGGGTTCGTCCCGAGAGGATATACGTGGAAGCGAAGGGGTAGGACCGGCCACAAAAATGGTCAATAACCCGATCAGGACGCCGATGCCTCCGGCACCCATCAGAACAACGCGCCAACCAAACACGTCTGCTATCGCGCCACCCGCCGCAAACCCGGCCATCGTGCCGAGCGGAATGCCCATCGCGAACAGACCGATTGCAAGACCACGCCGCTCGGGACCGATCTTGCGGCCGATGAGAGCATGGCCTGCCGGCACCGCGCCAGCCTCGCCGAATGCGACGCCGAAGCGCGTGAGGGCGAGGAACATGAAACTGGCGGCAAAACCTCCGAGTGTCGTCATGACGCTCCAGATGAGGACGCAGGACACCAATACGAGCCGGGGAGAGCCCCGATCTGCTGCTCGGGCGAGCGGCAATGAGAGGAGTGCGTAGCAGACGGCAAACGCAAGACCGGTGAGCAGGCCCATCTCGGTGTCGGTCAGCTCCAGATCCCCTTTGATCTTTTCCGCCAGGATGAATGGCAATATTCGATCGATCTGCGAGAATGCGTTGATCAGCAAAAGGACGATGCATATAGCGGCCATTCGCAGGCCTGTTACGTATTCTCTGTTGGACGCAATGGGCGGCGCTCGTGTCTCTACAGGGTCTATTGACCGGGCGCCAATTTCTGTCATCTTGAGGTCACTCCTCGCTTGGTTGCACCCTTAAGCTAGATGGAGTGACCAATGACCAGAATGCCCGAACCTTCAAGAAACTTGCCTATTCCTACAAGTGAGGTGATAGTGCCGGCGAGGAGCCACATATTGCCATGGCCCCTGAAGCAAGCGGAGCCCCGCTTGAATACGCCATTGCTTTCAGCCGTCACCGCCTACATCGAGGACCAGGGAGGCGGCCAAGGCCTGTTTCCGACGGCCATAGAAGGCTTCAATATCGTCCGTTCGTTTCAGTCGATGATGCCAATGCGCAACATCTATCGGCCGTCGCTCTGCGTCGTCGTTGAGGGCGGCAAAGAACTGCAGCTGGGCGAGGAGCTGCTGCGCTACGGAACGATGGAGTGCCTCGTCGTTAGCGTCGGCGTACCAGCAACCGGTCAGATCGTCGAGGCGAGTGAGGAGACCCCGTACGTCGGGGTGATGATTGACTTTGACGTAGCAACCGTAAGGGAAGTCCTCGAACAATTGGAGGCGCTCCCTCCGCAGTCGGACACATCAGGTCCATGCGCCTTCGTCGCGAAGGTCGACCAGCCCTTGGAAGATTGCATCCTTCGCCTCGTTCGGCTGCTGGCGACACCGAAAGCGATTCCTGTTTTGGCACCTTCGATCGTCCGGGAGATCTGCTACTGGTTATTGAGCGGGCCGCACGGCGGCGAAATCTGCAAGCTTGCCTTGCCCGACTCGAACATTGAGCGCGTCGTCAGAGCTGTATCAGTCCTGCATACCAATTTTGCAGAGACGCTGAGAGTGGAAGAACTGGCTGATATTGCTCGGATGAGCCCGTCTTCGTTTCATCAGCATTTTAAGGCGCTGACGGCTATGACACCTCTTCAGTTTCAAAAGCAACTACGGCTGCTGGAGGCGCGCCGACTCATGGCAACGCAAGCTGTGAATGTCACTGAGGCTGCCTACAAAGTAGGTTACGAAAGTGCTTCTCAGTTCAGTCGAGAATACTCTCGAACCTTTGGTATCGCGCCCAAGCAAGATGCTTTGAAGCAACAACAACTCCAGGACCTGTATGCTAGCCGTGCCGTGCGTCTAGCGTAGTGTACTAGCGGAGCCGGTTATATAGCAATGCCCTGTCGACTCTCCTGCCTCGTATTGCAGCTGCCTTCGCGAGAGATGTGGCAGCGAAGACTTGTCTCAATCAGGTGGCCAGATTAACCGATTTCACGCGCATATCCTGCAAATCGCGAATAACTCCAGCTACTCTTCCAAAAAGGGTCGCGTGTCGGCGGTTCGGGTTGGTTCAAGGCGGGCATCTCGACAGCCGCCCTATACTATGCTTGAGAAGTTAGTATAGCGAGGATCACGGTGGGTAGTGCCTCGTTGGAGCGGAAGCGGGCAGCGTCCACTGGGGTAAAGTCGTAAAGCTTGCTTGCTGATGGCAACTATACTTGATGTGCTAAAAAGATATAGAGGCCGGCGTGATCAAGCAGATCCTGTGGCGCCCCGGCGCGGCAGGCTATCGCCTCGGCCACTGGTTCAGGCCCGCGAGCCGAGAATCCATTCGTGCCGAAATGAGTTCCGAGCGAAATGAACCTTTTCGGCTTCGCACACCTGCAGCTCAGCTTGCTGAACGAGCACTTGACTACACGCCTTATCGTGATGGTGGAAGCAATCGCCAACGCGTTCGTTATCTGTGCGTGAGGCAGTATCGTGAATCAGCCAGCGCTCCACTGCTGCGCCGCGGCTTCGTGTATCGTCTTCGAGGCGATCACTCAGAGCCCTCACTGGTAGCTGGCGCGTTTGGCGGGACGACCCTTCCAGGCGTAAAGAACGTGAGATATGCGACGGCCATAATGATCCCGATGACGAAAATGGTCAGTACAAACTTGATCGTGCCTTTGTTGGCTTTTTCCTCTGCACTGTTCATGGCCATGCAACAAGCCAGGGAGTAAAAGGTTCCTCCATCGCTCCCAGATGGCAGGGCTGGCGTAAGCTTGAAGCATCGAACTCTATAACAACGTGTTCGCAACGGGCAGCAGTTGAAAGTGCTCGTCTATTTGGCGCCCGGCGTGCGCATGCCTGCGGGATCGCAAAGACCGCCGCTTTTGTCTAACGACATTTGTGAATCGATCCAAGCGAACCGATTCACATTGCCGATGTCGTCTCGTTAGCTCGCAGGCCAACGAACAATCGGCAAATGCTAGATCAGAGTAATAGCGCAGCCTCCGGACTTCTATTCGTCGTTACCCGATGATGAACAGACGCTAACCCAGGAAAAGCTCCAGGACTCAGTGCGCGCCCGAGGCAGCAACCTCGCTACGCGAGAACATCGCGGCCTCATAGATGGTCAGTGCATTCGCGATGTCTCCAGGCCGAGCGGCCATGGCCTCGCCGAGCAGCGTCCCACCTGGCGTAAGAGTCAATCGGTAACCGACTGGCAGCGCGTTGATCGTTCGCGTGAACGATTGCGCGGAATGCGTCCTTGGTGGCTTCTTTCTGCGCGACTTCCTGACATAAGCCGCGCTCGATTGGAGCCTCCATCGACAGATCGTGCAGTTCCTCGACGATCCATTCTTCAGTCACCAGAGCAATTGCCTGTGGGCTTCACCAGCCAAATATAGGTTGCCGCGGTCCAGGAAAAGCTCAGGCCGCCGCAGCCTTCGCCTGTTGTGGGGTCAAAGTATTCGGCGAAGCCTTCGGTTTCGATGGCTGAGATGGTCGATTTGCGAAGCTGTTCAGCGAATTCGGGGCGGCCGTTGCGCTGCAGGCCGTCGATCAGCAGCCAGTTGATGATCGCCCAGGAGGGGCCGCGCCAGTAGCGTTTCGGCTCCCAGCCGGCAAAACCCGGCTTAGTGGTCGGGAAGGCGACTTTGAGACCCCTGGACCAGACGCTCATTTCGGCGACGAGCGCATCGGTGATGGACCTTTCGAGGTCGAGCGAGAGGAGGGGGATGAAGCCCGCTTGCGTCGGTGCCTCGATATCCTGACCGGAAACGAGATCGCGCGAGACGAAGCGCGAGAGGGCGGGGCGCCATTGCGCGAGGATCGCCTTACGGGTCTTTTCGTTGAAGGCGGCAATCTCGGCCACGTCCTCCGTTCGGCCGAGCTCGCGGGCGAGCGCTTCCAGCTCTTGGCCGGCCTTCAGCAGAATTGCCGTCGCCTGGATTTCGGCGACCTTGAAGGGCGCCTTCTGCCATTGCGCCTCCGGATTCCAGCCGCAGGCAGCGTAGTTATCGACGAGGTGGATGAAGCGCCTGTAGTCCTCGTCGCGCGGTCGCATCGAGGCGTTGACGTGGCCAGTATCCTTGCGCAGCACCGGCGTATCAGTCGTCGTCGGCACGCGGGCGAGCGCGACATCCCAGGCGGGCGAGTTGTCGCTGCCGCTTTCCCAGGGATGTAGTAGAGCGACGAGACCGGTGCCTTCAGGATCGCGGGCCGCATACCACCAGCGATGCCATCTCAGCGCCGCTTCGTAGAGCGGCAGGCTGCGCGCCTTGTCGCCGGCGGCGTCGTGAAGCTTCTTCAGGGCAATCGCAAATACCGGGGGCTGGGTGATGCCGGAGGTCTGGATCGTGTGGCTGGTCCGCCAGACGTTCGGGCCGGGGAAATAGGTGTCGCTCTTCTGGTGGAAGACGATATGCGGGATCATTCCATCCGCCCACTGACCTTCTGCCAGCCGCTCCAGTTCGCGATAGGCCCGGTCAGTATCGTAAAGCGCGAAACCCATGGCGACGAAGGCGGAATCCCAGTTCCATTGGAAGGGATAGAGCCGCTCCGTCGGCACGGTGTAGCCGCCTCTATCGTTGGCGACGAGGATGCGCTTGGCTTCGGCAATATGCACGTTCATTTATATGCTCCGGTATCTCAGGCCGCTGCGGCCGGAAAGGCCTTGCCGCTTTCGGGCGAAAGCCAGGTGATGCGTTTGCTATCGAGTTTGAGGCCGATCGTATCGCCGCTTCTGACGGTTTCCGAAGCCGCGAGGATGACACGCACCGGCTGCTCGTGGATCGAGCCGGTCAGGAGCAGATGCGAGCCCATCGGCTCGGCGACCCGCACTTTCATCTCCAGACCCTGTGGCAGTGGCGCGAGCTCGACCGCCTCGCCACGGAGGCCGAGAATGATCTCGCCGCCGGATTGAGCGGGGGTGGCGAGCCGTTCGCTGCCTGCGCAAACCTGGCCATTTGAGACCGGCATCCTGATGAAATTCATCGGCGGATTGCCGATAAAACCGCCAACGAAGCGTGTGGCGGGATGATTGTAGACGTCGATCGGCGTGCCAACCTGCTCGACGATGCCGCCGTGCATGACGGCAATACGGTCCGAGAGGCCCATCGCCTCCGTCTGGTCATGGGTGACGTAGATCGTTGTGGTTCCAGACGACTGCAGCACTGTCTTAAGTTCCGTGCGCATTTCCAGACGCAGCAGAGCGTCGAGATTGGAAAGCGGCTCGTCCATCAGCAAGACCTTAGGCTCGACAGCGAGTGCGCGGGCAACCGCCACGCGCTGGCGCTGCCCACCCGAAAGCTTGTTCGGGTAGCGGTCGAGATACTGCTCGATATGCAGAAGCCCGGCTGCCTTCTCAACCTGCGCCTTGACGCGTGCGTCCTCGGCCTTCTGCATTCGAAGGCCGAAGGCGACGTTTTCATAAACGCTCATGTGCGGGAAGACCGCATAGTTCTGGAAGACCATCGCGAGCCCGCGGTCCCTGGGTGCCAGTCCGATCACCGACTTGTCGCCGATGCTGACATCACCTGTGGAGGCGGTTTCAAGGCCGGCAATAATGCGCAGAAGCGTGGTCTTGCCGCAGCCGGAAGGGCCGAGCAGCGAAACGAATTCGCCGTCATTGATCGTCAGGGAGACCTCCTTCAGCGCGTCGAAGGCACCGAAGCTCTTGCGGATGCGGTTGATGACTATATTGGCCATGGGTGGAATCCCGTTATTTAGAAGAGATGCCCCAGATCGCGAAGAGGTAGCGTCTGACCGCGAAGATGAAGACAACGGAGGGAAGGATGAGCATCAGACCGCCGGCAAATCGGTAATGCATCGGGCTTTCGGACAGCACCGTCAGCAGATAGGCCGTTAGCGTTCGGTTGCGCACCGTCAGGACCGAGGCGGCAAAGACCTCGTTCCACGAAATGACGAAGGCGAAGACGGCGGTTGCGACGATGCCAGGCAGTGCCAGCGGCGCCACAACCTTGAAGAAGGCCTGAATACGCGTGCAGCCGAAGACCCAGGCGGCCTCTTCGAGTTCCTTCGGTACGCCGAGGAAGATGCCCTGGGTGACGAGCGCCGCAAAAGGCAGCGCCAGCACTGTGTGAATTAGGCCAACGCCGATGATCGTGTCGTAAAGGCCGAGCCGGATGAAGGAGACGGTAAGCGGCAGGGCCAGGATAGCCAGCGGGAAGGCACGGGTCAGCAGCACCAGGAGGCGGTAGCTGTCCTTGCCACGGAAATTGAAGCGAGCTAGCGCATAACCCGCCGGCGCTCCGAGCAGGATTGAGAGTGCCACCGTGATGCCCGCCGCTCCGAGGGAGTTGAGAAAGGACTGGACGACACCTTCGGTCTTCAGGAAGAGAACGAAGGGCTCCAGCGAGACCCTCGTCGGCAGTCCGGTTTTTGGCCAAACGTAGACGCCTTGGCGGCCTCCGAACGCGCCGAGTGCGACGAGATAGATCGGCACCAGTACCCAGGCGCAGAGAGCGGCAATGCCGCTCCACAAGAGCCAGCGGCGCGATGAGCTGAAGCTCGCGGGGCTGCCTGCCGCCGCCTGTTCGGTTGGGATGGCTGTTGTGCTCATGGCAGGCGCTCCGGATCGACCTTGATGGCTTTGAGGTAGATGAGGGTAGCGGCGAGCGAGACCATCATAATCATCACCGCGTAGGCCGCGGCGACGCCGTAGTTCTGGTTCTGGCTCTGCCAATTATAGGCTTCGCCGACGAGAACGGGGAAATTGCGTCCCCCCAGCGCGTAAACGACCGCGAAGACCTCGAAGGCGAGAACAGTGCGAAGGATCAGCGCCGATTGCAGTGCCGGGCGGATCAGCGGCAGGGTGATTTTCCAGAACCGCGTCCAGGGGCCGGCGCCGAAGATTTCAGCGGCTTCCTTGAACTCCTTCGGGACCTGGTTGAGACCGGCGACGATGATGATCATGACAATCGCCGTACCGCGCCAGATTTCTGCAATAGCGATGGCGATGAACAGCGCAACGGGCGTCTGGTAGGAAAGCCAACTCGCCTGCCGGTCGATGACGCCGAGGCCGAAGAGCAGCGAATTGAAATAACCGGTATTCTGCAGGATCGACAGCCAGACGAGGCCTGCCGCAAGGTCCGATATGCCGAGCGGGATCGTCCAGATCCACAGGATCGTCTCGCGGCCACGGCCGATTTTCGAAACTATCGTGCCCATGGCGAGCGCGATGGCGACTTGCACCGGCACGACGGCGATCGTTAGCAGGAAGGTATTTTGTACTGAACGGGTGAAATTGATGTCGCTCGCCATGCGTTGCATATTGGCGAGCGAGGGAACCCCGTCATCCGAAACCGCCAGCCAAATCGTCTGCGCTAGCGGCATGACGAAGAGTAGCGCCAAGAAGACGATGGAGGGCAGGATCAGCAGATAGGGGATCCAAGGTCGATTTTGGGTCATTTTTTCCCGCCTAGGAAAGCAGGTTTGCGGAAGGAATGTCCGGGCATTCACACCCGGACATCACGGCAGGATTACTCGACCGGGCAGGCGCCGTCGCTCTTGGCGTCGGGAGCCCAGCAGGGCGCCTTGGTCTCGCTCATGAGCTTGGCCATGGTTTCGCCCTGGGCCTTCAGGACGTCGGCGACCGGCTCGTTCTGCAGTACGATGCGCTGGAAGCTGTCCATGTAGACCTTGTTGAACTCGCCACCCTTGTCGCCGAGGCCGGCTGGGAGCAGGGAGATCACGGCGTCCTTGGAGGCCTGGGTCGCGGTGACGGCGCCGGCGAGAAGGGCCACACCCTTGTCGAGATCGGGCGGCAGCTGGACGTCCAGCGTCGGGAAGAAGCCAACTTTGTAAGCCGTGAGCAGCTGGGTCTGGGGCGTCGTCAGGGTTTCGATGACCTTCACGGCGCCGGCAGCATCAGGTGCGCCCTTCGGGATCGCCAGACCCGCGAGTACCGGCATGTAGCCGCGGCCCTTCGGCCCTGCAGGCGCCGGGAAGACCACGTAATCGTCAGGTGCCGCGGAGATCGCGGTCTTCAGGCGGGCGATGTGGTCCCAGGCGACCATGACTTCGCCGGCAGCCAGCGGCTCCTGCATAAAGTCGTAGCTGGTCGAATTCGGATTGACGTAGGCCCACAGTTCCTTGAGCTTTTCCCATCCTGCCGCAGCATCCGCGCTCCTGAAGGTGCGTACGACGCCGCCGGTAAAGGACGGGTAGAAGTAGCCTTGAAAATAGCGCGCCATCAGCCCTTTCGGTCCGGCCGGAAAACCGATTTGCGGCTGGCCAGTGGCTTCCTGCATCTTCTTGCCCCACTCGATGAGCTGGTCATAGGTGAGCGCGTTCACCTCAGCGCCTGCAGGCAAATACTGCAGGGCTTCCTTTTTGGCGGCCATAAGATAGGTCGCCTGCATCCAGGGGATATATTGCTGCGTCGGCTTGCCGAGCTTGCCGAGATCGAGGACCGGCTGCGGCATGCCTGAAGCGGCGAGCTTCTTGGCGAGATCGTCGAGGGGTTCGAGCTGCTGCTTGTCCGCGAGTGGCGAGAGCTCGCCGTGCAGGGCGCCGACAAGGCTGACCGTGTGCTTGCCGGTCCGGGCCTCGGCTTCCATGCGGACCGCGAATTGCGGCGGCTCCTCGACTACATAGTCGACGTCGCCGGCGTCCTTCAGAAGTTCTTCACGCACGACGGTAGCCTCCTCGATCGGACGAAGCTGCGTGGAGACGAAGACGGTCTGGGCAAGAACCGGTGGGGCGAATGCCACCACAGTCGAGGCCAAAACTCCGAATGACATGAGACGTTTCATTTTCTCCTCCAGTTGTTTTTGTGTGAATTATACCCCCCGGAATGGGCGGCGATGGCTCTCGCGGTCGACGAACTCGATTGCGTGAAGTTCCTGAAGCTCTTCGGCCGGTTCGCCATCGATGGCACGCAGCAGCAGCGACGCGAAATTCGCGCCGAGGTTTTGGCCGGTCATGCGCATGGTCGAAAGTGCCGGACTGGTGAAGGCGCCGATCGGCAGATCGTCGTGGCCGACGATGCTGATCTCGCTGCCGCCGTCTATCTCCCTCAGTGCCCGGAGCGCGCCGATCGCCATTTCATCCGTCGCGCAGACCAGCGCCGTCGGCCGTGATGGCTGGCGCAGCAGCTCGAGAGCGGCAAGATATCCGCCCTGTTCGGTTGGCGCGCCCTCGGCGCAGAGATCAGAAGAAAGGCCGACCTCATCCATGGCGACCTTCCAGCCCATTCGACGCACATGCGCAAAGTAATACTGCTGAGGCCCGGCGATATGGCCGATGCGGCGATGGCCGGAGCCCTGAAAGCGGGTGGTGGCCGCATGGAAGCCCGAAAAGCCGTCGCCGTCGATGAAGGGGTGCGGCGTTGGGCTTTCAGTCCGACCATTCGTGACGAAGGGAATGCCACGGGATTGAAGAAACTCTACGCGCTCATCGCGCCGTTTCGTACGGACGAGCAGCATGGCGTCGACACGGCGCCCGTCGACGAAGCGGCGGCAGATATCAAGCTCGCTTTCGCTGCGCGGCACCGGCGCGATGACCAGATTGAGCCCAAAGCTGGCCAAGTACTCGGCGCAGCCGGACAGCATGTCGAGGAAGTGCGGCGGGCCGACTTGGCCAGGATCGCTCGGAAGCGTGACGGCGACCAGTTCTGCGCGCTGCTTGCGCAGCCGGCGGGCGGACGCGTTCGGCCGGTAACCAGCCCTCTCCGCCGCTTCCCGCACCCTTTCGCGGGTAGCCACGGAGACATCGGAATAGCCGTCGAGCGCACGAGACACCGTAGTGATCGATAGTCCTAAGGACTGGGCCAGCTGTCGGAGGTTTGCCAAAGTCTCTCTCTCCAAAGATTTTCTGAGGATTTTCCAAAACGTTTTGGGAGTCAAGCGAAAACGTTTTGGCAGAATGCGTCCTTGGAAAAGTGGGAATGACCAATCTCAGCCGTCCCGACGAAGCGCACTGGATCGCACTTTCCATGCACATGGTCGCCACCCAGCCGCCGCCTGTCGTTGAACACCTCATGTTGGGCGTTCTGCGGAGCTGGGAGCGAATCCTTAAAATTTCGCCGCCGTCCGTCGCGCTCAAAACCTGCACTGGCATATAGAGGTCGAGCTGCAGTTTTGCGTGGCAAGCCCGGCGAGCAGGATGTCCGCTAAAAATGAAGCCGTTCGATCTCGTCTATCGGCACTGCAGGACGAACGACCTCTCTCTGGCGATGCCGATGGGTTTTTCTAAGAGCCGCGACTTGTTCCTTCAGGATCGCGCTACGACCCTAAAGAGCAGTTAAGCGAACCTTCGGAGCGAATGGTGTCAAAATCGGATAGCCACATCGAGCACTGGTCCCTTGGGGGTGCGCCGCCGTCCAATCTCCGACGAGCAAATGCCCGCTGCCTAAGATCTATTAAGCTCGATGCTCGTCGCCCCAAGCCATCAAAGGCAAAAATGTCTATCTTGCCAAATTTTGCCATTGCAGCTATGAGTATTCATATGAGCACAATGAACATTTCTCTCCCGGACCACCTTAAGAGCTTCGTTGATGAGCAGGTCGCGGGACGTGGTTATGGGACCAGTAGCGAATATATCCGCGAATTGATTCGGAGAGATCAGGACCGTCTTTTTTTGCGCGGGCTTTTGGTTGATGGAGCATCGTCCGTACAATCTGATCCCGCCGATGAGCGCTATTTCGGCGAATTGCGTGATCGTGTGCGTGGCCGGCACAGCAAGTGACAAACAAGTCCGTCATCCCTCGGGAGTTGGCTCGTAGTGACGTCGAAGCAGCCGTAGACTACTATATACTCGAGGCTGGAACTGAGATTGCCCTTGGCTTTATTGACGCCTTGGAAACAGCTTATGACCTGATCGCAAGGCATCCGGAATCGGGATCGCTACGATATGGATACGAGCTGGGATTGCCTGACCTGCGCAGCATTTCACTGAAACGATACCCCTATATCGTCTTTTATCGTGATCAAGAAGATCATGTTGATGTGTGGCGTGTGCTCCATGGGAAGCGGGACATTCCGCCGTCGATGCACGAGCCTGAGAATCATTGATTATAGGACATATTTGCAGCTGCCGATTTTCCTGACTTCTGGTTCCAATTCCGTCAACTGCATCCGTTTAGGTGGCCTCGTGCACAATTGAGTCTACGGATTTGGTTCCAATGCCGATAAATCCAAATGCGTGCGAACGAGCAAAAGTAGGCAGTGCTTATTGCTGCGCCTCGATTATCGACAAGACCGTGTTGGAAGATGCCGGCAACGCGTATCAGATTGAAATTCAGTTCGGCTTTGCAAAGCGTTCGATACGAAAGTTCTGCAGAGGAATATCCGTTCGGCCCGTCGCCATGATTTCGCCCATGACGTCGCCAACACCGGGTCCGAGTTGGAAGCCGTGGCCGGAAAAGCCGAATGCATGGAAGAGCCCCGCTGTCGTCGACGACGGCCCCATCACCGGAAGACCGTCTTCTTCATAGCCCTCGCAACCTGACCAGGTGCATATCACGGCGACCTCTTTTAGCGACGGGGGTCGGCAGCAGCGAACGAAGCTGACCCGGCAAGCGAGCCGGGTCTGCCTTGGCGTATCCGGTATCGAGTGAAACGTCGGTGCGCTCGGCGCCGCCACCGAAGACGATGTTGCCTCGTTCCACCTGCCGCAGGTAACCGCCGCCGTGATCATGCGCCCAGACGCCGACGACCGGGAGAATGTGATGGGGGAGAGGTTCGGTCACTCCCATTTGCGGGCCTCTGGCAGTAATCGGAACCGTCTCTCCGAACAAGCCCGCGACGCGCACCCCAGGCACCCGTCGTGTTCAGCAACATCGAGGCTTCATGCGAGCCCTTCGACGTTTCGACCTGAAATCCATAGGCACGTTTTCTGATGGCCCCGATATCGACATTTTCGATGATGTCGGCTCCCAGCTTTCGGGTAGCACTGGCAAAGGCAGGTGCGATCAGACGCGGGTTGCCGCTTCCATCGTTCGGGGAAAAGGATGCTGCGATCGCATCGGGGCCAAGACGGGGAAAGCGCGACCGCACGTCCTTTGCGGTCAGTTCCTCCAGTTCAAGCCTGGATTTCAAACGCGTGGCTTTTTTAATAATAGGGTCCTCGGTTCTGATCCAATCAACTGCCTCGACGCGGACACATCTAGACCGCGGCTGGTCGTCCAACGCGATTTTTGAATCGATCAAGACGGACCGATTCACTGGTGATGTCGTCTCGTTAATCCTCTTGCGCCATGAACGATCCGGCAAATTCCGGATCGACATAATAGCAGCTTCGTGGCCGCGATCGACCGTTGCCCACGCACTTCAGGGAAGCATACCTTTCAGTTCCTCTCGGGTCGACAAGAGTGACGGAATGTATCGGCTGATCACGGTCTCCATTCCCTCGGCAGTTGCCGCGAGCCCGACGTTCAATGCTGCGACAATGCGCCCGCGCGAGTTTAGCAAAGGGACCGCGACGGATCTCAATCCCAACTCGACCTCCTGGTCGATTGATGCATAGCCGCGCTCTCGCGTCGCCACGATCTCCGCCATCAGCGCCGAAATGTCGGTGATTGTTCTTTGAGTTCGCTGTGTCCGCGGGGAAGCTTCGAGCAGCCGGCGGATTTCATTATCAGGCAGCGCGGCAAGCAGCACGCGCCCCATCGATGTGCAGTAGGCTGGCAAACGGGAGCCTGGCATCAGGGAAATGGACATCACCCGGCGTTGCGCCGCTCGAGCCACATAAACGATCTCAGTCTCGTCAAGTATCGAGACTGAAGCGCTCTGATCAATGCTCTCCGACAACTGGTCCAGAAAGGGTTGGACGATCCGGGGCAACGGCATTGTCGCAAGGCATCCGGTTCCGAGACGCAACACGCGCGGCGTCAAGCTGAAGAACTTGCCGTCGTAAGCTGCATAACCGGCCGCAGACAGGGTGAGCAGGCACCGCCTCGCTGTTGCTCTGTCAAGGCCCGTTACCGCCGAGGCATCCGAAATGGATAGGCGCGGCTTCTCGAGACTAAATGCCTCGATGACTCTCAGACCCTTTGCGAGCCCACCCATAACGTCGCGTTCCTTGATTTCCATCCCAAGCCCCTCTCTTGTGCGATATTCGTACAAATTTCATATAACGCACAAAAACTTTGTCGTCCACGGGTCTGTTGATGTACACGATCACCGACAGACACCTGATCCTTGGTGGGAGGCAAAACGCGATGGACAAAACTGCCGAAAGTTTAAAGGAGGCGGTCGCCGTGATCCGTGACGGTTCGACCATCATGATCGGCGGCTTTGGCGGATCGGGGGCACCGATTGAGTTGATCCACGCGTTGATCGACAGCGGCCCGAAGAACCTCACGGTTATCAACAACAATGCCGGCAACGGTCGCATCGGCATCGCCGCCATGATCGACGCGGGCATGGTTAAGAAGATGATCTGCTCCTTCCCACGCTCTTCGGATCCGCGCGCATTTA
Source organism: Rhizobium sp. BK650 (assembly GCF_014195325.1). Taxonomy (GTDB): domain Bacteria; phylum Pseudomonadota; class Alphaproteobacteria; order Rhizobiales; family Rhizobiaceae; genus Rhizobium. The sequence continues at coordinate 76,528 of NZ_JACIBK010000014.1, read as the reverse complement.
CAGATAGATACCTGGCAGGCGAGATCGAGCTGGAACTTGTGCCACAGGGAACGCTCGCAGAACGCATCCGCGCCGGCGGCGCCGGCATCCCCGCCTTCTACACCCCGACGAGCTTTGGAACGGAGTTGGCCGAGGGGAAGCCCATCGCAGAATTTGACGGTCGCCGCTATGTGCAGGAGCGTTGGCTGAAGGCGGATTTCGCCATCGTCAAGGCGCATGTCGGCGATACCTACGGCAACCTCACGTACAACAAGGCGGCCCGGAACTTTAACCCTCTGATGTGCATGGCGGCAACCCAAACGATCGTGCAGGTCTCCAGGATCGTACGGGCGGGCGAGATTGATCCGGAACAGGTCGTGACGCCCGGCATCTTCGTTGACCGCGTGGTTCAGGTGTCAAACCCGCAGCAGGAAGAAGAACTCATCCGGGCAGGCGCAGCTTATGCTCCGGCATACGAGGGAGTTAAGGCATGACCGTGAACACACGAGAAGACATCAAGCTTTCCAACGCTCAGATCGCCTGGCGGGCAGCGCAGGATATCGTCGACGGCGCCTATGTGAACCTGGGTATTGGCTTTCCCGAAATGGTGGCCCGTTACCAGCCGCCTGGCCGGCAGGCGATCTTCCATACCGAGAACGGAGTCCTTAATTTCGGTGAGGCACCAAAGGAGGGGGAGGAAGACTGGGATCTCATCAACGCCGGCAAGAAGGCCGTGACATTGAAGCCGGGTGCAGCCTTCTTCCATCACGCCGATAGTTTCGCCATGGTGCGCGGCGGCCATCTCGACGTCGCGATCCTGGGGGCTTACCAAGTTGCTCAAAGCGGCGACCTCGCGAACTGGCGGGTAGGCAGCAAGGGCGTCCCTGCTGTCGGCGGTGCCATGGATCTCGTGCACGGTGCGAAGCAGGTGTTTGTCATCACAGAGCACGTGACCAAGAACGGCGAACCGAAGCTGGTCGAGAAGTGCACCTTTCCGCTGACGGGGGTGGCTTGCATTACGCGCGTCTATACCAGCCACGCGGTCATCGACATCGTGGATGGCCGCTTCGTGCTGCGCGAGAAGCTGGCCGGAATGACGGTTGAAGAACTGCAGGCGATGACCGGCGCGCCGCTGGTCGTGGACGGTCCCCTCGAGGACCTCCTCGTACCCGAACTTTGAGGACTCGAAATGGCTGACGCATTTATCTGCGACTACATCCGCACGCCGATCGGCCGCTATGGCGGCGAGCTTTCTACTGTCCGCGCGGATGACCTAGGCGCGGTCCCATTGAGGGCGCTGATGGAGCGCAATCCGAACGTCGATTGGGAAGCGATCGCTGACGTCATTTATGGCTGTGCCAATCAGGCCGGGGAAGACAACCGGAATGTCGCTCGGATGTCGTCGCTGCTGTCCGGTCTCCCATCGAGCATCACCGGGACCACCATCAACCGGCTTTGCGGCTCAGGGATGGACGCCGTGATAACCGCTGCTCGCGCCATCAAGTCGGGCGAAGCGGATATCCTGATTGCCGGCGGCGTAGAAAGCATGAGCCGAGCTCCCTTTATCATCCCCAAGGCGGAGTCGGCCTTTTCCCGCAGCGCGGAAATCTACGACACGACGATCGGCTGGCGCTTTGTCAATCCTCTGATGAAACTGCAGTATGGGGTCGACTCGATGCCCGAGACTGGCGACAATGTCGCGATCGACTTCAACGTATCCCGCGAAGATCAGGACGCGTTTGCCGTCCGTTCGCAAGCGAAGGCCGCCGCGGCCCAGGCGAATGGCAGGCTTGAAAAAGAGATCGTCTCAGTAACGATAACGCAGCGCAAAGGCGACCCGGCCGTCGTTTCGAGGGACGAGCACCCACGGGCCACCAGCATCGAAGCCCTGGCAAAGCTGAAAACGGTGAACAAGCGCGAAGGCGCGACCGTCACAGCGGGTAACGCGTCAGGCGTGAACGATGGCGCGGCCGCCCTCATCATCGCCTCAGAGGAAGCCGCCAAGAAATACGGTCTCACGCCGATCTCACGCATCCTCGGCGGAGCGACAGCCGGCGTCGAACCGCGCATCATGGGGTTCGGACCTGCTCCGGCCACGAAGAAGCTCTGCGCTCGTCTGGGACTTGCGCCCTCGCAGTTCGACGTCGTCGAACTCAATGAAGCATTCGCCTCCCAGGGCATCGCCGTGCTCCGCGATCTGGGGATTTCCGAAGACGCGGAGCACGTGAACCCGAACGGTGGTGCTATCGCTCTCGGTCACCCCCTCGGCATGTCGGGCGCGCGTATCGCCGGTACGGCCGCGCTTGAGCTGTCACTGGGCGGCGGGACATACGCGCTCGCAACGATGTGTATCGGCGTAGGCCAAGGAATCTCGATCGCGCTCGAACGAGTGTAAGTCGGAATGCGCAAGCGACGGACGGACGGCTGCCTGCGCATCAGAATTAAGCTACCCTTCACCAGACAAGAATGAGGGACCTATGAGTAATTCTGATGATCACAGCGCTGCGGCGCGTCGCCGGGACGTGGGTATCGCGAAAGGCTACAGTGTCGAGGACCTCGCGGTCGCTACCGGACTGACGGTGGCTGAAATAACGGCGGCCGAGGAACCGAAGGGATCGACGCCGAAGCCCCACGTCGCACGGATCGAAAACGTACTAGGCTTAAGTTGAGATCAGTCAGGAGGGGCGATGGCCTTCTACTACCCGGTTGGCCTTCCGCTGAGCCTTGCTCAAAAGACTAGCAACAGGGTCAGACACTTCCTGAGGTGATGTAAACCTTCACCAGTCGCGTGGTCGCCACTTAGGGACGCCAATTATGGGAAGCCCGCGCGATGGTTTAGATTCATTTTACAAGCGATTTTATGTGGTGGTCATGAGTTCGAATCTGATCGAGAGCTGCCATCTATGCTCCTCTCTCTCGACTTAGTATCATTTCGACAATAGAGCCGCGGCCGGGTGGAGCGACCCATTTCATCGAGGGCGCCATTGAAAATAGCGAGGGATGATATATATTGCCGATATCATATATCGGAGCTTATCTCATGAGAACGTTAGTAGATATCGGCGACCCAGAAGTAAAAGCGCTGGACCGGTTGGCACAGCGGGAAAAAATGTCGAGAGCAGCGCTGATCCGAAAGGCGATTGATGACTTCCTCGCCAGGAACAATGCCGATATCGAAGCAGAAGCCTTCGGACTTTGGGGCGATCGAAAGATCGATGGTTTGACCTATCAGGAAAACATGCGCAGCGAATGGTAAAGTCTCTGTTCGACACGAATGTCTTGATCGATTATCTCAACGCAGTTCCACAAGCGCGAGACGAACTGGCAAGATATCGCGAAAAGGCGATCAGCATTATCACCTGGATGGAGATTCTCGTCGGTGCCAAGCCTGAGGTGGCAATCGGAACGCGCGCTTTCTTGGCCGGCTTTGCCGTCATCGCTGTCGATAACGCCATAGCCGAACGAGCAGTGTCTCTGCGACAACTTCATCGTGTCAAGCTTCCAGATGCCATTATCTGGGCAACCGCCAATGTTCACTCGATGTTGCTGATCACCCGAAACACGAAGGATTTCCCTCGCGAAATGCCGGACATACGGGTGCCATACGAAATTTGACCGCAATGTCTGGGCTGTTGCCAGCGCGTTCGGTTGCAGGCCCGGCAGCGGTTCGATTCCGTTTCAAGGCGCCGGATGGCGAAATGGCGCGATGGGCGGTTCTGATCCCTTATGTGGACGGCCCCCGACCCGCAAGATATTTCGAGATAATTTGATCTGATCGCTTGCGTCCATATGTCCGGCCTGTTGTTGCGTTCGCACATGAACGCTGGCCAAGATGGTTTCCGCGACACAGGTCCCAAACATCAAGACGGCCTTGACGGGCCGAAGGGATCACCGGGGTATCTTGTGTCTCGGATCGATCGATCACACCATCTGCTATTATCTTGCAAGTTGTAGTATTGCCTACACGTGATGAAGATCAGGGTACACGCGGTTTTTGCTTCCAGGTCTTCATGTGGCGCACCCGTTCAAAGCCGATCCTGATTGTGAGCTGTACGTTTCTCCGGAGACCATGAGTTTCCAAGCTATGCGCGCCATCTTGTTGGCGAGTGCGACAGCTGCCAGTTTAGGCGGCTTGCGCTTGAGCAGTTCCACCAACCAACGAGAGGCTTTGCCGGATCGCCGCGCGTGATGAATGACAGCGGTTGCTCCATTCACCAGGATAGCCCGCAGCGCTTCATCGCCGGCTCGCGTGATGCCACCGAGCCGCACCCTGCCGCCGGTCGAGTGATCCTTCGGCGTCAGCCCTATCCAAGCTGCGAACTGACGACCAGATTTGAAGAGCTCTGGAGCGGGTGTTTTCATTATCAAAAGAGCCGAACCGATTGGGCCAATGCCGGGAATGGTGTTGAGGCGTATGCTGCGTTCGTCGTTACGCTGCCATGCCTTTACCTTGACCTCCACATCCGCAATCTTTTTCTCCAGTTCAGCGTATTCCTCGGCCTGGCTGATGAACAATTCCTGCGCGAGCTCTGGCACAGTTTTCTCAGCTTTTATCCTTTCGAGCAGCATCGGAATATGTGCTAGCCCCTTAGCTGCGGAAATGCCGAATTCATTGGCGTAGCCTCGGATTGCGTTGGCGAGTTGGGTGCGGTTGGCTATGAGGCGGGTACGGACGCTGATCAGCATGAGTGCTGCTTGGTCATCACCTGTCTTGACTGGAACAAACCGCATCGTTGGGCGGGCCATCGCCTCGCACAGCCCTTCGGCGTCGGCAGCGTCATTCTTGTTCCGCTTAACGTAAGGCTTGGCGAGTTGTGGCGCGATCATCTTCACCTCATGTCCAAATGAGGCGAGTAATCGCGCCCAATGATGGGAACCACCACAGGCCTCGATCGCGACCGAAGTTGGCGGGCAGGTCGTGAAGAAGTCGATCATCTCCTTGCGTCGCATTCTCTTACGCAACACCGGCTCCTCTCCGGCATTCACGCCATGCAACTGAAAGACATGCTTTGACGTATCCATGCCAATACGAATAATCTTGTCCATGGGCGGCCCCTTCGATTGAGATCTTAACAGCTCATTCTGGCACATTTCGATGCCGTTCAGGGGCCGTCCACTCCAACATCAACTGCAACTGCGCCAGCTATCCTACTTCGTTGGGGTGGCTGGGGAACTTCGCCAGCATAGTTCCCCGTGCCGCCAAGCGGTTGTCTCACTCCCGGCTATGCACGTCAGAACTCGCTACAGGCCTTCGTTCACGCATACGATACTTCGACGCGCGACGAAGTAACTCGATCGACGGAGGGTTATTATCGGAGTGTCGAGAGGAACAGACTATGAAAACCATCGAACCGAAAATCCTGTATTTCGGCACCCCTGTCGCCATCGTCAGCACGCTTAACGAAGATGGTGGCACTAACCTGTCCCCGATCTCGTCCTTTTGGACATTGGGCTGGACGATGACCCTCGGCGTGCTCAACGATGCCAAGATGGCGGAAAACCTTCAGCGATATGGCGACTGCGTCGTCAATTTGCCCACGCCCGAGATGTGGGAGGCTGTCGAAAAGCTCGCCCCGCTAACAGGCAAAAACCCCGTTCCCAAAGAAAAGTCGGAACAGTTCCACTTCGCGAAGGACAAGTTCGCAGCAGCCGGGCTTTCGCGCCTCGAGAGCGAGCTCGTCAAGCCTCTTCGCGTGCGCGAATGCCCATTTCAGATGGAGGCGAGAGTTCTGTCGCTGAACGAGCTCGGCGGCGACAAGGTCGCTAAACTCGGAGGCGGGATGGCGGTCGTCGTCGAAGTGCTGCGTATCCACGCGGAGGAGGAGTTCGTCCTCGAGGGAACAGACCATATCAATCCCGACAAATGGTCGCCTTTGGTCTATAACTTCCGTCACTATTATGGCTTGGCGGACGAGGAACTAGGCCGAACCTTCAGGGCATAGGTCAGAAGGCGCTGCGGCTCATGAACCAGCGGGCGTTCAGGGAACACCGCAAATTATGGTATGCGCTGAAGAGAAAGGGAGAGGTCATCGAACTAGGCCAGTTTCCATCCTTCGTCGCGGTGGCCGAGGAGTTGCATTCGGCAGAGCCGCATCGAAGGTGAGTATCACCCAGTCCGGCTTGTCAGGCGCGATTCCCTCTGACACCGTTCGGAGGCGCTCCCTCATCCAGAAAATGCCGCGTTCCTAGTAGACTCGTTTGATCCTTCAATAGTCACCGGCTGCGGTCCTGCTCTACGCGGTTCACTGTATTGGCGATGACCTTCGCCGACCGGATGGATACATCTCTGAAAAGCCCAGGTGATCACAGAGACTACTCCGACTTCAAAGACTACACGCTTGCAAGATCTTGTCGGGGCCTTATGTCTGAAACCATGTAGACTAATATCTGGGATATTGCTTGAACAGAGCTCGGCCAGCGCTTCTTCTTCTCAGCGCATCGCTCATACCGGTCATCATCCTGGCAGCGGGAATGGCATGGTTCTTCGTGGCCGAACAGCGACAATCGCTGGATAACGAGCTCCGGAACATGGCAACTGCCATCGCGGCGACCGTTCAGCGGGAATTGGACACGCAGATCCAGCTGTTGTCGGTGATCGCTGATTCGCCGCGGTTCGATCTTCCGATTTCCCGCGCCAGTTTCGCCGAGACGGCCCGCCGTCTGCGTGAGCGGATCCCTCGGTGGGAGCAGATCCGCGTCTCGGATGAAGACGGGAACGTCGTACTGGCCTTCCCGCCAAAGGAGGCGGCCGCAAGCCGAGACGTCGATCTCGAAAGCCATGAGAGGGTTCTGCGTTCTGGAAACAGTGTAATCGGAAATGTCGTCGTCGGAGCGAGAGGACAGACGGCCTTTGCCATACGGGTTCCTATTCGGCGTGAAAATAACCTCCGCGCGGTCCTTTCGGCGGTTAATCGGCCTGCGATGGTGACGGATCTCATTCACACCACCGGTCTGCCGGAAACCTGGTCAGCCTGGATCGTCGACGGCGAAGGACGGCTGGTGGTGACGACGGCGGCCACCGATCTTTCCGGCAAGGGCGACAAAGAATTCGCTCGGGTTTTGGGAGATGGTACTGCTTCTCTTGCGACTGGCGGCGACCTTCGGATTGCCGAGGCACCTCTTGCCGAAACGCCTTGGCGAGTGATTGTAGGTATCCCTGTCGGACAATACGATCGGTTGGCGCAGAAGGCCTGGATGCTGGTAATCGCAGGCTCCGCTGTTACCGTCGTGCTCTCCGGCGCAGCTGCCTTTCTCTTGCAGCGGGAGGTCAGCGTACGCAACCGCGAACGGGAGAGTATTGCAAATTGGCAGCGGATGGACGCGCTTGGAAAACTCACGGGCCAGGCGGCTCATGACTTCAACAATCTCCTGATGGTGTTTCAGTCAGGTATCGAAGGGGTCAAGCGGCGAAGAGGCGATGAGCAGCGGGTAACGCAATTGCTTAATCATATGTCCGACGGTGTCTCACGGGGTAAGGCTATCACGCAACGGCTCCTGTCGTTTTCTCGGCGCTCGAACCGGGGTGCCGTGCATGTCGAACTCGACGTCAAGCTTTTGGACCTGAGGCCGCTGCTGCGCCAGGCGCTCAATGATGCCGTGGTGTTGGACATCGAAATTCCCGACGACCTTTGGCCTGTTCATGTAGATGATTCGGGCCTCGAAATCGCGCTGATTAACCTCCTTACCAACGCTCGGGAGGCAATGGAAAACGGTGGGCGAGTTACCATTTCGGCCCGAAACGTCCCGGAGGGAGCTGACGAGGATCGCTCCCTTCGAGGCGCGTTTGTGGCTATAACCGTCACGGACAGCGGACAAGGTGTTGATACCTCCAATCTGTTGCGAATATTCGAACCCTTCTTCTCGACAAAAGGAGACGGGCGCCCTGGTCTTGGCTTGACTCAGGTCCATACATTCGCCCAGGCGGCGGGCGGCGCTGTGAAAGTCACGAGCTTGATCGGCCACGGGAGCGCATTCACGCTTCTGCTGCCGAAGTCAAACGCGCCGCAGATACCTCGAGCGAGCGACAGATTGACCTCACAGCTGCCTAAGACGATTCTGATCGTCGACGATACGGCTGCGTCGCTCGACTCCGTGCGCCTTTCCCTGGAAGGGCTGATCGCGACGATTTATACCGCATCCGGCGGAAAGGACGCGCTCGCGATTCTGGAGCAACGTAGCGATATCGAAGCAGTGTTAAGCGATATCATGATGCCGGAGATGTCGGGCATTGATCTCGCGGAGGAATTGGGCAAGCAATATCCGCAAATTCGAGTCGTGCTTATGACCGGATACAGTGACAAGCTGGAGGCGGGACTGAAGATCGCGCGCCCGGTCCTCGTAAAGCCGTTCAAGATTGAAGACCTTGCCGCTGCTCTGGCCGCGGAGCAATCGAAGGCAACATTCTCCGACAATGTCGTGCGGTTGGATACGACGTGTCCTAAGATATGAATCGTAAAGAGCGAGAGGGTTTCGTTCCCTTGCGAACAAGAGCTGCCCCGGGTGGGAAATAAGACTTTAGTAGAACCAGCTTTCGCCAGGGGATCCGCTCGCTGCGTTCGCTCGGTTTCTGCCACCGGCACGTTGGCGCCGATGGCAATTGCAAGCATGTGCCGATGGTAACCGTCCCGCCTACTTTGCGCTCTCGGGAAAGGCGGGCAGGCGTGAAATATGGGTGGGATCGTGCTGGATGACGAGCGTTGCGTTCAATCCCGCCGTAACCGCCTCGAGGCGTTCCATTGACGCGAGCGAATCGGCACGGTTTTCATTGAAACCCGGCACACCGTGAATGACCAGATTATCCTCGAAATGCACCACATCACCGGAAAGCAGGACCGGACCCATCTTTGCAAGCTTTACGAGGAGGGCGGTTTCCCCTTTGGTATGACCGGGCATCGACAGCATCATTACGGAGCCATCGCCGAAGACGTCACGGTCGCCCGTCACGAGGTCGAGTTTCGCCTTGCCGTCGAGCCACGGTTTGACAAGGTCCGGTACGACCGCGAAGGGCGGGGGATTGTCGTGAAAAGCCTGCCAATCGGCGGCGCCGATCATTAGCGTGGCTTTCGAAAAGGTCGCAGCCTGTCCAAGATGGTCGAAATGGTTGTGGCTGATGCCGACGGTTGCAATTTGCTCCGGTTTGATGCCGATCTGCTTCAATTGTATCGGGATGTCGGTTTTGAGCGAAGCTCCGATCGGCTGATCCTCAGCCGGTGCCTTACCGATGAGATCGGCTGGAAGCCCGGTATCCCATAACAGGTAGTCGCCACCGTGGCGGATCACGTAGCAACTATCCGTTAGGACGCCTTTCTTGCCGGCAGAAGCGAACGTGTCCGAAAATATCGACAGGTCTTTGACGGCGATGTCTCCGCAATCGAGGCGCCAGAGTTCGAGGTCCGGGGCAGCGCGTGCCGGTGTGGAGGCGAGGGGCAGCGACACGGCCGCTAGCGCCATTGCAGAGGAAAGTTTGAAGGTCTTCATGAAGGTCTCCTTGTCTTGAAGGTCCTTCATGTGGCGTCCTTCGTCGCATGCTGTGCGCCAGATTCGTGATCACTTGGGCCCGAAACGCTCACCTGCGGTATTTTTTCTTGTTAGCCCTTCCTATAGATTCGCGATCATGAACATGATGATCCGCGACCACGGTTCCGAGCTTTCCCGCCGCCTGCTCGATCGACTCCGCCCGGTGGTGTCGGGAAAGCTCGATGTTGGGATGCATCCCTATGGCGGGCAGCTTTTTGCCTATTGCTGCTTCGACCGCGAACGGATGGCGGCTCTTCGACTTGATTGTCCGATGATCTGCGTCGTGCTTTACGGCCAAAAAGACGTGTGGCTTGGCGATCGCAGCCGCTCCTTTACGGCCGGCTCGCTCTTCATTTTGCCTGGCGGCGTGCCGATGGACGTGGTCAATATTCCAGATGACAAAACCGGCGTCTACGCGGCGTTGCGGCTTGACGTGCCGTCCCTGCCGGAAGGCATCCGACCGCTGTCGGTTGCTGAGCGAGCCCGTGGTGGCGTCGATCTGGACTCCGTGCCGCTCAGCGTCGATCTCGTCGAGACGATTGGCCACGCTGCATCCACGATCGCTGATCTAAGCGTCGGTGAAACGATCAAACGGCTCAGGCTGACGGAGGTCCTGGCACTATTGCGGCCACTTGCCGAGGCACGATCACTCTTCAGACAAAGCCTGTCGGACGACGTCGCCTGGCTGATCGCGACAGCCCCTTCGCAGGCGTGGAACGTTTCTGATGTCGCGTCAAAGCTAGGCATCGGCGCGTCAACGCTTCGACGTCGACTGACGATGGAGGGCACATCGTTTCGGGCGATCTTGCGACGCGAGCGTCTTAAGGCTGCGCAACATGCAATCACATCCGGCGCCACTGCTATCGCCGCCGCCGAGGCTGCGGGCTACGTCTCGCGCTCGCATTTTTCCCGGCGCTTTCGCGAAAGGTTTGGAACGAGTCCAACAGGGCGAGCCTAGCATCAAGGTCTTTCCACGCCGGCTGTACCTCCATAGGCGTCGTCACTTTGCGTGCATCATCCGAGGCAGTCGGTAAACTTAGGTTCATGGGTGGCCTCCAGGCGATTGATCAGGCATGGTGCGCCACCCAATGCCAGCATCTCCAATAGAAACCGCCGCCTTGGTGCAAGCGCCGCACCGTCGGCGCTTGCTACGGTTATTGCCCGTGCTTTCGTTCAGCTTGTCGTGATGCCCGCTGGCTCGCACCGACTTTGGGCTGATCGACGTCCGCCGCCGGAGGAGGCTGTAGGTGCCTTCATCATCAGCGATATAGACGGGCAGGCCTTCATCATGGCGAAAGATGGAACATTTCCTCGCGAAGCGGCGTATCCATCCGGTTTGATCATGTTGCGATCTAACGGATCGCGTTCGTTCATGGAGGAAATCGTGGCTCGAAAGAAAGAAGCGACATCACTCATTTCCGAAGGGGCCAAACTGGGAGAGCCGGTGCCACGGGGTATCGTTGACACCAACACGGCGTCAGTCGGCGTTAAACCGCAGCCGGAATTCGACGTGCAGGAAGAGCTCGGCGCTCTGCGAAAGCAGGTGGAAAGCATAAAACATCAGCTTGCCCAGGCCACTCGGCAGACGAAGGCGACCGTGAAGCGCTATCCTATTTCTAGCCTCGGTGTGCTCGCTGCCGTTGTCAGTGGCTTCGCCGTTGCGATAGTCGCATCACGTTCGACCATGCCCCGGTCGCGCTACGACCGGAGCCTCGGGGATCTTCGCGATCTCTACAACAGAGCACGCGGCCGCGTCGTCTAGTCAGATTTCGGTATTGCAGAAGAGCAGCATTCCCTTCAGCTTCGTTCCCGGGCGACGCAGGGGGAAGACATGCTCGACATCATCATTCACACCAGCCTTGCCATCATTGCGAAGACGGAGCGCCTGATAGAAAACGTCCAGCGTCATTGCGATGGCTTGGAGGACGTCCAGGAGGAGCTTGATCGCCTGTTGGACGTCCTGTTCCTGCTGGAAGACGCCGTGAACCTGTTGCGTCGAACCTTCGAGATGCGACCCGAAATCGCGCGCGGGATCATCCACGCCACCCTCCAATGAATGAGCAAGGATAACGAAAACCAACCTCCTTGCACGCCGATAAGAACGATTACTGATCGAGAAGCGGTGATGCGCTGCTCATTCCACGGACCGGTTAACGCCAACTCTGATTTCCGATGGCTTTCCGATGAGGAAAAAGCCCCCCAAGGGTGAGGCTGACCGTGATCAACGCAGTATGCCCGCAATTTAACCCCCGGGTGGTTGTGCGATGCTTGCGAACCTCATCCAGAGGTCGGCGTTATCGCTCCCTCTTTGTTCATTCGGTGAAACCCGAGATTGACTATTTCCTCGAAAATAAGAAGTAGATGAGCTGACGCAAGGCCCGACGACGCAGCTCTCCACCGCCCACAGGCGTGGCTCACCATCGCTCCGTGGCATTCATGATCGTGGCATTCGGGGCTCCCTCCGCTTGGCCGCCGAAGTCCGGGGTCTACGCCAGCGCAGTATTGCTGCGTCCGGCATCGTACAGACAATGGATTGCATGCGCGATTGCGGGCGGAGCGCGGAACTGTCGTTGAGCCAGAACGTTAAACTGCGGCCAAAGTCGAGGACAGGAGCCCATGCCCGGCAATCGCAATGAATGGATCGCAGCTCGAGCCTATTCTCTTTGGGAACAGGCGGGAAAGCCTTTCGGCCAAGACCAAGTCCACTGGCAACAGGCGGTCCTCGAACGCGACCTGCTCGAAAGGACCCAAGCATCTGCCGATGGATGGGAGGTTCTCGACCGGTCGCGGCCAGCAAGTGTAATCGAGCCGGAACCGCGAAGCGTGCTGGTTGTCGAGGACGAGGTGCTGCTCCGCTATGATATCGTGGATTTTCTTGATCAGGCGGGATACAAAACTCTGGAGGCGGCCAATGCCGACGAGGCGCTCGTGCTGCTCAACGCCAATCCGGTTGATACGCTTTACACGGACATCGATATGCCCGGCAGCATGGACGGTCTTGGTCTCGTAGCCAAGGTACGGCGGCAGTGGCCATCGACACGGGTGATTGTGACCTCGGGCCTGGTCAAGCTGTCGCACAAGGACACGGAAGCTGGGGTTACCTTCGTTTCCAAGCCGACTGCCGGCCCGGAGCTCTTAAAGCTCATCGCCTAGCCGCTGTCAGCGGCCCGCTTGATTCCGCCAAGGATCCTTCCCGCACGGGTCGTTCCGTCCCATGGCTGTTGAAATCGCTGCGATCGACACGATCCTGGCATGAGAGAGGTGATAGGAGACATCGCAGCGGAGGCGACGCCGGCGTCGGACCGGGGGCGGTCCCGCGCCAGCCGAAATAATGCGATTGTTAGATCTCAGAAGAATTTGTACGTCGCAGTCCTTGCCGCGGGCCGACAGCAAGGACGCGCCTGAACAAGTTGCCAACCTGAGAACGGCTTAGCAATTGGTTGCATAGTATCGTGGCCTGTATCGTCGCAAAGATTGGCAGGAACATTCGGCAGACTCATGGCGCCTCGGGACTTGCAGCAATCAAGGGCCGTGGTGGGATCGCCATGTGCCAATGAGGCGCTGACATCGCCAAGCGATCTCGACGCATCGATCCGGAGCGCGGCCCAACTTGGAAAAAAGAGGGCGGAAGTTGCACTCTTGGCAGTTTTGAGGAGTTGCGGTGGGAGCGTACAGATTGGAGGCAGGTGAGAAAGGGAGAGAGACACCCGCTGCACGATCCCGATTACAAAAGAAGTTGGCCTTTGTTCCCGCCTCCAGCCCGAATGAAAAGATGGGATGATCGCGCCTCAGAATATGCCGAATAACGCGATCATGTCGGAGGGTTCACAGTCTGCCTGGAACGCATGTGGGTAGCCAAAGGGAGGCACATGTGACCAGCCAAATGATTGGGCAGCGGATCCTCCTGGTAGAGGATGATTACTGTCAAGCGAGAGTCTACGCAACGGGTTTGAAGGGCCTGGGTGCGGACGTCGCTGGACCGTTTCGTGGCGTCAGCGACGCAATTAAGCAACTCCATTCCGGCGGGCCTGTAACGGCTGGCGTTCTGGACATAGACCTGAGCGGGGATATGGTTTATCCCGTCGCCGATGAACTCGCACACCGGGACATCCCTTTTGTCTTTGTGACAGGTTATGATCCCGGCGTCCTACCCGCCCGATTTGAAAACAAGACCGTTCTCAGCAAGCCTTTGACCTCCGAAGACATCGCTAGAGCGCTGGACAATCTCGCAACGGGCGAGGAAATCAGGAGGCAAGAGGTCTCACTGAACTCCATACTCAGGCGACTTCCGCGCTACGAATTAGATCTGGCGCTGCCCCATTTGCATAGGGTCGAGCTTCCGCAAGGCGAGATCCTGGAGCAGCCCGGGCACAAGATCAGCATGGTTTACTTCCCGCTTGAGTGCGTAGCGTCGATGATTGCGGTCGATTCGGACGGCAAACGCATCGAAGCAGGATTGGTCGGTAGAGAAGGAATGACGGGATTTGGTTTCGCTGTCGATGATGAGCAAACGCCTTATGATCTGGTCAATCAGATCCAAGGCACCGCTTTAGCCATGACCGCCGAAAACTTTCTTCCGATATTGGAGGTTTCAAGAAGCCTTCAGGCCCTTGCGATGCGATTCTCCAGGATCGATCCAACGCCAATCCATTCGTTCTCACGCACGACTATCTCGCAGTTATGCTAGGAGTTCGCCGCGCCTCGGTGACAAACACGCTGCATATTCTGGAAGGAAAACGACTGATCAACTCGACGAGAAGCCAGCTCGAAATCCGAGACAGAGAGGTTTGGTCGAAATTGCCGGCGGGGTCTACGGCATTCCAGAGGCCGAATACGCCCGGCTGATGGCTCTTCCGTTGCCTGGTGAGGGGCCCTTCTCTTCAGGAGCCGGTTAACGTGCTTCAGATGCTCGGCCAGTGTCCTCCGGATGCGCTAAACCTGGCGATCACGCGCGTCGTCCCATGGGAACCTCAAAGGCGGCGTGCGGCAGTGAGAGACTATGTCCAGCCGCAGGCGGCCCTGACTGCCCGGGGAACACGGCTTATGCGACGACCTCGTCGGGCTGGCGATTGCTACACGCGGCGGGAACCGCCCTGGTTCAACAACGTTGCGCATTAGGCCGAAGGCCGATCGGGGCTTGCAGGGGCGCTGACGCCAGGAGTTCTTCCATTCTGGAGTACGCAGAAAAAAGCGATACCGAAAGAACGGGGGGCTCGGGACGGAAAAGACGAGGCCGCCCGGCTGCGCGTCACCAGTTCAGCGTTCCTGGCGGAACGCTGTTACCGCCCCCGACTGACTGCTCGCAATCGAGCAACGTTGCCTAGGCACGTCTCCGCCTCCGCTGACGACCACTGTTTAAGCGCGTTGGCAACCCAATCGAACAAACGGTCCGGACCGATCTCGTCGAGAACCAAACGAGGACCTGGAGGTTCGAATCTCAGTGTCAGTGGAGGTAGAGTATGAACACCGCGCTCAAAGCATTCCTGTTGACCTTGGCCATCGGCCCAACCGCCATGCCATCAGTAGGTCATGCCCAAGTCGAGTTGCGGGGCCTGGCGGGGTCGAAATGCAACATCACGATCGCAACCGGTACCCAGATCCGAACTATGATTACGGCCCGCGGCGCGGCTGCGATCTCCGTGATGCCTTAGACAATGCTCGCGCTGCCGGTCTTCGCCGACCGCACATCATCAGGGAGACGCGCCGCAGCATCACCGTCGAAGGATTTACACGCAGCGGCAGGCCGGATCGCATACGCTTTGCCAATATCGGGGGCTGCCCCGAAATCTAAGTGTCAAAGCGCCCAGCCTGCTACGCGTTGCCCGGTCACGGTGGAGAGGAAAAAGACCGGCGGAAGATCCGGCGTCCTTCGCCTGTATGCCGGCAGACGGCAGAGGCATGAGATCCTCGCCTCAGATCTGCGTACGGCGGAGCAGGTAGTCCAGGCCACCGACGCGGAACCACTTGTAAGCATAGCCTTCGAGATAAAGGTGGTGGACACCGGCCTCGTCTGCCCGGCTGTCGGAGCCGTCGGCAATGTCGACAAGCAATTCGCTCCCTTGCCCTCGACCCGGATCGACCCGCACTTCAATGGGCTTTTCGTTGAGATTATGGACGATCATAACGGCATTGTTGCGCCAGTCATATCGGATGGCGAGGACACCTTCTTCCTCAACATCGATAACGCGGTAATCCCCCCAGCCGATCTCGGGCACCTCCTTGCGCATCCTGATCAGACGCTCCATCCAATTCAGCATCGAATCGGGGCTTCGGCGCTGATCGGCAACATTGATATGCTGAAACCCGTAGGCACCGCTGGATATCACCGGAACGACCGGCGCTTCGCTCTTGGTAAAACCAGCTTGCGGCTCGGTCGACCATTGCATTGGTGTGCGAGCACACTTGCGTTCCGGCAGTGAAAGATCTTCTCCCATGCCGATCTCATCGCCGTAGCGCAGCACGGGCGTGCCCGGCAGCGAGAACATTAGTGAATAAGCCATGCGCATGCGGTCACGGTTGCCATCGAGCATCGGCGAAAAGCGGCGCCTGATGCCGCGGCCATAAAGCTGCATATTCTTGTCGGGGCCGAAGGCTGCAAAAACCCGGTTGCGTTGCGCCTCGGTCAATCGACCAAGATCGAGTTCGTCATGGTTCCTGAGGAAATGGCCCCACTGGGCGGTCTGCGGTCGCGTCCGGGTCGCCTCGAGCGCTTTGGCAAGCGGCGCGCAATCGCTGCTGGCAAGGGCGTAGAAGAGTGTCTGGTTGACCTGGAAATTGAACATCATGTGCATTCTGTCGCCGTCCGCGCCGAAATAATTCACATCCGTTTTCGGTAGGACGTTGGCTTCGGCAAGGATGATCGCGTCGCCCTGGCGCCATTGCAGGAATTCACGAAAGGTCCGCAGCATGTCGTATTGTTCTACCGCTTTGTCTATGTCGGCTCCCTTCTTTGCAATGACGAATGGAACGGCGTCCATCCGGAATCCGGAGACGCCGAGCTGAATCCAGAAGCCCATAATTTTCAGGATCTCTGCTTGCACCTGCGGGTTGGCAGTATTGAGGTCGGGCTGAAAGTCGTAGAAGCGGTGGAAATAATATTGCCCGGCGACCTTGTCGCGGGACCAGGTTGTCTTCTGAACACCGGGAAAGACCATTCCCTGATTGGCATTTTCAGGCTTTTCCTTCGACCAGATATACCAGTCACGATAGGGCGAGCTCTCGTCCTTGCGCGCCGCCTGAAACCAGGGGTGCTCATCTGACGTGTGGTTGACGACGAGGTCGATCAAGACCCTGATGCCGCGCTGCTTTGCGCCATGCGTGAACTCGACAAAGTCGCCGAGCGTCCCGTAGCGCGGATCGACGTTATAATAATCAGAGACGTCGTAGCCATCGTCCTTGCCGGGCGACGTCTGGAACGGCATCAGCCAGATCGCGGTAATTCCGAGACCCGCAAGATAGTCGAGACGGCGTGCAAGGCCCTGGAAATCGCCGATCCCGTCACCGTTGGCATCCATGAAGGTTTCGACTGACAGACAATAGACGACGGCATTCTTGTACCAGAGATCGTTGATCATCGCATCCTTCCTTATTGGAGAACGCAATGGCGTATGCCGTTGATTGTTCCGCAGCCACTCAGCCCCTGGTTGGTCGCAGCAGGGGGGAAGAGGCGTGGAACGCTTCGCGTGTCGTTACGAACAGTTGCATCGGGCTTGGACGCCGCCCATTGATTCCAAGCGTACGAATTCTTGACATCCAATAGCTCACCATCCGAAAGTACCGCTTCGTCAGATCATGAGGATTGGATGGGCCCCACCAACGGCTTCACGATTGTCGGCAGGGCCGCCATCTCCGCACTAGCCTGCCTATTTGCCGCCCTGTGTTTCGTCTTGGCAGTCTGGCTGCATTCGAGCTATTCGGCGGCGGTCAAAAGCGGTGAGGATCAGGTTACCGCAACCGCCAAGATCGTCGCAGCCAATGCTGTCTGGATCAATTCACTTGCGCGTCAAACCCTTTATCGAATGGATGATGCCTTCGGGGCGGCAATTGGCCCGGACAATGGTGATCGCCTGAGGCGGCTGAACCTGGCAACGGCAGAGCTGCCAAGTGCAGCGACAGCCTATGTCCTGGCCTCCGACGGGTCGCTTATCTATTCGACCGACCGGGAGGGCACGCCGGCCGATATTGTCGATCGGACCTACTTTCAGCGGCTGGCCAACGGGGCAGAAGACTACACCTCGGCGATGACCGAGATGGCCAATACCGGAAAACGCGTCTTCCTGTCGGCTGCCCGTATCGAACGCGACCACAAGTTCCTCGGGGTTGCCGTTCTAGCCTTCGATACCGGAATGTTGCGTTCAATCTGGGACGCGTCACCGCTTGGACCCGGTTCCACTGTCAGCTTTTTTCGGCGAGATGGCAAACTGATCGCGCGCCATCCCGAACCGAAAGAAATGGTCGATCTCGGCAACTACGTGCTGTTTACGGATTATATGCGCAAGGCGACGTCCGGAACCTATAGTTCAGTCTCGCCTGTTGACCATGTTCGGCGTCTGGTGGCCTATCGCATTGTCGAGCGGACGCCATTCGTGGCGATCGCCTCCGCCGAGACTTCGCTAATCCTGAAACCCTTCTGGACGGATGTTGCGATCGTGGCGCTCATCACCGTGCTTGCCCTTGGCGCAAGTCTAGCCGCTGGATGGAAGATCCTTAGCCTGGCACGGGCCGATGCCCGTCACATGGCCCAATTGGCAGAAGCGCTGCGCACCAATCAGATCCTGATGCGTGAAATTCACCACCGCGTGAAGAACAACCTACAGACAGTCATGGCACTCGTGCGCCTGCAAGGCCTCCGGCCGGAAACGGTACAGAAGTTGAATGACCGGCTTCAGGCCATGTCCGCCGTTCACGAACAGATGTACGGCTTCGATCAGTTCAAAAGCGTCAATGCCCGCCAGCTCGTTCCGAGCCTGGCGCGCAAGCTGGTTGGGCTCAACGATCGGCCTATCGACCTGGCTTTCGAACTCGATGATATCGAGATCGATGCGGAAAAGGCGACGCCTTTTGCACTTCTGCTCAACGAATTGCTGACAAATAGCATGAAATATGCCTTCACTGATCGGCCTCAGGGGCTGATCCGCGTCCGGCTTTTGCGACAGCCAAACGATCTCGTGGTGTTCGAACTTGCCGATGACGGCATCGGATACGATCCGGCGGCGGCAAAGGCTGGCATGGGCAGCCGGCTGATCAAGGCCTTGGTCTCCGAAATGAGCGGAACCTTCACGATTGAGCGCATTAATGGCACCCTGTTCAGGGCGCAGTTGGCAGTGACGCGCTAGAGTAGGTCCGCCCGGAAGCGCCCGTTGGGCGGCAGTCGCGACGTCTGGCTGACGGTTGATGTGAAATCTCATCCGCCCTCCTTCCGCCGGCGGATGTGCCACGGGTGATCACGATCACGATGGCAAGGCGTCCTTGAACCGGACGACGGCTGCCAGTCTTCCAGTATCATCGACAATCTCGAAGGACTGCCCGTCGAGTTCCTTGCCGGACCTCAACCGCTCTGCCATGAGTTCGCGCGCATCGGCCTTGGCCTCCTCTATGGCGACCGCAAGGTTCGCGCAGTAGCTTCCCTCCTGATCCAGGATCAGATCCTCGCCGTCACGTATGTGGAAAAAATACCGCATGCTTCACCGTATCATTGTCTGCTGGGGGCCTGGCACCGCTTATGCCGGTTTGTGACTGCTTGCGCGGCTGCCGATAAGCCGTTCGAATTCCTGTTCGGGGACCCCATAGGATCCGGCGGCAAACGCCTCGAGACCGGCGCGATTGAGAATGACGACGGAGCCGCGCAGGGAGCGGATCAAACGATGCCCTTCCAGGACATGCAGGGCCGTCGTCACACCGGCGCGCCGGGCGCCGAGCATCAATGCGATATAATCATGGGTAATGGCCATCTCGTCGCTATCAAGGCGATCGTGGCACATTAGGACCCAACGGGCGAGCCGCTGTTCGAGGAGATAGCGACTGTTGGCAAGCGCGGTGTAGGCGACCTGCGTGGCAAAGACATGCATGTATTTGACGAGCGGGACCTGGAAAGTAGAACTCTTCATCGTCGCCTGCCGCATCGCCTCGATCGGCACCCGATATCCCGAACCGGCGATGTTCATTTCGACAACATAGGGAACGACATCGTCGCCGATGATGGTGGCGGTCGGCACGAAGCCTTCCCTCCCGAACATGCCGGCCTCCGCGGTCTGGCCTGTGGAAGAGACCGCCATGACCGCTCCGATCCCGCTTTCGGGAAAATAGACATAGTCGAGCTTTTCACGCGGTTTGGCGATCTGGAACTGCGAGGGAAGATCGACCCGTGCGAGATACGGTGCAAGCAGCGCAAAATCAGGTGGCTCGAGCGCGCTGAGCACGCGGTTTGATATTTGTGCTTGGCTTGGCGCCATCTCTGTCTCCCGAATGCCCATCGGGCGAGCTGCAATCGGCAGCTTGCGCCACGACAGTATCGAGTGAACTTTCGTGTGAGCTTCTGGTTCCCCAGCAACAGCATTCGCCGCCCTTGCGGCAGCAAGGTCGAGGTAGAGGCCGGCCACGCCAGCTTCTGTGCGTTAAGCCGCCTGCCGTGGGCCATCGGGCGATGCCACGGGGATTGTCGAATGTCAGCGCCGAAAAACGATCGTGCCCCGATAGCTTGGGCCTCATGCGGACAAACTATCCTCACTTAAGAAAATCATCGTCGACAGCGGCGGAAGGTCGAGTAGAAGCGATTGGCTGCGGCCATGGGCAACGATATTCTCGCTGCTGCGATCTCCACCGCTCGCCCCGGTGCCCCCGTAGATGGATGCATCGGTGTTGAGGATCTGCCGCCAATGACCCGGCAAGGGGACGCCCACCCGGTAACCGTGACGCGCAACCGGCGTGAAGTTGGAAATGACGAGGGCGACCGAACGCCGCTCGCCATCATAGCGCAGCATGGCGAGCACGGAATTCTCCGCATCGTCGGCGATCGCCCATTCAAACCCCGAGGGCTGGCTGTCGCCATGCTGCAAACAGGCGAAATAGCGGTAGATGCGGTTGAGGTCGCGCACCAGTCGCTGCAGAGCCGAATGACCCAGATCATCAAGAAGATCCCATTCCACCGAACCGTCATGGTTCCATTCCTTCGTCTGGCCGACCTCAGAGCCCATGAAGATCAGCTTCTTGCCGGGATGGCCCCACATGAAGCCAAACAGGGCTCGCATATTGGCCATCTTATGCCAGGCGTCTCCTGGCATTTTGGCAAGAATGGATCCCTTTCCGTGCACGACCTCGTCATGCGAGAACGGAAGAATGAAGTGCTCGCTGTAAGCATAGAGCATGCCGAAGGTCATCGAGCCGTGGTGATATTTGCGATAGACCGGATCGTCCGACATATAATGGAGCGTGTCGTGCATCCATCCCATATTCCATTTAAAATCGAACCCGAGCCCCCCGTCCTGCAGTGACCTGGTAATGTTCGGAAAGGCGGTCGATTCCTCGGCGATCATCAGCGCATGGGGAAAACGTTCATGGACGATGCTATTGAGATGCTTGAAGAACTCAATGGCCTCGAGGTTTTCGCGGCCGCCGTAGCGGTTCGGGATCCATTCGCCAGCCGCCCGGCTGTAGTCACGGTAAAGCATGGATGCGACGGCATCGACGCGCAATCCGTCGATATGATAATGCTCGAGCCACTCAAGGGCGCTAGCGATCAGAAAGCCTTTGACCTCGTTGCGACCGAGGTTGTAAATCAGTGTATTCCAATCCTGGTGAAAACCCTCTCGCGGGTCTTCGTGCTCATAGAGCGCCGTTCCGTCGAAACGTGCCAGCCCCCAGACATCCGTCGGGAAATGTGCCGGCACCCAGTCGAGGATGACGCCGATCCCGGCGCCATGGCAGCGGTCGACAAAATAGGCGAAATCCTCAGGCGTCCCATAGCGGCCGGTTGGGGCAAACAGGCCGAGCGGCTGGTAGCCCCATGAGCCGCCGAACGGATGCTCCATGACCGGGAGCAATTCGATATGCGTGAAGCCCATGTCACGAACATAGGGTATAAGGCGTTGCGATAGCTCGACCCAGTCGAGCATGCGCGCCCCATCGCTCATCTCGCGCAGCCACGAACCGGCGTGCACCTCGTATATGCTGACCGCCTCTACCTTTTTGTCGGTGCTGCGGCGGGCGGCCAGCCAGGCTGCATCGGTCCAGGCGAATGGATCGGCGGAGGCCACAACCGAGGCCGTCGATGGCGCCGGCTCCGCCGCCCTGGCGACCGGATCGGCCTTCTGGGCCAGCAGATTGCCGTACTGATCGAGAATCTCGAACTTGTAGCGCTCGCCAATACTCACCTGCGGAATGAAGATTTCCCAGACACCCGCCTGAGGCCGAAGCCGCATCGGATGGCGCCGGCCATCCCAACTGTTGAAATCGCCGACGACCGACACGCGCCGTGCATTTGGCGCCCAGACCCCAAAGCGCACGCCGGCAACGTCGTCGACCGTCATCGGATTGGCCCCGAGCGCACGCGTCAGATGGTAATGCGTGCCTTCGGAAATGAGGTGCAAGTCGAGGTCGCCGAGCAGTGGGCCGAACCTGTAGGGATCGTCGGTTACCTGGATCGCGTCAGGCCAGTGTACCCGCAAGCGGTAGGAGGCCGGTTCCGGCAGCACGGCGCCGAACAGGCCCGGAGGATGGGCGAGATCCGCAGCTGCGAGAAACCTGTCACTGTCGCGGGCGATTAAATCGACTCCGGAAGCCCCAGGTAAAAATATCCGGACACTCAGGCGACCATCGCCGCATTGATGGGGGCCGAGGATGGAAAATGGATCGCCATGGCGTCCCTCGGTGAGGGCCTGAATGGCATCCGGCCCCACACCGAAGAAGATGTCGCCGAGGTCTGTCGTCATGAGCGGCTCTCCGAGAGTCGGGTCAAGATATTGGTAAGGCCGTTCAGCGGTATCGGTAACCACTTGGGGCGATTGCGCGCTTCATAGGCGATTTCGTAAGCTGCCTTTTCCAAGAGGAAGACGTCGAGGATGCGTCTGACGTCAGCTTCCGAACTGGGCAGATCCGCAGAGGCTGAAAGCGCCTGTACATAGGCTTGCAAGAAAACCTGTTCAGCTTTGGCGCCAAACCGGGAAATGACCTCGCGCCGGCGTGCATCATGATGGTCGGAGATCGCATCGTTTTCGAGTTTTGCGGTCGCCGAAAGATAGTCGAGCGAGCGCAAAAGCCCGGCTACGTCCCGCAGAGGACTTGTCTTTGCCCTGCGTTCGGCAAGATTGCGCGCCGGTTCTCCCTCGAAATCGATGATGACGGCGTCGCCTTCCGTCACCAGCACCTGGCCAAGATGGAAATCGCCATGGGCGCGTGAAAGCAGCGTTCCTTTGGCTCCGTCAGCCAGTGCTCCTGCAAGCTCGATGATGGCGTCCCGTCGCTGAAGGAGAGATCCGGCCAGCCCATCCATTCCCTCGTCGATCCCCGTACCCATGTCGGCGAGCTTGGAGAAGGCGTATTCAATTTCGCCGGTGACGGATTTGCGGATGGTTTCAACGTCGGTCTCATCGGCCCGACGGGGCGAAAAGGCCTCGTCATCCGTTGGCCGGGACAGGAGCACATGCAGTTCGCCCAGCCGCTCCCCGATCATCGCGACGAAATTGACAAGCGGTCGCAACTGCTCGTCGGCCGTCTCCACGGCGACTTCCGTCATGACGATCTCGTCGGCGACACGTCTGAGGTTGGCAAGCATCCAGTTCCAAGCATCGCCCTGGTTGCGGATGGCGCCCTGGACGATGATCAGCGTCGAGCGCCGCCCGTCGCGATCGGTGCGGACGACTTCCCCTAACCAGGGCGCGGTATGGTCGTAGCCGTGCTCCGTCAGGTAGCGGGTCATCTCGACCTCCGGGTGAATGCCGACAAAGACATGTCGGATGAGCTTGATCATCGCCGCGTCGCCGACAATGAGCGAACTGTTGGATTGCTCCGCCGATAGCCAGTGGATCGGCATATCGTCTGACAGCGCCAGGCGGTCGAGCTTATCGGTCCCGATGAACTCGATCTGCCCCGTGCGCCCGCTGACGACGGACCGGTCGCGCAGGCCCAGCAGGACGCCGCGCGCCATCGTCTCGACAGCAAAACCATCCGTCAGGAAGCCGACCCGCCGACCTTGACGGATGCGAGCGAGCGATAGTTGCTGGCCGAGCACGTTGGGAGGTGTATCATCCCATTCGGCCGCAAGCGGTAGCTGATAGCTCTCCACATGATCGGGCAGCACGGCCTCAAGCTCGCCGAGAACGACGCCATCGGCGAAGGGAATAGGTGTGGCAGACACGAGCCGAGCCTCCTGAAGCGCCTGATCTTTGGCGCCGAACCAGCGCCGCTTGGACAGGTAGGCCGGCAGGATGTCGCGGCTGAGCATTGCCGCGTGCTGGGGCTGTTCGACAAGTTCGCTCAGGCTGCGTCGGATGACAACAGTAACGAAGTCGGCCAGTTGCTCGGGCGGCGCCGTGCGCCAGGCTGGGCCATCCGCCTCGCTGTTCAGCTGGAACCAGAAGAACCCGTAGGGCGGAAGCGTCAAAAGATAGGTGAGCTGCCCGATCGGCGGAAAGGGCGACATGCCGGTGAGTTCTATCGGGATGCGGCCTTCGAAAGCTGACAGATCGAGTTCGACGGCCTGGGGAAGGCGCGAGAGATTAGCAACGCAGAGGATGACCTCGTCTCCATATTCACGCAGATAGGCGAGGATCCGGCGATTGCTCGGCGTCAGGAACCGCAACGACCCACGTCCGAAGGCACTGTGACGACGCCTGAGCGCCAGCATACGCCGCGTCCAGTTCAAGAGCGAATGGGCGTCGGCGACCTGTGCCTCGACGTTCAGTGCCTCAAACCCGTAAAGGGGATCGGCAACAGGCGGCAGGACGAGGCGTGCCGGATCCGCCCGCGAGAAGCCGCCGTTGCGGTCGGGCGACCATTGCATCGGCGTGCGCACGCCATCCCTATCGCCGAGATAGATGTTGTCGCCCATGCCGATCTCGTCTCCATAATAGACGACGGGTGTACCGGACATCGACAACAAGAGCGCGTTCATCAATTCTATCCGTCGCCGGTCACGCTCCATGAGCGGCGCCAGCCGGCGACGGATGCCGAGATTGATGCGGGCCCGCTTGTCGGACGCGTAGGTCTCCCAGAGATAGTCGCGTTCGGCATCCGTCACCATTTCCAGCGTCAGCTCGTCATGGTTTCTCAGGAAGATCGCCCATTGACAGGTTTGCGGAATATCCGGCGTCTGTCGCATGATATCGGTAATTGGGAAGCGGTCCTCCTTGGCGATCGCCATATACATGCGCGGCATCAGCGGGAAATGGAACGCCATGTGGCATTCGTCCCCGTCACCGAAATATTCCCGCGTATCTTCCGGCCATTGATTGGCTTCGGCCAAGAGCATGACGCCCGGATGAGTGGCATCGAGGGCTGCGCGGATCTGTTTGAGGATCGCATGAGTTTCCGGCAGGTTCTCATTATTGGTGCCCTCCCGCTCGACCAGATAGGGAATTGCATCCAGCCGGAAACCGTCAATGCCGGTTTCGAGCCAAAAGCGCATGATATCGACGAGCTCCTCCATCACCGCCGGATTATCGAAATTGAGGTCGGGCTGATGGGAGTAGAAGCGATGCCAGTAGTAGGCGCCAGCGACGGGATCAAATGTCCAGTTCGATTTTTCCGTGTCGAGGAAGATGATACGGGTCTCGGGAAATTTGTGGTCATTGTCCGACCACACATAGAAATCACGCTCGGGACTACCAGGGCGCGCTTGGCGGGCGCGCTGAAACCAGGGATGCTGGTCGGAGGTGTGATTGATGACGAGTTCGATGATCACCCTGATATGGCGCTCGTGGGCGGCTTCGACGAACCGGCGAAAGTCATCGAGCGTACCATAGTCGGCGCTGACATTGCGGTAATCGGCAATGTCGTAGCCGTCGTCGCGGCGCGGCGAAGGAAAGAAGGGAAGAAGCCAGATGGCGTTGACACCGAGCGCTGCGATATAGTCGAGCTTCTGGTAGAGGCCTTGGAAATCGCCGATGCCGTCGCCATTGGCGTCGTAAAAGGATTTGATGTGCAGTTGATAGATGATCGCGTCCTTGTACCAGAGCGTATCGTCGGTGGTCGTCTTCCTGTCTTCTGCGAAGGCTGTATCCATTTCAGGCCTCTCCTGCCCTGACCCGCCATATGGCGAAGGGCAAATGGGCCGGGTCCAGCCTGATCGTTTGCCACTTTCCGGTGCGCTTGAAATTCTGGCCGCTGACGAGGTCTTCGAGTGCCAGCCCGCCTATATCGCTGAGGCCGAACTTCCAGAGCGGAAACTCGACGCTGCTCTCCTCGATTCCATGCGGGTTGAGAGTGACGGCAATCAGCAGGACGTTATGACGCCCGGCGTCTGCCTTCTCGAAAAACATGACGTTGCTGTTCGAAGAGGGCAAAAGCGTCAGGCCGAGATGCGAATGGAGCGCAGGATTGTCTCTGCGGATGCGGTTGAGCATGGCGATTTCCGCCTTGATGTTGCCGGGGCGGTCGTAATCCCAGGCGCGGATCTCGTATTTTTCGCTGTCGGCATATTCCTTGCGCTTGGCGTCGGGGCGTCCCTCGCAAAGCTCGAACCCGTTGTAGACGCCCCAAAGGCCAGACAGCGTAGCGGCGAGCGCGGCACGGATGACATAAGCCGGCCGCGGCGCGTTCTGCAGGAAGTCCGGGTTTATGTCGTGGGTATTGACGAAGAAATGCGGCCGGAAGAATTCGCGCACCTCGCTTGCGGTAAGCTCGCTCATATATTGTTCGAGCTCCCACCTTTCGTTGCGCCAGGTGAAATAGGTGTAGGACTGCGAGAAGCCGATCTTGGCCAGTCGGTACATGACCTTCGGGCGGGTGAAGGCCTCTGACAGAAAGACGACATCGGGGTGGCGCGCGCGAATGTCGCCGATCAGCCATTCCCAGAACGGAAAAGGCTTTGTGTGCGGATTGTCGACGCGAAACAGCCTGACACCTGCGTCGACCCACATCTCCACGATATCGCGCAATTCCACCCACAGGGCCGGGATGGCATTCTTGGCGTAGAAATCGACGTTGACGATATCCTCGTATTTCTTCGGAGGATTTTCGGCGTAACGAATGGTGCCGTCCGGACGCCAGTCGAACCAGCCGGGATGTTCGCGAAGCCACGGATGGTCGGGCGAGGCCTGGATCGCGAGATCAAGGGCGATCTCCAGCCCAACCTTTCTCGCCTCGTCGACCAAATGTTCGAAATCATCGAATTCCCCGAGCTCGGGGTGAATGGCCTCGTGGCCACCGGCTTCCGAGCCAATGGCATAGGGACTGCCCGGATCGTTGGGTGCGGCGACGAGAGAATTGTTGCGGCCCTTGCGGTTGGTGCGGCCGATCGGGTGGATCGGCGGAAAATAGAGCACGTCAAAACCCATGTCGCGAATGGCCGGCAGACGGGGGATCACGTCCTCGAATGTGCCGTGCCGGTTCGGATCGCCGCTCTGCGATCGCGGGAAGATCTCGTACCAGCTTGAAAAGCCGGCCTCACGTCGCTCCGATTCAACGCCGTAGACACCTGTGCGGCAGGAAAAGGGGCGCTGGTCGGCTCCCGCCATCAGCTCGGCAGTGCGCGGTGCCAGCAGGATGTCAAGCTTTGTGGCGCCCTCGCGGCGATCGAGTTCGCCAAGAAGCGCCTCAAGTTCGATCCGCTCCTCGGCCGCCATCGTCGCAGCCGGATCGGCCGCCGCCCCGCGTATCAACTCTTCCCCCTCGATGATTTCCAGACTGAGGTCGAGGCGGGCTTCGTGTTTCTTGACGAGCTCGTAGCGGAAGATCGCAAATGGGTTCTTCCAGGCTTCCACGCAGAACTCGAACCGGCCGACACGATCGAGAACGAAACTGCCTTTCCACCGATCGTTTTCGAAAAGGCCCATGCGCGCTTGGCGCCACTCTTCTTGTCCGCGCGGACGGAAGAGAAGCGCTGCCGACAGAAGATCGTGCCCATCGGCGAAGATATCGGCCTCCACGACCACCGTTTCGCCGATGATGCGCTTGACCGGGAAACGACCGTCATCGACTGCCGGCGCGACTTTTTCGATAGCGATGCGCGGCGAGGACGTCGCCTGGTCGAGCGGCAGGTCACCCTGCTTGGCCGTAATGGCGGCACGCGCTTGGGTCTTAATCAAACGGGCCTCGCCAGGCTTCAGGCGCAGGTCGGATGGGGCTGCATCCACGGGAACGAAGGGAGCGGCGGCCCGGTTGAGAATGGTCTCGGGAAGGAGGGCCGAGTGGCGCAGATCTCGGTTGACTGCAAGTAGCTCCACGGAGCGGGCGCTCCTGATGTCAGCCGCGTCAGCTTGCGAGATGACGGTCACATGGCTCGCAATCTCGCAATTGACAAGCTGCTTTGCCGCTTTGCCGCGGGCTGAAAGCAGATCGCGCAGCGCGCCGGTCAGATCGAAGGCGCCCTCGGCTCTTAGCCTGCGCAAGCCTTCGCCGTGCCCATATGTCGGGTCAAGCGGCAGCACTGCTCCGAATTCGAAACCCATCGGCACAAGAATACCGTCGCCGATCTCCGCGGCCAGGCGCAGGGCGCGGCGCGACCGCCGCTCGCGGATCTCTCTGCTCTCCGTGCCATGCGCAAGCCGCTTGCCGAAAGGGGGTTCGGGAAAGGCGATCTGCGGTCCGAGCAGGCGCTGCAGCCGATACTCTTCAAGCATCCAGCTTTCCCGCAGGTCCCACCATGCAAGCGAGATGAACGTGGCGTCGAGCCCGCAATCGCGCAGGCCGTTTCGAAGGGCAAAGGCAGTGCCGGGCGTATAGGCAAGAAAACTCGTTGACGCGTTTACGGCTCTCGCGGCACCGATCAGTTGCTGCCACTCGGCGATTTCCAGGACGTCGAGGCCGACAAGACGATAGCCAGCAATCCCGGCAGCGGCCAAGCGCGAAAGCCTTCCCTGCCACGCCTCGATCAGCCCGGGCGAGGTCGACGAGGGCGAGTCACGGAACGGCATCAGCGGCGATTGCCGCGGGTCGAGAGACGTGAGCGTGCGATCGCTGCCTTCGGCGCCTGCGCTGACCGCGAAGTCCAGCATCAATTTGATCCCGCGGCCGTTAGCCTCACCGGCCAGCATCGCAAGCGCTTCCTCGGCATCGCCCGAAAGGCCGAGGGCCGGATCGAGGCTGCCGTATTCCTGTGGGAAGAAGAGGCTGTCAGCCGTTCTATGAAACGGCGGGGCCGACAGCACGATATCGAAGCCAAGAAAGGTCGCGTGGTCGAAAATCTCAAGCCAGCGGTCTCTGCCCGACAGCAGAAGCGGATTGACATAGTAGATCCGCGGAGATTGAGGGAAAGCGGTCGAAGAGATTGCTGTTGTCATCACTCGGTCTGTCTCCGCGCGTCCGGTCGCATGAACAGTCTTTGAAGATTGCCGAGGTGAACCTGCAGGCGCTTTACTTGTTCCCACTCAAGGTGACAGATGGTGCAGAGAGCGGGATGGATCGGTTGCCGAGCGCCACGCATCATCGGATCCACGCGGCACGCGACCAACTGCTCGTCCCGCCTGCGACCCCTCTCCATACTGAAGTCCAGGCTCCGGTCCGACGACAGGTGGCGTTGCGGAAACCGACGATCGGCTCCATTCGGCTGAGGCAATGCGCGTCAAGGTTTCTGATGACGTTTGAAACCGGGCAGCGTCCCTTCCAGGACCAGCGGGGTCAGGATCGGCAGAGATCTGCTTCTATCGACTGGAGCCGATGATCCATGCGACGGCGGCAGTGACGGCGACGGCTGCGATCGGATTGTCCTTGACCCAGGCTCTCACCGCACCCAAGAGGCCTCCGCTGTGCGCCTTTTCGGGGGCCGGTGGCGCGCCGGCCACGGAGGTAACCGCGTGCGAAACGGGGTCGGAGGCTGGAAACGTATCCTCGAGTGCCTTGTCGAGTTCGCCCTCCTTTTCTTGCTCTTGCTTCCTTGCTTTGTCGAGTTCGTAGGCCTGGACGGCAGGGGATTTGGGTTGGTTCATGTCTTCCTCCATCTAATGGTCGCCTAACGCCGCCGAAAACTCCGAAGTTCCCAGGGGTTCCGTGCGGCGTACGGATTCCGTCTGCCGACGTCACGGTCTTTTGGCCATACAAGACCACCCGGTACCGGTGCCTGCGACGGTCGCGTAGTCCGGGAGTCCAAATCGACTGCAGCGAGCGGTGTCGGTGAGTCTCATCGCCAGACGGGCGGCGCAGGCGGTGGCGTTTGTGAGATTTCCTCGAAATCAGCCGGAATTCGGCAATCGGGACACGATCTTCATCGAAAAGGTCGACAGAGATCATATTGAGGGAGCCTCCGGCAGCCCTTCCGCAAGCCATTTGGGCAAGCGCCAGCCTGGCCAGGCGTAGAGGATGCTGGGCGTCGATCGGTCGGCTTATCAGGATGCCTGCGAGATCATAGCCGCAACGGTCATTGCCTGCATCCTTGAAGGGGCAGGGCACATCAATTCGGCTGGCGGTTGCTTTCGTGAGCTGGGCCACGAGCCGAGCTTGCGAGTTTGCGCTAGGTCCGATGCTGATGGTACTCGTGAGGGCAAATGGCATTACCGCCAGAAGAACGGGATGATCATCAGACACACTGGGCGCTGAAGCATTGGATCGGTCAACGCCAGGAGTTCAAACACGCCGCTTGAAGCACGTGGAGCCTAAGGAGACGTGCGGTTGCGACGCTCACGCGTTAATGATCGATGTTGGCCATTTCTGATAGACGCGCCTGTCCGACGAAGCTGGGAGAAGTCGCGCTGGTTCGGCATCATCGGCTGATGACCGCGGCCTATATGAACCGATGGCGCGATGTGCTCTCGCGAGAGGGCTGGCACCGGAAATGGTGTGCGGCAAAAAGGCAGACCAGCATTTCATTTATGCCCGTTCTGCGAACATGGTTAAGCGGAGCTAAATTCGGCGGGAACCGGAACGGTCGAGGGATATCGAAATGGGCGCAAGCGACGAATGTGTGAGACCATGGGAGCTGCGAAGAACACCTATTGCCGTACGGATTTCCTGCGCCATTTGAGTGTGCAGGTCACGGTTTCGATGGAGGCAGAGATGGCATCGAACGAGGAGCGCATCAGACAAAGGGCCTACGAGATATGGGAACGGGAAGGCCGGCCGCATGGCGAGGATATGAAGCACTGGCTACAGGCATTCCAGGAGATTGCGGCGAACGCGCAGACGGATAACCATGCCGTCAAGAAGCCTCGCGGCAAGAAGGCGGAAGCTACAGCTGTGGCGCAAAAGCCGAGGGCAAAGACGAAGACGGCCCCAGAGAGCGTTTCAACCACAAACCCGCCTCCTGCGCGTCAAAGAACCGCGCGAGGGGCGACAAGGCACTGAGTAAGCTATTGGCTATCGAGGCAGGTTCGACCCAACGCAAGATCGCGTCGCGGTCATCCCGCTCGGCGAAGTCACTCTTGAAGTGAGGATCTCCAGTCCACATCGCCGGGCGGGAGAGGTCGTCTCGGATGGCGCATCTTGTCGAGTTCATCCGACAGCGCAGGTAGTGATGCTCACAACGATAGTTGTCCCGGGCCGGATCCCACAGATCGTTGAGCCGGCGGCGAGAGAGATCGTAGAATCGTCTCTTGCCGATGGGAAGCACCGTGGCACCGCCTGAACACTGGAATTCCCTGCAGCAGATCGAGGTTTGGCCGAAGATATCGATATCCGAAGAAATTGAGGCGTGCGACATTCCGGTCTTGGACGGGCTTTCCACAATGCCATGGCAAGCACGGGTTTAAAACAAGAGCAGGCGGCAATCACCGCCAGTCGCGATCCCAACGATCGTCGCGCCTATATTCGCGCCATTCGCGATAGGGACGACCCCAGCCATAACCGCGATCCCAACCGTAATAGCTCGGCGGCGGCGCCCACCGATTGGGTCGGCAGAAGCCGCGTGGGCTCAAATGATAGCCGCGCCCACACGCATAATCGACCGTAAGGACATTCGGTTTGTTTGGCACGGCAACGCTGGCCACAGGCGCTGCAGTTGCCGCTCCTGAGGCTAATCCGGCCACGAGAAGGGCGATTGTGATAAGCAGTTTTCGCATCTGGATTCTCCTGATGTTGTTGGGAGATCTAGCGCGTGCTCGGGTGAACTGAGGCTGAAGACTCCGTTCACCCAAGTGACAGCTTCTGCCCTAATCGCGCTCCCACCGATCACGTCCGTAATCGCCCCGCCGATCGTTGCTGTCGGAAGGGGACGTCTGCAGATGCTCCAGCACCTGCAGAACGGCGTCTGCGCAATCCTTTGTGGAATCGCCATCGGCACACCTCAGGTCGACCCTGGTTTGGCCGCTCTCAATGTGAAACCTGGCGCCTCGCTCCCTGGGTCGCGAACGCCAACTATCGTCCGCACGCTCTTCGTTCTTGTGCGAAACGTTCGGCGGCGGTGGACTTTCCCTGCTTGATTGCGGGGCGGGGGGTGGAAGCGGCGAGGGTTCAGATGGGGCTGGGGCCTGCGCAAAGGCGCAAGTGGAAAGTAGACCAAAAGCAGCCACCGATAGTCCTATGGTTCTTCTCATGACATCACCTCACTTTGTGCGCAGGTAACGACGGGTTGTGGCGATAGTTCCTATTATGGAGCCATGACCGGCGCGCTTGGCAACAACCCAGGCGGCGCACCATCAGCACGGGGAATCCGATACTCGACCAGGTTGTGCGCCGATCACGTCGCTCTCGCCGACGGCAGCCTCCACCACGATGGCAGTGGCGCCTCTCAACCTCATCATTACCGATGCTTCGTCGGCGTTTGCCAAGGGCGGCAACGGTGGTGGCAATGGTGGGTGTAATGGCGGCGGCGGTGACGTTGGTGGTAGTAGCGGTGGCAGTGGTAACGGTGGAGGCAGCGGCGGTGATGGGGGGCAGCCACGGTAGCGGAAGTAGCGGCAACCACGGCGGCGGCAGCCAGAGCGGCGCTGGCGGGAAGGGTGGCGCACGCTCTGCGGGCAAGACTGGAAGCGGCCGTACTGACACAAGCAAAACAACGAAATCGAGCAAACAGACCGTCAGCACCAAAGATACTGCCAAAAAGAAGACCGCCGCCCGAGCGCCTGCGACAAATCCGGCAAAGAAGCCGGCGGCCGAGCTTGGCGGGCTGAACTCGTTGAAGCGTAACTATCATGCGTGGACGAATACCGCCGATCGAAAGATGGCTGCGATCTCAGCATTCGCCACTTTGAACATTCTTTACTCACCAGAGCAATTGCTTCTGGGTTTCACCAGCCACATATACGCCGCCGCGGTCCAGGAAAAGCTCAGGCCGCCGCAGCCTTCGCCTGTTGTGGGGTCAAAGTATTCGGCGAAGCCTTCGGTTTCGATGGCTGAGATGGTCGATTTGCGAAGCTGTTCAGCGAATTCGGGGCGGCCGTTGCGCTGCAGGCCGTCGATCAGCAGCCAGTTGATGATCGCCCAGGAGGGGCCGCGCCAGTAGCGTTTCGGCTCCCAGCCGGTAAAGCCCGGCTTAGTGGTCGGGAAGGCGACTTTGAGACCCCTGGACCAGACGCTCATTTCGGCGACGAGCGCATCGGTGATGGACCTTTCGAGGTCGAGCGAGAGGAGGGGGATGAAGCCCGCTTGCGTCGGTGCCTCGATATCC
Organism: Rhizobium sp. BK650; assembly: GCF_014195325.1. Lineage (GTDB taxonomy): Bacteria > Pseudomonadota > Alphaproteobacteria > Rhizobiales > Rhizobiaceae > Rhizobium. The sequence continues at coordinate 43,344 of NZ_JACIBK010000014.1, read as the reverse complement.
TGACCGGAAACGAGATCGCGCGAGACGAAGCGCGAGAGGGCGGGGCGCCATTGCGCGAGGATCGCCTTACGGGTCTTTTCGTTGAAGGCGGCAATCTCGGCCACGTCCTCCGTTCGGCCGAGCTCGCGGGCGAGCGCTTCCAGCTCTTGGCCGGCCTTCAGCAGGATTGCCGTCGTCTGGATTTCGGCGACCTTGAAGGGCGCCTTCTGCCATTGCGCCTCCGGATTCCAGCCGCAGGCAGCGTAGTTATCGACGAGGTGGATGAAGCGGCTGTAGTCCTCGTCGCGCGGTCGCATCGAGGCGTTGACGTGGCCAGTATCCTTGCGCAGCACCGGCGTATCGGTCGTCGTCGGCACGCGGGCGAGCGCGACATCCCAGGCGGGCGAGTTGTCGCTGCCGCTTTCCCAGGGATGTAGTAGAGCGACGAGACCGGTGCCTTCAGGATCGCGGGCCGCATACCACCAGCGATGCCATCTCAGCGCCGCTTCGTAGAGCGGCAGGCTGCGTGCCTTGTCGCCGGCGGCGTCGTGAAGCTTCTTCAGGGCAATCGCAAATACCGGGGGCTGGGTGATGCCGGAGGTCTGGATCGTGTGGCTGGTCCGCCAGACGTTCGGGCCGGGGAAATAGGTGTCGCTCTTCTGGTGGAAGACGATATGCGGGATCATTCCATCCGCCCACTGACCTTCTGCCAGCCGCTCCAGTTCGCGATAGGCCCGGTCAGTATCGTAAAGCGCGAATCCCATGGCGACGAAGGCGGAATCCCAGTTCCACTGGAAGGGATAGAGCCGCTCCGTCGGCACGGTGTAGCCGCCTCTATCGTTGGCAACGAGGATGCGCTTGGCTTCGGCAATATGCACGTTCATTTCATATGCTCCGGTATCTCAGGCCCCTGCGGCCGGAAAGGCCTTGCCGCTTTCGGGCGAAAGCCAGGTGATGCGTTTGCTATCGAGTTTGAGGCCGATCGTATCGCCGCTTCTGACGGTTTCCGAAGCCGAGAGGATGACACGCACTGGCTGCTCGTGGATCGAGCCGGTCAGGAGCAGATGCGAGCCCATCGGCTCGGCGACCCGCACTTTCATCTCCAGACCCTGTGGCAGTGGCGCGAGCTCGACCGCCTCGCCACGCAGGCCGAGAATGATCTCGCCGCCGGATTGAGCGGGGGTGGCGAGCCGTTCGCTGCCTGCGCAAACCTGGCCGTTTGAGACCGGCATCCTTATGAAATTCATCGGCGGATTGCCGATAAAACCGCCAACGAAGCGTGTGGCGGGATGATTGTAGACGTCGATCGGCGTGCCAACCTGCTCGACGATGCCGCCGTGCATGACGGCAATGCGGTCCGAGAGGCCCATCGCCTCCGTCTGGTCATGGGTGACGTAGATCGTTGTGGTTCCAGACGACTGCAGCACGGTCTTAAGTTCCGTGCGCATTTCCAGACGCAGCAGAGCGTCGAGATTGGAAAGCGGCTCGTCCATCAGCAAGACCTCAACTTGCCCCACGCCCGCAGGATCCGGCCACGTTCGACAGGGACCCTGTCACGCCAATCGACAAAGGCGTTCTTCGCAGCTTCGACGGCGGCATCGGCATCTTCGATCGAGCAGGCTGCGACACCGATGAGGTGCTCGCCGGTTGCTGGGTCGGTGACGTTGAGCGTCTTTGTGCGCGCAGCCCATGTGCCATCAAGAAAGGCACGGTGCTCGATGAAATCGGGTCGTTGCAGGTTCTTCAGCGCAGTGCTGGCGATGCCTTCCATACGGGGCTCCAAGTGGGGTTTACAAGGAGACTAACCGCGCGCAATGATCGATTAACTGCATTGATTTGTGTCAATCTGCAGGAATCGGGCTTTATTTGAAAACCTGCGCAGGATTTCTGCGTGACCACCCTCGACAGAGCTGATCGCGCGCTGCTTGACGCCGTCCAGAAGAATAATCGTCTGACCTCTGAAGAGCTGGCACAAATCGTCAATCTCTCACCAACTGCCTGTCAGCGACGGCTGAGGCGGTTGCGTGAGGAAGGGGTAATCGAGGCAGACGTGTCGATCGTTTCGCCCAAGGCTGTAGGGCGCGGCATCATCATGATCGTTCTTGTCTCTCTGGAGCGCGAACGGGCAGATATCGTTGACCGGTTCAAAGCGGCGATCCGCTCTACCAAGGAGGTGATGATCGGCTACTACGTGACGGGCGACGCCGATTTCATCCTGGTTGTTACAGCGAAGGACATGGAGGACTATGAAGCCTTCACGCGTCGGTTCTTCTATGAGAACCATGATATCAAAGGCTTCAAAACCATGGTCGTGATGGATCGAGTTAAAGCGGGCTTCGTCTTTCCGATAGAACATTGATTCTGCGTGAGATGTCTTTTGCGGCTGCCGTCGCCGAGTGGGTGGCTAAGTTTGGCCTGAACTTTGCTTTTCAACTTCGGCGCAGATCACGCGGCAATTTCGCTGATAACTGGCATCTCGACGAAAAGGTCATCTCGATGAAGGGTAAAAAATATTGGCTTTGGCGTGCGGTAGATACCGAAGGCTACATTCTCGATGCCTTGCTGCAAAGCCGCAGAAACAAAGGGCGGCACTTCGGCTGATGCGCACGGTTAATCAATGGCCGGCAGTCGAGTGCTTTGCGATCTCCAAGTCGCTGGTGCGTCTGGATCGAAGTCAATCCGCCGTTCTCGATGATGAAGTCAATGATGTATTCGAGGCCTTTTCCGCGCAAGGGATCCGTGAATGCGAACGGCCTTGACCCTCGCATACGGGCGGCGTCGATCCGCATCACCTCCAGATCAACGTTGACATAAAGGGCTAGCTCGGACTTGCTGATGATCAGGAAATCAGACTTCGTGATGCCCGGGCCGCCCTTGCGGGGAATTTCCTCGCCCTGACACACCGAGATGACGTAGAGGGTCAAAAATCGGCAAGATCGGGCGAAAAGGTAGCTGCGAGAGAGGACGATGTAAACGTCTCTAGTGATAACTAAAATTCGTAGAAGGATGAGATATTTCGTATTCGCTCAAGAGCCGAATGGCTTGTCCGATGGCCGTTTCAGCGGTTTCCGAGATTTCCTGAGCAATGGCGTCCGCGTTTTGAAGTAACTCTGCTGCTAACACGTCCATCTCTTTCCAAAGCGGATCTTGTTGAAGCTTAGCGACTCCAGCAGAGTATTGCAGCATCGATGCGAGCGCACGCATGACCGCCTCCCGCCGTTCAGCGCTCATACTCGCTAAGGTCGATCTGGACATGGTGCCCTCCTGGAAAAGGCTGTCCGAAAGATGACCGAGAAGTGGCGACAACCATTCTCCGGATGAGCTTCTCAAGCAGGTAGGGCGTTCGCTGTCTGTTGCAAGCCTTTCAATTCAATATCTTGCTGCCCGTCATCGGCTGGAAAATAAAAGGAACCCGCCACGGGGTGAGCGGCGAGCTCCAAGAAGCTCAGATGCCGGAACAGGTACCAAACGGACCAAGCCGCAGAGTAAGTCCACACTCGCCTTACATAAGCGAGTCAATTCGGCTGATCCTCCACCGTATCATCATTACATCCTAGCGCAGTTTGCAGCGTTTTGGCCTGCTGCCGGTTTCATGGACACCGAGATAAGGTGTTTCCGATGAAACTGGAGCGCATGAAGGCAACGAAGGAAGTTCAGCCGCGAGTACAAGCTTGAGGCGGTGAAGTTGGTGCGAGAGCGTGGGGTCAGCGTTGCGCCGGCATCCCGCGATCTGGATGTTCACGAGAATGTCTTGCGCAAGTGGGTAAGGCAATAGGGTGCCGACCCTGTGCAGGCTTTTCCTGGCCACGGGCAGATGAAGCCCGAGCAGCTTGAGATCGAGAGGCTTCGGAAAGAAGTCGCCAAGCTGAAGGCGGAGCGCGACATCTTAAAAAAGGCCGCCGCCTACTTTGCGAAGGACGTGATATGAAGTTCGCGTTATTGCAACGCACCGCCGCCACGATCACTTGATCCGGCGCAACAGCGGATAGTCCGGCGCATCGTAAAGCGCGCGGATATGGTTGTAGTCGAAACGCGCTTCATCTACTTCCGGCAGCGAACCTCGTTGCTGTATGTCCGCCATGTCTTCGACCGCGAAACGCAAGGCCTCGGCGGCTGTTTCGAAACGCCGGTAGCGAGGTCCCCTGCTTCCCCGTATCGCTTTGCCGGCATAAAGTCCTGCACCGCATGTGTAATCAAACCGGGTCAACTGGTTGTTCTCCGGATTTCGGAAGGGGAAGCGTGAACGCGTGCAGCTTCTCTGACAATGCGCTCCGTGTCTCGCAGCTCGCGCTTTCGAAGCGTCATCCCCTTTCGCAGTTTCATGAGCTTCTCGGCATTTGAGCCGGCTGCGACGCTAGGCGCCCGAAAACAGCTTGTCTGCCGATTGGCGGGGGCATGTAATTCATCATCGGGTCCTGCAATAGTAAGCGCGGTGGCGCGCCCTTTGGCGGTGACATTGGCGGGGCTCTTGATTTTTAATTTTTTGGAGAAACTTACCGTGTTGCCGGCCATAGGGATGATCTGCGAGCCAGATGGCGCGGGTGCTCCCGCTGCCGTCTTGTCTTTCTTCGGCTTGCGGATCTCTCGGTTGCTGCGCATTTGGCCATGGGTTTGTGCTCTGTCGCTTAGATAATTTATGGCGCTGCCTCATTGGTCTGAGCCGGGTCAGCGTATGTCAGGCGGCCGTCGCTAAAGTGGGAGGAGCGTTGTTCTGACGCACACACGGCCGTTCCAATCCGAGCCGAATTCGGGAAATGGCCTAAAGTCCGCCCAAGACAGCTTTTGCTGAACGCCGCGGCTAGCGGTGCCTGCCGGAGGCGGGCCCATGGCGATCGCGCTGGGGTTTCTCCGAACACCATCAAGAAGCATCTGTCTGCGATCTTCGCGAAGATGAGTGTCAGCCGCCGAGCGGGTCTCATCCGCCTCGTCATGGCTGCCGCCCTTAATCCGAACGTCGAACCAAGGGGCTTCACGCTGCGTTATATCAGAGACGTTACCGGCCAAGCATAGGTGCCAACAGCGTCCTCGCAAGCGACGCAGATACGCCTCTTGCCTGACAAGCGCGCCGGTTAGATCGGATGCCGTCTTTTCGATTCAGGCAAAGGCTTTTGCTCTGGCGAGGAAGTGCCCAGCTCAACAATCAAGTTTTTGTATCGCAGCTTCTGAAGCGGTGCATCCAGCCTGAGGATGAGCCCAGTCGGGACGTAGTCGAGAGAGACCTCGCCGAAGGCGGACAGGCTGGAGCTGACGAGCCTAGTGCCGAACCCCTTCTTGTTGGGAGTCTCCACCGCGGGACCCCCAACCTCTTGCCAAATGAAGCTCAGGCGCTCGTCGCCGGCCGCGTGGCGCACGGACCATTCTATTTTGACCGTCCCGGTATCTACGGATAGTGCCCCATACTTGTGGGCGTTGATGGCAAGTTCGTGCAGCACGAGGGAGAAGCACAGGGCGGCCTGTGGACCCAATTCTACCACGGGGCCGCTGGCTCTGATGCGCCCTGACGTCTCAAGTCCAAGATTGACTGCGGTGGCCTCGACAATCGTCGCCATTGTCGTACCCAACCAATTCTCCTGCAGCAGAATGTCGTGGGCTTTCGCATAAGCGTTGATCCGTGCCGAAATCGCCTGTTCCGCCTCCTCAAGCGAGTTGGCGTTTCGGAAAGACTGGCTGGTGATAGCCTGAACGACTGTCAGCGTATTCTTCATGCGGTGGGAGAGTTCATGCATCAGCACATGCTGTCGCTCCTCGTTTTTTCTCTGCTCGGTGTGATCTCTCAAAATCTTTACAAAGCCCTCGACTTCATCGTCATCCGACGTCAAAGCCATCATCTGACCCGACGCCCAGAACCGGGAGCCGTCCTTACGAACGTGCCAGCGCTCGTCGTTGCCATGGCCTTGCGCTAAAGCAGCGGCCATCTCCCGATGGACAATCCCTGCCTGCAGGTCTTCTTGCGTGAAAATTACCGCTGCGGATTTGCCGATAATCTCGGCCTCCTCCCATCCTAGGATCCGTCGCGCCCCCTCATTCCAGTTGGTTACCAAGCCATCGAGATCCATAGAGATGATCGCATATTCGATAGCGCTCTGGAGGATGGCCTCGAGAAAGCGCTCTCGGGAGCGACTGGAGGTGGAAAAGAGTTTCATAATTATATGGTGCGCCTGATCCTGCAGCGCTGCAAGGCTGGAAGCCCTCATTCTAATTTTGTAGCGGACGCCGGGACACATTTCGGTAAGTCTCGGAGGAGGGATCGCTTAGCCACACAACCTTTTCGGAAACAAAGATACGCAAACCGCGTTATCAGCTGATATCTTACAGAGCACAAACATGGCACGCCATTCGAAAGACAAACTCCATGGAGATGTGCCTTCGGTATCGTCAGACGCAGCCTCATCCGATCGGAAAGAGTTGGCGGCAATCGCTTTTGAACGCACCAGGATGCCGATGGTCGTCACAGACGCATTGAAAGCGGATCTGCCGATCGTGCTTGCAAATAAGGCATTTCTCGACCTGACAGGATACGCAGCGCAGGAAGTGCTTGGTCGCAATTGCCGCTTCCTGCAAGGTCCCGCGACCTCTCCGATCGCCGTCGCCGAAATTCGTGCCGCGATCGCCAACGAGAATGAGATCACCGTCGAGATCCTCAATTATAAGAAAAGCGGGGAGCAATTCTGGAACCGCCTGCACCTCAGCCCCATCCATGGGGATGACGGAAGGATCCTGTATTTCTTTGGATCGCAAGTCGACATGACAGAGTACCGGCGGATTGAAGCGCTGGAGGCATCCGAGCATCGTCTCCTCCTGGAAGTCGACCACCGGTCCAAGAATGTTCTGGCGATCGTCGACAGCATCGTCCGCTTGAGCAATGCCGATGATCCAGCCCTTTATGCCGCCGCCATTCAGCACCGGGTTCGTGCGCTCGCTCACGCCCATACCCTGCTCGCTGAGCGAGGATGGACGAACATTCCCGTGGAGGACCTCGTACGACAGCAGGTTACGCCCTTCGCCGCTACCCGCGCTTTTTTTGGGGGGCCGGACATCAGAATGCCTGCGCCGGTCGTCCAGCCCCTAGCGCTCGTGCTTCATGAGCTCGCCGTAAACGCAGCCCAGCACGGCGCGCTCACCGCTGCGCGAGGCAGACTTTCAATCAGTTGGAAGCCCAGGCCGTACGGCGCCGGGTTTAAAATCCGGTGGCAGGAGGTCGGCTCGCGCCCTCCACCTACATTAGCCAAACGCGGTTTTGGCACGGTTATTGTCGGGGCATTGGTCGAAAAGCAGCTAAAGGGGCGACTTCAGAAAACCTGGTCGGATGAAGGGCTGCTTATCGACATTGAGATCCCATCGGCAAGAGACTTGGCAGCAACATAACCGGCCCTCCTTTTCTATGAAAGACGATTTCTCGGGTGTTACGTCAAGCCGCATACCGCCTGCACCATGAGAGCGCAGCAACTATTGTGGCGAGATGGCTGCGCTTCATGATCAAGGGGCAAGGGCCGACGCCCGCATTCTCGTGCCCTGATTGTTGGAAGGGGCGGATGTCGCCGCCCGTCGGTAACGGTGACCTGGATCACCTTCCGTGAAGAAGGCTCGACTATCACACGATGATAGTTGACGATCACCCCGCCGAGGGCGGCCGCGGTGTTCGCCAGCCCTATTCAAGTCACAAGCGGGCGTTGCAAAAGCGGATCACCGGTGGAGTGGGTGGATGCCGTCCCGGCTGCGTTTACCGCTCCGACGTGTCCACACGTGTGACTACCGACATTCCAGGCCGCAGCCTTTCGGCCAAGGGCTGATCTCGATCGATAGCAATCCGAATGGGCAATCTCTGGACGATTTTTGTGAAGTTTCCTGTCGCGTTATCGGGCCGCAAAATGCTGAGGAACCGGTTGCGGGCGATAGTTCTTCGACTTTGCCTGTTAGTCGCGCCCGATTGAGCGCATCGACAGTGAACCAGACGGGCTGGCCGACGCGAATATCGTTCGTCTGGGTCTCCTTGAAGTTCGCAACCACCCACAGGTCCGAGGGCACCAGAAACATCAATTGCGATCCGGACGTCACAAATTGCCCCAGACGCACCGAGGCCTCGCTGATTTGGCCATCTCTCGGAGCCGTGATCACCGTATTCGACAGGTTGATGCTCGCGACCTCGACCTGCGCGTCCGCCATCCGCAATGCCGCCTGAAGCCCTTGTTTGGAAACCTCTGTGGATGTCAGCGTCTGCTCCGCGATCGCGATGGCAGCCTCGGCGCGCTTAACGCCCGCTTTGGCGGCGCTCAGGGTCGCCTGCGATTGCTCGGCCTGCGCTTGTGGAGTAACTCCCTGGCGGCCGAGTGCCTCTACCCGAGTGGTATCCGCCGATGCTCGCTGCAGCTCAGCCTGAGCCTGCAGAAGATCCGCCCTGCGCGCCACGATTTCCGCGCGATTTTGCGCCGTCGTCTGTTCCACGTTGGCCAAGTTTGCGATCGCCTGATCGCGCTGGGCCCCGGCCTGCTCGAGTTGTTGCCTGTAGGTTCTGTCATCGATCCTGACTAGCGTATCGCCGGTGCGAACCCTTTGAAAGTCGCGTGCCGGCACTTCGACCACATAGCCGCTCACCTGCGAAGCAAGAACAGTGATCTTGCCGCGAATAAAGCTGTTGTCGGTCGTCACGATGCTCGATGTGAAGGGCCACAGCCCCCATGCGAAGACGATGAGGGCTACGCCAGCCACCGCCACCACAAGCATCGCGGCAACTGTCAGGGGCTTAGGTGCCAACTTTTTCGGCGGAAAAGTAATGGCTTGCGCCTCCGTTGCGGAACCCTCCGCGTCTCCGGGCCAGTTCGGCGTCTTGCCGCCATCAGGCGACGGATCGAGACCCACAGGGGCGCCGCGTGACGGTTGCACCGACGGCCGCTCTTCGAAAACATCTGGCTCGCGATCTTTCATCTCGAGTGGACTCCTTCGATTCAGGCGGTGCTGGAGCCTGCCGCGACGCGCGCGAGGACAAAAGTGCGCGTCATCGCCCAGGCGAGAAAAATGCTCGCCAGCATCGTGTTCAAGACAATGACGTCGTTGTATGCACGAACATTCGACTCGCGCGTGGCGATTTGTGAGAGTGCGGCCACGCTCAGCGCGTTTCGAAGCGCAGGGTCCGTGATCACGTGCTTGTAGACCTGCGACTGGAGTGCAAGCCGCAATTCGACGGCCGGATCCGTCTGCTGGGTATGGGCAGATATAAGTGCCGAGTATTCGTGCTCGCGATATTGCTGAAAAGTAGCAAATAGCGCCGGCCCCGCCAATCCCCCGATTCCCTGCGTAATCGAAAAAAGCACGATAAAGGTGACCATATGGTCGGCACCCTCTGCCAGAGCGCGATTGACGCCGAAGAGAAGCAACGGTCCCATGAACATACCTGCAGCACAAGAAACAAAGAACTGGCTCACATAGAGGTCGTGTGGTCGGGTCAGATTGGTGGCGTGCCGGTCCATCAGCCCGCCGATGATGATCAGGACGACCGAGGCGGAGATCAGGGGTAGCGCCGTCTTAGGTCCGAAAAGCACGGCTGAGACGATGGTGCCTGTCAGCGTTCCGATGAATATCACCGAATAAAGCGACTGCAGTTGATCAGGCCCCATTCCCAAAGTCCGCATCAATCCCGTTGCGGCATAGGTCTGCTCCGACAGAAGCAGCCGGATGCTCAGCGCCCCCAAGGTGAAGCGTATCGTACCAGCCGTCCCTAGCCAGCGCGTGCGAACCAGTGGTCGCTGCCTGTGATGCTCGAGATAGAACGCGCACAGAAGAAGGAGCAGAGCAGTTATCAGCGCATACGCCATCCAGGACTGGTCTGGCCACCATTGAACACGGCCTTGCGCAAGCACGGCGACAATGAGCGCCAAGGCTGGGGAAATCAGGAGGAAACTCAAGACATCCAGAGGCTCGAATGCCTTTATCCGAATACCCGGCGGCAACTTCAAAACGAAGACGGCGGCGAGCGAACAGAGACCAAGGCCGAGCTCAAAAACATAAAGCACATGCCACTCGCCGATATCGAGTAATGGTACTGACAGTATCCACGCGAGCGGCGTCGCAAGCTGACCAATGCCAAGAGCTATACACATGCCTGCTCCAAGCTTGGCCTTCGGGAACGCCTGCATAACATAGAAATTGGCCAGTGCGCTGATGGGCGCCGAGGCGAACCCTGTCACTGCGCGGGCAAACAAGGTCATCGAATAGTTGTGGGCGGCAAGCTGAAGAACAGTCGCCAGGACGTAAGCCATGAGTCCGACTTCGGCGAACCGACGTATCCCAAATTGCTGACGGCACTTGAACAGGATCAGGTTGGAAGAAACGTTGACCATCACCCAGGCTGCAGGAAGCCACGCGCCTTCGATCGGCGTGAGCCCCAGTTCGCCTTGAATCTGCGGCAGGTTGGCCAACACCATAGCATTGCCGAGGCCGCCGGTTATGCCAACAAGCACCCCCACGAAAGCGTAGGCCAATCTCACCACTGGCGAATGATACGGCGTCGACGGCGAACCTGCCATTCGCGGCCGCTCGTCGGACGTCCAGTTCGGAATTGGTTCCAGATAGCGTGGCATTTTAGGGACAAGCCAACCGAATGCTGGATGCTAGTATAAGATGCGACGAATTGCTAGGATGACGCGAGTAAGGGATGCGCGCCCCGGGGGGACGACGCACGCTGGTGGGTTTCAAGAGCTTTGACGCCCACGGTTCTTTACACTGTCGTCCTACCGGCTAAAGCTCATTGGGAGCCAATGAGACGTCACGTCGAAGGTGATAGGCCCTTCAATGCCTTGAGCGCTCAGAATGTCAATCGGCCCAAATTTCACCGCTTATGGGCATGCCCTATAAACGTGCAGCGAACCCAGCGAGGAATGTTCAAGTCGTCGTCTATGAAGTATTTGCCAGGTGTCCGGACCGCTTGCTTCAGTTCACCCGCTGATGTCCCCTCGAAGGTGATGACGTCGCGCAATTGATGACCTCGCCGCAAAAAATCCCGGCGTCTCATCAAACTCATCGACAGCTTCATAGCCTTTGTAGTCCATTGTGGTCACGGTTTTATCTCCGCTTCGAGCAGTAAGCGATGGACGCACTCTACCGCTCCCTTGTCGGTTTCTTCCTGCGGGTGAGCGATGGAACACGGCGCGCACTCCGTTCAAGCCGAGCCGCACCCGCGACCATTACCCTTCCGTGATTTCCGCCGCACATGCAGCGAATGACGCTTCAATGTCCCGCCAGACAATCCGGCAAGATGCCTGGCACGAGTCCGGCCGGGTTAGTGGCGACAACCATTCATAGGCCATGCGTTGCTTATGAGCGGATTCGAGATTCTAAAATGGCTTATTAGCGCAGCAGGGATACCCGGCGCCCTCGCCGCCATGGTCCTTGCCTTGGCTCAATGCTATAAAGCCTGGTTGACGACACGGCGTGCCCATATCCGCCTCGGCAATTGTGAATTGAGGCTCCCAGCCCTAGGGAAGCCTTGTCTATTCTCTGCGAATGCGAGCGGCTCGCCGTGAGGCGCCGCCAGGCACAGCCTAATATTGACCCGAGCTCCGAAACCGAACATGTTGAGGCTTCTAAGGCATGCTCGCCGCGCCGGCTGACGAACCCCATACGCGCTTCGAGCATACAGGTCGCCGCCACCAGCCGGACCGGATCCGAAACCAGAGCCTTTTAAAGTCGGACGGCCTCAGACTCATTGCGCAGGATGGCGACGATCGCAGAGGTGTCGATCACCATCAGTTCGGAATTCTGTGCTCGTCATAGCCGACGATGTTCTCGTCGTTGCGATTGTCGAGCTCCGGCAGGCGCGCCACGCGCTCGCGGATGGCGCGGAATTCGCCGGGCGGGCACTCCTGGGCGGCATCGCGTTGCCCAGGCGACACAGACGTTCGCTGAGTGCCTGATGAATGGCGGCGGTCTTGCTGATGCCCTGGCGGCGGGCGAGCTCCTCGGCAAGGGCGACGGTGGCCGGCTTTTTGATGTTCAGGGACACGAGGGGACTCCAAAATCTACCTTTTATTGAAACGCTAAGCTGAAAATCAACACGCGATTTTGAGCCTGCCCTGGACGGCGTCGAGGCCTTCCTGAGCGTTGCCGAGCATCGCAATTTCCGTCGCGCTGCCGCTGAGCTCGGGGTGACTCCGTCCGCGGTTAGCCAGGCCATCCGGGCTCTCGAGAGCCGGATGGGGGCACGGCTTTTCATCCGCACCACGCGCAGTGTCGCTCTCACTGAGGCAGGAGAGCGCTACTTTTCACGGGCCAAGCCGGCCTTCGAAGAGCTCGTCGCAGCTAGCCGAGCAGCTTATGATCTGGGGCAGCAGCCGTCGGGGCTACTCAGGTTGGCCGTGCGGCGGGCCGTCGTGCCGATCCTCTTGGAACCTCTCCTTGCCTCTTTTTCGGAGGCCTATCCGGAGATCTAATTTCTTTCTTTGTCATGGACCTACCATTTCGGGTTCTCCTACGGTTTTCGAGGATTGAACCTGAATGCGAGGTGAAGAACGGACGCATGGTGCCGGCCCCGCATCCTTCATAGCGCGGAGAGTGGTCGCGCTATGGGCTGGGAAGAACGAGGAACCGGCGGGGAATTTTGACTGAATTTTGGTTCGTTGGGCAAGTCAGCAATAGGTGTAATGCGCTCGCACGATTGCCGGGTGCTGGTGGGACGCGGGGTGGAGGCATCCTGGTCCCATTGCATTCGACGAGTTCGCCGCTGTTGCGAAGCTTTGAAATCCCAGCTGAACGAGAACGTAGCCGTCTTGGTCAACGGCACGCCAAAGCCAATATTTCCGCCACACTGCTTGGCATAAGCCGGTTCGAATGTACGGCCCTATCGCCGGATCGTTGCGTGAGACGCGACAATGCCTAGCTCCGACAGTATTTCCTCGACCAACCGCAGGCTCAACGGAAACCGGAAATACAGCCACAGACAACGTGAAATCGCCGTCGGACGTCACTGTCGCCTGGAAACCTGCGTTTTCTGCCTGTTTCACATACAGCAGGAGCTCGCTTGGCGAAAACTGCTCATGAGATGCGTGATAGCGAATGGTGAATGTGGCCGTTCCTTTGCTGCTACAGCCGGTCAATATTCGTCGCGCGTACGACGATCTCGGCCTGTGACAGCTGCCTTTCCAATCTCTTGCGATAGTCGGCCCACCACAGACGGTCTACCTGCTCTGTCATGACCTCGACGACCACGATGCGATCGCGCTCGGTGTCGCCGCCATTGCTCCACAACCCTTCTGCCGGCGCATTGGCGTAAACCGTCACTCCGCCGAATAGATCCGTCAGCTCGCTACGGATACCATCCAGTGTTTGCTGCGCGAACTTCTCTGTAACAGGCAGAAGAATTTCGATGACGTACGGCAAAGCGGCCTCCTACGGCGTTTGAGCAGCTTAACTTCGCTGGGAAGCGACTGTTCCGGGAATTGCTGGAAGCTTCAGGCGTTTCGCTCCGACATTCTGAGTTTGGATAAAGCTGCTTGAGGGACAAGATGGAGTTTCATGCGCCGTACGGCCACGGTTTCGTCCCGATGCACCGCTTGCACGCCGGATTGCGAAGTCGCCAATCCCGCGGTCAATGCGGAGGCGGTTCTGGACCTCGCCCGGCGTGGGCACGGCCAACGATGTTGCTCTCATGGTGTTTCCGGAACTCTGCATCTCAGGCTATGCCATCGACGATCTGCTTGGCCAGGATACACTGCTGGACGCTGTCTTGATAGCGATCGGTTCCGCTAGCGACGACCTCAGCCCGGTCCTGCTGGTCGGCGCTCCGCTTCGGCACGAGGGCTGGCTATCTTGGCACGGTTTGGTACCGTGCTACCGCTATCACGCCGAGCAGCGCCTTCAAAGGACCACTCATATAGATCTCATCCGCACGGCGACTTATCCAGCTGTACTCTTGCTGATCCATCTTCGTCTCTGCCGGAAATCAAAACGCCGGCAGGAAGAGACGGTTCCTGCGCCAAACCGGTACCCGAAGGCATCGTTTTTTGGGCGCGGCTGTAACCGCGCCCCTTAAGTTCTTACACAACCGAAGGAGAAGCCTTGCCGAGCTTGATCGAAGGTTCACGGCCCCAGACCCGAAGCTTGCCGAGCTCCTGTACGAAAGCCGCGATCTCCTTGTTGTCTTTGAGCGTAAGCGTGCCTTCATCGAGGGAGGCGGAGATGCCAGCCTTGTCGAGGAGCGGCAGAGCGGACGGATCGTAGCCGATGTACTTGCAATGCTGGAAAGCATCTGCAACGAAGTCGCGGGCGGTCGCTTCCTTGACCAAATCCTCGATCGCCTGATGCGAGGTCAAAAGCGCAACAGCGTCAAACAGGACGGACGGCCCGCCATCGATCATGTGATTAGCGTCGATCCAGCTTCCATCGGACGCGGTCACCCCGCCGACCTTCGGTGCGATGATTTCGAAAACCGCCTTCTGCTTCGTGATCGCCTCAGTCAGAGCCTTTAGCAATTTGGCGTCGACGCCGTCGGCGACAAGGATTCCGAGCTTGCGGCCTTCGAAGCGTTTCGGTCCACGTTTCACGATGCTAAGCGCGGGCGAAGCATCCAGATCCTGCCTGGTCGGCATCGCCGCGTCCGCTGGCTTCGGCATCGACTGAAAGCCCAGCTTCTGAGCGACCGTCGTGGCGAGCGTTTCGTCGATGTTCATCAGGTGCGACACCATCCGCTGGCGGATCGCCGGAGTTTCGACCTTGCTGAGCTCGAAGGTGAGGGCCATGGCGATGTGCCGTTGCTCAGCACCTGTCTGGCTGATGTAGAACTGGCGGGCCTGGCTGTAGTGGTCGGCGAAACTTTCCGGACGCAGCCGCACCTTCTGACCTTGTTCCTCTGCGGGGAAGTGCCGATAGCCGGCCGACGGCGACTCCCGGGGTCCGACTCCGAAGGAGTTCGGCTGGTAGTTGACGCGGCCGGCCGGGTTGCGCATCGCCATGTGGCCGTCCTGCTGAAAGTTGTGGAAGGGACACTTCGGCGCGTTGACCGGAAGATGCGTGAAGTTCGGGCCGCCTAGGCGCTTGAGCTGCGTGTCAAGATAGGAGAAGTTTCGGCCCTGGAGCAGCGGATCGTTGCTGAAGTCGATCCCCGGAGGTACGTTCTGCGTCATGAACGCGACCTGTTCGGTCTCGGCAAAGAAATTGTCCGGCATCCGGTCGAGCACGAGACGACCGATCGGCTTCACCGGCAGAATCTCCTCGGGGATGATTTTCGTCGGATCAAGGACATCGAAGTCGAAAGTATCGGCGAACCCCTGATCGAAGAGCTGCACACAGAGTTCCCACTCGGGGAAGTTCCCGGATTGGATCGACTGCCAAAGGTCTCGACGGTGGAAGTCGGGATCGGCGCCGTTGATCTTGACGGCCTCGTTCCATGCGACCGACTGAAGACCGAGTTTCGGCTTCCAGTGAAACTTCACGAACGTGGACTCGTCCTTCTCGTTGACGAACCGGAAGGTGTGGACGCCGAAGCCCTCCATGAAGCGGAAGGAACGCGGGATGCTGCGATCCGACATGATCCACATGACCATGTGCATGCTTTCCGGCGTCAGGCTGATGAAGTCCCAGAAGTTGTCGTGAGCCGTCTGCGCCTGCGGGAAGGCTCGGTCCGGCTCCTGCTTGGCGGCGTGCACCATGTCGGGAAACTTGATCGCATCCTGGATGAAGAAGACGGGGATGTTGTTGCCGACGAGGTCCCAGTTGCCTTCCTGCGTGTAAAACTTCACGGCGAAACCACGCACATCGCGCGCGAGGTCGGCGGATCCTTTGTTGCCTGCCACGGTTGAAAAGCGCACGAACACGGGCGTCTTCTCGCCAGGACGCTGGAAGATGTCGGCGCGGGTGACATCGGACAAGGATTCATACGTTTCGAAGAAACCGTGCGCGCCATAGCCGCGGGCATGCACGACGCGTTCCGGAATGCGTTCGTGGTCGAAGTGGAAGATCTTCTCGCGGAAATGGAAGTCGTCGACCAGCAGCGGTCCGCGGGCCCCGACGCGAAGCGAATTCTGGTCGTCGGCGACCGGCCCGCCCAGAGAGGTCGTCAGCACGTCGGCGCCGTCCCCGGCGACCTGGTGAAGCTCGCCCCCAGCGCCGCGGTGAAGCTGCTGGTCGTGTATCGTGACGGTGTCGGTAGAGGCTGTCGAGCCCGAGGCTCGTGCGGTTCGTTTAGCCATGAGTGTCCCCGTTGATGATGATGGTCGATATCAAAAAGGCCGCCCCATGGACGGCCTTCCCAAAGACGCGACTGCTCTAGGCAGCCTTGCTCTTGCCCTTGGCATTCGCGGATGCCTTGGCAAGCTGCGTGAGTTTCTCGTCTGCCGCCTCCTCCTCGGCGAGGTTTGCCTGCAGGAGCGGCACGGCGTCCTTCAAGCCGAGCTGGTTTGCCCACTCGATGAGCGTGCCGTAGCGGGCGATCTCGTAATGCTCGACGGCCTGGGCTGACGAAATCAAGCCGGCATCGAGGGCTGGGGACCCCTTGAACTCCTCCATGATTTCTTCGCCCTCGGCAATGATGCCTTCGATGGCTTCACAGGTCTTTCCGCGCGCCGGCTTGCCGAGGAGTTCGAATACCTGCTCGAGGCGATTGATCTGGCCCTGCGTCTCGTCACGGTGCTGAAGGAAACCTGCTTTGCCCTCTTCGGAATCGGCGGCGCGCGCCATCTTGGGCAGCGCCTTCAGAATCTGCTTCTCAGCGAAATAGATGTCCTTAAGGGTGTCCAGGAACAGGTCGTCAAGTGTCTTCGTGGTAGCCATGCGTCGTATCCTTTATTGGAACGGTGGGTGTTTAAGTGAAGGGTTAATGGGTCGAGGCGCTGCGTCGTTGCATCATCGCGCCACATCGCTTTCGTAGTCGCGTCCGACGTGCGCCGTTCCCATAGCCCCGCCGATCCAGGCGGCGATGCCACCGACGGCAAGAGCGATAAAGCCGAGGATCGCCCCTGCCGAAAACGCCGTGGCGGCCGTCTGTGCGGCCTCGATCGCCTGCTGCTTAGCCTTGGCGATGGCGTCATTGTACTGCTGCTCATACTGGGCGACCTGCTGTTTGGCCTGATCGAGGGGGATATTCTGAGCCTTGGCGATAGCGTCGGCTGCGCGATTGCGCGCTTCCTCGGCCTTGGCTTGATCGCCGGTCAACGCAGCCCGTACGGAGGCAACCGCAGCATCGCGAAGGGCCGCCGGATCATTGCCGCCGCTTGCGTCACGGATGTTTCGCTCGATACCTCCCATCGGGTCGGTTGCGGTCGCAAGAGCCGGGGCAGCGGTGGTCGCGGCCGTTGCAACCGTCGAGCCCGCACGGGATACGATGCCACCGAGACCTGAGAAGACGCCGCCGACGAGTGCGCCGACGGATGTTGTCAGCAGGTACACCACAACAAGGGTTGTAACGGCCCATGACGTCACGCCATGCAACGCGCCGGTTGAGCGAACCGGACGCCCCGACAGGCGGCCGGCAATATAGCCGCCGACGAAGGACGCGATCAGGCCGCTGACCACAAACCACACCGCCGTTGTGACGGAAAGCATCTTGGCGCTCGGACTGTCGTTCGCAGCCGGGTCGATGACCGCGGCGCCGATGCCTGCGCCGAGAAGATTGAGCAGAAGCTGCACCACCAGTGCCACGGCGACCCCTGCGCATATCGACCCCCAGGACACCTTGTTGAAGGCAGCATTGAGGTAAGGATTTTCGTCGCGCGTATGTACATGAGCGATCGTCGAAACTGGCTCTGTCATCTTGGCTCCCCTCTTCTTCTTCACGACCTCGTGAGTGCGGTGCTAACTTAGATCCGGACAGAATGTTCCCACCTCGTGTGACACTGCACTTGTCGCATTGCGCACCGACCCCGCCTGCAAGCTGCGACTCCGAGATTGCTGCTCCACGCTGGGACACGAGGTCGTAGGCTACTATACTCACGCGAGACCGTGACGTCGGCGGCGATAGGACACGGACGCTGCGTCGGCAGCAGACACGCCAGATCCCAAGCGGCAAAGCCATAGTTCGTCTCGCAAGTAAGGGACATCACCGCACTGCGTCAGCCAAGTTAGCGGGTTAAAATGCTGATCGAGCTCTTTGACGCTGGAGGAGTGTCAATGAGATGTTTGGGCGATTCGCTGGAGCAGCGAGCTAACTTGCGATGATCGCAGTTCCCGTTCATCAAGCTCTATGCATTATTCTGCAAGGAGTCGTGTTTCGACTTGCAATTGCGTCCAGCCTCCCCACTTAAGATATAGTAGCAGCCACGGAACGGGCGCTGCTTTTTAGGGCCGCAAAAAAGCTCTAGCCCCAAACGGGAGGACGCGATGTCTTCCATAGCAAGAACTTCCAGACACGAACGCGCAATGCGATCTCTCAGTGGCTTGAGATATGGGGATTTCTTCATGAAATCGATCCCCCTCATGGCTGTCGCATTCATTCTGTACGTCATACTGCAAGGCACGTTCTGGTAGCATCCGGATTGCAGTTACAGAAATTGCGTGGTTTCCGGTGAGCGTTGGTCCAATCGACCAATTGGGGTTCCTATGTCAGAACGCACAACAGAATCTGAGATTACCTTTTCTCGTCCTTTTGCCCTAAGCGCTCTGGTCGTGCCGCTCGATGCGGGCACCTACCGAGTGATAGTAGATGAAGAACTGATAGAAGGACTGTCATTTCCCGCTTACCGAAGAACTGCAACGCATATCGAAATACCGGCCCTTGGTGTCAGTATCGGGACAAGGCAATTGTTGCAGGTTCATCCGCAGGACTTGGAGTCGGCAATCAAGAAGGATGCCGAGGGTAAGGAATAGCGAGCGGCCCTGTAACGGCACCTTATTTACAAAGGATTGCGGCGTTATGGTTTCTCGGGCTGGTCGACGGATAATGGTGGCCGCTTTGGCAATTGGGCTCGCTCTCGCGGTCCTTTATGGATTGAGCATCCCGCGCGATGCTCATGGAGAAACTAATGGCGCGGGCCCCTGGATGTCGCGTGCGACAGGATAGCTCAAGGCCAGCGCGACGTTCAAGTGACGGCCGCAACTGAGGAGAGCATCAAATGACTGCCACGAAGGCTCAACAGACTCGTTCGTTCAGATTGGCCAGGGTCTGGACAATTAGTGATTTTGCCAAGCGCTTCCGGCTTGACCGCCTTGAAGAGAAACGACTGCTGAAGCTGTTGGGGCCAACTGCGACAGAACGCCAGCTTCTGCTCAACGCCGGAAGAAGGCCGCTGAACCCCGCCGGGGACCTTTCATGAAGAAGGCACAAATGTGCATCCGATGAATATCGCGTCGGCAACTTTATTCAAGCCGAGATGGACAGCAATGTCGCATGTGCTCTCAATACTTGCCTCGCCTCAGTCTTAAGGACCAGAATCGATGTGCCCAACGCCCGAGGAACGAAAAACACTTAGACGCGTCCTCAAGCGGGCTGACTACGCTACTTCTGAGATGCAAGCGACCGAAGGTGATCGGCACTTGCAGGAGGTCGCTGTCATCCGTCGGATTGAGGCCGCAACTATCCCGACCGTCAATTATCCGGCCTCCAAACGGCAAAGACTGAACGCGGACTCTGCGGCTGTTTCAGCTTGGGAAAATGAGGGAGGGTCCGTTCTGCTATCGAAGCCAAAAACTTCCGCAGGAAGGCTAAGCCGTTCACACGGAGCAAATTCCATTGAACCGATAGGATAAGCCGAACTTCACGAAGGGATTCCCGAAATGTACAATGCCAAGCGCGATGGTTACGGGAACGGCGCAAACCTTGCCATTCCGTCCATGGGCGAGATCGAAGGCCGTATTACGGTATTGGAGGTTGTCGCAATGACCGCGTTGAGCCTCCTCATCAAAGACGGTGAAAAACATGCAGCCCAACAGGCGCTGTCGGCCATTCGCCGTGCGATGCGATTGAAATGCGAAGACATCAAGCTGTCATCCGCGGATGCCGATTCTGCGATTGCATATGCGCAGGAGCTTTTCGAGGCAACGTTCGAAAACATGGGCCGGGAAGAAGCAACGAAAACCATTGCACCTTCGACCAAACGCCGAGGCTCGCGCCCTTCCATACCCGGGTTTCAGAGCTAGGAGGATCATAAATTGGGCATTCGGGAAATGACCGAGCGCGAAAGCCGGGAAGTCGTTGCCCACCAAAATGTTGGGCATCTTGCCTGTGTCCGCGACAATCGACCTTACGTCGTGCCTGTCCACTATGCGTTCGATGGAGAAAAGCTCTATGTCTTTTCCCTGGCGGGGCAAAAGGTCGATTGGATGCGGAGCAATCCGAACGCTTGCCTTCTGGTGGAGGAAACCGGGGAACATCACCGTTGGAAGAGCGTCCTCGTTCAAGGCACCTATGATGAACTGCCGGACACTTCGGAACGGCACAATGAACGTCTTCACGCCTGGTCCTTATTACAAAAGCGGCCATTGTGGTGGGAGCCCGGCTCCTCCAAGCCCGGCACCGGCTCGGAGGGTAAGGAAGCTCCGATCTTCTTCAGTATCTCGATTGCTCAGATATCTGGCAGGAAATTGGTTGCGTCTTGAATGGCGTTAACGCCCTGAAGTCGCGGCAAGTTTGTACATCTGGAGGAGATCATGTCTGCAGAGACAGAGCGCGAAATATCCGCGCAGGAAATTTCGCTAGGTGCCAATCGATACCTGGGAAAGCCCTTCGAGCTGCTGACGCAGCGAGAGCAAGCGGTATTCCGGCGACTGGTTTTACGAAGGGCAATTACCCGCGATTCAAATCAGTCATTCGACGAGAAGCTCACCTCGGCTCAACGATTGGCAGACCAGGTCGCCAAGTTCGGCGGTTCTTGGACATTCATTGTTATCTTCGCCGTTGCGCTCGCCGTCTGGGTGGCGGTCAATTTGATCGCAGCCTCGCACGCCTTCGATCCCTACCCGTTCATATTCCTGAACCTGATCCTCTCCATGCTGGCGGCCGTTCAGGCGCCTGTTATCATGATGAGCCAGAACCGGCACTCTGCAAAGGACCGCGTCGACGCATCCCATGATTACGAGGTCAATCTGAAAGCGGAAATTGAAATCATGGCCCTCCACGACAAGCTTGACGAGCTACGAAGCACTGAGGTCAAAGCCCTGGTCGCACAGCAACAAGAGCAAATCGCTATGCTGACCCGATTGGTGATAGCATCAACGAAATAGGGGGCCTCTTGGCTGCAAGAGGGACGCAGTTCGGCACATCGAAATGCCGACAGACGCGAGTACCAGGTTCCGGAGCGTCGTGGTAGGTGCGCCAATCTCGTCGCATCGAGAGTGACGGTCGGACGCTTGGGCAGAACGTTTCAGTTCGGCGAATTCATCTTCCTGGTTCCGATGACCCTCATGTTGTTTCTTACCGCAGCACTTCCTCTTCTCCAGTCGTGGATCGGATGAAGCTCAAGGAATGTGTGTTTATTTCAACGCAAGACGGGCGCTTTGCGCTGCTTTCGCCGGCGGCGTCCCCTCGAATCTCACATCCTTGTGTTCCTGAATCGGCCTTATCATAAGGTTCAAGGTGCCAGGGGCACATCGCTTGTAACCGCTCGTTCCGACGAACGACTATTCACGATGATGATCGCGTATGGGTGGAGGCGGAACTCGAGGACTTCGGTGATCAAGCTCTGATGCGCGGGTTGGCTACCGCATTCCCGATTGTGCGTCCGGGGCTGTTCCTATCTTACTGCGGGCGTCGGACAAGGCCGGCCACAAAGCGTCTGACGGATGTTCCGCTGCCGTTGTCCCGCCTCCGCCCATGCGCGAGGTGCAAGTTCGCTGCAGTGACCTATGTCCTGATCGCCTGCGCCTCCCTTGCAACGGCCCACATGAAGCCGGCCAATTCTCGGGCAATTGCGGTGCAAACCACTGTTGTCCGTTTTCCCCGCGCGACCAGCATGCGATATCGAGCCGTCAATCGCTCTGAGCCTTCCACGCGATCTCTCTGACTGCCGGCGGCGCTTCCTCCATCCGGTATAGCTTTCTCGCGCCGACTTTTGGCGGGTAACGATAAGTCCACGCGCTCTCGACCAGCATGTGCCGAACCCGACCGTTGCCTGCCTTCTTGATCGAACCTCGTCTGACCGTCTCGCCCGTAGATCACTCATCAGGGATCAAGCCGAGATAGCCCATCAGTTGGCGAGGGCTCCCAAATCGGCTCACGTCGCCGACCTCCGTGGCGAATGTCACGGCGACGATCAGATCGTCCCCTTGCAGGGTCTGCAGCGCTCGAATGACCGGCGCCAGCGACCAGGTTGGGACAAACTCCTCGATCACCTTCTCCAGTCGTTCCACGCGCTCTTTCGAGACGCGGACCGCCTCAACCATTTCCTGCAAGGCAATCTGATGCGCAGGATGATCGAACTGTTGTTCCTCGAGCCAGCAAAGGTATCGCATCGTCCAGCCCTTCTTGCGTGGATAGATGCGACCGTGTTCGAGCATAAAGGCACTGATCTGCTGTCGGTGAACTCGCAACGTCTCGACAGCCGCAGCCCGAGCGCGAACGAGGTCTTGCATCGCCTCATGACCCTCATCGGGTACCCACACTGCCGTGAGCTCGCCGGCCCTCAATAGCCGGGCGAGCGCGAGTGCATCTCGACGATTGGTCTTTACTCTGTCGCCTGGCTTCCTGGGGATCAATGATGGAGCGACGACCACACATTCGTGGCCGAGCGATCGGATCAGCCGATGCAGCCCGTATCCGGTTGGTCCGGTCTCGTAGCAGAAATGAACGCAGTCAAACTTTGCGGCTATCCGCTGGATGATGCGTCGCATGCTTGCGACCGATGCATCAACCTCGCCCCAGAAGCGAATCTCTCCCTCCCGGCGGTATTCGGCGACAGCAATCGCATTCTTCCGCTTGGCAACATCGATTCCAACGAACACTTCTCTATAATCTGCCACGGCTCGTCCTCCTGTGATGAGGATCGGCTCGGCCTATCCGAGCAACCCTCGGAAGACCAGTGTAGGGCGAGCCACCTCGGCCACGAAGACGGACATACGGTCTTACGATGCTGGCATGATCTAAAGTTGTGAGGAGGGGACAATCCCGCTGATTCTGAAATATCCCTGAGCATGTCGCCGTGTCGGCTGCTGCAAAAGCATTGAGCAAAAGTTCTCGACGCCGGTTCCGCGCGATTTTGAAAGAATGGATCTGCCGCATCTATTCGTTTGAGTACTCGTGTGGGCGAGCGTCTCTGAGAGGAGCCCCTCGGAGAGTCCAGCGAGCTAAATCGCCGGTCGGCATGAGGATCGTAAGGCCGCTCGGATCCGGCAGTGCCGCTCTGTAGGTTACTGCCGGCGACGCAGAAGAAGACCATGCGTTCAACACTGCAGGTGAAGGCCGCATAGGCATTGTGCAGTGTTGGTATTCTATCTGTGGGTCCAGGATCGCATGATGTATCGACGGGAACTCACGATCTACTCATGTTGATCAGGTGCAAGGCAGAATTGCCTCTTGTAACCGCTGCAGCTGACAGCTTGCGATCGAATGTCGCCAGCTGCCCGCCATGTGCTTTGGCTAGCCCAAGCAGGTAGGTGTCAGTTACCTGTCCCGATGTTAGAATTTTCGCAGGAGCGATATCACCTGACCCGACAAGGCTCACATCGTCCGCCCAAAAACTGTGACCG
Source organism: Rhizobium sp. BK650 (assembly GCF_014195325.1). Lineage (GTDB taxonomy): Bacteria > Pseudomonadota > Alphaproteobacteria > Rhizobiales > Rhizobiaceae > Rhizobium. Next base: position 19,767 of record NZ_JACIBK010000014.1, on the reverse strand, counting down.
GGGAGCGACCGCAATTTGCGGACGATCTCCATCACGAGTGACGGCGAACCGGGACAGTTGGGATATTTGGGGTTGCCGACAATCCGGATGACACCATTTTCGGTAATGGGGCAGGTAGCCCACGCGACCTGACCCATCGCCGTGAACCACTCGTGCGCATCATCATGAGCTACATGGCCCGGATCAATTAAGGCAATCAGTACATTGACGTCGAGCAGGAAAGTCACGGCAGTTCGTCACGCAAGGCGTTCACGATGTCGAGCGTCACTGGCGGCGCACCTGGCCGAACTGACAGGAGAGGAATGCCATTGCGCTCAGCGCTGCTGGGCGGTCGGCGAAGAGAACGTCTCGCCAGCTCAGAAATGACCTCGCCGACGCTCCGATGCTGCTGGGTTGCCATCGCTTTTGCCGCGATCAGGACATCGTCGTCGATTGCCAAGGTCGTTCTCATATTCGCCTCATCGCGCATCAATCATCACGCATCATATAAAGCAAGTGGTCGACCGTCTCAAGCTGGATACCAAAAAGACGCAGCAATGCAGTTGAAATCACATCCTTAAATCTGTCCAGGCCACGGGTCCCCGGTTCGATACCTGCTCGAGGCGAAAGTCTCTACACAAAGCGATGGTGAAATTTGCGTGCAACGCCGAGTTTGGGCGCCGAACTGCTGAAAATGCCAGTCGCCCGTGCGCTTCTCTTCCTCGACTTCAAGGCCCCAATCGACGTTCTTTTCCATGACGAAAGAGCTTGTCAGTGCGCCGTTATCATTGATCTCCAATACAAGCCTTGTGCCCGGCGGCAGTGGCTGGCCGGCCTTGGCGATGCCGGTCGTTTCTTTCAGGGCGTAGGCCAGCTCGCCGCTTGAGCCACGCCTGTAATCCCCATAAATGACCATTTGCTTGAAATCTTTGGGGAACGTCACGCGGTTAGCGGCCGTGGCGGTGAAGCCACTCGCTAAAAGGAGAATAGCTGCGAAAGTAGCAAAGAAAACAGAACGAAAACGTGACAAAGGCATGGGGACCCTTTCCTGCTGCGGGAGATGTGAGCGATTGGCGGCAATCGAATGTCTCCGGGTGCCAAGGTGCGCCCGTTTTAACGGAACGTCAGGCGTCGACGTCGAGCGCTTCCCTCGCGGCAGCTGCTCCGGTCAGAAAGTCGCATCGATATGACCGTTTCCACAGCATCCGTTTAGACGGAATTTTCTGCATAGGCGTAGAAAGGGCATTTCTGAATGGCGCTCAGCTAGGATGAGACCTGACCACAAGATTGGCGAGGTACCGGAGCGCATCCCCATGTCGGACTCGCCTGTGTTGCCTCTCGTCAGTGAACCGTCCGGTCAAAGTTTCGCTCACGCGTCCGCAGACGTTCACGGGGGGCATCGCCCCAGATTGACGCCAGTGCCGGCAACCGCGGCCACACCGGCTCCAAGTTTCATGACGGTACGGCGGTTGAGTTCCAACGGATTGTTGTTTGTCATGCGATGTCTCCTACCGTCATCAGGGCGCGTGCGACGACCTTCGGAGTCAGCTCGATCTTGAAGGCGTTGTGTCTACTCGATTTTGAGCCATCGACAGCGGCTGCGGCTGCTGTTCGAAGCGTTGCCTCGTCGATCGGCTTGCCTTTCAATGCACCTTCGACGGCACGAAGACGCCAGGGTTTGGTGGCGATACCACCAACCGCGATACGAACATCGCGAACGGTCTTTCCATCAGGTTCGAATTCGATCCCGACGGCGGCACTGGCCGCGGCAAACTCATACGAAGCGCGATCACGGGCCTTGAGATAGTGCGACCGCTTCAAGGCGGGGACACGCGGGACTTCGATCCCAACGATCATCTCGCCGGGTGACAGCTGATGCTCGAGGTTCGGCGTTTGCCCCGGAAGCAGGTAGAATTCATCGATAGGGACGCGGCGCTCGACAGAGCCTCGAATGAGCACAGTGGCGTCTAACGCCACGAGCGAGACGGCGAAGTCGCCGGGATAAATGACGATACATGCATCGCTGCTGCCGAGCACCGCGTGGTTGCGGTTGACGCGTTCAACCGCGGCGCAGCCTGAACCAGGATTGCGCTTGTTGCAGTTCGAGTAGGCTCCCCGGAAATAGGTGCAACGCGTACGCTGCATCAAGTTGCCGCCGATGGAGACCATGTTGCGCAGTTGTGCCGAGGCGGCCCGCCATAGGCTCTCGGACAGAACCGGAGCCATTTTAATGATATCGCGTGGGCAGCGACCTTGCTCATCTTAGCGAGCGCACCGATACGAATGACATCCGCCGAGACATTGATCGTGTCGAGACTTGGTAGGCGCGTGATGTCGACCAGACGTGCAGGGCGCTCGACATTGAGTTTCATGAGATCGAGGAGCGTCGTGCCGCCGGCAAGAAACTTGGTCTCCGGGTTGGCCGCCTCGGTGATCGCCGTCGTGGTATTTGCGGCGCGCAGATAATCAAACTGCCTCACAACGCAGCCTCGTTCTTTAGGCGGCTTGCGGCATCGCGGACCGCGGCCACGATATGTGGATAGGCGCCGTAGCGACAGACGTTGCCGCTTCTATATTCGCGGATCTGGTCGTCAGAACCAGCGTGGCCTTCGCGAATGCAGGCAACGGCTGACATGAGCTGCCCAGGCGTGCAGTATCCGCATTGGAAAGCGTCGTGCTCGATGAAGGCAGTCTGGACGGCGTGCAGGACCCTGCGGCCTTAGGGTGCTGGGGAAGCTGGATGCAAAAACTTCTATGATCTCGGTGAAATGAATCCGCGCGGGCAACGGAGAACGAACGGCGGAACGTGTGGAACCTGCCAACCAGTCTATCGACGCGCTTCAGCCACGCAGCACGCCTCCATTTTCAATAATGGCCGCCGGCGTATCGACATCAAGCAAAGCGGCTGGACCGATATCGATCATAATGACCGGGAGTTTGCTATCGGCGATCAACTCTCGTGCCCCAACATCACCTGACAGTCCGATCAAGCGGTCGTAGAGCATTCCGGGGAACAAGACGGGATGCCCAGGCTTGCCGTCAAAGCTGGCCCGCACGATCGCTTCCCCGCCGGAGTTTTGGAAGGCCTTGACCACGCTATCGATATGCTTGGTTGCGATGCCGGGCATGTCTGCCAACATGACGAGGACACCATCGCAATCAGCAATCTGAGGATGCGAAACCCCGCAGGCTACCGAACTCGCCATGCCCGTCAGGTAAGACGGATTATATAAGGTAATGATATCGAGGCCAGTCATGGCCTCTTCGATCTCTTCTTGCCGATAGCCCGTCACGGCGACGATCGGCGTAGCATTTGAGGCCAGCAATACAATTGCGGCACGCCGCACCAGCGGCACGCCATCGAACTCGGCCAGCAGCTTGTGCCGGCCGTTTTTTCCCATGCGCTTTGCCTGTCCGGCCGCCAGCAAGATCGCTCCTACTGAAACGCCTTCGCGTTGTTTCATGTTTCGGAACCGATCTGGTGATGGAACCGACGCAAGGAGGTCGTGACGCCTTGCGAATTCCTGATTAAGCTATCTCTAGCTATGACGAAAGCGCGCCGCAAGGCCACCCCGATTATGGTACTACGCCATGTTCCCGGGCAGCCTCCGCCACGCGATGCGCGCGAAGTATCTCGCCGCCGTGGTTGGAGACGAAGGTGCGCTGGCGTCTAACCGGCTGACATAAATGTCATTTGCGGTCTGCCTGGTCGAGACGCAGCGCGATAGGCACTACGCACAGCACCGCTATGGCGCTTACGATGAAGACGGCGCCAAAACCCGCATGGCCGGCTAGCAATCCCAGGATCGGTCCCGACACGCCCAACGCAAGATCCAGGCAAGCGGTATAGGCGCCCATGGCAACACCTCTTCCCTCTGGCGGCGCGCGCCGGACTGCTTCCACGCCAAGGCCTGGAAACACCAGAGCATAACCGAAACCGGTGAGGGCCGCGCCGACTGCTGCTGGGATGACGGACGAAGACAGTCCCATCAAGGCAAGGCCGACCGCCTCGATGATAACACAGGCCAGCGCGACCCGCGCCCCACCGATCCGGTCGGGCAGGTGACCGAACAGCAGTCGGGCGGTGATAAGCGCAACGGCGTAGGAGCTGAACGCTAGCCAGACCGGCATCCAGCCATGCGAAGCAAACAACAGGGACGCAAAGGATAGGATGGCGCCAAACCCGATACTGCTCAGGGCGGCACCGAGACCCGGGACCCAAATCTTGCCGATAGTCGCAAACGTGTTGGCGCGGCTCTGCCGGTTGGGAACCACCCCTCGAACGGGCATCACTAGTAAGAGGGCCAGAACCGGAGCAAAGACGGTCACGGCCGCAATCCCGACAAAGCCGGCGCGGTCGTAGATCGCCACACCGATCGGAGCGCTGATGGCAAAGGCCGCGAACATCGCTGTTCCCATCCAGGCGATCACCTTGCCCGCATGCTCGCCGCCCACACGGGCCAACCCCCAGACGGTGGCACCAGTGATGACAATGCTCTCCGCCGCGCCAAGCAGCGCGCGCCCTCCAATTAGGACAGCGACCGAAAGGTCCGAATCCGAGATGGCCAGGGACAGGGCGTAAACCAGGCCGACGGCGCACGTCGCGCCCAGTCCGACCAGCACGGTGAACTTGGCCCCATGGGTGTCACAGGTCCGCCCCGACCAGAAGCGCGAGAGGAGCGATGCTGCGAACTGGCTGCCGGTGACAAGGCCGACGACGAAGGCGCCGAACCCGAGTGTGTCGTGCACGTGTAGCGGCAGCACGGGGAGGCCCAGCCCGATAACCAGGAAGGCGACCAACACCGCTGCCATGATTGGCAGCAGCGCCATAAGTACGGTGTGGCGAGGAGATGGGATAGTAAGCTCGGTCATGATTGCAGGTCGGAGAGTTTGTAGCCGGGCTTCTTGTAAAGCGTGTCCGTCTTGTCGATGATATCCGGAGTGAAAACATGCTCGGCCCAATCCTTCGGCGCGACATCCTCGATGCTAACGGAAACCGCATCTGGGCCATAACCGAGCGTTTCGGTCACCGCGCGTGTAATCTCCTCGGCCAGGGCGAATTTCTCCGGCTCGGACCGGCCTGCAGCCAATTTCACGATAACATGCGGCATGATCTGATCCTTACGAATACTGGTTTCCCGTATCCCTGCAGTCGGCAGTGGGTTAAGAGCCGTACTGTTCGTCGGTAACGTGTTCCATCCAGTCCACTACCTTGCCGTCGAGATGTTCCTGGATGGCGATATGGCTCATGGCGTTCTTGGGTGCCGCCCCATGCCAGTGCTTTTCTCCGGGCTCGAACCACACCACGTCGCCAGGGTGGATCTCCTCGATCGAACCGCCTTCGCGCTGGACGAGGCCGAGACCGGTTGTGACTATCAATTTCTGCCCGACCGGGTGGGTATGCCAAGCGGTGCGGGCGCCAGGTTCAAAAGTTACGAGTGCCGAGGCTCCCCGGCGGGCGTCGTTGAAAGCAAAAAGCGGATCAACGCGAACGGTGCCGGTAAACCAGTCGGAAGGCCCCTTGCCGGAAGGCAGGGACCCGTTTCGGGTGATATCCATGACGGGATCTTCCTGTTGAGGCCCATGGCTGAGCCAGAATTGATCTTGGGAGTGGATTTTACCCCCTGCCGGGTCATCTGATTAGATGCTATAATCCAAATGAACTTATAGGCAGGGACGATAAATGGATGACGCGCTCGCCGGCTTGTCGGAATTCCTGGCGGTCGCGCGGGAACGCAGTTTCACACGGGCCGCCGCCAAGCTTGGCATTGCCCAGCCAACGCTGAGCCAGACCATCCGTGCTCTGGAAGAGCGGCTCGGCCTTCGCCTGCTGATCCGGACCACGCGCAGCGTCTCGCCGACCGAAGCCGGCGAGCGATTGCTGCGAACCGCGGGACCGCGCCTGGATGACATTCGCGCCGAACTGGAAGCCTTGCGCGAGCAGCGGGATAAGCCGACCGGCACGTTCCGCATCTCGGCAATCGACTTCACGGTGGATTACATTCTCTGGCCCCGGCTGGCGCCATTTCTGTCCAAGCATCCAGATATCAGGGTAGAGATTGCAATAGATTATGCCATGACCGACATCGCTGCCTCTGGTTATGACGCTGGCGTCCGGCTGGGCGACGTGGTGGCGAAAGACATGATTGCCGTGCCACTGACAGCGCATTCCCGCTTCGCGGTGGTCGGCGCGCCGAAGTATTTCGAGCAGCATGCGAAGCCCGCTATCCCTCAGGATCTGACCAGCCACCGCTGCATCAACCTGCGCTTGCCGACTTATGGCAATACCTATGCCTGGGAATTCGAGAAAGATGGGCAGGAGTTGCGCGTCCGGGTCGAAGGGCAGGTGGTGTTCAACGGGATCTTTCAGGTGTTAACCGCGGCACTCGACGGCTTCGGACTGGCGTTCATCCCTGAAACTTTAGCCGCGCCGCACATCGAAGCTGGCCGCCTGCGCCGCGTTCTCGAAGATTGGTGCCCGTACTGGGAGGGTTACCACCTCTACTATCCGACACGCCGGCAATCGTCGCCGGCATTTGCGCTGCTTGTCGAAGCGTTGCGCCACCGGGGCAGTTGAGCCGTTCGTCAGGTACTCTCCGCCATTCCTGCGACTGTGTCACAATCGCCACCGATCGCAAGAGCATTTTGCAGACGGACATCTGCCGCAGCCTTATCGATGCGTGCGGGCCATCATGGCAGCCAGCTTCAACAGTCCACCCGATCACTTATGTTCAGGAACGATAAGTCCAATCGATCGTTGAGCGCTAATAATCTGTTTTCACGGCGCTACGTTTAAGATGGTGCCGCTCGAAGCGCCTTCTGTCCATCTGTGGAACCGGAGCTTGCCATGCAAACCCCCAAGCAACTTGAAATCTCCCGACGAGACTTACTTATCACGTCCGCTGCAACAATGGCAGCGACCAGCGTCGCCGCACCGCTTGCGGCGGCAGCACAATCTTCGGGGAGTACGATGGACCTCACCACCTCTGTGGCATTTTCGGTGAACGGCGAGCAGCAGACCTTGGTAGTCGACAACCGGACGACCTTGCTCGACGCCTTGCGCGAACACCTGCATTTGACCGGCACGAAGAAGGGCTGCGACCATGGGCAATGCGGTGCCTGCACGGTCATGGTCGACGGCCGTCGCATCAATTCCTGCCTGACGCTTGCCGTCATGCACGACGGCGACACAATCACGACGATCGAGGGACTCGGCCAGCCCGGCAATCTCCATCCAATGCAAGCCGCCTTCGTCAAGCACGATGGCTTCCAATGCGGCTACTGTACCCCCGGACAGATCTGTTCGTCCGTGGCAGTGCTCGAGGAGATCAAAGCCAACATTCCGAGCCACGTCACCGAAAATCTGACCGAGCAGGCGGCCATCACATCGGCCGAAATCCGCGAGCGCATGAGCGGCAATATCTGTCGATGCGGGGCATACTCCAACATTCTCGATGCGATCAACGAAGTTGCAGGAGTGCCGGCATGAAGGCCTTTACATATGAACGCGCCTCCTCACCGGAGGCCGCGGCCAGGGCGGCTGCAAATAACCCCGAAGCCAAATTCATCGCCGGAGGCACCAATCTTCTCGACCTGATGAAGTTGGAAATTGAGAAGCCGACGCATCTCATCGACGTTAATGGACTCGAGCTGGACAAGATCGAGAAGACCACCGAAGGCGGCCTTCGCATCGGCGCCTTGGTGCGCAATACCGACCTGGCTGCAGACCAAGTGGTCCGTCGCGATTACGGCCTTCTCTCCCGAGCCCTTCTGGCGGGCGCGTCGGGACAGCTGCGCAACAAAGCGACCACCGCGGGCAATCTCCTGCAGCGGACGCGCTGTCCGTATTTCTACGACACTGCCCAGCCCTGCAATAAGCGCCAGCCTGGAAGCGGCTGTTCCGCCATTGGCGGCTTCAGCCGCCAGCATGCGGTGGTGGGCGTCAGCGACGGTTGCATCGCCACGCATCCGAGCGACATGGCGATCGCGATGCGCGCGCTCGACGCGATTGTCGAGACCGTCAAGCGGGACGGGACCCACCGCTCGATCCCGATCGCCGATTTTCACCGGCTGCCTGGCGATACTCCACAGATAGAGACGGTTCTCGAACAAGGAGAGTTCATCACCGCGGTCGTGCTGCCACCTCCGGTCGGGGGCAAGCACATCTACCGCAAGGTTCGCGACCGTGCGTCCTACGCCTTTGCCTTGGTATCTGTTGGCGCAGTCATTCAATCTGACGGAACGGGGAGGGTGGCTGTTGGCGGCGTCGCCCACAAGCCGTGGCGCGTCGATGCGGCGGACGCAGAACTCGGTAAGGGAGCAAGAGCCGCCGCCGGTATCCTCCTCGCCAACGCCCGTCCGACCGAGCAGAACAAGTTCAAGGTCGATCTCGTCGAGCGCACGCTCGGTGCCGTGATCGCCGAAGCGAGAGGCTGATCGCCATGAAGTTCGACACACCAGCAACCACCAATCCGATCGATCAGCTCAAGGTGGTCGGCAAGCCGATCCACCGTATCGACGGCCAGCTCAAGACAACCGGCAAGGCGAGGTATGCCTATGAATGGCATGATCCGGACATGCCCTATGTCTATGGCTATCCTGTAGGATCAACCATCGGCAAGGGACGCATCAAGACGATGAACGTCGATGCCGCAAAGCGCGCCCCCGGCGTTCTTGCCGTCGTCACCACGCTCGACGTCGGCAACCGGGAGAAGGGCAAGTTCAACACCGCACGCTTGTTCGGCGGTGACGAGATCCAACATTACCATCAGGCAATCGCGGTAGTCGTCGCAGAAACCTTCGAGCAGGCCCGCGCTGCGGCCAATCTTGTGAAGGTGGATTACGCCGAAGACAAGGGCGCCTATGACCTCGCCGAGGCAATGAAGTCGGCGGTGAAGCCGAAGGATGCCGGCGGCGCTCCGCCCGATACGGCGGTCGGAGATTTCGACGGCGCCTTCAAGTCCGCCGCAGTCACCCTGGACGAGCGCTATTCGACGCCGGATCAGTCGCATTCGATGATGGAACCGCATGCGTCAATCGCCGCGTGGAATGGAGACGAAATCACCGTCTGGACATCCAGCCAGATGATCGACTGGTGGCGGTCCGATCTTGCAACCACGCTGGGCGTCGATAAGGAAAAGATCCACCTGATGTCGCCCTTCATCGGAGGCGGCTTCGGCGGCAAGTTGTTTCTACGGGTTGATGCCGTTCTTGCAGCTTTCGGTGCCAAGGCGGCAAAGCGTCCCGTCAAGGTCGCCTTGCCTCGTCCCTTCATCCCCAATAACACGACACATCGTCCAGCGACGATCCAACGGCTCAGGATCGGTGCGGGCCGTGATGGAAAGATCACTGCCATCGCGCACGAGAGCTGGTCAGGCGACCAACCGGGCGGCCAACTTGAAACGGCGGCGATGCAGACGCGGCTTCTCTATGCGGGTGAAAACCGCATGACGGCGATGCGGCTGGCGACGCTTAACCTTCCCGAAGGCAACGCCATGCGTGCACCCGGCGAGGCGCCGGGCCTTATGGCTCTCGAAATTGCCATCGACGAAATGGCCGAGAAGCTTGGCATGGATCCCGTGCAGTTTCGCATCCTCAACGATACTCAGGTCGACCCGGAAAAACCCGACCGTCCCTTCTCCCATCGTGACTTCGTCGGTTGCCTCAAGCTGGGGGCGGAACGCTTCGGCTGGAGCGGCCGCGGCCGTCCTGGAGCCCGACGCGAAGGCACCTGGATGATCGGCACGGGCGTGGCCGCCGCCTTTCGCAACAATCTGTTGCTTCCGTCCGGCGCACGGGTGCGTCTTGACAAGGAGGGCATCGTCACCGTCGAGACCGACATGACGGACATCGGCACTGGCAGCTATACGATCATCGCTCAGACCGCAGCGGAGATGATGGGCCTGCCGATCGACAAGGTCGCTGTGCAACTTGGGGATTCCCGCTTTCCGGTCTCCGCAGGCTCTGGCGGACAGTTCGGTGCAAACTGTTCGACCTCGGGCGTCTATGCCGCCTGCGTCAAGCTGCGCGAGGCAGTCATCGAGAGGCTCGGGCTCAACGCAAGCGACGTGGTCTTCGAGAAGGGCGCCGTCCGCTCAGGGACCAGATCGGTTTCGCTCGCTGAAGCTGCCGGTCCAGACGGACTTGTCGGCGAAGACAAAATCGAATGGGAGAAGCTGTCGGAAAGCCATCAGCAGTCGACGTTCGGGGCTCATTTCGTCGAGGTTGGCGTCGATATTGCCACCGGCGAGACCCGTATCCGCCGCATGCTCGCCGTCTGTGCCGCAGGCCGCATTCTCAACCCGATTACGGCGCGAAGCCAGGTGATCGGCGCGATGACGATGGGTGCAGGTCTAGCTCTATCGGAAGAACTTGCGGTCGATACCCGCCGTGGCTTTTTCGTCAACCATGACCTCGCCGGGTACGAGGTGCCAGTGCATGCCGACATCCCTCATCAGGAAGTGGTCTTCATGGATGAGACCGACCCGATGTCTTCGCCGTTGAAGGCGAAGGGCATTGGCGAGCTTGGCCTGTGCGGCGTATCGGCGGCGATCGCCAACGCGATCTATAATGCGACGGGAGTTCGCCTGCGGCATTACCCGATGACCCTCGACAAGCTGATCGGCGGATTACCAGACGTTGCCTGATCAACCGCGGTGGCCCGTTCGGCCAACGCAACCCTTCGAGGACCCGACTTGAACGAGACTTTCATCGCGACAATACCCGCGCCCGTAAGGGCGAGCTCGATTGACGATCCGGCATACATCCTCGGCTTTGCGGTCGAGGCCGCGGGATGCGGGGGCGCGGCGCTCGCAACCCTGGTGGAGATCAGGGGCGGCGCAGCGCGGGCTCTTGGCGCGCATGTTGCCGTTGCGGCAGACGGTAGATTCTGCGGGTATGTTTCTGGGGGATGCGTCGAGGCGGCGGTGGCAGCCGAAGCTTTGCAAGCCATTTCGGAAGGCCGCGATCGGATTGTCAGGTTCGGCGAGGGGTCGCCATTCTTCGATATCGAACTGCCCTGTGGTGGGGGCATCACCATTGCGATTCATGTTATCCGCGACACAAGTATCTTGGCGGATGCCCTTGGTGATCTGGCCAACCGTTGCTCAGTCGCTCTGGCTTACACGCCCCAATCGCAGACCCTTGCGCGGGCTGATACGGTTCCGCTGCGATCGAAGTGGTTTGAACGTGCGTTCGTGTCGGTCTATCGTCCGCGAACGCGGGTCGTAATCTCCGGTCAAACGGGTGAAGCCGAGGCAGTTCGTCGTCTGGCAGACGTGTCAGGCTACGATGTCCAGGTGGTAGATAGCACTCGGCTTCGAGTGGATCAGGGCGCTATTCTTATCGATGCGTTTACGGCTGTCGTACTCCTCCATCATGACTTGGATTTGGAAGCAAATGTCCTGAGTGAAGCCTTGGCATCTCCGGCATTCTATATCGGCGCTCTTGGAAGCACTCGGACCCATCGCCGCCGCATCGAACGGCTGCGGTCGCGCGGTATTCCTCCAAAGTCCTTCGAGCGGATCAAGGCGCCGATCGGATTATTTGGCCCGACCCGGGATGCCACTTCGTTGGCGCTCTCGGTTCTCGCCGACGTTGCCGCCGCTCGGCTTGAGGTATTCGCATCACCGTGACACTTTCGCAGACGATGGAGCCCAAATCCTATCCGGAGATGCCTCGACAAAGAGTAGCTCCGATGGTCGACCCGTTCTGCCGCTTGGTGACTTACCTGCGCGTCTCTGTCACCGATCGCTGCGACTTCCGGTGCACCTACTGCATGGCGGAAAACATGTCTTTTCTGCCGAAAAAGGACCTGCTGTCGCTGGAGGAGCTCGACCGGCTATGTTCGGCATTCATAGCCAAAGGCGTGCGCAAGCTGCGGCTCACGGGCGGTGAACCCCTTGTGCGCAAGAACATCATGCATCTGGTCCGCTCAATCGGCCGTCATATCGAAATCGGCGATCTCGACGAGCTGACACTCACGACCAACGGCTCGCAGCTCGCCCGGTTCGCCCAGGACCTTTATGACTGCGACGTACGCCGTATCAATATCTCACTCGACACGCTTGGTCCGCAAAAATTCAAAGATATCACCCGGTGGGGTGATTTCTCAAAGGTCATGGAGGGCATCGATGCGGCCCAGAAGGCGGGATTGAAGATCAAGCTCAATGCCGTCGCGCTCTAGGATTTCAACGATGGGGAGATTGCCGATATGCTGCGGTTCGCACATGGTCGCGGCATGGATCTCACCGTCATCGAAACCATGCCGATGGGCGAGATTGACGAAGACCGCACTGACCGCTACCTGCCTGTGTCCGTGCTGTGCCAAAATCTTGAAAAGCAGTTTACGCTCAAGGATATCCCGTTCAAGACGGGCGGCCCTGCCCGTTATGTGGAGGTCGCAGAGACCCGCGGCCGCCTAGGGTTCATCACGCCGATGACCCATAATTTCTGTGAGGGCTGCAACCGCGTGCGCCTCACCTGCACCGGCACGCTCTACATGTGCCTCGGCCAGAACGACGCCGCCGACTTGCGCGGGGTTTTGCGAGCCACGAAAGACCCAGCCGCATTGGCAGCGTCTATAGACCAGGCGATCGCCCGCAAGCCGAAAGGCCATGACTTCGTCATCGATCGCGAAAACCGCCCAGCAGTCCATATGAGCGTAACGGGCGGCTGATGAAGCCGAGAGCCGGTTGCTGTTGCTACAATGTTGCACGTAGAGCCGTTTGCGCGACAAACTCGCCCGTTCGTTCTTAAACAGGATCTATATCTTAGGGAGGTTCTGGTCAACGCGATCTCAGGCGGTCTCGAACGTCCGTATGTCCCATGGATCACAAAGCCCTCGAAAGGTCCTGTCGGGTTTGGCTTGCTCAGGGGACGAAAATTAAATGCCTTATATCGTCGGAAACGATATCATTTCGATTTTTCAATTCTGATCTTAACATTACCTGGGCGATCGAAGAACGAAACATCTCCTTCGACCTGACCCAGAACAACGATCCCCGGCGACGGTACGCTTCCACCGCGGTAATAAATTACGAAATCCCCCGAACTCCAAAGGCCAAGCGTCCCAGCCGAGAATTCGCGCTGACGTGGCGCTGACGGTAACGCTGTAGGCAGATCGCCTGTCTTTTCTTGACGCAGGTGATCATCCATCTCGAGCGTCAATGGCAGCATGTCAAAAAGAGCGCGAGCAGCCGGGTTGTCGGTCAACTGGGCCGTCACCTTGCCCCAGTCGGACGAAATCAAAATGCGATCTTGAGCCATAGCGGATCCCCCAATTGTCATCGTAAGCGAAGCGGCGATAAGTGCGACTGTTGCGAAGTGTTTCATGCTTGACCAACCTTTGAGTGAGAGCGGTAATTTTCGGCTGACCTGAGAGCGGTCAACGAGTAATGGGAGAACACCGCGAAACCCGCCATGACAGCGGTCCAATGCGCGAAAAAAGGCGTCACCGACGCGGTGAAGTCCCAGAAATCCAGGCTGTAGCCGAACATTAGCTTTGTCGGGACACCGAGAACAGCAAAACTCCATGCGCCGAAGGCCAGAAGGATCAAAGCTGAAAGCCTGAGCACGCCTGCGCTAAACCCGGAGGGACTAAGCCCGAACAGCGTCGCCACCGAGGACATCACTCGCGTCCAATGCGTGCCGACATGGACGGCAATGATCATCACCACCCAGTAAGCCGAGAACCAGTGAAACTCCACGACGCTGGCGTCAACTGAATACTGGAAGAAGCCCGATATCGAATGGGAGGCCGCGGCGCTGGTAATAAGCAGCACGGCAATGTTTATTATGAGCCACGTGTGTATGGCCGCGACGATCCACCGACGAGCGTTGTATTGACCGAGGCGCAACTTCAAGAACCGGTGCCTGTTGATGAAGAGATGCCATGACAGATGTCCGAAAAAGACTACGCCGAAGAACTCGTGCGGGCCATTGTCGAGCCACCAGTAGTCAAGTGCGAGGATCACCAGCGCGGCCATGCCAGCTGGAAGGCAAAGGCGGTTGGCGGCTAGTCGAAGCATGACCTGGCTCCTACCACCATCAGAGCGCATCATCATCGGAGATGGCTCCATCAAACGTGAACATGAACTGTTCGGACTGGCGTGACCGGTGACATGAGTAACGACGAGCGACGTTCTCATCCACCTTGACGGTCTGATCTGGCCAGAACCACTGATATTCCCAGTCTTCGGCGCCATCGCCAACCTTCTGGCCTACAAGGTACCGTGTCAGTACATCGCTTTGGTAGTCGACAAGGACCATATGCGTGCCAGTGGGAACGGGCTTGCCAGCTTTGAGAGCAGCCAGGGCCTCGGGGCTCCTCAGCATGTGCTCGCGCGTGATCCCTCGCCGCACCGTGGTAAAGTGCTCCAGCCGAGCAAGGGGTGGAAATGTCACCGAGTTTGCAGCCGCCAGTGCCTTGGTCGGGATTAGTTCGGGTTCGGAAAGGAAGTATCCGGCTAAAACGACCGCGAAGGGTAGTGCCATCAAGCCGGACCACCGATAGATTCTCATGGTTTTATCCTGTGCTGATCGATGAACCGCGGCCGACTGTTTGCCTCGCAATGCGCAAGCGTATTTTGAGCTCGCCTAGGATGTCTCGGTCGCCACCGCGACGGCCGAAACAGATGGACGGAGTGAAGCCACGGGCAACTTCCGCGCCGGCTCGATTCCCATTCACGCGAGGTGCTGATCGAAGAAGCGCTTCAGCCTGTCGAACGGGATAAGATCAACGCGATCGTAGAGATCGACGTGACCGGCCCCCTTGATCCAGACCAGTTCCTTCGGCTCCGCAGCCCGATTGTAGGCGTCCTGGCTGAATTCCTTCGAATGGGCCTGATCGCCGGAGATGAACAGCATCGGGCGAGGGGAGATCGTCTCGATGTCGTTGAACGGGTAGAAGTTCATGAACTTAACGGCGCTGCTCAGGGTCGGCTTCGTCGTTGTTTCTCTGGCGACGCCTGCAGGTGTGAATTCACCGCGCAGCGTGCGGTAGAAGTCATAAAACTCGCGCTGGATCGGATCCGTTTCGGCCTTCAGTTCGAGCGTCGTGCCACCGGTGTACTGGATGTCGGCACCATCAACCTCCGCCCAACGCTGTTCGGCGGCCGTTGCGATGAACTGCTTACGCTGTTCGACCGTCTGGGACTTGTTCAATGCATCACGAAAAGCAGCGCCCATGTCGTACATGCTGACGGTGGCTATAGCCTTGATGCGGGGATCGATCTTTGCCGCGCTGATCACAAAACTACCGCTCCCGCAGATCCCGATCACGCCGATGTTCTGTCTGTCGACGAAGGAACTCGACCCCAGAAAATCGACGCCGGCGCTGAAGGCCTCCGCATAAATCTCCGGAGAAACCAGATTGCGTGATTGTCCTTCACTCTCGCCCCAGAACGGTAAATCGAGAGACATGGCGACAAAGCCCTCTTCCGCCATCTTAGTGGCATAGAGGTTAGCGCTCTGCTCCTTTACGGCGCCCATAGGGTGACCGACGACGATAGCCGCCGTCTTCCTTGTCCGATCGAGATCCTTGGGCAGGTAGAGGTTGCCAGCGACCGATGTCTGATACTGGGTTTTGAAGGCGACCTGGTGAGAGGTCACTTCATCGCTGGTGTAGAAATTGGCTGCGCCGTTGGACCTGTCTTGGGCCTCTGCAAGGTTCGTGTCGGACAGGGACGTCGCCGCGATGGCCGCGATGCCGGCACCGGTCATTTTGAGCACTTGCCGGCGGTCAAAGCCGAGCTTCGAGGTCCGGGGATGGTCTTGGTTTTGGTTGGTCATCTCTCTTTTCCATTTGTTCGATGATGCGATGGCTGTCGGGATGAATGGGAATTCCGCCAGTTTCATCCGCGCCTTGAAAGACGCCCCGCGACAACTGCCAAAAGGCATGAACCGACGAGAAGCACTGCGGCGAACAGGAAGGTTGTCCACCAGCCTTGGCTATCGAACAAAATGCCTCCGATAGATGCCCAAGGGTGATTGCGAGTTGAATGGCCGCCACCTGCAGCCCGCCACCGGCCTCCGCATCGTCGGGCATGGTGCGGCTAAGCCAGGTGCCCCAGCCAACGGGAGCAGCAGTGCTGAACAGACCCCAGCCGATCAGAAGGATGGCGGTGATTGTCGGCGACGAGCCGAATGCGATCAGAGCCAACGCGATCGAGGCCATGACCAATGGGATTGCGCCGAGAATGGTGAAAAGTCGATGTTGCAATAGCTGGCTGACGATAGTGGTCCCGGCGACACCCGCCAGGCCCATCAGCAGGAGAAGTAGAGAGAGGGTCGAGATCGAGACAGACGTCACGGTTTCCAGGAATGGGCGCAGGTATGTGAAAAGGGCGAACTGGCCCATGAAGAGCAGCATGACCGAGACCATACCGATTGCGACCGGGGGACGGAGCAGCAGCCGGAATACATACGACGGCCCCTCGCTTTCACGCGGCGGCAGCGCCGGCAAGCTGGTCCACTGCCAGGCAAGAGCAAGCAAAGCGAGCGGTACAACCGCAAAGAACGCGCCACGCCAACCGATATAGCTTCCGAGCAAACTCCCAAGAGGAGCAGCAATCGTTGCTGCGATGGCGTTCCCGGCGTTGAGCATCGCAAGGCCCTTGGGGACTGAGCCTGTTGGAACCAGCCGCATCACGATTGACGTCGACATCGACCAGAAGCCGCCGATGGCGATACCCAGTAGAGCTCTGCCGATCATCAGCACGAGATAGTTGGGGGCAAATGTGACGATCGTTCCGGATACCAACAGGATCAACGAGAACGACAAAAGAACCAAACGTCTGTCCAATCGGCGCGTCAGCCCCGCCACGAAGATGCTCGTGAGGACGGCGAAAACACCCGAGATAGAGATAGCCTGCCCGGCGCGACCCTCCGTGACCCCCAGTTCAGTGGCGATCGGCGAGAGAAGGCTCGCGGGCATGAACTCGGAAGCAATAAGGACGGCAACACAGAGAGCCATCGATATGACCGCGCCCCAAGCTGCAATTGGGACTGCGGGATCTGTGGCTTTCGCGCTTGAGGTTTTGATGCCGTCAGCGCCGGCGCGGGAGCGTGTGAGAACTTGCTGGGTCATGACGGCAATATAGGCCGAACGCAGTTCCCGCATTAGTCATTGCAATTCGCTTGGACTTATCGATTGATGACATTAATGAATCATTTCTGGAGACGAGCATGAAGAGGGAAGATCTTAACGATATGCTTTGGTTTCTGGCAGTCGCGGAAGAACGAAGTTTCACCAAGGCGGCCGCGAAACTCGGCACGTCACAATCGACGATCAGCCATACGATCAAGAAGCTCGAAGCGCGGATGGGATTGCGCCTTTTGACGCGCACTACCCGTAGCGTCGTTCCGACCGAGGCGGGTGAGAGGCTGATCCGCTCGCTGGCACCCCGCATTGAAGAGATCGAGACCGAGATCGACGCGCTTATGGAGATCAGGGACAAGCCATCTGGCTATGTGCGGATAACGCTCTCCGATCACGCTTTGCAGAGTGTTGTCTGGCCGAAACTGCGCTCGGTCCTCAAAAACTACCCCGACATCAAGGTCGAGCTTAACAGCGACAATGGCTTCCGGAATATCGTAGAAGAAAAGTTCGACGCAGGCGTGCGGCTTGGCGAAAGTGTCGACAAGGACATGATTGCTGTCCGCATTGGGCCCGACTGGCGACTAGTCGCCGTGGGATCTCGTAAATATTTTGCCACTAAACCTATTCCTGAAACGCCGCAGGATCTTGTCGGCCATAATTGTATCAACCACCGGCAGTCCCACCTGGGCGGGCTATACGGATGGGAATTCGAGAAGGACGGCAGGGAGCTACGAGTCCGTGTTGAAGGGCAGCTCACCTTCAACACATCTTACGCCATGATCGACGCAGCGCTGGAGGGCTATGGCATTGCTTACGTGCCTGAAAACCTCGTGGAATCGCTGGTCGCAGCCGGAGAGCTGGTACAGGTTCTTGATGACTGGACGCCGTTGTTCCCGGGATATTACCTCTATTATCCAAGCAGAAGACAAAATTCACCGGCCTTCAAAGTGGTAGTAGAGGCATTACGTGTCTAGTCCGGCGAAAACTATCGTCGCGCGAGACAAAACCGTTGGGGGGAATAGGGACTCGATAATGAGTGCGAGGATCTTGCTCTCAAAGTCGAGCGGGTGTTCCCGACCTACAAGCCGACGTCGTGCGGATCGCGCGCCGGTCGCCCGGCACCGCCCGGAATCCCGAATTTTCGCGACATTTTCAGCTGCTTCGGTGTTTGCCGGGGCGACATTTTTTGATCGCGCCGACGTTCAAGGCGAGGCAAGTGACCCGCCTTTTATCCAAGACTACCAGCGAACCGATCGGCATTATCTCTCCCCCTGAAACTGCTCGGTGGTAAAGTCGGCGAACACACGGCTCTTCGAGCGCGACGAGTTCGACCTTATTGCCATCGGGCGCGTGCTGCTTACTGATCCGACTTGGGTCGTTAAAGTCGAGGGCGGTGATTTCTCGAGTTTAAGAGGATTCGACCCAGCGTCCTTATCGGAGTTGGTCTAAACAGCCGGAGTGACGGATGCAGCCTATCCGCCGTTCGTCGCTCCGTTTCTGGCTTGTATCTATCAAGGCGGAGGGCTTTCAGTATTTCGTCGGCGGAGAAGGGCGCGAGGCGTCATCGCCCTCATCAGACAGTGAGATTGTGGGCAGAGAAGCTCGGCAGACACTTCCCCCTTTATAGGGCCTTCTGCCTATTATGCCGTTTACGGTCTCGTAGCTTGAGGGCCCAGCGAGATAAGTTTCGAGACTGCAACCATAAATCGAGTCACAATATACCGAAAACTAAAAGTTGACATTGTGCAGCGGATAGTCCAAGCGATCGTCGATATTTGCTTGCTAAGCTTTGGTTACCGCGCGATTGGCACCGCGCCTTGAACGAATCTTCCTTTCAAAAATCGTTATCACCATCCGCGGCGCGCGAGCGCTGTGGTTCCTCTATGGTTATGAAAGGGTTCGTCATGACCACTGGCACAGTTAAATGGTTTAATTCCACCAAGGGCTTCGGCTTCATTCAGCCTGACAATGGCGGCGCCGATGCGTTCGTCCATATTTCTGCCGTCGAACGCGCGGGCATGCGCGAACTCGTCGAAGGCCAGAAGATCGGCTTCGAAATGGAGCGCGACAACAAGTCGGGAAAAATGTCGGCTTGCAATCTCCAAGCTGCCTAACACCCGGTATTCGCTTTCCTTTGACCACGGATGTACTGGCACTGTTGAAAGCACGATACCAACCGAGGTCAGGCAGTCAGCCTGGCCTTTTTTTGCCGCCATATTCTGGCGGTCTGACTCAGGAAACCCCATGTCACAGATACACAGCAAATCTCGCCAGCGGGCGGAGATTGCCTTCGCCAATGCTCAAACGCAGTTCTTCGCCCGTAACGGCGCGGTCGAAGAGCTCGATTCCATCGTTCGCTCCCGCAAGGAAAAGACCCTGCGGCTTCGAGAAGCACGGCTGGCAAAAGAAGCGCAGGACCGTGCGACAGCGACGGCCTCTCTGCTCGCCAAAAGAGCGAAATGTTAATCGGCCCTTTAATTGCGGGTGTTTGTCAAGCGCCTGCAACATCCTTGCCGGGGTCATGGTCCTTTCCGAGGTCGTTGCCTCATGATGTTGTTCGGGTCGAGTGCTTCAACGTGTCCATCGATGTGCCTGTTGGGCCATCAGCCGATTGACCGAAGTCACCGCAACCACCGTCCCGGCGGGGATATTGCAGACCCCGTCTAGGGCCTGCAAACTCGGGTTTAGTT
>NZ_JACIBK010000013.1 GCF_014195325.1 Rhizobium sp. BK650 | reverse complement strand
GGACATGCACGAGCTGACCGCACCAAGGATGCCACGGATATAAAAGCTCGCGAACCTCCGTCCCGTGGGTGTTCTGCCGTCGTGTTGTATAACGAGTTCCGGCCACATAGCGCGATCGGTAACAAGGTGCCGATTTCGCTGATGAACGGCTCATCGGCAGCCCCGCCGAACTGAGCCATAACCCCGGAAAATTCCAGCTCCTGCTGGCCTAAAAACGGGGAGCACCTCAAAAAACCACTGGAGCGAACTCAAAACTGGATAAAACTTGGGGGCAAGGTCACGAAAGATATTCAGGCAGTCCGGGCAGCGATCGTCTTACCGTGGTCTAACGGACAAACAGAGGGGCAGATCACCAAGCTAAAGCTGGTGAAGCGCCAGATGTATGGTCTCGGAAAGCTTGATCTTCTTCAGGCCCACCTCATAGGCGCAACATGAGAGAATTGCATCAGATGTGCGTCAGAGCCAAATTTGTACGCCGAAGCACATCACGCGATCCCGGCAGGTGGTGGCGCGTTGACTAGCTCCGATACAAATATTGTCAGGGGCACGATGTCTTCGTGCTGGCTCGCAGCCTCAAGGGCGTTCATGTACTCGTCTCGTCGTGCCACAGGGATGACCGTCCACGGGACTCCGCTTTCGGCCAGCAGGGCATTCATCATGAAACGCGCAGTCCTGCCGTTTCCGTCGGGAAACGGATGGATATAGGTGAAGAGGAACGGCGCAAGGATCGCCTTCACCCTAGCATCGGGTTCGCTCGAAATGCTTTCGAAGAGCGCGTCCATTGCGTCGGCGATCGCATGCGGTGGCAAGGGGACGTGCGATGAACCGCGTAGATAGACGTTATGCGAGCGATAGCCAGCCAATTGATGCGCCTCGTTGATGCCTGCGGCTACCGACGGGCTGAACATAGCCCGGAACCAATCCTGGTGCCTTGCTTCGAGCAACTCGCCGGTGGGTGCCCCATTGAGGATCTTCGCAATGTCCTTACGAACCTCCTCGAATGCCAGTCTGTATCCTTTGGCGGCAAGCGCGTTCCTGGTTTCGTTGTCCCGGGCGTCGGCGTCCGGCTCCCACTTGCCGTCCTGCACCCTCCGGATCAGCTCTTCGGAAACTTCATATCCCTCGATCGAAAGGGAATTCAACGCGTCTGCTACATAGCGCTCGTCGATTTGCGCGATGTAGCCGTCTCGATCATTGATACGTACCTGCTCGAAGCCAATGTGGCCGAGAGCGTCTTTTCCCATTTTCGCCCAAAGGTTTTTGATGCGCGTGGCGGCCGGTGCCTGGGCTCGCCGTGCGTCCAGCTTGATAAGCTCGGCCGCCGGGTCAAAAGGGTCGTCCTCATGGGGGTTGTATCCAGCCGATTCCAATGCCTTGAGGATCGTATCGGCGTCTTGCGGTCTGCCGAGATGGCGGAGAGCTCCCGCGATCCGGCCACCGACATGGCTTCGGCCGCCGTCCAGCAGGTATCGCAGCAGGGTACTTGTCCCACGGAGTGAGCCGATAGCAGCAATGACATCGCTCGCGGACGCTTTCCAAGATTCTGGCGACAAATTGCAGATCGCCTCCTCGATCGGCATCAGCCTCAGACGGCCTTTTGTTTCAGCGGGTTCAGTTTCCCGCGTCCGCAGCAGATAAAGCGAAGTGTTGCTTGGCAGGTTTACAAGCTGGTTGTTTGCCTTCGAACTTCTGACAATCGCCTGTGCGGGGATGGAGTAGTTGTCGGTCCAGAGCGCAACGGATGCCTCTGCAGAGAGGCGCCAATCGTTAGGGAAGCGATCGTCCAGATATCGTCCGATGAATTCCCAATACACGGTGCTCCAGGCAGTATCGATTCTGTTGTTGCCGGACGGTCGAGAGTTCACCGCCAGCCAGCCTTTCATTATTTCCTCCAGGAAGCCATTCGTCTGCAATCGCTCCCGGTGGACACGGCTGAGCTCTTCCGATTTCACGACTGATCGGGTGCCGCTCTGTGTCACGCCCCTCAGCTCGGCGAGCGATGTCGCGAGCAGTTCGTTGGGTTTCGCCACATGAGCCTCCTGGCAGGCACTTATTTCCTGCGCCGAAGCTGCACTAATTTGGCGCTTTTGGCAAACACTAATATCATGTATCTGATTCACACTAGTTTGACGCTCTTGCTTCACACTAATTTTGTGCGTTTGAATCACACTATTAAGGCGGAGCCCCTCCTCTCTATGATTTCAGTATGGTCTGGGCCTTATAAGCTCGCCACTGCCCATCCGGTTTCCCCGATTGCCTCAATCGTTCCGCGACAGAGGCCACGCGCTTCCCCGCGCCGTCGGTGACGCCACAAGTTCCTCCCCTGACAAACGGCTCATGCTTGTCAGCACTCTAATGATCGCGAAAAGCAGAAGAAAAAAACACATTAAACAAGAGGATAATTCGCCCTAAGCTTTTAAGACAGCTGGGGGTAAGACCTTAGCGGCGTGTTCTCGCGGAGGTACTATTCTGCCTCGTCCGAAAAACCACACGTGGCTTCCCAGACACTTGATGGGTGCCGAGGCCCCCCCATCGTGGCAGGCCAGTCAGCGGCATTACGAGGCATGATCCTGGCTCGCGAACTCGGCCTAAAGAGTTCGTACAATCTCCGGGAGTGGCCCTGGAGCGCAGATCTACGACCCGCGTCACGAAGCCCTGATGGTCTGGAGAAATTTTCAGCTCGTTGCACGCATCGACGAGGATCGCCTCAAGGAATTCTAGGTCCTCGACGTCAATCGCGAAATCAGAAAGCAGACTCAACTCTCACCCTGGAGACAGAGCAGAGAGCATCAAACATCTCCCAAGCTGCCCCCCAAGACCAACCGAGTAATTATAGCGCGAATGCGTCCGCAATCGAGCGAAATCCTGATCGTCTCAAGCGAGGGCCGCACCTTCACGGCCGGTCACGCCCCGTCATTAATCGTCAAATGCCCATATGGAATACGCGCGTATATTAGAACCTTCAGGACTACCATCCCTGCCTTGAGCAGGTTGAGGACAACGAACTTGGACGCAACCTCTGCATTCACGCCTGTCGGGCTGGCTCTGCGCGGCCAGCCAGCTCACATGATCGTCCGCACCCTCGGCGAGGCGGCATATATGCTGCTCAAGGAATGGCCTATAGATGACGGCGAAGAATATGTGACTGCGGTGAAGGCTTGCGTCGATGCGATCAGCGGTCAGATCGATCCGCAGCAGTTTTGGGACGCCTTCCTGCGTGCGGCCGATGAAGCCGGCATCACTGCTCTGACTGTCGTTCGGCGTCGAAGTTGATACACGACTTGGGGACGGTGATCACACAGGTGCTGCAGTCACGATCGGAGCCGATGATGACCCCACCCGGATCGACGGTTTTCCTGTAAATTCATGCACTTGCTGCCTTTTGTCAGTAGGTCAACCTTCGGTGCTGGTTCACAATGAGGGAAGACCGGACCACAATGTCCACCTTCTTATTAAGGCTTATTTTCCGGCAATAGGACTCGGGACTTTTCGATTTCATCGGCCGGTAGAATGCCGAATGTGCGATGGACGGCCGGTTGATATTGCTTCTGGACGGCATCAACGCCCGCTGTGATCGCGCTCCTCCAAGATGGACCTCTGCCCCATGCTTCGTAAAGAGCATCTGCCAGATCGCGGCCAGCTCCGGTTTCCTGCAATGCCTCAAACAGCATTCCGGCTTGACGCAGGTCCTTTTCCTTCTTTGCCCTTCCACCGGCATCATCTTGACGGCGGCCGGCCACGATCAGTTTATGGACGGCGAACCGTGATGGATCGGGCACCACGACCGAAACGCCGGCGCCATGCAGCAAGATCGTTCGCACCGGATCGCGTATAAGGAAATCCATATATCGAAGAGGTTCGGCAGACGCGCCGCCGAGAGCCGGCATTTGAGCTGGTTGATCCGTGTAATCTTCCGATCCCCGGTTTGTCGTCAGGAACTCGACTCTGTAACCGGTCGAGTTTCGGAACGCATTAGAGCGAGGTGAACCCGAAACATGAGGCACGGCTCGGAATGACGGATCGATGGATTGAAGGAGAGCGACAATCGGTGGAATCGAATCCTCGACCTCGCTTGATATCGCGTAATCTTGTGCCAGGTCCGCGTCACCTGTCAGGATCGCGGCCATAGGCAGCCGGATACCGAGATGCGCCGCATAACATTGGAACGCGACTGTGCCGACAAGGACACCACGGAGCCGGAATAAGCCGGCCGATGCCAACGCCTCAACAACTGTGCCTGTGAAGCGATCCGGAGCAATTAGACCCGCTTCGCGTGTCAGTGCCGCCACTATCTTTCGGCGGTTCTGGTAATCGTCCTTCTCACCCCTGAAGGCTTCAACCCGGGTTGTGATTTCGTTATCATCAGCAGGGCCGACATAGCGCCGCTTTTGACCACCTTTGCCGTCCGGTTGGTCGAAATACCAGTATGAGCGGCTATCGACCGTGACCGAGACAAAGCGACCAGTGGGCGGGAAATCCGCCGACCACTGCGCATCAAAAGTCCGTTGCTGCAACTCCGCGACCATCGTCCGGAACATGAGGTCGATCTGCTTCATTTGAGGCGCTCTATAACATTTCCTCAAATCTAGTATAGTCGGCCAGTTTGCGCAAGCTGGGTCACCGGAATACGACACAGGTGGCTGAGATTTTCAACGGTCAAATCATCAATCTTTCCGGGTCAAAGCCATCTGAAACAATTGGAAAATTCAGCGTCACCTCAAAGGGAACGGTCAACCTCTCTATTCCAAATCGTTTCTCTGCAGTTGAGCGGATTCGGATCGCCGACCCGCCATTACCTCGTGTGAATGCCAGCAGATGAACGTGCAGCACAGGGTTCGTGCTAATGTGCGGAATTAGGGCGGCAACAGAATATCCGCTTCTGGCGCAGCGATCACGGCAGCGGACATTGGTTCATTAGCGCGGGACATTAAATAGCGTCGCGCCCTAGACATCAATCCTCCAGTTGCGCGACCGCATTCGCGGCGGAAACGCTCGCTGCGATATTCAATGACCCGCTTCGACCACCCATTGCCGAACACAAAGAATTCCATCTGCAAACTCGTTCGGTGCTTCCCACGGGAGATTGTGACCGCAGCCTATGACCCGGTGCTGGTGGCGCCCCTTGAACATGGGTGCGTCATCCGCTGTGCCACCGGGCTTTAGCGGATCCTGCGTGCCATCGAAGGTTATGGCTGGAACCAGGATCGGCGGCCGTTCAGCAAGCCGCTGTTCCAGGTCTTGCAGGGCCGGGTCACCCGGTGCATGCCCGAAATGATAACGGTAAGCGTGGATCACGACATCAACGAAGTCCGGGTTCTCGAACGAAGTAGCCGTCCGATCGTAAATAATATCATCAAACGCCCAATGCGGAGACCATTGCTTCCAGAGCATCCGGCACAAAGTCCGGCGGTGTAGAGAGAGGCATTCCCGTCCGCGTTCATGCTGGAACAGGTGCTGATACCACAGGACATTTTCGAGTTCTGGAGAGTATGCATGGGTCTGTCGCTTTACGTCAATTATGTCGTAGCCGGCATACGAGACCAAGCCCTTTACTCGCTCGGGCCAGAGCGCCGCGGCCACGCACGAAGCGAGGCCGCCCCAATCATATCCCGAAAGGATAGCGTTCTCGATACCAAGAGCATCCAGCAAATCAATCACGTCCTTGCCGAGAGCCGCCTGTTCTCCGCTCCTAAGCGTGGACTGCGACAGAAAGCGGGTCGGGCCAAATCCGCGTAGGTACGGCACGATCACCCTAGCACCGGCCTCAACCAGAAGCGGTGCCACATCGTCATAGGCGTGAGGGTCATAGGGAAACCCGTGTGAAAGCACGACGGGCCACCCGTCTTGCGGACCAAGATCTAGATAAGCAATTTCCAAAGTCTGGGTCTTTGCTGATCGCACCGAAGCCTCCTCGTCAGGTTAAAAAACATAGCGCAAACATGCGGCAATGGTCCGCTCACGCGGCGTGGTTGATCATGATATGCCGTGCCGTGGTGTAGTCCTCCAGCGAGAACACAGACAAATCCTTGCCATAACCAGACATTCTGCCGCCCCCGTGGGGCATTTCGCTGCAGAGCATGAAATGGCTGTTGATCCAAGTGCAGCCATACTGCAGCTGTGACGCGATGCGCACCGCCTTGCCGACATCGGATGTCCAGACCGACGACGCCAGGCCATAGTCGCTGTCGTTCGCCCAACGGACTGCTTGCTCCTCGTCCTGCACGCGGGTCACCGAAACCACCGGCCCAAACACCTCCCGTTGCACGATCTGGTCAGACTGCTGTGCGCCGGCAATGACGGTTGGTTCGAAGTAATAGCCGCCACCACCCTTTCTGCGGCCGCCAGTGACAATTTCGCTGTGAGGCTGTTCGGCAGCCTGTGCGACGAAGCTTTCCACCCGGTCGCGATGCCGTGCGGAAATCAGCGGCCCCATGTCATTGAACGCATCGTCTGCCATGTCATACCGGATCCCGGGAACAGCCGCGGCCAGATCAGACACAAGCCGATCATAGATCTTGCTTCCCGCGTAGATTCTGCACGCGGCAGTGCAATCCTGGCCGGCATTGTAAAACCCGAAATCACGTATGCCCGCCACGACAGAATTCAGATCCGCGTCATCCAGGACGACAACGGGAGCTTTGCCGCCGAGTTCAAGGTGGGTTCGCCTGATCCTTTTGGCAGCTGCCTCGAGGACCTTTTTGCCTGTTCCCACATCGCCGGTGATCGATACCATGGCGATATCTGTGTGGTTGATCAGGACATTTCCGACGCTGGCGCCGCGCCCGAGAACCACGTTGACAACACCCGCCGGCAAAACATCGATTAGGCAACGCGCCAGCTTCAGCGCTGTCAACGGCGTTTGCTCGGATGGCTTGAAGACGACAGTGTTTCCCGCTGCTATGGCAGGCGCTATCTTCCAGGCCATCATCAACAGCGGATAGTTCCAGGGCGCGATCGAGGCAATTACTCCGACAGGATCGCGCCGCACCATCGAGGTGTGTCCCGCCAGATACTCAGCAGCAACGGGACCTTGCAAGGTGCGAATAGCGCCAGCGAAGAAACGGAAGCAGTCGATGACGGCGGGGATTTCGTCTCGCATCACCAAGTGCAGGGGCTTGCCGCAATTTGCTGTTTCCAGAGCCGCGAATTCAGACGCGTGGCGTTCGACAAGGTCGGCAATGGATAACAGATATCTGGACCGTTCGGCTGGCGTTGTTCGTGACCAAAATGGGAACGCTTTCTCGGCCGCTGCGACAGCACGATCAACCTGATCGGCCGAAGCTTCCGGCACCTCAGCGATGATATTGCCTGTCCTCGGATTGATCACATTTTCACCCGGCTCCTGGCCCCGTTCCAAGGCGGCTCCGATCACCATTTCAATTTCCATCTACATCTCCTCGGCAGGCGGCTTCCGTCTTCTTATGCCTTAAGGGCTTCCAGCAGCTCATCGACATGTGCATCCGTCGTGGCAAAGCTCGTCACAAAGCGGGCCAGGGTTTCTTTCTCGGCAACCTCGCCCTGTAGAAAACTCGGGACCGGCCATTCATAAAAATGTGCGCCTCTTCCGAGGGCAGTGCCGGCGACCCTCTTCGGCAGGATGGCGAACACCTCGTTCGTGGTGGTTGGCCAGGCGAGGCGCATATCAGCCGCAGTCAGGCGTTCCCGCAGCTGGTCCGCCATCCTGTTTGCGTGACGCGCCAAAGCCAGCCACAACCCGTCTGCAAAATAGGCTTCAAATTGCGCTGCGACGAATCTCGACTTTGAGAACAACTGGGCCGAGCGCTTCTGGATAAATGCCAGATCGGCAGCGAGATCCTGATTGAAGCACACGATCGCTTCGGCGCACCAGCACCCGTTCTTCGTTGCGCCGAACGAAAGGAGGTCCACACCCCGACGCCAAGTCATTTCGGCGGGAGATGTGTCAAGTGAAACCAGAGCGTTCGCAAAGCGAGCACCGTCCATGTGCACAGGGACATTGTGACTGCGTGCTACCTCGCTCAACGCCGAAATTTGATCTAGCGAATAGACCGTTCCCATTTCGGTGGCCTGGGTGATGGTGACCCCCGCAGATCGACCGTGATGCACCGCGTCCTGCGGATAGGCACCCATGGCCTTGCTCAGAAGGTCCAGCTCGATCCGGCCGGCACGCCCCGCGACTGGCGCCATTCGCATCCCGCTAAAGAAGTCGGGGGCACCACACTCGTCTTCGATGACATGGGCTTCGCAGTGGGAAAATACGGCACCCCCAGGGCGTTGTATGGCGGCAAGAGCCAAGGAATTGGCGGCTGTTCCGGTTCCGACAAAGTAGACACTTACGTCTCGCTCGAACACCTCGGAGAAAAGGTCCAGAACCGTTCGGTCAGCGTCGCTGTTGCCATATGCGGCTGCAAAACCTTCGCCTGCCTTTGACAGGTTCGCAGCTATGGACGGGTGAACGCCCGCCCAGTTGTCAGACTGAAAAAACATGGATGTGGTTCCTGTTGATTTTAGGTGGCGCGGCGCACGCTTGCGCGCATCATCAGCTCGTCCGCGCTGGCCGCGAGCGTAACGTTGACATCGGCTATCTCGCCTAGATCACCAACATGCGTTCCGGCACAGTACATTTCCGCCGTTCGACCCTCGAGCGCGCACCGCCACAAGCGGCGCGAGTCCAACAGGGCATGACCGGGTTCGACAACAACGGACATCGGTTCCTGAAGCCATTTCGCAATCACCGCGTTCACTTCGCTTTCAACGCCCGCCAGTCCGGCTCGTGCTGCCTCGAAGACGAAGCCTTTTTTGCGCAGGGTCTTTCCAATGCGGTAGACGTCTGTTGAACCTTCGAGCCCAATCTGCGACGAGGTGATTGCATGCCTATCGAAATCCGGCGAACCGAGCGAGTCGCCGACCTCGGTGCTGTTGCTCCAGAACGGCGCCAGTGCCCTGTTCAGCGAAAGCGAGGCGAGGTGGGCTGCCGTGTGGACTGCACTCAATTGCTGCCGGCGTTGCCGATCGACGGTTATTTCGATCTCAGTCCCGATCGCGGGAAGTTCTCCCACCGTTACGACGTGAACGACAACTCCGGCCCAGCCGTCCTGACACCTGCCCAAATCTCTCGCCGCCTGGTGCAGTCGAAGTTCGCCGGTTGCCTGGTCGAGAAGTCCGGCATAAGCGTTGATGAGTCTCCGTTCGATGCCACCCCAGGCGATCAGTCCGGTGTCGGCCGGTTGATCCGGCCATCTAAAGCTTTCGGGGTGCACCGGTGTCTGATCACAGATAATGTAGGCCGTACCTGGGTCGGCCCCGGCTGCGAAAAGCACGCGTCCGCAGCCATATGTCTCTCCGCCGGGAAAAGTGATCCTTGTGCTCGTCCGGTTTTCCGGCGCGATGCCGGTCTGCAAACTGTCGTTCATCGCACAGTCCTCCTGCGGCCGGGAATATTCAGCAATGCGCTCAGCCCGGCCGTCAGCAGAACATAAATGGCTGCCAGCAGCAGAAGCGGCTCATAGGTCAAATACGTGTCCTGCCGGACTCTCGAAACCGCGGCATAAACATCGATGATGGTAATGGTCGCGAGAAGCGGCGTGGCCTTTAGCTGCAGGATTGTTTCCCCCACGAGGGTTGGAAGTGCGCGCTGAACGGCGCGAGGCAGCCACACCCTGCGTAGGGCCGTTCTGCGGCCCATGCCGAAGGCGCGAGCGGCTTCGAGCTCGCCGCTCGGAACATTGGCCAGCGCGCCGCGCATCACCTCACCAGCGTATCCGGCATAGGATAGGGTCAAAGCCGTAAGACCGTAGGGCCAGGCCGTGCGCAGGTATGGCCAAGCAAACGAGCCGCGCACCTCCGGGAACTGCGCGAAGAGGGCGCCGAGACCATAATACAGCATCCAGAGCTGCAAGAGCAAAGGCGTACCGCGTATGAATGTGCAGAAGGCGCGCGCTGGCCAGGACACGACCGCCGGACCGGCAACCTGGGCGAGGCCTAGCAGGACAGCCAGAAGGAAGCCGATTGCCGAACTGGCAACCAGAAAAAGCATTGTTATCCCGATACCGCGCACGAGCAGCGGCAAGTATTGCCCGATCCAGTCCCAACGACCGATGTAGGCGGCAAGGACAACGATCGCTGCGTAGACAAGATGCTTTTTCAGCCTTATCCGTCCTGTCAAGCCAGCGCCGAATACCGCGGTTAGATGTTGCTGCCTAACCATGTGTCACCATCAATCCCCGGCTGGCACGTGCTTCCAAGAGCTTAAAGAGGCTGGTCGACAGCATGGTCAGCGCCAGATAAATCAACGCCGCAGCCGAGAAAAAAAGGAGATAGGCCTTGGTTGAGCCTGCAGCCTGCCTGGTCGCCAAGGTGAGCTCGTTAAATCCGACCACGGCGAGAAGCGCAGTGTCCTTGGTGGCGACAAGCCATAGATTACCAAGACCGGGTAAGGCAAAGGGCAACATAGCCGGAAGTATGACCCGCCAGAGTACCATGAGGGAAGGCATGCCAAACGCCCTTGCTGCTTCGATTTGCCCTGCGGGTATCGCCAAAATGGCAGCCCTGATCACCTCGGTCGAATAAGCTCCCTGGACAATCCCTATCACAGCGATACCCGCCGCGACGCCATTGATGTTTATAGAACCGGCGCTGATCCACGCCAGCAAACGATTAATCGCGTCCGTTCCGGCATAGTACAGCAACAGTATCAGCACTAGCTCCGGCACCGCGCGGACAACTGTGGTATAGTCGTCCAGGATCTCGCGAAGTAACGAGCCGCCATAGAGCTTTCCCGTCGCACCTGATACTCCGATGGCAAGCCCGACAGCATAGCCACCGACGGCAAGCAAAACCGAGTTCACGAAGCCGCTTACCAAGGTCGCGCCCCAGCCCGGAGGGGTTAGTGACAGCAATTCCAGATCGAACACGTTGAAACCCTCGATGTCGTTCTCAGGGTCGGCGGCGCCTTGAGCTTCCGCCGCCGACCGGTTCAGGATCAGTCGCCGTAGATATCGAAATCGAAGTACTTCTTGGTGATCTTGTCGTAGGTGCCGTCCGCGCGTATCGCCTTGATCGCCGCGTTGATTTTGTCCCGCAACGCGCTGTCGCCCTTGCGCAAGCCAACGCCGACGCCGTGTCCCAGCACCGCTTCGTCCTTGGTCACATATCCCTTTAGTTCGCAGCAGGCGCCGGCGGACGACTTGAGGAAGCTGTTGAGAGCGAACGAGTCCGCCTGAATCGCGTCCACCCGGCCGGCAGCCAGGTCTTGCTGGGCCTCGTCGAGCGTCTGATATTCCTTGATATCGTCGACAGAGCCGGCAAAATGCTTCTGGGCATATCGCAGATGGATGGATGCCGTCTGGACGCCGAGGATTTTGCCCTTTAGCCCTTCTGGCGTGGCATCGAATTTCTGGCCTTTCGCACCAACGATTGCGCCACGTGCATCGTAATACTTGTCGGAGAAGTCGATCGTCTTCAGCCGCTCGTCCGTGATGGTCATCGACGAGATGATCATATCTATTTTCTTGCTGGTCAGGGCCGGAATGATGCCGTCCCAGGCTACAGGCGTAATGACACATTCGAGCGCAGCCTGCTTGCAGACCGCATTCATGAAATCGACTTCCCAGCCTTCCCATTTTCCGGTCGCATCTGGCGAGGTAAAGGGTGGATAGGGCTCGGCTGCCCAGCTGACTTTGACCGTCTCGGCATGGGCGATGCCCGCAACTGCAATGTTGGCAACCATAGCTATGGTAAACATAATCCTGCGCATGATTTTCCCCTTTGTTTATGTCAGTGGATGGAACGGATGAATTTCCGGAGCGCTTCCGTCTTCGGAGCGCCGAAGATGTCGCCAGGCGAACCTTGCTCTGCGATCAGGCCGTTTTGAAAAAACACGACCTTGCTGGAGACTTCCTGAGCGAACTTCATTTCATGAGTCACCAGGATCATGGTCCGCTTCTCCAGCGCGAGATCCCGGATTACCGAGAGGACTTCCCCGACAAGTTCAGGATCCAGAGCGGACGTGGGCTCGTCGAACAGCATGACCTCGGGCTTGATGGCGAGTGCGCGTGCAATGGCAGCTCGTTGCTGCTGCCCCCCGGAGAGAAAGCAGGGATAGACGTCGCGCTTCTCGTAGAGATCGACCCTTCGCAGCAATTCATCCGCAAGCGCGATCGCTTCATCCCTGGGCTGGCCAAGAACGTGGACCGGGACTTCGATCAGGTTCTCAACCACCGTACGGTGCTGCCAAAGATTGAAATTCTGGAACACCATTCCGAGGCGCGAGCGTATTTTTTGCAGTTGCCGGCGGTCTGAGGGCACGAGTGATCCAGCCGAGTCCCGGCGCATGGCAATTTCCTCGCCATGCACCTTTATCGTCCCCTCACTCGGCGTCTCGAGGACGTTGATACACCGCAGAAACGTGGATTTTCCTGATCCGCTGCCGCCGATGATCGAAACCACGTCACCTTGGTCAGCCTTCAGCGAAATGCCCTTGAGCACTTCGAGCGGGCCGAAGCGTTTGTGCAGATTTGAGACTTCGATTGCTGCAACACTCATTGAATCTCCACCTGTATCCCATTGTTCAGGAGGTACGTCTCAGCGATGTGGGCGAGCAAGGAAGCGCCGTCGGCCAGGATCGCATCGTTGAAATCGTAGTCGGGTTGGTGCAGCCCTGCGCTCTCGTCCCCGTTGCCGAGCCAGACATAGGCCGCCGGCTTGTGCGCGGCGAAAACGCCAAAATCGTCACCGGCCATTGCGGGAGGAAGGGTTGTCAATCGTTCAGCCCCGAATAATTCCCTGACAGCATCCCGAACGAGTTCAGCCTCGGCCAGTGAATTGACCACGGCTGGAAAATCAGGTCCGTCGAAGGTGACGCTGGCGGTTGTCCTGGAAATCGTTGCCGCATGTTGCGTCGCCGCTTCCAGTTGCTTTCTGAGGTGAGCAAGCAAGGTTGGCGAGAAGGCCCGGTATGTCCCTGTGAGGACGGCTTTGTCCGGAATGATGTTCGGCGCAGCGCCAGCCTGAAACGAACCGATGGTGATGACCGCAGCCTCGAGCGGGTTGATACTTCTCGAGACAATTTGCTGGATTGCTGAAAGCAGATAGCCGCCTGCAACAATCGGATCACCCGTCAGGTGCGGCATAGCGCCATGGCCGCCGTCAGCCCGGAATGTAATCTCGAACTCGTTTGTCCCGGCCATTACCGGCCCGTTGTGGACGGCGACGTGGCCAGCTTTCATCCCGGGCCAATTGTGAAGGCCAAATATGCCATCGAATGGAAACCGCTGAAGCAGGCCGTCTTCGAGCATGGCTCGAGCCCCGCTGAAGCGCTCTTCGGCGGCTTGGAACAATATGTAGACTGTTCCGGGAAACTCTCTGGCGGATGCGAGATAGGACGCGGCGCCCAGCAGCATGGCCATGTGTCCGTCGTGACCACACGCGTGCATCTTCCCGGGATGGCGGGATTTATAGGCAAGCGCCCCTTCCTCCAGGATGGGCAGGGCATCCATTTCCGCCCGCAGGGCGACGGCACGTCCCGGTGATCTGCCCGCAATGGCGGCCACAATTCCGTGACCGCCGACGCAAGCAACCGGATCAAGCCCCAGCGCACGAAGGTGCTGCAGGATGTAGTTGGCGGTCTCCGTCTCCTCACGCGACAATTCCGGCCGGGCGTGAAGGTCATGCCTGATGGCAGCCAGTTGTGCGCCACGACCGGCAAAAAACGTGCTCAATCGCGACGGCGTCATGACAGGATACTCGCCATTGTCGTTGAGCTGATGTTGCCCCCGCAAACAACGACAACCGAGCGGCCTGGCCGGAGATCCTGCTCGACCTTGACCGAGGCCGCAAGCGCAACGCCAGCCGCGCCTTCCGCTATTGTTCCGCTCCCCCTGATGAAGTCTCTAAGCGCGGTGGAAATCTCCTGCTCTGTAACATCGACCCATTGGTCGACAAGCCTGCGGCAGAGGTCGAACGTGATGGCTCCCGGCTCCAGACCGCCAGCCGTTCCATCCGACAAGGTCTCGAGTAATGGGACTTCGACTATCCGTCCGGCACGGACAGACGCAGCCATTGCCCGCGACCGCTCGGGTGAGCATCCGAAGATCTTCACATGAGGCGCGATGTCTTTGACGTAGCTTGCGATGCCCGCGATCAGACCTCCGCCACCAACAGCAACAAAAAGGTTGGAAACGTCTGGCAGCTGCTCGAGTATTTCGATGCCAAGCGTGCCCTGGCCAGCGATTACAGCTTCGTCATTGTATGGAGAGACATAAACCAGACCCTCCCCCTGAGCGAAAAGTCGCGCTTGCGCTTCCGTCTCAGACGTATCTTTCCCATGCACCCTGACTTCAGCACCGAGGCTCCGGATGGCCTTCACTTTGGCGACGGATGCGCCTTCAGGCACATAGACGATACCCTGTCCACCGACCTGCTTCAGGGCATATGCCAGTGCGGCGCCATGGTTCCCCGATGATGCGGCGACAAACGGCGCGTTCAGTGCAGCATCTCGATTGGTGAGGACCTTGTTGAGTGCCCCGCGCAGCTTAAACGAGCCGGTGTGCTGAAGATTTTCAAGCTTCACGTAAATGTCGGCGCTTTGAGGCAGAAGGTACGGCGCCGCTTCAAGCGGCGTGCTGTTGACGTACTGCCGGATGCGTCGTTCCGCACTTCGCACATCTTCCGTCAAAGACATGGTCGCGACCCCTTAGAGAACCAATCATAGACTTTTTGTCCAGATAACTCATTTCGTCTATGAACACTCATTCTATACCGACAGTCAAGATGGTATGGATATTTTTTCCGTTCTGGACATTTTGTCTACGTCAAGCTAGAATCCGGTACACAGTGGATGAAAGGCAGGCCGTGAGACAGGAACTCGATAACTATGTGCGCGTCTGCGACGCGATCGCGCTGCTCTTTCAGCCCTTTGCGGAAGTTGTGCTGCACGAACTCAAGACGGAGACGGTCATCCACATCGCTGGCAATTTCTCCAAGCGCGTTCTGGGAGAGCCGTCCATGCTGAGCGAGATCGACTTCCGTCCGGATGAAAGACTGATCGGACCTTATGAAAAGATCAACTGGGATGGCCGGACGATCAAGGCGATCAGCATCGTCCTGCCGGATCACAAAGGGAAACCCCTCGCAGTGCTCTGCATCAATGTAGATCTGTCCGAGTTCCATTCCGTCATGCGGACACTGTCGACGCTCATCAGGCTACCGGAACAAAGTGAAAAGCCGCCAAGTCTCTTTAAAGAGGACTGGCATGAGAGGATCAACGAATACATCCAGCAATGGACAAATTCCCGAGGCGTCAGAGTGTCGGATATGACGAGGGCCGAGAAGCGAGAACTTGTTCTGGCTCTTTCGTCGCGTGGCGCCTTCTCCATGCGAAACTCGGCCCCCTATGTCTCGCGCGTCCTGGGCATTGGACGTGCGACCGTTTATAAATACATCAACGAGCAGTGATGATCGATTTTGCCGAAGTCTCGCCGCTACCGCTGCTGGAATTTCCACGCTTTGCGTTTTCGAAAGCGCCAGTAAAGATCGATGAATTATCTCACCTGGGAGCGTTTGCTTCTCAGGATTGCGAGTAGGGCGGCGAAGGCCGGGGACTTCTGGTGGCGGCTAGGATAATAGATATGGTAGCCCGGCCATGTTGGACAAAATTCACCGAGGCAGATTTCGAGGGAGCCGGCCGCGAGCTGGTGTTTTGCATGTGCCTCGAACACATAGGCGAGGCCCAACCCCGTCGCAGCGGCCTCGATCAGCAGCCGCCCATCGTTGAGCGTAATAGGCCCTTGCGAGCGGTACTCGATGGCCCTGCCGTCGTCCTGAAACAGCCAGCGGTAAAGCGCGCCATGGCTCGCCAGGCGGTAGTTGATGCAATGGTGTAGGTCGAGATCGTCGATGCTGCGGGGACGCCCCCGCTTCTGAAAATAGTCTGGTGAACCGACAACCGCAGCCTTCAGGTCAGGGCCGACCGGCACGGCGACCATGTCTTTCTCCAGGTGCGATCCGAAACGGATCCCGGCATCGAAGCCGCTCTTCACAATGTCGACGAACTGATCGGCCACCTGGATGTCCACCTCTATTTTAGGATAGGCAGCGGTCAATTTAGCCACCGCCGGAAGCAGGATCTCCCGGGCGGGGAAATCGGAAGCTGTGATGCGGATCAGCCCGGTCGGTTCCTTGCTCGCGGCCGCCGCGGTGCTCAACCCGTTCGCGATCTGGCGGAAGGCGGGTTCGACCTCAGCAAGAAGGTTCTGCCCAGCCTCGGTCAGCCGGACGTTCCGCGTCGTCCGCGCCAGGAGGGATACCCCCAGCCGCTCCTCAAGCGCACGCACCGCCTGGCTCAGGCCCGATTGCGCCCGCCCCATGCGCGCGGCGGCCCGGGTAAAGCTGCCGGCCTCTGCCACGGATTGAAGTACGAGAAGATCAGCAATTAGCCTCGAGTCCATCTATCACTCCAGATGATAACCCCTATCACATTAATCGCTCTATATGCTGAATGAAGCAACCCATAAATCTTCTCGTGCAGTTGCAATCCACGAAGGAGACGCGAAATGACTTTGAAACAGCTTGTCAAACCCCTGTTCACCGCAGTCGCATTGACCATGCTCGCGACACCGGGAATTGCCATGGCGCAGGTGAAGAAGGTCGTGCTGGTCCACGGGATGAACATGGACGGTGGCGCATGGAGCTCCGTCTACAAGCGGCTTGTCGGCGATGGCTATCAGGTGGTCGTGGCGCAGATGCCGATGACATCCATCGATGATGATATCGCGGCGGTTCGCCGCGCCATTACCATGTCGAACGGCCCTGTCGTGCTGGTCGGCCATTCTTATGGTGGCATGGTCATCAGCCAGGCAGGGAAGAGCCCTGAGGTGAAGGCGCTTGTCTATGTCGCGGCCTTCCAGCCCGAGATCGGCGAAAGCCTCGCCAAGCTCAACAGCTCTATCCCGGCGAAGCTGCCGCCGGATTCGCTGCAGGTTCTGAAAGACGGCTTCTATACGGTGAAGCCCGAAGCCTGGATCGCCGATGTGGCAAACGGCGTGTCCGAGGACGAAGCGCAATATACCGCAAACTTCCAGACCCCGGTCAACAGCGCCATCTTCGTGTACAAAGCCGCCGCTGCGGCATGGCACGACAAGCCTGTCTGGTCGGCGATCGCCACGGAAGACCGGACGATTTCTCCAGAGCTGCAACGGATGATGTCGAAGCGGTCCGAGGCCAAAACAGTCGAAGTGAAGGGCGGCCACCTGCTGCAGATCTCGAACCCCGACGAGGTGACGGCGCTGATCGAAAAGGCGGCGAATGCCGTAGACTAGGATGCGATCTGCGCGGGCGCAACGCCCGCGCGATTTCCGGTTTGGATGCGACCAAAGCAAGAAGAACGCAGACTCCTTCTCATTTCAGACAATGGCGGCTCGGTGATTTGGTGAGGATCAAACGCTTTGATGACGCGCGTCGGTGGCTCGTGACGAATACTCCGCCTTGAACGGATATGAACCATCGACCATGTCGCAGGGATAATGCGAGGCGTTGAAACAACTAAACAAATTCCTCGGCGATCAAGATAAGACGCAGCCGCTTCGGGAGCCGGGCTGGCCCTGCTTCAGAAAGTGTTCGTAGCGCGATTTGCAAGCATGCCGCACAAACATAACGCCGCCCGCCGCCATCACATCGGTAAAATGAAGTTCAAAGTGACGAACTGGGCGGAGTATGAGGCGGGCCTTCGCGGCCGTGGCAGTTTAACCCTTTGGATAACGCCGGAAGCGCTGGCTGGCTGGGCAGCCCCACGTCGCAAGACGCGCGGTGGTCAACCTCTCTATTCGGATCTGGCGATCGAAACTACGCTGATGCTGGGCATGGTATTCGGATTGCGTTTGCGCCAGAGCGAAGGGCTTCTGAGTTCGGTGCTTGACATGATGGGTTTGGATTTGCCTGTGCCCGATCACATGACACTCAGCCGGAGGGCCAGAACCTGGAAGCCATCGACCAGAAGCAACGACCGGCAGCATGTTGCGGATGGCCACATTCACGTTCTGGTCGACAGTACCGGGCTGAAGATCTATGGCGCTGGCCAATGGCTGGAAGAAAAGCACGGAGCGAAGTCCCGGCGTGGTTGGCGAAAACTGCACCTGGCTGTTGATGCCGATGGTGGCGAGATTATTGCACATAGTCTGACAGATCAGGAGGCCGGCGATGCCCAGATCGACGGCAGGATTGGCCAGTTCACTGCCGATGGAGCTTATGATGGCGAGCCAAGCTATGACGCCGTGCTGCGTCACAGTGTAGGCGCAAAGGTAGTCATCCCGCCGCGCTCGAACGCGGTTGAACGGCCCAACGCCCAAGCATCCTGCCAGAGAGACGACCACATAGCCTCCATGCGGATAGATGGCCGGTTGAAATGGCAGACATCCAGCGGCTATGGCAAACGAGCTTTGGCTGAAACCGCGATGGGCCGATACAAGGGCATCATTGGGCCACGTTTACGCGCTCGTTCATTCGCCGCTCAGCAGACAGAGGCCGCGATCGGCATCGTCATTTTGAACCGAATGCTCGCCTGCGGACGCCCGAAATCCGTTCGCTGCAAGGCGCCAACGGCGGCAACGAAATAGACACGCATCAAAGACCGAATTCCGGACAAATGCTGCTCCGCGCACCAATGCCTCCCATCGAGACTGTGGGAATCGGCCCGGGAATGAATCTGAAGGCCGTGACGCTCAAAGCCCGAGGAAGGGCTGACCTGGCGAAGACCTCCGTGTCTTGATGGTCAGACGGCAGTGGGGAAGACGTCAAGGGGCCACACATCAAGGGGGAAGACGGATCCAACGATCGGCATCACGCTTTTGACAAGACATCCCATGGATGTCTCGACCAACGCAGTCCTCGTGCCCGCTCCGGCAGTGTTGGATATTTTGAGCCGCATTGATCGTCGGCCGCGCCGGATGCAGCTTTCCGTTCCACCCGACACCGCGCAGCTTCGAGCCAAACACCGCGTCTCCCGAAAACCGGTACGGCCTCGCGATCATCACGACGAATTTTCTAGGAGATCCCCGCGAGATGAGGCTGCCGGCGACCACCTTCTGATCCTACGCGGGCCCACTCACGCTCGGACAATCAGCCGCCATAAGCTCTTGGCTGTACTGATACTCTCTGAGTTGATCGACAAGATGCGGAAATTCTTATCCAATTATGGCGAGCCGGGGAACTCACCCCGGTCTAGACGCCAGATGAAGAGTAGAAGGCTATCCGCGATCTGATCCGAACCCGCAAGCAGGCTTTGGAAGCGTTGAAGATTGCCAAGCAACAACTCCTGAGCTTCCTGCTTCGCCATGGCCTTCGCGATACGCGGCCGACATATCGGGCGAAGATCCATTGGCGCGGGCTCAATGAATTAAGCAGATTCCGCTGTCCGCATCAGCAGCTTGCCTTTGAGGAGTTGAAACGGCCATTCAGCATACCCAGTGAGCATTCCAACCGCAGCACGGCGAGGTTTCCTCCAGACAGCGTCCAAAAGCGGTAGGCGATCGGTAACGACAGCCCTACAAAGATATATTCGGCTCATAAATTCGACGAAAATGACATCTAACTCCGTCGCCGTTTTCCAATTATTAACCAAATCAGACTGTAATGCTTGTTGACACAACTTAAAAGTTTCCTCTCTATGTAGCCCGGTCTACCACTTGAGAGGTTCGGCCAGATGATGTTTCATCAAGGCATGACGAAAGCCGGGTTCGTTTGACGAGCTGGAGTTTGGGTAAACCCAATGTATGAGAATCATCGCCAATTGGGATTGAACATCAACGCGTTCTTTTCGGCGCTCTATTCGCGATACAAGGAAACCGGATCGATATCCGGCACGATCGGCACGTCATCGCTGACTGCCGACGATCTTAGCCTATACGTAGACTTCTGCTTCTATATCGCAAACCTTGAGGGCGAGCGTGCGGCAATCGCCTATTGCGACCTGCTTCATGAGTTCCTGCTTGCAACGGAACAAGAAAAATATGTCGGAAATGTCCTCGTGGCGCAGGCGAAACTCTTCGACCAGATCGGCAAAGGGATGAGCCGCGACATGTATGCCTTGGAAGCGGCCGAGGCGTTCGCGCATTTCGGCCAGTTCGGGGCAGCAGAACGCGCTCTGGCGCTGGTGCAGGCGTAATAGTCCATGGCCGCCGACGTTCATCACGATACCGGCCGGCCAGAGAGCGACATGCAGCCAAATCAGGTGCTCGAGGAAATCGTTCGTAAGCGGGCTGCGGTCTATAAGCGCCTCAACTCTGCCGTCATCAACGCCATTCCGCACGAACTGGCCGCAACCGAAGTGATCTTCGGTGACGCTGAGGTAATTCCGACCCCGTTCAGGTCCGACCTCAAGGTTCGCTATGTGACCCTCCAGGACAAAGTCGGCAACGATATCTATGTCGCAATCGCAGGCACGACGGGGCAGGGAATAGCGCAGGCCGCGGCCGCCACCGCCCGTGTCGTTGCGAAGTGCCATTTTCTGAAGCGCGTGGTGCTCATCGGCATTGCGGCTGGACAACCCAATCTTTCCGACAAGGAAAAGGACGTGCGGCTGGGCGACGTCGTAGTTGGCGACAAGCTGATTCAATACGACCACGTCAAACGAAGCGACGGCAAGTTCCTGCTTCGCGGCGACAATATCGCGCCTGGAGATCGCGAACTGCTCGACGCAGTCGATCGCCTCCGCTCGCTGCAGGAGCGAACAGGCCCCGAGGTCGCCGAAAAGCCCTGGGACGGCTATATACGCCGGGGTAGCGATAAAGTCCGCAGTTCCACCCGCCCGGACGGCGATCGCG
The DNA here is from genome assembly GCF_014195325.1 of Rhizobium sp. BK650. Taxonomy (GTDB): domain Bacteria; phylum Pseudomonadota; class Alphaproteobacteria; order Rhizobiales; family Rhizobiaceae; genus Rhizobium. The sequence continues at coordinate 166,682 of NZ_JACIBK010000013.1, read as the reverse complement.
ATCCGAATTCCGCCGGTCGCAACTATACCAAGGGATTGACCTATCAAAGGCCCGCGGATGCACCCTACCTCCATGTCGGCACGATCGGTTCGGCAAGCACGCTGCTCAAGGACGAGAAGTACCGCGACAAGTTGAACCAAGCCTACGGCATGATCGCATATGAGATGGAGGGCGCAGGCGTTGCGATCGCGGCCGCGTCGGCCGGTCTCGCCTATCTGAATGTCAGGGGCATATGCGACTATGGCGACGTTAGAAAGAATGACGACTGGCAGACCTATGCCAGCGTTTGTGCCGCCGCGGTCGCGAGGGCGATCCTCGAAGAATTTTAATGATTGGCGCGCAAAGAGACGGCTGACCGCGCGCCCTTGGCCTTAAGCTTCTGGCAGAACACAGCGCGTGAGACTACACCCTCTCAGTATCAAGCGCCCTCGATTACCTCTTTGATGAGATCCTGCCGTCGGTCAGCTCTAGCAAGATCAGTTCGACCAACTCCCGGTGCAGCGCTAGCACGACCTGATCGCGAAATTGTGCGGATTTTGGCGACGAAGTAAATCCCCGCCGACGATACATGGCGTCAATCCCAGCCGGTCTCTCCCGCATTCTTGTAAATGTTCACATTTACAGCGCGTCAAATTTGCCGCGCGCTGCATAGACGAGCATTTTCAACTGCTGCTCGTTGCGAACACCTTGTCGATAAAGTTCGATAATGATGGATGCTGATCGAGTGAGCTCTTTGCTTCCCTCGTCGAGACTGAATTCCGCTTTGACAGCTGCGAGAACGCGATCGCAGATTGCAAGATCGTCTGATGTCAGCGCTTCATCACGAGGCTTGATAGGACCCGTGGTCATGGACTACCCCACAGATAATTGAAAGGTCATAACGCGGCCACAATCAGTAAACAACGGCAATCGACGGTCGTCACCACCGGCCGAGATGCGGTAATAGCCGAACTCGTTGCCGTCGTCACCGAGTTCGCGGCCCACGCTGAGGCTGGTCAGGAGGCCTCGCCGATGGTGCCTCCACGTTCAACCCACAGCAGTTGCTCATCGGGTCGCGTGGACGACTCCGGTGGCACCGTTTTCAAGCGGGGCCATCATCAAGAAGCTGTCATTGGCGTCGAGTTCCCCAATCCGGACTCCAGCAGCTTTATTGAAGACCTTCAGGTGCGATGCCGCCGCCGGCGGCAAAGTCTAGGATGTAAATGCCGACGTCGGCCCCAATTGTAGTAAGCCGCGCAACCACCGCGAGAGCGAGCGCTCCAGAGGACATTGCCAGAACACCATCTCTGTGGCACTATCACCGACAATTGACATCCAGGGCCACGAACACAGCTGACCATCCGAGAATGCGACGAGGCATCGCCTTTAGCGCCAACCGATATGCCCCAGATCGCCTATCACATTTCCCCTTGCGATCGATCCTCTGGATCAGCTCGTTCAAAATACAGCTAATCTCATTCTGCATATCAGGCGAAATGCTTCGATAATGATCGCTCCGCATCCCCCAGTTGCTTATGGGTAAATCGGAAGGCCTGAGCGAGTGACCGTCAACCGGGAGCAGGAATGATGGATGTGGCGTTCGTGTTAGTCGAGAGCTTCGTGTCGGACGAAGAAGGAAATCTCGTCCCTGGCCCGGTAGGTCGTATTTCAGGCGCCTATTCCGCCGGTCTCAAAGCCTCCCTCACCAATTATTGGCGCGACATGTCAGGTGGCCGCATCAATTTGACCTGGGATAACGATGTTGCCCTTCAATTGAGCCAGACATTAGCCGATTGGAGAAAGCTCACGACGCGTGAGAAGATTGATCAGGCCGGAGCGCAAGCCAAAGATAAAGGGCTACTCGCGGACGGGGTGGAGGTTTTACTAATTACCAACGACGCAGACCTTCCAGCAAGAGGGGCGACTCCAACTGCTACGTCCATGCAACGTTGATTTCTCCAGCCGGCGTCAGCCACGAAATGGGTCACTATTTCGAATGGCGCGGCACCCGCAAAGCCGGTCATGCCGATACTACTGTTCCATTCTTCCGTGAGGAATACGGCGACCCTACCTGTATAATGGGTGGTGAGGATACGAAGTTTACTTTCGTCGACGCTACATTTCCCGCGCTCATCGCGGTCAGCACGTCGCGCGACACCGGTCCTGGAATGAACCCTGCTCTCGTCGACCAGTGCGGTTGGATAGATGCCGATGCCCCGAGAGTGCGCCGTGTCGATCAGCAGGCATTGGGTTCAGCCCTTTTGAAGCCTTGGCACGGAGCACCTGCTCCCGCGGAAAACAGGGGACCTGCAGTGTTGGCTACGCTCGATGGATGGGGTCCGGATGCCGGTCGCATTTACGCCTGCATTCGCGAATCGACCGCTTGGGACCGCAACTTTCCGAGTGCGCTCAATCCGTTGCCGGCTCTTCGACTTCGCGTTTACCTGAGCACTTCATCGGGCGATAGCTTATTGCTCGCGAACGAGCCTGCCGCCGCCAACACCGCGATCTCGCTCGGAATCGCGCCCATCCGCATAACTGTCAACGAGGTCAGCCCCGAGGGAGTGACCATCGAATTCGAGCGCAGCTCCTGGCGTGGCTCTGTTGCGCTGTCGGGGGTCACCTGCGATCCGGCCGCTCAGGTGGCGACGGCCGCCTCCGGGGAATTGGCGGACGCATTTGTCATCGACACTGCCGGGGACGTCCGCTTCAATCATTTCAATGGGCACGGGTGGGAATTGCTGCCCTGGCAAGTCATTGACGGAGTTAAATGCGACCCTCAAGGTGGTATCGCCGCGATTTCGCGGCACGCAGGGCTGGTTGAGGTATTTGTGACAGATACCGAGGGTCTAGTCAGAAGGCGCAAGCGGCTGGGCGGCGGTTTTTCGCCGGTTTGGGAGACATTGCCGGGAGGTGGGCTGGGAGCCAAAACCTCGCTAGCCTGCGCGAAAATCGATGAAGACAGCACTTTGCTCTGCGGGGTTCGCCCGGACCGGCAGGTCTCGCGAGTTGAAGTCATCGATCAGGGCTTGCGCGGTGACTGGACATCCGCACCACCGCGGGCCGTTCGACACATCGGAGCCACCACAGGCGCTCCCATCCGTGGCAGGATCTACGGTGTCGATGCGGCTAACCCTGATCGCAGCTTGTGGGCAACCCCGGATATCGCCTCGCCCGATGCTCAAAGCTGGGGAGTGGTCGGGAAAATGAGTTTTGATCCCGCCACGGCTATCACTGCGGCCATCCCGATTGGGCTGAACGACGCGGTCGTATTTGGTACCACGCCGCTGAGTTTGCAGCTCTGGAAAGGAGCCGCCTGGGAGGAGGAGTTACTGGGCGCTGTGTTGCGGCAGCTATCGGGCGGGCTCTCGGCATTCTCGCGCCACAAAGAGTCTCTCGACATCGCTTTCATTGACCCAGCCGGTCAGGTGAATATCGCCTCTTGGTCTCCGGATCCGGACTTCAAGCCAGCGATGAGTCAATACCAGGGTAACTCCATCGTTGTTCTGCAAGCCTCTGACGGACATTTTGTCCAAGCCAAGAATGGCGGCGGCGACGGAATGGGTGCAGAGGGTGAGTTGATCGGCGACTGGGAAAAGCTGCGAATGTTGGACCTTAGGACTGTCACCACAGATTCCGGCAAGCAGCGACGACTGGTTGTTTTCCAAACCCACGACAGTCACTACGTGGGCGCCGTCGGCGGCGGAGGCTCTCATTTAATCGCAGAGGCGACAGCGATCGGCCCCTGGGAAACCTTCTATCTTGACGTGTCAAACAGCCCGAGAGTGACCATTCAATGCATCGACGAGAGCCATTTCTGGACGGCTAACAATGGCGGAGGGGCGGCCGTCGGCGCGGATAAGACCAATCCGCAGGATTGGGAAACCTTTGTGTTGGGTGTTCAACCCTGAGCGCCGGAGTTGTCCTGCTCGGGAGCCCGCAGAAGCGATCGTGAGCCGCTCGAACGGCTGGCAAACACCAATGGCTGCTGTCACGACATTTGTATCTCGTGCATGACGGCAATGATCTGTTCTTCCGAAAGCCGCTTTCGTTTCAGACTATCCAATGCAATTGGGGCCGGACTCAGATCGAAGTGCAAGAAGTAATTTGGATCATCCCGGAACGCATCTCGTAAAACGCGCCCTGTATTTCGGACGCAACTGCGTTGAAAATAAGTGCCAATGATTACGCGCGACGCTATTATCTTAGGCGATAGATACCGGCGGCACGACAGCGAGGGGAAGATGTCCGAGGTAGTCTTCATTCACGGCATCGCAAATCAGCAGACGGCAGGACCGAAAGCGGAAAACGACTGGGTCCTGGCCTTGGCCGGTGGGCTGGAGATCGCTGGCTTCCAGGCGATCGCTGATCGGCTGCGCAAGCCAATCGGCGTGGCTGGGCGCATCGACGCGCGAATGGCCTATTATGGCGATCTGTTCGGCAGGCCGGGAGAGAAAATGGGCGAAGGCGATGACGAGCCCCTTAGCGCCGAGCAGGAAGCCCTTAGCGAGGCGATCGCACTGAACTGGCTGCAAAATGCAGCGGAGCAGGCAAAGGACTTCAATACCAGGAGCGACGCCCGCGACGAGTTGATCGATCTTGCCGGCCCTGCCCCTGGACAGGAGCAGATGGGAGCCCGCGCGTTGGGCCGCAGCGCGGTGACGGCGCTCTGCCGGGTGCCCGGCGTTGCCCACGTGGGGTTTGCCTTCGTGAGCCTGTTCGTGAACCAGACTCTCCGGCAGGTGACCAAGTATCTCACCGACGATCTGATTCGCGAGACTGTGCAGCAACGCGTCGCAAAGTTGGTCACCGCCGATACGCGCGTCATCATCGGGCACTCGCTCGGCTCGGTCGCGGCCTATGAAGCGGCCCACCGCCTCGACCGCCCGCTTCTCTTGCTGCTGACGCTCGGCTCGCCGCTGGGCCTGCCTTCGATCGTGTTCGACAGGCTGCGGCCGCCCCCAAGCTTCCCAAGACAGGTCCTCCAGTGGGTGAACGTTGCCGACAGGAACGACCTTGTCGCCGCAGTGCCGAACCTTGCGCCGCTGTTTTGCGGGGCGATGCCCGGCGAGGCCCGTTTCGACAATTGGGCCGTCGACAACGAGGATGATCCGCACAGCGCTGAGCACTACCTTGTCAAGCAAGAGGTCGGAGAGGCGATGGGCGCGGTGCTCGCATGACCGCGCCGGCCGCACGCCGCCTGCTCGTTGTGGCGGCGCACTGCGCGGGCACCGACCAACAGCTCACGAAGGTGCCTGATGCGGCGGCGGCGCTGTTTGACGTGCTGACCGATGCCGAGCGCGGCGGCTGCACTCCTCTGCACCTGGATGGACTTGCAAGGGCCGGCTACCTCGACGATCCGACTATCAAGATGGCCCGTAAAACGATCAAGGCGGCGCTAGATATCTGTGCCAGGAACGGCGAGACGCTGATCCTGGCTTGGCTCGGCCACGGTCATGCCGTGGAGGATGATTTCTACCTTCAGCCGCGCGATGCCAGTTTTGCTTCCCCCACCGAGGACTACTTCGATCTCGTGGGCCGCATCAAGGACGTCCTGTTGGGCCAAAAACAACGGCCTTTGGCGAGCCTGATCCTGCTTCTCGACTCCTGTTATTCGGGCGGAAGTGCGCCGAGGGCCGCCGATAGGTGGATCAACCAATTGAAAGGCAAGCTCGCCTTCGAGGTCTTCACGTCTACCGATAAGGAACGCGTGACCTATGATTGCCTTTTCACGAAGGCACTCGTGAACGCCATGCGCTCCGGCCTGCCGGCCAACGGATCGGATCATCTTTATATTCACGACCTTAAGCCTGTCGTCGAACAGTCTTATGATGGGGATCGGCCGCAGCATATCTATTTCAGCGGCGCAAAGCTTCACGACCGATTGTGGCTCTGCCGGAACTATGGCCGCGTCGGGATCGACCGTGCGCTTGCCCTCGCCGCCGCGGCGGAGCGGGCCTGCGAGGCGGACGGTCCCACGCCCGCGAATTTCGTCGCCGCCGTCCGCCGCGGCGTGATGGCGTGCCTGGCCGCGGGGCGCGACTATGCGCCGGCTCAAGCGCAAGCCGCACTGCTTCGGGCGGTCGACGGGAACCCACTCGTCGCGCAGAATGCCTGGTCGGAGGGGTCGGGTGGAGGCGGATTCTCTCCGGACGGACGGCTCATCCTCACTTGGAATAACCGCGAGGTCATGATCGCTGACGCAATTACTGGCGAACCGATCGGTGAAGCCCTCGTCCACCAGGACATAACCTGGGCAAAGATATCCGCGGACGGCCAGAGTATTGTCGCGGTTTCGGGAAAGCTGACGCTCTGCGTCTGGAGCCTTGAGACGCACGAAAGCGTTCTGGGACCGCTGACATTCGAACCACCGCAGGATACCGGCAAGGAAAGACTGGAGTGGCAGATCGCGGCAAGCTTCGACGAGCGGCCCGAACGTGTCATCCTGACCTGCACAGGATGGGTTATGGGCATGGCCCATGTCAGCGATCTCGCAACCGGGCGGACGATAGCATTGGGCGCGCCCTTCGCGCATTCGGAGAGCATCACCTCCGCTGCGTTCAGTCCGGACGGACGATGCGTCGTAACCACCGCTTGGGACGGCGAAGCGAAGATCTGGGACGCACAAAGCGGGCAGCAGATCGGCGACGCTTTGCGGCATGGCAAGGCGATCTGGTCGGCCGCGTTCTCCCCTAGTGGCAGAAAGGTGGTCACCGCCTGCGATGATGGCACGGCGCGTATCTGGGAGATCGATGCGGCTGAGGAACGGACCGCGGCTATCATCCTGGCGATGAACCTTGAGTCGAAGCCAATGGAGAAAAGGGAGCTCAGGCTCGATCACTTCGGCCCTGTAAAGTCCCCCCACTTCAGTCCAGACGGCAAGCGCGTCGTAACAGCATCGCAAGATGGCATGGCGCGGATCTGGTCGGCGGCGACGGGGGAGAAGCTCGGCCCGGCAATGCTGCATGGCGAGACGGTCGATCAGGTAGTCTTCTCGGCCGACGGACGCCGGGTCCTTTCGGTCTCCGCGAAGAGAAGCCTCGTCTGGCAGGCCATACGACCGCTCACGACGATCCGTAGTGGGCGGGCTTCAGACAGATTTCTGTTGACGGCGATCGACGCGGCGGGCCGCGTGGCGGCGGTGGATCTCGATGGCACGGTGCGCTTCTGGGATGCAGAAGCTAACGCACCGTCCGCACCTCCGTTTAAGCCCGAGGGGCGTACTCGCTCGGTAGTTTTCATCTCCTCCTCCGAAGGCATTGTTACGGTCGCGGACGGCGCCGAGGGGACGGCATCGGGCCGTTACCGTTACCGAACCGCGCGGTCCGGCGCGATAGCGCTGCTGCCGCACAGCGTCGCCGAGATTTGGGATTTGCAGAGCAGTGAACGCAGAGGCGCGGCCATGGTGCATGAAGCGCGCATCGCACAAGTGGTGTTCAGCCCCGACGGACGATATCTCGCGACGGCTTCGTGGGACGGAACGGCGCGAATCTGGGATAGCGCAAGCGGCGCGCCGCTCGGCTTGCCGCTGCAGCACGCATGGGGTGTCAACGCCGTCGCCTTTAGCGAAGACGGCGGGCGGTTGGCGACGGCTTCGATGGACGCCAGGAGGGGCCGCGTCTTTCGCTGCGACGTCGAAGTTCCCGGCGAATGGGAGCATGCGCCCGGGGCCGCGCGCATATGGGACGTCGCCACGTCACAGCCTTTGACCGCTCCTATGGCACACGCTGGAAATGTCTCGTCAGTGGCCTTCAGCCCGGATGGGACGCGTTTGGTCACCACCTGTGCGTCCGTGGCACAGGTGTGGGACACGGCTAATGGCAAGCGGATCGGCGAGCCACTGGTGCATCTGGAAGCGATCCTATCGGCCTGCTTCGACCCCGGCGGAGACCGTATCGTCACTTCGTCGAAGGACGGCACCGTCCGTCTGTGGCGAGCATCGACAGGCAAGCCAATCGCGGCGACACCCAGCCACGGCTTGCGCGGGGTCTACTGCGCGCGCTTCAGTCCGGACGGGCGCCTCGTCGCCACCGGCGGCGACGACGGGACCGCGCGCATATGGGATGCTTACACCGGCCGGCCACTCGGCGAACCCATGCGGCACGACTCCGCAATCGATCACGTCCAAGCGGTAAGCTTCAGCGGCGATGGCAGTCAGTTGTTCACCTCGACGCCCCACGGCGTTTGGCGATGGGATCTTAGCTGGTATCAATTGGGAACAGTCGATGCGATGTTCGCGAGACTGCACCGCACGTTCCCGCTAGCGGCGGCGAAGATCACCAAAGCTGACGTGCTCGCCGCCTGGCCCCTTGCTAACGAGGACATCGGGAAGAACGTGTTCGAGTGGATGCCCGACTGAGAGCGAACGGATGCGGGCGGCGCGACGAAAGATATTGCTTACTTGAGCGGTATTCTCGGCTTCACGGCGAGGCGGATCATCAGCGACGCCGTGGCCTACCTGGTGCTCTTGATGGGATTCGAACCAGAAGCGCCCGAGGCCGGAAAGTGCGGATAAGCAAAATACATCAAACGAGTAACAAAACGAATCGTAAACGAAGCATTGATTTTATTCCATAAATCAGAGCTGCTGATCAAAGGCTCGGCTGCCACTCTGACATGTGGAGTATGTTTCCCCCGAGCTTCTGAAAAGCCCGTTGGCGACAGGAAAAAACGATGATCTGCTGATCTCTCGACTGTCGATGGAGTGCGTCAAACATCTTCTCAATGCGATCGTCATCCGAATAGACGAGTGCGTCGTCCAGGATGACCGGCGCCGGCCGCCCGTCGCGCGCAAGCAGCCTCGCAAAGGCCAGCCGTGTTAGCACTGACAGCTGCTCCCGCATACCGCCGCTTAGGCGGTCGACCTCCTCCTCCTGTCCGTTGCGCAGAATCGTCTGCGGCAGAAGCGTCTTCTCGTCGAAGGTAATCGAAACGTCGTCGAAGAGCAGTCTTAGAAGTGGCCCCAGCTCTGCCATGACGGGCTTGAGATAAAGTTCGCGGGCTTCAGACCGGGCAGTCTCCAATGCTATGGTCAAACGCTGCAGGACAGCTACTTCCTTATCAAACGCCTCGACACGCGCCTTCGCGGCAGAATAAGCCTCGGCGGCCTCACGCCATTTCTCTTCCACCGCCTCGTCTGACTGCGCACGGATCTCGGCGTTCAGGCCGGCCATGATCTCGCGTAGCGCGTTGATCTCCTTATCAGTTGCCTGCTCGACTGAAAAAGCGCGCTTCAATGCGGCCTCGACCGAGTCCAGATCGACTGCGGCAGAGCCGAGCTTCTCAAAATGCGTTTCGGACGTGAAGAGCGCCACGTCGAGGTCAGCCAATGTATTCGATAAAGCCTGCGTGCGTCCAACCCGAGCTTCTTCTGGACCCAGGATTGCTTCGACCTGGGCCTGTTCGGCGATCAGCGAGGCCAACGCCGTCTCCGCTGCCACGAAGGCTTCGTCGGCTCGTGCCTGTCGAGGCTCTACCTCCCGCAGGGCCTGTCGCGTCTTCTTCCGCCGCTCTTCGGCTTCGACAAGAGCCGCCCGGACCAAGGTGGGATCCTCTTTCAATTCGACGGCCTCGGCGCTGATCAACTCATCCGCGGCAACATCCTCTCGAAGCTTGGAGAGTCCCTCCGGCGCGAGAAGCGAAAGCCGAGCCCGCAGCTCACGCAGGTCGGCGTCAACCTGCTGTGCGCTGACCTGCCGCGCCCGTGCCGTAGCCAGGCTGTCGACACCCATTGATGCAAGGAGGGTGCGCCGATTCGCTTCGGCCTGCTCCAGGCGTTTGTCGCTCCCAGCCTGATGGTTTGAGCGAACTGTAATCGTTCCAAATCCTGGCACTTCAAGCTGCGCTTGACCATCGTAGGTGCGCTCTTCCCCGTCGGTCAAGGGTGTACCGTTCATGGTCACAAGGCCTGTCGCATCCTTACTGTAGTTCATCGCAAGTGAAGGACGAGCGGCCTCATGAACGGCGCGGAGCTTCGCAATTTCGACTTCCAGGATGTGAAGCTCATCGATGGCATTAGGAGGTATCTTCAGAAGTGAAAGTTGCGCTTCGCCCTCTTCGAGAGCCTGACGGACCACCTCCGACTTGGCCAGTTGTTCCTTCAATTGCGTTAAGCGTTCCGCTGCCTCACGCGACCTCAATGCAGCGTCCAACCGAACAAGTCGATCCCGTGCCTCCTGCTCCTCCGCCTCAGCAGTCTCGACGTCCTCACGAATCCTTTCGATGGCCTTCGCGGCCTCGCGGCGTTTGCTCACGGTATCGGCACGGCGCCCCTCGGCTGCAAATAGCCTCTCCCGCAGTGCCTTTGCCTTTTCAAGGGCTGCTAACAACGCCTCAAGCTCCCGCTCGGCATTGTTCCGTCGTTCTCGAACGAGTTTTAGTTCCGCTTCAGCCGTCTTCAACTTCTCCCTGTGCGCCTTCGCAGCGTCAAAACCAGCCTGTGCCTTCTCGATTGCTTTTCGCCGCTCTGCCCTATCTTCGGCACTGTCGAGCTCGGCAAGCCGCTTTGCTGCGTTCGCCCGCTTGTTCAACGCCTCTCGTAGAATCGTGACTTCGTTTGCAAGCCTCTGCTCGTCCGCAGCGAGTTTTTCGCACTCTTCGATCGCGGCGGCGTAGCGTCCACCATTCTTCGGTCTCCCGGTGGGGGTGACCATCTCCAAAAGTGCATCTCTCGCGGCGGCCATGATCTCAGCCATCCGGCGCCCACCAGTAACCGCCTCAACCTCGCCCTGCACGGATTCGAGCAAGCTCTGTCGGACCTGCTTTTCACCATCTTCTTCTGAGCGGGTTCGCTTTTCGATACCTGTAATTCCCTGGCGCACCCAAAGGAGACCGGCTGGCCCGGCGGTACCCCCTCTGATTAGACTAGCAATAAAGTTTTCGGCCTCGTCTGCCTGGGCCAATAGCCGACCGGTCCCAAGATCGGTAACGCGTGCGGATCGGCCGCCATAGTATTGCTTGGTAATCCGAAAGCGGCCTTCCGCCGTGGAGATATCGGCTTCGAGCAGTGGATTTCCACCGCTGTAGGGCCGCAATCTTTGAACATCGGCGGGAGTGCCAGAATGTGGTTGAAAAAAGAGTGCGTGCAGCGCTTCAAAGCTCGTCGACTTGCCAAACTCGTTGGCAGCGCAAAGGACGTTAACGCCATCGCCAATACCATCAATGGCAACACCACGATTGGCAAACCGCTTCACGTTGAATAAGCGTAGTGCCGAAATTTTCATGGTGTGATCGCCTGGGCATAAGAATAAAGGCGTACCAGCGCCGCCCGTGCGATATCACGTTCTGACGATGCGCGACTCTCGTCGTCGGCCTCGGCACGTAACGCATTCGCTGCCTCGCGAAGCGCGCCTCCGCGATCTATTTGGTCAAGGTCTTCGACTTCGCACTCCGTCACAATACCCATGTCATCCAACTCGAGGAATGCGAAATCCGGCAACAGTCTCTCGGCCGCACCCGCCAACGCCGCCCGCGCCGCCAGACGACTGCGGCCCGTCGCCACCACGCGTGCGAGTGTCATCCTTCGATGCTTGGAATCCGGCAGGAGCGTTTCTAAGGCCGAGACGGGATCGTCCCCTTCGAGAAGGTGAAGATCCAGCCTGCGCCAGGCAAAGCTTTCCGTCGACAACGGCGTTACCTCGGGCTGGGCGGAGGGGCCGGCAATGCTGACAAGCAACGCGGTGCCTGGACGTTGGTGTTTGAAACGGTCGGGTTCCGGCGTACCACAGTAATGGGTTCGCTGATCGACCTCGACCGCGCCGTGCCAATCGCCAAGCGCCAGATAGTCAAGGCCGGCTCGCCGTGCCCGGTCCACCGCAATAACATCCGAGGCGGTTGCCTCCTCTGAGAAACTCTGAATTGCGCCATGGGCAAGCCCGATGCGAAGCGCTCCCTCTGGCGTTGCTTCGCCATCCATCCATTCAGTCAAATCCCGGCCAGGACGGCGTGTGGTGCAAGGGGCCGGCAATAGAACAACGTCCCTCGCCAACTCGACCGGCCGAGGCTCGACCGCGAGCACGACATTTTCCGGCACTTCTACATTTAGCGTCGTCCAAAGCTGCGTTGCCTGCAGCGAATCGTGGTTGCCGGGCAAAATTATCCATTGGATCGGGGCGTGGCTCTGCATCTCGGCGAGAGCCTGTCTTCGCACATCCGACGCAGGCGTTTCGGTGTCGAATGTGTCGCCCGCGAGCAGAATAGTGGTGGCGCCTTGTTCGCGGGCGTGCTGAGCGAGCCGCGCGATGACTGCGTGTCTTGCTTCGCGCAATCGACTGGGCAAGTCGCCCGAGAAATTGCCGAAGCGCTTGCCAAGATGCAGGTCGCTTGAATGGATAAATCGGAACATGGCTACTCGAATGAATGGGGGGTTGAAATATGCTGCCGCGCTCTCGCAATCGCTTCGTCAAGCCGTGCACGGGAAACAGCGGCAAGGCGTTCGACACCAAGCAGCCGAGCCAGATCTCGCGCGGGATCTAATTGGTCCAATAGATCGGGATTGTCGAGTACCACAAAAGCGAGTTCCGCAAGCGGGATATCGGCGATCGATCTGCGTGCATCCTCGCTGGCTGGTTGCCGGTATGGAATAATTTCGGAAACGGTTCCCACCTTCCAGACGAACTCGCCGCTCGATTCCCTGGTCGTGTGGAGACCGCGGAGATGAAGGTCGATCCTCTCTCGGATTCGTCCACCGGTACGCAACCAGCCGTGCGCTCGCGAAATGCGCTGGGCTAGTATGTCTGTGCGTACCGGGCTTTCGGTTTCGATGACCGCTTCGATCATACCTCGCAGGGTATCTCTATAGCCGAATTCGAAGAACTGATCGGGATTGGCTCGGAAGCTGGACAGATCGGTGACACGATATCGCTGTCCATCCGATGCTTCGTCGCCGACCGAAGCGGCAGGTGGTTGCGTTCCCACCGATTCAAACATGCTTGAAGAGGGCGGCGTCTCCGCAGAGACGAGTTCGGTCTCGACGATCGCTGGAGGCAAAATAGCCTGCTCGACAGGAGGGGCAGCTTCGTCGTCATGAATTTCGTCAATCCCCTCCACCTCGTGCCCCATGTTCCAACGGGTCGCGGTGTCCTCCGTTTCCGTAGCACGGCGCGCCCTGCTCTCCTCCAGGAGGGCTTCGAGGCTGGCATGGAGTCGCTCGGCGCAGCCTGCCGCATCGAACCACCAATCGGTCGACCAGACTCGCAATATGTTCCAGCCAAGACCTCTCAACACCTGTTCACGGACCTTGTCGCGGTCTCTGGCGGTGGCCGATCCGTGGTAAGTGGCGCCATCGCACTCCACGCCCGCCAGATAGCTACCAGCCAAATCGGGATGGCGGATACCGAAATCGATCCGAAATCCGGAAATCCCAACCTGCGGCACGACCCGCCAGCCGTGGCGCTCCAATTGCGCAGCGACGGCCTCCTCGAAGGGGGAGTCGAAACCGCCGACAGAACCGATATCCTGGGCCGGCAGGGCAATCGCGCCACGGTCGGCATAGTCGAGGAATGTCTTCAGATGTTGTACGGCGAGTGCCTTTGTGCGGGTCGGGTCGATCTGGTCAGCCGTGAAGCCGGAGAAGACGATGAGTTCCTGCCGCGCACGTGTCACAGCAACATTGAGGCGGCGCTCGCCACCGTCCCGGTTGAGCGCGCCGAAATCCATCGTGAGCTTGCCAGCGGCGTCCTTCCAGAACGTGATCGAAAACAGGATGACGTCTCGCTCGTCGCCCTGCACGTTCTCCAGGTTCTTGACGATCGTGGGCTCGACCCGTTCCTCGACAAAGAACCACTCGAGCTCCGGATCGTCTCGGCGCGCGGAATCGAGGAGATCGAGGATCAGCGACTGCTGCTGCGCGTTGAAGGTGATTATCCCAAGCGTCGGGCGATCTTTTTCAGGCAATTTCAGCCACGCCTTCATTCGGGAAACGGCTTCTTTTGCGACTGCCTCTGCTTCGATCCGGTTGGTTCTGCTCTTCCCACGGTCGTAAATGCCGTTAGGTACCTTGCGTAGATGTACGGCGCGGTCTTCAACGGCAGGCGACGGAAACGTTACCAGACGGTTCTGGTAGTAGTGATGGTTTGAGAAAGCGATCAGAGACTCGCTTCGGCTGCGATAATGCCATCGCAAATCGCGGACTGGAATGCCAGCTGCCTTCACCTCGTCAAGAATGCTCTCCAGATCCTTCTCATGGTCGGCGACGTCCTCCTCGTCCTCGTTGCGCCCGAAGAAGTTCGTCGGCGGCAACTGCTTCGGATCCCCGACAATAATAGTCTGGCGAGCCCGCGCGATGGCGCCAACAGCGTCCCAGGTTGTTATCTGCGACGCCTCATCGAAGATCACAACGTCAAACAACGCTTGGTTCGGTGGGAGATACTGAGCAATGGAGAGCGGCGACATAAGCATGCAGGGCGCAAGCTTTGAAAAGTTCTGCGGCATCTTGCCGATCATGTCTCGTATCGACTGGCTCGGCCGTTGCAACTCCATCTGGTAGCGCAAGAGGCCGAGTTCCGAATTCCGTGGAACGCTCTGAACGGGCGGTAATCCGTGGGCAATCACACTGACGACACGTGAAGTAGCGTGTGATCGAACGAGATCATCGATTTCACGAAATTCACGGATTGCGTTTTCGTGCTGGAAACGGCGGAAACTCCGCAGAACACGGTCTGCGTCCAGAACCTTAGGAAGCCACCACCTCGCGTAACCGAGGCGAAACGCAGCTCGCGCTTCATCGGGCCGGATCACCCCATTCTCAATCTGTTCGACCAGAGAGGACAGGTTCGCGTGCATTGCGCGGCTTCTGATCCGGCACCAGGCGGACCAATCGCGAAGCAGATGTCGTGCACCGATGAGAGCATCAAGCTTCTCCCTAAGCGTCGTAGGGTCGACCACGTCTTTCTCAATAGAGCGATCCCACCCCGCAATCGTGCTGAAGCGCTGTCGCGCTTCCTTAAAGCCTTCGACTGCGGCAAGAAGCCTGTCTCCCGCTTGCCGGACGCCATCGTTTTCAACCACTGCGTGGAGACATGGCGCGATGATGCGGAGCGCCGACCGTATCTCCTCCTGATCACGTCCCGGAAGCGGCATGGTGGCACGAAACTCTCGCGCCAGTTCCAGAGTTTGGGTAACCACTCCGACATCTGTACCCAGGCCGTGTACCGGCAAGGGTTTTCCGTTCAACAGGTTCTGGTCGATCGCCGCCAGGCAATCCTTCATGCGGCGCAATAGTGGGAGATCCCGCTCCGGTTCCGCAGTACCTTTATCGGCATAGCTTTGCAGCAGCTTTTGAATCTTGCGCTTGGCAAGCATCGCGTTTGGCCAAAACGAAGCGTTCGCCTCTCGCCATTGGCGATCTAGCACGTCCGGATCAAGGTCTCGAATGGCGGAGGCTCCATAAGATGCTGCGAGTCCGCGCTCTGCTTCGCGATAGGCCTCGATAGAATTTCGAAGACTTTCCAGCGCCTCGGCACATCGCGCGAAGTCCCGATCGAATACGATCGTGATGTCGCGACCTCGGCATTTCTGCAGTGCTCGCGCTAGACCTTCCAGTGCTTGGAGTTCGGCTTGTGAGGACCGTTCCCGCGGCTTCAGGCCCATGCTCGCGAGATACCCGTCGATTGAGCTGGCCAACAGATCGATCGCATTCTGCAAGGATTGTGCGGACGCTAACAACCCATCCTGCCAGGCGGAAGTCCATTCGCCAACCCTCACAAGGTCCAGTGCCGGCTGCCGCTCGACCGATGCGAAGACCAGGCCGAGTTCGCCCGCAAGGTCTTCAAGCTCGCATAGTGTCTGCGCGTCATGAGCGTCCCGTTCCAACCATGACAAGGCTGGTGCCGGAGCGTCGACAGCCTTGAGAGCGATGCCCAATGCCAGATAAGGCGTCCATCCGTTTGGGTAACGATTGTGCAAAGCCTCGACGTAGGCATTGAGCTCGTCGCGGCGCAATCGAAGTCGCTCGTTGATCGCCACCCACTCCGACGCATCTGTCCGGCCGCCATACTCCCAAGCTGCCTTGAGCTGTCCAAGGAAATGTCGGCGATCAGCCTTGTGCGAGTGCAATTCGATACAGTGATCTCCGAGGCCATGCGTGCGTAACCGACGATAAACAACGTCGAGCGCAGCCGTCTTTTCAGCGACGAACAGGACCGTTTTTCCCACCGCAAGGCAGTTCGCGATCATGTTTGCGATAGTCTGGCTCTTGCCAGTACCGGGAGGACCGACAATGACGAAATCTCGGCCCTCAGCGGCCGCCAGGCTTGCCGCTGTCTGGGATGAATCTGACGGAAGAAGGCAAATGATGTCCGCTGGCGCGTAAGCAAGATCGAGCTCACGCTCATCGCGGAACGCCGATTGCCCGCCGCCTTCTTGGAAGGCGTCCTCCGGCGTATCGATCAGATGGCGGACCACGCGGTTCTCGCGAAGCGCCTCGGTGCGTTCGACGAGATCCTTCCACATGAGGAATTTCGCGAAGGAGAAGGTCGACAATGCTGTCTCGTCCACAACCTCCATACCAGGCACATCACGGACCGCCTGCCGCATCATCGCGAGAAGACGTGGGACATCCACCCCATTGTCATCGAGCGGCAGATCGCCGCCGAACTGAGGAAGCGTCAGGTCAAAATCCCGTTCCAGGAATTGCAATAGGGTCGCATTGAAGCGCGGCTCATCCTCATGAAAGCGGATCGTGAAGCGCGAACTGGCACTGCGGCGCTCAAGCTTTACCGGAACCAACAAAAGCGGCGCTCGATAGCTGCGCTCATCTTCCGGTTTCTTCTTCCACCGCAGGAAGCCGACGGCAAGAAAGAGTGTGTTTGCTCCGCCCTCGGCGAAATCATTACGGACCTGCCTGTACAGGTCGATCAACCGAGCCTCAAGCTGGTGGATGTCCAATGGTGACGGCAGTTCGTCCCTTAGTAGAGCTTCGGCAGCAAAATTGCGCTGAAGATCGCGGCCGTGCACGTCGCGATAGAGCGCCGCGTCCCGTTCGCCGAGTGGGTTCTGTTCGGGCAATGAAATGATCCGTACTGCAGCGCCATTCGCGAGTCGGTCTTCGAGATAGGCAACGTCAGTACAAAGAAATGGAATCGTCTTCTTCGATTCTGGAAAGTTGAGGAGCCGGTTGCGAAGGGTGAGATCCAACAGCTTCTTCTGCCATCGGTCGATGCGGCCGGCGGCGGTGGTCGGTTTGACCTCGATGATATCAGCCGGTAACTCACCAAAACTGGGGGCTGAGGGAAGTGGCAGATCTGCGACGGATGACATTTCATCATCGAGGACATTGCGCCGGATCGGCTCATGTGAGGCGAGTGGCATGACCCCGCCGCTTCTCGATCGCCTGACATCGATCGCCGCGACGAATGCGTGAGCTTCGCCTTCTCCGAGACGGCTGTCCAGGGCCCGCTGTGCACTTTCCAAGGTCATGGCGGGACGATGCGTCACGCCAGTCGTTTCAAACACTATCAGCTCGCGCGATGCCAGGGCCTTTCGGACCTCCATATGATCCGTCTCGATCGCATGGGCAAACGTTCTCTTGGACAGCCATACACCAACTGCCGCATGCCCGTCGAACATCAAGACGACCGGATGTAATCCGGCGGCTTCCAGCCCGGCGGCAAAAAGAAGGGAAGTATCAAGGCAGGTCGCCAGCCGCTCCTCGGCAATTGTGCTGGGACGCCGAATCTTCTGGCCGCGGCTCTCGAAACTTGCCGGTGGCTCTGCGTAGTGCAACCCCATCCCGGCAACGGCTGAATAGATAGCTGCGGTGATCATGTAGGCCCGCTTAGGATCCTGCGACTGATAGCCGTCCAATCCTCCTGGCTGACCGTGTGCAGCTAGCCTTTCCGCTGCCATCCGGAGGATTTGGGCAACTCCCGGATCGTTCGGCATGACGAAGGCTGGCAGCAGTTGCACCATATCGGCAACGCCTCCCCATTCGTCCCGCGCAAGCAGTCTGACGGGAAGGCGCCGTTCGTCCAGAATCTCTCCACCCCTGGATAGGCGTAGCGTGATCTCACCGCGCTCTGCCTCATTTAGGCCCGAGAGATAACCAGCGTCGAATTCGACCTTTCGATCGACCAGCGAGAGCCGATCGCTCGGCATCAGACGATCAATGATCCATGATTTCGGCCTTAGAAACGAAGGCGAAGACGTCAGATCGAGGCGGCAGTTTTCAATGTTCCTAGCAGTATTATTCTCAATCAGAATTGATCGGATGACCGGGATGGCATTTTGGTAAGATGCGTAGGTGAAGCTGGCGGCAACATCGACAACAACGGCAGGATTGTCCGATTTGTCGGCTTCCTGTTCCTCGATACCATTATTTTCGAAAATCTGCATTGCTCTCTCCCCCTGGTGAGCGAGACTAGCGGTGTTTTTCAACTTTAAGAAGACCAGTATTAGAGACAAGATGAACTTTTAAGACGTTTTCTTTGAAGGCCTGGGCCGAGTCATAGTCCGACTCATCGACCACGAGACTAGCCTTCAAGAGGCCTTGTCGCATTTTAAGTCCGGTGCCCCGCTCGACATCAACTTAAAGATGTTGGATTTTCGAAATGTGATTCGAATCAAATTTTGACGCAGAGCCGACAAAATGAACCCGCGGACCATCCCGCCGCTCAGCAAATATACAAGAATGACCGAGGTCGAGGCCGAGATTGCCAGTCTTGAAACGCTTGGGTTCGACGAACTTATTGCGCGTTGCGAAATTTCCGACCGCTCGAACCCCGGCTATATACGCTCGGAATCGCTGGTCCACAGGATGCGGGCGACGCGGTCGGACAATAATGACGCAAGGTTCAACCGGTTGTTTGTGCTTTTTCTCCGGCGCATCGCCCGCGCGTTGCCGCGCGCCGAACGCACGGTCGACGGCAAAGTTCTGGTCGATGCGGCCACGAAAGACATCAACGATGCGGCACTCGATCGTATTCGCCTGCTCGTCACCCTTGACCGCAGTGGCGGCGACCGTCTCGATTTCTACGAGGTCCATTTCGACGAGGCGGTCGCCAAGCTTCGCCTGAGCGCACGCAGGCGTGTCTCCGCTCGCGCCGAACGCGAGACCCCGATCGAAGTCGATGACGACAGTGGGGTTCTCGTCGCGTCGGCCCAGACCACCGGCGCGCATGCAAATGATGCCGATGATGCAATTCTTTCAGATCCTATTTTCCGGCCTCGGCTGTTGGCGGCGATTGAAGCTTTGCCACAGGAACAAAAGGAGGTCATCACTATGACGCTTGCAAATATCCCGAGCCAGTCGAGCGATCCTGATATTGCTTCAATCAGCGGCCTCTTGCACTGCGATCCGCGCACCGTGCACAATCGCCGCAAGCGGGCTATTGCCGCATTGCGACAGGCACTCGGCCTCGGAGAGGACAAATGAGCAAAAATCAGCCGACCCCTGAGACATTGCTGACAAGCTTCGCTGTCGATTTCCGCAAGGATCCTGTGTCGCTCGGCCTCTACTGTCAGCGCTATCCGCAGAATACGCACGACTTCGTCGCGCTCGCCCATGAACTGCTCTTGTTGCAGAGCGTTGAACAGGACACTCCCATCGACGCGGCCACCGAACGATGGATTGCCAACCTCCCCGCTACCGGCCCGTCCCAGACCAGCCCCTTTGCGGGCCTTGATCGTTCAGCCTATGCCGCGCTCCGCGAGACCCTCGGCGTTCCCGGCCCCGTCATCAACGCCTTTCGCGATCGATTGATAACGCTCGGGAGCGTGCCGCTGTCCTTCCTAGAGAAGTTCGCCGCCGGGCTGAATGTCGGCATCCAGGAACTTGCGGACCATCTTTCCGCTCCTCCGACCCTGTCGCGCGGGGTCCAGTACAAGTCGGACGGCAAGCCTGGGGCGGCAAGCGACAAGCTAAGTTTCAAGGCGGTGCTGGAAGAGGCGAATGTATCCCCGGAACGCATTGCAGAACTTCTTCTCGACGAGGACTAGGATGGATACGGTCGAACTCGGCCGTCAGGAGGCCGCAAGGATCCACGCCCGTCTGGTTGAACAAGGCATCGATCCCTGGGACCCGTTGGCGCTGGTGGAAGCGGCCGCCGATCGCTGCGGCATCATCGACATAACCGGTTTGAAACCGGGCAGCGCGCTTCTGGCCCAAGCACGTGCGAGCTACGACCCGCACAGCCATAGCATTCTGCACGAAGACACCGGCAATGCGTTCATGAACGCCTTCCTGATCGGTCACGAAATCGGCCATGCCACCCTCGGTGACGCGCGATTGCCCGATCAGGCGCGCGACCCAGATCCGGCCCGTTCGGTCGAGGCGGCGCCCGATGGCGAAGAGCGCGTCGCCGATTATAGTCGCAAGTCGCGTCGCGAGGTGCAGATGGACCTCTTTTCGCGCGAGCTGCTGATGCCGCGCGCCTTCCTGCGTGAGCAACACCTGGCGGGCATGAGCGCGAACGCCATAGCGGCGAAGCTGGGCGCACCCTACGGCGCGGTTGCCCAGCAATTGTTGGATGCGCTGCTCCTGCCGTCGGTCGAGCTCAGACAGGACGCCGGAGACACGTCGCCGCTGAACGATCGTCAGGCGCGTGCCGCAGCCCACCGCGGTGGTGCCTTTCTGCTCGAGGCGGGCCCGGGTACGGGCAAGACGAAGACCCTCGTCAGCCGCATCTGCGACCTCATCGACAAGGATGCGGTCGACCCGCGCACTATGGTCGTCCTGACCTATTCCAACAAAGCGGCCGGCGAATTGTCGGAGCGTATCGCAAAGCGTGCCCCGCAAGCTGCAGCGGCCATGTGGATCGGCACCTTCCACGCCTATGGCCTCAACCTGGTGCGCAGCTATCATAGGGAGCTCGGGTTTGCTCGCGAACCACGGCTGCTCGATCACACCGAAGCCATCGATCTTATGCTCGACAGGGTCGCCGGTCTTGATCTTACCCACTACCGGGATCTCTCCGATCCGACCGACAAGCTGCGCGATCTCCTGTCTGCGATCTCCCGGGCGCAGGATGAGGTCGTGCTTGCGCCAGATTATGCCGCTCTCGTCGACAAGTTGGCCGCTTCGGACGGCGCGCCAGGCGGACGGGCGGACCGCGCCCGCGAAGTCGCGCGCGTCTATGAAAGCTACAGCGACCTGAAGAGGTCGCTCGACTGCGTCGATTTTGGCGATCTCGTCGCCTTGCCAACGCATCTGCTTGAGACGCGCCCCGAGATCGCGCGCGCCGTAGCCGCCGATATCGGCCATATCCTTGTCGACGAATATCAGGATGTGAACCGGGCAAGCGTGCGGCTCCTGCAGCAATTGAGCCCAGGCGGTCGCAACCTCTGGTGCGTCGGCGATGTCCGTCAGTCGATCTATCGCTTTCGGGGCGCATCGTCCTTCAACCTTTCCCGTTTCGAGACGCAGGACTTCAGGGGCGGCAGCCGCGATCAGCTGGAGGTGAACTATCGCTCGGTGGGCGAGATCGTCGACAGCTACCAGGCCTTCGCAGAAGGCATGCAGATCGAAGGGGCCACGCCCGTGGCGTTGAAATCGAACCGCGGGCCCAGCGGCAATCCGGTCGAATTCCGCTCCATCGACGGCGACACCGAAAGGGAAATTGACGCTCTCGCCGACGGCATCCTGGAAATGCGCAATGCCGGTCATGCCTTCCGCGACCAAGCGCTCTTGTGCAGCGGCAACGACCGGCTCGCCAAGATCGGCGCCGGCCTCGAGGCCAGGGGCATTCCCGTCCTCTATCTTGGCAGCCTGTTTGAGCGGCCGGAGGTGAAGGATCTTTTGGCATGGCTTTCGCTGTTGATCGACCGGCGCGCCATGGCGCTTGCGCGCGAGTTCGCCACACCGGGGCTGACGATACCGCTTGGCGATCTTGGTCGTTTCAATGAAGCACTCAATAACGACACGGCCAGGCCACTCGATTGGATAAAGCACCCGCCTGCCGGCCTCAGCGAGCCGGCCGCGGCGGCCGTTGCCGCCTATTCCTCCTTGCTTGCCGGCTTCGACGGAAATTCTCCGCCCTGGGATACCCTGGCGCAATTGTTGCTCGACCGCAGCCGTGTGGCGGCACAGATTGCCGGCGCTGGCAACATGCAGGCACGCGCAAAAGGGATCGCCCTTTGGCAGTTGATGAATTTCGTGCGGGCCCAGCCCGCAGGCCGCAGCGGGGCCATTCCCGCCCTGCTCGAGAGGATCCGCCGGCTTGTGCGGCTCTCCGACGACCGGGACCTGAGACATATCCCGCAGGCGGCAGGCGGCATCGACGCGATGCGGTTGATGACCATGCATGCGAGCAAGGGCCTTGAGTTTCGCGTCGTTCACATCCCCGGCATGGCGAAGGGTACCTTGCCGCGCAACGCCGCCGCGCCAGCCTGTCCGCCGCCGGACGGCATGATCGAAGGATCGGACCTTGACGGCGAAAGTTTCGCCGAACGCGAGCATATGCAGGAGCAGCAGTGCCTGTTTTATGTGGCCCTGTCGCGGGCGCGCGATCGGCTCCTCGTCTATGCGCCCGGTCGCACGAAAAAGTCCGAGCGACAGCCCTCCCCTTTCGTCGCCCGGCTCGGATCCGGTCTGTCTCGGCTGTGCGTTACACCGTCCAGCTTCAATCTGCCGCCCGATAACCCGTCGATCCCGATGATCTATCACGGACAGCCCCTCTTCCGGCAGAGCGAGCTTGCCCTCTACGAGCGCTGTGCGCGCCGTTTCTTTTATACCCATATCCTCAAACTCGGCGGCCGGCGCACCACGACTGCCTATGAGGACATGCACGAGATCGTCCGGCAGGCGGTCCGCGAGCTGATCGCCACCGGCACCATCGCGACGGACACGGCCGGGCCGGATGAGATCGTCGAACGTCTCTGGTCGGCCTCGCCTCTTGCTGCATTGCCGGCCGCGCCGGCCTATCGCCGCCTTGCCGGCGAACTCGTCAGGCATTTCGTCGCCATGAACGACGGCAGGCCCATCGCCCCGGCGCACCGCCTGTCCTTTACGCTCGCCGGGGCAACGATCGAAATCGAGATCGACTATGCGCAGACGGATGCCGCCGGCGTGCTGAGGGAATTGCGGCAGGTCCAGACAGGCCACAGGCGCACGACGGCGATGGAAGGCGCTGCCGTCATGGCAACGCTCCTCGCCGTCAACGATCAGGCACCTGGCTGCAGCGCCGAAATCCTGTTTCTTTCCGACGCAGGCCACGAGCGCCTCAGCCTGAAGGATGGGCCGCTCGACACGCGGCGGCGCAAGCTCGAGGCCAATATCGCCGCCATACTGTCCGGCCAATTTCCGACCAAGGCATCGCCGCGCAGCTGTCCGAAATGCCCGGCGTTTTTTATGTGCGGAACCGTGCCGGGCGGAACATTCGAAAAAAATTTCGCCTGACCTTTCCGGTTATCGTTCCTCGCAGGGATTGATCCATTGCACGTCACAGCAGACCGCGGTGACAATCATGAGGATCAATTCCGATGCAAGATAACAGTAGCAACAAGGGCCATCCCGCCGAACTCGCCGTCGACGGTATCGTCTTCAAGCCGATCGCGCTTTCCGACCCCGTGCCACTGGGCCGCCAGATTCTGGGCGCCGGCAAACTTGCGCCGCCCGAGGTCTATAGCCTCTTTGCCATTCTTCAAACGGGTGACTTCGAGGATGTCCGTCTCGACGAAACCTTCGATCTGCGCGCCAAGGGCACGGAACGTTTCATCGCCTTTACCGGTGACCGTATCTTCCGCCTCTTTGCCAACAACCGGGAAATCAAATGGGGTCTCGAAACGATCAACGAGGCGGCGCTGCGGCTGTTCAGCGGCGCGTCAGACAATGAGGCGGTTTTTCTCGAGGTTCGCGGCGGCACCGACCGACTGATCAAGCAAGACGAAGCCATCGACCTCACGCGCGACGGCGTCGAGCGCTTCATCACCGCGCCGCGTCCGAAGACCTATCACTTCTTCGTCAACGGCCAGAAATACGAAACCGACCAGCCGCAGCTGACCGGTCTGCAGATCAAGGCACGCGTTTCGGGCTGGAACCCCGAACACGATCTTATGCTGGAAGGCCATGGCGACGATCCGGACCGCATCATCGCAGACGACGGCATCGTTGATCTCGATGTGACGCCTGCACGCCGCTTCTCCTCTGTCCCGAAGGCGAATTTTGGCTAATGAGCACGATCCTCGAACGTCAATTTGACGACCTCCGGGCGCGCTTTTCAGCTGCCGAAAAACGCCCCTTGCCGAGCGGAACGACGCTCGTGAGCGTACCGGCCGTCCTGCTGCCCGAAGGATGGTCGGCAAGGCAGACCACGATCCGTTTTCTGGTTCCGGTGGCCTATCCTTACGCCGCCCTGGACTGCTTCTGGGCTGACAATAACCTCAGGCTTTCCTCCGGCAACCTGCCGCAGAATGCGGCCTCGGACAATGCGATCCCGGAAACCAGCGAAAGCGGGCTGTGGTTTTCATGGCATCTGACAACGCCATGGGACGCGAACCGCGACACGCTGTCGGGCTGGATGAACACTATCAACGATCGGCTACGGAGGCTTCAATGAGCGGACTTCGCACGCTGCAAGGGACCTGCAGGAGCCTGGCCGACGATCTGCTGGCGGCAACCGCCGCCGAGGCGTGCGCAATCGGCTACGCTCATTTCGACCCGATTACCGAAAGCTGGGTGCTTGCTGAAGCCTCGCCGGTCGACCAGTCGGCCTATGTGAGCCGGACCTCGACGTCGGTCTGCCTTCACCCCGCCGTCCTGGTCGACATTGCGAATCGAGCGCGCGCCAAGCGCCTCAGCCCCGTCATGATCCATACGCATCCGCACGCCGCCGGGAGGCCTGTCTTTTCGCTGATCGACGATGCCGGCGAAAAGGAGATGAAGGCCTTTTTCGATCGGCGTGCCCCGCAGGCGAGACCATTGGCAATGGTGATCGGACCGCAAGGGCTGAGCGCCCGCCGTCTCGGCCTGCAGACGCCCGTCGACGTCTGGGAGGTCGGAACCGGGCTGACGTTGTTGAGCGACGAGGCGGGAGGTTTCCAGGAGGGCGATCTGCGCCACGATCGGCAGATCCGCGCCTTTGGCCGGGACGGCCAGCAGATGATCGCAAGGCTGAAAATCCTGGTTGTCGGCGCCGGCGGCACGGGATCGGCGACAGTGCAGCAGCTTGCCTATCTCGGAGCCGAAAACGTGACGATCGTCGATCCCGACAGTGTCGAGGCGACCAACCTCAATCGGCTAATCGGGGCGACGGCAGCAGATATCGGCACGCCGAAGGTCGATGTCGCGCGCCGGGCCATACTTGCCGTCAATCCGAAGGCGGCTGTGCAGGGCATTGTCGGCGATATCATCGACGGCCCGGTCGCAGGTCTGATCGGCGGCTTCGATTTCATCTTCCTGTGCACGGATTCGCATGCCAGCCGCGCCGTCGTCGGTCAGGCCGCCTACCAGTATCTCGTGCCGACCATCGATCTCGGCGTCAGTCTGACGGTTGCCGACGGTCTGGTCTCGCACATGACCGGCCGGGTACAAATGCTGGCGCCCGGTCTGCCCTGCCTCACCTGCACCGGTGCCTTGAACGGCGAACAGATCCGCCGTGAGATGCTCACCCCGACACAACGCGCAGCCGATCCCTATGTGCTCGGCGCACATGTTCCCCAGCCCGCGGTCGTTTCCATCAATTCGACGGTCGCCTCGCTTGCGATCACGATGTTCCTCGGAGCCGTCACGGCCATGCCCGCGCAAAGCCGCTTCCAATATTATGACGGCGTGCGCGGCACGGTGAGGCCAACGGCTGCCGCCCAGCGCTGCGGCTGCATCGTCTGTTCACCGTCCGGCGCGCTCGGCCATGGCCCCAGCTGGCCGTTGCCCGTCCGCCCCGCAGGAGCACACCATGTTTGACGAACGCCGCAACGTGCTGTGGATCGGTGAAGCGCCCGGCGCACTGATGATGCGTGAGTTTGCCAATCGCCGTTGCATCATAGAACGATGTGATCCGACATCGCTGCTTCCAAATGCTGGCTTCGCACGTGCGGTCGTCGTGAACGTCAACGGGCGGCAGGAAGATGAGCTCCTCCAGGCGATCGGACGCGACGCCCTGCAGCTTGTGGATCACGGTCTGCGTGTCGATGTGATTGCCCCCGACGATGCCGCGACCGGCCGTATCCAGGATCGTCTGGGAACGCTTGCCGGCTTGCCTTCCGTCGGCCTGCATACCGCGCCTCAAGCGCCCGCCATCGCCGAGGTGATCGCCCGCTACGATGCGGGCAAGATACCGCGCCTAGACCTGGACATCAACACGGCCGATGACCGCGAGCCGTTGCGCGAAGCCGACAAGATCCTGTTCAAACGGGCTTTTCCTCAATGCAGCAGGATTACGCTTGTCGAACTGGGTGGCGGGCGCTCGGCGGCGCGGGTCTTTGCCGTCCATATGATCGTCGACCGTTCCAACATCGGTGCCTGGCCGCAACCAGCATTCGCAAAGCTCGATCGGCGCGATAAGATAGCGCAAGAACACGACAATTATCGGAATTTCGCCGAGCGCTTCATCCCGTTCGGGCTGCGTCCCAATATCGATGAATTGATCCACGGCAGCCAGCGCAGTCTTCTCGTCGGCAGTTTCGTGGACCGCTCGGAATCGCTCTGGACGCTTGCCCGGCGCAATGTCGCAGGACCGGCCATCACCGCCCTGTTGGACGAAACCTTGGGCGGCTGGCGCGACCAAGGTTATGCAAGCGATCCGGTCAAAGGTGCCGTAGCGGTTGCCCTCAGGAATATCGGCTTATGGAACCCGGATCGGATTGATCCTTGTTACGTTGAGCGCGCCACCGAGGCCGGGGTCTTCGAGACACCGGAGATGTTGTGGACCGCTCTTGCATCACTCGAGCAGACCTATCGTCAAGCCCCGATTCATGGCGATCTGCATGGCGATAATGTACGGGTGCGCGGATCGAGTGCCATCCTGATCGATCTGGCTTCGGTGACGCTTGGCCCCTTGACCGCAGATCTTGCAGCACTCGAAGCCTGGCTGGCATTCGAGGTCCCGCCCGACGTCGACCAACACCGCTACGATGATCCGGATTGGGCCACAGTGATCGAAAGGATCTATGCGCCAGCAGCCTTTCGCCATCCCCCGGGGCCTGCTCGACCGGCAACGCGCTTTGCCTGGATTGAAGCGGTCGTTCGCCAAATACGCACGATGGGGATCGCCATTCAGACCTGCCCCGGCGAATATCAGACCGCCGTCGCCGTGCAGCTTCTGCGGCGCTGCCAATGGGCGGATGGTCCCGATGCCGACCGCGGTCGCCGCGCAAGGGGCTACCGGATCGCCGCCCATCTTGTTGCCGACCTTTGCGGAGGAACACCATGACTTCGCCTGCGCGCAAAATCCGCTGGCGCGGAACGGGCGAATATCGTGATGAGACCGAAGCCTTGCTCGAACACCCGGGCGATACCGCCGCCGTCATCCGCACCCGCCCCCGTTCGCTGTTGATAAAATGCCCAGACGGGTGCGGTGACACCCTGGTCGTCAACCTTGATCCTCGAGCGGGCAAGGCATGGTCTCTGATGGTTCGGGACGAGCGTTGCACGCTTTATCCGTCGATATGGCGCGAGGACGGCTGCCGCAGCCATTTTATCGTCTGGCGTGATCATATCGTATGGTGCGGGCGCTTCGAATACGGCAATGAAGAACCGTCCTATGACGGTCGCCTCGAAGCCAAGGTCATCGCCGCACTGGATGAGGCGACCTATCGTAGCGGCTCCGATATCGCCATCGATATCGACGAGATCCCGTGGGATGTTCTGAGGGTCTTGCGGCGACTAGTCCGGGGCGAGATGGTCGAAGAAGGCGATAAGGACCGGCGAGGGCATTTTCGGCTTGCGGGTGGCTGACAGCAATGGCGTGGATTCGTTTGAAAATAACCCGCTTAAATCTAGGCCGCTGCCTTCATTACAGTACAGACGCTCGCTTCAGGTCGTCATGCTCGAATGCACTGGCCATACGATTGATTTCGCTATTCCGCGCGCCAACCGCCTTGGCCGTATCTCGCCAGGTCGAGGTAACGGTCGCCACCTCCTTAATGATGGTTCGTCCTTGGGCAAGCGTGAGCGCAAAATATCCTGATGCAGCCTCTAGGAGATCGAGCGAGCAGGTGCCTTCATCGAGATCGATATTGGTGGTCAGCACCCGTGCCTTAAGATCGGTCGGAACGGGATTGAGATCGTAGGCCGGCGACAACGACCAGCCCGCCTTTCCCAGCCACAGGAACCCGTGATTGCGCAGATGATCGTCGACATTGGAGATCAGCACGTTGAAGACTACCCGCCGATAAAGAGCGTGGGCGTCGGTCTTTCCTTGGGCCCCGTGCTCCGCGAGCGCATCGACAATTTCGGGATAACTGCCGCGCTCGCCGTCCCTGGCACTCATCATCGCCATTGCCGACAGAAACGGAATGCGAATGACGCCACTGCGGTCGAAGCGTCGAGACAACATGACGGCTTTTCCGGCCACTTCGATTAGTTCGTGCCTTGGGGTCACTATACCGGCCTGATCGGCGAGCCTAAGTGCGATCTCCTCCCAGGTCTCCATGCTGTATTCGTCGGTCTCCTTCGGAAACTTGGCGATGGAAAGATGGCCATGCTGATCGACAACTGAGGCTTTCGGTCGCGCGCCGCCCAGTGACGAACCCGGAGCGAAAATGAGCCGGAGGTCTTCGTCCGTCTCCTCGTCACGCAGAATGCGCTCGGTGATCTGCAGAAGCCGACCAAGCTCGATGACGGCGGGAACACCGTTCTGGATGGGAGCCTGGAAGACCTCCTCTCCGATCCGCCGGAATCGAAGCGCGCCTAGACGGGTTTCGTCGGCAACACCCAGTAGGTAGTCGCTTTCGGCGAGGGTGCGAACAGCTCGCGCCTCGCGTTCCGCGCTGCGACGCTCCGCGCGTTGCATGAGCCGTCGCCCCCAGGTGTCAGGAGCAGAGTCTCCAATCGACCCGAACGTTGCCAATCCTGCCGGCGGAGCGAAGGCCCCGCGGGTCAATGCGAGCGCGGGCTCCAGCGAGAAGCGATCAGGATCCTTCAGCCAGGCATCGTCATACTCGAACAGTATAGTCTCAGACCCGCGGATGCGATTGCTCCGCGCTAGTCCAATTCTGCGGGTGTCTCCAGCAAGGTCGATATGAACCTCGAAGTCAGCCATCGCGAGACGATCCCGACGCTGGCTTCAAGCGAACGCGCTTTGGCAGATCGGCACTGGCAAGCGCCTGGCCGACACTGTCGTTGCTAATGTCTGCAATCTGGGCCAGCTCGTCGAGCAGCCCTAATGCCTGGAGGACGCCCGCGTAGATACCGATGCTGACATTCGTGTCGCCCGCCTCGATCTTTTGCAGCGTCGAGCGCGAGGTAAATGCTCGTTCCGCCACCACAGCCATCGGCAGCTTACGTCGACGACGAGCATCCTGGATATCCGCACCGAGCTTTCGCAAAGCTCGCCTGACGGCCGCCGATGGTTGATGTGGGGTAGGCATGTGAGACCTTCACGCTACAGAAATTAGCCTTATGTAGCACGAAGCTAACAATATCTCCAGTACGGCTTACCGCTCCGTCAGAAGAGTAGGCTGTGTGTCCGGGTGCTTCACCGGACCTTTGCGACAGCCGTTAACTGCCTACCTGTTCGTTCTGGACGTTACATTCTTTGTTAAAGGAGAGCTTTTATTTCCGCTCGCCCTCGGCATTGGGGCCGAAAGGAATATTAGCATGCCAAAACAAGATATTGCATCACGTCAGTTTCAACGAAAAATCTCAGACTTCTGTGAGGTGCGCATCGCACCAGTCACTTCGAAACGGGCCCTGGAGAATATCAAGCCCTACCTCGTCAGCCTGATCATTTACCGCAAATCACCTCCATTGCTGACTGGCCGCATCAACTGGGCGGCCATTGCGGATGCCTGCGGGATCGAAGACGACCTGACAGTGGAGCTGAAAAACCAGCTGCGCCCCGGCCTCGACGCCATCCTCCGCTGGCTCCGCATGCCACCCGCGGCGGAAGACATTCGGCGGCCAAAACCAAAAACCAGATCGCCCAAAACCGTTCGTCGTGCTACAGCGCCAACGGCATCCTCCACCCGTAAGCCCCAACGGCTGGGCGGCGACAACACCCCGGCCCAACCCGCCTCTGCGCCGCGAGGCGCAAAGCCAAAGCCGATCCAGGAATTTCCCGAACCGCTGTTCGAAGCGGCGGAAGATCCCGAGAGCTTTCAGGACGCGCTCATCTACCAGATGCGCCGGTTCGGCGACAGTTACTGGCAACTCTATCGCGCCATCATTCGCCTCGGCGAGAACTTCGACCACAAGACCCTGTTGTCATGGATCCAGGGTGAACGCGCGCCGAGGTCCATTGCCAGCTTCGAAATCCTCGCCCGCATCGAGCGGCGCTATCAACTGACGCCAGGATATTTCAAGGCCAAGCTCCCGCATCAGTCGCGTTCGCTCAATGGACACGATCTTGGCGATATCAGCCCTGCCGAGCGGCGGCGACTGGCGTGGCATCTGCCGGACGATTTTGGCAGCCTGCCGTTCTCCAAGCGCGAGGAGATCATCGACTGGGTGCGACGCGTCATCATCTCCGGTTCCACCGACTATCGCCGATACCAGGCGGCGGCCAGCAAGCAACGTTATGCCATCCGGTTTCCCGGCATCACCTATGGCGGAGGATCCCTGTCTCCCCGGTCTGCCGTGCTGTCCAGCGGCGCCAGTCGCAGTGCGGACGAATCCTTCGAGGATCCGGATCTTCTGTCCGGCGTGGTCGATGCGCCACCGCGGCTGGCGATGGAGATGGCGGATCTGATCCGCTTCAAAACCTCGACGCTGACAGCGATCGGCTTCCAGCGCAATGGCGTGTGGGGCGAGGAAACGGCATCGCAGAAGGTCGAGCATCTTGGACTGATGTTCGGGGCGCTGGCCGCCTCGCCCACCGGCATCGTCAAAGGCCGCGGCGTTCCGCTCAGCCAGCTGACCTTCGGTCTGCTGATTTTCCCAGGCGTCTGGGACTGGTATCTGCAATGGCGCGAGCAGCGGCGCGGCTTCTACACCAAATGGGAAGAAGACATGCTGATGGTCGCACAAGCCCTCACCCGTGCCGAGGTTGGCTGGATCCGGCAGCATCCGGAGCTTCTGAAGAATGTCAGGCCGATCGAAGGCCTGATCGCCCCAGAGGAGATCGAATTCGCTTCGCGTAACTGGCATGGCGCCTGCGACGCGTTTCATCGGCATGCTGCCAATCGCTCCAAGGAAGTTCAGCGGGTCATGCGGGTGCATCGCGATCCGTTCGAGCCGATCATGGTGATCCTCGAAGCAGACAGCCCTTTGGCAGAGTATCGCAAAACCACCGATGAGATCCTGAAGCGGATGCCGGACGAGCATCTCTATCCGCGGCCAGCGGCGGAAGCGGTCCGCTCCTTCCTGATGCTTCGGCTTGGGTTGCATCTGGGACTGCGGCAGAAGAACCTCCGCCAGCTTCGCGTCTGCCCGCGCGGTCATTTTCCGACTGCGGAGCGCCGGCTGGAAGACATGAAGTGCGGGGAGCTGCGCTGGAGCGACCGCGAGCGTGGCTGGGAAGTGCTCATTCCGTCCGTCGCGTTCAAGAATTCCGGCTCGTCCTTCTTCGGCCAGAAACCGTTCCGGCTGATCCTGCCCGACCTGCTCGACCTTTACAAATACCTGGACGCGTACATCGACCGGCATCGCGGTGTGTTGCTGGCCGGGGCGAAGGATCCCGGCACGCTGTTCGTCAAGACGGTCAAGACGACCAGCATCGACGCAGCATACGACTCGACGACCTTCTATGAGGCCTGGCGGACCGTCATTCAACGATATGGCATCTACAACCCGTATACCGGGCGCGGCGCCATCAAGGGCCTGCTACCGCACGGGCCGCACAATGTCCGGGATATTCTGGCGACCCATATCCTCAAGCAGACAGGATCCTACGAGCAGGCGAGCTATGCAATCCAGGATACTCCTGACGTGGTGCAGCAGCACTATGGCCGTTTCCTGCCGCAGGATAAGGCGGCGCTGGCCGCAAAAATCCTGAACCAGGTCTGGGAAGCGGCGTAGGCCGGAACGGCCTATCGCCTCAGGGGTTCGGCCGAGCTTGCCGCCGAGGCGCGGGCAGGTTCGGCCTCCCCTCAATTGCCTGCGTCATTCGCCGCCTCCGTTACCGCCAATTTGGCGGAAGTGCATGCTGTTTCCATCCCATTAACCATATGAATTAATGCTGTTCTTTTCTGTCACGGAAGTCACAAAGCTGATAACTTCCGTCGGCCATGACGGTGATGTGCGCGATGGCTCACTTCCGATAAGTAATGCTTATCGGAAGTGAGATAGTCCACCCATTGACCAACATCGACATTGGCCCTATCCTGCGCACGAAACACTACGGGACGATTGCGAGCGGAAGGAAATATCATGACCGTCACCGTCAAGGTCGCCGAGGCCAAAACCCACCTGTCCGACCTGCTGGCGCGGGTCGAAGCCGGTGAGGACTTTATTATTGCCCGTGGTAACGATCCCATTGCCCGTTTGGTCGCCATCGACGAGCGTCGCCAGCGCCTGGCCGCTATCGAGGCAGTCCGTGCGCTGCGCACCCAGGCCAAGCCGGTCACACACGAAGAGATTCAGGCCTGGAAGCAGGAAGGCCGTCGCTGATGGCCTTTGTCGTCGATGCCTCGATCGCCGGCGCCTGGCTGTTGCCGGACGAGGATAATACGCTGGCCGAACAGGCAATGACGCGCATGGCCGACGAGGACGCCGTAGCGCCCGATCTGCTGCGCCATGAGATCCGTAGCATTCTCTTGAGTGCCGAGCGGCGTGGTCGGATTTCGGACGACCTTGTCCATTCAGCACTGTCGCGGTTTCGTGCCCTGCCCTTAAAGCTCGTCGGCCCCGGCGACGATACCGAGGTTGTCCGTTTGTC
Organism: Rhizobium sp. BK650; assembly: GCF_014195325.1. Taxonomy (GTDB): domain Bacteria; phylum Pseudomonadota; class Alphaproteobacteria; order Rhizobiales; family Rhizobiaceae; genus Rhizobium. Next base: position 133,800 of record NZ_JACIBK010000013.1, on the reverse strand, counting down.
GCGCAAGTACCGTCTCAGCGCCTATGATGCCGCCTATCTCGCCCTCGCCCTGCTCGAGCGTCTGCCGCTTGCCACGCTCGACCGCCGGCTGGCCGAGGCCGCACGCACGGAAGGCGTCGCAGCCCTTGGCCCCTGATGTCGCATTGCCCGATTCCGGAAATAAAGGTGGTTCGCCATGGAAGACCGCGTCAGATTTGCCCTCGAAAAACTGCTGAACGTTGCCCATGAAGACAGCGGCCAGGGGCGGCGGGTGGCCAATTTCCTGCTCGCCTGGTGGAACGCCGAGGTCCACGGCGGCTTTGATCTCACCGATCTCGCCAATGTCGACCCACACATCGGCGATGACATGGCGACGATCTTCACCTTTCTCGCCCGCGCCGACGATGTCGTCTACCCCTACGACTATCGCAGCGAGATCGAAGCGATCATCGCGCGCTGGCGACCGCCGGCGGAGAGCGTCTGATGGCCGTGTCGCCGGCGCCGCTTTTTTCGGGCGACGTCGCACGCCGCGCCGAAGCGCTCGACACCATGGCCGCCATCCTGCCGATCGACCGCCGCGACAAGCTCGCCGAGCTCCTGACCGACCAGGACGTCGAGACGCTCAAACACCTCGTCAACGAAGGCATGGGCGACAACACGTTGCGCGCACTCACCTCCGACCTCGCCTATCTGGAAGCCTGGTCGCTGGCCGCGACCGCATCCCCCCTGCCCTGGCCGGCGCCGGAAGCGCTGCTGCTGAAGTTCGTTGCCCATCATCTTTGGGACCCGGCGAAACGAGAAAGCGATCCCGATCACGGCATGCCGGCCGACGTTGACCAGGTCCTGCGGGATAGCGGCTTCCTGCGGGTTGTCGGACCGCATGCTCCGGACACCGTGCGCCGTCGGCTCGCCAGCTGGTCGACGCTGACCAAGTGGCGCGGCCTCGACGGCGCCTTCGCCTCCCCTGCCCTCAAATCGGCGATCCGGCTGGCCGTTCGCGCCGTGCCGCGGCCACGCCGCCGCAAAAGCGCCAAGGCGGTCACCGGCGACGTCCTTGCCAAACTCTTGGCGACCTGTGGCGGCGACAGCTTGCGCGATATCCGCGATCGGGCAATCCTGATGCTCGCCGTCGCCTCCGGCGGTCGCCGCCGCAGCGAAGTGGCTGGTCTGCGCAGGGATCAACTGGCGATCGAGCCGCCGGTCACCGGCGAGGACGATATCCCCCTCCCCTCTCTGTCCATCCATCTCGGCCGCACCAAGAACTCCGGCGCCAGCCAGGATGAGGTCGTCTATCTCACGGGCCGGCCTGTGGACGCGCTGAATGCCTGGCTGGCTGCCGCGAAGATCGACAGCGGCAGCGTGTTTCGGGCGATCGATCGCTGGGGCAATGTTTCCCGTCGCGCGCTCGACCCGAAGGCGGTCAATGATATTGTTAAGGCACGGGTAAAACAGGCTGGGCTGGAGATCGGCGCGTTTTCGGCACACGGACTGCGGTCGGGCTACCTGACGGAAGCCGCCAACCGCGGGGTGCCGCTGCAGGAGGCCATGCAGCAATCGCTGCATAAATCAGTGCCTCAGGCCGCAAGCTACTACAACAATGCCGAACGGAAGAACGGTCGCGCCGCGCGGTTGTTTATGTAAGGGCGCATCCCGTCCGGTCTTCGTGAGAAAGGTCGCCAAGTTTTCCTTGCAATTCTGGAGTTTCACTCCATAAATGCAAGGATGATCAATCGTCGAATATCATCCGAACTGAGCGAAGAATATCATCCGAACTGAGCGAACTGCTCGCCACGCGCCCAGCTGTCGCGCTCATCGGCCCGCGTCAGGTCGGAAAGACGACATTGGCACTCTCCATAGCCGACCATCGGCCCTCGATATATCTCGATCTGGAATCGGATGCTGATCGCGCCAAGCTCGCCGAGCCGGAACTATACCTCAGCCAGCACAGCGACAAGCTCTTCACACTGCGTGCTCTGGGAGGTATCCCGAAGTTAAATGCAACGATGATCATTATCGCCCCAAGCACTATTTCAAAAATAGTCATGTCAATAACATAGGCGACTGCACGCCGCCAAAAGAGTGGCGGCTGCAACGTTCGCTGAGCCTGTGTGATGTTGATGTCCACGTTTACTTTGCCCCCAATGAGATCCGACTGAAGAAGACAATCGCGTTCCCATAAGATGTCGTATTCTTTCTGCCTAAGCGTGTAAATCTTGGGGTGCGATCGATCGGTTCGATGTACATTCGACTTGTACGCCCCCATTCGCGCTGCTAACGTTCGGATCGAAACCGAAATCGGAGCGCAGAATGCCGCAGACCAGCTACAAGATCAGCGAGGCGCGCAAAAACTTTGCCGAGGTGCTCCAACGCGCCAACCACGGTGAGGAAATTTTGATCATGCGCGGCAACGAGATTTACGCCCGTATCGGGCCGGCCGACGGCGGGAAGCGCCCTTTTGGCCTGTTGCGGCAACGCGGCCTGCCCGACGATCTGTTCGACGATATCGATAGCGAACAAGCGGCGATCGACGCCGGCGACTTCAACGACGACGTCGGCGTCTTCCAGGGCACACCGACCGACCGCGGACCCAAGGCATGAAGGTTCTGCTCGACAGCCACGCAGTCTACTGGTGGACGATCGGCAGCGACCGCCTTTCCATAAAGGCACGGTCGCTGATTGAGGACAAGGGAAACAACGTCCTGGTCAGTGCCGTGTCCTTCTATGAGCTTGACAACAAAATGCGGCTGAAGAAGCTCGATCTGAAACCGCAGGAACTGCGCGCCGCGGTCATCGACAGCGGCCTGCAGACGCTGTCGATTAGCGATCTGCATGCAGAGCTAGCGGCCGCCTTTGACTGGGAGCATCGGGATCCCTGGGATCGGATTCTGGCGGCCCAGGCGCGGCTCGAGCATTGCACCTTCGTCTCGACGGATGTGGTGTTCGATGCAGTACTGCACCAGAGAGTTTGGTGAGGGCCCGCGGTGAAAATTTTCATCGAAATTGCAGAGGCTGCGGAACGGCTTGAGGAGCTCATCGAGTTCGCAGCTCGCGGCGACGAAATCATTATCAGTCGCGATGAGAGGCGGGTAGCAACCTATATCGCCAAAAAAGCAGGGACGATGGAGGAGTTCCTTGCGGCCGAGGACCGGGCTAGCGTACCGAATGGCATTACGTCCGCACACGACGATCTGTACGACGAGCGCGGCCTGCCGAAATGAACGCTGTCGATCGCCGCGCGAAAGAGCTGGATACGATCGCCGCGGTGCTGCCGATCGATCGGCGCGACTAGCTCGCCGAGCTGCTGACCGATCAGGACATCGAGACGCTCAAGCACCTCGTCAGCGAAGGCATGGGAGAGAACACGCTGCGGGCGCTGACCTCCGACCTTGCCTATCTGGAAGCCTGGTCACTCGCCGCGACCGGCGCTCCCCTGCCCTGGCCGGCACCGGAAGCGCTGCTGTTGAAATTCGTCGCCCATAATCTGTGGGACCCGGAGAAGCGTGCCAGCGATCCCGATCACGGCATGCCTGATGACGCCGCCGACAACCTACGGCGCCAAAGTTTTTTGAAATCCACCGGCCCGCATGCGCCGGCCACCGTGCGCCGGCGGCTGGCGAACTGGTCGACGCTGACCAAATGGCGCGGCCTCGACGGCGCTTTCCGGTCCCCCGCCCTGAAATCCGCCATTCGTCTCGCCGTGCGCGCCGTGCCGCGGACGCCGCGCCGCAAGAGCGCCAAGGCAGTCACCGGCGACGTGCTGACCAAGCTGCTGGCGACGTGCGCGACCGACAGCCTGCGCGATCTCCGTGACCGGGCGATCCTTATGGTCGCCTTTGCCTCCGGTGGCCGCCGGCGCAGCGAAATCGCCGCGCTTCGCGTCGAGCAGCTGATCGTCGAGGCGCCGATCGAGTGGCCCTCCCCTCCCCTCTCTGGCCATTCATCTTGGCCGCACAAAAACGGCGACCGGCGAGCAGGACGATGTCGTCTACCTCACGGGCCTGCCTGTCGAGGCGTTAAATGCGTGGCTGGCGACCGCCAAGATCGACAAGGGCAGCGTGTTCCGGGGGATCGGGCGATGGGGCACCGTCTCGCGGCGGGCGCTGGATCCGCAGTCGGTCAATGCCATCCTGAAGCAGCGGGCGGCGATGGCTGGGTTAGATGCGGGGGAGTTTTCGGCACACGGGCTAAGATCGGGTTATCTCACCGAAGCCGCCAATCGCGGCATTCCCCTTCCCGAGGCGATGGAGCAATCCCGCCATCGATCGGTCCAGCAGGCATCAAGCTACTACAACGACGCGACCCGGCGCAGTGGCCGGGCAGCCCAATTGATATCGCCTCGGCGTCGCATCCCTGCGATACGGCCCCATTCGACGGCAATATGGTCAGTGACCGGCCGATATGACCACTGTGGTCCCGGTCGGTTCCGCCCTCAAGTCGACCGCTTCCTCTAACCGGCATCCTCCAACTTCTCTCTGCATATCGACTCGACCGTTTGCTGAAGAATCTTCACCCGCTCGATCAGCCACGCGAGATCCTGTGAACTGATCTCGTAATTTGGCGAGTACCGTGCCTCGACATAGGCGCGCGACAGGAGCTCGAAACGCCGCCGGGCGATACGGTTGTCTCGCGGCCATGCCTCGATCAGCCGTTTGTCGACCTCCTCCGCTTTGGAACGCAGCACCTTGATGCGGTGTGATTTCGGGCTGTAGAGGGTCAGAGTTAGCAGGAAGCAGTGATAGAGCCGCTCGGTAGCCTGATGCAGATTGAACGCGGCGTGCTTTGGCTTGTCTTCTGCGATCGAGAACTCGGCAAGTTTCAGGTAGAATTCTGCATCCGGAAACCATTGCTCAAAATGCCGGCGTGCCTCCGCTCGAGCCTGCTCCTTGTTCAGAGCCTTCGGCTGCGCGAGGGGATGTCCTTCCTCCTCGTAGAGGACTTTGCCGTCTCTTGCGATATCGACGAAGAACGGCCGACCGCGCGACAGCTGGTCGTTGACGTCATGCAGACTGTGGACGATCGGAATGACCGGTGTCTCGATCCTGTGGGCGATCTGCTCCTGCAAGAGCCGCTCGTCGAGCATAAGCCACAGTTCGTGCTCCTGGGCAAAACTATCCGAGTTGACGACGATCAGCAGATCGTAATCGGAACGATAGCCGCTGGAGCGATCCTCCACCCAGTCGCCGCGGGCATAAGAGCCATAGAGGATGACCTTGAGAACCTGGCTGCCGGCACGTCTCGCCGACAACTTGGTGGCGCGGAACTGCTCGACTTCGGAAAAGATGATCTCCAACACCTGGGCGAGCTCACGCCGTTTGTTGGTCGGCAGATGGTCGAGCGTATCAGTGAGTGTCAAAGCCGCATCAAAGCCTTCGGTGGGATTCGTCTCCATCCTAGCGGCTCACCTATCGTTGCGCATCTGTAATCTTTACGGGATTACCTTCCTGATGGCAACCTAAGATAGATAAGCAATATTGCCGACAGTCGGACGGTCCGGCCTTCGTGCCATGCGTTGACGGATCGCAATAGATGTGAGCGGATGGTACCTCCGGGGTAAGCTCGTCGCTGGCGTCACCGACCTGTTAGAGCTCACTTGCAGATTGAACTAATAGGCAGAAGGGCGCCTTGATCGCCGCCCTTCAATTGCCTGGCATCTTTGGAAGGCGACGTCAGAGCGGTCTGACATTTTCCGCCTTCGACTTGCCGGTCTTGCGATCCTGGCCCAGATCGTAGGAGACGCTCTGACCCTCCTTCAACCCGTCGCCATATTGGAGCGCGGTGACGTGTACGAAAACATCGGATCCCCCTGTCTCCGGCGTGATGAAACCAAAGCCCTTATCCTGATTGAAAAACTTTACCTTGCCAGTTGGCATGACATCCTCGTGTTTGCGCTCATGGTGGAGGGGCAACCTAGCCTTGGTATTTTGCCAGTTCAACCCGGTCTTGAACCTCCGGTCATCTCCTTAATCCATGGGATTTTTAACTGGTTCGAGCCGTGAGCGTTTGCTGGCTCGCGACGCTGACTCCTTCTGGAGAACGAGTGAGGCGGAAAGGCGGCTCAAAGCATGTGGGCTGGGCTGCTCGCCGAAACCGCGATCATCCACGACCTGATCGTCGTCACCCGCAACATCAAGGACTTCGAAGACACCGACGAAACCGTGATCAATCCCTGGGATATGCCGGTACAGAATTAGGCGTTTATGCGGTCCAGATCGATGCTATGACGAACTGCCTTTCGAGGTGTTTCATTTTTGGACTAACAGACGATACATTAAAATTTCTAACTAGTAGTAGACGCTTCGAAGATTTAAGCCTATTATATACTTCCTAAGGGTTAGGTTTACCATCTGCCGGGAAATGTTTGCTGTTCAGCAGCCGCTTGGTACTACCGCTTTATTGCTCGCAATGATGTCACCTTGAAATTGGCAGGGAGCCGAAACAGTCGTGGCTGGGCGTGTGGTTCACGCGCCCGAGGATAAGCATGATTGCGATCAGGTCTGCGGGTGACCTCACTGTTGAATATCAGCCTGCTCAAAGAACCGGCCTGCCCCTTTCGGGGCGGGCCCTATCTGCCGATTGCGCACGGGTGGCTTGTGCGCCCTTGGCCTTGCAATTGAAGGACAGGCCGTCATCGCTGTGCCAGCAAGCCTGGCAGTCGACATCGCATAATTGATCGACGGACGTTGTCGCGAAGGATTGTATCGTGTCCGGAAAGGGTTGTTTCTCGTCGAAGTTCGGTCGCTTTCGCTCATCACAAGCCCGGTCGTCGCGACATCCCTTGCGTTCGCGCAGGAGCAATAGCCATGAAAGCGAATTGCTGGGTAGAATACTCGGGCGAGATTGCCGACGATCTGAAGACACAGATCACGGCCGCTTTGGCAGCGGAAGGCATCGTGACGACAGCGGATGGAGCCGATGCGGGGTCCCTCGGGCTCCATTTCGTCGCTCCTCCCCTGGAAGACGGAAGACTTCGGTTTCGCCGCGACACGGACCACGTGATCGCGGTCGTGCTCGCATCCAGCGGTCTTTCTGAAACCGAAGGCTGGTCTTTGCTTCGGGCCGGCGCTGCCGACGTCATCTACTGGAGCGATCCCGGCAGGGTCGCTTCTCAGATCAAGGCGCGCATTCAACGGAAACTGTCGATCGACCGGCTCTTTGAACAATCAGTCCTCGGCGATGTTGTTGTGGGCAATAGCCGCCAATGGCGCAGCCTTCTGCGCGATATCGTCGAAACCGCCCATTTCGGCGACAGCTCGGTTCTGTTGATGGGCGAAAGTGGCACCGGCAAAGAAGTGACAGCCAGGCTCATTCACGAGCTCGATCCACGCCCTCAAAAGCGCGACATGGTGATACTTGATTGCTCGACGATCGTTCCGGAACTGTCAGGAAGCGAATTTTTCGGCCATGAGCGCGGCGCCTTTACCGGCGCGTTCAGCGATCGCCAGGGTGCCTTCGCCTTAGCGGATGGCGGCACGCTGTTCCTTGACGAGGTCGGCGAATTGCCGCTCGCGCTGCAGGCCCAACTCCTGCGCGTCATCCAGGAGCATTCCTATAAACGTGTCGGCGGGACGACCTGGCACCGCACACGCTTCAGGCTGGTCTGCGCGACCAACCGTGATCTTGTCGAGATGGTGGAGCAAGGCACCTTCCGCGCCGATCTCTATTTTCGCATCGCCGGCTTCGTCACACGCCTGCCGCCGCTGCGCGAGCGGACCGAAGACATTATCCCGCTCGCACATTATTTCATTCGCAGGATGTCCGGTTCGAAGCGTCCGCCAGTTCTCGATGATGCGGTCTGCCGGTATCTTATGGAGCGAAACTATCCGGGCAATATCAGGGACCTCCAGCAGGTCATCGCTCGCCTCATGTATCGCTGTGCGGAGGACGGCATCATCAGTATCGGCTACGTTCCTCGCAACGAGCGTCCCACCGATCTCACCAGGCTCCAGGATTGGCCCGACGACGTTTTCGAGACGCTTGTCCAGCGCGCTGTCCTGCTCGGTGTCGGACTGAAGGAAATCGGGCGGGCGGCTGAAGACTGCGCCATTCGCTGCGCCACACGCCTTGAGAACGGTAGCCTGCAAAAGGCGGCGCAGCGGCTGGGAGTGACGGACAGGGCCCTGCAGATCCGGCGAGCCAACACACGCGACCTGCCCGATCGTCGCATAGGCGAAGTGCGACCGATCAATTGATCGCCTCCCTTGTTGCCGCGACGGAACCGGATCAGGCAATATCTCGGATCGGCCGATGTCGTGGATTTCGGCGGAGCGTGATGGCGGCAAACCAGCCGCCATCTGCGCATTTAAATGCACCGATTCAGCGCCTAGCTATCGAAGCGACGCAGATTGTTCTGCCGCATCAACTTGATCAGCTGGCTCGCATAGTCCGGACCCGTCGCATATCCGGCCTTGTGAATCTCGCGTGCGAATGCTTCGGCATCATCTTTCACGCTGAGTGCCTTCGCATATCGCTTGTTGCGCAGGAAGAAGCGCGCGTGTTCGACAATACTCTCCTCGAAGCTGTTATACTTGGCGAAGGGAGCCTCAATCGTGATCCATTGCCCGTTGACATATTCCTTGGTCGGCACGGTCACGCTGCCCGCCGGTCCCTTGCCCTTGATCCCGAAGAGGTTCTTGGCCGAGCCGATCGTGTGTTTGCCCCAGCCGGTCTCCACGATGGCCTGCGCAACCGTGACGGAAGCCGGCACGCCGGTGGCTGACATCGCTTTGCGCGCGCGTGTACCGACGAATTCTATGAACTCTGCATGGCTGAGCGATTTCAGGTCATTGGGTTCTCCCGAAGGAAGTGGCTGCGGGACCGGTTGCGGCGATGGTCCCGGGCCAGATGACCTGCGCGTGCGCAGGAAGGGCGCTCCCTGAAGGCGCTCCTTCCAATGCGTGATGGGGACGTAGTTGTGACGACCGTCCCTGGACGGCAGGACGATCGCGTTCGGTACACCCTTGTTTTGCAGGGATTCGGCGAGCTTGGCGGTGGGCGACCCTTTGATGTAGTAGATGAAGCAGCGCGCGCCTGGATGCCTTTTGGCCCAGTCCGCCCAGAACCCGTCGTCGCCGGTATTGTAGGTGCAATCGTACCCCCAGCATTCACGCAGGTTTGCCAACGCCCTGTCGCTGCCGCCTGCAATTCGCCGCATGGGCGAGCCGCCACCGCTGTGACAGGCCAGAATGAGATTGCCGAGCCCGGATGGAACGCCCTGACCGAGAACGCTAAGCACCTGAGCAAGGTATCGATCCAGGCCGCCAGGCTTCACCAGAGTGCCGGCCTCCGACCGCGCGCCGAGAGTAGGAGCGACGAGCACAAGGTTGCGATCGCTGTCATTGACGCCCTCGCGGAATGCGCCGTAGGGCACACGGCTCGCCTTCCAGTATTGGTCGATGGTGAGCCTGCGGTTGGCATCGCCCTTATGTCCATGCAGCCAGAGCACGATGTCCGTCGTGCGACCGCTGACGAAGCCGTTGGGGACGAATATGCCGGTCATCGGTTCGGCCTTGATGCCGAATTTGTCGGTGATGGCGAGGTCGATCCTGGCATAGAGCGTCGTGGCAGGCGGCACTTGTTCGGACCTCGTTACCGACGGTACGGCGACATGGGGAAGGGGAACGACCGAAGGGGCGGGATCCCAAGACGGCTGGGGCCGGGGCGAAGGAGCCGGGCTGACGGAGCCGCCTGTGTCTTCGGCGCGGATGATGCCGTAGAACTTCGCACCCTTGAGGCGGCCATTCGCATCAATCGGCACTTTGACCATCAGCACGGTGCCGTTCGTGCCTTTGTTGCCGCCGATCGCCAGCAGGTGATCGGATTTGACCTCCACGACCACATCGCAATGGCCGGGATCGCCCGGCTTTACGCTGTCATAGGTGACCGGCCTGTCACGCCAGTTGCAGATCAGGTCGCCCGGACGTGGAGCGATCTCGGTCGGACGGTAAGCTTTGAAGGGATTGCTATTGTTCTCCGCGCGGTTCTTGCGCGCTGCGACAAAATAGACCGAGTGGGAGGCCGCATATTTGAAGGCGCTGCCAGCGCCTGCCTTCCGCATGACCCAACTGATGAAGGCAGCGCTCCAGTAATGCGCCTTCTGAAAGGCCGGTGATGCCAGTTGGGCGGACGAATAGCTGATGCCCAGGCCGGTCTTCCAATAGTCCTGGAGCATGGGCAGTGCGCGTGACTGCGTTTCCGACAGTTTGCCCTTGTCCCAGAGGGCGTATTGCTTGCGGGCGATGCTCGCGGCATTCGCCGCAATCGTTACCGCCGGCAGGGGGGCTGGGCCTGGAGCCGGCGCCGATTTCGAATAGCCGCTCTTTGGCCTCTTGCGGCGACGCTGCGGGTGGTAGGCCTCGATATCGAATTCCAGTTCGCCTGCAGCCGCGCCATCGCTGGGCGCTGCCGTCGCGTCTGCCGGCGGCTGTGCCGGCTCAGCGGCCGATGCTGCAGCCGGATCAGACGCCCCCGTCGCGCCGCCACCCGCTGGCCCCTGTCTGAGAGCGGCCTCGGTCTCGGGTCCGACGAGGCCGGTCACGGGCAGTCCCTGCCGCTCCTGGAAACTGCGCACGGCACTGCGCGTGGCAGCCGACATGATGCCATCGACAGGCAGGCGAAGGCCGAGCCGATCGTTGAGGCTGGACTGGATCCAGCTCACGAATTCCGATGGCATGCCGCCGTCATAGGCGCCCGTCGGCGCAAAAATCACGTCCCTCCAGGGATTGCGCCAACCGTGATAGACAAGGCCGAAATGGCGCTGGCCTGGTTTCGTCGTCGTCCACGGGTGGCCTTGTTGTCCGCCGCCCTTGCGCAATCGCCCCAAACCACCTCCCGGGCTGCGCAAAGACGAAGCCGTTTGACCAGCGAAACGTCCCTGCGCCGTCCGAAACTGATGAGGGGAGCCTGATATGCGCGCCGGCGGGCGATAAGGCGACGGACGCGTTTGGGATCGCCCTGGCCGCGCCGAACCTCTCATCCCGCCGCGGGGGCGGAACTCCTCTTCCATCTCGGTTTCGCTTTCGAACTGATGCTCGAAATTCTCCAGTTCCAGTTCCGGGCCGAAAGGCTCAGGATTGAACCGCAACAATCTGTCCATGGCTGTTACTCCTGGATTAGCATGGCTGGTTTCTGTCGCGTGCGGGAAGTGATGAGCATGCTGAGGGCCGCAAGCCCCGCTTCGATATCGGCAAAGCGATGCCCGGCGTTCAAAACGAAGCTGACAAGGGCCTGGCCGCCACGACGCGCACGGTGAAGAACGGTTGCAACGCCCAAGCATTCAAGCGCCGTATGCAGGCGAGCGGCGGATATGCACCCGGGCAGGATCAGGGTCTGGACCGGAAAATACCCGCCTCCGGCCGTAAGGCCCAATCTGCTCAGCCCCTGCCGGAACAACGAGATCACCTGGATCAATCGCCGGCGGAGCGTCTCACCATGCCGCGAGTTGACGATCAACGCTCGGCGCGTCGCCGCAAGGTCTGCCTGCGAGGGTGGACTGCAGTGCACGCGCGTCTTGCTCATTGCTTTGAACCGTTCGATGAAGGCACGGCTGCCGCCGATCAGGGCAAGCGGCACTCCAAAACCCTTGGCAAGCGAGGCGACGCGGATGAGGCGCGCGTCACTGAGCCCGAACCAGGCTGGTGTGCCCGCCCCGCCGCTACCGAGCGGTCGATCGCAACAGGGATTTTTGCCAAAAATTCCAATTGCCTGGGTGTCGTCGAGAACGAGCCATCCTTTCATTCGCCGGACAAGATCAAGATAGTCCGGCAGGGGAGCAGGCTGCCCGGTCAGCGGGTTCAGCCCATCCACGAGTACAAGCGGCCTGCTGCCTGCCGGCCGCCGCGCAAGCGAGGCTTGAAGGGCGTTTCGATCATGGGAGCGGAACATTAATTGTGGCGCTCCGCGTGCGCAGACACTGCCGACTGCCCAGCGCGCGATAGGATAGGCGCCGCTGTCCACGTGAACCGCAATGTCTTTGTCGGCAAACATATCGAACAGGTCCCAGAACAAATGAAACGTGGAAGGCCCGATCGCAACGGCGCCGCATCCGAGAAAGTCGGCGAGCGCGCATTCGAGGTCAGCGGCCTCCCGGGAAAATCCGAGCGCTGCCGGGCGCCCGGTCGTCAGTTGCGACCATGGCTTGAGCGAGCCATGGCCGTGGGTGAGGCCCAGATAAAGGGCCGAGGTAAAGTCGGGCATGACCCTGGCCTATTTCTCGGCGAGATATTTCTGGGCAGAGCGGACCGGCTGCATCTCCTCGGGTGAGCTGGTGGAGGAGCCGATCGTTCGCATGGCTCCTGGCCGGCGTCCGGGAGAGCCGCTACGCTGAACCATCAGTCGCCGCTGCAGGAGCTTCGACGGTTGGGTGAGCCTTCCCGCACCGTCCTGCGCCTCGGTCGTCTCGGCCGCAAGATCAACGCCGGTGACGGCCTGATAGCCGTGCAGGTAGCGCTGAATCTCGGGCTTGCAGTTGCGGGCCCAGTTTTTGGCCTGCTCCTCGATATTGTTGATGTCGACCCAATCTCCGTACCGGATCGACAGCAGGATACGCTCGCCGGTAACCGCCAGTTCGTGGAAATGCGTAATCGACGTATCCGACCAGCCTTGCAGCTTCTTCATGCAGTCGACCGCACCCATCCACCCTTCCTGGTAGGGCACCATGTAGCGGCCGCGCAGGAATTCGCGCATCTCAGGTCGTGCCAGCATCCACTGGTTGATCAGCATCTCGCCGCGCGCCGTCCAGGTCAGGTCGCCGAACTGGTTGTGTGCGCCCTCCGCCAGGATGAGATGGACTTCCTTCAGTGCATTTAAGAGTGGGAAGGCATCGGCGATCACGGTCGTGTCGCGGTCTTCCCGGTAGAACTGGCTGGTGCGATAGAGCAGATTGTGGAACGCTTCGATGAACTTAGAGCGGGTATCGGCCGGCGCCATGCCCCGAACCGCCTTGCCTTGAAGCACCAGGCCATAGTGATGCTGGTATTCATAGGCGCGTCGCGAGACTGTGAGACGGTTGTGCTCGTCCTGGATATAGCCCCAGAGAAGATTGTTGAGCGGGCGCAACGGATCGAATTCCAGCTCCCCGAGCGGATCGTCTGCAGAACTGCGGCGATTCTGGAAGCGCAGGGCAATCGCGTTGATCGTCTGCACCAGCATGCCCTCTTCCAGCCAATAGGACCAGATCAGTTCCATCATGCTTGGATGGCTGAAACGCCTCCAGAGAATGCCCTCGCTGAAAGGCGAACCCTCCAGGTGGGCCGGATCATTGTCGTCGAGACTGATGAAGGCGCGGACAATGCGTTTGAGGTAGGGCGGGGCGACAGGCTGCCCATCTGCCGTTCTGAGGTATTCCTGAAGATGCATTTCGAGTTCGTCGGCCGTGACGCCCTCCCGGTCCATCCGGATGTCTTCGTGCTCGGCACTGAAAATGTCGTCGCGACGTCCGAAGACATCCCGGTCGCGGAAGGCCAGACCGCTCTCCAAAGTCACAAAGGCTTGTGTCGCGAGCTTGAGAATGCCGTAGGCGTGGGGACCGAAGACGCCGAGAGGCGGGCTTTGGCGCCCGAGACCAGTGACCCTGTCCTCCACCGTCTTGACCAGCTTGTCGAAGACCTGCTTGTCGCCGAGCAAGTTGTCGATGAAGCGCTGATATCGGGGAAAACTCATCGCCGAGGTGCGATTGCGGATCGCTGCCCAGAGAGCCTGGTCGGGCGTCGGCGAGGATACTGAGCGCTGCAGTGCCACCTTCGTCGTAAGATCATCTCTGTCGGAGACCACGATCGTCACGGCGTTATCGAGGGTGGAAGGGATCTGATCGAAATTCTTGATCTTGCGCCGCGGCGTGCGCATGAGCTTCGCCGTCACCCTGAGCTCATGCCTTCCCTCGGGGACGTTGACAATGAATACGTCCGGATTCTGGAAAGCCTTCAATTGCTGCGCGTTGACCAGATCCTCTCCGTCAAGCGTGAAACTGTAATCGAAGAGACCATAAAAATCCGGATGCTTGTCGGGGTTCACGTCCCCGTCCGTGTCGTGTCCTAACACGACGCGAACTTCCGCCCGCGAGCCTTCATAGAGTTTCGCAGGTGAATAGATGATCCTGCAGGACCAGTAATTTGTCGTAGGAGAGGCTAGGGTCATGCTCGTTACTCCATGATCAGATTGCGGGGATAGTTTCGGGTGGTCGGCCGGGCACGGCCGTCCAGACCGGGACGACATTCAAGGTGCTGCCGATCGCCCAATGGGTCAGCAGTCGCGCCAGAAGATCACTTTCGTCTTCCGGGCCGAGATAGCCGTCGGCCTTCGCCTGGCCGATGGCGGCAAAGACGAGCGAGGGCGGCGCCCGGTACATTTGCGCGGGCTCGCGCCGCCATGCGTGAAACAGGGAGCCGAGCCGCTCGGGCCGGCGGTCGTGCGCCTCAAGCGCCTCGGCGAGCGAGCGTCCCTTAAGCGACGGCGGGCGATGACCAGCAAGCAGTTCAGCAAAAGCCGGCAGGCTTTCCTCGAGCCGGAGGATCAAGTTGCGCTGAGCGCCTGAAAGCCTGTCGAGCGGATAGTAGCTTTCCCACACCCGAGCGACACGCTGCCATTGAGGGTGCGGGTTGAGTGCGTCGCCGATCGCGCAGCTGAGCTTGACCCGGATCCAGGGCATGGGGTGCGGATCGTCGACATTGAGCCGGAATACGAAGGGGCGCGGCAGTCCTACGACGCCGATCAGGCCCAAGGTCGATACGATACCGAGGCGGGCGACCGACCAGAAATCAGAGATCACTTCGGAGACCCAGCGCTCCCAGAGGTTCCAGACCAGAGGATCCCGAGATCTTGCGCCCTTTTGGCATATTGCCGGCCGCAGCGAAGCGACGAGCCCAAGAAGTTCTGCCCCCTGATGCCCGACTTCATGGATCAGCGACGAAGAGATGCCGCTGCTGATCATGCGTTCGCGCGGAATGCGGATGATCGAGACCGGATTCTCACCGCCACCAGGCAGGCGTGTGCGGGCGCGCCGGATGGCTGCCCCCACGCCGCGATCGAGATAGCAGACCACCGGCGGCGCCTTGTAATAATCGGGCAGTGCCAGGGCGTCGGAAGACACAGCGTCGAGGCCCGAAAGCCAGACACCAAGCTCGTTCTGTCCGCGCTGCGCGAGCACATGGTCGAAAAGATCGAGCTGCGACAGCACGGCGTTGAAACGCAGCCTGAGAAAGACGAACCGCTGCTGTGCCTCGGCTGCCGGTACCCGTCGCCCGGGGCCGTTGACCCAGACTATAAACTGGCGAATGCGGGCCTTCAGTTCGCTGCGCCCCTTCGCCAGAAAGCGCTCGATCGCAAGCTGCGCCGTGGGCAGGAAGCTTGCCGCCGGGACCATCGGCTGGTTGAGCACGAATGGCTTCAGCCGGGCGAGCCGCGTCAGCAGGGCTCTCGCCTCCTGTTCCAGCATCCAATGAGCAAGCGGGGCGGCCGACATGGCTATCACGCTCCGATGAGAATAATCGTATGGCCGCGCCGAACCCAGCTGCCGCTTTTTGTGCGGCCGTGGTGGGGCTGACCGGTCGTCGATGGAACGAGGCCTGGTGCCTTTGCCTGGATGGCGGCGGCAAGCGCACCCGCGGCGCCACCGCCGACGGCCCGCCCCGGCGATGCCTGCACGAGGTTCTTGACCGCCTCGCCAGCAAGATCGACGAAGCGTCGCGCCACCTCGAATTCACGATCCTCATTGCTCAATCCCTCCAGTTCGAGGCCGAAGGCGCGGCCCGCAAGCGAAGCCGCCTGGCCACCGAGGCGCGCGCCCTCGGAACCGCCGATCGCCCCGCCAAGCGCCGCGCCGGCCTGCGGCAGAAGCTTGCCGGCAGCATTCTTGAGCATTCCGACGAGCGCTTGCCCGTCGCCTGACTTGATGAAGCCGCCCAAGGCGCGGCCAGCCTTCTTGATCAGCCCGCCGAGGAAATATTCGAGCTCGGCCTCGCTGCCGACCTCAAGCAATTCGCTGGCGAGTTCCATATTCTCCATCTCGCCGAAGACAGTCTCGGCTTCGCCGCTCCACGCTTCCATCTCGTTGAATTCGAATTGCTCGGCTTCGAACTCCTGTTCCCGGGAGCCCATGTCGAGCCGCACGCGATCTATGTCATGCATTGACCTTCTCCATGATGTTTTGTCGACTTGAGCAGAGTGAGCGCAATCACAGCGGCATTGCCCGAGCCGCTCACCGCATCCCTTGCAAAGTGCAGGCCGGCCAGCCGACAGCCTTGCGCTGCGGCGGGCACGAAAATGGCTGTCGCCGGGCGTGAGCGGTGTGGGCATCGCAGCCTCCTATTGAAACGTTTTCCGGCTTCAGATGCCGACGATGACGATGTTGTGGCCCTGGCGATGCCAACGGCCGCTTTGGGGACGATGATGGCCGTGTCGGCCGGCGCCCTGCAGCAGCCCTGGCGCAAACTTCGCCGCAGCTTCCATGACGGCGGCCCGGGCGACAGCTGCGGGATCGCCACTTGAGGATGATGTCAGAACCTTGTTGACGGCATCTCCAGCCATACGCACGAAATTCTTGGCGCCTTCGAATTCACGATCCTCGGCTTCCATCTCCGCTTCCAGGCCAAGCGCATTGCCGGCCGCAGACGCAAGCCCGCTGCCGATCTGTGCGCCAAGTGGGCCGCCAACAAGACCGCCGAGCGCTCCGCCGGCAAGCGGAACGGCCTTCTTCGCAGCGCTTTTGAGAAAGCCTCCGATCGCGTGACCAAGCGGCGATTTTACCCCTTGGCCGATGGCATGGGCGGCACTTTTTATGAGATTGCCGAGGAATAGGTCGAGTTCGGCTTCGCTTGAGACTTCGAGGAGTTCGCCGGCGAGTTCCATGACCTCGGCTTCGCCGAGCGCCTCGGATTCGGCTTCCCACTCATATTCACCGCCCCATTCGGCTTCGCCCTCTCCTTCTGCCTCCCATTCGGCCTCGGCCTCGCCTCCCCATTCCGCTTCGGCCTCATGTCCCCATTCGGCCTCAGCCTCGCCGCCCCATTCGAACTCGCTCTCGAAAGCTTCGTTCTGCGGGCTCAACTCGAACGCATCTCTTGCGAGTGCTTCCTTCTCGAAACCGTTCATCGTCATGCTCTCCAGTTTTGAAACTCGTTTCGCCGGCGCGAGGCCTGCGGTGACAAAAAGAGCATCGCAACTTCCGTGCCAGATCTAAGCCGTTGATTTTATTAGCCGCCAAGCTTTTTGGTAGCGAAACTGGTTTCGCCGCCGGTCAAGGATCGATGGAATCCGGCGAAACTGTTTTCGCCTTGGACTTGGACGCCAGCCAATGCTTGGGCGCTGACGAAACCATCACGTCTTTCAGGCAAGGCGCCCGACCAAGCGCCTGGTTTTACTCAAGATTCACGCTCAGAGATTGCGCCTGCGCTCGCTTTCAGCTGCCCCACCTACAGCGATCTGCCTGACAATCTCGGCTTGGCACTGCGCTTGCAGGAGGAGATTGCGGCGGCGCAGCCGATCACCACGGAGAAACGGAGATGACGATTGCAGCAATTGAGCAGTCCTACGGGAGCCCCGCCGTGCGCTATTCTCCCATTCCGGTATTCGACGAAGCACTGAGTGAAGCCGAAGCATACGAATTCGGTATTCGCCTTTCACGCAGCCGATCGGAAAAGTCCTTTGATCATTTGCTCGGAGCCGCACTTTCTCACGCTGCGGCGAAATCTGGAGGGACGCTCAGTCCGCAGCTCGGCGCCGCGCTCGGGGGCCTTCTTAAGAACGTTGCCAGCCACCGACTGCTCAGTGGCGCCCTCGGCAGCGACACCGATATGGAGTATGGAGAAACGGACCGGCGTCGCCGCGCCTTGGCCGAGAGCCGGCGTTTCGCACGCCTTGCTGGCGAAGCCGCCCGGCATGCGGTGATGGAATTCGGCGGATATGGCGGCCGGCGTGAAGCGCTGGGCGCGCTCGCGGCCGCGGCTGAACTCTACACACCGGCGCTTGCGGTAACCCTGGAATCCGAAGGGGAATGGGCAGACGAAAATATGATTTCGTTCGACCCCTTCGATTACGATCCGCAGATGGAGTATTTTCTCGGCGGGGTCGTACGTAGCGTCGGCAAAGTTGTGAAGAAGGTATCGAATGTCGTCGGCGGAGCGGCCAGGACCGTCAGCCGTATCCCGGTGGTCGGTGATGTCGCTCGCATGGGAGCCAATGCGGTCCGGCTCACAGCCGGACCAATGGCCATCGCGGTTGATGCCGGTTTGAGGGTGGCGAAGGGGGAGCGCATCGATCGTGCCCTGAAGGGCGCGGTAAAAGGTCAGATTGATGCGGCACGCGATCAGCTACGACTGGCCGAGATGGTTGCCCCCTTCGTGCCGGGTATCGGCACCGGCGTCGCAGCCGCTCTCGGTGCCGCCAATGCACTTGCAGCCGGCAGGCCTATAACGCAGGCGTTGTTATCTGCAGCGCGAAGCGCTGTTCCTGGGGGAGCGATCGCGCAGGCCGGTTTCGACGTCGCGCTTAACCTTGCCAGTGGCAAGAACGTCTCCCAGTCATTATTGGCTGCGGCGCGGGAACGCCTTCCTGGCGGGCCGGCTGCCAAAGCGGCGTTCGACGGAGCCTTGGCGCTTGCTCAGGGCAAGCGGCTGCAGGATGCGGCTTTTGCTGCTGCCGGCAGGGCTTTGCCGCCGTCGCCCTATGCAGCCGATGCCCTTTCTTTCGTAAGGGGCGTTGCCAATGGTCAGAATATCCAGAATGCTGCACTTTCGATCGCCGGCAAGCGTGCGATCGGTCATGTTCGCAGTCAGGCAGCGCGTGTCATTTCTGCGCCGGTGCGTTTTGCCTGACCTCGCTCATCTTATCAGACCGGTATTGCCCGGTTTCAGGCGGCAGTGGACAGTAAGCCAGCCCCGCGCGCGAGGACAAAGCTCTATGAGCCGATGTGGTTGCGGTTCTTCGAACTGCATCCCGGTCCGTGGCTAACCAGGCCGCACCAAGAGGCGTGACACATGACCGGTAGAAATCCTCGTTCGCGGACAATCGTCAAAATCTTCTTGGCAAACCGGGGCATCCGCGCGCTGCCCCGATCCGTTGCACACATCATTTTCAATCGCGGTCCTTGTACTCACCACTCACCGACCCGATTTGGCAGCTAAAGCCGGAACGAACGCACGTTTGTTACGCTCAGCTGATTGATCAACGAGAGCGAGCCCTACAAAGACGGCTGTCACATCTACTCCGTCCTGGCCCGCCATCGGCTCCGCCTTTGACCAGGGTATGTACGACCCCCGGCATCTCGCTGCCGCGCTCGATCTTATAAGAAGGGCGAGCAGGTGATCACAGATGACGCAGGCGAAACTGCTTCATTCATCCAGAAGGATGCAGACTCGTTGCGACTGTCGGAGCGATAGCATTTTAGAACTTCCGAATCTCTGTCCTTGACTCTGCCGGAATCAAGAACATAATAAGAACATCCCAAGGGATAGAACGGGTCGCGCGGCTACCTCCTTGTTTTACACCAAGCTGCGCGGCCCTTAGCGCCTCTTCTGAGGCTTCACCATCAGAACCAAAGGATGACGGCTATGATCAATTTGCCGATCGATGAACTGCGCCAAGAAGACGACTTTGAGAGGAACCCCGTTGGTACCTATTGGACGCCGCCTATCCCGGTGAGCATTCACGAGCTTTCCCCTGCGGTTCGCGCCGCAATATCCATGGCCATCGGAACTGGCTTGGAAATGGGCCAGTTCGAATTACACCTATCCCATGCCTTCGATATGGAAACCTGCGCCCCCATGGGAACCTTGGTGGTTGCTTCTGGCGAGGCTCGCGATCGAGCCTGCGGAGTCTACAGCGTCAGCGAAGTAAGCGCGGAGGAGCCAATGTGGTTTGCCTTCGAGCAAGACATCGATCTCGCCTTCAAAGTCCTGTACGACCGCGTGAGGGAAAGAGGATATCTGGCCTGACATCTCGCCCCGCCTCAACACCAACGGCGAGGCTACCCTGGCAGAAATGAACAAGGCGAAGAAGCTCTCGCGTTGGTCTTTGACAGACGCGAGCGCAGTCGGGGACCTCCTCGTCGTCCGGTGCGGTCTTTGCAACACAACACGGCGCTTCCTGCCCGTGACATTATTAAACTCCGCAGGGATAAAGATCGCTCCGGACGAAGAAGTTGACGTTACGCCCGAGGTGAGTTGGACGAGGATGGCGAGGATCCGGCAAGAAGGTTGGTGGCCACATTCTCCGGCAGGGAAACAAAGCTCCATCGTCTGCGATCTGACTCGGATTGAAGACTGCAGACTACCTTCGCAAAATCCCGGCGAGCATTCGTCAACGCCCGATAATGGGGAGGTGGTACCAGTCAGCCAAAGGTCCCGCCTCTCGCGCCGCCACCCACAGCCGCGTCCGTGCTGCCATGTCGTTCGCAGCGGTATATGCAGAGGTGTCGTCAATCGTCCGTAAACGCGCATTCCACTGTAATGGTCAGGCGTCTCCTTGACCGTGCCAAGGGCCGATCGGGGTCGAAGTCCGAGCTTCTGCGGTGAGTTGGCAATGCTGTAAGAGCATATGTTCGGACACGCTGGGCCGATCCTCGGGACGACGAGCCGTGGCAGATCATAGCTATCGGCGAATCCGTCCAGGAGGTAGGAGGCCGCTTGTATCTACTTGTTCTCGGAAGCGAGTTCGCCGGGCTTGAAGCTTCCCGGTCGGCCGCTGTCGGAGGGAACCGCATCAGACGTCGTCTGGGCATTGCCTTCCGGGACGTTTACTCCGCTGTGGTGAGCGGGCGACGACGTCTGCGGGAGCTCGCCGCCGGCAACTTCCTTCTCGGCTTCGGTCCAGTGGCGATCGTGCTCGCCTTCCGGACGACCTTCAGCTTCCCACTTCTCATATGCACGCCGTCTGATTTCTTCGTAGTCCATGACGTCCTCCGTGGCCGCAAACAGAACTTCGGGAGGGCGTCGAAGTTCCGGACCATGTTGTGATCGTTCTTGAATTCGTGGCCCTGGAGATGCGCGGTCGGACAACATGCAACGGGTTCGCCCAGTTCCGCCCTGATCAGTGCACTGAATTCGAGGACGGTGCGTTTACGCGGGTCGCCGCAAGTCCGACATACGTTCTGATGAGGATGGCGGCCATATCCTCGGCGGACCGACAGCCCTCGTTGTAAAGTTCAATTGCGGCATCGCATAAGAACGATGAGGCCTGATCGTCCCAGCCCACGTTGTAATACACATACCATTCCTTCACCGCGGTCGACATCATTGAGCGGCCATCTTGTGCTGGCTTGGACATCAGTTACCTCGCCTCGTTAGTGGCGGCCGATCTCCGCTTCAACTTTCTTCCGCGAGTTTCCGGCGCTCTTGACCGCTTTCTTGACGGTCTCTTTCGACACACTTTCCTTCTTGGCTTCGTACTTTACCTCATGATCCTGTCCTGCTGCGACCTTCGCACGATCCTGAGCGCGTCCGCGCGATGTCTGTGCCATTGAGTTTCTCCTTTGCGTTTGTAAACCGCAGAAGAAACTCATAGGGATTCCGGTGGTTCCCCGGAAATCGGAGGTGCTGGCTCTCGTAGCGAACGGTCCGCTGTTTTTTGCTACCACCGCCCTTAATGAACCGCATAAATGCAACCGACCGACGAAACTAATCGCCGCTTGAAGAAGATTCGATAACTCCTTGAAAAATGATTCGTTTCGAGTCGGAACGAATCGCCTTCGCACGTCTTTGAGTCGCGACTGAGTGATTCGGGGGGAAGTGTCATGGCAAGTGGTATGCGAGCACAGTGGAAGGGCTTCCTGAAGTTCGGCGAGGTGAGCTGCGGAGTCGCTCTCTACACTGCCGCTTCGACCAGCGAGCGCATAACCTTCAACACGATCAACAAGGCGTCTGGCAACAGGGTCAATCGAGTCTTCATCGACAGCGAGACTGAGGATCCCGTCCCGAAGGAGAAGCAGACCAAAGGCTTCGAGATCGACAATGGTCAATACATCATCGTTGATCCGGAAGAAGTTGCCGCAACAATCCCCGACAGCAACAAGACGCTCGACATCCATGCGTTCATTCCGATCTCAGATGTGGATGACGTTTATTTCGATAAGCCCTACTATCTCACACCTGACAAAATGACTGGCGACGCTTTCGCCGCCCTACGCGATGGCATGACGAAGTCGAAGGTGGCAGCCATCGCGCGCGCAGTCCTCTTCCGTCGGATGCGCACCGTACTCATACACCCTCATGGGAAAGGCCTGATCGCGACCACGCTGCAATACGACTACGAGGTTCGGTCTTCCAAAAAGGCGTTCGAAGGGATGCCGAAGATCAAGATCCAGAGCGAGATGATGGATCTCGCCAAGCACATCATCAGCACCAAGAAGGGCGAGTTCGATCCCGCCACATTCGCAGACCGCTACGAAGCTGCCCTTGCCGATCTCGTGAAGGCAAAGATAGAGGGCCGCCCACTGCCGAAGCCGAAGAAAGTCGACGTCTCCAAGCCTAACGACCTGTTGGCCGCTCTTCGCCAAAGCGCCGGGATGATGAAAGCTGCGGCGGAAAAACCGAAACGCACAGCCGCCAATGCCAATGCTAGCAAGGGGCGGCAGCCTCCCGCCCGTGGGACGGCTTCGAAGACGGCTTCTTCGAGATCAGTCGCGCAACGCAAGGCTGGCTGAGGAGATAGGTCATGGCTCCGAAATACTATTGGAAAGGCTACCTGAAGCTTTCGCTGGTCACGTGCCCGGTGGCGATGACCCCGGCGACCTCGGAATCCGAGAAGGTCCGTTTCCACACCCTGAACAAAGACACTGGAAACCGGGTGGTTTCCCAATACATCGACTCGGTGACCGGCAAGCCGGTGAAGGAGAACAACGAAGCAAAGGGGTATGCCCGAGGCGAGGACGACTATGTCATCTTGACCGACGACGATCTCGACGCGGTGGCACTCGAGACGGTGAAGACAATCGACATCGAGAGATTTGTTCCCGCGGACAGTATCGAATGGATCTATCTGGAGAAGGCACACTATCTGATGCCGGACGACCCGGTCGGAAATGAAGCCTTCGCGGTCATCCGAGACGCGATGAAGGCCGAAAAGGTCCTGGGTGTCTCGAAACTCGTCATGGGTCGAAGGGAACGCGCCGTTATCCTCGAACCCCGCGATGAAGGCATCGTTCTGTGGAGCTTGCGGTTCGGCGACGAGGTTCGTCCTGAAGAAAATTACTTCGAAGACATCGACGAGAAGGCCGACCCGGATCTCGTTCCGCTGATCCAACAACTTATCAAACGAAAGTCAGCCCGCTGGTCGCCGGACATGGTCAGCGACCCCATACAGGAAAGCCTACTGAAACTCATTGAAGAGAAGAAGAAGCTCCTCAAATCGAGGAAGACTGCCAAGGGCAAGAAGACGGAGGCCGGAGCTCCCGCCTCGAACGTCATCAACATCATGGATGCCCTGCGGAAATCGATCGAAACAGATCTGAAGACTAAGGCTGGCTAGGGAGGTACCGTGATGGATGACATCGCATCGATGCCGATCAGAGAGATCGCCGTTTTTCTGCCGGGTTCGGATCGCCCCAGGATCGCGAGTACCGTAGAAGACATCATGGGAATCCTGATGGCGAACGAGTGGTGGAAGAAGCCAAACGACACTGGCTGGCAGCACGCACTCGCAACCTGCTTTCGGGCGTTGCAGGGCGAGCAGGACGCCTCAAAGGCAAGGGTCGCCTTCGTGAACGTCGCCAGAGATGCTGGGTTCAAGGTTCTGCCGGACGACGAGCGGAAATCTCGATCTCGCGCAACGGCGGCGAAGACCCAGAAATCGGGTGAATGGCGATCACACGTCCGCTAGTCGGGCATCGCCGTATGGATCACCATTTGAAATCCTACCGGCTCTCGGAGGGATTTTCACGAAATCGTTGCGCACCTGCCTGTTCAGCGTAAGCGCTGGTCACGCTCACACCTTGACTACGAGGTCTGGCCGCAATCCGCAAAAAAGGGGCCGACGCCGTGTCGATGGTGGACCATAATCCGTCGACAGGCACGTCCTTGACCTTGATTTTGTAGATGGTCGTGCCGTCGTTCTTTTCTGCAGTAATGTTGAGATATCTGGCGTCTTTATCGGGGTTTCCGCCCCACGCGTAGGCAGCGCCCAGCAAATGGCGGATCGGGTCGACCTCTGCCTTCGTACCGAACGCCCTGTCGAAATTGGGAAGGGTCGATGCGATAACGAGAAGCGCGTCGTGAACCTTCTTACAGCGCCCAGCTCACTCCTTTGGTGACCTTTTGAAACTACGGCAATGACCGATTGAAAGTAAAGCTCTGACCATTTGAAATCTACGTGGCGGCTGATTGAAACAAGAAACAAAAAGTGTGGGGCTGCCCGATTGCGGCATCAGGGGGCGAGAGGCCACGCTTTCGCTGCTGAACCTTTCGCTGATTAAAGGTACGGCGTCCAAGGTTGTTCCTAAGCGACGGCGACATGGCGGCCCATGCTCTCTTCGGTCCCAGAGGGCATTGGATCAACTGGAACCAAGCCTATGTTTCGGTTGTGACGAGCAACGAGGAAAGCTGCCATGCCACATGTGGATACCGACACTTTGCGTATCAATTTCATTGAGTCCGGAGCAAAACGCGGCCGGCCGGTTCTGCTCCTGCATGGCTGGCCGGACGATGCATCCACATGGGAGGCAGTGTCGTCGCGGCTTGCTGATCGCAATCTTCGGCTGATTGCACCTTACCTTCGAGGCTTCGGCAGCAGTGTCTTTCTTAACGACAAGGTACTCCGCACGGCCAACGGCGCCATCCTGGCCATGGACGCGATCGCTCTGATGGATGGTCTTGGGATCGATACTTTTTCAGTCGCCGGGCACGACTGGGGATCGAACATCGCCGAGGGTCTGGCGATCGGCTGGCCACAGCGCGTGAGGAAAATGGCGCTTCTGTCTTCACTGCCCCGGATGGGAGGGTTGAAGACGCCGACATTCCGGCAGGCTCAACGATACTGGTATCACTGGTTCATGGCCACTGGACGTGGTGCTGAAGCGATCGCCAAGGATCCCCATGGTTTTGCGAGGATCCAGTGGGAGAACTGGAGCCCGGACGGTTGGTTCGACGAGACGACCTTTGATGGCGTGTCGAAATCGTTCGACAATCCTGACTGGGTGGCGGTCACGCTGCACAGCTACCGGGTTCGCTGGGGCGAAGCCGACCCCGATCCGTCAAGCATGTGGCTTGAAGATCGTATCAAGCAGACGAAATCGCTGTCACTTCCGACAATTTACTTCCAGGGTCTGGAAGACGGCGTCAATCCTCCGGCGATTTCCGAAGCCCTTCATGAGAAATTCTCAGGGCCGTTCGAGCGTATTGCGCTTCAGAACGTCGGCCATTTTCCGCAGCGCGAAGATCCCGACGCTGTGGCCCGCGAGCTGGCGATCTTTCTTGACAGTTGATCGCACTGCTGGCGGCGATGACGCTTAAGCAATGCCCGGATTCAGATCCGCTGCGAAATCACCGAGGCCGCGCTCCTCTTTGTCGGACCGTCGCAGACGGCTTCGATGTTGTTGCCATCAGGATCGAAGACGAAAGCCGCATAGTACCGATCATGATACGGCCTGAAACCCGGTCCGCCATTCGATGTGCCTCCGGCTGCGACTGCCGCGGCGTGAAAGGCATCGACTTCTTCATGGCTTCTGGCCTGGAATGCAAGGTGCACCTTCGACACGTAGTCGCTGGCTGCATCGACGTAGATTTCGTCAATCGAAAAGTGATCGTCATCCTCGCGCCACGCATCCTGCAGACAGAGCGCGTCGCAAATCGCCCGATAGAATGTCCTGCTCGCCGAGAGGTCGCGGACGCGCAGATGAACGTGGTCGATGACTCGGCCGTAATGTTGGATCATAGCGGTTTCCTTATCAAACTTGTCTGGTAGCTCGTGTTGCTCAGCGCCGCGATGACGGCCAGTTCCATATAGAAGGACGGGGAATCCAGCTTTTTTTGGTCCCGCCCCTGCTTGTTAAGGCGCGACTCCTGCTGGCGGCCACCCGCCGAAACAGTCGTGATATGCGTTTGAACGCTGGTTTCGTTAAAAGTGCTGGCACTGCGGCTTACAGGCTGTGATCGTTCGACAAGGCGTTCTGCCGCTTGGCCGGGACCACGTCCGCATCCTAGCCCCAGTGATGCTGCCGGAAACGTTCTGCTGGTTCGGCGCGTATTCCTACTTGATATCGGCCCCTCTGCTAAAAACTCAGCGAGTTAGAAGCGAGTTGGAGGGCATTCAACCAAAATTTTGATGAGTTTCGCCTAAGGGTTCAGAGCGTTACTGATGTCCTGCAATCCGACCATCAGCATCATTGGGTCGGAAGGAGATGACAAGAAGCCGACTGCCTCGTAGAAGGCTCGTGCGTCTTCTGAAATCGCATGAACAAGCATACCTCGAATGCCAAGTACTTCAGCGGCATTGAGCAGGCGCAGGCCCGCGTCGCGCACCAATGCCCGGCCGATACCGCGCCCGTGGTAGGATTGATCAATGGCGAGGCGACCAAGCACCGCGACCGGAATTGGTTCAGGCATATTGCGCCGAAATCGGCCAGGCGCTTCCGGCTGTTTGACGGCGCCGGAAGCGAGTGCGTAATAGGCGATGACACGGCTCTCCTCGCACACGACGAAGGTCCGCGATGCGCCGCTTGTTTGATTAGAACGGGCGCGACGTCGCAGCCAGTCGTCCAGTTCAACGACGCCGCAATTGAACTCGGACAGTTCATGATGGTCGGCGAGCGGTGCCGGTGCGCTGAGGCTCACGCCTCATCCCACGGCGCTTTGGTCGACATGGTGCGTGCTAAACGCTCATTGGGCTGCACGGGTGCGTCGAGCCGGGCAAGGTATTCAGCATAGATTTCCGCGCTTACCGTGAAGATAGTGCGGTCGAGAAGCACCTCCTCGGCTCGGCGCTCGGAAGCCTCCAACATGAAATCCGTCCGCGTCTTACCGAGCAATTCAGCGGCGCGATCGATCAAGTTGCGTGTCGCAGGCTTGATGCGCATATTCAGCGGTACACTTGCGTCCGAGCTTTTGCTCGTGTGTGAGGTCGGCATGGCGAAACTCCTGTTTGCACCCATTATAGCGTAACGACAATATCTTTACAAGATTCGTAAAGTCATTGTCGTTACACAATGGGCGATTCGGCAGCATTCGGCCCATCTAAACTCTAGGACGGATTGGAACCTGCACCCCCGTGATTTTCATCTCATGGCTGGCAGCGGGTCCGTCCCCCGCTCAAGATCGCAAGATCAAGCAAGGAGCTCTTCGACGGTATCAGACCATCTCGTGAACGCGACCGCATGATGTGCGGCCCGGCGGTGATTAAGTCGGCGGGCGGAACAACGGCGCCCTCGACGCAAGCGATCAGATCAAATTATCTCGAAATATCTTGCGAGTCGGGGGCCGTCCACATATGGGAATCGAACAGCAGATCCCGCAAATAAAAGCATGGGATAATAGCGATTTAGGGAATGCCAGATGATGTGGACACGCGTCACACTCCCCGCCTTAACGCCCATCATGCAACTGTGCTTGTTCATTCACTCGGCGAGTGCTTAAACGGGATCGCTCGCCCAGTCTTCATGTCCATGCCGTATCCGGATCACGAAAATTGCTCCGTTCTCCTCGATCCGGTAGACAATGAGATGGGCTTTGAACGGATGGATTCTAACTGGCGGCGAAATCTCTTCTCGCTCGCGCGCCGTTCGCGGATTAGCTGCAATGAGATCAAGCACCGCAAACAATTCGTCATGATACCGCCTAGCCTGTGCGGTCCCGAAAATGCCCACACTTTGTTCGGCGATCGCAATGATATCCTCTTCCGCTTCGACTGAAACGCTAAAACGCATCACCTGCTGCCGTGCGTCGTTTCTCCACGCGCGACTGCCGCGGCAAAGAGTTCGTCCTTCGACCGGCTACCAACACCACTTTTAAGACCGTCATCAACGAAGCGTTGCATGGCGGCAATCTTATCACTGCGAACTTGGTCCCTGCGGATCAGATCGCGCACGTAGTCGCTGGCATTGGAATATCGCCCGGTCTTTGCTTGCGCCTCGACCCAATCTTTCATCGGGCCCGGAAGAGATACGTTCATCGTGGCCATTCGAGTCTCCATAGGACGAGAAGAATAGCCGAACTTGGCAAAGTTTGTCAAATCCTCTTCCGGGCTCCAGCTCGGCTAGGCTCCTTCTCGACATCGCGCATCGCCGCGATAAGGCGCTCTCGCGGGTGTGGAACGCCGATCTTCAAATGGCCGCCTTGATAGGAGCACAACGTGGAATCTCGAAGTCTAGGCAGTTGAACGGAATCGAACCGCCGTTCAGCGGACTTCCGACACATAAGAACGGACGGTGTTTGAGACCGATGCTTTTGCATTTGATGACTTTAATATCGACCGCGTTGGGAGTATCTGCGCCTATGATTGGCCGGTATATCGATCTCCTTGTTGATCTCATGCTGGTTCGCCGTCTCCAGCCATGGAGCGGCAATCTTGGCAAGCGTCTTGTGAAGTCGCCGAAGATCTATGTTCGCGACAGCGGGCTCGTTCATGCCCTCCTGGAAATTGGTACACTTCATCAATTGTTAGGTCACCCCGTAGTCGGACCAAGTTGGGAGGGTTTTGTACTAGAGACGCTTATCGTCGCAGCTGGTCCCGACGTGGCTCCTTTCTATTACAGGACAGCCGATGGCGCCGAGATCGACCTTGTCATTGAACAGGCTGGCAAGCCAAAGGTGGCGATCGAAGTCAAGCGCGCCAGCGCTCCGCAAGCTGAGCGCGGCTTCTTTGTGGCCTGCGACGATCTCGGAATAGAAAACAGGATCGTCTTTGGCGCAGGTGCTGAGGATTATCCTGCGAAAGGCGGGGTCAAGGTGCGCACACTCCTGTCGGCCGTCAGCGAAGTTCGCGAAATCCTAAGATCACCGTTTGCGGCGTAATCCAATTTAAGGAACTTACCTTGTTGAACGTCTTCGTCGCATGCGGTTGAGGCCGAATCCGGTGAGACCGGCCAGACTTAAGTTCGAAGCGACGCGTTTCACGTATGGCGAGGTCCAATGCTCAATCGTCGGGCCGATCATCGTTACCTGCCAAACTTGGCTTTGTGGGGATAAAGTTTTCCGTCCAGGCCATAGCCGAACACCAGCCTGCGTCGTGCAAATGCGTGAGCGATCCACAAGGCGAACGCGACACCGATCGCCCAGCCCATCAACGTATCGCTTGCCCAATGTTCGCCGCCGGCGGCCAACATAGAGCTGCTCAAAGTCTATGTACAGACTTCGCCCGGCTTTCGGTCGGGATCGTTTGATGCGGTCAAACAAGATGCGATCTGAAGACGACGTCCATGAAGACGGGGGTGATGGCACTCGCCAAGCTCGTGAGACTAACGCTGTATTTATGATTGGATCAGCGGCCGGCGAATTCGACATCGCATCTCGCTGTGCCGAAACGCTAGTCGTCCTCCTTTCGCGCCGCCATGATCCGTGTCAAGAGACGGCGGAGATGCCCACCAAATCGTCGGTACGACAAGGATCGCTTTCGAAGACTGATGATTTCGGAGAGTTCGACGCTGCCCGGTTTCCAAATGAACTCGTTTTGCTATTCTGCTTCCGCTTCCTCCACGAATTGCGAGGCAAACATGACCGACGAAACAGTCAACGTCCGTTATATGGTCGATAACGTTGAGACCGCGGTGGAATGGTATGTCACACATCTCGGTTTCACACTCATCTCCAAGCAGGCCCCAGCTTTCGCCGATGTCCGACGCGGCGCGTTGCGATTGCTCCTGAGCGGACCAATGAGTTCGGCAGGACGGCCGATGCCCGATGGCGAACAGCCAAAAGCCGGTGGCTGGAATCGCATTCATTTGATCGTCGATGACCTGGCAGCGGAAGTGGCGCGCCTTCGGGAAAGCGGGGTGCGATTCCGCAATGATGTCGTCACTGGGCCAGGGGGGTCGCAGATCCTGCTCACCGATCCGTCCGGCAATCTCGTCGAACTATTTCAGCCTGCCCAGCGGTAATCTTTGAAGGACGTGGCGTCACTCGAAGAACGGTGAGCCAAAATCATCCGTCTTATCCTCATCAAACGCGTTCCTCGGCACGATTGGAATCTCTTCGACGGCCTATCACGATGTAGCGTACCCTGATGGCAGACATGACGTATTCCTCCCGTGTGCTTTTCGTTCGTTCAATTTCCAACGATGACGCAACTCTCGTCCTTCGCCCAATCCGCGAAGCTGAGATAGTAGGCGCGAACGTCATCAAAGTCGGCTCGAGCGGCGGCTGCGGCTGCAAGAGCGGCGCAACCGCCGCCGTCGCAATGGGTGACGATATGGTCGCCGGGCTGAAAGCCCGCCTGCGCCAGAAGATCGTGCAGTTCCGCCGCCGGCTTCAGGCGTGGGCCATCCAGCAAGTTCGCATGCGGCAGCAGCCTTGCGCCCGGCAAATGGCCCCCGCGCGCGTTGGGACGCAGGTCATCGCCTGCCAATTCGCTCGTCGTGCGCGCATCGAAGATGCGCACGTCGCTGTCGAGCTCAGCCTTCAAGGTTAGCCGATCAACCAGCCCGACAGGGCCCGTGCCAGGTTTGGCCTGGAATGTTGATGAGCCATGGGTTGCCCAAGCGGATACGAGCGAGTCGTCACGCCCTTCGATTGCGGGCCATCCGCCGTTGAGAATGACCGCCTTCGCGCCAAAATACTGAAGGATGAACCAGACCCGCGCGGCCTCGGTCATCCGCCCGTCGTCATAGACGACCGCCGGCAAATCGCCGTCGATGCCGAGCTCGGCGATGGCGCGCTCCCAATAGGCGATGTTCTCGAAAGATGTCTCTCCGAATCTCGCCGCCGCCTCCCAGACCTCGATTGGCACGCGTACGGCATTGGTGGCGTGACCAGAAGAGAAGGCCGCGCGATCGCGCACGTCGAGTAGACGGAAGGCGGGCAGCGCACTCAGGGAGGCCGGTTCGATAACGGGATCATTGGACATGGCGGATGTGGCGGAGGACCGTTATGCACTCTGGCTAGGATTGACTAATTTCAGCGCTGCGACAACTCTTGCACCGTCTCGGGCTCGCCATCTTCGGGTTTCGCCGCGTTCTCCTTCTCGGCGGGGGTCTTCTCGCTGGTTTGCTGTGTACTTCAACCGGCGTTTCTGGATCCCTCGCCTGAAACACGCCCACGCCCGCAAATTCGCATGTCCTCCATGCCTAGATCGCATCCTCGAATATTGGCGGGAAGACGTCATTGCTCGTCGGATTGCCGTACCATTTCGCGGCGATCCGAAGCACCTTAGGCTCTGGCCAAACCCTTCGACGAAGCGCTGCTGTTCACTGGCGACGACTCTGTCCGATAGCATCCCCGCCGCCTCGCTGCCGGCATCCAGCCCGCCGACACACCTACAAGAACTCAGCGATCGCGTCCGCGCTTACGTCGAGGCTGCGAGCTCGGTCATGACAGCGCGAAAACTACCCCTAAAATACCAGCGCCGCTGTGACCGCTTTCGCGTTAATCTCACAAGAGCCTTAGGACTTTAACAGGCCCTCCTCCCGCCAGGCTTGGAGTAGTCGGGGTGAACACTACGCGCTGAATTTCTCGCTTATCGCTCCAATCGCGATCAGGACGAAATGCCACATAAGGCGTTGACGAGACTTGCGTCTCCTCTTTTTATGGAAGTTAATCCCGCCTTTATTTCCGACACCTGCTCTTCAATGAAGGGTATTACCTTTCCCGGATTTGCCTGGTGACATCGTCATAGAACCTTCCAATGCCCCATTTCCAGCATCTTTCACCGTCCAATTCAAAGTCTTGGCAGCCAGTTATCGACTTAGCCCTGCGCCTTCAGCCCTCCGCAAAGCCGGGCTGTTCTGCCGCGCCAGCGCCATCAGCATTGGCCCAAGTGAAAATTCCCCTCGGGCTCCCTTGCGGGTCAGATCACGCAGATACCCGCCTGGTGATTTGATATGGGTTGCCCGCTCCAGCATGCAGGCGATGACGACGGCAGCATTTTCCCGGCCAAGGACTTCACAGGCCGCCTGGTAGGTCTCCAGGGTGACCCCGAGCATAGAGCGCACAGTGACGGCAGCGGTCACGAGATCCCGCCATCCCCGGATCGACCCGCCCTGAACATAGTCGCTGATCTGCGGGCAGGCCTTAAGGATGAGGGCGAGAGAGAAGATTTTTTGGGTCCCTGCGGGCTGTTCCGGTTCGTCCGTCGCTGTTGGCATTTCGGCTTGCGCTGGCGCAGGAGATTCTAATTCAAGATAATCTGTATCTGAATTCTGTATGTGCGGCTCATTTTGAACCACACTGGCGCTCGTTTTTATGAAATTCTCAAAGCTCATCAATAGATTGACGATGTCGGCGCGAAGGCTTTCGAGTTTCAGGCGTACGCTGTCCAGATCGCAAGCCTCGGGATTGCGCGGCAGAGATGCGAGATGACGGACATAAGCAGCCTCGATATCGTCCCAATTGCCGGGAACGCCTTCGGCGACTGCAGCATCGATCAGCTTGCGGACATCGCGGCGGCAGATCGTCAGGCGCTCACGCAAACGTCGAAGTGCTATCCGATCGGCCTCGATCTTTTGAGCCATGGCAGCAAGCTCTTCGCTGCGCGCAAGGAGCGGCGCCAGACTGAAGCCGTAGGCTTCCTCGAGTTCCCCGGAGCTCTTGCGGCGGGCAAAACGTTTGCCGTTGGCGCTGTCCTTGCGGATAATCAGGCCGGCCTCCACCAGAGCCGCCAGGTGCCGGCGCAGCGTGGTGACTGCAATGCCATGCGCCCGAACCATCAGCTGCCGATTGGAGGGAAAGACGACCATGCCCGCCTCACCGGAAAGATGGCTCTCCGGATAAAACGACAGTAGGGCGTTCAGGACAGCGAGCGTGCGGTCGGAAATGCCGAGCAGCGGGCGTGCCTCGCAGACGGCGCGGAACACCTTCCACTTGTCGACCGACCTCTCCGGCTTGACCGATTCGGCTTGAAGCTGACCTTTCATTAAGGCAAGCGACATCGGCCGCCGCCCGAAAGGCGTCGTTACAAATCCCGTATTCATCGTGGTTCACCTTATACAAAGGCAAATCATCGGCGCCCGCCAAAACGACGTTCAAAAACCTTGACAGTGATTCCGGGAAGTGCGATTCTCTGGGTGCTAAACGAGAGAAGAGGGCTTCCGGATGTTTTGTTCGGGGGCCTTTTTCTTTGCCTATTGGCTCCTTTTCCTAACAGTCAAATCCTCGTCAGCGGCTTAATCCGCCAACAATTATCGTTGTGACTTGACGGCGCCGAACTCTTCGAAGAGCTCATCGAGCCGTGTGGTAAGATAGTCGGCAAATTCGGGCACCAGGCGCTCATCGAAGGTGATGCGCGTCTTGTTGCCGGCACGCTCGATCTGAGCCGCCTTCTGGCCCTGCCGTGTTTTCCAGGTCTCGCCAGTGACCTTCTTTGCGTCGCGCGCCGCCATCTTCGACAAGACGCGTTGCAGGCGCTGGTCGCTGTCGAGATCGGCAAAGGCATCGTCCGCAATGATTGCCTCGACCTTCTTCGGCGCGGAAGCGACGGCCTCAACGAGAGCCAGCCACCGCGCGCGTCCCGCTTTCGGCGCCGGACCGATCGCCATGATCACGGCCTGTGGCACGCCACGGGCGACAGAGATATAACGGCTGAGATCGGCCTTGTCGGTCGAAAGTGCGGCCATGATGACCTCACGCGAGTAGCCGGCCTCTTCGAGACGATGGGCAAAGAGCGCCTTTTCGATGAAGGAGAGATCCTGGCGGTCGAGGTTTTCCTTGCCCTGGGCGATGACTAGCTCGTTGTCGTTCAAGCGCTGGACAATCGCCTTGACCTTGAACCCGAGCCTTGCCGCAGCCCGAAGTCGCCGCCGGCCATAGGCGATCTGGTAACGTCCATCCTTTTCAGGATCGGGACGCACCAGGATCGGTACCTTCTGGCCATGCTCGGCAATACTTGCCACAAGCGCATCGAATTCGACGTCGCGCTCGACCGGGATACGATCGCTGATCGAGGAATAGGAGATATCCGAAGGGTCGATTTCGAGAACCGAGAAACCGGACGAAATCTGTTCCTGCAGATGGCCGGCTACACGCGCAGCTTCAGTCATTTCCTGCAGCGATGCCCCCATGGCCGAGACGGCGCCGGTGCGCACCCGATCAGGGTTTTTCTCGACACCGGCGGAGGGCACCGGCATGTCGGCCTTGCGCATGAAGAGCGAATTGACGGTATCGCGTCTGCTCATCAATTTAATCCTTTCCAGTCAGATGCGGGCAAACGAAAAGAGCGCAGTTGGGAGCTCCCAACACGCCCATGGGCTGCCTGCAGATGGACGGATTTTTGCCGGCTGCTCACACTGCCGCCTTTGTTGGGAGCTCCCAACAGAAAGGCCGGCCGGCTGTAGCGAGATAGGTCGGTTTTGATTGGGGGCAACCTCATGTGCGCCCCCATGCCTGCCGGATCAGCGTCTCGATTTCTCCGTTGACGGCATCGAGCGCTTCCATCGCCCGGTCATAGGTCGAGCGGGTCAGGTTTTCGCGGCCGATCTCATAGAGCGTCTGCTTGGTCAGGCCGGCATCGGAGACCGCTGCGGATTTCACCATCGCATTGATCATGACGTGATCGTCGAACAGGTTGCGCAGGAGTGCCGCCACCTTTGTCTGCGGCGCATCCTGCGGCTCGTAACGGGTGAGCAGATAACGGATGAAATCGTAATTGAGCTCGCCGCCCGCTTCGCGCACGACGGAAAGAAGATCATGCGTCATCAGCAGGAATTGGCTCATGGAGGCCACGTCCAGCATTTGCGGGTGGACGGTGACGATCATCGAGGTTGCCGCACAAAGGCCGCTCAGCGTCAGGTATCCGAGCTGCGGCGGGCAATCGAGAACGACGACGTCATAATTTTCGGCGACGTCATCGAGCGCCTTGGCGACGCGCATGAAGAACACGCCTTCGCCGTCCCGGGAACCGCGCATGAGGGCGCGCGGCGTCGTATGCTCGAATTCCATGAGTTCCAGATTGCCGGGGATGAGATCCAGGCCGTCGAAATAGGTCTTGCGCACCACGTTGGAAAGCGGACGGCGCTCATCGTCGTAGCGGATAGCCGCGTAAAGCGTTTCATTGGAACGGACGTCGGTTTCCGGCATGACGCCGAGCATGGCCGACATGCTGGCCTGCGGGTCAAGATCGAGCGCAAGCACGCGGTAGCCCTGCAGGGCGAGATATTGTGCAAGATGCACCGATGTCGTGGTCTTGCCCGACCCACCCTTGAAGTTGGTGACGGCGATGACCTGCAGATGCTCGTTCTCTCGGCGATGCGGCAGGAAGTCATGCGCCTCGCGCCCTCGGGCCGAAGCGGCAAGCAGGGTGCGCAGCTCATTGAGCTGGCGTAGGGAATAGAGCCGCCGGCCGTTGGTGCCGACATCGGGCTGTGGGCCTTCGCCGGCAAGCGTCATCTTCCGCAAGGTGGAATCGGAGACACCGATCAGCTTGGCGGCCTCGCCGGATGTGAAGCGGCGCAGCGTCTTGCTGGCAGTCGGTGGGAATAGGGCTTCGCTGATTGCCTGCAACTGCGAACTGATCGTCGACGCATGGGCGCCGATCGTCTCATCGACGCTGCGCTGAAGGGTCCGAGAAGTCCTTTGTGGCTTGCTCACGCTCTAATCTTTCATCACGGAAAAACGCCGGAAACGGCTTTTTAAGCGTGACGATTACCGATCGCGGCGATTCTGGCAAGGTACTCCATCAGAACAAGGTCTTAGCGGAAGCCCCGAGATCAGGAGTTTACGACAGACGGATTACAATTTCGTCTGATTTCTCCGTCAGTTAACAGAATTCCGATCAGCTTTGCAAAGCTGTGGCCTCTTCACATCATTTTTGAAAAGCAGACAGGAAAAGCGATGTTTTGATGCCGCAGACGGCGCCTGGCGCATCCCATTGAGAAGAATCAGCAATTACCGATTCCTAAACTTCGCCGGCAAAGGATCTGATGACACTCTGGCGTTTGACGAGTGCGAACGGCGCCGGTGCTGCGAATCCGCAAGACCTGATCGTCGTGGGGCACCTGTCGGGAACGGGGATTTGAACGAAATGTCGTCTGACGCCGCCTTCGACGGTGGGACGTACCAAAATCGGACACTGGTGTGGCGGAATCAATCCCCGTGTTCGATTCCGTTTCGATGGAAGATGTTAGAAAAAACAGCGCGTTAGGTAGGCGCCAAATACTCTTGCCTAAGCACGCGAAGTAGGCTCATTAAGCCCACTTCGTAGTCTAAACTTATAAAGGATCCGGGATGTTTCTGCAATGACCGGCATTCTCCATCCCCAGCAGACAGCCGGAACAAGGTGATGCCGCCTCCCCTAGCCTCCGAATGTGTAGCCGGCAATCGAGGCCGGTTTCATCTCGATCGAAAAGCCGGGCGCAGTCGGCGGCATATAGGCGGCATCCTTAATGATGCAGGGGTGAAGGAAATGTTCGTGCAGGTGATCGACATATTCGATGACGCGGCCG
The DNA here is from genome assembly GCF_014195325.1 of Rhizobium sp. BK650. Classification (GTDB taxonomy): domain Bacteria; phylum Pseudomonadota; class Alphaproteobacteria; order Rhizobiales; family Rhizobiaceae; genus Rhizobium. The sequence continues at coordinate 97,322 of NZ_JACIBK010000013.1, read as the reverse complement.
TCCTTGATGCCCGACACCGCCACATAATCGATCATCGACAGGTGCTGCACATATTCACAAAGCCCGACGCCGCCGGCATGCGGCCAGACCGGCAGGCCGAATTTGGCAGCGATCAAGAGCACGGCGAGTACTTCGTTCAGCCCGCCCATGCGGCAGGAATCGATCTGCACGATATCGATCGCGCCCTCGGCGATGAACTGCTTGAACATGATACGGTTCTGGCACATCTCGCCGGTCGCGACCTTTACCGGTGCAATGCCCTGGCGGATCTTGCGGTGGCCGGCGACATCGTCGGGGCTCGTCGGCTCCTCGATGAAGAAAGGTTTTGCGAAGGAGAGCTTTCCGACCCAGTCGATAGCCTGAGCGACCTCCCAGACCTGGTTGGCGTCGATCATCAAATAGCGGTCCGGTCCGATCACTTCGCGGGCAATCCTCAAGCGCCGGATATCGTCCTCAAGGTCACGCCCGACCTTCATCTTGATGTGGTTGAAGCCGGCATCGATCGCCTCCTGGCAGAGGCGGCGCAGCTTTTCATCGTCGTAGCCAAGCCAGCCTGCCGAGGTCGTGTAGCAGGCGTAACCTTCCTTCTGAAGGGTGGCGATGCGCTCGGCTTTGCCGGGCTCGGCGTTCTTCAGAATTGCAATTGCCTCCTCACGCGTCAGCACATCGGTGAGGTAGCGGTAATCGACGATATCGGCGATCTCCTCGGCCGACATTTCGGCAACGAGGAGCCAGACCGGTTTCCCGGCCTCCTTGGCGATCAGATCCCATATCGCATTAACGATGGCGCCGGTCGCAAGATGGATCGCGCCCTTTTCCGGCCCGATCCATCGGAGCTGGCTGTCACTTGTCAGGTGCCGCCAATATTTGCCGGGATTTGCCTTCACCTCGGAAAGCTCGGTACCGACGACCAGGTGGCGCATCGCTTCGATCGCCGCGCAGCAGATGTCGTTACCGCGGCCGATGGTGAACGTCAGGCCGTGACCGGCGAGGCCTTTTCCGTCTGTTTCGAGGATCACATAGGCGGCGGAATAATCCGGATCCGGGTTCATCGCATCGGAACCGTCGAGGCTTTGCGAGGTCGGAAAGCGGAGGTCGTATACTTTGATATCGGTGATGCGGGTCATGGTATTCGTCCCGTTTGGGTGGGCCGGTAAGCTTTCTCGGAGGCCGGCCGTGGAAAACTCAGATCGTCCAGCCGCCATCGATGGCGTAGGCCTGGCCGGACGTATAGGTGGCGCCGGCCAGATAGACCGCGAGGTCGGCGATCTCTTCCGGCGTGCCCAGGCGGCCCATCGGCTGGCGGGCAATGAAGGCGGCGCGCGCCGTGTCATAATCGCCCTGTGCGCGCATGCGGTCCTGCAGTGACGGGCTTTCCACCGTGCCGGGGCAGATGCAGTTGCAGCGCACACCCTGCGTCACGTAATCGGCGGCAACGGATTTGGTAAGGCCGATCACGGCTGCCTTGGTGACACCATAGGCAAAGCGGTTCGGCACGCCCTTGATGCTGGAGGCGACCGAGGACATGTTGATGATCGAGCCGTCCTTGCGCTCCAGCATGCCCGGCAGCACGGCGCGGATGGTGCGGATCATCGCCTTGACGTTAAGATCGAAGGCAAATTCCAGATCGGGATCGGACATCTCCAGCACCGATCCGTTATGGACGACGCCGGCGCAGTTGAAGAGTACGTCCACGGCGCCGATTTCTGCCACCAGCGCCTTGACCGCTGCATCCTCGAGTACGTTCAGCTTGTGAGTGGAAACCCTGGCTTCCGCAGCCAGGGTTGAAAGGGCATCCACATTAATGTCGGTGGCGTGTACCTTGGCACCGGCAGCGGCGAAGGCGAGCGCCGTGGCGCGGCCGATGCCTTGACCGGCTGCGGTGATGAGAACGGTCTTGGCGGAAAGATTGCTTGTCATGTCATGGCCTCCCAGGGGATTTTTGCGCGCTGGCGGTGGTACGGAAATCTATCTCAAAAGGATCGCTCGGTTAAAGTCTTTGTCCGGTCGAGCGCGTCCTCCCAGGCGACGCCCTGTCCGCCAGACGCGCCACGAGATTCCATGGCTGCATGGCTTCCTCCCTCTCCCGTATCGAAATTTTGTCTCGCCTTGGCGAGCTGCACGGGAATTGCGGTCGTCAGGCACGGGCCCCGCCCGATGTCTTCACATTTGATTTGTCTGTTTATAGACAAACAGACGATGAGCGCGTGGTCAAGCGACAAGTTTTTCTTTTCCGTCCGCCTGTCTGCGTATATGCAGAATGACATTCACAGGAGGGAAGAATGGAGAGCGAAGAGTCAGATCGTTATCGCGCTCCGGCGCTCGACAAGGGTCTCGATATTCTTGAACTTCTGGCCAGCGTAGACAGCGGGCTGACGCAGGCGGAAATCGCCAAGCGACTGGAGCGCAGCCCAAATGAATTCTACCGCATGCTCGACCGTCTCGTGAAGCGCGGTTACGTGACACGGCTCGACGGTGACCGTTATTCGCTCACCTTGAAGCTCTTCGGCCTGGCACAGTTGCATGCGCCTGTGCGCCGGCTTGCCTCCTATGCGACGCCGCTGATGCGTGATCTCGCCCAGCGCTCCCGACAGGCCAATCATCTGACCGTCTTCGACCGAGGGGCAGCCGTCGTCATCGCGCAGCAGGAGGCGCCAGACTATTGGGGCCTGTCGATCCGCGTCGGTTCCCATATCAGCCTGTTCGACACCGGCTCCGGCCATGTGCTGCTTGCCTTTCGCAGTGACGAGGAACGCGAGATGATGATCTCCGAGCATGTGCGCAGCCGCGAAGAGGTGGATCTTGGCCCGGATTTCTACGAGAGGCTGAACCAGATCCGCGAGCGCGGCTATGAGATGATGGCAAGTGCCCAGACGGCCGGCGTCTACAATCTCTCGGCACCGGTCCTGGGGCCGGACGGGCGCGGCATTGCCGCTCTCACCTGCCCCTATATCGCACTCGTCAATGCGCCGGCCGCGCCTGATATTACCCGGGCGATCGGCATGGTGCAGAAGACGGCGGCGGAGCTCTCCGCGCTCGCCGGCGCCACTATTGCCGTGCCGGGTTGAGACAGGTGGAATTTCTATTTGAACAATCCATTCACCGCAGATAGGTTGCAGCCAACTCTGTGGAGGAGAAGAGCGTGTTCATCGATACCCATCTGCACGTCATCGACCGGTCGGCGCTCAGCTATCCCTGGTTAGCCAATGTGCCTGATCTCGACCGCGATTTTCTCTACGAGACCTATGCCGTCGAGGCCAAACGCTGTGGCATTACCAAAGCCCTGCATATGGAGGTGGATGTCGATCCGATCATCATGCAGGCGGAGACCGATTATATCAGCCGCCTCGGCGATCTGGTTTGCGGCGCGATCGTTTCCTGCAGGCCCGAGGAGGAAGGCTTTGCCGCCTATCTGGAGCGTCAGAAGGCCGATTCCTTCGTTAAGGGTTTCCGGCGCGTGTTGCACGTCGTACCTGACGATGTCTCGGAAGGCGCGGCCTTTCGCGACAACATCCGAAGGCTTTCCGGCAGCGGCCTGACCTTTGACCTCTGCACGCTGCCGCATCAGGTGAGCAAGGTCATCGCCCTTGCCGATGCGGCGCCCGACGTGCAGTTCGTGCTCGATCATTGCGGCAATCCCGACATCAAATCGAACGCATATGAGCCGTGGAGCCGCGGTATAACCGACATCGCTCGCCGGCCGAATGTCATAGCCAAGATTTCCGGCATCGTGACCAACGCCGATCCGGCAAGCTGGACGGCAGAAAACCTGCGTCCCTATATCGAGCATGTCATATCGAGCTTCGGCTGGGACCGTGTGATCTGGGGCAGCGACTGGCCGGTCTGCACGCTGGCGAATGGGCTTTCCACCTGGGTTGCGGCCACGCAGGCCGTGCTGTCGGGCACTGCACAATCGGAGCGGTCGCAGCTGCTTTACGGCAACGCGCAGCGCCTCTGGAACCTCTGAGTTGCCTCCTTTAGGCGAGGCAGGTTCGCTCTTTCTGAGCTAAACTCTGCCGAACTGTCGCCTGAAAATGAACCGTGTCAACGTGCAATCGGTAACGGCTCTCGGATGGCGCGATGTTTTGGCTCAGGCAAACTACATCCAAGCAATTGCTAGGTTGAACTAACTCGGCTAAAAGTTGTTACAGCCGGTCGTGTAAGTAGTGGTCCGGTTTTCGCAGGAGGGAATATCAGATGAAAGAAGAACCGCATTCCGTTGACGTTCATGTCGGCAAGACGATCCGCATACAGCGACTACTGAGGAAGGTTTCTCAGACGGAACTGGGCGATCGTGTCGGCGTGACCTTTCAGCAGATCCAGAAATACGAAAAAGGCTCCAACCGCGTCTCCGCCAGCATGCTCGTCGAAATCGCCGGCGCGCTCAACGTCGATGTCAGAACCTTCTTCGACGATCTGACGGCCCCGGCCGCCAACGCAAATGATAATCCCGCACCGAGCGAAGAATTCGTCATTTCGCGTGAAGGCGTTCAGCTCAACGCTGCTTTCTTCTCGATCAAGAACGAGCAGCTTCGCAAGAAAATCCTCAAGCTCGTCCAGGCAATTGCCAATACCGAGCAGATGGAAGCTGACGCTGCGGAATAGCACGTCGGCCTGATTTTTTGCGGTCAGTCGCACCCGGCAACGGGGATTAATGGCGTTCGATCACGATCAGATTTTCGCCAGCGTCTTTCATTGCGATCTTGGCTTTGTTGCCGACGAGTTTTTCGAGGTTCGCATCGAGTTCCGTGTCCGGATCGATGCCGTCCCAATCGATGACGACCTGCAGCAGTGCCATGTTTGTCAGGTGCATGAGATTGCGCAGCTGAAGTTTTTCAGCCTCATCCTTGGCTGCTGCCAGCAGCCGGAAGAGCCTTGCGTATTCTCTGCCTGCACCCTCGTCCATTTTTTCGAACATTGTTTCCGCCCTCGACGGTGAACGTCAAATCCCCACACAGGCTATATTCGACTCGGACCGTTATTCGAGCGTTACAGGTGCCGTCTTCTGCGTGATTTCGGCCTGCAGCAGTTCAAAATGCGAGGTTGCGGCAAAGCTCCAGTCACGCTCTGCTGACGCAAAATCTCCCTTTTCCAGCCATTCCAGCACCTTAAGAGCGTCCGCGCGCTTGCGCTCGACCCGGTTGGCGCGGATCGCTGCCAGAATTTGCTCACGCCGCGGCTTGCGGCCGAAATGAGCTTCTTCGACGACCTTGGCATAAGTTCGTTCGGAGAAGTGCAGGAAGCGCCCGGCCAGCAGCAGCTTCTTGCGCTCGCTGAGCGAAATCTCGCCCCTGGCATAGAGCCCTTCGATCGTCGGCTCGAAATCGACCCAGGGGACGGAAAGCGGCAGCCAGCCGAGTTCCGCCGGCGCATGGACCAACGCCACCGCCTCGTCGTCCAGCAAGTCTCCGGATTCATAGTCCTCGTAGATCGAGCCGATGCCGACCATGCCGAAGGCGGAGCATTCGGCGGCCCGCAATGCACCCATGCTGGAGCCGCCGGCAACGGTAACGCCCCGTTCCAGCGCAAAGAGTATTTCCTTGTGCCAGACGGAAGGAAGATCGCCGAAATATCCGTCGATGAGGCCGATTGCGGTTGCGCCTTCATGCACTGCCTTCAGGATGTCGCCGCAGGCGGCGGGTGCGCGGAAATCGATAGTGCGATGCTGCTTGCGTGCCTCGGCAATGCCGCCTGCAAGGCTCGGACCGACGAACAGGACCTTCATGCTGCGGCCTCGCGGATGACATTGACGGCGCGCAGGCCGAGCTGGATGTACTGGCCGCTGATATCGACCTCTAAGCCCGGCACGATCACACGTACGACGGAAACCGGAAGGGCCGGATGCGGCAGCGGGACCGCGATGATCTGACTGACCCCCGCAGCCCGCAGCCGGCCGGCAATATGGCGGATCGTATCCTGGATCGTTGTCGGGCGATGCGGGCGCATGGGGAATGGCTTGAGCGCGGCGTCATTATTGCAGAGATCGACGACCTGGCGCATGGCAGCGCTGCGATCAATCCGCTGGTAGATTTTTGGCGAGAAATCGTCGCGGCTGCCGGCAATCGCCGTCAAACGGCTCTGGGCAGCCTCGGTAATGGCACGAAGTGCCGCGCGCACGGGATCGGGATGGCAGCCGCAACCGCCGCAGACCTGGGCCCAGCGGGCATCGACGCGATCGGAAAGATTGCCGGGAATGATCACGGCAAGAAAGGCCGGCACACCGATATCCGTGGTCATGTCGATCAGGAGCAGGCGCATGCCGGCCTGGCGGATGCGATCGACCATGACGTCGATCACTGCATCGCCGAAAGCGAGCGGGTCGACCCTTGCCTGCTTAAGCTGTTCGGGGGATTTAAGCTGGGTGAGTGCGAACGCATCGCGCTCGACCAGTTCGCAGAGCCCGTGCAGGACGGCTTCGGCCGGGGTATTGCCCGACGCAAGGCCGTCGCTCGACTGTTCAAAGCCCGGCGGGCGTTCGCCGCGATGGTCGAGGCCGACAAGCCACCACGGCACGAAAGTCGTATTGCCCGAGATAAGGTCGAAGCCGGAGCACCAGGGAATCTGACCCTTGCCGATTTCGTCGGGGGCGCAGCGCGCCACGCTGTCGAGGTCAATCATTGCGGCCCGTTCGGCCTTCATGGCCTCAAGACTGGCATGCGTCAGGTGGGCAGGCGCAATTTCGGCAATTCGAGTTTCGATCGCCTCCATGGCGGCCGAGGTCATCGCCGCTTCCTTGTCGATACCCTTGCCCTGGAAGACCGAAAGGGTGTGGCTATTTGGCCGCGTAGCAAAGGCAACCGGAATGTTCAGCACGTCGAGTCCGGTCAGCAGCCCGACACGAGTGATCCCGAGAGCACGCAGATGTGGCTTGATCGCCGCAAAAGTCTGTGCGGGGGTCAACGACCGGTCGTGGTAGCTGTTGACGCCTGCCGAAGAGCGGTTCAGATCAGCGGCAAGCGTTTCGAGGTCAGCCAAGGCAGACATGCTGATCGGTTCCTTAGCGGAACCTCAGCGCATGCGTCAGGCTTTCGAGGCCGTTTGCGGACGCGTTGAGCTCTTCCTGCTTCATGGCAGCCTTTGCGGCGGCAGAGAAACGGAGTGCGGAAGCCTGGATTGCGGAATTGGTTTCAACGGCTTTCATGATCTTTCTCCTAAATGGTTGGGCGGCTGAGCGCCGTTAACCATTCGAAGAGAACATTGCCTGCGTCATTTAAGCGTTACAGGCTTCGTTAAAAGGCCATTCATCAGGGAAGACCGGCGAGCTGCAGGCCTTTTATCAACGGCTCAGTGAAAGCCGGATCGCGGTCAGGGACGAAATGACGGATCTCTTCGCTGCGGAAATCAGGGAAGTTTTCCAAGACAACGCGTGCATAATTCCTTGCCTTACCGAGATCGCCCGCCATGGCATGGGCGGCAGCGAGCAGACGAGCCGTCGCCTGTTTCGACTTCACCGGCTCCAGCGCATCGATCGCTTTCTCATACTCTTCACGCATGAAGTGGATGCCGCCTAGATTCCAGTAGTAATAGTCCGGCGGTAGCGGATTGAGCTTGAATGCAGCCCGGCTGAGTTCGAGCGCCCGATCGAAATCCCCGTCATGGGAAAGCGCATCGGCGAAATCGGCCAGGATGTCGGCATCGTTGGGATTAAGATCCTGCGCCTGCTGGAAATATTCGAGGCTTTCTTCGAAGCGGCGGCGGTAGAGCGCCACGAAGCCGAGTTCGCGATAGGCTCGGCCGCTGTTCGGGTCGGTCTGGCGTGCCATCCTTGCAGAGGCGTAGGCTTCGTCCAAGAGATCCCGGTCGCGCATGCCGCGGATAAGCCATTCCATGCCGAGTGCGCGTGACATGCCTGCGTGGGCCGGGGAGAAATGCTCATAACGGCCGAGCGAGGACTTGAACCATTTGCGCGCCTGGCGCAGGTGCTGCAGGTCGGTCTGGGCAATCAGACGCTTGCCTTCGAGGTAGAGGCGATAGGCCGAAGCCGGCACATCTCTAAGCGGCATCGCCAGTTCATTGCGCTCGATCGTATCGGCAAGCGTCATGACGATGCGTCGGGTAAGCTGGCTGAAAGCTTCACTGATCTTCTGCATCGCGAATGGAATTTCGACTGCCCACAGTACTTCGGAAGTGGCCGTGCGCGTCAGCCGGCAGGTCGCATAGACATCTTCGTCGCGGCTCTGGATCGTGACATAGACGGCGTAGTCGAAGGAGAGGTCGAGCGGGCCGACGGTCGGGCGCGTCGGGTCGAGCGCACGGCTCAGCATTTCGAGGCTCGTATGGGCGGCGATGACCTTGAAGCCGCGCTGCTGGCTGAGCCCAATCGTAACGTCTTCGAGCAATGCGCGGCCGACACGGTCCATCAGCGGATCGGTGAAGATGCTTTCGGGGGGCAGGATGACGATGCGCGGCTGGCCGGCCGGATCGATCAAGAGTTCGGAGGTGGGACGCGGATGTTCGCTCACCGCCTGCGCGGCCGCCAGTATGCCGAGTTCGCGGGCAAGCGCCGTCGTCGCCTCGTCCGGCTCGATATCGAAATCGTCCTTGAGCTGGCTGCGGCATTTCAGGTAGGCCTGACGCGCAGCAGGCAAATCGTTCATGCGGGCGAGGGTGCGCATCAGCGCCCGGCAAGCGATCTCGTTGGCGGGGTCCAGCTCGATCAGCCGCTTGGCAAAGCCGATCTGTTCTTCATCCGAATGCTCATCTTCCCTCTCGAGCAGGTGAACGAGATGGGCCGAGCGCGCTTCATTGACCCGCTGGCGCTCAAAGGTGAGCCAGTCCTCGGCACCCTGTGTGGGAGATTTGACGCTTTCGAGCAGTTCGCCGAGCAGGATGCCGCTTTCGTCCGGCCCCAGGACATCCTTCTGCTTGAGGATGTTGAGGTCGATCTCCCAGCCCGGTGCAAGCCCAAGATGGGTGCGCGTGGCGATGAGCAAGGGCGGAAGCCCCTCAGGAATGCTCTGTTCGATGCGAGACAGAAGCTGGCGCAGGCTACCAGCACGTTTTTCAGGAAGTTCGGACTGCCACAGCTGGCATCGGATGGTTTCGCGGTCGACCAGCGGCTCCGACGACAGCGCCAGCATAGCGAGCAGGAAATAGGATTTTTCGGGCAAAGGAAGCTCAGCCCCAGCGGCCAACAATCGCGGCCTGCCGAGCAGACATAGTCTGTTCGCTTTCACTTCTCCGGTTGACCCGTCCATCACGGTTCTCACCTTAAAGGCCGGAGCGCTTGAGGCGGACCGGCCGGTCAGGCAATGTTAGATCGATTAGCAGGCAACGTGAAGCGTTTTTGCCTGCGGCGACTATAATTTTTATCGAATATTTACGTTCCCGGCCGGTGTTTGCTAGCAATATAATTTACAAATACTGCATGTAGAGCGAGAACCGTCTCATTCCGAAACATCATCCTGTCACGCGGACCGGTGACCGCCTCTCCTGCCTTGCCCTGGTCAGCATGTCCTCGCGGGTCGCTTCTGCGACGCGATTGCGGCGATGATGTAAACGCCAAAATCAGAGGCCCGAGCGCCTTGATTCGGTCTTAAAAGTTAATCCCACTTCGGACCCCAGTCCGGATCGACAACGCGGTGGTTGCGGTCGATCATCTCGATGCGGGCGATTTCGTCGGGAGAAAGCCTGATCGAATTTGCCTTGAAGTTCGAGCGGATGCGCTCGGGCCGGCCCGATGTCGGGATGGTGCAATAGCCCTTGGCAAGTTCGAAAGCGATTGCCACCTGTTCCGGGGTGGCGTCGTGTTTTTCACCGATTGCCCGCAGCACCGGTTCTTCCGACAGCATGCCACGAGCGATCGGTAGATAGCAGGTGACGAGAATTTCCCTTTCCTGACAGTAGTGTGCGAGCTTCTTGTTCTGCAGGATCGGGTTGAGTTCGAACTGGTTGTTGGCGATCCTGCCCTTGCCGAGGAGGGCTTCGGTCTCCTCCAGAAGAGCGATCGTGAAATTCGAGACACCGATCAGCTTTGTCAGGCCACGGGCCTGTGCGTCTGCGATCTGGGTGATGTAGACCTCGAGCGGAATGCGGCCGTTGGGTGAGGGCCAGTGGATCAGCGTCAGGTCCACCTGATCGACCTTGAGGGTTTCGAGGCTCTTTTCCAATGAGGGGACGAGTGCGCCAGGACCAAAATTATCGGTCGAAATCTTTGTCGTCAGAAAGACCTCTTCCCGGTCGATCCCCGAGCGACGCAACGCTTCGCCGACTTCGAATTCGGTATCATAGGTCTGCGCAGTATCGAGGTGCCTGTAGCCGGTTTCGAGCGCACACAGGATCGCGTCGATACCGTTCTTGCCATTGCGTCCGAACGTACCAAATCCCATCAACGGGATAACGTGGGGTTTTTCCAATCCGATTTCCTCCATTCCCTCTCACGCCTCCAGTGAGCCCTTGGAGCTTTGCAATAGGTTGGAGCTGTGTCCAGAAAAAAACGCCCGCGGAATTGGTCTGATCCTGGCAGAAGTTCACAGAGACAAGAATGCCTGGGCCGTCCGGCGCAGCGGTGCCGCGTTTCGCCCAGCGGCTTCGATAAAATCGAGGCCGATGTCGAGAACCGGGGCGCTATGCGTCAGCCAGCCGACGGAGATAAGGTCGACACCCGAGGCGGCAATGTCGGGGGCCGTCATCGGCGTCACGCGGCCCGAGGCTTCGGTGATCGCCCGTCCGGCGACGATGCTGACGGCCTCGCGCAGCTGATCGGGCGTCATGTTGTCAAGGAGGACGGCATCGATCCCCTCGCCCATCGCCTCGTGCAACTGATCGAGCGTGTCGACTTCGACTTCGATCTTGACCATATGGCCAACAGAGGTCTTGGCCCGGTGGATCGCTTCCGAAACGCCGCCGGCAATGGCGACGTGGTTATCCTTGATCAGCACCGCATCATGGAGCGCAAAACGATGGTTCATGCCGCCGCCGGCGCGTACTGCATATTTTTCCACTGCCCTCAGGCCGGGCGTCGTCTTGCGGGTACAGACGACGGCGGCTTTCGTATCGCGGATCGCTGCGACGATACCGGCCGTCACCGTGGCGATGCCGGAGAGATGACCGAGGAAATTCAGGGCGGTGCGCTCCGCGCTCAACAGCCCACGCGACGGGCCTTTGATTGTGGCGATCACGCTGCCCGGTTCGACGACTGCACCGTCAGGCAGATGTCGCTTCAGGGTTATGGCGGGATCGACGAGCTGGAAGGCAAGCTCGGCGGCATCGAGGCCGGCGACCACGCCTGGCTGTCGGGCGGCCATGACGACCGTCGAGCGATGATCGGAGGGGATGACGGCAGCTGATGTGATATCGCCGGCAAGGCCGAAATCCTCGGCAAGTGCCGCACGCACCAGCGGCTCGATAATGATGCGCGGAAGGGGAGCGAGGCTCATCTCAGGCACTCCTTGCAAGCGGGTGGGAAGCGGTCGCCCTGGCAATGTCAAGGGCGTCAGCCAGTGTCATCTTCCGCCGTACGGCTTCGGCCCGCTTCAGAGGGAAATCGGTGCGGGCATGCGCCCCGCGCGATTCCGCCCGAAGGCTTGCGAACACCGCAATCAGAAGGGCGACGATCGCCGGATCGGCACCAGGGCCATCGCCTTCGGCAAGCGGCAAGAGGCTTGCGACAGCACCGTGAATGGCACCTGCATTGCGCAGCACGCCGAGATGGCGCGAGACGATCGGCCGGACAAGCGAAGGATCTGCCGCCTCCGGCAGTGCAAACAAATCGGCCTCAGGCATCGGCGGCTTTGCAGCCGGCATCGAAAGAATGTCGCGGCCGGCGCGCATGCCCATGACTGCTGCTTCCAGGAGCGAATTGCTGGCGAGCCGGTTTGCGCCATGCAGACCGGTGGAGGCAGCCTCGCCTGCGACCCATAGGCCGCCAATCGAGCTGCGGCCAACAGCATCGGTCGCAACCCCACCCATATGATAATGGACGGCGGGGCACACGGGAATGAGCTCGCGGCTCGCATCGATGCCGGCCTCCCGGCAGAGCGCATCGATGACCGGGAAGCGGGCGGCAAAGCGCTCACCAAGTGCGGCACGCCCGTCAAGGAAGACACGCCCGCCACGGGCGAGTTCAGCGCTGATGGCACGCGCCACCACATCGCGGGGGGCGAGTTCCGCACCCGCCACGCCAGCCATGAAACGCTCACCGCTCTCGTTGAGGAGCACGGCGCCCTCGCCGCGCACCGCTTCGCTGACGAGCGCTAAGGGCCGGCGGCGGGAATTAAGCGCAGTCGGATGGAATTGCACGAATTCCATGTCGGCAAGTTCCGCGCCGGCGCGGGCCGCAAGCATGATGCCCTGCCCGAAATTGCCGGTCGGATTGGTCGTTGCCTCATAGAGCCCGCCAATGCCACCGGTCGCCAGCACGATCCGCCGCGTCGGCAGGATGACTGCACCACTTGCGCCGACGCAGGCAAGGCCGGTGACGCCCTCCTCATCCGTCAGGATCCGACGGGCGTCCAGGCCTTCCAGCACGGTGATCGAGGGTGTGGTGATAACGGCAGAAACGAGCGCACGAATGACCTCGGCACCGGAGCCATCGCCTTGCGCATGCACGATGCGGCGACGGTTATGGGCTGCTTCCAGCCCCAGCGACAAGGCGCCGTCCGCCGCCCGGTCGAAGTGGACACCTGCGCACTCCAGCGCGGCAATGGCATCAGGCGCCTCGGCGACGATTCCGGCAGCAATTGCGGGATCGCAAAGCCCGTCGCCTGCAGCGAGCGTATCGGCAAGATGCAGCGCGGCACTGTCATCAGCCCCCAAAGCGGCAGCAATTCCGCCTTGGGCCCAGGCGCTCGATGTCTCTCGGCCAAGGCCGGCACGGGTGACGATGACAACGGGTTGAGGCGCCAGGGTCAGGGCTGCCATCAGTCCTGCAAGGCCGCTGCCGACGATGACGGCGCGGCCGGTTAGTTGGCTCGCAATCTCACTCATATTGCCAGCATCCTCTCGACAGCCCGCCGGGCAGCGACCGCGACCGCGGGATCGACGGTCACTTCATGACGGTTTTCCTCAAGTGCCGTGCGAATGTTGGAAAGGGTGATGCGCTTCATGTGCGGGCAGAGATTGCAGGGGCGGATGAACTCGACATCTGGATGATGGACGGCGACATTGTCGCTCATCGAGCATTCGGTCAAAAGCACGACGCGGGCCGGTTTCTTCTGCCCGACATAATCGGACATGACGGCGGTGGAGCCGGCAAAATCGGCTTCGGCTACGACGTCAGGCGGGCATTCTGGGTGGGCAAGCACGGTGACGCCCGGGTGGTTTTCGCGCAGCTGGCGCACATCATCGGCGCTAAAGAGTTCATGCACCTCGCAATGCCCGTGCCAGGCGATGATCTCCACATCGGTTTCCTTGGCGACATTGCGGGCGAGATATTCGTCCGGGATCATCAGCACACGCGGCACGCCGAGAGATTCCACCACCTTCTTGGCATTGCCCGAGGTGCAGCAGATATCCGAGGCGGCTTTGACGGCAGCCGAGGTGTTGACATAGGTGATAACGGGCACGCCGGGATGGGCCTGGCGCAGCAGCGCGACATCCTCGGGCGTGATGGATTCGGCAAGCGAACAGCCGGCGCCGAGATCGGGGATCAGCACGGTCTTTTCCGGGTTCAGGAGCTTTGCCGTCTCGGCCATGAAATGCACGCCGGCGAGCACGATCACGTCGGCATCGACCTCGACCGCCTTCCTGGCTAACGCCAGACTGTCGCCGACGATATCGGCGACACCATGGAAGATTTCCGGCGTCTGGTAGTTGTGCGCGAGGATGACGGCATTGCGTTTGCGCTTCAGCTCGAGGATCGCTTCGACATCGTCTTGAAACGTCAGCCATTCGGCTTTGGGGATGACGCGGCTGACGCGGTCGTAGAGGGAAGACGCGGATACAAGGTGGTTCATGGCCGGCTCCATTAATTATGCTCTATTTGAGCATATCATGCGCAAAGAGATATTCTCAAGATGAGCATATGTCAATTGCGGGAGAGAGGTAATTTCGTGCCGGCGAGCGCGCGCTGTTCGAGAATGGTCTGGCGGAAGCGGAAGAGCTTGGCCGGCCGGCCGCCGGTCTCGCTCGTCGCCTCGCCGGTTTCCTCCACCAGTTCCTGCTGTTCGATCAGGCGGCGGAAGTTCTGCTTGTGCAGCGTCAGGCCGGCGAGCGCCTCCACGGTCCGCTGCAATTGCAGCAGGGTAAAGCTCTCCGGCATGAGCTCGAAAACGACCGGGCGATATTTGATCTTGGCGCGAAGCCTGGCGATGCCGGTCGCAAGGATCCGCCGATGATCTGCAAACATCGGACGGCCAAGATTGTGGTCCCTGCCGCAACCCGCCTCGGCAACGAGGCCTGCCTCATAGAGCAGTTCATAACGCTGCAGCGTCAGATCCTCGTTCCAGCCGCCACCATCGAGCCCGAAGGTGAAATCGGCGCGGCGATGTCTATACTCGCGCTTGGCCGGTTCGGCATCGGCCCAGAGGTGCAGCCGTGCGATGAGTTCGTTGAGAATTTCCGGGCGGCCATCGCGATGATCCTCCCAGGGAAAATATTCATACCAGCCGTGCCAGCCCGGCCGCCCAGCGCCTGACTGTTCGTTGACGAGGCCGAGATAGCTGATTGAGATCGTTCGACCGCCTTGGATATCGTTGTTCCGGTCTCGGTCGGCGAAGGTGTAAAGCTGCTCGAGAAATCCGACCGGATGGGCGGTCTGTTCCTGGATCCATTCGCGCAGACCCGATTGCAGCGTGCGATGGCCCATCTCGAAGGGGCCTGACGGCAGCGCATCGCCGTTGCGGATCGTCATGACGCGCGGCTCATCGCCCGTCACAGCGACGAGAACCGCGATCAATTCCGCATGTGCAAAGCCTATCGTCACCAGCGCCTGAGAATCTGTTTCTGATAGTCTATTCTCTGACATAGGGCGGCATCAATGCCAATGATCGGCTCGCCCCTCCTCCCCAGCAAAGAAACCCGAGCGAAATTGAATAGTACCAAATATTGGTATATATTGGTAATGACTTAGGAGATTTTCATGTCCAAAAATACATCTATTGCTTTGGGCGATCATTTTGCGGGCTTCGTCGAACGGCAAGTCATTGAAGGTCGTTACGGCTCCGCGAGCGAAGTCATCAGGGCCGGTCTGCGGCTTCTGGAAGAGCACGAGGCTAAGGTGAAGGCGCTACGCGACGCAATCGGCACCGGCATCGACAGCGGCCAGGCAGAAGATTTCGATTTCGGCACATTCCTTGATCGAAAGCGCCGGATCCGGACAAAGTGAAAGGCTACGTCCTCTCCAAGGCTGCCGTCGCCGATCTCGATGATATCTGGGATTATACTTTTGACAATTGGGGCCAGGAGCAGGCGGATCGCTATGTCAACGATATCCGCAAGGCTTGCGAAGCCCTGGGACTAGGTCAGCGCAGCGGACGGCCCATTGACGACATCTGGCCCGGCTTGTTCAAGCTGGCTATCAACTCGCACTTCCTGTTCTATCGCGCGCTTGAAGACGGCCGGGCCGGTATTGTCCGTATTCTGCACAAGCGTATGAATGTGGAAGCTCGGCTCGGCGACACACCATTACACTGATGGCGTTTTCCCACACAAATGGTGGAGAGCAGCCTTCTATCTCTCCTCTTCCAGCCGATGCAGGAAATTGCGCAACTCGGCCTCGTCGATGCCGACGAGATGGCGTTTTTCCGGATAGGCGCCGGAGCGGATGTCCTCGGCCAGTTCGCTGAAGGCGGCGATGCGTTCGTGCTGCAGCCGGTCATATTCGGCGGCGAAATTGCGATAGACCTTGGCATGGCGCGGCGTGTAGTCGCGGTTGGAGCCGAGCACGTCGTCGGCGAAGAGATATTGCGCATCGCAGTTGCGGCCGGCGCCCATCGAGATCATCAGCAGTGACGTCTTGTTGGAAATCGCCGCCGCTACGTCGCCGGGAACGACTTCGATCTCGGCTGCGAAAGCGCCAGCCTCTTCGAGTGCCTTCGTCTGGCGCCAGACCTCGAAGGCGCTCGCCGCCGTCTTTCCGACAGCGCGAAAACCGCCGGTCCAGGTGGCTTTCGAGGGGATGAGGCCGACATGGCCGCAGACGGGAATGCCCTCGTCGCGCATGCGGCGGACGGTCTGCAGGCTTGCGGCGCAGTAGACGGCGTCGCCGCCGGCCTTCAATGCCTTGAAGGCCTCGCGCAAGTACTCCTCCGCCGAGACGTGATCGCCATATTCTAGGCCGGGAATTGCAAAGGGAGAGGGGGCTGCCTCGCGAAAGGCCGGGTCCAGCAAAGCAGGTGGCACGGAGACCAGATCAATACCGGCCTTTTCAGCAGCTTCCGCTTCTTCGAGCGAGGTGACGCGCAGCATGCTGGCGCTTTCCCTTCAGCGCCAGCAGGTCTGCGACCGTGGCGCGATTATGCTTCTTCATCGCAATATCCTTTGGCCAGTATTTGTGGAAACTATCAGGCGGCGAGTAGCGTCTTCAGCTTGATGTTGCTGGCGGTCAGCGCGGCGGGATCGGGATGGGCGCGCGCGGCTATCAGCATTTCGGCAAGTCTGATGTCGCGCGCGACCGTGTTGCCCGGTCCGATGCCGCTTGCAGCAAGGAGCCGCCCTTCGGCATCGAGATGGAAGAGAATGAAGGCTCCCTCGCCGAGATCACGACGCAGATGTGTGATCGCACCATCGGCAAGGCCGGCAATCTGAAGCACCATGTCATATTGATCCGACCAGAACCACGGTACCGCCGAGACGGCCTCGTCGGCGCCGAGCATGTTGGCGGCGGCAAGCGTGCCCTGGTCCTGCGCATTGCGCCAGGATTCGAGCCGCACTCGCCGGCCGTCATAGATATCAAGCGGAAAGGAGCAGCAGTCGCCGGCGGCAAAGATATCCGGGGCGGAGCTGAGCAGCCGGTCATCGACGGCAATGCCGTTGTCGATCGCAAGCCCGGCGGCTTCTGCAAGTTCGACATTCGGCCGTGCACCGATCCCGACAAGGGCCAGATCGGCTTCGATCGTCTCGTCGGACGAAAGCCGGATAACGGCCTTGCCGTCCTGTTCGCTCAACGCTTCGATGGAGACGCCGCAACGCAGATCGACGCCTTCGGCGCGATGGCGCTCAGCGATGAGATGCGCGATGTCCTCGGGCACGCCGCGCTTCAGCACCCGCTCCAGCCCTTCGATCAGAACCACATCGGTGCCGAGCCGGCGGGCGGTCGCAGCGACCTCCAGGCCGATGAAACCACCGCCGATGACAGCAAGCCGCTTGCCGGGCTGGAGCATGGCGCGCAACGTCGCGGCATCATGATGGGTCCGCAGCGAGCGAATATGGCTGCTGTCGGAGGGTGCATTGGGAAAGGAACGGGCGCTGGCGCCGGTCGCAAGAAGCAGCCTGTCATAGGAAAGGCGGCTGCCGTCCGACAGTGCGACCGTATGGGCCGCAGCGTCGAGGCCGGTCGCCGTCAAGCCGGTCAGCAGGCGGATATTGCTTGCGGCATAAGCCTCCTGCGCGGCGACGAATTTTGGATCGATGGCGCCCAAAAGCCCGGCCTTGGAAAGCGGCGGCCGCTCATAGGGCGGATGCATTTCGGAGCCGACGAGCGTGATCTTGCCGTCAAATCCCTTTTCCCGTAGCGCAAAGGCGGCACGCGCCCCGCATTCCCCCGCCCCGATGATGACGAAATGGGCCATGACGCACCTCAGATCGCGATGAAGACGGCACCGTCTTCGACCTTGACAGGATAGGTCTTGAGGTTGACGCAGACCGGTGCTCCTTTGGCCTCGCCAGTCCTATAGTTGAAGCGGCCATTATGCTTCGGACATTCGATGATTTCGTCCATGACGAGCCCGTCGGCGAGATGGACTTGCTCATGGGTACAGAGCCCGTCGGTGGCGAAGAATTCGTCATCCGGGCTGCGATAGACCGCAAAGGTGCGCCCGCCGTGATCGAAGCGGATGACATCCTCCTCGTCGATCTCGTCCTTGCCGCAAACTTCAATCCAGTTTCCGTTCATCTTTTTCCTCCCTCAATCCGGTTAATTGGGCTGCTTACTGGGCTGCAGGCGCCAGTTCGGCGTGGAACTCCTCGCGGTAGGGCCGGGCCGTCGCGGGCAGCTCCCGCTTGACGAAATAATCCTCGTTGCGAAGCTGGCGCAGGAAGGCCGGGATCATCTCTTTGTAGCCGGCCCAGATTGACAGACTGGGTGCCGGCAGGTCGTGCTTGATCATCGCATGCAGCTTCGGCAGCGCGTGGTAGGGCACCATCGGAAACATGTGGTGCTCGACGTGATAGTTCATGTTCCAGTAGATGAAGCGACTGATCGGGTTCATGTAGACCGTGCGGCTGTTGAGCCTATGGTCGATGACGTTGTCGGCAAGCCCGCCATGCTGCAGCAAGCCAGTCAGGACATGATGCCAGGCGCCATAAAGGCGGGGCAGGCCGATCAGCACAAGCGGCAGGATCGAGCCCATGTAGATGGCAAGTGCTATTGTGACGACGTAGATCGCCAGCCAGATGCGGGCGATGCGGATCGCCTTCGGCTGCTCCATCTCAGGAATGAAGGTCTTCTCCCCGGCGCTGATGATGCCGGTCGAATTCCTGACCATGTCGACGACAGCATGCCAGACATCGAGAATGCCGAAGAAATTGAGGATCAGCCGAACGAGATCCGGCGGGCGCATCACAGCGATTTCGGGATCGCGGCCGACGATGACGGTGTCGGTGTGATGGCGCGTATGGCTCCAGCGCCAGGTCACTGGATTGCGCATGATCATGAAGCAGGCGATCTGGTAGACGACGTCGTTCATCCACCGCGTCTTGAAGGCGGTGCCATGGCCGCATTCATGCCAGCGGCTGTCGGAGGCCGAGCCGTAGAGCACGCCGTAAGCAAGAAAGAAGGGCACTGCGATCCAGGAGCCCCAGAAACGAATGGCAAGTGCTGCAAAGACCGCCATGCTGCCGAGCCAGAGCGCCGTATCGCGGATTGCTGGCGCGTCCGAACGCTGCATCAGCGCCTTCATCTCCTTGCGGGCAATATCGGTGTGATACCATTGCGCAGCCGCAAGGCCGGTTTCCACCGCCGACCTGCCGCTCGCCCCCAAGAGGCTGTAATCCCGCTTTGTTGCATCACCAGCCATGCCTTCCTCCTCACCAGCTCTTGGCCCGGAGAATATGTTGACTTCGCAAAGCTCTCAATGCAGGCTTGATGTATTCTATCAAAAGCCATCAAAAACAGCTTTCATTTGTGATTGAAAACTCTCAGGAAAGCCCATGCGCCGCCCTACCATCTCCGATCTTGCCCAGGCCTCCGGCGTCAGTGTCGCGACCGTCGACCGTGTTCTGAATGGCCGCCACCGGGTGCGCGAGGAGACGGCGCGTCGCGTCTATGATGCGGCTCAATCGATCGGCTATCACGCCGTCGGCCTGATCCGGCAGCGCGTCTTCGAGGATCTGCCGCAATATCGCTTGGCCTTCCTGCTGCAGAAGCCGACGCAGCCCTTCTACCAGGCTTTCGCCCGCGAGATCGAAACGGCTGCCCGCAACGTCACGACCGCCCGCATCCAGACACAGGTGGAATATCCTGCTGCGGCAACGCCGGCGGCGCTCGTCGAAAAGATCAAGCTGCTTGGTGCCAGGAATCAGGCGGTTGCCCTCGTCGGACCGGACTATCCGGCGGTGACGGCAGCGGTCGAGGAGTTGAAGGAACGCGGCATTCCGGTCTTCTCGCTGCTTTCGGATCTCGCGACCGGTGTCAGGGACGCCTATGTCGGCGTCAACAATCGAAAGGTCGGCCGCACCGCCGCCTGGATGATCGCAAAGACATCACGACGGCCGGGAAAGGTTGCCTGCTTCGTCGGGAGCCATCGTTTCCATGGTCATGAGCTGCGCGAGATGGGCTTCCGCTCCTATTTCCGCGAGGAGGCGCCGGACTTCGAGGTGGTCGAAACGCTGATCAATCTCGAAACCCCTGAGATCACTCACGAGGCGACGCTGACGCTTCTGCAGAAACATCCCGATCTCGTCGGCCTCTATGTTTGCGGCGGCGGCATGGAGGGGGCCATCTCGGCATTCCGTGAGGAAGGAATCGACGGCCGCATCGTGCTGATCGTCAACGAACTGACGTCGGACAGCAAGACCGGCCTTGCCGATGGTATCGTCACCATGGCGATCGGCACGCCGCTGCCGGCGCTTTGCGAGGAGGTCGTCTCGCTGATGACGGGCGCTCTGGAGAATGGCGGGACTGCCGTCCCCGGCCAATCCTTCCTGCCTTTCGAGATTTTTCTGCCCGAAAATATCTGAAGCAATTCTGACAAACGGCGCGCTGGTTCGTTCGGAATTCAGAAACCAGAATTCTCCGAGAATGATGGAATCCTATCATCTCAGCTGAAATTCTATCAGCAATGATAGGCTTTGACGCCTCGTCGCCGATGGACGCGCCGCCGAATTGCATTAGACATTTCCTCGATCATTCAAAACGTCCTCGCCGAAGATGCGGGGATCGAGGAGGAGATTTCGCATGCCATCTATTCGTTTCGCGCTGAACCACATGGCAGCGCCCTCGCTTTCGATCGAGGATTTCTTCGCGCTCGCCGCTTCGCTCGGCATTGATGCGGTGGAAATCCGCAACGACCTGACCGGCAATGCTATTGTCGACGGCACGCCGCCGGAGGTGATCAGGGACGCCGCTGCCCGTCACGGCGTCGCCATCATCTCCATCAATGCGCTGCAGCGCTTCAACGAATGGAATGCGACCCGCGAGAGGGAGGCCCGCGAATTGGTCGACTATGCTAAGGCCGTGGGCTCGCAGGCGCTGGTGCTGGTGCCGAAAAATGACGGCACGAGCCGCGCGGACGGCGAACGTCAAGCCAATCTGCGCCGATCGCTCGAGGCACTTCGGCCAATGCTGGATGCGGCCGGCATTGTCGGGCTGGTCGAGCCGCTCGGCTTCGAGATCTGCTCGCTGCGCTCCAAGGCGGAAGCGGCCGAGGCGATCGAGACATTGGGCGCCCAGCCGACCTTCCGGCTGGTGCACGATACCTTCCATCATCATCTTGCCGGGGAGGCGCTGATATTTCCGCATCTGACGGGCCTCGTGCACATTTCCGGTGTCAGCGACCCCGCCGTTTCCGTCGCCGACATGCGTGACCCGCATCGTGTGCTCGTGGCCGCCGACGACCGGCTCGGCAATGCTGCCCAGATCCGCGCACTGCTGCAGGCAAGCTATAAAGGCCCCTTATCCTTCGAGCCCTTTGCTGCCGAAGTGCATGCGCTCAAGGATCCTGCTGCCGCGCTGAAGGCCAGCATGGATTACCTCTCGGCCCAGGTTTGAGCGAGCTATTCGCGGCCGCGGAAGCGGCGCTGATAGGCCGGGTCGTAAAGCGAGCTCTCGCGGAAATCGTCAGTCGCAAGCGAGCGTCCGACGAAGATGATCGCGGTGCGTTCGATCGGCTCGGCCGCCACCTTCCGCTCGATATCGGCGAGCGTGCCGCGCAGGATGCGCTCATCGGGCCATGTCGCTTTGACGACGATCGCCACGGAGCAATCGGCGCCATAAAGCGGCGTCAGCTCCGCGACGACCTCCGGCAGCGCGTGAATCGCGAGGTGGATCGCAAGCGTCGCGCCCGTCGCCCCGAATTTCGAAAGCGTCTCTTCGTTGGGCATCGGCGAAGCGCGGCCGGACACACGCGTCAGCACGAGGCTCTGCGCCACTGCGGGGATCGTGAGCTCGCGGCCGAGCGCGGACGCTGCTGCGGCAAAGGCCGGCACGCCCGGCGTCATCGTATAGTCGATACCGTGTCTCTCCAGCCGGCGGATCTGCTCGGCGACCGCGCTCCAGACCGAGAGATCGCCCGAATGCAGCCGCGCGACATCTTCGCCGGCTGCTGCAGCGCGCAGATATTCCGCTTCGATTTCGTCCAGCGACATCGGTGCCGTATCGATAATGCGCGCGCCCGGCGGGCAATATTGTATGAGTTCGGGCGAAACGATGGAGCCGGCATAGAGGCAGACCGGGCATTTGCCGATCAGGTCACGCCCGCGCACCGTGATGAGATCGGCAGCGCCGGGTCCGGCGCCGATGAAATGAACCGTCATTTTCTAATCCTTGATCCAGCGCCATTGCGTCACAGGCATGGCCGGCCGCCAGCCGTTCATGCCGCCGACCGGTGCTGCACGCGATATTTCGATCCTGGTCAGTGAGCCGCCGCGGGCAGCATGCTCTGCCAGGAGGACGGCTTCCATTTCGAGCGTCACGGCATTGGCAACGAGCCGCCCCCCCGGCTTCAGGGCAGCGATCGCCGCACTCATCACGCCATCCCCGCTGCCGCCACCACCGATGAAGATTGCATCTGGTGCCGGCAGCCCTGCAAATGCGACAGGTGCAGCGCCCTCGATGAGAGCAAGCTGTGGCACCCCGAAGGCTGCGGCATTGCGGGCAATGCGGGCAGCACGCTCCAACGCCTGCTCGATGGCGATTGCCCTGAGCGACGGATCGGCAAGCATCCACTCGATGCCGATTGATCCCGAGCCCGCGCCGATATCCCAGAGCAGTTCGCCATGCCGCGGCGCCAGCGCTGAAAGCGTGACGGCACGGATTTCCCGTTTGGTAATCTGTCCGTCATGCTCGAAGAGGTCGTCTTCGAGCCCGCATATGTAGGGCAGGATGCGCGCACCCGGCGTCGCGACAACATCGAGCGCACAGACATTCAAAGGCGCGATATCGGCAAGCTCGAAATTCCCTGCTGACGTGCTTCTGATCCTCTCGCGTTCGCCGCCGAGCGCTTCCAGAACCGTCAGCCGCGTGTCGACGAAACCATCGGCGGCAAGCAGCGTGGCAAGCGCCGCCGGTCCCTTCTCGTCCGATGTCAGCGCCAGAATGCGCCTGCCGGGGTGCAGATGCGGGCGGATGAAGTCGAGCGGGCGCCCGTGCAGCGAAATACATGCTGTCTCCTGCAGCGGCCAGCCGAGGCGCGAGGCTGCAAGGCTGAAGGCGGAGGGCGCAGGAATGGTGTAGATCTCCTCTGCCGCGACATGGCGCGAGAGCGTCGCTCCGACGCCGTAGAGGAAAGGATCTCCCGAAGCCAGCACGACGACAGGCGTACCGCGCCGCGCGAGGATCGCTTCGACCGATCTTTCGAATGGGTTCTGCCAGATGAGGCGCTCGCCCGATATCAGCGCGCCGGCAAGATCGTGGTGGCGCGCGCCCCCGAAGACGACGGGGGCGGCAGCGATCAGACGCTTGGCCTCATCGCCAAGTCCTGCTGGACCATCCTCGCCGATGCCGATAAGAGTGAGCCAGCGCCGGCCGGCGGGAGACAAATCAGACATGGACAAGACCCGCATTCTGATCCTGGGCGGCACGGGCGAAGCGCGCAGGCTTGCCGCCGAACTCGCCAGGCGAGACGATCTCGAGATCCTGCTGTCGTTCGCCGGCCGCACGGAGACCCCTGCTCCGCAGCCCGTTCCCGTTCGTATCGGTGGCTTCGGTGGCGCCGAGGGCCTCGCCGATTTCCTGATGGCCGCACGCTACGACCTGCTGGTCGATGCCACTCATCCCTTCGCCGAACGTATCTCCGCCAATGCCGCGGCGGCAGTCGAACGCAGTGGCATTGCCGCGATCGCGCTCGTCCGTCCCGAGTGGGTGCCTGAACCCGGCGACCACTGGCATACCGTCGCCGACATACCCTCTGCCATCGCGGCACTCGGCCCCGCCCCTCGCCGCGTCTTCCTGGCGACGGGTCGCCAGAGCGCTTACCATGCCGAGGTCGCCCCGCAGCATTTTTATCTGGTGCGCAGCGTCGATCCCGTCGACCCGCCGCTTACGCTTGCCGACGTGGAATATGTGCTCGACCGTGGCCCCTTCACGCTCGAAGGTGAGATTGAGCTCATGCGGAAACACCGCATCGACACCATCATCACCAAGAACAGCGGCGGTTCGGCGGCCTATGCCAAGATCGAGGCTGGGCGCCTGCTTGGCGCTAAGTGCATCGTCATCGCCCGCGCGCCCGCTGCCGCCATGAGATCGGTCGAAACGGTCGAAGCGGCGCTTGAAGCGATCGATCATCTCTTGTCTCCGGCCATGAAGCGCGGCGTATAAATGAGGTCCGCTTGCCCTTTGCGGGTTATCACCCGCGTCTCGGGCGAACCGATGATGACACAGGTTGCCATGTCGGCGATGTTGGCATCGGCCGTCTCAAGTAGCCGCACAATGATCCGCTCGTCGGGCCGCCCCGCTGCCCGGCCGAAGATAACCGGTGTCGCTTGCGGCAGATGCCGGCGCAGAAGATCGAAAGCGGAGCTCAGCTGCCAGGGCCGCGCCTTGCTGATCGGATTATAGAGGGCGATGACGAATCCCGCCCGTGCCGCAAGTTCCAGGCGGTTCTCGATAACGGGCCAGGGCTTCAGATTGTCAGAGAGCGATATGGCGCAGAAATCGTGGCCGAGCGGCGCGCCGACGCGGGCAGCGACCGCGAGCATAGCAGTGATGCCGGGCAGGACAACGAGATCGACGCCGCGCCATTCTGCAGGTCCGTTATCGATCGCCTCGCAGACGGCAGCAGCCATGGCGAAAACACCGGGATCGCCACCGGAGACGACGCAGACATCGGCGCCATTGGCGGCCATTGTCAGTGCGGCACCTGCCCTGTCCAGCTCCTCCCGATTATCGGAAACATGCCGGGCCTGGCCGGCGCGCAGTGTCAGCCGGTCGAGATATGGGCCATAGCCGAAGAAATCGGTCGCCGCCTCGACGGCTGCGCGGGCTTCCGGCGTCATTTGTTCCGGATTGCCGGGACCGGTGCCGATCACGAAGAGCCGGCCGCTCATCGCCGGGCCTCCCAGCCGGGCACGAGCACCAGCGAGAAATAGGGCGCCTCGGTCTCGTCGCGCTCGGCGAGTTTTACCATGGCAGCATTTGCCATCGTGCCGCGCTCGACATAGAGGGCGCCGTCAAGACGGCCGGCGGCCTCTAGGGCGCGACGGATCTTCGGCAGGTTACGTCCGACCTTCATGATGACGGCGGCTTCGGTATCCGTGAGCCTGCGGGTCAATTCCTGTTCGGCCATCGTTCCCGGCAACACGGAAAGTACGTCATCGCCCTGCACGATCGGCATGCCCGCCGACGACCAGCAGCCGGACATGGCGCTGATACCGGGGATGACTTCGGTCGGGTAATGCGGTGAGAGCCGCACATGCAGATGCATGTAGGACCCGTAGAACAGCGGGTCGCCCTCGCTGAGGACGGCAACCAGGCGCCCTGCATCAAGCTGGCGCGCAACGGCTTGAGCGGAGGCATCGTAGAAATCGGCGATCCGGCTCTGGTAGAGCGGGTCGTTCTTGTCGATCTCGGTCGTAACCGGATAGTAGAGCGGCAGCAGTTCGACGCCCGGCTTCAGCAGATCTTCGACAATCGCCTTGCCGTTGCCGCCCCTGCCCTGTTTGGCGAAATAGGCGATGACGTCGGCGCTCTTGATGGCGCGCACAGCCTTGAGTGTCAGGAGTTCAGGATCGCCGGGTCCAGTGCCGACGCCGATCAGACGGCCGCTCACAGGCCGGGCCTCGACAGTGCATTGATGGCTGCCGCCGTCATCGCGCTGCCGCCGAGACGCCCGCGCACGATCGCAAAGGGGACGCCGTAGGAATTCTCCGCAAGAGCATCCTTGGATTCGGCAGCGCCGACGAAGCCGACGGGCATGCCGATGATTGCTGCCGGCTTCGGCGCGCCGTCGCCGAGCAATTCGAGAAGGTGGAAGAGGGCTGTCGGCGCATTGCCGATTGCAACGATACTGCCGCCGAGCCGATCGAGCCAGAGATGCAGGGCAGCAGCCGAACGCGTGTTGCCGGTCTCGCGGGCGAGCTCATGTGTTTGCGGATCATGCAGCGTGCAGATTACCTCGTTCTTCGCAGGCAGGCGGGCGCGGGTTACGCCATGCGCTACCATTTCGGCGTCGCAGAAAATTGGCGCACCATCCTCCAGGGCGATCCGCGCCGCATGGACGAAGTCAGGCGAAAAGACGAAATTCTGTGCCGCCTCGACCAGACCGCAGGCATGGATCATGCGCACGGCAACATCGGCCTCCTCCGGCGAAAAACGTGATAGGTCGGCTTCGCTGCGAATGATCGCGAAGGAGCGCTCATAGATCGCATCTCCGCTGCGGATGTAATCGTAGTCTGGCATTTTTATTCCTGTTGCAGCGCCTCGGCGAGGGCGGTGGCCCCAAGCCTTTTCAGGCAATCGGCGCTCGACTCGCCGGCACCTCTTTGGTCTTCGATCAGCCGGGCGAGCTTCTCTATAGCGAAATCGATCCCTTCGCCAGCAATCCTTGCGGCCGGGCTGTCGGCGGCAAGCCCATCAAGGACGAAGCCGTACCCGTCGGGGGAACCGACAATCGCGAGATCGGCATGCCGATGCGCGCAGCCTTTCGCACAGCCGGAAAGATGAAGTTTGAGGGATCCGTCGAAGAGATCGGGGACGCGGTCCATCAACTGCCCGGCAAGGGTTCTGGTATTGTAGAAGGCGGAGGCACAGGCCCCCGCCCCGGCGCAGGCTGCGATCTGCTCTGCTGGCTCATTCGCCCTGATGCTGAAGCCAAGGTCGACAGCAGCTTGCTGCACAGTTGGCATTGCTGCCTCGGACAGGCCGATCAGGAAGAAGCCTCGATCCGGCGCCAGCCGGATTTCCCGCGCGCCGCCGCTTCCGGCTGATGCCAGAAAGGAGATCAGATCGGCAGCCCTGGTCTGGCCGAATTTCAGCCGCAGGCCGAGTACGGCATTGCCGGTCGCGAGCTTTGTTACGCCGACATAGGACGATTTCTTTGGTGCCCGACGGATGGATCGGATGCTATCGGTCTGCGGGAAATGGGTGTGTAATGTTGCTGCGTCTATATTGCGGGCGCGTGTTTGCCTGCCGCGCGTCGCCAGCATCCGAAGCAACTCACTCGCCGCAGCCACCACGACCTCCGGCCCGCCGAGCGCCAGCGGCATCGCCGTCTCTTCATCGCCGGCTACGGCAAGAAGCCATTGTCCGGGCTGCTGCGCGACGATCCGGATATCGGCAATCACGGCGGAAAGCGCAAACCGCCCGCCACCGTCGATCAGAACGGAGAGTTTCGGGGCGAGATGCGGATGGTTCAGAAGGGCGCCAAGCGTGCTGCGCAATGTCGCTTCCATCTCTGCCGCGTCGGTGATCTCATCGGCATCAACGCCGTGCAGCGGCGAGATCTCAATTGCCACGCCGTCAGGCAAGATAATGCCGGCGGCATCGATATCGGCTGCAAGCAATCCGACTGTCTCGGGGCGAAGGCCGCGGATCTGCAGGTTGCCTCGGGCAGTGATTTCCAGAATGCCGTTTCCATGTCGCGCCGCCGCCGAGGCGAGTTCCCGAAACTGGGAGAGCGTCAGCGCACCACCGGCCGGCCGCAGGCGCACGAGCAGACCGTCGCCGGTTTGCATGGGCGCGGCGAGCGCCGGGCAAGCGCCGCGTTGCATACCTGCCATATCAGGCCTGCCCACATCCGAGATCTTGCCGGCGGCACCGCGCATCCATTCATCCTTTGAGCGCATGTCATACATGATCGCCGCGGGCGCGGCAAAGCGAGATCGATGTATTCACTCCCGGAAATCTCGTCCCTTGCGCAGGAGGTAGATGTCCATGATCCAGCCATGCCGCGCCCGTTCCTCGGCGCGGAGCCGGACGATATCGCCGGCAATATCGCCAAGACGGCCCGAGCGGATGATCTCGTCTTTCGTGCCGAGGTAGGCACCCCAGAAGATCTCGACATCCGGATCATCGATTTTCGAAAAGGCCTGCTCGCCATCGAGCATCACGACCGTACTCTCGTGCGTCAGCCCTTCTTCCACCAGCCGCCGGCCGGTGGTGATCTCTACCGGTTTGCCGACGAGATTGACGGGAATGCGATGGCTCGCCGCCAGCACCTGGATGCTGGTGATACCGGGAACGACGCTATAGTCGAAAGCGCAAGCACCTGAATTGCGCACTCGTTCGATGATGCGGATCGTGCTGTCGTAGAGGCTCGGGTCGCCCCAGACGAGGAAGGCGCCGGCACCCGTTTCGGGCAGATCAGCGATCAGAGCCCCATAAATCCTGGCAATTGCGGCGTGCCAGTCGTCGACGCTCTCACTGTAACTCCGGTCTTGTGTGCTGCGCTTCGGCACTTCGAACTCAAGAATGCGGACGCCCTGGCGGGTCAGATAGCGGGCGCAGATTTCCCGGCGGACCTCTGCGAGATCGGCCTTCTCAGCCCCCTTGGTCGGGATGAAAACGACATCCGCCGCGTTCATGGCATTGATCGCCTGCACGGTCAGATGTTCAGGGTTTCCCGTGCCGATGCCGATAATATGGATGTGCCTCACGCTCTTCACCTTGATCATTTCGAGCGGGTTGTGCCGCTAAAGCCGGTTTTTCGCAAGGGCGGGTTACGAGTTGGCCGCGGCCAACTTTCTTTCTGTGTGGTTAGTGAGGCGTTTATTGTTGCGCATACCGAATCATGTCATCCTCGATACGCTTTTTACCGCTATGTTGATGAAAAAGCGCTTTAGGAAGGGGCAAGTGTTTTGGACAATATTAGCGTATCGACGACAGACCTTCGCATTGAGCGCCACGCCACCCAGCTCTCACGGCAGCTGAAGCTGCTGCGTGAAAAGCTCTTTCCGCCGCTGTCACAAAAGACGCTCCGGACATTCACGTCAGGCGAAGCGGCGCAGATGATCGGCGTGTCGGACGGCTATCTTCGCCAGCTTTCGCTCGATGGCAAAGGCCCGCAGCCGGATGTCTCGCACAATGGCCGCCGTTCCTACACGCTTGGCCAGATCAATGAACTGCGCCGGCACATGGCGAAGATCAAACCGAAGGATGCACTCTCCTATCTGCCCAGCCGCCGGGACGGAGAGAAGCTTCAGACTATCGCTGTTACCAATTTCAAGGGCGGTTCGGCCAAGACCACGACCACGCTTTATCTGGCACAGCATCTGGCGCTGGAGGGTTATCGCGTGCTGGCGATCGATCTCGATCCGCAGGCTTCGCTGTCCTCCTTGCTCGGTGTCCAGCCGGAATTCGACCTCGCGGAGGGCGACACACTGTATGGCGCCATTCGCTACGACGCCGAGCGGCGGCCGCTCAAAAATATCATCCGCAAGACCTATTTCACCGGTCTGGATATGGTGCCTGGCAACCTCGAACTGATGGAGTTCGAGCATGAAACGCCCCGCGCCCTCAATGATCGCCAGAGGCCGGAAGAATTGTTCTTCCGGCGCGTCGGCAACGCCATTGCCGAGGTCGAGCAGGATTACGATATCGTCGTCATCGACTGCCCGCCGCAGCTCGGTTATCTGACGCTGGGCGCGGTCTGCGCTGCGACATCGCTTTTGATCACCATTCACCCGCAGATGGTCGATGTCGCCTCTATGTCGCAATTCCTGTTGATGACATCTGATCTCCTTTCAGTGGTGCGCAACGCCGGTGGCGACCTGCAGCATGATTTCATCAAGTATGTCGTTACGCGCCACGAACCGTTCGATGCGCCGCAATCGCAGATCGTGGCGCTTTTGCGGAGCCTTTTCGGGGACGACGTGCTGACAGCGACCATTTTAAAGTCGACGGCGATTGCCGATGCGGGTCTGACCAAACAGACCCTTTATGAAATCGAGAAGGGGCAGGTTCGCCGCTCCACCTATGACCGGGCACTGGAATCGGTTAACGCCGCCAATGGCGAGATTCTTGCCAGCATTCATAAAGCGTGGGGTCGCAGATGAGCAGACGAGATCGACTGAAGGGATTGTTTACCGATACAGCTCAGGAGTTGGCCGCGGCCAACTTCGAGGAGACGAGTGCCCGCGGCTCGGCGGGTCCCGTGCGCACCATGGCGCTGACGCTCGGCCGTATGGAGGAAGAGAGCAGGGCAATGCAGGAAGCCCTGCTGTCTGGCGAGCATGTTGTCGAGCTCGATCCCGAGTTGATCGACTCCTCTTTCATTCGCGATCGTATTGCTGACGAGCCGCTCGATATGGAAGACGAACTCGTGCAGTCGATTGCCGAAAGCGGTCAGGAAGTGCCGATCCTGGTGCGGCGCAACCCGCATCATGACGGGCGCTATCAGATCGCCTATGGTCATCGCCGCCTGCAGGCAGTCAAACTGCTTGGCCGCAAGGTGCAGGCGATCATCCGCAAGCTCGACGATACCGACCTCGTTATCGCCCAGGGCATCGAAAACTCGGCGCGGCGCAATCTCTCCTATATCGAGCGGGCGGTCTTTGCACTCAATCTCGAACTGAAGAAGTTCGACCGGCCCGTCATCATGAAGGCGCTCTCGACCGACAAGACGGAACTGTCGAAGCTCATCTCGGTGGCGAAGGCCATTCCTGATGACATCATCCGGGCCGTTGGTGCCGCTCCCGGCATCGGCCGCAGGCGATGGATGGCGCTTGCCCAGGATTGGACCGACGCGGCTGCCTCGCGTCTGAACAAGCTGATCCAATCCTCCACCTTTAATGCCGTTGAAAGCGACCGTCGCTTCGAACTGCTGGTTGCCGAGCTTTCCAAGAAGGAAGAAGTCAAGGCCGAGAGGGTCGAATATGACTGGAAGCCAGCGAGTGGCGGAAAGATCTCCGGGCGGATCAAAAACTCCGGCACGTCCTTCACGATCGCCTTGAAGACCGCCGAAGCGCCGGATTTTGGCGCCTATCTCTCAGGCCGCCTCGACGAGCTCTATGAAGCCTACAAGGTCAGTAAGCAAGAAGCGGGAAAATAGGCCGCGAAGGCGGGACAAAATAGGGGCGGGGCCGTTGGCGCGTTTGCAGCAGCGCATGGCTTCCTCTCTATGTTGATCGATGCAGTCCGATAATCCGATCCAAAAAACGGGTGAAAACTGCTGCAGCGTCCCGTATGTCGTTGTCGGCGTATTTCTGCCGTGCGATAACTGACGGAAGCAAATAAACGGTTGGCTTCCCTTTGTCGGAATCTATCAAAGCTTACAATGCGCTACGATATTGATGCGGCAACGCTCCAGACGTTGCTTCCCGCCATTGCCGCGGCCGAGGATGCCTTGGCGCGGCTCGATGAGCGCGTAGCGCGCTCACCGGTCGGGCGCGGCTTTGCCGAACGCAATCATTTTTTTGATGCCGCCGGCGCCCTTTGGGTGGCAGGCGAACTTGTTCATGTCGAGGATCTCGTACTGCACGACGCTCATATGGACAGCCGTGCCCCGAGCCATGAACTGACGATCGCCCATTCGGTTCTCAGAATCCGGCGGCGGATCGAGACGGCCGATCCGGCTTGGCCCTTGAGTCCGGTTGGCCTTGGTTTGCTCACTGCCAATGCTCTCAAAGAGGAGGGGAGAGCACAGGAGGGGGCAAACCTTGCGCCTATGGAGAGGGACGGTGACGCTCGGGATGACGATGCGCCGCTCGCCGCCGAAATCGCTGAGCTTGATGCCCTACTTGCACGTTCTCAGAGGCTTCTCGATCGCCATGCCGGAAAGCTCGTTGCAGACGAACCGTCAACGGAGGCCACGGCAAGATACGACGATGATCCGCTTGGCCTCTTCAGCGACGACGAATGGAACGAGGAGGAGCGGCTTCAGGAATGGCGTGGTCTGATCCCGCTCGCCGACCAGCTGCCGCCAAGTCTCGCAGCCGCCCTTCTCTTCGATGCTTGGGAGAGGATCGAGCCGCTGCGCCGCCAGCATTGGCTCGGGGGCCTTTTAGCAGCTAGCAGTCTGCGGGCGAGAGGCAAGCTCGCCTCGCACCTCTTCTCCTTTCACGCAGGCCTGAAGCAGATCCGCCATGAGCGGCGGCGTTCGCGCGACCGGATCACGCGCTTGCAGGCGTTTCTGGATGCGATGCGGGAAAGTGCTGCAACGGGTCTCAAGGAGATCGACCGCCTCACGCTGGCGCGCGCGCAGATGGAGCTACGCTTCCGCGGCCGCCGGTCGAACAGCAGCTTGCCGCGGCTTGTCGATTTCATCTTATCGCGCCCGATGGTGTCGGCCGCCATGGTGGCGCGAGAGCTTGGTGTCACGCAGCGCGGCGCGCTCAACTTGATCAACGAGATCGGCATTCGCGAGATCACCGGCCGCGGCCGCTTTCGCGCTTGGGGCATTATCTGATGCCGCGCTGCAACGGACGCTGATGGGCAGGTATTGCTTTTGCGCTCGATCGATTGCTGATCCGCGTGGATCGAAGCCCACTTAACTCCCAGTATTAGTATCGCGTATTACCTCTGCTGCGAAAGCGTATGGCATCACCCACCTCATTCAAACTCAACGTCGACCTGATTGACCGCGTAGAGCACTCGGCAGAATTTCGGCGCGGCTCGTTGCAACTCGATCACCCGGGATGCGATTGCCCATCATGTCGATCGCGAAAAACGTGAGGCACTCCGGCAGGAGACGCTCGCCGCGCTCTTTGCATAGAGCGGTGCGAGATACATGCTAAAAATATCCCAGAGAAAAAAAACGGCCTGAGATCGAGCCTAGCCGTCTCCTATGGGGTGAGCATTCGATCCGTCATCCTGTCACGGATTTTGAACCTATTGCCGCAACAGAGGCTTCGCGCGGCCATCAGCGGGTAACGGCAAGGTGAGGGAGGGAGAGGAGGGAAGGGAAAGCTGTGACGGATTGAGTGGCTGGAGAGAGGCTCCGGTCCGTCCGTCATGGAGCAACTAACATGGCACAGGCCATCCCGAAACCACCCTTAGCGCAGTCCGGGCCGGCACCGAGTGGCTCCGGAACCACTCCGTCTCGCCGCAGATGCAGCTTCTCCCGACGAAGCGACGACCGGTGCCGGCGAGACCGGGAACCCGAAATTGCGGCATTTCCGACCGAGAGTGATGCCGATGACGGGTTACCGCCGCCGGACGAGACCGGCTAGCAGCAGTGTCTCGACTGAGCAGATAAGCATTTCTCGGATCAACTGACGTCCCATCTCCTCTCGGATCCGGGCCGCTTCCATTTCCAGGAGCGGTCCAATGGCCGATTTTCACGATTGAAACCAGCTGTCATTGCCGATTTGCCGGCATGCCATCACGACGACGATCGACACCTCGGATCTCGTCGGAGTTCCAGGGCCAGCCGCAATCGGGGCAGCCCATCAACGCCTTCACCCAGACTGATCATCGCCGTCCCTTTCATTTCCATCAATCCGGCCCGCCACTGCGCCGGGCTCTTTTTAGGAGACACTTCAATGAACACCCCCATCGCCAACACCCGCCCGGCGCCCTCCGGTTTCAAGGTCGATATCTCGCGTGGCCAACGCATCGGCCGGGTCTCGTCTGAATGGTTTTCCCGACCAGACGACGAGCGCTACCTTTCGCTCGGCGAACTTCATGGCGCGGTCAAATCGCGCGCCGAGCGTGCCCATGCGCGTGCGGTGGAAAGCTCGGCCATCCGCATCGAGGGGAGTCGCAACAATGCCGAGCGCCTCGACCTGATCGTGCCAGGTAACCAGCAGCCGATCACGCCGACGCATTGGAGCTATGGTCAACTATGCAGCCTCGTCGGCGCGCCGGCAACCTACATGCGCCGGCTTCCTGCGCCACTCGCGGCCATCAACCTGCAGCACGGCCTGCTCAATCATCGGCCGGAGTTGGTGAAGACGCTCGAAATGGACGATGGCCGCGTTGAGTTAAGAGCGGTGACGGGTCCCGAATATGGGCGCATCTGGGACCATGAACTCGTGTCCGCGGTCATGAAAATCGCCGGCAATGGGACAGGCGATACGATCTGGAAGGTGCCTGGGCTTCTCGACTGGGCAAGCATGACACACAATCCGTTCGTCGACATCGCCAAAGATACGACCACGCTCTACGCCTCGGACCGCGACGTGTTTTTGTTTCTCGTTGACGACACCCGTCCCATTGAGGCCGGTCGACTATCGAATGGAGAACCCGATTTGTATTTCAGAGGGTTCTATGCATGGAATAGCGAAGTGGGATCGAAGTCGCTCGGCATTGCTTCGTTCTACCTGCGTGCCGTGTGTGCCAATCGCAATATTTGGGGCAGCGAGAACTTCGAGGAAATCACCATCCGGCACTCGAAGTTCGCGGCCGATCGCTTTGCCCACGAGGCAGCACCAGCACTGCAGACCTTCGCCAGTTCCTCTCCCGCACCTTTCGTTGAAGGCATCAAAGCGGCCCGCGAGCGTATCGTTGCCCGCGACGATGAGGATCGTCAGAGCTTCCTGCGAAGGCGCGGCTTCTCAAAGAGTGAGACTGACAAGATCATAGAAACCGTTTTATCGGAAGAGGGTCGCCCGCCGGAGTCAATTTTTGACTTCGTGCAGGGCATCACGGCGATCGCGCGCGACAGGACACAGCAGGATACGCGCCTGGAACTCGAGGGGAAGGCGAAGAAACTGCTTGAAAGTGCCTCCTGAGCGCATTCGCCCGAAACTCCTTTATATCCTCACGCCCGGCCTCGTGCCGGGCTTTTCGTGTTCGCAAAGATAATCCGGGATCAAGACTTCAGGATCACCACGTGAGCGTCGACTGGGCACCCCCTGCGCACTGTTGATTTCAAAGCATCTTTCCTCTTGGTTTCATCATCATCCGATTTCGATCAGTTGGGTGAACACAGCATCAAATTCTGGCGACCTGGCGTCGAGCGCGTCCTCACAGCAATCTCGGGTGCCGTTAGGAAGAGGATGGCTGGAACGGGCATTACCGCCACGAACGGGTACGGGGAGCAGCTGTGGGTCGCCGGCCAAGCAGCCGCACGAATTTCGCCGGCTCAGTGACGGCCGGCCCATTCACCACGACGGTTATCGGAGAGGGAGAGGAGGGCTGGAAAGGGTTGGCTTGGCGGGCTTTGAGAGCGTGCCGGCGGGCCGGTTCATTCATCGCTCCCCGATAAGGTTCACCATGACAGTGATTTTCAATCCGGCGGCCAACGCCGCAGCTCATTCGCTCGTACTCAACTGCATCGGCCCCATCTTTGATGCCGCCGCCGCGCACTGCTCGATCATGCATATCGTTAGCGGATTACCGCTGCCGATCTGGAAAATGCTGCCGCAGAATGTGTGCCGCATGCGGCGTCTCCAGACTGGCGAGCGCATCGTTGGCCATGTCATCGCCTCGGGCCAGCTTGCCGTTCTTTACCGTAACTTCGGCATCGGGCGGTCGACACTGATCGCACCCAAGCAAGCCTGGGTGTCGCTTGTCGATGGAGCCTCGGTCGTCCGCCTTGCTGGTGACATGACGCTGCGGCGGGTACCGGAAATGAACGATTACCGCATCGAGATAATTGGATTCACCTATGGGCTCTTCTCCGAGATGATCGCCTGCGAGATCCGCTTCTTCGTACCGGTGAGCGATGAGGATTCGGTAATCCTTTCGAAATTGACGCATGGTCATCGCCTCATCGCCATCGCGCGCCGCTCGTGACGGAGATCTGCCATGCTCTCCGCCTCCGATTTGGCGGACCGTCTCGCGCAGGACGCGGAGGCAGTTTGCCGTCACTACCTCTCGGCCGGTCGCCGTGCCGGCAACTATTGGCTTGTCGGCGATATCGGTAACACAAAAGGCCGGTCCCTTTACGTGCATTTGGTCGGCCCGCGGGCTGGCCGATGGACGGATGCGGCGACCGGACAGTTCGGTGATCTGCTCGATCTCGTCCGCGAGGCCTGCGGTCTCATCAATTTCCATGACGTCGCCGAGGAGGTGCGTCGTTTCCTCAGCCTGCCTCGGCCGGGATCAGTGTCGTCTCGAAGGCCTGACACAGGGGATTCTGCACCCGTCGAACGGCCCGCGGGTGAACGGGCACGGCGCCTGCTTCGGATGACACAGCCGCTGGCGGGCACCCTTGCCGAAACGTATCTGCGCGAGCGCGGCATTTTACGGGCATCCGAACATGCAGCTCTGCGCTTTCATCCGTCCTGCTATTATCGCGACCTCGTCACCGCCCAGACGACTAGCTTTCCCGCTCTCGTCGCGGCCGTGACCGATCCTGCCGGAGCCGTCACCGGAGTGCATCGCACCTGGCTCGATCCGGATGGCGGCGGCAAGGCCAAGGTGGACGATCCGCGTCGTGCTCTCGGCCGGTTGCTCGGCAATGCCGTCCGCTTCGGGTTTGCGGTAAAGCATCCCGTATCGATCATGGCTGCGGGCGAGGGACTCGAAACCATGCTGTCGCTCTCACAGGTGATGCCCGATATGCCGATCGCCGCCGCTCTAACGGCCAACCACCTTGCCGCATTACGGTTTCCGCCCGGATGCCTACGCATCTATATTGCTGCCGACGCGGATGCGGCCGGCCAGCATGCGGTCCAGGGACTGAGCCGTCGGGCACAGGAATTTGGGATCATGCCATTGGTGCTGTCCCCGGAGCTCGGCGACTTCAACGAGGATTTGCGGTGGCTAGGTCCGGACCGGCTGACCGCAAACCTGTGGGCGCAGCTCACCCCGGAAGATGCGATGGCGTTCCTATACTGACGAGGCTTGCCCGACGGGGCATGCGGGACTGCCGCTGCATGGCGAAGGAGGGCTCCGGGCGCCGGCTCCAGTGTTGACGCGCGCCCGCGGGCCTGCCGAGAGGCGACCCTTATCACGCGGTCTTCCGGGCCTTCAGCGGGTCGGTCGGGTTTCTTCCCCTGCCAGACCGCGGGTGCGGTCTGGCATTCCTCGCGGATCAGGAAACCCTCCCTCAGCCGCCCGGCGCTTCGCTGGGCCGCTTCGCCT
This sequence comes from Rhizobium sp. BK650, assembly GCF_014195325.1. GTDB lineage: Bacteria > Pseudomonadota > Alphaproteobacteria > Rhizobiales > Rhizobiaceae > Rhizobium. The sequence goes on along the minus strand of NZ_JACIBK010000013.1, from coordinate 60,661 downwards.
TGCTTGCGGTTCCGGCCTCGACCCGCGTGGCCGGGTTCGCCGTCAGGCCGCGAGAGGCGCGGCCCACCATACGGAGACCATCATGGACCTGTTCCTTCCCCCCGACGACACCTTCGAGCCCCACCACCAGTCTTCCCCGACCGATCGCTTCATCTACGAGATGCAGGTCTTCGGCTATCGTCCCTTCCAGGACGAGCCCGATCCGCGGGCATTGCCGGAGGAGCCGCAGGTCCGCTCGTCGATCACCGCGATCTTCGATGCCCTCGCCGAGATGCTCGGCGACACCCGCCTGGAGCCCGATCTCGAGCACCTGTTCTGGTCGATCCCCAATCTCTTCCACCGGGCTGGCGAGCGTATACAGCGCGAACTCGATCGCAACGAGGAGGCGCAGCGCACCGGCCAGCGCGAACAGGACGGCTCGGAGGTGAAGAGCGTCGAACTGGAACGCCTCGTCGCCGAGGGCATCACGCTCCTGGAGCGCAGAAACAGCTTCGAGTTCATGCGAGATTATGCAGCCGATCTCTACGAGGCGCAGACCGGTTCGTCCTGGCGGCCGCGCACCGGCTCGAAAGTCAACCACGCCAACATGACCGCGGCGATGATCGATAGCCGGGACTTCCTGTCAGCTCGCCGCCGCGCTGAGACCGAGGTGCTGATCCCGGCCGGCACCAAGATCGCTTTTTGCGGCGGCATGGACTACAACGATCACGAGCGGATCTGGTCAAAGCTCGATCAGGCACATGCCAAGCATCCCGACATGGTGCTCGTGCACGGCGGCTCACCGAAGGGCGCCGAACGGGTCGCCGCCTGCTGGGCGGAGGCCCGAAAGGTCACGCAGATCACCTTCAAACCTAACTGGACCAAGCATGCGAAGGCCGCGCCCTTCCGGCGCAACGACGAGATGCTTTCGGTCATGCCCGCCGGATTGATCGTCTTTCCGGGAAACGGCATCACCGGAAATCTCGCCGACAAGGCACGGCGCCTCGGGATCCCGGTCTGGCGGGCTTCAGGAGACGGCGCGTGAGCGCCGTTTTCCTTTAAACATGGAAAAGATGGAAAACATGGTGAAATTGGATTATATGGATAATGGTATTGGAGACGATAGCCATGAAGCAGTTCACGACCGGCGACTTGAACAAACAAATTGGCGATATCACTGACGCGGCGAGCCGCGAGCCGGTGATGCTCACCCGGCACAAGAAGCCGCGTTTCGTGCTGATGAGCTACGAGCACTATGAGCGCATGCGCACGGGCGGCGATCCGCGCCGCGCCTATGCTGTCTCGGAGATGCCCGCCGAGCATGCGGAACTGTTCGACGAGGCACTTGCCCGACTGGCACGCGGCGAAGGCTACGACGATGAGCCATGAATTCCGCCCCGGCGAAGTCATCTCCTATCCCTACCTCTGGGCCCGGCAGCAGCAGCGCGGCGAAACCGAGGGCCGCAAGCAGCGACCCGTCTGCGTCGTCATCGCCATCCGAAGTGCCGCCGATGGAAACAACCATCTGGCGCTACTCGCCATTACCACGCAACCGCCGCAAACGGGCCGGATCGCTCTGGAGATCCCTGATATCGAGCGCAAGCGCGCGGGCTTGAGCGATCTGAAGCAGTGCTGGATCATCGCCGACGAATACAATTACGATATCGTCGAACGCTCCTGGTACATCGAGCCCGGTCAGGACATCCTCGGCCGCTTCAGCAAATCCTTCATGGTGAAGGTCGCCCGACTGTTTGCCGACGCGCGCGGCCGAATCGGCCGGGTCAACCGCCTCGATTGAGGCGGCAGGCCGAAGCGGTCGTCTCCGCGTCTCTGGGGATGGGATCGTCAGCGCCATCCTCACGTCGGCGGTGGTTCTCGCAGTGGCAACTCTTCGACTGCCGGATGTTCTCGGCAGCTCCACGTTTCCTGATCATCGACGGCGCAGGAGCGACGCCCAGAAACCAAGCCGGTATAGTGACCTCACTTCATTCGAGCTGCAGTCGCGTCAGAGTGCACGGCAATTCGAGCGCCACACCGACCAAAGCCAACTCTGATAATGACGATGGGATTGGAACGGTGCTGATCGCTCGCGCCTCGTCCATCTGGTTGAAGGCCAGCGCCCGTTGACCCGGATACCCCCGACGGAGGACACGAGCGCGGCAGTCGGCGGGTCCACGACGGGAAGCCAATGCAAGGTCTCCTGCCGACGTCGCAATCAAGGACCATTCCCGTTCTTTATGTCGCCTTTCTAAGGGACCGGCCGCGATCAGCGTCAACCCCGCAAGGGGGTTCCCCTACGCTTAAGCTTCGGTGACGCCTGCGGCGCAGCCCCTTCTTCGGGCGCCATCGGGAATGGTCCCGATGCAACGAAGGAGACAATCCCATGGCTACCACGATCGCAACCCTCACCGAAAAGGCCGACGGCACTCTCGAGGGCGTCTTCGCCACCATCCGGGTCAACGCCCTGATCGCCCTCGTTCCGAACACCAGCAAGGCGAGCGACGAGGCACCGGACTACCGCATCATCCACCGCAAGACCGGCTTTGAGATCGGCGCAGGCTGGAACCGCATCTCCCGCCAAACCGGCGAGGAATACATCTCCACGAAGATCGAAGCTCCCGAGATCGGCGTGATCTTCGGGAACGTCGCCCCGGCGCCCGGTGGCGAGCCCGGCAAGAAGGTCATCCTCTGGAACAGCCCTGCCTGAACCTGACCGCCGGCCCCGCAATCGGGGCCGGCGTTCCTATTCCAAAGGCGGCCGCCATGAGCCGCTACACGACGACTGTCACCCGAACTGCATCCCGCCACGCCGATCTGGATGCCATTATCGGCTACGACCGTCTGCTTCAGACGTTCTTCCTCCAGGCATTTCCAGACGCGGATGGCGAGGATCTTGAACTCTGGCTGGGCACGGACTTCCGGGAGTTCGAAACACTGTCGCAACTGAGGACCGCGGCAATCGCAAGCGGTCTCGACTTCATACCGTTGGCCTCGGGCATTCTTTACAAGCTCTTGGAAGACCATGTCCGTGAAGTGCATCAGGCGGTCAGCGACACGATCATCCAGGATATTCGCAATCGGACATCCGCCCAATGACTCGAGACCAAACGAAAATGGCCCGGCGCGTTGCCGGGTGATTTTTTTGCCTGGCGAACAAGATTACTTGTTCAGCGCGTCCTTGAGCGCCTTGGCGGGCGTGAATGCCAGCTTTTTCGCGGCGGCAACCTTGATCGTTGCGCCGGTCGCAGGATTGCGGGCCTCGCGCTCCGGCGTTTCCTTTACCTTGAACTTTCCGAAGCCCGGCAGTGACGTCTCGTTACCGGCCACGGCCGCTTCGGTAATCGAAGCGATCACCGCCTCGACGATAGCTTTTCCCTGAACCTTGGTGAGCCCATGCTCGCCTGCAATCTTGTCCGCGATTTCATTGGTCGTGGTCATCTTCTTCTCCGCATCGTGTCAGATGCAGAATCCCTGCCATTGCCGACCGCGTCTGTCATCGACACCGCGCGGCAAATCGTTCGGAAAGTCCGGGATCTCCACAGTTATTGAACTGTTCACGTATCAGTAACCCGAAGACGGGCATCGAGCCCGCCTCGGGTTCGGGTGCGATACGGAGAGGAAATGTCTGCTCAGTCCGTCCGATGATGTCATGAGGGCGTGACGGCCTCAAGGACGAGCGGCGCCCCCAATTTTGCCTCCGCTTCGGTTCCCGGCACTCCGACAAAATCGGCACCCCCACTCGCCGCCGCTGGCGGTCGCGTTCAGCGATCCCTGACCCCGCCACGCCCTCATGACCGCGCGCGTTGTCTTTCACGAAGGTCAAGGAGACGACGACGATGCTTCTGGAACAACACATCGAAGAGCTGCGGGCCGAGTTGCGGAATGCCGTGTATCCCGACGAACGCCGCGAGATCGAGGTCGAGCTGCAGCTCGCCTGCGCCGAGCTGGCCGTGATCATGGCGGAGCAAGAGGGGGTCATCGACGCCGAGCCGCCCTTCTGAGGCGGCTATTGCCATGTCACCTGGCCGGACACGCCGGGTCGACAGCCGTTTCCCGCACGACAGTTCGCTTCGCCATCCGCATCGGGACGTATCCGCCTCCACGCACTGACTTTTGCTATCGGTCACCCGATGCATCTTGCCGGATGAGCGGCTTCGGCTGTATCCGCGCGACCGCCTCTTTCGCAGAAGCTGAAGAAAGAGCCTGACTGCCTCGTCCTCCCGCGCGAAATGATGCTCCTGCCTTTGGTCGGTGGCGCCGATCCGACCCCATCGACGGATGAGACAGGCTCGCCGAATAGATTGGGCTCGATCGACATGGCATAGTAGCGGGCCATGTGTTCGAGGCGTCGATCCGCTCGACGTAAAGTTGGTAGGGTTGCGCAATCATGACACGGAGAATCGGGAAGGGCGGATTGGCCGTCCAACGACATATTTGAATCGGTCGGTTCCGATTGATTCATGATGACGATGGGTTCGGCGGATGATCCGGGCGAGCCGCCTGCGGCGGACGGTGCTTCGCCGTCGCTCTTGGAGCCCGCAAACGTCTCCGCCCGTTCTGGTCACGCCCCTCTCGCAGTTGCCGCACCGTCGGCGCAATATTTCCGCGACTATGGCCGATGATAGGCTGGATGGCCCGCTGGCCGCTTGCCGTGTCGTGCCAGCGCGCGCTCTTGAGGGGAGAGACTTACCGCCTCTCCCCTCAAGCACCCCTCTTCCTGCGGCGCGGGGTCTAGAACCCGCCGGGCTCTTCGGGCCGGTAAACGGACGCTGCCGCGACTTCCCAAACAAGAAGGAGAGGACGATCACCTTGCGCTGCGCCCTCCTGCTCCGGGCATCCGCCCCAGTTGATCGTTCTCTCCTTCGGCCCGCTCGCCGTCTCATCGTTCGTGTGTCGGGATGTCCGCTCCCTCTGGTGACGGCTATCCCGGCACGTCGCGACGACGGCTCGCTTCAGCATCTCTCCAAAATCGCTCTGGCCACCGCGCTATTCATCTGGCGCGGATGGCGGCCTCGGTCTGCTATCGCTGTTGCTTTGTCTGGCGACTCGCAACAGCATGAGCGCCTCGGGCACGGTGGCCAGACCGATTTTGGAGAGATGGCAGGATAGGCTATTGGTATACCAATAGCCGTTTCGCCCGAGGGGCGATCGCCTCAAAGGCGAGGGAGCGTTTTCCGGGTCCTTCAATTCTCGAACGAAACAAGGCTGAGGGAGAGACATTGAGCTGGTAGGAGGGGGCTGGGGAGCCGGCTCTTTGGGGCAAGAGCGTCCGGCCGCCTTGAAATGCGGTAGCATCTAGGAGGTCAGGGGCTTGCGCTAATCAGCGAATGGGCGGTCGCGCCGATAGGTGGTTCGCCGATTGGACCGGCTTGGGACCGTTTGGGCGTATCGGTACGTCGGCGAATGAGTGTAGCAGCGATTGGGTCATCCGGCGAAACGGCAGATCAGCGAAATAGCAAATCCGTGAAATGGGGCGACACCGATCGGGCGAATGGGAGGCCAGCCGATTCAGTTAATCAGTGAATTGGTGATTGCGCGGGTCGCTGAATCGGTGGTTGCGTGGGCGCGCGATTGGGCCACTCAGCGAACAGCTTATTCTGCGAATAGGCATTTGAGCGATCCGGCGCATCGGTGAATGAGGGGTTCACCCGTTTGGCGAAACGGTGAAAGCGCGTCCAGGAGGTCTGCGTCTTCGGATAAGCACTCAATTGGCAAAATGGCAATCGTGGTTGCTGCGGTTTTCGCAACAACCAAGACCGCGACAACAAGACCTCGGCAATGCCACTATCGCAACCGATCATAAGTCTCAGGCTTTTTCCCGCTTGAGCAAGCGATCTGCTGCTGATAAAATTATACCGGAGTATAAGGTAGTCATTCGATCTAAGCTGCGGGCCAGGCGGTATTCTTTTTTTTCAGGAATAGGGTTTGACACTGGTACACAATCGATCCCTCCTGACGAAAGAATGGTACAAGGTGCCATTCTCAGCGGACTGCCCTGGCTGTGGTGCACAGACGCGGTCCGCCGCTGTCGTGGTTGGCCCTTCGAGCCTTATCGGAGAGGGAGGATCCGTTCCGGAAGGTGAAATGCTGGCGAAGCCTTTCAGACCACTTCACGCGTATGCGTTCGTCGAGGCGCTGGGCGGTCAGACCGAACATGTCGAGCGATCCGTCGTCAACCGCTTTCACAGCACCTTCGCCTTCCTCAACGGCCAACTGACATCGATTTGTGAACACTGCGCAGAAGACCTTCCACCGGCAGCAATTCGCTCCGCCGTGATGAACGGCTTTGTCCGCCTCGGCCAAAAGCGCCTTCTGGTGAACGAGCGCTTGATGCTTTTTGCCTCCGACGTGGTGCTGACGGAATTTCGCGGAGACACCTCGATAGAGGAAAGTGCTGTGGGCGATCCGGATTATGCCCTCCTGCTCGTCTGCGACACGGAAAGCGCAATCGGCGAAACCGGCATGATCGAGCTCTGGCACAGCATCGCGCGTGACGACTACGCGATCGTGATCAAAGGCCACGATGGCCGCGAGATGTTGCGGGACGCGTTCAACAGTGACCTTAAGGACGTCGTGACGACCATTTCCGATCTCGGACTGGTGCTCACCCAGGTTCACATCGCTCAGGCATCGTCGCCCTATTGCGCTCTCGCCCGCGATCTTTTCCTCGAAGCCCTCGAACATGCCGGTTACCGGCAGGCAAGCTAGAAAGCGATACTATGCGTTTTTTCACGAAGCTCTCGGGATCTCTGGCGGCGATGACGGTGCTGGCCGGATGTGGTCATCAGCTTGAGCGGCCGCGACCACAGCCGCCGGCGCCGTTTGCTTATCTCAACCTGACATCTTGCAGGGCCTATCGCAACAATATCGTCGAATGCCAACTTGAATATGGCACTGATTTCGGACGCCAGCCTCTTGGTCCCGTCCAGGAGAGGGGCCTGACGAGTGCCGGCGAAGGCGAACGCTACCAGGTCGAGTCCTGTTACGCGGTGGATAGGCTGCAGAGGGAGTTGCCTAATTTCGTGTGCCGAATCTCTGTCAGGATTTCTGGCACGGACGCCGGTTCGGTATTGGTGAAGGGCGGCACCGCCGTCCGTCTTGCTCGCATTTTGGGAGACGGCGAACAACTTCATTATCGCTGGACCCCGGATAAATGGTCGCGGCTAAGGGACTGATTCCTTTTGGGGAAGCTCTCCTTCTGACACCTCGCGGCGTCGCATTAATTATACTCCAGTTAAACTTTAGGGTTGATTTCCAAGACTGAATGCGGTTCAAAATCTTATACCGCAGTATAAGTTGGCATTGGTTCAGTCATGGATAGCTTCCCGCTTTCGCCTGTGAAGAGACCGCACAAGATATCCTCGCGGAGCGTGCTATGGCTCGCCGGAACGTCGGCTTTTCTCCTCACCGGTTTTGCCTCCGGCCCCGATGACAGCAGCGGTCGCATCGTCTCGGGAAAGTCGACGCACATCGGGCACATTGCCAACAAAATGGAGCTGAAGGCGGACGAGGTGGCGGCCGTGCCGCCAAGTCCGAAGACCTCCGCCGCTGCTTCGACGCTCGATATCCCAACGATCGATTCTGCCAGCTTCAACGATCGATTTAGCGGCTCGGTCACTGACGCGCTTCGAATTAGCGCTCGCCCGTCGGAGTTCATCGGAGGGTTTAATGACATCGCGGGGCGATCATCAGGATCAGCGGCCGGGAGCAAGAATGACCGTCGGGAACGCGCTGTGCATTCGTTGGTCAGCGTCTACTCGTTTGAGCAGGCAACAGCCGTCCCCGAGCTTGCCGAGCCGGCAACCGCGCATCATGTCAATGTCAGCGAACCACTAGCACAGGCCCGACCGGATCTTTTGTCCGGCGTCCCCACGGACTATGCCAGCCTTGCATTGAAGGTTGCCGGTGAGGAGGAGGTTGATCCGAACTGGGTGCTTTCTGTGATGCGGGCCGAAAATGCCACATTCGATCCACACCTGGTAAGCTCCGCCGGCGCCATCGGTTTGATGCAAGTCATGCCACGGATCGGCGAAGCCTTCGGCGCGGCGGACCTGACGGATCCCGAACAGAACATCCGGGCCGGCACGCGATTTCTCCGCGTCTTGATCGCCAAGTACAAAAATCCTGTGTTGGTCGCCGCCGCCTATAATGCCGGCGCGCCCAACGTGGACCTTCGCCATTCCCTACCATTGATCCGCGAGACCGCCGACTATGTCACGCGTGTCGTCGGATACTACACCGGCACAGCGGCCGATCCAACCATCTTTCGAGCCGGCTCGTCGTCGGAGTTCGCGCCCAACTACAATCGCCGCGCCGGGGCTGCCGAGCGGGCCAAATCCCCCATGCTTGTTTTCTCAGCTGCAACACCGTCCCCACCAGACGTCCGTCCTCAGCGTGATGAGGCACGGAAGGATACCGGCGGGCAGGTCAAAATCGTCAAGGAAGAGGTGTTTGAATGAATCCCATCGCATTGGCAATCCAGACAGCGGTTCTCTATGGCAGCTTTGCCTGGTCCTCAATGGCCCGAAGGAAATGGTTCGGTAATGCCGCTATCGTGCTTGCGGCGACCCTGATCCTGCTCGCCACCCAGTACGAGCCTGCGGCGGCGCAGAATCTCGACGCCTTGCAAAATGCCGCTGACCGGCTCGTGCAGTTTTTTACCGGCCCGTTCGGCCGATCTGTAGGAGCGATCGCCTTCATCGGCATGTTTCTCGCCGCAGCCTTTGGCTACTGGTCCTGGGGAGCACTGCTTCGGGTTGGGGGAAGCCTTGCCGGCATGTTTGCCGCAGCCGAGCTCGTCGACTTCCTCGCTGGCAGCGGATCTTGATCATGGCGGGATCTGGCAACACAGCCGTCGGTGGCGATGAATATATCGAATCCCATCCGGTTATATTGGCTCTGACGCGGCCGCCGACGGTGATGGGAATTCCGTACACTTACTTCGTGGCCGAATGTTTTGTGTCGCTGATGGTGTTCATGATCCTGGGATCCATCCTGTGGTTCCCGGTCTCCTTCGTGGTCCTCCACAGCATTCTCTACGTGCTCACCGTCAAGCTCGATCTCTGGTTCTTCGAGATCGTCGGGCGCCTCAGCATGTGCGGCGTCAATCCTCTTGGCCGGAAGCTCGGTGGGGGCGTCAGAACCTACGGAGTGTAAGCGATGAACACGATGGCGAGATCGCTGAAAGGCAGTCTCACGAAGGGATGGGAAATTTTCGCGGATCGCCGTGTCGCAACGCACGTCCCTTTCTACGTGCCGATCGAAAACGGCATCATCCGCCTGAAGAACGACTGCCTTGTCTCGACCCTGAAGCTCACCGGCTTTTCTTTCGAGACGGCCGATATCGAAACGATCAATATGCTGCAGCGGCAGCGCAACGCCGCCTTCCGTGCGATCTCGTCCATCGGCAGCTTCGCACTTTACACCCATGTAATCAGACGCAAGGTCGCGCCGTCTTTGCCGTCAGCCTTCGCCGATCCCTTTATGGAGCGCCTCGATCACGTTTATCAGTCGAGCATCTCGAAAAACGAGATGTTCGTGAACGACACTTATGTTTCGCTGGTCGTGCGCCCCATGTTCCGGAAGGGATCCGCGCTCTCCCGCCTCGTGGGCGCAAGCGGCACGATCGTGCGCAAGGAACAGGTCCGTGCGATGCGCGATAAACTCGTCGAGGCAACACGAGCGCTGGAGAAGTCGCTTTCTGTCTATGGGCCGAAGGTTCTTCGCGACGTACAACGCGTACAAGCTGACCTCGGCGACAACAGAAAAGTCTTCCGCGACGTTTCCGAAGACATGTTGGTAGACGAGGCTGCCCGCAAAGTCTGGTTTTCCGAACAATGTGAATTCTTCTATACGCTGCTGAATGGTGGACGCGTCCGACCGATCCGGCTTGGAAACATCCCGATCGATGAGATGCTGCCGGCGCGCCGAACGTCGATCGGCAACCGCATCATCCACCTGCAGGGCGACATACCGGACGATGACCGCTACGTGGCGATGGTCTCCTTAAAAGAGTATCCGCCGGAGACCGGCGCCGGCATGCTTGACTATATCCTCAAGCTGCCATTCGAGCTGGTGCTGACCCAGTCGATGTCCTTTGTCGACGATATGGCGGCGCGCAGCCGGATCGAACGGCTGGACCGGCAGATGTCGAAGGCCGACGAAGGCGGATCGAGCGTCCAGGCCAATCTCGACATTGCCCGCGACGAACTTGCCCGCAAACGGGTTGCGTTCACCGAGCATCATCTCACTGTGATGCCGGTCGCCAAAAGCACCGCTCAGCTGGATGATGCGGTGGCGCTGATCGGCAACGAACTCGGCGCTCTCGGCGCCTCCTATGTCCGAGAGGATTTGAACGCTGAACCCGCCTATTGGGCGCAGCTGCCCGGCAACCAAGCCTATATCGCGCGGCGTGCGCTGATCTCTACGCTGAATTGCGCCGGCTTGAGCAGCTTTCACGCCTATCCTTACGGCAAACCTGATGGCAACCATTGGGGGCCGGCAATTACGATCTTCGAGACAACGTCAGGCACGCCCTTCTTCTTCAACTTCCACCAGGGCGACGTCGGGCACACGACGGTCTTCGGTCCGACCGGTTCCGGCAAGACCGTCATCATGGCCTTCCTGATCCTGCAGGCCTATCGGGTCAGCCCCCGGCTGAAGACGATTGTCTTCGACAAGGACCGTGGTCTCGACATTATGGTGCGGGCAGCGGGTGGAACCTACATGTCGCTTGAGCCTGGCCAGCCGTCAGGATGGAATCCGCTGCTTCTCGACGACAACGAGGAGAACCGCGTTTTCCTTTACGGGCTCCTGAGCTTCATGCTGAAGCCATCGAAGGAAGGCGAAAGCCTGACGCCGCAGGAAGAGGCGATCATTCGTAACGCGATCAAGTCCGTCCTCAAGACAAAGGACCGGTCGTATCGTCGTCTTTCGTCGCTGAGGGCACTTCTTGCAGGCAGCGAGCGAACCGAGGGAAGCCTGATTGCCCGCCTCGACAAATGGGTCGACAAAGGACCTTACGCCTGGCTGTTTGACAACGCGGCCGACGATCTCGATATCTCGCGACCGATGATCGGCTTCGACATGACGTCGATCCTTGATGATCCAACGGTGCGTACCGCAGCTCTTCTCTACATGTTCCATCGGCTGGATGCGATCTACGACGGTAAGGCGCCGATCATCAACCTGATGGATGAAGCCTGGAAGCTGCTCGACGACGACGAGTTCAAGCGCACCATGAAGGACTATTTCAAGACCATCCGTAAACGGAACGGTCTCGTCATCTTCGGGACGCAGTCGGCCGATGACGTTGTGCGTTCGAGCGTCAGCCGCACGATCATCGAACAGACGTCGACCAACATCTTCTTTGCCAATCCTAAGGCCGACGAGAACTCCTACATGGAGCATTTCGGGCTGTCGCGCGCAGAATTCGACTGGGTCAAGAACGGCGATCCGAGTTCGCGTTTTATGCTGATCCAGCAAGCCAAAAGCAGCGTGATCGCCCGGGTCGACATGTCCCACATGCCGGAGTTCATCAAGGTGCTGTCGGGCCGCGAGGAGACGGTGCGCGAAGTCGAGATGTTGCTCGACGAATACGGCGAGGACCCAAAGAACTGGCTCTCGAAATTCTGCGACTGGGATGGGGGGACGGTCGATGAAGCACGCAAAGCACCTTGAGGGAGCCGCGGCCGGCGTCTTGGCCTTGGCTCTCGTCTTTCCCGTCGGCACAAGCCATGCCCAGGTTCCCGTCATCGACCAGGCGCGCCAGAAGATCCAGCAGGAGACCCAGAACTGGTATCGGTCCTATCAGGCCGATACTCGGAAGGTCAAAGGCGCATCGGGCGGAACGGCCGACAGCGTTGCACCCGGTGAGGGTTCGGGCGCGCCGGCCGATTGCTCCGCCGATGGCATGGGGGGAGACACCACGCCCGCAGCGCCATCGTCTCGCACGCCAAGCCAGCAGGAAGTTGCCAGTATGGTGCAACAGGAGGCAATCCGGCAGGGCGTCGATCCGAACTTCGCGATGGCGATCGCCGAGCAGGAATCCCGCTTCCGCCAGTCGGCGCGGTCGGCAGTCGGTGCGACCGGCGTCATGCAGCTGATGCCCGGCACCGCAGCACAACTTGGCGTCAACCCCTATGACACGCGCGACAATATTCGTGGCGGCGTTAAATACATCAAGCAGCTCCAGGGCATGTTCGGTGACCGCTATGACCTGATCGCCGCCGGCTACAATGCCGGTCCGCATCGGCAGTCACTACAGAGCGGTCAGATCCCCAACATTCCCGAGACGCAGGACTACGTCAAAAAGGTCTCCGCCTACTATGCCCGTAACAAAGCCCAGAACGGTGATAACACCCCGGCGGAGGGTACAGCCGAGCCAGAAACTGCGAGCTACGCAAACGGCTGCGGCGAGCAGCTGAAGAAGGCGGTCGACCGAAATACTCAAGCGCAGATCGAACGCGGTTCCGTCTGGAACGAGCTGCTTGGCAAATCGATCGCTGCAAACCAGCAATATCTGCAGCGCCTTCAGTCTGGCTTGCAATCCTCGTCGGCAAGCCTGCGTGGCAGTGGTGGCGGAAATTCGAACGACCATGACGGGTCACTTGTCATGGCCGAGATTCGGTGCCCGAGCAACATCATCGACACCGGTGGCACGCGTTGCTTCGCTGTTCCGCAGAACGCCACCAACGAACAGATCCAGCGCTGGCTGTCCGATCTGCAGGATGAGGCACGTGCAAATGACGCGGTCGCGACCTTCACGGCGTTGCAGGACCCGGCACTTGGCCTCGTGACGGTCGTCGATTCCAGGCCGACGTCAAACTGAGAACAGGAGAGGTTAGACACATGAAAGCAGCAATGATCGCAGCGGCGCTCGCCATCGTTTCCGTCCCTCAGGCCTATGGCCAAGTACCTGTCAAGGACTCGGAAAACATCTCGATCAGCGAAGAGATCAAACGACTTTCGTCGGAGATCCAGCAGGACACGTCGGTCGTCAAGGACAACACCACGAAGACTTTGGCAGCGATCACTGGCGACCGAACGCAGGATGCGAGCCAGTTTGCCAAACTCGCGACCGGCAATGGCTTCACCATGGGACAGGCGCCGGATTTCAACACGGTGCTCTCTAGCAACGCGGCGGTGTTCGGAGGCATTGGCGGTCAATTCCAGAACACTGCGGCTAAGCTGATCAATGGGCTCAACCTCGTGAAGATGGTGGTCGATACCGTCAAGGGTGGTGAGCTCTCAGGCGCCAATCAGGCCTATTCGCAAGGGATCAACGCGCTGACAACGTTGACTGCGCTGACCGATGCGATGAACAGCGCCACCAAGGACCGGCAGAATTCCTTCATGCAGGCAACCCAGCAGATCGGAACGGCGAAGGACCTGAAGGGGGCGCTGGAGCAAAATACCCAGATGGTGCTGCAGGGCAATCAGACCGCCAACGAAGCCGTCGGCTCGCTCAACAACCAAGTCATGCTCCTGAACCAGCAATATAAAGCGGCCCTCGCGACCTCATCGCAGAACCTCAAGACATTCGCGCCCCTACCGGACAGCGTCATGCGTGACGGTGGGACGCAACCGCAAGGCATTTCCGTTCGGGATCAGCTGAAGGCATTCGAGGACCAGAACCAGTGAAGGGGGTCCTCATGCTGATAGGCAGCCTCGCGGCCCTTGCCAGTTGCGCCGGGAAGTACGAACAGCTGGCGAAATGCTCGGCCGATGAAAATCCGGTGCCGCCCCTCGGCTTCGTATCCGAGTCCACGACTACGGCCGCTGAGAATGCACTCGCGGACGCCCTCAAGGACGATTGCGGCCCGATGCGACCGGTCAATAATTTCCAGGATGAGACATGGATCCCGTCAGCTACGCGATAAACTTCTATGGTGATGCACTTCGATATTTCGACAAGATCAACGAGGCATCGCTGGAGCGGGCCTGGGGGCTGTTTGCCGAAAACAGAAACCTCGTGTCCGGCATCCTGGCGATCTTCCTGATCCTCTATTTCCTCTGGGGTGCGCTCGGACTGTCTAGCGTTTCCCTTCAGGACATGGCGATCACCGCCTTCAAGATCACGCTTGCCTATACCCTCGTCATGTCCTGGGCGCTCTTCTACGACAATATCGGCCAGTTCGTGCTGTCGGCGCCACAGGATCTCGGATCGGCCATATCCTCGGCAATGGGCGGTCAATCGGCTGGCGCTGACATCGCCAGCCAAGTCGCCTCGATGGCACGCAAGGTCTACGACTTTGCCATGCAGCTCTTCAATTCCTACGAATCCGGATGGCTGCCGAATGTGACGGGCGCCGTCGTTGTCTTTATCGTGCTGGTGTTCGGCCTGCTTCCTATGCTGCTGATCCTCACCGGTGTCACGCTCTTTGCGAAGATGATCACCGCCGTCATGCTTGCAATCGGTCCGATCGCCATCCTCTGCTATTTCTTTGGCATCACCCGCTTTGTCTTCGACGCCTGGGTGAGGGGTGTCGCCTACGGCATGTTCATGCTGCTCTTCACCTACATCATGGCCGGCCTGTCGTTCGGCTTTCTGATCGGTATGATGGACACGATCAACGGCGACATGGCGACTAAGGAAAACGCTCTGGCGATCGTGCTCGCCATGGTGCTCTACCTCGCGCTGATCTCCTATTTCATCTTCCAGGTGCCGGATTTCGCGCGAACCTTCGCCTACGGGGCAGCCCTCTCTGGCGTCCCGGGAGGAGGTGGCGTGGACACGACCTACAACGCCGCGCGCAGACGCCTCTCTTCCTCTAATTCCCGCGCCGGCCAGGCCGCAGCTATAGGGCTCGGCACACTCGCCGGCCCCAGTGGTGCCGTCACGGCTGCGGCACTTGCTGGCCGCGGTGGTGTCGCGGGCGCCGGCGCGCTGGGTCGAATGCTCACCAATCGCCGGCGCAACAGCGAATGACGCCGTGGCGGTTCGGATCAGCGATTTACTCATTGCGACTTCGAGGTTTGGAAATTGGCATTGTTCAAAAGGCAATTGAGAGTGGCGCCAGCCGATCGTGCGCCTGGCCCACAAGAGATCTACGATCAACACCTCTCGTGGGGAGAAAAGAACCGGTCCCTCCGGACCCTGATCGGCCTCATCCTGCTGGTCTTTGCGGTGGCGGGCTGGATCGTTGCCGGCGTGCTGTCCTTTTCCGTCGCGCAGCTCTTCCCACTTGTCCGCACCGAGGTCGTGCCGCTGATCGTCGACAAGAACACCGGCTATATGGAGACCGTGACAACGCTCGATAAGGACCGATCGAACGTTTCGGAAATCCAAGCCGTTCGTGCCTCGTTTGTCGGTAACTACGTCATCCGCCGCGAGACCTACGATCCGCGCTATCTCTCGGAAAACTTCGACATGATCGCCCTTTGGTCGGACCCGGATTCCTCGGCCTTCAAGGACTATTCGGAATGGATGAACCCTTCCAATCCGAGAGGTCCGGTCAAGACCATGGGAACGACGGGTGAGGTCCGACCGGAAATCCTGTCGGTCAATCCGCTCAATGCCACCACCATGTCGGTGCGCTTCGAGACCCGGGAACGGCGCCGCGGCGGCGACATCGTCAATCGCTGGTCGGCGACGATCCGCTACCGCCAGATCAATCTGCCCGCCAGCAACAGGGTCCGACTTTATAACCCCCTCGGCTTTGTCGTCACCGAATACGTCAAGGTTCCCGAGACCATGCCTTCGGGGCTCACTCCATGAGGCTGGCGAGGGTTGGAATAACGCTGTCACTGCTGCTGACGGCCTCTTCGGTTCATGCGGAATTGATTGCCCGGCCTGGCCGTCTCGATCCGCGCGTGCGGACTTTGCCCTATTCGGCCGAACAGGTCTTCGTCGTCACCGGGACTTACGGAATGGTAACGACGATCCTCTTCGGTGCGGACGAAGAGGTTACGCAGGTGGTCGCGGGTGACACCGTTTCCTGGCAGATCCTGACATCGGCGGACCGCCGCTCACTCACCCTGAAGCCGATGGAAAAGGACGCGCCGACTAACCTCTCCGTGGTGACGACGAAACGAACCTACTCGTTCGACCTTGAGGTCAACGACAGCAAGTCGATCCAGAACCAGACCTTCAAGCTGCGGTTCATTTACCCGGAAGACGCCGGCCTGAAGGGCACGGCCGAAATGTGGAAGCAGGCGCAGGATGCAGAACGCAATCCCAACATCAAGAACATCCGCCGCGACAAGGTCAATTACGACTATGGCTTCAAGGGCAGCGATGCCGCGAAGCCGCTTTGGGTGTTCGATGACGGTTTGAAGACCTTCATGAAGTTCACCGGCGACGTGCCGGCGATCTTCATTGTCGATAACAAGCGACGCGAGAGCCTCGTCAATTATCGCCGGGAGGCCGACTACATCGTCATCGAGACGGTCTCGCGGCAGTGGACGCTTCGTTTTGGCACTGAGAACGAGACCTGCCTGTTCAATCTAAGGACCGCTCCAGCCGACGTGCCGGCGCCGATCGAGGGCGCCGTGGCGCCGAAGCGCCTCGGTTCGGCTGGCGCCAGCTCGTCATCAAAATCGCGATAGGGAGGCCCCGATGTCTGATCCGAACTATCATTCGATCGAAACCGATACCGCAATTGGCGGTCAGGTGAGGCGCTCCGGGGTTGGGCTGATGCGGCCGATCGCCGTGGTGGCGGCAATCGCCGGCATCGGTGTCGTCCTCTATTTCCTTCTTTCCGGCGGCGAGCGGGAACCGACGGTCGACAATACGCCGCATGAAGAGTTCCGCCCGGTGCAAGCGCCTAGAAACGAAGGCTTTAACCCGCCCGCCCCGCCGCCCTTGCCGACGGTTCAGGTGCCGGAGGCGCCACCCCCTCTGCCACCCCCGCCACCGGCGCCGGTCATCCCGGCGCCGGCCCAAATCGCGCCACCGGTCGATGTCGATTGTACGAGAGGCAAAAATCCAGAGGATCCTAAATGCATCGAGCTCGCCCGGCAGGCAAAACTGCTTGAGCGCGTGCGCTCCACTGCTGTCGTCTTCGATCAGTCGGAACGCACAAGCGGGCCCGCAAACGCTTCGCCCGAGGCTACGGGAGCCGGATTGTTCGGGGCGAACGGCTCGACAGGCACGCCCGCCGGAGCAGCCTCGGATGCAAGTGGTGCTGTCGATGGCGATCGTGCCTTCCTGAAGGCAATAGGAGGGCAGGGGGTACAGGTGTCGGTTGCCGCCGAGAACCGCCGTATCGATGCCTGGATCCCACAGGGCACGATGATCCGCGGCACGTTGGAGACGGCGATCAATTCCGATCTCGCCGGCATGGTGAAGGCGATTGTCCGGGAGGATGTCTACTCCTTCGATGGCCGGCGCATCTTGATACCTGCCGGCTCCTCGCTGATTGGCGATTATAAATCCGGTGTCGAGCGCGGGCAGGAGCGCCTGTTCATCGTCTGGACGCGGATGATCCGTGGCGACGGTGTTTCTGTCCAGCTTGGCTCTTACGGCACTGATCGTCTCGGTCGCTCCGGCATGACAGGTGTCGTCGACCGGAAATATTGGGAGCGGTTGGGGCCGCCGGCGTTGATGACGATGATCGGCGGGGTTACCCAATACATTGCTCAACTCGGTCAGAAACCGGATCGAAATATAACGGTGGTCAACACGGACGGAAGCGTGACCAGCATACCGCAGAATAACGGAATCGCCTCGCAGGATCGGGCCCGCGAGATCGCGGCGGAAACGATTGCGTCGGGCATTCAGCAACTCGCAAGCGAGGCGTTCCAGGACAGCCGCAACATCCGCCCGACGATCCACATCGCCCAAGGTTCTGACATCACCGTCTTTGTCACACGGGACCTTGATTTCTCGGATCTTTATCCGGACCCCGTGCGCGAGGCGTTCGAACGCCTGCGCCGAAAGAAGGTGGGCAAATGAACGCGCACCCGTCGATCTCGGCCGAACAGCACTTTCTTTCCGAGGCGCTCGAGCCAATCAGACAATTTCTTGACGATCCCGCCGCGGTCGAGATTTCCTGCCAGCGCAGCAACGAAATTTGGTTCGAGCGGATCGGCCAGCTCAGCATGGTCAGGCAAGAGGTCGATGGGCTCGACCAGGAGGCGATCCGCCATATGGCGTCGCGCGCGGCGTCGTTCACGAAGCAAACCATCAATGCTGAGAACCCGCTGCTTTCGGCAACGCTCATCAACGGCGAGCGCGTCCAGTTCGTGCTTAACCCCACCTCTGCCACTGGCCACGCCTTTTCGATCCGCAAGCAATTTATCCGACGCTTCGATCTCGACGACTATGAGAAAGCTGGAGCCTTCCGCTTCACCAAGGTAACGGGTGACGACTACATCGACGATGTCGATATCGAGTTGTCGCGCCTGCTGCGTATTGGGAAGGCGCGTGCGTTTCTGGAGCTCGCGGCCGCCAATCATCGCAGTATGTTGATTTCCGGCGGCACCTCCACCGGCAAAACGACATTCCTCAATGCGATGCTGACGGCGATCCCAAACCACGAGCGATTCATTCTCATGCAGGACACCGCGGAGCTGGAACCGCGCCAGGAAAACGTCGTCTCATTGCTGGTCTCGAAGGGCGCACAGGGCGAAGCGAGGGTCACGATGACAGACCTTTTGGCTTCCGCACTGCGTCTGAGGCCAGACCGGATCTTCATGGGCGAGTTGCGCGGCGACGAGGCTTTCGATTTCCTCAATGCGATCAACACCGGCCATCCGGGCTCGATGTCGACCATCCATGCGAACTCCCCGCATCACGCTTTCAACCGGCTGTCGACGCTGGTGCTCAACAGCAATGTCCGCATGGAGCGTGACGACATCATCCGCTACATCCGCTCGATCATCCCGATCGTGGTGCAGTTGAAAAAGAGCGATGCCGCCGGCGGCCGCGGTGTCAGCGAGATCTATTTTGCCGACGAGGTGGACGAAAATGGCAAGCGTATCCACGGACGCAGAGGCTGAACGCCCGAAGTGGACGAGGCTTCAAGAGGTCTCGGCCTTCACCTTCCCAGTCGCCGTTCTAGGCGCCGTCGCGATATGGCTGATGTTCTTCACATTGATCTACGACGCCTACGTCGCATCCTTCGGGTCGGTCTCCTATTACGACTATGTCGAGCAGACGCCCATTCCCGATGGCATTGCCTACACATGGTCGGTCATCCGGACGCGAAACACAGTCGGGCTCTCGATCCTCGCTTTAGTCCTGGCCGCGCCATTTCTGTTTTTCCTGCTGAGCCTCTGGATGCTGAAAGGCGGCAGAGCACTGTCGCGCAAGATCCTCTACCTCCTGCATGTGAGGTCAATGTTCACCCTGATTGCCCACACGGCGCTGATCTTTGCTGGCGCCTATGCCGGCGTCATTGTTTACGGAATCGTCTTTTATCTCGTTGCAAGTAAGGCCGGTGGGTTAGCCGGAGTAGCGGACTATTATGACGCTCATCTTGCGGCGATGTATCAGGCGCCCTTTGGTTACACCGACGCGTCTGGTACCTTTCAGCGACCGTCGCGGCAGACAGTGTTTGCGGCGCTCGCCGGTCTGGCGGCCGCTGGAGCCCTGGTCGGGTTTCCAATCGGGGCAGCGATCCAGAAGCGCCAGCGCATGATCATGGGTAAGGCAAGGCTGGCGACCCTGAAAGATGCAGCTGATTTCCGGCTGCGTGATAAGCACGGCATCGTTCTCGGTCTCAAGCAGGGCCTTCTTCTGCGCAACGACGGCGACCAGCATGTGATGGTCATCGGCTCGCCAGGGCAGGGTAAGTCGCGGGGCTTTGTCATCCCGACGATGATGAGTTTCAAGGGATCGCAGATGGTCCTCGATATGAGCGGCGAACTGTTCGAGGAGACATCCGGCTATCTGAAGGATCAGGGCTACGAGATTTTTCTGCTGGCGCCGGGATCGAAATTTACAGATGGCTATAACCCTCTGGACATGATCAGTGCCGATCCAAACCAGCGCATTACCGACCTGCAGAAGCTGACGCAGATGCTGTTGCCCGAGCGACTGCGCTCTGATTCATCGGATTTCTGGGAAGAGAGCGCCCGGATCCTGCTGACGGCCATGCTTGGCTTCGTGCTTGAATGCCCGGATACGCGGAAATCGCTGAGCGAGCTCTACCGCATCCTCAATTCGATGTCGGACGAGCGCAAGGCGATCATCCAACTCCTGGAAAATTACGAGGCCGTTCTTTCTGATCAGACTCGCATGCAGCTCACCAAATTCGCGGGCCGACACGAAAAGCTTGGGGAGGGAATCGCGGCGGAGATCGTCGCAAAGCTCAATTTTCTCCAAAACCCCCTCGTCGAGGCGCTGACTTCCATTACCACGATCCCGATCGACACGATCAGAAAGCGAAAATTGGTGATCTTTATCCAGGCCGACTGGAATGCGATGCAGATCTACGAGCGGCTGATTTCCATGTTCATCCAGCAGATGGCCGACAAGCTCGTACAGATGGGACCTTTGCGGAACGGCGAGCACGAGGTGCTGATGATGCTCGACGAGTTTGGTAATGGTGGGCGCATAGATACCGTCCTGACGCTTGCGCCACTGATCCGCAAGAACGGCGTTCGCTTCGTCTTTATCCTGCAGGACGGTGCGCAGCTCGAACGATTGTATCAGCGGTCGGGGCAGAAGATTCTGATGGGCGCGTCTACGATCAAGTTGTTCATGAACTTCCAGAACCCGGAGGACGCAGCCGCCGTCTCTGCCGCGGCCGGCAGGACGACTGAGTGGGTCGAGCAGTCCTCTTACTCCCATCGCCATGGTCGCAGGCAACGATCCATCTCGAAGGTGCCAGTGCCCGTGGACCTGCTTCCCGTCAACACGCTGATGATGATGAAGCCAGAGGAGGCGATCCTCCAAGTCACAGGCATGCCACTCATGCGCATCATGAAACTCGATTCCGGCGGCGCGCGCATGTTCTCAAAGGTGCGGAAGTTCAAGCCGGTGAGCAGACCATGCATACAGCCGGTCGAATGGACGATTGCCGACACCGAAGCCATCAGACACAGCTCCTCTGAGCCTGGAGCCGCTCTATCCCGGACAATCGACAACAAATTGCCGGCAGGCCCGGTGGACATCGATTTTGGTGCCGTCAATAGGCCGCAGCAGCCACAGAGTGTTCGCTTCATCGTGAAGGAGGGCGTGCGACACGTCTATATTTCCTCGCTCGATGAACTTCGTCAGCGTCTCGATCTCGACGAAAAGCGCGAGGCCGGACGGACGGAAAAGGAACTACGAGATGAAGAGCAGACAACGGCGCGGAAAAAGCAACCCGCTGCAACAGGCGGACACAATGGCAACCGCAGCGCAGCGCGCGCTTCCGGCCCCATCCAGGTTGACGACGTCCGTGTCGCGATAGATCAGGCAAAGTTGGATCGCAGTGTGTATCCGGGCTCTCCACGAGGACAACAGAACCGAATTCAACGAACTTCCGATAGTCAGGATGAAGCTAGAAATCCCCCCGCCGCAGCCATCCTGCGGCGACAGAACGTCCGCGGCGCATTCGGTATTGACATCAAGGCCCTGAACGACGCAATTTTTAAGCAGGTTGACACGGGCTCGTTCGACCCAACAGAGTTGAACGCAGATATCGAGCTCTTGATCGAGACCCTCTCCGAGCGCCTGCGAGATCAGAGTTCGAAAAGTGTTCTGCGCGAATTTGCCGATCTTGCGCGGGATCCGCTGGGGGAGGCCGAGAAGCAAACTTGAGCCAAGCGCCACAAGTGCTGACTGTCCAAAAGAAGTTTCGGCGAAATTGTGCATTCTGGCCCCGGCACCACACGTGAAGTTCTTGAGGCACTTGTTATAGGCCATCACCTCAGCCGGGGCGACCGTGTGCTAGACGTTCGAAGTCGAAGAACAAAGACCGACGCTTGCCTGCATCAGGCTCGCGAGCGCCCGGTTCAGAGAACCTATCCACTTCAGGATCGGCGTTATGCGCCGCCTTCGAAAACGGCCGTCCTACCCGGAAGTTCCTGCTTCAGTAGACGCGCTGGACGGGCGATTTCAGGCTTTTTCCACCAGGAAGGTCGCCTGCACCGTGACCGGCATTTGCTTTACACGAAGCCACGATCGACGAAAGGCTTGCGATTTAAGCGGCGGCTCATGGCCGGGGCCATCGCGGACGTCTATGTCGTCAGCTCGAACCGGACTCCACTCGGAGCCTACAGGAGACGAGCGGTAACGACGCTCATGCCTTGATGCTTGATTTCGGCCATTCCTGGCAGACTAATCCACCCACTGTCCGCCGAAGCTGGGAAACGTGAGATAGGGTGGCCGCATCAATTAATTATCACGGGTTGTATGAACCGATAGCACGGCGTGTTCTCACGGACCGATAAGCGCTGGTTGGCACTGCAGCGCAGCAAAAGCAAACCAGCGTCTCATTTAAACGTGGTCAGCGAGACATGGTTTAGCAAAGCCAACTTCCGCGGGGACCGGCCAGCGGAGGCATTCCGATACAGGATGCAAGCGGCACATGTGTGACAGCGGAGTTCGAGCGCGGGAGCCGCTGTGAACAACTATTGCCGTTCGAATTTCCTGCCCCATTTGAGTGTGCAGGTCACGGTTTGGATGGAGGCAGATATGGCGTCGAATGAGGAGCGCATTAGACAAAGGGCGTACGAGATATGGGAACGGGAAGGCCGGCCGCACGGAGAGGACATGAAGCACTGGCTTCAGGCATTCCAGGAGATTGCGGCGAGCGCGCAGGCGGATGACCAGACTGCCAAGAAGCCTCGGGGCAAGAAGTCGGCAACAACGGCTGCGGCGCCGACCTCGAGGGCAAAGACGAAAACTGAAAGCGTCAAGAGCGGTCCGAGCAAAACCCCGCCCCCGGAAAGGCCCAGGACAGCGCGAGGAGCCACAAGACACTGAGCTAGCTCTCAGAGGGAGCCTTTGATCGAACGCAAGATCGCGCCCCGGTCATCCCGGTCGGCGGTGTCGCTCTTGAAGTGAGGATCTCCAGTCCACATCATCGGGCCGGGATCGGCAGAAGCCCCGCGGGCTCAAGTGATACCGGCCGCATGCATAATCGACCGTTAGGACATTCGTTTTCGCCACTGAAACCCTGCCCATAGGAGCCGCATTCGCCGTCCCTGATATAATTCCGGCCGAGAGAAGAGCCACCGTGATAGGGAGTTTCGCATCTTGATTTCTCCTGATGGTGGAAGATTAAGTGCGTGTCGGGGTGAACCGAGGCTGAAGACGCCGTTCACCGACTGACAGCTTCTGACCTTAATCGCGCTCCCATCGATCACGTTCGTAATCGCTCCGTCGATCGTCGCTCCCGGAACGGGCGCCTGCAGGCGCTCCAGCACCTGCAAAACAGTGTCGGCGCAATCCTTTGTCGAATCGCCATCGGCACACCTCAGGTCGATCCTGGTTTGGCCGCTCTCAATGTGAAACCGGGCGCCTCGCTCTCTCGGTTGCGAACGCCAGTCCCTGTCGGCACGCTCATCGTTCTTGTGCGAAATATCAGGTGGCGGGGGATTTTCCTTTGCTGATTCCGGGGCGGGGGGAGGCGACGAGGGTTCAGCTGGGGCCCGCGCGAAAGCGCAAGTAGAGAGGATCCCAAAAGCAGCCGTCAGTAGTCCGATAATTCTTCTCATGACATCACCTCACTTGTGGGGAGGTCATGGCGATAGTTCCTATTGTGAAACCGTGACCGGCGCGTGACTGGCAACAACTGCTCGCACCGCTGCCATCGCAAAGACTTAATTCGATACTCGATGCAGACTCTGCAGCAGACGACAGGGCTGCAGCCAGCCAGCTAGCCGTGTCATAAGAGACCTCAATCACACTCCATCAAAACCGCTCCCGAGAGCACAAGGGCCGGATTGCGATCCTGGCCGGGGTACACATGCGATCTGTCTTCTTCGCCGGAACGGGTGGACCGACCTGAACATCACTCGCAAGCACAGGATCGATCGGAGCCAAGCTCCCGCCGAGCAAAGGTCCGATGCCGGGGGACAGCCCGAGTATAGTCGATCCAGTTGCAGCGATGACTATGATCGTCAACGGCATGGTGTACCGAGCAACCGCTATGTTACGATCCACCGGCGCCAGCAGGTAGCCTGATCAAGCTTCCGCCCGGCCCATCAGTGCGATGATCATGACGAGTTTCGAGAATCGCTCCGTGAGATGCCGGTTCTCCAGCGGATTCCTGGCGAGTGGGCAGAGAGGTGTCCAGGAGACCAGAGCTGAAAAAGCGATGCAAAAGATCGGACGCGAGAGCGGCAGCACCATCGGCAACCACGCCGTCAGCACGATGATACGCGCAGCAGCGTCGATAGGATGATGAGAGGTTCCACGCATGGTCCCCGTTTAAAGCGCCGAGGAAGTAGGTGCAACGATCAGCTATTCGAGGCCGAGGACAATGATGAGACCCTTCCCGAGATTGACGGTTCGCCGCAATGATCCGGTCATCCTGTTTTCTCTCGTGATAGACGCCAGGGCACCGTCGCCACGGTAAGCCGTGCATCTCCAAACTTCAGGAGCTGGGAGCGTAGTTTGCCTGCTCGGTTCATGTGCAGTGCCCCTTGCCACCACTTGTCCTTTACCGTCTCCGGGATGAGGATAGCGACCTTTCGCTCGGGCGCGTCTGCATCGAGCTTCTCTATGAGTTTCAAGAGCGGTTCATGAAGTTCACGATAGGGAGCGGGAATCAGCATCAATCGTGGCGCCTTGAGCCCTCGCGCAGCAACGGGCTCCTCGACTTCCTCTCGCCATGTTTCGCGCAAAGCCTGGTCTCGCTCCTCCATTTCGGGCCCACCAAGGCGGATCAGGTGAACGGCAACGACGTCGGGAGAGAGCGTCAAAGCGAACTTGATGGCCCGCTCGCTGAGCCGGTTCCATGCTTCCGTAACGACGATCACCGTCGGCGGTTCGACGTCCTCGATCACGATCGGGCCGGGCTTGCGCAACTCGTTTTCCAGTGAGACGTAGTATTTCTTAATCGTCTTGAGCAGGACCATGGTCACCGGAATTGCGATCAGGGTAATCCAGGCGCCCTCGGTGAATTTCGCGAACAGGATGACAATAAGCGCCGCTCCGGTGGAGGCTGCTCCGATTGCGTTCATTGCTAATTTGGGGCGGTGACTTTCGGCTTGGCGACGCCAATGCACAACCATTCCGACCTGTGACACGGTGAACGTCAGGAACGCTCCGATCGCAAACAGCGGGATCAGCCTTTCAGTGATGCCGCCAAACGCGACCAACAAAAGAGCGGCAACGGCTGACAGGAACAGGATCCCCGCCGTGAATACCAGTCTGCGGCCCGGCTGCGCGAATGACTTCGGGAGGTAACCGTCGGCCGCCACCATGCGGCAGATCCGGGGGAAACCGACAAAGCTGGTATTGGCTGACAAACACAAAATACAGAGCAGGCTCGACATGGCGACGTAGTAGAAGGCATTATACCCTGCCACTGCGCCGACGAGCTGCGACAGGACGCTTTGGTAGCCGTCCTTGGTCTGGTCCATTGCTCCGATGTCGATCCATGTCGCAACCGTCGCGATCCCGCCCAGCAGAAGACCGAGGACAACGACGATGATAGTCAGTGTGACGTAGGCATTCTTGAGAACCGGTTCCTTGAACGAGCCGACTCCGTTCGAGACAGCTTCGACCCCTGTCATCGCGGTGCAGCCGCTTGCAAAGGCGTGCATCAGAAGCCAGATTCCCGCTGCGGCGGCTGGCGGCCCGAGCCGTGGTGGCGCCACGACCGGTGCGGGATTGCCCTCGAGAATGATCCTGGTCAAACCATAGCCGACGACGCCGAGAAAACACGCGATGAACAAATAACTTGGCAGGGCGAAAAGCCATCCTGCCTCGCCCGTGCCTCTCAGGTTGGCGATCATCACAATCGCGACGATGCCCAGGCAGAGCGGCAGGATGTAGGGATGAAGCAAGGGGATTGCCGAGACAAGCGCTCCAACGCCAGCCGATACCCCAACGGCGACGTTGAGAACATAATCGATCATCAGCGCCGCGGCAGCAAGAAGGCTAGGGTATTGGCCGAGATTTTCCTTCGCAACAGCATAGGCTCCGCCGCTCGTCGGATAAGCCGCCAGCGTCTGACGGTAGGAGAAGTACAAGATAGCCAGAAGGGCAATGATGAAACCCATCAGGGGACCGAGATAGACGAGACCCGTAGCGCCGAGAGGAATGAGAACAGTCAGGGCAGCTTCCGGTCCATAGGATGACGATCCGAGACAATCCAGGCCCATCGCAGGGACCGCCTCGATCCAGCCGAGCTTCTTGTCATCATGTTCGCGATTAGCAAGGCGCCGTCCGAGCAAGATATTGCGTATATCCACTTTCCGTCTCCAGGTTCGTCGCTTGGACACATCGAACCTCCGTCGGACGTCGACGTTCCCGAGCGGGTCGACGCTCTTCAGTGCGGGCCTCCTCAAGAAGATCGGCAGTGTTGTAAAGAGGCCACGCCCTTCCGATCGTTGCTGCATCGTCCTCGAAAGCCTTGATGCTCTGATCCATTCGGCGCGGCGGGGACCCCGCGGCCACAATTCAGATATTGGCAGCTGGAGTCCTTGTCGCGCTGACGCTGGTGGGGCCTGCCGCTCATCAGATGGCGAGGCCAGATGTGCCATGATCAGCTCACCAGCAGCAACGTTCGCCGTACATGAGGCATAATATGGTTGGGCCGCCGAGCGCGAAGAATGTGGCCCGGTGCGGCCGTCGCGATCAGCAACGAAGACCTTCGGTCATCTATGCATCATTGGAGAAACTTCGGGTCGATGCGGCGTGGATGGCCATAGGGCCTCCAATCTCTAGCAGATCCGTATTTTCCGGCGGGATGCCTTTGTCGGCGGCGTCGCGACGGCCCCATCACAGGCGACGTCTCAGCCCCTTTTTGGGTGGCTGGGGAAGGGCAGAGAAGGGGTAGGCGCGGGAGCCTCGGCATGGCGGTCTAGAGGAGGGGAACGTCAACTGTCCTCTCCCGTACGTTCGGTTTGGGAGCCCCGGTCAATAATAGGCCGTGCCTGGCGGCGCGCTTCGGCGAGGCGCTCGCATTCGCTGAGAACAGACAAGGCTTCCGCAAGGCTGGGAGCCTCAATTTCAGAATTGCCGAGGCGGATACGGACACGCCGCGTCATTGACCAGGCTCTATAGCATTCCGCCAAGGCAAGGATCACGGCCGCGACGGCGCCGGGAACACCTGCTGCGCTGACAAGCCATTTTAGAATCTCGAATCCACTCATAAGCAAGTCGTGGCCTATGAATGGTTGTCCCCCAAACTTGCTGTGGAGCCTCAAGAGGTTGTCGCTGGATATGGCGGGCAAGTAATGGGACCTGTCGCCAACCGGATTTGGGAGTACGTCCAGTGCATGCCCGGCGTGCGGATAAGGCGCTTTAGGTTTGAAAGTGCCGCCCAGCCAATAGCCATCATTCCGTCCAGGTGACAGTAGGCACTCGCACCATGGCGCGTTTACTTCGGTCGCTCATCGAGCGGTACCGTCAGCGCCGAGAGCTAGCTCTTTGGCAAAAGACCAATACTCACAATCACACAAGCAAATCCTTATTTGCCCGGCAACATCGTCTCAAGCACGCCGTCGCGACGGACGAGCCCGTGGAAAAGTGCTGCAGCGAGATGCATCAACACGAGCGCGAAGAACCCAAAGCCGAGATAGTAGTGCGCGCTCCAAAGGAGTGCGTGCATAGTATCGCTTTGTGGCAGTATCGGAGGGAGATTCACTCCCCCGAACAGCACGATCGGATATGCGGCAGAAGACAGCATCGCCCATCCGATTAATGGCATCCCGATCATTAGCGCGTACAAGCCGATGTGGGACAGATGCGCGGCAAGTTTCATCGGTTCAGGAAGATCTGCCGGCAACGGCGGAGCGCCGGATGAGAAGCGGACTACCAGGCGGATCAACGAAAGGACGAGGATGACGATCCCCAGCGTCTTATGCGTCACCAGGAGAGGCACATATTCCCGTCCAATGGTGGAAACCATTCCGACGCCAATGAAGAGCATCGTGAGTATGCCGATCGCCATCAGCCAATGCAGCACGCGCTGGACGGTCGTGAAACGGGTCTTGATGTTACCATTGATCATGGCTTCGCGCTCGCTCCAGTTCGAGGATAGTTGGCGGCTTCCGACGTTCGCAAATCATAGGATCTGGCGTATGCCGCCGAACGGGCTGCTGGGAAAGGGTCGTCAGAAACCTTGATGCCATCGGGTAAGACGGTCGGGTCAAAGTTAATGTCGCGGCATGGGCCGTCCGACTCGCGCTCGATTTTCTGCACAATCAAAGTTCCGGCCTCGACGGTTGGTCTGGTGGGCGGCCAGGCCTTGGTAGGATCCGACGTCGGATCGGAGGGATCGGCCACGGTCAACACGAGCGTCCAACGCTGAGGCGAACGCGCAACCCGTTCGGTGATGTCTTCTTCGAGGTGATTTGCACCGAGCTTGGCGAATTCCTCGGCCGAAATAGGCGCGGCTTGCGCCTCCGGTCGCCACGACCAGCGCACGGCTTGCTCGGCGCCCGAAACATTGGTGAAGATGAAAGCATCGAGACTGTTGAACGTCACCTCGGCGTAGCTGGCCGTCCAGGGGGCCTTTGCAGCCCATTCGGCGAACGCGGCGAATTCAGGATGGCCGCCAACGAAGCCTTTCATCGCTTCCGGGTCCTTGCTCGCGGACGCCTTGAGTAGATCGTAGAAGCCTTGCGGGGTTGAAACCGCAAACACGGGAGGATCGATCATGGCCATCCGCCAGACGTCGCCGTCTGCTGCCGAAATCTGTACGCCGATGCCCCGAACCCGAACAGTCGGATCGGCGGCGTTAGGGTCTGGTGTCGCAAGATTTAAGCGGCCGAGTACAGGGTAATGACCGGAGACGAAGATGGACGCCTTGGAAATCGCGGTGCCGTTTCCGTTGGCTTCGAACGTGCCGGTAAAGCAGACGCCCTTGGCGTGGTTTCGCCGATGCCCAAGAGCGGCTCCTCCCGGAGGCGCCAGGGCGCTGACAACTTTCGTCGACGTCAGGCGATTGGGCGAGAGCCACCCCGCGGTGTAGGCGAACGCTGCGGCGCTGAAGCCCACGACCGCCGCTATCAACACGAGTGAACTTAGAGCGGAACGCTGCGGGCTCGGCATTCAACATTCTCCCTCGTGGCGTGAGGCGTGATTGCGGCCATAGAGATGGCACACAGGGAAGATGCCATCGCCGGTTTGAGAGGTCAAATGCTCGCGTCGAATTTCGGAAGCTACCCCCAGGGTGCCAATGTCACATCTAGACCGCGCCGCATCTTCGCCAAACCAGTCAGATTTCCGCGTCGGGCTGCGTCCGAAAATGTGTTATGCACACCGTTGCGATCGACCTTCGTGCCGTACACCGCGGTGCTAAGCTGGGCATCCGAAGGATGCCTCGACCTTTGGCTGATTATGGACCCTAGATGCGCCATAGAGGAACGAGCTCGCAAGCTGGGGTCGTCCGCAGCCCGATCGAGCGTGCAAGTCGCCCGATCGGCCACTGCTACGCAGGATTAACGGCTTTAAGCTTTGAGGAAGATCGCCAGTTCCCGTGCCACCGTCTCCGGATCTTCCCGGTGAGGGAAGTGCCTGACGTTCTGAAGGACGATCCCATCGAAGGGGCCGGGAAACTTCTTGTGCAGGTCTGCAGACAGCTCCGGCGGATTGACGCCGTCCTCCATGCCCTGAGAGTACAGCGTAGGGAGAGAAAGGAATTGCGTCTTTGATGCGGTCTTCGAGCCAGATGCTTTGCGGATCGAGCTCGGCATCTCCCCACCGAACTCTGTAGCTGTGAAGAGTAATGGCAACCCAGTCCGGATTATCGAAGGATTGCGACACCGCGTCGAACGTCTCCTCGGCGAACCAGTCTCCATGGCTCCAGGTTTTCCCGTTGAATCCGTGCGAATCCGTGTTGATCCCTCTCGATCGCCTCGGCGCCGCACTTAGTAGCCATGAACCAGTGATACCAATATCTCTGTGCCTGCCGGAAGGGTGGGGTCGTCAGTCCGCCCATGCGCGGCGGCGAGGAAAGGAGCTCGCAGTTTAACGCCGACGGCATTGTGCTTTCGAAGGATGGTAAGACCCTCTACTGGAAAGCCTTGACCGGAAAAACGATGTATCGCATTCCGACCGACAGAAAGAATCCCAAGATCCATCTGCGGCGAAACCGCAGAAGTATACTGACACGGAGCCGACCGACGGGTTGTGGATAGACGACCGGAACCGCATCTTTCCAAGCACTATTGAAAACCAACGGCTTGAAGATCCTGGGGTCGGACGGGAAGGTCACCCCGTTGCTTCAGGACAGTCGACTGCGCTGGCCTGATACCTTCGCTCAAGGACCAGACGGCACGATGTACATCACGGCATCGCATATTCAGGATTCGCCCTGGTTTCATCAGGGATGGACGGATGATTCCTTTACGCTGTTCAGATTCGCGCCGCCGAAATAACAACTCGAAAAGAGTTATCTCGATCCTTGAATATTGGTGATCGCGGTGACTCTGATCTGCTCGGAAACCTCATCTGTCACAGCGCCCGCTTCGTGAGTGTACAGGGCAGAGTCACCCGCCCTTCCAAGAATTCTCAGCTTTGCCGCGAGGGATTATGGTTATCTGCTCCTGGTGACGCTGATGACTGCAGGCGGCTCGATGCGCCCAGCCCTCCCTCTGTTGACCAACGCCCTGGCCAAACGTTACGATACCTCCTCTTCCCATGTCGCAAACGTCCTTAAGGATTCTGGTGATTTCTCTTCCAGCCGCGAGGGTTTCTCGCACATCTGCGGGCGCCTTTGTCGAGGAGTTCGAGACAACGCTTGCCTTGCAGGGTGCTCGCCGATGCGGCGCTTGCTGGAGGTGGCCGTCGCCAGAATCGGCATCAATCGGATGGAAGCGATGGCCAGATGAGGCAAGGCGGACACGCTGGGATGGCGACGGAACCTTCTCTGCGGCAACGTTTAAACTGCAACTCAGTTCAAGCGAATTATGCGGTCGCGTCTCGCCGCATCTAGTAGCACAGTGTGCGCAACATTCCTTCGAAATCCGGCTTGGACTTGCAGCTCTCCATATTCGGCCGATGCGCTGCGTGACGGCTTTGGGTGGGGGCCGCTTGGGATGGGGCGGGAGATTGTGTCGAACATGCCGAACAGGCAATCGCAATCAGTGGCAAGAGTAAAAAAGGTCTCATTTCTTGTCCTCCCGGAAAAAAGAACGAGCGCGCAAGAACACCGATAGAGATCCGTCACGAAAAGAGCGTCGTCTCGTGACGAGCAGCCATACTGGACCATGTTCTTTCGCACGATGCTAGGAAAGGGCAGTCAGCGCCATTCCGATAACTGCTGCCACCATCGCG
Organism: Rhizobium sp. BK650; assembly: GCF_014195325.1. Lineage (GTDB taxonomy): Bacteria > Pseudomonadota > Alphaproteobacteria > Rhizobiales > Rhizobiaceae > Rhizobium. The sequence goes on along the minus strand of NZ_JACIBK010000013.1, from coordinate 29,352 downwards.
AAGCAGGACGCCCAACCGACGGTCTTTAGGGCCCTGCCGATGACGAATTGCTTCATGACCTCGCGGTTGGATGCAATGAGTATCAGGATTATCATGACAGGAACGGCGGCCACGCCGTTGATGACCGCGCTCCAGAACAAAGCCTTCATCGGTGGGATGGGGGTGAAATTCAAAAGCATACCGACCACAGTCGCCAGCGCGACCGTTAGATAGAAGGCTTTCGCCTCGCTGGGCTCGCGGGATAGACCGACCTTCCAGCGTGCCGCTTCGCCAACAGCATAGGCTGCGGAGCCTGCAAGAACAGGCACAGCCAGAAGACCGGTTCCAATAATACCGGTTGCGAAGATGATTTGGGCAAAATGTCCAGCGAGCGGCTCTATCGCTTTAGCCGCGTCGACGGAGCTCTCTATGTTGGTAATACCGGCCGTGTTGAGTGTGGCTGCGGTCGTCGTGATGATAGCGAGTGCGACGATGTTCGATGCCGCCATGCCAATCACTGTGTCCAGAGTGATCCGGGTATTGGCTTTTTCTGCTTCCTGCGGCTGTTTGACCAAAGCTTCCTCGCGGGGCTTTTCCTTCAAGTCCTCGGCCTCCTGTGAAGCCTGCCAGAAGAAGAGGTAGGGGCTGATCGTCGTTCCGAAGATAGCGACGATCATTGACCAATAGTTCGGATCTGCCTTGAATGTGGGTAATAGCAGACCTCGGATGAGGTTAGGCCAATCCACATGCACGACGAACACCGTGGCAACGTAGGACAGCAAGGCAAGGCTGAGCCACTTCAAGACCGCCACGTAGCGCTTGTATTTGAGGAGGATCTGCAGAAGGATGCAGATCATGCCGAACGCCGCCACGTAGATGAGCGAATTGCCGTTCAGTAGCAGTTTGGCTGCATCGCCCATCGCGCCGAGATCGGCACCCAGGTTGATGACGTTGGCAATCAGCAGCGGAACGGTGATAGTCGCAACAAGCCAGCGCGGGTAGCACTTCGTCATGCTGCCCGCCAAACCTCGACCCGTTGTTCTGCCGATGCGAGCGCTTATCATTTGCACCGCGACCATCAGCGGATAGGTGAATAGCAATGTCCAGCTTGCGAGGTAGCCGAACTGTGCGCCAGCTTGCGAATAGGTCGCGATTCCGCTCGGATCGTCGTCCGAGGCTCCCGTGACTAATCCGGGCCCCAGGATCTCCAATATTCGCGGCTTTGAAGGTTCAACGACCCGGCTCCTTCCATCCATCTGATAGTCGCTCATGCCTGCCTCCCGGCCATGCCGGACCAGTCAGTTCTGCGCCGGCCATGGTGCAAGGGAATGCGCTTGCAACTTTTTTGTTCCCGAGCAGGCCACGGCAAGAACGAACGGTGAGGACTGACCCTGTTCACTCGGGGCTCGGTTCACATCCACAGATTGATGCTCTGGAATTTAAAGATAACTTGTTTGGCAACGACCTATGGTCGGTTCCATCCCGCACCTCGGCAAGGAACTGAAGGGCCGGGGGTGGCACCAGCCGATTGCCTCACCACGAAAAAGAATTCGCTGCGCTCTCGTAATGTGCTGTTGCTGATCCAAGACTTCGAGGTCTCAGGTGTCCGCAAAAAGTCCCAAGCTTAGCAAGGTCGTCGAGTTGATCGACCAAGCATTCTCGAGTCGCCGAGCAGGTTGGAGTGGCGGTGCGACCGCCATTCCCGCGCAATCCTCACGATCCTCTGGCCGTTCACAAAGTGTCGATTATGTCACAACTCGCACGCGCGCAGGATGTCGGCTGAGTTCTCTTAACGCCAGCTCAGCACAAGTTCAGTTGGCTAGTAGATGCTGCATACTGCCTCCCAAGATTTCGATCAAGCATGCCCCGCCCATTCGGCGGGGCTTTTCCACGACGCAGCCTGGTCATAACGGGCTCCAGCGCGGATGACGGGACGCCTAGCATCGGCTCGCTGATTTTATCGGGCAATAGTCTATATGAGTGTAATCGCAAGCGCATCCGAGAGACAGAATGGGCGATCAGTTCGATTTTTTTGCGTCGGATGAAAACAAGCCGAACGAGGCGTCGGCGTCCCTCAAGCCAAAGGGCGACCGGCCCAGCGCTGCAAACGAAGAAGCGATGATCCGGCACCTGCAGGCGACGGGGCGGTATCGCATTTTAACGAGGATCGAGCATCGGCCAATCGCGCTTAAACTGCGACCTGAGTTTGTCATGCGCGGCGTAGTCGTCGACGTCGAGACTACAGGTCTCGATTATCGCATCGACGAAATCATCGAGATCGGTGCAATTGCCTTTACTTTTGATCCGTCCGGGAGGATCGGTGATGTCACCGGGGTTTATGCCGGACTGCAGCAGCCGATGAAACCAATCCCGGCCGACATCACGAGGCTGACTGGCATTACCGACGAGATGGTCGCCGGTCAGTTGATCGATACAGCATCTCTTCGCATGCTGGTCGATCCGGCCGATCTCGTCATCGCCCACAAAGCCAGCTTCGATCGCCCCTTCTGCGAAGCCTTCTCTCCTGCCTTTTCCCGAAAGGCCTGGGCCTGTTCTGCTTCGGAGATCGATTGGTCGACGCGCGGAATCGAGGGGACGAAACTTGCCTACCTGTTGGCCCAGCATGGCTTGTTCCATGAAGGTCATCGCGCGCTTGACGATTGCTTCGCCCTGCTTGAGGTTCTGGCGGCGGACTGGAACGGAACGCAACTACCGGCATTTGCCGAACTCTATGCGGCAAGCCAGCGTTCGCTCATGCGCGTCTTTGCTGAGCACAGTCCGTTCGACATGAAGGAGCGCCTCAGGGCTCGCGGCTACCGCTGGACAGATGGAAGCGATGGCCAGCCGAAATCCTGGTGGATCGACGTTACGGAAGAAATGCTGGAGGATGAGCTCAAATATCTTCGCTCAGAGATCTATTGCTGGGACGAGGCCGAGCCGCTCGTGAGCAGATTGACGGCATTCGAGCGGTATCGGTCCTGAGGGTCGACCGGCGAGTTTTCTGTTGGTGAGGTCTTGGAAGAAGCTCTGTGGTGTGCCCCTTTGTCGCTTCGAGAGCCTTTCGGATTGCGATCGGCCAAATCGAAATCGGTATCGCTCGTTAATGCGGTTTGATGTCTGAGGAGGTGATCCACACCCGTCCATCATATGCCAGTTCGCCGTCTGAGAATTTGCGATCGGCGATACCCTCATAAACCTGGAGACACTGAAGAAGACCTTGCATGACATCACCTTGCCCGGCAGGCATCGCATCATCGGTGATGCAGACGGCCTGGTGGATGTTTCCTTCCGTCATAATCAGGATAGCGTGGCCGCCATAGAGGCGAATTCTACCAGGCACGGTTACGAGCGACATGGCGTCCTCCTCGAAAATCGTCGGAAAAAGTTGGCTCTCTTCCGGAAGCTAAGGATGGATGGTTAATGAAATGTTAATATTTATCCATCCTGCAATCAGGAGGGGCTGCCACGGTAAAAGGTTGTATCTCAAATTCCCCCCCGGCGCGCGTTTCAACTTAAGGCCGCGGTCGCTTGAATATGATGGCACCGACCGGTTTGCCCGGTGTTTTGACGACCAGCGATCGGCTCTTTATCAATCCGGAAGCGAGCTTCTTTGCACAGTTTCCGATATCGTGCGACCGCCCGATCTGCATTCCACGCGGCTAGTCCGCTCGGGATGTTCTTATGCTTGATTGAGGCAGCGATGAAGATCCGGAACCGCGTGACCGATGTTTTCCGCTGATGCCAGGAACTCTCTTCAATCCGGACGGCGTGGCGCAGCATGATCTGCAAGTCCTCGATCCGCTTGGAGGCATCCATTCATAAGATAAATGTAAAATTTACCAAGATTTGTAACAGTCAGTATCTACCCAAATCGCGGAGGAATTTTGTGAAAACTGCCACGCTCGCATCCATCGCTTTAGCGATGTCGGTCTCTGCTGCCAGCGCTCAGACTATCGGCATCTCGATGTCCGATCTCGACAAGTTCAGGACGGCGCTGCTGAACGGGGTCGTCGCCCACGGGCAGACGATCTCAGGCCTCAAGCTCGTCACCGAGAACGCGAAAGGTGATAACGAGCTACAGAAGAAGCAGGTTGAGAAACTTATCGCTGACAAGGTTGATGCGATTATCCTGGCGGTTTCCGATGGCGACCTCGGGCCGCAGATGACCAAGATGGCAGCAGATGCGGGCATCCCGCTCGTCTACATCAACAACGTTCCCTCCAACCTTCTCGACCTGCCGGAAAATCAGGTCGTGGTCGCATCGAACGAAAAGGAATCGGGAACGCTGGAGACGAAGCAGGTCTGTACGCTCCTGAAAGGCAAGGGCCGTGTCGTCGTGCTGATGGGCGAGCCTTTCCATGCTGCCGCTCGCGCCCGCACCCAGGACATATCGGACGTCATCGCCACGCCGGAATGCAAGGGCCTCGAGATCGTCGAACGGCAGGCTGCTTACTGGTCGCGCGATTATGCCGATCAACAGATGCAGGAATGGCTTGCGGCCGGCGTTAAGTTCGACGCCGTCATCGCCAACAATGACGAAATGGCACTCGGCGCGATCCGCGCCATGAAGAAAGCCGGCATTCCGATGAAAGACGTCGTCGTCGCTGGCGTCGATGCGACCGACGACGCGCTCGCGGCGATGGCAGCCGGCGATCTCGACGTCACTATTCTGCAGAGCGCCGTCGGACAGGGTGCCGCCGCAGTCGATGCCGCTGTGAAACTCGCCAACAAAGAGAAGGTGATGCGGGAAAACAACGTTCCCTTCGAACTCGTCACACCTGAGAATCTCGCCAAGTATCTGCCGAAGACCCAGTGAATAAAGAGGCTATCATGTTACATTTCTGGAACAAATTCGGCATCCGCGCGCAGATTACTTCGGGCTTCGTACCGCTGTTTCTGCTGATGAGCCTTCTTACCGTGAGCGCGATCTCCGGCATGAACGGGCTTGCCGCCATCTTCTCTTCCTATCGCGCCACGGCTGGGCAAAGCCTCGCCATATCGGATTACAGTGATCAGCTGCACGAGATTCAAATGTCGGCGGAAGCTTTCCGCTCCACGCCGACTGCGGCGGTCGTCGACACCTTCCGTGCCGGCGTTAAAGCCTTTCAGGCGGACGATCCACGCTTTGCCGACAACAAGGACCTGCAGGCCGGCCTTGCGACGATCCGCCAAGACATTGCCACCTACGGCAAGGCATTCGAACAGATCGTCTCCCTACAGGCCAGGCGCGACCTGTTGATCTCTAAGGTGACCGAATTCGGTCCCTGGACAAGCATCGCACTGAACGACGTCATGCGCAGCGCCTGGCGCCAGAACGACGTTGCTCTGCTGCACATGACGGCGGAGACATTGGAGGCCTTGAACCGCAGCCTCTATTTCTCCGAACGCTTCGTGCATTCGGACGATTTTGCGGCCTATGACACAGCTCAGGCGGCGCTCGCAGAAGCGGTGGCGCTGAACGAGGCTGCTGCCAAGGCCGCAAAGAATGAACTGCAGAAGAAGCGGTTAATGGGGGCCGGTCAGCTCATGCAGAACTATACCGCCCGTCTCGGTGACCTTAAGGAAGTGTTGCAGGCATCCGGAAATATCCGGCAAACGCAGCTCAACGTGCTGGCGCCGAAGATTGCGGGTGAATTCAAGAATCTGCAGGCGACCGTGACCGGCGCACAGAAGGATCTCGACGGTTCGGTCGAAGCGACGGTCGCATCCGCCACCAGCGCAACGCTCGTCATCAGCGCTCTGCTGATCGTCATTGGGCTGGTTCTGTCCTATTTCGTCGGCAGGCTCATTTCTTCGGCCGTGCGGGGCATGGCGCAGTCGATGGAGCGGCTTGCCCGCGGTGACGACGCGATCGCGATCACGGGCGTAGAGCATCGCCATGAGCTCGGGGCGATGGCGCGTTCGCTAAAGGTTTTCCAGGAGACTGGCCGTGCCAAGCTGATCGCCGAAGCCAATGCCGAACGCGCGCGCCTGGCGGCGGAGGAAGAAAGGCTTCGCCAGGAAGCCGAGCGGCTTTCCGATGCGCAGGTGATGGAGCATGCCTTCCACCAGATTTCGCTCGGACTTGATGCGCTCTCCAAAGGCGATCTTTCCGTCCGCGTCGGCGAAGTCGATCATCGGTATGTCAGGATTCGCGATCACTTCAACAACTCGGTCGCAAGCCTGGAAGAGGTTATCGACTCGGTCATTCGCGCGGTTACGACCATCCGCTCCGGCCTTGCCGAAATCTCCACCGCCTCCAACGATCTTGCCCGCCGTACCGAGCAACAGGCCGCTTCGCTGGAAGAGACGGTAGCGGCTCTCGGTGACGTCACTCGCGGCGTCAACGGAACGGCGGAGGGGGCCAGCCGCGCCCAGGCTGTCGTGGCAACGGCCCGCACCAACGCGGAAAAGGGCGGCGAGATCGTCTCCCGCGCGATAGCCGCAATGACGGAAATCCAGAACTCCTCGTCGAAGATCGGTAACATCATTAGCGTCATCGACGAGATTGCCTTCCAGACCAACCTCCTGGCGCTCAATGCCGGCGTTGAAGCTGCACGCGCCGGCGAGGCGGGCAAGGGTTTTGCCGTCGTTGCGCAGGAAGTGCGCGAACTCGCTCAGCGCTCCGCTAATGCGGCAAGGGAAATCAAGGAGTTGATTTCCACCTCTTCGATGCAAGTCAAGACGGGCGTCGAGCTGGTTGGGGAATCCGGCGTCTCGCTGGAGCAGATCGTCGAGCACGTGACCGCGATGAACGCAACAGTCGCCGAGATCGCGGTGGCCGCCCGCGAGCAGGCCACAAGCTTGCGTGAAGTCTCTGCCGCCGGTGATCAGATGGACAAGGTGACCCAGCAAAACGCTGCAATGGTCGAACAGACCACAGCCGCCGCCCAGAGCCTCACCCAGGAAACCGAAAGCCTTGCTGAATTGCTGTACCGGTTCCGGACAAGCAAGTCCCGCGTCTCAGAAAACCGGCATTACGCGTTGGCATCGTGACGGTCAGTTGACACGCGCCTTCGTTCGTTGCCCATAGCGCGGCCCGGCGAAAGTCGGGCCGCTGCAAGTCTGGTAACCTGGGAAAGAGATCAATCTGCACAGCTCCCGGGCCGAGGCGATGTACCGACGCACCGGGACTTTGTCGCTCTGGTCTCGTGGACGAGCAGTCCTATCATGAGGCCGCCTCGATAGCGACGCTTCAGACGCCGCACCTTTTACGTCGGCGTTGTTGTTCAAGATTTCAATGCGATCACGGCTTGCCTGGGCCTCCATGACGGTGTTTGCCGACTTTGTCTGCGGCATCATCCGGAAAGTGCCGGCCTGGCCCCGTTGCGCCGCAACACCTAAATCTCCGCGAAGTTTTCGGCCCGCGCCCTTATCGCGATCTCGCTCGGCAGACGTTCCATCGAGCTTGCGCCGTAGAAGCCGTCGTCTGCGGCAGGCTAACCGGTTCGGGGTCTGGAATTTCGTAGGCAAGAATTGCCGAGCCCGAGCCAGTTTGCGAACCCGTGGCGTGATTTCGAATCCCCGTGAATCGTTCAAGGCCCCTAAACCCCGACCGTGATAGCGTCAGCTTTCACTTCGACTGATCGACACTCCCTGCGAGTGTAGCGTATCCGTGATCATCGTATCGAGGCCGCTGGCGTCAACTCCAAGCAGCTTTTCAGTCTCCGTGGCATCGAGGAGCAGCGGACGACGCGACAGATAGGCCATTTCCGCGACTTCCCGTATCAGGTCGTCTCTCTCCGCCATCTCCATTAATTCGGCATCGCCGAGCACACGCAGTTCGACCGGAGCACGGCCTGCAAGACCGAGAAAGCGGGTGGAAAGTCCCCGAAGAGACACATGTCGCGACGGCACATGGAAAGCCCGGTTCCAGGGGCCGGTGTAGCGGGATGCTGCCACAAGCGTACGCGCGACGTCTTCCGTGAATGACCAGGCATGTGGAGCATCGAGATCACCGACAACAGCGACAGCCTGGCCGTTCAGCAGTGAGGGAAGAACCATAAGGGTGAATAGCGACCCGGCACCGGCGCCAAGATAATCGCTTGCGCGGATCTCGAGTGCCGGTACAGAAGCTGCGAGTGCTTGGTCCCACATTGCAGTCCTAATGCGCCCCTTTACGGTCGTCGGCGCAAGCGTGGCCGATTCAGTCAATGGGGATTGCGCGCCATCACCATAACCGTAGACATTGCCTGCCAGGAGAAGCCTGGCGTTTACGCTCTCCGCGGCAGCGACCACACCGTTCATGATCGGCGGAAAATCCGTCGGCCATCTCGTATAATCGGCCATGGCGCACATGAAGATCGCCTCGGCCCCTGTGCTCGCGCGCGCAAGACCATCGGCATCAGCGGCGTCGAGAGCGACGGGTTCGACGCCAATGCTTTGGGCTGCTGTTCCACGTCTGCTGACAAGGGAAACCTTATGGCCCTCTGCTGCCAGTCGGCGCGCGGTCGCGCGCCCAACCGGGCCTGCTCCGACGATAACATAAAAAGACATTCCATACCTCGCTCTTGTCCGAAACGACTAAATCATGAAGGAACAGCGTTGAAAGTCGCGCAGGAAAGGACGATCTTTGAGCATGTTCTGCCACAAGTTTGGGGGTCGCATGCACGCCTTCCCGAAGAATTCGTCGAGCGCGGTATCCATCGTTCCGCGCTGCGATGAAGCGGGCACAATCAGGCTGCCGCCGATCGGCGAGCATCGGATTGTGGTCCATGCCAGCAGCGCGACCTGGTCGGTCTGCATGGAAACGGGTGCGCGTCACTTGCGCCGCGCGGGAGATATCGATCTCGTGCCCGCGGGTGAAACAGGCGGTTTCGTTGCCGAGGCCATCTGTCGATCGCTGGAGGTGCGACTTCCGCCAAATGTTCTGCAAAGGGCGGCCGATGAGAACGGTCATGTCGGCAGGAGGGCGAGCCTTCATATGCGTCATGTCATGCGAAACGAGCGCATCGTCTACCTCGCACAAGCTCTCGAACAGGAAAGGCAGGCAGGCGGACCTGCAGGCGCCTTTTATGCGGAGGCCGTTGGTCTGGCGATTGCGGCGCAGCTGATGGACCAGGTCCGGATGCAGGCTGTCAATCGAGTCGGCCTGTCGGAAAGGCGGTTGCGCCGGCTGGTCGATTTCATCGAAGCTCATATCGACCGGACGCTGACGATCGCCACCCTGGCGCGCGAAGCGGGCGCAAGCGGCTCTCATTTGCGTCAGTCCTTTAAGCTCGCAACAGGCATCACCCTTCATCGCTACGTAATGCAGCGTCGCGTCGAACGGGCACGGCTACTCCTGGTGGAGACGGGAATGAGTGCAAGCGAGGCCGCACTCTCGACCGGCTTTTCCCATCAATCGCACATGGCGCGCTGGATGCGGCGCGAACTTGGCTCCACGCCACGCGAACTGCGGACAAATCCTTCTCTTGGTGGCCGATGATTGTTCGTTCTTTCCTTGCGATGATTTTGCCGTGTCGGTCGCGTGCCGAAGCACCTGGCATGTCATAGCCGCAGTTCGACGAGGTCCTGGCGAACCCACCGATGCATGTGGTCCGACGTCGGTGAGGGTGGAAACGTTGCCGCTTTCACGCCTTGGCCAGCGCGATGATCCGGTAGTGTCGTCAATCTCGGCACTGGCAGTCTCGCAGACTTGGCGGCGTAGGCCGCGTCGGCGACCCTTGGGGTGCACGCGCTACCATTATTCTGCAAGCGCGCCGCCTGTGCGCAAAAAGCGGCTCAATCCCTCCACGAAGAGCCGCACCTTCCTTGGTATATAGCGATTGGAGGGGTAGACGACCTGGATGGGCTGGGGCTCGTGACGCCAATCGGGAAGCACGCGCTCCAGCATGCCGGCGGCGATCATCGGCTCCAAAAGTACGTCATGAACAAGACCGATACCCATGCCGGCGGCGATCGCTTCGCAGATTAGATGGGAATTATCTGAGCGAAGCACTGGTTTGACTGTCACATCGACGACCTCTTGCGCCGAGCCCATCATGCGAATGCGTTCTGCGCCTTGCAGATAGGAGCGCACGACGTAATTGTGATGTTCAAGATCTGCGGGTTGGTCCGGCCGGCCGTGACTGTCGAGGTAGCGAGGCGTTGCCGCAAGGCTCCGCTTCAAAAGTCCGATCTTGCGCACGATCAGCGTGGTTTCCGTAACTTCTCCCATACGGATGGCGAGGTCGAGCCCCTCCGCTGAAAGATCGGCAAAGTGGTCCGAAAGCGAGATATCGAGGTCGATCTGCGGATAGGCCTCGCGGAACTGGAAGAGATAGGTGCCGAGAGTCTGGGTTCCGAAGCTAACGGGTGCGCTGATCGCAAGCCGCCCGGAAATTGCTGCGTCCAAATCACCGACCATCTGATCGGCCTCGTCAATGCGCTCCAGTACCCCTCTGACATGCTGGAGATAGATGGCACCTGCCTCGGTCAACGCGACTTTCCTGGTCGTCCGGTCGAATAACCGAGTCTTCAGTTGGCTTTCCAGTGCCCTGATCTGCTGGCTGACCGCAGACTGAGTTCGCTGAAGATCACGCGCAGCAGCCGAAAAACTGCCGATTTCGGCGACCCGAACGAAGCAGGACAACATCGACAGGCGATCCAAGGGTGTCTCCAATCTATAAGTAATCGAGATAAATCCTATCCAATTTTGCAGAATTAATAAGGCCAGCCAAGCGCGATATATCGGTTCCGTCAATGATCGCGAGACCATCCGACCATCCAGGAGCTGACATGTCTATCTCCCGCCGAAATCTCTTTGCTGCCTCTGCGGGCCTTGCTGCCGCCGCGGCCCTTCCCGTAAGCCGAAACGCGGGGGCAGCCGTCCCGCCAGCTCATACCGAGATACCCGGTGTGATCCGCCGCAAGGTGGGGAAGATTGAAGTCACCGCCCTGCTCGATGGCTATATGGAAATGCCCGCAGCGCTCTTCAGTGCGCCATATGAGGAGGCTGCCCGTCTTGCGCGCGCACAATTTCAAGCCCCGACACCGCGCCTCAGTCCCGTCAACGCTTTTCTGATCAATCTCGGCGACCGGCTCGTTCTGATCGACACCGGCGCGGCCGACCTTTTCGGGGCGACGCTCGGCAAACTCCCTCGCGCGCTGGCGGCCGCCGGTGTGCGGCCCGATCAGATCGATGCCATCGTTCTTTCACACATGCATCCAGATCATGTCGGCGGCGCCATTGACGAGCATGGCAAGCCTGTCTTTGCCAATGCGGAGCTGATTGTATCGGAGGCCGACCTTGTATATTGGCATGACGATGCGGCCCTCTCACAGGCGCCGACGGCTTTCAAACCCTTCTTTGCCAGCGCTCGTGCAGTTGCCAAGGCCTATGCGAATCGGCGCACGACGTTTTCGGGCGAGACGGAGCTTTTGGGAGCGCTCAGATCAGTGCCGCTTCCCGGTCACACACCAGGACATACAGGTTTCACCGTCAGTTCCGAGGGCGCCACGCTGCTCATCTGGGCCGATGTCGTCCACCACGCGACGTTCCAGTTTGCGCATCCCGAATGGGGGCCAGCATTCGACGTCGATAGCGCGCTGGCTGGTTCCTCCCGCAAGCGCGCCTTCGATCAGGCGGTCCATGACGGTCTCATGGTGACGGGAATGCATCTGCCTTTTCCAGGCTTCGGCCATGTTGCTGAGGAGAGTGACAGCTACCGCTTCGTTGCCGCAGAATGGCCTTACGACCTTTGACGAACTGGCCCAAGCTCCCGCCGGTTCAACTTGGCATAGTCCCCTTGGCCAGGCCCATATTGCGCCTAAGGCAGACATGGCTGATGTCCGCCTGCCTATTCGATTGACCCATTCAGCCGACCACGGCGGACGTGCCGGTGATAAATGCGCGCGCGATATCCGAGACGGCGTCGGCGACCTTGACCATTGACGTGAGATGCGGGGAGCGCAGCATCGTGACGTCGAGACGCAGCTCCTTTTCCCCGAGGCTGATCTCTTCGATACCGGTAGAAGCGGCGGCCTCAAACAGCCGCCGCGGCATCAGTCCGAGACCGAAGCCTTTACGCACGAGCGCAAGCTGCATGCTGGCATCCTCGACCTCAGCGGCGATCACCAGGGTCTTGCGCTCGCAAGCGAGCAGATCTGCAAGGCGATGGCGGGCCGCGCACGGTTCGGGGCACAGCACCCATACCCTCTTTTCCGGATCAGCCGCGACGCCGGCTTGGCCAATTACGACCAGCCTCTCACCGCCGATATGTTCGGCATTCTGATAACGCGATCCGTCTGACAGCAGGAGTGCGGCATCGAGATGGCCCAGCCGGAACTCCTCGGCAAGCTCATGGCTCCACGCCGATTTCAGGCGCATCGAAACCTTCGGAAACCGGGCCGTCGCGGCTGCGAGTTCGCCTGCGAGGCTATCATGGACAAGTCCCTTTGCTACTCCAAGCCGGAACAGGCCATCCGGCTCCGGCGCCGCCGCGACTGCCTTCATTCTTTCGAAGGCAGCCAGGATGTCACGGCTGCGAGCGAGTACGTCCAATCCCGCCGAGGTCAGGACAGGCGGCTTCTGCCGGCGGTCGAGCAAAGTCACGCCAAGAGCTTGTTCAAGCCGCTGGATCTGGCGGCTGACCGCGGGCTGGGTCAGCGGCAAGCGTAGGGCCACTTTCTGCACCGAGCCTTCCTCGGCAAACAGCACGAATGTGCGCATCTCGTCAAACATGATTCCACCGCATAATGATATTGATCATTATGAATTTGAATGTGATCGAGTTCAAGCCCACTCTAGTGCTACCGAACGTCAGCCAGGAGAAATTAGATGAAAGCAATCATCCTCAAACAAACAGGTTTTGATGGTCTGACCTTTGAGGAGCGTGCGATACCGCAGCCGAGACGCCAGGAAATCCTGATCCAGGTCAAGGCAACCGCGCTTAACTATCGCGATCTCGAAATTGTCGAGGGCCGTTACCACACCGCCATTAAGCTCCCCCTCGTACCTCTGTCGGACGGAGTGGGCGAGGTGGTCGCAATTGGCGAGGATGTCACGCGGTTCAAAGTCGGCGACAGGGTTTGCGCAACATTCTGGCAACGCTGGATCGGCGGTTCCTTCCGGATGGCCGAACCCTCCTACCAGCGCGGGGGCCCGCTTGACGGCCTTCTTTCCGAATATGCCGTGCTCGATGAACAGGGGGCCGTCTTCGCGCCTCGCAACCTGACCGACATCGAGGCTGCGACGCTGCCGTGCGCGGCAGTAACCGCATGGCACGCGCTGGTAAGCGAAGGGCGCATCAGGGCCGGAGAGACCGTTCTCGTCCAGGGAACCGGCGGCGTATCCCTTTTTGCCCTGCAGATCGCACGTGCAGCCGGTGCTCGCGTCATCGTTACCTCCAGTAGCGACGAGAAGCTGGAGCGGGCAAGAGCACTCGGCGCAGCGAACGGCATCAACTACCGGCGCAACCCCGACTGGTCGAGCTTGGTGGTTGAGATGACCGACGGGCGCGGCGTCGATCACATCATCGAGGTCGGAGGCCCCGAGAGCTTCGAGCAATCGCTGAAGGCAGCGGCCCGCCGCGGCCAAATCAATGTGATCGGCTACTTGGGCGGGTCGGAGGGCATGATCAATCCTCTCGACATTTTCCGCAAGCAGGTCGATGTGCGTGGCATTCCCGTCGGCTCTCGCGAATCCTTCGAAGCGATGAACCGTGCCATCGAGGCCGTCGATCTGAAGCCGGTAATCAGCCGCGTCTTTCCTTGGGCAGACGTTGAAAAGGCGATGCGCTTTTTTGCGGCCGGCTCAAACTTCGGCAAAGTGGTGCTGCAATTCTGATGTTTTAGCTTCGTTCGCTTTCGCGCGAATGTTGTAAGGTCCGCAAACTCTCAGCGCGCCAACTGGACCGACCAGATTGCGGCGCCTCTGATCGGCTACATCCGCTTTACGACGGTGCTGACGTTTCGCAAAAACAATCGAAGCATTCCTTCCTCGATGCCGGATGCCTACCTTCGCCGCATGATATTGACGATAACGACGCCGAGGATCGCCATGACGCCGCCGGCTGCACCGATTGCCGAAGGCGTTTCCCCCAGCCAGAGGAAACCGATCAGCGTCGCCGTCGGCGGTACGCCATAGAGAAAATTCGTCGCCCGCGCGGCCGAAAGCCGCTTCAAAGCGATTGCCCAGGTGACATAAGCGACAGCTGTCGGGAAGATCACCAGATAGGCGACGCTCCAGTTGACGACTGCCGGAGCAGCAAGAAGAGCCCCGACGGTTGCAGGAACCGCTGGCAGGAGCGGAACGGAACCTATGAGCAATATCCATGCAGTCACGGTCAATGCCGGCATGCGATCAAGAACGGGCTTTTGCAGGACGCTGGCAATCGCAGAGCATATAGCCGCGCCGAGAATGAGAACGGCGTTGGGGTCAAGGCGGAACCCTCCGCCCGCGCCGACAGCGATCAAGGCAACACCGAGAAACGAGACGGTCGTACCGATCCATCCCCAGATACCGAAACGCTCTCCAAGAGCAAAGGTGGCGATCAATGCCGTAAACACCGGCATTGTATTGATGATGAAGCTCGCAGGTCCTGCTGGCACGGTCTGCTCGCCGGTATTGAGGAGAACCGCATAGGCCGCGATAAAAAGCACGGCGGCGATCGAAATACGAACGAGGTCCTTGATGCTCGGCATGGTCCAGCCAAATGCCAGATAGCCAAGTGCAATAAGGCCCGCTGTTACGTATCGAGCGGTTGCAAGTTCGACAGGTGTCAAAGGTCCAAGGCAGACGCGGATGACAACGAAGGAAGATGCCCAGAAGACGATCGTGACAATAATTGCCAGAAAGGCCGGCAGATAAGATTTCGATGAGGTTTTGATGTTTTCGGTTATCGCGCTCATGCTCTGCTCCCTTTGCAGATGGAGCAAATAAGCCTCTTAGACCAGGCTTGAAAAGCACCGTAATCGATGTTCTGATGTGTCCATGGTTCACAGCTCGCAAATCCTTCCGCCGCTCGATACGCTCGAGACCTTCTCGCGGGCCGCGCGTCTCGGATCGTTCTCCGCTGCCGCAAAGGATGCGGGAATCACCCATGGGGCAGTATCCCGGCAGATCTTGCGCCTGGAGCGGTGGCTCGGCGTTCGTCTTTTCGTCCGGCAGGCCAGGGGTGTCGCGCTTACGCCGGAGGGCATACGATTTTTTGCTCGTGCTCAGGAGGCGCTTTCCCTTCTTAGCGGGACCGACGAGCGATGGATCCCGCGCCGGCACAAAACGACAGTGCGCCTTTCCGTGACACCGTCTGTCGCATCGCTGTGGTTATTTGCCCGGTTAGCAAAGCTTGAGCGCGACGACCTCCACATCGATCTGTCCCTGGAGCATCGGCTCGCAGATCTTGGCGAGGGAACGGATCTTGCCATTCGGTGCGGCAAGGGGCCATGGGCGGGGGTACGGGCCATAGCGCTCTGGCAGGAGAAATCCTTTCCGATCGCTACGCCTTCGCTCGCCGTGCAACTCGGCCGAAACTGCGACGGGCAATCGATCCTGACCTTGCCGATCTTGCATGATTCCAACATCGAGGGCTGGCGGCGCTGGCTCGCTGTCGAGAATGTGCATTATTTGCCCCGAGGTCAGGACCGTCGCTTCGAGGACTACAATCTTGTTATTGACGCCTGCCAGCAGGGCGTCGGTGTCGCATTGGCTCGGCCGCCGCTGTCTGATGCTGCAATGGCGTCCGGCCGCCTCGTGCGGATCTGCGACAGGGAAATAGACAATCACGTATCATTCCACCTCGTGCGGCCGGACGGACTGATAGGCGCGTCGTCAACAGAGCTCGCCCAAAGACTCCTTGAGGAGGCCGGGTGCAGCGAGACGGCGATGGCGGCTTTCGGGATCAAGGGTGGAAACGACCGGAGCGGCGCTCGCAAAATCCAATCAGACAATCTTGTCGCCCGTGACTGATGACACCAGTGCAGGGATCATCTCGGCGATCCCCGCGATCGATTGCCTTCGAAGTGCCGATTTACAGCTAGGCTCAATGACCAGAAATCGATGCCCCTAGCCTGATCGGCTTCCCACGAGAAGAATCTCATCAGAAACCTCCCGCAGGCTCGTGCGCATCTCTTCCTCCGCAAAACTTGCGTCGAAATCATCGAGAACCAAGGCGCGAAACGCGTTGACGACGAGACCCCGTTCGAGCTCGTTATGACGTGCCGTCAATCGAAGCACGCGTCGTAAACGTCCCATTGCAGCTCTCTCCTCAGGCCGCCTGCCTCGGTATCGTCTCCCGGCTCGCCATAAGCGCGTGGATGGCGCGCAGGACCTCTAACGCCGACGTAAACCGTTGCTCATCGAGATCGTAGACTTCGTATTTGACGGCGATGAACTTCAGCTCGCCGTTGTTCGGCACGACAATGCCGACCGGCGAACCGGCATATTGGATGACCTGCTTCGACATGGCGCCACTCCATAAGGCCTCGCAGCAACTGATCCGACTTTGGGTCGGTTTCAGGATTGTGGCGGAACGGATCCCAGAATCTTCTCGGCTAGCGCCATTTCGTAGAAATTTTTCCCATCTTTACGCTCGCGAAATGGATCCATCTCGCAAGCAGAGGCCAAACCTGTTCGGTCGGGGTGATCTTCAGGAGATCGGAAATGCCGATGACGGTAAGGAGACTTTTCAAAAGAACGCCGATCGACAGATCTAGTATTGACGGCACCACGAAGCCCTTTCGGCCGATCACGCCTGCTCTTTGACCTATCAAGCTTCGCCAGTCGTTTTTGCTTTGGTCATCAATCTCGTTGTCCTCTGGATGTTCGCAGGCAGGCTGGCCGGCTCACTGAAGTGCGTTTGAGCTCCAAGGCCCCTTTGGGAAGCTCTCGGCACAGACGCCGGAAGGCTGCCAGCGCGGCAGTTGTCGAACAGTTGGCATGCGATGCCTCGTTGGCTTCAGGCAACATTGCTTAGTTCGTGTGCACTGAAATCGACGAGGAGGATGGCGATCTCGTAGCCGCGCCTTTGCAGCCAGTGGGCAACGATGCGCGCGCGAGCGCCCAAAAGGTCATCGATGAGCACCACCCGCGCGCCTCTGACTGCGATCGTCCGATAGGCAACACCGAGCAATTGGCCGCCCTCAGAGGAGAGCGAGCCGTCGAGATGGCCGCTTTCGAATTCCTCCGGTGTCCTGACGTCCAGCAGGTAGGTCGTGCGGTTTGGATCGGCAGACCAGCTTCTGGCCGTGTCGATATCGATTTCGGGGAAATGGTCGGCGCTGCTCAAGACGGTAATCTGCCGGCGGGCAAATTCGACCGCCGCATCGCTCGCCCCGCCGAAGATGCGAGTCCGGCCGGTTTCCAGACTGTAACCGGCAGCGGTCCAGGCCTTGGTGCCGTCATGAAGATAGGAGACCTTGTTTGGAACCTTGGCATCGATCAGGGTCTGCGCCCCAAGGATGGCGCGCGGCAGGCCGGCGCAGGAGACGATGACCTGCGTCGTTTCGGAGGGCACCACATCCTTGAAGCGCAAGAGCAGTTCTGCACCGGGCACGCTGACTGCTCCCGGCACGTGTTCGCGCGCGAACTCGGCCACGGTGCGAGTATCGATGACGATGAAATCTTCACCGGCCTCGCGCAGCCTTTTTAGTTCTTGGGCCGAGGTCACCGGCGTGCCCTTCTCTTTCTTCACGGCAAGCGTAAAGTCGACGCCCGGCACATCGAACGTCGGCAATGTTGCCCCGTTGCCATCTGCCGTCCAGCCTGGAATGCCGCCGTCGAGCGCGAAGATGTTCACCCAGCCCGTCGCCGAAAGCTCGATAACGAGACGTTCGGCAGTTCCATCGCCGCCGTCGGCGAGGACGGTGCGCACGACCTTTCGCGGCACGAAGCGCGAAAGCTCACTTGCGACTCTTTCGGCCGGAAGATTAGTGGCAAAAAGGGGCGAGGCGTAGCCGACGACATCGGGCGCGCGGATGTCGAGTACAGCAAGCTCGTTTCCATCTGCAAGCCACCGCTTGAACGTGTCCCGGGAAATCGTCTTCTGGCTCATCGTCAGCTCCTTGTTCGCTATAGGTGACGAAGCAAGACTAGCGGCCCCTTGACGTGATTTCGAAGTCGGCCGATCCGGAGGGGGAGCAGATGGAGAAAAGCAATTCCATAATCTATTAAATCTATAGAGAATATTTCCTTACCATGATTTGCCCTCTCTCGTAGGTTCGATGCTCATGAAAAGCGTCATCGAAAGAGGCGCGGGGACAAGGCCGACCGGCCAGGAGGGACGAAATGAGACTTAAGCGCATCATCAGGCTGATCCGCCGCGCGGGCTTTGCAATTGCCTTTTCAGGCTCATTCGCAACCGCATCACTGGCCCAGAGCGCTCCGCATCTGAGCGATCTGACCCTGACGGTCGGTACGCCCAACAAGACAGGCCTGCACCGCCAGCTGATCGCTGCAAACGAGATCGAAAACCTGCCCTACAAGATTAACTGGGCTGATTTTGATTCGACGCCGCCGCTCGTCGAAGCGCTGCGGGCCGGTCATGTCGACATTGCGGCTGGAGGCGATACCGGTGTGCTTGCGGCGATCGCCAATGGCGTGAAAGTGACGATCCTTGCCGGCGCCTGGGAACGCAAGGAGAGTGGCAGCGCCATTCTCGTGCGTGGCGATTCACCGCTAAAAGGCGTTGCCGATCTCAAGGGACACAAGGTTGCCTTGCCCTATTTCACTAAGCAGCATTACCAGTTCGCTAAGGCGCTCGAGCAGGCAGGCGTGCCGTTCGACAACAAGCTGATCCTCAACCTGAACACGACCGATGGCCTGTCGGCGCTGGTCAACTCTCAGGTCGACGCCTTTGTCGTCTGGGACCCGAACACGGCGATCGCCCAGCAGCAGCACGGCGCACGCATTTTGCAGTCCTTGAGCAAGGTAATTGATACGGCGGGCGTCCTTTACGCGCCCACATACGCCGTCGAGGATCCGGTGCGCAAGGCCGCGCTAGAGGACCTGACGCGCCGCATTATCCGGGCGCAGGCCTGGGTTAACGCTCATCCGACAGAATGGGCAGAGCAGGTTGCCAAGCTGTCGCAGATCTCGCCCGACGCGGCCAACCTGCAGGCAAGCCGTTCGCGGGTGGAATACGTGCCCGCGACCGACGGGGATGTGCTTTCCGGCTGGCAGAAGGAAGTCGCCTATTTTCGTGACAGCGGCCAATTCAAGCGGGATTTCAAAGTTGAGGATTATGTCGTCAAGGATTTCGGCGATCTGATCCGCGACGAGAACAAGAAGTTGGTAAAGACGAACTGATGGCGACGGTGACGAGCTTTTCGATCGCGGATTCGCCGGTCCCTAGCGGCGCGTACGTTCCGCATGATGCCCTCCGCGACCTCGAACGCATCGTTCCGGCCGGCAGACCAAAGAAAAGCCGCCTCCCGCGAGGCCTTGGCAGGTGCCTCGGCCCCGCGGCGCTGATTTGTCTGTGGTGGCTCGGCACGCGCTATGGCCTGTTTTCCGAGGATCTTCTTCCCGGCCCGGCGACGCTATCAGCGACGTTCCTCGACATGATTGCGAGCGGCGAGCTTGCGGACGCTCTCCTTTTATCGCTTCAGCGCGTTCTGACCGGCTTCGGCATTGGCTTCGTCGTCGGCGTTGGCCTTGCCGTCATCTCTGGCCTTCTGCGTGTCGGCGAGGATCTGATCGACGCGCCAATGCACATGGCGCGCACGCTTCCCTGGGCCGGTCTCGTGCCGCTCTTGATTATTTGGCTCGGGATAGACGAGACTCCGAAGGTAGCGCTCGTCGCCTTCGCCGTCACTTTCCCCCTCTACATCAACACGTTCGCCGGAATCCGCAACGTCGACAAGACCCTAGTCGAGGCCGCGCGCACGCTGTCGTTCGGCCGTGCGGCCCTCATCTTCGAAGTCATCCTGCCCGGCGCGCTGCCGAACCTGCTTGTCGGGCTGCGCTATTCGTTGGGGTCGGCCTGGCTCGCGCTGGTCTTTGCCGAAACCGTCAATGCCCAGGGCGGCCTTGGCTATCTGATCACCCATGCGCGAGAAGTCTATCGCGTCGACATCATCATTCTTTGTCTCGTTATCTACGCGCTTCTCGGCCTTGGCGCGGACCTTGTCGTCCGGCTCCTGGAGCGCGTGCTGCTCAGGTGGCGCCAGAGCTTCGACGGAGCATGAACATGGTCTTTCCCGGTCCTCCTCAGGTTGGTCTTTCGGTCAGCGTTCGCGGGCTTGTACGCCGCTTCGGGCAGCGCAGCATCATCGATCGTCTCGATCTCGATATCAGGCGGGGCGAGTTCGTCGCCCTGCTTGGCGCGAGCGGCTGCGGCAAGAGCACGCTTTTGCGGATCCTCGCCGATCTCGACCACGAGATCGAAGGCAAGGTCTTCGTCTCACCGCGCCGCGGCGTGGCGTTTCAGTCGCCTCGACTGTTTCCTTGGAAGCGGGTCTGGAGCAACGTCGTCGCGGGCCTACCACGCGGTGGTAAGCGTGCAAGCGCGAACGCGGCTCTCGAGGAGGTCGGGCTGACCCACCGAGGCGACGCGTGGCCGAAGGATCTTTCTGGCGGGGAGGCACAGCGTGCATCACTGGCGCGTGCTCTCGTGCGCAATCCGGATCTTCTGCTTCTCGACGAGCCGTTCGGGGCGCTCGATGCCCTGACCCGCCTTAAGGCGCAGGCGCTTGTCGCCGACCTGTGGCAGAAACACCGCCAGGCCGTGCTGCTTGTCACCCATGACGTCGAAGAGGCGCTGCTGCTTGCCGATAGGGTGCTTGTGATGCGAAACGGCGTGGTGGCCCATGAGGCGACGGTCGAACTGCCGCGGCCGCGTACGGCTGGCAGCGCTGGCTTCAACCGGCTGCGGGTGCAACTGCTTGACTGGCTCGGGGTCGGTGAGTGGGCAGCAGAACCGCCGAAAGGAGCAATCCTTGACATTTGAGGAACCAATGTGATGACCAGGATCGATCAAGCATGGGGCCGGGGTCCCTCGGCGCGTTACGAGGAGATTGCCGTTCGTTTCCGACCGGTTTTCCATGACATCGCGCAAGCGGCTATCGAAAGGGACCAGCAGCGCCGCCTGCCTTTCGAGGAGGTCCAATGGTTGCGCGATGCGGGCTTCGGCGCCTTGCGGGTTCCTCAGGATTATGGCGGCCTCGCCGTCACATTACCGGAGCTGTTTGGGCTGTTGATCGAGCTCGCCGCCGCCGATCCGAATATCACCAATATCTTCCGAAGCCAGCTCGGTTTCACCGAAGATCTTCTCAACGCACCAAAAGGTGCCTGGCGGGAGGAGTGGCTCTCCCGCCTTGGCCGCGGCGAGATGATCGGCAGCGGCTTTTCCGAGCTTTCGAGCGCCAAGATCAGCGAGCATTCGACCACGATCCTGCGGGAGGGAGACGGCTATCGCCTGAACGGCGAGAAGTTCTATACGACCGGCTCGATCTATGCCGACTGGATCAACCTTGCCGCCGTCGACGGAGAGGGGACGCCTATCGCAGCCCTCGTGCCGACCAGGGCGCGAGGCGTCGAGATTCTCGATGATTGGGACGGTTTTGGACAGGCGCTGAGCGGCAGTGGCACCGCGCGCTTCAAGGACGTTAGGCTGGAGCCTGAACATATCAAGCCCGATGCAGCTCGTTTCCCCTATACGCCGGCATTCTTCCAGCTCGTCCATCTGGCAAGCCTGGCCGGGATCGGCCGGGCTGCTGCAAGCGAGCTCGCCGAGCTTGTCGGCTCCCGGGTACGACTTTATCCGCGCGGCAACGGCGCTTCCAGCGCCGACGACCCACAAGTGCTGGAAGTGGTGGGGCGCGTCAGGGGACGCGCCTATTCGGCCGGTGCAATCGTCCTGAACGTTGCCGAAGCCCTACAGCGGTCCTTCGAAGCCAATATTTCCGGCGCCGACCCCGAGGAGACCGATGTTCATCTTATCGCCGAGGTCGAAACGAGCCAAGCCGTCACCGTTGTCTCCACGCTGATCCTCGAGGCGACGACGATCCTCTTCGATGCCCTGGGAGCCTCCGCCGCCAAGCGGGCCACTGCGCTCGACCGCCATTGGCGCAATGCGCGCACGATCACCTCGCACAATCCCCGCATCTATCACGACCGCGTGGTCGGCGAATATGCTGTCTCCGGCAAGAAGCCTGCCGCTGTCGGTTATCGGAAGATCATCACGCCCTTCGGCACCAGCAGCGAGGTCGCCTGAGCCATGACGAACACAGCCCGTACACTTAATTTGAACGTCGGCATCAATACCACCGGCTATCTTGCCAATGCCTGGAAATACAGAAGCGGCAGCCGCCACGACATCAATGATCCCGACTATTACCGCCGACTGACCGAACTTGCGCACAAGGGACGCTTCGATGCAGTGTTCTTTTCCGATCATCCGGCGCTGATGACCGATCCGGCGAGCCGGCCTTTTCACACGATCGATCCTCTGATCCTCTGCACCGCACTTTCAGCACAGGTGCCCGATATCGGCTTCGTGGTGACGATGTCTTCGACCTACAATTCGCCGTTCAATTTTGCCCGGCGCGTGCAGTCGCTTGACATCATCTCGGGCGGTCGGCTGATCGTCAACGTCGTCTCATCCTTCAACCCGAACGTAGCCGCCAATTTCGGTTCCGAACCGCTGCCGCCGCGCAGCGAACGCTATGCGAAAGCCTCTGAGTTCCTTGATGTCGCCAAGAAGCTTTGGGCAAGCTGGGATCCGGCACGCGAGGGCGATGTGTCGGAAAGCCGATTCTGGAATGCGGCAAGCGCGCGCACAATCGATCACCAAGGCGCCTACTTCTCAATCAGAGGGCCGCTCAATGTGCCGAAAGGACCGCAGGGGCATCCAGTGATCGCCCAGGCAGGCGCATCCGAGGGGGGTATCGAACTTGCGGCGCGTCACGGCGAAATCATCTATTGCAACATTCTTTCGCCTGGCGCCGGCCGGGCTTTCGGCGCAAAAGTGAGAGACCGGGCCGCAGCAATCGGTCGCGATCCCTCAGGCATCCGCATCGTGCCCGGCCTCGTCGTCATCCTCGGCGAGAGCCGTGAGGAGGCATTGCGCAAGCACGAGCTTTATAGCGGCACTGGCTCGGAAAACGGCCTGCTTGCGCGGTTCGCCAAGGAGCATGGTATCGATCCAGACCGTTTCGATCCAGACGCCGTGCTCGATGCCGAACGGTTCGTTCCAGATCCAAATCGCCTGCAGGCCGTCGGCATGGGGCTTGGCCTGTCTGACCTCCTGACCTTTGAGAAGCTGACAGCAAGACAAGCGGTCCGAAGGTCGGAAGGGCATCATCGGCTGCTGCTCGGAACGCCGGAGCAGGTCGCCGATGAAATCATAGATCTCTGGGCGGACGGTACCGTGGACGGATACACGCTCCAGCCGCCCCGCGCGCCCGACGATATCGAAGAGTTTGTCGAGAAGGTCATTCCGATCCTTCAGGATCGAGGTGTCTATCGACGACAGTACGAGGGCAAGACAGTTCGCGATCGGTACGGACTGCCTTATCCGACAGATCCTTTGGAAGGGGAAGCGGGAGCTATTCGGGGTGGACCAGCCCGTACCGGCTCTTGAATCGCAGGCGCTGATCTGCTCAGAGCGGCGCGTGGCCACAAACGGAACGATGCGATGAAGCCGCTCATTCAAGCCGATACCAGCGAACTTGCAGGCGTGCGCTTCGTGTTGGCGGACGTGGACGATACCTTGACCTACAGGGGGCGGCTCATATCCGTGACCAGGCAGATGGACGAAGTGGAGATTTTTTTCGCGTATTGCGCCATGCATAAACCGTCATTTCTTTAATCGAGTATTTTTATAGACAATAGTGATTTCGACGAAAGGAAAGCCGATGGCCGCTCTCAAACTCGTTGGAATTGCGGGTAGCTTCAACCGCCCCTCCAAAACCTTGGCGCTCGTCAACCATATCGCCCGTATTGCAAGCGACAAACACGGTTTCAGCAGCAAGGTTTACGACATGCTGGATCTGGGACCTTCCCTTGGTGAGGCCAACTGGCGCAAAGATCTCGACGATCAGGCTAAGGCCGTGATTTCGGAGATCGTCGGCGCGGATCTTTTGATCGTCGGCTCTCCCACCTATAAGGGCTCCTATCCGGGGCTCTTCAAGCATCTGATCGACCTCATCGATCCGCATGAACTGCGGGCAAAACCGATCATTATCACCGCAACGGGTGGCGGCGACCGCCACGCGCTGATGGTCGAGCATCAACTGCGTCCTTTGTTCGGGTTCTTCATGTCCCATACATTGCCGACGGCAGTCTATGCATCCGATCGGGATTTTGCCGATTATGCCGTCACATCCGATCAGCTTTCCAAGCGCATAGACGAGGTCATCAGCGAGATCGAGGCCTTCTTTCCTATCGCTCGGCCGGCGCTCGATGCCGCGGAGTAACGGGGCCATGCATCAGAGCGTTCAGGAAAAGACGGAAGGGTCGCCAACGGGCGAGGAAAAGTGGAACGTCTTCGACTTCGCGCGGCGCTATCGGCTGGCGAAGTCGGAGGAAAACCGCCTGCTGGCGCTCTTCGGGACGATGGCATCACCGCGCGATCTGCTTTTGAACGCCAGGCGAGCGGAAATGTTTGGATAGCAACTGACGTCCGAGGAGACTCGCCATGAAACGACGCAGGCTTCGGGTTTTCGCCGCAGGTCTTATCGGGAATTTCCAGCGGCCTGTGCGGCGGCAGGCGACCAGATTTGTCCGCGCTTGATAGCGAGGCTCGCCAGACGGCGCTCGACTATGAGCTTTCCTTCTGGCGAGCCGCAGCTCCGGTTTGGTACTGAGGGGGGCGAGAATGACAATTATCGACGATCGTCAACGCGTCCTGTCGCGACAGGGCGCAGCCTGGCTTTCTCCTGTTTGTCTACGCCTGCATCAGACAGCGACGGCCGGCTCCTTCATCTTCATCCTCGCCCTCGTCTTCGGGCTGGTGTGATCGACGACAATGAAGCGGCTTTCGACGATAGACGGCGACTTGCAGGAGACGATGCTGACCAGCGGCGGCGATCTGCCGTCCAGCCAGGCTCGCCGCCGCGAGATCATTGACGAGCTTGTAAGAACGCTCGCCGGTCTTGCCGAAGGACTGGAAAGCCGCAATGGGGGCTCCGACGAAGCCGTCGTGCGACTGATTGGAGTTTTAAGGAGCATGTCGGAGAGCATCGCAACCGCCGACGACGCGACCTTCAGCGCGATCATACGCGAGGCAGGCCTGCTGATCCGGGCGGTGCGCGAACGGCAGGCCTATTTCAGTCGATTCACGGTCCACTAGCATGCAGGTGCTCGTCTCGACTGCCTCACCGCAGCATGAATTCATCCCGGAAGAAGAGAGCCACATCAGAAGCCTTCGGACGATGGCGCTGACTGCCGAACTCGTATCTCTTAGCTTGAGGCAGGAATCGGATCCCGGACCGGATCCTGATCGTGTTGCGCTGAGCGAGGAGGAACTTCAGGCTATCTCGAAGAGCATCTATCGTGAAGCGGCAGGCGGACCGCTATGGGTCTTTGCTTACGGCTCGCTAATCTGGAAGCCCGACTTCGATGCGGTGGAATGGCAGCGCGCCCGAGTTTTTGGCTGGCACAGGTCCTTCTGCCTGCAGATGACGCGGTGGCGGGCGACCGAGGCCCTGCCCGGTCTGATGATGGCACTTGATCAGGGCGGCGAATGCAACGGTGTCACCTACAGGCTCTCGGAAGAGGATCGTATTGGACAAATCCGCCGAATGATCCGCAGAGAGATCGGAACGCTTGCCGACGCATCATTCATCCGGTGGGTTCCGATTGAAGCGTCGCAAGGAACCCTGCGGGCCCTGGCATTCTGGGCCGGACCGAGAGGCAAACGAGTTCTGCGCAGGCTGCCTCTGGAAAACGTCGCCGAAGTTCTAGCCAAAGCCTGCGGGCATATGGGGTCCTGTGCCGAATATCTCTATCTCACCGTCAAGCACCTCGAAGAGAAGGGTATAAGGGATCGATATCTCTGGCGGCTCCAGGGTCTGGTTGCCGACGAAATCAAGCGTATTCACGGGCTTGAGGCCGCCTACCCACCTAAGAGCGCTCCCGGCTTCCAAGCCTCACTTCGCTCGCGCCTCCTGGCCTGGGTATTTTGCCTCTGACACACATCGCCTGATGAGACCCACCCGAGTGCGGGACTGAGCAACACCAAAGACAATCGTTATTCAAAGGAGAGCGGCAGCATATGAGCGATGAACTGGATATTGTCGACATTCATACTCATCTCTGGCCGGCCGCGTGGGGTGCTGATGGCAGCAAGCGTATCTCCACCGGACTCGCCGATGCAGTGCTGAAGAAGATTGTCGACCCGGCCAGGCTGATCGACGAGCTTTCCTCTGCGGGTGTCTCGCTTGCCGTTGTGAGCACGACCATCGAGAGCCTGTTCGGCATGGACAAGGCTGCCGATCCCGCCGTCATCTCCGAGGTGAACGACTGGCTTGCCGGCCTAGTCAAGAGGCATCCCGGCAGCCTGGCCGCGCTGGCGACGATCGATCCCTTTGCCGGTGAGGCGGCTGCGCATGAGGCGGAGAGGGCGCTTGGAGAACTCGGACTGGCCGGCCTCGTCGTCGATTCCTATCGCAACGGCACGTTCATCGGAGACCCGGTTGCCCGGCCGGCGCTCGCCGTTGCTGCCCGTCTCGGCAAACCGGTCTTCGTCCATCCGGTTAATGCGCCTCAGGCCGACCTCCTCATTGCCGGCGCCGGCAAGCTCGGCAATTCCCTGGGGCGGGGGCTGATGAACGGTGTGGCGTTCTTGTCGGTTCTTGAAAACGGCCTGCTAGACGCATTTCCGGACTTGAACTTCATCTTCGCAACGCTTGGTCTCGGGGCTGTCGTGCAGGCGGCGCGCGGCGGACATTATTCCCGGCAGAACCGCGCAGCCGGTCACCGACCAAACATATATTTCGATACGATGGGCGATGATCCGTCGATCATCGCCATATTGGTGCAGTTCTTCGGTGCCGACCGCGTTCTGGCCGGAACGGACTGGCCGATCCTTCCCGCCCTCTCGCGCGAGACGCTCGCGCAGAACCTGGCGGCGGCGGGTCTGGGCGCTGAGGCGCGCTCGCTTGTGGCCGGCGGCAATGCGCGTCGGCTTCTCGGCCGTCTCGATCGATAGAGATCCTTCTCTGCGCTTGCCATCGTCGCGCACCTCCGCTGTTCCTTGCCGCGGAGGTTATTGGCGTTCGTAGTCTGCGGCTGCTGGCAGCAAGCTTTGCTTCCTTGCGCGAATAGAAAATCTGCCTTTGCTTCAGCGGGTTGGGAAGGGATCATTCCGACAGCGGGGCATGGGGCTCCGTGCGCGCTGTTTTACACATCGCCGCTTTCGGAGCCTTCCATGTCGATCAATCGCCGCCAGTTCAATCAATTCCTCCTTGCAGGTTCGGCCGGGCTTGCATTGGGGGCCGCTCCCCAATTTGCTTTCGCGGCAACAAGCGAGACGCCCGTCAGAGGCGGTACCCTCAACTGGGCCTATTATCCCGATCCGAGCGCCCTCATCGCGATCAACACGTCGTCGGGCACGGGACAGGCGATCGGGCCGAAGATCAACGAAGGCCTCTTCGACTTCGACTATGATCTCAATCCTATCCCACTTTTGGCGACCGATTGGTCCGTCAGTGAAGATCAGTTGCGCTATACCTTCAAGCTGCGCGAAGGGGTCAAGTGGCATGACGGTGCCGACTTTACCTCCGGCGACGTCGCCTTTTCCATTCTGCGGCTAAAGGAAGCCCATCCGCGCGGGCGAATCACCTATCAGAACGTGACGGCTGTCGAAACGCCCGATCCGCACACCGCAATCGTCGTGCTTGCCAAACCCGCTCCCTATCTCATTACCGCGCTTTCGAGCTCGGAATCGCCGATCGTGCCTAAGCATATCTACGAGACATTCAAGCCGCAGGAGCAGCCCAAACTTGCCCAGACGATCGGAACAGGCCCGTTTCTGCTGAAGGAATGGGTGCCCGGCAGCCACCTGATCTTCGAGCGCAACCCGAATTACTGGGACGCGGGAAAGCCCTATCTCGATCGCGTCATCCTGCGCGTCATTCTCGACCCGGCCGCCCGCGCCGCCGCGCTCGAGACTGGCGAGATCGATCTCGGCGCCAATCCCGTTCCCCTGTCAGACATCGAGCGCCTCAAAGCCAATCCCAATCTCGTCGTCGACACGACGACCTACGCCTATTCAGGACCGCAGCAGCAGCTGTTCTTCAACTATGAGAACGACATCCTTACCAAGCGCGACGTGCGCCTGGCGATCGCCCATGCCATCGACTTGCAGAAACTCGTCGATATCGCGCTCTTCGGTTACGCCCAGGTCTCGCCAAGCCCGATCAGCACGACTTTGCCGAAATGGTATGATCCGAGCATCAAAGCCCGCGAACCTGATCCCAAGCTTGCCGAAAAGCTGCTCGATCAGGCAGGATATCCCCGCGGGTCGGACGGCGTGCGCTTCAAGTTGCGCCTTGCCTACAATTCCTTCCTGCAGCCTTCCTATGCCGATTTCATCCGCCAGTCTCTTGCAACCGTCGGCATCGACGCGGAGATCCTCAAACTGGATCTAGCGACCTTCCTGAAGACCGTCTACACGGACCGCGCCTTCGATCTCGTCATCGAATCCCTGTCCAACACGTTCGATCCGACGCTCGGCGTGCAGCGGGCGTACTGGTCGAAGAATTTCAAGATCGGCTTGGTCTTTTCGAACGCCAGCCACTACGCCAATCCCGAGGTCGACAGGTTGCTCGAAGCGGCCGCTGTCGAGCCTGACGAGGCCAAGCGACACGACCTCTGGTATCAGTTCCAACGCATTATTCACGAGGATGTCGTCTCGGTCGATCTCGTGGCCGCCGGCGCGCAGATCGTTGCGAGCAAGAAGGTCAGGAATTTTGCGCCTGGCGCGCAAGGCATCAACAACAGTTTCGGCCAGATATGGCTGGCTCCTGACGCCTGATTTGAACGGGTTCCGGCCAGCCGTACCAGCTGGCCGGTAACCCCATCTTGGGTCGGCTTTCAGATGCGCCCTGCCTCCAGGCGGGCGAGAGCATTTTTCGCGGCTATTGCGCGAACCATGTGGTTCTGCGGCGCATGCGAGCGGCCGGTGATCGCATCGCGATGGTGGCGTTCCAGGCCGAAATCGCGATTGAGCCCGGGATTGCCGGCAAGATCGAGTGCCAGACTGGTGACGGCGACCGCATTGTCGATCACTACATGACGCACCGCCATGGCGTCGATCCCGAGCGCCTTTCCGGCATCGACGTCCTCGCCGAGCGAGCGCAGTAGTCTGGCATTCGTCGATAATCGAACCTCGATCTCGCCGAGACCATCCTGGATGCGGGGGACGGTCGCAATCGGTGCTCCGAGGCTTGCCGGCGCATGGCGCGCCGAAAAGGCGAGGACCTTATCGCGCGCAGAGAGCGCCACCCCGTGATAGACAGCACCGATCAGTG
>NZ_JACIBK010000012.1 GCF_014195325.1 Rhizobium sp. BK650 | reverse complement strand
AACTCTCGACACCCCACAGGATCGCATCCAGATCAGGAAAACTTATTCCCTTCAAGAACATAGAAAGATGGGCGTTATGAAACAGGATTGTAGTCCTCGATCCATCCGTCGATGAGCCGGAGCGCCGTTGCGGCGTCCGGTAGTGCCGCGATGCGGATGTAATCCCGCTTCAGGGTTTTGACGTATGCCTCGGACATTCCGTTCGACTGCGGGCTGGCGACCGGCGTGAAGCAGGGCGTCAGATTGAGTGCTTGGGCAAACAGCCTCGTGTCCCGCGCTGTATAGGCTGAGCCATTGTCAGAAAGATGCTCGATAGCATGCGGAGCTCGGGTTGCATGGAAGCGTTTCTCGACCGCCTCCAACATCATGTCGCGGACATCCGAACCGGATATTCCGGCGTTGGCGACTGCCGCCCAGGCGATGATCTCGCGGTCGAAGGCGTCAATGATGAAGGCGAGACGAATGACCTCGCCATTCCAGCAGGCGAACTCCAGACCGTCGGAGCACCAGCGCAGGTTCGAGCGCATGACCATAACCTTGCCGTCATGGATGCGGCCCTTGCGAACGGCCGTGTGCTTCTCCAACAGCATGGCGTGGTTGCCCATGATGCGGTGAACCCGTTTGGCGTTGACGACAGGCTGATCGGCGGCTCGCCTTTCGCGATTGAGGAGCGCGGCGATCCGCCGATAGCCATAGGTTGGCCTCTGATCCACCAGCCTGCGAATGGCGGGCAGAAGCTCCGCATCCTCGGCCTTGCGATAGGTCCCGCGCGGCTTTGATCTGCCTTTCAACCGCTCAACGAGGTTTGAACGGGAGACGCCCAACGTGTCTGCGACGGTCTTCATCGCGAACCGTCCTTCGGCAACAAGATCGGCCGCGATATCCGTTTTTTTGAGTCTGCTTTGGAAAGGGCTTCGCGGAGGATTTCGACCTCCATTGTCTTGCGGCCGAGCATGCGCTCCAGTTCGCGGACGCGATCCTCCAGCTTCTTCACTTCCGAATTGCCGACCACCGGCTCGTCAGAATCCACGGCTGCAGCACCTCCCTCGCTCAAGAGCCTGCGCCACCGGTAAAGCAGATTGGGCGCAACGCCATGGCGGCGAGCGGTCGAAGACACCGTCTCGCCTGGTTCGAAACTCTGCTCGATGATCGTCAGCTTTTGCTCGGTTGTCCACCGCCTGCGGCGAACGTCACCCGTCAGCAATTCAACGTGTCGATACTCGTTAGACATAAGCCTGTCCTCAAGCCTGTGCTTGAGCCTTTCTGCTTATGCCGACTGTCCGGTCGAAATGGGGGGCAGTTCACGAACTCCGCCAAGTGGCCACGCAAGGCGTTCACCAGCATTGTCCGCTGCCGGATCAAAAGCTCGCGGACCCGATGCAGCATCAGCACACCCTGTTGCTCCTCGCTCTTCACTGGAACGAAGCGCATCGTCGGCCGCGTCACCGCCTCGCAAATCGCCTCGGCATCTGTCGCGTCGTTCTTCTGTCGCTTCACTATGGCTTGACGTAAGACGCCGGCATCAGCCGAACCTCGTGACCCAGCGCCATAAGAACCCGAGCCCAGTGGTGTCCAGTCGCGCATGCCTCGATTCCGATCAGGCATGGCGGCAATGCCTTGAAGAATCCAACGACATCGTCGCGGCGCAGCTTGCGGCGGCTCACCGTCGCGCCGGCACCATTGATCCCGTGAACCTGAAATACATGCTTGGCGATATCCAGAACAATTGTGGTAATCTTCTCCATGGACGGCTCTCCCTTATGTGACTTCGACAGCACACTTTGGCACATTGCGATGCCGGGAGCGGAGGCCGTCCACCACATCAGGTCACAGAGGAAATGCGGTGATCTCTTCAGCCAGCTTCGCTCAGCGATGATTGGCGCAAATGAAGGTATCCGCAGCCGAAAATCGCTATTCGGCGCCAGCAGTTGCCATTCCCCATGCGGCCCTTACATTTGCAGGATCTCTCGAAGGTTTCCGAGTGCGGCCTTGTGCTTTGCCTCCGGCATTCGCTCCAAATTCTGCATTTTCCAACGAACAGCCGGCAACTTTTCCACTTTGTCAACGCCAAGCAGCGTCCAGTCAGGGGTTCGAGATTTGAAGGATATTAGGAAGCGTTTTTGATCGTCGGTGAGAGCCTTGTTGATCTCCACAATTAAGCGCTCGCGCACTTCCAAAAGCTCGCCAAGGCTGATTTCTTCCTGAGCCATTTGCAGGAATTCGCCTTCGTAGAGGCCCCCAATGTCCTTGCGAACTGGGCGCAGCAACTCGCCCATCGTACGATTGTGGCTGATCAGGTACACAATGAATGTCTTGACGACATCGGGCGTCAGGCCCTCGTTTTCGAGAAGGAGTTTCACGTCGAACAGATCGCGTGGGTGCTGGCGGTCAAGGGCGGCGCAGATTTTGCCGGCATATAGGTCTGGAAGCGAGAGCAACGGCATTTCGACGTAGCCAAACCTTTCCTCTACGCCGGGCGAGAATTCGCGCAACTCTTCCGGAAATACAGATCCTCGCAGAACAGGCGAAAGCTCGATTTTAATGCGGTCGCCGCCCAGCGAGACGAAGAGCCTGAGCGCATCGGGTCGGTCCTCGAACGATCGGATAATTTCGGAGCCGGGCATTGCCTTTAGGATTGAATCTGCAATCCTTCCTAGGGCTGCCGTAATGTTTTTCAGTGCTGTCTCGCGGTCGTCCATGGATAAGTAGACGAGGTCGATATCGACGGATAGGCGCGGCAAGTCGCGCACAAAGAGATTAATGGCAGTGCCACCCTTCAGGGCGAAGCACGGTTCTTGTGCAACGAGAGGCAGAATGCGCGTCAGGAGTCTGACTTGTCTGTAATAGACGCCGGTGGTGTCCACATATCCTCCGGAACGGTTATCATATACTTCTTGTCGAGTTTGCCGCCCCTGGCCAGCACCCTGTTTCCACGACCAAGTCCGAGATCGTCTAGCGTTTCAGGCTGGGGCAGTTTCTTCAGCCATGAGTAGGATTGGCGATCTGCCATCCAATAGAAAAGCCGACGCACTTTGACGTGGGTGCATTTGCGCAGGAGCGTCTCCATGACGCGCGGTGAGAGCGTCGTCATTCCTTGCAGAAGTTGCTCAGCATGTTCGAAAGATGTTGTTTCCGGCACGTCCTGTAGAACTTCGAGGTATGCCCGTTCGGGCGAGGACATAGCAAATGGCCAGACGCCTTTTCGCTTTTCCGATGTCTCCAGCTTTGAAAGTGTCCGCTCCTGCGCCTCGTATTCGAAATTCGCTAGGCCGGTCGCCTCCAGATTCGGGAGCGGAGGGTGGCGGATGAACTCTATGTCGGGGAGGGCTGCCGCAAGCCATTTCGGGAGGCCATCCTTGCCGTATAGGTGGATCTGGCGCTTAGTCGATATTGGGAGATAATGAGCGAAGCCTTGCTGCTCGATGGCAGTGAGTCCACCTGCCGTCAAATCCAGGCGAAACACGTTTTGCAGAGAAGCAACCGCACTCTCCCAGTTCATCCTCGTGCCTGGCCGCAAATAAACGGCATGAGCTATGGGCACGAGTTGGCGGCTCTTCAATAAATTGTCTACGGCATGCCGATCCAGGCTTGGATCTTGACCTATGAGCCATGACTTGCTGACCGGCATTCCCTCAGGGAGCAGGTCCAAAAGAAGCAATCGTCTGTCAGCGTCAAGAGGCATCGTTTTCTATAAGGCCGATTTGCGGCGACCATCGCCGCAGTCTTATGACGTAGTAAATATCAATCCCACGTATTGTTTGTCAAAGTCAAAAAGTTCGGCGATCATCGCCGCAATTTCTGCGCAATACAAACTAATCGAGATGTGACTTAGAGGTATCGTGAGCTACCGTGCTGTAGTAGCCGTCGTAGTCAGGCAGTTCGCGATCATGAAATGTATTGCGCTTGATCTCGCGGTAAATGGTCGGGCGTTGACGGGCCATTTCGTTGACGGGAACTTTTGCCGCCACCAGCTAATGTAGGCGTCGTCGGTCGGCAAGGGCAAGCTGCGTATGCCATCGGGACATGCCAAAATCTCCAAAGTGAAGCCATCGAAATCATTGGCATGTCGCACTTGGAAATAGAATGTACCCGGCTACAATGCAATGTGGCGCAATACATATTATGGAACTTTAGGATGTGCATGATGGCGGGTCTCATTGGAAATTGCCCGCCGATCTACTGCTGCACTAATGACGTCCGCGACGGCCTGTGGATGAGAGAGGTGCGGCACATGGCTCGCCTCTATCTCGACCACCGTCGCGTTGGAGCGTGCGTACATGAAGCGCGCGAGGTCCGGATTAAGGATCCGGTCCCTCGTTGCGATGATGCCGAAGCTCGGCTTATCGCGCCAAGTTCTTCTGTCGTTTCGATCTCGGCGAACCGCCGTGCATGAATTTCGTTCTCCTCAATCGGGAGATCTCCGATCAGACCGTCGCGGCGGTCGCGAAGCACGGCCTCCAGAAAGCAAACTTTGAGCGTATCGCCCAAATAGAGCACACCGAACTGCTTTGCGGCGTCACGCCGGCGTGGATCGCTGAACCGGCTGGGCGTCTTTCCAAAGCCCAACGGGTCGGGAAAGACGCTCGCATAGATCCGGCCGAAACGAGACCCTGAGGGAAGGACTTCGAGATCGAGCGACGAATGTTCGAAACCGGCAGGCGGCTTGATGCCGGTCATTTAGCGAAAGTCACCGCGGGCGACACTTTCGGCTACGGCGATCGCATCGGCGTCCCGACCTCGCTTCAAGGCATCGAGTCCCGTGCGACCGTCAAGCGCCCCATGTGGCGAGACCAGAAAGCGGTAGACCGCCCAGGCTCCTGCCAAGATTTCATGCAGTTTCGGGAGCGCGGCATAAGGGCGACCGTCCTGATCGAGTTGCCACACAGGGAAACGATAACCACGTTTGGCACCGTCCAGGCCAAGCACCTGTCCGCTTTGTCGCTTCGTGTTGACCGTGACCCGCGAAACGCCCAAGAGATCCGAAAACGCGTCTGCGCTCAGCATATCATCCTCGCCCAGGATCTCCGCTACGCGACGGCGACCTCGTTCTCGTGCAACTGCCAAAGCGGCGGAGAGTTCTTCGTCCGGTTTGGAAGCCTCTTCCACAGGGAACGCGTGTTCAGCTTCCGATGGGTCTTCCTCGACAACCGAAATTGTCTGCGCTCCGGCGAGTGGATCAACAACAACACGGAAGCTAACTTGGTGGCCAGCCTTCTCGCTGAGTTCGACGGCCCTGGTATACTGCCTGAGGAGCGCTTTCTCGAAGTCGGCCTTTCGGGGTAATTTCATCGAGAATGCGATGCTAGGAGCTTCCCCTTGGTGCTCGCTTGTTGTCGTTTTCATGACGGGCATGACAACCAGCCTTTCTTGACCTAAAGATAGGCAAGATGAGACAGTTGGTCAAGTTCGTTAAGTCTGTAAATCCATATAAGGACTTTTACATTCACACACCGGTCTTTCGCGAGACGGCCTCGTAATTCGGCAGTTGCACGCCTTGATAAGAATCGAACCTGATGCCGCAGCCGGATTAGCTCCTTCGCGGTTGCCTTAATCGACTTTTTGCCAAACCGGGCAGAAAGTCACGAAACCGTAACCGCAGGCTCCCCCGTGCGCGCATACCATTCGTCCTCCCTGGCTTCCAGAATTCTGATCACCTTTCAACGCAAGCGAAGATGCGTGCTTGATCGCATTGCCGCCAACGCCTATAAATAGCTAGACAGGCCAGCTTGATCGGAGCGGAATCATGGAATGGCAGCTACAGGACGCGAAGAATCAGTTTTCAAAAGTGGTGCAAAAGGCGCGATTTGAAGGTCCGCAGGAAATCACCGTGCGTGGCGAACGAGCTGCTGTCGTATTGTCCGCTCGTGACTATGACGCGCTGCGGGCGGGCCGCCCGACGCTTGTTGACGATCTACTCGGGGGCCCGTCCTGGGACAACGAGTTCATCGAGGCAGTCGAGCAGCGCGCCAAAACCCCAAGCCGCAATGTGGACTTCTAATGTATCTGCTGGACACCAACGTTGTTTCGGAGGCCCGACGCGGCACCCCGCAGGCGGTATCCTGGCTGCGGTCGGTCGATCCGCTCAGCGTCCACCTGAGCGCCTTGACCCTCGGCGAAATCATGCGCGGCATCGCGCTAAAACAGAAATCTGATCCAAAGGCAGCCTCTCACCTTGCGGAGTGGCTGCGCAAGCTGCGCCACGACCATGGTGATCGCATTCTGCCGGTAACGGACCAGATCGCCGTTGAATGGGGCCGGATTGCTGCTATCCGGCCCCGAGGCGATATTGACGGGCTACTCGCCGCGACCGCGACCATCCACGACCTGATCCTCGTCACGCGCAACGTCAAGGACTTCGATGATACCGACGCATCTGTGATCAATCCCTGGGATATACCGGGGTAAAGGTATCGACACGAGGTTCGGCCGGTCCTTGTCGCCGTCCTCGAGACCTTCGAGATACTGCCGGTGCCATAGATAGGAATAGCGGAAAACCCAGCCGACCTTCGGTTCAGTCGGCAGCATGCTTGTCAGCAGTCAGTTCGGCATCGAGATGATCAAGTCCAGGATCCATTTCGGAGGCTTCAATAGCCGCGATATCCGCATCGGTGAGCTCCGCCGTCAATTCAACGCGATGTTCTCGGCGCATCAGCCGCTGATAGTCCTCGTAAGCAATGAGGACGGTGCGCGGTCTGCCGTTTTTGG
The DNA here is from genome assembly GCF_014195325.1 of Rhizobium sp. BK650. Classification (GTDB taxonomy): domain Bacteria; phylum Pseudomonadota; class Alphaproteobacteria; order Rhizobiales; family Rhizobiaceae; genus Rhizobium. The sequence goes on along the minus strand of NZ_JACIBK010000012.1, from coordinate 181,741 downwards.
TTATAAGGACCGGTTCCCGCACAGCGGCATCCTGGCAAGCCCCGAAGTTCTTGGAAACAGCGGCAGCGGTGACAGTTCACGTCATTGTCATACTCCGTTTCCCGTAAAATACGGGATTTCCGGGCAATTCTCGCCACGCCAGGATAAAGAATTACCAAACAGGGTAGGGAAAAGACAATTGGCAAGCCGAAGCCGCCGACCTCAGGCGCGCCACTACAATCGAAATTACTCGACCCTCTTCAGTCGTCGAGCCTCTTTCATCGAGTTTGGTTATCGCCGTGCCGGAGTGAACCGTGCCACGAATGCTCGCATCAGTCTTTTGTGTGACGGGATTCCACCCTATAGAGGCATTGCAATCCCCTTCGGTAATTGTGCCATGTCAATTCGAAACGGCGTGGATATGCGTCTGATGGGCAATTTCCCGCTTCTCGCGGATGAGATTCAGGAAAGCGCGCTCATCGAGGTTTTCGGCATCAAGCCCTTCCCAGTCGAGCGCTGTCTGCATGAGCGCCATATCCATCAGACGCACGAGATCCATGAGCTCCAGTGATGAAGCACTATCTCTTGCTGCAGAAATCAGACGGAAGAGCCTTAGGAATCCCTCCGGCCCATTACTGTCAATCATATCAGAAATTCCATCGGCCATCGCCTTGATTTGCCTCCGAGCCTGGCGAAAGTTTGCGATCGGACAGGCTTGCCTGCATCGGTCCCGAAACGGAATGTCGAAGTCGGATCTTGCCCGCCGCAAAACGCTAACACACCCCATGAGTTGCGAGTCATATCGATTTAAGCTATAAAATAACGTCACTTTATTGAAAATCCGCAATAGAAATGAACAACTCATCGGTAGTATTTCACAGAAGCCAGCGGCAGGAACGAACGTCCGCGATCGTTCAACCGTGACTTCTCGATGCCGATAAGCTGCCGTTCTTCAGCAATTGCTCGTAATCCCCGATCAAGTATAGTGTTGCGCTTCCACTAATACGCGAGGCGGTCTTGAACAAACCCTTCCCTCCTCTTCCGTTCGGCAGCGAACGCGCCGATCTGGATAAATCGCCACTTGAAATCAGGGGCCTGCTTTCGCGGCCGATATGGCGCGAGCTCAGGACCTTTCTGGCGGTCGCCAAAAGCCCTTCCTATGCGCAAGCTGCTGAACTGCTCGGCACAAGTGCGCCGACCGTCAGCCGCGATGTGAAACGTCTTCAGGACCAGATTGGCTCGCAACTCGTCATCTCAACCTTTTCCGGCGTCACGCTGACGGAAACCGGGCGCAAGCTCGCCATTCAGGTCGCCGAACTGGATTTTCAGCTCTTTGCCCTTTCCAACGACTTGAAGGACGAGATGGATGCCGTCATCGGGCGGGTCGCCGTCAGCGTCACCTCCGGCCTTGCCGTCGCCATCGTCGCTCCCGCCGTGCCTCGGCTGAACGACAGCTATCCGCGCCTCAATCTCGACATCCGCGAACAGGTGTCGCTCGTCAATTTTGAGAAGAACCAGGCCGATCTGATGATCTCACTGTCGCCGATCTCGAGAGCGGATGTCGATTGTGTCGAGATCGGCACGCTTCATCTCATTCCGATTGCCAGCCGCGAGTATCTGAAGAAATCCGGCGTTCCACAGCGGCAATTCATCTCCCAGCACGCCTACGTACAGTGCAGCTATTATGCCTCGGAACGAGAAATCTGGGACGGCTGGCGCGGTCTGGTCGAAGCCGGCCATCAGACCCATAATTGCGAAAACTCGCTCGCCTATTTTGCCCTGGTTCGCAATGGAGCAGGCGTCGGACTGCTTGGCAATTATGTTCTTGCAGATCCCGAACTCGTGCCGCTTGAACTCGGCGTTCATGTCCCCCTGCCGATCTATCTGATCTCCGTTGCCAATCGCAGGCAATCGAGACCGGTTGCCGCCGTCTATGACTGGATCGTCGATATATTCAGAACCAATCCGTCATTCGGCACGGGACTGACCTTCCCGTCTGGGCGACATGAGCAGGAAGAGAGCCTGCGCAAGATGCTCGAAACTATCGCTCCTGCGCCGTCCTTGCAATCTCGCTGAGTTCTTCCGAGATCGAGAGATAGGCATTTGCGACATCCTCGAGGAAGCCGGCGAGCTCGATCGGCTGAACTGTCGGATCATTGACGAGACGACGCACCATTTCGGTATGTAGTTTGGTGCGGGTCAGGATTTCTTCCTGTAGCGCCGCCGTTGCGGACTTGTCACCCGCCTTATCAAAACCTGCCATGATCATACTGTCTCAAACGAACTCGGTGCATCCCATTGACCTTCGACACGCAACAACAGCGCACTGCTGCTCTCCATGGTGATCGGGTCGGATGAGGCGGGAATCGTGCCGACAACGGTCAGGTAGGGTTCCGGATGGCCGGCGATCTCCACCGGTGAGCTGTCGACGATCTCCAGATCGAAGAGGATGGTCCACAACCGCGCGAGGCGTTGCTCGGCCTGGGTCAGGACTTTTGTGTAGCCCTTGCGCGCCACATGATCGAAGGTCATCTGAATGCAACGCTTAACCGTAAAAGGGTGTCGGTACTTTTCTCGGAAGCAGGTTCGTTCATATTTGGCAAAATCGGCAAACCAGCGGATGCGAAGGGAACCAACTGGCTCTTCGCCATCATAAAAGACGAAATGCGTGGCCTGGTGATCGTTGCCATCGAAGATGAAGGAGGGCGAGATACCGTGCTCATGGATAAAACAGATGCTTCTGAGGATCATCGCATCCCGAACATGATCCGGAGTGGTTGCGACTTGGCATCGAAGATTGGGATATTTGTTCACCATCGGTCGGCCCCTTTGTCTGTACAACCCAGTTCAACTCTAGAATGCGTACTGTGCGAAGGACGAAGATTTCAGGGGGGATTTCAAAAATGACAGACCCTGCCGATCCGATGGCAACCATCGTCGCTCTCTGCGCGGAAGGGGCGCGCCGGTTTGGCGACGATCCGCAGGCCATTGCGAGCTTTGTCGAAAGTGAGATCGGCCGCCTGTTTCAGACGGAACAGCGGCAGCTCAAAGAGCAATTGACGCTTTTGACCCACGGAGGTGGATATCAGAAGCCGATCATGTAAAGACTGTTCGCAAGATTTTGTGATCTGCGCAAATACTCTCAAGGATGGGCATGAAAGATCAGGAACTGAATTTGGCGATCGGCCAGAGACTGCGTTCCGTGCGCACCGCCAGGGGCATCACCCAGAGCGAACTGGCAGCGCATATCGGCGTCGCATTTCAGCAGGTTCAGAAATATGAGAATGGCATAAACCGCCTGTCCATCGCGGTCATGCTGCGCTTATGCAGCTTCATGAAGGTGGATGCCGGCTGGTTCGTCAGCGGCATCGAAACGGAAGCGGGAGCTGGCGTCGAGGATGAGGCAGCCTATCTTACCGGGAAAATCGGATGCATCTCCGATGAGAAGATCAGGCGTAACCTGACGAAGCTGATCCACTCGCTGACCATCGCCGATGCGGCCAGCTGATCGGTGTCGGGCAAGGATCCGGCTCCCTCGCAGAGCTGACCTGAGACAGCATCCGCTATTGCGCGGCCCCGCGGCAAACCTGCGGGGCCTGAACGCCGTGAATGGCCTTAAGCGGCGTTGGGATAACGCGCGGCGTACCAAGTCTTGAACAGGCGATATTGATTTTCCAGATGGCGGCGCTGTGAATCGCTGAGCTTGTCGCTCTCGTTGAAGTGCAGCGTATATTCCTTCTCGCCATTCAGCACCATCAGATACTTGTAGTGCAGAACGAGGTCCGGACCTTCGTCATAGGTCGACAGGACCATCAGCGCCTCTTCGAGTTCGCGGGCAGCGCTGCGGGCAGCGGCATCGCCCGCTGCTGCCTTTTGGCAAAGCGAGACGAGATGCAGGACTTCCTTCGGAAGCGCGTTGCCGATGCCGGTGATGGCGCCGCCGGCGCCGCAATTGACGAAGCCGTGATAGACACCGGTGTCGACGCCGACCATCAGCGTCAGCGCATCGTCACCCGAAGTGATGTTTTCGGCCGCATAGGTCATGTCCCCCTTGCCGCCGAATTCCTTGAAACCGACGAGGTTCGAGAAGCGCGAGTGCAGATCGAAGAACAGGTCGGCGCGCGTTGCAAAGCCGTAGTAAGGGCTATTGTAGATGACCGCCGGAAGGCCCCTCGCAGCCTCGAGGATCGCCGAAAAATGGTCCCGCTGGGCCGAGACGGACGAGCCACGCGACAGGACGCGCGGAATGACCATCAGCCCCTTTGCGCCGACGGCCGCCGCATGAGCGGCATGGGCAACAGCCGACTTGGTATTGACGGCACCAGTGCCGACGATAACGGGAACACCGGCCTCGACGAGGCGCTTTACGCCTTCCTGACGCTGTTCGTCGGTCAAGAGCGGCCAGTCACCCATCGAGCCGCAATAGACGACAGCGGACATGCCGAGGTCGATCAATTCCTTGCCCTTGCGGGCAAGCGCGTCAAAATTCGGACTACGATCATCGTTGCAGGGCGTCATGAGCGCCGGGATGCAGCCTTGGAATACGGAACCAGTCATCGCCAATCTCTCGTTAGCTGGAGAACTCCCCGGCCAGCGGGGTTGAGAAAGCGTTTAACATCCTGCCGACTTTTTGTCGACAAGAAAAATACAACGCGTGATTTCCTCCAGCGACATACGAAGCTCAGGTCCCGCTACGGTACGAGAGCCTCGCAGCGACTAGAGTGCAAGCCGAGCGGTCTGGCGGGAATCGGCAGTGATATAGGAGCGGATTTGGCCGACGATCTGATCAGCGTGGGCAGATGCCAGCCTGTCGGCCAGCGTCACGTCGCGATTGATGATCGCCTGGATCATCTCCTCGTGCTCGCCGACATATTGGCGCGGCAGCACATCGTTGAAGGAAGAGTAGTAGAGCCTCAGGATGCGGCGACCTTCATCGAGCAGCCGGGTGAAAAGCTCGACGTAATATCTGTTCCGGCCGGCCTGGGCGATCGCGATGTGGAAGTCGCGATTGGTCGAAATCATGCCAAGCACATCGCGGTTGCTGACCGCCACCTCGAAAGCCTTCTGCTGCACAAGGATCGCGGCGATATCGCCTTCGGCGTGATTGGCAGCCGCAAGCCGCGTCGTAACGCGATACATCAGCGTCAGCGCATCGAAAAACTCCGGCAAGCCGAGGAAATCGATGTTCGAGACAATCGTCGCGCGGTTGGTGAGCGTGCTGATAAGGCCTTCGGCGGCCAGCCGCACCAGCGCTTCACGGATCGGCGTTCGCGACAAAGAAAAGCGATCGGATAATTGCTGCTCGTCGATCGGGCTGCCCGGTGGCAATTTCAACTCGATGATCTCGTTTCGAAGCGTCTCATAAACCGTTGATACGCCGGAACCACGCCGATGCGTCTGCAGTTTTTCGGTCTCGTCCACGCGTCAGTCGTCCTTTCAAGCAGCCGAACTCAGGCCGATTACTAGCGAATCCGTTGGACGACTTCAATTCTATATACTCTCTGTCGGCAGTGGGAATTTTGAACGTTCCTTTATCCGCGACGCCGGCGCCTATTCCTGCCTTCCCGGCGTCCCGACGCGGAGCGCGTCGCTCAATTCCATTCGCGCCGTGCCGATTAGCTGCTCCATCGCAAAACGTGCCGCATCGGGCCGGCGCATGCGGATTGCGTCGAGCACGTCATGGTGGCGGGCAATCGCGTAGTCGTGGCTCTGGCTTGCCCGGTTGGTCAGGCGGAAGCTTGCGAGCAGGGCGGCGCGGATGGCGGTGGCAAACTGGCGGAACACCCAGTTGCCGCTGGCATTGATGATGGCGGTATGGAATTCGAGATCTGCCTGGCTCCAGGCCTCGTTATCGCGGGCATTGGCGGCCACCATGTCCTCAAAGGCTGCGGCGATCTGGGCGAGCTGCTTGGCGGTGGCGTTCGCAGCCGCCTGGGCGGCGGCTGCGGGCTCCAAAAGCTGGCGGGCGTCGAGGAGGGAATCGTAAAAGCGGCGGTCGTCGCTGAATTCGAGCGTCGCATCGAGAACCATCGGATCAAGATGGTTCCAGTTCTCACGCGGCAGCACACTGGTGCCTGCGCGGGTGCGCGAGCGGATCATACCGAGCGCCGACAGATATTGCATCGCCTCCCGAAGACTGGTACGGCTGACGCCATAAACTTCGGAAAGCTCCGCTTCGTTCGGAAGCAGCGAGCCTTCGGCAATATCGCCGGAGACGATCTGGACGATGAGCTTCTTCAACAGCTCCTCGCGCACAGTGCGTCGTCCCTGTTCGGGCTTGGCCACCGCGCTCCCGGTTCGCAGAAGTCCTGATCGCTTGTTCATCACGTCCCCCGTGCCACTGGTCTTGTTGTCATCTTGAGCGGTGTGGCGCTCAGGCTTCAATGTGCAATGTCAGGCCCAGCTGGCTTCTCCCAAGAAATCTGAACGTTAAGCCCGACTGCCGCGTCCGGCGGCTGACGAGCGCATGTTGTCCAGCAGGACGGCAATCAGAAGAATAAGGCCGCGCACTACATATTGATAGAAGGCCTGAATGTTGAGCAGGTTCATGACGTTTTCGGCAATGCCCATGATGAGCACGCCAACGATCACGCCGGTCATCGCCGCCCGTCCGCCGGCCAGCGACACGCCGCCGAGCACACAGGCTGAGATGACAGAAAGCTCAAGACCGGTCGCCGCATTCGGTTGGCCGGACGTAATGCGTGACGCCAGCAGAATGCCGGCGATGGCGCAGACGAGTCCCTGCAGCGCAAAGATCCAGATGCGCATGGTGACGACGTTTACACCGGCAAGGCGAGAGGCCTCGGGATTGCCGCCGATCGCCAGCGTATTCTTGCCGAAGACGGTCCGGTTCAGCACGAAGCCGAAGACAATGAAGAGCAGGATCATGATCCAAATCGGCGTCGGCACGGTGAACAAGCGCGACAGCGCCAGCTGATAGAAGGCCGGATCGTTGATACCGACGGCGCGCCCGTCCGATGCAATCAGGGCCAAGCCACGCACGATCTGCATGGTGGCAAGCGTGGTGATCAACGCATTGATGCGGAAGCGGGCAATGACCACGCCGTTAACGATGCCGACGATGCTGCCGCAGATGAGGGCCGCCAGCAAACCAAGCGGAATGGAGCCGGTCGAGTTCGATACCATGACGGCGATCATGCCGCAAAAGGCGACAGTGGAACCGACCGAGAGGTCGAAGTCGCGCGAGGCAAGGCAGAACATCATGGTGCAGGCGACGATGCCGATCGTCACCACAGACTGCAAGAGACCGAGCATATTGCGTTCGGTCAGGAAGCTCGGCACGGTCAGCGAGACGATCACGAAGGCGATCGCGAAGATCACCACCAGCCCCTGTTCGCCGAGAAGGATTTTTTTCAACGCGTTCATGACTGCTCTTCCTGAAATTAGATTGTGCCGGCGGCATTCTTGTCTGGGAGTGCTGCGGTCAGAATGCTGCGCTCGTCGAAATCGGCGCGCGCCACATTGGCGACGACGCGGCCCTGGCACATGACTATGATGCGATCGGAAATGCCCATGACCTCGGGCAACTCGCTGGAGATGACGACGATCGCCATGCCGCCGGCTGCGAGTTCATAGAGGATTTCATAGATCTCCGACTTGGCGCCGACATCGATGCCGCGCGTCGGCTCGTCGATAACAAGCACCTTGACGCCCTGTTCGGAGAGCCAACGACCGAGGATGACCTTCTGCTGGTTGCCGCCCGAGAGATTGATGATGTCCTGCTTGCGCGAGGGTGTGCGCACCCGAAGCTTGGCAATGAACTGCTCGGCGACTGCGGCTTCCTTCTTCGGGTTCAAGACGCCGAAGGGCGAGAAGTGGCGACGCGAGGAGATGGCGATATTCTCCTCGATCGACCGGCCCTGAATGATGCCGTCGAACTTGCGATCCTCCGGGCAGAGGACCATGCCGGCATTGATCGCCGCCTTCGGATTGCTGGGAGAAACCGCAACCCCGTCGATCGCAACACTGCCCTGATGGCGATGATCGGCACCATAGAGCAGCCGCGCCATTTCGCTTCGCCCCGCCCCAATCAGGCCGAAGAAACCAAGAATTTCGCTTTTGCGGACGGAGAAGCTGATGGGTGTGCGGAGCTTGGAGCCCGAGAGCGCCTTGACCTCGAGGCGCACCTCGCCCAGCGGCCGCTCGCGCCAGCCCCAGATGTTGCTGATCTCGCGCCCTACCATTTCGGCAATGATCTGCTCGCGCGTCGTCTCGGCGACTTTGGGATGATGGGCGGCGAGCTTGCCGTCGCGCAGTACCGTCAGGCTGTCGCAAAGACGGAAGATCTCGTCGAGGCGGTGGGAGACGTAAAGGATGACCGTGCCCTTGGCCTTGAGCTTGCCGATCAACGTGAAGAGAATTTCGCTTTCGCGCGAGGAGAGCGACGAGGTCGGCTCGTCGAGCGCGATCACCCGCGCATCGAGCATGACGGCCTTGGCGATCTCGACCATCTGGCGGGCGCCGATCGAAAGAGAAGACACTTTTGCGGAAGGGTCGACATCGACGCCGATTTCGGCGAGCCTGGCGCGGACCGTCTCGATCAGTGTCTTGCCGTTGATGACACCGGCCTTGCCGGGAAAACGGCCGAGCCAGAGGTTCTCGGCAACCGTCAGTTCCGGAACGAGCTGAAGCTCCTGATGGATGACGATGACGCCACCATGGAAGGAATCGCGCACGGAGCTGTATTTCTGCTCGACGCCATCGATGACAATGCTGCCTTCATCAGCAGACTGATCGCCGGAGAGTACGCGGATCAAGGTGGATTTGCCGGCACCGTTTTCGCCCATCAGCCCGTGTACGGCGCCCTTTTCGACACCAAAGGAAACGTTGGAGAGTGCCTGGACGCCCGGATAGCCCTTGGAAATGGAATTGAATTCGAGGAAGGCCATCGTCGCTCCGTCGAGAATGGGCCCGGCGGCCGATAGTGCCGCCGGGATGAAATCATCGGACGATGATTATTCGATGCCGAGATCCTTGCGTACCTTTTCGTAGTCGCCGCGCAGAGCGAGGGAACCCGAGGTCAACGTGACCTTTTCCGGCTCCTTGCCGTTGGCGATCCAGTCATACATGTTGAGTGCGGTTTCATAGCCGTGACGCTTCGGCGAGATGATGACAGTGCCGAAGAAGCCGGTTGCTGACGGTTTCTTGAACTCGTTGATCGCCGATTCCGCACCGCCGATGCCGACGCCGATCATGTTGTCGGCGGGAATGCCGACCGATTCCGATGCGCGAACGGCGCCGAGAACGGCTTCATCGTTGAGACCGAAGGCGATCCAGTACTTCACGTCGGCATGCTTGTTGAGAACGGTGGTCGCGGCATTGAGCGCTGCTTCCGTATCCGTCTTTGCCTGCGGCGCGTCATAGATGTTTTCGGCCGGGAAGCCGGCAGCCTTCAGAACCGAGATCGCGCCTTCGACGCGGTCGACGGCGGTGGGCAGCTGATCGTAGGAGACGCGGATCGCGCCGACATTCTTCATGTCCCAACCGCGCTTCTTCATTTCGTCGACGATCGCCTGGCCGACGCCTTCGCCGATCTTGGTGGCGGAGATGCCCATATGCGGCACGTCTTCCAGCGGCTTGCCGTCGGCGCCGACCAGGCGATCGTCGACCGTCATCAGCTTGAGCTGGTTGGCGGCAGCCTTGGCAACGATGCCGGGGCCGAGCTTGACGTCAGGCGTGCAGATGATGAAGCCCTGGGCGCCCTGCGCACCGAGATTGTCGATCGCCGACTGAACCTTCTCGCCATCTTCGGCGCCGATCTTGACGACGGTGAAACCCTTTTCCTTGGCGGCCTGGTCAGCGAACTTCCATTCGTCCTGGAACCAGGGCTCTTCGGGCTGCTTCACGATGAAACCGATCTTGACATCCTCCGCCAATACGGAACCGGCAGCCAGAACGGCAAAGGCGCCAGCAAGGACGGCTGCTTTGAAAAAGCGCATAATCTCTCTCCCTAAATCTCGATCTGCCGCTCACTCGGCAGCGACTACTGAATATGAATAAACATCATACCAGTCAATATTTGTGTATGATTATTTATTTGCTCTCGCGGGTGAAAAAGCAGGTTAATTCCCGACATGGCGGGCGTTTTATCGACAAACTGGCGGGAAAGCAGGTTCTTGGCCATCTCAGAGGGGAAAATAAATCCTATATATATTGACATTCGAGTGACCGATAATAGGGTGCCGCCAGAGTCCGGATCAGCCTCGATCTCGCGGAGAAGACGTCGCTTCATGGCCATCATCGATTTGCAGGTGGGTGCGCTTTCGGCCCGCATTTCTACGACAGGCGGCCTGCTCCTTCATTATTCCTGGATGCGGGACGGCCTGACGATCCCGCTTCTGCGGCCTGCGACCGATAATGCCGATGCACTTTCCTCTGCCTGCTATCCGTTCGTGCCCTTTGGCAATCGCGTCAGAGGCAACCGCTTCACCTTCAAGGGACAGGACTACAGCCTGCGCCCCAACAGGGAGTGGGATGCGCATTACCTGCATGGCGATGGCTGGCTGGCAGAATGGGACCTTCTTTCAAGGGATGGCAGCAACGCGCGCATCGCTTTTCGTCATCGAGCCGACGGTACGCCCTATAGTTATCAGGCAGAGCAGAGCTTCGCACTGACGCCAGACGGGCTGGAACTCACCATGCGGGTGGAAAATACCGGTGACGAAGCCTTGCCTTTCGGGCTTGGCTGGCATCCCTTCTTTCCGCTGAGCGAGCGCACGACGCTTCTGGCAAAGGCCGATCGCTTCTGGACCGATGCGGAGGGCTGGCTGCCGGGCGAGCCCGCCGAAATTCCCGCGGATCTCGATTTCTCGCGGGCAGCCGTGCTGCCGCAACGCTGGATCAACAATGGATTCGAGGGCTGGAACGGTACGGCACGCATCACCTGGCCCGAAACGAGCACAGTGCTCGACCTGACGGCCGACCCGATCTTCCGCCACGCCGTCCTCTTCCTGTCGGACGAGCGTTTCGACGCGGGATTTCGCAGGGACTATTTCTGCTTCGAGCCGATGTCACATCTTGCCAACGGGCACAATCTTCCTGGTCTCGGCGACCTCACCGTCCTGCGGCCAGGCGAAAGCCTCGCGGGCTCTATCCGCCTAAAGCCACAGGAAATCGGCTGATTATGACGCGCATAAGGAGGAAACAGACGATGCCAAACCGCCTTTCCGGAAAACGGGTTTTCATCACCGGCGCCGCCCAGGGGATCGGACAGGCGATCGCCGAGGCATTCGCGGCCGAGGATGCCCGCCTCTTCCTCGTCGATCGCGATGAAGAGCTGCTTAAAGAAACTGCCGCAGAACTGGCGGCAAGAGGCGCCGTGCTCGGCTATGAAGCTGCCGACATTGGCAATGCCGCCGCAATCAAGGCCGCCGTCGCCAAGGCAGACAAACAGATCGGCACCATCAATGCCCTCGTCAACAATGCCGGCGTCAATGTCTTTGCCGAACCATTGCAGACGACAGACGAAGAGTGGCAGCGATGCTTCGACATCAACCTCAAAGGCGCCTGGCACTGCTGCCGCTCAGTGCTGCCGCAGATGATCGCAGAAGGTGGTGGCGTGATCCTCAATATCGCCTCGACCCACGCCTTCACCATCATTCCGCACACCTTCCCCTACCCGCTCGCCAAACATGCGCTTCTCGGCATGACCAAGTCCCTCGGCATCGAATATGCGCCTCAAAACGTGCGTGTGAACGCGATCGCGCCCGGCTACGTCTCGACCCAGAAGGTCATCGATTACTGGAACGGCTTTGCCGATCCCGAAAAGGCAAAGGCTGAGACCATGAAACTGCATCCGGGCGGTCGCATCGCCACGCCGCAGGAGATTGCCATGGCGGCGATTTTCATGATCTCGGATGAGTGCACCTTCATGAACGCCACCTGCCTGACGATCGATGGCGGATTGAGCGTCATGCAGCACCAATAAGAGCGGCGCTTCTCCCTCTCTCCGTAGCCCAAGAGAGCAGGCGCTCACAGCCATTGTCTAGTTTTTGCGCAGCAGCATTACTTGACACAATTTTGGGCGATCCATAGAGTTTTATCCATCTGGTAAAAAGAGGGGAACTCATGAAAAATCAGATCATTATCTCTCGCCGCGCAGTGCTTGCCTCCGGCATGGCACTCGGTACAACCGCCTTTGCACCCAAGCTCTGGGCGCAGGAAAAACTGAAGGTTGCAGGCATTCACGCCTCGCCCGTGGAAAATGCCTGGAACTCCTGTCTGCACAAGGCCCTCCAGGACGCTGCTTCGGAAGGCGTGATTGAATACGTCTTTTCCGAAGGCGTTTCGGGCACCGACTATCCGCGTGCGATGCGCGAATATGCCGAACAGGGCTGCGCCCTCATCGTCGGCGAGGCCTATGCCGTCGAGCGCGAAGCCCGCCAGGTGGCCGCCGACTATCCGAAGACCGCCTTCATGCTGGGCTCCAGCGGCGAGCCGTCGGGCGGCAATTTCGGCGTCTTCGGCACCTGGAATCACGATGGCGCCTATCTCGCCGGAATGCTTGCCGGCAAGATGACGAAGTCGGGCATCGTCGGCTCGGTCGGTGCGCTTCCGATCCCGGAAGTCAACATGCTGATGAATGCCTTTGCTGCCGGCGTGAAGGAAGTTCGCCCGGATGCCAAGCACCTCGTCGCCTTCATCGGCACCTTCTTTGATCCGCCGAAGGCGCGCGAGGCCGGCCTTGCCCAGATCGATGCAGGCGCCGACATCCTCTTCGGCGAGCGTATCGGCACGGCCGACGCTGCCAAGGAGCGCGGCATCAAATCGGTCGGTTCGCTGATCGACTATACGCCGCGTTATCCCGACACCGTCTTTGCCAATGCCATCTGGGGTTTCCGGCCGATCCTGAACGCGGCGATCGCCGATGTGAAGGCCGGCAAGCCGACCGGCAACAACTACACCCGCTTCGGCCTCATGAAGGAAGGCGGCAGCGACATCGTCTACGTCAAGGGCGTTGCACCGGCAGAAGCCGAAGCGGCGATGGAAGCTAAGCGCGCCGCCATCAAGTCCGGTGCCTTCGAGGTTCCGATCATGCCCGAGGAGCCGAAGTAAACCGACATCTGCATGAACGGGATTGAGAAAAGCAAGAGTTCGATACCGGGCGGCGACGCGATCGCGCTCGCCGCCCGGATCGGGAGCGGTGCATTTGATTGCACCGAAGCGATGAAGGCTGCGATTTCCGCCGCAAGAGCAAACGATGCGCTGGGCGCGATCTGTCAACTCGACGAAGACCTGGGCCTGGCTGATGCCGCCGCACTTGATCGCGAATATCGAGGCGATCCCGCCATATTCTCCGTCCGGCCGTTTGCCGGCGTGCCGACGCTTGCCAAGGATCTCGGCGGCCCGTTCAAGGGTCTTCCGGTTCGCGGTGGCTCACGGCTCTTCGACGGCATGCTGGATGCGTCTGCCGATTCCGATCTCGCAGATCGTTTTCGTCAGGCCGGTTTCAGCCTCTTCGGTCTCACCACCAGCCCGGAAGTCGGCCTCTCCCTTGCAAGCGAACCCATGCGCGGGCCTGTCTGCCGCAATCCGCTCGATTTCGCCCGCACGGCGGGCGGTTCTTCCGGTGGTGCGGCCGCTGCCGTCGCGGCCGGCATCGTGGCGATTGCCCATGCAACGGATGCCGGAGGCTCCATTCGCGTGCCCGCCGCCTGTTGCGGCCTCGTTGGCCTGAAGCCCAGCCGCGGTGCCATTCCGGGCGGACCGGGCTTCGGCAATCATCTTGGCGGCATCGCCAGCGAACTGGCCGTCTGCCGCTCGGTCCGCGATGCCGGCGCAATATTCGACGCGCTTCATGGAAACCCTGCCGGCCCTTATGCGGCACCGGCTCTCGACGCGAGCGAAAAAACCCGTCTGCGTATCGGCCTGCTGACGGATACAGGCAGCGACTTTCCGACCGAGGCTGCACGACAGCAAGCGGTGGAGGCCGCGGCCCGCAGCCTCGAGGCAGATGGACATGAGATCGTCATCGTGGAGTGGCAGCGACTTCAAGCGAGCGTCATCGCGAGTGCCGGCATTTTCGCCGATATCGTCGCAATCAATCTGGCATGGCTCGTCGATAGCTTCCGTCTCGACCTCGCGAAGGCCGAACCTCTGACGGCAGCCTTTGCCTTGCGCGGAGCCAGAATTGCGCCGACCGCACTCTGGCAGAGCCTCAGCACCATGCCGCATGTCAGCCATGACCTCTGGCACCTGTTCGACGATATCGACTGCCTGCTGACACCGATGCTGGCGATAGCCCCTCTGCCGATCGGCTCCTTCCCGACCGATCATCAGGATACTGATCTGCATTTGAACCGCATGGCGCGCTTTGCGCCACTTGCCTGTCTTGCCAATATTTCCGGCTTTCCGGCGCTGACACTGCCTTTTGGAAGCGATGGCGAGGGAATGCCGCTGCCTGTGCAATTGCTGGCTCCGATGGGTCGCGAACCACTGCTGCTTGCCCTTGCCTGGCGGCTGGAAGCGGAGCAACGTTGGCTCCACCCCCATGCCATTGCCGGACTTACCTCATGACATCAGCTCCCGTGCTCCAGCTCGACGGTATCAACAAGCGTTTCGGCGTGATCCAGGCCAATGACGATATTTCGCTGAACCTCGCCAAGGGTGAAGTGCTGGCCCTGCTCGGCGAAAACGGCGCCGGCAAGACGACGCTGATGAGCATCCTCTTCGGCCATTATGTGCCGGATGCAGGCACGATCCATATCGAAGGCAGCGAATTGCCGGCCGGCCGGCCGCGCGCGGCGATCCGTGCCGGCATCGGCATGGTGCACCAGCATTTCTCCCTGGCGCCCAACCTCACCGTGCTCGAAAACGTCATGACGGGGACGGAAAAGCTCTGGTCCTTCAAATCGGAGAGAGCGGCCGGTCGCGCCAGGCTTCTTTCCATTGCCTCCCGCTTCGGCCTCAGCGTCAACCCCGATGCCCGGCTTGGCGACCTCTCGGTCGGCGAGCAGCAGCGTGTCGAAATCCTCAAGGCGCTTTATAACGATGCCCGAATTCTCATCCTCGACGAACCGACGGCGGTATTGACCAATATCGAGGCGGAGCGCCTTTTCCAGACGCTTCGGGAAATGGCCCGGCAGGGACTGTCGCTGATCTTCATTTCTCACAAGCTCGACGAGGTGATCGGTGCCGCCGACCGGGTCGTCGTGCTGCGCGGCGGAAAGGTGGTCGCCGAACGGCTGACCGGTCAGACCAGCAAGGCGGAGCTTGCCGAACTCATGGTTGGCCGCCGAGTGACGCGCCCGGTGCGCGAAACGTCTAAGCCCGGCGCGGTGGTTTTCGAGGCTGTCGGTGTCACCGTCTCTGACGGCGGCCAGAAGCGGCTGAGAGATATCAGTTTTCGGCTCCATGCTGGCGAGACACTCGGCATTATCGGCGTCTCCGGTAATGGCCAGACGACACTCAGCCATCTCGTCAGCGGACTGGCGGGCTGGAGCCGCGGCGATATCATGCTCTTCGGGCAGCCGGTCACCGACCTCAGTGTCGAAAGTCTGATCGACGCCGGCATCGGCCGCATTCCGGAGGATCGCAACAAGGAAGGGGCGATCGGCGAACTCGCGGTCTGGGAAAATGCCGTGCTGGAGCGCATCGCCTCGCCGCGTTTCTCTCGCCGTGGGCTGGTCGACCGCAAGGCCGGCATGGCCTTCGCCCAGGAGATCATCGCTGAGTTCGATATTCGCGGCGGCGGACCGGCGACGCGCACGCGGCTTCTGTCTGGCGGCAACATGCAAAAGCTGATCCTCGGCCGCAACCTGCATGGCAGGCCGAAGATCCTGATTGCTGCGCAGCCGACGCGCGGGCTAGACGAGGGTGCGGTTGCCGCCGTCCATGCCCGGATATTGCAGGCACGCAAGGAGGGCACGGCCGTACTTTTGATATCGGAGGATCTGGACGAGGTGATCGGCCTTGCCGATCGCATACAGGCGATCGTCAAGGGTCGCCTGTCGCCCCCAATTGACGCCCAAAGTGCCGATCCCCGGAAACTCGGCCTGATGATGTCAGGCGAATGGACGTATGAGGCCCAGCATGCGTCTTGAACGTCGCGATCACCGGCCGCTCTACCTGGTCGTGGCAGCGCCTGTCGGCGCCGTCATCGCCGCACTCGCTATTGCCGGCATACTGATTGCGCTTGCCGGCGCCCCTGTCTTCGAAGCCTATTGGCGCATTCTAACCGGCGCCTTTGGCACGCGGCTTTCGGTGACGGAGACGCTGACGCGGGCGACGCCGCTGATGCTGACCGGCCTTGCCGCAGCTGTCGCCTTCCGCGCCCGGCTCTGGAATATCGGCGCCGAGGGCCAGTTCTATATCGGCGCCATCACGGTTGCGGCACTCGGCTCCAATCTCCTTGCAGGCCTTCCGGCGACACTTCTCATTCCGGCTTTGCTGATTGCGGGGGCTGTCGCCGGCATGGTGCTGATTCTCGTGCCGCTCTGGCTGCGGCTGCGCTTTTCGGTTGATGAAGTGGTCACGAGCCTGCTGTTGAATTTCGTCGCCCTTCTCTTCGTCTCAATGCTGATCGATGGCGTCCTGAAGGATCCGCTCGCCTTCGGCTGGCCGCAGTCCATGCCGGTCAGCGATCACGCGCTGCTGCCGAAACTGGTGGCGCGTTCGCGGCTGCATGTCGGCTTCATCATCGCCATCGTCATTGCATTTGCCGTATATTTTCTCCAGTCGCGCACTGTCTTCGGTCTGCGTTCGCGCGCCGCCGGTCTCAATCCTTTCGGCGCCGTCTTTGCCGGCGTGCCGCTTGGCATCACGCTGGTGAAAGTTGCCTGCCTTTCCGGCGGTCTTGCTGGTCTGGCGGGTGCGATCGAGGTGATGGGCGTCAAGGGCTATGTGACGACCGATCTGTCGCCCGGTTTCGGTTATTCCGGCATCATCGTCGCGATGCTTGCTAACCTGCACCCAATCGGCGTGATTGCCGCAGCCCTCTTCACCGCCACGATGTTCGTCGGCGCCGACGGCATGAGCCGGGCGCTCGGCATACCGACCTATATTGCCGACGTGACGGTCGCCGTCTCACTGCTCACCATGCTGATCGCGCTGTTCTTCACCCAATACAGGATCCGCAGATGATGGCTCTGATCGACATTGTCTCCTCTGCAGGCCTCTGGGCCGCCGTGCTGCGCATCGCCACACCGCTGATCTTCGGCACGCTCGGCGCGCTGCTCTGTGAGCGCGCGGGGGTACTCAATCTCGGCATCGAAGGCATCATGACCTTCGGGGCGATGATCGGCTGGCTTGCGGTCTTTCACGGCGCCGATCTCTGGACCGGCCTCCTGGTCGCAGCCTTTGCCGGCGCGGTCTTCGGCCTGCTGCACGCCCTTTTGACCGTCACCCTTGGCCTGTCGCAGCACGTCACAGGTCTCGGCATCACGCTCTTTGCCTCCAGCCTCAGCTATTTCATCTTCCGCCTGGTCGTGCCGCTCGCCGGCACCCCGCCGACGATCGTGCCTTTCCAGCCGATCGATATTCCCGTCCTCTCCGGCCTGCCCTTCCTTGGCCCGGCCCTTTTTGCACAGACGGCGCCGACCTATCTGGCGCTCTTTCTGGCGCTGGCGATGGGCTATCTGATCTTCCGGACGCCACTGGGTCTGACGATCCGCATGACCGGCGAAAACCCGCATGCCGCCGAGGCGCAGGGTATAGACCCGATCCGGATCCGTTATGGTGCGATCATTGCGGGAAGCGCCTTGATGGCCGTCGGCGGCGCCTTCCTGACGCTGTCGGCCTTCAACAGCTTCTTTCCGACCATGGTCCAGGGGCGCGGCTGGATCTCCATTGCGCTCGTCGTCTTCGCCTCGTGGCGGCCCGGCCGGGCGCTGCTTGGCGCGCTGCTCTTCGCCTTCTTCGATGCCTTCCAGCTGAGGCTGCAGACGGTGCTCGGCGGTGTCGTGCCCTATCAGCTTTTCCTGATGACGCCCTATCTCCTGTCGATCGCAGCTCTTGCCGTTATGGCCCGACGCGCCCGCGTACCGCAGGCGCTGATGCAGCCCTATCGCCGCGGCGAGCGGTGATCCTATCCTTCAGAAACACAACAGACCGGTGCCGCCATGTTTGACCTGATCATCAGAAATGCAAATCTTCCCGACGGCCGCAACGGCATCGACATCGCCATAGAGAAGGGCAAAATCGTCGAGGTGGCGGCGAGAATCGAGGCCAGTGCCGGCGAGGAAATCGATGCGACCGGCCGGCTCGTCAGCCCACCCTTCGTCGATCCGCATTTCCACATGGACGCAACGCTCTCGCTCGGCCTGCCGCGCATGAACCGCTCCGGCACGCTTCTCGAAGGCATCGCGCTCTGGGGGGAACTGCGGCCGATCCTCACCCGCGAAGCGCTGGTGGAGCGGGCGCTTCGCTATTGCGATCTTGCCGTCTCGCAGGGGCTTCTTGCCATCCGCAGCCATGTCGATACCAGCGATCCGCGGCTGGTGACCGCCGAGGCGCTGATCGAGGTGCGTGAGAAGGTTGCCCCGTATATCGACCTGCAGCTCGTCGCCTTCCCGCAGGATGGTTACTATCGTTCGCCCGGCGGCGTCGACGCCCTGAACCGCGCGCTCGACATGGGTCTCGATATTGTCGGCGGCATTCCGCATTTCGAGCGCACCATGGCCGATGGCGCAGCCTCGGTCGCAGCACTCTGCCGCATCGCCGCCGATCGCGGCTTGCCGGTCGACATGCACTGCGACGAGACTGACGATCCAATGTCACGCCATATCGAGACGCTGGCGGCAGAGACGGTCCGCTTCGGGCTGCAGGGCCGGGTCGCCGGTTCGCACCTCACCTCCATGCATTCGATGGACAATTACTACGTCTCCAAGCTCATTGCGCTGATGGCTGAGGCTCGCATCAACGTCATACCCAATCCGCTCATCAACATCATGCTGCAGGGCCGGCACGACACCTATCCGAAGCGGCGCGGCATGACCCGGGTGCGCGAATTGATGGAGGCCGGCCTCAACGTTTCCTTCGGCCATGACTGCGTCATGGACCCCTGGTACTCGATGGGCTCCGGCGACATGTTGGAAGTCGGCCATATGGCGATCCACGTGGCGCAGATGGCCGGCGTCGAGGACAAGAAGAAGATCTTCAACGCGCTGACCGTCAACTCGGCAAAGACGATGGGCCTTGAAGGTTACGGCTTGGAAAAGGGCAAGAATGCCGACCTCGTCATCCTGCAGGCGCGCGATCCGCTAGAAGCGCTCAGGCTGAAGGCGAATCGGCTGACCGTCATTCGCCGCGGCAAGGTCATCGCGCGCAGCTCGCCTCGCCTGAGCGAACTCGAGATCGCGGGTAGACCGGCACGGTTGGACGCATCGGATTTCTATCCTCGCGCAGCGAGCTGACAACGGGTTTCTGCAGGAACGAAACGCTGCTGCCGATCGGCCATACTCCGATCCCCGAGCGCCTGCCCCCGTCCTGAAGACCGTCAACAGCGCCTCCCCTCGAGGCGCTGGCCCTGCCTTTGTCGGGGGCATCGCCTTCGGCCTGGGGACAGATGCGCGCTTCTTATTTGGCGCAAAAATTGCTTCTTATGAGCGATGGAGAACACCATATGCTCGACATTGACCCACAAATATTCTCGATAAGCCGGCCATCGCTTCAGCAATATAAAGCGTTCGTTCAGCGCGACCTCATCATAGAAACCTACCACAGCTCTGCTGGCGAAATGATCTCACAGGGCTCCCTTCACAGGATCTCGATCAACCGCACTGCGCACCGGAAATATGCACACCGATATGGTTCGGCAAATTTCAGATCTGTCGATAGACCGTCCTTCACCCTGGGCTTCCAGCCGGCTTCGATCAATTTCGAAGTCGAAGGCGACGCCGCAGATTACATATCGATTTTCCAGGCTCCGAAGCTCTACGAGAATCTGGGCTTGAGCGAGTTCGACCCTGACCGCCTCAACGACGATGCATTCAGTGCAGCATCGGACCCGACCACCTTGCAGGTGGCCCTTTCGCTCGCTGCAGCCGTCGAGCAAAGCGAATACGCTGAGCCTCTGTTGATGGAGCATCTTGGCATGGCCCTCGCCTGTTCGGTCGTCAGGCTCCTGGGAACAAGACCAGCCGTCGCCATACGGTCGATAACATCGGAAAAGCTGAGGCGGGTGACCGAGTATGTCGAGGATTATCTTGGTCGTGCCGACCTCAATGTCGATGAACTGGCCAGCGTCGCCCACATGAGCCACTTTCATTTCAGCCGCGCGTTCAAGAAGGCCGTCGGGAAGCCGCCGCACCAGTTCATACTCGATCGAAGAATTGAACGGGCTCGAATTTACCTGGCCGATGGCAGAAAAACACTTTCGCAGATTGCCTATGCCACCGGCTTCTCCAGCCAGGCACATTTCTCGAGCGTATTTCGCCGGATCGTCGGCGTCACTCCCACTGACTATCGCCGATCACTGCAATGATCGGCGCCGACGCGCGGAAAAGCAGATTTGCGAAAAAATAGCGCACGATTTTGAAATCGCACTTTGCGTTTGCGAGACACACTCTCGACAAAAGGGAGTATCGAATGGCTGCCTTCGCGCAAGTTAATCCAATCACCGATATTTGCTTTCTGGTCGAAGACATTGACCGGGCGGCAGCCTTCTACGTCGATAGCCTCGGCTTCAGGCCACGCCGGCGCGCTCCAGGCTTTGCCGATTTCAAGGGTGCGGGCGTTACGCTTGCCCTTTGGGAGATCGACCATATTGCCCAAAACACCGGCGTATCCGGCCTGAAGGCCCCGCCCGGAGTTCACAAGGCCTGCGCTGCGATCGAGCTTTCTTCTCCCGCCGCCGTTGACGCGGCCTACGCCGAGCTTGCAGCTGCCGGCGTCGCCTTCCAGGGGCCTCCCCAGGATTACAGCTGGAATGCGCGCTGCTGCTACTTCGCAGATCCTGATGACAATCTCTGGGAACTCTATGCCTGGGCCGAAGGTGGGCCTGTGGGCGATATCGACTAGTAAAGGTCTCTGCCGCCAATGCCCGAAAGGGCGTTAACAAAAAGGGGAATGGCAATGACGATGAACCGACGCAGATTTCTGGCCAACGGTGCGCTTATACTTTCTGCTCTATCCGGCGGGCTAAGTATCGTCGCGCCCAACAGGGCAAACGCCCAAAGCGCAAAAGTGGTCATCAAGTACGATTGGCTGATGAGCAACGGTCAGATCGGAGACATCGTCGCCGCCAAGAAGGGATTTTTCCAGGCTGAGGGGCTGGAGGTGGAGTTTTCTCCCGGAGGCCCCAATTCCGCAACCGTGCCTCCGGTCGTTACCGGGCAGGCCGGGCTCGGCCAATTCTCGGATTCGGCGCAGCTGCTGCTCGCACGCGCCTCAGGGGTGCCGATCAAGATCATCGCTTGCGGGTTTCGTATGGCACCGTTCGCGTTCTACTCGCTGCCGAAGGCACCAATCCGCACAGTCAAGGACATGGTCGGCAAACGCATCGGGATTCAGCCAACCGCCCGTTACGTTCTGGATGCAATCCTTCTCAAGAATGAGATCGATCCGTCGAGCCTTACCATAACAAATATCGGTTTCGACATGACGCCATTAACGACGGGCCAGGTCGATGCGGTGACAGGCTGGATTACCAACACCCAGGCTCTCTCCGTTATCGGGCCTGACCGGATCGATTTGATGATGAAGGATACGGGACTGCCGTCTTATGCCAATGTCTATTTCGCAACCGACGATGCGATCGGCAAACACGCCGACACGCTTGCCAAGGCAATGCGTGCCATAGCCAAGGGCTGGTCATGGACGCACGAGCATCCAGAAGATGCGGTGAAGCTCACGGTCGAAGCTTATCCCCAGCTCGATCTGGCGGTCGAGTTGAAAACGATACCGCAGATCATGTCACTGAGCTTCGATGAAACGACGGCAAAAGATGGATGGGGTACCTTCGATCCTCATGGCATCGCCGAGCAAATCTCGGTCTATGAGAAGGTCGGCCAGTTCAAGTCCGGCCCGCCAAAGCTCGATGACTGCTTTTCGATGGCGATCTTGGAGCTGACGGCAGGAGACCGTCCGAAGATCGGATGAACCCTGTGACAGACAAGATCGCAATCGAGGCGGCAAGCCTTGGGCTCGGTTATCCGGGGTCGACGCAGCCGGTTCTGGAGGGGGTCGATCTCAGCGTCGCCAAAGGTGAGTTTCTGACGATCCTCGGCCCGTCCGGATGCGGGAAGTCCACGCTCCTTCGCGCAATCGCCGATCTGCTGCCGCCGCTCAGCGGCCGGCTTTCCGTGCTTGGGAAGCCGGCAGCGGAGGCGAGAAGGCAGCGCGAGGTCGGATTTGTATTCCAGGAGGCGACCCTGCTTCCCTGGCGCACCGTGCGGGAAAATGTCTGCCTGCCATTGCAAGTTGGAAAGAGCCGCGTCGCCAAATCGGTTCAGTCAAGGGCCGACCATTGGCTGGAGCTGGTTGGCCTTGCCGATCTGTCGGATCGCTACCCAAACCAGCTTTCGGGCGGACAGCGCCAGCGCGTTTCGATTGCACGCGCCCTGCAATGCGAGCCGGACATCCTCCTGATGGACGAGCCCTTCGGCGCGCTCGACGAAATCACCCGCGACCGGCTCAATGATGAGCTTCTCGCCATTTGGCGCAGGACACATACAACGATCCTGTTCGTAACACACAGCATTACCGAGGCCATTTATCTCGGAGGGCGCGTACTGGTGCTTGCCGCAAATCCTGGCAGATGCCAAGCCCTCCTCGATCTTACGTCACTGAAGGACGCAAACGGCATCTGTCGCAGGGAAAGCGCGCAGGCACAGGAGACAGCAGCGCAACTGCGCCAGCTGCTGCGCGATGGTGGAGCGTAATCCTTTGAAGAGGGACCGACTTTCGCTATTGGAAGCAACTATTCTTCCAGTTGCCGGCGCGTCCTCATTGCTGATCGTCTGGCAATGGGTGCTACCGGCGCTCGGCGTCCCGGCTTATATCGTCCCCACGCCGCTTTCGGTCCTGCGGACATTCGCCAGTGAATGGCGCGACCTCGTTCAGAACGCGCTGCCTACCTGGTACGAGGCTCTTCTTGGCTTTTTTCTCGGCAATCTGACTGCGGTGATCCTTGCCATCGTTTTCGTCTACAGCCCACGTGTCCGGGCGGCATATTTTCCCGTCGTATTACTCTTCAATACCATTCCGGTTTTGGCGCTGGCGCCGATCATCATTCTCGTCTTCGGTCTTGGCGTTTTTCCCAAGGTGGTAATTGCTGCTCTGCTCTGTTTCTTCCCGACGCTCGTCAACATGGTGCGCGGTTTGACGTCGGCCACAAGCAATGAGCTGGAGCTCATGCATGTTCTGTCGGCAAGCGGATGGGAAACCTTTTGGCGTCTTCGAGCTCCGCGGTCGGTTCCGCTTCTGTTCGCCTCGTTGCGGATATCGGCAACGACCTCGGTGATCGGCGCGATCGTCGGGGAATGGATCGGATCAGACCGCGGACTTGGCGCCGTCATCATCCAGTCGACGTTCAACTATCGGGCAGAAAGGCTATTTGCGGCGGTGCTGCTTGCGTCGCTGTCTGGCATCATCTTCTTTGCGATCGTCGGCCGGATAGAGCGGATCTTCCACCGGCTGGCATCGCCTTGAATTGGGCAGTCCTGCGACACGCGTGAGAGCTCAACGCTCGCTCTTGACCTGGATCAGGTAGGGCGGCGTCAGGCCCGCGGGCATGGCCGGCAGGCGCTCGAGGATCTTCAGGTTAGGATCGAGCGCCCGCCGCAGGTGATTGGCAAGCACCACGCAAGCGCCCTCGATATCGTCGGCAAGCAGGGCGTCATAGACGCGCGAATGTTCCGATATCATCGCTGAAATTTCCTCTTCCGTACGGAAATTCGCGAAGGTTGAATGGGTGGCGATCAGCACCCGCTGGCTTCGGCGCACAGCCGCAAGAAGCACCGTATTGGGGCAGCCCGAGAGGGAATCAAGATGCAGGTCGGTTTCGACCCGCTCGAGCCTTTCCGGCGCTTGCGGATAGGGGCCGAGGGCAACAAGCCGTTGCCTGCGCTCCTCGAGGCTCTCTTTCTCGAGGAAGGGGTAGGCCTGGCGCAGGGCTTCCGGTTCCAGCAAGCGGCGCATGTCGTAGTGATGGCGAAAGACCTTGGCGCTGAGCGGCCCGGCATACCACCTGTTATTGCTGTCCTGCTCGATGACGCCGCTGCGCTCGAGCTGCGTCAGCACTTCATGGGCGATGGTGCGGCTGACATCGTAATGCTGGGCAAGGGCCGTCTCGTTCAAGAGGAAGCGGCCGTAGGCCAGACAGACGGCAACGGCATGTTCGACCTCCGGGTAGATCTGCTCCCTTCGGTTGACGACCGGCACGGTCAGTGAATGCGGAAGGTCGAGGCCGGCGGCAAAAAGATCGCCGCGCAGCGGCTCGCCGCCCGGCACGATGTAACCGCGTCCCTCGAAAGTGTGGATGAGGCCGTCCCCCAAGAGGCGCCCCAACGCGATGCCAGCCGGAATGCGGCTGACATTGAAAGCGCGTGCGATATTCGCCTGGCCGAGAACGAGGCCCGGTGCCAGCGCACCCCGCTCCAGATGATCTCGAAGAACCTGATATATCGTCAGATAAATTGGCTCGGACCGCACAGCCGTGGCGGCAGCTTCAATCTCCGCCCCGTTCGCCATCGTCATATCTGTTCCAAAGGCTCTCTGCCCATTCCCCGATGCGCCCGATCAACTTGCGGGCAGTCTTGCCTGCGCGATCCATGATGAAGAAACCGTGGATGGTTCCCTGCCACTCCTCGTAACAGACGTCATTTCCGGCGGCAATTAAACGCTGTGCATAAGCACGGCCTTCGTCCCGCAGCGGATCATGGTCGGCGGTAATCAGCAGGGTCGGCGCCAAGTTCGAGAGGTCGGCGGCGAGCAGCGGCGAAACACGCGGGTCGGAAGGCTGCGTGCGTCCTGATAGGTAGTTTTCCGCAAACCAGATCATCGTCGACTGCTGCAGCGAAAAACCGCTCGAAAATTCGGCCCGGCTCGCCGTCGTGCCTGCGAGGTCGGTTGCCGGATAGACCAGAACCTGGCCGGCAAGCGGGATTTTGAGATCGCACGCCCGGATCGCCAGCGATGCGCAGATGCTGGCGCCGGCGCTGTCCCCTGCAAGGATCAGGCTCTCTGAATCAAGCCCGAGTGCCTCGCCTTTTGCTCGAAGCCACAGGAGTGCCACTTCGGCATCCTCCAATGCCCCCGGAAACGGCGCCTCCGGCGCCTTGCGATATTCGACCGAAAGCACGTTGGCCCGCGCCGCATTGCAAAGCGTGCGCACCGGCCCGTCATGGGTTTCGATACTGCCGACCATCCAGCCGCCGCCATGGAAGAAGAGGATGGTTCGCCTGGCGTCAACCCCGCGGTAAAGCCGTGCCTTCAGCTCTATTCCACCGTTTGGGATTTCGAGATTGTCGATACCCGCAACCTCGTCCTTTGCCCCCCAAAGAAGAGCCAGCCGAATCTCGGAATCGGCACGCGCTTCCTGGGGCGAAAGCGTTTCCAGAGCCGGCCCGCCCAATGCATCGACTTCCTCCAGCAGGGTTCGATATTCCGGCAGAAGCCTCGATCGATCGACCGTGGCCTGGTTTTCTTGCGGCTTCATCAACTCCTCCCGCCGATTGCCTGCCGAGATGGAACCGGAAGATGACAAAAAAGTCAAGAATCGAATATTGCATGCGATATTCGATCGTGTTAGCGATTGGGTATGGCAAGGCTGGAAGAGGACTGGCTTGCCCAAACGGGAGGATGTCATGACAATTCGCAGTTTCATTGCTGCAGGCCTTGCATGCTCTGTGGCACTCGCGCCGCTCAGCGCTTTCGCCTCGGACAACAAGATCGCCCTGGTTCCGGGCGGTCCCCACCCTTATTTTGCGCCCTGGGAACAGGCCGCCGCCGACGCCGCCAAGGATTTCGGCATGGCCGCGGTCGAATACAAAGTGCCGAGCGAATGGAAGCTGGAGGCCCAGACCGAGCTTCTGGAGAGCCTCGCAGCGCAAGGCACAAACGGCTTCGGCGTCTTTCCGGGGGACGCAGTCGGCGTCAACGCCATATTGTCAGAAATGAAGAGCAACAGCATTCCCTCGGTCGCGCTCGGCGGCTGCGCGCAGGATCCGACCGATGTCGGCCTTTGCCTGGCAACCGACGTGTCGCAATCGGCCTACCTTGGGACCAAGGCACTAATCGAGGCGATGGGCGGCAAGGGCACGATCGTCCATCTTGCCGGCCTGCTCGTCGATCCGAACACGACGCTGCGCGTCAAGGCGGTCGAAAAAGCCGTCGGCGAAACGAACGGCGCCGTCACCCTCTTGCAGACCGTCGGCGATACCGACAGCCAGGAACAGGGCGACCAGAAGATCAATGCCCTGCTTGCCGCGCAGAAAGACAAGATCAACGGCCTGATCGCGACCGGCTATATTTCCTCGGTCGTGGCTGCGACCGCGCTCAAGAACCTCGGCGACAAGAAGATCAAGCTCGTCGGCATAGATGACGACAAGATCATCCTCGATGGAATCCGCGACGGCTTCGTCGCCGGCACAATGGCGCAGAACCCCTATGGTCAGGCCTATATCGGCGCCTATGCGCTCGACCAGATGGCCGGCGGCTGCAGCGTCAAGGCCGATGCCCCGTGGATCGCCACGCCGCAGACGGCGCATTTCGTCGATTCCGGGACGCTGTTGATCTCTGCCAAGAACGTCGACAGCTACAAGGACGATCTGAAGGCGCTGACGAAAAAGCTGCAGACAAGCTTCAAGGACACTTACCTTTCCTGCAAGTAACAGGAGCGGCGCGGGGTTCGTTCCACCCGCGCCCAACCATTCCGATTCCACGAGACCGGTCGTCCGAGCGCATGGCACCCATCGACAATGATAGTCCCGTCCCCGATGCAGGCAGACACAGCCTGCTGGGACTGCTGACCAGAGGGCCGGCGCAGCTGGGTCTGCTGATCATCCTTCTGATCCTGTGGGTCGTTTTCACCAGCCTGGCGCCTGGCTTCCTGTCGCGCTTCAACCTGAATTCCATGGGCCGCTCGGTCGCGATCGACGTCGTCGTCGGCTTCGCCCAGATGGTGGTGCTGGCGACCGGCGGCATGAACCTTTCAGTCGGTGCGATCGGCGTCTGCTGCGTCATGATTGCCGGCCATCTCATGCAGGCGGCCGGCCTGCCTATCCCTGTCGCGATCCTGCTCACGCTCGCCTTCGGCGGTTTGCTCGGCGCGCTCAACGGGTTGGCGATCGTCAAGACCGGCGTCAACAGCTTCATCGTGACGCTTGCGAGCGCCAGCCTGTTTTCCGGCGGCATGCTGATCTTCACCAAGGGCGTGCCACTAAACGGCCTGCCGGCAACCTTCGGCGCCTTCGGGCGCAGCGGCCTCGGCCCCGTGCCGACGCTCGCAATCGTTGCCCTCCTGATCGGCACCCTGCTCTACATTCTCTTCAAGCATACGGTTGTCGGCCGGCAGATCCTCGCCGTCGGCGCCAATGCGCGCACGGCGGAAATGTCCGGTATTCCGGTGGGGCGGATCACCATCTTCGTGCATGTGCTCTCGGGCGTGCTTGCCGGTGCTGCCGCATTGATGCTGACATCAAGGCTTTCGGCCGCCATGCCCGCCGTTGCCGGTGACGACTGGCTGCTGCCCTCTTTCCTCGCCCCCGTCATCGGCGGCACCGCACTTGCCGGGGGGATGGTATCAGTGATCGGCACGATCATCGGAGCGCTGCTGGTTGCGACCATCCGCAGCGGCCTGCTTGTGTTGCAGGTCGGTAATTTCTGGCTGCAGCTCTTCCTTGGCGTCTTCCTGCTCTCGGCGATCCTCTTCGAGCGCTACCGCGCCAAACTCGCCATCCGCGAACAGACGAGGCGCGCATGAAAACGTTGCTTTCCTTCGCAGCGCGCGCGCAATGGTCCGGCATCCTTGCCGGTGTCATTGCCGGCGGTATTGCACTTTCCTTCGCCTCGCCTGCCTTCATGACCGAATTCAACTGGTTCGTCATGCTGCGCAGCATCTGCGTTTCGCTGCTCGTCGCCTTCAGCCAGATGGTCATGCTGGGCGTCGGCCAGATGAACCTTTCGGTCGGTGCGCTCGGCGGGCTCGTCGCCGTCGTTACCGGCGGGCTGATGGATGTCTGGGGCCTGCCGGCCATCGTCGCCATCATCATCGGCATCGTCTTCGGCGGTCTTGCCGGCTTTATCAATGGCTGGCTGACGGTGCGGACCGGCATTAACGGCTTCATCGTCACACTTGCGACGGGATCGGCCTTTGCCGGCATCAATCTCGGGATCACCAGGGCCATCCCCTTCTACAATCTGTCGCCTGCCTTCGTCGCCTTCGGCAATGGCCGTTTCGGACCCTTTCCGCTCCTGCTCATCGTGCCGCTGCTGGTGACCGTGCTGCTCGTCATCTTCTTTGCCCGTACGGTCGAGGGCCGCTACATGCTGGCGGTCGGCGGCAATGCCCATGCGGCGGAACTTTCGGGCATTTCCGTTGCCCGCGCCACCATCATGGCCCATGTCGTGTCAGGCCTGCTGGCCGCGACCGCCGGTGTGCTGGCCGTCGCCCAGCTCGGCTCTGCCCAGCCGACGATCGGAGCGGACTGGGTGGTGATTTCCTTTGCGGCACCGATCATCGGCGGCGCCAGTCTCGCCGGCGGCTCCATCTCCATCCCCGGCACATTCATTGCCGTGCTCCTGGTCGGGCTCATCCAGAATGCCATGGTGTTGCTGGCCGTCGATCCCTACTGGGTGACCTTCCTGCTCGGCGCGCTGATCCTTGCCGCGGTCTGGATCAATCGCTACCGGGCGATTCGGGTCGGGGAGGATTGAGATGGCGCTCATTCTCGACCGGATCGGCAAATCCTTCCCCGGCGTGCGTGCGCTCAACAATGCCGCGCTAACACTTGATGGCGGCGAGATACACGCGCTGATGGGCGAAAACGGCGCCGGCAAATCGACGCTGATCAAGATCATCACCGGCGTCCACCGGCCAGATAGCGGGACGGTCACGTTCGATGACACACAGCTGTCGCTTGCCTCGCCGCGCGACGCGATCTCGCTCGGCATTTCGGCCGTGCATCAGGAACGCAACCTCATTCCTCGCTTCTCGGTGGCGGAAAACATTCTTCTGGAGAGCTTGCCGGTTAGCAACGGCCTCGTCGATTTCCGCCGCGCCAATGAAGAGGCGCGCACGCATCTGCGCAAGGTCGGCCTCGATGTCGATCCGGCAACGGAGGTGCGACGCCTCAGCGTCGCCCAGATGCAGATGGTGGAGATCGCCAAGGCGCTCAGCCATCAGGCGAAGGTGCTTCTGCTCGACGAGCCGACCGCATCGATCACCGATGCCGAGACTGAAATTCTCTTTCGCCTCGTGCGGCAGCTGCGCGATCAGGGAACCGCAATCCTCTTCGTCAGCCACAAGCTGGAGGAAGTCTTGAGCCTTTGCGATCGGGTCACGGTTCTGCGCGACGGCGAAACCACGCTACGTGGTGCGCCGATGACCGGCATGACGCGGCAGACGCTGATCGAGGCGATGATCGGCCGCGCTGAGCGCCCGCTCATCGCGCGCTCGCAAAAGCCGCAGGAAGGGATGCCGAAGCTCGAGCTGCGCGATGTCGCCACCGCTGCCGGCCATGACAACGTCTCCTTCTCGCTTCGTCGCGGCGAAATCCTCGGCCTCTACGGCCTTGTCGGCGCGGGCCGGACCGAGCTTGTCCGTGCTGTCATCGGTAAGGACAAGCTGACATCGGGAACCGTGGTGATCGATGGCAAACCCGTCCGTATCCGCTCGGTTGAGGAGGCAATCAAGCGTTTCCGCATGGGCTATGTCAGCGAGGATAGGAAGCATGAGGGCGTCATTCTCGCCCATCCGATCCGTTCGAATATCGCCATGACCGTCTGGGGCAGGATTGCCTCGACCTTTGGGCTGATCGGCGCGGGCAAGGAGCGCAAGACTGCCGCGCCGCTCGCCAGGCAGCTGGAAATCCGCACACCCAATCTGGAACAGCTCGTCGGCAACCTCTCGGGCGGCAACCAGCAGAAGGTCTCGCTCGCCAAATGGCTTGCCGCTGATGTCGATATCCTCTTCATCGACGAGCCCACCGTCGGCATCGACATCAAGGCCAAGACCTATATTCACGAACTGATCAATGGCCTTGCCGACAAGGGCATGGCGATCCTGCTGATCTCCAGCGACATGCCGGAAATGGTGGCGCTCGCCGACCGCATTCTCGTCATGCACGATTTCAAGATCGTCCACGAACATGAAAACGACCACAAGTATGAAACGGCCAGCCGCGCCATCATGTCGGCGATCCACGCGGCCGAACCCGCTCTGGCCCGCACGGCAAGCTAGGAGGAACCATGGCCCGCATTGAAAAGATCGAATTGCGCATGGTGGACCTGCCGCCGAAGGTGAAGCGCACCGATGCGATCCAGAGCTTCGTCAGCCAGGAAACGCCAATCGTCACCATCACCGATTCCGACGGGGCTTCCGGCACCGGTTATTCCTATACGATCGGGACAGGCGGTTCCTCCGTCATGCGGCTTCTCTCGGACCATCTGGCCCCGCTCCTGATCGGCGGGGATGCCGATTGCATCGAGGCGATCTGGCACAGGCTGGAATTTGCCACACATGCCACGACGATCGGTGCGATCACGGCGCTGGCACTTGCCGCCGTCGATACCGCGCTCTGGGATCTCAGGGCAAAGAAGCAGGGCCTGCCGCTCTGGAAACTTGCCGGCGGCGCCAAGGAAAGCTGCCCGCTCTATACGACCGAAGGCGGCTGGCTGCATATCGAGAAGGAAGCGCTCGTCGAAGACGCCCTGCAGGCAAAGGCCAAGGGCTTTTCCGGGTCGAAGGTGAAGATCGGCAAGCCGCACGGCGCCGAGGACTACGCCCGGGTATCAGCGATGCGTGCGGCGCTCGGCGATGGCTTCGAGATCATGACCGACTGCAACCAAGGCTTTAGCGTCGATGAAGTGATCCGCCGCGCAGAACGGCTGAGAGAGCTCGATCTCGCCTGGATCGAAGAGCCGTTGCCGGCCGACGATCTCGACGGCCATATCCGGCTGTCACGCTCGACCCCGACACCGATCGCCGTCGGTGAATCCC
This sequence comes from Rhizobium sp. BK650, assembly GCF_014195325.1. Lineage (GTDB taxonomy): Bacteria > Pseudomonadota > Alphaproteobacteria > Rhizobiales > Rhizobiaceae > Rhizobium. The sequence continues at coordinate 150,645 of NZ_JACIBK010000012.1, read as the reverse complement.
TTTATTCGATCCGGCATTTCCGCGAATATATGCAGAAGGGCGCCTGCTCGATCGTGCAGGTGGACGTCGCCCGCATCGGTGGCATCACGCCCTGGCTGAAGGTGGCACATGCGGCCGAAGCCTTCGATATCCCCGTCTGCCCGCATTTCCTGATGGAGTTGCATGTCAGCCTGGTCTGCGCCATCCAGAACGGCAAATATGTCGAATATATCCCGCAGCTGGAAGACCTGACGACCAAGGGCATGGAGATCCGAAACGGTCACGCTAGTGCCCCTTCCGAACCCGGCATCGGTATCGAATGGGATTGGGATGCCGTGAATGCCCGCAGCATCGCCGAGTTCACGACGGAAATTGCGCAAGGGCGGTAGAACATGCAGCGCATGGGCATGGTGATCGGCCTGGAGCCGGACAAGGTCGCAGACTACAAGGCGCTGCATGCCGCCGTCTGGCCGGAGATCCTGGCGCTGCTCTCGGCTTGCAACATCACCAACTATTCAATCTACCTGAAGGAGCCGGAAAACCTGCTGTTCGGCTACTGGGAATATGTCGGCGACGATTTCGAGGCCGATATGGCGAAGATGGCCGCCGATCCGAAAAACCAGGAATGGTGGGCCATCTGCATGCCCTGCCAGAAGCCGCTTGCAACGCGCAAGGAAGGCGAGTGGTGGGCAATGATGCCGGAGGTGTTTCATTTTGATTGAACTGACGTTGCCCGCGCGCTCGAAACAGTATGCTTCGCGAATGCGTTGAATTGTAATTCGGCCATCATTGCATTATATGCAATCAATGATATCAGGAGGCTTTTATGGCCAGCATGACCATCCGCAATATCGATGACGCGCTGAAACGGCGGCTGCGAATCCGGGCTGCGAGCCACGGTCGGTCCATGGAAGACGAAGCGCGCGACATTCTTCGATCGGCACTGGCCACCGGCGAGACGCCACGCAACCTTGTTCAATCCATTAGGGCGCGCGTTGCACCGACCGGTGGCGTTGACCTTGATATTCCAGCACGTGAGCCTATTCGTGACATGCCGGACTTCGAAAAGTGATCATCCTCGATACGAATGTTCTTTCCGAGCTGCTGGTGTCATCCCCGAGCCCAGCCGTCATCGACTGGTTGGCCGAGCAGGGCCGAGCTTCCGTATTCACGACGTCTATCACCGAGGCAGAAATCCTGTACGGCTTGCGGTTACTATCCGAAGGTCGTCGCCGTCGGGAGCTAGAGGCCGCAATACTACCGATCTTCATTGAGGATCTTGCAGGGCGTGTTCTACCTTTCGATCGCGAAGCAGCTGACGTCTATGCCACGATAGCGACCAGGCGGCGCGCTGCCGGTCGCCCAATCAGCCAATTTGATGCACAAATCGCAGCCATAACCTTATCTCGCGGCGCGTCGCTTGCGACGCGAAACGAAGCCGATTTCGAGAATATCGGCCTGGCGATCGTGAACCCATGGAAGGCAAGCTGATTTAAATAGGTGATCTCATCAGGGCCGGTGTCGGTCGGTAGCAAATTCTGCGACTAGGTCCGCCCTATTCTTGCTGATCATTCTCGTCGGTGTGGTGGTGCTGCTGGCGTCCGGCAGGCAAGATAATTGCCGGGCCGCATCGCGATTGCGACAGTTGTGTTTATTGAACCCGTTCAATTCGCTCTGTCGAAACCAAGCTCGAACCAATCCATCACATCCGGCGAAACAAGGTCTTTTTTCGATAGGCCATTCAGCATCCACTTGCGATAGCTATCGCCTTTGGATGGCCGTCCAATCTTCAAGCGCTCGGCAATCTGCAGAACAATGATGGTTTGATACCTCGAACTCAGGAGCAAAGGCAATCGGCTCGCGAGGCTCGTGCTGCTTCTCCTCTTTCCGTCGAGCACCCCGGCCACGCAACCGCTGAAATAGCCAGCTCTCTTCGCCCTTGGAAACCAGGTGCTGCCGTCGTCATAGGCGGGTGCACTCAGCATCTCGCGGATGGATTCATCCGGGTTGCCCCAATGGAGCACGGCGTCAAGCTGATCAACCACCGCAGCCGTTCTGTCGCTAGCGAACATGACGCGCATATATTGGCAAAGCGCCGGCGCGCCCCTGCTTCTTTCGATCTCGATACTCACGCCCTCCGGATCGGCCATGATCGCCGCACCGAGGTCATTGAGGATTTTTTCCCGTTTGTGCTCATTGAGAGCGGCGAGATCGCGCCTGTCCCGAATGAAGTCGTTACACGGAGACGGGCGGGCTCTGGGCCATTGTGGTGACCACCGATGACAGCAGCACGGCAGCGACAAGGACTGCGTGCCTGCGAGCGGATATTATCATTCTGCGAAGCCCCGGTGATTTCACCTTCGATCTGTTCAGCCTGCACTATTGTCCAGATTCGATGGCTAGGCGAGAGCATGGCGGCTTACGATTAGCTCTTATCCACCTCGACAGTCGCAGTCAGGCCGGCAATCAGCCTGACATCGTCCGGGACGCTGTCGATGCTGATGCGTACCGGCACGCGCTGGGCAAGACGCACCCAGCTGAAGGTCGGGTTGATATTGGCAAGCAGGCCGGCGCCGGCCGTGCGTTCGCGATCCTCGATGCCGGTCGCAATGCTTTCGACATGGCCGTCAAGGCTCTGCGAATGCCCCATCAGGTGGATGGAAACCTTATCGCCGGGGTGAATGCGCGGCAGCTTGGTTTCCTCGAAATAGCCCTCGACGCGCAGCGAATCCGTATCGATCAGCGCGATCTTGGCAGTGCCGGCGCTGACATAGTCTCCCGGTCGCAGGCTAAGATTGGAAACCGTGCCGTTGACCGTTGCCTTGATCTCGGAACGGTCGAGATTGAGCGCAGCGAGATCACGGTTGGCTTTCGCCTGTCGGAAGGCGGCCTCCGCCTGTTCTTCCGCCGTCTGCGCCTGTTCCTTCTGCTGCAGAGAGGCGGCGTCGCCGAGGCGGCCCTGACGCTCGCGCTCGCGATGCGCCTGGTCGAGGGCTGCCTTGCTGCTTTCAAGCGCTGCCTCAGACTGGGTGAGAGCGATCGCGAACCGTTCGCGATCAATGCGGAAAAGGACATCGCCTTTCCTGACCATCTGGTTGTCGGTAACGAGCACGTCGCTGACAAGGCCGGAAACATCAGGCGCGATCCCGACAACATCGGCGCGCAGGCGCGCATCGCGCGTCCAGGGTTCGTCCATGTAGTGGCCCCAGAGACCGCGGCCAACGAAGACGGCGGCGATGACAACGGCAAGGGTGACGATCAGGCGGCCAGTGAATTTCAGGGCGTTCATGCAAAGTACCAGCGTGTGATGGAGGAGACGGCTCCGAGGACGAGCACGTAAAGGGCAAGGTCGAAGAGACCGCGATGCCAGACGAGGGAATAGGCACCGAGCCAGGCAAGCATCCGTCTGACGACGATGATCAAGAGAAGGCTCAGCACCATGAGAACAAGGAGGCGTGGCACATAAACGCCGTAAACATCAAATTCTGCGGGCATGACAATTACTCAGCGGCAAGCGGTAGAAGTTGCGGCGCAGCCTCGGCCGCCTGCCAGCTTGCTGGCGGAGCTGCGTCAGGGAAAAGTGCGCGCCTGACACCGACAAGCGCGTCGATACTCTCGGCGTCGCGCATGTCGTCTTCAAGCGCGATGATCTTCAGGCTGTCGTCGATCGACTGGCGCAGGTCATCCTGCGGATCGATCGCCCGGCCGGCCTCGATACGGCCGTGGTAGAAATCGGCAATGCCGGAGAGAACAGCGCCGAGCGAAGCCGCACTCGCGCCACGCAGTTTCTTGCGCTCGTTCTGCAGCACTAGCACGTTGAAGCCGATGCGCACTTCGGCAAAGCCATCCACTTTCTTCAGTTCGCGATCCTCGACGACGGCAAGGCGCGGAACGAGCTGGCCGAGGCGATCGAGAATGCGGCCGGAGAGTTTTTCGTGATCGGCGCGGCGCTCGCCGGAAGCCGTATCGGAAAGATCGCTCCAGCCCGCCCGCACCAGGCGCCAGGCAGCAAGCTCTGCTCCGAAGGGGCGGGCAATCAGCGTCCAGACCAGGGCAAAGCCGATGCCGGCGAGGGCCGCGATCGCCTCATTGGTGAAGGTGGTGAAATCCGAGGCATAGCGATCCTGCAGCGCAATGAAGGAGGCGCTGTTCACGGTGAGCAGCATGGCGAGCATATTGAATTGCGGCTTCGGGATCATCAGGCCGAGCAGCAGGAAAGGCGGAGCAAAGACCAGAACCAGCAGCTCATAGCTGTTGACCATCGGCAGGATGCCGAAAATGTAGACGAAGGCGATGACGAGGCTGACGCCGCACCAGATGAACATCGAGGTGATGAAGGGGGCCGGCCGATCGAGCGCGGCGAAGAAGGAGCAGGCAACGGCCGCCATGGTGACGAAACCAGCGCCATTCTGCCAGCCGCTGTAGATCCAGAATAGGCAGGCGACGAGAATGCCGGCAACGACGGCGCCCGCCTGGAAGGCGAGCAGCGCATAATCGAAATGCCTGATACGGCCGACGATCTGGCGATGACGGAAGGCCAGCCGCCAGGGACCGGAATGTCTGCCGCTGACGATTTCGTCGCGCAGCGTCAGGCAATCCTGCCAGAGATCGACGATCTCCTTCAGACGCGCCAGCGCGCTCGACAAAAGCAGGTCGCTCCAGCGGCGGTCCGGATCGGTCTCGCGCAGGCTTTCGATCTGCCGCACCAGTTTTTCGGCCGTATCGTCAGCCTGCGATTTCGCGCCGCGGCCCAACCAGTCGGCAACCTCGTTCAAAAGGCAGACCAGGTCTTTTGGGAGCGTCTCGCCTTCGGCCCGCAGGGCATGAAGCCGGTCGGCAAGCGAGGAGAAGAGCGGCAGAAGCATCAGGAGACGACCACGCAATTCGCGCGAATGGCGTACGATATCGCGGCTGCCGGCATCATAGCCGAGCTGGCTGATGATGAGATCGAGGCCGGTGACGTCAGCTGCCAGTTTCTGCCGCTTCAGGGGTGTCGCCGGTGTGGCGCCCTCGCCGCGCAGAATATCGTTTGCCCAGCTCCCGGCATCGTCGAGCCAAGTGGAGATGCGCTGGCCGAGCACGCTGCGCACGCTGGTCGGGAAGACGACTACGCTGACGAGGCTGGCGCAGACGATGCCGATGATGATCTCTTCCGAGCGGGCGAGCGCCGTATCGAAGATGGCTTCGGGCGAACCGACCGACGGCAGAGCGATCAGCGGCAGGGAATAGCCTGCCAGCATGAAGACATAGCTGCGCGAGGATCGGTCCAGCATCGAAATGAAGAGCAGCGTGCCGGTCCAGAGCGCGATGACAATGCTCAAGAGCTCCGGCGCGTTGACGAAGAGCGGCACGAAGAAGACGGCAGCACTTGCCCCAAGCAGGGTGCCGAGCGCGCGATAAAGCCCCTTGGAGCTGGTCGCACCTGCAAGCGGATTGGCAACGACATAGACGGCCGCCATCGCCCAATAAGGCCGTGGCAGATCGAGGGACAACGCAATGAGAAGGGCAAGGATGGAAGCGAGAAAGGCCTTGGCCGAGAAGAGCCAGTCCCGCCAGGAGGGAAGGGTCACGGCGTCTCCTCGAGCTGCTGGCTTACCCCCGCAATCTGCGACGGGCTGATCTCTTCGAAGGCAGCGAGGACGCGCACCGCCGCTTCGAGATCGCCTTCACTGACATCAGCGAGGATCCTGCCGCGCAGGTCGTCGAGAACGGCTTCCATGCGGGTTGCGAGGCTCTGGCCCTCCTCCGTAAGCCAGAGACCTTTTGCCCGCCTGTCGATCGGGTCGTCCTTGCGCACCACGAGCTCAAGCGCTTCCAGCTGGTCGAGCAGCCTCACCAGCGACGGCCCTTCGATGCCGACATGATTGGCCAGCACGATCTGACGTACGCCGCCGCCGAGACGTCCGATCCACAATAGCGGCGCCGCGCAGGCTTCCGAAATGCCGTGGGAACGCAGCGCAAAATCCACCGCCCGGCGCCAGTTGCGGCCGGTCGACAAAAGGTTCGCGGTGAAAACGCGCTGCAGGGACGCGAGCGATTGCATGGGGGTTTTAATAGCATCAAAATAGTTAGGATTCAAACGATATTTTGCCGAATGCAAATGTCACTGGTATGGAGCTGTCCGCAGAGCGGCGTCACGAGGACTGTGGTGCGGCGTTCCCCTGTTGCGATGAGGATTGGAGGGCGGCGATGCTCGCTCGCAGGCGAGGTCCTGCGAAATCGAGGAAGTGACGCATCTTCAGCGGCATCTGCCCACGAGCGAGATGGATGAGGTGGATGGGCGCCGGTTCGAGTTCGAAATCCTCGAGCACCAGCCTCAGTGCTCCTGCCGAAACGTCTTGCGCCACCTGATAATAGAGCAGTCGGGTGACGCCGGCACCGCGGATTGCGGCCTCCGCAGCCGCTTCCGTCGTCGTGACGGAAAGCCGCGGCGTGACTGCCACTTCGATTGGTTTGCCGACGGCGGACTTCCGAAACTGCCAGCCTGAATACGGGCTCAGCACTTCAACGCCGATGCAGGGTAGATCCAGGAGATCGGCCGGCTCCTTCGGCACGCCGCGACTGGCAAACAGACCAGGACTGCCGCAAACCACCCGGCGAACCGAGCCGACGCGTGTTGCGACCATGGCGCTATCGGGCAGATTGCCGATCCGCACTGCCATGTCGACATGCTCCTCGACGAGATCGATATTCCTGTCCGTCAGCATCATCCGCACGTTGATAGCTGGAAAGGCATCCAGGAAGTCGGTCACGACAGGCAGCACATGAAGGCGGCCGAACTGCACGGGCGCGGTGATCACCAACTCGCCCTTCGGCATGGCGAATTCTCCGGATGCCTGACGCTCGGCCTCTTCGACTTGCTCGAGAATGCGCCTTGCAGCCTCGACATAGGTGGCGCCTGCATCCGTCAGGGCGATCTTCCGGGTGGTACGGGTCAGGAGCTTGGTTCCCAGCACTGCTTCCAGCTCCGTGATCTTGCGGCTCAACGTCGGCAGGGGGACCTTCAACGACCGGCCCGCCGCAGACAGGCTTCCCCTGTCCACCACCTCCAACAGCATCGACATGGCTTCAAAGCGATCCATACTCTTCCATTTTCCGGTAGAGTTACTTCCGTCTGGAGCGTATTCTCTTTGTCGGTGAAAATCGACACATTCTTCTCATCAAGCCAATCACAGCGACTTGTAACCGTGAGGAGATAGACGCCATGTCCTATGGATTTCTCGACATAGCCTCAACGCCCAGTGTGCGGGCTGCGCAGGCAGAAATGGGCGTTCAGGACTTCTGGACAGGTCTGCCGGCTGATCGCAGCTTCGATCGCTTCACTGAAAACGAGGGTGCCTTCATCGCCTCCCGCGACAGCTTCTACATCGCCTCCGTTTCCGAGACCGGTTGGCCCTATGTCCAGCACCGCGGCGGCCCACAGGGCTTTTTGAAGGTGATCGACGACCGCACGCTTGCCTTTGCGGACTATCGTGGCAACAGACAGTACATCAGCACCGGCAATCTCGCAGCCAATGACAAGGTATGTCTGTTCCTGATGGATTATCCTCACCGCGCGCGGCTGAAGATCTATGCGCATGCAGAAAAGCTTGCGCTCGACGCCGATCCGGCACTTACCGAGCTGCTGGTCACCCCGTCCTACCGTGCAAAGCCGGAGCGCCTCTTTCGCCTGCGCCTCCAAGCCTTCGACTGGAACTGCCCGCAGCACATCACACCGCGCTACAGTGAGGCGGAAATCGCGGTTGCCGTCCAGCCGCTTCGCCAGCGTCTGGCCGAAGTCGAAAAAGAAAATGCCGCCTTGCGGGCACAGGTTGCAAGTAATGAAGATAGGAACTAAATGTCAGCTATTGTGCGGTGGCCGCCGAATCGATGCTCATATCGAGCGGCTCGGCGGGCGCCCTCGCCGGCAGCGTTGGATCATGCCGCGCCCCGTGGGTCACTCGCTTTTCTTCGCGGTCAGCATTCCGTTTTCTCGTGCGCAGTTCCTTCAAGAACGCGCGCGATATCAACAAAAACCTCTTCCCGCTCCTCGATGCTAAGGTCTTTGATCGTCTTGATTTTCTCTTCCATTTCAGTCTCGCTCTAAACAGAGGTGTGATGCCGACCGAGCTCATCGAGCCTCGCGCGGAAAGACCTAGGAACAGAAAATCTCTGTTTCAAGACATCAGTGGAGCCTGAACTCGCCTTCGACGCGGTGCCATTGGTTGGGTCCGATCAGGCGCTGATGGGTATAGCGGACGGAATGGAGCGGGCCTTCGAGGGTAGTCTGCCAGAAGTCCAGGAACTTGTGCATCTCAGGAAAATCGGGAGCCAGGTCGTAATCCTGCCAGACATAGGTCTGCAGCACCGATTCGAAGTCGGGAATGCGGTAGAGGATGTGTGCTGTGGTCAGTCCATAGCCGTTCAGTTGCCGTTCCAGATCCGATGAAAATTGCATGCTTCATCTCCAATTCATGACACTGCGAAGGTGGCGTAAAATTGAGTCGCCATCAACGGACTATCAACGTCGCCGGCCAATTTATTGTTCCTTTCCAGGGTGTTAGCAGCAACATGTCATGAGTGCTAATTTTTTTGGGTCACCCTCTTGAAATAAAAAAACCGCGAAACCAGATCATTTCGCGCAAGACGCTCGAGAGAGGTCTTTGGCACCCGCCCGGACTGGTCATCCGGTTCGGTGAGGGGAACAACGTCATTATTGTTTGTCCATCGGAGGAAAACATGTCGTTCCGACCGCTTCATGATCGCATTCTCGTCCGCCGGCTCGATTCGGAAGAAAAGACCAAGGGCGGCATCATCATTCCCGACACCGCCAAGGAAAAACCGCAAGAGGGTGAAGTTGTCGCCGTCGGCCCCGGCGCGCGCAACGATGCTGGGCAAATCCAGGCGCTCGACGTCAAAGTTGGCGATCGCATTCTGTTCGGCAAATGGTCCGGCACCGAGATCAAGCTCAATGGCGAGGAGCTGCTGATCATGAAGGAAAGCGATGTCATGGGCATCATCGAGGCTGAGGCCGAGCAGAAAAAAGCCGCCTGAGCTCTCCACCACCAAACCATCAGTCAGATAGCTGCCTATTGAAGGAGTGAAAGAAATGGCTGCGAAAGACGTCAAATTCCATACCGACGCCCGTGATCGCATGCTGCGAGGGGTCGATGTCCTTGCCAACGCGGTAAAGGTAACCCTTGGCCCGAAGGGCCGCAACGTCGTTATCGACAAGTCCTTTGGCGCGCCGCGCATCACCAAGGACGGCGTTTCGGTCGCCAAGGAAATCGAACTCGAAGACAAGTTCGAAAACATGGGCGCCCAGATGTTGCGCGAAGTTGCTTCCAAGACCAACGATCTTGCCGGTGACGGCACAACGACGGCGACCGTGCTTGCCCAGGCAATCGTCAAGGAAGGGGCGAAAGCCGTTGCCTCGGGCATGAACCCGATGGACCTGAAACGTGGCATCGATCTTGCCGTCGATGCGGTCGTCAAGGAACTGAAGACCAACGCCCGCAAAATCACCAGCAATTCCGAGATAGCCCAGGTCGGTACGATCTCCGCCAACGGCGATGCCGAGATCGGCCGTTTTCTCGCTGAGGCCATGGAAAAGGTCGGCAACGAAGGCGTGATCACCGTCGAAGAAGCCAAGACCGCCGAAACCGAACTCGAGGTCGTCGAAGGCATGCAATTCGACCGCGGCTACCTCAGCCCCTACTTCGTCACCAATCAGGACAAGATGCGGGTCGAATTCGAGGATCCCTACATCCTCATTCACGAGAAGAAGCTGTCCAATCTGCAGTCCATGCTCCCGGTTCTCGAAGCCGTCGTCCAATCCGGCAAGCCGCTCCTCATCATTGCTGAAGATGTCGAAGGCGAGGCTCTTGCGACCCTCGTCGTCAACAAGCTGCGCGGCGGCCTGAAGATTGCTGCCGTCAAGGCTCCGGGCTTCGGCGACCGCCGCAAGGCCATGCTCGAAGACATCGCCATCCTCACGGGCGGCACTGTCATCTCCGAGGACCTCGGCATCAAGCTCGAAAACGTCACGCTCGACATGCTTGGCCGCGCCAAGAAGGTGGCGATCGAGAAGGAGAATACGACCATCATCGACGGCGTCGGATCGAAGGCCGACATCGACGGTCGCGTTGCCCAGATCAAGGCCCAGATCGAAGAAACCACTTCCGACTACGACCGCGAAAAGCTGCAGGAGCGTCTTGCCAAGCTTGCCGGCGGCGTTGCCGTCATCCGCGTCGGCGGCTCGACGGAAGTCGAAGTGAAGGAGAAGAAGGACCGTGTCGACGACGCTCTGCATGCAACCCGGGCAGCTGTCGAGGAGGGTATCCTGCCGGGCGGCGGCGTAGCTCTGCTGCGTGCCGTCAAGGCGCTCGACGGCCTGCCGACTGCCAACGACGATCAGCGCGTGGGCGTCGACATCGTCCGCCGCGCGATCGAATCGCCGGCCCGCCAGATCGCCGAAAACGCCGGCGCCGAAGGGTCGGTGGTCGTCGGCAAGCTGCGTGAGAAGGCCGATTTTTCATACGGCTGGAATGCCCAGACCGGCGAATATGGCGATCTCTACGCGCAAGGCGTCATCGACCCCGCCAAGGTCGTGCGCACCGCTCTGCAGGACGCTGCTTCGGTTGCCGGCCTGTTAGTGACGACGGAAGCCATGATTGCCGAAAAGCCGAAGAAAGAGGCTGCTCCGGCAATGCCTGCCGGCGCCGGCATGGACTTCTAAAGCGATTGTGGAGGTCCGCGCCGCCTGCCCGGGCGGACCTCCAACATCCATCATCGAAACCAACCAAGTTCCATCGGTCAGGATCAATGGAGCCGGGCTTTGAGAAAGGAAAACTTCAATAGTTCGACTGCGGATGAAGTCATAGCCGCAATCTCTGCCGCCCATCTTCCTCATCCCGCCATGCATGGCGAAACTCGTGACGAGGTGTTTGCCGCCCACGACCTCGGCAATGATGTCAAACGGGCCGTACCCGCTTCATGGGCATCCGACATATCTATGATCGAATCCCTAACGGCTCCTCGACTTGATCCGGGGGCTAAGGCGATTTCCTATGACGATGCGATCGAGACGCTGAAGACAGCGGACAAGAACGATCGGCGATCTCAATATTCATCCCATTCCTTCAATGTTCAAAGGCTCCGTGGGGGGAACCCGCCGCGAGTTCGCGGGTTAAGCCTGTGCAGCTATCGGAAAGGAGGATGTCGCCGACAATCATTCCAGATCTAGACATCCTATCTGACCGCGGCGTGCCTTTAAGGACGCAGAGGCGGTTCTTTCCCAAGGACTCTTTGCTCAATTGAGGAGGTTTTGTCGATGAAGATCGCTCAGATCGCACCGCTCGCCGAAAGCGTTCCGCCCAAGCTTTACGGGGGAACCGAGCGGATTGTCTCCTATCTCACCGAAGAACTTGTCGCCCAGGGCCATGACGTGACGCTTTTTGCCAGCGGCGATTCCGTCACCACCGCTAAGCTGGTGGCGTGCTCGGACGTTGCGCTCAGGCTCAACCCGGCGGTCAGGGACCATCTACCGCATCAGCTCGCGATGCTGGAGGAGATCCGCCGGCGCGCGCATGAGTTCGACGTCCTGCATTTCCATATCGATCTCCTGCATTTCCCGCTGATCGGGGACTTTGTCGACCGCACGGTCACCACGGTGCATGGGCGTCTCGACCTGCCCGATCTCAAGCCCTTCTACAAGACCTTTGCCGATATTCCGCTCGTGTCGATCTCCAACGATCAGCGTCGACCGATGCCGCCGGTCAATTGGTCCGGAACAGTGTATCATGGTCTGCCTTGCGACCTGCTGCCCTTCACGGAAAAGCCCAAAGGCAATTATCTGGCCTTCCTCGGTCGCATATCTCCTGAAAAGCGGCCCGACCGTGCCATCCAGATCGCCGCAAAGGTCGGCATGCCGCTGAAAATGGCAGCCAAGATCGACAACGCCGACAAGGCCTATTGGGAAACTGTCATCGAGCCGATGGTCAAGAGCCATCCGAATGTCGAATTCATCGGCGAGATCAACGAGCATCAGAAGGCTGCCTTCCTCGGCAATGCAGGCGCATTGCTCTTCCCGATTGACTGGCCGGAACCGTTCGGGCTTGTTATGATCGAATCCATGGCCTGCGGCACACCTGTTGTCGCGTTCCGCTGCGGTTCTGCTCCTGAAGTGGTCGACGAGGGCGTCTCCGGCGTACTGGTCGACAGTGTTCAGGAAGCCGCCGAAAATATCGAATGGCTGCTGCGGCTCGATCGTCGCAAGGTCCGGCGAGCTTTCGAGGAGCGTTTCACAGCGCAGCGCATGGCACGGGATTATCTCTGCATCTATCGCAATCTGCCGGGCGTTCGCACCAGAGCCGCGCCTGTTCGCAGGGTGAACACTCAGTCGCTTGACCTGAAAGTCGTCGCCTAACCACACCGAGGAGCCATGTCGATGGTTTCAACAGGCAGTCATCCGGCCACTGCATTGGCGAGCCCGGCAGCGCCGGTTGCACAGTACCTCATTCCTGCTGCCGCATCTCTACAAGAGAGGCGGCCCCGCACCTTAAAGCACGGCGACACCTTTGCCGTCTTCGATCACAATGGCGATGTGCTTTCCGGGCTGGGTAGCCCGGAAGGCCTGTTTCATCTCGATACGCGATATCTTTCCCACCTGTACTTGACGATCAACGGCAAGCGGCCGATGCTGCTGTCGTCCACATTGCGCGACGACAACGCCACCTTAAGGTGCGACCTGACCAATCCCGATCACTTCGACGACAAGGGCAAGCTCACTCTTGGCCACGACTTGATCCATCTGCGCAGGACCCGCTTCCTCTGGAACGCGTGCTGCTATGAGCGGTTGACAGTCAGGAACTACGACGAGCGACCGCAGCATGTCCGGATCGAGATGGGATTTGGGGCGGATTTCGCCGATCTCTTCGAGGTCCGGGGAACGGTGAGGGCCAGGAGGGGACGCCATCTTCCCGCCATTACCGAGCAGGATGCGATCCTGCTCTCCTATATTGGTTTGGACAACCGAAGACGGTCGACGCGGCTGTCCTTCGATCCGCAGCCGGATGAACTTGGCAGCGATCACGCCGTCTATGACCTCCACCTGGCACCCCACGAAACCCGGTCGCTCTTCATCGAGATCGGTTGCGACCAGACGGCAACCCGGCGCCGGGGCTATCGCTCTTTTTTCTTTGCCCTGCGGGATGCCCGCCGGGCGTTGCGGGCGTCGTCCTCGCGCGCCGCATCGATCGTCACGTCCAATGAGATCTTTAACGAGGTCGCGCGGCGCAGCGTCTCCGACCTTTACATGCTGGTGACCGATAAGCCGGAAGGCCCCTATCCCTATGCGGGCATCCCCTGGTTCAGTACGGTCTTCGGCCGCGACGCCATCATTACCGCCCTTGAGGTGCTTTGGCTCGATCCGAAGATCGCACGCGGCGTTCTTGGGCATCTGGCAATCAATCAGGCGACGGATGTCGATCCATCCTCGGACGCCGAGCCGGGGAAAATCCTGCATGAAGTACGCGCCGGAGAAATGGCCGAACTCCGAGAGGTTCCTTTCCGGCGCTACTACGGCAGCATCGATTCGACACCCTTGTTCGTGATGCTCGCCGGCGAATATCTCAATCGAACCGGCGATCTTGCGACGATCGAACGTCTTCTGCCGCATATCGAGGCGGCGCTTACCTGGATCGACGAGTATGGCGACCGGGACGGCGACGGCTTCGTCGAATATGGGCGCTTGACCGAAGAAGGCCTGGTCAATCAGGCCTGGAAGGACAGTCACGATTCCATCTTTCATGCCGACGGCGCATTGGCGAAGGGACCGATTGCCATTGCCGAGGTTCAGGCCTATGTCTATGGCGCCTGGCAGGCGGCAGCCGAAATCTTCCGGCTGCTCAACCGCCCGGAGCAGGCTGCAAGCTTCCTTGCCCGGGCAGAAGGGTTGCGCCGCGCTTTCGACGCGGCCTTTTTCGATGAGGAGCTCGGCACCTATGTGCTGGCGCTCGATGCAGACAAGCAGGCTTGCAGGGTCCGCTCCTCGAACGCCGGCCATGCCTTGTTTACCGGCATCGCCTATCCAGAGAGGGTCAAACAGGTGGCCCGCACGCTGATGAGCGCCTCCTCCTTCAGTGGCTGGGGCATCCGCACCATCCCCTCGACCGAGGCGCGCTACAATCCCATGAGCTATCACAACGGCTCAATCTGGCCGCATGACAATGCCATGATTGCGAGCGGGCTTGCCCGCTACGGTTATCGCGCTGAGGCCGCCCGGATCTTCGAGGGCCTTTTTGCGGCATCGACCTATATCGAGCTACGCCGGCTTCCCGAACTTTTCTGCGGGTTTGCGCGTCGGCGTGCACAAGGGCCGACCTTCTATCCTGTTGCCTGCTCTCCACAGGCCTGGGCAGCCGCAGCACCGCTCTTCCTGCTGCAATCCTGCCTCGGGCTCGATTTCGATCCGCGCGCCCTGCAGATCAGCTTCAACGAGCCGCTGTTGCCCTCTTTCCTCGATGAGGTGATTTTACGCAATCTCGATATAGGCAACGGTTCGGCCGACGTTGCCATCCGCCGCTCCGGCCGCCAAGTCATGGTCGATGTCGTCGAACGCAGGGGCAACGTTCGAGTGCTCACAACGGTATAGAGAACCTCGATTTTGGGACGGCTCAGTATCTGCGTTCCTATTGCGGCTCCTCTTCGTCCGAAGTCAAAAGGTCAACCAGGGCGGCGACCCTGCCGCTCGCCAGGCGCCGCCCCTCGCCTATCAAGGCCTCGTCATTGTTGACCCATGCAAATGCCTCTGCGAGCTCGGCCTGTGTTGCACCGGTCGCAATGACCTCGGCCACAAGTGTATGATCGACAGGCCCAAGGATGGCGATGACCTCGTGTGAAGTCATTGTCATGTCCATTCCTCCTCTCTCTACCTCCGCCTGAACCTAGTGAGGCTGCTGGAAAGTTCAATTTTTCGTCGGTAAGTTTCCGCCCCTTGAATCCACAAGTCGCTGAATTATATCAATATTGTCGGTTGCCCGATAGTCCTGACTGCGGTCAGGAGGCGCCGTTTTGCTGGCGTTCTTGTATCGATGCTGCTGGCGAGGCGGATATGGCCGTGAGGGCAACCCTCTCTTCCCGGTTCCGGTCAAGCGTCTTCCACCAGCGAGAAATGTCGAGGTGGTTGTGCCCCGGCAGGTGGAGGCTTTACCAATGGAACCAAAAGAAAGGAGAAAATCACAGAAAGGAGAAAACCATGAGTGTCCGTGATCTGATACCGTGGGGCCGTGATAACGGCAACCACGTTTCAAGTCTCTTGCGCGATGACGACCGTGATCCTTTCCTGTCGCTGCATCGCGAGGTGAACCGGCTGTTCGACGACGTCTTGCGCGGTTTTGGCTCTGGCCTGCCCTCCTTCGGCAGCCGCAGCGCTTTCAGCGCCGGGTGGCCGAGCGTCGAGATCTCCGACACCGACAAGGAGATCAAGGTGACTGCCGAAGTGCCCGGCCTTGAGGAGAAGGATATCGAGGTCCTGCTGAACGACGGCGTGCTGACACTGAAAGGCGAGAAGCGGTCCGAGGCCGCGGATAAGGAGCGTCAGTTCTCAGAGCGTTATTACGGCCGTTTTGAACGGCGCGTCCCGCTCGGCGTCGAGGTCAAGGAAGACCAGGTCGATGCCCGCTTCAAGAACGGAGTGCTGACGGTGACCTTGCCGAAGAGCGAGAAGGCGCAGTCGCAGGTCAAGCGCATCGCCATCAAGAGCTGATCAAAAACGAGGACGCTGCCGCCAATTGGCGGGCAGCGTCTTCGGCTATCCGCGAGCCTGCGTCCTTGTCTCAGTCGGAAACCGTTACATCGATCCAGCGTCCAGTCCCTTGGCTGCCATAGATGTCGACATCAATCCAGACATTGCCGCGGACGATCATTGCCGCAGCTTCTCGGGTCATGGTCCCGTTGCGCAGCATTGCTTCCATTGATTGACGGTTGGCGGGATCGGCAAAGAAGGAGTCCGACCCGCCTTCATTGTCACGAATACCGTACTGATGGAAATTCGCCCGATCCTGGCGGATGATCTGCCAAGGCTGGGTGAGCCTCGTACCTTTCGAATTGAAGAGATCGGCCTCGCCGATATAGGCGCGGTAGTGTTCGATGGGGCGGTTCGTATGCGTGGCCGTCACGCTCGACTGGGCAAGCGCAGGTGCGCCGACAATCAGGACGCTAACTGCGATCAAGATAAGTTTTTTCATGGCGATCCTCTCGCCGCATGGATATTGCCAGTTGACGATCTTTGCCAGAGGCAAGGCCCAGGATGGTTAACGCAGGCGAGGCAGCTTCTTGCCGCCATCGCAAGAACCACGCCAAGCTCTGGGGCTTCGGCCATGATTTCTCCCTTTTCATTGCAATGCTAAGGTGGATGGTCCCGGCACGAAACATCCGGGGGGCATTGGGGCTGACATATGGCAAGCAAGCGCAGGATCAGAGACTGCCTCTCGACGGCGATCTTTATTGCCGGCCTTGCGGGCGTTGCGGCGGCCAACCAACCGGATCCGTTTGGTCAATTCAGCCAACGTTGCCTCGGGCGGGGATCCGATTTTGAGCGCACCGTCGCCGCTGCGAAGGAGCGGGACTGGCCGGCTCTTGCAACCGACATGACCGCCAGCCTCACACCGGTGGAAAATCCGGTCGCGCTGGAAGGCTGGAACCTGACCGCGGAAGGAGATGGCTCATTCGAGGCCCTCGTCGTCGCGCGGGCGTCGGTCGGCGACAGCAAAGTGGAAAGCTGCACCATGGCCTTTGCGGAAATCGACGCCGCCGCCTTTGAGCATCGCCTCGTCGATGAGACGCACGCCAAGGCGTCCGGCACGAAGAATGGTCAGGGGCGCATCAGGAAATTCTTCGAGGCGTCGTCATCCGAGCGCAGGCAAGCGATCACCCTCGACCTGCCCCTCTATCCGAACGGAAGCGACGAAGTCGTCGTCAGCGTCGTCTCGGAGCAGCAGATCGAAAACTGATCAGATGATCGGTTTTGCCCTCGGGTCGCTGGTGGGACTGTCGGCTGCGCGACAGTTTGGCGATCCGCCCCCGGCTGTGGAAATTTCGGCAAGGCAGGATCGCGAGCGGGCAGATGCCTCAGAAATCCCGCCAACCTTGTTACTCCTGTGTATCGCCCGCCAAGGCTTAGACTCCTCGACGATCATCAGGGAACCCCTCCTGATGGCACGATCAGTTATAGGAGCATGTCTTGAACATCGAAAACAAAACGATCCTGATATCAGGCGCCAGTCGCGGCATCGGCCGGGCTCTTATGGAAGAAGCGCTGCGACGCGGTGCAAAACGGGTCTACGCAGGATCGCGCGCCGAGCAGCGTCATGACGATGCCCGCGTCACCTTCGTCAAACTCGATATTACCGACGAGTGGGATGTTCAGGAGGCGGCCGCGACCGTCGAGAACCTCGATGTCCTCATCAACAATGCCGGCATCTTCATGCCCGACGATCTCGCTGACAAAGACATCATTAATCGCCATCTGGCGGTCAATTTCTTCGGGCCGTTGCGGCTAACCCAAGCCTTCCTGCCGGCACTGATACGATCGAAGGGCGCCATCATCAACAACCTCTCCTTATCGGCCCTCGTGCCGGTAGCCTCAACGCCGGCCTATTCGATTTCGAAGGCGGCGGCGCACAATCTGATGCAGGCCTTCCGGGCACTGCTCGCAGCACGCGGTGTCGCCGTGCACAGCTGCTTCACCGGGCCTGTCGATACCGACATGACGCGGGGTTTCGAAGTGCCAAAATCGCCGCCTGACCTCGTGGCGGCGGGAATCTTCGACGGCTTCGAAAGAGGACAGGAAGATATCTTTCCCGATCCTTATTCCGAACGCATTGCCGATGGCTGGCGCACCGGCGTCGTCAAGGCGCTCGAACAGGAATTTGCCGCTTACGTCCCGAAGGCGGCCGAGGTAACACAAGATTGCTGTCGCCACTGACCTGTCTGCACGCGAACGGCTGCCCATGCCGTTCGCCCTTCAGCCGAAACCATGCCAGTCATCAATGAAACCGCCGAAACGCGATGCCGGCAGCAGCGCGGTAGAAAGACGCAAGCCTTATTGGATACTTTCGGATGGGATTTCTTCAAATACGCCACGCTTTTTGAAAGCGCTGACTAAGCCTGTGAGGGCGAGAACGGCCGCAAGCAGCAATACCAGCGCGATTGCACGGGTTTGCTCCTCTTCGGTAATCGAGCCGATTGAGACCCTGTAAAACTCGGTTGCCAACAGTGCGATAAAGGTTGACGACATCGTGGAATAATCCTTCGCCACGACCCGTTTCAGGTTGAACGCCATCCCCGTCGTCGATTCGTAAAAGGCGCTGCGCTTCAATGTCCATCGCGGGACATCTCGGCAGTAGGCCTCGTAGGGAGCGCCGAACTTATCATGGAGGAAAGCCTCTTCGGCGTAGACGATGCACTGGTAGAAAAAGGCAAAGAGAGTGCATCCGACCGCGATCACGGCCGGATTGCCGTGGAAGACGAACAGTCCGGCATAGATCAGCATGTTGCCGACGTAGAGCGGATTTCTGCAGACGCCGAACATGCCCTCGGTGACAAGCTCATCGGCGTAAACACGTTTGTTCAAGCCGCCCCGCCTGATGTAGGCATAGCCAATAACGGTTGCCCGCAAGATCAGCCCACTGACCACGATGAGCAGGGCCAGCGCGTCCTTGGCCTGTTCAAGCGCAGGATTTCCCCATGGCGCGGTCGACGGCGGCACGGCGATAAAGAGCGCTATGATGATCAGCGGGAAAACCTGATTGCGATACTTGAAGAGAAACGTGCCGCTCCTCAGCATGATGTCTTTCATGATGCTCACTTTATTGCGACGATCCCGCAGAAATTGTACCAGCGGAAGAAGACCTCCGTGCTCTTGAATCCAACCTCGCGAAGGAGCTGGATGTTTTCCTCCAGGCGGTAAGGAATAAGGACGTTTTCCAGCGCCTCCCGCTTCTTCGCGATCTCGGTCGTCGAGTAACCGTTCCTTCGCTTGAAATCGTAATAGTGATCAATAAACAGGCGGTTGAACGTCGTATCTTCGCTCGTCAGCTTTTCGACAAGGAGCAGGCATCCCTGCTCGTTGAGCCCGTCGTAAATCGTCCGCATGACCCGCTCGCGGTAGAGTGGACGAACAAACTGCAGCGTCAGCACCATCGTCACCACGCTTGCCTTCTCAATCGAGAAGCCGCGATGAAGGTCGACCGTGTAAAGATCGATGGAGCGGTTGGTTCCTGACTCCGCGATCTTTTCGGCAGCTTTCTTCAGCATTTCCGGAGCATTGTCGATCCCGACGAAATCGATGTGGCTGTCGACTTCCCGGTCCAACGCCAGAAGCGTCGTGGCCGTGGAGCAGCCAATGTCATAGAGTTTCGACTGAGGCTGTGCGAAATCCTTTGCGAGCTCGCAAACCATCCGTTGCATCTCGCCATAAAAAGGAACCGATCGGCTGACCATATCGTCAAAGACATTCGCGACGGTCGAGTTGAACGAAAAGTCGGCAACGGAATCTTGCTCTTCAGCAAAAACCTCGTCTCGGGCGTTGGTATGCAATATTAGACGGTTAGACTGTTCTGCCATATCCGCTCCAAGGTCGATCGATTGAGAGGCGTGCCATTCCACAATGTGTCACATAACTTTAACATTATATCCTGACAATAGGCAAAAGTCGCCGCGGCGCTAGCCCTGGCGACCGGTCCCCAACGTCCGGGAAAAGCGTGAACTGGGCTACTCGGCACGTTTCAGCCACGCGGCGCAGGCGACAGTCGACCGGGCTATTCAAAGAGAATAAGGCTTGCTGGCGTTGGCGGCATCGGTTTGACCCTGACGCCCGCAAGGCCAGCGAGCCTTGCCATCTCAGTCAACTCGCTTTCAGTATAGGCTTGACCTGCCGGCGTACCGGCAAGCATCTCCCAGGAGAATGCTGCGGGAAAGGGTGGTGATACGCCATCTTCGTTCGGCACGAAATCGACGGCGACGATCCGGCCATTCTCTGCAAGGCTCGCGATGATCTTTCCTAACAGTTGGGCACATGTCGGCAGATCGAAATGGTGCAGGAAATTCGGAAGCAAGACAAGATCATAACCCGTGTCCCAATCCACATCGAAGGCGCTGCCGGGGATCGTCCGGTACCGTTCAGCAACGCCGGCCTTTTGCGCATTCTGCCGTGACAACTCCAACACGGCAGCCCAGTCGACGGCAACGATCTCTGCCGATGGAAAGGCCTTTGCAATTTCGATCCCGAAAAGACCTGGACCTGCAGCAATGTCCAGAACCTTTTTAGGAGGCCTCGGCCAGCTGGAAATCTCGTCAGCCAGCAATTTGGCACTGAGCCCGGTAAAGGAGCCCATCCCGCGCGCAAATTTCAGCCAGACAGGGTTATCTGCAGATAGGTTCGCCAGTCCGGCCGAGCCGCCATTTCGCACGACCGCGGCCGGATCGCGCAAAAAGTTATCCAATATCTCGGGCGCGGCGGTGAACTCGACGGCAGAGCCCATATAGGCGGGCGAATTGCGGTCGAGGAACATTCTGGTCGAGGGCGTCATTCGGTACTGCTCGCTCTCCTTTGTCAGGAAACCATGCACCACGAGGTAGTTGCACAGGATGCGCACACCACGCTCGGAAGCACCCGTTGCCTGCGCCAGCGATGCTGCTGGTTTCCCCTCGCCAATATGAGTGAAGAGATCAAGCTCGATGGCCGCCCTGATCGCTGCCGTCTTTCGGCAGGCAAACAGGGCATCGACCACGAGTTCGGGCGATACTACGCCAGCATGCGCGTCCTCGACGATTGTTTCCATGACATCCCCCGGAACCCTCGATCGATCTATCTGGCAGCCCAGCTGCAAGATTATGCGTATATTTGCATATTCTACAATACCTACCAGATAGCCCTATCGGGCGGCCTCGCCCGTTGGGGAGCTGTCCTGCAGCGGCGACGTTATCCGCATTGCGCGTCGTCTGTCGCGAGAGTGCAGATCGAACCGCTTGATGAGGCTGAGGGTCATGGGGGTGATGTGAATACGCAATGATGGGCGCGGTTCCGTTGACCTCACCCCCTTCATGACAGTGTGTTTCATGATGTCCCCGCGGCGTAAAGCCGGATCGAACCCGCGATTTTCAAAACTCATGACACTCTGAACTTTGGCGGCGCTGAGCTGGTCAACCTTTTGCCTAGTTGCGACCGGTATTGACCCTGTGTGTTTCAAAGCCGGTGGCGAATGCCGCATGACGCTAAGCGACGTTTCTTTGACGCTGCTTTGACGGTGGGGTGCTACGGCCGATTTGCGAAGTTACGCAGAGGGATTTCAGCCGGTTATGCTTCAGCTCAATCAACGCCATAACATCGATTTACCTTCGGTAGTCCCGATTTCTCTTTCCGGTTGCTTGCCAGACGTTCCAGTTGTGGCAGACTGGTTTGCGGATGCCAGGTCTTCGGCCTGCCAAACACGCGCATCGGAGGCAACGAGGGCGGGGCCGGTGGATCGCATAAACGAGGAGCAAAATCCGTTTCGGATGTTCCTGCTCGGGCCTTTTGCCCTTGTGGACGCCGCAGGACGCTCGGTCACTCCGAAATCCAAAAAGGCACAGGCTCTTCTGGCGATGCTTGCATTATCCGCAAGGGGCTCGCGCACGAGAATCTGGCTTAGGGACAAGCTGTGGAGCGATCGCTCTGACGACCAGGCGGCAGCCAGTCTACGCCAGGCCCTTTTGGACATTCATAAGAGCTTGGGGCCAGCACGTGATCTCTTGATTGCGGATAAGAATACCGTTTGGCTGGATATGGACCGGCTCGTTCTCGATACCGACCTTGTGGCTCGCAGAGAACGGTCTGCAGATCAAGTCACCGACGAATTGCTCGAAGGTATCGACATCCGCGATCCCGAATTCGAGGACTGGTTAACGCTGGAGCGACAGAATTGGTACCGCAGGCTTGACGAAGGACGAGTCCACGATGTCTTCGAGCCTCGCCAGCAGCCGAGCCGCGAAATCGCCAAACATTCCGCCCTTTTGCCTTTGACGGGCGCCCCGGAGATGCCGAAACCAGGCAAGCCTGTGGAAGCTGCCGGTCGCGATCCCTCCTCCCGACCGCCGGGCGGTGACGGGCAATGGGTCATGCTCCTTCACTCGCCTATCCTGGTGGGTGCTGGTGAGGGCGGGCAGATTGCTGCGGCACGATTCCAGAACCTCATTGCAAAAGCCGTTACCGATGGGCTTAGCATCGGCGTCACCGATCTCTCCTTCACCCTGCCGGATATTGAGGCTTCCAAACAGCAGATCAGTCTTCCGATCTGCCTGCAGCTTCGCCTGACGTTCGACGGTACTATGGTGCTGATCGAACTGGTGATGAAGCACTTGATCAACAACCGCATTCATTGGCTGGGCAGTCAGGCGATCAACCGCGCGCAGTTTGAACGCGGCGAGTTCGGCACGGCCGCGGCGCTGATCAGCCAGGCAGTCGATCAGCTTGCCTACTTCCAGGAAACGCAGGCCAACGACAGTCGGCTGTCGCAAGACGGCCTGCTGATTGACGCTGTCAATGCGATCTTCCGGCTGTCGCGCGACGATCTGGACAAGGCGGAGCGGCGCCTGGAAGAACAGATCCAATATCAGCCGCGATCATCGACTTTTGCTTGGCTTTCGTTCATCCGGACTTTCCAGGTTGGCCAACGCTTCAATGCTCTGGACGCACATCTGATCGAGGAAGCCGAGGCTTATGCCCGCAAGGCACTGGAACTCGATCCGCAGAATTCCGTATCGCTCGCGCTCGTTGGCCACGTCCATTCCTTTCTCTTCTGCGAATATGACTATGCGGCAAACCTGTTTGAAAAATCGATCCGCCTGAATCCGGCCCTGCCCCTCAGCTGGGACCTCTATGCTATGCTCCATTGCTATGCCGGCCAGCCTGACAAGGCGGTCGCCATGGCCCGCTGGGTGCAGGAACTCGGTGTTTACAGCCCGCACAAATATTATTTCGACACGACGAAATGCATCGCGGCCGCACTTGCGGGTAATCATGCCCAATCCATCGCGGCGGGTGAGGAGGCCCTGCGGGCCCGGCCGAACTTCAACAGTCTGCTGCGCTATCTTGCCTCCAGTCACGCCCATTCCGGGGATATTGGCGGCGCCCGCCATTACCTGCAGCGTCTGGACGCGGTCGAGGGCGGCTTCTCCATCAACGCCTTTCGCGGCAGTGGCTATCCGCTGCTCAATACAGGCGGCGGCCAGATCCTGATCGACGGTCTGCTTAAGGCCGGCGCCAGACTGCGTTAAACCGGACAATTTTCTGAACTTTGCGCAAGGAGGCGGCAAATGGAAGCGGATACTACTCCAGATCTACAATCAAAGATTGTTTCATTTCTGAACACATATAGATTCAAGATTGAGCCGGACACGGTTCTTCCATGTGAACCCCGGGATGAAACTGGTTTTGGCGGCCTCGCCGGTGCACCACTGGTCCCGCCTGACGCAGCCTCCGAACCGTTGCTTTTCCTTGGCACGGATGACGATGGATCGCCCCTGCCCGGGCCAATGATGGCAACGATGGCCGTAGCGGCGGTCCTCAACAAAAGCGTGGCGAACAAGACGGTGCTCAACAAGGCGTCGTTGAACAAAAACAAGAACAAAAATAAGAATAAGAACAAGAACAAGTCGACGCTGGACGGCGCCAGCCTCGGTACGTCGCAGCTTATCCCCGCCTTCGAGCTGCGCAGGCTGCACCAGCAGCCGTCTCGCAACGCCTATACCGCAGCGCGCCGCTTCACCTGGGAAATGCTCGATATACTTCCGCCTCCGGGCCCCGACTATACCCGCCTCGAGACGACGGTGCTGCTGTCCATGCAGCGTCGCGACCGCGAACGCGTGCGGCGCCTGCCGGACATCGAGATCGAGTCGACGATCTCGGTGGCGGAATTCACCCGCGCATTGCATATCGAGGACCTCGGCGGTTTCGAGCAGACGGAAGGCTTGTTTCAGGCAATCCTGACGGCCTGTGAATATGTTGGGCTGATCTACAAGAGCCAGTTCAACCGGTTGCGGCCAAATCAATTCGAGCCGATGCTGCGGCCATTGCTGGCAGTGCCTGTCCATGAGTCCTATCCCAGCAACCACGCGTTCCAGTGCTTTTCGATCGCCTTCGCGTTTTCGACGATCCTGCCGGAACATCCGGCCACGGACGAGCTTGCGCGCATTGCCCAGAATGTCGCCGAAAACCGCGAATGGGCGGGCCTGCATTATCCGAGCGACACGCAGGCAGGACGAGATCTCGCCCGACGCTTCGCTCCCTACCTCCATGATGCGTTCGGCTCTCTGTTCCAGGCCGTACACGACGAATGGGTCTGAATTCGCCAGCTGCTGCTCAACAGGATCAAAACCATGACGGATCAAACACAAATGCCCGAGCCCGCACCGATCGACTACTACTATCTCTGGCACCTGACGGCCCTTGGCGTGATCGACGCAGAATACGGACCGGCTCCGCCCGTTACGCCCGCGCTCGATGCGAGCGCCGCACGCGCGCTGACTGATCCCCTCATCACCGGAACGGTCTGGGATACCATCGCTGCGGCCGGCCCGTTGCGACCCGCGCGGGTCGCGCTGATCGATGTCGGCGTCTCTCCGGATCATCCCAACCTTAGGACTCGGCTTGACCGGGAGGCGTCGATCGATTTGACGACCCACCGTTATGGAGCACGCGTGCTCGAAGTTCTCGATACGACCACGTCGTTTGACCGCGAGGAAAGGCATGCCTTCTTCGCCGGGCTCGACATTGCTGGCCTTGGCAATATCGGCCTCTCGAATGACGACCGCGACTATCTCGGCGACCTGGTTGCCGAATATGCCGCATCGGAGGGAGTTCTGCGGCGGCTATACAATCCGGAATCGCTTTTTGCATCGCATGGTACCTGCTGCGCAGGACTGATCGTCGGCGAACCCGCTGTTGTTATGGAAGGCGGCACAGAGAGCCTCCCGCCGGAAGGAGCATTCTACGGCAATGGCAACGAGCTTCGCACGAGCGGCAATCGCAATGTCATCCCCTATTTCGGCGTCGATCCGTTCTCAAGGCTCATCTCGATCAGGACCTCATTCGAGGATGATGTCAGGCAGTTCATCGCGGCCTTTCTTTACGCCTATCATCAGAAAGCTGACGTAATCGTGATGCCGCGCGGCCTACCGGACCCCAAACGCAGTATCGTCGATCCGAAGAACGAGCTGAAGGCGGACCTGGAATTGTGGAAAAACCAGGATACGGCCAATCTCTTCACGCGCATCGCCTTCGCCGACCAGGGTGGACCTGAACTGGAGCCGAAAGCGGCGCAGAAAGGCTCCAATCCCGATCGCCCGTGGCATATCCTCAAACAGCTTATCCTTGCCATCAGCCGGCATATCCCGATCGTCTGCGCTGCAGGAAACAGTGGCGAGAGCCAGCTGATCTATCCGGCAAATCTTGCCGCCGACAACAACGGCATCATCGCCGTTGGCGCCGTCAGCGTCGAAGGATTCCGTTCCGGCTACAGCAATTACGGCGAGGGTTTGACGGTTGTCTCCCCCTCCGACGATGGTGAAGTCTTCAACCGGCATCAGTTGCGCCTCGACAGGCTTTCGCCATTTTCCGCGCAGCACGATTACAGCGCTTTTCGAACGCGAGAATACTATTATTCGCACTTCTCGCTGCTGACGACGGACCTGTCTGGGAATTTCGGCTACAATCACGGCTCCGATCCGTGGTCGGCCATCGTGCCGTTCGGAACCAACCCCGGTATTGGCGGAGGATATTATACCCCCTTCGGGGGCACCTCCGGCGCATCCGCGCAAGTGGGTGGATTATGCGCCCTGATACAACGGGCTCACAAGAGCCGCCACAACCCCTCTGCCCGCCTGTCCGGACCTCATGTGAAATCGATTTTGAAGGCCGCATCCCGCCTGGATGCCATTGTCGCGCCCGGAACGAGGAAGCTGACGGTTGATTGTATGAATGCCGAGAGCGAAGACGCCCTCGGGATGGGCTATTTCTTTGGGTCTGGCCTGCCGAACGCTAAGGCAGCAGTCCAGGCAGCGCTAGCTATCTGACCTGCAGGAACGCGTTTCAAAATCCAAGCCTCCTCTGCCGAGGGGGCTTTTTTATTGCTTAGGCTCTTTTTTACGGATTTTTAACGCGGTGTTTGCGGGCGAATGACGCCCTTCGGAAATAGTGCCTGTCAACAGATAGCGCATGACGTTCCGATGGCGGACGAAGCTGCCCCGAACCCAGGGCTTCTTCGCCCGAAACGCAAACCTTTACTCGCTCAAAGACAAATTCAAGGAGGCGCTCGATGTCCGCGTCCCATATTCGACAATTTGCAGACGATGCGCGCCTCCTGCTCAAGGGCAATCCGCTGATGGCAAGTGCCATCTCTCTGCAGCGCGTCGCAACACGCAACCTTTTGAAGCGGCGTTTGCAATACGGCCGGGTGCTTGCGGCTGCTTCCAAGCTCGTCGGTTGCTCAGCCGAGGTAGAGACGCTGTCAGGCTATTTCCCAGGTCTTGCAGATGGCGGATATGATCGCTTGCTGGAACTTTCGCCGGAGGTCGCTGGACCAATCAGCGCCGATCCTTACCGTTCGGCCGTGCTTGCGGCCTGGTTGGGCGGGCTTGAGCGCAGTCTGGAATTTCAGGCGGGCAGTCCCGACGCACGGATCGTCAGCCGCCATCTGCAGACGGATCTGATCGCACAAGACCTTGAACTCGAACGCCAGCCGGCATGCCGGCTTTCCTGCGGCATCGGCCTCGTCGGCATCGAAAACCCGGCGTGGAGCCCCGTCATGCAAGCCCTCCTGCGCCACTGCATGCCTGATCATCCTGGTTTTAAAGCCCCCACCACAGGCGACATCGACTTGGACCGCATCGCCGATCATCTGGAGAAGGCCTTTGCCCTGATCGCAGAAATGGACGTGCACGGCTATCAGCGTTTGACCGCCGGTCTGCATACCCTTCACGTCGGCGTGCGGCGCGAGCCGTCCTGTTCCTTTTCAAATTCGAAGGAATTGCCGGGCAGTGCGATGATCGCGCTTTCGAGCGAAAGATTGCGCGAGGGCGATCATGGCGCGACCGCAGCCCAATTGCTTCACGAGGCGGGGCATGTCCTGCTGGGTTTTTATACGGCCTCGGCGGCGGCATCTCTGCCCGCCGAGTTACGATATGTTTCCCCTTACAAGAACGACTTACAGACGCTCGAGAGCATCCTGCACACGGCCTACGCCATTCCCTGGGAGTGCGCCTTCCGCATGGCATGCCTGTCCACCGAGCTGGATCCTGAGCACCGCGCCCGGAAGACGGCATCCATAATCGCCTATGCTTTGCGGCAAATCCCGCTCATCGATATGGCTCGGAAAGGAATCGAACGTCTCGGCGGCGATGTCCTCCTCGACCTCCCAGACATCGCCGCCATTCCTTCCTGGAGTGGCCGTATCCTGTTCCTCGTCAGCCAGTTGCTTGCCGCAGAGCCCGTTGCGCACCGCCAGGCTCACCTTGCCGAGCGCCAACGAATTCTTGACCGCCAAGCCTGGGAGATTGGACAGATGCTTCTGCGCGGCACGGAGCCGATCGATCCCCGGATGGGTCAGCGAGAGATCGACGATAGCGGCGACAATGTCTGCCTCTGGTACGACGGCAAATTCCACGTGATCGCCAAGACTGCCGACCACGTGACGGGCAGGAATTATGGTCGCAGCGCGCAACTGAGCCGCGTAACTGCGCCCAACGAGTTGGAGGCGATGTAATGGTCAGTTCCCGGTCCTCACGATTGTCAGCGCCCGCCAGCGTGCCTCTCGATTTTCCAAGCCTCCTCGCCCGCAGCCTCGGGCAGGGCGGCAGAGGGGCTCTGTTCACCGGCAATAGTGCTGATGCTGTCGAAGAACAGAGCCCCGATGCTATCAAGCGCGCATTCGGCGTTTCGTTGAGGACGTCCGGTCTGCCGGTGACGGACTTCTCCGCCGCAATCGATGGCGGCGATCCCTGGCTGACGCCCCTTTGCCATCGGCACCACGACATTGCAAGATTTGGCGACATCGACTTCGTCGTCATCGGATGCGACGGCACCGGTTCGCAGATTGCCATCCAGCTTGCGACCCTCGGCGCGCGCCATTTTTTTCTCGCGGATGCGGATCGTATCGGCGAGGACGACTTGAGCGACTTGCCGTGGGCCGGAAAAGCCGATGTCGGCCGGCTGAAGACAGACAGGCTGGCGACATATCTGGCTGCACGTTTTTCTGCCAATGTCTTTGCACTGCCGGAAACTGCCGAAGGGGCTGAGGCACTGCTTCTGATCGCAGACTATGCCCACAATCCGTTCGTCGTCCTCGCTGGCGAGGATACTCCTTCAGTGTTCGTGGCGGCCGCCCAGGCTTCGGCAGCCCGCATGCCGCCCCATTTGCGCGTGAGCCGCTCCGGACGCGATCGCACCACCAATTGCGCTATCGTCGTGCATGCCATGTCGCAGATCGCTCAACAATGCCTCTCAAAACATCCCTTCTTGCCGGGACGCCAATGGATAGCCGAGCGAAAGGCCGATCGGGGTGAGCTTCATTCTGCTTCCAAAGACCCTGCAAGTGCGAGCCCTTTTTTTTCTTCGAGAGACGTCATGAAAGAACCTGTCGAAATCGCTGATGCGATCAACCCGGCGGCACACCATTCACGGATATGGCCGTCAGCGCCGTGTCCGCTTCTCGACGCTGCCGGCGAAACTTGCGGAACGAGCGTCGAGCTGACGATATCCGAAGCTCTTCGCGATCCGCTGATCGCCATGGTGATGCGAGCCGACGGCGTTACCTGCGAAGACCTGAAGATGCTGCTGGAGACGGCGGCGCGCCGGGCCGAAACGAACCTGTCTGACGACCGTCAGGAACAATGGGATTCGAGAGAATGACAAGTTTCCCAACCATAATCTTTGCTTTCCGGGGAGGGAAGGATCGCAGAGTGATCCGCACCGCTTGCGAGGCGGCGCGCCTGCTGCTGAATGAATGGCCGACCGACGATGGCGAGGAATTCTTCACGGCGGTGAGAACCTGTCTGCAGGTTCTCACCGGAGAGGCCGAACCCGAGAAATTGCACGAGGCAATTGTGAGCGCAGCTTGCGAAGCGGGTGTGGCAGCGATCACGACGGATCTTCGCCTCGGTATCCTGAGAATCTCTCCAGTCAGCAAGGCCTTGCGCGCTCTCGCTCGCGATCCGGATCCCGTAGAACCGCTTCGGCTGGCGCCATATCGGCGCCGACATCGGCAGCGCAAATGGTTGGCCCGCTCGTGAAAGCCGTCGATTGAGAATGCGTCGGAACGATTCAAATGAAGGCGGGAGCAGGCAGATCGGGGTCCACGCAGCAAAATTTGCGGCCTCGTCAGCGCATCTTCTTCCTCACTTATTTATGGTCGCAAATCGAAAGGCGAAGAGATGGCGATGTCAAATAGACAAGCAGATCGAGAACTATACGACCGGATCTGGTCGCTGGGCGCCCAGGCAGTGAGAGACAATCGCATTTCCGAGCTGACCTATGTGACACTCACTACGCCAAGCCTGGAAGAGTATCAAAATAGCCGTGGCGCGCGCATGTCGGACTTGATCAGAGTCGTCCAGCTTGGGATCTTGCAACTTCGCGGAAGCGGCGAACTCAACGGTTCTTGAACGACGGCGTAACCGTCGGGGTGGCTTGAGAATAGCGAGACCGGACGAGCGCGATTTAATCGGCAGTTCCACATTCAAAGTTCGTACCATATGCGCGGGTCTTCGCGCGACTGGATCATCAGCCAGCGGAGGCCGACATCCTTCCAGTCCTTGATTTCACTCGTACGGTTGTCGAGTACCAGGTCCCCACGATCCGTCCTGACGACCAGAACCGCGTGGCCCTTGCCGCTGGGCGTCTTGGTGATGGCAATACGCAAGGCTTTCGACGACCAGCCCATCGCAATCAGGTGGTCACGCTTGGTCAGCGCAAAATCCTCGCAGTCACCGGACTTGACGTTCACCTGCCAGACGTCGCCCTGATCGGGCCGCTCGTCGACGGGGCGGATCGAGCGGTTGACCGAGGCGTTGACGGCGTGAAGCTGCTTGTCTGCAAAACGGCTTAAGACGATTTCCGAAGCGGCGCCGCGAACAGCGCACTCATCCGGATGCTGCGCGCAAAACATCACGTGGGCAAAAGGTGCGGAAGTCCGGCGTCCCTCGGAGATATAAAGGAGTGCCGGCGCTGACTTCAAGCCCCGCGCAACGCCTGCCGGGCCGTCCGCTTCTGCCGTCTGAGTAGCAAGCAGCGATGCTAGCGTCAGAACGATAACCCGTTTATGGCCGAACATTTGCGACCTCTAAGCATTGTCAGTTGAGCGACCTCGGATCAACTGGCGTTCTGTGGCGGAGCCTTTAGATCGTCGTCGAAAGTCCGCCTTGGCGGAGACGATGCCCTAAATTGCAACCAAGCGATTCCATGATGGAATTTGACAATTTAAACTATAGTAGTTCGATCGCCATTTCAATGGTACCAAAGCGACTATCGCAGCCAGAGCGTGCGGATGTCTCCGAATGCTCGGCGTCTCTGGCGTTCGGGGAATCTCTTGTCAACTTTCGGCTGCCGGCGCCGGGCTCAAAACAAGCCGTCCTAGATCCCGGCAAGCACCAGCGCTTCCTCCTTCTATGATACGCTGCTATTTCTGTGGCCTGCACCGGGCAATCCTTTGGCGACTACAGCCCGACACCCCGATGCGCTATTGCGATAGGAACATTGACTAAATCATGCTGTCCGGGGGCGTTCGAGCCAATTCCACCAACTTCATGCGCGAGAAGATGTGACAGACATGACAATCGAACCCTGGCGATCGCGGAGTAGGAGATGACGATCAAAGATATCGGCTTTGTCGGAACGGGCGCGATCAGCGAAGCCATGGTGCGGGGCATGCTCGCCGAACCTGCCTATGCCAAAAAGGTCTACCTTTCCCCGCGGAACGCCGCAACGGCTAGTCGGCTGAAGGCAGAATTCGACGATGTGGAGGTCGCAACCGGCAATCAGGCCGTTGTTGACCGCTGCGATATCGTTGTGCTGGCGATACGTCCGCAAATCGCCCGTGAGGTTGTCAGCGCGCTCGTCTTCAGAAACGGCCAGTCGGTGATCAGCCTTGTTGCGGCCACCGAGAGACAGGCACTGCTCGACTGGATCGACGCGGATGTGCATCTGGTCCAGGCGATACCGCTACCTTTCGTTTCCGAGAGGCGCGGCATCACGACGATCTACCCTCCCGATCGAGGTGTTGCCGCACTTTTCGACACCCTTGGCGGGACGGTGCAATGCGCGTCGAAGAAGGAATACGATCTTCTGGCGGCAGCAAGCTCGCTGATGTCGACCTATTTTGGTGTGATGGAAATTACGACAGCTTGGCTCGAAGAAAATGGACTGGAGAGATCGAAGGCTCAGGCCTTTCTCGCACCACTCTTCGAAAGCCTTGCCAGACGGGCGAACAACGGCCTCGGGATCGAGTTTGCCGACCTGTGCGGCGAGTTCGCCACCAAAGGCGGGCTCAACGAACAGGTCTTAAACGACTTCCGAACGAAGGGCGGGCAAACCTCACTTCAGGATGCCCTCGACCGAGTGCTCGCACGCATCGAGGGGCGTGCCTAGCAAATATCGCACTGGCGCCGTGGAGCAAGCCCAGAAATATGACAATAATACTCTTGTTTTCCTGATGGAAGGGGTTATACGGCCTTGAAATCGCTGAGGCCACCGCCCATTCAATCGAGGATACCACGTGACCGCTCTCAAGATGCTTTTTTCTGTCGCAGGCATTGCTTCGACGCTCCTGCTTACCGCGGCGTCCGTGCTTGCGGCCCCGACGAAGTATCCGCTTACCCTTGATAATTGCGGCGCGCGAGTGACCTTCACCAAGGCGCCGGAACGAGCGATCGGGCTTGGTCAAAACAGTGCCGAGATCATGCTTCTTCTCGGCCTCCAGGACAAAATGGTCGCAACAGCATTCTGGCCAAGCAAAGTGTTGCCGCAGCTTGCCGACGCGAATGCCAAGGTAAAGCTTTTGACGGTCGAGTTTCCGACCTTCGAATCGCTTCTTGCGGAAAATCCGGACTTCGTCGCCGCTGCGCTTCCGAGCCTGATCGGACCGACGAGCAAGGTCGCCAAGCGCGAGGACTTCGAGACGATCGGCATACCTTCCTATCTCTCGCCGAGCACGTGCCTCAGCACCGACAAGGTCAAGAACGAATATGGCAGCCGCGAGCAAATGTGGAACATGGATCTGCTCTACAGGGAGATCGACGAACTTTCGCAGATCTTCGACGTCGCAGATCGAGGGCAGAACCTTATCGCCGACTTAAAAGCACGCGAAGCCAGGCTGCGTGCCAGCGTCTCGGCGGATGGTCGCGATCTCTCCTACCTCTTCTGGTTCTCCAGCCAGTCTCCCTCGGCCGACGCCTATCTCGGCGGCAAGAACGCTGCCTCCGGCTTCATCGCAAGCCTGCTTGGCGGTCATAACGCGATCACCGCCGAAGCGGAGTGGCCGACGCTCGGCTGGGAGGGCATCAT
The DNA here is from genome assembly GCF_014195325.1 of Rhizobium sp. BK650. Classification (GTDB taxonomy): domain Bacteria; phylum Pseudomonadota; class Alphaproteobacteria; order Rhizobiales; family Rhizobiaceae; genus Rhizobium. The sequence goes on along the minus strand of NZ_JACIBK010000012.1, from coordinate 118,094 downwards.
TGCCGCCAATCCTGACGTCATCGTCGTCGCCAACCTGGATCGCAACCGCTGGGAGCTGGACAAGCCGCAAGCCAAGATAAACTTCCTGAAGACGGACCCGGCCGTCAGTCAGATGCCAGCAGTCAAGAACAAGGCTATCGTTGTCATGGACGGCCAGGCGATGAACCCGACGGTGCGAACCATCTATGGGGCCGAACAGATTGCCGAGCAACTTAAGATCCTTGGTCTTCTGAAGTGACAGACATACGCCGGACGATGCATCAGGCCATTGCATTCAGTGGCCTGATCGTGTTCTCGATCTTTGCCATCGCAGTTGTGATCGGCGTCAGCGTCGGCATCGGAGATCTGCCCATTTCGCTAATGACGGTCTTCCATGCTCTCACCAACCGCCTCGGGTGGACGGCGATCGAGATCAACAGGATCCATGAAACTGTCATCTGGGATTACCGTCTGAGCCGGGCCTTGGTCGCAGCATTCTGCGGTGCCGGACTGGCGCTGTCGGGCGCAATCATGCAGTCGCTGCTTCGCAATCCTCTGGCCGAACCCTACGTGCTGGGGGTTTCGGCCGGAGCCTCGACAGGTGCGGTCGCGATCGTCATCCTCGGCCTCGGGGCAGGCGCGATTTCACTATCGGCCGGCGCATTTGCGGGTGCCTTCGCAGCCTTTGTCTTCGTCGCGCTCCTCTCCAACGGCACCCGGGGCGGTGCCGATCGGACAATTCTTGCCGGCGTGGCGGCATCCCAACTTTTTAATGCTGCGACATCTTACGTCGTCACGACATCAGGCAATGCCCAGCAGGCACGAGACGTCATGTTTTGGCTGCTTGGCAGCTTCGGCGCCGTGCGCTGGCCCGAATTCATGCTGGTTGCGATCGTCATCGGCGCTGGCCTGATCGCCTGTCTGGCCTATTCCGGCGTTCTCGACGCGTTTGCCTTCGGTGACGAAGCCGCGGCAGCGCTCGGCGTCAATGTCGCCCGCACGCGCGTCGTCCTGTTTGCGCTAACGGCTGTGATGACGGCAACCATCGTGAGCATGGTCGGCTCGATCGGTTTCGTCGGTCTTGTCGTACCCCACGTCGCCCGCTTCGTCGTTGGCCCGCCTCACATTCGGCTTCTGCCCGCTTGTGCGCTTGCCGGTGCAATTTTCATGGTGCTTGCAGACATCGCCTCACGCGTGCTGATACCCCAACAAGTGCTTCCGATCGGCGTTGTGACAGCGCTTGTCGGCGTGCCGTTTTTTTCGATCATCCTCTATCGGTTCCAGCGAATGTCATGAGTTTCAAAGTCGAAAATCTGACCTGGAAAATCGGCAGGAAGACAATCCTCAGGGACGTTTCCTTCGAGACGGAGCCGGGCAAAATGCTTGGACTGCTTGGACCCAACGGCTCGGGCAAGACCTCGCTCCTCAGACTTCTCGCCGGCCTGAGGCAGCCAGACGCGGGTCGTATCCTTCTGGATGGAAGGGATCTCGCCTCTCTCAGGCGGCGGTCCATCGCCCGGCGCATCGCATTTGTCGAACAGCATGCGGCGACAAACGCAAACCTGCAGGTAGTCGATGTCGTCAAGCTCGGACGCTTCCCGCATCGATCGATGTTTTCGGGGTGGAGTAGAGAAGACGACCGCATCGTCGAAGACGCCCTTCATCGCTCCGGTATGGAGCAAAAGCGAGGTGAGCGCTGGCAAAGCCTCTCGGGTGGCGAAAAGCAGCGGGCGCATATTGCAAGGGCATTGGCTCAGGCACCGCAGGAACTGATCCTGGACGAGCCGACCAATCATCTCGACGTGCAGCATCAGATCGGGTTGTTGCGCCTGGTATCGGATCTGCCAATGACCAGCGTGATTGCCGTTCACGATCTCAATCATGCGGCCATGTTCTGCGATCAGCTGATTGTCATGCAACAAGGCTCGATCATCGCACAAGGCGCGCCCGAAAGCGTCCTGAAGGAAGAACTCCTGAGAACGGTGTTTGGTGTCGAGGCCCGCGTGGAGCCATCTGCTCACCACGGCCGACCGCATATCCATTTTCTGCGGTAGAGATCGAAGCCTATTTTTCATGCGATAAGTCCGGCGCATTGAGCGGTCGTCTCATTTCGGCGACGGTGGACATATTGTTCGTCGCGTCGCCTGAACAGCATCGATTTTTCTAAAGACTTGAACGGACGCCGGCTCATGCTACACCTGCCGCTCATAGGAGGAACATGAGTCCGGAACCAGTCGGATAATCATCGGCCACCTCATTCAGCGGGGCACGGAGAGCCTGATCGCGAGACATCTGAGATCGCTGCCCTTCGACGAGAATTGTGATATTTTGTGGTTAGACTGTTTTCATGGGAGGCAATTGATGGTCGCGCGAAGGGACATGACGAGCGACGAGTGGAAATGGCTCGTGCGGCTCTGTCAGCACGAAGCCGATAGCGTTCCGAAGGTCATCGAAGAGAGGTTGATCGAGCTCGGCCTCTCTGGGCCGAATGGTCTTTCCAACGAAGCCAGAGACCTCGTTCAACGTGAATTGTTGAGTGAGCGTCGGAACCGGTTGCAGGGCCTTCATTGAGTTCGAGCACGATTGTGGATGCAGGCCCCTCTTCGAGGCAAGATCGTCTGGCCACAGCTTTCCTCAGAGCCTCCGAGGCTCGTTCCAGCCGCTTCGTAACGGGCCAATTTTGACGACCGTCTTGCTATAGCGCGTTCTTGCCACCGATCGCAGATGGCTGCGGAGTTTTCGGAAAACCGCTCGCTTTTGTCGTGAAAGGGGCGTCGATCAGTTTTCTATCCGGGTTGGTGCTGGCGCGTCTCTTGCCACAAGGCGACGCTCCGCAGCAAGCCAGCGCTATAGCCTTAACTGCGTCTCTGCATCGAAGAGATTGACGCTCGATGCATCCACGGCAAAGGCAACAGGATCCCCCCTTTTTCCGGAAAAACGAGGTCCTACCCGGGCAATTACGGTTTGGCGGCCGATAACCGTCGTCAGGATCGTATCCGGTCCCGTGGGCTCGACCACGTCGATGACGCCACGAAAGGCGCCGTGCCCTTGTACAATCTTCAACTCCTCCGGACGAACACCGAGGATCAGGTCGCGCTCAGTCAATTCGCTTTTGCCGGCTTCAAGTTCCAGTCCAACGCCTTCGGCGCTAAACTGCCAGCCACGCTCGCTTTTGACGACGCGTCCCCGCAGGAAATTCATCGCCGGCGAACCAATGAAACTGGCGACGAACATATTAGCGGGGCGCTCGTAGACAGTTCGTGGATCGGCCAGTTGCTGAAGGTGACCACCCTTCATCACCGCCACCTTGGTAGCCAGTGTCATGGCTTCGATCTGGTCATGTGTCACGTAAACGATGCTGGTCCCGAGCCGCTCGTGGAGCCTCTTGATCTCGGTGCGCATCTCAACCCTGAGCTTAGCATCGAGATTGGAAAGCGGCTCGTCGAACAGAAACAAGTCCGGATTGCGGACAATTGCGCGCCCCATCGCCACACGCTGGCGCTGACCGCCCGACAGGTTCGCCGGTTTGCGATCGAGGAGATGGGCAACCTGCAGCATGTCGGCAGCCTGCGTCACGGCTTCGCGCCGCTGGTCCGCCGGCACCCCACGCATCTCCAGACCAAAACCGATGTTGCGTTCTACCGACATCGTCGGGTAGAGCGCATAGGACTGGAAGACCATCGCGATGTTGCGATCTTTCGGCGGCAGAGCCGATACCGAACGCCCTCCGATGGCGATATCGCCGCTCGAGGAATCGTCAAGGCCTGCGATGATGTTGAGCAAGGTTGACTTGCCGCACCCGGACGGTCCGAGCAGGACGAGGAAACCGCCATCCTCAAGCTCGACGTCTATGCCGTGGAGGACCTCAAGCGCACCGTAGGACTTTCGGATGTTTTTGAGTGACAGTGTAGCCATTATCTTCCCCTTCATCCCTTGATCGCACCGGCAGTCAGTCCCTGGACCATCGCCCGTTGGACGATCGCGAAAAGAAGCATGACCGGCAGAATGCTGAGAATGCCTCCGGCGGCCAGGACACCCCATGGCAGCTGGAATTCACCGACCATCAGTTGGAGCCCGACGGGCCATGTGCGCGATCCCTGTCCGGTGGTCAGCATGAGGGCGAAAATGAACTCGTTCCAGGCGGCGATGGCGATGAAGACCGAACTGGCGAGCAGACCGTTGCGTGCCAGCGGCAAGACGATGCGGACCATGGCGCCAAGCCGCGTCGATCCGTCAATGCGCGCGGCACTTTCAAGCTCCCTCGGCGCAGCGTCCAGAAAGCCCTTGAGCATCCACACGAAGAGCGGCAGCAGGAAACTCGTATAGGCAAGGGCAAGACCAAACCGGCTGTCCACCAGGCCCACGGTTTTCATCATCACATAAAGCGGGATGATCATCATCACCGCAGGGAACATGCGGATCAACAGGTAGCTGAGCATGAGGCTGTTGCGGCCGCGGAACGTCATCCGCGCGAACGCGTAGGCAGCCAATGTGCCGGCAACAACGCAGATGGCCACTGTGACGATGGTGACGACCAGACTGTTACTGATCAAGACCGGAAAGTTGGACTGCGTCCAGATCGCCACGTAATTCTGAAATGTCACGTGCCGGGGAATATACTGCATCTGCGAGGTGACGATGTCCGTTTCGCCCTTCAACGAGGTGAGGAACATCCAAAGGATCGGGCCAAGGCAAAATATGCCGAGCCCGCAGAGGACGATATAGGTGAGAAGGTCTGCTGCCAAGCGCCTGCTATGTTTGGTTCGCAACATCGATCATTCTTTGGTTATACGTGACAGGCGGATGTAGATCGTCGCAAAAATCATCAGGATCAGGAACATCACGACCGACAGGGCGCCGGCGTAGCCAAAATTGAAATCCCTGTGGGCCGTCTGAAACGCGTAGAGCGACAGCACTTGCGTTGCGTTTCCCGGGCCGCCGCCGGTCAGGACCAGCAGAAGATCGGGTGAATTGACAAGGCTTATGACGCGCAGGATGACCGCAGCGGCAATCACTGTTTTAAGCATCGGCACCGTGATCAACCGGAATTTCGTGAATGATCCGGCGCCGTCTACGGCGGCAGCCTTGTAAAGGTCTTCAGGAATGCCTTTCAGGCCAGCGAGAAACAACAGGGCGAAAAAGGGAAACCCGTGCCAGGCTTCGACGAGGATCGTGGCGGCAAGCGCGGTATTCGGGTCGGCGAACCATGCCTTGTAGGTATTAAGCAGGCCTATCCGGACGAGGATGTCATTGATGACGCCAAGCCGCGGGTCGAGAAGCAAGGCCCACATGTGTCCGGCGACCACATTCGGAAGGAAATAGGGCAGCAGGATCAGGATGCCGAAGATCTTCGTCCCGGGCAGATTTCGGTTCAGTGCGACGGCAGCGATGAAGCCGAGCGTCATCTCGACGGCAATCGCTGCCGTTACCCATATCGCGGTGTTCTTCAACGAGATCCAGAAGATCCGATCGGACATCATCGCCACATAGTGCTTCATCCCTACCCAGCCGTTGAGGCCGGGCCGGGTAAGGCGCATTTCCCGCGTACTGATGACGAAGCCGTAGATCGTTGGATAGGCGACGACGAGGAGGACAAGAAAGAGGCTCGGCAACAGCAGAAGATAGACCCAGGAACCTGTCTCCGAGAGTTCGCCAAGGCGGTGGAGCGGTCGGCGGTATGAGGTTGATGTCATTGAATATCGGCGATGGCGCCGTCCCTGATTAAGGCGCGCCCTGTTTGGACACCGCGCCTGAACGAGGTTAGCGAAGGGCGGCTTCGAGGCCTTCGATAAAGCGGTCCACGGCCTGTTCCGGCGTCAACTGCCCAGTCAGGACTGCCTGGAACGTCGGATTGACGACGTTCTCCGACCAACCGGCGGCACCGACAAAACTGTTGGGCAACCGGCCGAACTCCAGCGTTTGCGTTGCCGCGCCATAGATCGGGTTGCCCGTTATGCGTTCGTCCTTCAATGCTGCCGTGGAGGCCGGAAAATATCCCGTTGCCTCGAGAAGCGCGATAGCCGCATCCGTCTCGCCCCAGAAGCTGATCCACTTCCACGCGGCCTCGACATTGTCTTCCTTGAAGATCCCGTTGCCGGCATAGGCGACGCGGGCAATGTGGGCCTTGGGACCCGCAGGCATCGGCGCGGTCGCGAACTGTTCGCCTTGCTTGAGCGCTGCCGAGATTTCGATAAGCGAGCCGGTATGGTGCCAGACCATCGCCGTCTGACCGGTCCTGAAACCTTCCATAATCTGCCGGTAGCTATCATTCGGGGCGCTGGGCGGAACCACCTTCTCCTTGCGGAAAAGGTCGGCATAGAAAGTGATCGCCTCGACGGCTGCCGGCTTGTCGATGGCCGGTTGGCCATCTTTGACGAGCGGCGAGCCGAACGCTTCCATCACGTCGATAACATATTTGAAGGCGCCGGCGCCGCCGCGCATCCCGAACGCGTAGCGGTTCTTGGAAGGGTCCGTCAGCTTTCGGCAAGCGACTAGGAATTCCTCGAAGGTTTTCGGAGCGGAAAGCCCGGCTTCCTCGAAATAGTCTTTTCTGTAGTACATCCAGTCGACGAAGGCATAGGCTGGCACTGCATAGATGGCGCCGTCCTGCGACATTCCCGTCCAGCGGTTGTCGGGAAGGTTGGCCTTGCCGGCCCAGGTATTGACGCGTGCGCTGATATCAACAAGCGCTCCCATTGCCGTAAGATCGGCAAAACGCTCGGCGATCACCATGCCGGTATCGGGGCGCCCGCCGGCAACGACCGCCGACGAAACCTTGGCCATATATTCGGAATTGGGGATGCCCTCCTGCGTCACCGCCACATCCGGATTTGCGGCTGTAAAGAGCTGGATGATCTTTGCGAGACCAGCCATCTCCGACTGGCTGGCGAAATGGTGCCAGTAGTTGATGGCGGTGGCGGCGTTGGCGCTGCGAAGACCGGCCGCCAGGCTCAACGCGGCCGAAGCTATCAGAAATTCACGCTTACTGAGTTGCACTACCATCTCCTCCCGAGATATCAGATCATCAATCTGATCGATCAGACGGCAATATCATCGTTTTGGAGATCCCGCAACACGCTCGATCGAAGACAGCAAGCGTCGAAGGGATTAAACGAGACCGAGATTGCGTTGCACCGCTGCCTGGAAATGCGCGATCAGGGCCTTTTCGGCGGCATCCGGGTCCCTCGTACTGCATGCTTCGAGTATATCGAGGTGCTCCTTCAACGTGCGCACAAGGATCGGCACCGTGACCTTCCGCTCCAGCCGCAGAAGACGCAGATAGTTGTGCATGCGCCGGTAGGCACTGTCGATCAGCGGATTGCGCAGGGCCTTGATGATCTCAGCGTGAAGTTCCAGCTCGAGCGCGTCCGTCTCCAAAAGCTGCTCAGGCCCTATGCCGTTACGCTCGAGCTGGCGAACAAGCCTGGAATGCCTAATCTCCAGCGCATTCATCAGGCTCTCGTCGCCCTCCTCGGCAAACACCCTGATAGCCGCGCGCTCGACAATGGAGCGAAACTGATAGGTGGAGCGGGTGAGTTCCATGCCCGGCCGGACGAACTGAATGCCCGAGCGTGGATGGATGGTCAAAATGCCCTCCGCTTCCAGCACGCGCAGCGCGTCGCGCAAGGGTGCCACCGGAACACCAACGATTGCCGACAGCTCGTTCTGCGAGATGAATGCACCCACCGGTACCTTGCGTTCGAACAGGCTTTCGAGGACGCGCTCGTAGGCCAGGTCGCTGAGGCGGATCGCCGTCGCATCTCCAACCATCGACTTCGCGCCATGCAGCTCTTGCAGTTTCTTCATAGGTCCGATATCACCTTTCTGATCGATCAGATCAACATTTTAAACGATCAGCGAGCGCACTAATGTCTCTCTCCCGCTTCCGTATAACCCGATTTCAGTTTGCCCGCGACCGCGTAATCGGCGACAGCCAGGTTCGCGCTGACGAGACCAACGTGGCCGCGCTCGAACTGATCTCGGATACAGGCGAGGTGGGGCTCGGCTTCATCCAGACGCTTTTTTATCCGTTGCCGGATCAGGCCGAGATCGAGGCCGTTTTCGAGAACGAAGTCTGGCCAGCGATCAAGGGAGAAAAGGCGATCGGACTGGTTCATCGGGTGAACCGACCGCGCGGCGGCAATCAGCGCGCCTACTCCCTGCCGTTTCACGAAGCGCTGCAGGTGGCTCTTTGGGATCTTGCCGCCAAGCAGGCAGGCATGCCCTTGCACCGCCTCCTTGGAAGCCGACGCAACCGTGTGCGCGCTTATGCGAGCGGCCTCGACTTCCACCTGAGCGACGACGCCTTCAGCGCGCTGTTTGCGCATGCTGCGAGCGTCGGCTACACCGCCTTCAAGATCAAGGTCGGCCATCCTGATTTTGCCCGCGACCTTCGCCGCCTCGAACTCTTGAAGAAGGTCGTGCCGGAGGGGTCGCAGATCATGATCGATCCGAACGAAGCCTGGAATTCCAAGGAGGCCCTGGTCAAGCTGACGGCAATACGCGATGCAGGACATCATCTCCTCTGGGTGGAAGATCCCATTCTGCGCCACGATTTCGAGGGTTTGCGAACCCTGCGTCATGCCGTCAACTGGACCCAGATCAACAGCGGAGAATATCTCGATCTGTCCGGCAAGAGGATCCTGCTCGACCATCACGGCGCCGACATCCTGAATGTCCACGGGCAGGTAACGGATGTTATGCGCATCGGCTGGCTGGCTGCCGAACTTGGCATCCCGGTCAGCCTCGGCAATACCTTCCTGGAAATCGGGGTTCACATGGCTGTTGCCCTGCCGGAGGTCGAATGGCTGGAATATTCCTTCCAGAACTTTGACCACCTAGTCGAGACGCCAATCGAAATCCGCGACGGCTTCGCCTACGCACCCGACCGCTTGGGTCATGGCCTGGTGCTTTCGGAGGATGCGCGGCGCGAATGGGCGCGGCCATATCGGCTGGAGCGGTCCAAGCTTGGCCCGGCACCAACAAACAACCGGCTTCCTCGCCTAATGTGAGGTAAGTTCGCAGCATGCGCGCAGTGCCGTCCTAATCGGCCTCGCGGCCGCGATCACAGGCATTGCATTTGCCGATCAATCCGCACTCGCCGGTGCCGCCGATGCGCCACTGGCTCCTGGGGGAGTTCGAGGCTGGGTGGCGCGAGGAACGGTTGCGTTGTAACTCCCCAACACGTCCTTCATCGTCATCGTGCCATCAATCCCTACACATCGTCTGACGACACATTTGCCGATCAAGTTAAAAGTTTGCGAGTTCGAAAACGCGCTGGTCGACGATGGGTCTTCCGGCAAATCATGCTTAGCTATTGCAAACATATATCAGGGGCGCCTTGGTGGGGCATTCATCCGTGTGCCTTTTCTCGCAGCAACTTCGCGATAGAATTCGAGCACGTTTGCGATACCCGTCGACCGGGAAAAGGCACTCAGATCATATGCGAGGCGCCCTTGGCCCACGGTGCCGTGAGGCTTGAGGGCATCAGTCAGCGCCGCTGACATGTCATCGACGGAACCGGGTTGCACCAGAGTGACCGGATGGCGATGCAGATATTCCGAGGGTCCCTTCGTTGCTGTTGCGATAATGGGAAGCCCCTCACGCATCGCCTCAAGTATGGCCAGACCGAACGTTTCCTCGCGAGACGGAGAAACGAACAAGTCGAGATTACTCAGAAATCCAGGCACATTGTCTGTGTAGCCCGGCAAGCGAATTCGACCGTCGCCTGCCGCCATTTTTTCCAGTTCGCCGCGCTGCGGCCCCTCGCCGATTATGACCAGCGCCGCATTTTCTGGCGCAGATTGCCTGAAGGCTTCGATGAGGACGTCGTTTCCCTTGCTTGGATGCAGTCGCCCTACGGCGCCGACCAACCGCGTTTCACGGGGCAGATCCAATTCGGAACGCAAATCAACGGCCTCCTCGCCCGTTGCATCTGGCAGCCAGTTCGGAATCAAACCTGCTTGGCCGGCGTACCCGTTAAGGTGGGACAACTGATCGCGGTTTACGCAGATCACGCCGTCCATGCGCGCGTGTCGCTTCGGCCTGTAGCCGACGTGCAGGGTCGCAATCGTCGTCACGGCACTAGAAACGGTGGCAAGCGCTTTGCTGCCTGGGCTGTGGTGCGCATGCGCGACCTCGATTCCGGCTCTCGCAATCAACCGTCGCAATCGCATTCCTCGCAGAAGCGCTGTTGAGAACCCGTGAAAAATGACGTTGTCGCCGAGAAGCGGGATGATCGGCGAGCGGCGATATCCGGCAACGTGGACCTCATGCCCGAGAGCTGCCTGCCCGTTCGCAAGGTCGATACAGTGCCTCTCCGATCCTGCAATTTCGTCTGCGAAAAGCAGATGCAGGATGCGCAGCTTGCGCATCGCCGAAGATGAGACCTTCCCGTCAATGGAAGGTGACAACAAGTTTCTGCTTCTCGCACCGATGCGTTGCAAGTTAACAGGCATCAGACCCCCGTCTGCCAATTGATCTCTCTTCATGTCCCCGGCATGCTCCAGCCTAGTGGGTGATATATGAATGTTTGGTGGATTTAAACTCAAAGAGACCGGCGGAAGTGCCGCCAGTGCTTTCACGAAGCCTTGGCTTTGTCGGGATCACTTGGCGCGGCTTCGCTAACGATAAGGACACTCAGCGCGTCTCGATGTCATGGGGCATCGGACGACGCCGTTCCGCTGATGACGGTGGGATAGGGTCAGGCTCCGGTTGCGGGTGATTGACGGTCAAATATCAAAATCGTACGCGACGAGCCGCCACGATCACCCTGACGGAGTGGCGATCGGAGAGGCTTGGTCTGCCCGAGGGGTCGGGCCTCGGAGGAACCAATGAGCGCACGTCAAATAAGTCAGCGTGATCAGGCCTTGACGTCGGAAGACCTGGACGTCTGTCAGCAGGTCGTGGATGCCGCAAAGGCGGAATTCCAGCTCTTGGACGACGATGAGGAGACATCTCGAGCAGCCGCGGTTGCGATCGAACTTTATCGCCAGGGAGTGCGGAATATTGACCAACTGAAAGTTCTTGTTTTTGCCGCCAGAGGCAAGATTTGACGGGAACCTTTGAGGACCGGTGAAGTTTGGGCGGCATGGGTCCCGCGGCGGATCTACGCATGTGTCACCCTTCCTCAACTCCGCTGCGTGGGCCCTCCTTCCTCACTTAGGGTAGCCCGCTTCGGCAGGCTTCCTTTGCCCGTCATATTGGGGTTAGACCCGCGGACGCCATGCTCTTCGTATGGCAAACGGATGGCGTCTGTGAACTGGTTCGACGTGCTTTCAGATGACGGCACCCATGCCAATAATTTTCATCCACTCGAACAGCACGGTCCAGCGATCTGGTCCAGGATCAGGCCAAGGCGCCGCCCCGACACGCGCTGTCACGCGCTTTTCACGCGACAGTCTGCAACCTTCTGATTAGTTTTTCATCCAAAACGTGTTCGACCGTATCGCTTGGGGTACCGCGTAATGAAACTGGACCTGCCGACCGAGATTGATCAAGTCGTCCTCATCTTCAAAGACCCCAGCCGACGCTTGGTCGTTCGCACCGTCCACGAGGCTGCCAACGCTTTGATCAAAGAATGGCCTTCGGACGACGGAGAAGAATTCTTGTCAGCCGTTAAAGCCTGTCTCGACGTCATGATCGGCAAAGCCAGCAGCACCGAATTGAGAAGCGCTATCCTGCGGGCCGCCAACGAAGCTGGCGTGGCCGCGGTCGCCGTTCTTCATTGACATTCATACTCCGCGTGATGACGGAGACCGTCGCTTGACCCGTGGCGTCGGGACGCAAAGGATCATGTTTCCTTGCTTCGGAAGCGCTCCACGCGGCTGCGAGTGCCGCAACTTGCTTCGGAACACCACTTGCGCCGTCCGGCCTTTGAGTGATCGAGAAAGAGCCAACCGCAATTGTGTCCTTTGCATTCTCGCACCGGACGTCGCAGTTCTCTACCCGTCAACAGGTCGGCCGCGGCTATCGCAAACACGGCAAGGACATCTTCAGGCTCGTTTAACGGCAGGCTCCACGCCCATAAGCCATCGGTGAAGACTAGCCGCTGTCGCAAACGCGCCTTCTGCGCCTCGGCCTCGACCGTGGCAACGTCCCTGTTGTCAAAATCCTGAGCAGCAGTCTCTGCGATAAACAGCCGGTAGGCCGCCTCCCTGAGCTTTCGTGCTCGTCTTATGAACGATGCAGTGCCACCGGGATGTGAGGCAGCATCATGAAGTAAGCGACCGGCATCTGCGGGCGAAATCAGTCCAACTCGCTGCGCAAGCGTTGCAAGATCGGCGAAGGAGACCAAAAAATCAGGTCCTAAGCGCCCTCGCCTGCTGTCGACCGTATTTACGAAATCAAGGGCCGGATGTCCGCCGCTCAATCTCATATCAGCTGTTGAAGAGGCCATCTCTTGGGAACTCGACTTTGGCTGGCTCGTTGTAACGGTATATATGCACTTAAACCGTTACACGCCAGAGGTTAGTTCAATGGTTTCGTCGAACTTGCTAAAATTCCTTACACTCTGCCTCGTCTGGGGCCTCACATGGATAGGGGTCAAAGTCGGCATCAGCTCCGTCCCGCCCACGGTTTTTGCCGCGACACGGTTCATGGCTGCCGGATTGATACTTCTCGGATACACCTGCGTCATTCGAGGCTTGCCGGCATTCTTCATCGAGGACGCCCCCCGCCTGATGGTCGGCAGTCTACTGATGATCACCCTTTGCTATGGCCCGCTGTTTTGGGGCATGCAGTTCGTTTCGTCCGGTACGGCGGCCGTCGTTGAGATGTCGCTGACGCCGCTCGCCCTGCTTGGGTTCGGAATTTTGCTCGGTCAGGAGATATGGAGTTGGCGTCGCGCTTCTGCCATGGCCGTCGGCATCGCAGGCCTTTACCTGCTATTTGACCATCCAGTGGAAGAGACACAAACGGATGAACTCATCGGCTATCTTGCGGTGATCTTCGCTGCCTTGTCGTCTGCATACGGCTCGGTCATCGCAGGGCCACTGATCAGCCGTTACGGAAGCATTTTCGTGGCGGGATCGACGACCCTGATCGGCGGCACGATATTGCTTGGCTGCGCTTTTCTCGCCGGCGAAGGCCCAGTCCGTGCCTTTCCTATCTTTTGGAGATGGGAGGCATTGGCGGGTTGGGCGTTCCTTATCGTTTTCGGATCGCTCGTTGGATACAGTCTGTACCTGCAGCTGTTACGCGACGCGGGACCGGCACGGGCGGGAAGTTTTGCGTTCGTCTCACCAGCGATCGCGGTCGCGGTTGGGGTTTTGATCGGCGGAGAGACTGTCAGTGCCATAAATCTTCTCGGGATGGCGCTTATGTTGATCTCCGCCTCCGTTTGCCTTTACTCCGATCAGTCACTCCGGCCAACCGCGGGCGAACGGCAAGCGCCACCAATCCCAGTTGATACCCTCAGGACCGCTTGCAGCCCCTCAAGACCACCTGCTGACCCGCAATGACGCTCTTGCCTTTCGCGTCCGTAACCCACCATCTTACTGGTTTCGGATCGTTGACGGTCAAACAGGCAGAGATACGCTCGATTCCTTCCAAGCGATAAGCTGCCAATGCTGGACGATATGGGCCAAGCGGTTCTTGCTTGGCATCGGCGGATGATGACAGTAGCAATAAAACAGCCGCCACGGAAACAATTCTCAACCGTTTATTTGACGTAGTCGCCATCAATGCGCCTCAGACTTCATTGCCGCGGTCTAACGGGCGGTTCAGCGTCAAAGTACAGATGGGAAACGGCCGCCGGATTTCTAGTTGCGAACCGGCGATTTCCTTTTTCATTGGCGCCCTTCCCTCTCGCCCACGCTCGTCCGTGACATGCGTGATCAACTTTGTGTCTGGTCGTCAGATCACAATTCCTCGGGTAACTCCCTCTTCCTCTATTTTGCCCCTTGTGGAGAAACACGGCCTTGCTGGCGATTTCGCCTCCGCGCTTGAAAGGCTGAAGGTTTACCAAGAGCGAGAGATATCGGGTCATGTCCAGTCGGTCATGCCTGTGTTTCAGCGACGACCGAATGCACTCGGCAACACCCTCTCGTTGGCGACGTGGGTGGTCGCGGCATGATCGGCACGCTGGAACTCGTTCGTAACAAGTCCAGCAAGGAAGCCTTCGAAGCGATTGCGTTGCGATCCATACCGGCAAGCGTGCTCAGGCCCATGGCGTCATTACCCGTGCGCTTGGCGACACCTTCTCCTTCTGCCCGCTCATCATGATCGGGCCGGAAATTGACGAGATGTTCGATCGCTCGACCAGAGCGCTCGATGAAACATATAATTGGGCAAAGACCAGCAATCTCATCAGACGGGGAAAATATGCGCAATTTCGAACATCCTGGACGTTCGCTCGCCGTGGCGCGCAATGGTATGGCCGCCACCTCTCACCCTTTGGCGACTCTTGCGGCGATTGAAATCCTCAAGGCAGGCGGTGCGGCCATCGACGCGGCGGTGGCGGCCTGCGCCGTTCAATGCGTGGTCGAAGCCGGATCGACGGGCATCGGGGGCGATTGCTTTGCCCTATTGGCGGCAAACGGAGGCGGCAGGGTTTTTGCCTTCAATGGTTCCGGCCGCACGCCGGCGGCGGCCGACCTCTCGTGGTACAGGCAGGAAGGCATCACGGCGATCGATCGATCTTCTGCGCACGCCGTCACCATTCCGGGCGCCGTCGACGCCTGGACACGCCTTGTTGCTGACCACGGCCGCATGCCGATGTCCGACATTCTTTCGCAGGCCATTGCACTTGCGAGGGACGGGTACGGCATCACGCCCCGCGTCGCGTCGGACATTTCACACCAGAAGGCCCTGCTTATGCGGGAACCTTCGACGCGCCGTACGTTTCTTGTTGGCGACGCCACGCCGCCGGTCGGATCCGTGCAGTATCAGCCGGAACTTGCCGACACCCTCGAAGCGATCGGCCGGGAGGGTCGCGACGCTTTTTACCGCGGTGCCGTTGCCGAGGAAATGGTTTCCTACCTTGCTGCAAAGGGAGGCCTGCACACCAAGCAGGATTTCGCCGAGGCGGCAGGCGAATATGTCACGCCGATCAGTGCGGACTATCGCGGTTGGACCGTGCATGAATGCCCACCGAACGGGCAAGGCGTCATTGCGTTGATGATCCTGAAGATTCTGGAACGCCACAAACCCGCCGGAGATCCGCTCGATGCCGACAATCTCATAAGGGAGGTCGAAGCGGCACGGCTTGCCTATGCTGCCCGCGACAGATGGCTTGGCGATCCTTCGTCATCAGCCGTGCCGATTAAGTTCCTCTTGTCGGATGCGCTCGCTGACGACCTCGCCTCGAAGATCGACCTCAAGCGCCCGGTCGATGCTATAACGACGATCGGCGGGACCGCGCATGCCGACACGGTTTATATTTCGGTCGTCGATAAGGACCGAAATTGTGCAAGCTTTATCAACTCGATCTTCCATTCC
Source organism: Rhizobium sp. BK650 (assembly GCF_014195325.1). Lineage (GTDB taxonomy): Bacteria > Pseudomonadota > Alphaproteobacteria > Rhizobiales > Rhizobiaceae > Rhizobium. The sequence goes on along the minus strand of NZ_JACIBK010000012.1, from coordinate 102,677 downwards.
TACGGCAGTGGCCTGATGACGCCGAAGTCGGGCGTGCTTTTCCACAACCGCGGCCAAAGCTTCGTGCTGCAAGAAGGGCATCCGAACGCGATCGGCCCCCGCAAGAGGCCGATGCACACGATCATTCCGGGCATGGTGACCAGAGACGGCAGGACCTGCCTGTCGTTCGGCGTTATGGGGGGACATTACCAGGCGATGGGCCACGCCCAGTTTCTGTCGAAGCTGTTTGACTACGGCATGGACATGCAGGCGGCAATCGACCTACCTCGCCTGTTTCCACTGCCGGGGACTTCCAAGGTGGAGATGGAAGAAAGGCTTCGTGTGACGGTCGGCGAGGTCTTCAAGGAACGCGGTTTCGCCGTACAGGCCGCCAATTGGGCAATAGGCGGCGCTCAAGCGATCTGGGTCGATTGGGATAACGGTACTTTGCTTGGCGCATCCGATCATCGCAAGGACGGTTGCGCGCTTGGATATTGATCGGCCCCGGATCTTTGCTGCTTCTCCGCATCCGGCCGGAATTTCAAGCAGTTCGATGTTCCGCAGACAGAGGCTTTAGAGGCGCAAAAGCCGGCATGAGATTTCCCTCGAGCACGTCAGTCTGCAGCAGCCCTCATAGCTTTGCTTGTTCAACCGCACTGAAGCGCAATGCCCTACCGTCCGCAGCAACTATGGCGTCCATGTCCTCTGCGAGCGCATCGCGGTCATCGATACCACGCAAGAGACGGCCGGCAAGGGTATCGAAACGCCCGGCGGCGATATCGGCAATCAAGAGCGCAGCGCGCGCCGGTTCGATGTCGACACTATCGTCGAAAAGCTTCTGAATACCGGGCAGGTAGGTCTTTCCCGCCTCCGATGAAAGCTGCATTTCGGTCATCGCAGTGCGAACAAGACCGGGATCGACGGCGAACGCGCGCACGTTGTTGCCAATGGTTGTGTCGTTCAGACACTCCGTGAAACGCATGATGGCGGCCTTGCTGGACGCGTAGCCAGAGCCATGCGGAAAGCTGTTGCCCGTTCCGCCACCAACAAGGTTTACGATCCGGCCACTGCCCCGCGCCAACATCACAGGGGCTGCCGTGCGGCAAGTGTTGAATGTGCCTCGAAGATTGATCTCGACATCCCGCCACCAAACAAGGGGATCGCAGTCCCAAATAGGACCAAAGCCCTGAAACGAGCCGTGGTTGTTGATGAGAATGTCGATTGGGCCTAATTCGCTCGCAACGCGAGCAAAGGCACTTTCAACGGCGGCAAGATCAATCAGGTCCGTCGAAACAGCGATCGCTTCACCGCCCGCTTCCTCAATGAGAGAGACTGTTTCCTCAATCTCGGTCACCGTGCGCGCCAGCACCGCGACCTTTGCCCCTTCCCTCGCCTGCTGTAGAGCGATTTCTCGACCTATTCCTCGGCCACCGCCAGTTACGACGGCGACCATGTTTGAAAGGCGGGCCATGCTTACTCCGTGTGGCATCGTCAGATTTTGATCTGCTTGGGGCACTATGGGTGCGGCAGTGACTGATGACAATGCCGCGCCGTATCTTTTTGGACTTCGAGCGAACACAATCGTCGTTCGACGCTATCTCCGTGCCTCGCTCGGGTAAAGGCAGACGATCCGCCCGCTTTGCGCTGCAGATACCGCGTGGGCTACCCAGGCTCCGGATATAACGTCTGCCCAATTGCCGCGGGAGAAACCCGCACGTGAGCATCGAAGGCGCAGAAAATCGTTTGACGCCGTCAACGGACGCATCGATGACTAACCCCACCAATGGTCGCGCTCATCGGTGGACCTCTCTGTTCGATGCAAGACCGGCGGAAAGCCATCCTGCAACGAGAAGGCAGAGTGCAATTGCGACTGCTGCAACGCTGTAGGCATGGCCGATGGATCCCACATCTGTTGACGGACCCAGGATCGAAAAAAACAATCCGCCGATAAGAGCTGTGGCTAAAGCGCCGCCTATCTGAAGCATCGAATTGACGAGGCCTGAAGCCAAACCGGACTGCGCCAGGTCAACACGCTGTACGACTGTCTTCACGAGATTTGGAAGTGCAACCCCCTGTCCGGCGCCAACGAGGAACAGTGCAGCGAATAGGAACTCTGGCACCCCTGATGAGATCAGGGCAGCAGTCCCCAACAATCCGGCAGCTTCCAAAGTCATGCCTGCGGCGGCGGAATACCGACCGAAGACGCGCAGAACGCGCCCACTCGCGAATGGCCCAAGAACGAAGCCGACTGCAGCGGGAAGGATTGCAACGCCGGCCTCGAAAGGTGTGCGACCAAGGCCGCCCTGCTGATAGACCGAGAATGTGAGCCAGAACGCCGCAAAGGCATAGAAGAACAGTGCGGCTAGCAGTCCGCGCTTCAATCCCGGATTTTGAAGCAGGCTCGGTGCGAAAATGGGATCTCTCCCCGTCGACTCCAATTTTTTCTCATGCCGCCAGAACAGGAGGAAAAACGGTCCGGAAGCGGCAAGCATCAGAAGTAACCAGATCGGCCACCCCTGCTCCCGGCCCTCGATCAGCGGCGCAAGCAGCGCAAAAAGCGCGAGCGCGATCAGCAATGCTCCGCTGAGATCCAATTTGCTTGGGTGCTCAGATCGGGTTTCCCGCAACATGATGAAGGCCGATGGCGCCGCGATCGCGATTACTGGAAGATTGATGAGGAAGATGGCTCTCCATCCAAGGCCGAGGATATTCAACGCAATCAGCGCTCCACCGAGAAACAGGCCGGCCATCGATGCCACCCCGAATGTCAGGGCGTAGAAGCTGAGTGCCTTTGATTTTTCGCGGTCGGGAAAAATTGCATTGATCGACGCCAAAGCCTGCGGTGCCATGATTGCCGCAGCAAAACCCTGGAGGACCCGGCCGACGATCAGTACCGATGGGGACCAGGCCGACCCGCACAACGCAGATGCGGCGGCAAACCCGACCATTCCGGCTAGGAAGACATTTCGTCGACCATAGAGGTCCCCAAGCCTGCCACCGGTGATCAGCATAGCCGCATAGGTCGTGGCGTAGCCTGAGATAATCAGCTGCATTGTGGATGCGGAGGCCTGGAAGTCCTCCCGGATCGACGGCAGCGCCACGTTGACGATGAAGAAATCGAGTGGTGGCAAAAATGCCCCGGCCAACAGGATGATCAGTGCAGTCCATCTACGCGGGTCAAGTGTATCATTGGGATCGTAGCTATGTCTCACGTTTGTCTCCAGACCGGCCGAGGAATTGGCCGACGACTTTTGTAACAATCTACATTTTGGAACTGTTTGGTTCCTAATTAAGGTCAGTCAAGCGTCCTTAGGGCAAGGTCGACCATGGCCCTCGTCTCCTCGCGGTCCGCTCCCGCTTTGCCCAGGACCCGCATGCCTTGGATCTGGCACACGAGGAACCTTGCAAGTGTCCGCTCATCCAGGCCGGGGTCGATTTCACCTAAGGCTTGAGCTCTTATGATCGCAGCCGCATAAAGATCTTGCAGCCGGCGAAACAGGCGGGAAATTCGGGCCGAAACCTCTTTATCCTCTGGAAGCATTTCCACTGCTGCCAAGACAACAAAGCACCCGCGTAATCCGTCCGTACCCGATGAAAGATCAACCTGTCGCGAAAATGCTTCGCGAAGTGCAGCTTTTGGCGAGGGGTTGGAATGCAGCGTTTCACCAACTGTGCGAATAGCATCCTCGATATAGGCATCAAGGGCACGTAGATAGGCGCCTCGCTTGTCCACGAAGGCTTTATAGAAACTGCCTCGGGACAGATCCATGCCTTCGAGCAGGTCCGGAAGAGACGCATCGTAATACCCACGGTTCCAAAACACGTCCATCGCCTTGCGAACTGCATCATCGAGTTCGAATTCGCGAGGGCGACCAACGGACGGGGATGTCTGGGTGCGTTTAACCATGCCGACCATATGGAACCATTCGGTTCCTATTGCAAGGAGTATTTCAGAATCAAAAGGACCGCCTTGAAAAGAGACGACCCTGAAGTATCCGGGACTCACTCTTCAGTCGAGCAGTTCCGCGCTGACCGCAGGCCAGCCTTTGCCGGATCCCAAGACGGGCGCCGGACTTCAACCGACACCCGGCACGTCGAGCGGAAAGAAGCTCGCATTTATGGACGGTAAGATGGAAACACACCTCGGCATTTTTAAAGAGAAGGATTCTTCGGCATTGCAATACTAAATAACGCACTGCAATATGGCTGTCACAAATCTGTGCAGTTAGGGTTCCGTGTGATGAGGATTTGTATCTATAAGTCGGAAAGAGCACCTGAGCTTACCCTCCTGCTGCGCGAAGGGTTGCCTCTCCCACGCGATACAAAGATAGACAAATGGACCAAAATCAAGGTGGTCACCGATGGGGAAATGAGAGCGGACCTTCTGATTGAGATTGGCGGGGCCGGGTATGCGGTAGTTCGGCTTGGCGCGATTAGACAACATTAGGCAGTAGCACCTCCCCTGCTGCCGCGTCATCACCGGACGACCGTCACATGGTGGGCTCTGTCCGCTGCAAACAGGCACACCCGGCACTCACGAACCAATTGGCCGCCAATTGTCCCTCTCGGATTGAAAGCACCCCTGTTGAGTTGATGGTCTTGGGATCCGAATTACGAGCCTTGAGCCGCTGTCCTCATTCGTTCGTCTTAGGGATAGGAGCGGACTACACGCTGCTCGAAAGAGCCTCCTCGGATGGTCCGCAAATGCAAGTGGTGCTAAAACTCAGGCAGAGCTTGCTGCGGCACTGATCGCCGACTACGCAGACGATGTCGCGGACATATCACCAGATTTCGTGCCCCCGATTTTAAGAATGAGACCTGAGAGGAAGGATCGCATTCTGATGTCACTAGCAAGACGATCGAGTAGCCGGAAACGGTGCCAAGATCTTGCTCTCGCCACCATATCTTCTGACTTTTGAAGCGCCCGTGGCGCCCTAGCTCCAGGGGTGCAGAGGCGGCTTCTCTCCATTGAGGACGTACTTACCGAGGATCGAATATTTCCATCGCACCGGATCGTGCAGGGTATGCGTCCGGGCATTGCGCCAGTGGCGGTCGAGATTGTGTTCGGCAAGCGTCGAGCCGGCCAATTCGAGTAGCTTATTGTTTGCCTCGATAGCGCTCTCAGTCGAGACAATCTTGGCCTCGGCCGTGAAGATCTGCGCTGCCGCAACAGGATCGGCATTGGGATCGGCAACCGCCCGATCGATGGCAAGCCGGCTTTGCCGAGCAGCGCCTGCACCGCATGCAGCCTGAGCTGGTGTCTCCCGACCGCCTGGATTATGGATCATCCCGGGCATGATCCATCCACCGCCTAATTCGCCGAAACGTCCTGTCCGCCGGCGGCTCTCTGGACCAGGCGAGCCACCACTTCAGTGCGGTTCTGCGCCTGCAGCTTGCGCATGATATGCTGCAAATGCATCTTTACCGTATGGCCCGACAAATTGAGTTTTCCGGCAATCACCTTGTTTGAAAAGCCGCATTGCAGCGCTGCGAGGACATCGGCCTCGCGTGGCGTGAAATCGGCAATCGCCAGGTATTGGGTCCTGTCCTCGAGGCGCTTTTCGGCCTCGCTTCTGGCTGGGATGTGCTCGCTTGAGCCGCTCGTGACGGCTCCGAGCAGTTGCGGGAAGAATGTTCCTCCTGCCAGAACGAGGCGAAGACCGGCAAGGGCGATGTCAATGCCAAGTGAAGTCGAGAAAAAGCCGCGTATGCCTATCTTCAGCGCCTGACGGGCTATGTCGACGTCATCACTATTTGAGAGGAACGTGATAGGAGCCTCAGGAAACCGTGCGGCAATTGCCGCAAGATCGTCGCGCAGGCTGATACTCTCAATATCTCTGCCGGCCAGATCCAATGCAATCAAACGCACCTCGGCACCGAGAGCTCTATCGAGAGTCTCGGTCGAGGCCATATCGATAAAATTCCACCCGATGAATTCGCGCTCGAGAAGCTTCACCACGGTGGTGCGGGCTAATGTAGAATGCTCTATGACGACGACAGTTGGTGCATTGCGCCCCGCGCGGCGCTTCGTTCCAGCATTGTTGGACACTGGCGTGCTCCTGAGAATTATGTGCAAACCCAACAGCGCTATATATTATTCCTGATCTTGCCTCATGTCATGACAAAAAACGAGTGTATTCTCGATATCTATAGCCTGACCTCTCATGATAATTCTTATAGTCTATAAGTTTACGGTGAGAGATAACCTGGACATGTAAAGTTCGTCGAAGAGCTTATTCCTGAGAACACGGGATTCCACTTGCCGCTCTAGACTTTCCAGTCTTCGCCGAACTAACGTCCGGCAAGCTGCTCAACAAAGCTTGCAAAGGCACTGAAAAGACAACCGATCTGTGCAAGATCCTTTCAGGTGAGCGGCCCCGGATATAGTGGGCTTCCGATCAGCTCCGCCTTGTTTCGTAGATCAATTCAAAGCAGTCGAAGGCGTCGACAGCAAAACAGCTGACGGGAAAAACAACAAAAGCGTGAGAGCGCTAATGACCCGTTATGATTAGTGAAAAACGCGCTCTAATCCCGCATTGATGCCACAGCTGGCATCGCTTTCGATCCCATAGCAGCCCACGGCACCGACGGATACCGGCTTATAATGAACGGGGGAACTTCTGCGCTAACTGTGCATGAAGCTTAGAATGTCGTCTACGAGAGCCGAATGGGCATCCGTGAGATTGCCCCCTCCGCCATGGCCCCCGATGCCGGCCAGCTGAAGCGCGTGTTGATCATAGAGAATATGATCGATCTGCTGGGCATCCGCCGTCCCGCCGGCGGGAACGGCAATGTTGATGGGATGGAAATAGCCCAAATTGATGTCGACCATGCTGCCGGTCGACAGCCCCGCCCCACCACCGCCGCCGGCATGGCTGCCGGTAAAAATCGTGTCCGATGACAGGTTGAAACCACCGCCATTGCCGCCGATGCCGGCGATCTGCACGGCGCCCTGATCGAAAATGACATTGTTCGTCTGATGAGCCTCCGCCGAGCCACCAGCCGCACCGATCGCGATGTTGATCGGCGAGAAGATGGCGATGCTGACGTCGACGATGCTGCCGACGAAATACCCGTTGCCGCCATGGCCGGCATAAAAATCGCCGGTCAATGTCAGCGCGGTTCCTTGTCCCAACGAGCCATGGGTTGCGGCGTTATGATCCCCACCCGAGCCGCCCATGCCGCCCATCTGGGTTGCGCCCTGCAGGAACAAGGCGTTGTTCGATTGGTCGGCATGAGCGGCTGTGCCGGGGCCTGCGGCCACAGCCATATTAACGGGGGCAAAGACTGCGGCCTCGGTGCTGACGAGCCCGCCGTAGAAGAGCCCGTTGCCTCCGGTGCCCGCATGATTGCCGCCTTCGCCGCCGCCGACGACGGCGTTGCCGTGGCCGCCATTCCCGCCTATCCCGGCCATTTCGGTGGAATGCTGATTGATGAGCGCATTATTGCCCTGAAGGGCGTCAGCCGTCGAATGCGGTCCGGCAATAGCGGTATTGGACGGCATGAAGACGGCCAGTGCATTGCTGCCGATCACGCCTTCGCTGATCCCGTCGCCGCCGCTGCCGGCTGAATTGGGGCTCGGACCGGAAGCGACATCCAGCGGAAGCCAGGTCGGCACAAGCGCCAAATGCCCTGCGGCCACGTTGTAGGCGGGGTTTTGGTCGGCACCCGCTTTGGGCAAATCTTCCAGCAAGGAACGCAGTTCCGTCATTACCGTCTCCATTCCGCGGCTATTTGCGCATCCACCGAATGCGTCACGCAGGCAGTCCGAAATGCCCAGCCCCTTAATTGTTCAACCGGCGGATTTCTCAACCATTGTGCCTGTGAACACGGGAAAAGCGGAGCCTGCAATTCGTCTACATCCGCTCGGCTAGGGTCTAGCCATTTGGCTGCCATCACCGCGGTATTGCGTTTATGCGGCTTCTCGGCGAGCAGATCCCACCCGCTTCCACCCGGCCCTTCCGGCAGAATGCAGGGGGATTTCAGACTAAACAGGCTTTCCCTGGTACCCGTTGCGTGGGACGGGGCTGCAGATCACGCCCTGCCTGCAGCCATAATAACGATAAACAATTGCTCAGAGCCTCCAAGTATACGCCCAAAGGAACGTCACCGAATATCTATATAGCTCGACGTTTAAATCGAAGGCAATATTCGGCCGCGGTTGTATTGGCTGGCGGCGACATTGAATAACTACGCCGTAAGGGGGACTCCGTACAATATTCACAGTCGAAACGAAGTAGAAGGAGCGACATCAATGCCTATTCCACAATTGTCTGACACGATCTATCTCCATAACCCTGATGCCGGCGACGCCAATGCTGGCAATGGCGGCGATGGCATCAATAATGGCAACATCAACTATAACCCGGTTGCCTATGTGGACCCCACGCAGACGGTCTACGGGGCTGATACCCATCTGCACAACGGCGATCACGTTTGGCAGACGGCAGATTGGGACGCCGGCGGCGGCGGAGCCGGTGGCTTCAGCCAGGCCCAGAACGGTTTCCTCGCATCGCTCACCAGCGGCGCTGGCGGCGCGGGCGGAGCAGCCCACTCCAACGGCGATCAAGGAAATACGAGCGGCGGCGACACAGCGACGGTGAATGCCGGCACGACTGCGACGCAATATACGCAGCTTGTGGCAGACCAGCATGCCACCATTCTTGCCGGCGTTGGCGGCAACGGCGGCAACGGCAACAACGCTCTCGGCGGCGATATCTCGTCAGCAGTGGTTCACACAAATCCGGAAACGACGACGGTGAACAATGCTCTCGATCATTTCATAAACGCCTTCGGCCATATCGATGTCAGCCATCTTGGCTCATGAACTCATCGCCCTTGGGGTCGCCGGTTTCGACTGGCGACCCCCAAGGGTTGCTGAACCAACCGGCAGCTTTTTCTTGTCAGTATCAAATGCAGCGAGATCTGATAATGGCAACGATTTCCTTAAAGCCATCGCGCCCGCAGACACATCTCGTTGTTGCGCTCAGGGCCTGTGTCGGAGCCTTCGGGCTCGTCTTCCTCTATAGCTGCGGCTACAATCTTTTTCTTCTGGCACCATCCATCTACCTCCTGCAGATCTACGACAGGGTCCTTTCAAGCCGAAGCGTCGACACGCTCCTGATGCTGACGATGATCATTGCTGTCGCCGTGCTCGTCGGATCCATGCTGGATATCCTGCGCAGGGCAGCTCTTTCGCGCATCGGCAGCTGGCTCGACCACAGGCTGCGGCCGATGGTGCTGACGGCATCGTTCGAATATGCCGCTTGCGCGGACGCCGGCGCCGCCACGGAGTGCTATCGGGACCTCGCCGTATTGCGTCAGTTTCTCGATTCGCCGGCCAGTTCGCTGTTTTTCGACGTGCCCTGGGCGCCGTTATTCCTGCTCCTGCTTTTTCTCGTCCATCCGCTGCTCGGGACCATCGGCCTCCTGAGCGCGCTTGCGCTTCTGCTGTTTGCCTTCCTGACGGAACTGGCAACGCAGGGGCCGCTTTGTCACGCCAATCTCGCGCTTTCGCGCAGCTATCTGCGATTTGCGACCGCGCTCAAGAACATTGAAGTCATCAGAGCAATGGGCATGCAGGATGGTGCCGCGCTGATGGTCTATCGCGATGCCGAAATGGCAAGAAAATCACAAGACGTCGCAATGCATCGCACCGAGATCATTCTTGGTTTCTCCAAATCGATCCGCACACTCGCCCAAATCCTCATGATGGGATCGGCAACATGGCTGGTGCTCGTCAACAGCGGCAGTCCCGGCATCATCTTCGTTGCAAGCCTGCTCCTCGGGCGTGGGCTCGCACCAATCGAGGGTGCAATAGGAGCATGGCGCTCCTTTACCTTTGCGCGCAATGCCTTCAACCGCCTGAACAATATGCTGATCACGGTCGCATCGGAACGCGACGCCCGCATCGTGCCGCTGCCGGAACCGAACGGCCTCGTTCTACACAATGTCAGCTATACCCTGCCTGTCGCCAACAGGCAGATATTGACCGATATCTCATTGCGCCTGGCGCCTGGCGATTGCGTCGCGCTCATCGGTCCGTCCGGATCGGGAAAGTCGACGCTCGGTCGCGTCATGGCTGGTGTGGTGCAGGCAACGAGCGGATGCGCTCTTCTCGGCGGGGTCGATATCTCTGCTTTGCGCCTTTGCGGGGGAACCCGTCACGTCGGATACCTGCCGCAGGATATCGAACTTTTCGGGGGCGCCATCAAGAATGTGATCGGCCGGCTCGATGGAGGAGATCCCGGCAAGGCGATCGATGCCGCAAAGCTGGTCGGGCTGCACGACGCGATCATGCGGCTGCCCCAGGGCTACGAGACCGACATCGGCGAAGGCGGGAACCTGCTTCTGCGCGCCCAGCGCCAGCAACTGGGCCTGGCGCGGGCGGCCTATGGAAGTCCGTCCCTGATCGTTCTCGACGATCCGAACTCGAGCCTGGATTATGACGGCGAACGCATGCTGTTTGCGGCAATCGAGCGCATGAAAGCCCGGCGGATGATCGTCGTCATCATAACGCACCGCATGGGCATCCTGCCGGTCACCAACAAGATCGCCATCATGCGCAACGGAACTGTGGCTGCCTTCGGCGACAGCGACCGGATTTATGACACCTATCTGCAGCCGCCGTCTCGGACAGGAACGTAGGGAAGGATGCGGCTATGACCCTTGTTCAACTGGACGCAAAGGTGGCGACATCTTCGAATTGGTCGAGGACCGTCCAGCGGTTTGCGCGGCGATCGCCAGCGCCGACAAGGCAGCCGAAGATCTATACGCCCGTCATAGAGGCGAACCAGCGCGGACCCGCTCCCCCCTCGCCCATGCCGGTGCTCAGCGGCGTCGTCTGGACGGGCAATCTGTTGCTCCTTGTCTTCGTCATCGGATTGGGGATCTGGTCGGTTTTCGCGCCGCTGAAAAGCGCTGCGGTCGCCTCTGGCGTCATCGAACCGGAGACCAGCCGCAAGACCATCCAGCATCTGGAAGGCGGCATTGTTAGGCGCATACTCGTCAAGAACGGCGATGCGGTCATGGCCGGGCAGATCGTCATCGAACTCGACGACACAAAATCTCGCGCGGAGCGCGACAGCATTCAGGGCCAGCTCTGGGACGCCGAAGGAAGCCGCGCCCGCCTGTTTGCGGAGCAGACCGGCGCCGACCATGTCGACTATCCTGACGATCTCAAGGCAGCCATGGCGACCTATCCCACGGTCGGCGCGATCCTGAATGGGCAACAGAAGATATTCGAGGCCCGCCGGCGCGTAATGCAGGCCGAAATCGGCATTACCAACGAGAAAATCGCTCAGGTGCGGCAAGAGATCGTCGGGCTTCGCGCACAGAAGGCATCATTAGCCGACAGGGCCGCAATTTCGAGCCAGGAACTCGATCAGGTGAGCGAACTCAATGCCAAGGGACTGGAAAAGAAGAGCAGGCTCCTCAACCTCCAGCGGGAAAAAGCCGATCTCGACGGCCAGCAGGGCGAAGTCGACGCCCAGATCTCCCGCGCCTTCCAGGTGATCAGCGAGGCCCAGGCCGATATCGCAAAGCTCGAGAGCGACCGGTTGAACGAGGTCGCCCAGGGCATGCGCGAGACGGAAAGCCAGATCATGCAATTGCGCCAGCGCCTGCGGGCGATCGACGACCAACTTGCACGAACCGATATCCGGGCTCCCGAAGCTGGAACGATCATGAACCTGCGCGTCCACACGGCAGGTGGGGTGATCGGCGCGGGCGAACCGCTCGTCGATCTCCTGCCCCGCTCCGACCGCCTCATCGTCTCCGTCCATGTCAGACCGGAAGACATGAACCTCGTCCGCGCCGGGCTTGAGGCGCAGGTTCACCTCCTGCCCTATAATCAGCGGCGCGTTCCGCTCCTGAAGGGTCGCGTAGAATACGTGTCGGCCGACCGTCTCACCGATCCGCAGAGCGGCCAGTCTTATTTTGCCGCAACGATACGCGTGACGGACGAGCGGCTGGCAAAAATGAGGGATGTCGAACTGATTGCGGGCATGCCGGCGCAGACACTGATCGAAACGGGCCAAAGCAGCGTAGCGTTTTATGCCATCAGACCACTGCTCGACAGTTTCAACAGAGCATTTCGCGAGGATTGAAGCGGTGATGGGCAAGCGAAAATTCGATGACGATCAGATTTCGGGCATTTTGAAGGAGCACCAGGCCGGGGTGACGGTGGCGGATGTTTGCCACAGGCACGGGATCAGCGAGCCTACCTTTTATCGGTGGCAATCCCGGCAGGGCCGAAATGTCGGTCTTGATGTAAAGAGGGTGAGAGCACTGGAGGAAGAAAACCAAAAGCTCAAGAAACTTTTGGCCGAAGCCATGCTGTCTGCCGCAACGCTGAGCGAGATGCTGGCGAAGACGTCGAAAGGGTAGAACTAAATCTCGAGACAGAGGGGTTGTCGTCCGTCCTCTGGTTCATCCACCCGCGGAGCCTCGTGTAAGGGTCGCGCCGATGGAAAGACCGCCTCGTCCGACAGATATATCATTTGGCCTGCTGATCGGGAATCTTCTGCCTGAATCATGGCAGAAATCCTCCGAGCGACCGTGTGCATTCTGGTTTGACGGCGGCGCCAGTGCAGACGTGACGCAAGCCGCGCGAGAAAGCATCGACTGATCGCCGAAACGTTGTTGGCTGGGGCCAACGTGTCAGCAACCGCACGTGCCGCGGGATTGGATCATCGCAACTTACGGGTGGCGTCGCAAAGCACTGTGGTCGGGTATGGTCACGCCTTCGGCGAAAGCCCTAAAGGAGGAGGTCAAGTTTTGCACGCGACGTGCGCGTCGCGAGCAACAGGGAGTCCCTTCGCTTCCGAATACCTCTGGCGGTCGGTAAGGCATGATCGATCCGGTGTCGTTGTTTGCATGTCGTGCCTGCTTGTCCGGCGGCCGGTCCTGATAGATTGAAGCCAACTGTGGCAAGATGAATCATGCAGCTAAACCGATCGGGGAGTGACGCTCGGAATTTGCGAGCGTCACCCCGCTCCCGCGAGATGGCGTGCCCCTACCACGTATAGCGCAGGCCGAAATCTCCGCGAACACCCTCGCGCCCGTGGCCGTCAGTGTCCCCGACCGCGAATTGATAGCCGGCCTGAGCATAAAAGTTCAGCCGGGCGTTGATCCTGGTCGTTACCCCGGCGCTCAGATCCACTCGCGTTCCTTCCTTCAGCAAAGGAACCCGATCGATGCTCGAGAACGTCGTGGTCGCTCGTGTACCCCAATCGTGCCAGAGGTTGGCGCGTACATAAGGTTGCCAAAGCTGCCCGCCATCGCTGATGATCGTCCAGCGGCCGCGCAGACCGAGCCGCCCGCTCGCCCCCGATGTCGAGCCGAGCGCGACGTCACCCAGGCCGTCATTGTCGTCGTCGAATGACACATGTTGCCAGACGATCTGGGCCTGCGGCTCCAGGACAAAGCCCGGCCCGAGCGCCAGCACGGGAATCGGATAGCCCGCTTCCAGCGAGGAGGCGAAACCCGCACCATTGGTCGAGAGGCTGGCTGACGTCGTCGATGCCGACCCCTCATAGGCAGTTGCCTGCACCACCGCATCGAGATACCAGCCGGTCGGACCATAATGTGTCCAATAGGCGCCGCCCGACCAGGCATTGAGATCGAGGCGCCCGGTTTTGCGCAGTGCATAGTTGGTCACCGCCTCGTTGGTGACGAGACCGGTCACGTCGACGTTGGCGTTGGCATAGGCGAAGTAGATGCCGGCAACGTCGCGATGACCGGGCAGCCATTCCCCGCGCAAGAGATCGATACCGCTCTGAAAGCCGCCTAGATAGCCGTCGGTGCGCGGGTCAGCGAAGGCGCGGTAATGCTGGTTTATCTGCTCGCCAAAACCGCGTGCCCAACCCGAATTGACCGGGTTCGCGCCGTCGTTCTCCGGAGCTCCGATCGCGAGCGTATCGCCGATGCGCTCATGCAAGGTGGCTAGCGTGGCGAGCCCAAGCAGCCGGGACGTTGGCTGTACCACGCCATAGGTCGCAATCTCCGGTCCGATGATTGGATAAACGCCAGGCGGCAATACTGACGGCAGATCCTCCGGCAGCGCCTCCGGTGGCAACTCGTCGGGCGGCGTGATCGGTCCGTTCCCGCCGTCACCATTGCCGTTGCCATCGCCGCCATTGCCTCCGTTGAAGCCCGAACGCAGGAACCAGTCATCCGGGTTGCTGCCGTCAAAACCGCCGCGGAACAGACGATAGTCAATGAATCCGCCGCGCACTTCGCCGGCAAGCGTGAAGGCGCCATCCGCTGTCGTGCCGCCGTTCGTCGAATCGATGACCAGGATGCCGTCTGCCACCGTGTAGGCTCCGGGACTGTTCGGACCAGGGGTAATGTTCAAGAATGTGGTGCCGGTGGCTTGGGCCGGACCATCGATAGTGGCCGTGCTGCCATCGATCGCCAGCCTGTCGGACGGCGAGCCGTCGCCCGCCAGATCCGTTCTGAGGTAGATGGCGCCCCCACTGCCATTATAAGGTCCGAAGACAGTCAGTTCGTTGCCTACGCTACTGGCGTTGCTGTTGGCGATGATGATCCTGCCGGCATTGTCAATCGCGCCCGCTGTCATCCCGGTTGTCGTCGAGCGGCCCGACATGTCAAAAATGCCATTCGAAGCGATCACGAACTTCGCCAGATCTCCGGTAGAGGCATTGTTGAATTTGATCGTGCCGCTGCCGACGCTGCCGACCTGGACGGTCGGCCTGTTGGCCGGAACGTCGATGACGAACCCGGCACCGTTGACGGTCAAGATGGTGCCGTTCTCCAGGCTCAACACATAGAGCGGGGCTGTGAAATTGAGTGTGCCGATCGACTGACTGTTTTGATCGCGGACCACTCTATTGCCTATCGTGGCGAGGCCAGTGAAATTCGCAATCACCAGCGGAACTGCATGTCCGCCCGACACCGTCGTCCAGTTGTTTTGATTGCTCCACTGATTTGTCCCCGTGCCACCGATCCACGTCGCGGGCTCGGAGGTCGTGCCGAGGGCCGTCTGTGCCACTGCCGGCGCGGAGATGCCGAGCGATGCGACCACAGGCATCACAAGCCACCACGATCGCCGCCATCTCGACAGCCCGTGACCGACCAGCAGCGGCCGATGTCCGCTGAAGATAGGTTCGTCATGGAAGCAGTGTGCTTCTGGACAAAATCCACGCATGTTCATCTGCCCCCGGATAGAGGTAACGGGAACATCACGAGCGCGTCTACGGCCGTGTCGTTCGGGCGCGCACCACACCACGCGCCGGACCCGATCGTCTGCGGCAGCAGGATTCGACATTCAGAGCCATCATATGTTAAGGACACGGGGATGCAATTTTCAAGTGCATTATAACCGCAAATCGCAATCAAGGTTCTGAACGGTTGTTGCTGTCGCGCCACGCGTATTTGGATAAGTGAGAAGCCGTTCTGTCGTCACGTGCCCTCAATGACGTGTGTCATGTAACTTCAGGTCACACGCCTCAGCTAATCCCTTACGATAGATAGCGTGTCTGCTTCGATTTCAGCTCACGCAGAGCTTCTTCAGCGCGCGCTCCACACCCTTGCGAAGGGCCTCCGAAATCTCCGGTTCGAATGTCGTGACAACGTCGCCAAATTCTCCTTTTGCCTCGATGATATCGATCGAGCTTGCGTTCATCACGCAGGTGGCGAGATTCGCCTGCAGGTGAATTCGAGCCTTTGCTGAAAATCCGCCCTGGAGAGGAGCATCATCCGAGGTCTTGCATGCAAGCGTGCCGATGGCGCTCGCCTCGGCCAAATCCCCGTTCACTCTGATCTCAACGGTGTCGACTTTGACGAAGTCGAGCTTGTCGATGCCCAACTCGACCTTCACGCCCAAGACCGACTGCTTGACCTTCAAAGGCTTGCAAGGCTGCGCGGCCTCGATCGCTCGTTCAAGAACATTGGCGGCAGATGCTGGCGAACTCAAAAACGGTGCGGCAACAGCGATCACGCTGGACGCTATGCATCGTAGGCGGTGCCCGCCGCCCCAGTATCTTATTACCTGACCCTTCATGGCGCCGCGTGAATCGGTCGAGCCAGACCCCGTCTGCGAACGAAATTCAATATAGTCGATACGCATACGCTTCCTCACGTCGAAGTGTGTGTGGCGACATCAGAATACAGCGTGCGCATGCAAAGGGAAGAATGTGTTGCATCAACTCCTTCCCTGCGATGTCTTTCCAGGTGAATCGACCGATCATTGTTGATCTTGGAAGCGCCTATCCGATAAGGGAAGCGATCTAATACGGATTCGGTTCTTTGCCATCGGCAGGAGAGCCAAGAAAAAGGTAGAAATGCGGTACTTCATTACGGGAACGGCAGGCTTCATTGGCTTCCATCTGGCTCGCCGGCTGTTGCAGGATGGGCATGAAGTCACCGGCTTCGACGGACTGACACCCTATTACAATGTCAGGCTGAAGGAGATGCGTCATGCGGCGCTGGCGCAATACCCTGCCTTCCGTCCCGTCGTGGCCATGCTCGAAGACAAAACAGCACTGGAAACCGCCGCCTCAGCTGCAAAACCCGACGTTCTTATTCATCTGGCCGCGCAAGCCGGGGTGCGCTACAGCATCGAAAATCCGCAAGCCTACCTGCGCTCGAACATAGAAGGTTCGTGGAACATCCTGGAGCTGGCAAGCCGCATCGAATTGCGCCATCTCATGCTCGCTTCGACGTCTTCCATTTACGGCGCCAATCCGACGGTTCCTTTCCGCGAAACCGACCGCGCCGACGAGCCACTGAGTTTCTATGCCGCCAGCAAGAAGTCCATGGAGCTGATGGCGCATAGCTATTCGCATCTCCACGAAATTCCGACGACTGCTTTCCGCTTCTTCACCGTCTACGGCCCGTGGGGCCGGCCCGACATGGCGCTCTTCAAGTTCGTCAAGAACATGATCGAGGACAAGCCGATCGAGATATATGGCGAAGGCAACATGAGCCGCGATTTCACGTATATCGACGATCTGGTCGAAGCGGTGGTCAGGCTATCGGGCGTCATCCCCTCGGAAATCAACCGCGTAGCCGATGCAAGAATTGAGACGCTTTCGCATCAGGCACCCTTCCGCATCGTCAATATCGGCGGCGGCCAACCGATCAGCCTCATGGACTTCGTCGAGAGTGTTGAGAATGCGATGGGGCACAAAGCAAAGCGCATCATGCTGCCGATGCAAAAAGGCGATGTTCCGCGCACCTTCGCAAGCCCCGATCTTCTTCTGGCCCTAACAGGCTACCAGCCGGACACTCCTTTGGATACGGGCGTGAGGGCCTTTGTCGAGTGGTATCTGGAAGCCAAGCGGGAACTTGGCACGATCAATACATAAGCTGCTAACGGCTATTACGATGCCCCAATGCGCTTGAGGCAGTATGAAAAATGCGCATCCGGCTCGAGTGTCAGAAACTCGAACCGCCAGCCATATTCGACGCAGAATTTATTGACCGCCTCGACAACCCCGTAGACCACGGGCTTGACCGTGTTTCCGGTGCAGAAATCATGCCCGGCGATCCTCCCATCCTGCTTCACTTTTCTGTTCGCGAGCAGTAGTTCGTCCCATGTCAGTGCAAAGGAGTGATCGGTATCGATGTAGATCCAATCGAAGGTCTCGTCATCGAACTGGGACAGCATATCGATCGAAGTGCCCTGCCGAACCACGACGCTGCCTCGAGCGATCTCGGACCGAAATTTGCTATTGATGATTTCCAGACCTTCGGAATAGCGGTCCATATTCCATGGGTCGATGAGATAGAGCTGCTCAGGCTGGTTGCGCGACAGAATCTGCTCACTGAATTCCCCCTCGGCAACGCCGAGTTCCACCACGATCCCGCCCTTGGGCAGATTGTCGAGAAGCTTTGCTCGGTCAGGCAGCAGTCTCGCCTGTTCCGTATGAGCGTATTCCAAAAAGGTCCGGGGCGTGCTCTGCCGCAGGGCCCCTCGCTGCTCTCGCGTCGTCATTTTCACTCCATTTCTTGCTGACGCACGTCTACAGAGAATGCTCGCGATGGGGAAGAGCGGCGTGCACAGGCAAATTGCTCGGAAATTTAAAAAGAGGCTTGCGGTTCTTTCGCAATATCGCTAGAGACGCTGCACCGAACGATGACATAGAGCATCGAGGGCGATTAGCTCAGTTGGTAGAGCGCCTCGTTTACACCGAGGATGTCGGGAGTTCGAGTCTCTCATCGCCCACCATTTTCCGTAATATCCCTTGGTGTGATCAGTGATTACAGTTGCGAGCACTTTTGCTTCGTCGAAACCTTAGGCTTGCGCACCCGGCCATAGGTTGACCCCATAGACAGGGGAGACGTTTTCTCTGTATGTTCCGCTCACTTCGGTCAGATCTGCCGGCTGTGAGCGGCGGAATTTTTGGCGTGTCGATCGATTACACCGAGA
Source organism: Rhizobium sp. BK650 (assembly GCF_014195325.1). Lineage (GTDB taxonomy): Bacteria > Pseudomonadota > Alphaproteobacteria > Rhizobiales > Rhizobiaceae > Rhizobium. Next base: position 84,304 of record NZ_JACIBK010000012.1, on the reverse strand, counting down.
TCGACACGGGCGAGGCCGACGAAGAAATCTTTGGCTTCGATTCGGCTGGGCCGACGAGTTCGCTACGCCTAGCTGATGAAGATCAGATCGCCCCTTCATTTGATCTCACCGGACGAGCGCACCGTCGCACGGCATGTCCGGCATGGTGATCACCGATAAGGCGCAATCTTCTCGCAAGCTTGGGGATTCGCTATAGCCCATTGACCGTTTGGTACCGCGCAGCGATCAATCCTACCGTTCCGCAACCGATCCTACTGGTTTCATGCTTCGTCAAAGGACAACCTCTGCAGGAAATATCTGCCGGCGCCACTCACCTGGCGGCCACGCACAGGTTTCAGCGAAGCGCTAAGAATTGGGGTTTTGATCGCTTTCATTAAAATCCAAAGCAATAGGATCAATGGACCTCGATGAGGCTTTTTCCCTCCTGCGCTGATGACGCAGCGCCAGCGAGGAAAAAGAGCGTGTAATTCAGAGCTATCCCTCCGGAGAGAAACGCCGCGCCGAAAACGAGCAAATACATGCCGACGATCGACTGCGCACCACGTGAACACTTCGGTTCCGAAAAAGAACGCCAGAACGGAAACAGAAGTACAAGCCCCAGAAGCAGAACAGCGACCGCACCGCCTTCATATCCCGCCTCTAGGATCCAGTTGTGGGGATAGACTTCGCCTTCGTGCGGCGCTGGAAGCCAGCCCGGATAAATGCCCGTCAGGTCAAGAGAATATGAGCCGAGACCGTGGCCGAAGATGAAACTTGCAGGATCAGCAAGCCAGCCTTTGAGGGCGAAGTCGAACAGGGTACGCCGAGACCAGGTGCGATGGTCGCCTCCATCTCCGGCATCGAACGCGCCGGCCGCATCATATGGATCTCCGCCATCGGTCTTGGGCCGGAATATCGCGCCCTGTGCGTATCGTTCGGCTTCGCCTTCCATGCGCTGGGCGACGGCGACATCACGGCCTAGAGGCGTATAAAACACCCCAGTGGCGAGCGCCACCGACAGGCCTAGAAGGACTACGGCGTGTGCGTGGCGCCCGGTGTGAAATAGCAGCGTCGTAAACACGAGAGGCAGCAGCAGGAAGATCGTCCGCGACCCTAACTCGGCAAGCAGAAGCGTTATCGCCAGGCCGAACACTATGGCCACTGCAGTACGCGTCCATGAGAGCAACCAAATAAAGACAGGGATTGCAGCAAGGGCGATGCCGTAGGCAACAAGCTGATAGTAGCTGTAATAAGGCACCCTACCTGGGATTTGCGGGATGCCAAGAATATTGCGGAAGTCGTCACCCTTCCACAGAGATCCATATTCGATCCACGCGACTGGCAGGGCAAGCAGCAGAGCACCACCGGCGATCAGGACAACGCAGATGACGCCAGCCGGTCGCCGCCCCGCCAAGACGCCGGCTCCTGCAAATGCAATCACCGTCAGCAGAAACTGACAGAGATAACGGATATTAAACTCCGGGCCGCGGAAAACAAAGTAACCCGCGAGTGTGTATCCACAGTAAGCGAAAACGATTACGCCCAACACCAGCAATCGGCGCGAATCGCGAAATGAAAAAATCGCGAAAGGCGCAGACACGACGATAAATCCGACAACCCAGAGCCGGCTACCTGAAAGCTGATACCATTTTAGAAAATAGAGATAGTTGAAAAACACCAGCGTCGCCGCCGAAAACGAGAATACAAGTCCCGCTTTTAACCTAATGCCCTGCATGCCTTGCCCCTTAGTTGCGAGACTAATTGCGCAGTCGGAAATCTTTGTCACCCCCAATAGGGTTCGCACTTAGGTTTTTCAACTGATGTTCGGGAGCGTCGCCCCGGTTTTCAAGACGGGGAGGAGGTATTCAATCGCCGAAGAGGCGGCAACTCTGCGTTGTACTGCTTGTCACGGGGACACTTATAAAAGGCTGTCGCAGTCGCACTTAACGTCTGCGTCCGAATCTCTCTATCAATCGGCGCGGCTTCCAGGCCTCGTTGCCCTTGCTGGGGATTCACCGGAACGGACGTGTTGGAGGGGTATTCGTCGGGACAATTGTTGGAGATGCCCGAGGTTCCCTCCGTATGGGGTAAGCGCGATTTTCCCCGCACCTTCTGCAATTGAGTGAGCTTTGGCATGTATCACGCGAGCTGGTGAGGTTCAAGGCAGGCCGCAATAAGGCTGGCCAGCGACGAGTTTGAGTTTGGTGAAGTGCCGAAAGATCACTCGACCGGCGTCATCAACAGCCTTGCTGTCCTGGTCTTCGTTGGAGAGTTGGGTGCGGTTGCGGATCAAACGGTCATGTTTTCAAGAAAATTCTAACTTGCTTATGCACGCCTGGTACGCATAATCCTCCCGGAGGAGGAACAGGGATGATCAGTAGTGCCGAAATAGTCGAGATGTATACCGACTACTATCTTAACCCAGAAGTTAACCAGAAGCGCGAAATCGCTGCAAAGCAATCAGTCGGCCACATCAAAGAGGTCGCTGCAAATCAAAAATTCCATTCGGTAATCGATATAGGGGCCGGAGAGGGGGCAGTTCTCGCGGAACTTGCCGAGAACGACTTTGCCAGTTGCTTAGCCGCGGTTGAGTTATCTCGGTCCGGTATCGACGCCATACGGGCGCGCCAGATCAAAAATCTTTCATCAGCAGACCATTTTGACGGATATACTATACCGCATCCGGATAAATCCTTCGACTTAGGTCTGGCCATTCATGTTCTCGAACATGTCGAACACGAACGCATGTTCTTGTACGAGGCCAAACGGATAAGTCGGAAGCTTTATATCGAAGTGCCGTTGGAATTGACACGGAATCTTGCGAAGTCCATCCGTCAGTCCGGACCGTATGGCCACATCAACTTCTACACGCCTGGCTCTTTCGAAAACATTCTGAAGACCTGTGGTCTGAGTGTCGAACGACTCACGGTTTTCGCCCATTGCCTCGAATACGAACAGTATCTCGCCGGGCGGGCAAAGGGTTGGCTCAAATACCAAATTCGCCGCAATCTATTAAGCGTGGCACCGACGTTTGCAGTCCGAAATATGGTCTATATGGCGGGAGCTCTGTGCGTAGCTGACTAGCGACGGCCGAGCTCGCTGCGGCACATTTTAACCGCTGTCAAGGCTGTTGCGGCCTCGCGATATAGAAGCTCGTTGGAAAGGTTTCCTGGCGGCAACTGCGCGTACCACCTAGCTCATTAAGTGGCGTCCAGCCGAACGAAGACTCGACAGGCTCGTAGCAGCTGTAGTGGCGCCCTCCCCGTAATCTGCGGAATTTCGCTTCAGTGTACTACAAAACTTTCCTCTGGAAACGGGTTGCAGGCCCTCCGACGAATTCTCAATAGCTCCATCTTCTGCCATAGTCCGTTAGAGGTCTCTCGAAAAAGCGGAAACTTGCATAAGACCATATGACAGACAGCCCGAGCGCCAACAAGGACAGGAGGACCGCGGTAGGACTGTCTAGTACTTCCGGCCGACCGGCTGCGATATACGTTGCTGACAATATGAGCGGGTGGAAAAGATAAAGCGTGTAGGATGTTCGTCCCAACTTACGCAGGCTGCCTTTCCTTAGCCAGCTAACATTCTGGGATCCGAGGGACCCTAGGATATGGACAAGCACAGAACCATAAAACAGTGTAAGATAGGTGTGGCCCCATGACGCGGTGGTAGAAGCAACATCATGGGCCATTCCGATCATCAGCGGTATGAAACCAAAGGCGAGCGCTTTGGTCAATTTGGACCAGATGACGATGTTTTGACGAAGCCAGCCTCTGAAACGATCGTCTCGCCAAAGAACAGCAATGATCCCGCCCTCCGCAAGCCCATCCAAGCGGCTGAGAGTGTGGACATACATCGTAAATACACTGCCAAATCCGAAATAGCCCACTGCCCGATATGTAATTGAAGCCACGGCCACGGCTCCAAGCATTGGAAGTAGTATTCGGCGCGGAAGGAGCAAGATCATTAAGGGAAAGACAAGGTAGAACTGCTCTTCAATCGCGACCGACCAAGTTACGGAGATACCGTCTGGACCCCATTTGTTGTGAGCGGCCATCCAAAGGTTTTGAGTAAATGTCAGATGGCGCCATAGCGGTGTGTCAGCGTTGAAAACAGCGCCTTTGGCGCCTGTATACACCGCTGCCCAGAATATTACGACCAGCAAAATGTAGGACGGAGCAATGCGCAAGAAGCGCCGAATATAGAAGTTCTTCAGAAATAACAGTGGCGACTGCTGCCGGTCCAGTATGATCCCAATGATGAGAAAACCGGAGAGAACGAAGAACAGATCTACGCCAGTTCGTCCGAGAATAGTCACGTCATAGAGAGCCTTAAATGCAAAGCCATGGCGCGATGGCAGCGAGGCGCCGACGAAATGCCAAATCAGCACTATAGCAACTGCAACACCTCTCAATCCATCGAGCTCAGCGAGCCGCGGCACTGTCGAAAGAGCAGAGCTTTTATTGATTTGAAGCATGCGATAGCGCCTGGATTATTTAGCTTCCTTCCCCTATTAAGGGGCGTGCCGCGCATTTAGCATCAAACCGCCACCCCCGCAAATCGTCATCGCTTTCCACCATCAGCTAGCGATGGAGCCGCGGCGTCAGGGCCATAGTCCATTTTGGGCTCGGTTCGTCCTAAAGGCAGGAGCACGTTTGTTGCAGCTCCTCGCCGCGCCGGCCTGCACAATAACGACAGTGATAAGGCTTGGCCTCGGATCTTTGCAGGCTGACTGCTCCACTCCATCCAGAGTCGGAGGTGGTGCATTTTTCGCGAACAAGATCACCTTGCCCTTGGCACTATTTTTGAAAACTCGGCAGCCGGCTCCGCGACCGCACGTGCGCCTTTTTTTAGAAGATAACCTAAACGTGTAAGAAGTGGACTGATTGACATTTTCGGAAAGAACACTCAATGAGGCTCATCCTGTAGAAAGCCAAGTCGTAAGACTAGGGAATTCTCAGTTGAAGAGCACACCAGCTCATAATTTAACCGGGAAAACATCACACTCAGTTATGGTCAATTTTCCGAAGATATTTGTAGCGGGACACAGGGGTATGGTCGGGTCGGCTATCGTACGACGTCTCCTGGCTAACGGGCATCCCGCGGATCGAATTATTGCGGCGACACATCAGGACCTCGATCTTGTTGAACAAGCCGGCGTGCGTCGCTTCTTCGAAAAGGAACGTCCCGACGAAGTTTACCTAGCTGCCGCAAAGGTTGGCGGCATCTACGCAAACAGTGTTTACCCAGCGGACTTCATCTATGATAATTTGATGATGGAGCTGAATGTCATCCACGCAGCGTTCAGAACCGGCGTTAAGAAGCTGCTGTTCCTTGGCTCGAGCTGCATTTATCCAAAGCTCGCAGATCAGCCTATTAAAGAAAGCGCACTTCTGACCGGTTCCTTGGAGCCGACCAATGAGCCCTATGCCATTGCAAAGATTGCAGGCATCAAACTCTGCGAGAGCTACAACCGTCAGTATGGGGACACGCATGAGGTTGATTACCGGGCAGTAATGCCGAGCAATCTCTACGGTGTCGGCGACTCATACCACCCCCAAAATTCACACGTTATCCCCGCACTCTTAAGGCGCTTCCACGAGGCGAAGGTGAGTGGAGTCGCAACGGTAACGCTATGGGGCAGCGGTAAGCCGCTCAGGGAATTTCTCTATGTCGACGATATGGCCGCAGCGAGCGTTCACATTATGAACCTACCTCATGAAGACTACAAAAGGCTGATGCCGAAGGGGAAGACGCACATCAATGTCGGGTACGGAAGCGACGTCACCATCCTTGAAGTTGCGACCATCATTAGTAAGATCGTTGGCTTCAACGGTGACATTGACTTCGATATAACCAAGCCCGACGGCACACCCCGGAAACTGATGGACAGTGAAGTCGCGAGAAATCTCGGCTGGTCGCCAAAAATCAACCTCGAGCAAGGCCTGAAGTTGGCTTACGAAGATTTCCTGTCCCGAGAGAAAGTCGCGTCATGAGCAAAGTTGCACTTATAACCGGCGTCACCGGCCAGGACGGTTCTTATCTTGCGGAATTCCTTCTTTCGAAAGGATACGAAGTCCACGGGATCAAGCGGCGCATGAGTTCGTTCAACACCCAGCGGATTGATCACATCTATGAGGATCCGCACAACGACAACATGCATTTCAAGCTGCATTACGGCGATTTGACGGATACGAGCAATCTCATCCGCATCATTCAGGACACACAACCTGACGAGATTTACAACCTTGGCGCGCAAAGCCATGTCGCCGTGAGCTTTGAAAGTCCCGAATATACCGGCGATACCGACGCCTTGGGAACGCTCCGACTGTTGGAGGCTATTCGGATTCTAGGCCTCGAAAAGAAGACGCGTTTCTATCAGGCAAGCACCAGCGAACTTTATGGGCTGGTCCAGGAGACCCCGCAGAAGGAAACGACCCCCTTCTATCCCCGCAGTCCTTATGCGGTCGCAAAGCTCTACGCTTACTGGATAACCGTGAATTATCGTGAATCCTACGGGCTGTATGCGTGCAACGGCATATTGTTCAATCATGAGAGCCCTCGCCGCGGCGAGACATTCGTGACGAGGAAGATTACACGCGGAATGGCGAATATCGCGCAGGGGCTCGAAAAGTGCCTTTACATGGGTAATCTTGATGCATTGCGGGATTGGGGACATGCAAAGGACTATGTCCGCATGCAGTGGATGATGCTTCAACAGAATAATCCACAGGATTTTGTCATCGCCACCGGCAAGCAATATAGCGTGCGCCAGTTCATCGAATGGGCAGCGGAGGATCTGGGCATTAAACTCCGCTTTGAGGGAAGCGGATTGGAGGAGCAAGGCATCGTGGAATCCGTCTCCGGGGATAGTGCGCCGGCGCTGAAGTCAGGCGATATCATTCTCAGGATCGATCCGCGATACTTCCGCCCGGCTGAGGTCGAGACCCTGCTTGGTGATCCCAGCAAGGCCCGCGAGTTGTTGGGATGGGTTCCGGAGATTTCCGCAAGAGAAATGTGCATAGAAATGGTCTCGCACGATCTCGTGGAGGCGCAGCGACACGCCCTCCTCAAACGTCACGGGTTTGACGTCAGGGTCAGCACCGAATAATAACGGCCCCCAAACTCAGCAGGGAAGAGATCGTGATAAATTTCGCTATTGTTGGTTGCGGGCGGATCGCAAAAAGACATTCGGAACTGCTTGGCCTTGAGCAGATCGCAGGCGCAAGATTAGCAGCGGTTTGCGATGTTGTTCTCGAAAAGGCAAAGGAATTCGGCGAACGTTTCGGCGTGCCTTATTACCAGTCGTTTGACGAGATGATGCAGAACGAGCGGATTGACGTCGTCTCGGTTTTAACGCCGAGCGGCATGCATGCTGAGCACGTGATCGCGTTGGCCAAGTATAAGCGCCATATCGTCGTCGAGAAGCCAATGGCACTAACGCTCACGGATGCGGAAGCCATGATCAAGGCCTGCGATGACAATGGGGTACGCCTGTTCGTTGTCAAGCAGAACCGCTTCAACGTCCCTGTAGTGAAGGCACGCGAGGCACTTGATGGCGGCCGTTTCGGCAAGCTCGTCCTTGGCACAGTCCGGGTCCGCTGGTGTCGCGACCAAAGCTATTACGATCAGGACAGCTGGCGCGGGACCTGGGCATATGACGGAGGTGTTCTTGCCAACCAGGCAAGCCATCACATCGACATGCTAAGCTGGTTTATGGGCGAAGTGGAGAGCGTACATGCCCGTGCCACCACAGCGCTCGTCAACATCGAAGCCGAGGATACGGCCGTTGCCACACTGAAATTCCGCAACGGTGCCCTGGGGATTATCGAGGCGACCTCGGCGACACGCCCCAAAGATATCGAGGGCTCGATCTCCATCCTTGGCGCCGGAGGGTCGGTCGAAATTGCAGGTTTTGCGGTCAACAAGATCAGGACCTGGCAATTCGGCGACAGTCATGTGGCCGATGCCGAGGTCATGGAAAAGTATTCGGTAAATCCGCCGAACGTCTATGGGTTCGGCCATCAGGCATATTATGAGCATGTCGTTGATTGCCTGACGAATAGCACCAAGGCTCTTGTCGACGGCCATGAAGGCCGACAAAGCCTGGAGCTCATTATGGCGCTCTATGAATCGATTGCATCCCAACAGGAAGTCAGTCTTCCCCTCGAGGTCAAGCGTTCCAAATTAGGAAGCCGATCCTCGTGACGGGTCGTTCGCCCACACTCTGGAAGGCGCAGGTCCGGGACGTAACCTGCGGCGATCGCGTGAAGATCGTGGAACCCGCCAACGTGTATGAATGTACCCTCTCCGACGACTGTTTCGTGGGGCCTTTCGTCGAGATCCAGAAGGGTGTCCTAATCGGTGCTCGTACCAAGGTACAGTCACATAGCTTCATCTGTGAGCTCGTTGAGATCGGTGAAGATTGCTTCATCGGCCATGGCGTGATGTTCATCAACGATCTTTTCTCCAATGGCGGACCGGCAAGAGGAAATCGGACACTGTGGAAAGAGACACGAATCGGAAATCGGGTATCCATCGGATCGAATGCTACAATCCTGCCGGTAAACATTTGTGACGATGTGGTCATCGGCGCCGGAGCGGTCGTGACCAGTGATATCGAAGTCTCGGGCATCTACGCAGGCAATCCAGCGCGGCTCATACGAAACGCGGGCTCGGCGTCTGCCGAGAATTGAACTAGAGCGGACGCATCAACATCAATCGACTATCGAGAGCGACATCATGAAAGTCCCCTTCGCCGATCTTCATCTGCAATATCTGTCGCTAAGGAACGAGATCGATGCCGCTATTGCTGCGGTCATCAAGTCCTCGGCATTTATCCGAGGTCCCTTCGTACAGAAGTTCGAAGATGAGTTTGCTGCCGCGGTGGGCGCCACACATTGCGTTTCCTGCGCGAATGGAACGGATTCCCTTTATATCGCCATGCATGCACTAGGCGTAAAGCCTGGCGACGAAATCATCACGACGGCGCATTCGTGGATTTCCACCAGCGAGACGATTACGCAAGCGGGGGGTAGGGTGGTCTTTTGTGACACCGATGCCACGACCTTCACGATAGATGCCACCAAGCTTGAAGAAAAGATTACCTCGCGTACTGTCGGCATCATCCCTGTCCACTTGTATGGTCAGCCAGCCGACATGAGCGCGATAATGGCAATCGCTCGAAAGCACGGCCTCTGGGTCATCGAAGACTGCGCCCAGGCACATTTGGCGGAAGTTGACGGACGTATGGTCGGAAGTTTCGGGGATGCGGCCTCCTATTCGTTCTATCCGGGGAAGAACCTGGGCGCGATGGGCGACGCCGGGGCGATCACTTGCAAGGACAAATCGCTCGCCGACAAAATGGCGATGTTTGCCCGTCATGGTGGTTTGACAAAGGGTGATCACCGCATCGAAGGCATCAACAGCCGGCTTGACGGGCTTCAAGCTGCCATTCTGTCAGTCAAACTTCCCCGCCTTCCCGAATGGACCGCAAAGCGGCAAGAGGTTGCGGCGCGCTATGCCGCGGCCCTCGGCAACGTCGGCGGGCTGGAACTGCCGGGAACTGCGCCCGGCAGGACGCACGTCTACCACCTTTTCGTCGTTAAGCATGAACGTCGGGACGCCCTCGCCGCTCACCTGAACGAACATGGCGTACAGACAGTCATAAACTATCCGGTCGCGCTGCCCTTTCTCGCCGCCTATGAACATCTGGGCCATCATGCGGAAGACTTTCCCAATGCCTTCCATAATCAATCGCGAATCCTATCGATTCCGATATTCCCCGAGATGACCGAAGATCAGCTCGCTTACGTGGCTGACGCCATCAGGGGATTTGCTGCGTGAGCAATCCGCAATCCGGCGACCGGGGAGAAGCACGCTCAAGCCTCCTCGGTAACTCGAGCTGGAATCTGGCTGCTTTCGTCTTCACGCTTATTGCGAATCTGGCCACGGTGCCTTTTGTCGTTCGCTGGATCGGGCTGCATGATTTCGGCAATGCAGGCATTGTCATCGCAGTCACCGCGCCCCTCACACTCATCGGTACCGTCCTCGGCCAGGCAACAGTCCGCGAGACATCGACGAGAGCAGGTCGCGGGGAATATAGCGCCGCATTTCACGTCGCAGCCGTTGCGTTGAAGGTCTGTCTGATCGCTTCGGCGATCGGGTGTATAGCCCTGGTCCTGACCGGACCATGGATCATGAGAAGCCTCGTAAATAACGAGGCCTCTAGCTCCCAGAACTTCACGGTTCCATTCTTGATCGCTGCAGCGGGCATTTTCGCCCAGCAGTTTTCACTGGTACTGCAGGCCATTTCCGTGGGGCGACAAAATTTCAAGAATGTCGCCAAGGCTTCCGCCTGGAGTTCTTTTGTCACGGTTTTCGTCACGTTGGGATTTACCTGGTTTATCCCAACGCTGAATGGCTATCTGTCCGGTTTCGCCGGAAGCCTCGTCCTGTCTGCGGCAGGATGGCTCCTTGTCACCCGTCATATCCTGCGCCGCGACGAACACGCAGGCTCAAAGGTCGGAGACGAACTAAACGCCCTGCTACATTTCGGGAAATGGCAAGGCCTATCGCAACTTGCAGGTATTTTCGGCAATCAGATGGATAGGTACGTACTTGCGTCCCTGGCCCCTGCCGCCGTGGTCGGACAATATAATATCTGCAACCGTGTACAGGAGGCCGGCTACATTGCGACGATCCGTGCATGCGAGGTGCTTTTTCCGCGCTTCGGCAGCATGTCCGCCAGTAGCGAGTCCGAACGATTTGATTTTTTCCTCGGTTCGTCATGGGTTAATGCTGCATTCGGCGCAATCATGCTGGCGCCGATCGCAATTCTCTCAAGACCCCTGCTCACGCTTTGGGTCGGGTCGGAAACGGCCGAGGCGGCCGGCCATTTGTTACAGGTTCTCATCCTTGGAGGCATGATAGGCTGCAGCTACAATGTGTTTTTCTACTATGCTGCGAGCATGGGGAAAAACGCGATCGTGACAATGGTCTCGCTGGCATATTCTATAATGACAGTCATCTTCTCGATTGTTTTCATAGGATATTTCGGCCCCGTTGCTGCAGGCAGTGGCCTGTTGGCTGCAACCATCATCCGGTTTGGCCTCACGCTCGTTGTGATCCGCCGCCGCTTCTTTGCGGCGTTCAGCGGTGAGCAGATGTTTGCGAGCACAGTTGGCCCGACTGTTGTTGGGTCCGTGCTCTCGCTCGTTTTCTATCAAGTCAAATTCCAGTGGATCGACAACTGGTTTCTGCTCGGCTTCGCCTACATCCTGTTCTTCGGCATCGTCGGAATGGCGATGGTACTTACCGCCATGTCGTCAAAAACCGGACGTATTATCTTGTCCCGGATTTATAGCTCCGTTAGAAGCACAATCGTAGATCGGTATTTCGGCCGGTTGGCCTGACGAAACATAAGAGAGGGCTTTGGGTGATCACTGTAGTGGACTACGGTGTCGGTAATATTGGTGCGATCATCAATATGGCGGACTATCTCGGGATCGATGCCGAGACAAGCAGCGATCCGGACAAGATCAGAAACGCCGCCAAGCTCATTCTTCCAGGCGTCGGCGCGTTCGACAAAGCCATGCTGACCCTGCAGAAGAAGGGACTGATTGACCCGCTCAACGAAGCGGCACTAAAGCGGCAAATTCCCGTTCTGGGCATCTGCCTTGGCATGCAGTTGCTGGCGCGCAGAAGCGACGAAGGCGTTCAGGCCGGCTTGGGCTGGGTCGCGGCGGATGTACTTAGGATCACCTTGCCGCCTGAATCCCCCCTTAAGGTGCCGCATATCGGCTGGCTTGAGGTGAAGCCGGCACGCACAAGCGCCCTTTTCGATCCGGCGGTACATGACGAGCGCTTTTATTTCGATCATGGCTATTATGTGCAATGCGACAACCCTCAGGACGTGGCGGCGACTATCGATTACGGCAGCGAGATCTGCTGCGCCGTGAGCTCCGGGAATGTAAGCGGGGTGCAGTTCCACCCGGAAAAGAGCCACCGCTTCGGCATGCGCGTGCTTGAGGCTTTCGGGAAGATTTGATGAGAAAAAGGCTTATCCCTGTTCTGCTGGTCGACGAAAAACATAGGCTCGTCAAAACTGTTGAATTCGGCGAGCGCACGTATATCGGCGATCCCTTCAATGTCGTGCGGCTTTTCAACGAGAAGGAAGTCGATGAGATATGTATCCTCGATATCGATGCCGCCAGGAAGGGTCGGGGGCCTGATATCGGCTTCATGCGTGAACTGGCAACCGAATGTTTCATGCCGCTGGCTTATGGCGGTGGAATAAGCCGACTGCAGGAGTGCGAAGACCTTAATCGCTTCGGCGTCGAAAAATTCGTCCTAGGAACGAGGGCGGGCGACCTGCAGTTACTCAAGGCGATTGCCGCAGATATGGGAAGCCAGGCGCTCGTTGCCTGCGTCGACGTCAAAGGACGAGGTTCTGCGGCAACTTGTGTCCAGCTGAGTTCTGATGTGCCGCAGGATCCGGTGGAGTTTTGCCTCCAGCTTCAAGATTTGGGTGTCGGTGAAATCATCCTTCAGTCTGTAACGCTCGATGGAAGACGATCAGGTTACGATCTCGAACTTATCAAGGCTGTTACGAGCCGGTTAAGTGTACCAGTCGTCGCGCTCGGCGGCGCAGGAAACTATGATCACTTGACCGAAGGTTTGCGCGCAGGCGCCTCGGCCGCGGCATCAGGAAGCACATTTACCTTTATTGGCCGGTTGCGCGCGGTTCTGGTCAACTATCCCGATCCGGAAATGCTTGAGGGTATGGAGCGCGAAGGCCATGCGTGAAACCCAAAGGATTTGTTCCTTCTGCATTATGGATGATTCCAATCCGGCAATCGAGTTCGACACCAACGGACAGTGCAATTGTTGCCGCGATGCACTCGCCAGGAAATCGCACGAATGGTGGCCCGGCCGCGAGGGCGATTTGAGGATGCAACGGCTTGTCGCCATGCTGAAGCGGGAAGGCAAAGATAAGCCCTATGATGCGATGGTGGGGCTCAGTGGAGGTATTGATAGCGCTTTCCTCGCCCACGTCGCCGCTCGGAATCATGGCCTCCGCTTGCTCGCCGTCCACATCGATGGCGGCTGGAATTCCGAGCCTGCCGTTCACAACATCGAAAGATTGGTGCGCAAGCTCGACCTCGACCTTCATACCTATGTCGTCGAATGGCAGGAAATGCGGGATCTTCAGGTCTCATTCCTGAAAGCATCCGTGCTCAATCAGGACATCCCGCAGGATCACGCGTTTTTCTCGACCCTCTATAGGACCGCGGCCAAGTTCGGTATTCGGCATTTTCTAAGTGGCGTCAACTTCGCGTCCGAGTCCGTCGTCCCTCCCGGCTTCGGCTACCCTTCCATTGACGGCACGCATGCCCGCGCCATTCAAAAGCGCTTCGGCTCCATGACGCTTGCCACCTATCCCTTCATGAGCTTTCCAGAATATATCTGGATGACACGAGTACGAAAGCAGCTGACAATTCATCGCCCGCTGAACTATTTCGATTACGACAAGGAGAAAGCACAACAAGAACTGCGTCGAGAATACGGCTGGCGTGACTATGGCAGCAAGCACAGCGAATCTCGTTTCACGAAATTTTACCAGGACATATACCTGCCGGCGAAGTTTAACTTCGACAAAAGGAGGCTGCATTTCTCGAGCCTGATCGTGGCTGGACAAATGACACGTGATGACGCATTGGCAGAAATTTCAAAGCCAATTATTCTCGAAAGAGATGCGCGCAGGGAAACCAGATTTGTCGCTAAAAAGCTGGGGCTGACCGAGCAACAGCTCCAATCTTATACCCTAGCGCCGCCAGTCCCTCATACTGATTATCCCAACGGTATGATGCTGCACAAGACACTGATGCAGTTGCGTCGTTGGGCCCGCAAAATGGTGCTGGCCCGCCATCGCGTGACTGCAAGGCCAGAAAATGTGGACTAGCCTCGTCTTTTCGATCGCGGTCGCTCTGTCCGCAGTCTTTTATTTCCGGCGCATCGGGGTAAATTTTACCATTTCCTCGCTGCTACTTGGGCTGATGCTCGTTCTGCATGGCCCTCTTTATCTCTACTATACGCGCGTATGGGGCCCGAAAACCGCATTCTTTGAAAAGATACTGTCTTCCGCTCCCGAAGGTCAGGTCATACCTGCTCTGGACCTCGCTTTGGCGCTATGTTTTGGATGCATATGCGCCGGAATGGCCCTCTCGGATGGCGTCTTTGGCATCAGTCGGTCGCAAATGCGAGCTGCCATCAGTAACTGGAACCTTCAAAATGTTCGAGTGTCGAGGGGATTTTCGGAGAGGCTTGCAGTTATCGCGGCGATTGGTGTGCTGGTTCTCACGTTTTTTATCGTGATCGAAAACAGTATCCCACATGTAATTGACTACTTCCGATCGGAAGCAGGTGAGATGGAAAAGATAGCAATGCGCCGCGAATTTGGCGGCAGCCGCTTTTATTTACTGAATCTCTTCAACTCAAACCTGCTCCCGTTTTTAGCATTTTCCTGTTTCATCGCATTGCGGGAGCGGTCCATCTGGCTCCGGCCCGTAGCCTCGGCGTTTATTGTCATCGTGCTTTTCGAAAAGGCGGCAACATTGAGCAAGGCACCGCTGGCGATCTTCATTTTGCAGCTGATGGTTGTTGAGTACCTTCGGCGATCACTCCAGGTACGCCTTGGGGCAGCTGTCGGCTTTGTCGTCATTTGCGTTTTGTTGTTCGGAGCGATGACGGCGGTCGCCATCCGAGAAGTGAGCGGAATCACGGAAACGTTAGATTTTCTATTTTATCGCGTTTTCATGATCGTTAATGAAAGTCTGCTAGAATATTTTGCGGCGATTCCAAACGTTATTCCGCATAGCTGGGGTAGTCAGTTCAGCTGGCTCGTTAACTTGCTGCAATCGGAGTCATCTCCGCCAACCTATCTGCTTGTGGGTGCGGTGCATCGCGGAGTGATGGGATCAACCACAACAGCGATGTTCATCGCTGATGCCTGGGCAGACTTTTCGTGGGCTGGCGTCCTTATCTTCTCACTTTTCGCGGGCTTTTTCGTGCGATGGCTCGATACAGAGCTGATCATAAAGCGCGGAAAGACGGCAGCGACAATTTCCGGTCTGACGCTCGGCCATTATGGGGTATTTGTCATGCTATCCACGGCGTTGCAAACAGCCATGGTTACAGGGGGATTGATCTTGGTTGTCCCATTGACCATCGCAATGTCATGCGCCTTCAAATGGCAACCGATCAACCGATATCTAGCGGCGCCCACAGTATAGCCGGACTAGAGCAGATGTAGAATGAAATGCGTATTTTTCAGAACTCAGGTGTTTATGCATCCTATCTGCCTCGCCTCGATCGCCTTGCACACCAGGCGGTAGAGTTCCGGAAGCGGTTGCGGGTCTTTTTGGATGACTCCTACGGGGCATGTCATATCCTCAAGCCGCCGACCGAACTAGCTGCCGAGGTATTCTTCACAAACGGCGACGATAAGAAGCTTCAGAAATACTGGGCAGCAGAACACGGTCTGCCAAGCTCGAGCAGCATGGAAGAGATCTTGCTCTGTCAGATAGAGCACCATCGAACCGAGATCTTTTACAACATGGACCCGATGCGCTACGGCAGCGAATTTCTGCGCAAACTACCCGGTAGCGTTCGAAAATCCATCATGTGGAGGGCCGCGCCATCCGGTAACGTTGATTTCGGGGCTTATGACCTTATCGTTTGCAACTTTCCGCTCATTTTGGAAAGTTACCGCAAGCATGGATGGCGAGCGGAGTATTTTGCGCCGGCACATGATCCTGCAATGGATAACTACGCCGCCAACGGCAACCGGCCGGTGGACGTTTTATTTGTTGGGGGCTACAGCCGCCACCATCGCAGGCGTGCCGAGATCCTGGAGGCGGTCTCTGAGCTCGGCAAGGAATTTCGGGTTGTATATCACCTCGACAGATCCCGCCTCACCCGCCTCGCGGAAAGCCGGATTGGCTGGCTCCTGCCTCTTCGTGAGCATAAACGGCCCAAGAGCATCCGAGCAGTTTCCCAGGCACCGGTTTTTGGGCGCGACCTTTATAGCGCGATATCGCAGGCAAAAATCGTGTTGAACGGTGCCGTCGACATGGCCGGTCCCGATCGGGGTAATATGCGGTGTTGGGAAGCACTTGGTTGTGGCGCAGCCATGGTATCCGATGCTGGGTATTACCCAAAGGGCATGGTGGATGGCGTGAATATATTAACTTATGATAACGCTCGAACTGCAGTATCGACCATACGCGAGCTGCTTACTGACCGACATCGACTACAAGAAATTGCAGCCCAGGGTCATAATATGATCAGGACGCTCTACAACAAAGATGCTCAATGGCAGCAATTTAATCGGCTGGTCGAGATCGCATGAAGTTCAGTCCATGGGCACTAGTTAATACCCTAACCGGAATCCTTGTGAGAAAGAGGAGTCGGTTTGTCGTGGGGTCACAGAGTTCGGTTCGCTGGCTGGCACTGCGCTCCATCCGCGGCGGCACTGTTCGGATTGGCAACGATTGCATCATAAACTGCGTCATCAATTTCGATGATCCGAAAGGACATGTTTCGATTGGGGATCGATCGTATGTGGGATCAAGCCATCTCGTTTGCCATTCGAATATTGAGATTGGCGATGATGTTATCATCTCGTGGGGTGTGACAATTGTAGACCACGACTCTCACTCATTAGACTGGGATATTAGACAGAACGATGTCCGGGACTGGCGCATGGGCCAAAAGAACTGGTCTGGAGTCGCTATCAAACCCGTTCGAATCCAAGATAAGGTGTGGATTGGCTTTGGCGCCAGTATCCTGAAGGGCGTGACAGTTGGCGAGGGTGCCGTTATTGGAGCGCAGGCCGTTGTAACGAAAGATGTAGCGCCCTACACAGTGGTCGCGGGTAACCCGGCTCGCATTATTCGACACTTAACACCGGAACCGATCTTAAACCAGGATAGATGATGACTTCGCAGCATCTGGATACGTGGGAACAAGCAGTCCAATGGCTCCGGGAACAACCCGACCAGCAGAAACTCGTCATCGATGCTTACTACGACGATCCTCTCTCCAAGGCAGCTGAACGCTATTGGCGTAGCGATGAATGGCAAGCAATACGGACCTTTCTTCCTGCACAACGTGGGAGTGCTGTCGATATCGGCGCGGGTAGAGGCATTGCGAGTTTTGCTCTCGCCAAAGAAGGCTTTAAGGTCATTGCGCTTGAGCCGGACAAAAGTGACCTTGTAGGCTCAGGTGCGATCAAAAATCTTGCCGCCGAAACGAAACTCCCGATCCAAGCGGTTGAAGAGTTTTCTGAAAAATTGCCGTTCCCTGACCAGGTGTTCGACGTTGTCTTCGCAAGAGCCGTTTTGCACCATACTTCGGATTTGGCAGCGGCATGCCGGGAGTTCTTTCGGGTTCTAAAACCCGGTGGCCGGCTGATTGCCGTGCGAGAACACGTCATTTCTTCAACGAGTGACCTTGCCGTGTTCCTCGACCAGCATCCGCTTCACAAGCTCTACGGTGGCGAGAATGCCTTCTTGTTGGCAGATTACCAGAATGCCATTGCTTCCGCTGGATTCGGCATCGACAAAGTTCTGGCCCCCCTTGAAAGCGAGATAAATTACGCGCCCTACACCAGAAACGAATTAAAAACTGAAATCGGAGCACGCATCAGCGCCAAGCTACCGTTGATCGGTGGCGCCGCTTCCGCGATGTTGGGCTTCGGCCCGATCTGGGCCGTCCTGGCGCGGATCGCACAGAGTTTCGACAACCGACCTGGACGGCTTTACTCCTTCATTGCCACAAGGCCCAGATAGAGAATGGCTCGAATACTTATCACTGGCGCCCACGGTTTTATCGGAAGACATTTGGCGCGGCATCTTTCGCAGAACGGGCATGTCGTGCTCGGTCTTGGTCACGGCATTTGGCCTCCTCTGCATGCGGAACAATGGGGTCTTACGCTTTGGCACAACGGTGAAATTGATGGCCCTAATCTTCGCCTGATACAGCGACAGTCGGGCACACCAGATATTGTATATCACCTTGGCGGTGGTTCTTCGGTCGGCGTCGCGATAGCAAATCCCCGCGAGGATTTTCACCGTACCGTGAATTCGACTGCCGAACTCCTGGAGTGGCTGCGGCTGGAAGCGCCTGACTGCCGACTGGTGGCCATTTCCAGCGCTGCGGTGTATGGCGCCAACCTGCAGGGTCCAATCTCTGAGACGGTGGCCAAGAACCCGTTTTCTCCTTATGGCCATCACAAAAGCATAATGGAATATCTTTGTCAGTCTTATTGCGACGCATATGGCTTGAAGGTGGTTATTGCTCGACTGTTTTCGGTTTATGGTCAGGGGCTGCGTAAGCAGTTGCTATGGGACGTGTGTTCGCAACTTGAGAAAAATCCGGATTACCTTCGACTTGGCGGAGGGGGTGGCGAACTTCGGGACTGGGTCGAAGTGGGCGACGTGGTGCGTGCACTGTCCTTGATCGAGGCACATGCTGACCAATCTCGAAAGGTCATAAATGTCGGCACGGGGATCGGCACGAACGTTCGCGCCGTTGTTCAGACGGTTGTCGATGCATGGTTCGAGAACGCCCCTTCTCGGCCGGAGATTGCTTTTTCAGGTGAGGCGCGAAAGGGCGATCCGCAAAGCCTCGTCGCGGATTCAACCTTTGTTAAATCACTTGGCTTTGAGCCGCGCATAGCGCTAAAGGACGGGCTTTTCGCCTATGTCGGCTGGTTTCGATCGGAAGCTGGCACGGCACGATGATCAATATCGGTTTTATCATGATCAGCGGTCGCAATTGGACCGGTGGCTATAATTATCTCCTGAACCTTGTCACGCTGCTGGCCCGTTACCGGAAAGATGAGATCCATCCGGTCGTTTTCTTTGGAACCGACGTCAGTGAAGATGAAGTAGCGCCATTTAGAAAGCTGAACGGAGTCACGGTTGTCTGCCACTCGCTGTTCGACAAATCTCGCAGCCTTCGCTCGCTGTTGCTGAGTGTCGCGACTGGTGCGGATAGAGGCATTCGGGCAGAGTTTAACAAACATGAGATCAATGTGGTATTTGAAGTCGCCCAATTTTTTGGCTTCAGGCTCGGCCTGCCTGCCATTGCGTGGTTTCCAGACTTCCAGCATCGTTATTTGCCACATCTCTTCAGCAAGTTTGGTTACTGGAAACGCGACATCGGGTTCTGGCTTCAGATTGGGGCTGATCGCTCGATTATGCTGAGCAGTGAAGATTCAAGACGCTCCTGCGAACATTTCTATCCGGCAGCTCGGGGGCGCACACACGTCGTCCGTTTTGCCGTGCCGCCAAAGGGTACAATAGACTACTCGGCCGCACGTGCAGTAGCAGATAAGTACCAATTGCCCGGGCGCTACGTTTTCCTGCCCAATCAATTCTGGAAGCATAAGAACCACCTTCTCGTCCTCGATGCATTGAAAATCCTGCGTGCGCGCGGCCTTGAGATCACCATCGCGGCCAGTGGCAATCAATCCGATCCTCGTGATCCGGCATATTTTCCAAGTCTTAAGGCGGGAATCGAAGACGCTGGCCTTGCCCGGAACTTCCGTCTGCTTGGGCTCATTCCCTATCAAGATCTCGCACCGCTAGGTCTGGCGAGCATGGCGCTTCTAAATCCTTCACTGTTCGAAGGATGGAGCACGACGGTGGAAGAAGCGCTCTCCTGGGGCGTGCCACTGATCCTGTCGGACCTAGATGTTAATCGAGAGCAAGCTGGCGAAGCCGCGAGCTATTTCGATCGCTACGACGCGCATTCGCTCGCGGATGCATTAGCCTCAGCTCGCCTGCGAGACCCCGCAGCGATCGAAACCGAGGGAGAGCTAGCACAGGCTATGGCCAATGAGCGGGTTCTGCGCTTCGTTTCCGACTTCACCTCACTTGTTCGCCACGCCAGCAATCAAGTGCAATAAGAATTTAGCGGCCGTGCGCTCGATATTCCTGGCTTGGTCGCCCACAGAGAACGCCAATGAATGAGCCCAAAATTTCCGTCATTACCGTTGTCTTCAACAATGAAGATACAATCGCCGATACTATCGAGTCTGTTGCTGCTCAGAATTATTCCAATCTTGAATATATTGTCATTGATGGCCTTTCGAATGATCGGACACTTGACAGGATCAAGGAGCGAAAAGAAATCGTCACCACGCTGGTCTCCGAAAAGGATGCGGGTATCTACGACGCGATGAACAAAGGTATCGCATTGGCGACGGGGGATATCATCGGCTTCATCAATGGCGACGATTTTTACATGCCAGGCACATTGGCGAAAGTCGCCAAGACATTCCAAGATGACCCTCACCTTGAAGCCTGCTACGGTGATTTATGCTACGTCAGACAAGATGACACTCAGATCATCGTTCGCCATTGGCGTTCTTCGCCCTTCGTCCCGACCTCTTTCGAAACGGGATGGGCCCCTCCCCATCCAACTTTCTTCGTGCGGCGCGACATCTATAAACGATTTGGCTCATTCGACCTCGGATACCGGATTGCGGCCGACGTCGAGCTGATGATGCGGTTCCTGGAACGCCATCGAATCCACGCACGATATGTACCAGGCGTGATGGTCAAAATGCGGATGGGTGGAACAACCAACCGCAGTCTCACGAACATTATCAAGCAGAACAAGGAAATTCTTCTTGCGCTTCGTAGCCACGGCTTGGACGCACGTCCGTTTCGCTTCCTGAGCAGAAAGGTTCTTTCGCGGGGCGCGCAGTTCGTCCGGGGGATTCTACATATGTCGACGACGGCAAAGGGAAAATAATGCTGGACGCGGCAAAAAATTAAGCAAGCTCCGACCGCAATTCATGCTTCGCGTTTGCGTAGCGAACCATATAGAGCCTGTGCCATAGCTCCCAGGATGCCAATAGCAAAGCCTCCGACGAGCCCGATAAGAATCCGCTTCAGGCGATTCGACGCGAGCGAAGGCGGCGCGGCATACACCGGAGATAAAAGCTTTGCTGGCTCATTCAACTGCAGCTGTGAATTGAGCTCAGTGATTTTCGTGCGAAGGAAATTGGATTCGTCCCGCGTAGCTAAATAGATCGCCTTTTGCCAATCCGTCCCCTGAGACGACTCCATGACTTTCAGATTGTCTGCAAGTTGCTTCTCACTTGCTGCAATCTCTGCCTTGACAGCGGATTCGCTTTGAGAGCTCAAGCTCGATTGCTGCTCCTGGATCAGCTGTACAACAGCAGTCACACAGCGCTCCGCAAGCTGCGCGCTCGATGCACTCGACGATATTGAAATCACGTCATCGGGCGTCGATGGAGCGGTGATTTTAATGCTTCGTGCCAATTGCTCGCGTGTAGCGGCGCCTTTTTCGAAACAACTAGAAGCGAGCTTCAGGTCAAATGCGGCCGGTGAACGCATTCGAAACAAAATACGATCTCGCGATTCAACCGGAACAACTAAGATGGTTCTGTCAGGTCCGGGCCTGCCGATCTTTGCTAGAGCCAATTGTGCCGAAGCCTCGAAAACCGGCGGCGCTTCACTACTGAAAACGCTTGCACCAATAAGGCCGATGATCGAGCACGCGCCAATCACCAGAATATGTTTCCTCACAAAGGAAGCTAAAACGAAGAGATTTATTTCTTCATCAAACCGCTTCTCGTGCATGCCGGCTCCCGATAAATTCCGCAAGTGGAACCCGAACGATACACCGCTCGTTCGAAGGCGTCAGAACCGCTTCAAGCCTATCCTCGCGCTTAAGTCAACGTTCAAAAGATCTCATCGCGCGTCGGTAGGGCCTTGTTCCCCCTGCCACACTTGACGGTTCCCTCGCTCACTGTTCGTTTAGGGCAGCTCTGGTCAAACAAACATAATCATCTGCTGCGCACACGCCGGCACGTCAGGCGTGAGCTTCTCAACCCTTGGCCTTCAGCACCAGAACAGGGTCCTTCCTGTAGTCCGCCGGGAAGATCTGCTTCAGGTTTTCGATCTTCGGTAGGTCGTTATAGACGATATAGGGATAGGACGGGTTCAGTGTCAGAAAGTCCTGATGATACTGCTCAGCTGGGTAAAAGCCGGTATAGTCGGTGACCTTGGTTACGATCGGCTGTTTGAAGACATGGGCCTTGTCGAGCTTGGCGATATAGGCTTCCGCGACCTTACGCTGCTCGGGCTCCGAGATGAACAGCGCCGAGCGATATTGGGTGCCTTCGTCCGGCCCCTGGAAATTGAGCTGCGTCGGGTTATGGGCGACCGAGAAGAAAATCTGAAGAAGCTTACCGTAGCTCACCTCTCTCGGATTGAAGGTCACCTGCACGGATTCGGCGTGGCCGGTCGTGCCCGTGCTGACGGTTTCGTACTGGGCGGTCGACGCTTCGCCGCCGGCGTAACCGGACACAGCGCTCTTGACGCCCTTCACATGCTGAAAAACGCCCTGGACGCCCCAAAAGCAGCCGCCGGCAAAGATGGCGGTTTCCGTGCTGGATTTTCCAGCCTCGTCGATGGTAGGTGCCGGAATAACCACGGCATCCTCAGCTGCTCGGCTGGCAACCGTACCACATCCTAGCGACAGGATTGCGGTTGCGAAAAAGGCTGCCAGGGCCTTGCTTGATGTGCGGATAGACATAAACGCTACTCCGGAGACGATGTGTCAGATCCTGACTGATCGACAAAAAAGCCGCAAATCAAAAGCCATTCACTCACGCCGATGTGACGATTGCACGAAAGCCAATGTGCGGAACTGAGACAGACCGCGAGGTGAGTTGACAATTTCCTGAGGAGTGAGGAGAGTGCCGCCGGTTCAGAGCCAGCATCCGGGGGGACCAATGTCTGTGCGCTCGTTCTTCGCTATTTTCGTCACCGTCTCATCTATCATTTTCTCGGGCCTGCCGGCTTTTGCCGCCGATGCCAAGCGCGATATCGTGACCGTCAAGGATGCCGATTATTTCGGCTTCGACCTGCGCACCGAGCAGAACCTGTCGCTCGACCAGTGCAAGGCTGCCTGCATCGGCGACAAGAGCTGCAAGGCCTTCACCTATAATCCCAAGGTGAAATGGTGCTTCCTGAAGTCCGATTTCAAGACGATGAACGCTGCCCCCGGCGCGATTGCCGGCCGGATCGTTGAAACGACCGCTGCCGCCACGCCAAAAGAGCCGGATATCGGTGCCGCCCCTCGCCTGCCTTTCCTGTCCAACGATCTCGTCCAGCAGGCCCGCGATTTTCGCAATGACCTCTCACTTGCCGACGACCAGCAGGGTCAGGGCGTTGATAGCCTGACGGCCGGTGCGCGTCTTGATCTGACCGGCGGCAATCTTGCCGACGCGCTGAAGGCCTTCCATGGCGCTCTGTCGATTACGCCTGACGACGGCGATCTCTGGATCGAAACGGCCCGTGCTGCCACCTCGCTCGGCGCACCCGACAGCGACGTTTTCGGCCAGGCGGTCATCGATGCGCTAAACGGCTATCAGCTCACGCGTACGACCAATAAGCGCGCCGATGCGCTCGCGGTACTTGCCAAGGCTTTGGAAAAGAATGCCAACTATCGCGAGGCGCTCAACGCTTACAAGGCAAGCCTGGCGCTCGTCAGCGCCAAGGATGTCCAGGCCGATTACCTGCAGCTTAAGGCGACGCAGGGCTTCCGCATTACCGAGCATACCGTCGATGCCGATAGCGCCACACCGCGCGCCTGCGTCACCTTCTCCGAAGCGTTGGTCAAGACGGTCGATTACGCGCCGTTCGTGACGCTGAACGGTGAAGCACCGAAGGCACTGGAAGCCAAGGACAAGCAGATCTGCGTCGAAGGCCTCACCCACGGCGAGACCTATAAGATCGGCTTCCGCACCGGCCTGCCTTCCTCCGTCGACGAGGTTCTGGAAGCGCCTGTGACGATCGATGTCTATATCAAAGACCGTAGCCAGATGGTCCGCTTCACCGGCGACAGTTTCGTGCTGCCGTCGACGGCGCGCCGCGGCATCCCGATCGTGACCGTCAATATGGCCTCGGCCAATCTGAAGCTCTACCGGATCGGCGATCGCGGTATTGCGCCACTCCTGACCGGTTCGCAGTTCCTGACGCAGCTTGATAGCTACAGCGCCCAGAACATCGAGGATCAGAGCGGCGAACTGGTCTGGCAAGGCTCGATCGACATCGCCAACGAGCTCAACAAGGACGTCGTGACCTCCTTCCCGGTCGACGAAGCGCTGCCCGAGCGCAAGCCCGGCATCTATGTGATGGTGGCAACCCCGGCGACCGGACCGGTGCAGGACTGGGATTCGCAGGCGACCGAATGGTTCCTCGTTTCCGATATCGGTATTTCCACCTATGCCGGCACCGACGGACTGAACGTCTTTGCCCGCTCGCTCGCTTCCGCCAAGCCCATGGCCGGCGTCGAGTTGCAGCTGCTTGCCAAGAACAATGAGGTGCTCGGCACGGCGACGACCGACCGGGACGGCCGCGCCACCTTTACCGCTGGTCTGATCCGGGGCACGGCAGCGCTCACTCCCGCCGTCATCACCGCCAAGAACGGCACGTCCGACTATGTCTTCCTCGACATGACACGGGCGGGTTTTGATCTTTCTGACCGCGGTGTCACTGGCCGAGCTGCGCCCGGCGCCATCGATGTCCTGCCCTGGACCGAGCGCGGCATCTACCGCGCCGGCGAGACGGTGCACGCCGCAGCCCTTGCCCGCGATACCGATGGCAAGGCGATCGAGAACCTGCCGCTTACCTTCATCTTCTCGCGCCCCGATGGCGTCGAAGACCGGCGCATCGTCAGCCAGACGAGCAATCTCGGCGGTTATCAGGTGGACTTGCAGACGCAGGAAACCACCATGCGCGGTACCTGGACGATGAATGTCTATACGGATCCGAAAGGTTCGCCGATCGCCACCAAGACGTTCCTCGTCGACGACTTCGTGCCGGATCGCACCGACATGGAGATCAAGACCAGCTCCAAGGAGATCGGCACGGATACGCCGGCAACGATCACCATCTCGGGCAAATATCTCTATGGCGCGCCTGCTGCCGGCCTCGCCATCGAGGGTGATGTCGTCGTCAAGCCGACGCGGACGAGTGCCGCCTACCCAGGCTATCAGTTCGGCCTCGTTGATGAAGAGGCGAGCGAGGATTCGCGCCAGCCGATCGACGGGCTGCCGGAGCTCGACGAGAACGGCGAGGCTTCGACCGATCTGACGATCGGTGAACTGCCAGCAACGACCCAGCTTTTGAATGCCACCGTCTATCTGCGCATGCAGGAGCCGGGCGGCCGCGCCATCGAGCGCTCGCTGGAGATTCCGGTCAAGACGGATGAGGCGGCGATCGGCATCAAGCCGGAATTCGACGGCGATCTGCCGGAAAATGCGCTCGCGAATTTCACGGTGATAGGCCTCGACTCCCAAGGCCAGAAGCAGGAGATGAAAGGCCTGCGGTGGAAGTTCTACAAGCTGCGCCGCGACTATCAGTGGTATCGCGAGGGAACGGCATGGAAATACGAGCCGACCTACACGCCGGAAGAAATTGCTTCGGGTTCGGTGGATGCGACGGCTGCCAACGGCGGCAAGATCCAGGCACCGGTCGAGTGGGGCCGCTACCGACTTGAGGTGGAAAGCCCTGATGCCGATGGTCCGACCTCCAGCGTCGAATTCGATGCCGGCTGGTTCGTCGCCTCGACCTCGACGGAAACGCCGGACGGCCTTGAGATCGCTCTCGACAAGGACAGCTATCATGTCGGTGAGACGGCCAAGCTGAAGGTGACGTCGCGTTATGGCGGCGAACTGATGATTACGGCCGGCACGGAAACACTGATTGCCGTGCAAAATGCTGCGATGGGTGAGACCGGCGGCGAGGTCGATATTCCCATTACTGCCGACTGGGGGGCAGGCGCCTATGTGACAGCCACCCTCTTCCGTCCGGGTGATTCCCTCGACACCCATATGCCGGCGCGTTCGATCGGCATCAAATGGCTGAAAGTCGATCCGGCCGAGCGCGCGCTGCAGGTCAAGATCGATACGCCGGAAAAGATGCTGCCGCGCGGGCCGCTCGATATCGGCCTCGAGGTTACCGGCGCCGGAGCGAACGAAGAGGCCTATGTCACGGTTGCCGCCGTCGATGTCGGCATCCTCAACCTGACCCGTTACGAGCCGCCGAACCCGGAGGACTGGTATTTCGGGCAACACCAGCTCGGCCTCGAAATCCGCGACCTCTACGGGCGGCTGATCGACGGTTCGCTCGGTGCAACCGGCAAGCTGCGCACTGGCGGCGACGGCGGCGCAATCGCCCTGCAGGCAAGCCCACCGACGCAAAAGCTCGTCGCCTTCTTCGCCGGCCCGGTCAAGCTCGATGCCGAGGGCAAGGCGAAGGTGAGCTTCGACGTTCCGCAATTCAACGGTACGGCCCGCGTCATGGCTCTCGCCTGGACAAAGACCGGCGTCGGCCATAGCGCCAGGGACGTCGTCATCCGAGATCCAGTCGTGGTGACCGCAAGCCTGCCGAAGTTCCTTGCCCCCGGGGACAAGGCCAATCTGAGGCTCGACATCGCCAATACCGATGCGCCGGCCGGCGACTACAAGCTGACGCTCAGCGGCAACAAGGCACTCACGATCGACGGGCCCGCCGAACGGACCCTGAAGCTTGCAGCCGGTGGCAAGTCCGACCTGACGCTGACCCTCGTCGGTGGCGAGCCGGGCGACGGCAGCGTGGCGATCAATCTATCCAATACTTCCGGCCTGTCTCTCGACCAGGTGGTCGATGTACCGGTCAGGCCATCGTCGCTGCCGGTCACCGTGCGGCGCGTCATTGCGCTCAAACCCGGCAAGAGCCTGACGATCGACAAGAACCTCCTGGCAGACAGCGTCCTTCCCGGAGCGTCGGTTGCCGTCAATGTCACACGCTCGGCAGCCTTCGACGTTCCGGCACTGCTGATGACGCTTGATCGCTACCCCTTCGGCTGCGCCGAACAGACGACGAGCCGTGCGCTGCCACTGCTTTATCTGGCTGAAGTCGCCAAGCAGGCCGGTATGGATGAGACGGATGACGACATCCACAAGCGTGTGCAGGACGCGATCTACCGCGTGCTTTCCTACCAGGCCTATGCGGGAAGCTTCGGCCTGTGGGGCCCGGATTCCGGCGACCTCTGGCTCGATTCCTACGTCACCGACTTCCTAACGCGGGCGCGCGAGCAGAAATATGACGTCCCGGATCGGGCGCTGGTGCAGGCGCTCGAAAATCTCCAAAATTCGCTCTCCTACACGACGGACGTCAAGGGCAAGGGCGATGAGATCGCCTATGCCCTCTATGTTCTCGCCCGCAACAAGAAGGCTGCCGTCAGCGACCTGCGCTACTATGCCGACACGATGATCAACGACTTCCCGACACCGCTCGCCAAGGCACATATCGCTGCAGCGCTCGCGCTCTATGGTGATGCAGCCCGTTCGAAGAACATCTTCGTCGATGCGCTGCAGATGTCGCAGCAGTCGATGGTGACCCGCGTGAACTTCTCGCGCACCGATTACGGCTCGGTGTTGCGCGATGGCGCGGCGATCCTGGCGCTTGCGGCCGAAAGCCGACCGGTCCCGCCCGTCATTCCCGACCTCGCCAAGGCTGTGGCGCGCGAATGGGACCGCAATAAATATACCAGCACCCAGGAGCAGGCATGGATGCTCTTGGCGGCGCGTGCCCTGCAGAACGGCGACGACGACCTGAACGTCAATGTCAACGGTGCCGAGCGGACCGGCGCCTATATGGCGAAGATGACAGGCGACGCGCTAATCGATCATCCGCTGACGTTGACGAGTGCTACCGGCGACACGGTCTCCGCCGTCGTTACGACCGTCGCCGCGCCGGTCAAGCCGCTTGCCGCCGGCGGCAATGGCTTTACCATCGAGCGGAGCTACTACACGCTCGATGGCGAGGAAGCCAGTGTCAGCGAGGCGCAGCAGAACGAACGCTATGTCGTTGTTCTGCATGTCACCGAGCAGAACGACTGGGCCTCACGCATCGTTGTTACCGACCTGCTGCCGGCCGGCTTCGAGATCGACAATCCGAACCTGGTCGACAGTGCCCAGATGACAAACTTCGACTGGCTCGGCGAAATGTCGGCTGCCCATACGGAGTTCCGCTACGACCGCTTCGTTGCAGCCTTCAACCGTGATGAGAGTTCGGCGCGCGATTTCAACGTCGCCTATGTGGTGCGCGCCGTCACCCCTGGCGTCTACGATCATCCGGCAGCAACGGTCGAGGACATGTACCGCCCCGACCTGTCTGCGCGCACGGCGACCGGCAAGATGGAGGTCGTTGCGGCTCAACAATGAGGCGGTGGCAGAAATTTGCGATCGGGACTGCGGCCGGCATTTTGATTGCCGGCGCAGCTCTCTTTGCGCTCGATGCCGCCGACCAGGCCTTTGCGCCGCCCCTTCAGATGGCAGAGATCGTCTCGCCGGAAGTGCTTGATGCTGACGGGCAATTGTTGCGCGCCTTCGCAACGCCGGAAGGACGCTGGCGGCTGAAAACGAACGTTTCCAACGTCGACCCGCAATTCATCCGCATGCTGGTCGCCTATGAGGATCAGCGTTTCTATGACCATCATGGCATCGATGTCTGGGCGCTCGGGCGCGCAGCACTGCAGTTCGTCAGCAATGGCCGCATCGTTTCCGGCGCTTCGACGCTGTCCATGCAGGTGGCAAGGCTGATCGAGCCGCGCGAGAGCCGGTCCTTTTCGGCAAAACTCCTGCAGATCGCCCGTGCCGTACAAATCGAACGGCGGCTTTCAAAAGAGCAGATCCTCGATCTCTATCTCACCCACGCGCCCTATGGCGGCAATCTTGAGGGAGTACGGGCCGCAAGCCTTGCCTATTTCGGCAAGGAGCCGAAGCGGCTAACGGTGGCGGAAGCAGCCCTTCTGGTCGCGCTGCCGCAATTGCCCGAAAAGCGCCGGCCGGACCGCAATCTGAAGGCTGCCGAAGCGGCGCGCAAACGCGTGCTCGACCGTATCGCGGTGGCCGAGGTCGTGGGTGATGGCGAGGCCGAGCGCGCCGAGGGTGTCGCCATTCCCGCCCGTCGTCTGCAGCTTCCGGCGCTTGCTGCCCATGTTGCGGAAGCTGCATTGCGCAAGGACCCGAAGGCCATTCAGCACCAGACGACGCTGAAGAAGCAGGTCCAGACCGGCCTTGAGTCCGTCGCGCGTGGGGCAACGATGAAGCTCGGACCGAAGCTTTCGCTCGCCATGGTGATGGCGGATGCTGAGAGTGGCGAGATCGTCGGGGAAGTCGGATCGGCCGATTATTTCGATGCCAGCCGCTCCGGCTGGATCGACATGACCCGCATCAGCCGGTCGCCCGGCTCCACCTTGAAGCCGTTCATCTACGGCCTCGCCTTCGAGCAGGGGCTCATCAGCCAGGAAACGATCATCGAGGACCGGCCGGCCGATTTCTTCGGCTATCGGCCGCGCAATTTCGACATGAGCTATCAGGGTGACGTGACCGTCCGCGAAGCCCTGCAGCTCTCCCTCAACGTACCGGCGGTCAAATTGCTCGATGCCGTCGGTCCCTCACGGCTGATGGTACGTTTCCGCCGCGCCGATGTTCGCCCCACCTTGCCGGAGAACGAGACACCGGGCCTGGCGATCGGCCTTGGCGGCGTCGGCATTACGCTCAAAGATCTCGTGCAGCTCTATACCGCACTTGCCAATCGCGGCCAGCCGGTCAGGATCGGCGATGGTGTCACGAATATGCCGGGCAAGATCGACGGCGAGCCGCTGCTGGAGCCGGTTGCCGTCTGGAATGTCGCTGACATACTCTCGGGCGTCATCCCCCCGGCAGGCGCGCCCCAGCGCGGTATCGCCTACAAGACCGGTACGAGCTACGGCTATCGCGATGCCTGGTCGGTCGGTTATGACGGACGCTATGTGCTTGGTGTGTGGGTCGGACGGCCCGACAACAGCGCCGTACCGGGATTGACGGGCTACGGCACCGCTGCCCCAATTCTTTTTGAGGCTTTGGCCAAGTCCGGCATCGCCACGACACCCCTGCCCCGTCCGCCGGCAGGCGCGGTGCGCATTGCCCAGACGGAGCTACCGATCAGCCAGCGGCGTTTTGCCCTGAATGCCAGCGGCCTGCTTGCCGCCTCCGGCCGGGAGGCGGCGCCGCAGATCGTCTATCCTCCCGAGGGCGCCCATGTCGATCTTGGCGCCAAGGAAGGAGACCTTTCGCCGCTGATGCTGAAGCTGCAGGGCGGCCGCGCTCCCTTCCGCTGGCTTGCCAATGGCAAGCCTTTGCCGGACCTTTCACGCCGGCGAACGCAGACCTGGATGCCCGACGGCGGCGGCTATTCCAAGCTGACGGTGATCGATTCCATGGGGCGTGCCGCAAGTGTGGGCGTCTTCATCGACTGAGGGAACAAAGGCCTTTTGCAACCGTTTGAAGGTACCCCTCCGAAACGGCAAAAAGGCCCCATGACGCTCCCCTCCGCCACCTACCGGATTCAGTTCCGCAACGGCATGACTTTCGATCGCGCCTGCGCGCTCGTCCCCTACCTGACGTCGCTCGGTATCAGCCATCTCTATGCCTCACCAATCTTTTCGGCGACGACAGGTTCGACGCATGGCTATGACGTCGTCGATGCCAATGAGATCGATCCGGCGCTTGGCGGCAGGGCCGGCTTCGACCGGCTGACAACGGCATTGTCGGAGGCCGGCATGGGGCTGATCCTCGACATCGTGCCGAACCACATGGCGGCGTCCACCGAAAATGCCTGGTGGCGAAGCGTACTCGAATTCGGAAAGCAAAGCCCCTTCGCGCACTATTTCGATATCGACTGGAGTGAACGGCTGACCCTGCCGCAGCTCGGCAAAAGCTTCGACGAGTGCCTGGCCGATGGTGAGCTGAAGATCGAGATCGATGAGGCGCAGGGTAATCTCGCCATCGGTTATTACGATACCCTTCTGCCGCTCAGCACGCAAAGCTACGGCCTGCTGGCGCAGCAGCTGGATGATCCGATCCTGAGTGGCATGAGCGAACTTGCGGACGCTTCCGATGGTGGTGATCTGCATCGCGGTTTTCGCGACCTGATCTTCGAAGCCGGTGATCTCGCTCGCCTGAAGGAGCGACTGGTGGCACTTTCACAGGACCATCAATTCATGCAAGAGCTGCACGAGGCGCAGCACTGGCAGCTCCTACCCTGGCAGGAGGCCGCCCGCCATCTGAGCTACCGTCGCTTCTTCGAGGTGACGGGGTTGGTCGGCCTCAGGGTCGAGGATCCTAGGGTTTTCGAGGCGAGCCACGCACTGGTGCTCGATCTGGTGCGAAAGGGCCAGGTGCAAGGCCTGCGCCTCGACCATATCGATGGGCTCGCCGAACCTGCAGCCTATCTGCAGCGGCTGCGGGGGGCCGTCGGTACCGACACCTATATCGTCGTCGAGAAGATCCTCGCCGCAGGTGAGAAATTGCCCGCGAGCTGGCCGGTAGAGGGAACGACGGGCTATGAATTCATTGCCGCCTTGAGCGGACTTTTCGTCGAAGGCAGCGGCCAGCAGGCACTGGATACGGCCTACCGTCATCTGGCAGACGGGAACGGAGATTTCGAGGAAGGGCGGCGCACGGCGAAGAAATTGATGGTCGAGCGCAATTTCGCGGGCGAGACGGCGCGCCTGACGCTGTTAGCAAAGGGCATCTTCCCGGAGTTCGCCGGCGAGAATATCGCGGACGTGATCCGAGAATTACTGATCGCCTTTCCCGTCTACCGGACTTACGGTGTGGATGGGCCGCTCGACGCCCGGGATAGAACGCTGCTGGAGACGGCCGTCGCCTCGGCCGGCGCACATGTGAATGATGCCGGCACGCTCGAACGTATCGCTGCGCTACTCGAAGGCCACGTTGACGGTAAGCCCGCGCGCGAATTCCGAATGCGCTTTCAGCAGCTCTCCGGGCCTGTCATGGCAAAGGCGATGGAGGATACGCTCTTTTACCGCTATAACCGGCTGCTTGCGACGAACGAGGTCGGCGGCGAGCCCGATCATGCGCCAGGCGGGGTCGATGCGTTTCACGCCGCGATGAGGGACCGTCAACGATCGCAGCCCTTTGGCCTTTCGGCAACATCGACCCATGATACCAAGCGCGGCGAGGATGCGCGCGCAAGGCTTTATGCTTTGAGCGAGGGCGCCGATGTCTTTGCCACCGCAGTCGAGCACTGGTGCAGGCTGAATGCTGGCTACCGCAAGGAGCTCTCGGACGGGACGGCACCTGAACTCAATCTCGAATGGATGCTCTACCAGGCGCTTGCCGGCGCCTGGCC
Source organism: Rhizobium sp. BK650 (assembly GCF_014195325.1). Classification (GTDB taxonomy): domain Bacteria; phylum Pseudomonadota; class Alphaproteobacteria; order Rhizobiales; family Rhizobiaceae; genus Rhizobium. The sequence continues at coordinate 52,031 of NZ_JACIBK010000012.1, read as the reverse complement.
GGAGGATTTCGACCGGCGCCATGCTGACCGCTTGCGCGACCGTTTCACCGCCTATGCCGAAAAAGCCGTCCGCGAGGCGAAGCTGCGCACCGACTGGACAGCGCCCGATAGCGACTATGAAGAGGCCGTCCGGTCTTATGCCGCAGCGCTCCTGTCGCCAGACAATGACGCCTTTCTCGAAGATTTCGCCCGCGTGACGCAGCCCTTCATCGAGGCTGGATATGTCAACAGTCTGTCGCAGACGCTAATCAAGCTGACGGCACCCGGCATTCCCGACATCTATCAGGGCGCTGAAGGCTTCGATTTCAACTTCGTCGATCCCGATAATCGCCGCGCGCCGGATTTCGACAGGCTCGTCGGCTGGCTTGCCGATGGCGGTCCGATCGCCTGGCTGCAAGCCGAGGCGCTGAAACAGCGCATCATTCAGATCGGCCTGACGCTTCGCCGGCAGCACGACGGACTGTTTGCGCACGGAGCTTACCTGCCACTTACCGTCAGCGGCACGAGGCGTGACCACGTCGTCGCCTTTGCCCGTGCGCAGGACGATGACTTTGCAATCACCGTCGTCCCGCGGCTGATGTTCGGCTGGCTCGATCCCGGCGTGCTCTTTGCCGGACCGGAATTCTGGGAGGATACGGCAATATCAGTGCCCCTGCGCCTCCGTGGTCTCAAGGCCGATCTCCTCACCGGCAAGATGCTGGAGTCGGGAAATAGCCTCCCGCTTGGCACCCTTCTTGGCGACCAGCCGGCGGCGTTGATCGTACCTGCCTGACGCCAAGACATAAAATCCACGTCTCTGAAAAAACCTGTTGACCTTCCAGTTGCGGGAAGGTTCATAAGGCTGTCCGGATGCCAGAACGGCATGAAAGGCACAGCATATGGATAGCAAGCACGATCATCATCACGACCACGATCATCATGGGCGTGGTCACGGCCATCACCACCATGAAGGCGGGCAACAATGTGGCTGCGGCCACGACAAGAACCCCGCAGAAACGATCGTGCGCGATCCCGTCTGTGGCATGGTGGTTGACCCCAATGCCGGGAAGCCTGCTCTCGACTACGAGGGGCACACTTATCATTTCTGCTCCGACGGCTGCCGGAAGAAATTCGAGGTGGCGCCCCAGGACTACCTGACAGCCAAGGACCCGGTCTGCGGCATGAATGTCGAGCGCGCAAGCGCCAAGCATTTCGTCAAACTGGAGGGTGAGAAGTTCTATTTCTGCTCGGCTGGCTGCAAGTCGAAGTTTGAAGCCGACCCCGAAACCTATCGTCATGGAAAGAAGCCGGCGGCAGCTGCCATGCCGAAAGGCACGCTCTATACCTGCCCCATGCACCCCGAGATCGTCAGCGATCACCCGGGCGACTGCCCGAAATGCGGCATGGCGCTTGAGCCGATGGGCATTCCGGCCGAAGATGAGGGTCCGAATCCGGAGCTCGTCGATTTCACGCGTCGGCTGTGGATCAGTGCCATCTTGGCGATCCCGCTTTTCATCCTCACCATGGGGCCGATGATCGGGCTTGCCTTGCCGCGCCAAGCGCTCGGCGAACCCTTGGTTAGCTATATCGAACTGCTGCTCGCAACGCCTGTCGTCCTCTGGGCAGCCCTTCCTTTCTTCCGCCGGGCTTTGGCATCGCTCGTCAATCGCAGCCCGAACATGTGGACGCTGATCGGCCTCGGCGTCGGCACGGCCTATCTTTATAGTGTCGTGGCGACTTTGGCGCCTGATCTCTTCCCGCACAGTTTTCGCGGTCATGGCGGATCCGTCCCCGTCTATTTCGAGGCGGCGGCCGTCATCGTGGCGCTCGTGTTCGTCGGCCAGGTGCTGGAACTGAAGGCGCGCGAACGCACCGGCTCGGCGATCCGCGCCCTGCTCGACCTCGCGCCGAAGACTGCGCGCCGCATCAATGCCGACGGCAGTGAAAGCGACGTGCCGGTGGACGAGATTAAGGCCGGCGACCGGTTGCGCATACGCCCAGGCGAACGCGTGCCCGTCGACGGTTCCGTCACCGAAGGACAATCCACGATCGATGAATCGATGATCACTGGCGAACCTTTGCCGGTCGAGAAAGCAAGGGGCGACGGACTGACCGGCGGCACCATAAACAAGAACGGTTCGCTGGTCATGATCGCCGAAAAGGTCGGCGCTGAGACGACGCTCTCGCGTATCGTCGACATGGTGGCGAAGGCACAGCGTTCGCGCGCGCCGATCCAAGGGGCCGTCGACCGCGTCTCGGCGGTCTTCGTGCCTGCGGTCGTCGCCGTTGCCGTCATAGCCTTCCTCGTCTGGTCCTTCGTTGGGCCGGAGCCGCGGCTTGCCAATGCACTGCTTGCCGCCGTTGCCGTGCTCATCATCGCCTGCCCTTGCGCCCTTGGGCTGGCGACGCCGATGTCGATCATGATCGCGACAGGGCGTGGCGCGCAGGAAGGTGTCCTGATCAAGGATGCCGAAGCGCTGGAGCGTTTTTCCAAGGTCGACACGCTGATCGTCGACAAGACAGGCACGCTGACCGAAGGTAAGCCCAAGCTGACCGACGTGGCCGCATCCTCAGGCGTTGACGAGGCCCATCTGCTGGCGCTTGCCGCAAGCCTCGAGCGCGGCTCCGAACATCCGCTCGCCGAGGCGATCGTCTCGGGGGCGCAAGAGCGCGGTCTGACCTTCGGCGACGTCACCGGCTTCGAGGCAAAGACCGGCAAGGGTGTGTCGGGCACGATCGGCGGAACGGCCGTCGCCCTCGGCAATGCCGCCATGCTTGCCGATCTCGGCATCGATCCCTCGGCCCTCTCCGAAAGGACCGAGACGCTGCGCGGGCAAGGTAAGACCGTCATGTTCGTCGCCCTTGACGGCGCACTCGCCGGCCTCGTTGCCGTTGCCGACCGCATCAAGCCGACGACGGCAACGGCCATCAAGGCGCTGCACGACAGCGGCCTTAAGATCATCATGGCGACTGGCGACAATGAACGCACGGCACGTGCGGTGGCCAAAAGCCTCGGGATCGACGAGGTGCGCGCTGACGTGTTGCCTGAAGACAAGAAGGCGCTCGTCGACGAACTCCGTGCCAGAGGCGCCGTCATTGCCATGGCAGGTGATGGGGTCAATGATGCACCAGCACTTGCGGCCGCCGATGTCGGCATTGCCATGGGTACAGGCGCCGATGTTGCGATGGAAAGCGCCGGCATTACATTGGTGAAGGGCGATCTCAACGGCATCGTCCGCGCAAGGCGGCTTGCCGAGGCGACGATGCGCAACATCCGCCAGAACCTCGGCTTTGCCTTCGGCTACAATGGGCTCGGCGTTCCCGTGGCCGCTGGCATACTCTACCCGGTCTTCGGCCTGTTGCTCTCGCCGATGATTGCCGCTGCCGCCATGAGCCTCTCCTCGGTCTCCGTCATCGCCAATGCGCTGAGGCTGAGGGTGGAAAAACTCTAAAGGAACCAGACGATGAATATCGGCGAAGCTTCAGAACGGTCCGGCCTGCCGTCAAAGACCATCCGCTATTACGAAGATATCGGCCTGATACGCCCCGAGAGGGGCGGAAACGGCTATCGCGACTATGCGGCCACTGACATTCACAAGCTGCGTTTCCTGCAGCGCTCACGCGGCCTCGGCTTCTCGGTGGAGGAGTGCCGCCAGTTGCTCGCCCTTTACGAGGACAAGAGCCGGGCAAGTGCTGATGTCAAGAGTATCGCCGAAGCGAAACTTTCAGAAATCGACCGCAAGATCCGCGAGCTGACGGAGCTGCGGCATACGCTCGAACATCTCGTGCATGCCTGCCACGGCAATGAGCGGCCCGACTGCCCGATCCTAGAAGAACTCTCCGACAGCGCAGCCTGATTGAACCGATGCCGCAAAGCTAAGGGCGCTTGCGCCCCTCGCAATCATGAAGGAGGCAGGCGGACCTCGGCGGCCAGGTGTGAGGCTTCCTCCTGCTCCTCGCCTTCTTCTCCGTGCTCGTCCTCGACCGTCGTCTCGTCCAGTCGATGCTTGATCGCCAGCGTATAGATGACGTCGAGGATATTGCGATCCTTCAGATGAGGATCGGCGAGCGCCAGTAACGAGGCGCGAACGATCTTCTTGCTGGAGGCTTTCGGACAGCGCTCACGGACAAAATCGTAAAGCGCATCACCCACCAGACCCTCCATGGCGCCGTCCACGAGAGCCTCGTAGACCCGCTTCTTCTCTTTCATCTTCTATGTTCCCCGGCAAGTCAGTGGGGCGCATAGTCTGTCATGCAACTGTCACAAACAACAGCAGATCCTCATATGTCGACAATAGACCAGCTGTGCGAACGTGGTGAATTTTGGAGCAAACAATCCGTCAACGCCGCGATCGTCCGATCTCTTCGACATGACACCAGACCGCCAACAGCGGGGCCGTGGTACAACGCATGGCAAAAGACTGTCCCGCCTCGGCCGCAAAGACACCGCCTGCTTTAGTGGAAAACCAGCTCTCTCCGGCAATCGAAAGCTCGCAGGCCGACAGCAATAGGAAAGCCCTCGAAAACCGCTGCACGTGATCTGGGAACCGGCTGTAAGGTTCCATATAGGTAAGGCCGATGCGGATATCTGTCCGGTCTTCCAGTCCACCCGGGCCCACAATGACGCTATGGGCATGAGCCGTCTCGAAGTTCAGGCTTGCAAACGGCCCGCTTCGGCCTCTAATCCACACAAACTCGTGAACGAGGCTGCGAACGCACTGCGCCACCTCGGCGCAAATACCTCCAGTTGCGATTGCATTTTGGAGAGCCGACTCGAGCCCTGAAGGAATGCCTGTATCCTGAAGCTGCTTGTGGTTCAGCGTTCCCGTGCGTTCAAGCTTCTGGAAGACCTTCCCGGCGACAAAGCTCGCCATCGTCGAGGCCGGCGGATGAAGCATCGCGCGTGCCAGAAGATTTAGTAAGTTTTCAAGCTCCGCCGGACGCTCCTCGGCGCCCCGCTCGCGAAGTCTGCGCTTTACCGGCTCTTTCTCGTCGGTGATGAGAAGATCTGCTTCTCGTCTGGGGGTTCTGCTCATGACCTTCTCCCTGGAGCGTCTTCCCTATAGCGCCCAGACCGGCTACGGCAAGGTTTCTGATTGATCAGACCGCAAGAAGCTCGACGCGACTGCGAAAACTCTCCGACATTGCCTTTACCTGAAACGCAAACGACGCCGTTTTCGCCGCAAGCTTCCCGGACGATTCTACCGATATCGATGAGCAGCGCGTGCCGTCCAGGATGTTCCTTTTGGAAGCGGCGAAAGCGGTGCGCTCATTGGCAAGGCCCCAGGAAAACTGAAAGCGATTTCAGATCGACATTGCCAGATCGTTCTTGATATCCCGGCTACGAGAACTGAGCGCAAGGCCGGAGGCCGAGTACCCCTGCGTGGACACAACAGCACGGTCGTTTGGCCGCTTGCGCCGAGATCGCGCCCCCTTGTACGTGCCGGCTTCTCAGGTGCTGCCCGCAAAGCCGGCCCGTCGGGTTCAGTTGACCAGGTTCAGTCAGCGAGCCGCAGCTTCAACGCCGCCACGCCGACGACGAGGTTGACGCCGACATCGCCTTCAAGCGAAACCGGCTGCAGCGAAATGGTCTTGCTCGTACCCCCGACCAGTACGTTGGCGCCGCCGCCGATGCCGACGCTGGCATCGGCCGTGACACCGGCATAATTGCCCTGAAGCCCTGCAATCGGCTCGCGCGTGGCGTTGAAGACGAGCCAGGCCATCCGGCCTTTTTCGACGGTGCCGATATCGAGGCCGAAATCGGTGATCGTACCGACATAATGCTGGCTGGCATCGCCGGAAGCGCTCGGGGTGAAGGTGCAGTCGACATCCTGCTTGGAGCCGACGATGACACCGATGCCCTTGGAAACGTCGCAGTCGAGCTTGCCGACATCGGCCTCGGCGGCGTTTGCAATGGCAGGGGCAGCCAGCGTGGTGGCTGCGAGAAGGCAAAGGGGAATAGTTTTCATCATAGTTCCGTCCGTGTTAGTGCTTCGGCATCAGCGGTGCGGCCAAAGAAGGCTGCTGTTGCCGCCTGATGGTGTCGACGAAATCACGTCGATCGCGGACGAGGATAGGCAGTCCTCCGAGCGGCATGAAATCGCCTGCTCGTTTAGGCAGACCAATACGTAAGTTTAGTTTTGCGGACCCGGGGATCGGTGTACTTTCCACCCATCGCCTGAAGCCTCCTCCTGACAGGCGATAAAGTCTCGGTTAGGCTTCGCCGGTGTCCCTCCCCGCCGCCCGAAGCTACGGATTGCCCGAGGATCCGCAAATGGCCGCCTTCCGCATATCGGAGGCGGCCTTTTTTCTTCGCTATTGGGAACGGCCACCGGAACGGCAAGACCCATCTGAACCTATCGGCAGGCAGTCTAGACGTAGGTATGATTCAGCAGCGCAGCCTATGGGATTAACGTTTGCTCGTTCGGGACCAAGCCCGGTTCGACCGTCACAAACGCGAGCTGCCGTCATGTATCAGGATTCAATTGATCACTTCGCCCGGTCGGGCGAAGAAAAAGCCGATGCCGTCCGTCACCACTTTGCGGCCTTCCTGATCGGGGCGGCCATGGCTGGCGCCTATACCGGTTTCGGCGATATCATCATGTTCACCGCCGGCGCACATGCTGATCCCGCCTGGGCGCATCTTATCATGGGGATTGTCTTTTCCTCCGCGCTTACGATCGTCGTCTTTGCCGGCAGTGAACTCTTTACCGGAACGGCCATGTATATGCCGCTCGCAGTGCTGACGCAGCGAGTTCACATTGCCGATATGCTGCTTGTCTGGGTCACGGCCTGGATCGGCAATTTGGTCGGCGCGATCGTGCTTGCCGGCCTCTTCCATCTGGCCGGCGGCGGCGTGCTTCTGGGTGACGGAAGTCAGGCATTTTTCTCCATTGTCTCGGCCAAGATGTCGGCCGGATCACTGGAGCTATTTGCCCGCGGCATCCTCTGCAACTGGCTTGTTTGTCTTGCCATCTGGATGGCGGGACGCACCGAAGACACCGCTGCCAAGATCATGCTGATCTTCTGGCCGATCACCATCTTCGTTGCCGCCGGCTACGAACACAGCGTCGCCAATATGTTCACCTTCTCGATGGCATTGATGGGCAACCATCCGGCTAATATCACGCTTGTCGCCGCCGCCCATAATCTCATCTGGGTCACGCTCGGCAACCTCATCGGCGGTGGTGTCTTCATGGCGCTCGGCTACTGGCTGCAGGTCCTTGGCACCGGCCATGTCTCCTTCACCCCGGCACCGGTGCGTATCCGCGCGAAAATCCCTACCGACCGCAGCCAAAAGTGAGGTGTGTCATGGCCAACCAGATTGCGATCACCAGCTTTAGCCCGTCCGAGCCTTCCCATTCCCCTCAGGCACCGGAAATACCGGCTGCCCCCGCCTCGGCGACCGTGGTGTCATTGAGGCGGCTCGCCATTCCGCTTTTGGCCATCACTCTCGTCAGTGCGGGGGTGGCGATCGTCAGTATCGACTGGAACCGTTGGGTCGCGGGCGCATCGCAACAATCGACCGACGATGCCGTCGTCAGCGCCGATGTCTCGACGCTGAGCGCTCAGATCAGCGGCATCGTGCGCAGCACCCCGGTCAGCGACTATCAGAAGGTGACGAAGGGCGAGCTTCTGGCGGAAATCGATCCACGGGAATATGATGCTGCGGTCGCCGTCTCGAAGGCCAATCTCGCAGCCGCAAACGCCTCCCTTGCCAATCTCGCAAACCAGATCGAACTGCAAAAGGCCGTCGTGCAGGTGGCAGAAGCGCAGAACGCATCCGCCCGGGCACAAGAGACCCAGACCGAACAGGAGTTTCACCGCCAGACCAGCCTTGGCGGAGCGACCACGCAACAGTTGCTGCAGCAGGCAGAGGCCGCCTATCTGCAGGCGCAGGCTTCAGTTAAATCGACCGCCGCCGCCATCGAGCAGCAAAAGGCCGAGCTCAACGTCCTGAACGGCCAATATCCGCTGCTGCAGGCGCAGGTGAACGCCGCTCAGGCCTCACTGGATACGGCCCTCATCCGCCAGGGCTATACCCGCATCTACGCGCCTTTCGACGGCGTCATCGGCCGCAGGCTCGTCCACGAAGGTGATTTCGTCGCTGCCGGCACCAGTCTCGTGTCGGAGGTTCCGCTTCCGAACGTCTATATCACCGCGAATTTCAAGGAGACGCAGCTTTCCCGGATCACGCCCGGCCGGCCGGCGGAGGTTAGAATCGACACGTTCCCCGGCCAGAGGCTGCATGGCAAGGTGATCGGTCTGTCTCCGGCAAGCGGGTCTGTCTTTGCACTGCTGCCGCCAGACAATGCGACCGGAAACTACACCAAGGTCGTGCAACGGGTCCCGGTCAAAATCGTCTTTGATCCCGGCCAGCCGCTGGTTGAGCGACTGAAGCCTGGAATGTCGGCTGTCGTGACGGTCGATACCAAACCGGGCGTCGATCAATGAGCACAGCTCCCCGAGCCTTTGGTCCGCTGACCCGAGGCAAGACGGCCAGCCGGCCCCTTCTCATCGTCGCAGCGCTTTTGCTCGCCTCCTTCGTGGTCGGCTTCGACACACGCGTTTTTGCCGTCGGCCTGCCGGATATCCGCGGTGCCTATTCGCTGGGCTTCGACGAGGCGTCGTGGCTAAGCACGGTTGCCAACGCCCCGCAGATCCTGATTTCCTCGGCAGTGGCGTGGCTTGCGACCGTCTTCGGCGTGCGGCGGGTGATGATCCCGACGACATTGGTCTATGCTGGCATTTCCCTCATTATTCCGATGGTCCACGACGGGGCGCTGCTCTTTGGGCTGCATGCGGCGCGAGCCCTTCTTCTTGGCGTTTTCATCCCCGCCACCATCATGGTGATCTTTCGTAATCTCGATACCAAGTACTGGCTGATCGGCCTTTCGATCTACGCGCTTCGCGTTCCGCTGTCGCAGAATCTCGGCTTCGTGCTCGTCGGCATCTACGACGATTATTTGGGCTGGCAATGGGCCTACTGGCAGGATGTGATCGTCACGCCGATCATCGCGCTGCTGCTCATCATCGGGGCCCCGAAGGAGGAGGTCAATGTCAGCCTGCTCGAAGGCGCCGATTGGGGCGGCATGATGCTGCTTGGGTGTTCAATGGCGATGATTTACGTCGGTCTCGATCAGGGCAACCGGCTGGACTGGTTCAATTCCGGCATCGTCACTTCGTTGCTTATAGGCGGCGCCATCCTCTTCATCGGCTTCCTGATCAATGAGAGCCTCGTTGCCAACCCATGGGCGCATGCAAGCGTGATCCTGTCGCGCAATATCGGCATTGGCTATGCGATCATCATCGCCTTTACCTTTTCGAGTTCCGGTGCCTCGCTTTCCATTCCAGGCTTCCTGCAGACCGCCCTCGGCTTGCGGCCGATCGCCATATCTGAACTCTATATCTTTGGCGCCGTCATCCCGGTCTTTTTCTTCATTGCCTTGGCGATCTTCCTCTTGCGTCGGATCGATGCACGGCTCTGCATCATCATAGGATTGTCGTGCATGTCGCTCGGCTCCCTGTTAGGATCGCACCTCGCCATCTCGTGGGGACCCTGGAATTTCCTGCCGGTCGTGCTGCTGCACACCGCCGGGCAGTCCTTCGCCTTCTTCGCGACGGTCGTCTATCTGATCGCCAATTCCGATCCCAAACGGTCGACCGCAGTTTCGGCCTATATCCAGGTCATTCGGCTCGGCAGCGTCGAGCTGGCGCTCAGTCTCTTGAACACCTGGCTGCGGCAACGTGAACAGTACCATTCGAATGTCCTGACCGGCCCGATCTCGTCGTCTTCGGACAGTCTCCACGGAGTATTGGCAAAGCTGGAGACGCTGTTCGGCGCCAGCCATCAAGGAAGCTTGAAGGCTCTCTCGACAGTTGCAGCAACTGTCCATGCGCAGGCGAGCGTGCTTGCCTATGCCGACGTCTTTATCCTCTCCTTCTGTTTTGCGATTGCCGGCATTGGGCTGGTTGCCTGCATGGGCACGATGCCCTTCGGACCGCTGCACCCCGATTTTCATAGGAAAGCACCGGCCACCGGCCCTCAGGCCGCGATCACAGGCTGAGCGGGCGACACTCCAGGTGCTGTTGAAGAGCTTGATACGGGCGCAAATGCGTTCCCCGACCGTCTGCGCGCGCCAGCACAATCGGCGCGGATGGCCTGACGTATACCAATGGGAAACCGCGACTAGACCTGCGTATAGATGCGCTGATGCCCGCCCGGTCGTAGCCTCATTACGTCAGAACTGATCGGCTGCAGACACCTCATCTGGACGACAAACACTCGTCCCCCGACCTTCGGGTCAGCTGCTCAATTCACCAGACAGATGCAAAGCCGCCGATGCCGGCGGCGCTAATATTGCGGTCCAACTCTAGCCATGGAGCCGGCAGTGACATCCATCCGCACCGTGATTAAACCCCATCGTCGCCGCAAACCGGCGGCCCTTGCCGCCGCAGCCATTCTTACCATTGCCGGCGGGTCGGCAGCCGCCTTCTGGTTTGCAGGCACCGAGCCGACCGCTGCCGCAACTGAGCCTGGCACGCTAGTGGTGCCGGTCGAGATCGCCGCCCCTGTCCTTACCGACGTTCCCGTCTATCTCGACGGCCTCGGCACCGTGCAGGCGAACTACACGGTCAATATCACGACGCGCCTCGATGGCGAGCTGCAGAGCGTGATGTTCGACGAGGGGCAGGCTGTCAAAAAGGGCGATCTTCTTGCCATTATCGATCCGCGGCCTTTCCAGGCAGCCGACGATCAGGCAGCTGCAAAGATCAAGCAGGACCAGGCCGATCTCGCCAACGCCCAATATCTGCTGACAAAAGATCAACGCCTGTCGCAGCAGCAGATCGTGACACAGGAAACGCTGGAAGAGCAGCAGGCCCAGGTGGCAAGCGCTGAGGCGCAGCTTGCACAGGACCAGGCCGCCAAGGAGGCGGCTGATGTCTCGCTCTCCTATACCGAGATCCGTTCACCGATCGACGGGCGCACAGGTATCCGTCGGGTCGACGCCGGCAATGAGGTCCACACGACCGATACGACACCGATCGTCACCATCACCCAGACGCAGCCGATTACTGTCGTGTCTACGCTGCGCGAAGACGATCTAGATGCGGTGCGCAGCGCACTGGAGACCGGTCCAGTCGAGGTGATGGCAATGTCAATGGATCGGTCGCGGGAGCTTGCCTCAGGCAGCCTCTCGCTGATCGACAACGTCATTGATCAGGCAAGTGGCACGATCCGAATCAAATCGACATTCGAAAACAAGGACGATGCGCTGTGGCCGGGCCAGTTCGTGATGCTGCGGATCAAGCAACAGACGCTGCGAAAGGCCGTGACCATTCCCTCTGCCGCACTTGAGCGGGGCGAAGACGGTTTCTTCGTCTATGTCATCGATGCCACTGGCGCGGCTGCCGTGCGCAAGGTGACGCCCGGCCCGATCGAGAGCGGCCGCGCAGTCATAGAAAAGGGTCTTTCCGGCAACGAACAGGTGGTCACGTCAGGCCAATATCGCCTCGATGTCGGCACCCATGTCAGCATTCAACAGACGGCCGCTTCGCAGGCCGTCAGCAAGGAATAGGCCATGTCTATCTCCTCCTGGTTCATCGAACGGCCCATCGCCGCTTCGCTCTTGATGGCAGCCCTCTTCGGAATTGGCGTCGTCGCCTACCCGCTCCTGCCCGTCGCCCCCCTGCCGCAGGTCGATTTTCCGACGATTCAGGTCTCGACGCAATTTCCGGGCGCCGATCCGAAGACCATGGCATCCGCCGTGACGCAACCGCTGGAGCGGCAGTTCGGCCAGATCCCGGGCGTCACCCAGATGACGTCGACAAGCACGCTCGGTTCGAGCTCGATCACCTTGCAGTTCGATTTATCGCGCGATGTCGACAGCGCCGCCCAGGATGTGCAGACCGCAATCAACGCAGCCGGTGGGCAACTGCCGACGGGGCTCCCTTCGCCACCAACCTATCGCAAGGTCAATCCCGCCGATCCGCCGGTCATGGTTCTCGCGCTCACCTCGGACACGCTGCCGCTGACGCAAGTCGACGATTTTGCCGAAAGCGTGCTCGCCCAGCATGTCAGCCAGCTCGACGGCGTTTCGCAGGTCCTCGTCTTCGGCCAGCAGAAGCCGGCGGTACGCCTGCAGATAGATCCGGGCAAGATCGCCGAGATGGGGCTTTCGCTCGAAGATATCCGCACTGCGGTGATAGGAATCACCAGTAACGCACCGAAGGGCAGCGTGCAGGGTAGCGAACACACCTACACGATCTACGACAATGATCAGCTCTTAAAGGCCGCCCCCTGGAACGACGCAATCGTTGCCTATCGCAACGGAGCGCCGGTGCGCATCAGCGACATTGGCCAGGCGATCGACGGTCCGGAAAACGATCAGCTGGCCGCCTGGGCCGACGGCAAGCGAGCGATCCTCCTGCCGATCTTCAAGCTGCCGGGTGCTAATATCATCGATACGGTCGGTGCGATCCGCGCTGCCCTGCCGCAGCTGCAGGCGATCGCGCCGGCCGCCATCCACCTGTCTATCCTCAGCGACCGGACGACCACCATCCAGGCTTCGGTAGCAGACGTCGAGACGACGCTCATCATCACCATCGCCCTCGTTGTCATGGTGATCTTCATATTCCTGCGCAACGTCTGGGTGACGGTGATCCCGAGCGTGACCGTGCCGCTGGCGCTTCTGGCAACATTGGCACTGATGTATGTCGCAGGCTTCAGCCTCGATAACCTCTCGCTGATGGGCTTGAGCATCGCCGTCGGCTTCGTCGTCGACGATGCGATCGTCATGGTCGAAAATATCCATCGCCATATGGAGATGGACAAGACACCGAGACAGGCGGCCATCGACGGCGCGCGCGAAATCGGCTTCACCATCATTTCGATCAGCATCTCGCTCGTCGCCGTCTTCATACCGCTGCTTCTGATGGGCGGCATCGTCGGCCGGCTGTTCCGCGAGTTTGCAATCACCGTGACGATGACGATCGCCGTCTCAGCGCTCGTCTCGCTCACCATCACGCCGATGATGAGCTCGCGCTTCCTGAAGCCGGAAACAGCTGCCCGCCACGGCAAGCTCTACAATCTCAGCGAGAATATATTCGACGGGCTTCTGGCAGGCTATCGCCACACGCTCGAGGTGGCGCTGCGCCATCATCGGCTGACGATGACTGCCTTCCTTGCTTCGCTTGCGGCAACCGCCTTCCTGTTCGTCAATATTCCGAAGGGCTTCTTCCCGACCCAGGACACTGGCCTGATCACCGGTATCCTCGAAGCCTCGCAGGATATTTCCTTCGCCGAAATGTCGCGCCACCAGATCGAGGCAGGCAATATCGTCGCCAGCGATCCCGGTGTTGCGACCGTGGGCATGGCCGTCGGCGGCGGGGCGGGCCAGACCGTCAATACCGGCCGCATGTTCATCACGCTGAAGCCGGAAGGTGAGCGCGATGCTTCGGCAAGCGAGATCATCAACCGGCTTCGCCCAAAACTCGCTCAGATGCAGGGTGCAGAACTCTTCCTGCAGCCGGCGCAGGATATCAATGTCGGCGGACGCGCCTCAGCCACGCAGTTTCAATATACGCTACAGGACGGCGATGCCGGCGAGCTCGACGACTGGGCAGCCAGGCTGCTTGCCAAATTCAAGACCCTGCCGGAGCTGACCGATGTCGCCACCGACCAGCAGAACGGCGGCGCGACCGTGACGCTTACGATTGACCGCGACCAGGCATCACGCTTCGGTATCGAACCGCAGACTATCGACAACACGCTTTATGATGCCTTTGGTCAACGTCAGGTCACGCAGTATTTCACCGACCTGAACAGCTATCACGTGGTGCTCGAACTCGCGCCTGAGTTCCGGAATTCACCCTTGGCGATCAATGGCCTCTATATCAAATCGCCGTTGACTGGCGAAGAGGTTCCCCTGAACCAGCTCGTCAAGCAGACGAGCGAGCCCACTGCCGTGCTTGCCGTCAACCACCAGAGCCAGTTCCCGGCTGTTACCCTTTCCTTCAACCTGTCGAAGGGTACGGCACTCAGCCAGGCGGTCGCAGCGATCAGCAAGGCGGAGATGGACCTTGGCAAGCCGGCGACCGTCATCGGAACCTTCCAGGGCAACGCACAGGCATATCAGAGCTCACTCGCAAGCGAGCCGCTGCTGGTGCTTGCTGCAGTCGCAGTGATCTATCTGATCCTCGGCGTGCTCTACGAGAGTTATTTCCACCCGCTGACGATCCTGTCGACGCTTCCCTCCGCCGGTCTCGGCGCCCTCGCGATGCTCTGGGCCTTTGGCTTCGACTTTACCGTCATCGCGCTGATCGGCGTGATCCTCTTGATCGGTATCGTCAAGAAAAACGGCATCATGATCGTCGACTTCGCGATCGCCGCTCAGCGCGAGCAAGGGCTTGCACCGCAAGAGGCGATCCGTCAGGCCTGCCTCCTGCGCTTCCGCCCAATCATCATGACGACATCGGCAGCACTTCTTGCCGGCCTGCCGCTGATGCTTGGCCACGGCACTGGTTCTGAGCTCCGCCAGCCGCTCGGTTACGCAATGGTCGGCGGCCTGCTCATCAGCCAGGTGATGACGCTCTACACCACCCCGGTCGTCTACCTCTATCTCGAAAAGCTCAGCGAGCTCGTCAGCCGAAGACGGCCCGCGATCACCGGCGGCCGCCCAGCCCCAACTCAGGCCCCGGCTGAATAACCCCCGATCGACTCGAAAGGAATAAAACCATGGAACCTCTTTCCAGACGCACGGTCCTTGCCCTCGGCGCAATGGGCGGAACGGCACTTGCAGCGAGTGCCGCCCATGCCGCAACCTTCGGCAATCCCGACCAGCCGGCCGAAGGTGCGATCAATGCCAATCCTGCCGGTCTTTCCGATCCCGGACCGAAGAATCCTGCCATCAACGACCAGTTTCCTTCCTTCGAAAGCCCGCCGGCAACCGATATCGGCGACATGCAGCTTTTCTGGGGCTCTTTCAACAATGCAGCAAAGCGCATCCAAAACGGCGGTTGGGCACGGCAGGTGACCAAATCGGACTTTGCAATTTCCGAAGCTGTCTCCGGCGTCAACATGCGCCTCGGCCCCGGTGGTATCAGAGAGATGCACTGGCACCGGGCAGCCGAATGGGCGATCATGACCAATGGCCGTTGCCGCGTGACCGTGCTCGATCCGCAGGGGCGCGCCTATGTCCAAGACGTCGAAGCTGGCGATCTCTGGTATTTTCCGGCCGGATACCCTCATTCCCTGCAGGGGCTTGGACCGGAGGGCTGCGAATTCGTGATCGTCTTCGACGAGGGCGACCAGTCCGAATATGGCACGCTGCTCCTGACCGATTGGCTGGCGCATACATCGCCAGAGCTGCTTGCAAAGAATTTCGGCGTGCCGCAGGAGACCTTCAAGAACATCCCGTTGCAGGATCTCTGGATCTTCCAGGGCAAGGAGCCAGGCCCGCTTTCTGCCGACCAGGAAGCAGTCGCTTCAGCAGGCCTGCCGCCCTACCCGTTCACCTACCGGCTGACGGCATCGGCTCCGTTAAAGCAGAATGCCTCGGGCTCGATCCAGCTGGCAGACAGCTCCAGCTTCAAGGTCTCCAAGACAATTGCCGCCGCGATCGAGACGATCAGGCCCGGTGGCGTGCGCGAGATGCATTGGCATCCGAATGCCGACGAATGGCAGTACTGGATCAAGGGCGAAGGCCGCATGACTGTGTTCGATGCCGGACCGCGCAGCCAGACCGCCGATTTCCGCCCCGGCGACATCGGCTACGTCAAAAGGAGCCAGGGCCATATCATCGAGAATACCGGCAAGACTGATCTGCAATTCGTCGCCGTCTTCAAGGTCGCCGAATATCAGGAAGTGGGGCTTTCTTCGTGGCTGACGCATACGCCGCCGGCTCTCGTTGCCCAGCACCTCAATGTCAGCGTTCAGGACATTGCGAAATTTCCTTCCGACCAGCCGGGGATCATGCCGAAGGGATGAGCCTTGGGATTGTGCCGAAGCGCTGACTTCTTGCATCATGCCTCCAAAACACCACCTTCGCTGTGGCCGACGGCGGAGGTTTTCGAATGGCCCTGTCGGGGCGCGCAGGTCATTTGCGGCCGATTGAAAAAAATCCGCATGCGCGCGGAATAAAATCTCAGGTGTTTTCGTATACTCAATCATGGAACGGAAAGAACGCCCCTTCGATGTCATTGGTCAGCTCGCAGCGCTTCGGCGCTACGCCCGCTCGCTGGTGCGCAATTCGGATGAGGCGGAAGATCTGGTGCATGATGCACTGGTCCGCGCTTTCGAGAAGCGCAAGAGTTTCCGCAGTGGCGCAAACCTGCGCAACTGGCTGCTTTCCATTCTGCACAATGCGCATATCGACCGCGTCCGCCAGAACCGCTCGCTGACGCGCCGCCATGACGGGGCGGCAGTCGAGGCGGAACAATCGCTGCCGGCCGGACAGGAACATGCGGTCCGCCTGCAGCAGGTGCGCAACGCCTTTTTCGATCTGCCGGAAGAACAGCGCGAAGCGCTGCATCTCGTGGCAATCGAGGACTTGTCTTATCAGGAAGCCGCCACTGCGCTCGCCATTCCTGTCGGCACGCTGATGTCGCGCATTTCCCGTGCCCGCGCCCAGTTGCGCGAGTTCGAGGAGAAGACACCGCGCGTCGCGCATCTGAGATTAATTGAAGGGAACGGCAATGAAGGCGATTGATCCAATCATCGATGCCGATCTCGACGCCTACGTGGACGGCGAGCTCGGTGTCGCACGGCGCATCCAGGTGGAATCCTACTTGTCCGAGAATCCGGCAATTGCGGCCAAGGTAATGGCCGATCTCAGCATGAAGGGCGAGTTGCGCCTGGCGCTCGCGGGCGAAAACGCCTTTGGCCGTGCCGAAACGCGTGATGCCGCCCGCAGGCTTGAGCGCGGCCTTTCTTATGGCCGTGTCCTTCATTCAATGCAGCGCATTGCTGCCGTCGGTGTTTTGCTGGGGGCCGGGTGGGTGGCGCACAATTCTTTCGGCGCTTTCACGGCAACCAAAGTCAATGCTTCGGTCCCGGCTCCCGCCTTCGTCGAGGATGCGGTGCGCGCTTATCGAACGGCCGCTCTTCGCCAAACAATGCCGTCGCAGACGGCGCCGACCTATAGCGCCGAGGACATCCGTGCTGCGACGGCGATCGTGATGCCCGAATTGCCAAAGGACTGGAAGGTTGCCGATGTGCAGATCTTCCCGTCGGAATTCGGGCCGAGTGTCGAAATGGCACTCGAGGAGACAGACGGCAAACGCCTGTCGCTCTTCGCCGTCCGGCCTGGCGCCTTCGAGGTGAAGCCGGTCAGTCATATCGCGCTCGAAAAAACAGAAGCCGCCTACTGGCAGATCGGCGAGGTCGCTTATGCGCTGATCGCCGACAACAGCGGCACCAATCTCGATCAGGCGGCCGAACGGCTCGCCCGATCGCTCTACTAGTTCAACCGAGGAGATCAGTTTATGAACCCGATCAATCCCCGTTATGGTTACGGTTCCGGCGCGCAAACGCAGGCCCTTTTCGATGAAGGTCTGCGCCAGCACATGCTGCGCGTCTACAACTACATGGCACTTGGCCTAGTGATCACCGGCATCGTCGCCTTCATTGTGGGCTCGACGCCGGCGCTTTACGTCCCGATCTTTCAGACGCCGCTCAAGTGGGTGGTGATGCTGGCACCGCTCGCCTTCGTCTTCTTCTTCTCGTTTCGCATCCAGTCGATGTCGTCGAGCACCGCACAGATGACCTTCTGGGCCTTCTGCGCCGTGATGGGTCTGTCGCTTGCCTCGGTCTTTCTGGTCTTCACCAAGACGAGCATCGCTCAGACCTTCTTCATCACCGCTGCCATGTTCGGCGCGATCAGCCTCTATGGTTACACGACCAAGCGTGATCTCTCGAAGATGGGCTCCTTCCTGATGATGGGCCTGTTCGGCATCATCATCGCCGGTATCGTCAACATCTTCCTTGGCTCGTCCGCGCTGCAATTCGCCATCTCGGTGATCGGCATTGTCGTCTTCGTCGGCCTCACCGCCTACGACACGCAGAACATCAAGGAACAATATTCGGAAAACTACGATCAGGAATCGAACCAGAAGCTCGCCGTCTTCGGTGCTCTGTCGCTCTACCTGAACTTCGTCAACATCTTCCAGCTTCTGCTCAACTTTACGGGCGAGCGGGAATAAGAACCGCGCTTCTGGGGGCAATGGAAGCGCACGAGCGCCCGGTTCAAAATCTGTGACAGGATGACGGATCGGGTGCTCACCCTAGAGGAAACGGCCGGGCTAGATGTCCGGCCGTTTTCATTTGTCTTTTGAACTTGGTGCACGGACCCATAAATTGTCGGACGCGGCTCTTGCCGCCGGCACCCTAATATTTCTTTGCCTTTTGACAGAGTGAGTTTTGACTCGAGCAACCTGGACAGTTCCAATCGCTTTGATTGATTTGTTGATAAGATTCTCGTAAAACGTTTAGATGCGAAACATCGGGTGAGCCGTTACGATGGACACGATTCCCACCGAAGGCTTTGATGCGGCTTTGACCCTGACCGATACGCTCGACCATCTTCCAGCAAAAAAGCGGCGCGAGCTTGCCCGCGTCCTGGAGATCGTCTTTGACGAGGTCGAGCAGTTCCGCGCCACCAAATTGTCGGCCAAGCGGGCAAATAACCGGATCCTGAAGGTCATCCTTTACGGTTCATATGCGCGCGGCGACTGGGTGGAGGATCGGTCGAGTGGTTATCGCTCCGACTACGATCTCCTCATCGTCGTCAACTCCGAGAACTTTGCTCAGGAACAGGAGCTGTGGCTGTCGCTCGACGAGCGACTACTGCAGGAACAGATCGCCCACCGGATCGAAACGCCGGTCATCCCGATTGTCCACAGCCTGCACGATGTCAACGATCAGCTGTCGCGTGGCCGACCGTTCTTTGTCGATATCGCAAGGGACGGAAAGGTGCTCTACGAAGAGGAAGGCCATTCGCTTGCCCAGCCGAAGCCGCTCACGGACGTCGCCGCGAACGCCGAGGCGCAACGATATTTTGAGCAGTGGAGTCAGCTTTCGAGAGAAGCCGTTATTGGCGCAGAGCTTATTCTCGCAAATAATATCTGGCGCGACGGCGCTTTCATGCTCCACCAAGCTACCGAACGTGCCTATCACTGCGTTCTTCTAACCCTCACGCTCTACAGTCCGAAATCACACCGCATCAAGGTGTTGCGTTCCAAGGCCGAGGACGTCGATAGAAGACTTGTCGAGGCGTGGCCACGCGACAATCGCATCGCTCGCCGGCGGTTCGAACTTCTGTCCCGGGCCTATGTCGAAGCCCGTTATTCGCCGAACTACGAGATCAGCGCAGAGGACCTCGCATGGCTCGTCGAGCGAGTGAAGGTACTCCAGGAAACGGTTACGCTGATATGCGAAGAGAGGCTGGCGAACGCCGGTTAGGTGGAGCGAAGAGCGGGCGTCGACCAGATGTGAATCGTCACATTCAGCGGCATCGCCGCATACCTTTTCATCCCGTTCCCTCTTGGCGACAGCAAATAGGCCGTCACGAAGACAGTTTGGCGGGGGTCAAGGCATCGGTCGGTGATGATGGTGCTTTCGAAGCAGGGAAGCGGAAGCGCCATTCGATGTGACGGGCTACGAGCGAGGCCGGCCAGGCAAGGCAGAAATAAAGCACTGCCGTGAGCGCAAAGACATGAAGAGGCATAAAACTTTCCGACATGATTTCACGAGAGGCTAACGTCAATTCTGGGACGGCAATGAGGGCAGCGATCGAGCTGTCCTTCAAGAGCGACACGAGATTGATCAAGAGCGGAGCGACTGTGTGGCGGATCGCCTGCGGCAGGAGGATCAGGCGGAAAGTCTGAAACGGCGTCAGTCCGCTTGCGAACGCTGCCTCCCGTTGGCCCCCCGGGATCGCATCAAGGCCGGCTCGGAACACTTCCGATAGATAGGCCGCATAGACCAAGGCAAGCCCGATCACGGCGGCCGCCTCCGCCGGCAGTGTGATCCCTGCACCCGGTAACGCGAAATAAATCAGATAGAAGATGACGAGGATCGGTAGGCCGCGCGCGACGGCTATATAGACGCGGGCGACGAGGCGTAACGCCGCCAAACGGCGCGAGCGAAAATATTCAAGCACGAGCGCCAGCAGGAACGCGAGGCAGAAGCCTGCTGCCGTCAGCACCAGCGTCTGACGCAGGCCTGAGAGCATGCGCGGCCCCCAATCCCCGAGATTGGCCAAGATCGTATCGAAAAACATCACGGTGTCTCCAGTTTGCGTTCCACGAGGGAGACCGATCCGGCGACAACCATCGTCAGGACAAGATAGACGGCTGCAGCACAGCCATAGATCAACGCGGTTTCGAAGGTTTCGTTGACCAGTTGACGCGCGTTGAACATCACCTCTGGCGCTGCGATTGCCGCAACAAGCGAGGTGTCCTTGACAAGGCCAACGGCGTAGTTCCCAATCGACGGAAGGGCGAGCCGCAGGCCCTGCGGCAAAATGATATGCCTGAAGCAGGCAAAGGGGGTCAGCCCTATCGATGCGGCGGCCTCCTTCTGACCAACGGGAACCGACTGGAAGCTCGAACGGAAGATATCGACGGTAACAGCGCCGCCGATCAATCCGAGCCCCGTAACCGCGGCTACCATTGAGGAAAGCCTGATCCCCGCCGCCGCAAGCCCGAAATAAAGAAGAAACAGGAATGTCAGGCTCGGCACGTTGCGCAGAGCCTCAACATAGATACGGATCGGTAGATGAATCCAGCGGCTCTTCGACAGGACTGCGATCGTCGCAAGGCCAAGACCGATGACGATCGCCACGCTCAGGGCTCCGATCGTCACTTCGACAGTGACCCATGCACCCGTCAACAGTGCTTCGGTAATTCTCTGCAGGAGGAGCTTATCCATCGCGGCGCCTTCCCTGCGACAGGTTCACCAGGAATTGCCTGAGGCGTGGCGATTGCGGATGATCGAGAAGATCTCTCGCCGGTCCGTGCTCGACAACGCGACCGCCATCGATGAAAAGGATGCGATCGGCGACTTCGCGTGCGAAGGCGATTTCGTGGGTGACGAGCATCATCGCCCTTCCCTCCACCGCGAGTTCCTTGATGACGCTTAAAACCTCACCCACGAGCTCTGGATCAAGCGCCGAGGTCGGCTCGTCGAACAACAGGAGCTTGGGTTGCTGGGCAAGTGCCCGGGCGATCGCCACGCGCTGCTGCTGACCGCCGGACAGGCGCTCGGGCATCTCGTCGACCTTATGGCTGAGATGGACCTTGGCGAGCATCGCCTCCGCCAGGCGGCTGGCTTCGCCGCACGGCACACCGCGTACCTTTCGCGGCTGCAATGCGACATTGGCGCGAACGCTCAGGTGGGGCCACAGATGGAAATGCTGAAACACCATGCCGATCTCGGCGCGCTGCGGCGCGAGCTCCAGATCGCTCATGCGACGACCGTCCGCGTGTCTGCCGATTGCGCGCCCATCCAGGCGGATATCCCCCGCCGTCGGGGGTTCGAGATAGTTGATGGCCCTAAGGCAAGTCGACTTGCCTGAGCCACTCGGGCCGATGAGTGCGACACGTTCACCGCGACTGAGCGCAAAAGACACGTCACTCAGGACCGTGTGGTGACCATAGGCCTTGCCGAGGCCGACGACGTCGAGAAGATATTCGGCGGCCATGTCCGCCTCCTTGTCGAAATGAGAGGAAGATGAGCGGCCGGCTTGACCGGCCGCGACCCAGCTACTTCCCGCAAACCGGCGGTGTCCAGTCGGCCGGTCGGTCGATGCCGACGCGAAAATTCACGGCTGAGGGAGTGTAGTTCGCTCGATTGAGATTGCCGTAGCGCTCGCCGATCGCGTTGATGGTGCAGGAGGTCCAGAGGTCACGGATCTGCGCACTCACCGCAGCCGCGAGCGGCGCGTTCTCCTTCGACAGGCCAAAGACATATTGCCGTCCGAGACCGGTCAACAGCGGATAGTCAGGATTGTCATCAGTGAAGGGCAGGTTGACCAGCCCCCAGCCGGGGTTCTTGGCAAGCGCGTAGTCGATCACCGGCGGGTCGCCGACAAGCGCTTCAATACGACCGGCGAGAAGATCGCGCAGGGCAGCGTCGGAACTGTCATAGAGCGACAGCTGGAGGCCGCTGATCCTCCTAAGCTCGGGCAGGAAGGAAAACCCGGTCATCGACCCGACCTTGCGGTTTTCAAGATCCTTCAGCTCGTGCCAGGCGGCTTCCTTGGGCGAGGTGATGCCATTCTGGAAGTAACCGGTCGGGTCGGTCAAGGACAACGTCTCGGCACGCTGTTTCGTCCAGGCGACGTTGCCGCCGATAATGTCGACACGGCCGGTTTGCACGGCGGCGATCGCACCCGACCATTCCATCGGCACCGGTCGGATCTTTAGATTGAGCCGTTCGGCGACGATCTGCAGGATATCTCCATCATAACCGGCAAGCTTGCCGTTGCGTGTCACTAAACCCGGCATGTCGCCGGTGATGGCAACCGACAGGACCCCGGCTTCAACAAGATGATAGGCAGGATCCGTCGCCACCGATGGATCCGCTTGGAGTGCGACGGCGAACCCAATAGCGCCACCGAGCAATCCACAAATGAAATGCTGCATGTCTGTTCCCTCATTTGTTCATGGTTGTCAGGCTGAATAAGGACCTGCCGCGGGCGATGCGGCAGAGCGCTTCTCGAAGCGGCTCATCGAGAGCCCATCGATATCTGTCGGCGAGTGACCGCAGAGACTGAGTTCGGCGAGCACAGCACCGACTGCGGGACCGAGCTGGAAGCCGTGACCGGAAAAGCCGAAGGCGTGAAAAAGTCCCTTAACGCGCGGGCTCGGCCCGACCACAGGCAGGCCATCGGTCATGCGCCCCTCTATGCCTGTCCAGGTCCTGACGAGCAGAACGTTGGCAAGCTGCGGGACCATGGCGATCGCCGATCGCGCTGCCTCCCGCGTGACGTCGGCAAGAGGCCTTGCCTTCAATCGGTCTCGGTCGGCAACCCCGAGCCCGCTTCCGAAGACGACGCTTCCCTGCCGGGTCTGGCGGATATAAATGCCGCCGCCACAAATGCCGAGATTGGGGCCGATCAGCGGTGCAATTGGTTCCGTCACAGCCATGTTTGGCGCCATCACCGTTTCGTCGACGTAGTCGCCGAGTAACGCTGCGATTGCAGCGCCCCAGGCGCCGGCGGTATTGACCAGCCGACGCGCCCTAACCGGAACCGGATCGCCCCTGAGCCATAGCAGAAAGCCCTGGTCCGAGACCTCGATCTGATCGACGGCGCAGCACTCCCGGATATCAGCGCCGAGAGCGGCGGCGGCCCGCGCGAAGGCCGGAGCGACAAGGCGAGGATTGGCCTGGCCATCTTCAGCGCAGAAGGATCCCCCGGCGTAGGTCGGCGCGACATAAGGGAAGCGCCGGCGCAGGTCGGCGGCGCCCAAGAGATCGGCCTCGATTCCATGGGTATGAAGTTCCGCCTTGTGGACCAAGAGATCGTCCATGTCCGTCTCGTCACGTGCGAGCTTCAGATGGCCGGTCACCCTGAATTCGCAGTCACTGCCGACCAGTTCATGCAGATTTCCCCAGATCGAACGGCTGCGGCGGGAAAGCGCGAGTTCGGCCGAGTGCCGCCCCTGCTGGCGCACGCCGCCATAGTTCACACCGCTCGCCTGGGCGCCGCAGCGACCGCGCTCGAGAAGCACGGCCGAGCCACCCATGCGGCATGCATGCAGGGCTGTCGAACAGCCAGCGAGACCACCACCAACGATCGCGATGTCGAAGGACGCAGTCATGCTCCAACCTCCGTCAGATCCCGCAGAGGGATCGGCTTGATCGGCGCCTGGCCGCGCAGCCGGCCGACCGCGCTCACATCTATCCGAGCAACCGTCGCAATGAGCTCGGTGGCCGCTGGTCCGCAGATACGCCCCTGGCACCGTCCCATCCCGAGGCGGCAGAAGGCCTTGATACGATTAATGTCGAATTCGCCGGATGTGACGACGGTGTGGCGGATATCACCTGCTGTCAGTCCCTCGCAGCGGCAGATCATCGTCTTGTCCGGTAACGTTCCGGCGATATCAGATGGAAACGGAAAGGCGCGGTCGAGGGCATTACGGAAGCGCATCGATCTTGCAATCATGCGCCGGTCGCGGCTCGCTATCCCTTCGTCTCTGTGTCCAGCGTCCCGAAGCAGGGCCGATGCTGCCAGCCTACCACTCGCTGCGGCAACAGCGCTCCCGCGAACAGAAGCCCCATCCCCTGCAAGATAGACATTCGGGATCGACGAGCGCCCGTCCATGTCGATCGTCGGCAGCCATTGCCTCTGCTGCGAATTGAAATAGAAGTCGACGCCGAGGAGGTCGGCGATCTGGGTCTCCGCTTTCAAACCGTGCCCCAGCGCAAGCGCGTCACAGCCGAGGAATAGTCGGCGCGCTCCGTGGCGGAACGCCAATCCGTTCACGCGCCCATCACCTGCACGCGTCACCTCTAGGGGAACGACGCCCGTCAGCACCGGAATGCCGCGGGCGTGAAGCCAGGCGATATAATAGAGACCGCGCGCAAACGTTGCGCCGCCAGATGCCAGTGCTGGCAGGAGCGACAGATTGTCGAAAGGTTTTGCAGTCTCGAGCACGGCCGGGACATTCGCCCCCGCCTTGGCATATTGATAGGCGACCAGATAGAGGAGCGGTCCGGTGCCTGCAAAGATGACGTTCCGACCAATCAACGACGCCTCGGCTTTGAGGGAAATCTGGGCGCCACCGAGACTGTAGACGCCGGGCGCCGTCCATCCCTCGGTCGGTAGTACGCGGTCCATGGCACCGGCCGCGACGATCAACCGGGACCAGGGCTGGACGAACGCGCGCCCGCGGTTCGCCAAATGGAGCAGACCGGTTTCGGCGCTCCAGACTGTCGTTTCGGATCGATAATCAACGGCGGGATTCAGATCTGCGACATCGGCCCGGAAGGCCTGTTCTCGCCTTGCATCGAAACCATAAATATCGCCGGGAGGCCGCAGGAATTCCGGATGAGGCTGACGAAAGATCTGACCGCCCGCCGCCCGCCCTTCGTCTATCATGACGGGACGATGACCGGCATCGGCGATCATCGTGGCCGCAGCGATGCCGGCCGGACCGGCGCCGATGATCACGATTGGCTGTGCCTGTTTCATCATAGCGCCTCCTGCAATCGAGTCAGAAGACGCATGTCAGCTTCGACCTCACTTGTGCACGCCCGCAGACGTTCACCACCCTCGCGCCAGAGCCAACAATCCTGGCAGGCACCCATCAGGCAGAAACCGGCTCGGACTTCGTCCATGAATTCGAACTCGCGGACGTGACCGGGATCAGACCTCAGGGCTGTCAACACGGTTTCGCCGACACGGGAGCGCACCAACCGGCCGTCAACGAAGATGTTGAGTGAGGTCCCCTCGCGTATATCAGGCCGAACCCGGCCGCCTCTGACCAATGCCATGATTAAACTCGCCACTCCGATTCCGTGTTGACAAGATCTATATCCACAATATGAATTTATATATTCACAGCTATTCGGGCAATCGGCTTCTAACCTGGGATGTTCTAAAGTTGACTACTACCTGTGAGAGTAAGGCGCATGATGAGATGGCCTTCGTAACCAGCCACCTCGCAACCCTGTGCACGTCGGTTTCAGTCGCACCGGCTCACGTGCTGGACGCCACCCGACGAACGCTTGTCGACACGATCGGTGCCGCCGCTGCTGGAGCCGCAACCAAGGCTGGAAAGGCTTCCCTGATAGGTGCTCCGCTCGTTTGGGGAGGCGGAGACTGCAGCATCTGGTTTTCCAGACGGCGCTCGACCGCTGCTGGAGCCGCCTTTGTTAACGCCACCTTCGCTGCTGCGCTCGATCTCGACGACGGCCATCGACTGGCCTCCGGCCATCCGGCCGCTGCCATCGTCCCCTCGGTGCTCGCCTGCGCTGAGCACAGCGGAGCAGGCGCGGTAGCAATCTTGACCGCCATCGCGCTTGGCTACGAGGTAGCCGTGCGTGTATCGGGTTCGCGCGATATCGATGCGCTTCGAACTACCGACAGCGGCCTATGGTGCGGATATGGGGTCGCGGCGGCAACCGCGTGGCTATGCGGGCTTTCGGCGGACATCATGAGTCATGCACTCGCGATCACGGGCCAGACGTCCACGTCTCAGCCTGCGACCGGTTTCACCCGCATCGGACATACGGTGAAGGAGGGAATACCGTGGGCGACGGCAAACGGCATCCAGGCGGTGATGCTGGCCAAGGCCGGTCATCGCGGACCTACCGACATATTGGATGACACCGACATCTATGACAGGGAACGCCTTGTTGGCTCGCTGAACGACGCTTGGGCGATCGAGGGCGCCTATTTCAAACTCTACAGTTGTTGCCGCTGGGCCCATGCTGCGATCGACGGGGCGCTGGCGCTTCAGGTTCGAATGTCGTTACGCGGGCGCGAGATCGATACGATCCTCGTGGAGACCTTCGAAAGAGCACTGTCCTTACCCAATGTTCCAGACCCCTCAACGAGTGAGGCCGCGCAATACAGCATACCCTTTTGTGTTGCGCTCGCGCTCGTCCATGGCGAACAGGCGCTGCTGCCACTGAAGGAAGAACATCTGGGCGACGCTTCCGTCATCGCGCTCGCCCGTCGGATCAAGCTTGTAAGCTCCAGGAATTATGAACATGCCTTTCCTGCATCGACCCCGGCGCGCGTGACGATTGTGGGGAAGGGTCTGATCGAACAGCAAGAAGTGCTCTCACCGCGAGGCGAGCCGCTGAGCCCGCTTGCCCCTGCGATGTTCGAGGCCAAATTCCGAGCTCTTACGAAAAAATCCCCGGTTGACGGGAAGCAGGCCGAGGCACTGCTTGAGGCGGCAAGCCGATTTGGCATCGACCGCGGATCCTCCGATCTCTACAGCGCCCTAAGCGTATACAATGCATAGTCACCTCTCGCTTGCTCTGGTTGCCGGTTTGAGACGGCCGCGGGAGGCAATTCTTATGCTGTAAATATTTGGTTTCAAAAGGCAGGCAGTTCACGAACTGAAAGGCCGCTTCTTAAAAGGCTTCTCGCCGAAATTTCCAATCCTTCTGCCGCTCATGGGCTCGACATAGCCGATCTGGCGGTAGGGGAGCTCGGGGAGTCCCGCGTGTGCCCGACCCGTGTCCTCTCAAGCGTTTACAATGGCGCCGTGTCGTATAAGGAATCACACGGGACGTGGAACGAGGACCGACATGGCGAAGGAAGATGGTACGGCGACGGGCACGCAGCTGCTCGACAGGGCGGTGGCGATCCTCAAGCTCTTAGGAGACAGTGGGCAAACCGGACTGACCATGACCTCGATCGAGGAGGTAATGGGACTAAAACAGCCGACCGTGCATCGCATCGTCACGGCGCTCGAACGCCACGGGCTCGTCGAACGCGAACGGCAAACCAAGCGCTATCGGCTCGGCCTTGCACTGTTTGCGATGGGTGCAACCGCCGCCGATGGCACGGGCCTGCGTCAACTCGCTCGCCCTGCCCTGATGCGGCTTGCGGCAGCAACCGGCGACCCGATCTTTCTGATGGCACGTTCCGGTTTCAACGCAGTCTGCGTCGACCGTCAGCAAGGATCCTATATGATTGATAGTCTGACCGGCCATGTCGGTGGCCAGATTCCGATGGGCGTCGGGCCGGCGAGCCAGGCAATCCTGTCCTTCCTACCGGAAACGGAGATTGAGATTGTCCTTGCGACCAACGAACCGCTCTTCGGAAAATACGACGGCTTGACCGTCAGGAAGGTCAAGGATGACATACAAAAAATTCGCCAGACTGGATTTGCCCTTGATGACGGCGAGCTCGTAGCCGGAATTTCCGCAATCGCCCTGCCGATCCTGCCACCAGGGCGCGATGCTGTCGCTTCGAT
Organism: Rhizobium sp. BK650; assembly: GCF_014195325.1. Classification (GTDB taxonomy): domain Bacteria; phylum Pseudomonadota; class Alphaproteobacteria; order Rhizobiales; family Rhizobiaceae; genus Rhizobium. Next base: position 24,113 of record NZ_JACIBK010000012.1, on the reverse strand, counting down.
TGCGATCAACTTGACGAGCGCGCGTTTGACGCCGGAGCGCATTCCTGAGCTTGTGACCCTGCTTTCACAGGAGATACGTGGCATCGAAGCTCGGCTCAATCCGCTTGAAGACCAGAGTTCGAGTGTCAGATCGTTGCCTACGTCAACGCCGCGCTCGTGAGGGCCAGCCTAGCGATGGTAAGACGAAATCGGGTTCGACATCGTGCTGCCGGAAGAGCTCCAAGAGCATGAAATGGTCCACGCCACCCGCAGGGGTCAGGCAGTTCTTGTGGACGCCGGTCAGCACAAGTGCCGTGTCGAGGCCAGCTCGCTGACCGCCGACGATATCAGTTGCGATACTATCTCCGATCGCCAAAGTCTGCTCCGGAGATAGGCAAAGAACCCCTAAGGCCTTCAAATATGCGGCCTGAAAGGGCTTTCCATAAGAGATGACGCGCCCTCCGAGCATTTCATAATCCCGTGCCAGCGCACCCGCACAAATGACCTTTTTGTCGCCGATGAAAACCTCCAAGTCGGGGTTAGCGCAGATCATCGGCAGCCTGCGGGCAAGACAGGCAGGAAGAAGCTTGCCTGTTAGTGTTTCATCTTCGGGCCATCCGGTGGCAAGGACGAAATCCGCCGTATCCAGGCTTCTGGACGCATTCATCGGAAGACCCGACGTGAGGCCCGCCAACTCCATCGGTCCGATGTGAAAATAACTGGATCCTGCCGGAAATTCGAAGAAATCATTAAGCGCCTGATAAGTCAGCTCGCCCGACGTGATCAGCCCCTGATACAGATCGCGTCCGATACCCATCGCATCCAGGCGCTTAGCAACCTCGTCGGCTCGGCGGGGCGAATTCGATAGAAGGCAGGTCTTAATGCCTCTCTTTTGAAGTTGACCAAGGGCTGCGCGTACCCCCGGGAACGCCGAGACTCCATCATGGATAACCCCGAAAACATCGAGAACGACGCCTCTGTAGGAAGCCGCAAGATCCGACACTGGGATCATTTCCACCGTGGGGACGGCCATCTCATTCCTCCGTTGGCACAATTCTGCCTTTTGGCACCGTCAGATGGGCGATCACTGCCGCAAGGACGATCCCCCCTCCGAGGATGGTCTGTAAGGTTGGTCGTTGATCAAAAGCGAGCCAGGCCCACAACGCCGACAAAGGCATCTCACAGAGCGACAGTAACGCCGTCTCAGGCGGAGGAAGCAGACGTGCACCTCTGGCATAGAGGATCAGGCCAAACGAGATTTGGAAGAGAGCAAAGCATGAAACGATGAGTGCCTGTTTGCCGTCAAGGGCAAGACTTGGAGCCATGATCGCGCCCCCCATCATTGCAATTGCGTTCGAAAGCGCCACCATCGGAAGGACCGACATGAGGTGCGAGCGCTTAAAGGCGATCGTCATCACCGCCATAAAGATTGTCATCATCAACGCCAATCCGTCTCCGGCGAGTCGCGTGCCTGACGTTGTCGAGCCGGCGAAGATAACGATCGTGCCGACAGCGACCAACACGCAAAGGCTGATCGTCCGGCGACATATTCGTTCGTCACGGATCAATCCGGACAGGACGACCGTAATCAACGGCAGTGCACCGTGAATGACAGCAACGTTTGCAACTGAGGTCAAACGCAGCGACGGAATGAAGGCAATCGTTGCGGCAGCCGAAGAGACCGCCGCAAGAATGGCCGGCCAATCGAGGTGCAGAAGTGTGAACCGAGCGGGCTGCATCGTGATGAAGAGCGACGTTAAACCGAGCGCAAACAAGCTGCGCCAGAACAGGATCGCCCACACATTCATATCGAGAAAGCCCACGAAAAAACCAGCCGAGCTGAAGAAGCCGGCCGCGAGCAGGATGGACAGCCTGGCTAGCAATTCGCGCCTCATGCATCCTGTCCACTGCCTATGGCTGCGTAAGAACGGCGGCAAGCTACGCCGATCCGGAGCATCACCTCCTGCGCAACGGTGGCGGCCGCATGTGCCATATCTTCGACAGGCCGATCGTGCGTAATCAGCTCGACCCATTGTCCGGGCTGACAAAGTTGTTCGGGTACATCCGTCAGGTCGACGGCGACATATTCCATGGAAACGCGGCCCACGAGCGGCGCGAGGTGAGAACCGATCTCTCCAGTCATCCTGTTTGAAAGCGACCAAGCCAGACCGTGCGCGTAGCCGATGGAGAGGATACCAAGACGTGTCGGTCGGCTCGCGCGAAAGGTGCTCTTATAGCCCACAGTTCCGCCGACGTGAACATGCCTGACATCAACGAGACAAGCTCGCAGCTTAAGAACATTCCTAAATGGATTGGGGGTGAGGTTTGCGGTGTTCAGGCCATAGAGAGCCGATCCAAGACGCACGAGGTCGAAAAGGTAAGCCGGCCCGAGGAATAATCCTGCCGATGCTGCGAGACTGCGCCGCGTCGGCCCGAGCAGCTCGGACAACGAGATGAACCTGTTTTTCTGCAATTCATTGAGCGAATTGGCGGGCTCATCGGCGCATGCCAGATGACTCATGGCCAATACAGGCGGAGGAAGAGATCGATGGATGAAACTTCGCACATCGGAAGGCTCTAATCCAAAGCGAGAAAATCCGGTCTCTAGATTAAGCGCGTAATCACAACGCCCTTCCGCTGCGGTGAGCGCTTCTGCCAGCGTGTTGCAGACCGGGACAAACCGATTTTTGCGGTAGTGCTCGACGTGATCGTCTTTCATTCCTGCCAATATGACCACGGTCTCCCCCTTTGCGCGCTCGCGTACACGATAGGCCTCGGAGAGATCCGCCACGAAGAAGCTTCGACACCCGACAGTGACCAAGGGCTCGATGAGGCTTTCGAGGCCAAGACCGTAGCCATCGCTCTTGACCACTGCACCGATATCCACATCCGGACCGGCCATCGAGCTCGCAATCGCAAAATTCATCTGGATCGCATTCAGATCAATGATCACTTCCGGGTCGTCAGGGCGCATGTCTATACCCCCTATAGGAGCGTTTTCGAGAGAATTAATTTTTAGTTGCAATCTAGCGCAGTCTGACCCATTATGCAATCTATTGATGCAATAGCAAAGGATATATCCCTTTAATTGTATGGAGGAGTGACTATGGCAAGACAGGCGGATCCCCAGAAGATATTGATCCTCGGTCAAGGCGTGCTCGGCGGCGACGTCCTTGATTTCCTGCTGCAAAGCGATGCTTCGCTTGCGCTGGTCGTCGGCGTACGAAACCCGGAGAAAGCACTGCATCGCGTCAATCTGGCACGGTATACCGCGATGAACCTCGGTCGATCCAAGCCGATTGAGATCGAAGCTATCGACCTTATGGACATCGAGAGGACAGCGGCAACGATCGATCGGCTAAGGCCGGATATCATCTTCAACGCGACGACCTTACATAGCTGGTGGGTCATCACTAAATTGCCGACAGAAGCCTTCAAAAAGCTTGATGAGGCCCGAGGTGGTATCTGGACCCCGATGCATCAGGTACTCATACGCCGCCTCATGAAAGCTGTCCGAATGGCGAACAGTCGAACGACTGTCGTGAACGCCTCGTATCCCGACGTTGTCAACGCTGCGCTCGCGGCCGAGGGCTTGGCACCCGCAGTCGGCATCGGAAATATCGCCAACGCGGTCCCGGGGATCCGGCTCGCAGCCGCTCACATGCTTTCGCTTGATCCTTCGTCGATCGAGATTCGGTTCTTTGCCCAACACTACCTCAGTTATCGAATGCCAAGCACTGGGGGTACTGACGGCGCGCCCTACCACCTGACCATCTATGCTAACGGGCTGGAAGTGGCGAAGTCCGAGATCGACCACGAGGTTCTTTTCTCGCTCGTCGCTGGGCGTTTCCGTCGGGTCAAAGGACTTGCCGGCCAGTCGGTGACGGCGTCATCTGCGACTGCGATGTTGCTTGCACTTGCAAGCCGGTCGGGCCAAGTGGTGCACGCTCCGGGCCCGCTGGGACTGGTCGGTGGTTATCCTGTCAGAGTTTCGCCGGCAGGGCTTCTCGTTGATCTGCCCAGTAAATTGACGATCGAAGATGCTGTAGAAATCAATAGGCAATGTCAGCGGTTCGACGGCATTGAAAGCGTCGATGAGGACGGGACGGTCCGCTTTACCAGCCGATCGAGCGACGTGTTACGTGATGTTCTTGGATATGAATGCGAAGCATACGGGCCCGAGGATTGTGAAGAGCGGGCCGAGGAGCTCGCCGCTCATTTTGCCAATTATGCCCGCATGCATGGCATGGAGGTCGCAAACGCAGCCTAAGCCATCGCACGAAAATCGAGCTTGAAGTGCCGGTAAGGCACTCTGTCCGGCTGCCCGAGCGCTATCATCATCTCGCGTCGACGGCAGTCGAAGATGACGGAAAGGACGGTCTCGGTATGTTCGCGTTGTGAGATGGACTTGCATATGGCGTCCGGGGCGCCTGCCCGGTCCCGGAGAAGCGCCTGAATATCTCGGGGGGTCTGAAGCGGCAGATGGTTTGCTGCTCGGAGCCGTTCGCGGCTCGAGGGGTAGAGCTGCGCGACAGCTTCGGTGTCCTCCCATAAGGCTATCTCTGGCAAGAGCGGATGATTGGTATGTCGAATAACCTCGTAAGCTGCATCGGCTACTCCGGCAGCGGGCGATATTTCCGCCATCGACAGGCGACCTGTCGCGTCGCCAAGAACAAAACAGCGCCCGGATAGATGATCGCTCTTCTTCAGAACTGCGAGCGCCTCAGGCACCGATCCTGTTGCAAGCATCAAACGCCGGATCACCAGACTCGGCATCCCATCCCGACTTTTGTCCACGATAAGATCATTGTTGACGAAGGCAAACCCCGCAGCATTCATGCCGACCCAGCCGAGCGACCCCGCCGAGGCTATCGTGACGAAGGGACGGTTCGGATCCTCATGAAGGAGCGTGACCAACTGATCACAGCTGCGCGCCGGCGCATCCCAGTTTTGAGCGACGAACGTTCCCTCGCTTGTTCTCAAACCGACGGAGGTACAGCCCGTTCGCGGTTCGCCGAAATATTCAAAGCAGGAGAGGAGGTACACGTCGAGGATGTCCAAGCACGTTGACTCGGCAAGACCGTTCAGCTCTGCCGTCAGGTCAGGGGCAATGGTCCGAAGGCGCGCCAAGGATTTTGCCCCCAAGCTCTTGGCGCGATCCCATTGTTCCCTTGTCGTCGATTTCCGCAGCTTTCCAAAGCTTTCAAGAATCAATTGCAAGAGAAGGGAGCCTTGTTGGCGGCCTCGTTCAGATGGCGAGCCGTTCAGCCTGAGGAATGGCGTTTGGGGGAGCACGCAATGGACCTATCGACCGTTAAAACCTCGACTATCCATATTGTGGATTCCTTCACCACGCTAGCATGGTACTCGTTAGGGATGTGCGAAACTCCGGTACATCGCTCGGAGAGTACAACACGAAAAAGAATTGTCACTGGCGGGTGGCGGCTAATCCGGCAGCTAACACTTTACATGCACAAGATATAAATACAAACTGTGGTAGTGCATTGAACGAATGCAATTATATAATGCATCACTAATTCTAAAGGGGCCGCCTGGGCGAGAGAGAGGGTCTTCAGAGGGATAGCCAGTGGATTTGTTTCACATAAAGATTTTGAGCGAGTTTTTTGCGACCTGTGAGGAGGTCAGAACTCGCTCCGAACTTATCCAGTGCATCGAGCAGGTCACATCATCCCTTGGGATCGATTATGCGGCGATGGTGTCGATGCCTTTACCCCATGAGCGGATCGATAATTTTTTCTTGTGGCAGAAATGGCCGGAAGGTTGGTTTGAACGCTATCTGAAACTGAACTATTTCAATGCCGATCCGGTCGCCATTCTGGTTCGGCAAACCGGTCGGTCGGTGATCTGGTCGAAGGCGCTGGACCGACGAACTCTGCCGACAAAAGCCAGAAGAATAATGAACGAAGCTCGTGATTTCGGCCTGGTCGACGGTCTGACCATTCCCCTGCATTCGACAACGGGCGACGGAGGAATTTTTTCCGTGGCCGGTAGGCGAAACGCGCTGACAGGACAGGAAGTAAAGCTCTTGCAGATGGTTGCGGCGAGTGCCTACAGCCGGCTGCATGAATTGGAAAGGATCGGGCACCCGTCCGACCTTTTGCCACACATCACCAGGGCAGAAAGTGAATGTTTGACATGGTGCGTAGCCGGCAAGACCGATCGCGAGATTGGACGCATAACGGGACGCTCGCCGCGCACGGTCCAAGACCATATTCTGCGCCTGCAGCGGAAGCTATCCGCTTCAAACAGGGCCCAAATGATCGCTGAAGCGTTTCGCCGCGGCCTGCAGCGCTGAAAACCACGGCAATTTACGGATAGTATTCCGTTATCTTTGGTTGCATAATTCAGGCATACAGCCGGGAGTGAGAATTATGTTACAAGTGATCCGCGAGTCCGACGACCCAGCATTGATGGAACGGGTTTGGTCATTTCGCTACACGCGCTTCGTTGAGCAACTCGAATGGGAAGCTGTGAAAAGAGCCGACCGCTACGAGCGCGACCAGTTCGATGGTGCTGCAGCAATCCATCTTATCCTTGAACATGAGAACGAAATTGCCGCCTATTCTCGTCTTCTACCGACATCGCGCCCATGCCTCGCCGCTAAATTTTATCCGCGCCTCTCAGCCACTCTGCCAGTCGAAAACTACCCTTTTGAATGGACCAGATGCGCAACAGCCAGCAACGCGCCAGTCATCAACGGCATCGCCGCTTCGAACTTGCTTATGACCGGTGTCCTGGAATGCCTGCTCGCACTCGGCGCACGCGGTGTTATTTTTCTGACTTACCCTCGCGTCATCGGAATGATGCGTCGCAGAGGTTACCAGTTCGACCTAGTAGAACCTGTTGCCGAAGAAAATGGCGTGCCGATTGAGCTCGCGGCTGCACGCTTGTCACGTGACCTACTGCAATTGCACCGCGACAAATATCGCATTTCGGAATCGATTCTTAGCTGGAGGGGCAGCGTCGCGAGCGATCGCGACTCCTCGTTGGCGGCTGCGTGAGGAATTGCACCAGTGGCTCGTCGTGGCAAGTCGGCAATGGATGCCGACAGTGCGCGCCGTTTCATATTAGCGACGGTGCACAAGGAAACCGCGCAACTGCTGAAGGCGGTAGAGGAAATATGTCGCCGTTATCCGCCGAGCGACGACTTGAACTTCGTGCGCTACCTGCTGCGCATGATTGTGCTCGAGACAGATCGCGCCGACCTTTAGATCGCAAGGGGCGTCGGATCTGTGCTTCATGTTAAGGCTAGGCCTTAAGGTTCTTTGCAAACGTGAATCGGGTTGATAGAGTACAACTCAGGCGATCCTCTCGCCTTGGGGCGTGGAAACCCCATTTGGTTTGTTGTACGCACTAAGCGACTTCTTCGCGACCTTGAATGGTCGGGGAGCCTGTGGAGTATACAAGAGGCGTTCGCGCTAAAGTCCATGGGGGCCGCATCCAACGGCATTTCCAACTCCCCGGCGTTTCATTTGCCAGATCGGCTGGCCAGCGTGGAGCGCCGTAAATGCAACAGAATGTTTTTGCCAACTCTTTTCCGGCGGATGAACGCGCCGCGGTAGATGAGACAGCCTATCATGTGGTCGATGTGGAGATCGGAAGGCGTATCAAAAGGCGCCGTCAGCAACTGAAGATGTCGCAGACCGCGCTTGGCGCAGCTGTCGGGGTTTCGTTCCAGCAAATTCAGAAATATGAGCGCGGACATAATCGCGTGAGCGCCTCCACCCTCTACGAGATGGCGCTGCTTCTCAGCGTCCCAATGGCGTTCTTTTTCGAGGGCCTGCAGAATCCTTTGTCGCCTGCGAACGGGGATCTAAATCGAAAGGCGATCCTGCGCGAGGAATTCGTCGCAACGGATGAAGGCCAGAGGCTTGTCGATGCCTTCACGGCCCTGCCAAAAAAGATGAGACTGCGGTTCATATCGCTGCTATCGGCCTTCGAAACCGACGAATGATCGCTACGCACAACTCGCAATTGCTCTGACGGCTCTGCTCCTCGTCCGGCCATTGTTACGGGTCTGATTCCCAGTGCCCGTTTCATCGCCTGATATTCCTCATGTGTTCACGACATAGGCCGCTTCAATTAGCGGTGGGCGTATGCGCAGATTCCATTGAATCACGTCGCCGCACTCCTAATCGCCGAACCAAATCCGAATTCACCAAAATCGATGGGATCAGCGCCGTCATGGCGCTGCTCGCCGATAGTGCCGGTCCGATCTCTCTACGTCGTTTGGACAAGGGCATTGCCGTGAGGCTTGGGTCGGCGGCCGACGCATAGTTTATCCAAGATGGCCACGCTTCACCTGCCTGACGGGCTGACTTTTACGACACTCTTTTGAGGAGCAAACTCATTACAGCTTTGGTGACCCCTTATGACCGATGAACTTGACCTGTTTTGCATCTTTCGGAAAATCGGCTCGGCCGGCTTCGTCGTTCTCGAGCGCGATGATATCCTCTTAAAGCGCGAGAATCCTGCAAGGGATCTGACGCTCGGCGATATCAACGATGAACTTGTTGAGATGTTGAAGCAGTTGCGCGAACAGGATGTTGGCTTTGGGTTCATCTCGCACCAAACGGGAATGACCGCGGGGTCCGACGGGTGGTTGGAATATGCCGCCTTGACAAGGATGCTCGACGAGTTGCTGAGGGTCCGCGGAGCTTCGCCCGATTTCTGGATGGCATGTCATTGTCCCTCACATGACGGAACGGAATTTGCCCATCGAAATGATCCGCGAGCCAAGACCAACATTGAAATGCTCTTGAGAGCGACAGCATGGTACGGGGCCGACAAGAGCAGAACCGTGTTTGTGAGTAGCTCCCCAGCAAGGATTCTCGACGCCTTGGACGCAGACATCACAAGCATTCAATACCGCGGCTGGCGAACTGATCCGACTGTTTCTAGACCGCGAGATATATCCGGACTTTCTTATCTCGCGGACATCCCGGACGTGCAGAGCCTTCGGACCGCCATCGAAAGATCACTGGGGCTGGTTCTTCGACGAACAGGTTAGTCGCAGTTTTTAACCTAATCTGAGGCATGGGTTTTTATCCCCCGAACCTGCGGCCAGAACCAAATCTTAGCTCGATGAGCTTGGGGCATGGAATTTCACTCAGCAGAATAGCCCAGATCAGGATCTTGCGACCTCAACGAAGCCTCAGTGCTGGTCGAAGCCAATCGCAGCGATTCCCTCGGGATAGCGGTTCCAACTGCAGAGTTCCAGAATCCGTTGCGGGAGTGACCAGAACTGCTCCTCCAAGTTGCGCCGTGGATTGTCGGATTTATTTGTCATCAATCGTCGTCTCTCACCGGCTGCGGTCCCGATCCTTTTCCTGGGGTGGGCGAAGCTTGATCGATCTCGGTATCTCGCGGTTGTTCGTTCGAATCTGCTGGCGCTCCCGATCAGCCGGCTCGTTTTCTGACCTATCGTTTTCGGCATTTGACCAGGCGATGCGTGCAGCATCGACGGAGCGGTTGTTCGAAGTTTTGTTGACGACCCCTTGCTCCGCGATGTGGTCGCGTCCCACGGCCGATTTCGTTTCCGGGCCATCCGAGGTACGTTTATCCTTGCCTGGTTCGCCACGCTCCCGATTCTTCACAACCCGCGAATCGAGCTGCACTCCAACTACCTTGCCGATGATCTCCGTCGCCTGCTCGAAGAGCTGTCGATCGGCAGGATTGGCGATCCTCGCCGCGCCGCTGATGGCGGCGTTCGCCAGCGTCTCCTTTGCAGCTTCTGCCTGAGCGGCACTGATGGGTGTGGATCGCAACATATGTTCTTCACCTTTCTTTCGAGTGGGATCACGTCCTTCGCGCACGGCTATTTCCAACCGCCGGTATTCGCGCTGCAGGCCGTTCGACAGATCCTGACTGAGTTCCCGCGCCGTGCGGGGCGCTCCTCGATCCTTGGCGACGCCTTCCAGCATTTGAATGACGCGCGCGACTGAGCGCCGGCTTTGTTCGAGCCGCCGTCTTGCTTCTTCCAGCTTCGGCGCGGTCGGCGTATCGCGAAGCTTGGAGATCACCTTTTCGACGACATTGCTTGGGGCCGTCGCGCCCATACGGCGAAATATCTCCCATTCCCATCGTTTGATGGGCGGTGGACCAGCACGATCGGCGCGCTTTTGACGATCGAGCGCTATTCCGCGCGCTCGCGCCTTTTCGGCGAAGCGGGAGCGCCACTCGGTGAAGTCGCGGATATTGGGATTGAGCATCTTGCCGCCGGCGTTGCGCAGCGCAACGATCACATGCAGGTGCGGATGCTTGTCCGGGTTGTTGCGGTTATGGATCGCATAGGCATAGCGGTGACCTGAAAACTGCTCCTTCAGGAAGTCGCGGCCAGCCATGATAAACCGATCACGATCGACATTGGCCGGTCCCGACACCAACAGATGCATGAAGTCGCGAGGCTGGCGCGTCTGCATCAGCGTGCCGACGATCTTGCCCTCGGCCGTGAGCTGCTTGTGATCACTGGTGGTGACTTCGCGCCGATTTACGCCCTGGCTGTAACGTCCGCTCTTTCCCGGACGCTCCTCGATCTGCGTCTTCGTTGAAAGCGTCACCTCCGCGCCTGCGCGCTGCATCGCATGCAGCGTCGCGATCAATCCCTTTGGGCCGCTCGAAAACTCCGCCGGATAGCGCGAGACCGGCGTGATCCCTTGCGTGCGCAAAGCCTTGTTCACGCGCGCGTCGATCGCATGGACCTCATCAGTTTCCGCAGCGATGCGATTGCGGCTACTTCGATCCGACCTGTCTTTCTTTTCATGGGCGATGACCAGCGCGAATTGGAGACGGGTGTTGCCGTTCACGCCTTCGCTGACGCTGAACGCATAAGTCCGATCGATATCGCCGACATGCCGAAACCCTTCATCCGCGAGCGCGCCGAGGGCATGGGCGACGTGTTCCCGATTGGTATTTTCGAGCTCGTAGGTCAGCCGTAGAATGTCCTTGCTTCCTTTTCGGTTTCCGAACTCCCGCTCCCAAGAGCGCACCGCCGCATTGAGATCGTTGACTTCGCAGCCATTCTGATCATGGGCTTTTTCTTCCTTGCTTTGATAGGCAAGCACGTTGCGAGCCGAGGAAGCACCGGCGCCGTACGCCAGAACCTTGACGACGACGGCGTTATTGCCACGCGCCCGGCTGAATGCTGTTGCCGCACCGGCGTGGCGCACCGGCAGTCCCGCTTTTGTCCTCTCCGGCGTCTTTGTCGTTTTGCCGGCCCCACCGCCACCGCGCCGTCGAAGCTCGTCCTCGATGAGATCGAAATAACTCGGCAGCCTGCGGCCTTCAGGCCTGGACTCTGAACGACGTCTGGGCAGATCGTCCATCGTGTTTCCTGATCAGGTCGGCGATAAAGGTGGACGATCGAACGAAGGCTGCATTGCGGATGGAATCGAGAGCGCGCATCACGTCATCGAGCTTTGCCATGATGGCCTCGGCGAGAACGGCTTGCTCACCCTCTTCCGACAGAAACTCCTCGTTGCGAAAAGCGAGCTCGCGGAGGAACTGATGCATGTTTGCGAGCTGCCGGTCGTGCTCTTCAAGGATTGCGGGTATATGCATGATCTCCCTGGTGACGATGAGCTTTGCGACGAGGTTGACGGAAATGTCGAGCCGGCTGGCAAGCAACTCCACGTTGCCGAGGACATGGGCCGGTAGACGGAACATGATCGGCGGCTCACGCATCTGCCTACAGCCCCCTTGCCTTTAGCGCTTCGAGGATCAGTGTGTGGGTCGCCGAGGAGAGCTGCTCATGTCGTTCCAGCGATACGTGGAAAATCTTCGTCAGCACCTCGTCGTCGAGGTAGAGGGAAATACGCTTTCGCTTGACCGACGCCACGTTCACATCAGCTTGGACCCTTATCTGCCGCTCCTCCCGAGTTCTGCTTTTGGTTGGAGGACGGCGGTTCTCTGATCTTGGTTCCGCATCGACGCTCGGCTCCTGCGCCTGGGAAGAATCCCTCGGCATCAGCTTTTCGAGATCGAGGCTGGTCGGCATGTAGGAGGTTGCATCCTGCTCCACGTCCCTCGCCTGGTCTTCTCTTGATCGGGCAAGGGCGAGAATGTTGCCAGCCGGTGTTCTTTCCCTCGACATCGCGCTCAGGCAGCCTCCGCCTGGAGAAGGGTGATGAACTCGTTGTTGATCTTTTTTACGAGATCTATCGCGTCAAGCACGCTTTCTGAGGCGCGCCGCTTGGCCGACGGCGTCAGCGCCGGATTGTTCTCGATACTGGCGAGCTTGGAATAAAGCGACCCGAAGCCGGCGCCGACGTCGCTGAAATGATTGCTCTTCCGGATGACCGTCTCCGCGATCGGAATGCGGCCGCTCGTCAGGATGGCATGCACCTCCGGAAGGGAGCGGTTATGCTTAAGCGCGATCATGTCCACATAATTCCAGATCGCCGCATAGGGAATAGAACCCTGCACCCGCTTCCTGGAAATCTCTTTCAGGATCGTCGCCACCTTGATGGCCGATGTCGCGGCCGTCGGCTCGGGTATGACAGGAATAAGGACTGCATCGCACTCGTGATAGACTTCGATTGCCCGTTGGTGGACGTATCCGCCGACATCGTAGATGCGGATGTCGGCTGCAGGTGCTTGCTCGAGGCGATCTGCGAACCGGTCGTCCGGCGCGACCCGCAGATGCAGCAGCCTGCCGTCGGTCGGCAGCAGCCCTCTCTTCATCGAGATATTGTACCAGCGCGTCGAGGATTCCTGCTCGTCGCAATCGATGAGCAAAGTCCTGTGTCCCTGCTCGGCGAACTCGGCTGCAAGATTGACGTTCAAGGTCGACTTTCCGGCGCCACCCTTGAAGGTCGAAATGGAGAGCGAAAGTGGTTTGCCTGTCATAGAGCCCTCATCCTCGAAGCTTGGCTTGGCTCAGCGCCTGCAGCCGGGCCGCGGCCAGATCATCGTCGATCCTCTTGGCCTGCCGCTTGCGGGCCGCCTCTGTCTCGGGATCGCGGCCGGGCCAGACCTCCAGGATCGGCAGGAAAAGGAGCACGAAGAAGGTGATTACCGCGCCCTTGAACCAGCGGGACTGCGCATAAAGGTCCGCTGCCCAGTGCCAGAGCGCCCGCGTCCATTCCGTCGGTAGCAAGAGGTATGACATCGTCAGTGCAAATCCGTAGGCAAGGAAGGCAGCGATCATCGCGCATACAGTCGCGACGACCAGAAAGTTGACGACTAAAACGAGAAACCACATTGCCCTGAAGGGAAACATCACGATCCTGACGGCCTTTCGATGTACAGACATCTACCTTCTCCCTGCGCACCTTTGAGTGTCAGAGCAGACATATCGCAATCCTGACGGTATTTCCAGACTTGCACTGCAGTATAATTTTGTGTATGTATGCGACAGCCAATTGATGACGGATTGAAGCATGAACCCCGGTCCGCGGCAGCTTACTCGCCTCCTCGTCTGCGCCAGTATATGCACGCTGAACGCCCCAGTCCGCGCTCAAGGGGACGATGCCATCTCGAGAATCGTCAGCTCCTATCAGAAGGCTTACGCAGAGGGGCACGATCTGATCCCCGCCTCTCAGAAAATTCTCGATCCGTCATCGATCGCCGAGCGGCTCGACCTGCAAACGATCATGCCTGAAGGCGCACTAAGCGGGAGCGCGTTTCTTGCCTCCGACGGGACCATCGTCAAACTGGTGGGTGCTCAAGGCTGTCTGTCGCTCGAAGAGGTGGAATTCGCCGGCCTGCAGACGACATGCGCGATGGTCTCACTCGCCGGTTTGACGGCCACGCTCGGCGAGGCCAAGGCAGCCGCCGGCAATGCTTTCCCGTGTCATTTCCTTGGGCAAAACACGGGCACGCCGACCATACGCTTTGCGGAGTGCTTTTTCGTGAAGGACGGCCAAGCACAATCGCTGTCGGAGGTGCTTATCGCCAAGGGATTGGCGTTTGCTGCCCGTGACCGTGCCGGCCGCGCGGTATTTCCGGAATATGTTGCGGCAGAGGAAAGCGCCAAGACAACGAAAACCGGGCTCTGGGCAAACGCCCACTTCACGCATCCCTACGGTGAGCGCTATCGCGCCAATCCTTCAATGAACTGATCGCGATGAGGTTCCTGATGGTGATGTCCACGCTCGCGGTTTCCGGCCTCTTTGCAGGCCTATCGATCATGCCGATGCTCGCCGGCACTGGTCTTCGAGAACCACCTCACCTCAAGGGCCCGATCATCGCTGTCCAGGCGCTTAAGAGCGAACGGACCGCGCCAGGCAGTCAGGAAAGCGATCGAACCGATTTCGTCCCATTTCCCGCGCAAGCGCAATTCGAAACCGGCGACACCTGGCTTTCCGGCGGGCGGCGATATCGTCTCTACGGCCTGCAAACGTGTCTTCGCGGCTCTTCCGTCACAATTTCACCTGGGCTCGTCCGGGATTGCGGAGAGCTCAACCTGATCATGGCGCAGGCATTGATCAAAGACACGAGGCCCGTCTGCACGACCATCAAGGATCTCGATCAGAACAATGCCGTGGTCGCCTGCCAAACGACATCAGGCCAGCGGCGCTATGATCTGGCAACCTATATGATTGCTAAAGGGTGGGGATTTGCCGCCATCGACGCCAGCGGGCATCTGATCGTCCCCGGCTACAGGGTGGCCGAAGAAAGTGCAAGATCGGCACGCGCCGGCCTGTGGGCCTACTCCGACATGCCTCACCCCGTCGCAATCCTGGCCAGCCAAGAGGGCGCGCAAAGATGAGAATCGTTTCACTGTCGATCCTGTTGCTGACCATGACAGCGACGGCCGCGCCGGCCCAAAACGGGTCTGCCGATATCCCCCGGCAGATCTATGGAAAAGTTCAGGTCGTGGACGCCACGACGGTCGAATTCAAGATGAGCGGGCAGACCGTGCGGCTTGCTGGATACGAAGCCCCTCGCCTAGAACAGACAGCAACGAGCGATGGCGTCGGCTGGCCCGCCGGTCAGGTCTCTCGGGCCTGGATGATCCTCCGTACACTTGGGCAGGACGTCAACTGCGCACCGATCGCTCGTGACGCGAACGGCGTAATCCTCGCCCATTGCTTTGTCGGTGAGACGAACCTTGCCGCAACCGCGATCGCCGAAGGCATCGGCTACGCCTTCAATTATCGCGGCGAGCCGCAGGTTCCCGCTTATTTCGATATCGAGAGGAAAGCCCGCGGCCTCGGATATGGCGTCTGGTCGTCGCCGGATCTGCTTCCTCCCTGGCTCTACGCCGCCTCGATGGCTAATGGGGACAAGGCGAGGACATCTTTGTCGGAACCTGACGGCGACTTGCCGCTGCCCTTGCCCGTCGGCCCCGCCGCGTCACTGATCCCTAACGAAGTACATGGAGGTTGAATGAGCCGCCTTATTGGACCCGCTGTTGCGTTCATATTGGTGTCCGGATCCGCTCCGATAGCGACTGCGCAGGACGGTGCTACCCAGGAGCAGACCGAGCAGCGTGATCCCGACTTTTGCGGGGCCGGAGGCGCCGGTTGCGATCCTGCCGAGGTGCAACGGTGGAAAGCTGTCGGCAACAAGCTTGCCGATCTCTCGTCAGCCGATCTCAGCCAGTACGCCTATGCCTGTGCCAAGCATCGCGAGTGGAAGAGCCAGTGCGAGACCGATCCGGCCGCTATCCTGAAACGCCTTGGGATCGAGGGGTACTGAAGGTGGGCGTGCCAACCAGGCGTGCTGCTCTCATTCGCGAAAATTAACGGCACCTGGGCGCAGATCCAATGACCAATCTGTAGGAGCGAACAATGAGATCGACGCTGATATGGGCCGCAATCATGGCTGGTTCGGCCCTCGCGCCATCGGTGAGGCCGGCGAATGCCGAGGACGCATCCTGGGGATGCCAGGTTCTGCTTTGTGCAGCGTCGCAGAACCCGTCCTGGCACGGCGTGCCCTACTGCATACCGCCTATGACAAGACTCATTACGGCCATGAAGGAGCCGGGGTTTTCGTGGCCAATCTGCCATGAGGCCAATGCCGGCAAGCCGGGGCACGAGACCTACGCAGACTGCCCGGCGGGAACGACGGTGGGCTATAGTTCGCAGAAAGACGATGGCTGGAGGGGCGAACCTGATCAATGTATCAAGTCAGTCGATGTTTGCCGCTCTGCAGGCCAGCGCACTTACGACGCCAACGTAAGGGGTGTCGTGATGCGGCGGAGCATCGGGGAACGAGGCGATAGCTGCATCGAGCAGATCGCAACGCCGCGGCCACGTCGCACCGCCCCTTATTTCTTTGATATCCCTGACGAAAAAGGCGCTAAGCAGCGGTTCTGGTTCAACCTGAATCACTGACCCCCGTCGAAAGCGTTTCGCCGCAGGAATTATATCACTCGTCGGTGGCTTTGTTTTTCTTCTTTCGGGCTCGCCATACAGCTATCCGAGCAAGGTCACTTTCCGAGACTTTAAACAAATCCTCGATCGTGACCTCCCACTCGCGCTGCATCTTGTCGAGGGTCGAGAGCTTCACATCCCGCATGCCGCGGGTGACTTGCGACATATAGGCTTCCGACACGCCGAGTTGCTCGGCAAGGTCCTTGTTCGTCAACCGGCGCTCGGCCTTCAATCGCATCAGACCGATGGCGAGCCGCTCCTGAAAGGAAAGCGACTTCAGGTCGACCACATCCGAACGCTCGTCAGTGCCATCGTCCTTCAACTGCGGCATCGAATGACATCCTCTGCCGGAGGTCCCATGACCGCGTTGCCGAGCGGCAGGCGCCGACAAGGGGAGGCGAGAGCGCGCCGACAGCTGCGTGGAGATTTCAAAGTTCTACCGCTCATCCGATGCAAGAGGTTGTTCAGAGACCAAGAAGGCAAGCCTAAGCGCTCTCGTGTTCATATTTCGCATGCGAGTGTTCGCACGTCCGTCACGCCTCAATACACCGCGGCCGACAGCCGGCGCAAGAGACCGCTTGCAGGCTGCGAGACGGGCGTTCGCATTCAGGCTTTGCTTGCCGCTGTTATTGACCTTTCCGAGAGGTTTGCAAGCAATCTGCAATTGCCTCGAACTTTAACTGCGGTTAAATTTTTGATCTGTGCTGTGGAATGGAGAAAACGGATGGGACGGCTCGAACGGTTTGGCTATCGGTTTAACCCTCGGCAGTTGGGAATAGCGGCCCTCTTCCTCGCGCTCGCATTCGTCGCTGCTCGGGTGGTCTTCAGAGATAGTCTGGCCCTTGGCTATGGGATGGTCATCCCGTCCTATGTGTTCCTGTCGTTTGTGATTGAAGCTGCTCGGATGGGGAAAGGCAGCTTTTGGGACATTCGCGGTTGGGCGGAGACGGCCATCGCTGTGGCTGGATCCGTCGGTGTCGGATATATCGGCTTCAAACTTTGGTCGGTCGGATACTGACGGAAAACCATGCGTGTCGTGGTCCGCAACAGCCCGACCCACACGTTGGCGGTACTCGAAGACAGCGAGGCCGTCGCGTTACGGGCCTGGTACGGCAACGCGGCCTCCAGCGACGATGAGGCAATTGCGCTTGGGATTATCCGGCGCGCCAAGGTGATGAATGGCTGGATCGAATGCGACTGCCTAAACGGGGGACACCAGCCATTGCTCGCCCCGATCCAGCAGGAGCACACGTTCACCTTGCGCCGGCTGACGGCGAAGGATGTTGATCCCGGTCAACATGAGGAACGACCAAACCACGCGCCATCCTGTCCATTCCATGTCGACAAGACTGCCGAGCCCGCCCTCTTTGATCGCGGCTTTTACATTCGCCCACTGGCGAGATCCGATCGCACCTACATCGATGCACTGCCAGCCATTCCCGCTCGCCTCGCCGATGTCTCAGGTCAAGACCCCTCCCGCTCAAGGGAACGAAACGACCGGCCGTCAAGGCTCGGAGGCATCCTCTGGCGGATGCTCGAGAAGGCTGGCACGAACGTGATCCCGCCGCTGCAGGATGATCCCGATCTCAAACTCGCCAATCAGCTTGCTCGGCTGCGCTCGGCCGCCAGGCAGCTCAGGGTACTCAGGACCTGGACACTGAATGCGCTTCTATCGACCTGGGCTGCCGACTATTGGAACCCCGACAGCCGTTGGCAACGGTTGCTTGAAACCTCCCGCCCCGACTGGCCTGAAGGACTTCGTCGCACCGGCTTCATGCTGCTGTTTTCGAAGAGCGTTTCCACACACGCGATCATGCCGGCATCCTGCTTGCGACCGGTTGACGTTCTCGCCAAGGTTCGCCAGCCGCTGCGCGGCGATCCGGCACGTCGGGGCCCCTTCCTGACCCTGCTGAATGTGGATTTTCAGGACGACGACGAAGGACCGGTTCGCGCGGTACAGGCCTACGCCCAGCCGGTCTACAACGGCGATACGCTATTCCCGGTCGACTCGGGGTTTGAGCGGGATGTGTCCCATCTATTATTCTGGCTACAGCGATCTCTGTTCGACGCCGCACCCGAGCTGAGGATAAAGATCACCAAACCGCTCTTTGCGTCGCAAACGCCGATCGGAGCCTGCAGACCGGACTTCGTTTTGGAGGTCGCCTACAAGGACCATCCACCGAAAAGACTGATCGTAGAGGCTTTCGGGACGGAGACGGAAGAATATCGGGAGGCCAAGGAGAAGACCCTGGCGCTGATAAAGCACCTCGGGCCGATCTTCGCGATCCTTCCAGATCATTTCGACAAGGCCAATGCTGAAGAAACTGGCCGGCGGCTGCAAGAGTGGGTGATCGCGCAAATACGGGGCATGTAAGCGAGAACGTCCTATGGAAAAGGGCTCAGGGCGATCACGCAGTGTGCTTGACTCTCCTCTGCGTTCTTACCGCGAGCCCGATAGTGCATTGGACGATCTCAGCGAGACCAACCCAAACGGAAACCTTTACAGATACCTTCTCGGCCTCGAGAGTGACTGACATCATTGTGGAGAACATGATCCGCCGTCCGAGGTCGAACTCGGCAATCGGGTCATTCATTTCTACGGAATGGCTGATGAAGGCCGCTTCCGCCTTTTTCCTCTCTAGCCGGGCCGCTGGAGGCTCGCGGCTCTCCATATGACCATTGATTGTATAGCTTGTCCTCAAGCTGATCACCACGATGCGATAGTTCGCTTTTCGCTGAAATCAATCGTGTCCCCGCGCCTTACGGGATCAAAGGAGACCTTTGGCGCGCAAGTCGGCCGCGAAGGTGATGAGCGGCAGCACGAGAGTTAGCGGCTTGTCCTTCAGCGGTTCGGCGCCATGGGAAGCGTACCAGTTGGCCGCACGGTCGGTAGCCAGTCGCGCAAGCATAAAGCCCGGCACATCATGACGGCAAGACAGCGTGTCGTTGCATCAGGCACAGTTGCATGCTCGAGTGCCGAAGGCGCGATCGTATAGAACCCAAGAATGCGGTCGGGCACTGCGTCATCGATAGCACAGAAGGTTTTCGAGGCAGTCTGCTCATGGCTCTGTCGGGCAAACCGGAGCAGAAACTCGTTCATCTGACCGTCGCCGCAATCGAAGGCGGCGCGACCGTGAGACTTGGCGATCGGTTCCTCATGCCATGCAAGAAAAGTCATAGTCTGTCAGGCAAACCGGCCATCGCCGCGCGCAGCTTGGCGTTGGGTTTGGGCAGATTTTCCAGAAGCTCAAGAATGCGAAGATGATCGCGCTTTGACACTTTGATCGTCTCGGCTTCTTCGATCACAGCCTCTGCTTCTCGCAGGGCGGATTGCGTTACGAAATTCGTCAGATCGGTATTGCGAAGTGCCGCAGCGCGCACGAGTTTAGCTTTGTCCGCGGCAGGCACCCTCAAACTCATCCGCTCACTGTTCTCATTCGCTTTGCTCGGCATGTCAGCCTTTATCTCTCAAGTGGAACATAGGCGAAAGTCCTCTCGTCGCCAATGGCGTGCGCCTTCAAGGCGTACAGGCCAAACGCGCAATTCTATATCTTCTTGGCTTGCCTCACGGACCGGCGTCGCGGTCTCATTGAGACTAGGCGCGACGCTCCTCAACGAAGGCAATGGATTGCGAGGACTGCAGATATGCTGCGTGCACTGGTGTGATCAGTCACGGGCGACGAGATTGTCTGATTGGGTTTTGCGAGCTGCTGTTCGGTCGTTTCCAACCTTGATCCCGAAAGCCGCTAGTGCTGTCTCGCTGCACCCCGCTTCCTCAAGAAGTCGCCGCGCAAGCTCCATTGATGGTGCGCCTAACTGTCGCAAATCCGCACCAGGCGGCCGGACGCCATTGCTGCATCCGATAGGGGCGGCCGAGCCAATGCGACACCGACGCCCTGTTGGCAGGCGTCAATAACAAGGTTGTAATCCTCGAAGCGACGGTCCTGACCGCGGGGTAAATAATGGAAATTCTCGACGCCATATCTATGAGGGAACGAAGGTCGCGGAAAACCCGGCCAACCTCGCGCCGATCGGCACCGGTCCCTTCAAATTCAAGGAATGGGTTCGCGGCAGCCATCTCGTCTACGAGCGCAATCCTGAATACTGGGATCAGCCGCGTCCCTATCTCGACCAGCTGATCGTCCGCTTCATCCCGGACGCGGCGGCCCGCTCGATCGCGATCGAAACCGGCGAGATCGATCTTGCACCCTCGACACCTGTTCCCCTCAGCGATCTGGAACGCCTGAAAGGCGTCGACGGGATCGCCTTCGAGCCGCGTGGCTACCAATATTCGAACGGCGTCAGCCGTATCGAATTCAATCTCGAGCGCCCGTTCTTCAAGGATATTCGCGTCCGCCAAGCGTTCGCCCACGTGATCGACCGCAAGGTCATTCTCAACACTATTAACTACGGCTACGGCGCGGCCATTCCCGGCCCGATCAATCCCAATCTCGCCAAATGGTATGACGGCAATCTGAAGACCTATCCGATCGATCTTGCCGCCGCCGCGAAGCTGCTCGACGCGGCAGGCTATCCGCGCGGCAGCGACGGCGTGCGCATCCGCATCAATCTCGACTATGTGCCGAGCGGCGAAACGTACCCGCGTGGCTCCGAATATATCCGCCAGGCGCTTGCCAAGGTCGGCGTCGATGCCACGGTGCGCAGCCAGGACTTCGCCACCTATACCAAGCGCATCTACACCGATCGCGACTTCGATTTCGCCTTCGAGGGAATGAGCAACCTCTTCGATCCGACCGTCGGCGTCCAGCGTCTCTACTGGAGCAAGAACTTCAAGCCGGGCGTGCCCTTCTCCAACGGTTCGGCCTACAGCAATCCGAAGGTCGATGCCTTGCTCGAGGCCGCCGCGATCGAAGTCGATCCCAAGAAGCGTGTCGATCAATGGCGCGAGATCCAGAAGATCCTTGTCGAGGACCTGCCGGCGATCGACATCGCCAGCCAGCCGGAGCTGACCATCTACAATAAACGTATCGCTGACCACACAGTGGGTGGAGAAGGCGTCTCGGGCAGCCTTGCCTACGCTTATCTCGCCACAGCCTGAGCCAAGAGGAACACGGATCCGTCATGTCCATTCAACACCCTCCCGGCTCCATCGTGGGTCTCCCGAAATTCTCCGCCCCCACCGACTTTGCCGAAAGCCCGCTGTCGCAGGCGCTCAAGCAGCCGGTGCTGCTCGGCCTCTTCCTGCCGATCCAGGCCGGCGGCTGGACGCAATCGACCCTCGAACGATCGACCGACTGGCGCTTCGATTACAACAAGGCGCTGACGCTGAAGGCTGAGGAACTCGGCTTCGATCTAGTTTTCGCCCTGTCGCAATGGTTGCCGAAAGGTGGCTATGGCGGTGTCTTCAACGGCCAGGCGCTCGACAGCTTCACGACGACGGCAGCGCTCGCCGGCCTGACCAAGAAGATCATACTGATCTCCACCATGCATGTTCTCTACGGGCCATGGCATCCGCTGCATCTGGCAAAATTCGGTGCGACGCTCGACCACATCACTGGTGGCCGCTGGGGCATCAATGTCGTGACCGGTCACCGTGCCGTCGAGCATGAAATGTTCGGCTGGCCACGCATCGAGCACGACCGGCGCTACGAACTGGCGGCCGAATTCCTCGAAGTCGTCCAGCGCCTTTGGAGCGATACCGAGAATTTCTCCTTCGAGGGCGAGAGCAGCTGGAAGCTCGGTGGCGGCTTCGTGACGCCCAAACCGCATTTCGGCCGGCCGATCCTCGTCAACGCCACGGGATCGGATGCGGGCATTGCCTTTGCCGGCCGCTATTCGGACATCGTCTTCATCACCAGTCCGACGGGCGCCGATATCAACAGCGCGCTTCAATCGCTGCCGGCCCACACGAAAAGAGTGAAGGATGCGGCCAGGGATGTCGGACGCACGGTGCGCACCCTACTCAACCCGATGGTCATCTGCCGGCCGACCGACAAGGAGGCCTGGGAACTCGCCGACCGGATCGTCGCCCATGGCGATCAGCGCTCGCCGCAAGGCTTTTCGTCACTGAACTCGGATGCGCATGCCTGGAAAGGCCGCGATCCGCAGGATCCCTACCGCTTCGTCGGTGGCAATATCCGCGTCATCGGCTCGCCCGAAAGCGTGGTCGACCAGTTCCTGAAGCTGAAAGCCGCCGGTATCGACGGGTTGCAGCTCAGCTTTTTCGATTTCCGAGATGAACTCGAATTCTTCGGCACAGACGTGCTGCCACTGATGAAGCAGGCCGGCCTGCGCCACTGAAAGGGACGATCATGACCAGCAATGCCATTTCCGAAATCTGGTATACGCGCTGCCCGGTGCCGACCCCGGTCGGGCTCGCCGCCCAGCTCGGCTATCTCGAGGAAGGCTTCCGCAAGGAAGGCGTGACGCTGAAGTCGATTATCGACTCTCCCGACCGCGCCATCCGCCAGAGCCATTTCAACCACACGCTCGACTGGTCCTTCCGCCATGGCGGCAATGTTCCGCCGATCCGCGCCCGCTCGGAAGGCCGCAAGACCCGCCTCGTCGGCATTACCTGGACGGACGAATTTCAGTCGATCATCACCCTGCCGGGAACCGGGATCAACACCACGAGGGATCTGAAGGGACGCCGCTTCGGCATCGCCCGGCGCCCGGAAGGCATCGTCGACTTCATGCGCGCAACGGCCTTGAAAGGTCTCCTGTCGGCACTGTCGCTGGAGGGCCTGGCGCTCGACGACGTCGAGATCATCGACATCGCGCTTGCCGATTCCGTCCTCGCCACCCAGGAGGGGCCATCGCTTTTCGGCCTCAAGCGTCGCCAGGCCTATGGCGAGGAAATCGCAGCTCTGCTGTGCGGTGACGTGGATGCGATCTATGTGAAGGGTACGGCCGGCATTAGCGTCGCCAATCTGATCGGCGCCGTTCAGGTGGCGGAATTCGGTTTTCACCCCGACCCGAAGATCCGCATCAATTCCGGTTCGCCGCGTGTCCTCACGGTCGACGAACTGCTGACCGAGGAACGGCCCGATCTCGTCCACCGGCTTCTGGAAGCGATCTACAAGGCGGGCGACTGGGCGCAAGCCCATCCCGATGAGACGCGCCGCTTCGTCGCACGCGAGGCCGGTGCCACCGAGGAGCAGGTGCTGGCGGCAAATGGGCCGGAAGTCCACCGCCATCTCGGCCTTGGCCTGGAGCCGGAGCTCGTCGAAGCGGTCGGCCACTACAAGAATTTCCTGCGGGACTTCGGCTTCCTGGCCGCCGATTTCGATATTGCCGACTGGGTCGACCGCCGTCACGTCGACGGTTTTCACACCCGCGCCGTCGCCTGAGAGGAGGTTCCATCATGCTGCAGGAAGCAATCGATCCGCTCGACAGGGCACGAAGACTTGGCAAGGATTTTGCCGAAGGCGCCGCCCATTTCGACGTGACCGGCCAATTTCCCTTCGAGAACTTCACCCGACTTTTCGAGGCGGGCCTGCTCGGCCTGGTGACGGCGCCCGAGCATGGCGGCCATGGCGGCGGCCTTGCGGATGCCCAGGCAGTCATCAGCGAGACTGCCCGCGGCGAGCCATCGACGGCTCTCGTGCTTGCGATGCATTACAACAGCCACTATACGCTGCGGCGATTCGGAAAATGGCCTGCGCATCTTGCCGAGCGGGTTCTTCTCGCCAACCGGCACGGCCCGGCGCTCATCAACGCCGCCCAGGCCGAGCCACGTATCGGCTCTCCCGCACACGGCGCCTTGCCCGAGACAATTGCCAGGCGCGACGGTGACCACTGGCGTATTTCCGGGCGCAAGACCTATGTCACCGG
>NZ_JACIBK010000011.1 GCF_014195325.1 Rhizobium sp. BK650 | reverse complement strand
CGCAACACGATATGACAAGCTCATGCTCAACTTCGCCGCAACTTGCTACATCGCCGCCATCGTCATTTGGTGGACTTGATTGAGTCTGGAGCCTAGTCCGTTGTCTTGTCGTCGCCTGTATCGGCGACATCCTGCAGCCGAACAAACTCCGTGCCCTTGGCCTTGAGGTCAACGAGCGCCCTGGCGACGCCCTCGCCGGCCGCATGGGTCGGCTGGTTGATGTGAGAGATCACGACATCGCCGTCCTTGGCCGAGGAAATGCGTTTTTCCGTTACAGCGGCGCCGAGCAGCGAGCCGCCGTCGCCATTCACGGAATAGCCGGCGATGCGATAGCCCATGGCGCGGATCTGGCCGATGGCGGAGAGATCGTATTTGGCGGTCGAGCCGCGAAACCAATGGGGCGCAGGAATGCCAGACGCGACCATGGCCGCAGCCCCACCCTCGACCTCCTCCCGGACGGCATCAGGGGAACCGGCGGATGCGATGCCGTAAACCAGCACGGGCTTGTCGATGGCCGGAATGTGCTTTTCGCCGTGGTTTTCAAGCTCGAAAAGGTCGGGATTCTGCAGGAAGACGGCAAGGGCCTTCGGATTGCGCTTCAGCCAGCGGGCGGTGACGAAGATCGTTGCGGGAATGCGCTCGTTGACCAGGGTCGAGACGATGCGCTCATCGGCCTCGCCCATGCAGGCATCGAAGGTAATCGCGACGCGGGCATGGCCTGCGACGTTCGAGCGAGCGATATGCAAATGCGGCTCGACCAGTTTGGGACCTGCTGTGACGGCCGGTCGAGCAGGCGCAGCAGTGGGAACTTCCGCAGCGAATGCAGACGAGACAGCGGCAAGCAGCAGCGCGGAGCCAAGAAGAAGACGGTTCATGAACAATCAGATTCGGTTGATGCTTCAGCTGATGTTAAAGCAAAGAAATAAAGCGAGCGATGTGGCCTGATGCCGCCGGGCGAATGGCAGCCCGCGTCTCAATCTGCCCGCATTCCTCTGCCTGCATTGCTGTGATTGCCAGAAAAATGCGAAGTATCTGAGGCTCAGCCGAAAGCTCAATCGTAGAGATAATATTTGGTCCACTTATCTTTCGGCACCTTGTCACCGATCTTGTATTTCAGATCGCGCACATTGATGTGCTGCGGACCGGTGATGCAGGTGTAGGAGAGATGGTACCAATCGCCCTTGCTGCGGAAGACGGCGCCCGGCGCTTCCAAGCGATCGTCGCTGGGGATCGGGTCCTTGAACGTATAGGCGATCACCTTGTCCGGCTTGAAGCCGGTGCCGTCCTTGTTGATACGGCTCATGGCCTCCGTATCGCAGCTCTGTTCGAGGCGGGTGGCGGGATCGAGCTTTTCGAGCTGCGTTTTGATGGCAGGATCCACCGCATAGGAGGACGTGGCGGCAAAGCCGATGAGCGACATCAACAGGACCAGACGTTTCGGCACTGCGGAGAAACCTTTACTGTTATGCTTCTTCATATTGCCGCCAGCAGCGTGCCGGGGCTCGATGCGGGGTAATTCGCGCAACGCCAGCGGACATTCTGAAACAATGTGGTGACATCAAGGCAACGCGACGGCCATTTTGTTCCAAAACGGTTCACCCGCTGGTGCTTGATCACGGCCCGCCGTGCCTCTATCTCTTGCCCACCGATACCGCCTTTACGGAGCTTTCCTTGACCGTCTTCAAGAACCTGCCCACCCCGCCCGCCGCTGAAAAAAGGCCTGTGTCTGACACGCGCCACGGCATCACGCGCACGGACGACTACGCCTGGCTGCGGGCTGACAACTGGCAGGCCATGTTCAAGGATCCTTCCATCCTCGACCCCGCGATCCGCGCCCATCTCGAAGCCGAAAACGGTTATATGAACGCAGCGATGGAAGACACCAAGCCGCTGCAGAGGACACTGTTTGCCGAGATGCGCGGTCGCACCAAGGAAGACGACAGTTCCGTTCCGACGAAGGACGGCGCTTATGCCTATGGCACGTCTTACGTGACCGGCGGCGAGCAGCCGCGCTATTTCCGCATCCCGCGCGATGGCGACATGAAGGATGAAGCGATCCGCACCATCCTGCTCGACGGCGACAAGGAAGCCACGGGCAAGGCCTATTTCCGCCTTGCCGGCCTCGACCATTGCACCGACCACAGCCGCGGCATCTGGGGCTATGACGACAAGGGCTCGGAATTCTTCACGCTGCGGGTTCGCGATCTTTCGACGGGTGCGGATCTGCCCGATCTCATCGAGAATACGGGCGGCGGCGGGGTCTGGGCGCCCGATGGCAAGAGCTTCTTCTATTCAGCCCTCGACGAGAACCATCGTCCGTCGAAGGTTTTCCACCACATTCTCGGTACGCCGCAGAGCGAAGACCGGTTGGTTTACGAGGAAGAGGATGCTGGCTTCTTCATGGGCGTTGGGGGCTCGCTGCTCGACGACTTCATCTATATCGACATCCATGACCACGAGACCAGCGAATATAGGCTGCTTTCCACCAAGGACCTGACGGCCGAGCCGAAGCTGGTCGCCGTGCGCGAGGAAGGCATCGAATATTCGCTGACGGAAGGCGGCGATGTCTTCTATATCCTCACCAACGACGGCGGCGCCAAGGATTTCAAGATCATGGAAACGCCAGTTGACAGACCGGGCAAGGAGAACTGGCGCGAAGTGGTGCCGCATAAACCGGGCACGCTCATCATCAGCCACATGGCCTATGCCCGCCACCTGCTGTGGCTGGAGCGCAAGGACGGCCTGCCGCAGATCATGATCCGTGATCGCCGCACCGGCGAAGAACATGCGATCGCCTTCGACGAGGAAGCCTATTCGCTTGGCCTGTCGGGTGCCGCCGAATACGACACCGACGTCATCCGCTTCTCCTATTCGTCGATGACGACGCCCTCGCAGCTCTACGACTACAACATGGTCACGCGCGAGCGCACGCTCCTGAAGACGCAGGAAGTCCCGTCGGGCCACAATCCCGACGACTATATCACCCGCCGCGTCTTCGCTCCCGCCTGGGACGGCGAAAAGGTGCCGGTCACCCTGCTCTATCGCAAGGACACGCCGCTCGACGGGTCCGCACCCTGCCTGCTCTACGGCTACGGCGCCTATGGCATCACCATTCCGGCCGGCTTCAACACCAACTGCCTGTCGCTCGCCGACCGCGGCTTCGTCTATGCCATCGCCCATATCCGCGGCGGCAAGGACAAGGGCTTTGCCTGGTACGAAGACGGCAAGATGGACAAGAAGACCAATACCTTCAAGGACTTCATCGCCGCCGCTGACTATCTGAATCAGGAGAAGTTCACGTCTTACGCAAATATCATCGCAGAGGGCGGATCGGCCGGCGGCATGCTGATGGGTGCGGTTGCCAATATGGCGCCGGAGAAATTCGCCGGGATCATCGCCGCCGTTCCCTTCGTCGATGTGCTGAATACCATGCTCGACGACACGCTGCCGCTCACCCCGCCCGAATGGCCGGAATGGGGCAACCCGATTGAGAGCCGCGAAGAATACGAGCAGATCGCCGCCTATTCACCCTATGACAATGTCAGCCCCAAGGCCTATCCGCCGATCCTGGCGCTCGGCGGCCTGACCGATCCGCGCGTCACCTATTGGGAGCCGGCCAAGTGGGTCGCAAAGCTCCGCGACAAGACGACGGGCGTTGCACCCATCCTGCTGAAGACAAACATGGATGCCGGCCATGGCGGCGCCTCCGGGCGCTTCCAGAGATTGGAAGAGATCGCGTTCGAATATGCGTTCGCGATCAAGGTGGCAGACAAAATGTAAGATTCGACCGGATGTGCCGTCTGCGGACGGCACTCCGTTCAGAGGAGGAGGAATGTCCGTCTATATCGCCCTGCTCCGCGCCGTGAATGTCGGCGGCACAGGCTCCTTGCCAATGGCCGAGCTGAAGACGATGTGTGAAGGTCTCGGCTTTGCGGACGTGAAGACCTACATCCAGAGCGGCAATGTTCTGTTCCGCTCGGACGAGGCCGAAAAAGCCGTCGAGGAAAAACTCGATGCGGCTCTCGGACAGAAGATGGGCAAGCGGCCGGGCGTGATGGTGCGCAGCCGTAAAGAGCTCGACGACATTATAGCCAGTGTACCCTTTGCTGAGGCCAAACCGAACTTTTTGCTCATCTACTTTCTGCCGCAAGCGGCACCCAAAGATGCGCTGGACCAAATGGTGGGGCCTGATGGGGAGGAAGCGAAGCTCGCCGGCCGCGAGATCTACGTCCACTATCCCATCGGCTCCGGCCGCTCGAAGTTGAAGCTGCCGGCGCTAAAAGCCGGCACCTCCCGCAATCTCAATACCGTGCGCAAGTTGGCCGAGATGGCAGCTGAGATGGAAAACAAATAGAGCATTTTCGTTTTCCTTCGAGTCACGCAAATGCTCTATCTCTTTGTTTTCACGCAATTCCGGACGCAAAACCGCGGCGCACTTTGCTGGAACTGCTTTAAGGCTGTCCACTGCCGCCTGCTGCGCCATAGATCTGGCCGTTTGCATAGCTTGCGTCAGCAGCGGCAAGTTGCACATAGATCGACGCAAGTTCGGCCGGTTGGCCGGGTCGTCCAAGCGGCGTGTTGCCGCCGAATTTGACCAGCTTTTCCTGCGTCTGGCCGCCACTGACCTGCAGCGGCGTCCAGATCGGCCCGGGTGCGACGCCATTCACGCGAATGCCCTTCGGCCCCAGTTGCTTGGCCATCGATTTGGTGAAATTCATCATCGCTGCCTTGGTCATGGCGTAATCGACCAGATTGGGCGAGGGATCGTAGGCCTGTTCCGACGTCGTCTGGATGATCGCCGATCCCTCACGCAAGTGAGGCAACGCCGCCTTTGTCAGCCAGAACATCGCATAGATATTGGTCTTCATCGTCGCATCGAAATCCTCGTTGGACATATCGGCGAGCGACTGACGCTGCTGCTGGCGCCCGGCATTGTTGACGAGAATATCGAGTCCGCCGAGCTGGCGCACAGTTTCGGCGACGATCTTCCGGCAATAGTCTTCATCCCTGAGATCGCCGGGAAGTGCGAGGCCGATACGCCCTTCCTTTTTAATCAGCTCGATCACCTCCCGTGCATCGGGCTCCTCGTCCGGAAGATAGCTGATTGCCACGTCGGCCCCTTCGCGGGCATAGGCAATGGCCGCAGCGCGACCCATGCCGGAATCGCCACCGGTGATCAGCGCCTTGCGGCCCTTGAGACGGCCGCTGCCCTGATAACTCGTCTCGCCGTGGTCAGGCTTCGGCTCCATGTCGCGGGCAAGCCCCGGAAATGGCTGGGTCTGCGACGGAAAAGGCGGCTTCGGAAATTTGCCACGCGGATCATGGAGGGTTTTGTCGTTGCTGATGGGGCTGTCCATTGCGTGCTCTCCCTTCGGTTTGCGCTGCGGGGCATAACAGCGCAGGCACCTATCGGTTCCCTGCCAGGAGAGACATGCGGCGCTTTAGCTTCTGGCTGCGGCGCCTTTTGCCTGCTTGCCTTTGTACCCGCTGATCTCCTCGCCGGCAGTCGGCGAGAAGCGCAGATTCCAGAAGGTGGCGCAGATCGAGATCAGCGCGACGACCATGAAGGCGGCCGAGAAATCGCCAAGTTCGGGCGTTTCGACGCCGTTGAGGGCCATGGAACCGTGCAGCGCCAGCGCGCCAATGCAGATGCCGAGCGAAAGCATGAGTTGCTGGAACGTCGTGTAGAAGCTTGTTGCCGAGCTCATGCGCTCCTGACCGATCTCGTCATAGGCGATCGTGTTATAGGCCGTGAACTGGAACGACATGAAGAAGGCGCTCAGCACCAGAGCGATGAAGATCAGCGGCATCGGCCAGTCCGGCCGGAAGGCGGCACAGAGCCCGTAGCCGACCGTGCCGAGGATACCGTTTATGATCAGGCTTTTGCGGAAACCGACGCGGCGGAAGAAGGCTCTAGCCAACGGCTTCATGAACAGCGCGCCGAGCGCCGTGGAAATGACGATCTGGCCCGCTGCGGCAGCCGAAAGCCCGAAGCCGATCTGGAAGAGCAGCGGCAGCAGGAAGGGCTGCGCGCCCTGCGTGATCCGGGTCAGCGAACCGGCAACGACCGATGTGCCGAAGCTCGGCACCTTCATCAGCGAAAAATCCATGATCGGCGCCGGATGCCTGCGGGCATGGCGCAGATAGGCAATGCCGAAAAGCAGGCCTGTCGCGATGAGGAAGATCGACAACGATCCCAGCCCCTCATGGCTCGACAGCTCGAAACCGAAGAGCAGCGAGCCGAGCGAAATGCCCGAGAGGATGAAGCCGATCGTGTCGAAGGGGCCGGTGGCCTTGCCCTTTATCTCGTCGATATAGATCGAGACGAATATCATGCCGATGATACCGATCGGCACGTTGATGTAGAAGATCCAGCGCCAATCAAGATAGGTGACGATGAAACCGCCGAGCGGCGGTCCGACGATCGGGCCGATCAGCGCCGGCACCAGAAGCCAGGACATGGCGCTGACCATATCCTTGCGGTCGACGCTGCGCATCAAAACAAGGCGGCCGACGGGCATCATCATGGCGCCGCCAATACCCTGCAAGAGGCGGGCGAGCACCAGAAACGGCAAGGTCGGCGCGAGGGCGCAAAGGATCGAGCCGACCACGAAGACGGCGATAGCCGAGCGGAAGACCGTGCGGGAACCGAAGCTGTCGGCCATGCGACCGCTGGCCGGAATGAAGATCGCCAGACTGAGCAGGTAAGAGGTCAATGCGATCGACATCGCCGGGGCGCCGACGCCGAAATCGCGCGCCATCGTCGGCAGTGCTGTCGCCAGCACGGTTGCGTCGACGTTTTCCATCAGCATAGCACTCGCGACAATCATCGCGATCACCCGGAAATTGGGTGCCGCGCGCCGAACCATCGGCGCATGATAAATCTGATCCGACATCGTCAGGGATCACTCGCAGTGGCGCGGCTAAGCGCACGGGCGACAGGGCCGCAGGGGATGACATGGCAATGATGCCAAGGGGGGATGACTGGCTATACGCCTGCAATCATGGCAGCGCTATGTCTTTTATGGCAAATCTGCTTTGACGAGAGGTAAAAACAGATCACCATTCCTTGCATTGTCTTGCTCTTCGTGAAGAGACGATTTGGGACCGAAATCGACTTGCGTCGCCTCGCCTGCAGCCCTACCTATTAGCCATGACCTCCGCCCTGCAGAAAAACCGGCCGGACGCGGCCTTTTCATTCGACAACAGCTACGTGCACCTGCCGCAGAATTTCTTTTCCCTGCAGGCGCCGACGCAGGTCGCGGAGCCATGGCTCATCAAGCTCAACGAGCCGCTGGCCGAAGAATTGGGGCTTGATCTCGACATTTTGAAACGTGACGGCGCGGCGATCTTTTCGGGCAATCTCATCCCCGATGGCGCCGAACCGCTGGCGATGGCCTATTCCGGCCACCAGTTCGGTCAGTTCGTGCCGCTGCTCGGCGACGGACGCGCGATCCTCCTCGGGGAGGTGATCGACCGGAACGGAGAGCGTCGCGACATCCAGCTCAAAGGTGCGGGACAGACGCCCTTCTCCCGCCGCGGCGACGGGCGGGCAGCCCTCGGCCCGGTCCTGCGCGAGTATATCGTCAGCGAAGCGATGTTTGCGCTCGGCATTCCGGCGACACGGGCGCTGGCAGCCGTGTTGACCGGCGAAAGTGTCAGGCGTGAGGATATTTTGCCGGGCGCAGTCTTCACGCGCGTGGCGGCAAGCCATATCCGCGTCGGCACCTTCCAGTATCTGGCCGCGACCGGTGACGAGAATGGTATCAAGGCGCTGGCCGACCATGTGATCGAACGGCACTATCCCGCGCTGAAGGCCGCGGAAAATCCCTATCTCGCCCTCTATGAGGCAGTCTGCGACCGACAGGCGGCGCTGATTGCCCGCTGGCTGCAGGTCGGCTTTATCCATGGGGTGATGAATACCGACAATATGACGATATCAGGCGAGACGATCGATTTCGGCCCCTGCGCCTTCATGGACAGCTACGATCCGATGACGGTCTTCTCCTCGATCGACCAGCACGGGCGTTATGCCTATGCCAACCAACCGGGTATCGGGCAATGGAACCTGGCGCGCCTCGGCGAGGCGCTGCTGCCACTGATCGATACCGACAAAGACAAGGCGATCGAGCACGCCAACGCCATCATCAAGGCCTATGGCGAGCGTTTTCACTCCTATTGGCTGCAAGGCATGCGCGGCAAGATCGGTCTTGTTTCTGCCGAAGACGGCGATCTGGAACTCATCCAGGCGCTGCTGGCGCTGATGCAGGCACAGGGTGCGGATTTTACGCTGACGTTCCGGCGCCTGTCGGCTGTTGCAGGCGACGAGGCGGCTGAGGCCGTATTCGCATCGACCTTCCGCGAGCCTGCTGCCACCACCGAATGGCTGACGCGCTGGCGTGACCGGCTTTCGCGCAATCCGCAGACCCCCAGTGATCGGGCTGCCACGATGAAGCAGGCCAACCCGGCCTTCATTCCGCGCAACCACCGCGTCGAGCAGGCAATCGAGGCCGCCGTAGAGGATGGCGATTTCTCGCTGTTCGAGGCGCTGCTATCGGTGCTTTCGAAGCCATTTGAGGAGCAGCCGCCATTCGCGGCCTATATGGATCCGCCGAAGCCCGAGGAGCGGGTGCTCCAGACCTTCTGCGGAACCTGATTTCAGCCAATCCCCTATCAACTGGCCCATACTCATTGGAGATAGTGATGACCGACCTTCTCGACATACCGGTCAAGACCGTTCAGGGTCGCGAGACGACGCTCAACGAATATCGCGGTCAGGTGCTGCTCATCGTCAACGTCGCCTCCAAATGCGGGCTGACGGTTCAGTATGAAGGCCTGGAAAAGCTCTATGCCGACAAGCGCGAGAGAGGCTTCGTCATCGCCGGCTTCCCGGCCAACGACTTCAAGGGTCAGGAGCCGGGCACGGATGCGGAAATCATGGATTTCTGCACCAGCACCTTCGGCGTCGATTTTCCGATGTTCTCCAAGATTTCGGTCAAAGGGCCGGACAAGCACCCGCTCTACAAGAACCTGACGAGCTCCGGCGTGGAAACGACCGGCGAAGGGCCGATGCGCGAGCGGCTGAAGGGCGCCGGCCTTGCCGGCGACGACAACGAAATCCTCTGGAACTTTGAAAAATTCCTCGTCGGCCGCAATGGCAAGGTCGTCGCCCGCTTCGCTCCTGACGTGACGGCGGACGATAGTCGTCTCGTCTCCGCGATCGACCGCGAGCTTGCGAAAACGCACTAGCATGCCAGTTTCAACTGCCGCCAATTGCCACGGTTGAAAGGCACACCTCCCGCTCTATCTGCCTGATCGGCGTATATTTTTCGCCGTCCTCCGATCCGGCTAACCAGCGGGAGATTGCTTTATGGCGATTGTCATTACCTCCATTCTCTTCATCATTTTCGGACTGGCGCTTGGCACCGGCGGGCTTTGGCTCGTCACGCTCGGCGGCAGCGTTTTCTATCTCTTTGCGGGGCTGATGTTCCTGCTGACGGCGGGCCTGCTGCTCCTGCGCAAGGCGGTGGCGCTCTGGGTCTATGCGGCGCTCGTGGTCGCAGCGCTCGTCTGGGCGATCTGGGAGGTGGGGTTCGACTGGTGGCAGCTCGGCCCGCGCGGCGGAGTAATCATCCTCTTTGGGCTCTGGCTGCTGACGCCCTGGATCCGCCGGCCGCTCGGTTTCCGCAGCCCGACCGGCACTTATTACGGCGCCAATCCCTGGCCGCTTGCCATTCCGGTCATCGCCGCCATCATCGTCGCCGTCTATTCGATGACCACGGATCCGCATGACCTCGCCGGCGACCTGCCGACACAGGCATCCGCCGCGACGCCTGCCTTCGGCGGCAATGTGCCTGATGGCGAATGGCACCAATATGGCCGCACGCCTTACGGCCAGCGTTATTCGCCGCTCGATCAGATCAACGTGCAGAATGTTTCGACCCTGAAAGAGGTCTGGCGCTATCAGACCGGTGATGTGAAGCGGCCCGATGACGTCAGCGAGACCACCTATCAGGTAACGCCGCTGAAAGTGGGCAATACGCTTTATCTCTGCACGCCGCACAATTGGGCCATCGCGCTCGATGCCAAGACCGGGCAGCAGAAGTGGAAATATGACGCCAATTCCGGCATGAACCCGAACCGGCAGCACCAGACCTGCCGCGGCGTGACCTATTACAGCGATGCCGCAACACCGGCCGGACAGCCCTGCAAGGAGCGAGTCTACCTGCCGACTTCGGATGCACGGCTGATTGCGCTCGATGCCGCCAACGGACAGGTCTGCACAAGCTTTGCGGAACAGGGGGTGCTGCAGCTGCAGACCGGCATGCAGTATAATCCGGCCGGTTATTATTACTCCACCTCGCCGCCTGTCGCTGTCGCCGGCAAGCTCATCATCGGCGGGGCCGTCAACGACAACTACTCGACACAGGAACAGTCGGGCGTCATCCGCGCCTATGATATCAACAGCGGCGCATTGCTGTGGAACTGGGATTCCGGCAATCCGGACCAGACGACGCCGCTGCCCGAAGGGCAACATTACACGACCAATTCGCCGAACAGCTGGTCGGTCTTCAGCGCCGATGAACAGCTCGGTATGGTCTATATCCCGCTTGGCAACCAGGTGCCGGACCAGCTCGGCATGAACCGCAGCGAGAATGTCGAAAAATTCTCCTCCTCGGTGGTAGCGCTCGATATCAATACGGGCCAGCTGCGCTGGGTGCAGCAATTCGTCCATCACGATCTCTGGGACATGGACGTGCCGGCACAGCCGGTGCTGCTCGACCTGACCAAGCCGGACGGTACGGCGGTTCCGGCGCTGGTAGCACCCACCAAGCAGGGTGATATTTACGTGCTCGACCGGCGCACGGGCCAGCCGATCATTCCCTTCAAGGAGATTCCGGCGCCAGGTGGAGCGATCCCTGAAGATCATACCGCGCCGATGCAGCCGATCTCTGATCTCACCTTCTCGCCGGAGCCCTTGCAAGAAAAGGACATGTGGGGTGTCTCGCTGTTCGACCAGCTTGTCTGCCGCATCGATTTCCACCGCTATAAATATGAAGGCCGCTACACGCCGCCCTCATTGCAGGGGACAATCGTCTATCCCGGCAATTTCGGTACCTTCAACTGGGGATCGATTGCGGTCGACCCTGAACGGCAGGTGATGTTCGGTATGCCAACCTACCTCGCCTTCACCTCGCGCCTGGTGCCGGCGGCCGATATTCCGCCGCGCGGGCAGGACGAGAAGGGCAGCGAACAGGGCCTCAACCGGAATGACGGGGCGCCCTATGGCGTGTTCATGGGCCCCTTCCTCGGACCTCTGAAGATCCCCTGCCAGGCGCCGCCTTGGGGCTATGTCGCCGGCGTGGACCTCCGCACCGGCCGTATCGCCTATATGCACAAGAACGGTACGGTGCATGACATGACGCCGCTGCCCCTGCCCTTCAAGGTCGGCGTGCCAGGCATCGGCGGGCCCATGATGACCAAGGGCGGCGTCGCCTTCCTGGGTGCGGCTGTCGACAACTACCTGCGCGCCTATGACGTGACGAACGGACGGCAGCTCTGGGAAGCCCGGCTTCCGGCCGGCGGTCAGGCGACACCGATGACCTATAAGACCGACGACAACAAACAATATGTCGTCATGGTCGCCGGCGGGCATGGTTCAGTCGGCACCAAGCCCGGCGATTATGTGATCGCCTACACGCTGCCGTAGTGCTGCCTGAGGCGAACACAAGTTCCAGGCAGGTTTGACCGCTCATGTTGCTACCGATTTTTCAGGGGGATTTTTTCATGGAAATCGGTAGCAGCCTTTCAATTTATTCCGGCCTCGGCTCACTTT
Organism: Rhizobium sp. BK650; assembly: GCF_014195325.1. Classification (GTDB taxonomy): domain Bacteria; phylum Pseudomonadota; class Alphaproteobacteria; order Rhizobiales; family Rhizobiaceae; genus Rhizobium. The sequence continues at coordinate 201,852 of NZ_JACIBK010000011.1, read as the reverse complement.
TCGAGCAGGGGAAATCCAAGAACAAACAAATCGACGAATTCAGCGGCAGCACGCGCAGTCAATCCGGCGCCGGCTTGCAGCCGAGCACGACACCGCCGTCGATCGCCAACACGATGTGGGCGGTGCAGGCCGGCAACGAGGCCTATATCAATCCGCCGTCCAATAAGGAGGCGACGATCAAGGAGGCAAATAAACGCGTGGCTGCTGAATTCAGCAAATGGAGCAGCATGACGCCGGAAGAATTCATCCGCGCGCGTTATCTGGCGGCACACAATCTCACAGAGGACGACCTCAAGGCCATGTCCCCGGACGATCGCGCTGCAGTCGAGAAAGAGATTGCCGAACAGATCAAGCGCGAACTTGCGGGTGTCGAAGATAGCGGAGACGGCAACAAGGGATCTGCCGCTGCGCAATCGGCGGGCACGCAGGCCGCCGGCGAAACAGCCAGCTGATTCCAACGCAAGTTCAAAAGCCGCGGGCAGCTATGCTGCGCCGCGGCTTTTTATCGAACGATATCCAGCTTACTCGATCCGACGGCAGCGAGAGATCCTGGAAAATCAGGCTAGCTCCCTACACCATCTCCGCGATCATCTCACCGATTTCGGCGAAGACCGGGTTGAACTCATCCATCCTCGCAGTCGTTTCCGCCAGATAGACGGCTGCGACGATCGGGCCGCGGTTGGGCGGCCAGATGATGGCAATATCGCCGGCCGCACCGTTATCGCCCGTTCCGGTCTTGTCGCCGATCTTCCAGTCGGACGGCAAGCCTGCTCGCAGGCGCGCGCCGCCTGTCGTATTGCCCACCATCCAGTCGACCAGCTGATTTGCGGAGGTTTCCGAAAGAACCGAGCCGAGAGCGATATTGCCGAGCGTATCGAGCATGGCATCCGGCGTCGTGGTGTCGCGCGCATCCCCTTTTGCCGCCTCGTTCAGCGCAGTTTCCATGCGGTCAAGCCTGGTCGTGCCGTCGCCGATGGACCGGAGCCAATCCGTGAGCGCGGCCGGGCCGCCAAAGCTTTCGAGCATCAGGTTGCCGGCCGTGTTGTCGCTGAGCGTAATGCCGGCCTTGCAGATCTCGGCCATCGTCATACCTTCGCCGCCGGCGTGCTTTTCGGTCTCCGGGGAATAGGTGACGAGCTTTTCCTTGCCGTAAGTGACGCGCCGGTCGAGTTTTTCGTCGCCCTTGTCGACGCGGGCGAGCACCAGGCCGGCGGCGAGGACCTTGAAGGTGCTGCACATGGCGAAGGGCTCGCTGCTGCGATAGCCGAAGGAGATGTTCGTGTCGCTGTCGAGGACGGAGACCCCGAGACGCCCGCCGATGCGCGCTTCCAGCGCCGCAAGCCGCTTGTCGATATCGTCATTCTGCTGCTCAGCGCGCACGCGGCGGGCAAGGCTCAGCGCAGGCAGCAGCAAGGCGGAACCGATAAAGCTGCGGCGGGTGAGGCTGTGATTCATGAAGACCTCCGGGGAATCGGGATCATAGGCGTAAGACCCGATTGCGGCGGCATCTCGGCTTTTGGGCGGGATCAGGCGGCGCGCGTGACTTCCACCGTCACATGCGACAACTCATCCAGGCTCGCGAGCCTCTCCTTGTAGAAGGCCGTGTCGCGCGGCTGCGGCGTCAGTACCGCGACGATCGCCGCGTGATGGCCGGGGCCGACCTGCCAGACATGCAGATCGGTGATGCGATCGCCATCGCCTTCGATCGCGCCGCGGATCTCATCCGGCAGCCTTTCCCCTTCGGAGAGCACGTCGAGCAGCACGGCGCCTGACGATTTCATCAGCCCCCAGGACCATTGCGCAATGATGAGAGCGCCGACGATGCCCATCAGCGGATCGAGCCAGAGCCAGCCATAAAGGCTGCCGAAGGTGAGTGCGGCGATGGCGAGCACCGAGGTCAATGCGTCGGCGATGACATGCATATAGGCGGAGCGGATATTGTTATCCGCGTGGCCATGCTCGTGGCTGTGGTGATGATGGTGATGGTGGTCATGCCCGTGTGCGTGAGTATGTCCATGGCCGTGATGACCGTGGCCGCCGCCGCCGCTCAACAGCCAGGCGCTGACAAGGTTGACGGCAAGACCGATGACGGCCACGGCAATCGCCTGGCTAAAACTGATCGGCACGGGCGACGTGATGCGCAGGAAACTTTCCCAGCCCATCAGCAGCGCGATCATCGCCAGAATGATGGCACTCGCAAAGCCGGCGAGATCGCCGAGCTTGCCGGTGCCGAAGGTGAAACGGGGGTTGCGGGCCTGTTTGCGGGCGAAGAGATAGGCGAGCGCGGAAATGAGCAACGCGCTGGCATGGGTGGACATGTGCCAGCCGTCGGCCACCAGGGCCATCGATCCATAAATCGTACCGGCGGCGATTTCGACCACCATCATGACGGCCGTCAGCGCGATCACCAGCCAGATGCGGCGTTCGTTCCGGGCATGATCCTGCCCAAGGAAGACATGCTCATGTCCGTGTGCATTAGTTCCGGCACCCATTGCCAGCTCCTTATCGAGATCGATCCGGCTCAGCGGATATAGGTTCGCAAGACTTCCGATATTTCCTCGACCGCTTCCGCCCTCGCCTTCTCGTCAGCGGCCTGCAGCACATGTTCGTGCAGATGATCGTCCAGCACCTCGCCTGTCAGCCCTGTCAGCGCGCCGCGCACGGAGGCGAGGAGCTGCAATATCTCGCCGCAAGGACGCTCGGCTTCCAGCGCGCGCTCGACGGCCACGAGCTGGCCGCGGAGGCGGCTGACACGGGCGATGAGCTTCTTCTTCTGGTGGGTCGTGTGGGACATGATCGTCTCTATTTAGGATAGGGGGGTATACTATATTGCTTTGCCGAAAGGCGAAAGTGACAAGGCGACGCATCTCACAGATTTCGAACACTGTCCCGTCCGAACTCATGCCGCCTGATCTGCCATTGACAAACGAACGGTTTCGGAGAATGTATGGCGCATGATCGACAACGCGCACCATAACCGCTCGTATTTTTGGCTGTACCTGTAAAGGGCGGCCAAGACAGATCATAATGTCAACAAGCCGCCGTCAGGCGGCTTTGTTGTATCGGCAGCGTCCTGACGGCATAGACCTCGAAAAGGACGCGAAGACCATGCTTGAAATAGAAGACAGCGAAATATCGCTCATGCGCCCGCCGGTCGTGACGATCCGCGCCGCCAAACCTCGGGACATCGCCGAACTTCACGAGATGATCGGCCTGCTTGCCGCCCATCACGGCGATATTTCCGCCTCGACGCCGGAACAGCTCGAACGCGATCTCTTCGGCCCGACGCCCTGGATTTCGGCTCTTGTCGCCGAAGGCAACGAGGGACTGATCGGCTACGCCATCCTCGTTCCGCTCTACCGGGCGCAGGAAGGCAAGCGCGGCATGGATCTTCATCACCTTTTCGTGCGCGACGGCCATCGCGGCCATGGCACGGGCCAGCTTCTCGTCGACCGCGCCCGCGAAACGGCCCGCATTGCAGGCTGCGATTACCTCTCCGTCAGTGCCGCGACCGGCAATCTCAAGGCGCACCGCTTCTACGAGCAGATGGACTTCACCCCTCGCCCAGTCACCGGCATGCGCTATATGCAGGCTTTGTCGTGAGCGGCGCCAGCCGCTCGGCCATCTTGCAAGGGAGGAAGGCATGACCCGACTGGCGGTGGTTCTGACCGACGGCTTCGCAGACTGGGAAGTGGGGCAGCTTGCTGCCTCCGCCCGCACCCATTTTGGTTTCGACGTGGTGACGGCAAGTCCCGGCGGCGAAGAAGTGCGTTCCATGGGCGGCATGCGGGTGGCCCCCGATACGGTGGCCGAAAACCTTCATGGCGATGCTTTCGATGCGCTCGTCATCTGCGGCGGCACGATCTGGGAAACTGAAAAGGCGCCCGACCTTTCGCCCGTCATCAACGATTTCATCACGCGCGGCAAACTCACCGCAGCGATCTGCGGCGGGACGCTGGCGCTGGCGCGCGCCGGGGTTTTGAACGACATCGCGCATACCAGCAACGCGCCCGATTTCATCGCCAGCGCCAAGGGCTATCGCGGCCAGGCGCACTACCGCGACGGGCCGCACGCCGTGCGCTCGGACATGATCGTGACCGCGCCCGGCTCGGCCCCCATCACCTTTACCGCGGAAATCTTTCGTGCTCTCGGCTTCGGCAGCGAAGAGCTCGATACGTATGTGCAAATTTTCGGCGCGGAGCATCAGCCGAAGGCCGCTTGATCCTCACCGAGCAAACCGATCACCTCGGCCGTCGTGCGCACATCGCCGAAACTGCGATAGACCGAGTAGAGCGCCATATTGTGATCGATATCTCGCCGCGCGGCATTCGCATCGGCCAGCATCACGACCCGAAAGCCGCTGGAGCAGGCATCGCGCGCTGAGGATTCACAACAGATATTGGTCAGTGTGCCCGTTATGAGTGCCGTATCGACGCCGCGCGATTTCAGCATGGCCGCGAGCGGTGCGCTTTCTGGATGAAAGGCGCTGTAGGAGCTTTTCTCGATCAGGAGATCCTGCGGTTCGGGGACGAAGTCCGGTGCGAGCCGGCCGTCGATCGGCCCGTCGCCGCCCGAAGTGCGGTAAAGTTCGGCAATCGTGTCACCAAAGAATTCACGCGCCAGCTCCGGATGGTTGTGCCGCGGTGCCGGCACCACCCAGACAACCACCCCGCCGCACTTGCGCACCGCAGCAACAAGTGCCTGGATGTTCGCGACTATGCCTTCGGCATAGCTGCCCGGCGTGACGAAAAAAGGGATCATGTCGATCACGACGAGCGCGGTCCTTGCGGGCACCAGATGCGTAAACGCAAAACGCCGGCCGCGGCGCTCTTCCTGACGGGCATATTCACGCGCTTCGATCTGCCAGTCGTGCCGTTTCAAGACCGCCATCCGTTCCAAAGAATAGAGATTAGAGATTGAAGTCTAACGTATACCGATTCTGCGTGAAGGCGGCGCCTCTTTCGCTGGACCATCCTTGGCGGCCTCCTCATGCGCCGGTCGGGTCGCCCATTGGTGAAGTGCGGCCTTGACGAAGAGGAAGGCCGCGGCCCGCGCTTGCGCGCGATCGTTGGGATCTTCGAGACGGCTTGCAATCTTTGCCTCCATGATGGCGAGCGTATCGGTAAACCAGCGCGCGAGTACCACGTTGCGCGTGCCGAGGCGCTCCCGCATGCGGGCGATGGCAGTGTCTGTTTCCTCGATCGATGGATGCTTCATGGCCATCAATCTAGCCTTCGGCGCTTGCTTCAGGCAGGCGCTATTTGCTCGGCACCGCTTTCAGATAAGCGGAGATCCCTTCGATGTCAGACTGTGGCAGACGGGCGATATTCTGCTGCACGTCGACCATCTGGCCGCCGGCGGAGTCGAAATCGGGGGTGAAGCCGGTCTGCAGGTAGTTGGTGATATCGGCCTCGCTCCAGGAGCCGACACTCTTCGAGCCGGGCGTGATATCGGGTATGCGGCCTTTGCCTTCCGGGTTCGGGGCGCCGGCAAGCCACTGGTCGCGGACGAAGCCGCCGAGGGAATCGCGTGGGGTATGGCATTCGCCACAATGGCCGAGGCCTTCGGCCAGATACTGGCCGCGCTTCACCTTATCATCGGCGTTGGCGAGCACGACGCGCGGCTGGTCGTTGAAATAGAGAAGCTTCCAGCCGCCGAGCGCCAGCCGAATGTTGAAGGGGAACGGCAATTCGTGCGGCGGGGCGACATTGCTGCTCTTCGGCAGCGTCTTCAGATAGGCAAAGAGATCGTTGACATCCTTGTCAGTCATGCGCGCATAGGAGCCGTAAGGGAAGGATGGATAAAGATGCTGGCCATCGGGACCGACGCCGCGCTTCATCGCGTTGCCGAACTGAGCCAGCGTCCAGCGGCCGATGCCCGCCTGTTCATCCGGGGAAATATTCGGGACATGGAAAGTGCCGAAGGGGCTCTTCAGGGCGAGGCCGCCCGCAAGGGTTAGTTTCGCATCGCCTTGCGCGCCCGGAGCTGCGTGACAGCTGACGCAGCCGCCAGCCCAGAAAACCTTCTCGCCGTTTGCGACATCAGGAACTCCGAGATTGGCCCAGCGGCTTTCTGGCAGCGGATCGGGCGCGGTCACGAAATAGAGGACTGCGCCGCCGACCACGATGACGCCGATGAGACAGAGCACAAAGCGGATGAACCTGCGGACCATGCGCGGCCTCTCCTTGCTGTGAATGTTCAGGGCATTGCCAGGCCCCGCTGCCGGGGGGAGAATAAGGCAATCCGCACTGGCGGCAAGGCCGGTGCGGATCGTGGAATCGACGGGAAGCGCGCTCTATCGCCTAGTCCTTCTTGATGCGATAGAGCTGGTGACAGCCGCCGCAATTGCCGCCGAGGGTGTTGAGGGCAGCGCCGACACCGGCGGCATCTGCCGGAAGCTGGGCGAGAACGGTTTCGGCGTCGGTGGATAGTTTCGCAGCGCGTGCCTTGAAGTCATCCATGTTTTCCCAGATCTTCGGGCTTGCCTCGCTGTCGCCGGTCTCGGTACCCGGCTTGAACTGGTCCGGGAAAGCCTTTGCCGTTTGAGCGATCGTCGTCAGCGCCGCCTTCACGGCCTCGGCATCATAGGGCTTGGTGCCCTTGGCGATGGCGGACAGCGCGCCCGCTGCACCACCGACCTGCTTCATCATTCCAACGCGTGCGTCATGCGTGCCGTTGTCGGCGGCCATGGCCGAACCGATGGCAATGCCGGCGAACGCCGCAGCCACCGCTACCGTTTTCCAGTTCATTCTTCTCTCTCCATTGTTCCGCCGGCAAAGCCGGCCGGGGCAATCTGCACGGCGATCATGACAAAATCCACCTCGCCGCATAGTCACGTTTGGCCGGATCCTCATAAAAACAATGTGATAAGGATCGATGGAATATTATGCGGTCTTCCATCCTTGCCAGAGGCTGATCGCGGAGATGACGACCAGCAGCAAGCCGGCGAGACGGCCGATGACGGCAGTCGTCTTCGGGTTGGAAACCAAGAGATCACGGCTGCGACCGGCGGTCATGGCAAGCGTACCGTAGATGGCGAGCTGCGTGAGCACGGTCATGGCGCCCATGATCAGACCCTGCAGCCAGATTGGCCCATATTCCGGTTTGATGAATTGCGGATAGACTGCCAGCACGAAGATATAGGCCTTGGGATTGACGAGGCAGGTGACCGCGCCCTGCCGGAACGCCTTCCAGGTCGAGCGCGCCGTCCCGGGACCAACCGCTTCTACCTTGATCGAGCTCTTAATCAGCGAGATGCCGATCCAGATCATGTAGGCAACGCCGGCAAAGAGCAGCAGGTTGAAGACGCCAGGCAGCATGGCGACGAGGATGCCCACCCCCGCCGCACCGTAGGCGGAATGCACCGCCCCGCCCAGCATGATGCCGCTGGTGGCGGCGAGCCCCCTTTTGGTGCCGCCGGTCAGCGCGTTGGCGAGCACGAAGAGCATATCCATGCCCGGCACAATGATTATACCGAAGAGAAGGGTAAAATAGAGCCAGAGGCTTTCGTGATAATTCATGTCAGTTGTCCGTCCCGTATTTCCGCGTGCTTTTTCAGGAAGCGTTTTAATTTCAATCTGATAGGTAGATCTATACGGCAGGCCAACTGACAGTGTATTGTCAGGAGCGTGAGATGAAGGACGAGAGATGCGCAAGGCGTCCAGGCTTTTCGAGATCATCCAGATATTGCGGCTGGCGAAGAAGCCGATGACAGCCGCGGTCATGGCCGAGAGGCTGGAAGTGACCGTGCGCTCGATCTACCGCGATATCGCCGCGCTGCAGGCGATGCGGGTGCCGATCGAGGGCGGGCGCGGCATCGGCTACATCATGCGACCGGGCTTCGATCTGCCGCCGCTGATGTTTTCGATTGAGGAAACCGAAGCTATCGTGCTGTCGCTGGCACTGCTGGACCGGACCGGCGACGAGGAGCTGAAGCTCGCTGCCCGACGCGTCAACCAGAAACTTGCCGGCGCCGTGCCGACGCCCCTCCGCCAGGCCATGGAGAACAAGGCGCTGTTTGCCTGGGGCACGATCGCTCCGCCTCCTGCGGGGATGGACCTTGCCGTCGTGCGCCGGGCAATCCGCGACGAACGCAAGCTCACCCTCGACTATCGCGACGAAATGGGCCGTGGGACCGAACGGACGATCCGCCCGATCGCGCTGATCTATTATTCCCAGACCGCCAATATCGTTGCCTGGTGTGAGCTCAGGCAGGCGATCCGCAACTTCCGCAGCGACCGGGTCGAGGCGTGTGCAGAGGCGGACGCCTTTTTTAAGGGTGAAGGCGATCGACTGCGGATACTTTGGACGCAGAGTTGGACGGAAGGGCCGGTTGCGGCGAATGCCTGAATCGCTGCGTTACTCCCTGCGCGCAAAATCGGCGAGGAAGGCGGCCTCGATCATCGCTGCCATCTGCACGTGGATCTCCGCCCGCGTTCTGGGTTTTCCCGGCGCATCCTCGCAGATCGGGTCGGTTTCGCCGATGCTTTTCAAAAAATCGGGCGCTTCAGGACGGCATTCGGCAAGAAAGCTCAAATGTACCGCGCCATCGACGGTCTGATATTCGGCACCTGGTATTTCGGCCGCGATATCGTCAGACCTGACCGCCACGGGAATGGTTTCCGGCCGGCCGATATTGATGATGTGCACAGGGATATCGATGGAGCGGAGGCTCTCGGCCGTGAATGCACGCACGACGGAAGGGTCGATCGCGATTACAGAACGGATGCGCGGATCGCGGTTCGACTGCTCGAACAAGTGCTTGTCCGCGCTGCGCAGGTTGACCGTGCCGCTCGAAAACCAGACGCAATCAGCCATGGTCCTTTCTTCATCGCAATAGCGGGCGTAGGCTTCGCGATCGACACGCACGCCCGCGACTGCCATCACCGTGTGGCCGCCAAGCGAAAAGCCAAGCGCGCCGACATGTTTTCCGTCGATATGGGGCGCCCAGGCGGGATCGGCGGACAGTGCCGTCAGCACGTCGGACAGATCGGCTGCCCGCTGCCATAGCTTCGTTGTGTCGAGCGGTGTGGAATCTCCACGCGTCGTGCCGGGGTGATTGGGACCGGCAACGATGAAGCCGGTCGCAGCAAGCCGCGTCGCGAGCCAGTCCAGATTGGCGATGCTGCCGCCGGACCCGTGCGAAATCAGGATAAGCGGAAAAGAGCCTTCAGCGATCGCGGCACCCTTCAGCGCGGGCGTTTCCTTGAACACCTTGTCCTTGCCGGACGGCACTAGTGTCCCGACGCTCGCGGTCGGATACCAGACCATCACCTGAAGTGTCGCACGGCGCGCAGGCGCGGGAAGTTCGATCGTGCGCGTGCCGACCGGATCTGCGGCAAAAGCGGAACTTGCCGCCAGAAGGCCGGCGGCAACAAGGAAGGAAAGCAATCGCATTTCGGGCCTCACTCTGTGGCTGCACCATCATCGGTGCAACCCCATCTCGCCCCGGAAACGAGGCGAGAGAGACATGAAACGCGATCGGGGCGTTCTCGATCGCGTTCCGGGAAACGACTCAAAGCGCCATGCCGCCGGAGACCTCTATGCGTTGCGCGTTGATCCAGCGGTTGGCCTCCGTCAGCAGCGCGGCGATCATTGGGCCAATATCGTCGGGCACGCCGGCGCGGCCGAGCGCCGTCATGGCGGCGACGCGGCGGTTGATCTCCGGATTATCGCGAACCATGCCGCCGCTGAAATCCGTCTCGATGGCCCCCGGTGCGACCGTATTGACGGCGATGCCGCGAGAACCGAGCTCGGTGGCCATGTAACGGGTCAGCACCTCGACCGCCCCTTTGAGCGAGCCATAGGCCGACGAACCAGGCAGGGCGATGCGCGCAAGGCCGCTCGAGAGATTGACGATGCGGCCGCCGTCGGCAATCAGAGGCAACAGCTTCTGCGTCAGGAAGAAGACGCCTTTGAAATGGACGTTGTAGAGCTTGTCCATTTCCTCCTCGGTCGTTTCCAGGATCGAGGCGTGGTAGCTGGTGCCGGCATTGTTGACGAGGAAGTTGAAGCGCTCGCGGCCCCAGCCCTTCAGTATCGAGCGGACATTTTCGACGAAGGCGTCGAAGGCGGCGACATTGCCGGTATCGAGTTGCAGCGCAGCGGCCTTGCGGCCGAGCGTTTCGACTTCGGCGACGGCCTTGTCGGCTTCGGCGCTGTTGGAGTGATAGGTGAAGATCACGTCGACGCCATCACGGGCGAGGCTGACGATGGTGTTGCGGCCAAGGCCGCGGCTGCCGCCGGTGACGATTGCGATTTTGGAATTTGCGTTCTGATCGGCCATCTCGATTGCTCCTTGTTCGAATTACCGGAATCTAGGTCCTGACACGCTTTTTCCTGAATGCCGAAAGCCTCGAACTTCTTGCCTATTCCTCCAGACAGGTTGTCGTCTTGTGCTCGCGGAGTATGATGGTGGGCAAAGGCGCGGCAGTGTCCGCCACCGGAGAAGAACGATGTCCGACGAGATCAAGAATGCTCTCATCCAATACATGGACAGCCATGGCGGCGGCGACGGGCTCTATGAGACCGCCCTGCCCGGCTTTTACCTGATGCGTTCCTCCACGCTCACCATGCCGAAACCGGCGATCTACCGGCCGGCGCTCTGCATCATCGTCGATGGCGCCAAGCAGATCATGTTCGGGGAGCGTCTCTTCACCTATACGGCCATGCAGGCGCTGGTGGTCAGCGTCGAAATGCCGGCCTTCGGCCAGGTCATCCAGGCAAGCCGCGAGCGACCGATGATCGCGCTCACGCTGGAGCTCGACATCCCCATCCTGCGCGCGGTTCTGGAGGAAATGGAAAGCCCGCCGAAGCCATCGGGCGAAGGCGGTCCCGGTGTTTTCGTGCAGCATTTCGGAGCGGAGCTGCAGGACTGCATCCTGCGGCTGATGCGCATGCTCAACACACCGAAATCTATCCCGATCCTGCGACAGTCGATCCTGCGCGAGATCAGCTTCTGGCTCCTATCCGGTGAGAATGGCAGCGAGGTGTGCAAGCTGGCGCTGCCCGGTAGCCAGACGCGGCGGGTGGCCGATGCCATCTACCTTTTGCGTGACAATTTCACCGCGCCCGTGCGGGTGGAGCAGCTGGCCGCCGTGGCAAAGATGAGCCCCTCCTCCTTCCATCAGCATTTCAAGATGCTGACCTCGATGAGCCCACTGCAATATCAGAAGCAGCTCAGGCTTCTCGAGGCGCGGCGGTTGATGGTGGCCGATGGCATCAATGCTGCCAACGCCGCCTATCAGGTGGGCTATGAAAGCGCCTCGCAGTTCAGCCGCGAATATACGCGCATGTTCGGCGCGCCACCGAAGAAGGACGCGTTGGAGCATAGGGCACAGCCGGCGGCGATCGCGACGGAGCCGGCTTAGAGCCTTTCCTGGTTAGATTGAAGCATTCTGTTGGCTCAAACGGAGTCGGATGGTCGACCGGCCGGCGCGCGTCGTAGCCCCCTAATAGGATAGCGTACGGCTCTCCTCGCGGCCGAAGCCGCGGATCTCCAGCCGGTCGGAATAGACATCGACGATGGCGAAGGTGTTTTCGCTCTCTGTGTCGACCACGCCCTTGAAATTGACGAAGTGGCAGCCGGCGACCTTGCCGTAATTGCCGACATGGTTGTGGCCATTGAGATAGGCGACGACATTGTCCTGCGAAGACAGCAGGGCGACGATGCGCTCACGGTCCCACATGTCATGTTCGCAGGGCGGGTGGACTGGGAAGTGGTTCATTACAATGACCTTCTCGTGCGCGGCCTTCGCCTGTTCGATTTCATCTGCAAGCCAGGCGAGCTGCTCGTCGCTCAGCGATGCATTCCACGCATGCGCGTTCTCGGCGCCGGCGGCCATCAGGGCGGCCAGTCTTTCGCGGCCGAGGGTGCGAAAGGGATGGTTTTCCGGCGGCGCGAAGGTGCTGACCTCGTTGCCGTCGAGCACGATGAAGTGGAAGCCGTGGCGCCGGAAGCGGTAATAGCGTGCCGGCATGCCGACGCGTTCGGCGACCTTTTCCAGATCTTCGGGAGCGACGGCGAAATCGTGGTTCCCAAGCAGGAAGAACGCTTCGTGACGCAGCTTTTCATAGACTGGTAGGATATCATCGAAGCTCTTGAAATCGCGGTCGATAATATCGCCGAGCGTCATGACGAAGCTCAGTTCCTCGCCATTGAAGGTCTCGATTGCGGAAGCGACCTTGGCAAGGCTGTTGGCGTAGTAGCGCCCCATCTCGACCTGCGATTCGATGGCGGCATATTGCGGGTCGGCGATGATGCCGAAGCGGAAAAGGGGAAGATCGGCTGATGACATGCGGCGTGATCTAGAGTCCGCGGATGACAGCGATATGACGGGCTGCCAGCCGCGACTCTTGGCGGAAATCGCTTCCCTACCCTGCCGCCGAGGCCTGCTCGCGGCGGCCGGTGAAATAGGGCAATGCGAACATGTAGAGGCCACTGAACAGCAGCAGGAAAAGCGGCGGCAGCGGCGAATAGACCACCCAGGCCGGCGGCGTGCCGAAGGCCATGGTGGCGAAATTGGCAATGACCGTCAGCGTGAAGATGATCGACAGCCAGCGGTGAAGCTGACGAATAGACTTGTTCCAATTCACTGATATTTCCTCCACAAACAGACCGATGCCTTTGTCTCAGCCTTCGCGTCCCAGAACCTCTTGCAGATTGTCGAAGAAGCGCTGCCAGCCGAACTTCGCACCCTGGTAGGCCTGTTCCTGATCCGGGCGGAAACCTGCCTGTTCCATGTGCAGATGCGTGCCGGAACCGGCAGGCGTCAGGGTCCAGGTGACGGTGCTTTCGAGGCCGTAGGCATCCCATGTGTAGGAAAGCGTCCTGTTCGGCTCGATCTCCAGTACCTTGCAATCGACGGAGCCCCATTCGGCGGTGAACTTGAAGCTGTGATCGCGCACAGGCTTGAAGTCGCTCTTCATCAGCCACTCCTCAATCAGATGCGGTTGCGTCAGCGCACGCCAGATTTTCTCCGGCGGAAAAGCGATCTCCCGCTCGATAATGACGGAGCGGACTTCAGTTGCGGTTTCGTTCATTGATCCATCCTTTTGAGCAAATCTTCCAGAGCGTCGAACCGGCCTTCCCAGAAGCCGGCCATCTCCGTCGTCCAGTCCGCCAGCGGAGCAAGCGCCTTGATCTCGGCGCTGTAATGCGTCTGTCGGCCTTCATGACGGTCGCGCACGAGGCCGGCAGTTTTGAGTACCGCCAGGTGCTTCGAAACGACCGGCTGGGAAACACCGGCGCCGACCGTCAGAACGCCGACCGTCTTCTCGCCTTCACGGCATAAGCGCTCGAAAATGGCGCGCCGGGTCGGATCGGCAAGCGCCTTGAAAAGTGCGTCCTGAACATTCGACATCAGAATTCATACCTGATTGGCTATGGATTTGACTTATAGCCGTACGGGTATGAATGAGTCAAGCGGCTTCGAAGGCATTTGCTTCAGCAGAAATGAAAACACCCGGCGCTTGGCGGCGCCGGGTGCTGAGAAACCAAAGCTTTGGACGTGTTTACTTCGTTGCCGCTTCGTAGCGTTCCAGGACATAGTCCCAGTTGATCAGGCTGTCGATGAAGGCTTCGAGATACTTCGGACGAGCGTTGCGGTAGTCGATGTAATAGGAGTGTTCCCAGACATCGACGCCGAGGATCGGGGTCGCGCCGTGCACGAGCGGGTTTTCGCCGTTCGGCGTCTTGGAAATTTCGAGCTTGCCGTTCTTGACGGAAACCCAGGCCCAGCCGGAGCCGAACTGCGTTGCGCCGGCATTGGCGAAATCGGCCTTGAACTTGTCGTAGCCGCCGAGGTCGGAATTGAAGGCAGCTTCGAGCTTGCCCGGCAGCTTGTTGCCGCCGCCGCCCTTCTTCATCCACTTCCAGAAATGGATGTGGTTGTAGTGCTGGGCAGCGTTGTTGAAAAGCCCGGCATTGGTGCCAAAAGACTTCTTGACGACCTCTTCCACGGAGAGATCGGCGAGGCCAGCTTCAGCTGCAAGCTTGTTGCCGTTGTCGACGTAAGCCTTGTGGTGCTTGTCGTGGTGGAACTCCAGCGTCTCCTTCGACATGAAGGGAGCAAGCGCTTCGTAGTCATAGGGAAGTTCAGGCAATTCAAAAGCCATATCAGATCTCCTCTTGGCAATAGATTGCGTCATCGGCAGGTGAGGCGGAACATAGGAGGGGAAGCACGGAGTGGCAACCGGCGAATTATCAAAAAACAACGACTTCGAGGAAAAATTACCTCTCGCGGCAGGCTCTCTCCAAAAGCGCAAATCACAGGCTGTGCCCCACTGCCACCCCTCAAGCAGCGGCGGAAAAATGAGCGGTGCTCGCCTCGGCTGACAGACCCTTGCCGCTCAGCCGGAACCCAGGCCTGCCCTTCGGAGTTGAAGGCAAGGGTTGAAGGAGGCGCCGCATGGGACAGGTTCAAAATCGGGCTGAGGATCAGCAGAAAATCTATCAGCGATGGGCGCCGGTTTATGACCGGGTCTATCGAGGCATCCTGCGCGACGGGCACCGCACGCTGGCGCGGCTTGCGGCGGGCGCCGGCACAGACATCCTGGAAATCGGCGTCGGTACCGGGCTGATGCTTTCCTACTATCCGCGCCGCAGCCGTGTAACCGGTATCGACATTTCCGAGCACATGATAGCCAAGGCGCGGGAGAAAGTTGCCAGACACAAGCTTTTTCATGTTCGGCAATTGCAGGTCATGGACGCGCATGCGCTCGCCTTCGAGGATCGGTCCTTCGATGTCGTCTGCCTGCCCTTCGTCATCACCCTCATTCCTGAACCGGAGCGGGCGCTCGACGAATGCGCCCGCGTGCTGCGGCCGGGCGGCGAGATCATTCTTGCCAGTAAGCTCAGCGACGGCGCCGGTCTGCAGGGCGCAATTGAGGAGGCCGTAGCGCCGCTTGTGCGGCGGGTCGGCTGGAGCTCTTCTTTCCGGATCAGGCGGATTACGGATTGGGCGGAAAGAAACGGTTTCGATGCCGTTCAAATATTGCCGGTTTTCCCGAACGGCTTCTTCAAAGTCATGCGCCTCAAACGGCGCGCTCCAGATGCTTGAGGCGGAACTTTTCCATTCTGAACGTATTTGCAGCTAGAGCAACTCCAGCAAAAGTGTGCAGCGGCTTTGCGTCCGGAATTGCGTAAAAACAAAGAGATAGAGCTTGCTCGTGATTAGACGAAACAGGGAAATGCTCTAGGCTTTTGCACTTTAGGGACTTTTATGATCTGGGATTTCTTCCTCTTCGTCGTCGTCGGTTTCTGCGCGCAGATCGTCGATGGCGCCCTCGGTATGGCCTTTGGTGTGCTGTCCACAACCAGCCTGCTGACGCTCGGCGTGCCGGCTGCCAATGCCAGCGCCATGACGCATGTGACTGAGCTGTTTACGACCGCAGCATCAGGCCTTTCCCATGCTTGGCACCGCAATGTCGACTGGAAGCTCGTGGCACGGCTCGCACCCGCCGGCATGATCGGCGGGGCAGTCGGCGCTTTTCTGCTCGCCAGTATCGACGGCAAGATAATCGAACCCTTCGTCTCCGCCTATCTGATCGCTATCGGGCTCCTCATTCTCTGGAAGGCTTTCCATGCGACGCGCAAGCGCGATGTCAGCGACTGGATGGTGCCGCCGGTCGGGCTTTGCGGTGGCGTGCTGGATGCCATCGGCGGCGGCGGATGGGGACCGATCGTCACCAGTTCGCTTGTCGGCCGAGGTCATGACCCGAAGCGCGTGATCGGCTCCACCAACTTCACCGAATTCACGGTGACGCTGATCATTTCCATCACCTTCGTGCTCACGCTGGGCTGGTCCGAGCTCGGCTCGGCAATGGGCTTGATTATCGGTGGCGTCATCGCTGCGCCCTTCGGGGCCATTCTCGTCAAGCGGCTGCCGGTGAAACCACTGATGATTGCGGTTTCCATCGTCATCATTGCGACTTCCGCGCTGAGGTTCTTCTAACTCGTGTTGCGGCCGAAATAGACATCGACGGACGCTATTCTGTCGCCGGCGAAACGGAAGCTCTCCATATTTCGGAAGGCCCTGCCATTTGTCATTTCGGCGCGGTAACGCACGACGCCCTCATCACCTTCGATCGACAGGAATTCGATATTGAAGCCTTTCAGCGCCGGCTCATTTGGCCAGCAGCGCTCGAAATAGCTCGCGCGGTCGATGTAATCGTCCTGCGGACTGGAAAAGGTGAAATCCTCCGTCAGCATAGCGCCGACGATATCCTTGCGGCGATCGATATAGGCCGCGTAGAGATCGCGCAGCATCTGGGCGCGATGTTCATTCCCGTTGCTCATGCCCGTTCCTCCGTAACCGCTTGCATGTTGCAATCAGATAGAGCCGAGAGCGTGCTTTTCAAGCCGCTTTTTCGTTCGCCGCAGGTCCGATTGGGCAGAATCCGTCCTTGGCATCCCTCGGGGCGATGCGTAAAGTGAGGATTGCCTCATCTTGGCCGCGGCCAAAAATACCAAAGAAGATCCGCAATGACCGATACGCAATGGGACGCCGCAAAGGTGGAGCCCGGCTCCGCCTACTGGAAACGCAATCTCGTCATCTCCCTCATCGGCTCGTTCACGACCATCGTGGCGATGACGCTGCTTCTTCCATTCCTTCCGCTTTATGTGGAGGAACTCGGCGTGAGCGACCATGCGGCGATCGTGCAGTGGTCGGGCATCGCCTATGGCGCGACCTTTTTTGCCGCCGCCTGCGTGGCGCCGCTCTGGGGCCGGCTGGGCGATATTTATGGACGCAAGCTGATGCTGGTTCGCGCGAGCCTCGGCATGACCATCGCCATTTCGCTGATGGGCATGGCCGGCAACGTCTGGCAGCTCGCGGCACTGCGCCTCTTCGTCGGCCTGGCCGGTGGTTATGCCTCGGGCTCGATGGTGCTGGTGGCGACACAGACGCCGAAGGACCGATCGGCCTGGGCACTCGGCGTTCTTTCATCGGGCATCATGGCCGGCAATCTGGTCGGCCCGCTGATCGGCGGGGCGCTGCCGCCCATCATCGGCATCCGAGGCACGTTTCTCGCCGCAGGCGGCATGATCTTCCTCGCTTTCCTCGCCACCACCTTCCTCATCAAGGAGGAGAAATCGGCGGCACGCAAACAGGCGGCCAGGGCGTCCGGCGGATGGAAATCCGTTCCCGACAAGGGACCTGTTATCGCGATGCTCGCGACCGGCCTGCTCTTGATGCTCGCCAACATGTCGATCGAGCCGATCATCACCGTTTATGTGGCGCAGCTCGTGCCCGATCAGGGACAGGTGACGATGGTGGCCGGCATCGTCATGTCGGCGGCGGCACTCGGCAGCATTCTCTCGGCCTCGCGGCTCGGCAGGCTGGCCGACCGGATCGGCCATTGGCCACTCATTGCCGGAGCGCTGGCCGTTGCCGGCCTGTTGCTTATCCCGCAGGCTTTCGTGACCGATTCCTGGCAGCTCATCGCCCTGCGCTTCCTGATGGGTATGGCGCTCGGCGGGCTCTTGCCCTGCATCGCCGCCGTGATCCGGCACAATGTGCCCGATAGTGCGGCGGGCGGCATTCTTGGCCTTTCCACCTCTTCGCAATTCGTGGGCCAGGTCGTCGGGCCTGTTCTCGGCGGCTTTGTCGGCGGCCATATCGGCATGCGCGCGGTCTTTCTCGGCACCTGCGTTTTGCTGTTTGCAGGCGCGGCCTTTGCATGGCTGGTCCGGCCGAAGGAAGCGGACGCCTGATCCGTCAGGCTTTGCCGCAGATCATGTCGATGCCGGATTTTGCCAGCGCTTCCAGCGTCCTTCGGCTGTCGCCGGCCCGGGCGCGCACGGCAAGCGAATGCATGACGGCCGAGGCGAGCCTCGCAAGCATGTGGACATCGCTGCCCTCAGGCAGTTCGCCGCGTTCGACGGCGAGCGCCATGCGCTGTTCGATCGCATCGTCAAAATCTGCAAGACTGCGCCTCAGGAGGTCGCGAACGCGCTCGTGCTGGATCGCTTCGGCCGTTGCGGTGCTGATGAGGAAACAGCCGCGGGCGGCGGTATCGCCATGAAGATAAATCTTTAGAGCACTCTTATAGACATTTGCGAGATTGTCGCGCAGCGGCAGTGACGGATCGAGTGCATCGGCCAGCACATCCATGCTTTCGGCCCGATAGGCCTCCATGACATCGAGATAGAGAGCTTCCTTGTCGCCGAAGGCGCCGTAGAGGCTCGGACGATTGAGCTGGGTGGCAGCGCTCAGCGTATCCAGCGACGTGCCGGCAAAACCGCGATCCCAGAACACTTCCCTCGCCTTTTCCAGCGTCACCTTAGCATCGAAGGCTCTCGGGCGGCCACGCTTCTTTTCGCTCATTTTGTACCGTTTCGCATAAAATAATTGACCAAGGGAATTTTATGCGAAATAGTACAAATGTCCAACGGATTGATGCGGCCGGTCTCGAACCGCCGCAGGAGGAGAAGCCATGAAGCTTTATATGCATGCAGCCGCCTGTTCGCTGTCGCCGCACATTATCTGCCGCGAACTCGATATCGATATCGAGCTCATCACGGTCGATCGAAAGACGCACAGGACGAGTGAGGGAGACGACTATTTTTCGATCAACGGCAACGGCTATGTGCCGGCGCTGGTGCTTGACGATGGTAAGGTGCTGACGGAGGGACCGGCGATCGCGCAATTTCTCGCCGACAGTTCCCCTGATGGACGAAAGATGCTGCCGGAATTCGGCAACTTTGCCCGCAATCAGGTGCAGTCTCTGCTGAACTTTATCACGTCGGAACTGCATAAGCCGATGGCGATGCTTTTCAACGCCGACTATGCCACGGCCCATGACGCCATGCGGGAGGTCGTCCACAAGCGTCTCGACTGGATCAATGGGAGGCTTGCCGGCCCCTATCTCACCGGCGAGGATTTCACGGTCGCGGATGCCTATCTTTTCGTCTGCCTCAACTGGTCGCCGTGGATCAAAATCGATCTCGACCGCTTTCCCGCACTTCCCGCTTTCATGAAACGTGTCGCGTCGCGGCCGGCGGTGCTGACGGCGCTCAGCGAGGAAGGGCTGATGGCCTTCGATGCCAGCGGGAATTTCTTTGCACCGATCGCCTATATCCAGTCCGCCGGTTATGTCGGCTCGCCGGTGCGGCCGTGATAGAGTGCCGGTCCGGCGGTAGCGGCGTCGATTATCGGGCTGGCCAAGCGGCGTCTGGCCCTTTGCATGGCTCAGGGCGTTCGACCCAGCAATCGATCCACTGGATCGATTGCTGCCGCTGCGCGGCGCTGGGTCCCACCACCACTATTCATCGCTCGCAGAGCGGCCGTAGGCCCAGTCCATGTAGAGTTCCAGCGCCTTGCGCGTGACCGGGCCTTCCTGGAAATTGCGACTGTCGAGCCTGTTGACGCCGACTACCTTGGAATAGTTGCCGGTCGTGAAGACCTCGTCGGCGCCCATGAAATCCTCGACCGACAGGGTCGCCTCGCGCACGTCGAAGCCGGCCTTGCGCAAGAGGCCGATGACGCGCAGCCGCGTGATGCCGGCGAGGAAGGTGCGGTTGGCGATCGGCGTGAAGACCACGCCGTCCTTGACCATGAAGACGTTCGAGGAGGCGGTTTCGGCCACGTTGCCGTTCATGTCGCGCATCAGGGCATTGTCGAAGCCGCGGCTTCTTGCTTCGGCGATGGCGCGGCCACTGTTCGGATAGAGCGAACCTGCCTTGGCATCCGTCATCGCCGTTTCCGGCGTCGGGCGGCGATAGGGGGAAACGGTGAGCGAGGAGCCGCCGTGTCCGCCCATGGCCGCCTCGAACAGGCAGAGCGCAAACCGGGTGGATTCGCCGTCGACGCTCACGACGCTGCCCGCCGAACCATGCTCACCCCAATACATCGGCTTGATATAGATCGGCGTCTTGGCGTCGAACTTCTTCACGCCTTCCCAGGCAAGCGCCTCGATCTCCTCGGCGGTCTTGATCGGCTTCAGGCCCATGGCAACGGCAGAACGGTTGATGCGCTGGCAATGCAGTTCGAGATCGGGCGCGACGCCGTCGAACCAGCGGGCCCCGTCGAAGACAGTGGAGCCGAGCCACATGGCATGTGAGGTCGGCCCGATCAGCGGCGGGTTTCCGGCAATCCACTCTCCGTCGACATAGGTCCAGGTGGTCGTGCGAGGTGATGTATCGACGGGCATTTTGGGCTCTCCTTCTGAAGTCGGCAAAGCAAAATCCTCCATCTCCGGACCGGTCAAGCGCAAATTGGCAGTTGAAACATCGAAGCAAGAAAATGCCGGAGACCGCGTTGCGATTGAAATATTGATGCGCGTTCGATGGTGCTAAAACGATGGGTCCATAAAGGAAAATGATCGAAAGCCGACTGGATGCATGCCACAACCGCGTGCCATCATGGCGGCCGGAAAATGCGGGCCAGGCCAGGAGATGAACGGATGAAAGCCATGTATTACGAAGCCTTCGAACAGGCGCCTGAGATCCGCACCGTGCCGGACCCGACACCTTCGGAAGATGGCGTGGTCATCAAGATCGGCGCAACAGGGCTTTGCCGCAGCGACTGGCATGGCTGGATGGGGCATGACCCGGATATCCGCCTGCCGCATGTGCCGGGACACGAACTTGCTGGCCAGATCGTGGCAGCCGGCAAGGGCATGGTGCGCTTCAAGGTCGGCGACCGGGTGACAGTGCCCTTCGTCTCCGGTTGCGGCCATTGCGCCGAATGCCATTCCGGCAACCAGCAGGTCTGCCCCAACCAGTTCCAGCCGGGCTTTACCCATTGGGGCTCGTTTGCCGAATATGTCGCCATCGATTATGCCGACACCAATCTGGTGCATCTGCCGGAGAGCGTGGACGATGCTACGGCGGCAAGCCTCGGCTGCCGCTTCGCGACTTCCTTTCGTGCCGTTGCCGATCAGGCGCGCACCGGCCCCGGTGAATGGATCGCCGTGCATGGCTGCGGTGGCGTCGGACTTTCGGCGATCATGATCGCGACTGCGCTTGGGGCGAATGCTATCGCTGTCGACATTTCCGAGGAGAAACTTGCCTTTGCGCGGGAATGCGGGGCGGTGGCAACGATCAATGCTTCCACCGTCGCCGACGTGGCGGAAGCCGTGCGCGAAATCACCAAGGGCGGCGCCCACGTGTCGATCGACGCGCTCGGCCATCCCGTTACCTGCTTCAACTCAATCAAGAACCTGCGCCGGCGCGGCCGCCATGTCCAGGTGGGTCTGATGCTCGGCGATTATTCGACACCGCAGATCCCGATGGCGCAGGTGATCGGCCATGAACTCGAAATCTACGGCAGCCACGGCATGCAGGCATGGCGCTACGACGCCATGCTTTCCATGCTCGCCACCGGAAAGATCGCGCCGCAAAAGCTGATCGGCCGACGCATCAGCCTTGAAGAAGCGGTCCCGGCGCTGATGGGGCTCGACAAGGCCGAGGGAACGGGTATCAGCGTGATCACGCAATTCTAGTTGATCGCAGAAGTAGTTCGCGCCGGAGTGGACTACCAGGCGAATGGTTGCGATCCCACCTATAGGGTTATGAACCACGGGGCCGCCGGAGGCGATGGGGGATTTCATGAGCGAGACACACCGTAAGCTGACGACGATCTTTGCAGCCGACGTGCAGGACTATACGCGTTTGATGGGCGAGGATGAGGAAGGCACGCTCGCGATGCTGAAGCATTACCGCGATGCCATGTCGCGGCTCATCACTTCGCACGGCGGACGGGTGGTCAATACCTGGGGCGATGGGCTGCTTGCCGATTTTCCGAGCGTGGTCGAAGCAGTGCGGGCCGCAATCGACGTGCAGAACGAGCTTGCCGGCAAGAATGCTGCGCGGCCGACGGACGGGCGCATGTTTTTCCGCATCGGCATCAATCTCGGCGACGTCATTGTCGAAGGCGACGATATCTATGGCGACGGCGTCAATATCGCCGCGCGGCTGCAAGCCTCAGCGCCGGCCGGCGGGATCGTCATCTCGAACACCGTCTACGATCAGGTGCGCAACAAGGTCGCGGTCGCCTTCGATTTTCTAGGCCCCCTGGAGATGAAGAATGTCGCAGACGCCGTGCCAAGCTATGCCGTGCGGGTCGGCGATATCGGCACTGAACCGCAGAAGCCGGCAGCCGCTGCCACTCGGCCTGTCGAAGCGACGGCGCCAAGACCGGCGCCAGCCTCGCCTCTGCCCCCGCTCCCGCGTGGCCGGCTGCGCAAACTCGGCGGCATCCTGGCCGTCATCGGCGCCATGCTCGTCGTCATCAATCTTGCTAGCTGGGAGGGCGAGTTCTGGGCGGCATGGCCGCTGCTTGCCTTCGCCTTCGTGGCGGCCATGGCATGGGTGCGCTTGCAGGCTCAGTTCGACCAGCGCATTGCAGCGCTTGCCGTCATCGGGATTGGCATTGTCATCATCAACATGCTGACATGGCATGGGATTTTTTGGGCAATATGGCCGCTCCTTGGACTTTCGGTGGCTGCCGGCATTCGCTGGGCGATGCGCGACTGAGGCTCACGTGTGCCGGGCCAGCCGTTGTGCGGCACCGTCGATCATCATCTGCAGCCCGGCTTCGAAAAAGGCTTCGTGGCCGCGATCCCGATAATGGGCAATAGCCCGGCGCGTCAGCGGGAAATCGACGGCGGCGGCGTCGAGCTTTTCCTGCTCCGGCGGCGGCTCGGCCTGTTCTTCGATAACGCAGCCGACAGTGTAGCGGGCGATGGCGACGAGCAGTTCCATGGCGAATTCCGCTTCGATGCCCGCTTTGACGAGAACGGCGATATGTGCCTCGACATTGGGAAGATCCTGCGGGCTGGTTTCGCTGCCGGCGTGGACGCGGCCGCCATCGCGATAGCTCAAGAGCGTGCGACGGAAATCACGGGCGTTTTCGAGCATGAAGTTCCGCCAATTCTCGGGCACGACCGACCAGTCGTGGGTGTGACCTCGCGCCATGATCTCCTCGGCCATGGCCTCCACCAGCGCTCGTTTGCTCTTGAAATGCCAGTAAAGGGCCGGCTGACGCACATTCAGTCGCTCGGCGAGCATTCGTGTGGAGAGCGCATCGATGCCCACCTCATTCAAGAGCTTCAGCGCTTCGTCGAGGATCTGCGCGCGGTCTACCTTCATCCGTGTTCCATTCCCTGTTGCCATTTCAACTTATCAGCGATAAGGAGCTTATCAGTGATAAATTTTCAGGCGATCTAATGAAAAAAGCGCTGACAGTCGTCTACGCCACCGTGATCCTCGATGCCGCCGGCATCGGTCTGACCTTGCCGATCTTTCCGCGGCTGCTGCAGGACGTGGGCCATAGTGACGATCTCGGATGGCGGTTTGGTGCCTTTCTGGCACTCTATGCGCTGATGCAATTCATCTTCTCCCCGGTGCTGGGTTCACTGTCGGACCGGTTCGGCCGCAAACCGGTATTGATGGTGTCACTTGCCGGCGCCGCGGTCGACTATGTCTTCATGGCCGCCGCACCATCGCTGTGGCTGCTCTTCATCGGCAGGGCGATCGCCGGGATTACCGGCGCCAGCAACGCGGTGGCGGCAGCCTGCGTGACCGACCTCACCGAGGATGCCGAGCGCACCCGCCGCTTCGGCCAGCTCAGCGCCTGCTTCGGCATCGGCTTCATTGCCGGCCCGGCGGTCGGCGGCGTTCTGGGTGAATTCTCCGTGAGGCTGCCTTTCATTGCTGCTGCCACACTCAATGCCGCCAATCTGCTGATGGCGCTCTTCATGCTGCCGGAGACGCGCATGACCGGCGCGGAAGCCAAGAAACAGGAGTTTTCACCGCTCGCGCATTTCCGCTGGCTGATGGGGTACCGGCTGCTGCTACCGCTTGCCGGCGCCTATTTCATCCTTGCCCTTGTCGGCGAGGTTGGCGGCACGATCTGGGTTCTCTACGGTCAGGACAAATTCTCCTGGTCGCCGATGATGGTCGGCCTCTCGCTTGCCGCCTTCGGCTTTTTCCATGCGGTCGTGCAGGCCTTCATTGCCGGGCCGATCAGCGAACGATGGGGAGAGCACCGGACTCTGCTGATCGGCATCGTCGCCGACAGCGCGGCCTATATCACAATCGCACTGGTGACTGAGGGCTGGATGGCCTTCCTGCTCATGCCGCTCTTCTGCCTCGGCGGCATCGGGGCGCCGGCTCTGCAGTCTCTGGTGACAGGGCGCGTCGATGGCGATCATCAGGGACGCGCACAGGGGCTGCTCGCGAGCATGACGAGCCTTGCCTCGATCATCGGGCCGCTAGCGATCAGCACGGTCTATTTCGCCTCACGCGATGTCTTTCCGGGACTTGTCTGGGTGCTGGGCGCAGGCCTGTATGTGCTCTGCCTGCCGGTCGCCTTCACGCGGCGGCCGCGGGATGCCGCGGCCTGAAGGGTGACGGCGAGATATCACCTCGCTGTCAATCGCCATTTACTGTGCAACGCCGATCGAGGCCAAGTATTCGGCCGAAGCGATGATCTTCGATTTGTCCTTGATCTCGATGATCAGGCGCGGATTGCTTTCGACCTTGGCAAGAGCTGCAAAGACCGCGCGCCAGTTGATCGTGCCTTGGCCGAGCGGCCAGTGGCGATCGGCATAACCGTCCGCGTCCTGCAGGTGAACATGGCCGAGGCGATTGCCCGCGGCATGGACGTAGTAATCGACCGGCGGGGCACCGGTGGAACCGTGAGCGTAGTGTGCATGACCGGTGTCGATAGAGACGGCGACTGCCGGCGAATTGAAGCTCTCAGCCAGCGCCACACGAATATGCGGATCCTTGTCCTCGATGTTCTCGATGACGAGAGTGCAGCCGGTTTCCTCGGCGCGCTTCACGGCTTCCCGCATCGTCTGATGGCAATAATCGATGATGCTTTCGCGCTCGCCGGGATTGTTGTCGAGGTTGTTATAGCCCCAGGTCGTATAGGGGCTGTGGATGACCATGTGCGTGCCGCCGATCGCGGCGCAACATCGAGGCCCTGCAGCATGCGGCGGGAGACGACGGCGCGGATATCCGGATCCTGCGAGGCGATGACAAAGCCCCAGAACGGCCCATGGATGCCGACGCGGCCCTTGAAGCCGTCGAGAAGTTTCCTCGCGCGATCGGCGCGCGGCGTCCAGTCACCGTTCAGAACGTCGGCATCGATGAAGCTCTGCAGTTCGAGATCGCGGGACTTTTCGAAGAGCCAGTTACGATGGTTTTCGAGTTCGTCGATCGTCATGGCGGCGCCGACTACGGGAAGAGAAGACATGGGGTTGCTCCGCTGATGGTATGCCGGATTGGCGGGGAAGGATCGGCGCGTTCTATGCGCCTCTTCTATGTCGCCGATATTACAGGAATGGCGGTGGCCAACCTGTCGCACTTGCGAAGAGAAGAAGCCGTACCGATATGATCACGGTCGGTTTCAGGGCCTGAAAGCACGCAAAAGCGGCATGCCTTCTGCCCCTCCCCGATTTTGTGGCGGTTGCCAAAATGGCCGCGAAGGTCTATCGGACCGCCCCGCAAGAACAAGAAAGAGACATCATGTCCAACTCATTTGTGAAAACAGATCCCCGGACGGAGGCGAAAAGCTTCTTCGTGCTGGGCGACAAGGTGGAGCGACGGGCTCGCCTGACAGGCAACTGGCTCAACGTCTTCGATGTGACGGTCGAACCCGGCGGCAGGACGCCGCGGCATACGCATGCGAGCCCGGAAGTCTTCCGGATCATCGAAGGTACTCTGACGATCTGGCGGCTGACCGATACCGGGCCAGAAGAGATTCAGGCGAGCGCCGGCGACATCGTCAGCATCGCGCCCTTCATGGTGCACGGCTATTCCAACAACGGAACCGTGCCTGCCGTCTTTTCGGCCATCGTCGACCGCGACATGGCCGAATTCATAGAGACGGAGGGCGTGGCCGAGCGACCGCAGGGCAAGCCGTCGCCGGAAACGGTGGCCCGGCTGCGGGCGGCGGCAAACGCGCATGGGATCACGATCCTGGCGGCGTAGGTCGTGCTCGCCCGATAGTGACATCGGGCAACGCTTAAAAGGCAACCGACTCTACGCGCCGCGATTTGCAGACCGTGGCAGCGGCCCAACATAGTCTAGTCGCAGACGGTCCTGTATCGTACAACGCGGTGGTGGTGTTTATATCCGTAGTATCTCTGCGTCCAGCACCGGTCGCCATGCCGATATCTCGGGCCGCCATAGTAGTCGTCGTAGGCGTAGCGTGGCGGGTAACGATAGTAGCGTGGCTCTGGGCGGTCGTAATAGCGAGGGCCGGTCCCATACTCGAAGTAGATCTGAGAGAATGCGGGCGACGCTGTTAACGCCGTCGCTAAGGCCAACGCTGCGATAATTAACTTCTTCATGTCCTCTTCCGATTCCGGTTTACGCGCACTCCATCGCAAGGCAATCTCCCCACGCCTTGAATCTTAATATGTCATCGGCATCGTCTCTGGACACTGGACCTAAGTCCTGTTTGAACAAGGACTTAGGTCCGATGACATAAAGCGGGGATCCTCGGCGGGCGCTCTTCATGATCGTTTTGCGATGGATCATTTGGCATTGCCGCGTTATAAGCGCGCGCTATTTTCGGGAAGAGCCTTTTAGCGGTAACCGATGCCAAGTCCTCCCAAAACCTCGACGCAAAGTGCCGGTGATTCAAGCACAGGTGTCAATCAACCGGCAAATGTAGAGCTTCCAACTCAGGATGCTGAGGCGCAGACGCCCGCCACGGACACATTGGTGGGAACCAGTTCATCCCCCCAGGCCGACCAACCGCAACAGCCCCGCAAATCCTTCGGCCAAAGCAGGCAGGCAGCGCACGACTTACTGCATGCCCTGGCTCACGATTTGCGGGTGAGTTCAACCTGGGCCAAGGCCAAGATAGCCGCAGCCGCTTCCCATATGAGGACGGAGTTCAGGGGATCAAATCGACCAGAAACCAGAGCAACGATCGGCAATCTTGGCAAGTGGCTCGCGGCTGCTCTGGTGAAGGCAGGGGGTGGTCTTCGTGTTCTCTATGCGATGTCCTCCAAAAATCGCCGACGCGGGTCGCTTCATGTGGAACGGTGGAAAATCGCTCTGGGATCGGCCTTTCTCCTCTGCCTCCTCCTGGCGGGAAGTGTTTTGGTGTGGGCGCTGAAGGACGTCCCCTGGGGCGAGATCCGGGACGGGACCTTGAAGCCTGTCGTGGTGCTGGAAACCGCTGACGGTGCACCGTTGGTCAGACAGGGGCCGTATCAAGGAGCCTATGCGCAATACAACCAGTTCCCGCCACATCTGATTGATGCCGTCCTCTCAATCGAGGACCGGCGGTTCATGCATCACTTTGGCGTCGACGTCAGAGGGATCGGGAGAGCGCTCCTGCGGAACTTCGAGGCTGGCTCGGTGGTAGAGGGCGGCAGCACGATCACCCAGCAGCTTATCAAGCTGCAGTATCTCGACAGCGATCGGACAATAAAACGAAAGATACAGGAGGTCGTCATCGCCCTTTGGCTGGAGTGGAAACTCGGCAAACAGGAAATCCTGACGCGCTATCTCAACAGCGCCTATCTCGGCGCCGGTGCGACCGGCATGCCTGCGGCCGCGCGGATCTACTTCAACAAGGATATCGGCGCCCTCGACCTGCCGGAATCGGCAATGCTGGCGGGATTGCTGCGGGCGCCGAGCCAGTGGAATCCGATCGACAATTTCGAGGGCGCCCGGCAGCGCACCGCCGTTGTGCTTGACGCGATGGTGGCCAATGGCACGATCGCCGAGCCGGAGGCGGAGGAGGCCAAGGCGAGTTTCGCCAAGCTGCATCCGACGACGCCGACACCGCGCTCCGGAAGCTGGTTTGCTGACTGGATTTCGCCGCAGGCAAGCGAGATCGCCGGCGCCTCGCCAGGGTCGACGACAGTGCGCACAACCCTCGTGCCGCATCTGCAGCAGATCGCTGAAAGCGTCGTCAAAAGAGCCTTGGACAAGGAAGGAAAGGCCGCGGGAGCATCGCAGGCCGCGTTGGTTGCAATGACACCGGAGGGCGCGGTCGTTGCCATGGTCGGCGGGCGCGACTACAAGGCAAGCCAGTTCAACCGCGCCGTCACGGCGATGCGGCAGCCGGGCTCCACCTTTAAGCTCTTTGTCTATTACGCGGCCTTGAAGGCCGGGCTGACCTTGTCTGATTGGGTTCTCGACGCGCCGATTGACATCGACGGCTGGTCACCGGAAAATTCAGGCGGCCGCTACTACGGCTGGGTAACACTCGCCGAAGCCTTCGCCCGGTCACTCAATGCCGCGACGGTCAGGCTTGCAAATCAGGTCGGACTCGACAATGTGATTGCCGCCGCACGAGAGCTCGGCATCGATGCGCCACTTGCCAACACACCGTCTCTGGCGCTCGGCACATCCGAAGTAAACCTGCTTGACCTGACCAGCGCCTACGCGTCTGTCCTTCTCGGCAAGGCGCCCGTCACGCCCTGGGGTATCATCGAATTTCAGGCGGCGGGGCAGCCGAAGGCGTTTCGGGTTGGTTCACAAGCTGGGCCGAATCTCGACCTTTCGCCCTACCAATCCGATCTTCTCGGGCTCTTGCAATTGGTTGTCGAGCGCGGCACTGGACGGGGAGCCGACCCAGGGGCGTTTGCGGCCGGCAAGACGGGCACCAGCCAGAACAATCGCGATGCCTGGTTCGTCGGCTTCACGAAACCGCTGGTCGCCGGCGTCTGGGTCGGCAATGACGACGATGCGCCGATGAAGGGCGTCACAGGCGGCGCCTTGCCGGCCCGTATCTGGCGGGATTTCATGCAGGAGGCGATGAGCGAGCCTGCTCCGAATGAGGCGAGGTCGACAGAAACAATGATTGACGGCCAAGGCGCACCGCAGTCCTGCAACATCGCGGCCTGCTCCCGCAGCTATCGCTCCTTCCGCCCGTCCGACTGTACTTACCAACCCTACTCTGGCGAGCGGCGGCTTTGCGAAAAGTGATCTTCGCCTCGATCCAAAGCCTTACCGGACGGCCCGTTCGGACCGGCGGCAATACAGACAAGGTTTGCATCCGCCGCGTCGAGGACGTGGCCTGACATCAGGAGAAGACGATGGCATGGTCGGCCAGCCAATATGTGAAATTCGAGGATGAGCGCACCCGCCCGGCGCGTGACCTGCTGGCACGGGTGCCGCTGACGGAACTTCGCCACGCGGTCGATCTCGGCTGCGGGCCGGGCAATTCGACAGAGCTGATCATCGACCGCTATGGCGCTGCCAATGTGTCCGGTCTCGACAGCGATCTCAACATGCTGGAGGCCGCCCGCAAGCGCCTTCCGGGCACGGCCTTCGTGGAGGCCGATCTTTCCACTTGGCAGCCCTCCGAGCCGGCTGACCTGCTCTTTGCCAACGCCGTCTTCCAATGGCTGCCCGACCATCTCGACATTTTCGACCGCCTGATGGACGGGTTGGCGCCGGGCGGGGTGCTCGCGGTGCAAATGCCCGACAATCTCGGCGAACCGAGCCATCTGATGATGGAGGAAACGGCGCATGCCGGCCCATGGAAGACAGCCTTCGAGACGAAGAGCATCCGCCGCCCCATGTTGCCGCCTCCGTCAACCTATTACAGCCGGCTGATTTCCAAATCTTCCCGCGTCGACATCTGGCACACGATCTACTATCACCCGATGGACAATGCGGCAGCGATCGTCGAATGGGTCAAGGGAACGGGCCTGCGCCCCTATCTCGACCATGCCGGCGAAGAGCACCGCGAGGCATTCCTGGCCGACTATCTCGCGCGTGTCGACTGGGTCTATCCGAAGGCTTCCGACGGTAAGGTCCTGCTCAAATTCCCGCGGCTCTTCATGGTTGCCGTGAAGGTCTGACCGGAAAATTCTGATTTCTCTGATGCCGGGAGCGGTCGGCACGATCGCTGCCGGTGGCATTAGTCGCCTTTCGCAAGCCACACGCAAAGTTTGAGGCGTAGCGGTCCACTCTGGGATTTCTCAATCCAGACGTGCTTTCGCGACGCGGTCAGCGTCGATCGCTATCCATTAAACGCCTTTGCGCTATCCCGTGCGAGGCCCGACAAAGAGATTTTGAAATGGTTTCTTCTGTTTCCAGCTTAAGGCTGCACACGGCGCAGATTGCCTTGCAGGTCCTCAAGGACAGCTCCTCGGAGAGCAGCTCCAGCAGCAGCGGCACAACCAATCACGACTATTCCAGCCTCCCCTCCCAGACTCGCTCGGCGCTGTCGGTGATGCTCGACAAGATCGATGCCGGCAAGGCCGGATCGACGGATGCCTCCGGCAATACCGTCGCCAGCACCGACATCACCACTGCCTCCTTCATGGCACTGCTGCGCCAGAACATGACGGCAGCGGCAGAGGCCAAGGGCGACGGCAGCCAGGAAGCTGCCATGCTGGCCGCCTTCAAGAAGGGCCAGCTGACGGTCACCGATCCGACCCAGGGCATTGAGATCAAGGCCTGGGATGTGACCGATCCCAAGGAAGCCGATGTCGACCAAAAGAAGGGCACAGCGATCGAGACCAGCGACTGGAACAATTTCCTGCGCGACCATCTGCAGCGCGATTCCCATGGGCGACTCCTCAGAAGCGAGAATGGCAGCTTCATCGAGAAGGGCACTGGCAACGAAGTCTATTTCGGCCAGGTCGGCACGCAGAATTACTACATCACCTGGCCGGTGAAGACCGAAACGAAGCCGGCCGCTGGCACAGCCGACAAACCGGCAACCGACAAGCCTGCGAGCGATGCCGGCGCATCGAAGCCGACCACCGGTACCACAACGGACAAGTCCTCGTCTAAAGCGTAAGGTGTTCATCATCCAAGACGGCCATTCCGGAAAACCCTCCGCAACGGCTTGTCGGTTTAGGAGCCGACAAGCTCGATCAGGGACAGTACAGCGGTCGCGAGAATGATGAGGCCAAAGCATATGTTGAGCGCCCGCTCGCTCGATGGCTCGAGCTTCACCTTGCCCAAAACGACACCCAGCCACAGCCAGAAAACATCGACGACGATCATGACGAGGACGCAGAGCGCCCATTTGGCCTTCATGTCCAGCGCGCCATCCTGCGAAAGCCGGTAAGCGGCAAAAAGCGAGGCGAAAGCGATATAGGCCTTAGGATTGGTGAGACCCAGCACGACACCGCCGGCGATGGTCGGCGAGGCTTGCCGCCGGGCGGCCGAGAGATCGGCACCGACTGGCGCCAATGCGATCTTCCAGGACAACCAGACGAGATAGACTGTGGCGGCGACCGTCATCACCATCATCGCCAGCGGAATGGCTTCGAGTAGCGACAGCAGGCCGGCTGCCGCCGCGGCGGCCGCAATTGCCAAGCCGATCTGCAGGCCGACATAAAAACGCAGGCCCGTCGCCATACCGTGCAAGCGGCCAATTGCCAAGAGAGCAGCGATGGCGGGACCGGGCGAGCCGAGAAGGGCGAGAGAGGCCACGAGGAAGAAGCCAGCGCTGACAAGATCGATCATGCGTCACCCGATGACATAACGATATCTTTATGTCTTTATATTATTTTAACGCGATGTCAAACGCTTGTTATCCTTGAGCTGCAAGGTGCTTGCGGCGAAACCGGAGCGCTTTATATTCGGCCGGAAGATTTAAGCTGGAGATGACACGCATGGACGCCCACCCCACCCCGCCCGTCACTCTCGTCATCTTCGGCGCCACCGGCGACCTGACACGGCGATTGCTGGTTCCCGCCATTATCAATCTTACGCGCAGCGGCCTCGTCGGAGGGGACCTGCATATTCTTGGCGTCGGCATCGAGCCCGGCGACGACGAATTCCTGCGTGAACGGCTGGATGATTTCCTCAGCCACATCAGCGGCAAGGAAGAAACGATGAAGGACGGCGCCTGGGAGAACCTGCGCTCGCGCATCTCCTACCTGCAGGGCGACTTTACCAAGGACGATATCTTCCTCGAAATCGGCCAGCGCCTCGGCACGACCTGCAATGCAGCCTTCTATCTCGCCGTGCCGCCGAGCTTCTTCGGCCCGATCGTCGAGAAGCTTGCCGATCTCGGGCTGATGGATGAAAGCGGTGGCTGTTTCCGCCGCGTGGCAATCGAAAAGCCCTTCGGCACCGATCTCGAGTCTGCGAAGGCTCTCAATGCGCGCATCCTTGCCCGCGTGAAGGAGAGCCAAGTCTACCGGCTGGACCACTTCCTCGGCAAGGAAACGGTGCAGAACCTGATGACGGCGCGTTTTGCCAATATGATGATCGAGTCGCTGTGGAACAGCCGCTATATCGATCATGTGCAGATCACGGCCTCCGAGACCGTCGATGTCGGCACGCGCGGCAAGTTCTACGATGCGACGGGTGCGCTGCGCGACATGATCCCCAACCATCTCTTCCAGCTTCTGGCGATGATCGCCATGGAGCCGCCGAACAGCTTCGACGCGGAGGCGATCCGCAACGAGAAGAGCAAGGTGCTGAAGGCGCTGCGTATCTATACGGCGGAGGAAGCCAAAGCGAATGGCGTGCGCGGCGCCTATAGCGCCGGTACGCTCAATGGCACCGACCTGCCTGCCTATCGCGATACGAAGGATGTTTCCCCCACCAGCAAAACAGAGACCTTTGTGGCGCTGAAGCTCTATGCCGATACCTGGCGGTGGGCGGGCGTTCCCTTCTATCTGCGCACCGGGAAGGCGATGACGGCGCGCGATACGGAAATCGTCATCACCTTCCAGCCGGTGCCCTTTGCGCAGTTCCGCGAAACTGGAGCCAACCGCCGCTTGCCACCGAACAAGCTGGTCATCCAGGTGCAGCCCGATGAGGGCATGAGCATGGAGATTTCCATCAAGTCGCCGGGACAATCCGTCGATACCGTGCCGGTCGCGCTGGATTTCCGCTATGCCGACAAGTTCGATATCAGCAAGACGACCGGTTACGAATCGCTGCTCTATGATCTCTTCATCGGCGACCAGACGCTCTTCCAGCGCGCCGACGGCATCGAGGCTGGCTGGGAAGCGGTGCAGCCTTTCCTGGACGAATGGGCAAAGGATGACCGGATACCGGATCCTTATGCTCCAGGCACAATGGGACCGGCCTGCGCCGACGAGCTGATCCAGCGCGACGGCCGCCAATGGCACGAACTGGGCGTGCTTCTACGCAGGAGCGGCAAATAGCCGTTCCTGTTTACTAATCAGATAGTCAGCGGCAGGCGGCTGGCAGCGTGTGGTCACGCACGGCCGTGCGATATGCGCGTGTGCCATGCTTTGGGCAGGGAGTCCGTTCGGGTGGAACGACGACGGTGACATTTTCGGTTTCGCCCGTGTCGAGCGGAATGGAGATACCGCCGCCGCTTGCGTTGGCGTCGGGCACCGTGCCGGGCGGCATGCCGCCGAAACGGCCGGTATAATCCATATCACCGAGGGTCTGGGCAAAGACCGGAGCGGCGAAACCGAGGAGAATGATCGAGGCTGCTGCAACGACCCTGGGCATGACCATATTCCTTCTTATCTGGCCGATATGAAACGAGATTTCGGAGCGCATAGTTCCAGCCGATCCGGCCGTCGGTGAAAAAATCCGGCACCATCTAATCTAGGGAAGGTCGGTACGGATTTCCATCCGGCGACGGGTGCAACCGGATGGATTGATCAGCGCTCAGAAAGCGATCGAGGCCCAGGACCACCATCATTATCGACCCGAGCGGGCGAAAATGCTCTCGGAACTGCCCAGTTTTCAGCCTGCAATACTTAGCCTCAGGCTCTCGCCCGCAAACGGCCGATCGCCTTCACCTTTCTGACCATGGCCGACGCTCCAACGAAACGGCCAGACAAGGCGATCAAGCCCCGTCGAGGCGATTGCCTCGAAGGATGACCAGGCCTCGGTGCCTGTCCGCCGCCAGAGCACGCCGCCAGGGCCCATACCGCCATGCAGAAGGATGTGAAGATCGAAATCCTCGCCCGGCGGCAGATCGGGACCGAAGAAATAGTAAGGACTGCGACCGGGATCGCGGCCGAGGACGAGCGTCAGTCGCTGCTCTTTGCCGCGCAGGCCGAGCCATAAGGGTGCCAGTCCTTCATCGGCGAAAGCCGAGAAGATCGTCTGCGACGCGGCACAGGCATCCGGTGCCATCCGGCCGCTCAGGCGGAGTTCGATGATCCGGTCCGGGCTCATCGGACCCAACCAGAAAGCGTCGCTCACGCCATGGGCAAGGCTGTGCCATTTATGCTCGCTCGCAAGAGCAGGAGGCCATTGCAGGCGTTCGCGCGCAACGCCTTCCATATCAAGAACCTGATAGCGCAGGCCCTCCTCATCGAGAGCGGCCTGGATGCAATGGAGATATTCGACGCCCTCGGGCATTCTGTGCGCGGTTCCCGCCCCTGCGGTGCAGATTTGCAGCAGGCCGCGATGAACCTGCACATCGAAAGCCAGGATATGGCTACAACAATACGCAAAGACGCCGGCCCCTGCGAGAATATCCCAGAAACGCTCAGCATATTCATGGCCGATCTCGCGCTGATAGGTGCCGGCGTAGCCATTTACCGGAAAGACCGGGTGATGGCCGAGCACCAGCTTATAGCGGGCATCGGCGTGCGCCTTCAGCGTCGCTTCCAGCCACTCCGTCTCGACATGGCCTTCCCCGCCGAGACCGCTCCAGAGCGTATGGACGAAAACGATAAGCAGATCGCCGCGGCGTACCCAATAGGTCAGACCCTCTTGCCCCGCCGGTCCGTTTGCCGGAAGGGCAAGCACGTCACGGAACACGGCCTCGCTCATCTCGTCATAGGTCGTGTGGTTGCCGGTCGTGTGCCACATCGGAATGTTGGCCCGGTCGAGCCAGGCCATCTCCACATCGAGCCAGTGCCGCCACTGGGCGCGCAGCGAGGCTTCATCCGCCATCAGACCGACGATCTCGTCGCCGGGAAAGAGGATGAACTGCGGTTGCGGCTCGAGCCTGCGCAGGACGGCGTTGACGGACGCGAAGGTTCGCTCGTGCAGGGCGCCGGCAACACCCGAGCAGGAGTCGCCGTAGAGCACGAATTGATGGCCGCCAGACTTCGGCAGCAGCGCCTTGATCGGAGATGTGTCGGTCATGAAACACCCGGAAAAGAACGAGGAAATGTTCAAAAAACAAAAACCCCGAAAGTTCACGGCAAACTTTCGGGGGTCGTTCAACGATGCCCGGGGCTTATTGAAGCGATGGATCGCGTCAGACGAACTGGCTGAGGCCGGGAACGGAAGCGACGACCTGATCCACCACTTCCTCGCCCGCATATTCCTTGGCAATCGCGATGGTTTCCTTGGCAAGCGAGGTGATCTCGCCCATGCCGAGGCCTTCGCTCATCAGCTGCTGGCCGAGGCCCATGATGCCGCCGCCACCAAGTGCACTCATGAGGCCGCCGAGCAATCCGCCGCTACCGCCAGAACCTTCGCCATTGAACTGGGCGACGAGTTCGGTGGCGCCGGGGATCTTCTCGATCATTTCGGCGACCGGGCCATCGGCCGCTTCCCGCTGCAGGAAGCCGAGCATCATGCCGAGCGCCTTTTCGGCCAGTTCGGGCGCAATGCCCACGCGATTGGCGATTTCAGTCACAATCTCATTCATCGTCTGCCTCCTATTTTGACGTTAACGTCAACGTAATGGAATCGAAGCGGCAACTCAAGCGGCTCTCTCCAAGGTCTCCGCTCCTGCTTTCCCTTTTAACGCAGACAGTTGTCCGTCTTCCGTCGCCTGCTTATAACAGAGAAACGATATTTGCATGACTGTGCGGAAAGAGCATCCCGCATATATGGACCGCAAACCTGTAATTGGGCGGCAGCATCGACCGAGGGAGACATTCTACATGCTCGAGGACGGCAAGATTTTCATCGGCGCAAGCCGCAATCCCGACGACAGCATCAACAAGGGCGAATATCTCGACCTCAAATTCGGCAACCGCCACGGGCTCGTGACCGGCGCCACCGGTACCGGCAAGACGGTGACGCTGCAGGTGCTGGCAGAGGGATTTGCGAGAGCCGGCGTGCCGGTTTTCGCCGCCGACATCAAGGGCGATCTCTCCGGCATCGCCGCCAAGGGCGAGCCGAAGGATTTTCTGACCAAGCGCGCCGAGCAGATCGGCTTTGACGATTACGAATTCGAGCAGTTCCCGGTCATCTTCTGGGACCTCTTCGGTGAGAAAGGTCACCGGGTGCGCACGACCGTCGCCGAGATGGGACCGCTGTTGCTCGCCCGCCTGATGGATGCCTCCGAGCCGCAGGAAGGCGTTATCAACATCGCCTTCAAGATCGCCGACAAGGCGGGCCTGCCGCTGCTCGACCTCAAGGATTTCACCGCACTGCTGAACTATATGGGCGAGAACGCATCTGAGCTTTCCAGCCAGTTCGGCCTGATTTCCAGGGCTTCCGTCGGCTCAATCCAGCGGGCGCTGCTGGTGCTCGAACAGCAGGGCGCGGAACATTTCTTCGGCGAACCGGCGCTCAAAATTTCAGACATCATGCGCACGTCGAACAATGGCTACGGGCAGATCTCCGTGCTTGCCGCCGATAAGCTGATGATGAATCCGCGCCTTTACGCCACCTTCCTGCTATGGCTGCTTTCCGAGCTCTTCGAGGAACTGCCTGAGGTCGGCGATCCTGACAAGCCGAAGCTCGTCTTCTTCTTCGACGAGGCGCATCTGCTCTTCAACGATGCGCCGAAGGTGCTGATCGAACGCGTTGAACAGGTCGTTCGCCTTATCCGTTCCAAGGGTGTGGGCGTCTATTTCGTCACGCAAAACCCGCTCGACGTGCCGGAAACGGTGCTCGCCCAGCTCGGCAACCGCCTGCAGCATGCGCTGCGCGCCTATTCGCCGCGCGAGCAGAAGGCGGTGAAGACGGCCGCCGATACGTTCCGCCCCAACCCTGCCTTCGATTGCGCCACCGTCATCACCACTCTCGGCACCGGCGAGGCGCTAGTCTCGACGCTGGAAGCCAAGGGCGCGCCATCGATCGTCGAGCGCACGCTGATCCGTCCCCCGTCCGCCCGTGTCGGGCCGGTCACGGATGCTGAGCGCCAGCAGATCATGGCCCGCAGCCCTGTCCTCGGCGTTTATGACGATGATGTCGACCGTGAATCCGCCTTCGAGATGCTGGCGGCCCGCGCCCAGAAGGCCGCCGATTCCGACGCCGCCAAGCGGGCGCAGGAACAAGCACCGCAGGAGGGCAACACCACGTCAGGCTGGACCCTGCCCGGCTTTGGCGGCAACGATGACGACAAGGCCCAGCCGCGCGGCCGTTCCGGATATCAGCGTGAAACGGTCATGGAAGCGGCGATGAAGAGTGTCGCGCGCACGGTGGCGACCCAGGTCGGCCGAGCGCTGGTGCGGGGCATCTTAGGAAGCCTGAAGCGGTAAGCCGCCTTAGCGCTTGCGAACAAATTCCGTGCGCAGGACGAGGCCCTTGATCGTATCGTGGCGGCAGTCGATCTCTTCCGGATTGTCCGTCAGGCGGATCGAGCGGATGACCGTACCCTGCTTCAGGGTCTGGTTGGCGCCCTTGACCTTCAGGTCCTTGACGAGCGTAACAGAATCACCGTCCTTCAACACATTTCCCGAGGCATCGCGAACCTCGGACGCGGCCTGTGCGGCTGCCGCCATTTCGGAGGCCGGGCGCCATTCGCCTGTCACCTCGTCATAAACATATTCGTCGTCACCACCCGCCATTGTACTCGCCCTCGATCAGGAATTGTCTCAGTCTGTCGACAGCCGCTTATAAGATCACACCGTGCTGCGCAACCGAGCGGCAACTGGCGGGCGTAACACGTCAGGAATCCAGGTGAGATCAAAGAGGCCGCGACATGAAGACTTCGGTGTGACTGATTTCGGCTGGAACCTCATGAAAAGGCGGGCAATGGACGAAGCCGAAGGCTTCGTAAAGGGAGACTGCGCTTTTCAGATAGGCGGCGGTATTGACGAGCATAGTGGACCGTCTGCTTCTTTTCGCCTCATCGAACACCCTTTGCATCAGCAGATTACCGATGCCCCGGCCGCGAAAGGTGGGGTCCACGTAGAACTTGTGGATCTCCATCGCATCCCCCTCGAACGGCGCAAGCGCGATGCAGCCGGCCGGCGCGCCTTCCCATCTGGCGAGAAACATCATCGCGTCGTCGGAGTCGTATTTCCGAGCGAGGCTTTCGTGCGTTTCGCCATGGAAAAGCGCCATGACAGTCTCTGCAGGGATGCCATGGTCGCGTCCGAGTTCCACGTCCAGCGCGCCGAGCGCCTCGCAGAAACCGGCGATGATGATGAAATCCTCTGTGCTAGCTGCCCTGGAAAGAGAAATCATCCCTCGCCCCCGATCCGGATGATGATGGTTGTTCATAGCATTTGCCTGCGTCCGGCGCCACCGCGATCCCTGTCCGCAATCCCTTGTCTGCGGCGGCAAGCAATGGTATTTCAATCCTACACTTGAGAAAGAAAGGAGGGCTGCGCGTGAATATCTATTTCCGGCATCATCGCCAGCGTGGCCCAGTCAACGCCCTGCAGATGCGTTTGCAGGGCTGACCAGAGGCCGTTTCTCAAAATCTCTTCCTGGTCTGCCCCTTGTGGCATTGCTGCGCCTGAACGTTCAGCGTCCAAGCTGTATGCATTTTCCAATCCGCAAGGCATAGCGCACTTTTCCGTCGATGGCTGGAGCCCCGGACAAGTGCGTTCGCCTGGCAAGACCAGGATCAGATCATGACCCTCATCAATATCCGCAATCTCGGCATCGTTCTGTCCGCGCCGCTGTTTTCGAAGCTCAACCTCGTCGTCAATGCCGGTGACCGTATCGGCCTCGTAGCGGCAAACGGGCGTGGCAAATCCACCCTGCTCAGGCTCATGACAGGGGCGCTGGCGCCGACCGAAGGCGAGATCACCAGGGCGCGCGGGCTCACTATCGGCCATGTGGAGCAGAACGTGCCGTCAGCGCTCCTCGACGCCACATTCCGGGACGCCATCCTGCACGCACTTCCTCCCGACCAGGCCGACAGCGAAAGCTGGCGTGCGGATGTGGTACTGGAATCGCTCGAAGTGCCCGAGGCGCTGCGCGAGCGGCCGCTTCAGCAGCTTAGCGGCGGCTGGCAACGGCTGGCGTTGATTGCCCGCACATGGGTGAACGAACCCGATGTGCTGCTGCTCGACGAGCCGACCAACCATCTCGATCTTGAAAAGATCGCGCAGCTCGAAAACTGGCTGAACATGCTGCCGCGCGATACGCCCGTCATCATCTCCAGCCACGACCGCGCCTTTCTCGATGCGACAACCAACCGGACGCTCTTCCTGCGTCCGCAGCAATCGCTGGTCTTTTCTCTGCCCTACAGCCGAGCGCGCGCCGCCCTCGACGAGGCGGACGCGTCAGACGCGCGGCGCTATGAGAAGGACATGAAGACGGTCGAGCAGCTTCGCAAG
Organism: Rhizobium sp. BK650; assembly: GCF_014195325.1. Taxonomy (GTDB): domain Bacteria; phylum Pseudomonadota; class Alphaproteobacteria; order Rhizobiales; family Rhizobiaceae; genus Rhizobium. Next base: position 162,543 of record NZ_JACIBK010000011.1, on the reverse strand, counting down.
CAGGCGGCAAAGCTCAACAATATCGGCATCAATTCGGGCAGCGACCTGTTGGTGGTCAAAACGAAGCAGCTGAAGCAGCGCGCGGAGAAGCTGGAAGAGGCTGCCAAGCCCGCGCATCTGGAGCGGTCAGCGGGCGCAATCCGCCTTGCCAATCGCGGCACGCATGCCAAGGTTCTGGTGACGCTCGAGGATGCGGAGGTCGTAACACCTGACGGCACCCTGCTTTTTCGCACGGGAAAGCAGTTCATTTGTCAGGGCGACCGCATCGTGCTGCTCGGCCTCAACGGCGCCGGCAAGTCGCGGCTCGTCTCCATGCTGAGAACAGCAATCGCCGAGCCCGAAACGGCAAAGGCTGGCATCAAGGCCACGCCATCACTGGTGCTCGGCTATGGCGACCAATTGCTTGCCGATCTCAGTGATGCCGACACGCCGTTGCAGACGATCATCCGTCGCTTCGATGTCGGCGACCAGCGGGCGCGCTCGCTGCTCGCCGGCGCCGGCATGACGATCGAGATGCAGGGCAAGCCGGTGAAGCTGCTCTCCGGCGGGCAAAAAGCGCGGCTCGGCATGCTGGTGCTCAGGCTGACGCAGCCGAATTTCTACCTACTCGACGAGCCTACCAACCATCTCGACATCGAGGGGCAGGAGGCGCTGGAAAGCGAGCTGATGGCGCATGAGGCGAGCTGCCTGCTCGTCTCCCACGATCGCAGCTTCGTGCGCGCCGTCGGCAACCGCTTCTGGCTGATCGAGCGGAAGAAGCTGGTGGAGGTTGAGAGCCCGGAAGGGTTCTTTGCAAGTGTAGGGGCTGGGTAATGGGAGCTTGCGGACTAGAGTTCGTCTTCCGGCGTGCCATGTAGCCCCTTCTTCCGACCCTTCGGGCCACCTTCTCCCCGCTGGGGAGAAGGCAAGAATGCGAGGGCTCAGCAGAGTCCCTTCTCCCCAGCGGGGGTCCGAAGGACGGGTCGAGACCCGTGGCTCGACCCCCGGTCAGATGCCGGCAGGCAGATGAGGGGCCACGCGGCACACAATCAAAATCTTCGTTCCTGCCCTTTCAGGAACGCAGAAGCGCGACATGCATGCGCACCCTATTCTGCGGCCTACCGCTTGCCCGCCGAGAGGCAGAAATAGGCGCCTTGCGGATCCACCGCCTGACAGACCCAGCCGCCGGGGACTTCCATGGGACCGTTGACGACCTTGCCGCCGCCGGCATTGACCCGTTCGATGGCGGCATCGAGCGCCGGCACGGTGAAATAGTAGGACCAGAAGGCCATGCCGACTTCGGGCGGGCGGGTCATCATGCCGCCGGTCTGCTTTCCGTGTTCGGCGAAGATATGGTAGACACCCATCGGCCCCATGTCGAAGTCGTGATCCTTCGTCCAGCCGAAGAGCCTGGAATAGAAATCGAAGGCTTTGGCGCCATCATTGGCATAGAGCTCGCGCCAGGCGACATGGCCGGGCGTGTCGGAAGGCAAGTCCGGCGGCGGATTTTCCATCGGCACCGTCGTCATGATGCAAAGTACAGCTCCGTCAGGATCGGCCACGACCGCAAAGCGGCCGATGCCCGGAATATCTGCCGGCTGGCGGCGGACGGTGCCGCCATTTGCGGCGAAGTCGCGCGCTGACTGATCGACGTCGTCGACTGCGACATAACCGGTCCAGTTCGGCGGAATCCCCTGACCTTCCAGCTCTGCCGGGAAGGGCATCATACCGGCGACCCTAACGCCGTTTGCCTCAAAAATGGTGTATTCCGGCTGGTCTGCCGCGGGCATCTTGCTCGACGTCCAGCCGACGACGGAGCCATAAAATTTCGCCGCCGCATCCGGATCCGGCGTCATCAGTTCGCACCATATGAACTTGCCATGCGTATTGGACATCGTGTCCTCCTCGGTCCACGCTTGAGTTCTGTCTCTCTGCTATTACGCAATTCCGGACGCAAAATCGCTCTCGCGCTTTTGCCGGAATTCCTTTGATATGCCCCGGCGATTTCAGCCGTGGCGGGTATATTTGATTTCCATGAACTGCTTCCAGGCGCCGTCAGCTTCCTTGACGCTCGATGTGAAGGTTCTGGCGTTGTCGCCGAGGAAGGTGATCTGCTCGCGATAGTCGGCAAGGCCGTCGCCTTCGAAGGCCGGTCCCCGGGTGTAGAGCGAAAGGACGTTGCCCGAGGGCTCGACCTCGCCCTCGTAGGTCCACATGTAGTCCATCATCGAGCCGATCCAGCTGCCGACATACTTGCCCTTGCTCGAATCATAGCCGAGGGTGAGCATTGTGGTGGCGTGCTTACCATCCGTCATCTCACCACTGCCTTCGGCAACGAACCAGATTCCTTGCAGGGAGCGCACGGTCTCCTGCCAAGGCTTGTCGCCGGTCATGTCTGAAGCGGCGACGGTCCAGTGGCCGACCATTCTCTCCAGGAAGGCATGCTCCTTCAGCACCTCTGCGGTCTTCATCTTCCTCTCCTCAGGGCGATGTCAGTGGCAGCAGGACGAGGCCTGGGGCGCTTCCTCATATTCATCGTGGCGCTTGACGAAATCCATGGTCGTGTCTTCATTGCGACCTTTGGGGGCATGATCCAGGATCATCAGCGTACCGAGGATTTCTTCCGCGCCTCGGGCATAGCTCGAATAGGTATGAAATACTTCGCCCTTGTCATTTTTATAAAAGGCGGAAAGTCCCGGCAGTTCGTCGTTGGCGTCAGAGGGCGCTATCGGAGAGAAATTGTAGAAGACCTTATCTTTGGCAAGGTCCTCAGGCGTGAAAGATACGTGATAATCGAAGTTGAAATCACTGCCGAAGGACGAAACCCAGGGGAATTTCCAACCCATGCGCTTCTTGTAAGCCTCGATCTTGGCGAGCGGCGCGCGGGCGACGGCAACAAGGGTAACGTCGTGGTGATTGAGGTGAGGCAGCGTGCCGTCCAGATGATCGGCGAGGAACGAGCAGCCCGGGCAGCCGGCTTCCCATTCAGGGCCGAACATGAAGTGATAAACCATGAGCTGGCTGCGGCCATCGAAAAGGTCGGCGAGCGATTTCGGCCCCTGCGGCGTATCGAAGGTGTAGTCCTTGTCCACTTTCACCCATGGCAAAGCCATGCGCTCGGCATTTACCTTGTCTCTGAGATGGGTCGCCTCTTTCTCTCTCAAGAGCAAAGCTCGGCGGGCCTCAAGCCATTCTTCGCGGGAAACGACGGGATTTTGAATCACCTTGTTCAACATGGTCTGCGCCCTCCTCCAGCGCGGCCGGTTTTTTCCGGCGGGCAGTCTCCTCTTCTTGACTAAATACATTGATATCAATAGAAATAGACCATGTCAAACGTGATCACGATTCCTTTTTCTACGACGCTTCTGGTGCGGGATACCTGCCTGTGCCTGCACGTGCAGCGGGCCGCCCGTGCACTCGCAAGGCTGTTCGACGATGCGCTACGGCCCGTCGGTCTTACCAACGGCCAATTCTCCCTGCTGATGTCCTTGAACCGGCCGGAGCCGCCACCGATGGGACCGGTCGCAAACCTTCTTGCTATGGACCAGACGACGCTGACGGCGGCACTCAAGCCGTTGCAGCGAAAACGATATGTCGATGTGGTTCCAAACCCTAAGGACCGGCGCGGCCGGCTGCTCCGCCTGACGGATGACGGGCGAGCAGTGCTGCAAAAGGCGCTGCCGATATGGGAAAGCACGCATGCCGCTCTGGAGGCGAAATTGCCAGAGGGCAATGGGGATCGCCTGAGGGGCGACCTGAAATACCTGGCATGATCATAAGAAGCCGGTTTGTACACTCGATAAAATAGCGAAAAACCCTATTGACTTAGCGTGTGCTCGAAGCCGTCGCTTCTGCGGTCGGAGATCGCTACAGAGAGGCGATGATGTGCGGGCTGAACGGATAAAGTTCAACAAGCAGCAAGTCTTCTCCCCATTGCCTGGGGAGAAGACTTGCATGTCCTGACGATCAGCGCGTCAGGTCGAGGGCGGTCGTCAGATTGCCCATCGGCGGCTCGTTGTTGAGCATGAGCGCCTTGTCGCGGGCGAGCAGGCCGGGCAGAACCGGCAGATCGTAGCGGGCGGTGATCAGGCGCAGGATCGAAGTTGTGTCGTACTGCGTATGATCGACCATGCCGCCCCTGGCGTAGGGCGAGATGATGAAAGCGGGAACGCGGTTGCCCGGACCCCAGCGGTCGGCCTTCGGCGGCGCGACGTGATCCCAGAAGCCACCGTTTTCGTCATAGGTGACGACCACGAGCATGTGGCCCCATTGCGGGCTTTTTTCGAGGTGCGAGATCACATCGGCAAGATGCTGGTCACCGCTCGAAATATCGGCGTAGCCGCCATGTTCGTTGAGGTTGCCCTGCGGCTTATAGAAGGCAACGGCCGGCAGCTTGCCGTCATCGATATCCTTGATGAACACTTCGCCACCAAGGCCGCCATCCTTCAGATGCTCGGCGCGGGCGGGCGTGCCCGGCGCGAAATTGGCAAAGTAGTTGAAAGGCTGGTGGTGGAACTGGAAGTTCGGCACCGGCGTGGCATTCTTGCCATTAAGGGCAGCCTGCCACGCACCACTATACCATGCCCAGGTGACCCCCTTCAGCGACAGGAGATCGCCGATTGTGATCTCGTGCTGCGGCGGCAGGGTGTTCGGTTGCGAGGGGTCGGCATAGGCGGCATCGCCGTCCTTGGCCGGGGCGTTGGCGCTCGGCTGGTAGGGCGGCTGCATCGTATTGACGGCGTAGAAATCAGGCGTGAGGTTACCGTCGGATACGAATTTCGGCGCGCCTTCGAGAGCCGATTTCGGGTTGTTGTCGGCAGGCGTCAGCGAGATGCCGTCAGCATCGACTTTGGCGATGGTAGGCTTGGCAGGGCTCTTGTCCGCGTCCGCATAGTAGGGCGCACAGGCGCAGATCAGCTGGAAATGGTTGAAGAAGGAGCCGCCGAAGCCGCCCTGGAAGAAATTGTCGGCAAGCACGTACTTCTTGGCGACCTGCCACATGGGCAGGATAGAGCCGTCATAATGGCCCATGACCAGGCTGCCGGAATCGGCCCAGGCGACGAATTTGTCGTTCTTGCCGCCATCGATCTGCATCTGCTCCTGGTAGAAGCGGTGCCAAAGGTCGCGGGTGATAACATTCGCGGCCTGCGCAAAACCTTTGGGATCATCGATGGAGAAGACGGCGTTGGGCAGATGAGCGGACTGCGCCTCTGTGATGGCAGGCGTAACGCCCTTGCCCGTCAGGCCGCCCCAGGCCGGCGGCAGTTCGGCGAGCGGCGCGCCGTCACGATCGAGCTGGCGAGCCTGGCTTTCGCTGACATTGGAAAGACCGTTGGCGCCCGGGAAGCTGCCATAGAGGTTATCGAAACTGCGGTTTTCGGCGTAGATAACGACGATATTCTGGATCTTGTCCATGCCGGCGGGTGCGGCAGGGGCGGCCGCGGCTGACATCAGCGGCAGCAGGGCCGAGCCGGCCAGCGAGAGATTGCGGAGGAGATTCAGTCTGGTCATCGCGGGAAACCTCATGGCTAAGGGGGCGTGGCTAGAGGAGCTCTCGGCGGGAACAAAGAGCCAAGCGCAAGCGCGACGCTATTCCCGGCGTCTATCAACTTTGTGACATCTGACGGATTGCCGCAATAGTTGGTGAGTGCGCGTCATCAATCTGTTGCACTCAGGTTCGATCATGGGATCGGGCAATGTTAACCCATTGGAATCCTTGGTATGACTATAAAGAACTTCTGGCTCCTGCGATCCGGTCTGGCGCTCGGTTTGGCGGCGGCTGTGCTCGGTTATAGCCTTCTGTCCCTGCGGCAAAGCAGCGCGGCCGTCAGCGGTGGCGTACATCCCGGTCCGATGTCGCGCACGGAAGCCTATGCTCGCGCCGAGGCCCTGACGGAGCTCGGCCGCAAGATGTTCTTGGATGCCTCGCTGTCCGCCTCCGGCGTGCAGGCCTGCGCCTCTTGCCACGATCCGAATCATGGGTTTGCGCCAGCTTCCGCAAAGCCGGTCGAAATGGGCGGGCCGCATATGGATCAGCCGGGACTGCGTGCCGTGCCGACGCTGCGCTATCTGCAGGCCATACCCTCCTTCACCGAGCATTTCTACGATTCCGAGGATGAAGGCGACGAGAGCGTCGATAACGGGCCAACCGGCGGCCTGACCTGGGACGGGCGCGTGGACCACGGCTACGACCAGGCGAAGATTCCGCTGCTATCGCCTTTCGAAATGGGCAACAAGGACGAGGCGCAGGTCGTCGCCTCGCTCAGCAAGAGCGCCTATGCCGGTGATTTCAGGGAGATTTTCGGCCAGGATATCTTCGGCAACACCAAGGACGCCTTCCAGGGTGCGGTTGAGGCGCTTAGCACGTTCGAACAGAGCGGCGCGGACTTCTATCCCTATTCCAGCCGTTACGATGCCTTCCTTGCCGGCAAGGGCACTCTGACGGCGCAGGAACTGCATGGGCGCGAACTTTTCGAAGATCCCACCAAAGGGAACTGTTCGAGCTGTCATCTGAGCGAGCCCGCCAATGACGGCGAGCCGCCGCAATTTTCCGACTTCGGCTTCCTGGGGCTCGCGGCGCCGCGCAATATGGCAATCCCGGCCAATAGCGATCCTGATTATCATGATCTCGGTCTTTGTGGTCCGCAACGGACGGATTTCAAGGACCGATCGGACTATTGCGGCCTGTTTCGCACGCCGACGCTGCGCAATGTGGCGCTGAAGAAGAGCTTCTTCCACAACGGCTACTTCCATTCGCTGCGCGACGTCGTTTCCTTCTACGCGACACGCGACAGCGATCCGGGCCGCTGGTATCCGAAGAACGCGGACGGCACGATCCGGAAATATGACGATGTTCCGCAAGCCTATTGGGGCAATCTCAACCAGGATCCTCCATTCGGCCGCAAGCCCGGCGACCCGCCGGCGCTGACGGAATCGGAAATCGACGACATCGTTGCGTTCCTCGGCACGTTGACAGATGCGGACCAACTGCCGCGTCCGACGCAGGAGGCAGCGCATTAAAAGGGCCGGAGCGATGCCCCAGCCCTACTTCAGCAATACTGCAAAAATCGATCAGGCAACCGTGACCGGAACTTCGGTCGAGGTGCGCATAGCGTGGCTGTAGGGGCAAACGATGTGGGCTGCCGCTGCAAGCTTTTCGGCGGTTTCACGGTCGACGCCCGGAATATTGACGGTCAGCGCGACTTCGATACCGAAGCCACCGCCATCTTCACGCGGGCCGATGCCGACGGTTGCAGAAACCGTGGTTTCCTCAGGAATCTTGACCTTTTCCTTGCCGGCCACAAATTTCAGAGCACCGAGGAAGCAGGCCGAATAACCGGCCGCAAAGAGCTGTTCGGGATTGGTGCCGGTTGCGCCGTCGCCGCCGAGTTCCTTCGGCACGGTCAGCGTGACGTCGAGGACACCATTTTCAGAAACGGCGCGGCCTGCGCGGCCGCCGGTAGCGGAAGCTTTGGTCGTATAGAGAATAGGCATGACAATCTCCTTTGGTTGGCCCCGTTCGCTCGGGTTGCATTTTTAATAGTGCCAAATTAAATTGTACGCAAGTGAATTTTGCAAATTGCATTCGGAATTTGAAAAGAGGACAATGAAGAGCTCTAGGGATGGCAGCGATGAAAGCGAGAACGGCGAAAGTGATGGAGATACCGGAAGAGGAAAAGCGGCTGGAGAAGCAGCTCTGCTTCGCGGTTTACGCGACGGCGCATGCCTTTACCCGCGCCTATAAGCCCATACTCGACAAGGTGGGCCTCACTTATCCGCAGTATATCGTCATGCTGGTGCTTTGGGAAAAAGCCGAACTGCCGGTCAAGACGATCGGCGAGCAGCTCGATCTCGATTCCGGCACTCTTTCGCCTCTCCTCAAGCGGCTGGAGCAGAGCGGCCTCATCAAGCGCACCCGCGATTCCCGCGACGAGCGGCAAGTCATCGTGTCATTGACGCCGAAAGGTCAGGCGATGAAAGGCGAGGTCAATACGATCATGTCTTCGATCGGAGAGGCAATCGGCTGTACGCTGGAAGAAATGGCCGCGATGCGCGACATGCTGACCCGGCTCAGGGGAAATCTGAACGCAAGCATATAGGCCGAGACTGAGCAGTGATTCAAAGAGGAGGCCCGCGCCACCCGGCGCGGGCAATTTGCATTATTCCGCCGCCTGATAGGCCTGCGGGCGAAGCGTTACGCTCTTCGGGCCGACAGCGGCAAGCAAGGTGATCAGGATCGCCAGAAGCGCCACGAAGACGATACCGCCGACATAGGGATCCCAGCCGAACTGCGGGGCTGCAGCGAAGATCGCGGAAGCGGCCGCAAGCACGATGCCGCCACCGATCTGGAAGGAGGCGAAGAGCAGGCCGGAGGCAAGGCCAGACTTGTCTTCTTCGACATCGGAGAGCGCGGCAACCTGGATTGCCGGATAGGTCATGGCATAGCCGACGCCAAGCGGAATCTGGTTGAGAGCAACCAGGACGATCGGATCGATATGGCCGACAAGAGCAACCCAGAGGATATAGCTCGTCGCCTGCAGCCCGACACCAACCGCCATGAGGCCCGTCGTGCCGCGGTTCTGCGCCACAGTGGCAAAACGCGGTGCAAGGAACATGACGCAGACGCCGCCGAAGGCGAAGCAGAAGCCGGTGGCGAAGGCCGACCAGCCGATAACGTCCTGATAGTAAAGCGTCGCGATGAACTGGAAGCCGACATAGGCCCCCTGGAACAGCGCGGCAATCGCATTGGCATGACTGAGCTTTGCCCTGCGAAAGATATGCAGCGGCACCATGGGATCGGCATGGCGGGATTCCACGATCAGGAAGAGTGCGATCAGCACCACGGAGGCGACGAGCGAACCCCAGGTGAAAAAGTCATGCCAGCCGGCCGCCGCGGCATTGGTGATGCCGAAGACGAAGAGCAACAGGCCAGGCGTGATTGTGAGCGCGCCGGCCCAGTCGAAGTGCTTGCGTCCCTCGCTGCGACGTTCGTCCGCAGGCAGGACGAAGGGAGCGATGGCGAGGGTGAGGATTGCGACCGGCGCGCCCATGACGAGGGTCGCCCGCCAGCTGAAGATAGTGGCCGCACCGCCGAGCACCATGCCGAGCACGAAGCCGGTGGCACCCGTCGAGGCGAAGACACCGAGCGCCTTGGCCCTTTTCTCGCCCTCGCCGAAGACGGAGAGCAGCAGGGCGAGTGCGGCCGGTGCGGTGAAGGCGGCAGCAATACCCTTCACCAGACGGGCGGCGATCAGCGTCGGGCCGCTATCGACGAAACCGCCGGCAATGCTGGCGGCCGCAAAGATGCCGAGCGACCAGAGGAAGACGCGCCGGTGGCCGAAGAGGTCGGCGACACGGCCGCCGAGCAGCAGGAAGCCGCCATAGCCCAGCACATAGGCGCTGACGGCCCATTGAAGCGAGGTTGCCGGCATACCAAGTTCGGTCTGGATCGCAGGGAGCGCGACCCCGATGGTGGAAACATCCATGGCGTCAAGGAAGTTCGCAGCGCAGAGCAGCAGCAACGCCAGGCCGGCTCCGCGTGGAGATGGGGAATTGGTCATCGATCTCAGTTCCTTCTTTGCTGCCGCCTTCGCCGGGAGGCTGGCTGACGGCAGGAACGAGAAAATGTACAGCTTCAAACCCTATTGCAAATTGATAGTAGCCATGTCAGGTATTACTCATAATGATGAATGATGCCGTCCTTCGCAAAATCGATCTGAACCTCCTGCTCGCCTTTTCGGTGCTGATGCAGGAGCGTAACGTCAGCCGCGCGGCCGAAAGACTGCTGCTCGGCCAGCCCGGCCTTTCAGCCGCGCTCAAGCGGCTGCGCGAGGCGCTCGACGATGAGCTGTTCGTGCGCGTCGGCCGCGGCCTGCAGCCAACGGCGCGGGCGCTCGCCATCGCACCGGCGATCGAGGATGCGCTATCAGGCATCGAACGGGCGATCCGCCCGCCCAGAGGCTTCGATCCCTCGACCTGGCAAGGCGAATTCCGTGTCGGCATGTGCGACAACCTGGAAACCGCCTTCTTCGGCCCTCTGATTGCACGGCTGCGCCAGCTTGCGCCGGGCGCGCGGCTCGTCGGCATTGCTGCCGACAAGCGCGATGCGGCGCAGATGCTCGATGACGGTGCTTTCGAATTCAACATCTCCGTTCATGGCGAACCGGCCTCCTGGCATATCCGCATGCCGCTGTTCGAGCAGTGCTCGATCGCCATTTATGACCCGCAGCAATTGAAGCTGAAGCCGCCGATCAGCGTCGAGGATTTTATCGCCGCACCGCATATCGCCATCTCCTTTGTCAGTAGTGCGACGACGGCGGTCGATGCTGCGCTCGACAAGGTGGGCTTAAGCCGTAACGTGGTGGCAACGGTGCCCCGCTATTCGGCGGTGCCGCCGGCGCTGAGAGCCATGCCGTCGATTGCCATCGTACCGGAATCGCTAGGACGCTGCATGGCGCAGCTCCACAATCTTGAGGTCTCGATGCCGCCGATCGAACTGCCGGCCGATCCGGTGTCGATGTTGTATCGGCGGGTGGACAGGGCGGACGAGCGGGCGTCGTGGTTTCGGCGGTTGTTTATAGAAGTGGCGGACGCGGCGCTGCTTGCTTCCGGGTGCAAGGCTGGGATTCGCGCCGAGGCGGCTTGAGGAGAGCCAGTATGTTGGCGGTGGTTGAGGGTGGACCATGCTGGCCAGAGACTCTCGTCATGCTCGGGCCTGTCCCGAGCACTGCCCTGGTTAGATCCTCGGCACGAGGCCGAGGATGACGTCGAATGCAGAGCGTAGATCGACAAAAACAAACCGCCCATTCCGGGCGGCTTGTTTCTCGGGTTAGGCATCACTCCGGCCCTGCGCTTGCGCTTCGGGCGCTCGTCGTTACAATCGATTCATTGGATCGATTGTTGCCGCTACGCGGCACCTCTCCAGCCCTTCGCTTGGGCTCAGGGCGTTCGTCACTGCAATCGATTCGCTGGATCGATTGCTCGGGCTTCGCCCGACCGTTCCTCACTGCCAAACAACGATGGGTGTCTTGTTCGGAACGCGATCGTAGAGGTCGATGATGTCCTGGTTGAGCAGGCGCACGCAGCCCGACGAAACTGCCTTGCCAATGGAGCGCCATTCAGGATTACCGTGCAGGCGATAGAGCGTGTCTTCGCCATTCGAGAAGATGTAGAGCGCGCGCGCACCGAGCGGGTTCAAGAGGCCGGGCTCCATGCCGCCGCGATCGATCGAATATTTCGCGAGCTCCGGCTGACGGGCGACCATCTCGTTCGGCGGCTTCCAGCGCGGCCATTTCTGCTTCCACTGGATGACGCCGCTGCCCGACCATGCGAAACCTTCGCGGCCAATGCCGACGCCGTAGCGCATCGCCATGCCACCAGGCTCGACGAGATAGAGGAAGCGCGAGGGCGTATCGACGACGATGGTGCCGGGCGGCTCGCCCGTCGGGTCTACGACCTGCTGGCGATAGTAGCGCGGATCGATCTGCTGATAGGGAACGGCGGGGATGAGGAAACCGCCATCTTCAATCGGGCCGTACATGACGGCAAGTTCTGCTTCGCTGGGCACGCTCGTCGTTTGGAACGGGCGGAAAGGCGAACGGTAGCTGATCGACATGCTGCCATTTTCGACCGTATTCGAAGTAGAGGCACAGCCTGCCAGCGCGGAAGCCGCTGTCAGAGCGGTAAAGGAAAGAAAGCGACGACGGGAGAGGGATGTATCGAGGCTCATGACGCGGTACTGATTTCCTTCGTGATGCGGGGCTCGCCATAAACGCAGCTTGCCCCCGATTCGTCCAATGCCGATATCGACAACAGCGCCGCGCGTCTTCAAACGCGCAAAAGACGCTATAGCACTTTAAATTGCTGCATAATTTTATCCTCAAAGCGATTCCGGTTTAAGGAATCATGCAGCAGGAAAAATCTATCGGCTTATGCTGAATAAACCATAGCATCACGCAGACGTGTCCGGCTCAGGGAAGACGATCTCGCCAGTCCTGTTGCAGCCCTACATCACAACGATCTCGGACTTGGCAGGTACGCGGTCATAGAGATCGATCACATCCTGATTGAGCATTCGGACACAGCCGGAAGAGACAGGCTTGCCGACGGACTGCCAGTCGGGCGTACCGTGGATGCGATAGAGCGTGTCCTGACCGTTCTTGAAAATATACATGGCGCGAGCACCGAGCGGATTCTGGAGGCCGGGATTCATGCCGCCGTTTTCCGCAGAAAAAGACCGGACTTCCGGCTGGCGCGACACCATTTCGGCGGGCGGCGTCCAGCGTGGCCACTTCTGCTTCCACTGAATGACGCCACGGCCCTTCCAGGCGTAACCTTCGCGGCCGAGGCCGACGCCATAGCGCATCGCCCTGCCATTGCCTTCGACGAAATAGAGGAAGCGGTCCTTGGTATCGACGACAACAGTGCCGGGACGCTCATTGGTCTGATAATCGACCTCCTGACGCAGATATTGCGGCTGGATCCGGCTGGCGGGGATCGCCGGCAGCGTAAAGTCGCCATCCTTGACCTGGCCGTACCTGTCCATATCGAGGCGCAGCGGATTGCTGACCGGCAGACCGTAAGTCTGGTGGAACTGTGTCTTGTAGAGTTCGCGCGTCTGAGGCACCGGCTGATCGGGGATCGGCTTGACGCGACGCGGGTCGACACCCGGCGGCTCGTAGAAGACCGGCGAAGTTTCCAGCACGAAGCGCGCCGGAGAATCAGCTGCGACATCCGGAACGAGGATATTGCAGCTGCTGAGCGTCATTGCAGCAGCCGCGAGCCCGGCAAAGGGCAAAGCCCGGTGCAGAAAATTCATGAAACCACCCTCATCAGCGATCGTCGAACGGCATTAGCTGTCCACAGGATGACACACGCGGCTGGCGCGAGGCTGGTGACGGAGGTCAAATGACCCCAATAGCGCGGATGCAGGCCCTTGCTAAGATCCGCATTCGGCAGCTGTCAGGCTGCGATACTCCGGAAGAAGTGCATGCTCTGTTCGATCTCGCCCGGCAGCGCTGAAGTGTGGTTGCCGTCAACCGTATCGGCTTCGATATGCGTGCCGGCCGCACGGGCGCGCGAAACCAGCAAATCGGCCCGGTCGTTAAAATGCGCTTCCTCTGTGCCGTGCAGCACGCGCACCGGGCATTTAAAACTGTGGGCGTAACAAAGTGCGGTGCGTACTTCGAACTCATGGGCGTTCGAATCGTCGAAGCGGATGTCTTCCGGATAGCGGTTGAAGAAACGGAAGGCATCCGCACTGCCTGAGATCGGCACCGCGGCGCGGAAATGACGCGCGCTCATGGCCGTCAGCATGGTCAGCGTGCCGCCGATGCTGTGACCGGCGATGAACAGCCGCTCGGGGTCGATGCCCGGCAAGTGGCGCAGGCGCTCGGTTGCGGCAAGCACGTCGTCCACTTCGTCATAGAAGCCGGAAAAATTGCCCATCTGGCCGTTTTCGCCGCGCACCGACGGCATCATCACGACATAGCCGGCATCGACATAGGGCTTCATGAGCTGCCAATGACCCATGCCCATGGCATTGCCGCCATGGAGGAAGAGAATGGCGGGCTTAGGCTTTCGTTCCCGCTTGTACTTCGAAACCCAGGCGGTCAGTTCCAATTCGCCGCCGTAGCCGGAGCGGTAGAAGATCCTGTCGGCATCTGCAGGAGGATCGAGCGGCTCGAATTTGTCCGGGGCCGGTCCCTTTTGCAGCAGCTTGGTTCGGAAGTGGTGGCGAACGCCGGCATAATCATGCTTGGCGAGCCTTGGGACGTCGGGAACATCGAAGGCGTTCGCGAGGCGCGGCAACAATAGCGAACCGGCAATGCCTCCAAGCAGGCCGCGGCGCTGGCGAAAAAAAGCGTTTCGTTCTTGCGAGCTCATATGCAGCACCCATCATTTTCCGGCTCAAAAAATCTGCACTGCAAGCGCGCTGCCGCCAATACACATGCTGTTGAAAATCTGGGGATGCGTCATTTTGCACAGGCAAATATCATCATTCTGCCTTGGCATCGATCATAGCGATAAGCGTGCGCAGCCGATCGGCCTCGTAGGAGGGCTTGTCCGGACGCAATCTTGCGATACGCGGGAAGCGCATGGCAACGCCCGACTTGTGGCGAGTCGAGCGATTGATTCCCTCGAAGGCGACTTCCACCACGAAGCCGAAATCCTTATCCGCCCGCACTGCCCTCACCGGGCCGAAGCGCTCCGTCGTATTGTTGCGCACGAATTTGTCCAGCACTTCGAGCTCGGCATCGGTGAAGCCGAAATAGGCCTTGCCGACGGGAACGAGCTGTTCGCCGTCCTCGCCTTCCGCCCAGACACCGAAGGTGAAATCCGAATAATAGCTGGAGCGCTTGCCGTGACCGCGCTGAGCATACATCAGCACGGCATCGACATTGTAAGGGTTGCGCTTCCACTTGAACCACGGCCCCTTCATACGGCCGGCCTGATAGATGCTGTCGCGCCGCTTGATCATTACGCCTTCGATGACAGGATCGGGCGGGGCGGCGCGCAGATCGTCGAGCTCCTCCCAGGTCGAGAAAGGTACGAGCGGTGAAAGATCGAAGCGATCGTGGGGCGCGCGCTCGATGATTTCAGAGAGACGGTCGCGGCGCTCGATATAGTTCCTGCCGCGCACATCTTCGTCGCCGTCGAAGAGCATGTCATAGGCGCGGATGAAGGCTGGATATTCGTCCAGCATCTTTGCCGTCACCGTCTTTCGGTTCAGGCGCTGCTGCAGATCGGAAAAGGTGCGGGTCGGACTATTGGAGCGCGCCGTGCCGCCGACCAGAAGTTCGCCGTCGATGACCCCGGAAAAGCTGATCGATTCCAGAATATCAGGGAAGGCGCCGGAGATATCGTCGCCGGAACGGGAATAAATCTTTCGTGTCTCTCCGGCGCGCGACAGCTGGACGCGGATGCCGTCCCATTTCCACTCGGCGGCGTAGTCGGCAGGGTCGAGGGCACCCAAATCGCCCTCCTCTACCGGATTGGCGAGCATGACGGAATGGAAGATGGCGGGCGAAGCGAGCACCGGCTTTTCCTCTCCACCCTCCAGCCATTTGAAGAGTGATTCATAAGGCGGCTGCAGGCCATGCCAGAGGGTCTCGATCTCGGTGACATCCTTGCCGCCGAGGTCGGCGAGCGCCTGTTTGGCAAGGCGGGCGGAAACGCCAATGCGCAGCGCTCCAGTCGCGAGCTTGATGAAGGCGAAACGGCCGGATGAATCCAAGCGATCGAGCAGGTCGCGCACGAAGCTTCGTACCTCCGTGCGGCCGAGCGAATTCATTTTAATCACCACTTCGCCGAGGCGCGGCTGGGCGAGTGCCGAGCGGTCGATATCGCGCTCGTTGTCCCAGACCAGTGAGATGGTTTCGGCGAGATCGCCGACATAATCATAGGAATAGCGGAAGAGCACCTCGTCCATGCGCTCCAGCACCAGATCGCGCAACATTGCGGGCTTGACGTCACGCACTTCGAGCGTGCCGGCGATGGCGGCAAGGCCGTAACCGCGGTCGGGGTCCGGTGTGTCGCGGAAATAGTCGGTCAGCAGTTTGAGCTTACCGTTGCGGCTGGGGGTGAGAACCAGGCGGTCGAGGAGGTCGGCGAAGGCTTTCATGTCGAGCCTCCTCGTGGGAAGGAAGTCCCCGCACCAACCCCTCCCCACAAGGGGGGGCTAGCCTGCCGCGCCATCAGCATTTCACCCCCAACCGTCCCGTATGCAAAAACGTAGCGTAGGATTGCGAGGGAGCCGCGTTGTAGCCCCTCCCCCTTGCGCGGAGGGGTTGGGGAGGGGTTTTCAGCCACAAACGCCATCCTCAATCCCCCTCATCCTCGTAGCCGACCAGGTGCAGGGGCTTCGCCTTGATGCCTTGCAGCTCGCACCAGCGCACCAGCGCCTCTTCGCGACCATGGGTGACCCAGACTTCCTGCGGAGCAAGCTCGGTGATGGTCTCGATCAGCTCCGGCCAGTCGCAGTGGTCTGATATGACGAGCGGCAGTTCGACACCGAGCTGTTTGGCGCGCTGGCGCACCATCATCCAGCCGGAGGCAAAGGACGGCAGCGGATCGTTGAAGCGGCGTGCCCAGCGGTCGGCGAAAGCAGAGGAAGGGCCAATGACGACAGCACCTTTGAAGATGGACTTATCGCGGCTTTCGACAGTGGCCGGCAAGAGTTCGCCGAGATCGATGCCCTGGCTAATATAATAATCGCACAGCCTTTCCATGGCGCCGTGGATATAGATCGGCTCGCCGTATCCGGCGTCACGCAGCAGGCGGATGACGCGCTGCGCCTTGCCGAGCGCGTAGGCGCCGACCAGATGCGTGCGTTCGGGAAACTGCCGCAGCGAGGCGAGCAGCTTGCCGGTCTCGTCGATCGGGTCGGGATGATGGAAGACCGGCAGGCCGAAGGTCGCCTCGGTGATGAAGACATCACAGGGAACTGGCACATAGGCTTCGCAAGTCGGGTCCGGGCGGCGCTTGTAGTCGCCCGAAACAACAATGCGCGTGCCATTTTTCTCGATGGCGATCTGGGCGGACCCGAGAACATGGCCGGCGGGATGGAAATTCACCCTGACGCCATTGACCACCAATTCTTCACCGAATGCGACTGGCTGCTCGCTGGCGCAGAAGCCGTCGCCGTAGCGGATCCGCATGATGTCGAGCGTCTGGGCGGTGGCAAGCACATTTACATGGCCTGGACGTGCGTGATCGGAATGGCCGTGGGTGATCAGCGCCCGCTCCACCGGCCGCACCGGATCGACATAGAAGCCGCCTTCCGGGCAATAGAGCCCTTCAGGGGCGGGATAGAGCAACGCGTCAGGTCTCATGGCAGAAAAGATAGTGGGAATTGCGTTTTGCGCCAGAGGGATAGATAGGGCCAATTTTACGGGCCAGATGTGTCGTCCGATCGGTCCATTGCATCCTTCTGCAGCGCCCGTTAGCTTTGCTCGCGCTGCAGCAGGGAAGCGAATGAGAGGCGCATGCGGATCGTTTTCGAATTTGGACTATTGGCGCTCGGGCTGATGCTGCCTGCCGCTGCCTCGGCAACCGACTGGCAGCCGAGCGAGGAGGTGAAGGCTTACGCGATCACCGGCCGTACCGGCATGGAGCTCTACCGGTCCATCGGCGAACGCGGGCCACAGGTCGGGCTAGGTCGCGTCATCGCGCACACGACCTTCAAGCTGACCTGGACGCGCAAATACGAGCAGCAGGGCAGCGCCTGCACGCTGACATCAGCAAAGCCGAAACTCATCATCTTCTACACGCTGCCGAAAGCGCCGAACGACCTGCCGACAGCCACAAAGGCAAGCTGGGAGAGTTTCATTGCCGGCGTGCGCACGCATGAACGCTGGCATGGCGAGACGATTATCGAGATGGTCAAGGAGATCGAGACGCTGAGCAACGGCTTTTCGGTGCCTGATGATCCCGGCTGCAAGAAGATCAGGCCTGAACTGATGGTGCGGCTCGGCGAGCTCTCCAACAAGCAGCGCCAGCGCGGCCGGGATTTCGACCGCGTGGAAATGAGCGAGGGCGGCAACATCCAGCAGCTCATCCTGAAGCTGGTGAACGGTCCCTGACCTGTTCAGAGCGCGGCGAGGAAAGCGTCGACGCGGCTCCAGGTGGCTTCCGCCGCCTTGGCGTCGTAATCAGGCAGTGACGGATCGGTATAGAGATGACCGACGCCGCGATAGAAGAAGACCTCCAGGCCGATATCAGCTCTCGCGGCATGCGCACGCCACGAAGCCACCTCGTCCGCCGGCGCAAACTCGTCGGGCTCCGCCAGGTGGAGCTGAAGGGGAATGCCTTCGCGCACATTATCAGGAATTTCTGCGATACCGTGCAGCAGGAGAATGCCGGCCGCTTGCGGTCGGCCTGGCCAGAGGCTTGCGGCTACGCCTGCGCCCATGGAGAAGCCGCCGAGGACGGCCGATGCCGGCAAGTCGGCGACCGCCTTTTCGGCGCGCCTGCAAAGTTCGGCCCAGCCGATCTCACTCTTGAGGGCGAAGCCTTCTTCGAGGGTACGCCCTACCCTGCCCTCATAGAGATCGGGCGCGACTACCTGATGGCCGGCTCCACGCAGGCGCTCCGCAGCGTCACGCTCAAGGGATCGAAATCCGTAGACCGAATGAAAAAGTGCAATCACCGCCATAGCTATCTCCCTGTTTTTGGAGGTCAACGTAAGGTTTCTGCAACGTTAAGGCGAGCTTTAACCAGTAAAAGCCCGAAATGAGCCAAACAACCACCGGAATCACTTTCTAGTCATTGCCGAGGCACCGCCGGAGGGGATGATGGGACGGAAGCTCAAATATGCAGGCGCGGCGGTTGTCGCCTTTGCTGCCGCAGTTCATCTTAACAATACCAGCCTTTTAGCCGACCACCGCAAGGGCAAGCCGCTGCTGCTGGCCCATCGCGGCATCGCGCAGCGCTTCGACGAGACGGATCTGAAGAACGATACCTGCACAGCCGCACGCATGCTGCCGCCGAAGCATGATTATCTGGAGAACACGATCCGCTCCATGCGAGCAGGATTCGATGCAGGTGCCGATGTGGTGGAGATCGACGTGCATCCGACAACCGACGGGCAGTTCGCTGTCTTCCACGACTGGACCCTCGATTGCCGCACGGATGGGCATGGCGTCACGCGCGAACATTCCATGGCCGAGATGAAGACACTCGACATCGGTTATGGCTACACGGCCGATGGCGGCAGGAGTTTCCCCTTCCGTGGTAAAGGCGTCGGTCAGATGCCGACCCTTGACGAGGTGCTTTCCACCTTTCCGGACAAACATCTGCTCATCAACGTCAAAAGCCGCGACCCCTTGGAGGGCGAAAAACTCGCCGCCGTGCTGAACGGTCTGCCGGCTGAACGGCGCGCCAAGATGATCGTCTATGGCGGCGATGAGCCGATCGACAGGATCAGGCAACTGGCGCCTGATATCCGCACGGCTTCTCGCGCCAGCCTGATGGGCTGCCTCACCGGCTATATCGGTTACGGCTGGACGGGCGTTCTGCCTAATGATTGCAAGAATGTGATGATGCTGGTGCCGATCAACTACGCGCCCTGGCTATGGGGCTGGCCGGACCGATTCCTTAACCGGATGCAGGACGCAAATACGCAGGTCTTCGTCATCGGCCCCTATCACGGTGGCGGTTTTTCAACCGGGATCGACGATGCCGAGCGCTTCGCACAGCTGCCGGACAATTATTCCGGCGGCATATGGACGAACGAGATCGGGACGATCGCCGACCTGATGAACAATCAGGCGCCCCGCGCCAGCAGCATAATGACGATTTCTTCCGGTGTTACTGGCTTGGAGAAGCGATAGCCCTGCGCCTCCTCGCATCTCGCATGGCGCAGGAATTCCAGCTGCGCATCGGTTTCCACGCCTTCGGCGAGCACCGAGAGCTTTAAGGTCTGGGCGAGCGAAATGACGGCCGAGGCAATGGCGACAGCGGTCTTATCGGCAGGCAGCGCCTCGACCAAAGAACGATCCATCTTCAACCGATCGAAGGGAAAAGTCTTCAACGCCGCAAGCGAGGAATAGCCGGAGCCGAAATCATCGATCGACAGGCGCACGCCGAGGGCGCGCAGCGACAGCATCATGGAAAGCGCACGGGCAGCATCCTGCATGATGACACTTTCGGTCACCTCAAGCTCCAGCCACCGCGCATTCAGCCTATGGCTATCGATAGCCTCGGCAACGTGGGAGGCAAAATCGGGATCGGCAAACTGTTTGGGCGAGACATTCACGGCAATTGTCAGTGGCGTCAGTCCCATGTCCTGCCAAGCGCGGGCCTGCCGGCAAGCCTCGTTCAGCACCCACAGGCCGAGCGGCACGATGAGCCCGGTTTCTTCGGCAAGCGGAATGAAATTGACGGGCGATATCACGCCCTTCGCCGGATGGTTCCAGCGTACTAGGGCTTCAAGCCCGGTGACACGGCCGGTCGTGACATCGACCTGCGGCTGATAAAGCAGGAAAAGCTGGTTTGCGACGATTGCCTGGCGCAATTCCTCCTGTTCGCTGAGCGGCAGGTCGACACCCGGGCTCTCGACGCCGTCGTGGTATTGCAGCGTGTTGCGGCCAAGCTGCTTGGCACGGTACATGGCGCGATCGGCATTGGTGAGCAATTCGTCCGGTGTTGCGCCATCCCAGGGGAAAGCCGCGATGCCGATGCTGGCGGTGACGGCGATCTCTCCTACTTCGGAGCGGACCGGTTTGGAAATCGCCTTCTGCAACTCCCGCAAGCGCCGCATGATGCCGGCATCGTGGCCGGATTGGTGGACGAGCACGACGAGGAATTCATCGCCGCCGAGGCGCACGACCATATCGGAGGCGCGCACGCAATTCGCCATGCGGGAAGCCGTCTCTTTCAGCACCTCGTCGCCGGCGCCATGGCCGCTCGTATCGTTGATTTCCTTGAAATTGTCGAGATCGATATAGGCGACGGTGACTTTGCGATTGTTGCGGCGGGCCTGGTCGAGGATCTTGGCCATGCGCTCCTTCAGGAAAGCGCGGTTCGGCAGGCCTGTCAGATCGTCGTGATGGGCCATGAAATGGATGCGGTCGTCGACGCGCTTACGTTCGACGGCGATGCCGGCAATGTGGGTGGCAAGCGCCACCAGCTTCATCTCCTGTTCAGTCGGGCGCCGCGGCTCCTTCGAATAAAGCGCAAAGGTTCCAAGCACATTCTTCTGCGAGGTGCAGATCGGCGTCGACCAGCAGGAGCGGAAGCCGAACTGGCTGACCATCGCCCGGAAGTCCTCCCAGAGCGGATCGGCCATCACATCCTCGACGATAATGGTCTCGCCGCGCCAGGCTGCCGTGCCGCAGGAGCCCACCTTCGGGCCGATGGCAACGCCGTCGATCATCCGGCTGTAGGCGCCAGGCAGATTGGGAGCCGCGCCGTGGTAGAGCCGCGTGCCCTCGCTGTCGAGTAGCAGCACGGAGCCGGAAATGCCGGCCATCTGCCGTTCGATCATCAGCACCAGCGCCTCGAGTATCATCGGCAGCGGTTCATTGCGGGCGATCATTTCCAGCAGGTTCGCCTGGCCGCGATGGAGCTCCTCCTGGCGCTTGCGCTCGGTGATGTCACGGGAGACGCCGATCAGGCCGACCACCTCGCCGTGATCGTTGCGCAACGGTATCTTGGAGGTCAGACGACAGATGGTGCCGCCACCTGGCAGCGGCACGAGTTCTTCCATGTCGATGCGGGGCTCGCCGCTCGACATGATTTCCTGCTCGATATCGAAAAACCCCCGGGCCGTTTCAAAATCGAACATATCGAAATCGCACTTGCCGGCGATCTCGGCAGCGTTCTCCAGTCCGTGGCTGCGCGCCGTCACAGCATTGGCGAAGACGAAGCGACCGTCTCGATCCTTGACGTAGAGAAAGTCGGGAAGCTCGTGGACGATCGCCTTGAGACGGAGGTTTTCTATACCTTCGGAAAGGTGATGGGCTGTGGCCGCCATCAGCGCTTCGGTGGCCGCCACAATACGCTGTGTCTCAGCACTGAAAGTATCACCAGATTCCCAACGTCGGGCGCCCAATCCATTCATGACGCTGTTCTCCGGCAATCGCAGGCTCTGTTCAGAAGCATAATTGAAACCGCTTTCCAAGATAGCGATCATTTCCTTCGGGTTGCTTAAATGGGAAGGTGAACAAGACGACAATATTAGAAAGGTTGCGTCCGTTATTCGACAGACGCCTATTCTTCTCTTGCGGACATGTGCCGAAAAGAAACATTTCATATGGCACAAATCCTGCGTGAAATCAGACATGAAGAGGGATTTCAGCAAGCTCACCCGGCGGGATATATTTGGTCTGGCCGCGGCCTCCACCGCGGCCATGACGGCACCGCGCGCTTTTGCTGCTCCGCTCACCGCGGAGCAGCCCGACCTGCGCGGGTCGATCGATGCGGTACAGTATCGCGCCAGTCCTGAAAGCGATGACAGGAAGAACCGCAATCTGCAGCAGATGATCGAGAAAGCAGCACGCGAGAACGTCCCGGTCTTCCTGCCGGCAGGAACCTACCGTATCTCCAACCTGACGCTGCCGGACAATACGCGCATCATTGGCGTGCCCGGTGCAACGCGGATCGTTTATACCGGCGAAGGTTACCTCTTTGCGGCAGAGAATGCCGGCCGCATCGAGCTCTCCAACCTCGTCATCGACGGATCGAACCGGTGGCTTGCGGACTATGCCGGCGGCCTCATCCAATTCACCGGCGTCGGCGAGTTGCTCATCGACAATTGCGAGATCGGCGGCAGCCGCAAACATGCGCTCCAACTCGAGCGTTGTGGCGGGCGGATCGAACGCAGTCGTATTTTCGGCGCCGAGCAATCCGGCATATATGCCGTGGAATCGACAGGCCTCTCGGTCACGGACAACACGGTTTCCGAGTGTGGCAATGGCGGCATTCTGGTGCATCGCTGGAAGAAGGCCGAGGACGGCACGATCGTTTCCGGCAACCGTGTTTCCAATATCCGCGCCAATGATGGCGGCACTGGCGAGAACGGCAACGGCATCAATATCTTCCGCGCCGACGGGGTGACGGTGACGAACAATCAGATCTCCGACTGCGCCTTCACCGCGATCCGTGCCAATTCCGGCTCCAACGTGCTGATCAGCAACAACCAGTGCCGCCGCTCCGGCGAGACGGCGATTTATGTGGAGTTCGAATTCGTCGGCGCCGTCGTGTCAGGCAACATGATCGACGGGGCAGCAAACGGCATCTCCATTGCAAATTTCGACCAGGGCGGGCGGCTGGCAAGTGTGACGGGCAACGTCATCCGCAACCTGACGCTCAAAGGACCTTATAAGCATGAGGTCGGCTTCGGCATTGGTATCGCGGCGGAGGCCGATACGCTGGTGTCAGGCAATGTTATCGAGGATGCGCCGCGCTGGGGGCTGCAGATCGGCTGGGGGCCTTATCTGCGCAATGTCGTCGTCAGCGGCAATGTCGTGCGCAAATCGCCGGTCGGTTGCGCGGTCTCCGTTGCCGAAGGCGCGGGTTCGGCCGTCATCACCGACAATATCTTCCAGGAGATGGGCAAGGGCGCCGTCATGGGTTTCGAGTGGGATAAGCCGGTCTCGGATGAGCTTGCCGCCGACAGTTCCCGCTATAAGCAGCTGACAATCGAACGAAACCGGACTTCCTGAGCACTATCAAAAGCTTTGATAGACATATCATCCGCAGGCGCTTTCCTCGCGGCTAGGCTGGCTGTAGGTCTGTCCTCAGAGGAAGGAGGCCTTGCCATGCTGACAGTCTACGGAGTTTACCGCTCGCGTTCCGCACGGGTTTACTGGATGGTCGAGGAACTGGGGATCGAATTCCGTTCTGTGCCGGTGCTGCAGGCCAAGCGGCTTGCCAATCCGCTATCTCCGGACGCACCCATCAACACGCTCTCGCCGGAGTTCCTGGCTATCAATCCGATGGCGATGATCCCTGCCATCAAGGATGGCGACCTCGTCATGAACGAGTCGCTGGCGATCAACCTCTACCTAGCGCGCAAATATGGCGGCGATCTCGGTGGGAAAACCGTCGAGGAAGACGGTTTGATGACGATGTGGACGATCTGGGCCGTTTCCGAGCTCGATTCAAACACAGGCAAAATCGTTTCGACCTATGACGACGGCAAGGAAAACACCGAAGCGGGACGCGCCGTGATCGATGTCGCCTCCCGCACGATGAAGCGCCCGCTTTCGGTTCTGGAGAAGCATCTCGACGGCAAGGACTGGATCGTCGGCGAACGTTTCACCGTCGTCGACCTTAACATCGCGGAAGTGCTGCGTTACGCGCAAAGTGAAACGGAGCTGTTTGCGGCACATCCGAATATCGATGCCTGGATCAAGCGCTGCCAGTCGCGCCCTGCCTACCTGGAAATGCAACGCAAGCGCTCGCTGGAGCCGATCGAATTCTGATGGTCAGCCAAAGATCGCGGCCGTTGCGGCCATTTCCTCGCGGATCCAGGCCTTGAAGTCGCGCACTTTCTTCGGCTCCCGGCTGCCTTCCGCGGTCACGAAATAATAGCCGTCGCCGGTATTCGCACGGATACCAAAGGGCGCGACCAGCCGCCCTTCCTGCAGGGAAAAGCCCGCAAGCGTCTGCCAGGCAAGCATCACGCCCTGCCCGGCTATCGCCGCATCGAGGCAAAGCGAGGCATCATTGAAGCTGTGGCGTACAGCGGGCGGGGCACCGGATAGGCCGGCCGCCTGCATCCAGACATCCCATGTGAACATGGCATGGGCATCGATGACGGCCGGGAGCTTCAGGATATCGGCCGGCTCCTTCAGCTTTGCGGCGATTTCGGGAGAGCAGACCGGAAACACCTCCTGTTCCAGGAGATGCTCGACCTTGACGCCCGACCAATTACCCTTGCCGACGCGGATGGCGACATCGATATCGGAGGCGGCCAGATTGACAAGCCTGGTGGTCGCATCGAGACGCAGGTTGATTTCCGGGTGACGCTCCATGAAACGGTCCAGCCGGCAGACCAGCCAGCGGGCGGCGAGAACAGGCGCGACCGAGATCGTGAGGATGCATTCGTCCTTTCGTTGCGCCATTGCGACGGCTTCCGAAAGCCTGACGAAACCTTCGTTCAGCGCGGCAAGAACAGGCGTGCCGGCTTCCGTTACCAGCATGCCCTTCGGTGTGCGCTCAAAGAGCAACCGGCCGAGTTGGGCTTCAGCCTTTATGACCTGCTGGCTGACGGCGCCGACGGAAACGCCGAGCTCATCCGCGGCCGCCTGAAGCGAGCCCAGCCGACCGACCGCTTCCACGGCGCGAAGGCCGTTGAGATGTACGGAACTGAGGTTTCTCATATAGCTTTTCTATAGCACGAGATCGGTAATCTCAATTGAAAACCAACCAGCCGCCGCCAATATTGATATCACAAGAGCGGTGCAAGCAGTCTATAAACGGGCCGGTGCAGTTATGTCTCTGCGCCGCAGAGCCGAACACGACCCTCAGAAAGCGAGAGCAAGATGTCGCTACTGAAGTTTTTCTTGAGCCAATCGACCTCTAGCAGGGTCGCCGAACGCAAATATGACGAGGATGAAAATCTCCTCGATCACCCCGATATCACCACGATGTCGCAGCGGGAGCTTGCGGACCTGCCTTTGCGGCCGATACCTGCGCCAAAATGCTCGACGCAACCGCAATCATGCTCAGGATCTATCGGTTGACGGCTTATGGCCCGCTCTTTGTTGCCATCTCTTGCGGCGGAAGTCTAATCGCCGCACCCGTCAGGACGTTGTTGAGTTCCTGCGCCATCCGGAGGTGATCCAGCACCTTCGGAAGAAGGGCCGCCGCCAGCCGCTGCATGTCCGCATCCTCGCCCATGGAGATCTCCCATGAAAGCAGTTGCGCGTTTTTCTGGTGGTCGACGATCTGGGATTTGACGTAGGCGGCGTCAAAATCGTCGCCATTCAGCTTCTGAAGCCGGTCGCGCAGGATTGAGTGCTCCGCGTCCAGCTGGTCGGACACAGGGATTTTGGCGGCGTCAGCCAAATCCTTCAGCTTGGCCTTGGCATCGGAATGATCCCGGACCATCATCTCGGCGAAGCGCTGTACGGCGTCTGCCTTCGCCTTTTCACCGGCCAATTTTCCAAAATCGACTTCAGCGACGCCGCCGGCTATCGCGAGCTGCGCGAACAGCCTGTCCTGGTTGTTGGTCTGATGCGGTGCGGGAAATCCCGGCTTCGTCATGCGGGTATCGACGCCCATGCCGGCCGGGTTGCCCATTTGCGCCGCGGCGGCGAGCGGCATGACGCAGAGCGCGGCGCTTAGAATTGTCGTGCGGATTGTCATCGCGTTCTCCTATAGCGTCAGCATGTAAGCGACGAGGTCCTTCTTTTCCTGCTCCTCCAGCTTGGTGCCGAGAACGAGGTTGAAGAACTCGACGGTGTCGGCAAGCGTCATCAGGCGGCCGTCGTGCAGGTATGGCGGCGAGTCTTTGATGCCGCGCAGCGTGAAGGTCTTGATCGGGCCATCGGGGAGTGTGACGAAGTCGTTGAAGACTTGGCCGACCTTATAGAAACGCTCGAGCTTCAGATCGTGCATGTTGTTGTCCATGAACTCCGTCTGCGGCACGTGGCATTCGGAACAACGCCCCTTGCCCATAAAGATCTTTTCGCCTGCCAGCTCCTGTGGAGTGGCAAGTGAAGGATCAAGCCGATTGAACGGGTCGAGCTTGGGCGCCGGGGGAAAGTCGATAATATTTTGCATCTGCGCCATCATCGCGACCTGGTTCGTCCGGTCCGGCAGGTTGGGGCCTTTGCGAGTGGCGCTGACATGGTCGCCGTTAAAGTAGGCCGTCCGCTGTTCAAATTCACTGAAATCTTCGACGGACCGCAAGGAGCGCTTCGATCCGTGAATCTGCTGGTTGAACAGGCCTCTGATGCTCGTGGTATCGAGACGGAAGCGGTCCGCCTGCGGCCTTACATCCGGCGTCAGATGAAAGGCAGCGTTGGTGTGAAAATTCGAATGACAGTCAAGACAGGCGACACCGGTGCTCTGATCGGCCACCTTCCGGTCTTCCGTCTGGTTGAACTCCTCCTGCGGGAACGGCGTCAGCAGCAGGCGCAGTCCTTCCATCTGCACCGGCGTCACGATCCCGTTCATGATCTCGTAGAAATTTTTGATGGTGAGAAGCTGCCCTCGCGACACGTCACCGAGTTCCGGATGGGTCGTCAGGAAGATCGGCGGCGGGAATTCCGGCGTGAGATTGTCGGGCAAATCGAAATCGACGTCGAACCGCCGAAGATCGCGCATCTCCTGCGCATGGATCTCGTCTATCTGCCGGTTTGGAAACACTTGGCCGCCGGTCGCCTGCTTGACGTGAGGTAGAGGCAGGAAGCCTTCAGGCAGAAGGTTTTTGTCCCTGATCTCAAGCGGCTTCATCGTCGCGAGGTCAGTCCAACTCGTACCAGGGGCGAGTTTAACGCGGACGCCGTCCTGTACCGGTTTCAGCCCGCCGGACATCATCACGCCTGTCATTGGCCTGTCGGAAAGGTCGTAGCGCCTTTCGAGAAGGTCGCGCTGGCGCTTCATGACTTCGGGCTTCTGTGCCTCGTCGATTTGACGAGCTTGGGAAAACGGCATCGTCGGCAACGGCCGATATGTCGTGTCGGGAGGCAGCGGATCGGAAAAGGCTCCAACCGCAAAGATACAACCTCCTGCCGACAGAGATCCAGCAACGAGCGTCATCAAAATTCGTGATTTGGACATGATTTCCCCCTGCGTCGAGTGACCTCCAACTCCGAAAAAATCAAAATGTTCCCGTTAAGCGTGCTGCAGGCTGAACCATGCGATCCGAAATGAAGAGCTTTGAAATTGTCTGCTCAAACGGCCGGTTGGCGAGACAAAAGCCAGTCCTGAACTGGAGAGTACAACCGAAGATGTGATAGATTTTTTGCGGGAGACAATCGGGCGGACAACATGAGCGAAAGCGTGGAAGGCATTCTGGCGCGGTTGAAGCGGCTGGCGAAGGAGGCTAACCTGCCTGGCATCGAAGAAGGCACGTCCTACGGCAGCCTGGCGTTGAAGGTCGGCGGTAAAAGTTTCGTCGCGGTCAAGAACGACGAAACCGTGGTGATCTCGATCCCGATCGACCACAAGGAACACCTGCTGGCGATGGCGCCCGACATCTATTTTCAAACGAACCATTATGTCGGCTGGCCACATCTGCCGGTTCGGATCGCCGCTATCAGCGACGACGAACTCAAGCAACGGCTGATCGACGCCTGGACGTACCGGGCGCCGAAGAAGCTTATTTCAGCCTATCGGAGTCAAGCTTTTTCGCGTGCAAGTGCGCGCTGAACCGCCGGGCGCTCCAGCATGCGGGCATAGTGCTCATGCGCCTTAGGGAAGCGCGCGGGATCGACGCCATCGGACGGCAACCAGCCGGTCATGACGAAAAGATAGGGATCTGCGATCGTATAGGCCTCTCCCAATACCCATGGCCCTTCGAACATCGTCGATTCGATCAGTTCGAAGCTTTCGGCCATATTCTGCGGCACCTTCGCCTTCATGGATTCCAGCGCCGCCTGATCATCAGCCCAGCGGAAGCCGCGCGGGCGATGAGCGTGGTTCACATGCACTGTCGACGTGATATATCCATTGAAAGCCTGCAGCCTGGCAAATTCGAAGGGATCGTCGAGGGGCGCGAGCCTGGCGGCTGGCGCCATCTGGGCAATGTAGGCGAGGATTGCCGGCGTCTCCGTCAGCACGCCGCGGTCAGTGGCGAGAGCCGGAACGCGACCTTTCGGATTGATCTTCAGATAGGCTTCCGAGCGCTGCTCGTTCTCCCGCGTATTGATATTCTTGGTATCGAAGGAAAGGCCGGATTCCTCCAGCGTAATCAGGCTGGCAAGCGCGCAGGTACCGGGTGCGAAGTAAAGTGTGAGCATGATGAGACTCCCCTTTCGGGGAGCCTTATAGCGCGAGCTTCATGGCCAGCGGAAGACCAGGTTTTGTCATTCGCGCAGCCTTTCAGGCGCAACCCGGCACGTCCTCCAGCAATTTCGGCGCTGCGGCCGGATCTTCTTCCTCGGTGGAGGAATGAGGTCCGGTAGCGATGCATCGATCCGGGTAGCGATCAGGCGAAAGCGTCGGTCACCCTGATATCGCCGACATGGATGCCGTTCCAATTGCGCATCGATTTATTCGCCATCGCAGTCAGCGCAACCTCTTCCTTGCCGCCCCTCTCGAAGAAGCGGGCGAGCGTGGCGGCGACCATGGCCTCAGCGGCACGGGTGGTGCCGTCATCGCACTTCAACGCGATCGCAATGCCGTGCTCCGGAACGGCGGCGCAGAAAACGCCTTCCGCACCGGTCTTGCAGAAGATGCGGCCAGGGGCGATCTGCATCAGCGTCGTACAGGCGCGGCCGGTGCCGGCGACATAGAACGGCTCCGCCATGCAGGCTTCGATGAGCCGGCGGGAGGCTTTCGCACGCTCGCGGCCAAGGCCAATGCCGGTCGCCATCTTGGCGAAGCCACACGCGAGCGCTTTCAGCGGCACGGCATAGGTCGGAATGGAGCAGCCGTCGGTGCCGCAGACATCATGACCGAGTACTGTGCCCGTCAGGTTTTCCATCACGTCGCGAATCTGCTGCTGCAGAGGGTGATCGTAGCCGATGTAACCGTTGCTATCGATGCCCTGATGGCAGCAGGCGCAGATGAAGCCGGCATGTTTGCCGGAGCAATTGTTGTGAAGCGCGGTCGGCTTCTCCAGCGTGCGGGCCTGATGGATTAGTGTCTTCTGCTCCGAAGACCAGTGCGCGCCGCATTCCAGCGCTTCCACATCGCGGCCGGCCCGCGACAGCATGGAGGCGGCAAGCGCCACATGCTCGTCCTCGCCGCTGTGGGAGGAACAGGCGAGCGCAAGCTCCTTGTCACCGAAGCCATAGGCATCGGCAGCGCCGCTCTCGACGAGCGGCAGCCCCTGCATCGCCTTGCAGGCCGAGCGCGGGAAGACTTCCGCCTCTATATCCCCCAGCGAAAAGACGACACGGCCGTCGCCATCCACGACCGCAACCGATCCGCGATGGCGGCTTTCGACGAGCGAGCCTCGGGTGACTTCAACGAGGACGGGATTGAGCATGGGCAAGAATCCGGATTGTGGGTTTGAAGGCCGAAGGCATATCCTCTCGCTCTCTGAAAGCCAACGAAATTTGCGCTGCATGCCGGCCGATCACAGCATCTAAACACCTATCACATGAAGTGACGGCGGTTGCGGCAAACTATCGTTTTCTGTGCAAGTACGATGGGGTTAAACGTTCGATGTCAGGACTCGTTCTCATGCCATCTTCCTTTTCTTCCATCATCCGCGACAGCCGCATCCGTATTCCGACCGCCACCCTCGTGGCACTCGCCTTCACCTATGCCTCGACCGTTCCCTACCAGTCGATCATCGGGATCAGTGAGCTCGGCATGAGCGACGGCGCCTATTCGGCGCTGGTGTTTTTTGCCGCCGTCGTCAATGTCGCGATCAGCCTCACGCTCGGCATATGGTCGGACAGGCTGAGGGAACGGCGGCCGCTGGTACTTGCGCTTTCGGTTGCCGGCATGATCGGCTTCGGATCGATCGCGCTCATTCACAGTCCTGCAGTCTTCGTCTTCTCGGTGCTCTTCCTCGTGCCGATGAGCAACTCCACCTATTCACTGCTGTTTGCCAGCGTCAGGGCGCGCACCAACCAGCTCGCCCGCAGCGAGGCGGTCGCGATCACCTCGACGGTGCGCGCGCTCTATTCCGGTTCCTGGGCCGTGGCACCTGGCCTTGTCGGATTGGCACTGGTGACATCACCGTCGATGACGCCGGCCTACGGGGTCGCGGCGATGGCCAGCCTCATCTGCTTCTGTCTCTATTTCTTCTTCGCGCCCGGCAATGGCCCGGTGCGCGAGACGATCCCTAACCAGCCGGGGTTCTTCGCGTCGCTGAAACGGGTCTTTGCGCCTGATGTTTTCATCCGCGTGTTCGTGATGTCGTTGCTGCTTGGTCTGCAGCGGCTGAGCGGAATGGTCTCGCCGCTCATCATCGTGCACAAGATCGGCGGCAGCGTCGTCGATGTCGGCTTCCTGTCGGGCCTGACGGCCTTCCTCGAAATGCCCTTCATGATGATGTGGGGGCTGGTGCAGCGGCGCTTCCACACTGTGCATGTATTGGCTTTCGGCTCAGCGCTTTATTGCCTTTATCTGGTGCTGCTCGGTTTCGCGACCGCGCCTTGGCAGCTTTATGCGCTGCTCGGTCTGAACGCATGCGGTGCGGCAGCCATCCTCAGCCTGCCGATAACCTATCTTCAGGATCTCATCGCCGATCGGCCTGGCCTTGGCAGCTCGCTCATATCGCTCAACACCTTTATCGGCATCGGCGTTGCCGCTGGCCTTTTTGCAATCGGAACAGCCGTGACGGATTATTCCGGCACGGCGCCTTTGTCGGGGCGGCTGCAGGTATCGCCACCATCGTGATCTTGCTCTATCTGGAAAGCGGCAGTCGCCTGCGCCAATTTGCCTAGAGGCTCTGATTTCGCAATTCCGCACGACATCTTTTCCGGGAATTGCCCTGCGCCGGTGTGATCCGATAGGCGCAGCGGCGCGCGCCAAGCAGGATATGTTCGCTACGCTCGACATTGGCCGAAAGCACGCTGCGGAAGGTTTCGATCTCCGAGCGGCAGAAGCCGGCGCAAATCGCCGCCGCCGCACAGATCGGACAATGGTTTTCCACCAGCATCCAAGACCCGTCCTCTTCCTGCCAACTATCGGCCATATAGCCCTCGCGACTGCGGATGGCGGCCAACCCTTCGACACGTGCGGCTAAGTCTGACCGGCCTGCGAGTTCGTTGCGATAGCGTTGCAATGTTTCATTTTCGCGGGCGACGATAACCTTATCGAGCGCGGTGGGTCCGAGCTGCTCGACCATAGTCGTCAAAAGGGTTGCGGTCAGTTCGGCATGACCATCCGGGAAATGTCGGTTGCCCTCGGCCGTCAAATGCCAGAGCTGGCTCGGTCGTCCCCTGCCCTTGGCGGCAACCGTGACGGCTTCGACCAAGCCCTCTTCCGCCATTTTGGCAAGTTGCTGGCGGGCGGCCTCGCCTGATATGGCGAGTGCATCGCCAACCGCGGCAGCGAGCTGCGGCCCCTCGGTCTTCAACAGGATCAGGATGCGGTTGACGGGTGACTGACGCATATTTTCCAAGTTATCTCTTGTTTTAATCCGTAGCTCATGCAATTTTCCAATTCATAACTTGGAAAATAATCATAGGTTGGGAAAAACTCAAGGATTTCATTATGTCCGAGACTGCATTGGAGCCACCAGGCTCATCAACTTCTGTCTTTCAGCTGTTTTCTCCCCCGTTATTGCCAGCGACGCTGATGCTCGGTGGCGGCATGACGCTCGCTGCCGTCGAAAGTTATATTACGGCGACGATCGCGCCGAGCATCGTGCGCGACGTCGGCGGGCTGGAGTTGCTTTCGCTGGTAACGACGCTCTATGTGGCCGCCACCATACTGGGATCGATCTTCACGGCGATGCGGCCGAGAAGCATCACTCTGCGTAGCGTCTATGTCCTGGCGGCGGTGATCTTCGGCATCGGCAGCCTGCTTTGCTCCGGGGCACCCTCGATGCCCGTCGTGCTGATTGGCCGAACGGTGCAGGGGTTCGGCACTGGCGCGCTCGCTGCCCTTTGTTACGCTTTCATTCGCTTTGTCTATCCCGAGACGCTCTGGCCCAAAGCGTCGACGCTCTATGCGGCAATCTGGGGTGTTTCGACCGTCATTGGCCCGACGCTTGGCGGCTTCTTCGCGCATGACGGCGCCTGGCGCTACGCCTTCGCCGTGCTCGTTCCGCTCGGCGTGCTGATGGCATTGCTGGCGCCGCGGCTTTTACCCCAGGCAGAGGACGACCGCGAACAGACGAAGATGCCTGTCTTGCAGATCTGCTTGCTGCTTGCGGCGGTGCTGCTCATCAGCACGGCAGGTACGGTCCAGGCGATGATCGCAAAAATCGGATTGGTCACCGTTTCGGTCGTCGCCATCGGCGCGATGCTCGTCGTGGAACGCAAGGGAGACAACCGGCTGCTGCCATCAGGCGCGGTGGCGCTCGGCCAGCCGATCTCGCGGGTGTATCTGACCATGCTCGGCCTGAACTTCGTCCTCGTCAGCGATATCTTCATTCCCTATTTCCTGCAGATCCTGCACGGGGTGACGCCGTTGATCTCCGGCTACCTGGTAGCGCTTGTCGCGCTCGGATGGACGGTCGCAGCCTTCTTCAGCGGCTCATTCTCCGGCCGCAAAGCCAATGCGGCGATCGTGGCAGGCTGCATAACGCAAGCCGTTGCGACAGCGGTGCTCGCCGTTTTTCTTGCGCACGAGAATCCGGAAGCGAATCTGGCAATCCTCGGGCCAGCGGCGATCGCCATGTTCATGATGGGCTTTGGCGTCGGCCTCGGCTGGGCACACCTGGTTTCCAAGGTGCTGAAGCTGGTGGCCGACAGCGAGCAGGACAAGGCTTCGGCGGCCATCCCGACAATAAGTTCGCTCGGCAGCGCTTTCGGCGCGGCGTTTGCCGGCGTCATCGCCAATGGCGCGGGTCTGGTTGAGCCGGGCGGCATTGCCGGCGCGCTCTCGGCGGCGAACTGGCTCTATCTTATCATGGCATTACCGGGACTGATCGCGACAGGCGCTGCGCTGTCTCTCAGGCGAGCTTCAGCATGATCTTGCCGATGTGGTTGCTGCTTTCTATCAGCCGATGGGCGGTAGCCACATCTTCGAAAGCAAAGGTCTTGTGGATGACGGGCGAAACCGTGCCGGCTTCCAGCAGCGGCCAGACCTCGGAGAGAAGATCGTCGCGGATCGCCCGCTTTTCCTCCGCCGTGCGCGGGCGCATGGTGGAGCCGGTCACCGTCAGGCGCTTGACCATGATCGGCGCCAGGTTGACTTTTTCGGCAACCGCACCCCGCAGGAAGGCGATGATCGAAAGGCAGCCATCCTTCGCCAGCGAGGCGATATTCTTTTCGAAATAGGCCGCACCAATCATGTCGAGTACGATATCGACGCCCTCGCTGGTCTCCTGCTTGATGACCGCGGCGAAATCCTCTTCCCGGTAATTGATCGCGCGTTTTGCGCCGAGCTTCTCACAGGCCTCACACTTCTCCCTCGAGCCGGCGGTCGCATAGACCTCGGCGCCGAAGGCCCGAGCCAGCTGAATCGCAGTCGTGCCGATGCCGCTGGAGCCGCCATGAACAAGCACCTTTTCGCCTTCCGTCAGGCCGGCCATCTGAAAGAGGTTCGCCCAGACGGTGAAGAAGGTTTCAGGAAGGGCCGCTGCCCTCAGTGCATCATAACCTCTAGGGAAAGGCAGAGCCTGGCCGGTCGGCAGAAGGCAATATTCGGCATAGGCGCCGCCATTGGCGAGCCCGCAGACCTTCTCGCCCAAAGAATAGCCGGTTACGCCGTGGCCGATCGCAACGACCTCTCCGGCAAGTTCTAATCCGAGAACGGGGCTCGCATCCTTCGGCGGCGGATAGCTGCCCTGGCGCTGGGCAATATCGGGGCGGTTGACGCCGACCGCTTCGGTGCGGACGAGGATCTGGCCTTCACCGGGAACCGGTAGCGGTCCCTGAGCAATAACCATCGCCTCCGGCCCACCGAATGACGGCAAATCCACAAAACGCATATGGGACGGCAATGACATGACCGGCTCTCCCTATTCCCGGGTTCTCGAGATAAATCAGGCTCCGGAGCTTGGGAAGGCCGGAAGTGGCAGAGGCGTCAATTCGCCTCGCCTAACACATGAAATACAAGGCCGTCTTCATCTTCCTTGGCGGCAGACTTTACGAGAGCAATCTCCGCGCCGACGCGATTGATATCGTCGATGACGAGACCTTCGGGCAGTTCGAGAACGCCGATAGAGCAGTGCATCAGCGGGAAGAAGGCGTCCGCTCCGGCACGATCGTGGCCGCGGATGCGGCCGGCGGCGCGGTCCTCATCCGTGTAGAGATCGACCACGTCATCGTGAAAATCGCTGATAAGGCGATCGAGGATCTCCGTCAGTTCCTCCTTCATCCAACCGACGACACCGATGAAGAAGTCGTCGCCGCCGACATGGCCGAGGAAATGGCGCTCGGCGAAGAAGTAACGGCGCATCAGCGCGGCGAAAAGCGAGATGGCATGGTCGCCGAGATGAAAGCCGTAGGAATCGTTGAAAGGCTTGAAATTGTCGAAATCGCAATAGCAAAAATGGCGCACTTCATCGCCATCGCGGCCTGAATGGCGCATGAAATCCCGGATGGCGCGGTTGCCGGGCAGGCCGGTCAGCGGGTTCTGGTCCTGCGCCGTCTTCAATTGCTTCTCATTGATGACCTTAATCAGCGAGGCGGCGGAAACGACACCGGCGTAACGCATGTTGTCGGTGAGGATCAGGCAGTTGCTGCCTTCCATATTGGCGAAGATCGTCATGAGCCGATCGGCGTCGCTGTCGAGGCCGACGATCGGGGCTCGCTCGACGAAATGCGAGATGGTGCGTTCGTAGACCTTGTTCTTCAGGAGATCGCGGCCGAAGGGCTGGTAGATATATTCCTTGAGGTGATGCTCGTGGATGATGCCGCGCGGCTCGCCATTGGCGTTCAGGACCGGGAAGTATGCCTGGCGCGGGTTGCGGCGGAACAGTTCGAAGACGGTGTCGATGGCATCGCTCTCATAGACGGTCGGCAGCATTTCGATCTGCTTGCGGATGAGGATTTCGTCGAGCGACTGGCTGTTGCCCTTGTTCTTGCCGAGCTCCTGCAGATGCGGGAAGGCAGGCACGAGCTCGGAGAGATGCGTCGACGGGCGGGAGATGAACCAGCCCTGCACGAGGTCGACGCTATAATCGCGGCAGACGATGAATTCGGCTTCCGTCTCGATGCCCTCGGCGATCACGCGGGTGCCGAGAACATGCGCCATGTTGACGATGCTCTTCAGTAGGTGCCGCTTACGCGGGCTGCGATCGATGTCGGCGACGAAGTGACGATCAATCTTCAGGTAATCTACGGAATAATCGCAGAGCAGCTTCATCTCGCCATGACCGACCCCGAAATCGTCGATCGCCAGCTTGAAACCGGCCTTGCGCAGCCGCAGTACGAGTTCGGCGAACTCGGGCACGCTGGTATTGTCGAAACGTTCGGAGAATTCGAAGCAGACGGAGGACGGCGGAATATTCGCCGTTTTCAGCTGCAGCAGCAGGCTCTCGACCAGGCGGTTGCCCTGCGGGATGAGGCGGACGTCGAGATTGAGGAACAGCGTTGCGGTCGCGAAGTTCGACAGCGTGGCGAATTTGGCGAGCGCACGATTGGCGGCCATCTGCTCGAGCTGCAGAAGCTGCCCGTGTTGATAGGCCTCGTCGAGGATTTCGATCGGCGTTTCGAACCCGATGCGCTCCTGCCCGCGCATGAGGGATTCATAACCGAAAACGGTGCCGGTACCGGCTTCGACGATCGGCTGGAACGCATTTTCGACGACGAGTTTGGCGAGGGTGACGATCTGATCGCTGGCGTAACGACGCAAGACACCCGGTTCGACGCTGGCAGCCAAAGACATGCCAATCTCCACTGTGACCTTTTCTTTTTCGGCCGGACAGTGGAGCAGAAGGGTCAACGAACCCTTTCGTCAGTGTGAAACTTTTGTGAAACGCGCAAACTTCCCTGCGCGGCCAGCGATCATTATATTTTCATTTTATAATCAATAGCTTACTTAGGCGGAGCGGCTGTGTCCCGCTTCATGATCGGCGAACATGTCGGCAACGCATCTGCTGCCGCGAGGAGCACTTTCGTCGACCGAAATGTCGTGGTGGCATCCACCCGATTTACGGGCGGCATCCCACATGCGCAGCGCCTCGCGCACGACCTCGCTGCTCGATGCGTATCCGCCCTGATCGACGGCATCACGGATACCGGCTGCCTGGAGCGGTGAGATGGAAACGGTGACCATTGGCATGGAATTCTCCTCCCATTCTTTTCGGCAGAGACTGCCGACGGGGGTCCATTTTCGGCTTTGCAGGGCGACGCGCGCCAATGCCGAAGTGCCTCAGCACAGGAGCCGGCCCTCTTCGGGAGCCGGCCTTCAACCTTGAAATGTTAGTCCCCCGGCGTCTGCTTGTCAAAAAGGAAACGGGCCGATCAGGCCATCCGGCCGCCTCGTTCCGCAGCTTCAAGACCGAATGCCGAGGCCGAAGGCAACCATTGTCCAGCCCTGTACGATGAGATCGATTGCCAAGAAAAGACCGAGGATCCAGAGACTGTTGACCGGCCAGCCGAGCGCGATCACGAAGCCCGCGAGAGTGGTGATGATGCCGCTTGTTACGATCCAGCCCCAGCCCTTGAGCGGCCGCATGCGCATGCCGACGAAGAGACGGAAAATGCCTGCAACGAGCAGTGCGATCGCCAAGAACAGCGTCAAAATGGCCGATGTGAGGATGGGATTGATGAAGGCGCAGATGCCGGCAAGCACGTAAAGCACGCCGCTCAAAGCCCAGAAGAGCACATGATCCCAGCTGCGCACCTGGAAGGCGTGAATGAGATAGATGATCCCGCCTGCCAGCATCAGCATGCCGACATAAAAGACCGAAGCTACGGTAGCGACCAGCAGATTGCCGAGAGCAATGAGACCACAAATGAGAAGCAGCAGGCCGAGACCGACAAACCACAGCCATTTCGACCGCAGCGTTGAGGATGTGGGCATTTCATTGAACACACTGGCCATTGGCTCACCTCCTGATTGTTGATCATATGCTGCAGCAATTCCGCGCGGAAAGAGGTGACTCAAATCAACCGCGCGAAAGATTTTTATTGATTGATCAGTCAATCAAAAATACGGTTGAGACATTCACGGAGGAAACTGGA
The DNA here is from genome assembly GCF_014195325.1 of Rhizobium sp. BK650. Lineage (GTDB taxonomy): Bacteria > Pseudomonadota > Alphaproteobacteria > Rhizobiales > Rhizobiaceae > Rhizobium. Next base: position 125,185 of record NZ_JACIBK010000011.1, on the reverse strand, counting down.
TTTGCCGAAGGTCGGGATGGAGCCGTTGCGCCGCAAGGCGCTTGTCGATGCAGCGCTTCGGGTGATCGGCGATCGCGGCTCGCTGACCGTCACCATGTCCGACATCGCCCGGCGCGCTGGCGTATCGCCTGCCCTTGCGCATCATTATTTCGGCAGCAAGGAACAGCTGCTGATCGAGACCATCCGCTTCCTTCTGCGGCAGTTGCGCAACGACGCGGTGACGGCGCTGAAGCAAGCGGCAACGCCGCGCGAGCGCATCTCGGCGATTATCCGCGTCAGCTTCCATGCCGATCAGTTCGCGCCACAGACGATCGCCGCCTGGCTTGCGTTCTATGCCGAGGCTCAGCGATCGGAAGAGACACGACGTTTCCTCGTCATCTATGCACGGCGCCTGCGTTCGAATCTGCTTGCGACCCTCAAGGCGCTCTGCCCTGCCGATGCCGCAGAACGCATCGCCGAGGGCGCAGCCGCGATGATCGATGGGCTCTATATCCGCCAAAGTCTGAAATCGGCGCCGATCGGCATTACAGCCTCGATCGCGCTGACAGAGGATTACGTGAATGCGCTTTTGACCGCCACTTCCCCTTCTCCCGTGGAGCAGAAGGGACGACCACATCGAACCGCCAAGGACAAATGACATGAAAGCCCAGCCGAAAGCATCGCATTTCATCGACGGGGAATATGTCGAAGATGAAAGCGGCACCGTTATCGAAAGCATCTATCCGGCCACCGGCGAAGTGATCGCCCGGCTCCACGCCGCGACACCCGCCATCGTCGAGAAGGCGATCGCCGCGGCCAAGCGCGCTCAGCCGGAGTGGGCCGCACTGAGCCCGATGGCGCGCGGGCGGGTGCTGAAACGTGCGGCCGAGATCATGCGCCAGCGCAACCGCGAACTTTCGGAGCTGGAAACGCTCGATACGGGCAAGCCGATCCAGGAAACCATCGTAGCCGACCCGACCTCGGGTGCCGATGCCTTCGAATTCTTCGGCGGCATCGCACCGGCGGCATTGAACGGCTCTCACATCCCGCTCGGCCAGGACTTTGCCTATACGAAGCGCGTGCCGCTCGGCGTCTGTGTCGGGATCGGTGCCTGGAATTATCCGCAGCAGATCGCCTGCTGGAAGGGCGCACCGGCGCTGGTCGCCGGCAATTCCATGGTCTTCAAACCCTCGGAAACCACGCCGCTCGGCGCGCTTGCCATCGCCGAGATCCTGCATGAAGCCGGGTTGCCGAAGGGACTTTACAACGTCATCCAGGGCGACAGGGACACCGGGCCGCTGCTCGTCAATCATCCCGATGTCGCCAAGGTCTCGCTGACCGGTTCGGTCCCGACAGGACGCAAGGTGGCTGCCGCCGCCGCCGGTCAGCTCAAGCATGTGACGATGGAGCTCGGCGGCAAATCGCCGCTAATCGTCTTTGAGGACGCAGACCTCGATAGCGCCGTCGGCGGCGCGATGCTCGGCAATTTCTATTCCACGGGCCAGGTCTGCTCCAACGGTACACGCGTCTTTGTGCAGAAGAAGATCAAGGACGAGTTCCTGAAGCGATTGAAGACGCGGACCGAGTCGATCCTCATCGGAGACCCGATGGACGAGGCCACGCAACTCGGTCCGATGGTCTCCTGGGCTCAGCGCGAAAAGGTGTTGTCTTACATCGAAAAGGGCAAGGCCGAGCGCGCAACGCTGGTGACCGGCGGCGGCATTCCCAATCACGTGACCGGCGAAGGCTATTATGTGCAGCCGACCGTCTTTGCCGATGTGACCGACGACATGACGATCGCCCGCGAGGAGATTTTCGGGCCGGTCATGTGCGTACTCGATTTCGACGACGAAGCTGAAGTGATCAAGCGCGCCAACACCACGGAATTCGGCCTTTCCGGCGGCGTTTTCACCGCCGACCTGACCCGTGCGCATCGCGTCGTCGATCAGCTCGAAGCCGGCACGCTCTGGATCAACACCTACAATCTCTGCCCGGTGGAAATCCCGTTCGGCGGCTCCAAGCAATCTGGCTTTGGGCGGGAGAATTCGCTGGCGGCACTCGAACACTACAGCGAGTTGAAGACGGTTTATGTCGGCATGGGGCCGGTCGCCTCGCCTTACTAATAAAGTCCCCTCCCCAACCCTTCTCACAAGGGGGAGGGACTAACGAGCCGCATCGTTTCGTTCGACCTCATCCGTTGTGGTGGTGATGGGTAGCAAGACAGAGCGGCAAGTTAAGCCCCTCCCCCTGTTGGGAGGGGTCGGGGAGGGGAAATTCACACGATCCGTTGCACACGACAATCCAAAGGGAACAGCATGCAACAGGCAGATTTCGTCATCGTCGGCTCCGGCTCGGCAGGCTCGGCTCTGGCCTACCGGCTCTCGGAAGACGGCAAGAACACGGTTATCGTCATCGAGGCAGGCGGCTCGGATTTCGGGCCGTTCATCCAGATGCCGGCAGCGCTTGCGTGGCCGATGAGCATGAAGCGCTATAATTGGGGCTACCTCTCCGAACCCGAGCCGAACCTCAACAACCGGCGCATCACCGCACCGCGCGGCAAGGTGATCGGCGGCTCGTCGTCGATCAACGGCATGGTCTATGTGCGCGGCCATGCCGAGGACTACAACCGATGGGAAGCGCTCGGCGCGCGTGGCTGGGCCTATGCTGACGTATTGCCCTATTTCAAGCGCATGGAAAATTCCAAGGGCGGAGAGGAAGGCTGGCGCGGAACCGACGGGCCACTGCATGTGCAGCGCGGCGTGATGAAGAACCCGCTCTTCCACGCCTTCATCGCGGCCGGGCGGGAAGCGGGCTTTGAAACGACAGAGGATTATAACGGCTCGAAGCAGGAAGGCTTCGGGTTGATGGAGCAGACCATCTATCACGGCCGGCGCTGGTCGGCCGCAAATGCCTATCTGAAGCCGGCTTTGCGGCGTCCGAACGTTGAACTCGTTCGAGGTTTTGCTCGCAAGATCGTGATCGAGGACGGACGCGCGACGGGTGTGGAAATCGAGCGCGGCGGTGCAATCGAGATCGTCAAGGCGAACCGCGAGGTGATCGTCTCGGCCTCCGCTTTCAACTCGCCGAAGCTTTTGATGCTGTCAGGCATCGGCCCTGGCCAGCATCTGAAGGACATGGGCATCGAGGTGAAGGTCGATCGGCCCGGCGTCGGCGCCAATCTGCAGGATCATATGGAATTCTATTTCCAGCAGGTTTCGACCAAGCCGGTGTCGCTCTATTCCTGGCTGCCCTGGTTCTGGCAGGGTGTCGCCGGTGCGCAGTGGCTGCTCTCCAAGGGCGGGCTTGGGGCCTCCAACCAGTTCGAATCCTGCGCCTTCCTGCGCTCGGCCCCTGGCTTGAAACAGCCCGATATCCAGTATCACTTCCTGCCGGTCGCCATCAGCTACGACGGCAAGGCGGCCGCCAATACCCACGGCTTCCAGGTCCATGTCGGTTACAATCTCTCGAAATCGCGCGGTAACGTGACGCTCCGCTCGGCCGAGCCGAAGGCCGACCCTGTGCTGCGCTTCAACTATATGAGCCACGCCGAAGACTGGGAGAAGTTCCGTCACTGCGTGCGCCTGACTCGCGAGATATTCGGCCAGAAGGCCTTCGACCATTATCGCGGCCCGGAAATCCAGCCGGGCGAGAAGGTCCAGACAGACGATCAGATCGACACCTTCCTGCGCGAGCATCTGGAGAGTGCCTATCACCCCTGCGGCACCTGCCGGATGGGCGCGAAGGACGATCCGATGGCGGTTGTCGATCCCGATACGCGGGTGATCGGCGTCGACGGCCTGCGTGTCGCCGACAGTTCCATTTTCCCGCATGTGACCTACGGCAATCTCAACGGTCCGTCGATCATGACGGGCGAGAAGGCCGCAGATCATATTCTCGGCAAACAGCTGTTGGCGCGCTCCAATCAGGAGCCGTGGAGCAATCCTCGGGCTGCGGTGAGCGACCGATAGTCAGTGATAGTCTTCTTCGCGCCGATGACGAATGGCAAGCACGATGACGGTCGCTTCATCGGTCACTTTGAAAAGAATGACATACCCGGCTGAGCCGAACGGGACGACAAGTTCACGTAGGAACGGATCATCCGCAGATGCGCGTCGCGCCATCAGCGGAAAGTCCTGCAGTATCATCAGAGCTTTTTGAAGGCCGCTGATGGCACGTTCCGCCAGATCCGGATCGTGTTCGATAAGAAAGTCGGAAAGCCGCTCCAAATCCTCATAGAAGGTTCGAGTATACTTCAGCTCGAAGGTCATTTCGGTTGAGCGGCCTTGCGCGCTTTCGCCTTTTCAAGCTTCTTGCGTATCAGCTCCATGACGTCGGCATCCGTGTGATAGACACCCGTGCGTTCCGCTCCCGCCAAGCCGGCTAGCCCTCGTGCAATGAATTCCGCCTGGGTCTTTCTGTAATCGATCTGACGGCGAAGGGAGTCCTCGATCAGCGACGACAAGGACTCGCCTTCTTTCAAAACGCTTTCTGCGGCGGCGCGCAATTCAGGATCGACGCGAAGGGATGGGAGCGATGCCGATTTCATGATCTGCCTCATGCGTTGCAATCGCGATGCAAAATAGCGCGCTGTTGAGTCTTAAACAACTCCTCTCTGTCGAGCGCGTCTTGGCCGAAGCGAATAAAAACTGGACAGCATGTCACAAATGGCCCCTGATCTCGTCCAGCCTTCTCGAATGGACCAAGTAGGAGATGGCGATGGCGAAGCTGGACGAAAGAGAGGCTGAGCGATGACGGCGGCAGAGGGAACAGATGCCATTGCGGCCTTCAATCCGCTGCGCCCGCGACTGACGCGGGTCGCCTATCGCATGCTGGGCTCGGTGGCAGAGGCCGAAGATATCGTTCAGGAGGCATTCCTGCGCTGGCTCGATGCCGATCGCGACGCGGTTCGCGAGCCGGCAGCTTTTCTGCACCGGATCGTGACGCGGCTTTGCCTTGATCAGCTGAAATCGGCCCGGCGCCGGCGCGAAACCTATATAGGTCCATGGCTGCCGGAGCCGCTCATCGTCACTCCGGAAGAGGATATCGACGACGTCACGCTGCCGCTTATGATGGCGCTGGAACGGCTCTCGCCGCTCGAACGGGCAGTTTTCGTACTGCACGATGTGTTCGGCGTCGGCTTCGAGGAGATCGCCGCGACGATCAGGCGCAAGCCTGCAACCTGTCGCCAGCTTGCCAGCCGGGCGCGGGCCAATGTGCGAAGCGCACGGCCTCGCTATACCTTGCCGCCAGATCATGGAATGCAGATCGCCTCCGCCTTTTTCGCGGCATCACGCAGCGGTGATATCGAGGCGTTGCAGGCGCTGCTTGCCGAAGATGCAACTGTCTACACAGACGGTGGCGGCAAGGCGGCAGCCCCGCGGCGGCCGGTTATCGGCTGCGACAAGGTGATGAAGCTCTTTGCAGCCCTGGCTCCGATCTTCAGCGCGTACATGTCGCGACTGCTGCACTATGGCCTCGTCAACGGACTGCCGGGCTTTGTCAGCATCGAGGAAGGCGGTCGGCTGCAGACCACAGCCCTGCAGATCGACGGCGACAGGATCATCGCAATCTATGTGACCCGTAATCCTGAGAAGCTCGCGCATCTGGAGCAGAACGTCCTGCATTAGGGCGCACCGGACATCTCACAGCCTTTGCCAGTCCGCATTCCATCGCGGAGGCAGGTATTAATTTTTCAAATCATAGGAGATCACCCATGACAAACATTGCCGTCGTCTATCACAGCGGTTACGGCCACACAGCGCGGCAGGCGCGGGCGGTGAAGGCCGGTATCGATCGGGTCGACACCATGAGCGGGCTGCTGCTGACAACAGAAGAAGCGCAGGACCGCTGGGATGATCTCGCGGCGGCGGAGGCGATCATCTTCGGTGCGCCAACCTATGTCGCCGGGCCGACCGCCGCTTTCAAGGCCTTTCAGGAGGCAAGCTCGCATGCCGTCATGGCGCAAGGTTATCGCTGGAAGAACAAGATCGCCGCCGGCTTTACCAATTCAGGCGCTCAGGCGGGCGACAAGCTTGCGACGCTGATGCAGATTGCCCTCTTTGCCGCCCAGCATGGCATGCACTGGATCAACCTGGACCTGCCGCCGGCAAACAACTCCTCCTTTGGCTCGAAGGAGGAGCTCAATCGGCTGGGTTTCTGGCTTGGCGCGGCAGCGCAATCGAATGTCGATGAAGGTCCTGAGATCGCGCCGCCCGAAGCTGACCTCGCAACCGCCCGCCACCTCGGTCAACGGGTTGCCGAGGCAACGCTGCAATTCATGCGTGGGCGCTGCTAAGCGAAATCAGGGGCAATCGTCTCAGAGAAGGTTCCCCTAGCCGCATGCGCTGCCAGGTGGAGCATCGGTGGAGATAAAAAGTGCACCCACCGATTCCCAGAGATCGGTGAGTGGGAGGAAAACGGATCAGGCAAGCAGGCGAGTGACTTCAGCACCCCGCTTGGTGCTGACGGCATCGGCGATCGTCGTAGAGAACAGCACCTTGCGGGTGGCGTCCGCTACCTTGGCAAAGACGTGACGAATTTGGCAAGTCTGCTCGCCATCGCAATCGTCGCACTTGCGGTAGGCGGTGATCGACAAGCATGGCAGCGGCGCGATGGGGCCGTCGATGACGCGCAGGATTTCGCCGAAGGTGATGTTGTGGGCCGGCTTCAGCAGCAGATAGCCGCCCTGCTTGCCGCGGCGGCTGGCGACGATGCCATGATGCTTCAGGTCGAGCAGGATCTGTTCCAGAAACTTCTTTGGGATCTTCTGCTGCACGGCAATGTCGGAAATCATGACGGGTTCGTCCGACTCGGCTTCCGCCAGAACCGTTAGCGCCCGCAGCGCATATTTTGCCTTTTGCGTAATCATCTCGGACCGTCGACACACACAAAGCGGTGCCGAATCCCGACATCGCCAAAAAAGCTAATTGCCTCTATTGCACGGCCAGCATGAACGGAATTTGAACAAGCTGGAAAAACCCTTGAGAGACAAGTATTTTGGCCTTGTTTTTCACCCTCGGCCAACGCTTGATAGTTTACGTCAAAAGACGGCAGATTTCATCATTATTACCATCACTTCCGATTTCCAATTGACAGGCGGCGTGTAACACTACTATTTCTATAGACTTTAAGTTCGAGGCGCCTTCTCGGCGTCGGCGGCTGCTTTTCTGCATTGCGGCAGGATGGGAGAGATATTTGCTCCGCCAAGCAGCCCTTTCGAAATGCCTTTTTCTGTCCGATCCATCGCCGAACTGCAATACTCCGGCCAACACAAGGACAGGATCCCCCATGACTGTTATCAATCCGATCGAAGAAGCCGAGGCTTTGGCTGACAAGCTTTCGGGCCTCGACCTCGCCGACCGGCTTTCGCTTGTCGCAGGCCTTGGCGGACGCGTGGTCTTCACCACCTCGCTCGGCATCGAAGACCAGGTCATCACGGCGGAAATCGGCACGCATCGCCTGCCGATCGATGTCGTGACGCTGCAGACTGGCCGGCTTTTCCCTGAAACGCTTGCGCTGATCGATGAAACCGAAAGCCAGTACGACATCCATATTGCCCGTTACGAACCCGAGCAGGCCGATATCGATGCCTATGCGACGAAATACGGCATGAACGGTTTCTACGAGAGCGTCGAAGCCAGACATGCCTGTTGTGGCGTGCGCAAGCTGAAGCCGCTTGCGCGGGCGCTGGCAGGCGCCACCATCTGGATCACCGGTCTGCGCCGCGGCCAGTCGGCCAATCGCGCCGAGACGCCCTTCGCCGAATATGATGCCGAGCGCCACCTCTTGAAGGTCAATCCGCTCGCAGATTGGGACATCGACAAGATCAAGGCTTTCGTCGCCGACAATGGCGTGCCTGTCAATCCGCTGCACGCCCGCGGCTACCCCTCGATCGGCTGCGAGCCCTGCACCCGCGCCATCAAGCCTGGCGAGCCTGAGCGTGCCGGCCGCTGGTGGTGGGAGCAGGATGAAAAGCGCGAATGCGGTCTGCATGTCGCCGAAGAAGCGGCGTCGATCGTCGCACAGCAATAGGTTCTGGAGTACGAAATGCCCGATACCCGTCAGGATACGGAACTGACCAATCCGCAGAGCGCCAAGCCGCCGCTCGACCCGCACCTGAAGGCGCTGGAAAACGAAGCGATCCACATCTTCCGCGAGGTTGCCGCCGAATTCGAGCGTCCCGTGATGCTCTATTCGATCGGCAAGGATTCGTCCGTGCTGCTGCACTTGGCACGCAAGGCCTTCTATCCCGGCCGCGTGCCCTTCCCGCTGCTGCATGTGAACACCGGTTGGAAGTTTGCGGAAATGATTACGTTTCGCGACGAGATCGTGAAGAAGTACGATCTCGACCTGATCGAGTATATCAACCCGCGCGGCAAGGCTGAAAACATCACGCCGTTTACCTACGGCTCTGCCCGCTACACCGACATCATGAAGACGGAAGCGTTGCGCAACGCGCTGGACGCCGGCCAATTCGACGCGGCCTTCGGCGGCGCGCGGCGCGATGAGGAAGCCTCCCGCGCCAAGGAGCGGATCTATTCCTTCCGCACGCCTGACCATCGCTGGGATCCGCGCAATCAGCGGCCTGAGCTCTGGAACATCTATAATGGCCAGATCCGCAAGGGCGAAAGCGTCCGCGTCTTCCCGCTGTCGAATTGGACCGAAGTTGATATCTGGCGCTACATCCAGGCTGAGGATATCCCGATCGTGCCGCTCTATTTTGCGGCCAAGCGCCCCTATGTCGAGCGCGACGGCATGATGATCGCCGCCTCCGATCCGCGTCTGGAGCTGCTGCCCGGCGAAACGAAACAGGAAGATTTCATCCGCTTCCGCACGCTCGGCTGCTTCCCGCTGACGGGCGCGATCCGCTCGACGGCCACTACCCTTGAAGACATAATCGCGGAGCTGGAGATCGCCACGGTCTCCGAACGTCAGGGCCGCGCCATCGACCGCGACCAGTCCGGCTCCATGGAAAAGAAGAAGCGTGAAGGATATTTCTGAGATGAGTGCAGCAATTCCCGCAAACGTCGTCGCCGTACCCGCCGCCGAGCCTTTGAAGGCCCTGCGCGACTCGCGCCCGTTGCGCCTCATCACCTGCGGCAGCGTCGATGACGGCAAGTCCACCCTGATCGGCCGCCTGCTCTGGGACACCAAGGCAGTCAAGGAAGATCAGGCGGCAACGCTTCGCCGCGATTCCACCGGCAAGCAGAACGATCTCGGCCTGCCCGATTTCGCATTGCTGCTCGATGGCCTGCAGGCCGAACGCGAACAGGGCATCACCATCGATGTCGCCTATCGCTATTTCTCGACCGACAAGCGTTCTTTCATCGTCGCCGACACGCCAGGCCACGAGCAGTACACGCGCAATATGGCGACCGGCGCCTCCACTGCCGATCTCGCCGTCTTGCTGGTCGATGCCCGCGCCGGCATTCTCGAGCAGACGCGCCGTCATGCGACGATCGCCTCGCTGCTCGGCATCAAGCAGTTCGTGCTCGCGGTCAACAAGATCGACCTGACGAACTATGATCGTGCCGGCTTCGACAAGATCACCCACGAGTTCAAAGAGTTTGCGCTGTCGCTCGGCGTCAAGCAGATCACCGCGATCCCGATGTCGGCGCTAAAGGGTGAAAACGTTGTCTATTCCGGCCAGGCTGCCATGCCCTGGTATAATGGTCCGACGCTGGTCGAGACGCTGGAACATGCAACTGTGCGCTCCGGCCAGTCCACCGGCTTCCGCCTCTCCGTACAGCGCGTCTCGCGCCCGGGCGAAAGTTTCCGCGGCTATCAGGGCACGGTTGCCGGCGGTTCGGTGAAGCCGGGTGACAGCGTCATGATCCTGCCTTCGGGCATGGTTGCCAATGTCAGCAAGATTGTCACCTTCGACTTGGTGCGCAATGCGGCGGTTGCCGGTGACGCGATTACGCTCGTTCTCGACCGCCAGGTAGATGTGGCGCGCGGCGACATGATCGTTTCGATAGACAGCCAGCCGCAGACTGGCCTTTCCTTCGACGCGCAGGTCGTTGCTCTGCAGCCCGAAGGTATCGACGCTGGCAAGCGCTACTGGCTGAAGAGTGGCTCGCGCCGCCAGCGTGTTCAGGTCGAGCCTGTCAGCCAGCTCGAATTGAAGACCGGGGCATGGAATTCCGCCCAGCGGCTTTACATGAATGCCATCGGCAAGGTGCGACTCGTTTTCGACGAAGCCGCGATCTTCGATCCTTACGAGCAGAACCGCGCGACCGGCTCCTTCATCCTGATCGACCCGGAGACGAACAATACCATCGCCGGCGGCATGGTGACCGGCAAGCGCGCCGATGTCAGCGGTCTGCATGGCGACGATGCCCGTGTCATCCTCTCGCTTCCGGCCGATCTTGCCGAGCAGATCATGGCAAGCGAACTCTTCGCCAATCGCCGTCACGAGGCAGAAGTACGCCGGATGACGGCATCGGAAGCGGCCGACCTCTGGTCGAGCGCGGCGAGCGACATCTAATGAAAAAGGGGGCCGATCGGTCCCCTTCTTATTTCTGCTTTACTGTTTTCGTTCAGGGCGTGTCGAACCGCGCTCGATGATCGAAAAGCCGAGATCGACCCTGTGCTCCTGCGGCGGTTCCTCCCGGATGGCGCGCAACAGCATGTCGGCGGCGCGGTGGCCGAGATCGTGACGCGGGACATGCACCGTCGTCAGCGACGGCGAGGTGAACTGCGCGAACTCCAAGTCATTAAAACCGCAGATGCCGAAATCATCGGGAACGCTGATGCCGCGTTCGCTGCATTCGATCAGCGCGCCCAAGGCGAGATCGTCATTTTGCGCGAGTATCGCGTCGACATCCGGCACGCGCTTCAGCAGTTCGCTGCACAAGCTTCGTCCGAGGCCGATGCTGGTGGAGCCGTCTTCGCCGCGTATCAGCGACGGATTGTGGAGGCCAGCCAGATGCATGGCTTCCTCATACCCCGCACGGCTGCGGCGCGAACGGATATCGCCAAGTCCGCTGATGAAACCGATCCGCCTGTATCCCTTCGACAGAAGGAAGCGAGTGGCGGCCGCAGCGGCAACGTGATGCGACATGCCGACGAGGAGCGTTGCCGGCGGCTGGCTGAGATCGGCGACGTGGGCCACTGGAAATGCGGCTGCGTCCATCAGCAGCGCGAGCCCGTCATAATATTCCGCATTGACGAGGATAATACCGGCCGGCTTTTGTGCCAGGAAAGATTTGAATTGGTCGATCTCCTGATCGACGTCGTTCAGCGTGTTGGCATATTGCACGCGCAGATCCGTAGCGCGCAGACGCTCCTCGATGCCCATCATCACACCGGTGAAGCAGGGATGTTGAAGCGACGGCGTGATGACGCCGACGATACCGCTGTGGCGACCGGCCAGCGCACGGGCGGCAAGATTTGGAATGTACCCCATCTCTTCGACAGTGCGCAGGATGACCTCGCGCAGCTCTTCGGAGACGATCTCGGGGTTGCGAAGCGCGCGCGAGATGGTGATCGGACTGACCCCCACCCTCTTTGCAACATCGCTCAACTTGATATGGGCACCGCTCTTCTTCTCCCGCCCTGGCTTCACTGAAACCCTCATTGCTTCCCGCTCGGCCGCCGCGAACCTCACCCCGCCGATTCGCAGCCTCCATTTATGAAGAAAAATTAAATTAGATCCTACTAAGATTCTACCGTTACCTCAACCCAGGCGCGAAGCCGTATGTAAAGATCTCGAGCGGTTCGATTTGTTACGCAGCTGGCTGGTTGGCAGATCATAGGAAGAATGGACTATATTTTACTGTTCTGGCGCCTCGCGGTGCAGGCGGCGGGAGGATTGCGGCGATGCGTGATCGGCCAAGATTAAATCATAGTAATGTCTTACAATATCGTAATATAAACATGATAAATGTTTAATTTGTAAATCACGCAGAACGGATCATATAGATATCAAGCGCCAATTCCTGATGATCATAGTATTCACAGAAGAATACATGGGAGATCGTAGTAATCAACAACGTGAATTGGCAACGATACTTTTTGGCGCCGAGGCCCATGGTAGGGGACCAAGACGCCATCTAATGCCAACGCTCTCGCAAGGGACTTCCACCATGTCAAACATTCTTCGCAAACACCGGGCCGCAGCACTGGTCGGAGCGGCCATCGTTCTCGGCGCGGCTTCCCTGCCCTTCGCCATCTCCTCTTCCTCGAAGGCTCTTGCCGCACCAGCTGAGGCCGGCGGCATTCTCGCCTCCAGCGGCTCGTTTGCTTCCGTCGTCGACGCCGACAAGCCGGCCGTAGTAACCATCACCACCACGATGAAGGCGGCCAACGCCAGCGCCGACAATTCGCCGATGGATGAGCAGTTCCGCCAGTTCTTCGAGCAGCAGGGAATTCCTTTGCCGCATCAGGCACCGCAGCAGCGCGAGTCGCAGCATGCCATGGCGCTCGGCTCCGGCTTCGTCATCAGCCCTGACGGCGTGATCGTCACTAACAACCACGTTATCGACAATGCGATCGACATCAAGGTCACGCTCGACGACGGCACCGAGCTGCCGGCCAAGCTGCTAGGGGCGGATGCCAAGTCTGACCTTGCGGTTCTGAAGGTTCAGGCTCCGCATCGGCTTGCGACGATTGCATGGGGCGATTCCGATAAGCTGAAGCTCGGCGATCAGATCCTTGCCATCGGCAATCCGTTCGGCATCGGCACGACGGTAACGGCCGGCATCGTCTCGGCCCGCGGCCGCGACCTGCACAGCGGCCCCTACGACGATTTCATCCAGATCGATGCGCCGATCAATCACGGCAATTCCGGCGGCCCGCTGGTCGATCGCGACGGCAATGTCGTCGGCATCAACACCGCCATCTACTCACCGAACGGCGGCAGCGTCGGGGTCGGCTTCGCCATTCCCTCGGACGAAGCCAAGGCGATCGTTGCCAAGCTGCAGAAGGATGGCTCGATCGATCACGGCTATCTCGGCGTGCAGATCCAGCCAGTCACCAAGGACGTCGCCGATGCCGTCGGCCTCTCCAAAGCTGAGGGCGCGCTGGTGGCTGCCGTCTCCGATGACGCCCCCGCTTCCCATGCCGGCGTGAAGGCCGGCGATATCGTCACCGCAGTCGGCAGTGAAAACGTCAAGACGCCGAAAGACCTGTCGCGCCTCGTTGCCGACCTCTCGCCGGGTGCCAAGGAAACGCTGACCGTCTGGCGCGACGGCAAGGCGGTCGATCTCAATGTCACCCTCGGTGGCAATGAAGACACGCAGAAGCGGGCCGCTGCCGAAAGCAGCGACGACCAGGGCCAGACTGCCAGCCAGCCGAGCATCGGAATCGGCCTTGCCGACCTCACCCCTGATATGCGCGAGCAGCTCGATCTGCCCCGCAGCGTCAACGGTGCCGTCGTTGCCAACGTCAACCCGGACAAGTCCGCTGCTGCTGCCGGAATCCAGCCCGGAGACATTATTGTCTCGGTCAACGACAAGCCGGTGCATAACGCCCGCGACGTCAAGACCGCTGTTGCCGACGCCGGCAAGGCCGGCCGCAAGTCGGTGCTGCTGCTGATCGAACGCGGCGGCAACAAGACCTTCGTGGCAGTGCCCTTCGCCGCCGCTTGAAGGGTGGCCACGTGAGCGCTGCGCCCGGACCAGCTCCGGGCGCATGCGTTTAACCAAGTACTGTTCTGAGATCGGCTGCAAGTCTCTCGACAGCAACCGGTTGCGCTTGAGAGATGCCGAAGAGAATGCCGGGAGCGGATCTGCCGATAAAGAAATCCGACATCGGCATCAGACCGTATCCCAATGCATTCATCCTCGCGACGACCCCACGGTCGTCCGCAGTTTCATCGCGAAACCAGACCGCAAGCTGCAGCCCGCCATTGCCGCCGGAAATAACAAGTCTTCCGCCAAAACGGCTCTCCAGCATTCCGATCGTCCGGGCCATGCGTTCTGCATATTGCTCATTCATGCGCCTCAAATAGGCGCGCAGACGGCCCTCGTTGATAAAGTCGGCAAGAGCGGCCTGAATATGGGTGGAGACGGCAACGCCCCGGCGGTGCAGCGCCTCCGAAGCCTCCGCCATCAGCCAGCGCGGCACCACGGCATAGGCGACACGCAGGCCGGGCGCCAGCACCTTGGAGAAGGTACCGACATAGGCGACGACCTCCGCCCTGTCGATGCCCTGCAAGGCGGCGATCGGCCGCGAGCCATATTGAAAATCGCTGTCGTAATCGTCCTCGACGACAAGGCTTTCGTGACGGCGCGCAGCCTCCAGCAGCGCCAGCCGGCGCGGCAGGCTGAGCGTGACACCCGTCGGATATTGATGGGACGGCGTCACGTAAACCAGCGCCGGCTGCGGGCCTTCCGCCCTCGAAACATCGATACCCTGATCATCGCAGGGAACCGGCACGATATCGGCGCCGGCATCGGCGAGCAGCAAGCGAGCGGCGGGATAGCCGGGATCTTCCATCCACACGGTCTTGCGCCCGCTCCTTCTCAGCATTGACCTCGCCAGCATGTCGATCGCCGCGCGCGTGGACGGCATGATCATGACCTGCTCCGGCGCGGCGACCACGCCGCGCGTCACTGAAACATGAGCAAGAATGGCTTGGCGCAGCTCGCGGATGCCGGTCGGGTTCTCATAGCCGAGATGATGAATGCGCAGCGAGCGGCTGCGCGCGGCAAGGTGACGGCTCCAGGCGGCATGCGGGAAATCCGATATGTCGGGCACACCGGGCCGGAACAGGCCGCGATAGGAAGGCCGGTCGGGCCTCTTTTCCTCAACGGGCGCGCCATCGTCCCGCTGCCGTTCCGGCCGCATTCGCTCAAGTGCAGCAACCCGCGTCGCAGAACCCGCAGAAGCTTCGATATAGCCTTCGGACTTCAGCCGGTCATAGGCATCCACGGCCGTGGAGCGCGCGACACCGAGCGAGGCCGCAAAAGCACGCGTCGACGGCAGCCTGTGACCAGCCGGAAGCTGGCCGAGCAAGATGCGCTCGCGCAAGCTTCGATAGATCTGGCCGGTTAGATCGCCGCCATTTCGATCGAGGCTCAGCCATGTGGGTGCGGATGTCATGCCTCAACTGGTCTGCTGAAAAGATCGAAACTGGACTTTTACTCCAGTCCATTTGCAAGGCAAGAGCAGCCGGAGTTCAATGCATAGGCTCAATGGAACGACTGACATGACGAAGGATCTTGCCGATTGGAAGGGCGTTGCCCGCCCCGCCCGCACGCCGCTTGAGGGCCACTACTCCCGTCTGGAGCCGCTGGACACGGCAAAACACGGAGCCGACCTGCTCCGCTCGGCGCAGCAGCCGGGCGCGGAAGATCGCTTCCGCTATCTTTTCGAACAGGCGCCGGCTGACATGGCGGCCTTCACGCCCTGGCTGGAAAGATCCGCCGCGAGCGAGGATCCACTGTTCTTCGCCGTCATCGACAAGGCGACGGGACGCGCCGAGGGCCGGCAGGGGCTGATGCGGATCGATACTGCCCACGGCGTCATCGAGATCGGCAACATCCTTTGGGGACCTGCAATCGCCCGCACGCGTGTTGCGACCGAAGCGCTCTATCTCTGCGCCGCTTATGTCTTCGACGCGCTCGGCTATCGGCGTTTCGAATGGAAGTGCAACAATCTCAACGAACCTTCCAAGCGCGCCGCTGAGCGTTTTGGCTTCACCTTCGAGGGGATTTTCCGCCAGCATATGGTGCAGAAGGGCCGCAACCGGGACACCGCCTGGTTTGCCATGATCGATAGCGACTGGCCGAGGCTGAAGGCCGGATACGAGGCATGGCTTTCGCCCGAGAACTTCGATGCCGATGGCCGGCAGAAGAGCAAGCTCAGCTTCTGAAACGCTGCGCAGTCTTGCGTGGCATGGCTGAAAGCGGCGGCGATTAAAAAGCCGCTGCCCCGATGACAATAACTTCATTGCTACCAATATGTTCATAGGCCCCAATTGAGGTTAAGGATTGGGCCATTCATTCAAAGCACGAAGTTATTCTGTCAGGAGATCACATGACCAGTTCGTCCGAGTATACGCCCCCAAAGATCTGGACCTGGGACAAGGAAAACGGCGGTCAATTCGCCAGCATCAACCGCCCCATTGCAGGGCCGACTCACGAGAAGGAACTGCCGGTCGGCCGCCATCCGCTGCAGCTTTATTCGCTGGGAACGCCAAACGGCGTGAAAATTACCATCATGCTCGAAGAGCTGCTGGCACTCGGCCAGAGCGGCGCGGAATATGACGCCTGGCTGATCAAGATCGGCGATGGCGACCAGTTCGGCAGCGGCTTCGTCAAAGTCAATCCGAACTCCAAGATCCCGGCCCTGATGGACCGCAGCGGCGAGAAGCCGGTGCGCATTTTCGAATCCGGCGCGATCCTCACCTATCTTGCCGAAAAATTCGGCGCCTTCCTGCCGACCGATCCGGCCAAGCGCGCCGAATGTTTCTCCTGGCTGTTCTGGCAGGTGGGAAGCGCGCCCTATCTCGGGGGCGGTTTCGGCCACTTCTATGCCTATGCGCCGACGAAGATCGAATATGCGATCAACCGCTTCGCCATGGAAACCAAGCGCCAGCTCGACGTGCTCGACCGGCGTCTGGCAGAAAGCGAATATATTGCCGGTGACGAACTCACCATCGCCGACATGGCGATCTGGCCCTGGTATGGCGGCCTCGTGAAGGGCTGGATGTACGGCGATTCCGCCGAATTCCTGCAGGTGCAGGAATACAAGCACGTAAACCGCTGGGCCGACATGATCGGCGACCGCCCGGCCGTCAAGCGCGGCCGCATGGTCAACCGCCTCAGCGGCGAGCCCTCCAGTCAGCTCCGCGAACGCCATGATGCCAGCGACTTCGATACGAAGACGCAGGACAAGCTAGCGCCAGCCAGCTAGCGGATTGAAGAGGCCGGACGCGCCTTTCGATCACGCGTCCGCCTTTGAAAAAAACTGTAGCAGACCGCAATCGCATTTTTTCCCACTAAAAATGATGGGTTTTAAAGCGAACTGTACCAAATTCGGCAAAAGTGCCCTCGCCTCATCCTCTCAGGCTTGCTGAAATACAAACGCTCTCCTGCCACCTTTCGGAGAGCTTTCCCTATCTGCCCCGCCGACAGCCGGCGGGGCTTTTTTGTTTCAAGAAAAGCGGACACGTCTCACCGGTGCGCGGGAGCCATGGCCGACATCACATGCGGGGCTGAAAGGTGGAGACGGCGTGCGATCTAACGCCACTTCGGTTGAGGTATCGGACCGTTCGCCTGGATCTCATGGAGCGGCGCTCTGTGACCCAGAAGCTTCTTCAGCTTCTTCTCGTCTGCCGGACCTATGCCGAATTTTCGGCAATGCTCGGTGATGTCATGATCTTTCGGGCCGGGAATGCGGACTTGTCGGTTGTTCATCTGCTTCATCGACGTTTCCTCCTCCGAGGGAAACCAACGTAACGCCGATTTGTTCGTTAGGAAAATCTAAAATTATGGTCTTGCCTGCCGCAGATCGGTGCGGTGAATTGTGGCCTCCCAAATCCTCGCGGACCCATCGTCGTTGGAAAATTGAAGACGTTCGAATTCTGGGCTACCCAGCGCAGTAAACCACAAAAGAAAAAAGCCCGCTTTCGCGGGCTTTTCGGCTGGTCGGAGTGGAGTGATTCGAACACTCGACCCCC
Organism: Rhizobium sp. BK650; assembly: GCF_014195325.1. GTDB lineage: Bacteria > Pseudomonadota > Alphaproteobacteria > Rhizobiales > Rhizobiaceae > Rhizobium. The sequence goes on along the minus strand of NZ_JACIBK010000011.1, from coordinate 107,580 downwards.
ACGTCCCGAACGTGGTGCGCTACCAGACTGCGCTACACTCCGTGACCAGCGGCGCCTCTATAGACCGGCCTATTATGTTGCGCAAGCACCAAAATTCAAAAAGCCCTGGGAATTTTTGACAGGCTCATGACAGCGCCTTTCGGCCGGTCGTGCAGCAAAAAGCCACACCTTCGACAAATTCTGCGGAAGCGGCCAAGCGGCAATTTTCTTTTGCCGGGTTACGCGCTAAAGCGCTTGACGGGACAGGCGAAACCGTCGCGAGGGCGGCTTCGCAGCCACAGGCTAAATATCAGGGACGACACGATGAAACTCCGCATCATGACCGGGGCCGCCGCGCTTGCGATTGCGCTTGCCGGATGCACCACCATACCTTCTGCCGGCGATCCGATCAAAGCACGCTGGGTCGGCCAGTCGGCCGGCAAGTTCTTTGCCGCTTACGGCCCGCCGCTCAGCGACCGCGACGAAGGCTCGTCGACGATCTACAGCTGGAAGGGCGGTTACAAGACGGTGCGCGTTCCCGCGAAATATGCCGAAGGTGCCGACGGCAAGCGCGGCAAGCAGGTTGCGAGCGCCCGCACGCTCTACCTGCGTTGCCAGGCCGAAATCACCACCAATTCCGACTACACGATCCGCGATATCCGCACCGTCAACGATATCCCGGGCGTGAATGGTTCTTCTTACTGCGCCGAATTCCTGGCGCCCGAACAGAAATAGTCTGGCCGCTTAAAAGACGTTTGACCGAGCCCATTGGTGAAAATCGATGGGCTTTTTCTTTTCAGGCCTCGGAAAAGCCTCGCTCTGCTTCGCGACAGAGCCTTCGATAGCACGATCGTTATCTGGAAGTGTGGCTGGGGCGCCTGGATTCGAACCAGGGGATGGCGGTACCAAAAACCGCTGCCTTACCGCTTGGCTACGCCCCACCAGAGCTGAAGCGTGCGCCGCTTCGCCAAAACGTGGCCTGATTAGCAAAGGTCGGTCTGCCCCACAATCACTAAGTTCACTGCGACGTCATATTTGTATGCGGCCGCCATGCCGGCATGATAGGACTTCACCCATCGACACAGCCAATGGAGATACCGTTGAGCCAATATCGCGCCCGCCCGCCCGCGCTTGCCACGCTGATCCTCGACGACGCCGTCGTGCGCATCACCCAGTGGGATTTCGAGCCGGGTGCGGATACCGGCGTTCACACCCACGGATTTGGCTATGTCGTGGTGCCGATGACCGATTGCCAGTTCCTGATCGAGGATGCCGAAGGAAGCCGGCGGGTGGATGTCGCCAAGGGGGCTGCCTATCGCCGCGAGGCCGGCATCGAGCATAATGTCGTCAATGCCGGCGACCAACCGATGTCCTTCATCGAGATCGAATATAAATAGTCATGTCCGGTGCGAACTTCGATCTCTTCTTCGAGCCGGCCTATGGCCAGCCGGTTCCAGTCGCCGACGGCATCCAGCGCCTGACGGCGAAAAATCCGAGCCCTTTTACCTTCCATGGCACGAACAGCTATATCGTCGGCGGCGCGTCCGTCGCGGTCATCGACCCCGGACCGGAGAACGAGGCGCATTTCGAAGCGCTGATGGCAGCGCTTGCCGGCCGGCAGGTAACGCATGTTTTCGTCAGCCACACGCACCGGGACCACTCACCGCTGGCAAGGCGACTGAAGGAAAGAATGGGAGCGCTGACAGTCGGTGAAGGGCCGCATCGTCCGTCGCGGCCGCTGAGGGACGGCGAGATCAATCCCTTTGCGGAAAGCTCGGACGTGGATTTCGTGCCCGACATTGCTATCCGTGACAAGGGGACGATTTCCGGTGACGGCTGGACGCTGACGGGCGTTCTGACGCCAGGCCACACCGCCAATCATGCGGCCTTCGCGCTGGAGGGTAGCGGCATTCTGTTTTCGGGCGACCATGTGATGGCCTGGGCAACGACGGTGGTTGCGCCTCCTGATGGCTCCATGGCCGACTATATGGCCTCGCTAGACAAGCTGATCGCCCGCGATGACCGGCTGCTGCTCCCCGGCCACGGTGGACCGGTTACCTCGCCAGCCCCCTTCCTGCGCGGACTAAAGACGCATAGGCGCCTGCGGGAACGCTCCATCATCGAGCGTATTCGGAAGGGGGACGGCACCATTCCCGAAATGGTGAAGGTGATCTATCGCGATACCGATAAGCGGCTGCATGGTGCGGCGGCGCTTTCGGTACTGGCGCATATCGAGGAACTGATGGAGCGCGGCGAGGTCAGGACTGATGGGCCGCCTTCTCTCTTTGCGCATTATCGATTGGCGGAAGGCTGAGCATGACACAGGCGGATTACAGCTATCGCGACGATCCTTCCGTACCTGCTTTTGCCGATGACAAGCCGTTGATCCTTTTCGATGGCGAATGTGTTTTCTGCTCCGGCTGGGTGCAGTTCCTCTTGAAGCGGGATAGGGCGAAACGTTACCGCTTCATCGTCGCTCAGACGCCGCTCGGCGAGGCGCTTTACCGGCATTACGGGCTGGAGACGCGCGATTATGAGACCAACCTGCTGCTCGACAAAGGCCGTGCCTATTACAAGTCGGATGCGACGATCCGCATGCTGGAGGGGCTTGGCATGCCTTGGGCCTTGGCGGGCGCGCTGAGGATCGTGCCACGGTGGGTGGCGGATGCGGCTTATGGGCTAGTTGCACGGAACAGGCTGAGGATTGCCGGGCGGCGGGAGAGTTGTATGGTGCCGACGGCTGAGGTGCGGGAGCGGTTCCTGGGGTGAGGCTTGGGGTTTTGCAAGCCTTTGTGCGCAGCCCTTCGGGTGGCTCGGGTGCCGGAGCAATTTACCGGATAAGTTTGCGGTAAAGGCGTTTCAATATGCCTCGCCGTATCCCGGCCCTCCGCATGGCTCCGGGCGTTCGGTCTTGCAATCGATTCACTGGATCGATTGCTGCTGCTCCGCAGCACCAGACCTCACCCACCCGCAATTCCCAGGAGTTCGGAGTCGAGGGCGCCAAGATATTGCTCGGCCACCTCGGCGCTGAAACCGAGATCGTGCTGGCCGTAACGGGAGGCGACGCGCACGTCGACGAAGGTGGTTTCAGCCTCTTCGCGCAGACGGATGATGATGTCGAAGCGCAGACCGAGGATGAAAGTGCGGGTCGAGCCTTGCAGGGTCACGCCATTGGCGCCGCGGATCAGCTTGGCCACATCATCGTCATAGGGGCGCGGTGTCGGCACGGGAATGACGTCGGGAGAATCTGCGACCCCGCTATTTTCCGGCTGGGCCGGAACGGGCTTGTCCTCCAGCTCGCGGCCGGGCGTCGTGTCGCCTTTGCTCTTGGTGATGGTGATGCCGTTCTGCTTGGCGACTTTCTTGACCGCCTCGAGAACACGGTCGAGCGCGCCGTCGTAACGGCGGCCAGTGAGCTCCGGATAGGCGGCAAGCTGCCGCTCACGATCGCCAGGCGTGATCACGGGATCGCGCGGCAGCCATATCTGGTCGGCCTGCGGTTGCGACAGCCAGTCGGGTGCGGATGCAGTATCCGTCGTAACATCGTAGATCGCCGGCAGAGTGAAGTAGCGGTCGGCCGCGAAGGCACCGATACCGAGCGGAAACGCGGCGTAGATAAGGCCCGCCAGCGCATTCAGCCCACCTTCCGCACCGGTCATCCAGAGGCTGCGCAGGCCGATTACGGCCAAGAGGGTAGCGAGGACAGCGCAGCCGACGGAAACGAGGAGCACCAGGACGAGATAGGGCGTGGCAAGCCCGCCGAAGCGATGGGCGATCAGCACCGCCACCGCGAGCACGAGCGCGAACGCCCCGAAGTGCCGCGAAAAGCGGGCAGCGCTGGAAACGGGACGATCGAAACGAATGGCCATCAAAACTACCGGTTGGTCGGCGGCAGACGCGTCGAACGCCCCTGCTGCCAACGGCTTTTCTACTGCATAATTCCCTGAATCGGAATCGATTTAAGGATGAAATCATGCAGCAATTCAAAGTACTACAGCGTCCTTTACCCGTCTGAGAGGACGTGACGCTGCAAGGCAGAATTCTCTAAATTGAAACTCTTGCCTGAGCATTGCCGACGCAATCCACGTCAAAGGTCCATGTCAAGTCCTGCGGCACGTCCATAAGCTGTTGCTTATACGCCGTAAAAAGGCCATTCTGCCGGGGTTTCATGCACGTCCCACGAAACAGGAGAGACAGATGATCTCATCCGAGACGATGGAAAGGCAGCAGGCATCTTCACTTGGCGGAATCGAGCGCGCCGAGCCGCTCTTGCCGCTGGAGCTTCTTGAACTGGAACTTTCGCTGGAAGGCTATGCGGGGGGCGAAGCCGGATTCTGCGAGGCAGTGCGCAAGGCGGCCGGCGAAACCCATGGCGAGCTTCTCTTCGATCTGCCGGCAGCAGGCCTCGTGGAGGATTGCCGGCGCATCGCGGTGCTGCGCATCCCGACGTCGGACAAGAAGATGCGAGTAGTCCTTGCCCTGCTCGACCAGAACGGCACGGAAATCCGCATGCAGGCGCCGGATGAAGATACCGAGCACTTGGTGCGATTCGCCGATGCCTTCGTTGAGGTTCTGGAGCGAATTTGAGTTTCAGTCCAGACCGGCTGCGGCCTCCGCCAGCGAGCGGAAGGGGAATTTGCGGCCGCATTCGCATTTGAGCATGAATGTTTCCTGGTGCGCCGACGGGCGCTGCACGAAGAAGCCGCGCGGCAACTGATCCACTTTGAAGTCGGGATTCCTGCGTTTGGCATCATCGACCTCGGAGGCTTCGGCAAAGCCGCTGTTGCCGCATTGCGGACAGGTAAGTTTCTTCGAGAATCGATCGCGGATCGCCATGGTGCTCTTTCCAGTGCTGTTATCTTTGCTCTTACATAGGAACGCCCAAGGGCGAAAGTGGAACCAAGCATGCGTCCTGCCGTTCCTTCCCTAAAAGAAGGAGGCAATCATGCCAGACAAAGATCGCATTCCAACGCGGTCGCAGCCGGATCCGCAACGGCCCCGCAACATTCCCGACCCCAAACGGGAAAACCCACAGGATCAGAGCGATCCGAAGAAGCCTGAAGGCCGGCCACTCGATCCGGCGCTATTGCCAATTGGTGACCCCGCGGGCGCAGCCTGATATCACAGCCGAGTTGACGGCGCCCGGCAGATGAATTTTCTTGGCCGGATGTTCATGCTTCAGGGAATAGACCGATGCGCTCGTATGTTCTGCCGCTTGTCATTTTAGCCATGGGACTCGCCTCTTGCCAGACGCTGACACCCGAGGAGCGGCGGGCACGTGACGAGCAAACCTGCGTCGGGTACGGCTTCAAGCGCGGAACCGATGGCTTTGCCACCTGCCTGCAGCGTATCGATCTCGATCGCCGCGCCCAGGCCCGCTACGACAGTGACTGGGTAATGGCCGACATGGCCTATAATCTGAACGGTCCCTACGTCTATCCGCGCTATTACCGCTATCATCACTGAGCGGCTGAGATAACTGCCTGCGCTGCCGCAAGGCGCGCGATCGGTACGCGGAAAGGCGAGCAGGAGACATAGTCGAGGCCGATCGTCTCACAGAAATGAATCGAGGCCGGATCGCCGCCATGTTCGCCGCAGATGCCGAGCTTCATGTCGTTGCGGGTGCGCCGGCCACGTTCGGCGGCAATGCTGATCAGCTCGCCAACGCCGTCGAAATCCAGGGATATGAAGGGATCATGTTCAATGATGCCCTTGCGCTGGTACGTCGGGATGAACGCAGAGGCATCATCGCGGGAAATCCCGAAGGTGGTCTGCGTCAGGTCGTTGGTGCCGAAGGAGAAGAATTCGGCGGCTTCCGCAATCACGTGGGCGCGCAGTGCGGCACGTGGCAGCTCTATCATCGTGCCGACCAGATAATCGATGCGCATTGCGGCTTCTGACATGACATCCTGCGCCACAGCATCAATCTTCGCCTTCACATAATCGAGCTCGGAACGCAGGCCGACGAGCGGCACCATGATTTCGGGAACGACGGCGGCACCCGTTTCCTTTGCAGCAGCGACCGCCGCCTCGAAAATCGCGCGGGCCTGCATCTCAACGATCTCAGGATAGGAGATGGCCAACCGGCAGCCACGATGGCCGAGCATGGGATTGAATTCGTGCAGCGCATCGACCCGCAGGCGCAGGGCAGAAGGCTCCATGCCCATCGCATAGGCAACCTCGGCAATCTCCTCGTCCGTCTTCGGCAGGAATTCGTGCAGCGGCGGGTCGAGCAGGCGGATCGTCACCGGGAGGCCGTGCATGACCGTAAACAGCCCGGTGAAATCGCCCCGCTGCATGGGCAGGAGCTTGTCGAGTGCACTCCGCCTGCCCTTCTCGTCCTCAGCCAGGATCATTTCGCGCATGACATGGATGCGCTCGCCTTCGAAGAACATGTGCTCGGTGCGGCAAAGCCCGATGCCTTCGGCACCGAAGGAGCGGGCGGCGCGGGCATCGGCAGGGGTATCGGCGTTGGTGCGCACGGTCATGCGGCGGGCGCGGTCCGCCCAACCCATGATGCGGCCGAAATCGCCTGACAGCTCCGGCTGGATCATCGGCACTTCGCCCTTCAGCACCTGGCCGGCGGAACCGTCGATGGTGATGATATCGCCCTTTTTCAGCGTCACGCCAATGCCGATCAGCCGCTCATTGCGGGCATCGATACGCATGGTGCCGGCGCCGACAACGCAGGGAATACCCATGCCGCGGGCAACGACGGCGGCGTGGCTGGTCATGCCGCCCCGCGTGGTCAGAATGCCTTCGGCGGCATGCATGCCGTGAATGTCCTCGGGACTCGTCTCAACGCGCAGCAGGATAACCTTGCGGCCCTCTTCCTCCGCCTCGACTGCCTCTTCCGCGGTGAAGACGATCTCTCCGGTGGCAGCCCCCGGAGAGGCCGGCAGGCCGGAACCGATCACCTGGCGGGTGACACGCGGATCTATGGTCGGATGCAGGAGTTGGTCGAGCGTCGATGGCTCGATGCGCAGGACGGCTTCGTCCTCGGTGATGAGGCCTTCATCCACCATGTCGACGGCGATTTTCATGGCGGCGCGTGTCGAACGCTTGCCGGAACGTGTCTGCAGCATCCAGAGCTTTCCGCGCTCGATGGTGAATTCGATGTCCTGCATGTCGCGGTAATGGGATTCGAGTTCGGCGCAGATCCGGCCGAATTCAGCGAATGCCTCCGGCATCAGCTTTTCCATCGAAGGTTTTTCGGAACCCGAGGCGATCCGTCCCTCCTCAGTGATGCTTTGCGGCGTGCGGATTCCGGCGACCACGTCCTCACCCTGCGCATTCACCAGGAATTCGCCGTAGAGGATCTTCTCGCCCGTCGAGGGATTGCGGGTGAAGGCAACACCTGTCGCAGAGGCATTGCCGAGGTTGCCGAAGACCATGGCCTGGATATTGACCGCGGTCCCCCAGACTTCCGGAATATTATGAAGCTGGCGATAGGTGACGGCGCGTGGGCTCATCCAGCTCGAAAAGACCGCACCGACGGCGCCCCAGAGCTGGACTGCCGGATCCTGCGGGAAGGCTTCTTCCAGCTCTTCCTCGATCAGAGCCTTGTAGAGCGAAACGACGTGTTGCCATTCTGAAGCGCTCAGTTCGGTATCGAAATCGTGGCCAAGGCGCGCTTTCTCATCCTCGAGGATTTCCTCGAACAGATCATTGCCAAGACCCATGACGACGTCGGCATACATCTGAATGAAGCGGCGATAGCTGTCCCAGGCAAAGCGGGCATCGCCGGCATCATGACCAAGCGCCTGCACCGTCTCGTCGTTGAGCCCGAGGTTCAGCACCGTATCCATCATGCCCGGCATGGAAACGCGCGCACCGGAGCGAACGGAGAGCAAAAGAGGCTGGTTGCCCGCACCAAAACGGCGGCCGGTGATCTCTTCGATACCGGCAATGCCCGAAAGCACCTGCTTTTTCAGATCAGGATCGATCTTGCGGCCATTCTTGTAATAGGCGTTGCAGGCTTCGCTGACGATGGTGAGACCCGGGGGAACCGGAAGGCCGAGGCTGCACATTTCGGCGAGATTGGCGCCCTTGCCGCCAAGGATCTCCTTGTCTCGCGCCCGGCCTTCTGCTTGCCCGTTGCCGAACGTATAGACCCACTTGGTCATCTTCCCCCCAACACCATTTCGGGGATCAGCTTAATCCCTTGGTGTTGAAATGAAAATCGACAAATGCGGCGAAATATTGCGCCGCACAATAAATCCCTGACACGAGGCGAAATCAAACGATTGAAACTTATGGAGCGCATTAAAAAGCTTTGCGGGACTGCAACAACGGTCCCGCAAAGCCTTGTTTCCGTCCGGCCAGGAAAACCGGACGGGGGGTCCATTCATGCCGTATGGGCCTCGGTCCCCTCCCTCAACCCCAAGACAGCATTACAATTCCAAACACCGCAACGAGCGATTGCTACCTATCCGGAACGACCACGGTTGCGATAAAACAACTTCTAATGCAAGACACGCAAAAGAGCATCACCCAAATGGGGTACGTACCCACCGCCAGGCTGACCTTTTTTGGTCTTTAATTAAAATGCCACGTCAGGCCGTCTCACGGAGACGCTCCGCGGTCTGCAAATCGACCGAAACGAGCTGGGAAACACCCTGCTCGGCCATCGTAACCCCAAAGAGGCGATTCATGCGGGCCATGGTAATGGGGTTATGCGTGATGATGACGAATCGAGTCTCGGTCGATGCCGCCATCTCATCCATGAGATTGCAATAACGCTCGACATTATGATCGTCGAGCGGAGCATCCACCTCATCCAGGACACAGATCGGCGCTGGATTGGTGAGGAAGACGGCGAAAATCAAAGCCATTGCCGTCAGCGCCTGTTCGCCACCCGAGAGCAGCGTCATCGTCTGCGGCTTCTTGCCCGGCGGGCGAGCAAGAATTTCGAGACCGGCTTCCAACGGATCATCGGATTCGATAAGCTGCAATTCCGCTGTCCCGCCCCCGAAAAGATGGGTGAAGAGCCGCTGGAATTGCGCGTTGACCACATCGAAGGCGGCGATCAGCCGTTCACGGCCTTCGCGATTGAGGCTCTGGATCGCGCCGCGTAGCTTTCTGATCGCGTCGATGACGTCGTCACGTTCCTTGACAAGCGCTTCCAGCTTCTCGCTGAGTTCCTTCTGCTCCTCATCGGCACGCAGGTTGACGGCGCCGAGCCGCTCGCGCTCGATCCGCAGCCGCTCCACCTCGCGTTCGACCTCGCGCGGATCCGGCAACGTCTGCAGTCCCGTCCGACCGGCAAGGCGCAGCGCTTCATGTGGCGGCACGTTCAGTGTCTCGCGAATGCGCTGTTCGCTTTCCTGCCGCTTCTCGCGGGCGGAAACGAGGCGTTCTTCGGCACGGCCGCGACGCTCGCGGCTTTCGGCGAGTTCGGAAAGAGCGGTTGCCGCCTTATGGTCGGCATCGCGCTGCAAGAGTTCGGCTTCCGCCAGGAGGTCGGCAGCGTGGCGGCGGGCATCCTCCGCCTTTTGAAGTTCGCTCAGCAAGGCGCGGCGCTTATCGTCGAATTCATCCGGCGCCATTTCGAGCTCTGCCGCTTCCTCGCGGGCTTCCTCCTCGCGATCGCGCAGCGTGCCAATGTGATCCTCGGCGCTTGCGGCGCGCTGGCGCCATGTCTCGCGCTCTTGCCCGATGGCTACGATGCGGCGCTGGCGGGTGTCGTTCTCACGGTTCAGGCTCTCGTGGCGGGCGCGAGCTTCGGCGAGAGCGCCGCGATCCGTCGCCACCTCGGCCTGCTGGAAGCGTAGCCGTTCATCGAGCGCGGACAGATCCGGTGCATCTTCGAGCTCGATACGGGCATTCTCTTCCTGAACCGAAATGTCTTCGAGCTGTGCCTGCAACTGGCTGACGGCCTCGGCGATGACATCGCGACGGCGAATGAGATCGCCGGAGGCGCGCTCGGCAGCAGCAAGCGCCTCCCGTGCCTCGGCCAAGTGGCGGGCAGACAGGCGGCTCATGTCACGGGCGTCCGCCAGCCGTCGTTCCTCACCGCGGATGGTTTCGGCAGCAACGGCAAGGCGTTCTTCAGCTTCGGCCAGAATGTCGCGAGCGAGGTCGGCTTCGCCTTCCAGCTCGGCAAGACGGTTCTTCTGGGCAAGGCGGAGGGCGGCAGCACTGGGTGCATCCGCGCCGGTCACATGGCCATCCCAGCGATAGACCGCACCTTCCCTGGTGACGAGCCGCTGGCCCGCCTTGAGTTCCTTCACCAGACCCGGGGCATCGGTCGCAGCGACGAGACCGATCTGGCGTAGGCGGCGGATCAGCGCGGCGGGTGCACGGACATGGTTCAACAGAGGCTCGGCGCCCGGGGGCAACGCAGGGTCATCAGCGCCGTCGCCATTTTCCGACCAGTGAGCAGGCGCATTCGGGTCGAGCGGAGATTCGAGATCATCTCCAAGCGCGGCACCGATCGCCGTCTCGAAACCGCGATCGACCTTCAGCTCCTCGGCAACCGGCGAAAATTCTCCGGCCGCGGCACCGGCCAGCATGCGCTGGATCGTGCGGGCTTCCGTTTCCAGCGCGTTGAGCTTGCTGCGGGCTTGCTCGACCGGGGCACGGGAGAGCGCTTCGGTCTCACGCGCCTTCGCAAGCGCCTGCTCGACCGACTGGATCGTCGCTTCGGCATCAGCGACTGCAATCTCGCCCGCCTCGACCATGGCGCGTTTTTCGTCGGGATCGGGCAAGGTAGCGATCTTCTGATCGATGCCTGCAAGCTCGCGGCTAGCCTCCTCCATCTGGCGTTCGAGGCGCAGCTTGCGGTCCGCGAGGTCGCGAATGGCACGTTCAAGCTGGTTGCGGCCGGCGGCGGCTTCGGCGCGTTCTGCCGTTAGGGCAGTGAAGATGCGTTCGCTATCGGCGAGTTTTGCGGCCGCCTCCTCGAAAGCCTGCTGCATTTCCTCGGCATAACGGCCGGAATCGGCCAGGATTTCGGCGATGTCGGCTTCCTCGGCATCAAGTCTGGCAAGGATGGCGGCGTTATCGGCAACAAGCCGTTCTTCGCGCCGGATGTCTTCGGCAAGCTGCGCCAGACGCCGGGTAAGCTCATCACGGCGGCGCAGGATGCGGTTGGCATCTTCTTCGAGCTGGCTACGGGCGATCTGCAAGCGCTGGAGAGCGGCAGCCACCCGCGCTTCGCTTTCGCGCAGTTCCGGGAGCTTCAAGCTGGCGATACCCTGGTTCTTCGCCGCATCCATCTGGATCTGAGCCTTTTCGGCGACGACCACGGTTGCCTGGTTGAGCGCGCTGTCGGCCTCGGCTTCCGCTTCCTTCGCTTGCACCCAACGAATGTGCATAAGCATCGCCTCGCGGGCGCGAATATCGGCAGAGAGCGTCTTGAAGCGGTTTGCCTGGCGCGCCTGGCGCTTCAGGCTTTCGATCTGGCTTTCGAGCTGCGAGGTGACATCGTCCAGGCGCTCAAGATTGCTTTCGGCAGCCCGCAAGCGAAGCTCCGCCTCGTGGCGGCGCGAATGCAGGCCGGAAATGCCGGCGGCCTCTTCCAACAGCTGGCGGCGGGCCTGCGGCTTTGCGGCGATGAGCTCGCCGATACGGCCTTGCCCGACCATCGAGGGAGACCGCGCGCCGGTAGAGGCATCCGCGAAGAGCAATTGCACATCCTTGGCGCGGCTTTCCTTGCCGTTGATGCGGTAGATCGAACCCTGCTCGCGCTCTATGCGGCGGGTGACCTGGATTTCATCGCTGTCATTGAAGGCGGCAGGGGCTGTGCGCTCGCCATTGTCGAGATAGAGCGCGACTTCGGCGGTGTTGCGCGCCGGGCGGTTTCCCGAGCCGGAGAAAATGACGTCGTCCATGCCGGACGCGCGCATATTCTTGTAGGAATTCTCGCCCATGACCCAGCGCAGGGCCTCGACGAGATTGGACTTGCCGCAACCGTTGGGCCCGACGACGCCCGTCAGGCCGCGTTCGATGATGAATTCGGTCGGTTCGACGAAGGACTTGAAGCCGACAAGGCGGAGCTTGTTGAACTTCATGCCACAGCCTTATCGAACGAAAAAGCGGGCGCACAGCCTTCGCCGTCGCCCGCCTTCGCAAAACGGTACGGTTTAGAGGAGGCTGTCGATGAGGGCCGACATGGTGTCAACCGGCATGTCTCCAGAATAGCGCTTGCCATTGATGAGGAACGTCGGCGTGGCGTTGACGCCAAAATCCTTGGAACCTCTTTCCCGCGTGGCATTCACTTCATCCAGCAGCTTCTGGTTCGTCAAGCACTTCGTGAAGCTATCCTCAGTAAATCCGGCGAGCTTCGACATCTGCAGCAGCGCGGCGCGGCCGTCATCGGCGGCAGCCCACTGCTGCTGCTGCTTGAAGAGCATGGCGACCATCGGGAAATACTGCTCGGGCGTCGAGAGTTCTTCCGGTTTTTGCGGATTGCAGCGAGCGAGCATGAAGGCGGCGGCCGCGCGCGGATCGAAGGGGAATTCGCGCAGGACGAACTGAACTTTGCCTGTGTCGACGTATTTCTGCTTGATGGTGTCGAAGGTGGTATTGTGGAAGTGGGCGCAGTGCGGGCAGGTCATCGACATATATTCGACGATCTTGACCGGAGCATCGGCCTTGCCGAGCGCCATTTCCGGCAGCGTGCCTGCCGTCATGACCTTGGCCATGTCCACATCGCCATCCGGCTTCGGGATTTCGGCGGCTGCCTGCGCCTGCGCCGTACCGTAGACCGCCATGGACGCGGTTGCGGCGGCGACACCGCCCAGAAGCTGGCGTTTCGTCAGTTGCATTTCAGAGATGCGCATGGGTTCCCCATAAACAAGTGTGGCAGCTGATTGTGCGATATAACGGCAGCAAGCCGCTAACAAGGCACGCTTCGCCAACTTTCTTCAAAGAATTGTGACCTGCGAAAGACGAAACCGCAGATCAAGGGACAAATCAATCATTCCCAGAATGCTGCTGGTACGTTTCGCCCCGCATAAAAGAACCTACCTGACCCTTTAGTACGCGATAGGCGATCGTAACGCGCTGCTCGAAGACCAGAATTCGGACACCGGGCGCGAAATCATCGCGCGGGGCACCACGCTCCGGCATTGTTTCCAGCGAGGTGCAGAGGCTCTTAGCCTGCGGATAAACTCGATAGCCCGGGCCGGGCTGTTGCCGGCGATGAACTCGTATACGGCAAAAAGATCGTCCTCCGCCTTGGGACGAAAGATGATCTTAATTGCCATTGCCGTCCGCGCCGCCGCGCTCGGCGTGCAACCGCTCGATACGGTCAAACGCTGTTTCCGCGTCGACATCCGGACGCGGATCGTCGAGCGCGTCGCGGATTTTCTGTTTCATGATTTCGTTGATCGCGTCTTCTTCGCGGTCGAGCGCTCGTAGCGCCGCACGAAGAACTTCGCTGGCGGAGCCGTAAGCTCCCGATTCCACACGAGCATCGACACTTTTCTGCTGGTTGCCCAAGGTGACGGTGATGGGCTTGCTGCTGCGCATTGGTTGACCTCTCTTCGATGCATTACAGTGTAATACACCAGCTGGATCATGCCAACAGAATGAGGACTATCTAGGCTTTTTACCGAGAACCGCCGTCCCGAGGCGGGCAATCGCCTGTCTGATTTTTTCGTCTTCCAAGCCCTGCATCATGCTGTCCAGCTTCCGAGCGGCCTCGCCCTTCAAAGGCGGGGGTGTGCGGGAACGCTTAACCGGCTGATAGACCGGCTTTTGGACGATGCGGATTTGGTGGACGGCGGCAAACCCGAAGAAGCCGTTGATGCGCTGAATGAGTTCGCCCTGTGCGTGGGTAAGGAAAAGAGCTCGTGCGCCTTCGCAGGCAATGGTCAGGATACCGGGGCGGAAGCTGCCGTCATCGCCGCCGCGGGCCCAGGCGATCTTTTCCGGGCGGGTGCAATCGGCGAAGTCCTCGCCGGCGATTTCGTCCCAGGAGCCGAGAAGTGCGCTGTTGATGCCGGCGCGGCGAGCGAGAACGGGATCGACGATGCCGTTCGTCAGCTCGGAAATCTGCTTCTCATCTTTGCGTGGATAACTCATCGAAACCTTGATAAGCGACGTCCAGTCGAGGCCACCGGCTTGATCGCGCCGCATTGCTTCGCCAAGTATAGAGCACTTCCCCCGATCGCGGCAAATGATGACGATACGCACACCGGACGCGCCGACCGCCTCCCCTCTCCTCGAATGGTATGACCGCCATCACCGCGACCTGCCCTGGCGGGTTTCACCGCCGATGGCCAGGCGCGGCATCAAGGCCGATCCCTATCACATCTGGCTGTCGGAAGTGATGCTGCAGCAGACGACCGTGCAGGCGGTGAAACCATACTTTGCCAATTTCCTGGCGAAGTGGCCCTCGGTAAAGGATCTCGCAAAAGCGCCGAGTGAAGACGTAATGGCCGCCTGGGCGGGGCTAGGCTACTATGCGCGAGCGCGCAACTTGAAGAAATGCGCCGAGGCTGTTGCGGGCGACCATGGCGGTATCTTTCCTGATACCGAAGAAGGCCTGAAGGCCTTGCCCGGCATCGGTGATTATACGGCGGCGGCGGTGGCGGCGATCGCCTTCAACCGGCAGGCCGCGGTCATGGACGGTAATGTCGAGCGGGTGATTTCCCGACTCTATGCCATTGCAACGCCGCTCCCCGCCGCAAAGCCGCTGATGCGCCAGAAGGTGGCGCTATTGACGCCAGCCGACCGGCCCGGCGATTTTGCGCAGGCGATGATGGATCTCGGCGCCACGATCTGTACGCCGAAGCGTCCAGCTTGTTCGCTCTGTCCCTTCAATGGGTCGTGTGAGGCGCTTAGGCTGCACGATCCCGAGCAATTTCCGCTCAAGGCTGCGAAGAAGGAGAAGCCGATCCGGCGCGGCGCCGCCTTTGCGGCGGTTACCGCCGATGGCGACATTCTGTTGCGGCGGCGGATTGAAAGCGGCCTGCTCGGCGGCATGACGGAAATTCCGACGACAGCGTGGACCGCCCGTCAGGACGGTGAAACGTCAGTCGAGGCTGCGCCTTTCCCGGCCAACTGGGAAAGTGCCGGCAGCGTCACCCACGTCTTCACCCATTTCGAGCTCAGGCTTTCGATCTTCCGCGTGGCGATTAAAGATCGCGTCCCGATTAATGACGGATGGTGGGAACCGGTTACAAATCTTGAAGCTCAGGCGCTGCCGACCATCATGAAAAAAGCGATCGCAGCGGCTATTCCTCTCGCGTTCAAAACAGCCAAGGGATGATTATGGCAGACGACATCAAGCATATCGTTTTCGATATCGGCAAAGTTCTTATTCATTACGATCCGCATATTCCCTTCAGCCGCCTCATTCCCGATGAGGCTGAGCGCAACTGGTTTTTCGCCAATATCTGCACACATGACTGGAACATCGAGCAGGACCGCGGCCGCACCTGGGCCGATGCCGAGGCATTGCTGATCGAGCAGCATCCGACGCGCGAAGAGCATATCCGTGCCTTCCGCAAGAACTGGCACGAGATGGTGCCGCATGCCTATGAAGACAGCGTTTCGATCATGGAAGGCTTCATCAACGAAGGCCGGGACGTGACGATGCTGACGAACTTCGCCTCTGACACGTTCCGCGAAGCGCAGGAGCGCTTCCCCTTCCTTAAGAAGCCGCGTGGCGTCACCGTTTCCGGCGATATCGGCCTTATCAAACCCGATATCGCAATCTATGAGACGCATGCGAGGAGCTTCGACCTCGATCCCGCCGCGACGATCTTCATCGATGACGCTCCTGCCAATGTCGAGGGTGCCAAGGCTGCCGGCTGGAATGCCGTGCTCTTCACCGGTGCCGACAAACTGCGCGCCGATCTCGCCGCTTACGGACTGAAGGCCTGAGCCATGGCTTTCGATCCCGCAGCCGCCATCGACCGCTTCCACGCCGCCATCAACGATCTCGATTTTCCCGAGATCGAGAACTGGTTCGCCGAGGATGCGACTTATGTCTCCAATGGCGTTGGTAGCCTTGCCGGCCGCGCCGAGATCATGGCCGCATTCCGCCGCTACTTCGACGACTACCCGGACCAGACCGCAGAGAATTCTCTGGTCGAGACGCTGACGCCGCTCTCCGGTCGTGCCGTGTGGTCCGTTCGCGCAACGCACAGCAAGACCGGCAAGCCATTGATCCGCGAAGGTGAGGAAACGATCACCTTCAACGAGGAGGGCAAGATTACGCGCGTCGATGTAACTGATTACAAGGAATTCTGAGGTGCGATCTTGATGTGAAAGCACGAAGCCCGGGATCTTTCGGCCCCGGGCTTCTTGTTTCTTCTTCCGTAACTGGAGGTACAAACCGGAAGAAGCTGTATCTCAATCTCGCAAGCTGTTGCTTAATCCACTTTCGCTAGGTCACTGCGGATGACGGATCGCAAATCGTCGATCGGGCGCAGGGATTGCCCGTCGTCAAAATGCCAGAAGGTCCACCCGTTGCATGCGTCAAGGCCCTGCACTTTCGCGCCGAGGCGATGAATGGAGCCGGCCTCGCCACCGGCGGCGACCGTGCCGTCGGCACGAACCACGGCGCTGTAGCGGCGTTTGGCGTCCGTCAGCACCTGGCCAGGCCTGATGAGGCCGCTTTCGACCAGCACGTTGAAGGCGACGCGCACTTCGGCCTTCTTGCCGGTCATCACGGTCAGTTCCGCCTTGCCGAGCGGCTCGACGGCGGCGATTCGCGCGGAGGCCGCGTCGATATAATCCTGCTCGCGTTCGATACCGACGAAGTGGCGGCCGAGACGCTTGGCGACGGCGCCGGTCGTTCCCGAGCCGAAGAAGGGATCGAGAATGATATCGCCCGGCTTCGACGAGGCCATGATGACGCGAGCAAGCAGCGCTTCCGGCTTCTGCGTCGGATGCACCTTCTTGCCGTCGTCGCCCTTCAGGCGCTCGTTACCGCTGCAGATCGGGAAGAGCCAGTCCGAGCGCATCTGCACGTCGTCATTGGCAGCTTTCATGGCATCGTAGTTGAAAGTATAGCCCTTGGCCTTGGCGTTGGGACTTGCCCAGATCATCGTCTCATGGGCGTTCTGGAAGCGTCGGCCCTTGAAGTTCGGCATCGGATTGGTCTTGCGCCAGACGATGTCGTTCAAGATCCAGAAGTTCAGATCCTGCAACGTGGCGCCGACGCGGAAGATATTGTGATAAGAACCAATCACCCAGATCGTGCCCGTCGGCTTCAGGACCCGGCGGCAGGCGAGCAGCCAGGCGCGGGTGAAGGCATCATAGGCCTCGAAGGAGGCGAACTGATCCCAATCGTCGTCGACCGCATCGACCAGCGACTGGTCCGGACGGTGCAGTGTGCCACCGAGTTGGAGATTATACGGTGGATCCGCGAAGATGACGTCAACGGAGTGGCTTGGAAGAGCCTCAAGGGCTGCAACGCAATCACCCTTGATGATCGTGTCAACCCAAGAACCCGGTTTTACGGAAGTCTTGAGGTCGGCAAGCGGAAATACAGACGCCATGTAGATACTCACTCATACGCTTTACGCTTAACTCTCCATTATGGTTACGCAAGTTGGTTACCAAAGCCTGAAGCACAGGCCCGTTTCGGGAAAATATTCCGGTTCGCGTATAAGAAAGGGACAGGCGCATGGACACGCCCGCTCCTATTTCACTCAGCCGCCGGGGACATGTGGACCTGCCTGCTATCCTCGGGCGCCTCGGCCCGGTCGACCATGCCGTAATCTCTGACGACATGGCCGATACGCAAACGATAATCTGCGAAAATGCCGTTGCGGCCGGCCTTCTGGGCCGCCCGATGGGCTTCGAGATTGCGCCACTCGCGCACCGCCTCCTCATCGCGGAAGAAAGACAGCGAGAGGATCTTGCCGCGCATCGTCAGGCTTTCGAAACGCTCGATGGAAATGAAGCCGTCGATCTTTTCCAGTTCGGATCTGAGTTCGCCCGCGAGGTCGAGATATCGATGGCGCTCGCCCACATAGGGAATGACTTCGAAGATCACGGCGATCATGGCAGCACCAGCTTCGCATGCGGCGCCGAGACGCTCTTCAGAAAGATACGGTCTTCCTTCAGGATGAAGCGCTCGCGGCGGGCGAATTCGTAATTCTCCCGGCCGAGCGGATCAGCGGCAAGCCTCGCGCGGTAGGCTTCGTAGGCTGCAAGGCCTTCGATATTATAGACGCCGTAGGCTGTCGTCGCCGAACCCTCGTGCGGGCCGAAATAGCCGATCAGGTCAGCACCGTTTCGCGGAATCGCCTGCCCCCAGTTGCGGGCATATTCGGCAAAGGCATCCTTGCGGAAGGGGTCGATCTCATAGCGGATGAAGCAGGTGATCATCACTTTCTCCTTTCGTATGCAAAGAGTTTTCGCACGTTGCAGCGCAGGGATGCTTCGGTTACGATCGAAGTATGAAAGAAGGACCCGACATTGCGCAGATCGGTGCACTCATAGGTGATCCGGCGCGCGCGAACATGCTGGCGGCGCTGACCGGCGGCCGTGCGCTGACGGCGACCGAGCTTGCTGCAGCCGGCGGCATCACGCTGCAGACGGCAAGCACGCATCTCTCGAAACTGGAAACCGGCGGCTTGCTTACTCAGCGCAAACAGGGGCGGCATCGGTATTTTACGCTCGCCGACGAGGCGGTGGCCCGGCTGATCGAAAGCATGATGGGTCTTGCGGCGAGCCGCGGGCATCTGCGTCACCAGCCCGGCCCGAAGGATCCGGCGCTGCGCAAGGCGCGCATCTGCTACGATCATCTTGCCGGCGATTACGGCGTGCGCATGCTGGACAGTCTGGTCGCCTCCGGATCGATCGATGCTGTCGGCGACGGACTTGCGGTGACGGCCAAAGGCGAGAGCGATCTGCGATCGATCGGCATCGATATCGGCAGCCTCAAATCCTCGCGCCGGCCGCTCTGCCGCTCCTGCCTCGACTGGAGCGAACGTCGCGCCCATCTCGCCGGCAGCCTCGGCAAGGCGCTGCTATCGAACTTTATGGAGAAAGGCTGGGCACGGCGGATGCCGGAAAGCCGCTCGGTGATCTTTTCACCCGAAGGCGAGCGGCAGTTTCTGAAGTTGTTTCCGCTGGAAACCTAGAGCATTTCCGTTTTTCTTCGAATCACGAAAATGCTCTATCTCTTTGTTTTCACGCAATTCCGGACGCAAAACCGCTGCGCACTTTTGCTGGAATTGCTCTAGCAGGGCGCGACCAACGTGTTCCTGAATTGATTGCGGGCGACGGTGCCGCAGAGTTCGCTCCATTCGCAATCTTCGCAGGCATCACGGATGAGATCGGCAGCGAAGGCGCGGCGTAGTCTTTTCAGCAGCGGTTCATCGGGAACAAGGCGGGCTCCTTGCTCTATCGGCACGCCAAGAAGCTTGTCAACCGCTTCGGCGGCAGCTTCATCCCGGCCCTTTGGACTCGGCAATAGACAATGCGCAGCGGCCTCCGACAGCAAAGGAGCACAGATATCGTCAGGGCCGGAGACGATTTCGATCTCCTCTCCGGCCGAAAGGCGCTCTGCGATGCGACGGTAATTGGCGGTGAAGGCCGGAGTATAGCCTTCACCGACGAATGTCAGCATACAGAGCAGATGATGGGCACGCAGCCTGACGGTCAACGCAGCTCTGCCTGACCGCCATAGATGCGGATGCCCTTAAGAACGGCCGCGGCAAGCGCCGACTTCAAGACGCCGCCCAGGATGAAGGGCGCAACACCCAGCAGCCAGCCTTTTTCTGCGCCAATCAGAGAGGCCAGATAGAGGCCGCCGAGAGCGAGGCAGAAGATGTTGGCAACAAGATGAGCCACGAAGCTGCGCACGATATTGTCGCCCGTCCAGCCGCGTTCTGCGAGCCAGCCAACCATCAGCGCCATCAGAGGAAAGGCGACGAGATAACCCGCGGTCGGGCCGGCAAAAGGCGCCATGCCACCGGAACCGTTTGCAAGCACCGGTGCGCCGAGCATGGCTTCGCCGAGCCAGGCGAGAACGGTAAGCGCGCCAAGCCGCCAGCCATAGAGCGCACCGATCATGGTGACGGCAAAGGTCTGCATCGTGATCGGCACCGGCATCATCGGCACCGATATTTGCGAGGCCAGCGCAAGCACGAGCGTGCCGGCGAGAACGAAGAGATATTTGACGACCAGGGATCGCGCAGCAAGGCGCAGCGGATCGAAAGTGACGGTGCGGGACTGGTCAGAGAGGGACATAAATTCTCCTTTCAAAATTATAGATAATTTTTGACACCCATCTATTTCATGGCCGAGATCTTCACCCGAAGCAAGAGCGGATAAATGAAATGCAGATATGCCGCATCTGAACTCGGCTCGATACGGGACTGAAACGTCAGAAATTTCAGGAACTTTACGCTTCCAAAATTATCTATAATTTTTTGGAGGATCAGCCGACGATGGCAAAAGCTTCTCGTTCCAAGCCCTTTTGAGCGGGCTGCGGAGCGCGTCCGATCCACTGCACATGCTTCTGGAGGATGGCAGCCGCCTCCTCCGCCTTGCCTTGCCGAAGGGCGGCAAGGATGGCGCGGTGGTCGTGATCGGTGCGCTTTTCCCAGCCTGAACGCCAGGCGGAAAACAGGAAGCGGGCGCTTGCCGCATGCAGATCGTCGATCGAGGCGAGCAGGCGCGGCATAGCGCAAGGAGTGAGGATCAGGCGGTGGAAGCGGCGGTTTGCCTCCTCCCAGGCATGTACGTCGGCGGCCGCATCCCCTTCGCGCGTCGCCTCTTCCGCCGCATCAAGGATGGCGGGCGTCAGGTGGCGGCTGGCATGTTTCAAAGCGAGCACCTCGAGGGCGGCGCGCATTTCAGCCACTTCGCGCACTTCTGCAAGATCGAAGGAGGCAACGCGAACGCCGCGACGTGGCTCGCTGATCGCCAGCCCCTGCGCTTCAAGCCGGCGGAAGGCCTCGCGCACCGGCACATGGCTAGTCTCGAATTCCTCGGCGATATAGTCCTGACGAAGACGCGCACCGGGCGCAAGCTCGCCGTGGACGATGCGCTCTGCAAGCACGCGGGCGATGCGCGCGGCGATGGTATTGTCTTCAGGTTCCCTGCTCATTGCCATCCAGTAGCGAGACCTGCGGAGCTTGTCGAGGTGGGATGAAAGGAGCTCCCGGTAAAGCTGCCCGCACTGCGCATTCCAGCCATGTTCCGCTATCGGTTGAGCTTTTATCCGCCATCGTGTAAAGGCGCATTATCCTGAACAGGGCATGAGTATATGGACGGCTTCGACCTGATTATCTTCGACTGCGACGGCGTGCTGGTCGATTCCGAAATCATTGCGGCAGATGTCGAATCCAAGCTGCTGACGGAAGCAGGTTATCCCATCGGCATCGAGGAAATGAACGAGCGTTTCGCCGGCCTTACATGGCAGGACATTCTCTTTCAGATCGAACGGGAAGCCAACATTCCGCTCTCGGCGTCCCTCATCGATCAGTCGCAGAAGCTGCTCGACATTCGGCTCGAACAGGAAGTCCAGCCCATTCCCGGCGTCGAATTCGCTGTCAATCGGCTGTCGATGAAGCGCTGCATCTGCTCGAACTCCTCGAGCCAGCGCCTCGACATGATGCTGAGCAAGGTCGGCCTGAAGAAGCTGTTTGCGCCGAACATCTTCTCCGCCAAGGATCTCGGCCCGGACCGGGCCAAGCCTAAGCCGGATATCTACCTGCACGGCGCAAGCCAGATGGGCATCTCGCCTTCCAGGACGATCGTCGTCGAAGATTCCACCCATGGGGTCCATGCTGCGCGTGCTGCCGGCATGCGCGTAATCGGCTTCACTGGCGGCGCGCATACCTATCCCTCGCATGCAGATAAGCTCACGGATGCAGGCGCAGAGACGGTCATCTCACGTATGAACGATCTGCCGGGAGTGGTCGCGGCACTCGCCGAATGGGAAGGCGTGCTCTGAGCGGCAGCCTCGCTGCCTCCGGCCTCTCGCCGAAGTTCATCCCGAGCCCGCAGGTCCGCGAACTCTTTTCATATTATGGATAATCGTTTGCCGCGTGCCTGCATGCACCGCGCCGCTACTTCAGCGCATTAACTCTCGAGACGTTGCAAGCCGATTGCTCAGCTGCTCTTCTTCTTGGAATTCTTTGCGCTCTTGGCAGGCTGGGTGTCGAAGCCGACAT
This sequence comes from Rhizobium sp. BK650, assembly GCF_014195325.1. Lineage (GTDB taxonomy): Bacteria > Pseudomonadota > Alphaproteobacteria > Rhizobiales > Rhizobiaceae > Rhizobium. The sequence goes on along the minus strand of NZ_JACIBK010000011.1, from coordinate 85,507 downwards.
TGACGCGGACCAGTGCGCCGGAGCCGACCGGCATCTTGACGCCTTCGTGACGGAAGATGACCTGCGTGCCTGGCGAGCCTGGGGGAATTTGCGTCGGGAAGTTGATGACTTCGGACGACAGTACATCCTGCCCATCCAGCACCGAGATGCGGATCGGCAGAGTGACCGGACCCGGGGTGCCGCCCGGACCGGCGACGAGGCGAAGTTGCGCCACGACGGTCATCGAAAGCGCCGTGTCATTCAGCGTGCACTGGCGGGTGTAATCGCCGAAAGAGGCCTGGAAAACGACTTGCTGCGGATCGCCGCTCTTAGCGCCCTTCGCATAGGTGCGGTAAATCGCATCCTGGTCACGCAGGAATATCTGCGGGCAAGCCCCCTGAACGACAGGGGCAACCTTGCCCTGAGCGGTGACACCGGTGCCGATCGGGGTTTGGCTGGACGAAGGATTGGCAGGCGCGACCGGCATGACCTGAGCATTGCCGTTCGGCTGAAGCGGAGCGGAACCACTGCTGGCAGAGGCCGCTTCAGGCTTGCTGTCGCCACCGATCCCGAGTGAATTGCAGCTGGCAAGGGCAGCCAAGAGCGATGCGGAAACGATGAGACGCGAGACCTTGCCAAGCACGATATTCCACCCTTTGCAAACGCTTTTCTTCTAGGTACTTGCGACTTGCGCGCAAGGCCTTTCATGACAGTTGGCGATGGTCTATATCAGCGGCGCAAAGAAAAATCGATTGGGTAAGCACCGTTTTGATGCACTTTTCGGCGCCGGATGCGGGCAACTTCAAAAGGATACCTGCGACCATGCCCCTGCAGCCCGGCAAGCTTCCTCTTTTCGGCGATGCGGCGGCTCGTTTTCGCACGAAAATTCTCAAGCCATAATCAAGGATGACGAACGTGGACTATATCTCGACCCGCGGCGAGGCCCCTTCCCTCGGCTTTTGCGACGCGCTTCTGACGGGGCTGGCGCGCGATGGCGGGCTCTACGTTCCCCGCAAATGGTCGAGTTTTTCCAAAAAGGAAATCCGGGCCTTGCGCGGCAAGACCTATCAAGAGATTGCTTTCACCATCCTCTCGCCCTTCACCAATGGCGAAATTCCGGATGAGACCTTCCGGACGATGATCGATGAAGCCTACGGCACGTTCCGCCATCCGGCGATCGCGCCGCTGGTGCAGACAGGCCCGAATAGCTTCGTCATGGAGCTCTTCCACGGCACGACGCTCGCCTTCAAGGACGTGGCGATGCAGCTTCTCGCCCGGCTAATGGATTATGCACTGGAAAAGCGTGGTGAGCGGGCCACCATCGTCGGCGCCACGTCGGGCGATACGGGTGGTGCGGCGATCGATGCTTTCGGCGGCCGCGAGCGCACTGATATCTTCATCCTCTTCCCGCACGGCAAGGTTTCACCGGTGCAGCAGCGGCAAATGACGACGTCGACGGCCGGCAACGTGCATGCGCTCGCCGTCGAGGGCAATTTCGACGATTGCCAGAACCTCGTCAAAGCCATGTTCAACGATGCCGTCTTCCGCGACCGGGTGAAGCTTTCGGGTGTCAATTCGATCAACTGGGCACGCATCATGGCCCAGATCGTCTATTACTTCACGACGGCGATCGCACTCGGCGGGCCGGACCGGAAGATCTCGTTTACGGTGCCAACGGGCAATTTCGGCGATATATTTGCCGGCTATTGCGCCAAGCGCATGGGCCTGCCGATCGACAAGCTCGTCATCGCCACCAATGAAAACGATATCCTAACGCGAATGCTGAAGACCGGCCGCTACGACATGAAATCGGTGAAGGCCACGACCTCTCCATCAATGGATATCCAGATTTCCTCCAACTTTGAACGGCTGCTGTTCGAAGCCTATGACCGCGACGCTTCCAAGGTGCGCGCCGCCATGGAAAGCCTCAAGCAATCCAATGGTTTCGAAATCGCGCCGGAAGCGCTGAAATTCATCAGAAAGGACTTCCGCGCCGGCCGTGCCAGCGAGCGCCAGGTGGCCGAAACGATCCGCAAGACCTATGCGGAAACCGGCTATCTGCTCGACCCGCATACGGCAATCGGCGTCTTCGTCGCCACCAAGCGGGAAAAGCCGAATACACCAATGGTGACGCTTGCGACCGCCCATCCGGCAAAATTCCCCGCAGCCGTAAAATCCGCCTCCGGTATTGACCCGGCGCTTCCGACGTGGCTTGCTGATCTGATGCACAGGGAGGAGCGCTTCCAGATCATCGAGCCCGAACTTAAAGCGGTTGAAACCTTTATCGGCAAGCACGCCCGCAGCTAGATGACGGCAGGCGCAGAAAGATAGCACATGACAGTTGAGTGCACCCGGCTCAAATCCGGGCTGACAGTAGTCACACAGACCATGCCGCACCTTGAAAGCGTTGCGCTTGGAGTCTGGATCAAATCAGGTTCGCGAAACGAAACGGAAGACGAGCACGGCATCGCTCACCTGCTCGAACACATGGCCTTCAAGGGCACGGCACGTCGTTCCGCGCGGCAGATTGCCGAGGAAATCGAGGATGTCGGCGGCGAGGTGAACGCTGCGACCTCCACCGAGACGACCTCTTATTATGCCCGCGTTTTGAAGGATCACGTACCGCTCGCCGTCGATATCCTCGCCGATATCTTGACGGAATCCGCCTTCGAGGAGGAAGAGCTGGAGCGCGAGAAACAAGTCATCCTTCAAGAGATAAACGCAGCCAACGACACGCCCGACGATGTCGTCTTCGACCGTTTTTCGGAAGTCGCCTATCGCGGCCAGACGCTCGGCCGGCCGATCCTCGGCACGCCCGATACCGTCGTTTCCTTCACGCCGCAGCAGATCCGCACCTATCTCGGCCGCAACTATACGACCGATCGGATGTTCGTCGTGGCAACCGGCGCCGTCGAGCATGATGAATTCTTGCGCATGGTCGAAGACCGTTTCGCGAGCCTGCCGACGGAGCCCAATGCGCCGCCGGTCATGGAGGCTGCACGTTATATCGGCGGCAATGTGCGCGAGCCACGCGACCTCATGGACGCGCAGATCCTGCTCGGCTTCGAGGGGAAGGCCTATCATGCCCGCGATTTCTATTGCTCGCAGATCCTCGCCAATATCCTTGGCGGCGGTATGTCCTCCCGCCTCTTCCAGGAAGTGCGCGAGTTCCGCGGCCTCTGTTACTCCGTCTATGCCTTCCACTGGGGCTTTTCCGATACGGGCATCTTCGGCATCCATGCCGCGACCGGCGGCGAGAATCTGCCGGAACTGGTGCCCGTCATCATCGACGAGCTGCACAAGTCGGCAGACAGCATCCACCAGAAGGAAATCGAGCGTGCCCGCGCCCAGATCCGCGCCCAGCTTCTCATGGGCCAGGAAAGCCCCGCCGCCCGCGCCGGCCAGATCGCCCGGCAGATGATGCTTTACGGCCGTCCGATCTCCAATCCGGAGATGATGGAGCGGCTGGAAGGCATTACCATCGAGCGCCTGACCGATCTTGCCGCCCGCCTCTTCTACGATACCGTTCCGACGCTTTCGGCGATCGGCCCGCTCGAACAACTTGCCCCGATGGAAGACATCACCGCCTCGCTCTCGGTTTCGGCGCCGAAGACGATGCAGGCAAGCCGCTGACCGGCACATACGGTGCGCCGGAGGGTATCGATGCCAAAATCGGTTTTTCGGTTCCTGTCGCGACAGCCTGAAGCGGTCGAACTCGAGAACGACAGATATGTCCTGCGCCTGCCGCGCTATCAGGATTTCAACCAGTGGCACCGGCTTCGCGCCGACAGCCGCCGCTTTCTGGAACCCTGGGAGCCGACGTGGCGGCGCGACGAACTGACGGAAGGCTCATTTCGCGCCCGCGTCATCCGCGGTAAGCAGGAATACGCCTCAGGACAGGCAATCCCGCTCTTCATCTTCCTGAAGAAGGATATGACGCTCGTCGGCGGCATTACGATCGGCTATATCCGCCGGGGCGCCGCACAAAGCTGCATGATCGGCTACTGGATGGGCGAGCGTTATGCCGGTCAGGGACATATGTTTGCCGCACTTCAATTGGTTATTCCCTATATCTTCACAGGGCTCGAGTTGCACCGTATCGAAGCAGCCTGTATTCCAGACAACGCACGGAGCATTCGCCTGCTTGAGAAAGCCGGGTTTCAGCGGGAAGGCTATCTGCGCGGATATTTGAAGATCAACGGTCAGTGGCATGATCACGTGATGTTTTCACGTCTGGCCACGGACGCGGATACAGGCAGGAAACCCAACAGCCGATGAATAAAAACCGCATGCTGCTGGCGTCGCCATCCGGACGAGTGATCGCGATGATCGCAGCCCTTCTCCTGTCGGTATTCGCCTTTGCGGCGGGTACCGTGCGGGCGGCCGAACCGGTTAAAATTTCCCGCGACGATACCGCGCTGGACCTGACTGCCACCACCGAAATCTACGCCAATCAGGGGGAGGCCTTTCAGGTTTCGACCGCAGCCGGCGCAGATGGTATCCGACGACGTATTGAAGTGCGCGCAAGCTCAGAAAACCATCAGGGTGATTGGGCGGTCTTTGCACTCGCCAACGTTTCGGAAGAGCAGCTCGAGCGGGTCATCGTCGCGCCGCACTTCCGCCTCGTCAATTCCAAACTGTTCTGGCCCGATCTCGGCTCGCAGCGCATCATCGCGATTACGCCGAGTGAAGGTTTTGCGCTCGACCGTCAGCCGAGCGACGAAGCGGACGTCTTCCGCATCACGCTGAACCCCGGCGCGGTCATTACCTTCGTTGCTGAGCTTGCCACACCCGATCTGCCGCAGATCTATCTGTGGGAGCCGGATGCCTATAAGGACACGATCAACGCCTTCACGCTCTATCGCGGCATCGTGCTCGGTATTGCCGGCCTGCTGGCGGTCTTCCTGACGATCCTCTTCGTCGTCAAGGGAACCTCGATGCTACCGGCAACGGCGGCGCTGGCCTGGGCGGTGCTCGGCTACATCTGCGTCGACTTCGGCTTCCTTGGGAAGCTGATCAGCGTCGCCTCCGCGGATCAACGAATATGGCGCGCCTGTGCGGAGGTGGCGCTCGCCTCCAGTTTCGTGATCTTCCTGTTTACCTATCTCAATCTCAACCGATGGCATGTGCATCTCGGTTATGCCACGCTCGCCTGGGTGCTGGGGCTTGCGCTGCTGTTCGGTGTGGCGATCTACGATCCCTCGATCGCAGCCGGCATTGCGCGGCTGTCTTTTGCGCTGACGGCGGCGATCGGCCTGCTGCTCATCATCTATCTCGGCTTCAATCGCTACGACCGCGCCATCCTGCTGGTGCCTGCCTGGGCGCTGACGCTCGTCTGGCTGTTCGGCGCGTGGCTGACGATTACCGGCCGGCTCGACAATGATATCATCCAGCCTGCACTCGGCGGCGGCCTCGTCCTTATCGTGTTGCTGATCGGCTTTACCGTCATGCAGCATGCCTTTGCGGGCGGCGCCTTCCAGCAGGGGCTGTTCTCCGATCTGGAGCGCCAGTCATTGGCGCTGACGGGCTCCGGCGACATGGTCTGGGACTGGGATGTCGCGCGCGACCGCGTCGTCACCATTCCCGATGTTTCCGTGAAACTCGGGCTTTCGCCGGGCACGATGCACGGCGCGGCGCGCAACTGGCTGCCGAGGCTGCACCCCGACGACCGCGACCGTTTCCGCGCCACGCTCGACGTGCTCTTGGAACATCGCCGCGGGCGGCTGAATCACGAGTTCCGCATCCGCGCCGAAGACGGCCATTTCCACTGGCTGCTGATCCGCGCCCGGCCTGTCCTCGGCTCGAATGGCGAGATCATCCGCTGTGTCGGCACGATCGTCGACGTGACCGAGCAGAAGAATTCGGTCGAGCGGCTGCTGCAGGATGCGCTGCACGACAATCTGACGGGCCTGCCGAACCGGCAGGTGTTCATCGATCGCCTGCAGTCCGTGCTGACGCTGGCGCCGGTCGGCGAGACGCTGCGCCCGACCGTCATGGTGATCGACATCGACCGCTATAAGCTGGTCAACGATTCCCTTGGTGTCGCAGCCGGCGACAATATCCTCATCGCGCTCACCCGCCGTCTGCGCCGCCTCCTGAAACCGCAGGATACGCTGGCGCGCCTTTCCGGCGACCAGTTCGGCCTCATCCTCGTTTCCGAACACGATCCGGCCAAGGTTGCCGATTTCGCCGATGCAATGAGCAAGGCGATCATGGTGCCGATCAACTTCTCCAACCGGGAAATCATCCTGACCGCCTCCATCGGCCTCACCTCCTGGGTCGACCGGCAGGAGAGTGCGTCGGGTCTGCTCAGCGACGCCGAGCTTGCCATGTACCGAGCCAAGCGCGCTGGCGGCAATCGTGTGGAGCCCTTCCAGCCGGCTTTCCGCGATTTCGGCACCGATCGCCTGCAGCTCGAATCGGATCTGCGCCGGGCCATCGAGCGCAAGGAGCTTTCGATGGTCTACCAGCCGATCGCACGGCTGGAGGATGTCGAGATCGCAGGTTTCGAGGCGTTGATGCGCTGGGAGCATCCGAAGCGCGGCAACATTCCGCCGTCGGAATTCATCCCGATCGCCGAAGCGTCCGATATCATCAGCACACTTGGCATCTTCGCACTGGAACAGGCGACCAACGATTTGATGGCCTGGCAGAATCAGACGGGCGAACTGCCGATCTTCGTTTCCATCAACCTCTCCAGCGTGCAGCTTCTGAACAATGAGCTTTACGACGACGTTCGATCGGTGCTGGCAAAGACCCATTGCGATCCATCCAGGCTGAAGCTGGAACTGACGGAATCCATGGTGATGGAAAATCCGGAACAGGCTCGTCTCGTGCTGCAGAAGCTGAAGGAAGCCGGCCTTGGACTCGCGCTCGACGATTTTGGCACCGGCTATTCCTCGCTCGCCTATCTCACCCGCTTCCCCTTCGACACGATCAAGCTCGACAAGGCACTGGTCCGCGACGACAGCGACAAGAAGGCCACCATACTAAGATCGGTCATATCCATGGCCCGCGAGCTGGAGATGAAAGTGGTCGCCGAGGGTATCGGATCCAACGAGGACGCGATCGAGCTTGCCAAAATGGGTTGCAGCTATGGTCAGAGCTATCTCTTCGGTCCGCCGATGCCGTCGGAATCGGTGCTGCGGCTGCTGAGGGAACGATTTCCGCTGACGAAGCGGGCCTGATCTTTGCCTGTGAATAGGGAGGAGGCGGTTTGCTGCCTTGCTCTCCCCGCCGCGATAGCTATTCTGCCCGAAAACACAACCGGGAGGCACCTTATGATCCTGCACTGCGTATTCATGCGGCTGAAGAGCGCTATGACACCTGACGATAAGCAGGCATTGTTCGACGCGATCGTGGCACTGAAGCGGGTGGTCCCGGGAATTCTTGACATTAAGTACGGGCCGAATGTTTCGCCCGAGGGGTTACATGGCGGTTTCGTCGACGGATTTGTCGTGACCTTCGAGGGCCCCGAGGCCCGGGATAGCTATCTCGTACATCCCGAACATGTAACCGTCGGTGAGCGCATCGTCTCGTCGACGGATGGAGGCCTGGCCGGCCTCCTGGTTTTCGATCTGGTTATCTGAAGCCCTATCTATCAGCTCGATTTCGCCATGGCGGCGGAGAGCTGTTCGACATTGTAGTGGAACATCTTCTCATAGGTCGGTGCCGGGCCTTTCGCGTCCGACAGCGACTCGACGTAGAGCTCGCCGCCCGGCTCAGCGCCGGTTGCCGTGGCGACCTGCTTGACGAGGCGAGGATCGTTGGAGTTCTCGAAGAAGTAAGTCTTCACATGTTCCCGCTTGATCTGCTCGATTAGCTTAGAAACGCCGGCGGCGGAGGCTTCGCTTTCTGTCGAGAGGCCAAGCGGGGCCAGGAAGCTCACATTGTATTCGCGGCCGAAATAGCCGAAGGCATCGTGGCTGGTCAGCACCTTGCGGCGGTCAGCCGCGATCTTGTCGAATTTGGAATGCGCATAGGCGTCCAGTTCGTCCAGCTTCTTTGTATATTTTTCGGCATTGGCCTTGTAGGCGGCGGCATCGGCCGGATCGGCGTCCGACAGCGCCTTCTCGATATTGGCGACCCAGACCTTCACGTTGACAGGGCTATTCCAGACATGCGGATCTGTGACGATCTTGCCATCCTCTTCCATTGTGCGGGTGTTGATGCCCTCTGACACGGTGACCGGCTTGCCCTTGTAGCCGGAGGCGGTGATCAGGCGATCCATCCAGCCTTCCAGCCCCTCGCCGCTGACGAAGGTGACTTTTGCGGCGTTCAGCGCCTTGGCGTCGGCCGGCGACGGTTCGAATTCATGCGGATCGCCGTTCGACCCGACGAGGCTCGTGACTTTGACGTGGTCGCCGCCGACCTGGCGGACGACATCGGCAAGCACGGTGAAGGAAGCGACGACTTTCAGCGTTTCAGCCGAAGCCGGTACGGCCGAAAGCGTCATCAGCACGGGCAAGGCGGCGGAGAGAAGCAATCTGCTAGACATCATTGGTGTCTCCTGTAATCAGCCCTTCAGATGTGGGCGGGGGAAAAGACGCCGGGCAAGGCCCGACGGCGCGAAGAAGATCGAGAGGCCATAGAGCAGCGCCACCGTCATGATGATCGTCGGGCCAGAGGCAAGTTCGAGGTGATAGGAGGCGATGAGGCCGAGATAGCCGGAGACCGCCGCACTTGTCGCCGCGACAACCATCATGACAGGCAGGCTGCGGGACCAGAGTTGGGCGACCGCTGCCGGCAGCATCATCAGGCCGACAGCCATCAGCGTGCCGAGCGCCTGAAAGCTCGCGACTAGGTTTAGCACCACCAACAGCAGGAAGAGGAAATGATAGATTGGCCCGCGCCCGCCTACGGCACGCAGAAAGCCCGGATCAAAGCATTCGGCGACCAGCGGCCGATAGATGATCGCCAGCGCCAGCAGGGTGACCGAGGTGATGGCGCCGATCTGCGTCAATGCCGGCGCATCGATCGCGAGGATCGTGCCGAAGAGCACGTGCAGAAGATCGATGTTGGAACCGCGCAGCGAGACGATGAGTACCCCGAGCGCCAGCGAGGCGAGATAGAAGCTCGCAAAGCTCGCATCCTCCTGCAGCACAGTCATGCGGCTGACGACACCCGACAGCAGCGCGACGGAAAGACCGGCGACGAGGCCGCCAATGCCCATGGCCGTCAGTGACAGCGAGCCGGCGACGAGATAACCGACCGCCGCACCGGGCAGCACAGCATGGCTCATGGCGTCTCCCATGAGGCTCATGCGGCGCAGCATGAGGAAGACGCCGATCGGACCGGAGCCCAGCCCGAGGCACAGGCAGGCGACGAGCGCGCGGCGCATGAAGCCGTAATCGGCGAAGGGGGCGAAGAAAATATCGTAGATCGTCATGCCGCGGGCTCGCAGGCTTCGGCATCCTCATCCCACCGTTCCGCCATGGCGCGGGCCTGTAGAAGATTGGCTGACGACATGACCTCCTGCGTCGGCCCCCAGCCGATCAGCCGGCGGGCGAGCAGCAGGGTCTGCGGGAAATGCGCCCTCACCTGTTCGAAATCATGCAGCACGGCAATCACCGTGCGACCATCAGCATGCCAGCGGGCGACGATGTCGAGCAGGTCCCTTGTTGTTCGGGCGTCGATCGCAGTAAAGGGTTCGTCGAGCAGGATGATGGGAGCGTCCTGCAGCAGTAGGCGGGCGAAGAGCACACGCTGAAACTGGCCGGCTGACAGCGAACCGATATGGCGCTTTTCGAAACCCTCCAGCCCAACGGTGGCGAGTGCGGCACCCGCCCGCGCAGCGTCTTGCTTTGCGATGCGGCCAAAAGCGCCCGCCCAGCGCCATCTTCCGAGCAGCACGGTATCCAGCACCGAGATCGGAAAACGCCTGTTGATGTCAGCCGCCTGTGGCAGATAGGCGAAATCCGTGCGCTGCAGCCGGTGCTCCATCCGCCCCTCCGCTGGACGCAGTTCCCTCATGATCGCTTTCAGCAGCGTGGATTTTCCGGCGCCATTCGGCCCGGCAATTGCTGTCAGGCTGCCGGGCTGAAACGTGCCTGAGAGATGATGAACCGCTGGATGACGATCATAGGAGACCGTTAGATTGTCGAGGCGAATGGCCGACGCGCTCATGGCAGCAGGACCGCCCAATGGATCGCGAACCAGAGAAGCAAGACGATAATGGTTGCACCGCAGGCGCGCAGGACTGCCGATTGCCCGAGGAGACTGCTGGCGAAACGTTTTGAGTTGGGCAAGTTTATTCCCTTCATACGTAATAACATTACGGTTATGTTATAACAAATACGGCAAGAATGAGGCAGAAGAAACCTTGACGCAATGCTAATTATTGCGCGTTTTTCGTTATCGAGATTGAACGGAGACGATTGCTATGAACGTGTCGAGCAGGCCGTCAAGGATGGCCGATATGGTTCGGCAAGCGAAGTGGTACGCGAAGGATTGCGACTGGTGGAGGAGCGGGAGGCGAAGCTTAATGCGTTGCGCCGTGAAATCGCTGAAGCAATCGTACTCGGCGGGGAGATAACTGAAGAGGAGCTACAGGCATCGCTGGACGAGGTAGAGGCCGAATTGGCAAAGGAAGGCCATTGATATGCCGCAACTTCGCTTTCTCCCGGGCACATCGGACGACTGCGCCCGGAACTCGGCGACGACATCCGTAGCTTTGCCTACAAAAACTATGTCATCATATTCCGCTCTGTCGGCAATGACTTCGAGGTCGTTAAGATATTCGAAGGCCATCGCGATATCGACGCGTGTCTCAACATTCCGCATTGAAAGGCGCCCGCTGGCCTTTTGATCGACTGATACGCTTCAGCCTCAGAGCTGTTCGAGCATCGCAGCAGCACCGGAAACTGTTGCCTGGCCGGGAGATTCCTCGACATTGAGCGACTTCACCACACCGTCTTCAACCAGCATGGAATAGCGCTTCGAGCGGACCCCAAGACCGCCGGCGGAAAGATCAGCCTCAAGGCCGACCGCCTTGGTAAAGCTCGCATCCCAGTCGGCGAGGTAGTGAATCTTGCCGAGGCCGCCTGACGATTGCGCCCAGGCGCCCATGACATGCCAGTCGTTGACGGCGAGAACGGCGATATCGTCGACGCCCTTGGCGAGGATGGCGTCGCGGTTTTCCAGGTAGCCCGGTAAATGATTCAGCGAACAGGTGGGCGTGAAGGCACCTGGTACGGCGAAGAGCACGACGCGTCTGCCGGCAAAGAGCTGCTCGGTGCTGGTTTCGACCGGACCGTCGCCGGTCTTTTCCTTGAAGGTGGCGGCAGGAAGCTTGTCACCGATCGCGATGGTCATGGATTTCCTCCTCGGTTCTGGCTGGCCGCGGCAGCGCCGCGTGGGGATCGAGGGACTATAAGATGCGATCAATCAAAGGCAAGTGTGGTTTCCATCGCCCGCGCACCATCGATGATCAGCACGCCCCACTGCTTGCCGTGAATGTCATAATCCTTCGGCAGCTTGCCGATGGCGATATCGGTGGCATAGGCCTTGCCGCCGCGGGCAGTGTTCACTTGTCTGCTAAAAGCATAACCATTCGGGCCGGTGACGATGATATCAGGTGTCTCGCTCCGCTCTTCCGGCAGCATGACCTTCAACGAAAGCTGCTTCAGGTCGGGTGACATGGCGTGCGCCACGATCTCGAAATCGGCAGACGGCGCTTCGGGAAGGCGGGCAGTTGCAGCCTGCAGGATCGCTTCTTCCTGCGGCCGCGACTGGGCGACTGCCCCGATTTTCAGCGAGAACTGCGCCTGAAAAGGGATGCAGATATCCTTGCAGATGCCGACGAAGGCTGTGGCGTCTAATATAAACGATCCAGTCTTCGAGGTCCTCAGCGACAATGGCAGTGTCACTGGCGCGTCATAAGCGATATCATCGACCTTGTTGCCATCGGTAATGTGCCTGGGGACGGGATAGGAAATCGCATCGAGCGTCACGCCACTCTGCGGTGCAATGGTGATCTGCGGTGGGATGCCGTTATTGCCCGGTTCACGCCAGTAGGTGATCCAGCCGGGCTTCGGCTCGATCTGTAGGCCGGCGCGCATGTGGCCATTACCATCAGGCGGCAGCGCCACGAGGCGCATTCGGCCGCCTTCGTTCTCTGCCCAATCACTGATCTCAGCATGGGCCGAATGAAATAGGCCGACTATGGGCATAGCCGAAATGACTATGATTAATACGGCTCGCTGGAGCAATGAAATAAGTCTCATGGAACAAAGGTTTACCGAAACATGCCAATTGCCGCCAGAAGTCCTGTCCATTTAAATCTTCATTTTCGGTTGATTGATTTGTGACATTGGCCCATGTTTCTCTTGTCGGGGCCTTTGTGCAGTCTGGCGGCAGGAGGAACCATGTCCTTAGCAACGCTGAAGAACAGACGGGAACGCGGATTTTTCGACGGTCAGTTCCTGATCGCCATGCCCGGCATGGAGGATCGCAATTTCTCGCGCACGGTGATCTATATCTGCGCTCATTCGGATGCCGGCGCCATGGGCTTCGTCATCAACCGCCCGCAAAGCCTCACCTTCACCGATGTGCTGCTGCATCTCGACATGATCAAGCAGGATGATTCCATCGTATTGCCGAAGGACGCGCGAGAATTCCCGATCCAGACGGGCGGGCCTGTGGAAAGCGGCCGCGGCTTCGTGCTGCATTCCGACGACTATGTCAGCGACTCCTCCATTCCCGTCAGCGACGATATCTGCCTGACAGCGACACTCGATATCGTGCGGGCCATTTCGAAAGGCGGCGGCCCTAAGCGGGCAACCATGCTGCTCGGCTATTCCTCCTGGGGCGCGGGCCAGCTCGAAAACGAGGTGGCTGCCAATGGCTGGCTCAATTGCGCGGCCAATGAAGAGCTGATCTTCGATCGCTGCCTCGACGACAAGTATGAGCGGGCGCTGGCAAGCATGGGTGTGACACCGGCCATGCTCTCGGCCGAAGCCGGCCACGCCTGATTGTATCCTTCCGGAACGAAACCCGTTCATTAGCGTTTCCCCGGCAGTGCCTGCGGCGCTCAATGCGGTGGGCATTTAGGGGGCTGCCATGAGGTTGTTTGCCTGCGACAATTGCGGTCACGTCATCCATTTCGACAACAGGCAATGCGTGCGCTGCAACCATCGCCTCGGCTTCTTTGCCGGTGATCTTTCGATGCATGCCCTGGAATCGCGCGACGAAGCGAACTTGCAGCTCGTTTCCGATCCGACGCGCCTAGTGCGGTTCTGCGCCAATGCCGGCCTCGATATATGCAACTGGCTGGTCGATGACGGCAACGATTTCTGCATCGCCTGTCGACATAACCGGCTGGTGCCAAATACCGGCACGCAAGATGGCATCGACCGCTGGCGGCGGATCAGCCAAGCCCAGCGTCACCTTTTCTATTCGCTGTTGCGCTTGAACCTGCCGCATCCCAACCGACAGCAAGACCCGCAGGGCGGCCTCGTCTTCGATTTTCTCGAAGACGCCGTGCAGAGCAACGGCGAAGTCGTGCCGGCCATGACCGGCCATGAGGAAGGGTTGATCGCCATCCGTGCGGCCGAGGCGGACGACGTGACCCGCGAGCAGGCACGCACGGCGATGGACGAGCCTTACCGCACCCTGCTTGGACATTTCCGTCACGAGACCGGACATTTCATCTGGAACAGGCTGGTACGCGACCGCAATGGGTTCGATGCATTCCGCATCGTCTTTGGCGACGAGCGGGAGGACTATGGAGCGGCATTGCAGAACCACTATGCCAACGGACCCGCTCCCGGCTGGCAGGAAAGTTTCATCAGCGCCTATGCCTCCGTCCATCCCTGGGAAGATTTTGCGGAATGTTTCGCGCATTACCTGCACATCGTCGATACGTTGGAAACGGCACGCAGTTTCGGCATGGCGATCGATCCGCGCGGGCATGAAGAGATTGCGGCGGAAGTGGATTTCGATCCCTACCGGGCGCGGAGCGCCGAACAGCTCGTCAGCGCCTGGGTGCCGCTCAGCCTGGCGATCAACGCGATCCAGCGCAGCATGGGACAGCCGGATTCCTATCCCTTCGTGCTGTCTCCGCCTGTTGTGGCGAAGCTGGAATATCTGCACCAGCTGATACGGAATGCCGCCGGCGAGCAACGGCAGGCGGCCTGATCAGCTCGCCTTCCTGCTTTTCTTGAACGGCTCCATCCCCTTGCGGGCCAGTTCATCGGCACGCTCGTTCTCGGGGTGGCCAGCATGGCCTTTGACCCAGTGGAGCGTCACCTTATGCCTGTTGCGAGCCTCCTCCAGTGCCTGCCAGAGTTCGGCGTTCTTCACCGGCTTGTTGTCCGATGTCCTCCAGCCATTCTTCTTCCAGCCGAAGATCCACTTGGAAATCCCGTCTTTCACATAGGCGCTGTCGGTGTAGAGATCGACCTCACAAGGCTCTTTCAACGCACTGAGCGCAGAAATGGCGGCCAGAAGCTCCATGCGGTTGTTGGTGGTTTCAGCCTCGCCACCGGAGAGCTCCTTTTCCACCTCACCATAACGCAGCACGGCGCCCCAGCCGCCAGGGCCGGGATTGCCGGAACACGCACCATCCGTGAAGATATCGATATGCTTCATCGGCTCAGCCCGTATTCGGCCGGCGAGGAAATCTGACGGTGGAAGCGCAGCTTGCGCAGATATTCGAGAGGGTCCTTCTTGGTAACCATCGCGCCGTCGGGGGTCGTCAGCCAGTCGTAGAGACGGGTCAGAAAGAAACGCAGAGCCGAGCCGCGCGACAGAACCGGCAGGGCCGCGATCTCGGCATCGCTCAGCGATCGCACGCTCTGGTATCCTTCCAGCATCTGCATGCCTTTGGTGATGTTATAGGCTCCATCCTTCTCGAAGCACCAGGCATTGAGGCAGATCGAGACATCGTAGGCGAGGAGATCATTGCAGGCGAAGTAGAAATCAATGAGGCCCGAGAGCTCGTCGCCGAGGAAGAAGACGTTATCGGGGAAAAGATCGGCGTGGATGACGCCAGCGGGCAAATCCTTCGGCCAATGGGCGCTGAGGAAATCAAGTTCGCTGCGGATTTCGTTCTGCAGGCCGGGCTCGACCTCGTCGGCGCGAGCCTCGGACTTCTCCCAGAGTGTCTGCCAGCCGTCTAGCGACAAGGCGTTCGGCCGCCTCAGCGCAAAACCTTCTCCAGCGATATGCATATGCGCCAGTGTCTTGCCGACTTCGCGGCAATGCTTCGCTTCCGGCTTTCGCAGCCACATGCCTTCGAGGAAGGAGATCAGTGCAGCCGGACGGCCCGACAGCGTGCCGAGCAGAGCGCCGTCCTTGCGCGGCAGCGGCAGCGGGCAGGACAGGCCGCCGGCCGACAGATGCTGCATCAGGCCGAGAAAAAACGGTAGATCGCTCTTTTCCACCCGCTTCTCGTAAAGCGTCAGGATAAGCGGCGCCTTGGATGTGTGCAGCAGGAAATTGGAGTTCTCCACGCCTTCGGCGATGCCCTTGTAGGATAGCAGCGTGCCGGCATCATATTCGGTGAGAAACCATCTCAAATCGTCTTCGGCGATATCGGTATAAACTGCCAAGGTAGGTTTCTCACTCAAGAAGCGGTGTCATTGGATGGGCAGGACAGGGAGGGCAGCCGCCCTCACCTATTCTCCGTTCACGAATGCCATGTCAGCCGTCGTCAATTCAAGGCTGCGCAGTTCGCGGTTGACGAGGAAGTGCTCGTTTTCCTGCACGGTTTCGGCAAGCTCGACACGGGCATCGAAGCGGGCGCGGAAGGCCTCGATGATCTCGTTGACGATCACTTCGGGGGCGGAAGCACCGGCGGACAGGCCGAGGGTGGCAATCGGGCCGATCTCATCCCAGTCGAGTTCGGAAGCGCGCTGCACGAGGATCGACTTCTTCGCCCCTGCTCTCAGCGCCACTTCGACGAGCCGCTTGGAATTGGACGAATTCGGCGCGCCGACAATGATAAAGAGATCGCAGCCGGGAGCTGCTTCCTTCACAACTTCCTGGCGGTTGGTCGTGGCATAGCAGATGGAATCGGCGGCCGGTGCGTGCAGATTGGGAAAGCGCTCTTCCAGCCGTTTGATGACGCTTGCGGTATCGTCGACCGAGAGCGTCGTCTGGGTGACATAGCCGAGATTATCGGGATCGCCAGTCTCATAAGCATCGACGTCCTCGACAGTCTCGACCAGAGAAACAGCACCCTCCGGCAGTTGGCCCATTGTACCGATCACTTCCGGATGGCCGGCATGACCGATCAGGATCACATGCCGGCCGAGGCGATTGTGACGCATTGCCTGCTTGTGAACCTTGGAGACCAGCGGACAGGTAGCGTCGAGGTAGAAAAGGTTGCGGGCATTCGCATCTTCGGGGACTGATTTCGGCACGCCATGGGCGGAAAAGACGACCGGCTGGGCGCGGTGTTCGGCCGGAATCTCGTCGAGCTCTTCGACGAAGACGGCGCCCTTCGCTTCCAACCCTTCCACGACATAGCGGTTATGGACAATTTCGTGGCGGACATAAACGGGGGCGCCATAGGCCTTCAGCGCCAGCACGACGATCTGGATTGCCCGATCGACGCCGGCACAGAAGCCGCGCGGACCGCAGAGCCTGATCACCAACGGAGGTTTTGCCGCAATATTCATAACATATCCAGGTTAAGCTTCAGGGACCTCTAACCCAATATGGAACGGAATTGAAGCGATACTATTGCGTGGCACCCTTGTGCCGGAACCAGGAAACAGCGACGACAGCAACCAGCACCACCGCCAGCCCATACCAGGTGAAGGCATATTGCAGATGGTCGTTCGGCAGATCGACCTGGGTCACGCCGCCGATCGGAAGGCCCGCCGGGTTGGGGGTGGAATCGGCATCTACGAAGAAGGGCACGACATCAGCCTTGTCGAGATCGACGCTCGAGGCCATGACATCAAGATCCTTCCAGTAGAAGATATTCTTCGCCACGTCATTATCGGGCACCAGCCAGGAAGGTTTGGCCGGAAGTCTGGCGCGTGCAAGGCCGATCACCGTCTGCTCGCCGGTCAACTGGCCCTGCATGCGCATTTCCGGCTCCTTGTTCTCATAGGGAACAAAGCCTCTGTTGACGAAGAGGTAGCGCCCGTCCGGAAGCTGCAGCGGCGTGTAGATGTAATAGCCGGTCTGGCCGCGCCAGGTGGCGAAGAAGTGGCGCTCCTTGTTGTTGACGTATGTGCCCGTGGCCGCGACTGTGCGGTATTCGATATCACGGCCCTGCGCCGCCATGGCCTCGATATCTGCAAGTGGGACCGGAGCTGCGGCGCGACGCTCGGCAATATCGGCGAGCAGACCTTCCTTCCAGTGAAGACGCTCCACCTGCCAGGTGCCGAGCGATATCAGGATGG
Organism: Rhizobium sp. BK650; assembly: GCF_014195325.1. GTDB lineage: Bacteria > Pseudomonadota > Alphaproteobacteria > Rhizobiales > Rhizobiaceae > Rhizobium. Next base: position 68,171 of record NZ_JACIBK010000011.1, on the reverse strand, counting down.
CAAGCGCGAAGAGAACGGCAATGCCGGTAAAAACCGGCAGCTTGCGCCGGCGCGACGGGCTTTCGATCTCAGTCACTCAGGCGTCCCTCGCGGGCATTGTGGCGATATTGCATGGCGATGAGGATGCCCTTGCACCAGCGCAGCGCAAGCAGGGACAGAATGATCGTCAGCGGACCGAAGAGCAGGATATGGACCCAGATCGGCGGGGCATAATTAATCTGCAGCCAGAGAACCGAACCAATGACGATGAAGCCGACGATGAGGATGACGAAGACGGCGGGGCCATCGCCTGCATCGGCGAAGGAATAATCCAGCCCGCAGGCGGCGCAGTTCGGTTTCAGGCCGAGCACGCCATCGAAGAGTTGCCCATGACCGCAGCGCGGGCAGCATCCCTTGATGCCGGTCTTGACCGGATCGACCGGCGGAAATTGTGCGCTATCTTCATTCATGCCGATCTCCATGCAGCCGGCTTTTCGTCGTCTGCCTTAACTCTCCCATAAAGTATTCGCATCCCGAATGGAAATGCCTGCGCGGTTTCGCCCGCCGCATAATTCCTCAAATCGGAATCGATTTAGGGAATTATGCAGCAATTCAAAGTGTTACAGCGTCCTTTGCTCGTCTGGAAAGACGAGCGGCGCTGTAATGATTCGCGCCAAACAGAAGAAGAAGACTGATGACCAACGACAGCCATGCCGGACAGATCATTATCCTCAACGGCGCACCGCGAAGCGGCAAATCCAGCATTGTGCGCGCAATCCAGGAAGAATTCGAGGGGCCGTGGATCAACCTCGGCGTCGACAACTACAATGCCATGACGCCGAAGCGCTATCTACCCGGCATCGGATTGAGGCCCGGCGGAGAACGGCCGGATCTCGAAGAACTCGTGCCGTTTCTCTATGCGGCGCTTTATGAATCGATCGCGATCCATGCCGGATTAGGCCTCAATGTCATCGCCGATCTCGGTCATCACGACAGTTATTCGCAGCCACTCGGCATCCTCGGCGATTGTGCCCGGCGGCTGGAGGGCTTTCCCGTGTTATTCGTCGGCGTACGCTGCCCGATCGAGACGATCATGCAGCGCCGCGAGATCACGCAGGAAGGCCGCGAGACCCTTTACCTGCGCGCCAGTGAAGAGACACCTGTGCCGGAAGCGGTGCAGCGCTGGCAGGACGAGGTACATCGTCCGGGTCTCTACGACATGGAGGTCGATACGTCCGTCCTGACCGCGCTCGAATGCACCGAGGCGATCCGCCACCAGCTCGACTTCGGAATTCCCGATCCTTCGGCTTTCGAGAGACTGGCCAGCCAGCGGTAAGACAGAGCGAGTCTCAAGACAAAAAGGCGGGACAAAGAAAAAAGCGGGGCCGATGGCACCCGCCTTTTTGATTTCTATCCGAGCTCGTTCAGCCTGCTGCGACCGGAGCGCCCCAGCCACCCCAGACGTAGATGCAGAAGAACAGGAACAGCCAGACGACGTCGACGAAGTGCCAGTACCAGGCAGCCGCTTCGAAGCCAAAGTGCTGCTTCGGCGTGAAGTCTCCGCGCAGCGCACGCAGCAGGCAGACCAGCAGGAAGATGGTACCGACCAGAACGTGGAAACCGTGGAAGCCCGTGGCCATGAAGAAGGTCGCGCCGTAGATCGAGTTGCGGAACTCGAACGGAGCATGCGCATATTCATAGGCCTGGACGGAAGAGAAGAGCACGCCGAGCAGAACCGTCAGCGTCAGGCCCTGAATGAGACCCTTGCGATCATTGTGCAGCAGGGCGTGATGAGCCCAGGTCACCGTCGTGCCGGAGAGCAGCAGGATGACGGTGTTGTAGATCGGCAGATGCCAGGGATCGAGAACCTCGATGCCCTTCGGCGGCCAGACGCCGCCGGTATAGGCAAGCCGCGAAGCCTGGATTGCTTCGTGCGGAAACAGGCTGGCATCGAAATAGGCCCAGAACCAGGCGACGAAGAACATCACTTCCGAAGCGATGAACATGATCATGCCATAGCGCAGGTGCAGGGACACGACGCGCGTGTGGGCGCCCTCATGGGCTTCCTTCACGGTGTCCGACCACCAGCCGTACATGACGTAGAAAACGACAGCGAGGCCGATGAAGAAGACCCACGGCTGGGCCCACTCGACGCCGAGAACATGCAGCGAGCCGCCGTTCAAGAAGCGCATATAGCCGACGCCGCCGAAGGCCATCAGGAAAGCGCCGAGCGAGGCCAGGATCGGCCACGGGCTCGGAGCTATGATGTGATAGTCGTGATTCTTCTGATGAGCATCGGCCATGTCAGATCCCCGGTGTCTTCCTTCTCAGCTTCCGGCACCGCCGGAAACACTCCTCAATCAAAGTTTCTTTTCAACCTGTACCGTCTTATCCTCATTCGAAGCCAGCGGCTTCGGACCCTCTTTGGGATAGAACGTGTATGACAGCGTGACCGTGTGAATGCTTTTCGATTCAGCGGCCTTGGTAATTTCCGGATCAATATAGAACACGACCGGCATTTCAAGTTTTTCGCCTGGCTTCAGATCCGTTTCATTAAAGCAGAAACATTGCACCTTATTGAAATAGGCGCCCGCCTCGCCCGGCGTCACATTGAAGATCGCCTGGCCGCGCTGGGTTTCGTTGGATCGGTTCTCAGCGATGAAATTGACCTGGATGGTCTCGCCGATCTTCGGATTGACCTCGCGCTCGACTGGCTTGAATTCCCACTGCAGACCCGGAGCGACATTGGCATCGAAAGTCACCCGCATCGTGCGGTCGAGAATGACGCTCGAAACCTGTTCGACACGCTTCGTCGTGCCATTATAGCCGGTCACCTGGCAGAAGATGCGATAAAGGGGTACGGCAGCATAGCTTGCTGCGCCCATGCCGACGACAAAGCTCACGCACATGAAGACGACAGCGGCGTTGTTGCGCGGTCTCTTCGGTGCGTTGACGGCATCCCTCATTCGATCAGCCCCCATGTGCCAGGAACTTGACGATGGTGATCGCGTAAAAAAGGATCACCAGACCGGCGAGTGCCAGACCGAGGGCGATATTGCGATTGCGGCGCGACTTGCGCTGCGCTTCGGTAAGCTTGACCAGCTCCATCAGAACGAGCCTCCTGCATACGAGACCAGCATGGCTACCAGCCGGTCGAGCATCAGCGCGGAAAACACGGCGAAGAGATAGAAGATGGAGAAGCCGAAAAGCTTCTTCGCCGGGATCATCTTGAGATCGCCGTCGGGCATGCGCCAGACGGCGATGGAACAGTATATGAAGACTGCGCCGAGCGCTGCGGCAACCACGCCGTAAGCGACGCTGGCGAAGCCAAGGAAGGTCGGCAGGACGGCGCAGACAGCCGTGAGCACGGCATAGGCAACAATCTGATGCTTGGTGGCGCGTTCACCGGAAACATTCGGCAGCATCGGCACGCCGACCGCCTCGTAGTCCCGCATCTTGAAAAGGGCGAGCGCCCAGAAATGCGCCGGCGTCCAGAGGAAGATGATGAGAAAGAGGACCGTGCTTTCGATCGTAACCGAATTGGTCACGCAGGCCCAGCCAATCACCGGCGGAAAAGCGCCGGCCGCGCCGCCGATAACGATATTCTGCGGTGTCGAACGCTTCAGCCACATCGTGTAAATGACGGCATAGAAGAAAATGGTGAAGGCGAGGATGAAGGCCGACAGCCAATTGACCGCCAGACCGAGGATCATCACCGAGAAGCAGGAAAGCACAAGGCCGAAGGCCAGTGCTTCCTTGGGCATGATGCGGCCGGCCGGGATCGGGCGCTTGGCGGTGCGGCTCATGACGGCGTCGATATCGGCGTCATACCACATGTTCAGCGCACCGGACGCGCCTGCGCCGACAGCGATGCAAAGGATGGCAATCAGGCCAAGGATCGGATTGATGTGGCCCGGCGCGAGCACGAGGCCGGCAAAGGCCGTGAAGACGACGAGCGACATGACACGCGGCTTCAGAAGCTCGAAATAATCGCGCGCGCTAGCTTCCGACAAGCGAAAATCCCCGTCGTTTGCAAGAGCCTCGTGATTGTCGATTACCGTCATCATTCCGTCCTGGCTAACTCAATTACCAGACGCCGCAGAGGCCTGCGACGTCCGCAAGTCCGGCATCTTACTTGATACGCGGAAGCTGTTCCCACTGGTGGTAGGGCGGCGGCGAAGGCAGCTGCCATTCGAGGGTCGTTGCACCCTCACCCCACGGATTGTCGCCGGCAACGCGCTTCCGGGCGAAGGCTTCCCAGACACCGACGAGGAAGATGATCACGCCGACGAAGGAGATATAGGAGCCGACCGAGGAAACATAGTTCCAGCCAGCAAATGCATCCGGATAGTCGATGTAGCGGCGCGGCATACCGGCGAGGCCGAGGAAATGCTGTGGGAAGAACACGAGGTTCACGCCAACGAACATGACCCAGAAGTGCAGCTTGCCGAGGAACTCGCTGTACATATAGCCGGTCATCTTCGGGAACCAATAGTACCAGGCAGCAAAGATGGCGAAGACGGCGCCGAGCGAGAGAACGTAGTGGAAGTGAGCTACGACGTAGTAGGTGTCATGCAGCGAGCGGTCGAGACCGGCATTTGCAAGCTGAACACCCGTCACACCACCGACGGTGAAGAGGAAGATGAAGCCAATCGCCCAGACCATCGGCGTGCGGAAAGTGATCGAACCACCCCACATCGTCGCAATCCAGGAGAAGATCTTCACACCCGTCGGAACGGCGATGACCATCGTCGCGAAGACGAAGTAGCGCTGTGCGTCGAGCGACAGACCGACCGTGTACATGTGGTGCGCCCAGACGACGAAGCCGACAGCGCCAATGGCGACCATAGCGTAGGCCATGCCGAGGTAGCCGAAGACCGGCTTCCTCGAGAAGGTGGACACGATGTGGCTGATGATGCCGAAGCCCGGCAGGATGAGGATGTAGACTTCCGGGTGACCGAAGAACCAGAACAGGTGCTGGTAAAGGATTGGGTCGCCGCCGCCTTCCGGTGCGAAGAAGGCCGTACCGAAGTTACGGTCGGTGAGCAGCATCGTGATGGCACCTGCCAGAACCGGCAGCGACAACAGCAGCAGGAAGGCGGTGATCAGGACGGCCCAGGCAAAGAGCGGCATCTTGTGCAGCGTCATGCCCGGCGCACGCATGTTGAGGATCGTGGTGATGAAGTTGATTGCACCGAGGATCGAGGACGCGCCGGCAATGTGCAGCGCGAAGATCGCAAGGTCGACCGCCGGACCGGGGTGACCAACGACTGCGAGCGGCGGATACATGGTCCAGCCGCCGCCAGCGCCATATGCGCCGGCCGGGCCCTCGACGAACATCGAGATGACCAGGAGCAGGAAAGCCGGAACGATCAGCCAGAAGGAGATGTTGTTCAGACGCGGAAAAGCCATATCCGGCGCGCCGATCATGATCGGCACCATCCAGTTGGCGAAACCGCCGATCATCGCCGGCATGACCATGAAGAAGATCATGATCAGCGCGTGAGCGGTGGTGAAGACGTTGAACATGTGCTTGGCGCCGTCGATAGCGGCATCGCCTTCGAAGCCGTAGACCATGGAGGCCAGGCCATGGAAGATCTGGATGCCCGGCTCCTGCAGCTCCATGCGCATCGCAACGGAGAGCAGGCCGCCGATAATGCCGGCGAAGATCGCGAAGATCAGATAAAGGGTGCCGATGTCCTTATGGTTCGTCGAGAAGAACCAGCGGTCAGCAAAGCTTGGAGCATGCGAGTGATCGTGATGGTCGTCATGCGCGTGGGCGTCATGAGCGTGGTGATCATGAGAATGATCGTCGTGAGCGGAAGGTCCAGCCATTGTCCCGATCCCCTATCTTACTTTGCGACGTTTTCAGCGACAACGACGGTCTTTGCAGAACCGTCGGCAGCGGCGATCAGTGTCTTGTAGGCGCCGGGCAAGTCGCTGGCGGCCGTGGTCAGCCACTGCTTGTACTTGTCCTCGGATACGACGCGGATGGCGATCGGCATGAACGCGTGATCCTTGCCGCAAAGCTCGGAACACTGGCCGTAGAAAAGACCTTCGCGCTCGGCGCGGAACCAGGTTTCGTTCAGACGACCCGGAACGGCGTCGATCTTGATGCCGAAGGACGGCATGGCGAAAGCGTGGATAACATCGGTCGGCGCGGCGGTGACGAGAACGCGGACCGTCTTGTTAACCGGCAGAACGAGCTCGTTGTCGACGGCCAGAAGGCGCGGATAGACGGAAAGATCGGTCTTGCCGGCAGCAGCGCGATCCGGCTCCTTCAGAAGGTAGGAATCGAAGGCGACAGGCGTTTCGCCCGAGCCTTCATATTCATAGTTCCACTGCCACTGGGTCGCGGTCGCCTTGATGGTGACATCAGGGTTTTCCGGTAGGGTGAGCTGCGCAGTGAGCAGGTTGAAAGAGGGAACTGCAAGGAAGAGAAGCACAAGGACCGGCCCCACGGTCCAGATGACTTCGATGAGGGTATTGTGGCTCGTCCTGGAGGGAACCGGGTTCGCCGAAGCGCGGAACTTGAAACAGACGACAATAAGAAGAACGAGAACGAACAGTGTGATCGGAACGATGAACCACAGCGTGTATTGTTCGAACCAATGAATTTCCCGCATGATCGGCGTTGCTGCCGGCTGCAGAGTAGCCTGCCACGGCATCGGCTGATCGGCATATGTGCCGGAAGCAAAAAGCAGACAGACCAGCGCGGTCAGAGCTGCAAAAGCCTTCTTTATCACCTTGTAATCTCCCTCGAGCGCTGATCTGCATCAAATCGGACGCAGAATCCTTGCCATCTTCTGCGCTTCAAACCACAGTTTGGCATCCGCCGCAACAGGCAGAAGCAATTGTCTATGCGGCATTTTTGCTCAAAGACTGCCTCCCCCGCCATGGCAAAACATTGCAAGCTTTTCATCAGCATACGAAAAACGCGCTTTGCGGCCAATCCGCCCGCTGCACATTCTTTTGGCGAGGTCCTATTTCTGCCGCAGTCCCCCGGTTTTCACGGGTTGGGGCTTTTCATTTCTTGTGGGCAGCTTCACAAATAGCGGCAATGATTCGATATCCAGAGGTTTTCATGGGTTTCCGTTCCCTCGCGCGGTCATTTGTTCTGACCGCAGGCATCGCGGCCGCCGCGACGAGCCCCGTTTTTGCGCAGCAGACGCCGGCACCCGTGCAGTCGCGCCCCACCGCACCTGCTCCGAAGCCCGCCCCCGCACAGCAGCCTGCACCGTCGGCGACGCCGAACGTCGAGCAGGTCACGCCCGGCCAGACGCAGCCTCAGGCCCCGGGTACGGTCCGTTCCAACCATGGCGCATGGTCGGTGGTCTGCGACAAGCCGGCCGGTGCTTCGACCGAGCAGTGCGCGCTGATGCAGAACGTCATTGCCGAGGACCGGCCGGAAGTCGGCCTGTCCGTCGTCATCCTGAAGACGGCTGACCGCAAGTCCAAGATCCTGCGCGTGCTGGCACCGCTTGGCGTGCTGCTGCCGAACGGCCTCGGCCTCAATGTCGACGGCAAGGATATTGGCCGCGCCTATTTCGTGCGCTGCTTTGCCGATGGCTGCTATGCCGAAGTCGTTCTCGAGGACGAACTGCTCAAGACCTTCCGCAGCGGCGCACAGGCGACCTTCATCGTCTTCCAGACGCCGGAAGAAGGCATCGGTATCCCGGTCGACCTCAAGGGTTTCGCGGAAGGCTACGACGCCCTCCCGTGAGGCGTCGGGGGCTTGCTCGCGCAGCACAACAGACCTACATCGGCTATTGAGCATTCCCGCTCTCCCTGCGGAGCAAAAAACCATGACCACCGATCTCCTGACGCTTTTCGATGTCGACGAAGCTGCCATGCGCAAGCATGTTGGCGAGGCGCTTTCCGGCGCCGATGACGGCGAACTCTTCATTGAGCATGCGCAGGCGGAATCGCTGACCTTCGATAATGGCCGCCTCAAAGGGGGCAGCTTCAATACCGAACAGGGTTTCGGCCTGCGCGCGGTTGCGGGCGAAGCTGTCGGCTATGCCCATGCGGGCGATCTTTCGGTTTCGGCGCTCAAGCGTGCAGCCGATGCGATCGGCGCAGTAACGCGCGGCTATTCCGGCACCTATGCTGCCGCGCCACAGCGGACGAACCGTAAGCTCTATACAGACGAAAACCCGATCGGCACGCCGACCTTTGAGGAGAAGGTGAAGGTGCTGACGGATATCGACGCCTATCTGCGCGGCAAGAATGACAAGGTGCGGCAGGTTACGGCTTCGGTCGCCGCAAGCTGGCAGGTGGTCGACATCCTGCGCGCCGACGGTCATCGTGTGCAGGACATCCGGCCGATGACGCGCATCAACATCTCCGTGATGGTCGGTGAAGGCGATCGGCAGGAAAATGGTTCCTACGGCCAGGGCGGTCGCATCGGCTTCGGCGATTTCATCGCGACGGGAAGCTGGCAGCATGGTGCCGACGAAGCCCTGCGCCAGGCGCTCATCAATCTCGAGGCGATCGATGCGCCGGCCGGCACGATGGATGTCGTGCTCGGCTCCGGCTGGCCGGGCGTCATGTTGCATGAGGCCGTGGGTCATGGTCTTGAGGGGGATTTCAACCGCAAGAAGACGTCCGCATTCGCAGGACTTCTGGGCCAAATGGTTGCAGCACCCGGCGTAACCGTCGTCGACGACGGCACAATCGACAGCCGCCGCGGATCGATCACGATCGATGACGAAGGCACGCCCTCCGCCTACAACGTGCTGATCGAAAACGGCAAGTTGGTCGGTTACATGCAGGACCGGCAGAATGCCCGGCTGATGGGCATGGCGCCCACCGGCAATGGCAGGCGCCAAGGCTATGCGCATGTGCCGATGCCGCGCATGACAAACACTTATATGCTTGGCGGGGACAAGACGCCGGAAGAGATCATCGCTTCGGTGAAGAAGGGCGTCTATGCCGTCTCCTTCGGAGGTGGGCAGGTGGATATTACGTCCGGCAAGTTCGTCTTCGGCTGCACCGAAGCCTATCTCATCGAAAACGGCAAGATCGGCGCTCCCATCAAGGGCGCCATGCTGATCGGCAACGGCCCGGACGCGATGAAGCGTGTGTCGATGATCGGCAACGACATGAAGCTCGACACCGGCATCGGCAATTGCGGCAAGGCCGGCCAATGGGTTCCCGTCGGCGTCGGCCAGCCGCATTTGCGCATGGATCAAGTCACCGTCGGCGGCACTCAGGCCTGAGGCGGTGCCGTCATGGTAGAAATCGAAATCAGAACCTTTGTCCCTGACGACGCTGATGACGTGATCTCGGTCATCCTGCCGATCCAGCGTGAAGAATTTGGCATCGACATTACCGCTGACGCACAGCCGGACCTGCGGGTCATTCCGGATTTCTATCAATCCGGCAACGGCCAGTTCTGGGTCGCGGTCAAGGACGGTGCCATCGTCGGCACGCTCGGCCTCAAGGATATCGGCAACAACCAAGCGGCACTTCGAAAGATGTTCGTTGCCGCCGAAGTACGCGGGCGTGAACATGGTGTCGCAGCCCGGTTGCTCGAAGCCCTCCTTGCCCATGCCGGTGAAGTCGGCGTCACCGACATCTTCCTCGGCACGACGGACAAGTTCGTTGCCGCGCATCGGTTCTATGAGAAGAACGGTTTCTCCGAGATTGCCAGCAAGGACCTGCCGCGAGCATTCCCGCGGATGGTCGTCGACAGCAAGTTCTATCGGCGAACAATATAGGCTAACCTCAAGGAATTAGAACGTCGAACCCATGGGGCGTTGGTTGGCGATGGAGACATTTCTATTGAAATTCCTATCGCCTGAGACGGGCTGCTCAGTGCATGAGATGCGCTTCGAGGCTCCGATGGAGGCTGTTGCGGCCATTCTCGACGTCGCAACGCCCGAACTGACAGAGCATCTTTTCTACCTAGAGAAGAGCGAACTGGACGGGCTTTCCTCGATGCTGGCTCTCCGCTTTTCCGAACCGGATGGCGATGTCGTGCTTACCCGATCGCAATTGATCGATAGCGCGCCCTATCTGGTCCACACTAACTTCGAACTCGCCCTAATGCTGGATGGCCGCAAGCCATTCGCCATGTTTTTGGACGAAGAAAGCTCGGGGATCCTGAAAGAGGTCCGGGCTTATTTTCAGCCCTACGTCGACAGCGGTGCAATCATCGAACGGGTCGCACCATTCGTTCAGGACAAGTTTCGCCTGGTTCATATTCTCTACGTACTGCCGAACGAAGAATGGCGGTTCGACGCCTACGCCGAGCTGATGAGCGAAAGGCGTTGGACGGACGAAAGCGAGTACCGCCTGGGGCGTCTGCTCGGCTATACGGAAGAACAATGCCAATGGTGGATCACGCAAAAACGTGAAACACGAAACGTTACTGAGCCGAAGGCTTGAATTTCCATTTCCGCTCGATCGCAGCGGAGAGATCAATGTCATGGCGACGGGCGAAGAGCAGCACATGGCCAAGAATATCGGCGGTCTCGTCAGCGAGGTCGCGTTCCATCTCCTCAGGCGAACGGCCCCTCGCGCGGCCGCGGCCGGTCAGGCGATTCCAGGCCTGGGTCAGTTCACCCATCTCCTCCTGCAGTTTCAGCAAAAACCAGTCGGCATCGCGCTCGATGTCGTTGGCGGCGGCGTAGGCGGACGATGAGATCTCGAACTGGTCGGCGAGCCGTTGCAGCATGACGTTCTCCTTTTGTTTATGAGGAGAGCGCCGATTCCCTGAAATTGTCCAGAGCGAGCGGCGGTTCAGCCCTGGTTCGGCAGGAGCACGCAGTCGTAGGAGCGCTTCTTCAGGGCGTCGCAGGCAGAGGTCGCGTCTTCCTTGCTCTGGAAGCCAATGAAACGAGCGCGATAAACCGCATTGGCGCCCTTGCCGACAGCCTCCGTGTAAGGCGAGGCGGAAACGAGCGGCGCACCAGCCTCGGACTGGGCCTGCGCAAGAAGCGCACGGGCAGCATCGGCGCTCGGGGCAGCCGAGATCTGGATCTGCCATCCACCTGCCCTGCCGGCCGGCGCTTTCGGCGTCTTGCCGGCATTGATGATCTCGTCCATTGCGGCAGGGCGCTCCAGGGGGATAACGCCGTCGCTGGCATAACCGAGCGCCTTCGGTGCGGATGCTGCCTGCTCGTCCGCAACGCGCGGCGCACTCACCGGCACGGGAGCGTCGGTCTCATCCGCCGCCGCAGCGACCTCCACCTGCTGCTTTGCATTGATACTGGCGGTCAGGCCTGCGCCGCCGGAGGAGGCACGTCCCATGTAGCGGTCGAACAACCCCGCCATTTTGGCGTCGCGGCTGCGGGCCGTGCGCCCGCCGAACACCACGCCGACCACGCGGCGGTTGCCGTCCTTCACGGCGCTGACGATGTTGAAGCCGGAGGCATTGGTATAGCCAGTCTTGATGCCGTCCATGCCCTGATAGCGATACATGAGATTGTTGTGACCGCGGATCGTCTGGCCTCGGAAATTGAAGCTTGCGATGGAGAAGAGGCGGTATTCGCTGGGATAGTTCTTCATCAGCGCCACGGCGAGCGTGGACATGTCGCGCGCCGTCGTGACCTGGCGATTGTCCGGCAGGCCAGAAGCATTGAAGAAGACGGTGCGGCTCATACCGAGCTGGCGGGCCTTCTGTGTCATCAGCCTGGCAAAATTGCTTTCTGAACCGCCAAGCTTCTCACCCATGGCGGCAGCCGCGTCATTGGCCGATTTGACGATCATGCCATAGACCGCCTCACGCACGGTGATCGTACCGCCCGCCTTTACGCCGAGCTTCGTCGGCGGACGGGAGGCCGCATATTTCGACATCGTGATTGGCGTATCCCAGGTGATCTTGCCGCGATTGAGCGCTTCGAAAGTCAGGTAGAGCGTCATCATCTTGGTGAGAGAGGCAGGATGGTTCAGCGTATCGGCATTCTCGGACGCAAGGACGTTGCCGGTACGGGCATCGAGGACAAGGGAAGCGCTGCCTGCGAAGGCCACGACGGGTGCGGAAAGCGCCAGCGTCGCGGTCAGAATGGCAGCCAAAAGCCTTTTCATGCACTTCCCCTCATTCTATCCGGCACCGTGCTGCAACCGAAGTTATGTCCCGTATTGTGACACATGCCCATAATCTGGCGCGACTTTGCGGCAACGCCCAAGTTTTTTCCAAGCTTTTGTTTCGCTTAGTTAACAGCCGATAAACAGGCCATTTTCCAGCCGAGATTCAGCAAGGTTTAACGGCGACCTTGATAGCCTGTGTGACACGATTGCAAAGCGGGGTCACGGAAAAAATGGGGCAGTGGAACCGGCATCTGAAGCGCATCACGATTGGCGGCGGGCTGGAAGCGGCGTGGCTGGCGAATGCTGCAGGGCTCATGAGAGAGGCCCGCGGACGCGGTGTCATCTTCACGCTCCACCATGTGCGTCCGCATATTGCCAAGCCGTTCGAGCCAAACCAACATCTTGAAATAACGCCGGATTTTCTGGATGCAGCGCTTCGGCGGCTGAAGCGGAGCGGCTATCGGTTCGTACCGCTCGATGCCGTGCCCTCCCTCTTGTCGGACTCGCAGGAAGATCGCCTGTTCGCCGCATTCACGCTCGACGATGGGTATCGCAACAATCTCGTCCATGCCGTGCCCGTTTTCGAACGGCATGGCGCACCCTTTACCGTTTTCGTAACGCAAGGCTTTGCCGAGCGCTCGCACAGCATCTGGTGGGAAACGCTGGCGCTGCTGCTCGGCAGAGAGAACAGCATCGAGTTCAACTTCGGCGGTGAGCGAGAGCGGGTGGCGCTCGACACACCTGTCCGGAAATGGCACGCCTTCGACCGGTTTGCCGAGTTTATCCACAGGCACGACGAGAGTCGCGCAATCTCGGAAGTGGATGCGCTAGCGCGGCGCCACGGTATAGAGCCGCTCGATATCACGCGGGAACTGGTCATGGGGCCGGAGGAGTTGCTTAAGCTTTCGACAAACCCGCTCGCCAGTCTCGGCGCCCATACGATCAGCCATCGAGCGCTTGCACGCCTGCCACAGGCGGAAGCACGGATCGAGATGGAGATCTCGGCCGATTATGTCGAGTCCATCACCGGCATTCGCCCCCGGACGATCGCCTATCCCTACGGGACGCCGGAGGCTACGACAGGCCGCGAAGCTGTCATTGCCGCGGATCTCGGGTTCACCATCGCAGTCACAACGCAGCCGGGATTCCCGGCCGCAAGCAAGCCCACTCATATGCCGCGCATCTCGCTCAACGGCTTCTACCAGAAGCCACGCTACGTTTCGGCGCTAGCTTCCGGCATTCCTTTGAAATTGCTCCGGAAATAAGATCTTACGGATACATCCGAACCTTATCCCAAGCCCCTTCCGGTGCGGGGCGACGGAACTCGATGCGGTCGTGCAGGCGGAACTTCTGATCCTTCCAGAACTCGATCGAGGTCGGACGAATCCGGAAGCCGGACCAATAGGACGGCCGCGGAATCTCGCCGATTGCGTAGCGCGCCGTATATTCGGCGACGGCCTTTTCCAGTGCAAAACGGCTTTCGAGCGGACGCGATTGCCTGGAAGCCCAAGCGCCGATGCGGCTGCCGCGGGCGCGGGTCGCAAAATAGGCATCGGCTTCGGCATCGGTCACGATTTCGACAGGACCGCGGACACGCACTTGACGGCGCAGCGTTTTCCAGTGGAAACACATGGCGGCTTTCTTCTGTCCCAAAATTTCGCGACCTTTCTGGCTCTCGAAATTCGTGTAGAAGACGAATCCATCAGTATCGAAACCCTTCAGGAGAACCATGCGGACATTGGGCAGCCCGTCTTCATCGACCGTCGCGAGCGCGACAGCATTGGGGTCGTTGACTTCGGAAGCTTCCGCCTCCTTCAACCATTCCCCAAAGAGCTTGAAGGGCTCTTCACTTTCAGTAAAGTCACCACCTGTTAACCCGTTTGCCGACATATTAATTCAAATCCCGAGGTTTATGAAAGCTGACCCAGCCTTTGAAGCTGGGGAAGGACATAGGGTGGAAGTCATAGCAAAGACATATCGCCATACAAAGGGTTCGCTGCGCCGCAGCCTCAGACTCTCCATCGTCGGTATCGCGATTCTGTCCCTCTCCGGCTGCGTGACCGGAGGGTTCGATTTCTTGAGTTCGGCAAAGGTCGACCGTTCGGTGGCGACCGGCACCGTACCGCAGCCCGCTCCCAGCACCGATACGCTTTCCGACGAGATGACGGTGCGCAACGCCGTAACTTCAGCCGACATCCAGAAGCTCGAGGGACAGCCGCTTCCCTGGGCCAATGCTTCCACCGGCAGCGCCGGCGTCATCGACACAATCGTCGAAAACACCGATTCCGGCCAGGTCTGCCGCCAGTTCCGCACGACGCGCCATTCCTATGTCGGCATCGCCAAATTCTACGGCAAGACCTGCCTTGTCGGCGGCGGCAACTGGCAACTTCTGAGCTTCCAGCCGGAAAGCTGATCTGCTCTTTTACCCGTTTTGCACGTTGGACGCCCTGGAACTTCAGGGTTAATGGGGCGTGCCGATTCGCTTCAATGTTTAGTGAAAGACTAACCATCAGCTGCAAAACACCCAATATCCAGCTTCGGAAATAAGAAGTGATTAGCAACTCTGCCGCACGATCGGCCGACGAGCGCGCCTTTCTGTCGTGGACCGGGAGGCGCGTCATGAGTTGAGATTCGGTTTCTGGGAGCGCTACGAGGAACATGCCTCCCGGATTGCGACAGCGGCGGTGCGAACAATGCGTGATCCATACAAGGTTCTGGGCGTCAAGCGCGACGCGGATGCGGACGAAATCAAGGCAGCCTGGCGCAACATGGCCAAGGCTGTGCATCCTGACCACAACCAGGGCGACCCGACGGCGACCGCACGTTTCGCCGAGATCGGCCGCGCCTATGAAACACTGAAAGATCCGAGGAAGCGCAATCTCTTCGACAGTGCCGTGCGCATGGCAGAAGCCAAGAAGCAAGAGCAGACGATCATGCAGCAGCGCCAAGCTGCCCGTGAGGCAGCTGCCCGCGCCAAGGCTGCTCAGGCCAATGCCGAGCGCGTGATGGAAGAGCTTGCACGCGCCAATGCCAATGCGCAGACGGCCGCTGCAGCAGGTGCCAAACAGCATCAGGCCGGCGCGACGGAAGCCGCGGAAGAGATGGTCGAACGCATCTTCGGCGCCCAGACAGCAGGCACCGCCGGCGCACAGGCCCATCCTCAGCAAGCACAAACCAAGCCGCATGCTGCCGAGATGGGCAAGCAGCCGGACCAGGAAACCAGAGAACCCGAACCCACCAAGGCAGAGGACGAGCAAACAGAGGCCGCCGGCGCCAACATGTCGCTGCCGCTCAGCCTGCTGACTTCGCTCGTGCGCCGCTTCACCGGCTCTGGCCAGCCGAGCCTCGAGAAGGCGCCGGACGAGGTGGCGACCGCAATCGTGACGATCGAAGACATCATGAAGGGAAGCTGGACGACAGTTTCCCTTCCGGAAGGCCGCGAGGTGGGCTTTGCCTTGCCGGCCGGCACGACCGAAGGTCACCAGATCCGGCTCAAGGGGCAGGGTTTCAAGCTGCCGGGCATGCAGCGCGGCGATGCGGTCATCAACATTCACATCGCTCCAGACCCGCGTTTCACCGTCAATGGATTCGACGTGCATGCTGTGCTGCCGCTCAACATCGAGAATGCAGTGCTCGGCACCGAGGCGCGCATCGACGGTCCGGAAGGACCGCTTCACGTGACGGTCCCTGCTTGGTCCGGCTCAGACAAGACGATCCGGATTCCCGGTCAGGGTCTGCCCAACGACAGCGGCGGAAAGGGCGATCTCGTCGTTGAGTTGCGTATTATGTTGTGGGAAAAACCCGACGCCAAAGTCACTGATCTCATGCGCAGCATGCGCGAAGGGCTGTTTTTATGAAATTTCGGTGACAATCGCACCCTTTGTTACGATCCCTAACAGTTGATGATCTTGGGCCTGCTTGAACCGATTAACGGCCTATGCCATAGGCAGGATCATCAGAATTCCTAGGGAAGCGAAATATGGCTCAAGCATCCGGCCTCATGGCAGGCAAACGCGGCGTCATCATGGGTGTCGCCAACAATCGTTCGATTGCGTGGGGTATTGCCAAGGCCATTCATGCGCAGGGCGGAGAAGTTGCATTCACCTATCAGGGCGACGCCCTGAAGAAGCGTGTGGAGCCCCTGGCTGCCGAAATCGGCGCCGTCATGGTCGGCCATTGCGACGTCAGCGATGAATCCACGATCGATGCCGTCTTCGAAAATGTCGAGAAGCTGTGGGGCAAGATCGATTTCATCGTGCACGCGATCGGTTTCTCCGACAAGGACGAACTGACCGGCCGTTACGTCGATACGACGCCTGACAATTTCACCAAGACGATGCAGATCTCCGTCTACTCCTTCACCTCGATCGCTCGGCGCGCCGAGAAGCTGATGACGGAAGGTGGCTCGATGCTCACCCTCACCTATTACGGTGCAGAAAAGGTGATGCCGAACTACAACGTCATGGGCGTTGCCAAGGCCGCACTCGAAGCGAGCGTCAAGTATCTCGCCGTCGATCTCGGACCGAAGAACATCCGCGTCAACGCCGTTTCGGCAGGACCGATCAAGACGCTTGCGGCCTCCGGCATCGGCGATTTCCGATATATCCTCAAGTGGAACGAGTACAATGCGCCGCTGCGCCGTACTGTCACCATCGAGGAAGTGGGCGATGTCGGCCTCTACCTTCTCTCCGATCTGTCGCGCTCCGTAACCGGTGAAGTGCATCACGCCGACAGCGGCTATCATGTCATCGGCATGAAGGCTGTGGACGCGCCTGATATTTCCGTTATCAAGGACTGAGCATTCCCACCAAGCGGAGCCGATCCCCGTGCTTATCTACGTGATCAGACACGGCCAGACCGACTGGAACGCTGAGCGTCGTCTGCAGGGGCAGAAGGATATTCCGATCAACGCGATTGGTCGCGAACAGGCAAGACAGAATGGGATCGCCCTTGCGGCGATCCTGAAGAACGAAGATAGCAAATTCGATTTCGTCGCGAGCCCGCTGGGGCGCACACGCGAGACCATGGAGATCATGCGATCAGCCATGGGACTCCCGCCCAGGGAATACCGCACCGACGAGCGCCTGGTCGAAGTCTCATTCGGCGACTGGGAAGGCTACACGCTAAAGCAGCTCAGGGCTTCGCAGGCCGAGCGTGTCACGGAACGCAACATCAACAAGTGGGATTTTATTCCGCCGGGCGAGGATGCGGAGAGCTACGAGATCATGTCGTGGCGGACCGGCGCATGGCTGAATTCGGTCGACCGGCCGACTGTCTGCGTCACCCATGGCGGCGTCATTAGAAGCCTGTTCAAGCTGATCTCCAATCTGCCGAAGGACGTCGCTTCCGAAGGCGAAATCCCGCAGGATCGGATTTTGAAGATAGAGACGTCGAAGAGCCTGATCGGTTGGATCTAGTCCAGCCGCACTGCCGTAACGACCTACTTGACGATATCGAGATCGTTGATGACGCGCTTGCCGTCGACTTCCGTATAGAAGATTACAACCTTGACACCGGCCTTCAGGCCTTCGAAATCGAATTCTTCCGGCGCCTGATAGGTCTTGCCATCGTCCAGTGTCAGGACGAGATTAGTCGTGTCGACCTTCTTGATCGTCGCCTCGACATCAGCACTCTCGGCAAAGCTGCTCATGGGTGAAAGAAAATTTGCCGTGGCCAGAAGCGTAGCAATAACGAAACGCATGTCGGCAATCCCTTTGAAACGCTGCCGTTGATATCGAGTGGCCACAGATAAACTCCTGAATATGGCGAAAATTGCCCGGAAGGATGGCTTTCGGCGCCCAATTGATGAATAGGATTTTAAGGATAATCAAGAGGCTCTATTCACTGTCTTTTTCTCTCTGTTTACGCGATTTAGCAGACGCGAATGCGCGCAATCGTAAATTAACTCCTGCCCAATAAGGTCAACGCGAATATTGGGGGACGTGATTTGCGATTCCGGCGGAGCGACAGCAACCGGCTGCGGCGTGTTCTGAAGAATACGCGCGTCTCGCTGCTGGTTTCATCTCTCGTGGCCGTCGTCGTTATTGCCGTTGGCTTTGCGCTCGACAGCGCCAATAATGACGCCCATCTGCGCGAGCTGCAAATCCGAACCGCAAACGAGACAAACCTGATCCGTGCCCGGATGGCGGCGCAGATCAACATGGACGTCACCGCGGTCCGCGATCTCTCCAACCTGATCTCGCTTAGCACGCAGACGAACGAAGTGGAGATGGAGCGGCAGATCAACTGGCTGCTGATCCAGAACCCGCATTTCATTCATATTGCGATCGCGCCTGATTTCATCGTTAAGTCGGTCTATCCGGCGCAATCAGGTAAAGACCGTATTGGCAAGGATGTGCGGGACGTGTTGATGCAGCGCATGTCGATCAGCCGCAATACCGGCGACCAGTCAGCCCGCTTCTACGGCCCGTTCAAGACGACGGATGCAGAAAATGCCTTCGCGGTCTTCTTTCCGGTTTTCGTCAAACAGAACGGCCAGCGCCGCGTCTGGGGCGCTGTCGAGGTGGTCATCGACCGGGACATGTTCTACGAGGCGACGGGCTTGAAGCCCGCACGCAACAGCGAAAATCAAGAGCGCTACCCGCATCTCGACCATCTCTCGATCGCGGTCCGCGACATCGGCAATCCGGATGAGCCGGCCGCGCCCTTTTTCGGTCCTGCCAACATCTACGAGAATAATCCGCTCCGCCGCAAAATCAGCTTCGCGGGCGGGCGGTGGGAATTGGCGGCGGTACCGAACACAGGCTGGAAGGCCGTTCCAGATAATCAGTCTGAATTGCGATTGATTATCGTCGCCGCTGGCTGCGTGATCATCATCCCGGTCTTCTTCGCGACCTTGCTGCTCGGCGAACGCAATCGCAATATTACGCAGCTTGAAGCGCGCGAAGCCAAGCTTCTGGAACTGTCGCAGCGACTCAACCTGGCACTCGAATCCTCGCGGATCGGCATTTGGGAGTTGCCGGAAAACGCCACCAGCCTTTCCTGGGATGCGCGCGCATCTGCGCTTCACGGCCTCAAGGCGATCGAGGGTATCCGACAGCAGGCAGTGTGGCTGTCAACCATCGTACCCGAAGATCGCGAAATTGCAGAGGTTCATTTCTTCGGCTGCAGCATCGCGGGGGAAGCCTGTACCGCACAATATAGAGTGATGCGGGAGGATGGCCGGATCCGCCACCTGCGTTCCATCGGCGCTTTCTATACGGATCCCGGCGGCACTGGAAAGACGATAGGCATCGTCTGGGACGTGACAGCCGATGCGGAAGTCACCAACGCGCTTCGTCTCGCCAAAGAAACAAGCGAACTCAAAAACGCCGAGCTGGAACTTGCGCTTGAAGAGCTTTCGAGCCGAGAGGCAGAGCTTTCGGTCCTCTCCAGCAAGCTCGATCTGGCGCTCGATTCCTATCAATGCGGAATCTGGGAGGCCATTCTCGGCAAGGCCGGCTCGATCTGGGACGAACGGATGCACGAGCTTTACGGGGTGAAACAGAGCAATGCCTTCGTGACCGAAGATGCCTGGCTCTCCCGCATCCATCCCGATGATCGCGGCTTAGCGCTCGAAAGCGCCCGACATTTCAAGCAGCTCGGGGACACGCATACGCTTGTCGTCCGCGTGCAGGACGAGAATGGCGACTTCCGCTACGTGCGTTCTGTCGGCAAGGTGCACCGCACGCCGACCGGCGAGATGAAAGTCATCGGAATCGCTTTCGACTCGACCGAGGATGCATTGATGACGCTGCGCCTCAAGGCTGCAAAGGACGAGGCGATTGCCAAGAACATGGAGCTGGAGCTTGCCAAGGACAGGATAGAGCACAATTCCCTCCACGACCCGCTGACCTCACTCGCCAACCGCCGCAAGCTCGACATCGCGCTGGAAAACCTGACGGATGCCGGCAACCGGGAGCGGCAGAAATTTGCGATCCTGCATATCGACCTCGACCGCTTCAAGGAAATCAACGATACGTTGGGGCACGCCGCCGGCGACGCGATGCTGGTGCATGCATCGCGCGTGCTTTCGAGAAGCGTGCGTGACAGCGATATTGTTGCGCGTATCGGTGGCGACGAATTCGTCATCCTCTCCTTCGACACGGGCGACAAGGAGATGGCGGAGCTTGCAGGCCGTATCGTCGAGGAAATGCGTCAGCCGATCGATTTCCAGGGCTTCTCCTGCCGCTGCGGCGTGTCGATCGGCATTGCGCTGGCGAACGGCATTCATGTCGATGCCCGCAAAGTGCTGATCAATGCGGATATCGCGCTTTATCAGGCCAAGAGCCTCGGCCGCAACCGCTTCGAATTCTTCAATCACAATCTACAGGACGATATCGTCAACAATAAGCGGATGGCCGACGAGATTCTGGCGGGCATCGAGAATGGCGAGTTCACGGCCTGGTATCAGCCGCAATTCTGTGCCCGCTCGATGAGACTGACGGGTGTCGAGGCGCTGGTGCGCTGGCGTCATCCATCCAGGGGCCTTCTGACGCCAGACAAATTCCTGCGCGTCGCCGATGAGATCAATGTCGTGCAGACACTCGACCGCATCGTCTTGGAAACCGCGCTGCGCGACAAGATGCGCTGGGCGGCGCAGGGCATCTTCGTGCCGAAAGTCTCCGTCAACGTCTCAGCGCGGCGCCTGCACGACGGCAGCTTGCTGGAATCGCTGAGCGGCCTGCAGATCCGCCCAGGCGAAATCTCCTTCGAACTGGTGGAATCCATCTTTCTCGACGAAAGCGAGGACGTGGTCTCGCAGAACCTCGCACGGATCAAGGCGCTGGGCATCGACATCGAGATCGACGATTTCGGCACCGGCCACACGTCGATCGTCTCGCTGCTAAAGCTGAGGCCGAAGCGGCTGAAGATCGACCGGCAGCTTGTGCAACCGATCGTGGCCTCCTCGCAGGAGCGTGCGCTGGTTAGTTCCATCATAGAGATCGCCCGCTCGCTCGGCGTGGAGACAGTGGCCGAGGGCGTCGAGACGCTTGATCATGCCGAACTGCTGCGCGATCTCGGCTGCGATCTCCTGCAGGGCTACGCCTTTGCGCGCCCCCTCTCCTTCGACGATTTCGCCATCGAGGCGCGCGGCACCGCATGGCTGCTTGCATCCTAAACCAGCATCGGTCGCAAATATGGGAACAGCATTTCCCCGACGTACCATCAGGCGCAAAGAAAGGCTTTTGCCCGAACGGCTTTTTGGCCTATGAGTGTCCCGCCTTTTTCGAGTAATGGCGCGGCTGGTGACGACCGGTTCCGCGCATCCGGCGGAAACACATGTCGCACAATACATTCGGTCATCTCTTCCGTGTAACCACCTGGGGCGAAAGCCACGGGCCGGCGCTCGGCGCCGTCGTCGACGGCTGCCCTCCGGGGCTACGCTTCAAGCTCGAGGACCTGCAGGTCTGGCTCGACAAGCGCAAGCCCGGCCAGAGCCGTTTCGTCACCCAGCGGCGCGAGGACGATCTCGTGAAGGTTCTCTCCGGCGTGATGATGGATGCCGACGGCGAGACGATGATTTCCACCGGAACGCCGATTTCCATGCTTATCGAAAATACCGACCAGCGCTCAAAAGACTATGGCGAGATCGCCCGGCAGTATCGTCCCGGCCATGCCGACTATACCTATGACACCAAATACGGCATCCGCGACTATCGCGGCGGCGGCCGGTCCTCTGCGCGCGAGACGGCTGCCCGTGTGGCCGCCGGCGGCATTGCCCGCCTCGTCGTGCCTGGTGTCACCATCCGCGGCGCGCTGGTGCAGATCGGCAAGCACAAGATCAACCGTGCCAATTGGGACTGGGGTCAGGTCGGGCAGAACCCGTTCTTCTCTCCGGATGCGGAGATCGTGCCCGTCTGGGAAGAGTATCTCGACGGCATCCGCAAGACCGGCTCTTCCATCGGAGCCGTCGTCGAAGTGATTGCCGAAGGCGTCCCTGCAGGACTTGGCGCGCCGATCTACGGCAAGCTCGATCAGGATATCGCTTCGCTGCTGATGTCGATCAATGCCGTCAAGGGTGTCGAGATCGGCAACGGCTTTGCCGCCGCCGAGACGAGCGGCGAGGACAATGCCGACGAGATGCGCATGGGCAATGACGGCAAGCCGATTTTCCTGTCCAACCATGCAGGCGGCATTCTCGGCGGCATCTCGACCGGCCAGCCGGTCGTCGCCCGCTTCGCCGTCAAGCCGACATCTTCCATTCTTACCGAACGGCAGTCGATCGATGCCGACGGCAAGAATGTCGATATTCGCACAAAGGGCCGCCACGATCCGTGCGTCGGCATCCGCGCCGTTCCGATCGGTGAGGCGATGATTGCCTGCGCCATTGCCGACCATTATCTTCGCGACCGCGGCCAGACCGGCCGGCTGAAATAGGAATTGCCCCATGCCTTATGACCAGAAGCGCGTTGTCGATGCTATCAGGGCATTCGAAGCCGGCGAGATCGTCGTCGTCATGGATGACAATGATCGTGAAAACGAGGGTGATCTGATCGTCGCGGCCGTGCATGCGACGCCCGAAAAGATGGCCTTCATCGTGCGCCATACATCAGGCATCGTCTGCGCGCCGATGCCGAAGGAAGAGGCGAAGCGTCTGAACCTCAACGCCATGGTGGCGGAAAACGATTCTGCCCATACGACAGCCTTTACCGTTTCCGTCGATTTCAAGCACGGTACAACGACGGGCATTTCCGCCGACGACCGCACATTGACGGTGCGCAACCTTGCAAACCCGAATGTCGGCGCCTCCGATTTCGTCCGCCCCGGCCATATTTTCCCGTTGGTTTCACGCGAAGGCGGTGTCTTGATGCGCTCCGGCCACACGGAGGCGGCGGTCGACCTCTGCAAGCTCGCCGGACTGCCGCCCATCGGCGTCATCTCCGAGCTCGTCAATGACGACGGCACGGTGACGCGTGGCCCGCAGGTGGTGGATTTCGCTGAAAAGCACGGGCTGAAACTCCTCTCGGTCGCCGACCTCATCGCCTATCGCCAGCGCAAGGAAACGCTAATCGAGCTCGGTTCGAGTTTCGATATCGAGACTCCGTTCGGCAAGGCCAAGGCGCACACCTACTCGCTGCCCTGGGACCCGATGCAGCATCTCGCCGTCGTCTTCGGCGACATCAGGGATGGCGTCGATATTCCGGTGCGCCTGCATCCGGAAAATGTCGCCGACGACCTGTTCGGCAAGCGCAAACCGGTCGACTTCTACATGCAGAAGATCGCTGAACTGGGCCGCGGCGTCATCGTCTACCTGCGTGAAGGCTCCGTCGGCGTCGGGCACTACGACAATGGCCGTAAGGCGCGCAATCAAGGCCGCGAGGCCCATGCCGAAGCCCAGACGCGCGAAAGCGAATGGTTGGAAATCGGCCTCGGCGCACAGATCCTGAAAGATCTTGGCGTCAGCTCGATCAAGCTCCTGACCAGCCGCGAGCGGCACTATGTCGGCCTGGAAGGCTTCGGGATCAAGATTTCCACGACGGAGATCTGCTGACCAGCAATCCCTTTTGCCTCAGGGAGACGGGATCACGCTTTCCAACCGTCCAGATAGACGACTTTCTCCACGCCGGCGAAGCGTGCCAGACGCTCCAGTTCGGCGCCTAGCTTTTCCAGCCGTCCTGCGGATGCCTTGACACGCGGTTCCAGCCACAGCCGCTTCACATCCAGCGTGCCCTTCTTCCTGTCGGCCTTCATGTCGATGCGGCCGATGAGCCTGTCGCCCTCCAGAAGCGGAAAAACATAGTATCCGTATTCCCGCTTCGGCTCGGGCACGAAGATCTCGATGCGGTAGAAGAAGCCGAAAAGGCGCTCTGTCCGGTTTCTATCACGGATCATCGGATCAAAGGGGCTCAGCACCCTGATTCGCGCCGGCGCCTCCGGGTAGGCATCGGTTGTATCAAGGAAATCAGCGAAAGCCCATGAGGAGCGCGGCTTGCCGTCGAGCGCCGGTTCGATCAGCACTTCGATCAGTTCATCCCTATGTTCGGTTACCCACGCCTTGGCTTCGTCCGGCGAGAGCAGATCCCAGAAGGCGGCGATTTCACCATGGGTGGCAAAGCCCAAGCGCGTGAGCGCGCCGCGGCAGGCCCAGTCGACGAATTCTTCACGGCTGACCTCCGGCTGATGGAATTCGGCGGGAATGACGCGCTCGACGAGATCATAGATCTTCTGGAAGTTGGAGCGGCCGGCGATCGCGAATTTGCCGGTGCGCCAGAAATATTCCAGCGCCGTCTTGTTCGGGTGCCAGTTCCACCAGCCGCCGGAGACGTGGCCATCCGCCTTCAGGTCGCGTGCCAGGATCGCGCCGTCCTTGACCACACGCTCGTAAGTCTCCTCGAAGGAGGCTTCGAAGCCTTCGCCGCGCCATTTGCGCCAGCGCTCGATGATTGCCTTCTCCTCGTCGAGGAATTTGTGCTTCCAGTATTTGAAGAAGGCGCTCGGCAGGATCGAGGCATCGTGCGTCCAGTGCTCGAAGAGCGCACCATCCTTTTCCAGGAGCGCAGTCAGATGTTCGCGCCGGTAGGTCTGGTTGCGGGAAAAGAGAATCTGGTGATGGGCGCGCTCCACCGTCTGGATGCTGTCCACCTGCACGAAGCCGAGATCATGAATGAGTTCCAGCAGGCCGGCCTTGGTCAGTGCGCGGTTCGGAGGTGCGCTCAGTCCCTGTTTGGCTAGGAAAATACGGCGGGCATCGGAATTGGAGAGAAGATTCGTCATACTGCCATCATAGCGCGGAAAATCTTCCTAGCCACCCGGTAGCATCTTCGAGCCGATTCGATTTTGATCCTTTATCGGGTTGCCGCCGCCCTATAGAAACAGGAATTCAAACAAGGAAACCATATTTGGATATTCGTTTCGAAAGCGCGGGCGCCAGTTTCGGAGCAAGGGTCGCGGTCGAGCCGCTGACGCTGTCCCTCACCGAAAGCCGTGTCGGCATCATCGGGCTCAACGGTTCCGGCAAGACGACCTTCGCACGGATGATCAACGGGCTCACGAAACCAACCACGGGCAAGGTTATCGTCAATGGACGGGATACGCGGGAGGAGAAGACGGCGCTTGCAGATGTCGGCTTCATCTTCCAGTTGCCGCAGAACCAGATCATCCTGCCAATCGTCAGGGACGACATCGCTTTCGGACTGAAAGGTCGAGGCTTCACCAAGGCGGAGATCGATCGAAAGGTCGAACTAGTACTCGCCCGCCTCAATGCCGAGGGATTAGCCCCTCGCCGTGCGCATGAGCTTTCGGGCGGCGAGCTGCAGATCGCGGCGCTCTGCTCGGTGCTGGCGACGGATCCCAATATCCTTATACTCGACGAGCCCACCAACCAGCTCGACTTGCGTAACCGCGCGCTGGTGCAGAAAACAATCGAGGGGCTCGAAGAAAATGTCGTCGTCATTACCCATGATCTGGAGTTGATCGCCGGCTTCGGGCGGGTTCTCCTTTTCCATGAGGGCAGGTTGGCTACCGACGCGCCGGCGGAGGAAGCGATTGCCCGCTACCGGGAGCTTGCAGTCTGATGCAGTCGCTTTATGTGGAAGGCGACAGTACCCTGCACCGGCTTTCTCCGCGGGCAAAGATCTTTTCTCTCTTTCTGCTCGGCATCGTGCTCTTCGTCGGCGACAATCTTCCACTGCTTGCGATCGTCACGCTGTTGACGGCGCTGATCTATCGCAGCATCGGCTTATCGCTGAAGGAATCAGCCGTCCGGCTGCGGCCGATCGTGCTGACGATCGTAATCGTGGCGCTCTTCACTCTCGTCGTCAGTCCGTGGCACGTGGCGCTTGCGACGCTTCTGAGGCTAACGGCGCTGATGCTGTTTGCCGCTGCCGTGACCGCCACGACGACAATCACGCAATTCATGGACGAGATAACGGCACTTGCTGGACCGCTGGAACGGACCGGCTGGGTGAAGGCCGACGATATCGGACTGGCAGTCGGTCTCGTGCTGCGTTTCGTACCCGAAATCATTGCCCGCTACCATGCGATCCGCGAAGCGCATGCGGCGCGTGGGCTGAAGGTGCGGCCGACGACGATCCTCATTCCGCTCGTTATTTTAACGCTCAGGGATGCGGATAATATTGCAGCGGCGATTGACGCGCGCGGCATTCGGCGGCATGTCAGTTAACGATTTATGAATTGGAGACTACGATGAGCACGCGCGACCTCGTTCTTGCCGCTCTTTTCGCCGCTATTATCGTCGCTCTCGGCCTGTTGCCGCCGATCTATCTCGGCTTCATTCCGGTGCCGATAACGGCGCAGTCGCTCGGCGTGATGATGGCAGGCGTCGTACTCGGCGCGAGACGAGCTGCGATTGCGGTGCTGATCGTGCTGGTCCTCGTTGCAATCGGCCTGCCGGTGCTTTCGGGTGGTCGCGGCGGACTTGCGGCTTTCGTCGCTCCGACCTCGGGCTTCCTGATCGGCTGGGTCTTTGCAGCTTTCGCGACCGGCTTTCTCAGCGAGCGGCTGGTCGATGCTGAGCAGTCCGGCCTCGTACAGACGGTGAGCTTCTTCCTTGCCGCCATGATCGGCGGCATTGTCGTGCTCTATGCCTTCGGCATCGTTTACCTCGCTTTCGCTGCCAATATCGGCCTGAAGCAGGCCTTTATCGGCAGCATGGCCTTCATTCCGGGCGATGTCGTCAAGGCCTTCGTTTCAGCGCTCGTTGGCCGGGCTGTCATGGCCGGCTATCCGCTCTTGCCGATTCGCGCTTAATCCAGAAAACTGTAGAGCCAGTCGCGCGTCTCTTCCGGCAGCGCAGCCGGTGAGCCGTCATCGCGGCTGTGCGCCTGCCATACGATTTCCACCTCGGCAGCGCGCTCATCGTCAGTCTCGAAGGCGATGAGGAAACCGATGGACCGTACGCCGATCTTGTCGACGCCGGCGGTGAAGGTGACCGTCTCGTGATAATGCAGCGGGCGGTGGAGGATGCAGGAAACCTTGCCTGGGGCATAGATTGGCTCATCCTCGACTTTTGGCCGCGACGACCAGAAACTCGCAAGTACGGATTCGGCATAGGAAATATAGGAGGCCAGAAACATCTGGCCGTTCATATCCACATCACGAAACGGTACACGCAATTCCACCACACCCGGGCGGTTCGTCTTACTCATTTACCGGTCTGCCTTGCAGTTATCACTATGAGCCTACCATGGGGTCCGGGGATGTAAACGAAACAATTAAAACAGCGTAAACGCCGGTACACGGCTCTTAACTGCGGCGATGCCGCTTGTTGAAATCGACAGGCCGCGCCCCATCTGCTGTGGATCATGACATATACGATCGATAGAGTGCCGGCATGAGCACCCGTCTTTACGAACATCCCATCTTTCTCGAGCACGTGACGCCGTCTGGCCATCCCGAGCGCTCCGACCGCATCCGCGCCCTCAATGTCGCGCTGGAGCATCCGAATTTCGAGCGTCTCGATCGAAAGGAAGCCCCGCAGGCGAATGAAGATGCCGTGCTGCTTGCGCATCCGGAAGAGCATCTGATCGCTGTCATGCGGCAGATTCCGGAAGAGGAAGACAAGATCAACCAGCTCGAAGCCGATACCTATGCCAGCCAGAAGAGCCTGCAGGCGGCACTGACCGGCATCGGCGGGGCAATGGCTGCCGTCGACGACGTGTTCCGCGGTAAAGCCGACAATGTCTTCGTCGCCGCCCGCCCGCCGGGGCACCATGCCGAGAAGATGACGGCGATGGGCTTCTGCTTCTTCAACAATGCCGCCATCGCCGCGCGCCATGCGCAGAAGACGCATGGGGCCGAGCGTGTCGCGATTGTCGACTGGGACGTGCATCACGGCAATGGTACGCAGGATATTTTCTGGGACGATCCGTCTGTGCTCTTCTGTTCCACCCATCAGATGCCGCTTTATCC
This sequence comes from Rhizobium sp. BK650, assembly GCF_014195325.1. Lineage (GTDB taxonomy): Bacteria > Pseudomonadota > Alphaproteobacteria > Rhizobiales > Rhizobiaceae > Rhizobium. Next base: position 40,283 of record NZ_JACIBK010000011.1, on the reverse strand, counting down.
CGGCACTGGGGCCAAGGATGAGAACGGCGCGCATGGCACGATCGTCAATGCACCGCTTTCCCCCAATGTCGGCAGCGACCACTTTCGCGAGGCCTTCAAGTCGCGCGTGCTGCCGGCTCTTAACGATTTCCGGCCGGACCTCATCATTATCTCCGCCGGCTTCGACGCACATCATCGCGATCCGCTGGCGCAGATCAACCTGACGGGAGAGGATTTCGACTGGGCAACGGGGCGGCTTCTGGAGGTCGCCGACCGCAGTGCCAATAACCGGGTCGTCAGCCTGCTCGAAGGCGGGTATGATCTGGAAGGACTCGCCGAGTCGGCGGGCATGCATATCCTCAGAATGATGAAGGGTTGAGAATGACTGATAGCGCCAAGCCGGAGGTTTCCGGCCTTTCCTTCGAAAAGGCGGTTGCCGAACTCGAAAGCATCGTTGCACGCCTCGAGCGCGGCGACGTGGCGCTGGATGAATCGATCGAGATCTATGAGCGCGGCGAAGCGCTGAAGAAGCATTGCGAAACATTGCTATCGGCCGCCGAAAACCGCATCGAGAAGATCCGCCTCGACCGCGCCGGCAAGCCGCAGGGCGTGGAACCGCTCGACGGCGCTTAAGCAACAATAAAACTTCCTTTCTTATACGCTTGGCCCCCGGCTTCCTGACGATCTATGATCCCTCGACAACATCATGGGAACAGCAGAATGACGGACAGATTGAAGGGGAAGGTCGCCATTATCTCGGGTGGCGCCACCGGCATGGGCGGCGCTGCCTCGAAGCTCTTTGCGGCTGAGGGTGCGCGTGTCGCGATCATCGATCGCAATAGCGAGGCGGCAGTGAAAACCGTCACGGAGATCCGCGATGTCGGCGGCGAGGCCGAGTACTGGACGGCCGATGTCTCGGATGAAGGAGCGGTCAATGAAGCGGTGGCAGGCGTCGAAGAGCGCTATGGCCCAGTCACCGTGCTTTTCAACCATGCCGGCACGATCGTCATAAAGCCCTTCCTGGAAACGACGCTTCAGGAATGGGACTGGTTGCACGCCGTCAACGTGCGCTCCATGTTCCTGATGACCAAGGCGGTGCTGCCGAAGATGATCGAGGCCGGCGGCGGCTCGATCGTCTGCACGTCGTCGATCTCGGCGATTGCGGCAACGCCGATGGAAGTGCTGTATGACACGACCAAGGGCGCAGTGCATATGTTTGCGCGGGCCATCGCAGTGGAATTCCGCGATCGCAATATCCGCTGCAATGCCGTCTGCCCCGGCTTCATCCGCACGCCGCATGGCCTGCGCGAAGTGAAGGAACTGCAGGCGCACGGCGTCGATGTTTCGGATGCGGCGATTGCCGCCCAGCAGGGCCGGATCGGCGAACCAGAAGATGTCGCCCGCGCGGCACTCTATCTCGCCAGCGATGAATCGGTCTTCGTCAACGGCGCGCATCTCTTCGTGGACAATGGCTTCACGGCGATCTGAGGCTTCGCCGCGATCTGACAGCCTGGCCCTTTCGCCACGGACCTGCAAACGCTATCTGTGGCTCCAGGCTTTTGTGATCGGAGTGCGCCATGTCCTTCTTCCCCGGTAAAGATCCCCTGCCCGGCGATACCTTCGCCTGTGACGCGATCGAGAACCTGATCATTCCGCGCACCAGCGATATCGGCGGCTTTCAAGTACGACGCGCGCTGCCGACGCGTCAGCGCCGTCTCGTCGGGCCTTTCATCTTCTTCGACCGTATGGGGCCGGCGATCCTGAAGCCGAATGAGGCGCTGGATGTGAAGCCACATCCGCATATCGGGCTTTCAACGGTCACCTATCTCTTCGACGGAGAAATCCGCCATCGCGACAGTCTCGGCACGGAAAAGGTCATCCGTCCCGGTGACATCAACCTGATGACGGCGGGCCGCGGTATCGTGCACTCGGAGCGCACGCCGGACAATCTGCGCGGCCATCCGCTCTCCATGTCGGGCCTGCAGACATGGCTGGCACTGCCCGATGACAAGGAAGAGATCGCGCCTTCCTTCGCCCATACCGAAAAGGCCGACATGCCGTCAATCGATGACGGCGGGGTGACTGGTCGTGTTGTCATCGGCTCGTTCGAAGGGCTGATCTCGCCGGTCAAAGTCTTCACCGATACGCTTTATGCCGATATTTCCTTGCAGCCGGGTTCGAAATTTCCCTTCGGCGCCGCCCATGAAGAACGCGCGGTCTATGTGCTCTCCGGTGAGGTCGTCATAGCCGGCGACCGGTTTGCCGCTGACCAACTTCTGGTCTTCCGGCCTGGCGATGCGATCACGCTCGAAGCGGGCACGCAGGGCTGTCATCTCATGCTGTTTGGGGGTGCTGCGCTCAACTCCAAACGCTACATATGGTGGAATTTCGTGTCCTCTTCGAAAGAACGGATCGAGAAGGCCAAGGAGGAATGGCGTACCGGCCGTTTCGATATCGTTCCCGGCGACGAAGAGGAATTCGTACCTTTGCCGGAGGGCTGAAGTGCTCTAAGGTGAAAATCTTGCGGTTATTCACATGCAGTTGTTTTGCCGCAATTCAATCGAATAAAGCAAAGCCGATCAGCCAAAGAAGAGCGCCCGCCCGTGATACAACCCCCGAAGACCCCGCTGCTCGATCAGGTTACCTATCCGGCCGACCTGCGCAAGCTCGAGGATCGCGATCTGCCACAGCTTGCACGCGAAGTGAGGGACGAGATGATCGATGCCGTCTCGCGCACCGGCGGGCATCTCGGCGCCGGTCTCGGTGTGGTGGAGCTGACGATCGCCATCCACAACGTCTTCAACACGCCTGAGGACCGACTGATTTTCGACGTGGGCCATCAATGTTATCCGCACAAGATCCTGACCGGGCGCCGCGACCGGATTCGGACGCTGCGCCAGGAAAACGGCTTGTCCGGCTTCACCCGACGGGCCGAAAGTGAATACGATCCTTTCGGTGCCGCACATTCCTCGACCTCGATTTCGGCTGGACTCGGCATGGCAGTCGCTGCCGATATCGACAAGACGGATCGCCGCGTGATCGCCGTCATCGGCGACGGCGCACTGTCAGCCGGCATGGCCTACGAGGCGCTGAACAATGCCGGCGCGCTCGATGCTCGTCTGATCGTGATCCTCAACGACAACGACATGTCGATCGCCCCACCGACAGGTGCGATGAGTGCTTATCTCGCCCGCCTTGCGTCGGGGCGCACCTATATGGGCTTCCGCGATTTCGGCAAGAAATTGACGGCCTATCTCGGCAAGAATATCGACCGGGCGATCACCCGCGCCGTCGAGCATGCCCGCGGTTATGTGACAGGCGGCACGATGTTCGAGGAGATGGGTTTCTACCATATCGGCCCGATCGACGGTCATTCCTTCGATCACCTTCTGCCTGTCCTGCGCAACGTGCGCGACAATGCCAACGGGCCGGTGCTGATCCATGTCGTGACGCAGAAGGGCAAGGGCTACCCACCGGCGGAAGCTGCGGCCGACAAATACCACGGCGTCAACAAGTTCGACGTCATCACCGGCGCACAGGCGAAAGTGAAGCCGAATGCGCCGAGCTATACCAATGTCTTTGCCGAAGCCCTGATCCAGGAAGCGGCGCTCGATGACCGCGTCGTCGGCATTACCGCCGCGATGCCGAGCGGCACCGGCCTCGACAAGTTCGCAGAGATTTTCCCGTCACGCTGTTTCGATGTCGGCATCGCCGAACAGCATGCCGTGACCTTCGCCGCCGGCCTTGCCACCGAAGGTTTCAAACCGTTCGCTGCGCTCTATTCAACCTTCCTGCAACGCGCCTATGACCAGGTCGTGCATGACGTAGCGATCCAGGGCCTGCCGGTGCGCTTCCCGATCGACCGTGCCGGATTTGTCGGTGCTGATGGTCCGACACATGCCGGATCCTTCGACACCGCCTTCCTCGCCACCCTGCCCGGCTTCGTCGTCATGGCGGCCGCCGACGAGGCGGAACTGAAACATATGGTGCGCACGGCCGTCGCCTACGATGCCGGCCCGATCTCGTTCCGCTATCCGCGCGGCGAAGGTGTCGGCGTCGATATGCCGGAGCGCGGCCAGATTCTCGAGATCGGCAAGGGCCGTATCATCAAGGAAGGCACCAAGGTTGCGCTTCTTTCCTTCGGGACGCGGCTTGCCGACTGTCTGCTGGCGGCCGAAGATCTCGATGCCGCGGGCTTGTCGACCACGGTTGCCGACGCGCGTTTCGCAAAGCCACTCGACCATGCCCTGATCCGCCAGCTTGCGCGCCACCACGAAATCCTCATCACTGTGGAAGAAGGCTCCGTCGGCGGCTTCGGCAGCCAGGTCATGCAGTTCATGGCGATGGACGGGCTGCTCGACCGCGGGCTTAAGGTCCGCTCGCTCGTCATGCCCGATATCTGGATGGAGCAGGCTAAGCCGGAAGCGATGATCGCCCACGCGGGTCTCGACCGCGCCGGGATCGTCTCGACCGTCTTCAACGCGCTCGGACGCAGTGTTGCGGTCGGCGTGGCCGGTTAAGGCAGCACGTCGACCGACCTCTCTTTATTCCGGCTTCTTGCCGTCGCGATAGAAAATCATCCCGCCGTGGTGCAGGACGCCGTCGATGAAATCGCCATCAGCGGTAAAGCCAGTATCGTCCCAATATTCGATATGGTCGCCGGTTACTTCATAGCGCCCTTGATAGGCGCTCTTTCTCGTGCCACGCGCTTCGTCATAACGGCCGTTCGGCAGCAATTCCTGGCGGATATGCCCGTCACCGGTGATCCACATGCCAAGATAGGGATGCATCTGCATTTTCGTTTCCTCTGAGAAAGCAGGAGATGGGGTCGCAAGGGAAAAGACGGCCCCGGCAAGGGCTGCGCGGATCGCCATGATCACATTCCCACGCTCAGGGTCGGGCGGACGGTGATGTCGTTGACGTCGACATCGTCAGGTTGCTCGATGGCGAAGCGGATCGCCCGGGCGATGGCGTCGGGCTTCAGGGCGATCTCGCGGAACGAGACCATGGCCTCGGCCGAGAAAGGTTCGGTGATCGTATCGGCCAGTTCGGATTCGACGACACCGGGATAGATGCATGTCACGCGCAGCTTCTTGTTTTCCTGGCGAAGACCATCTGAGATCGCCCGCACCGCATATTTGGTGGCGCAATAGACGGCGGCGGTCGGCACAACGGACAGGCCTCCGATGGAGGAGATGTTGATGATCTGCCCGCGCTCCTGCGCATTCATGATCGGCAGCACGGCGGCAATGCCGTAAAGCACGCCCTTGATATTGACGTCGATCATGCGGTCCCATTCGTCGACTTTGAGCGAGGACATCAGCGACAGCGGCATGACGCCGGCATTGTTGATCAGCACGTCGATGCTGCCGAAAGCGTCGGCCGCCGCCTTTGCGAAAGCCTCGACATCGGCACGGTCGGTCACGTCGAGAGCTCGGAACTCCGCGGTGCCGCCGCCCTCACGGATCTCTTTTGCCAGTTGTTCCAGCCGCTCGGTGCGGCGCGCCCCGATCATCAGCTTCGCGCCGGCCGCGCCCAGTTCGCGTGCGGTGCCGGCTCCGATGCCGCTGCTGGCGCCTGTGATCAATACCGTCTTGCCTTTGATACCAGTCATGCTCTTTTCCTCATGCTTCGATGAAAACCTCAGCCGGATGCTGCCGATCCATGTGCATGAGATTGGCCCTGAGGGGCGCAAACCGATAGCAATCTTCTCCGGATTTCTTGCACGATCTTCCAAAAGCGGCTGCAGGTGCTTGGCATTTATCGCAGCATCGGCCATGCTCTCTGCATGGAAAAGATTACCGATCTTGCAGATTTGATCGACCGCCACGGCGGCGCAGATGGCAGCTTCGACACGGCGCTGCCGCGTGTTGGCATCATACGATCCTCCGCCCGCACGGAGCCGATCCATACGCTCTACGAGCCCTCGCTCTGCATCGTGGCGCAGGGGCGCAAACGTGCTGTCATCGGCGACAGCGTACATGTCTATGATGCCGCGCATTATCTCGTCGTCGGCGTCGACCTGCCGGTCATCGGCGCGGTCGTGGAAGCAAGTGCCGACCGGCCTTATCTGTGCCTCCGGCTGCAGCTCGACCGCGGCCTGCTTGCCGAGATGCTGCCTGCCGTGCAGGGGCGTTTGCCGGAGAGCCCTGCAGCGGGTGTCAGCGCTACGACGCCTGAACTCATCAATGCGGCGGTACGTCTGCTGCGGCTGCTCGATACGCCTGAAGATGCGGAGGTTCTGGCGCCACTCATCGAGCGAGAGATTCTTTACCGGCTCATCCGCGGATCGCAGGGTGCGCTCTTACGACAGATCGCCAATGGCGAAAGCAGGCTCAACCAGATAGGCCGGGCGATCGATTTCGTGCGGAAGCATTTCAGGGAGCCCTTCGCCATAGAGCATCTCGCCTCTGTGGCAGGCATGAGCGCCTCATCCTTCTACGAACATTTCAAGGCCGTGATGGCCATGAGCCCGCTGCAGTTCCGCACCCAGCTTCGCCTGCAGGAAGCGCGGCGGCTGATGGTGACCGAGGGACTGACTGCGGCCGAGGCGGGTTTCCGTGTCGGCTATGACAGTCCCTCGCAGTTCAGCCGGGACTATGTCCGCATCAACAATGTCCCGCCGCGGCGGGATATCGAGCGCATGCGCGCCGCCGCCGGCTAGTCTGCAAAAAGAAAGGGCGGCACGAAATGCCGCCCCGTCCTTTTCATCTGCGAAGAGATTGCTCTCAGAACTCAGTCCAATCCTCCTGGACGGCGACAGCTGCGGCCGCTGCCTGCTTGCCACCGAAAGCCTTGGTGACCTTGCTGGCGAGCGCGCGAGCCGGAGAGGCGACCGGCCGGGACGCAGCGGTTGCTGCAACCGTTCTCTGGACCGGAGCGGCAGTCTGGCCGCCGAGCTTGAACTGGCGCAGCAGGTCGTCGAGGGCGGCAGCTTCCTGGGCAAGCGCGTGGCTTGCGGCCGTCTGCTCTTCGACCATGGCCGCGTTCTGCTGGGTGCCCTGGTCCATATTGTTGACGGCGGTGTTGATCTCTTGCAGGCCGATCGACTGTTCGCGGGTGGCCGTGACGATCGCGCCCACATGGCGGTTGATTTCCTGAACCTCGGCGACGATCGCTTCCAGCGCCTTGCCGGTTTCACCAACGAGGCCGACGCCCGAATTGACCTGCTCGCTCGACGTGTTGATTAGCGCCTTGATTTCCTTGGCGGCATTTGCCGAGCGCTGGGCAAGTTCACGGACTTCCTGTGCGACGACAGCGAAACCCTTGCCGGCTTCACCGGCGCGTGCTGCTTCGACGCCGGCGTTCAGAGCCAGAAGGTTGGTCTGGAAGGCGATATCATCGATGACGCCGATAATGTTGGAGATTTCGCCCGACGACTTTTCGATCTGCTGCATGGCCGAAACCGCCCGGCGGACGACTTCGCCGGACTTTTCAGCGCCGAGGCGGGTGCGCTCGACGAGGTTGCCGACATCTTCGGCACGCTTCGCGGAGTCACGGACCGTGGTCGTGACTTCTTCGAGAGCGGCGGCGGTCTCCTCGACGGCAGCGGCCTGCTGTTCCGTGCGATGGGCGAGATCGTCAGCGGCAGAGCGGATTTCGCTGGCGCCGGCGTTGATGGCCGAAGCATTGCGGCCAACCGATTGCAGGGCAGCCTGGAGCTTTTCGACCGCATTGTTGAAGTCGTTGCGCAGGCTGTCGTATTGCGGCGCGAAGGACGTTTGGATGCGGGCTGCGACATCGCCATTGGCAAGACCTGCAAGGCCACCGGCGAGAGCTTCGACCGCGAAGCGGAGTTCGCTTTCTTCACGAGCCTTCTGCTCATCGCTGATCTGGCGCTGACGCTCGGCTTCGCCGCGCATGCGGTCAGTTTCGCCGGCAAGCTGCTGCTTTTCGATCGCCGCCTCCTTGAACACCAGCACCGACTGGGCCATACGGCCGACTTCGTCCTGCCTGTCTGTGGCCGGAACTTCGATATTGTTGTCGCCGCCGGCCAGGCGGCCCATAGCAGCGGTCATGCCGACGATCGGGCGAACGATCGTGCGCGACAGAGCCCAGGCGAGAGCGGCGGCAGCAAGCGCGGCAGCAATACCGCCGGCCAGAAGCGTGGTCTTCAGATCGCTGTTGGCATCAAGCCGAGCGGCGGCGAGAGATACGGACTTCTCACGCGCGAGCGACTTGATCTTGGCGGAAGCGGCTCGGAAGCCGTCAAGCTGGCCCTTGGTGGCGTTGACGCCGATCTTGACAACCTCGTCGATCGGGGTCTCGGTTTCCTTTCGGGCTTTAGCCTGCGGCTCAGCGAGTTGATGGAAATAAAGATCCGCAGCCTTTTGCATATCATCGATCATCGACACAAGCTCGGGCTGGGAGGCGGCGGTCTGTTTTGCAGCGGCAATCGCCTTCAGCATGCGTTCGCGGTTGGCGAAGATATCGGCATAGGTACTGTCGCTGCGGAAGAGGATGAAGCCGCGCAGATTGACGGCCTGCTCGAGCATTGCCTGCAGCGCGTCATCGATCTGGTTGACCAGAAGCTCGGACTTCTCCTGTTCGGCGGAAGCGCTCGCCGAGGTGGTTGCCTTGGAATAGACGAAAGCGGAAACGGATATGAAAATAAGGATGAGCGCTGCGAACGTGGCCGCAAGCTTGCCGTTCAATGATATGTTTCGGGCGAACATCGGTCAATTTCTCCTGGCGTCAAAAGGCGCGACAAGGGCGGCGGCTGCGAAACGCAGCCACAAGACTTCTCGATAAGGAACATGATCGGCGGGGAGGACGCGGCACCTTCATGGCACGAAGCGATTCAAAAAACGAACCGCTGCAATCACCGCGAACCTATGCGATCAGGGATTTAAATTTGTTTAAATTTGTGCGCCGCAGCACAGATGTGTTAGATAATTATATCGTCGCTACCCATTGCCGTTTTCGAACGTGGCGGAGCTCGAAGCGAGTATTATCAACAAAAATGCTTGCAAGCGGCGGCTTTGCCGGTCATTCACACCCGATGTCCGATCAGAACAGCCAACGCCTCGACCAGCTTCTCGTCACCCTGGGCCTTTTTGCAAGCCGCTCCCGGGCGCGCGATGCCGTTGCGCGGGGAACGGTGAAGGTTGCCGGCAAGGTGGTGACGAAGGCAGGCTCGGTCTTCGGCTGCGATGCGGCGATCGAGATTGACGATCCGGCGCAGGACTATGTTTCGCGCGCGGCTTTGAAGCTCGTGGCAGCACTTGACCATTTCGGGCTCGACCCGGCCGGGCGGCACTGTCTCGATGTCGGCGCTTCGACCGGCGGCTTCACTGAAGTACTGCTGGAGCGGGGTGCCGCGCATGTAACTGCTGTCGATGTCGGCCATGGACAGATGAATCCGAGGATCGCAACCGATCCGCGCGTGACCAATATCGAAGGGCTCAATGCCCGCAATCTGACCGCCGAAGATATCGGCGAGCCCGTCGATTTCATTGTGTCGGACGTCTCCTTCATCTCGTTGAAGCTGGCGCTTGCTCCGGCACTCGATATTGCCGAGCCAGGTTCGCTCGCCGCTGTTCTCGTCAAGCCGCAGTTCGAGGCAGGGCGCGAGGCGATCGGCAAGGGCGGACTGCTCAAGGATCCGTCTTCCGGGCCTGATGTGGCGGCAGAGCTGGAGCGCTGGTTTACTATGGATATGGGCTGGAAGAGTTTCGGGCTCATCCCCTCCCCCATCTCGGGCGGCGACGGCAATCAGGAATTTCTACTGGCAGGGACGAAAGCGTGAGCACGGAAACTATTACCATCGACAGGCTCGGCGCACAGGGCGACGGTATTGCCACCGGCAAAGACGGGCCGATCTACGTGCCTTTCACGCTGCCCGGCGAGACGGTCGCCATCGCCCGCGTCAGGAACCAGGGTACCGTGATGTCGGTCGCCTCTGCCTCCATTGACAGGCAGGAGCCGCCCTGCCGGCATTTCGGACCTGACGGCGTCAACGGCACCTGCGGCGGCTGCACGCTGCAGCACATGGCGGATGCGCCATATCGCGCTTTCAAGCGGCAGCTCGTCATCGATGCGCTAAAGTCCAAGGGGCTGACGCCGGAGGTCGGCGAGATCGTGGCGGCCCATCCGGGCGAGCGCCGGCGCGTCGTCTTCGCCGCACGTAAGACCGAGAAGGACATGCTCATCGGTTTCAACCAGGCCGAAAGCCATCACATTGTGGCCATTGAGGAATGTCCCATCTCGTCGGCGGGGATCGTGGCCCGGCTGCCGGCGATCAAGGCTGTTGGCGCGGCGGTTGCGACCAATGCCGATGCCTTCCGCATCGCAGTTCTGGAAACGCTTTCCGGCCTCGATCTTGCGGTCGAAGGCGCAAAGAAACTCTCGGACCAGCAGCGCCGGAAGGCGATCGAGGTTGTGCTCGGCCTTCGCGGCATCGCGCGTGTTTCGCTCGACGGCGAAATTCTCGTCGAGCCGGCGAAGCCGATCGTCGAGTTCGGCGGCGTCCAGGTTTCGCCGCCCGCCGGAGCTTTCACGCAGGCGACAAAGCCGGCCGAAGAGGCGATGGCGAAGCTGGTGCTTGCGCATATCGGCAAAGCCAAGCGGATCGCCGATCTCTTCGCAGGCGCCGGCACGTTTTCGCTGCAGCTTGCCCGCATCGGCCGCGTGCATGCCGTCGAAGGCGACGGCAAGGCGATTGCCGCACTCGATCACTCAGCGCGTAATACGCAAGGCTTGAAACCGGTAACGGTCGAGAAGCGCGATCTCTTCCGTCGCCCGCTAATGACTGGGGAGTTCAAGGTCTATGACGCTGTCGTCTTTGATCCACCGCGCGCGGGTGCGGAGTTCCAGTGTAAGGAACTGGCGCGCGCGGCGGTGAAAAAAGTCGTGGCCGTAAGCTGCAATCCGCTGACACTTGCCCGCGATCTCGCCATTCTCGTCGAGGGAGGGTACCGGATCACATCGGTCACGCCGATCGACCAGTTCCTCTGGACTTCGCATGTCGAGGTGGTGGCGACGCTGGAGAAATAGTTACCTCCGAAGTAGCGATCCTGAAACGGCTTCGCAGCCCGGGGGTTAAGCGCGCTGCGAGTTGCGAGGCCGTGGGTAAATTTCGGACAGGGGGTCGTACGAAACACGTCACGCGCCCGGGACCGTTGGGGGATCCGTCTCCCGTTCAATAATTAGATCGCCCTTAAGCTTTAAATTGACACATATGATAGTAACCGTTGATTTTAGGGGCTCAGCGGCGCAGGAAAGCCTCGAAGGCGGCGCGAGCCTCGGCGGTTTTAAGGCGAGCGGCGAAATGGCGAGCCTCTTCATCGATGCGCGCGATGATCTCCTGCCGCGGGCCACGAAGGAGGTCGCGGGCGATCTTCATCGCTTCCGGCGGTTTGGCGGCAAGGTTTGCGGCCGCAGCCAGCGCTTGGATTTCCACCTCATCCGGTGCCGTTACCTTCCAGATCAGGCCGGCTTGTCTCGCGTCCTCGGCCGTGAAGCCCTCGCCGGCGGCAAGCATGGCAAAGGCGCGCTGATGACCCATGATGCGCGGGACGATCAGGCTGGAGGCTGCTTCCGGCACCAGTGCCAGATCTACGAAGGGCGTACGGAACTGGCTGCGGTCGGAGGCAATCGTCAGGTCGCAATGCAGGTTGAGCGTCGTGCCGATGCCGATCGCTAGACCATCGACACCCGAGACGAGTGGTTTTTCGGCATTGGCGAGCGCATAGAGGAAATCGACGAGTTCGTGTCCCATGCCGCCGCCCTGAGCGGCAGCGAGGAAATCGCCGATATCGTTGCCGGCCGAAAAGCTGCCATCAGTGCCGAGAAAGACTGTCACCCGGATACCGGCATCGCCGTTTGCGCCATTCAGAGCATCCGTCATCGTCCGATACATGTCGCGGGTGAAGGCGTTCTTCTTCTCCGGCCGGTTGAAGCGGATGATCTGGACAGCCGGACTTTCTGCGGATCGCTCGATGATGACGGGATCGCTCATTTTCAGCTCCTCAGGCAAGGACGGTGCGGGCGGCTGCAAGGCTTTCGGCACCGTAGACGACACGGTCCTTCAACGCCGCCGTTTCGGACAGCAGGTTCTCGGCGGTAAAGCGGCAGAGCGCGATGCGGTCCTCGCCGACCCCATCCGCCGTTTCGGCGAGGCCGCCCTTGGCGAGATAGCAACCAGTCAGAGCAAGGCCGAAGAGACGCTGATAGGGGGTCGCGCCCGACAGGGCCTCCGCCGATTTGCCTTCAGCGAGGCGGGCCAGCAGCCAGTCTGTCGCCTCTTCCAGATCTGTGAGCGCGTCCTCAAGCTTGTCAGCTGTCGTGCCGAAACCGTCGAGATTCGAAGTGCGGACAGAATCGACGATCGCCTTCAGCTCAGCAATGAAACGCCTCACCTGTTCACCTTCCGACAAAGGAAGCTTTCGGGTGACAAGATCGATCGCCTGGATCCCGTTCGTACCTTCATAAATCGGGGCGATGCGGGCATCGCGCAGGTAGCGAGCGGCACCCGTCTCCTCGATGAAACCCATGCCGCCATGCACCTGAATCCCGAGAGAAGCGACATCGACGCCGGCATCCGTCGCAAAGGACTTGGCGATCGGCGTCAGCAGCGCTGCCCGCTCCTGCCAATGCTCCCGGCGTTCCCCGGCGCGATGCGCCATGTCGATCGCATGAGCGCAGGCATAGGCAATGGCACGCGAGCCTTGCGTCAACGCCTTCATCGTCAGCAGCATCCTGATGACATCGGGATGGTCGATGATCGGGCTCATGCCGGACCCGCTCCAGCCAGGCGCCCTGCCCTGCATGCGCTCTTTCGCGTAGGCGACAGCCTTCTGCGTCGCCGCCTCGCATATCGCCACGCCCTGCATGCCGACGGCAAGGCGCGCATTGTTCATCATGGTGAACATGCAGGCGAGGCCCTTGTTCTCTTCGCCGACCAACCAGCCAACCGCGCCCCTCTCATCGCCGAATTTGCCGTCGCCATAGATCATCGTGCAGGTGGGCGAGCCGTGGATGCCGAGCTTGCGTTCCAGCGAATGGCAGTGGAGATCGTTGCGGGCACCCAACGATCCGTCGTCATTGACGAAAAATTTCGGCACGAGGAAGAGCGAGATGCCGCGCGTGCCGGCGGGCGCATCCGGCAGACGGGCGAGGACGAAGTGGATGATGTTCTCGGCCGCGTCGTGCTCGCCCCAGGTGATGAAGATCTTCTGGCCGAAAATGCGGTAAGTGCCGTCCTCGCTGCGTTCGGCGCGTGCTTTCAAGACGCCGAGATCGGAGCCGGCATGCGGTTCGGTAAGGTTCATGGTGCCGGTCCATTCGCCCGACACCATACGCGATAGATATTTTTCCTTGAGGGCCGCCCCGCCGTGCACATTCAGGGCCTCGATCGCGCCCATGGTCAGAGTCGGGCAGAGAGCAAAGGCCATGGAGCCTGAGTTCCACATTTCCAGCGCTGCGACATTCAGCATATGCGGCAGGGCCTGCCCTCCGAACTCCTCCGGCGCGGTAAGGCCGTTCCAGCCGCCGGCGGCCCAATTGCGGTAAAGGTCGCGCCAGCCGTCCGGGAGCTTCACCTCGCCATTGGAAAGACGAGCGCCCTGACGGTCGCCGATATCGGCAAGAGGCGCAATCTCCTCCGTGGCAAATCGTCCCGCCTCGGCAAGAATGGCATCGACGAGATCCTCGCCGAGATCGCCCAGAAGGCCGCTGTCGATCGCCTCTGCCATGCCGGCGACATGTTTCAGCGTGAACGCGATTTCCTCGACGGGGGCGTTATACATACCATTTCCTCCGTATTTCGCTCACGCTCGGCAAAGCCGGTTCTGCGAGCGCCTCCGCCGAAAGAGCTAATTGATTTTTACGTAAACGTCAATTTGCTTTCCATCGATAACCTTACTCGCGGACACCTTTTCGCTTGTGCACTTGCGCAAACAAACGTCATGGAGAATCTCTATGCGTGTCGCGATCTTTCAGATCTGCTGCCGCTTGGGTTTTGTTTCGACGCATGTCGTTATCGCAAAACGGTTACACAGTAGGATGATCGCCTTCGCGAGAGGATCGGCAATAATGGATACCTTGCCCGTCAACATACCCGGCCTTGTATGGGCCTACCGCTTCTCGCCGGAAAGCAAGAAGGCTACGCGTCTGCAAAACAGCGCAACAGCTGCGGAGCTAACCGTAGGCGACGGTTTCTATTGGCTGCATCTCAACCTCGCCGATGCCCGCGTGCCTGCCCTGCTCGATACGCTTGGCGTGATGGACGATGCCAAGGCGGCACTGACCACGCGCGACACCCACGCGGTTCTGACTGTCGACGAGCAGATGCTCTACGGCACGCTGGTGGATTGCCAGCGCGAATTCGATCAGGACACGGCGGACCTTGGATGGCTGCATTTCACCATTTCCGACCGTTTCATTATCACCACGCGACTGCAGCCGCTGAGAAGCGTAGAGCGGACACGTGTGATGATCGAAAAGAACCCCGGCAAGTTCACCCGTCCCGTCGACCTCTTCGAGCTGCTTGTGACCGAATTTCAGCGGACACTGATATCGGTCGTCATGGAACTTACCGACGAGCTCAACCTGATCGAGGACTTCGTCTACGATAATGCACCGCGTGACGAACGCCGCAGGCTTGCTCCCGTTCGTCGCACCATTGTGCGCCTGCACCGTCATCTGCGTACGGTCCTTGCTCTGATGCGGCGGGCGGCAGCGTCGGACGAGGACGAAATGCCCTTCGGTTTCGACGACATTGCCGGGCGACTGACAAGTCGGCTGGAGACAGTGGATCACGATGTCTACGCACTGCAGGACCGGGCAAGGCTGTTGCATGAAGAAATCGACTCCAAGCTTTCCTCGGAGACGAACCGCCATCTTTACATCTTGTCGATCATGACGGCCTTCCTGCTGCCGCCGACACTGGTGACCGGCTTCTTCGGCATGAACACGGCCAACCTGCCCTTCGCCGTCGGAGACTACGGTACGGAATATGCCGTGGGGCTTATCCTCGCATCCATCGCCTTTGCCTGGTGGCTCCTAAAGCGAGTGAATATTCTCTGAACGAAAGCGCCCGGCTCGATGGCCGGGCGTCTCTCTCGATCTCTGGCTTCGCCTCAATAGTAAGGCGAATAGCACTGCTGGCGCGGACCGTTATAGGGCTGGAACGTATTGTCGTAGGCTCTGTAGGAGCGGTAGCGGTTTTCGCACCAGGCGACGTGGCTCGGATTGATGCCGGAGGGTGCCGGTGCGGGTTCATAGTAGCGCGGCTGAGCGGTGATCGCGCCGCCAATGATGGCGCCGGCACCGAAGGCTGCCAGCGGATACCAATAGCCGTTATAGTGACGGTAACCAGGACGATAATAGGGATAACCGCGATAACCGCCATACCAGCCTGGGCGATAGGCAGGACGATAGCGCGGATAGTAACCGGGGCGATAGTAGCCCCCACCATAGTAGCGGCGGTATTGGACGTTCTCGACAGGCGAAGATTTTTCCACCTGCGGGACGGCCGGCATCTGGATTGCCTGCGACGGCACGAAGCTCGTCACAACGACGGCGGCGGCCATAACCGCGGTCGCGACCTTCTTACTCAGCCCAAACATTGCGTATCTCCGATCAAGAGCGAAAAAGCATGCCGGGTAACGGATTAAGCGGAAAACTGTTCCGCCAAAACCCGCTGACGGCATCTACGCTCCGTTTCTACCGGAGGCGAAATGAACCGGACATTAATCGGTTATGAACATCTCAGGCGACGACCGAAAGCTTAGCCTGATCGCCCTGCAGGCGGTTGATCATGAAGTTCGAATACCACTCGAGGAACTGCATGACGCCGCCTTCGTGGGCAGCCGAATAAGGACCGGGCTCATAGGCCGGCGAACGGATGCCGAAGGCGTTCTCTTCGACGATGCGGCGGTCCTGATCGTTAGTCTCGGTCCAGACGTGGGTCAGTTCTTCGAGATTGTAATCCACGCCCTCGACCGCATCCTTGTGTACGATCCACTTGGTGGTCACAGCCGTCTCGTTGGCGCTGAGCGGCAGCACGCGGAAGGAAATCGCGTGGTCGCCGAGCAGATGGTTCCACGTCGTCGGATAGTGGAAGAGCAGCATGGTGCCGATATGGCTGATCTTCACGTCGTCGGAGAGCGGGCGCTTGACGGCGGGCTTGCCGGACATGGTGTAGCTTTCGGCGTCCTCAATCAATGGCATGCGAGCGGTGCGGAACTGTCCGTCCGGCGAGATCTGGAACTTGCTCGGCAGGCCTGCCGCCTCGCAGCGCGCCCAGTGGCCGGCAATCTCCGGATCGTCGGCGCCGCCATCGGTCCCGGTGACACTCGGCGCTTCCGGATAGGTGCGGCAGAGTTCGGGATGATTGGCGGCGCAGTGATAGCACTCACGATTATTCTCCCAGACCAGCTTCCAGTTGCCCTTCTCGATGATGGTGCTCTGAAAGGCGATCTTGGCCTCGCTGATGTGATGCGGCGCCATGTAGGGCTCGATCTTGTCGCGCACCGTCTGGAAGTCCGGCGCAACATTGGCGAGGCAGATGAAGACGTAGCCAGCGACGATCTCGCAATGAACCGGCTTCAGCCCGTAACCGCTCTTGTCGAAATCATCGCCCATGTGGCGGGCGAAGGCGAGCTTGCCGTCGAGGTCGTAGGTCCATTGGTGATAGGGGCAGACGAGACGCACCGACGAGCCGTGCTCCTTGGTGCAGACACGCGAGCCGCGGTGGCGACAGCTGTTGTGGAAGGCACGAATGACATTGTCGCGCCCGCGTACGATGACAACAGGATAATCGCCGATCTGGACGGTGAAGTAGGCGCCCGGCTTCGGCAATTCGCAATCATGGCCGATGAACAGCCAATCGCGATAGTAGATCATCTCCATGTCCAGCCGGAAATAATCCTCATCGATATAGAAGGGCTGTTCGAGGCTGAAACCCTCACGGCGGCTCTTGAGCTGGCGCAAAACGTTGCTGCGAATATCCATCTGCCTATCCTCGTGCATATGGCTGCCATCCTGTTGAAGTTCGGCAGCGGAAGCGCGCCGCTTCCTTCTCCCTCCGGAGAACTGGTCATGGCGTCATTTAAACACCGAGCACGGCGGCCGCTTGGTTGTAAAGCGACATCGGCTTCGAAATTGACGACAGGGAGCCGAACGGTCCTCTGAATCATCGGTTCGCCTTTAATTATCGTCAATTGCGACATTTCTTGGGGCGTCAGACACAAGCAAATACAATATCGCGGGCAGAATCTATCGCATTTACGACATGCCGCCAATCGGCAACAGCTGCGCCTTCTTCCTGTCATTTTAACAGGACGTTAAGCATGAAATCCTATCCTTGGCATCGATCGACACAGCGAAGACTGCAACAGCCATGGCCAAACTTCGATATTTCGACACACGGGAAGAGAGCAAGCCTGCCGAACCACGGCTTCTCACCAAACACTCGGAATTCCTGCGCACCGGCCGCATCAGCCGCCGCCGCGAGGATTGGCTGCCCGAAGAACGCCGCTATCTCACTCATGAGGAAGTGGCTGAAAAGACGGCACGCAAGCTGCAGGCCGCCGGTGAGAAAACCCATCAGAGCATCAACGGCTTCCACCGAGCCATCCAGTTTCCGAAGATGATCTTTCACCGGACGCTAGCCGATAGCCCTCATCTCGGGTACTGCCACGTTACGGCTTCGCGTACCAAGTTCGCTCGCTATGACGAAGTGGCATGGGCCTTCTACATCGCCAATTTCTATTCCGACATCGGCGACAACGACAATTTCTTCGATAATATCGCGGTGCAGAATTCCCGCATGTATTTCGCCGTCGCGATCAAGCCGGGCGAAAGCACGCCGGAGAAGATGGTGGTCGACCGTACCGTGCGCGGCAACGGCCTGCTCTTTCGCACAAACGATCCGCAGATCGCCATCCGCAACATCCTCCTGCTCGGCGCCCGCAACGAGCAGCTTCGCCAGATCATCCGCCAGCTATAAGCCGGCCGACTATTGGTCCACTCGCACTGCGCGGGATTGATCGCGCCGCGAGGAAGGCCTAATGACTGCCGGACGAAACCCGGGCAGGACATGGCAAGGATAATCGACATCAAGGCCGACAAGCGGACGGCGCTCGAAGCAGGCTGCGCGGCACTCGCCGAAGGCCTTGCGATCGCTATCCCCACCGAGACCGTCTACGGACTTGCCGCCGACGCGACCAATCCGGCGGCGATCACCCGGATCTACGAGACCAAAGGCCGGCCGCGATTCAATCCGCTGATCTGTCACATGGCTGATCTTGCGATGGCGGAAAATTATGCGGAATTCGACCCGATTTCGCGTGCGCTTGCAGAAGCTTTCTGGCCCGGCCCCCTGACGCTGGTGCTGCCATTGAAGAGCGGCACCGCGATCCACGCACTGGCAACGGCCGGTCTCGACAGCGTCGGCATCCGTACACCCAAGGGCTTCACCGGTGAGCTGATCCGCGCCTTCGGGCGACCGCTCGCCGCTCCAAGCGCCAATACCTCAGGCAAGGTGAGCGCCACGAGTGCTGATCATGTCGAAGCCGATCTCGGCGGCAAAATACCGCTGATTCTCGACGCGGGCGCGAGTGCGGTTGGAGTGGAATCGACGATCGTGAAGGTCGAGAACGGCGAGCTTCGGCTGCTGCGGCCGGGCG
The DNA here is from genome assembly GCF_014195325.1 of Rhizobium sp. BK650. Taxonomy (GTDB): domain Bacteria; phylum Pseudomonadota; class Alphaproteobacteria; order Rhizobiales; family Rhizobiaceae; genus Rhizobium. The sequence continues at coordinate 21,672 of NZ_JACIBK010000011.1, read as the reverse complement.
GCCTGCCTGCCAAGGATATCGAGCGGGTGGCCGGTAAGCGGCTCCTGCGCTCAAAGAAGGCAGCTGCGCCGATCGAGGCGCCAGGCATGCTCGCGTCTCATTACGCGCCGGGTGCAGCCGTTCGGCTCGACGTCACCGATCTTCGGCCCGGCGAAGCGCTGATCGCTTTCGGACCGGAAAAGCTGCCTGGCGCCGAGCATGCGGCAATCACGCTGAATCTCAGCCCGCGCGGCGATCTCGCCGAGGCGGCCGCCAATCTTTTCGATTACATGAAAAAGGCCGATGCCAGCGGCGCGGCCACGATCGCCTTCTCGCCTATTCCCGACGAGGGGCTTGGAGAGGCGATCAATGACCGACTGCGGCGCGCGGCAGCACCGCGCGAGTGAGGAAGAGGGACCGGGCTCCATGAGCAGCACAAGCATTTCTGTAGAGATCATCAACCGTTTTACCGCCATCGTTGGCGAGAAATTTGCGCTGCGCAGTGAAGCCGATCTCGCACCGCACCTCATCGAAAACCGTGGCCTCTATCACGGCTCCTCCCCTCTCCTTTTAAAACCTGCCTCGGTTGGGGAAGTCTCCGCGATCATGAAGTTTGCCACCGAGACCGGCACGGCCATCGTACCGCAGACCGGCAATACCGGCCTCGTCGGCGGCCAGACGCCGCGCGAGGGCAAGGCTGACGTCATCCTTTCGCTCGAACGAATGAACAAGATCCGGGATGTCGACCCGGTCGCGAACGTGCTGGTCGCCGATGGCGGCGCCATCCTCGCCGACGTGCAGAAGGCGGCGGAAGCGCATGGCCGGCTGTTTCCGCTGTCGCTCGGCTCGGAAGGCTCCTGCCGTATCGGCGGGAACCTCTCCACAAACGCCGGCGGCACGGCGGTTCTTGCCTATGGCAATATGCGCCAACTCTGCCTCGGCCTTGAGGTCGTGCTGCCGACCGGGGAGGTCTGGGACGGGCTTCGCCGTCTCAAGAAGGACAACACGGGCTATGACCTGCGCGATCTCTTCATCGGTGCGGAAGGCACGCTCGGCATCATCACCGGCGCGGTGCTGAAGCTTTTCCCGCAGCCGCTCGGCCATCAGGTGGCCTTTGCCGGGCTCTCCTCGGTCGAGGATGCGCTCACCTTCTTCAATCTCGCGTCTAGCCTCTGCGGCGCTTCGCTCACCGGGTTCGAGCTGATGCCGCGCTTCGGCGTCGAGATCACCGTGCGCAATATCGATGGCGTCCGCGATCCGCTGGAGACGCCGCATGAATGGTATGTGCTCATCGATATCTCCACCTCGGATTCAGCCGAGACGGCCGAGCGAATGATGAATGCCGTGCTGGAGCAGGGTTTCGAAGCAGGGCTCGTGCAGGATGCGGCAATCGCCGCCTCGCTCGCGCAGCAGAAAGCGCTCTGGCATATGCGCGAGAGCATGTCGGAAGCCCAAAAGCCGGAGGGCGGCTCGATCAAACACGACGTCTCTGTGCCGGTTTCGAAGATACCGCATTTCATGAACGAAGCCGGCGAAGCGGTAATGGCCGCCATGCCCGGCGCGCGCATCTGCGCCTTCGGCCACATGGGCGACGGCAACATCCATTACAACATCTCGCAGCCGATAGGTGCCGACAAGGATGCCTTCATCGCCCGCTGGCATGAAATGAACCATATCGTCCACGGGCTGGTGCTCGCCCATGGCGGCTCGATCTCCGCCGAGCACGGCATCGGTCAATTGAAGCGCGACGAGCTGGCGTCGATCCGGCCGGCAATCGAGATGGAACTGATGCGCCGCATCAAGCATGCTTTCGACCCCGCCGGCGTCATGAATCCGGACAAGGTGGTGAGCCTTTAACTCTTTATTTGTGAGAGGCTCACGCCGCCATCAGAGCAGTGATGACGTTTGGCCGGTGCCGCCGGTCAGGAGCTGAAGCGCCGGCGACTGCTGCGTGTTGTTCTGGATGTCGTACATGGCCGTGAAGCGCTTGAGGAGCTTGTCGACCTTCTTCGGATCCTGCAGGTCTTCCAGCTTCACGAAGCGGCCGAGCAGATCGACCTGCTTGGCTACATCCATCGACGACATCTGTTGCGGTAGGCTATAGGCCGTCTGGACGACCTGATAGAGAGCCTTGTCACCAAGAATGTTGTAGAGCGATGTAACATCGCCGGCCTTACGCTTGAAATAGAGCGCCAGGCGAACGCCGTCATTCTTTTCGCCCTCCTGGGTTTCCAGGGTCATCTGCACATACTGCTGCTGCGTATTCGCTTCGGCCTGCTTGTCCTGGATCTTGCCCATTTTGGCACGGGTCAGGTTGCCGTCCTTGTCGAAATTGAAGGAGGCGACGATCTCTTTGAAGCGCGCGTCAGCCGTGGTGTTGAGATAGCTTTTCTTGTCATCAGGATCGGAGGTGAAGATCTTCTTCAGCGTATCCTTGTTGTACTTCTTCGGATCAAGGCCATTTGCTTTCAGCACAAGATCCGTCAGGCGCTTATCGGCCAGGAATTCGTCGAGCGACGTTATACCTGGAATGGTCTTGCCAAAATAATCCACTTCCTTGGTAGCATCCTTGGAAGCACGATCCTTCGCAGGACCATCGTCCATGAGCATGGTCACGTGCGATTTGTAATCGGTCGCATATTTCGCCATGGTAGCTGCAGAAAGAGGCGACATAGGCTCGGCTGCCTTGCCATCGGGGCCGAAATTGAAAGCGCGCACCATCTTGGTGATACGATCGTCCTTGAAGGATGCGACATATCCCTTGGGATCATAGGGATCGCTGACAAGCAGCTTGCGCATGGTGGAGCGCGACACGTCATCCGGCGTGAGGCCGTAAGCCTGCAGCGCCATCTCATACAGATCCGGATAGGAGTCGTTGCTGAGGCGCGTATCGGCGGTGGCGTTGGTCTTCATGAAATCATTGACACTCTTGACGCTGCCGTTTGTGCCGTTCGTACCGTCCATTCGCGACTTGTAGTTCGCAATGATGCGATCAATGAGATCATCGCCCTGATTGTTGACGCGAGCGGTGTAATTGTCGGAGGTATTCGTCGTCTGCTCACCGGTCTGGGCGCTGGTCGAGGTCGGCAGAGATCCATCCGAGGCGAAATTGAAGGCCGCGTTAAGATCGCTCTGGCCGACGGAAGCAGCATGGGCCGGGTCGGTAAGAATATTCCTCAGTTCGGCGTCGCTCGTATCGTAGGCGAGGCCGTAGGCCATTTTCAAATAGTCCGTCAGGGATGAATCAGCCAGCAATTGATCGACATCGTTGACGTCGCCCATTCGGTCCAGGACGCCTTGCTCGCGTGCGGAAGCGGCCGAATTCATGGTGGCTCGCTGTGTGGACGTCTGTGCCCAGCCGGGCGTAACGGTGCCGTCAGCCTGGAAATTGAACGCCGCCTTCACGTTGGCATAGGGGCCGGTGCCGCTCTGATCCGTGAGAATAGTGCGCAGATCGGCATTCGAGACGCTCGCCGGAACGCTAAAAGCATAACGAATATAACTATTTAGCTTCTGGTCGCCCAGCAGCTGATCGACGCTGCTGATCGAAAGCATAGTATTGGCATAATAGGTGGCGGCGTCGTCCGCCTTCTTGGTCATCGCCGCAACCTGGGTGGCGTTCTGCGAGAGGGTGTTTTGCGCGACCGTGCCGTCCTGACGGAAATTGAAGAGCTGATAGACGTCGCTGTAACCCTGGGCCGCCGCGACGGTCGGATCGGTCAGGATTCCGCGAAGCGTGGTATCGCTGATGTCGTTGCCGATCTGCATACTAGTGCGCAGGAAGCTTACCAGCTTGCCGTCGGCGAGGAAAACGTCGACAGCCGCGGTCGAACCGTTATTGGAGAGATCGCCGAGCTTGGTCTGGTAATAGGATGAGTTGTTTGATGCGAGCTGGTTGATCCCCTTAAGCTGAGTAGCGTTCTGAATCGTGCCGTTGATCGAACCATCCGCGTTGAAATTGAAGGCATCGTGGATGTCCTGATGGCCTGCAGTCGCAGCATAGGCGGAATCCGTGAGGATGTTCTTCAGTTCGGCATTGCTGAAATCCTGACCGAGGCCGTAGGCATCCTTGATGTAAGCGGTCAGCATCTTGTCGGAAAGCAATTCATCGACGTTGTCGATCGGGCTGACGCCACCGGGCGGCATCATCATGTTCGAGAAATAGCTCGACACGTTTGTCGCGCCATTCACAATGCCCGTCAACTGGTCATAGGATTGCGCGCGCTCAGTCGGAGAAACCGTGCCGTCGGACCTGAAATTGAAGGCTTCGTAGGCATCGCCGAGATCGACCGAACGGGCATAGGCCGGATCGGTCAGAACGCTTTTCAGCTGTGTAAAGCCAGGATCCATATTGAAGGCAGAACGAACATAATCTGCAAGCCGTTTGTCGTTGACCAATTGATCGACATTGGTGATCGTGCCGATCTTGGACAGATAGTAGCTCTTGTTGAGGTCCGACATCGCTTGGCTAGTGTAGTACACATCGCTCGCGGTGCCGTCGCGGTCGACGATCTGCGGTGCAGTCTTGATATTGTATTGTTCGATGACATTGTTCTTCTGTGCCGCCGTCTGCGCAGCACCGCCGACTATGGGAGCGCGGAAGACGTAGAGCGACGCGACCGATTGGGTCTGGCCGGCATTCTGTGCAGAACCAGTCACCGAACCATCTGCATTGAAGTTGAAATAGGACCGGAGTTCCTTGTACTTGCTGCCGACATAGTTGAGCGACGGATCGGGATTGCTGAGGGGCACGTCGCCGCCGAGCGTTGAAGGATCGCTCGTCAACACCATCTTGATGAAGGCGTTGTCGGCCGTTGCCGGATCGATGCCGACGGACTGCAGCGCCACAGTTCGCAGGCGCGGGTCGGCGAGAAGGTCGTCGACCGACTGGACCGAGCCGATATTGTCGCGGAAATACTGCGAATCGCCATTGTCGGGCTTAAAATTGAATTGCTGCGCGAGCGCGTAAAGCTTGTCGCCGACATATGTCTTGGCCGGATCGTAGGCTGGATCGCTCGGGTCCGGCGCGTTGCCTCCGAGTTTGCTGATATCGGTGGTCAGGACGCCGGCGATATAGTCCTTCGACATATAGGTCGGGTCGATGCCGACGCTCTTCAGCGCGTAGTTCAAGAGACGCGGGTCGGCAACGAAGTCCTGGACGGTTTTCACATCGTCCATCTGCGCAGAGTAATATTTCGTTTCGGTGGCCGCCTGCTGGGCGGCATCGGCAAAGGACTGCTTATAGAGGCCGATCAGATCGTCTTCCTGTGCGTCCGTCTGAATATCTTTTGGCGGAGCATTGAAATTGAAGGCAGCGGCGAATTCCTTGTAGCGGGAATCTGAGAGCTTGTTGGCGAAGCTGTTGGCGTCAGTCAGATCGCTCTGCAGTACCTTCTTCATGAAGGCCTTGGCATAAATCATGTCATCGAGACCGTATGCCTTCATGGCGTAGCTGTAGAGCTTGTAATCGCCAAGGAAGTCGTCGACGTCCTTCACCTTATTGATATTGTCAGCATAGTATTGGGCGTCTTTTTTTACCTGCGTCTGATTGGCGACGCGGTCGAGACTCTTCGGCATATCGCGCGACAAGATGACGTATGACAGGGATGCCGTAATCATAGTGCGCCCTTTTCAGCAAAGTCTTTAAAGAATCACAGACCATTGGTGCGGGCATTTTGCCATCCAAAACTTACCCGAGACTTACCTGAAGCTGTTCCGCTTTGGCACGGCCGCGTTCACCATCCGGAAACCCTGCCATATTCGTTTTTGCTAACCATTCGCGGAGGCAGGATTTTCTTAACCGCGATTTTTAAGCTGTACGGAACGGGGGCTGCCTATTGTCGGGCCATAGAGGACGAAAAGTCCCAAGGAGAAGACCGGAAACCGGCTCTCAGGTAAGACAAGGGTAGAAATGAAATGAAGAATACCGTTCTGAAGCCCGTCTGGGCTGGCACGACATTGCGTCTTGATCCGTCTCGCTTTCCTCAACAGGTAAGCTATGCCATCCACGACCATGCCGGTGACGTCAGCATAACGATCGACGAACGCGGCGCGGTCCTGCGCAAGATTCTCCCCTCCAGCGGTCTGCCGCTCTCCATCGCCCTGCCGCGGCGTGTCTTCAAGGGCGTTGCAGCCCGCGCCATCGACCACGGCAATGGCGAAGTCACCGTGACGCTCGAACTGCATCACGAAGATCCGGAACTTTGCATTCCGCTGCTCGTCGCCCATGATCTTGGCGATATCGCCGCCGACTGGCGCAGCTGGTCGGAAGCCTTCGGCATTCCTATGCTGATGGTGGAAGCCGACGGCGTTGCTCGCCCGCTGGAAGAACATCTCGGCGGCCTGCGCACCAGCGAGATGAAACCGCGCCGGCGTCATTCCTATTTCGCAAACCGCCGCCCGCGCTTCCTCGTGCGCCGCACGCCCGGCAAACTCGGCGTCATCATGAAGATCGAAGGCAAGGAAATCATTGCCCGCAACTGAGTGATAGGCTCAAAACCTCAGCCGAACCCGGCCCCAGAGCGTTGTGCGTCCCGCACAGCGCTCTATTTTTGACTGCGCATCAGGCTCTTCGAAAATCGATCTCGATCTTCGGGCCGAAGCGTTGCCGGTTTTTTCATTCGCGGTCAGGGAATGGCGAACAGCAACGACACGAACAGGCCGAGGAAGATAATCAATCCGACCCGGGTGTTCGATTTGAAAAGCGCGAGGCACTGGGCGCCGTCGTCGATGTCGAGCGTCCGGATCTGCCAGGCAAACATGCCGGCCGCGATCAGCAGGCCGACGAAGGCGAGAAGTCCGACGCCGGCAAGCGCGAAGGACAGGAACATCAACACCAGTGTCAGCCCGTAGAGAGCGATCAGCGCTAGACGCGTTCGCTCGCCGAACAGGCGGGCGGTGGAGCGAACGCCGATCAGTTCGTCATCCTCCTTGTCCTGATGGGCATAGATCGTGTCGTAACCGATCGTCCAGACGATCGAGGCAAAGTAAAGTAAGACCGCAGAGAAGGAGAGGCTACCGAAAATCCCTGCCCAACCCATGAGCGCACCCCAGGAAAAGGCAAGACCGAGGAAGAATTGCGGCCAATCGGTAAATCGCTTGGCGAAGGGATAGAGAGCGACGACGCCGAGCGAAAGAACGCCGAGAATCACGGCAAACCAATTGAACTGCAACAGCACGAACAGGCCGACCAACGCCTGCAGTGCGATAAAAATCTTCGCCTGCCTGCGCGTCACCCGACCGGAGGGCAATGGACGCGAACGGGTGCGCGCCACCTGCATGTCGATCTTGTGGTCTACAAGATCATTGTAGGTGCAGCCGGCGCCGCGCATGGCGACAGAGCCTATAAAATACAGGAACAGATGGTAGAGAAGCAGGGCCCCGGAAAAAACGCGCGGTTCGATCGCCGCATTGGCGGCAAGTGTCGCCGACCAGAAGCAAGGCCACATGAGAAGCTGCCAGCCGATCGGCCGGTCCCAGCGCGCAAGCTGTGCATAGGGCCACAGCCAGGGCGGCAGGATGCGATAAACCCAATTATCCGAGGGCGCATCGGCAACGCGCCCGTTAAGACCGTCAATCTGTTGCATACGGCCATCTAGCGATGGGCAGCACTCATGGTCAAGACGGTTATCGCTGACGTGATCCGGCCCGCTGCAATCCGCCTCGTACGCAAGCGCCTGCTTGCGAGAGAAAGCTTCATCGGATCATCAACTGGCGAGTATTGCTAGCGCTGACGCGCGGCAAGGGCGCGCTTCACATCCTCTTCGGCGCCGTCCAATAAAGAAACGAGGGCCCTGCCCGCAGCCGCCCCGTCGCGATTTTCGATACTGTCCACGACCTGCTGATGCAGCGGCAACGAATGACTCTGACCCTGCGGGTTGTCGTCGGAAAGCCGGAAGCTGATCACCAGTGCGGTCTCGATCAGTGCCGCCAGCGAACCGATCAATTCATTACCGGACATGCGCAGGACCGCCTGATGAAATGCGAGATCCGGCACGGCAAAACGCGCACCGTCATCGCCTGCCCGCTCCATCTCGACGAGCAGATCCCGCAAATGCTTGATCTCTGCTACAGTGGCGCGTTCGGCCGCCAGTGCACCGGCCGTCGGCTCGATCGCACGTCGCAACTCGAAAAGCGCACGGGCATCCTCAGCAGTGGTCCTGCCGCCATAGCGCCACAGGAGCACATCCGGATCGAGAAAATTCCAGTCCCTGCGCGGACGCACGCGGGTGCCGATCTTCGGGCGCGATTCCACCATGCCCTTGCCAGCCAAAACCTTGATCACTTCCCGCAGAACAGTGCGGCTCACGCCATGGGCAGCGCTCCAGTCATCGGCATTCGGCAGTGGATCGCCGGGCAAAAGATCCCCTCGCACAATGCTTTGACCGATCTCATTGAGCACCCTCGTGTGAAGGCTGCTGCCGGTCATCCCCTCCATACGCGACGACGCGACGAGAAGAGAGGATCGGGCACCTGCATTCTTCCTATTCTTCATACTATTCATACTATTGTCACATCGCTCCCTTATTACCGCCCTCATAGAACAGTCGTTCCAGTGACGTCAACTCGACGTACACAATTAAAACGCAGACTAGCATGTTTAAACAGCATATATTCTCTATCAACAGGAGCTCAGTTATGAAATAATCGCAAAAATCCCGGACTAATATTTCAATTATTATTTGACTCTTCTACGAAGATATTTACTTATTTCTGAATAATACAAATATGTCGTTGATCGCGAGTGTATAATAGCCCTTTAGATAGGCGCCATTGCGCACACTGAACTAGTACGCGCCCCATCTTCCATAAAAGCATCGCGACCGACGGGCTACTGAGCCGGCCGGCCGGATTTCTGCGCTTTCATCACGCCGCCTTCACCGCCGCCGCGTCAACCACGCCGGCGGCCCCTCTCGGCTGCGACCAGGCAGCCTTTGCCGACGAAAAGGGAACTCCACATGCCATTCATGACCACAGGCCACTCAACCAGAGCGCCCACGGCGCATGCGGCAAGATCGCTCGCTCTCACCGCTCTCCTCTGCGCGACGGCCATTCCCGCCTACGCCGTCGAACCCTGGATCATGGTCGAGAAGTTCACCTTCACCGACGATCCCATCACTTATCGCGGTCAGGGCGTCACCACCGACGGCAAGAACTGGTATTTCTCCGGCACGAATGCGCTGGACAAGGCGGACGGGAACTTCAACACGATCACGCGCGACAACCACGCGATCGATCCGGCACTCGCAAATCCGTTCCCGGATGCACCGAAGGGTCTCAATCATATCGGCGACATCGATTACGCAGACGGCTATCTCTACGTCTCTCTGGATTCCAGTGCCCGCGATCCCATTACCGGCGGTCGATATAATACACCGGTCTTTGCGATCTATAACGCAAGCGACATGAGCTATACAGGCCGGTATTTCTCGCTGAACCCACCGCACGGCCGGCAGGACATTGCAAGCTGGGTAGCCGTGGATGCCAAGAAGGGCCTGATCTATGGTATGGCCTATGACAATTCCACCGAGATCGCGGTCTATAATCTCTCCGATGGATCCTTCAAGCAATACATTCCTCTTTCGAAGACCATCGACCAGGCGCAGGGCGGCAAGGTCCTCGACGGCTATATGTATTTCTCCACCGAAAGCGCGACGAAAGCGTTCTACCGCGCTAACCTGACCACCGGCGAAGTCGAGGAAATCGGGCAGCTCGACACACCCGGCGATCAGGAAGTCGAGGGCCTCGCCTTCGGCATGACCAAGGACGGCTGGTCGCTCTACATCATCAACCGCGAACAGCCCGATCCGTCCATCAACGAGTATATCGGCTTCTACCGCTATCTCAGGCCTTACGGCAACGCGCTCTCCGGCGAGATCCATTCCAGCGCCAAGGGCGCCTTCATCCAGGATAGCCTCTATCTCAGCGACGCGGTCAACCAACGTCTGCGCTCTGCATTCAGCGACGTCGCCGCACCGACATCGGAAGTTACTTCCTATGACGAAAACGGTTTGACCGGCGCGATCAGCAATACCGAAGGCCTCGCCATCTGGAGCCAGGCGATCGGTGCAACGAGCACGACCGAGGGAGAAGGCTACGCGGCGGATTTCGACCATACGACCGGCGGCATCGTCTTTGGCGCCGACGCAACGGCCGGGGCATGGCGTTTTGGCGCGATGGCTGGCTACAGCCGCACCAATTTCGATGTCGATGCCCGCATGTCGTCCGGGTCGAGCGACAACGTTCATCTCGGTGTCTATGGCGGTACGCAATGGGGTGCGCTCGGTTTCCGCACCGGAGTCTTCTATACCTCGCATGATGTCAGTACCACCCGCCACGTCGTCTTCCCTGCCTTCGCCGAAAGCTTGTCGGCCGACTACGACGCGCGCACCACCCAGGCCTTCGCGGAACTGGCTTACCGGATGGACTTTGAAGATACCGCCTTCGAACCCTTCGCCAACCTCGCCTATGCACGCCTGAAGAGCGATGCCTTCTCGGAAGAGGGCGGCACGATCGCAGCGCTGTCCACCGGATCATCCAGCATGAATACCGCTTTCACCACACTCGGCATTCGCGCTTCCACCGCGATCGATCAGCAGGACAGCATGGCGACCGTGCGCGGCATGGTGGCCTGGCGGCACGCCTATGGCGATCTGACGCCGAGCTCCAATCTCGCGTTCAACACTGGTGCAAGCTTCGATTCCATCGGTGCGCCGATCGCCAAGAATGCGTTGACTGTGGAGGCGGGTCTCGACTTCAACCTGGCGAAAAACGCAACGATCGGCGCATCCTATGCGGGTCAGTTCGCTGGCGCGACCCAGGACCATGCCGTCAAGGTCAATTTCAACGTGAGCTTCTGAGCCGAGGTGCAGTCCGCCGCGGCTTTTCGCTCTGAAACTCCGTTGAAAAGGACGCCGTGGCGCTACCGAGTGCTGCGGCGTCTTCTGTTTGATACAGTCGGACTCCACGTTAGTGCGCACGACCTGTCTCTAACGACATTCCTTCAGGAGTTCCGCAGATGAGCCAAGATGCCCGCAGTGACCGCATGACCTATGCCAGCTACCCGAGCCTGACGGGAAGAAGCGTGTTCATCACCGGTGGGGCAAGCGGCATTGGCGAAAGCCTCGTGCGGCATTTCTGCGCCCAGGGCAGCCGGGTCACTTTCATCGACATTGCCGAGGAGAACGGCCGCGAACTGGTCACTGCTATAGGCGCGGAAGGATATGCTGCGCCGCTCTTCATCCCCTGTGATCTGCGCGATATAGAGGCGCTGAAGCGTGCGATCGCCGAGTCAGTCGCAAAGAATGGCCCGCTTCAGGTGCTCTGCAATAATGCCGGCAACGACGACCGGCATCAGACGGAGGATGTGACGGCTGCCTATTGGGACGACCGCATGGCCGTCAATCTGCGCCACCAGTTCTTCGCGGCGCAGACATCCCGGCCCTATATGAAGGCGCTCGGCGGCGGTTCGATCATCAATTTCGGCTCGATCACTTGGATGGTCGGCGATCCGGATTGCCCGGCCTACGTCACCGCGAAAGCGGCGATCTGGGGGATGACGCGGGCGCTCGCCCGCGAGTTCGGTCCCGAGCGCATCCGCGTCAATTGCATGGTGCCCGGATGGGTCATGACCGAACGGCAGATGCGCCTCTGGCTGACGGAGGCCGGCGAGCGGCAGATCGCCGAGCGCCAGTGCCTGCCGGACAGGCTGCAGCCTTCCGACATCGCCCGCATGGCGCTGTTTCTCGCCGCCGACGACAGCGCCATGTGCACCAGCCAACAGTTCGTCGTCGACGGCGGCTGGGTGTGATCGCTCAGCCCGCTCAGTTCAGCGTGAAATTGAACTTGTAGCTCGCCGACACGCCAATCAGGAACTGGTTCTTGGAACCGCGCTCACGCACAAGGCTGCTATCGGCTGCGGGGCCGGCGAGGCGCTTGTATTCTGCGAAGGCGCTTGTCGATAGGTTCTCTGTCGCGTTCCAGGTAAGCGCCGTGCCGGCACCATAGGACTGGATGCCGCCCGAAGGGTCATAAGGCCTCAGTCCGCTTGCAGCCGACTGCGCTTCGTTGACGCCATAATAGGAATGGAAGTAGCCGCTCGTCGCAAAAGTGGCACGCGGGCCGCCGGAGAGCTGCAGATCGGGCGCGATATCGGTGAAGGCGTCAAGCGCCACGTCGGCCACGAGGCCGTCATGGGAGCGGATGCCCTGGCGCAGTTCGGCGCGGGCACGCAGCCAATCGGTCGGATAGACTTCCGCAAAGCCGCCGACTTCGGCGCCCCACTTGACCTTCTTCAGGCCGCGCAGATCGCTATCGTCACCCTCGTCACGCTCAGGAACATAGCGGCCGACGATACCGGCGCGGAAGCCGGTGTTGTCGACGAGTGCGAAGGAGGGGTTGTCGTTGCGCGAAGAGAATCGCGGCCCTGCGCCCTGACGGCCCACGGAGATCAGTGGGCTGAACTTGAATTCATTGGTGGAGGCGCCTTCGAATTTCGGCGCGGAAAAGCCGGATACGCCGACCTTCAGATACCAGTCACCTGACCACCAGTGGCCGCCCTCCTGAGCAGATGCAGTGCCGAAAGACGCAAAAACAATACCTAAAGAGATCGATACGACTGATCGATTAAACACAATCCGCACTCCAGAAAACGCAATACAAGAACGGCCGCGGACGACGGCGACCGCTACATTTATAGCGAGGGTGTTACCTCATTCTTAACCAAGAGGCTGAGATCGAGGCGATCAGAATTACTTCTGGTTCCAGCGGCGGATGACCGGCTCTGTCAGATCGTGCTCGTAACCCAGAACGCAGATGCTCGTCGTATCCAGAATGAAACGGGAGCCATCCTGTGGTGGCAGGCCGAGCCAGCGGGCGCCGAGCACACGCAGGAAATGCGAACTCGAAAAGATCAGGATAGGTGTATTGGCCTGACGTAGTTCGGCAATGATGCGGTCGGCACGGGCGCCGACATCAGCTGCGGCTTCGCCATTCGGGCAACCATCGCGGAAGAGCTGCCAGCCGGGACGCTTCGACAGGATTTCCTTCGTCGTGATGCCTTCGTAGGCACCATAATCCCATTCAGCGAGATCGGGCTTAATGACGGCTCCTTCCCCAAAGCCCGCAAGCGCGCAGGTGTTGCGCGCCCGCTGCGACGGGCTCGACCAGACGGCGGAGACGGAAAGACCGTCAAGCCGCGGCGCAAGCGCACGGGCGGCGGCCTCGCCATTGGCGGTGAGTGGAATATCGCTGCGGCCGGTATGCTGGCCGGATAGCGACCATGCCGTTTCACCGTGGCGCACAAGGGTGATTTCAGGAAATGCGCTCATAGCCGTCTCTCCAAAAGAAAAAGCGCGGGCTGGCCGCGCTCTTGATATCAGAAGGTGAATTTTTCCAAGGGCGGACGCGTCGCCTCGAATTCCCTAAGTTTGGCCTCGTTGGCAGCAATGTAATTGCGGTTATCGGGTGTGGCAAACTGGTTCTTCGTGATCTGGATCTGCTCAATGAAGAGTTCGTCCCAGCGGAAGCCCATTTCGGAGCCGGCCAGATAGAACTCCCACATGCGGAAGAACTTCTCGTCGTAAAGCGCCACAGCTTCGGCCTTGCGGGCAACGAAGCGCTCGCGCCAATGGCGCAGCGTATAGGCATAATGCAGCGGCAATACTTCGACGTCGCGGGTCAGCAGGCCAGCCTTTTCGAGCGGCACCAATGTTTCGGCAATCGAGGGAATATAGCCCTGCGGGAAGATATATTTCTCGATGAAGGCGTTGGTCGCGAAACTCGGCTTCGGACGCGCGATCGAATGCAACAGCATGATGCCGTTGTCATCCAACAGCTCATGCACCTTCTTGAAGAAGTTGCCGTAGTTGCCGATGCCGACGTGCTCGAACATGCCGACGGAGACGATACGGTCGAATTTCCTACCGGTCAGGTAGCGGTAGTCTTGAAGTTCGAAACGGACGCGATCGGCAAGGCCGCGTCTCTCCGCCCGTTCGCGCGAAATCTTCAGCTGCTCTTCGCTGAGCGTGATGCCTGTCACGTCGAGGCCGGGTGTCGATTCCGCGAGATACATGGCCATGCCGCCCCAGCCCGAGCCGATCTCCAGCACGCGCTGATTCGGCTGCGGCATGAGCTTTGCCGCGATGTGGCGCTTCTTTGCCACCTGCGCCTCCTCAAGGCTGATACCGGGCGGATCGAAATAGGCGCAGGAATACTGCCAGTCCTCATCGAGGAAGAGTTCGAAGAGCTTTTCGGAAAGGTCGTAATGATGAGCGACATTCCGTTTGTTGTGGTTAACAGGCATGCGGCTCTTGAGCTGCTGCATGGCAATGCGGCCGATCAGGAGGGCAGCCATTTTGAAATCGAAGATTTCGTTAGTGGTATTCTGCTTCACCAGGGCGAGGAAGTCATAGATGTTGCCCCGTTCGAGAATGAACCGGCCTTCCATATACATTTCGCCGAGCTTCAGCGTCGGATCGCGACGAATCGCGTCCTCGGCCTCCTGATCGGCAAGGCGGACGGCAACCAGATCCCCGGTGCCGTCGCCAATCGTGTGGGTCTCCCCATTGGCAAGAGTAAGGGCCAAAGAACCCTTTCGGACAATTTTTTGGACAATCGATAAGAATGCCGACGCCATGGACGCCTCGCAAATGTGACAGGATGGTCACATCAACTTAATACCTCACGCCTGCCTTACAAGCGCCGGATTTAGCACTCCGCAAATTCAATTGCCAAACTGTGACATTTTTGCCTCGGTCGCAGCTAAGCCTTTATTTTCGCTTCATAGCTTCTGCGAGAGCCGCGCCAAATGCGCCCTGGCTCTGCGGTTTCGCCGGCGCAGGACGGCGGTCCTGCTGAGGGCGGGACTCCGCATTTCCACGCGACTCACCGCGCGGAGAACCCGCCGAAACGCCATCGTCCTTTCGCATGGAAAGACCGATGCGCTTGCGCTTCGCATCGACTTCGACGACGCGAACCTTGACCACATCGCCCGCCTTCACGATTTCGTGAGGATCCTTGATAAAGCGGTCGGCGAGCTGCGAAACATGAACCAGGCCATCCTGATGTACGCCAATATCGACGAAGGCGCCGAAGGCCGCAACATTGGTGACTGTGCCTTCCAACATCATGCCGGGCTTCAGGTCGCTGATTTCGTTGATGCCTTCCGCGAAGGTCGCCGTCTTGAAGCTCGGGCGCGGGTCGCGGCCGGGCTTTTCCAGTTCGGCGATGATGTCTTTGACCGTCGGCAGGCCGAACTTCTCGTCGATGAACTTACGTGGGTCGAGCGCCTTCAGGGTGACGGTATCGCCCATCAGCGAGCGCAGGTCGCGGCCGCAGGCGGCGACGATCTTCTTTGCCACACCATAGGCTTCCGGGTGCACGGAGGAGGCATCGAGGGGTTCCTTGCCATTGGGGATGCGCAGGAAGCCGGCCGCCTGTTCGAAGGTGCGCTGGCCGAGGCGAGCCACCTTCAACAGGTCCTTGCGGCTTTCAAAGGCACCATTTTGGTCTCGATGCAGGACGATCGCATCGGCAATCGAACGGCCGAGGCCGGAAACGCGCGCCAGAAGCGGGGCAGACGCCGTGTTGAGATCGACGCCGACGGCATTCACGGCATCTTCCACGACCGCATCCAGCGAGCGGGAGAGTTTGGCCTGATCGACATCGTGCTGGTACTGGCCGACGCCGATCGACTTCGGCTCGATCTTGACGAGTTCAGCGAGCGGATCCTGAAGCCGCCGGGCGATGGAGACGGCACCACGGAGCGAAACGTCGAGCTGCGGGAATTCGGCGGCGGCGGTTTCCGAAGCCGAATAGACGGAGGCGCCGGCCTCCGAGACGATGACCTTGGTGGGTTTCGGCGCCGGGAGTGCCGCCAGCATGTCGGCAACAAGCTTTTCCGTCTCGCGGCTGCCGGTACCGTTGCCGATCGCGATCAGCTCGACATTGTGCTTGCGAACGAGCGAGGCCAGTTCGGCCTGCGTGCCGCGCACGTCGTTCTTTGGTGGGAACGGATAGACGGTCGTCGTATCGAGCAGTTTGCCGGTGCCGTCGATGATGGCGACCTTGACGCCGGTGCGGATGCCCGGATCGAGGCCCATCGTGGCGCGTGAGCCGGCAGGCGCTGCCAGAAGCAGATCCTTGAGATTGCGGGCAAAGACGTGGATCGCCTCTTCCTCTGCCCTTTCGCGCAGCTCGCGCATCAGGTCGAGCGAGAGCGACATGGAAAGTTTTACACGCCACGTCCAGCTTGCGACATCCATCAGCCAGCGATCGCCGGGGCGCGTTGCGCCGATTTCATAGGCGGCCGCGATCATGCGCTCGACCGGCTTGTTCGGCGAAGCGATCTCGGCATCGGCCTCGATCGTCAGCGTCAGCACTTCTTCGTTCCAACCACGCAGCATGGCGAGCGCACGATGACCGGGAGCGGTTACCCAGCGTTCGGAATGATCGAAATAGTCGGAGAATTTCTCGCCGGCCGCCTGTTTGCCGTCAACCACCTTGGCTTTTAAAAGGGCGGCATTGCGCATATGGGCACGGAGCTTGCCGAGCAGATCGGCATTTTCCGCAAAAGCTTCGGCGACGATGTCGCGTGCACCTTCGAGTGCCGTCTTCACATCAGGCACATCGGCGGTGACATAGGCCTCTGCCAGCGCGGCAGGCTCCTTGGCTCGCTCGGCAAGGATGGCTTCGGCAAGCGGACCGAGGCCACGCTCGCGGGCAATCTCGGCGCGGGTACGGCGCTTCGGCTTGTAGGGCAGATAGAGGTCTTCCAGCTCAGCCTTGGTGGCGGCGCCCGAAAGCTTTGCCATCAGCTCGTCGGTCATCTTGCCCTGGCTGTTGACGGATTCGATGATCGTATCGCGGCGAGCCTCGAGCTCGCGCAGATAGACCAGACGCTCAGCCAGCGTGCGCAGCTGCGTATCGTCAAGGCCGCCTGTCACTTCCTTGCGGTAGCGCGCGATGAACGGCACCGTCGCGCCCTCGTCCAGCAGCTCGATCGCAGCCTTCGCCTGATCGGGCCGGGCATTGATTTCAGCGGAGATGCTTGCTGCGAGCGAACGAAGGTCAGCGGCCATCGGATTTCCTGCGGTTTGTTAGGGTTGGCGGACCATAGCGACGAAAAGCGGCAAGGCAATGCCTGCTGCCGCTTTCCACAGTTGAAGGCAACGCTCTTGCCGATTCAAGCGGCAGGACTGAGGCGCAATTGAGCCATTCCCATCCCGTTTTTGCGGTTGTGCAGATGCGGCATTCTTTGGTAGCAGAGGCGACCATTTTTGATTGCCCTGCCCTGCAGGCGCCAGGAAAAGAGTACCATGCCGAACCTGCTTCTCGAACTTCGCTCCGAAGAGATCCCCGCCCGCATGCAGCGAAAGGCCGCCGGCGATCTCAAGAAGCTCTTGACCGATGCCCTGGTGGAAGCAGGACTGACCTATGAGGGCGCGCGCGAATACTGGACGCCGCGCCGCCTGACACTCGATATTCACGGCCTGACGGCGCGCTCTGCCGATATCCGGGAAGAACGCAAGGGTCCGCGCACCGACGCAAATGAAAAAGCGATCGAGGGCTTTCTGCGCGGAGCAGGCCTGTCCTCTATTTCCGAGGCGCAGGTCGTCAGCGATCCGAAGAAGGGCGATTTCTACGTCGCCGTCATTTCCAAGCCCGGCCGCGGCGCCGAAGAAATCATCGCCGATGTGATGCCCGGCATCATCAGGGATTTTCCCTGGCCGAAGTCGATGCGGTGGGGCAAGGCCTCCTCGCAGCCCGGTTCGCTGCGCTGGGTTCGCCCGCTGCAATCGATCGTCTGCACCTTCGGCAGCGAGCATGAAGAAACCGTCGTCATTCCTTTCGAGATCGATGGCCTCGTCGCTTCCAACGTGACTTACGGCCATCGTTTTCATGCCACTGATGCCATCATCGTCAAACGTTTCGACGATTACGTTGCGAGCCTCGAAAAGGCGAAGGTCATTCTCGATGCGGAGCGACGCAAGGACATCATCCTGCATGACGCCCGCGACATCGCGTTCGCCAGCGGACTGGAGCTGGTCGAGGACGAAGGCCTTCTGGAAGAGGTTTCCGGCCTCGTCGAATGGCCGCAGGTGCTGATGGGATCCTTCGAGCAAGATTATCTTTCGATCCCCTCCGAGATCATCCGCCTGACCATCAAGACCAACCAGAAATGCTTCGTCACCCGCAAACAGGGTGAAGAGACGCTTTCAAACAAGTTCATCCTCGTTTCCAACATCCAGGCGACGGATGGCGGCAAGGAGATCATCCACGGCAACGGCAAGGTCGTGCGCGCTCGTCTCTCCGACGCGCTGCATTTCTGGAAGCGCGACCAGGGCAATCTGCCGGATCTCGAAACGCTGGAATCATCCGCCAAGAAATTCGGCCTCGACCTCGCAAAGCCGCTCGACCAGCGCATGGCGAAGCTCGATGCCCTTGACGTCACATTCCATGCCAAGCTCGGAACGCAGGGGGACCGCGTCGAGCGCATCCGCGCGCTTGCAGCCAAGATCGCCATGCCGGCGAGCGCCGATTACAAGCTCGTCGACCGCGCCGCGGTTCTCTGCAAGGCCGACCTGCGCACCGAAGCGGTCGGCGAATTCCCGGAGCTGCAGGGTGTCATGGGCCGAAAATATGCGGTTCTGCAGGGTGAAGACATCTCCGTCTCGACCGCCATCGAAGACCATTACAAGCCGCAGGGTCCGTCAGACCGCGTGCCCGAGGATAAGGTGGCGATAACAGTGGCGCTTGCCGACAAGCTCGATACACTTATCGGCTTTTGGGCGATCGACGAAAAGCCGACCGGCTCGAAGGACCCGTTTGCGCTGCGACGTGCTGCTCTCGGCATCATCCGCATCCTGCTCGAGAGGCGGATACGGGTGACGCTGCTGCCGCGCATCGTCTCGCATATGCAGCGCATCGATACCGATATCGGCGCCAGCATTGCGACCGACGACCTGTCGCGGCAGATCGACCTGCTCTCCTTCTTCCATGACCGCCTGAAGGTCTACCTGCGCGACCAGGGCGCCCGTCACGATCTCATCGATGCCGTGCTGACGCCCGAATCCGACGACCTCTTAATGGTCGCCCGCCGGGTCGAGGCTCTGACAGCCTTCATCACCTCGGAAGACGGCGTCAACCTGCTTGCCGGCACCAAGCGCGCCACGCAGCTTCTGGCCGCCGAGGAGAAGAAGGGCACCGTTATCGCCGACGGCGTTTCTGATGCGCTTCTGAAACTCGATGCCGAGAAGGAACTGTTTGCGGCCATCACCAAAGCTTCTTCGGAAGCTGCCGGCGCTGTTGCGCATGAAGATTTCCGTTCGGCCATGGAAGCGCTCTCGAAGCTTCGCGCACCTGTCGACCGCTTCTTCACCGACGTGCTCGTCAACGACGAGGATGCCGCGATCCGAGCCAACCGCCTCGCGCTTCTGCGGATGATCCGCGCGGCGACCGGGACAGTCGCGGACTTCTCGAAGATCGCCGGCTAAGACAGACGATAAACAGATGGGGCCTTTCGGCCCCATCAGTCTCATCCGTCATGCTCGGCCTTGTGCCGAGCATCCGACCACGTCAATTCTCTTGACGAGAAAACATTTGTTTTCAGTTGCTTAATTGGCCGGCGCAGATCCTCGGCACAAGGCCGAGGATGACGTCGCGGGGCTTTGCGATGGTTTGTCAGCAGCCTGATGGGGCCTTTCGGCCCCATCTTGCTTTTTCCTTCATCGCTGCTTTTGCATCTTGGCGATGGTCAGCGTTTCGCCGGCGCGGCCATAGCCGCCATCCACGACCTCATCGACGAGAACCATCGTGTAGGGGCGAACGCCCTCTCCGAAAAAGTCGACGAACATGGCCGTCGTGCGAAGGATGATATCCTCCTTCTGCTCCGACGTCAGTGTACCTTCGGGGAACTTGTAATTTGCGAATGGCACGGCGAACTCCTGCCTGGTTTGCGTTGCGACGAGGCGAGCTTATCGGCATCAGCGACATGCTTGAAATTAATATCAAGTATATGCATTCATCCACGCCATGGATTTACATGGTGTCGATCTCAACCTGCTTGTCGCCTTCGATGCGCTCATGAAAGAGCGGAGCGTAACGAAGGCCGGTATTCGCATCGGCCGGACACAGCCGGCGATGAGCGCTGCTTTGGCGCGGCTGCGCAGCCTGCTCAAAGATGAATTGCTGGTGCGCGGACCGCAAGGGCTGCAGCCGACGCCGCGAGCGCTCGATCTCGCCGAGCCGTTGTCGCGCGCCCTTGCCGAGATTCAGCGGACGCTCGATTTCACGCAGACGTTCGATCCCTCTAACTCATCTGCGACTTTTACGATCGGCCTCTCCGATCATCCGACTTTCGCGCTTCTGCCGCGGCTTGTTGCCCTTCTGGCGAAGGCGGCTCCGGGTGCGGCATTGCAGGTCAGGAATTTCAGTGCGCGCGACGACGCCATCGATCTGCTAGATACGGGGGAGGTCGACGCGACAGTCGGCGTGCCGGCAGCGAAAACCGGGCGCATCCTGAGTGAGCCTCTGTTCGAAGAACGTTTCGTCTGCATCGTCAGGAAGGGTCATCCGGTTGCAGGAAGAGCTCTTGATCTCGATACATTTCTCGCTCTTCCACATCTGCTCGTCTCGCCGGAGAACGAGCGCTTCGGCCATGTCGATGCGGCTCTGGCGAAAAGCGGGCTCCAACGGCGACTCGCGCTGACGCTTCCCAATATGTATGCCGCGCCGCTGCTGATTGCCCGCTCGGACATGATTGCCACATTGATGGCGGGCGTCGTGGAAGCGTCCGGCCATGCGGACGAGCTAGCCTTGCTGGCGCCGCCCATCGCTCTCGATCCCATACCCTTCGTCCTATCCTGGCATCGGCGCAATGACGCGCATCCGGCGCAGCGCTGGTTCCGGAATTGCATCGTGGAGGCTGCACCGCCGGATGAGGCGATGACGCCGGGATGAATGTACAGTAGAGCTATTCCATGGTGTCGAAGATCCTTATCAGTGCCTGTCTCATGGGTCACGCGGTCCGGTATGACGGACGCGGAAAGCCGCTTGTCCATCCGGCCATCGAACGCTGGATGCAGGAAGGCCTGCTGGTAACGATCTGTCCGGAAATGTCGGCCGGGATGCCGGTACCGCGGCCGCCTGCCGAGATCGCGGATGCGGCAACGGGCGAGGATGTGCTGGCCGGTAATGCCCGTGTCGTGGAGCTCACCGGCGGCGATGTGACCGATGAATTCCTGCTCGCGGCAGAAAATGCGGTGCGGCTTGCGACCGATAGCGGCTGCCGTTACGCGCTGCTGATCGACGGCAGTCCGTCCTGCGGTTCCGGCTTCATCTACGACGGAACCTTTTCAGGCAATCGACGGCTCGGGAACGGCGTAACGGCCGCTGCTCTCAAGCAAGCCGGTATCGAAGTCTTTTCAGACCGCGAGATTGATCAGCTCATCGAGCGCATCAGCCATTCCACCTGACGACACAGCCGCCGAACTTTCGTCCGGCGACTGCTAATGGCTTAGGTAATGAAAAAGCCTGATGTCCTCGCGCCGTTTTAGGCGGCGCGGCGACCCTGATGCGAGACGGGAGCGGCCGCGACATTGCCGACGCGGAAGCCTCTGATGAGGCCGAGCAGTTCGTCGGTATCGGCTGCCAGCGTTTCAGCCGAGGCCGTGGTCTCTTCGGCCATAGCGGCGT
>NZ_JACIBK010000010.1 GCF_014195325.1 Rhizobium sp. BK650 | reverse complement strand
TATCAGTCCCATCCGCAATCTCCCACGTCATCAAAACGTGAGGAGAGTGACATTCCAACTTTGCAGAAACAGGACACTTTAACTTTGCGGCTACAAGGCTAAGATCGCATAATCTATCTTATGGAACACCCGAGCGGTTTTGGCAGTGTTGCTTTTTGGCCTTAAACCGCTGTTTACGTCATTGTGGATTTCTTCGATAAAGAGCGGTTACGGGTGTTGCTTTTAACCGTGGGTATGGAAAGTTCGGTCCCGACTTTGATCGCGAGTTTCCATGCCAATCAATCTTGCTTCGTCATCGATACCGCAGACGCTCTCAGGCATGGCCAGCGTTGGGCCGTCCGGCGTCCCACGCTTCTGGGCGACGGTCTGGTCGGACGTGCTCAAGACGAGCATCGAGCCTTCAACCAGACGAAAACATCTTGCCGCGTTGGACAGGCTTTATGCTGCCGTCGAGCGCCAGCATGGACGCGACTGCCTTGACCGGCTGATTGCCGAGGCCGACGCCGATGCGCTAGAAGACTGCCTCGTTGGGTTCCTGGCCCAGCTTCGGAACGAGGCCGCCGTCGCCAATATTGACAAGACGTCCACCTGGACGTCGGCGATCAGCTTCGTGACCGACATGCTCCGATATGCCGGAAATGCTTCCGGCGTTCGGGCCTCCGAGATGGAAGCAAAGCTCCTGCGGCTCGATACGCTCTACCGCCAGCTTGCACCAAATCCGGAGAAGCCTGCGCCGCCCGTCCGAGCGTTGCCGCCGATGGTGGTCGAAGACCTGTACGAAATCTTCAACCCAGAATCACCACGCAATCCCTTTAAGACCGAGGCGTTGCGCTGGCGTAACTTGCTGATCTTCATGCTGCTGCTCCGCCTCGGTCTGCGCCGTGGTGAGGCTGCACTCCTGCACACCAGTTCGTTCAAAGAGGACTTTGATCCGGTGGTGGGGAAAACGGTCCACTGGCTTGACGTCGAGGAGACCGATGACGGTGATCCACGCTATGAGCAACCAGGGTTGAAAACTGCCCCGTCCCGTCGCCAGCTTCCGCTCTCGCTTGAGATGATCGAGGTCGAACAACGATACCGAAAGAACTATCGTGGCCGGGTGTATCATCCCCAGCTTCTGATGTCGCAGAAGGCCAGACCTTTGTCCCTGCGGTCGTTCAATGAAATCTTCGAGGTAGCCACAGAGGCACTGTCCGACACGGCCAAAAGATCATTGTTGAAACAAGGGCTTCAAGGCGTTTCCTGCCACGATCTCCGCCATACGTCAGCCGTAGTGCGCATGAAGCGGTACCAGGACGCTGGCCTCGACATCGATAAGGCACAGGAAAAGCTGCGGGTGTTCTTTGGATGGTCGAAGACATCCAACATGCCACGTCTCTACGCCAAAGCATACTTCGAAACCACCATGGCCGAGGTTTGGGACGAGAAATTCGATACGTTCGTGACCGCCTTGAGAGGCATCAATCCTGAGAGGGAAAATTGATAACAGCCGCGTTGAATTTGGGGTTGGGCGGTCTTGACGATGTGAGGAGGCTATCCGCCAGCCTGCCCCCACTCCCTACTGTCGTCAGATACTACGACGACTTCGATGACGATACGAAAACGATCCATGACATCTCATCGAGCACTAGAGTCCCGATCTTCGTGGATGGTCTTGAACGATTCATCGATTTTGACGCGTTCGGTGCCCTGAACATCATTATGAAACATGTGGTAGTCGACTGGTTCCAGCGCCTCGACCCAACAACCGTGGTCATAAAGGCCTCGAATGTTCTCAGATACATATCTCGATGCGGCCTTGAACCAGTAGCATATCTGTTTGCATCGTCACCGTTCGACAGTCGGGCGCACTGGTCGGTTCAGGTTTTATCAAACGTGAAGGCGGATGAGAGCTGGGCTTTGCGGACAGCCTTGCACTCACTTTGCCGTCTGAATATCGGCCATTGGTCACCCTCTGCGGCCTCTATCATCCGGGGGCTGAAGAGCCCGAAAGTCGATAAGTACCGCATCGTCCGTGTTGGTGATTGCTTCCTGCCGCTCGATCAGCAGGCCATGATCGTCAACCACATCGACAGCATGTGCGAAAAGCTGACCAGTGAGCCGTCTTCACTGGACAACGACGAACTCCGCGACGTCTGCCTACTAATGATGTCGTTCCAGTATGCATTCCGGCCGGGCCAGATCGCCCGGATAGAGCTGGCCGATGTCCGGCTCTTCTCGACGGGCGCGGTGCATGTAGCCGTCTCCATCATCAAGCAGCAGGACAACAATAAGCGAATCCGTATCACCCGAAAGGTCAAGCGCGAATGGGGGCCGCTCTTCATCGAACTGGTCAGGAGGCGTGACGCAGGAGTGCTCTTGCCAGAGAAAGGGGTGCCCCCTCGCCTCCTGTTTGGTCTGACACCTGGCGGCGTCAGCGCCGCGATTATGGAGTTGACCGAGGAACTGACTGGCGATGCTTGGTCGCCAACCGACCTAAGGCACACGGCCGCGCAACGCCTCGCCGACGGCGGCATCTCCCATGCCGGTCTAACTGAATTCATGGGCCAAACGAGCGACCGCATCGCCAACGTCTACTTCGACAAGTCGCCCGCCCAGGCACAGAGGATCAATGAGGCCCTGGCCATATCGCCGATCTATTCGAACCTGGCGAAGATCGCAAAAACCAAGACCATCGACAAGGCAATGCTACTGGGCCTTCCGTCCGACCAACAAATTGGAGGCGTTCCGCATGGCGTTCCCATTGCCGGGATCGGCGGCTGTGGTCTGGGCCAAAGCCTCTGCACGAAGAACCCGGTTCTGGCCTGTTATACCTGCTCTCAGTTTATGCCGCTTGGCGAACCTGAAATCCATGAAGAGGTCCTCGAAAGCTTTCGTCCGGTCGTCGTCGAGTTTGCGTCTGCATCGCGTAACAATCAGCAGTCTCCTGCCTATGGCCAGCTCAAAGGCACCCTCGACGCTGTGCGTCGCGTGGTAGAGGAGCTGAGAGCAAATCAGACTGGAGAGGATCGCGAATGAACCCTTTCTACGTCGAGTATATCGCGACGGCCAAGTCGTTGGCCGCCGAACGCGGGTTGGTCTGGGACCTTGTTTGCGACGATCAGGGAAAGGTCAGCAAGGATACCAGATGGAACTTGACCGAGCTTGTTGGCATGCTGCCACCTCCGACCCTCTGGCTGGGGCAGATTGGAGTCGACCCCGTCGCGTTCCAAAAGTTGAACGAAATTAGGGAACGAATGGGGCAGTCGCTTCTAGTCGCACGCCCGATGACCCAGCACTGGCGCGACCTTTACCTCGCGATCTTCGTTCATCAGCTCTTTGTGCGTAAGACCAAACCATTAAGTGCTATGCAGGTCGCCCAGGGCATCAGACGGCTCGCACCTGCTGCCGAGGATACTCCTCCTTGGGCCATCACGCCGGATCAGGTTCAGCAAGCCTATAATGCGGTCCTCCAGTCGGCTGAGTCCGGCAAGCTGGCGCTGGACTTCGCTACAACAATACGGACTATCGTTGACGGTCAGAAGCTCGCGGATACCCCGGCGCTCGTGCGGTTTTGTCATCCCTACGCAACCAATGAATCTCTCTCCGCCCAGCAACAAGCGGAGACCCTTCGCAAGAAGCAGAATGCTCATGGTGGAAAGGACGGCCTTCGCCGATCTCTCGCCGAGAGAAAATCGGCCGCAAAGCTTCCCGACGAGCGAGCGTTCTGGGAGTTAGTTCGCATCGTGTTCACAGAGACGCCCCGCACCTTCTCGGATGCCATCCGGTTCGCGGCATTCAGGGTTCAGATCATAATGGGCTTCCGGATCGGTGAAACCGCCCGTCTGCCTTTAGACTGGCGAAGGTGGCGCGAATACATGGATGCCGACGGTCGTCCGGCTGGGGAGAGAGGCGG
This sequence comes from Rhizobium sp. BK650, assembly GCF_014195325.1. Taxonomy (GTDB): domain Bacteria; phylum Pseudomonadota; class Alphaproteobacteria; order Rhizobiales; family Rhizobiaceae; genus Rhizobium. Next base: position 269,221 of record NZ_JACIBK010000010.1, on the reverse strand, counting down.
GCTCTCACGCTCCTTGATGATCAGGCACTTTGCCGAAAAACAGGAAGATGACGAGCGAGAGGACGGGCTGTCATTTTACGAGAATACCCAGCACGTCCCGCCGATGTTCGAAGAGATTCTCGTTGAAACTCTCGATCACGTCGAGAAGATCACCGCACCTCTACGGAAACGATTGAAGCAGCAAACGGAGACCGGGCGTATCTTTCCGGAGTTTGACGAGGATGCACTCGTCCCTGCGTCAGAGATGTACGTTCGAATGACGGGTAACGCTGTCTTCACGGAAGTCGATCTCCCGCCGGAGTTGTTGCAAGCCTACCGCAGGAGTTACGACCCATCGATCCTCGTCGAAATCCGACGCATACAAGCCGAACGAAAGCAGCGCGGTCTCTCGGCCTTCTGGACGAACCCTGCGCAGAGGCAAATTCCTGTACGGACTGCATCCGGCATGCCGCTGGATGGGCGGATCGACTGGCAATCGGCATATATCCGGGTCGGCGATGTAGAGTGCCACATCCGCGATAACCGCGCCACTAAACTCTCTGACATTAATCCGACGACGACGACCGATGGCACTCTGCTGTATCCCCATGAGCTAATGTTCGTCCTGCCGGTTAGAAACTTGATCGAGGGGCGCAATGACGGTGTTCTGGACACAACCCTGTATTCTGCTGTCGGACGCCTGGATGTCGAAGACCTGAAGAATATTCTTGGAGGCTACAGCGGCACCACGTGCATCTTCGCTAGGTACGGTCAGACTGAGGAAGATCGCTCATTCAAGATGAAGACGCATGCCGTTCGCCATCTCCAGAACACCGAGTTGTTCCGACTTGGTGTCGCCGACACGATCATCACCAAAAAGTTCAACCGACGCAGCGTCCAGCAGAGCCACGTCTACGACCATCGTAGCCTTGCCGAGGACCTTGCCGATATCGATCTTCCGCCGGAAGCTGAAGAGCGGCTCGGTGACAAGGCGCTGCAGGTCTTCAAGCTGATCTCAGCGAACAAGGCCCGAGGCCCTGTCGTCGACGAGTTCCGCCGCGTCCAGCGGGAATACGGTGACGAGGCGGCCTTCGACTATCTGAATGCAGAGGCAGACGGACTCCATGTAACGCCATACGGGCTGTGCATGAACAGCTTCACCAGCGACCCCTGTCCCAAGCATCTCGAATGCTTCAATGGGTGTCTCCACCTGGCGAGAACGAACGTCGTCAGCGAGCAGGAAAACCTCGAACGCATGCGGGACAGGTTCGCCAAGGTGATCATCACCTTAGAGGCGTTGCCCGAGGACCGGCGCAACATCGGATGGGCGAACCAGCTCACCCACGCACGCATTCGCTACGAAAACATCGTGAGGGCGCTCGGCACGGAACCGGGAATGCAGGTCTTCCCTGATGGAACCGACCTGTCCATGACGGCCGAGCAGAAGGCTGGCACAACCATTATCGACACGATGAAGCGCCTGAGGGACCTCGATGATTGATAAGAGCCAAGTCCTGGAGGAACTGCTGGAGGCGATGATCGCCGAGGACGAGGACATTACCGTCCGCGCCGTATGCAGGCGGAGCGATGGCGTCTTCAAGCATGCCACCGACATCACCCGCAACGACGCTCGCCACGGGATGGTCAAAGCCGCGATCAACAAGCAGGAAACTATCCGGACAGCGGTCAATCGATCCAGTAAAAAGTCCCGCACAGAACTGGAGAAGCTGGTGGCGATGAAGAATGCGGAGATCGCGCAGTTGCAGGCCGACAAGGAGCTGTTGATCGCTTCTCACCGTGCCATGATCCTTGCGGTCACCGAAATGGGTGGCTTCGCGACATGGAAGCGCTTCTTCGAAAGATATCAGGCCACCGTTGATCGGCTGGAAGAAATGCGTAGCCTTCCCGAGGTCAACGTCATCACCCTCTCGTCCCGGAGGGACACCTGATGGCGCGAGGAACGGGAAAGAGTGGCGTCGAGGTCGCGCAGGAGCACGTCGATGCTCTCCAAGAATACCTTGAGAACCTCGGGGACCAACCGCTGCCCCGTTACGGCGGCATCGAGCTGAACAAGAGCGCCATTGCCAAGGCCTGCGGCTTCGACCGTCAGGTGTTCCGCACCAATCCCCGCTGCGCCGAAATCCTGGGCAATGCCGACGACCGTGATCGCAAGGCCAACCTGACGCGCCTCGAACAGGCGGAAGCGGACCGCGACCAGAAGGCCAAGGTCGATGGCAATCAGATGGCTCTGGAGGAAGAGAACCTTCGGCTGAAGGCGGAGAACGCCTCGCTTCGCCGCGATCTGGACCGCTTGAAGCGATTGAGCGCGGTGATCGCCGAGACTGGGAGACTTCCATGATTGGGTGTTTGAAGTCTGGTCCTCGGAGCCGCGCCGTCGTGGCCCCGACAGGCCATGGGAGCTGGATCGCAGTGAATGAGGCACAGGGACCCGCGACGGCACGTCGTGGGTGGCCGCAGTGAACGGAGAGCCAGAGCCCATGGCAGGGGCCAATCAACGACGGGGTGGCGCAGAGGGGCAGACGTTCCTGGTCCTTGGTGAGCGTTCTGAGCAGTCTTCCTGGGAGCTGTCTATCACGTCTGTCCATGCCAGCCGGTTCGGCGACCATGTCATCATTGGTCGCGACGAGACCGAGCAGCTCCGCCGTGCCCTCGTTCTTTCCAAAAGATCGCCGCGTGATCCGGCCGTTGGCGAGACGTGGCGCGTCACAGGCTCGATCCAACTCCACCCAGAATATGGTCCGCAACTCCATGCCGAGGTGGCCATGCCCCTCGTCACCAAGGGGCGGGCGATCATCCGCCACCTTGCTACCGACAAGCGCTTCGTAGGTATCGGCTGGGCGACGGCGGAGAGGGTCTGGGATCGCTTCGGCGAGACCATCTACGACATCATCCGGGATCGCGACCTGAAGGCGCTCGCGGAGGTCGTGGGCGCGGATCGAGCCGTCGCTATCATCGACGGGTTCGGCATGCTTGCCGAGGAGGTAGAAATCTTCCGCTGGCTGGATCGGTACGGCGTCTCGCCTCGTGTGGCTGGTGCTGCCGCCCGCGTCTGGGGTAGCGGAGCCATCGACCGTATCAAGGCCGACCCGTACTCGATGACATTGCTGGAGCCGTGGAAGGATGTCGACGCGCGAGCGTTGGGGCTGGGCGTCGCCCTCTACGACCCGAGGCGGCTGACGGCCGCCGTCGAGGAGGCGTTGGCCATCCGCTTCCGGGCAGGGAACATGGCCTCCCCTTCCCCGGTCCTGAAGCCTCTGGTGAAACGCCTGCTCGCACCTTGGTCCGGCGATCCGGCGACTGCCATCGATCTGGCCTTGGCCAACGGTCGCGTGCTGTCGCCGTCACCCGACCTTCTTCAGTCGAGAGCCTGTCGGTTCATGGAGGAAGAGGTCGCTCGACAAGTCGGCGAGCGCATCGGTCGCGAAGTTCCGGGATTCGACGGCAAGCTGGTTGTCGACGCGATGGCCAAGGTCGAGGAAGAAATCGGCTACGCCTTGACCGATGCGCAGCGCGAGGCGGTCTTCATGGCTACCACCTGCGGCGTCGGCGTGATCAGCGGCGGAGCTGGCACGGGTAAGACGACAGTCGTCCGGGCGATCCTTGCCGCCTTGGAAGCCATCCGGGACAGTCTTCCGGCTGCGCAGCGCCATGGCGTCGAACACCTGCAAGTGGCTCTGGCGGGCCGCGCCGTCAGGCGGATCAGCGAGGCGACAGGTCGCCCCGCGAGCACCCTGTCGCGCTTGGTGCACGACATCGAGGATGCCGGGCGTCGTATCGAGGCGGGAACCGTCATCTTCGACGAGTCCTCGATGCTCGATACCCCGTCGATCTACCGGGTGCTCGCTCAGTTGCCCATCGAGGTCAATCTGATCTTCATTGGTGACCCCGGCCAGCTTCCGCCCATCGGTCCCGGCCTGCCCTTCCACACCATGGTGAAGGCGACGGGAATACCCTCTGTCACCTTGGACATCGTTCACCGTCAGGACGACGCCACTGGCATTCCTGCCGTTGCATCCGCCGTGCGCACCGGAAAGGCGGTCGGTCTCCGGCGCTTCGATCCGAATGTTGCGCTGACACCCGGCGTCTATCTCTTCCCAGCGTCGAAAGATGAGTTGGCCGCAAAGACTATCGCTGCCTTCCGCGCCATGTGCGGTCGGGTTCCAGCCTACGGCAAGACGACCGCCCTGCATGAGATGGACGTTCAGATACTCACGCAAGTGAAGAACGGCCCTGCCGGATCGAAGGAACTGAACCGCGCCATCGAGGTCGAATACATGGGCAAGCAGCCCAACGTCGGGGATTGGGGGCTGAGCGTTGGCTCGAAGGTCATGTGGCTGAAGAACGATTACTCTAAGGCCCCTCAACTCGACGCGGAAGGAAAGCCTGTTGTAGACAGGGTCACGGGCGATCTGATCTGCGCAGGGTTCATGAACGGCTCTCTGGGCGTCATCACCAAGCCACATCCCAAAGGTGCTTGGGTGCGGTTCGACGACGGCGCTGAAGACGCGATCACGACAGCCGACCTTGAGAAGCTTACCCATGGCTGGGCGATCAGCGTCCATAAGGCGCAAGGGTCGGCATTCAAGCGGGTCATCATCCCCGTCGTCCGGTCGAAGTTGCTGGACCGGACCATGCTCTACACCGCCATCACGCGTGGCATAGAGACCGTCGTTCTCGTCGGCGACATCGATCTCATCAACGAGGTTGTCTCTGCGTCCCCTAAATCCTTGGATCGCGAGCACAACTTGAGGATCGACGGCATTTGATTGCCGAGACATGGATCGTTGGCCAGGCTGTTAGTAACTGAGTCAGATAAGCTGTCACATCGTTCCAGCAAGAGACGCTATGGCGAGCAGGACGCCTGTAAGGATGTTGGCCAGAAAGAGTTGGTAGCTCAGTTCTGGACGTGAAAGGTCGATACGCAAAGTTTGCCAGGTTAAATGCGCAGCGATTACCACCATGCCAAGAGCGTAGAGGGGCCCCATGCCGACCATCCACCCACCGATTGACCATGCAGCGACAGTCAACGCGTAGAACGCACCTATCCAGGTTTTGCCACGTTCGCCGAACAAGATCGCTGTTGATCTGAGACCCAGCCGGGTGTCGTCATTGATATCGACGTAGCCATAGACGGTGTCGTAGCCGATTTGCCATGTGATGGCTCCGAGCCACACGAGGATCGCACCGAACGGAATCTCCCCCGCGACTTCTGACCATGCCATCAGCATTCCCCAGTTGAATGCCGCCCCGAGGACGGCCTGGGGCCAATGAGTGATACGCTTGCAAAGGGGGTACACGAAGACGAGCGGTAGAACGCAGACTGCGACGAGACGGGTGTAAGGCGTCAAGAAAGACAGGAGCGAGGCCGCCAATGCGAGCTGCGCCGCCAGAAACAGAACAGCATGCGGGACGCTCATCTGCCCGCTTGCCAACGGTCGAAAACGGGTTCTTTCGACGTGACCGTCGAACTTCCTGTCTGCGATATCGTTGACGGTCGAACCAGCGCTTCTCATCAACAGAGCGCCAAGCGAAAACACGGTAAGATGCACCAGGTCAGGAAATCCGTGCGATGCCTGAACAAGCGCCGCCCAGCAAGGGAAGAGTGTAAGCCATACGCCGACTGGACGATCCAGTCTCGCAAGTCTGGCGTACGGACGCCAGGCCTGTGGCAGACGACGATCTACCCAGTTCCCATGCTTGATGTCGTTTAGGTCTGGGCGGTTTAAAGCACTCATGTTTGAAATCCGACTATTTGGCGCAGAATAAAGAGAATTTGCGATACGGCAATGAATAGAGCAACTAGCGTGCCACCAACGATGAAGCCACGATTGCAATACCAGACGCAACACGAGATCACGCAGGGCTTCGCAACACGAACGCGCCTGTTGCAATCTGAATGGCTGTTTAAAGCAACAAACCGGCCTAAATCGGCTGTGCAACACAACAGTTAGAGGCGGATAATCCAGAGGTACCGCCTCATAGGGATTCCACGCCACTCACTCACCCAGCTACAGGGCCGAAACCGCACTCTTTGGAACCAGCGCGGCGGCTCACAAATATTGAAGGAAGCACAGAGGGCTGTAGAAATGCGAGCAAAATGACATAAAGTCGTGAAACTGACAGAAGCATCCAATGGGACCGTGTTCCTATCCCGAGTTTGATCGATGGCGAAGGAATCGGCTAGCAAGCGATCGTTAGTAAAAAAGTCGCATATGGCGAATCAGATACTTAGAACAACGTGACACGGCGGGAAAAATACCAAATGTACTCGGTGTGCGACGATACATATATTGTATGCACCCATATTTTCCTTATCTGTAAATCGAAAACGCTTAAAGTCGTTGCTGACGTCGCCTCCGAGACCGAGTTCTGCGGCAACTTCTCGAAGTCGCAGGGGAAAATCACGGAACTGTGGGCGACGCCTGTGAAACGGGTTGCCGTGGCAGAGGAAGTTGATGATGGGACTGAGGTTAACCAAGACATTCCGGCCCCAGTTCAAACACAAAGTTCTTGTGGCGAGGTGACATCGTTGCGTGAGACGCGAGCTCGAATCTATCGCTCATACACGAGGGCGAGTGCGTTTCAGATAATTATCCACCCACCCTCTGGCCCGTGACGCCTGGTCGTGCCTGCCTAAACCTTCTCCCCAGCATGGTTCATCACCTATACGCAAGTTGGACTGGCGCTAGTTAGTCGCGTCTGAGAACCGTGGAGCGGATCTTGATGGCCTGTTCGTAAGGAGAAAGACATGAAATCCCTGCGCATCTCAACTCTGATCACGTGCCTCGCTGCTGCGCAAGCGTGTGCAGCAGGCATGGGTCCCCAGCCGGCACCACCGGATGCTGAGACTTTCACGCTTGGCGAGTTTCGCATCACCTCACTGAGAGACTCGGTCAACGTCGTGCCGAACGACGGCTCCGTATTTGGCGCTGATGTCGCCCCGAAGGCAGTTGCCGAGGTGCTCAGGGAGGCTGGACAAAAAACCGAAGCTATCGAACTATCCGTAGATGCCCTTCTCGTCCGGAGAGGCAGCGAAGCTATTGTAATCGATACGGGGTTAGGTCCGGCGATTCCAGGATCACTCGCCGGCAGCCTTAGCCAAGCCGGCGTTACGCCTGACGAGGTGACCACGGTATTGATCACGCATGTACACAGCGATCACATCGGCGGACTCGTCAGTCCGGATAAGCAATCCGCGTTCAAGCATGCAGCGGTAAAGATCTCGGAGCCTGACTGGAAATGGCTTCAACAGCAACCCGACATGGCTGAGCTCACCGGAGTGATCGGTCCACAAGTGAAGACCTTCACCCCTGGAGAGGATGTGGCCACGGGCATCAAGTCGGTCCGTATCCCCGGGCACACACCTGGCCACGTGGGATACATGATCTCATCGAAAGGCGAGACTCTGCTGGACGTGGGCGACACGTTTCACAGCGCAATCGTCTCTCTTGCGAAGCCAGACTGGGCGATGGGCTACGATAGTGATCTTGCGGTCGGACGAACAAGCCGGCGCGAAGTACTCACTCAGCTCGCGACGGATCACCAGCTCATTTTCGCACCGCATTTTCCCTACCCGGGAGTCGGTTGGATCGTTTCGCGAGACGATCATTTCGAATGGTCGCCCAAGAAGTAGCGTGTAAGCCAGCGCTGAAGCTACGGGCCTTACATTCGGTGGCGAACGACAGTAAGCAATAAGGATGATCTGATGAAATCCCCGGATGCGAATAAATGCAGAGATCTTTGGGCAGTTGCGCTGGTCGCGGCGGCTATGACTTCTTGGCCTCTGCATGCGCAAAGTTCGGGCGTCGAGCAGACGAGCAAGAGTGGCGAAACGTCCAAAATCGCTCCGATTGGAGTCATGCCAACAGCGTTCATGAAAATACCGCCGTCAGCACGTGGACCAGAGATAGATCGAAAGAAGGGCTATCGGATTGAAAGCCTGGGAGCAGGTCTGTATATGGTCACAGACAATGCCTACCAATCAATGTTCATGGTCTATGATCGCGGTGTTGTCGTAGTCGACGCGCCGCCGTCTTATGCGGGCAAAATCAAGGAAGCCGTTCGCGAGGTTACCGACAAGCCCATTACCCATCTGATCTACAGCCACTCGCATGCCGACCACATCGGCGGCGCTGGAAGCTTTGGCCCCGTGCCAGTGATCATCGCTCATAGCGAGACCAAGCGGTTACTGGTGCGCGATGCCGACCCACAGCGCCCGATACCCACGATGACCTTCGACGATCGATATAGGCTTAGACTCGGATCGCAGGTTCTCGAGCTATCTTACCCCGGCAATGGTCACGAGCCCGGTAACATCATGATATACGCGCCGGCTCAGAAGGTTCTGATGTTTGTCGATATCGTCTTTCCGGGTTGGATGCCGTTCCGCCGCTTCGGTGTCGCCCAGGATATTCCCGGGTATTTTGAACAGGTCCGCGAACTCGACCACCATCCGTTTGAAAAGTTGGTTGGCGGTCATGTTAGCCGTATCGGCACCCATGAAGACGTCAAGCTTCAGATCGCGTTCGACGATGATATTAGGGCGGCGGCCTCTGCAGCGTTGCACAGCCAAACCTTTCCCACGGAACTCAACGGAGTGGAGCCTGTGAACTCCTGGGCATTTGTTAGTGACTACACGGCACGCGTAGCTGGTCAGTGTGTTGCAGCGATGACACCAAAATGGAAGGACAAGCTTGCCGCGTTCGACACATTTATCTGGGATCAATGCTATGCGATGGAACAGAGCCTTCGGGTCGACTAACGCACGCATTTTGGGAAAATCGGTCACGGTGTGACCGACGGCTCGTCCGACATTGGCCTCGCGACAGTGCGTACGCTCCTCGCGGAAGGCGCTAAAGTTGTCACCTGTTTGTGATCGGGAGAAGCTCAAACGGTCGGGTGGGTGCCCAAAGAAGTCGCCGCGGCGATATCCTTCCTCGCCTCCCCGGGAGCCGCGTAATACGATACGCACTTCGCGTTGGTTGTTTCCTCAGAAAGCAAGTGATCGTAGCAGCCTCAAGCTGGGAAGAACGCCCAAGCCTAGTGTAACACTCTCGAGAATCTGATTTCCCCTGGCGACCTGGTTTGGGGAGGGTGCCGGCTTCCCGAGGATGAGGCTTCACATATCGTTGCAGGCTGCAGCACAATTGCTATCTTGGAATTCTAAACCAAGCCTAACGAAGTGACATATTGGGTTGCGCGCAATCTGTTGTATAAGAGCTGGACCCATTATTCGATTGGTAAGTCGTGCCCGCAACAGAATTCTCCGACCTGGAACCAACTCCATCTCGATCCAAGCCAGAGTTGGCGGCAGCGCTATCCGGTGTCGTCATATACACTTCCGCGAACGGTTTCATGACCGGGGGGCTTGGGGTTGCGGGGCGGACACTCGGTCTGACGGACATCGAAGTCGGCTTGATTCTTGGCCTTGGGGCTTTTATTGGAGTCGTGGCCGCGCCCGCATGGGGCTACGCCTCTGAAATATGGAGCCGGCGAAAGCTGATGCTCTTGGCGGTCCCGATGGTTGTGCTGGGACCAGCGGTAATGGCTATCGTTACGGAACAATTCCTGCTCTTGTCGGCGGCCGTCTCAGGTTTTGTCCTCGGCGCTGCTCGCTTAATCCAAGCAGTCTTCGGTGCAGCTCTGATCCCCGTTGCACAGGGCTACGTGGCGGATCTCACTAAACCCTCCCATCGTGTTCGCGGTATGGGCGGCTTGAGCGCGGCCATCAGCTTCGGGACCCTCAGCGGCTCCGTCTTACTATGGCTCACAGGCCAGCTGGGAGTTGCCTTGGGCTTTGCGGCAATCTCGGTGTTCGGCCTATTTGCCTGCCTGATGGTGCTGGCATACCTACCAACTGCCCTCCCTCGCCCCGCGCTTCCACGCAGGGAAACCACTCTACCTCTCGCTGATATCTGGCCCTATCTGGTGATAACTTTTGTGGGGTTCACCTGCTACACAACTGTTCCACCGATTTTTGCCCTCCGACTTATGGATCGATTTGGAATGGACGGAGGCACCGCGGCAGCCCAAACTGGTATGGTGCTAACAGTCGGTGTATTGGCCGTTTGTATCGCACAGGTTTTGATTGCGGTGTGGGGTTTCAAGAGACCTCGCGCGATGCTACGCGCTGGCAGCACAGGCATTTTCACGGGCCTGGCAATGCTTCTGTTTGCAAGCGACGTATTGGCGATGTGCTTATCTATGACGGTTATTGGTTTCGCTGTCGGGTTTTTGGCACCGGCAGTCCTGGGAGCGATAAGCCTTCTCGGCGGGCGGGGAGCGCAGGGCAAGATCGGCGGGATCAATATGGCAGCGCGCGGATTGGGCTCCGCGCTCGGCCCGGTCCTCGGCACGACACTCTATCAAATTAATCCAGACGCGCCGATTTTGGGGTCGCTCGCTTTAGTTACGATCGTTTTTATCCTAACGTTCATATCCCGTGACGCACGAGTCCTTTCGCCCTAACAAGTCAGCGCCTAACATCCACTTCACCGCCTGCTGATGGTCAAGGGATTCGATAGTTGTTGGTGAAGTCTCCTGTCCGTGAAGGAGGGTTTTCACGCGGAGCCGAACCGCCAATTCTGGTTATGGACAAAATCGAGGAAATCGTGACGGATGGAACGGCGATGACACAGAAAATTGCCTTCCCACGCATGGCCATCTTGGTCGGGTCTTTCCTAGCCGGCGGCATCCTCTACTGGTTTAGCTTGAGCCCGATGGGACTCCTTTTGCCGATCGTTGCGGTCGCGCATCGGTGCGACCGGATAGTCCTGTTTACGGTATTCGGGGTGCTCGTCCTGGCACTAGCCAGTACAGTGACGGTTGCTTTGGCCGGCTCTGATGAGATGCGCCCCTTTTATGTCTCGTGGGCGACATTTTTTGCGGTGGCCTTGGGATGCGTCGTCGTCGTGGGCTCGAACAGCCCCGCGAAGTCATTCCCCATCACCGGGATCGAGCCGGATATCGGCGGCCGGCATCCGCCTGCGCTTTCCGCAGAGTTTCTGAGGTTGGTTCACCCCGACGATAGAGACCTAGCAAGCCACGCATCGTCCCGTGCTTTCTGGAGTGGCTTCCCACAGGTTGTGCGATACAGGCGACTTGAGCCCGATGGCAGATACACCTGGACCGAGTTCAGAGCGGAACCAGGTTACCCGATCGCCGACGACACTCCCGCAAAAATCTCGGCTCAAGATTTGCCTTGGTCGATAACCAACGCGGTCGGCGAGACGGCCGAAGCCGCTCGAACCGCGCTCGTTCTCGAAACGATATTTGGAACCGGATGGGCGATGGACACGACAGGTCGCTTTACCTACGCGACACCCAACGCCCAGACGACGATTGGTCAAACCCTTGAGGAGATGAACAAGCAGCTTACCGATCTCGACTTTCTCGACGGCGGAGATCTCGGCTGGAAGCACATATTCCATCCTGACGAGTACGAACGAGTAGCGGCCTCTCTTCGACATAGTCTGAGAGCAGGAGAGCACTGGAACAACGAATATCGACTGAGGAGAGTTTCCACCGGGGAATTCGGCTGGCATCGGGTCGCGATGAGGCCGACGCGGGATCGAGATGGTCGTATTACAGGCTGGTACGGTATGTCGATTGACATCACTGTCTACAAACAAACCGAAGCGGCTTTGCGCGCCCGTGAACAAGAGCTTTCCCAACTCGTGAATATGGTCCCGGTGCACATCATGCGCCTTAGTGGTTCGGGCAAGCCGACCTTCCTGAGCAAAGCGACACTAGATTATTTTGCGCTTGATGACCAATATGCCGAGCATTCCGAGGCAACCTTGGAGACCATGCAGAGTGCCGTACATCCCGATGATGCTCTGAGGGTGATGTCGGCTCTTCGCCAGGGCTTGGAACGCGGTGATCGTATTGCCGTACGTTATCGCGTCCGCGGCGCGGACGGCATTTTTCGATGGATGGACAGTCGTGCCGAGCCAATACGAGACGCGAGCGGAACGATCGTTGAATGGTACGCTGTATCGCTTGATGTCAACGATCAGGTCCTTGCGCAGGAGGAACTGCGACTCGCGCATGAGGATCTAGCTAAAGCGACCCAGGCGGCAAATCTAGCGGAGTTGTCGGCTTCCATCGCACATGAGGTTGCTCAGCCGCTGGCCGCTTTGCTGTCTAGCTCCGAGGCCTGCCAACAATGGCTTTCGCAGGACCCACCTAATGTCGATCGGGCGCATCAGGCGTTGCAACGCATCATCCGAAGCGGGAACGCGGCGACCGCCATTGTCGGTCGGATTCGAGCTCTTTTTGCCCAGTCCGCCGATGCGCGAGAGCCGAGTGATATCAGCCGTATTGTTGGCGAAGCCCGTGATCTGCTCAGCGAAGAACTCCTGCGGCGTGGCATAATACTGAAAATTGAAATTGATCGAGCAATTCCAGCTCTCCGGCTCGATCGAGTTCAGATCCAGCAGGCGATAATTAACCTGATGAGGAACGGTATAGAGGCTATTGGCCCGAACTCCGATGTCAGAACTCTGCGCATTCGGATCAAGCGTGTAGGCGATGCAATTCAAACAGCCATCAGCGACACGGGTCCGGGCGTGGAATCTCCCTCGAAAATATTCGAGCCCTTCTATACGACGAAAGGGCACGGGATGGGAATGGGGCTCGCTATATGCAGATCAATCATAACCTCACATGGCGGCCGATTATGGGTCGAAAATAACGAGCCACATGGCGCGGTTTTCGTTTTCACGTTACCCGTCCTCGAAGAGGCAACCGAACCGGCATAGGCCGAAAGATCTCTCCGCGAATCGACACACAGCTTTGGCCGAGCAGCGACGATATCGCTGCTCGGACTTTGACAACTACTTATCCGCGGTCGTCAGCTCCGTTTCCTTCGTATCAACGACAAACACCGCAAGAAGTTTAGCAGGTTCAGTCTCGCTCGCGTTGGCACTGATCTTGTGATGATCACCCGGTGACTCAATCCAATGTTCACCGGTCCTGTAGACTTTTGGTTCTTCATCGTTCACGGCGCTTTTAATGCTTCCTTCCAGTACGGTGGCATAGATAAAGGCGCTCTTGGCGTGTGTGTGTGACGGATTGGATCCGCCCGGGCCGTATTCAACCAAGACACCTCGTAAGCTTTTGCCGGGAACGTTAGGGAGGACATGATCGAAAACGACAGTTATTTTTGCGCGATACGGTTTGTCTGCCGCGATCGCTGGCATGGCTAAGGACATCGCTATGGCTGCTGTGATGAGAGTGCGAAGCATTTCGTGTCTCCTGTTTAAGCCGCGTCACAACTGAGCGGCCGACTCACGCTATGAAATCCACCGTCGAGATCAGAGCTATACGATGGTTAGGCATATTCCCTCTCGATTGCAGCGTGGACCGTCCCTACGCTGTCGATCTGTCAGTCTCATATCCGAAAAAGTCAAAGGCTGAGGACTAGGGAGAGAACCCGCAACTCGCTTGCCTCTCCCGGTCGAGTCTGCGCGTGCCGGCGAGCTGATCCGATCTCCGGAGGTGCTTCTACGCCTATCGACGCCACAGTAACGAATGGCTTGACGGGAGGCAGGTGGGTCTCAGCCCGGCCTTGTACCCGTCAAGTCGAGTTCACCTTCTCGCTGACGATGATTTTACATGGTCAACGCAAGTCGGAGGCCGCAGCCAGGCTCAATAGTCCCACTGAACCGGCACCCAGCGATACGAATCTCCCGCAGCCACCACCCGGCCCACTGACGGGAATGGCATGTGGGTAGAAACGAGCCAAGAGCGCGAAGCTGCCAGTTCTGCCATAAGACGCAGCCTAACTCTCGTTGCCTCCTCCGGATCGTGCTCGAAGCCATTGTGCCATTCTGGATGATCAAACGAGACGGGGAAGATCGCGTCGCCTCCAAACATCAATCTATCATTTCCGGATTGCACGCGGACTACACTATGACCGGGCGTGTGACCACCCGTCAGGCTCACGGTGACGCCGTCGGCGACTTCAGCTTCCTGGTCAAAAAGTTGTAGATAGCTCGAATACTCCTTCAGGAAATCCAAGGATGCTTTGCGAGCGAGGTCTGCGAGCGCAGGCGGCATTGCAGTCTTGGAGAAGTCGGGCCGTTCCCAGAACTTGGCTTCCGGGGCGGAAAGGTGCACTCGCAAGTCCGACCGGAGCTGCTGCTTTACCCCGTGAGCCAGCAAGCCCCCAACATGGTCGAAATGCATGTGCGTCAGGACCACATCGGTAACCGAGCCAAGCTCGACACCCGCTGCCTTTAGCCTCTGGATCAGGTGTCCAGCGCGCGGGAAATCCGGGTACTCTTCACCAAGACCGCTGTCGATTAGGATCGTCTGCTTGGGTGTTTTGACAACGACTGCATTGAGCGCCCAGCCAAACGTATCGTGCGCGAGAAGCCTGTCGTCGAGCCACGCGTTAAGGCTCTTTGTGTCAGCGTTTGTCGCCATAGACTCTGCCGGCGGCGCAAGCACGCCGTCGCTGATAACTATGACTTCTATGTCGCCAACCTTGACTGCATAGCGAGACGGAACCAGCTCATCCAACTGCGCACGCGAACGTGTCGAGACTTCGGCTTCCATATTGAACTCCTTTGATCTTTCATAGAGAAATGCCGCAACGGAGGCATGCACCTGCACAGGAAATGTCCGAAAGCGGCCATGCCGTTCTATGTGACTGGCAGACGTAGCCGAAGCTAAACAGAGGTTTGGGTTTAGCTTCGAAGTCCCTCCCCTATACGTAGATTACAAAAGCGCATCTTCCCTGCCACCGCGCGTAACAGCGCCGCACCGCTCGGCTCTCCCAAACTAAAGTTTGGTTACCAACGACGACCCATAAAGCTAGCTTTCTCGAAGCGTCACGCGGCGAGCTTGCAATACAAACGCAAAACCCAGTCTGGTTCAAAATCCAGTGCTCGCAACGGTGACCATTAGTCCACAACAAAGGAGTGCGAAATGTCGCAACCATCAAACCACCCGTCACCCGTCCGGCAGCTGCAGGTTCCGCCCGAAAGTGCGTTCCACATCGGCAAGAAGGGTGCTGAGGAACTCGTCCCCTCGCGATACGCGGTTAAGATCGGCGACATCGATGTGATGGTTGTCAGCGACGGTGTGTTGCCATTGCCGACCGTGATGATGGGTCACAACGCCGATCCTACCGTTCGCGCCAACTGGATGGTGGATCAGTTTCTTCCGCCAGATGCGTTCGACTGGCCGCTGAACGCGGTGGTCGTCCGTAGTGGTTCGCAGACGATCCTTCTGGATGCAGGCCTAGGTCTTGATCCTGACCTTAACCTGCCGCGCGCGGGCCAGCTGCTGCAGCGTCTGCAGCATGCAGACATTGAACTTGCATCCGTCACTGACATCGTGCTGACCCACATGCATATGGATCACGTCGGCGGCCTTTTGGTCGACGGCATTAAGGAGCGCCTCCATCCTAATCTTCGTATTCACGTTGCCGCCGCCGAGGTAGCGTTTTGGGAGTCGCCGGACTTTACCAAAACGAAGATGCCGGATGGTTTTCCCGACGCATTGAAAGCGACCGCCAAGAATTTCCTCGCTCAGTATCGGGGCAACCTTGTCCCGTTTGACGAACAGGTTGAAGTCGCACCTGGTGTTATTGCCCGCCGGACCGGCGGCCACACCCCGGGTCATTCCATTATCCGAGTCGCATCTGGAGACGAGGCACTGACCTTCGCCGGCGACGCCATCTTTGCAGTGGGCTTTGACCAGCCCAATTGGCACAACGGTTTCGAACACGACCCCGAGGAGGCCGCCCGTGTCCGCATCGATCTTCTCAATAAGCTTGCAGGAACCGGCGAACTCCTCGTCGCAACCCATCTGCCCTTCCCGTCCCTCGGCCGTGTCGCCGTCGCCGGCGATGCATTCCGCTGGGTACCGGTATTCTGGGACTACTGAGGAAAATCGGGGGGCTGCGGAAGCAAAGCACTTCCCAAGCGAAGAGATGACATCCTCAATACGAGGAAAGTGTGGTGGCATTTGCGGCAGCAGTAGCTGTCCCAAATTCAGTATAAGCGAGGATGTCCGGCAATAGCCGGGCATCCTTTTCTCAGTTGGGCTAGATGTGGGCGCGCGCGTTCAGGTCAACTTGTTGATCGAAGCATGAAAAGCCCCAAGTCCCGTATCTACAAGGCTGACGCGAGATGAGAAGACTGGCGACGTGCTGCTGCGGTGAGCTTACGGCAACTACTCATGGGTCGCCAGTCATGGTCGCCGTCTGTCATTGCCGATCGTGCCAGCTTCGCACTGGCTCCGTCTTTGGAGTTGCGGTTCTCTTTAAATCGGAAAATGTGAGATGCGCCGGCGACGAACGGACGTATACACGGACCGGCGATAGTGGGCACAACGTAACGTTTAAGTTTTGCCCATCTTGCGGCACGACCGTATATTGGATGCCGAACGCGTATCCTGACCTGACAGCCATTGGTTTGGGTTGCTTCGAAGATCCTTCCGGGCTCGAGCCCGACAAGGTCGTTTATGGCCACCTGCGGCATTCATGGGTCACCGTGCAGGCTGGCTAGCGATGCAGCAGAGGTTGGGGAACTTTTGGCGAAAGGCTCGGATCTCCGCCCGTCCTTTCGAGCTCCAGTTTGCTGGGTGTCCCCATAGCCAATCGACCTCGATAATTAGAACAGCAGTTTGTTAACGGTGGTAGCAAAACGATCGTTTGCGTTGACCAGATGTGTCAGAAAGCGCGCGTTGCCGTTTCAGAGCTTAAATATGCTGATGGCGGCATGGACGCGATCGTCGCATTGATAACCTCCTCGCGAATGGAATGCAGCGACGTAACCATCCGATAGTAAGGTTCAACGAGGGGCAGATCCTCCCATAGAACCGCGAGGCCTAAGTATCGAAGCCTTACCAAACTAACGGCCCAGAAAATGTCGGCGAGGCTCAGGCTATTGGAGCATAACCAATCCGTTGTGCTTTGCTGAAGATCAAGATTGAGTTGCGCGAGACGTTCACGTGTGGCCTTCCGGATCGCTTCCTGGAAGACTACATCGTGCTGAACTGCCCGCCCCGCGCTCTCTTTCGAAATCTTTGCATGATAGGCCTCGACAACCTCGGGGTCAGCCGAATGACGAGCGGCGAGCGCCGCCAGTGTCTTGAGCTTCTCGTCGTAGACCGTCTTCATGGCATCCCGAAGCACTTGAGGACGCCGATCTCTATGTGGGTGAAAGCCGTATAGCAGACCGGGATGTGGCGTGGCATCGACGGCCTCCAGTTGCCGGAAAACCCGTTGCCGATCCTGGTCAGCTATCGGTATCAACGGGTCGGAACCGCCAACCGCAGAGTCGATGTGAACACAAATGCGGAGAGAATCGACAATCACTTCACCTGTGTCGAGGTCGACCAAAGTCGGGACAGCACACGCGTCCAATCCGCACAGCGAGACCGATGACATCCCCGAGTAGCCGTCCGCCAAGCCCCTGACACTTGATACCTGGCCTGAGCGCCTTAGACGCACGTACTCCGCACTATAGTTCTCTGCAGCAACCAGGTTTCCGTCCCGATCTCGGCTGGCGAGTATCAACATCTCGTTTGACTCGTAAGCCACGCCCCGCTGCAACAAGGTTGCACGCACCTTTTGTGAGCAGAACGACATTGCGGCATGGAAGAGTAAGAAGCGCCCTTTCTCTGTACCACGTGAGAAACGCATTACACCGGCTCGCTTGCTATCAGCTATACAAGCGCGCGCGCTCGACACCAGTGAATTCAACCTAATGTGGTCCATGTCCTGCTCTCCCCGAGCTATCCGAGCTCCCCGGAATCCCGGAGGTACCTCATGGAAATTTTGCTTGTGTTGAGGGGACGCCAGCCAGGCGACCGGCGCTGCTCTGCTAGGAAACAAGGCCCCGGGCAGTCCAAACTTCAGGAAATGGAATCTCTTCCATGGTGGGAAGGAGCCACTGAATTGCGTCAACGCCGTGATACGCGGGCCGAGATCCGAAAGTGCGGCGCGTCGCCATCAGATGGAGATACTTCCAATTCGTGAATTCCACCGCAATATCAGCGAGCAGCTCGGCCAATGACCGCCATTGATCTGCTGGATCATCCCTGCGATAGATTTCCGCCCAAATGGCTTCGATCTCTTTGCTTGGCTTGTATGCCTTCGCATAGTCGGGCCTGAGGTAGTCTTCCGGAACCCGCTTTCCGGCGCGCGCCAGTGCGGCCAAAATATCGTCGTACAGACTCGGCGAGTTCAAGCGCTCCGTCAGTTGTAGATGTCTCTGCGGCTGCGGCTCGAAGTGTTCGAGCGACGGGCGATCCTTTACTCCTAGAAGAAAGGTCATCTCGCGGAACGTCCAGCCTTGCAGGGCCGTGTCTTTGCCGTGCTTTGCGCTCAATCCCTTCAGGATGGGCATGAGTTCTGCCGGCGTGAGCCATGAAAGCGAGCGCCAGTTAGCGTTGAAGGCTTCCATGTGGCTGACGATGCGTCGAAGAATGCGGTTCGTCGCCGCGATACGATCGTGGCGAAGCTCGATCTGCGCAGCAAGTAGCTCGCGGGTGATAAGCGCCCAGTAGATTTCACTGATCTGGACGTTGGCGAGAAATGCAGGTTCTGCAGGACTGTCGCTGACAAACTCCTGAAGCGTATGCAGGACCTCTGTCTGGACGTATCTGCTGTAAGGGGTATGGCCGTCGCCCTGGATCGGCTGGATTGTCCCAGTGTCGTTCATTGTTCCGTCCTCTTTTTCGGCTTATCGCCGCCGGCTATTTGCGTCCGGTCAAGGGAGCGTAGAGCCAATCTGCGAGGTCGGACAGGCGGCCGTTCTTCGACTCAGCGTCCAAAAAGCTGGACGATGCCGGCAGGGCCGCATGCGGCCGATCAGTTGGCCGCATGCGTTAAGCACTTATGCCAGGCCTGCCTTGTCTAGGCCGAAAGCCTTGTCCGCGGAGCCGGGAACTGCACGAAACGCTACGCTAGCGCGGTTCCAGCTGTTGATGACCATGATCTGGAACGTCAGATCGGAGATTTCCTTTTCGGAAAGCTGGCCGCGAACCCTCTCGTAGATTTCGTCGGAGACGCCGCCTTCCGGCAGTTTGGTCAACGCTTCAGTCCAAGCCAGAGCCGCTCGCTCGCGCGGGCTAAACAGGGTAGATTCGCGCCAAGCAGCGAGGTGGTAGAGGCGCAGTTCGCGCTCACCGTGGATCTTGGCTTCTTTCGAATGCATGTCCAGGCAGAACGCGCATCCATTAATCTGGGATGCACGGATATCGACCAGATCGAGAATGGATTGTTCGATCGAGCCCTTCTTCACTTCCATGCTGAAGCCCATCAGGCTTTTGAAAAGCTCGGGCGAGAGCTGCGCGTAGTTGATCCGCTGTGTCATCGTCTTCTTCCAGTTTGACGTTCATTGAGCGCCCGCGCGACTTCCAAGTCCGCGGGTCGAACGGAACCTGAGGTACGATGTCATGTTAGGATAGCTATACGCTCGTTTTACGTTACGCATGGGTATTCCCGGCGGAGCGACGCTCCGGCGGGAATACCGGCTATCATACCGCCAGTAGGTCGTCATCGATCCGAAGGAAAGAATTCCGCTAGGAGCGGGCTCTGACGCAGGCCTCCGCCACCAACAACGCAATCTTTCGACAAGATCAACGGCAGCTATTACTATTGACCGGTAAAAGATGTCGGCGGACGTGTGATAGAAGCGGCTAGCCCTCGCTCACCTTCCATTTTGGGGAGCTAGACCAACTCAATAGAACGTTCGTTTACCTCCGTTTGGGGGATCGAACCGTGTACAATCGATAAATGTCGCCTCCCGAACCAAGCATGCACTCCGACCTGACCGTCGAAGCAGACAAAGACTTCGTCGCATCTATCGCCGCTGAGGTTATCGGCGATCCAGATATCGTAGCAGTAAAACTGCATTCCGACGTTGACCGCGCATGGTATCGGGCAACGTCGGAAGACCAACAGACAGTTCTTATTGTTGCCGCGAATGTCGAGCCCTCCCGAGAGGAAGAGTTCACTCAAGAGCTAGAACTACTCCAGTCAATTGCGCATAGCACGGCGATACTGCACCCGACCAAAGTCGTTATGGGGCAAAAGCAAGTCGGGATGACTCTTGTTGATCCCGGTGGCATTCCGCTCGGCAGGGTGTGCAAGGCCGCAGAATGGGGAACCGCATCTTCCATTGGTCGCAAGCTAGAGGTGGCCTGCCGCATCGCGGAAGCGCTGCGGTTAGTTCATGAGGCGGGACTGATCCACGGCGATATGCGGCCCGAGAACTGCTTTCTGACGGAGAACGGTGAGGTGGCGTTTACGGGTTTCGGCCGTGCCGGCAGAGCCATAAATTCTGTTCTGCGCTCCTTTGGGACTCCGGCATATATGTCCCCTGAGGAGACGGGCCGTACAAACCGGCGCCCTGATCAACGCAGCGACCTCTACAGCTTGGGAGTGACGCTGTTCGAACTGCTCACCGGGACCCTGCCATTTTCCGCTTCCGAGCCACTCGATTGGGCACACCGACACCTAACCACGCGCCCACCAAAGCCGAGCCTCAGATATCGCGGGCTTCCCGAACAGCTCGACGCCATCTTGCTCAAGTTACTGGAGAAGGATCCGGACCTTCGATATCAATCTGCCAAGGCGGTCGAGAGCGACCTCAGACGCTGCGTAACGGAGTGGGCTGTCGGAGGAAAGATTGAACGCTTTCCAGTCGCACGAGGCGATCTCTTCAGACACTCGGGCTACGACGCGATGCTCTACGGGCGTGATGTCGCTCGACAGCTTCTGTTGAACTCGGCAGAGCGCGTGGCGGCCGGAGCGGATAGCGAAGTCGTGATCGTGACCGGAGCCGCCGGCATCGGGAAGTCGTCCCTTGTGGCTGGCACACAGCAAACCCTGGTAGGCCGGGGCTTTCTCTTCGCGGAAGGAAAATTCGATCAGAACAGGTGGGAGACGCCCTACTCCACGATCATCCAGGCGTTTCGGGGGCTCGTTCGACAATTGCTGGCGAAAGACGAAGCAGAAGTCCAAGAATGGCGGGCCAATTTCGTCAAGGCTTTGGGAGAGAATGCCGGACTCATGGTGGATCTTGTCCCGGAGCTTTCGCATATAGTTGGCAATCAGCCACCTATCGCGGCTGCGGAGCTTGCCACAGCTGCCGTCCGTTTCAGATACCTTTTTAAGGCCTTCCTAAGTGTATTTGCCACCGCTGCCCATCCGCTCGTTGTCTTCGTGGACGACCTTCAGTGGCTCGATCCGGCGACGTTGGATCTGATCCAAGGGCTTGCGACGGAGCATCAGCTCAAACATACACTCCTGGTCGTCGCATACCGGGATGACGAGGTCGATTCGACCCACTCACTTGCCACCCTCCTCGCCAATATCAGGCAGAACTCTCATCGTGTCACGGACATTCGGCTTGATACGCTTTCGAACACCGATCTTGAGCGGCTCTTGGCAAATGTATTTTCGTGCCCGCCAGAGCGTGTCGAAACACTGGCCGCAATTGTTAATGAGAAGACGGACGGGAACCCGTTCTTTACGCTTCAATTTCTTCGGCAGCTCGCCTCGGATAAATTAGTTACCTTCCAAGCCGACACATCGGAATGGGAGTGGAACGATGCAGAAGTCGCGAGCCGAAGCGTCACACGGAACGTGGCCCAACTCCTTGGACTCCAGCTAGGGAGGTTGCCGAGTAGAACAAAAGGCGCTTTGGGAATCTTGTCGCTTCTGGGCAGCGCGACCGACTTGAAGACAGCCGCACTCGTTCTCGGGACGAAAATCGACGAACTGGAGCCGACGTTGCGGCCCGCAATCGAGGCCGGCATGGTCCGAATGTCATCAAATCTCGTGACCTTCGTACATGACCAAATTCAGATGGCTGCATGCATCTCGCTGGACGACACGGTGCGTGCCAAAGAACATCTGAGGATCGGACGCCTCCTTCTCGCCACCCTCTCTGAGGTCGACGATACGGTTTATATGATCGCCGGCCACTTTGATAAAGCACTAGAGCTCGTTTCTGGCGACGAACGCATGGCGGTCGCGAGAGTCTTCATGGCAGCCGGCGAACGAGCGAGACTTGCGAGCGCCTACACGTCCGCTCAGTCGTATTTTGATAAAGGCCTGTCCGTTCTAAGCCGCGAAGAGGAAGAGAACCATCCTCTATCCTTCGGACTTCGATTGGGCCTTGCCGAATGCGATATAGTCAATGGAAACTTCTCGTCCGCCGAGGAGCGGCTTGCCGAGCTTATTGAAGGAACAACCGCCTTCGCGGAGCGTGCGGAAGTGATATGCCTAACCGTGCTGCTTTTGTTTACGACCGGACGAAACATTGAGGCGGTGGAGACCGGCGTCGAGTTCTTGGGAAAAGCCGGAATCGAATGGCCGCTTCAGCCGGGATACGCAGATGTTGTCGGAGAATTCGAGGAGCTTCACCGGCTTTTGATCGAGAGACCGATCGACGATCTTTTTTTCGCTCCAACAATGGCGGACCCCCACATCAAGTCTTCTATGGACGTGATGACTGAAGTCTTCCCTGCGGCCTACGCAGTGGATCGCCGGCTGATGGAATTCCTGCTGCTTCGTATGACCGTCCTGAGTTTGCGGCATGGTTTGTGCGACAGCTCGAGCGTTGCCTTCTCTGCCTTGAATATGGCCCTGGGCGCTCAATTCAGTGACTACGCGACGGCGTATCAGTTCGGTGAGCTCTCGCGAAAGCTCGTGGATCGAGGACGGGCGGGGAGATACAAGGCGCGTGTATATGCCCTTTTTGCTGGTTTCGCCGTGCCCTGGATCAAGCCACTGGCCCACAGCAATCTCCTTACCGAAGAGGCATTTCGGATCAGCACCTCAACCGGGGATCTGGCGTTTGCCGCCTACAGCGCCAGAAACCATATTACGCATCAGCTAATGTCGGGCAAACCGCTCCCGGAAGTGCAAAAGGTGGCGGAAAATGCCCTATCCTTTGCCCGCATGGTAGAGCTGGGACTACCGCACGAGAACTTCTTCAGCCAAGTTCGCTTCATAAGAAAGCTACGTGGACTGCTGACAGAAGGACACGGCGATGTCGATGGCTGGGCTAACCAGTATAGCAATCCGCTGCCTCGCAACGCGATGATGATCAGTTATCATTGGGTGTTCCGCCTGGCCGAATACTATCTGACGGAAGATTTCTCAGCGGCGCGTGAAGCTGCCTTACGCGTAGAGCCGATCAAATGGGCAATGCGATCCTCGATAGAGGAAGCTGAGTTCGAATTCTATGCGGGCCTCAACGCATCAGCATTAGCAGTACGTGACGTCATGCCAGCCGGTCGCCGTAAACAGCATCTCGAAGACCTCCATCGGCATCACGCCCGGCTAGAGGCGTGGGCGAGCGGATGTGAAATTACGTTCGCCTGCCGTGAAGCTCTGCTTGCAGCCGAGATAGCACAATTGGAGGGCAAGAGTGCCGACGCGCAGTCGCTCTACGAGAAGGCAATTAGGGGTGCCAGGGCGAACGGATTTCTACAAGTGGAAGCGATCGCCAGCGAACTCGCCGGCAGGTTCTATGTCACCCGCGGGTTGGACATCGCGGCGGA
Source organism: Rhizobium sp. BK650 (assembly GCF_014195325.1). Classification (GTDB taxonomy): domain Bacteria; phylum Pseudomonadota; class Alphaproteobacteria; order Rhizobiales; family Rhizobiaceae; genus Rhizobium. Next base: position 245,686 of record NZ_JACIBK010000010.1, on the reverse strand, counting down.
AGCTTACCTGAGGCGCGCAAGGGAGGCATTTGCTCGATGGGGTGCGGTCGCGAAAGTGAGGCTGCTCGATTTCCGTTTTATCGACCTGACGAGCCGTGGGTCGCTATCCCAAACACAAGCGTCCCTGGCTTTGCCTGTGGCTTCGCTCGATATTGATGCGGTCGGCAAGGCTTCCCGCGTATTATCGAGCGAAGTCATACTCGCCAGCCTGATCGAAAAGCTGATGAAGCTTGTGGTGCAGAATTCGGGAGCGGAGCGCGGTGTTTTGATGCTTCTATCGGGTGACGAACTTTACATAGAAGCAACGGCCGTTACTGCGGAAGGCGACATTGAAGTCCAGCAAAATAGGAGGCGACATGCCGGGTCCGAGCTTCCATCGTCGGTGCTACATTACGTCACGCGGACAAAGTCAGCGGTAGCTCTGCACGACACAGCAGTCGCGATGTTCGATCCGGGTGACGAATACTTCCAGGTAAACCAGCCGCGATCGATTCTATGCGTACCGGTATTCAATGCTACCACTCTGATCGGCCTTCTCTACGTTGAAAACAACGTGGTTTCCGACGTCTTCTCAGAGAACCGAACCTCAGTTCTGGACTTTCTCGCCTCGCAGGCGGGGATATGGCTCGGTAACGCGAGACTCTACTCGGAACTCCAGCGGAGCGAGGCTTGGTTGCGTGAAGCGCAACGCCTGAGCCGCACGGGCAGCTTTTACTGGAGTGACGAACTCGACCGACTTGAATGCTCAGAAGAAATATACCGCATCTGTCACCTTCCACATCATAGCCCGCTAACGATACGCCACATCGGAGACCTTATTCACCCGGCGGACCAACCGGAATTCCAACAGCTCGTCGAAAGCGCTCGGCAAGACGGGACGGACATTGATCGCCAGTTCAAGCTGCAATTGCATGACGGCAGCATCCGGGATGTTCGTCTTGTGACACGAACAGCATACGACGCGAAGGGTGGCCGCCTGCGTCTTGGCTCTCTGCAGGACGTCAGTGAAATGCAGCGCACGCAAGATGTGCTCGCGCGCATCAGCGCGGAACTCGCGCACGTCTCGCGCACCGCCACTTTGGGAGTTCTGGCGGCATCGATCGCGCATGAAGTCAGCCAGCCTTTGCTGGGTGTTGTAGCGAACGCCGAGGCGTGTCAGATGATGCTCGCCTCCGAACCACCAAACCTCGATGGCGCACGGCGTACAGCCGCCCGCAGTCTCAGAGATGGAAATCGCGCTGCCGATACGATCAGGCGCTTGCGCGGCCTATTCGGCAGTACCACGCCGATTGTTGAGGCTTTCGATTTGAACGACGTCGTCCGCGAGGTTCTCACCCTTGCCGGAAACGAACTTCAGGCGAACGAAGTCATACTCCGATCCTCATTTGCAGAGTGGCTGCCCTCAGCCTCCGGCGACAGAGCCCAGGTACAGCAGGTTGTGTTGAACATTCTTCTCAATGCGGTAGATGCCGTGCGATTTCTCCCCGGCGGCCAGCGTTCCGTAGGTATCTCCACTAGGTCTTACGGTAGGGACCACGTGCGAATTGACATTAGTGACAACGGATGTGGCATCGATGACGAAGACAGCGAGCGACTGTTCGAAGCGTTTTATACCACCAAACCGAACGGTATGGGCGTAGGATTATCGGTCAGCAAGGCAATCATAGAAAGCGTCGGAGGGCAAATCTGGGCAGCAGCGAATTCGGAAGGGGGCGCGACCTTTTCTTTTACTCTCAAACGTGCCAGCAATTTGGATGGCATGCGACCCAGTGGTGAAGCTAAGGGATCACTGCCAGTCCGAAGCTCCTGATTGGGGACGATATCCAAATGCACTCCCCACCAATCATCACGATCATCGATGACGATCAATCGGTGCGGGAATCATTGACCGATCTTTTGGAGGTTCTGGGTTTCTCGCCAACCTCGTATGCTTCAGCCTACGACTTTCTAGCTTCTTTGCCTAAATTACAGACGGATTGCTTGCTTCTGGATATTTTGATGCCTGGAATGAATGGGGTTGAGCTCAACGCGGAGCTCACGAGCCGGTCGATTGCCATCCCTGTTGTGTTTATGACGGGGCATGCCCAGGAAGCTATCATCTCAGAGGCGAGATCTGCGGGAACCTGCCTCTTTAAACCATTCGGAGGAAAGGAGCTAAAGGCCGCGATCGAGTCCGCGATTAAACGCTAGCAGAGGCGTGGCCTTCGAGTTTTCGTTTTGGTTCCGACGCGGCCGAGTCTAGCGGTATCATGAAGGTAAACGTAGCTCCTGTGGGGTCAGCATTTTCCGCCCAAAGCCGCCCGCCATGTGCTTCGACAATGGATTTGCAAATGGCGAGGCCCATCCCCATCCCGTCAGCCTTCGTCGTAAAGAATGGTTCAAACACCTGATCGACGGACGCTAGCCCCGGGCCGTTATCCCGGACTCGAATCCTTATCGTATTCCCGTCCGTATTGGCCGCAATCGAGACCTTAGGTCGCCCTGCGCCTATATGCCCGGCTTCCATGCCGTTCCTTATCAGGTTGACAAGAACCTGCTGGATCTGCACGCGGTCAAGTAAGACTGTCGGGAGATCGGATTCTATGGTCACCTCCAGCTGCACGTTCCTACGGACAGCCTCCTCGACAACCAACTCTTTCGCTGAACTGATGACCTCCTCGACAGAACTCGGCTGTTTGGCTTCATTGGTGTGTTTGAAAAGTGCACGCACGCGCTTAAATACATCCGTCGTTGTTTCGGCGCTGCGTACTACCCGCTCAAGAGCCTTGAGTGCGCGCTCAACATTCGGCGGATCCGCGGAAAGCCAACGTTGGCTCGCATCCGAACTGGAGACGATAGCCGCAAGTGGCTGCCCGACCTCATGGGCTATCGAAGCAGTCAGCTCCGCAAGGCTGGCGGCCTGGCTCGCGCGCGCGAGGTTTTGCTGTGCGACACCGAGTTGCTCCTGATCTCGAACCCAGTCATCGATATCAACACAAACACCATTCCATTGAATGATCACACCTTCCGCATTGCGCATCGGCGCTGTCCGGGTTTCCACCCACCGGTACTCTCCGTCATATCTCCTTAGGCGATGTTTCATGAGGTAGGGCTCACCAGTGCGCAGTGAATATGCGTAGCGTTGCCTTACGAGATCGATGTCGTCAGGATGGATAATTGCATCGAGCGTTGCCTCCAGCCGAGACGCGCGAATTCCATCTTTGTCTTCGACACGGAATCCGAGATACTCCTGAAGTTTTCTGCTGCGATAGATCGGCTTGCCTTCCGGCGTAGCGCAATAAATCATCGTGGGTAGGGTCTCGACCAGCTCTCTTAGAGAGCGTTCGCTTTCCCTCAGCGCCTCAAGGCTCCGGTCGGAATCAACGATCTCAAGCGATTCCTTCTCTCGGTCGCCAACGACAACCCCAGCATGGCTGCCTTCGGATCTGTTGGTGGAAACGAAGTCGAATGCGGCGACCGTACAAAGTGATGATGCTAGAAAGAAAAAGATGTCTAAGACCGTCGTGTTGGCCCCAGAAGCTAACAGTACCAACAAAGAGCACAACAGCGCCGCTGCCATGCCAGATTTGATTATCCCAGAGGTTTGCCCTCGGAAAGATACCAAGACTGTTGCAATGAGAGGAAGAAAAGCCAGCGCTGTTCCGGCAAATATCAACACTGCCACGCCGACCGTGAGCGTCAGTGCGATGGCCAAAACAACTCGTTGAGAATTCGAGTATTTGTCACGACTGATCGCCGATCGCAGAGAATTTCCTGGCATAGCCCCGGCCGCTTCAATTATGCAAGAACATCGTCACGTAGTGGTGACGGTTAAGAGTTCTAGGTAGCAGATTACAGAGGCACTGGGCAGCCTTTATCACAGTTTCAGAAGCGGAAATTGTCAATGGCGAGCATGTTGAAGAGCAATTCTAAACGGGCGTCCCCAGGGGTCTGGCACCCCAGGCACACCAGTAATCTCCAACACAGTTGGTTGCGTGACTGCGTTCGAGAAAGGGCGAGGCGGATTCAAGCGGACACCTTGCGCGTTGTTGAAGGAAGCCGACCTTGGTTATGCCTGAAACTGAACCGGATCGGATTTAAGGTCGCGCTCTTGAAGCGTTCTCACGGTCTCCGCTACAAATTCGGTAAAGACCTGCAAACGGTGCGTGGGCATCCTGCCAAAGGCATGCAGAACTTGGAACGGCATCCGCTTGAGGCCTGCCGACGGGATCACCTCAAAGAGCGTGCCGCGAGCTAGGTCTTCTTGCACGATCAGTTTGATGACATATGCCAACCCAATTCCCGATCTCGCCGCCTGATGGATTGCCGCGGCTGTGTCGAGATCTAGTCGCCCCTTCGGGATGAACTCCGTTCCGTCAGCAAACTGAACCGGATAGGTCCGCCCACCAATCGAGTATCGCGCGAAGGGCATTTCGCGCAGCGTTTCGACAGTCGCCGGCTTGCCTCGTATCGCCTCGAAGTTCGGCGAAGCCACCAAGGCCATATCCAGCTGCGCAAGAGTACGGGAAACAAGGGAATTCTGATCAGAATGGCCTACGCGATATGCTGCATCATATCCATCTCGGACGACCTCGGCGTGGCGGTCAGTCATATCCAACTGCAGTGATATACCCGGATGCACCGCCATGAACTTCTCGAAAATGGGTGCGAGAAGCTGTCGGCCGAATTCACCTGGCAGGCTTACGCGTAGGTGACCTGATGTATTTTGATTTAACAGAACGACATCACGGGCCTGCTCGATAAGGTCTAGTATCGGGCGTATACGCTCGAAGAGCGCCTCCCCTTCTTGTGTTAGCGTGAGTGTCCTTGTGGTGCGGCGGAACAGCTTCGCGCCAAGAACCGCCTCCAGTCGCGACACAGCCTTTGAGGCGGATGACGGCGTCGTTCCAATACTACGTGCAGCTGCGGTAAATGAACCCGTCTCAACGGTTCGAAAGAACGCGAGCAATCCCGCGGTTTCACCTAGAAGAACGTACACCCAGATCCGCCTGTTCTCGGCTTTCGCCGTATAACGCCTGCCATCTCGGATCGACCCGCCCAAGCAGATCTTCGACGCTTAGTCTGGGTATCACCGCTTGCCACGCCGCCTCAGCCTCTTCGATCAGCCGTCCGACTGTCAGACTTACAGTGTGGGTTAGTGATTCATCAACACTAGGTATGAGCCCTTTTAAGCTCGGGCTGTCCATTCGACCGTCTATTGCTTTGACGATTTCAAGGATGACATTTCCCCGCGCGTGTCTGCGCAATCGGTAACCACCACCTGGAGCGCATGAGGCGGTTATGACCTTCACGTGAGCAAGTGCCTGTGGTGTCTTCACAAGAGAGTCCTTGGGTAGGTCGAAACTCGCAGAAAGCATGCTTGTCGTCATAGAGTCGCGAGAGCGAACCGCAATAAGACCACGACAGTGTATTGCCTGTTTTATCTGCGTCCGCAGTCGCATAATTCTACACCAGATGGCGCATTTCATGTCGTCGCGCGTGATTGGCTGGTCGACAGCCAAGAATAGCCGCGTCGGCATTCTGTTTGTAGCAAACTCAGGTTTGGGTAGCAGAATCCGGCGCTCTGCTTTAGCCGTCCAATGATCTTGGAGTGAATGCGGTCACCTTGGGGACTTCGACCGCGAGAAAATCGACGAGCGACCGCACAGCCGGGAGAAGCCCGTTCCTGTAGGGCATGAGCGCGCTCATGCGAGCGTCGGCGGCCATCCACCCGGGCAATATTTGATATAACCTCCCCGCCTCTATTTCCTCTCGACATATGTATCCAGGCAACGCGGCGACGCCAAGATTCGCGCACGCCGCTTCCTTCAGAGCGATCATGTTGTTGCTTAGGAATCTTGGCTCTATGGGAACTTCAACCTCTTGACCTAACGGGCCTTTCAGCCGCCATACCTCTGCTCCATGGCGGTCGTTGGCCAGCGTGGAGTGAGACGAAAGGTCTTCCGGCCTCGACAGGTCGCCCGCCTGTCGCAGGTATTCTGGACTTGCGAACAAATACCAAGGCACACTAGCGATCCCTCTCTGAACCAGTGTAGAATTCTGGAGGGATGCGACATGGCCGCGGAGCGCTAAATCGAACCCCTCTGCTACCATGTCGACCAGCCGATCGGTTGCGATTTCGACAATCGTCACCTTGGGATGTTTGTTCAAAAAAGTTGGGATGAGATCCCGAAGAGCGAATTGAGCTATCTCGACCGCTGTCGTGATCCGAATAGTACCGCTGGGCTCGTGTAGCCTCTGCCGGACGAACTCCTCGGCGGTGTCTGCCGATTGGAGCATGTGAAGGGCATATTGATAGAACTCCGCCCCCACGTCCGTCATGCCGAATTGTCTGGATGTGCGGTTGATCAGCCGCACGCCCAAGGAGTCCTCAAGTTCCCGGACCCTATGACTTAGGGTTGACTTTGGTACGCGAAGGCTTTCGCCGGCTGCAGTAAAACCGCCGCGGTCTACGACTTGAACAAAGAAGTACACATCTTTGAGGTCGAGCATTGGCACCTATCACTTTGGCGCATATAAGCACGAAAAGGTCCTCGCGAGACATCGCGACGACCAATTAATCGGCGGCTTGGTAGTGTGACGTCAAGTGGCTGATGCGTTCAGCTTACGAATTCGACGAAGTCTTCGATCGTTAGCTTGTTATTGACCATATTGTTTTCAGGGAGCGTGTTGTCGGCCCAGCCCAACGACATGCCCGCAATCACCATGTCAGACTCGGGAAATCCGAGCTCACTGCGGAGCAATTGGTGCTGCAGCGACCAAATCTGCTGTGCACATGTGTCCAATCCTCTTGCCTTGGTCGCAAGCATCAGATTCTGCAAAAAACACCCGTAGCAGATGAAGCTCGCCCATTCGAGCTTCCTATCCATCGTGAAAATCATACCCACAGGGGCTCCGAAGAATCTGAACTGGCGCTCGACGTCCTTGAGTCTGCCGTACTTATCACTCCGAGGAACGCCAACCGCATCGCCTAGTTGGCCACGGAATTGATTGAAGCGACCGATGAATGGGTCATGCAACGGCTGCGGGAAGAACGGATATTCCGGTGCCAACTTTTCCGGACCTGCCCGAAAGATCTCGACTGCTTTTGATGTGATGCGATCTCTCGCGCTACCAGTTAGTACGTAACACCGCCACGGCTGGGTATTGCTGGAACTGGGAGCATAGCGAGCTGCATTGAGGATGTCGTTGACGGTTTCGTGGGGGACGGGCGTGCTCAGAAAGCCGCGTTTGGCCCGCCTTTCCATCATTATTTGGTCGACAATACTTGCTCCGTTGATATCGGATTTGTCCCATTTCAGATTGACCTGCATGACAGCTCCCCTTTCTTTTTTTGAGCTGTTGAGAAGAGTAATAGCTCTTTTGAGTTTTAGAAGTTCCTGAGCTTGTACGCATGGTCCAACGACTTGAACGATGGTTCTAAAGCGCCGGACATTCTCGCCGCCAAGCGCGAAGGTTAGTGCGCTCCGAACATGCTCCTTATCGCGTGTACAAGGTCTGCGCGTGTGCCGTCCGAATGGTTCGGAGGAGGCGCTCCGGTGTCGCTATGTGATCCATGTCGATGGAGTCGTCCCGCTAGGTCCTCGATTAAGCGCGGTCGATCCACAACGAGGCTATCGAATACCGACTTCTCGATCTGATAGAAGGTGACCGGTGTCAGTGTAAGAGATTGGCTGCTTTCGGGCTGGCCTGCAAATACCCCCCAAGCGCCGAGGACATCGCCCGGCGCTAGCCTCGCTACGATCTCGTCTTGATCGCGCCGCAACGCGACTCCCTCTCGAATGATCAGCAGCCTGTCGGAGACCGACCCCTTCGCCAACAGCTCCTCCCCCGAGGACGCCCTCTTTTCGATCGCGCCGGCGGCGATTGCGTGTTGCTCCTCCTCTGTCAGATCCGAGAAAAGCGCGATCGACTTCAACAACGTCAGCGTTGAAGTCTTTGGAACGGTGATCTGCCCGTCTGAAATGATCTGGGTTCCCGGCGGGCTTGCCAGGGCAAGCCCGTTGGCAATGCAATGCCTATATACCAAATCGATGATCTCATTCTTGGCACTACTTCGGTGAGCTAAGGAGGTAACGCTGAAGAAGAGCTGAATCTCGATTGCGGCTGCGTCGATTCCGATGAGGGACACACTCGGTGGTGGCTCCTGGATAATGCTGTTGCAGCTGCTTAGGGCGTCCAACATCACTCTGAGCACAAAGGCAGGTGCGCGTGTCGGGACGATGCGAACCCCTAGAACCAGCTGATGCGCTTCGTCGGGCTTACTGACATTCGTCAATCCCTGCTTTGCGAGAACGCTGTTCGGCATCACAACCTGATTCTTGGCACCGGTGAGGAGATAGGTCGAACGCCAATTGCTGGCGACCACCCGCCCTTCAGTGCCATCAGGGAGCAATATCCAGTCTCCGATCGTATAGGGTCTCCCGAGAGTCAAGGCGATGCCCGAGAAAACGTCGCCAAGAGTGTTCTGCAGCGCGAGACCGAGAATGATCGCGAACACGCCCGAAGTGGCAAGAATGGTTCCGATTGGCACTCCGAAAACGAAGGCCATGACAGAAAGCAACACCCCGAGATAGACGATGGCAACTAGCAGGTCCTGTATAAGGCGCGCTTCCCGCGGCCTTCCGTCCAGCACGATGTAGATCCTCACGAACCCGATCGTGGCCCAAGAAAGGTGTGTCCACCACAGTATCTTCGCCATCACGACGAGCGTGCCGGTTCCATCCAGGTGGGGCGCGTCGAACCGAAAAGGCATGATGCGTGCGCAAACAAGAGTTGCGGTCATTGCCAGGAAAAAGACAATCTGAGTTATGAGTCTTTCGTTTGGCCGGGACCGACCCTGGAGGTGCCACACGACAATGCCCGCGATACCGAGCAAATTGATCAAGGCGGTAAAGACAATCGTGTATTGAGACATGCGGACCAATGTTCGCGACGAGCTATGCGAGTAAGGCCCTTTGCCCGTCGCCTCTCAGAGGATTCTTGGTCGGAGTCTATCCCCTGTTAGGCTGTCTCGATATTAAACCAATTGGTAGGGGCTCTGATCGAATATATCGATCCACCCTGGTTGGGCCTTAACCCGTCGGAGCCATGAGCAAATGCCAACAAATCGCTCCATCTCATACATTCCCTGATGGGCCAGCGAAACGTACGCAAAAACCGCCAAATCGGCCACTGTGTATCGTTCCCCCACCAGCCACTCATGGCTGGCAAGCCAGCGCTCCAGCTTTTCAAGCCCCAGATAACCGTCAGCGTGGAGCCGCTCGATCTGTTGGGACATTTTGTCGGCTAAGCCGCGAATATGGTAGACTCTCGCCATAGCGAGAAAGCGTTGGAGGTCTCCTTGCTCGAAAAACATCCAGCCTATGACTTGGGACCGCAAATACGGATCGTCGTAAAGGTACTGCGTACCTTCGCTTAGATAAAGAAGAATTGCAGCCGACTCGACTACACTCCGTCCGTCTTCGAGTTCCAGAACTGGGACACGACTGAAGCGGCTCAACTTGTAAAAAGTGTCGGTCTTGGTCTCGCCCGACTCTAGATCGAGGGTGCGTCGCTCGAAAGGCATCTTCAGTTGGTTTAGCAGGATCCTTATCTTCCATGAATTGCCTGAATAACGGCTGTCATAGAGTCTAAGCATCGCGTGCGTCCCCTCGCCTTTCCGGTCCAACGAGTCAACACTCTAGCCCCTAACCTCCAGGCATGGCTATCAAATTTCGGTTTGAATCCGATCTGCCGACTTCAACCAGCGATGTATGATCTTATGTGTTCCGCCTCGTATTCGATGGCCCGGATGTGGTGCCTGACAGCGTCACCGATCGAGACTATACCGGCCAGACGACCGTCGTGCTCCACAGCGAGATGGCGAGCTTTTTGTTTATTCATGATGTCCATCAAGCGGTTGATGCTCGTCGATCGGCTACAGGAGAAGACGTTCTTCCACATAACTTCGGAGAGCTGCAGATCCATACACGAGATACCGCGCTGAGCTATGGCCGCGACTACGTCCCTCTCGGTGAATATACCCTCGATCCGATTCTCGCGGTCAACGATCACCACTGCGCCGATGTGGTTCGTGTGAAGCAGACGGCAAGCGTCTTTTACAGTATCGGTGCCAGCCGCGGTTACGACGTGGCACCCCTTATCCATCAAAATCGCTTGTACAGACATTTAGCCATCCTCCCCTGACCATTATTTCCGTTCATCGCCATTCGGACGAACACCCAGACGAGCCTCGACCTCGGATGCGAAGGCCAGAAGCGCCTCATCGCGTCCTCTACCGGCCACGATTTGCAATCCGATTGGCATTCCGTCCACCGCGGCCGGAAACATCGGCAGAGATATCGCCGGCATTCCGGCTAAATTGAACGGAGCGGTGTACATCATCAGCGCTTCTCGGATGCTGCCGTTCCACGATCCGATTGTGATTCGATCCGTCCCCAGTGGCGGAGCGGCGCAAGGGCATGTTGGAAGAAGCAGAAAGTCGAGATTGCTCATTGCGGACTCGAGTTGGTAGACGAATTCTCGGCGAGTTTGTTGGCTCTCCGCATAAGTGCCAATCGTTGCCCCTTCCGCCAACGCAAGTCGAAGGGCGGTCTCAGCGCCATACATTGCCTGGATGTATTGTCTATCGTGCCGGCTGAAATGGACGATCCCGCCTTCCGCAAGTACAATCCCCGCAAACGCCTCGAAGCCCCGCCTAAACGATGGCAGGTAGTTTGTTTCAACTACCTTGTAGTGGCTTCCAAGGATGGACACGGCCAGCTCGAATGAGCGCCGGACGTCCGGCGAGATCGGACGGTCATCGGTTCTATCAAGGATCCCTAATCGCCACGGCGAAGTCTGGAACGAGTTACTCTTGATGCCGAGGGCAGCTGCGATCACCCGCACATCATTGACAGACCTACCCAATACCCCCACGTGGTCCAGTGACGGTGCAAGAGGAAAGACGCCCTCGGTAGATAGCACCCCGTAGGTCGGCTTGAAGCCGACAACTCCGCAAAGAGCTGCGGGAATGCGGACCGAGCCGCCAGTGTCCGTGCCGAGCCCGGCGCTGACCGCTCCGTAAGCGATTGCCGCGGCCATCCCTCCGCTCGAACCGCCAGGGATCCTGTTGTGATCCCACGGATTCAGCGTATCGCCAAAATGCTCGCTCGCCGTTGTGACGCCCCAGGCGAACTCATGGGTGGTCGTCTTGCCGACAATGATGGCCCCATTTTCCGTTAGAATACGGACCATCTCAGCGTCAGCAGCGGGTACGTTCTCGGAATAAGCCGGCGAGCCGTATCGCGTTGCCAATCCGGCTGTATCGAAAAGGTCCTTAACGCCGATCGGAACACCTTCGAGTGCTCGAGCCGTCTGGTCTCGATAGCGACCGTCCGACACGGCTGCAGATAGCCTCGCCCTCCGGCCATCGATTTCCGCAAACGCGCGGATCCCGGCGCGGCATTCTTGGGCGGTTGCAATCGCCGCCTCAATTGCTTCGGACGGCAGCCGCCGCCCTGCAGCGTAATCTGCCAGCAGTTCGGCCAAGGAGTGGGGCATATCTGCTTCCATCCGTCTACCAGAGGCTCTCAAGTAAGTCGGCAAGTTTGGCGCGAGCGTCTACACCGAGATCGTCAACCTCCCGGGGATAGTTTTCGAGCAGCAATTCGGCAACGTGTGAGAGAAGGCTTCGGTCGAAGCCAATATCCCTCAGTTTCGAGGGCAAGCCGAGTGAAGTCACAACGCCAGCGATGTCACTTGAGAGAACGGAGGCGGCTTCGCGTCCGGAGGCTTGGCCGTTAAAAATCCTCAGCTTTTCCCCGTAGAAGGACGCGCACGCTGCGATGACCGGCGCGAGCGTGATGCAGGACGTCAGGCTGTGCGGAACGCCGAACGTTCCCCCGAGAATGTGACCTATACGGTGGCTCAAGCCATAAATCACGGATGCTGGAAAGAAATAGCATTGCCAGGCAGCCAACTGGAGTTGAAGGAGGTCGTCGGGCGTGATCGATCCGGCGTCGAACGCTAGTTTTGTTTCGACGCCCGACGGCCATCGATTGAGGACTGTCAAAAAACGAGACACACCGCTGGCCGCAAGAATCGCGTGCGGGTGGTCTGGCTCGACCAGCCGCATCCCTTCAACGGCATGGTCGATCCCCTTGATCGCCGAAGAGAGCAGCAACCTGCGGGGTGTTCCACGGATTAGTTCGGGGTCGATGATCACGACCCGCGGAGCGGTCTCCCTGACTGCATAGCTTCGCTTGAACTTGACCGCCCCTACCATTTCGGTCACGCCGAAATAATGCGAAAATTCCGAGCCCGACAATGTGGTGGGGAGGGCGACGATCGGGAGATGACTTCCGTGCCGCAGTTGATGGAAGTGCGATACGGCTTTTGCGGCGTCGAGTACCGAGCCTCCTCCAAGGGCTATGATCGATTTGGCCCCAGTGCCTTCGCAAGCCCGCAGAGCGTCGTTCACGGTAGTTTCGGGAACATGCGGCGGGAAATCTACGAACTCGCCAACGACGTCGGAGCCCGAGGCGGCGACCACCTCGTTGGCGAGCTCAGCCAGCGGCCCCACCGTGAACAATATTGGCCTATCGATGCCGTAGCGACCAAGTTTCGTCAGGGCGTCGGAAAGGACTTGGCGGCCCCAGACGACTTTCTCTTGCGGTAGAAAATCAAGCTGCTGCATGTTTCACTCCTGCCATCCAGGGGGCTCGTCGTCGTTTACGGCAGTACCGGCACAGGTGCGGGACGGTACGTGATATGACGTTCGATCTTGCGGCGTTCGCTTTCCAGATGCTCCGGAAGACATAGCTTCTGACCTAAGAGGGCGGCGTCTTCGTCTATCGTAAAGCGGTTCGGGGTGGACAGTGCGCAAATATGGCCATCCGGATCACGGAAAAGGAACTGGCGTGCGTATACCGTGTCCTGGATCGTCGACACGTCGATACCGACTTTCTTAAACCGCGCATGTTCGTCGGCGAGAGCGGCATCGTTTTCTACTTCCAACGCAAAGTGATGCGAAAGTCCGGTACCAAGCCGGCCACTCCTATATCCGGGCAGACCGAAGAAGGTCAGCACAGAACCGGGCGATAGGTCCTCGTCGCAGGCGTAATAGAAGTGGGTTCCGCCTTTCTCGTCGAGATAGTCGGTCTTCTTGATGAGTCTAAGTCCCACCTTCTCCACGAAGAAGTTCTCGGTTCTCTCCGCATTGCTCGAAATAGATGTGATGTGATGAAAGCCTCGAAGGGCGAAATCGGATGTGATTTGGGGCACCGGCCGGGGCCAGGTTTCAAGGGCGACCTGTAATTCGTCGCGACCACCGATCAGGTTTTCCTTAGGTTGCGGGCGAAACCCTGAGCCGAGGACGGCCTCGTCGTGGCCGAAGCCGGGCTCCGTCGTCGCGATTTCGATAATTGCGCCGTCGGGATCGCGCAGGTAGATCGCATGGAAGTAGTGCCTATTGTAGGGTCCGGTCACATGAACGCCGTGACCGGAAAGGCGGCGCTTCCACTTTAGGAGACCGTCCCTGTTCGGCACGTGCAGAGCAAGATGATGGTTCGTACCGGCACCCCAACGTCCCTTGGGATCCCCGACCCGAGGATTCGCGACGCCGTCACGGGTGGCATTCTCTTCGACGAAACCTCCATCCGGCATCATATAAAAAATGGGATTCCACTCGATATACGTGATGGTTTCGCCACGCTGTGGCTCACTTCCGAACGACTGGAAACCAAAGGTGACGATCGGAAGGCGGGCGTCATGGTGATGAACCGTCCTCTTTACGACCGACAAGCCGAGAACCCTGCTATAGAAGTCCTCAGTCCGCCTGATATTGGCTGCAACGAAAGTCTGGCTGTTGACGCCTCTGATGACCATCTGGTTCATGTTCCACCTTTGCTATTTTTCCTTCGTTCTCGGCCTCGGCTGGCTCGATCGACTGCAACCGTATGTCCAGGTTTTCGCCACCTGAAGTCCGCGCGACAGAAACGGAGCGTCCAAAATCATGGACGCAAGCCGCACTGTCGGTGTGGGATTGCCTGGCAGGCCCTACCGGGGACCGAGATTCGACGCGTAGATTCCCGCGGAAAGCGTCATTGTGGAGGATCGTCCAAATTTTTGGACGCACATTCCGGCTTTTGACGGCTTCTTGCTCCCGTTGAGGTTCTCCATTTTCCAGGCACGGCTGTGGCATGAGCTAACAGCGAAACCCGGAGGCAGATATGTCAAAACCAAAGGTGCTGATCGCATTCTATTCGCGGAACAGCTCGACCGAAATTCTCGCAAATGCGATCGCTCAGGGAGCAATCGAGGAGGGCGCGGAGGTACGTCTTCGTCGCACGCGCGAATTTGTCGGCGATGAAATTATGTCCCAGGTGCCGGGCTGGCGCGAGAACGCGCAGGCTATGAACCAGAAATACGAAGCTCCGAGCGAGGCGGACGCCGAGTGGGCGGATGCGATTGTGTTCGGGACGCCTACGCGCTTTGGATCCATCTCCTCCGAACTCAAGGCCTATATCGATGGTCTCGGCGGCCTCTGGTTCCAAGGAAAACTCAATGGCAAGGTTGGCTCGGTTTTCGGCTCGACCTCGTCTCTGCACGGCGGAAACGAGTCCACACTCCTATCCATTTACACCCCGATGGCACATCTGGGGCTTATCATCGTTCCACTTGGCTACGCGGACCCGGCGATGTTCAAGGCTGGCACGCCCTACGGCGCAACACACGTCTCCGCCCGCGATAGCCTGAGGCCGGACGACGACCATTTGGCGGTCGCACGCTTCCAGGGGCGTCGAGTGACGTCGGTAACTCGCGGCCTGCTACATGCAAAAATTCCAAGCGCTGCCGCCTGACAATAACAAGATGGTGTGCCATGGGCACTTAGTCTGCCAGCCGAGGTAGGCATGTCAAAGTCCAGCTTCAGTCGGAAAAGAACACTGCCGCGGAGGCTCGCCGGCCTCGCGCTGTCTGTTTGGCGCTCGATGGGTGAACTCGGACAATCGTATTGCGTCCACGATTTCTCGAAGATTTTACGCCCTTTCAATTCGCCTTCGAGCAAAGACAGCACCAACACCATGGTTCACTCGGAGTCTAAGGCCTTGACTGGGCTCTTGAAGAAGTCGGATGGCCGAAAGAGCTAACAAAAAGATCGATTCAGCGAAGCGCGCCATGGACAGCTTGGTCGTAGAGATCGCCGACGCGTCGAGCGAAAGCATTGTTATCTATGACGCGGAAGGACGCATCGTTCATTGGAACGAGGCGTCCCATCTGCTTTACGGTGTCGTAAATTCGGAAGCAATCGGAAAGACAGCGGCTGAACTGTTCGGGGAGTCAATTGATGGACTCAGGCCGGACCACGTAGACTCGAAACGCTCTTGGCAGGGTATCGTCCAACGACGCACGGCGGATGGGATACCGTTGCTTGTCGAAATCCGAGTGAGACGTCATCGAGCCGAAGCAAACAACGCGGATTTCTTTATCGAACTTGGTCGGCAAGCAGATCCGCGCATAGTCGAAGGGGATTCGGTCGGCATCCAGAGGGACTGGGTGGCAGTCTGGAGTATTGATATATCCAGCGCAACCGCGGCACTCCGGAAAATGGCCAGTAGCGGCGAAGGCGGAGCAAACCATCTATCCGCTTCGGACCCCCGCTTCTTGGCTGACTATCTCAAAATCAAAGACTTAAACCTCACCGCCGCCAAACTGTTTGCAAATGAGGGCTCTCCAGCTGCAGTCATTGGCAAAAGCGCATACCGCTGCTGGCCGAAGAACCACAGGGATGCCCTGTTGGATATGACACTCGCCATGCTGCTGAAGGCAGAGAGCGATATTCCAATTATTAGACGGATCGTCGGAGCCGATACGCTTAGCGTATGGCGTGCGAGCCCCGAGCATCCCTCACTCATTTCGGTCAGCGTGACTGGATCGTGGAGCGATCTCGAGACCCATTGGGAAATCGCAGCAATTGAGCAGCGCTACCGAAATCTGATCGACAACATACCCCTTCCCGTCTGGCAGGTGGATGCTCGCGTCATGAGTGGTGTTATCGAAAATCTCAAGGCGTCCGGCATAGACAACATCGAGGCTTACCTTTCGGAGCAACCCGACTTAGTGCGTTTTGCCAGCGAGGCAGTCGTCGTTACGGAGATCAACGAGAGCGCGATGCGTCTCTTCCGAGGGACCAGAAGAGAAGACTTTCTGCAAGACGTATCATATCTCTTCGCCGGCACACCGGATGCCGCTTCTCGTGTAGTCATTGCTCACTTCGGAGGCGGACGGAACTACAGCGAGGAAATGAAAATCCGTACGTTCGATGGCGAGCTACTCGACGTTCTATTTTACGTTACGTTCCCTCAATATCCGGAGAAGCTGGACAAAACATTGATCATGATGATCGACGTCACAGAACAGCGTCGTATTGAGCAGCAACTCAGGAAGATCGAAGCCGATTTCGCCCATGCTGCTCGCATTTCCGCTCTCGGTGAATTGGTGACGTCGATTGCGCACGAAGTACGTCAGCCGCTTTCAGTCATCGTCACTGACGTTGACACGGGAATTCGGTGGCTCGCCCGAGAGGAACCAAATCTTCCCAAGGTTAAGTCGATTATGGCGCGGATCATGGAGAACGCCCATCGAGCGAATGAAGTCATCCGACGAATAAAGGACATGGCGGTAAAATCCGATCCTGTTCGCGATGTCGTCGATATCAATGACATCGTACGGGAGGCGGCCCTATTTGTGCGATCGGAGACCCAGACGCATCACATAGCGGTTACGGCCAGGCTCCCCGGCGGACTTCCCCAGATCAAAGGAGACCGCGTCCAGCTCCAGCAGGTCGTGGTCAACCTTTTGATCAACGGCATTCAAGCAATAGTGGCCAACAATCCCCGCATCCGTGAAATCTCTGTTGAGACAGACCAATCCGCAAACAAGATAGTTCTCATAGTCAGGGACACCGGAGGAGGCATACAAGCCAATGACTTAGAGAAGATCTTCGACGGCTTCTTTTCGCGAAAGGCCGACGGGATGGGAATGGGGCTCGCAATTTGCCGATCGATCATTGGCGATCACGGTGGTGCGATCTGGGCTGAAAACGATGGGACCCGTGGCGCGGTCTTTCGAGTAACGTTGCCGATCGTCGACGCCTCGCGAGAAGTTGCAATTGAAACAATTCCTCGTTTGATTGCAAACAGATAGCAAACATTAGTTTACTTGTCCGAGGAGGAATGAGCGGTAGAATGCACCCTGATCCGATGCCATCAATTCCGGTTGGAGGACCTGTCATGGCAGACGCTGCCAAATCCGTCGAGCCCCCTTTGGTACAGCGACAGGTCGTCCATATTGTCGAGGACGACGAACAGTTTCGTCTATCGCTCCTAGATCTCTTCCAATCGCTCGATATAGAGGCAGAAGCGTTCGAGGACGCGGCTTCGTTTTTTGAAAGGGCTTCAAAGGCCGACTCGGGATGTGTTCTCCTCGATGTCCGCCTTCCAGGGGTCGATGGTATCGAGTTTCAGGCGAAACTGCATGCTAACGGGTTCGATCTGCCCGTAATCTTCATGACCGCACATGGCGATGTCGCGACAAGCGTAACCGCGATGAAGGCCGGCGCGGTAGACTTTCTTCAGAAGCCGCTCCGCACCATAGATCTGCTTAACGCCATCGAAGCTGCCTTTTGCTTGGATCGCGACCAACAGCAGGAAAGGTACCACCGCATAGAAATCCAATCCCGCGCAAACACCCTTACGCAGCGCGAGACACAGATCTTCGGGCTGGTGGTCAGTGGCCTAATGAACAAGCAGATCGCATTTGAGCTGGGGATCAGCGAGATCATGGTCAAGCTTCATCGTGGTAGCGTGATGCGAAAGATGCACGCAAAATCTTTGGCCGACCTTGTTCGGCAATATGAACTCATCAGCTAGGTCTTAAACCTCCAGGCAACAATCGAAATCAGGCCCAGCAGGGCCAGCGACACAATCAGAGGTTCAATGCGTCCCAAGCCCCACACGATGGTCGCCATAGTTGATGATGATCGCTTTCTGTTGGAGTCACTCCATGACTTCTTCGACGCGATCGGTATTCGCAGCATGACCTACTGTTCCGCCGACGAATTCCTGGCGTCCGGTGATGTGAGCAAAGTGCATTGCGTTCTCGCCGACCTTAAAATGCCAGGCACCAGCGGCCTTCAGCTTTTGGAGTCGCTGGTCAAGCAAGGAGGCCCTCCAGTATGCATCATGACCTCGTTCGCCGACACTCGGACCAAAGCGGCGGTAGTGAACGGCGGCGCTGCAGGCTTTCTGGAAAAGCCTATCAACTCAACCGACTTGCTTGCTTTCATCTCCACAAAGAGCCGGCATTGAAGCCCACGTATAGCACAACCGGGGACTGCCTCCGCATCGACAGGCGGCATCCGAATGCGAAGAACACTCATATCACGGTTAGCCGCACAAACTGACGTATAGTGCATATCATCGTGGGAAGCGCGTAATTTTCCTGTTCATTGCAACAGGAGTACCAAATCGTGTTTGGAGAGCGAGGCTTCAGAAGCCTCATCAACCTTATGAAATCCCTGTGGAAGGGGACTTCAACTGAGCTCCCTCAGGGCCAGGGGTCTGAGCCACCTGTCACCCCGACCTATGTGCCGCAGGCATACCCCGATGGGTTTTCCTTCGGCAGCGGGAAAGCTGTATCCGATCGCCCTTCCGAAATAGAAAACGCCGAAAATGAAAGGTCATGAAGATCTTGCATTTGATCTGTAGCCCCCGAGGACACGCCTCTGCGAGTGCTGGTCTCTCCCGCCAAATGATTGATAGGCTGGTCGCATCAGCCAGCGAAATAGAGGTAATCGTTCGATGCCTGAACGACTCTAATATACCGCACATCGATCGTGAGTTTTCGATTTCATCGCGGACGCATTCGCGGATTGAGGAACCCATAGGATCACGGCTGCTATCCGACGAACTCATCGAGGAAGTCGTCGAAAGCGAAGCCATCGTGCTCGCTACCCCTATGCATAACCTAACAGTACCGTCCGCCCTAAAGGCATGGATTGACCACGTCGTGAGACCCAATAGGACGTTCCGTTACGTTGACAACAGGATGGTCGGCCTACTCTCCGATCGACCTGTATTCGTCAGCCTTTCCCAGGCCCTTGAAGTGGGCAGCGGGCCTGACTTCTTGCGTCCTTACCTTCGCACGATTTTTGCCGCGATGGGCATAACTAGCATCGAATTCTTTGCGTCGCTGGAAGGAAACAACGGCCGCTACGCGTTGCCTCAAGGGCTTGATGTCCTTCAAGAAATAGCACCTGAGACAACGCATGAGGCAATACATGAATTGTGGTCTCGCTACCGTTGACCTCAGGCCCCACAAGGCCCCATGGAGCTGAAGATGAATGGGAAAAAAGCTGATCCCCGCGCAGAGGTGATCGAATGGCTTTCGCAAGGCCTTCGCGATGAAGCCTCATCCGAGAGAATATTCGTACAGCTCTGCGAACGTCTGACTAAGGCGGGCATTGCGCTTAGTCGAGCGACCCTGCATTTCAGGGTCCATCATCCACAATGGCTGGGCACGCGCCTCATATGGTATCGAGGGTACAGCCAGGCGGACGTGCAGAACGTTGCATATGACGTCGAGGCATCAGACGTCTTTCGACTAAGCCCGTTCCAATTCGTCTTAGCCACCGGAAAGGAGGTCAGGCAGAAAATCCAGGTGCACGGCCCTCACAAGTATCCCGTATACGAGGAACTTCGCGATCAGGGCCAGACCGATTATATTGCGTGGCCACTCGACCACACGCAGGGTCGCCGCCATCTCGTAACGTTTGCCACAGACAGGCCGAGAGGTTTCGATGAGGCTGACATCGCTTTGATTTGCAGCACGCTGCCACTCTTCTCCTTGGTCACCGAGATCCGGCTCAAAAACCAGCTGGCAAGGACACTGCTTCAAACCTATGTTGGACCACACGCCAGTGAGCAGATCCTGGATGGTGCGACGACACGGGGCAGCGGTGCCACGGTGAGTGCCGCGATCATGGTCTGCGATCTACGGAATTTCACTAGCCTTTCTGGCAGCCAGCATAGGGATCGGGTTATCGACATCCTGAATGAATACTTTGACCTGATGGCTGATCCGATAGAAAGGCACGGCGGGGAAATTCTTAAATTTATGGGTGACGGGCTATTGGCCGTTTTCCCCCTCAACGAACCAAACGCCTGTCAAAGACTTATCGCAGCGTTGACCGCTGCATACGAGGCATTGGCACGCCGTACTTCAGAGAGGTTTCCGATCAAGTTCGGCACCGGTGTGCATGTGGGAGAGGTAATGTATGGCAACATCGGCTCGCAGAGAAGGCTCGACTTTACGGTGATTGGGCCTGCCGTAAACCTAGCGTCAAGGCTGGAAACCATGACAAAACAACTCAAGAGGCCGATTTTGATTTCCGCGGACTTTGTTGCTTCAGCTGGATGCGCGGCCCAGACAGATTGCCTCGGAATGCACATCATCAAAGGCTTCGATGAGATGATCGGGATTCATGCGCTCAACGTCTAGCAATCTGCTTTAGCCCGCATGGAGAAGCCGCGGTGTCGGAGGACGCTTCGATCGACACCGCGGCTCCCAGCGTTGTCCAAGCACGAGTTGGATACAACATTACGAGACTGGACCTGCCGGAAGGCCGGATCAATCTAACCATGGGTTTGGGCTGAGATCAGCCGCGATAGCAGTTCGCACTTCGTTGTAACTGAGCGCTCGCGGACATTGGATATTCCGAGCAAAAGCCCCTTTGCCGGACCGTGCGAAAAATACCACGGGGAAAGCGGAAGGACGCCAAGAGAGAGCCGCTGTGCCTCGGCCGCAATCGCGACATCGTCGGTTGTTCCCGGGAAGAACAAGCGAACCGACAGCGCACCTCCGAACTCGCATCGGACTCCAGGGTGGAGTTCGCGGCGGAGACTCTCGACAAGCAAGGTTTTGCGCCGCGCATACAATGTCTTCATACGTCGAAGATGTCGATAAAAATGCCCTCCTGCCATGAAGTCTTGCACCGCTTGTTGGGCAACGATCGAGCCCGCGGGCGCAAGGCAAGACACAAATGTACAGAACACCTCAGTGAGAGTTGGAGGCACGACCAGGAAGCCAAGTCGGAGGCCGGGGTTGAGCGTCTTGCTGAAGCTACCAATGTGAAGCACGCGCCCAAACTTGTCATCCGAAGCGAGGGCCGGGGCCGCCCTGCCCGTCAGTTGCAATTCGCCCGCGTAGTCGTCCTCTATGATCCAGGCGTTGGCCGCATTGGCCCAATCGAGGACCTTAGCGCGCCTGGCAACCGATAGAGCCATTCCAAGTGGCGCTTGTTGGCTCGGCGTCAGCACGGCAAACCGTACCTCACGCTCCGAACCGGGAATATTTACGCCTTCGCGATCAACAGGGGCAGAAATCGTTTCCACTCCAGCCTGATTGAGCGCGTGCCGAGTACGTGGGAACCCAGGGTCTTCGACGAATGCCTTGCTCCCGCGAAATCCCATTGCACCGAGCACGATGCCGAGCGCGCCAGCGAAACCCGATGTAATGAATACCTGATTGGGATGGCAACGATAGCCACGGGCAGTGGCAAGATATCCCGCAATCTCACGCCGTAGAGAAAGGAGCCCTTGCGGATCGGGATATACTTGCGGTCGCGCACTCTGAATCGCGATCGCTCTGCGCCAAGCACCGTGCCAGGCCTTTGCAGGGAATTGATCTTGAGCGGGAATTCCCAGCTGAAAATACTGGGGAGCTTCCTCGAAATCGTAAAACAGTCCTTGTGAAGCCCGCACCGGGGGCAAGCTCTCCAAGGGTACTGCTGGAAGCGTCATGGACACACGAGTTCCAGCTCTCCCCTTGGTGACGATGAGTCCTTGGTCCTGTAGCAAATCATAAGCCCGCTTGACGGTTCCCCGAGACACACCCAACTGCGCCGAAAGGTCCTTCCAAGAAAAAATCCGTGATCCCTTCTCGAGCACGCCGCTCAGGATCGCGGTGCGCATTCCGATGAAAATCTGTTGGGTAATCGAGACTCTGTGCTCGCGGTTTACCAGCGGGAGGAATGCACCCGTCATTCGGTACAACGCCTTTCTACCGTATTGGGCCTATCGGGTTTCGGTACCTTCGACCATGGTCCTCAAAATTGACCTTTGAAGGAGTGGATATGTTTTCCCGAGCGCTTTTGATACTGGCCGCCGCAACGTTGTCAACGCATACCGCCACCGCCTCGGATGTCCATGGTGGGACCGCCAAAATATCGATCGTATTCGATCGGGCTCTACCGAATGTACCTGGAAAAAGCATGAAGGGCGTGCTCGTCGAATACGGACCGGGCGGTTCGTCTTCGGCTCATATCCACCCCAAATCAGCGTTCATCTACGCGACTGTCCTAACGGGCGCGATCAAGAGCAAGGTTAACGACGGCCCCGAGACAGTCTACAAGGCCGGCGAGAACTTCTCCGAGCTGCCGGGCGACCGCCACGGGGTGAGCGCCAACGCCAGCGCCACGGAGCCTGCCAGCCTCCTTGCGGTGTTTGTCGTAGACACAAATGAGACGAACCTCGTCACAGACATAGATCCGTAATCCTCGCAGACTTACCGCTCGAAGCCGAACTCCGAACGACAGCATCAGCAGAGCTCGTTATGAAGCACGTCCTCGTACTCGCCCGCGACCAAGCGACGAGACTGGAACTTACCGAGCTCATGAGACAGCACGACATTCGGGCCACCCATGTCGCCGACCGCAAACATCTGTTAGGTATCCTTTCGACTGATGTAGTGGACGCATTGCTGATCGAGATTGATACTGATGAGATGGTGAATGTCATACGCCATCTCACAACGGCTACACATGCCCCCATTCTGGTCGTCGGGGCGGAAGGCTCGATCGAGGAAGATAAAGTTCGCGGACTTGAAGCTGGCGCGAGCGATTACATTTGCAAACCTGTTGGAAACCGTGAACTCGTTGCCAGGGTAAAGGCGGCAATGAGAGACAGAGCGGGCTTTAACCTCCTGCGCGAGCGACGCTCGTACCGATTCAGCGGTTACGAGCTTTTCGTGCGGCAACGACTTCTCAGGCACGCCATCGCAGGCGAAATCAAACTGACGACCGCGGAATTCAATCTGTTGACGGTTTTTTTGGCCAGCCCACGGACGATATTGACGCGCGAGCGCTTGCTATCGGCAAGCAGGCTTCATGAGGGCGAGATTTCCGATCGCAGCCTTGATGCCTTGGTATTGCGGCTCCGCCGGAAAGTCGAAATTGATCCCGCCAAACCACGGCTGATACGGACGGTGCGCGGCTCTGGTTATCTCTTCGACAGTGAAGTCGCCACCGAAGCAAAAGGTTTGTGAAAAATCTGACAGTGGTCCCAAGTCAGCAAAGTGCAATGCGCAAACTTCGGTATAGCTACAAGGTCAACCGTTTAGCACCTAAGGTATTCGAAAGCTGGTTGGTTGCCCCTTGAATTCGGAAGCCCCGAAATCCGGCGGAGCGTCGTAGCCGATAATTTCTCTCTACCCTCAGCGCCTTTGCAACGGTGCTGAGTGGTTGGTGGATGCGAGCACTATGGGTCCGTACATGGCCGTTACGTTATACACGCATTATCTTCGCGACCTTAAAAAGATCATCAGCCGCATTCGCGACAGACCTTTCGAATTTGACCACGCCGACGTCCACATAGCGTTATGCAAAAACGGTTTTGGATATAGGTGCCGCGATCGCGTCGAACATGGCCAGCTCTTCTCAGAGCATCACATGGGTCCATTGACCGTGCAAGATTGGCAGCCTGACCACAAGGGGTTCGGACGCGCGGAGATCGATGAGTTCTTCGAACTGCCCCAAGTCTTCGCGTATTCGGATCGAGTGTTAGATGCCGAGAAGAACCCGTTGTCCGTCGCTCATTGGGATGCGACAATCGGAATTGTCGACATCGAAGTCCGGGAGCGACGCGTGCCCGCTCGCAGACAGCGTATGCTGTTCGCTGGCTTCACGGACTTGATTCACGCAGAGTTCTTTCTCGCAGTCGAGCGCGACCTCATAGTCCAAGATCACCAACCCGGAATCCTGCTGTACGAGTGGCGGGAGACTCTGCGTGAGGGGGCAACGCCATCGGTGGTGCCACGCTTAGCCAAAACGCCGGTTTGACGAGCGCGTGATCGCCAGTATCAGCTAAATCGCAATTGCACGAGGCCTCACGCGGCACCGTATATAACGTATGTATAAGTTTCAATTCTTTACTATATCGGTACGGTATAATTCTTGAATGGCTAACAAGCCCAGCCGTCATTCAAGTATTATTGATTTTACTTCGGAGAAAACCATGGAAAAATCTTCTCTTAGCGCGACTCGACGTGACGTCGTAGCCGGAACACTCACCCTTGCGGCGGCCGCGGCCGCCGCAGGAGCGCAGCCAGCGTCGGCGACGAGCAAAAGGAAGCAACAAGCCGCCGCCTCCGAGAGTCACAACTCGGTTACTGTCAGCGATGGCACGCGAATTTTCTTCAAGGATTGGGGCCCCAAGGATGCTCAGCCTATCGTGTTCCATCACGGCTGGCCCCTTAGTGGCGACGACTGGGACAACCAGATGCTCTTCTTCCTCGGAAAGGGCTATCGGGTAATTGCACATGATCGCCGGGGGCACGG
Source organism: Rhizobium sp. BK650 (assembly GCF_014195325.1). Classification (GTDB taxonomy): domain Bacteria; phylum Pseudomonadota; class Alphaproteobacteria; order Rhizobiales; family Rhizobiaceae; genus Rhizobium. The sequence continues at coordinate 221,031 of NZ_JACIBK010000010.1, read as the reverse complement.
CAGATCGTCGCAAGTAAGCGGGGGGCACGATATGGATCACTATGCAGCCGACGTTGCCGCGGTCGTAGAGCACCTCGACCTTCGAAACGCGATCCACGTTGGTCACTCGACCGGCGGCGGTGAAGCAGCCCGCTACACAGCTCGCCATGGCAAGGGTCGCGTCTCCAAACTCGTACTGATCGGCGCTGTTCCGCCGATCATGGTGAAGACGCCCGCGAATCCGGGCGGTCTCCCGATCGAGGTCTTTGATGGGTTCCGCGCTGCACTCGCGGCCAACCGTTCGCAGTTCTATTTTGATGTTGCAAGCGGTCCGTTCTACGGTTTCAACCGTGAGGGGGTTACGCCAAACGACGCCACGATCAAGAACTGGTGGCGTCAAGGGATGGAAGGGGCTGCGAATGCGCACTACCTGGGAATCAAGGCCTTCTCAGAGACCGATTTTACCGAAGATTTGAAGATGATCGAGGTGCCTACACTCGTGCTGCACGGTGATGACGATCAAGTGGTCCCGGTTGCTGATTCAGCAGAACTTTCCGCGAAGCTTCTTCAAAGGCCAACGCTAAAGATCTACCCCGGCCTGCCTCACGGCATGGCGACAACGCACGCCGATGTCATTAACGCCGACATTCTTGCGTTCATTCAAGCTTGATTGGTGTGGGGGCGCTTGGCGACAAACGCCCCCTTTTCGACCGTGCGATCGCAGGCGACTTCGTAGCAGACGTCTTCAAGGGTGCAGGCAGCTTTGCTCCCAGTCTCGACGGTCTTCAGGTTCTGATTATGTCTTATAGGAAGAAAGGCCGCAGACACGTTCTGCGGCCTTTCCAGTTGAATGGTATCATGCCACTCAGCGTGCCGGCGGCGGCGTGGCCGTCTTAACCCAGTCCGAATAAGCAGTTCGCCCGAGGTGGACGCCAGGCCCTGGCATCAACATTCTGTCGTTGAGCACTACGCCGAAATACGGAGTCTTGCTGTCGACGACGATTTCGCGCTTGTCACCAATCTGACGGAGGTATTTCGTCACGGCGTCCGAGATGCGGATTGGTTCCGGTCCCGCGATTTCCCTTACCCCATTGGAAGGTGAACCTACCACTATCTCCGCAAGAGCGTCGGCCACGTCATCGGAGAAAATTGGCTGCATCATCGCGGGCGAAAGGTGGACCTTATCACCCTGGGCACCGGACTGAGCGATGCCGAACATGAACTCGAAAAACTGGGTAGAGTGAACGATCGTATAGGGAATATTGGACTCCCGGATAAGATTCTCTTGAGCCAGCTTGGCCCGAAAATAGCCGCTTTCTTGCAATCGCTCGGTGCCGACGACCGAAAGCGCCACGTGGTGCTTAACACCAGCAACAGTCTCGGCGGAAAGCAGGTTACGGCCGGAGGTCTGAAAAAACTCCATGACAGCCTTGTCCTCAAACGACGGAGAATTCGCTACGTCAACGACAACCTCCGCGCCTGCGAGCACGTCTGCCAGTCCTTCGCCGGTCACAGTGTTCACACCAGACGCTGGAGATGCTGCGATCGCTTCATGCCCCTTGGCCTCAAGGCGCTTCACCAGTTTGGAACCGATCAAGCCGGTTCCGCCAATCACGACGATTTTCATTGTTTGCTCCTACTACGGTGATCTATCCGCAACGCCAGATGATGCCGGCACCGCAGATTCGTGCGGTCAGGTCGCAGTCGACGAAGACTAGCGATCCTCTCGATGGAAGATCTCCAATACGACCGACCGATCACGGCTTGACCTGCGGGAAGTCTATGGGAATATCCCAAGGAGCCTAGCTAAACGTATGTTGGGGGATGACCGTAGCCTGCCAACTACGCCGGCAGACCTGCCGCGAAACGAACGCATCTCACCGAGCAAGCGGCGAAGCCTAAGTGCAGTGAATCAGTCCCGCTGTAGCATCTCAGCTTTGCGGACAAGATCGGGAAGAGAGCGGCTTTCCATCTTACGCATAACACTCATACGATGGAGCTTGACGGTCATCTCGCTGATTCCAAGCTGGTAGGCGACTTGCTTGTTCATCAGGCCACTCACGACGGCAAGCATTACTTCAGTTTCCCGTGGCGTTAGTGTGTCGGCAAGCGACTTCACTCGATCGACCTCAGCCGCCGCATTGCGACGCTTGCAATCCACTTCGATTGCGTGATCGACGGCCTGTAGAAGGTCCTTATTTGAAAAAGGTTTGGTTATGAAGTCGGTGGCCCCCGCCTTCATTGCGCGAACGCTCGTGGGTATGTCGGCGAACGCCGTTAGGAATATCACTGGGAGTTTGCTCCCTATCGAAATGAGGCGATCCTGCAAGTCGAGCCCGTTACCATCGGGCATCCTCACATCAACGACAACGCATCCCGGCACCGTTGTATCGGCCCGCTGGAAAAACTCTGAACCGCAGGAGAACGCAAAGGCACGCTTCTTTGTGACCAGAAAGAGGTCGAGCAATGCTTCCCGCATCTCGACGTCGTCGTCAACCACATACACAATGGGTTCAGCAGACGTGTCTAGCCTTACGTTTGCGTTTTGCACCTTAATTCCGCCTTTCAATCTAAGCTCGCGTCACATGACGGACCCCGTCATCAAGTGGGCGCTCGTGGTTTCTCTAGCACAGTTCAGCAACGACGGGGCCATAAACGTTGGTTTAGGTCCCTCCCCTCGCCTCCACGCCAACTCCCCACCTCATTGTCGCAGCCGTGGCGCAGGATGCAGAGGTTAGGTCAAGCTAAAACTTCGTTTAGTCGCGAGGCACGAAGCAAGCTTCTAGGGTTCAGAGCCCTTTAATATGTAGGAGTCTCGCATGAAGGTGGTTGTTGTAGGTGCTAGCGGCACCATGGGCTCGAAGGCAGTAAGATACCTTGAGCGCGATGGGCGGGCTGTCGTAGAGGCATCCAAGAAGATCGGCGTCAATGCATTGACTGGTCAAGGCTTGGACGAGGCCTTCGATGGTGCGGACGCAATAATAGACGTTACGAACTTCGGCTCGTTCGGGAGCGGAGACGTTCTCGGGCTCTTTAAACAAGCGGGAACTAATCTACTGACGTCGGCGAAGAAGCACAACGTCGGGCACTATCTCGTCCTCTCTGTAGTCGGAGCGGAAAGTCTCGTAGAGAACGACTATTTTCGCGCGAAACTCGTCCAGGAGAACCTCGTCCGAGCTTCTGGATTGCCGCACACGATCGTCCGCTCCACACAATTCTTTGAATTTCTGAGCGAAATAGTGAACACTTCCACGGAGGACGGTGTGATCCAACTCCCATCACTTCGGCTCCAGCCGGTCGCCGGCGATGAGGCAGCAGCCTGGATAGCCAAGCTGAGTGCCGAGGAGCCTAAAAACTCAATCGTGGAAATAGGTGGTCCCGAACCGACTAACCTGGTCGATCTTGCAAACGAACTAATGACAATCACCGAAGACGCGCGGCCAATAACTTCGGATCCGGAAGCTCGCTACTTTGGAATCTCGGTCCGCCCTGAGGGTCTGATCCCGACAATGCCTACCGCTCTGGGGAAACTGACGTATCACGACTGGCTGTCGAGAACATTGTACGTCTGAGCAGAGTGCCGGAGCATGAGGCTCTGGCACGAATGTTGGCGCTGTGGGTCAGAGATGAGCGGTTGCGAAGCGCTTGGCACTCACTCGAGACTGCGCGTACGCCCAAAAAGTGCCAGCGATGCCAAAAAGCGACGGGAGGCTTACAGCGGGAAAATCGCGCAGGAGAACAGACGCGGAGCAGATACCGACAGCTACTTCCCAGAGGTGGAAGCAGGCGTGAGCGATCAGCCAGAGCGTTGCGGCTCCCCAGAGTTCGATACGGCGCTCCGGTTTAAACGTACCGATAGCAAATGCCAGCGCGATAAATCCTTGGATAATGCCGATATCCCGGATGAAATGTTGATTGTAAAGGCCTGTATCGGTGACCCCGGGCACGAAGTAGTACCACCCTTCTGGGTCATAGAGCATGTGAATCGAGAGCCATCCGGCCAACATCACGTTGAACCACACCATCGCGAGTATACAATATTTGAGAATTGGCATTTCAAGCTCCTTCGGTTGACTGCCGAAGAAACTATCATCGTGACATGCTTATAACCTCCCAAACGAAGGTTTGGGCATCGAGCGCAGATGTGCTGTTGGAGGGAAACTTACAGAGCTTGTAATCTATCTGCCAAACGGGAGCTGTTCGGCATGAAGTGCAGGTTTTCTTCAGTTTGCAGGCGTCGTATCCGACGAAGCCCCTCATTGCGATCGAGAAGAATACCGAATTGCAGGACGGTGATGCGGCGCGGATCTATCTGCAGTCGCCAGGCTTCACGTCCCGGCGCTAGCCAGAGCGGGTTTGCGTTCTCAGCAAAAAGGGAAAAATCATTTAGCGGTAGGTGGACTTGCCGTAGACGAGCTCGAGCTTCTTTATGAACTGTAACAGAGAGTTCGCCTTCGTCTTCTTCATCATTCGGCTTCGACGGATCTTCACCATCATTTCGCTAATATCGAGACGGTGAGAGGTGCGATCTGCTCGTTCTGATCACCCTCCGTTACACACCTCACGACTTCGGCTTCACGGGGCGTCAGCATCTCGATCAAGGTCGCTTTCGGCGGCCAGAACTCGAAGCCAGATCTCGATTTATACACTACGGACGGCCGCTAGAACGGCGAAATCGTCCAGGGACTTCAGGAGAAAGTCGCACGCGCCGCGCTTCATGGCGTCAACAGCCATCGGAATGGTGGCATCTCTGGTCATAAAGACAACTGGTAGCGGAGTCTTGCGCCGCCGATCGTTGCTGGACGTCGAAGCCGTCGATATGCGTGTCAAAAAGCAAGCAGCCCGGTGCCCGAAGGTCGACTGAATCGAACGGGTCCGCGGCGGTCGCGTAGCTTCGCGCTTCGATGTGGCAAAACGGAAAAGCTTGAGCAGCGAAGGCCTCGTTTCTTCGTCTCCATCGACGATGAAGACCCTTGTTACGCCGGGCATCTGTTCGATCTGGCATTGTGGATCTCGAGTTCCGTTGTTGCGAGCGCTGCTGGCGGCTTTAGCAGGAGGCCCGGCGCGTGCCTCCTACCCCACAGCTTCGCCTTCACTTCAAGACAACCACTCGTTTGATTGGCGATCACATCACGCGACGCTACACCACGCCATTCTGCGCCCGCCGTTCGCGGAGGTCGCTAAACCAACCTGTGAAAGCTGAGAAATACCCGATGAAGCTCTATTATTGCCCCTTTGCTTGCAGTCTCGCCGACCATATCGCCTTGGAAGAAGCCGGCATTGACTTCGAGCGCGAGCGGGTCGATCTCAAATTGAAGGTCACCGCGTCAGGACAGAACTACATCAAACTAACATCGAAGGGATACGTTCCAGCGCTCCAATTGGACAACGGTGAAATCATCACCGAGAACGTTGCAATCCTCGATTGGATCGCATCTCACTACCCCAAGCTCGGCATTCGAGGAGAATTGGGCCGCACGCGCCTCCTCGAAGCGCTCGCCTATATCTCCACTGAATTGCATCGTAGCCTGCGCCCGCTCTGGCATTCTGGTAGCGATCAAGAGATGGCGGAAGCGCGCGCCGCGATCGAGACGCGGCTCGAATTTCTGTCGAATAGTCTCGCGGGCGACTATCTGTTTGGGGAACACCCAACAGTCGCTGACTGCTACCTCTTTGTCATGTTGCTTTGGGCCGAGCGTTTCGGCCTTGAAGTTCCCAAGCCTCTTGTCGGACTACGCGAACGGATGCGGACGCGTCCTGCGGTAAAGGTGGCGCTGGCCATCGAGGGGCTCAGCTGAAGCGTTTCCACCGACCCGCCTAAACTGACAGGTCGGTGGGACGTTTCCTCAGGTCAAATGCATACCGCCATCTACGATTAGTTCGATTCCGTTGACGAAGGTTCCCTTCGACGCGAGGAACAATGCCGCCTCAGCGAGTTCTTCAGGTCGGCCCATCCGACCCGCGGGGATCAAATCCGCCATGTGCGCCTCGAAGCCCGGTCGGTCGGCGTCACTCACGCCGAGCTTGCCGAGTATTTCCGTTTCGACTGGCCCGGGGCTCAGGATATTGACCCGGATACCACGGTTCCGGAACTCAATCGCCCAGTTCCGCGCGAAAGCTGCTAGGGCCGCCTTTGAGCCGGCGTACACTGTGTGCTGCGGAAGCACCTTTGTGGCGGCCAAAGAGCTTGTAACGATGATATTGCCGCCGTCGCGGATCAGTGGTGCAACTGCCTGAACGCCAAAAAAGACGCCGCGAGCATTGATGTCGAAGTGCCGGTCGAATTCGCTCTCAGTGACCCTACTCGAGCCCTCAAGACTAATCACACCCGCGTTCGCGACATAGATATCAATTGCACCGAACTTGCGCCGCACCGTTTCGGCCAAGCGTTGATGGAAATCGATCTGCGAGACGTCGCCACAGACGCCTAATGCTTGATGGCCGATTTCTGCCGCGGCAGCTTCGACGACGTCTTGGCGACGGCCGGTAATCAAGACCTGTGCGCCTTCCTCAGCGAAACGCCTGGCAGTCGCTTTTCCGATGCCGCTATTGCCACCGGTAATCACTGCAATTTTTCCTTCAAGTGATCTCATGGATTGAACTCCGTTTTCGATCTCATCGAAATACGTTCCGGGCACGCAAAGTATTAGCCGGCCAGCTGGCACATCAATCATTCCTCAGCTTGTGGAATAGGCCGACGGGCCTGACAGCTAGGCACCTTCAACAGGACTGCGCCAGATCTTTAGACCTCCAGCGGCGCTGTCGTCCGGTAAAGGAGTGAATCCGAGGCCGCTTTTTAGAAGAGACTCTGTCGACTCCTCTGCGGATATCCACTCCGGAAATCCATCGACCTTGATCCTAACTCTCCGTCTCATCCCCGCTTTACCGGCTCTATGCCGGGTTGATGTTTGGGCGGATCGGAGCTCTTCGCCATTTCGGTTCTGCAGAGGATGATCGTCCTCGCACCTCAATTCGAGCAGCGTTGGATCGATGTGTTGATTGGAGACGAACTTCAGGGCTTCATCAACCGTTCCGACAGCTACCTCGTGTGCGCAGCTATGAATTCGGCCGATATCTAGCGGCGGGCCAACGGGGCCCCGGGTCGGCTAAGAGACTCCCGGGGGCAGACGGCATTTTGCCGACGCGGAGTCAGGGTAAACGTCGGTATGTATCGCCGACTCTAGCCGGACCAGCGTGACGTCGTACCGGAAGCCTCGTTCGTCTGACCGCTTGAGTTGCGGGGGAAAACGGCACAGGAATCTCCTGTGCCGTTTTCGCGGAGCGCAGGAAGATGCCCTGATACCTGCCGTAAATCCGAACAGATCGCTGCGCGCCACATCTTATTCTCTACTGGGTATCGAGATCGAGCGCGGCGGCAAGCCGAACGCCGTAGTCAACGTCGGCTTTGCGGCAGTTCTCGACATGCCGAGCTTTCACTGCCATCGAGACACCGGACATCGCGCGGGCCGTATTGGCGATAAGTGCCTCCTTCTGCTCTTCATTCATCAAGCGAAAGAGAGCCCCTGGCTGCTCGTAGTGGTCTTCATCGACACGATGATCATATCGGTCGGCCGATCCGAATAGCTCAAGCGGGGGTTCCCGGTAATCCGGCTGTTCATCCCAAATCCCTCGTGAGTTCGGCACGTAGCTCGTCTGAGCACCGTAATTCCCGTCGATCCGCATGGAGCCATCGCGATGATAAGAATGGTAGGGACACCGTGGTGCATTGACCGGAATCTGGTGGTGATTGACGCCAAGACGGTACCTTGCCGCATCGCCGTATGAGAACAGGCGCGCCTGCAACATTCGGTCGGGCGAGAAGCCAAGACCCGGCACGATATTGGCAGGCGTGAACGACGCTTGCTCTACCTCCGCGAAGAAATTTTCCGGGTTGCGATTGAGTTCGAGAATCCCAACTTCGATGAGCGGATACTCCGAGTGTCTCCACACCTTCGTAAGATCAAACGGATTGTGCCGATGAGTTCTTGCCTGCTCTTCAGACATAACTTGGATATAGAGCTTCCATCGGGGATACTCGCCGTTTTCGATGCTCTCGAAGAGGTCCCGTTGATGGCTTTCCCGGTCACGTCCGATCAATTCAGCCGCCTCCTCATCGGACAGGTTTGCAATACCCTGTTGGGATTTCAGCGTAAACTTCACCCAATGTCGTTCGTTGGCCGCGTTGACCATGCTGAACGTATGACTACCGAAGCCATGCATATTCCGGAACGTCCTGGGAATGCCGCGATCCGACATGATGATTGTCACCTGATGCAGCGCCTCGGGCAACAAAGTCCAGAAGTCCCAGTTGTTCTCAGGGCTTCGCATCCCCGTCCGGGGGTCGCGCTTTACCGCGTGATTGAGGTCCGGGAAGCGTAGCGGATCTCGGAAGAAGAAGACGGGGGTATTGTTCCCGACGAGGTCCCAATTCCCCTGCTCGGTGTAGAACTTGATAGCGAAGCCTCTAATATCTCGTTCGGCGTCGGCCGCCCCGCGTTCGCCGGCGACCGTTGAGAACCTGATGAAAATCGGCGTTCCCTTGCCAATCTCGGAGAAAAGAGCTGCCTTGCTGTAGCGCGTGATATCGCTTGAGACCTTAAACGTCCCGAAAGCGCCCGCGCCTTTGGCATGCATGCGGCGCTCAGGGATGACCTCTCGATCGAAATGCGCAAGCTTTTCGATCAGCCAAATGTCCTGAAGTAGGGCCGGCCCACGTGGCCCCGCCGTTTCAATGTTGAAGTTATCCGCTACGGGCGCACCTGCGGCCGTCGTCAGCTTTCGTTGGGTCATTTTATCGCCCTTGCGTTTGATCGAGGGCAATAGGCCACCGGCTTCCTCCTCTGTACAGCTATACCCTCGTTTGATCGAGCGCATTGTCGGTAACCACCTTGAAAACACAACCTGTGGCACGCAAATGATTACGGTTGTAACCAGGCGAGACGATACCCGTTTTTGGCAAGTTTGAAGCAAGCCTGTCACGCCAGCTTGCGCCCACCTACCGTCACCAATGGGAAATGAAGATCATGAAAGTTGCTCACAACAATTCGATTCATAGCGTGTTTTCAACCGCGACCCGCAGGCCACCGTCGATCGCCGACGAGAAACTGGTCCTGTCCGGGTCCTCAGAGACGACGGCTGCTCCGCCTGCGGTCAACGACAGCCAGCTGATAGCCGACTTCCACGCGCGGATGGCTAGACAATCTCTCGACTGGGCAGATTCCGACAAAGACGGACGGGTTACAAAGGATGAATACATGAGCGGTCAGGCGCGCCTTGCGCAACTCGACAATCGTCCGGACGATAAGGTCGCCAACGAAAAAAGATGGGCAAAGATCGACACTACCGGCAAGGGCTGGGTCGATGAGACCGAACTCGGCGACGCGCTCGCGAAGATGTTACCCGTAAGTGTCGGACACTTGGATCAAGGGTTCGCTGCACGCCTTCGCAATCTCCGCAGCTAAAACATCCGATCAATCGCCAGCGCGGCCGCCATGCCACCTACGGCAACGACGCCGCACTCGCCCGCGGGTGATTTTGTCGCAGACGAGCATTTGAAAGGGGCGAGAGGCACACCGTTTTGAGCCGGGCAGTTTCTCTCACGCGAGAGACGGCGTTCAACTCGGGCAATATTCAATGGTCTATGGGCTTCAGATAACAAGAGTAAGCAAACCAGTCGTTTGCAACTCGTAGTTCGCCAATAAAAAAACGGGCCGTCTGCGGCAAGACGGCCCACGTGCGAACGTAGCGACCGCAGTCCTCAGCGATGAGGGTACAAAGGAGGTCAAGTTGCTTCGGAGGGCAGGACGCGATCTTGACGATCTGAGGCTACTCCGTCGGGTGCCCGATGAAAGTTATACGTTGGCATTGCCTCCATTGATACTCCACTGAACTCGGGCGAAGTGTCTCTGTCGAGCTCTTGGATGCTAATCCGTACGGCAGGGCACTGCGATGTTTTCCCGCCAAGCCCTGAAGCCCGTGGCGTCCTTGATATCAACTGTCGAAGGGAGCGTTCATGACGAAATCCACGGATGACGGCGCTTCGTAGCCGGGCACATACCGATATCCGAAGTCGCACAGGAAATTGTCGTACGTGGTCTCCGGCGCGTTTTCGACCATATGGCAGAAGCAGCTGGTCATTTTCTTCTTCAGGCCGAGCCGCGGGAAGGCTTCCACGATTGCTTTCATTTCCAAGACTGCAAGCCGAGAATACTGCAGACCTACGACGTCGAGACAAATGCCTCCCGTGCATAGCGCTACTTCAGGTTCCTTGTAGAGTCCTATCGAAGGGGTCGAGTTGAGGGCCACGCTATCCCAGACGAGCTGCGCTCGCTGACCTACCACGCCGCTATCCCAGGCGAAGCGTCTCGCGATATCAGCCCCTTCGACCTCGAAGCGGCGCGGACCCCGGAACGAGGGGTTCAAAGTCACATCATGTAGCAGGGTGCCGAGCGCGACGACCTCTTCGTCGTGGTCGACATTCTGGATTTTCGCGAGACTTGCCGCGAACAGCCACGATCGCATGACGTGGTTGAACAAGTAAGGCTCATATATTTTTTCTGCGTACTTCAAAGCTTTCCGCACGATTTCCGTGTCTGGCACAACAACGCCAGCTAGAATACGTCTACGGTCAACTGCCATCTGCATCTCCTGCCGTAATTTCTCTTTCACGCGAGCTGGTATACTTAAATAACATAAGAAACATACGTAACTATACGATGTGCGTAGCGCAGCTGTTCTCCAGCCGGAACCACCGACAGGTCTCGGCCACCATTGCCCGACCATGCGCCCGCCATCATGGGTGGGCGGTTGGCAAAAAATAACATCTGATTGACGATCGAGGAAAAACGTCTTCGATCAGGCGTCGTAAGTCCAACGTGAGAAACTCGCTGCCTCGTCCAACAGCTGCCGGACAACGTCGCCCTCCACACGGAACCGAGCACCTGAAGTTAACCCACCTGCGGACCGCGATAGTTCTCGGTGATTCCGTTTGCGGATATCCGGCCAGCAAACGCTGCCGATCGTCCCTGTTAGGTGCTTCGGGCGAAAGATGAGACGGCAACGAACCAAACTCCTCCCATCTGTAGCCGAGGAGATTTTTGGCTCATCGATTGGCTTATTCAAATCTCGGATCGGCATTGGTATTGTGCGCGACCGCGACGAGGCTTCGTTCCGGTAGAGCGAGCTCGCCCCCCGCGCAGGGTCGATGACTTGCCGACCGGCAAGACGCAGATAGCAGTTTTGAGACGCTCAAAATAGCCTGGATCGGTGGACAGGTCCGGCATAGGAGCGGCTCCAGGGAGACACTTCATCTCAATCTCCAAATGCTCCCAAATCGTGGGGGGGGGGTCTGGTCAAGGCCAAGGTATTGCGGGTGGATAATATCGTGTGGGTCACGCCACCTGGCGGAGGTCCAACAGAAGATATCACGTGATCCTTGAGTCATCGCCGACCTCGGGATTGCTCAAGTCTATGAACAACTAAAAATCGCCGACTCAACTTTCCCAGACCTCTGGTCCGTTTGAAAACTTCTGCTTTCTATCAAGCTCCAGACGCGAACTGAAGATGGCGAAGGGATTCTGCAATCAGGCTATGGCAAGTAAGGCTCTCAATTCCAGACGACGTCGCACTAGGTCCTCGACCGTGTATTTGTCGAATACGCCGACGAAAGCGGCAATCGCCTCCGACAGCACCGGCGGAAGTCCACATGCCGAGGCTACCATGCAGTCCGAGCATTCCAACAGGGCGTCGAGACCCTCTGTATGTCGCAGAACGGCACCAAGATTGATATGTTCAGCGGGCTTGGCGAGCCGTATACCGCCATTACGCCCTCGGACAGCTTCGATAAAACCCGCGGCAGCGAGATCCTGGACGACCTTCATCAGGTGGTTTTCGGATATCCCGAATGTCTTGGCGACCTCTCGGATCGAGCCAAGGCCCTCGGCACGTGAACCAAGGTATAGCAATACGCGGATCGCGTAATCCGTATAGCGTGTCAGTCTCATGTCGCCTGCGTCAAAACGCCCATAAAGAAAAGATGCATATGGTAGCATGTTTTGCCGTTTCGTAATAGATGCATTTAATATGCATCTTATTGAGGTGTTTCGTGATCGAGAATTTGACAGAAGACAGAATTGCAGTAGTTCTCCGCGCCTTTTACGCGCGAATCCGCCGTGACCCGTCTCTGGCGCGGCCTTTTGCCGTGGTGGAGGACTGGGAGGAACACATTACCAGGCTGACCGACTTCTGGTCCTCCCTGATGCTGACTTCCGGGCGCTACAAGGGAAATCCGGTTGCGATGCACCTTGTACACACGGACAAGATCGAGCCGGAGATGTTCGCACGCTGGCTCGAACTCTGGAAGGAAACGACAGATGAGCTGGTTTCCCCGGTAACGGCCTTACAAATGCAAGCGAAGGCTGGTCGGGTTGCCACCAGGCTTTCCCAAGCGATGTTTGGTCAGCCACCCCAGGCCTCTCCCCTCCCTGCCGCACAGTCCACCGCGGCGGCTCCTTACAAGATCACCCCGACTTTCGACGAAAGGAGCGTCCCCACCGCGCTTCTACGCTCGCATTCCCGGAAAGAGGGCTCGTGGGGGCTGATCCGAGTAGAAGAGGGTGCAATTCGCTATCTCCTTGGAGATCAGTCGACCGTGCTCGCACCCAACCGCCCCGGAGTGATCCCGCCGCTCGCCCCGCACCATCTCGAAATCGACGGTCCCGTGAAATTCAGGATTGAATTCTACGACGGGCCGCTGGTCCAACCCCTGCAGTGAAAGGAAAAAACGATGGCAACTCCCCTCTCTCAGCAGACGATCGAAATCGTCAAGCAGAGCGTTCCCGCACTGGCCGCACATGGCAGCGATATCACCAAGCGCATGTATATCCGCCTGTTCGAACACGAGCATATCAAGAGCTTGTTCAACCTTGCTAACCAAGGCGAAGGTGGTTCCCAGGTTCACGCGTTGGCCGCCGCCATCCTCGCTTACGCCCAGAATATCGAAAACCTCGGCGCGCTGGCACCCGTGGTAGAGCGCATCGCCCACAAGCATATCGGCTACCACATACTTCCGGAGCATTATCCTTACGTGGCCAATGCCCTATTGGCCGCCATCAAAGACGTTCTCGGAGACGATGCCACTCCCGCGCTCCTGGACGCGTGGGGCGAAGCGTATTGGTTCCTGGCCGACATCCTCAAGGCACGCGAGGCGAACATCCGCACCTCGATCGAGGGCCAGAGCGGCGGCTGGAACGGCTGGAGGAAATTCAAGATATCGGAGAAGGTTCGCGAGAGTGACGTCGTTACCTCCTTCATCCTTCGTCCGGTGGATGGCGGTCGTGTCCTGCGGCACCGACCCGGCCAGTATCTCACGTTCCGCCTGACTCTGGCGGACGGTCAGAAGGTGAAACGGAATTACTCGATATCGTGCGGCCCGAACAACGAGCTTTATAGGATTTCCGTCAAGCGCGAGGAACAGGGGAAGGGCGGCTCGCTATATCTCCACGACTCAGCAGAGATCGGAACGATACTCGAGGTCACGCCTCCGGCCGGCGACTTCTATCTGCCGGAAGAGCCTCAGCGATCGGTCGTTTTGATTTCCGGAGGCGTGGGACTAACGCCAATGGTCAGCATACTCGAGGCGATTACCAGGGAGTATCCTGAGCTTGATACGCATTTCGTACACGGGGCTCTGAACAGCTCTACCCATGCCATGGATCGTCACGTCCGGTCGCTCGCTTCGGCGCACGGGCGTGTAGCGGTCAAGACCTTTTACAGCGAACCCCGTCAGGGGGATGCGATCGGCCTATCACACGATCACGACGGCTACATCACCGTGGATTGGCTGAAAGAAAATACGCCGTTCAACACTGCCGACTTCTACCTCTGCGGACCGAAGCCGTTTCTCCGTGCGCTCGTCGGTGGCCTCAGCGGCGCGGGCATCTCCGCCGATCGCATCCACTACGAGTTCTTCGGACCTTCTGACGAACTAATCGCCGCGTGAATCCTTTGGAGCCGGGATTCTACCGGCTCTTTCCTCCCACGAAGTGAAAACAATGAACGCGCTTCAAAAATCGAACGGACCGATCACGATGTCCGCAGGCCTTGCAATTCTCGCGGGCCTTTCAATTCCTGAAACGGCTTCGGCACACGTGAAATGGTTTGCTCCATATATCGTTGGTGCCCGTCCGGAACCGCTGTCGGTTACACTACACGACATTTGGTTCTGGGTCGGTATAGTTCTGGTGCTGATTTTCTTCGTTGCCACTCGTCTGATCGAGAAAAGCGGTTTCGGTCAAGTGGCGATAGAGGGACTCAATGCCGCTACCGCGCCATTGTGGGACCGTCAGGACGACTACATCCGAGCTATTATTGCATCGTTCTTTGTAGCAATCTTTGCGGTCGGTGGCGTATATCTTACACCGGATTTGAAGACTCCTGCCGAATGGGTCTCTTGGATGCAGCTGCTTATCGCGTGCTGCGTTTTCTCTCGGGGAACGATGCCGATCGCGGGAGTTGGTATCATCGCACTCTGGCTTCTGGCCCTCAGGGATTACGATCTCTTTCATCTCTTCGATTACCTAGCGCTTGGACTTGGCGTTGCCGGTTACCTCCTTCTGGAGCCTTTGAAGAACGAGAGCCTTCGAGAACGGAGATTCGAAGCGCTTCGTTGGGGGCTGGCAATTGCTTTGATGTGGTCGAGCCTGGAGAAGTTCGCATTTCCGAGCTGGTTCTATCCGCTCGTGATCGAGAAGCCATTTCTTACCTTCGGAATGCCCCGTGACGTGTTCATCCCTATGGCTGGGGTCACCGAATTCACTCTGGGTTTTGGACTTCTCTGGACGCCACTGATCCGTAGGCTTTCGGCAATGGCCCTGCTGGTGATCTTTACCGCGGCGGTGTGGCCATTCGGTCGCGTCGATCTGATCGGCCATGGATTGATCATGGCGATCCTAATTGCCGTAGCGGCGGATCGGAGGAGCGGCGTAGACTTGATGACGGCGTTCAAGCAGAAGATCGTCAATATACCACTTGGGTTGTCGGCCACTTTGGTGATCTTCTGCACTGCCTATTGGGGTCTTCATATCGCGTTCTACGGCATCGATGGAGACCTGCAAATCGGTGAAGACGCCAAGACGACTCACTCATATAATCCCGAGCATCCCCACGGCCCCGGCATCCAGGGCGAGATCGGTGCGCCCTCCGACAAGTGATGTGTAGATGTGCGGGCTTTGTCAGTGACATGGCCCGCACGGCGGTCGGTTGTAGGGCGAGCCACCTCCGCCACGAAGACGGACATATGGTCTTACACCCTACTCCGCCGCAATGCCATCAAGCCGACTTACCGATTGAACCGTCTCCAGGTCGTGCAACCTGACACCCGGGCAAACCTTCTTGGCAATCTCGGTCAGGTGCCGATGATGCGTCAGATAGATTACCTGCCCATGCCCGGCCATCTCGGTGAACAATCGGAAGGCCTCCTCGGCGCGGAAGTCATCGAATGTTTCCATGATGTCGTCGGCGATAAACGGAATGGGTGCGCGATTGGCGACGAACTCGTGATATCCCGCCCCCCGAAGCGCGAGATAGAGCTGGAAGCGCGCGCCCTTGGAGAGTTCGTCGGCGATCTTCGAACCGCCGTTCGCCGATACGGCGATGAGAACCTCGCCGTCCTTGCCGGGCTGCGCGGCGACCCCCGTGTAGGCTCCGCGGCTGATGATCCTGAACGCCTCGGATGCCCTTGTCATCATTCCACTCCGATGGCGATCTCTATAGAGCTTCAGTGCTTGTTCCGCGGCGGTTATCGCGAGAAGCTGGCGGCTGAGATCGGAAAGACCGGCACTTGCGGAGAAAAGCAGTTCACCGAGATCGCCTTGCTTGCGAGAATGCTCTCACCGCCTTTCTCGAGCGTGACATCATCCAGTGAAAACATTGTCGAGAAAGCATCGCGGTCGATCCCGCCAAGGTCGGCCCGTATCTCCGTATCGGCCAGACTCCGCTCTTCCTGATCGAGCAGACTGTTCTGCGGCCGCTTGATACGGACGAATTCCCTGTGCTGACCTGCCACGCGAACGTTCGCCGCTAGACGCATGGTGTTGTAGGGATGCAGGAACGCATATTTCGTCGTATTCCCGATCCCGAAGATCAGATCGAGGACGGCATCCAGGGTCGTCGATTTCCCGGCCTCGTTTGGACCGTAAATGACGTGGAGGTCCGGCGATCCGACAGGACGCAATCCGAAATCGATGACCGCGTCCGTGAATTTGCCATAGCGCGTAAGGTCGAGGCGATTGATGCGCACCCTATTCTCCCTCGCCCCCACGCAGACGCGCCATGACCCGCGCTGCACCGTCTTTGGCGAATTGCGTCAACAAACTCTCGAAGGACGAGACTGATCTCTGACGACATTGCGGCCGTCGAGGCGAGCGCCGCAACCCTGCATGCGGAACTGGATGCGTACCGGACGCCTTAGGTCACAAGGAGCCGCCCTTCGTCGCTTTCCGCATCCGCCTGATTGCGCGAATACCCAAGCCGCAAAGCCGGTGGATGTTTCTCTTCAGCGACGGCTTCGTGTTCCCTCGTTTCGCGGGACTGCAGACAGTCAAGCATCCCGGAGCTTGCTGCCAACATGGCCAATAGGAGCGCGTCTGGGCCCCTGCCCGCCTGGAACCGGCACCCCTCCGATATCCGTGCGGCGCTGACTGGTGAAGCCATAAGGGCAAGCGACAAGCGCCTGCGCTTCATTGGCGGTCTTGAGCCCTATGAGGCGGCAGGCGATCCGGTGCGCCGTGATCTCTTCAATGAGGATGGCGGCGGTTTTGCGCTTGATCCCGTTCTCCTCAAACAGCTTGTGGCGGGAAAGCTCGAGGCAAGTGCGGCCGAGGGCTGGGCTTGGACGGAAATCTTGTTCGTCGCCAATGATGCGACTATGCAGCAATTTGAACGGCACTATCCGCAGCCCCTCCCCTTGAGCGAGGCGGAACAGACCGAACTTGACGGCCTCGAAAGCGCGCACGCACCCTTGAAGAGCTGCTCGAGGCGGGCGAAGCGCAGAGGGATGCGGAGGAGCGGACCGCAACCTTGGAGACTGGGATGGCGGCACTCGGAATCAGGCAGGGGTCTTCGCTTCTCATTTCATCGCCACGGCGGGAGCGCTGATCTCCATCGATCACTATGGACGCCCGCAGATCGAGCGGGGCCCGATCCGGCGGGAGGAAAGGGCAACGGAGCCCCTCGGCTGGCCTCGATCAGCCTGTCCTCCAACCCGGGACTGCGGACATCCAACTGTTGCCCCGCTGGGCACCGCCTCGTGTGTCTCGTAGGCTTCTAACGCTCGTTCGACAACTTCAACGATCGAACGAGTTTCACGGCGGGCAAGTATGTGTGCCAGATCATGTGCTCTGGAGCTTCGAACAGAGAGTTGTGTCCGCCGCCAACATCATCTCCTTTGCGGAATATAAAGCAGTCCGGGTGCGCCATGAGGATGGCATGGATGGCTTTCCATCCCAAAGGCGAGCATGCGCTCTCGCACGACGAACAAAGGAAATCGTCCCGCACGCGTGGCGTCGAGGGTTAATCTTAGCGAGTACATCGCCGCATGATTTGTCCGGTGATGTGGAGCAATCGCAAGACAATTGAGGTCAATACAACGAACATAATCTCAGCGCGTCATAGATGGCAGCATGGATGTTGCGGCTGGAAATGGCATCGCCGATCCGGACAAGATCGAACCGCCCCTGACTGAAGAGCTTCGGCAGAGGCGGCCGACGATTGATCAGGGCGGCATAATCCACGGTTCCATGATTTCGCGAGATCGGCTTCAGCTCAAGATAGAGCCCATCATTGGCAAGCGTGCCATGTTCGACGACGACCTGAGAGACGCGCCGCTCCCACTGTGCGCCGTCTGCAAAATCCGATCCGAGCACGGCGACAAGAGCATTGCCGTCGCGGCGGACGGATTTGAGCCGCGTGTTGATGGTCACCCTGACACTGCGTTCGGCAAAGGCACGGGCATAGGGCACGTGGTTCATGCCACCCATATCGGGTGCGAAAAAGCGTTCGGGTGACACAATTTCGAGTTCGGCACCGCTTCTGGCAATCACTTCAGCCGCCGACATACCCGGATGTCCGCCATTGTCATCATAAAGCAGGATCGCCTCCGCAATCCTGACGCCGCCTGAAAGGATGTCCCATGAGGAGGTCACGAGTTCATCGCCGGCAGCGAGATCGGGTTGCTGCGCAATGCCCCCAGTCGCAATGACAACGAGGTCGGGGTCAAGAGCAAGGACATCACCCGCCTCTGCGTAGACATCATAATGCATGCGAACACCCAACCGCTCGAGTTCCGCGAGCCGCCAGTCGATGATGCCGATCATCTCCTTGCGTCGGGGGTTTCGGATGAGCAGATTGACCTGTCCGCCGGCCTTTCCCGTCGCTTCCAGAACATCCACCTGATGACCGCGCTCCGCAAGCACACGGGCGGCCTCTAGGCCGGCCGGTCCCGCGCCGACCACGACCGCCTTGCGGCGAATGTCGGCCTTGGTGATCTCATGCGGGATCTGTCCCTCGCGCCCGGTCGCGGCATTGTGGATACAGAGCGCCTCCCCACCTTCGTAGATCCGGTCGAGACAATAGGTAGCGCCCACACAGGGCCGGATGCGTGCCTCCTCGCCGCTTTCGATCTTGCGCACGATATGCGGGTCGGCGATATGGGCGCGTGTCATGCCCACCATATCGAGCTTTCCCTCGGCGATCGCATGACGGGCTGTCGCTACATCCCCGATACGCGCGGCGTGAAAAACCGGGAACTTGGTTATCGCCCTCACCTCGCCGGCAAAATCGAGATGCGGCGCAGACGCCATGCCCTGGATCGGGATGACCTCGTTGAGCGCGACATCGCTGTCGATATGGCCGCGAATGATGTTGAGAAAATCGATTTCGCCGGATCGGGCAAATCGAGACGCGATCTCTATGCCGTCCTTCCGCGACAATCCCTTCTCCCAGTCCTCGTCCGCGACGAGACGCATGCCAACGATGAAATTCGGCCCGACCGCCTTGCGGACCGCCTGCGTGACCATGACAGAAAAACGCATGCGGTTGTCGAGGGAGCCGCCAAATTCATCTTCACGCCGGTTGGTTGCCGGCGACCAGAAACCATCGAGCAGATGGCCGTAGGCCTCGATCTCGATGCCGTCGAGGCCAGCTTCCTGCATGCGCTGCGCCGCACTTGCATAATCGGCGACGATACGCACGATGTCCCAGTCTTCCGCCTCTTTCGGGAAGGCCCGGTGAGCCGGCTCGCGGATCGGTGACGCCGCCAGAACCGGCAGCCAGTCGCCCTTGTTCCAGCTTGTGCGCCGGCCGAGATGCGTAAGTTGGATCATGACTGCCGCGCCGAACTCATGACAGTCGTCGGCAAGCCTCTTCAACCAGGGCACGATCTCGTCGCGATAGGCATGGAGATTGCCGAAGGAAGGAGGAGAGTCAGGCGAGACGACCGCCGATCCGGCCGTCATGGTCAGCGCGATGCCACCCCTCGCCTTTTCCCTGTGATAGAGCCGATAGCGATCCGTCGGCATGCCGTTTTCCGAATAGGCCGGTTCGTGAGCGGTCGACATGACGCGGTTTTTCAGCGTCAGGTGCTTGAGTTGAAACGGCTGCAGCAGGGGATCTTTGGAGGACATGTCCGCACTCGTTGCTTGGGTGGGAGTGGCAATCGAACCGCTATTTTGACCTATGGCGCCTGAAATGACGATCCGACGGGCGTCGCTTTCTAGCCGGCATGCGTCCGCCGGCTGCGGTTCAGGTCGACGGCAGTATGCCAGAGAACGGCTGCGAAGATGATGGCGCCACCGAAGAAAGTGGCGACAGGCGGTTGCTCGGAGAACAGAAGCCAGACCCAGAACGGGGTCAGCACGATCTCCATCGTCCCGATCAGCGCAGCTTCGGCCGGCGGCATTCGCCTGGCGCCGGCCAGGAAAAGCACAAGCGCCAGCGAAAAATTGGTCGCACCGAAAGCGGCAAGCACGATCCAGTTGTGAAGATCAAGCGAGCCAACCGAGCCGAATGGAGCGAAGATGACGAGCGTGAGGAAGGCGCTGACAACCGTCGGCGGCAGGCTCGGTACTTCGGGATTGATGCGCGGGATGATGATGACGAGCGCGAAGGAGACCGTCATGCCAAGAGCCAAGAGGTCGCCAACCCCGGTGCCACCGCCGATCGACGAGGCGACGATGACGACGACACCCAGAAGAGAAATGCCCCCCGCAATCAGCGTGCGCCTTCCAACGCCCTCTTTCAGGATGATCCATCCGAATAGGGCAGCGATAAAGGGTGCCGTCGAATAGATCATCGTCACATTCGCGACGCTGGTCATATAGAGCGCCCCGATGAAGCAACCCTGGCTGACGGTCTGGCAGACAATCATCGCCAGGCCCGAGGGATGCAGGATCGAACGCCATTGCTTTCGTGATATCCCGCCTTCGAGGAACAGGCAGGGGATCAGCAGGAACAGCCCCCCGAACAGCGAACGCCAGGCGATCGCCGTCCAGACGTCTGTCGTCAGGAGTCGCGAGTAGACTCCGCTCGCACTCCAGGCAAGTGTCGCCCCGATGACGAGAAGGATGCCCTTCTCGCGCTCGCCGGCACCGAGGTGTCCGGCCGGATGGTCAATGGTCACGCTGGTTATTCTCGAAGAGGAAAAGTCGAACGCACCTCCTTTCTGCACCCGCAATTGACATCAGACAAACGAATAGTAGAGATGGATGTCATCGATTTTTTCTATGGCTGTCCATGCGCGAGCCCATCGAGAGTGATCTTCTGCGGACCTTCCTCGTCGTCGTCGAGACCACCAATTTTTCGGCGGCCGCCGAGCGCGTCGGCAGAACACAGTCTGCGATCAGCGCGGCGATCAAGAAGCTGGAAGACACGATCGGCGAAGTATTGTTCGAACGCGGCGCTCGAGGTGTGGTGCTGACGCGTCAGGGCATTCAGCTCGTCCCTTATGCCCGCCGTGTCATCGACCTCCTGAGCGAGGCGGCGGCGACGATCCGCAGCAAACCGCTCGACGGACCAGTTCGCATCGGCATTCCCGAGGAATATAGCCAGACCGTGCTGCCCGCCGCCCTTGCGGCCTTCGCCGTGCGTCATCCGGCTGTCGAGGTCACGATCTCCTGCGATTATACTGTCCGCAACATCGCCGCCCTGGAACGCGACGAGCTCGATCTCGCCGTCGTCTTCGACTGGAGCGATCAGATGAGTGGCGAAGTGCTCTGCATCGACCCGACCGTCTGGGTGACGTCGATCGTCCACCGGCTGCACGACATCGACCCGCTGCCGATCGCGACCTATAGAGACTCGAGCTGGTGTCGCGACTTTGCATTGAAGTCGCTGCATCAGCTCGGGCGCAATTACCGTGTCGCCTTCATTGCCGATACGAGCTCGGGACTGAAAAATGCCGTGACTGCTGGTCTTGCGCTCACCACGCTGTCGCGCAGCAACATCCCACCTGGCTGCCGGGAATTGACGAACGAGGACGGCTTCCCGCCAGTCGATTCCTCCAGGGTCTTGCTTCGTCGCAACACCTTTCGGTCGAGCGAAGCAGTTCGCGAGCTTGCCGAAATGGTGCGCGACGCCTTTCAGCCTATGGCCGGGCTTCCGATGGCCTGAGCGGACGCCGCAGCCGTCGCCGCGTTTCCGAGGGACTTTCGGAATAGCTCGCCCGATAGCTTCGCGCAAAGGCGGAGGCCGAATTGAAGCCGGTTGCGGCTGCAATGTCGGCAAAGGACGCCGTCGTCTCTATCACCTTGCGCCGCGCCGCGTTCAATCTCAGGGCAAGATAGTGGATATGGGGCGGCGCCCCGATCGAGGCCTGGAAGAGATCCTGCAGGTGCCGGGCGCTAATCCCGACCCGGCGGGCTAGGCGCGCCAGTACGATCGGCTGCTCGACATTGTCCTCCATCAGCCGCACGGCGTGGGCCACCCGCGGATCGTCCACGCGCAAGCCTGCCGACAGCGCCTCGTCGGCATGAAAGGATGGCTGCTCGTAGCGGAACAGCCGGCTGACCTCGAGCGCCAGCGAATAGCTCTGGCGCCGCCGGATGATCTCCAGCATCAGGTCCACAGTCGGCAGCGAGCCTGATGTCGTCAGCCGTTTGCCGTCGATGACGAACCGGTCCTTGACCGCCGACACCTGCGGATAAGCAAGCACGAAATCCTCGTAGTCCTCCCAATGGACGGTCGCAGACAAGCCGTCGAGCAGGCAGGCTTCCGCAAGCAGCCAGGTGCCGGATTCAATGCCCGCGATCATTGTCCGGTGGCGTGCCGCCTGCGATAGCTGCATCTTCAGGGTCGCCGTTGCGCTTTGCCGCCAATTGTAGCTCGCCAGCACGAAGAGCGGCGTATCCGATGCCGTGGTCTGGAACGTTCCCTGAGCCGGGATGGCAATGTGGCTGGTCGTCGGCACAGCTTCTCCATCTGGCGTGAAGATGCGCCAGCGGTAGAGCTCGCTGCCGGAGATGCGGTTTGCCCCGCGCAACGGCTCGATGACGGAGGCGATGAGAATGAGATTGGTCTCCGGCAGGACGAGAAGATCGATGTCGAGCCGTTCGGTCGATCGTTCCAGCACAGTCCCCTCCCTCGTATTCCGATAATGTATCGATCGATTCCGAAAATGCAAAGCATCCTCTCTCATCCTGGCGCGTAATGGCCTCAAGACGAGGGAGAAAAACAAATATGCCTCTTGCGATGAACCGCGATGTCTTCATCACCTGCGCCGTCACCGGTTCCGGCGATACGGTTTCGAAATCCAGCCACGTTCCCATTACTCCCAAACAGATCGCGGCCTCCGCGATCGATGCCGCCAAGGCTGGGGCGGCAGTCGTTCACTGTCATGTCCGCGATCCGGAAACAGGTGCCGCAAGTCGCCGCAACGACCTCTACAGGGAGGTCACCGACCGCATCCGTTCGGCCGATGTCGACGTGGTGCTGAACCTGACGGCCGGCATGGGCGGAGACCTGATTTTCGGTGATGTCGAAAGCCCCCTTCCCTTGAAAGCGGCGGGAACGGACATGGCAGGGGCAACCGAGCGCGTCAGCCACGTCGCCGAATGCCTGCCGGAAATCTGCACGCTCGACTGCGGCACGATGAACTTCAATCTTGGCGATTACGTCATGACCAACACGCCCGCGATGCTTCGGGCAATGGCGAAGAAAATGACCGATCTTGGCGTGCGCCCCGAGATCGAGGCGTTCGACACCGGCCATCTTTGGTTTGCAAAACAGCTCGCCGAAGAAGGCCTGATCGAAGATCCGGTGCTGATCCAGCTCTGCATGGGCATCCCATGGGGCGCCCCCGACGATCTCAACACCTTCATGGCCATGGTCAACAACGTGCCCGATAGCTGGACCTTCTCGGCCTTTTCGATCGGTCGCAACGCCATGGCCTATCCGGCTGCCGCGGTTCTGGCGGGCGGCAATGTCCGCGTTGGCCTCGAGGATAATCTCTATATCGGCAAGGGCGCTCTCGCTACCAATGCGCAGCTCGTCGAAAAGGCCGTGCAGGTGGTCGAAGGCATGGGTGCCAGGATCATCGGCCCTGAGGACGTCCGTAAGAAACTGAAACTGACGAAGCGCTGAGGACGACATGACAGGGATTACCAAAGCAGCCTGTATCGGCGGCGGCGTTATCGGCGGCGGATGGATTGCCCGTTTTCTGCTTGCCGGCATCGACGTCAGCGTTTTCGACCCGCATCCGGAAGCAAGTCGCATCGTTGGCGAGGTCCTTGCCAATGCGGAAAAAGCCTATGGGATGCTCACCGGTGCACCGCTGCCGCCGCGCGGCCGGCTCACCTTCGAAACGTCCCTGCAGGAGGCCGTCTCTGGTGCGGACTGGATCCAGGAAAGCGTGCCGGAACGGCTCGACCTGAAACGGCGCGTCTTGACGGAGATCGATGCTTCGGCACGCCCTGATGCCTTGATCGGCTCGTCGACCTCCGGCCTGCTGCCGAGCGACCTGCAGCGCGACATGAAACATCCCGAGCGCCTCTTCGTCGCCCATCCCTATAATCCCGTCTATCTGTTGCCGCTGGTCGAGATCGTCGGCAGCGAGAAGACCTCGAAAGCGACCATCGAGGCAGCGATGGCACACCTCGCTCCAATCGGCATGAAGGGCGTTCATATCGCCAAGGAGATCGAGGCCTTCGTCGGTGACCGCCTGCTCGAAGCGCTCTGGCGCGAGGCGCTCTGGCTCATCCATGACGATATCTGCACCGTCGAGACGCTCGACGACGTCATCCGCTATTCCTTCGGACTGCGTTGGGCGCAGATGGGTCTGTTTCAGACCTATCGCATTGCCGGCGGCGAGGCCGGCATGCGCCATTTTCTCGCCCAGTTCGGGCCTTGCCTAGCCTGGCCCTGGACGAAGCTAACCGACGTCGTCGACCTCGACGACGCTTTGATCGAAAAGATCGGAAAACAGTCGGACGAACAGGCCGCCGGCCTTTCAATCCGCGCACTGGAGCGCATCCGCGACGAAAATCTCGTCGGAATCCTGCAGGCCCTGAAGGCCGGAAACGACGGCAAGGGCTGGGGCGCCGGCCAATTGCTAAAGGATTTCGAAAGGTCCCTGTGGGCAGCAGGCGGTGGCAAAAGCACTGCCGCTGATCCTTCTGGCCCCCTCAAGCTCGTCGAGACCAAGGTGAGCCCCGCCTGGGTCGACTATAATGGCCATATGACCGAACATCGCTACCTGCAGGTCTTCGGTGATACGTCCGATGCGCTTCTGCGGCTGATCGGGGTCGATCTTGCCTATGTCGAGGCCGGGCAGAGCTATTATACGGTCGAGACCCATATCCGCCATCTTGGTGAGGCTAAGCTCGGGCAGGCGATCTATTCGACCTGCCAGATCCTCGCTGTCGACGAGAAGCGGCTGCACCTCTTCCACACTATCTGCGACACTGAGAGCGGCGCCGTGCTCGCCACTGCCGAGCAGATGCTGCTGCATGTCGATACCGAAGCCGGCAAGGCGACACCGGCGCCAGTCGCAGTCCTCGACAAGGCAAGTCTGATCGCCGCGGCCCATGCAAAGCTGCCTTCTCCCGATGGGGTTGGCCGCCATGTCGGCCAGAAACGATAGGAAGATCGATTATGGATTTCGGCCTCAGCGAAGAACAGGAAATGATCGTCAAGACGGTCCGTGGCTTCGTCGAAACCGAAATCTATCCGCACGAGAACGAAGTCGAGCGCACGGGCTTGGTTCCGCCGGATCTTGCGGCTGAGATCCGACGCAAATGCATCGACCTCGGCTTCTACGCCTGCAATTTCCCCGAAGAGGCGGGCGGCGCCGGCCTTGACCATGTCACCTTCACGCTTGTCGAGCGTGAGCTTGGGCGCGGCTCCATGGCGCTGACGGTCTTTTTCGGCCGTCCCTCCGGTATCCTCATGGCCTGCGAGGGCGAGCAGCGCGAACGGTATTTGCTTCCTGCCGTCAGCGGACAAAAGATCGACGCGCTCGCGATCACCGAACCCGATGCCGGTTCAGACATGCGCGGCATGAAATGCGCCGCTCGCAGCGACGGCAGCGACTTTATCCTCAATGGCACCAAGCATTTCATCTCGCATGCCGATGTCGCCGATTTCATCATCGTCTTTGCCGCGACCGGCGAGGAGGAAACATCAAGGGGTGTCAAGAAGAAGATCACTGCATTCCTTGTCGACCGCGGCACGCCGGGCTTCCAAATTCTCAAGGGCTATGATTCCGTCTCCCACCGCGGCTATCACAACTGCACCCTGAGCTTTGCCGACTGCCGGATACCGGCCTCCCAAGTGCTGGGCGAGGTCCATCGCGGTTTCGAACTCGCCAACCAGTGGCTCTACGGCACGCGGCTCACTGTCGCCGCCACCTGCGTCGGCAGGGCGCGGCGGGTCTTTGACATGGCCTTGTCCTATGCCGCCGAGCGCAAGCAGTTCGGCAAGCCGATCGGTGCCAATCAGGGCGTCTCCTTCAAGCTTGCAGACATGATCACTGAGATCGATGCCGCCGAGTGGCTGACTTTTTCGGCGGCGTGGCGACTGGATGCGGGTCTGACTTCCGATCGCGAAATCGCTTCGGCCAAGCTCTACGCCTCAGAAATGCTTGCCCGCGTCACGGATGAGGCGATCCAGATCTACGGCGGCATGGGCCTGATGGACGACCTGCCGCTTGCCCGCTTTTGGCGGGATGCGCGCGTCGAACGTATTTGGGACGGCACGTCGGAAATCCAGCGCCACATCATCAGTCGCGATCTCCTGCGGCCTCTGGGAGCGTAGCCGATGACAGCACGCGCGCTCGACCGCCTGTTCAGACCGCAAACGATCGCCGTCTTCGGCGGTCGGGAAGCGCGTCGGGTGATCGAGCAGTGCGACCGGATGGGGTTTGCGGGTGAGCTCTGGCCCGTTCATCCGACGCTCGACGAGGTTCTCGGGCGGCGCTGCTACAAAAGCGTTTCCGATCTGCCGTCGCCGCCGGACGCTGCCTTCGTCGGGGTCAACAGGATATTGACCGTGGAAATCGTGCGCAGCCTGTCGGCGGCGGGTGCTGGCGGTGCGGTCTGTTATGCCTCGGGCTTCAGCGAGGCCGTGGCCGAGCTCGCCGACGGTAACGACCTGCAAAAGGCATTGGTTGGCGCTGCCGGTGACATGCCGATCCTCGGACCGAACTGCTACGGCTTCATCAACGGCCTCGACGGCGCACTGCTCTGGCCCGATCAGCACGGCATGAAGCGCGTCGAACGCGGCGTGGCGATCCTGACCCAATCATCAAACATAGCGCTCAACCTGACCATGCAGACGCGCGGCCTGCCGATCGCCTATGTCGTGACGTCGGGCAACCAGGCGCAAACCTCGCTCTGCGATGTCGCCTGCGGCCTGCTTGCAGACCCGCGCGTGACCGCGCTCGGCCTCCATGTCGAAGGCTTCGGAGACAAAGCTGCGCTCGAGCGCCTTGCCGCCACAGCCCGCCAAACGAAAAAGCCCGTTGTTGTCTTGAAAGTCGGCAAGTCGGAACAGGCGAGACAGGCAACGCTCTCCCATACCGCATCCCTTGCCGGCGGCGACGCCGTGGCCGATGCGGTGCTTGCCCGCCTCGGCATCGGGCGGGTCGAAACGCTGCCGGAGCTGCTTGAAACACTGAAACTCCTGCATGTCGCAGGCCCTTTGGGGGGCGCCTCGATCTCCTCGATGAGCTGTTCGGGCGGCGAAGCCTCACTGATGGCGGATGCCGCGGTCGGACACGCTGTCACCTTCGCAGACCTCGAACCAAAGCAACTGCCGCGCCTGAGAACTATCCTCGGCGACATGGTGACGCTCTCCAATCCGCTCGATTACCACACGTTCGTGTGGGGCGATCTCGCGCGTCAGACGGAGGCTTTCACCGCCATGTTCGAAGGTTCCTACGACCTCAATCTCATCGTCCTCGATTTTCCGCGCGGCGATCGATGCGAGGCGGGGGACTGGGTGACGACGGCTGACGCGGTCGCCGCAGCGGCGTCTGCGACAGGCGCGCTTGCCGGGATCCTGGCGACCCTACCCGAAAACATGCCTGAGGCTGTCGCCAACCGTCTGATAGCCGAAGGCGTCGTTCCCTTCTGCGGTATTGATGAAACCCTGATCGCCGCGGAAGTCGCAGCCGGCATTGGCGATTCCTGGCGCAAACCGCCTTCCCTGCCGCTTCTCAATGTGGTGTCTGTCCAAGGCGCGATCGAAACGCTGACGGAGGCCGATGCGAAGACGGAACTCGATATTGCCGGCCTTCGTATCCCCAAAGGCCGGGTTGCAAGTTCGCCGCTTCAGGCGGCGGATTGTGCCGAGCGCCTCGGCTTTCCTGTCGTCCTGAAAGCCCTTGGCGTTGCGCACAAGACCGACGCAGGCGCCGTCGCACTCAACCTGAAGGACGCCAAGGCCGTATCGGATGCTGCATCAAAAATGGCTGCGACAGACGGATTTCTAGTCGAGCAGATGATCGATCGGCCCGTCGCCGAGCTGATCGTCGGCGCCTCTCGCGACCCTGTGTTTGGATTATCGCTAACGCTCGGCGCTGGCGGAATTTTTGTCGAATTGCTGCAGGATTCCGTTATTCTGCCCTTGCCGACGACGAGATCGGAGATCTCGGAGGCAATTTCGCGCCTGAGGATCGCGAAACTGATCGAGGGGTATCGCGGGCGCCCGAGAGGAGACATCGAAGCGACCGTGACGGCTGTCGCACGGGCGGCAGATTATGTCGTAATGAATGCGGCACGGCTGGAAGAACTGGACATTAATCCACTGATGGTTCTTCCCGAAGGTCACGGCGTGGCCGCAGTCGATGCCCTGATCCGGCGGAGGAGGTAGCATAGGTTGAGCGACCCTATTCGTACCCGACAGGTTGGCGCAGTACTGGAAGTCGTCATCGACCGGCCAAAGGCGAACGCCATCGACCTTGCGACCAGCCGCGCCATGGGATTGATATTTCGTGATTTCCGCGACAACCCGGCGCTCCGCGTTGCGATCATCTCGGGCGCGGGTGAGAAATTCTTCTGCGCCGGATGGGACCTGAAGGCTGCCGCAGCAGGCGACGCGGTCGACGGAGATTATGGTGTCGGCGGTTTCGGCGGGCTGCAGGAACTGCGCGATCTCAACAAGCCGGTCATCTGTGCTGTCAACGGCATCTGTTGCGGCGGCGGGCTCGAGATCGCGCTCTCCACCGACCTGATCCTCGCAGCCGAACATGCGACCTTCGCCCTTCCAGAAATCCGCTCCGGCACCGTTGCCGATGCCGCCTCGGTGAAGCTGCCGAAGCGCATACCCTATCACATCGCCATGGACATGCTTTTGACCGGCCGTTGGCTTGACGTCCAGGAGGCGCATCGCTGGGGTTTCGTCAACGAAATCCTGGTAGCGGACAGACTGATGGAGCGGGCCTGGGATCTTGCCCGTTTGCTCGAAAGCGGGCCGCCGCTCGTCTACGCGGCTATCAAGGAAATAGTCCGTGAATCGGAGGGTTCGACCTTCCAGACTGCCATGAACAAGATCACCAAGCGGCAGTTTGCGACGGTCGATCGGCTTTATTCGAGCGAGGACCAATTGGAAGGCGCACGGGCTTTCGCCGAAAAAAGAAGCCCTAACTGGAAAGGACGGTAACAAGGCGGCAGCAACCGCATCATCTTCCCGCAAGCGTGTGGGCACCTGGAACGGAAGAGGAAACCGTTCAGGAATCTGCCCGGAAATCGAAGTCAACGCACCATAAGAAGGAGAAGGGGAATGAACGACTACACGAAATATCTCGCAAGCCGAGTGACCGCCGGTGGCCTCAGCCGCCGCGAATTCCTGGGACGCGCCATGGCGGCTGGCCTGACGCTTGCTGTTGCCGACAAGCTCTTTACCGAAAGTGCTAGAGCCGCCGAGCCGAAGCGCGGCGGCCATCTGAAGCTTGGCCTGGAGGGCGGGGCTGCAACCGATTCCAAGGATCCGGCGAAATTTCTCTCGCAATTCATGTTCTGCGTCGGCCGCTGCTGGGGCGACATGCTGGTCGAATCCGATCCGCTGACGGGCGCCGCCGTACCGGCGCTTGCCGAATCATGGGAGCCGTCGAAGGATGCGGTAACCTGGACCTTCAAGATCCGCAAGGGCGTCAAGTTCCACAACGGCAAGGAATTGACGATCGATGACGTGGTCGCCACACTCAAGCGTCATACCGACAAGAAATCGGAATCTGGCGCGCTCGGCGTTCTCGGCTCGATCAAGGAAATCAAGGCGGACGGCGGCAATCTCGTGCTGACGCTTTCGGAAGGCAATGCCGATATGCCCCTGCTGTTGACCGACTATCATCTGGTCATTCAGCCAAATGGCGGTGTCGACGATCCGCTCGCCTCGATCGGCACCGGCCCTTATAAACTCACGAGCTTCGAGCCCGGCGTGCGCGCCACCTTCGAGAAGAACAAGGACGACTGGCGCACCGACCGAGGTTATGTCGATTCCATCGAAATCATCGGCATGAACGACGCCACGGCGCGCATCGCCGCGCTCTCGTCCGGCCAGGTGCACTACATCAACCGTGTCGACCCGAAGACCGTCAACCTCTTGAAGCGTGCTCCAAATGTCGAGATCCTTTCGACTGCCGGGCGCGGCCATTATGTCTTCATCATGCATTGCGACAAGGCGCCGTTCGACAATAACGACCTGCGCCTCGCGCTCAAATACGCCATGGATCGCGAAACCATGGTCCAGAAGATCCTTGGCGGTTACGGCAAGGTCGGCAACGATTTCCCGATCAACAGCACCTACGCGCTCTTTCCCGAGGGTATCGAGCAGCGCGCCTATGATCCGGACAAGGCCGCCTTCCACTACAAGAAATCGGGCCATAGCGGCTCGGTTCTGCTGCGCACATCAGAAGTCGCCTTCCCGGGCGCCGTGGACGCGGCCGTCCTCTATCAGGAAAGCTGCAAGAAGGCCGGCATCGAGATCGAGGTCAAGCGCGAGCCGGGCGACGGTTACTGGACCAACGTATGGAACGTGCAGCCCTTCTCGACCTCCTATTGGGGCGGACGCCCGACGCAGGACCAGATGTATTCCACCGCCTATCTGTCGACGGCGGACTGGAACGACACCAAGTTCAAGCGTCCTGATTTCGACAAGCTGCTACTGCAGGCCCGTTCCGAACTCGACGAAGCCAAACGCAAGGAGCTCTATCGCGCCATGGCGATGATGGTGCGCGACGAGGGCGGCGTCATCCTGCCGATGTTCAACGATTTCGTGAACGCCTCCACCAAGCAGGTGAAGGGCTACGTGCACGACATCGGCAACGACATGTCGAACGGCTACGTCGCAACCCGCGTCTGGCTGGAGGCCTGACACCGGGCATCTGCCCTCCGATCTCCAGGCAAGCTGGGACCGTGGGACAAAACCCGCGGTCCTCCTGACGTTTCAGCGCGAGGCCATCACCATGTCCAGTCCGACCTCAGGCAATATCGTGCCCGGTCTCAGGTTCCGGCAGCGTTTTCCGCTGCTTGCCCTTATTCTCGAGCGCTTCGTGCTCAGCATCGTCCTGCTTTTTGCCGTCTCCATCCTGATCTTCGGCGGCCTCGAAGCCCTTCCCGGCGATTTCGCCACGACCTATCTCGGCCAGTCGGCAACGCCGCAGGCGGTCGCCAATATCCGCAAGGATCTCGGCCTCGACCGGCCGGTGGCGACGCGATATGTCGAGTGGCTGGGTAATGCCGTGCATGGCGATTTCGGCACATCTTGGGCCAGCAAGAATTCCGTCAGCGAGCAGATCGGCAAGCGGCTCGGCAATTCACTCTTCCTGGCGGGCTTTGCCGCATTGATCTCCGTACCGCTTGCCGTCGGGCTCGGCATGGTTTCGGTGCATTTCCGGGGCCGCCTGCCGGACAAGATCATCAACATCATTTCCTTGGCGGCAATCTCATTGCCCGAATTCTTCATCGGCTACCTGCTGATCATGTTTTTTGCGGTGAAGTTCGGCGTCGCCACCTTTCCCGCCACCGTCTATGAGAGCATGGGCTTCGCCGACCGCCTGAAGGCGATCGCCCTGCCGACGGCGACCCTCGTGCTCGTCGTACTGGCCCACATGATGCGCATGACGCGTGCCGCAATCCTCTCCGTCATGTCATCGGCCTATATGGAGACGGCAGAGCTGAAGGGCCTTTCGGCGTTCCGCTCGATCGTCAAGCATGCCGCACCGAACGCGCTTGCGCCGATCATCAACGTCGTGGCACTGAACCTCGCCTATCTGGTGGTCGGCGTGGTCGTCGTCGAGGTGGTCTTCGTCTATCCCGGTATGGGCCAGTACATGGTCGATGCCGTGACGGTACGCGACATGCCGGTGGTGCAGGCCTGCGGCCTGATCTTTGCCGCCGTCTATATCTTCCTCAACATGTTGGCCGACATTCTCGCCATCATTGCCAACCCCAGGCTGAGGCATCCAAGATGAGATTGAGAGACATCCCCATCACCGCCTGGATCGGCATGATCGGCATCGCGATCGCCTTCATCTTCGCTCTCTTCGCACCCTTGATCGCTCCCTACGGGGAGACCGAAGTCGTCGGCAGTGTCTGGCAGATGCCGGACGCGCAATATGTCTTCGGCCTCGACAATCTCGGCCGCGACATTCTCTCCCGGCTGATCTACGGCGCGCGCACGACGCTTTTTGTGGCGCTTGCGGCAACGGTCATCTCTTTCTCGCTCGGCGTCATCTTGAGCTTTACGGCAGCCGTCTCGCGCGGCGTGATCGACATGGTCTTCTCGCGCTTCAACGACCTGATGATGTCGATCCCGACGCTGATCTTCGCGCTAGTGGTTTTGGCGGTCTTGCCACAAAACATCATCGTCCTGATCCTCGTCATGGCGATCCTCGATTCCACCCGCGTCTATCGTCTCGGCCGTGCCGTGGCGCTCGATGTCGCTGTCATGGAATTCGTCGAGGCGGCGAAACTTCGCGGCGAAGGAAAGCTTTGGATCATCTTCCGGGAGATCCTGCCGAACAC
Organism: Rhizobium sp. BK650; assembly: GCF_014195325.1. GTDB lineage: Bacteria > Pseudomonadota > Alphaproteobacteria > Rhizobiales > Rhizobiaceae > Rhizobium. Next base: position 188,542 of record NZ_JACIBK010000010.1, on the reverse strand, counting down.
GCTGACACCACTGCTTGCTGAGTTTGGCCTGCGATTTGCCTTTTCGATCCTGTTCCTCTCGACGCTCTCCTTCCTCGGCCTCGGCATCCAGCCGCCATCGGCTGACTGGGGCGGCATGGTCAAGGACAACAAGGACGGTATCATTTTCGGCATTTCGGCAGCGCTCGTGCCGGGTAGCGCAATCGCCATCCTCGCAGTCTGCGTCAACCTCGTCGTCGACTGGCTTTTGAAACGAACCTCGAGCCTCAAGGGAGGGCGTGGCGATGCCTGATCTTCTTTCCGTCCGCAATCTCAAGATCGAAGCTACCAGCTACCCGCCGGGTGAAGCACCGAAACGCGTGACCATCGTCGACGGCGTATCCTTTGATTTGCAGAAAGGCCGGGTGCTCGGGCTGATCGGTGAATCCGGGGCCGGAAAGTCGACGATCGGGCTCTCTGCACTTGCCTATGGCAGAGGCGGTGCCGAGATCACCGGCGGAGAGGTGCTGCTCGATGGCGACAATATCCTTGCCCTTGGCAGGAATGGCATTAGGCAGATCCGCGGTGCCCGCGTCTGCTATGTGGCTCAGTCGGCCGCAGCCGCCTTTAATCCTGCCCACCGGCTGGGCAACCAGGTGATCGAGGCTTCCGTCAAACACGGGCTGATGAGCCAACAGGAAGCGAAAAAGCGAGCGCTCTACCTGTTTCAGGTGCTTGGCCTTCCCCATCCCGAAAGTTTTGGCGAACGTTTCCCCCACCAGGTCTCGGGTGGCCAGCTGCAGCGCGCCATGACGGCTATGGCGCTCTGCTCCAACCCCGAACTGATCGTCTTCGACGAACCGACGACGGCACTTGACGTCACCACCCAGATCGACGTGCTGGCGGCGATCAAGCATGCGATCGAAGAAACCCACACGGCAGCCCTCTATATTACCCATGATCTCGCCGTCGTCGCCCAGATCTCCGATGACATCATGGTGTTGCGCCATGGAAAGACAGTGGAATACGGCAGTGTCCAGCAGATCATCGAAGCGCCGAGGGAGGACTATACCCGCGCGCTCGTCAACGTCCGCCAGACGCTGAGGGACGAAGCTGCCAATCAGTCCGATGCGCTGCTGAAGATCGAAAATGTAAGTGCGGAATATTCGAATGGTTTCAAGGTTCTGAACGATGTCAGTCTGCATGTGCCGAAGGGACAGACATTGGCGATCGTCGGTGAATCGGGCTCGGGGAAATCGACGCTCGCCCGCGTCGTCACCGGGCTCTTGTCGCCTACCGCCGGCACGGTCTCGTTTGCCGGCAAGCCATTGACGCCCGACGTCCGACACCGGCCACGCGACGATCTGCGCCGCATCCAGCTCATCTACCAGATGGCTGACACGGCGATGAACCCGCGTCAGACTGTGCGTGACATCATCGGTCGGCCGCTGACCTTCTACTATGGCCTCAGGGGTGCTGCGAAGACGGACCGCGTGAAGGAATTGCTCGACCAGATCGAGATGGGCAACGGCTTCCTGAATCGCTACCCGGCAGAGCTCTCGGGCGGCCAGAAGCAGCGCGTCGCCATCGCCCGCGCGCTTGCCGCCAAGCCGGAACTCATCCTCTGCGACGAGCCGACCTCGGCACTCGACCCGCTGGTTGCCGAAGGCATTCTGAAACTGCTGCTGAAGCTGCAGGAAGAGGAACATCTCTCCTATGTCTTCATTACCCATGACATCGCTATCGTGCGCGCCATCGCCGACAGTGTCGCGGTGATGCATCGCGGCAAGCTGGTCCGCTTCGGTCCCAAATCCCAAGCGCTATCGCCGCCTTTCGACGATTACACCGACCTGCTGCTGAAATCCGTGCCCGAGATGGAGATCGGCTGGCTGGAGCGGGTACTGACGACGCGGAAGATGGCAAGCGCTGGAAATTGAAGGCTCGAAATCTTCCGGCACTCATCCGGATCTGATGGCTTCGTCGCAATTCGGTGCCTTCAATACTCGGCCGGCACCGCATACACTTCCGCGGATGGATCGGCGAGGAACGAGCGCACCGTCGGTGGCAGCTGGCGTGAAGACAGCGGCAGTGGTCCGCAGCGTGACAGAAGCTCGCGCAGGTCGGGCTCGGCACCGACATGCCGCCAGATCATCCGCGAAGCATAGGGGAGATTTTCCTTTCGCCACGAAACTCCCATTGTCGTCCCGCGCAGATAGACGCGCTGGTACGCGTCGAATGGCAGGAGGATCGTCTGTGAGAGTATAGGGTTCGGGCCGACGACCCGCTCGGTAATGAAGATCCGGTTTCGATAGAAGGCCGCAAGGCCGACATATTTCGAAAACTGCTGGATGCCGTTTCCAGGGTCCCGCAGACGCTCCATTGATTTGACATGCACAAGCCCACCCTTCTCCACAATGCGACTGCACGAACAGACAACCATTCCCGGCCAGGACGGTGAGCGATGATAGGTCTGGAAATAGCCGATATGGCGCCGGAGCGCGGTCAAATCTCCGGGGAACGCCTTTAGCAGTTCGGAATTTTGATTGAGGTCGAGAGTCGGTTTGCGAAGCCGCTCGCGAAAGAGCCTTGGAGCGAGATCAAAGTCGGCTGCGTCGAGATCGAAATACTTGGCTATGCGCGCGAGATTATGGGCAGACGGCCTCGTCTGGCCGTTGATATATCGATTGAATTGCTGCCTGTTGATATCGATCGCGCGGCACAGATGCGAAATGGAACGCTGCGTGGCACAGGCAATCTTGAGGTTCTCGACCAGGTGAGGCATCGGCGGTTCCGTTTTAATGACCGTAGCGTAAACTCGCTCAAAGATGCGTCAAGGCGCGAAATTGTGTGAAGCAGCCCAACCTCTACGTTCCCTTCTTATAAAGTTCAAAAGGGGACTGCGATGACACGTGAAAAGGATCAATCTTCGCCTCTGAGTATCGGCCGCCGTCACTTCCTGGGTGGTGCCGTCGTGCTCGGCGCTTTGCCTGCCCTCACCTCCGGCCTCCTGATGCCGCGCGAGACCCTAGCGCAGGAAGCGAAACGCGGTGGTCATCTGAAGCTCGGCCTCAAGGGCGGCGCCACCAGTGATGCGCTCGACCCTGCGACCTATAGCGCCTCCGTATTGTTCGTCATTGGCCGTCTCTGGGGCGACACACTTGTCGAATCCGACCCCAAGACGGGTGCGCCCTTGCCGTCGCTGGCGACCTCATGGACGCCATCCGCGGATGCATCCGTCTGGACTTTCAAGATTAGGAACGACGTGGAGTTTCACGACGGCAGCAAGATGACCGTCGCGGACATCGTCGCGACACTGAAGCGACATGCGGACAAGAATTCGCAGTCGGGTGCTCTGGGGCTCATGGCCTCGATCACCGGTATCGAAGAAAAAGCGGGCGACCTTGTCCTGACGCTTTCGGAAGGCAATGCGGACCTGCCTTTACTTCTGACCGACTACCACCTGATCATCCAGCCGAAGGGCGGCGTCGACAAGCCTGCGGCGGCCATCGGTACAGGTCCTTACGTTCTGAAAAGCTTCGAACCGGGCGTTCGCGCAACCTTCGAGAAAAACCCGACGGATTGGCGCTCCGACCGCGGCTTTGTCGACAGCGTCGAAATCCTCGTCATCAACGACAACACCGCCCGCGTTGCCGCACTTGCCTCCGGCCAGGTCCATTTCGTCAACAATGTCGACCCCAAGACCGTCCCGATGCTGCAGCGAGCGCCGACCGTCGACATCCTCCGGAATGCAGGCAAGGGCTTCTATTGTTTCCTGATGCATTGCGACACAGCTCCCTTCAACAACGCCGATCTTCGGCTTGCGCTGAAATATGCCATCGATCGTCAGGCGATCCTCGACAAGGTTCTCGGCGGCTACGGAACGATCGGGAACGACTATCCGGTCAATTCCAACTACGCCCTCGCCCCGACCGATATCGAGCAGCGCCCTTATGATCCGGACAAGGCCGCCTTCCACTTCAAGAAATCGGGTCTCGACCGCTCCATTCAGCTGCTCACGTCAGACGCAGCCTTTCCGGGCGCCGTGGATGCGGCGATCCTGTTCCAGCAAAGCGCGCGCAAGGCCGGTATCACGATCGATGTCAAGCGCGAACCGGAAGACGGCTACTGGACCAATGTCTGGAACAAGCAGCCCTTCTGCTCCTCGTTCTGGGGCGGTCGTCCGACCCAGGATTCGCGCTATTCCACCTCCTACCTGTCGACCGCAGAATGGAACGACACGCGTTTCAAGCGCCCTGACTTCGACAAATTGGTTCTGCAAGCAAGGTCTGAGCTCGACGAGGCAAAGCGCAAGGTGCTTTATCGGCAATTGGCGCTGATGGTGCGAGACGATGGCGGTCTGATCCTGCCCGTCTTCAACGACTACATCATGGCCTCTTCGAAAACGCTGAAGGGATATGTCGACGATATCGGCAACGATATGTCCAATGGCTACATCGGCAGCCGTGTGTGGCTTAATGCCTAAAGCGCTTCCGGATACATGATCATGTCAGACCGCAGCTTCACGACCATCGAAAATCAGTGGATCACCTTGAAGGACGGCACGCGGCTCGCCGCACGCATCTGGATGCCCGACGGCGCGGAGAAGGATCCCGTGCCGGCGGTCTTCGAGTTCCTTCCCTATCGTAAGCGCGACGGGACAAGCCTGCGTGATGAATCCACCTACCCGGTCTTCGCTGCAGCCGGGATTGCCGGCGTGCGTGTCGATATCAGAGGCTCCGGCGAATCTAGCGGCATCATCGATGGCGAATATACCGAGATCGAGCTTGCCAATGCCTGCGAGCTGATCGCCTGGATCGCAGCGCAATCCTGGTCGAACGGCTCGGTCGGCATGATGGGTATTTCCTGGGGCGGCTTCAACTGCCTGCAGGTCGCAGCCTTGAAGCCCCCAGCCCTAAAGGCGGTGATTTCAATCGCTTCCACGGTCGACCGCTATAATGACGACATCCACTACAAGAACGGCTGCCATCTCTCCGCCCAGCTTTCCTGGGCGGCGACCATGCTTGCCTACCAATCGCGCTCCCCCGATCCGGCCATCGTCGGCGACGATTGGCGCGATATGTGGCGACAGCGCCTGGAGCAGGAACCTTTCTTCATGGAAGAATGGCTGGAGCATCAACGCCGTGACGATTTTTGGCGGCACGGGTCGATCTGCGAAGATTTCGCAGGTTTCGATATTCCCGCCATCGTCATCGCCGGCTGGGCGGATGGCTATCGCAACACGCCGTTGCTCGCCGTCGAGGGTCTAGGTGAAAAGGCAAAGGCATTGATCGGTCCATGGATCCACAAGTATCCGCATTTCGCCTGGCCGAAGCCGCGGGTCGATTTTCATGGCGAAGCCATCGCCTGGTGGAACCGCTGGCTGCGCGGCGAGCGCAACGGCGCGGAGACTATGCCATCCGTGCGCGCCTATATTCTTGATGCCATAAAGCCGGCCATGCGCCGCGATTTCGATCCCGGTTTCTGGATCGCCAAACGTAGTTGGCAGCAGCCGGACATGCAGTGCTTCTATGTCGAGCAGTTCGGCGCCTTGATGGAAGGCATGCCAATCCCACATGCGCCGGAACATCCGGTTTATCTGCGCTCGCCGCTCGATACGGGCACGGCCTCCGGCGAATGGTTCACGCTGAAGCCGGATGCGGAACTGGCGATCGATCAGCGCCTCGATGACGCCGGATCGCTGACCTTCCAGACCGCGCCGCTAGTCGAGGACCATGATTATCTCGGGCGCCCGGCCGTCACATTGAGGTTCAGATGCGACGCCGAAACCGCCAATCTCTGCGCGAGGCTCGTTGATGTCCATCCAGACGGCACGGCAACGCGTGTCTCCTTTGGCGTGCTCAATCTCGCCCATCGCAATGGCAATGCTGCACCGGAGCCGCTGAACAAGGGGGAACTGACAACCATTACCATCACGCTCGATGCCTGCGGCTATCGTTTCCGTAAGGGGCACCGTATCCGCCTGTCGCTATCAACGGCCTATTGGCCGATGGTGCTGCCACCGCCGGAAGATCCGGGGCTGACAATCGACATCGCCTCCATCGGTCTAGCCTTGCCCAAGCTCGACGCGCATGAGATCATCGACATCAAGCAGCCCGACAACCCCGATCCCCTGCCGAAATATATCGAACACGCACCCGCCTCCACAAAACGGCAGGTGGTGCGCGATCTCTCGGCTGGCGTCACGCGCTACGAAATCCATGAAGATACTGGCCTTTTCGAGCATCCCGGCACCGGTCTTTCCACCCGGCAGTTGCGCAAGGAAACCTGGTCAATCGCGCCGAACGATCCGCTATCGATGACGGGCCGATCCGCCTGGACCTGCGACATGCAGCGTCCCGGCTGGTCCGTAACGACGGTTGCGACAGCATCGATCCGTTGCACGGCAACACACTGGGTCATCGCCGCCTCAGTCATCGCCTATGAAGACGCTAAAAAGATCTTTGAGAAGGACTTTGGCGAGACGGCGATTGCTCGCGATCTGATGTAGCCGTCAGCGCGAGGCGAAGAGCCGCGCCGCCTCGCATACCGCCTTGAAGCCCGCCCGGGCACCTTCGCTCATGTGGCGGGCGCGCAGCCACGCATGCACCATCTGCGGTTCCTCCCGGAACCAGACTTCCACGCCGGCCTCTGCGAGCCGGGCAGCGTAGGCTCGTCCGTCGTCTCGCAACGGATCGAATCGCGCGACTGTGATGAAGGCAGGTGCAAGCCCTTCGACCGAAACCGCGTGAAGCGGTGCGGCGACGGGATGGTCGAGCGGTGCCTGCAGAACGTCGCGATAATAGGCGACATCAGCCGTGGTCAGGCCCGGTGCATCTGCCATTTCAACATAGGAGCCCTTCTGCAGGTCGCCACCCAGCGCCGGATAGATGAGAACCTGGCCGGCGATCCCAGCCAGGCCCTCCTCCAGCGCCCTGATGGCGAGCCCAGCCGCCAGGTTGGCGCCGGCGCTGTCGCCGATGACCACGACCTTGCTGCCAGCGGACGACAGCAGATGCTTCAAGACGAGGAAGCAATCCTCGCTCTGCGCCGGCCAGCGGTACTCAGGCGCCAGCCGGTAGTCGACGGAAACGAGTTCGGCGCCGGCAAAATCGGCGATTTCAGCACAGATCGAGTGATGGCTTTCGAGTGAGCCGACAACAAAGCCTCCGCCGTGAAGATAAAGGAGAACGGTCGATGCGGTTATTGTCCTTGGCCGATACCGGCGGATCGGTATTCGCAGGACCATGCCATCGGCATAGACCATCCCATGCGGCAGAGCATGATCAAACCGCGCGCAGAGTGCGTCATACCATTGACGTTGCTGCTCGATCGATGCCTCGACCGCATCCGGTGGGTAAAAGCCTTCGCAAACGTCAAGGAATTCCAGAATGCTCTCTTCGGTGGGCATCGGTCGGTCGCTCGACATCAAGATTCTTCCGCTTTGTCAGGCGACGGCCCCCTCGCCGATACTGCATCATGCACGCGCGTCGACGCGACGCCTGTCTTGCTGCGACCCCCAGTGTCGCCGACAAATCCGCCCCCTGAAAACAGGCCGGGCGAGCGCCCGGAACAACCGATGTCGGCAAGGCGATAGTTTGCAATCATCAAGTCGGTTATCGTGAAATGCCAATTGCGACCCACGCCGCCAAAGGATCCCTGATGCGACGACCAGTGCCGATTCTGAAGAGTGTAACGGACTTGATCGGCGCTCGCCGAGCCAGACCAGCAACTGCCGCCGATAACAAGTTCTCTCAGGAGAACTGGTGGCGGCAGCATCCGTAGATCCTCTTCCCGAACAGCCCCCGAACGTAAGTAGCGTCGATTATCATGGCCCGTCCCAATATTCTCATCATCATGGTCGATCAACTGAACGGCACGCTGTTCCCCGACGGGCCGGCCGATTTCCTGCATGCGCCGCATCTAAAGGCACTCGCGGCCCGTTCGGTCCGCTTTGCCAATAGTTATACGGCAAGCCCCCTGTGTGCGCCGGCGCGCGCCTCCTTCATGTCGGGCCAGTTGCCGAGCCGGACCCGCGTCTACGACAATGCTGCCGAATTTGCATCTGACATTCCTACATATGCGCACCATCTCAGGGCAGCTGGCTATCACACAAGCCTGTCGGGCAAGATGCATTTCGTCGGACCCGATCAGCTGCATGGCTTTGAGGAGCGCCTGACGACGGATATCTACCCGGCCGACTTCGGCTGGACCCCTGACTATCGAAGGCCCGGTGAACGTATCGACTGGTGGTACCACAATCTTGGGTCGGTGACCGGCGCCGGTATTGCGGAAATAACCAACCAGCTCGAATATGACGACGAGGTCGCCTATAACGCAACCCGCAAGCTCTACGACCTGTCGCGGCGACAAGACGAGCGTCCCTGGTGCCTAACCGTCAGTTTCACCCACCCACACGACCCCTATGTCGCCAGGCGCAAATTCTGGGATCTCTACGAGGATTGCCCGGCTCTTGATCCGACCGTTCCGGCATTGCCGTTCGAGGAGATGGACCCGCACTCAAAACGATTGCTGGAAGCCTGTGACCACAAAGCCTTCGACATCACCGCCGAGCAGATCCGCAGGGCAAGGCGCGGCTATTTCGCCAATATCTCTTATGTCGACGAGAAGGTCGGGGAGATCCTCGACGTATTGGAGCGCACACGAATGCGGGAAGACACCGTCATCCTGTTCGTGTCCGACCACGGCGACATGCTGGGCGAGCGCGGTCTCTGGTTCAAGATGTGCTTCTTCGACGGTTCTGCGCGCGTGCCGCTGATGATATCGGCACCGGGCTGGCAGCCTGGTCTGATCGATCAGCCCGTCTCCACTCTTGATGTCACTCCGACGCTTGCCGGCCTTGCCGGGCTTGATATTTCTGCGATTGCCCACTGGACGGATGGCGAGGATCTGGCACAGCTCCTAGGCGGCAGCAAGACACATGGTGCGGTTCTGATGGAATATGCCGCAGAAGGCTCGATTGCACCGCTTGTGGCCATTCGCGCCGGCCATTTCAAACTGACGGTCTGCGAAAAAGATCCGCCTTTACTGTTTGATCTGCGGGCCGATCCCCACGAACTCTCCAATCTGGCAGGTGATCCGACCCATGCGGAAACGCTGGACGCTCTGCTTTCTCAAGTCCATCTCCGTTGGAACCTGTCAGGGTTTGATGCGCAGGTCCGAGAAAGTCAGGCCCGTCGGTGGGTCGTCTATCCCGCATTACGAGAAGGGTCCTACTATCCGTGGGACTATCAACCTCTGCAGAAAGCCGCCGAGCGATACATGCGCAATCATATGGATCTGAACGTCTTGGAAGAGAACCAGCGATTTCCTCGCGGCGAATGAGGGCCCGGAGGAATAATCACGACATACTGACCCTTCGCTGCCGGCGATTTCGGCCGAAACCGAGTTCGCTGCCATCCTTGACCGGTCATCTCGCCGCCAAGGCGATAACGCCTACGAGGCGCAAGCTGCCGGGGACCTTGTCACTGCGTTCAATCCCGGGTCGCCGGCATTTTCTGCCGCCAAAGCCAAGGCCTCTCCTGTCTCCAGCGGCTGCCGGTTTGGTGACGGAAACCCTTAAGTGTCTGGTGGCTTTTGTGTTAGATTGGCGCTGCAGAGATTTACCAGTTCGAGCGAACAGCCATGGCAGCAGGAAACAAATCGCCCCAGGCGAGAGCGCCTCAGAAACGTCAGCACAAATTTAACCCGAAGAGAGACCCGAAACCGCAGGTCCTCGCCTCGGCCAATCGAACTGCCTTACGGATGGCTTCCGTTATAGTCTTTGCGTTTTTCGTTGTCGTTGCCGTTCAAGCGCTGTGGTAGGCGCCTGGTAACCAGCGAATGGCGCTGCCCAAAGACAGCGGCTATCGTCGATGAGCTCGCCTCCTGAGCGCGTCTTTGTGTGCAGACAGGGAACGTAGATGTCCCCTGCCCCAGCTGCTGAAGCAGAAGTTTTCTGTCGCTGCGGGAATCGGGCAGAACCGCGAAGGTCTGATTGTCTTCTAGCGAACAGCCAAAGAGGGCATTTCCCGTGCTCATCGGAAGGGAGCGTGCACTGCCGGTGCCCCCTCGTTCAGCGCTTGCGGCCTTTGTTAGAGCTGGACGGACGGAAATTGACATCTCGTCCCATCACGGGCTTGGCTGCTGGAGGCGTCTTATGCACGGTCGCGTCTTCCGAGCCGGTGATCGCAGTGGGCTTGGCGCTGGCAACTCCGCTCGCCTTGCCGTCAGCTTGCGACGACGCGAACTGACCCTCTGCATCCTTTTTAACGTCGGACCTATCACTCGTCTTTTTGCTTGTATGCATCAGACACTTTCTTGACCTCCGGATCCGCATTGGTTTCTCCGTTGGCATCCTTGGCGAGGTCGGGGTTATCCTTTGCAGGAAGATAGCCGCGCGGGGTGTTTTCCTGAGGCCCCTCCCAGCGCGGCGACTGATCTGTCGTGCCAGGGGCGCCGTCCTTCGGTTTGTTCATTCCCATGATCGATCTCCTTTCGCTTAGATCGTAACCTTCTCGAGCCTCTGTTGTTCCTTCTCCAGAAGGACGTCATGCGAAAAGGCTGTTGCGTTCTGCCCTCTAAGAGGGATCTCCCTGCACACTGGAACCGGCAACCCATGGGATGGCCGAATGAGACTGTAGGTGCAGCGCTCACGTCAGGCCCCGCAGATGGCTGGACAGCCAAAAGCTCGGCTTTTTCCTCGGGTATCGGGAACAATCGTGGTTCCTTCAGGTTGCTGCCGTCTGACGTCAAGTCGGAGGAGACCGCGTGCTGGTCATTCAGACTTTCATTCGCGGTCCTCTAAGAGATCGTCCGCGTCAAGAACGACAGGTGCGTCAGTCGTCATGACGGCATCAGCTGAGGTGATCAGTAACGTGACAACGGCGGTTTGCCCTGGACTTGAGCTTTCCGAAAAGGACCTGCGGCGGGCACGCCGCTTCAACAAACTGCTGTCGTGGATGCCGCGGTTCAGGACCAGTCATCGGTGGAACGCGCGCCTTGTCCAGCTGCTGGCCGCGACTTGGTCTAGACTCTACCCTGACCTGCGACGGATGGGCTCGAAGGTTTCGATCATCACCCTTCCGGACCAGCCGCTGTCGATCCGGATCACGCATCCTCGCGTCCCTCCCCGCGCTCTGGTTGTCCATTTTCATGGCGGCGCCTGGGTCATGGGCGACGCACGTCTGGAAGATCGATTAGCAGGTTTGATTGCAGACGATTGCGCTGTCGTCGTCGCAGCCGTGGATTTTCGAAACGCGGCAGACGATAATCTTGCGCGAACGCTCAAAGATTGCATGGCAGCCGCTTCTTGGCTGGCGGCCAATCTCGAACGGTTCGGTGTCGAACACCTGATCCTTTCTGGAGAGTCGTCGGGCGCCCATCTGGCGATGGAGGCCTTCTTTCATCTTCGTTCAATTGGACGGCAACGCTCCGTCATCGGATTTTACTCCATGTGTGGCGCTTTCGATCTCGAAGGATCGCAAAGCCTTCACCAAAGCTCTTCCGATAGCCTCCTCATCGACGGGCCTTCAGCGCTCGAAAATTTGCGCCGCTTGACGCCCTCCTTACCTGAAGAGAAACAAAAGGGGCCCGTGGACGGTGATTTCTACGACCTTCCATCGGCACTGTTCATCGCCGGATGCCTCGATCCGATTGCCGATGACAGCCTGGAAATCAACGAATGCTGGCAGCGCGCGGGAGGAGATGCCAGCTGTATCCTCATTCCCGAGGCTGTCCACGGCTTCAACAGGATGCCGACCGCTCTCGCCGCCAAGACGAACAGCTTCGCTCGTCACTGGATGAGGACACTGATCGATCGCACACATGACCGCGGAAGATAATATCTCGTGTCCGAGGATGGATCGTGGTGCGGCGGCGCGCCTTCAGACCTCGCCTGGGCCGGGCGACCTCAGGACATAGGACCCCCGGCACGGCGTTTGGATGCCCACGAGCTGTTACCGATAGAGCGCCGCTACTGCTTCGCCATGCTCGGATAACGGAACCCCAACCGACCTTGGGGCCGGGACTGCAAGACAATGACGCTCAACGCGGACAGATGTGACGATTCGGAATTACGGGTACAAGTCTTGCATCTGCTGCCGGTGCCGAACCTTTTTGCTGGGAGCGAAACGCCGTGCGCTCCTGCCGCCCAAGGGTGCGAAGGCTCTGCCTGACGCTGGAAAACGGTGACCGGCGGCAAATACCCATGAACCCCATCAATGCATGGAGTAGCTCTGCATCCTGTGAGGATGGTAGGCGTCGAATTGCTTGAGCAGCTCGCTCGCCTGCCCGATAACGTAGGCCGCAGTCTTTGCCTCGTCGCGGGCAAGCTCGTCGGCGTTGACGAAAATTGCTTCCGCCATGTGCTTCGAGAACTGCGCGAATTTTCGATTTCCCTCGATCATCGCCTGCAAAGCCCTCTCGTCGAGAACGCGCGCGACATCTATGAAGAATTCCTCACGCTCCTCGACGCTGAGGCTTTCCAAATTGCCTATAAAATCCATCTCCGTTTCACTCCTTTGAGGTGAATCCGTACGGCCTCAAGTGAGCACCGTCAGCAGGAAGCTAGGGATCAACAAAACGCTGTTCAAGAGTGAATTTGGCACTGCGGGATCATGAGTGCCAAAAATACTCGGACGCTCTCTCGAAAGTATTCCTGCGGCTATAAGTTCAAGCCATTGCTGTGTTTTACGTCTGCCTCGGGGGCGTACATGCTCGCAAAATTAGCGCCAGATGCGGGGGGCAAGGAACTTGCGGCTGATGAGGTTGGCTCATGATCCCGTGGGCGCGTGACGATCGGTACCGTTCCCCGCGCGGGCTCCTCTTGCCTACCGCTGTTCGGGAGTAATTGTGGTCCCTAACGCGGCATTGCTAGGTCGCAGAGTGGGACTTGCGTCCTTTGCCGGGCTTGCAGCCCCGCAGTCTGTTTCCCGGGTGTGGCCGGATAGCAGCGCATCTTGTTCAGCAAGGCAGACCGGCGTCGGGGCTGGAAGTCAACATCCAAGATATTGGTGAGCCGGCACCAAAAACGGCGGCCCCGGCGTCATCGGCATTGCCAGAAGGTCGCTTCGCCAGACCTTCAGGGGCGAGCCGCTTTTTCGAGAATACGTCCGAGACGTTCGGCGAATGCGCGCGAATCTGTCGGATGGTCGCCGTCAAGAATGCGCGCCTGGTCGAGGAGGAGCCGAGCGGCATCTTCCTTGAGTGGCGAACTTTCCTCCAAGCTGGCAATCGCCCTGATCATCGCGTGGTCCGGGTTGATTTCCAGAATTGGCTTGGCCGTATCCTGAAGGCGGCCGGCGCTCTGCAGGAATTTCTCCATCTGCCGGTCGTAGCTTCCTTCGGAGGCGACAAGGCAAACTGCACTTTCCGTCAAACGGACCGATGTTCTCACATCCGCGACGTGGTCAGCAAGTTTCTCCTTGGCGAAGGCTATGAACGATTCGGCCTCGGCCGCAGTTTCCGACAACGATGCTTTTTCGTTGTCCAGCAAGGAAAATTGCGACAGTTCGGCCGAGCCCTGGGTGACGGACTTGAACGTCTTGCCTTCGAATTCCGGCGCGTTCATGACCCAGAAGCTGTCGATTTGGTCCGTCAGCAGCAACACCTCGATGCCTCGGGCGCGGAATCCCTCCAGTTGCGGCGACGCCCTCAGTTGTTCAAGGCTGGCGCCGGCGAGATAGTAGATGGCGCCCTGGCCATCCTTGGCATCCTTCACATAGTCGGCAAGCGAGCGATACCCCTCCTCCGACACAGTCGTGCGAAAGCGCGCAAGAGCCAAAAGCTGGGCACGGCGCTCGAAGTCTTCGTAGATGCCTTCCTTCAGAACGGCGCCGAAATTCTTCCAGAACGTGAGGAAGGTGTCTTCTTCCTTCTCCGCAAGCTTTTCGATCGCGGTGATGATTCTGCTGGTGACACCCTTTCTGATTGACGACAGGACAGGGCTTTCCTGGATCATCTCGCGCGAGACGTTGAGCGGTAGGTCGGACGTGTCGACCAAGCCGCGCACGAAACGGAGATAACGCGGCAGAAGCCCGGCGTCGTCGGTAATGAAGACTCGCTTGACATAGAGCTTCATCCTTCCGGTGCGCTCCGGGTCGAACAAGTCGAAGGGCTGGGAGCCCGGAACGAACGCAAGGGCGCTATATTCGTGCCTGCCCTCCGCCCGGAAATGTACGGTCAGTGCAGGTTCGTCATATTGGCCGGAAATTCCACGATAGAAATCACGGTATTCGTCTTTGCTGACGTCGTTCTTCGATTTCGTCCAAAGCGCGCTTCCGTCGGTGATCCGGGCCGGTTCGCCTCCGGGCTTATCGACAATGCTGATTGCGACCGGCACATGCCCGGACTGTTCCTTCACGATCTGCTCGATCGTCCAGCGCGACGTATACTTCTTTGCCTCCTCCGTCAGATGAAGCAGGATGCGCGTACCGCGCGGCGGCGCCTCGGTGATATCGGCCGGGCTCACGCTGTAGTTACCTTTGCCGTCGGAAGACCAGAGCCAGGCCTCGCCCGAACCGGCGCGACGCGACACGACGTCGACACGTTCGGCCACCATGAAGCAAGAGTAGAAACCGACGCCGAACTGGCCGATCAACTGTGCTCCTTCGCCGGCCTTGCCGGATTCCAGCCGTTCCATGAAGGCCCGCGTTCCAGATCGGGCGATAGTTCCAAGCGCTTCTATCAGTTCCTCCCGGCTCATCCCGATCCCGTTGTCCTCGACGGAAAGCTGCCGACGCGCTTCGTCGAGTGACAGAGTGATGCGGCTTTCGGAGTCGGATCCGGAAAGGGATGGCGTTTCGATCGATTCGTAGCGCAATTTTTCGCAGGCGTCGGCGGCGTTCGAAATCAGTTCGCGCAGGAACACGTCTTTGTCCGAATAGACCGAGTGCACCATCATATGCAGAAGGCGGGCGACGTCGGCCTCGAAGACGTGGCTCTCGGCAGGCTTTTCTGCAGTGGTCGGCATGAGTGCGTTTTCTCCTTCACTTTTGATATGGCGTCGATGAGGTGGCAAAGTCCTGCGTGAAATTCAAGAGGAACATAAAGGTTCGCCATCCGCATGTCGCCGGGAAGTGTGTCGAAAGAAGAAGGGTAGCAGCAACCTGGCGAGGTAGTGATCGAACGTGCTGGAGTCGTTGCGGGGCGAACGCTGAGGCCGTTGGAATGGCAGCTATCGCTATAGATTCAGCGGCACCATGTCGGGTAGCGGCGCGCGAAACTTCAAAAGCGAACCATCATCCCTCCGCCGCCGGCGGCGGCCTCGTATGCAACTCTTCGATCCGCCGTCCGCTTGAGAGCCACACCTGACGCACTTTGGCAAACATTGCACCGATCCGGGAACCTCGCGCCTTGCGCCTTGTTTGAAAGTCCTTAGTGAGCGAGCGAGGGAAGAAATGAGCAGCGATGATCGCAAAGCGGAATTCGGAATGATTAAATTCGTTGGAGCCATTTTTCTGCTGCTCTCGTTCTTGCAGGAATCTATTTCTTCGCAATGACGCCGGAGACACCGTCGCAAGGACAGCCATCTCCTCACGCGCTTGACCAGACCAAGTAGGCGTCAGGAACAAAACAGCCGCGCCAAGGTTGCTTTCTAAAGGTGCAGGTGCCGGACTCCATTCAGGAACGGGAGATCGCTAGCGTGGGGGACTAAACCGCGCGCTGCACCACTCCTTGCTTGTTATCGCCACTGGAGGATACAAGTGAATACCGCTAATCTTCAGCTCGAAGGCATGATCATGGCCGTCGCATCGCTCTGCGAAGTTTTGATAGACAAGGGTTTGCTGAACCACAAGGAGGTCGGCGCCGCATTTGAACGAGCAATGCGGGCAGTCGAACAGGATGACGCCCACCAGCTATCTGAAGCCAATCAGGCGGCCGCCGCCTTTCCGATCCGTCTTCTCAGCCTGGCAAATCAGGCGCATGAACGCGGAAAGACGTTCACCTTCTCAGACTACGCAGCCATTGTGGGGAAACTGACGTGATGTCAGTTCTTTGGCTCGGCATGTGCAATCGAGCTTGTCCGAACCGGCATTCTTCTGAGGATGGAGCAGAGTAGCCGTAATCACATCGATCAACAACTACAGGATAATGCGTTGGTCGGCCTGAAGCCTTGGCTGCAGGCCGGATTCTGAGAATTTCTGGGCTGATACTGGAAATCGGCGCTATTGGAACTTTGGTGTGCGGTGCAGGATGATGCCAGGATGGCCATGCCGATAGGCAGGCAAGCTTTCATAAGTGTCCAAACTCTGCTCATCGGCGTCACCTTCCAGCAGTCGCTCGAAACATAGAATTCATGGCATTCCCTGCAGTGTCAACGAAGAGCCTGGTGCCGCGAGCCGACGATCGAACGGCGCTGGCGACAGATGGTCGAGCGATTGACACAGGTGGACCGCACAACCGGTTTTAGTGGGGTAAGGGCTTCGGACCCCCAGCTGCACGGTCCGCGGCTCTGACTGTCTCGGTCGACGAAAGTTCCGCAACGATACCAGAGTCCACAAAAATTTAGACGCGCGTGTCAGCCATTGGGCGAAATATAAGCGCCTACAGCTTACCGGTTGAAGAAGGTGGGCCGATCTCTGCGAATGAACCGCGACTGAATGATGCTTTCAGCTTCCGTTCCAAAGGACGCCTTTAAAAGAAAGACGTTCATCAACCGCGGTCCTACCCGCCTGAGGAGACACAGTCATGATCCGCACGTCTTTCATTGCAACAGCACTCACCGCGCTCATTGGCCTCACCGCTGCAGCCCCCGCCATGGCCAACGACGTGCGTATCGAACAATATGGCTGGATGAACTCTGCCGGTGGTGCGCAGGAAGGGTACGCAAACCGCATCAGGACTTACCAGAACGGTGGCTACAATCGCATTGTCGGTCGCCAATATGGTCGCCACAATCTTTCGGCTGTTGGCCAAGAAGGCAATGACAACTACGGCGCCACCTATCAGAACGGCAACCGCAACATAGCCGGCATCGGCCAGTTTGGTTCCAACCATACGACTATCCTTACCCAGGACGGCAATGGCAACATCGCCGCAGGCGTTCAGGTCGGCCATGGCTGCAACGCCAATGTCAGTCAAGGCGGCAACGGCAATGTCGCAGCCTTCGTCCAGGCTTGCCCGTAAGCAGCCACGCGCCAACGTGAAAGAGACCAACATCGCAGCACACTATTAGGGAGAGGACCATGCCAACTAGCATCAAACACCCACGCCGCCTGATGGCCATTCTTGCGCTGGTCCTGCTTCCCATCGGCGCCGTTGCGGCCATGACGAACGCAAATCAATCCGACGAGGCGCGGTTTTGCGAAATCAAAGCAACGCCGGGAGCTGGTATAGTGAGACTGGATGCGCTCGTCCAGGCCGACAAACATGTCGACGGAACCTACACCTTTCACGTCCAGAAAGCGGGAGACGGCGGAAGCTCCACCATTAGCCAGAGTGGGGACTTTGATGCGACAGCGGGCCATGCGGCTGTCCTCAGCTCCGTCTCGCTTGACGCCAAGGGTACCGGATACAAGGCGACACTGGATGTCGTGATTGGGGATAAGCGTTTCAGCTGCACGAAGCAGACCGGCGGTACCTGAGCGGCCACCAAGTTCTTTAAGCTTCCGTAAGGGCGCCGGTTCAGGCGCCCTTTTGCTTTCGACCTCGCCGAATGACTGAACGACAACTGAACGGGCAATTCCTATAGGGTTCAGCTCCAGGATGCGAAAGTTGATCATCGGCTAAGGCTGCCGGTAATGGAGATCAAGATGACCCCCAACGTGTTTAGGATACTTACCGTCACCCTTCTTGCCTGGTGCCTGGGGCCAGCAGCCGTATCTGTGCCCGCCTATGCCGGCGGCCGGATCTCGTTCAGCCTAGCGCCCGATAATGCCGAGGACGCCAATCTTTTTTCAACTGGACTGCGCGTCTATTCGCTTTACCGCGATCTGAAAGACGCCGACATCCGGCAGCTGGGCCGGGGTAACGCGGCCGGCATCGCCCAGGCCGGCCGTGGCAACCTTGGCTTCATCCGGCAACGGGGCAATGGTCATTCGGCGACCTTGCGCCAGAACGGTAACAACAATGCTTATGGCATTTTCCAGTATGGACGAAATACCGAAACCGACGTGGTCCAAGATGGAGATAACGGCAGCGGAGCCACCTTCAGCTATGGATGGTAAGGTATCTCACAACAGTCCCGAATATGATGATCCGTTGTCTCAATTCTTGTTCGGCGCTTCGCCCCAGGCGCATGCGATGACGATCCCATATAGAAACTACCCGCCGACGGCATTACCTTGGCTGTTGGCTGACGCGGACCAGGCAAAAAAGCGGCCGACTAGACCGACGTGGACTTCGGACCGATCCAGAAACAGATACGTGTTTGTCCATCACCCTTGAAACGATCCGGATCGCCGCAACCGTTGTCTAGCAGCTTGGCACACTCATCGAATTTGCCGGGATTACCTATTGCCGCCCTGCCGAAGGGCGGCACCCGCTGCCGCAACCAAGTGCAATAGCTGGCTAGCTCCACGAGCTGTTCTTCCCACGGGTGCAGCGCAGCAACGAATGTCACTTGCAATGTTTATAAAAATGTACTTCACTAAACATATTGCTAAACATGAGGGTTGAGGAGTTCATGTAGGCATTCTCTGACATTGGTGGACTTGCGTGGTCGGCGGGGAGCCGGCCTTTGGTTCTGGGAGGAACTCATGCAGATAACATTGAAAGCCCTTCTCGGGCTGGCCTCGGCGATCGTCATGCCGCTGGCGCTGCCCACTATTGCAAAAGCCGATCAATTGACGCTGTGCTGGGCCGCCTGGGATCCTGCAAACGCACTCGTCGAGCTGTCGAAGGATTTCACCGCCAAAACCGGAACGGAAATGAAATTCGAGTTTGTCCCGTGGACGAGCTATGCGGATCGTTTCCTCAACGAGTTGAATTCACACGGTAAGCTCTGCGATCTGATCATTGGCGACAGCCAGTGGATCGGCGGATCGGCGGAAAATGGCCACTACGTCAAGCTCAACGACTTCTTCGACAAGGAAGGCATCAAGATGGATGACTTCGTGCCGGCGACGGTCGTGGGCTACTCGGAATGGCCGAAGAATACGCCGAACTACTGGGCGCTGCCTGCCATGGGCGACGTGGTCGGCTGGACCTATCGCAAAGACTGGTTCGAGCGGCCGGAATTGAAGAAGGAATTCAAGGAAAAGTACGGTCGGGATCTCGCAGCCCCGAAGACCTACGACGAACTGAAGCAGATCGCCGAATTCTTCCAGAAGCGTCAGATCGATGGCAAGACCGTCTACGGCGCTTCGATCTACACCGAGCGCGGCTCTGAAGGCATCACAATGGGTGTGACCAACGTGTTGTACGACTGGGGCTTCCAGTACGACAATCCAGATAAACCCTACGAAATGAAAGGATTCGTGAATTCTCCTGATGCTGTAAAAGGCCTGGAATTCTACAAGTCGCTTTATGATTGCTGCACACCGCCCGGCAGCTCCAACGTTTACATGGTGGAGTCAGCGGATGCCTTCAAATCCGGCCAGGTCGCGATGCAGATGAACTTCGCCTTCACCTGGCCGGGTCTTTACAAGGACGAGAAGGTCGGCGGCGACAGGATCGGTTTCTTCCCCA
The DNA here is from genome assembly GCF_014195325.1 of Rhizobium sp. BK650. Lineage (GTDB taxonomy): Bacteria > Pseudomonadota > Alphaproteobacteria > Rhizobiales > Rhizobiaceae > Rhizobium. The sequence continues at coordinate 168,958 of NZ_JACIBK010000010.1, read as the reverse complement.
ATCCAGCTGAAAAGAAGCATTTCGCGCAGCTTGGCGGACAGGGCATCTCAGTCGTCTCCTATTCCGACAAGAAGGACGCCGCTCTCCAATACATCAAGTGGTTCGCCCAGCCTGACGTCCAGGCCAAATGGTGGAAACTCGGCGGCTACTCATGCCTAAAATCTGTCGTGAATGCCCCGGACTTCGCCTCCAGCCAACCCTATGCCCAGGCATTCCTGGACTCGATGGCAATCGTGAAGGATTTCTGGGCCGAGCCGAGCTACGCAACCCTTCTCCAGGATATGCAGAAGCGTGTTCATAACTACGTCGTGGCTGGCAATGGCACCGCTCAGGAGGCGCTCGATGGCCTCGTGAAGGATTGGACCGAGGTCTTCAAGGACGACGGCAAGATCTAGTGTCCGGCTGGACGCGCAGCATCCTTGCTAAAATGGCGGCCCGGATTGAAAAGACTGCCGGGCCGCCACGTATCTCACATACGCAAAGACCAGGTGATACCTTGAACATTTCCTCTTCCTCCATGGTCGAAAAGGCAGCAGACGCAACGGCAAGGGCGACGCCGACATCAATGGCTCGCCGCGTCCGCGGCCTGTCCGATCGAGCGATTGCCTGGGTATTTATCGCGCCCACCATCGTCCTTCTTCTTGCCATCAACATCTTCCCGCTCATCTGGGCGATCTATCTCTCGTTTACGAACTATCGCGCCAACCGTCCAAATGCGCCGGTCCAGAACGTCGGACTGAGCAATTACGAGCGCGTCCTGACCGACCCTGATATCTGGCAAGCCATGCAGACGACGGCACACTTCGTGTTCTGGACGATCCTGCTGCAGACGGTCATTGGCTTTACGCTCGCCTATCTTATCGACCGCAAGTTTCGTGGCCACGCTTTCTGGACGACGCTGATCCTGATCCCGATGATGCTGTCTCCGGCCGTCGTCGGCAATTTCTGGCGCTTCCTCTATGAACCGCAGATCGGTCTCTTCGCCTACGCCGTTTCCCTCGTCACCGGCATCCCGACGGCCGACATCCAAATGCTTGGCAGCGTCTCGCTTGCTCCCTGGGCAATCATCATCGTCGATACCTGGATGTGGACGCCGTACGTGATGCTGATCTGCCTGGCGGGCCTGCGTTCCATCCCCGACTATATCTATGAGGCTGCCGAGGTCGACCGCGCCTCCGCGTGGCGGCAATTCTGGTCGATCACCGTGCCGATGGCGCTGCCCTTCATCATGCTTGCCGTGCTGTTCCGCGGCATCGAAAACTTCAAGATGTTCGACATGGTTACGCTGTTGACAGGAGGCGGTCCGGGTTCGACTACGGAGGTTGCCTCCATCACCCTGAAACGCGCCGCCTTCGAGAGCTGGGCGACAGGCCGGGCGTCGGCCTTCGCCATCGTGCTCTTTGTCGCCGTGTTCGGCCTCGCCAACATTTACGTCAAAGCGCTCAACAAGGTGAAGCAACGATGAGCTCCGTCACCTCAGCCCACTCGGTCGTCGAGCCTAGCCCGACCAGCAAACGCATCGCCGGCGCCATCGTGATCCTCTATGCCCTGATCACTATGATCCCGCTCGTCTGGATATTCCTGACCAGCATAAAGTCGCCGCCGGATTCCATCAGCTACCCGCCGAAGATCGTCTTCACGCCGACGCTGGAAGGCTACTGCAACCTTTTGACGACGAGAACGCGCCAGACGCCGGAATATATCGCCTCGCTGCCCACGCCGACAGGCACCTGCGACGAGGTCACCCGTAAGCGAAATATGGTGATTGCGGGTCCCTCGAATTTCCTGCCGCGCTTTGGCAATTCGCTGGTGATCGCCTTCGGCTCCACGTTTCTCGCCGTGTCGCTCGGAACATTGGCGGCCTATGGTTTCTCCCGCTTCAGGGTTCCGCTTGCCGACGACCTTCTGTTCTTCATTCTGTCGACGCGTATGATGCCGCCCATCGCGGTCGCAATCCCGATCTATCTCATGTACCGCGAGCTCGGCCTTTCGGATACGGCGGTCGGCATGATCCTGCTCTATACCGCAGTCAACGTCTCGCTTGCGGTCTGGCTGCTTAAAGGTTTTATCGACGAGATCCCCCGGGAATACGAGGAAGCCGCGATGATCGACGGCTACACCCGCCTTCAGGCCTTCTGGAAAGTCGTCCTGCCGCAGGCAACCACAGGCATTGCCGCCACCGCGATCTTCTGCCTGATCTTTGCCTGGAATGAATATGCCTTCGCGGCATTACTGACCTCGGGCGAGGCGCAGACTGCGCCACCGTTCATTCCGACCATCATCGGCGAAGGCGGTCAGGATTGGCCGGCTGTCGCGGCAGGAACGACGATCTTCCTCATCCCGATCCTTGTCTTCACGATCCTCCTGCGCAAGCAGCTTTTGCGTGGGATCACCTTCGGAGCGGTCCGCAAATGACACATCTCGTCGAAACACCGCCGCCATCCCGCCCGAAACGACCCTTCTTCCTGCGCCGCGGCCCGATGGAGAACATCGCGACCACGCTGATCGCAATCGGCTTCCTCATGCTGTTCCAGCCTTTCCTGCTGGTCCTCTACACTTATTCGCTGGTGACCCTGCTTGCCGGCACGGCCATGTTCATCATCGTCTCGAAGTTTGCGGAGTGAGCCATGGCAGAGATCAGAATAGAAAATCTGCGCAAACAATTCGGTAGCTTCGTCGCGGTTCAGGATTCGAGCTTTACCATCCACGACGGAGAATTTCTCGCACTGCTCGGTCCGTCCGGCTGTGGCAAGACGACGACGCTTCGCATGATCGCCGGACTTGAACTTCCGACCAGTGGCAAGATCTACCTCGACGGCGACGACGTCACCTTCAACCGCGCGAGCGCCCGCGACATCGCCTTTGTCTTCCAGCTTTTTGCGCTCTATCCGCATATGAACGTGCGCAAGAATATCGCCTTCCCGCTGCTTTCGCAGGGGATGTCGAAGGCCGAAACTCGAAAGCGCGTCGAGGAAACCGCGCGGCTGCTGCAGATCGATCATATCCTGAACCGATCTGTCTCCGGTCTTGCCGGCGGCGATCGCCAGCGCGTGGCTCTCGGTCGTGCGATCGTGCGCCGTCCTAAGTGCTTCTTGATGGATGAACCGCTTGGCACGCTCGACGCCGAATTCCGCGAAGTGATGGTCCATGAGCTGCGCGAACTGCACAACCGCATCCATGCGACGACGGTCTATGTGACCCATGATCAACACGAAGCCATGGCAATGGCCGACAAGATCGCGGTCATGAACCATGGTGTCATCGAGCAATTCGGCACGCCGCCGGAAATTTACAGTAAGCCGGCCACCATGTATGTCGCTGATTTCATCGGGTCGCCGCCGATGAATTTCATGCGCTTCACCTCGGGCCTTGATCGCGGGGCGAGATCGGTCTCAGTTAACGGCGTCGATGTCAGTATTCCCGAAATGTATCAGGACCTGGCAGAAGCTGAATTGGCGCTTGGGGTCAGGCCGGAACATATTCGCTTCAGCGATACCTCTCCTTTGCGGGGAGCAGTTTACGGCAGCGAATATCTCGGAACCAACCAGGTGGTGGCAATCGAGACATCGAGCGGCGTTATCAAAGCCCGCGTTCCGGCAAACCGCAACTTCCGCATCGGTGAAACTGTTGGTCTTGAATTCAATCCAGCCAAGCTCGCCTTGTTCGACTGCAAGTCGGGCCGCGCCCTTGCTTCGGCGCTCTACGCGGAGGTGGAACATGGCTGACGTTGTTCTCAAGAGCCTGAGCAAGCGTTTCGGCGACACACAGGCCCTGGCTGTTATGGACCTCTCGATCCGTGATGGCGAGTTCGTCGTCCTGCTTGGGCCAACGGGCGCCGGCAAGACAACCACGCTGCGCCTTATCGCCGGTCTGGAGCGCCCTGACAGCGGACGCATCGAAATCGGCGGTCGCAACGTCGCGGGCGAAGCTCCTGCCGACAGGGACGTCGCGTTCGTTTTCCAGCAGTATTCGCTCTATCCGCACATGACGGTCTACGACAATCTCGCCTTTCCGCTGCGAGCGCCGGTGCGCAAGCTTTCAAGTGAAGAGGTCGACCGCCGTGTCCGCGACATTGCGCGCATGGTCAGGATCGACCACAAGCTCGAGAACCGTTCGACCCGTCTGTCGGGCGGCGAAATGCAGCGCGTTGCGATCGGCAGGGCGCTGGTGCGTCGTCCCGCGATCTATCTTATGGACGAGCCACTCTCTTCGCTCGACGCAAAGCTGCGTGCGGAGCTTCGTCTGGAACTGAAGCGCATCCAGAAGGAGCTCGGCTCGACCCTGCTCTATGTCACCCATGACCAGGTCGAAGCCATGACGATGGCAGATCGGATCGGCATCGTTTCCGAAGGACGGTTGCTGCAGGTCGGAACGCCCCGCGAAATTTATGGTAATCCCGCCAGTCTTCATGTCGCGGCACGTCTCGGTCAACCGCACATCAACCTCTTGCCACCCGGACTTCTTGGCGGCGCCAATCCTCCCCCTGGCACCAAGACGATCGGCGCACGGACCGAGCATCTCGATATCATCCCCGATCAGAACGCTAATGCCGAAATAGACTGGATCGAGCATCTGGGCGACCAGAACCACCTGCATATCCGGGTGGGCGACCACAAGCTCGTCACACTTGCCGATCCCTATCTTGCGATCCGGCCCGGCGATCGAATCAGCGTGTCGCTGCGCGATCCACTCTATTTCGATGCCAGCGGCCAACGCGTTGGATGACAGCAGAACCAAACAAACAATAGTGGCATAAACGACGGATCTCATTCCATGAAACATTTCTTCAATCGCCGGGAAACCATCGTCACCGAAGCCTTGGACGGACTGCTCCTGACGAGCTCTCGTACCCGGCTGGCCCGGCTGGACACGTTCCCAGAGATCAAAGTGATCCTGCGTGCGGACTGGGATAAATCCGGGGTCGCAATCATCTCCGGCGGTGGTGCCGGGCACGAGCCCTCGCACGCAGGCTTCGTCGGCAAGGGCATGCTCACAGCAGCGGTATCGGGCGAAATCTTTGCTTCGCCAAGTGTTGATGCGGTGCTCACTGCAATCCGCGCCGTAACAGGCCCTAAGGGTGCGCTGCTCATCGTCAAGAATTACACAGGTGACCGTCTGAACTTCGGCCTTGCCGCCGAGAAGGCGCGTGCCGAAGGCTTCGACGTCGAAATGGTGATTGTTGCCGACGATATTGCAATCCCTGACATCACCCAGCCGCGCGGCGTTGCCGGTACGCTATTTGTGCACAAGATCGCCGGCTACCACGCCGAGGCCGGCGCTGATCTCAAGACAGTGGCGGCGCAGGCGGCGGCCGCCGCAGGCGACATCGTCTCGCTTGGCATGTCCCTATCGACCTGCAATGCGCCGGGTCAGGCGCATGAGGACCGGCTTGGCGCTGACGAGGGAGAGCTTGGCCTCGGGATCCACGGCGAGCCGGGGATCGAGCGTATTGCGCTGCAGCCGGTTGCCGAGCTTGTCGCCACCATGGCCGAGCGGCTGGCCGCAAAGCTGGACAGTTCGCGGGATCATGCGTTGCTGCTTAACAACCTCGGTGCCGTGCCGCCACTTGAGATGGGTGTGATCGCCAATGCGGTGCTATCGTCTCCCATCAGCCGCTACGTGCGGCTTGTCATTGGCCCGGCGCCAATGATGACCGCGCTTAACATGAACGGCTTCTCCTTATCGCTAATCCGGCTGGACGCTGCCCGTGAAGCCGCCTTAAAGGCTGCGGTTGCTCCGCACGCCTGGCCGCCCGCGACCGAGCGGCATGAGATCACTATCATTCCCGCCCCTGAAAGAGCGATTGCAAAAGATGAAGCAGCAGTGGCCAGCGACGATAAGCAGAGCCGTCGTCTCCTGACGGCACTTTGCCAGCATCTGATTTCCCTCGAGGAAGAGCTCAATCGGCTGGATGGGCGCGTCGGTGATGGTGATACCGGTTCTACGGTCGCGCAGGGCGCCCGCAGCATTCTTTCTCGCATGGACACGCTGCCGCTGAAAGATCCTGCCGCCATGATGGCCTCGATTGGCGAGATCTTGAGCACGAGCATGGGCGGCTCCAGTGGTGTGCTGCTATCGATCTTCTTCACCGCCGCATCCAAGGCTATGGCGGAAAACAAAGATATCGCTGCTTCCCTGCTTGCCGGACTAGATCGGATGACGTTCTATGGAGGAGCTGGCGTCGGCGACCGCACAATGGTCGACGCGCTCGCTCCGGCATTGGCAGCTCTGGCATCGGGAGATCTCGGAGCCGCCGCGAGGGCAGCCGCGGTAGGTGCAGAGTCGACAAAGCGGATGCGGAAGGCAAAGGCAGGACGGGCTTCCTATGTCGGCGAAAGAGATCTCGAGGGAGTACCTGATCCAGGCGCCGTGGCGGTGGCAGGAGTGTTCGTAGTGGCGGCATCGCTGGCATGAGCGAGCTCCGGGAGGATTGGGTGCAGGCAGAACCGGTACTTCTGATGGGATTGATCGAAGCTTGCCGTGCAACGATCGCGGCAAATAGCGATCACCTCTGCGGGCTTGATCGTGCGATCGGTGATGGCGATCACGGAACGAATATGCGGCGCGGCTTCGAGGCGGTCGGCGCAGAGGAAGCTTCCGTATCGCTCCTTCCCGTGCCGGACGCGCTTGAAAAAATTGGCCTGACGCTTCTGATGAACATAGGCGGTGCGGCGGGCCCTCTTTACGGAACACTGCTTATGGAGATAGGTCGTGAGCTCCGCGCAATCGATGAGACGCAGAATTTCCCCTCGGTACTGAAGCAAGCGATCGAGGCGGTCGCGCGCCGCGGCCGCTCGAATGCTGGCGACAAGACGCTTCTCGATGTCCTGTATCCGGTCCAGGATGCGCTCGCACACCGCGTGCCTTTGACGGATATTGCGCGTCAGGCCGCACTTTCGGCCGAACAGACTGCTGCAATGAAAGCCATGCGCGGACGCGCCTCCTATCTTGGAGACAGGTCAATCGGGCACGTCGATCCGGGAGCTTCGAGTTGTGCGCTTCTGACAGCCGCGATCTGCCGTTACCTTGAGGAGTACCGCCCGGCATGAATGGGAAGACCCCTAACGTTGGGATTGTGATCGTTTCCCACTCGCCGCTTGTTGCGCGCGGGACCGCCGACATGGTGCGGCAGATGGTTGGCGATAGCGTGCCGCTTGCCTGGTCCGGTGGTAACCATCATGGCGAGCTCGGCACCGATGCGGGCGGCATTCTCAAGGCCATCGAGGAAGCCTGGTCAGAAGCTGGAGTCGCCGTCTTCGTCGATCTGGGTGGGGCTGAGACAAACAGCGAGATGGCAATCGAAATGCTCGGCTTGCCGCGATCGGAGAAGGTATCGATCTGCAACGCCCCCGTCGTGGAGGGAGCCGTTATTGCAGCGGCCGAGGCTTCGGGTGGCGCACCGCTAAGCAGGGTGGTTGCAACGGCAGAGGAGCTTTCACCCACATGAACGGCGGATTGCGCATAGGAAGCCGGGAAGCCGAGCAGGTGCAGGCCAGTTGCCAGACCGAGGTCGAGGTCAAGCACGGTGTCGGATTGCACGCTCGGCCTTCAGTCACCTTCACCCGGCTGGCAAAATCCTTCCCCTGCTCTATCGAGGTCGCGGTCAATGGCAGCGACACCTGGCTCAACGGCAAGAGCATCATCAAGATCATGGGGGCGAGGATCCGAAAAGGTTCGATCATCAGGATCCGCGCCGATGGAATCCTCGCCGAAGAAGCGATCCGTGCATTGAAGGACCTTGTCGAGCGCAACTTCGATGAGGAAAAGCGGCATGGCCGCGCCTTCTAGATTGAAAGCTACAAGCGCGTCGCCAGGCGTTGCAACCGGGCCGGCCTATGTCGCGGAGCCGGTGGCCGCCGCCGCGTCACCACCATCAAGTCTTTCCGGGCATGCCGAACTCGGCGACGCAATCAGGACGGCCACCCGTGAACTACAGAATCTTGTGACAGAAACGGATCCCGATAGCGGCGACATCATCGAATTTCAGATCGAAGTCCTCCAGGATCCGACGTTGACGGAGATGGTAGGCACGCGGATCGATGCAGGCGAGAACGTCGCATTTGCTTGGGTCGGGACACTCGACGGATATATACTTGAGCTGGAATGCTCAGAAGAGGATCAAATGCGGGCGCGCGCCGTCGACATTCTCGACATCAAGAACCGCGTCCTGTCGATCCTCACAGGAACGTCGCTCGACGATTTTCCTGCCGGATCCATCTATGTCGGCAGGGACATGGAGCCTAGCCGCTTTCTCGCCCACGACTGGTCGGCTGGCGGCGGTATCGCTCTTTATGGCGGCAGCGCCGTCGGCCATGTCGCTCTGCTGGCCAGATCCAGGTCTATCCCGATGGTAATCGGCGCCGGTGAATTCGCGATAGAAGGGGGGCAGCATATCGAGGTTGATGGCGATTTGGGCGTCGTCAGCCTTCAGACCGCTAAGGAGAATACGACGCCGGCCCGATCCGACCGTCCCGCGACAAGCACGGCACTGTCAGCTGATAACGGACGTCTGCGCACGGCTGATGGCTCGCAAGTACTGTTGTCCATCAACGTCAACGCTCCCGATGAAGTCGATTCGATCCCTGCAGCTACAGCTGCCGGCATCGGACTGATGCGCTCCGAATTCGCAGTGACTTCACTTGGTGATGCTGCAAACGAAGAAAAGCAATTCGCGATCTATCGCCGGCTCCTCGATTGGGCGGATGGCCGAGCGGTGACGATCCGCATGTTGGATATCGGTGGCGATAAGCCACTCGCCGGCCTCACCGACGCATCCTCGTTGCGCGGCGTGCGCCTTCTCCTTGCCCGGCCGGAAATTGCCCGCGTTCAGGCCCGCGCACTCTTGCGCACGGCCATCTTTGGCGGTTTACGCGTCATGCTGCCGATGGTCACTTTTCCGTCCGATGTCGATAATATGCGCGAAATCTTTCGCGAAGAATCAACCGAGCTCGCGCGCAGGGGCGTGCCACACCGCATCCCGCCGATCGGTATGATGGTGGAGGTTCCGGCTGCGGCGCTCATGCTCGACCGGTTCGAAAGTGCAGACTTCTTTTCGTTCGGCACAAACGACCTTGCGCAATATCTTGTGGCTTCGCCACGCGAGGATGCCGATTTCGCTCTCTATCAGGATCGGGCAGTGCCGGCCGTGCTGCGCCTGCTGTCGCAGGCCGTGAAGCTTGCCGGGGCCAAGCCTGTCAGCATTTGCGGCGATATGGCCGGCGATCCGTCCCGAACGGCAGATCTGCTTGCCGCGGGCATACATCATTTTTCCGTGGCACCTGCTCGACTTCCCGCGATAAGATCGGCAATCGTCGGTCTGAATGCCGATGGGACAAAGGCAGCTGGAGAATAAGATGGCGCGCGAAGATACCGAAGACGCCATTATCGCCTACAAGTCCATCCTGGCCCAAATCATCGACAACCGGCCGTCCGGAACACGCCAGCGACTGGCCACTGAACTCGGTAAACATCGAAGCTTCGTCACGCAGATAACAAGCCCGGCATACGCGACACCGCTTCCCGCCAGGCATCTCGCGACGATTTTCCGGGTATGCCATTTCAGCGGCGCCGAACAGGAGCGTTTTCTGCTTGCCTACCAGGCCGCCCATCCCGGCAAGCTGCCGGAGCTTGGCGCTTCGGAAAAGCTGCGACATCTTTCGCTGATGGTCCCTGATTTCGGTGACGAGCGACGCAACCGGCTGCTGGAGGAGGCAATCGCAGATCTTGTGCTGAAGATTGTCGCACTTTCCGGACCGCTCGAGTGAACTGGAGCTTGCATATGGAGCGACAAGACTGAGATGATCATCGCCTTGGGAGGGGCTTGATGAAGAAATTCATGAATACGGCGGAGACCATGGTCGCCGAAAGCATCGAAGGCTTCGTGCGCGCTCATGAGGAATTCGTTGCGTTCGGCGTCGAGCGCAAATGCATACGCCGTCGTCACCTGGTCCCCGGCAAGGTTGCAATCATCTCCGGCGGCGGCGCAGGCCACGAGCCAATGCACATCGGCTTTGTGGGTCGCGGCATGCTCGATGCGGCCTGTGTCGGGCATATTTTCACGTCTCCGACGCCAAGTCAGATCGTCAGCGCGATTGAGGAGACGGATACGGGTGCCGGTTGCCTGCTGGTCGTGAAGAACTATGACGGCGACGTGATGAACTTCGAAATTGCGGCAGAGATGGCGGCTGGCCAGCACAGAATTGAAATGGTTCTTGCCTGCGATGACATCGAAACCGTGAGAGCCGGCGACGGTCGTGGGCGACGCGGCGTTGCCGGCACGGTTATTACAGAAAGGCTTCTGGGCGCGGCAGCCGAGCGGGGCGCCTCGCTCGCCGAACTGAAAGCCATCGGCGACAGCCTCTCGCCGCGCATTCGATCGATGGGTGTCGCGCTCACTGGAGTGACGGTGCCGCACACGCAGCGTCCAACATTCACACTCGGATCGAGCGAGATCGAAATGGGCGTCGGCATTCATGGAGAGCCGGGCTATTCAAGACAGCCCTTTGCCAACGCCGACACGATCGTCAGACGTCTATGCGAGGCAATCGTCGACGACATCAAGCAGGCCACGGACAAAGGACTGCTGCTCGTCAACGGGCTTGGCGGCACGCCACCAGCCGAACTCTATCTCGCCTATAATATTGTTCGCGACTTCCTTTGCGAGCACGACCTGCGGATCGAACGCTCGCTTGTCGGCACTTATGCCACGTCGCTCGACATGCAGGGCCTTTCGGTGACGCTCGCTTTCCTCAGCGACGAGGAGTTTTCGCTGTGGGATTCGCCCATTTCAACCGCTGCTTTGCGCTGGGGTTGCTAGGTGCCGGCGCGACGGCAGGAGTCTTCTGGGTGCGCGAGGCCTGCATGTTTCTCGAAAATCGCATCGGCCGCGACGCCTACTGAGCGAGCCCAATGGTGTTTCGGAAGGAGGCCAGCGCGCTCAACTCGTCGAACCGCGAAGGCACGGAGCACGATGCGAAATGACTGGTTCTTTAAAAACTCCTGCCGCAGCTTTCAGCGGCAGGAAGAGCGTGGCCGATAGCCGAACCCCGCCTTAAGACGGTAATTGAAAGGCCCAGTTGGCAATCAACGCGATGGCGAGACCGCCAGCAAGCGCGAGGTAGGGCAGCATGCCCGCCTTCTTGACACCGAGGTCCTGACCGATCAAGCCGAGATCTTCCATGGCCCCGGCCGGGAACTGGCCGCCATCGCGCACATAGTGGCGATAAGCAAAGACCGGCAGGATCAGGGCTGCAAAGGCAAAGCCAACCCAGAGCGCGTTGGTGTAACCCCAGACCTTCGCGCCGGCTCCGAGGAAGAGAGCGTTGACGAAAGCAAGGATAGTGTTGAGGCCGATCAGCCAGCTCGGCGCCTTCCATGGACGCTCGACGTGACCGGAATCGATGCGGTGGATCCAGCCGGAGTTGAGGTTCAAAAAATTGAAGATGATATAGCCGACGTTGGAGACGGCAAGCACGAAGAAATAGCCGCTTGCATCAGACGCGATGGCCAGGAGGCCGAGGTTGAAGGCGAAGTCCGTCCACATGGCCCTGGTCGGCGCGCCGTTCTCGTTCACATGATCGAGATATTTCGGCAGCCAGCCGTCTTTCGAGCCCTGATAGAGCGTGCGCGAAGAGCCGGCCATCGCCGTCATGATGGCAAGGAACAGCGCCAGGATCATCAAGATGACGAGGAGCTGGGTAAAGACGCGGCCGGCGCCGATCAGACCGCCAAGCGCTTCGGCGACACCCGTGCCGTCGACGATACCGGGTGCCAGCATGCCGGCATGCCCGAGCACGCCCTGGAAGGCAAAGGGCACGAGGAAAAAGAACAGGCAGCAAACGAGGCCGGAATAGAAGATCGCCTTGAACGTATCGGTCTTCGGGTTCTTCAGTTCGCGCGTATAGCAGACGGCCGTTTCGAAGCCGTAGGTCGACCAGGCGGCGATATAGAGACCGCCGAGAAAAAGCGTCCAGCCACCATTGCTCCAGGTGCCGTCGGCGGCGGCATAAGCGGCTGTCGGCGGCACGAGACCGGTGACGTTGGAGGCAAGGATCTGGCCGCTGACGATCGGATAGACGCCAATGATCAGCAGCGGCACGAGAACGATGATCGCGAGCCATTTCTGTACGCTCGCCGTCTCCGAAATGCCGCGATGTTGGATAGCGAAGATGATCAGCATCAGGATGCCGCCGATGAAGAAGGTGGCGTTGATGTTGGCGGTCGCGAGGAAAGGAATGCTGAAGCTGAGGAGCGACCAGCTGCGGATCGCCGGCGTGAATGCGGCAACGCCGTCGGCGCTGAGTAAGGCCTTGACCGCATCTTCGGGCGACGTGCCAGCATGCGCTGCGATATATTCGGCGACCCGCGGACTATCGGCCGTGATCGACGCGGCATGTGCGCTGATCCAGTCGAGGACCGCCTGCGAATCCGCCGCCGGGATCGGAAAAAAGGCGTTGAGAATATATCCGGCGGCGATGGCGCAGCCGAGCGAGAGCACCGGCGACCAGGCAAACCAGTTGCACCAGACCGAAAGCGGCGCGATGAACTTCGAGTAACGCAGCCAGGCGGTTGCGCCATAGACCGAGGCGCCGCCGGACTTGTTGCCGAACATTCCTGCGATTTCCGCATACGTGAAGGATTGCAGGAACCCCATGACCATCGAAATGATCCAGACGACGAAGGCAAGCTTGCCAGTCGTCCCGGCAATGCCGCCGATGGAGAATAGAACAAGTGGCGGCACGCCGGCTGCCACCCAGAACGCACCCTTCCAGTCAAGCGCGCGTATAAGTTTACCTTCGGTGCCGACAGAGGTGCCAGCGTCCACAATATCCGTCATCGGTGATATTCCCCATCTTTGTTCCGGACGTATCTTCGTACGTCTCCCTGAACGTGCCTCCCATGGCATTGCGGGGCTTGCTGGAGCTTTTCATGAGCCGAGTCTTTGCGCGGATTTCCGGATGCACGCCCTTTATACATAGTGAAGATATTTTCTTTTTAGTCAATATCCCTTTACTTTGCGATGGCATTTTGTCAGCATAATCCTGTGTCCTGACGGACGTCATTTCCCGAGAGGGCCTGATGCGAGATCTCTACCCGCCGACAGCCGGAATACGGCCGATTTCGGCGAGCATTGTCCACTATCCGGGCATTCCGGCCTTGTCGCGAAATATCGAACGCTATCGCTGCAAGGGCGGCGGATCACTGGTCCTGCGCGTCGCGCCCGGTGATCGGATCTGCGTGACGGATAGCGAAGGCGGACAGCCCTGCGAGCTGACCTTTCTTGACGAGAAAGGCCGCTTTCAATCCGCAGGATTGGGATCGGGATTCACCGGCGAAGCCATAGGTCTGAAAGCGGTTCTTGCCTCTCCGGATGAAAGTGCGGCTCGCGTCCGCAGAGCGCTGGAGCGGCGTGGGGCCGACTTGGCCTCTGCGTCGGCGCTTCGCCTCTTCGGCGCGTCGTCGCCAGCGGGCAGTGCGGCGGAATTCACCATCGCGGGCAAAGGCTTGCTTGTCGCCTGCGCGCCGGCAACGGCCATGTCGCCGGAAATGCAGGACACGGCAACGCCCTTGGAACTCAGAATTCGCCGGGCGACAGTCCTGCGAGACTATAGGTCCGCTCTGCCGGAACCGCTCGCCGATCCGATCGAAGACATCCGCATCAAAGCGGCAACCGCCTCGGCCTATTTCGTCCGCGCCGGCGAGTATATTCAGATCATCGATGTCTATGGCCGGCAGTGTACGGACTTTCAGGCGTTCTCGGCCCGCAAGGTCGACAAGGGGCTCGACCTTGCGCTCGATTCCACCGTCACTCGCACCCTGCTCGGTCGCAGCTATCCGACACCCGGCCTGCCGTCCAAGGCCTTCGACCGTGATTTCGAACCGTTGGTGGAAATCGTGCAGGACACGGTCGGCCGCCATGATGCCTTCGCCACCGCCTGCAATTCCCGCTACTATGACGACATGGGCTACCCCGGCCATATCAATTGCACCGATAATTTCAATGCAGCACTTGCGCCTTATGGCATTGCCGGCCGAAAGGGCTGGGAGGCGCTCAACTACTTCTACAACACCAATATCGACCACAACAACCAGCTCTATCTCGACGAACCCTGGTCCAGGCCCGGCGACTACGTCCTGATGCGCGCCCTGACGGATCTCGTCTGCGTCTCCTCCTCTTGCCCCGACGATGTCGATGCGGCAAATGGCTGGGACCCGACCGACATCCACGTGCGCACCTTTTCCGGCAAAGAAAAATTCACACGAGCGGTGGCCTATCGCATGACCCCTGACGCCGAACCCGAATTGACGCGGGAAACCGCATTTCACCCGCGCCTTTCCACCATGACGCGCGATTACACCGAATATCGCGGCTTCTGGCTGCCGAACCGCTTCTCGTCCGAGGGACCGGTCGAAGAATATTGGGCCTGCCGCGAAAGGGCGGCTGTCATTGACCTCTCGCCGTTGCGCAAATTCGAAGTCACAGGCCCTGATGCGGAGGAATTGCTGCAATACTGCCTGACGCGCGACGTGCGCAAGCTGTCGACCGGACAGGTCGTCTATTGCGCCATGTGCTACGAGCACGGCGGCATGATCGACGACGGAACGCTCTTTCGCCTCGGCGACAAGAATTTCCGCTGGATCGGCGGCGACGATTACAGCGGCATATGGCTGCGCGAACAGGCCGAGAAGAAGGGCTTCAAGGCCTGGGTGCGATCTTCGACAGACCAGATGCACAATATTGCCCTGCAAGGACCAAAGAGCCGCGACATCCTCAAGGAGATCATCTGGACGGCGCCGCGCCAGCCCGATATCGGCGAGCTTGAATGGTTCCGCTTCACCGTCGGGCGTATCGGCGGCTTCGAAGGAGCTCCGGTCGTCGTCTCGCGCACCGGCTATACTGGCGAGCTGGGTTACGAGATTTTCTGTCATCCGAAGGATGCGTTGACCGTCTTCGATGCCGTCTGGCAGGCCGGCGAGCCCTACGGGCTGAAGCCGATGGGGCTGGAAGCGCTCGACATGGTCCGCATCGAGGCAGGCCTGGTCTTCGCCCATCATGAATTCGACGACAAGACCGATCCCTTCGAGGCCGGCATTGGTTTTACCGTGCCGTTGAAATCTAAGCAGGACGATTTCATCGGCCGCGAAGCGCTCCTGCGTCGCAAGGAGCATCCGCGCCACCTGATGGTCGGCCTGGACGTGCAGGCGAACGAGGCGGTCGGCCACGGTGATTGCATCCATGTCGGCCGCGCCCAGATCGGCGTCGTCACCAGCGCGACGCGCTCTCCGATCCTTGGCAAGACGATCGCACTCGCCCGCATTGACGTGACCCATGCTGGCGTTGGCACTGAGGTCGAGATCGGCAAGCTCGACGGCCAGCAGAAGCGCCTGCCGGCGGTGGTGGTGCCTCTGTCACACTACGACCCTCAGAAGACCCGACCGCGTTCGTAAAAACCTTTATTCCGCCCTGCGCTGGGCGCTGGTGATCGCCCTTGCGGCCTCTTCGGAGGAATTGGCGAGCTGGCGCATCTCAGCGGCGAGCACGGCGAAGCCGGATCCCGCTGTGCCCGCCCTTGCCGCCTCAATGCCGGCATTAACGGCAAGCAGCTTCAGGTAGCGCAGCGAGTGCAGGATCTCGTTGGTCTTCGAGGCAGTAATGCGCATACCCGCAGTCTGTTGGTCGATGCGCTGGTAGAGCGACTCGATGTTGATGATGCTGCCCTCGAGATAGAGCAGCTCGCCATTTTCGCCCCAGACGCCTCCGCCCGTCTCCGTCACCCAGACATAATGTCCGTCACGGTGGCGGATACGATATTCCATCGTCCAGTCAGTGCGGCTTTCCAGCGCGATACCAACGACCTTGTCCATCAACGGCACGTCCTCCTCGCACATGATCGAGGTGAAGGTGCGTGTCGTGTTGCCGATAATCTCTTCTGCTTGATAGCCGAAGATGCGTTCGATGCCATCGGTCATCTCCAGCATCGTGTAGTTTTCGTCCGCGCGGCAGCGATAGAGAAAACCACTCATGCGGCCGAGAACACTGCTCTGAAAATCCATGAAGACCACGCCTCGAGAAAATGAGTTGCAGATCGGGTTGCTTTGTCTCATTTCAAATATGCCGCAAAGGGCCGCGACGGACGACCCTTTCTCGGTTACGCGGGAACTTGGGTGAGATCAGTTGCGCAGATATTCCTCCATGGAATCGTCGAGCGCCTTGACCCAAGGCGTGTGGTGCGTCGGCGACATGTTGCCGGTCATCAGCGACCGATAGGCGTGATCGCGGAAGCCCATGATATTTTCCGCCTTGTGGTGTTCCCACTCCATGAAGGTCCTGTTGGTTCCTTCGATGTCGAATCTTGGATAGTCGGTTTCGGCGAGCAGTTCCTTCACATAGTCGCCCTGGTACCAGATCATCTGCTCGGCGTCCTCGAGCGTCTCCTCGCGGGCTCGCCACATGTCGAAATTCGCCTTCAGTTCCTCTTCCGATGGCAATTTGATGCGGCCCATGATGACATCGCGCGCCCACCAGGCCTGCACATCGAACATGTTGAAGGTATAGAATTGATCCTGCATGCCGATATAGAAAAGCTGGGGATTCCCGTCGAAGACCACGCCCTTGTAGAGATGATCGGCCCAGAGGCGGTTGGCGGTTTTGAGCCGGAGATCGTCAGGCAGGAAGGGGAAATGGTGCTGGTATCCGGTACACAGGATCAGCGCATCCACTTCCTTCGTCGAACCATCGAGGAAATGAGCGGTACGGTTTTCGAGTCTGGTGAGCAGCGGCCGTTCTTCGAAATTATCCGGCCAGTTGAAACCCATTGGCTTCGACCGATAGCTCGTGGTGACCGACTTGGCGCCATATTTCCAGCACTGTGAACCGATATCCTCGGCCGAGTAGCTGCGGCCGACGATGAGAATATCCTTGCCCTTGAATTCAAGCGCATCGCGAAAGTCATGGGCATGCAGGACGCGGCCATTGAAGGTCTTCACGCCCTCGAAATAGGGCACGTTCGGGGTCGAGAAGTGGCCGCTCGCCACCACGACATAGTCGAATTCCTCATCATACATGTGATCTTCGAGGCGGTTGTGCGCGGTGACCGTGAATTTCTTCGTGCCTTCATCGAAACGGACCATGCGAACCGGCGTATTGAAGCGCACCCAATGGCGGACATTCGCCTTCTCGACGCGGCCCTTGATGTAATCCCAGAGTACGGCGCGCGGCGGATAGGAGGCGATCGGCTTGCCGAAATGCTCCTCGAAGGAATAGTCGGCAAATTCCAGGCATTCCTTCGGTCCGTTCGACCAGAGATAACGATACATGCTGCCGTGAACCGGCTCGCCGTATTCGTCGAGCCCGGTGCGCCAGGTATAGTTCCAGAGCCCGCCCCAGTCGGACTGCTTTTCGAAGCAGACGATCTCCGGGATCTCCGCACCCTTCTGTGCGGCGGACTGGAAGGCCCGCAACTGTGCAAGCCCGGAAGGGCCGGCGCCGATGACGGCAACTCTTGTCATGAAGCATTCCCCTTTCGATTGTATCGACGTTTTTATCTCTTGCAGTCGTTCGCCATCCGCCTGGCATCAGTCCGGAAAGATACCGGGGCTTGTCGCCGCCCCGTCATCATATCTGGACAGCCAATCGATTGTCGTCTCGCGGTAGCGGGTCAGTCCCTTGTAGTCGACGAGTTCCGCCGGCAGGGTTTTCAGGACGCGGGGAAAGCGGCGCGCCCATTTCGGCACTGTCACCAGCTCCTTCATATTCATCAGGTAGCAACGGATGACGAAGAGGATGGCGTTCGAGCGCGGCAGGCGCCAGAGGCTCTGCAGCTCGACGCGAAGATGCACCTTCTCGCCGACGTTCTCCGATGTCACCGTCGTACGATCCGGACCCCATTTGTGATAGTTCTCCGGGCTGGTATCCAGCCTGGGATTGATGGTCATCGTCCAGTTGAAACGGCGCGTCGGCTTGCCCTGCTGCAGGTTCAGGAGGAACTTAAGCGCCCTGTCGAAGACGCCGATCTGGTGGGCGAGCGGCACCGGACCGTGCCATTCCATGAAATTCATGCCGATATCGAAATCGAGTGACCAGTCGGCCTGGGTCGTCACCATGCCGGCATCCATCCAGAGATTGCCGTCGCGCTGGTCGACGATGCAGAAATCTCCCTGAGCCTGGCGGGTGATGTATTCGAGCGGCTCATATGGCAGCGTCGAACGATCGCCAAAGGTGAATGTGTCATCGATACCAAGCGGCCGGTTTATCCAGCGCCACTCGTCGCCGTTCCTGATCAGCGTGAAATGCTCGGGATAGCCAGCAGCCTGCTCCTCCATCAGGAGTTCCAGCGTATCCCATTGCGCCGTCATCATATGCGGCAGCGCCTGATAGCGCAGCGGATCTTCTTTCAGCACCAGCGCCCTGTCCTGCATCTCGGCGACGTAATGCTCGTCGACATCGATGAGGCTTTCGAACACGGTGCCCCGTCGCCCCTTCACATGCGGCTCCATGTTGACCGAATACATGTATTCGTCGCGATCGAAGGGGAACGGAAACCGTCGGATGTTTTCCGGGCTGTTACGATAGGTGAAATCGTCGCGGAAGGTTTCCTGTCTGAAGACGATAGCCATGTCCGTTCTCCTTGTTCCGCCTTGATGCCTAGAGGTCGAGGCTGAGCCTGTTTCCCTCGAAGCGGGATACACAGATCATCACCTTCCGGCCGGAGGCCTTCTCTTCATCGCTCAGATAGACGTCGTGATGCAGAAGCCGGCCTTCGCAGGCGGCAACCGCGGTCTCGCATTGGCCGCAGGCCCCGCCCCGACAGAGGAAGGGCGCATCAACGCCCGCCGCTTCAATCGCCTCGAGCATGCTCTCGTGATGGCCGACATGAACCGTCTTTTCCGACCGCAGCAGCTCTACGTTGAAGGGCTTGCCTGGCTGAGACGACAGGAAGCGTTCCGAATGCAGGTTCTGCTCCGGCCAACCGGCCTCAAGGCCGGCCCTCAGAACGCCGTCGATCATGCCAGAGGGGCCGCAGACATAAAGGTGCGTGCCCAGCGGCTGGCTGTCGAGCAGGCGGGCAACAGGAATGAAGTCGCTCTCCGCATCGCAATAGATCTTCACCCGATGCGAACTGTAGCGGTCCACCAGTTCCCGGCAATAAGCGCCGCGGTCGTGGGAGCGCACAGCATAATGCAACTCGAAATTGGCACCCTCTCGGGAGAACTGCTCCATCATAGCGATGAAGGGCGTGATACCGATCCCGCCAGCGATCATGAGGTGCTTGCGGGCGCGCCAGTCCGGCTGAAATAGGTTGACCGGATAGGAGACTTTCATCTCGTCCCCCTCGCGCACCTTCTCGTGCATGAAGGTCGAGCCGCCGCGAGAATTCTCGACATGCAGCACGCTGATCTCATAGGCCGAGCAATCCTGCGGCGGCGACATCAGCGAATAGGCGTTGCGCCGCATATGGCCTTCGTCATTCATCGAGACGACGACATGAGCGCCACCGGAAAAATAGGGCATCGGCCGGCCATCGAGGCGTTCGAAGCGGAAGCGCTTGATGCGCTCGGCGACCGGCGTCACCTTCGTCACGCGGACGGGAATTTCTGTACCACCGCTCACAGGAACAATTCCTCCGGATCTGGGGCGCTGCCGGGCTCCTCGGCGTCGATATTGACGCCCTGGAATGCACCGAGGCGGCGGGAATAGTGATCGCGTACCAGGAGCGACAAACCGCAATGGCTGCAGGTGAAGGGACTATGCGTGACGCTGTCGGTAATGCCCTTGCAATGGACGCATTGCACCCGCCGCGCGAGCGACCCTCGATGTTCCGTCATGATCGAGGCGTGGTCCATGCCATGGTCGAGGGCGACCATCATCGCTTGGCCGATGAAACCCTCAGTGCCCGATATATAGAGCCTCGTTCCCATGCGGGCGGTCGCCAGCGACCCCTTCAATCGAAAAAGCAGGGTAGCAATCGTCGGGGCGATGAAGAACATGTCGGGGCCGAGATGGCGAAGCGCCTCGTCATGACCGGTTCCTTGTGAACCGCGAGCGACATATAGAATCTCGCTGCGGGAAAGAATGCCTGCGTCAAGCGCTGCTTGCTGGTCGAGGAGTGCATGTGCCCCCTCCCCCTCCAGAGCGAAAATATGATGCCGGGCGCGCGGCTGGATTGTGAGACCCTTATAGACCGGCCGGCTCTTGATGCCTTCGACAAGCATGCCTGCGCCTCCTTAGCCGACCGCCGTCCTCTTCTTCTTTTCCGGATCGTCGAAGGGCAGCGCATGCGCAATCGCGCTGGTCTTCAGGGTCTTGCCGAGCACCTCGAGCTTCGCACCCTGGACGGCCTTGTCGACGTCGAGACGGGCGATCGCCATCGACTTCTTCGTCAGCGCGGAATAGCTCGGGCAAGTGATGACGCCGACCTTCTTTCCGTCGGCATAGACTTCGTCGCCGAGATCGGCCGGACCATCGGCATCGATCAGCATGCCGAAGATCTTGAAGCGTTCCTTGCCCTTCAGCCGCGCATGTTCCTCGGCACCGCGGAAGCCTGTCTTGCCCGGGCTGACCGTGAAATCGAGGCCGAGTTCCCACAGGCTGTCGCCGGGCGGCTGATCGGCAAAGGGATACATCTGTGAATTGTCGTAGGGATAGAAGAGCAGGTAGCTTTCGACGCGCAGCATGTCGAGCACCGAGAAGCAGCAGGGGATGATGCCCATATCGGCACCTTCCGCGACGATACGATCCCAGACCATGACGGCATCCTGGCCGCGCACGAAGATCTCGTAGCCGCGCTCGCCGGTATAGCCGGTGCGCGAGATCATGACCGGAGCGCCGAACAGGGTCGTCTGCATGTGATGGAAATATTTGAGGTCGCGGATGCCGGGCACATATTTGGCGAGGTAGTCGACCGCGAGTGGCCCCTGCAGCGACAGGTCATGCAGGTCATCGTCGAACAGCACGGCGCAATTGCGGCCGGCCGCCTGCTTGACGACCTCCTCATGGCCGGAGCCGGAGCCGTGTACCAGCATCCAAGAATTCGGGCCGGTGCGGTAGACGATGCAATCGTCGGCGAAGTGACCGCGGTCGTTCAGCATGGTCGCGTAGACCGAGCGGCCGGGATAGATCTTCGTCATGTCGCGGGTGGTGATGTAGTCGAGGACAGCGATCGCGTGCGGGCCGACCAGATGCACCTTCTTCAGGCCTGAGACATCCATGATGCCGGCCTTGGTACGGACTGCGACATGTTCGTCCGACATGTCCTTCTCGTAGGTCCAGGCGGTTCCCATGCCGCTCCAGTCCTCAAGTTGCGATCCGAGAGCGCGATGCCGATCCGCCAAGGCGGAGAAACGCCAAGATAATGCCATTTCCGTTCCCTCTTATTTCCTCTACGGAATAATTATTTCCTGACTATATTCGTCTTTCACGTTGTGGCAAGCCGATCCCGGTGATTTTTGTCGGCTGTCCCAACGGCATTTCTACGAGAATATCGGCGCCGTCAGCCCTGCCGAGCGATGGGCGGCAATAAGGGTATTGGCCATCAGCATGGCGATCGTCATAGGGCCGACGCCGCCGGGAACCGGCGTGATGACGGCAGCAACCGGAGAGACCTCGGCGAAAGCCACATCTCCCACGAGGCGGGTCTTGCCCTCGCCCCGCTCCGGCGCATCGATACGATTGATGCCGACATCGATGACGGTTGCACCTGGTTTCACCCAGTCAGCCTTGACCATTTCCGGACGGCCGACGGCAGCGACGAGGATATCGGCGTTGCGGCAGATTTCAGCGAGGTTCTTCGTGCGCGAATGAGCGATGGTAACCGTCGCATTGGCGTTCAGCAGAAGCTGAGCCATCGGCTTGCCGAAGAGATTGGAACGGCCGATAACGACGGCGTTGAGACCGGAAAGGTCTTCGCCATGCGTGCGGCGAACGAAAACCATGGCACCGGCCGGCGTGCAGGAAACGAGGCCCGTTTTCAGGTCGCCGGTCGCGAGCTTGCCGGCATTGACGACACTCAAGCCATCGACATCCTTCTCCGGCAGGATCGACTGGATGATCGGCTCGCTGTCGAGATGTCTCGGCAGCGGCAGCTGCACGAGGATGCCGTGGATCGAAGGATCGGCATTGAGCGAGGCCACGAGCGCTGCAAGCTCCTCTTGCGTCGTCTCGACGGGAAGCGTGTGCTGGACGGATTTGAAGCCGCATTCCTTGGCCATGCGGCTCTTGGAGCTGACGTAGGTGTGGCTGGCCGGATCGTCGCCGACGATGATGACAGCAAGGCCCGTCTGGACGCCTTTGGCGGCTTCCAGCGCAGCATTTGCCGATTTCACGGTTTCGATTACGGAAGCGGCAACCTGCTTGCCATCGATGACGTCGACCATGGCTCAGCCCATGCGCTCGGAAGCGTAGCTGCCCGGACTTGCCGGGAAAACGACGGTGCGATTGCCATTGATGAAGGTACGGTGGTGAATATGAGCGTGGATGGCGCGCGCCAGCACCTGGCTTTCAACATCGCGGCCAATCGAGACGTAATCCTCGGCGCTCTGCGCATGGGTGATGCGAGCTGTGTCCTGCTCGATGATCGGGCCTTCGTCGAGATCGGCCGTCACATAATGCGCCGTCGCGCCGATCAGCTTCACACCACGTTGATAGGCCTGCTTGTAAGGGTTGGCGCCTTTGAAGCTCGGCAGGAAGGAGTGGTGGATGTTGATGATCCGGCCCGACATTTTCTGGCACATCTCGTCTGACAGGATCTGCATGTAGCGGGCCAGTACGATCAGTTCCGTGCCGGTCTGCTCAGCCACGTCCATGATATGGGCTTCCGCCTGCACCTTGTTGGCCTTGGTGACGGGAATATGGTGGAAGGGAATGTCGTGGTTGACCACGACCTTCTGGTAATCGAAATGGTTTGAGACAACGCCGACGATATCGATCGGCAGGGCGCCGATCTTCCAGCGATAGAGCAGGTCGTTGAGGCAATGGCCGAAGCGCGACACCATGAGCAGCACCCTCATGCGCTTTTCGCTGTCATGGAAATCGTAAGCCATGCCGAAGCGCGTCGCGATGCTGGTGAAACCGGCGCGGATATCGGCCTCGGAAATGCCTTCTTCGGACATGAAGGAGACGCGCATGAAGAACTGGCCGGTGTCCAGATCGTCGAATTGCGAGCTGTCGACGATGTTGCAGCCCTGTTCGGCGAGATAACCCGAAATCGCCGCAACGATGCCGCGCGTCGACTTGCAGGATACCGTCAGTACGTAGCTCTTCATGCCATCTCTTCCTTCGTCACTTGACGCATAGGCCATCAGCCGGGCCGGTGCGTTGATGCTCCGGCCCGCAGGCGCATGATGTCAAAACCGCAATCGGTCGGCTCAGATATCGAGTGTGCTTTCGCGTTCCCACTGGGTGAAATGCGAGCAGAAGGCATTCCATTCCTGGTGCTTGAGCTTGAGATACGCGGCGGAGAACTCGGTTCCGATCGCAGCCTTCAGACCCTTATCGGCATCGTAGGCGCGCAGCGCATCGAGCAGGTTCAGCGGCAGACGCGGCGCATCCTTCACGAGATGACCTTCGGCATACATGTCGATATCGTAGTGCGGCCCTGGGTCGGCCCGATCCTCGATCCCATCGAGGCCGGCGGCGATGATGATCGCCTGCAGCAAGTAGGGGTTGACCGCACCATCAGGCAGGCGCAGCTCGAAGCGGCCAGGTCCCGGCACGCGCACCATGTGGGTGCGGTTGTTGCCGGTCCAGGTTACCGTGTTCGGCGACCATGTGGCACCCGAGGTCGTGCGCGGCGCGTTGATGCGCTTGTAGGAGTTGACGGTCGGATTGGTGATCGCGGCAAGCGCAGAAGCGTGCTTCATGATACCGCCGAGAAAGTGCCTGCCTTCCGCCGACAGGCCGAATTCGGCTGTCTTGTCGGCGAAGACGTTGACCTTGCCATCATTGTCCCAGACCGAGATATGGCAATGGCAGCCGTTACCGGTCAGGCCCTTGAAGGGCTTCGGCATGAAGGTAGCGCGAAGCCCATGCTTTTCGGCGATCGATTTAACCATGAACTTGAAGAAGGAATGCTTGTCGGCGGTCTTCAGTGCGTCATCGAATTCCCAGTTCATCTCAAACTGGCCGTTGGCATCCTCGTGGTCGTTCTGATAGGCGCCCCAGCCGAGCTCCAGCATATAGTCGCAAATTTCGGCAATGACGTCGTAGCGGCGCATGACGGCCTGCTGGTCGTAACAGGGCTTCTCGGCCGTATCGCGGCCATCGGATATCTGTTCGCCATCGGCGGTGATCAGGAAAAATTCGGCCTCGACGCCGGTCTTGACCCGCTTGCCCGCCGCTTCGGCTTTATTGACGAGCTTCTTCAGCACATTGCGTGGCGCCTGCGCCACGAGCGTGCCATCCATCATGCAATCGGCGGCGACCCAGGCGACGTCCTTCTTCCAGGGAAGCTGGATGACGGAGGAGGCATCAGGTACGGCGAAAAGATCGGGATGGGCGGGTGTCATGTCGAGCCAGGTCGCAAAGCCGGCAAAGCCGGCCCCCTCTTCCTGCATCCCGGCAATCGCCTGGGCCGGCACCAGCTTGGCGCGCTGACCGGAAAAAAGATCTGTGTAACTGATCATGAAATATTTGATGCCCTTGTCTTTTGCAAAGGCAGCAAGATCCAGTGTCATTCTCGTTCCCCTTTGGATTTCTTCGAGACACTTCGATGATGCGTGCAGCGCCCGGGCCTTCGGCCCGTTCGGAATGTTAAAAGCCTCCCTTGCCCGGGTACCAGTTGGTGCCGGCAAGCGGAATCTGCGCCATGGCGGCAGCTTCCATCGTCAGCGCGCACAGGTCCTCGGGCTCCAGGTTGTGCAGGTGGTTCTTGCCGCAAGCGCGCGCGATCGTCTGCGCCTCCAGCGTCATCACCTTGAGATAGTTGGCAAGGCGCCGGCCGGCCGCAACCGGATCGAGGCGCTTGGCAAGCTCCGGGTCCTGCGTGGTGATACCAGCCGGATCCCTGCCCTCGTGCCAGTCATCATAGGCGCCGGCCGTCGTGCCGAGTTTCTGATACTCTTCCTCCCACTTCGGATCGTTGTCGCCAATCGCGACCAGCGCCGCGGTGCCGATGGCGACCGCATCCGCGCCAAGCGCTAGCGCCTTTGCCACATCCGCGCCGGAGCGGATGCCGCCGGAAATGATGAGCTGCACCTGACGATGCATGCCGAGATCCTGCAGCGCCTGGACGGCAGGTCGAATACAGGCAAGCGTCGGCATGCCGACATTCTCGATGAAGACGTCCTGCGTCGCAGCCGTCCCACCCTGCATGCCATCGAGCACGACGACATCGGCACCGGCTTTGACTGCGAGCGCCGTGTCATAATAGGGCCGCGCTCCGCCGACCTTGACGTAGATCGGCTTTTCCCAATCAGTGATCTCGCGCAATTCCATGATCTTGATTTCAAGATCGTCCGGACCGGTCCAGTCTGGATGACGGCAGGCCGAGCGCTGGTCGATGCCCTTCGGCAGGTTGCGCATGTTGGCGACGCGATCGGAGATTTTCTGGCCGAGCAGCATGCCACCGCCGCCGGGCTTTGCGCCTTGCCCGACGACCACTTCGATCGCATCGGCGCGACGCAGATCCTTTGGGTTCATGCCGTAGCGCGAGGGGAGATACTGATAGACCAGTGTCTGCGAATGGCCGCGCTCCTCGTCGGTCATGCCACCGTCGCCTGTCGTGGTCGACGTGCCGGCAAGTGTGGCGCCCCGGCCAAGCGCTTCCTTGGCATTGCCCGAGAGCGCCCCGAAGCTCATGCCGGCGATGGTGATCGGGGTCTTCAACGTGATCGGCTTCTTGGCGAAACGGCTGCCGAGGACAACGGTAGTGTCGCATTTCTCGCGATAGCCTTCGAGCGGATAGCGTGAGATCGAAGCGCCGAGGAACAGAAGATCATCGAAATGCGGTACCTTGCGCTTGGTGCCGCCGCCGCGGATATCGTAGATGCCAGTCGCCGCCGCACGGCGGATTTCTGCGAGCGTATGATCGTCGAAGGTGGCCGACTTGCGTGGCGGCGTATATGGATTGTGGTAGCTCATGGGGTCCCCTTCGTCTCAATACGCGTCGGCATTATCGATGTTGAAATTATAGAGTTTGCGGGCCGATCCGTAGCGCTTGAACTCTCCAGGCGCGACGCCTCGCACACCGGCTTTCTCGAGAAGCTCAGAGAGCTTTTCCAGATGCTCCGGGCGCATTTCCTTTTCGATGCAGTCCGCGCCGAGGCTCTTGACCGAACCGCGAACAAAAAGCTTGGCCTCATAAAGGCTGTCGCCCAGCGCCTCGCCGGCGTCACCAAGCACCACCAGATGGCCGGACTGCCCCATGAAGGCCGACATATGGCCGATATTGCCGTAGACGACGATATCGATGCCCTTCATCGAGATGCCACAGCGCGAGGCTGCATTGCCCTTGATGACGAGCAAGCCTCCGCGGCCGGTCGCGCCGGCATATTGGCTGGCATCACCTTCGATGACGACGCTGCCGGACATCATGTTCTCAGCGACACCAGGACCGGCGGAGCCATGCACGATGACGTTACCGCCATCATTCATGCCGGCGCAGTAATAGCCGACCGACCCTTTGATATCGACAGTAACCGCCGCGTCGATCCCGGCGGCGACAGCATGATGACCGCGCGGATTGACGACTTCGAAGACCGTGTCGTTGGCGCCTGCCGTAAGGCCATGGAGTGCGCTGTTGAGTTCGCGCAGCGGCGTGACGGATAGGTCGAAAACTGGCATGAAAAACTCTCTCGATTGCAGCGGGCCCGATCAGGCGGCCTTTTCGTGGTCCCAGAAATAGACGGTTGCCGGCTCTGGCTCCCATATGCGGGCATTCTCGATGCCCGGGAGATTGACGAGCGCACGATATTCGGAGCCGAAGGCGACATATTGATCGGTTTCCGCCATGACCGCCGGCTTGCAGGCAATGGGATCGCGGACGACACCGAAGCCGGACTTGGTGCCAACAACGAAAGTGAAGAAGCCATCGAGGTCATCGACCGCGCTTTCGAGCGCTGCCCCGAGATCCTTGCCTTTGGCCATCTCTGCCGTGAGATAGGCGGCTGCGACCTCGGTGTCGTTTTCCGTTTCGAAGATCATGCCCTCGCGCTTCAGCTCGCGACGCAGATTATTGTGGTTCGACAGAGAACCGTTGTGAACAAGGCACTGGTCGGAGCCGGTGGAAAAGGGATGCGCGCCGAGCGTGGTAACGGCCGATTCCGTTGCCATGCGGGTATGCCCAATGCCATGCGTGCCGGACATGCCGGTCACGCCAAAGCGCGAGACCACATCTTTCGGCAGGCCGACTTCCTTGTAGATCTCGACGGTATCACCGCTGCTCATAACACGGATATTCGGACGCGATGCCGTCACGGCCGCTCTGCCCTCGTCGAGCTTGTCCCTGGAAAGGGTGATGACCGCATGCGTGCTCTTGATCACCACGGACACCGGGGTGTCGAGCGCCCGCCGGAGTTCATATTCCAACCCGTCGAAATCCTTGGCCGGATCGGCCGATTGAACGGTTATCTTCGCCGCATTGCCATTATCGTTGCCGTAGATCGCGATCCCCGCGCTATCAGGTCCACGATCGGTCATCGTGATCAGCATGGAAGACAGGAGGGCGCCAAGTTTCGGCTCCAGCGCCTTATCCTTCAAGAAAAGACCGACAATTCCGCACATGCCCAACCTCCGTTTTCGCATCTGCAAAATGGCTATCAGGTCGAATGCCCTTTTTCAACTCAAAAGAATATTTCTTTCTTTTTAGGCAAGTCAGTCGGTCTTGCCGCGTTGTGGATAACTGATGATCGACAGGTACTTGGCCGGCAGTTTCACCAGCACCTCCGGCCCATGCGGGGCGTCGGCGTCGAAAAAGAGACTGTCGCCCGGCTGCATCGGGTAGAGCTGATCGCTGTGTCGGTACATGACCTCGCCTTCGAGCATATAAAGGAACTCCATGCCCTCATGCTGGAAAGTCGGGAAGACATCGGAATCAGCCGTCAGAGTGATGAGATAGGGCTCAACGATGACTCCGCTCGAATTATTGTCGATATGACCGAGAAGATTATATTGATGGCCCGCGCGCGTGCCACGCCGCTCAAGCTCGACACCCTGACCGGCCTTAACGAAGACGGCATTTCGCGGTTCCTCATAGCGGCGGAAGAAGGCTGTCAGCGGCACACCGAGCGCGCGTGACAGCGATTGTAACGTCGTCAGCGACGGCGAAATATTCCCGTTCTCGATCTTCGACAGCATGCCGAGGGAGATACCTGTCGCGGCCGCGAGATCCGTCACCGTAATGCCGAGCTTTTTGCGATAGGCGCGGACCTCGTGGCCGATCGCCATTTCGAGATTGTTTTCTTTCGGTTCGCGAACCGCATGTGGATTCTGCAGGAAGGCCGGGCGTCCAGAGTGGGGTTGGTCGTCAGCCGATATTTTGTCTGCCTTGTCTTTCATTCTTCATCCTTTTTGACGGCAGGGCTTGCTGGGGACGAACTCTATCCTCCCAGTGAAATCTTCTCAACTGCGACGAAAATGAGCCTGGCGGGTATCACTGGGCGCGATCCCATAGGAAGAGCGATAGGCACGAGCAAAATGCGCACCACTGGAAAAACCCGTGGCAATGGCAATTTCGGAAATCGAAAGTGGGCTCTGCTCCAGGAGACGGCGGGCATGCTGCAGTCTTATGTGGCGATACTGCTCGAGAAAGGTCGAGCCAAGATGAGCGGCAAACAGCCGGTCAAGATGGCGCGGCGTGACGCCGGCAATTCGCGCCATGGCCGAGCGATCGAGTGGCATCTCAATCGTCTCTTCCATTTTTTCAAGCACGTTCAGCAAACCCGGGTGATGTACGCCATAGCGTTCGGAAAGCGAGCCGCGCTGCGGTGCGGTCGGCTCGCCGACGTCTGTGTGCAGGTACCAATCGCTGACGCGCCGGGAAAAATCCGCACCCATGCGCTCTGATATCAACACATGCATCATGTCGAGCGGCGCAATGCCGCCGCCGCAGGTGATGCGATTGCCATCGATGACGAAACGTGCATGGCGCGGCGAAAGCGCAGGGAAGGCTTCAAAAAGAGCCGGCGCATGTTCCCAGTGAATGGTGAAATCGCGCTCGGCCAAAAGACCGGCAGCGGCAAGCAGATAGGGTCCACCGGAAATACCGCCGATGCGCACGCCCTCGCGTGCGAGTTGGCGCAGGCAGGCAAGAACCGAAGGGTAGTTCCAATCGCGCGGCGACCCGCCGGCGCAGACGAAAACCGTCCCGAGACCTGACCCGCGACCTGGAAGAGGCTCGGCCGGCACTGTCACCCCGCCCGACGAGACCGCCGGGGTGCCGTCCGGCGAGAAAGTCGTCAGCCGATAGATTTCCCGCCCGGCCAAGAGGTTGGCGGCGCGCAACGGCTCGCTTGCGGACGCAAAGGACATCAATGCGAATCCTGGGATCAGGATAAAGCCTATCGCCTGGGTATTTTTCGCGTCGATGAAAGCCATGTCCTTTTTCTACAGAAGTAGGTCCTAATTGGACAAGTAGCCATTTTTCACTCTGTCATCATGGATGGATTCAAAGCGGGTGAAACAATGCGCTATTCGGCTTTCTCAGTTCTCCTAAACGGCCTTCGCGGCAATACCGGCTGGGCGCCCGCCTGGCGCCAGCCGCAACCAAAGCGGCATTATGATGTGATCATCGTCGGTGGCGGCGGCCATGGACTGGCGACAGCCTATTATCTCGCCAAGATCTTCGGCATTACCAAAGTTGCCGTTCTGGAAAAGGGTTACCTCGGATCTGGTAATATCGGCCGCAATACCACAATCATCCGCTCCAACTACCTTCTGCCCGGCAACAATCCTTTCTACGAGCTCTCGATGAAGCTCTGGGAAGGGCTGGAACAGGATTTCAATTTCAACGCCATGGTTTCGCAGCGCGGCGTGCTCAACCTCTTCCATTCGGATGCGCAGCGCGACGCATATACAAGGCGTGGTAACGCCATGCGCCTGCACGGCGTCGATGCCGAACTGCTCGATCGCGACGCCGTGCGCAAGAAGCTGCCTTTTCTCGACTTTGAGAATGCCCGCTTCCCGATTATGGGCGGATTGCTACAGCCGCGCGGCGGCACGGTGCGCCACGACGCAGTCGCCTGGGGCTATGCCCGCGGTGCCGACAACCGTGGCGTCGATATCATCACCGGCTGTGAAGTCACAGGCATTCGCACCGACCAGAGCCGCGTCCTCGGTGTCGAAACCACCAAGGGCTTCATCGGCTGCGGCAAGCTTGCACTGGCCGCCGCCGGCAATTCCACTGTCGTCGCCGATATGGCTGGCCTGCGCCTGCCGATCGAAAGCCATGTGCTGCAGGCTTTCGTCTCCGAGGGCCTTAAGCCGTTCATCGATTGCGTCGTCACTTTCGGTGCCGGACATTTCTATGTTTCCCAATCCGACAAGGGTGGCCTCGTCTTCGGCGGCGATATCGACGGCTACAATTCCTATGCCCAGCGCGGCAACCTCGCAACCGTCGAACATGTCGCCGAAGCCGGCGTGGCGATGATTCCGGCACTGTCCCGCGTGCGATATCTGCGCAGCTGGGGCGGCGTCATGGACATGAGCATGGACGGCTCGCCGATCATCGACCGAACCCATCTCGACAATCTCTATCTGAACGCCGGCTGGTGCTACGGAGGCTTCAAGGCGACACCCGCATCGGGCTACTGCTACGCCCACCTCATCGCCCGCAACGAGCCGCATGAAACGGCAAGACAATTGCGCCTCGATCGCTTTCAGCGCGGCTATCAGATCGATGAAAAGGGCGTCGGCGCCCAGCCGAACCTGCATTGAGGATATGATACAATGGCAAGCCTGATTTCCTGCCCTCACTGCGGCACGCGTCCCAAGGAAGAATTCACCATCAAAGGGGATGGGAGCCTTAACCGCCCGGCCGCGGATGCCGGCACAGAAGATTGGTACGATTACGTCTATCTACGCGACAACCCGAAAGGGCGGCACAAGGAATATTGGCATCATTCCTCCGGCTGCCGCCGCTGGCTGATCGTCGAACGCGATACCGTCAGCCATAAGGTCTATGGCGTGAGCGACGCGGCACTGGCCAAGCTTGGGGGTGGTGCATGAGCAGCTATCGCCTCTCCGCCGGTGGTCTGATCGATCGCTCCAAGACCATTGCCTTCAGTTTCGATGGCAGGGATCTGACTGGCCATCCCGGCGACACGCTTGCTTCCGCCCTGCTTGCCAACAGCATCCAGCTCGTCGGCCGCAGCTTCAAATATCACCGGCCGCGCGGCATCCTGACAGCGGGTGCCGCCGAACCCAATGCGCTTGTTACCACCGGCACAGGTGGACGAACGGAGGCCAACAGCCGCGCCACGATGATCGAGCTCCATGAGGGTCTGATTGCGCGCAGCCAGAACCGCTGGCCCTCGCTTGCGTTCGATCTCGGGGCCGTCAACGGGCTGCTCTCGCCCTTCCTGAGCGCCGGTTTCTACTACAAGACCTTCATGTGGCCGGCAGGCTTCTGGGAGAAGGTCTACGAACCGCTGATCCGCAAGGCAGCCGGTCTCGGCAAGGCCTCCTATCAAGCCGATCCCGACTCCTACGAGAAGCGCTGGGGCCATTGCGATCTGCTTGTCATCGGCGCCGGGCCTTCTGGCCTTGCCGCAGCATTGACGGCGGGTCGCGCCGGAGCGCGAGTCCTTCTCGCGGACGAAGGCTTCGCCCTCGGCGGCAGTTTGCTTCTGAAGGATGGCTCGACACTTGCCGGCATTTTGAACGAGCTCGCCAGCCTGCCGAACGTGCAATGCCTGCCGCGCACGACGGTGATCGGCTGGTACGACGATAACGTCTTCGCCGCAGTCGAACGCGTCCAGAAGCATGTGGCAACGCCCGACCCGCGCCAGCCGATCGAACGCCTCTGGCGCATCATCGCTAAGCAGGCGATCCTTGCCACCGGCGCCGAAGAACGGCCGATTGTTTTCGGCGGCAATGACATTCCAGGCGTCATGATGGCCGGAGCCATGCGCAGCTATCTGAACCGGCACGCAGTCGCTCCCGGCAAGCGCATCGTAATCTTCACGACCAACAACTCCGGCTACCAGACCGCCGCCGACCTCGAAGCGGCAGGCGTCGACGTGGCCGCCATTATCGATACGCGCGCCGATGGCAAAGACTGGAACGGCAAGGCGCGGGTGCTGAGGGGCGCTTGCGTCGTCGATGCGATTGGCACTAAGCACGTTCGTCGGGTCGGCATAGCAAGCGCGTCGGGCACAAAGGAGATCGATGCAGATGCTTTGGCCGTATCCGGCGGCTGGAGCCCGATCATCCATCTTGCCTGCCATCGCGGCGCCAGGCCGATCTGGTCCGAACGGCACGCAGCCTTCCTCGCGCCGGAAAGACAGGATGGCTTGCTGATTGCCGGCTCTGCGGCAGGCCTTGCTTCAACGGATAGCTGCCTTGGCGACGGAGCGATCAAGGCTGCCGAGGCATTGGCGACAATCGGTTTTGGAAAGATCGACCCCGCCTTTGCTTCAGCAGAGGAAAGATCGGCTGCCGCCATGCCGCTCTGGCATGTCAAAGGCGGCAAGGGCAAGGCCTTCATCGATTATCAAAACGACGTGCATTTGAAGGATCTTAGCCTTGCCGTGCGCGAAGGCTACGGAGATGTCGAGCTTGCCAAGCGCTATACGACGAACGGCATGGCGACCGACCAGGGCAAGCTTTCCAATATCAACGCCATCGGCATCCTTTCCGAGGCTCGGGGCGTCTTGCCGGGCGAAGTTGGGACCACGACGTTCCGACCCTTTTATACTCCTGTCTCCTTCGGCGCATTGACAGGTACTTCGAGGGCTAAGCACTTTCAACCAGCGCGCAAATCTCCCTTACATGAATGGGCAAAGAAGAACGGTGCAGTCTTCGTCGAGACCGGCCTCTGGTACCGCTCCTCCTGGTTTCCGCGCGGGGGCGAAAAGACCTGGCGAGAAAGCGTCGATCGCGAAGTCTTAAACATCCGCAAGAATGCCGGCCTCTGCGATGTCTCCACGCTCGGCAAGATCGAGATCTTTGGCGAGGACGCCGCCACCTTTCTCGACCGCATCTATTGCAACGGTTTCGCCAAGCTGCCTGTCGGCAAAGCCCGCTATGGCATCATGCTGCGCGAAGACGGAATGATTTATGACGACGGCACTACCAGCCGCTTGAGCGAGGACCATTTCTTCATGACCACGACGACGGCGCTTGCGGCCGGCGTGCTGACGCATCTGGAATTCTGCGCCCAGACATTGTGGCCCGAGCTCGACGTCTATTTTGCGTCGTCGACCGACCAATGGGCGCAGATGGCGGTGGCAGGCCCGAAATCCCGCGCCATCCTCTCCGAGATTGTCGATGGCGATATTTCCGATGCGGCTTTCCCGTTCATGAGCGCTCGCACGGTCTCCCTGTTCGGCGGCACGCTCATAGGTCGGCTCTTTCGCATCTCCTTTTCCGGCGAGCTCGCCTACGAGCTTGGCGTGCCCGCCGCCTACGGGGAGTTCGTTGCCGACGCCATCATGCAGGCGGGCCACAAGCACGAGATCTGCGCCTACGGGGCCGAAGCGCTCGGCGTCATGCGCATCGAAAAAGGTCATGTCACCCATGCGGAGATCAACGGCACGGTAACACCCGCCGATCTTGGTTTTGCCCGCATGATTTCGACCACCAAGCCAGATTTCATTGGCAAGGCAATGCTCCGGCGCGAAGGTCTCCAGGAGACCGACCGCCCTCGCCTCGTCGGCGTCAAACCGGTAAACCCGGCAACGAGTTTCCGCACCGGCGCTCATATCCTGGCGGAGGGCGCGGCTGCGACACTTGAAAACGATCAAGGCTATGTAACATCGAGCGCCTTCTCCCCAAGCCTTGGCCATACGATCGGCCTGGCGCTGGTCAAGCGCGGGCCGGAGCGCATTGGCGAGAAGGTGATGGTCTGGAATGGCCTCAGAGATGAATTCACCGAAGCGGTGCTGTGCAACCCCGTCTTCATCGACCCGGAAAACGAGAAGCTCCATGCCTGATCTTCCCAAATACAGGCCCGCCCTTGCCCGCAAGGCGATCCAAGCAGGGCCTGGCATCCGGCTGGAGCCCCTGCCGGAAGGTCACCTCCTGCATATCATCGGCTCCGTCGATGCCCAAAGGCTCGCCGGCTATCTCTCCGCTGCCGGGCTTACGGCTAGCGCCGTGCGACCCGCCGGCTACCAGCAATGGTACATAGTCGGAGATGAAGATCTTTCGCCCACTCACGTCGCCGCGCTCGCAGAGCGCCTAAAAGGCACAGCCTTCGTCTCGGATCAGAGCCACGGCCGCGTCCGGATCGGCTTTTCCGGCGCGCAAGCAGCAGATCTGCTCTCCCGGGGGACAGCGGTCGATCTCGACCCCACGACCTTCCCCGTCGGTCGCTCCGCCGTCACGCTCTTCGGGCATGTCTCTGTCCAGTTGACGCGCACGCACACCGATCGCTTCGAGCTGACAGTGTTGCGCAGCTATGCCGAAGATCTCTACGACGCGCTCGAGGAGCTTGCCGGGAGGGCGGCTATGCCAATGAAGGAGCGTCGGACTTAGCCAGAGGATTGCAGCCGTGAGATCGCCTGGCAAGGCAGTTTGAGCAAGGGAAGTGCTGTCTCAAGTAAGCCGTTTTAGTGGCAGATTCGCATTAGGCCGGCTTGCGTGGCAATCGTGCTGCAATTCGGCAGCTGTCACACAAAACTCCCTCCGAACTTACTGTCATCGAGAGTGGGCCCTGCGATAACGGCGTACCGGAGACCAGCGATCGTCATCTTCTATCCTTTTGCCTCAGCTCCAGGTGCGATCCCAGGAATACTCGTCGTCCCAGTGATCCGTGGGCTGCCAGATGCCGTTGACGCCCGGCTGCAGATGCTGCGAGATCACCTCGTCGACGACATCGTCGATCCCTAGGCCCGGCTTGTCAGAGACAGTGATGAAGCCGTTCTTTACCAAAGGCTTGGGAAGGCCGGTGACGATATCGTCCCACCAATCGACGTCGGCGGAATGATATTCAAGCGCCATGAAATTCTCGGTCGCGGTCGCGACATGTGCGGCGGCCATCGCGGCGATCGGACTTTCTGCCATGTGGATCGCCATGGCGACGCCCTTGTCCTGCGCCATATCGCCGATTTTCTTGGTCTCAAGGATGCCTCCGCTGGTGAGAAGGTCCGGATGGATAACGGAGACGCCGCCGCTATTGAGCAGCGGCTCGAAGCCCTCCTTGAGATATATGTCCTCGCCGGTGCAGATCGGCACCGTGGTGGCGTCCTGGAGTTGTCGGTATTGCTCGGTATACTGCCACGGGATCACATCCTCGAGCCAGGCTGGCACGTATTTTTCGATCCGCCTGGCAAGGCGAATGCCATTCTGCATCGAGATGTGGCCGATATGGTCGATCGCAAGCGGCACATCCATGCCGATGACCTCGCGGACCTCAGCGATATATTGCTCGAGCAGATCGAGGCCCTTGTCCGAAAAGTGTAGCCCGGTAAACGGATGCTGGATGTTATGGAGATCGTACGCAGCGTTGCGCACACGCCGCTCTTCAATGGTCTTCAGCGGGCCGCGACGGGGATATTCACGGTAGCCTTCAAGGGAGCCGGCAGGAAACACGACAGCACCAGGCACATCGGCGATCTGCATTAGACCCAGATCCATCTTGAGGAACGTGAAGCCGAGCTCCATTCGCTGCTTGAGGCGCTTGCCAGTCGCGGTGCCGCTCGCCACCGCGGCGTCGGTATCGCAATAGATGCGCACCTTGTCTCGAAACCGGCCGCCAAGCATCTGATAGATGGGAACGCCATAGGCCTTGCCCGCAAGATCCCACAAGGCAATTTCAACTGCCGATACGCCACCGCCTTGTCGGCCGTGGCCGCCGAACTGCTTGATCCGGCGGAACAGGCGGTCGATATCGCAAGGATTTTCGCCAAGCAACCGGCTCTTCAGCATCAGCGCATAGGTGGCGCTAGCACCGTCGCGCACTTCCCCCAGCCCGACGATGCCCTGGTTCGTATAAATCTTAAGCAGCACGGAGGCGAAGGGCGCGCCGGTGATTTCGGCGACCCGCATGTCGGTGATGCGAAGGTCTGACGGTTTGGAATGCAGGTTTACCCGATTGAGCGCCTCGTCGGCTAAATATGCCTCTTGCATGGCTTTTCCTCGTTCTGGTCGGGGGACTATCGCCGCGCACGCTGGGGCGGCCTGGAGCGTTGCTGGCTAGTCGAGCTCAATCTCGTGGTTTTGCAGGTAGTCGCGGTTCATCTCAACGCCGAGACCGGGCTTGGACGTAAGCTTGAGGGTGCCGTTCGAAACATTAAGTGGTCTGTCGATGAGGTGATCGTATTTGCCGAGGTTCCACTCTGACGTTTCGAGCTTGTAGAAATTCGGAACGGTCATCATCACTTGCGCTCCGGCGACCACGTTGATCGGCCCTGCGGCATCATGCGGCGAGACGGGAATAAAGTAGGCTTCGCATAGGGCAGAAATCTTCTTGAGTTCGGTAATGCCGCCGGTCCAGGTAACATCGGGCATGATGTAGTCGGCGAGCCTGTTTTCGAGTACAGGCACGAAATCCCACTTCGTGTGGCCGCGCTCGCCCCAGGATATAGCGGCGCTGACCTTTTCACGGACCTGCCTGAGGGCGTTGAGGCTCTCCGGTGGACAGGGCTCTTCGAACCAATCGATCTGACCAGCTTCCTCAAGGCTTCGGCAAAGGCGGATGGCAGTCGGAACGTCAAAGCGGCCGTGCGCATCGATGAGGATGTCGACGTCGGCACCCGCAGTCTCGCGGATCAGAGCCGTAAGCTCGGCGGCCTCACGCTCATCCTTGCGCGTCATGCTTCCATCGAGATAGCCGTCTCGCTGTTCGCGAGCCTGTCCATCGGCAGTGCGACCCTGGTGGGGGAAAGGATCGAACTTGAGTGCGGTGTGGCCTGACTCGACGATGTCTGTGATTTCCCGGACCACAGCCTCCTTGCTGGTAAATTTGCGCTGGTCGGGATGGGTGTAGAGCGAAATTTCATCCCGTACCGGTCCACCCAAGAGCTCATAAATGGGCTTGCCAAGAACTTTGCCGCGGATGTCCCAGAGGGCGATGTCGATGGCGCTCACGCATTCAACAGCAGCGCCGCGACTGCCCATATAAGTGAAGCTGCGGAATATCTTGTGCCACAGATACTCGATACGCGCCGGATCCTCGCCCGTCAAAGTGGCACCAATCTGCCGCAAGATCGTGCAGAGGGCTCGATTGGCGAGCCTTGTCGTGGTGGTGATTTCTCCCCAGCCGTTCACCCCCTCGTCGGTCGTCACTTCGACAAACAGAAACTCTCCCCAATAAGAAGCATCGGATCTGATGAGCCACGGCCGAACGTTGGTGATTTTCATCTCAACTGCCTTTATCTGAAGTGGTCGGTATAAGGATGTTCCATGCCAAATATTCTATCCTGCGCGAGCGGCGTTCCGCGCACGCATATGTTCGAGGATGTGCCGGCCTGAGCCTTCGACATGGCGGGCAATAAGTTCGGCGGCCTCGTTCGACCTTCCGGCTTTGACATGCGCGATGAGCTCGCGATGCTCGCTCAGGATCGCTGCCCGCCGGGCAAGCGTAAAGTCGAAACGCCGGCTCACGGCTCGAAGCACTTCACGATGCTTCCACCAAAGCTCGGCGGCATGGCGATTGTAGTGCTTTCGGTACATGACGGTGTGAAAGGCGGTGTCTAGTTCACTATGTCTGAGCGTGTCGGCAAAGTTGTTCTGTTCGATCAGGTCTTGGATGCGCTCGAGTTCGGCAATGTCCTCGACCGTGGCCATATTTACGAACCAGCGCGTTAGTGACGGCTCGATCAAAACGCCTATCTCGTAGATATCGCGAACAAAATCCTGATCGATGGGCCGCACGCGCGCTCCGCGGTTGGGAATGAAAGTGACAAAGCCCTCCCCGCGCAACAGCTGCAAAGCCTCCCGCACCGGGTTGGTCGAAGTGCCGTGACGGCGGGCGAGATCGGTGATGACGAGCCTTTCGTTGGCGGCAAGCCGCCCTTCGATGATGTCTTCCCTGATCAATTGATAGACAGACGCTCCCTCGCTGGAAGCTCCGGTAGCATCGATCCCTTCGGGCGGCTGCGCCTTAAAATCGTTTGTTTCGGCCAATGTGGTCCCCAATTAATACACATATTGTCCGGATATCATGCGAGACTTCCCAAAACAATGTACGATTTCTTTAGTTGACAGACAATCGTTGCCATGAAAACGTATGATAAGGTCGAAGGGATACATTAGGTGGGGAGAATCCCACGGCCTGGGAGCAAAGACCGTTCGAAGCAGAGCGGCTGGAGAAAACCTGGGAGGATACCTATGACGAGTCTTTCACTCGGCGGTTTTGTCGTGCGCGGCACCATATCCACCGCCTTGATGGTATCGTTGATGTCCGCGCCTGCGCTTAGTGCGCCGGTCGACCTGAGCCAGTGGTCGCCGCAATATGTGCGCTCCATCGCCGGCACGCAGGACTTCGACACGGCAGCCGATTGCGCCAAGGTCACCCCGCTCGACTACAAGGGGCGACTGACGTTCTGGTATCAGGGCGTGTTCGAGGGTGACCCCGACCTCCTGCGTCAGTATTACAAAGACTTCTTCGCGACCTTCCGCAAAACCTACCCGAACATCCAGCTTGAGGAACAAGCCCTCACCTATAACGATCTGTTGGACAAATTCCGCACCGCACTTTTAGGCAATGCAGCGCCCATGGCGGTTCGCCTGCAAATCCTGGGTGGTACCGAATTCGCCTCAAAGGGTTATTTGCAGCCGCTCAAGCCCGAGGATGTCGGTTATTCGACGGAGGATTTCTGGCCCGGCGCAATGAAGGCCGTGACCTGGCAAGGGGTGACATACGGCATTCCAACCAACAACGAGACGATGGCGTTCATTTGGAACGCTGACATCTTCAGGCGTGCAGGTCTCGATCCCGACAAGGCTCCCGCAACCTGGGACGACGTCGTCAAGTATTCCAAGCAGATTCACGACAAGCTCGGTATTGCCGGCTACGGCCTCGTTGCTCGCAAGAATGCCGGCAATACACCGTACCGCTTCATGCCGCAGCTATGGGCCTATGGTGGCGGCGTCTTTGATGAAGCGACCGACAACCCGACCTA
Organism: Rhizobium sp. BK650; assembly: GCF_014195325.1. Classification (GTDB taxonomy): domain Bacteria; phylum Pseudomonadota; class Alphaproteobacteria; order Rhizobiales; family Rhizobiaceae; genus Rhizobium. The sequence continues at coordinate 129,742 of NZ_JACIBK010000010.1, read as the reverse complement.
TGGGCAGGTTCAGCTCAATAGCCCGCAAAGCAAGGAGGCATTGCAAGCCTCATATGATATGTACGTCCGCGACAAGTCCGTTCCAGTTTCGGCACTCACCAATCAGCAGGCAGATAACCAGCCTCTCTTCCTCGCTGGGCAGCTCGGCATGATGATCTCGCACCCGTCCGACTATAACGTCATGCTCGATCTGCAGAAGAAGACGACCGGCAGCGACAAGGAAAAAGCGCAGACCGTCATCGATAACATGCGCTATGGCCTCATTCCGACCGGGCCTGACGGCAAGCGTGCCGTCGTGTTTGGCGGCTCCAACATCCATATCCTGAAGCCCGAATATGTCGAGGGCGGCAAGGTAGACGAGCCGGCTGCAAAGGCCATCATCTGCATGTGGACGAGCCCCGAATGGTCGCTGAAGATGGCCTATGCCGGCTCCAACCCGGGCAATCTAAATGGCTTCAAGACCAAATGGATGAAGGAACGTCTTGATAACATCAAGTTCCTCGATGTCACGACATCGATGCTGCCATACGGCATCCCGTTCCCGGCGCTGCCACAATCTCCCGAGATCATGAACATCATCATCCCGGACATGCTGCAAAACGCCCTGACCGGAGCCATGACTGTCGACCAAGCAGCCGACGACGCGGCCAAGAAGGTCAAGGACCTGATGGGTGGCGGCCTATAGTCCAAGCCTGACCACGATTTGACCGGCTGCGCCGAGACTGCAGCCGGTTTCTTCCGAAGAACGAGGGCAGGCACAGTGACGATCTTGACTGACAAGGCCGAGGCTCACCGACGACTGCAATCCGATAGGTCCGGTGTGCTGCGAAAGATTTGGGAGCATCGCGCCGACTACGCCTACGTGCTTCCCGCGATCGCCGTGATGCTGATCGTCATAGCCTATCCCATCTACTACACGATTGAGCTGTCTTTCTTTAATACGCCGCCTGGCCTGCAACTGCGGGACAAGATTTTCGTCGGTCTCGACAACTACACCGCCATCCTTGCAAGTCCGGTATTCTGGAAAGTCACCTCAAACACGCTTGTCTGGACAATTGGATCCACTTCCATCTCATTCGTCTTGGGCTTTGCCTGCGCCCTGGCGCTTCACCGAGACTTTCTCGGCCGGGGGATCCTGCGGGCGATCCTGATCATTCCCTGGGTCATCAGCGCCGTCGCCGCTTCCTATATCTGGAAGTGGATCTACCATTCGGACTTCGGGATCATTGGCGCAGTACTGGTTGGCCTTGGACTGGCCGATCGGCCGCCGAATTTCATCGACAGCGTAAGCACCGTGCTACCCTCGCTGATCGTCGTCAACATCTGGCGAGAGTTTCCGTTTGCTATGATCATGATGATGGCTGGCCTGCAGACGGTCCCCGACCAGTTGCTGCGCGCCGCCAAGGTCGACGGGGCCAATGCATGGCAACGGTTCTGGCACGTCACATTTCCGCACTTGAGAAACGTCTCGACCGTCACGATCCTCCTGCTCGCAGTCGCCAACTTCAATTCTTTCATCATCCCCTGGATCATGACCGGCGGTGGGCCGTCGAATGCATCGCATATCTGGATCACCCACATTTACGAACTCGCCTTCGGCCGCCAGCGCTGGGGTGTGGCATCGGCCTATTCGGTGCTGCTGTTCCTGATCCTGATGTCGCTCGGCTATTTCTACGTCCGAGCGCTGAGCGGCAACGAACAGAAGGATGGAAGCCAATGAGCGCGATTGCCGAGGCTGCTCACCAAGGCGAGGCGCGTCGCCGTATGCGCATCGATGGATGGCGGTGGGGTGGACGCATCTTTCTCCTGTTCATGCTGCTTTACACCGCATTACCGATGGTCTGGATGCTGATCACCTCGCTCAAATCCGGCTTCGCGGCCATGCAATTCCCGCCGCAATGGTGGCCTGACCAGCCTACCCTTGCCAGCTATCAGAAGCTGCTCGATCCGCAAAACAGCGTCGGCCAGGACTTCCTGCGCTTCTTCTGGAACAGCCTTTTTGTCTCTACGACGACGACCATCCTTTCGGTGATCGTGGCAGTTCCCGCGGCCTACGCGTTTTCCCGCTTCACTTTCCCCGGTCGAAACTTTCTGTTCTTCGCGGTCTTGCTGCGCAACATGTTTCCGGCAGTGATCTTTCTCGTGCCGCTCTTCATCCTGATGCGCGCGATCGGGCTGGTGAACACGCATGGATCGCTCGTCCTCACCTACCTGACATTCGGCCTGCCGCTGGCAATCTGGCTCCTCAAGGGCTTCTACGACAACATCCCGGTGCAGCTCGAGCAGGCCGCACGCATCGACGGAGCAACGCGGTTCCAGGCCTTTGTCCTGATCGTGATGCCGCTCTCGGCACCGGGTATCATCGCCACGGCGATCTATTCCTTCATTGGGGCGTGGAATGAGTACATCTACGCCTACACGTTCCTGTCCAAGAACGAGCAATTGACCCTGCCTGTCGGCATCCAGCGCTTCTTCTCGGAAAACACGACAGACTTTCCGGGCCTGATGGCGGCAAGCTTCATGATGAGCGTGCCCGTCGTCGTCCTGTTCCTCATCCTGCAACGATACTTCGTACGCGCCCTCACCGAAGGCGCAGTCAAACACTAGGGAGTTGCCGGTGGCCCACGTGGTCCTCAAAGATTTGGTCAAGACCTATGGCGCCTTCAAAGCTGTCAACGATGTTTCGCTGACAGTCAACGACGGCGAGTTCGTCGCGCTCGTCGGCCCTTCAGGCTGCGGCAAAACCACCACGCTCAATCTTGTGGCAGGGCTCATCCCCGTCACATCTGGCGACATCGTGATTGGCGACAGAATAGTCAACGACCTCGATCCCAAGGATCGGGACATTGCAATGGTATTCCAGAACTACGCACTTTATCCGCAGAAATCGGTCTACAAGAATCTGGCGTTCCCGCTGCAGATGCGCAAACTGCCAAGGGACGAGATCGACAAGAAGGTCAGGCAAGCAGCGCGCGTGCTCGACATGACGCAGCTACTTGAACGCAAGCCACGCGAACTTTCGGGCGGGCAACAGCAGCGCGTGGCGCTTGGCCGTGCTCTCGTGCGCGATCCGGCGGTTTTCCTGATGGATGAACCACTTTCCAACCTCGACGCAAAGCTGCGCGTGCAGATGCGCTCGGAGATCAAGCGTTTCCACCAGGACCTCAAGGCGACGATCATCTACGTGACGCACGACCAGCTCGAAGCCGTCACCATGGCTGACAGGATGGCGGTGATGAACGGCGGCTACCTGCAGCAATACGATACTCCGGCGCAAGTCTTTGCCCATCCGGTGAACATGTTCGTCGCGAGCTTCGTCGGCAGCCCGGCGATGAGCCTTGTCTCACTGGAGGCGTCAACAGCAGGCGGCGAGACCGTGTTGACCAGCGCGGAGGGTTGGCGTCTCGAACTTTCGCCCCAAAACGCTCAGAAGGTCGCGAGGGCAACGACCAACAAAGTCGTGCTCGGCGCGCGGCACTCGACGATCAAGCTACACAAGAGCGCAATGCCTGGAAGCGTTCCTGCCAAGGCCTATACGGTGGAGCCGACCGGAGACGTTACCTTCGTGCAGGCATTTTTCTCCGGCGCCATCGTCAATGTCAGTGTCCCGCCGACCATCGCTGTCGCGCCCGATGAACCGATTTGGCTCGAGTTCGATCAGGAGCGGATGCATCTGTTCGACGGGAAAACAGAAATGGCTCTCAAGGCCAACTAAGACCAAGAGGATGCCATGAAACGAGGGCGCGTATGACGGCAAAGCTTAAAATTACGGCGATCAAGCCCTATCCGGTATGGGTTGGAACGCGCAATCAGATGCTGGTCAAGGTCGAAACCGACCACGGCATCTTCGGTTGGGGCGAGAGCGGCTTGAGCGGTCGCGAGAAGGCCGTGGCTGGCGCGATCGAGCATTATCGCGAGTTTCTCATCGGCCGCGACCCGATGCAGATCGGTAGGATCTGGCAGGAAATTTATCGCAGCCAATATTTCGAAGGCGGGCGCGTTCTGCAGGCGGCGATTTCCGCCATCGACATTGCCCTTCACGACATCAAAGGTAAGGCGCTGGGGGTACCTGCCTACGAACTGCTGGGCGGCAAACAGCGCGACCGCATTCCGACCTTTGCCTCGACCGGTGACGAGACCGAGGGCGATGATGCCATCGAACGAGCCCGCCAACTGCGCGCACAGGGGTGGCAGGCGATCCGCTTCTTCCCCATCGGGCAAAGGAGCAAGGACATCTTCGAGCCGCGCGAGTCGATTTGCGCCACCGCACGGATGCTGAACAAGGCGCGCGAGGCGCTCGGCGACGATGTCGTCCTCGGCATCGACTATCATCATCGCCTGTCGGTGGCGGAGGCCGCAAGCTTCTGCAACAAGCTCGGCCGCGGCGTGCTTGATTTCCTCGAGGAGCCGATACGGGACGAAACGCCGGAAGCCTACGAATCCCTGCGCAGGATGACCGACATCCCGTTCGCGATCGGTGAGGAATTTGCCAGCAAATGGCAGTTCCTGCCCTTTATCGAGCGCGACATCCATCAATTCAACCGGCTCGATGTTTGCAATGTTGGCGGGCTCACCGAAGCGATGAAGGTCGCTGGGTGGAGTGAGGCCCACTATGTGGACCTAATGCCGCACAATCCCCTTGGGCCAGTCTGCACGGCCGCGACCATTCATCTCGCCGCTGCGGTCGCCAATTTCGCCTGGCTCGAGACCAGGGCGCCCGAAGCGAAGTTGGGCTTCGATAATTCGGACTTCTTCCCCGTGCAACCACGGCTCGACGGCCCCGATTATCCGGTGAGCGACCTGCCTGGGCTCGGCGTCGAGGTCAACGAAGAGGCGGTCAAGGCGCAGAGCTTTCGTTTCTGGGAAGCGCCTCACCTGAAGCGCCGCGACGGTTCTGTCACCAACTGGTAGTTCATCCTCCGGAGCTAAAATGACACATACGCCAGACATTACCCGACCGCCTAAAGAGCTGATCGACGCCCTTAAGGATATCGGCGCAGCCACGGTTTCCGGCACGCTTGGCCACATGGGCTTCCGCAACCCTCACATGGTCGGACCGGTGCAGCAGACTCGCGGGAAGTCGATCGTCGGGCCAGCGCTGACGCTTCAATTCATGCCGCAACGGCCGGACCTCTTCACCGAGGGAGAATATGCAGATCCGGAGACGCAGTTGCACCGCCATGTGCTCTATCACGTGCAAGAGGGCGATGTAGTGGTGGTCGACGCGCGCGGGGACATGAGTTCAGGCGTCTTCGGCGATATGATGTCGACCTACTTCAAAGGCAGAGGCGGCGCCGGCATCGTGATCGATGGCTGCATGCGCGATCGGCCCAATGTCGAAAAGCTGGATCTCGCGCTCTGGCTGCGGGGCTGGACACCCAATTACCATGTTCAGACCAGCATCTATCCAAATGCCGTCAACGTTCCGATTGCCTGCGGCGGTGTCACGGTCATCCCTGGAGACATCATCGTTGCCGACGACGACGGAGTGGTGGTGGTTCCAGCCGCTATGGCCGCGAAGGTGATCGAGGAGTCGCAAAAGCATCACGAGTGGGAGGGGTTCTCTCGAACGAAGCTAATGGAGGGCGGGTCGTTGCAGCGTTACTATCCGCTTCATGACGATGCGCGCCAAGAATACGAAGCGTGGCGCAAAACAAACCGCCCGAGGACAACTTAGCCCATGTCCCTGAGCGGGCTGCCATGAGCTCTTGAGAATGACAGCCAACCTTGTTCAGTTTCTCGCTCTCTCATCATAGGCGCGTTCGCACTGATCCCTCCGGAGCGCCTCTTGCTGCCCCGCCCAACAATTCGCCTACCCCAAGCGGCTATTCACTGGCCAAGGGATTTATTAGAGATAAGCAATCGTCGATCTGCTGTGGGGAACAATCCCGCTTTTGCAAGGGTGAGGCGAATAATCCCGAGCAGCTTATCGCGGAGCCATCCGCCTTCCCAATGTGTCCGAGCGCCTTGACAGGCGGCGTTCGGTCAAATTGACGGTTTCCATTACCTACTGCATAGTATATATATTTATGTATATACGAGGGAGCTGCCAGTGGCACAGTTCGCAAAAGTATTTCAGTCGGGAAACTCGCAAGCGGTGCGCTTGCCAAAGGAGTTTCGCTTCGACGTCGACGAACTTGAAATCACCCGGGAGGGTGACGCAGTTATTCTGCGTCCGATCGCAAGCACAAAAGAGCGCTGGGGTTTTCTGCGGAAGGCATTAAGTCGCCGCTTCAGCGAGGATTTCGTACAGCAAGAACGCGGTCAACCGGACGCCGAGGAGCGCCCGGGTCTTGACGAGCTTTTTCGCTGATGCGCTATCTGATCGATACGAACGCCTTGATTTCACTTGTCGCTGGTCGTTCCGAACAGCTTGCAAGGCGCATCCTCGCGAGCAACGAGGGCGAAATCGGACTGTCTTCGATCGTTCTCCACGAACTCTACTATGGCGCCTATAAAAGCCGGAAGGTCGCTTTCAATCTCGAAACAATTCGTCTGCTCGCGCAGGATTTTCCCTTGCTCGTGTTTGATGAGCAGGATGCGAATGCAGCCGGAGAAATTCGTGCGGGGCTAGCAGCCACAGGCCAACCGATCGGCCCATTCGATGCGCTGATCGCGGCGCAAGCGAAGGCCCGGCGGCTGACCGTTATTACCAACAATGTCAAAGAATTTGGCAGGATTGCCGGACTATCAGTCGAAGATTGGACGGAATAGCACCTTGTCGTTTCAACCTGGCACGACCGACACCTAGGGCGTGGAAAGGTCATGCCGGTCGAGCAAGCAAGCTTGAACAAAGACGACGTTCGTTCTGAGAGACGGGGTTGTCCGGGAGGATGACCTTTTGATCTTTGAACGCAAACTTAGGCATGCATCGGGCAATGTCCACACACCTGGCGTCAACTCCCCGCACGTGGAACAAAAAGCAGCCCTGTGGGGGTTTCTTTCGGCGATCGGCATCTACTGCGCAGCACCAAAGAAGGCAAGCCTGGTGAAGATCGTGTAATGCGATTCCGACGCCATCAGCGCGACGAAAACCAGCACCAGCAGCGGCGGCAGCAGGATGGCGTAGACCAGCGCCAACCGTTCCCAAGCCATATGCATGAAGACGGCGACGATCAGCCCGGCTTTCAGCATCATGAATACAAGGATTAGCGTCCACCTGAGATAGCCCTGGATGCCGAGATAATCGACCATATAGGAGCCGGCGCTGAGCACGAAGAGCAGGCCCCAGACGAGGAGATAGAGCCGGATCGGATGCTGCTGTCCGCTATGTGCCTGTGCATGCGCCGTTTGAGTTTGTACATGCGTTGTCTCGCTCATGACGACCTCACCACAGATAAAAGAACGCGAAGATGAACACCCAGACCAGGTCGACGAAGTGCCAGTAGAGGCCCATGATTTCGACGGCCTCGTAGCGGCCTTTCCGGCTGGTGAAGAAGCCGCGCCGTCCCTCGTCGAAATCGCCCCGCCAGACCTTGCGGGCGATGATGAGGAGGAAGATGACGCCGATGGTGACATGGGTGCCGTGAAAGCCTGTGATCATGAAGAAGGACGATCCGAATTGGGCCGCCCCCCACGGGTTCTCCCAGGGGCGCACGCCTTCTGTGATCAGCTTCGTCCATTCGAAGGCCTGCATGCCGACGAAGGTTGCGCCCAGGAGCGCCGTCAACAGCATCAGCATCGCGGTCTTATAGCGCTCGCGGCGATAGCCGAAATTGACAGCCATGGCCATGGTACCGCTGCTTGAGATCAGCACGAAGGTCATGATGGCGATCAGGATCAGCGGAACGTCCTGACCGCCAATATGCAGCGCGAAGACCTCGCTGGGATTGGGCCATGGGACCGGCGTCGACATGCGGGCGGTCATGTAGGCGATCAGGAAGCAGCCGAAGACGAAGGTATCGCTCAAGAGAAAGATCCACATCATCGCCTTGCCCCAGGAGGCGGTTTTAAAGGCGCGCTGATCCGAGCTGAAATCGGCCGCGACACCGCGCAGGCCTGATGGCCTGAGGCTTGTTTCTTCGTGTGTCCCGATAGTCTGTATCATCTGCGCCTCCGGAGGAGCCCCTAGTTAAGCAATGTGCGGCAGAGATCGACGAAGTCATTCGCCCAGCCGGCAAAGAGCGCGAAAAGCAAAAGCCAGACGGCGAGCATGAAATGCGAATAGATGGCGGAGAGATCGACGCTGAGCTGCAGCCTTTCGGGTTGAACGTCGGCTGAAAATGCCCTGACGGTCGTATGAGCGAGCACGGCAAGCCCGCCGAGAATATGCAGGCCGTGCAAGCCGGTCAGCATGTAGAAGAAGCTGTTGGCGGGATTGTCGGTCAGGACATAGCCGGCTGCGGTCAGCTCCCGCCATGCCTGGATCTGCCCGATCAGAAAGAAGACGGCAAGTGCAAGCCCGGTCACGAGCGCCGGCCGCAGGCTTTCCATGCGGCCATGCTGCGCTTCACGTTTGGCCCGTTGCAGCGCCGCACTGCTGAGCGCGAGTGCTGCGGTGTTCACCCAGAGCAGCCGCGGCACCGGCATCCCCCACCAGTCCGCCGAACCCATGCGCATGAAATAAGCACTGACGGCAAGGCTGAAGAGCGCACCGACGACACCCAGAAACACGAAGAGGCCGATCTTCACCGGCGGCAGCGGCGGCCGGTGGGTGCCCTCATGTGCCGGCAGTTGCAGGGACCCCGTTTCGAGCCAGGGCTTGGAGGTCAGCCGCTGTCCGGAGAGCCACCAGATGATGATGGCGGCGACCGCGACGAGGAAGATAAGCATGACGTTCATGCCGGAACCTCCCGTGTGACGCCGCCGCTTGCCGGCACATTCTGCGGAATGAAATCCTCCGCGGCCCCCGGCACGCTGTAGTCATAGGCCCAGCGGTAGACGACAGGCAGATCCTTACCCCAGTTGCCATGTGCAGGCGGCGTCTGCGGCGTCTGCCATTCAAGCGTCGTTGCCCGCCACGGATTGCCGCCTGCCTCCCGGCCCCGCCGAAGGCTCCAGGCGAGATTGAACAGGAAGACGATCTGCGCGGCGCCGACGATCAGCGCCATGACTGTTATGAAGATATTCAGGGTATGGGCCGAGGGCGGAACGAAGGCCGTCTCTCCCAGCTCGTAATAGCGGCGCGGCACGCCGAGCAGGCCGAGGTAATGCATTGGAAAGAAGATTGCATAGGTGCCGAGGAAGGTGATCCAGAAGTGGATCCGGCCCAGCGTCTCGTTCAGCATGCGCCCAGTGACCTTCGGATACCAGTGATAGATTGCCCCGAAGATGACGAGGATTGGCGCAACCCCCATGACCATGTGGAAATGCGCAACGACGAACATCGTATCCGACAGTGGCACATCGACGACGACGTTGCCGAGGAAGAGACCAGTCAGGCCGCCATTGACGAAGGTGACGATGAAGGCGAGCGCAAAGAGCATCGGCAGCGTCAGGTGGATGTCGCCGCGCCACAGCGTCAGCACCCAGTTATAGACCTTGATCGCCGTCGGGATGGCGATGATCAGGGTCGTGGTGGCAAAGAAGAAGCCGAAGGCCGGGTTCATGCCGCTGACATACATATGATGCGCCCAGACGACGAAGCTCAATGCGCCGATGATGACGATCGCCCAGACCATCATGCGATAGCCGAAGATATTCTTGCGCGCATGCGTGCTGATCAGGTCCGAAACGATGCCAAAGGCCGGAAGCGCGACGATATAGACCTCCGGATGCCCAAAGAACCAAAACAGGTGCTGGAACATGATCGGGCTGCCGCCGCCATGTTTCAACTGCTCGCCCATTTCGACGATGGCCGGCATGAAGAAGCTGGTGCCGAGCACGCGGTCGAACAGCATCATGACGCAGGCGACGAAGAGCGCCGGAAAGGCGAGCAGCGCCATCACGGTTGCCGTGAAGATGCCCCAGACGGTCAGCGGCATGCGCATCAGCGTCATGCCGCGTGCGCGCCCCTGCAGGACGGTCACCACATAATTGAGGCCGCCCATGGTGAAGCCGATGATGAACACGATCAGCGAGGTGAGCATCAGCAGGATGCCCCAGTCCTTGCCGCCGGGCGTGCCCGACAGAACAGCCTGCGGCGGATAAAGCGTCCAGCCTGCCCCGGTCGGCCCGCCAGGGGCGAAAAAGCCGGAAACCAGGATCAGCACCGCAAGCAGATAGATCCAGTAGCTCAGCATGTTTGCATAAGGGAATACCATGTCGCGCGCGCCGACCATCAACGGAATGAGGTAGTTGCCGAAGCCGCCGAGGAAGAGCGCAGTCAGGAGATAGATCACCATGATCATGCCGTGCATGGTGATGAACTGGTAATAGTGATCGGCATCGATGAAGGCGAAATAGCCGGGAAACGCAAGCTGCAGCCGCATCAGCCAGGAGAGCACCAGCGCTACCAGACCGATCGAGATGGCTGTCAGCGCATATTGTACGGCAATGACCTTGGCATCCTGGCTGAACACATATTTGGTCCACCAGCTCTTTGGGTGATAGAGCTCGACATCCTCGACTTCAGCGGAGGGGATGATCCCTGCGCTGTCAGAGGGAATCTCGACCATGATATCCTCCCTTTCTCGATGCGGCCTTCGGCCGTCTCTTAGTTCGTCGGCGGCGGCTCTCCCGACGACGATGCAAGCTGGTTGAATGTCTGCTGCTGCCCGAGCCAGGTCTGGTAGTCCGCGTCGTTGTCGACCACGACGGTGCCGCGCATTTGCGGATGGCCGAGACCGCAGAGTTCGGCGCAGAGGATCTCGAAGGCCCCTGTCCGCGTCGGCGTCAGCCAGAAATAGGTGACCATGCCGGGAATCATGTCCATCTTGGCGCGAAATTCCGGCACGTAGAAATCGTGGAGGACATCGATCGAGCGAAGCAATATGTGTACCGGCTTGCCGGCCGGCAGATGCAGCTCGCCGCCCTCGACGATCACGTCGTCCAGGCCGTTCGCGTCGTTCTTGTCCAGGCCAAGCGGGTTCTCGGGTGTAACGTCGCGCGTCTCGGCGCGACCGAGCTTTCCGTCAGCACCCGGTAGGCGGAAGCTCCACTGCCATTGCTGGCTGACGACCTCCACCGATGCGGCATCGGCAGGCACGGTGATGAACTGGTTCCAGACGAAGAGGCCGGGCGCCAGCATGGCGGCGACACCAATTGCCGTCCCAGAGGCCAGCAGCACTTCCAGCCTGCGGTTCTCCGGTTCGTAATGCGCCCGGTTGCCCGGCCTGTGCCTGAAGCGGAACACGCAATAGGCCATGAAGGAGATCACCGCAACAAAGACGATGCCGGTGATCCAAAAGGTAATGACGAGCGTGCTGTCGATATAGCTCCAGTTGGACGCGATCGGCGTCCACCACCAAGGGCTTAACAGGTGGAACAGCACAGAGCCGACGACGATCAGGACGAGAACCAGCACAACAGCCATTTCCGCCCCTCCCCGGGCCGACCGACCGTGAAACCGCATTCCGAAAATAATACGATTATTATCGCACAGATAGAAAATATGGGCAATTACGGCGTTTCAAGCGTATCTGAAAAGGTCCCGAGCGCTTTTGCCTGGAAAAAGTGCGGTACCCGGCGATGAGCGCAAACGTCAAGCGACGCGTGATTGCTCGTGTCGCGCAACGTCTCCGCCCGAGGGGCCGGCATCACACGCGCTATCGCCGGGTAAATTAACGCTCGCCGTGCGTTCTCTCACAAGCTGAGGATCGGCATAGATCTCGACCCTGTCACGACCGGCCCGTTTGGCAAGGTAGAGCGCCTGATCTGCTTGATCACGAAGCGTCTTTAGATCGCCAACGCTTTTCCAGAGGGCGACCCCACCTGACGCTGGGCCTTACCATCGCGGCACCGGATGAAAGTGCCAGAGTACCGATTGACTTTGCTCGGTTGAAATAATCCCAACCCATACCATCACGAACCGGCGTTCCCATGTCATCGGGCCTGATTGCGTGGATTCATGTCAATGACATGCGTCGGATTAAACAGTGGAAGCGTCGCTGCGCGTCGGGCATAATTTCCAGCAACCAACCGATGGCTGTCTTTGTCCAAAGCTTTCGACAGTTGCTGAGGGGCGTGCCCAGTGTCTCCGCGAGGCGCGTGACGTAGCCTCTGTCCCCGATAGGGTCGCCCGTAGCATTTCCATAGGTAGTGCTGGAACCATAGCCTTCTTGGTTTCCGCCTCGATGGAATTCCTGTCGGGGAGCAGCGAGCGGCCACAGAACGGCATCTGAAGGATGATCGCTCCGGCGCCCATCGGCACGTTGTTAGGGCCATTCTCGCGTTGGAGGCAATATGCGGCGTCAAAGCGCAGGGCGACCGGCTGCACATTCAAGTGCAGGTGTTACCTGCGTGAACCTTCACCTCGAAAACGACGTAGGACGGACTACGAGGATATATTGATAAACCGTGTATTCGGTACTGCGAACCTTCGCTTGAACGCGGGTGTAGTCGGATGCCGGTCTGCCCTTCAAAGAAACTATATATTTACTTACGAATGCAAAATCGTAGGCCTCCGGGAGATCGATCTCTGTAACCGTGCCGGACAGTGAAAACCTGGGGAACTGCGCTGCTCCTGTGGCTGGAATGATATTTGAGGCATCGTCGTTCATGCCCTGCGCTCGCTATAGTGTTTTTACAATTAAACCGCCATGTACCTATTCGCTGATGCTGCAAACTCAGCAGGTGAGTAGGCCTTTGTGCCTACTCGGCTTCTTATCCGACTTCCGCGACGGGTTGATATCTGTTGCGCCTTCAGCGAGTGTGGCGATTAACGACATCGCAGGATTCACTCATGCCACGCGTTTCGCTTTCGCATCGCCGCCGTATTGCATTATTGACCGAATACCTGGCGGGAGCGCGAATCGACTTTCTCGCCGCGAAATATGGCGTCCATCGATCCTATCCCAGGCATCTTTTCCGGAGGTATTCTGCACGAGGCCTCATTGTGTGATGACCTGGCGGATTAAGAGCAAGCGAGCTGGTGGGGAGTGCAGTCAAATGCTTCGACGTGACAGCACTCCCCTTTTCGCTCTCGAGAAGAGATCGATCTGTATGGTATCCGGGATGCGCAACGATTGATATTGGAGGTCAGCGACAGATCTTCGTCTGTCCCTGAAGGGAACCTCTTTAGATCGACCGCCTCAGTTCTTTCCGTTGGAAGGCTTTCTCCAAATATATATGGTTTTTCAATGAACCAATCGACTACTTCATGCGTCGCGGTGCCTATGCGAGCGGCCCGTTCGATCCAGGTATCGGCGACCCTGACGCAGGATTTGATCTATATGATGCGGAAGGTACGGCGGACGGGAAATGGCCTGTTATTGGGTGGTCGAGAACGCTCACGAACGCTCTCGCCTCGACGGGGTTCGGCTGGGCTGATAGTCTCTGCCGCAAGCGCTCCACCGTTGCGACGGAACGTATAACGTGACCCCCGATCCGACGACCGCGCAGCCTCTCCTGCCTAGCCTTCTCGGGTTCTGAGCCTCGCCACGGGCGACCAGTCAAAGGTTGTCTTCGATGATCTCCATCTGCTCGCCAATATAGAGGAGGTATCACCGCACAAGCTCCAGTCGTTTTACCTGCGCGAGCTGCTGTATCTGCGGAAAGGTTCATCGGTTGGCCCCTTGGAAAACCAGGAGCGGCGAAAAACGCCGCGATGTCTGCTCTGATGAGGCTAACCATGGCGGGGATATCGGTCCCATAGTCAGTGGTGGTGTCGAACAGGAAATCGACAGGTTCAAAACCTGACGATTTTGAGCTTCACCAGATTGTTTGGGTTCTCTGCGGAGATCATCGCATTGCGTGCATCCCGAGCAATAAAAGTGGCTGTCTCGGCGGCGATGTATGCTGGAGTGTCGAATTCCATGCCTGCTGGTTGCGGTGACCTAAATCTAAGCACTACGGCAAAATATTAGCAGCACCCCACCACCCAACCATCGTCGGAGCGCGTCAAAATTACTGTTGCACCGACAGCGATGTGTAGCTAGAGGCTGAGCCTTGCTCTCTTTACCCCGAGAGCGAAACGGGAGTGCGGTCATCTGCGAACACTTTGGCTGCACTCCCACCCCGCCACCCCATCATCATTTGCTTCGTGAACCGGTGACCGGCTTTGAATTCATCGAAGACAATTGACCAATCGATTCTGCGGGGCATTCATGGACGGTTCAACGAAGCAAGCACTATCGCTGCGTGTAAAGTGCTTCGCGATCTTCGTCTGTCCCTGGTTTCTGCTTTGCTTTTTGTCGTCGGCTGTGGTGGGCGTTTTTAATTTCATTCCATCCGCTGAGTGGGTGGCACAGACAAATCTTTTGGGAATCGTCGCGGCCTCACTGTCTGGAGCACTTTTTGCCTGGGTCTTTTGGAAAGGTGGCGCTGGAATGAGCAAATCGAGGCGCGTCCTCAGTGTCATCGGCAGCCCGTTCATAGGTTATTTTACCGGGGGCAATCTACTATTCATTTGGCCGATGCTAGTCCCACTGATCGTAGGCCACAACGTTGCGCTTCCGTTTACGCTACAGCGAGCAACCGATCGTCGCGGAGGAATCTGCCGCACGCCGGTCAAATTGGAAGACCCGCCTTTTCTCAGAGCATCAGATCAAGTTTGAGACCGGGTATTGGCATCGTTGTACGCGCCTTGGAAACGGGTCTCGGCGTATACGCGCCCGACGTGAGCCTAACTTGGACGGATCTCTAATCATTAAGGGCCTCTGTCCGTAACTCCCCACCGCCCAATCATCATTTGCTGCCGCCTCGCCCTAACCGGTGAAGCGGCATTTTTGTTTCAGGCGGCCGCAGCAGCGCATGTAAGACTTACCACAAGGCTTCACCGATAGCGGCCGCACAAGGGGCGGCTCCTGCTGATGGCTCGGTGGGTTCATGCCAGTGCTTCTCATGCCAGCCGCACAGCTTCACGGTGCGACATATCCTTCGATATGCGTAGTTGAAATAACCGCTTACCTTACCTTACCGAGCGAACTAGCCAGGACGAACTCACTAAGAACAAAGAAAAGGATGACGGCCGATCGGCCACAAAAGCTCGCAATGGCGTGTATCTCAGCCATATTCATCCAAGAAGGAGGGTGATAAATAAATGACACAGGACGACAGTTAGTGCCGCGATCCCGCTCAAAAATCGCGCGCTAATATTCCTCTACTAATATTTCTGCTCTTAAAATAGAAAAATGAGAATTTTTGAAGTACTCTACTTACCAGACAGTAAACGTGTCTAAATGGAACGTGAATTCCACAAAAAGTGATGGTTAGAAATGTTAGAGCTGGACTCTAGCGCGAAAACTGCTACTCCTAGCTGATAAATCTGTCCGAAATAGGCGCACCGAACCGCACTGAGGGGATCATGAATATAGAGACGAAGGGCAAAGTCCGGCCTATCGCGGAGCCCGACTACATGGACGCGCGAATTGCTACACTTAAAGCCGTACAGAGAAGTATTGAAAAGCCCGAGGTCACTATCAGCGAAATCAAGGAGGCTCTTCAGATCGTGCTGAGGGAATACATCCATCATCTTGAGGCTTCGGTCGAATACTAAAAGCAACGGCCGGTGTGGCACTAGGCAACGACCGGCGCCGGTCATCGCAAAGCTCGCCGGACCACAGACCGGCGATTTAGAAGCTCTGGAGCGCCGGAAGAGGCCGCAGTACAGACGCAGCCCAGATATCCTATCGCGGTGTAGATGGGCGCCGTCGGCGGTTTCTGACGTTGATACCGTCACGCCAGCGAATGGATTTCACCTGCCGGCCTCTCGCAAAACGTGCGTGAACCTCTCGATTCACACCGCACCCATTAGGTAAACGTGTTCGTTCAAAATGCCTGCAATTGTGCACTAAGAGGTCCCGCCCCTGTTGGGCGAGTTGCTGCAGGACCTGCGAGGCCCGAGCTTTTTGAAGCCGAAAGCGCTTGTACTTTTCATGATCAAGGCCTTGAGCTTCCGATTGACATAGTCAGCTAGAGAGAACAGGGCCGAACGACTGAACGGCACTGTTTGATGGTTTCACCAGCGTCCCCGGCGTTTGCCGCGGAATGCTCAATCTATGATCGTGACCTGCATTGAGAAGAACTCTTCCGCTGTGAAGTCGCCACCTGTCGTGGCATAACCTGGTTTCCAAGGAAGTCAAATTTGACGGTCGGATACCTTTCCCGGCGCTGCCTATCTTTACAGTAGACCATCTGGATTTTGGTCGGATACATCTGAAGTCCGCATTCTGCAAGCCGCGCTTGAAGCACGCCGTGCCTGCTCGGATCTCGACCGAACTTTTCATCCGACGTTCGTCACCACGGCTCTTTGCCGCAGCAGCTAGGATAGTTTGAGACCACTCCCGAAAGCCGATCTCGGTCGTCCCAGCATCCTTTACGCAGCTTTACGCCACGGTCTCAGTTCATATTGGACTCCTTCCGCCGCTCCGCAGCACACTTTCGTCGATAAAGATCAGCTTCTCCGGATCGAGATCGAGCCGACGCTGAAACCAAGCGCACCGACGCTTCAAGACAAGGTTCATCACCGCGATTGCCGTCAGCTTGTTTAATTCGCGTCCCATCTATCACCGTAGAGAGAGTGTCAATTTGTGATATCGCATGAACTACAATGACGTAAGCGTCTGAATGTAAAGGATTTCGATATGTGATGAGGCTGCGTGATACAGGCGATGTTCGGTTCCGGCGCCTCATGAAGATTTAGCTTGCTTCTCGCCGGTCCATTGTTGCCGATGCTCACCAGACCATGTATCCGTACGCCGAACACCGAGTTCCAACACGCTCCGAGGCCACCCGGTGTCTCGCAGCCAATAAGCATGATCCGAATGACTGAAAATGCCATTGTATGGGGTGTCGCCGGGCTTACCGCGGCTGGCGTCGTTGCCCGCCCTTTCCGGTGGCCGGAGGCGATCTGGGCCGTCCTTGGAGCTTTTGTTCTAGTCGCCTTCAAACTGATCGGACCGGTCGACGCCGTGGCAGGCATTGCCAAGGGCATCGATGTTTACCTTTTCCTGATCGGCATGATGCTTTTGTCCGAGCTCGCCCGGAGAGAAGGCCTCTTCGACTGGGTTGCTACCTTTGCGACTTCGCATGCAAAGGGCTCTCCTAAGCGGTTGTTCGTGCTCGTCTATCTCGTCGGCCTCGCCGTAACTGTTTTCCTTTCGAACGATGCGACCGCTGTCGTGCTCACGCCTGCCGTCTATGCGGCTTGCCGCGCGGCCCGGGTTCGCGACCCGATGCCCTATCTGCTCGTATGTGCCTTCATCGCCAATGCAGCGAGCTTCCTGCTGCCGATCTCCAACCCGGCCAATCTCGTGATTTTCGCAGGCGGCGAAATGCCGCCTTTGTCACGCTGGGTGTCGACATTCCTTCTGCCTTCGATCGTCTCCATCGTCGTCACGTTCGTGTGTCTTTATTGGACGCATCGACGCAGCCTCTTGGAAGAAAGCCTTGCCGTCAAAGCGGAACGGCCTTTCCTCACCCGCAGCGCCAGCCTTGCAGGGTGGGGAATCCTCGTAACTGCCGTCGTCCTTGTGGCAGCGTCTGCCATGCATGTGGATCTTGGTGTTCCAACATTTCTTGCAGGAACGATCACCACGGCATCGGTTCTGACACTGACGCGGCAGAGCCCGGTTGAGACGATAAAAGGCATAAGCTGGAGCGTCTTACCCTTGGTGGCCGGCCTGTTTGTTATCGTCGAAGCGCTCGATCGAACGGGTGTCACAGGTCTTCTCTCCGGCCACTTGGCCTCTCTTGCCTCAGCGTCGCAAGCCGAGGCCGTCGGGGTTTCCGGAGTGTTCGTCGCCGTGGTCTCAAATCTCGTCAATAATCTTCCGGCCGGATTGGTTGCCGGCAGTGCAGTCCAGGCAGCACAGGTCTCGGATAAGGTTGCAGGTGCCGTCCTGATCGGCGTCGATCTCGGACCCAATCTCTCAGTCACGGGATCGTTGGCGACGATCCTATGGTTGTCGGCACTGCGCCGCGAAGGCCTCGATATCGGCAGCTGGAGATTTTTGAAGCTTGGGGCGGTGGTGATGTTTCCCGCGCTGATCCTGTCGCTGGCATCCCTTATCGTGCTTTAACGATCCGGACAGGTCTGCCGGGCCATCAAATCAAGGGCCGGCCTCCGGCTCGACCCCTGAGAAAACTCGTCAGGTGTGGCCGAGACCGGACGAAGTTTCGCATCTATATGATTGACCTCGGTGATGGAGCCGGCGACGGTTTCCAATCGCACACAAAAGGCTTCAGTCAGCCGCGTGAGATAATAGCGCCGTCACTTGGAATATTGCTTGAGATAGGCGATGAGATCGGTGATCTCCTGATCGTCCTTCAGGCCGACGAAGGTCATCTTCGTGCCCTTCACCTTGACTTTCGGATTGTGCAGGTAGTCACGCAACGTCGCTTCGTCCCAGACGAGACCGCCATCGCCGGCTGCCTTCATTGCGGGTGAATAGGCAAAGTCTGGATGTGTTCCGGCCTTCCGACCGAACAGCCCATTCAGCGACGGGCCGACCTTATTCGTATCTGATTCGGCGATATGGAAGGTCGCGCATTTCTTGAAAACGGTGGCACCCGCCGTCGGGTCGCCTTCCTGGGCGCCGACGCGACCAGGGGAAAGAGCGATGAAGGCGGCGACGATCAGCAGTACAACACGGTTGTTCACGGCAAACCCCATCCTCTTCAAGGTCAGCCACTCGCATACTCCGGTGCCGTTTGCGGTACAGAATATGTTAGCGATGGTTAAAGTTTAGTCGCTCGCCGGTGCAAGTCAATCGGGGCCACAATATGAGAACACAGACGGCGGATATGCGGGTCACCATGCCCGCAATTTTGATCTAACGGCACCAGTGATTTGATTGTCTTGCCGCCTGGCGGCGACCCGCTAAGCTATTGATATGCGCATACGGGAGGTAGATTCTGGCGGGTGGAGGTTTCTGATGCACGAGCAAGTCATGAGTGTTGCAAATTACGGCGCAGAGCCGGGCCTGCGTTTCGCCGTGCTTCTGGACGGTCGTGGCGGATGTCGGACGCTTGATATGGAAGCGGTGGGCCGGTGGACAGCTGAAGATGGCGTCATTTGGCTGCATTTCGAGCGCGATCATCCGGCCGCCGCCGATTGGGTGGCGGCGAGAGGCGGCTTCGATCCGTTGGTTGCCGACGCCCTCCTGCAGGAGGAATCGCGCCCACGCGTCGAGAGCATCGACGACGGGTTGCTCATTATCCTTCGCAGCGTCTGCGCCGCGCCGCCGGAAGAAGCAAAAGCAGGGCAGGACGAAATCGATCTCGTTCCCCTGCATATATGGGCCGACGAGCGCAGGCTGGTGAGCCTGCGCGATAGCGGCCATTATATTACTGCATTGCGCGATATCCGCCTGGCTCTGGACAAAGGCAAAGGGCCCAGACAGACGGGGGAACTGCTTGCTCTGGTCAGCGAAAAGCTGGTACGCGACCTCGAGCCGGTGCTCGACACGATGGACGAAGAGGTTGATGAACTGGACGAACTGATCTTTCACGGCGAGGCGAGCGAAGTGCGCGAGCGGCTAAAGCAGCTTCGCCGCCGCTCCGTGCAGCTTCGCCGCTATCTCGCACCGCAGCGCGACGCATTAAACCGCATCGAACATGACGACGCTCCCTGGCTGAAGGAGCGTGACAAGCTGCGTTTCCGTGAGGTCATCGACAAGCTGATGCGCTTCATCGAATATCTCGATGCTATCCGTGACCGTACCAGCATTCTTCATGACGACCTGTCCACCGTCATCAGCGAGCGGATTGCCCGCAACTCCAACCGCCTTGCAGCACTTGCCGCGCTGCTGCTGCCGCCGAGCGTAGTTGCAGGTCTTTTCGGCATGAATGTCGGCGGAATCCCCGGGGTCAACGACACCTGGGCTTTCATCATCATCGTTGCCTTTGTCGCCATCACCTCGATTGCGACGCTGATGGTCCTCAAGCGGATCAAGTGGCTTTGAGCGACCAAAGAGAGTACCAGCTTCGGGATCAGCTAATCGATGTTATTCCTGACGCACCGTTGACGGGAGACGATAATTGCAATCTGCATGGCCGCGAAGTGGAGGAAGCAGTGCGAATATTTTCCAAAATTGGCGAGGTGCGCTCGGCGCTCAATGCCCTGAGGCGACATGACCGGACGGTAGGCTTTGTGCCGACTATGGGCTATCTGCACGCCGGTCACATGGAACTGGTTTCGCGCGCTCGGTGCCAAAACGATATTCTGGTGGCATCGATTTTTGTCAACCCGCTGCAGTTCGGGCCGTCGGAAGATCTTGGCAAATATCCGCGCGACCTCGAACGCGACGCGCAGATGCTGAAGCAGGCAGGCGTCAACATGCTTTTTGCGCCCGCTGTCACCGACATGTATCCAGAGCCGATCCTGACGACCGTCGATGTGCCTGATATCGGCAACGAGTTGGAGGGGGCGGTGCGTCCCGGGCATTTTGCCGGCGTGGCGACCGTGGTTTGCAAGCTTTTCAACATCGTACAGCCCCAGAAAGCCTATTTCGGCGAAAAAGACTACCAGCAGGTCGTCGTTATCAAGCGCATGGTCGCCGACCTGTCCTTGCCGGTAGAGATCATTACGGTTCCGACGATAAGGGACGAGGACGGGCTCGCCTTGTCCTCACGCAACGTCTATCTCAGCAAGGAAGAGCGAAAGGCTGCAGTCATCGTCCCGAAAACGCTTGATGAGGCCGAGCGGTTGGTTGCCGGTGGCATACGCGATCCTGCTGAGCTCGAAGATCGGCTGAGAACATTCCTGAGCACCGAACCCTTGGCCAATCCGGAGATTGTCGCCGTCAGGGATGCGTCGACTTTGCGGCCAGTCGCCGCCATCAAGGACCCGGTCGTCGTTGCACTCTTCGTGCGCGTCGGAACGACGCGGCTGTTGGACAACAGAGTGATCGCCGGCCGCGACAGGGCAAGAATTGGAGCGGAGCGATGAGCACACCCGGATTACAGAAACGTCTTACGCCATCGGGCGTCACCGCCATGAAGGGAAAGGCGCCGATCGTCTGCCTGACGGCCTATACGACGCCGATCGCCCGCCTCCTCGATGAACATTGCGATCTTCTGCTAGTCGGCGACTCCCTCGGCATGGTGCTCTACGGCATGGAGACGACGACCGGCGTCACGCTCGACATGATGATCGCTCACGGCAAGGCTGTCATGCGCGGCGTCAGCAAAGCCTGCGTCGTCGTCGACATGCCTTTCGGTACTTATCAGGAATCGAAGGAGGTTGCGTTTCGCAATGCGGTTCGCATCCTGCAGGAAACGGGCTGCGATGCCATCAAGCTTGAGGGCGGCGAAGAAATGGTTGCGACCATCGGCTTTCTGACGGCGCGGGGCATTCCGGTTCTCGGCCATATCGGCTTGATGCCGCAGCTGGTCCATACTGCAGGTGGTTACCACTCGGTCGGCCACAGCGAACACGAAGCCGCGAAAATCCGGCGCGATGCCCATGCCATCGGCGGATCCGGGGCTTTCGCCTTCGTCGTCGAAGGAACGGTCGAACCCTTGGCGCGCGAAGTCACTGCCGCGACCCCTGTGCCAACCATCGGTATCGGCGCTTCGTCGGCCTGCGACGGCCAAATCCTCGTTTCCGACGACATGCTCGGGCTCTTCAATGATTTTACGCCACGCTTCGTCAAACGTTACGACGAACTGGGAAAACGCGTTTCTGCGGCAGCGGCAGATTACGCTGCGGAGGTACGCTCCAGGCGATTTCCGGCGGTCGAACATACGTTCAAGAGACGGTCGTAACGGTATCGCGCCGAAAGCTGCCGACCTTCGCGAGCACATCCTTTTTCAATAGGCAGGCGTATTCAAGGAAAGAGCCACATTGGTTCTGTGAGTCAAATTCAACAAATTGGGATGGCGATGACCAGGTCGCCATCGGTGGACACCAAGCAGCACACTTGCGTCACGCAACGACAGGCCCGCAAATTCCGGCTTGTGAGCGCGATTGTTCACCATTTCCCAAGAAGTCAAAGCCGGTTGGCACCGTTGAATGATCTGGCAATCAATTTCAGATAATAGCAGTGGCATTCATTGCCTCGGAGTCACATCGTGAAAGCTCGATCGTCGTTTAAACTTCTAATTTTGCCATTTGGTTTATTCGTCAATTCGACGCTGGCTTTCGCCGATGGCTGGCAGACCGACGCGCAAGGCACCTCCAATTGGCATGTATCTCCGCCGACCGGGCAATGCAACGTCAGTCGAGCCCGAAACAGGGCGATACGCGCCGGCATTTATCGAAGCGAAATCGTCTTCCGTGATGAGAATGTCCTGACCTTCAGGGGGCTGACGATTAACGGAGACCGCAAGGAGATCACCTTCGGAAACGAACCAAGCTGCCCGGAATTGGAGTCGAGAGACATTCCGTAGAGGCGTCCTCGAGCGGCTTGATATTACCGCCGCAACAGCTTTTACCCACCGTTCCAGCCATCTCCATCTTATAACCACTTTATGGCCCAGGCGGGATGAAATGGTCGCAACCGCTTCGAAGAGGAACGTCTCGGCGCGCAGTCAACATGTTGACATCTCAGGCGGCCTCGCGGCCGCTGTTCGTCAATCTGGCCAGGCATAAATCGTGGCTGGGCGAGCAACGCCCTTCAGCAGAAAAGTGCCTGCTTCCTGGAAGCGGCCCGGCGCCTGCAAAACGAAGTCGGCAGATGCCAAGAGGCTGTGCCCGGCGATATCGGCAAGCTTCTCCATGCGCGTCGCTTCGTTGACCGCTCTTCCGATCGCGGTAAAATCCAGACGGCGGGCCGCTCCGACGTTCCCGTAAAAAACTTCGCCAACGTGAAGGACGATGTCGACCATCAGCTCCGGCTCTTCTGCCTGCGCTCTCTGCCGATTGACCTCGGCATTGGCATCCATTGCAGCGCGCGCCGCCGACAGGGCTCGACCGCATGCTTCGGCAGGGTTGTCGACATCGGCAGGGAAAATGGCAAGCAGACTATCACCCATGAACTTCAGGATCTCGCCGCCCTGCTGCTCGACCGGGGCGCCGATTGCTTCGAAGTGTTGGTTGAGCCAACCGACGATACGGTCGGGCTCGTGCTTTTCGTTGAGCGAGGTGAAATTCTTAAGATCGGCGAAAAGGATCGCCGCATAGATCGCGGTGCCGTCACCACGCCTTATATGCCCGCTCAGAATGCGTCCGCTGGTTCTTGCGCCCGTGTAGACAGCCAGTACGTCGGTCGCCACCCGTGTGGTCGCGATGCGCCAACAGGCAAGCGACAGAGCCGGCACTATTTTCTCCAAATCGGCGATTAATCGATCCGAAAAGCCGCCAGGGTTGTCAACCGCGATGGAGAAGCTCGCGCCCGCAAGCGCTGTATCGCCGGGGAACGAAACGATCTTCATCAGATAGTCGGTGGCTCCAAGCTCAGCCAGTTCGGTCAGCAGCGGAATCGGTGGCGCGTCCGGACCCGGCGGCAGTCTCCAGCGAGCATATTGAAGATTATGTGTCAGGAGATAGGAAATGGGAGAGCGCTGGAACAATGCCTGGCTCGCTTCATCATGCCCTTGAATCTCCTTTAAGAAACCGGAAGAACGGTACCAGGCAAGCGAAGCCCCCCTCTGCAGGGGATCGATCGATGGCATTGCTATCGACGCGCGAAGGATCGGGTATCCGAGATCCGTCAGCCGTTCTGCGACGCCCTGCAAGATGCTCTCGATCGTATCTGTCGACAATCCTTCGGCGATAATCCAGTCGATGAGGTCTTGCACGCGAGGCATGGTTACGTCCTTGGGATTCTGGTTGCAGCGATCCGTCGTTCTAGCGCAATTTCACCGATGGTCCATTGATTGGGTCCTTCCGGGCGCAGCGCCATTGCAAAAACTTCCAACACTGTCTCTGCTTATGATAGGATGCATGGAACAAAATTGCGGTAGCCGCGTACTCTGTTTCTGGGACGCGAAAAAATCTGTTATCGGCCTAACAAGAACCACAACCCACTTCGAGGAAGGAAAGGAATGTGTCTACGACCATGCGGACGGATAATGTCGTACCGAATGACGAACACGTGGTTACGGCCAAAGAAGCCTTGGAGGGTCTTTATCTAAGGCTCGAAATGGAGGCGGAGGTCCGGCTTGTCGCCGCGGCGCTGCGCGCCGGTTGGACGGCGGACGAAGCGCTTGATGCGATCGACCAGCTTCGAGCCGACGATACCAAACACTAAAGGCTCCGGCCCAGATTTAGGCGCTGCATCGATCGCTGCGGTTTGGCGGTTGCTCAGACGGCGACCAGATGTCCCGGCGATACCTGACGATATTCGAGCGGCTTGATCTTGTAATCGATACGGCGGACCGGGCTTTTGATCTCATCACTTGCCACGGCCCGTTTTTCCCGCCGGCGGTCGGGGTCCGGAATCGGGACGGCCGCTATCAGCTTCTTGGTGTAAGCATGTTGAGGATCGCCGAAGACGGCGGCACGCGGACCGATCTCGACGATTTCGCCGAGATACATGACAGCAATGCGATGGCTGACGCGTTCGACCACGGCCATATCGTGGGAAATGAAGAGGAAAGCGAGGTTCAGGCTCTGCTGCAGGTCGAGCATCAGATTGATGACTTGCGCCTTGATCGACACGTCGAGCGCCGAGACGCATTCATCCGCCACGATGACCTTCGGCTCCAACGCAAGCGCCCGCGCAATGCAGATGCGCTGGCGCTGTCCACCGGAGAATTCATGCGGGAAGCGCGACGCCATTTCGGGCGTCAAACCAACCTTGGTGAGCAGATCCGCAACGCGCTCCTTTGCCTGCTTTGCCGTCCCCATCCTGTGTTCCAGATAGGGTTCGGCAATGGCGTCACCAACGCGGATGCGAGGATTGAGACTGGCAAAGGGATCCTGGAAGATCATCTGCACGGTCTTGCGCATCTCGCGCATACCCGCCTTGTCGAGCGCCAGCACATCCTTGCCATCGGCAATAACCGAGCCGCTTTGCGCCTCGATCAGCCGCATGATCGCGCGTCCGGTCGTGGATTTTCCGCAACCGGATTCTCCGACGAGCGACAGCGTCTCGCCGGCATGAAGATCGAAGGAAACATTCTCGACCGCATGAACGCGACCGGTCAATTTGCCGAACAGGCCGGAGTGAATATCAAAGCGCTTCGTGAGGTTCTTCACCTCCAGCACCGGGCGAGCTGTGGCGGCCACTGTGTTGGCGGTTTCGACCGGAGCGCTCGATCCCCCGGTCGCCGTGTTGACGACCGGAAAGCGCAGCGGCCGCTCGCGACCCTGCATGGAGCCGAGCACCGGCACGGCTGACAGCAGGGCGCGCGTATAAGGATGCTTGCCGCGATGGAAGATATCGGCGGTCGCTCCCGTCTCCACCTGCTCTCCGCGATACATCACGACCGTGCGGTCGGCGATCTCGGCCACCACACCCATGTCGTGGGTAATGAACAGAACAGAGGTGCCCTCCTCTTCCTGCAGCATCTTGATGAGATCGAGTATCTGGCCTTGGATCGTCACATCGAGCGCCGTCGTCGGCTCGTCGGCGATCAACAGTTTCGGCCGCGAGGCAAGCGCCATGGCAATCATCACGCGCTGGCGCATGCCGCCCGAGAAGCGGTGGGGATATTCATCAAAACGCGAGGCTGCCGAGGGAATACGCACCTTTTCGAGCAACCGGATGGTCTCGGCGCGGGCTTCGGCCTTCGACATCGACCTGTGGCAGAGCAAGGCCTCGGATATCTGGTCGCCGATGGTGAAGAGCGGATTGAGGCTCGTCATCGGCTCCTGGAAGATCATTGCAACGTCGTTGCCGCGCACCTTGCGCATCTGATCTTCCGCCAGGCGAAGCAGGTCACCCCCACCGAGCATGATCCTGCCTTCGATGCGGCTCGAATCCGCCTGCAGCAAACGCATGATCGACAGCGAGGTCACGCTCTTTCCGGAGCCGCTTTCGCCGACGATGGCGACCGTCTCGCCCGGTGCAACATCGAAGGAGACATTGCGCACGACCGGCTTCCAGGCGCCATCGACCAGAAATGACGTCGTCAGGTTTTGGACAGAGAGAATTGCCGCTGCCGCTGCGATGGATTGTGCCTGGATGCCGGTCATGATCGCTTCCTTTATTTACCCGGAGTTCCGCATCAGTCCGGCCAGTTCAGCACGCCATCAAAGCGGCGTTTGCTGCGGTTTTCGATCGGCGTCGCAATGATTTCACTAGAGGCGCGCGCCTTGTCGAGCTCCTCAGCCAGCCGGCTTGCGACGATCTTCTCCTGACCGGGATGCAGATTGCAGGGATCGAGGTAGAAATAACGATGCTCGACTTCGTGATCGCGAACGATGATCGGCTGGGAACCCCGGGCCAGCGCGTCTGCCAGATCCCAGGCGGTGATATGCGCCTCTTCTGCATCGATGATCAGGCGCAAGCGGTCGAGCGGATTGTTCGTTGGATCCGGTTCGATCAGCGCGGTCACGCCGGGACGACCATCGAGCGTCTGCTTCCAGAGATTGAGATAACTCCTCTCACGCTCTCGGATCCCCGCGTGGTCGCGCTTTTCCCAGGCTTCGAGTGCTGCCATGACGCCGAATATGCTCTCCTTGCCGACCTTCATGCCGCGGCCAATACCCATGTTCTGCAGGAAGGCATTGCGCACCAGCTCCTTCTTGCCGGCAACGATGCCTGAGGTTGGGCCGCCGAGGAATTTGTGGCCGGAATAGAGCGCCACATCGGCGCCCTGCTCCAGGAAGATTCGCAGGTCATATTCCGAAGCTGCATCGACGATGACCGGGACGCCCCTGGCGTGGGCGATCTCGACGAACTCCTTGAGGTTCAGAAGACCGTAATCGACAACGTGGTGCGAGACGACATAGACAGCGGCCGCAGTCTTCTCATTAATCGCATGCTCCATATGGAAGCGATGCGTAGAGGTTGCCTGACCGATCAGCACGACCTTGCCACCGGCGAGACGAATTGCCTGATCGACGGGCGCGCCGTAGCTGACGACGTGGCCCATCTGGACAAGGACTTCGTTCTTCTCCGGAATGACATCCGGCAGCTTCTCGATCGCAAGAAGATTGTTGCCGGTGATCGCACCCGCGACAGCAAGCGATATGCCGGCCGAGCAGGAAGCGGTGACGAAACCCGCTTCGCCGCCGGTCAGCCGCGCAATGACCGCACTTGCCTTGCGTTGGAGATCGTTGATTTCGACGAACTGCGGCAGGATCGACGACATGGCGGCAATCGCCTCGGGAACGACGATCGAAGCACCAAGGCTGGTCATCGTGCCGGAAACGTTGATGACCGGACGAAGGCCGATCGATGTACGGATGTCCTCAGACATAAGTGTCTCCAATTTCAATCTGTTGCGCCGAAGTATTCATGCTCAGCCTTCGTTAATCTCTGAGCGCGACGATAGCCTCGATTTCGACAGTGATATTTCCTGGCAGCGATCCGAAGCCCACGGCAGAGCGCGCATGCTGCCCGATCTCCTCACCGAACACATCGATCAGAAGATCCGAGCAGCCGTTGATGACAGCAGGATGGTCGACGAAATGCGGCACCGCATTGACCATGCCGAGCAGCTTGACGACACGCTTGACGCGGCCGAGATCACCTAGCGCTTCATGCATGACGGAAAGCAGGTTGATGCCGGTGAGCTTTGCGTGCGTGTATGCGGCTTCGGTGCCGACTTCGGCGCCGACCTTGCCGACATGCATAAAGCCATCCGCCTCACGCGGCCCCTGCCCTGACAGGTAGAGCATGTTGCCCTCCTGCACATGCGTAAGGAAGTTGGCGATTGGCGGTGGAGAGCCGGGCAGCGTAATGCCAAGCGCTGCAAGCCGCTCATAAGGCGATCTGCCAAGCTTGCCGGCTGGGGTGGGCGTGCCTGTTGTGGCGGGAGATTGATTCACGCGAACTCCTGTCATGCGATTTGCTTGCGGTCTTACCGGTAGGAATAGCCATGGCTGTGACGCACCAGTTTACGGGCGCGTGGCACATAACGGCTGGAGGTGAAGGCCTCATTGCCGAGCACCGCATAACGCGGCTCGAAGAGCCTTTTCAAAACCGAGACGTCGCCATTGGAGTCGGTCGCCTCCAAATCGGAATCGACGAGATCGAAGATCGTGAACTCGGCCTGAGCGCCAACTGCTAGACGGTTGTCCATCGACAGCTTGATGACGGATGCCGGTGCATGGGTGACGGCATTGACCACTTTATCGAATGGCATGCCGACCGAGAGCAGCTTCGACATGGTCGTGGCAAGATCCCAGACCGGGAAGTTCATCGAATGGCCATGCAGGTCGGTGGAAATCGAGAAGGGCAGCAAGCCGCGGGCGATTGCCGCCTCCGCCACCTTGAACGAAAAGGAGGCGCCGCCGTGACCGATATCGAGGCGGATACCTTCGGATGCACACCGCTCGGCGAGGCTGAAGAGATCCTCGTCTTCCATGATGCTCGAACCCGCCTTGCCGTTGAAGCAATGGGTAACGACATCGCCCGGGCCGAGGATTTCCAGGACCTCGTCATAAAGCGCCGGCGGCTCGCCGACATGCACCATCATCGGCACCTTGAGAATCTTGGCGATTTTCTTGCCGAGCTTGACAGGTGTCACGCCCCAGGAGCCGGTGATCACATGGCTCGCACGCACCTTGATGCCGACAATGTGCTCGCTGTTTTCGGCATAGCATTCGAGAATGCGATCGAGGTCGATGTCCCTGATGTCGCGCAGTTCGGCAACACGGTTGCAGGCAACGAGACCGATCGAGCCGAGATTGAGGAAAGCCTTGATGCGCTCCTTGGAGGGCTCGATAATATATTCGCGGAAACCATGGAAATTGGCTTCGCCGGCAGAGCCGGCATCGACCAGCGTCGTCACGCCGCGTTCGATGCCGCATTCCGAAGGGCGGATCGAAATATCGGTGCCGCCATGCCAGATATGCACATGCAGATCGACCCAGCCGGGGGATACGAAGGCGCCCTTGCCATCCACACGTGTCACATCGTCGGCGACCGTAAGCTTGGAACCGAGCTTCACGATCTTGCCATCGGTACCGACGAGAATGTCGATTGCTTCATCGAGCGCACCGGCACCGAAACCGACCGGCTTCACATTGGTGAGAAGGAGCGGTCTGCCCGCTGTTTCACCGTTCATTTAAAGGTCCTTTCGAAGTTTGGGATCGAGCATGTCGCGCAGACCGTCGCCGACCATCTGAAGCGAGAGCACGGAAAGAATGATGGCGACGCCTGGAAACAGCGTCATCCAGTCGGCCTGGCCGATATATTGACGGCCAGCAGCAATCATCGTGCCCCAAGTCGGAATTTCCGGACTGACGCCGAGCCCAAGGAAAGAAAGTCCAGCTTCTGCGAGCATGGCGCTTGCAAAGAGGAAGGTCGCCTGCACCATGATCGGCGAAAGCAGGTTCCTCAGCACATGGCGCGTCATGATATGGAAGGTCGAAATTCCGAGCGCCTGCGCCGCCTCGACATAGGGCAACTCGCGGATGACGAGCGTCGAGGCCCGGACAATGCGCGCGAG
This sequence comes from Rhizobium sp. BK650, assembly GCF_014195325.1. Classification (GTDB taxonomy): domain Bacteria; phylum Pseudomonadota; class Alphaproteobacteria; order Rhizobiales; family Rhizobiaceae; genus Rhizobium. The sequence goes on along the minus strand of NZ_JACIBK010000010.1, from coordinate 100,255 downwards.
ACGCGGCGCATACACGATCGACAGCGCAATGATGACGGTCGTCAGAGACGGGCCGAGAGCAGCGACAAGCGCAATCGCCAGCAGAATATCGGGGAAAGCCATCATTGCATCGATCAGCCGAGCGATCGGCGTATCGAGGTTTTTGAAGAAGCCGGCAAGCAAGCCGAGCGTGACGCCGATTGCCGCCGAGAGAGCTACGACCGCGGCTCCGACGAGGAGCGACAGACGGCCAGCAAAGATCGTGCGCGACAGGACATCCCTGCCGAATTCGTCGGTACCGAAGACATAGGTTCCGCTTGGCGGCTTCAACCGGTTGACGATCGAAAGCTTCGACGGCGAATAAGGAGCGACCCATGGTGCCAGGATCGCCAAGAGCACGAAGAGCACCAGGATGATAAGGCCGATGGCGACCGTCTTGCGCTTCAGGAAGCGGCGGATGAACTTGCGACCTTCATTCCCGGCCGGTTTGATCGCGATATCCGTCATCAGTAGCGCACCCTCGGATCGACGAGCAGATAGAGCATGTCAATTGCAAAATTGATCAGGACGTAGAGTGCTGCAATCACCAGAAGCGCACCCTGGATGACCGGATAGTCACGGCGCAGGACGGCAGAGACGACGAGGTTGCCGACGCCCGGAAGACTGAAGACGGTCTCGGTCACGACAGCTCCTGATATCAGTACAGCGGCCGTCAGACCCAGAACGGTGAGGATCGGGATCAACGCATTCTTCAGGGCATGCTTGAGGATCACCTGGCGCTCGACCAAACCCTTGGCGCGTGCTGTGCGGATATAATCGTCACCGAGAACATCGAGCATCGAGGCGCGCGTGAAGCGCAAAATAAGTGCGGAGGAGACAATGCCAAGCGCGAAGGCTGGCAGTGTCAGGTGATACATGCGGTCGAGGAAGGTAGAGCCCGGTCCGCCATAGCCTGACACCGGGAATAGGCCAAAGCGAACGGCGAAGACCTGCATGAGGATGAGGCCGAGCCAGAAGCTCGGAATGCTCGCCGCAAACATCGCCAGCGTCGTTGCCGCCTGGTCGACGAAGGAGCCGCGGCGATAGGCAGCGTAGATGCCGATCGGAAGTGCGATGATGCTGGCAATGACGAGCGAGAAGATCGTTAGGAAGAACGTCGGTTCGGCGCGATCGAGCAGTGCGGAGGTCACCGGCATGTTGAGGAAGATCGACTGCCCAAGATCGCCGCTCAAGAGCTGGCCGATATAATAGAAGTATTGCACGCCGATCGACCTATCGAGGCCGAGGCTGCCGCGCAGATCGGCAATATCCTGTGGCGTCGCCTCCGGGCCGAGCATGACGGCCGCCGGATCGCCGGGCGTGACACGTACGATGACGAAGACGATCGTCACGACAAGGAACATCACGACGATCATGCCAAGCAGGCGCTGGAAAATGTAACGTAACATGAAGTCTATACCGGTACCGGGCAGGCACAATGAAAAAACGATACCGGCGCGGGCGCACCGGTATCTCGCGGGTGAGCATCACTTCTTGATGGACGCGTTCCAGAAATACGGCCACGGAGCGGGATCCACACCTTCAAGCTTGGTCGACTTTGCCGAGACGGCATTGAAATCGCCGATCTTCATATAAGGCACTTCGTCATACATGGTCTTCTGGACGTCGGCCCAAAGTGCCACGCGCTTGTTGGGATCGACCTCGGAGGTGAAGGCGTCGACCACGCTCTTGCGCGCCGGCGTGTCCCACCAGCCAGGCGAACTCGGAGACAGGGAACCGATCAGCGCCGGTTCCGGCAGGAAGGGGCTATGGGTGATATAGATATCCCAAAGCTTCGGGTCAGTGCGGCGCTGTGTGAGGGTTGCCCAGTCGACGACCTGAAGATCGACGGCGAAGCCGGCGGCCTTCAGGTATTCCGCGGCAACCTGCGCCATCTTGTAGTGGAATTCATACTGGCGGCTGGTAAGAATACGGATCGGCTCGCCATGGTAGCCGGCCTTCTTCGCTGCTGCCGCTGCGCCTTCGGCATCGGCGACATTGTAATTACCCTCGACACCGGCATCCGTATTCCAGGCGTAAGACTTTGGATAGATGTCGCCGTCAAGTGTATAGAAATCCGTGCTGCCGAAGGCGGCGGCAAGCATGTCTTCCATACTGAGCGCTTGACGGATTGCCTTCCGGATCTCGACATTCTTGGCAAGGCCCTCCTTTGTGTTGAAGACGAAGACAGGATAGCCGAAGGGCTTTAGGATAACCGGCTGCGATGCGCTCGAAGCCTTGAGCTTGTCGAAGGATTCGACCGGGATCGAGTCGACATAATCATATTGACCGGAGACGGCAGCCTCGACGCGGGTATTGGCGTCCGGGACCGGTACGAAACGGATCTCATCGAGATACTGGTGGCGCGCGCCGCCATAACCGTCGCTCTCGCCATCGCGCGGCTTATAGCCGTCGAAACGGACGAGCTGGATATATTGGTCCGCCTTGCGTTCTTTCAGGATGTAAGGACCAGTGCCGATGAATTCCTTCATCGGTTCATCCTGCTTCTCCGAGGGGATGATGATAGCGGCGGAGTTGTTGAAGGCGAGCAGCGAGGTCAGCGGCGCAAAGGGCTGCTTCAGTACGATCTTGACGGTCGCCTGATCGACTGCTGTGACGGAATCGACGAAGCCGGCAACCTGCTTGCCGCGCGAAGCGATCTTCATCCAGCGGTTCAGTGAGGCGACCACATCTTCCGAGGTCATGTCAGAATTGTCGTGAAACTTGATGCCGGTGCGCAGCTTGATCGTATAAGTCTTACCGTCCGCGCTGATTTCCGGCAGGCTTTCGGCCAGAAGCGGGGTGACGCTCCACTTCTTGTCGAACGTGTAAAGGGTCTCGAAGATGTGCTGCGTGACGATGCCGACGAGGTCGGCAGTCGAAGACATCGGATCGAGCGTTGGTGGCTCACCGATCGTCGCGACGTTGATCACGCCACCTTTCTCCTGCGCCATCAAGGTTGTCGGCAAGGCGACCAATGCCGTGCCGAGAAGGAATGCGACCAACATCTTCATTTCATACTCCCGGTTCCAAGGTTCCACAATTATGTTATTCAAGGTTTTATAATAGAATATCGTCGGGAACGGCCCTGTCAATCGGGAAGATCGGCAGAACGGCATTTGCAACCGCTAGACTGCCAGTGGCTGCAATTCGCCGCAGCTTGAGCGAACTGACGCCAGGGCCGATGGCAGCCGGCGCCTTCGATGCGAATATCAGACTACACGCTTGAGGCGGTAAAGCATTTCGTGGATCAGGCAAGATAAGGAGGCCCACCGAAAATCTGCTCCCCAACCCGCAACCCTTCCGGGCAATACTGTGGCTGATCCTGAAACCATCTGAGGCCACTCTGAAGATTCAATCTAGAATTAAATGTGTTTCAGCTAACATATCGTCGAGGTTTTTCAATGACCTCGGGCTCCCCCGGAAGAAGTAGATCTCATCGGACTAAAGTCCGTGTTGCGTGATGTGCAAAAAAGCTAGAACCCGACAGCGTTGCTTCTATCGGGGACTTTGTAGGTGTATCGAAGACAGCCCTCTCAGCCGGTGGATTGGGTAGAGATCACTCCGTTGGTATTCCAATTTGCACGCAGACGTGCGGCAACAAGCCGAAAACAACCTTCGGTCCACACCCTGAAGTCATGCTGCTGCTCGCCGCAAGAAGGCTCGAATAGTTCTTTTTAACGCGGGAAGGATATTCTATTTTTCAGAGATCTAAAACATAAAGTTCAAGAGAAACTTTAGGATATACTGATACTTTATTATAACTTCTACCATACGAAACAAACGCAACAACCGCTGGAGTAGTTATGAAGAAGGTCCTTGTGGCAGGCGGAGCTGGTTTTCTCGGGTCACACTTGTGCGATAGGCTCTTAAATCGCGCTGACATCGAAAAACTGGTCGTTGTCGATAATCTTTGGACTGGGCGTGAGGAGAATGTCGCACATATTCGGGATCCTCGCTTCAGCTTCGTGCGATCTGACATCGAAGAATTTCGCACGTCAGACAAGTATGATGAGGTATATCACCTTGCTTCCCCAGCCTCCCCGCCCTGGTACATGAGGGAGCCGAAGCGAACCATTTCGGCAAATCTCATTGGAGCATTCCGTCTTTTGGATGTTCTTAAGAAGGGAGGCCGCTTCTGCTTCACCTCTTCCTCTGAAGTCTATGGTGATCCACTGGTTTCGCCGCAGCCGGAGTCCTATAAGGGTCAGGTCGACTGCACGGGGCCACGCGCGTCATATGACGAAAGCAAACGCTGCACCGAGTCCTTGCTGTTCGAAATGCAGCGCACGCAGGGTCTGGACGTCAAAATCGTTCGACCCTTCAACGTATACGGACCGAGAACGCGGCCGGACGACGGCCGGGCAGTCTCCAACTTCGCTGCGCAAGCCCTGACCGGCCGCCCCATTACGGTGTTCGGGGATGGTCTCCAATCCCGAAGCTGGGGCTATGTTGATGACATCATCGACGGCTTTGCGCGTTTTTTCTGGATGAACGAAACGGATTACAGGGGGCCACTCAACGTCGGGAACGATCGTGAGATCTCCGTCTTGGAAGTGGCTCAATATGTTTCACGCCTTGCGGGTGGCGCTCCGATCGTCTTCGAGCCCTCACCGCCGCACGATCCGACGAACAGACGGCCGGATCTGACGAATGCAAATTATGTAATGCCCGAATGGTCGTGTGCGATCAGCTATGAGGAAGGCGTCGCAAAGACTCTCGAGTGGTTCAGAGAGGAAATGAACATTACTACGGCACAGGTTGACCAGGCGGGCTCCCGCCGGCTGGGCAAGGCAGGACGCTAAACAGTTCCCGAGAGCTGGCGCAGAGTGTAGTAATGAGTGACGCCATACCGCGTGACATGAAAAACAATCTCTTCCCCGTGCCTATCCGATACATGGATCTATCATCGGATGACGTCGGTGCGAATGCCCCGGCGATCGGCGCCGGGCTGGTGGTCTTCGTCGCCGAGGGCGTCCCCGTCGGCCAGACCTATGTCGAAGAGCCGGAAAGGCCGGCGGTGCTGGCCGCGCGCACTGTATTGCCGGAGACCATCGAACACGCGCGAAACGTGATGCAGGCGCCAACCACGAACCGGGACGTCAGCCTCCTGATCTGCACCAAGGATCGGCCGGATGAACTGGCCCGATGCCTGGCATCAATTCCCAGGCAATCATTGCCGCCGGTCGAGGTGATCGTCGTCGACAATGCCTCAGCCGGTGATGATACGCGCCGCGTTGTAGAGGCGGCCGGCGCAACCTATGTCCGTGAAAGCAGGGTGGGTTTGGACTACGCGCGCAATGCCGCCGTACGCGCAGCAAAGACCGCGTTCGTGGCATTTACGGATGACGACGTGGTCCTGCACGAATGCTGGTTGGAGAACCTGATGAAGGCCTTCGATCAGCCCGAAATCGGATGCGTCACCGGCCTTGTCCTTCCCGGAGAGCTTTCCACGCCCGCCCAGCTGATCTTCGAAACTCACTGGGGATTTGGCAGAGGCTATAAGCGCTTGGATTTCGGTCCGGATTTCTATCTTCGGAGCGCTCCCTACGGGGCGCCCGCCTGGCTGATCGGCGCAGGCGCAAGCCAGGCGTTCCGCCGCCAGGTATTCGACGATATCGGCTTATTCGACGTCCGGCTGGACATGGGTGCGGCAGGATGTTCGGGCGATTCCGAACTCTGGAATCGGCTTCTCCACTACGGCGGCACCTGTCGCTACGAGCCGACTGCGGTTTCCTGGCATTTCCATCGCAAGGAGATGAAGGGGCTCGCCAAGCAGATCCGCCAATATATGAGCGGTCATGTGGCGGCCCTTCTGGTCCAGTACCAGAACACCGGGAACCGGGGTAACCTGCGGCGCATACTCATCGCCTTGCCACGATATTATCTGCGAAAATTGAGGAAGCGGCTGCCCACGGGAGCAACCTCGGACACCTTCTTTCTGAAGGAGGAGATACTGGGATGTCTGAATGGCGCCTGGTATGTGCTTCGGCGCTGGAAGATGCCGGCATGGTGACCGCATCGAAGCCGGAGATATCGTTCCTTATCCCCGCCTACAACGCGGCCGAAACGCTGGCCGACTGCCTGGGCAGCTTGCAGAAACAGTCGGTGTCAAGCTGGCAGGCGGTGGTCGTCGATGACGGCTCGAAAGACGATACCTGGAATGTGCTGGAAGGCTTTGCGCAGGCGGATAGCCGGATCCTGATCCATCGTCAGGGGAATGCCGGCGCCGCCGCAGCGCGTAATGCCGCCGCCGGGTTTGCGAGCGCTCCTCTGCTTTGCATGCTCGACGCGGACGACTGGCTGGACCCTGCTTTCATCGAAAGCATGCTGCCCGTTGCCGAGCATGGGCAGCAACCAACCGTTGCCTATTGCAGCTATCGCCGTGTCACGCCGGACTGGCGCATGCTGCCTGTTGAAATTCCCCCCGATCTCTCAGGCGACAGGGCAAAGCGAGAATTCTCGTCGTTCTGTGCCGTCGCCATTCATGCGGTGGTATTTCCAAAGGAGCTTTTCATTCGGCTGGGCGGCATGGACGTGGAATTGCAGACCTGCGAGGACTGGGATCTCTGGCTTCGCATGGCGTTTGCGGGAGCTGTATTCCGGCAGATTGACAAGTGCCTTTCCTTCTATCGCATGAAGGCCGGCTCTCTCTCGGGCGATCCGCGTAAAATGGTAAGGGATGCCGTTCGTGTCACCATCAGAGCGCAGGCTCTGCGCATGAATGGAGAGCAGTCTGCCGACGATGAGAATGCCCGGTGGACGGCGCCGGCGCTCGGGCAATTGCGGATGCTCGCCTGGGCCGCTTCGGCAAATTTGTGCGTGGGAGCTGATCTAGCGGCGCTGGCAGCGCTGCTCCCCGAACTTCCCGATGCCGCAGGTTATGAAGGCTTCCTCGCAGCGGTGATATTTCATGGATTGCAAACAGGCCTGGCGGTTGCGAATGCTGCCGATCTCATCGATCTGCAGGAGCGCTGGAACCCGGCATTCCTCGACCTTGTCCGGCTACTCGAGCAGCACTCACTGCCCGGGACCGGGCGCCGGTTGAAAGAACTCGTTGCCTGGTCGATCTCGGCGGCCGACCTATCGCGCTCCTTCACGCTCGGCCATTTGCAGGTGGCTGCCGTCGATACTGGTAAACTGAACCCTATTGCCAAGGTAGACCAGGCCGATACGCTGTTGCTGCAAGTCTTTTCCAGAGGGCAACATGTCGGATCCTATGTTGGTCCCCTGTGGGGAGACCTCTCCGTTCCCGCCCAACTCACGCTTATCTTCGATGAAATGCGGGCCGGAAATCACGTGCCCGCACCCTTGACCTTTTCTTATGCCCGCTCCTGGGCAGTCGAAACCGTTCGCAACGCCAGAGTTTTTGCCAAAATCCTCCGGCAGCGGCGGGGACGACGGCGGCAACTCGGCCAGCTCTCCTACACGATACGTCGGAATGTCCTCGTCAAATCCTCGGCAAAGGAGTGTGGGGATAATGAAGCGCGCTTGTTGGAGCTGCAATCCCATTACAAGCGGCAGTTCGCAGGAGCGGTTGCTGAGGTGAGCGACGCCTTTCCCAAAACCGACGAGAAGCAAGCGGCTCTGTCGGAAGCCGCATCGAAAGAGGAATATTGGGAGCGTGTTTTCGAGCGCCCCGACCCGTGGAACTACCTCTCCGTCTACGAACAGGTCAAATACGAGCAGACGCTGAGCCTTATTCCCGAGGGGATCGAAAGAGCACTCGAGCTCGCCTGCGCGGAAGGGATATTCACGGCAAAACTTGCACAGAAGGTCGGTTTCCTGACGGCCACGGATATTTCCCGCCGCGCCATTGAGAGGGCATCCGAGAGGTGCCGGGACTGTCGGAACGTGGAGCTTCGCGTTCTGGACTTCGTCGGGAGCGAACTTCCGCCCGAGCAGGATCTGATCGTCTGCTCGGAGGTCCTGTACTACATGGACGACGAGAATATCCTGGAAGAGGTATGCCGGAAGATCGCCAAGGCCCTGAAACCAGGCGGTTGCCTTGTCACGGCGCACGCCCATATCCGTCGCGACGAACCTGACAGAACCGGTTTCGACTGGAATAACCCGTTTGGCGTGGGCACGATCAAAACGGTCCTGTCGAACTTGCCTGATCTTGTATTGGAAGAAACAATCGAGACAGAGCTTTATGCGGTCCATCGCTTCGCAAAGCGCAAGGTCGCAATACCGACCGTTCGGATCGAAGCGCACGGCGTCCCTCTGGATGCCGATGTGGCCAGGCACATCATCTGGGGGCCGGCCGGCATCGATCGCGGGGCTGCATGGACGAACGAGGTTACGACCTCGATTCCAGTGCTCATGTATCACAGAATTGCGGACGACGGGCCGGATGCACTCCGTCGTTTTCGCGTTGCCCCTGAGATCTTCCGCAAGCAGATGCAGTTCCTCCGGCGGCAGGGCTACTACACTCTGACGGCCCAGAACCTAGCCGCGATGCTGCGTGTGCGCAAACCCATCCAGGGACGCCCTGTCGTCCTGAGCTTCGACGACGCTTATCTCGATTTTCTTACCGACGCTTTTCCCATTCTGGCCGAGAGCGGATTCGGCGCAGACGTCTTCGTGGTAACCGACAAGGTTGGTGGCGAGTCGGATTGGGACGCTACTTACGGGGAGCCGGCCCCGCTGATGTCCTGGGCCGATATCCGCAGTCTGCACCAACAAGGCATTCGCTTCGGGTCTCATCTGGCGTCTCACAAGCCGGCAAGCTCGCTGGACAACAATGCGTTGCTGGGCGAAGCTGTTCTGTCGCGCGACGCGCTGGAAAGCCGACTGGGTGAGGCGGTGACATCCATCGCTCTTCCCTTCGGCTCCACCGATTTCCGTGTTCCTGGCATTCTTGCTCACGCAGGTTACGAGATCGGCTTTTCGACAAAGCCTGCGAGGACGAGCTTTGCGGATCACCCCTTATCCCTTCCACGCCTTGAAGTCCGCGGCGATCTTCCTCTCCAGGCCTTCGCCAAACTGATGGGTCATCCCGATGCGTTCATTGGATAGCAAGCGATGAGCGCCGATTCCTTCCCTTTGGTCACGGTCGTCATTCCGGCCTACAATGCCGAGAAAACGCTCGTTGAAACACTTAAGAGCGTATCGAACCAGACTTATGAATGCCTTGAGATCCTCGTGGTCGACGATGGTTCACAGGACAAAACCTTTGAGCTGGCAAGCGAATATAGCCTCAAGGATTCGCGTGTCAGGGTTCTGCAAAGGGAAAACGGCGGTGTAGCACGTGCCCGCAACCACGGGATCCGTGAAGCGACGGGAAGCTTCATCGCTCCGATCGATGCCGACGATCTCTGGCACCCCCGCAAAATCGAATTACAAATGCAGGCTCTGGGAATTTTTCCCGAAAGGCGGGGGGTCGCCTACAACTGGTATGCGGCAATCGACGCAGATGACGTGATTTTTAGCCATTCGAGACCCGTGCTGCACAAAGGCGACGTCTTCGAAATCATGGCTCGGGAAAACTTTATCGGCAACGGCAGCACGCCACTCATGCCTCGCGCCGATGTTCTGGCATGCGGAGGTTATGATCCCGCGTTGCGTGATCAAAAAGCCGAGGGATGCGAAGACCTGAAGCTTTATCTGGCGCTCGCCGAAAGGCTGCCTTTCACACCGGTCCCTGATTTCCTGACCGGATACCGTATTACTCGTGGAACCATGTCGAGTAACGCCAGTCGCATGCTGAGATCTCATTCTCTGGTGATGGCAGAGCTCAAAAAACGGCACCCGAATCTTGCCGCCGCCGCGACCCTCGCGGAATTCGATATAGCGCGGTGGTATTTCGGCAAGGCGTTTTCCAGCAGAGACTATCGTCAGGTGAGAAAGCTGGCATCGCTGATTGCTCGACGGTTCCCCCTCAGACTCGCTATTGGCGGGATTGGTCGTGTCTTGCGCTTCGCCACGGGCAAGGCACGACGATTGGCGAATCGATTGCAGGGACGCATGTCTGGCGGACCGCCTGCTGCGGAAGCAGTGACAGCTATCGATTTCCCCGAGAATGGCACGTCATTCCATGACCGTTTCGGAGCGACCGCCACTGGTCAGATCGGCATGTTGATCAAACCACCCGGGGATGGATGACCGATGACGACACTGAAAAAATCGGTTGCCGCCAAGCCGACAGGCGCCTTCAATCTGGTGGTCGCAGCCCGCTTCCGCGAGCTTCTCAAACTCGTGCCCTCGCTTCGGCTGAAGACGTCGGTGATGGTCGCGATCGGCATCCTGAGCGGTCTGATGGAAATGGTGGGGATCACTTTCCTGGTGAGCCTAGTTTTTATTCTCGGCCAGGAGGGTTCTTCCGGCGCTGCGATCCCTGGGCTTCCTGCATTTTTCGGTGGTTTTGAAGCCGCAATATCGGAATCGATGCTGGTCGCTATTCTCATCTGTGCGATCATTCTCCGCATCGTTCTGGGTTTCGCCAACTCGATCATCGCAAGCGTCGTCAGTCATCAAATCAGCGACAGCATCCGGCATCGTCTTTATGCAAAAATCCTGTCGATCCCATTTCAGCGCTTTCAGCACTACGAACGCAGCGACCTCATGAACGTGATCGCAACAGAATCTCATGCTGTCGCTTCGGCGCACGCGAGCCTCGTTCGCCTCGGGATCAATTTTGGGACAATCATCATCTTCGGTACCGGAATGCTTGTCATGGCATGGCCGATCGCCTTGCTCGGCCTTGTTTTCGGTATTGTCCATAACCTTGCCCTCGGCATGTTTGCCGAAGCCTATCGGCGCACAGGTGCGGCCGCCGTTTCGGCGATGGAGGACCTGACCCAGCTGACCTGGACTACATTACAGACCGTGAAGGCAGTGAAAAGTTTCGGGCTGGAAAAGCGCCACGAGGGCATATTCAACCTCCTTTCCAAGAAAGTCGGGAAAACCTGGTCCCGTTCCGACCAGATGGGTGCCGCAACGTCACTTTTGAGCGAGGTGCTGACATTCGGGGTCATCCTAACGATCATTCTGTCCTCACAGTTTCTGCCGGTAGACTTCCGCGCAGCTTTATCGGCGACAATCCTTCTTTACAGGCTCCAACCGTACATCAAGGAGTTCGATTCCCAGATCCTCGGGCTGCATGCCCTTGAGGCCCCTCTGCAGAACGTTCTGACGATAATTTCCGAGGCAGACGATCCCAGACAGGTTGCCTGCGGTGAAAGCCTCAGGCCTCTGCACAGAGAGATCGTTTTCCATGATGTTTCCTTCTCCTATGAGGGCAGCAGCGTTCCCGCCGTCAGCAATGTCAGTTTCTCCATCAGGACAGGCGAGACGACCGCGCTGACGGGGCCAAGTGGCTCCGGCAAGACAACAATCCTCAACATGCTTCTCGATCTCATCCAGCCGACTGAGGGCCGCATAACTGTGGACGGAAAGGATCTTTCGACCATCGAACGGTCGAGTTGGCAGCGGCTACTCTCGGTCTCGGGCCAGGACGTCGAATTGATGGAAGGTACCGTCCTCGACAATATCCGGTTCCGCCGGGAAATTTCCGAACAAGATGTCCGGTGGGCCGCCGATATGGCCTGCGCGACTGAGTTTATCGAGAAGTTGCCCTACGGATTCGACGAATGGCTCGGCGATGAGGCGATAAGGCTTTCGGGCGGCCAGCGGCAGCGTATTGGCCTGGCGCGTGCACTTGCAGGCCGGCCGGAGATACTACTCCTCGATGAAGCCACCAACGCGTTGGACGAGGCGACCGAGGCCCGGGTTCTTTCACTCCTCCTCAAGGAGTACCAGAGCCGAACACTGATTATCGTCAGCCACCGATCGTCCGTTGCCAGTCTGATGACGCATCAGATCTCACTCGTCCCGGAATTGGCATAAGGAACAATCGATGGATCGAGGAGCCCCTTTTTCTTCCACCCAGCCCTTGGTTTCAGTGGTCATTCCGGCCTTTAACGCCTCCACCTATATTGAGCGCACGCTTCGATCGGCTGTGCGCCAGACCTATCCTGCCTTGGAGATCATTGTCGTTAATGACGGCTCGACGGACGACACTGCAAAACTGGTCGAGCAGATAGCGATCACGGATCCACGTATCCGTCTCCTGTCCACACCAAACCGTGGTGTCGCCGCCGCAAGGAATACCGGGATCAATGCATCATCAGGTCGATTTGTGGCGTTTCTTGACGCAGACGATCTCTGGCATCACACGAAAATCGAAAAGCAGGTAGATGCCCTCGGTCGCTTATCCCGGCGATGGGGCGCCGTCTATGTACTGCATTACATCATTGACGAGGATGATGAGATCGTTGGGGTCGGCGGGTCTAAAACCGCCAGGGGCTACATCTATGCCCGGCATCTGAATTTCAAATATATAGGTAACGGAAGCGCGCTTCTCGTCCGACGGGACGTCGCGCTTGAGATCGGCGGATTCGATAGCTCATACGCAGCCGAAGGTATTGGAGGCTGCGAAGATCTTGATTTCGAACTCAAACTTGCCGCGCGCTATCACATGGAAATCGTTCCCGAACGCTTGGTTGGATACAGGAAATATCCCGGCAATATGTCGTCGGATCACGCGCGAATTGGTCGAGGTGTCTTGGAAGCAATCAAGCGCTCGATCGCCGCAAATCCGCAGCTTCCGAGACACGCAGCCAGAAGCGCTATGGCGCTTACTCAAAAATATGCATTCCGGCAGTACAGAAAGGCAAAAAACCTGCGTCTGTCGGTCGCAGCCGCCTGGGCGATTTTTCAATACCCGCGCTTCATGCTCAGCCTCGTTAGGCAAGCCAGCCTGCTTATCCTGAAACAGTGCCATTTCAAGTCGGGGATGGCGCATAGCAAGCGATTGAACGGAGCGAAATTCGACGACCAAATTATCCTTTCGCCTGTTGAGGGCCCGGAAGAGACCGCGCAGTCACGACGTCTTCTGATGCAATTGACTGCGGTCGACGCCAAGCTCGGTTCCATCGTCGAAAACGATGAGCGAGTAGTTTTTCCCAGCGGTGAATCGCCAAAAGACCGAGCGACCTCTAATGCCCGTCGGGCGGAACGTCAGCCTTAAGCGTGACATCCATTAGGTTCTTGCGATGGAAGATGAATAGGCCTGCGAGGACGATGATGACGGAGCCGATCAAAATCTGGATGTCTGGCAATTCACCGAAGAAAATGTAACCAAAGACAATCGCCCAAAGAAGCAGGCTGTACTGCAGCGGCGCAAGCAGAGAGGCGGGGGCAAGCTTCAGTGCCCGCGTGATCATCAAATGTGCGCTGCCGGCAATGACACCCAGCGACAGCATGGCCGCGAAATCGAGCGCGGACATCATGCGCCAGTCGGCGATGCTGAGGATCATGCCTGTGACCAAAGCGCCGACCGTCTGCCACGTGACGAGCGTGGCATCGTTCGTCTGTCGTAACCGGCGGCCGAGGATCAGCGTCAGCGCAAAGGAAAGGCTGCCGATCAGGCCAAAGACCGATGGCAAGGACAACATCGCCGCCGAAGGTCTCAGCGCAATCACCACACCCGCGAAGCCAAGGATGACGGCAAGCCAACGGCGCCAGCCAATCGTCTCGCCCAGAAAGAAATGCGAAAGTGCGGCGACGTAGATCGGGCCAGCCATATAAAAGGTCATGACATCGGCAAGCGGAAGATAGGCAACCGCGGCGTAGAAAAAGGCGACATCCCCCGTCGTCAGGATGACTCGCAGGATTTGCAGGGGCAGGCGTTCGACCCGAAAGAGGGAGTGGGGGCCTTGCCGAACGATCATCGGGGCAAGGATGAAAAAGGAGCCCAATGAGCGGATCACTAACACCTGGCCGATCGCGAAGCTCGCAACCAGCCATTTGCCCATGGCATCGTTCAGCGAAAACAGGAAATCGCCGAGAAGCATCAGCAGCATCCCGAAGAGCACCGTGTTTCCTGCGGCCTGGCCGACGCGTAAATTCATGATTCGCACCAATTGGTTAGGCTGTCCGCCTCCCATAGAGCGTCATCTTGCCGGCGTCGATTCCCGACAGGTGATTTCGATGCCGGAACTCTAATCATGGATCGGGAATTCGGGCTCGTCCGCCGTCGTAAATCAGATCAATGGTAACGACATGGTCGTTGAAGCAGCAGGTGAAGCACAGTGAACAACCGATATGAACTACGGTCGCTATCCTGTTGAAATGACAATTCTTCTCTTCCCGCAGGATCATCATACAGCAGTAGCGAGGAGACCCATTGTAAAGACAGCGCCCGCTCCCGGTCGCCAGTGATGGAACTATTCGGAAGACCAGAATGGGCTTCTGGCAGGGGAGCTATTTTAACGATCGTCTGTCTGATCAGTCTCTCACAGGCCCACCGGAAAACCTTCGAACGGCTTGATTTCCTTAAGAACGAACGTCGTCTGCATTTCCTTGATGCGCGGCAGACGGCGCACAACCGACATGGCGAAATCGGCATAGGAGTCGAGATCGGGTGAGACGACCTGCAGCAGAAAATCGGAGTCCCCCGCAATGCTGTAGCAGGCAACGACCTCCCGCAGTCGAGCAACCTCGGCGGTAAAGGCGTCTGCCTCTGCCTCGTTGTGGCCATCGATCTTCACGCGGATGAAAGCGAGAACTCCGAGCCCGAGTTGCGCCGATTGAGATCGGCCCTGTAGCCTTGGATCACACCTGTATCTTCGAGCTGGCGCACCTTTCGCCAACACGGAGACGTCGACATGCCGACGCGCTCGGACAGTTCCTGGTTTGTCAGCCGCCCCTCGGATTGCAGGTTGGAGAGGATCTTTATCTCGACCGGTTCAAATGTCGTCATCGGCAGCATCTACCCAGAAATTACCAAGTACGGGTGAAGCCTACCAAAAACTATGACTACGCGGCATTATCAGGCAGGATTCTTCTGAGAGGATCGCTTAGGCTGCGCAGATCGCAACGTCAGGTCCTTGCCATGCTCTCCGATATTCGTATCGCCATTGTTGTCGATCCTAAACACCCACCTGCCCTCATCGCAAACACCGTCAGCGCCATCGGCATAGGCATGGGCGCCAAAATGCCGCTTCTTGGCGCAGAAAGGCTAAGCGATCGTGCCGGCAGAGCCACCGATATCGTTTGCAATCGTCCCGTGCCGATCCTGCAGGCCGATGGACAGACGATCCGCCAAATCATGCTCAAGGCGCTGGGTCAGCCGGAGGGACACGCCATCGTACCGTTTCCTAGTTTTGCGCGCTCACTGCACGACTATTCCTGTTATCAGCGCAGCTTTCCGGACCGGGATCTCAGCGAAGAAGAGATCGATGGACTGGGCCTTGCAGGACCGGCGAAATGGGTGCGGTCGCTAACGGGATTTCTGAAACTGCTCCGCTAACCGTCTGAAAACGGCCACCAAAAGGAATCCAGCTGCAGATAGAGCCCCTATTGCTGTTTCGGTACCTGCTGCGGCGTATCGCCCGGTCGGATGACTGGCATGTCGCCGGTGGGCGGGGCCGGCTCTACCATTTCACGGTCGCCGGTCGGTGGAGGCGTCAGTACGCCTTTGCACCGTGATATTTTGCTTTCCGATCCTCCCTCCTCGGTCTGCCGATCATTGTCGGTCGGCGACCGGCTATCGGCCTGACACTTCGGCCGCTGGTCACTGGTGTTGGTCTGGCTCATCGCAGCCGAAGCTTCGGCAACGAGCAATCCGAAGGCAAGCCCAAACAAAAGAACCGTGCCGGAGCGGCGAAGCTTCAACCGTCTGGTCAGGGATATTCGTAATAAATTCCACATCGGCACGCTTTCTGCTCCGAGGCGTCAAGCTGCACCAAGCCACAGGCAGCCTATTGTTTCCTTTCACGAACACGAACGCCTGGTTTGCCGATCGGCATCAACTTCGGATCATTGATGCCCGGCCTTATGGCCTCCTGCTCGCTCGACTCCTTGATGGGCGGGCTGCGCCCGACCCTGCTTTCCGGTGCATCGGGTGGTGTCTGCAAATGTTCGCGATGTTGCTTGTCGAGTTTCCTCATGAGCGCCTCATTGCATCTTTTCGATTCGCGTGTCGGGCCGAATATCGAGGCGATTTCGGGTATTATCCTAGATACGGTCTCGCGATCGATATCCGGTCCAACCGGCACGGACTTAAAATGTTCCGGATGGGCACAGACAACCGCTCCTCGGAATCGCTGTGGCCAGTGCCACCTCGTTCCTGGCGTCAGAAAGGTAAACCTATGCAAGCGGAGCTGCAAAAAGACATGGCGGATTGGTTCCTGTCCCTCAAGCCTGTCGATCCTGTCGAGATGATCGGACTCTGGAAAGGTACCGGCTTTCCCTCAGGCCATCCCCTGGACGGCGTACTTGAAAATCTGCGATGGTTCGGCAAACGCTTCCATCCTGACATGCGGGCGGACGCCCTGCTCTTCCAATGGCACCCGGAGCGGCTCGTTGCCATCGATCCTCGTTTCGTCCCTCTCGGGCTGGCGATCAGGCTCGCGCCCTTTGGGCGGACCGCTTTCGCCCGAGGCCTGTTCTCGCATCTTCAGAAGGCTTTCCGCGCTCGAGGCACGACAGCCGCTCTTGAGATTCGGACGGTCGGACAAACCTCGAGCGCTGCCATGGTCTATGACGAGCAACCGATCATTGATCATTTCAGACTGGTAAACGCTGAGACGCTGGCCGGAATGATGTGCGTGCGTGACGACGAGAGGCGGCTCTTCTTAAAGCTCACGAAGATCGACGCCTAAGCATAGGATATTGTTGCAAATAGTTACATTGGCCGTTACAGCGGCTTCCGTTGCAGACACCGGCTTCGCAGCTGATCCGGATCGTGGAGCGAGATTTTCCTCGCCCTCCTAATGTTACATCATCGATGACACCTTGCTGCGAGCGATCCTCCCTCTAAAATAATTCAGGACGCCGCGTCGTGCCCACGACCGGTGCAACCGAACTCGGGAGAAAGCGATGCAAGAGCCCCTCGTCGTCCGCCGCGAAACGCATCTTTCCGCGCCACCCGCTGCAGTATTTGCCCTTCTCACGGATCCGGAAAAGATCCTTCGCTGGATGGGAACGGAGGCGGAGGTCGAGCCGCAGCCCGGAGGACTTTATCTCGTCAACGTGACCGGCGCACGGTTCGCCCGCGGCTCCTTTCGTGAAGTCGTGCCCGTCCACCGGCTGGCTTATAGCTTTGGCTGGGATGGCAGCGAGGTGGTGCCGCCGGGCTCGAGCCTGGTCGAGATCGACCTGATCGAACAGCCGGACGGGACGCTCCTACGCCTTACGCATACCGGCTTGCCCAATGCCGAGCAATGCGCCGGCCACGCCGAAGGCTGGGCTCATTATCTTGACCGGTTGGACACCGTGGCAGCCGGACGCGACCCCGGCCCCGATCCCTTCCATGGCAGGAAATGACCAAACTTCTCCTTTAAACAGGTGCCTCATTCAAAGAGGCCGAATCCCCGGGGAAAGCGACCGAAGGCTGCGGCAGCCGCCTGGCTGACATCAGGTGGGCGCTATGGCATGATCAAGGCATGGATTTGCCCGCCCACCTCGCCTGGCTGATCGATGAGGCCAGCGCCTCGTCCGGCCCTGAACATTTTATAGCCGAGCTTGGCCGCCAGTTGCTTGCTGAAGGTCTGCCGCTTGCGGGCGGTGCCCTCACCCTTGCCGTCCCGCATCCGATTATTGCGCGCCGCACCTGGTTATGGCGGGCGGACACGGGTGCTGTGATCGAAGCGCTCGACTTTGCCGGAAGTCCGCTCAATAAGGCCGCTGGCGACTGGCTTGCCGGGCTTGGACCGGTATATGTAGGAAAGATCGGCCGCGGCTTAGACGGTCCGATACTGGGCTGGGCCGGATCTCGCCCATTCGATCCAGCCGAGGGGGATCGGCTGCATCAGACTGCGCGCTTCGCAACCGCACCCTTGGCAACTCTGACCGCGCGAACGGCACTGACCACACTTCTGGAGGCCTATCTCGGTCGACGCAGTGCCGCACAGGTACAGGCCGGAGCGCTCGCTCGCAGCAGTGGTGAAACCATTCGCGCCGCTCTGCTCTGCGCAGATTTGCGCGATTTTACGGCGCTATCGGAAGCTACCGAGCCCTCGCTAATGATCGCGATCCTCGACGCTTGGTTCGATCGTGTTGCAGGCGCAGTACACGCTTTCGGCGGCGAGGTACTGAAATTCATTGGGGACGGTGTTCTGGCAATCTTTCCCGTTACCGGCACCCCCGCAGAGGCTTGCGAGGCCTCGTTACGCGCCGTCGCGGCCGTACGTGCCGGCATGGCTCATCTCGACGTCACCCGGCAAACACAAGGTCTGCCGCCGCTGCCCTTCGGCGTGGCGCTGCATTTTGGTGAAATGCTCTGGGGCAATATCGGTGCGGCCGACCGGCTGGATTTCACCGCCATCGGCCCTGCAGTCAATCTCGTCAGCCGGCTGGAAGGACTCTGCAAGTCTCTTGGTCACCGCGTCTTGATATCGGGTGCGCTCGCTGCGGAGACGACGACGCGGCTGGTCCCCCTTGGTCAACACCGGCTGCGCGGTATTGCAGATCCCTGCGCTGTTTTCACTCTGCCAACCGATTGAGCGACGCAGATCGAGGCAATCGCCGGGGCAGTGACACAAGTCGATCCTGCCCCGGCAGCGAGTTCTTATTTGGCCGCCAGCAAATACCCTTCGTTCAGCTCATCAAGTGCCATGCCGTTGATCGTAACGGAGCAGCGATCCGCGTCCACCTTCGAAACGGAAACCTGATATTTCCCACTCGGCAGGTCGAGTTCGGCGGAGAAACCGTTCCATCCCGCCGGCAGGACCGGCTTGACGTGCAGGCGGCCATTTTCCGAGCGAATGCCAAGAATGCCCTCGATTGCCACACGGTAGAACCAGCCGGCCGAGCCAGTGTACCAGCTCCAGCCACCGCGGCCCTTGAGGGCGCCTTCGCCATAGATGTCGCCGGCGATCACATAGGGCTCGATGCGATAGATATCCGCAGAGGGTTTATCGAGCGAGTGATTGATCGGGTTCAGCATCTCGAAAGCGCGCCATGCGTCTTCAGAGCGACCCATGCGAGCAAGAGCGAGCACCGCCCAAGTCGCGGCATGAGTATACTGACCGCCATTTTCCCGAACGCCCGGCGGATAGGCTTTGATGACCCCGGGATCGTTGACTGGTTTGACGAAGGGCGGCGTCAGCAGACGGATGAACTTGCCCTCTTCATCGACGAGCTTGTCGAGGACGGCCTTCATAGCCATCTCGCTGCGCTGCGGATTGCCCTCGCCCGACAGCACGCTCCAGGACTGAGCGATCGAGTCGATCTTGTCTTCCTCGGACTGGCTGGAGCCCAGCGGCGCGCCGTTGTCGTAATAGCCACGACGGTAATATTCGCCGTCCCAGCCGGCCGTTTCGATTGCGGTCTTCAGCTTTTCCAGATGCGCCGTCCAGTGGCTGACACGCTGTGTATCGCCGCGGGATTCGGCATAGACGATAAAGCGGCGCAATGCCCCCGCCAGGAACCAGCCGAGCCAGACGCTTTCGCCCCGGCCGGCCATGCCGACGCGGTCCATCTTATCGCACCAGTCGCCGCTCATCATCAGCGGCAGGCCGTTGACGCCGGTGCGCTTGATTGCCAGATCAAGGCCGAGGGCCGCGTGCTCGTAAAGCGATGCAGTCGTATTGGAAACCCGTGGCTGCAGGAAGGCGTCGTACTGGCCAGGGCTGAGCTGCGCGCCTTCGACGAAGGGTAGCATCTCGTCCATGATCGCGATATCGCCGGTCGCTGTGCAATACTGATCGACCGCATAAGCGAGCCAGACCGGATCGTCGGAGATGTTCGTACGAACGCCCGCGCCGGTATCGGCCAACCACCAGTGCTGGAAGTCGCCTTCCGGGAACTGCCGGCGGCCGGTATTGAGGATCTGCCTGCGAGCGATCTCGGGCGAATGAAGCAGGAAGGCCAACGAATCCTGCAGCTGGTCGCGCAGGTTCCACGCACCGCTCGACTGGTAGAAGGCGGTGCGGGCCATGATGCGGCAGCTATAGGTCTGATAGGGCAGCCAGCTGTTGACCATGAAGTCGAGACGCTGGTCAGGTGTTGAAACACGCGTCTTGCCGGTGAAATTCTTCCAGAAGTCGCGCGTCTGGCCAAGAACGTCATCAAAACCCATCGAGCGGATCTCTCCAATCAGGGCGGCTGCGTCCGCCTGCGAGGCTGCATCGCCCAAATAGAAGCAGATGTCGCGTACTTCGCCGGGAGCAATCGTCAGATCGAAAGCCATGGCGGCTGCCGGATCGCCATCGAGATCGACAGCATTGGAAAGACGCGAGCCGGCCGAGACCGTGCGCGGCTGCTGGATCGTCCCATGCCTGCCGATGAATTCGCGGCGGCTGGTTGAAACACTCGATGGCGTTTCACTTGCCGCGAAGGCTGCGACGCGCGTGCCGAAGCTCACGCTGAAAGGGTTACTTGCGAAGACCGCCCCGCTCGCGCTGTCGAAGCTCGAGATGATGAAGGGTTTGGTCTTCGTCGGGTTATTGCCAAGGATCCATTCAGCATAGCCGTAAAGCCGGAGTTTGCGTGCCTCACCCGCCTCATTGCGGACGCGCAGCCGTGTCAGCTTGACCGGCTTTTCCATATGGAGGGTCTGGGTGACCTCCAGAGCGATTTCATCCTGAACTGTCGAGAAGACCGAATAGCCAAGACCATGACGCGCCTCGAACAACGTATCAGACCGCTGCGCCAACGCTGCATAGGGCACGATGACCGAACCGCGGTCGAGATCCCTCAGATAGAAGGCCTCCCCCGGTCGGTTGGTGACCATATCATTGGTCCAGGGCGTTAGCTGATGATCGCGGGAGTTCTGGCTCCAGGTGAAGGCTGCGCCTTCCGCTGAGACATGGAAGCCGAAGCTCTCGTTGGCCATGATATTGACCCACGGATGCGGCGTCTGCTCGCCACCCGACAGGCGCACGACATATTCACTGCCATCGGCAGCAAAGCCGCCATAGCCATTCCAGAAAGTGAGGTCGCTGCCATCAGCCGATATCGGCTCCGAAGCAATCCGTACCATTCTCGGCACGAGGGTCGAATCGCCCCACTGACCGAGGAGCGCCGGTGACCCGGCAACGGAACGAGCCTTCTGCAATTGGTCGATAAGACTGCCGTCGCGGCCGCGCAGCACAACGCGCGAAGCGGCGATGATGGCCTCATAGGCTTCCGGCGTCGTCAGATCCTTGCGCAGCACATAGATGTTGCGCTGGATGCCAGCCACTTCGCTGGCGTGACGCGCCGCATCGCAAAGCTGATCGATCGTGCGCTGCATCTCGCCAGCCGCCTCGCCGGTGCGTTCGTTGAAAATAACGAGATCGACCTCGACGCCGCGTGATTGCAGGAGACCCTGCGCGCGCAGCAGTTCCTTGACGAGATCCGTGCCAAGCTCGTCTGTGATGCGCAGCGTCATCAGCGGTGCATCACCTGACAGTGTCGCACCCCAAAGCACGGACTGGGATCTCAAGCCCTCGCGAACCGCCTTGCTGTCGGCACGCAGCGCCATGTCGGGATAGATGATGTAGCGCGCGAAGCGCTGATAGGCGGCAGCCTCCTTCGAGTTCACGCCAATCTGGCGCAGCTGGCTCTGCGTCCGCGTCCAGGCTTGAACGAGGCCCTGGGCGAAGCTTTCCGGTTGACGGTAATGCTCGAGCGCCGCCTCGAGCTCGGAACGGTCGGCTCCCGCGATCGTCCAGAAGGTCACGCTGACCTTTTCGCCAGCCGGCACGCTAAGCGTACGGCGCAGCGACACGCATGTGTCCATGGTGAAGCCGTCAGTGCTCGAGAGTTTCGCACCCGCATCGAAGGCGGCAGCTTCGGTCAGAGTGCGTCCGCGGCCGAGGAAGCGCATGCGGTCGGTTTCATATTGGGTCGGGCCGCTTTCGCCGGACGTATCGACGATCAGCTGGGCAATGGCGACATCAGGGTCGGTCAAGCCCCGCTTCTGGCGTTCGACGAAGATCGCGTCGCCGGCTGCGGCGATCTCGGTCTTCAGGAACATGCGGGCAAAGACCGGGTGACCCGTGTCGACGATATCGAGCGTTGCGACCGGCTCCATATAGGAGGTCACTTCGATGACGCGGTCTTCCGTGCCGGTATTGGTGATCGTCAGACGACGGCCTTCGGCATCGTGATCGCTCGCGACGAAAACTTCCATTTCGCTCGTCAAATCACCGACGGTCTTGACGAATTCAGCCTTGTCGTCGCTGAAGCTGACGCGCACGTGCTCATTGGCGATCGAGCGCGGTTCAGCCGTCGCAGACCACCATTCGTTGGAAGCGATATCCCTGAGGAAGATGAAGGAGCCCCAGCGGTCCTCGGTCGGATCGG
Source organism: Rhizobium sp. BK650 (assembly GCF_014195325.1). Lineage (GTDB taxonomy): Bacteria > Pseudomonadota > Alphaproteobacteria > Rhizobiales > Rhizobiaceae > Rhizobium. Next base: position 77,938 of record NZ_JACIBK010000010.1, on the reverse strand, counting down.
CCCGCCACCGGTTGATGGAGAGGTTTTTCCAGCGGCTGTAGCCAGAGCCGGTTGCTGTCAGCATGGTCGAATAGCGGCCGTTGGACAGCAGCAGCAATTCGCGTTCGCGCGATGCCGGGTCTTCCAGGCGGCGCACTTCAGGACGCATGAGGTCGCCCTGGATGGTCGCAGGCGCATCGGTCTCGTGCTTGGAAGCCATGACGGGAATGTCGCGCGGCGCCTTTTCCTGCAGCAGCAACTCAGCCGCCTCGATGACCGGATCGGCGTGGAAGAGCTCACGCAGCATGCCGTCGAAAGCAACATTGGCAACGGCTGCAATCGACATGCCGTGATGGTGCGCATAATAGTTATAGACCACCGCGCATTGCTTGCCTTCCGGCACGCGGCTTGCCGTGAAGTCGACAGCATCATGGAAACCATACATGCCGAGAGCGCCGACGGCCCTCAACCTGTTGAGGTTTTCGAGTGCTGCGACCGGATGGTACTGGCTCGCCAGCAGCGAGGCATAGGGCGCAATGACGGCGTTTTGGCCGAGACCGCGCTTCAGGCCGAGCGTCGGCACCCCAAAATTGCTGTACTGATAGTTCATCTGGTGGTCGCGAGCGTTAAAGGCTGCTTCCGAGATGCCCCAGGGCGTTCCGAGCTTGCGGGCATAGTTCATCTGTTCGAGAACGATCAGATTGTTGGTCTGATTGAGAATACCCCCGCTGCGCTCCTGCATGACAAGCGGCGGCATCAGATATTCGAACATCGAGCCGGACCAGGAGACAAGCGCCCCGCGCGAGCCGACAGGAACGACGTGACGGCCGAGTTTGTACCAATGCTCCGTCGGCAAGTCGCCCTTGGCAACGGAGAAAAGGCTGGTGAGGCGTGCTTCCGAGGCAAGCAGGTCGTAGCAGGCCGCATCGACTTCTTCCGTCTCCACCCGGAAGCCGATCGACAGCAGCCGGCGCTCGGGGCGGTAGAGGAAGCTGAAATCCATATCGAAAGCGATTTCGCGGGCGCGATCGCCGACGCGGGCCAGCCTTTCGCTGATGGCGTCCACCTGCGAAGGATCGAATGCCTTGTCTGCCTGATGAAGCTCGCAGGTCGCCACCAGCTTTTCTGCCCAATGAACAACTTCGTCGCTCTGCGCCGTCTTGACCTCCCGGTCAAGGCTGCCGGCAAGTTCGCGGATTTCGCGGGCCTGGCCGGCAAATCGTTCGATAAGGCCGGAGGAGAATTCCTTCTCGCGCCTGCCGGTGGCGACGGCCATTTCAAGATCAGCAATCCGACCATCCAGCCGATCGTGGAGGGAGCGGACCGACTTGTCTTCTTCGCGAAGCTCATTGAGCACCTCACGAAGGATTGACGCGACATCGCCGATACCGTCAAGGTCGGTATGAATGTGGTCGAGAGGAGATTTCGCCCAGTTACGGCAGGCTGATGAGACGGCAATCAGATGTCCGGCGAAATTGCCGCTATCGACCGACGACACATAGCGTCGGCCGAGCGGCTTCAGCGTGTCGGTGTGATACCAGTTGAAGAGATGGCCGCGATATTTCTCGAGCTTTTCGACGGTTTCAATCGTCTGCTCGATGCGCTTGACGGCATCCTCGAACGATATCCAGCCAAAGCGGCGCGCTGAAATAACCGAGAGCAGGTAAACGCCGATATTGGTCGGCGACGTGCGCATGGCGACGACAGCATGCGGTGTCTGCTGGACATTGTCCGGCGGCAGGTAATGCTGGCCTGGAACCACGAAGTGGTCGAAGTAACGCCATGTGCGCCGCGCGATCTTGCGCAACTCGGCGCGGACATTGTCGGGGACATCGAGCCGATCTTCGGTTTCCGCCGTCTGGCTGACCGTCCAGGCGATGGCCGGCGAAAGCACCCAGAGGATGACGAAGGGAAGACCGACCATCCAGGCGCTGTCGCCGGAGGAAATGGCGAAAAGCAATGCCAGGATGGCAAGCACCGGAGCCCGCCACATGACTTTGTAATGGCCAAGGATGGTCGTCTGCGCCATGGCCTGGGCGCTCGCAGCCGTTCGCCACTGCAGCATCAGCTTTCGGCTGACGAACAGGCGATAGAGGGAGCGGACGATGGCGTCGGCCATCACGCAGGCAATGTCGGCGATGAAGACGATGCGCATCGCCACCTGAGCATTGGCATTCTCGATGTCTTTCCAGACAGTATGCAAATGCGCCTGGAGGATGATGTCGCTTGTGCGCGGGATGATCCCGTTGATCAGCGACAGGGTCGGGGCAACGAAAAGGCTGAAGATCAAGAGGATCTGCCAGATGAGCGCACCAAGCGGATCCATCCAGTACCAGCCGAGCACGGAAGCCAGGAACCAGGCGATTGGCGTCAGCGAACGGCGCAGGTTGTCGAACATCTTCCAGCAGCCGAGCGCGGTGACGCCACGGCGATCGTCGAAAATATAAGGAAGAAGCTGCCAGTCGCCGCGCGCCCAGCGATGCTGGCGCGACACTTCAACTTCGTAGCGGATCGGAAAGTCCTCTACCAGCTCGCAATCCGTCACCAGCGCGCAGCGCGCCATCGAGCCCTCGAGCAGGTCGTGGCTCAGGACCGAATTTTCCTTGATCCGGCCCTTCAGCGAAGCCTCGAAGGCGTCGACATGATAGAGGCCCTTGCCGGTGAACGTGCCTTCGCCGGTGATGTCCTGATAGACGTCGGAAACGGCAAAGACGTAAGGGTCGAGACCGCGGTTGACCGAGAAGACGCGCTGGAAGGTCGATGCGTCCTTGCCTGTCGTCAACGACGGCGTCACACGAGGCTGGAGGACGCCATAACCATCGACGACACGCTGTTTCGTTTCGTCGAAGACGGGGCGATTGATCGGATGATGCAGCTTGCCGACAAGCTTGGTGACGGTATCGCGGACGACGCGCGTGTCGCTGTCGAGCGTCATGACATATCTGACGTCCTGCGGCACGACATTGGCGCCCGGCAGGAAACTCGTATCGGGCTCACCGCGCAAGAGCATGTTGAGCTCGTGCAGCTTACCGCGCTTACGCTCCCAGCCCATCCAAGCACCTTCGGCGGGGTTATATTGCCGCCGGCGATGCAGGAGGTAGAAGCGCTGTTTGCCATCTTCGGCATAACGCGATTCCAATTCGGCGATCCGGCTCAACGCATAATCAAGGACTTCAAGATCGCGGGCGTTCTGTTCTTCCTGGGCATCCGGCCAGTCGCTTAAAAGCGCATAATAGATTTCGCCGCGCGCATTGGCGAGGTAATGGACTTCGAGGTTGCGGACGAGCTCATCGACATGTTCGCGCTTGCCGATCAGGCAGGGGATGGTGACGAGCGTGCGAGCCTCCGCAGGCACACCCTTCTTGAACTCATAGCCGACCAGACGATCAGGCGTGATGAAGAAGGTGGCAAAGAAATTGAAAAGACCGGTCGCACCTTCGGATGCGGGAAGAGCAAACATCAGCAGCAGAACGACGGTCGCAAAAAGCGGCATACCGGCGCCGACGAAAATCCGGTCGACCACGATCAGCGCCAGTAGCGTCAAAAGCAGGACCGGAACCGCAATCGCCAGCCAGTTCAGCTTGCGGATCACGCGCATGAACCGCAGGCCAAGTGTCGGACGGAAGCCGATTTCGGCTTCAAGGGCCGGGCGTCCATTTCCGACGAAATAGTAGCCGACATTGGCTGCCGACGCGAAGATATCCTGGCTCGCCGCCTTCGCGCGATCAGCCAGTCGGACGGCCGCCTCGGCGATATCCATTTCCGTCTTGTCGGAACGCTTCGCTAGCTTTTCGATCTGGCGGCGATAGCTGTTGCGGGAACCGGAATCGAGCTCGGCATAGTCCGTCTGCTGCCAGAGCAGCTTGTCGATGGTACTGACCTCCTCGACCCATTCGGACCAGTCGGTATCGTTGATCTCGCGCAGGCTCTTGATGATGCTGCCCATGAGCGCATTGGCCGCACCGAGGCGGGTCTGCTCGGCAGACATCACGGCTTCGGCATCTGTTCCCTTGGCGGCAAGCTTTCCTTCGAGCCAGTTCAGCGCGGCTTCGGTCGGCTCCAGCGCATTGCGAAGACGATAGTGCAGCTGTGTGACGAAGGTCGTATCGTCGAGATTGGCAGCCAGCGTCTCCAGGTATCCGGCAGAGCCGGCATCGCCGAGCTCGATTGCCTGGGTCGCCGCCGCATTGGCGCTTATGCGCATCTTGCGGCTCTTGTCGATCTGCGAGGCAACGCGGCGAAGATTGTCGATCAGTACGTAGCGTACGAGCGAGGGCAAGGCCCAGAGCTCGCCGATGCGCAGGGTCTCCTTATCCTGGAAACCCTCTGTGACCGCCGCCATTCCGGCATTGGTGATATTGCTGTGCGCGTGCGCCATGTAGAGCCAGGCGAGTGCTAGCGTGCGCGGCACTTCCGTCCCATCCAGATCGATCTTGCGCAGTTCGCGATAGAACTTCTTCGGAAAGTCGCGGCGGACTTCCTGAATCGCTTCCTCGACGATGTAGTGGTTGTCGAGCAGCCATTCGGTAGCCGGCGTGATGCTCTCGCCCGCATCGACATCCGCTGCGGCCGCGCGATAAACTCTCAGAATCTCGGCTTCATTTTCGCGATGCCGCTGGAAGAAATCGAAATTCTTGAAACTTGTAACGTCGAGGGCCCGCGTTTCTGCAAACTGCGCGGCCTTGAGCCTGAGTTGCTCGTTCGACAGCAGGCGTGCGCGGATGCCGAAATCAGGATCGGCGGAAGGGGCTTGAACATGCGCGCTCGCAGCGCCCATAGCATTTTGAGAGGTCATCGCGTTTACTCTCTCCTACTGGGTTCGTGTCCGACGAATGCGTACTTGCGGGACTGGATGCGGGCAGGAACACGAGCGTTTTGAATTCGGCATCTTCATTGCTTTTGCGAGGGAGTTTACATTCAAACGTGAATTGTTCGAAATGGCGGATAACGGTCAATAACGACCACAAAATGAACGGGCGATTAATCGGCCTGCTGGCCGGACAAAATGGCCGCATCGGGGCGACAAGCCACGTGAAAGGTCAAATTCCTCCTGCCGCTAACCGTCGCCTCCTCCCCATTTGTTCTGTCAAGGCGGCTTTTATAACGAAAGCCGTGAGGCGAAACCGTCCGTGCCTCGCCTCGTCGCAAATCGACGAGGGATTAACTGGCTGACAGGACGCTATTAAGCGGCGAGCAATTCACCGGCCGGACCGAAACACTCATAATGGAAGGTCTTGATCGAGACGCTATGGCGCTCGGCAATGGAACGGACATGGAGCTGTTTACATGCATCGAGCTGTTCGGCGCCCACGCACGAAATCATCCCTGCCCCTCACACGCTTCCGCGCCATTCGACACGCGGCTCGATCAGCAAATGCCGGGCATCCTCGCGGCCGTCAATCCGGCCGAGCAGTATCTCGGCTGCAGTTCTGCCGAGTTCTGCGGCGTTCTGGTCGACGCTGGTCAGGCCGACGAGCGGGATGGCAGCCATCGGCGAATTGTCGTAGCCGATAATTGCAAGATCTTCCGGAACCCGTATGCCGCTCATGCGCGCAGCGTTAATGAGCGGCACGGCATCAAGATCGGACCATACGAAGACGGCACGAGGCCGGTCCTTCAGCGCCAGGAAATCATCTATTGCCGCCCGACGGTCGGTCCCAACCAAAGGCAGGCGAATGATGCGGCCCCTCAGACCCGCCGCCGCCATGCCGTCAAGATAACCTTTCTCGCGCTGGAAAGCGACGATCGTCGGCGGTGAATCGGCAAGGTCATAACCAACCATCGCGATATCCGTGTAACCGGACCCCAAGGCTGCTTCCACGGCGAGGGCAGCGCCTCGGCGATCGTCGGAATTAACCGTATCGTAGGTCTGGGCATGCGGTTCGTGATGAGCGATGACGACAATCGGGATCTGACGCGCATAGCGCTCCAGCACCTTGCCCGATATCCTGGGAGCGATGATCAGCACGCCATCCATTCGGTTGTCGATCATCGATTCGATCATCGAGGCCTCGATCGGACTTGTGGAGCGTCCGATCCCGATCAGCGCCTTGAAGCCACTTTCTGCCAGGGTGGCATTGGCCTCCTCGATGACACCCGCCAGGAACGGGTTCGTCAATTCGATCACCAGAACGCCAACCGTCTGAGTGCGGCCGCGCATGGCCCGCGCCGCGACGGAAGGCCGGTAATTCAACTTTTCGATCGAGGTCTCGACTTTCGTCCGCAGGATGTCGCTGACGCCGTAGGCGTTACGCAGAACTTTCGATACCGCAGCGACGGAGACGCCGGCATCCTGCGCCACATCGCGGATCGTGACCCTATCTCTCGTCGCGTTAACGGCCTGATTTTTCATTCCAAATTGCCTCAATCAAAAGTGTGGGAAAATTATAGGCACAAAAGCCCTTGCGCGGCAATCGATAGTGTAGAATGATATACATAGAACGATACACACGGAGCAGCCGCCGGAGGAATTGGCGGTTGAGGGAGATTCCAAATGAGGACTGTTTCGGCCCACGGCATTGCCGGGGAAGACGGGCTTGCCGGTTCTGCTTTCCAGTTTACAGCATCGATGGTCGCTCCGTCCTGTGATGGCGGCCAGGCAACAGCGGGCACCTTCCTATCGCGCGAATTCACGCTTGATGCCATTCCTGCTGAAGCGACGTTGCGCATTTCGGCACTCGGCCTCTACCGCGCCTTCATCAACGGAAGGCGCGTGGGGCGTGACCTGCTGACGCCGGGCTGGACCTGCTACGACGACCGGATCGCCTATCAGGCTTACGAGATCGCAAAGCTGCTGCTGTCAGGCAGCAATCGCATCGAAATCTGGCTGGGCGACGGCTGGTATCGCAGCCAGCTGATGTGGGCTGCCAATCCGATCATCAATTGCTGGGGCGAACGGGTAGCAGCGATCGCAGAATTGCGCGCCGGCGGTGAGTTACTCCTGAAGACGGACGAAGGCTGGAAGAGCGGCTTTACTCCCGTTGTGCGCAACGGGATCTATTACGGTGAAGATTACGACGCCCGTATCCGGCCGCAGGACAGCCATGGCGTCGATATCCTTCCCTTCGACAGGGCCTTGCTCGTGCCGCACGAAACCGGTGCAGTCAAAGAGCTTGAAGCTCTCTCGCCAATTGACAGCTGGACAGAGGCCGATGGTCGGACTGTCTATGATTTCGGGCAGAACGCCGGCGCCTATACCCGCCTGCGCCTGAAAGGTGCTGCAGGCGCGCAGGTGCGTGTCGAGCATTCGGAGGTTCTCGGACCGGATCGCTTCTTCGACAACCGCAACTATCGCAGCGCCCGCGCCGAACTTCTCTACACTCTCTCGGGTGAGGGCGAAGAAGAATATGCTCCGCTCTTCACCTTCTTCGGATTCCGTTACGCGCGCATCACTTTAATCGGACAGGCTGATCTGGTTGCGATCACCATGGTGCCGGTCACATCGGTGCCTGTGACTGCCGGCGGCTTCACCTCGGGTGTTGCTGCCGTCAACCGGCTGGTCGACAACACCATCTGGTCGCAGCGCTCCAACTTCATCGAAGTGCCGACTGATTGTCCGCAGCGCGATGAGCGGCTCGGCTGGACCGGCGATGCCCAAGTTTTTGCCGGAACCGCCTGCTGGCTTGCAGACAGCCAATCCTTCCTGATGAAATATCTTCGCGATGTGATCCACGACCAGCGTGCCGATGGCGCCGTCTCGCATTTTTCTCCCGATCCGACGCGACTACATCCGATCGACGGCCGCGGTGAATGGGCAGGCTCGACCGGCTGGGGCGATGCGATCGTCATCATCCCCTGGCAGCTTTATCTGCATTACGGCGACAGCGCTGTGCTGGAAGAATGTTTCCCGGCAATGCTGCGCTGGCTCGATTATCTCTGGAACATCTCCAATGGGCCAATCATCCGCCCGCCCGCCGTTTGGGGTGCCCATGGCTTCACCTTCGGCGATTGGCTCCAGCCGGTCGGCGATAACCGAAAGCCGCGGCCGACCGTGGCAGACGATTGTGCCGCCACCCTCTACCACTTCATTTCTACCCAGCTGACAGCGAAGATCGCCCGTATTCTTGGCGAGAGTGTCGAAGCCGCGCGGCTTGAGAAACGGGCTGACGAAATCAGGGCAGCCTTCAGAAACGAGTTCTTCTCGCCCTCCGGTCGCATTGCTCATAACGACCAGACGTCATGGTCTCTGGCTTTCCTCTATGGCCTCGTCCCGCCTGAATATGAAGAGGCCGCTCGCGGCTACTTCCGCAGGGTGGCCGAAGAGACCGATGGCGTCATCGGTACGGGCTTTATCGGCACCCCTGCCCTTCTGCCGGCCCTGACCCGGCTCGGCATGCTGGACCTAGCCGAAAAGATGTTCCTCAATCGGAAGATCCCGGGATGGCTCTATCAGGTCGAGCAAGGCGCGACATCGATTTGGGAGCGATGGGATGCTCTTGCAGAAGACGGGACGATCTACGACCCCGATATGAACAGCTACAACCATTATGCCTATGGCGCCGTCTGCCAATGGCTCTTCGAAGACGTTGCTGGGATCAAGCCGCTGGAAGACAAGCCGGGCTTTGAGGAAATCGCCTTCGACCCTGCAATCCTGCCTGCTCTCTCGCCGGTTTCAGCCTGGCATGACACCCGTTTTGGCCGAATCGAGGCCGGATGGACCCTGGAGGAGGGTTTTGTCACGTGCCGTCTCGTGCTGCCGCCGGGTGTTACTGCACGCCTGCAGAGCCGAAGCGATCGCAAGGCGCTGAAGGCAAATGGCGCCACGGTCGAGCAAGGTCAGGATCTCAGGCTCGCCGGGGGGGAGCATAAAATAACATTTTCTATCTGATGTGGTCGCTCGCGGGGAAATCCAGTGAGCAGGCAGCCAACGCATTCCGGTCTTCAAGAGGAGGAAATGACTATGCGAATGACGAAGTGCAGCATCCTTGCAGCCAGTATTATGGCCCTTGCCGCTGGAGTGGCACATGCGGATGTGACCCTCAGCGTGCTGATCGACACCAACCCGGAATCCATTGCCTCGTTCGATGTGGTGTCCAAGGCCTACATGGAAAAGCATCCCAACGTCACCTTTGACGTCGAACAGCGCGCCGGCGGCTCTGAGGGCGACAACATCGTCAAGACCCGGCTCGCAACAGGTGAAATGGCCGATGTCTTCCAATATAACAGTGGTTCGCTCTTCCAAGCTTTGAAGCCGCAGGAAACGATAGCCGATCTTTCCGACCTTGCCTCGGAGGCAGGCATTCTCGACACCTTCAAAAAGGTCGTCACCAGCTCAGATGGGCATGTCCGCGGCATCCCCTTCGGTTCGGCCATGGGCGGCGGCATCTTCTACAACAGAAAGATCTATGCCGATCTCGGCCTCATGCCGCCGAAGACCTGGGCAGAGTTCATGAGCAACAATGAGAAGATCAAGGCGGCCGGCAAGGTTGCCGTGGCACAGACCTACGGCACGACCTGGACCTCGCAGCTCTTCGTGCTTGCCGATTTCTACAACGTGCAGGCCGAAGTTCCGACTTTCGCCGACGACTACACGGCCAACAAGGTCAAATATGCCAATACGCCGGCAGCGCTGCGCGGCTTCGAGCATCTCGAAGAGGTGGCAAAGGGCGGCTACCTCAATGCAGACTTCGGTGCAGCAACTTTCGACGATGGCATGCGTATGGTTGCCACCGGCGAAGCGGCGCATTATCCTAACCTCACGTTCGGCATCGGCAACGTCCAGCAGAACTTCCCCGACAATCTCAAGGACCTCGGCTTCTTCGCCCAGCCTGGAACGGATGCCGGCAAGAACGGCCTGACGGTCTGGATGCCCTCGGCACTCTATGTTTCTGCAAAATCCGCAAATATCGAGGAAGGCAAGAAATTTCTCGATTTCGTCGGCTCCAAGGAAGCCTGCGATCTTATGGCGAAGGCCGTTCCCTCCGGCCCCTATCTCGTCAAGGGTTGCGAACTGCCGAAAGATATTCCACCGGCCGTTTCCGACATGCTCCCCTATTTCGAGACGGCTGGACGCAATGGTCCGGCGCTCGAATTCCTCTCCCCCGTCAAGGGACCGGCGCTCGAGCAGATCACCGTCGAGGTCGGAACCGGCATCCGCTCCGCGAAGGACGCTGCTGCTCTTTACGATCAGGATGTCGAGAAGCAAGCCAAGCAGCTTGGCCTGCCGAACTGGTAACCTCCCAGCCGATCCCCCATCCCGGCCCATCGGCCTGGATGGGGGGCGCCTCAAGGTGTCCCAATGACAAGACGCAAGTCCCCTTATCCCTACTGGTTCGTGCTGCCAGCGGCAGTGGTATTCACCGTTCTGTTCCTCGCCCCGACGATCGCATCCTTCTGGTTCAGCCTCACGCGCTGGGATCTGTTCACCACACAGTTCATCGGCCTGGAAAACTATCGCCAGTTCTTTCGTGAACCCTTTCTGATCCAGGGCCTGATCAATACGATCATCTATGCGGTGTTGACGTCAGGCACGAAAACGGTCCTCGGCCTGCTGCTCGCCGTCTTGCTGACCTCCGGACTCTGGGGGCAAGGCCTGCTGCGTACCGTGATCTTCTTTCCGGTTCTCGTCTCGACGATCGGTGTCGGCATTACCTTTTCGGTTCTCATGCATCCGACACGTGGGCTCATCAACGTCGCGCTCGCCGCCATCGGGATACATGGGCCTGGCTGGCTCACCGACCCGGCACTTGCACTCTATTCCATTGTCTTCGTCGACCTCTGGAAGGGCATCGGACTTGCGACTGTGATCTATATTGCCGGCTTAGCCTCGATCAGTCCGGACTATTATGAGGCCGCCCGCATCGATGGCGCGACCCGCACCCAGATGTTCTTCCGCGTGACAGTTCCGCTGGTCAGGCCCGCGACGGTAACGGTCGTGACGCTCTCTCTGATCGGCGGGCTCAGAAGCTTCGACCTGATCTGGGCAATGACCCGCGGCGGCCCCGGCTTTTCCTCGGATGTGCTGGCAAGCGTCATCTACAAGCAGTACCAGGCGGGTTTTTATGGCCTTTCGACGGCCGGCAACGTGATCCTCTTCCTGCTCATCGGCCTCATTGTCCTGCCGCTAACGGCTTGGTTCAATCGCAAGGAGGTGGATCTATGAGCCGCCGCCAGCTCTATACCGGGATTGCGGCATTGGCCGCCTGCGGCGTGATCTTCGTCATGCCCTTCCTCTTCATCTTCATCACGGCCGCCAAGACGAAACAGGATGCGGCTGCGCTGAAATTCAGCTGGCCGGTCGAATGGCAGCTCTGGCAGAATTTCATGGAGGTCGTGCAGACCCGCAACTACATGCTGCTGCTTGCCTATTTCAACTCGACCGTCATCACGGTGGCGGCCGTCACGCTGCTGGTGTTGTTCGGCGCCATGGTCGGCTATGTGCTGCAGCGACGCCCTTCGCGCTGGAATACGGTCATTTATGGCTGCGTGCTTGCCGGCCTGATGATCCCGCCGGCGGTTGTTCCGACCATCTGGGTGCTGCAGCTCCTTGGTCTCTTCAAGACACTGTCGGGCATGGTGCTGATCCAGGTTGCCTATGGGCTCGGCTTCACGGTCCTGTTGTTTCGCAGTTTTATCGCGACCATCCCGCGGGATCTCGACGAAGCCGCCATCATCGATGGGGCAAAGCCGTTCCAGATCTTCTTTCGCGTCATCCTGCCGCTTCTGAAGCCGGTCACCGTCACGGTCATCGTCGTTCAGTCGATCGCAATCTTCAACGATTTCACCAACCCGCTCTATTATCTGCCGGGCCGGGAAAACGTCACTGTGCAGCTGACGCTCTATAACTTTCAGGGGCAATTCCAGACGCAGTTCAACCTGCTGTTCATGAACATCCTTCTGGTGACCATCCCGCCCCTGATCGTCTTCATCTTCTTCAACCGGCAAATCGTTGCAGGCATGACCGCCGGTGCAGTCAAGGGATAGACCATGACATCAGTTGTTCTCGAAAGTGTCCGCAAAAGCTTTGGTAGCCTCGAGGTCATGAAGGGCGTCGATCTGAGCGTCGATGCCGGTGAATTCTGTGTCTTCGTCGGCCCCTCCGGCTGCGGGAAATCGACGCTGCTGCGCATCATCTCCGGACTGGAGACGACGACATCCGGACAGGTTTTTATCGACGGCAAAGATGTCACCGATGCTGAGCCATCCGAGCGCGGCATAGCCATGGTCTTCCAGTCCTATGCGCTTTATCCGCATCTGACCGTCGCAGAAAACATCGGCTTCGGCCTTTCGCTTGCCAAGCGACCCAAGGCGGAAATTGCTGAGCGCGTAAGGCAAACTGCCGATATCCTGCAGCTGTCGCATCTGCTCGATCGCAAGCCGAAGGCTCTTTCGGGTGGCCAGCGCCAGCGTGTGGCGATCGGCCGCGCGATCATCCGCAACCCCAAAGTCTTCCTCTTCGATGAGCCACTGTCGAACCTCGATGCGTCACTGCGCTCACAGATGCGCATCGAGCTAACCGAGCTTCATGCTAAGCTCGGCGCCACCATGATCTATGTCACCCACGACCAGGTGGAGGCGATGACAATGGCCGACAAGATCGTCGTCTTGAACGGCGGCCAGATCGAGCAGGTCGGAACGCCAATGACGCTTTACAACAATCCGGCCACTCCGTTTGTCGCGGGGTTTATTGGCTCGCCGAAGATGAATCTCTTCGAGGGAGAGATTGCCGCGCGTGAGGGCTGCAAGATATATGGTATCCGGCCCGAACACGTCGCGCTCTCCTCGATCGAAGGAAAGTGGCAGGGCAAAGTGCGTCATATCGAGCGGCTTGGTGCCGATACGGTCGTCTATCTGGATGTACCGGAACTGCAGACGCTTGTCGTGCGCACGGACGGCGATTGGCCGGTCAAAATCGGCGAAGCGCAGTTCGCCTCGCCAATTGCCGGCAAGGAACACAGGTTCTCCTGATCTCTATCGGACGATCCGGAAGTCGCTCGGAACCTCATCGAGCGTCGCCTCCTCTGCTTTCACCTCCGACACGGAGGAGCCGGTGGGGCCGCTCCAAAAGCGCTCGAGCATAGAGCTGGTAGCGTCCTGAGAACCGACGATCAGTGCGCTGACCGAGCCGTCCGCCTCATTGCGCACCCAGCCCGTCAAACCGAGCTGTAGCGCTTGGCCGCGGGTCCAGGCGCGATAGCCGACGCCTTGTACACCGCCGGTGATGCGGACACGAAAGGCATCCTGACTGCTCGTCATTTAAGTCCTCACTGACATCAGGATAATGAACTCAGCCTGCCACTTTATTTCCAAGCCCGCCATCGGCTTCGAAAGGCAGATCGAGGTCACCTCACCCGGCGACGGAGATGTTGCCTATCACCGAGCGGATATCGCGCCGGAAGTCGGATGGGGACATGCCGGCGATATTTCGGAACGACTTGTTGAAGGCGCTGATCGACCCGAACCCGCTGTCCATCGCAATCTGAAGCACATTCGAGCCCTCGCCCATCAATTGTGCCTGAGCATGCGAAAGACGCAGCAGATTGAGATATTTACTGATCGTCATGCCGGTCGTTTTCTTGAACAGGTTCATCGCATATTTAGGATGAAGATCGACCGCGCGGGCAATCTCAACGGCATCGATATCCTGCAGGAAATTGCTCGCGATGAAATCGCACATGCGGGCGACGCTGCGAGACAATTGTGCGTTTGGCTGCTCCAACTCATCGAGAATATTCTCGGGCACCATCGAATAAGAATCGAGCGCAATCCGCTCGATCCGCAGAAGCAACTCATCGACGGCATGCTGCGTCTTCCGCGGGTCGCCGGACCTAGCATAGTCATACCAGCGGGGGAAATTTGCCTCATCCGCAGCGTCGGTCGACGATGTCAGCAGGATTTCTCCCTTCATCAGACGCGTACCTATGGTCGGCGGAAGGCGCATCCTGAAGAAGTAAACGAGGGGCAGATGAGCGCCGGCATAGAGAGAATCATCCGAAGAGTCGTCCATCTGATGCGGCTGCCCACCCCAGAAGAGGCACATCTGACCAGCTTTCAGGGTAATATCATGGTCGTTCATCCGATAATGGACGCTGCCGCGCATGATGTAATTGACTTCGACCTGGGCGTGCCAGTGCGGCATCGCCATGACAGGCGGATGGGCATAAAACATCTGAAGCGCCATCGGCATGCCTTCAATGGTGCTGGCACCCGGCTGGTAAACAGGTTTGCCGACGACCTTACTTTCCGCCAATTCCATATTCCCTTTTTATGAGACAGCCGTTCCCGCGACGCTAGATTAGCCCCGTTCACTCAGTGACGGCAATTGAAAAGGGAGGATTTTCATGCGCTCTAAACTCATCACTGCAACGGCAGCGCTCATGCTGCTTGCATCCGGATCTGCCTATGCGCAGTCCGCAACGCTTACCATCTGGAGCTGGAACGTCGCTGCTTCGGCTCTCAAATCGACGATCGAAGGCTTCAACAGGCAGTTTCCGGACATCAAGGTGGATGTCCAGGATCTCGGCAACCAGCAGGTCTTTGACAAGACGCTTGCCGCCTGCGCCGCCGGTGGCGACGGACTTCCCGATATAGTCACCGTCGAGAATTTCGAGGCGGAGATCTTCTGGAGCCGCTTCCCGGATTGCTTCGCCAACCTGAAGGATCTCGGCTACAACGCCGATATGCAGGCGAAATTCCCCGATTTCAAACGCACCGAACTCGAGGTCGGCGATGTCGCCTACGCCATGCCGTGGGATTCCGGCCCGGTCGCCGTCTTCTATCGCCGCGACTACTACGAGAAGGCCGGCGTTGATCCGAAGTCGATCGCAACCTGGGATGATTTCATTGCTGCCGGCAAGAAGATCTCTGCCGCCAATCCAGGTGTCGTGATGGGCCAGGCCGATTTCAATGGCGACAGCGAATGGTTCCGCATGCTCGCCAATGAACAGGGCTGCGGCTATTTCTCGACCGATGGCCAGTCGATCACCATCAACCAGTCGGCCTGCGTCCAGACGCTCGAAAAAGTGAAAGCGATGAAGGATGCCGGCACGCTGACGGCTGCGAACTGGGACGAAAAGATCTCCTCCAACACCGCCGGCAAAGTGGCAAGCCAGCTCTTCGGCGGCTGGTACGAAGGCACGATCCGTTCCGGCTCTCCCGATCTCTCCGGCAAGTGGGGCGTCTACGCCATGCCAGGCATGAGCGCAGACAGCCCGCATGCGGCCAATCTCGGGGGCTCGTCGCTTGCCATCAATGCCAATTCCCAGAACAAGGAAGCGGCCTTCAAATATCTGACCTATGCGCTGACCACCAATGAGGGCCAGGTCACCATGCTGAAGTCGTTCGGCCTCGTGCCGTCGCTACTGTCGGCGGTGCAGGATCCCTTCGTCAACGAGCCGCAGCCTTATTGGGGCGGCCAGAAAATCTGGGCCGACATCCTCGCGACCCTGCCGAAGATCGTACCGAGCCGCGGCACGGCCTTCCAGACGGATGCGGATGCCATCTACAAGACGACGCAGACGAAATATTTCGCCGGCGGCTATCCCGATGCGAAGGCGGCTCTCGATGATGCCGCCAAGCAGATCGCATCCGCGACAGGTCTTCCGATCGCACAATGAATGACAAGCCGGGCGCTAGAGCGCCCGGCCTCGCATGCCGCGGGAGGCGGCAGGCACATTCGTTTCGGTAAGGAGGTACCATGCCGATCAGAAACCGGAGCGCCTATGCGTTCCTTGCGCCCTATCTTCTGGTCTTTGCCGCCTTCTGGGTCTGGCCGATCATCAATTCATTTCTGATCTCGTTCCAGAACACGCGCGTCAATCCGTGGAAGTTCAGCCTTCAGGCCAATTGGGGGCGCCTTTTTGCCGACCCGGCCTTTTACAACGCCGTCTATAATACGCTTCTCATCCTGATCATCCAGGTACCCGTCATGATCGCGCTTGCGACTGTCATGGCGGTGCTGCTGAATTCACCACTCCTGAAAGCGCGTGCCCTGTTCCGCTTCGCTTTCTTTGCGCCTATCGTCGTCGGCGAAGTCGCCTATGCGGCGGTCTTCCGCCTGATGTTCAATCTCGATTTCGGCATCATCAACAAGCTGATCGGCGCAGCCGGTCTTGCGCCCGTCTCCTGGTTCGACAATGCCAACGCCGCCATGGTCGTCATCATCATCGCAGTCACCTGGCGGTGGGCAGGATATAATGCGATCATCATCCTGGCCGGGCTGCAATCCATCCCCGAGGATGTCTATGAGGCGGCAACACTCGACCGCGTCAGCAAGTGGCAGCAGTTCATCCACATCACCCTGCCGCTCCTGAAACCAATCATCCTTTTCTGCGTGGTCCTGTCGGTCATCGGTACAATGCAGCTCTTCGCCGAACCCTTCCTGATCACCAACCGCGGTGGGCCGGGCGGTGGGACGGAAACGCTTGGCCTGCTTCTCTATCGCCAGGGCTTCACATCACTGAATTTCGGCTATGCCTCGGCGATTGCCTATACGATGGCAGCACTTGCTGTCGCGATCTCGCTTCTCAATCTCTGGGTCGGGAGGGAGCCGACATGAGATCGAAGACGCAATCCCTTCTCCTGCGCAAGATCGCCCTTCACGCGTTCCTGCTGCCACTTGCGATCATCTGGCTCTTCCCACTCTGGATGATGTTCGTTTTTTCGACCATGCCCGATTACGGCATCTTCAGCCCGCAGATCGTGCTCTGGCCCTCGACCAACTTCGTCGCGAACTTCCAGAACCTGCAGGCCGACACGAATTTCGTGGGGGCCATGCTGATTTCGATCGTCGTCGCCACCGTCTACACTATCCTGTCTGTGATGTTGACCTCGATGGCCGGTTGGGCACTCGCGCGCTACCGCTTCGTCGGCCGCTCTCTGGTCATCGCCATCATCCTCGGCACGATCACGCTTCCTTATTTCGTCGTGGTCATTCCGCAATTCATCATGGTGGCGCGCGACTTCAAGCTCGCTAATACCTGGGTTGCACTCATCGTACCGCCGCTTTTCAACTCGCTCGGCGTGTTGTTCATGCGGCAATCCTTTTCCATGATGCCGAACGAACTGTTTGACGCAGCCCGCGTCGAGGGCGTCAAGGAATGGCAGATATTCCTGCGCATTGCCCTGCCGCTCGCCCGGCCGACCATGGCCGCACTGGCGATCATCCTCTTCCTTGCCTCCTGGAACAACTATCTCTGGCCGCTGCTCATCAATTCGAAACCGGGCATGATGACGGCCCCGGTGGCACTTGGCGTCCTGATCGGCCTCACCAAGGTATCCTGGGGCGGCATCATGGCGGGTGCGGTGCTTTTGACAGCGCCGATCCTCGTGGTTTTCGTGTTCCTGCAGCGTCACTTCATCGCCGGCATTGCGGCCGGCGCAATCAAATAGTTCGGGGAGCCCATGGCAGAGCTTTCACTCAACAATATCGTCAAGCGCTATGGCGCACTCGAAATCATCCGCGGCGCTAATCTGGACGTGAAGGACGGCGAGTTTGTCGTCTTCGTCGGCCCTTCCGGCTGCGGCAAGTCTACACTGCTGCGCATGATTGCCGGCCTTGAAGATATCACTGGCGGCGAATTGAAGATCGCCGGTCGCACCGTCAACGACGTCGAGCCGGCCGATCGCGGCATCGCCATGGTCTTCCAGTCCTACGCGCTCTATCCGCATTTGACCGTCGAGGAGAACCTGAGTTTCGGCCTGCGGATGAATGGCAATCCGAAGGCCGATACCGAACGGCGCGTGCGCCATGTCGCCGAGATCCTGCAGATCAACGAATTGATGAAACGGCGGCCGAAACAGCTGTCTGGCGGCCAGCGCCAGCGCGTGGCGATCGGTCGAGCCATCGTACGCGAACCGCAGGTTTTCCTCTTCGACGAGCCACTCTCGAACCTCGACGCCGAATTGCGCGTGCAGATGCGTGTCGAGATTTCCAGGCTGCACAAGCAGCTCGGCACGACGATGATCTATGTGACCCATGACCAGACTGAGGCAATGACGCTCGCCGACAAGATCGTCGTTCTGCGGGCCGGCAATATCGAGCAGATCGGCGCGCCGCTCGATCTTTACGACGATCCCGCCAACCAATTCGTCGCCGGTTTTGTCGGTTCGCCGAAGATGAATTTCCTTCGAGCTGAAGTGTCGAGTGTGCAGTCAGGCAAGGTGACGGTCGTGCTTGCCGCCGACAAATCTGTTCGGCTGGAGGTGCCGCTTTCCGACCGGTCGATAACATCTGGCGCGCTCGTCACGCTCGGTATCCGGCCCGAGCATTTCGGCGAAGCGGGTCAGGGCGAGGCTGATCTGACGGTTGCCGTCGATGTTGCCGAGCACCTTGGCAATACCAGTTACATCTACACCAATCTTGGCGGCGAGCAGCTCATCATCGAACGACCAGAATCGCGCAGTCTTGGCAAGGCCGAGACGCTGACAGTCTCCCTGCCCTCCGCCCGCATTTTCCTGTTCGACGCCGCCGGCAAGCGGCTCCGCTAGTGTGATCCCAGGACTGAAAGACGAAAGAGGATAATTATGACTTCAGATAATCGGATCCGCTGGGGCATCATCGGCCCCGGCACCATCGCCCGCACCTTTGCCGACGGCGTCGCGCATTCGCGCACCGGCAAGCTCGTGGCGATCGCCACGCGTAATCCTGACAAGCCAGGTCTGGCCGAGGGCTTTCCTGGCGCCCGTATCGTCAACGGCTACGACGCGCTGCTGACGGACCAGGAAGTCGAGGCGATCTATATCGCGACACCCCATACCGGCCACGCCGAATGGGCCATCAAGGCGATTCGCGCCGGCAAGCATGTGCTGGTCGAAAAGCCGATCGCGCTCTCCGCCTATGATGCCGAAGCGATTTATTACGAGGCGAAGAAGGCCGGCGTCTTTGCCGGCGAAGCTTTCATGTACCGGGTGCATCCGCAGACCGCAAAGCTGGTCGAGCTCATCAAGAGCGGCACGATCGGCGAGGTCCGCATCATCCGCTCCTCGTTCGGCTTCAGCATGGGCACATACAAGCCGGAACATCGTCTGTTTGCCAATGAAACGGCGGGCGGCGGCATTCTCGATGTCGGCGGTTACCCCGTCTCCATGGCCCGGTTGATCGCCGGTGCTGCGGCCGGAAAACCGTTCCTTGATCCCGAAAAGGTTTCGGGTGTCGCGCATCTCGGCCAATCCGGCGTCGACGAGTGGGCATCGGCCGTGCTCAAATTCCCGAACGAAATCATCGCCGAGGTCTCGTGCTCGATCATGGCGCAGCAGGACAATGTGCTGCGCATCATCGGCTCGCAGGGCCGTATCGAGGTCAAGGATTTCTGGTTTGCCTCCGGTCACAAGGGTGGCATTGGCAAGATCGAGATCTTCAAGAACGGCGAGCAACAGACCGTCGATGTCAAGGAAGACCGCTGGCTCTATTCATTCGAAGCGGATGCGGCCGGTGACGCGATCCGGACCGGCGAAACCGAATTCCGCTGGCCCGGCATGAGCTGGGCGGACTCGATCAACAACCTCAAAGTGCTCGACCAATGGCGCGCGTCGGTTGGCCTCGAGTATGGCGTCGAGAGAGCCGGCAAGCGTACCCTGAACATTGCCGGCGGGACTGTCCGTCGGGGCAATTCGATTCCGCAGTGCCAGGTCCCCGGCATTTCCAAGCCGGCCTCAGTCGTCACCCTCGGTTTCGAGTTCTTTCCGAATTTCGCGGCCGCCTCACTCACGCTCGACACCTTCTATGAAGCGGGCGGCAATGTCTTCGACACGGCCTTCGTCTATGGCGGCGGCAAGACGGAGAGCATCTTCGGCGATTGGCATACGAGCCGTCAGGTACCACGCGAGGAGATCGTGCTGATCGGCAAAGGTGCCCACTCGCCGCTCTGCTATCCCGATGTCATCAGCAAACAGCTCGACCAGTCTCTCAACCGCCTGAAGACCGATTATATCGATATCTACTTCATGCATCGCGACAATACCGACATACCGGTCGGCGAATTCGTGGATGCTATGGATGCGGAAGTCAAACGCGGCCGTATCCGCGGCATCTTCGGCGGCTCCAACTGGTCGCGCCAGCGCTTCGACGAGGCGATTGCCTATGCCAAGAATAACGACAAGGCAGCGCCTGCTGCGCTTTCCAACAACTTCTCGCTTGCCGAAATGCTCGATCCGATCTGGGCCGGCTGCGTTGCCGCCTCGGACGATGAGTGGAAGAAATGGCTGAACGAGAAGCAGATCCCGAACTTCGCCTGGTCGAGCCAGGGCCGCGGCTTCTTCACAGACCGGGCCGGCCGTGACAAACGTGACGACGAGGAAATCGTGCGCTGCTGGTATTCGGATCGCAACTTCGAGCGGCGTGACCGGGCGATCGAGCTTGCAAAGCAACTCGGCCGGCATCCGATCCATGTAGCGCTTGCCTATGTCATCGCCCAACCCTTCCCTGTCATCCCGCTGATCGGCCCGCGCACGATCGCCGAACTGGAAGACAGCCTTTCGGCGCTAGATATCAAGCTGACGCCTGAACAGGTGAAATGGTTGGAAGGCTGATCGCCTCATCGCAAACGACAATATGGGCGGCAGATGGATCTATCTGCCGCTTTTTTGCTGCGTGACGATACGGCGGCCAACGACAACTAATCCCTCACTGTTGCATTCTCGCCATTGCGATCAACCATAGGTCATCTACTGTGGGGCCGCACAGGGGGCGCATGATGACGCGAACGGTTTGGCCGAAGGAAGCACTGACGTCGGAAGCGATGAACTTTCTCGATGGCATCCACCGGGAATGGTGTCTGACCGCCCATTGCCGCCGTGACAGCGATTTGGGACTGGCAAGGGCCAAAGCGCTGGTCGACTGGTTCGAATTCGGCGTGCGGGATCGCAACGAATTGCTGGGCCTGCTGTCGGAAGATTTTTCCGGCGCCGCCTGAGTCCCACTTGTTTTTGCCGGATCGGCTCTACCTCATTCTGAACGGCATCAGAAGGAGACGCCCTTGCGTAAATATTTAGTATTATTCGGCATTATCTGGTTCCCGGTTGCAGCTTTCGCACAATCGCCCGATCTCGAAGCGACATGTAAGTCAGTCGCCAAGGGCTTCTTCATGAGCGATCAGCTTGCGATCGGCACCGTGCAGTCTTTTCCGGAGCTCAAGCCCCCAGGCGTTCGGATGACATATTCGACACGGGCAGGGACTGCGGAAGGTGACATGACGGACACCTTCGAATGCGAATTCGACAAAGTCGACAAACCGCATCACCTCGCCCGCTTCTGTGTGTCAAACACCTGCTATTCGCCGAATGAAGACGATGGTGACCGAAAGCGCCGTTTCGATGAGGCACGTATTCTGCTTGACCGGTCGGAGAAATAATCTACCTATGCGCGACTGGGTAGGCGCGGGTTTGCTCCCGAAAAGCTCCGGTGACGTGGATGAATATCGCCGCTTTCACCGGCGCCTTGCAGCAGAGCGGCATCGTCGCGATCATCCTCGTCGATCAGCTCCTGCATCGTCTCGTGCTCTTCTTCCTCGCTGAGTTCGTCGGACGCCTGCAGCCAGTGCCTGAGTGCTGCTCCTTGCGGGCGACCTTCCTGTTCCCAGATTTCATAGGCGCGCTGACGAATTGCTTCTTCTCTGTCTCTAGCCATGCTCTTACCTCCCATGATCCTACCGCCGGTCCACGTTCATCAGAGTGGAACGCCAGTGACCGGATCGACGATCGGCCGTTCGCTTTGATCCCGGGCGCCTGATGGCTGGACGGTCGGCGGAGCGAGAGACTCCCCGTCTTTGCGCTCCGCGGCCTCAGCCGTCGGCTTGACGTCTTTCGGGCGGCGTTGCTCTGGTTTTGCATTAGTATCGTTCGTACCCATGGCAGATCTCCTTCTGCAGAGAAAACACCGGCATTCGCCCGATGTTCCGCCCTAAAGCTTGAAACAGATACGGTAGCGGCAGCAGCAAGGAGTAGCGTGTTGAACGCCGCGTATGCGCCTTCGCTATTCGAACTTTTCAGTCGCATCGGGCTTGCCTTTGACCCAATAGCCCGATGCCTTGATCCAGCTGAGCGGATAGCCGCGGTCTTCGACGAGATAGGCGCGGATTGCCCGCACCACTGACGCCTCCGCGGCAATCCACACGAATGTCTGCGGAACGATGTCGATCCCCGTCAGGGCAGCAATCAACGGTTCGGCATTCGTCGCTTCGGGTAGAGGGCGATGAACCCAGTGCGTGCGCAGCGCCGCGATCGTCTCGAAGAATTGCTCTTCGTTTTTGTCTGCAACTGCCGCGATTGTGGTGATGTCGGTGTCGGCACCGCTTTCTTCAATGCGACGGCCAATCGCGGGCAGCGCGGTTTCATCGCCGATCAGCAGCCATCTCTTCACTCCGGAGACCACGGCTGAACCGCGCGGGCCGCCGATTTCGAGTGGCGCACCAGGCTGGGCAGCGATCGCCCACAGCGTCGCCGGTCCCGCCTCATGCAGGGCAAAATCGATGGTCAGCCTGCGGGCCGCATTGTCATAGCGGCTCGGGGTGTAGTCGCGACGCTCTTCGGCACCATCGATGCCGGACACAATGATCTTGATATGGTCGTCGGGAGGCAAGCTGATGAAGTCGGCGAGATCTTCGCCCCTCAGCACAATCCGTCGCATGCCTGGAGTGATATCGCTGATGCTTTCAACGGTCAGAGAACGGCGGCGCAATTCATGGCGGATCCGCTCGATGGTGGGTGCCGTCAAATGGTGATCTATGGAGTGCTTGTCGTCCATCATGTCCTTCCGGGGCTTCGGGGATCGATCCGCAGGACAGAGTCGCGCAGATCGAAGCCGCAAAAGCCGCTCGGTCATACGCGTTGAGTGACGTTAACGCTTACGTGGCCGGATCGCACCGGCCAATGACGAGCCTTCTTTAGCCAAGCCTGGAGCAAGACGCAACAAAAACTTGAGTCGTAAAATCCATTTTAGACATTGTCCGATCGACCCAACGCTCAAGTTGTCGGATGCATGATGTTCACACGCAATCGGTATGGTTCTTGCAATGTTACCAATATGCTTGCGTTGGGGAGTCCGAGCGTAATGGAATGGAACACATTTGAACGCATCCCACCTCTTGTACTGATGCTGGGTGGCCGGGAAAAATACAGAGTCGTCAGGACACTGAGAGACATCGCTGAGGTCTTGATCACGGACTGGCCGTCTGAGGATGGCGAGGAATATGTCGTGGCTGTCAAGGCTTGTGTCGACGCGATCACCGGACAGATCGACGTCAGCGAGTTGCAGGACGCCATTCGCCGTGCCGCTGCCGAAGCGGGCATCGCGATCCTGACGGTTGTGCATTAATTCTATCGATCGCGGGTAAACCGGTCGGCAAAGGAGCTTGCCGTCTCGATTGAAAACCGCCACGATGTCGCCGGGCGGATTTGGCGATGGCGAGATGCGGCTTGGGTTGAAGGCGGTGCTGGTTTCTGCTGCATGGGCTGTAACGGCGCCCGCGGCCGACGCTGCCGCAGCGTCGGCTCCCGAAGCGGCCTGTCTTTATCAGGGTGACGATGGCGACGGGCAAACGCTCTGTATCCGCAAGGATTATTTCAATCGGGACCTCTGCGCGGCCTTGGATCACCTTGCTGGCGCGCATAACATTCCCTCGGCCTTCTTCGCCCGTCTGATCTGGCGCGAAAGCCTGTTCCGTCCCGAGGCAGTCAGCCCCAAGGGCGCGGAGGGCATTGCGCAGTTCATGCCGGGAACTGCCCGGCTGCGAGCGCTTGAAAACAGCTTCGACGTCGTCCAGGCGCTGAAAGCCTCGTCCAGCTACCTCGACGAACTCAGGCTTCGATTCGGCAATCTCGGTCTTGCTGCCGCCGCTTATAATGCCGGTGAATCCGGCCTCAGACGGTTCCTCTCTTCCGGCCGTCTGCCGGTCGAGACCCGCGACTATGTTTTCACAGTTACCGGCCAGACTGTCGAAACCTGGCGGGATAGTCCTCCAGAGAGTGCGGCTCCGGACCTGCGGGACGGCATGCCGTTCCGGGAGGCATGCGTGGCGCTTGCCGAGACACGGCAGATGAACGAACCTGTCCTCACTGGATCGGCTGACTGGGCGCCATGGGGTGTACAACTTGCCGCTCATTACAATCCGTCCGTGGCAGATCGGCTCTTCACGATATCGGTGGCAAGACTTCCCGAACCGCTGAATGCGGAGCGCGCAGTGATCGTGCGCCAGAGAGGGGGAAATTTCGGATACCGGCCGCGCTATGCCGCAAGAATCGGCAGGGAGACACGTGCAGAGGCGACCAAGCTTTGTAGTGCGATACGAACTGCCGGTGTCGCTTGCACGGTGTTCAGAAACCGCTGACAGTCGGAAAGGTCAAGGCTCAGACTGCCCCACCGTCTGGTAAGAGGACATTCTGGCCTCAGCGATAAGGATCAAAATCCTTTGACAAAAAAGAAGGCGCCTGCCGAGGGAGGATATCCGGCAGGCGCCCTTTATGACGCGTGGCGGCGGGAGGATGCCGCCACGTAGACGCTGGCTCGGGAGGAGGTAAGCCGCGTCTCGGACAAAGCGACGAGGGAGGAGTTTCATCGCTTCGTTGAGAGAAGATATACGCTGAGCCTTGCCGTTCTTCTAGGCATATATTTGCAAGGCTGCCATGCATTATGCGCCAGAGGAATGGCTCCACAAAGAAAAACGCGTCGCCTTGGACAAGGCGAACGCGTTTTTTTGAATCCATCCAGCGGTAGTCTTAGCGGCCGATAGCGGCGCGTGCGACTTCGCGGATATCACCACGCGCGATACCGAGGTCGTTCAGTTCCCGGCTCGACATGCGGCCAAGCTCTGCAACGGTTTGACGGTACTTGCGCCAGTTGTTGAAAGTGCGTGCAATGCTCATTTTAGTCCCCTTTCCGTGGGTCTAGCGACAGCTGCCAGGTAGCGGCGCCTCGTTCGCTTTGATGAGCAACATATAGTATGGGGCCACTCGAACGAGTAGCGTTGAGACTACAGTTCACCTATGCACAAAGCGCATGACGGAAGCCTATGGTGGCCATTTGGATGGCGATCCCTATTCGTGAGTATAGTTGAGGGAAGATCAGCCTAACCCCAACTTAGCTTAATCTTCCAACGCCGGCGGGAATAATCCGATGTCCAGCTCAGTCTGCGAAACCTATCCTGGAATATGCGCTAAATCGCGTATCGCCAATCCTCGCCCTGTCCGCCTCTTTCATCCTGCAAACGACAATAGCCCGACCGCCGCACGGCCACCTATCGTTCTCCCCGAGGCGGCTCTGGCGCCCGTCAGCGATCCCATGTGGGCCATCGAAGCGGGGTCGATAATCTCGTTACTGGCGCTGATCGTTTTTGCCGCCCATGAGGAGATCGTGGCACTTGCCCCCGCGCTTGCTTTGGCCGTCGATCAGTTTCTTGCATCTGCGCCAGTCGCACTTTGGTAGAGGCAGCCTTGCTGTAGCCCTTCCCGCTATTGCAAATTGCACGTGGATCACCCTCCGCGAGAAAGGTTCTGCCGCGCCTGGAGCAGGCGGGACCCGTGCCGCAACTTTCGAGGCGAGCTAGGGTCAGCGATCGAAAAGATTTTGCCAGAGCTTTTCGCCGACAAGGCAGTCCGTCGTCGGCTGATTGGATGCAATTTCGCGGATATCTAGTGACGGCTCGAGGCCACTGATTTCCCAAACCAGCTTCCGGCGAACCGCGACGGCGAAGTCCTCGACCTTGTAAACCGGCAGAACGAAAGAGCCCGGGCCGCCGATGACACAATCGGCATAATATTTCTCGAGCCCGTCTGGCACATCGGAAGGCCTGAGCATGATGGCAAGGCCATTGATCACGGCCCCCGTTTCGAGCGCCCCATTGCGGACGGGCGTGACGGGATCGCCTGAATTGTTGGGACCGTCGCCGGAAACGTCGATCACTTGGCGATTGCTCTTATAGGGGCTTGCGGCGAGCATGGACATGCCCTGAACGATCGCTGCAGATATCGATGTGCGGCGCTGTGTGGCGATCGGCCTCGCTTCGAGTTTGTCTGCAAAACTCAGCGCATCGCTTTCCCTTTCGATCACCTGCCAGTCAAGAACGGAACCCGGCACGACATAGCCGGCCCATTCGAAATAGCTGATGGCGATCCGTCCAGTCAGTCCTCCTTTCACTGCGTCGAGGAATTCCTTGTGCCGCAGCGCCTCGACATAGCCTTCGCGCTGTATGCGAACTTCCTCGTAATCCATGGAGCGGGATGTATCGACCGCCAGCACCAACTCGACATCGACTTCATTTTGGCTTGATTGCGCGATCGTGGCGGCAGCGCCCGACAGGCTCGCGAGCATCGCAAGTGTTGTCAGCATCATCAACTTCCCATCACTGCGTTATCGCGAGAACTCTAGCACAGCCTGGGGCAGAGACGACCGTTGCCGGACAACACCCTGTCAATTTTCGGTGATGCTGAGCATCCTCGAACTCACAACGGCGCGTCAGATATCTCATTCCTCCGAGGGCTTCACCACTTGTGAAGAACTTACAGCCAATCTGCCGGACACTGGCGATTCGCCGAGCAATGACGGAGACAACATGGCGCTTCTGCATTTTCCTGCCGACCGACGCACAGCCGACATAAGGCGCTGCAGCGAGGCCCTACAGAACCTGCACGGGGAGGCGGCAAATCGCTTCTGGCGGACGGAGATGGCAGGTTTTGCGGCCAAACTCAGAGAACAGGGCTGTGCCGAGGCGGAAATCTCGCGGCAGGCAGTCCTGTTCATGGATGCAGTACAGATGGAGCTTCAAGTCGCTTGCGCGACAGCAGCTGAGCGATAGCGCCATATCATTTGGGTATCCTGTTGTAGAAGGATTGCGGGTCGTAAACGCACTCGTAGTCGAGCACGCAGATTTCCCCGTTGGCGGCGCGTATTCTGGCTACATCATACTTGTCGCCTAAAGAGCATCGCGCTGGCGGATATCGAAAGCTCCGCCCGCCAATGCCCGTACGAATAAAGACCGCCTTTTTCTGCTGGATGATCTGCGCAAGCTCGCGGCAGGAATGCTCACGGACATTGACCTCCACGGCCTCGACGGCAAAAGCAGCCGTGGGAAGCATGACGGCTGCGGCTAAAATCAAACCTCTCATAAGGCCTCCTGATGCCGGCGGATTGGCAGTTGCCCCTGCGGTTTTCAATCGCAACAACACTGTTGATGGTCGGCGATAAAGGTAGGAGTTCGGCGGCAGCTAAACCAGATCACATTGCCAATGCGTTGGCTTCAGATTCTACCGCCGGTGACGACTTCTCGTCACGCCCGCTCCCGCCAAGATCATCCATTTAGCGCTTCGATAAGAATAGTCATCTTGCCGCGGTCACGCGCCAGACCGTGTTGCCGACATCATCGGCAATCAGCAGTCCTCCGGATTTGTCGACGGCGAGCCCGACCGGTCGGCCGTGCGTTTGATCTTCACCCTGGAGGAAGCCTGTGACAACATCCTGTGGCTTGCCTTTTGGCTGGCCGTTCTCGAAGGGTACGAAGATGACCTTGTAGCCATTGAATGCATGACGGTTCCAGCTGCCGTGCTCGCCGACGAACGCACCGCCCTTATATTGCGCCGGCAGATTGTCGGCGGTGTAGAAAGCCATCCCGAGTGGCGCCACGTGCGAGCTCAGCGAGTAGTCGGGTACGATCGCCTTCGCCACGAGATCCGGCCTTTGCGGCATGACGCGCGGATCGATATTCTGACCGAAATAGCTATATGGCCAACCATAAAATCCGCCATTCTTGACTGAGGTCATGTAATCAGGAACGAGGTTGGGACCGAGCTCATCCCTTTCGTTGACGACCGTCCAGAGCGCATGGGTCTGCGGCTCCCAGCTGAGGCCATTGGGGTTGCGCAGGCCGTCGGCAAAGATCCTGAAGCTGCCGGTCTGCCGGTCGACTTCCAGGATAGCGGCCCGGTTCTTTTCTGCCTCGATGCCGTTTTCCGTGATGTTGCTGTTCGAACCGACGCCGACATAAAGCTTGTTGCCGTCTTCACTGGCGACAAGGCTCTTTGTCCAGTGATGGTCGATCGGCCCGCCCGGGAGCTCGGTCAGCACGGTGCCGGGTTCGGTAATCCTCGTCTCACCGGGCCGATAGGGATAGTGCCTGATGGCATCGGTATCGGCGACATAGAGATCGCTGCCGATGAGCGCGACGCCGAAAGGCGAATTGAGATGGTCGAGGAAGACTTCCTTGACTTCGGCAACGCCATCGCCATCGGCATCTCGCATCAGGGTAATGCGATTGCTGCCCTCCTTGCTGGAGCCGGACGAGGTCGCCATAGATTCGATCCAGCCCATGATGAGATCCTTGGGACGCTTGATCGATGCGGCCGGTGGGGCGATGGATTCGACCGCCAGGATATCGCCGTTCGGCAGCACATAGACAGAGCGTGGATGTTTCAGTCCCGTCGCCAGCGCCTTGATCTGCAATCCATCAGCGACCTTAGGCGTCTCGCCCTCCTTCCATCCAATGATCGAGGCAGTGTGCATCGGCGGGATGAGATATTGCGATTGTTCCGGCAGCTTGGGATTCGGGCCGATTTCGCCTGCGGGATCCGGTTCATTCTCGCTGCAGGCAGCAAGAAGTGCACCGCTGCCGCATATGAGGATCACGGCCAGACCGCCCGCGTGTGAAAAGGCAAGTGAGCGGATCATCATTCGAGCCCTCCGATACGCTGGCGCAGGATGGTCCAGCCGAGGCAGGCATTGATGACGATCAGCACGGTCGCAACCATCGACAATATCAGCCCTGTCGGGACGACGGATGACCAGGCATCGCGGCTATGAATGAAGGCGTTGAAGAGCGATACCACGAAGGCTGCGATGTTGCCGACGACATAGAGCCAGTTCGTCGCGCCACGCAACGGCAGCCGTCCGACGAAGAGGTCGACGAGTGCAGCGATGGCAGCCAGTCCACCGAGTACCAATCCTGATGTCAGCAGCCAGGCAGAGAAATTCGTCCACATCATCTCTGCCGTCTTCCAATAGGTGATATCTGTCAGCAGCGCGCCGATAAAGCAGGCTGCCGAAAAGTGAAGGGGAACAGATCGCAAGGGTGGCGCCGCAATCGGCAAATAAGAGCGCGTATTCGAATAGGTCATGATTTTGATCCGTGAGCTCGCTCAGCGTCCGCTTAACCTTCACCACCTGGAATTGTTCCCGCAGCTGCGGTCCCAAAGAGACGTTGCGGCATTTTGGCCGGAACCGAACCCGATGATCCGGCGTTGGTTCCGAGTTTTCAAAATGAAAGACGTTGCCGTGCCCCAGAACCAGCGCGCCACCGCCGGGCGAGATCAGCCTGTCGATGAGGTAAAAAACGAAGCACCAACCAAGGCGATCGAAAAGGACAAGGAAGCGGAAAAGCGGCCCTCCATCATCAGGCGTCACCCGCTCGCAACGCTTCTGATCATTCTTGCGCTGGTTGCTCTTTCCGTCGCCGGCTATTTCATCTGGCTCGTCTATTTCCATCCCTACGAGGCGACGGACGACGCCTTTATCGATGCCCGCAGCTTCTCCGTCGCGGCCAAGGTGTCTGGTTATGTCTCGGATATTCCCGTCTCAGACAATCAGCATCTCGACGCTGGCGCCGTCATCGCCAAAATCGATCCCCGCGACTACCAGATCGCGTTGGACCAGGCACGCAGCCAGGTCGATGTCGCAAAGGCAGCGATTTCCAGCGCCGAAGCGCAGATTGCCGCCGCCGCGGCAGCGATCGACGAGGCCAAAGCGCAGCTGACTGCGGCAGAAGCCGCGCTCCAGTATGCACAAGATGAAAACGACCGGCAGCAGCAACTGGTGAAAAGCGGCGCCGGCTCACAACAGGCCGCACAACAGGCGGCGTCTACCTTTAGGCAAAACCAGGCAAGTACCGCGCAGGCACGGGCAAGCGTTACATCTGCCATTAAGAACAAGACGGCCGCCGAAGCGCAACGCGCAAGCGCCGTTGCCAGTCTGCATCAGGCGGAAGCGCAGGTCGAAGCTGCAGAACAGAACCTGAGCTATACGACGATCACGGCGGCGCAGCCCGGCCGCGTCGTCAAACTCAGCGGCTCGAAAGGGCAATATGTCCAGGCAGGCCAGGCAGTCTCGATGTTCGTGCCCGATGAAATCTGGGTGACAGCCAATTTCAAAGAAACGCAATTGACGGATATGCGGCCGGGCCAGCCCGTCGAGGTGACGATCGATGCCTATCCGGATCACGTTCTTGGCGGCCGCGTGGATTCTGTCCAGCCTGGTTCGGGCACAGCATTCTCGCTGCTTCCGGCGGAAAACGCGACCGGCAACTATGTGAAGGTGACCCAGCGTGTTCCCGTCAAGATCGTCGTGGACAGCTGGCCGAAGGATGTGGCGATCGGCCCCGGTATGTCCGTGGTGCCGAAGGTAACCGTGCGCCCAAGGAACTGACATGAGTGATGCAACAACAGCAGATGGCATGTCGGCGTCGGGTGCCAAGGCTGTCAATCCCTGGCTGATCGCACTCGTCGTTTCGCTTGCGACCTTTATGGAGGTTCTGGATACGACAATTGCCAATGTCGCGCTGCGCTATATCTCCGGCGGGCTTGCCGTAAGCGCCGACGAGGCGTCATGGGTCGTCACGACCTATCTCGTGTCCAACGCCATCATCCTTGTTGCCAGCAGCTTTATTGCCAAGCGTTACGGGAGGCGGCGCTTCTATCTTTTGTGCCTTGCGACGTTCACCATCGCCTCTATCTGCTGCGGCCTCGCCTGGAATCTGGGGTCCCTTTTGATTTTCCGCATGATCCAGGGATTTGCAGGCGGCGGCATGGTGCCAGTTTCGCAGTCGATCCTCGCCGATTCTTTTCCGCCTTCGAAGCGAAGCCAGGCTTTTGCGCTGTTCGGCATCGCCGTGGTCGTGGCGCCCGTCATCGGGCCGACGCTCGGCGGCTACCTCTCGGACAATTTCTCTTGGCACTGGTGTTTCCTGATTAACGGGCCGGTCGGCCTCTTCGCCTTCATCCTCGTTTACATGTTGGTCGACGAGCCAGATTCATTGCGCCAGGAACGGGCGCGGATGCGCCGGCAAGGCGTACGTTTCGACATAGTCGGCTTCCTGCTGGTCGCGACTTTTCTCGGAGCGCTCGAACTGGTTCTCGACCGTGGCCAGACGGAAGACTGGTTCGGCTCGAACCTCATCATCGCCGCAACGACAATCTGCATTGCAGCTTTTCTTCTTGCGATTCCATGGCTGATGAACGCCGTCAATCCCGCCGTCGACGTCCGCCTGCTGGCAAGCCGGCAATTCGGTTCCTGTTTCGTCGTCATGCTGGCGACGGGCGCGATCCTGATTGCCACGACCCAGTTCATTCCGTTGGTACTGCAGCAGAATTTCGGCTATACGGCGACCTGGGCGGGCCTTGCGCTTTCACCCGGCGGCCTCGTCACCATGTTCATGATGTTCGTGGCAGGACGGATCTCCAACAAAATCCAGCCAAAATACCTGATCGCCATCGGCACGGCGATCATTGCAGCCGCCATGTATGACATGACCCGCCTCAATGCCGACCTGAACTTCGGTTTCTTCGTCTGGTCTCGCATCTATCTAGGCTTCGGCCTGCCGCTGATCTTCATTCCAATGACCGCAGCCTCCTACGATGGCCTGAAGCCCGAACAGACGGACCAGGCTTCGGCCCTCATCAATGCGGCGCGCAATACCGGTGGCTCAATCGGTGTTTCGATTGCATCAAACGTGCTCGCCCATCGGGAGCAGTGGCATCAGAGCCGCTTGGTTGAACACATCATTCCCTCCGATCCCACCTACAATCATGCGCTCCAGGGCGCGACGCGATACTTTACCGACATCGGCGTGGGAGCTGTCGATGCGCAATCACAGGCCATGGGCTGGATCGGGCAGCAAGTGCAGATCCAGGCGAGCTATCTCGCCTATATCGATGTTTTCCACACGCTGATGTGGCTGTCGCTTGGCGTACTGCCGCTCGCCTTCA
Source organism: Rhizobium sp. BK650 (assembly GCF_014195325.1). Taxonomy (GTDB): domain Bacteria; phylum Pseudomonadota; class Alphaproteobacteria; order Rhizobiales; family Rhizobiaceae; genus Rhizobium. Next base: position 46,063 of record NZ_JACIBK010000010.1, on the reverse strand, counting down.
TCCTGCGACGGATCGACCTTGGAAAGGGCTCGGGCGAGCCAGGCGGGCATTGATATGCTTCCCGCTAACAACCTGTTGGATATCCCCTTATCTTGGGGTTCATTCGAATCACCACATATACTATATCTGGAGCGTGATATTCATGCGAGACAGGTACTGATGACCCCAGGAATGCCCGGCTTCGAGTGCACCCGCGGCAATGCCGTTTCCGGCAAGTTCAGGCTTTCAAGCAAACTCCCCTATTTTGTCGTCGCAGGACTTGCTGTTGCCATGTGGGCAAATTCCAGCCAACAGCCGCGTGAGACAGAGATGGCAGCCAAGCAAGCCACACCGGCTTCGCTCGCTCGATAGGATCGGCAACATCCCGCAGCTGATCGCCGCGGGAACTGATCCGGCAGGGGCTGGGTCTCAAATTCTCACGCCGCTCGCCTCATCGAAGAGATGCACCTGCGCCGGATCAACGATCACACCTATCGTCTGGCTTGGCTGAACCGTTCCCCTGCCCGTTTCGACGATCGTGAGTTCAGGCGTTGTAGCGGCAGTGATGAAGGTCGAGGACCCCGTGGATTCGACCACTGCAACCGGCACATCGAAACTCCCCTGCCCCTGGCTGGTGATAGCGATATGCTCCGGCCTGATACCGGCGGTGACCTTGCGGCCGGGCTGGATCTGATGGTCGATAGCAACCTGCTGCCTGACCGCGCCGAGATCGAGCGTGAGGCTTTTCCCGTCTTCGCCAGCAATTGCGGGAATGAAGTTCATTGCGGGCGAGCCGATGAAACCGGCGACGAATTTGTTTGCGGGCTTGTCGTAGAGATCGAGCGGTCGGCCCTGCTGCTCGATGATGCCATCACGCATGACGACGACGTGATCGGCCATGGTCATCGCTTCGATCTGGTCATGCGTCACGTAAACCGAAGTGGCATGCAGACGGTCGTGCAGTGCGCGGATTTCCTTACGCATATGGACGCGCAACGCCGCGTCAAGGTTCGACAAAGGCTCGTCGAAAAGAAATGCCTTCGGATGGCGGATGATGGCGCGGCTCATGGCGACGCGCTGGCGCTGGCCGCCGGAGAGCTCACGCGGATAGCGCTTCAGCAGATGCGAAAGGCCGGTGGTGGCCGCGACCTCCTCGGCTGCCTTCTTCGCCGCGGCTTTTGCGATACCCCGCATGCGCAGGCTGTAGGTCAGATTTTCCTCCACGGTCATATGCGGATAGAGCGCATAGGATTGGAACACCATGGCGACGTCACGCTTGCGCGGCGGCACCCCGTTCATCAGCTCGCCAGCAATCTTGAGGCTACCATCGGAAATGGTTTCCAGGCCGGCCAGCGAGCGCAGCAGGGTCGACTTTCCGCAGCCGGAAGGGCCAACAAGCGCTACGAATGTACCTTTGGCGATGGAGAGATCGATATTCTTCAAGGCATGGAAGGCGCCGTAATATTTGTTGACGCCGGCAAGCTCGATCTGAGGGGTCATTTAAGGGCTCCCGAGGTGAGGCCGGATACGATGCGGCGCTGCAAGAGAACGAAGATGGCAAGGATTGGCGTCACGTACATGGTGGCGTAAGCCATGATGTTGTTCCACTCATTGGTGTTCGGGCCCATGAAGGAGTTGAGCCCGACACTTGCCGGCTGAAGCTCGGCCGCCTGGATCATCGACTTGGAATAGACGAATTCGCCAAAAGCCTGCATGAAGATGAGAATCGCGCTGACCAGAATGCCGTTGCGGGCAAGCGGCAGCACGATGTTGAAGAAGGCCCCGATACGCGAATTGCCGTCGACGAGCGCGGCCTCTTCGAGCTCCATCGGAACCGCCATGAAGGTGGCGCGCACCAGCACGACGAAGAAAGGCATGCTCTTTGCAGCGATTGCGATGACGACGGCGAGCCGCGGATAATTCAGCATGCCAATCTGCGAAAAACCGACGAAGATCGGCGTGATCATCAGCGATGCCGGCAGAACCTGCAGCATGAGGATGAGGAAGAGGCCGATGTCCACCCAGATATTGCGGTAGCGCGCCAGCACATAGGCACAGCCGACACCGAGCACAGTGATGATGACGACCGCGCCGATCGCAATCAACAGCGAGTTCCAGAGATAAAGCCCCATGTTCCGGCTTTCCCAGACATAGGCATAGGTACCCCATTGCGGCGCGGCCGGCCAGAAGCTCGGCGGTGTGGCGAACATCTCCGAGCCGCTTTTCAGCGCCGTGATGTACATCCAATAGAGCGGGAAGAGATAGATCGCCGCCATGATGATGGCGATTACGAGCATCAGGCGATTGCGTGCAGTCTCGCTCATCCGCGCACCTCATGGCGGGTCGAGCGAACATAGACCACAGAGGCAAACATCACGAAGACGATCATGATGACGGAAATGGTTGCGCCTTTGGCAAAATCATATTGGCGGAAAGACAAGTCCCAGGCCCAGTACTGCGTGACATTGGAGGAATTGTTCGGCCCGCCCGAGGTGATGGCGGCAAAGAGGTCGAACTGCTGCAGCGTGAAGATCAGGCCGAGCGCGATGATGGCGCCGATCGTCGAACGCATCATCGGCAGCGTAATTGTCCAGAAGCGCTGCCAAGCGGTGGCGCCGTCAAGTTCGGCGGCTTCATAGAGATCGCCCGGAATGCCGGAAAGCCCGACGGAAAGCAGAATCATGTTGAAGGACGTGCCGAGCCAGATATTGGCGATGATGACGGCGTAAAGCGAATAATGCGGGTCCGAGCGCCAGAAAATATTACCGGAGACGATGCCGCTTTCCTTCAGGATAAAATTCAGCACACCGAAATCGCCCGAGAGAATCCAGTTCCAGATTGCGCCGACGACGAGGCCTGGCATGACCCATGAGACGAGGAACAGGCCGCGCAGCCAGGAGGCGCCGGGAAAATTCACCCAGAAAAACAGAGCCAGGCCGAAGCCGATCAGGAACTGCCCTGCGATCGAGCCGACGACGAAGATCGCGGTATTGTAAAGGATCGGCAGCGTTTCCGGCTGCGCGAAAAGATCGGTGTAATTCTTGAAGCCCACCCAGGGGCGCGAGAAGGTGCCGAGGCTGAACATGTCAACCTCCTGGAAGCTCATAACCACATTGTAGATGAGCGGCAGGCCTGCCATCAGAAACAGAAAGCCGAGCGGAAAGGCGACAAGCACGATATCGAAACCGCGGCCATCCCTAACGCTGGAAAGGATCCTTCTCATGGGTCCTCCGATGCTCCGAACGGGGCTGCCTGGCTTATGCCGGAGACAGCCCTCGCCGGGAGGAAAAGATGGGATGGCCAGTCGGCCATCCGGTTATGCGGGATCAGCCGAGGACTGCCTTGATCTTGTCGGCAGCCTGATCAAGCGCATCCTTCGGGCTCATCTGGCCTGTCAGTGCGGCCTGAATTGCGTCCTGGATCGCCTTCGAGATCTTCGGCCATTGCGGGTGCGGGCCGCGCGGCTTGGCATATTTCAGCTGCTCAAGGAAAACCTTCAATGCAGCATCTTTGAGCGGCTGGCCGGTCGCGGGGATCGAAATGTCGGAACGGGCCGGAAGCTGGCCGAAGTTCTTGAACATTTTGTCGTCCTGAGAGGCGAAATATTCGAGCGCCTTGAAGGCTTCGGCCGGATGTTTGGTGGTCGAAAAGATCGCCCAGTTGAAGTCGCCCATGGCCGACGAGCGCTCAGCGCCTTCCTTCGGAACCGGCAGCAGCGCGACACCCCAGTCAAACTTGGCTTCCTGCACCATGCGGTCCAGCTCCCAAGGGCCGGAAATAGCCATGGCGGCATTACCGGAATTGAAGGTACCGGTCGAATCCCACTGGCCGCGGGTCAACGTGTCTGGTGAAGCGAGCTTCTCGTCGATGATCGTCTTCCAGATACCGAGTGCCTTGACGGCGCCATCGGCATTGATGTGCTGGTAGCCGCCGCCACCCATCTGTGCCCAAGGCAGGAACTGGAACGTACCCTCCTCGTTGGCCTTGGCGGAAAAGGCGAGCCCATACACGTTCTTTGCCGGATCGGTCAGCTTGCGGGCATCCTCGACGAGTTCGTCCCAGGTCTGCGGCGGCTTGTTCGGATCGAGCCCTTTCGCCTTGAACATATCCTTGTTGTAGTAGAGGGCGATCGTGTTCGTCGCCTTCGGCACGCCGAAATATTTACCGTCCCACTCTACGGATTTCAGTGGTCCGGGGAAATAGTTCTCGGGCTTGATGACCTTCGAATTCTTGATCATGTCCGAGATATCGAGAAAAGCGCCGCGCGAAGAAAACAACGCATGTTCGGGATTATCCACCGCGATGATGTCGGGGGCCTGGCCGGTAGCATAAGCACGCATCGCTTCGGTGACGACGTCGTCAAACTGAATTAGACGATATTCGATGGTGATGCCGTTATGCTGGTCGTTGAATTCCTTGACCAGGGTCGGCGCTGGTTGGGTATCCTTGTCCAGCGACCAGAGCGTCAGTTTGACGTCTTCCGCCTTGGCAGACAAGCCGAAGAGCGAAACGCTTGCGAGCGCCAGCGCGCCCAAAATTACGGATTTACGGATAGCCATGGTTCTCCTCCTTTGTGGTTATCCATTAAAATGACCGGCGATTTCCTCCACGCCAGCCATATTCAAACCGGATCAACGACGAAATCGCCACCCCGGGCATGCTTCAGATGGTTCAGCGCATAGACCTGCCCGGTCATTTCCAAGGCGTCGCGATAGACCGGGTCATGCCAGCCTTCAATGTCGATGGAACCGGACCAGCCGGCAAGCCGCAGTTCAGAGATGATATCGGTCCAGTTGCTGTCGCCGAAGCCTGGCGTGCGCATGAACACGAACTTCTCCTTGCCGAAAATGCCGTGCTCCTTGATGACATCCCAACGAATGGTCGCATCCTTGCCGTGGACATGGAAGATCTTGCTCGCCCATTTGCGGATCTGCGGGAGCGGCTCGATCAGATAGACCATCTGATGGCACGGCTCCCATTCGAGGCCGATATTGTCGTCAGGCGTTTCGTTGAAGATCAGTTCCCAGGCATCCGGATTATGGGCAATGTTCCAATCGCCCGTCGCCCAATTGCCATCCATGGCGCAATTTTCAAAAGCGATCTTGATGCCTTTGTCGGCAGCGCGCTTGGCAAGTTCGGACCAGATCTGCTTGTAACGCGGCAGGCTGTCGGTCAGCGGCTTGTTGCGGATACGGCCGGTGAAACCGGCGACGCAGGTGGCGCCGAAGTGATGAGCGTTGTCGATGCAATCCTTCCAGCCCTGCAAGGTCTGCAGGTCCATCTCGGTCTCCTCAAGCGGATTGCCGAACATGCCGAGCGTCGAAATGGTGATGTCGCGATCGCCAATCGCGTCGACGCTGCGCTTGCCGAGTTCGGCAAGATCCTGGCCGTTGGTGGTCTGCCAGAAGAAAGGCTCGAAGCTTTCGAAACCCATGTCGGCGATCTGGGCAATGCGCCTGTCGGCGCCACCCTTTGAGGCGCTGACCATGGTACCGATACGAATGGCTTTGGCAGGGTTGCTCACATCATCAATCCTTATGCTGAAATTTCGACGCGACGCCCGGTCTTGGCACTCTCGATTGCGCCGAAGACCATGGCGAGGCTTCTGATATTGTCGGAACTGACTGTCTCAGGCCGCTTGCCGGTACGGATCGCGTCGACGAAGCTTGCAATCACGCTAGCGTGGCCATGCGTTTCTTCCTCGCGCTCAGGCGCGGGAACCTCGACGGGTGAAAAACCACGAAGCAGGCCTGGCTCATTGCCGGAAACTGCCGCCTTGAACTCTTCATCACCGTCCCAGGTCAGCATGCCCTTTGAGCCGACGATCCGCCACTGGCTTTCCCAGCTCGTGCGCTCTCCTTCGGCACACCACGAGCCGCGATAGGTGAAGATGACATCGTCGGAGAATTCGAACGTGGCATTGGCCGAGGCGCCGTGCCGATACCAGGACCCTTTCGGATTACGCTCAACGCAATAAACGGCAAGCGGCTTCTTGCCGGCGACATAACGGGCGGCATCAAAAGTATGGATTGCCATATCCAGCAGCAGGACATTGTCCATTTCCTCGCGAAATCCACCAAAGTGCGGCGCAATGAAGAAATCACAATGGATGCCGGTCAACTCGCCGATCGCCCCGCTTTCGACGAAGCGACGCAGACGGCGCACACCTGAAATGAAGCGACGATTCTGGATGATTGCATGGATCTTGCCGGTTTCGGCTGCGAGATCGATCAGGGCAGCACCTTCGGCGAGCGAGGTCGCCATCGGCTTTTCAGAAAGCACATGGCAACCGCCCTTCATGGCCGTTGACACGACATCGAAACGCGCGACCGGGATAACGACGTCGAAGACGATGTCTGCCTTGGTCTCGGCAATGATGGCAGCAAGATCCGTGCCGGTGCGAGCCGTACTCAGGCCGAATTCCTCGGCGAGCTTCTCGGCGGCAACCGGATTGACGTCTACTAGGCCGACGACTTCAATAGCCCCGGCAAGATCGGGTGTTTCCTCGATAGCGCGTAACCAGCCTTTAGACATAGCTCCGCACCCGCACAGAACGGCATTCAATTTCACGATTTCCTCCAGCGGTGCGCTTCAGATTCCTCCCGAAACGCTTCCGTAAACGTTTACGATACTAAGCGGAAACGTTTACTGCTGTCAATGCCAGCGCCGGTCGACCGGCTATCGCGAAAAATCGCAATGCGAACGGGCGCTTAGGCAAACATCTTCGGCAATGCAGCAACAAGATTTTTTTGAACCTCCGCAAAAATACATTCTGTCCGCACCGCAAATGCTTTCCGTAAACGTTTTCCCATGGCAATAAGATCGAATGGTCCGCGTTCTCAAAAGAAAGATCGCCTGAGATGAAGGGTATCCGTCAGCTCGCAAAACATCTCGACATATCGATCGGGACGGTTTCGCGTGCCCTGAACGGTAAGGCCGACGTCAATGAGGAGACACGCAAGCGCGTGTTGGCCGCCGCCGAGGAATTCGGCTACGTCGCCAACCAGTCCGGCCGCAGCCTTCGTCAGGGAACGACCAACGTCATTGGCCTGATGATTGAATCCAGCAAGGAGACGGTCGAAAACAGCGACAACTTTTTCCTTGGGGTCACCGGCGGCCTCCAAAGCGTGTTGTCACGGCATAAGCTCGATCTCGTCATGCTCCCCTGCCCCAGCGACGAGGATCCCTACGAATATCTAAAACGCATGGTGGCGCGCCGCGTCGTCGATGCCATGATCATCTCTGCAACGCAACGCATCGACAAACGTATCGATTTGCTCGTCAAGGCGAAGATTCCCTTCGTAGCACTCGGCCGCAGCTCTTCCGGCGGCGGCAACTTCACCTGGATCGACCTTGATTTCGAAGGTGTCGCGGCCTGCGCTGTCGACCGGCTCGTCGGCAAGGGGCATCGCCGCATTGCGATTGCCGCCCCCTCAGGGGAGATCAATCTCGGTTATATCTTCGTGGATGCCTATCGGAAGGCTCTGGAACGGCACGGAATTAAATATGATCCGGAGCTCGTGATACGCGTAAAATCCAGCGAACAGGGCGGCTACAGGGCCGGCGACGAACTACTGCGAATCGAAGACCGGCCGACCGCGATTATTCTGATCTACGAATTGATGGCGATCGGGCTCTACCGCCGCGTCGTCGAGGCCGGCATCGTCCCCGGCCGCGATCTCGCCGTCATCGGCTTCCGCGAGGAACCGCGCGCCAGGTTCCTGCAGCCGACCCTCACCTGCTTCCGTATGTCGCTGCCTGATCTCGGCGCAGCACTAGCCGAAACCTTGCTTGCGGAGATGCCTGCCTATTCGGCAACCTACCGCAATGGATCGCCTAACCGTATCTGGCCGCTAGAGCTTGTGCCCGCGGAAAGTGATGCCTTTTTCATAGAACACAAAACATGATGCGATGGGCGTCACACTATCCGTGGTCTTGAAGAGAGACTAAGCCTCGGCTGGAAACCATCCATGGATTCATTTCATCCGCGCAGGCAGGTCCCAGCTAAGTTCGTACCATACACGTGGGTTGTCGCCTGCCTGGATCATCAGGCAGCGAAGATCCGTATCTTTCGCCCTCGAGCCCCAACTGGTCCGGCGACCGGCCGAAATCGCGTGCGCGTCAGCAGATTCGTTCAATCGTCTTTCCAACACCCATATTGCAGGGCACTCACTGCTCGCGAAATGTGTGGCTAATCTGATCCATCAGGGGCTTCGTCATGTATGAGATAACGGAACGGTCCGCGACTTTGATGAAGACCTCCGCCGGCATGCCGGGATAAAGCGCCAAGTTGGTAAGCTTCTGCAAGCTCGCCGGTTCCGGCTTGACGCGGACGGGATAATACTCGGCACCGCTGTGCTGATCGGTCACCACATCGGGCGAAATCGATACGACCTCCCCTTGCACTTCCGGCGTCGTTCTTTGATCGAAGGCGCTAAACCGGATATCGACCTTCTGGCCGCTCGTGAGCTGGTCGATATCGCGAGTGGCAATCTTCGCCTCGATGGTCAGGTCGCGCCGATCGGGCGCCAATAGCATCAGCACCTCGCCGGGGTTGACGACACCTCCGACGGTATGGACTGTCATTTGATAGATGCGGCCGCTCATCGGTGCGCGTAGTTCCAGACGGTTCAGCTGGTCGACGGTCGCGATGCGACGTTCCTGCATTTCGGAAGTTTTGGCCTCGACATCCGTCAGATCCTTCGAATTTTCGGTCCTGCGATCTTCGTCAAGCTGCAATATTTGCAGGTTGATCTCGGCGATCTTACCCTCCGCCTGCGCTCGTGAAGACAGCCGCTCCCCGCGATTGCCATCGAGTTCAACGCGTTGGCGCTTAAGGCCGTTGACCTTCTGCATGGTAACGATCTTCTGGTCGTAAAGCTTGGCGGCGGCATCATATTCCTGATCGACGAGCTTAATCGCCTCATCGATCGATGCAAGTTGCAGTGTATCGCCCTGTATCTCCTCGGAGAGCTGCGCCTTGCGCTCTTCCAACTGCTTGCGCATCCCGACCAGGGACGACTGGCGGGCATGGAAAAGCTGGATCTCGCCGTCGATTAGATTCTTGTTGACGGCGATATCCAAGCTGTTTGCAGGAACATCGTCCGCAGAGAATTCCGTTGCGCCGATCCGTTCGGCCTGCAGGCGAGCGCGACGGACATAGAGCTGGGCAAGATTACTGTCGATAATGGCGAGATTGGCTTTCACAGAGGTGCTGTCGAGACGCAGAAGGACATCGCCCGCCTGGACGTGGGCCCCTTCCGTTGCCATCAGTTCCGACACGATGCCGCCCGTAAGATGCTGAATCTTCTTTACGTTCTGATCGATAATCACGGTCCCCTGCCCGACCACGGCGTTGGAAAGCGACGTCGAGGCGGCCCAGCCCCCCATGCCGCCGACAAGCGCGACGGACAGGACCCAAACGGACAGGACGTGACGGTTCAGCGAGTGTAGCGATCTCTTCATCATCGACCCTGCTCCTGACTTTCAGCAACAACCTTCAGCGATCCGTGTCTCGACTGCTCCGTTAGATTGTCGGCGCGGAGGACCTTGGCAAGCACCTGATCCTTCGGTCCGAAGGCAAGCACCTGCCCTTCACGCATTGCCAGCACGAGATCGACGCTGGAAAGTGTGCCTGGCCGGTGAGCAACGACAATGACGATGCCGCCGCGCTGGCGAACACTTAGGATCGCGCCGGCGAGCGCCGACTCTCCTTCAATGTCTAGATTGGAATTCGGCTCGTCGAGCACGACGAGGAAGGGATCGCGATAGAGCGCCCGAGCAAGGGCGATGCGTTGACGCTGGCCGGCCGAAAGCATGGAGCCGCCTGCCCCTATCTCCGTCTCGTAACCCTTCGGTAGCCGCAGGATCAGGTCATGGACCCCGGCCGTGCGGGCTGCCGCGATAATCTCTGCTGCTTGTGCATCGCTATGAAAGCGTGAAATGTTCTGGGCCACCGTGCCGGCAAAGAGCTCTACATCCTGCGGCAGATAGCCGATGTGGCGTCCGATCGAGATATCGTCCCACTGGTCGAGTGCCGCACCATCTAGCCGCACCGACCCGCGATAGGCTGGCCATAGACCGACGATAGCACGCACCAGCGAGGATTTGCCTGAAGCGCTCGGGCCGATGACGCCGAGCGCGTTTCCTGCCCGCAACGTGAAACTGATGCCCTGGACGATTAGCTCCTGCTTGCCGGGGGCGCCACTCGACATCGCCTCGATGGAAAGCTCGCGGGATGGCGCAGGCAGCTCAAGCGGCGAAACTGTCTCGGGCAGCAGCGCCAGAACCTGCCGTAGCCGCTTCCAGGATTGCTGGGCCGCGACAAACCCCTTCCAGTTGGCGATCACCTGCTCGACGGGTGCGAGCGCCCGCGATGTGAGGATAGACGCGGCAATGATGATGCCGCCGGAGGCCATGTTCTCGATAACCAGCACTGCACCGGCGGCAAGCACGCCCGACTGCAGTGCCATGCGGAAGATCTTCGAGACGATCGCGTAGCCGTTGACGGTATCGGCATTGGCGGATTGAACATCGCGGTAGGCATCGTTGCGTGTAGACCAGCTGTCTGCGAGCTCGTCGGCCATACCCATGGCGTGGATTACTTCTGCATTGCGCTGCGCCGCGCTTGCAAGTGCATTTCTCTCGGCCGCAAGTTCATAGGCTTTCTTGGCTGAAGCTTGCGAGCTTCTATTTGTCAGATAAGTCAGCGCCATGAGGACCAGCGCGCCGCAGATGGCAATAACGCCGATCATTGGATGAAACAGAAAACAGATGCCGACATAAAGCGGCACCCAAGGTAGATCGAAAAAGGCTGACGGACCGGAGCTAGAAAGGAAGGAGCGAACCTGCTCAAAGTCGCGCAGCAGAGAAAGGCCGTCACCGCCAACGTTGCCCTTGAGCGGCGCCTTCAGCGTCATCTTGAAGATGCGGCGGCTCATCACCTCATCGAATACTCCCGATATCCGAACGAGAATTCGCCCGCGCACCAGATCGAAGGCTCCCTGAAATACATAGAGCAACAGCGCAAGAAGGATGAGCGCAATCAGCGATGGAATGCTGCGGCTCGGTATGATGCGGTCATAGACCTGCAGCATAAAAAACGAGCTGGTTAGATAGAGCACGTTGACCAGCGCACTTGCGGCGCCAACCGCTATCAACCCTCCGCGGCTGCGTTGCATCGCTTCCGCGCCGAGGTTTTTCTCGCCCTTCTTAGCTGGCGAGATGCTAAGTCCGTTCAATATCAAATCTCCGTGAAACGCCGAAGACCGACCCTTATGTGCGAATCATGGCGAGAATTTGCGGAGGATTACGAGTCTGCACAGGATGGTTAGGCAATCAACAGGTCTTTGCGGTCCAGCCATTTCGACGGAGATGTTCGTCCCACGATCGATTTCCGGAGGCAATCGATCAGCATGGCCTCGCCTGCGTCGGTAACCGCCACTCTGCGGTCGCGGGGAGGACCGAGCCCTAATTTATGGGCGCTTTCGTCAAAGCAGTTACAACGGCCCGCTGGACGATAATGCCGTTCACCTAAGGGCTTTTACGGTTCTGACGAGTTAGTCAACCGCTGCCGGCGCACCGTCGTGATCATCTCGGCGCATCAGCCGCGGTCCGTCTCGGTCTCGTTCTCGGTCGTGACGATCGAGCTATCATACTGGCGGGGCCGCCAGGAACCGCTCCACCTAACGCCCTATCACTTTCGCTGTGACGCCGTATGCACACGGCGCGGGGTTTGGGACCCCCGGTCCTCTATCGGCGTCGCGGCCAGGCTCGGGCGAATGGACAAACCTTGTGACAGATCGCAGCTAGATGCGTTGCGACTTGGAGAATCAAATTTCGTACCATACTCGCGGGTTGTCACTCGACTGGATCATCAGCCAGCGAAGATCAGTATCTTTCCACAGCTTGATAGTGTTTGTGCGGTTGTCGAGCACCAGGTCACCGCGGTCGGTCTTGACAACAAGAACCGCATGCCCCTCGCCAGCGGGCGTCTGGGTGACAGCGATACGAAGGGCCTTCGATGACCACCCCATGGCAATGAGATGATCACGCTTTGTCAGCGCGAAATCCTCGCAATCACCCGACTTTACGTTCACCTGCCAGACATCGCCTTCATCGGGCCGATCGTTGACCGGGCGGATCGAATGGTTGACCGAGGAATTGACTCCGCGAAGCTGCTTGTCCGCGAACGGGCTCAGCGAAATCTCGGAGGCGCCGCCGCGCGCCGCACATTCGTTGGGGTTTTGCGCGCAGAACATCATATGCGCGAAAGGCGCCGAAGTCCGGCGCTTCTCCGAAATATAGCTGATCGCCGGCGTCGTCTTCAGTCCGCGGGCGAAGCCAGCGGGACCGGCAGCTTCAGCGGTCTGAACCGCGAATAGAGATGCAAGCGTCACCGCCGTAACCAGCGCATGCCTAAACATTTTCTTACCCCGTCTCGATCACCGCCACGCGGCGAGATGCCGTGCCGGTTGAAGTCCGGCTTTCAATCCTTCGGTCGAAGCTTTACGCAGCCCTAGCCGACGACGAACCATAGGCGCCGAGACATCTCGATCCGCTTAAGTGGTTCCGAACAATTTTAACGAAGGCGGGAATTTTATTCTGCAGCGCCGAATTTGGTCCAGTTTCGAGCGCTGCACAGGGGTTGCAAAAGCCGCGCAATTCTTGCACAGACGGGCATAGTGGCCCGGGGACGGCCGGCTTTCGAAATGGTGGCGGTGATGGAGAGATTGAAAACCCTAGTGACCGGCCTCTACAGCCTACTGGTGCTTGCTTCTGTCATCCCGTTCGGTCTCGTCGATGCAACGCCTTTTGCTGCCGTCGCAATCTGTATGTTCACGCTGAGCCTGATAGCGCTCTTTCTGTTCGGCGAACCCCGTCGTGGACGGTGGGTATTCGTGTGGGCACTCCTTCTCTTTATCGTCACCTCGGCTTGGATAGTGATTCAGACAATGTCTATTCCGTGGTCGTTCCTCGTTAATCCGGTCTGGAAGGACGCGAACGACCTCACCGGCGCCTCCAAGGGTACGATATCGGTCGCACCAGCTGATACGCTCGCTTCTCTCCTCTATGTCGCGCTGCCGGTCATGACTTTTTTAACGGGTCTTATCGTCGCCGATACGGATAAGCGGGCGCGCCGTATTCTTGTGGTACTTGCGATCGGCGCAGGGTTAATCTCGCTTTTTGGACTTGGCCAGTATCTGCTGTTTCCGAAAATGCTGCTGACCGAGACCAAGCGCTACTACCTTGACAGCCTCACTGCCGTTTTCGTTAATCGCAACACAGCGGCTACCTTCCTAGGCCTCGGATTTCTTCTGGCAGCCACGTTTGCTTCGGAAAACGGACGTTCCTACTTCGGCTTCTCATCAGCTCCGTCCGCCAATTTCAATGAGGGTCTTTGCTTTTGGCTGTATCTAGGCCTTGGTCTGACGTGCCTGACCGCGCTGATGCTTACCCAGTCTCGCGCTGGGCTCGGCGCGGCAGCTTTGGGCGCAATCGTTTATCTTCCCTGCCTAGTCGGGCAATGGAGCGGCAGGCGCTACAAGCAATCTCCTGCAGGTGGATCGACGCGCCGTCGGTGGCGTTTAACTGTCGGCGCAATCCTGATCATCCTTGGCTTTGTTGTCCTCTTCGGCGGGAGAGCGATCTTGCGCGCAGATCAGAGAGGCGCAGAAGACGGGCGCCTCTGTATATGGTCTGACACCATTAACGCTCTTTCGAATAGCTGGATTCAGGGAACTGGCTTTGGAACCTTCCGCACGGTCTACCCTATTTACCGGTCGCCAGAATGCGGAATTGGAGGCATCGTCGACAGGGCGCATAATTCGTATCTTGAGGGCTTCCTGACGCTGGGAATTATGTTTCCCATCGTGACCGTGGCAATTTTTGCCGTCCTCATGCGGGCTTTCTGGAAAGGCTATCAAGAGCGGCATCGGCTTAGACATTATGCTATCTTGGGTTGCTCAGCAACCTTACTGGCCGCGGTTCATGCCATGGTGGATTTCTCGATTCAAATACCCGGGTTTGCCACTTTTTTTATGGGATTTTTGTCGGCGGTCATTTCCATATGCTGCGGGCGCGAAGAAAAAGCGAGCGAAGTCGGGATAGATACATTCGCCGAGCTGCGAATTGGCGATCCGATAAAACTCGCCCAGATATGACCACATTTGATGGCCCATCAATCACACCATACCCATTAAAGAAGATCTTAATATACCTTTTGGTTGTATCTGAATTGCCGAAGAATCTCGGCGTCGCGGCCTTGCCTATTTACCATAAATGGGACAATCCATGTTGCCCTCTTGCCACAATAACCTTCTGTTAGGTATGGAATATCTGAAGGGGTCGGATAATTACTTGTCTTTTCAGTTATCGACGGGCTAGACAGTTTTCGAGCTATTAGTAAGTAGGGTGATGATGCGCATTTCTGTAACTCGCCGTAGCGGCATCGTAGCGACGATGCTGATCGTGCTTTCCAGCTGCACGTCTCTCCCGAGGTCCGGTCCCGATCACGCTGAGATCGACCGCGCTGCAGCAATTAAGGTCACGACGCCCGATCGTAAAGTCGGGATTGATTACGTTCTCATCGATCTGAACAAGGGTATTCTGCCCTATTTCGACAAGATCCCGTCAAGCTCGTTGCGGAGCGGATTCGGTGGTGGTCGCGGAGGCGCTCCAGACATCCCGCTCGGCTTTGGCGACGTCGTGCAGGTTTCAATTTTCGAAGCTCAATCCGGCGGTCTTTTCATTCCGTCCGACGCAGGCAGTCGTCCTGGCAACTATATCACTCTGCCGCAACAGACGATCGACAAGGCCGGGACGATCAGCATTCCCTATGCGGGGCGTATTCCCGCGGCCGGCCGTATGAAGGAAGAAGTCGAGCAGGATATCGAAGACAAGCTAGCAAGCCGGGCGATTGAGCCTCAAGTGGTTCTTACGACGACGACCAGCCGCTCCTCGGAAGTGGCCGTCGTCGGTGATGTTAATAATCCGCAGAAGGTCGTTCTTTCGCCGGCTGGCGATCGCATCCTCGATGCGATTTCCCAAGCGGGCGGCCTCACGACGCCGAATATTGAAACCAACGTCACACTACAGCGCCGCGGTAAAACGGCAACTGTCGCGTACGAAACACTGTTGAAGAACCCGTCAGAGAATATTTACCTCGCGCCAGGCGACACCGTTTCGGTCGAGCACGAGCGCCGGACGTTCATCGCACTTGGAGCATCCGGCATTAACAATCGTATCGATTTCGAGGATTCGAACCTAACGCTCGGTGAAGCTATGGCTAAGGCCGGCGGACTCCTCGACACACGCGCGGATCCGCGTGAGGTTGTGGTCTATCGGAAGGTCGACCGGGGTATTCTTCAGCGCCTGAACATCGATACCGGCCGATTTAAGGGCGACCAGGTGCCGGTCATCTTCCGGGCGAACCTACGCGATCCTGCGACCTTGTTCGCGGCTCAGGAGTTCCGCATGATGGACAAGGACGTCCTTTATATCTCCAACTCGAATTCTGTTGAGCTCGTGAAGTTCCTCGACATCGTGAACTCGGTCACGTCCACGGTCAGGGGCGTTTCTAATGATGCCCTCGATACCAGGGAAGCGGTCCGAGGTCTTGGAGATTAGAGAATTTAATACTTGGAACGCCTCATATGGATTGGCTGGGGGCCTCAATCGAGCTTTCGATATAAGCTCTAACATTGAAGGGGTTAGGTGTGATGAAAACAGGCAAATTACAAAATGGCGCCGCTGCGTTGGCGTTTGCGACGCTATGCTTTGCGACATCGTCTTTCGCAGGTAACTGCTTTTCGGGTCCCGGTGCGGCGAGTGGTTCGCAAATGGACGCCTTCAAAGCCAAGCCGGCAAGCATTCTTATGGGCAATCCGTCCGACAGCTTGCTCGTCGGCGCGGTCCGCGATTTAACTGCTACGGAGACCGATGTGACGGCCATGCTGCTTGCAGTGGCAGCCGATACGGCGACAACTGATGCTCAAAAAGCAGCAATCGGCGCAGGCCTCGGCCGCGCGGTGAACGTCTGCCGGCCACAGCATCCCGATCTTGCGGACCAAATTTCGGCTGCTGTCGCTGCGGCAATACTTAGCAATCCCGCTCTCGGGAGTTTCCGCACTGCATTTGAATCATCTCTAGCCGGCCAGACGGCTGTTGCAGCCCTTGGCGGCGCAGGCGCAGGCGCCGGCCCGGCCGGCGGCGGAGATATTGGCAGCCCGGGTGCAACCGGCCTCGGTGGGCCGACCGCCGCTGAAGACGGCGGCGCCACACAAGGCCCGGGATCGCTGCAGACTGGGGCTTCTGGCGGCGGAAACTTTACGATCACCCGCACGTCATCGGTCAGCGGCAGCATCTAGTCTGCTTTGCACGTCTCTTTCATCAAGGGAGGCTACGAGGTCTCCCGCCTTCCTTTCAAAGATATGCTCTTCTGCGGGCGCAGTGTCGGCAGTGGAGCAGGTCGCTCCGCTCTCGGTCAGCATAGCATATGTCTCAGCGCGCTAATGCACGTGGTCGAACTGGATTAACTGCGACAAGCTCAACCGTGCTTCCCCGCTTGTCTCCATTAGCGGCCTCCTTCTCTTCTGTCGCCGTCGCACTGCTGGTTTTCGCTGTTTTGAATATCGAGCAATCAGTGCGTTTTGCGGATGTTTTTCTTGTTGCTGAACGGATCGAACAATCTGGGAAGGTAAGCACGGAGACCCTTGAGAAGACGGCTATCAAAGCAGATCTGATCGTCCGCGGCGGGTACTGCCGCTCAGATATCGTAATGGCAGGGACAACCTTAGTCCTTAAACGATTGGATACCAGGAATGAAATCACGGATTATGGTGCATGGGCGAAGGCAGCCGAAGAAGCCGAAGGATACATGCGCCATGCCGTCTCTTGCATGCCGACCGAAAGCAATCTCTGGCTGAGACTCGCAGTTGTTCGTGCAGTCATCGTTCAAGAGCCGAGGGCGATTGCGCGCCTGATGACGATGTCCTCCACGCTTGCTCCTGTAGACGAGAATGCCCTCCTTGCAAGACTATATTTCTGGAACCACTTGAATGCCACAACGCTAGAGAATGCTCAAACTTCGGTTGAACGCGATCTGAGCATTTTGATGAAATTTGGGAACACCCAGAAGATCGGTGCAGCCTTGCGCGCGATCAGCGCTGCCCTCGTACCTTATTTGAAGGAGGCAGGAACTAAACTTACGCCGGAAAAAAAGATTTCCCTCACGTGGTTCGGCCTTAATCTAGATGAACTGCCTTAGGAATGGGTTTCAGGCAATTAAGACGGCTTGACGGTTCATAATGCGGAGTGCCGTAAGCTTGCCTGTCGCGAATGCCCCCGTATCGATGGCGATCCGACCATTTCCCACAAAAGGTCGTTGAACTGGGGTATGCCCATGGACCACGAGCAACGGTAACTCTGGGCCCCGCGTTAGAAATGGCTCACGTATCCAGAGCAAATCCGAATCCTTCTGTTGCTGCAACGCGACGCCGGGCCTTATTCCGGCGTGAACGAAAACGACGTCGCCAATCGTCAACATAGAAGGCAGATTTTCCAAGAATTCGCGGTGTTGAGCGGGAACAGACTCCTCTAGAGCACGACGCAGTGCAGAAGCTCCACCGTGGCTCATTAAATATGCGGCATCCACGCCGTAGGAGGCCAGAGTTTGAGGGCCAGCAAAACGTAGCCATTCCGCATAGGCGGCGGGTCTGGTCAGCAATCGTCGGAATTCCTCCTCGTGATTGCCACAAAGCGCGATCCGTTCGAACCCTTCTGGAGGCCGGCAAAGATGTTCTATGACTTCTCTCGAGCTGCGGCCACGATCTATATAGTCACCGAGCATCACGACGAGCGTTCTCTCAGCGTGGACGGCGGCATCCTCCCGTATGCGTTCCTCCACCTGGAGGAGTTGATCGTAGCAGCCGTGCACATCGCCGATCGCGTAAACGGCGCGAAACTCATCAGGTTCTAAAGTAACCCTTGCTCGGACCTTTGAGGGTGGTTCTGACGGCGGTGCACTGTCTCCTCTTAGGAATTTCGGCAGCCAGGACCAAGAGCCAGTTCGAAGGGTGTTGGTCGTGCGTCCTATTTGCGGCCTCGCCATGATAATTGCTGTACAACGCGCCAGTGGGGGCCACCGACATCCTTAGGTTGGATCATATGTCGCCGAGAATGAACAAACCTCTTCTGAGGCTGTAGCGCGCAAAGTTGAATAAATTCAGAACGTCAAAAAACCATTTAGGATAAAAAGCCGCGTTTAGACATGAATAGCGACCATTGGTTCGATGGAGCTGATAGCTGCTATTCAATGGTGCTGTAATAGCACCCTTACCCATTCCCTTGAAAGGAAAGGTTCGGGCCTAATTTCGACAACGGCCAGCCGTGATTCTTTCAACCAGTCCCGGGACAATGATAGCGGAAGCCATCTGTGGCTTCGGGTGCGCGCCATCCGGAATAGCTGCGGAGAGTTCGTCTGAAGAAAGGCGCGCCCAAGCGGGCCGATTGTCGTGAAACTCCGCGCCGAAATCCTCAGCAAGCTTGTGATGTGCGTCAATATAGTGATCAATGAATGGCCGGAGAAAACCTCTGAGGCCAATGAATGGGTTCATTGCCATTATGATAATGCGAGTGTTGGGAAGCTGCCGTCGCAACTGGCCCAAAACCTCAGCCATATTTCGACGGCTGTGGGCTATACTCATAAAGCGATTTAACGCTGCGTCGTTTGCGTAAAATTCGATCACCACGATGTCGGGACGTCTTGCTACCACCTCCTGTACGTTGGTCAAAGCCCAGTCAGAGGTAGCGCCGCTACGGGCAACCGATTCAACCGATACGGATTGCTTCATACATGAACGGAGCGCGTCCTCTAGCGGCTGCTGCCAACCGCCACGCGCGGTGAGAGACGTTCCGAAAGTCACGACTTTGATGGGCATATCTGACGCCTTGCTGAAGCGGCAACTTTGCCCACAGAGCAAAAACAAAGCCGTACTCAGCACTATGCATGCTCTGGCCCAATGTTGCATATGAAATTCCCGAACTGGTGAAGGCTCCCAACCACTGCACTGCGACATCTGCTGGAGTGGGTAGCCTATTTTGAAAAAAGTGATCTAGCCGGCCGCTGTTTTTTTGCACTGCAGCGAAGAATGCTGTAGCGTACGAGCCTACGAAGACCAAAGCGCACCGATCCTACGTTTTCGGTTCGCTCATCGCAAAGGATTTAGATGAGGAAGCTCAATAGGATTGCGTTTTTCTAGCGGGGAATGTTAATGGCAGCGCTACGCACAGTACGACAGATTGCATTGCTTACGCTCGATCGCCGGTTTTAGATTGGCTTCGACTGGTTTGCTAACGGAGGCCCAAATTGCTATCGCCAGATAAAGTCTCGCCTCATGCCGATGAAGATTGGGAAAAGACAGAAACGAGCGAAGTCATCGATGTTGAGCGACTCATTGCAATCGCCCGGCGCCAATGGCGGGTCTTCGGAACATGTGTCGTTCTTTTTGCAGTACTGGGATTGGTTTATATCGTCACTGCGGTTCCGCGTTACACCGCTTTTACAAGCGTTCTTATAGACCGAGGCAACAGTGAGATTGTTAACCAGCTCTCTAACGTAGGTGTGCCGGTAGAAGACGATGCATCTGTGCTGAGTGAAGTGGAGCTCTTTAAGTCCGATTCCATCAGCTTGGCGGTCGTCGACAAACTCAAGCTTCTCGACAATCCGGACTTCTCTTCACCTGCCACTTCGCCCATAAGCTTCGTTCGTTCGCTCCTTAACTTTCGCACTTGGTTTGCGAGTGACGATGTTGTCGCTGATGACGCTGACACTAGACGACGTGACGCTGCCGACGACATCATCGAGAATATGGACGTTGAGAGGATAGGTCGTTCGTACGCGCTCTCCATTAGCTACACTTCGACATCCCCGGAGCTTGCCTCACAGATCGCTACGTCGATCGCCGAAGCCTACCTCGTCGACAAATTGAACTCGAAATATGACGCCACACGTCGCGCCAGCGACTGGTTGCAGGAGCGTATCGACGAACTCAAACAAAAGGCACTCGACTCAGATCTTGCCGTTCAGAAGTTTCGCACAGCAAATGGACTTGTCTCAACTGGCGGGCAATATCAGCTTTTGAGCGACCAGCAGCTTTCGGAACTGACGACGCAATTGATCACCGCGCAAGCCGAAACCGCCAAGGCACGCGCCAAGTATGAGCGCGTAAAATCGATCATTGATAGTAAGCGGACCGACGCAATTGTAACCGACGTTCTCGATAGCTCGATCTCGAATGATCTCCGCAAGAAGTACTTGGAGGCGTCCAAAATAGAAGCCGATATTTCGGCTCGACTAGGACCCGATCATGTCCAGGCGGTTCGATTGCGTAGCGAAATGGCGGAATATCAACGGCTGATGTTCGAAGAGCTAAATCGTATCGCGGAAAGCTATCAGAGCGAACTTCAAGTCGCACTGAGCCGTGAGAAATCTCTTCAGGATAGTGTAGCACAGGCGACCGGCGTGGCGGCGAATGCCGGCGAGACCCAAGTCCAACTGCGCGAACTTGAGCGTACGGCAGAAACCTATCGCAACCTTTACCAGACTTTCCTCCAACGTTTCCAGGAAGCGACGCAACAGCAGTCCTTCCCGATAACTGAGGCTCGTATCATCACCAAGGGGCAGGTGCCAACGTCGCCGAGCGCACCGAAGAAGCCACTGGTCCTCGCGCTCGCCATGGCGTTCGGTGCAGTCGTTGGGGGCGGCATAGGCGCCTTCCGCGAATTCCGGGATCGTTTCTTCCGAACTGGCGAGCAGGTTCGGGAGGTGCTCTCGCTGGAATATATTGGCCATGTACCGGCGATCGACGCCAAGGAAGCCGCCAGCGATGTGAGTAGCGAGCGGGAAGCAGTTCGAGCGGTGATAAATGGTGGCGGGGTTAACAACTACGTAGTCAATCATCCGCTCTCGGCTTTCGCCGAGACTATGCGCAGTGCGAAGATTGCTGTCGACATGGAGAACACTAGTTCGCCCTGTAAGGTCATCGGCATTATCTCATGCCTTCCCGGCGAAGGTAAATCCACAGTCGCAACCAATCTGTCGCAGCTTCTCGCAATGCAGGGTGCTCGCACCCTTCTGATCGATGCCGACCTTCGTAACCCAGGAGCAACACGCGCCATCGGTCGGCATGCCGAACTAGGCATTCTGGAGGCATTGCTGGAAGGAAAGCCGCTCAAGGATCTGCTGCTTCTCGACAGCAAGACAAAGCTCGCCTTCCTGCCGGCCGTGGTCAAGCGTCGCGTGCCCCATTCCTCCGATCTGCTCTCTTCGCCCATTATGGCAAATATGCTGGAAGAACTGAAAGCGCATTTCGACTACATTGTTCTCGACCTGCCACCGGTAGGACCGGTCGTCGATGCCCGCGCAATCAGCCCGATGCTGGATGCTTCCTTGGCCGTCATCGAGTGGGGCCGCACATCACGGCGCGTCGTTCGCACGACCTTCGCGGTTCAGCCAGAACTCATGCAAAAATGCATCGGCGTCGTCTTGAACAAGGTCGATACGGAGAAGCTGAAGCTTTATCGCTCCTATGGTTCCGGCGAGTATTATTACAATCGCTACTCCGCCTATTATCACGAAGCGTAAATGCGCTTATCGAGCGAAATCTAGAAAAATTATGCGGCGAATTCGCCGCATAATTTTTTTATCACATCAGTCCCGAGAAGAACGCGCCGATGGCCTCGATCTCATTGGGCCGGATGTCGTGTCCTCCCGAGTGCCATACCGTCTGCACTTGCGCATTCTGACCCTCGAAATATGAGGAAAGCGCTTCGGTCAAGGCGACCGGTGAAATCGGATCACGCTGGCCTGCCGTAATTAATATCCTGCGGCCGACAAGATCAGGATTAGCACGTGGCCGGAACGGGATGAGCGGATGGAGCAGAGCTGCCGCATCGAACAGGCCATTCTCGATAAGCACGTTCGCCAGAATGTTGGCGCCGTTCGAAAATCCCAACCCGAGAATTGTGGATGCGTTATGTGCTGCCGCCAAATCCTGCACATAGCCGCTCATCTTTTCGGTCGCCCGCGCAAGGTCAGCCATGTCATAGACACCCTCCCCCGTGCGTTTGAAAAATCGGGCTGCCCCATATTCAGAGACATCGCCACGTGGCGAAACGACGGTCGCTTGCGGCAACAATCGCCTGCCGAAATTGAAGAATTGATTCTCGTCGCCACCCGTCCCGTGAAGTACGAAAAGGATAGGATTGCCGGGTGCACCGGCATGCAGCCGGTGCACATAGCCATTTTCGGTCATTGATCTAGCTCCAATTACGCTTCGAGGGGCTGCAGATGCTGCTCGATAAGAGCGCGCAGATGAGCATGCTGTTGCGGCAGCTTCAATGCCTCGCCCAGATGGGCTGTATCCTCGTCGCGATCGAAACCAGGCTCGTTGGTTGCGACCTCGAACAGCACACCGCCCGGCGTGCGGAAATAGATCGCCCAGAAGTAGTCGCGGTCGATGACCGGCGTAACCTGATAGCCCGTGTCCATCAGCGCCTTGCGCACCTCAAGCTGCTTTTCGCGGTTTTCGACAGCGAAGGCGACGTGGTGGACGGAACCAGCACCCGGAAGTGCGCGGGCGATGTTAGGCATGGTCTCGAGATCGACGAGGTGCGCGCCGTTGCCGCCGGGCATGATGAACCGCTTAACGCCGTCTCGTTCTTCCTGAACCTCATACCCCATGAACTTCAGAAGTTCGGCGGTGGCGCCGTCGTCCCTCAACCGCATGACAACGGAGTGGAAGCCGCGGATGGCATGATCTTCGCTGATGCCACCATGCGTCCAAGGAGCGCGGGTATCGTCCTTCACCTCGACAAGGGCGAATCCGTCTCCATCGGGACCAGCAAAATTCAGGCGCTTTTCACCGAAAGCCTCCTCTGCTTTGAGGCCACCAACGTTAAGCTTCACCAAGCGATCGCTCCAGAAGCCGAGTGAGCCTTGCGGGACGGAGAATACCGTGGTGCCAACCTCGCCGGTGCCCGGGCGGCCCTGCGGCATCTTCGGGAAGGGGAAATAGGTCATAATCGTGCCAGGCGCCCCGGTCTCGTCACCGTAATAGAGGTGATAGACATCCGGAGCGTCGAAATTGACTGTCTTCTTGACGCGGCGCAGGCCCAGCGCATTGGTGAAGAACTGATTATTGGTGCGAGCATCCTCCGCCATCGATGTGACGTGGTGCAGACCCTTGATTTGATCGAGCATTTGAGACCCTTTCTACCCGCATCGGCGGGCTTTCGATGGGTCTTAGATGAGCCTCTCGATCCGTTTCTCATAGCCCGGCAAGCTGACACGCATTGTCTCTATTTTGTGAACGACAACGTGTAAGCGTTCAAGGACTGGCGGGAAGCTGCCAGTCGATAGGCTCTCGGCCATGCGACTGGAGAAACGCGTTCGCCTTCGAGAAATGCCGGGATCCGAAAAAACCGTTATGCGCTGAAAGCGGCGACGGATGAGGCGCTTTCAGCACCAGATGACGCCTTTCATCAACGAAAGTCGCCTTCTTTTGAGCATAGGAACCCCAGAGCATGAAAACGGCAGCATCGCAATCTTCATTTACCTTGCGGATGACGGCGTCGGTAAATCGCTCCCAGCCTTTGCCCTGATGCGAGGCAGCCTGAGATTCCTCCACTGTCAGCACGCTATTCAGCAGCAGCACTCCCTGCCGAGCCCAATGTTCCAGAAAGCCGTGCCGCGCCGGTGGAATACCGAGATCCGTCTCCAGCTCCTTGTAAATATTTATGAGAGAGGGCGGTATACGCACGCCCGGCCGCACGCTGAAACAGAGCCCGTGCGCTTGCCCCACGCCATGATAAGGATCCTGCCCGAGGATTACGATTTTAACCTTCGCAAGCGGGGTCAGGTCTAGGGCTCGGAAATATTCACTTCCTCGGGGAAATATCCGCCGGCCGAGTTCCTTCTGCTCCAGCAGGAAGATCTTAAGCTGCTGCATATAGGGACTTGCGAACTCGCCGGCGAGAGCCGCCTTCCAGCTCTCATCTAGAGTGACTGACGTCTCGCTCACGACGCACACCTCCGGGATCAACACACCTGATTTAGGATAGCCGTTCTAGCAAAAATGCGCGAACCTGCAACACGGCAATAGTCACAGTGGATATTGCCAATCTCGAGTAGGGAGCAACTGTCATAAGTCGGAAATCTATTAGTATTGGCAAAATCGCTAGCAACAATACTCAAAAGATGGCAATACTTTGCTTATGCCGCCAGCCGGGCTTAACTATCTCCTGATTTTGCTGTTTACAAAGCAAATCAACGCGGTAGAAACGGCCGATCACAGCGCGAGGATGTTTCGCATGAAGTTTGGAACAAGCGGCCTTCGCGGTCTGTCGGCGGATCTCAAGGGACGGTCGTCGGCGCTTTATGCTACGGCTTTCGGCAGATATCTGTTGCAGAGCAAGAAAGCAGAACAGGACGATGTCATCCTGATCGGGCGTGACTTCCGCGGCTCCAGCCCAGAAATCGCAGGCAACTGTGCGGGGGCGCTCGCAAGCTTAGGTTTTAAACTTTTCGACTGCAAAACCGTTCCCACGCCGGCCCTTGCGCTTTATGGCCTCGAGAGAAGGGCCGCATGCCTGATGATAACGGGTTCGCATATTCCAGCTGACCGCAATGGCATCAAGTTCTACCGTCCCGACGGCGAGATCGACAAAGCGGACGAAGTTGCCATTACCCGGTTGGCAGCCGAAATCGAAGCCGCAGGCGACGCTGTCATCAGCACGCCAGCTCCCTTCGAAGATCACTCTGCGCATTGCCTGCAGCTGTTTTTCGAGCGCAATACAGCCCTCTTGCCTGAAGCCGCGCTTGCTGGGATGAAGATCGGCGTCTATCAGCACAGCACTGTCGCCCGCGACCTTATGGTCGATATCCTCGCCTACTACGGTGCAGAGGTCGTCGCCTTTGGCCGGTCCAAAACCTTCATTCCGGTCGATACCGAAGCTGTTTCGGAAGAGACGATCGCACTTCTGAAGAGTTGGGCCTCTACACATGGCCTCGACGCGATTGTCTCCACCGATGGCGACGGCGACCGCCCCTTGGTTGCTGACGAAACCGGGGTGCCGCTGCGCGGCGATCTTCTCGGGATTATCGCAGCCAACTTCCTGGGAGCCCATACTGTCGTTACGCCGGTCACCTCCAATTCCGGCATCGAGGCAGCAGGGCCTTTCAACGTTGTCCGCACTCGCGTTGGCTCTCCCTTCGTGATCGCCGGCATGGAAGAGGCCGTCGCAGCAGGCAAGGACCTGGTCATGGGCTTCGAGGCAAATGGCGGGCTACTGACAGCAACGTCCTTCGATATCAACGGGCGCAGCGTGCGGGCGCTGCCCACACGCGATTGCTTCCTGCCGATGCTGGCAACGCTTTCGCTTGCCGCAATTCGCAAAGAGCCGCTTTCGATCATTGCCGCCTCATATAAACTGCCCTTTGCGGCGGCAGACCGTCTTGAGAATTTTCCGCTCGAAACCAGCACAGCATTGATGGCCTACCTGCATGGATCGGACACTAACCTGACAGAATTCCTGCAGCCCATTGGTGAGGTCGGTTCGAAAAGTGATATTGACGGTTTGCGCGTGATATTGCGCGACGGTCGCATCATTCATTTCCGTCCGTCCGGCAACGCACCTGAAATGCGGTGTTACGTAGAAGCCGGAGATGCGGCAGCCGCCGTGAGCCTTTTGAATGCGGGATTGACCCGAATTAGGCGCTGGGCAGAAGCGCGCTAATCATGCGACAAATGTGGCCGTTCATTTCGAGGTAGAACATCCTATGACACAGAAAATCGTCCCCGTGATCATGGCTGGTGGCAAGGGCACACGTCTGTGGCCACTCTCACGCGCAACAGCCCCGAAGCAGTTCATCCAGTTCGTCGGAGACAAGACGCTGTTTCAGGAAACACTGATCCGCGTTGCCGATCCGGCGCTTTACGAGGCTCCCGTCGTCGTGACGAATGAGGATTTCCGCTTCCTCGTTGCGGAACAGGCCCGCGAACTCGATATTCGCCTCACCGCTGTGTTGCTGGAGCCTGTCGCTCGCAATACGGCTGCGGCAGTGGCAGCGGCTGCAAGACTGGCTTCCGAGCATTTCGGTAAAGACGCAATCATCCAGATGCTGGCATCCGATCACGAAATTCTGGCCGACCAAGCCTATTTCGATGCCATTCGTATAGCACGGGATGCGGCCATAAACGGCAAGCTCGTCACCTTCGGCATCACGCCGACGGAGCCGGCAACCGGCTATGGTTATATAGAGGTCGGCAAGCAGCTTGCGGGCGGTACCCACGAAGTCAAGCGCTTTGTTGAAAAGCCAGTTCGCGAAAAAGCCGAGGAAATGCTTGCCGCCGGCGGCTTCTACTGGAATTCTGGCATCTTCATGTTCCCGGTTTCTGAACTGCTTTCCGAAATGCAGGACTATGCACCGGATGTTCTGAAAGCAGCCAGCAAAGCTGTTTCAAACGCGACGCACGATCTGGACTTTACGCGTCTCGATGCTGAGCAATTCGCAAAAAGCCCTGACATCTCCATCGACTACGCGATAATGGAAAAAACGTCCAAAGCGGTGGTCGTGCAGTCTGCCTTCAAATGGTCAGACCTCGGCAGCTGGGATGCCATATGGAAAACCGGCGTCCAGGACGAAAACGGTAACATTGCCGCTGCCAACACCACTGTTGTCAACACCCGTAACTCCCTCGTCATGACCCATGGTGTGCATCTCGCCGTTCAGGGCATGGACGATGTAGCAGTCATTGCCAGCGAGGATGCCGTCTATGTCGGCCCGCTGAAGGAAAGCCAGCAAGTCGGTAACCTCGTTAAGCTGCTCGCCGGTCAGAAAAAGACGTCGAAGCTGACGGAGACACACCCGACCTCCTACCGTCCCTGGGGCGGCTACACGTCGATCTTCAACGGCGACCGCTTTCAGGTGAAACGGATTTTCGTGACGCCCGGAAAAAAGCTGTCGCTGCAGAAGCACCACCATCGGTCCGAGCACTGGATCGTCGTGAAGGGAACGGCCGAAGTCACGATCGGCGACAATGTGCAGATGTTGCGCGAAAACGAGTCGGTCTATATCCCCCTCGGGGAAGTCCATCGCCTCGCAAATCCTGGCAAGATTCTGCTGGAACTCATCGAGGTTCAGACCGGTTCCTATCTCGGCGAAGACGATATAATTCGTATCGTGGATGAGTTTGGTAGAAATTAAGCCATAGTTTTCGCGGTCTTTAGGACCTCTGCAGGATCAGGCAGCTTCTCTACGATTGTGCAATGCAGCAGACTTGAATATGTTTGCTGCGTTGCAGTGGCGCGCCGGGCGTGCTGATATTCGCGACATCGTTAAGAGACCGCAACGACGGTTGCTTGCATTGGAAGATCGAGCAGATACGAAAGAGGATCAACGTTATGAAATCAGGGGTGTTGGCCGTTGCGTCGAGTGGCGGCCATTGGCAACAGCTTCTTCTATTATCGGAATCGTTACAAGATTTGCCGGTCACATTTGTAACCACTAAGCGGGAGCTATTGAAGCAGTCGGAAAAAACGGACGGCTTTGTTGTATATGATTGTAATCGTGACAAACCTTTACAAGTCGCTAAATGTCTTATCCAGTGTGCTCGGATAGTGTTCACCCTTCGTCCAAAAGTCATTATATCGACTGGCGCAGCGCCAGGTTTAATCTGCATCGCGTTGGGTAAATTCGTTGGCGCCAAGTCCATTTGGGTCGACAGCTTCGCTAACGTTGAACAACTGTCGATGTCGGGTAAGATGGCTCGTTACATCTGCGACCATTGGGTTACCCAATGGGAGCATTTGAGCCGATCCAGGGGCCCGATCTTCGAGGGAGCGCTTTTATGATCGTCGTTACAGTGGGTACTCAACTTCCTTTCGATCGTTTGATAATGATGATTGATGAGATCGCGCCATCGTTAAGTGAAGAAGTCTTTTCACAGATCGGCGCCGGGCACTTCAAACCCGTGAATCATTCATGGTCAGCAAATGTCGAAGCCTCTGAATTCGACCAAAAATTGAGAAGCTGCTCTTTGATCGTATCGCATGCAGGCATCGGTACAGTACTCAAAGCTTATGCTTATAGGAAGCCGATTATCTTAGTACCGAGGCTTTCATCGTTCGGCGAGCATCGTAATGATCATCAGCTCGCGACCGTTGGAGCGTTGAAGGAAAGACCAGGGATCTATATCGCTGAATCGAAAGCTCAATTGAACGACTTGCTATTGGCCGGCGACCTAAAGCCAGCTCTCGCTTCAAATGAAATCGAGAGAAGCAAACGACGGCTACAAAGCTACCTGCGTGAAGCCGTCCTTGAGGCGCTCCAGAGTTAAACTGCCGCATTGGAAGGACGCCTGGGCGCCAGCAGCAGCCCTGATAAAGATTAGCAACACTCTCGGAGGGCGTGCGAACGTTGGGCAGGAAGTCTAGCGTCCCTCAGTTTGTCAGACCCCTTCGAAATTTTCCACGTGAAAGGCGTTAGCGGTCCTCGATAACATCCATCATTTTTTTGGTCAGACCAGAGTCAATAGGGCTGACATGTTCTACCAGGTCCGAAAGCCATTCTCCCATTCGTGGTCTCTCGATCTGCTCATGCCCAACTCGCTTAGACAAAATTTCTGGGTTCCTGTACATTTCGATGGTGAAATTGATTGCGTTCAGGAGTCTGCGCTCCTCATTTGGAGAGAGGCTAACCTTGTTAGAGTCTGCCAAGTTCACAAGGATTGCCAATGCGCTCATGGCAAAACTCTGATAGTGAAGTGAGCGTGCTCCACGCCGCAGTTCCGATGGCAAACTTCCGTCATCTTGTATTTGATCAAGCCCGGAATGGAGCACCATCATCGCCCAGTCGAACTTAGCGGCATCCTGAACGTGGACCGCGAGCATTCCAACAGCCGCGCCCGCCCAATATCGTGTGTTGGCGTTGTTATCCAGCCACTTGTATTTTTCTTCGCGGGGATTGAGGGGTGGTGTGAATTCGCCGATGAACACGTCGGAGAGACGAGAAAACCACCTCTTCACCGAAACCTGTTGTTCCGAGCTGACAGCGAAATGCTCAGATGCGATCGCGAAAGCTTGTGAGAACTTGATTGCACTCCATATTCCCACCAACACCGCTTGACGGCGGCCTCCAAGATTATTGTCGTCTAAATTGCCCAACAGAGCGTCGTTCTCTGAAAAGACGTAAATCTGACGCATTATGCATTCGGCTATTGTGGCGTCTTCTGATGGACGCGAACCGAGTTGTTGGATTAGCGACGACAAATTGGCTTTCGCCTTATCGAGCAGAGCAGTCCGCCTGACGTAGGCAGCCATGGCCTTCGGGTCCACCGCGGACTGCGTCTTTCCCTCTTGATAGAACGTGAAGAATTGAGACATATCCGTCATCGGAGGAACGGTTTGGCACCGGAACGGCGTTCGAGGTATCACCGCATACCCTTCTACGGACTTCATTAACTTCGGGGGGAAGCGCAAAAGCTCCTCTCCGCTGACGCTACTCGCAGATGATGCGATACAAATCAGAGGAAGAAGAACAATCAAGAATCTATTGGCATAAGAAGATGCCAATTTGTGGAGCGTTTTCTTCTGAGACAAATAGCGACCCTGCCAAGGTTGAATGAAGCCTTCAGATTTGCTCATGAACCCGACCTCAAGCAATATTCCACGCGGAACGGGGGTCCGAAGCCTTACGGAGGACCGGCTGACTAATTTTGAGAGTTCCGGACCCGGTCGCTTGACGATCAAACTGAATTGAGAACGGCCGCGTGTCGATCCGCAAGGCTTTCGGGTTAATTTGCTCCGGAATCTGGAATCGGCAGATTCTGAACCACCCAGAGAAGCCGTCGTCACCTAGGGGAAGATTTTGGGTTTTTGCATCCGGGTTGATTAAGCCACCACGCGCGACATAAGGCTGCGTGCCATCTACTGCAATTTGCAACTCCAGACTTAGCCATCCGATCCATGACGAAGCCTCGACGAAGAGCAGAGCTTCCAACCAATCCTTCCCCGGCACAATACCCGAAGCGCTAAGATCAAGGGAGTTAGACGTGCAGAAACGCCATTGTTCGACACGATTTTCCGATTTTGTACCGCTCGGAATAAATGTGATAACCTGCTTTTCGTGGCCCTGTTCGGACATTTCTTTGGAGCAGTGAGCGATACTGTCGCCTGCAACACGAATAATTCTATGGTCTGTTGCGACCTCACCGATGACCGCCCCGGGGGTCTTACTGCCTTCCGTTCCACGTAAGCCAAAGTTCGGCCACATGTTGCCGCTGGAATGTTGATCAGGATTAACCGCATCAAAGGGCTTAACCATTTCCTGCAAGATTGGCAGCAGCGTGAGTGCGATAGCCCTGGCCCCTTTCGGATTTGGATGGATCACATCGCCGCCGAACAGGGTGAAATCGAAGGCGGGATAATTGAAGCCCGATTTCGTGAGGTCACATATCCTTAGACCGGTCCTACCATCCTGACTAAGGAGCCAATCGTTGACCGCAGTTACTACCAGTTGCTTCGGGTGACCCTCCGGCCAACTCTTCCTATCGGTAATGGTCTGAACCACCACCCATATCCCGCTGCGGATCAACATACTGATCTGTTGGTCTAAGAGGGCGATAAGCTCTGCGGCATTCACCCCCCCCGAGATATCATTAGTTCCGATATCCAAATAAACGATATCCGGAGCTCGGGCTATGACGTAAGGCGTTCGGGGGAGTGTTCCTGGGGCGTGGCCGTCACGAACTATATGATCACCGCCGACGCCCTGAAACGCGCCGGAGACAAAGTTGTTTTTCCCGAGATTGTTGTTGGGATCAATAAATACATCCAGGTTGAACCGCTGATCCCACAAACGGATCCACGGCAACACGCCCCTGGCGTTGCTCGCGTTCATATCTCGTGGGATCTCGTTCACGAGAATACCCCAACCGGCGCGCTGGATAAATGAGTGCCCAAAACCAAGAACTTTCGCACCGGACGCAAGCGGTAAGTCGGGTGGTGAATGATCCCGATCACCATGCGCATCCTTGGCCATAATATCTGTTACGCACGAGAAACTCACAGCTGCTATCGCAGCGCAACTCTTCAGCATAGATCGGCGATTAATCATTGCGGCTCTCTTCGACAAATCCACACCGCTCATATCCGGACGACACCGCATGCAGGGTGTCAGGTCTGCGGTTCTAGCCCTAGCACTGGTGGCTGCCTCGACAGCTACATCTTGAAATCTATCCGTGCATCGTAATTGGGCGGAGGCATCCTCGACGTGACGAGGCGTGCGGGCACTCCAACCGCGGTTGCACCAGGAGGAACATCCCTAATGACAACAGCATTTGCACCAATCACGGCCCCATCTCCGATCCTTATTGGCCCCAATATCTTAGCTCCTGCGCCAATATCGACATTGTTTCCTATATTTGGCACGTCGTTAGGATGGGTGACCGATCTGTTCCCAATGGTTACGCCTTGGCGTATCCTCACGTTATTTCCGATCCGAGTGCTTGAATGAATGATCACGCCCCCAAAATGTTCAATCACGAAGGCCCTTCCCATTATCACGTTTGGTCCTATGTAAATTCCAAAGAGGACTTCTGAAACCTTAATCAATATGAGATGGAACAGCTTTGCCACCCAACGGAACGGGCCGATCTTGCTGCGACTAGTTGCGTAACCAAAGCGGTGGATTAGGCACGCATAGAATCCTTGTGCCAGAAGTGGTCGGCGGTAGGCCTTGTAATCCGATACGATATTTGCAAACACCTCAGATCCTCGTCGGTATACGTGGGCATCAATGACCTCATCAAACCTGGGCTCAGGGCCTGAGGTCATAATCTATATGGGGTAATCCTCGTGCTGGTAAATACGCGCTTTTCCGAATTCGGCTGTTAAGATTCCTTGAAGGCGCCTGCTTGATGCCGCCTGCCTTTAGATATGCCTGCGGCCGGGCAAAATTGAATACCGCCAAAACAAGAATGAACGGCGTGACGCCGGAGCTGATCGCGTTATCCGTTTTGCAATAGATAAAGAAGCTAGCAACAAGACTGATATACATTAAGCTTCTTGCTGCTGCGAAAAGGTACAGGTACCTGACAAAAATCAAAGCCATTATGCTAAATATCAGGCAGGCGCCGATGTATCCTGTCTCAAGCGCGACTCTAAGGTATTCATTATGGGCGGCGATCGTGGCCGCTTTCACCATAACCTCATCCGGGACAACGGTAATCTGGTGTCCCAAACCAATGCCAAACCAGGGATACTGATTTAAAACTTGATCCAATGCTTCCCAAAGCAAATCTCGGCCGCTGAGGGAGTTGCTCTCGAACCGATTGAGTATGCCGGTCCCGACGGAGAAGAATGCAGACGCGCCGACAATTACCAAAGCGAACACAGATAAATATGCCTGAACTAGGCTTCGTGCATAGAAAGAAAAATAAACGACTAGGCAAATCCCGAGTGCCAACGCCAGAGGCATACGCGCCGCGCTAAGCAGAAGGATTACGAGATTTGTAATCGTCAGTGCGAAATACCGCTTATCAAAAAAAACCGCACATAGGATTGCTGCGACGCTGCCGATATATCCAAAGGAACCCAAACCAGCCGGAATAGAGGCGGCCTGCAAGCGCGTCACGCCTAGGAAATCCGTATACCACAGGGTATGGATCCCTGCGGCGTTATAGAGGATTCCCAAACCAACACAAACCACGGGAGTCCAGGCACAGAGTCGAAGGAGAAACGTGCGGTCTCTTTCCAATGGGATCCCAAGTAACAGCATGAATATGGAAAGGAGCGAAAACGCGCTTTTGAAATATCGACCGAGATCGAACTGGTTATAAGATGTGAGAAAGGCACATGCGACCGTGGTCAGCATGATCAATGTGACGCAAATCACGTTGAATCTGTCGACTTTCCTAGTCAAAACAAAGGCTAAGCCCGCCACAAATAGAAGCGACTTCTCAATCTGATTGGCTGACGAAACGAGGCCGATAGACTGTAAGTTTATGAGGATTACCGCGAAGTAGAGTCCCAGGAAAAATCGGAATATCATTCTGACATCATCCCAAACTGATTGTGGCACCCGTAACTTCTTCGAAGCGAGCAACGAGACGGTCTCGAGCGGTGTAGAATTTGGCGTCGCTACTCAAAAAGGACGGTTCCTTGGCAATTCGGTTAAGTTCAGCCGCGGTTTTTTCGAGAGCCACATGGTCCCAGCGCTTTCGCAATGGGCTTAAGAGCGTTGATTTCATGCTGGGCGCTACAAGGCGCTTGTAAAAGCCGTGGCCGAGATTTCGCCTCGTTGTCCACCAAGGCTTGATCCGCAACCGCTCATGCGCCTCGTAGTGTGCAATTGCATTCTCCATAGTGGGTAACGAAAGCGCAAAATTCTGTTTGTACAGTGGCAGTGTCGCATTTCGCCAAAATTGGACGGCGGAACTGGCCGGAAGCGGGATCGCATTGTAGGGCATGCCAAGTGAAGCTGTCCAATCGAGCCACTTGAACGTGTTGATCTCCGATGAAGTTTGGACCGGTATCCAAGGCACGCGGAGAGTATCAGCCACTATCGCTCCGTGCATCGCATCCGCGATGACCAGGCGGGCGGTTCTTATTCGTTCAATGACACGCTTACTTTCTTCCCGTGGGCTGAGATATTCAATGCCGGCTAGACGACAAGAAGCCTCCAACTGACTGTCATCGATCGCCTTATGATGAGGAATGAAGAGTGTTCCCCTTCGCTCATCGACGGGCAAAGGTTTCCCCTCAGGGAGTAGGCTGAGAAGCGCTGCTCCATCGGTAATTGCGTAACGGTCATCCAATCCCAGCACCTTTGCCGAAAGCGGTCCTCTTACGCAGCCAATTGTCCAACCCTTTGAATTGAAGTTTGGCGGGCGGGGTCCATACCCAACGCCACTCGTGAATATGACCCAGTTGGAAGCGACTGGCATCGTCTGATCTATGAGAGTCCCGATCCCGCAAAAAAGAGTTTCAGCGCTCTCGTCAAACACGCCAGGCGCCAGCCGGTCCCACAGCCATTCATTTATGTCATCGCCGAAATTACCTTTCGGATCTTTATAGTAATGTAGTTTGAAGTGACGGGACATTATATCTTTCCGATCTTGCGCTGGATGAGTCTGATTGTCGCAGCCGCATTTCCGCTCCAGAAGCCCAGGTATTCTCCCAGGCCAACGACCAGTAGATAGGTCAAAGCCGCCGCTCCAATCTCAACAATGAGAACGATAAGGTTGTTGCGATTACCGATATTTTGCATCGCATACAGTGCGGCGAACATTGCCGCAGTCGCGACAAGCGGACCGATTGATTTTCGCAGGACATCTTGAAAACCGACATCCATGTCACGCTTCAAGATATAGAGATATACTAGAGAGAAGAGATAAACGCGCGTGACGTGAATAAGAATTACCGTGGGTAAGTTGAACTGGGTAGATATCGCGACTGTCACCGACGTAAACACCAGTTGCATCACGGATTGATTTCGGAGGATATCCGTATTTTTCGTAGCAATAATTGAAGGCGCGAAAATATTGTTTATGGGGAGCGCGAAAGCGCTCAGACACAAATACCCCAATATCCAACCTGAATCTCCCCATTTCTGCCCTAACATTACAACCATGATTTGGGTGCTGAACACTGACGCACCCACAAATAGCGGGAAGCAAATTAATGAAAGTACGCTGATATAATCGAGGACCGAGCCTTTGATTTCTTTGTAGTTCCGTAACCTTGTAAAGGAACTGACGGCGACCGTTGTGATTGGTTGGACCACAAACTGCAGGAGCAGATCAAAGAGTCTCCACGCGATCCTGAGGTTTCCGAGCGCCACGACCCCCAAGAAATGCCCAACGAACAGGTCGATTATTCGTCCGTTTGCCATTCCGATCATGTTCGAGCTCGACACATTGAAGCCAGCGCGAGCTAAATTACGAACATAGCGAGTGTTAGGAAGGACGAACCCTGGCTTCCAACGAAGATACAATATAAGTGCAAGCGAGTTTATAGCCGTGAATATTAGCTTTTGTGCGACCAAGGCATAGTACCCGAATCCCCAATACGCTAGGGTGATCGAAGCCAGCCCACTTAAAAAAGTAGCGCTTATATTTCGGACGGCAATTCCCCGGTATTCGAGCCTGCGACGCAGGTGATATTCATGTATGATCGCGACATTTTGTATAATCGGTATCGGAGCAAGGAGAAATAATATAGTTTCAACGCGCATATCGTCATATAAATACGGAGACGCGACGCCCAATATTACGATCGCAAGAGTAAGTCCGAAGCCGATCGCGATCAGGAGCCAAAAGGAGCTCGCTATGTGTTCTTCCGAAGTATCCGCGTGTTGCAGCAGTGCTTCGACCTGTCCAAAGCGTGCTATGACCGTAAATAGATCGACAACGGCTGCAGCCAACGCGACAATGCCGAAGTCTGAAGCCTGTAGCTGATAAGCCAGGAATAAAAATGTTCCGGTGGATATGAGCTGCTGTCCCCAGTTCGCAGCAAAACTCCACGCCGACGCTTTGAGCACTGAAGCCACGACATAATTCCTAAGGTTGCAACCGAATAGTCCGAAGGAGATTTCGGCGAAGCACCTGGGTAAGCGCCAGAGCCACATTCGGCGAACGTAAAGCAATCCTGGTTGCTGCGAGTGGCTCGCGACGATATATCGCCGCTCGAGCTTCCATGAGGTCAGCGAACCGCCTTAGATATGCCGATTTTCGGTCAAGCGAGCGTTGCGAACTTTTTGAAAGCCGTTCCAAGTTCCCCGCTTTGAAATTTTCAGTCATGATTGCCATCGACCGCAAATTTGAAAACGCTGAACGGCTGAGAGAGGTTGGCCGACGGCGGTAAAGATATCCATCGTAACCCAGGGCCCGGCAGCGCGCGCCCTCCGTTAGTAGATTTGCATAAAAGAGAAAGTCTTCGCCGACGCGTACTGACGGGTCGAAGCGTAGCCCGGTGGCTGAGAGCCATGTTCGGCTTATCATCGGCTTCATGTATCCAGGTCGCAGAAAGCCGTCCAGCCTTGAATCCTCGCG
The DNA here is from genome assembly GCF_014195325.1 of Rhizobium sp. BK650. Lineage (GTDB taxonomy): Bacteria > Pseudomonadota > Alphaproteobacteria > Rhizobiales > Rhizobiaceae > Rhizobium. Next base: position 9,974 of record NZ_JACIBK010000010.1, on the reverse strand, counting down.
GAAGAAGAGCTCAGGGGTTAGATTAATGACGCTTCCACTTGGCAAAAACGAAAAACCTGAGAATAAGTGAGGTCCGTCGGGAAAGGTTCGAACGCTTTGATTATCGATGATCATATCGCAGGGGTATTCGTGCGTGGCGGTCACCAGTTTCTCGATTCGATCTGTCGCATATAGATCGTCCGCGTCGAGGAGAGTAATCCAATCTCCCGTCGCATTTTCGATGCCGCTGTTCCGCGCGACGGATGGTCCAGAATTATGACCGAGGAATATCGGAACCAATCGATCATCGGTTTTTGCCAGTGCAGTAATAATGTCTCTCGATGCGTCAGTCGATGCATCGTCGACAATTATGCACTCAATGTCCTCGTAAGTCTGCGATAGGACTGACGCGACCGCCTGGCGGAGAAATTGCTCGGCGTTGTAACAGGGAATAACAACGGAAACTCTCATGTCACCCTGTCCTTGAACCGCCCAAACTTGAGCACTTCAATGCCGGTCTTGATCACTTTCGCTGGATTACCAGCGACCGCACTTCCAGGTGGCACACTTTTCGTAACCACGCTGCCGGCGCCAATCACGCTGCCATCACCAATCGTCACTCCTGGCAGAATGATGCTTCGTGCGCCAATGAAGCAATTCCGTCCGACACGTGTATCCACCTTGAGTGCCCGCGACATATCGTGTGCGAGAATCGCTGCGTCAAATGCGATGTAGGTCCCCTCGCCTATGTGGATCCCTCGAGGATGCGTCTTGTCTAACCGCGCACTGAGCGACATGACAACTGTGGGATGGATATCCATTCCCCAGACTTTTGTCAGATACAAACGTTTACAACCAACAAGAAAACGTTGAAGTTTGATAAACTTGTTTAACGAGCGCGCCATCAACGACCCTTGCGTGAATTCACGATATTGGATAATGCAAACAGGTAGGTCCTGGGTGTCATCTGTCTTTTCAAGATCAACCATAGCCCGACCGCCAGCTTACGAACCAAAGCCGCGACCCAAGCACTATTCCCGCTCGCATTATTCGAAATGGCCCTCAACGCGCCAGGATAATACTTCCCGCGCAGCCGCTTGTCCGGGTCGCGGTGACCGACGACGGCGCCATCAACAAAGAGAGTTTCCCTTGCCTGCCGAAAAGCGCGGAGTGCGTAGTCAGTATCCTCTCCACCCGCCAGTTGAGCGCCAACGCCTAGATCTGGATCGAAGCCACCAACAAGGGTAGCGAGACGTCCCCGTACGAAAATCGTATTGGACGATGCCCTTGAAATTACAGTTTGCAAGCTTGGACGAAAGCCCACTAGCTCGGTCGGATTATTATTAGGAGCCGAGCTGTAGCGACAAAACCAAAAATCGAGCTGTGGGTTTGCCTCGAAAGCACGCGAAATCATTGTAAGCGTTCCTTGAGGATACCAACAATCGTCGTCGGGGAATCCCACAATGTCATCCGCGGATATAGCGGAGCCCGCCGCTTCAGGGCCGAGTAGTATGTTGCGGGCATTAGATAGTGACACCCTCGTTTCGGTGTTCATCCATCGAATCCAAGATGGAAATGTTTCACGAAGCGCCTTTAATTCATCAGCATTGCAGCGCTGAGCCAGAACAAAGAGAACGGGTTCGATATGTGGTGCAGATGCCGACCAAGCCTGCACCGAGTGTATCATTCGCGTCAATTCTGAACTGCGTCCCGACTGCATATCGCTTGTCGATATGAGGATGAACCGTTGCTTCAAATGAATCTCCAGCTATGTCATTGCAGTTTTCTAGGTCTAAAGCTGTTTCGACCGCCTAAGGCTATGTTGCGGTGCAACTAAGACCAAATCGTCTGCGCGTGTCAATCGCACATCCGATTTTTGACGTGTCGCCCACCGGTGGCGGGGGCCGTCGTTGGATGTCGAAATCAGCAAATGAGCAGGCAAGACGATGTCAGGATGGTGAGCTTCGATTGTTATCGAACAGAATGACTGAACCTTCTTCCCCCTTGCTCGCGTTGACGGTGCAGGCGACGGGCGTAGGCTGCGTCATAAGTTCGGCCATTGCACAGTCCAACGACGTCACTGCATCTTCTGTTTTTGCCACCGGAGTGGGGGCGGGATATATCGGGTCCTTGATATTTGCGCCTCTACAAATTCACAACATTGGCTCCCGGAGGTCTGAGTGTACAATACCTTTCTTGCTACCTCAAATACGTTTCTTACATGCTTCCTGCTCTTGTTTTATGGAAGATACATTTCCGATAGCTGGATATTTTCCCTGTTGAGTAACGTGCAGACTCAAGCAGGAATGATTATCGCGATAGTATCCCTTTTCTTTCTTTGTATTTTTCGAAATCTGATTTCGATTGGAATATTATTCGCCTCGATATCATTGACGGTCCTCGGCAATATAAGCGACGCCCGATTAACAACCTTGCCGGGCGAAAGTATTGACCATATTCGCGTTTTGTACGCAGAGACCGTGTATGCCGCAAATCTCAAAAATCGCGGAGGAATACAAAACGTTGTAAGCGACTTGAACCCAGATGTTGCTATTTTTCGCATTGGAAGGGAAGAGCAGGCTTGCACTGATCAGCAGGATACAATTATCGGTTACAACTCGACCTGCAGAGAGGGATACTTAGTGCTTTCTAAGCTAGCGATGGTCATTAAGTCCGAAGAACCTCTAAGCCCTATACAGTCTTTTCGCGCGATACGACTGGAATTCGGCTTAGCCGCCAGCGTCGCGGACCTCTACCTTGTTGATCTATCAAAGCCGTGGTTTGACGATTTCCAAATGTTTGAATTGTATAACCTGTCTAAGCTGGTTCGGAAGAGATCAAAAAACGCTCTTATAATTGGGAATTTTAACGCAAATCTTACATCCGCTAACATTCATAGATTTGTCATTGGAAACAATCTCGATGTCCCGATTACCGCACCGGACCTGTACGACAGGATAGTGAATTCCATTGTAGGAACGACCCGATTTGCTTTAACCCGAGGGGACGTGATTTGGCAACCGCTCCACGTTTCTAATATTCACGGGATCAGGGCTCTGGCAGGCGAGTTAGTGTTCGCTAAGCGGCCAATCGCGCCGTTATCCCCCTGATGGAAGGAGTTATCGCCGTCTTCGACGCCTGATCCTCAATTTCGCTTCTGGTGGTGGATTGGCGGCTATAGGTTCTGACATGCACCCCCATTTAGGCCAGCGGGCGTTGGAATTTGCCGGGTTAAGGCTCAATTCGACTGGGGTGTCGAAGAACCATTCAAAGAGCGAAATCTGCACCTTGTTGCCGATTGACAGCGGCGGGGCTTCCGGGAAACTTGATATCTCAGGTGTTCCTTTCGTCCGACGGATCAAAGCAACAAGACACTATCGATATCGAAGAAGGCTTTTGCGGTGGGCAGATTAACTACAAGTTGGGGTTCATCGCCCCCAACGCCGTCACTATCGTAGTAGAGCTTTCCAGCGTTATTATCGTACACGATTTGCGGATGCGAACTCGTGGAGTTAGTGCCAAACGAAAAGGCACCCTCGTCGATCAAGCCGTCGCCGTTCCCATCGAGGCCCCGGAAATAACTAGCTTCTAAAGCAATCCGATCATCGCGATCAAAGTCCCAAATGCTATCGGCGTTCGCTGGTCCGGCTTCAGCAAATACGAAAGTATCTGCTCCGCCTTTGCCGTAGATCCTGTCGTTTCCGAGTCCAGAGACGATCGTGTTTGTGTTTGAGTTTCCAGTCAGAAGGTTACCAGAGGCATTGCCGAATATGGTTGCCACACCTGCGCTCTCCTGAAGGCGAATATTTTCAATCTGATTTAGTCCTCGAATATCGACTCCCAACGACGCCCAAATTGTGTCGTTTCCACCGTCGGCGCCTTCAGCAAACTGGTCCAACGCGCTGTTGAATATATACGAGTCGTCACCCTCAGAACCGTGAAAGATGTCTGCCCCCGGCGAACCTGTCAGCCAGTCGCTCGCCGAGGTGCCATATTGATCAACCTTGACATATTCGAATTGCGGTAGCGCCTCCGAGAGTTTCACTTGCAGATTGGCTGGAGTGAAAGAGCTGGAAAGCACGTTGTCCAACACAGCCAGCGTCGTCCAATCTTCAAGGGCGAGGACTTGGACAGCAGTGTCTGTTCCTAATTGAATCACCCTTAGGTGCCCTTCAGCAATGTAGTCCCCGCTATCCCACCCTAGCCGCAAGCCCAACACAGAGACATCAATTACATCCCCATCACTGCCGGTTTTGAATCCGGTAATAACGTCCCCGCCCTCTTTAAGCTCATTGTAGGCGAATCGATCTCGGCCTGCTCCACCGTCTAAGAAGTCGGCTTGCTGGCCGCCCCAGAGATAGTCATCGCCGTCCATGCCATAGAGCAGATCCACCCCTTTTCCGCCCAGCATCTTATCGTTGGAAGTCGTCCCGGCAATAACGTCGTTATCGCCGATGACATTTTGCTTAATAACAGTATTAACAAAAGAAACGCGGCTAGGCGAAACTGTATATCCCTTGCCGTAACTCTCAAAACTACTGTCCTTAACAAGGTTCCCTTGCGGATCCCCGCTGACTATGAAGCTGTAGTTAACGGTTTCTCGAAGAACTAACTTGGAGACCAGGGAGTTTTTCCCATCCCCATCCCCATACTCATAGAACTGAACGCCGTAAGCGTTGCCAGCGCCGGCGCTGTCAAGAAAAGCATTGCCGATGCCCCGAAGATCTCCAAACATACGGGAGTCAAACGCGAGTGAGTCGGAATAGATACCGTTTCGGCTCTCGGAGTGGAAATCGAATGCCGCTTTAGCTGCATCATATACAACCGAATTTCTGGCGACCAGTCCGATGTCGGCTCCATAGTTTGATGGCGAGCTAGCGTTTGGAGCAGTTCCGGTGGTGTGAACTAATACACCATGTGCCACATGTTCAGCGAATAGGCCATTGATCGATGTACCAAGCGAGGTCGCGGACTGGATAGCTGAATAGAGATTGGTGCCTGCAACATCGACTGCGCTCGCATTCACGTTATTTATGAAAGCGACACCGTTTGAGGCATCTGAAACGGTGACGTCGCTGATAGACGTGTCGGTCAAGGAACGCACGCGGATAAGGGCTGGTCCTAGCTCGGTGAACGACGACTGGTTCCCAGAGACGTGACCGTTCAGCAACGAAAAATGCCCCTCAGAGTACAGAGCGGCTCTAACATTGGCGATATAGGACTCACGGTCGACTAGCGCTCCCCGCAAGGTAACCGTATTGCCGTCGATCCCGATCACCTCAGCGGCCTGGCCGAGGTTCGTGAAGCGACCGTTATCGCCGGCATCGATATGGTCCCCCGGCAGCGGAGTGTCAGACGTTATTTTAAGCCAGCTCCCAGCCCTAATCCCCTCAGGTAGCTGGCTATAGGTAAGCGTCGTATTTCCAGAAGGATCCAAGCCAAGTTTTACGTCATAAAGTGGTTTTTCAATGCCATAAACATCGATGACGCTGAAATTGCCAGTTGCTTTTAGCGATCCTCCGTTGAGATCGATTGTGATGTCGCTGGCATCGACGTGTGTAACAATTGGAGAGGTCACCGCTATGTTAGCGTTTTTCGGAAGGACGACTGTTCCTCCCGCTGTTAATCCGCCAATCGCTTTCGCGATATCTTTATCGGTGGCGTTCTCCGGTAGGTAGATCCGATCCGTCATCATGTGGCCTCGCTATGCGCCGCGCAATCTGCATCAGTGCACGCGACTTCCCGTTTCGAGAAATTTAACAATTTTTGGTAGATATGCCTAGAGGGTGAATGGACCGGTTTTGCGCTCTGCCGACTTTAGTCCAAAGCCAGAGCCTCGTGGGGGGGGGTGCCGAAAATCGGCGGGGTAGATATGCCTTGTGAAGAAGCAGCTGGTTAAAAAGGTCGGGGTCGGGGAGCTTGTAGGACCTATCAGCGCGCATTTAAGGCCGGCTTTGGCTGGCTCTCGTGAGATCCGTGAATGTGGTGTACTTCTCGGCTTGACATGTTGTTCTTCCGCGCTCTAATGCTTGGCATCATTGCCTATGAGGCAGCTGATCCTTGATCTTCAACTGCGATTGGTTTTCAGGCGAAACGTACCTTCGTGATCCCGGACAGGAAGCTGTTGCTGCGGACTGCAATCCTCCCCCTCGGAACATATGGTCAGACTGCCGAAGTTCCGGCGTTGTCCTGTCCAGCGAACACGATAATATCGCATTGTGGATGAGTTGCTCAAAGGCGCAAAAATGTCGTTAAGGCTTGATTTGTTGCGTTGCAACATATAGCCCCAATTGAAGCAATTTTTAACTGGAGACGACTTCATGCGTATCGTTATGATTGGTTCGGGCTACGTTGGCCTCGTTTCAGGTGCCTGCTTTGCCGATTTCGGTCACCACGTAACCTGCGTCGATAAATCTGAAGCCAAGATCAACGCGCTCGAAGCGGGCGAAGTGCCGATCTACGAGCCCGGACTGGAATCGATCATTCAGCAGAACCGCGGCGCCGGTCGTCTGGATTTCTCGAAGAATCTCGCCCCCTCCGTCGGTGAGGCAGATGTCGTATTCATCGCTGTCGGCACGCCATCGCGTCGTGGCGATGGCCATGCGGACCTGACCTATGTTTACGCAGCGGCGCGTGAAATCGCTGCCGCTGTCCAGGGCTTTACGGTGATCGTGACGAAATCCACAGTTCCCGTCGGCACCGGTGATGAGATCGAACGGATTTTCCGCGACGAGTTTCCGGACAAAGATATTGCAGTCGTTTCCAACCCCGAATTTTTGCGGGAAGGAGCTGCCATCACCGATTTCAAACGTCCTGATCGGATTGTGATCGGCACCGAGGATCCGCGCGCCATCGAGGTCATGCGCGAGGTCTACCGCCCGCTCTACCTCAATGAAGCACCGCTCTATTTCTGCGAACGGCGCACCTCAGAACTGATCAAGTATGCCGCGAACGCTTTTCTTGCGATGAAAATCACCTTCATCAACGAGATTGCCGACCTTTCGGAAAAAATCGGTGCCGATGTCCAGAAGGTTGCCAAGGGGATCGGCATGGATAAGCGCATCGGTGACAAATTCCTACATGCCGGCCCCGGCTATGGCGGTTCATGCTTCCCGAAGGATACGCTGGCACTCGTCAAGACCGCGCAAGATTTTGACAGTCCGGTCCGTCTGATCGAGACCACCGTCGCGATCAACGACAACCGCAAGCGCGCTATGGGCCGTAAAGTCATCACTGCCTGCGACGGTGACGTACGTGGAAAGAAGATTGCCGTACTCGGCCTCACCTTCAAACCGAACACTGATGACATGCGCGACGCCCCGTCGATCACCATTATTCAGGCACTGCTCGATGGCGGTGCAACGGTACATGCCTATGACCCGGAAGGCATGGATGCGGCCAAGGAAATGCTCGGCCCCGTCACCTATGGCAAGGACCCTTATGAGATCGCTGCCGATGCCGACGCCATCGTCATCGTCACGGAGTGGGAGGAGTTTCGCGCCCTCGATCTCAAGCGCCTCAAGGCCATTATGAAATCTCCGGTCATTGTCGATCTTCGGAACATTTATCCAAGCAACGAAGTGGCCAAACACGGCTTCGGCTACTTCGCCATCGGGAAGAAGCCCGAGAAACGATAAAAATAACACTCTCGCCTCGAGTTTCGGCCTTGTGGACCAGGCCGGAACTCGCGCTGACTATGAGTTAGTGGGGCGGGGAGATGCGATTGTGCAGTCAAGAAACTCTCGCCATCGCCTGCATCCAGCCGTTTTAGTATATCGACCCAATGCGCCCCGCAAGAGACGAAACGCCTGCGCCAGGCTGCATTGCGTCAGCCCTAGTCCGCTTCGAATCATCGGGCCAACTTTGTCGGAATTGCCGTTGAGCATCCTCAAGCCGTTCAGGAACGGCCTCGATCATATCGACGTTTCTGTGCCCAGGCTGGGCGCAGACAGAGGAACAACTCTCAGTTCGTGAATGTGTTACCGCATTTTCCTGCGACAGGAGGCGCCCCGCCCGTGGCCTTGTTTTGTATCGAGGTCCCAGCAAAGCTTACCCCCGCATCGCGACCTGCGCAGGTTGCCAAAGTCGGTCTGCGCATTCGCCGCTTGTGGTGGTGCTCAATTTCAAAGGAACAGGAAGTCGTCGTGATGAAGCGTCGCCAGATTGGAAAGCGTCCCAATCTGTACAGCCGCACCGCGTCCGCTTCCGTCCCCATCGTAGAAGAGCTTTCCGGTCGCCTGGTCGTATATCAACCTATCATTCGCATCCAAAGCCTTGGTGCCAGTTACGAAATTCGCGGCGGAAAAATTCGCTGGATCGATAGCGGTGAAAATCTGGTGGTTGAGCGCAATTTTGTCGCCGGCGCTTTCCGAAAAATCTTCGATCTTGTCGATGTTGTTGTAAGCATTGGGTTTAAGGTCGAAGACGAAAGTGTCGGCTCCAGCCCCGCCATTCAGGATATCGTTGCCGTTGCCGCCGATCAGCTGGTCGTTCCCAGTGCCGCCCGACAGCACGTTGCCTCCACTGTTGCCGGTCAGCACATTGTTTTCACCATTGCCGATGGCATTGATCGCTGACGAGCCTGTGAGCGTCAGATTTTCGACTGTGCCGAGCGCATTCGCTAGATTGTAGGATATGGACGCATTGATGGTGTCGATGCCGCTGCCGTCTCTTTCATCGACGATGTCGCCCGCCGAACCCACCTTGTAGGTGTCGCTGCCACCCCCCCCGATCATTCGGTCTCCGCCTCCGCCGCCATTGAGGATATTGTTTCCCGAATTGCCGATGAGGATGTTGTCCATGACGCTTCCGGTCGCATCGATGTTTGCCGAGCCGAGCAACGTCAGATTTTCAACGTGGCCCGTCACGTGGTCCTTGTCCGCCAGGCTGAAGGAGATGGTGGACTTGACGGTATCATTGCCCGCGCCGCCATATTCCACCACCACATCACCCGAGTTATCGACCAAATAGGTGTCGTCACCCTTGGCCCCGGTCATGCGGTCCGGGCCTGCACCGCCATCCAGCACGTTGGCTCCGTTGTTGCCGACGAGAGTATTGGCGAGTTCATTGCCAGTCGCGTTGATGTTGGCGTTGCCCGTCAGCGTCAGGTTCTCGATGGCGCCGATCGCGTGCGCCGAATCCGCCAAGCTGAAGCTGATCGACGATAGGACGGTATCGGTTCCTCCGCCCCGGCTCTCATCGACGACGTCGAGAGGGGAGGTGATGGTGAAAGTGTCGTCACCGGTGCTGCCGTAGAAGTGGTGGGGGTCTGGCGCGATGGCTCCGCCTGTTGTTCCGGTTCCCCCTGCACCCGTCGCTCCCGCTATATTGATGATGATCGGATGGTCGATCACATCGACATTGAGGGAGGATATGTTGCTGAAGCTTTTTACCGGTTGGTCGCCCGTCAGCGGATCATAGACCTGAACCGTACCGAAGGCGCCGCCGAGACTGACGTTGACATTCGTCGCTGACGCCTGGATCGCCGTGTCCGATGTCTGGTTCCAGATATCCGGCTCGTTCCAGATGATGATCTGGTAGCTACCATCCGATTTTTCCGTCAGGTAGCTCCGTGCCGTCGACGGCAGCCCGCTGATCGAATAGTTCAGTGCGCCCGGATTGAAGGTCGCCTGCGTCGCCCCGTTATCGGCGAGAATTTCCGTTAGATTGTGAATTGCTGTTGCGGCCGGCTTCGGAGAGTAGTCCAGCCGGAACAGCCCGAAATGTTTTTCCTGGTCGGAGCCCTGTGGATCTGCGTAAGCATCGAGAAGCTGGTAGATGAAGGTGTCCTTCGATCCGAGAAAGGCGCCGTCCATAAATGTGTTGAGAAGCAGTTTTGCCTGCGTCGTCTCGTCGACGCCTTCCCATCCGCCGTTGGTATCGGCCGTCAGCGACGTGTGATAGCCGGTCTCGGTGATCGTCAGCGGCTTGCCGGTGTCGGCGCTCATCTGATCGCTGGATTCGCGTTGCAGCCAGGAAAAGGGCTGATCGCCCTC
>NZ_JACIBK010000009.1:86614-273542 GCF_014195325.1 Rhizobium sp. BK650 | reverse complement strand
ATATTAACATGGACGATCTACGGGAGCACAAGAAGCTCGCTCTACGCCAAGCCGCATGACCGCCAAATTTTGCTGAACTTGACGCACATAACCCACCTCCGCCCATCAAGGAGCCGCACCTTCGGACTGCCGCCTGCAGGATGCGGTGGCAGCCGAAGCGAGTGTTGAACGCGTAAGTTCAATGCCAGGTCGGGAGAGCTACAGGCCAGGCAGAGGGAGGATGAAATGAATATGGAACGGCGAATGACGGCAAGCGTTACGCCCGTCACAGATCCGCAAGCAGACATCAGCGCGCGACTGGAGCGGTTGCCCATTACTAAAGAAGTGTTCTGGGCCCGCAACATCGTCGGCGCGGCGACATTCTTCGATGGCTACACCGTCATCGCTATTGCCTATGCCATGCCGGTACTCGTGCGCGAGTGGGGTCTGACAGCCGGCCAGACCGGCATGATCCTATCGATGGGATATCTGGGGCAATTGATCGGCGCTGTCCTGTTCGGTTGGCTTGCCGAAAAGGTGGGGCGCCTCAAAGTTCTTCTCTTTACCATCCTTCTCTTCGTCAGCATGGACATAGCCTGCCTCTTTGCAGCCAGTGCGGCAGCGATGATGGCATTTCGCTTCGTCCAGGGTATCGGCACCGGCGGTGAAGTTCCGGTTGCCAGCGCCTATATCAACGAACTGATTGGCTCGAAGGGGCGCGGGCGCTTTTTCCTTCTCTACGAAGTCATGTTCCTGCTCGGCCTCGTCGGTGCAGGGCTGATCGGCTACTTCATGGTGCCGATTTATGGTTGGAAGGCCATGTTCGTCGTCGGCCTGATCCCGGCTGTGCTGATGATTCCGCTGCGTTGGTTTCTCGAAGAGTCTCCCCGCTGGCTCGTCGCAAACGGGCGTTACGAGGAAGCCGATCGCATCGTCACCAAGCTTGAAAACAGCGCCCGGGCCGCCGGCAAGACGCTTCCCGAGCTGCAGATGACGGCAGCTCCCGCACGGAAATCGTCCGACTGGCGCGAGCTTTTCCAAGGCATCTATCTCAAGCGTACCCTATCCATCTGGGCCATGTGGTTCAGCGCCTATCTCGTCGCCAACGGCACGATCACCTGGCTTCCCACCCTTTATCGCCAGACCTTCAACCTTCCGCTCGAAACCAGCATATTCTATGGGTTCGCAACATCGGTCGGTGGCGTTATCGCAGCCGTGATCTGCGCCCTGCTCATCGACAAAGTCGGCCGCAAGCGCTGGTATACCGGCGCGTTGCTGATCGCGCCCATTCCACTCGTCATCCTCGCCTGGCTCGGTGCGACGTCTGCCATACAGGTGGTTATCCTGGCTGGCCTTGCCTATGCCATCGTCCAGACAGTCACCTTCTCGCTGTATCTCTACTCCGCAGAGATTTACCCGACGCGCCTGCGGGCGATCGGGACGGGCACCGGAAGCGCGTGCCTCCGCCTCGGCTCGTCGGCCGGTCCTATCGTCACGGGCTTCCTGCTTTCGTCCATGGGCATCCAGTATGTCTTCGTGGTCTTTGCTGCAATCCTGTTGCTCGGTGCGCTCGTCACCGCAGCGTTTGCGGTAGAAACGAAAGGCCGGACGCTTGAGGAACTTTCTCCCTGAGGTTCAGCGTCAGGGATCAATGTTTGAATATCGGGTCCGGCTTCATGCCGGGCCTTCTTTTTGAGGAGCAGTCAAGGGCCCCGAAGGAAGTATCGCCTGATAGCCGAGAAGGCGTGGTCCGGATTATTCATCTTGGCTGGCAATCCGCACCAGCAACCCGGAGCCAAAGAGGCTGGACGATCAAAAGACGAGAACTTAAAAACGATTAAGCCCCAAACCCGCCTCTTGAAGGAGAAAAAATGAAACGCATCGAGATGGAGGTGAGCGGCGGCTGCCAGTGTGGTGCGGTGCGCTACCATGCGAGCACAATGCTCGACAATTCGCATCTCTGCCATTGCCGCATGTGCCAGAAAGCCTCGGGCAACATCTTTGCCGCGCTCGTCGCCGCACCCGATGACGCGCTCACCTGGACGCGCGGCAAGCCTGATGTCTGGAAGAGCTCGGAGCTCGTCGAGCGCGGCTTCTGCGCCAATTGCGGCACGCCGTTGTTCTTCCATCACCTCGAAAACGGTCGCACCAACCTGATGATAGGCTCGCTCGACAATCCGAACGCCTTCCCACCGGGTGCCAATACCTGCACGGAGAACATGGTGACCTGGTTCGATAGGATTACCGTTATAGAAAATACCGGCGCGACCGAAAACAACGGCGTCGATTGGGCCGCCGCAATCAAGAAGAGCAGCAACCAGCATCCAGATCACGACACTGCCTCATGGGCGGTGAGGAGGCGTGAGGGCTGAGTGCTGCCCGGAGGCCTGCTCTTTGGACAGTCGTGCCTCAAAGCAGCCTTTCCGCTTCCAGTCTCAAGTCAGGTCGTCCGTCCATCCGAGCCGATGGGCCTCACTAGCGGAATCCGCCCTCATCTGTCGTCGCTTTCACGGATAATCGATTGGCTCATGTAATCGGTTCAGCCGTGCAGCCTGCGCAGCATTGTTCCAAGCCGGGCTGCGGGATCGCTTTCTTCAAGTGCCGGAGCCTGTCGGCAAGGAAAATTGCTTCTTCTTCCAATCCGCACGTCCGTCGGGCTATAGCCAAATTCCCGCTTGAAGGCGCGGCTGAATTCCGTGCCGTCACTGAAACAGCGTTGCTCTGCCAAATCAAGTATGCGGCGTTGATCGCTCGGGTTCGCCAAAGCTGCGTGTGCATCGAGCAGGCGCCTATGTTGAATGTAATGCTTAACGCCGCCAAAAGGCTCAAACATGCGGTACAGTCGCGATCGCGAAACGCCTAATTCTCGCTCGAGCGTCTCAGCTCCCAGGCTCGGGTCGAACAGCCTCGATTGTATGATCTTTTGCGCACGGTCGAGCAGCGTTACCGCAATTGGATGACTTGCCGTCAGGGCATTGTCGGCCGAAGGAGAGACGCAAGCCAGTATCATCGCCCGCGTCGCCTCGACCAGGGCGGGAAGATCGGCTTGCTGGACGAATGGGAGCTGATTGGCGAGCCCCGCCATATAGTCATGGAATAACCGCGCCATGCCGCCTTCCAAGGTTGTGAATTCCGCAGCGCTCAAGGCCTGGGAAACGCGAGGGCAAAAATCTCGCGGGACGAACAACATCAGCAACTCGCTCGCCGTCAGACTGCCATGGAAGCTGCGACCCATTGCATGGACTTGGGTGACCCCGGCTGTACAACGGAATTTGCTGGCAGGGGTTTGCGTATACGCCTCTCCAGAAAGCAAAACCGACAGGACGAAATGGTCGAGCGGCTCCCAGTGGAGATGACGTGTCACGCTCCTGAATTGCAGGGGATCGGTCGTGATATGCGAAAACATAAAGCAGCCAAGATCCCAGGTGACCTGCCTGCCGATGAACCCGCTCGTCGTGTCACGCTCGGAGCCGATATCAAAGATCGGGGCAAAGTTGGCGCGCCACGCCTCGAACTGGCGGATCCTCGGTACGGCGCTCGTTACGAATTCAAAGGAAGATAGATTAGACGGCTGCGACGGTGCGAATGCCCGTTTTTCCGCTGCACCTCGTTCAGACGCAAGGCGCGCGGAGTGAAAGGCGGTTTGCCTCGTCCCTATCTGATGAACTGTCATGGTGTTCGTGCAGACCGAGCTGCACGTTCAAAAGCGGAATTCGACATCGAAGGTCTCCAACCAAAATCCGCAATTCAACTGGATGTCTGGCCGTCCACGCGATACTCAGCCGGCTTCCGCTCGTTTATTAGCATAATCGATAATAAAGCACAATCTTACCGAGCATGTTAGTTTCTTACTATCGCTGTATAATCTGTTCCGCTCCGTTACCGGGCAGACACATCGAAGCCGACGCCGCAAATTCGTGCGTTCGGCAATAGCGCTCACCTACACTTCCTTCCTTATCGCCGCAGTGGGGGCACCCATCTCCTGCGTTCCGCCGCCATCTACGGTCCCGGTTCTATCCTGTTCTTGATGGCGCGCCGTGAGCAGAAGCGTCCTGTGTTTAAATGGCCGAAACGCCGGTGTTCATCGTTGTGGCGATAGGCGCGCTGATTGCCATTTACGCGCTCGCAACGGATCGAATCTCTGTCTAGGCGAGTCGAACCGCAGATGCGGACCGTTGCCGACGCCGCGGCTTAACGCATTGTTGGCTAACTTGGCGAATTTCGTCACTTTTAGACGCAAAGCATAGTTGTGGGATTCTGTGCGATCACGGCCGCGACGGAAGCATTTTATAGTGCGGATTAAACGCACGTTCCTGCTGCACGACATCTTCGAAAAGTCCGAACAACGTTCCTGAGAGGGCAATATGGCTTCGGCTTCTACGCAAAAATTATCGCTTTTCGCACTGACAGGCATGGTCGTCGGTTCGATGGTCGGCGCTGGTATATTCAATCTTCCCGGCCGTTTTGGGACAGCGACCGGTCCGTTCGGCGCGATCATAGCATGGATGATAGCCGGCACTGGCATGTACATGCTCGCACGCGTCTTTCAGGCTCTGGCGGAAAAGAAACCGGAAATCGATTCTGGTGTTTTTGCCTATGCCAAAGAAGGCTTTGGAAACTATATGGGCTTCCTTTCCGCCTTCGGGTACTGGCTTGGCAGCTGCCTTGGCAACGTCTTTTACTGGGTCCTGATCGGTTCGACGCTCGGTCTGTTCTTCCCTTCGATCTTTGGCGATGGAAGCACCATCATCGCCATTGTCGTTTCACTCCTGGGGATATGGGCCTTCCATTTCATGATCCTGCGCGGTGTCGAACAAGCCGCTTTCATCAACGTGATCGTCACGATTGCCAAGATCGTTCCGATCGTCGTCGCCATCCTGGCCATGGCCTTTGCGTTCAATTACGCGCAGTTTTCCGCCAATTTCTTCGGCGGCGTGGATATGCCGGAAAAATCTCTCGTGGCGCAAGTTCGTGACACGATGCTCATTACGGTCTTCGTCTTCATCGGGATCGAAGGAGCGAGTGTCTATTCCCGCTTCGCCAGGACCCGCGCCGACGTCGGTACCGCGACCATTCTGGGCTTCATCGGGGTGACCGGCTTGATGGTGGCGATCACTTTGCTTCCTTACGCGGCTATGACGCGCGCAACGATGGCCGGTGTCCAAAATCCTTCCCTGGCTGGCGTCCTCGGAGTCGTCGTCGGCCATTGGGGCGCGGTATTCATTTCGATCGGCGTGCTGGTGTCGGTCCTTGGCGCCTATCTCGCGTGGTCGCTGATCTGCGCCGAAGTGCTGTTTGCGGCTGCCAAATCAGCGGATATGCCGAGGCTTTTTGCGGCACAAAACAGCAATAGGGTGCCGGCCAATGCATTGTGGCTGACCAATATCGTCGTCTCTTTGTTCGTCATCTCGACTTACTGGTCTCGTGATGCTTTCAACTTCATGCTCGACATGACCAGCGTGACAGCGCTAATGCCCTACCTTCTAGTCGCAGGTTACGGCATTTTGCTTGCGCGCCGCGGCGAAGGCTATGAGCAGACGCCGGGTGAACGCGGCCGCGACCAGGTCTTTGCCTGGATCGCCCTGATTTATACGATCGTCATGTTTGTCGCTGCTGGGCTGAAATATGTTCTGCTGGTCACCGTTTTATTCGTGCCAGGGACCATCCTTTATGTCTGGGCGCGGCGCGAGCAGAAGGTGACGCTTTTCACCAGCGTTGAACTCATCGTTTTCGCCGTCACTGTGATTGCGGGGCTCGTAGGATTTTACGGCCTGCTCAGCGGCACCATCACGCCTTGATGACATAGGGAGTAGATCGATGACACAGGAAATCACATTTGGCGTGCATTCCGAAGTTGGCCAATTGCGAAAAGTCATGGTTTGCGCGCCCGGCCGTGCCCATCAGCGTCTGACGCCGACAAATTGCGACGCGCTTCTCTTCGACGACGTTCTTTGGGTCGACAATGCCAAGCGCGACCACTTTGACTTCATCACAAAAATGCGCGACCGCGGCATCGACGTCGTTGAGATGCATAATCTGCTCGCCCAGACGGTTGCGATACCCGAGGCCAAGAAGTGGATACTCGACAACCAGGTCGTCCCCAACCAGATTGGTCTCGGTCTTCTGAATGAAGTGCGATCCTATCTGGAAGGTCTTTCCGACCGGGATTTGGCCGAAACCCTGATCGGCGGCCTGTCGACGTTTGAATTTCCGGAAGCCATCGGAGGCGAGCAACTGGCGTTGATCCGCGATGCGGCCGGCGTCAACGAATATCTCCTGCCGCCGCTGCCGAATACGCTCTACACCCGAGATACAACCTGCTGGATCTACGGCGGTGTAACATTAAATGCGCTTTACTGGCCGGCGCGTCACGAGGAGACGATCCTCACCAGCTCGATCTACAAGTTTCATCCGGATTTCGCCGGCAAGGTCCACGTATGGTGGGGTGACCCAACGAAAGACTGGGGCCTTGCCACGATAGAAGGCGGCGATGTCATGCCGATCGGCAAGGGCAACGTCCTCATCGGCATGAGCGAGCGCACGTCGCGACAGGCAATCAGCCAGGTGGCGGCAGCCCTGTTCGAGAAGGGTGCCGCCGAACGCGTCATCATCGCGGCCATGCCGAAGCTGCGCGCCGCCATGCATCTCGATACGGTCTTCACCTTTGCCGATCGCGATTGCGTTTTGATCTACCCCGACATCGTCAACAATATCGAAGCCTTTTCCTATCGCCCCGATGGCAACGGCGGCATCGAACTTCACAAGGACAAGGGCTCCTTCGTCGAGACAGTGCGCGACGCGCTCGGATTAAGGGCGATGCGTGTCGTCGAGACCGGCGGAAACGACTATATGCGGGAGCGAACCCAATGGGACAGCGGCGCCAATCTGGTCTGCGCTTCGCCGGGTGTCGTCTATGCCTATGACCGCAATACCTACACCAATACGCTCTTGCGCAAGCAAGGCATTGAGGTGATCACGATCACAGGTGCAGAACTTGGGCGTGGGCGAGGCGGCGGGCATTGCATGACGTGCCCTATCGCTCGTGACGCTGTCGACTATTAGTCGAAGCAAAAAACCGGTCCTTCCAAAGGGCTGGGATCGATGGAGTCTGATAAAGCATCGTCTCCGCCGTGCGGCTCATTGTCGTGGGAACTCTCGATTCAGCCAATATTTCCGGAGAAATGCCATGTTTAGAGCTGGTAGGAGATATAGCCATCTCGTCCACGACGATGGCTGCGGCTGCGCAAATCGTGATCTTCAACGGCGATCCAGCTATCTCAGCGATTATTCGCGAAGAAATTTCCTGGCCGGCATCGGATCGGTTGCCGTTGCCGGCATGGCGCCCCGAGTGGGCATCGCGCAGACGGCACAGCGGCCTCCCAAAACGCTTCTGAGACAGGTCCGGCTTTTCGACGGCAAATCCGACGCGTTGCAAAACGGGGTGCAGGTGCTGGTAGAAGCAGACAGGATCGTCGCCATCGATCCGGCAAACAATCCCGCGCCTGAGGATGCAATGATCATCAGTTGCGACGACCGTGTGTTGATGCCGGGCATGATCGATGCGCATTGGCATGCGATTTACGCTGCGGTTCCCCTGCAGGTCCTGATGACGGGTGACCCGGGAATCATCTTTGCCGCCTCCACCGCAGAGGCCGAACGCACCTTGCTACGGGGTTTTACCACCATCCGCGATCTTGGCGGCCCGGTCTTTACCTTCAAACAGGCAATCGATAGCGGCATCATTCCCGGCCCGCGCATCTTCCCGTCCGGCGCGATGATCACGACCTCGGGCGGCCATGGCGACTTGCGCATGCCGTTTGAAATCCCTCCAAGGGACGGCCAGCTCAGTCTCAGTGAAATGATGGGGAGCGCGGCCATCGTCGACGATGTCGGAGGTTTGAAACGCCGGGTACGCGAGCAACTTCTCCAGGCAGCTTCGCAGGTCAAGATCGTCGGGGGAGGCGGGGTCTCGTCGCCGCGCAGCCCGCTCGACATGACGACGTTCAGCGAGGAGGAGATTCGCGCAGCGGTCGACGTTGCAAAGGACTGGAACACATATGTAACAGTCCATGCTTACGCCCCCAACACCGTCCAGCGCGCGCTAGCCGCGGGAGTGGCATGTATCGAACATGCCCATCTCATGGACGAGGAGACGGCAAGGATGTTTTCCGACAAGAATATATGGCTCAGCACCCAGCCATTCCTGTCGATCGAAGATGCCGCGTCGCAGACTGGGGTCGGCGCAGAGCGCGCCGCGCAGATTTTTGTCGGAACACCAAAAATCTACGGATACGCGAAGAAGTACGGCATCAAGACCGCTTGGGGCTCGGATCTTCTGTTCTCGCCTGAATTGGCGCCTCGCCAGAACATTATGTTCACGCATCTGAGCAATTGGTACACCAACGCCGAAGCACTGCGCATGGCGACATCCGGTAATGCAAGCCTGCTGACGCTCTCAAACTTGCGCACGCCCTATCTGGGCAGCTTGGGCGTCATCGAAAAGGGGGCGTTTGCCGATATGCTCGTCTGGGATGGCAATCCCCTCGATGACCTCAAGCTCATCGACACTCCCGAGAAGAACCTGAAGGTCGTCATGAAGGATGGCCGGATTTTCAAGAACACACTCTGACCCATTCAGGGACCGATCCAGGCGAGGGCAATAATGCGGGCAGGGCGACATCGAGCAGTTCCTTCGGCTCAGGTCGTCATTGCGGTGCTTATCGTGATCGCCATTTTACCGGCGGGTGCAACGGTGCTTGCGCCGTTGGCGTTGGCGCTCCTGGCGATAGCCCTTCTATGGCCGGTCCAGCATCGCGTGCAGACCTTCCTTCCACGATACATTGCGCTTCTGGTGACATTGGCGGTCATGATGCTGGCCCTTCTGGCGTTCGGCTGGATCTCCACTTGGTCCTTCGGACATGTCGGCGGATGGATGATCGACAATACCGCTCGCTTTCAACAACACTATGATGAACTTCGACAGTGGCTGGAGGAACACGGCATCGATGTCGATGTGCTCTGGGCCGACAATGTCGGCACTGCGTGGGCAATGCGCGTGGTTCAGACCGTGACGAGCCGCATCAACAGCACATTCAGCTTCTGGCTGATTGCTCTCACCTATCTGCTTCTCGGTTTGATGGAAGTCGAGGATTTCGAGAGCCGCATCAGGGCAATGCGTAGTCCAGTGGCGAGAAGATTGCTTCTCGACGGGAGCCGGGAAACGGCACAAAAGCTTCGGCGCTTCATGAGGATCCGGACGATCATGAGCATCACGACCGGGCTTTTCATCTGGTTGTTCACCAGCGGCGTTGGGCTGCCGCTTGCGAAGGAATGGGGAGCGATTGCCTTCGTTTTGAATTACATACCCTTCATCGGTCCGCTCGCTGCAACGTTGCTTCCCACCGTCTTTGCGCTCATTCAGTTCGATAATTGGCAATCGGCGATCGCCATCTTCGTCGGGCTCAACCTCATTCAGTTCACGCTTGGCAGCTATATAGAACCGCGCGTATCCGGCAATGCACTCTCCCTTTCGCCAGTCGTTGTGCTGCTTTCCGTTTTTACCTGGGGTTATCTGTGGGGGATTTTCGGCGCGTTCATCGGCGTACCGATCTCGATCGCACTGGTGACATTCTGCCGCCATCATCCGTCCAGCCGATGGGTGCCGGAACTTCTCGGGCGCGGCAGCAAAGGCGACGGTGTCTGATCTGAGACTGCGCAAGCGGAGAGACACACGCCTTCATCGGAACATCGCAAGGAGGACCTTGCGCGCCTCCTGCATTGTCAGATCGTGTCGAAACGCGCCGTTTTCGACAAAATTGACGATCTCGGCGATGACGATCGGATTGAGCATCATGAACGTGTGTGTGGCACTCAGAACCAGATGGTCAGCCGCGCCCTCCAATCTCGTCGAGGCGACCGATACTTTCCCATCGTTCGGCGCTTTGATGATATGATTGAAAAGCGGATTGAGCGAAAGGTCGCCCGCGATGATGCCGACGGGATAATCCGGAACCGGCAGAAGCTTCGGCAACGCTGCCGGGCCAGTTCCAAGCTCGCGTCCAGCTGGGCCGTTGATCCATTGAAATGGCGGCATTTCTCCGAAAATATCGACGATTTCGGATCCGTTATTGGGTGGCGCCAGCATGACGACACGCCCGAGATTTGGAGGCCGCTGATGCGCCAGCCAGTAGCGGACAAGAATTCCGCCCATGGAATGGGTTACGAAATTGACCCGTCTTGCACGGCACATGGCCACGGCATCACCGACGTAGACTGCAAGTTCGGAGATCGTCGCGCGAGTTGAGGGATATTCGATGTTGATGACGAGGAACCCGCGCCGCGTGAGCGTCTTCTCAATAAGCCGAAGGGATCCGCTGCCGCGCGCAAGCCCATGCACCAACACGATGCATTCCGCATCATCCTCACCGGCATTAGCCATCACGCCCCAGACCTATTCCACTTCAGCGTTTCGAGCTTCGATCCGACTGACAGTTCCTTTATTCGTGCTGGTCGCCGCGGTAGCATGACGGTTGTTCTCGGCATAGTCCGCACCAAATAATTTCCGCTTGCCGGCCTCCCTTACCGTCTGAACGAATATATAGAGCAAAGGAATGATGAGGAGGCCTACAATCGTTCCGACCAGCAGTCCGCCGAGAACGGTAACGCCGATCGCCTGGCGGCTGGCTGCTCCGGCTCCCGTCGCCACCACCAGCGGTACCACGCCCAATATGGAAGCCATCGCCGTCATCAACACCGGCCTGAAGCGCTGCGACGTCCCTTCACTTGCCGCCTCTATGATGCTGAAACCTTCTTCCCGGCGCTCCTTGGCGAACTCCACGATGAGAATGGCGTTCTTGGCTGCGAGTCCGATCAGCAGCAGCAGGCCGATCTGGGCGTAGATATTGAGATCGATACTGCCGACCACCAGCCCCGCCAAAGCCCCGAGCACAGCGACGACCACCGACATCATCACTGCGAGCGGGACGCTCCAGCTTTCATATTGGGCGACAAGGAAGAGATAGGTGGCAATAATCCCCATGATCAGGATGATGACCGTCTGTCCGCCCGCTTGCTTTTCCTGAAGGGCAAGTCCTGTCCATTCATAACCGAAGCCCGGCGGCAGTTTTTCCGCAGCGAGCGCCTCCATGGCGTTCAACGCATCTCCGGTACTCGCACCCGCCGCAGCCTGCCCGTTGATCGCGGCGGATGGAAAAAGATTGTAGCGGTTGACCGAGTTTGGTCCGTAGATGGTCGATATGGAAAGCAATCCTTGCAAGGGCACGAGATCGCCCGACTGACTTCGCACCCTCAGCCGCTGGATATCCTCGATGCGCGAGCGGAACATCGGCTCGTCCTGGATCCGGACCTGATATACGCGCGAAAATATGTTGAAATCGTCAACATAGGCCGATCCCAGATGTGCTTGCAGCGTGGTGAAGATTGCCGCCGGTGAAACACCGAAGAGTTCGGCGCGCCGTCGGTCGATATCGAGATAAATCTGCGGCGCGTTGGCCGAAAACGTGCTGAAGACGCCGGTCAACTGCTTCGTCTGATTTGCAGCGACGATCAGCCCACGCATCACCTCGGCAAGCTCTCCCTGGCTTTGCCCGGCGCGCGCCTGAAGGCGGAAGTCGAAGCCGCCGGTCGTCCCGAGACCGGGTATTGCCGGCGGATTGAACGGTACGACCGAAGCCGTCGAAATCTTTGTGAACGCCGCTCGAAGTTCGTTCGTCAAGGCAAAGACGCTCTGGTCCGGCCCGCGTTCGTTCCATGGCGTGAGCGCCGAGATGACCATTGCTGAATTGGAGCCGCCACCGCCTATCATGCTGGTCCCGGCAATGGCGATGGTGTTCGCAACCCCCGGTGTCCGCTGCAGTACGGAGGTGACCGTCGCGAGTGTGTCCTGCGTGCGCGCGAGGGAAGCGGAATCCGGCAATTGCACGTTCATGAAGAGATAGCCCTGGTCTTCGGCGGGAACAAAACCCACGGGCAGGATGCGATAAAGACCGTAGACGCTCGCCATGATGATCATGAAGAACAGCAGGCTGAGGACAATTTTGCGCGCAAAAGCCGACAGCAGAGAAAGGTAAAATCGTCGCGATAGGTCGAGGCCGCGGTTTATCCCGCCGAACAGCTTCGACCTGTTCTCCTTTGCCGGCCGGAGGATTTGGACGCAGAGCGCCGGACTGAGGGTCAAGGCATTGATCGTGGAGAAGGTGATCGTGACCAGGATGGTGACCGCGAACTGTCGGTAGAGTTCGCCGGTTATGCCGGCGAGGAACGCAACCGGCACGAAGAGAGCGGCCAGCACCAATGTTGTCGCGACGATTGGGCCTGTAACCTGGCTCATCGTGCGCAGTGTCGCCTCACGCACGTCAACGCCCGTCTCGCTCATGACGCGCTGAACATTTTCCACCACGATGATCGCGTCGTCCACGACAAGGCTGATTGCGAGGATCATTGCGAAAAGCGTGATCGTATTGGCCGAATAACCGAGGAGATAAAGCACGGCAAAACCGCCGATCAGCGAAACGGGTATGGTCAGCGTGGGGATGATAGTCGCGCGCCAATCCTGCAGGAAAACGAACACGACCACGACAACGAGCACGAACGTAATCGCCAATGTGATGAAAATCTCCTGGATGGTCTGCCGAACGAAAGCGGTCGTGTCGAAAACGACCGTATAGGCGAGGTCATCGGGAAATTGTCTCGACAATGTCTGCAGTTCGCCGACAACAGCGTTCGATACCGCGAGCGCGTTCGCATCGGTCGATTGATAGACGACGACGGTCGCGCTCGGCCTGCCATTGAAGGTCGATGCCGTATCGTAGGATTGTGCGCCGAGTTCGATCCGGGCGACGTCGCGGAGGTGGACGATCGCTCCGTCCTTGTTGGTGCGGATGATGATGTTGCCGAACTCGTTTGTGTCCGCAAGCCTTCCTCTGGCCATGACCGTCAACTGCAGCTGCTGACCCGTGGGTGACGGGGGCGAACCGAGCTGACCGGCGGATGCCTGGACGCTCTGAGCCTGTATCGCCGCCGTCAGGTCGGTTGCGGTTACTCCAAGAGCCTGCATACGATCGGGGTTCATCCAGATCCGCATGCTGTAGGCGGGGCCAAACACGCTCGCCTCGCCAACGCCGGGCAGGCGGGCGATCGCGTCCCGGATGTTGATCATGGCATAGTTGCTGATGAAGACGTCGTCCCTGGTGCCCTTCGGCGAGTAGACCGCAAAGCCGAGCAGCATGCTCGATGAACGCGTTCTGACCGAAACGCCTGCTTGCGTCACGGCTGCGGGAAGCCGCGGCTGTGCCATTGCGACGCGATTTTGCACGTTCACCTGGGCGATTGCCGGATCGGTGCCTGCTGCAAACGTAACCGTCAGGCTGTAGGTGCCGTTGTTGGTGCTTGACGACGACATGTAGAGCATGTCCTCGACGCCGTTTACCTGATCCTCGATCGGCGCCGCCACGCTGTCGGTCATGACACTGGCATTGGCGCCAGGATAGCTGGCGGTCACCTGCACTTCGGGGGGCGTGATCTGCGGAAACTGGGCGACGGGTATCAAGAAGAGGGACAGGCCACCCGCAAGCATCATCACGACGGCGATGACCATTGCAAATCTCGGCCTGGCAATGAAGTGCGCCGAGAGGTTCATTGTTTTGAACCCGTTTGCGGTTCCGTGGGTGCGAGCGAGATGGCGCTGCTGTCGGTTGGTAGAGCTTCCGTAGGCTCGACGACGAGGCCTTCGGAGACGTTCTGCAGGCCGTCGACGATGAGTTTCTCTCCGCCTTTAAGACCATCTTCTACGACCCAGCTGCCCTCGATCTGCTCCCCCGTCTTTATTCGGCGTAATTCGACGGCATTCTGCGCGTTCACGAGCAGAACGTATTTGCCGTCCCGATCCTGCTGCACCGCCCCGAGCGGCACTACGGGACGGAGCGTCTTTTCCCTTTCCGATATGACAACGGTTACGAACTGGCCTGGAATAAGCAGCGCATCCGGATTGGGAAACAATGCCAGAACGGCAAGTGTTCCCGTCGCGGGATCGATTTCGTTGCCAAAGAATTCGATCGTTCCCGGCTCCGTGTAAGGTTGGCCATTCGAAAGCCGCAGGCTTGGCTTATAGCTGCCGGCGAGTTCCTCCTTGCCGATATTGCCTCTGTTTGCACGCAGTTCGAGGATCGATCGATCGCTCACCGAGAACACGACGCGGATCGGGTCCATTTCGACGACACGAGCCAGGGCCATTGAACTGCCGCTGACGAAGCTTCCGACCGATAATTCTGCAGCTCCGATGCGACCGTCAATCGGCGAGACGATGTGGGCATAGCTGAGGTTTAGCTCGGCCTGGCTCACGCGTGCTTGTGCCGACAGGAGGTTTGCCTGGCCGGTTTCAAGCGCGGTCTGACTTTCCTCCAGCGTCGCGCGCGGTACCGTTTGGTTGCTCAGCGATTGATTTCGCGCGACGCGGCGTTGAGCGTCGGCCAATGTCGCCTGAGCGCTCGCAAGCGCTGCTTTGGCGTCCGCCAGCGCTATGTCCAGGGAGCGCGTGTCGATCAGGAAGAGATCCTGGTCCTTTCTGATCAGCTGACCTTCTTCAAAAAGGCGTTGGTCTATGAAGCCTTCGATACGCGAACGGATATCGACGGCATTGACGGCTTCCACACGTCCGACGAATTCGTGTTTCGGCGAAACGTCTTGGACCGTAACGGTCAGAATCCCAACCGACGGGCCAGCCTCTGCCGCCACGTTTTGCGGCATCCACATCAGCGTTGCGAACGATAACATCAGGAATGTCGGCGAAACACGATGCAATTTCATCGACATGTCTCCAACAGAACCGAGAAATTGGATAGCTCAAGGCGGATGGAAGCAGTCTACAATAATTAGCATATACTCAAATTCTACTACCATACGTGGAGAGCAGCAAGCGTTACCGATGGCGCGTCCTGCCCCAATTTGGCGCTCTGATGACCGTTCGCCTGATAAGCGCTGCACTGTTGAATATTTCGCGGCCAGATGTTGATGCCGCCACTCCTGAAGTCGCCCCTCAAGGCGGCGAGAGAGGAATTCCTGCGCTGTCTTCTCATGCTCCCGAAGGAGCGCCGTGTCCCCCCTCAGGTGGTCTCATCGTCGGTTTTGGACCAGCTTGTTTGCGCAACGTCCGATCTCAAACTCAGCTGGGCTACGAGTTGTTCGACAGCGCCGTCCTGGTCGCCCTTTGTGAAAACGATCGCTTCGATTTCCATTAAGTCGCTGGCATCGACCAGGCGGCTTCTTATCGACCGAAACTGCAGTTTGCTGGCATTCAGCGACTGCAGCAGTGTCGCCCGGACTGCTATTTCATGGTCCGTTTGGCATTTGAGCCTTATATCGTAGATGCGCTCTTGTTCCGGCGCGACCACAGACCAGGCTTCGATATACAATCCAATCTTGGGAAGCGTGTAGTTGAAGACGACGATGAAAAAGGCCGCTTCGGCTGCGAGCAGAAGCTGGCCATAGCCGGCGAAGACGCCGACCGCGCCGGTGCTCCAGACCGTCGCCGCCGTGCTCAAGCCTTTGATATTGGTGCCGTCGCGGATAATGAGACCCGCCCCAAGGAAACCGATACCGGTGACGACTTGAGCGCCCATGCGCAGATCGAAATCGAAGCCGATCGCACTCGGAAGCGACGCGTAGGATGCGGCACCAAGGGAAACAAGCGCATGCGTCACGAGATTCGAGTTCCGCCGCTTCAAATGTCTTTCGGCGCCGATCAGCGTTCCAAGCAGCAACGCGGTCACCAGTTTGAGGAGAATGGATTGGCTGGCGTCCATATCGATCGCCTCTATGTCTATCCGGTGTGAGTTGCGCCTATTTGCGGATGACGGCCGGTGACGTCTGCTGCAGCAAAGCATTTACCCTCGTGCAGAAAGAACCGGCATCCTTTCATCTTTTTTCTTACCTTGATTTTCGCAGTTGAAGCCCGATCGGAGAGACCATGATAAACATCCTGCTGAAGTTACGCTTCGTCATGGCGCTTGCATCCATAGGTGTTATCGCAGCCGCCGGTTTGATGTTTTGGGAGGGCTTGCTGACATTATGGCATGCCTTTGCCTATGTGAGAACCGACCCGGACCTTGCCGTCATCGCAGCCGTTATGCGGGCGACCGATAAGCTTCTGTTTGCGATCGTTCTCGTCATCTTCGGCTGCGCCATCGCGCTTGGTTTTCTCGTCGATCTGTCGCCCGAACAACGCGCAGCGCTGCCTGGTTGGATGGTCATCGACAGTGTCGCCGAGCTCAAGAACCTCTTCATCCAGATGATTATCCTCTATCTGGTGGTCCATTTCGCCACACTCGTCGCCGAAACTGACGAGATGCTGCAGTGGAACGCGCTGGTCCTTCCGATTTCGATCCTGCTATTGGCCGGCGCAATGAGACTGATTGCCGGTTCGCCCGGACACGGGCCTTTGGGCGAACACACCCCAGTGCGGGACAAACCACCCGCATCCGCTATCCACAGCGAGGATACCGACAGGCACAATATCGGGTGATCCTGCCGCTATCGACACCACCGAATGTTCATAGTGGTGACGTAGCGAACGTCGCCCACTGAAGTGATCAGGGCGCGTCTGCAGGCAGGCTTGCTTGTTCTGCCTACTGACAGTTCTCACGCGAAAAGCGTTGCCGCTTTTGCCGGCTGCACGTTTCGATTGCGTTCCACCGCAATTAACGCCGACATCATTGATGATGAAAATTAATTTCATCATTTCCCTTTGAACCCCGTTTTTAGTTGACGGGCTTTGTTTTTTGTCCCAACTTGAAGAAAATAAATTACGAGTTGGGAACTTGTTGGCATGAAAGTGGGAATTATAGGGCTTGGCTTCCGGCTCGGCTATCTTGGCTATGTCTTCAAGGCTATGGACAGCAGCTTCGAGATTGTCGGTTACGTCGATCCGGATCCTGCGGGACTTCCCGGACTGACGGAAAAAGGCATCTCTGCCGGCAAAGCTTATGGCTCGCCGCAAGAGCTCCTCGCTGCAGAAAAGCTCGATCTTTTGATGATCGGCTCTCCCAACCACATGCATCTCGATCATATTCGCCTCGGCCTCGAGGCTGGCCTTAAGGTCTTCTGCGAAAAGCCGATCGTCACCACGATTGCCGAGAGCATCGAACTTGCCCACCTGATGGCGAAGTTCGGCCATGAACGGCTGATGGTCGGTCTCGTGCTGCGCTACTCACCGCTTTACAAGGATTTGCGCGCCATCCAGGCCGAGGGCAAGCTTGGACATATCGTTTCAATCGAAGCCTCCGAACATATCGAGCCCTATCACGGCGCCTTCTTCATGCGCGACTGGCGCCGTTACGAGCGCTATTCCGGTAGCTTCATGCTGGAAAAGTGCTGCCACGACCTCGACCTCTATAATGGTGTGGTCGGCGCCCGCCCCGAACGGGTCGCCAGCTTCGGCGGCCGCAAGAGCTTCATCCCTGCCAACGACCCGGCGCGCGAAGGCATCAACGACCTGGAGCTCTTTCACCGCAAGCCGAGCGGCTGGATGGGCTCGGACAAAGTGTTCGACAGCGACGCCGACATCATCGATTACCAGGTCGCGATCGTCGAATACGCCAATGGCGTCGGCATGAATTTCCACACCAATCTGAATGTTCCCGACCAGTTCCGCCGCTTTGCCATCATGGGCTCGCGCGGTATGGCTGAAGGCGACTTCGTGCGCAGTTACCTCAATGTCCACGAGCAGCTGACTGGCAACAAAATCGTCGAAAACAAATATGCCGCGACCGAGCTGTCGCAGCATTACGGCGCCGACGAGCAGATGGCAGCCGATATTTTGCAAAGCGTGCGCACCGGTTCGGAACTCCCGGTTTCCACGCTCAATGCATTGGAGGCAGGCATCCTGGCGCTCGCCATGGATGAAGCCCGCATGAAGAAGGCCGTGATCGACCTTCGTCCCGTCTGGGACCGGTTCGACGAGGCGCTACACTCAAGAGCGGCCTGAGGAGACCGGCAAGATGAGTGCTCAGAAAAGTGCCGTCATCTTCGCCTGGATCCTTCTCCTCCCAGCTGTCCTTTATGTGCTCGCGATCGTCGCCTATCCACTGGTCGATACATTCATCCTGTCGTTTACGGATGCATCGCTGCGCAAGGTGACGAACTGGGTCGGCTGGGCCAATTACGAGAAGATCTTCAACGCCACCTTCGTGCAAGTCATTGTCCGAACCTTCATCTGGACCTTCTTTTCGGTCGCCCTGAAGATGATTATCGGCACGTTCGGCGCTGCAATGCTGAATGCTGCCGTGCCGGGCCGGTCGCTGTTTCGGCTGCTGACCATGCCGCCATGGATCGTGCCGATGGCCATCGGCATCTTCATGTGGGGCTGGATGTATAATGGCCAGTTCGGAATGATTTCCGGATTGCTGCAGCGCTTCGGCCTCGTCGATGGTCCGGTCGCCTTCCTCGCCTATGGCAGCACCGCCTTCTGGGCGACGATCGTCACCGACGTCTGGATCGGCGTGCCGCTTGTGACGATCTACTTCCTCGCCGCGATCCAGTCGATCCCGAAGGACCTTTACGAAGCAGCATGGACCGATGGCGCCGGCCGCTGGTACCGTTTCCGCCGCATCACGCTGCCGCTGATGGTTCCGGCGATCATCACCATGTCGATGCTGTCGCTGATTGCGACCTTCAATTCCTTCGACATCATCTGGATCCTGACGCAGGGTGGTCCAAGCGGCGAAACGACGACGATGATCATCGACACCTATCAGACGGCGATCGGTTCGAAGAAATATGGCGAAGGGGCAGCGCGCGCGGTGCTGATCTGCATCTTTCTTTCGCTCTTCTGCTTTGCCTATTTCCGCGTCACCCGCCGTCTGAACCCGGAGAAGCGCGCATGAGCAGCCGTCCCATGATCGATCGCTACAGTTGGTGGGAAATCATCCTCATCTACTGCGGCATAGCGCTCTTCCTCTTCTTCGTGCTGTCGCCCTTCGTCGAAGGCTTCCTGGTGTCGCTGAAGCCGCTCGCCCAGCTCTTCTCCTCGCCCTATCGCTTCTGGCCCGAAAACGGCTCGTTCGAGGCTTATCGGACCATGTGGATCAGCGTGCCGGGCTTCGGGCGCTACATCTTCAACTCCTTCTTCATCTCGATCATCGTCACCGTGATCGTGCTCTGCCTCGTCATTCCGGCGGCCTACGCTTTCGCGAAATTCGAGTTCAAGGGCATGGGCATCCTCCTTGGCGCCTTCCTGACGGTGAACATGTTCTCCGGCGCCGTCCTGCTCATCCCGCTGTTCCGGCTGATGCGCAGCATGGGTGTGCTGAATACCTATCTTGCCATGATCGTGCCGGGAGTCGCCTTCCTGATCCCCTCGGCGATCTGGCTGCTGCGCACCTACATGATCCGCATTCCGCAGGAACTCAACGAAGCCGCTTACATGGATGGCGCCAGCCATTTCTATACGCTGCGTCGCGTCATTCTGCCCATTGCGATGCCGGGCATTATCGTCGTCGCGATTACCACCTTCATCGGCGCCTATGCGCAGCAGTTCATCTTCGCGCTGACCTTCAACTCGAAGACCGAATACATGCCTCTGCCGGTGGGACTCTTCGCTTACTTCGGCAAGCAGGAGGTCATCTGGAACGAACTGATGGCGGCCTCCTTCGTCGGCATCGCGCCGGCGATGATCGTCATCTTCTTCCTTCAGCGCTATCTCGTCGGCGGCCTGACCGCCGGTGCGGTGAAACAATAAGACTAACAATAAAGAGTGAACAGCTAACACAGAGAATGGGAGTAACGACGTGAGCATTACCATCAAGACAGGCCTTATGGCGCTCGCCCTGGTCGGATCCACGGCATTGACCGCGGTCACGGCCCAAGCAGCCGACAAGGAAATCAGCTGGATCTATTGCGGCGACACGATCGATCCGGTCCACACCAAATACATCAAGGAATGGGAATCCAAGAACGCCGGCTGGAAGGTCGCGCCGGAAGTCGTCGGCTGGGCGCAGTGCCAGGACAAGGCAACGACATTGGCTGCCGCCGGCACGCCTGTTGCCATGGCCTATGTCGGCTCGCGCACGCTGAAGGAATTCGCACAGAACGACCTCATCGTACCCGTTCCGATGACGGATGATGAGAAGAAGAGTTATTACCCGCACATCGTCGACACGGTCACCTTCGAGGGCAACCAGTGGGGTGTCCCGATCGCCTTCTCCACCAAGGCGCTTTACTGGAACAAAGACCTCTTCAAGCAGGCCGGCCTCGATCCCGAGAAGCCGCCGAAGACCTGGGCTGAAGAAATCGAGATGGCGAAGACCATCAAGGAAAAGACCGGCATTCCGGGCTTCGGCCTTTCCGCCAAGACCTTCGACAACACGATGCATCAGTTCATGCACTGGGTTTACACCAACAACGGTGCCGTGACCGATGCCGAAGGCAAGATCACGCTCGACAGCCCACAGATCCTCGCCGCCCTGAAAGCCTATAAGGATATTTCGGCCTACGCCGAAGAAGGCCCGACCGCCTACGAGCAGAACGAAGTGCGCGCCATCTTCCTCGACGGCAAGGTCGCCATGATCCAGGCAGGATCGGGCGCCGCCACCCGCCTGAAGGAAACGAAGATCAACTGGGGTATCACGACACTGCCGCTCGGTCCGGACGCCAAGGGCCCCGGCACGCTGCTGATCACCGACAGCCTTGCGATCTTCAAGGGATCGGGCGTCGAGGATAAGGCGATCGAGTTCGCCAAATTCATCACCTCGCCTGATGTTCAGTCGGAATACGAACTGCAGGGCGGCGCCGGCCTCACCCCGCTGCGTCCATCGAAGAAGGTTGACGAGTTCGTCGCCAAGGACCCCTACTGGAAGCCGCTTATCGAGGGCATCAGCTATGGTGGTCCCGAGCCGCTCTTTACCGATTACAAGGGTTTCCAGAACTCGATAATCGAGATGATCCAGTCCGTCGTCACCGGCAAGGCTGAGCCTGAAGCTGCCCTCAAGAAAGCTGCCGGCGAGATCGAAGCCTTCAAGTAAACCGATCTCGAGGATCGCAGGTCTACGATCTGCGGTCCTCACCGACCAAACTCTTGCGCATTCAGGCCGGGACCGGAGACAGATTTTTGGGACAGCTTCAGCTCAACAAGGTTCAAAAATTCTACGGCGACTACGAAGTTCTCAAAGGCGTCGAGCTTGACGTCAGGAACGGCGAATTCGTCGTCTTCGTCGGGCCTTCGGGGTGCGGCAAGTCTACGCTCCTGCGCATGATCGCAGGTCTCGACGCGACGAGCAAAGGCGACATCATCATCGATGGTGTCAGGGTCAACGACCTGCCGCCCGTTAAGCGCGGCATCGCCATGGTCTTCCAGTCCTATGCGCTTTACCCGCATATGACGGTTTTCGAAAACATCGCCTTTCCGCTGCGCGTGGAAAAGATGGAGGAGGAAAAGCTCAAGGCCAAAGTCGAGAATGCTGCACGCATCCTGCATCTCGACACGCGCCTGCAACAAAAGCCCGGCATGCTCTCGGGCGGGCAGCGTCAGCGCGTGGCGATCGGCCGCGCCATCGTTCGCGAGCCGAAGATATTCCTGTTTGACGAGCCGCTATCCAACCTCGATGCAGCTCTTCGCGCCGACATGCGCATCGAACTTGCCAAATTGCACCGGCAGCTGAAGGCGACGATGATCTACGTGACCCACGATCAGGTGGAAGCTATGACGATGGCCGACCGCATCGTCGTTCTGGACGCCGGCAATATTTCCCAGACCGGCGCTCCGCTCGAGCTCTACCACAAGCCCGCCAACCAGTTTGTCGCCGGCTTTATCGGCAATCCGAAAATGAATTTCCTGCCGGTGACCTGCACATCCGCAAGTGAGGCAGGCGCGACCATCGACTATCGCGGCCAGACGGCGACGCTGCCGGTGAAGCCCCGCGACGGCATGGTCGGCAAGGTGATGACGCTCGGTATCCGGCCGGAGCATATCCAGCTCGCCGCTGGCGACATTTCGCTGACGGTTACGCCGAGCGTCATCGAACGGCTTGGCGCAAACACCGTGGCCTATGCGGCGCTCGGCAGCGAAACGGAGAATTTCTGCGCCATGCTGCCCGGCAGTGTCGGTATCCGTGCCGATGCGCCGGTTGCCGTTGGCATCAACGCGGCCGATTGCCATCTCTTTGACGAGGAAGGTGTGGCCTTCGAACGCCGCGTCGAGCTCACGGATATCGACATGAGCCTTCTGGCTCCCGTCACGGCCTGAACGGCCATTTCATCCCCGGGACCGGTTACCAGACAAGCCCGCGCGCGGCGACCTCCTCGACGCGGGTGACGATGCCGTTGCGATGGAAGACCATTGTATCGAACAGGTTCGAAACCACGCATGTATGGTTCGGGATGATGAAAAGCTTTTCGCCGATCTCAGGCCGTTGACCGGTACAGGCTGAAAGGTCGATGACGCCGTGCTCTTCGGAAAGCGAGACTATTCTCGCCTCCGGATAGCCGACGACGAGGCCGAAATCGGTAAATCCCTGCAGGTCGGAGGTCAGCGCCTTCGAGCCTGCGTCAATGACGGCGCGATCCGCATTCGGCCGCGACACGACGGTTGCCAGAACGTGCATTGCGCAATCGTCCTGCGTACAATGCCCCATTCGGATCATCTGTCGGTCATTATAGATATAGGTCCCGGCCCGGTGCTCCGTCGCCGATTTGACCAGATGCGCCTGAAAGAGGCTGGGCGTACCGCCATTGCTCACGATCGGGCAGGCGATGCGCTCTCCCGCCAACTGCTTCAATGTCGCCTGGATGAAAGCTTCGATCGTATCGGCCGCCTGCGGTTTCGGATAGGTGAGAATGCCGCCGAATATCAATCCATCGGCGATAGCGATGCGCCTTGCCAGTGCGACAGCCTGATCCGGTGTCTGGACGCCACAGCGTGCGCCGCCGGTGTCGCATTCGACGAGGACGGTGAGCGGCTTACGGCCGGAAAAATGTGCCGACAGCCCGTCGACCGTCACGTCGCTGTCGGCGACGACCTTGAGAGCGGAAATGCGATCGTTCAGGGCAGCGAGCCGTTTCAGCTTCGGAGCTCCGACAATATTGAAGGTGATCAGGATGTCTTCGAAACCGGCCTCGGCAAAGACCTCGGCTTCCGTCACTTTCTGACAGTTGATGCCCTTGGCGCCGGCCGCAACCTGGGCCGCGGCAAGTGCCGGTATCTTATGGGTCTTGATATGCGGGCGGAAATTCAGCCCGTGCTCGTCCATGTAGGACTGGACCCGCGAAATGTTGGCAGCGAGCCTGTCCTCGTCGATGATCGGGCGGGGCGTGGAAAGATCTGCGACCCTGTCTCCAGCCTTGGCGACGACGGCAAACCGGTTGTCATGCATCTTAAGCAGCTCCGCGTTCGGTTCCATGGGGATCGGCGACGATCGGCCAGATGGACTTCGGCGCGCGTCGATAGTGCGTCGTCGCCGGGTTGTTGGGATAGGGGGTTCCTGCCGAACAGTAGAGGATCTCAGCGGCGATCTTCGAGAAGGATGCGAAGAAATGGTTGGTCGATTTGATCACCAGGATCTTCTGCTTGGTCGGATCGATGCCCATTACCGAAAACAGGCTCGGATCGAAGCTCTGCGCTCGCGTCGAATTGAGAATGATGTCAATGCCATTAAGAACGATATGGGCCGCATCACCGAAAGGTGCGAGGCTCTCGCCGAACCGCATCTCCGCATTCTTCACCAGCTTGACGACCTTCACCCTACCGTCGACGGGATTGCCGGTTCCCGGTGCCGATTTTGCGCCGAAGCGCAGCGGAATTTCAGCGCCTTCGCCTGCAGCAAAACAGATCTGAACGGCGATCGGATCCCAGATGGTGCCGATCGCAGCACTTTTCACACCGCGGGCGATCAGCTCTTCGAGGACGACGGTGGCATCGCCAGCGGTTCCGCCGCCCGGATTGTCCCAGACATCGGCGATGACGATCGGCCAGGCTTTGGCGGCCATTGCCCGGGAGACGGCTTCCTTCTCGTCGATCTGCGGCACCATGAAGGTGCCGCGCTTGGAAAACAGCTCCATGCCGAGTTCGCGCGCCAGCGCCGCACCCTTTTGCGGATTATCGTCGGTGACGACAAGCAGCTTGGTGCCCATCTCCGGCACATCGCCGACCATGAAGCCGTGGACCACGGAGATCGACAGGATTTCCGGGTCTTCCTTTTCGATGCGCATGATCTTGTCGACGAAGGAGCGCATTGGATCGCGTGAGGTCGGGAAAACATCGATCATGCGGCAGTCGAACACCGAATTGACCGGCTTGACCCTGCCCTCAAGCGCATCGACGGCAATGCGCCAGAGATCCTCGGCGCGGTCGACGAAATCCGTATGCGGAAATTCCTTGAAATAAACCGCGAAATTCAGTGCTTCGAGGCGCTTCCTGGTCAAATGGCTATGCGGATCGAGTTCGGCGCAGATCAAGACATCAGGCCCGACGATATCGCGCATACGGCTCAAAACGTCGCCTTCCGTATCCTCGTATCCCGCTGCCACCATTGCCCCATGCAGGCCCATCACCACGGCATCGACAGGCATTGCGGCACGAAGCTGGTCGAGGATTTCGTCTCGCAGCCCCTCATAAGCCTGGCGGTTGACGAGGCCGGCTGGGTCGGCCCAGGCTGCCGTGCCCTCGATCAGTTCCCAGCCTTTTTCAGCGGCGACGCGGCGGCCGACCGTAATCGGCGCCGTGCAGAGGGTCGGCGTTTCCGGATGCTGGCCGGGCGGCGCATAGAGAGAGGCTTCAAAAGCGCGGCGATCCACGCAGATGGGGGAAAATGTATTGGTTTCGGTCGCGAGTGCCGCCGTAAAAATGCGCAAGTGGGTCAGCCTTGTTTTGCGGCGCCGCCTCAACCCATCGGGTTCGGCAGATAGCCGGTAAATCCGCAGATCTTCCACCGTCCCTCGTGGAGCCTGCAATAATAGAGCGTCTGCCACTGCATGAGGTCGCGGGTGCCATCACTCTTCGTCAGGCTGCCGTCGAACTTCTTGCGGACAAGCGCCGTGTTGCCCTCGATCTCGATATCCTCGAGCCTCGTCGTCGTGAAGATGGCGATGCGTGTATCTTCGGCAAAGCTCTGTGCCGCAAATTCCTTTGCCTGCCGCAGCCACTCGTCGCGATAGGCGACAAGTGTTGGAAATGCAAGACGCCACCTGTCGGGGCTGACCTCCTTACGCCCGTCAATGCCGATGAAGCCTTCCTCGATGAAATCATCTTCGACCATCGACCAGTCGGCAGCCAGAAAGGCATCGATGTCGCGGGGCACGAGCATCTCCCAGATGGCATGTCGTGCGGCGTCGGAGGACGGAAAAGGATTCTTGAAAGGATCACGCATATTCCGTCCCCCGATTTAAATTCTTTTCATAAATGGCGTTTTTCACTGGTCAAAATCCGCTTTCTATGGTCCCTTGTCAACTTATCAAGAAAATAATTTGCAAGGATCAGCAATGTCCATCACACGATATGGCACTGTTCAGACCGGCGCCGGCGGCAAGCCCTTGCCCTTTGCGCGCGCAGTCGAAGCCGATGGCTGGCTCTATGTTTCCGGCCAGGTGGCGATGGAGAACGGCGAGATCATCGACGGCAATATCGTTGCCCAGACGCATAAGACGATCGCCAACGTGCTCGCCATTCTCGACGAAGCCGGATACGGCGTCGAGGATGTGGTGCGCGTCGGCGTATGGCTGGACGATCCGCGCGATTTCTGGAGCTTCAACAAGATCTATCAGGACTATTTCGGCGCGCATCCGCCGTCTCGCGCCTGCGTCCAATCGTCGATGATGGTGGATTGCAAGGTCGAGATCGACTGCGTTGCCTATAAGAAGAAGAGTTGACTGAAGGATCGGCGGGAGGACCGGCTTGGACATCTTTTCCACATTGCAGGAAGACAGGGGCCGGCTGTCCGCCTCCGAGAGCCGCATTGCCGACATTGTCGTCAATGACTTCGAATTCGCCGTGAACGCCTCGATCATCGAGCTTGCCGAACGCGCAGAAGTCTCGCCGCCGACTGTTACACGTTTCTGCCGCCGCCTCGGTTGCGACAGCTTTTCCGATTTCAAGGTGCAGCTTGCCCGCACCGCCCATGTCGGCGTGCGTTATCTGAAGCCTGAATCAAAGAGCAGCGATCCGGCCGATGTCGCTCAGGATATCATCACCAAGGCACAGAACGCCCTTTTCCTGGTGCACCGCTCGCTGGATCTCGCAGCTATCGAAGCCGCTGTCGCGCAGATCGCCAAGGCGGAGATGATCTATGCTTTCGGTTCGGGCGGTAATTCCTCGATGATCGCCGACGAACTGCAAAACAGGCTCTTCCGGCTTGGCCTGCGCATCACGGCCAGCTCCGACCACGGTATGCAGTTGATGATGGCGGCAGCGGCAAAGTCCGGCGATGTGATCATCGGCTCGTCCTTTTCGGGTCGCAATGCCGAGCTTGTTCGGGCCTTTGGGTTGGCCCGCGAAGCCAAGGTCAAGACGATTGCGCTGACACAGAGCGGCAGCGCCGTCGCCAAGGCGGCCGAGATCGTCGTGCCGATCGACATTCCCGAAGGCACGAACATCTTTCGCCCGACATCGACGCGCATCGCCTATATCGCGACGGTCGATATCCTGGCGAGCCTTGTCGCTTACGCCGTGCGACCGAAGGCGACGGTCACGCTGAGGCGTATCAAGCAACAGCTTGTCACCTACCGCGACGGCGACGACGACAAGCAACTGCTCGGCGATTGACCAACAGAAGGAAGCAGCAATGACACGATCAGTGGCCATCGTCACCGGAGCAGCAGGCGATATCGGAGCGGCAATCGCTGGCCGGCTTGCCGACGATCATGACATTATCGTGCTCGCTGACATCGATCCCGACGCTGCGGCAGCCGTTACCGGCGCACTCGGGCCAACCGACCGCTTTGTCGTCGTCGGATGCGACGTGACCAGCGAGGCAAGCGTTGCGGCTCTTGCTGCGCGCGCGGCCGGGCTCGGCAGTCTGCGCACGCTCGTCAACAATGCGGGTGCAGCGCGTGCCGTCAGCCTGCATGATACGACGCCGGAAATCTGGCGTGCCGACAATGCACTCAACCTCGAAGCGGCATTTCTCTGTTTCCGCGCCGTCGAAGACCAGCTGAAGGCGTCGCGGGGCTCGATGGTCAACATTGCCTCGGTCAACGGCATGAACGTGTTCGGCCATCCGGCTTACAGCGCGGCCAAGGCCGGACTTTTGCACTTCACCCGGCTGGTCGCGGTCGAATACGGAAAATTCGGCATCCGCGCGAATGCCGTTGCGCCCGGAACGGTGAAGACACAGGCCTGGGAAGCTCGCGCGGCCGCCAATCCCAATGTCTTCGAGGATGCGCGTCGCTGGTACCCGCTGCAGCGCGTGGTCGATCCGAAGGATGTCGCCAATGCCGTCGCCTTCCTGGCCGGGCCGCAGGCTGCGGCGATCACCGGCGTCTGCCTGCCCGTCGACTGCGGCCTGACGGCCGGCCAGGCCGAGCTTGCGCGCACCTTTTCCCAGTCCGAGCACTATTGAAACTCATAGGATATAACGAGAGGAACAAGACATGAAGCCGGCAGAGTATCGCCTGGAAAGCAGCTGGAACCCCGACGGTGGACCGAATGGTGTGTTTACTTTCACGCTTTTCAATCTCTCCGATAGGGCACTCTCCGGTTTCAAGCTTGCCTATACCTCGCTGACACGGGTCATCGATGCGGCTTTATGCGGCAATGCCACCTTTTTAAGACGCAATGCCAATTTTCATGAGTTCGAGCCACCGGCAGGGCTGGTCTTGGCTGCCGGCGAAAGTTGGACTTTCACCGTCGCCGGCCTGCACCGCCCGGCGCGGCATTGCACCGACGGCGCCAAGTCGGCCTATCTGACGCTGTTATCCGGAAAGCATGTCGCGGTCGCCGTTTCCGATCTGCTGCTCGAGGGCGGCAATAGCGAGCCTCCGCCTGTACTTTTGCCCGAGGGCCGGCTCGATCTGCCCTTTGCACTGCAGCCGTGGCCGGCCGAAATCGATGCGAAGCCGGGCGATAGTTTTCCGGTCGTTCTCTATCCGGAAGGCGCCAGCGCAGACGAATTGTCGGCAATATCTGCCTGCATTTCGCTAACCCGCCGCCTTTTCGAAAGCGACCATTCGGTTTTCAATCTGGTCGCCTCGCCGCAGGGGCGCGCGCTCACCTTCAGTAGAAACGCCTCGCTCAATGCCGAAGCCTACCGGCTGACCTTCTCGGCCGATCGCGTGACGCTTTTCTATTCCGGCGCCGCTGGGCGCCAGTATGGCCTGACCTCGCTCGCGCAGATGCTGAACGGTGCGCGGGCAAGCAAGGGCAAATTCCGCTTCCCGGTTTCCGGAACGATTTCCGATCGGCCCCGCTATAGCTGGCGCGGCTGCCATCTCGACGTTTCCAGGCAATTTTATCCGGTTGCCGACATCAAGCGGCTGATCGACATCCTCGCCTGGTTCAAGCTCAACATTTTCCACTGGCATCTGACCGATGACGAGGCCTGGCGCCTGGAGATCAAGGCCTATCCGCAGCTGACGACAACAGGCGTGTTGCGAGGCCCGGACGAGCCGCTGCTGCCGCAGCTCGGCAATGGCGCCGAGCCGGTCGGCGGTTTCTATTCGCAGGACGATGTCAGAGACATCGTCGCGCATGCGAACTCCCTCAACGTCGAGGTGGTTCCGGAAATCGACATCCCCGGCCACAATGCGGCGACTTTGGTTGCGCTTCCTGATTTGACGGATGGACAGGAGGCCCCGGACAGCTACCATTCGGTCCAGGGTTATCCCAACAATGCGCTCAATCCTGCCGTGCCGCTGACCTACGAATTCCTGGAAAAGGTTTTCGATGAGATGGTCGAGCTGTTCCCCTCATCCTACATCCATATCGGCGGCGACGAGGTGGCGGACGGCTCCTGGCTTGCTTCGCCGCTTGCCAGAAAGCTGATGGCGGAAGAAAGCATTTCCGGCACGTTCGGCCTGCAGTCCTACTTCCTGAAGCAGGTCAAGACCATGCTCGACAAGCGCGGCCGCAAGCTCGCGGGCTGGAACGAGGTCGCCCATGGCGGCGGGGTCGCGGCGAAGGACAGCCTGCTGATGGCCTGGGAAAATCCGCAGGTCGGCATCGAGCTTGCCGAACAGGGCTATGACGTCGTTATGACGCCGGGCCAGGCCTATTATCTCGACATGGTCCAGGCCGAAGCCTTCCAGGAACCGGGCGCGAGCTGGGCTGGTACGGTCCCTCCGGCCCACACCTATGGCTATGAGGCAGCCGGCGAATTCCCTGAGGAATTGAAGCACAAGCTCAAAGGTGTTCAGGCCTGCATCTGGTCGGAGCACTTCCTGTCGCGCGGCTATTTCAACCGCCTCGTCTTCCCGCGCCTTCCCGCAATTGCCGAAGCTGCGTGGACACCGAAGGCGTCGAAGGATTGGGAGCGTTTCGCCGCGATCGTGCCGCTTAGCCCGAGGCTTTGAGCTCGCAGCGATGCCTTTCCCTTGAATGAGGATTTCGGCTACACGCCGCGTGCCTTTCCACCCACTGGCGCGAGCGAGAGTGATCATGGCGATGATGGTGCGGACAAGGTTTTCCCCGTCCTCACCATCATCGCCTCAAAGCCAGCTGGCGAGATAATGAACCGCTTCATTCCCGACGTTTTCCGTAATCCTGCAGTCCGGGTGAGCATGATCGCCATCTTCACCTTCGGATTTGCCGGAGCGACGACGACCCCCTACCGGTCCGTGGTCGGCATCCGCGAGCTCGGTCTGTCGAATGAACTCTATGCCGCGCTGATCTTTGCCGCGGCGGCGGTTAACGTCATCGTCAGCATTCTGCTCGGCAATTTTGCCGATCGGCTCGGTGAGTATCGCACGATGATGCTTGTCGCGGCGACCTTCGGCGTCATCGGTTATGGCGCGGTCTTCTTCTTTCCGACGCAGGACATATTTGTCCTCAGTGCACTTCTGGTGCTGCCGGTTTATGGTTGCCTTAACTCGTTGCTCTTTGCCAATGTTCGGGCCGCAACGCATGGAATGGCGCCAGCCGACGTGGCGACAGTCAATTCCGGCGTGCGGGCGATGATCTCGCTTTCCTGGGTTCTGGTTCCAGGGCTCACGGGCATTCTGCTTTCTTCTTCTGCGACCATGCTGCCGGCCTATCTCTTCGCCGCGATTTCCTGTCTGGTCTGTGTGGGGCTCGTCGGCTTCCTATTGCCCCGACAGAGCGGTACGGTTCTCGCCGCCACACACCATCTTTCCTATTTCGCCGCACTCGGCCAGGTGATTTCTCCAAAAATTTTCGGCCGGATCGCGGCGGTTGCGCTGATTAGCAGCACATTGCATGTGAACGACGCTGTTTTCCCGCTCGTTGTAACCGGCGCCGCACGCGGTACAGTCGCCGATATCGGCATTTTAGTCGGGATCGTCGCTCTGCTTGAGGTGGTCTTCATCATTGTCTGGTCGCGCCTGTTGCGCCGTATCAGCCAACTCGCAGCCCTTACCGCCGGGGCGCTGATCTATGCCGTCTATTTGCTGCTTCTGGCGTTCGCCCATGAGCCCTGGCATGTCTATGCTCTCACCTTGATCAGCGGTATCGGGGCGGCGTCGCTGATCTCCATTCCAATCACCTACCTGCAAGATTTGATCGCCGAGCGGCCTGGTCTCGGCAGCGCTCTGATTTCCGTCAATATCTTTCTCAGCGCCGGATTGAGTGCTCTTCTCTTTGCGGCCGGCACAGCCATGACAAGCTATTCCGGCACTGCGGTCGTCAGTGCGCTCTCCGGTCTTCTCGGGATCGCCTGGCTGCTATTTCTCGACAGGCGCCGGCGCTGGTTCTGACGACGGATTTTTCCTCCTCGCCCAGAGCCAGCCCGGGTACGCCAGCAGGAG
This sequence comes from Rhizobium sp. BK650, assembly GCF_014195325.1. Taxonomy (GTDB): domain Bacteria; phylum Pseudomonadota; class Alphaproteobacteria; order Rhizobiales; family Rhizobiaceae; genus Rhizobium. The sequence goes on along the minus strand of NZ_JACIBK010000009.1, from coordinate 242,648 downwards.
CAGGCTTTCTGCCCCTCTTCACTCCTTGACCGCCCCGGTCATCGACGAGACATAATAGTCGACGAAGAACGAATAGAGAATGACGACCGGCAATGAGCCGAAGAGGGCGCCCGCCATCAGCGATCCCCATTCGAATACATCGCCACGGACCAATTCGGTCAGGACACCGACGGGGATCGTCTTGTTCTCCGACGACTGAATGAAGGTCAGAGCGTAGATGAACTCGTTCCATGACAGCGTGAAGGCGAAGATCCCGGCTGAGATCAGGCCGGGTACTGCCAGGGGCAGGATGATCTTCGTCAGGATCTGCCAGCGGTTGGCGCCGTCCACCAAAGCGCTTTCCTCAAGCTCGAAGGGAATCGAGCGGAAATACCCCATCAGCAGCCAGGTGCAGAAGGGAATGAGGAAGGTCGGATAGGTGAAGATCAGCGCGAGCCGCGAGTCATAGATCCCGAGCTTGAAGACGATGAAGGCAAGCGGGATGAACAGGATCGATGGCGGCACGAGATAGGCAAGGAAGATGACGAGGCCGATGGAGCGAGAACCGGTGAAACGCACGCGCTCGATCGCATAGGCACCGAAGACCGACGCCAGAAGCGAGAGCAAGGTCGAGCAGACCGCGACGAGGATCGTGTTCCACATCCAACCGGGATAGGAGGTCTCGAGGAACAGATATTTGATATGCGCCAGCGTCGGACCAACCACCCAGAAGGGGCTGTAGTTACTGTAGTCAGTCAGTTGCTCGTTCGGCTTTACCGCGGTGATCGCCATCCAATAGAAGGGGAAAAGCAATACGAAGACGAAAACTGCCATCGGCAGGTAGAGCATCACCACCCGCCGGGGGAGACGGTTCAGATAGCTCATTCCCTCGGCATTGTCGGTCAGGACGACGTTAGCGGTGTTTGAATTGGTCGACATATCTTTCTCCCTAGTCCTGGCCGCCCTGCTGCCATTTGCGGCGCTGCAGACCGAAAAAGCTGAACATGATCGCCCCAAGCAGGAACGGGATCATGGCGACAGCAATCGCCGCACCTTCGCCGAGCTGGCCGCCGGGAATGCCACGTTGGAACGACAGTGTCGCCATCAGATGCGTGGCGTTGACCGGCCCACCCTTGGTCAGCACGTAGATGAGCTGGAAATCCGTGAAGGTGAAGAGCACCGAGAAAGTCATGACGACAGCGATGATCGGCGTCAGCATCGGCAGCGTCACATAACGGAAGCGCTGCCAGCTGGTCGCGCCGTCAAGGGAGGCGGCTTCCTGCAGTGAGGCCGGAATGGTCTGCAGGCCGGCAAGCAGCGAGATCGCCACGAAGGGAATGCCACGCCATACGTTGGCGATAATGACGGAAATGCGTGCATTGGTGGGATCGCCGAGGAAGTTGATCGGCGCATCGATCAGGCCAAGCTGCATCAGCGACCAGGAAATGATCGAAAACTGGGAATCGTAGATCCACCAGAAGGCCAGGCCCGACAACACGGTCGGTACGACCCAGGGCAGAAGCACGATCGCCCGGAAAAAGCTCTTGAACGGCAGATGCTGGTTCAAAAGCAGCGCAAGCCAGAGGCCGAGCGCGAACTTCAGTAGCGATGCGATGAACGTATAGAGGACGGTGTTGAAGACCGACAACCAGAAGACATTGTCGTCCATCAGGTATTGGTAGTTCTCCAGACCGATGAAGATACCGTCGCGGCCGATGCGTGTATCGGTGAAACCGAGCCAGACACCGAGCCCCAGCGGATAGGTCAGGAAGCAGACAAGGAATATAGCCGCCGGCAGCATGAACAGGAAGCCGAGAACATTATTGTTTTGCAGGAGCGAGCCTGTCGGCCCGCGCGTATCCCCGGAATTCATCGTCGACATTGCTTATCTCCAGATTGGCGCATGCGGTAAGGCCTGCGGCATGCCGCTTGTCTTGAAAAATGTGGGGATCAGATGCGGTAGTAGCGGTTCGCCCGGCGCTCGGCCTCCTTCATCGCATCTTCCGGCGACTTCTGGCCGGTGACAGCAGCGGCATACATGTCGACCAGCACGTAGTCCGCCATCGTCGCAGCCGAAGCATAGCCGAGCGGACCGGCATAGCCGTTCGGGCGCAGTTTCTCCGAGGCGAGCGCGTAAGGCGCATGGACCGGATCGGCAGTCCAGATCGGATTCTTGGCAAACGCCTTGAGAGGCTGGCAGCAATAGGCGCTGGAGCCCTGGATCCAGGCATTCATCTGATCGGCTTCCATCATGAACTTGATGTAGGCCTTGGCCGCTTCCGGATATTTGCTGTGCTTGAAGAGCAGCAGCGAACTCGTTTGGAAAAGTTCCACGCTCTTCCCGACAGGCCCGATCGGGAAGTTCGTCGTGCGGATGTCCTTGGCAATGTCGGCGAGCTTCGGGTCGTTCTTGGCGGTGTAGTACACCGAAACGCCGTTGGCGATCAGCGAAACCTGGCCGGCGAGGAAGGCGCGATTGTTGTTGACGTCCTGCCAGCTTTCCGTCCCCGGGATGAAGGTGGCGTAGAGTTCCTTGGCATAGTTGATCGAGGCCAACGTTTCCGGGCTGTTGATCGTCACCTTGCCGCCTTCGTCGACCATCTTGCCGCCATGGCTCCAGAGCAGCCAGTGGGCATAGTTGTTGCCGTCACCGACGGCCTTGCCATGCGGGAAGCCGGCAGGGGTGCCCTTGGCTTTCATGGCCTTGCAGAGCTCGAGGAAGCCTGCCGTATCCTTTGGAAATTCGCTGAAGCCGGCGGCCTTCACGTGGGTATCGCGATAGACGACCGCATTGCCGATCGTCGTCAGCGGCATGGCAATGAACGTATCCCCGTGCGACGCGTAGCCTTTCAAGCCGTCGTACCAGCCGCCGTATTTGTCGCCGAGATAATTGGCGAGTTCCGTCAGATCGACCAGCTTGTCCGGATACTGATGGGCATCGTCGAACCAGCACATGATGAGGTCAGGCCCTGAGCCGACATTGGCCGCGACCGCAGCCTTCGGGCGAATGTCCTCCCAGCTTTCCTTGTCGATGCGTACCTCGACGCCGGTCGCCTCTGTGAATTTCTTGGTGTTTGCAACCCAGGCGTCCTCATCGCCCTTCACGAAAGGCGTCCAGCGCAACAGGCGCAGGCTCGCACCGCTTTCAGGCTTATAGGTCGGTTCGGCCTGTGCGAAAGTAGGCCTGATGCCCAGCCCGGCGACGCCGGCTGCGGCGGCCGAAGCAGCAAGAAATTCACGTCTCTTGATCGTCATTATATTCCTCCTCCTTGGAAAAAGCGGGAGAGAATTCTCCGACATCCATCTCCCGCTCGATGAACGACGGTACCTGCATCCGGAAATGGGATGCTTTGCCATTCGACGGATGGACGGAAGGCTCCTCCCTCCCGCGCTCCGCTGGAAGGCGTCAGCCGGTCAACCTCTGGCCGCTTTCGGCATCGAAGAGATGAACATGCGAGGCGTCGATTGCGATATCCAAGCGTTCGCCGGGGCGCGCATTGACGCGTTCGCGGAAGACGCAATTGAGATCGCTGCCGCCGAGTTTCAGCGTGAGATGCGTCTCGTAGCCAGTCGGCTCGATCACGACAATTTCGCCTGACAGGCCATTGGGGTCGAGCAAGATATATTCCGGGCGAAGTCCGTAGACGAGGTCACGCCCTTTTGCGCTGTCCGGCGCATTGGCAACCGGCAGCGCTGTGCCATCGGCGGTGATGAATCGACTTGCGTTTTCGGGATCGAGCCTTCCCTTGATCATGTTCATTGCCGGGGAGCCGATGAAGCCGCCGACGAAGAGATTGGCCGGCTTGTCGTAGAGCTCCAGAGGCGAGCCCACCTGTTCGACGATCCCGTCATGCATGACGACGATCTTGTCGGCCATGGTCATCGCTTCGATCTGGTCGTGGGTGACGTAGACGGTCGTGGTCCTCAACCGCTGATGCAATTCCTTGATCTCGGCGCGCATGGCGACACGCAGCTTCGCATCGAGATTGGAAAGCGGTTCATCGAAGAGGAAGACTTCCGGATCGCGCACGATGGCCCGGCCCATGGCCACACGCTGGCGTTGGCCGCCGGAAAGCTGGCGTGGATAGCGGTCGAGCAGTGCATCGAGCCCAAGAATGCCTGCGGCGTATTTCACGCGCTTTTCGGCCTCGGCCTTCGGCGCCTTGTTGAGCATGAGCGAAAAGCCCATGTTCTGCTGCACCGTCATGTGCGGATAAAGCGCATAGTTCTGAAACACCATGGCGATGTCGCGATCTTTCGGGGCCAAACTATTCACCACCCGTCCGCCGATCCGAATTTCACCGGCTGAGATGTTCTCAAGCCCCGCCAGCATGCGCAACAGCGTGGACTTGCCGCAGCCTGACGGGCCGACGAGAATGACGAATTCGCCATCGGCGATATCGATGTTGACGCCTTTAATCACCGGAAACGCGCCGAACGATTTGCGCACTTCCGCGAATTGAACACCTGCCATACTCCCTCCTCCCAGATATCGAGCACCACATGCTATGTATTCGCCTTCTCAGGCTTCACCGGCGGCAACCGCTCGCTATCCGCGCCCGACAAAGGGCATCTTTGTCGCCATAACGGTCATTGTCAGCACATTGGCGCTGAGCGGCAGACCCGCCATGTAGACGACCGCATCGGCAATGTGAGCGGCATCAATGGTCGGCTCCGCAGCAGTCGTGCCGTTGGCCTGAAGAACGCCGGTGGCCATTCGTTTCGTCATATCGCTTGCCGCATTGCCGATATCGATCTGGCCGCACGCAATATCGAATTCGCGCCCATCGAGCGCGGTCGATTTCGTCAGGCCGGTGATTGCGTGTTTGGTCGCCGTGTAGGGGGAGGAATTGGGGCGGGGCGTCGTTGCCGAAACCGAGCCGTTGTTGATGATACGGCCGCCCCGTGGCGTCTGGGCCTTCATCAGCCTGAACGCCTGCTGCGTACAAAGAAAGGCGCCTGTCAGATTGGCCGACACGATGGCGCTCCAGTCTTCAAAAGACACATCCTCCAGCGGGATGCCAGGCACCGAGACTCCAGCGTTGTTGACCAGGAGGTCGAGCCGGCCATACCGATTTGCGATCGTGTCGAACAATGCCTTCACCGAAACCGGATCGCCGACATCGGCACGCACTGCGACCACGTCCGCACCTGTTTCGCTTCGGAGTTCGGCAGCCGCTTTCTCGAGAATCTCAACACGCCGTCCGGAGATGACGACCCTGTAACCGGCAGCACCGAGCCCCTTGGAAATCGCGCGGCCAACGCCCGTACCGCCACCGGTCACCAGGGCAACCTTAGACTGCTCTGCGAAACTTCCGCTCATCCAAGCCTCCCGCCAAGTTCGTCCTCGATATGCACCTGCAGGATCTCATCGAAACCCGTCTCTGCCTTAAAGCCCAGTGCGGATGCTCTCTTTGCATCGAACCGGGTCGGCCAGCCGGCAACGATACGTTCGATCGCAGGATCGCGCTCGCGCCTAATCAGTGCGACGGCCTTGTCGCCTGCAAGACGGCGCAGCGCATCGATCTCCTCCGAAACCAGGGCGGAGAGCCCCGGCATGGTTAGGTTGCGCCGCGGCCCCACTTCTGCCGTGTCGATCTTTGCAGCATGAACGAAGAACCCGACCGCAGCCCTCGGACTTGCGAACCAGTGCCGGACAGTATCACTGACCGGCAGCACCGCCGGCTTGCCGGCGAGCGGCTCACGCAAAATATTGGAAAAGAAGCCGGAGGCGGCCTTGTTCGGCGCACCTGGTCGCACGCAGATCGTCGGCAGGCGAATGCCGATGCCATCGAAAATGCCGCGGCGCGAGTAATCGGCAAGCAGCAGCTCGGCGATTGCCTTTTGAGTGCCGTAACTCGTCAAGGGCGTGGAAAAGAATTCGTCCGGAATGACATCCGGGAAAGGCGTGCCAAATACGGCGATGGAGGATGCAAACACCAGACGCGGCACATAGTCGGATTTCAGACCCTCTTGGCGGATCGCGTCGAACAGTGCACGTGTCCCATCGAGGTTGACGGCGTAGCCTTTATCGAAATCCGCCTCCGCCTCGCCGGAAACGATTGCCGCCAGATGAAAGATCAGATCGGGCCGCGCCTCAATCAGCTTGTCGGCGACGCCCGGCTGGGCAAGATCGACCGTGGTGGCGTTTGACAGGGACCGAAGGGCTTCAGGCACCGGTGGCTGAAATGCATCGACCAGCGTCAACCGACTGATCGAAGCGCCGAGCGCGTCAGGTTCGCGGGCAATTCTTTCGACCAGTTTGCGGCCGACCATGCCTGCCGCACCCAGAATCATCACATGCATGTCGGCTTACCTCCCAGCGCCGCCGGCCTCGTTCTTCGAGACGACCTCGTGTCAGATCGGGACCCGTTCTCCCCAGCCGGATCCCGCGCGTCACACCAAGCGCAACGCCATCTATTCCTCAAGTTTTCCAAATCCCCGATAGGCAGGAACGTTACCGGCCAGAAAAAAACAAACAAAACTGCAACCTGCAGATCAACTTACCTTGCATGATCTGCGGGTGGTAGCAATCGAACATAAGTCTCATGTCTCCTTTGCCCAGTGCCTGTCAGGAAATAACCTTCATGCCCGGCAGGACGACGCCGCTCTTTTCGGCAAGGACCTTTGCCACGGCGGCATCGTCTTCCTTGCCGAGACCGGCCTCGGAAGCCTGCTGGAAGAGCGAAAGCGCGGTCGCCGCGAGCGGTGTGGCGGCACCTGCCCGGTCTGCTTCAGAGGCGACGATGCCGAGATCCTTGACGAAGATGTCCACCGCCGAGCGCGGTGTATAGTCTCCCGAGACGATATGTTCGCCCCGGTTCTCGAACATCCAGGAGGAGCCCGCTGAAACCCGTAACACCTCGTAAAGCGTCTTCAGGTCGATCCCGGTCTTGGCTGCAAAGGTCAAAGCCTCCGCCGTCACAGCAATATGCACCCCCGCCAGAAGCTGGTTGATCATCTTAACCTGCGACCCGATACCGGGCCTGTCTCCCAGCCGGAAAACCTTGCCCGAGACCGCATCGAGCGCCGGTTGCGCGCGGACAAAAGCCTCCGGCGAACCAGAGCCCATGACGACCATCTCGCCGGAAAGCGCCTTGGCCTGGCCGCCCGAAACCGGCGCGTCGACAACAAGCATCCCGGCGGCTTCTAGCCGATCGGCAATCGCGACTGCAGCGCTTGGCGCCATCGTGGCGCAAAGGAGAAAGACGGTACCGACGCGTGCCGTCTCCAGCGCGCCGCCCGGCCCGAACAGGACGTGCTCCACCTGGCTGCTGTTGACGACGAACACAAACACCGCAGCGGCTTCAGCGACGGCTTGGGATGGTGTCTCACAGGATTTGCCGCCTGTATCCGAAAAGCGCTGCAACACATCAGATCGGACGTCACAACCGTAGACGGTAAAACCTGCTCTCTGAAGCGACAGGGCAGCACCCCATCCCATTGATCCAAGGCCGATGACTGCCGCCGTCCGTCTGTCCTGCACAGCTCCTCCTCCGGGATGGCCCCACCTGTCGAGCGCGGTGTTATCGATACCGGTATCGGTAACAAGCCCTATTTTGGTGACAAGTGTCAAGCGCGGGCAGTTTCACTTTTAGCGCAATCGGCTTATGACTTCACTTTACGCGCTGGTCTCGGCATTGATTGGGGGATCCCTTGGGCTTACGCAAATCCACCCTGGAAGAAGTAGCCGCCGCCGCCGGCGTGAGCAAGATGACCGCGTCGCGGGCCCTGCGGGGCGCGCCTGATGTCTCTGCTGAAACCCGTCAGAGAGTGCTGGAGGCAACGGAGTTGCTGGGCTATGTCGGCAACCGGCTTGCCCTTTCATTATCATCTCAGAAAACCAACCTCGTCGCTGTTGTCGTGCCGAGCATGTCTAATATCGTCTTTCCTGAGGTGTTGGCAGGCATTTCGGCGGGCCTTGAGGGATCCGGCATGCAGGCCGTGTTCGGCCTCACGGACTATGATGCGCGTAAAGAGCGTGACGTTATCAGAGACATGCTGTCCTGGCGGCCGAGCGCAATCGTCGTCACGGGTCTTGATCAGCCCGAAGACACTGTGAAAATGCTAAGAAGCGCGGATGTTCCGGTCATTCAGATCATGGATCTCGACGGCACGCCGATCGACTTCAACGTCGGTCTGTCGCACGGAAAGGCGGGCGAGGAGATGGCAAGGGCACTAATAGCTGCCGGCCGAAAGCGTTTCGGATACATCGGCAGTGCGTTGGAGCGAGACTTGCGTGCGGCAAAACGCAAGGCCGGTTTCGAGCGTGTTCTGCATGAAAACCATCTCTCTTTCATCGGGCAGAGGCTCGGCGATACGCTTTCGTCCGTCGGTCTCGGTAAATATCTGACGCACCAGTTGCTGCGCGCCGAGCCGAACCTTGATTGCATATATTATTCCAATGATGATATGGCCGTCGGAGGCGCATTCGCCGGCCTGGAGGCCTCCCGAAGCGGCGAAATCCTCATGGCAGGATTTAACGGGCTCGATCTTGCAGCCGCGCTTCCATTGAGGATCGCGACATCCAAATCCCCACTCCGAATGATTGGCGAAATTGCCGGGCGTCTCGCACGCGGCTCTACAGCGCCGAACCTTCCGTCAACCGGCAAGATCATCGCTTTTGTCCCCGAAATCACCGGCGTTCACCAGGGCTAAATCGACGACACCGGCCGGCAGCGGCGCGATGGTCGTCCGCGGCATTTCGAGAGCCTCCGTTTGTCCTACCCGAACGTTGAAATTTCCAGAATCAAAGTCAGGTGGGAGACCATAGTTTCGTGCTCTGCCAAACACTCCCAGCTGATCGTTTTAGCTTTTTTGGCGCCGGTCTTAGCGAAGATCGTCATCTCCGCCGCGAACTATTCTAGGACTACCAGTGCAGCGGGAATCTTATAATTAAATCTGCGTTAATGATCATAGGCGAATATTTGGGGGCACGGCTGAATTGGCGGCGGTGAATCTCTGGGGATTTCGGATGACAGTTCTTGATCGTGGTGGAAATGCTGTCGCAGTTCTTGCCGCTCTTTCGAATTCGCAAGCCATGATCGAGTTTGACTTATCAGGCAAGATCCTCACAGCGAATGAAAACTTCTGCAGGGCGCTCGGCTACGAGCTCAGGGAAATTGTCGGAAAACATCACAGCATGTTTGTCGATCCAGCCTACGCATCCTCGGCCGAATACAAGGCTTTCTGGACGAAGCTGTCAGCCGGAAAATTCGAGCAACAGCAATACAAGCGGATCGGAAAAGGCGGGCGCGAGGTCTGGATCGAAGCGTCCTACAACCCCGTGTTTCGACGCGGAAAGCCGGTCAAGGTCGTCAAGATTGCAACCGATATCACCGCGCAGAAACTGAAGTCCGCCGAAGATGCGGGTAAGATCCACGCATTGTCGCGTGCACAGGCGATCATCGAATTTTCGCCGACCGGCGAAGTTCTCACCGCCAATGACAATTTTCTCAGCGCGCTCGGATATTCGCTCACGGAAATCCAGGGCAAACACCATTCGATGTTTTGTGAAGCAGACTATACAAGGTCGGACGCTTACAAGGAGTTCTGGCGAAAGCTCTCGAGCGGCCAATTGGTTGCCGACGAATTCATGCGTATCGGCAAGGGCGGACGGAAGGTTTTTATCCAAGCTTCCTATAATCCAATCTTCGACCTGAACGGCAGAGTGTCCAAGGTCGTCAAGTTCGCGACCGACGTTACGGCACGCGTCGAGAATGTCGAACAGCTCGCCGGCTGCCTGACCAATTTTGCCAATGGCGACCTGTCTCAGACGATTCAGAGACCTTTCATTCCCTCACTCGAAAGGCTCCGCATCGACTTTAACAGTGCATCGGAGAAGCTGAAGGGCGCGATGGCGATGGTGGCCGAAAATGCCAAAGCGATCTCGGCCGGCTCCAACGAAATCCGTACAGCAGCCGACGATCTCGCAAAGCGCACGGAACAGCAGGCAGCCTCCGTCGAAGAGACGGCCGCGGCGCTTGAAGAGATCACGACGACGGTAAAGGATTCGAGCCGCCGCGCTGAGGAAGCCGGCCAACTCGTCGCGCGCACCAGAGACCATGCGCAACACTCCGGCCAGGTCGTGCGTGACGCGATAGGTGCCATGGACCAAATCGAAACCTCGTCAAGCGAGATTTCCAATATCATTGGCGTTATCGATGAGATTGCGTTCCAGACGAATCTCTTAGCGCTTAACGCCGGCGTCGAGGCGGCGCGGGCAGGGGAGGCAGGCAAGGGTTTTGCAGTCGTTGCCCAGGAGGTTCGTGAACTGGCGCAGCGCTCGGCGAAGGCTGCCAAGGAGATAAAAAGCCTGATCACGGCGTCCGGTTCCCATGTCGCAAACGGTGTCGCTCTTGTCACGAAGGCCGGAACCGCGCTGCAGGAAATCGTCAGTCAGGTTCACGACATCAATACGAACGTCACGGCGATCGTGGAGGCGGCACGCGAGCAATCCACCGCGCTCGCCGAGATCAATCAGGCGATCAATATCGTCGACCAGGGTACACAGCAAAATGCCGCGATGGTCGAGGAGCAGACTGCTGCAAGCCATGGCCTCGCGCGTGAGGCCAGCGCCCTCTTCAAGCTTCTCGAGCAGTTCCGTTTCGGCGACGTATCGAGATCCAGATCTGCGTTGACGCAGACCGATCCTCACACTGTCATACCTACAGCCCTGAAAATGCGTAGCTTACCCGCCGTATCCGTCCAGCGCGGGTCGGCTGCCGTCGCACTGAACTCCGATTGGGAAGACCTCTGATCATCCCAGAAAATTGCAACGGGGCGGGGGATCTCGTGACAAGCGACGTGAACATCATCGTGTGACAGCCGGCCATGAAACGTAAACCACCGGCGGCAAGTTCGTCCGCTCTCATGATCCATGAAGGGTCTCACTCACTCGATACAGCGAGGAGTAAGGTCGCATGTCACCTACCGAAGACGAGAGGTTGAGACTTCTTTACGGGACGAGCATTCTCGATACTCCGCCGACGACGGAGTTTGACGCTGTCGCACGCCTGGCCTGCAGCATGTTCGATATGCCAATGGCATTGGTTTCGTTTGTCGATGAGCACAGGCAGTGGTTCAAGGCCCGGCAAGGTTTACCTCTGAAGGAGGCGCCACGGGAGCGTTCCTTTTGCAGCCACGTCGTTGAAACAGGGTCACCGCTCGTCGTCGAAGATGCCAGCAAGGACCCGCGTTTTTACGCGAACACATTCGTCACAGATTATTCAGTTCAGTTTTATGCCGGAGTTCCGCTTTCGGAAGGAGAGACGTGTTACGGCAGCTTTTGTGTTCTCGACACGAGGATCCGCCACTTCAGCGGCCGTGATCTCGAACAGCTTCACAATCTGGCAAGCGTCGTGATGGGCCTTATTCGGGAACATCGTCAGCAAAGCCTGCTGAAAGAGCAGCAGCGCGAACTGGAGCTCAAGCAGGCCCGCTTCGAACAGACCGAGCGCTCCGCCAATGTCGGAGGCTTTGAGATGGATGTTAGCACCGGTGCGATCATTTGGTCGGACCAAATATACCGCATCGTTGGATTGCCGATCGGCAAACCCATGACCTCGGAAGAGGTTATTGCCTGCTACGCCCCCGAAGAACGCGAGAGCGTCCGGCGCAGGATCCGCGATGTTCTGAATGGCTCGGGAACTGGCGTTGACAAGGAGTACCGCATCATCACGCCAGAAGGCCAGGAACGATGGATTCGCGTCGTTAGCGATATTGAACACCTGCAAGGTGAGCAAAAACGCCTGTTCGGTATCGTTCAAGATGTTTCCGAAAAAGTGCGCTACGAGCAACGTCTGCTACAGGCAGCCAATACTGATCCTCTTACCAGACTTGCCAACCGGGCCGCATACAATGCGCATATGGAGAGCCTTGCAGCGGCAGCCGCCCCCTCCATCGGCCTGTTACTAATCGATGTCGATCGTCTCAAGCAAGTGAACGATATCCTTGGACACGCAACAGGTGACCTGCTGCTGAAAGGCGTGGCGTCACGCCTTGAGGAGTGCGTCGGAAAGCGTGGAAAGGTGTTTCGCCTCGGCGGTGATGAGTTCTGCGTTGTTCTCGGAGCACCCGCAAATGCGCGCAGCATGCGTTCGCTCGCCCGGTATCTGATTGAGTATATCGGCCACCCAATGGACGTCGTCGGGTCGACGATAAATCCGATGATAACCTTGGGCGGCGCGATTTCGGAAGGTGACATGAATGCGGCGACGCTTTCACAGAACGCCGACTTTGCCCTCTACCACGCAAAGGAAACACAGCGTGGCAGTTACGTCCAATACAAGCCCAGCCTGCGTTCGACGATAGCTCATCGCATTCAAATCGTTCAGACGGTCGAGCAGGCCCTCGCCGAGCATCGAATGCTGCCCCACTACCAGCCGCTCGTCCGTTGCGCCGACGGCCAGGTATGGGCATTTGAGGCGCTCGTGAGGATGCAGCGCTCGGATGGCCCAATTGTGCCAGCTGCGCATTTTCATGAGGCATTCGCGGACTCGGGGGTGTCCCATCACATCACCACGCAAATGCTCGAGAATGTCGCGACCGATATTCGGAACTGGGTGGATCGCGGGCTGGAGTTCGGACGGGTTGCGCTGAATGTCGGCGCCTCCGATTTCATGAGAGGTGATCTGGAAAGCCGGATTGTTACCGCGTTTACGTCAAGAGGCATCCCGTTGGACAAGCTGGTGCTTGAAGTGACGGAAACAGTGTTCCTGCAGGGGCTGGAAGATACCGTTGCAACGACATTGCAGCGTTTGCGGAGAAAAGGCCTTGCTGTCGCGCTCGATGACTTTGGAACAGGCTATGCGTCACTGACACATTTGCGCAGCCTTCCCGTTGATATTATCAAGATCGACAAAAGTTTTATCGACACGATGTTTGAGAATGAATCGAGCCTCGCAATTATTGAACTAGTGCTCAATCTGGCACGAAAGCTTCAAATGAAGGTCACTGCGGAAGGCGTAGAAACACATCGGCAGGCGATGCGCTTGCTGGAAATGGGCTGTACCACGCTCCAAGGTTATTTGTTTAGCAAGCCGATGGCCGGCGAGAACGTCGGCGAATACCTATCTGCATCTAAACCGTACTTGATCGAAAGTTCTGAAGGATCGCAGGAGGGCCTTCGTCTTCTCGGATAGAAGATCAGAGCCGCTCCTCCATTGATCCCAGGTGGCGCTGGCGTGGACGGATCGATTTTTCGGGACAGCGGCCACAGGCGACGAGTGCCAGATCGGCCACGATTGTTTCAGTTGAAGGTTTGCAAATCGGCTTTAGAGCAGGTCACCCGCAGATGCTGAAGATCATGGATGTCGAGCTTGTCCCATGGCACCATCTTCTTGCTATCCGGCCGCGCTGCACCGATCGCCGTCAGGATGGCGCGGCCGATCGCAAGTGCGGAAAGCCTTTCAAACAGGCCGTAGGCGCCGAGGTGATATTCGGTGACATAAAGATCCGCGCCGCGCGCTTCAGCCCTGATCTCTTCCAGACGCCCGACTGCCTTGCCGTCCACGTCATACACCTGCCTGCCCAATAGAAGTTCGAGCTGAATCTCCTTCATGATTGACCTCCGGGAATCCGGTTGATCACGTGGCGCCTCAGCCAATCCTGGCTTCGCTCCAATGGCGTCTGGCGCCGATCCACGTCCACTTCGACGTCGACCCCAACATCTATTACGCTTGACCATGGCACACGAAAGACCCTTGCTGGGTTCTTCGCGCCGGTGGTTTTTCTAATCCAAAGCATCCAGCGATAGGGCCAGCGACCCAGCCGCCGTGACAGTGTCAAACTTCCCATTTCGATGAAGGCAACCTTGGGAGCATCGGGATCGGACAGCCGTAATACGATGCCATCCACCTTTCCGACACGATGTTGCTCTCTATCGACCACTTGCTTGTCAAGGACGTCGCGCACCAGGTTCATATCATCCTCCGAATATCTGCAAAGGAATTGTTATGAGGGCGACGATGAACGACAGGCCTATGATGATCAGCACTGCGGCATTGCTGATCCACCCGTTCCGGTGATCGCCAACGAAGTTGCGGTCGTTCATCAAAAACAGAAACGGCACGACGCCTAACGGCAAGCTCAATGCCGTGATCGCCATTGAAAATATCGTTAGCTGAAGCGGATCGAGTCCCATGGCGATCGGCAAGACTGCGATGCCGAGAAAGCCTGTATAGACGAGGGCGAAGGCTGGATTGGCCTTGGGTTTAGCATCCTCGGACCAATTCCAGCCGAAGCCCTGGGCAACGAGATAAGCCTGTGCGAGGCTCGCTTCGAGCGCCGCGCCGAAGCAGGTGATTCCGAGTGAGGCTGCAAAGAGGTAAAAGCCCCATTTACCCAATGCCGGGATCAAGATTGGCGCGATCTGGTCATATCCTTCGATGTCGTTGATTCCAATCGGTGGATAGACGATTGCCGCCAGGATTAAGATTGCGATGGAAATGACGGCGCCGAACGCCATTCCTATCGTCGCGATCACGCGGTTGGCGGTGAAGAAACTTTTATCCCATTTTTCCTCGATCGCACCTGAGGAATAAAACAGGAACAGAAACGGGGATATGACAGCGCCGAGGATACTGATGGCGATGAAGCCATAATGCAGGGGATCTTTGCTCGCTAGCGTCGGCACGAACCCTTTCGCCACTTCGCCCCATGGCGGGTCCATTATTACCATCCCCACAACAAAAGAGAGCGCCACCAACCCAAGGATGGAGACACCGTCTTCAATGGTGCCGAAAGTGCCTTTCCAGAGCAGAAGCCATATCGTGAAAGCGACCGGCAAGGCCCACCATTGAAAGCTTGCTCCGCTGACGAATTGCAATGCCAGGGCAACACCGCCGATCTCGGAAGCCAGAACGAGCAGGTTGACGATCGAGATTATTGCCAGAGTGAGTATGAAATAATTCGATCCGAAACGCTCCCTTACGCCATCGGCGACAGTGTGATGGCTCGCAATGGCAAAGCGACCGGACATTTCAATCAGGAAAATCAGGCAGATGGTGCCGAGGACAACGGCCCAAAGCAAGCTGAAGCCATAGGCTGCTCCGGCTTGGGCCGACGTGGCGATCTGGCCGGTTTCGACGAACCCGCCGACGCTGGTTACGATCCCCAGCGATATCTGCAACAGCTTTTTCATTCATCAGCACCGGAGGTTTTACGCAGGTCCGCAGTGTACTGCTGGAGCTCAGTGAGGCGCTGACGACCCGCGTCAAATCGACCATGATCGACGTCGTCCTTCACCGCGCCAATCATTTTGTCCAGCTTAACGATATTCGCTTTCGCTTCGGCTTGTTGCGAGGTTTGCGGCAGCTGAGACGAAAGATCCAGAATCTCTTTTTGACAACGCTCCACTGCAAGGGCGGTGAAGCCCTTTGGAACAAGCGCGCCAAGACGGGCATCGAGGATCATCTCGGCAGTAGCGCTCCATGAGAGGATTTCCTGCATTCGTTTGTGGAACTGGTCGTCCTGGTCCGCGCAGGACGCGAGCCATAGGATTAGAAATGTGGACAAGATTATCTTCGAGGAAGGCGGACGTGCCTTCGCGGTTCCCGGAAATCGGTTTTGCTTCCTATCCCCAGCAAATTCGGGGGCCGAAAGAGCGTGAGCTATCCAATTTTTCGTGCCACCGATGGCGGAGGTGCCCGGCAATAAACATCTGGCCAAAGATGTACCTCCTCGGTGCGACAAATCGGTCCTAATCAACTGGTTATTGCCCATCTAGGTTCCAATTTGGCGGAAACGGGCGTTGACGTGAATTGGCCGGAGACGCTAGGGCAAAGCAGGCCGTTGAAGGCCAGAAGACCATGGGAAGGGCGAGAGCAGTCGTGAAGCGTGCAGTGGATCTATTCCTGGCTTTGGTGGCATCTCTGATCCTGATCATTCCGATCGGGGTCGTGGCGCTCTGCGTCCGTCTGACCTCACCCGGACCTGCGCTTTACTGGTCGAACCGGGTGGGGCGGCGCAACAAGATCTTCCGGATGCCGAAATTTCGCAGCATGCGGATCGACACGCCGACGGTCGCCACGCATCTGCTCGACGATCCCTCCCGTTATCTAACGCCGATCGGCGGCTTTCTGCGCAAGTCGAGCCTTGATGAACTGCCGCAGCTCTGGTGTATCCTCAAGGGCGACATGAGCTTTGTCGGCCCGCGACCGGCGCTCTATAACCAGGACGATTTGATCGCGCTGCGCACGGCCGAAGGCGTCGATGCGCTGCTGCCGGGATTGACCGGCTGGGCGCAGGTCAATGGCCGTGACGAGCTGCCTATCCCGGAGAAGGTGAAGTTCGACGTTGATTATCTCAAGCGCCGCTCTTTCTTCATGGATATGAGGATTCTTGCGATGACGGTCGGCAAGGTGCTGGGCAGCAAGGGCATAACCCATTGAGGTCACTACCCATGGTTATAAACAGGTTGGATACGCGACCCATGATTATTCGGTTGCACTTGAGATTGAAAAAGACAAGAAGAAGTCAGGCTGGAATAATGGGTGGGCACTATAAATATGCATGATGATCCTTCAACTGACGGATCAAAGGCCAGCCGGTCCTGGATGTCGATGCAGGCACTGGTCGGGCCGCTCTTGGCGATGCCGCGTCCGGCCAAGCGTATTCTTGCGCTCATCGTCGATTCCAGCTTCTGCATTCTCACCATCTGGCTTGCCTATTGTTTCCGTCTCAATGAATGGACAGTGCTGACGGGTGTGCAGTGGCTTGCGGTTCTGGTGTCGCTGTGTCTGGCGCTGCCGATCTTCATCGTGATGGGCATGTACCGGGCGATCTTCCGCTATGCCGGAATTGCCGCTTTCCTGGCGGTGCTAAAGGCGATCGCGATCTATGGCGTTGCCTTTGCCACGATCTTCACCGCGCTCAGCGTTCCTGGCATCCCGCGGACGGTCGGCATCCTGCAGCCGTTCCTGCTGTTGATCGCAATCGGCCTTTCCCGTCTCGGCATCCGTTATTGGCTGGGCGATACCTACCAGCGCATCCTGCACAAGGGCGCAATGGCAAAGGTGCTGATCTATGGCGCGGGCAGTTCCGGCCGCCAGCTTGCCGCAGCGCTGACGAACAGCACCGAACTCAATGTCGTCGGGTATCTTGACGACGACCCGAAGCTCAAAGGCGGTATCATGGGCGGTCTGCGGATCTATGATCCCTCGGATCTGCCGGCGCTCGTCCAAACACTAAATGTCCGCGACGTGCTTCTGGCTCTGCCGTCGGCATCGCGCCAGCGCCGCAATGAGATCCTCGAAGAAATCCGCAAGTCGCGTGTGAACGTCCGCACGCTGCCGGATATGACGGCACTCGCGCAGGGTCGTATCGCCGTTTCGGATATCCGCGAACTCGAAATCGAAGACCTGCTCGGCCGTGAGGCCGTGGCGCCGCGCCAGGAGCTGCTCGATAAGGCCACCCTCGGCAAGGTGGTAATGGTGACGGGCGCCGGCGGTTCGATCGGCAGTGAGCTTTGCCGCCAGATCCTGCGCAGCGGTCCGACGCACCTCATCCTCGTCGAGCAGAACGAATTTGCCCTCTATGCGATCCATGGGGAGCTGCAGAAGCTGTCGGAAGTTTACGAGCGGCAGACTGTGCAGATCGTGCCGATCCTCTGTTCGGTGCGCGACCGGGACCGCATGGAGCACATCATCATGAGTTGGCGCCCGCAGGCGCTCTATCATGCGGCAGCCTATAAGCATGTGCCGCTCGTCGAGCAGAATGCCGTCGAAGGCATCAAGAATAATGTCATGGGCACACTGATAACAGCGCAGGCGGCTGAAAAATATGGCGTGTCGAATTTCGTTTTGATCAGCACCGACAAAGCTGTTCGCCCGACCAATGTCATGGGCGCCAGCAAGCGGCTTGCCGAAATGGTTTTGCAGGCGCTCGCCTCCGAGCAGCGTACAGGCGACCACGTGCGCACCAACTTCTCCATGGTCCGCTTCGGCAACGTACTCGGATCCTCCGGTTCCGTGGTGCCGCTGTTTCGCCAGCAGATCAGAGACGGCGGCCCGGTGACGCTGACCCATCCCGACATCACCCGATATTTCATGACGATTTCGGAAGCCTCGCAGCTCGTCATCCAGGCTGGCGCCATGGCCGATGGCGGCGATGTCTTCCTGCTCGACATGGGCGAGCCGGTGCGCATTGCCGATCTCGCCCGCCGGATGATCGATCTTTCCGGCCTGACGCTGCGCAGCGATGACAATCCCGAAGGGGATATCGAGCTCTCGATCACGGGCCTGCGCCCGGGTGAAAAGCTCTATGAGGAACTGCTGATCGGCGATAATCCGGAGACGACCGAGCATCCGCGCATCATGAAGGCGCGTGAGGATTTCCTCTCCTGGCCGGAGCTTTCCAAGCGGCTTAGGGTTCTCGATGCAGCGCTCGACCGCAACGACATACCGGCCGCCCGCCTGATGCTCGCCGAACTCGTCTCCGGCTATGCCTCGACTGGCGAGGTGACCGATCTCGCCCTAAGTACTGTCGAGGCCAATACGGCGGCGTGATCTAAGCCCGGTTTTGCGTCGGGGCCTTTTTTCCGTTCCGCTTCGAATATCCAGCCGTTCCTGCATCGGCGTCATTGTCGGCCGGTCAGGCCGCACTGGTGACCGAGCGGGCTGGGCTGTCCGCAGGCCGTCAACCAGCTCCCGGGAGGTTCGAGCGGGTCGACGCTGGAGGCGAACTTGCTGGCACCTTCGACTGCGAGGTGGCTGTCGGCTTCTTGCTGCGCTGCAGCACGTCATGTCGCTGCGCTTGCCCGCCGCGGCTGCGAACAGGGCACTGATGGCGGTCGCCCGTACCGGACGCCCGGCGCGGCATGATCCGCGGCCATCGCTGCGGTCGGACGGAGCATCGGCTATTCAACGAAGTCGACGATGACTCCGTGCTTCACCATGCCAGCAAGTTCCTCGACATCCCAATTGGTCAGCCGCACGCAGCCATGTGAGCCAGCCTTGTCGATCAGCGAAGGTTCCGGTGTTCCGTGAATGCCGTAAGTCGGCTCTGAGAGGTCTATCCAGACCGTGCCGACGGGGTTGTTAGGGCCACTTGGCAGCGTTAGTGGCTTCTTATTATGGCCCTGCTGAAAATTGATCTTGGGATTGTAGACGTATTTCGGATTCCGTGCGACGCCGTTGACCTTGTGCTGACCCGTCGGTGAGGGATTGTCCTCGCTCCCGATAGTCGCTGGATAAACTGCAAGAATAGAACCGTCGTCTGCAAAGGCCAGGACCTCGCCGCTCTTCCTGCGGGCCTCGATGCGCTTGACCTTCCCCGTCCGTGGCGCGCCAACGACCGCAACCGCAATTGTTTCGCCTGGGGAGAATTGGGCATGTGGGTTCAGTGCCCTCAACAGGTCGATGTCCATATGAAAGCGCTCAGACAGCCGCTCGGCGACGCTCGTGTAGCCAAGACGTCTCATCTTGGCTTGCTTGGCATAGTCTCTCGGGATTGCCGCGACGAGATCAGCGGCATCGTCCGGCGCAATGATATAAGGGCCGATCACCTGTTTGTCGTCCTGCAGCAGAGAAATCATCTGCGGATCGGGTTTTCCGTCGACCGGAAGGCCCCGCATGACCTCGAAGCCGGCAATCGCCTTGAGGACGTTTTCGCCATAAAAGCCGTCGATCACGCCGGGTGACGAGCCTGCGCGGTCAAGCAAAACCTGAAGATGGATGATTGCCGGATCTGGTGTCTTCGATCTTTCGGTCGGAGGAACGGGAGAGATGTCTGTGATCGGTGCGTTGTTAACGATCTCGGCGTCAAGCTGCTGGGCGTTGCCGACCCCACAGATTGCAAGCGATAGGAAGCCGCTGGCGAGCATGGACTTGATCATGCTGATTAAATAACGACGGACGAAAAAGTTCCTTCGGCGCCTTTGGCGATGCGCTGGTTCGTTCGCCGCGTGTCGCGATCGCGGCAATCGCTAAATCGCTGAGTTAGAGAAAGCAGGCGATCGAGAGGAGAGGGAACGAGGTCTCCTCCCGTCAAGTTTAAGCGGCGCTATCGGATGGCGATGATCAGATGTTCTGGCCTCCGGAGACCTCGATGCGCTGCGCCGTTACCCACCCGTTGTCCGGGCCAACGAGGCTCGCAATCATCGGACCGATATCGTCGGGCAGTCCGACGCGACCAAGGGCAATCATTTTGGCGAAGGCCTCCTTATAGGCTGGTGTGTCGCGTACCGCGCCACCTAAGAAGTCCGTCGCAATCGCGCCAGGAGCAACCGTGTTTGCGGTGATCCCACGGCTGCCGAGCTCCTTGGCGAGGTAAAGGGTCAGGATTTCCACGGCGCCCTTTGCCGCCGAGTAAGCTGAGAAGCCGGGATAGGAGACGCGTGTCAGGCCGGAGGAGAAGTTAATGATGCGTCCACCGTCCATAATGAGCGGCAGCAGCGCCTGCGTCAGAAAGAAGACGCCCTTGACGTGGACGTTGAAGAGATCATCGAACTGCGCTTCGGTCGTCTCGGCAAAAGCTGCCATCTCGCCGTGGCCCGCGTTGTTAATGAGATGATCGAAGGTCGTCCTCGCCCATTTTTCGCTCAAGACCGAACGAACGCTTTCTGCGAAAGCAGGGAATGCGGAGGTCGATCCGACATCGAGCTGAAGCGCGACAGCTTTTCGACCAAGGGCTTCGATCTCAGCGACGACCGCCTTTGCCTCGTCCACGCCGCTGCGATAGGTGAGGATGACGTCGCCGCCATGCTTTGCGATGCTGATAGCCGTGTTGCGACCAAGTCCGCGGCTAGCGCCTGTTACAAGTGATATCGTCGTCATGGGTCAACTCCTTTGTTTCGAACCAATGACGCCAAACTGCACCTGAAAACGTCAATACGGTTGCCTATTTTTCCAAGCGAATTGCCTAATTGTCCGAAAGAGGTTTGGACAGCAGGTTCTCGATATTGCAATTTTGTTTCGTTTGAAGGTATTTTGGCGCCGTTGAGTTGAACTCAAATTGCCCGTTTCTCTTTGGGGCGTACCCTTATGAACCTGCTTGAAACCGTCCGGCGCCATGCGGACGCACATGTGGACCGCTTCGGAGCTGCGTCCACTCCGATCGCCGGACTGACTGCGATCCGAGCCACGGCGCCTAGCGAGCTCCAGTTCGCCATCAACAGGCCGCTGGTGGCGCTGGTTCTGCAGGGACGCAAGAGGGTGAGCATCGGCTCGACCACTTATGATTTCGGGGCAGGGGAGAGTTTGCTCATCTCAGCCGATGTCCCGACCGTTAGCCAAATCACAAGCGCCAGCCGCGCCGCGCCCTACTATTCCCTGGTGCTTGAACTGGATCTTGCGATGATCCGCGAGCTGAACAGGGAAATTGGCGCGTCGGGTTCGGCGGGTACACTGCCTGTCAATGTCGATCCGACGCAAATCGAAGTGGCCGACATTGCCGCGAGATTGATGGCGTTGATCGATCGGCCATCGGCGCTTTCGGTTCTGGTAAAGCAACATCTGAGGGAAATGCACTTCTGGCTGATGATGGGCAAACACGGCGCCGCAATCCGCGCGCTCGGTCAGATGGACAGTCATGCGGGACGGGTCGCGCGTGCGGTCGCTCTTATTCGCGACGGGTTCGCACGACCCTTGAGGGTACATGAGCTTGCGGAGGCGGCCGGAATGAGCCTGTCGTCGTTCCACGAGCACTTCCGGGCTGTGACCACGCTCTCGCCACTTCAGTTCCAAAAACAGCTCCGTCTGATCGAGGCGCGCCGGAAAATGGTCCATGAAGGGTTGCCGGCAAGTTCTGCGGCCTATGCGGTCGGTTACGAAAGCATCACGCAGTTCTCAAGAGAATATGCCCGTCAATTTGGAGCACCGCCCGCTAGGGATTTGAGGAATGCCCGCATCAATGCAGCGTGACAGAGCAATGGATGAGGGGCAATGCTGCCGAACCGTCAGCGGTGTTTGGTCACAGTCGCTCCTTCGACCCCCGGTCGGTGTTTCCGACCGAGGGCGTTCTTATCGGTAGACTGCCCCTACCGGAGGGTAGGGCAGCCGCGGATGTTGGCAAAGCTGATCTCGTCAGGGCCACGTCGCGTCCAGCCCTGAACGATGACGCGGCGCGGAGTGACGCCAACGACACGGGCGCGGCGGAAGCCAAAATCTCGTGCCTTGTCCTCGGCCCATCGAGGATCGCAGCCGCCACCCGGCGGCCGGCCCCAGCCAGGGCGCGGTGGGGGCGGCCGACCCCAATCCCTTTCAGCTTTAAAACGAGGCGGCGGGCCTCTGCCGTAATCCTCGTAATATTGCGCGGACGCGATGCTCGAAGTGGAGGCCACAGTGCTAAGGGCAAGCAAGATGCCGAAGGCGGATTTCGTAAAGTTGATCATCAATCCAATCTCGTTGGGGCAAACATCCGCGAGGGTAGGGCGCATCGTGGCAAACTGATGGCCAAGTGGATAATTGCCAGGCAACGGGACAACTCGACCTGTTGTTCCAGCACGTTATGGGCAAGACCGATAGATCTAACGCGCACCCTGTACCCGCGAATGGGCGTCCGGCGCTTTAAGCGTTTCCGAAAAAAGTTCGAGCAGCCGCTTCCAGTGCCGCTCGGAACCCTTTTCGCTATAGATCTCGCCACGATCGGGAACGGTCCAGCCGTGCGACATGCCGACATAGTTCTCGATGATGTGATCGACGCCGCCGGTGCGCAGCGCCTCGGCGAGGCGAGCCGACTGTTCGGGCGGAAAACTGCCATCGACGCCGGCAACGCCGACATAGACGCGCGCCTTTATGTGGCCCGCAAGGCGATGCGGGCTGTCGGGCGCTTCGCTTGCGAGGTTGCCGCCATGGAAGCTCGCGGCGGCGGCAATCCTGTCGGCGTAGGTGGCAGCCGCCGTCAGCGCTCGTCCGCCGCCCATGCAATAGCCGACGACGCCGACCGGGCCGGAAACGCCTTCGGACTCAAGGGCGTCGAGGAAGGCACTGCTGTCCTTCTTCGTCATTTCTTGCGTCGTTTCCCGGATCATCTTCATGATCTCGGCGCGCGATGTCTCGTTGCCGAAAGAGGAACCGTCGAAGGGGCCGTAGGCGCCGAAACGATAGAAGAGATCGGGCATCAGGACGACATAGCCGGCAGCCGCCAGACGCTCCCCCATCATGTCGGTCGCCTCCCGCGGACCGAGCGCGTCCATGTAATAGAGAACGCCGGGCAAGGTTTTGCCCTCGCTGCCGTCGGGGCGGAAAAACGACGCCTTGGCAATGCCGTCAGCCGTCGTGATTTCAATATTGCGTTTCATCAAGCAATCCCTTTGATTTTATTGAAGCAGCGCAAAGGCTGCGGCCGGCAATCTGGCAAAGGCGGGCGACAGTCTCAAGACACGAATGCGTGGGTTAGGAGCGTCAGTCCCCTTCGCCCACAAAGATGGGGCGCGGCTATGGTCCGGAGAAGCGGGCATTCTCCAAATGTCGTTGCCCGCAAAATCTGGCCGGCCAGATCCCATAGCTACTGATCGATTGCTGTCGATGGGATGGTGGCAATCCATTAGAGGATATGCAACTGAGACGCCTATCCGGAACTGCGCGAGCAGGTCAACAAGCTGACGCCAGCACGCCGCTGGCACTCTTTCGGCTGCAGACTCGACGGTATCTCGCCATCCGCCGCACGATCGGATCGTCGCGACGCGGGCGCGAATTTCAAATCCCTGAACCATCGAGCTGCTGGGCGTCCTCGCCTTCCCAGGGAGAGGGCATCGAGCCGCGACTGAGATTGGCTGAAGGCATCGGCATCCAGCACTTCAATTCCGGCTCGGCATATTCGATGATGTGGCCGGGCGAGGAATCGGAGGCGCGCCAGCCTTCTGCCCCGAATTGATCGCCGTTCGACCAATAGGCGAGGTCAACTTCTGCCGGCCCTTGTTCGGACGCGCGGATCGTGACCAGAATTCGACTACCGTCTTTCGGTGCGCTCGCCATGTTGCGCCAGCCGTCGCGCTCGACCATTGTATTTCCTCCGCCTTGTCGTTGGTTGCAACTGTCGCCTCACCATCGAAAGCGGTCAACTCAAACTTTGTAGAACCTTCCTCGACTGGGGACAGTCGTGTCGGAAGCAAAAAATCGACAGCTCCGCGCCCCTGCAATCCTCCATCCACAGCTTGACTGCGCCGTTCCACGAGGCGGGTGACGCAAGCGATTGCCGATCGTTCTGATCAATGGCATGACTGGCGCAAATGCCGGGCCGAGTGCCTACCGGATCGTTCCGTACAGCGACGGCTACGGGCGATTTGGCAAGAATGGCAATTGGCTTCAAGCCCGGCGAGCTCTTGAGGGGACATGACATCGATGCCGAAAGCCGTCGCAGCCGTTAAAAGTGCGCTTGCCATCCTGTCCTGGCCGCTGGTGTTTTTCTCAGGCCTGACCGGGGCGCATTTCGCCTTTTCCGGCCATTATCCCATGGTTGCATTCGGGGCCGTCTATGCGGGTGCGGTGTCTCTGCTCTTCCTGCTCGAGCGCATCATTCCCTATGAACAGAGCTGGTTGCAGTCGGATGGCGAAACGGCCAACGATATTGCCCATACGATTTTGACGAAGGGACTGGTCGAGCTTGCAGCACTTGCCGGGGTGATCTTCCCGATGCTGGCCGCGCGTCTGCTGCAGCCGATTGCCGCCATGCAGTTCAGTCTCTGGCCTTCCGAATGGCCGATGATCTTCCAGGCCTCTCTTGCCGTCGTCATTGCCGAGCTCGGTCTCTATTGGGCGCATCGCATCGCTCATGAGCGGCTGTTCTTCTGGCGTTTCCATGCCCTTCACCACAGTGTCACCCGCCTCTGGGTCATTAATACCGGGCGTTTTCATGTCATCGATTCGCTCTTTAAGGTAGCGCTGAGCCAGATCCCGCTCTATCTGCTCGGCGCACCGCTGCAGGTTTTCTGGTGGCTCGGCGCGGTTACCGCCTTCATCGGCATCCTGACCCATTGCAACGTAGACATGCGAACCGGTCTTTTCGACCTCGTCTTCTCGACACCCAGGCTTCACCGCTGGCACCATTCGAAGGATATCAGCGAGGGCAATACGAATTACGGCGAGAATGTCGTACTCTTTGACCAGCTGTTCGGCACCTACTTCAATCCCGACCGGCCATCCTCGACCGATATCGGCATCAAGGGCCAGATAGCACCCGACTTTCTCAGCCAGTTGACGCAGCCCTTCACCAAGGATGGCGTGCGCCAGATTCTCGGCCATCATCCCAAACGCAGCTGAGATCGGAAATCCGTTTTGCCCGTCATCATTTCATGACAATCGGCCCGTAAGAGCCTGCAAACCTCGACCGAACGGACAGGACGGCGATGACGACGTTGAAACAGGTTGCGCTGAGGGCCGGATGTTCTATGGCGACGGCAAGCCGCGTGCTGAATCTCAGCGGTCCGGTCAGCCAAGCAGCGGCCCTTCGCGTGCGCCGCGCCGCCGCCGAAGTTGGTTATCGTGCGGCCGCGGCCTCTACCCGTAGTGGCCGCCGGCCTGTCGTCGGCGTGCTGGTGCCGAGCGTGACCAATCCGGTTTTCGCTTCGTCCCTCTCGGGCATCCAGAACCGCATGCTGGTTGCCGGTCATAGCGTTCTGATCGCTCAGTCGAACTACGATCCCGCTCAGGAGGCCAATGCGGTGGCAGGGCTTCTCGGCGAGCGGCCGACCGGGTTGATCCTGACGGTCTGCAATGGTGAGACAAGCTCGGCATTGGCGCAGGACCTGCCGCCGACCGTGCTGCTCGGCAGCTCCCCGACGGACCGATATCCAGCTGCCGTGACCGTCAACAATCATGCGGCCGGCTGCCGCCTGACAGAACATCTCTTATCCATGGGGCATCGGCGCATCCTCTATGTCTCGGGCAGCTTCAAAGCTTCCGACCGTGCGTTTTTGCGTTACCGTGGCTACCTGCAGATGATGGAGGCAGCGGGCGTGGCTCCGCTCGAGGCCGTAGAAGTGCCCTTCGTAAGCGGCTATGATCAGATCGATCTTGGCCAGGCTTTGCGGACATTTTCCCCGACTGCCATTATCGGCTCGAACGACCTGATCGCGCTCGGCGTCATCGGTGCGATCAATCGCGAAGGCTTGCGTGTGCCCGACGATATTTCCGTTGCCGGCTTCGACGGCATCGCCATCGGCAAGCTCATCAACCCGACGCTGACGTCGATCGAAATGCCCGATCTCAGCATGGGCGCGACGGCGGCCTCGCTGCTGCTCGATATCGTCGAAAACGATGCGCCGCTCAGGCATCTCGAATTGTCGCATGCCCTGCGCCCTGGCGGCACTGTGCGAAACCTCCAGAACGAGAAGACCGCCGCACCTGCGGGATGCGACGGTTCCGGATCGAAACCGCGGGTGGCTTGAGCCCGCGATCCATTGCAAAAATCAGCTGCGCGGCAGCATGCCTTCGACGTCGGAAGCTGCGTCATCGAGGGCTTCGTTCGGCTCTGCCGAGCCATCCACGACGCGCGACAGGTTGTCGACGATTGTCTGGGTGACCTTGACGCCGTTGGTGCCTGGGAAGGCATACCAGGGGATCATGCGCGGCATCTGGCTGAGGCCGGCCTGGAAGAGCGGGTTTTTCTTGTAGAAGTCACCGAGATATTCGGCCGACTTGGCGGCAAGCTCATTGTTCGGAACATAACCGGTGCCGGGAACGACGACCGAGGCGCCATAGGGCCCGGCGGCGAACTTGGCGAACTTCCAGGCAGCTTCCTGCTTGGCCGGGTCCTTGGCGAGGATGACGACGGCGTTGCCGCCGGTCGGCAGGTGACCCTTTTCAGGATCGATGAGCGGGATCTGGGCGGTGCGCAGGTCGAACTTGGCGCCGACATTCTTGATCGTGTTGACGAGCGCGCCGGTCGTCTGGAATTCGAAGCCGACCTTGCCGGCTGCAAAGGCCTGTTCGCCCGCTGCCTTGGTGAAAACAGGCATGCCGCCTTCCTTGACGAAGCGGCTGATCAGCTCGACGGCCTTCTGTCCCTCGGGACCGTTGAAGGTGACCTTTTGCTCGTCGTCGCTCAGCATTTTGCCGCCGGCGCCGAAGAGGAGGGCCGAGAACATCCAGTCGTCGCCCTGCCAGCGGAAATCCATGCCGTCGACGCCGTTGCCGAGCGCCTTAATTTTGCCGGCAAGCGCGATCACTTCGTCCCAGGTCTTCGGCGGGGTGTCGGGATTGCCGCCGGCTGCTTTCAAGAGATCGGCATTGTAATACATGATCGGGTTGGAGGTCGCGAAAGCGAGGCCGATCTGCTTGCCCTTGACCTGGGCGAGCTTCAGGATCGTGTCCGAGAAGCCCTGCTCGGCCATGTTGCCTTCCTTCTCGACGAGCGGCGTCATGTCGACGGCGACATTGCGCTCGTTCAGCATGCGCAGGCGGTTCAGGCCGATGAAGGTGACGTCGGGCATTTCGGACGTTCCAGCCTGGCGCAGGATCAGCTGGATGCCGTCTTCATAGGTCGCCGAAGGAGCGGCGAACTGGATCTTGATGTCGGGGTTTTCTTCCATGAACTTCTTCGAGATCGTGTCCATCACGTCCTTGAAGAAACCCGGCATCGGGTAGTGGATCGTCAGCGTCGTTTCAGCGTGGGCCGGCAGGGCTGCCGCCACAGACAGAGCCGCTGCTGCGAGGAACTGGGTGAAATGCTTCATCGCTCGTTCTCCTGGGTTCAGCCGGTCAGCCTTTGAGACCGGTCATGGTGATGCCCTCGACGAAGCGTTTTTGCGCGAGCAGGAAAGCCGCAACGAGGGGAATGGTGATGATGATGGTAGCCGCCATCAGCGCGCCGTAGTCGTCGCCGGCTTCCGCGGCGCGGAAGTTCATTAGGCCTAGCGGCGGCGTGGCATAACCAGGCTTCGAGATGACGATCAGCGGCCAGAAGAGGTCGTTCCAGTGGGCGACGACGGAAAAGATTGCGAAGGCGGTCACCGCCGGCCAGGCATTCGGGACGATGACGCGCGAGACGACGCCAAGTTCGGACATGCCGTCGAGACGGGCGGCATGGATCAGGTCGTCCGGTATGGCACGGAAGAACTGCAGGAACAGGAATATCGCAAAGACCGAGATGGTAAAAGGAGCGACCAGCGCCGTGTAGCCGTTGAGCAGAGACAGGCTGTCGAAGGCTACGTAGAGCGGCAGGGCGGTGGCATGGATTGGCACCAGCAGGCCGAGCAGGACCAGTACCATCATCAGCCTGGCGGCGCGGAACTTCAGCTTCGCCATGGCATAGGCGCAGGGGATGGCAACGATCACCTGAAAGAGGAAGATCAGCGCGCAGACGACGAAGCCGTTCCAGAGCAGCGTGCCCATCGCCACTTTGTCGAGGGCCTTGGAAAAGTTCTGCACGTAAAAGAAATGCGTCGGGATCAGCGAGAGTGCTGCCGTGAAGATATCGTCCTGCGACTTGCCGGCTGCCGAGATCATGAAGATATAGGGCGCGAGGAAGATGACCGCGCCGAGGAAAAGCAGGGCAAGACGGATCAGACGGCCGAGGGTGAGTGGGGTGCGCGTCTTCATCAATAGTGAACCCGCCTGTCGAGGAAGCGGTATTGCAGGAACATCATGACCACGAGGATGGCGAGGAAGACGACGGTCATGGCCGAGGCATAACCGACCTTCATGTAGACGAAGCCCTCCTGGTAGATGGTGAAGAGCAGGACTTCGGAAGCGTGGTTGGGGCCGCCGTCCGTCAGCGTCTTGACCGTCTCGAAGGTCTTCACCGCATTGATGATGCTGATCGTGGTGACGAAAAGCGCTGTTGGCCCGAGCATCGGCCAGGTGACGAGCAAGAAGCGGTCGAGCGGCGATTTGGCGCCGTCGATCTCGGCTGCGGCATAGAGCTCACGCGGAATCGCGGTGAGGCCGGCGAGGAACAGTACCATGTTGAAGCCGACCGTCTGCCACACACCGATGATCGACAGGCTGTAAAGCGCCGTTGTCGAGGAGCCGAGCCAGTTCGGCTTCGGCAGGCCCACGAGTCCGATCAGCGCATTGATGGGGCCGATGGTCGGGTGGAAGAGATATTGCCAGACGGTTGCCATGGCGACGATCAGCGAGACGACGGGCAGGAAATAGGCGGTGCGGAAGACGCTCTTTCCCCAGCCCTCGCTCTCGATCAGCATGGCGACACCGAGGCCGAGCGAGATCGAGGCGGGGGCTACGATTGCCGTATAGACCGTCGTGTTCCACAGTGACTTGCGAAACGTGCGGTCGGTGAAGAGCTCGGCATAATTCTCGAAGCCGACGAAGCGGAACTTGCCGGCACCAAGCTCGAAATCGGTAAAGCCGAGAACGAGCACGGCAACGATCGGCAAGAGAACGAAGAGCAGGATGAGGATGATCGCCGGCAGTGCCAGCAGCCAGGCAGTTTGCGCTTCGCGCCGCTCATGCTTTGCGGCCGATGCGATGGGACGGATTTCGCCGGCGGCGATGCTAGCCATGGGCCTTCTCCCTGCTGGCATCGGCGGGAAGAGCGCTCGCGTGCAGGCGGCGGCCATCGGCTGCAAAGACCATGGCCTTGTCGGCCTGGAAAGACAGGGCAACCGCCATCCCGGCGATGAGACCTGCGGCATCATCAGGCGCGAGCTTGGCAAGCACGGTCTCGCCGATCGCATTCAGCCGGCAGAGCAGGATGACTTCGGAACCTAGGAATTCCAGGCGCTCGATGCGGGCGGAAAGCGAGGTCTCGCCCTCGGCGGCAAGGCGGACGAATTCCGGGCGGATGCCGAGCGTCACGTCGGAACCGGCAGGATTGGTCTCTTCCAGCGCCAATCGAATATCCCCGAAGGCGACTGTTCCGTGCTCGGCGCGCGCCGGCAGGAGATTGATGCGCGGCTGGCCGACGAAGCGGGCGACTTCAATATGGGCGGGATCGTCATAGATGACCTGGGGTGGTGCCAACTGCAAAAGCTCGCCGCCGATCATCACGGCGACGCGGTCGGCCATCGACAGCGCCTCTGCCTGGTCATGGGTGACATAGACGGTCGGCACGCCGGCGCGGCGATGTAATTCGACAATCTCGCCGCGGGCATGGACGCGCAGATTGGCGTCAAGGTTCGACAATGGCTCGTCCATCAGGAAGACGCTCGGATGGCGCACCATGGCGCGCGCGAGCGCCACGCGCTGCCGCTGACCACCCGACATCTGGCCGGGCTTGCGTTCCAGCAGATGATCGATTTTCAAGGCCTTGGCCGTCTCCTGCACGTCCTTGGAAATGCCGGAGCGAACGGCGCGGTAGCCGGGCATGATGGGGCCGAGGAAGGGCAGGCGCTGCAGGCGGCTCAGGCGCCGCATGGCAAGCGGCACGGCGATATTCTGTCCGGCCGTCAGGTGCGGATAGAGCGCGTAGGACTGGAAGACCATGGCGATGTTGCGCTCGGCGGCTGCCACATCGGACAATTCCCGTCCGCCGATGACGATCTCGCCGCCATCGGCATGATCGAGGCCGGCAAGGATGCGTAAGAGCGTGCTCTTGCCGCAGCCCGAGGGGCCGACGAGGGCGATGAATTCGCCTGGCTCGACGTCGAGGCTGATATTCTTCAGGATGGCGTTATCGCCGTAGGATTTGCTGATGGCCGACAGGGAGAGCGCGCTCATTGCGCCGGCTCCTTTTGCACCTTGTGGGCCTCGTGCGGGTAGACTTCGGCAACGACATCGTCGAGCACATGCGCCTTCATGCCTGATATGGCGACGATCTCGCTCGTGACATCATCGCGGACCTCGTGAAGCACGGCTCCGACAAGCTTCTCACCCGGCATCTCGCGCTCCATTGTGCCGATGATGAAGGAGGCGGCCGGACCCCAGACCAGCGACGTATCGTTGTAGCGCCCCTTCCAGGCCCAGTGCAGGTGGCCGCTGGCATAGAGTGCGACGTCATGGGCGGCGATCAGGTCATAGAGCCGCTGGCGCTGGGCCGGGCGGATGCTCCAGTAGCCGGTGTCGCCTTCATCAGGCGTGTCGACGAAGAGCGGCTTGTGGGCAAACATGGCGACGCGCCGTCCCGCGCGTGTGGCAAGCGCTCTTTCCAGCCAGTCGAACTGCGTTTCCTGCTCATCGTTCTCCATGCCCATCAGCAGGCTATCGAGGCCGATCAGGCGCCAGTTGCCGGCATCTTCCAGCCAGTAGTCCGGGCCGACGAGGCTGCGCCAGCGATTGAGCCTGACAGCATCGACCGGCTGTAGCGAGCCTGGCAGATGGCCGACATCGTGATTGCCGGGAACGATCAGCATCGGGATCTTCACCTGCCGCATCAGCTCCATACAGAAGGTGAGGTCCTCGTCCTTGTCGGCGGCATCGACGGCAAGGTCGCCGGTATGGATGACGAGATCGGCGCCGCTGGCGTTGATCCAATCGCCGAGCGGCGGCCAGTTGCCGTTGAAATGCGGTATCGACGGGCTGAAATGGGTGTCGGTGATCTGGACGATTTTCATGCCGGCGCTCTCCGATAGCCCGCGGCACCTTTCCGGCGGCAGGCAAATGCTCTTGCCGCCTCTTTAGAGCCCGCCAATGTCAGGCGGGTTACAAGCGTTTCCACCCTTGTTCCAATTGTGTCGTGCAATTGTCATGAAGGATCGAACGCGCGGTCAGGTCCGCACCCGGACGCCACGAAGGATCGATCGATGTATGTTGAAATCAGAGACCGCTGTCGACGTCGAGATCCGGCGTCGGTGCAAGCATCCGTCCATGGCGGATCAGGATCACGTCCACGCTATCGCCATCATAGAGGTAGTCCAGCAGATAATCCCCGACCACGAGCGTCAGGCTCCCGCTAATCTGCAGGCCGCCGTGCATCCGGTTCCCGGATAGAGGAAATTCGGACAGCGTCCGCTTCGCGTTCTTGATCGCGAGCGCAAACTTTCGGGCTGCGGCAGGGTTGAGTTTCCGCAGATACTCGCCTTCGCGGCGGATATACTGGCGACGTCCTTGGAAAGCCGTACTGCAGTCACGCAGCTTTTCCGCCAACGATCCTGTCGATGTCCGCGATCACATCATCCATATTCTCGAACTCTCCGGCCGCGATCTGCTCACGGCCCTTGATCGCGGCGAGGATGTCGGCCCCCTCGTTCATGAGATACGTCCGCAGGGCGCGAACGATGATGTAGCTGCGGGATCGATCGCTTGCTTTTGCGATAGCTTCGATTTCTGCAATCACGTCGGAAGGCACCCGGAGAGTGACAGATTCTGATTGGCTGGCGTTCGACATTGCTTGCCTCCTTCAGGATGTAAGACAATGTAAGACAATGTAAGACAAGCGAGGATCTGATACAATGGTGGATCTGCGTCACAGATCGACTTTGCATCCTTCCTCGTGTAGTCTCGACAGATCAAGTTCGGACCCGACTGGCGGCGAACGGCGCAATGCGGACAGGGTCGTGTCCGACGGTTCGCCAGACACCGGCGCTTTGCCTATCTCGCCCGATGCTGGAGGACTGATCTTCTGCCGGTGCCGGCCAATGAAAGCCTTGGTGGCAGGCGAACCCTCACCCTTTCGATAGGCGATCGCGACATCAGACGTCACCGTCACGTCGCCGAGTGGCCGATAATGAATATCGGGCAGTTCCACCCGGCTCATCGATTGCGGCACCAGCGCTATGCCCATGCCAATGCCGACAAGGGTGGCGATCTCGGTAAAATCGTGCGCGACGGCATTGACGGATGGTTCGAAGCCGGCCTCGCGGCAGGCCTGCAGCGTGTTGCAGTGAAAGCCGACGTCCGGCGGCTGACGCGGAGTGATGAACGTTTCCTGCGTCAGTCGAGCCAGCGTATCGATTGAGCGCGCCGCGAATTCATGGCCGTCGCGGATCATGGCGACCAGCGGTTCGCGCAGCACGACCTCGACCGAAACACCGGGTGGGATCGGGGCCGGTGCACGTATATAGCCGAAATCGAGCAGGCCGTCGGCAATGCGCTGCAACTGCTGGCGCAGTTCCATTTCCTGCAACTCGACTTCCACATAGGGATAATCGCGCTTGAAATCCCTGATGGAGCCGACGACGGCACCGGAATAGGCGGCCGACGCCACATAGCCGATCGAGATGCGTCCGCTTTCGCCGCGCCCGGCACGGTGGATGGCTGCAACCGTCGCCTCGGTCTGGACTAGCACCTTACGCGCCTCCTGCAACAGGATCTCGCCCGAATGCGTGAGGTGCACTGCTCGGCGGCTCCGGTCGAGCAGCTGCGTACCGACGATGCGTTCCAGGCTCATGATCTGCTGGCTGAGGCCCGGCTGGGCGATGCCGAGGCGGGCGGCGGCACGCTCAAAATTCCGCTCCTCGACCAGGGTGACGAAATACCTCAAATGTCTGAGTTCGAAGCCGGGCTCGGTCCTTGCCAAAGTTCCTCCCGTTAGAAGAAATCAAATCTATGACGTAGGCCATTTCATAGCCTGCACTTATGAAAAATTCGTGCTCCATTTATTGGATCTCTCAAAATAACATGATTATTAAAATCCAGTTTATGGCATATACAGGCCTCCAATGACTGGTTCTCTTCGCTTGCGCAATTTTCTTTCGACCATCGTTCTCACGTCCGCGCTTCTTGCGCCGCTGTCGGCGCTCGCCCAGGACGTCAATCCGACGACGCTTGCTCCGGTCGTCATCAGCGGCGCGAAGGGTGAAGATCCCACGGCTCCGGTAAAGGGCTTTGTCGCCAGAACCAGTGCGACCGCCACCAAGACCGGCACATCGCTTCTCGAAATCCAGCAGTCCATTTCTGTGCTGACGGCCGACCAGTTGAGATCGCAGGATGTCGAAACCGTCGGCCAGGCGCTCGACTATGTGCCTGGCGTCGTCGGCGAGCCCTATGGCGCCGATCCGCGCTTCGATTCACCGCGCATCCGCGGCTTCGATAGCCGCCAGGCGCAGTTTCTGAACGGATTGCGCATGATGCGCACCGCCGGGGCGCCGGCCGTCGATCCCTATCAGTTGGAACGCATCGAGGTGCTGCGCGGTCCGGCTTCTGTCATCTACGGCCAGGGCAACCCGGGCGGCATGATCAACCTCATCAGCAAGCGGCCGGTCTTCGAACGCTTCGGCGAAGCGGGCGTGCAGGCCGGCAGCTACGATACTCACGGCACCTATTTCGATTTCGGCGACATCGTGGCCGGCAATTCTGATTTCGCCTATCGCCTCACCGGTCTGGCAAGGGAGGCTTCGGCACAGGTCGACGAGCTCGACAACGATCGTTACTTCATCGCTCCGGCGCTGACCTGGCAGCCCGATGAAGACACCAAGCTGACCATCCTGACCAGCGTCCAGCACGATAATCCGAGCACGCCGTCGAGCCTGCCGCCGCAACTCACGCTCAACGCGTCGGGCGCCAATCGCCTGTCGCGGGACTTCTTCGTCGGCGACAAGAGCTTCGATAGATCGGACCGGACACTGACGAATATCGGCTATGAGCTGGAACACCGTCTGAACGACACCTGGACCTTCCGCCAAAACCTCCGCTACCAGAATTTCGACTGGAACTATCAGGCGCTCGGCATGGCGACGGCGGGCCTTGCAGCCGATGGACGGACCATCAACCGCAACGCCACCATCCAGGACGAGTTGCTGAACACGTTCAACGTCGACAACAACTTGCTGGCGCAGTTCGATACCGGCGAAATTCAGCACAAGATGCTGTTTGGCCTCGACTATAGCTATTACAGCAACAATGTCGGCACGCAGTTCTGGCGGGCGACCCCGCTCGACGCCTTCAATCCGGTCTATGGCTCGGTCCGACTGATCGCCCCGACGCTCAGCACCTATGTCGATTCGCAAATGACGCAGGTCGGCATCTATGTGCAGGACGAGCTTGCCTATGAGAACTGGCGCGCCACCGCAGCCCTTCGGCAAGATTGGGCAAGTACCGAGGGAACCTCGACCAACCGGTTGACCGGTCTGGCGCGTCCTCTCGACAAGGATGACCAGAAGCTGACCGGCCGGGCCGGCCTCAGCTATGTCTTCGATAACGGCATTGCCCCTTATATCAGCTATGCCACCTCTTTCGAGCCGGTACCGGTGCCGGCGACCGGCGGGCCTTTGCAGCCGACGACAGGCGAACAGGTGGAAGTGGGCGTGAAGTACCAGCCGGAGGGCTGGAACGGCTTCTTCACTGTTGCGGCCTACGACCTCAAGCAGAAGAACGTGCTGACAACCTTTGCCCTGCCGGGCGGCGGCACGGCAACCGGGCAAATCGGCGAGGTTGACGTCAAAGGCATCGAACTCGAAGGGGTCACCAGTCTGACTGATGGCCTCGAGCTGCGTGCCGCCTACACCTACATGCAGGCTGAAATCGTCGGCGGTGTCGATGATGGCAAGCGCCCGGACAATGTGCCCGAACATGCGGCAAGCCTATGGGTCGACTATACTTTTTCAGAGGATACGGCTCTGGAAGGTTTCGGTCTCGGCGGCGGCGTGCGTTATGTTGGCCAGCGCTATGGCGACACCAGGAACACGCTCGATCTTGACGCCGTGACCCTCTTCGATGCAGCTCTCCACTACAAGAAGGACAATATGACGGCCTCACTGAACTTCAAGAATATTGCCGATAAGGATTATGTCGCAAGCTGCAGCTCCTTCGGCTGCACCTATGGCGATGGCAGAACGGTGACGGGCAAGCTGACCTTTCAATGGTGAGAGACTATCGAACAGGAAATGGAGGGAACTTCCATTCGATCGGCCGTCGGCAGGCGCTTGCCCTGCTGGCGGCTTTCGCCATTCCGCGCAAGACCTTCGCATCTGCTCCGACGCGCATCGCCGCAATCGATTGGGCGATGCTCGAAACGCTTGTCGCGCTCGGCGTCATGCCGGTCGCCGCGACCGAACTCGTGCAGTTCCGCAAGGACGCGGTCGAACCCGTCCTCGACCCCTCGGTTGCCGATCTCGGCCTGCGTGGATCGCCCAACCTCGAACTCCTGCGCCTGCTGCGCCCGGACCTCATCCTGATTTCGCCCTTCTATCTGAGGTTTGAAGCAAGTTTCAGGGCGATCGCGCCTATCCTGTCGCTGCCCTTCTATAACAGGGGCGAGCCACCCTATCAGAAAGCCGTTGATGCCGTTTCGGCACTGGCGCGCGAACTCGGTCTTGAGGAGCGCGGCAGGGCGGTGGTGACTGAGCAGGCCGCCCTCCTTGAGCAGACCCGCCTCAGCCTGGAGCGCTTTGCCTCACGCCCAACCTATCTCGTCAATATCGGCGATGCCAGGCATGTGCGCGTTTTCGGCGCCGACAGTATGTTCGGCGATATTCTTGGCCGTCTTGGTCTGCCCAATGCCTGGGCGGACCGCTCCCGTTACACATTTGCTGCGCCGGTACCGATCGAAAATCTCGCGGCCGAGCCGGAGGCTCGCATCGTCATCATCTCCGATATACCTGTCGAGGCCCGCAATGGGTTGAAGAACAGTATTATCTGGCAATCGCTGCCGCCCGTTCGCGCCGGGCGGGTCCTGATGCTCGGCAATATCAATCCCTATGGGGGCATCTCGGCCGCCGCTCGCTTCGCGCGGCTCTTCAAGGCGGCAATGCTGTCGTCGGGGGAGATGCCATGATCAGACCCGCCGCACTTCTTACCGCGCTCTTAGCCTTTATCGCTTCAGCCGGGCTCTTTCTCCTGGCCGCGCTGAACCATCTGCCTTTAGCAGACTGGCCGCGATTGCCATTCGACGCCAGCCAGATGACGACACAGCAGATCATTTTCGCCTATGCGGTTCTACCGCGCGCAGCGGTCGCAATCCTCGCTGGCGCCGCACTCGGTCTCGCCGGCGCGCTGCTGCAGCGGCTGCTGCGCAATCCAATCGCCGATCCCTCGACGCTCGGCGTCTCCTCGGGCGCGCAGCTTGCGATCGTTACAGCAACGCTGTTCTTCCCTGAAGTGCTCGATGGCTACCGCGCTTTCGTGGCGCTCGCCGGCGCAGGTGCGGCGACTGCTATCGTCTTCCTGCTTGGCTGGCGACGCGCCTTCGAGCCTATCACGATGGCCGTTTCCGGCCTGCTCGTCGGCATTACTTGCAGCGCGCTCTCGGCGGCGATGACGCTCTCGCAGGGCGAATATCTCATGTCGCTGGTCACCTGGAACGGCGGTTCGCTTAGCCAGCAGGACTGGTCGACGACGATCTCCCTCGGACTGGAGCTGTTGCTCGGCCTTGCGGTCACGCTTCTACTCCTGCGCCCGCTCACCTTGCTCGGCCTTGGCGATAGCAGTGCCCGCTCGCTTGGCGTCGCACTCGCCGGCACGCGCATTGCCGTTGCAAGCCTTGCGGTGACCCTGAGCGCCGGCGTTGCCGCAGCCGTTGGTCTTATCAGCTTCATCGGCCTTGCCGCACCGGCGCTCGTGCGCCTGCTCGGTGTGCGCACAACGCGCAGCATCCTGGTTCTCTCGCCTGTTGCCGGCGGCCTGCTGCTCTGGTTCTGCGATGGTATCGTGCAATTGGTCGCGTCGTCGGCCGGTGAGACCTTTCCGACGGGATCGGTGACGGCCTTGATCGGCGGGCCACTATTGCTCTGGCTGCTGCCGCAGGTGCGTGCCGTCGAGCCGCCGCATCCGCCCGATAGCGTTATCGTTTCTCGCGCGCCACTGTCGCGCCTCGTCCTCATCCTCTGCCTGCTGCCGCCGCTCATATTGGCCGCTTTGTTCCTCGCACGCCTGCCCGATGGATGGATACTCGTCAGCGGCAATCTTTTTTGGGAGCTGTTCCCCGCCCGCTGGCCGCGCCTGGTGGCATCGGCTGCAGCAGGCGGCCTGCTTGCCACGGCAGGCGCCATGCTGCAGCGCCTCACCGGCAATCCGATGGCAAGCCCGGAGGTTTTGGGTGTCACCGGCGGCGCCGGCGTCGGTTATGCTATTGCCCTGAGCCTCTCGGCTGGCGCCAATACTCCTGCACTCTTCCTCGGTGCTGGTGGTGGTGCCATCTTGGTCCTGGTCGTCGTGGCACTCTTTGCCGCCCCTCGGCATCTGCCACCGGAACGCCTGCTGCTGGCAGGCATTTCTATCAGCGCCTTCAGTTCGGCGATCCTGAGTGCCTTGCTTACCGTCGGCGACCAACGCGCCTGGCAAATCCTCGCCTGGCTTGGCGGCTCGGCCGCAGCGGCCACGCCCGCAACGGCGGCCTTTCTCGCCGCCCTGACTGTCGTCGTCCTGGCAATCGGTCTCCTCTTCGCACGTTGGCTGACCATCCTGCCGCTCGGCCCGCCGACCGCGCTCGCGCTCGGCTTGCCCCTGGTCGGCGCCCGCATGATGATGGTGCTGACGGCGGGCCTTGCGACGGCGGCCGCCTCGCTGCTCGTCGGTCCCTTGAGCTTTGTCGGCCTGATGGCGCCACATATTGCCCACCGTGCCGGCTTTGAAAAAGCAGGCAGCCAACTTCTCGCCTCGACGATAATTGGCGCAATGTTGATGGTGATCGCCGATCTCGGCGCCCGGACTGTGACCTTCCCCTACGAGTTGCCGCTCGGCCTCTTCGCGGCCTTCGCCGGTGCTCCCTATCTCGTCTGGATGATAGGCAGGCGACCGTAGGGCAGGCGGTCAGCGAACGACCTGGGCTGCCGCTTTGGTCGAGCGTATCGTTGGCAGGAAATCGGCGAGAGGCATGGGGCGGGAGAACAGGAAGCCCTGGAGATCGTTGCAACCAGCTGCGACGAGAAAATCTCTCTGCCCCTCGGTCTCGACGCCTTCGGCCGTCGTCGCCTTGCCGAGCGTCCGGCTCAACCCCAGGATCGCCGAAACGATGGCGGCCCCCTCGGCTTGCGTCCCAAGCAAGCGAACAAAGGATCGGTCGATCTTGATCCGGTCGATATTGAACTGAATGAGGTGGCTGAGCGACGAGAAACCGGTGCCGAAGTCATCGAGCGCGATCCGGATTCCCCGTGATCGGAGCTTGCCGAGCGTTGCCTGGGCATCCTCATCGATGTTGAAGAGGGCAGCTTCAGTCAGCTCCAATTCCAGCCGCGATGGCGGCAGGCCGGTTTCCGCCAGGATGGAGAGAACATGGTGGTCGAAATCCCGATGGCGGATCTGCGAGGGGGAAACGTTGACGGCAACAGACATGTCGGCTGGCCAGCCGGCGGCAGCCTCTGCTGCGCTTCTGAGCACCCAGTGGCCGAGCTGATCTATCATGCCAGCCTCCTCGGCAATCGGAATGAATTTGTCCGGCGACAACAAACCAAGGGTCGGATGGCGCCACCGCAAGAGAGCCTCGGCACCCGAAAGTCTGCCATGCGCGTCGGCGCGATGCACGCCCTGAAAGAAGACTTCCAGGCGGCCCGGATCAATTGAAGACGCGTTGTTCGCGCTGTCGGGGAGATGGGCATGGTCTGCGAGCACGAGGCGAAGATCATTCTTGAGGTTTTCCCTTGCCTCGACCCGATGATCGAGGGAGGGATCATATTCAACCAGGCGTCCGCGTCCGTTGGTCTTGGCTTCGTATAGGGCGACGTCCGCCCGCCGCAAAATCTCACTGCTTGCCTGGGCCGCGTCATGAAAGGCAGCAATCCCGATCGAGCATCCGATGCGGACAACGATGTCACCATCGCGAAGTTGGAATGGCTTGCTCAATGCGCCGATGATCGTGTTGCAGAGGAGAATGTGACTATCGTCGCCCTCTCTGGCATCGGGAAGAAGTAGAGCGAATTCATCGCCGCCAAGCCTTGCAAGGGTGTCGCCTGGTTCAATGAGCGCGTTCATCCGGTCGACAACGCCGCGCAACAGTTCATCACCGGCAGCATGTCCGTGGATGTCGTTGACCTCCTTGAATTTGTCCAGATCGACGAGGGCAAGGACGGAGCGCCTGCCAGGAGATTTCATGGATGCAAGGCATTGCTCGAGACGGGCTGCAAAGAGCGCCCGGTTCGGCAAGCCCGTCAAGACGTCATGCAGTGATAGATGCCGGGCGTGATGTTCACTGGCGCTGAGTTCTCTGAGGCTGCGACGCAACCGGCCCATCAATGCGAAGAAGAGGCCGACAATGACCAGGCCAGCGATGGAGAGGATCGGAACAAGCCGGCCAATAACGCGTGAACCCGGCAGATCCGGTGTCCAGATAATGAAGCCGATCGGCTCCCCGCTCGCCGTCGCCTCTATTTGAAACGCAACCTCATCCTGCTCCTGATCGGCGGTGCGGGCATAGCGAGCGCCGGCCAGCCCCTGTTCGCGGCTCAACGTATCGAGCGTAACGCCGTCGAGGAAGCGGAACGCCACGAGATAGAGCCCGTTGGCGTCGTTGCCTTGCTGCTGATTAGTGTTTGAAGAACTTTTGACCGAAACGACGCCGGCGACCGAAGGGCGGCCCTCAAGTCGCATCAGTTCTACCCGACTGGGTTGCGGATCGGAAGTCGACCCCTGCGGCGTGCCGTGCTGCTTTGCTTCCAGATCCTGGATCATCGGCTGAAGGAGCGGGCGGACCCATTTGAAGCGGCGGCTTGTTTCCGGATCGGACTCAAGAGCAAGCTCGCCTGCTGGAGTGACGAGGAATGCTGCGTTGTAGCCGAATACTGTTGTCGCAATCTTCCCGAATGCCGCAGCGGATGTTGCACCCGCCCGTTCGTGCTTGCCGCTTGCCATTGCCGAATCCGCCAGCAGCAATGAGGCATAGCCTGCCCCCATCAGCTGGATATCCTGTGACACGCCTCGGACCTGGTCGAGGAGGCGGCTGTTGACCAGCTGCCGCTGTCGATCAAGGGCGGCTGCGTCGCTTTCCTTCCCAGCCCAGATAGCAGCCAGGAACACCAGCCCGAGAATTGCCAGACCGCTGAACGCAAGCAGAACCAATACCGAACCGGACGAGGTCCTCGTCGATCTAGGAACCAGTAGTCTTAAAGACGGATCAGCAAGCACGCAGTCTTCTCCCCGAGCGCCCTGATACTGACCGCGATTGTTTACAAAAAGCTTTTCAAGCAGCATCAAATTTAATGCCTCAAAATGACGAGCTTTTTAATCGTTTTGTGATTGACTGCTCATCGCGCAACGCTTGCCGATGCAAGGTTGGCAATCGAACTCTACGTCAAGGTGATTGGTATGTTGCGATTTGAATCTCTCTATCGGTCAAAGTTCTTCGCATTTGCTTGCGCGGCCGTTGTTGCGGTCGGTATTGTCGAGCCTGTCCGGGCTGCGGAAAACGATAGAATCCGCATAGCTGTCGAGGGCGCATTTCCTCCTTTCAACTATCTCGATTCTAATAACCAGCTTCAGGGCTTCGATGTCGATATCGCCAACGCCCTTTGCGAGGCGGCGAAATTAAAGTGCGAATTTGTCATCCAGGAATGGACGGCGATGATCCCGAACCTGCTCGACAACAAGTATGACGCAATCATTTCGTCGATGTCGATGAGCGCAGAGCGGCGCCAAAAGGTTGCCTTCACCCAGAAATATTATGACAGCCCCACGGTCTTCATCGCGCCCAAAAAATCAAACATCACCGGCACGTCACCCGATGATCTGAAGAAACTGCGGCTCGGCGTGACGGCTGCGACCTCACAAGAATCCTACGCCAAGAAATTCTATGGCGATCTCGAAACGACCGTGTTTCATGCGTCTCCGGATCTTTACAAAGGTCTTGCCGACGGCAAGGTCGATATCATCCTGGAAGACAAGCTCGCGGTCTACGATTGGTTGGCAAACACAAAGGCCGGGAGCTGCTGCGAATTCAAGGGCGAGGATATCAAGAACACCGAATATTTCGGTGACGGAGCCGGCATCGCCGTGCGCCCGACCGACAAGCCGTTGCTGGACAAGTTCAATGCTGCGCTTAAAGAGATCGAGGCTAACGAGATCTACGATACGATCAACGCGAAATACTTTCCGTTCAGCATCCGTTGAGGGCACCGGGGCGAGTTACCTTCATCCCTGCGGCTGACCCAAGATCTGCCGCAGCATTGTCTGCCGCTTACGAGCCATGTTCCCACTGTTTGCGGGCGCGCCACAAAACCGTCTCGTCCGCATAGCCCAAGATTTGCGCCACTTCTTTCATTCTGACCGCGCCGTTCTGTCTCTGCAGCTGAAGGATACTCTGGCGGTATTCCCGCATTAGATCCCTCAATGAGGTTCCCTGCTCGGAGAGCCGTCGTTGCAAGGTTCGCGGCGAAAGGGCGAGTTCCTGCGAAAGTCCGACGAGCGTGATCGGTTTGTGTCCCAGATAGATTCCGATCAATGATCGCACATGATCGACAGTCGAATCCGACTGCAACAGCTTGCCGCTCAGATCCTCGATATGGCGCTCCAGGACCGCCGCCAAGTCGGGCTGCTCCTGCCGATAGATGCGGCGTGCGTCTTGCCCTGAAACCACGATGCGATTGGCAGACTCGCCAAATTTTAAGGGCGCACGGAAGATCCGTTGCAAGGTCGTCAAGTCACGAGGCGCACGATGTTCGAAATGAACTTCGACGGGTCTCCATCCGCGTGCGAAGCAGGCGCGGACGAGCTGGCAGGATGCGGCAAGCGTGAACTCGCTGTCCTGCCGCCTCGGCCAGAGCCTGGTATCGTCGAGGCGATAGCTCCAGACCAGATTGTCGTCTTCCTGAAAGACACCGGAATTGGTGCCGCTCTGGACGGTGTTCACATATTTCGCCAATCGTTCGAAGCCGGCGCGGATGGTGCTCGATATGGAAAACAGCACGCCGATCGGCCCGATGTCGCTCGGCTTAAACAGGGTTCCAAGCAATGCCCCGATCGCCGGATCTCCGACGATCGATGCCGCATCTTCGAAGATAGCCATATATCGGTTCATGGGGATCATGGCATAGGGATCGTCAAACTGGCTGCGCAGAAGACCGTGAAGGGCGAGTAAAACGTCAGCCTTGCCGGATTTCCGGTCGATTTGTTCGATGAGCGGCAGCAGCACAGAGGCGCGAATTGAAGCAAATATCTGCGCGGATGTGCCGGTTTGCTGGGCAGATGACATGTTTTTGTTCCCCGCCGTCAGTGATGGCGCAAATTATCGATTCATTGGCATGAACTGCAATTTCGAGGCCAATCGGCCGTGGCTACCGTGTTGATGAAAATCAAAAGCAGGGGTTCTCATGACATCGCACACCACTTTGGGAGGTCCTCCCGACCGCCTCGCCAAAAACTCCGTCGGCCTTGCCCATATCGTCTTCTTCGTTGTGGCAGCGGCAGCACCGCTCACCGCCGTTGTCGGCGCGACGCCCGCCGCTTTTGCTTTCGGCAATGGACCCGGCGTGCCGGGTGCCTTCGTTCTGGCGGGGATTTTCTATCTCATCTTCTCGGTCGGCTTCACGGCGATGAGCCGGCATGTCGGCGGAACAGGCGCCTTTTATACCTACATCACGCATGGCATCGGCAAGCCGGCCGGTGTCGGCGGTGCGCTGATGGCGCTTTTGACCTATTCATCGGTACAGATCGCCATCTACGGATTGTTCGGTGTCTTCATCAGCGGCGCCGTTGAAACGATTATGGCGCTTCCGTGGTGGGCGTGGTCGTTTGCGGCGCTGGTGGCAGTCCACCTTTGCGGCCAGCGAAATATTGCCTTTTCAGGCACGATCCTCGGCATCTGCATGCTGGCTGAGGTCGCAATCCTGCTGCTTCTCGACATCGCCATCATGCTGACCGGCGGTGGGCCGGAAGGCTTCAGCCTCTCCTCCTTCAGTCCGACAACCGTGTTTTCGCCGGGCCTCGGTGTGGCGCTGGTCTTCGTGGTTGGCTCATTCATCGGTTTCGAGGCCACCGCCATCTTCGGAGAAGAGGCGGAAAACCCGGAAAAGACGATCCCGCGGGCAACCTATGCCGCCGTCCTGCTGATCACGGTCTTCTACGCGCTATCGACCTGGGCCATCGTGCAGTTCTATGGCCCTTCGAAGGTGCAGGCGACTGCCGGCAGCGGCTTGGAAACTTTCTATTTTGTCGCCTCCGACGCCGTCCTCGGGCAATGGTCGTCGCAAGTCATGAATATCCTGCTGATCACCAGCCTCTTTGCCTGCATCCTGTCTTTCCACAACATGCTGAACCGGTATTTCTACGCGCTGGGACGCGAAGGGCTCGTTGTAAGGGCACTGGGCAAGGTTCATCCTGTTCACGGCTCGCCATATATCGCGGGCGCCGTCCAGAGCGCCATTGCTGCCCTTGCGCTTGTCTGCTTCATCGCAGCTGGTGCCGATCCTTATACGGTCGTCTTTGCCTGGATGTCTGCTCTGGCCGTTCTCGGGATCCTGGCTGTTCAGGCCCTCGTCTGCGTGGCAATCGTTCTGTTCTTTCGGGGATTGCCGCATCGCTACGGTCTATGGACCACGGCGGTGGCACCGGTTCTGGCGCTACTCGGTATCCTCGGCGCGATCGTCCTCGTCATCGTCAACCTGCCGCTCTTATCGGGATCGGAAAGCGTGATCGTGAAATCCTTTCCGCTGCTGGTAGTGCTGACCGGCCTGATCGGGGCGGCCTTTGCGGTGCGCATCAGGACCGTGAAGCCTGAACTCTATGCTTCGCTCGGGAAGGCATTCGAATGACGAGACTTCAACCTTTGACCCTCGTCGACCGAATGTCGTTGATGACGCTTATGGTATTAACGACAGCCACAATCCTGGTGGCGGCAGAGGCACACGTAATTTGCTCTGTCTTCTGTATCCATGGTGATCGCACCCTCGAAATGGATATCTGCTCCGGCCGCTGACGGCTGAGCCCAGCAGTGTGTGCAGCCAGATGCGCACTGTCCACCACCCAAAGCATATGAAGGACTGACAATGGACGCCGTTGTAGAAACGCTCGCCTATCCGCTCCACCCGCTGAGCCTGACCGAGATCTCGGAAGCCGTCGCAATACTGAAGGACGAAAAGCAACTGCCACAATCGATCCGCTTCCCGATCATTCGTCTGGAGGAGCCGACCAAATCCGACATGGCCATGCACCGCGAAGGAAAGAAGCTTCCCCGGCTGGCATTTGTCCTGTCGCTGGATTCCAGCTCGGGCGAGGTTCATGAATCGATCGTTGACCTGTCGAAAAAAGCTGTTGTCG
Source organism: Rhizobium sp. BK650 (assembly GCF_014195325.1). Lineage (GTDB taxonomy): Bacteria > Pseudomonadota > Alphaproteobacteria > Rhizobiales > Rhizobiaceae > Rhizobium. The sequence continues at coordinate 197,775 of NZ_JACIBK010000009.1, read as the reverse complement.
AGCACAGGAGGCTGCCGCTTGGATCAGCGCCTTATGGGCAGCCCCCGGTCATGCTTTGCGAGTTCGAGACCGTCGAGGCAACCGTCAAATCGGACCCCCGCTGGATTGCCGCGGTCAAGAAGCGCGGTATCACCGAGGAGGATATTCCGCTCGTCCAGATCGACCCGTTTTCCTCTGGTTTTTTCGGACGGGAGTTCGAAAAGGGCGCCCGGATCGTTCGCGCCGTCTCCTATTGGCGCGGGGATATTCGTGACAATGGCTACGCCCATCCGATCGAAGGGGTCGTCGCCGTCGTCGACCTGATCAGCAACAAAGTGGTCGATCTCGTCGACGACGAGACCGCCATCCCGGTTCCGAAGAAGAAGCGGAACTACGGGCAGGAGTCCTTTCGCGATGTCCGTCAGGATGTAAAGCCGCTCAACATCGTGCAGCCGCAGGGACCGAGCTTCTCGGTCGATGGCTGGACGGTGCAATGGCAGGACTGGTCGTTTCGTGTCGGCTTTACGCCCCGCGAAGGTCTCGTCTTGCACGAGCTTGGTATTAACAACGGTGGCAAGCTGCGTCCCGTGATCTTCCGCGCCTCGGTGACCGAAATGGTCGTGCCCTATGCCGATCCGACCGCCAACCACTATTGGAAGAGCGCTTTCGACGCCGGGGAATATGGGCTGGGGCGGCTCGCCAATAGCCTTGAGCTCGGCTGCGATTGCCTAGGCCAGATACATTATTTCGATATCCCGTCGGCCGATGATTTCGGTCGGCCGGTGATCATGAAGAACGCCGTCTGCATGCATGAAGAGGATTTTGGGATCCTCTGGAAGCACTACGAGTTCAGAAACGGTATTTTTGAAGTGAGGAGATCGCGCCGTCTCGTCATTTCCTTCTTCGCGACTGTCGGCAATTATGACTATGGCTTCTACTGGTATCTCTATCAGGATGGCACCATCCAGCTCGAAGCAAAATTGACCGGCATCATTCAGACGGCGGCTGTTGCAAGCGGTCAAAAATATGCCTGGGGCGGGATGGTCGACGACAATCTCGGTGGCCCGACCCACCAACATTTCTTCAATGCGCGCCTGCACATGGATATCGATGGCGGCGGGAACACCGTCAGCGAACACGAGTTCCAGCCACGCCCATGGGGCGAGGACAACCCTTACGGCAACGTCTTCGATACGAAGACGAGAATCTTGAAACGGGAGCTCGATAGTCCTGCTGTCGCCAATGGCGAGACCGGCAGGTATTGGAAGGTCCAGAACCCCAACGAGCAAAATTCCGTCGGCAATGCGCCAGGCTATAAAATGGTGGTCATGCCAAGTCCGCTGATGCTCGCCCAGGACGGGTCGACCGTTGCTCAGCGTGGCGGCTTTGCCAAGAAGCACATCTGGGTGACGGCGTTTGACGCGAAGGAAAAATATGCGTCCGGCGATTATCCGAATGTGCATGCAGGTGGGGACGGCTTGGCGAAATACGTCGAGAACAACCGGAATATCGAAAACGCCGATATCGTGCTTTGGCACTCCTTCGGGCATACGCATGTCTGCAAACCGGAGGATTTTCCGATCATGCCGGTGGAATATGCAGGCTTTACCCTGAAACCGAACGGTTTCTTCGACAGCAACATCGCCATGAACCTCCCTGCTGCCCGCAACGAGCACAGCCGCGACAATCACAGCTCGGCTCCCTTCGATCAGGGGGACAAAGCCAGCGCCAGTTGCTGCGGGCATTGACGGGGGATCGGATGCAGCGTTGAGGGCGACTGTAAAGGTCGCACCTTAACTGCAATCTACCCCTAACTCTCCGTCATGCGCCGATCCTCGTCGGATCCGACGGAGAGCTGCTTCCAGTCCAGGTCTTCCTGCAATTCCAGATATTGCGTCGGGCCGATCTTATCGTTGTCGCGCAGCTCTTCGAGGCGCTGGCGCTGGGCGATGACGGCCGCGATCGTCAGCTTGCGGCGTCTCTCGATCGGTGAGGTCCGGCTCGGGTTCGGCGCTGCGGTCCAATGATCCCGGCAGATCGTGCGGATCGCTTCAGCTTCCGCGCCTCCTTCCTTCTCCAGCCGTTGAAATGCGGCCTCGGCGAGTGATCGCCTGGCCGCTTCCAGTTCTCGGCGGCTCTCTGATTGCCGTCCGAGTTTCAGGAAATGGATCATCGGGGCAAGGCTCGCCCCCTGGATGACAAGGGTTGCCAGTACCACTGAAAAGGCCGTCAGCACGACGAGGTTTCGTTCGGGAAAATCGGCAGGCAGGGCAAAGGCGGTTGCAAGTGTCACGAGGCCGCGCATGCCGGACCAGCCGACCAGAAAGGTCTCCCCATGCCTGAAAGGTGCGAGCAGCTTGCCGCGCCGGTGGCGCAAGATGACGTATGCATGCAGCAGGAAGGCCATTGCCAGGCGCGCAAGGATGACACCAACCACCACGATGGCGGCAAAACCGAGCGCTCTTTCAAGTTCGCTCGCGGACATGGATTCGAGGATGCTGCGCGCCTGCAGGCCCATAAGCAGGAAAGCCACGACATTCAGCAGGAAAACCACCGTCGTCCAGACGGCGAAAGAATGCACGCGCATGCGCGGCGAATCCTCCACCGTCGACAGCCTGGCGATGGTCATGGCGCTCGCGACTGTCGCGAGCACCGCTGAAAGGTGCAGATGCTCGGCGATCAGCCAGGTCGAGAAGGCATAGACGAATTGAAGCAGCGTTCCGCCGACGGTATTTTCGGTCACCGGCCGAAGGCGCGAAACGAGGAAGCCGAAGACGATGCCGAAGATGATACCGCCGGGAGCGGCAAAGCCGATCTGAAGCGCGGTCGCGATATCGAGCCCGCCACGCGCCTGAACCGTGAGAGCCGCACCGAACAGCAACAGCGCCGTCGCGTCGTTGAAAAGGCTTTCGCCCTTGAGCAACGTATCCACGCGGCGGTCTACCGGCAGAGTGGAAAGAACGGCTGTCGCCGCCGCAGCGTCCGGTGGCGCAACGATGGCGCCAAGCGTGACGGCTACCGCAAGCGGCAGCCCGACAGTCAGGATGCTGATCGACACGACCACGCCTGTCGTTACCAGAACCGCGATAACGGCATAGAAGACCAGCGGCAGCAGCATGCGCCGCGCCGCGCCCGTGGGGAAGTCATAGGCCGAGTCGACGAGAACCGGCGCGATGAACAGAGCAAGCGCTGTTGGCGGATCGATCGGGATGACAGGCGCACCCGGCAGCATCGCCACGGCGACGCCGCCGGCAGCCAGAATGCCGGGATAGGGCAGGTGCGTACGTCGGGTGATCTGCAAGAGCAGGATAGCGACAGCCAGAAGTGCAACGAGCGTTTCAAAGAAGGTCATGCGAGCATAGTAGCAGGCTTTCGGACGCATTGAAGCGGGTGCAGCTCCCGTGTAAAGCTTAAGCCTATCAAGATGATGACGAAGCGCGGGGCGTGGCGGTGGCGATGGACTACGATGTGGCAGTTATCGGCGCCGGTGCGGCGGGCATTGCCGCGGCGCGAAAACTGGCAGACGCCGGACGCTCCGTCATCATTCTCGAAGCCAGCAACCGCGTTGGCGGTCGGGCCTGGACGATCGACCTATCAGGCATGCCGCTCGATATGGGTTGCGGCTGGCTGCATTCGGCCGAGCGCAATCCGCTCGTTGCCATCGGCCGCGAGGCCGGCTTCACGATCGAGCGCGGCCAGACGGCCTGGCAGAACCAGTGGCGTGATCTCGGATTCTCACCGGATGAACGGCTTGCTGCCGCTGCCGCGTGGGGGGCTTTGGAAGAACGCTTGCGGGCCGATCCACCGCCGAGCGACCGCGCTTCGGACGCGCTGGAGCCGGATGGCGAATGGACCGCCTATTGCCAGTCGCTGAGCGGCTACCTGAACGGCACTCCGCTGGAGCGGCTGTCGGTCGCCGACTTTCTTGCCTACGATAATGCCGCGACCGATGCCAACTGGCGGGTCCATGAAGGCTATGGAAGCCTGATCGGCGCTGCCGTTCCCGATGTGACACTGCGGCTTTCAACGCCGGTCCGTCGCGTTGCACTGACCGGCAAGCACGTCAGGCTGGAGACCGACCGCGGCCCGATGACTGCGGATGCGGCGATCGTTACGGTCTCGACCAATGTTCTTGCCCGCGGCACCATCGCCTTCGACGCCGGGGTGGATGATCATTTGCACGCCGCCAGCCAGCTGCCGCTCGGCCTTGCCGAAAAGCTGTTCATGCAGCTCAGCGGCAATCATGGCCTCGAACCGGAAACCCATCTGCTTGGGGATGCGAGGAACGACGAGACCGGCAGCTATTATATAAGGCCGCTCGGTCGCCCGGTCATTGAAGGTTTTTTCGGCGGAAAGGGCGCCGTCGTCATTGATGAGGCCGGTCTTGTCGACGCCTTCGCATTCGCGCTCGACCAGCTGTCATCACTTCTTGGAAACAGTATCCGCCGCCACCTGCGGCCCTTCGCAGCGTCCTCCTGGTGTCATACCGATTGGGTTCGCGGTTCCTACAGCCATGCGCTTCCGGGCCATGCGGGGGCGCGACTGACGCTGGCGCGACCGGTCGGCGACCGGCTGTTTTTTGCCGGCGAAGCGACCCACCAAACCGACTTCTCGACGGCGCATGGGGCCTGGGAAAGCGGAATAAGGGCCGCGGACGAGGTGATTGAAGTGTTCGTCTAGATCTGCTTCATGCGCATATTGACGATCTTCCGACTTTCGCCCGTGCCGGCGCCTCACTGCAGCGTGCGGGTCTGCTCTTTTATCGGCGCAAACTCCTGCACGGCGGCCGCCTGGCCGGCGCCGTCAAGGCCAGTTGCGACGACCGAGACGCGGAACCTGCCGTCCAGGCTGCGGTCGAAGATCGCGCCGACGACGATTTCGGCATCGTCCTGCACTTCGTCGCGAATCCGGCTTGCGGCTTCGTCGACCTCGAAGAGCGTCATGTCCGAGCCGCCGGAGATCGAGATCAGCACGCCTTTAGCGCCCTTCATCGAGATATCGTCGAGCAGCGGGTTGGCAATGGCAGCTTCCGCAGCTTTCATCGCCCGCGCCTCGCCGGCTGCTTCGCCCGTGCCCATCATTGCCCGGCCCATGCCGCGCATGACGGATTTGACGTCGGCGAAATCGAGATTGATCAGGCCTTCCTTGACGATGAGATCGGTAATGCAGCCGACACCGGAATAGAGCACGCGATCTGCCGTCATGAAGGCATCGGCGAAGGTGGTCTTGGCGTCGGCAATGCGGAAGAGGTTCTGGTTGGGGATGACGATGACGGTATCGGCCGCCTGGCGCAGCGCCTCGATGCCGGCTTCGGCCATCTTCATGCGGCGGTTGCCTTCGAACGTGAAGGGCTTGGTGACGACGCCGACCGTCAGGATACCGGCCGAGCGGGCTGCATGCGCGATGACGGGTGCTGCACCCGTGCCCGTGCCGCCGCCCATACCGGCTGTGACGAAGCACATGTGCGAGCCGCTCAGGTGATCCATGATCTCGTCGAGCGATTCTTCCGCCGCGGCACGCCCGACCTCCGGCAGGGAGCCGGCGCCCAGACCCTCGGTGACATGGGCGCCGAGCTGGATGCGGCGCGTCGCCTTAGAGGTTGCTAGTACCTGGGCATCCGTGTTGGCGGCGATGAAATCGACGCCCGCCAGTTTCTCGGCGATCATATTGTTGATCGCGTTTCCGCCACCTCCGCCGACGCCAATCACCGTAATCTGCGGCCGCAGCCCCGTAATGCCGCTTTTGGCGTCTGTCATCGAACTCTCCTTTTGTCCCTCGTGCATGCTCGCCCCGTCGCGGATAGCGAATCGCATCATACGTTAAGCGCGCAACAAGGCAGAGGCGGGGCGGGTTTTGCAATATCCAAAGGGATTTCAGCACTCGATCATGTTTCGATGGAGCGCATGTCGCGATTGCCTTTAGCCTCGCACCAGCAGCGATTGCTTTGCCATAAACCGAAGTTTCGCTAAAGATGAAAACGAAACGAAGGAGGGCGCGCATGTTTCTATCGGATCGTCAGGGGAAGATCGTGGCGCTTGCGAAATCCACGGGCCGAGTGCTGGTCGATGATCTGGCAACGCAGTTTGCGGTGACACCGCAGACTATCCGCAAGGACCTGAACGATCTTTGCGATGCGCAGCTCCTGACGCGCATCCACGGCGGCGCAACTTTCCCGCGCGGCACGGAAAACGTCCGCTACGATGCGCGGCGCCAGATCGCAGCGACCGAAAAACAGGCAATTGGCATTGCTGCCGCAGATCTCATCCCCAACAATAGCTCCCTCTTCATCAATATCGGCACGACGACGGAAGCAGTGGGCGAAGCCCTCTCCAATCATCATGAACTGATGGTGATTACCAATAATATCAACGTTGCCAATAGATTGCGCCTGATTGACAATATCGAGGTGGTGATTGCCGGCGGCGTGGTGCGCCAATCAGACGGCGGCATCGTCGGCGAAGCGGCCGTGGATTTCATAAGGCAGTTCAAGGTCGATTATGCCGTGATCGGGGCTTCGGCGATCGATCCGGATGGTGCGCTTCTCGATTATGATTTCCGCGAGGTGAAGGTGGCACAGGCCATCATCGCAAATGCCAGGCACGTCATTCTGGTTGCGGATTCGACCAAGTTCGAACGCACAGCACCGGTGCGGATCGGCCAGATTTCGCAGGTCCACACCTTCATTACCGATCAATGCGATTCACCATCCATCCGCAATATCTGTCAGCAGAGCGGCGTCGTTCTGGTCGAGGCGGCGAAAGCAAACCGCTGATTTCGGCGGCGGAAAACATTCGTTTGACATTCGAAAAATTTTCGATTTAATCGCTCTCACTTTCGGGTTTGGAGGGAACCGTTGCGCTGCCCTGGTGCAACGAGGGGGAATATGGACGGTATCCACGATATTTTCGTCATCGGCGGCGGGATCAACGGCTGTGGCATTGCGCGCGATGCGGTGGGTCGCGGATATACGGTGGCGCTTGCCGAGATGAACGATTTCGCCTCCGGCACCTCGTCAGGCGCCACCAAGCTCATCCACGGCGGCCTGCGCTACCTCGAACACTACGAGTTCCGCCTGGTGCGCGAATCGCTGATGGAGCGCGAGATCCTCTGGGCCATGGCTCCGCACATCATCTGGCCGCTGCGCTTCGTGCTGCCCTATCACAAGGGGGGGGTAAGGCCGGCCTGGATGATCCGCCTTGGCCTCTTTCTCTATGACCACCTCGGCGGCCGCAAGCTGTTGCCGCCGACTTCGGTGCTTAACATGCGCACCGATCCGGCCGCCAAGCCGCTGAAGGCACTCTTCACCAAAGCTTTCGAATATTCCGACGGCTGGGTCGACGATGCCCGAATGGTGGTGCTGAATGCGCGGGATGCCGCCGACAAGGGGGCGCTGATCATGCCGCGCACCAAGGTCGTCTCTGCCCGACAGGAGGGTGGCGTCTGGCAGATCAAGACGATCAATAGCCTCACGGGCAAGAGCGAGACCCATCAGGCCCGCATGCTGATCAATGCCGCCGGTCCGTGGGTCGACCATGTCATCCGTTCCACTTTCGGCCAGAATGAGGCCCACCATGTGCGCCTCGTCCAGGGCAGTCACATCATCGTCAGGAAGAAGTTCGAAGGCCCGCGCGCCTATTTCTTCCAGAACCCCGACAACCGCATCATCTTTGCCATTCCCTACGAGACCGACTTTACCCTGATCGGCACGACCGACCGCGACTACACAGCCGATCCGAAGGATGTGAAGATCTCCGAGGAGGAAATCGTCTATCTCTGCAATGCGGCGTCGGAATATTTCAACGAGCCGGTGAAGCCCGAGGATATCGTCTGGACCTATTCGGCGGTCAGGCCGCTCTTCGATGACGGCGCCTCGAAGGCGCAGGAAGCGACCCGTGACTACGTGCTGAAGGTCGAGGGCAAGGCGGGCGAGGCCCCGCTTCTCAATGTCTTCGGCGGCAAGCTCACCACCTATCGGCGGCTGTCGGAACATGCGCTCGAAAAGATCGGCGAAGCGATCGGCGTCAAGGGCCGGCCGTGGACGGCGGGCAGCCACCTGCCGGGCGGGGATTTTCCGGTGCAGGGCTATGAGGGTGAAGTGGCCAAGCTCAAGGCCCGCTATCCGTTCCTGGCCGACGCCCATTCCCGAAGGCTTGTTCGCCGATACGGTACGAAGGCAACCACGCTTCTCGGCAATGCCGCAAAGATCGACGATCTCGGAAGGCTGTTCGGAGCCAACCTCTACGAGGCCGAGGTCCGCTACCTGATCGACAATGAATGGGCCGTTTCCGCTGACGATGTGCTCTGGCGGAGAACCAAGGCCGGTTTGCACATGACACCACAACAGATGCATATTTTGGAGGAGTACATCGCCGCTCTGCCCGCAAAACTCGCAGGCTAAGCCGGCATGTGGTCCCCGTCTTGAGGAGGCACGGGAACCGGAATGCTCGAATTGCGCAATGCCGCAAAGATGGTCGGCGGTGAATATCACATCCACCCGACGGACCTGACATTTGAACGGGGATCGCTGAACGTCCTGCTCGGACCGACGCTCTCCGGCAAGACATCGTTGATGCGGCTGATGGCCGGTCTTGATCGGCCGACCAGTGGTTCGATCTATTTCGACGGCGCCGATGTTACCGGCATGCCGGTGCAGAAGCGCAATGTCGCGATGGTTTACCAGCAGTTCATCAATTATCCCGCACTCAGCGTCTACGAGAATATCGCCTCGCCGATGCGCATTGCCGGACGAGACCAGAAGACCATCGATTTCGAAGTGCGCAAGGCGGCCGAGCTTCTGAAGCTCACGCCCTATCTGGACCGCACGCCGCTCAATCTCTCCGGTGGTCAGCAGCAGCGCACGGCCCTTGCCCGCGCACTCGTCAAGAATGCAAGCCTTGTTTTGATGGATGAGCCGCTCGCCAATCTCGATTACAAGCTGCGTGAAGAACTACGGCAGGAATTGCCGCGAATCTTCGCCCAGTCCGGCGCGATCTTCGTTTATGCCACGACGGAACCCTCCGAAGCGCTGTTACTCGGCGGCAATACTGCAACGCTCGCCGAGGGCCGGATCACGCAGTTCGGCCCGACGATCGAGGTCTATCGCAATCCCCTCGATCTCACGACGGCGAAAACATTTGCCGATCCGCCACTGAATTTTATCGACCTCGTCAAATCGCAAGGCACTTTCCTCCGCGACGGCGCTGTGATTTTTGCCGTGCCGCCGCACCTTCAGAATGTGCCGGACGGGCCGGCAACGATCGCGTTTCATCCGCATCATCTTGCACCGACCGCCCAGACAGCCGATTCGGCGCGGCTCACAGCACGGACACAGATTTCAGAGATCACAGGGTCGGAAAGTTTCGTGCATCTGCAATTTGTCGACACCCGCTGGGTGATGCTTGCGCATGGCATCCACAATATCGACCCGGACGCGGACCTCTCCGTTTTCATCGATACGCGCCACCTGATGGCGTTCGGCGCGGACGGCCGGGCGATCACCACCGCTAGGCACGGGGGCTAGGAGAAAATCATGGCACGTATCACCCTCGATCATATTCGACATGCCTATGGGCCAAACCCGAAGAGCGAGAAGGACTACGCTCTCAAGGCAGTTCACCACGAGTGGAACGATGGCGGCGCCTATGCGCTGCTCGGCCCTTCAGGCTGCGGAAAGACCTCGCTACTCAATATCATTTCCGGCCTTATTCAGCCGTCCGAAGGTCGGATTCTTTTCGACGGACGGGATGTTACGAACCTGCCGACGCAGCAGCGAAATATTGCCCAGGTATTCCAATTTCCGGTGATCTACGACACGATGACCGTCTATGACAATCTGGCTTTCCCCTTGCGCAATCGCGGAGTGGCGGAACCCGACGTTGATCGTCGTGTCCATGAAATATTGGAAATGATCGATCTTGCAGGCTGGGCCAAGCGGCGTGCTCGCGGTTTGACGGCGGACCAAAAGCAGAAGATTTCGCTCGGCCGCGGCCTCGTGCGCTCGGATGTGAACGCAATTCTCTTCGACGAGCCGCTCACTGTTATCGATCCGCATATGAAATGGGTGCTGCGATCGCAACTGAAGCGGCTCCATAAGCAGTTCGGTTTTACGATGGTCTATGTCACGCATGACCAGACGGAGGCGCTGACCTTCGCCGACAAAGTCGTGGTGATGTATGATGGCGAGATCGTGCAGATAGGCACGCCGGCCGAGCTCTTCGAGCGTCCGAGCCATACTTTCGTCGGATACTTCATCGGTTCGCCGGGCATGAACTTCATGCCGGCCAAGGTGGAAGGCCGCACCGTTCGGGTCGGTGAACACGCGCTGACGCTCGATTATGCGCCAAAGACTTCGGCCGCGGCCAAGGTAGAGCTCGGAATCCGGCCAGAGTTTATTCGGGTCGGTCGCGTGGGCATGCCTGTCACCGTCAGCAAGGTGGAGGATATCGGCCGGCAGAAGATCCTTCGCGCGCAGTTTGCCGGCCAGCCGATCGCGATTGTCGTTCCTGAAGACGGAGACATTCCGGCTGATCCACGGGTCACCTTCGAGACGTCGGGTATCAGTATCTATGCCGACTCTTGGCGCGCCGGACCGGAGGCTTGATCATGGAAAAAACCTGGAACAATAAAGGCTGGTTTCTGGTCCTGCCGGTCCTCGTGCTGGTGGCATTCTCGGCCGTCATTCCCTTGATGACGGTTGTGAACTATTCCGTTCAGGACACTTTCGGAAACAACCAGTTCTTCTGGAACGGAACGGACTGGTTTACCCAGGTCCTGCATTCCGATCGTTTCTGGGCCGCCCTGCAGCGAAATTTGATTTTTTCGTTGATCATTCTCGCTCTTGAGATCCCCCTCGGTATCTTCATTGCACTCAACATGCCGAAATCGGGCATCGGCGTGCCCGTGTGCCTGGTGTTGATGGCGCTACCGCTGCTGATCCCGTGGAACGTTGTCGGCACGATCTGGCAGGTGTTCGGCCGCAACGACATTGGTTTGTTCGGCTATTACCTCAATGCCATCGGCATCGATTACAACTACGTGCAGGATCCGCTCGACGCCTGGGTGACGATCATCATCATGGATGTCTGGCATTGGACGAGCCTGGTTGTGCTTCTCTGCTATGCCGGTCTCGTTTCCATCCCTGATGCTTTCTATCAGGCAGCCAAGATCGACGGAGCGTCTCGTTGGGCTGTGTTCCGCTATATCCAGCTGCCGAAGATGAAGCGCGTTCTTCTGATCGCCGTGCTGTTGCGTTTCATGGATAGTTTCATGATCTACACTGAGCCCTTCGTCGTCACCGGCGGCGGTCCGGGCAATTCGACCACGTTCTTGTCGATCGATCTGGTCAAGACCGCGCTCGGACAGTTTGACCTCGGTCCCGCCGCCGCCATGTCGCTGATCTATTTCCTGATCATCCTGCTGCTTTCATGGGTGTTCTACACCGTCATGACAAGCCACGACGCGGAGAATTGAAATGAGCGCCTCCAACGAAACGACAGCGAGCCGAAAGATTTCAGGCATTACCAGTGTCGCAAGCGGTCTGTCTTCGGACGAAGTCAGTCGTCTGATGCGCCGGCGCGGGGAGGAATCGCGCTGGTGGTGGCTGGTTCCGACGATCTACATCATCGTGCTCCTGCTGCCGATCTATTGGCTCGTCAACATGAGCTTCAAGACCAACGCGGAGATCGTCAATTCCCTGACGCTTTATCCTCATAACCCGACGATCGCCAATTACGTGACGATCTTTACGGAGAAGGCGTGGTATTCCGGCTACATCAATTCAATCACCTATGTCGTGATCAACATGGTGATCTCGGTGGCAGTCGCGCTGCCGGCGGCCTATGCTTTCTCCCGTTACCGGTTCCTCGGTGACAAGCATCTTTTCTTCTGGCTGCTCACCAATCGAATGGCGCCCCCAGCCGTGTTCGCGCTGCCGTTCTTCCAGCTCTATTCAGCCTTTGGGCTGATCGATACGCACATCGCCGTTGCCTTGGCGCACTGCCTCTTTAACGTGCCGCTTGCGGTCTGGATCCTTGAAGGCTTCATGTCGGGCGTGCCGAAGGAGATCGACGAGACGGCCTATATTGACGGCTATTCTTTCCCGCGCTTCTTCGTGAAGATCTTCATGCCCCTGATTGCAAGCGGCATCGGCGTCGCTGCCTTCTTTTGCTTCATGTTCTCCTGGGTGGAACTGCTGCTTGCCCGCACTTTGACGACGACCGACGCAAAGCCGATCGCTGCCACCATGACCCGCACCGTCTCTGCATCCGGCATGGATTGGGGCCTGCTTGCCGCCGCCGGTGTTCTGACCCTGATCCCAGGGGCGCTTGTGATCTGGTTTGTCCGCAATTACATCGCCAAGGGCTTCGCCCTGGGGAGGGTTTGATGAGCTTGTCGCTTCCCGATTTTTCATGGATGGCATGGACCTGGCCGACGGCCGCTTTCTTCATCGTCATCGTATTGCTGCTGATCGGTATGGGGATCTGGGAGTATGCCGTGCCGGGGGGCAGCCCGCGGATCGGTATCCTGCGCTTCGAGACCACGCGCGGTGACCGGCTTTTCCTTTCGCTGCTCGGCAGCGCCTTTATCCATCTTGCCTGGCTTGGTCTCGCCGGATCAAGCCTCTGGTGGGCTCTTGCTCTCTCCGTTGTCTACGCCGTCGGCGTATTCCGTTACGTGTGAGGCAAACTGATGCAGATGGCCGGGGGTATTTCTGGCCGCCTGAGACGTGAAAACTGCAATCGCAAACCCTGGGAGGATATCATGCGAAGGCATTTATTGACGACGACAGCAGCGGTACTGCTGGCCATGACAGGGTCGGCCTATGCCGGCATGGATGAGGCAAAGACTTTCCTGGATAAAGAGATCGGCGACATGTCGACGCTCTCTCGCGCCGACCAGGAAAAGGAAATGCAGTGGTTCATCGATGCTGCCAAGCCCTTCAAGGGTATGGAGATCAAGGTTGTTTCGGAAACCTTGACCACCCACAAATATGAGTCGGAGGTTCTGGCTCCGGCCTTCACTGCGATCACCGGCATCAAAGTAACGCACGACGTCATTCAAGAGGGCGACGTTGTCGAGAAGATCCAAACGCAGATGCAGACCGGGCAGAACCTTTATGACGGCTGGGTCAATGACTCCGACCTGATTGGTACTCACTGGCGCTATCAGCAGGTGCGCAACCTGACCGACTGGATGGCCGGCGAAGGCAAGGACGTTACCAACCCCGGCCTCGATATCGACGACTTTATCGGCACCAAGTTCACGACCGCGCCGGACAAGAAGCTCTATCAGCTTCCCGACCAGCAGTTCGCCAACCTCTACTGGTTCCGCTACGACTGGTTCAACGACGAGAAGAACAAGGCCGATTTCAAGGCGAAATACGGCTACGATCTCGGCGTTCCGGTCAACTGGTCGGCCTATGAAGACATTGCCGAATTCTTCACAGGACGTGACGTCAACGGCAAGAAGGTCTTCGGCCACATGGACTACGGCAAGAAGGACCCGTCGCTCGGCTGGCGCTTCACCGACGCCTGGCTGTCGATGGCCGGCAACGGCGACAAGGGCCTGCCGAACGGTCTTCCGGTGGACGAATGGGGTATCAAGGTCGACGAGAAGTCGCGTCCCGTCGGTTCGTGCGTCGCGCGTGGCGGCGACACCAACGGCCCGGCAGCGGTCTATTCGATCCAGAAGTATCTCGATTGGTTGAAGGCATACGCACCGGCGGAAGCTCAGGGCATGACCTTTTCGGAATCCGGTCCGGTGCCGGCACAGGGTGCCGTCGCCCAGCAGATCTTCTGGTACACCGCGTTTACCGCAGACATGGTCAAGCCCGGCCTGCCTGTTATGAACGAGGATGGTACGCCGAAGTGGCGCATGGCGCCGAGCCCGCATGGCGTTTACTGGAAAGACGGCATGAAGCTCGGTTATCAGGACGTCGGCTCGTGGACGCTGATGAAATCGACCCCGACGGACCGCGCAAAAGCTGCTTGGCTCTATGCACAGTTCGTGACCTCCAAAACGGTTGACGTTAAGAAGAGCCAGGTCGGTCTCACCTTCATCCGCGAATCCACCATTCGCGACAAGAGCTTCACGGAGCGCGCTCCGAAGCTCGGCGGTCTGATCGAGTTCTATCGTTCGCCGGCTCGCGTTCAGTGGTCGCCTACCGGGACCAACGTTCCCGACTATCCGAAGCTGGCTCAGCTTTGGTGGCAGGCAATTGGCGATGCCTCTTCCGGCGCCAAGACACCGCAGGAGGCCATGGATTCTCTTTGCAGTGAACAGGAGAAGGTCATGGGCCGTATCGAGAAATCGAAGGTCCAGGGCGATATCGGCCCGAAACTCGCCGAAGAACATGATCTCGCTTATTGGAACGCAGATGCTGTGAAGAAGGGTAACCTCGCGCCGCAGCTGAAGATCGAGAACGAGAAGGAAAAACCCATCACCGTCAACTATGACGAGCTCGTCAAGAGCTGGGCAGACGCCAAGAAATAAGCGTCAGATCGGCCGGGCGCGCGCCGCCCGGCCGTCTTCCATTTCCATAGAATCAACGGGGACAGAGCTGCCGTTCCGGCGGAACGATGGCTGCTGCGCAGGAAGAGATGTCATGAGCGGCCATATCCTTGCCATCGACCAGGGCACGACGTCGTCGCGCGCGATCATTTTCGACCCTCAGATGCGGATCGCAGGGTCGGCCCAGACGGAAATCGCCCAATATTTCCCGCAGACAGGCTGGGTGGAGCATGATGCGGCCGAAATCTGGGACACGGTGCTTTCGACCGCCCGCGATGCATTGGCAAAGAGCGGCGTGGGGGCGGGCGCGATCGCTGCCATCGGCATCACCAATCAGCGGGAAACGACCGTCGTCTGGGAAAGGGCGACCGGCCAGCCGCTTCACAAGGCAATCGTCTGGCAGGACCGGCGCACGGCGGAAATGTGCGACCGGCTGAAGGTGGATGGCTATGAAAAGCTCTTCACCGCCAAGACTGGTCTGTTGCTCGATCCTTATTTTTCCGGCACGAAGCTGCGCTGGCTGCTTGACAATATAGAGGGACTGCGTGCCCGCGCCGAAGCGGGCGAAGTCTGTTTCGGGACCATCGACAGCTGGATCATCTACAAGCTGACCGGCGGACGCGCGCATCTTACCGATGCAACCAATGCCTCGCGAACCCTGCTCTACAATATCGCCGAGAATCGCTGGGACGAGGAGCTTCTTGAAATCCTGCGCATCCCGCGCGCAGTGCTGCCCGAGGTCAAGGACAGCGCTGATGATTTCGGCACGGTCGATCCTTACATCTTCGGCGCTGGTATCCCGATCCTCGGTGTCGCCGGTGATCAGCAGGCGGCGACGATCGGCAATGCCTGTTTCGAACCGGGCATGGTGAAATCGACCTACGGCACCGGCTGCTTTGCGCTCTTGAACACTGGCGATGACCGCGTCCGTTCGAAGAACCGGCTGCTGACGACAATCGCCTATCGCTTGAATGGCAAAACCACCTATGCGCTGGAAGGATCGATATTCATTGCCGGTGCTGCCGTGCAGTGGCTGCGTGACGGTCTCGGCATTATCGGGAAGGCATCGGAAACCAGCGCGCTCGCTGACAGAGCCGATCCGCAGCAAAGGGTCTATGTCGTGCCTGCCTTCACCGGGCTTGGCGCTCCCTATTGGGATCCGGAGGCGCGTGGGGCGATCTTCGGCCTGACGCGCAACAGCGGTCCGGCCGAACTGGCCCGGGCCGTCCTGGAATCGGTCGCCTACCAGACGCTCGACCTCCTGGTGGCGATGCGCAGCGATTGGGGCGATCACCCGATTGAAACCGTTCTGCGCGTCGATGGCGGCATGTCGGCCTCCGAATGGACGATGCAGCATCTCGCCAACATTCTCTCGAGCCCCGTCGAGCGGGCGGCGACCTTGGAGACGACGGCGCTCGGTGCAGCCTGGCTCGCCGGATCGAAGGCCGGCGTCTGGCCGGAAAGGGAGGAGTTCGCGCGCGCTTGGGCAAGCGACCGCAGCTTTGAGCCGGATATGACGGACACGGACAGGCAGGCGAGAATCGTCGGTTGGCGCAATGCGATCGCACGGACACTCAGCACAGTGGCCTGACCCGGGGGGAGGACCCACCACCGTGAAGTGAGCCGGCCGGTCTCAGGCCCCCCGGCTCTTCGATCCATCCATAGGCCGGTCGTAAGCGCAGATCCGGTCCGATAGCGCGCCGATGATACAGCGTCATCTGTCAGCGCGATTGCGATAAGGCCGGCCAATGCCGCGAGCGGGCTCGTCGTGACGCGCGCAGCTGAGATGTCGCATCCAGCAACAGATCTCACGGCATTTTTCAGTCCGATTGCGCGATGCTCAAACCGGAAGCAACAATCAGCTGCGAGGCTGCAGCAAGGCCAGGGCGACGGTCGATGCGGCTAGGACGGCCGTAAGGGTCAAGGGTCCTGCAGCACCATAGTGGTCGACGACATAGCCGCCGAAAACCGCGCCGATACTGATGGCGACCTGAAACGAGACGACCATCAGGCTGCCCGCCGCTTCAAGAGCTTCTGGTGCCGCGCGGGAAAGATTGGTCGGCAGCACCACCGGGCCCATTCCGAAGGCGAAGCCCCAAAGTGTAACGAGGGCGAACGCGATGCCGGCATGAGTGCCTGCAAGGACGAGAACGAGCGCCGCAAACGCCATCATCGCGGCGGTGACAGCGAGCGCCAGACGAATACTCGCGTCGGCAATTCGGCCACCGGCAACATTTCCGATCACGGAAGCGACGCCAAACCCGAGAAGCGCCAGGGCGATCGAATTGGTTTCAAGGAGCGTCACCTGTTCGAGGAAGGGGCGCACATAGACCGAGCCGGCAAAATGCCCTGTCATCAGCAAAAGAATGGCAAGCATTCCCAGTTGAACCGCCCGTCGTCGTGTCAGCCGGAAGACATCGGCGAGACTGTTGCTTGTGCTTGCAGGCAGTGTCGGCAAGCTGAGCAGCTGCAGCAGCATAGCGACGGCGGCAAGCCCGGCGGTCATCGCCATGGCGATGCGCCATCCCAGCCAATCGCTGATCAAAGCACCCACCGATGGTGCAGCTATGGTGGCGAGCGAGACGCCGAGGGTGACGATGGCCATACCACGACCTGTCGCATTGGCGCCCACCAACCTCGCTACTACCGCAACTGAAAGCGCCCAGAAACCGCTGAGCGCGATGCCGAGCCCAGCCCGGCCCAACAACAAGAGCCAAAAATCGGTCGCAAAAGATGCTAAAACATTGGAGCCCACCGCCAAGGCGCTGAGACCGACGAGCACGGTTTTGCGGTTCAGTCTGCCGATGAGAACATTGCTCAAAAGAGCCGTCACGGCGCCGACGGAAGCGGTAGCCGTAACGACCTGTCCGGCGGTTCCCTCGGTAACCCCGAGATCGCGCGCCATTGGCGTCAAGAGACCTGCTGGCAAGAACTCAGCTGATACAAGCGCGAAACTGGTGGCCGCCATCGAAAGAACGGCAAACCACGTAGACGCGGTCCAGACAGATTGCTCGGTCTCCAGGCCAATTGTAGCTTCGTCAAGCTGTGATGTTGTGTCCGTCATTTGAAATATCTCCTACGCTCGGAGATGTCATAGACGAAGTTTTCCAGATGATATGTATCCTAAAATCCGAAATCCATGCCCATTCGTCCGGAATTTGTGCGACGCACAACGCCTGGTGGGACGCTTGTGACGCGCTTGAAGGCGCGCGCGAAGGACGCCTCCGACTCGTAGCCCAGCCGGGAGGCAACCTCGGCGACCGACATGCCGCTTTGTCCTAACAGCTCCCGGGCAAGCTGCATGCGAAGGCGGATGAGATAATGTGCCGCGCCTTCTCCCAAAATAGCGCTGAAGCGCTCGGCGAAGATCGAGCGCGACTGGCCTGCCACACCGGCGAGGCTTTCGAGGGTCCAGTTATGACCGGGGTTCCTGTGCATGGCCGCCAAGGCGCGACCGATGTGGGCATCGCGGATAGCGGCGAGCCAGCCCGTGGTCGAGGTTCCGCTGCAATTGACCCAGCAGCGGATAAGCCGGGCTGCAAGTAAGTCCGCCATCCGCGACAGGACGGTCGCGCTTCCCATCTGGGGCTGGGTCGCTTCCGCCGACATAGCCGTCAGCAGGGGGCCAACAATCGGGTCGTTGCCGGCCACATCGCAGCCCTTGATGATTGGCGGCATCAGAGCGATCAAAGGGTTAAGTGCATGTGCCCCCAAAGCCATGGAGCCGCAGAAGAGGGTGCTGGTCGAGCCCGTTCCTTCCCGCAGCACTTCGCAGACATTGCTTCCCAAGCTCGTTATCTGACAGCTTTTAAGGCAGTCGCCCTCAACGTCTGGCGCGCTGGCCAATCGGTGTGCGATCCCTTGCGGCAGCAGCACCAGATCGCCATCGTTCAGCTCCTGCCATCCTTCGACCTCGGTATGGATCCAGCACGGACCTTGGCTCACAAAGTGAAAACGAAGCAGTTGTTGTTGCGGAAAAGCGATGCTCCACGGATGTCTGAGTTCGCAACGCCCATAGTTGACGCCACTCAGGCGAAAGTCTTGCAGGACTTCGCTCAGGGCATCCACGGGGATAGTTGACTGCGACAATGGTCGAGACGAATGGTCAAGCATTCTGGCAATTTAGGTCTCGAGCGTATGGCATTCAAGCCGGCTGAACTGGCAATGCGGCCTTTTGCGATTTAAGGAGTGACGGTCGCCAGCACTGCGTCGCGCGGTGAGGATATCGAAGGACGGTATCTCGGCTCGACGTTATTTCTCCCCCAGTATTGTTACCGGTCGGTCCCATTGGATGAGCACGACACAGCCGGTATCGCTCCAGACCGAGTGTTCGGTGCCCGGTGCGTTGACGATGTAGCTGCCGCGGGCGTAGTCGCCCGCTTCATCGGACTGAACTCCATCGAGCACGAGAATGGTCTCCAGTCCTTCGTGCCGGTGGCGGGGGACGGAAGCGCCGGCTTCATATTTCAGCAGCGCTACGCCGGGATGCTCGCCGTCGAAGGGGCGAATCCAATGGATTGTCACGTCATCGCGGAAAGGACCGAATTCCAGTTCTTTCCAGCCACCACTAGTGAGCAGTTCGCGGGTCGTCTCAGGCATTGGCGATGCTCTCCAGGATATCGTCGACATGGGCCGTCCAGCCGACGATCGCACCTTGGGCGCGGATCATGGCAATGGCGGCCGCCTTGAACTCGGGAAAATAGCTTTCCGTCGCCTCCTCGGCGAGCACGCATTCGTAACCGCGATCGTTTGCCTCGCGCATTGTGGTCTGCACGCAGACTTCTGTCGTTACACCTGCGAAGACCAGCTGTTTGATGCCCCTCTGCTGCAGCACTTTTCCAAGTTCCGTGGCGTAGAAGGCGCCTTTGCCGGGTTTTTCGATGACAACCTCTCCCTTGACTGGGGCAAGCTCCGGCAGGATCGCTGTGCCAGGTTCGCCGGAGATAAGTATTCGGCCCATCGGACCTTCGTCACCGATCCGCAGCGTCGGGTTGCCGCGGTTTCGTTTTGCCGGCGGCAGGTCCGAGAGATCGGGCCTGTGGCATTCCATCGTATGGATGACCGGCAGGCCGGCATTTCGGAAGCCCTGGATGAGGCGTTTGACGTCAGGCACGATCCTTGTGATGCGGCTGACATCATTGCCGAGGCTGGCGCCGAAACCGCCGGGCTCGGCGAAATCGCGCTGCATGTCGATGACGATAAGGGCGAGCTGGTCGTGCACCACCGGGAAAGCGAAGGGTTCTGCCTTGATCCTAGCCATCAGTGGTGCCCCGCCATATGGGCGCCGATGACGCCGATATCGGCCGAGCGCGCCGGTGTCTCATAAACCAGCTTGCCTTCGGAGATGACCATGATGCGGTCGGACATTTCGAGTAGCTCGTCGAGGTCTTCCGAAAGGAGCAGCACGGCCGTCCCGGAATTTCGGGCCTTCATGATGCGGGCGCGGATCTCGGCCACGGCCGAGAAGTCAAGGCCGAAACAGGGGTTCGAGACGATCAGCAGGTCCACCTCGCCGGTCAGTTCGCGGGCAAGCACGGCCCGCTGTACGTTGCCACCCGAAAGAGCCGCGATGGGCGAGGAGGAGGAAGCCGTTTTCACCTTGAAATCGGAGATCAGCGCCGTAGCGCGCTTCTTCATCTTGCCCTTGTTCAGCCAGACCGCGTCCTTTCCGTCCGCCTTCAGGTCGAAGGTCCGGAAGGCGAGGTTTTCGCTGACCGTCATGCGCGGCGCGCAGGCATTCTGCAGCGGCTCCTCGGGAATGAAGCGGACATTATTCTTCCGGGTTTCAGGGCGCGTCGCGCCGTAGATCTGGCCTTTGACGCTGACGCGGCCACTGTCCGTCGGCCGCTGGCCGGCGAGGATTTCGGTCAGCTCCTTCTGGCCGTTGCCGGATATCCCGGCAATGCCGACGATTTCGCCGGAGCGGACCAAGAGACTGTCGATCTCGATGGTCTTGAGGCCGGAACGATCGGGAGCCTTGATCTGCTCGACGGTGAGGATCGGCTTGGCGCTTTCGGAAACCGGAACGCGGGTGTCGAGTTCGGCGAGCTTGACGTCGCCGATCATCATCGCCGCCATGTCGGCGGTGGAGAGTTCGCCGACCTTGCCGGTGCCGACGAGCTTGCCCCGCCGCAGGATGGAGAGGTTATCGGCGAATTTCGTCACCTCGTGGAACTTGTGGGAGATCATCAGCACCGTCAGTTCGCCGCGTTGCGTCATGGCGCGCACGAGGCCAAGCATTTCGTCGGCTTCTGCCGGCGTCAGCACCGAGGTTGGCTCGTCCAGCACGAGAAAGGAGCGGCCGAGGTAGAGTTGCTTGACGATCTCCAGCTTCTGCTTCTCACCGGCGGCAAGCTCACTGACCGGCCTGTCGAGCGGGATCTTGAAAGGCATGCGTTCCATGAAGGCTGCAAGATCCCTGCGCTCCTTCGCCCAATCGATGATAGCAGGCACTTCGTCGCGGCTGATGACGAGGTTTTCGGCACCCGTCAGTGAAGGGACCAGCGTGAAATGCTGGTAGACCATGCCGAGGCCGTAGGTCGCCGCGTCCTTCGGCGACGCGATCGCCACTTCGCGGCCGTCGACGGAAAGCGCGCCCGATGTCGCGTGATAGAAGCCCATGATACATTTGACGAGCGTCGATTTGCCGGCGCCGTTTTCGCCAAGCAGGGCGTGGAAACTGCCCGCAGGCACATTTATCGAAACCTGGTCGAGCGCGGTGAAGCTGCCGAAGCGCATCGTCATGTCGATCGTATCAATGCCGACAGCCTTGCCGGGTTGCGGGAGGGGGGTGTCGCGGACCGTGCTCATGGCAACTGGCTCACAAACGTCTCGGAATTGGAGACCGAGCCGAAGACGCCGCCCTGCATCTTCACCATCTTGATGGCGGCAAGGTGGTTGCCGTAGTCGGTTGCACCGCAGCAGTCCTCCAGAAGCAGGCATTCGTAGCCGCGGTCGTTTGCCTCGCGCATGGTCGTGGAAACACAGACGTCAGTGGTGATGCCGGTCAGAATGATGTTTTCGATCCGCTTCTGGTTGAGGATCAGTTCCAGATCAGTGGCACAGAAGGAACCCTTGCCCGGCTTGTCGATGATCGTCTCGCCCTCGGTCGGGTAGAGTTCGGGAATGATGTCCCAGCCGGGTTCGCCACGTGTGAGGATGCGTCCGCAAGGCCCCGGATCGCCGATGCCGGCGCCGATGCGCTGCGAGCGCCAGCGCTTGTTGGCTGGCAGGTCGGCGAGATCGGGCCGATGGCCCTCGCGGGTGTGAATGATATGGTAGCCCTTGGCGCGCATGGTCGCCAACACCTTCTTGATCGGCTCGATCGGCGCTTGGACCAGCGACAGGTCGTAACCCATGTGGTCGACATAACCGCCTTTGCCGCAGAAATCCGTCTGCATGTCGATGATAACAAGCGCGGTATTGTCCGGCCGCAGGGCGCCGTTATAGGGCCAGGCATAGGGGTCGGCGTCGATATATTGTCCTTTGGTTTCGACCATGGCGTCCATCGTCTTCCTCTCCTATTCGCTCGCGAGTTTGAATGTCCTTCGGTAACGGTTCGGCCGCTTCGACCGGCTCAGTCGCTTGACGTGGACCGCGCTCGTCATTTCGTGAGCGACAGCGCGCCGGGCGCGCCGGCGAGCGAACGGGTCGGTGATGAGGTCGCGATCATGATGACCAGAGTGAGCACGTAAGGGGCAGCATAGAAGAGGTAATAGCCCTGTGTGACGCCGACGGACTGCAACGCCGGGCCCAGCGCACCGGCGCCGCCGAAGAGCAGGGCAGCCAGGAAGCAGCCGATCGGGTTCCAGCGGGCGAAGATGACGAGCGCCACTGCCATCAGGCCCTGACCGGAGGAAATACGCTCGTTCCAGGAACCGGGATAATAGAGCGACAGATAGGCGCCGCCGATTGCCGCAAGCGAACCGCCGACTGCGGTGGCAAGCAGTCGCACGCGATCCGGATCGATACCCATGGCGCGCGCTGCGTCGGTACTGTCGCCGACGACACGCAGGATCAGGCCGATACGGGTGTTCTTGAAAGCCCACCAGAGGATAAGGGCGAGGGCCGCGCCAAAGAGGAAGAGCACGTTGATGTTCAGCGCCGCCTGGATCTGCGGCATGCCGGACCAAAAACCGAGCGGAATTGCCGGCAGATGCGGTGCCGCAGGCTGGATGAAAGGCTTGCCGAGGAAGAAGGCAAGGCCGAGCCCGAACTGCATCATGGCGATGCCGATTGCGATATCGTTGACCTTTGGCCACTTGCAGATCCAGCCGTGGACGAGGCCGAAGATTGCGCCTGTTGCCATGGCTGCGAACACGCCGAGCCAGGGCGAGCTGGTCATGACGGCGACGGCGTAAGCCGTCATGGCGCCGAAGACGAGCGTTCCTTCAAGCCCGAGATTGATACGGCCGGACCGCTCGGTGATCGTCTCGCCGAGGCTGACGAAGATGAAGGGCGTGGAAACGCGAATGGCGCCTGCGAGGATGGCGAGGGGCACGCCCCACATGCCGATGCCTGTCTCTTCCATCAGAGGCTCCTTTTCCAGAGGTCGGGATTGAAGATCTTGAAGCGGCCGTAGAACGTCTCGCAGAAGAGGATGACGATGAAGAGCGTGCCCTGCAGCACCAGCACGGTGGCATCGGGCAGACCCATGCGGCGCTGGATCAGGCCGCCTGAGGCACCGATGCCGCCGAGCAGGATCGCGACGGGAATGATCGCCAGCGGATTGTGGCGTGCGAGAAAGGCGACGAGGATGCCGGTATAACCGTACCCTGCGGCGAGCGAGGCATTGGCGCTGCCCTGTACCGCTGCGACTTCGATCATGCCGGCAAGCCCCGCAAAACTGCCGGCGATCGCCGTAAAGCAGGCAATCAGCTTACCGACAGGCAGACCCTGGATCTGGGCGGCGCGCACATTCCCGCCGGCAATGCGGGCAGCAAAGCCGAAGCTCGTCACCTCGATGAGTATCCAGGAGAGGATGCAGGCGACGATGCCGATGACGAGGCCCCAATGCACATCCATGCCCGGAATATTGCCGAGCATATAGTCTGGCGGCAGCGGCTTGGTCGAAGGCTTGTTGAGGCTGGCGGGATCGCGCAAAGGTCCTTCGACGAACTGGTTCATCAGGGCAATGGCGATATAGGAGAGCAGCAGCGAGGAGATTGTCTCGTTGACGCCGCGATAGTGGCGCAAGAAGCCGGCCAGGCCGATCCATATGCCGCCAACCACCATTGCGGCCATTCCCATAAGAACGAGGGTCAGGAAAACCGGTGCTGCGCCGGTAAGCGGCATGGCCATGGCTGCGGCGGCAACGCCGCCCAGCACGACCGCTCCTTCCCCGCCGATAATGACGAGGCCGAGACGGGCGGGCAGGGCGACGCAGAGTGCCGTCAGGAGAAGGGGTGCGGCACGACTTAAGCTGTTCTGCATCGAAAACCAGCTGCCGAAGCCGCCGGCATACATAAGCTGGAAAAGCATCGCTGGCGATTTGCCGATCGCCAGGATGAAGAGGGAAAAGAGCGCAAGACCAATCAGGATGGCCGCAAGGCCGATGACGATGGGTTCAGCCCGTCGCGCGATCCATTCGAGGATGGGGCGCAGCGACGCCGGTCTTTCGGAAGCGACTGAGATTGCGGGATCATTGGCCTGGATCGTCATGGCGCGTCTCCCTCTGCGTGTTAAGCCGTGGACCCGACGACACCCTCAACCAGATAATTCATGCTTTCGAGTTCGATTGCGTCTTCGGCGTAGCTCTTGTCGGCGGCGACGACCGCGTTGCCCTTGTTATCCTTGAGCGGTCCCTTGAAGACAGAGAAGCCGCCCTTCATCATCTCGGCATGGGTCGTTTCGAAAGCCTTCCGACCTGCCTCGGAAACGGCAGGCCCGAGCGCACTCATCTTGACGAACCCGTCCTTCAGGCCGCCGCGCACGAAATTGCCGAGCTTTTCGCCGCCCTGCGCCTTTTTGACGAAATCGCTGTAGACATTGCCCCAGGCCCATTCAGCGCCGGTGAGGTACTTTTCGGGGGCAAGCGGGCTCTGATTGGCGTGATAGCCGCAGACAAAGGCGCCGCGGCCGGCGGCCGTTTCGACGACGACCTTGGGGCTGTCGACGTGGCAGGTGATGACGTCGGCGCCCTGATCGACGAGCGCGTTGGTGGCTTCTGCCTCCTTGACGGCAAGCGACCATTCGCCGGTGAAGATCACCTGGCAGGTGATGGCCGGATCGACGGAGCGGGCGCCGAGCAGGAAGGCATTGATATTCTGCAGAACCTGCGGAATCGGCTTGGCGGCAACAAAGCCGAGCTTCTTGCTCTTCGTTGCATGGCCGGCGGCGATGCCATTCAGATATTGTCCCTGGAAGATATAACCGAAATAGGAGCCCGTATTGGCGGGGTTCTTGCCTTCTTGCCACAGGCCGCCGCAATGACGGAACTGGATATCGGGATATTTGGCGGCCATCGCCAGCATGTGCGGGTCGAAGTAGCCGAAGGAGGTTGGGAAGAGCAGGGTCGCGCCATCGAGATTGATCATCGATTCCATCGTCTTTTGAACGTCTACCGTCTCCGGGACGTTCTCTTCTTCAACGACGGTGATGCCGGGCAAGGCCTTGATGGCGGCCGCACCCTCGGCATGCGCCTGGTTATAGCCGTAGTCATCCTTGGGGCCGACATAGATGAAGCCGACGGTCAGAGCCGTCTGCGCAAATGCGCGAGAGGAGAGAAGACCTGGCGCTGCGCCAACGACAGCGGCGGCCGCAGAAACCTGAAGGAAATGGCGTCGTTTCATGGAAAGGAGTCTGGTCATCGGAATGCTCCCCTTGCGGCGATTTTGCCGTTTCAAATTGGTTACGGGAAAGTGTATGCAATGCCCGTGCCAGATTTTAATTACTTGATAATAAAGAGAAAATTTTTGACAACTAATAGAAAATCGAAATGTGCATGCAATTTCAGCTCAAAATCAGATTAAAATTTATCCATAGCCTATAAAACCGTCATATATTTGTATCAACGAGCGGGTTTTGCAATACAGCCTTACAATGGAATAGATTTTCGTGTTGTAAATCAATAATATATGGTGAAATTTGACTTTGCTCGCTTGAGCGGGCATGTGTATGCAAAGACAACGATGCAGAATCACCCCTTGAAGCAAATCAGGCGCAGAGAGATCATCAGGGCAGGGACGACCGTCGAGCAGATGGTGCGGGCGATTGCCGACATGATCGTGACCGGCCAGATGCTGCCGGGAGAGAAGCTCGACGAAGTCTCGTTGGCGGCCCGTTTTGAAGTGTCGCGCACACCGGTGCGTGAGGCCCTTCGCGAACTCGGGGCGATGGGGCTTATCGATCGTGAGCCGAACCGCAGCGCGGTCGTTACCAACGTCACCGAAACTTATCTGCATTCGATGTTCGAAGCGATGGCGGAACTCGAAGCGATCTGCGCCAGGCTATCGGCCGAGCGCATGACAGTCGACGAGCGGCGCACGCTTGAACTGGAGCACAAGGCGTCGATGAGGCTCGTGCATGCCGGCGCGCAAGAGGAATATGCGGCGCACAACACCGAATTCCATACCCGCCTTTATCGCGGCGCGCATAACGATCATATTTCTGAGATGGTGACGCAGACGCGGGCGCGGTTAGCGCCCTTTCGGCGCGCACAATTCCGTCTGCCTGGACGCCTGGCAAAATCCTATGAGGAGCACGGCCGGATCGTGAGCGCGATCATGCGCGCTGATGGCGCTGCCGCTGCGCAGGCGGCCTATTCCCATGTGGAGATGGTCAGCGATGCCAGTGCGGTGTTTGCAACCGGCATGGAGCCGGGCGCGCGCAACGCCTGAAATCAGCCACCTGAGATCCGCCGGAAGGACAGGCCACAGGAGCCAGCAAGCGTGGCTGTGCGGCCTACTCGGCAGCCTCGATGAAGCGATGGCGTTCATAGAGAAACTTCAGCACGGCCTCACGGCATTTGAGATATGTCCGGTCGGAGGTGAGTCCGATGCGGTTGCGGGGGCGAGGAATCGCTACATCGAGCACTTCGCCGATGCGGGCCGCCGGGCCGTTGGTCATCATCACGATGCGGTCGGACAGCAGCACTGCTTCATCGACATCATGGGTGATCATCACCATCGTGTTGCCGAGCCGGCTATGGATCTCCATCACCGCGTCCTGGAGATGGGCGCGCGTCAGAGCGTCGAGGGCGCCGAACGGTTCGTCGAGCAGCAGGATCTTCGGCTCCATTGATAGCGCGCGGGCAATGCCGACGCGCTGCTTCATGCCGCCCGATATTTCCGAAGGCCGTTTGTCTTTGGCATGTGCCATCTGCACGAGGTCGAGATTGGTCATGACCCAGTCGTGCCGCTCGGCCTTGCTCTTCGTTTTATTGAAGACCTTGGAGACGGCGAGATTGACGTTCTCATAGACCGTCAGCCAGGGTAGGAGCGAGTGGTTCTGGAAGACGACGGCGCGTTCCGGACCCGGTTCGTTGACCTCCCGGTTTTCAAGGAGCACGGCGCCTGCGGAAACTGGGGTCAGACCGGCGATGAGATTGAGCAAGGTGGACTTGCCGCAGCCTGAATGGCCGATGATCGAGACGAACTCGCCTTCGGAAATCGTTAGATTGATGTCCTTCAGGATCTCGGCGCGCACACCGCTACGGTCGAAATGCTTGTCGATGCGATCGAGCTTCAGATAGGCGTTCATAGGTCGCGCCCCTCAATTGGCCATGGCGCCGTGGGTGACGATTTTGCCGAGCGCTGCCACCAGCTTGTCGAGGGCAAAGCCGACAACGCCGATATAGGCCAGCGCCACGATGATGTCCGGGAGGCGCGACGAATTCCATGCGTCCCAGATGAAGAAGCCGATGCCGACGCCGCCGGTCAGCATTTCGGCTGCGACGATCGCGAGCCAGGAGAGGCCGACGCCGATCCTGAGGCCAGTGAAGACGTAGGGTGCTGCCGAAGGCAGCATGATCTTGAAGAAGAATTCGAACTGATTGAGGCGCAGCACCTCGGCGACGTTGCGGTAGTCCTGCGGTATGTTGCGCACGCCGACGGCGGTGTTGATGATGACCGGCCAGATCGAGGTGATGAAGATGACGAAGATTGCCGACGGGCTGGAATCCTGAAAGGCTGCAAGCGACAGCGGCAACCAGGCGAGCGGCGGAACGGTGCGCAGCACCTGGAAGATCGGGTCGAGGCCGCGCATTGCCCAGACCGACTGTCCGATGATCGCGCCGATGATGACGCCGGCCACCCCGGCAAGCCCGAAGCCATAAGCGACACGTTGCAGCGAAACGAGCACGCGCCAGCCGAGCCCAATATCCTGGGAGCCGTAATTGAAGAAGGGATAGGCGATCAGGTCATAGCTGTCCTGCCACACCTGATGCGGCGAGGGCAAAGACGCGTCGGCCGAAGAGCACAGAACCTGCCAGACCAGCAGGAGAAGTGCCAGTACGACCGTTGGCGGAACGAGATTGCGAAATGCGGTCAGGCCCGCGCGGCGAAAGTCGATCCTCGGACTATGCCCTCCGGAAAACGGCAGAACCTTTACTGCCCGCTTGACGGAGACGGTCGTGGAGGAATTTTGTTTATTTGCCAGGGCGGACATCGCTCGCTCCTCACGTGAGAAAGGGCCGGCGCGCGGGTTGCGCGCCGGAAGGCGGGTCAGGAAACGGCCTTGATCGAGAGGCTGTCGAGATAGGCCGAAGGATTTTCAGGATCGAAGACCTTGCCGTCGAAGAAGGTTTCCTTGCCGCGAGACGACGATGCAGGAATGTCGGCGGCAGCGACGCCGAGATCCTTGGCGGCCTCGCGCCAGATGTCTTCGCGGTTCACCTGGTTGACCAATGTCTTCACATCCGTCGTCGCCGGCAGATTTCCCCAGCGGATGTTTTCCGTGATGAACCAGCTATCGTGGCTCTTGAACGGATAGGAGGTGCCGTTCTTCCAGAACTTCATATAGAGGTCAGTCGCCTTGACCTCGCGGCCGTTGCCGTAGTTGATGTCGCCCTTGAGGCGGCCGAGAACGTCCTTCGTCGGCACGTTGAACCATTGACGCTTGCCGAGAATGTCGGCCATCTCCGCCTTGTTATCCATGCTGTCGCACCACTGCTGAGCTTCCATGACGGCCATCAGCAGGGCCTTGGTGGCATTGGGGTTCTTTTCGATCCACACGGCGCGAAGCCCCAGCGCCTTTTCAGGATGGCCCTTCCAAAGTTCGCCGGTGGTGGCTGCGGTGAAACCGATGCCCTGGTTGACGAGCTGCTCGTTCCACGGCTCGCCCACACAGAAAACGTCCATGTTGCCGACCTTCATATTGGCCACCATCTGCGGTGGTGGCACGACGATGGTCGAAACTTCCTTGTTCGGGTCGATGCCGCCAGCGGCGAGCCAGTAGCGGATCCAGAGGTCGTGGGTGCCGCCCGGGAAGGTCATGGCGGCCTTGATCTCCTTGCCTTCAGCCTTCTTTTTCTCGAAGGCCGCCTTCAGCTTCGAGGCGTCGAGCTGCACGCCGGTTTCGGCATATTCCTTGGCGACGGAAATGCCCTGGCTGTCGAGATTGAGGCGGGCGAGGATCGCCATTGGAACCGGCTTGTTGTTCTGCGTCACCTTGCCAGTGTGCATGAGATAGGGGAGCGGCGAGAGGATATGGGCGCCGTCGATGCCATTCGCGGCGCCACCCAGCACGAGATTGTCACGGGTCGCACCCCAGGACGCCTGTTTGGCGACATCGGTTTCCGGCAGGCCGTATTTGTCGAAAAGACCTTTCTCCTTGGCGATAATCAGCGGCGCAGAATCCGTGAGCGCGATGAAGCCCAGCTTGATCCCCTTCACCTCAGGGCCCGGCCCGGCGGCAAAGGCGCCGGACGGAAAGGCAGTCTTGACGGCGCCGACGAGGGCGGCAGTCGCAGTCGTCTTGAGCATGCTGCGGCGAGTGAAGCCGGGTGTCGAATTCTTCGTCATGCGCAGGTTCCCTCTGCTGGCTGAATCTGGACATAAAAAAACGCCGCCGGAATGCGCCCGCGGGATGGGAGTCCCGGATGGCAATCCTTGCGACGTCGATGTCTGATGTAAGCGCTTATGCCGCGCCTATCTGCATCGGTCTTCGTTGAGCGATGCATCTTTGGGATCTGCAATCAGCGTGCCAGTTTCGGCCTGGTCGCAGTAACCACTGAAAAGAATGGGAAATTCGGAGTTCTCGCCTCTGCCTAATTATTGTTCATTTGCAAGATCGGCTGATATTTTAAGCGAAAGGTGCTGCGATTGCGTGCGTGGGAGCACCTTATTGTGCAGCGCAATCAAACCGGAAACCTTCCGCACCCCCAGCAGGCGACGAAAGGATAGATCTAAGATCGATTACCGTCTCGTGCGACTGAGTCGTCGGGAGTTGCTTCGTGCTTCAAGGCTCGCGAATATCGCCTGGAGGATTCTTTTGAGATGATGCCTCGCGCTCATTTCATTTCTGGATCCTTTGATCCGCGATGTAAGCGCGCCAACTACCCAACTCGGTGATTTCGCGCGCACCTTCGATGGCATAGGTCTCGCAGAGAAAACCGGAAATTTGAGAGCCGTCATCGAGCGTTATTTTGCCGATTCCGAGCGGGGCAGGAATGTTCTGTACAAAGCGTCCGAAAGCTTCCGGAGTGACTTTCCACACTTCGACTTCGAGGCCCTTGCCGTCAAAGCCGGGTTCGCGAACCAGACCTGGCTTTGGTGGGATGGTATTTGGCAGAACGAAGAGCCGGTAATCCGGTGCGGTACGGCAGGATTTGATGCGCCTGCCGCCCGGCTTGGTCAATTCGTGGTTGAGAGGCATGCCGGTGAGATGCGCCCCAACGACGACGATCGGCACGAGGCCGTCATCGGCCGGCACGATGCGGCTTGCTTCCGGTATTGTGGCCAGGCGGTCCTTTCCCATCCCCGCGTTCAAGGTCCGATGCATAGCATCGGCGAAGGGGGCGAGGGCGTCATCGGTAAACGCGGGGCCGATCAGCGTCACGCCGGCCGGGAGGTGGCCACTAGTGTCGAAGCCGGCTGGAACGGCGATGGCCGCGCAATCGAGCAAATTGACGAAATTGGTGTAGCGGCCGAAATGGCCGTTTTTAACGATCGGATCGGCCATCATCTCCTCGACCGTGTAGGTGGTCGGCGAGGTCGGCAGCATCAGGATATCAGCTTTCTCCCATTCCTTTGCGGTCTGTTGGCGCAGCGCTTCGAGCCTATATCTGCCTTCGAAAGCGGCGACGGCGTCATAGGTTTTCGCGCCCTCGATAATGGTGCGGACTGTGGGGTCGAAGTCGCCGGCATTCGTGGCGAGAAAATCCTTCACTGCCGCCAGCCGTTCGGCGACCCAGGGGCCGTTGTACAGCAATTCGGCCGCCTGCCGGAACGGAGCATAATCGAAAGGAACGATCGTGGCGCCGAGCGCGCGCGCTCTTTCGATCGCGGCGTCGTAGAGAGCTTCGACCTGCCTGTTGCCGAAGAATTCCCGCTCGGCTCCGGCGAGCACGCCAATCCGCAGGCCGGAGGCGGGCAGACTGGCTGGAACGGCCTTGCGCGAAAACGGATCGGCGGCATCGTAGCCCTCCATCACCTTGCGGATCGCGACGCCGTCGCCGACCGTTGGGGCAAAGACGGTGACGACATCGACGCTGCGGCAGGCTGGCACGACCCCGACATTCGGCACCAGCCCCGGTGTCGGCTTGATGCCGACGAGGTTGTTGAAGGCGGCCGGTACGCGTCCGGAGCCGGCCGTATCGGTGCCGAGCGCGAAGCTTGCCAGGCCCGAGGCGACGGCAACCGCCGAGCCGGAGCTCGAGCCGCCCGACACATAGTTCTCGTCGAAGACCGAGCGCGGCGCTCCGTAGGGCGAGCGTGTGCCGTTGAGACCGGTTGCAAACTGGTCGAGATTGGTCTTGCCGATGACGATGGCGCCGGCAGCCCGCAGCCTCGCGACGACCATTGCGTCCTTGTCTGGCTGATAGGCGAAGGCAGGACAGGCAGCTGTCGTCGGCAGGCCCGCCACGTCGATATTGTCCTTGACCGCGAAAGGAATGCCCCAAAGCGGCAGACTGTTCGGCTCAGGCGCCCGGTCCATCAGAGCTCGCGCTTCGGCCCGCATCACGTCGTCGGGCATTGGCGTGATAAAGATGGCGGGATCCGTCGAGGCGGCGCGCCGAGCGATGACGATCTCGATGATATCGAGGGGGCTTTTGCCTGCCTCATAGGCTGCGCGAAGGCTGGTCAGATCGAGAATGGTCGGCAGCATGGGTCAGCATTCCTCCAGAACAACAATGATATCGCCCGCTTTGACGTTTCGTCCGGGGCCGGCGCGCAAGTCGCGGACGCGGCCTGGCGCATGTGCGGTAACGTTGATTTCCATTTTCATGGATTCGATGATCGCAAGTGTGTCGCCCGCCGCAACCGGTGCGCCCGGCTCGACCAGCAGCTTCCAGATATTGCCAGGCACGGCACTGGCAACGCCGAAGCAGCCCTCGGGAATATCTCCGTCAGGGCTTTCGCCGGTGCCCTCGTCGGTGACAAAGCTGTCGAGCCCTGCCTCCTTCCAGCGCTGGCGCTCGGCGTCGAAAGCAGACTGCTGCCGCGCCTTGAAGGTCGCGATCGAGGCCGCATTTGCCAGCAATTCCTGCTCGTAGGCCGCGTAGGAAAATTCCGTCTCCTCGATGCGGACGGGATAGCCACCGTACGGGAAGGCTCTGCGGGCCTCCGCCAGTTCCTGGTGGCTGACCGGGAAGAAGCGGATCTGATCGAAGAAATCGAGCAGCCAGGGTTTGTTCTTGAATACAGGCGTCTGCCGCCAGGTATTCCATACCTGTATGGTGCGGCCGAAGAGCTGATAGCCGCCAGGGCCCTCCATGCCGTAGATGCACATGTAGGCCCCACCGATGCCGACGGCATTTTCAGGCGTCCAGGTGCGGGCCGGATTGTACTTGGTCGTCACCAGTCGATGGCGCGGATCGACCGGGGTCGCGACCGGCGCGCCGAGATAGACGTCGCCAAGGCCGAGCACGAGGTAGCTCGCGTCGAAGACGATGTCGCGGACGGCCTGTTCATTCGCCAGCCCGTTGATGCGGCGGATGAACTCGATGTTATCAGGGCACCAGGGTGCGTTCGGCCGCACGAGTTCCTGGTACTTGCGCATGGCAAGCTGCGCATCCGGATCGTTCCAGGAAAGCGGTAGATGCACGATGCGGCTCGGTACCTTGACGTCCTGGGCTGCCGGCAGGCTTATCTCGATCTCGGCGAGCAGGCCGAGCAGGCGTTTGCGGGTCAGCGACGTACCGTCATAATGGATCTGCAGCGAGCGGATACCAGGGGTGAGATCGATGATGCCGGGCAGGCGCGCCTGCGAAACGGCCTGCATCAACAGATGCACCCTCAGCCGCAGGGCGATATCGAGCGACATCGGCCCATATTCGACCAGCAGGTTGTCATCACCCTGACGGCGATAGACGACAGAGACTGGCCCGCCTTCACTCTTGCCGATAACGGGCGAGCCCGTCTCTTCCTTCACTCGATGCACGACCGGTCCGGCAATCGGATCGTCCGGCCGTGCAACAGGATGGAAACGGATGAGGTCACCCGGCTTGAACTGGCCCATTTTCCACTGTTCGTCGCGAGCGATCACTGCCGGGCAGACGAAGCCACCGAGGCTCGGCCCGTCGGGTCCGAGGACGATCGGCATGTCGCCGGTAAAATCGATCGCGCCGATCGCATAGGCGTTGTCATGCAGGTTGGAGGGATGAAGGCCGGCCTCGCCGCCGTCACTGCGCGCCCATTTCGGTGCGGGACCGATCAGGCGCACACCCGTGCGGGCACTGTTGAAATGTACCTCGTAGCTCGTTGAAAACAGCGTCTCGATATCGCCGTCCTGAAAGAAATCAGGCGCGCCATGGGGGCCGTAGAGGACGCCGACCTCCCATTCGCGGGTCAGCTCTGCCGGCTCGACTGCCGGGTTCCGCGGTTCGGCGGCGGCGTGGCGGGCAAGATGCAGCACATGGCCTGTTTTCAGCGTGCCTGTGGCATTGCCGCCGAATTGGCCGAGGCCGAACGTGGCGCGCGAGCCGAGCACGACCGGGGCGGCAAAGCCACCCGCAACGGCGAGATAGGAGCGCTGCCCCGGCCCATCGATGCTGCCGATCGAAAGGATCTGGCCGGCGCGGATAGTGGCGGCTTCATCATGCGGCAGTTTTTCGCCATCGACGCTCATCGCCATCCTGGCGCCGGCAAGGGCGACAACAGTATCGGTATGGAATTTCAGGACCGGGCCGGAAACCGTCAGTTCGAGTGCCGCGACCATGTCGTCATTGCCGACGAGGCGGTTGGCGTGGCGGAAGGAGCGTTCGTCCATCGGGCCGCTCGGCGGTACACCGACATGCCAGAGGCCAAGCCTGCCCGGCAGTTCCTGGATGCTCGACTGAGCGCCCGGCGCGATCACCTCGATAACGTCAGGTACGAAGGAAAAGTCGCGCAGCGCCGTCGTCGCCACCTTGCCGCTGGCAAGCAACTCGGAGCCGGCGATGGCGCGAAGATAGTCGAGATTGGTCTCGATCCCGGATATCGCTGTTGCGGCAAGAGCTGTCTTCAGCTTCTCGATCGCCGCCGGGCGGTCTTCGGCTGATACGATCACCTTGGCCAGCATCGGATCGTAGAAGGGTGTCACCTCCGTACCCGTCTCGATCCAGCCGTCGATACGCGCGTCCTCGGGAAAGGCGACTTCTGTCAGCAGGCCAGCGCTTGGCCGGAAATCGGCATGCGGCATCTCGGCATAGACGCGCACTTCGATCGCCGCTCCTTTCGGCTGCAGTGTTTCCGCATCCGAGAGCACATCCTCGCTCGCAGCCTGACGGATCATCCACTCGACAAGGTCGATGCCGAAGACGGTCTCGGTGACGGGATGTTCAACCTGCAGGCGGGTGTTGACCTCAAGGAAATAGAATTCCTCGCGCATGGGATCGTAGATGAATTCGACTGTACCGGCGGACTCGTAGGAGACGGCTGAGCCGAGATCGACGGCTGCCTTGTGCAGACGGGTACGGGTTGCTGCCGAGAGGCCAGGGGCAGGGGTCTCCTCGACCACCTTCTGGTTCCGTCGCTGTAGCGAGCAATCGCGCTCGCCAAGCGCGATTACCTTGCCTTTGCCGTCGCCGAAGATTTGCACCTCGACATGCCGGGCCTCCGCCACAAAACGTTCGATATAGACGCGCGCGTCGCCGAAGCTTGCCCGCGCGGTGCGCTGCACGCTTTCGAACGAGGCCGTCAGGCTTTTCGGATCGGCGCAGAGCTGCATGCCGATACCGCCGCCGCCGGCCGTGCTTTTCAGCATGACGGGATAGCCGATGGATTCGGCCGCCGCGAGCGCTTCATCGGCGCTTGCAAGCAGGTTGGTGCCAGGCAGGAGCGGCACGCCACTCGCCTTGGCAAGTTCACGCGCCGTGTGTTTCAGACCAAAAGCCGAGAGATGTTCGGGACGAGGGCCGATGAAGGCAATGCCCTCGGCGGCGAGTCGCTCGGCAAAACCGATATTTTCCGACAGGAATCCATAGCCGGGATGCACGGCTTCGGCTCCCGTCGCCTTGCAGGCGGCAATGACGGCGTCAATATTGAGATAGCTTTCGCTGGCCGGTGCCGGACCTAGGCGGAACGCTTCATCCGCCATCATCGCGGGCTTGGCGAAGCGATCGGCATCGGAGTAGACAGCGACAGAGGCAATGCCCATCCGCCTCAGTGTCTTGATGACGCGGACGGCGATTTCGCCCCGGTTGGCGATCAGGACTTTCTTGAACATGCTCAATCCTCGCCATCCCAGATCAACACCCGGATCGGCGTCGGGTCGAAGCCGTTGCAGGGATTATTGATCTGCGGGCAGTTGGAGATGACGCAGAGCACGTCCATCTCGGCGACGAGTTCCACATAGTCTCCGGGTGCGGAAATGCCGTCGACGATGGTCATTTCGCCATTCGGCTTGATCGGCACATTCATGAAGAAGTTGATGTTCGGCACGATATCGCGCTTGCCCATGCCGTATTTCGAAACTTCGAGCACGAAATTGTCGCGGCAGGCATGCAGGTATTTCGTGCCATGGCCGAAGCGCACCGTATTGCTCTCGCAGGAGCAGGCCCCAGCAGACGTGTCGTGACGGCCGCAGCTGTCGGCCGTCATGATCAGCATGACATTGCCCTCGTTCGACATGATCTTGGTGTCGATGCCGATATAGGCGGCACCCTGCATGCGCATCGTATCCTGATTGGAATAGCGCTCGGCAAAATCATCGGCACGGTAGAAGAGCGTGTCGATCGCTTGCTGGCCGTAGCTGTCCTCGATGCGGATCGTCTGGCCCTTACGCACGACGCCCGACCATGGGGCTTCGGCCGGAATAAAATGGTCCTGCGCGGCATTCTGCAGGCTGCGGGCAGGGGAGGTCTGGATGAAATCGGACATGATCTTCTCCTCAGGCCTGCATAAGCGCGTTGTTCTCGAACCCGCGCGCGGCTTCGGCAGTTGCTGTGCGGCAAAGATCATCGGCCGCAGGGATCGCCGCCTTGTAGCGGGTGATGACGACAGGCTTCGGCCGATAGCTGGGATCTGGATCGAGCGGATGCGGGCAATTGGAAAAGCCGACGAGCATATCCATCTCGGCCCGCAGTTCGACATAATCGCCACTGTTGGAGCGCTTGCCCTGCCAGCCGAAACCGCCGGCTTCTGCGACGCGGACGGGGGCGAAGAGATTGAGGATGCCGGGAATATCGCGACGGTCGAGACCGAGCTTGACGGCGGTAAGGATTAGGTTGTCGCGGGTGTTGCGCGTCTTCTCGTCGGGATATTTCGCGGCATTCGAGGCAGAGGTCGAGCCACCCGTCAGGCAGTCATGGGCGCCGGAACTATCCTCTGTTATCGAAAACATGACTCGCCCCATGTCGGAAAAGATCACCCGTCCCTTGCCGAAGGCCGTCGTCCACTGAACCTTTGCGGTATCGACGAGATTGATCCGCTCGCTCGTGTCGTCGGCATTCCAGGCGACGAGCGCCACCGTGGAATTGCCCTCGGCCTGATCGATACGAACTGCTTCGCCGCGCAGAAGCTTCGTCGACCAATACCAGCCGCCCGGTATAGTCTCCTGGTGGACGATCGCCGCGGCATCGATGGCCGGTGCCGGCAATGGGCTCGGGCCAGGCAGGACCTTGGGCGCGAATTCCAGACCCTTCTTCTCGTGCTCTTCGTAGCGAGCGCGATTGGCGGCGATCTCTTCCGGTGAGCGTCTCACATGCATCATAGCATCTCTCCTGACGGTGCCAGGTCGTCCCGGCCATGCCCCAGGGAAGCGACCGGGCCGTCCCGGTCGGGGCTGAAGATCGATGACTGGCCGGCAAGGCGCGGCGGCCAGATGGAAATATCCTTGGTGATGGTGGCGCCGTAGCGCTCCTTCTCTTCCGGCCGGTCGCGGCGGCGTTCAAAGGCGACGACGCGGCTTGCCAGCGTGAAGGCCTCGCGCATGTCGTGCGTGACCATGACGACGGTCATCTGCGTCTCGTGCCAGAGCCGCTTCATCAGCGTGTGGATTTCGGCGCGAATACCGGGGTCGAGCGCACCGAAGGGTTCGTCGAGAAGCAGCACTTTCGGCTTCATGATGAGCGCTTGGGCAAGAGCCAGGCGCTGCTGCATGCCCCCGGAGAGCTGCGCTGGATATTTGCTTTCCGAACCGTCAAGCCCAACCTCAGCGATCAGTTCTCGCGCTTCGTCGATGGCGCTGCGGCGCGCAGCACCGAAAAGCCTGGCCTTGTAGCGGGCAGCGGAAAATTCCTTGCCGAGCAGCACATTGCCGAGCACCGTCAGGTGCGGAAAGACCGAATAGCGCTGGAAAACGACGCCGCGATCCGCTCGCGGCTCCGGCGGCAGCGGTTCGCCATCGAGCAGGATCTTACCCCTTGTCGGTTGCTCCTGGCCGAGCAGCATGCGCAGGAAGGTGGTCTTGCCGCAGCCGGAAGGACCGACAAGGGCGACGAAGGCGCGCGAGGCGACGGTCAGCGATACGTCCTCGAGCACGATCTGGTCGCCATACTCCTTCCAGACCCTTTCGATCGTCAGTTCGCTCATGCCTGCTTCTCCAGTTCCGACCAAGGGAAGACCGCAATGCGCAGGCGATCGAGCAGGGCATTCATCACCACGGCAAGCACGGTGATCCAGACGACATAGGGAAAGATGATGTCCATCGAGAGATAGCGGCGGACGAGAAAGATGCGGTAGCCTAGGCCGGAATCCGACGAGATCGCCTCGGCCGCGATCAGGAACAGCCAGGCCGGGCCGAGCTGCAATCTAAGGCAGGTGATCAGCCGTGGCAGGATCTGCGGCAGGACGACACGCAGTCCGATCTGCCAGGAGGAGCCGCCGAGCGTCTCGGCCTTGACGATCTGCTCACGCGGCAGTTCGAGTGCCTTCAGCGCCAGGTCACGGATCATCGTCGGGGCAACACCGATGACGATGAGTGCGATCTTCGATGTCTCGCCAAGCCCCATGATGATGAAGAGGATCGGCAGCAGCGCCAGCGGCGGCACCATGGAAATGACGGCGATGAAAGGGGCGAGCAGCGCCCTGAGATAAGGCAGCATGCCGATCAGCATGCCGATAACAAGTGCGATCGCCGTCGAGATGCCAAGGCCGGAGAGCAGCCGGATGAGGCTCGCGCCCGTATCCGACCAGAGCAGGAATTCGCCGGTGCGCGGATCGGCGACGAAGGCCAGACGGTTGATCGCATCGGCAAAGCCGGCAAGGCTCGGCAGAAGCTTGTCATTGGCGTTATCAGCAAGTCGCGCGGCCGAGCCGAACGCATAGGCAAGGGCGAGCAGCACGAATGGCAACAGCATCAGGGCAAACTGCGCGCCCCGGCTCGGCCTCGTGTTGATCCAACGCATGGGAAATGCTCCGCTGGTGAAGGAAAGGGGCGGCGCGCCTGGCTGCGCCGCCTGTTGCGATCAGAGCGAACCGTCGGCGGCGGCCTTCATGTAGGTCTCGGTGAAGCGCAGCTTCACATTGCCGGTATCGCCCAGCACCTTGCCATCAGGCATTTCGATCCCGATGACATCGGCAGACGGCGCGCCATTGCCGAGCAGGCCCTTATCGAAGAGGAAGTTGCGCACCAGATCCATGGTCTTCGGCAGATTGGGCGAGGCGGTGAAGGCAACGGCATCGGCCGGCTTGTCGAAAAGCTTGGTGGCAGCAAGCTGGGCTTCGAAGCCGACGAGATCAGTGCCCGAAGCCGAACCCATGGCCTCGCGGGCCGCTTTGCCTTCGGCGGTATCAGCACGCAGCAGGGCGGCCGTCTCGTACCAGATGCCGGCGAGCGCCTTGCCGAAATTCGGATTGTCCTTTAGCACGCCGCTATTGGCGACCATCAGGTCGATGATTTCGCCCGGCACCTGCGAACTGTCGAAAACCTTCTTGGCCGTGGGATCTTCGAGGATGGTGGAGACCAGCGGGTTCCAGGTGACGACAGCGGAAACATCGGGCGTCTTGTAGGCTGCGACCATGTCGGCGTCGGAGGTGTTGACCACCTTCACGTCGCGCTCCGTCAGCTTGATGCTTTCGAGTGCGCGGGCGAGGAGGTAATGGGAGACTGAAAACTCGACGAGGTTGACGTTCTGGCCCTTGATGTCGGCGAGGCTTGTCTTGTCCTTCAGAATGACGGCGTCATTGCCGTTCGAGAAGTCGCCGACGATCACGGCGGTGGTGTCGACGCCGCCGGCTGCCGGAATTGATAACCCGTCCATATTGGTCAGCGTCACGGCATCGAAGGCGCCTGCCGTGTACTGGTTCATCGACTCCACATAGTCGTTGAACTGAGTGACATCGATCTTGATGCCGTATTTGTCTGCCCATTTCTTGACGATGCCGTGGTCAGCGGCATAGCCCCAGGGCATCCAGCCGACATAGATGGACCAGGCGACCTTGAACTCTGTCTTCTGCTCGGCCTTGGCGATGGAGCTCAGGCCGAGCGCCAGCGAAGCGGTCAGCGCTGTGATGGAAAGGATCTTCGAAAAAGTCTGCATGAAATTC
Organism: Rhizobium sp. BK650; assembly: GCF_014195325.1. Taxonomy (GTDB): domain Bacteria; phylum Pseudomonadota; class Alphaproteobacteria; order Rhizobiales; family Rhizobiaceae; genus Rhizobium. The sequence goes on along the minus strand of NZ_JACIBK010000009.1, from coordinate 158,221 downwards.
CCCCTTTGCTTTTCTTCAAAAGGGATCGGCAATGACCATCGTGCCGCCAATCCCTTGGCTTACGAGGTCTCCCGGGCTTTTGTCCCGCCGTGCACCCGGCGGGATGTCTCCCTCGCCGGTGGCAGCTCTCGGACCAGTCACGCCTTACTCAGCGCCGGAACCCTAGCCGCCAACTCTGCTCATACCGAAGCAAGCACCATGCCAATTGTTTATGGTGTTGATTTTTAAGCATTAATGCTGGTTCCTGGTGGGGTGTTGCTTAAAAACTGTATTCAGTTGCTCAATGAAAGGGCATTTTCGAAACAGAATTGACGGACATTACCAAATCGACTGCGCTCGCTGAGCAGTCGGTTTCGACGATGTATCGGCGGGACTATGGCCTGAGTTCTACGATGCCGCGGCCCATGACCCGAAGGCCATAAAAGGCGAAGGCAAGCGCGGGTCCGGCTTCAAGCGAGATGGTGCTAGAGATTTGCGATCAGTCTTAAATGCTCGGCAGTCGTCGCCGCAAATCCGAAAAACTCGAGGTATGCTGGTATCTGCTCAAACAGCATATCGGTCCCCACCTGAAATCGGCAGCCTCTCTCCCGTGCCGCTGCCAGAAACGGCGTGATTTCCTCCTTCATCACCACTTCGCCGACGAAATTACCGGGCGAGAGCCGCGTCACATCCAGCGGCAGGGGGTCACTCTCGCGCATACCGAGGGGCGTGGCGTTGATGACGATGTCGAATCCCGTCGGATCGTTTGAACCTGTCGTGACCTGCATGGCCGGATAGTAGGTGGCGAGGCGAGCCTTCAGGCCGTCGAGTGCGGCCTTATCATCGTCGTGGAGAGCGAGGTGGGCGAGACCCGCGCTGGCGAGCGACGCGGCAATGGCCGAGCCGACACCGCCCGCGCCGATCATCAGGGCTTTGGCGCCTGAGATCGCCTGCTCTTTGCGTTTGAGGCCGCGCACGAAGCCCTCGCCGTCGAACATGTCGCCGATCAACTTGCCGCCTGAGCCGAGCTTGACGGCGTTGCAAGAGCCGGCCACGCGGGCGTTCGTGGAGATCTCGTCCAGAAGACCCATTGTTGCGATCTTGTGGGGCATGGTGATAAGGGCGCCGTGGATGTTCGACAGGCGAAAAAGAAGCTTTAAGAAGGCTGGAAAATCCTCCGGCTTGCAGCCCATCGGCACGACGACGGCGTCGATGCCCTGTTTTTCAAAATAGGGATTGTAGATCAGCGGCGCCTTGAAGCTCTCCGTCGGGTAGCCGAGATGAGCGATCAGCCTTGTGGTGCCGCTAATCATGGGATTTGCCTTTAAGGAACATGGTCCTTCCGGTGGTTGCCGAGCCCTTGATCGCCTCGATGACCGAAAGCGTGGCGAGACCTTCCCGGCCGCTAACGAGGGGCGTGGCCGTGCCTTCGATGACATCGCAGAAATGCTGAAGCTGCAGGGTGAGCGGATCGGCATGGGTGACGGGCAGGTGCTCTTTTGTAAGCTTTTGGCGCCAGTCGGGGCGCCCCTCGTTGGTCCAGAGGGTGAGATTGGGGATGGTCAACGCACCTTCGGTGCCGCCAATCTGGTAGCAGGACTGGTCTTCTCGTGGGAAACTTGGGTTTTCGCCCGAGCTGCGCTCCCAGCTCCAGGGCGCGGGCACGGCGTCGCTGGCATTGAACGTAGCGAGCGCGCCATTTTCGAAACGTAGGAGCACGACAGCGGTATCTTCGACCGCATGGCCGCGGGCGGCATTGCTTTCCATTGCATGCACGCTTTCGATTTCGCCGATAAGATGCCGGAGAAGATCGACATCGTGGATGAGGTTGATGAAGATCGGACCGGCGCCGGCCTCGCGGCGCCATTTGACCTCGAAATAGTCATCGGGCTTGGCGACCCAGAAGCTGCCATTGATCGAGCGGATGCGGCCGAGCTTGCCGCTTTCTATCAGGCGCTTGGCCTCCCGGATGATCGGGTTATGGCGGCGGTGGTGGCCGACAAGAATGGGCACGCCGGCTTCCTCCGCACGGCTGACAAGGCCGGCTGCGGCCGCCGCATCGTCCGCGATCGGCTTTTCGATGAGGACGGGGATGCCTGCTGCCACCACATCACCAGCGTTTGCCACGTGCAGCTGGTTGGGTGTGGCGACGATTACGCCATCCGGGCCGGACTTGGTCAACGCTTCGGCAAGGTTTGCAAACCAGGGCAAGCCGTTTGTGCGCGCTTCGTCCCGCGCCGCGGGCGAGGGGTCGATGATGGCGGCAAGGGCGGTGCGCGGTTCAGACAGGACGCCTTCGATATGGCGCCTGCCGATCAGCCCGGCGCCCATCACCGCTATTGCAAGGGGGCGTTTTGACATGATGCTTCTTCCATCTTCTCGTCAGCGGGCTAGTGGCGTAGGATTTCCCCGAGGAACTTGCGGGTGCGCTCGTGGCGGGGACTGGTGAAGAATTCCGCCGGGTGCGCCTCTTCTACGATCGAGCCGCTTGCCATGAAGATCACCCGGTTGGCGACCTGGCGGGCAAAGCCCATTTCGTGGGTTACGCAGATCATCGTCATGCCTTCCTCGGCGAGGCTGATCATCGTATCCAGCACTTCCTTGACCATCTCAGGGTCGAGTGCCGAGGTCGGCTCGTCGAAGAGCATCACCTTGGGGCGCATGCAGAGGGCACGCGCGATTGCCACGCGCTGCTGCTGGCCGCCCGAAAGCTGCACCGGATATTTCTCCGCCTGTTCGGATATCTTGACGCGGGCCAGAAGCGTGCGGGCGCGGTCTTCGGCTTCGGCCTTGGTAACGCCGAGCGCGCGTATCGGGGCGAGCATGCAGTTCTGCAGCACCGTCAGATGCGGGAAGAGGTTGAACTGCTGGAAGACCATGCCGACCTCGCGCCTGATCGCGTCGATCGCCTTGGCTTGGTTGCCGAGCAGAATGCCGCCGACGCGGATCTCGCCCTTTTCGTAGGTTTCCAGATGGTTGATGCAGCGGATCAGCGTCGATTTTCCGCTTCCCGAGGGGCCGCAGAGCACGATGCGTTCGCCCTTATGCACATCGATATTGATATCGCGCAGGGCCTGGAAGGCGCCGTACCATTTCTCCACATTGCTCATGCTGATCATGGTTTCGGATGATGGAGTGGGAACATTGGTCATGGTCTTTGGATCCAATTCGTGAGGCGCTGCATCAGCGCGCGTGGGCCGCGTTGAAGCGACGCTCCAGGCGGGCGCCGAAGATGGTCAGCGGGCAGCACATCAGGAAATAGAGGGCGCCGACGATGCCGAAGACGGTGAGCGGCTGGAAGATCTGATTGGAGATGATGTTGCCGGCCCGCGTCAGCTCCGTGAAGCCGACGATCGAAGCGAGCGACGTGCCCTTGATGAGCTGCACCAGGAAGCCGATGGTCGCCGGTAGCGAGATGCGGATTGCCTGCGGCAGGATCACATCCTTCATGCGCGAGACATATTTGAGGCTGAGCGCTTTGGCCGCCTCCGTCTGGCCGCGCGGCACAGCTTCGATTGCGCCGCGCCAGATCTCGCCCAGATAGGCGCTGGCATGCAGCGTGAGCCCGATTGCCACCGCCTCCCAGGCATCGAGCTTCAGGCCGATCAAGGCCAGACCGTAATAGGTGACGAAGAGCTGCATGAGCAGCGGCGTGCCCTGGAAGATTGCGATATAGGTTGCCATCGCCCGCTCAAGGAGCGGCCTGCCCGAGGTGCGCGCCAGCGCCACGACAAGGCCGGCAATGCAGCCGCAGACGAAGCCGACGGCAGACAGAAGCACGGTCCATTTCAGGCCGATCAGAAGGAAGACGAATTCGTCGCTGCCCATGGCTCCCTCACTTGACCGGATAATTGAAATAGCGGGCCGAGAAGAGCGCGAAGAGGCGCATCATCAGCCAGGAGATGGCGAGGTAGAAGATCGTAATGGTGAAATAGACCTCGAAGCTGCGGAAGCTGTCGGATTCGATGCGCTGCGCGACAGACGTCAGCTCATAGGCCGAGATTGCCGAGCAGATGCTGGTGGAGAGCGTCAAGAGCACAAACTGGCTGGTCAACGAGGGATAGATCGCCCTCAGCGCCGGCTTCAGGATGATCAGCCGGAAGACCTGCACGTTGTGCAGGCCGAGCGCTAGGCCCGCTTCCATCTGGCCCCTGGGAATGGATTGCACGCCTCCCCTGATGATCTCGATCGCATAGGCGCCGCCATTGATGCCGAGCGCGATAATCGCCGTCGGCGTCGGGTCGAGCCTGATGCCGATCAGCGGCAAGGCGAAGAAAAGAAAGAAGATCTGCACCAGGAAAGGCGTGTTGCGGATGAGCTCGACAAAGCCTATCACCAGCCAGCGCACCGGCTTGATATGCGAATCCCTCAGCGCCACGCCGCCGACGCCGATGATGATGGCGAACGCCATGCCGCAGATTGCCAGCAGGAAGGTGCCGAGACAGCCGAGCAGCAGGCTCGGCAGGCCATCGAGGACGGGCGTGAAATCCAGTTGATAATTCATGCTGTCTTTGCTGCTCCGACCATGCCCGCCCCAACCATTCCGGCCATCGCTTCGATCGCCAGCTCGTAACCGCGCGCGCCAAAACCGATCATGATGGCAGTAGCGATGCGCGAGACGAGAGATTTGTGGTAAATCTCCTCGCGGGCATGGACGTTGGAAATGTGCAGCTCGATCTTTGGCGGATCGAAGGTCTTCAATGCATCAAGCAGCGCGATTGAGGTGAACGTATAGGCTGCGGGATTGATGATGATGCCGCAGGCCTCTTTCCGCGCCTGATGGATGCTTTCCACCAGTTCGCCCTCGAAATTCGTCTGGCGGAAATCGATCTCGAAGCCGAGGCTTTCGGCTTTCGCGAGGCACATCTGCCTGATATCGCCCAGCGTCGTAGAGCCGTAGATATGCGGCTCGCGCTCGCCGAGCAGATTGAGGTTCGGTCCGTTGAGGACGAAGATGGTTCTGGTCATGTCGCACACCTCAAACGGGGCAGCTTAGTTGCTTGGTCTTTGGCATAGGGCGCCGTCGACGAGCGACGGAATGCCCGGCTTCAGTCTTGTATTTATCTAGGCGTCGGCCCATCCCTCTGGCGTCATCCTCGGGGCGAGGATCTAATCACGCATCGGCAAGTGCACGGCTCAGGCCCGTATGTTGGAGAAGAGAGCGCCGTCGGCGGTTTTGCCTCTCACGTCTTTTTCGCACCGGGCGTCGGCAGATCCTTGGGACAAGCCCGAGGATGACGGAGGTGGGAGTGGCGGCCTCGTCACCAGCAGGAAGGCCGGTCTGGTTCCGCCATGCATCCATCAGCCCGCCGTAAACGGGATGCCCTCGAGCTTTTCGGGGAATTCCGGAACCGGCACCTTCATCCACTTGTCGTAGATTTTCTTGAGCTCGCCGTTGGCCTTGATCTTGTCGATGAAGGCATTGATCGACGCGTTGATTTCCTTCTCGCCGAGCCGCGTGCAGGCACCGTTATAGAGTTTTTGGAATTCAAGCTTGTTTTCGAATTCTCCGGGTCGGGCCTTTTCGACGCGATCCATATAGAAGATGTTGCCGCCGAGCGCCTGCACCTGGCCGGAGACCAGCGCCTGTACGCTTGCCGCGTCACCATCGAACCGGCGGATCGTGGCGGTGGACGGCGCATTCTTCGTCACCTGCGTATCTTGGGCGGCACCCTTGGCGACGCCGATCGTCAGGTTTGCCATATCCTCATTGGTCTTGATCGAGGCGGACTTTGCGCCGATCAGGACGATGGCGTTGGCGACATAGGGCTTGGAAAACTGCACGGCCTTGGCGCGGTCCGGCAGCATGGCCATGGTGGCGAAGAGCACGTCGACGCGGCCGGTGGTCAGCGCCGGAATGCGGTTGTTGACCTCGAGCGGCACGAATTCGACTTCGACACCGAGTTCCTTGGCGTAGAGCGTGGCAATATCCGCATCAAGGCCATCCTGCTTGCCGGCGCTGGTCACGAAGCCCCACGGCGGGTTGTCGCCCTGGATGCCGACGATCAGCTTGCCGCGGGCCTTGATTTCATCGGGGGTGACTGCAGCGGCCGGGTTTGCAAGTCCGACTGCGGCCACGAGAGCGGCGGCACCCAGCATGGCGCGACGCCGCGTCAGCAACGACTTAAGCATTGGAACTCTCCTCCTTTTGACGGCCGCCAGACGATGTCATGGGCGGCCTAGCAGTCATCCTCTCCCGACTGCACGCATTATGTTTGCCAGAGCAGTGCTCATAAATCAACATAGTATTCTAAAATCGTATGAGATTTTTCGATTGATCAATTGAATTGAAATCTTCACTACATTCGCCATAATGCCATCAGGAAGGTCTGTGGCTTTGTCCGTCGCGGGCTGAACGAGGAGGATTTGGTAACATGAAGACCTCGATTGCGACGGTGACGCTCTCAGGCGAATTGCCGGAGAAACTCGAAGCGATTGCACGGGCCGGCTTCGAAGGCGTGGAGATTTTCGAGAACGATTTCCTGGCCTTTGACGGCAGTCCCGCCGATGTCGGCCGCATGGCGCGCGATCTCGGCCTCACGATCACGCTCTTCCAGCCCTTCCGCGACTTCGAGGGAATGCCGGATGCCTTGCGCAGCCGCACCTTCGACCGGGCCGAGCGCAAGTTCGACATCATGCAGGAGCTCGGCACCGATATGGTGCTGGTCTGCTCCAATGTGTCGCAGGCGGCACTTGGCGGCATAGACCGGGCTGCGGCAGATTTCCGCGAGCTCGGGGAGCGAGCGGCAAAGCGCGGGCTGAAAGTGGGATACGAGGCGCTCGCCTGGGGCCGCTTCGTCAACGACCATCGGGACGCTTGGGAGATCGTGCGTCGCGCCGATCACGAAAATGTCGGACTGATCCTCGACAGTTTCCACTCGCTGTCGCGCAAGATCGATATCAACTCCATCCGCTCAATCCCCAAGGAGAAGATCTTCATCGTGCAGCTTGCCGATGCGCCGCTGATCGATATGGACCTGCTCTACTGGTCGAGGCATTTCCGCAACATGCCGGGCGAGGGGGATCTCCCCGTCACCGAATTTGCCGAGGCCGTCGCCTCCACAGGTTATGACGGCTTCTTCTCGCTGGAGATCTTCAACGACCAGTTCCGCGGCGGCTCGACACGAGCGATCGCTGCCGATGGCCATCGCTCGCTGATCTATCTGGCGGACCAGATCCGCCGCAAGGTAGACACGTCAGTCGGCATCGACATGCCTGACCGAGCCGTTGTCAAAGGGGTCGGCTTCATTGAATTTGCGACCGATGACGACGAGGCGGTGGAGCTTATTCGCATTCTCGAAGCGCTTGGCTTTCGCAAGGCGGCCATTCATCGCTCCAAGAAAGTGACGCTGTTCCAGCAAGGCAATATCCGCGTCCTCATCAATGTCGATCCTGAGGGGTTTGCCAATGCCGCCTATGCCGTGCACGGCACATTCGCCTATGCCATGGCGCTCGTCGTCGAGGATGCGGCTGAAGCCTATGCCCGAGCGCTGGCGCTCGATGCCGAGCCTTTCACCCAAGCCGTCGTGGAGGGCGAATTGCAGCTTCCGGCGATCCGTGGTGTCGGCGGCGGGCTGATCTACCTGATCGACGAGAAAAGCCCGCTCGGGCGCTTCTCAGAAATCGATTTTGAGTCGGTGGAACAGGTCGGGGAAGCCATCGATGCTGGCCTCGTGCAGGTCGACCATATCGCTCAGACGGTCGCCTATGACGAGATGCTGACATGGCTGCTTTTTTATACTTCGATCTTCGAAACCCGCAAAACACCCATGGTCGACATCATCGACCCCGCTGGCGTGGTACGCAGCCAAGTGATCGAAAACCACTCGGGCACATTGCGCATCACCATGAATGGTGCGGAAAACCGCCGCACGCTCGCCGGCCATTTCATCGCCGAAAAATTCGGCTCCGGCATCCAGCATCTGGCCTTTTCCACGGATGATATTTTCGCCACCGCCGAGCGCCTGCGTGAAAAAGGCTTTACGCCGCTGCCGATCTCGCCCAATTATTACGACGATGTGGAGGCCCGTTTTGGGCTGAAGCCGGAGCTGACGGAGCGGCTGAAGGCGGAAAACATTCTCTACGATCGGGATGGGGAGGGTGAGTATTTCCAGCTCTATAGCGGGACCTATGGCGAAGGATTCTTCTTCGAGGTGGTGGAACGACGGGCCTACCGCGGCTATGGGGCGCCGAACGCCATCTTTCGGATTGCCGCGCTGAAGAAGCAGATGCGGCCGGAGGGGATCCCGAAAGATGCGGTTTGAGCCTAGTTAACCCGCCCGCTTGTCAGCACATGTTCGACGCCGCTCTGGATATGTCTGCGAATGACCGCTCTTGCGCCTTCGACGTCGCGTTTCAGCGCAAGCTCGAAGAGCAGCTTATGGTCGTCGACGACGGCCTTGCCGCGAAAGCTTTGTGCCAGCATGTGATAACGCAGGAAGCGGTCGAAGACGGAGGAGAGCGTCGTCATCAGCGTGGCTGAATTGCACGCCGAAACGATCGCCTGATGAAACTCCCAATCATAACGCACCCAGTCGACGGTGCGCGAGGCATCCCCCGCAAGCAGCTTTCGCTCGGCCGCCGCCAGCTTGTGATGGGCGGCGACGATACGGCCTTCCCATTCCAGGTTGCCGGCAGCAAAGGAAAGGCCGATCGCGTGGGTTTCGAGCACTGTCCTGAGATCTGCAAGTTCCTGAAGTTCCTTGACCGAGGCTGGGCTCACCTCGAAGCCGCGCTGTCCCTCGGCAAGCACGAGGTTTTCCATGGCAAGGCGGCTCAGAATTTCGCGCAGCGACGAGACGCTGATCGAGTAATGGTCTCTCGCCTGCTCGAGCTTGATTTTGGCTCCGGGCGCCAGTGCTCCCGAGATGATATCCTGCCGGACCTGCCGGAAGACGACATCGCTGATCGTCTCGGAGGCTTCGCCTGCCACCTTCGGCGTGGTTTTTTCGCTGTGCATCAGGCTGTCATCCCACCTGATCTGGCCTGCGCCGGGCGGGCCGACAGCAGCCCCCTGCCAAGCGCATGTTCGACGCCCGCCTGAATATGGCGCTGCAGGATCTCCTTGGCGGTCTTGCTGTCGCGCTTGAGAGCAGTCTCAAGAAGCTGGCGGTGCTCCTCTTCCGCCACGCTGCCACGATAGGAGAGGGCAACCATCTGATAGCGCAGATATTTGTCGAAAACGGCTGAGTGCGTTTCCATCAGAAGGCGCGAGCCGCAGGCGGCGATCAGCGCCTGATGAAACTCCCAGTCGTAGCGCTTCCAGTTCTCGGCCTGACTGGTGTCGCCCGTCGCCATCACCTTTTCCAAGCGCGCCAGCTTGTAATGGGCGGAGACCAACTGCGCTTCCCATTCCACATCCCCCTGTTCGAAGGATTGTTCCAGCGCATGCTCCTCGAGCAGCAGCCGGAGTGCGGCAATCTCCTTTAGATCGGCGACGGAAACGCCAGCCACTTCAAAGCCGCGCTGCCCTTCGGCGACCACGAGGCCCTCGGAGGTCAGACGGTTCAGAATCTCACGCAACGTGCTGACGCTCGTGCCGTAAGCCCCTTTCAGATTTTCCAGCTTCAGCTTTTGTCCGGGTGCAAGCCGCCCGAAAATGATATCTGCGCGGATCTGCCGGTAGCCGCTCTCCGCGACGGTTTCGCTCACAGCTTTCTGCAGCAAGATGATCTCCGACATTTTTGATTTTATCATATATATCGTCGGCGCAGACAGGATGCAACGCGGCGCGACCGACGTCGGCACGATGACGTCGCGCCGCTATTGTCAGGTGAGGATCGGCAGATCCGCCGCATGCACATAGAGGGGTGCTGCGAGACGTCAGCGTCTGCATTTCGGTACCGCCATCGACGTAGCTGGTTGACCAAGCCAGCAGGTTCGTCCGGTGCCAGGCCTTGCTGTTCTTGTCGATCCGCGAAATTCCAGATCCGCTGGCCTGCTGCACCCGCTACAGCGTGCGCGTCCGCCCGAATGAGCGCAGCAAAAGATTAAGGGAAATGGCGACCTTGTCGATGTCGCGAATGTCCTGCGAATACTGGCCGGTATAGAGTTTAACAATCATGTTGTCGCGGGCAGAGCCGCTGAGTTGGAAATAGAGGTGCAGGTAATAGGCCTGCTTGTCGCCGCCGCGGGCCATGCTCCTCCGTCTTTGAGTGACCTGTCTGAGCTCTGTTTTGAACGGGGCGAAGCCGGCGAGTTTCAGCATGACCGATTTGGACTGGAATCGGGCCGTAGTCGGGACCGCAATAACCGCCTTGTCGAGCGCCAGACTTATGACCCGCCCCGGGACATCGTCGACCGTTGCGGCTTCGTCGAGTTTGAATGCATGAAACAGGCGCCGAGGTTTTTCGAAGCAGATGAGGGACGCGATCAGCAGGACGACGATATTGATACCTGACCAGCATGCCGCCACCACCGAAAACTGACCTTGTATATGCGACGTTTCCGGTACGATATTGAGTAGCAGGCCAAGGACGGTAATCGCGATGAGACACGTGATCCAGGCGAAACTGTAACGGTCGAACAGGTTCGATTCGTTGCCGCTGCCCTTCGGCGTCACCCTGAACGGCTTGCCGAACGGCCTTACCAAGCTCGAGACGACGGTAGGCAACATGCGGAATGTCGCAAAGGTTCCGACGGCGCTGGAAACGACAGGCAGATAACGCGTCGGCGTGATCCACAGCATAAGCAGAAAATAGGCTGCAAGCAGCGGCACCTGATGCGACACGTAATCAGCTACATCCGTGAAATAGAGCGGGAGCAGGCCGATCCACAAATACACAATAGGCACAAGCAATATCGTGAAGCGGACGAGATACTGTACCAGCCATGATATTGGCAGGAACATGATCCTCTGAAAGAGCGTCAGCCCGGGTCCGCGCAGCGGGCCATTGTACAGGTAAAGAGTTTGAATGCCCCCCTGACACCACCGCTCGCGCTGCACGAAATAACCGGTCAGATTTTCAGCGGCCAGTCCCATCGACAACCGCTCATTCAGATAGCGCGTTTTGTAGCCTTTATTGAGCATTGAAAGCGTTGTCAGCAGGTCTTCTGTAATCGACTCCGTCGGAAATCCGCCTATGGCGTCGACGGCCTTACGGCGCGCAATGGAGCATGACCCGCAGCAGAAACTGACATCCCAGCCATCTCGGCTGGGCGCGATCTCGTCAAAAAACAGGCGCTGCTCGTCCGGCCAGATATTCTCCAGGCCCAAGTTCGACTGCACCGGGTCGACATTGAAGAAATGTTGGGGCGTCTGCACGATGCCCACGCTTTCATCGCTGAAGAAGGGCAGCGTCCGGCGAAGAAAATGTCGATAGGGAACAAAATCCGCGTCGAAGATCGCGATAAACTCGCCCGAGCTGACCTTTAGCCCATTGTTCATATTGCCTGCTTTGGCATGCTCATTGTCGCCGCGCGTGACGTGAATGGCGTTCTTCTCTTCGCAATAGGCCTTGAGCCAGCCCCGACGTTGGTCGTCAAGCACATATACGTTCAATTTATCGGCGGGATAATCCAGCGCGCGCGCGCCGATGATGGTCCGCTCAAGCACGTCGAGCGGCTCGTTATAGGTAGGGATGAAAACATCTACAGTCGGAAGTTCACGCTCATCGCGCGCAAAGAACGCGCCAGCCAATCTGTCCGCTTCTGCGCTACGATCGACGTAGCGACTCATCAATATCAGAAAGAGAACCACTTCGACGCAAGCCAGGAGCTCCACGACGAAGAGGGACCAGACCCAATAGAAATTCAGACCATCGTTCGGATAGGGAAGGACGGTCTCGGTCAGGCGCCAAAACATATATCGCAATGCCACCGTCGCGACAAATGCGCAGGTAACCGCACGCGTCCAGGTGCGATGACGCGACCAATTGAACGGCCCCAGGAAAAAGAAGGCCAAAACCAGAAGTGTTGGGACCAGCGCTACAAGATACTGAACCACAGGTTCTTGACCCAATTGGACACGCCGAAGCCGTGTTTGGAAAACCGCACCTGCACTGTACGCCCCACCTGGCAGGAGTTCGCAAAGTCGTCGTTCATGAAGGATGGCGCAAGGAGAACCCGAATGCGGGCATTACGTTGTGTCGACGGCGGTAAGCTGGCTGCAAAGGAATCGGCTTCGACAGCCGCTGAACTGCCTCTTACAGAAATGACCGTACCGCTGAAGACATCACTGCGGCCGAACAAGCGCACCTGCGCAACGAGTCCCGGATAGATCTGGTCATAGTCGACCTCGGGAACAAGGATGTCCACAAACAGCTCTCGACAGTCGAGGAGACGCATCAGCTCGTTGTTAAGCACGACGTTCGAACCGTTGACGATACTCCTGCTCCAGACAACGCCGTCAAACGGCGCTGTTGCTATTGCAGATTCAAGACTTCTGACGCGGTTTTCCTCTTCGGTCAGCTGTTTTTGAGCTTCGGCGGCTCGTGTCTCATTTTCCGCTATGCGTGAGTTCAAGTCGTTGATGCGAACGATAACTTCATCCTCTCGCTGTCGCGAATAAGGTACATCATTCTGTCCGTCGCCGAAGACAAAGATACCTTGGCGGACGGCATCGAGCCTTTGTTGCAACTGTTCGACCGTTAAATTGCTGATTTCGACCTCGCCGCCAGTCGCAGCTCCGGCGGCGCGCGCAGCCTCAACCAGCTTCTGCGTGAGAATGCCTTTCGACTCGAGCTCCATTCGCCGGTTCAAGTCGACCTGCGCGACCAGATCCTGGGCTTGTGACACTTCAACTTTCTTCCGCAGGATTTCGACTTCGCGCTCAAGATTGGCAATCGTGGTCTGCCGGTAGACTTCCAATCGGGCAGATAGCTCTGCGCGAAGTTGGGAGAGCTCATCTCGCTCCCTTTTCAGCGCTGCGACCCGGTCGAGCGCCGTGTTGCGATCTGCTTCCAGTGAGGCGAGGATTGCGCGATTGACGCGCGGGTTTCTGATCTCTGCAAGCACCTCGCCCCCTTTTACCTGGCTGCCGACCTTAAGAGGCTCGTCTGCGATCGTGCCGTCGATCGGGGCGTTGACGACAGCGAAACGCGCATTGACCGTACCGTCAAGGCTCGTAAAGCCGGTGATCGCTGGCAACAAAACGATGATCACGAGCGCAAGCAGCAACAGACCGACAGCAATGCGTGTGATGCGATGGTTCCAGATCATCTCAGCATCCGAAGGTATCGCCCAGCATCATTGTATCCATCAAGCTGGGACAAGGATGCAACCAATTATTGCACATTTAACCCACTGAAAGTAAAAAGACAAGCGATGGTCGCAGCCCGCGCCCCTTTGTAATGCGGTGCAATTGGCTTCGGAGTTAATCATTGCCTAAAAGAACAGGACGCAACCGTATCATCATCGCATCCTGAAATTGTCGCCCGCATACATTTCTGCTCGGAAAAGAATATGATAAGTAGCTCATACACGTGACGTGCAGCAGGCGTCTCCTTTAGAGGCTGTGCGGAGATTTCAACCGCGGCAATTGTTTCTCTCAATTTCAACAACCCGGATCGGCCTCAGCGCTGGAGGGATTGGATGGATACGGAGTCTGGATCTGGAGATGACCTCCCTGTGGGGCCGGATTGGCCGGCCCACATGGAGCGACGGCGCTGGCCGCGTGAACAGACCGCACAGAAAGAAGGCCGCCCGGATGGCCCGCCTGCGCTCGTGCCGTTGCGTTTCTCAACGCAGGATCTGCCGCGGGAAGAACAATTTCAGGCCTGGCGCGCGCATATGGCACCGCTCGTCGATGTCCATCTGCCAGACGACAAATCGTCGGACGACGGCTTCCTTGCCGAACAGATCGGCTGGCGTCTCGGCGACATACTCATCATCCAACAGCGCGCGCAGGCTTATAGCTATATTCGCGATCAAGCCATGCTGCGATCGAGCCCGATTGACCACTGGAACGTCGGCCTGCTTCGCAGCGGTCGCGTCTGGACCGAGGTCAGCCGTGACGTTACGGAAGCCGGTCCCGGCGAGGTATTCTTCAGATCTCTCGGTTATCCCTTTCGCGGCCGAATGACTGATTCAGTCGCTGTACTTGTCTTCTTGCCCTACGAATTGTTGGCTGCGAATGCGAGCCTCCTCCAGGGTGCCAACAACACGCTTCTGTCCGGGAGCCTGGCTGAACTGCTAGTGAACTATATTACTGTTCTGGAAACGAAGCTGAGCAATTTGACGACGGGGGAGGTGCCGCGGATCGTGCAAACCATCTCCGATATGGTCGTCGCATGCGCCGCGTCGTCCACACGAGCAGACACGGGACAAACCCAGACCGGCACGGGAATGATGGAGCGGGCGCACCGCTACATTCACCTCAATCTCCATTCAGATAATTTGACGCCTGACGTCATGTGCCGTGCGCTCGGCATCTCGCGCACGCGGCTTTATCAATTGTTCGAAGCGAGCGGGGGTGTCTCCAACTACATTCGCAAACGTCGATTGCTGCAAGCATATGCGGACCTCAGCAACCCCACCGACAGCAGGCAGATCTCGGAGATTGCGGAGTCCGCCGGTTTCGACACCGCTGCCAATTTTACGCGGGCTTTCAGTCATGAATTCGGGCTGAGCCCCCGTGAAGTCCGAAAAACCGTGACAGCTGAGCGTCCGGTTGGCCCGGTTGCACGGTCTACGCGGCGTCATGGGGCAACGATCGGCGATTGGTTCGTACTTGGCTGATCCTGTGCCACGATCAAGGTCTTTCCTCAGCTAAGTCTGAGATCTACTCCCGGATATAACTTCTTCAAATTCGGAAGGGATTTCGACTGCCAAGGATATTCCGAGCTTCCGCGCACTGTGAATTGGACATTCGGCTTGTTGCGGACCTCAATCGTGAGCTTGGCGAGCAGGTTGATCCCGGAAGAATTGAGAAATTGTAGCCCTGTGAGATCGATGGTGACCCGCTCGGGCGCGGCTTCCAAAATCCCCATGACGAGGGAAAAAATCGGCGCATAGGCCTCCGTGTTGGGTAGGCGCATGACCCCATCGAAATAGATTTCCGTGCCTTCCGACCAGACGTGATACTCTTCTTCCTTGATTTCCATATCCAACCTCTCCCCTCAATTCGAGGCATCTGGAACTGTGATCGACGCGTAGGTTTCCAGCGGAATTCTCCCGTCCGGGTCCCCGGCTCCGAAGACCCATGCAAAATGAGCGCCATAATCGCTCATAAGGGTCAGAAGTCCGAGACCCGAGCCGGTTGTATTCGCATCGGTTGCATTCGCCTCAATTCGCTTGATGAGAAGCTCGCCCGGATCGCTTACGGTTATTTGCGAAAGCAGATCCTGAAACTGTCGGGACGCGTCCTCGTCGACAAGATTGGAGACTTTGGCGCGAAAGACATCGTTCTCAACTGAAGCCTCTATGACGATTTCGCCGGCTGCGCGAAATTTCACTGCATTTTCAACAAGCTCGTTCGTGAGAAAGCGAACATCATGTCGGACCTCCCTATAGAGGTTACGGGATTTGCGGTAGCGCAGGGCGACGATTTCGGCGACGAAATCAGAGGTGATCGCGCAATGTTTCCAGCCGAGATCGAGAGGTCCCTCGAAAAGGCGCAGCCGCGTTATATTCTTGCCTGTTCCGATCGTCAGATCCGCTAATCCGTACAAGATCGTCATCCGCTCACCTGTGCCTCATAACCACGAGTGTTATGTCATCATGGATCTTCTGAGTGCCGATATGAGCCATCAAATCCTCGATGATCCCAACTTTGACGTCCTCCGCACTCAAGCCGTATCGCCGGCCGGCGCTCTCGCAAAGCCGCTCGATACCGAAGAGTTCACCCTTGTGATCCTCGGCCTCGGTCACGCCATCCGTATGCAGAATGATGAGGTCGTCGCGGCCAAAGGAAACCTCGCGTGTGGCCACGAACGGCGAAATATCCGGTTCGAGCCCAATCGGCAGGCCGAGGTCGAGCGTATCGATCCGCTCCACCTTTCCGAATTGGCGGACGACGATCAATTCCTCGTGCTGACCCGAAAGCATCAGGCGTCTTCCGTCGTAGTCCAGGAAGGCGAGGGAAAGATGCTTGTTGGTGCTGGTCCTGACGAGGTTTTTGTAAATGGCCCGGTTCAATCTGTTCAGAAATTGCGAGGGTTCCATGTCGCCGGCTTCCTGCAGTGCCCGCGCGATCGACTGAACCATCAGCATCAGTACGCCGCTTTCCAGCCCATGTCCGGTAACGTCGCCGATGCCGATTTTCAGCCGCTTTCCATCCCTCAAGACATCGTAGTAGTCGCCGCCGACCTCGTCCGCCGGCCGCATATAAGCAGCAATTTCCAGATCCGAAATTTCCTCCAATTCGCCGGCCTTGGGAAGAACCATCATCTGGATGCGGCGCGCAACCGCAAGTTCGGCCCCGAGCCGCAGGTTTTCGCTGCGCAACTGTTGATTCAAGCTGGAGATCTGCTGGTTTGCTTCTTCGATCTCCTTCGTTCTGTCCTCGACGAGCTGCTCGAGATTTTCGGTGTGATAGCTGATCTCTTCAGCCATGCGGTTGAAGGCTGTCCCAGCTTCTCCAACCTCATCATGTGTCGGTATGTCCACCCGGACCGAATAATCCTTGGCTTGGATGCGCTTGGCGGCTTCGGCGAGCGAGCTGATGCCTCTGGTGATGCGCTTTGAGATCGCGAAAACGGCCGTAATGACAAAACACAGAGACACAAGGAGTGCCAGGACCTGGTAGATCAGAATTCGATTTGTCGCCTGTGAAATTCCGGCTTGGGCAGCAAATAGCGAAGCATAGATTTCCCGCTCCGGCACGACGATGCCGAGCAGCATGGCTTCGCGTCTGACAGGACCGGAAATCCACAGATTCGTCGGCTGCAGCTGTTTCAAGACGACAAGGTAGGGAACCTTCTCGCCATTTTCATCAAGGCGGATATGGCGTAACAGTCCATCCTCCCCGAGCGGCAGCTGAGCCACCTCCGGCTGCATACTCCTTTTCAATGAGCGGTTCAGACCCGTGACACCTTCGCCGCCCTGATTATTCGATGCCTGCAATCCGATGATTTTCTCGCCGGTCGGATTGATGGCAACTACATTGCCGTCCGACATGGCCAGGAACCCAAAGCCGTTATCGGCAACTTTGACGTTTTCAACAATTCTGGCCAACTGGTCGAGCGTGATATCCGTTCCCGCGGCGCCAGCAACTTTTGTACGGTCAGGAGACCAGAGCGGCTGGAAGAAGCTGACGATGAGTTTGCCGGTGATTGCATCCGTATAGGGTGCTGTCTGAGTGATGTCGCTATTGACCGGGCGCTGTCCTCTGTCCTTGCCCCATTGCTCCCAAGATTCGTAAAGCCCGGGAAAGAAAAAAGGCCAGAATTCCGCGGTGTTGTGGCCCGGATAGAGCCTGTCGAAAGTTTGCGCCTGGGCCGTATAGGGCGTTGTCCGGAAGATCGGACGCTCCTTCGGGCCGATATAGTACATCTGAAGCTTCGACAGGCCGTCCGACACGAGACTTGGCGCTACAAGGTCGAGGACCGCGCTGTTTTCGATGTCACTTTGGACCTCTGGCAACGGAAGGTGATCAGGTCCGAGGAGATAACCCCAGACGCTGACGACGGATGGCGAGCCGGGCAGATTTTGAGCCCATCCTCCCGTGGCATCGTAAACGACTTTGGTGGTTTCCGGAGAACCGGAAGCCATTGCCCGGCCGATCTGGGCTTCTCTCAAGGGGCGATCGATCTGCTCTTGAAGCACGCCTGCCAATGTGCTGACGTCGGAATGGACCTGGTTGAGGAGCAGATTGACACGCTCGGCGGTTATTTCCGCATAGGAGCGGATATAGCCTTGATTGGCCTGCTCCAGGCCTTGGCCGACTTCGGTAGTGGCATCGCGAGAAAGCCTTTGCACGTTCCAAAGCGCCAGGCCGCCGGTCACCATGAGGTCGAAGAGCACGGCGCTGCCGACGACGAGCACGAACTTTGCACGAAACGAGTTCAAGCCAAAACGTGAGATCTGTCGAGCGGCTGCAGTCATGACGGTTTGCGTCCGGACGCCGCCCAGATTGGCCAGCCGGCATAGCCCTTCGGATGAAGGGCTGCGAAAATGTGGTCTCTGAACCCCTGGCGGAAACGTGCTATAAATTCAGACGAATCTCCCCGCTTGACTGCCATTTCTCCGGCATAGACGTTTTCCCAGGCTGTGATGACGTCGGCAAAATCCTGCGGGTCTCCATCGAGATTGGTGACCATGAAGGATTCGATGAGGATATCGTCAAAGCCGGTCTCGGCGAGATACCGGCGACTCTTCGGGCCGAGTTCCACGTCCATTTCGAAGTGCCTGAAGAGTTTTGCCACTTCGTTATACGTCCACTGGATGCTTTGCGAGTGCGGCTCTCCCAGGCAATGCGAATTTTTCTCGTTGGTTATGTAAACCCGACCTCCCGGCTTGCAGATGCGGAAGAGTTCTTTCAGAAGCATATCCGGGCGGTTGAATATCTGCAGCGAATGGCGGCAAGTCACCAGGTCGAACTGGTTGTCTTCGAGCAGCATTTCGGAGGCATCGCCGTAAGTATATTCGATATCGGTAACGTCAAAGCTTGCGGCCATCTTGCGTGCATAGGCAAGACTCGCCTTGGAATGATCGAGCGCCACGATCCGCGCTGGGCGGAACTCTTTTTTGACAAGCGCAGCAAAATCGCCGATGCCACAGCAGATATCGGCCATCACGATCCCCGGCCGCATGCCGTGACGGGGAAGGATCGTGCGCTCGTGGCGCCAGGTCATCTTCGTTTGCGTGCGCAATATCGGAATGAAGCTCTCATCCTCGACGAAGCTCTGGCCGGGGTAAAATCCGGAATCATAGACCTCCACCGTTATCCGCGGCTCAATGCTGCTCAGATGCTTGAACATGCGTTCGGTCCAGCCGACAACGCTCGAAGTCACCACCACGAAACGAAGATCGGATCTTGTTCGGCAGGTGTCCAGCACAACGCGGGCAATGGCCTGGAATGCGGTGTTATTCATCTGAACGAGGCGTTTCACATTGATGTAAAGAACCCCTCGAACGTCGTCGATAGCCTCCTTGAGCATGAAAATGCTGGCCGCGATCTCATTGATGGAACAGGGCCGGATCACGCCGGCTAACAAGAATTCCTGGCTGCTGGAGTCGAATTCCGCATGGAAGGGTGTTTCGCTCAACGTATGCTTCCCTCAACAGGCAGGTCGACGACCAACGTTATGGATGCCGGAGCGGGTTCTTCCAGATGCAGGCGAGCATCGAAGTTGATTGCCAGATCAAGGAGAATGGTCTCCCTGTTAGGCGTCTGACCCATTGAAATGGCACTGTGATAACGCTTGGTTGCATCTTTCTCATGAGTTCTCGACACTGCCTCGCGGTAGGATTCTTGCTGCCCAGCAGGGCACGTAAAACTGAGCTTCACACGTTCTGTCGCGTCGCGTCGATAGACTGTGCAGTCTATCGAGCCCTGCGGGGAACCGTCGCGGAATGATACTTCCAGCAGTTCATTGAGCGCAAACGAGAAGAAATTTGAATGCCGAACAGGGTCGGTGCGATTGTGGCTGATCATCCGTGCCATGAAGGTCGACAATTGATCGCAATGCTGCCAGTCGGAAAGAAAGGCCGCCATCTCCATCTCGAACTGGAGGAGTGGCTGGAACGCCACGTCCGCTGGCTTGTCGCTACTTGCATGCATGCCGTTTCCTCCTTCCCATATCTTTCGAGGGAGTTCAAAAGCCCGATGCTCACATTCGCCGAGGATTGAGAGATTGGGTTGGTGCGGAAATCAAGAAGTTTTCAAGGGAGACGGGCGGCCTGAGCTTGCCAAGGAACGTACCGATCTCTTCGGTGGGGATCGGCTTGCCGAGGAAATATCCTTGCAGCCGGTCGCATTTCGTTTTCTTGAGCAAGGTAGCTTGTTCTGCCGTTTCCACACCCTCGGCAGTGACGCTCATGCCGAGCCCATGCGCGAGTGCAACAATGAAACGGACGATTGTCTGACTCTTCTCGTCGATCTCAAGATCTTTGATGAAATACTGGTCGATCTTGATCGTATCAAAGGGGAAATTTTTCAGGTAGCTGAGCGATGAATAGTAGGTTCCGAAGTCGTCGAGCGAAATCTGAACTCCGAGCATTTTTAACGTATTAAGGGTATCGAGATTGTTGATTGTACGCTCCAACAGCACAGACTCGGTGATCTCGAGTTCAAGCCGGTCGGCACGGATGCCAACAAGGTCCAAGGTTTGAGCAATGCGATCGGTCAGTCCTTCATGTAGAAACTCCGCCGGTGAGAGATTGACAGCAACTGTAAAATGCTCGGGCCATGACATTGCTTCACGGCAGGCCTGTTCAAGGGCCCATTGGCCGATTTCCCTCATCAAGCCGTCCGTCTCGGCCATGGGAATAAAGATACTGGGCGGGATGATGCCGACAACGGGATGACGCCATCGTAACAGGGCTTCAAAGCCGACGATCGAAAAAGGAGGTTGTACGAGTGGCTGATACTCGATGAAGAACTGGCCCTCCTTGAGCGCTGTGCGCAAACTGCGACGCAGTGTCTCCCGCTGTTCCAGAACCATGAGCATGGAGCGGCTAAACTTCCTTGCCCTGCGCCTGCCGTCCTTTTTGGCGGCATAGAGCGCAATGTCTGCCGCTTTCATGAGCTGTTCGAATTCGTTTCCATCTGCTGGAGCAATGGCAACTCCAACGCTTGCGCCGACAAAGACATTGATACCCTCGACCGTGAACGGCTCCTTGAAAGCGCCGACGAGCGCTTCTGCAAGGCGCTCGGCCTCCCGAGGCTGGCTTGCTCTTTGCTGTATGACTGCGAACTCATCACCGGCCAACCGATACGCAATTTCGTGCTCCCCAAGCACGCTACGTATGCGTTCGGCAGCCATCTTCAGAACAGTGTCGCCTGCGCCGTGGCCCAATGTGTCATTCACCGGTTTAAAATCATCGAGGTCGATCTGCATGAGAGCAAATCTTGCCCCCTTTGATACAGGCAGAGCACTGCGCAATTGATCGCTGAATTGCCGTCGGTTTGGCAGTCCGGTCAAAACATCGTGGGTAGCCTGATGGAAAAGAAGCGCACGGTCATTTTCACCCTGGCTATAAGTGCCCCGCAAGCTCGACATATCGTCCGCCTCGACAACGCCCAATCCATGGGGGCTGCGAAAGACTGTGAGTGTGCGCCGATCTCCCGTCTTCGCGTTTGCGACCTCGACGTTTCGCGGCAATCCGCTCGAAAGGACGAAATCAACCGCAGATTTGGTCGAAGGAGCGAGAAGCTCCGGATAGACATGCCATAAAGTGGCATCGACCAGAGAATCTACGGCATAGGTGTGCCGATGTCTTGCCGAACATTCGGTGAGATGAAAGCTCTCGTCATAAAGAGATACAAGCTCGTCGGTATTGGCAGGGAGATAGGCTTCAACAGGAGCACGCTGTGTCGCATCGCCTTCCGGCATCGTTTCCTCTCCTTCCATAAAGTCCTTTTGAAGACTCCTGCTAGTCCATTTTCGCCCGATTGATCGTGATGTGGATCGAATATCCCTTTAATTTAGACTCGCCTGAATAATGATCGCACAACGTGTCGCGGTCAATGCCACTCCACTGACGAGATAGTGGTTTTTCAGATTGGCCCGGCAGCTCGGCGTCGTGGCTGCGGCGTGAAGCATGCATGCTCTGCACGTTGGCCGAGGCCTATGACTGCAGTCAGGTCGGCTTCTCATGCGGGGCGGATCTTCCGGTTCGAAGACCGGCGAGCACCAGAGGCCCGCCATCGACGGCAAATCATCCGATCCACTGTTGTGCAGGTCCTGGGCGTCTTTCAACTCGAAAGAGCGCCGATGGCAAGGGTTATGGAGAAAGCGACGAGCACCGCGCAACCGCAATAGCGCGCAAGAGGCGGCATTTGCTCATGGCGTCCGATGAGCAGACCACCGAGACCAAGCCAGATCGCCGACGCCACCGTCACGCAACAGACGAATACCACCGTCGCTATGGGTATCCCTACTTCGACAGCGGGTACCAGGGTCAAGCCAATGATAAGGGCTTTGGGATTAAGCAGCGTGGTGATGACCAGTGACGGATGCCGAGCCTATTATGGCCGGCCGCCGGCGTCGGAACCCAAAGCTTGAGCGCAAGATAGAGAACCCAGGTCGCCGAAATGAGCTTGACGAGGCTGGCGAGGTCCGGATGGCTGTTCAGGAGCGGACCTGCGATGCTGGACACAGGAACGATGATTACGAGATAGGTGAGCACCACCGCGGCGATGAGCGACAGCGACCGCCAGACCGTCAGTCCCGTCGACAACAAGGCGAGAACCGCATTGGTAGGGCCTGGGAGGATCAGCAGTGAGAAGACGGCGATGACGAATGTCGGCAAGTTCATCAAATCTGGTCCTTGATTTGATCTCTATCGGTTCAAGTACCGCTCCGGTCGAGCTGAGATTCCGCAAGGACAACAAGCAGGAGCTCGATGGCAACGGCATCATATCCGAAATGCGGTCTATCCTGCCACGCTCCTCAGAGATATCGAGCCAGCCATCGTCAGATGCGTTTATGCCGGCGATTTGGCGAGAGCCCTTCGACCATGTGACGACCGCATATGACTAACCGACACCGACAGAAAATGGTCGCGTGCACCCTCGCATCACTCGCGCCAGGATTATGGCGCGACTGACTTAATGAGCGGATGGCGGTCAATAGCCGGCAGTTCTGCTGCGGAGCTGCGATGATCGTCAGTG
Source organism: Rhizobium sp. BK650 (assembly GCF_014195325.1). GTDB lineage: Bacteria > Pseudomonadota > Alphaproteobacteria > Rhizobiales > Rhizobiaceae > Rhizobium. Next base: position 135,528 of record NZ_JACIBK010000009.1, on the reverse strand, counting down.
AGCTGTCTGCGAATGGGCACCGCCGCGTTGCGAGATGCCCCCCAGCGCCTTGCCTGTTTCCTTGGCACTGCCCTTCATGGCGAGATCGCCAAGCGAAATGATGCCAACGAGCCGCTTTTTTCGGTTCAGCACGGGCAGGCGCCGGACTCGGAGATCGCCCATATTGTGAAGGACGTCTTCCGCGTCTTCGTCCTCGAAGCAGTACTTGACATCGGTACTCATCACGTCCCGTACCTTCGTCTTCGGGCCTTTTCCCTCTGCCACCCCGCGGATGGCGATATCCCGATCGGTGATCATGCCGACCAACCGGTCATTCTCCCCCACCGGGAGAACCCCGGTATCGAGACGTCCCATCATTAAAGCGGCGTCCTGCAATGTCTGCTCCGGATCAGTGATCTGGACATTTGTGGTCATGTAATTGCTAATTTTCATGATAGCCTCCCTCATCTTGCCCAGGCCGAGCTTGGGCTAAGAATGATCAACGCGCACCGGTCGCAAACGTTCCGAAAACAGGCCTGTCGACGACCATGATGCGAAAGTTCGCTTCGCAACGATTGGGGAGGATCAATCGGCCATTGTCAGAGGTCGGTGCAAATCGGTTCAGGATCGGGTGGATCATCTTCGACTGTGTTGGGCGCTTGCCGACCGACGTCGTGCCGGAAAACCGCGTTGCCTCCCTGAGCACGCAGCCGTCCTCACTCACGATCGAATCCAGGCCCGATTGCCCATGCGACGGAAAGATGCCGCGTGCCGGCGTCTTCATCGGTACCGATCTCCACTCTCGAGCCGACAATACCTGCGCGCAGGTAATCCATGAGAAGATCGGGTAACGCCTAAGCGCGGCGAGGACGGCAGCATCGATGACGGGATTGTCGTCTGACTTAGCTCCAGGCAGGCTTCTCATCGTCCATGTCTTCGCTCGTCAGCACGGCTCGTGGACGAGGTCGATAGCGGCCCGTCTTACGCCGGCAATATCCTCAAGGCGCTGACGTGCCGCGTCGGCCGGCCTGCTTTGACAGCGAGCACGCAGCCGGCCGATTGGCGACATGTGCGTTGTTATTGATCCAGGACAAGGAAGCGGCCCTGTCGCCAGCATATGCACATCATAATATTTTTATGAAGGAAGGCGAAATGTCCAATGCCCTGGTCGCCAAATACGGCGAGGCCCGCCTGCCACGTTACACCAGCTATCCGACCGCTCCCGCGTTTTCGCCGGCTGTCGGGCCGGAACAATATGTGCATGGTCTTTCTGAGATCGGGTCCTCCGGACCTGTCTCCGTTTATCTTCACATTCCCTTTTGTCGCTCCATGTGCTGGTATTGCGGCTGTCACACGACCATCACGCGCCACGATGCGCCTGTCCTGCAATATCTCGACATCCTGAGCCAGGAGATCGAACTCGTAACGCAGGCGGCTGGTAACGATGTTTCAGTCAAGAATGTTCATTTCGGCGGCGGCACGCCGACCATCATGAAGCCGGACGAATTTACAAGCCTGATGAACAAGCTAAAAAGCGCGTTTCAGTTTACGAGTGACTGCAGCGTCGCCGTGGAGATCGATCCCCGGACGCTGTCGAACGGGATGATCTCCGCTCTTTGCGAGAACGGCGTCGACCGCGCAAGTCTTGGGGTTCAGAGCTTCGACCCGGTCGTCCAAAAAGCGATCAACCGGAGACAGAGCGTCGAGCAGACGCAGTCAGCCGTGACAGGGCTTAGAGGCTATGGTGTGACGAGCATCAACTTCGACCTGATCTACGGGCTTCCGCATCAGACCACCCAGTCGTGTATCGAAACAGTCAGGACGGCTGCCGAGCTGCGGCCGGAGCGTTTCGCCGTTTTTGGATATGCGCATGTGCCGGCCTTCAAGAAGCATCAGAGGCTGATCGACGAAGCGGCGCTGCCCGATGCTTCTCAACGCAACGAGCAGGCCGAGGCAATTGCCGAGGAGTTGGAGCGCGCCGGATATATTCGCGTCGGCCTCGACCATTTCGCATTGCCCGACGATCAGCTCGCCGTCGCCGCCCTTTCGGGAAGCATGCGGCGGAACTTCCAGGGTTATACAACGGACGAATGCGAAACCTTGGTCGGCCTCGGTGCTTCGGCGATCGGCCGCCTGCCTGGCGGCTACTTCCAGAACCACGTGGCGCTTGGTCGCTATGCCGAGCGGGTCACTTCGGGCATCCTGGCAACGGCCAAGGGATATGCTCTGACCTGGGAGGATAGGTTTCGCGCCAAAGTGATCGAGCGTCTGATGTGCGACTTCAAGGTCGATCTCGCAAAGCTCGGCGCAGAGGTCGGCTACGATATCGGCTTCCTGGTCGAGCGAAACGACCGGCTGGACAGTCTCGTGTCGGATGGCGTGGTGACGATAGACAATGGCTGCGTGACCGTCTCGAAAGCGCGCCGCTTCATGGTCCGTGCCGTCGCGGCGGCCTTTGACGCTTATTTCGGCTCATTCGGCCGGGCGCACAGCAAGGCGACTTGATCGCTCTCTTCGGCCAAGCGGCAGCGATGAGCGGCAATGTGCCGGCCAGCGGATTCGTCGCAACAACACACAAGAACCAGGCGGAAGCGATTCCACCCGGTTCTTGTGTGCAAAGGGAACTTGGTCCTTCCCACCGCGACGTCGGCAAGCTTCTATAAATGGCTGGCAGAGCACTCGCCAACTTGATATGTCCGACGCGAGCTAAACCCGAATATGTCGGAAATCACTCGCAGCTGGTCGCCAGCGCTGCGGTCGCACCCTTCATGCGTGCCTCCACGACGGCAGCTTGCGCGACCAACGCAGCCAGGCCTCCGGTAAACGCATAGCGGATGCTTGGACAGGATCATCCGGACGCTCTGCCCGCTCGCAACGCTTCGAATACCGGGTCTGAATAAGTCGAAAAAGTCAGCCAGCCCTCCCGCGGCCTCTCGGAGCGAATGAGTGGTAGGACGCCGACGCGGCGCGCCGCAAGACCATCCCGCTCCGGCCTGTCCCCAATTAGAACTGTTTGCGCCGGGCCTACGCCAGCGCGTTGCATCAGCATCCGCAGGCCGCGCGGATTCGGCTTTAGAATGCCGACATCGGAATCGCCTGAGGCCAATATGTGGTCAGCCGACAATGTCATCTTCTGCAACTTCTCACCGGCCGGATAATCAGAATAGATTCCGATCGCCTTGTTCTGGCGCCTAAGCTCCGCAAAAAGCTCCGTCACTCCATCATACCGGCAGGATGCTATATGGGCGAGCGGGCGACGCTCGATCCACTCGCTGACGATTGCCTCTATTCTTTCGGCCGGCTGGCCGGTTTGCTCGACAGTTCGCGCCATGAGGCTCGTCTGAAAGTCGTCGATTTCTTCGTTGCCGATGGTTTCCCGCAGGAAGCGGTATGCGCGCAGCACACGCAGATTGGTCAGGCTGGCGCTCATCAGCACATTGGCCACCATTTCGCAGGCCATCCGACGGCGTAGCCTGCTTTGGTTGTAGAGCGTGCCGTCGACGTCGAAGACGACTAAGCGGATACTGCCCCAGTCGACATTCCCCACGGTCATCGAATAGTAATGTAGTGCTGCTCGGTCAGCGTCACCAGAAGCGGGATATCGACAAGGGTCGTGAAGATGAAGGCCACAACCAGGGCCGCGACAATCACGATCAGGCCAGGCTCGCGGAACAGCTTTTCCGGCTTCTGCGCTGTAGAGCCCGGTTTCGTCGCCATCACGAAATAGACCGTGAACAAGGCCACCACGAAGGGCAGGACGAGTATGTACTCGATGCGATACTTGACCAGGAAGACACATAAAAAGCCAATCGAAAACAACGAATAGGCGATGCAGGAGGCGGTCAGCGAGACCTGTGTATACTGAGCGAAACTTGCCCGGTAGCGCGACAGCAGCTCCTTTCCATGTGACGCGACGATCTCTTCATATTCCGACAACCGCTTGGCTGCCATCAGGAACGCGCCGCCGAACCAATATGCCAGGATAATCGAGCCCGGCGGGAGGCTCGTTGCGTCGATCATTGACCAGCCGATCACCAGGCGGATCGGATTGTTGATCGATTCTGATATGACGTCGAGATAGGCCTTGTCCTTGCTTCTGATCGGATCGAGATTGTAGAGAATTCCCTGAATCGTAAATAAGCACGCGGCGAAGAACAGTAGCTTGCTCGCCAGAATGGCGCAGCCGAGGCCGACGGTGAGCAGCAGGGTCCATTCGAGCTGAACCAGCCTGCCGTTCATCGCGCTTTGTACAGCCGACCGATGGGATTTCGTAGGATGATGTCGGTCAAACTCGCGGTCAAACCACTCATTAATGCAGTAATTCGCGGATGCGATGCAGATCACAGTCACAAGTCCGAGCAGGATCGAGGACGCTAGGTCGTCGTTTCTGACGCCGCGGAGAAGGTAGGCGAGGACGATACCGGGAACGATGAAGACATGCTTCGTGCTGTGATCGAGCCGCGCAATGGCAATATAGTCGCGCAAAGCCGCTCGACCTGATGTGGTCGCCCTGTGCTCACCCACGCCTGTGTTCATGTGGGACGCCTCCTTCATCATCAGACGGCCTAATTCCGATCACTTCAACAGATACACATCATAGGTTTCGAAATAATTCGCAGGGCCGAATTCTGCGAGCAGCGTCGTTGCCGATAGAAAATCGTCTATCTGCTGGCGGGAGGCATGGAAGGTCCAGTTGTAACCCTCGCGGTAGATCTCGCCCGGAACGATTTTTTTCAGCTTATGTTGCATCAGGATTACCACTGGAAGGGCAGTCTGCGTGCGCAGGTCCTGGCTGATTGTCAGCGTCTCTCCAAGATCAGTGTCGAGCTTACCCTTCTTGGTAAAGCGGACGTACGTTCCGAATTTGTGCTCGCGGATCAGGTATATCGGATTGTCGATGTAGTAAGACAGGGCTTCGGCGAGATATTCCGGCTCGGCGACGATGGTTGCCTTAGCGAGTTCCGGCGAGGAGCGGATGAGACGAGCAAGGTCCGCACTGCGGCTCTCGACCCTGCCGACGCCAATTGCATGAGCCCCCCTGGTGAACCCTAGCAGTGCCTGCAGCCCCACCATTATCCCCAACAGCCCACAGCCGAAGCGAACCAACGCACTTGAACGCATTGCCTTTTCTCCTGCAAAGCAGTCTGCGATCCGATCCCAACTGATCCAGTAAAGCGACAGGCAGAAGCAGAACCAAACCAGCGCATGCCTTTCATCGCCGGCCGATGCCAGATTGGAAAAGAGCGAAAAAACGACAAGCGCGACGACGGCCCCGACGAAAGCGGCCGGTCTCGCCAGAAGGCCGAGCGTGGAACCGAAGAGCACTAGTGATCCGATCGGGATGGGCACGGTCGGAAAAAGGGCGCCAGGCGTTGTGCTCGCCGGGTTTACGAGCGCATTCAGGGCCAGTTCGACTGGTGAAGTCATCGAAAGATCGGCGACCGCGGCGTCGTTGAACGTCGGCAGGATGGTGATGCCGCAAACCACCAATCCGGCCGTCGCGATCACCGCATTGACGAAGAAGTTGGTCAATGACCGAAATGAGCGCATGGCGCGGTCTTCGAGGAGGTCGAGGAACCAGAAGAGCAGGAAGCCGCCGGTCATGATGGCGGCAATGACATTGGTGTTGGCGAGAAGAAAGAGCAGCCCGCCGATTAGATATCCTCTCGTCCGCCAGGCCTGGTAATTTGCGGCAATGACGAAGAGCAGCAGCGCGGATATGCCGTAGTTCCTGGCCATGACGGAATATTCATAGGCCAAAGCGTCGCTACCTATGATCAAGATGACCAGAATGAGGGGGAATGGTGAGCGGAAGAGAAGTAAGATCACTGCGGCAGTGGCGACCAGCAAGGCAAGGCCGGGGAGAACCTCTACGCTTCCGAATATCAGATGTGCAACACGCAGAAGCAGATACCAGACCGCCGGATGACCCTCACCATGGATTGTTCGGAGCATAGCCCATATGCTGTCGCCGGAAAGAGCCAGTGTCAGGGCACGGACCTCATCGCGAAACATCACATGGTGGAATACCTGAAGGCCGACCGCGACGAACCAGACAGCCAGAACGACCCACTCGACGATCCGGTGGGACCGCGTTCGCGGCTGCACAAGGCGCTCCAGCAGGCCGACCGAGAGTGCTGTTTCAGTAGACATGGTCCTCGAACTGTCATCGATACGAACAGGCCGCCTGCCCCCGAAAACGATGCTGCCGGCACCTTGGCCGACGGGGCTTTCGTCGTTGCTCCTAGAGCACGATCACCTTCCATAAAGGCTGAATGCTAATATAAGCTTTAGGGCGTCAAAAGGTCGTTCGCATCTTTCATGATCTCATGGCCTTTTGGTCGCGTCGGCGTGAGCAGCCGACGCACAGCCGCCCTGTCGACGCAACTAGTTCAGCACCGGTTCACCAGCGGTGATGCGCTGCTCATCTTCGTCGAACAGGTGGACGGCGTCCTGGAGCGGAGCGATCCGCAGCACATCGCCGGGAACGGCTCTGATCCGCTCTCGGAAGACGCAGCTGATCGTCTGGGTGCCCAGACGGGCAACCACCAATGTTTCAGATCCTGTCGGCTCGACAACGGCGGTCGTCACCTCAATGCCATTTTTATCGAGTGTGAGGTGCTCGGGGCGAATGCCGTAGGTGACGGCATCAGCCGGGCGCCGCTCGCTCGGCAGCATAAGCCCGTCTTCCGTCTGGAAGCCTTCATTCGTCATCGTGCCCTTGATAAAGTTCATGGCAGGTGAGCCGATGAAGCCGGCGACGAACAGGTTGTTCGGGCGGTCGTAGAGTTCGAGCGGCGAGCCTGACTGTTCGATCAGGCCGTCCTTCATCACCACGATCTTGTCTGCCATCGTCATCGCTTCGATCTGATCGTGCGTGACATAGATGGTCGTGGTCTTCAGCCGCTGATGCAATTCCTTGATCTCCGTGCGCATCTGGACGCGAAGCTTGGCATCGAGGTTCGACAGAGGTTCGTCGAACAGGAAGACGGCGGGATCGCGAACGATCGCGCGACCCATGGCGACACGCTGCCGCTGGCCACCCGACAATTGCTTTGGAAAACGCTCGAGAAGTGCCTCCAGGCCGAGGATCTTTGCAGCATTGCCGACCCGCTGGTCGATTTCCGTCTTCGGCATGCGCTTCAGCCGCAACGAGAAGCCCATATTCTTGGCGACAGTCATATGCGGATAGAGGGCGTAGTTCTGGAATACCATCGCGATGTCACGATCCTTCGGCGCCAGCTCGTTGACGATATGCTTGCCGATCTGGATTTCGCCCGAGCTGATGCCCTCCAGACCGGCGATCATCCTGAGAAGGGTGGATTTGCCGCAACCGGAGGGCCCGACGAGGACGACGAACTCGCCATCGCGGATATCGACCGACACCCCCTTGATGGCTTTGAACGCGCCATAATCCTTGCGCGCATTGTTCACTCTAACATGGGCCATTTTCGTCCTCCCCGGTCGCCGTCAAAGCGTGTTCAAGACATTTCTGAGGTAGGCAAGACCGACGCGTTCGCCCTCTTTTCGCGCGTCGAGATCTTTGCCCGGCCAGCCGTAGGCAGCATCCTCGTGCTCGATCGAAAGGGTGCCGTCGAAGCCGTTGGTGCGAGCCTGGCGCAGGAAGCGCGGCCAATCGAGAAGGCCCTGGCCGGGCAGCTTGTATTGCCACCAGCCCTTGCCGTGAAAACCGACCGCCTGCTGGACGGCCGCATCGATTGCAGTATCCTTGGCATGGAGAATGGCAATACGATCCTTGACCGCATCCATCGCGGCGTAGGGGTCGACGCCGATGCGGATGAGGTGCGACGGGTCGAATTCAAGACCGAAGCGCCGATCGGGTATGCGCTTGAAGAGCTCCTGCCACCCCTTCGGCGTGGTCCCGAGGAAATTATCCTTTGGCCCTGGCCAGTTTTCGATCGCAAAGACCAGGCCGCTTGCGGTCGTCTTGCCAATCAGCCGGTTGGCAAAATCGGCAAAATCATCGTAATTGGCTTCGTCATCGGCATTGTCGTCGCGTCCGGGAAAGATCACGAAGATCGGCACGCCCGCTTCGCCGATCGCCTGGGCAAATTCCTCTGTGCGGGCGCGCAGCTCGCCACGTTTGCCTCGGTCGGCGTCGAGTTGATTGCCGAAATAGGTGATCGAGGAGACGAAGAGGTTACGCTCGCGGGCAAGTGCTACGGCAGCGCGCACTCCCTCCGGGGCCTTGATATGGCCGCTGACATCGATTTCGATCGCATCGAAGCCGGCCGACGCCGCAAAACCCACCACTTCCTCGAGCGGTCGGTCGTTGAACGTCGATGTATAAAAACCAATCCTCATCAAGATCCTCCCAGCGGCCTTGCCGGCTTTATTAATTGTTCAGGCGATCCATGAATTTGAGGGGCGAACGGGTGCGTTGAACGGCGTTGGCTGAAGCGAGCATCAAGGCGGCCGCCATCGGCATCGCTGCCGCGCCGAGCGCCGAGGCATCCTCGCCGATCGAGGCGCGATGCAGCGTGGGCAGAGTAGCGTCTCCGGCCGTCAGATGTTCGTGAACGTAGCGGAGCAACTCGTCGATCATGCGGATCGGCAGTCGGCCTCCGATGATGATCGCGTCAGGATCGACGATCATGCCGATATGCTTGACCGCAACAGCTAAATGCCCGCTCATTTCCTTCAGCCACTTTGAAACGAGCGCTCTGCCGTGCCCGTCGAGTGAAAGAAGGTCCTGGGGCACGCTTGCGCGGATGCCGTGTTCCGCAAGAAATTTATAGAGGAAGAAAAGCGTTACCACCTCACCGAGAAGATCGACCTTCTGAGCGGTCTTGTCCCGGTGGTTGGCGATCGGCAGCCAGCCGATTTCGCCGCTAAGCGCCATGGCGCCGCGATGGCCATTGCCATCGAGCACGAGGCCGCCGCCCAGGCAGGCATTGATTGCGATGTAAAAGAAGCTGCGGCTTTCCGCCCCGAGGCCATAGTCAAGCTCGGCAAGCGCTGCGGCGTTGGTCTCATTTTCGATGAAGACCGGATGCTGCGTCAGGTTTTCGAGGGCAGCGCGTACGTCGAACATCGTCCATTCGGAATAGTCGTCCGGCATGCCGAGGAAAGGGATCTCTCCAAGCCAATCCGGCATCGCAAGGCCGATCCCGGCCAGATGCGCGTCGTCGACCAGGCGGCTCCGGTGGAAATGCGATATGGCATCGGCCGTCAGCTGCATGAACTCGGCTGGACGCACATAGCGTTTCTCGTGGTGGACGCGTGCGCGCACATTGCCGACGGCATCGACGGCCAGGATCGTAAGGTGGTCGCGATCCATGTCGATGCCGATTGCGAAAAACGCATCGGGATTTATCTCGAGCTCGATTGCCGGCTGCCCCCTCAGCCCGTGCCGCCGGCGGGCCTCGATGATCAGGCCCTCGTCGAGCAGGCGGTCGACGATCCGCGCGATTGCCGGTTTTGTGAAGCCGGTCTGCCTGGCGATCTCGGCGCGCGAAATTGGCGCCTGCCTATGGATGCAGCGTATCACCACGGCTCTGTTGTGCTCGCCCGCATCCTCCACATTGGCCCCCGTCAGATCGGGGGACGGTCTGGCGCCGGTCATCTGGTTCATGGGTTAGGATCCTCTATCAACCACTGGGGCAAACCGGCTCTACCCCTTAACCGCGCCGCTGGTCATGGCGCCGAGGATCAGCCTCTGAAGCGACAGGAAGGCCACGATCGCCGGAACAACGGAGATCAGGCAGGCGGCCGCAAGCAGTTGGATCGACGAGTCGGTCTGCATGCCACGGAAGTTAAAGATTCCGACGCCGATCGGCATCAGGTCATTTTTGGTGAGCAGCAGGAAGGGCACCAGGAATTGCGACCAACCGGCAATGACAGTGATGATGAAGACCGAGGCAATGCCCGGCGCCGACAGGGGCAGTATGATGCGCCAGAAGACCGAGAAGCGGTTGCATCCGTCGATCATCGCGGCTTCGTCCAGGCTGCGCGGAATGCCGTCGACGGTGCCTTTCAAAAGCCAGGTCGCAAGGGGGACACCGAGCGCGATATAGACCATGACGACGGCAAAATGCGTGTCGAGGAGGCCGAGACGGTTCATATAGCGATAGAGCGGCACCATGATGACGAGCGGCGAGATCATCTGGAATAGCAGGAGCCCCATCATCGAGAGGCCTTTGCCACGGAACTGGAAGCGCGAGAAAGCGTAAGCGGCAGGCAAGGCGACTATCAACACGCCGAACCCGCTCAAGGCCGCAAGCTTCAGGCCGTTCCAGAGATAGATTGGAAAATAGCTGTTGTTGAGAACAGTGATGAAATTCTGGATGGTGGGATTGTCGGGAATATAACGTGCCGCGCCGCGATAAACCTCACGCTTGTCACGCAGCGCCATCGACAGGAGATAGGTGAGGGGGCCTGCAAAGAAGACGAACATCACCAGCATGAAGAGATAGCTCATGGCATCGCCGAGCCGTGTTCCGGTGCGTGCGCTCATTGCTCTTCCTCCTTCGGCAGGAACGACGCATAGACGAAGGCCAAGCCAAGGCTGATGATCAGCATCAGCACCGAAAGCACGCTGCCGCCGGAGAGATCGTAGTTTCGAAAGACGATGTTGAAGACGTAGAGAGAGATTACTTCGGTCGCGCGTCCCGGTCCGCCGCCTGTCAGCGTGATGATCGCGTCGAAAGTGTTGACCGTCTGGATGGTGATCAGGATCATGTTGACGAGGATTGCGGCGCGTAACTGCGGAAGTGTCACGAAGAAGAACTGCTGCGAAGCCGTGGCACCGTCGACCTCGGCGGCTTCGTAAAGCGAGGGGTCGATCGATTTCAGCGCGGCATACATCACGACCATCGAAAAGGCTGTGCCGCGCCAGATGTTCGAGATCAGCGTCGACCAGGGCGCCATCGCCGGATCCGAAAGCCAGGCAACCGTCGGCATGTGCATCAGCCTCAAAATGCTGTTCAGCGCCCCATAAGGCGCTTCGGAAAACAGCATCTGCCAGATGATGCCGCCGGCAATGCCTGGGACGACCCAAGCGACCAGCGCCGTCGTCCTCAGGATGGTTGTGCCGAACAGGCCGCGCTTTTCGCCGCGGATGACGGTGACAGCAACCGCAAGACCGAGGATCTGCTGGCCGACGACGCTGCCGCCGACGAAGATCAGCGTCGCCCAGAGAATGTCGGGCAGTTGCGGCGAACTGAGGGCATTGCCGATCGAACCCAGCGTATAGTCCTGGTTTTCGCCGATGAGCGTCGCATTGGTGAAGGAGAGCCGGAAAACGTCGATGACGGGATAGAGGTAGAATATGCCGATGACGATGATCACGGGCATGATCCAGGGCAGGGGGGCACCGGCGAACCGGCGGATGAACGTTCTGCTTCGAGGCGGGTGGTCAGCCTCCATGGCAATCGGGCTCATTGGCTACTCTGTCCGGGTTTGGCACTGTCGACGGCGCCTCAAAGTCAGGCGCCGTCGTTATCTGAGGCGTCAGAAGTGCCCGCGGTCAGAGCCGCTTGTAAGCCTCCATCGCTGCGCTGAACGCGGCATCCAGGGCTTCCTCCGGTTTCTTCGTTCCCGAAAGCACGTCTCCCATCATGATCTGGATCTGGTTGGAGATCTCGGGATAGATCGGCACGCCGGGGCGGGCCTGACCGTTGACTAGAGCATTGGCAAAAGTCTTGTTGGCTTCCGTGGAGAAGACCTCATACTTGTCGAAGAGCGACTTGCGCGTCGGCAGTTGCTGCTGCAGCGCATTGGCCGGCCCCATATAGACCTCGCGGGCAAGATTGGCGCACATTTCCACCTTGTCTTTGTCCTTGCTGAAGGAGGCGATCGTCCATCCGCCGGTGCCTGTGGAACGCTGATCGGCGGTCGGGCCGGGGATCGGTGAGAAGGTCCAGTTGTCGAATTCCTTCTCGTCGAGCGTCGCCTTCAGTTGCGCATATTGCCAGTTGCCGCCGATGAAGAGCGCGGTTGTCGCCGCTGCTGCTGCCGCGTTCATGTCGTCGTAGTTAGCGATGGTGGTGACGCGCTTGGGGGCCGCGCCTGAATCGACAAGATCCTTGAAGTAGTTCAGCGCCTTCAGGAATTTCTCCTTGTTCTCGCCTTCGCCGAAGACCGGCTTGCCCGAATCGTCGACCAGCTTGCCGCCGAGCGCCCAATAGTTCGCCAGCCAGTCGAAGGTGGTGCCTTCCCAGCGCCCGCCGTTGAAGAGGACGCCTTCCATGCCTTCTTTGGTGGAGGCAAGTGCGGCCTTCTTCAGGTCATCCCAGGTCTGCGGCGCATCGGCTACGACAGACTTGTTGCGGTAGAGGACGCGAAGATCCGTATCCCACCACCAGGCGCGGATCGTCTGATCCTTGTCGGTGATGCCGCTGCGGATGAAGGGGAAGAGATCGGCGACTTCTTCCTTCGAGAAATAGGGCGTGAAATCCGCCAGCACCTTGTTGACCATGAACTGCGAGAGCACGAAGGAGTCGACGGCGGCGCAATCCGGCGCATTGCCGGCCTTGGCCTGCTCCAGCATCTTGGCCTGTTCCGTGCCGATGTCGGAGGACATGAACTGCATCTGCAATTTCCAGTCCGGATGCTTCTTGATGAAGTCGACAAAGAGCTTTTGGTAACCCTCTGCGATGTTGGGGTCGGCATTATTCGGACTGTCGTTGGTGAGCCGGACGATGAGGGTTTTTGGCGCATCTGCAGCGCCGATCCTGTCCTTTGTCGCAAGCTCCTGGGCAAATGCGGCAGGCACTGAAAATAACATTGTACTCAGCGCTAACGCGCTGACGAACGCTCTCTTCATGATGGGTCTCCTCCCCATTTTAAATAGATACAGCCTGGTGGTCGGTTGACCTCTCCTCATTTCCATGCTGCATTAATTAGATTAAGTTACTTTGATTTGATGTCAAGCCGCAGCATTGGGAGGATTGAGATGCCGGCGACAATCAATACAAGTTAGCGGACCGCAACCGCACTTCCAGATCATAAAAAATCAGAACACTCCGGCATCCGCGATGGCGTGGAGAGGTTTTGCCCCGGCTACGCGAGGATAGCCGAACCTGACATCTATGGAGGATCAGATGCGCTTACTCATTCTCGGCACGGGCGGAATGGCCAACCAGCATGCGGCAAATTTCAAGGCAATCGACGGCGTAAGCGTCGTCGGCGGTGTCGACGTGGTGCCGGAGCGGCTGGCGGCCTTTTGCTCGGAGCACGGCATTCCCAATCACTTCAGTTCGCTCGAGGAAGCGCTAGCCTGGGGCGAGTTCGACGCCGTTGCCAATGTCACGCCTGACCGTGTTCATCACGCGACGACGCTTCAGGCAATTGCCGCGGGCAAGCATGTCTTCTGCGAGAAGCCGCTTGCGACCGATGCAGTCAAGGCGATGGAAATGACCGATGCCATCGAAAAAGCCGGCAAGGTCGGCATGGTCAACTTTACCTATCGCAATTCTCCGGCTCTGCAGAAAGGCCGGCAGATGGTCCTTGCCGGCGAGATCGGCGAGGTGAGACATGTCGAGGCATCGCACCTGCAGAGCTGGCTCGTCGGCCGCCACTGGGGCGATTGGAAAACCGAGAGCAAATGGCTGTGGCGCCTCAGCAGGAAGCATGGCTCGAACGGGGCGCTCGGCGATATCGGCATCCATATCGTCGACTTCGCGTCCTATGGGTCGGGGCTTGATGTCGCCCACGTTTTCGCGCGGCTGAAAACCTTCAACAAGGCGCCAGGCCACAGGATCGGCGAATATGATCTCGATGCCAATGACAGCTTCACGATGAATGTCGACTTCACAACCGGAGCTATCGGCACCATCCAGGCGACGCGAACTGCCGCCGGCCAGATGGATCAGTTGCGTCTCAGGGTCTACGGCGAGACGGGTTCGATCGAGATGATCTACGATACCGGAAAGTCGACGCTTCGGGCCTGCCTCGGCGAAGATGTTCATACCGCGACATGGCGCGATATTCCCTTCGACCCGGTCGAGACCAATTACCAGCGCTTCGTGCAGTCGGTCAGGGCAGGCAAGACGCAGGAACCGTCGTTCCGCAGGGCGGCGAATATCCAGAAGGTACTTGACAAGGCGCTTGCCTCTGATGCCAGCCACAGAGATGAGGCGCTTGGCTGAGCCGAGGTTGCGGCATCAGCTTGAGACCGGCGGCAGCAAGGTGTTGAGGAAGGGCAGCAATGCTGCCCCCAGCGCCACGCCGCCGCCGCTGAAGCTCGCCGGCTTCATCGGCGAAATCCAGGGCGTCAGGAAGGGCCGCTTGGATGTGTCGCGTCGTTCGACGGAAAGCTGGTGGATCAGTGCTTCGATGACACTTGGCGGCAGGTCGCCGCCGATCATGATGACGCCGGGCGCGACGAAGCCGGCCATTGCGATGATCGGGTCCAGCAGGTGGCTTGCGGCATCACGGATCCACTGCGTCAATTGCGGGGAAGATGGTGCCTCGCCCGTTATGAGGCGCTCGAACTCGTCCTCGCCGACGAGCGCACGCAAAGCACCGAAACCGACCACCGTGTTCAGCCGGACGTTGTCAGGACCGGTCAGCATCTCGCCGATGCTGCCAGCACGTCCGTGAACGCCCGAATAGGGAATCCCGCGAACGAGGAAGCCGGCCTGCACATCCTCGTCGATGATGATCATCGCCAATCCGCCTTCGGGAGCAGGCGCACCGATGGTTCGCTCGGCAAGCAGACTTGCCGTGCACTCGGACTCGACCTGGCTGACGGGAAGGGTCGATGCGGCACCGAGCTCATTGCTTTCTTCTGCGCTCCAGTCGTTCGCGCCGATTCCCAGGCCGATGATCGGCATTCCGGCATTCCGGCTGATCATGTTCTGAGTGACCGAGAGGATCGACGCCACGCGTGTTGCCGCCTCGAGAGAGAAGTATTCGCGATCATGGACCTGACCACTGAGATCGATCAGCACCGCTTCGCCTCGGCTTCGGCGAACCTTGATACCGATCGAGAACGCGCCATCCGGCCTCAAGGCAAACTCGGTCGCGGTTGCGCCGCTGCCTGCGCCATTGCGACGGTGTGACGTTATAAGGCCTTCGTCGGTGAGGCGGCGCAGGATATTGGTGATGCCTGGACCGGTAAGCCCGGAGTGCTGGCCAAGTTCCATGCGGGTCAACGGACCATGCCGGCGGATCGCCTCCAGAATGACACGGATGTTCCTGTCGGCGATTTCCCCTGAGCGCAAACCAATTGTTTTACCCCGCGCAACGGCGGTTTCCTCTGGCTGACGTCGCCGCGGCCCGGATCGAAGATACCGCATGATCGTCTTCCCTATGATATGCGCCGACACACCTTGCGGAGGGTACGAATTGGGCCATTGAATTCAACAGGTAATTTTGAAGGGTGCCCATGGCATATTGCCGACATATCACGATAGTTTGCCGATCCGCGATAGCCCCTTCGTTTCGGTCAGTCCTCTTTCGCCCGAGGTATGCAGGCGCGGCGAAGTATGGATCGCGGGAAGTAAGCTGTCCTCGTCCCGCTTTGGCAGAATCTCGAAACCACAGCGTCGGTAGCAAGCGAGGACGTAACCCAGAGAGGCATGCTATCTGAGATCAGCGGCGCCTTTCTTATCGCGATGTTGCGAGGATCTGGCGCTGCCAATTGTCGAGAGATGTAAAATTCAGCCAAGGTTCCTGCGTCTTTCCAGATTGCTGGCCGCTGAGGCGAACCCGCCGGCACCCGCCTTGATAAGCCCCTCGCGGATATGCTCGATGTCGGATTCTTGAGTGTAGTGCAGCGTGGCGAGAAACGGCTCGATGCCGAAGTCGGGCGCAAGTACCTTGACCTGCTTCATATGTGCGGATGCGGCTATATCGTCGGCGAGCCAGCCATAGCAGGCAGCGACGAAAGCGTGCTGGACGTGGTCCATGGCGGAAAGATGCATGAAGGCCTCGATCGCCTCGCCATATTGCCGAGCGGTGAAATGGGCCTTTCCGAGGTGACTCCAAAAACGTGTCGGATGATGCGGGTTGAGCCGCATGGCTTTGCGGATCCAATCGACGCCTTCTTCCGCGCGGCCGAGCCAGGTCAGCAACTCACCCTGCTGAACCACCACCAGGTCGTAATTGGGGTTGAGCGAGAGGGCGCGCTCCTGATGATAGCGTGCGGTCGTCAGCTGGTTGTTGTTCACACTGACCGCGGCGAGAATGCGATGCACGTCGGCGTCGTTGTCGTCGAGCGCAAGCGCCCGCTCCAGCTCGGAATTTACTTGCGCCCAGGTCGCATCCTTGTCACGGCACCAGTCGTTCACCCACGCCTGCCCGAGGATACAAGCCCGCCAGGCATGGGCATGCGCATAGCCAGGGTCGAGTTTGATGGCCCTGTCGATCAGCGCCTGGGCTTGCGCATTGTCCGCGGCGCTGCTTCGATGATGCAGCACCTTGGCCGCGAGCGCGCATTCGTAAGCGGCCATGTTTGCCGGCTTCGTGCGGGCGAGTTGGTCTCGCTGGGCCGCCTCGACGCGCCCAGGAAGCGTGGCAGCGATCGCGGCGGTCACCTCGTCCTGGATGGCGAAAATGTCATCGAGTTTGCGGTCGTATTTGTCCGCCCAGACATGGGCATCGTTGACCGCATCGATCAACTGGACCGTGACACGCACCCTGTCGCCGATTTTCCGTACGCTGCCTTCGACCAGGTACTGCGCGCCGAGCTTGTCGGCCACCTCGCGCACATTGACGGGTTGGTTCTTGTAGACGAAGCTGGAGTTGCGCGAGATGACGAAGAGTTCGTGGCGGCGCGACAGTTCGGTAAGGATATCCTCAGTCAGGCCGTCCGCAAAGAACTCCTGCTCGGGATCGCCGCTCATGTTATTGAAGGGCAGAACGACGATCGTGGGTTTGGAAGCGGACCGCTTGCCGTCCGCGGCATCCGCCGTGGGCGCCAGGACGGTGTCGTCCACCCCCACCCGGTAAAGGTGAACCGGACGGCTGATATTCTTCAGTGCCTTCTCGCCAAGGTCCTCGATAGCCACTTCGAGGCGGTCGGCAATTTGCGTCGCCACTGCGGCTGTGATGCAGATGCCTCCGACATCGGCCAGTTGTTCGACGCGCGCGGCAATATTCACACCATCGCCGAAAATGTCATCGTCGTCGAAAATGATATCGCCGACATTGATGCCGATCCGGAATTCGATCCGTCGATCCTGCGGCACGTCGGAATTGCGCCGCTTCATGCGCTGCTGGATTTCCAAGGCGCATCTCACAGCGTCGGTCACGCTTTGGAATTCCACCAGCATGCCGTCGCCCGTCGTCTTGATGATGCGGCCCTCGTTCTTGGCGATGGCAGGATCGATCAACTCTATCCGGTGCGTTCTGAGGCGGGCGAGCGTGCCTGCTTCGTCCGCTTCCATCAGTCGGCTATAGCCTGCCATGTCGGCCGCTAGGACTGCTGCTAATCTCTGTCTCATCGATTTGCCACCGCCATGACCGGGCTGGAATTGGCGACTTTGGCGCCATTCTACCGCAGGCCGGTGCGATCGCCTATCTAAATTAGCGCCCACGGATGATACGAGGCGTCTGCGCGCTTGACTGCAAAACAAAGTTACTTAATCTAAGGATGACATGCGCCCCGGTTGGAGGAGAGGGGGCGGTGCCTGCGGCCTATTGCGCGCCTATTTTCTCCCCGCCCGTCAGTTTGCTTGTTTTCCGATAGGACCTGCCATGTCTCTCACCATCGCCCAACGCCTCGACCGTCTGAAGGTCCGTACCGCCGAGCTCACCCACTGGCGCGACAGGCAAAGCACTCTGGTCGACGGCTGGACCTTTGACGGCGAGCCGATCGCTCATCATCAGGACTGGCCGCACCGAAACGGTACGGTCCGTTTTGCGGCATCGGCGAAGGTGCCGAGCGACTGGCCGATCGAGGAGGTTCGGCTGCAGCTCGATCTCGGCGGCGAAAGCTTGATCACATTGCGCTATTCCGGCGGCCAGACAGAGACATTCGGGCTCGACCCCTACCACCAGGAATTCCCGCTGAAAGACAGAGAATTCTCGATTACGACCGAAAGCGTTGCCCGCTTTCCCTTCGGCGAACCCAACCGGGCGCCGCGGCTCAACAAGGCGCGACTGATCTGGCTGGATGAGCGCGTCCACGAATTGCACCTCCTGTTGCGGCAGATCGGCGAGGCCGCCGCCGTACTCGAAAGCCATGAAGTCGTGCCACATCTGATCGATGCGGCCGAACAGGCGTTGCGCGGCCTCGACTGGCCGTCGGACACCTTACGTTATATTTCGCGCACATCCGGCGCGGTCATGCAGCAAAAAATCTGGGAACTGCCGGAACTTCAGGAAAATCCCGCCGGCTTGACTGAAGCGCAGAGCGCCTCGGCTGCTCAAGCCTATGATCAGCTGATCGTTCGACTGAAGGAGCTTCAGAAGCGTTTTCCGCCGAATGGCGAGTTGCTGCTTACCGGCCATGCTCATATCGATCTTGCCTGGCTCTGGCCCTATCGTGAAACGCGACGGAAGATGCGCCGCACCTTCCATACTGCTCTGTCTTTGATGGAGAGGTCGGACGACTTCCGCTTCAATCAATCGACCGCCCATTATTATGCGCAGATGGAAGAGGACGATCCCGAGCTTCTCGAACGCATCAAGAAGAAGGTCGCCGAGGGCAAGTGGGAAACCGTCGGCGGCATGTGGGTCGAGCCTGACACTAATATGCCGACCGGGGAAAGCCTTGCGCGGCAGGTGCTCTACGGGCAGCGCTATTTCGAAAAACATTTCGGCCTGCGCCACACGGTTTGCTGGCTGCCGGATTGCTTCGGCTTTTCGGGTGCCTTGCCGCAGATTTTGAAGCTCGGCGGGATCGACAGTTTCTTCACCATCAAGGTGAACTGGAGCGAGACAAATCACATCCCATCCGATCTTTTCTGGTGGAGGGGGCTGGATGGAAGCAAGGTGCTGACCCATACATTCGACAATCCGATGCAAGGCTACAACGGTTTTGTGCAACCGGATTGCTTCGTGCCGACCTGGAAGAATTTCCGCGGCAAGACGCAGCACGACACATCGCTGCTCGCAGTCGGTTACGGCGATGGCGGTGGCGGCGTGACACCGGAAATGGTCGAACGCGAGGTACAGTTGCGCGATTTCCCGGCGATCCCCAAGGCACGTTGGGGCACAGTGAAGGGCTTTTATGAAAAGGCCCACCGTACCGCGGAGGAAAAAGAGCTTCCGGTATGGGACGGTGAAATCTATCTCGAACTACACCGTGCGACCCTGACGTCTCAAAGCGGCGTCAAGCGCAAGCACCGCCAGGCCGAGCGGGCACTGATTACGGCGGAGACGATCGCTTCACTTGCGCATCTGATGGGTGCCGGCAAGCCGGAAAGCCTGGAAGCGGATTGGCGGGTCGTCCTGAAGAACGAGTTCCATGACATCCTGCCGGGCTCGAGCATCCGCGAGGTCTATATCGATGCAGAACAGGAGCTCGACGGCGTCATCGGTAATGCCAAGGCGCAGCAGGCCGAGGCTCTGAAGAGATTATCGGCTCATCTTCCGGCGGGCGGCGTGACGGATGCGCTGGTTGTCGTCAACCCATCGCTTGCGCCGCGGCCACTCACGGTGACGCTTTCCGATGGGACGGTCCTCGCATCTGCCGATCCCGTGGCGCCTCTTTCCGTCGCTGTCTTCGATCGCAATGCCCTGAAGCCCGCCGGCGTGCTGAAAGCCGATGCGCAGAGTCTTGAAAACGAACACCTATCTGTCGTCATCGGTAAGGATGGCGCCGTTTCGAGCCTTGTTCACAAGGCAACGGGCAGGGAGGCTATCGAGGGTTCAGCAAATCAGCTCTGGGTTTATCCTGCCGACAAGCCGCGCAATTGGGATGCCTGGGATGTCGATGCCGACTATGCCGAAAAAGCTGTCCGCCTCGAGGCGCCGGAGAGCATTGCCCTCGTCGAACAGGGGCCGCATCGCGCCGCGATCCGCGTCGTTCATCGATACCGGAATTCGACCGTTACCCAACTTTATGCGCTGAGCGCCAACGCGCGCCGGCTCGATATCGAGACGACGATCGACTGGCATGACCGGCGTACTCTCTTGAGGACGTTGAATCCGGTTGCCGTGCGGTCCCGTACCGCCACCTTCGAATGCGCCTACGGCGTCGTCGAGCGGCAGACGCACACGAACACCTCGTGGGAGCAGGCGATGTTTGAAGCCGCGGCGCACCGGTTCGTTGATCTCAGCGAACCCGGCTTTGGCGTTGCTCTGCTCAACAATGCGAAATACGGGCATAGTGCGCGTGGCAATGTCATCGGCATGAGCCTCGTGCGTTCCCCGATCTACCCCGATCCGCTTGCCGACGAAGGCGAGCAGAGTTTTACCTATGCGCTGATGCCGCATGAAGGCGCCTGGCATGAAGGCGATGTTCTTGAGGAAGCGATCGATCTCAATCAGCCGCTCGTTACCACCGAGGCAAGCCGGCTTTCGGCGGGCACGCTATCGCCACTCGGCGTGAAGGGCATCCCGGTCGCCTTTTCGGGGCTGAAACCGGCGGAGGATGGAGAGGGCCTTATCCTGCGGCTTTACGAGCCGGCAGGCCGCCGCGGGCAGCTTT
Source organism: Rhizobium sp. BK650 (assembly GCF_014195325.1). GTDB lineage: Bacteria > Pseudomonadota > Alphaproteobacteria > Rhizobiales > Rhizobiaceae > Rhizobium. The sequence goes on along the minus strand of NZ_JACIBK010000009.1, from coordinate 114,986 downwards.
CGCTTGCCCTGCCATCCGGGTGGAAGTCTTCGGAACCGCTGAACATCCTTGAAGAGCCGATTGAACGTGCAGGCCCTGCCGACATCATGCCGTTTGAAATCCGGACCTGGCGACTGCAGCCAGGCTGATTGCAACTGTATCCAGGCATTCCCAACCCGTTGTCGATTGCTGCGATCGGCAAGGGGCGCGCATGTCTCGACAGGATGCTGAATGAGGCCTGGAGGCTCATTTGACCACGTGCAGGTGACGTCTGCGGCCATATTTCGAGATGTCGCAGTAGCCCAGTTCGCATCGAGCGCTATCTTCGGTTTGTCCTTTCATCAGACCCGAGGAAACGATCATGACGGAATCCGTGAAATCCGTACCGGCGCCCCGCGATCAGCACCTTCGCGACATGGCCAATTGCATCCGATTCCTCTCGATGGATGCTGTCGAGAAGGCCAAGAGCGGGCACCCCGGCATGCCGATGGGCATGGCCGACATTGCTGTCGTGCTCTTTTCCGAATTCCTGAAATTCGATGCCGAAGACCCCTACTGGTTTGATCGGGACCGTTTCCTGATCTCCAATGGGCACGGCTCGATGCTGCTTTACAGCCTGCTCTTCCTGACCGGCTATCAGGATATGACGATCGACCAGATCAAGAACTTTCGTCAAGTCGACAGCAGGACGGCAGGCCATCCCGAATATCGCCATGCCACAGGGATCGAGACGACGACGGGTCCACTAGGACAGGGCATTGCCAACTCGGTCGGCTTGGCGCTTGCAGAGCGTATCATGAACGCCAGGTTCGGCGACGATCTGTCCAACCACTTTACCTATGTGTTCCTCGGCGACGGATGCCTGATGGAAGGCATCAGCCAGGAGGCCATATCGCTCGCCGGTCACTTGAAGCTCGGAAAGCTGATCGCGTTCTGGGACAACAATTCGATATCGATAGACGGGGCGACAAGCCTCGCTGAGTCCGACGATCAGCCGGCGCGTTTCCGTGCATCGAACTGGCATGTGCAGGAGATAGACGGACATGATACGGACGCCATCCGCAACGCGATCGTCGAAGCACAGCGGGTCACCGATCGGCCCTCATTGATCGCCTGCAAGACAATTATCGGCTTCGGCTTTCCGACCCGCGCCGGTACGCAGAAAGCCCATAGCGATGCGCCCGGAGAGGAGGAGATTGCCGGCGCTCGCAAAATTCTCGGCTGGAGCGCGCCAGCCTTCGAGATCCCGTCCGAGCTCCTGGCAGACTGGAGGAAGATCGGATCCAAGGGGCGCAACGCCCGGATGGCCTGGGCGGTTCGGGTCCAGACGGCGAAGGCTGATGTTCGCGCTGACTTCGAACGTCGGATGAAGGGCGAGCTACCGTCTGGCTGGACCAGCGCAATAGAAGCAGCAAAACAGGAGCTTCTGTCTGCCGACAAGGATCTGGCGACCAGACAGGCGAGCGGGGTTGTTCTCAACCACCTCGCCGAAGCCCTGCCAGAGCTTCTCGGCGGATCGGCGGACCTCACACCATCGAACAATACGAAAGCCAAATCCATGGTCGAGATTGCGCCGGGCCAATATAATGGATCCTATGTCCATTACGGGGTGAGGGAGCATGGAATGGCTGCGGCCATCAACGGAATCGCCCTTCATGGCGGGCTGATCCCTTACGGCGGCACCTTCCTGACCTTTTCCGACTATGCCCGTCCGTCCATCCGGCTTGCGGCAATGATGGCGGTGCGGTCGATCTTCGTGATGACGCATGATTCGATTGGTCTCGGCGAAGATGGACCGACGCATCAGCCTGTCGAGCATCTGACGGCGCTGCGCGTCATTCCGGGCCTTGCCGTGTTCCGTCCGGGCGACCCGATCGAGACGGCGGAATGCTGGCAGGCCATTCTCGAGGCCCCGCGCCAGGCCGCCCTGATCGCTCTGTCCCGCCAGCCCATGCCGCTTCTGAGGAAGCAGCCCGGCCCTCTCAACCTGTCGGCAAAGGGCGGATATGTTCTGCTCGAGGCTGAAGGTGGCGCGCGCGAATTGACCATCATGTCGACGGGATCGGAATTGCACCTTGCTGTCGAAGCAAGGGCGAGGCTTCAGGCGCAAGGCGTTCCGACCGCGGTCGTCTCCATGCCGTGCCGGCTGCTGTTTGAGGCGCAGGCACCGGATTATAAGCGTGAGGTTCTCGGAGACGGAACCGCGCGGGTCGCGGTGGAGGCAGCCGTTCAAGATAGCTGGGACCGATATCTCGGCCTCGATGGCCGGTTCGTCGGCATGCACGGCTTCGGCGCGTCCGGCAAGATCGACGATGTCTACAGGAAATTCGACATCACCACCGACGCAGTTGTGGAAGCCGCACGGGGAGCACTGGGTCTTCGCCGTCGGTGAGTTCTCGGCGATCGCGGACGAATTGTGATTCCCGACAGTTCTCGGCGCATGGGCTTCGACACTATCGGGATAAGACTATTTCGTCATCCGCTCGGTAAGATGTACTCGTGACGGCGCTGGTTCGAATCCATTTGTAAAATATTGCGTTTCATGGGCCACCAGCCCGTCGCGAAATTCCATGATGCTGACGGCGTACGAGGGTACGTCGTCGTAGGCGAGTGTAAATTCGGTGACCCAAAGATCGCCGCTTCCGACAATTCGTCGGACGGTGAACCGTTTCTTGTTTGGCTGAACGAACCGGCTTTGCCGAATATTATGACGACCGCGAATCCGCTCTCCTGATTGCGGATAATCCAGTAAGGCGTCTTCGTGATAGATTTCGTGTTCGGCATCGAAATCGCTCGCGTCCGACGCCTGCCAATGGCGCTCCAATCTCTCCTGCACCGTTTGATCTTTCAATGGGATCTCCAACCTGCGTTTGCGGTACACGCTGATACATTTCAGCCGATTTTCGAAATATCTAGGACACGTTGATCCTTGAAATCGCTCCTCGTTAACAGGCGCCGCGAATGTGGCAGCAATTGAAGGAGAATTTTTCATGGCCAAGGCCGACAATATTTCAATTCGGCGTAGTGTTTCCGAGCGAGCAATCGCTATGGCGTTTGGCTCGCTGTTGCTCGTACCGGTAATCTATGCACGACCGGCCCATGCCGCCGATCTTGCATCGAATGTTTCCACGACGGCGGCGAGTGCGGACGAGAGCGTCCGCCCGTTCCAGATCCACGTTCCGCAGTCGCAGCTTGACGACCTGCGCAGGCGCATCGCCGACACCCGATGGCCGGACAAGGAGACAGTCGGCGACGACTCCCAGGGTATTCAATTGTCACGCGTTCAGGATCTGGTTCGTTACTGGGGTACCGAGTACGACTGGCGCAAGACCGAGGCGCAACTCAATGCACTCCCGGAGTTCGTCACGACGATCGATGGTGTCGACATCCAGTTCATCCATGTTCGTTCGCGCCATCCCAACGCTCTCCCGATCATTCTGACTCATGGCTGGCCGGGGTCGATATTTGAATTCATCAAGACCATAGGCCCTCTCACGGATCCGACTGCATATGGCGGCCAGCCGGAAGATGCGTTCGACGTCGTCATTCCCTCGATACCAGGCTACGGATTTTCCGGAAAGCCGGCCGATCAGGGCTGGGGGCCCGACCGGGTTGCCCGTGCCTGGGATGTCCTGATGAAACGGCTCGGTTATGACCACTATGTTTCCCAGGGCGGCGATCATGGTTCGGTGATCTCAGACGCGTTGGCGCGCCAGGCACCGAAGGGTCTGCTGGCAATCCACCTCAATATGCCCGCGACGGTGCCGGGCGACCTCATGAAGGCTATCAACAGCGGGGACCCGGCCCCTGCGAGCCTGTCGTCGCCGGAGCGGGAAGCCTATAATTCCCTGAGCACCTTCTTCGGACGAAACGCTGCCTATGGCGCCATAATGGTGACCCGACCGCAGACGATCGGCTATTCGCTTGCCGACTCGCCGGCTGGCCTGGCGTCCTGGATCTACGAGAAATTTGCGCAGTGGAGCGACAGCGGCGGCGTTCCGGAGCGTGTTTTCTCCAAGGACGAAATGCTTGATGACATCACACTCTACTGGTTGACGAATACCGGCGCATCGTCATCGAGGTTCTATTGGGAAAACAACAATAACAACTTCAGTGCCGAAGCGCAGAAGACGAAGGAAATAAAGATCCCTGTTGGCATCACGGTATTCCCGAAGGAGATCTACCAGGCGCCGGAAACCTGGGCCAAACAGGCCTATCCCTCGCTGACTTATTATCATCAGGTCGAAAAGGGCGGACATTTTGCCGCCTGGGAGCAGCCACAGCTCTTCGCCGAGGAAGTGAGAGCCGCTTTCAAATCCGTACGCTGACGACGTCGAATAGGTGGTCCTCCTTCGAGGGCCACCCCGCTGGCGTCGCCGCCACGCTGCGTCGTTTATGATCGCAGCGACCTCGCACATTAACCTCGTCGACGCCGCGGCTCGAAAACCGGCATCAACGCCCTATACTTTGATCCACTTTCCAATAGGCGATCGGACGTAGTAAGCCTCCGGTGGCGATGCTTACGCGTTTCAGTTCTCGACTTTATGGAGGTTCCATGTCCGTCCCAGATGACCAGATACTCACATTGCAAGTGGCAAACATGAGACCGCAGGATGCGGGAACAAGCATTGCGCGGCTGTCTTCGAGCGCGATGGGCAAGCTTGGTATTCGAGAGGGCGACCTTATCGAACTTATCGGCAAGCGTCATACGGCTGCGGTCGCCATGCGCCCTTATCCCGATGACGAAGGGCTGAACATCGTGCGCCTGGACGGCCTGCAACGTGTAAATGCCGGAGTGACGAGCGGAGACCATATCGAAATCCGCAAAGCCGAGGCGCGTCCGGCGACAAAGGTTGTTCTGGCGCCGGCGCAGAAGAATTTGGTGCTGCAGGGATCGGGTGAGGCTCTGCAGCGAACTTTCCTCCAGATGCCGATGGTTGCGGGCGACGTCGTGTCGACCTCGGTGCAGCAACGGATAAGGGACCCGCGGTTCAGTCTTCCAGCTTACGGTCTGCAGGAAATCAGGCTCGTTGTCGTCTCGACGCAGCCTCGCGGCATCGTCCAGATGACAGAGCAGACCGCAGTCGAACTGCGTCCGCAGTTCGAGGAGCCGAAGGAAGCCCGACGCGCGGACGTCACCTATGACGATATTGGCGGTCTCGGCTCGTCCGTCGAACAGGTTCGCGAGATGGTGGAGCTTCCCCTGCGCCATCCGGAGCTGTTTCAGCGCCTCGGCATCGACCCGCCGAAGGGTGTTTTGCTCTACGGCCCTCCAGGAACCGGCAAGACCCTTCTTGCCCGGGCGGTGGCGAACGAGACGGAGGCCAACTTCTACCATATCGCCGGACCGGAAATCATGGGAAGCCGCTACGGCGAGTCCGAGGAACGGCTGAGGCAGGTCTTCCAGGAAGCCTCGCAGAACGCTCCTTCGATTATCTTCATCGACGAGATCGATTCCATCGCACCGAAGCGTGAACAGGTCACAGGGGAGGTCGAACGGCGTATCGTTGCCCAGCTTTTGACATTGATGGATGGGCTGGAGCCCCGGCAGAATATTGTCGTCATCGGTGCGACCAACAGGCGCGATGCGATCGACGAAGCGCTGCGGCGTCCAGGACGTTTCGATCGCGAGATCGTTATCGGCGTTCCAGACCAAAATGGACGGCGCGAAGTCCTCGCCATTCACACCCGCGGCATGCCGCTTGCGGAAGATACCGATCTCGACGAAATCGCCAGAACGACCTACGGATTCGTCGGCGCGGATCTCGGGGCGCTCGTTCGCGAAGCCGCCATGGATGCGTTGCGGCGCGTACTGCCCGATATCAATCTTCGGGAAGGCATTCCGAGTGAGGTTCTGGAGAAACTGACGGTTTCACAAGATGACTTCCTGTCGGCGATGAAGCGTATCCAGCCATCGGCCTTGCGTGAGATCATGATCCAGGCACCGAACGTGCGCTGGGACGACGTCGGCGGACTGGACGAGGCGCAGACGAAACTGAAGGAGGGGGTGGAGCTGCCGCTGCGTGCGCCGCAGTCCTTCAAGCGCATGGGCATTCGTCCGGCCAAGGGTTTCCTGCTCTTCGGGCCTCCTGGAACGGGCAAGACACTTTTGGCAAAAGCCGTGGCGCGCGAGGCGGAAGCGAATTTCGTGGCGACGAAGTCATCCGATCTCTTGTCGAAATGGTATGGCGAATCCGAACAGCAGGTTTCGCGGCTTTTCGAACGCGCCAGGCAGGTCGCCCCAACGGTTATCTTTATCGACGAGATCGACTCGCTTGCTCCGGCCCGCGGCGGAGGCTTGGGTGAGCCGGCGGTGACGGAACGCGTGGTCAACACGCTTCTGGCAGAAATGGATGGCCTGGAAGACATGCAGGGTGTCGTTGTCATGGCGGCGACCAACCGGCCAAACCTCCTCGATCCTGCGCTTCTGAGACCAGGCCGTTTTGACGAATTGGTCTACGTTCCGGTCCCTGATACGAAGGCGCGGCTGAAAATCCTCGGTATTCATACGAAGAAGATGCCATTGGCGAAAAATATCGATCTCGAGGAACTCGCCGAACAGACCCTGCGCTTTACAGGGGCCGACCTTGAGGACTTGACACGTCGCGCTGGTCTCATTGCGCTGCGCCGATCGCTCGACGCTTCCACTGTGACCAAAGAGGATTTTTCCAAGGCTCTCCAGGAAGTCCGCCCGTCAGTCACACCGGAAATGGAACAGGAATACGAGGAGATGCTGCGGACGCTGAGGCAGGAAAGCCCGCAGCGACGACAGATCGGTTTTACCCCACTGCGGCAGGCTGCGGAGTAAAGACGATGGAGGCGGCCAGATCGCGGTCGCCTCCAATCTCTTGGTTTGATGCGCAAACCGCTCGAGCCGATCAAGCAAGCCAGCTGTAGGCCGGGCATCGCCTTAACTGCGAGCTTTCTCGCGCCCACGCGATCAAGTCGCTTGTTGACCAGTCCTTGGTGCCACTCCTTCTGGCTGGGCTGTTTCACTCAGGAAATAACCTACTTGTCTGAAGAATTTTCCGGGGTCGATAATGTTGCCCGGAATCGAGTATCGGCCTCGTCTATCGCATTTGGCGCACGTGTGCATTTTCTTCGCTTCTGTCATTCCGATGTTACGCGCCGGAGCTAGCAAGTCTCAGAACTCATCTGGGGCGCGGCTTCGATACGACGGGAGACAGGTATGAATAGGCGCGAATTTCTGATCACCTCATCGGCGGCCGCGGGTCTTCTTGCCCTTCCGCGTTTCGCCTCGGCCGCCGCAGGCACGATCGACCTCTACAGCGGTTCGGATGCCAATATCATCGACCTCTGGAACAACATCATCCGTCCGGCTTTCGAAAAAGCGCATCCGGAAGTCGCGCTGAAGGTGACCGATGCTGGTGACAATAATGGCCTGCGCGCCATCGCCGATCGTGCTTTCGCGGCGCTGAAGGCCAAGGCCGATCCGCAGGCCGATATCTTCGAAACCTTCGATCCGCGCCTGCCGGCCGGTGGCATCGATGCCGGTCTCTGGGTAAAATTCTCCGCCGAGAACGTTCCTGGCTTCGACCGTGTCAATCCGCTCGCTATCGACACGCCCTACGCGCTGCCCTATCGCGGTTCGCAGGTTCTGCTTGCCTATGACAAGACCAAGCTCGACCCGAAGGATGCGCCGAAGACCTGGGAACAGCTGACGGGCTGGATCAAGGCCAATCCCGGCCAGTTCATCTACAACCGTCCCGACAAGGGCGGTTCGGGCGGCAATTTCGTTCGCCGTGCGATCCACGAAGTTAATGGCCGCGATCCGAAGAAGTTCAAGATCGACAATTTCACCGCCGACTTTGCCGAACAGACGCTGACGCCAGCCTGGAAGATCCTCAACGATCTCGCGCCGTCGCTCTATCAGAAGGGCGCCTACACCGCCGGCAACACGCAGTCTATCCAGCTGCTCGCCCAAGGTGTCGTCACCATGGCTCCGGTCTGGTCCGACCAGGTCCTGCAGGCGATTTCGCAGGGTGTCCTGCCGGAGACGACCGGCCTCGTGCAGCTCTCCGATCTCGCGCTCTGCGGCGGTTTTTCTGCCATGACGATCTTCACCAACGGCGCCAACAAGGATGCGGCTCTCAAGCTCGCCCCCTTCATGCTGACGAGCGAGATGCAGGAAGCCATCATCACCGAAATTGGCGGCTTTCCGGGCGTTTCCTGGGATCACATTTCCGAAGACCTGCGCAAGAAATATGCCGACGTCATCCCGGCGGCCATACCGACCTTCCCGGCCGGCGATTGGGAAAAGGCAATCAATGACGGCTGGTACCGCAACGTCGCTCCCGGCATCAGCCGCACCTGATGTCAGTCGGTACGGCCAAGCCTGCGGTCATCGACCGCGCTCAGCCTTTCAGCAGGGGGAGCCTTTACGGGCTCCTCCTCGTCGGCATGCCGGTCTTTCTGGTCGGCTGGCTGATCATCTTTCCAATCTTCTCGGCGGTCGCGACGACCATCTTCGTCCGCCAGCCTGATGGGACGACGGCGTTTTCGCTCGCCTCGTACCATTTCTTCTTCACGGATGGCTACAGCCTGAACAATCTCTGGCTGACGCTCTGGACGACCCTTATCTGCGGTCTGCTCCTGCTTGCGATCGGCCTTCCGATCGCCGTTTACCTGCGCTTTTCCGGCAGCCGGCTTGCTGCCTATGTCCAGGGACTTGCCATCTTTCCGATGTTCGTTCCTTCGATCATTCTTTCCTATGCGCTGATCCGCACGATCGGGCCGAATGGTACGATCGATATCATGCTCAATGCCGTTGGCCTGCCGAAATTGCCGAGCCCTTATCTGACACCCTGGGGACCGGTTATCGGCCTTGTCTGGGACAACCTGCCCTTGACCGCCTTGATGCTGACGGCTGGCCTCTCTTCCGTTTCCAACAGTTCGGTCGAGGCCGCCCGCGATGTCGGTGCAACGCCTTTGAGGGTCTTCATCTCGATCATCCTTCCGCGCATGGGCAATTCGCTGCTGGTGACGGCATCCTTTGCCGTGCTCGGCATATTCTCTGCCTTCACCCTGCCCTATGTGCTCGGTCCAGCCTCGCCTGAGATGATGGGCCCCTTCATGCAGCGGACCTTCGCCGATATGAACGACCCGCTGAACGCGCTGACGCAGGCGGTCATCACCTTCGGCTTCTGCCTTGTCTTCGGCGTCTTCTACGTCTGGTCGATCGTCCGCAATCGGGAGGGCCGATGATGCGCCAGTCGCTCGACTTGAAATTCGACTGGATTGGTCTTTCCCTTTCGCTGCTGCTGACGCTCTTTATCGCGCTGCCGCTGCTGGTCGTTGCCACCTGGGCCTTCACGGAGGTCTGGCGCTTTCCCTCAGTCATTCCCCAGCAATTCGGCTTGCGTTTCTGGTCGCAGACGCTGGCCCGCAAGGATGTGTGGGACGCGCTTTTTCTCAGCCTGCGGCTGACGGCGACAGTAACGGTGCTATCGGCAATCATCTGTCTTCCTGCGGCCTACGCCTTTGCGCGCATGCGTTTTCCCGGTCGCAACATCCTCTTTCTCTCCTTTCTCGCTTCACACGCCTTTCCGAAATTCGGATTGCTAGTGGCGATTGCCGGCATCTTCCTGCGGCTGGGGCTGATCAGCACCTTCTGGGGCGTGGTGCTCATCCAGCTCGTCGGCACGCTGATGCTGATGATCTGGATCCCGGTCGCCGCCTTCCAAAATGTCGACCGGCGCATGGAAGAGGCCGCGCGCGACGCCGGCGCGACGCCGCTTCGCGTCTTCTGGTCGATCACACTGCCGCAGGCTGCTCCGACGATCTCGGCGGCCGTGCTCCTGACATTCGTCGGCACTTTCTATGAGACGGAGGGCGCCTGGCTGATCGGCGCTCCGGAAATGCGCACCATGCCGGTGCTGATGATCAGCTTCATCAACAGCCAGATCGTCGTTCAATATGGCGCGGTCCTCTCGGTCATGCTGTGGGTGCCGTCCTTTGCGGCATTGATGTTTGCGCGACGCGTTGTGGGGACCGGCGCCTTTGCACGGGGCTTCGGCGCCTGAGCGCGGCCAGAAAGGATAGGAAATGGCACATCTGGCGATCGAAGGCGTTTCGAAGAGCTTCGGCCATACTTTTGCCGTCCGCGATTTTTCGCTTGAGGTAGGCGATGGCGAACTCGTCTGCCTGCTCGGCCCGTCAGGCTCCGGCAAATCGACATTGCTGCGGATGATCGGCGGCTTCGAGCGTCCGACGGGCGGCAGCATCCGTATCGATGCCAGAGACGTGACGAGCTTGCCCCCTGAGCGGCGTCCGACTGGCATGGTCTTCCAGAGCCACGCGCTCTGGACCCATATGGATGTCTTCAACAACGTCGCATTCGGTCTGAAGCTGCGGCGCTTGCCGAAGGCAGAGATTCGCCAGCGCGTCGAGGAAGCCCTCGCTCTGGTCGGTCTTGCCGATTACGGACGGCGGTCGGTGACACAGCTGTCGGGTGGCCAGCAGCAGCGCGTGGCCCTTGCCCGTTCGCTCGTCCTCGAACCGAAGATCCTTTTGCTCGACGAACCCTTCGCCAGCCTCGATCAGCATCTGCGCGAGCGGCTGCGCGAGGAAGTGCGCGATATCCAGCAGCGGCTCGGCATCACCACGCTTTTCGTCACCCATGGCCAGGATGAAGCCCTGGCACTTGCCGACCGCATCGTCGTCATGCGCGACGGCCGCACCGAGCAGGTCGCACCGCCGAGCGTCATCTATCGCGAGCCGCAGACCGGTTTCGTCGCAGGCTTTATCGGCTCGATGAATTTCATCGAGACCGAGGTCCGTAACGGGGTCTGCACGCATCCGCCTTTCAGCTTCCCGATACCCGTTGCGGACGGGAAGGTGACACTCGCGATGCGTCCAGAAGCTTTGACGGTTCGTTCCGCCGGGCGTCCGGCAGAGGCGACGGTCCACCGCGTCACCGATTTCGGCACGCACAAGATCGTCGATATCGACCTTGCCGATGGTGTCAGGCTGAAGGCGATGGTCGCGCCGGACGACCCAATTAGGGCCGGCATGCTCGTCACTCCGAGCTGCTCCGGCTTTTTCGCCTTCCGCGACAATGCTCTGATCCATCAATCAGCATCTGCCGAAGCGGCGGCGATCGAGCAACCGCTCTTTACGGCCTGACATCCCTCAGGGTTTCGGCTGAAAGCCTTCCAGCAACCAAGGATAAAGTGCCTTGCTTGCTGCGAGGATATCGCCTTTGCCGCTTACGTCAGCACCGGAAAAGCGCGAGACGATGCCGCCCGCTTCCTCGAGCATCAGCGCCGAAGCGCCGAAATCGTGCACCGACAGGCCGTCTTCGAAAAAGCCATCCAGCCGGCCGCAGGCGACATAGGCAATCGACAGTGCTGCAGAACCGAGACGGCGCACACCGGCGGTATTGGCCGCAAGGCGCTTGACGGCATCGAAATAAAGCTCTTCCGGGACCGCCTTCACCTGGCCTGGGATCGGCAGACCGGCCCCCGACAAGCACGTTCTGGATGTCGGCGACGTCGGCGCAATGGATCTGCTCGCCGTTCAGCCACGCACCGCCGCCAGCCTCGGCGCTGAAGAGTTCGTCCTGCATGGCGTCATAGACGACGCCGGCAACGATGCGGTCGCGCTCGGCGATCGAGATCGTCATGCCGAAATGCGGAATGCCCCAGGCGAAATTGGTCGTGCCGTCGATCGGGTCGATATAGATGACCGGGGCGTCCGTACCGCCCTGTCGGTTGCCCACCTCTTCCTCCCCCTTAATTGCATAGGTCGGAAATGCGCTCGTCATCTCGTCGACGATGATCCGTTCGACGGCGACATCGATCTCCGTCTGATAGTCGCGGGCTGCCTTGTGGACCATTTCGCCCGCCGCGCGTCGCCTGAGCGCCTTGCGCGCGGTTTCGCCTGCCTTGAGGGCGGTTTCGGCAAGTATGAGAAGGCGGGGCGAGGCTGCAGGCGACAGGCGCGCGGCGGTCGTAGACAATTTCATGATACAATCCGTGTGATGGCTGGAGATGACGGGCAGTTCTGCCATTCCCATTACAAATGTGCATGATGTTTTTATGAAGAAGGCATAATGGTGCGCGCCGAGGCGCTGTCGTGGCTGAGTTGGTCGTCACCCGAAATCGACTGCGGTTCTCAGATCACGCCTCAGCTCGTTCGTCCGCCAGTGCAGCACAGGATTCACGAAGGATCAGGCTTGGGGGAAAGATCGTCCGCGCAGCACTTGGCGGCCTTCTGGTCGAGATCTCGTTGAGAAGGGTGGAGATCGCCCTTTGGGCCATCTCCAGCACCGGGGCGGCAACGACTGTTGGCGGCGGGTTCATGATATTTGCGAAGTCGAAATCGTCTATGCCGATAACCGAGACGTCGTCCGGCACCTTGAAAGCCATTTCGCGCAGCGCGTTCAGGACACCGAGCGTCATCATGTTCGACAGCGCGAAAATCGCCGTCGGCGGGTCCGGCTGACGCATGCGCCTGATCGTACTGTCATGCGCCAGCGCCTGGTCGAAACGCCCCTCGAGCAGCAGACCCGGATCGACCGGCAGGCCATTGGCTGCATGGGCCTGCATATAGCCGGCAAGACGATCTTCGCCGGTGACGATGTTGTTGCGCCCTACGGTAACGGCGATTCGTCTGTGGCCAAGGCCGATCAGGTGCTCCGTGGCGATGCGGCCAGCCGCGATATTATCGAGTTTGATGACGTCATAGGGCAAGCCCTCGATAAAGCTGTCGAGCAGGATCGTCGGCACATGGATCTTGTCGACCATGCGGGCTCCGTGCTCGGCGTCCGAGCGGGTGGGGATGATGATAAGCCCTTCGACGCGCTGCATGCGCATCATGGTCAGGATCTGCTGTTCGCGGTCGTGATCCTCGCTCGTCGAATAGACCGCCGCCATGTAACCAGCGTTCAGGCAGGCGGACTCGACGACCTTGGCGACCTTGGCGAAATGCGGGTTGGTGATATCGGGCAGGATCAGACCGATCAACCGCGACCGGCCCATGCGCAGGCTGCGTGCGCCGCCATGCGGAATATAACCGATGTCGCGGACAGCGGCCTCCACTTTGGCGATTACCTCGTCGCTGACAGGCGCTGAGCGATTGAGTGCCGCCGATGCCGTCGATATGGCGACACCCGCCCGTTTCGCCACATCCTTGATGGTGGCCATGCATCCTCCGGCTTTTTCTCGGACCCTCTTGCCATCAGGCCGTTCTGATGCTGTTATACGAAACGTTTCGACTAAGCAAATGACGCCAAGCGGGGCTGGGGAGGAACTGGGTCTCGCGATATTTCAGTAGAAATACACGAAACGTTTCGACCGTTGGAGGCCGGGATACGTGGCAACGCGCCGGAGGAGGCGCACAGGGAGGATCACATGCATGAGTTCTCGCGGCGTTCGCTGCTGATTTCGTCTGCCGCTCTTGCCGTCGGCGCAAGTGTTGGGCGTGCCTTTGCCCAATCAGATGTCACAGCGACCCTGAAGATGCAGGGCTTCGGTGGCGATGCGGAATTATCCGCCATGACCAACGCCATTGCGCGCTTCAACAAGAAATACCCGAACGTCAAGGTCGAGCTTTCCGTCGATCCGATTTCGACGGGCTGGGGCGATTATGTCACCAAGGTCTTCGGTCAGTTCAATTCCGGCCAGCAGGCCGATGTCTACGGCACGGCGATCGAGACATTTCAGAGCTTCTCGTCACGCGGCCTCTTTCTGCCGCTCAATGATTTCGTTGCCGCCAATCCGGGCTTCTCGGACTTCGCGCCGAGCCTCTTCAAGCAGTCGAGTTACAAGGGGGACATCAACTATATCCCGATCGGCTGGAACAACATCATGATCAACTACAACAGGGATCTGTTCGATAAGGCCGGCATTGCCTATCCGAAGGACGGCAAATGGACCTGGGACGAGTTCCGCGACGTCGCCAAGAAGCTGACGGTCAAGGATGCCTCCGGCAACGTTACCCAGTTTGGTTATGAAGTGCCGAACCAGAATTTCTTCATCCAGCCCTGGTTTTTCTCGAACGGCACCGGCGTCATCAACGATGAGTGGACGGCGTCGAACATGCTCGATCCCAAGGTGGCCGAGAGCCTGCAATTCCTCTACGACCTCATTCATGTCGACGGCGTCTCGCCGATCCCCGGCAAGGACACGATGGACAACCAGTTCATGGCCGGCCAGGTGGCCATGATCAGCCGTGGTCACTGGATCATCCAGAGCGCCAAGAACAACAAGCTCAACATGGATGTCGCCATTCCGCCGAGCAAGGCAACCGACACGACCGTGATCGGCTTCGGGGGTTATGCGGTCGCTAAGACGAGTAAGGAGCCGGATCTTGCCAAGGCGCTGATCCTCGAACTGACGAGCGAGGAAACGCAGAAGGAGGAAGGGGAGAAGGGTGGTGGTGTTCCTGGCCGAAAGTCGGCGGCAGAGACGCCGGGCTTCCTGAGCTTCCCGCCAAGTGCCGCGCTCTATTACCAGACGCTGCCGAACACCAAGGCCGTGCCGTCTCCTGCCAATTTCCAGGAAGTCGAGAAGATCTTCATCCGCTACTACACGGCGATGATGGCCGGCGAGGTCAAGATCGCCGATGGCGTCAAGCAGGCAGATGCCGAGCTCAACGCCTCCTTCGAGCGGCTGAAGAAGCGCATGGGCGGCTGATCGATCCTGGGTTCTCACGATCTTCCTCCCGCCGTCGCGGCCGGGTGGCAGGTTGCCGTGACGGCATCTGCCATTCCGGGCGCGGCGAATGACGAACCATGTCCGCCCATCCGAACCAGGTGCCATGACCGCGACCATTGAAAGACGTCAGACATCGCAGCTCCGCCGTGCGCAGGCTGCAACCGGCTACCTCTTCGTGCTGCCGGCGACAGTGCTTTATCTGACTTTCGTCATCGCGCCGGTGATCGTCACGACGATCCTTGCCTTTGCCTACTATGATCCCATGCTCGGCTCGCAATGGGTCGGTTTCGACAACTTCATTCGCTTCTTCACCGATCAGCGTTCGCTTCAGATCCTCTGGAACACCCTGCGCTTCGCGCTCTTTGCCGTTACGTTCAACGTGTCGATCGGGCTTGTGCTGGCGCTGGCGCTCAACCGCGCCATGCCGGGCTGGTTCCTCTATTTCTTCAGGCTCGCCTTCTTCCTGCCCGTCATCATCGCTGCCGCCTTCGTCTCGATCGTCTGGACCTATTTTTACGGCGATGATCTAGGCGTCATCAATTATTACCTGCGACTGATCGGCCTCCCGGGCGTGCGCTGGCTCACCGATGCCGGCCAGGCGATGACCTCGATCATCATCATGGACGTCTGGAAGAATACCGGCTTCTTCATGATCATCTTCATCGCAGCTCTTCAGGGTGTGCCGAAGAACATCCTGGAGGCGGCGGTCATGGACGGGACGCCCGCCTGGCGCCAGTTCTTCCGCATCACGCTGCCCTATATATCGCCGGTCGTCTTCTTCTGCATCGTCTACGCCTCGATCGGCGCGCTGCAGGTGTTCGAATCGATCGTCATCCTGACGCAGGGCGGGCCGGGCGATGCCACGCGCTCGCTGTCGATTCAGATCGTCGAAGAAGGCTTCGGCAGTTTCCAGATCGGTTATGCGGCGTCGATCTCCGTCGTCATGACCGTGATCATCCTCATCATTACCGCCATACAGCAGATCCTCTCGCGCAAATGGGTGCAGCAATGAACGATATGATGCAGACACGTGCTGCCCGGCGCTGGATCGATTGGGCGATCATCGCCACGATGGTGGTGATGGCGATCGGCATGCTCTTGCCCTTCCTGTGGCTATTCTCGATGTCGTTCCGCCCGGTCTCGGATGCTTACAAGCTGCCACCGAGCTTTCTGCCGCCGAATTTCGATCTCACCAATTACCGGCAGGTGCTGGCCTCTCGCGTGCCGTTCCTGGAGATCTACCTCAATTCCGTCATGATCGCTGTTATCGTCACCGTCGGCCAGATGGTGACCTGCACGCTCGCCGCCTTCGCTTTCGCGAGGCTCCACTTCCGCGGCCGCCATACATTGTTCTTCATCCTGCTTATCGGATTGATGTTTCCTGCCCAGGTGACTATCCTGCCGATCTATCTCGGCTATGCGCGGCTCGGCCTGCTCGACAAGCCGATCGGGCTGGCGCTCATGTATCTCACCTCCAGTTTCGGCATCTTCCTGGTGCGGCAATTCATGCTCAGCCAGCCGAAGGCACTGGAGGAGGCGGCGCTTATGGATGGTGCCGGCTATTTCAAGATCTTCTGGCGGATATCGCTGCCACAGCTTCGCCCGGCGCTTTCGGCGCTCGGCATCATCACCTTCACCCAGACCTGGAACTATTATTTTCAGGCGAAAGTGCTTTTGAGCTCAAATGAATCGCTGACGCTTCCGGTCGCGATGGACGTGCTGCGCGGCTACATGGCCTCAGGCAATCTCTCGGTCGTGATGGCGGCCATGAGCATGTCCATCCTGCCCGTTGTTGTCCTCTTTCTCCTCGCCCAGAAATTCGTGATCGAAGGCATCACGATGAGCGGCATCAAGAACTAACATCAGGGATATTGACTTCATGTGGGATGATCTCGCCTCCATCGAACCCCGCTTTGCCTATAAGGGCGAGCGCACGCGCTATATCGCCTTTCCGCTCGGCGGCATCGGCTCCGGCGGCCTGTCGATCTCCGGCAGCGGCCGGCTGATCGATTGGTCAATCCGCAACCGGCCTGCGCTGCAGGGCTATAACGGCTACTCGCATTTCGCCATCAAAGCCGAGAGGGGCGGGGAACTGGTCGATGCCCGTGTGCTCAACGGCCGCTACGATCTGAACCCTTCCGGGGCGCCGGGCCTGCGCAAGATGTTCGACGGCTTCGGTCATGGCGCAAACCGCCAGACGCTCGTCGGTGTGCCACATTTCCGTGAGGTCGATTTCTACGGGCGCTTCCCGATCGCCGACCTCGTCTTCAAGGACCAGCGTTTTCCCGGTAGCGTCAGACTGTCGGCGCTGAGCCCCTTCATTCCGCACAACGATCGCGATTCTTCGATGCCGGTCGCAATGTTCGAATTCGAGGTCGTCAACGACACGCCGGACGAGTTGACTTACACGCTTGCCGGTACACTCGGCAATTACGGCTCGAACAGCGGCATCCATACGTTCAGGCAGGCAAGCGGGATCAGCAGCCTGCACCTAACCTCATCCGACACGACGCTGCCGGCGACAGAGCGCGGCGATTTGACGATCGCGACAGATGCTGCGGACGTCGACCACACCGATCACCATTACCGTGGCCAGTGGTTCGACGATCTTTCAGTTTACTGGAAGGAATTCGCAAGACCTGGCCGCCTGCCCAAGCGGCACTATGACGAGCCGCGCACCTCCCGCCATATGAGCCTGCAGCCTGAGCACGCAACACTCGGCGCCCGCTTCGTCCTGTCACCCGGAGCGCGCAAGAAGGTGCGCTTCGTCATCACCTGGAATTTCCCGCAGGGTGATGTCTACTGGGCCTATCGTGACAAGCCTGATGGAGCCATTCCCGATCGGCCGACGCCGAGCTGGACGAATTATTATGCGACGCAATGGGCGGATTCCACCGCAAGTGCAACCGAAGCGCTGACGCGCTGGGACGCATTGCGCTCGGAAACTGCGGCCTTCCGCGACGGACTGTTCGACACGACGCTTCCGGCGGAGGTCAAGGATGCGGCGAGCGCGACGTTGGCGCTGCTGCGCACGGCCACCTGCATCCGGCTCGAAAATGGTGCGCTCTGGGCTTGGGAAGGCCAGCATACGCAAGATGGCTCCTGCGAGGGCAGCTGCACCCACGTCTGGAATTACCAGCAGGCGGTCTCGCATCTTTTCCCTGCCATCGAGCGGACGCTGCGTGAGACCGAATTCAGCTATAACCAGTTGCCGACCGGCGGGCTGACGTTCCGCCAGAAGCTGCCGCTCGGCTCAGGTTTCGATATTATCGGCCCCTGTGCCGATGGGCATTTCGGCGCGATCATCAAGACCTATCGGGACTGGAAGCTTTGCGGTGATACCGAATGGCTGTGCCGCTACTGGCCGAATATCAAGAGAGCGATCGAATATGCCTGGTCGCCCGAAAATCCCGACCGCTGGGATCCCGATCAGACCGGCATTCTCTCCGGCCGCCAGCACCAGACCCTCGATATGGAGCTGTTCGGCCCGAATTCCTGGCTGGGCTCCATGTATGTGGCGGCCCTGCTCGGTGTTTCCGAAATGGCGGCGGCTCTTGGCGACACGGAACTGTCGGAAAAGACGGCGCGCATGGGCAAAGACGGTGCGGCCTATATTAATTCGGAACTCTTCAACGGGCGCTGGTTCATCCAGAAAGTCGACCTCTCCGACAAGGGCGTGCTGGCCCCCTTCGATGTCGGCCGCGCGGCCGGAGTCCTTGCCGACGGTTTTATGGAAACCTATTGGTCGGAAGAGTTTCAGGAGCTCAAATACCAGATGGGTGAGGGCTGCATTTCCGACCAGATCCTCGGCGAGTGGCATGCCGAGGTTGCCGGGATCGGCGGTTTCCTCGATGCCGACAAGGTCAGGACCGCGCTGAAATCGGTACACAAAAACAACTTCCGCTCGACGCTGGAGGATCATTTCAACCCCTGCCGAAACTATGCCTATGAAGACGAAGCGGGGCTTTTGATTGCGACCTATCCTGAAGGCATCCGCCAGCCGATGGTTGCTGCCCCCTATGCCGAGGAGGTCTGGACCGGCATCGAATATATGGCCGCCTCGCACCTCATCATGCATGGCCTCATCGAGGAGGGCATGGATATCGTCTGCGGTGCCCGCAATCGCCATGACGGTTCCCGCCGCAATCCCTGGAACGATATCGAATGCGGCTCCTACTATGCGCGCTCGATGTCGGCTTGGCAGCTGGTCAACGCCTTCTCAGGCCTGAGCGCCGATTTCGTCGCCGGCACACTTGCCTTCGCGCCGAAAGTGCAAGGCGACTACCGGGTGTTCTGGTCGGCCGGCAGCGCATTCGGCACATTGACCCGCGAAGGTGATCGCCTCATTCTCGCCGTGCTCGGTGGCAGCCTCAGCGCCGCCGCAATCTCGGTGGACGGGCTGACGCATCGTCTTGCCGGGAAGACGCCTGTGGAAGCGGGTCAGTCGATCGAACTGGAGATGGTGGCATAATGGCCGGCATTGAACTCAGGGCAGTCCGCAAGGCCTTTCAAAACCTCGAAGTCATACACGGCATCGACCTGACAATCGCCGACGGTTCGTTCACCGTCTTTGTCGGGCCTTCCGGCTGCGGCAAGTCGACCCTGCTGCGCATGATGGCGGGGCTGGAGGAAGTCACGTCGGGGGAAATCCGCATTGATGGCACGCGCTGCGACCATCTCCTGCCATCTGCGCGCGGCATGGCGATGGTCTTCCAGTCCTATGCGCTTTATCCGCATATGAGCGTCGAACAGAACCTAAAATTCGGCCTGGAGAACCAGAGGCTCGCCAGGCAGGAAATCGCCGCCCGTGTCGCCAAGGCGGCCAATATTCTGCAGATCGAGCACCTCATGACGCGTCGCCCGAACCAGCTTTCCGGCGGCCAGAGCCAGCGTGTTGCGATCGGCCGGGCCATCGTCAAGGAACCGAAGGCCTTTCTCTTCGATGAGCCGCTCTCCAATCTCGATGCCGAACTGCGTGTGAAGATGCGTGGCGAACTGATCAGCCTGCATCGGCGGCTGAAATCGACGATGGTCTACGTCACGCACGATCAGGTGGAGGCCATGACCATGGCCGACCAGATCGTCGTGCTCAACGAAGGCCGCATCGAACAGGTCGGCCCGCCGATCGAGCTTTACGCACGCCCGGCAAACCTTTTCGTCGCCCGCTTTCTTGGCGCGCCGCCCATGAACCTTCTGACCGGTCGGATCGCGTGCATCGGGGACCTGACGGGCGTTTCGCTTGAGGATGGCACCCATATTCCCTTGCCTGGTCGTCAGGTCGATCTGCCTGATGGCTCCCCGGTCACCTTCGGCATACGGCCCGAACATTGCGAAATCGGCCAGGGCAGCCTGCAGATCGTGGTCGGCGACACCGAGGTTCTCGGTTCGGAAACGATCATCCACGCCGAGACGGTGGCCGGAAATGGTTTCACCGTGGCACTGCGTGGCATCAGCCGGGCAGCCGCCGGCGAACGGATCCCGATCGTCATACGCGAGCCTTTCGTCCATTTGTTCAACGAGGCTGGCGTGACGATCGGTTCTGGCAGTGATTGGCGCGATGCTTATCTGAACTGAATCAAGCATCAGCTTCAATCATGTGTCGTCAGGGGTCAACGCCGTCGGCGGGAGCTCTTCCCACAGGCGGTTATCGCGGCGTCGACCGATTTGCAAGACAGCGCCCGACGTCAACGGGATAGGAAATTCGAAACCGTCAGGTCCACGAGTTCGTCTCCCCGGCCATTCATCACCGCGCGGATTGCCCAGAGACCGAAACCCTTCACCTGCGCTGCTTCGATCTTGGGCGGCATCGACAATTCTTGGGTATTTGTGACGACATCGAGCAGTGCCGGGCCGGGATGAGCCAGAATTTCCCTGATGGCGCTATCAAGCTCGCCAGGATTCTCGACGCGGACGCCATGGACTCCGGCTGCGCGGGCAACGGCCGCAAAATCCGGGTTCTTGAGTTCGGTGCCGGTTTCGAGGAATCCCGAAGCCTTCATTTCCATCGCCACGAATCCGAGAACGGAATTATTGAAGACAACGACCTTCACCGGCAGATTCTGCTGCACGAGTGTCAGGAAGTCGCCCATCAGCATGGCGAAGCCGCCATCGCCGGACATGCTGATGACCTGGCGCCCCTTGTATGTTGCCTGTGCGCCAATCGCCTGAGGAAGGGCGTTGGCCATCGAGCCGTGGACGAGGGATCCGATCAGGCGCCGCTTTCCGTTCATTTTCAGGTAACGCGCCGCCCAGATGGTGGGCGTTCCGACGTCGAAGGTGAATACGGCATCGTCTGATGCATATTCGCTGAGAAGCCGTGCCACATGTTGCGGATGGATCTTGCCGCCCTCTCTGCCGGTGGCGAGGTCGTCGAGACCCTCACGCGCCTTTCTGTAGGCGGCAAGGCAAGCATCGAGGTGATCCCTGTCCGCTCGCTCCGACAGTTTCGGTAGCGTCGCGGACAGCGTCGATCTGACGTCGCCGACGATGGCGAGATCGAGCGCGGCCCGGCGGCCAAGATTTTCCGGTCGAATGTCGACCTGCACGATCTTGGCGTCGGTTGGGTAGAATTGCCGATATGGGAAATCGGTGCCGAGCATGACAAGCGTGTCGCACTCGAGCATGGCCTTGTAACCAGAGGAGAAGCCGATCAGGCCGGTCATGCCGACATCGAAGGGATTGTCCCATTCGACATGTTCCTTGCCGCCCAGCGCGTGCACGATAGGCGCCTTCAGCCGGTTCGCAAAGGCGATCAATTCGTCATGGGCCCCTTCGCAGCCGCGGCCGCACAGAAGGGTAATCTTCGAGCTGTTGTTGAGCAGTTCGGACAGTCGATCGATCTGATCATTGGCCGGCACGATGTTCGGCTGGGACAGGGTGAGTGCGGCCGCGTTCGAAATCTTGGCGGCAAAATCGGTCAACGCAACGTCGCCCGAAATGACCACGACGGCAACGCCGCGCTTTCCGATAGCCGTGCGGATGGCCGTTTCGATGACAGCAGGCAATTGCTCCGGATGGCTGACGAGCTCGCAGTAATGGCTGCATTCCCGGAAAAGCTGGTCAGGATGCGTTTCCTGGAAGTAGCCTCTGCCGATTTCTGCCGAAGGTATCTGTGCGGCGATGGCAAGGACCGGCACCCGTGAGCGATGGCAGTCGAACAAGCCGTTGATGAGGTGGAGGTTGCCGGGGCCACAGCTTCCGGCGCAAACCGCGAGGCCGCCGCTGAGATGGGCTTCGGCGCCTGCCGCGAAGGCGGCTGTCTCCTCGTGGCGGGTATGGACCCACTCGATATCGCCTCTCTTTCGAAGCGCTTCCGTGAGCCCGTTCAGGCTGTCTCCGACAACGCCGTATATTCGCTTGACCCCGGCCGAATGCAGCACTTCTGTCAGTACGTCAGCTACTTTGGACTTCATCGAAAGGCTCCTGCGCTTGTGTCCTAGGGTGGAGTGGCAAAGGGAAGCTAGGCTTCGTTCCAAGCTTCTCAACCCGAGGAACTACCAGAATGGCGAAGGCTTCAAACTGGACCTTGGTGTAGGCCGCGACAGTGACGAACGCCGCTTGCCGGACGGTTCGGGAGATTGCCGATCAATCGAAAGCATAGGTCTGGTGTCCGCAACATGCTGCCAGCGTCCGGTCGATAGAGTTGCCGAGCTTGCCTTTCCATCGCCCGCCGCGCTCGGATGATCCGGTATCAGTGCCGACGCCTGATCGGTGGGGCCGGTCCGCCGGCTGGGGAGACAGCGAACAGGCCACAGGCGTCCTCATTTCAGATCTATCCCGCGACCCGCTCTCGTTCTCTCATGGCCTCTGCCAGGAGCGTCTTGAAGCGCGGATGCCCACGCAGATTGTCCAGATCGGAATCATGGGTGAACCATTTGATGTGGTAGACGGAGCTGCGAGGCAATAGCCCTTCCAGGATATCGATCGCCTGCTGGACATCGCCAAGCACCGAATGAACGCATGCTAGGTTATATTGGGCGACGATATCATCCGGATCGATGGCGATTGCCCGTGCAGCCCAGTCGTAAGCGCGCGCCGCATCGCCGAGATGGGCAAAGGCTAGGGCGCCGCGATGGGCGGGGCCTGAATTTTCCGGGTTCAGGTTCAGCGCCCTCTCCGCTCTTGCAATGCCTGTGCGCGCCCAGTTTTCTTTGTCTCGCATCCGACCGAGAGAGTGGTAGGCCGACATCAGATGGATCGGCGACACGTAATCGTCCGGACGAATGTCGGCCGCACGCGCGAAGTAATGCACTGCTTCTGCAAAATCACCACGCATGAAGAAGATGCGGGCATAGTGGAAATTCGCCTCGTAGAGATTGGGGTCGAGGGCGAGCGCGCGTTCGAAACATGCCGTTGCCTCGTCGTCCTCTCCATTCTGATGGAGCGCCAGGCCGCGGGAGGCATGGGCCTCTGCCAGGTCCGGGTCGAGTTCGAGGGCTCTTGCGCTCGTCTGCAAAATACGCTGCAATGGCACGTCGGCCGGCGCCCAGTCACGGATCGCTGCGTCGCAATCAGCAATGCCGGCATAGGCGCGGCCGTAGTCGCAATCAAGCTCGACGGCTTTGTAGAACATGCGCCGGGCAAGCTGCAGATAGGATTTTGTCCAGCTGTGAGAAAGCTGTCGGCCGCGCAAGTAATAGGTATAGGCCTCGACATTGGCCGTAGGTTCAGCGGCGATCGCCTTGCGCTCCTCGGGTAAGAGCCGCACCTTCAGCTGCTCGACGATCGCATTGGTGATCTCATCCTGGATGGCGAAAATATCAGTGAGGTCGCGGTCATAGCGTTCGGCCCAGAGGTGGTCGCCGTTCGTCGTATCGATGAGCTGGCCGGATATGCGCACCCGTTTGCCGGCGATGCGCACGCTGCCTTCGAGCATGTAACGCACGCCAAGCTCCTGAGCGACCTGCTTTATCTTCACCGACGTGCCCTTGTAAGTGAAGGCGGTGTGGCGCGGCACGACGTGCAAGCTGGAGATCTTCGAGAGATCGGTGATGATATCCTCGGTAATGCCGTCGGAGAAATAATCCTGATCGGCATCACCGCTCATATTGGTGAAGGGTAGGACCGCAATGAAGCACGTATTGCGGTTTTGTGCGATGAGGCGCGCCGAACCGGGTTTTTCAAAGGAAACCGTGTAAACTTGAACTGGCTGGCGAATATTTTTGAACACGTGTTCACCTAAAAACTCGAAACCGAGATTGAGGCGTGAACCGACCTGATCGCGCACGATTGACGAGACGGCAACGCCGCCGGCAGGAGCGATCGTTTCCAATCGCGCGGCGAGGTTGACACCGTCACCGAAAATGTCGTCTTTTTCGACCACGACGTCGCCGAGATTGATACCGATGCGAAATTCGACGCGCTCCTCCTTCGGCACGGTCTCGTTGCGCACCGCCATATTGCGCTGGATTTCGGCCGCACAAGCGACAGCGTTCACGACGCTTTGAAACTCCGCCAGGATGCCATCGCCCGTCAGCTTGACGATTCGGCCCTTGTAATCGGCTATGCTGACATCGATCAGTTCCGAGCGATGGCGGTTCAATGCCTGCAGCGTGCCTGTCTCGTCCACGGCCATGAGCCGGCTGTAACCGACCACATCGGCAGCGAGTATAGCACTCAACCGCCGCTCCATGACCCTCTCCATGGATTGTCTCATGTCAGTTTCTCGCTTTTTCCAGATTTGACCGCGCGCAAGGGCTCCCACCCTTGCAGGCGATATCCTGCGATATCGGCGCACTGTCGCGGCGGGCCAGAGCCTATATTGTTACAGCCATGCATCAATACTCCAAACGGATGAAGATTGCGCCAAAAGCTAATCCTTTTGGATTGCAACGGCTCCGGACGCGGTGAGGCGCACAATTTTGAGGCAGTGCATCGATTTTGGCAGGTATGCGCAAAAGGGCGCTCAAGTCGGATCCAGGGTTGTTGCCGGGCACGATCGTGCCCGTGGCTGCTGCGGCGTCTCAATGAAAAAGTGCTTTTGCCTAAATGGATGTCGTCTATAGGTCGAAATGGGTAGGTTATACTCACCTATTTTTCGATTATACTTGGAGTGCCGCGTATCGAACGATCGCGTATCGAACGATCCTCATAGATATTGACCCTGACAATTTCGCGAGAGGGCACACCATGTATCGCAATGCTTACCGGTGGGCTTCGCGCTCATTCTTGATGGATTCGTGGATTCCGCGGTGGCTGGCCGACGGTGGCGAGCCGACGTGGCGCAAGACTGTCGAGCGGCACGACGATGGCGCTCAGCTTGCGGCATCCCTACAGCCAACAGCCAAAAAGAGCCATAGTGCCCCGGTTGACAGTCCTGACAACCACTCTGCGCTGAGCGAACAAGACGCTGAACAGAGAGGGGGACTGATCGACGGCACGGACGATCAAGGCAATGTCAATCATGTGTCCTTGCCCGACGCTTTCGCTGGCGCGCGCACGATGGGAGCTAGAAGCTCCGATCCCGTCAAGCCTTTGCCAGCCGTCCACGCTGCGGGTTTTGCACCCGTCGAGCATCGCTCGAACGGAACTGGATTCGGAGCCGTTTCGTCCCTTTATCGCGCCTATGCTGGCATCAGCCTCATCGGCGACGATCCCCTGGCGCCATATCTGCAGCAAAGCCCGGCAACAGCTGGGCAAGGATCAGCCACCGGAGCGGGGGAACGCACTGCTTCCGGCAATGTCGTCATTCTTGAATCCAGTCCGTCAACGCAGACGATTGAGCAGGCTGCCGGAGCTCGATCACTGGCGTCTGGCATGCCCTATGGTATCTGCGGCTGCGGCTACTATACCTCGCCCACGCGGATTCTCGATTGGGCCCATGGCAGCGCCTTGATGCAGCAGGACGGTCAATTGCCGGGCACTAGGCTGGACGACGGGCCTGACCATGTGACGACATTGAAGGCGGCCTTCGGGGCTTCGGTCAGCGATCCGCTTCTCGATCGTAACCTGTCTCCGCTATCGGGCTGGCACGGAACTGCCGGATGGACCAACTCGACGGTCTGGAACGGATCGCTGCCCGGCGGTGGAGAGACGGGTTCGGCAACTGGTACCGGCGTGGGCATCGGCAGCCTTTCCGGCTCGGTCACCAAAATGCAGAACCCGCAGCCGTCATCGAAGACGCAAAGTCTGGCGGCGACGGCCACAGCAGCAGCGACAGCCGTCAACCCCATCGTGCTGGAAAACCAGAAGCAGGGTAATCCTGAGAGCGAGTGGGGCATCACAGGTGCCGGCAGCTCCAACATCGAGGGCTTTGCGACCGACATCAGCGTCGATAACGGGAATACGATCAGCTTCAAGATTAATACCGATTCCACCAATTATCGAATCGATATCTACCGGCTCGGCTATTATGGCGGGATGGGTGCGCGCAAGGTCGATACCCTGCAGCATACCGGACTGCAGGTTCAGCCCAATCCCTTGCGCAATGCCACGACCGGCACGGTCGACGCTGGCAACTGGGCGGTTTCAGCCTCATGGACCGTGCCTGCCGACGCCGTCTCCGGGGTCTATATCGCCAAGCTCGTTCGACAGGATGGCACTTTCGGGGAAAATCAAATCCCGTTCATCGTGCGCGACGACGCCAGCCACAGCGACGTCGTCTTCCAGACCGCTGATGAGACCTGGCAAGCCTATAACGGCTGGGGGGGCGCAAACCTCTACGGCGGCAACGGTCCGGCGACGGGGCAGGGGGCCGGCCGCGCCTATGCGGTCAGCTACAACAGGCCGATTGCGACCCGCGGCGGGGTCGGCACCTATGCCGGTCCGCAGGACTATCTGTTCGGCGCCGAATATGCTGGCATCTACTGGCTGGAACAGAACGGTTATGACGTCTCCTATATGTCGGGTGTCGACGTCGACCGCTATGGCAGTTTGTTGCTCAATCACAAGACCTATATCGATGCCGGGCATGACGAATATTGGTCGGGACAGCAGAGGACCAATGTCGAAGCCGCACGCGATGCCGGTGTCAATCTTATGTTCTGGAGCGGCAACGAGGTCTATTGGCGCACGCGCTGGGGCAATGCCTACAGCGCCGACGGCACACCCTATCGTACCCTGATCACCTACAAAGAGACATGGGCAGGCGGTGACATCGATCCTTCCAACCAGTGGACGGGCACCTTCCGCGATCCACGCTTCAGCCCACCCGCGATTGGCGGCGGCAATCCGGAGAATTCGCTGACCGGCCAATTGTTCAAGGTCGATGATGTCGGCAGCAATCTCGGTGCGATCACCGTTGCCTATGACGATGCCAACCTGCGCTTCTGGCGCAATACGAGCGTTGCCAATCTTCAGCCCGGCCAGACGGCGACGCTCACCAAGAACTATCTAGGTTACGAGTGGGACGAGGCGCCGGATAACGGCTTCGATCCGGCCGGCCTCGTCAAGCTGTCGTCGACCACGCTTCCGGTCAGTACCTACCTGCTCGACTACGGAAACACGACCGGCAATGCGACCGCGACCCATAATCTGACGCTTTATCGCGCCCCCAGCGGAGCGTTGGTGTTCGGCGCCGGCACTGTCTACTGGACGTGGGGCTTAAGCGACAATCACGACAATCAGGCCACCCCAACGGATCCCCGCGTGCAGCAGGCGATGGTCAATTTGCTTGCCGATATGGGCATTCAGCCCGGGACACTGCAATCCGGCCTCACGGCCACAACCGGTTCGACGGATCACGCCGCGCCGACCTCCGTCATCGCAGCACCGGCCACGGCGGCCGTTGGATCCACTGTCACGATCACAGGCACAGCTACCGATACGGGTGGCGGGGTTATCGCGAGCGTCGAGGTTTCGACCGACAACGGTGCGAGCTGGCATCCAGCGACCGGCGATGAGAATTGGACTTATACTTGGTCGCCGCAAGCTGCGGGCACTTACACGATCCTCTCCCGTGCGGTAGACGACAGCATCAACCTTGAAACGCCCTCGGCGGGCCGCACAGTCACCGTCAGCGGGCCGAGTTATGTCACGCTCTTCGGCGCGGCGACACCAGCGGTCGTCAATACCGCCGATACGTCAGCCGTCGAGCTTGGCGTCAAATTCCAGAGCTCCGTCGCAGGAACCATCACCGGCATTCGCTTCTACAAGGGCAGCCAGGATACAGGTACGCATACAGGCACGCTCTGGTCGAGCACAGGTACGCAGCTCGCCACTTTAACCTTCACGAACGAAACCGCCAGCGGCTGGCAGATTGCGAATTTCTCCAGTCCGGTAACGTTGACGCCCGGACAGACCTACACCGCGTCTTATCACACAAATTCCGGTCACTACTCGTCGAGCGCGAACTACTTTGTTTCCAATGTGACAAGTGGCCCGCTGACGGCGCCTGCGAGCGGCAACGGCGTATACAGATACGGCAGCACCAGCCTGTTCCCCTCGACCACCTTCCAGCAGACGAATTACTGGGTCGATGTGATGTTCAATCCGGCATCGAACACGGTACCGACGGCGGTTGCCGATACGGGTGACGCGACGGAGAAGGGCGGCGTGGCCAACGGTTCGGGTGGCGTGGTTGCGAGCGGCAACGTTCTGACCAACGACACCGATCCGGATGCCGGCGACACCAAGACGGTGACGGCAGTCAGCTTCGGCGCGACCTCAGGCACGCTCGGTTCAGCGCTGAACGGCACCTATGGCAGCCTGGTGCTCAATGCATCGGGTGCCTATAGCTATGCGATCAACGAGACCAATTCTGCCGTGCAGGCATTGCG
>NZ_JACIBK010000009.1:0-86521 GCF_014195325.1 Rhizobium sp. BK650 | reverse complement strand
CACGGCAACGGCTGCCGACGGCACGGCGCTTCCTTCTTGGCTGAGCTTCAACGCCTCGACACGCACGTTCTCCGGCACGCCGACGACAGCAGGCTCCTACGGCGTCAAGGTCACGGCAACCGATCTCGGCGGCCTTGCTGCCAACGAGACCTTCAATATCAATGCGGCGGTGACCTACAGCCTGTTTTCCGCCTCCAGCACGCCGACCCAGACAAACCTCAACGACAATCAACAGCTCGAGCTCGGCGTCAAGTTCCAGTCGAACGTCGCCGGTGACATTACCGGCATCAAGTTCTATCGCAGCGCCAACGACAACGGCCAGGATGTCGTCGATCTGTGGACGATGACCGGCACCAAGCTTGCCACCGCCACCTTCACCAACACCACGGCGAGCGGCTGGCAGACAGTGAACTTTACAACGCCCGTCACCATCGCCGCCAATACCACCTACGTCGCCTCCTACCATACGACCGGCGCCTATGTGGCGACCAACAATTTCTTTACGACCGCCGTTACCAGCGGACCGCTGACGGCGCCCGCAAGCGGCAATGGCGTCTATGCCTATGGCGGATCCGCTACGACGGGTCTCTTCCCCACCAGCACCTTTAATTCAGCCAACTACTACGCCGATGTGGTCTTCCGGCCGCAGCTTGCCGCATGAAGCATGGAAGAGGTTGAGGGTAAATGAGGCGGAGATGAAGAAAATGCCGCACCAAGGGGAAGGCCATTTTCAAAGAATGCCGACCAGGAGCGACCGGCTACCCGTGACCGTATTCGCCGGCTTTCTCGGCGCTGGCAAGACGACGCTTCTCAGTCACGTCCTGAACAACCGGGAGGGTTTGCGGGTTGCCGTCATCGTCAACGACATGAGTGAAGTGAACATCGATGCCAGTCTCATTCGAGACGGCGGCTGCAATCTGTCGCATACGATGGAAACATTGGTCGAACTCAGCAATGGCTGCATATGCTGCACCCTGCGCAACGACCTGCTGAGCGAGGTACGGCGACTGGCCGGAGAGGGACGATACGACTATCTGTTGATCGAAGGCACAGGCATTGCCGAGCCGCGACCCATTGCAGCAACATTTTCTTTCCGCGATGAAAACGGTGTTTCGCTTTCCGATTTTGCCAGGCTCGACACGATGGTCACTGTGGTCGACGCCGCGAACCTGTTAGCCGACTACCGCAGCGCCGATCTGCTTGCCGACCGCGGCATGCAGCGGGACGGCGAGGATCGCCGCACCCTTATCGATCTCTTGGTCGATCAGATCGAGTTTGCTGATATTGTAGTGATCAACAAGATTTCGGATGCGACGGAAGAGGTCCGAGCGGAGGTCCGCAAGATCGTTGCGTCCCTCAATCCGGATGCGCGCCAGGTTGAGACGGATTTCGGCAAGGTTTTCCTGCCAGCCGTTCTCAATACGGGCCTCTTCAATGAAGAAAGGGCGGCCGCGCATCCTTTGTGGCATAAGGAACTGTACAGTCCGGGCGAGCATGTTCCCGAGACGGAGGAATACGGGGTATCAAGCTTCGTCTACCGCACCAGACGGCCCTTCGATCCTAAGCGGTTTCGCGCATTCCTGGACGAACCCTGGCCAGGTGTGCTTCGCGCCAAGGGTCATTTCTGGCTCGCAACGCGCCCACGCCATGTGGGCCTGATGTCGGCTGCAGGCGTGCAGCGGCGCTGCGAGCCCATGGGGCTTTGGTGGGCGGCGGTTCCCCGGCAGGACTGGCCGAGCCATCAAGAGTTTCATCAGCACCTGCAGTGCCGCTGGGACAACGCCTGGGGAGACCGCCGCCAAGAACTCGTGTTTATCGGGGTCGGCATGGACGAGGCGGGTGTGCGAGCCGCATTGGACGGCTGCCTTGCCAGTGCGGATCCGAGGAATTGGGCAGCCCTCGAAGATCCATTTCCGGCCTGGTAGGGTGGGGCGGCTTTTCAATGGTTGCGCCGCGAGCGCAGACGCGAGAGTTGGGCCCGTCCGAGACGCCTCACTCGTTGAGATAGCGTTCGCTCAAGCGTGCTCACGTAGTCGCACCCACCGTCAGGGATTTGTCTACAAAGTCCTATTTCGAGCTGTGGAGGATCGCGGAGCCGCAGGAAGCTGCCGAGCTTGTGCTCGAGGAAATGCGAAAAATTCTCACTGACCGGGATGAGGTTGCAAAGAGCGACCTTGTCGGCAGCGACAACTCTTCTGCAACCTTGCGGGCGAATTCAGTTCCCGCCTCCGAATTGAAGACGACGGGGTGTCCGCGCGTGCATTCGATTTCTGCGGTTGCGCCATAACCGTCGGCAATCGTCTCAGTGAGCCTGCGAATCCTGGCCTTCCAGCGTGTCACGCACCATCGGATCGAAGGAGCGAATGCTGAGCAGCAGTTTTGCCCTTTCCGTGATGACGTTTGCGCTTCGCCGGCATGGTTCGACCCGACCCGACCGTCACGGCGGCGCTCTACGTGGGTCAATGCTGAGCGGGACGACCGATTGCAGGCTGACGACGAGGTTCCAGGCAACGACCGCCGGATGGGCACGAGGTCTGGAGCGAAGCGGGAGAACCGCTTCCTGAATCGAAAAACAACGGCGGACGCTGAAACTTCGTCATCTGGCAGTTCGCAAAAATCCCTTTCGGCGTTATTCACGTGCAGCCTTTGGGCTTGTCGCCGATTCCCTTTGCTTTGAGCAACGGCTGAAATAAAGGCCGCAATACGGATCAGTGCAGTTCGATATTCACGTCCGTCGGCAACGGTTCCAGACCGGGAAGATCGGTGTCTGTCGCCCTGCGCAGCTCTCGGGTCACCGCGGTCAATGCCAAGTCGAGAGATTGAGCGCCCAGTTCGAGCTTTAAATCTTTCGCTACTGCCCTTGCATAAGTGATCATCCGAGCCAAGGCCACCAGCTCGTCAAGATTATCCGCGGCTGCCGCCGACGCGTACTGAAGTTTTCCCGAGCCTATGATCGACATATCAATTCTCCAGATTACGGAGATGAGCATAAGGACAGTTCGGTGCTAAAGTGCGTGAAAAATGCGTGAAACACGTTACGGCTGTATGGCGGCTTGGCCCTTTGAACGGGCTAGTTGATCCACCCAAAGTGTGGTTTCCGGGAGGTCGCATGGCGATTTTCCGATACGCAAGGCGCCCATACTGGCGGCACTGATATCGTGACATCGGGCGAGAGAGCAAAGAGGATTTCCTTATGCCAAACCCGCCGATCTTTTCAAAAGCACCGTCAACCAGGCCCATAATATTGGCACCATTCTCAACCGCTCTTTGAACATCTCGTGAACGGCAGGCGGCCGAAGAACGATATTTCCCGAGATGTGCTGTGCCGCATCCGGCAAGCCGGGACCGACGAGACTATCTTTACGCGCAGATCGCCTTTGCAAGCGCACGTTTGCCGAAACGATGGAGCCTGTTGCCTTCAGGATTCTCGAGATCGGGAATAAACATTTTCACCACTGAAAATGGCAGGTCCGCGGGCGTCAGAGGCAGGGCGATAACCGAGCCGATGCCGCTGGCGCGAAGTCTGCCGAGCAGTTGGTGCAATAGGGTCGATACACTTCCGGCTGGTCTTTCAGTGGTGGATACGGGGGAAGGGACCGCAAGAAAGGCGCTGCGGGTCTGTGCCGGAAGAGGTGTCTTGAATAATCCCGGCAAGACATCGTCACGGGCGCCGCCGATATAGGTCAGTCTCGACTGAAGCGCTTCGGTTACCGCGCGTATTGCCGCCCGCACCGCCCAGAGATGGGCGCCGCTTCCGCCTGTGACCTCAACGAACCGGAGCGTCGCTTTGCTGTTTATCGTCGGCGGAGCGACGAGCGCCGTATAACAGGGGATGCCGATATCGCTTGTGATATCGAAGAGTTTTGCGACGAGCCCCGCTGCCTCGATCCTGTCGATCAGGCCGGTAAGCGAGGGGTCGGCAAAACTTCTTGGATCGACGCAGCATGCGTCGCGCTTGTCGTCGCTGACGATCTGCCACAGGACCTGGGCATCGCGCTCAATCCGCTCCAGTATGCCATGAAACATTGCCTCTTCCATTGTATTGCCAGAGGCAAGCCCATCAGAGGACATCCAGAACCGATTGTGCCTGGTTCGATCGAGAAGGGCTGCATCCCGTGGAACATGGATGGGCTGGTCGCCTAGCAGCTCCATTGCCAGGCTCCAGGTCAGTTCTTCATCTTCGCTGACGACGTGCTCACCGCTCGCGATCAAACAATCAAGCGGCTCTACATGAGCCTGGCGTCGTAGGTCTCGCGCCGACGATACCGTGTTGATGGTCACGGGGTCGCCAGCCACCGCGCGTTCCAACGCTTCCATCGCCGCCGAGACCTTGGCGTCGATGTCCTCAAGTCCTTTGCCTTGCGCGACGACGATGGAACGCGAGTTTGGCGTGTAGGCGCACCAGACGGGAAGACCGACACAGTCGAGCCCCGTCTGCCGTGACATGCGCGTGATACCCATTGTCCGCAGATAGGGAGCGACACGGGACAATGTGTCCTGCGGCGCAATTGTTCGATCCGAGTAAGGATTGGGGTAAGCGATCATCGCCCCTCAGCGGTACCAAGGATCGAGCGGCTCTGCTCGTCGCCGGGCACCAGAGCCTTGACCGGATAGCGGATCGGGGCGGCCACGCCATCCGTCAGCCGCAGCTCACTAAAGGTCTGGAAATCGATCACGAAAATTCCTCAGGCGCCGGCTTCTGAATGGATGGCATCATCAATGTCAGAAGTTGTGTTCGTGGCGAGGCTCCTGGCCAAGGCTACGAGCTTCTGCCGAATCTCCGGGCTCTCGATTGCCATGAAGGCGCGATTGAGTGCCTGGGCTTCCTTCGACATCAAAAAGGCGTTCACGTCATCGCGGCCATTGCTGACAAGATAGGTGGTAGGCTCTGTGTCATTCTCGAAGAAGAACTGGACCGGAACGCCCAAAATTTCGGCGATAATTTGCAGCCGGCCTGCGCCAATACGATTCGTGCCCTTTTCATACTTCTGGATCTGCTGAAAGGTGACCCCGATCCGCTCGGCAAGTCCAACCTGTGATAGTCTGAGCAGCTTGCGGCGCGCTCGTACCCTGCTGCCAACATAGGCATCAATCGATGTAGGCGATTTGGCCTTCATGGCTGGAACCTCCGCTCACGTATGATCATCGCGACGTTTTCGCCAAAATGCAACCGAAAGTAATCAGAAATTTTGCGAACGGCACCATGGCGCTGGGCAGATGATGCCGAATGGCGCATCTGACGCGCAAGAGGACATTTTCTGCGCCGGGCGAGGAGGGTTCGATGGACAGCATACTGTTCGGCCGAGACCGCTATTGCGGAAATCCACTGGAGTGGATGCAGTTGCCAGCAAATGAGGCGGGGCTGAATAGCAGAAAGCTGAGATAGGGGTGTTTTTCTGTCGCTGCAGCGCTCCAGATATTAATAGAGCTTGGGCACATTGACGCCGGCAAGCCGCCAATTGAGGGAGACTTCCATGACTGCACCGCATCCTCCAAGAACCCATATCGGCAATCATGTTCTGCATCCGGAAACCCAGATGCTGAACTATGGCTATGATCCCGAACTCTCCGAAGGCGCGGTCAAGCCGCCTGTGTTTTTGACGTCCACATTCGTTTTCAACTCCGCCGAAGACGGTCGCGATTTCTTCGACTACGTCTCAGGCCGCAAAGAGCCGCCGGAAGGCAAAGGGGCGGGCCTAGTCTATTCGCGCTTCAATCATCCAAATAGCGAGATCGTCGAAGATCGTCTGGCAGTGTATGAACAAGCCGAGAGCGGCGCAGTGTTTTCGTCGGGAATGTCTGCCATCGCAACGTTCCTGCTTGCCTTCGTCCGTCCGGGAGATGCCATCCTCCACTCGCAGCCACTCTATGGCGGCACGGAAACATTGCTTGCGAAGACGTTTCTCAATTTCGGCGTTTCCGCCGTTGGTTTTGCAGATGGTGTCAGTGAAGCCTCGGTACAGTCCGCTGCCGAGGCGGCGATGGCCAAGGGCCGCGTCTCGGTTATCCTCATCGAGACGCCTGCAAACCCGACCAACAGCCTCGTCGACATCGCGATGATCCGGCAAATTGCCGTTGTGATCGGCCAGAAACAAGGCCATACGCCTGTTGTTGCCTGCGACAATACGCTCCTCGGTCCGGTCTTCCAGCGCCCGATCGCGCATGGCGCGGATATTTCCCTTTATTCGCTAACCAAATATGTCGGCGGTCATTCCGATCTGATTGCAGGGGCAGCGCTAGGCAGCCGGGCGCTCATCAAGCAGGTGAAGGCGCTTCGCGGTGCGATCGGCACGCAGCTCGATCCGCATTCATGCTGGATGCTCGGGCGCTCACTCGAAACGCTGCAGATCCGCATGGAACGGGCAAACAGCAATGCCAAGGCGGTGGCCGATTTCCTCAGGCAGCATCCCAAGGTCGAGACGATTCATTACCTGCCATACAACGATCCCAGCTCCGCCGTCGGCAGAACGTTCGCCGCCCAGTGCAGCGGCGCGGGTTCGACATTTTCTTTCGATATCCGGGGCGGCCAGCCCGCTTCGTTCCGCTTTCTAAACGCGTTGAAAATTTTCAAGCTTGCCGTCAGCCTCGGTGGTACGGAATCCTTGGCCTCGCATCCGGCGACCATGACGCATTCAGGCGTGCCGGCCGAGGTGCGCCAGCGTATCGGCGTTCTCGATGCAACGATCAGACTGTCGATCGGTATCGAACATCCAGATGATCTCATCGCCGATCTCACCCTGGCGCTCGATACGGCGTAAGTCGTAACCACAAGCCTCATTGGCAATCCGAACGCGAGGGCCGCATCAGGCCTGCGGTGGACGCTTGCAGGATAGGCCCGCTATCTAAGTGTCGATCAATCGTTGAGCGGTAAACTTGTCCGTTACCAGCATGTCGATGACGCCGACGCGAAGAGCGCCGGAGATGGCTGCGGTCTTCTTTGCGCCGCCAGCCAGCGCGATGACCCGATCCACCCGCGCGAGGTCTTCGAGCGGCAGGCCGATGACACGGTCGTCCAGCGGCGTTTTCACCGATTTGCCGTATTTGTCGAAGAAACGCAGGGAAATGTCACCGACAGCGCCGGCATCGGCAAGATCGGCAAGCTCGCGTGAAGAGAAGATGTTGCCGGATCGTGCCAGCAGCTCAGACGGCTCGACTGCACCAATGCCGACAATGGCAAGGGTGATGCTGCCGAAGAGATCCATGGTCTCGCGCACGAACGGATCGGACTGCATCAGCAGTTTAGCTTCGCGCGAAGTGGTGACGCCCTGCACAGGCAAGAGCTTCGGTTCTGCCCCGGTCAGACGTGCCAGACGCGTGGTCAGCTGTGTAGCATGCGTCTGCACCGACGGGTCGCCCATGCCGCCGAGCGTCTGGACGACATATTTCGCCTGAGCGCTTTTTTGCGGATGGATGTTCTCGACCATCTTGAAGATCGTCTGGCTCCAACTCGACACACCGATGATCTCGCCGGGTGAAAGCGTAACCTCAAGCAGATGGGCAGCCGCTTCGCCGATGCGGGCCATGATGGCGCCGTCCCGGTCTTCGCTACATTCAACGACAATCGCCTCAGGCAATTGGAACTTATCGCGCAATCGGCCTTCAAGTTCACTATAAGTACCGACCGGGGGAATAACGCTCGTGCGGACGATGTCTTCCGCCTCGGCCCGCTTCAGCATGCGCGATACGGTCGCCTGGGAAAGGCGCAGATGCTCGGCGATCTCCGCCTGCCGCCGTCCTTCGATGTGGTACATCTGAGCCACTCTTGAAATCAGGCGGAGTTCGTTGAGACGGGACATGGGTGATACCGGCTTGAATTTTTATTCACATTTAACCGGTGTCGGTCGCGACGTCGAGCGGGCCAGCGCATCATTCCATGTATTCAGAAGACCGGTCCGATCGCTCTCCTCGGGGCGGATTACGTGTGCGCTTCTCGGGAGCGCTTCGATCGTGTCGAGATCTTTCCACAGACCGAGCGAAAGCCCGGCGAGATAGGCGGCTCCGAGGGCGGATGCCTCCGGCGTTTCGCACTGGATCACGGCATGCTCGATCAAGTTCGACACGCACTGCATCAGGAAGCGGTTCTGGCTCGGACCGCCGTCGACATAGAGAGCGCCGAGTTGGCCGCCGCTCTGGGCGCGCATGGCGGCGATCACGTCATGCACCTGGCAAGCGATCGAATCCGTCACCGAGCGGGCCATCTGGGCGCGGGTCGTGGAAAAGTTGATCTGAGCGAAGAGAGCCCGGGCGTCGGAATTCCAGTAGGGGGCGCCGA
This sequence comes from Rhizobium sp. BK650, assembly GCF_014195325.1. GTDB lineage: Bacteria > Pseudomonadota > Alphaproteobacteria > Rhizobiales > Rhizobiaceae > Rhizobium. The sequence goes on along the minus strand of NZ_JACIBK010000009.1, from coordinate 78,249 downwards.
GGCCGACGAAGGCCGGCACAAATCCCGGTCCGCCCGGCTCGGCTTTCGCCGCAAGGTCGATGAGGGCGGCGACATCGGGAAGGCCGAGAATGCCTGCCATCCAGGGAAGGCTTGCTGCCGAAACGAGAATGTTGCCTTCCAAGGCGAAGGTCGGCACGCCGGCGATCCGCCAGGCGACTGTGGTGGTGATGCCGTTTTGCGGCGCGATGAAGCGCGGCAATGTCGTCATTACGGAGGAGCCGGTTCCGAATGTCACCTTACCATCGCCGGGCTTGAAGGCGCCATGACCGAAGAGCGCCGCATGGCTGTCGCCGATAGCGGATCGGATCGGCGTGCCGTCCGGGATACCGGGAAGGCCGCGCGTCGTGCCGAAATCGGCAGAGCTGTCTAGCACTTCCGGCAACAAGGCGATATCGACGCCAAAGATTTCGCCAAGCTCTGCGCTCCAGACCTGCCCATTGAGATCGAATAGCTGGCTGCGGGCGGCATTGGAGGCATCGCAGACGTGGCGGCGCCCACCCGTCAGGCAATGGATCAGCCAACTGTCGACGGTGCCGAGGCGTACCCGGCGCCCGGCTGGCACGCGATCGAGCAGCCAGCGGAATTTCGATCCGGGAAACATCGGGTCGAGTGGAAGGCCGGTCAGCGTTTCCACGCGGTCGAGATGACCTTCGGCGATCAGGCGCTCGCAGTCGGGCGTCGTGCGGCGGCATTGCCAGCTCACCACCGGGCCCAGTGCTTCGCCGGTCTCGCCATCCCAGACCGTGACGGATTCACGCTGGTTGGAAACTGCCACCGCCTCGACAGTGATGTCGGAAATCTTCTTCAGGCAGGCTTCGATCGCTTCGCAGACAGAGGCAAAGATGCGGCGAGGATCCTGCTCGACCCAGCCCGGTTGCGGATAGGAGATGCCGACGGCGGCCGAGCCTCTGGCAAGCACTTCTCCGGTTTCGGAAACCAGCACTGCCTTCGAATTGGTAGTGCCCTGGTCGATCGCCAGAATAGCGCGCATCATCTTCTCCTCAAACGAACGGCCGGGGCGGATGCGCGCCCCGGTGCAATAGACCTGCTATCAGATTATTTGCGCTTGATCAGCGCCTCGGCCGCATCGGCGATCGCTGCTGGCGCCATGCCGAATTCGTCGAGCAGGAATTCGGCGGAACCTGTTGGCGCATAGATACCAGGAACACCAAGCCGCTTCATTGGCACGGGTGCGTTGTCGACGACGACTTCGGCGACGGCGGAACCGAGGCCGCCGAAGATCGAATGCTCTTCCGCCGTCACGATCGCGCCAGTCTCGTTGGCCGCCGCAATGATGGCGGCCTCATCGATCGGGCGAACGGTCGCCATGTTGAGCACGCGCGCCTTGATGCCGCGTCCGGCCAGGATTTCGGCGGCCTTCATCATGCGGTGGGTCAGCGTGCCGTTGGCAATCAGCGTGACATCAAGGCCTTGACGCAGCAGGTTCGCCCTGCCGACTTCGAATTTGTGACCTTCAGGCAGCAGATCCGGAACGCCGACGCGCGACAGGCGCAGGAAGCAGGGACCATTGTAGGCTGCGGCCCACTCGACGGCGGCGGCAGTCTCGATGCGATCGCAAGGGGCGATCACGGGCAGATTCGGCAGCACGCGCGTCCAGGCGAAATCCTCGATCGAATGATGGGTCGGGCCGAGTTCGCCGTAAGCCATCCCCGAGGAAATGCCAACGAGCTTGACGTTGGCATTGGAGTAGGAAATGTCGGCCTTGATCTGCTCAAGAGATCGGCCAGTCAGGAACGGCGAGGCGCCGCAGACATAGGGCAGGCGGCCGCCATTGGCGAGACCGGCGCCGACGCCGACCATGTTCTGTTCGGCAATGCCGACATTGACGAGGCGCTCCGGGAATTTCGACTTAAAGCCGCCGAGCTTGGAGGAGCCGACCGAGTCGTTGCAGACCGCGACGATGGCTTCATTCTCGGCGGCCAAGCGCTCGAGCGCCGCGGCAAAGGCATCGCGGCAGTCGTAGAGCTTCGGTGGGGTTACGGGCGCGTTCATTAGAGTGCCTCCGACAGTTCTGCCAATGCGGTTTCATACTGTTCCTTGCTCGGAACCTTGTGATGCCAGTCGACGCGATCCTGCATGAACGAGATGCCGTGGCCCTTGTTTGTGTGCGCCACGATGCAATGGGGACGGTCGGAGCGATGCTCGAGAGCGGGCACGATCGCGTGCATGTCGTTGCCGTTGATTTCGCTGACCTCCCATCCGAAGGCCTCGAGCTTGGGGCGAAGCGGTGCGACATCGTTGGTGTCCGAGAGCGAAGCGCCCTGCTGGAACCTGTTGTGGTCGATGATCAAGGTCAGGTTGTCCAGGCGGAACTGGTATGCTGCCATGATGGCTTCCCAGTTGGAGCCTTCCTGCATCTCGCCGTCGCCGGTGATGACATAGGTATGGTACTTCGAACCCGAGAGTTTTGCCGCCTTGGCCATGCCGACGGCAACCGGCAGCCCGTGTCCGAGCGGGCCGGTATTCGTTTCGACGCCCGGCACCTTGTTGCAGTTGGGGTGGCCGTTCAGGCGGGAGTGCGGCTTCAGGAAGGTCGAGATCTCCTCTTCCGGAATAAAGCCGCGCTTGGCGAGCACGACATAAAGCGCGCAAGCCGTATGGCCCTTCGACAGCACGAACCTGTCGCGATCGGGATGCCTGGGCTGATCGGGCCAGACGGACAGCACCCGAAAATACAGCGCAGTGAGGAGATCGATCACCGACATCTCGCCGCCAATGTGGCCGGCGCCCGCCTCATATACGGCTTGGAGATCGCGCAGACGTATCTGGCGAGCAACACGTTCAAGTTCGGAAGGCTCCATCGTTTCCTCTTGTGAATAAATATTCATTAAGTTATATTTTTGCATATGAGCGAGCTTAGTCAAGCCCCTAGTTGATCATCCAGCCACCGGGCATCCGCGGAAAGCTAGTTGACAGCATCTAGGCAAGTTGTTAATGAATTTTCCAGCAAGCATGAATAAATATTCTTGCGTGAAGGAATAATGGCCGCCGGCCTTGATCTTTAGGGAGGAACGATGGTGGCGATCGATGTGAATGAGCAGAGCCGTCCGTCCGGCACGTGGGTTAGCAAGCTCACGGGAGCAACCGGACCGCTTATCGGCCTGCTTTTGCTCTGCCTGTTCCTGACCTTCAGCACAGATGCATTTCTCTCCGTCCGCAATGGCCTGAATATTCTCGACCAGATCACGGTGCTCGGGATCATGGCAGTCGGCATGACCTTCGTAATCCTGATCGGCGGCATCGACCTTTCGGTCGGTTCGGTCCTGGCTCTCGCGATGATGGTGATGGGCTGGACGGCGAATGTCGCGGGGCTGCCGCTTGGCCTCGGCATCGTGGCGGCGCTCGTTGCCTCGCTGATCAGCGGCCTGATCGTCGGCATCATGGTCACCTGGTTCAGGGTCCCCGCCTTTATCGCGACGCTTGCGATGATGTCGGCTGCGCGCGGCGTGGCGAACATGATCACCGACGGCCAGCAGATCGTCGGCTTCCCCGACTGGTTCATGATGCTGGCGATCGACCGTCATTTCGGCATCCTGACTGCAACCGTCTTCCTGATGCTGGCTGTGGTCGCCGCTGCCTGGATTTTCCTGCACTTTCGCGCAGAAGGCCGCATGCTCTACGCGGTCGGCGGCAATCCGGAAGTTGCTCGCCTTGCCGGCATGAACGTGCAGCTAGTGACTATTCTTGTGTACATGGCGAGCGCCGTCCTTGCAGGTCTTGCCGGTATCGTTCTTGCCGCCCGCCTGGACTCGGTTCAGCCGTCCAGCGGTTTCGGCTACGAGTTGGACACGATCGCAGCCGTCGTCATCGGCGGGACGTCTCTGTCGGGAGGTGCGGGCGGCATTGGCGGGACGTTGATCGGCGTCCTGATCATCGGCGTTCTACGCAATGGCCTCAACCTGCTCAACGTCTCACCCTTCCTGCAGCAGGTCATCATCGGCGTCGTCATCGTTCTGGCGGTCGGTGCGGAAACGATCCGCAAGCGGCGGGCTGCCTGATCGTTCGGCCCGCAGATCATGCGGGCCGCCAGAATTTCCTCTCCGAAAGGTTTGGAGCGGATCTATCGCCCGAGGGGGAGGATAACCCACGGGTTCATTAACAACGGAGGAACTGACATGAAATTTGCGCGTACTCTGCTCGCGTCTGTTGCCCTGCTTGGCCTCAGCCTCGGATCCGCCCAGGCGGCCGAAGTCAAGAAGCTCGGCCTTGCTGTGGCAAACCTGCAGGCAAACTTCTTCAACCAGATCAAGCAGTCCGTCGAAGCTGAAGCCAAGAAGCGCGGCATCGAGGTCGTCACCGTCGACGCCAAGGGCGATGGCCCGACCCAGGTCAACCAGATCCAGGACCTGCTGACCCAGGATATCGACGCGCTGATCTACATCCCGGCAGGTGCTGCTGCAGCCAGTGTGCCGGTCAAGCTCGCAAAGCAGGCCGGCATTCCGGTCGTCAACGTCGACCGCAACGCTGAAGGCGCTCCGGGCGATACCTTCCTGGCGACCGATTCCGTCGCCTCGGCAAAGGCGGTTTGCGACTACATCCTCAAGGAAGCCGGCGGCAAGGGCAAGATGGTCATCATCCATGGCCAGAAGGGCACGACGCCGGAACTGGATCGTACCAAGGGATGTCAGGAATCCCTGAAGGCCTATCCGGATGTCAGCGTCGTCGCCGAGCAATATTCCAACATGTGGAGCCAGGACGAGGGCTTCCAGATCATGCAGAACATGCTCCAGTCGAATTCGGATGTCTCGATTGTCTTTGCCCAGGCAGATGGACTGGCGCTCGGTGCGGCCCAGGCGATTAAGGTCGCCAATCCGTCGCAAAAGATCGTGGTCGGCGGTTTTGACGGGGATACGGCTGCACTCGAAGCCCTCAGTAAGGGTGTGTTCAACGTGACTGCGACACAGCAGACGCAGAAGATGGGCCGCGATGCAGTGGAGAACGCGGTCAAGCTCGCTGCGAAGGAAAAGGTGCCGCCGGTCCAGCTGCTGGATGCCACCCTGACGACCAAGGAAAACGTGGCAGGCTTCATCGCCAACCATCCGTAATCAGCCGAAATCGTTAGGAGGTGTGTTGTGAGCGAGCCGGTTTTATCCCTGAGGGGCATATCCAAGCGCTACGGACCGCTCCAGGTTCTGAAGAATGTGGACCTGGACGTCTACCCCGGCGAGGTGGTCGCACTGCTCGGTGAAAACGGCGCCGGCAAGTCGACGCTGTCCGGGATCATTGCCGGATCGCGCACACCGTCCGCCGGCTCGATGACATGGCTGGGGCAGACTTATGCCCCGGCCGCTCCACGCGAGGCGATCGACAAGGGCGTCGTGCTGATCCATCAGGAACTGCAGCTCCTGCCGCATCTTTCCATCGCCGAAAATGTCTTCATCGGCCGATGGCCAATGAAGAATGGCGTGGTCGACCGCACCCAGATGGTTCGCCGTGCGCAGGAGCAGCTTGCGCGGCTGAACCTGCACATTCCCGCCACCCGAAAGGTAGCCGGTCTCTCGACCGCCAATCAGCAGCTGATCGAGATCGCCAAGGCTTTGGCGCTCAATGCCAAGCTCCTCATCCTGGATGAGCCGACTGCCGCCCTTGGCGGGGCGGAGACGGAAGCCCTGTTCGAGCAGGTGCGCAAGCTGCGCTCGGAAGGTGTCGGCATCATCTACATCTCCCATCGCATGGAAGAGATCAAAAAGATTACCGACCGCATCGTCGTGCTACGCGACGGAGAGCGCGTTCATGAATTCGCCGACAGTTCGACGCCGGTGCGCACGATCGTCGAAAGCATGGTTGGTCGCTCGCTTGATCGCATGTTTCCTACCCTTCCGGAGCCCACGAGCCGCCCCGTACTCGAGGTGTCTGGCCTGACGTCGCCTGACGGCTCCTTCCGTGATGTGAGCTTCAATGTTCACGCGGGCGAGATCCTCGGCATTGCCGGTCTCGTCGGTGCCGGCCGCACCGAGCTTGTGCGGGCGATTACCGGGGCGGATCCGATCGGCGCCGGCTCGATCAGGCTCGAAGGCGAGGCGCTCAAGCTGCGCAGCCCCGCGGATGCGATTGCCAAGGGTATCGTCATGGTCCCGGAAGATCGCAAGGATCAAGGCCTCGTCGTCACACATAAGATCAGCGAGAACATCATCTACGCCAATCTGGACAAGCTTGGCGGGCGCTGGCTGACCTCGGGCATGAAGCGTGTTTTTGCCGAAAAGGCGGTAACGAAGTTTGGCGTCAAAGGACGTGCTGAGCAGTTTGCTTCCGACCTGTCGGGCGGCAATCAGCAGAAAGTCGTCATTGCCAAATGGCTGATGCGCGATCCCAAGGTCGTAGTGCTGGACGAGCCGACGCGCGGCATCGATGTCGGCGCCCGTGCTGGCATCTACGATATCATCGTCAACCTTGCCAGGCAGGGTGTCGCGGTCATCGTCGTGAGTTCCGACCTCGAAGAGGTTCTCGGCGTGTCGAACCGCATTCTCGTGCTGGCACAGGGCAAGCAGGCAGGCATTTTGAAGCGTGACGAGGCGAACGACGTCTCGGTCATGGAACTGGCGACAATCTAAGTAAAGACAGAAAGGAAGAGCGGTGTCCGACATCTCTCTGAACGCACCAAAACTATTCGATCTCAGCGGTCAGGTCGCCATCGTAACCGGCGCCGGCAGCGGCATCGGGCAAAGGATCGCGATCGGTCTTGCCCAGTGCGGCGCCGACGTGGCGCTTGTCGATCGCCGCACCGATGACGGCCTTGCCACTACTGCCAGCCATATTCGTGCCGCTGGTCGCCGCTCGATCGAGATTGCCGCTGATGTCACCAGCAAAGGGTCTCTGGCGGATGCCGTCGGCCGTACTGAAGCCGATCTCGGGGCTCTTTCGCTTGCCGTCAATGCAGCAGGGATCGCCAACGCCAATCCCGCCGAGGAGATGGAAGAGGACCAGTATCAGACGCTGATGGACATCAACCTGAAGGGTGTCTTCCTGTCCTGCCAGGCCGAAGCGCGCGCCATGCTGAAGCACGGTCGCGGCTCCATCGTCAACATCGCCTCCATGTCCGGCGTTATCGTCAACCGGGGCCTCAGCCAGGCGCATTACAATGCCTCCAAGGCCGGGGTGATCCACATGTCCAAGTCGCTTGCGATGGAATGGGTCGGGCGCGGTATCCGCGTCAACACGATTTCGCCGGGCTATACCGCAACGCCGATGAACACCCGCCCGGAGATGGTGCATCAGACCAAGCTCTTCGAAGAACAGACGCCGATGCAGCGCATGGCGAGTGTCGACGAGATGGTCGGTCCCGCCGTCTTCCTGCTGTCGAATGCCGCAAGTTTCGTGACGGGTGTCGATCTGCTCGTCGACGGCGGCTTCTGCTGCTGGTGATACGATGCGCAGGCTGGTTGCAGGCAATTGGAAAATGAACGGTCTCATCTCCTCCCAAGCTGAGATCGAGGCGCTGAAGGGGCTAACGGGCGGGGTGGCGTGCGATATCGTCGTCTGCCCGCCCTTCACGCTGATCGATCGCGCGGTCGAGGGGGTAAAAGGTTCGAACCTGGTCATCGGCGCGCAGGATTGCCACGCGCAGTCGTCGGGTGCCCACACGGGCGAAATTTCTGCCGAAATGCTTGCCGATCTCGGCGTTCGCTATGTCATCCTCGGACATTCCGAACGCCGTGTCCTGAACGGCGAGGACGATGAGGTTGTCCTGGGGAAGGCGCTTGCCGCGCATCGAGCAGGTTTGATCTCGATCGTGTGTGTCGGTGAGACACGCCATGAGCGCGACGAAGGCCGGGCAATCGAAGTGGTCGGCGAACAACTGCGGGGATCCGTCCCTAAGGGTGCTACCAGCCGAAATCTCGTCATAGCCTATGAACCCGTCTGGGCGATCGGAACCGGACTGGTGCCGACCAGCGAGCAGATCGAGGAGGTTCATGCTGCGATCCGGCAGATGCTGGAAGAGCGACTGGGCGATGACGGCCATTCGGTCAAGATACTCTATGGCGGCTCGGTCAAGGCATCCAATGCCGCGGTGATTTTCGGCCTTCGCAATGTGGACGGAGCGCTGGTCGGTGGCGCTTCGCTGAAGGCCTCGGAATTCGCAGGGATTATTTCGGCAGCCGTGTGAAGTCTGAGTGCGGAGACAAGTGTCGCCGCTGGAGATCGGTGCGCTCACGCCGGCACCGTTGAAAGGAAAAGAGAATGCAACGCTTCGAAAACAAGACCGTCGTCATTACCGGGGCAAGTCGCGGCATTGGTGCAGCGATTGCCAAACGCTTTGCGCGCGAAGGTGCCAATCTCGTGGTCTCGGCCAATGAGGAGAGCGTGCATACCGTTGCCGAACAGATCCAGGCCGATGGCGGAAAGGCGATCTCTTTCGTTGGAGACGTCACTGACAAGGCAAGCGTCAAGGCCCTTTACGACGCAACCGAGCAGGCATTCGGCGCAGTCGACGTTTCCATTCAGAATGCCGGCGTCATCACCATCGCCCGTATCGAGGATATGACCGAGAGCGAGTGGGACAAGGTCATGGCCGTCAACACTAAGGGCGTGTTCCTCTGCGCCCAGGAAGCGATCGCCCGCATACGCAAGCACGGCCGCGGCGGCCGTATCATCAACACGGCCTCCGGTCAGGCGCGCGACGGCTTCATCTATACGCCGCATTATGCCGCCTCGAAGATGGGCGTCGTCGGTATCACCCAGAGCCTTGCCAAGGAAGTTGCGACCGATGGCATTACCGTCAACGCCTTCTGCCCCGGCATCATCGAAACCGACATGTGGGCCTATAACGATCAGGCGTGGGGCAAGTTGCTGGGCAACTACGCACCCGGCGAGCTGATGAAAGAATGGGTCGAGGGCATCCCGATGAAGCGCGCCGGATCGGGCGAAGATGTCGCCGGCCTTGTCACTTTTCTTGCAAGCGATGACGCGGCCTATATCACCGGCCAGACCATCAATGTCGATGGAGGGCTGATCATGTCCTAGCGCTGTTCGACAATTGGAAACGGTGCTTTCATCACCAGAAGCAATTCCCGTGGTGTGATCTGCAGCGTACCTCTTGCGGAACGAGCCAATCATCATTTATCTAAGCAATGTTCTCAGGGCGGGGTGCAATTCCCCACCGGCGGTATCGAGGCAACTCGGAGCCCGCGAGCGCCTTCGTGGAAGCGAAGGGTCAGCAGATCCGGTGAGATGCCGGAGCCGACGGTTACAGTCCGGATGGAAGAGAGCAACGCAGAGGACGCCGCTCGGCAGCGGCGTTTCATATGCTTGTTCGCCCAAGGGAAAATGGTGGCTTTTGACAGGCCATGAATGCCGCTCACGCGGCTAACCCTTGAAAGGCAGAGAAATGGCAATTTCCAAAATCGAAGATGCGATAGCCGCGATCGCGCGGGGCGAGATCGTAGTCGTCGTCGATGATCGCGATCGGGAAAACGAGGGCGACCTTATTATTGCATCCGAAGCAATCACCCCGCAGGCGATCGCCTTCATGATGAACTATGCGCGTGGTCTCATCTGCGTGGCCATGGAAGGCGAGCGGCTGGACGAACTGCAGATCCCGCAGATGGTCCCCAACAATACCGAACTCTTGAAGACAGCGTTCACCGTCTCGGTCGACTATATCCCGGAAACGACGACCGGTATTTCGGCAGCTGACCGCGCTGCAACCGTTCGCGCGCTCATCGGGAAGAATTCCCGCCCCGAGGATTTTGCCCGGCCCGGCCATATCTTCCCGTTGCGGGCGCATCCGAACGGCGTGCTTTCTCGACCCGGCCACACCGAGGCTGCTGTCGATCTGGCAAGGCTTGCCGGCCTGTCACCGTCTGGCGTCATCTGTGAAGTGGCCAATGATGATGGCACGATGGCGCGTCTGCCCGAGCTTGAGCAGTTTGCCGAACGGCATGGCCTCCACCTGATCACTATCGAGGATCTCATTGCCTATCGCAGCGTGAGCGCGGCTGGTAAGGCCGCCTAGCTGCCACCGTGCGGTAAGAGCCCTGTCGATTCGAAGAAGGCCCAGTGCGGGCCTTCTCTGTTTCACGGTGTCGTCAGACGACGAGTGCTAGCGTCGGCCCCTGATCGCCGCCCTTGCTTTCCAGCTCCTGGCCGACCGTGCTCTCCGGGGTGTCGGGGGCCAAGAGGTTGAACTCCCGGCGTTCTTTCTCAGACACGATCGCAAGATCGATCACCTTCTGCAGGTTGGCGGCGTGGCGGAAGGTAGGATCGTCCTGCTTACCGGTTGCCACGGCTTCGGCGAAGCGCTGATAGTTAGTCAGAACCGGTGGCACCTGGATCTCACGCCAGGTGGCGCTTTCAATATCGTCGCCGAGGCAGCCGCGAAGATCCGAACCATTGGGGCGGTGGATGACTTCGAGACTGCCCTTCTCGCCATAGATGCGCAGCTTCAGCTCGTTCAAATGTCCGGTCGCCCAGCGGCTGGCATGGATGACCCCGAGCGCGCCATTGGCGAAATCGACCGACATGGTGAAACTGTCATTGGCATCGAGCCTATATTCGCCGATCTGACCGCCCGGCGCCTTGTTGAATGTCTTCAGCCGCGCAAAGACGTGATCGATGTCGGTTGCAGCGCCATAGGCGGCGAAATCGAGGATGTGGATGCCGACATCGCCGAGCACGCCGTTCGATCCGTGACCGGTGGACAGACGCCACAGCCAGCGCGATTCCGTGCGCCAGTCGCCCCAGGCGCGCGACACGAGCCAGCTCTGCAGGTAGGAGGCTTCCACATGCTTGATCGTGCCGAGTTCGCCTGACAGCACCATCTCGCGGGCGCGCTGCAGTGGTGCGACATTGCGGTAAGTGAGGTTGACCATATTGATGACCCCGGCCGCTTCCGCGGCTTCCGTCATTTCCAAGGCGTGCGCATAGTTTTCCGCCAGTGGCTTTTCGCAGAAGACGTGCTTGCCTGCGGCGATAAGCGCCAGGCTGGTTGCGTGGTGGACGCGGTCGGGCGTGACGTTTGTCGCAGCATCGAATTCGCCCCAGGCGATCGCCTCGTCGAGCGTGCTGAAGCGTTTTTCGATGTTGAAATGATCGGCGAATTCATTGAGCCGGATCCGATCCGTATCGACGGCGCCGACCACTTCGACACCATCGATCGCGAGGAAGCTCGCAACCTGGCTTTTGGCCATGGTGCCTGTACCGAGAACGAGTAGACGCATTGGCTCTCCTCCTCAGCGGTAACCGGCTTCGCCGGCTTGATGCAGTCTCGGGCCGCGCTCGACGATCGGCTCCAGTGCTTTTTCTACCGGCACATTTGGCGCATCGGTGATGCTCTTTAATGCACCCGCGGGGTTATAGGCCCACTTGACGCCGTTGATCAGCACTTTCTGCACGTTTGCATCGTGATAGGTCGGATAGGTTTCGTGGCCGGGGCGGAAATAGAAGATGTTGCCGGCACCGCGCCGCCAGGTCAGGCCCGAGCGGAAGACTTCGCCGCCCTGGAACCAGGAGATGAACACCGTCTCCAGCGGTTCCGGCACGGAGAACTGCTCGCCATACATTTCCTCGTTTTCCAGCTCGAAATGCTCGCCGAGACCGGCAGCGATCGGATGGCGCTGATTGATCGTCCACAGACGCTCGCGCTCGCCTGCCTCACGCCACTTGAGCGCGCAAGGCGTGCCCATCAGCCGCTTGAAGATCTTCGAGAAATGGCCGGAATGCAGCACGAGGAGGCCCATGCCTTCCCACACCCGCTTGGCGACACGCTCGACGACAACGTCGGAAACCGCGCCATGGTCCTTGTGGCCCCACCAGGTCAGGACGTCGGTTTCGGCAAGCCGGGCCTCGGTGAGGCCGTGCTCCGGCTCCTGCAACGTGGCGGTCGTTGCCGAAATCGCCGGATCGGTATTCAGCGCCCTGGCGATGGTCGTGTGCATGCCCTCGGGATAGATGCCCCGGACGATCTCGTTGGTGGTCTCATGGATGTTTTCACCCCAGACGACGGTGCAAATAGACAAGTTTCTGCTCCTTCACAGCGAATAGCGGACCGGAACCGGCGGGAAACGGCCTGATCCTGTTGATGTGGTTGATGGTCAGGCTGCGCCCTTGAAGGGAACCCTTTCGAGGGCGCGTCCGGATTGGTCGAAACGATGAATGCGACCCCTGGCGGGCGACACGCCCAATTGCCGGCCGGGCTGGTGAGCGGACACGCCACTTTCCCGCACGACGAGAGGTTCGCCTGAGCCGAGGTCGAGATAGACGAAAGTGTCCGAGCCAAGGATCTCGGAATGGATAACGGTCCCAGTCCAAGCCGGTTCCTGATCTGCGAATTCGATATGTTCTGCTCTCACCCCGATGGTGTGGGCATTATAGGGAGCAGCAAAGGCTCCAGAGAGGAAATTCATCTTCGGAGAGCCGATGAAGCCGGCGACAAAGATCGAGTTCGGGGTTTCGTAAAGCTCGATCGGGGTTCCGACCTGTTCGACAACGCCGTCGCGCAACACGCAGATGCGGTCGGCCAATGTCATCGCCTCGACCTGGTCGTGGGTGACATAAATCATCGTCGTATCGTGCATGCTGCGATGAAGCTTGGCGATCTCCAGCCGTGTCGCAACGCGCAGGGCGGCATCCAGATTCGACAATGGCTCGTCGAACAGGAAGACCCGCGGATCGCGAACGATGGCGCGGCCGATCGCCACGCGCTGGCGCTGGCCGCCTGAAAGCTGGCGCGGCAGGCGCTCCAGATAGGGCGAGAGCTGTAGCATGCCAGCTGCTTGCTCGACGCGGGCCTTGCATTCTTCTCTGGTCCGACCGGACAGCTTCATGCCGAAGGCCATGTTCTCGAAAACTGTCATGTGCGGATAGAGCGCATAGGACTGGAAGACCATCGCGATGCCGCGCTTCGACGGGGAAAGACGATTGACCGGCTGGCCATCAAAGGAAAGCGTGCCGGACGTAATGTCCTCCAATCCGCAAACCAGTCGCAGCAAGGTGGATTTGCCGCAGCCGGAGGGGCCGACGAAGACCATGAACTCGCCCTTGCGAATGTCCATGGTGACGCCCTTGATCACGTCGAATGCACCGAAGCTCTTGCGGATATTATCGAGTCTAATCTGTGCCATATCGCGCTTCCTTCAGCCTTTGACGCCGCCGGCCGTCAGACCGGAAATGATGCGGCGTTGGAAAATAAGAACAAGGATGACGACGGGTACGGTGACGATGACCGATGCCGCCATGATATTGCCCCAGGGAATTTCGAACTGACTGCCGCCTGACAAAAGGGCGATTGCGACAGGCACCGTTCGTTGGGCGTCCGATGATGTGAAGGTTAGGGCGAAAAGGAACTCATTCCAGGCCGTGATGAAGGCAAGCAGGCCCGTGGTGACCAATGCCGGCCACATCAGCGGCATGAACACTTGCGTGATGATAACCCAGGCAGATGCGCCATCGACGATGGCTGCTTCCTCGATCTCGATCGGCAGATCGCGCATGAATGTCGTCAGCACCCAGACCGTGAAGGGCAGCGTGAAGATCATGTAGGAAAAGATCAGCGCGAAGGGCGTATTGAAGATGCCGATCCAGCGAATGAGTTCGAAAAGCCCTGCCAGCACGGCAATCTGCGGAAACATCGAGACGGACAGGATGGTCAGCATCAAGAGCGCGCGACCGCGGAAATGCACACGGGCAAGTGCGTAGGACGCAGTCACCGCAAGCAGCAAGGAGGCGGCGACCACGAGGCAGGCAATGAACAGCGAATTGCCGAGGCTGCGAATGAAGCTGCCGGTCGTCAACACGCCGGTATAGTTCTCCAGCGAGATCGAGCTCGGCCAGTAGGTGACCTCGAAAAGGGCGGTGCCCGCTTTGAAGCTCGTCAGGATCGCGTAGTAGAACGGGAAGACCGCGACAATGACGATGACGGCAACCAGCAGATAGAAAAGGGTGTTCTTGGTGGCGGTGAGCAACATCAGTGTTCGTGCCCCCCGAGCCTGACGCGGCCGAGCCAGATATAGAGCACGGTGACCGACGCGATGATCAGAAAGAGAACTGTGGAGGCGGTAGCGCCATAGGCGAACTTGTCGAAATCGAAGAGATTCTCCCGCGCCATGACCGACATGGTCTTTGTCTGGGCGTTGTTGGGCGTCAGCACGTAGATCAGGTCGAAGATGCGCATGGCATCGAGCATGCGGAAAATGACCGCGACCATGATTGCCGGACGCACCAGCGGCAGCGTCAGGCGCCAGAATACCCTGACCGGATTGATGCCGTCGATTTTTGCCGCTTCGTAAATATCGGCTGGGACCATCTGCAGAGCAGCGAGGATCAACAGCGCCATGAAGGGCGTCGTCTTCCAGACGTCGACGATCAACACGGCAATCAAGGCGGTCTGGGGATCTGCCGTCCACGCGATCTTGTGGCTGATCAGCCCGACGCCGAGAAGGATATCATTGAGGATGCCGAACTGATCGTTGAGCATCCATGCCCACATCTTGGCCGAGACAATCGTCGGGATCGCCCAGGGAATAAGGATGGCGGCGCGAACGATGCCGCGACCGACGAATTGAGCATTCAATACAAGCGCTACGATCAACCCAAGTACGGTTTCGATGGTGACGGACAGCAGGGTGAACTTGGCTGTGTTCCAGACCGCAGCCCACCAGGCGGGATCGGCGAGCAATCCCTTATAGACCGTGCGTCCGCTCTTCAGGGTGATCCAGGACAGATAATTGTCGAAGCCGACGAACCTTGCGTCGCTAAGGCTCGTCAGCGATGCGTTGGTGAAGCTGAAGTAGATTGTGCGAAACAGCGGCCAGCCGGCAACGATCGCAAGGATGAACAGGGTCGGAGCCAAAAACACCCATGCAGACCGGACGCGTTCATAGCGCAAATCCGATGAGGTACTTTTGCCGCGTGCGGCCGCCCTCGGGTTTTGGGAGATTGCAACGTCACTCATGGAATACCCGCATCATAGGACGATCGACGGAAGTGGTTAGGCCGACCGCGGCGGAACGAACCGTGCGGTCGGCCCAATCGGTCACCAGGAATCGCCCTTGAGCGTGGTCAGATCGGCCTCGAGAAGCTCGAGGTTCTCTTCGGCAGTGCCGTTGCCTGAGAGCGTGTTGTGCACTGCGGTCCAGAACTTTGCGGAAACCTCATTGTACTTGACCTTCGCGACGGCCGACGGACGAGGTACGGCGTTTTCAAAGATCGGCTTCCAATTCGGCATAAACGGCTGGGCGGCGGCAATATCCTTGTCGTCGTAAAGCGCAGACCGGGTCGGCAGATTCGAAAGCTCTATGGCGCGTTGCTTCTGGCTTTCCTTCGACGTCAGGAACTTGACCAGCGCGATTGCCGCGTCGGGGTTCTTCGAATATTTCGAGACGGCGAGGTTCCATCCGCCAAGCGTCGAAGACGGCTTGTCGCCCGCTGCAGCAACGGGGAGGGTCGTGACGTCGAACTTGCCCTTGACGGGGCTGTCGGCGCCATTGCCGAGTGCGTAGGCATAAGGCCAGTTGCGCATGAACACGGCGTTGCCGGTCTGCCAGACACCGCGCGATTCTTCTTCCTGATAGGCTAGCACGCCGCTTGGCGAAATCGTGCCGACCCAGCCCTTGGCGCGATTGAGCGCTCCCGCAGCCTTCTCGTTGTTGATGGAAATCGTACCGTCCGTCTCGACGATCTGGCCGCCGCCCGAAGACTTAACCCATTCGAGTGCGTCGCAGGTCAGGCCCTCATAGGCGTTGGCCTGGAAAACATAGCCCCACATATCCTTCTGGCCTGCGGCGCGTTCCTTTTCCTGAATCTCCTTGGAGGTTGCCTCCATCTCGTCCCAGGTCTTCGGCGGCTGCTTGCCGTATTTCTCGAGCAGATCCTTTCGATAGAAGAGCGCCGGTGCGTCCGTGTAAAGCGGCACTGCAACCAAACGGCCGTTCACGGTCTGCGATGCCACGATCGCCGGGAAAAAGTCAGCGATGACATCCTTGGTGGCATCCTTCAGGTCGACGAACTGGTCGGCCAACTGCGGAGCCCAAATGACGTCCGTCTGGTAGACGTCGACATCCGTGTTGCCGGCCGCGAGCCAGAGCCGATACTGCGAAAACTGCTCCGTGGATGAGGACGGCATAGTGACGATCTTCACCTTGTTGCCCGTCTCCTTCTCGAATGCGTCAAGCTGCTTGCGGAACAGATCAAGGTTCTTGCCGGTGGAACTCGCCGAAACGCTGATCTCGGCGGCATAGGACGGCAATGCCGCGCCAATGAGCGCAGCCGCGACGGCGACTGCTGTGAAACGAAACTTCATTTTCTCCTCCCAAGAGCCAAATTGAAATCGATTTGGTTAGGAAAAACTGTCAGAAGGGGGATATCCTGTCAAGGGATGGCTTGGGTTGGGACTATCGCTTGTGGGAAACTGAAAAATACTGTTCAAAATCAATGGGAAATCACGGATGGCCTGATTTCTAAGATCGTGCCGGTTTTCATTTCAGAGGAACAAAATTGAAATCGATTTGAAAAAGTATATCTGCGGCATGAAATGTGGAGTTTGGGGTGCCGATGGTATAAATCCCGGCAACGCAGGCAATGAAAGTCATTTCGGTCGATGAAGCTCAAAGACTTCGCAAAACAACTTGGATTGTCTAAAACGACCGTCAGTCGTGCGCTCAGCGGCTATCCCGAAGTAAGCGAAGTGACGCGCGCCCGCGTGGTCGAGGAGGCGGTACGGCTTGGTTATCGGCCGAACGTCAATGCTGTGAGGCTGAAGACCGGCCGGGTTGGCGCCATTGGCGTTGTCATGGGGCGTGCCGGCGAGTTCCATTTCGCGGAATTCATGGCCGGCATGGCGGAGCGTCTTGTCACGGAAGATACCGACATTCTGGTCATTCCGATGGCTGATCCGGAATATGATGCCGAGATGCAACTTTACAAGCGGCTGGCTGAAAGCCAGCGCGTCGATGCGATCATCATGCACTCGCCTCGCCCCAATGACCAGCGCATCGCGCTGCTGCATGAACTGGGATTGCCGTTTCTCGTTCATGGCCGTTCCGACATCGACGTGCCTCACCCCTGGCTCGATATCGATAATGAGGGGGCTGTGCGCCGTGCGACATCGCATCTGATCGATCTTGGCCATACCAGGATTGCAATGATCAACGGCCGCCAGGGGGCGACATATGCGCTGCATCGCGACATCGGCTATCGCGGAGCGCTACAGAGCCATGGAATTGAGATCGATCCGCAGCTCATTGCCAATGGCAATTTCACCGACGAGATCGGTTTCCGTTTTGCACGGTCATTTCTCGAACAGCCGAAGCCGCCAACCGCATTTGTCGCAGGCTCCATGATGACGGCACTCGGCATCTACCGAGCCGCCCGTTCGCTCGGTCTTCAGATCGGGACCGATGTCTCGGTTATTGCGCACGACGATGTCTTTCCCTATTTGACAGCCGATAACATGGTGCCGTCACTGACGGCGACGCGCTCGTCGATGCGCGCAGCCGGTACGCGATGCGCCGATCTCGTGCTGCAGCTCTTAGCCGGGCGTTCGCCGTTGGAAATTCATGAGCTATGGCCGGTCGAGCTCATTCTGCGCGAGTCCACAGGTCCGGTGCGGACGGATCAGACGTGAGCGAAGGACGCTCGTAGAGTCTTCTAAACAGCAGGTGGCACCGGAGCCAAGCCGGTTCGACTCTCTTCAAGGCGAGAAGTATATTGCGAGGCAGATAACGGCGCCGCGTTTGAGAGACTATTGCCTCGCTGCGGCGCCCCGATGCATGGGGCTTGGCCGCGGCATCCCGCTTCGGCCCAGGAAGGGAAGGAGACAAAGCATGACCAATGTAGCGATCCACCCGATTGTGGATTCGGGATACCGGGCGACCGATGCATCATTCGCCGGCGGCACACTTATATGCAACTGCGCCAGCAATCCGGTAAAAGTCCGCGTCAAGGGCGATATTGCCCATAACCATGCCTGCGGCTGCACGAAATGCTGGAAGCCGAAGGGGGCAGTCTTTTCTGTGGTTGCCGTGGCGCCGACAGACAACATCGAGGTTCTGGAGAATGGAAACAAGCTGGCGGTCGTGGATGCCTCCGCACTGATCCAGCGCCACGCCTGCAGGGATTGCGGGGTCCACATGTATGGGCCTGTCGAACGCGAGCATGCCTTTCAGGGTCTTTCCTTCGTCCATCCCGAACGGTTCCAGGGAAAAGGCTGGTCAGCGCCCGGCTTTGCCGCCTTCGTATCGTCCATTATCGAAAACGGATACGACCCTGGAAAAATGAGTGCCGTACGCTCGCGTCTCAGGGAAGTTGGGCTTGAGCCCTACGATTGCCTTTCGCCGGGCCTGATGGATTTTATCGCCACCTGGACGGCGAAAAAGGCGGGGGTTCTGGCGGCCTGATATTGCGCGAACTCGGGTGCCGCCGCCACTATCGCGGCGGTACTCCTCCATGACGTTGGGATCTTGTGATATCCGGCGGGCAATTCAGTATTAATGATCGGCAGACCATCGGTCCATGCCCTCGTCTGGATCTGCCTCCCGCCGCCCTAAGCGGCACATCCCTTCAAAAAGATATCCGCGCACATTCTCGCCCTTGCGGCGATCTCTTCGATATTGGGCGGCGGCAGCTGACGCAGTATGGCGGCGCGTTGAGGTTCCATGATCATCATGCCACGCAGCATGCCGCAGGCGGCGTGCGGGTCTTCGAGCTTGATCAGTCCGTGTTCCACCTGACGACGTAGCCAGCTTTCCATCGATGTGTTTGTTCTGACGATTGCCTTCTCGTAGAAGGAATTGGCGATTTCGGGAAAGCGGTCACATTCGCCGATTACGAGGCGGCTGACGGTAATCGTGTCCTGAGAAAGCGTCAGCATACCATAGGCCGTCAGCATGCGCTCCAGTCCCTGGCGGAGCTCAGCCGTCGCCAGTGTGTCAGGGTCGAGCGCCAGCAGGAAACGCCCGGTTCGCTCCGAGACCATCTCGGAAAACAGATCCGCCTTTGTCGGAAACAGACGATAGAGGGTCTTTGTCGAAACGCCGGCTTCCTGTGCGATGGCGGCGATACTTGCTGCTGCGTAGCCATTCTCGTGAAACTGCTTGTTGGCGGCCTCGATGATCACGCTGCGTGTGTCCTCGTCGCAGCGCACCTGCGGCCGGCCACGCGGTCTCTTCTCGATTTCGTGATTTTGGACCATAGATATTTTCCAAATTCCAGTTGACATCCCTTTTTTAGTGCATATTTTGGAAAACATCAAGTTTCCTAAATTGGACTTGCGTCACATTTCAAGGCCGCGGCCGAGACGACAGCGACCTTTCACAAGGAGAGAGTTAATGTCCGTCACGAAGTTGCACGCCCTGAACAATAATGCCGCCGCGGTCGAGGCATCGACCGTCGAAACGACAACCGAAGCCACGCCCGCAGAGCTCGATGCCGGCAAAACGCTGCGTGTCACCGAACCGGCAGTCGCTGCTCCGGCCGCAGAAGCACCGGCCCGCAAGCGCGGCGGTCGTTCTCTGCTGCTTGGTGCAGCCACCATCGCCATTATCGCAGCTGGTGCCTATTATGGGCACAATTATTGGACGGTCGGCCGTTTTGAAGTCTCGACCGATGACGCTTATGTCAAGGCGGACAGCACCACGGTCGCTCCGAAGGTCTCGGGCTACCTTGCCGAGGTTCTCGTCAGCGATAATGAAGCGGTAAAGGCTGGCCAGCCGCTCGCGCGCATCGATGACCGCGATTTCCGTACCGCGCTCGATCAGGCGAAAGCCGATGTTGCCGCGGCCGAAGCGACCGTCAATGCCAAGCAGGCTTCGCTCGCTATTCAGCAATCGACGATAGCCGCCGCCCGGGCCACACTCGATGTCGACAAGGCCAACGAGACCTTCGCCGAGCAAAACAGCAAGCGTTACAGCAATCTAGCCACCAGCGGCTATGCACCGGTCCAGACCGCGCAGCAGGCCGCTTCGGCAATCGCTGCCGCTCAGGCAACGATCGCGCGCGACACGGCGGCACTCGAAGCCGCAACGAAGCAGGTCGATCTCCTGAATGCCGAGCTTGCCCAGGCCCGTGCGACACTTGCCCATGACCAGGCCGTTGCCCATCAGGCCGAGCTCAACCTCTCCTATGCGACGATCGTCGCGCCCGTCGATGGTACGGTCGGCAATCGCACGCTGCGCGTCGGCCAATATGTCCAGGCAGGCACGCAGTTGATGGCGGTGGTTCCGACAACGGCGGCTTATATCGTCGCCAACTACAAGGAAACGCAGCTGACCGACGTTCATGCTGGCCAGCCGGTCGATATCGAGGTCGATATGTTCCCGGGGCGCACCTATCATGGCCATGTCGATAGCCTTGCTCCGGCAAGCGGTCAGGAATTCGCCCTGTTGCCGCCTGACAACGCCACCGGCAACTTTACCAAGGTCGTCCAGCGCATTCCGGTCAAGATCGTCCTCGATGGCAATGCCGCCGAAAAGGATGATCTGCGTCCCGGCATGTCCGTCCAGCCAAGCATCGACACCAAAGCCGATGCCGGCAGCCTCTAAGCGGCGAGGGCAGGAGATCGTGTCATGTCCAGTATCGCAGCAACATCGGGCGCCATCCCGCAGCCCCGCGCCAGCGCGAAAGAATGGATCGCCGTTCTCGCCGGTATGATCGGCGCCTTCATGGCGATCCTCAATATCCAGATCACCAATGCTTCGCTTCTCGATATCGAGGGCGGCATCGGGACGGGCGTCGACAACGGCGCCTGGATTTCCACATCATACCTGATCGGCGAGATCGTCGTCATTCCGCTGACGGCCTATTTCAGCAACGTCTTCTCGTTCCGCCGTTACATCCTCGTCAATTCCATCCTCTTCCCACTCTTTTCGATGGCCTGTGCCTTTGCCCACGATCTCGGAACGATGATTCTGCTGCGCGGGCTGCAGGGCTTTGCCGGCGGCGTTTTGATCCCGATGGCCTTCACCATGGTGCTGACCAAGCTGCCGAAGGGCCAGCAGCCGCTCGGCCTTGCCATCTTCGCCCTGTCGGTCACCTTCGCTCCGGCCATCGGCCCGACGATCGGCGGTTACCTGACGGAAAACTACGGATGGCAGACGATATTCTTCATCAACACGATCCCGAGCCTCATCATGGCGGCAGCTCTTGCCCTGACGCTCGACAAGCAGCCGATGCAGCTTCACCTCTTGAAGGAGGGCGATTGGGCCGGCATCATCACCATGGCGATCGGGCTTTCGGCGCTGCAGACCGTGTTGGAAGAAGGCAATAAGGACGACTGGTTCTCCTCGCCCTTCATCGTCAAGCTCAGCATCGTCGCCTTCGTCTTCCTTGCCGCTTTCATCTGGATCGAGCTGGCGGTGAAGAAGCCGCTGGTGAAGCTGCAGCTGCTGACGCAGCGCAATTTCGGCATCGGCGTGCTGGTCAATGTGCTGGTGGGTGTCGCACTCTTCGGCACGGTCTATATCCTGCCGCAATACCTTGGCCAGGTGCAGCGCTATAATGCCGAGCAGATCGGCAATGTGCTTGCCTGGACTGGCCTGCCGCAGTTGTTGCTCATCCCGCTCGTGCCTGTTTTGATGAAGCGCTTCGACGCCCGGTATATCGGCTTCCTCGGTATCTCGATCTTTGCGATCAGCTGCTTCATGAACATCACGCTTTCGGCCAACAATGCCGGCGACCAGTTCTGGATCCCGAATATCGTGCGCGCCATCGGCCAGGCGCTGGTGCTGACGCCGATCACGGCCATCACCACGGCTGGCATTGCACCGGCCGACGCTGCCGCCGCCTCGGGGCTGACCAATATGCTGCGCAATCTCGGCGGTGCGGTCGGCACCGCTTCGCTCGGCACGATCCTGACGAAGCGCGAGCAGTTCCATTCGAACATCATCGGCCAGTCGATTACGCTGAGCCGCGATGAAGTCCGCGACCGCTTGACGCAGCTGTCAGGCTATTTCACGCAGCACGGTATCATCGATCCGGCTGTCGCATCACAGAAGGCGATCGTCGCGCTCGGTCAGATCGTCAAGCGACAGGCGCTGATCATGGGTTTCAGCGATACGTTTGCTGTCATCGGCGTCGTGCTTGCTCTGGCGGCAATTGCTCTGCTTTTCACCAAGAAGCCGCAGGCAGGCGGAGGTGCGGGCGCCCATTGAGGCGCCCATCTGAAACTGCCAGCTCCATAACCTGCTGCAGCCAACACCCGGTCGCAGACGACCGGGTGTTTTTATGCGCGCGCCTGGGCGACACCGGTTCTACGCCTGTCCTGAAGACCAGCAGCGGACGGCGCCGAACCCTTCAGCAAAGGCAGCAACTGGCTGCCCTGCCGCTTGATTTCGGAGAGATAGGGTGTGTCGGAGAGCACGAAATGGCTAATGCCGAGCGCCTGGTATTTCTGCAGCGAGCTGGCGACATCCTCGGCCGAACCCACGAGCCAGGTCGTGCCGGCGCCACCGCCGCCGAATTTACCGGGTGTGGTGTAAAGATTGTCGTCGAGTACCTCGCCGCGCTGATGAAGGTCGAGCAGGCGCTGCTGGCCGACGGCGACTGCCCGCTGGTGATCGTGCCAGCCGGCGCCGCTATTCTTTGCCATTTCGGCCACTTTCGCCTCGGCGTCGGCCCAGGCTTCTTCGGCGGTGTCGCGCACCAACGTCGTAATCCTCAGCCCGAACTGAAGCGGCGGCAGATCGCGGTCGAGATCGCGACTGAGCCTCTTCAGGCGCTCGATCCGCTCCCGGACGCCGTCGAGCGGTTCACCCCAGAAGAGCTGAACATCGGCTTCAGTGGCGGAGACGCGCTCGGCCGCTTCCGATGCGCCGCCGAAATAAAGCTTCGGATGCTGACGATCGCCGCGGATCTGGATACGGGGGACGACCGTGGATTCGTTGACCCCGAAATGCTCGCCGGAATAGGTGACGTTCTCTTCGGTCCATAGCCTGCGCACCAGTCGCATGAATTCCTTGGTACGGGCGTAGCGGTGCGCCTGGTCGCCCTCGCTGTCGCCATAGGCGGCAAGATTGTCCTTGCCGGAGACGACGTTGACGCGCACGCGTCCGCCAGTGAGGTGATCGAGCGAGGCAGCTGCCGAGGCGAAATTCGCTGGTCGCCAGTAGCCGGGACGGATTGCTATCAGCGGTTCGAAGGTTGTTGTGCGCGCCGCAAGCGCAGTGGCGAGCGTGAAGGTATCCGGACGGCCCCAGCCGGTGCCGATAAGTGCGCCCTTCCAGCCGTATTCTTCCAACGCCTTCGCATGGGCGGTTAGCGTTTCCAGGCTGTTATGGTCTTCGACCGCGGAATCGCCGCGGTGGCCAGGTTTGACGGCATTGGGAATATACCAGAGGAATTCCGGGTCGTTGCTCATGCGATGCGCCTGCTACTCTTTTGGGTACGAAGGATGGGTGACCGGGGGCATTCCCATGCCCAGTCTTCTGCATATTCGAGGTGAGGGACTATCCCGCTGCCCGGGCTGCTTCGCCCTGCCGGGCTCTGAGTGCGAGTGCATTTGCTGGACGCCGCAGCCCGAGATTCTCGCGTAGCGTCGCGCCTTCGTACTCTTGGCGGAAAAGACCGCGCTTGCGCAGGATCGGCACGACCTGATCAACGAAATCCATCAGTCCCGTCGGCAGGATTGGCGGCATGATGTTGAAGGCATCCGCCGCACCGTTGTCGAACCATTCCTGCATCGCGTCCGCCACCTGTTCCGGCGTGCCGACGACTGTGCGATGTCCGCGGGCGGTTGCGACCGCCAGGTAGAATTCGCGCAATGTCATATTGTTGCGCGAGACAAGGTCGGTGACCAGTTTGAGCCGGCTTTTGTTGAGCTCGGTATTGTCAGGCAGCGGCGGGGCCGGATCGTCGAGCGAATAGCCGGAGAGATCGACGCCTTTATAGTGGCGAGACAGTATGTTCCAGGCGACCGAGGGGTGAACTAGCGACTGGATATAGTCGTAATTCGCCTTGGCCTCGGCTTCGGTCCCGCCAAGAACTGGGAAAATTCCGGGACTGATCAGCAGTTCATCGGGGCTGCGCCCATAGCGCCCAAGCCGCCCCTTTACGTCCAAATAGAATTCTTGGGCGTCTTCAAGCGTCTGGTTGGCGGTAAAGATCATCTCGGCAGTACGTGCCGCAAGCTCGCGTCCGGGCTCGGATGCACCGGCCTGGACGATGACCGGATAGCCCTGCACCGGACGACCGACATTCAAGGGGCCGCTGACGGAGAAGAATTGGCCATTGTGATCGATCTGATGCACCTTGTCCGGATCGAGATAGACGCCGCTTTCCTTGTCACGGATGAAGGCGTCGTCCTCATAGGAATCCCACAGGCCCTTCACCAGATCGACGAATTCCTCGGCTCGGGCATAACGGTCGGCATGGGCCGGATGGCCGGGGATCGAAAAATTCTTGGAGACATCGGCGCCCGTGGTGACGACGTTCCAGGCCGCGCGCCCCTTGGAAATATAGTCGAGCGAGGCGAATTTGCGGGCAAGCAGATACGGATCTTCGTAGGTGGTGGAGGCGGTCGCGACAAAGCCGATATGGCTTGTCACCTGCGAAAGCGCCGCCCACAGGGTGACCGGCTCGAAATGGGCGCCCTGCGCGGTGCGGCGCAACGCTTCGGGGTCTTTCGCCCGCTCCCATCCGGCAGGGCTGTCGGCAACGAAGACCAGATCGAATTTGCCTCGCTCGGCGGTCTGCGCGAGATGACGATAGTGATCGATATTAAGGCCCGCATCGGCTTGGGCATCAGGGTGGCGCCAGGCGGCGACATGATGGCCCGTTGCCATGATGAATGCGCCAAGCCGCATCTGTCTTTTCTGACTGGTCATAGCAATAATCTCCGTTGAGGTCAGGCGGCGCGGCGGCCCGGGACATTTACCCCGAGCCGGTTCAAAAGTTGGGTCCGGATTTCTGAGAAATGCGGATCGCTGTGATCGCGCGGTGCCGCCAGGTCGATGCGCAGATCCTCGACGAAATGGCCCTCGTGGAGCACGAGGATTCGGTCGGCGAGCGAAATCGCCTCGTCGACATCATGGGTGACGAGGAGGACGGCCGGCCGGTGTCTGGCGCAGAGATCGCGCAAGAGATCGTGCATCTTCAGCCGGGTCAACGCATCGAGCGCGCCGAAGGGCTCGTCTGCCAGAAGCAGGGCCGGCTCGCGCACGAGCGAGCGGGCAAGCGCCACCCTCTGCTGCTCGCCGCCGGAAAGCTGGTTCGGCCATGCCGTTTCCCGGCCTTCGAGACCCACTTCCGCGAGGGCCTTCCTGCCGGCTTCCTGCCCGGCATCGTAGGGCAGGCCGAGCGTGACATTCTGGATCACCGTACGCCAGGGCAGCAGCCGGGCATCCTGAAACACCACTGAAAGTCTTTTCGGCGTTTCCAGGAGGCCAGTTCCCTCGACCTCGTGGTCGAGGCCGGCCAGCGCGCGCAGGAAGGTGCTTTTGCCCGAGCCGCTTTTCCCAAGCAGGGCGACAAACTCGCCCTCTTCGATGTCCAGATCGACGCCATCGAGGACCGTCTTCGCCGCGAAGCTGCGCACGAGGTTCACGACATGAACGGTAGGTTTCAGTTGGCCAGAGTGCGACGCCATGTAAGGGCCCTCCGTTCGATGAGCCGGACGATGCCGTCCGAGACAAGGCCGAGAAGCACGTAGACGACGAGGCCGACGAGGATAACGTCGGTCTGGCCATAGGTGCGGGCGAGATCGATCATGTAGCCGAGACCGCTGGTGGAATTGATCTGTTCGACCACGACGAGCGACACCCAGCAGAGGGTCACGGCAAAGCGCAAGCCGAGAAGGAAGCCGGGCAGGGCGCCGGGCAGCACGACCTGAAAGATGAAATCCTTCTGGCTCATGCGCAGCGTCTCTGCGAGCTCGACATAGCGGCTGTCGATGCTGCGCAGTGCGTTATGCGTGTGGATATAGATCGGGATGATGACGGCAAGCACGATGGTCGTGACCTTCATGCTTTCGCCAATCCCGAACCACAGGATGAAAAGCGGGATCAGCGCCAGCGTCGGAATGGCACGCTTGATCTGGATCGGCCCGTCGATCAGCGCCTCGCCTATACGAGACAGGCCGGCGATGATTGCAAGAGCGGTGCCGATGACGAGACCGATGCTGAGGCCTAGCAGTGCGCGGGTCGCAGACGTCAGGAAATTATCCTGCAGGCGACCCTCGGTGATCAACCTTCCGAAGGTCTCGACGACCGTCCAGGGGGCGGAGAGAATGCGCGGATCGATCCATCCGAGTGCCGATCCGGCAATCCATGCCAGTACCAGTAGAGCCGGGCCAATCTGCAGTCCGAAAGGTATCTCGCGTCCCGGGCCGAGCCTGCGGCGGGTGCGGGAGGCCGCGGGTTTTGCCACTGCTGCTGCGCCAGCCCTTTCGCGCGTCGATATCCGTGATGTCTTGACGCTACCTGCATCCCAGGTGGTTGCCATGCTTGCGACTCCTCTCTTCGTTGTGGAACATGTCCGATCACTGGCTTGCTGTCAGAGCGCCGGCAGCGATTTTCTCGAAGCGGTTGTCGAAGATCTGTTCGACGTCGAAAGGCTTGTAGCCAAGTTCGCCGGCCAGGAGGTTGATGGTTTCCTGATGGCGCTTCTTCACGTCTGCCCAGTTATCCGGGACCACTTGAGTGCCCGAGAGCTTGGTGAGAAAGTCGGCATCCTCTCGGCTCAGGCCCTGCTGACCGATGTAATATTCCTTTATCCAGATGTCGGGATTCTGGTCGACCCATGCGGTGGCGCGTGCCCAGAGGCGGACATATTCGGCAAGTGCAGCTGCCTTTGCCGGATCGTCTAGCACCCATTGCGGTGCATAGAGATGAGTGGGGTCGTCACGAAGTCCGTGCTCGATCAGGCTTGCACCATCGGAGCCGTACTGGGTGATATAGCGACGGATATTGACGCCGCCGAGCGGCGCGATATCGACCTGTTTGCTCGCGAGCGCCTTCGGGTAGACATCGCCGGTGCTCGGCAGCTCGACCAGCGTGGCGTCTTTCTTCGTCAGGCCCGCAGCATGAAGCGCGCGGAGCACGAGTGTACCCTGGGCCTGGCCGGGACTGAAGGCGATGCGTTTGCCGCGAAAATCCGCAAGCGACTTGACGTCGACACCAGGCGCAATGCCGAAACGGTAGATTGGATTGGCAATCGGGTCTTTCCGTTCCCGATAGGCGATGTTGCGGACAGGCAGGTTGTTCCAGGTTGCAAAGATCGAGGGTATCTCGGCCACAGAGCCGACATCAAGCGCGTGCGCGCGGAAGGCTTCGGAGGTCTGTGGACCACCGCTGAGATTTGCCCATTTGACCTCGAAGGTGAGTTCCTTAATAAGGCCGGAGACCTCGAGAGCCTTCTGCGTCACGGGATCACCGATTGTCAGAACCGTTCCTGGTGGCACCTTGTCGAGCAGCGGCGCATTCGTCTCCGCCGCTGCCACGTTGCCGAACATGCCAAGGGAGATGAGGCTGAGCACAGCCGTTGCCAATGTTTTCGCCAATGTCATCGTTGATGTTTCCCGTCTGAGGTTGCAATGTCAGGAAGCGATGACGGGAAGGGTGTCCAATTCTCTATTAAATCTATAGACTATTTATTTCTTTCGTTTGCGTGTTCATGAAAAATCGTACCAATCGGGCATGCTGGCAGGCGCGCGCGTTGCTTGTCGAACTCCGGGTCGCCTGGATAAGCGAGACGCCGCCGCTCTGGCTGTTCGCCTCGGCGTCAGCATCGCCATCGCCGTCGCAGACGGAGCGGATGGCGAGCGTTCGTACAGGAGGCTGACCGGGCGCTCCATCGTACCAAAGATGACGATGGCAACCTGGCGCATAACACCGCGGGATTTGCCTATTCCGGCGCGGGCCGGGCTCTGATCGACCCGTCGGCGCCCGGCCCTGTCGTAAGCAGCCAATCGCGAAGCGTTCTTGCCTCGCGCGAGAGGCCCTTTGCCTCGATGAGCCAGTAGCCCTTGTCGCTATCTGACGCCTTTTCGAAAAGGGAAATGAGCAAACCTGCCGCGATCTCGTCTGCGATCAGCGCGGTCGGGCAAAGGCCGACACCCTGGCCGCTGATCAAGGAGCCGATCATGAGATTGAAGTCGGCAAAAACAGGTCCAGCCTTCGGTGGGGAATGGATGCCAACGGCTGACAACCAGCGCGCCCAGGCATCGGTCGTCTCGTCGTGCAGGATGTCGCAGGCAAGCAGATCGGCGGGTTTATCAAACGGGCCATGATGGGCGAGGAATTCCGCCGAACAAGTTGGTCTGGTTTCGGCACTCAGGAGCTTGATGGCGCCGGCGCTCGGCCTGATGCCATGGCAGATCAGCAAATCCGCACCCGCCGCTTCCGGCGTCTTGGCGTCGAGCGCGTAGACGATGTTGATCCTGATATCCGGATAGGCGGCTCGCAATCTCGACAGCTGTGGGATGAGCCATCGCACTGCCATGGAAGGAATGCATGCGACGCTGACCGGGCGGCTATTTGCCTCCAGCCGCAATTGTCCGGCGGCGACTTCGATATGTGCCAGTGCATGTGTGACGACTGCGCCGAACTCCCTGCCGGCGGCAGTCAGCGTCACGCCGCGGCTATGGCGCAGAAATAAGGGAATGCGGAGCCAATTCTCCATTGCCTTGACATGCTGGCTTATGCCGGCGGGCTGCAGGTTCAGATCGGCAGCCGCCCTGACAAAGCTTTCATGGCGCGCGGCGGCTTCGAATGCCCGCAGTGATGCGAGGGGAAGGTTTCTCATAGCAGGATGACTAAGCAAAACTTAGCCAAAGGGCAAGGATCGTCTCGGTTGCCCAATGGCACAGCCTTGCTAAGAGTGCTCGGCGATTAATTTGTGTCACCGGGCGCAACACCCGGAGGCCGCCAGCACAGCGGAAATATCAGGATGTCGAAGCAATCGATCGTGCCAGTTCCTTCTGACGCAGCGAAGCGACGGTCAGCACCGCCCGTGGTCGTCTATCCTGTCGAGACGCTGCCATCCGCCGATCTCGGCCTCCTCAAGGCCGCCCGCCAGACGCTGACGAAGGTCAGTGAGGTGATCGTGCCGCCGCGCGAGGCGGGCAGCTTTCAGGTTCCGCAGGGGCATTTCTTCCGTATCGTCAGCATTGACGGACCGCAGGTCGGTGACCTCAACCTGTGGAACGCTGCTGATCTTACCGAACGGTTTTTCAGCGGCAAGACGCGGGCATTGCATGCGACCCATGTCGGTGTCGGCGATCGTCTCTGGAGTACGCTGCCCTACCTGCGCCCCATGGCGACCATCACCTATGACAGCCTTGGCTGGTATGGATGGGACGATGATGGAGCCGGTGTTCATGACGTCATCGGCACCCGCTGCGATCCCTATACCAATCGATTGCTGAAGGGCAGCGACTATCATCACTGCTGCCATTCGAACCTGACGCGGGCGCTTGCTGCCGAGACAGGCATGCCGCTCCAGCAGGCCGAAATGCACGTGCATGATGTCCTCAACGTTTTCATGTGCACCGGCTTCACCAGGGACACGCACCAGTATTTTATGAAGGCAAGCCCTGTGCGGCCGGGAGACTTCATCGAGTTCTTTGCAGAGATCGATCTTCTGGGCGCCTTGTCGGCATGCCCGGGTGGCGATTGTGGCACAGGCCATTCAAGCGATGCGGCCGCCTGCTATCCCTTGAAGGTCGAAATATGGAAGCCGGATCCCGCGGCGCTCGCCAACTGGACGCCGCCGAAGCCAAATGCATATCCGAGGACGCATCGATAATCGGCAGGTCTCGCAACTCCTTCATAGAGGAGTAGTTAGACAATCAGGATTGCCCTGAAATCGTTGACGTTGGTGCCGGTCGGGCCGGTTTCGAAGAGGTCGCCGATGGCCTTGAAGCCGGAGTAGCTGTCATTGGTGTCCAGCAGATAGCGGGGGCCAAAGCCTGCGGCGCGCAGCCGCTTGACTGTGCTGCCGTCGGTAAAGGCGCCGGCATTGTTTTCCGAGCCGTCGATGCCATCAGTGTCGGCTGCAAGCACGTGAATGCTGTCATAGCCGTCGATCGCCAACGCCACGGCTAATGCGAATTCGCTGTTGCGCCCGCCTTTGCCGCCCTTGACCCGCAAGCTCACCGTTGTTTCGCCGCCGGAGAGGATGACGACGGGCTTGCTGAACGGCCGGTCGCGTCCGGCGACTTCCCGGGCAATTGCCGCATGCACCAGTGCCACATCGCGCGATTCCCCTTCGATGGAATCCGACAGGATCGCCGCTGCAATGCCTTGCGCGCGGGCGAACTCGGCAGCAGCTTCGAGCGATACGCTGGCCGAGGCGATGATGTGACGTTCGTGACGGGCAAAGACCGGGTCGTCCGGCCGCGGCGCATCGGCCTTTGGGGAGTTCAGATGATCGATGGCCGCCTGCGGCAGCTTGAGACTGTATTGCTGGATGATCTGGAGCGCGTCATGCCGGGTTGAGCTGTCGGGAACGGTCGGACCCGAGGCGACATGGGCCGGGTTGTCGCCCGGAATATCGGAGACGATCAGGCTGACGACACGGGCTTTGGTCGCAGCGGCCAGTCGCCCGCCCTTGATGGTGGAAAGATGCTTGCGCACGACGTTCATGGCCGAGATCGGCGCGCCGGAGGCGAGCAGCAATTCGTTGACCAGGATTTCGTCCTCTAGTGTCAGGCCTTGGGGCGGGGAAGGCAGCAGTGCCGAGCCGCCGCCGCAGATCAGGGCTATGACGAGATCGTCCTCGCCCAGGCCTTCGACCGCTTCCATCAGTCGCCTGGAGGCGGCCAGGCCGGCTGCATCCGGAACAGGGTGGGCGGCTTCGATAATCTCGATGTGTCGTGTTTCGCAGCCATAGCCGTAGCGCGTGACGACCACGCCTTCGAGCTGCCCTTTCCATACGCTTTCCAGCGCCCGCGCCATCTGCGCAGCACCCTTGCCGGCGCCGACCACGACCGTCTTGCCTTTTGGTTTTTTCGGTAAATGCGCAGTGATGCCGGTCAGCGGATCGGCGGCGCGCACGGTTGCGGAAAACAGGCTGGCCAAGAAATCGCGGGAGGAAAACAGGGTCATATTGATCTCTCTGGAGATACGGCAGGAAGGGTGACTTCCGCTCTTTTAGGCATGACCGTCGAGATATCGCTTGTCAATGTAAGGGCGGCGCCTATCCGTTCGCCATGATTGATAATTGCCCCGACGCGGCTATCTATCAAAGGCAAAAGCAACAATCATTTGGAGAAATTGCAATGGTCAACGAACAGCAGTTGATCTCGAAGATCACCTGGCGGCTCATGCCATTCCTCGGAATCCTTTATCTCATTGCCTATATCGATCGCCAGAACGTCAGTTATGCCAAGCTGCAGATGGTCGATGCGCTCGGCATGAGCGAATATGCCTACGGACTTGGCGCCTCGCTTTTCTTTATCGGCTATTTCCTCTTCGAAGTGCCGAGCAACCTGTTCCTCGACAAATTCGGTGCGCGTGTCTGGTTCGCGCGCATCCTTGTCTCCTGGGGCATCGTTACGATCCTGCTCTCCTATACGCAGAACGCGACGATGTTCTACATCCTGCGCTTCCTGCTCGGCGTTTGCGAAGCTGGCTTTTTCCCGGGGGTCCTTTACCTTTTGACGCTCTGGTTCCCGGTGGATTACCGCGGCCGCATGGTGGGGCTCTTCATGATCTTCAGTGCGCTTGCCAATGCCGTTGGTGCGCCGGTTGGCGGCATGCTGCTCGACCTTGATGGCTTCCTTGGCCATGCCGGCTGGCAATGGGTTTTCCTGGCAACGGGCATTCCGGCCGTCGTCGCGGGCATCGTCACCTTCTTCTATCTCAACGGCCGGCCTGAAGATGCGGATTTCCTCAGTGACGAGGAGAAGAGCTGGCTCGAAAATCGGCTAGCATCCGAAAATTCGGGCATGGACCATAATGCCGAAAACGGCTTCAAGGCGCTGATCGATCCGCGCGTCCTGTTGATGGCGCTTTGCTACATTGCCTTCCCGCTGGCCGCCTATGGTCTCAGCTATTGGCTGCCGACTATCGTCAAGGCTTTCGGCGTCAGCAATACCGTAAACGGTTTCCTCAACATCATACCGTGGATGCTGGTGGCGATCGCGCTGTGGGCTGTCCCGGCTGCCGCAGACAAGGTGAAGGCGAAGACACCCTATATCGTCATTCCGGCCTTCATCGGTGCTGCCTGCCTGCTGCTCTCGGCGCTCGTCCCCAACAACACGCTGCAGTTCATCTTCCTCTGCATTGCCGCAGCCGGTATCTTTGCGCCGCAACCGGTTTTCTGGAGCCTGCCATCCCGCTTCCTGAAGGGTGCCGGCGCTGCAGCGGGTCTCGCCGCCATCAATTCCGTTGGCAATCTCGGCGGCTTCATCGCCCAGAACGTCGTGCCCTGGATCAAGGACGAGACGGGAAGCACGATTGCGCCGATGTTCTTTCTGGCTGCCTGCCTCGCTGCCGGTGCGTTGCTCGTCTTCGTCGTCGCCACTGTGATGAGCCGCAAGCACGATGCCGTGCCGCGCGGTGCGTGACGGACCCTGTGCAGGCGAATGATAGCGCAAGATTATTGGCATGGCCGAATGAGCCACGAGCAATATCGGCAGTTTTCGTCGGTATCGGGAGAGCATCGCCGGGATCGTCGATATCATCACGGCTGAGGGAGCAAAAAGTAGCGGCGATGACCACGAGGTCAGCGCCGCTTCAATGATTACCGGTAGCGGGTGTCTCGGGGCGTTAGTCGCAGACCCGCACAGTTTCGGTATGATAGCCGCCGTCGTAACGGTTGCCGACGTCACGATCTTCATACCAGCATCTTGGCCGCGGCGCTGGCTCGTAATAGCGAGGACCCTCGACATAGCGAGGACCGTTATTGGCAAGCGCACCACCGATCAGACCGCCAACGACACCTGCAGCAACACCACCGGCAATGATGCGGCCGGTATTGTTGTGATGGTGATGATCGCGAGCGGAAGCAGGCTGAATAGCCGAGCCCGCAAGGGCCGTCGCGATCAACAGACTGCTAACAATTCTCTTCATGACATTCTCCTTAGTCTCAGATCGCCCCTATCGAACATAAAATGCTCCACGGCGGCGTTTGTTCGTTCAAATCTTGCACCATTTGAGGCAAGGCGGTCAGGAAACGGTGCACAGCGCTTCAATTTATGTTTTGCACTGAAACGCGCGATCGCAACTGCGGGCATCAAGTGGCCGACTCCGTCACCGTTTCTTCCAGCACATCCTCCGGAATATCGTCGAAGGAAGCGTAGTTGAGGTTATAGAGTTTCGAGTAAAGTTTGCCGTTTTTCATGAGCTGTTGGTGATTACCGCTTTCGACGATCTCGCCATTCTGCAGCACGATGATACGATCGGCTTCCCGGATCGTCGCCAGCCGATGGGCAATGACGAGACCGGTACGGTTTTCCAACAGCTTGACGAGCGCCTTCTGGATCAGCATTTCAGTATAGCTGTCGATATTGGCCGTCGCCTCGTCGAGCACGAGGATTTTGGCGTCGGCCACCAATGCGCGAGCAAAGGAAAGAAGCTGGCGCTGGCCGAGCGATAGGTTGCCTCCGCGCTCGCCGAGCACGCTGTCATAGCCCTGGGGCAGGCGCATGATGAAGTCATGCGCGCCGACGGCCTTGGCAGCCTCGATCACCTGCTCACGGGTGGCTTCGGTCTTGTGATAGCGGATGTTTTCAAAAACCGTGCCCGTAAAGAGGAAGGGTTCCTGCAGCACCATGGCGATCTGCTGACCGAGAGAATCCTGTGTCAGTTCGCGCACGTCATGGCCGCCGACCACGACCTGTCCCTCCTGCACCTCATAGAAGCGGTGGATCAGCGACATGCAGCTTGACTTGCCCGAACCGGTTGGGCCGACGAGGGCGACCGTCTCGCCGGGATTGACCCTGAAGCTCACATGCTTGAGCACCGGGTGTTTGGGATTATAGCCGAAGACGACATCGCGGAATTCCACAGAGCCGTCCATGTCAGGCGACAGCACCTTCGCATCGGGTGCGTCCTTAATTTCGATCGGCACGTCGAGCACGTCGGTCAGCCGCTGGCCCGAGGCCATGGCGCGCTGCATGACCGAATACTGCAAGGTTAGGGAACGGATCGGGTCGAAGAAGCGCTGGATATAGAAGAGAAAGGCGACGAGCACACCGACGTCGAGTGCCTGGTTCAACACGCGCGCACCGCCGACGACGATGACGAGCGCCATGGCGATACCGGTCAGCGTATCGACGATCGGCACCATGATCTGCGCGTAGCGGGCTGCCGTCAGATGCGTCAGCAGGTTGGCATGCGCCTTGTCGTCGTAGAGCGTGAAGTTGACCTCCTGCCGATCCATACTTTGGACGGCGCGCACGCCATGGATCGCTTCGGCCAGAGCGCCGTTCGCCACCGAATTCGTCTCATGCGCCGCCATGAAGGACTTGCGGGCGAGCGGCAGCCAGAACAAGCGCACGACGAAGAGTACCGGCAGCACCGACAGCGTCAGCAGGCCGAGCTTAAAGTCGAGATAAAGCATCACGAAGACGATGCCGAAGAGCAGGAAGATATCGCCGACCGAAAGTACGCAGGTTTCGAGGAATTCCTGCATCGAGTTGACGTCGCCCTGCAGGCGCGACATCAGCCTGCCGACCTCGGTCTTGTCCATGAAGGAGAGCGACACGCGCTGGAGGTGGGAGAACATCGCCTTGCGGATATCGAAGAGCACGTTCTCCGCCACGCCGCCGACCAGCGTTTCCTGAAAATAGCTGGCCCCGTAGTTGACGAGGATGGCGATCAGGAAGGCGATGATCGAGAAAGTCAGCGCCGAGCCATTGTCGCCTTGCTGCATGCCGTGGTCGATCGCATAGCGGATGATCAGCGGAATGAGGAGTTGCATGCCGGTGAAGACGAGCACTGACATCACCGACAGGATGACATCGCGCCTATAGGGATGGACGAAGGCCCAGATGCGCTTGACGATGTTGGAATCGAACACCTTCCCGAAGATTTCCTCTTCGACGCGTTGCGATCCCACGACCGCCCTTGGCGGACGTCTGCCATCCTCGCGAACGTCCGGACGTTCGGTTTCCAGTTCCTCGGCCATGTCGTTTCCTCCTGCGCCGGTTTCTTACGCGCTCAAAGCGTCGTCGCCCGGTCGCACCTGCAAATCGTAAAGCGCCTTATATCGTCCGCCGAGCGCCAGAAGCTCGTCATGCGTTCCCTGTTCGACGATGCGGCCGTCCTCGATGAAGAAGATCTTGTCGGCATGCATCAGCGAGCTCAGGCGATGGGCGACGATGATCGTGATACGATCGGCAGCGTAGCGGCGCATCGCGCCGCGGATGCGTTGCTCGGTGGCAGCGTCGATTGCTGCAGTGGAATCGTCGAACACCATCACGGCGGGTTTGAGCATCAACGCGCGGGCGATCGAAAGCCTCTGGCGCTGGCCGCCCGAAAGCGAAACGCCGCGCTCGCCTACGACCGTGCCATAGCCGGTCGGCAGGCCGAGCACATAATTGTGGAGCTGCGCGCTTTCGCTCGCCCGTTCGATGCGGCTTTCCTTGGCCCAGGGATCGCCATAGGCGATATTGTTTTCGATCGTCGTCGTGAACAGGAAGGAATCCTGCTGCACGACGGCGACGGAGCGGCGCAGCGACTTCAGTGTCGCCTTTCGGATGTCCTGACCATCGAGAGTAATCTTACCGCCGGTTGGGTCATAGAAGCGCGGAATGAGGTGCGCAAGCGTCGACTTGCCGCTGCCGGGCGGCCCGACGATGCCGATCGTCTCGCCGCGTCTGGCCTCGAAACTCACGTCATGCAGCACTTCGTGCATCGGTGAACTCGGATAGGCGAAACTGACATTTTCGAAGCGCAGCGTTCCGTCGACAATCGTCAATTCCTTCGCATCGGGCGCATCGCGCACGGCGATTTCGAGGTCCAGCAGCTCGAAAAGGCGTGTGCCGCAGGTCGAAGCGCGGGCAAAGGCATTGACCATCAGGCCGAGCTGGCGCACCGGCATCTGCAGGATGGTCATGAAAGTCAGGAATGAGGCGAGCGTACCGACAGTGATCTCGCCGGAATGAACCTTGCCACCGCCGATCCATAGAACCAGGCCCATTGCTGCAAAGAAGGAGAAGGTCATGGCGCTGGTGTTGATGACACGAATGCCGACGCGCTGATGGGCAAGTTCCAGCGCGTTCTTCGAGGCAAGTTCAAACTTCGAAAGCTCATGGTCCTGCGCTGCAAAGGCGCGAACGACGCGAATACCGCCGAGATTTTCCTCCATAATGCGCGTCAGCACCGACAGCCTCTGCTGCAGGTCGAGCCAGGTGGCGCGCAGGCGAAGCTGGGTGACGGAGGAGCGCCAGCCGACGAAGGGCACGAAGGAAAGCGCCAGCAGGCCGAGCACGACGTCCGTGGTCAAAAGCATGTAGGCGCCGATACCGATCAGCATGGTAAGCAGGAAGACGCGCACCAGTGCTGTCGAGAAATACATGCGTACACCTTCCAGATCGAGAAGGCCGACGGTGATGAGGTCGCCCGAATGGACAGTGTCGTGGAAGGAGAAGGAGAGGCGCTGGATCTTCTCGTAACAGGCGAGACGCAGCTCATAGCCCATATGGTGACCGACCGCCTCGCTAAAATAGTTTTGGATCATCGTGAAGATACCGCGCAAAACGCTGGCGCCGAGCAGCAGCAGCGCCGTCGTCAGCAGCGCATCCTGCGCCTGCTGCCCGACCGTGCCGCCGTGGAGCGCCACCTGCGTGTGGTCAACTGCCCGCCCGAGCAGGCGGGGGATCAGAAGCTGGAATGTTGACGCGATCAGCGTTGCGCCGATGGCAAGGCCTGCTTGCCAGGGATGGCGAAAGGCCATGACGATGATGCGGAACAGTGTGTAGAGGCCCTTGCCCCATCCTGCCGCGGTTGCAAGCGCCAACGAAGCCGAAGGCTTCGGCGCGCGTATGGACGCATCGCTGCTCACGGTATTTTTCCAATAGATGTGTGCTCGGACCAAATGGCCCGGAAAGACGGCAAATCCATGAAGGGATTGATAGCACGCCCACATTTGCCGATTCCGAAAGCGGGTTCAAGTAAAGAATTCACCAAGTGGTTATTTTTACGTGAGGCTTCCTCGCTTCGAATGGCGACGTCTCCGTGCGGCTCACTCAACACGCAAAAGGCGCATTCTTCCGCGGAAACGAAAATTCCAGGACGCTGCGCCACCAGTGGAAATCCGGTTGCCGGGCATGTATGGTCCGCTCGCCAACCAGCATGAAGAGGGTGTCCGATGTCATCCACGGTCCGGATTGCAAATCAGTTTCTTACTGTCGATATTTCCTCGCTCGGCGCGGAAATGCAGTCGCTGACGTCGAGCGACGGCCGCTCCTGGGTGTGGAACGGCGATGCTGCCTTCTGGACCGGCCGCTCGCCCATTCTCTTTCCGATGGTTGGCAAGGCGCCGAACGATACGCTGAAGGTTGGCGGTCACAGCGCGCCGATGGCACAGCATGGCTTCGCCCGGCGTAGCGACTTTACGCTGGTTTCCTCGTCAGAGACGATTTGCCGCTACGAGCTCGCCCCTTCGCAAGCGACGAAAGCGGTCTATCCCTTCGATTTCCTGCTGGCCGTCATTCATAGCCTCGAAGGTAGGACGTTGACGGTCGCTGCCGAAGTCACCAACCGCGATGACTGTCCGATGCCCTTCGGTCTCGGCTTCCACACGGCTTTCCTCTGGCCGCTGCCAGGTGCCAGAGGAAAACCCCATACCGTCACGCTGGACAACGGCGCCGAGCCGGCGCTTGTCCGGCTCGACGGTGGACTGATCTCGCCGAAAAGACTTGCTTCACCGTTCAAGGCGGGCAGCCTGGTGCTCGACTATTCGATGTTCGAGCAGGATGCGATGATCTTTCCCGAGGGGGCAGGCCCAGGCCTGCGGTATGAGGCCGAAGGCGGTCCGGCCATGCATTTCAGCTTCGAAAATCTGCCCAATCTGGCGCTCTGGACCAAGCCAGGCGCGCCCTTCCTTTGCATCGAGCCCTGGCACGGGACGGCCGCTGAGAATGGCGGTCCGGATGATTTGGAAGGTCGTCCTTATACGAAGCTGCTTGGCGCGGGCGAAACGGCGCGCTTTTCCTTCAGCACCGAAATCCTCGCATAGGAAGGCCTCATTTTCCTTTTTATCTGTGCGGGTTAGGCGGGTGGTAAAATAAACCTCTTGCCACCTTGCGCTTTTTTCGCTTTCATACACGACTAGTTTAATAGACTATATGCCAGGCGAGGGTGCCATTCTTGCCTGTGATGGCTCCGGAACGGAGCGGCCTGGCGGCGAACGTTTTGCTTGCCGCATGAACCTGCCCAACGCATGAGTTAAAATCCTGCGTTGAAACCTCGATCGAGACACATGCGGATGAGCCGCAAGGGAGTTGAGATGACGGTTCAGGGATTGTTTTCAGGCAAGGCCAACGCGGCGGCACAAATATCCGCTGTGCCACGCATCGCGATCGTTGGCCGCGGCTTTTCTGGTATGATGATGGCGGTGGCGCTGATGCGCACGGTGCGCACGCCTTTCCACCTTCAGCTTTTCGATCCGAACTCGACAGTCAATGGCGGTCAGGCGTTGGCCTCGGCACGATCCTCGACCATTCTTAACACACGCGTACGTGATCTCTCCGTTTCACTTGGCGATCCTGACGATTTCAACGACTGGCTCTGTAGCAACGCCGAGTTTCGCGCCGCCGTCCCTGCAGCGATTCCTGGATTCCGGCAGATTTTCGTTCCCAGGGAAATCTTTAGCGACTACGTCTACCAGCGCTTTTCCGAGGCACTCGCTACTCGCCGGGATATCACCGTTCAGGTCTGCCATGATCCGGTCGTGGCAATCCGCAGGAGCCATGGCAGCCGGTTCCTGCTTGAAAGCACAAATCCCTCCAATCCGCTTTTCGATACCGTGATCCTTGCCACCGGCTACGGCCTGCCTCGGCCCGAAGTCGGGGAGCAGGAGGTTTCGCCGGTCAGGGCGCAGCGCCTCGTCGCGCGGCCTCACACGGTACTGCTTGGTAGCGGCATCCGCGTCGTGGACCAACTGCTGCAGCTTCGCGATGCTGGCTATAGCGGCCAGGTAACGATCATTTCGAGGCACGGCTTCCTGCCGCAGAGCCACACGCCGAATTCCGCCGATCCAGTGTTCCCCGCCGAGGCGCTACCGCAAAGTCTGCCTGCCATCGTCAGCTTTATCCGCCAGGCCTGTCGTGAAGCGGAAGAGGAGGGGCGAAGCTGGCAGTCGGTCATGAACGGCCTTCGCAGGCACGCGCGCTCGCTCTGGCGATCGCTGCCAGCGCGAGAGAAGCGGCAGTTCAACAGGCATTTGCGCGCCATTTATGACAGCCACCGCAACCGCCTGCCAGAAGTCATGCATCTGCGCCTCAAGCGGGAGCTTGCCGAGGGCCGTACCGTGCTCAGACGCGGACGCGCTGGGCGCCGGGGTCTCAGCGGCCTGTTCTTCACACCTGCCGGTTCATCCAGCCAGGAGATCATCCATGCCGAACGCATCATCGATTGCCGTTGTCATGCACCAGATCTTTCGGCTCCCCTGATTGAGAGCCTGTTTGCGGCGCGTCTTGCCATGCCGGATGAGCTTGCGCTTGGCCTGGCAGTCAATGCCTGCGGCGAGCCGTTCCTGGACGATGGCGCGTCCGTCGATGGCCTCTTTGCGGTTGGCCCGCTCGGCCTCGGCAGTCTGCCGGACATCGATCTCGTGCCTGAGATTGTCACACAGACCTATTCGGCGGCTGAACGAATTGCGGAACGCTTTTATCCGCAAAGCCAGGCCGTCTGAGGAATCCATCGTTTACGCAGGAGCCGGCTGAAACGATCGGCCGCTTCGCTCGATGTCTCTCCTAGAGCGCGGCTCGGCGTGCCTTGACCTCGTTTCGCGCGATATAGACGAACAACCCCGCCACCATGATCGCCAGAACGTACCAGGTAATTGCATAGACGAGGTGGTTGTTCGGGAAATCGAGCACAGTCAATCCGCCCACGGGAAATCCGCCTGCATTTGGCGTTGCGTCAGCGTCGATGAAGAATGGAGCTGCGTCAGTGATGCCTCGCTTTCGGGCGATCGCGGTAACATCCCGTGAATACCAGCGGTCGTCCACCGGATCGTTGGAGCGTAGCAGCATGCCTTTGGGCTCGCTCATCCGCATCAGCCCCGTGACGCTGACCGGTTCGTCGGTCTGACCTTCCTGGCGTGAAGCCGGCTCGCGGCGGTCGCTTGGCACGAAACCGCGATTGATGAGGATGGCGCTACCGTCCTCAAGCTTGAGCGGCGTCAGCACCCAATAGCCGGCACCAAGCGCAGTCGATGCCGCGACCAACGTCTCCTTGTCGTTTTCGAAGGTGCCTGATGTTGTTACCCGCCGGTATTCATCATCGACGGCGTTGACCTTGCTCCAGTCGGATCGTGCGGGCGGTGCGACGGGTTCGGCATGGACGCGCGCATCGATGCGGGCGATCAGATCCAGTTTCCAGGAGAGACGATGGACCTGCCAGGTGCCAAGCGCGATCAGGACGGCGATGAGGGCCAGAAGGCAGGAGCCGAAGACCATGAGGGCGATCGCGGAACGCGGCCTGTTCTGTGGGTCGGAAGAGATATCGGTCATGGATAAACCGCAACGGGCGACGTTGCCGCCGCCCGCTCCTGCCGTTACGGCATGTTCTTCATCATTTCCGGGCTCATCGGCATCATGTTTGTATTCAGGTGGTACATGACCCAAAGCGAACCAGAAAGAGCGATCGCAACGATGATGATCGTGAAGATCAGGGCCATGATCGTCCAGCCGCCTTCCGACTTCATGTTCATGTGCAGGAAGAAAATCATATGGACGACAATCTGCACGGCGCCGAGCGCCATTACGAAGAGGGCTGTCACGATGTGGCTTTCGAAGACGCCTGCCATGACCAGCCAGAAGGGAATGGCGGTCAGGATGACGGACAGAACGAAGCCGGTGACATAGCTCTTGAAAGTGCCGTGTCCGGCCTGATGCCCGTGGCTATGGCCGTGGTGAGCCTCGTGGGCATCCTCGTGTGCGGGTGCTTGCGAACTCATCCAAGAACTCCCATCAGGTAAACGAATGAAAAGACGCCGATCCAGACGACGTCGAGGAAGTGCCAGAACATCGAAAGGCACATCAGGCGACGGCGGTTGGCCTCGATCAGGCCGTGCATGGACACCTGCACCATAAGCGTAATCAGCCAGATGATGCCGAATGTGACGTGCAGACCGTGCGTGCCGACCAGCGTGAAGAAGGACGACAGGAAGGCGCTGCGCTGTGGCCCTGCGCCCTCATGGATAAGGTTCACGAACTCATAGAGTTCGAGGCCGATAAAGGCTGCGCCGAAGAGGCCGGTTACGGCCAGCCAGAACAGCGTTTCCGCCTTTGCGTTGCGCTCCATCTGCAGCATTGCAAACCCGTAGGTAATGGAGGAGAGCAACAGCATTGAGGTGTTGATTGCCACCAGCCTCAGATCGAAGAGATCGGCTGGCGACGGACCGGCCGCATAGCTGCGGCCGAGCACGGCGTGTGTGGCAAACAGCACCGAGAAGATCAGGCAGTCGCTCATCAGGTAGAGCCAGAAGCCGAGATTGGTGCTGTTTTCCGGGTGATGGTCTTCCGTGAGGTAGAATTCAGGCTTTTCGGCCGTGTCGACAGTATGATCGCTCATGGTCTCTTACACCTGCTCGGCAAGCAGCTTGGTACGCCTGCCTTCCGTTTTGGTCACTTCGTCGGCGGGAATGTAAAAGTCGCGCTTGTAGTTGAACGTATGACCGATCGTGACGACGAAGAGGGCGACGACGGAGAGGACGACCAGCCACCACATGTACCAGATCAGGCCGAAGGCGAGCGCCACGTTGATGGCTGCCAGGATCGCGCCGGTGCCGGTGTTCTTCGGCATGTGGATCGGTTTGAAGCCGCCGAGCGGACGCTCGTAGCCGCGGTTCTTCATGTCATACCAGCTGTCGTGGTCATGCACGACCGGCGTGAATGCAAAATTGTAGTCCGGCGGCGGCGACGAGGTCGACCATTCCAGTGTGCGGCCATTCCACGGATCGCCGCTGTCATCACG
This sequence comes from Rhizobium sp. BK650, assembly GCF_014195325.1. Classification (GTDB taxonomy): domain Bacteria; phylum Pseudomonadota; class Alphaproteobacteria; order Rhizobiales; family Rhizobiaceae; genus Rhizobium. The sequence continues at coordinate 36,193 of NZ_JACIBK010000009.1, read as the reverse complement.
CAGCTCTTCGCGCTTCATGAAGGAGACGACGATCTGGATGAGGAAGGCGGCAATGCCAAGCGCAATCAGGCCGACGCCGAAGGCGGCGATGATGAACCAGATCTGCAGCGACGGGTCTTCGAACTGGCTCATACGGCGAGTGACGCCCATCAGGCCGAGCACGTAAAGCGGCATAAACGCGAACCAGAAGCCGATCTGCCAGAACCAGAAGCTCATCTTGCCCCAGAAGGGATCGAGCTTGAAGCCGAAGGCTTTCGGGAACCAGTAATTCACACCAGCGAACATGCCGAACAGAACGCCGCCGATAATTACGTTATGGAAGTGCGCGATCAGGAAGAGCGAGTTGTGCAGCACGAAATCGGCCGGTGGAACGGCAAGCATCACGCCGGTCATGCCGCCGATGACGAAGGTCACCATGAAACCGACGGTCCACAGCATCGGCACTTCGTAGCGGATACGACCGCGATACATGGTGAAGAGCCAGTTGAACATCTTCGCCCCGGTCGGGATCGAGATGATCATCGTGGTGATGCCGAAGAAGGAATTGACGGAAGCGCCCGAACCCATCGTGAAAAAGTGGTGCAGCCACACGAGATAGGACAGGATCATGATCACGCAGGTGGCGTAGACCATCGAAGCGTAGCCGAACAGGCGCTTGCCGCAAAAGGTCGCGACCACTTCCGAGAAGATGCCGAAGGCCGGCAGCACAAGGATATAGACTTCCGGGTGGCCCCAGATCCAGATGAGGTTGACATACATCATCGGATTGCCGCCGAGGTCGTTCGTGAAAAAGTTCGTACCGGCATAGCGGTCGAGCGACAGGAGAGCGAGCGTCGCCGTCAGGATCGGGAAGGAAGCAACGATCAGGATGTTGGTGCAGAGCGACGTCCAGGTGAAGACCGGCATCTTCATGAAGGTCATACCCGGAGCACGCATCTTTACGATCGTGGCAATCAGGTTGATACCCGACAACGTCGTTCCCACGCCGGCGACCTGCAGACCCCAGATATAATAGTCGACGCCGACACCGGGACTGTAGGCAGCACCGGAAAGCGGCGGATAGGCGAGCCAGCCGGTCTGGGCGAACTCACCGATGAAGAGCGAGATCATGATGATAATCGCCCCGGCCGTCGTCATCCAGAACGAGAAGTTGTTGAGGAACGGGAAGGAGACGTCGCGCGCGCCGATCTGCAGCGGCACCACGAAGTTCATCAGGCCGGTGACGAAGGGCATCGCCACGAAGAAGATCATGATAACGCCATGCGCCGTGAAGATCTGGTCGTAATGGTGCGGCGGGAGATAGCCTTCGTTGCCGTTGAAGGCGACCGCCTGCTGGCCACGCATCAGAAGGGCGTCGGAAAAGCCGCGCAACAGCATGATGACGGCCAGGATCACATACATGATGCCGATCTTCTTGTGATCGACGCTGCAGATCCAGTCGTTCCAGAGCGAACCCCAAAACTTGAAATAGGTGATGATGGCGAGCACCGCGATGGCGCCGATGACGACGCCGATGAAAGTCACGACCAAAATCGGTTCGTGATACGGGATCGCGTCGAGGGTCAACCGGCCGAAGATGAACTTCAGGAGGTCAGGATTGGAAAACATGGAACAACCCGTTCGTTATGTCTTGCGACGCAAAGCGCCAGGTTAATTGTTATTGTTGAGCTGCGCCGGCGCCGGATTTCCGCCGTCACCCACGCCGGGAGAATGGCCATCATGCTGCATGTCCATTCCGGGCATCTTCTGCATATCGTGCTGCCCCTCATTGCTACCGCCCTCGCGAGGAGGTTCGGCGCGGGAAGGAGCGCCGGTTGCGGGCACCGTCGCGCCGGGGGCGACAACGCCTTCCTTCGCATAGCGGTTGTCGTAGGTGAGTTTTTCCCGGTTTCCTTCGCTTTCCTTGCCGCCGCCACCCATCATGTCGATGTGCATCATCTCGTTCATGCACATCTTGCCGGGCGTGGCGCACATGTTGAGGATCGCGTTGTAAAGGTCGGCATCAGCGCCGGCATAATAGCGCACCGGCTCCTTCTCGCTCGGCTTTTCAAGCTTCAGATAGGCTTCGCGGTTCAACATCGTGCCCCGCTGCTTCACCTGCGCCACCCAGGCGTCAAAGCCCTGCTGGTTTAGGCCGTGGAATTTGAAGCGCATATTCGAGAAACCTGCGCCGCTGTAATTGGCAGAGAAGCCCTCATACTCGCCTTCTTTATTGATGACGGCATGCAGCCTCGTCTGCATGCCGGGCATGGCGTAGATTTGGCCGGCGAGCGCAGGGATGAAGAATGAGTTCATTACCGAGGAGGCCGTGATCTTGAAATCGATCGGGACATCGACCGGCGCTGCGAGTTCGTTAACGGTCGCGACGCCGAGATCTGGGTAGATGAACAGCCACTTCCAATCGAGCGCAACGACCTCGACGGTCAGCGGCTTGATATCTGCGGGAACGGCGCGATCGGCATCGATGCGGTCGAGCGGCCGGAACGGATCGAGCTTGTGCGTGGATATCCAGGTCACCGCGCCAAGCGCGATGATGATGGCGAGCGGTGCCGCCCAGATCACGATTTCGAGGCGCGTGGAGTGGTGCCATTCGGGCGCGTAGTTCGCAGCCGCGTTAGTGCGCCGGTAACGCCAAGCGAAAAACAGCGTGAGGAAGATCACCGGAATGATGATCAAAAGCATCAGCACCGTGGAGACGATGATGAGGTCGCGCTGTTGGACGGCGATATCGCCGGAGGGCGACAAGACCACCATGTTGCATCCTGCCAAAAAAAACAGCGGCAAGACTAATAGAAGGCGGGAAAACTTTGGCAGTTTTTGCACGTCTCTAAGCTCTTTTTGTTTCGTTCTATTGCCGACTAAAGCACTGGCACGAGCAGCGATATGAGGTCTTTGGTCGCAGTGCAACATGCTTTTTGCACTGCGGGAGAGCCAGCTGGCGCGACGCCTCTGAAATCCTGATGAAATCGTGAAGGAATCCCGTCGGCGCCGGCTTCTGTATATCCGAATTGGTGGACGTTGCCCAATAAAACTGTGGAATAGGTCGCGTGTTCCCGCGGTGCCGATTCAGGCCCATGGTTTTTGACGAGCGCAGATCACTATTTGCGCTGTCGGGACTTGATAAGCTGCAGATATGGAACAAGATCAGCTTGAGGTGCTTTGTCACAAGCACCTTGAACGAGGGAGGCGTTTCATATGGCTACTGCCACACATTTAGGACCATCATCTTCATCGCTGGAACGGGATGCGCGGCGCATCCATGATGACAAGCCAGTCTCGCCTGGCAGCATCGCAGTCGGCGTGGTGATCGGTCGCATGTCGGAGTTTTTTGATTTCTTCGTTTACGGCCTCGCATCCGTACTTGTCTTTCCACAGCTCATCTTTCCCTTCGCGCCGGACCGGTTGACAGGCACGCTCTATTCCTTTGCGATTTTTTCGCTGGCCTTCCTCGCCCGTCCCGTCGGATCCGTCGTCTTTATGACGATCGACCGCTTCTACGGACGTGGCACAAAGCTGACCATCGCCCTTTTCCTGCTCGGCGGCTCGACGGCATCGATCGCCTTCCTGCCGGGATTTGATGAAATCGGCTACTGGTCGATCGCGCTGCTGGCGCTCTTCCGGCTCGGCCAGGGCTTTGCACTTGGTGGTGCATGGGATGGTCTCGCCTCGCTTCTCGCCCTCAATGCACCGCCCAACCACCGCGGCTGGTATGCGATGATCCCGCAGCTCGGCGCGCCGATCGGCTTTGCGCTGGCGAGCATCCTGTTCGGTTACTTCGTCGCCAACCTTTCCTCGGAAGACTTCCTTTCATGGGGCTGGCGTTATCCGTTCTTCGTTGCCTTTGCGATCAACGTCGTTGCGCTCTTTGCGCGTCTTCGTCTCGTCATGACCAAGGAGTTCGGCACGCTGCTGGAACAGCATGAACTTGAAGCCGCGCCGATCCTGGACGTGCTGCGCGTCCACGGCCGCGATATCCTGATCGGCGCTTTCGTGCCGCTGGCGAGCTTTGCCATGTTCCACCTGGTGACGATCTTCCCGCTCGGCTGGGTGAGCCTGCACAGCGATCGGCCGGTCGGTGCCTTCATGGTGGTGCAGGTCATCGGTGCCATTGTCGGCATTATCGCCATCATAGCCTCGGGCTTGATTGCCGACCGCATCGGCCGCCGCGCTCAGCTCGCCATCTGTGCCGTCCTGATCGCAATCTTCAGCTTTGTCGGGCCGCTGCTGATCGGTGCCGGCAATAGCGGGCACGATGCCTATGTCATTATCGGCTTCGGCGTACTCGGACTTTCCTTCGGACAGGCGACTGGCTCGATCTCGTCGCGCTTCGGCCGAGGCTATCGCTACACCGGCGCGGCCTTCACCTCCGACCTTGCCTGGCTCGTTGGCGCCGGCTTCGCGCCGCTGGTGGCTCTCAGCCTGTCGAGCCGGTTCGGTCTCGCCTTCGCCGGATACTACCTGCTGTCGGGCGCGATCTGCACGCTGGCGGCTCTCGCCTTTAGCAAGGCGCTGGAGCAGCGCGAATAGCACGTATAAAGTCAATAGCGAGGGTCCGCCTGGAAAATCCTGGCGGACCTTTTGTCCGGGGTTGTTATTGAGACTCTACTGCGCCATCTGCGGCTGCTTGGCGGCGCGGGCGGCGGTCAATTCGGCGGTGGTGTGATTGAGACGGTCGGCAAGCACGCGCATGATCTCTACGGCCATTTCCGGGAAGTCGCTCAAAAGCTTGAGGAAATGTTCCTTGTTGATGCGTAGGACTTCGAGCGGCGAGGTGGCACGCACGGTCGCGGTACGCGAAACGTCGCAGAGAATGGCGATTTCGCCGACAATGGAATTGACCTCGACATCGGCGACCTTGATTTCGCCGGCAGGCGAGGAGACGAGGATATCAGCGGTTCCCGAAAGAACGACATAAGCGGCGTCGCCGACGTCGCCCTGGTGAAACAGGTTCTGGCCGGGGCGGTAGGTCATGCGATCGGAGGTGAAGGCCAAGAGCTTGAGTTTTGCTGGTGCAATCCTTGAGAAGATCGGCACCCGCCGCAGCATTTCGACTTCATCTCTTAACAGCATGAGCGTTACAACCTCCTGCCGCATGGTCCATGATCATGCGCTAAAATCAACCGATACGCCTTGCTGGCGCTGTCTCTGCCGCCCCAATAGAATATTACGATAACAGTTCCTTGAACATACCGTTTTTCTCGGAAAGTTCGGGATAGTTGCCCGCCTCGGCAAGATTGCCGCGATCGAAGAGCAAAACACGATCAAAGATTTCGGCAAGCTTGGCGTTAGACAGAACCCAGATGATAGCCGGGCGCTTGCCTTCCTCGTGCAGGCCTTCGATGATGTTACGGGTGATCTGGTCCTGGATGCGCTGGTCGAGTGCCGGGATCGGCCGGTTGAAGATGAAGTAGTCGGAGCGCTTGAGTAGTGTGCGGGCGAGATTGAGCTTCTGCCGCTGTACTCCTGTCAGTCGTTTGCCACCGGAGCCCACATCGAATTCCAGTCCGATCGACAATACGTCGTCATAAAGATCGAGCGCATCGAAGAGCTCACCCATGATGACGCGGATGCGGTCGGAGGCATCAGCCTGCTGATAGGCGATGCGGCCGAAGAGCACATTATCCATAAGGCTCGCGGAGGCCGTGAAGCGGCTGATGTCATAACGCTCGATCAGTTCGGCGAGGTCGCTTGGAATGTTCTCGTGAAACTGCTTGCGAGCGTCGACGATCTTGTCCATCAGCGCCTGGGTCAAGAGACCGAAGCGGTGCCGCGGTTCGATATAGGCGAAGCTCAGGCGAATGATGCTTGCCCTGTCTTCCGGCGTCGCATCCTCGAAACGTTTGCCCTGTAGCTTCTGCAGCAACGCCTGGTAGGTCGGAATGTCGTCCGCGGTCATGAAGGTCAGCTGCTGGAAGAAAGGGTGGTCCGGCGGCAGGTCGTGGAACAGTTCCACCGCATTCTCCGCAATCTCCAGGCCCATCGCGTAGAGATCGGTACTCAGTCCGGTGTCGCGGAAGAGTTGTTGGAAATAGGGATGGCCGGCAAGCCGGCGGTTGTTCATCAGCGGCCGCTTCATTGTGCCGAACAGTAGGTTTTCGCCGACGGTCGCCTGTGCGTTATAAGAGTCGAAATCGAATGGCACGACGATGGCGTCGAGATTCTCCTTGGCGAGCCGCTCGCGCAGTGATCTGCGAAGTTCCACGATATGACTGCCGAGTGCGGTATGAACCTCCGTATTGACGGTGGAGCGCAGCGCCAGATCCAGAATATCCTGCGACATCATTACCGCGTCGAGCACCGGCCGGATCGCCTTCAGCAGGTCTTCGGGTCCGTTGGCGCCGGCTGCCGTATAGTCCACCCAGTCGCTGTTGAGGTCGAGCGTCGGATTACCGGCCTTCTGCGATTCCGCGACGTACCATTTATATTCTTGAGCCGCCTTGCCGTCATATTCAGGTTCTTTCATCGGGGCATGTTTGAGCCCGTAGAGGAGGTTGTCGCGCAGCGTGCCGTGGAAGAAATAGCTTTCGGCAGATGCATAGGAGATGCGCCGTCCGGTGATCGATTCCGGCAGCTCCAGAAGATCTTGTCCGTCGATAGTGATGCGGCCGGAATCCGGCCATACGAGGCGCCCGAGCGCTTCTGCGAAAGCTTCCGCACCACTGCCGTTCGGCCCGACGATCGCGACTGTCTCGTTCGGCTTGATCTCGACCGAGACATGATCGACGAGGCGTGCGCCACTGTCGTCGCTGACTGAAAGGTTGGTAACGACGAGCGCGCTGGTCAGCGGCGCGATCGGCGTCCTGGCAAGCTCCTGAATGCGGCTGTCGATCAAGGGCTCGACATTGAACTGCTCGTAGACCTGCGCATACTTGACCTGTACGTCCTGGCGCATCTGGTCCCAGTCGATCAGTTCCTTCAATGGGCCGGGAAGATCCTTGTAGGCGGAAATGACGGCGACGAGCTGACCGATGTCGAGCCGGCCCTGGAGCGCCAGATAACCGCCGATTGCGTAGAACAGGAAGGGTGTGACCTGGGCAAGGAAGTTGTTGATGAACTTCACCAGGAACTTCCATTGATAAAGATCGTAGCGGATCGAGAAGATACGGCCGAGACGAGTGGCTATATCGGCTCGTTCGAGGTTCGACGTGTCGTTGCCATGGATCGTGCCGATACCTTCGACGATCTCGCCAACCCGGCCGGACAACTCGCGGGCGGTCAGCTGACGCTGGCGGCCGAGTTCAAGTAGGCGCTTGCGCATGCGGGGAATGACCACCGCCTGAACGCCGACGATTGCAGCCGCAATCATGCCCAGCCAGAAGTTCTGGATGATGATGAAGGCAAGCGCAGTGACCGCCTGGCCGCCGAGCAGGGCTGGCGAGACGAAGGCATCGCCCGTGAAGCCGCCCATCGGCTCCACCTCATCCTTGATCATGGTGGCGATCTCGGCGGATTTCACCCGCTTGAAATGGGCGGGCGGGAAGCGCAGCACGCGATCGATGAGCTCGAATCGAATACGGCGCAGCATGCGCTCGCCGAGCCGGCCCTTGTAGGTGTTGATGTAGAACTTGAAGAGGCCGTTCAGCACGACAAGCGCCAGGAAGACCAGGCTCAGCGCCATCAGCATCTGCAGGCGGTTAAGCTCCAGGCCCTTGAAGAGTTCGACATGCCCGATTAGCGGGATGTCGTAGGCTATGTGCATGAAAGTCTGTCTTGCGCCCGGTCCTTCGAAGCCGTCACCTTGAATAGGCCCGTTGACGATCTGCTTCGGCAGGTCGAATGACAGGAAGTAAGGCACCATGGAGGCTGCGACGACCAGCAAAATCCAGAGCTGCTGCAGCCGCGTGTTCTTCCAGATGTAGCGCGCGAGGCTTTTTTCCATGGTTAACCATCAGACTGTGGGAAAAGTCCGTACAGCGATCCTGATGCTGAGGAAGGGGGAATCTCCGAGTACAGGACCATGCAGTCAGACCGCCGATATCGCAACGAAAACAAGGCGGAGCGGACTCATGTCAAAACGCCGATTCTCGCCGGAAATTTTCTTATATCACATGAATTTTGGAATAGGCGAGGGTTTCAGCCGATCATTGAGCGAATGATGGCTGCAGTTTTTGCGGCTCCATCGAGATCGAGGCGAACGGCCGGACGCGGCGGGGCTGCAAGTGCCCGCTCGATAGCAGCTTTGACGTCATTGAGGGTCAGCCCTTTTTCCGGCAGGATTTCGGCAAGGCCTAGCGCCTGCAATCGTTCGGCGCGCACGGTCTGTTCCGTCTCCCCGTCCGCCACGAAGGGGATGAGGATTGAGCGGCATTGGGTGCGCAAGAGATCACCCACTGTGTTGTAGCCGGCCTGCGAGATCGAGACTTTCGCGCCGCGCAGCAGCGAGGGGAAATCCTTGCGGAACCGCACCACTGTGACGTTGGCAGGCGCGTCCGATAGCGCGGAAAAATCGGCGGCGGGAAGGTTAGGTCCGGCAATCAGCAGCCAGCGAAGATTGGCGGGCAGCAAGGCTGCCGCGTCGCGCGCGGCGCGGATCAGTTCCGCTCCGACAGCGCCGCCGCCCGCTGAAGCGATGATGTCGAATGTCTCTGGCGGTTCCGGCGCGGGCGGCGGAGCAACGAGACCGGTATAGCGCAGTCGGTCGGCGATCTCGGCCGTCAGGGGAAACGTATCTTCCAGACGTACAAACTCCGGATCGCCGTGGATAAGTACCGCGTCAAAGTGCTCCTTGACCAGCTTGACCGTTTCCTCGTCGCGGCCAGGCTTGCGGTTTTCCTGCAGGATGTCGCGCACCGAACTTAAAAGCTTCGGCCGGGGCTCGGCCTTCGCGATCGCACCGAGCAGCGGCAGCAGCTCGAAGCGCATCTGTCGGCGGCCGAAGGGGAAGGCCTCGATGATCACGACATCGGGCTTTGCCTCCTCAAAGGCCTGCAAAAGCAGGTCACGGCGCCGGGAAAGAAATTCTTCGCCTGCCGCCCGCCCGTCGGCGTCGGCGAGACCGGAGAAGCCGACATTGCTGGCGACGACAGCCGGTAGTTCGATAGTCTTCACACCTTCGCCTGGAAAGCCCGGCACGGGCAGGCCACCGGTGACGACGGTGACCGCGAAGCCGTCTTTGACCAACGCATTGGCGATGCGGCTGGCACGGGCGATATGGCCGATGCCGAGCAGATGCTGGACATAAAAGAAGATGCGGGGGGCCGTCATGACACCTTCTGCCATTCTGCTTCGAACAAACTGCTCAACTGCCGGATGCTGGAATGATAATCGAAATGGCCGCGAACGCGCTCCTCGGCCGCATCGCCCAGCCGTTTGCGCATATTCGGATTGCGGATTGCCGTCTCGAGCGCCTTTGCAAGGGCTGCCGGATCTTCCGGCGGCACGATGAGGCCGTTCTCGCCGTCGATGAGCAGCTCCGGCACGCCGGAGACGTTGGTAGAAAGACACATGAGCCGCTGGCTGGAAGCCTCGACTAGCACGTTCGGCAGACCATCGCGATCGCCATTGGCGGCGATGCGGCAAGCGAGCGCGAAGATGTCGGCGCGGCGATAGTGATCGAGCACATCTTCCTGCGCCAGCGCACCCTTCCAGGCGATGCGCTCGGCAAGCCCGAGTTCGCCAGCAAGTTCTTTTAGCTCGGAAAGCCCTTCGCCGCCGCCGATATGGTCCATGCGCCAGTTGATGTCCCCAGGCAGCAAGGCCAGCGCGCGCAGCAGCACGTCGTAGCCCTTCTTTTCCACCGCCCGACCAACGCTGAGGATGAAGGCGGGATCTGCAGGATCGCTGCCGTCGCGGTTCGAGCGTTCGTCGGCAAAATGGCCGAAGCGGGCAAGATCAAGGCCATGATAACTGAGATGCACCGCATCCTTGCGACCCGTCAGCGCCTTCATGTGCTCGTAGCCGGTGCGGGTACAAGTCACGGCCCATCGGGCACTGTCGAGCTTCTGGCTGAGGTCCCAATCGGGCGAGGTCCAGATATCCTTGGCATGGGCTGAGCATGTCCAGGGGGTGCCGGTCAATATGCTCGCATATTCGGTCACCGATGATGGCGTGTGAATGAAATGGGCATGCAGCCACTCGCCCTGATCAGGCCATTCGCGTGCCAGGACCAGCGCCTGGCCAAGCCGGCGGAAGCGGTTGCGCGAAATATCGCGCGGCAGATCGGCGAAGAAGCGCTTCATCAGGACCCCGAAACGCGGCTTGGAAAAGCCGGAAATGAGGCCTTTCAGCACGCGGATCGGCTCCTCGTGCAGATATTCTGGCAAGTAGACGACACGCGCCTTGATTTCGTCATGCACGGGATGACGCTTCTTGTCGGTCGGCCGGCGCATGGAAATCAACGTCAGGTCGAAGCCGGCTTTTTCGAGGCCTAGCAACTCCTGGGCGATAAAGGTTTCCGAAAGGCGGGGATAGCCTTTCAGCACGACGAGAATCTTGCGGCGTGGCGGCAAAGGACGGCTCTTTATTCTGCGCCGACGAGGGAAAGATGGCGCCCGTGGCCGTCGAGCCATGTGCCAACGGTGCGGGAGATATGATCCAGCCCCTCTAGGTGCATATTGCAGCCGCTCTTTGACGGCGGCAGCCGCGAAGGCAGGCGTTTCAGCGTTTCCGCCATGACGGAAGGGTCGGCCGATTGCTCGGGCAGCAGCATGTCGACGAGGCCGAGCTCGCTCGCGCGCCGGGCGCGCAGAAGCTGCTCCTCGCGTGGGGCAACGCGTGGCACGACGAGCGCCGGCTTGTCGAACGAAAGGATTTCGCAATAGGTGTTGTAACCCCCCATGGCGACAACGGCAGTGGCGCCGTCGATCAGTTCTTCCATATGATTGTCGAACTCGATCACCTCGATATAGGGAATCTTCTCGCCCTTCTTGACGAGTTTCGTCCGTTCGGCCACCGGCATATAGGGGCCGAGCACGACAAGCGCCTTTTGCGTCAGCGTCGGATCGGCTTCATAGGCGTTCATCACATCGTGAACGAGGTCGGAGCCGTCGCCACCGCCGCCCGTGGTGACGAGGATATAATCGTCCTTGCGGGCGTTCAGCGAATTCTTGCCCTTGGAGACACTGCGCTGCAGGAAGCCGACGAAATCCATTTTGCGACGAACGCCCGAGGGCACGTCGAGGCCGACAAGCGGATCGTAGAAATCCGGCGGTCCGTAGACCCAGATACTATCGTAATATTGGTCGATCTTCTGCATGACGCTGTTCTTTTTCCACTCGGCTTCGAGCAGATGCGGCGCGTCCATGATCTCGCGAAGGCCGAGCACGAGAACGGTGCCGCGCGCCTTCAGATAGGCAAGCGTATCCTCGACCTCGCCCTTCAGCCCCATCGGCTCCTTATCGACGATGAAGATATCCGGCTGGAAAGTCTCGGCAGTGTGGCGGATGCTCGACTCGCGCATCTTCAGCGTATCCTGAAGATCGATGTGGCTGGCAAGCGAGGTATATTCGCCGTTGCGGAGCTTGATGACGCTCGGGATCTTTACAAAATCGACGCGGGCACGGTAGTCGAAAGCCCCGGCGATCGTCGCACCTGAAATGATCAGGATGTTAAGGCCGCGATAATCCTCGACGAGGGCATGGGCGATTGCCCGACAGCGGCGCAGGTGGCCAAGGCCGAAAGTATCGTGGCTGTACATGAGGATGCGCGCATCTTCGAGACGTCTGGCCATAGGCGTGCCCCTTGAGGTGGACGACATACTTCTACCACCCCCGCGGTTCGGAGGCCATGAACGGGCGGATGCGAAGCGCTCCACCCGGCCCGACGCTATTTGTAGGGATCTGCCGCATCGCGCAAGCCGTCTCCCAGAAAATTGAACGCCAAAATTACGAACACTACCGGAATGATTGGAAACAGCAGCCATGGGTAGAAGGCGATGACACTGACGCTCTTGGCTTCGGTCAGCAGGATGCCCCAGCTGGTAATGGGCGGCCGCAAACCGAGGCCGAGGAAGGAGAGCGCCGTTTCCCCAAGGATCATGCCCGGAATGGAAATGGTGGCCGATGCAATGAGATGTGACATGAAGCCCGGCACCAGATGCCGGCCGATGATACGCGGCGTGCTGGCGCCCATGAGCTGGGCGGCCTGTACATAGTCTTCTTCGCGTAGCGCAAGAAGTTTGGAGCGCACAGCGCGGGCAAGCCCCGTCCAGTCGATGATGCCGAGAATGACGGTGATGCCGAAATAGATGACGATCGGGCTCCATGTCACCGGCATGATCGCGGCGAGCGCCATCCAGAGCGGCAGTGAGGGCAGGGATTGCAGCACTTCGATTAGGCGTTGCACGACAAGATCGAAAATACCGCCCCAGTAACCGGCGAGGCCGCCGATGACGATGCCGAGAACGAAACTGATGGCGATGCCGATCAGGCCGATGGTGAGCGAAATGCGCGCACCGTAAAGGATGCGTGACAACACGTCGCGACCGAGACGATCGGTGCCAAGCAGGAACATCTGTCCGCCGATTGCCGGGCAGACGAGATGGAAGTCGGAAGCGATGAGTCCCCAGAACTTGTAGCCATCGCCACGGCAGAAGAAGCGGATCGGCTGGATGTCGTTTTCGTTATTGGTGTAGAGGCGGTGCAGCGTGTTGATATCGAGCGTCATCTTCCGGCCATAGACGAAGGGGCCGACGAAATTGCCCTGGCTATCGAAGAGACGGACCCGCTGCGGCGGTGAATGGATGAAATCGACGTTGCGCGTATGCAGACCGTAGGGTGCCAGGAACTCGACGATCAGGATCATGAAGTAGATGGCGGCAAGGAAGATGCCGGATGCCAGCGCCAGCCTGTGGCGCTTGAACTTCCACCACATGAGCTGCTTTTGCGAGGCAAGGTGGATGCGCGACTGGGCCGAGGTCATCGTCTCCTTTGCGATCGGATCGAAGGGAGCCGTCGAGACGTAATGCGGCAGCGGCGCGCCAGGTGCGGGTAGGGGCGACATTATTTGGTGCTCCTGCCTTGCAGACGGATGCGGGGATCGAGGAAGCCGAGCGCGATATCGGAGATCAGCACGCCGATGACGTTCAGGAAGGCAAGGAACATCAGAAAGGAGCCGGCAAGATACATGTCCTGGCTCTGCAGCGCCTTGATCAGCATCGGCCCGGTCGTCTCGAGCGATAGAACGATAGCGACGATCTCGGCGCCCGAAATGATCGACGGCAGGATCGAGCCGATATCGGCGACGAAGAAATTAAGCGCCATGCGCAGCGGATATTTAACCAGTGCGCGCACCGGGTGCAGGCCCTTTGCACGCGCCGTCGTCACATACTGCTTCTGCATCTCATCGAGCAGGTTGGCGCGCAGGCGGCGGATCATGCCGGCCGTGCCGGCCGTGCCGACGATGATCACAGGAATCCAGAGATGCGCGAGGATCGATCTTGCCTTTTCCCAACTCATCGGCTGGTTCAGAAATTGCTGGTCCATCAGATGGCCGATGGAAAGTCCGAACCAGACATTGGCGAAATACATCAGGATCAGCGCCAGCATGAAGTTTGGAATGGCTATGCCGAGAAGGCCGAGGAAGGTCAGCCCGTAATCGCCCCAGCTATATTGATGGGTTGCGGAATAGATGCCGATCGGAAAGGCGATAAGCCAGGTGAGAAGGATGGTCGAGAAGGAGACGAGTATCGTCAGCCACAAGCGGTCGCCCACCACGTCGGAAACCGGCAGCTGATATTCGAAGGAATAGCCGAAATCACCGCGCAGCATGCCGCCGACCCAGTAGAAGTAGCGCACGATCTCCGGCTGGTCGAAGCCGTATTGATGGCGCAAGTCTTCGATTTCCTGTAGGTTTGCGGTCTCGCCCTGAGCGCGCAGTTCGGCGATCTGACTTTCGAAGAAATCGCCGGGCGGCAGCTCGATGATGACGAAGACAAGCGCCGATATCACGAGCAGGGTCGGCACCATAGCAGCTATGCGCCAGAGGATGTAACGGATCATCGCTCAGGCCTCCTTGAACCAGAATGTGTCCGGCATATAGACACCGAGGAAGGAGGTTGGATCGAAGCCATAGAGCGCGTGTTCCGGCACGTTCTGCATTCTGGCGGATCTGAGGATCGGCTGCAGCGTGCTATTGATGAGGCCGATCGAAAAGACCTGCTGAGTATAGAGGGATAGCATCTTGTGCCAGATAACTTCGCGCTCTTGCGTCGTTGCACTTCTGCCCCATTGGTTCAGGAGGTCCACAAGTTCGGCTGCTTCCGGCAGATCGGGCGCCTTGCCCTCCTGACCGGCGGAAAGATAGTACATGCCCCAGAGCGGCCATTGAAGCTGGTCGTCCAAGGTAGGGGCTAGTCCATAAGGAGACATGTCGGCGGTCGGTACGCCGTTATCGAGTCCGTACCAGATCGACATCATGATCGAGCCGCTCATGGCGCGGTTGCGGAAGACGTCGCGCTGCGAGGTGCGGGTGAAGAGCGCCAGGCCGATATTGGCCCAGTGATCGTGCACCAGTTCCAGAACGTCGGTGTCGAGGTTGCTTTCGCCGGCCGTCTCGACGGTGATCTCGCAGCGGCGCCCGTCGGGCAGCAGCCGAATGCCGTCGCTGTCGCGCTTGTCGAGGCCGAGTTCGTCGAGCAGCTTATTGGCGGTATCCGGGTCGAAATTCACAAAAGCGTCGGCATATTCCTGCCTGAAGAGCGGGCTTTCCGGCAGCACCGTATCGGCGCTCGCCTTGCCGAGGCCGTAGAAGGCGACCATGTTGATCTCATGCCGGTCAATCGCCAGTGACAAGGCCCGGCGGAAGCGCACGTCGCGGAAGATGATGCGCCAGGTTTCGTCGGCGACATTGAGGTTCGGCAGCAGTGTAATGCGCGAGCCACGGGCCATTTTCCAGAGTTCGACCTTCACAGGGAAGCGCTTCTCGGCCTCCCTCAGGAAGGTGTAGTCGTTGAAGTCGATGCCGGTGGCCTGCAGATCGGATTCGCCTGCACCCGCTTTGGCGGCGATGATCGAGGAGGATGAAACGTTGAGAATGAACTTGTCGAGATAGGGGAGCTGCCTGCCGTTCTCGTCGACCCGATGGAAGAAGGGATTGCGTTCGAAGACGAACTGGTCGGCCGGCGGGGCCGTCCGGTTCCGCCATGGATCGAGCGTCGGCAGATCAGGATTGTTCGGTCGGGACGCGAGCGCCATTTTGATGTGCAAGTCGGCCCATTTCTTGGCGCGGTTCTTCTTCATCAGCTCGTCGAGCTTGGCCTTGTCCTGATATCCCTTGTGGAACTGCTTCAGGTAGTGGCCGGGGCCGTAGATGACGAGCGGCAGAGGTCCGGCGAGCGACGCCAGGAAGACCGGATTGGGCTTTTCCCAGCTATAGCGCACCGTCAGTTCGTCGAGCATTTCGAATTTGGGCAGCGATCCGTGCGGGCGTAATTCCAGTGCACCACCGCCGGGCGTCAGCTCCTTGTTGAGGATGACGTCTTCCCACCAGTAGCGGAAGGCTTCCGCCGTGAAGGGATGGCCGTCCGACCATTTGTGCCCCTCGCGCAGGCGGAAGGTGAAAACCGTAGCATCCTCGGCAGTGAAATCGCGCAGGATATCGGGCTGGAACTGCAGTCTCATGTCGTAGCCGACCAGCCGCGAATAACCGTAGATGGTCATATAGCGGATATCGCGCGCGCCGCCGATGATGGTGCGCACGTCGCCGCCATAGGTGCCGGGCACGCGGCCCATGTCCTTGAGATTGACGACCCGCGGCTCGACCGGGATGCGCTGCGCCATCGGCGGCAGACTGCCATCGGCGAGCTTCGTCTTCAGGAATTCCGGTTCGGCGATCTGCTGGGCGCGAAGCACCGAAGGGGCAATCGCCGAGCCGATCAGGCCGCCGAGAAAGATGCGGCGTGTCACCATCAGACCAGCTCCTTCGCATCGGCGCCCTTGCGGGCACGGACCAGATGGCCGCCGCCAAGATCGGCAAAGGCGAGTTCGGAGGCATCATCGTGGTCCGCCCGGAAGACTCGCCCCCAGTTCTGCTTGTCGGCTGCGCCATTTTCCTGCAGCGCCTTGAAATCGAGCGGTCGGTCGAGATCCGGGAAGGGGACAGCGGCAAGCAGTGACTTCGTATAGGGGTGGACCGGGTTGCGCAGGATGATCTCGCGCGGCGCGATCTCGACGATACGGCCCTTGCACATGACGGCGATACGGTCTGCCATATAGTCCACGACGGCGAGGTTATGCGAAATGAAGAGGTAGGTGAGCCCGAGCTCCTTTTGCAGGTCCTTCAGGAGGTTGAGGATCTGCGCCTGAACCGATACGTCGAGAGCAGAGACAGGTTCGTCAAGAATGATAAGCTTTGGACCGAGGGCGAGTGCACGCGCGATGCCGATACGCTGGCGCTGGCCGCCGGAGAAACTGTGCGGATAGCGGTTGAGGTAGCGTCGGTCGAGGCCGATCGCCCCCATCAACGCCTCGACCTTGGCCTTGCGCTCGACGCTGTTGCCGCGGTCGTGGATTTCAAGGGGTTCGCTCAGGATATTGCGCACTGTCATGCGCGGCGAAAGCGAGGAGACCGGGTCCTGAAAGACCATCTGGATCTTGGTGCGCAACTCCTGCAGTTCCGAGCCTTTGACGGAGAGGACGTCGATGACTTCCTTTTCGTCGTTGAAGATGACCGCGCCGCCATCCGGCGTCACTGCGCGCATCAGGATCTTGCTGACCGTCGTTTTGCCGCAGCCGGATTCACCGACCAGCCCCAGACACTCGCCGCGACGGATGTCAAAGCTGACATCATCGACGGCGTGCACAACGGCTGCTTCCTGCCCGCCGAAGAAGCCGCGTTTGCGCGTCTTGTAAGTCTTGGAAAGATTGGTGACGGAAAGCAATATGCCGGGTGCCTCCTTCTCGACCAGCTTCTTCTTGCCAATCAGCGATTCCAGATTGACCGGAACGTCGCGAAGCGCTTTCAGCCGCTCGCCTGGCTTCATGTCGAAATGAGGAACCGCAGCCATCAGGGCCTTGAGATAGGGATGCTGAGGATTACGGAAGATCGCCTCGACCGGGCCGGCTTCCATGATCTCGCCGTGATAGATCACCACCACTTCATCGGCCATATTGGCGACGACTCCGAGATCGTGGGTGATGAGCAACATGGCCATGCCGAGCTTGGCCTGCAGGTCGCGCAGCAGTTCGAGAATCTGGGCCTGGATCGTCACGTCGAGCGCGGTCGTCGGCTCGTCGGCGATCAGCAGTGCCGGCTTGCAGATCAGCGCCATCGCGATCATGGCGCGCTGACGCATGCCGCCGGAAAGCTCGAAGGGATACATATCGTAGGTGCGCTTCGGATCGGAAAAACCGACGAGGCCGAGCATTTCCTCGGTGCGCTCGCGCGCCTCCTTCTTGTCGGCGTCCGTGTGGATCAGAAGCACTTCGCTGATCTGGTTGCCAATCGTGTGGAGCGGCGAGAGCGATGTCATCGGCTCCTGGAAGATGGTTGCCATACGGCGACCGCGCAGGTCGCGCATCTCAGCACTGTCACGCGATAGCGACAGGATATCCGTTGCCTTGCCATCCAGGGGATCGGTGAAAAGGATGCGGCCGCTCGCGTCTGCGGGTGCCGGCAGGATACCCATAATCGACTGGCTGATGACGGATTTGCCGGAGCCACTTTCGCCAACGAGGGCAGTCACTTTCCCCGGCAGAATGCGGAGATTGGCTTCCTTTACGACGCGCAGCCGGTCGCCGAAAACGGAGAAGGCGACATCCAAATTCTCAATACGCAACAGATCGGCCGCAGACGCCATACCAATGAAATTCCCCAGTCTTTATGTGTTCCCGTTAAGGCACACTACCGTACCGTAAACGGGGTGTCCAGTTGATGACAGGCATGGGGAAAAGCAACGCATCGCGCCTATTTTACGAGGCGCTCGATGCAAGTGTTGTCACGTCAGGCGCAACAGCTAGAGCGGCTGCAGTGTTCGCGTGTAGTTACTGAATGAATTTTTCGATCGGCGTTCGTTTTACCTGTTTCTTGTCGCGGTGAAGCATGATGACCTGTTCGGCTTCCGACAGGCTGTTCTGAACGGATTCGCGGAAACCTTCGTCGAGATGAACGGCAGATGCCGGCGCGCGCGGCTGCAGTACCGTCACTTTCTGGCGGATGCCGCGCAATTTTTCCTCCCCGAGCGTAATCCATTCGCCGCCGCAATAGCCGGCAAAAGCCTGGCTCGCGACGACCTCACGGCTGTATTTCTTCGTCAGCACCTGCAGGCGCTGTACTTCGTTGACCGCCGAACCGAAAGCGGAGAAAGTAAGGCGATCCTTCAGGCCGACATTGCCGAACATGACGTTGCCGACATGCAGGCCGATGCCGTAGCCGATCTTTGGAAGTCCCTTCGCATCGCGTTCTCTGTTGAGCTCGGCAACGCGGGCCTGGGCATGATGCACGGCGGAAAGTGCGGCCTCGCAGGCGATCTTAGACGGATCCTTGTGGCGGCCACAGGGATAGACTCCGAGAAAACCATCGCCGAGAAAGCTCAGGATTTCGCCGCCGTTGCGGTTGAACGGCGCGGCGATCGCATCGAAGAACTGGTTCAGCGTATCGATATAGGCCTGCCTTCCTTCCTTTTCGGCATACATGGTCGATTCACGCATGTCGGCCATGACGAGGGCCGCGCGGATCGTTTCGCCATCGCCGCGGCGCACTTGTCCGTTCAACACGCGTTTGCCGGCATCGCCGCCGAGATAGGTGGTCAGCATGTTGTTGGCGAGCTTGGCGAGCACCGCCATCTTGGCGGCGACCGCTAGATGGTTTTGCATGCGCAGCAGCGCCTCGATCATGTCGTCGGAAAAGCCGGCTGGACTGTCTGTCGACCACGAGCCCATCATACCCTGCACCGAGCCGTCGCCGAAGGGCTGCACGAAGGCAAGATAATCGGTGATCTTTTCCTGCCGCAGATCCTCGAAGATCGGAAATTCACTCGGGCCATCAGGCATGATACGGCGGCGAATATGCTGCAGATTGTTGTCGAGAAGATAGAAATAGGGACTCTGCAGGAAACGGTCCGGCTTTTGGCCGGACGGCATGCGGAAGCCTTGTATCGTCACGCCGCTCGAGCGCTTCCAGGTAAAGCTCAAAGCGTCATAGAGCGGATGCAGCATCGAGAAGGTCAGGTGCACGCGCGCAATCGGCAGACCGGCGGCGGCAATCCGCTCGCAGAAACCGCGCACGATGTTTTCAAGGTCGTCACCGGCCAACGAGGAATTTGTCAGCCACTCAGCAACACGGTCCAACAAAATGGAGGATACGCTGGATTCGATCGTGCTCATTCTAGGTATTATCCTCATGGCGCACGCCCATCCCGAAAGCAAAAACAGCCAGGACCTGCCCTTCATGATGGGCAGGTCGCAAAGAATTCAGGATGTACGAGCGGTACTATCGTGTCAACGATAGGCCGATGGCTCGGCCATGACACCCGCCGGCTTCCGACCTCCTAGAAGCGGGGCGAGCAATCTTCGCAAAGTGAGTTCATTATCGTCTGCCAAAATAGGCACGCTCTAGATGCGAAACAATAGGATTCAGATATTTTTGTGCGTGGCGGTTGTCGTGATTGGCCGGGCTCAGTCATTTTCGCCACATTCGGCCAACGGACCCAGCGCGCGGCAAAGACAACCCCGCGACAAGGCCGGGTTTAATTTGCCGCGATCATGCATTAGATCAGCCTTCGGATTCACTTTTCGCATGAGGCACGGCCTTGGACGCACGCTCTTCCACCTTCGAAACGCTTTCAAAGAGGATTGAGGCCCGCACGGCGCGCGCCGGCATCATCGGCCTTGGCTATGTCGGTTTGCCACTGGCGATGGCTGTGGCGCGCAGCGGCTTTGCAGTGACCGGCTTTGATATTGACCCGAAGAAGGTCGTCGCTCTGGATGCTTGCCGCTCTTATATCGATGCGGTCACCGATGAGGCTCTGACGGCTGAAATCGAGGCGGGGCGTTTCTCCTCGACCACCGATTTCGCCAGCCTTGCCGATTGCGACGTGATTGTTATCTGCGTGCCGACGCCGCTCACCAAGCATCGCGATCCAGACCTTTCCTTCGTAGAAGCGACGTCGCGGTCGATTGCCGCCCATTTGCGGTCGGGTCAGCTGATCGTGCTGGAATCAACCACCTATCCCGGCACCACCGACGATATC
Source organism: Rhizobium sp. BK650 (assembly GCF_014195325.1). Lineage (GTDB taxonomy): Bacteria > Pseudomonadota > Alphaproteobacteria > Rhizobiales > Rhizobiaceae > Rhizobium. The sequence continues at coordinate 16,068 of NZ_JACIBK010000009.1, read as the reverse complement.
GTGAAGGTCATTCTCGAAGAGACCGGGCTGAAGTCCGGCTCCGACTTCTTCGTCGGCTTCTCGCCCGAGCGCGAGGATCCCGGGAACCAGCATTACCACACCGCAACCATTCCGAAGGTCGTTGCGGGGGATGGCAAAGAAGCCCTGTCGCTGATGAAATCCTTCTACGGGACAGCCGTCTCAACCGTCGTTCCCGTCTCCTCCAATGCGACGGCAGAGGCTGTGAAGCTCACCGAAAACATCTTCCGCTCGGTCAATATCGCACTCGTCAACGAGTTGAAGACGGTCTACGCGGCAATGGGCATCGATATCTGGGAAGTCATCGATGCAGCGAAGACCAAACCCTTCGGCTATATGCCCTTCTATCCCGGCCCCGGACTCGGCGGCCACTGCATCCCGATCGATCCCTTCTATCTTACCTGGAAGTCGCGCGAATACGAATTGCCGACCCGCTTCATCGAGTTGGCCGGCGAGATCAATTCTGCGATGCCGCGCTACGTTGTCGGCAAGCTGGCAGAGGCCTTGGATATCCGCGCCGGCAAGGCGCTCAGCCGCTCCCGTGTCCTCGTCCTCGGCCTCGCCTACAAGAAGAATGTCGCCGATATCAGGGAGAGCCCGTCACTGCGCCTGATCGAGATCATCGAGGAGCGCGGCGGCAGAGCGGCTTATCATGACCCCTTCGTGGCGGAGATTCCGCCCACCCGTGAATATCAGGCACTGAAGGGCCGCAAATCCATCGACCTGACGCCGGAAGCGATTGCGGAATACGACGCGGTTCTCATCGCGACCGATCACGACGTCATCGACTATGCGGCTCTCTCGAAGAGCGCCAAACTGATTGTCGATACCCGGAATGTCTTAAGCCGGCTCGGCCTTTCGGCCGATCACGTCATCAAGGCGTAACGAGCACGCCGGAAAGCTGCTTGCCAGTGATCTGGCTGGCCGCGACGGCGTAACCGCCGGCGGCGCCGTCGATGAAGTGCATATGATCGCGTGACAGGGGGGTCGGGACGAAGCAGGTCATCAGTGCCGACGACTGGCGGTGCAGGCCGAATCGCGCCACGCCTTTTTCCTGCGCTTGCTTCAACAGCGCCTCTATGCGGGCGAGATGAGCGGCATCCACGTCAATGGTCATCTTCAGTCCGTCGTCAAATTTGCGGAAATCCGAATTGCCTGAGACGTCCTTCTTATAGCGGCGCGCGTTGAAATGAGCGAAGGTGATTCCGAATTTATGCAGGAATACCACCAGACCGATCTGCAGGAGGATGAATAGCTTTTGCCGCAGCCGGTTGCCCTCGGGCGCTGTCGCCTTCGCCTCCCGATTGATGCCCTTCATTGAGAAGGCGAGTTCCGGCCCGTCTTCCGGCACCGGATGGCCATTGCGGTTCTGTTCGGCGGTAATCGAAACGATGCCGGCGACGAGCGCCTGAAATTCCGGCCCCGGGCCAGCTTCGCCCGGCACGGCGATGATCGAGACAATTTCGCCGTTATGCGCCTCGATCGGGCTCCAACGGCAGGAGAGGCCGGTCAAATCCGGCCGGGTACCCGGTGCAGCCTTCTCGACGCCGTAACGGCCCATCTTCATGTTCTTCTCGGCCCAGATCGTGCCGCCGCCGGAAAACATTGCATAGGTGACATAAGGGCTTGCCGAATATCGGGCGACGCGCACGTCAAGGCCTTCCTCACGAATATCGGCGATCGGCACGATTGCGATGCGGAGATCGAGGTCGAGATCTTCCTTCACCCAGACCTGTGTGGCGGCAAGCGCCTCCCGCGCTTCCTTCTCAAGCGAAACGGGCAATGCGATCAGCGCGCCGTCACCGGCAAAGACGAAAGGATAATCGCCCTTGCCGACCGCATTCAGCACCGCCGAAATGACGCTGGCGCCAGCCATGTTGACGTCCTTGTAGCGGCCGCCGGAAATCGCCTTGGTCGAGCCGACGATGTCGGCCATTGCCAGCACCCACCCTTCGGGCAGCGGCTGGTAATTGCTTTCGTCGGTCACGCCTTCGAAGTCGGTGAAGACAGGCACGTTGGCAAAGAATGTGTCGTTGGACATCTCGTTCATGGGAGTGAGTTTATCACAGACCCGTGTTACCGCTGCAACGGCAATTTATGGCGCCGGCAATCGACTTATACTGCATCGATATGGTAGCACCGCTGACATATTTTATGACGGACAGGACAAGATGAGCCGCCTCGACAGCTTCATTCGCCGATTGACGGCTCAACGCGATATTCTCAATGCCATCATGGACCTGATGGAGGACGTTGACGGGCCGGTGCTTGAATTCGGCCTCGGTAATGGCCGTACCTACGATCATCTGCGCGAGCATTTTCCCGAGCGGCGCATTATCGCCTTCGATTGGGAAATACGCTCCTATTCCACCTCCACGCCGGCTGCCGAAAACATGGTGACTGGCAATATTCGCGACACAGGCCAAGCGTTCCTCGGGATCAACGCAGCGCTCGCCCATGCCGATATTGGCACCGGCCATGACGAAATCGACGCGGTGACGCTGACCTGGCTGCCGCAGTTGATCGCTGGCGTGCTTGTCCATCACGGCATTGCCGTCAGCGGCTTGCCGCTGGAACATCCCGAGCTTTTGCCTTTGCCCCTGCCCGACGGTATCAAGGAAGGCCGTTATTTCCTCTACCGAAGGAAATAATCTGCGCTCATGAGGCGCAGGAAAAAGACGTAGCCACGTGAGCGGCAAGTTTTGTCTCGAAATCGGCCGCGATTGCATCCAGCGTCACGCTGCCCAGCCGTCGCAGGAGCAGCATCTCCGCCTCCTTCATCGCGCCCTCGAGGGCGGCATTCACGGCCTGTTCCACAAGGCATTTCGGCTGGTCGTCGGCTGGGCCGATGGCGAAAAGATGGGGTTTGCCGATGGCACGGTAGATATCGAGAAGGGTAATTTCCGACAGCGGCCGCACCAGCGTCCAGCCCCCGCCGTGTCCTTTTTCGGAACGGACATAGCCTTGTTCGCGAAGGCCGGCCATGGTGCGGCGGACGACGACGGGATTGGTATTCAGCATCTTTGCAATCATTTCGGAAGTTGCCGAATGCTCATGCCGGTCCATGTGGATCAGCACGTGCAGCATGCGGGAAAGGCGACTGTCGTTGCGCATAAAGCTCTATTCCTGGCGATCGAGTGCGCCATTATCCCAAGCGAATCGTAACAAGACAAGTGACATGATGCTTGACTTCATCATTTCATGTAACTTATGATGATTCATGATTGAGGCGACGTTAGAGGAGAGTTCCATGTCATTCGAGGTCATCGTCATCGGCGGAAATTTTGCCGGCTTGTCTGCAGCCATGCAGCTTGCCCGGGCGAGGCGCCGCGTTCTGCTGGTCGATGCGGGCGCGCCACGCAATCGTTTTTCGCAGGCATCACATGGGTTTCTTGGCCAGGACGGCCAGACGCCGGCGGCGATCATGCGAGAGGGGAAGCGGCAGCTTTCGCTTTACCCGACCGTCGCGATCCGTGACGGGAAAGTCATCCAGGCGGTCGCGGATGGCGGCGAATTTGCCGTTCGCATGGACGACGGCGGTGAAGAAAGGGCCGCGCGCATCGTCCTGGCGACCGGTATCAGCGACACACTGCCCGAGATCCCTGGCCTGCGGGAGCGATGGGGCCGTTCGGTGCTGCATTGCCCCTATTGCCACGGCTATGAAGTGAGCGGGGGTGCGCTTGGCGTTCTGGCAACCCTTCCGCTTTCGTCGCATGCGGCCCTGCTGCTTCCAGACTGGGGAGAAACGACCTACTTCACCCAGGCTCTGTTCGAGCCCGATAACGATCAGCTGACGCAGATGACCGCTCGCAGCGTCCGGATCGAGCGCAGCCCCATCGTGGAATTACTGGGCGATAATCCGAAGCTCGAGGCCGTCCGCCTGGCAGACGGCCGGGTCGTGCCATTGGACGCGGTTTTTGTCGCCGCGAAAACGGCCATGGCGAGCCCGATTGCCGAGCAGCTGGGCTGTGCCTTCGACGACGGCCCGCTCGGGCCGGTGATCCGGACCGGCGATAACAAGGAGACGACCGTTAAGGGTGTCTTTGCCGCAGGCGATGCGGCAAATGCCATGCATAACGCCACGCTCGCATCTGCCTCAGGCGTGCTTGCCGGCGTGCATTGCCATCAGTCACTGGTGATGCAGACCGCCCAGCAGGCTGTTCTGCCTCGGACATTTCGCCGACAAATCTAAGCGGCTTTCGATGACGTCAGCCTCTTCGTCAGCCTAAGGCAGGAACAGCACGTCATACTGATCGAATTCGCCTGGTAGATCACGAACCTTCATCTCCTTCTCGCAGTCCTCGAAGACCGCGAGGCAATTCTCGTAGAAGCCGGCGAGGGTGCGAATGAAGTCCTTGGTGCCATCAGGGCCGTAAAAAAGCGGCGTGAATTCCATATAGAGAGGCGCGCGGCGGGCAAGCAGAGGCAGCATTGAGCGGCAGGCAACCGGCTCGTAACCCTCGATATCCATCCAGACCAGGCCGATGGCTGTCTGGTCTATACCGAGTTGCTCGAGGATTCCGGTCACAGGCCGCACCGGCACGCTTATCTTCTGGTCGCTGGCGCTCTGGCGGATCGCGCTGCTCTTGCCATGATTGGCGCTGTTAAGAAAGAAGTCGATCTCGCCTCCACCTTCGCCGGCAGCGCAATTGACGAGGCGCACGATATCCGTAAGTCCATTCTGACGGATGTTGTGTTCCAGAAGGCGGAAATTGCGTGGATCCGGTTCAACGCTGACGATCCCGGAAAATGCCCGGGCAAGCGCAAAGTAGACGGTTTGTGTGCCGATATTGCCGCCGATTTCCAGCAACATGCTGTCTTTTTTCAGCATACCACGTTGGCGCAGGATCACGAGCAGCCGGTCGACTGCCTCGCGTTCGAAATGGCCCTTCCGGAACACCTTTCGGCCGATATAGTCGGCGGGCGAAAAACTCATCAGGTGATCGCCGGCATCGACTGTCATCGAGACGACGCGGGATCCGAGATTTTCGATCAGCAGGCGGCGGCCAAAACGGGTATCGAAGAAACGCGTGGCGAGCGCGTTGCGCGCCTTGCGTAAACGACGTTTCCAATATTTGCCAGTAAGCCATGCTTGGCCGGACATTATTGCGTTTCCTTGAGCGGTTTGGCTACCTTCTCTCTCGGAATGACATAAACTTTCAAGGGGAGCGCCCGGCCGCGCACATTGATTTCGCAGCTTTCGGCCGTTTCCGGATCTAGGCCGGCGCGCTGCGCGACCGGCTCGGAGATGACGATTGCGGCATCGAGGTCTTTCGCCGCCGTCTCCAGACGGCTAGCGACATTGACCGTGTCGCCGACGGCAGTGAGGCTTCGCACGCGCCCGTAACCCATGGTGCCGACGACGGCTGGGCCGGTGTGGATGCCAATGACGATCTGCAGTGGCAAAGGCAGTTCGTCCGAGAGTTCGACGGCAAGCTTTTCTACCTCGGCAACAATCGCAGTTGCGGCCGAAATCGCCTGCCGGCAGGCTTCCTCGGGTGTCGTGTTGAGGCCGAAGAGTGCCATGGCGCCGTCGCCGATGAATTTGTCGAGCCTCCCGCCAGCTTGTTCCACCGCTTTGCCGACGATGCCAAAATAGCGGTTGAGCAAGAAGACGACGTCAAAGGGGAGGCGGGTTTCGGTCAGGGTCGTGAAATGGCGCATGTCACAGAAGAGCACCGCGATCTCGCGCTCGCGGCCGGGACTGGTTTCCTGGCTGTTGGCGGGAAGAGCAGTCTCTGTTTGCGGCACGAGTAGCGGCGCAACGGTCAAATCCTTGTGCGGTCGGAGCTGACAGGCGAGACGAACGTCAGGCCCTGCATTGATGCGCTTGAGCGTCGTCTGCTCCAGCTTGTCGGGCGGCGACAGGGTCCAGTAGTCGCCGAGGATCTGCACGCGGCAGGTGGAGCACTGGCCTTTGCCGCCGCAGACCGAATAATGCGGCAGGCCGCCAAGCCTGCTTGCCTCCAGCACGGTGAAACCGCGAGGCACCCGCACGATTTCTCCGCCGGGATAATGAACAGCGACTTGGTTCGCCCGCTCTTTCAGCCTCCGGCGCGCCCGCGCCAGGATGACGAGACCAAGCGCTGCGGAGAAGCTTCCATAGAGCCCGGCACGGATAGTCGCAATTTGCTCGCGGGTCTCGGGATCGCTGTAATATCGGATATTCGCGGTTTCTTCGTGATGCCCGGCTTCGGCCTCTATATATGAAGGATCAGACAGCGTGCGGCCCATCTCCACGAAGCCAAGCAGCGCCAGCACCGGCAGGAGAATGGCGATGGCCAGAAGCGGCGACGACGACTTATCGTACCAAGGTCGATAGCGCAGCCAGAAATGTATACCGATACAGCCATGGATCCAGACGGCCAACAGTGCGAAACTCTGGCGCACTCCATTCTGCGGCTGGTTGATCCACAGCGTGCGAATGATCGCCTCATAGTTGTCGGTATAGCTGTAGAGCGTATGGGCAATACGAGTGCCGATGACATGGTCGATGAGCAGCAGCGGTATCAGTAGCCCAAGAACGATCTGCGCCATCTCGTTCTTTGGCATGACGAGGCTGCGGCGCATGTAGAGCCCACGCAGCACGAGCGTCATATGGACGATGACGGAGCCGTAGAAGAGCAGGGTGCCCAGCGGATTGCGCCAGATCGCCAGAAACAGCCGGCGCGCATCATCGGCGGCTGCCAGCGAAACGAGTCCCAGCGCATGGTTCGACATATGCAGGATAATGAAGACGAACATCACAAGGCCGGAACCGAGTCTGGCCTTCCTGATCGTCCGCTCTGAAAAAATCCTTTTAACCCAGTCCGTCGTCATCAAGTCCTGTTCTTGAAGCTGAAATCGCTCATTTACTAGAGAATAGGAAAAGGGCGTAATTGCCGCCTTGTCTCATCACGATCGCTTCGGTACGCCTGCCTTTTGTCGTTTAGCATAGTGACAATAGCGGAAATTTTTGCTTACGGCGTGAGCACCAATTGGAAACACACTGTCATACGCAGGGGCATACGGATGCTGGTCGCTTTCTATGCGCCGATGAAATCGCCTGAGCACCCGGTGCCTTCGGGCGATCGGCTGATGGCACGATTGTTAATGCGGGCTCTGGAGCTGGCGGGCCATTCTGTCGAGATCGTGTCTGAGTTTCGTGTCCATGCCAACAACCCGGAATCGGCGGCTGAGCTGCTGGTGAAGGCGGATGACGAGCGGGAACGGCTGCAACGCAAATGGCAGGAAGGGCCAAGGCCGGACCTCTGGTTCTGCTATCACCCGTATTACAAATCACCGGATCTTCTCGGCCCGGCCATCGCGGCGCAATTCGCCATTCCCTATGTCACCGCCGAAGCGTCGTATTCGCGCAGGCGCGACGCAATGGGCTGGGCCTTCTTCCAAAAACCGGTGGGTGACGCGATCCGTCAGGCGGCGATCAATATCGCGTTTACCGAACGCGACCGGAAAGGGCTCGAAGACGTCTTTCCAGAGGCGCGCATCGCCGCAATAAAGCCGTTTATCGACGCCGCGCTCTTCGAGGCGATAACGCCCACTCCCGATCCGCAGCGCTTGATGACCGTGGCAATGATGCGGGCCGGCGACAAGATGGACAGCTATAAGATGCTTGCCGCGGCACTCCACACAATCGAGGAGCGACCATGGACACTTGGCATCATCGGCGACGGCCCGCTGCGGGCTGAGGTAGAGGCGGTATTTGCCGGTTTTGCTCCCGGCCGTATCGACTGGCTCGGTCAAAGGAAGCCGGAGGAAATCGCCTTGCTGCTGGCGAAGGGCGATATCTATGTCTGGCCAGGTTGCGGCGAGGCCTATGGACTTGCCTATCTCGAGGCCCAGGCGGCGGGCCTGCCGGTCGTGGCGCAGAGGACAGCCGGTGTGCCTGAAGTTGTCGAAGCCGATGTGACGGGACTGTTGACGCCCGATGGCGATACGGGAGCCTATGCGCAGTCTATCGCCGGACTGCTGGATGATCGGGCGCGTCGTAACGTCCTCGCATCCGCCGCCCGCCGCTTCGTCATCGGCGAACGCTCGCTTGCCGGCGCGGCACGAGATTTGGATTTGATCCTACGCAGTTATGCAGGAGTAACGTATGATTGATAGCACCATCCGCGAGCCGTTGTATCGGGAGCTGGAGCGCTGGCAGGCAGCCGGGCGCGTGGCGCGGCTCTGGCTGCGGGATGACGACGCAATCGAGCCGACGGCAGCACTGGATCATTTGCTTTCCGAAACAAAGAGCTACGGCATTCCCGTCACGCTGGCGGTGATACCGGCATCGACTGGAGAGGCGCTGGCGGCACGGCTTGCGGACGACGCTCATGTCAGCGTGGCGGTTCATGGCTGGGCGCATCACAACCACGCCAAACCCGATGAAAAGAAGCAGGAGCTCGGCGGAGCACGTCTGGAAGAAACCATTCTCGGTGAGCTTTACGAAGGTTTCCTGAAGCTGCAGGGCCTTTACCCGACACGCTTTCTTGCCATGCTGGTTCCGCCGTGGAACCGGATCGACAAAGCTCTCGTTCCCAAGCTGCCAGCGCTCGGCTTTGAATCCCTTTCCATCTACGGGCGCGTCGAGAGAGAAGGCCCGCTCGCCATCATCAACACCCATGTCGATCTTATGGACTGGCACGGCACGCGCGGCGGGCGGCAGGCGGCGGAGCTGATCGGTGAAGTGGTCGCGGAACTGCAGGACAGGTTCGAGGGCCGCAACGAGCCGATCGGCGTGCTTGGGCATCATCTGGTCCATGATGCGGCGGCGTGGGATTTCCTTGCCGAGCTCTTCGAAGCGACGTCGGGCCATCCCGCAGTGGAATGGATCTCAGCAGCTGCGCTGGTGCAGGATCAGATGTCGACGACCTGATTGTCGCGGGCAGCGAAGGCGCCGGCAAAAGCGGCCTGAGCCTGACTTTCCATGAGGGCAAGCTGATCATCGGTGCGCGAGGGCGCGTGATGGAAGAGGGCGAAACGCTTGGCGCCGGCCATCTTTGCAAGCTCGGTGCCGTGCTGCCATGTCGAATGGCCAAAGCCCTTGAAGCGCTGCATCTCGTCTTCATTATACGTGCAGTCGTAGACGACGAGGTCGGCGTCCTTCATCATTTCCAGCGCCACTGGATCGTAGGTGCCCGGCGTGTGCTCGATGTCGTAGATCAGCGATATGATGCGCCCCTTCCAGTGAATGCGATAGCCGATCGCGCCGCCTGGGTGGTTTAGCATATAGGTCTGCATCTCCACGCCCTTATGCGGGGTCAGGGTCTGGCCGGCATGGAAATCACGGAAATTCATCGTCGCCTGACAGATGTCGGTTTTCACCGGAAACCAGGGCGGGCTGATAAACTGTTCGACCATTTCCCGTGTGTTCATCTTGCCGTCCAGATGGCCGGACCAGATGTTGACGTTGATCGACGGGTAGTAGATGGCCTTGAAGAAGGGCAGGCCGATGATGTGATCGTAGTGGCAGTGGCTGAAGAAGAGATCGACATCGTGCACGTCATCAGCAATGAGCGACAAGCCTGCCTCACGCAGGCCGGAGCCTGCGTCAAAGAGCATTCGGTGTCCGTCGCAGCGGATTTCAATGCAGGAGGTGTTGCCTCCATATCGGTCGAATTCTGGGCCTGACACGGGAATGCTTCCCCGTACGCCCCAAAATTTTACCTGAAACAGATCGTTGCTCATTTTCCTTCAAACCAGCTTTCCCGTTTCGCCATCGTAGTCACCATCGATCCCGATGCGAAGCTGCAGAATTCCACGGGTTTGCCTAAATCCCCTCGCACTCTTCCAACGGTTAGCCGAAGAAGAAGTAGATTTTCCTAAGCAATCGGCTTTTGGCTCAGAATGCAAGCCGGTATGGTTCGTTTTCTGTAAACGTTCCGGCATCAGCGAGGTCGCGACATTTCCGCGGATCATGCATCTTAAATGGTTGCACGCGACCGAAAATGCAAATCTCCGTGCTTTGTCGGTGCTCGGGCCACAAACGGCAAAGTAACCGCGTCGGAGATGGCCGGTAGCAAAGCACGCTCGCGACAGCAAAGCTCGTCTTTGTCATATCGTCGCGGATTTGAGGTGCGCTCAAAATTGAGATGTCCTTGTTTCCCGTCAAAATTACTGAGATGACTTTCTTGAGCAACCTTTGGAGTGAACATGTCTCCAGTCACGGAGATCCTGATAGGCCTCTCTGCCGTTTCCATCCTTATTGTCGGATTTGCCGTATTCTTGTCTTGGAACCCTCCGTGGTGGGCGCACCTTCGTTTTCGAGGTCGTTCCGTTCGTCGCCAAGCTGAAGGCGGCTTCGAGATGAGTTTTGAACTCGATGATGGAGGCGATGGCGATGGTGATGGTGACGGAGGAGGCGATTAACCTCAGAGCGATGCCGTAATCCCACCATCGACCATCAGCATATGGCCGTTGACGAAGGACGATGCGTCCGACGCCAGGAAAACGGCCCCACCCACCAACTCTTCCACGTTGCCCCAGCGGCCAGCCGGTGTGCGGGTTTCAAGCCACGCGGCAAATTTCGGATCGTCGACAAGCGCCTGATTGAGCGGGGTCTTAAAATAGCCTGGCGCGATGGCGTTTACTTGCAGACCATGCTTCGCCCAGTCGGTCGCCATGCCGCGGGTCAGGTTGCGAACGGCGCCTTTGGTTGCCGTATAGGGTGCGATTCCCGGGCGGGCAAGTTCCGCCTGCACTGACGCTATGTTGATGATCTTGCCGCGGCCGCGGCCAATCATTGCCTGTGCCACTGGTTGGCTGACGTAGAAGATGCTGGAGACATTGGTGCGGAGCAGCTCGTCCCATTTTTCGACCGGAAAATTCTCCAGCGGCGTGCGGAACTGCATGCCGGCATTGTTGATGAGGATATCGATCGGACCGATTTCCGCCTCGATATAAGCTATTGCGGTTTTGCTGGCCTCCGCATCTGTCACATCGAAAGCGGCACTGACGGCGTGGCGTTTCTTTTCGCGGATCGTCTCGGCAGCCACCTCCGCTTTCTGGGCGTTTCGACCATTGATAATGACGGAGGCGCCATGCTCGGCAAGCCCGAGCGCCAGCGCATAACCGATGCCCTGGCTGGAGCCTGTCACGAGCGCGCGGCGGCCGGAAAGATCGAAGAGGGGAAAGGTCACGGGATCACTCCTGAAAATCAACTGCTCTGCATAGCCGGTTTTGCCGCCCTCATGCAAAAGCGATCAGCCTGTCCCTAGACGCTTGATATTGCCAATCAGTTCCGCCGCCAGCCGCAACGAGGCAGCGGTTGCCATGACCATCTGTGGCAGCACCAGCCATTCCAGAGTCCAGGCCGCCCCCGAGCGTTCCTGCTCATGAACGAGGGAATGGTGGATGGCCGAAAGCTGCGTGGCATTGAAGCGGGCGAGCGCAACAAGCGTTTCTGCGGCGACCGGATTCTGTTTGTGCGCCATCGCCGAGGAGGCGCCGCCACCTGCCAATTCGATCTCGCTGCCGGCTTCGGCGAGCAGCGCGATATCCTGCCCGAACTTACCGAGGCTGCCTGCGATCAGCGAATAGAGACTGGCGATATCGGCAATGCGGTTGCGGCGGCTCTGCCATTGCGGCTGGTCGGTCAGCCCCAGTTCCTGTGCAAGCGAACTGCGCACGGATGCTGCTTCGGGGCCGAGTTTTTCAAGTGTGCCGGCAGCCCCGCCGAACTGAACCGGGAAAGTCTGCTCCGTCAGCCGGTCGAGATAGGTCTCCAGCGGCATCCGCCAGGCTGTGATGCGGTCGGCGGCGGTGATGGGGATCGCGGCCTGCATGCGGGTATGGCCCATCAGGCGGTTGCTTCCGAATTGCCGCTCAAGCGCCGTCATTCCTGTAATGACAGATTGCAGCCGTTCGCCAAAGAGAAAGGTGACGGATTTCAAGCGCAACATCAGGCTGGTGTCGATGACGTCCTGGCTGGTCGCGCCGAAATGGAGATGTTGAGCCGCTTGATCGCCGACCGCCTTCTTGAGCTGCTTGATGAGATCAGGGATGACGACGCCGTCTCTTGCGGTCTCAGTGCGCAAACTGTCGATGTCCGGGGCAAGGGCGGCACAGGCTTCGCCGATCGCTCGTGCCGCTTCAGCCGGAACGATGCCATGTGTCGCCTCAGCGCGCGCCAGGGCGGCCTCGAAAGAGAGCATCGCCCTTACGTCGGCCTCGGCCGAGAGGTAGGCGGCAATTTCAGTGTCGCCAAGCAAGCCGGAAAGGAAGGGATGGTCGAAGGGGGACGTGGTCATGTGGCATCTCGTTTCATGGCAACCCCGTTCACTGTCGGCATCATCTCTCCCCGAGGATACGGCAGGACGATGCCGACGCTACTTGCCCGATGGATTGCCGGCAAGCCGTCATGCGATATGGCTCAAATATCGAGGAACACCGTTTCCTTTGGTCCTTGCAGGCAGATATCGAAGCTCAGCGTCGCGCCATCGCGGGCAGCGATGAGTGTTGCCACGCGCTCGCGATGCTCGATACGCGCCAGAACCGGATCCACTGCGTTGGCCTCCTGCTCTTCCGGAAAGTACATGCGCGTATGCAGGCCGATATTGATGCCGCGGGCAACAATCCAGAAGGTGATGTGCGGCGCCATCTTGCGGCCGTCCTTGAACGGCACCTTTCCGGGCTTGATGGTCTCGAAACTGTAGAGGCCGTCTTCGGCGCGGGTGGGGCAGCGGCCCCAGCCGGCGAAATTCGGATCGGCAGTGCCGCGCATTTCCGAGGGGCTGTTATAGAGGCCGGTGCTGTCGGCCTGCCAGATCTCGATGACGGCATCGCGAACGAGCGCGCCGGCGCCATCGAAGATGCGGCCGCTGACGGTGATGCGCTCGCCGAGCGTCTTGTCATTGACCATCTGCGTGCCGAGGTCGGTATCATAGACGCCGGTAATGTCGCAGAAATTTGGTGTCAAGCCGATGTGCACATAGGGGCCGGCAGTCTGGGACGGAGTTTCCTTGAGGTAGCCGAGTTCCTGCATATCAGTTCCCCTCCAGCTTGTTTTCGAACATGGTCGAGCGGCGGCCGCGCAGCACGATATCGAACTTGTAGGCACGGCTGTTCATCGGGACCGTATTGCCCCAGTCGAGCGGCGCAATGAGCTGCTCGATTGCCGCCTTATCCGGAATGGTGCCGACGATCGGACATTTCCAGATCATCGGATCGCCTTCGAAATACATCTGGGTGATCAAGCGCTGCGAGAAGCCGTGGCCGAAGATCGAAAAATGAATATGCGCCGGGCGCCAGTCGTTGACGCCGTTCGGCCAGGGATAGGCCCCGGGACGCACCGTACGGAAGAAATAACCGCCATCTTCGTCGGTCACGAAGCGGCCGCAGCCGCCGAAATTCGGGTCGATGGCGGCAAGATAGGTTTCTTTCTTGTGGCGGTAGCGGCCGCCGGCATTGGCCTGCCAGAATTCGACGAGAACGCCGGCCTGCGGACGGCTCTGCTCATCCAGCACCCGGCCGTGGACGATGATACGCTCGCCGATCGCGCTCTCGCCGGGCTTTGCAAAATTGTGGATCAGGTCGTTATCCATCTCGCCGATCATCGAATGGCCGAAGACGGGACCAGTGATCTCGGAGATCGTGCCGTCGAGCGATAGCAGCGCGCGCTGCGGTGAGCGCAGAACTGATGTCTTGTAGCCCGGCGTATAGGCCGGCGGATGCCAGGTGCGGTCGCGGGCGAAGAAAGCCCCGGTTTCTGGCTTGCGGTTCGGTAAGTCGGACATTCTCTCCCCCTCAGGCCGCCTCACCGGCGTCCATCTGCTCGAAAACCTGTTTTGCGATCTTGATTGCGTGATTGGCCGCTGGCACGCCGGCATAGATTGCCACATGCAGCAGCGCCTCGCGAATATCCTCCCGGGAGGCACCGGTATTGACGGTAGCGCGCACATGCATCGCCACCTCGTCATCCTGGCCGAGTGCCGCAAGCAGAGCGATCGTGATCATCGAGCGCTCGCGCTTTGTCAGCTCCGGGCGCGACCAGACATGGCCCCAGGCGGCCTCGGTGATCAGTTCCTGGAACGGCTTGTCGAATTCGGTCGAAGCGGCTTGGGCGCGGTCGACATGGGCATTGCCGAGCACGGAGCGGCGGGTCGCCAAACCCTGGTGAAAGCGTTCGGACGCGGTGTCGCTCATGGGTTCTTTTCTCCGATGGATGAGAGGAAGGCGCGGATAATTGCGGTGAGCGCCTCTGGCTGCTCGACGGGCGGAATATGGGCGCAGTCTTTGATGACTTCGTAGCGCGCGTCCGGGATCAGCTTGGCCGTCGACAGCACCAGATCCGGCGGTGTCGAGCCGTCCTGATCGCCGACGATGCAAATCGTCGGCACCTTGATCCTGCCAGCGGCTTCTGTGAAATCAGCGTCGCGGATTGCTGCACAGGTCGCGTTATAACCTGCAACAGGCTGACGGATCAGCATATTACAATAGCCGGAATAGGCGACATTCTCGGGTCTGCGGAACGCCGGCGTGAACCATCGTTCCATGACCATGTCGACGATGCTGGCGATGCCATTCTTTTCGACGGCGCCGATACGGCTGTTCCAGCTGTCGGCGGTGCCGATCTTGTGGGCTGTGTCACAGAGGATGAGTGCCTTTACCAGATCCGGGCGACGCTGGTAGAGCGACTGGGCGATCAGGCCGCCGACCGAGAGCCCGCAGATGACGGCATCCTTGACTGAGAGCAGATCGAGCAGTCCGGCAAGATCGGTGGCATGGTCTTCCATAGCGTAGGGCACCTGGCCAATGTCGGAGAGGCCGTGGCCCCGCTTGTCATAGAGGATGATGCCAAAATCGCCGGCAAGCCGCACGATCACATCGCGCCAGATACGGAAGTCCGTACCGAGCGAATTGGCAAAAACGATAACCGGTCGGTCCGCCGGCCCACTAATGAGCTGGTAATGGATCGTTACGTCGTTGATACTGGCAAACTGCACTTCAAATCTCCTCGACGTCCAGTCTGCTGAGTTGATCCGGTTAAGTAAAATGATATTTTGCGGCTTTCCGATAACCCGGGGGTTATGAAAGCAGTGATCGATAGCCGCATCAAGTTTCGTCATCTGCAGACCTTTGTCGAGGTGGCGCGGCAGAAAAGCGTCATGAAGGCGGCCGAACTTCTCAATGTCAGCCAGCCGGCGGTGACCAAGACGATCCGCGAGCTGGAACAGGCGCTCGGCGTCGGCGTCTTCGAGCGTGAAGGGCGCGGAATTCGGATCACCCGTTATGGAGAGGTCTTCCTGCGTTATGCAGGTGCTGCGCTGACAGCGCTCCGGCAAGGGCTCGATTCCGTCTCTCAGGAAAAGTTCGGCGATGCCCCGCCCATCCGTATCGGCGCGCTGCCAACCGTATCCACGCGCATCATGCCGCGGGCGATGGAGCTGTTCTTGACGGAAAATACCTGGAGCCGTGTGAAGATCGTCACAGGCGATAATGCCGTGCTCCTGGAGCAGCTGCGTGTTGGCGATCTCGATCTGGTCGTCGGTCGGCTGGCGGGAGCCGAAAGGATGACCGGCTTTTCCTTCGAGCATCTCTATTCTGAACAGGTTGTCTTCGCCGTGCGGGCGGGCCATCCGCTGCTTGACGCCGGCAAATCACTCTTCGCCGACCTTGGCCGCTATACGCTGCTGATGCCGACCCGCAGTTCGATCATCCGGCCTGTCGTTGAGAATTTCCTGATCGCCAATGGCGTCGCCAGCCTGCCGAGCCAGATCGAAACCGTCTCCGATGCCTTCGGCCGCGCCTTCGTGCGCGACAGCAATGCGGTCTGGATCATTTCCAATGGCGTGGTTGCGCGGGATATCGTCGATGGCGTGCTTGCCTCCCTGTCGGTCGATACGAGCGAGACGAAGGGTCCCGTCGGGCTGACGATGCGCACCGATTCGGTTCCCTCCCCGCCGCTTTCCATCCTCATGCAGACGATCCGTGAGGCGGCGCGGGAAATTTCCGGCGAGCCTGCGCCTGAGCACTAGGGTCGAAACCCAATCAACATATTGATTAAAATATCTCCGTATGATTCACTTTGGTAATAACAGGAGTTTGAATCATGGCAGGAGAATT
>NZ_JACIBK010000008.1 GCF_014195325.1 Rhizobium sp. BK650 | reverse complement strand
AGCTTCCCGCCAATCCGCTTGATTTCTTCAGAACGAGGAACTTCGTCGCCAGCAGCGCCGCCGCCCTCGTCAGTGATCGGGCTTATAATCCCTCAACATTCATACAGTCAACAGGGCTTTTTCAAAAAAATCATCTTTCTCGTATATCCTTGTTTTGTCTAGGGGTTTTATAACGACCTATAAAATCCGGTCCTTTTCCGGATTCGGATCGCCCTAGAAAGCCAGTGAAAACATGACTGTTTGTCGGTTTTCTTGTGGAAGATACGATTTTGATCACCTTCGCCCCGACATCATCACATTCTGCTGGTCAGAGGAAACACGCACGATTCACGCAGGCACGCGCGGATAACATGCCCATTCCTGTGTGATTTGACTTCGGCGCCCAAAATATGCACATCTTTCGCCCAGCCAGGATGGCCCGCGGATGCCCAGAACGACATCAAATGTAAGGATGCGAACCCAGCTGCCATGATGACGGAGAAAATGATGATCCGCTCGCTCGGCAGCGAGCCTCCGCTTCTGGCAGACGGGCGACGCGCACCCGACCGGCGCGAAGTTTCGCTTCGCTGGCTTTCGGGCACGTTCCTCACTGGCATTACCTCTTCGATCCTCATGGGTGTCGCGCTTTTTGCCGCCCTCGACGGCCGACAGCAATTGGCAATCCCGGCTGAAGCCTATGCAAGCACATCGGCAGACGCACATCAGGATACGTCCGTTGCCCGCGGCGGCCGTCTGATCGCCCCCGTCATCGCCGCCAAACCGTCCGACCGCGCCATCATGGAAGTCTCGACCGTCGTCCATGACGGCGAAAAAGAAGTCGTACGCCGCCAGCCCTTCTCCCATGTGAAGATGATGCTGGCTGCCAATCACGTGGCGACCGAGGATTATCCGGACTTCGATCCGCTGGCCATCTTCTCGGCTGACGAGCCCGAGCCAGCGCCGCAAAGCCGTACCGGTGCTATTTACGGCTCCGATGTCGAATCCGAAGTAGCATTGAAGACCGTTCCTTTCCCTACCGGCAAGTCCGACCTCAACATGGCCCCCGGCCTGACACTTGACGAAGTCGAAGAGAACGTCCGCTCCAACGGTTCTGTGCTAACGGACGGAAATGCCCAACTTGCCGCCCTCTACTACGTGGATCCGCGCCGCTTCTCCAACGAAGATAACGACGTCGACCTGACCGCCGGCCTCGCGGCCCGCGTGCTCGAACAGAACATGACGGTCTCGGCGCCAGAATCCATCACGCCGCAGACCGAGGAATTTGCGGACGACATCCTGCCGGTGCGCCAGGACACGACGATCGCCAAGGCGCTTGCCGATTCCGGTTACCCGCAGCTGCAGGCGGACGGCATGTCCGGTTACATCGCTCCCTTCCTCGGCACTGATACACTTTCGAAGGGCGACGTCCTGCGTATCGGCATCATTCAGAAGGGCGAGCAGGCAAAGATCATACGCGCCAGCATCTACCGCGGCACCCGACATCTGATTACAGTCGCACTCGATGACCATAGCCGTTTCGTAGCCGGCAGTGAACCGCCGATGCTGGACGCGATCGCCACCGCTTTCGAAGACAATTCCTTCGCCCCGGCCGCCGGCCAGAACCTGCCGCGTGTCTATGACGGTATCTACCGCGCAGCGCTCTCCTATGGCATGACCAAGGACATGACAGCGCTGATCATCAAGCTGCTCGCCGCCAATGTCGATTTCCAGGCGCAGTTGAGGCCGACAGATTACCTCGAAGCCTTCTTCTCCGTTACCGACAGCAAAGGCCAGGCGACGGAGGATTCCGAGCTTCTCTACGTCAATGCCCGCTTCGGCGATACACTGACGCGCTTCTACCGCTTCCAGGACCCGGAAGACGGCACGATCGACTACTTCGATCAGGACGGCAAGAGTATCCGCCAATTCCTGTTGCGCAACCCGGTTCCGAACGGCATTTTCAAGTCCGGCTTTGGTATGCGGCGCCACCCGATCCTCGGCTTCGCCCGCATGCACACCGGTGTCGACTGGGCAGCTCCACGCGGCACGGCGATCATTGCAGCCGGCAACGGCACAGTCGAAAAGGCCGGCTGGGATTCCGGCGGCTACGGCAACCAGACGATCGTCCGTCACGCCAACGGCTATGAATCCTCCTATAACCACCAGAGCGCCATCGCCAAGGGCATCGTGCCAGGCGCCAAGGTGCGGCAGGGTCAGGTGATCGGCTGGGTCGGCACCACAGGCGAATCCACCGGGCCGCACCTGCACTACGAACTGATCGTCAACGGAACGAAGGTCGACCCGCTGCGCATCCGTCTGCCGGGCGGCAAATCGCTCAAGGGCGATACGCTCGCCAAGTTCGAGGACGAACGCAAGCGTATCGACACGCTGCTGAACAACCAGCCCGCGTCGGACCAGGTCGCTAGCAAGTAGTTCTTCCTTTCTGCAGAGACAAAAATGGCGGCCCGAGAGCCGCCATTTTAATCCTCATATATGCAGCCTCACGCTGCTTCGTTCACCGACTGCTTCGATCGGAACAGCAACCGGTCCGAACCACTGGTGATGTTGACCGTCGATCCATCCGGCACCTCACCTGACAGGATCTGCTCAGCAAGCGGATCCTGGACGAACTTCTGGATCACCCTCTTCAGCGGGCGAGCGCCATAGACCGGGTCATACCCCTTGTTCGCCAGCCAATTGCGGGCATCTTCGTCGAGATCGAGCGTAATCTTGCGCTCGGACAACAGCGAAACCAGCCGCTTGAGCTGGATATCGACAATCGCGCCCATTTCCTCACGCTTCAGGCGGTGGAAGAGGATGATCTCGTCGATACGGTTCAGGAACTCCGGCCGGAAGTGACTGCGGACCACATCCATCACCTGCTCGCGCACCGTCTCGCTGTCATCGCCTTCGCGCAATTGCGTCAGGTATTCGGCACCGAGATTCGACGTCATGATGATCATCGTGTTGCGGAAGTCGACCGTACGGCCCTGACCATCGGTCAAGCGACCGTCGTCCAGCACCTGCAGCAGAATGTTGAAGACATCTGGATGCGCCTTCTCGATCTCGTCGAACAGCACGACCTGATAGGGCCGGCGACGGACAGCTTCCGTTAGCGCACCGCCTTCGTCATAGCCGACATAGCCCGGAGGGGCACCGATCAACCGGGCCACAGAGTGTTTCTCCATGTACTCAGACATGTCCATGCGTACCATCGCCGTCTCGTCGTCGAAGAGGAAGCGGGCGAGAGCCTTGGTGAGCTCCGTCTTGCCGACACCGGTCGGGCCGAGGAAGATGAACGAGCCGATCGGCCGGTTCGGATCCTGAAGGCCGGCGCGGGCCCGGCGCACGGCGCGCGAAACCGCTTGAACCGCATCGCCCTGGCCGATCACGGACTTTGCCAACTCGTCTTCCATCCTGAGCAGCTTGTCGCGTTCGCCTTCCAGCATCTTGTCGACAGGAATACCGGTCCAGCGGGAAACAACATGGGCGATATTGTCGGGGGTCACAACCTCCTGCACCATCGCGTTGCGGCTGTTGTCTTCCTTGCTTTCGGCATCAGCAAGTTGCTTTTCGAGACCCGGGATCACGCCATAGGCAAGCTCGCCGGCGCGCTGGAATTCACCCTTGCGCTGGGCGATCGCCAACTCATTGCGGGCGTCATCGAGCTGCTTTTTAAGGTCCGCAGCAAGGCCGAGCTTCTGCTTTTCCGCCTGCCAGCGGGCGGTCAGCGCATCAGCCTCTTCCTCGAGCGAGGTGAGCTCGCCTTCCAAACGCTTCAGCCGATCGGCGGAGGCAACGTCGGTTTCCTTCTTCAACGCCTCCCGCTCGATCTTGAGCTGGATGATGCGGCGGTCGAGTTCATCGAGCTCTTCCGGCTTCGAGTCCACCTGCATGCGCAAGCGAGCAGCCGCCTCGTCCATCAGGTCGATCGCCTTGTCCGGCAGGAAACGGTCGGTAATGTAGCGGTTGGAAAGGGTCGCAGCGGCAACCAACGCAGCATCGGCGATGCGCACCTTGTGATGCTGCTCGTACTTTTCCTTCAGACCGCGCAGGATCGAAATCGTATCCTCGACCGTCGGCTCCTCGACCACGACCGGCTGGAAACGGCGGGCAAGAGCGGGATCTTTTTCGACATGCTTGCGATACTCGTCGAGCGTGGTTGCGCCGACGCAATGCAGTTCGCCACGCGCGAGGGCAGGTTTCAGCAGATTGGAGGCGTCCATCGCCCCATCAGCCTTACCGGCGCCAACCAGCGTGTGCATTTCGTCAATGAAGAGGATGATCTCGCCGTCTTCCGACTGAACCTCGTTCAGCACTGCCTTCAGTCGCTCTTCGAATTCCCCTCGGAACTTCGCGCCGGCAATCAAGGCACCCATGTCGAGCGCCATCAGCTTCTTGTCCTTCAGGCTTTCCGGTACGTCGCCATTGACGATACGCAGCGCAAGGCCCTCGACAATCGCGGTTTTGCCGACGCCAGGCTCACCGATGAGCACCGGGTTGTTCTTGGTACGGCGGGAGAGGACCTGAATCGTGCGGCGGATTTCGTCGTCACGGCCGATTACCGGATCGAGCTTACCCTCGCGGGCTTCGCTCGTTAGGTCGCGCGCATATTTCTTGAGGCTATCGAAACCTTGCTCGGCGCTTGCCGTATCGGCAGTGCGGCCCTTGCGGATGTCATTGATGACCTGATTGAGCGCCTGCGCTGTTACGCCGGCATTCTTCAGCGACTGATAGGTCGAGGCAGACGCTTCGATCGCCAGCGCCTGCAACAGACGCTCGACCGTTACGAAACTATCGCCAGCTTTCTTTGCAGCCTCCTCGGCAGTCGAGAAAACCTTTGCGAGCGGCTGGGCGAGATAGATGTTGCCGTTACCACCGGAAACCTTCGGCAGTTTGGCAAGGGCGGCGTCATTGGCAAACCGTGCAGCTTTGGCATCGCCGCCGGCGCGTTCGATCAGTGAAACAGCCATGCCCTGATCATCGTCGAGCAGGACTTTGAGCACATGTTCCGGCGTGAATTGCTGGTGCCCCTGTGCAAGCGCATAGGTCTGCGCCGACTGGACGAATCCGCGCACCCGCTCAGAATATTTTTCGATATTCATATGTTACCTCCATGAATCGCTCTGCCCTTCATAAGGCACAGACCGATGATTGAGATTGAGCTCCCTCAAAAGGCAAGCCCTGTTTGCCGCCATTGAGATTTACGGCAACCTGGGCAGGATATGGTGGGGAATCCCAAGAGTTTAAAGGGGTAGCATGTGGGAAAACTTCGCCCGAGCGCCATCTCTCGCGCCTGCTATTTGGCTAACAACGGACGTCCGGCAGCACCATCGCGAAGCGGAGCGAATGCCTCGAAGGCGGCATGCGGAAGTACGTCACCGCAACTTTGCGCGTAAACTGTGTCGAGAAGCGAAAATGGCGAATAACTTCGCAAAAGAAAAGGCCGCCCAGAAAGGGCGACCTTTTGAAATTCCGCGCTCGAAGCAAGCCTATTCGGAAGCGGCCTCGGCGAGGGCAGGCGCTTCCGCGGAGGCGCCTTCTTCGCCAGCCGCTTCGCCTTCGGCACCACGGCGCGGACGGCGGGGGCGACTGCCGGCATTGCGTCGGCGGGCTTGGCGCTCGCGCTGGGGCGCCGCAGAACCTTCCTCTTCCATGGCAACTTCGGCAGGAATGCCTTCGATATCCGGCTGCGGCCCGGTTCCGTCGATCACTTCCGCCTGAGCTTGTGCAGGCGCAGGTGTCGCGGCAGCTGGCTGCTGCTGTTCTCGCCGCTGCTGGTGCGGCGGCTGAACGATGACGACATCATCGTTATTTGCTGTATCCAGCTCGTCGCCATCGCGGTCCGTATTGTCACGATCACTAAAATCGTTGCGGTCGTCGCGCTGGAAGCGCTCCTGCATCTGCGCCTGTGCGGCGGCAATGATGCGGTTATAGTGCTCGGCGTGCTGCAAGTAATTTTCAGCAATGACGCGGTCGCCGGAGCTCTGGGCGTCACGCGCGAGCTGAGCATATTTCTCAGCGATGTGCTGCGCAGTGCCGCGGATTTTCACATCGGGGCCGGAGCTGTCATAGGTCCGGGTCAGCGGGTTTCCGCCTTTGCGGTTAAAATTGTTGTTATTGTTATTTCCACCGCCGCCATTGTTATTGTTGTTATTGCCACGCCCTCGACCGCGCTTATTCTGCTGTCCTGGCCTCATCGATCGTTCACCTGAATTCTCTGTTTGTGATTGGATACATGGCACCAACCGCCAAGACCGGTCCATCCGGATCAGGGCCTTCGTGCCGCAAGCATAGTGCGCCTTCGCGCCGACCTGCCGCTTGTCTTCAAGTCAGTTTGACTGATTCACGCATTGGGTCGTGTTCAACCTTTGAAACTCTCGTTTAAAAGAGCAGACCCCCGAAGCTGAGCAAGTACCGAACGAATCTCGTTCATCCCTATGCGCCCAACGCGTAAGGGCAACCTATATTGCTTCCTCGGGAAATCCAAGCCTTTTCTTCGCAATAGCAATAATGTCCAGTTCGATGCTGCAATTTGCCGCCGGTCATGCCGGCGAGAACACAAGCACTCTATCGTTCTGACCATAGTCTTTCACAGATTGGAGGCACTTGAAGCCTTCCGCTTCAAAGATAGCCGTCACATCATTTCGCTGATCGTAGCCGATTTCCAGTCCGACGACCCCATTCGGCCGTACGAACCTTGCTGCATCCTTTGCTATGGCTTTGTAAGCGTCAAGTCCATCCGTACCGCCGTCCAGAGCTGCAGCCGGATCAAATTTCGTCACTTCGGGAGCGAGATCGTGAATGACATTGGAGGCAATATAGGGCGGATTTGAGACAATCGCATGAAACGTCCCGTGGATGTTCTCGAACCAGTTCGAGCGAATGGTTGTGAACCGCTCCTGCAATCCGTTTCTTTCTGCGTTTGATCTTGCCGTTTCAAGTGCATCGGCCGAGATGTCGCTGCCGACGCCTGATGCTTCCGGGCATTCACTCAGGAGCGCAAGGCAAATCGCTCCGGTCCCGGTTCCGATGTCTAGAATATGGAGATCGCCCTCGGTCTTTGCAAGATCGCGCAGATAAGGAATGATCGAATCGACGAGAATTTCGGTGTCCGGCCGCGGCTCCAGCGTGCCTGCCGAAAGCCGAAGCGGCAAGCCGTAGAACTCCCGCTCGCCAAGAATGCGATGCACCGGCTCGTGTTTCAATCGCCTCTCGATTGCCCGCCCAATGGTCCCTGCCTGCTCTTCCGAAATCGCCTCGCGGCCTGCCGTTAACATCGCGGTCGGAGAAAGTTTCAACAATCCCGCGATCAGCAGCCGCGCATCTGTCTGCGGATCGTCGATACCCGCTTCGGCGAAACGGCGCCGGGCCTCGGCAAGCACCTCTGAAACCGTCGGCCCGGACGCGGTCATTGCTGTTCGCCAAGCTGTGCGAGCTGGCTCGCCTGATAGTCCGCCAGCAGCGCATCCACCACTTCGTCGATCTCACCGACCATCATCCGGTCGAGCTTGTAGAGTGTCAGGTTGATGCGATGGTCGGTCACCCGCCCCTGCGGGAAATTATAGGTGCGGATGCGCTCGGAGCGGTCCCCCGAGCCGACTTGGCTCTTGCGGTCGGCGGAACGTTCACTGTCAGCCCGCTGCCGCTCAGCATCATAAAGACGCGAGCGCAGCACCTGGATGGCCTTGGCGCGGTTCTGATGCTGGGATTTTTCCGAGCTTGTCACCACGATGCCCGTCGGCAGGTGGGTGATACGCACTGCCGAGTCCGTCGTATTGACGTGCTGGCCGCCTGCGCCCGACGAGCGCATCGTATCAATGCGGATATCTTCCGGCCGGATTTCGATATCGATCTCTTCGGCTTCCGGAAGAACGGCGACAGTCGCCGCCGAAGTGTGAATGCGCCCGCCCGCTTCCGTCTCCGGCACGCGCTGCACACGGTGCACGCCGGATTCAAACTTCAGCTTGGCAAAGACGCCCTTGCCGGTGATCGTTGCAATGATTTCCTTGTAGCCGCCGGCTTCGCCTTCGCTCGACGACAGCACTTCCACCTTCCAGCCGTGCGTTGCCGCGTAACGCTCATACATGCGGAAAAGGTCCCCGGCGAAAAGAGCCGCCTCGTTGCCGCCGGTACCGGCGCGGATTTCCAGAATCGCGCTCTTCTCGTCGGCTGCATCCTTTGGCAAGAGCAGGATCTGGATTTCGTTTTCCAGCGCCTCGATCCGCTCTTTCACGTCAGGCAGCTCGAGTTCGGCAAGCTCGCGCATGTCGCGATCGACGGACCTATCTTCGAGCAGCACTTCCAGATCGGCAAGCTCATCGATTGCCTTCTCATAGGCGCGGATCTTAGTCACGACCGGCTGCAGTTCGGAATATTCGGATGCGAGCTTTACATAGATGTCCGCCGAGGGACCGGCGGACATGCGCGCTTCGATCTCGCCGAAGCGGCGCTCAAGCTCGCGCATCTTTTCAATGGGAAGCTTCGCCACCCCTTGCTCCTATTCTTCTTATATATCACTAAAGGGGAATATTGTGGCTCTCGGCGAAGCGGGCAAGCACCTCGCGCATTGGCACGGTCGCATTTCGGTCGTCCAGCGCCTCATTGACAGCTTTCGTCAGTGCTTCGGCATCGAGGCCGAGCAACATCGCCTTGACGGGTCCGATCGAGGCCGGCGACATGGAGATGGAACGGAAGCCGACACCAAGCAAAGCCATGGCCGAAAGCGGCTTGCCGGCCAGCTCGCCACATAGCGTCACGGGGGTCTTGTTGCGATCTGCGCCGCGCACGATATCGCGCAGAATCCGCAGGAATGGCCGCTCCAGCGGATCGAATCGTTCGGAAACCCGCGCATTGCCTCGATCGACTGCCATCGCGAACTGGAAGAGATCGTTGGAACCAACCGAAACGAAATCGACCGCATCCATTAACTCATCGAGCTGCCAGAGCAGCGCGGGCACTTCCAGCATCGCACCGAATTGCAGCTTGCGCGGCAGGCCGTGACCGAAGCGCGAAAGATGCTGCACTTCCTTCTGCAGAAGCTCACGCACCTGTTTGAGTTCCGAAACCTCCGTCACCATCGGCACCATCAGCTTTAGCTCGGCACCTGCCGCTGCCTTCAGCATCGCGCGCAACTGCGTGCGCAACAGTCCCGGCCGGTCGAGCGACAGGCGAATCGCCCGCCAGCCGAGCGCCGGGTTCTCTTCCTCGTGGCCACGGAAATAAGGAATAACCTTGTCACCGCCGATATCGAGCGTGCGGAAGGTCACGACTCGGCCACCCGCCTGCTTCAATACATTGCGGTAGAACATTTCCTGTTCTTCCGCCTTCGGCATGGTCGAGGCGATCATGAACTGCAGCTCGGTACGGAAAAGACCGATACCTTCCGCTCCCGATTCCGCCAGCTGTGGCAGGTCGACCAGCAAGCCGGCATTCATCAGCAGCTGGATGCGCTGCCCATCCTTGGTAACCGGCTCGACGGAGCGCAGCGCCCGGAATTGCTCTTGTCGCCTGGCGCGGAAACGGACCTTTTCTTCGTAGGAGCGCTGATGCTCCGGCATCGGCCGGATATGCACATGCCCCTCGTCACCGTCGATAATGACGGCGTCGCCGTTTTCGGCAAGCGCCACAACACCGGCCGCCTGGCCGATGACAGGAATGCCCATGGCGCGTGCGACGATCACCACATGGCTCGTGACCGCACCTTCTTCTAACACCAGCCCGCGCACATTGGCGCGCGGATAGTCAAGGAGCTCCGCCGCACCCATGGCGCGCGCCAAGATGATCGCATCGTTTGGAAAACCCTCGGCCGTCGTTCGTCCGGAGTAGCCGGTCAACACCCGCAGCAGCCGGTTCGCCAAATCTTCGAAATCATGCATCCGCTCGCGCAGATACGGATCTGTCAGGCGCATCATGCGCGCCTTAGTGTCGCTCTGAACCTTCTCAACCGCCGCTTCCGCAGTCAGACCGTTACGGATCGCCTCTTCCAGCTTACGCACCCAGCCCTGGTCGTGGGCGAACATGCGATAGGTTTCGAGCACCTCGCGATGCTCACCTTCCATGGAAACATCGCGGCGCGACAGCATGTCGTCGATAGAAATTCGAAGCGAGCCCATGGCTTCCGCCAGCCGCCGGATTTCTTTTTCCGCGTCCTCGTTGAGCAGATTGGTGACGACGATGCGCGGCTCGTGCAGCACAACGTAACCGAGGCCAATTCCGTCATTATACGTATCGCCGTCGACCGTTACCGAACGAGTGAGATCGAGTTCGAGGCCTGGCTTGGTAATTTTCTTGAGTTCGCCTGTCGCGATCATCTCGGCGAGAACCATCGCCGTAGTCTCGAGCGCTTCCAGCTCCTCGTCGCGGTAATTGCGGCTCGCTTTGTTCTGCACGACGAGAACGCCAAGAGAGCGGCCCGTGCGCAGAATCGGCACCCCGAGGAAAGAATGATAGATTTCTTCGCCCGTTTCCGGCAGGTAGCGGAAGGCCGGATGTGATTGCGCGTCTGAAAGATTGAGCGACTGGGCCGATGCGGCGATCGTGCCGACGAGGCCTTGCCCCATCTTCAGCTGCGAAAGGTGGACAGCTTCCTTATTGAGACCTTCGGTAGCATAAAGCTCGAGAACCCCATCGGCGCGCAGCACGTAGACGGAGCAGACTTCGGCCACCATGTTGCTGGCGATCTGGCGCACGATCCGGTCGAGTCGCTCCTGCGGCTCCAGCGGCTCCGCCATCAACTCGCGCAGCCGCTTGAGCAATACGCGCGGACCGCCGGAAAGGTCTCTCATTGCGTCTCAAGCTCCCGAAACAAACGCCTATGCGGCCAGAAAAACCGGCCGCATCTTCAACCTGAAGGGGCGGGCCGCCCGCTGGGAATCAATTCTTATCCAGACCGTAGCAGGAATGCAAAGTTCTGACAGCGAGTTCTGCATAGGGACCATCGATCAGGATCGAAATCTTGATCTCCGATGTCGTGATCGCCTTTATGTTGATGCCTTTTTCGGCAAGTGCCCGGAACGCGGTCGCCGCAACGCCCGCATGGCTGCGCATGCCGATACCGATGACGGAAACCTTCACCAGCCCCGATTCGCTCTGCGCGACGTCGTAGCCGATCTTCTGCTTGTTGTCGGAGAGAACCTTGATCGCCTTCTCGACATCGCCCGAGGGCACGGTGAAGGTCATGTCTGTCTTCGAGCCGTCTTCGGAAATGTTCTGGACGATCATGTCGACATTGATGTGGCTCTCGGCGAGCGGCCCGAAGATTGCGGCAGAAACGCCCGGCCGGTCGGCAAGACGGCGAAGCGAGATCTGAGCCTCATCCTTGGCATAGGCGATGCCGGTGACTACTTCCTGTTCCACGATTTCATCCTCGTCACAAATCAGCGTTCCGGGCGGGTTCAAGAGGTCGCCCATGCCCGGAGCATCGGGATCCTCGAAAGACGAACGCACGAAAGTGCGCACCTTATGCACCATGGCAAGCTCGACAGAGCGCACCTGAAGAACCTTGGCACCGAGCGATGCCATTTCCAGCATTTCTTCGAAAGCGATCTTCTTCAGACGCCGTGCCTTGGGCTCGATGCGCGGATCGGTCGTATAGACGCCATCGACATCGGTATAGATGTCGCAGCGGTCAGCTTTCACGGCGGCGGCGATCGCAACGGCCGACGTATCAGATCCGCCGCGTCCGAGCGTCGAGATGCGATTGTCTGGCCCGAGGCCTTGGAAACCGGCGACGACCGCAACCTGCCCCTCGCCCATCCGCTTGATGATATCGGCCCCATCGATTTCCATGATGCGGGCCGCGCCATGCGCATTGTCGGTGCGGATCGGGATCTGCCAGCCCTGCCAGGAGCGGGCATTGATGCCCATGCTCTGCAGCGCGATTGCGAGAAGGCCCGATGTAACCTGTTCGCCCGAGGCAACGACGGCATCATATTCGCGTGCATCGTAGAAGGGCGAATTTGCGCCGATTACCTTTGGTGTGCCCTGTACCCAGCCGACCAGTTCGTTGGTCTTGCCGGACATGGCGGAAACGACGACCGCCACTTCATGGCCGGCGTCGACTTCACGTTTCACATGGCGGGCAACGTTTTTGATGCGGTCCAGATCAGCGACGGAAGTTCCGCCGAATTTCATAACGATGCGTGCCATAAGCCTCTACCACGACCCGCGCGAGATTGCCGGAAACGAGATTTGCTTCTCCGGGACGCCACGCGCCATTCACAAATCGCCGGGAGGCTGTTTCATCCTCCGCGGCATCAGAAATCCCAATTGCCGATCGACCGAAGAGCCCGGAAATGCTGGTTTCTGGAACGCTTCTGAAGCCCCGCCAACCAAGGACGAAAGTTGGGCGTCTCTTAGCGAGTTTGACAAAGGGTGGCAAGGGCGGGAACGGAGTGAAATGGAAGCGACAGAATTTCGTCAAAAATGGTTGCAGCGGCTGCTGAAAAAGCGTCCTGTTCCCCATGTCGGTAAAGCAAGAGCACGCAGCCGTTTGAAACTTAATGGGCCCAAATGCGTTTAAATTGCAGATAGATGTATCAGCAATTTGGTGAGCAGAATGAGAAGATTAGCGATAATTGCATTGTCGATCGCAACCGCATTCTCCGGAATGCCTGCATGGGCGGGTCCGGTCTATACCGCAAATCCGGCCCAATCGGCAGCGCAGCCGCAGACCGCCGATCAAACCGACCTTCTTCAAGTGGGCTGCAACAATTTCACGAACTGTCCTCGTTATGACTACGGAGGCCGAGGCTGGCAAAATTACCGCTATTCGGACCGTTATCGATACGACCGCAGCTGGGATCGCCGTTACTACGGAGACCGCTACTACCGCGACCGCCATTATCGCCGGCACGACAACACTGGCGCCATTATTGGTGGTCTGGCTGCTGGCGCTATCATCGGTAGTATTATAGCCTCGCAGCCGCGTGAGCGTAACAGCAGCTCGCATGTCGATTACTGCTACAGCCGTTATCGCTCGTACCGTGCATATGACAATACGTACCAGCCCGCGTACGGCCCGCGCCGTCAGTGCCGGTAAATCGGCATCATCTCACATCCGAAACCCCGCCAAGACGCGGGGTTTTTTACTGCTTCAGCCTTGCTTTATTTTTTCGGTCTTTGCCAAGTCGCCGGTGCGAACTGACCGCCCTTGACTTATTGCCCCGATAGTCCGACTTCACTGACAGGATATGAAGGAGCGGCAGATGAACGAAGCGGCCAAAACCACCATCGACCAGAGCGAGGTCGATCGCTTTTCCGCCATGGCAGCCGAATGGTGGAGCCCGACGGGCAAGTTCAAGCCGCTGCATAAATTCAATCCTGTTCGCTTGGCCTTTATCCGCGACAAGGCGGCGGAGAATTTCTCACGCAATACTAAGAGCGCCAAACCATTGGAAGGCCTTCGCGTGCTCGATATCGGCTGCGGTGGTGGCCTCTTGTCCGAGCCGGTCGCCCGGATGGGCGCTGACGTCATCGGCGCCGATCCCTCCGAAAAGAATATCGGCATCGCCGCCACCCACGCCAAGGCATCGGGTGTCGTGGTCGACTATCGCGCCGTCACGGCCGAGCATCTCGCCGAGACCGGCGAGACCTTCGATATCGTGCTCAACATGGAAGTGGTGGAACATGTGGCCGATGTCGAGCTCTTCATGAATACCTGCGCGCGCATGGTCCGGCCAGGCGGCCTGATGTTCGTCGCCACCATCAACCGCACCATGAAGGCGGCCGCGCTGGCCATCTTTGCCGCAGAAAACGTCCTGCGCTGGCTGCCGCGCGGCACGCATCAGTATGAGAAGCTCGTGCGTCCGGAAGAGCTGGAAAAGCCGCTCGCTGCAAGCGGCCTCGAAATCATTGACCGCACGGGCGTCTTCTTCAATCCACTGGCAAACCAGTGGAACCTGTCGAAGGACATGGACGTGAACTATATGCTACTGGCAAAACGATCGGCCTGATAGCGTCCCATGCAGGCCGAGATATAGAAGGCCAGACGCGCAGCCCACATATCAGTTTACGTCTTCAGGCAGGATCGGCAGGGCGGCGATCTCAATGCCTTCGTCCACCAGCGACTGCGCTTCATCGGGTGTCGCCTGGCCGATAATGCCGCGGGCATCCGTCTCGCCGTAATGGATCTTGCGTGCTTCCTCGGGAAAGCGGCTTCCAACATCTTCGGAATTCGCCTTGATCGCGGCAACGGCTTCCTTGAGCTTCAGGAAGGCTTCACGACGGGCCGTATCCATGGCGACGACCTTCATCTCGTCCTTCTTGCGTGCGGTCGAAACGGAGGGCGCCATGAGCGACTTGGAAATGGAGCCGGAATTGCAGACAGGACAGGTCAGAAAACCGCTCGCGACCTGGCGATCGAAATCCGCGCTTTCAGAAAACCAACCTTCGAACTCATGGGCATTCTCGCAAATAAGGGAATAGCGGATCAAGCTGCTACGCCTCCTGAAACGTCCCCCGCAATCCTCTCGATGGAAAATTCCCGACCATTCTTGAGGTTCGGAATCTTGTCATGCGCGGCCTTCACAGCCGCGGGATCGATCTCCGCCAGAATGACCGCCTCACCAGTTGGGCCGGCGGAGGCCAGCACTTTCCCCCAGGGATCGATGATCATCGAATGGCCAAATGTCTCTCTGCCATCCTCGTGCAGGCCAGCCTGAGCCGCAGCGACGACGAAGACACCGTTTTCGATGGCGCGGGCTCGCAGCAGGATTTCCCAATGCGCTTCGCCCGTCTGCTTCGTGAAAGCGGCCGGAACGGTCATCACCTCGGCGCCGGCAACCGCCTGCGCACGGAAAAGCTGCGGGAAACGCACGTCGTAACAGATGGCAAACCCCATCTCGGCGAAGGGCAGCGACAGGACACGCGCCTCCGATCCTGGCCGATAGGCAGCGCTTTCGCGCCAGCTCTCGCCGTTGTCGAGATCGACGTCAAACATGTGGATCTTATCGTAGCGGTTCAGGATCTCGCCGACAGGCCCGAAGAGGAAACCGCGATTGGCGATCTTGCCATCATCGAGAGCGATCGCCGTCGAGCCGACATGCACGTAAATACCGAGCTCGGCCGCGAGCTCGGAGCCGGTCTTGACGATAATGTCATTGCTCTCGTCGCGCAGTGCTTCCTTTGCTGCAGCGCGATCGCGCTGCAGCATGCCGGTCATTTCGGGCGTCTGCACGTAAGTCGCGCCCTTCGTAGCAGCTTCCCTGACAAGGCGCGCCATCGAAGCGGCATTCCGCTCCGGATCGACACCGGAGCACATCTGGATGGCGGCGGCGGTGAAGCTCATTGCTCTTCCTCAGGCTGCCAGCAGCGGATCGAGCTTGCCTGCTCGATCTAGCGCGTAGAGGTCGTCGCAACCGCCGACATGGGTGCTGCCGATGAAAATCTGCGGGAAGGTGGTGCGGCCGTTCGACTTGCCGAGCATTTCCTGGCGAAGTTCAGGCGAGAAGGTCGCGTCATGCTCGACATAGTCGACGCCCTTCTCTTCGAGCAGGGACTTTGCGCGTGTACAAAAGCCGCAGAACTGCCGCGTATAGATGGTAACGGGTACCATGAATGATCTCCAGACGGTGCTGTTTTCTTATTGTCATATAGTTTCCGCAAGGGCCCTTGCAAAGGTCAAAACCGTTATATCGGCAGCACCTGCCTTACGCAGCGTTCGCGTTGCAGCACCGACTGTCGCGCCTGTCGTATAGACATCGTCGACGAGCACGATGCGCTTGCCGAAAACGTCATTTTCTCTATTGGCGGCGATGATAAAGGCGCCACGAACATTCTCCTCTCGCGCCCGAATTCCGAGGCCGACCTGTTGGCTGGTTCGCTTCGCACGCAGAAGGGTTGCAGGCAGCAGCGGCTTTCCGGCGAGCCGGGCCAGATGCCGGGCGAGTTCCGCTGCCTGGTTGAACTTGCGCGAAACCATTCGGGTGCGATGAAGGGGAACCGGAACGATGGCATCGCAACACTCGACCATGCCGTCTGAAGCGCGCAGCATCCAGCCGGCCATCATCGGTGCAAGGTCGGTGCGATCCCGATATTTGAGGCCATGCACCAGAGTGCGAATGGCATTGTCATGCACGGCTGCCGAACGCAGCCGGTCGAAGGGCGGCGGGTTGGCGATCGCCTCAGCGCTCAGTATGCCGGCTCCAAGATCGTGGGAGAACGGAAAGCCGAGCACCTCGCAATAAGGCCGCTCGATGAACCGAACCTCGGACCAGCATTTGGCACAGAGCCCACGGTGACCGCCCGTCGAAACACCGCAGGCCGCACAGGACGGCGGATAGACGAGATCGGCAAGCATGAAAAAAGGCCGCAGAAGCTGCGCCCATGCCTGTCTCTTCTCTCTTTCCGTCTCGATCATCCCCATATGAGGCAGACTAGCGCGTCGGGAACCAAAGGAAAATCGTCTTGCCGCCTGCCGGACAGGGGATTATGGACATCACTATGGATATCATCTTCGATAAGGTGCAGATCGCCGCGAACCGCCGTCGCGCGCTCGCAAATAATGATCTGAAGGCAGGCTTCCTGCTCGATATCGCCGCCGAGGAACTGGCAGACCGCCTGGCAGTCGTGGAGCGCAGTTTCGAACATGCGGTAGAATTGCACGGCACGACAGGTGCCGCCGCCCGTGCGGCGATGGCGACAGGCAAGGTCGGCAGCCTAACCCGCGTGGAAAGCGACATCCGCTACATCACGTCAGGCGACTCTTTTCTCGAAGCACCGCTCGAAGACGTGCCGCTTGCACCCCAGTCGGCCAATCTGGTGATTGCACCGCTCAACCTGCATTTAACCAACGATACGCCCGGCGTCTTCATACAGATTCGCCGTTCATTGAAGCCGGATGGCCTCTTCCTCGCTGCCATTCCAGGCGCCGGTACGCTGCAGGAACTGCGCGAAGTGCTGCTGGCGACCGAAATCGAGATGACCGGCGGCGCAAGCCCGCGGGTCATCCCTTTCCCCGACGTCCGCGATGTCGGCGGCCTGCTGCAGCGCGCAGGTTTTGCGCTCCCCGTCATCGACGCAGAGAATTACACGGCACGCTACGATTCGCTATTTCCGCTGATGCGTGACCTGAGAGCAATGGGCATGACCAATCCGCTGGAAGCCCGCAGCCGCAAACCGCTGACGCGGGCTTTCTTCTTGCGCGCAGCCGAAATCTATGCCGAGCGCTATTCCGACCCGGACGGCCGTATTCGTGCGACGTTTTCAATAATCTACGTGTCAGGGTGGGCACCGCACGAAAGCCAGCAGCAGCCGTTAAAACCGGGATCAGCAAAAGCTCGGCTTGCCGACGCCCTGAAGGTGGAAGAGAAGAAGCTCAGGCAATGACACCTGACACACAGTTCATCTGATCGTCAGGTTGTTTTCGATGGTGCCGAATACGCCTTGCATGCCGTTGGTGAATGTACCCAAGCCTCCGATGAGCGCTGCCGCCATCAGCGCCGCGATCAATCCATATTCGACTGCTGTCGCACCGCTTTGGTTTGCCAGAAACTTCTTCAGAAAATTCATCGACCTGACCCTAACGCGCCCAAGACGGCAATGAAGTTGACGGCCTCCGGCCGGAAGCTTGATGTCCTCAGCAGCCGGCGCCGACGCCATAACCCTGGATGACGCAGACCGAACCAGGGGTATCCTGGAGGACGCTGCGGCGGATCGTATAACGCTTGCCGTTCTCGGTCTTCGGGCCATTTTCGGACTTCGGGATGGAGCCGGTGGTGATCGTATCGAAATCAGCCGGCGCACTGGCGAGCACGCTTTTCTTCGAGGAATCTGCCAGCATCGGCGTCAGGATGAGGGTGAGCGCCACTACGGCCGTGCCGAACAGAAGGGCGATATTGAGCGCCCCCGTCCTGCGTGAGGCAGACGAAGAAGCCTGTTCCTTCTCCCGCACAGCTTTCCAGAAATCGTCGTCCATGACGTCAAGCCCTTAAATACGCACGCCAGTTGCTTGAGTGAGGCTGATCATTGCCAGAAGGTGCTAAATGATCGATTAATATCCACAGGCGAAACCGACGTTTCGCGCCAACAATTAGTAAAAACTAAAGTAAATCCTGGAGTACCGGGATGAGCGGCTCGTCGGCCGGGGGCATCGGGTAGTCGCGCAGCGCCTGCGGGCGCACCCATTTGATCGCCTGCCCCTCGCGACCGTGTGGAATGCCTTCATAACGACGGCAGATGTAAAGCGGCATCAGCAGGTGGAATGTATCGTAGCTGTGGCTGGCGAAGGTCAATGGCGCAAGGCACGGCACCTTGGTCGAAATGCCAAGCTCTTCATCCAGCTCACGCACCAGAGTTTCTTCTGGCGTCTCGCCGAACTCCACCTTCCCGCCGGGGAATTCCCAAAGGCCGGCAAGCGATTTGCCTTCGGGCCGCTGTGCCAGAAGGATACGCCCGTCCGCATCGATCAGCGCGCAGGCTGCGACCAGGAGAAGCTTCCTTCCGGCTTCGCTCATTCGCAACGCTCCTGCCAATAGCAATAGTGATAGACATCGCGAAAACCGAGACGCTCATAGAGAGCAATCGCCGCTGCGTTGGAAAGCTTCACCTGCAGCCAGGCGGTGCGGGCGCTGCGCATTCTCGCCCAGCGTAGCGCCGAGGTCAGGATTTCGATGCCGAGCCCCTTGCGGCGATGGCTGCCTGCGACCGAGAGCGACATGATGCCGGCGAGGTCGTTGTCCTGCACGCACAGTACGGTTGCCAGCGACCCACGGGTCGCATCCTCGATCATGAAAAGCCCCGACGGAGGCTTGATCGCCGAAATGATTTCGGCAAGCGCAGGCTTCAACGATACGGGCGCTTCATCGACGGCAAGATTGGCATCGACGAACCGCCCGACATCGTGGGTCGGAAGATGATCGAGCGTATCGGGCAGCTCGGCCTGCGACAGGTCGCAGACCATGACGGCCGTCTCATCGAAACGCTTCCATCCCTGCTCTTTGATCAGATCGACCAGAAGGGGCGAAGCAAGCGGCGTCTCACGCACCACAGCCGGACGTCCGTAAGCCTCGAACTTGCGGCTTGCCTTCTCCAGCCGGATCTCGACATCGCGATGATCGGAAGGATCGAGCGGAACGATGGAATTCAGGCGATTCGAGGGATGGCCCGCCGTCAGGCGGATCTGCCAGCTTCCGTCATATTGCACGGACGCAGCCGGCCAGGCGCGAAAACCCACGGCTTCCAGCCGCCGGACCAACGGCAGGTTCTGCTTTGGACGGGGTGCCTGCGTCAACGAACGATCAGCTCCGGTAGTCGCCATTGATCGCAACATATTCCTTGGTGAGGTCGCAGGTCCAGACGGTAGCCTTGCCGGAACCGAGGCCCAGATCGACCTTCACAGGAATATCCTGCTTCTTCATCACCGCGGAGGCCGCTTCCTCGGAATAGGCGGGGTCACGCTCGCCGTTGACGGCAACGCGCACGTCACCGAACCAGATGGCGAGCCGGTCGCGATCGGCCATTTCACCGGCCTTGCCGACGGCCATGACGATACGGCCCCAATTGGCATCCTCTCCGGCCGCGGCGGTCTTGACCAGCGGCGAATTGGCGATGGAAAGCGCGATCGTCTTGGCCGCGGCATCGCTCTCGGCACCGGTCACGGTGATTTCGAGCATCTTTGTGGCGCCCTCACCGTCACGAGCGACCTGGATCGCCAGGTCCTTAAAAAGGTCGTTCAATGCCGAACGGAATGCGTCGAGCCGCTGATCGTCCGCACTCGTAATGCGTACCTGTCCATCGGCTGCGGCGGCACCCGTCGCAAAGAGCATCAGCGTATCCGACGTCGAGGTATCGCTGTCGACCGTCATGGAGTTGAAGCTCGGCTCAACACCGGCAGACAGCAGCGACTGCAGGGCGGAGGAGGCGATATCGGCATCCGTGACGACAAAAGAAAGCATGGT
Organism: Rhizobium sp. BK650; assembly: GCF_014195325.1. GTDB lineage: Bacteria > Pseudomonadota > Alphaproteobacteria > Rhizobiales > Rhizobiaceae > Rhizobium. Next base: position 292,511 of record NZ_JACIBK010000008.1, on the reverse strand, counting down.
CGCCATGTCGGGCGCGATCATCCCGGCGCCCTTGGCGATGCCGTTGATCGTCACCTTCACGCCGCCGATTTCGGCAGATCGAGTCGCAACCTTCGGATAGGTATCGGTGGTCATGATGGCCTTGGCGGCCTCGAGCCAGAAATCGCCGGTCGCATCGGCATACATCTTGTCGAGCACGCCGGCAAACTTGGTGGCATCGAGCGGTTCGCCGATAACGCCGGTCGACGCCAGAAAGATCTCGTTTTCACTGCAGCCGACGGCAGCGGCAGCGGACTTCGCGGTGAGTTCGGTCGCAGCGCGGCCTTTCATGCCGGTGAAGGCATTGGCATTACCGGAATTGACGACGACGGCGCGTGCCGTGCCACGCGGCAGGTTGGCCCGGCAGAAATCGACTGGAGCGGAAGGGCACTTCGACTTGGTGAAGACGCCCGCGACGGCCGCAGGCGCGTCAAAGACCATCATCAGCACGTCCGTGCGGTTCTTGTATTTAATGCCCGCGGAAGCGGTCGCCATGCGCACACCGCGAACGGGTGGCAGAAAGGCAAAGGTTTTCGGGGCAAGCGGAGAAACCGTAGCGGACATGGAATGTGACCTGCCAATGAGCGTTTCCAGACGGATGAAATCCGGTTCGCCGCCCGGAAATGCGACAATAAACGAGATAGTGAAGGGCCCGGAAGAACCGGGCCCAGATGCTGATGATTACTGCTGCGGCGTCGGAGCCGGCGCGGGTTCGGCACCCGGCTGAGGCTGCTTGTTCGCGTCTTCGTAACCCTTGCGGAGCGTTTCGTCCATGATCTCGACCTTGGAGGAAGCCTTCGCATCGTTCAGAAGCGCAAGATACTTGTCGCGCATGACGAGCTGACGAACCTGGTCCTGGACCTGTTCGAACGGCGGCGGCGGCGCGTCGCGCTTATCCTCGACCTTAATGATATGGTAGCCGAAGTCGGTCTTCACTGGGGCCTTGGAATAGGTCCCCTTGTCGAGGGCGAAGGCTGCATCTTCAAATTCCTTGACCATGCGGCCGCGGGTGAAATAGCCGAGGTCGCCACCATCATCCTTGTTCGGATCGGTGGACTTTTCCTTGGCGAGCTCAGCAAAGTCCTTGCCGGCGTCGAGCTGCTTGATAATGTCCTTCGCCTCGTCCTCGGTCTTGACGAGGATGTGGCGGGCATGAACCTCTTCCTGCTTCGGCAGAGCGGCGACTTCCTTGTCGTAGCGTGCCTTGACGTCGGCATCGGTCACGGTGTCGACGACATGCTTCTTGAAGTAGGCGTTGTGAAGCTCGCGGTCGGTCAGGTACTGCATGCGCTTCTTGAAGTCGTCTGTCTGGTCGAGCTTCTCGGCTGCAGCGTCGGAAGCCAGAAGTTTTACGTCAATGGCGGCCGAAAGTGCGGCAACCTTCTTCTGGTCGTCGGGAAGCTGCGCGAGCTGCGGATCGAGATTAGCCACAGCCAGATCGAGTTCCGACTGGTGGATTTCCAGCGTACCGACCTTGGCAACGACCGCATCATCGGCAAAGGCCGGTGCCTGGAAGGCGACGAGGGCCGTAAACGCCAGCGCAGCAAGTTTGTTGGTGCTCAACATCAAATAATCCTTCACAATTATACCCGCCGGCTTCAGCTTTCATGAATCCAGCCCGAAAACAGCCTTCAACACCGGAATGTGGCCTTTCTATATCAGCCAAATCCGTTGACATCATTTGCCCCCCCTCTTATCTGTCACGCAACCTCGCGTCCAGAACAGTTTCCGGGCGTTTTCAACGCGCGCCTGTTTTTCGGCTGGGTAGCGAACAAGAAACGTCGGGGATGAATATTCAGAAAGGACCAGTCATATGGTCAGCTTTGGCGGTATTGCCCGCAAGTTATTTGGCTCAGCCAACGATCGCCGCGTGCGATCCTTTCAGCCGAACGTCGCCGCAATCAACTCTATTGAAGAGAAGACCAAGGCGCTGACGGATGAGCAGCTTGCCGCAAAGACAGTGGAGTTCCGTGCTCTCCTCGCAGAAGGCAAGACGCTGGACGATATCCTGATCCCGGCCTTCGCGGTCGTTCGCGAAGCCTCCCGCCGCGTTCTCGGCATGCGACCTTTTGACGTCCAGCTTGTCGGCGGCATGATCCTGCATTCGAACGCCATCGCCGAAATGAAGACGGGCGAAGGTAAGACGCTGGTCGCGACCCTGCCGGTCTATCTGAACGCGCTTGCCGGCAAGGGCGTGCATGTGGTTACCGTCAACGACTACCTCGCACAGCGTGACGCAGCGACAATGGGCCGTCTTTATGGCTTCCTCGGCCTGACCACCGGCGTCATCGTCCACGGCCTTTCCGATGAGGAGCGCCGCGACGCCTACAATTGCGACATCACCTACGCGACCAACAATGAGCTCGGCTTCGATTATCTGCGCGATAATATGAAGTACGAGAAGAACCAGATGGTCCAGCGCGGCCACAATTTCGCAATCGTCGACGAAGTAGACTCCATCCTCGTCGACGAAGCCCGCACGCCGCTGATCATCTCCGGCCCGCTCGATGACCGCTCCGACCTCTACAATACCATCGATACTTTCATTCCGCTGCTGGCACCGGAAGATTACGAGATCGACGAAAAGCAGCGTTCGGCAAACTTCTCCGAAGTCGGCACCGAGAAGCTGGAAAACCTGCTGAAACAGGCCGGCCTTCTGAAGGGTGCCTCGCTCTACGACATCGAAAACGTCGCGATCGTTCACCACATCAACAATGCGCTGAAGGCCCACAAACTCTTCCAGCGCGACAAGGACTATATCGTCCGTAATGGCGAAATCGTCATCATCGACGAATTCACCGGCCGCATGATGCCGGGCCGCCGTTATTCGGAAGGTCAGCACCAGGCGCTGGAAGCCAAGGAAAAGGTGCAGATCCAGCCGGAAAATCAGACACTGGCCTCGATCACCTTCCAGAACTATTTCCGCATGTACGACAAGCTCGCCGGCATGACCGGTACGGCGCAGACGGAAGCGGAGGAATTCGGCAACATCTATAATCTCGACGTCATCGAGGTTCCGACCAACCTGCCGATCAAGCGTATCGACGAAGATGACGAAGTCTATCGGACGGTCGAAGAGAAATACAAAGCGATCATCACCGAGATCCTGGACGCCCATAAGCGCGGCCAGCCAGTGCTCGTCGGCACGACCTCGATCGAAAAGTCGGAATTCCTCGCCGAGCTCATGCGCAAGCAGGGCTTCTCGAACTTCCAGGTTCTGAACGCCCGCTATCACGAGCAGGAAGCCTATATCGTTGCCCAGGCCGGTGTGCCGGGTGCCGTGACGATCGCCACCAATATGGCCGGTCGCGGTACTGACATCCAGCTCGGCGGCAACCTCGAAATGCGTGTGGAACGTGAGCTCGGCGAAGTTGAGGCAGGCCCGGACCGCGACGCAAAGATCGAAGCGATCCGCGAGGAGATCAAGCAGCTTAAGGAAAAGGCGCTCGCCGCCGGCGGTCTTTACGTCATCGCCACAGAGCGTCACGAAAGCCGCCGCATCGACAACCAGCTGCGCGGCCGTTCCGGCCGTCAGGGCGACCCCGGCCGGTCCAAGTTCTATCTGTCGCTTCAGGATGACTTGATGCGCATCTTCGGCTCGGACCGCATGGACACCATGCTGCAAAAGCTCGGCCTGAAGGAGGGCGAAGCAATCGTCCATCCGTGGATCAACAAGGCTCTGGAGCGCGCCCAGAAGAAGGTCGAAGCCCGCAACTTCGATATCCGCAAGAATCTCCTAAAGTACGACGACGTTCTGAACGACCAGCGCAAGGTCATCTTCGAACAGCGCGTCGAGATGATGGAAGCGCCGAACATTTCCGAGACTGTCTCCGACATGCGTCGCGAAGCCATCGACGATCTGGTCACCACCCATATCCCGGAGCGCGCCTATGCCGAACAATGGGATGCCGTGGGCCTCAAGACACAGGTTGCCAATATCCTGAATCTCGATCTGCCGATCGAGGACTGGGTAAAGGAAGAGGGCATCGGCGAGGACGATATCCGCGAGCGCCTGACGGAAGCCGCCAACGCCGCCTTTAACGAGAAGGTAGAGCGCTTCGGCCCCGATATCATGCACTACGTCGAGCGCCAGGTCGTCATGCAGACGCTTGATCATCTGTGGCGCGAACATATCGTCAACCTCGACCACCTGCGCTCCGTCATCGGTTTCCGCGGCTATGCCCAGCGCGATCCGCTGCAGGAATACAAGTCGGAAGCCTTCGAGCTTTTCCAGGCGCTGCTCAACAACCTGCGCCAGGCCGTCACTGCACAGCTGATGCGCGTCGAGCTCGTACAGCAGGCTCCGCCGCAGCCGGAACCTCCGATCATGCAGGCGCATCATCTGGACCCGACGACCGGAGAGGATGAATTTACGAACACGACCTATCAAGCGCTTGAGGTCACGGTCCCGCCGGAAAACCGCAACCCCGACGATCCCGCGACCTGGGGCAAGGTCGGCCGCAACGAGGCCTGCCCCTGCGGTTCGGGCAAGAAATACAAGCACTGCCACGGTGCTTTCGAACAAGTTTAAAAATGGCGCCTTCGGGCGCCATTTTTCTTTGGGTAGTTTCCGCCCAGTTATGGACCAGCGCCACAGGCATACTTCCTCATTGGGCATACCGTTTCTTAACCCTGGTCTGGCAAGACTTGCCGGTGCGAATGCCCTGCCCTTGAGTTTTGCGTGTTCAGAATGGCGGTCATAGAAACAGCGGAAAAGATGCTGCCCGCGGGGCTGCGGCCAATCGCCGGTCGGGCGCTCCGCATGGCTGCCGCGGTGCTGACTGAGCGGGGCGACAAGGCCGCCGCCCAGCGTATGGCGCTGATCGCCTTTTCGATCCGCATCCTGAGCGCCGCCCTCGCCTTCCTGTCGCAGATCGTGCTCGCCCGGCTGATGGGCGAATATGAATATGGCATCTTCGTTTTCGTCTGGGTGCTGGTCGTTCTCTGCGGCGATCTTTCGTGCATCGGTTTCCACACCGCAATCGTCCGCTTCTTGCCGCAGTACCGCGCCGCCGGCGCCTTTGCCGAAATCCGCGGCCTGACAGGCACTGCCCGCGTCTTCGCGATGCTCTCGGGTACGACCGTTCTCATTGCAGGCATGCTCGGCCTGCATTTCTTCGGCGACAGGATCGAAAGCTACTACCTCGCGCCGATCTTCCTGGGTCTGATCGCCATGCCGATGATCGCGCTCGGCGATATTCTCGAAGGCACATCGCGGGCCAACCACTGGCCGGTCATGGCGCTGAGCCCCGTCTATATCGTCAGGCCGATCCTCATCATCCTCTTCATGCTGATCGCCGTCGTCTTCGGTTCGCCGCACACAGCAGTCACCGCAATGCAGGCAGCGCTTGCGGCAACCTTCGTTACCGCGCTGGGTCAGTACATCGCCACGCTCTACCGGATGCGCCAGCATTATGACGTCGGGCCGCGCAAGGTAGACTTCTTGGAGTGGCTGGGCGTTGCCTTTCCGATCTTCCTGATCGAAGGCGTGAGCTTCCTGCTCACCAATTCCGACGTCATTGTCGTCGGCATTTTCTTAGAACCGCATGACGTAGCGATCTATTTCGCAGCCGCCAAGACCATGGCGCTGGTGCATTTCATCAACTTCTCGGTAAAGGCCGCCGCTGGTCCGCGCTTCTCCTCCATCATCGCCGAAGGCAATCGTGCCGATCTTGCGATTGCAGCCGTCGATGCCGCCCGCTGGACGTTTTGGCCTGCGCTCGCGGTCGGTATTGCTGTCTTGGCCGCGGGGCATCTGCTGCTGTCGCTTTTCGGTGGTGCTTTCACGGCCGGCTATGTGCTGATGGCGATCCTGCTGGCCGGCATCCTCGCCAAGGCGCTGGTCGGCCCAGCCGAAACACTGTTGATGATGGCGGGCAGGCAGAAACTTTGCGTTGCCCTTTATGCTGGAGCACTCGCCGCCAATGTCTGCCTCAATATCCTGCTGATCCCACACTACGGTATCGTCGGCACGGCGATCGCCACGGCCTCCGCCATGGCCGTGGAAGCGATGCTGCTCTATGTCTTCGTTCGCCGAGCGCTTGGCTTTTCGCTTTTCGCCTTCGCACCCCCTTCCGCCGCAACGCCAGAAATGAGAGCCCGATAGATGGTACGCGTACCACCCGTCACCGAGAGCACCGACAGCAACGCGAACCGCATGGTTCACGATCTTGCCGCGCTCAAGTTCGAAGCGCCGCAAGCTGAAGCACGCATCGAAATCGGCCGGCCGGGCCGCGAACTCTGCCTTTACCCCGGTAAACTTGGCTACGATCTGCAGGAGGAACTGGACTTCCTCTCCAACCGTGCGATGGAGCCAAATGTCTTCTTCAGCGGCCGTTTCCTGGCCCCGGCCATGCCGCGGCTGGAGGATCGACAGGTCAATTTCGCCATCATCCGCGACCATAACGAACATCGCAGCCGAATGCGTCTGCTGATGCCGTTCTCTGTCGATAAGCCTGGCTTTGCCGTCGGTCCGTCGATCATCCGCGGCTGGGCAAACAGCTTCGGTCCGCTTGGCACCCCGCTCGTCGATGCCGAAGACGCGGCCGAAACGCTGGACAATCTCTTCGAAGGCCTGGTCACGCCGGACCTCGGCCTGCCAGGCACACTGGTGCTGCCGGACGTGCGGCTGAACGGCATGTTCGTGCGGATGGCAAAGGCTGTGGCCCTCAGCCGCAACCTGCCGTTAACCGTCGCCAATCCTTATGAGCGGCCGATGCTGCAGAGCGACGACGACGCCATGGCCTATCTCGGCCGCACCATATCATCCTCCCATCTGCGCGAGATGCGCCGCCAGTGGCGGCTGCTCGAAGAGCTCGGCACGGTCGTTCATACCGTCGCCCGCCAGCCGCGTGAGATCCATCTGCGCTTCGAGGAATTCCTCGCGCTCGAGGCCGGCGGCTGGAAGGGCAAGCGTCGGAGCGCGCTAGTGACTGACCGCTATCACACCGCCTTCGCCCGTGAGGCCGTCTCCAATCTGGCGGAGGTCGACGCGGTGCGCATCCACACGATCGATCTCAAAGGCAAAGCGATTGCCTCGGTTGTCGTGCTGATGATGGGCGGCGAGGCCTATACCTGGAAGACCGCCTATGACGAAAACTATTCCCGCTATTCGCCGGGCAAGCTGCTAATGAGCGAACTGACGGAATGGCACCTCGACGACGCCAATGTCGTACGCTCGGATTCCTGCGCTGTCTCCGATCATCCGATCATGAGCCGCTTCTGGCAGGAGCGCGAACAGATGGGCACGCTGGTGATCGGCCTCACCCAGAACGGCGACCGCGACATGCGCCAGGTCGCGGCCCAACTTCACATGTATCGCAGCACCCGCAATATGGCGAAGATGTTGCGCGAGAAAATCATGTCACTTGCAGGCCGAGGCTAACCTTCTGCCGCAGCCTTTTCCCGCAACAGCCGGCGAATGACCTTGCCCGTGGTTGTCAGCGGCAGAGCATCGACGAATTCGACCTCGCGCGGATACTCGTGCATCGAAAGCCGGGTTTTCACCCAGTCCCGGATTGCCGCAGCCAGTTCCGCACTTGGGCTGTAGCCCGGCGAAAGCACGATATAGGCCTTGACGATCTCCGTACGCAGCGCATCGGGCTTGCCGACAGCAGCGGCAAGCTGCACGGCCGGATGGCCGATGAGACAGTCCTCGATCTCAGCCGGCCCGATACGGTAGCCAGATGAGGTGATGACGTCGTCGTCACGGCCTGCAAAGGTGACATAGCCCTCGGCGTCCTGCCGGCCGATATCGCCGGTCAGCAGCCAACCCTTGGCATATTTTCTCTTTGTCGCGTCGGGATCTTTCCAGTAACCGAGAAACGTTACCGGATCAGGGCTGGCGATCGCGATCTGCCCCTGTTCTCCGACCGGTAGCTCGTCGCCTTCATCGCTGACGATTGCTACCCTGTGGCCGGGCGAAGCCCGCCCGATTGCACCGGCCTTCGTCACCCCGAAGGCAGCGCTCGAAGACAGCACGAAATTGCACTCCGTCTGCCCGTAAAATTCATTGACGGTAATGCCGAGCGTACGGCGCACCCACTCGTAGGTTTCGCGCCCCAGGGATTCACCCGCCGAACCGATGGTGCGCAGCACGAGATCGTATTTCGAACGCGGCTCCTCGACGGATTTCAGGAGCCGGAGGGCCGTCGGCGGAATGAAGGCATTGCGCACCTTCATCTCGGCCATGATGCGATAGGCCATGTCCGCATCGAATTTCTGAGCCGGCGAAGAAACGACGGGGACGCCGAGAAGCAGGCTCGGCAGCAGCGCATTGAGCAAGCCGCCGGCCCAGGCCCAGTCTGACGGTGTCCAGACCTTGTCTCCCGCCTGCGGAAAACCTTCGTGAACGAACTGCATGCCGGGAATGTGGCCGGCGAGTACCCGATGACCGTGCAGCGCGCCCTTCGGCGGCCCCGTCGTGCCTGACGTGAAGATCATCAGCGCCGGTTCATCCGGGCCTGATTGCGCGATATCGAAGACGGATGGATGGGAGGAGACCAGATCGGCAAAGCCGAGCGTATCAGCCGAAGCTCCCTCGATATTGATGACATGTTTGACGTCAGGCAGCCGGTCGCGGATTTGATTGAGGCGTACAAGACCGAAGCCGTTGGTTATGACAGCTGTCGCACCCGCAGTCTTCAGCCGGTATTCCAGCGCTTCGACCCCAAAGAGCAGCGCCAGCGGCAGGGCAATCGCGCCCATCTTGTAGATCGCCACATGCGAAATGACCGTTTCGAAACATTGCGGCAAGAGCAGCGCCACACGATTCCCCCTGATGATGCCGAGCGCTGAAAGTGCGTTGGCGAGGGATGAGGAGCGGGCGGCCATTTCGCCATAAGTCAAAGACAGGTGGTCGCCGTCGGGACTGAAATGTTCGAGGCAGACGCGACCGGGATCGCGTGCGGCCCAATCGTCGCTGGCGGCACGGCCGATATTGAAATCCGCAGGAATCTGCCAGGAAAAATTGCGGTAGAGAGTGTCGTATTGATCACCAGGTGGCAGTTTCATGGGCAAGATCCGGTAAAATGCTGCACCAGCTAACACCTCCATATGCGGACACGCAAGCGGTGTAATCCGCAAGGATAAGGCGAGATCCCATACTAGGATCACCCCTTATTGCGCCATCTGCAGAACAAATTCCCTTGAGCTTGCTGAGACTTCGGCGATTTCTGCGCTACATCATGCGCATGCGCCTGGGGAGTCGCTGAAATTCATCACGGAGCACTTTCATGGAATATGTAAAATTCGGGAAGACCGGTCTCGAAGTTTCGAAGATCTGCCTGGGCTGCATGACCTATGGCGAGCCCAACCGCGGAAACCACGCCTGGAGCCTGCCGGAAGAAGAAAGCCGCGCATTGCTGAAGCAGGCAATCGATCTCGGCATCAATTTCCTCGACACGGCCAACACCTATTCCAACGGCTCTTCCGAGGAGATCGTCGGTCGTGCTATCAAGGATTTCTCCAAGCGCGAGGACATCGTGCTCGCCACCAAGGTGTTCAACCGCATGCGCCCCGGTCCGAACGGCGCCGGCCTGTCGCGCAAAGCGATCTTCGACGAGATCGACAATAGCCTGCGCCGCCTCGGCACCGACTATGTCGACCTCTACCAGATCCACCGCTGGGACTACACGACACCGATCGAGGAAACGCTGGAAGCGCTTCATGATGTCGTGAAGGCCGGCAAGGCGCGCTATATCGGCGCCTCCTCGATGTATTCCTGGCAGTTCGCCAAGGCGCTCTATACCTCCCGCCTCAACGGGTGGACGGAATTCGTTAGCATGCAGAACCACCTGAACCTGCTCTACCGCGAAGAAGAGCGGGAAATGCTGCCCTTCTGCGAAGACCAGAAGATCGCCGTCATTCCCTGGAGCCCGCTTGCCCGCGGTCGTCTGACCCGTGACTGGGATGAAAAGACCAATCGCAGCGAGACCGACGAATTCGGCAAGACGCTCTACAAACAGGCCGAAGATGCCGACCGCAAGATCGTCGAGAAGGTCGCCGAGATCGCCAAGGCCCACGGCGTTTCCCGCGCCCAGATCGCCACCGCCTGGATCCTGCAGAAGAGCGTCGTCACTGCCCCGATCATCGGTGCATCGAAGCCCAACCACCTGACGGATGCCGTCGGCGCACTGTCGGTAAAGCTGAGCACCGAGGATATCGCCGCACTCGAAGCGCCCTATATTCCGCACAACGTCGCCGGCTTCAAATAAGCCGCCATGGCAGTCTCCCCCCGATAACGCAGAGGGAGACCACTCCATTTCCGATATCAGCATTTTCGGCATCGCCGCACATAGAATATCGATGCCCTGCTCGGTCGCGACCTATTGAAGCAGATCACACTGCTGTGCGCTGGGCGAACGAAAATGTGACCTCTTTCGAAACGGCGCGTGCCACACCATCACGAGTCGGTCACACTTGAGCCGTAGCGGTTTGCTTCACACAGAGGGCCGTCCGCATGACCATCGTTCCTTTCGAAGCTCGCCGCTTCCGCACCACCGCCGACTATTACAGCCGCTTCCGTGTCCCCTATCCGGACAGGCTGATAGAACGCGTCGCCGAACGGACCGGCCTGAAGCCGGGCGAGCGTGTGCTGGATCTCGGCTGCGGACCGGCACCTCTCGGCGTGGCCTTTGCCCGGCTCGCGGGTGCTGATGTGATCGGGGTCGATCCTGAACCCGAAATGCTGGATGTCGCCCGCGGCAATGCCGCCGAAGCAAGCGTGAGCATACGGCTCGTCCAGGGCTCCTCCTACGATCTCAGCCCGGACTTAGCACCGCTGAAGCTTGCCGTCATGGGCCGCTCCTTCCACTGGATGGACCGCCCGGCAACGCTTGCGGCCCTCGACAAGCTTATCGCTACGGGCGGCGCCGTCGTTCTCTTCTCCGACAGGCATATATCGGCGACACCGGATTGGCGTGACGTCCTGCACCAGCTCTCGGAAGCCTATTCGCCGGAAAGAAGCGCCGAGCGTCAGCAGCGCCGAGGGGTAGAGTTCGGGCCGCATGAGACGATCCTGCTGCGTTCATCCTTCCGCAAGCTCGAACGCATCGGCATCGTCAACGAGCGTCTCATCGGCACGGACGATATTGTCGGCCGTGCCTTTTCCATGTCCGTCACTTCTCTCCAAGCGCTCGGCGACAAGGCACAGGAATTCGAGGCTGCCTTCCGCAGCGAGCTAGCCGCCCTGTCGCCGAACGGAAAATTCACCGAAATCGTCGAAGGCAATGCATTGATAGCCTTCCGCGATTAAAGCTCCGAGTTGAGCTTGCGGCGCATCGTGACCAGGAATTGTTCGGCGAGCGCCCGATCCTCGACCGCCCGGGCAAGGATGACAGCTCCCATCATCGACGAAAGCGTCGTTGTCGCATTGGCGCGGCGCTCTTCCAGCGTCTCGCCCGGCACGATATCCTGCAAAACATCCACCAGCGTCGACAGTCCCTCACTGAAGGTCGCCCGGACCGCGCCTTCGCTGCGGCTGACTTCCTGGGTCAGCGAGGCGAATACGCAACTTCCGCCGGGATCATCGACCGTGCGCCAGTGGATGTAGTGATCGAGTAGCGCCTGCAACGGTCGCTCCGGCTGGCTGGCAATCTGTTCTCGCCAGCGTTCCTCCACGCGCTCGATCAGCTTGCGGCTGACCTCCAACGCAAGATCGTCCTTCGATTCGAAGTGGCCGTAAAACCCGCCATGGGTCAGGCCAGCGGCTTTCATGATGTCGGCGACGCCAACGCCGTCAAAGCCATTCTCGCGGAAGAGCACGCTGGCTGCCGTCAGAATCTTTTCGCGGTTTTCTGCAAATTTCTGGCGGCTGACTCGCATTTTTTGTCTCCGGAAATGGTCGCTTGACAATTTATATGATGTCCATCATCAATACGCAACAAATATGATGATCATCATGTAAGCACTCTTGTACGGTCCCCCACGTCATAAACGGAATTTGTCCATGGTCTCTGCAGTCCTCGCGTCATCCCTCGCCCGGCGGAACATCCACTATGGATGGGTCGTCGTCGCCGCCACCTTCCTGACCATGCTGGTAACCGCCGGCGCCATGGGTGCGCCGGGTGTCCTCATCAAACCGCTACAGGACGAATTTGGCTGGGAAACCTCGCAGATCTCCTCTGCCCTTGCCATCCGCCTGATCCTTTTCGGTCTGATGGGCCCGTTCGCGGCAGCCTTCATGAACTATTTCGGCGTTCGCAAAGTCATCGTCTTTGCGCTCGCCCTCATCGGCGCAGGTTTCGTCGGTTCGCTGTTCATGACCAAGCTGTGGCATCTGCTGGCTCTGTGGGGCATCGTTGTCGGCTTCGGCACCGGACTGACGGCCATGGTCCTGGCCGCCACGGTTTCCACGCGCTGGTTCGTCAAGCATCGCGGTCTCGTTGTCGGCATGCTCTCGGCAAGCTCGGCGACCGGCCAGCTCGTCTTCCTGCCGCTGATGGCGGAGCTGACCGAACGCTACGGCTGGCGCGCGACCGTCTTTTTCGTCTGCGCCATGATCATGGTCGCCGCCCTTCTAGTGCTGCTCTTCATGCGTGACCGACCCTCGGACGTAAACCTGCCCTCAGTCGGAGAAACCCAAGTTGTGCCGGCTCCGGCCCGCGGCACGCTCGGCGCCGCACTTGCGACGCCGATCACAATCCTAAAGGAAATCTCGAGAACCTCGACCTTCTGGATCCTGTTTGCCACCTTCTTCATCTGCGGGCTCAGCACCAATGGCCTGATCCAGACGCATTTCGTCACCCTCTGCGGCGATTTCGGCATCATGCCGGTCGCAGCCGCCAGCGTGCTTGCAGTTATGGGCATCTTCGATTTCTTCGGCACAATCGGTTCCGGCTGGCTCTCCGACCGCTTCGACAATCGCTGGCTGCTCTTCTGGTATTACGGCCTGCGCGGCCTCTCGCTGCTGTTCCTGCCCTTCAGCGATTTCTCTTTCTATGGTCTGTCGATCTTCGCCGTATTCTACGGCCTCGACTGGATCGCCACCGTGCCGCCGACTGTTAAGATCGCTGCCGACCGCTTCGGCCGCGAAAAAGCAGGTCTCGTTTTCGGTTGGGTCTTTGCTGGCCATCAGCTTGGCGCCGCGACGGCCGCCTATGGCGCCGGCCTGTCGCGCACGGCGCTGGAAAGCTACCTGCCCGCCTTCTTCATTGCCGGCGCCTTCTGCCTGCTGGCGTCGATCCTGGCGATCACGCTGAAGAAATCCGGCCTCACCGGACCAAGCGCAACGGTCGCCCACTAAACCTCGATTTCCAAACTCCAAAACTTCGCCCGCCGTCTTGCACGCGCGGGCGAACGCATGTTAGACAGCCGCCTCGTATTTCGCTGCCCCATTGGCGGAATTGGTAGACGCGCTCGACTCAAAATCGAGTTTCGAAAGAAGTGCTGGTTCGACCCCGGCATGGGGCACCAAATATCTCTGAAATGACTTTATGCTTCGCCCGCGCCCCGAAGGGCGAGGGCATAGACCTTGGTGATCGATGTTCAGCGAGTCGAGTGCCGAGCCTCACGTCAGGCTTTAGTCACAGCGGCGCACCGTTTTTGTGACAGTGCCTTCGTCGGTCTCACGGGTGATGCTACGTGTGTAGCAGCGGTCACGGTCCCGATCGCGCCAGCGATCCCGTTCGCGCACCGCGCCGAACGTAATGCCGCGATCGCTAATGGTAACACCAGGGCGAGCCCGATCACGGTCATAATGGTCATAACGGTCATAACCGTCGTACGCACGCTCGCGGGTGACCGTCACACTGTCTGCCATCGCAGGCGCTGCAGCCGAGCCCAGGGCAAGGGCAGCGATTGCGCAATTGATGATGATCTTTCGCATCTCTCTTCTCCTTGTTTTCCTGTAGAGGCAACGATGCGGGAGCCTCGTGGTTCCGGAAAAAAGCCGACAATTTAGGCCCACTCCATTCAAATCAACTCTTTAACTTTGCTGGCGCTTCATCCTAAAGTGCCGGCCTCCGGGCATTTTGAGAGGGCTGATGCATCAGGAAACGGGATTGATTGCGACGGTAGCCATAAGCTTCGTCTTTGCGGCGGTTCTTGGCTATTGCGCCGACAGGCTGCGGCTGCCGCCACTGGTCGGCTATCTCTTCGCCGGCATTTTCATGGGACCGTTCACACCAGGCTTTGTGGCCGACACGGAGCTTGCCAGTCAGCTCGCCGAAATGGGTGTGATCCTGCTGATGTTCGGCGTCGGCCTGCACTTTTCCGCATCCGATCTTCTGGCCGTGCGTGGCATCGCCGTGCCGGGCGCGATCGGTCAGATCCTGCTTGCCACCCTGCTCGGCGTCGGCCTCGGCAAACTCTGGGGCTGGAGCCTCGGCGCAGGCATCGTCTTCGGCCTCAGCCTTTCCGTCGCCAGCACCGTCGTCCTTCTGAAAGCGCTGGAAGAACGCAATCTTATCAACACTGCCGGCGGACGCGTTGCCGTCGGTTGGCTGATCGTCGAGGATCTGGCAATGGTGCTGGCGCTCGTACTGCTGCCCGCGCTGGCCGAGCTGCTGGGCGGACACGCAAGTGATACCTGGCACGGCGTAGACCTGCCGCTTTGGATCACGATCGCGCTCACCTTGCTGAAGGTCGCGGGCTTCGCAGCCATGGCGATCTTCCTCGGCCCGCGCATTGTGCCCTGGCTTCTGACGCTGATCGCCCGCACCGGCTCGCGTGAACTCTTCACCCTCGCCGTCCTTGCCATCGCTCTCGGCATCGCCTTCGGCTCGGCGGCGATCTTCGGTGTTTCCTTCGCGCTCGGTGCCTTCTTCGCTGGTGTGGTCATGAGTGAGTCCCATCTCAGCCATCGCGCCGCCGCTGATTCACTACCGCTGCAAAATGCCTTTTCGGTATTGTTCTTTGTCTCGGTCGGCATGCTCTTCGACCCTTCTATCATCCTGCGTCAGCCTCTGGCCGTCATCGGAGCATTGGCGCTGATCATCATCGGCAAGGCGGTGATCTCCTTCGCGATCGTAACCCTGCTGCGCTATCCGATCGGCATGGGCCTGACGGCCGCCGGCGGCCTTGCCCAGATCGGCGAATTCTCCTTCATCCTCGCCGGTCTCGGCGTTTCGCTCGGGCTCTTGCCACAAGAAGGACAGGATCTGATCCTCGCAGCCGCAATCCTCTCCATCACTCTCAACCCGCTCGTCATCTTCGTTGCGGAGAAGCTCAATCGCCAGATCAAGGTGAAGTGGCCGCGCATCTACGAAGGCTACGGTCGGAAGAACCAGGATATCCTGGCGCGGGAACTGGAAAAGATCCGGGCGCTCGGCGAGGAGCGCGCACGCCAGCATCATCTGCGGATCCAACAGCTGGTCGATACCTTTCCGCTTTTCTCCGAAGTTGGCGAAGATGCGCTCGAGGAACTTCTGCTGCTGTTCAACCCGAAACTCGCCTCGCCCGGCGAACGCGTCATCCGCCGCGGCGACCGCGGCGACAGCATGTATTTCATCTCCTCCGGCGCTGTCGAAGTACGGCTGGCAAGCGGCGCGGTACGGCTTGAACCCGGTGCATTTTTCGGCGAAATGGCGCTGCTCAGCGGCGGACGCCGGACGGCCGACATCATCGCCGTCGATTTCTGCCAGTTCGAAGTGCTGGAGCGACGCGATTTCAACATGTTCATGTCGCGCCATCCGAATCTCCGCGCGGTCGTCAGTGAGATGGCCCAGAAACGCACCGAGATGAACGTATTGCGCCAGCAGTGGGAAAAATCGATGGACCTGTCTTAAAAGCGCCACGGCTATGGCCGCGACTCCTCAGGCCGGTTCTATTAAGGGTAAGATTACTCACTAGCCGCGCAGCCGTGGCGCCGCTGCCGATTGGATAATCGGCAGCAAGACTCGATCACGCGGTCGTGATGTTCTCCAGCTTCGGCCAATAAAGGTCCGAATAGAAATCGACCGGAATGGGGTCGAGCCGGCAGATCGCCTCGACAGCAAATTCGATCTGCATGGCGAGATATTTGATGGCTGATGGCATCGGCACGCCGACGGCAAATTCCCTGACCCGCAAGCGGTGATACCCGCTGGCGCCAAGGCGTCGCTCGGCCTCGCGGCGAACATCCTCATGGTCCGGCGAGCGATGATCCTCTCTACCATCCGTTTTTGCGGCAGTGCTGAGCCCGCCCTGTATCACCCTCACCTTCATTGCACGCCATCACCTATGTCAACCGCTCGATAACTTGCCGCAGATTCGCGGCTTTGCCATCCCGCTAAATTTTAGGAGGACATACCCGCATCAGATCACGAAAATTTTCAGTGCGAGCGCCTAGAAGCCGCAGAGCGAGCATTTACAGCGTCATGATCGGCCCCTAATGCTTTGTGCGTCGCAACAAGGAAAGGAACCGGATGCTCCGCAGACTTTACGACTGGACCATGTCTCTGGCCTCGACAAAATGGGCCGAAGTCTGGCTTGCCGTCATCGCCTTCGTCGAAAGCTCCGTCTTTCTAGTTCCGGCTGACGTCCTCTTCCTGCCAATGGCGCTTGCCAAACCCGAACGCTCGTATCGCTACGCGATCATCGCTACCGTCGCATCGGTCCTCGGTGGCATTGCCGGCTGGGCGCTTGGCTATTACGCTTACGAGACCGTGGCTCGCCCGATTCTGGAATTCTACGGAAAGCTCGATCAGTTCGAGCAGATGAAGTCCTACGTCACCTTTGAGACGATCCTGCTGCTGCTTGTCACCTCAGGTCTGGCGCATCTGCCTCCGATCAAGGTCGTCACGATCCTGTCCGGCGTCATCCACGTCAGCCTGCCGCTCTTTATCGTTTCGGCGATCATCGCCCGCGGCGCCCGATTCCTCTTCCTCGCCTGGCTCTTGCGCCGTTACGGCGAGCCGATCCGCCACTTCATCGAGAAGCGCCTTGGCCAGATCGTCGGCATCGGCGCGGCGGTCGTGATCGTGCTATATCTAGCCTACCGATATTTTGCCCACTGAGCCAACTTCGCGGAGTTCCGCCATGAATGCCACCACCACGACGCTTGCCCGCTCGGGCTTCACTCTCTCGCTTCTGCTCGCCATCGGCATGGCGGTGGTGGTCGGAACGGCTCTCGGATTCCAGTATATTGGCGGCTATATTCCGTGCGCGCTCTGCCTGCTGCAGCGCCAGCCCTATTATTACGGCATTCCGATCGCGATCGTCGGCGCGGCTACGGCTCTCATCGGGCTGCCGAGCTGGATGACGCGCGCCATCATTCTCGCAGTCGGCATCCTCATGCTCGTCGGCGCCGGCATGGGTGTCTATCACGCAGGCGTGGAATGGCATTTCTGGCCCGGCCCTGCCACCTGCTCGACCACCGCAAGCAGCATGACCACCAATGCCGGCGATCTCCTCGGCGAGTTGAACACGATCAAGGGCCCGTCCTGCACGGATGCAGCACTGCGCGTTCTCGGCCTGTCCTTTGCGGGCTGGAATGTGATCGCGAGCCTGATCCTCGCAACCTTCGCTTTCTGGAGCGTGAAGAAGACTGCGTAAGCACTCCGATCAGGGCTGCAGCTCGGTATCCCAGTAGAGGTAGTCGAGCCAGCTGTCGTGCAGATAATTCGGCGGGAAGAGCCGGCCGTTATTGTGCAGGTCCTGCACGGTCGGCTGATACGGCTTCTGCGCCGGGAACATGCCTGCCTGCCGCGGAAGCTTGCTGCCCTTGCGCAGATTGCAGGGGGAACAGGCTGCCACGACATTCTCCCACGTCGTCTCGCCGCCATGCGCACGCGGGATGACATGATCGAAGGTCAGATCGTCATGCGCGCCGCAATACTGGCACTCGAACCTGTCACGCAGGAAGACATTGAAGCGGGTAAAGGCGGGATTGCGGGAAGGCTGAACGTAAGTCTTTAGGCACACGACACTCGGCAGCCGCATCGAGAAGCTCGGTGAGGAAACCTCGTGCTCATATTCCGCGATGATATTCACACGGTCGAGAAATACCGCCTTGATCGCGTCCTGCCAGGACCAGAGCGACAAGGGATAGTAACTCAACGGCCGATAGTCGGCGTTCAGAACGAGCGCCGGCAGGGCCTGTGGGGAGACTGCAATCGTCAAGGAGCCCTCCTGGATCGATTCGGCATCTGCACCTGTATATTAGGCCGGTTGTTACAGGATTGTGAAGTCCAATAAAATCAGGGAATAAAGGCGAATCGAGGGACGCTGGCGTTAGAACCCTCCAGGTACGATGCAACAACCTAACCAGGAAAGGCTTTAATCGATCGGCAGTACGTCCCGGCGCATTTTTGCGGCATAGTAAGCCCAGAAAAGCCGGGCTGCGACGGAGCGCCAGGGCGACCAGATTTCTGCAAGCCCGGCAAGGACTTTGGTCTGAGGGCGTTCAGCGAGACCGAATGCCGCAGCAACGGCTGCCTGGAGCGCTACGTCGCCCGCCGGAAACACATCCACATGCCCGCCGCAGAACATCAAATAGACCTCTGCCGTCCAAGGTCCGATACCCTTCTGCGCAGTCAATTCCGCCAGCGCTTCCGCAGGAGGCTTTTGAACCAACCCCTCCAGGTCGATTCGCCCGTCGGCAACGGCTTGCGCGATGCGCGTCAGTGTATCGGCTTTGGCGCGCGAAAGTCCGAATTCACGCCAGGCCTCCGGATGAAGCAATATGTAAGTCTCGGCACTCAGCAGTCCGCTTTCAGGCTGCATCCGCCGCCAGATCGCCTCGGCGCTGGCGCGTGATACCATCTGCGACACGATAATATGGGCAAGGCCGGCAAAGCCCGGCTCGCGCAGCCTGAGCGGGACAGGGCCGGCCTCCCTGGCAATCGCGACCAGCCGCGGATCGAGAACAAAGAGAGAGGCAAGTCCCTCTTCAATATCCTTTTCATTGCTGATGACCCGCACCTTGCCTCGCGATCGCTTCAAATCCATGCCAGAAGAAAGCATGATCAGCATTTTGCGTCAAAAACCCGTCTTCCGTTTCGCCCCCAGCCCCAATGGGCGGCTGCATCTCGGTCACGCACTGTCAGCCTTCCTCAACGATGACACTGCCAAGGCCGCTGACGGCCGGCTGCTCCTGCGTATCGAAGACATCGATCTGGCCCGATGCACGCCCGAATTCGAAGCCGGCATCTATGCCGATCTCAATTGGCTGGGTATCGAATGGGAGGAGCCGGTCCGTCGTCAGCAGGAACATTTTCCCGAATATCAGGCCGCCCTTCATTCGCTGATCGAGCGGGGACTGGTTTATCCCTCGTTCCTGACACGCACCGAGGTCAAGAAGCGAGTCGCTGCCTATGAGCGGCTAGGCGAGTCTTGGCCGCGCGATCCTGACGGCACGCCGCACTATCCCCCCGACGATCGCGACCGCCGCGAGGAAGAGCGTGACGCCATGCTGGCCTCAGGTCTCAAGCATGCGTGGCGGCTCGACATGAACAAGGCCCTGGATCTGGTCGGCGAGCCGCTGTTCTGGACGGAAACCGGCGATGAACGAAGGGGCGAGATACTGGCCGAGCCCGACGTCTGGGGCGATGTCGTCCTTTCGCGCTCGGATGCACCCTCCAGCTACCATCTCTCCGTCGTCATTGACGATGCGCTGCAGGGCATAACCCAAGTCGTGCGCGGTCTCGACCTTTTCCACGCCACCTCGGTTCACAGGCTGCTGCAGCATCTGCTCAACCTGCCGCAACCCATCTATCATCATCATCGCCTCGTCGTGGATGCCGACGGTCGCAAGCTTTCCAAGAGCGAGGGTGATACCGGCCTTGCGGAACTACGCGCGAAAGGGCTGTCAGCTGCCGATATTCGCCGGCTTGTCGGACTTTGATTCGGCGGCATGGTCGCGACCGACCACCGAAAAGGTTCGCGAGAAGTTGCGCAGCACCCGGAACTTCATCAGCGCCGCATTGATCTCCGCGCCAACAATGAAGATGACACCCACCATGTAGAGAAAGATCAGCACGATCACCACCGATGCCAGACCGGCATAAGTGGCAGTATAGGTGGCAAAGGTCGCCAGATAATAGGCAAAAATCAGCGCGCCGGCGAGCCAGGACAGCAAGGTCAGAAACACGCCTGGAACGACATCGAAGACACGGCGCTTGCCGGCAGGCAACCAGAGATGGACGACGAGCAGAGCGATGATCAGCATGACGAGAGTGCCGTAGATACGCCAGCTGAAAACAATTTCGAGCGTGTCGACGGTAATTGGCAGCCATTGACGGACCCTGGCGGGAAGCCATTCGAGGCTGTCGTTATGCAGCAGCCAGTCACGCGCATAATCGAGGCCGACTGGAACGGCCACGAGCAGAATGCTGATAACTGCAAAGATGATCACAGCGATAAGGACATAGCCGAGACTGGCAAGGCGCGTCAGATACCAGGGCCGTGTCTCTTGCACGCGATAGGCACGGTTCAGCGAGATTCGGAGCGCCTCGACGCCATTCGAGGCGAAATAGGCGGCAGCCAGCACGGAGATGGTCAGAAGCCCGCCACGCGGGATCGTCAATACCTGCACGACCTGGTCTGCCAGGGGCTTGGCGATCGCTTCCGGCCATGTGTCGAAGATCAAGTGGATGGCTGTAGTGGAAAACTGGTCCGCACCGAGAAAATTGGCAAGCGCCGTGCCGAAGATCAGAAAGGGAAAGACCGCAAGCAGGCTGGAAAGCGCCACATGGCTCGCCATCGCAAAGCCATCATCCTCGATGAGGTGGCAGATCGCATCGTAGGCCACATCGTAAAGCGTGCGCAGGATTTTCGGCATTCGGCTTCCCAATTGTATCCTTTTGGCGAATATGGGAAACAAGTCCCGTTTTGTACAGGAATCGTTGAATGGCCGACCAGCGCACCATCGTCGTGACCGGATGCTCTTCCGGCATCGGCGCTTATTGCGCCCGCGCCCTGAAGACGGATGGCTGGCGCGTTTTTGCGACCGTGCGCAAGACTGATGATCTCGCGCCGTTGCAAGCCAACGGCATCGAAACCTTCCTGATGGACTACACCCAGCCCGAGACAATCTCGGCTCTGGTGAGCACGGTGATCGAACGCAGCAACGGGCGGATCGATGCGCTGTTCAACAACGGCGCTTACGGACAACCGGGCGCGGTCGAGGATCTGTCGACGCAAGCGCTGCGCGACCAGTTCGAAACCAATGTCTTCGGCTGGCACGAACTGACGCGACAGGTCATTCCTTCGATGCGCCGGCGCGGCCAAGGCCGCATCGTGCAATGTTCCTCGATCCTCGGCCTTGTGCCTTATCGCTACCGCGGCGCTTACACAGCCTCGAAATTCGCGCTCGAAGGCCTGAGCATCACTCTCCGAATGGAACTCCAGGGAAGCGGCATTCACGTCAGCCTGATCGAGCCGGGTCCGATCACCAGCCGCTTCACGGCAAACGCGCTGGCGAAAATCAAAGAGCATATAGATCTGGAAAACTCGCCCCATGCCGTCGAGTACCGCCGGCAGCTTGCGCGCCTTGAAGGCTCAGGTCCGGTCAACCGACACAAACTTGGCCCCGAGGCGGTCTATGCGGTATTGACGCGTGCATTGAACTCGAAAAATCCGAAGCCACATTATCCAGTAACGACTCCGGCTAAACAGGGCATATTGCTGAAGAGGTTGCTTCCGGCCGACCTCTTCTACCGCCTGATGCGCTGGACGGACTGAAGAAGAAAAGAGACTGCCATGTCCACGGTCACCTACGTCATCGCGATCATCGTCATGGGCCTCGTTGCCCTGGTGCTGATCCGCGGCCTGTTCAACATGATGAAGGGTGGCGATGCGAACCTTTCCAACAAGCTGATGCAATTGCGCGTGCTGCTGCAGGCGATCGCCATCGCCCTGATCATGCTGACGCTCTGGCTGACCGGTGGCGGACGCCCTAGCTGATCAGAGAGCCGGCAATGGTAAAGCTTAACAAGATCTACACCAGAATGGGCGATGATGGCACGACGGCGCTGGTCTCCGGCCCGCGCCGCACCAAGCACGATCTGCGTGTCGAGGCCTATGGAACCATAGACGAAACGAATTCGGCGATCGGCGTCGCCAGGCTGCATACGGCAGACCTACCCGAAATCGACGCCATGCTGGCGTTGATCCAGAACGACCTCTTCGATCTCGGTGCAGACCTTGCCACTCCCGAGACCGACGAGCCACAGGCTTATGAGCCGCTGCGTATCGTCGAAGGCCAGGTGGACCGGCTGGAGCGGGATATCGACAGGCTGAACGCTGATCTGCAACCGCTGAAATCCTTCGTGCTTCCAGGCGGCAGCCCTGCCGCCGCCCATCTGCATCTCGCCCGAACAATTGCGCGCCGCGCCGAACGGCTGATGGTAGCGCTTGCCCGCAGCGAGGCAGAGATCGTCGGTGCCCCTGCCCTCAAATACGTCAACCGCCTCTCCGATTTTCTGTTCGTTGCCGCGCGTCATGCCAATGACGGCGGTAAGGCGGATGCGCTTTGGGTTCCCGGAAAAAACAGGTAACGTCCCGGCCATCGCAAGCGCCCCGGGGGCAGGCCTTCATGTTCATACCGCTACACGATGCCAATACGCTGAAGTACATCAGGGTTCAGTGGGTGACACTCGGCCTGATGGCCGCAGATATAGCCACTTGGATCTTCACCACTGTCGAAAGTGAGCAGGTCGCCCAGAGCACGACCGTCGGCCTCGGCTATATCCCGGCCGTCGTTTTTGGCTATGCGGTGCTGGCGCCAGGGCTGGAGATCGTGCCAGAAGCAGCGACCTACATCACATATTCCTTCGTCCACACGAGCTTTTGGCATCTTGCCGGCAATATGATCTTCCTCTGGGTCTTCGGTGATAATGTCGAAGATGCAATGGGTCACCTGCGCTTCCTCGCCTTTTATCTCCTCTGCGCTGCAGCCGGTGCTCTCTGCCACGGCCTGCTGGCGACGGCGTCGGAAGCGCCACTCGTCGGTGCGTCGGGGGCAATTTCGGGGGTCGTGGCTGCCTATCTGATGCTGCATCCGCGCGTGCGCGTCTGGGTGCTGGTCTTTTTCCGCGTGCCATTGCCGCTGCCGGCCTTCATCCCGCTCCTGCTCTGGGTTGGCCAGCAGTTTCTTATGCTGCTGATCGATCCCAACGGCAACGTCTCCTGGGGCGCACATGTCGGCGGCATCGTCGCCGGCGCCCTCCTCGTGCTGGTGATGCGCCGGCCAGGCGTACCACTCTTCGACCGGCAGATCGTGACGCCGCGCGCCGTTCGCGACCGACCAATTCCCGTCCGCGTCACCGCTTCGGGCATGCCCGTGCCTCCACGCCTGCCCTGGGGACGTGACAAGCTTAGATATTGACGTGAACGTAAGCGTTAATATATTGCGCATTCAAATTGATCGTCTGCGTCGTGGAAGCGTTGTATTTGGAGGAAAAACGCGTATCCATGTCGCCATTCGACAATCGGAGCGGCGTCCAAGCGCGCATTTTCCCAGAAGTCTCTGTTGAAGGCCCATCTCTGTTCGAAGGAAGGACCCCATGAAAATTCTCGTCCCAGTCAAGCGCGTTGTCGATTACAACGTGAAGATCCGCGTCAAGCCGGATGGATCGGGCGTCGACCTTGCCAACGTCAAGATGTCGATGAACCCGTTCGACGAGATTTCCGTCGAGGAAGCCCTTCGCCTGAAGGAAGCCGGCAAGGCCGAGGAAGTCATTGTCGTCTCGATCGGCCCTGCCAAGGCAGAAGAAACCTTGCGCACCGCGCTCGCCATGGGCGCCGACCGCGCGATCCTGGTTGAGACTGATGATGCGGTCGAGCCGCTCGCCGTTGCCAAGATACTCAAGGGCGTTGCCGACGCCGAAAAGCCCGGCCTGATAATCGTCGGCAAGCAAGCGATTGACGATGATTCCAACCAGACCGGCCAGATGCTCGCTGCCCTCCTCGGCTCCGCCCAAGCGACTTTTGCCTCCAAGATCGCGGTCGAGGGCGATAGCGCTACCGTCACCCGTGAGATCGACGGGGGCCTGCAGACGATCAAGATCAAGCTTCCGGCCGTGGTGACGACCGATCTGCGCTTGAACGAGCCGCGCTACGCTACGCTGCCGAACATCATGAAGGCGAAGAAGAAGCCGCTCGACAAGAAGAGCCCGGCCGATTTCCACGTTTCCACCGCGCCGCGCCTGAAGGTGCTGAAGACGGAAGAGCCGTCCGGCCGCAAGGCGGGCGTGAAGGTGAAGTCGGTCGCAGAGCTGGTCGATAAGCTCAAGAACGAAGCCGGCGTCCTCTAAGGTTCGAGAAAGGAATACGACCATGGCCATTCTTCTTCTGGCTGACCACGACAACAGCAGCCTTTCCGACCAGACCGCCAAGGCTCTTACGGCCGCGTCTCAGATCGGCGGCGACGTGCATGTACTTGTCGCCGGCAAGGGCGCAAAGGCTGCAGCCAACGCGGCTGCAAAACTCTCCGGCGTCTCAAAGGTACTGCTCGCCGAAAGCGATGAACTTGCCAACAACCTTGCCGAGCCGCTCGCCGACTTGATCGTTTCGCTCGCCGGCAACTACGACACGATCGTCGCTGCGGCTACCTCTACCGGCAAGAACGTCCTGCCGCGTGTTGCAGCTCTGCTCGACGTCGCACAGATCTCCGAAATCATCGAAGTGGTTTCGTCGGACACCTTCATACGTCCGATCTATGCCGGCAATGCCATCCAGACAGTGCAGGCGACCGACGCCAAGAAGGTCATCACCGTGCGTACCGCCTCCTTCGCCTCTGCTGGTGAGGGCGGTTCGGCTGCCATCGACGCAATCCCGGCAGTTTCCGATCCTGGCCTTTCGAACTTCGTATCCGACGCGCTGTCGGCCTCCGAACGTCCGGAACTGACTTCCGCCAAGATCATCATTTCCGGCGGGCGCGCGCTCGGCTCAGCCGAGAAATTCAAGGAAGTGATCCTTCCGGTTGCCGATAAGCTCGGTGCTGCCGTCGGCGCTTCGCGCGCTGCAGTTGACGCTGGTTACGCGCCGAATGACTGGCAGGTCGGTCAGACCGGCAAGGTCGTCGCCCCGCAGCTCTACATCGCCTGCGGCATCTCCGGCGCCATTCAGCATCTGGCCGGCATGAAGGACTCGAAGGTCATCGTCGCGATCAACAAGGACGAGGAAGCGCCGATCTTCCAGATTGCTGACTATGGATTGGTCGCTGATCTCTTCGAAGCCCTGCCTGAGCTTGAAAAAGCCCTCTGATCGGGCAGATTGCACTCTTTTCGCACTTGCGAATGACTGGAAAATTGTCTTCTATCGGTCTACTAATTTTGCCGGGCGATCTTTCGTCCGGCAATTTCATATAAAAATACCGGCAGCGCGGGGGCGTATGCCGGGCGGGGGTTGGAGATGAGTGCGGTGTTGAAGAATATTGGTATCATCGGTGCTGGCCAGATGGGCTGCGGCATCGCGCATGTTTCGGCCGCCGCAGGATACAAGGTTCATATTTACGATCTGTCGCAAGATCGTATCGAATCCGGCCTTGCCACCATCAACGGCAATTTTGCGCGCCAGGTGACGAGCGGCAAGATGACCGACGAAGAGCGCAGTGCAGCGCTTTCGCGCATCACCGGCTCCGCTGATGTCAACGACCTCGCGCCCTCCGATCTGGTTATCGAGGCGGCGACCGAAGACGAAAGCGTCAAGCGCAAGATCTATGCGCAGGTCTGTCCGGTGCTGAAGCCGGAAGCAATCCTTGCCACCAACACCTCTTCCCTGTCGATCACCCGACTTGCCGCAGCGACCGACCGCGCAGAACGCTTCATGGGCATCCATTTCATGAATCCGGTGCCGGTCATGAAGCTTGTGGAACTGGTGCGGGGCATTGCCACCGAAGAAACGACTTTCTCCGCCGCCAAGGAATTCGTCGGCTCGCTGGAAAAGACGGTCACGGTCGCTGAGGATTTCCCAGCCTTCATCGTCAACCGCATTCTTCTGCCGATGATCAACGAAGCGATCTACACGCTCTATGAAGGCGTCGGCACGGTCGACGCCATCGATACTGCCATGAAGCTTGGCGCCAACCACCCGATGGGGCCGCTGCAGCTTGCCGACTTCATCGGCCTTGATACCTGCTTGTCGATCATGCAGGTCCTCCATGATGGGCTCGCCGATAGCAAATATCGCCCCTGCCCGCTGCTGGTGAAATATGTCGAAGCCGGATGGCTCGGCCGCAAATCCGGCCGCGGCTTCTATGATTATCGCGGCGAGACCCCGGTTCCGACCCGCTAAGCCGGTATTCGCCTGAAAAGGCGAATGGAACAAATGCTCGCAACGTGCTTTCCTTGCCGTGAACGGAAGGAGACGCCATGTCGAGCGAATTGCCGATGTTCCTGCTTCAGTGCGGTGTCCTGATCGGACTTGCGGGCGTCTTCTTCATTCGTGGCGCCGGCGATCCCTGACGCTCGCCCTATGATCCGATAGCACCCTTAATCAACGCCTTGGCATCTTCGCTGTCCCATGCGGCCGGACCGTTCATTGCCGAGATCAGGCAGCCCTTCTCATCGAGCAGCAACGTCACCGGAAGACCGAAAGCAAGGCCTTCCTTCTTTAGGCTGTTGAAGACACCAATCGTATTGTCACGGTAGAGCTGTAACGCATCGACACCGATTTCGCTGAGGAACGCCTTCGGTTTCTCGTCGTCGCCAGTGTCGATGTTGACGGGTACGACCTGAAACTTGTCGCTGCCCATCTCCTTCTCCAGCGCGTTCAACGCCGGCATTTCCTCGCGGCAGGGCACGCACCATGTAGCCCAGAGATTGAGAAGCACCGTTTTGCCGGCAAAACGGTCGAGCGTCACCTGGTTGCCGTCAGGGCCATTGAAAGTGACAGCTTGAAGTTTTTTAGGCTGGTTGACAGCAACCATGGCGGCCACCTGACCCTTCATGAGCGAGCTCAGATTGGCGGCGCGCTCTTTGGTCAGCGGGCATTCGGCCGAAGCGGTAACGCTGACGCCATTGCCAATGCCCGTCTCCTTCACGTATACCGCTGCCGCACCGGCAACAACGCCTGCAACGGCGGCGATTGCGATCAGTTTCACGGACGGCAGGCCGAAGGGTTTTTTTGTCGTCATTTTATTCTCCAGGACGGGCATCTCCCATGGCCGAGGGCAATACGGACACCAAATCCTCCAACCAGATGTGGGGCGGACGTTTCGCCTCCGGCCCCGATGCGATCATGGAGGAGATAAATGCCTCGATCGGTTTCGACAAGAAGCTGTTTGCCCAGGACATCCGCGGATCGATCGCCCACGCCACGATGCTCGCCCACCAGGGCATTATTTCTGCCGACGATAAGGACAAGATCGTTCACGGGCTAAACACGATCCTGTCAGAAATCGAAAGCGGCAATTTCGAATTCTCCCGGCAGCTCGAAGACATTCACATGAACGTCGAGGCCCGGCTTGCGACCCTGATCGGCCCGGCTGCCGGCCGCCTTCACACAGCTCGTTCCCGCAACGACCAGGTGGCGCTCGACTTCCGCCTCTGGGTCAAGGAAGAACTGCAGAAGACCGAGGCAATGCTGACCGATCTGATCGCAGCTTTTCTCGACCGCGCCGAGGAGCATGCCGAGAGTGTCATGCCCGGCTTCACCCATTTGCAGACCGCCCAGCCGGTGACCTTCGGCCACCATTGCATGGCCTATGTGGAAATGTTCGGTCGCGATCGTTCGCGTGTGCGCCACGCCATCGAACACCTGGACGAAAGCCCGATCGGTGCTGCAGCACTTGCCGGCACCGGCTATCCGATCGACCGCCATATGACGGCCAAGGCTCTGGGCTTCCGGGAGCCGACCCGCAACTCGATCGATACAGTCTCCGATCGCGACTTCGCTATCGAATTCCTGGCAATTGCCGCGATCTGCGCTGTGCATCTGTCTCGTCTTGCCGAAGAGATCGTCATCTGGTCGACGCCGCAATTCGGCTTCGTACGCCTCTCCGACGCCTTCTCGACCGGCTCTTCCATCATGCCGCAGAAGAAGAACCCTGACGCAGCGGAGTTGGTGCGCGCCAAGACCGGCCGCATCAACGGCTCGCTGATCGCCCTGCTGACGATCATGAAGGGCCTGCCGCTCGCTTATTCCAAGGACATGCAGGAAGACAAGGAACAGGTCTTCGACGCTGCCGAAAGCCTGGAACTGGCGATTGCCGCCATGACCGGCATGGTACGCGACATGACGATCAACACGGCCCGCATGAAGGCGGCAGCCGGCTCCGGTTATTCGACCGCGACGGATCTCGCCGACTGGCTGGTGCGTGAGGCGGGTCTCCCTTTCCGCGACGCCCATCATGTCACCGGCCGCGCCGTCGCCCTTGCCGAAAGCAAGGGTTGCGATCTCTCGGAGCTCCCGCTCGCCGACCTGCAAGCGATCAATCCCGCCATCACCGACAAGGTCTATGACGTACTGACGGTCGAAGCCTCCGTCGCCAGCCGCAAGAGCTTCGGCGGTACCGCACCGTCGGAAGTCAGGAAGCAGATCGCCTATTGGCGCGCCCGCAACTAATGCATGTCCCGACGAACCGGAAGCCGGTTCGCCATCCGGATGCGTTCAGCACGAAGCTTCAACAATCAGGGTGCACAAGGCTGACAAACTTCGCTATGAAGGTGCCAGCCAGCGCCGATATGAGGATATCCATGCAGACGAGCTTGCCGCATTTCATCCGCCTCACGGTGGTTTTTGCCGTCATCGGCCTTGCCGTTGCCGGATGCGGCCGCAAGGGCGATCTCGATCCGCCGAGCGCCAATGCGACGAAGGGCGGCGATCTTTCCAAGCCGACGAAACAGCCAGGCTCCGTCGACAAGCCCTTTATTCTCGATCCCCTTCTCTAAGGCCAGACTCACGTGAACCATTTCGAGTATCGCGACGGCATTCTCCACGCGGAGAATGTTTCCGTTCCTGAGATCGCCAAGGCGGTCGGCACTCCTTTCTACGTCTACTCGACAGCAACGCTCGAGCGTCATTACCGGGTCTTCGCCGAGGCCTTCGGCGATGTCGATTCCATGGTCTGCTACGCGATGAAGGCAAATTCGAACCAGGCCGTGCTGAAAACGCTCGGCCGGCTGGGCGCCGGCATCGACGTCGTGTCCGAAGGCGAGTTGCGCCGCGCGCTGGCCGCTGGCGTTCCCGCCGACCGCATCATGTTCTCCGGCGTCGGCAAGACGCCGCATGAGATGGATTACGCGCTTGAAGCCGGCATTTACTGCTTCAACGTCGAATCCGAACCGGAACTCGTAGTCCTCAACCAGCGCGCCGTCCGCGTCGGCAAGAAGGCTCCTGTCTCCTTCCGCATCAATCCCGATGTCGATGCCCGCACCCATGCCAAAATCTCGACCGGCAAGAAGGAAAACAAGTTCGGCATTTCCTGGGAACGCGCCCAGGCCATCTATGCCCGCGCCGCCAGCCTGCCCGGCATCGAGGTGACCGGTATCGATATGCATATCGGCAGCCAGATCACCGAGCTGCAGCCTTTCGATGATGCTTTCAAGCTGTTGCACGATCTGGTCAATACGCTGCGCGCCGACGGCCATACCATCCATCACGTCGATATCGGCGGGGGCCTCGGCATTCCTTACAAGGACGACAACAATCCGCCGCCTTTGCCGGATGCCTATGCTGCAATCGTGAAGAACCAGCTTCGCACCCTCAACTGCAAGATCATCACCGAGCCCGGCCGCCTCATCGTCGGCAACGCGGGTATCCTCGTCACCGAGGTCATCTATGTGAAGGATGGAGGTGAGAAGACGTTCGTGATCGTCGATGGCGCTATGAACGATCTTATCCGTCCGACCCTCTACGAAGCCTATCATGAGGTTCTTCCCGTGGTGATTTCGGTTGCCAACGCTCCGCGTATCCGCGCCGATGTCGTCGGCCCCGTCTGCGAAACAGGCGATTATCTCGCCCTCGACCGCGAAATGGCGGCCCCAAAGCCGGGCGACCTCTTGGCCGTCGGCACCGCCGGAGCCTACGGCGCGGTTCAGGCTGGCACCTATAACAGCCGCCTGCTGGTGCCAGAGGTGCTGGTCAAGGGCAACGAATTCCATATGATTCGTCCGCGCCGGACCTATTCGGAACTGATCGGCCTCGATTCTGTCCCGGCCTGGCTGGACTAAAAGTCGCAATCACTTTTTGGCGACCACACACGAAAAATCGGTATTCACAGGGCCTCGCCCTCGCCTTCGCCACAAAGAGTGTTATCCTTTTCCTTCGTGAGCGTATTGCCCAGCAATCGCCGGAAGCGCCCTCTGTTCCTGAACGCCAGATCGCGGAGACCGGATTGATGACAAGCCCCGCAGGGCAGAAGAAAGGCGCATTCGCGCTTCAACCCTCTCTGGCGCGGCTGGTGGCGGTAAAGCGTTTCTTGGCTCGCATCGTGATTTTCGCCGAGCAAGTCCTCCCGCTGGCGGTGCCAGTCCTTTCCGTCATCGCGATCTATCTCTCGGCCTCCTGGTTCGGCGTCTTCCGCTTGGTGCCGGACTGGCTACGCATCATCCTGCTGATTGCCTTTGCAGCCGGCTTTGTTGCGGCGCTGCTGCCGTTCCATAAGCTTCGCTGGCCGCGGGTGATTGAAGCCGATCGCATGCTGGAAGAGCGCAATCGCCTGCCGCACCAACCCGTCATGGTGCAGGAAGATGAGCCGGCCTTTGATACGCCTTTCGCCCGCATATTATGGCGCGAACATCAGACACGCATGGCGCGGAAGATCGTGACGCTGGATGCTGGCTTGCCGCGGCCCGATATCGCCCGGCACGACCGCTTCGCGCTGCGCGCCTTCCCCGCACTGCTTGTCGTCACCGCCTTCGGTTATTCCCTATCAATCAACGGCGGCTCCATCGCCGACGCATTTCAGCCTGCACCCGTGCAGATTACAAGCAATCCAGCTGTCCGTATCGATGCATGGGTGACCCCACCCACCTATACCGGCCGCCCGCCGATCTACCTGACGGCCGATGGCAGCGAGCAGACGCCGATCGGCGTGCCGCAGTTTTCCAGCCTGACAGTGCGCGTCAGCGGCGGACAGTCGGCCGAAAAGGTGCTCTTCAGGAAAGCCAGTGGCGAAAGTCTGGAAATCGCGGTTCAGGAAGACGGCCGGCCGCAGCGACCGACCGCAAACGCCAAAACCGAACAGCCTTCGGATACGTCGGCAACGGCAGCCGCACAGACGCATGTCATGAAGCTTGAGGAAAATGGCGCATTGCAGGCAAATGGGCGCACCTGGAGTTTCGACGTACTGCCGGACAAAGCGCCGGAAATCGCCTTCGACGGCATGCCGCGTCGCGCCGTCAACGGCGCGCTGGAAATCGGCTTCACGATGAAGGACGATTATGGCGTGCAGGAAGCCCATGCTGAGATCGTCCCGATAGAATCCGATCCCTCGGCAACACCGCTCTATCCGCTGCCGGACTTTAAGCTGGATATTCCCCGCCGCAATGCGCGCGATGGCAAGGGCCTGACGAGCAAGAACCTGACGGAACATCCCCTCGCCGGCAAGCGCGTGCGTATCACTCTCGTCGCCAAGGATGCCGCAGCGCAGACGGGTCGCAGCCCGCCATATGAGATGGTCATGCCGTCGCGTCCCTTCAGCGAGCCGCTCGCCGCCGCCGTCGCCGAAGAGCGCCAGACTTTTGCGCTCGATACTCGTAAGATGCCTGAAGCGATTGCCCTTAACGAGGCTCTGACGATCCGGCCCGAAGAGACGATCCCGAACACGACCCACTATCTGCTGATCAAGTCTGCGCTTGCCCGCATGAAGCTCGCCAAGGGCGACGAGCAGCTCAAAGATACCGCGCAATATCTCTGGGATATCGCTCTCGGCATCGAGGAGGGCGACCTCTCGCTTGCCGAGCGACGGCTGCGCGATGCTCAACAAAACCTTGCCGACGCGCTGAACCGCAATGCGCCCGATGCCGAGATCAAGAAACTGATGGATGAGCTTCGCAAGGCGATGCAGGCTTATATGAACGAGCTCGCCCAGCGCCTGCAGAACGCTCCTCTGCAGCAGCCGAACCAGAATGCTCAGAATTTCCTGCGCCAGCAGGATCTGCAGCGCATGATGGATCAAATCGAAAATCTTGCCCGGTCAGGCAATCGTGAGGCTGCCCAGCAAATGCTCTCTGATCTGCAGCGGTTGATGAACAACCTGCAAACGGCCCGCCCGCAGCGTGGCCAGCAGCAGGATCAGAACAGCCAGATGACGCAGCAGATGAACAAGCTCGGTCAGATCCTGCGCGACCAGCAGAAGCTGATGGATCAGACCTTCCGCCTTGACCAGCAGCTTCGCGACCGTATGCAGCGCGGCGATCCTAATATGGACGACATGATGCCGGACGACGAAGGTCAGCAGCAACAGCAGCAGGGTCAAGAGGAGCAGCAAGGCCAGCAGCCCGGCGAGCAGAACCAGATGACGGCTGAGCAACTGCGTGAAGCGTTAAAGCAGCTTCGCTCGCAGCAGGATACGCTCGGCAAGCAATTGCAGGAATTGCAGAAGAACCTGGGCGATATGGGCATGAAGCCGGGCGAAGGCTTCGGTCAGGCCCAGCGCGAGATGGAAGGCGCCGGTCGCGACCTCGGACAGGGCAACGGCAGCGGCGCCCTGGAAGGCCAGGGCCGCGCTCTCGAAGCCTTGCGCAAGGGCGCTCGCGATATGATGAGCCAGATGATGCAGGCGCAGCAGGGCCAGCAAGGACAGCAGGGACCGAACGGTCAGGCCGGTCAGGGCAACCAGAACGGCCGCGATCCGCTCGGCCGCCCGCGTCAGACCAATGACGCAGGCGGTATGAACAACGATGTGAAAATACCCGACGAGATCGATGTTCAGCGCGCCCGGGAAATTCTGGATGCGATCCGCGAAAAACTCGGCAACAATCCGACCCAGGCAATCGAGCGACAATATCTCGAACGGCTGCTGGATATTCAGTGATGCCGAGAAAATAAGGTGCGGTTGGCGTGCCTCGGGGGCACGCTCGTGCCCATAGATGTCAGGCTACCAAAGCCCGTGCCACTGCCTTGCGGATGTCAGGCAGGGCAAACGGCTTTGGTACGACATCGATGATCTTTTCAGCGAGGTCGTCCGCCCGTTCGCGCTGTTCGGCATAGCCGGTCATCAGCAAGATTTTCAACGCCGGAAAAGCGTCCTTCGCCTGATGTGCGAGTTCGATGCCGTCCATGACCGGCATGCGAATATCGGAGAGCAGCAGATCGTAGCTGCCGCCCTTCAGCTTTTCCAGCCCTTCTGCCCCATCGGCAGCTTCATCGGTCTCATGACCGTCAAGGCGTAGTGCCCGGGCTACGAAAGTGCGAAGGGAATCCTCGTCTTCCGTGATCAGAATTTTTGCCATCTGTGCATTGCTCCGTCGTCATGCCCCGCGACGGAAATCGCATGCGGTTCCCTAGCGATCGGTAAACATGCCAAGCCGATCGGCGAAATGGTTAACAAGCCGTCTTGAAGCAAGACGGCTTATGCGTCGCCGGTAACCACGCCCACGAAGGGCAGCTCGCGGAAGGCGTAGGCGACATCCATGCCGTAGCCGACGACGAAATAGTCGGGGCACTCGAAGCCGACATAATCCGCTTCTAGCTTTTCCTTGCGCTTCACGCTCTTGTCGAGCAGCACCGCGATGGTGACGTTGCGCGCGCCACGCTGATAGAGCAGTTCTTTGGCGAACAGCAGCGTACGGCCGGATTCGAGGATATCGTCTATCAACAGGACGTCACGGTCCTTCACATCGCTATCGATATCCTTGACGATGCGCACGCCCTGCGAAACGGTGCCTGTGCCATAGCTCGAGAGCGTGATGAATTCGACTTCCGGAGCAAGACCGGTATCGTGCAGCGCACGCAACAGGTCGGCGGCGAAAATGAAGGAGCCCTTGAGCACCGCAATGACCAGCAGGTCCTTCGTCGGACCCGCGGCAATCTCCCGTGCCATGGAATGATTGCGCTCGGCGATCTGCTCGGCGGTAAAGAGCGGCTCGATGTTTTTTCCGCGCACGACAGGCATAAAGGCTTGCTCCATAAAATGAAGGGTAAGCCGTTAGCACATTAATTCCGGTGAAACACCCCGCAAATACAGGTTTTGCCGCCAGTCAACCTAAAATGCCTGCCAGCGGTTCAAGGCATGAAGGAAAGCCGGACCTCCGGCAGCTTGCCGCCGGCATACTGCACGCGGGTCGAAAAGCCCCGGCTCTGACCGGCGTAGACGACATCTGTCGGCGGCTCAATGACGATGCTGGCCGTCAGCCGTTCGTCGGAGACGAGATCGGCGCGGATCGGCTTGACCTGCTGTGTCACGCCGCTTTCGTTCTCGATTATGCCATTGATCAGCAGGATGCGCATACCATTGGCATCGCGCGGCGTGATCGTCACATGCGAGAAGTGAAGCGTGTCTGCCGGCGCCGCCCCGCCTTGCGATAGCCCGGAAAGTCCACCGGTAAGCCCGAAGACCAGCACGAAGAGCGAAATTGCCAGTGCCGCAAAGCCTCGCAGCGATGCCCGCTGCAGCCAGACCTCCAGGCTGCGCAAGACTGCCGCAACGATGGCAACCAGAACCGGCGGTGGAGCTTTGGTCGTAAAGGTAGTGTGATGATTGTCGTTACGAACCCCGGCATAAGCCGCACGTGGCCTCGCCTTGCCGACAACAACGAATTCGGCATCCGCGACGTCGTCCATGCGCGGCATGCGGCGGACCTGGCGGATGGATGGTTCCGGCGGCAGAAAATCATACCCCTTGCCGGCGGTCTGTCGTCTGAAGGAGGATGCTTCCATGGTGGCGGCCTCTCAGATGTCCACATGGTTTCGCTGCCCGAGACAATCTTGGCATTGAAACGAATCTAACCCAGTCGTAAATTTCAATGGTTAATGCTTCGCAAAGATCGCCATCAAACGGGCGTCTTTCCGGCAAAATTTACCGGCTGTTAACGGTGTTGGTTAACAAGTCATGCGGTGAAACCACGAAAGACTGAGCTGCCCGTTGATCCACTTCGAGAATGTCGGTTTGCGATATGGCATGGGTCCGGAAATCCTCCGGGACTTGACCTTCGACATCCCGAAAAAGTCCTTCCAGTTTCTGACCGGCCCGTCCGGCGCCGGCAAGACGACGCTGCTGCGCCTGCTCTTCATGTCGCTGCAGCCGACCCGCGGCCTGATCCGCATGTTCGGGCGCGACATCTCAGAAATACCCCGTCCGGAGCTGCCGCTGCTGCGCCGCCGCGTTGGCATCGTCTTTCAGGATTTTCGCCTTCTCGACCATCTGACGACCTATGAGAACGTCGCCTTGCCGCTTCGGGTGCGCGGCAAGGACGAAAGCACCTACAAGACCGACGTTCTGGAGCTCCTCAAATGGGTCGGCCTCGGCGAACGCATCAACGTGCTGCCGCCAGTGCTATCCGGCGGTGAGAAGCAGCGCGCCGCCATCGCCCGCGCATTGATGGACAGACCGGAAGTTCTGCTTGCCGACGAACCGACCGGTAACGTCGATCCGCCGATGGCCAAGCGCCTGCTGAACCTCTTCATGGAACTCAACCGCTTGGGCACTGCGGTGGTGATCGCCACTCACGATCTCTCGCTGATGGACCAGGTGGAGGCCCGCCGTATGATTCTTTCGGAAGGGCATCTCGATATTTATGACTAAGACGCCCACCAGAACCCGCGCAAAAAGGCCCGCCGCTGCCCCTGCCCAGCAGCCCAAGCGGTCGGAAATGCGCGTACGACCGACGGCACCGATCCTGCCTCCGTCGAACATTCAGGGCAATGCGCTGATGGTGGTGATCGCCATCATGGCCTTCCTCGCCTGCCTGACGCTCGGTGGCGTCAGCATGGTCCGCTCGACGGCGGCGAGCTGGGAAAGCCAGATTTCGCGAGAAATCACCATCCAGATCAAGCCCGATGATAACATGGACATGGAAAAGGCCCTGGTTCAGGCCCGTGACATCGCGCTGACCTTCGTCGGCACCAAGAGTGGCCAGATCGTTGACGAAGCTGCAACGGCGCGCCTTCTCGAGCCCTGGCTCGGCAGCGGGCTAGACATCAAGGAATTGCCTGTACCGCGCCTCGTCATCATCACCATCGATGAAAGCCATCCACCGGATTTCGCCGCAATGCGGGACCTCTTGAAGGAGAGCATTCCGCAGGCTTTCCTCGATGACCACCGCACCTGGGTCGACAGGCTGGTTGCGATGGCCCGCACCACGGTCATGATCGGCACCGGCATCCTGCTGCTGGTCTTCACCGCGATGGTGCTGACGGTGGTCTTCGCCACCCGCGGCGTACTCTCCGGCAACCGCCACATCGTCGAAGTGCTGCATTTCGTCGGCGCCGAAAGCTCCTTCGTCGCCACGGAATTCCAGAAGCATTTTCTGAAGATCAGCCTCAAGGGCTCGGCGATCGGCAGCGCGCTGGCTGCCCTCTTTTTCGCAGGCGCCGGTTTCTTGCAGAGCAGAACGATCGCCACACCCGAGACCGATCAGGCAACGGCCCTCTTCGGCACCTTTTCGGTTGGCGCGCTCGGCTATCTCGGCATCTTCGCGACGATGATCGTGATCGCGCTGCTGACAACCGTAACCGCACGGCTCACCGTCATGCGCACGATCTACGAAATCGATATATTGCGCTCCGATCCAACGCGTGCGGACGGTATTGCAAATTGACGCCGCATATCGGTTTGTCATGAAAGCGTCTGTTCCGCGCCGCAATCAGCGTATAATCACGACTCATGACGATGGGCCATACAACACGCAATCCGATTCGTCCGGACCCGGGGCTTGAAAGCCCCGCGAGCGTCCCGCCTCGGCGCGGCCCAATCCGTCGCGTTTTGCGCTGGATGGGCTTTTTTTGCGTGCTGGCCGCTGCATTGGTCTTTGTCGGCTTCTTGCGCTT
The DNA here is from genome assembly GCF_014195325.1 of Rhizobium sp. BK650. Classification (GTDB taxonomy): domain Bacteria; phylum Pseudomonadota; class Alphaproteobacteria; order Rhizobiales; family Rhizobiaceae; genus Rhizobium. The sequence goes on along the minus strand of NZ_JACIBK010000008.1, from coordinate 255,701 downwards.
TGCCGATTCGGTAACGACCCTGAAGCCGCCTGCCGAGCCGCGGGCGGACGCGATCATCGTGCTGACTGGTGGTTACCAGCGCATCGATCAGGCCGTCGAACTGCTGCAGAAAGGTGCTGGCAGGCGGCTGTTGATATCGGGGGCGCATCCTTCCACGACGCCGAAGCAGATCCGCAAGATGACTCAAGGCTCCGCCGATCTCTTCTCGTGCTGCGTCGACATCGGTTACGATGCCCTTGATACGATCGGCAATGCCGAGGAAGCCTCGAACTGGATTCACGCCAGGGGCTACAGGAGCATTTTGGTCGTCACCAACAACTATCACATGCCGCGCAGCCTCGCCGAGCTCGCCTATGTGGACCCCGATATCCAGTTCATCCCCTATCCTGTCGTCAATTCCGATCTGAAGGCGAGCGACTGGTTCGCCGACCCGAACGCTTTGCGCGTCATGTTGGCCGAATACGCCAAGCTCCTTCTGGCAGGTGCGCGCAACATTGTCGGCCTGCGCCATACAGGGCTGCGTTCCGCGAGCCTGGGTGACCAGAGCTGAGGCTTTTGCGCACTCCAGTAATCAGGGTGCTTTTTATAACGGACAATATCGTGTAGGCCGGTCTGCGTGACCGTGCCTTCGGGAAAGTTTCATGATCGCTCTGCGTTCCGTTTTGTTCAACACGATCTTCTACGCCAACCTCATCATCAGGATGATCGTGCTCTCCCCCATCTACTTCATCATCCCGCGCAAGCTTGCCTATAGCGTTCCCAAGAACTGGGCACGCTCGAACCACTGGCTGATGCGGGTGATCGTCGGAACGACTTTCGAGATCGAGGGCATCGAGAACTTGCCACATGGCAGCTACATCATTTCACCGAAGCATCAGTCCTTCTGGGACACTTATGCACTGCTGCCCAACCTCGACGATCCGGTCTACATACTTAAGCGCGAGCTGATGTGGATCCCGCTCTTCGGCTGGTACGCCAAGAAACAGCGTATGATCCCGGTCGATCGCGGCGCCCGCGGCAAGGTAATGGTCGAAGTACTAAAGCGGACCAAGGCGGAACTTGCTACCGGTCGCCAGCTCATCATCTACCCCGAGGGTACACGCCGCCCGCCAGGCGCCGAACCTGTCTACAAATACGGCATCGCCCGCATGTATCGCGACCTGCAGCTCCCGGTCGTGCCCATCGTTATGCACCCTGGCCTGTTCTGGCCGCGCCGCAGCACCATGCGCTATCCCGGTCATTTCAAGGTAAAGATCCTGCCGCCCATCATGCCCGGGATGGACCCCGACGCCTTTTTCGCCCATCTGATAGATGTGACGGAAAGCGCCAGCGATCAGCTTCTGATCGAAACTGCCGAACGCAACCCTCATGTGCCGCTGCCGCCGACCGCCGTGAAACGGCTGGCTGAACTCCGCAAAGAAAAGGCTGTTACCGCTTAAGCTGCATTGCGCAGCCGCGTGACTTCCTCGACGACCTGCTCCAGCCACTGGTCGCGAATACCCATCTCCTTGAGATGCGCAAGTGTGTTGAAAACATAAGCATCGTTCGGGCCGGACTGGCCGACCGAGACATTGACGACACGTGCGGCGGCCACCGCATCCAGCGCGCCGGCATATTGCTCATGAGCACGGTCGACCACATAAGCGACGGCCCGCGCGCTGCGACCGTCCGAAAGCTGCAGTGGCAGATGCCGTTCCAGATAGACATTGGTGACAAGTTCGCGGGCACGTAGATAATCAATCACCTCGTCCCATTTTTCCGGGCCTACGCGAAATGCCATGCCGCGGCAGGCTCCGCCCCTGTCCAGGCCAAGAACAAGACCGGGATTTTCACGGCTGCCGCGATGGACGAAGGAACGAACACAGAGCGAACGCCTGTAGCCATAAACCAGGGCCTGCGATCGCTCGACGAATTCGAAGCCCGGATTCCACATCAACGAGCCGTAGCCAAATACCCAAAATTCGTCCATATCGCACGCCAGATCAAAATCAGATTTCGCTCTCACCATTGGAGAACATCATGGCAGCGTCAAGCCAATCCGGCAGCGGCCAATATAGCAGCGGCAAGAAATTCTGGTTGTTGGGCGGCGCTATCCTCCTTGTGATCGCTCTTTATACGGGCGGTTGGTTCTATGCCGCCTTCGCGTTGAAACAAACGGTGCTCACTGCGATTGCGCCACGCGCCGATGCAGCCGTCAGCGGCGAATGCTCCGACATTGAGTTCCGCGGCTTCCCCTTCCGCATCGGCTTGTTCTGCTCGAAAGTGGACGTGGATGACAATGTCAACGGCATCTCCGCCACCTTCGGCGCGCTCCGCTCCGCCGCTCAAGTCTATGCCCCAGGCCATATCGTCTGGGAGCTTGACGCACCGGCCGAGATCCGCACCGCGCAGGGCCTGACAGTCAATGCCCGATGGGACAATCTGCATTCGAGCCTCGTCACCAAGGCGCAGGGCATCGATCGCGCTTCGACCGTCATCGACGGGCTGAAGGCGGTGGCCGTTTCCTCCTTCACCGGACAAACAGTCAATTTCGATGCCGCACACACTGAGATCCATCTACGTCAGAACGGGGCGGATCTTGACGGCGCAATCTCGGTCGAAAACTCCAACGCCGTGCTCAAGGATTGGCCGCAAGTTTTCCCGAAATTTTCCGCCAGCGCCGACCTCACTCTGGCGGGCAAGGCTGGGATGATCGACGGTACTGACCAGCAGGGCATCCATGGCTCGCAGGGTGAGCTTCGCCGCATCGTCGCCAATATCGGCGACGGCAAGGTGATGACCATCTCCGGCCCTTTCGCCTTCGACGAAAGCGGCTTCCTCTCCGGCAAGTTCAAGCTGGAAATCGAACAGCTCGGCCCGTGGGGTAAAAGCATCAAAGAGGCTTTCCCCGACGTCGCCTCGACCGTGGATACCGCAACGAAGCTTCTGAAGGCCTTGGCCGGTGGCGGCGATAAGGTTTCGGTCGATCTCGTTGTGGATCACGGCAATGCGACAGTGAGCGGCTTCATTCCGCTCGGCAAGATCCCGCCAGTCTAAGGCCTAAGTTTGTTGCGGACGCCGATGACTTTTGCTCCAGCAGATCGCCGGCGAGTGGACGCACCCCACCGTTCACCCGACATTTGAAATCATCATCCGAGAGACCCCGGCGCCACCCATCTGCGCACTGTCTCTCTAACGCGAAATGGATCGCTGAGGATCTCGAGGGGGTCATCCGACGGCTGCGTCGCATTTCGACAGAAAGCAGTTACCCTCCACGACAAAGCCGAGCGCCGTGTCTTCATGAGGGAAGTCCAGTTCCGGTTCCATTACGGTCTCACATTGTCAGGATGCGCCGCTTGAAAGGCTGCCAACTTGGCGCATTTGGTGTCGATATCGACGATGCGCCTGAAATCGGTCATATCCACTCCCCAGCGGCGGGCATTGTAGACTTGTGGAACAAGGCAAAGGTCCGCCATCGTCAGCGCATCCCCAAAACTGAAGTCTCCATCGAATTTGCCGATCATGGCTTCCAGTTTGCGAAGTCCGTCAGTGATGAAATGTTTCATCCAGTTCTCACGGGCGTCAGCCTTGTCAGTCATGGTCGTGAGATGCGCCACGACATGCATGTTGCATATCGGATGGATGTCCATGGCGATCGAATATGCGAGCGCGCGCACGTTCTGGCGACCGGCAATATCGGATGGCAGCAATCCGCATTCCGGCCGAAGCTCGGCCAGATACTCGATGATCGCCAGCGACTGGGTCAGTGTTCTTCCGTCGATCACCAATGTCGGCACGAGGCCCTGCGGGTTGAGCGCCAGATATTCCGACTTCTTATGCGCTCCCTCCAGCAGGTTGATGGGCACTATCCTATAGTCAACCGGCAGGAGATTGAGCGCGATGCGGACGCGATAACTCGCCGATGACCTCCAGTAGTCGTAAAGAACGACATCGCTCATCGCAGCTCGACTCCGTTGTATCTCTCGACCGTCTGCTCGATCGCACCGAAAATCGAATGACCGGCATGGTCTTTCATCTCGATCCGAACCTGATCCCCGAACTTCATGAATGGCGTCTTTGGCGATCCGGTTTCGATCGTCTCAATCATCCGTATTTCAGCGATGCATGAGTAGCCGTCTCCTCCGTTTTCGATTGCTCTGCCCGGACCGCCGTCCAGCTTGTTGGAAACCGTTCCCGATCCGATGATCGTTCCGGCCCTCAGATTGCGAGTTTTGGCCGCATGGGCGATCAGCCGGCCGAAATCAAAGGTCATGTCGATGCCGGCATTCGCCTTGCCGAATGCCCTGCCGTTCAAGCTCACAAGCAGGGGAAGATGCAGTTTGCCGCCGTCCCACGCGTTTTCGAGTTCGTCCGGCGTCACCGCGACTGGAGAAAATGCCGATGCCGGTTTGGATTGGAAGAAGCCAAATCCCTTGGCCAGTTCGTCCGGTATGAGACCGCGCAGCGATACATCGTTGACGAGCATCACCAGACGAATGGCGCCGAGCGCCGCATCCGCATTGGAGCCCATCGCAATGTCACCGGTGATGACAGCGACCTCGCCCTCCATGTCGATCCCGTAAGCTTCGTCAGCCACCAGGATCGGGTCGCGCGGCGCGAGGAAATTGTCCGAACCACCTTGATACATCAGCGGGTCGGACCAGAAGCTCGTTGGTATCTCGGCACCTCGCGCCCTGCGCACCAATTCGACATGATTGACGTAGGCCGAACCGTCGGCCCATTGGTAGGCCCTCGGCAAAGGCGATGCAGTGTCCTGTTCATGAAACCGGATTGTCGGCTGGGCTCCCGTCTCAATGCCTTCGGCAATCAGCGCAAGTCTCGGAGCCACGTGTTCCCAGTCATCGAGTGCTGCCTGCAGCGTGCGGGCAATGTGACCGACTTCAGAGCAGCGGGTGAGATCGCGGGAAACGACAACGAGCCGACCGTCTCTCGTGGAGTCTTTTAACGTCGCAAGCTTCATATTCCGTCCCCGTGCCCGAAGATGCCCGACCGATCATCACTTGATGCCATCACTTGATCCCGGGGGTTCCATCGAACTTGCGCTCCAGGCCGTCCCAACACTGCAGGTAATTGTCCTGCAGGGTCTCAAGCTCGGCGGCGTATTTCGTCAATTGCTGCGGGTACCGGGTCTCGAACATGAAAGCCATGGTGTCATCCAGCTTCACGGGTTTGAGCCCTGAATTGGATGCCTTTTCGAAGGCGAGCGCGTCCGGCCCGTGGGGAAGCATCATATTGTGCAGGCTCATGCCGCCCGGCACGAAGCCCTCCTCCTTGGCATCATACTGGCCATGGATCAGGCCCATGAACTCGCTCATGATGTTGCGGTGGTACCAGGGCGGACGGAATGTGTGTTCGGCCACCAGCCAGCGCGGAGGAAAGATCACGAAATCGACATTGGCCGTGCCCGCATCTTCGGTCGGGGCGGTCAGCACCGAAAAAATCGACGGATCGGGATGATCGAAGCGGATCGCGCCAACTGGGGAAAATGTCCGCAAATTATATTTGAAGGGGGCGTAGTTGCCGTGCCAGGCAACCACGTCGAGCGGCGAGTGGCCGATATCGGTGACATAGAATTTTCCGCACCACTTCACATGCACGCGGCAAGGTTTTTCCTTGTCCTCGAAAGCGGCGACCGGTGTCTTGAAGTCACGTGGGTTCGCCAGGCAATTGGCGCCAATTGGCCCGCGGTCAGGCAGGGTGAATTTCGCGCCATAATTTTCGCAAATGTATCCGCGCCAGACTGTTTGCTCGCCGCTTCGCAGGACTTTGAACATCATGCCACGCGGTATGAGACATATTTCCAGAGGTTCGACATCCATCATGCCCATTTCGGTGAATACTCTGACGGCGCCGAGTTGCGGCACGATCAGCAGTTCACCGTCAGCGTTGAAGAAATAATCATCGATCATGTCCTCGTTGAAGACGTAGGCATGCGCGGCCATGCCTACCTGGGTCGTGACATCGCCCGCCGTGGTCATCGTCCGCACCCCCTCAAGAAATGTCAGCTTCTCAGTGGGCGTGGGAACAGGATTCCAGCGAAGCTGCCCAAGCGGTAGCGAATGCTGGTCCAGGCAAGGCGCGGTCTTCCAGAACGGATAGGAGGCGCTCGAAAAGCGGCTTGTGTGACGCACGCTCGGACGAATGCGATAAAGCCAGGACCTTTCGTTCGTCCCGCGCGGCGCTGTGAACGGCGAGCCCGACAGCTGCTCGGCATAAAGGCCGTAATTGCATTTCTGAGGGCTGTTCTGCCCTTGGGGCAAAGCGCCGGGAAGCGATTCCGTCTCGAAGTCGTTGCCGAACCCCGGCATATATTTCAGTTTATCTGCCGTCGAGGCTTCACCGCCCAACGTCTGGATCGATGTCTGGTCCATGCTCACTCCTCCCCTAAACCTCTCCGACGCCGCGCATCTTGTCGGACGCCCTTGCGACGCCGAAGAGTTTACTCCGCTGCAGTACCGATGACACCACGTTTGATCTGATCGGCCTCGATCGACTCGAAGAGGGCACGGAAGTTCCCCTCCCCGAAACCCTCGTCGCCCTTGCGCTGGATGAACTCGAAGAAGATCGGCCCGATGACGGTTTTGGAGAAGATCTGGAGCAGGATTTTCGTCATGCCCCCGTTCACCACGCCTTCGCCGTCGATAAGGATACCGTGCCTCTTCATGCGGTCGATAGGTTCGCTATGGCCGTTCACGCGTTCATAGGACATATCGTAATAGGTCTCCGGAGGACCCGGCATGAAACGCAACCCATTGTCGGCGAGCCTGTCGGTCGCCTCGTAAATATCTTCCGTCCCGACGGCGATATGTTGGATGCCTTCGCCCCGGTATTTCTTCAGATATTCCTCGATCTGGCTCGTATCGTCCTTCGATTCATTCAGCGGAATGCGGATCTTGCCGCAGGGCGACGTGATGGCGCGGCTCACCAGACCGGTGATGCGCCCGTCGATATCGAAGAAGTGGATCTGCTTGAAATTGAAGAGGTTGCGATAAAAATCCCACCACTTGTCCATGTTGCCGCGGAAGACGTTGTGGGTGAGATGGTCTAGATAATAGAAACCGATCCCCTGGGGACGCGGGTTGCGCTCGCCGAGCCAGTCGAACTCGGCATCGTAAGACGATCCCTTTGCACCATAGGTCTCGACGAAATAGAGCAGCGAGCCGCCAATGCCGACGATCGCCGGCACATCGAGCGCCTTGTCGTTCCCTTCGTAAGGGACAGCGCCTTTTGACACCGCGTGATCGAATGCGTGCCTGGCGTCGACGACGCGCCATGCCATCGACGGAGCGCAGGGACCGTGCTCTGCGACAAAACGAGCGGCATGGCTGGTGGGTTCGGCATTCAGGACATAGTTGATATCGCCCTGACGCCAGACGGTGATGTCTTTCGTTTTGTGCTTTGCGACGGGGATATAGCCCATGCGCGTGAAGAGCTGGCGCAGCGTCTCGGCTTCGGGGTGAGCGAATTCGACGAATTCGAATCCATCGGTGCCGGCGGGGTTGTCGACGGTGATTTCCGAGGGCGGCGCATCATGCGGAAAAGGGCCCATTTTCTCCTCCTGGTAACTGGGCTTTGATATGCAAAGTGTGGCCCAAAACGCATGCAAAGTTCTTGCATTGTTTGCGACATCGGAAGAGATTATGCACGGTTCGTGAGAGTTATAGAGGTTTTGCGCAATGGATGAACAGCTGGACAAATTGGATTTGCGCCTGCTCCAGGAACTTCAAAAAGATGGTCGCCTTACGAACAATGAATTAGGGGAGCGGATCGCGCTTTCCCCCTCGCAATGCTCCCGCCGGCGCACCAGACTGGAGTCCGAGGGATATATTCGAAGCTACCGGGCCTATCTCGATCAACAGAAGCTGGGTCTGGATATGTTGGTGGTCATTTCCGTCACACTTGCGACCCACAACAGGGACAATGCCCGCAGGTTTTCGCAGCTGATCAACGGGCTGCCGGAAGTTCTCGAAGCCTATGCACTGACCGGGGAAATGGACTATCACCTCAAGGTGGCGACCCGCGGGCTCGCGGACCTCTCCAAGTTCGTTAACGACGTTCTATTGCCCCATGAGTCGGTGCAGCACGTGAAGACGTCGATCGTGCTCGACACACTGAAGACATTCGAAGGCTTCCCGATACACGTGCCAGGCAGCTGGCATGGCGAAAGCACGCGTTGATCCGGTGTCAGAGCGGCAGTTCGGTCGAGAATTTCAACTCGCGCAGCACGAAGCTCGATACGACCGTGCGCACATGCGGGTTGCGCATCAGGTAGCGGGTCATGAAGGCTTCATAGCTTTCCACATCTCTCGCCCTGATCTTCAGCATGTAGTCGAAAGCGCCTGACAAGGCGTAGCACTCCATGATCTCCGGCCGCTCCAGCACCACGGAGGCAAACGATGCCACCGCCTCTTCGTGATGATCCTCCAGTGTCACATGCGCGATGACGCAAAGCTTGAGATCGAGTTTTCCGGGATCAAGCAGCGTCACGCGCTTTCGGATAACGCCGTCGGCCTGCAGTTCCTGGATCTTCCGCCAGGCCGAACTCTGCGACATGCCGGCCCTTTCCGCCAGGTCCGCCAGCGAAAGGCTGCCGTCGGCCTGAATGAGCTGCAGAAGCGTGCGGCGGAAATTCCCAGGTTCTTTCATTTACTGCATCATATCGGGGAATATTTCCCACCATTATGGCAACAGCCGCCGGGAAAGAAAAGAAAATCCTCCAAACTCGGATCATAATGACGGGGAATATCGACGTGCCTGGGAGGATCAGCCTATGACCAAGGAAAGCACCTACACCGCCAAACTGCCCGGCCCGGATGGTTTGTATTCCTACACTCCCGAAGAGGATGCGATTTGGGGTGAACTCTATCTGCGTCAGATGAAACTGCTCGCCGATACGGCCTGCCGCGAATATCTTGATGGCGTGAAAACGCTGGGGCTCAAGCCTGACAAGGTGCCACAGCTTCTCGATGTGAACCGACGCCTGAACGAGACGACCGGCTTCGGCGTGGAAGGCGTGCCGGCGCTCATTCCACCCTCGCGCTTTTATGAACTTCTCTCGCAAGGCAAATTTCCCCTCGCAACGTTCCTCCGCCGCCGCGAGCATATCGACTATATCGAGGAACCGGACCTGTTCCACGAGGTCTTCGGCCATTGCCCCATGTTGACCAATCAGAGCTATGCCAATTTCGTACGGCATTTCGGCGAAACCGCCGTCCGCCTCGGCAAGGGTTATTCGTGGCACCTGTTCCGGATCTTCTGGTTTACGGTCGAATTTGGCCTGATCAATACGCCGCAAGGCCGCCGCTGCTTCGGCGCGGGTATTGTCTCATCGCCCAGCGAAGCGAAGGCGGCAATGGAGGGCAAGGCGTGCGAATTCAGGCCGTTCGATCTGTTGACCGTGCTGAGGACACCTTACCGAATCGATATCCTCCAGCCGATCTATTATGTCGTCGACAGTTTCGCCGATCTTGAAGCTATCGTGGATCAGGATATCGAGGGCATGATCCTCAAGGCGAAATCACTGGGTGATTTTGCCCCTACATTCGAAGCCAAAGCCTCTTGAAGCGTGGATGAATACTTAATCGGCACCTAAACGAGCTTCTTGAGGAAGAATACTTCCGGCACCATCTGGATGCAGGGCAATTTGATCGAGCCGGTTTCAGAAAAGCCGTTGCGGCGATGCCAATCCTGCGGCCGGCTTTCGTCGCATTCGCTGGACGTCATCAAGAGCCGCGCGCCGCTTTCGCGCATCTCCTTTTCCCAGGCGAGAAATAACGCCGTCCCAACACCGGACCGGCGATGGCCATCCAGCACACGGATCATTTCCATGTACGGAATCCTGCCCCAGAAGCGGGAGAAGCGCAGGAACCCGACAATCTCGCCCTGCTCACGGGCGATCAGATATTCGCCAAGATCGATACAACGGGAAACCCAAGCCTTGCCGACATGAATGTCTTCGCGAAGCAGCCATTCCTTGTCCGACTGGCTTGGCTTCGCGATCTCAATCATGACTATTTCTTTTCCAAAGGATGCGGCCGGCCGAAATCCGGCGCATCCACATCCTGACCTGCCTGGACGATCGAGCGGCGGATAGCGCGGGTGCGGGTAAAGAGTTCGAAGATCTTGTCGCCCTCGCCCCAACGGATCGCCCGCTGCAGATAGGCAAGGTCTTCCGAGAATCGCGCCAGCATTTCCAGGATTGCGTCACGATTATGCAGGCAAACGTCGCGCCACATCGTCGGGTCGGAGGCGGCAAGACGCGTGAAATCGCGGAAACCGGAGGCGGAATATTTGATGACTTCCGATTCCGTCACCGTCTCCAGATCATCGGCCGTGCCGACAATATTGTAGGCTATGAGATGCGGTAGATGGGAGACGATCGCAAGCACCTTGTCGTGATGCTGGGCGTCCATTTCATCCACTCGTGACCCCAGAGCTTCCCAGAAGCTGCGCAACGCCTTCAGCGCTACCGGATCAGTTCCTTCGAGCGGCGTCAGGATGCACCAGCGTCCCTCGAACAGGCCGGGAAAGCCCGCATCCGGACCAGACTTTTCCGTACCCGCGATCGGATGGCCGGCAATGAAATGCACATGGCTGGGCATATGCGGCTGCATCTGAGCAATCACGGAAGCCTTGGTCGAACCGACATCCGTAACGATCGCGCCGGGTTTCAAACTGCCGGCGATCTCTTTCGCAACGCTTTCGGAGGCGCCGACCGGCACCGACACGATAACGAGATCGGCATCCTTTACCGCCTCGGCCGAGGAGGTCGTGTAGCGATCGCCGAGATCAAGTTCTTCCGCACGTTTCAGCGTCTCGGCGCTGCGTGTGGCGACGACGACTTCCTTGGCAAGGCCCAGGCGTTTGATGTCATGAGCAAGAGAAGAGCCGATCAGCCCGATGCCGATGAGGGTGATGCGGTCGAACTGCGAAGTCATGCCTTGCGCCCCATGAATTCGCCGAGCGCCTCGATGACGCCGAGATTGGCCTCTTCCGGGCCGATGCTCATGCGCAGCGAGTTCGGAAAGCCATAGCCGCGAACCGCGCGCAGGATATAGCCGCGGCTCGTCAGGAACTCATCGGCCTCCGCTGCCCGCTTGCCGTCGATGTCGGGGAAATGAATGAGAACGAAGTTGGCGACCGATGGCGTGACCTTCAGGCCGATGGCCTCAAATGCGCTCGTCAGCTTCTCGATCCACATCTGGTTGAAGGACACTGCCTCCTGGACAAAGGACTGGTCGCGGATCGCCGCAGCACCCGCGGCAATTGCGGGCGCATTCATGTTGAAAGGCCCGCGCACACGGTTGAGCGCATCGATAATCTCAGCCGGCGCATACATCCAGCCGACGCGCAGCGCAGCGAGGCCATAAACCTTCGAGAAGGTGCGAGTCATGACCACATTGGCGTTGGAGGAGACGACCTCGATGCCGGCTTCGTAGTCGTTGCGGCGAACATATTCGGCGTAGGCCGCATCGAGCACGAGGATGACATGCTTCGGCAGGCCGGCCTGCAGGCGTCGGATTTCGCTGACGGGAATATAGGTGCCGGTGGGATTGCCGGGATTGGCAATGAAGACGACCTTCGTCTTATCCGTCACCGCAGCAAGGATCGCATCGACATCGACCGTATGGTCCTTTTCCTTGACCATGACCGGTGTGGCACCGGCACCCATGATCTGGATCTTGTACACGAGAAAGCCATGCTCGGTGATGATGCCTTCGTCGCCGGCGCCGAGATAGACGTGGCAGAGCAGTCCGAGCAACTCGTCGGATCCGTTGCCGCACAGGATGTTTGCCGGGTTGAGGCCGTGCACGGAAGCAATCGCCTCGCGCAGTTCAAGCGCCTGTCCATCGGGATAACGCTCAAGATTGCCTGCCGCCGCCTTGAATGCTTCGATCGCCTTGGGGCTTGCGCCGAGCGGCGTCTCGTTGGAGGAGAGCTTGTAAACACGAGCTACGCCCGGCGCATGTTCCTTGCCCGGCACATAGGCGGCAATATCCAGAATACCGGGACGCGGAACAGGCTTGCTCATCTCAACGCTCATGAATCGACCTCTGAAACCGCCGAAAAACCGGCGAAAGACTTGAGTGGCATTAAAGCCGAATGGCGTTTTTGTCGAGGGCTGCAAGCCTAGCGACTGCGTGTTGTCGGCACGCCGTGCGGTGCAAGCACAGGCACGAAGACGCGGCGGGAGGCGCGGGCAGCAACCGGCAGACCTTGGTAGAGCCGCTTCTGTGCCTCGACAATGATGACGCCGGAAAAAGCTGGCCATAGAGTTCGACCGATCCGCTCGAAGCCGCTGCGCAAGCGCAGCACAGCCCGCAGCTTAGACGGCGGGAAGAACAGCGCCTCGGCTGTGGCGCCCGGCGTAAAATTGGTCTCACGCAAGAGATGGGTGAGCTGGCCGCGCGAATACGGTCGGCCGGAGCCAAAGGGCGTATGCTCCATGCGCGCCCAGACACCGCGCCGATTTGGTACCACGATAACGAGCCGTCCGCCAGGCGCCAATACCCGCCAGAGCTCTTTCAGTGTCTCGCGTGGACTTTCGGCAAATTCCAGTGAATGGACCATTAATACCCGGTCGATCGAGGAATCCGGCAACGGCAATTCTTCATCGAAAATCAGTGCGGTGGAAGAGAGCGAGCCGACGGGCCAGTTTACGGCCCCCTGCCCCGCCGGCATAAAGGCGAAGGTGCGTTCTGTATCGGCCTGAAAACGGTCGAGAAACGGCACGGCAAAACCGATGCCGACCAGCCGCTCCTGCGGCAGCCGTACCCAGAGCGACGATAGCGCCATGGCAATCGAATGCTCGGCCATGCGCCCCAGCTCGGAATGATAGAATTGACGAAGATCGACGATATCGGCGTGCATTATCCCAAATGTTATCAATGACCGGTTGGACTTCAAGGCCGGAACCTCTACATTCCCGGTCAGTTCGAGGGATAAGGGATTACTTGAGCAATGAAATCTTTGGAATTAGAAGTTTTTCTCTGCCGCAGCGACAATTTCGGCGTTCTGGTCCATGATGCGGAAACTGGGCAGACCGTCTCGATCGACGCGCCCGATGCGGCAGCTGTCGAAGCGGCTGCTGCGCGCCGCGGCTGGAACATCACTCATATCTTCACGACCCACCACCACATCGACCACGTGGAAGGAAACCTGGCGCTCAAGGAGCAATACGGCCTAGAGATCATCGGCCCGGTCAACGAAGCAGTGGTTATTCCCGGCCTCGACAAGTCGATGGGTGACGGCGACAGCTTCCTCTTCGGCGACCACACGGTCAACGTCATCGAAACGCCGGGCCATACGGCGGGCCATATCTGCTACCACTTTGTCGACGATAAGCTGCTCTTTGCCGCCGACACGCTCTTTGCGCTCGGCTGCGGTCGCCTGTTCGAACGCCCCGCCGCCGACATGTGGCATTCGCTGCAGAAGCTTGCCGTCCTGCCGGATGAGACTGCCGTCTATTTCGGTCACGAATATACGCTGTCCAACGCCCGCTTCGCTGTCACTATCGATCCCAGCAACGTACGCCTGAAAAGCCGTGCAGCGGAAATCGAGTCCCTGCGCGCCGAAGGCAAGTTCACCATTCCGACCACGCTGGGGCTCGAAAAGGAAACCAATCCCTTCCTGCGCGCGGCCGATCCCGCCATCCGACGCAACCTGCTGATGGAAGGCAAGACCAATGAAGAAGTCTTCGCTGAGATCCGCAAGCGCAAGGACAATTTCTAAGGCATGACCGACGGCAACCTGTCTCCCGAGCAGATCATCCGCGAGCTCGGCATGCAGCCGCATCCCGAAGGCGGCTGGTATGTCCAGACCTTCCGCGACGAGAATGGCGGCGAGCGCGGCCATTCGACAGCGATCTATTATCTGCTCGCCAAGGGCCAGCGCTCGCACTGGCACCGTGTCCATGATGCTGCGGAAGTCTGGCACTACTATGCCGGGGCGCCTTTGGCGCTGCATCGTTCCGAAGACGGAAGCCACAGCGAAACGCTGAAACTCGGCGCGGACATTGCCGGCGGCGAACGGCCGCAGGCGATCATCCCCGCCAACTGGTGGCAATCGGCCGAAACGCTGGGCGACTTTACGCTGGTCGGCTGCACGGTGGCACCTGGCTTCGAATTCTCCAAATTCGAAATGGCGCCGCCGGATTGGAAGCCTGGCACTTAAGCCTGTTCTGTCACCGGTCGCATTTGCGGCTTGCGGCGGAACATTTCCTGCGCTGCCAGCACCGCGCCGCCGGTGATCAGCAGGCAAGCTAGCGCAATGCGCCAGCTCGGCTCGGCAACGCCGAACACGGTCAGAATCAGCGTGGACAGCAGCGGCGCGGCATAACTTGCGGCGCCGAGAATCTGAATGTCGCCGTTCTTGACCCCATAATCCCAGGCATAGAAGGCCGCACCAACCGGCAAAAGACCGAGGCCGACCACCGCAATCCATTCGAAGCCTGTTTCCGGCCAGACCGTCGTCTCAAGCCCCAGGTGGGAGAATAGCGAAAGCACCGACGTAGCAATGCAGAAGCCCGTGACGACATCGGTCGAAACGGCATCGAAACGCCGTGTCAGCAGCGAATAGCCCGACCACGTGAAGGCGCAGAGGAAGGCCGCTCCGTAACCGACGGCATAGGCACCGTCGAAATCGATGCCGTTGCGCCCGACGATCATGAAGGTGCCGCTGAGCCCCGCCAGAGCGCCGACGATGTGGTACCAGCGCAGCCTCTCGCCCGGCAGCAATGCCGAACCGACGACGATCAGCAGCGGCCAGAGATAGGCAATCAATCCCGCCTCGACGGCCGGCGCGTTTCTCAGCGCCGTGAAATAGAGGAAATGGTAGCCGAACAGGCCGGTAATGCCTGTAATCCAGACCTTCGCTGGCTGTTTCAGAAGCGCGATCCGCGATGGGTTGAAAACGAGCACGAGAATCCCCGGAATGCTGCCGATGGCAAAACAGATGGCCGAAAGCTGAAACGGCGGCATCTTGCCCGACGCGGCGGTAAAAAGGGCCAGAAACGACCACATGAGAATGGCCGTAAATCCGACCAACGTTGCCCGGAGCTTCACCCTTCCCCCTCGCGGAGACTGCTAAGACTCCGTCAGCTGTTCACGCTACTGTATTTCACAGCCGTGATCGTTACCGTCCCGTATTCCGTGGGAATGCGGACATAGACTGGTGCATATACATCTGCCGGCTCAGCCTTGGCAAACCAGATTTCCATGCGATTGCTCTTGCTGAGATAGACAAGGTCCTTGCGACCCTTCTTGTAGCCGGAGCGCGGAATGAAGCGAACGCCGCAGACGGTC
Organism: Rhizobium sp. BK650; assembly: GCF_014195325.1. GTDB lineage: Bacteria > Pseudomonadota > Alphaproteobacteria > Rhizobiales > Rhizobiaceae > Rhizobium. Next base: position 240,399 of record NZ_JACIBK010000008.1, on the reverse strand, counting down.
GCCTTGCCCTTGAAGCCGTCGGTCGAGAAATCTTCGTCGCCCTTCGGCGATAGCACGAGGTCCATCCGCGTCTCGCCGTCGAAGATCGGCAGCTTCTGTGAGCAGACATTCGTATCACCGGTAAAGATGAGGCCCGAGATCGGGTCAAGCACGGAGCGCATGTCACTCTGCGTTACCGGAATCCATTCTTTCGGTCGGCGTGGCTCAGGCGTCGTGGTGGCCGAAACGATGTCGCCATTGCGGTAGCTGACCTCGTAAGTCCGCACCTTCTTGCCTGTCTTGTAATAGAGAACGTATTTCGCCGCTTGCAGCCGGTCATTGCGTACCACACCCGTGACACTGGTCTTGGCCAGGATGTCGGTCACAAGATCGGCAAGACCGGCCGATTTGATATCGCCGTCAATATTGTAGCTGTGATCGTCTTCGATCTTCGTAAGGAAGGCGGCTCGCGCGATCGTCAGGCCTGCAAGGGCCACCTTATATTCCGTACGGTGCTGTATCTCGCTAGCACCGACCGGCACGGCCAGGAGCGCCGCAAATGCCGAAACCAATATTCGTCTGCCAAGATGAGCCATAGTGAGCGCCTTGTCTTGCCGGGCCGCTTGCGCCCTTGCACTGCGGTCTATACTCCTGCCGCACCGCGAAGAAAACAGCAGCTTTTTGACAGAATTGCGGGAAAGGCCAACGTTTGGCTTGACGCGCGCGACCTGTCTGACTATAGAACCGCAACTTTCCAATCATGGCCTGTTGGATTGCGCAGCTGGTTGTCGCCGGATTGTCACCCAATGGCCCGAGAAAAACAAGAATAGGTGTTCCATGTCCCGCGTGTGCGAATTGACCGGCAAGGCCGTCCTGACTGGTAACAATGTCAGCCATGCCAACAACAAGACCAAGCGCCGGTTCCTTCCGAACCTGTGCCAGGTTACGCTGATCTCCGACGCGCTCGGCCAGCGTTACCGTCTTCGCGTTTCGGCTGCTGCTCTTCGTTCCGTCGAGCATCGTGGCGGCCTTGATGCTTTCCTGCTGAAGGCCAGCGAAAACGAACTTTCGATGCGCGCTCGCCTGCTGCGTCGTCAGATCGTCAAGAAGACTGCTGAAGCTGCTGCTGCTTAAGCCTCGACTGACGTCCTTCTAAAAGCTTTGAAAGGCTTGCACGGTTAATACCGGACAAGCCTTTTGCTTTGCCGACTGGATCCCCGATTCCACGCTGAAATTTTCACTCGAGCTGGTGGCATCACCCAGGATAAAAAAATGCTGAAGACTCGCTATACCCTTATCTATGTTGCGCTGATGACGTTTGTCGTCGTCGCCTCCAACTTCCTCGTCCAGTTTCCGCTGAACGCCACGGTTGCCGGCATCAATCTCGCCGACATTCTCACCTGGGGCGCTTTCTCCTATCCGATTGCCTTCCTGATCACCGACCTGACGAACCGCCAGTTCGGCCCCCAGGCTGCCCGCAAGGTAGTTTTCGCAGGCTTTGTCGTCGGAGTCGCGCTTTCCTTCTTCACCTCGGTGCCGCGCATCGCGATCGCCTCCGGCTCGGCCTATCTCGCAGGCCAGCTTCTCGATATCGCCGTCTTCAACCGCCTGCGCCGTCAGGCCTGGTGGCGCGCACCGCTCGTCGGCTCGCTGATCGGTTCGGCGCTGGATACGGTGATGTTCTTCTCGCTGTCCTTTGCCGCATTCTTTGTCTTCCTCGGCCCGAACGAGCCTTTTGCGCTGGAGAACGCGCCGATCTTCGGCGTCCTCTCCACGGAAGCTCCGCGCTGGATCTCCTGGGCGCTCGGCGATTTCTCGGTGAAGATGCTTGTCGGTCTGGTGATGCTGCTGCCCTATGGCGCACTCATGAACGTGTTGCGCCCGATGCAATCCGCTCCGGCACGGTAAACACCGTCCCGCAATCCGCCCTCGGATCGAAATCTTCGCATTCCCCACCTTGCTTCTCGCTTTGGATGGAGATCATTTCTGGTCGAGCGACCCAGGAAAACGCTCTGATCATGAATGCTGGACGGGCTGGCTGCAGACCTTGCTGCAGCCAGCCCGCACCAACCAATGTCAGCGCCGACTCAGAACTCGCGACGACTGAGAATGCCCTGCAATGACCGCCGGGTGGCTCAGCACTTCCGCAATGAGTTCTCCGACTGGCCGTGATGAATCGAGCCGCAAGATCGGCCTTGTCAGCGTATTCAGCCACGCCTCATGCCCGACGAGACTTCGGCGTTCCGGTCCCGCGGTATCGTACCTCTCTGCCCATTCCATGAATTCGCGGCTTTTCACTGCCATGTCGCCACCGGGCCTGATCCGCTCGCCGTACCGCTCCTCCTCGCGCTTGCGGATGCGTTCCATACGTGCAATGGGATCGATCGTCAGAAAGACGACCAGATCGTAAAGCGGCTCGAATTCCGCGCCCCAGCTCAGCGCCGAGCCGGAAAGCACCCAGTCAGCATCGGGCGGTGCTTCTTGCCGAAGCATTGCGATACGAGCTGCGGCCTCGCGCTTCGTCGTGAAGGGCGGATCGGTCGGCATCCAGAAGAAGTGATCGGTATCGAGATGACGGATGCCGAGCGTTTCGGCCAGCGCCAAGCCAAGCGTGGACGTGCCTGAGCCCGAGGCTCCCGTGATATGGATGTGCATGATACGCTCTCGTAAAGGGTGACATCTGCGAAGGGATGGACCGGATAGCGCAGAGTTATGACAGCCGTTCGACGGCCGCTCAATCGACCAGCCGGAATTCCAGCATCAGATTGCGCTGAAGGATGGAGTGATTGTCGTCCGACACCAGAATGATATGCGTCGAACCATCGGCCGCCTGGAAGGCGTCAAGCCCTTCCATATTGTCGATATTGTAGTTGAAATTGCCCTCGACGAGCAGTTCTCCATTCACAATAGCACCGGGCTTGATATCCGCCGCTTTGATGCGGCGGATGCGCATGCCGATGCCTTCGGCCATATTGAAACGCCGCTCCAGTAGCAGAAGATCGCCGCCAGGCATGAAAGCAGCATCGGTCACATCGAAACTGCCATCCCTCTCCACTGTGAATTGGCCTTTTAACGGTCCGGCAAGAATGGCCGCAAGACGGTTGCCATCTTCATCGAGGCTGCGTTCCGTCACGATGATGGGCGCGCCTTTGAGCAGGCTGGATCGAGGCGCGACGACTACGGTTTCTATGCCGCGATTAGCCCTCAATTCATCTTGGGGAATGAGTATGTCGATTGTCGCAAGCGCGCGCGAAACAAGAAAGCCGGGGTCCGGATAGACGTCGACGCGATGATACTGTTCAAAAGATACAAGAATCCGGTCGCCATCCAACGCGAGGCCTTCGGCATCCATATGCCCCTTACCCTCGTAGGTCCGGCCAACTCGATCCCGCATCGGGGTAATTTCGACACCGGAAAGGCCGGACAATTTGCCTTCGCCGTCGCGCTCGATGCTGCCGGTCAGCCACTGGCCGGTATCAAGTACACCGATAAAACTCTTGCCGTCAGGCCGTATGCGGATGGAAGAAAGCGAACCGAAGAGTGAATTGCTGGACACCATCTCCAGCCCGCCGATAAATTCCAGTGGGCCGAATCTGGTCTCGTCACGACCGATATGGAAATCCGAAACCTGGCGGCTGATGATCTTTGCAGGCTCTCCCGCAGAAGCACCGGAAAAGCCTGTCGCGAGGCTCAGCAGAACCAAAGCCGCGCGAGACAGGTTTTCAAACGCCATCCGGACCTTCCCCGAGACTATATCAGCCAGTGCGGCGCAGGCGGCCACCGCGCGGCTGCGCGGCATGATCTTCGAACAATTCCGCAAGCTGCTCCGTCATCGCGCCGGCAAGCTCGTCGGCATCGACGATCGTCACGGCGCGGCGATAGTAACGCGTCACGTCATGGCCGATGCCGATTGCCAGAAGCTCGACCGGGGACCGCGTCTCGATCTGCTCGATCACGGCGCGCAGGTGCCGCTCCAGATAATTGCCCGGATTGACCGACAGCGTGGAATCGTCGACCGGCGCGCCATCCGAGATCATCATCAGGATGCGGCGCTGCTCGCGCCGGGCCAGCAGACGGTTATGTGCCCAGATCAGCGCCTCGCCGTCGATATTTTCCTTGAGCAGGCCTTCCCGCATCATCAGGCCGAGATTGGTGCGCGAGCGCCGCCACGGGGCATCGGCCGACTTGTAGACGATATGGCGCAGGTCGTTAAGACGGCCGGGCGTCTGCGGTTTGCCACTGGCAAGCCAGTTCTCACGTGCCTGGCCGCCCTTCCAGGCCTTGGTCGTAAAGCCAAGGATCTCGACCTTGACGCCGCAACGCTCCAGCGTGCGCGCCAGAATATCAGCGCAGGTGGCCGCAACCGTGATCGGCCGGCCGCGCATCGAGCCGGAATTGTCGATCAGCAGTGTCACGACCGTATCGCGGAACTGCGTATCGCGCTCCATCTTGAAGGAGAGCGGCTGCGTCGGATCGATGATGATACGCTGCAGGCGGGCCGTATCGAGATAACCTTCCTCGAGATCGAAATCCCAGGAACGGTTCTGCTGCGCCATCAGCTTGCGCTGCAGGCGGTTCGCAAGACGGCCGACGGCACCCTGTAGGTGCGCCAGCTGCTTGTCGAGGAAGGCGCGCAGGCGCTCAAGTTCGGCGGCATCGCACAGCTCTTCGGCGGTGATGATCTCGTCGAACTCTTCCGTATAGACGTGGTAATCGACCTTTTCGTTGAAATCGGCAAACGGCGTGTTCGGACGGCGGGTTTCGCCCGGCGTTTCGGAATCGTCGTCGCCCTCTTCCATCATGTCGTCGTCGGAGATTTCGGCGCCTTCTGTCTCGCCGTCCTCCATCTGCTCGTCGGCGACTTCGCTGTCCTCGACAGGTGCCGCATCGCTGCCGGCATTCTCATCGACCTCGTCCTCGTTCTGCTCGTCGCCGGTCGGCTGATCCTCCTCGCTCGACTGGTCATCGGAATCGGGGTCGCTGTCGTCATCGCCATATTCCTCAGCCATTTCCATGGCTGAGAGCATGTTGCGGATAACCTTCGAGAAGGCCTGCTGGTCGTTGATGACACCGGAGAGATTGTCGAGCTCGCTGCCCGCCTTCTCCTCAATGAAGGAACGCCAGAGATCGAGAACCTTTCCGGCCGAAGCCGGCGGTTTCTGGCCGGTGAGCTTCTCGCGCACCATCATGGCAACGGCTTCGCCGATCGGCGCGTCTTCCTGCCGTTCGATGCCGGTGAGATTCGCCTTCGCGTATTTCTCCTCGGTCATGGAGCGCAGGTTGGCGGCCATGCCTTCCATGCGCAGCGAACCGATCGATTCTACGCGCGCCTGCTCGACGGCATCGAAGATCGCCCGGGCATCGGAGCCCTGCGGCGCCATGCTGGAATGGACCTTTTCGTCGTGACAGGCGATACGCAGCGCCATGGAATCGCCGAGCCCGCGCGTCACCGCCAGCTCATGCGCCGTAGGGCGCTTGGAAAGCTCCGGCAGGCGGATGCGCTCGCCTGTCATGCCGGGGCGTTCATTGGCGAAGGCCACTTCAACCTGATCATCGCCCGCAATTGCGCGCACGCAACCTGTTATGGCGCGCCGCAATGGCTCGACATCGACAGGCGCGCCAGGCTTTGCTTTCGAATTGTCACCACGAGATGCCATGATCGACTGGCCTTAAGCTCCCAGCACGATATTGGCAGCGCTTTCCTTCAGTTCCACGCCAAAGGCGCGCTGATAGTGCTCAGCCACCAGCGGACGCTCCAACTCGTCGCACTTGTTGAGGAAGGTGACACGGAAAGCGAAGGCGATATCGCCGAAGATCTCGGCGTTCTCAGCCCAGGTGATAACGGTACGCGGGCTCATGACGGTCGAAAGATCGCCGTTCATGAACGAAGCGCGTGTCAGATCGGCAACGCGGACCATTTTGGAAACCGTCTCGCGGCCTTCCTTGTCCTTGCCGAAGCTCTTCACCTTGGCGGCGATGATGTTCACTTCATGGTCGTGCGGCAGGTAGTTCAGCGTCGAGACGATCGACCAGCGGTCCATCTGCGCCTGGTTGATCTGCTGCGTGCCGTGATAGAGGCCGGTCGTGTCGCCAAGGCCGATCGTGTTGGCGGTGGCAAACAGGCGGAAAGCCGGGTGAGGACGGATGACGCGGCTCTGGTCGAGCAGCGTCAGGCGGCCCGAAGATTCCAGAACGCGCTGAATGACGAACATCACGTCAGGGCGGCCGGCATCATATTCGTCGAAGACGAGTGCAACATTGTGCTGGTAGGCCCAGGGGAGGATGCCATCCTTGAATTCCGTGACCTGCAGGCCATCCTTGACGACGATCGCGTCCTTGCCGACGAGATCGATACGGCTGACATGGCTGTCGAGGTTGATACGCACACAGGGCCAGTTCAGACGGGCCGCGACCTGCTCGATATGCGAAGACTTACCCGTACCGTGGTAGCCGGAAATCATCACGCGTCGATTATGGGCAAAGCCGGCGAGAATCGCGAGCGTCGTCTCCCGGTCGAAGAGATAGTCGGGATCGAGGTCCGGAACATAGGCATCGCCCTTGCTATAAGCGGGAACGCGAATGTCGGAATCGATACCGAAGACCTCCCGGACCGAAACGGTGGTATCGGGCAGTTCGGAAATATCAAGGTCAATCTTGCTCATCATGTCTCCAAGGCGGGTGACGGCCACCCGGCCACATTATCTCAGCCATTGCGCAGCCATGGTGCCGCAGTCTTTTGTCCCGCGCTCTCCAGGGTCGGAACGTCGGCGATACTTCTCCGGGACTGAAACGAAACCTCGGCGGCATAATGACCGCTGGCGAGCATTCTTGAAAGAGTCCCGGACAAGAAACGCCACGTCCGGAAGGTTGGCCGGGGCGGTGTCAGGAAAACACGAAAAACCATGCCGCGGTTGCCTGCGGCCTCAGCCGATGTGGACCATACCCGATTGAAGCTTAAGAGCAAGGACGGGAATTAACAAAAACCGTTCTGCTTCAATAATTGATAGGCCTGGATGACGGCGCGGAAACGCTCTTCCGAGCCGCGATCGCCGCCATTCGCATCGGGGTGATGCTTCTTGACCAGTTCCTTGTACTTGCTCTTGATCTCCGCCGAGGTGGCATCCGCGGCAAGTCCCATCGTATCGAAGGCCTTGGCTTCCAGCGATTTCAGCTTGCGGGCCTGCGGGAAACGCGGGCCGCTGCCCTTGCCGCCACCTTCTTTTACGAAGCCAAAGGGATCACGCACGCGCGAATAGGCACCGGAGCGAATCTCGGCATGCAGCGGGCTGTTCTTGGCATCTTTGTTGACACCGACCGTCCAGGTGGGGCGATGACCTGTTATCGCCTCCTTCTGATATCGCGCGATCTCCCCGTCCGACAGGCCGGAGAAATAGTTGTATCCCTTGTTGTAGTCCTTGACGTGCTCGAAACAGAACAAAAAGAACTGGCCTTCCGCATTGCGTCCCACGGGGGCGCGATGCGTGCCTTTTTTGTCGCAGCCGTCCCACTGGCAGGTTGGAGGCGCCTGTTCGGCCTCCTGCTCCCGCTTGCGGCGTGTTCGGATACGATCGAAATATTTGGAATCAAGTCTCATGACGGCGCTAATTATGGGGCCGCTGGCTGATGACAACAAGAATTGACAAACGGGAATGTTGCTGGCTTGGTGGGAACCTTTTTCCTGAACTCGAAAGACCCGGTGATGACACTGCAGACCAGCATCGAAGAGAAGCTCAAGGCGGCCTTTGCGCCCGAGCGTCTTGCCGTCATCAACGAGAGCCACCTGCATGCCGGGCACCAGCCAGACATGACAGGCACAGGCGAGACACATATGCGCATTCGCATCGTCTCGGAAAAGTTCGCCGGCATGTCGCGGCTCCAGCGCCATCGGGCAGTCACCGATCTGCTGAAACCCGAATTGGACGCTGGACTCCACGCGCTGGCCATCGAACCAGCCGCACCCGGTGAAACGACCCGCTGGTAGTCCTCAGCGAATGATTAGAGCCGTCACGTAGAGCCCGAAGCCGAAAACGGTATGGGCAAGCAGGTTCAGCACGCGGACCTTGGTGGGGTTCGGCGTCTTGGAGGCCACCCAGCCGAGGCCAAGGCCTGGCTGCATCAGGAACCAGCCGGCGCCGACCGTGACGATGCCGAGAATCCAAGCCGGCAAGAATGTCGGTGCGGCAAACCAGGCCGGGCCGACGAAGAAGGCCAGAAGAACGCCGTATAGAATGCCGACGGCGTAGTGGCCGATCCAGCCGAGTGCCAACTCGTTGGAATAGGGTTCGGCATTCCCTATATCGTCGTGAAACACCTTGCCCTTGCCAATATGCCAGAACCAGCGGCCAGCTGGCGCCCAGTTCGGCGAAGGCGTCACGCCGAGCTTTGCAAGCAAGATCGCCCAGATGTCCATGAGGATGGTTGCCCCGATGCCGATGACGACGGAGCGCCAGAGAATGTCGAACATGTCAGATCCTGTGGGATAAGCCGGCACGGAGAAACCCGCCAGCAATGGAAATCTTGGTCAGGCGGGTTTCGACTCGTCTTCCTCGGCGGGTCGGATGCGAAGCTTGGTGATACGGTTCTTCTCACGTTTCATGACGACAAAACGCTTGCCGTGGAAGGTAAAAGCCTGCCGCTCTTCGGGAATGGTCATCGATTCATGGATGACGAGGCCGGCGATCGTCGTCGCTTCCTCGTCCGGCAGGTTCCAGTCCAGCGCGCGGTTGAGATCGCGGATCGGCACACCCCCGTCGACAACGATGGAACCGTCGGCCTCCTGACGCACGCCCTGCATGTCGATATCATGCTCGTCCGAGATATCGCCGACAATTTCTTCGAGAATATCCTCGAGTGTCACGATGCCTTGCACTTCACCATATTCGTCGACGACGACGGCAAAATGCTGCTTGCGGCGCAGGAAGGCATTGAGCTGATCCTCGAGATTGGTGCTGTCGGGCACGAACCAGGGCTTCTGGGCGATCTTCACGATATCGAGCTGCTGTGGCTCCATGTTTGGCTCGGCAAGTGCGCGCAGCAGATCCTTGGCGTGCACGACGCCGATGATATTGTCGATCGTACCACGCCATAACGGCATACGCGTATAGGGACTTTCGAGAATCGCCCGAACGACGGATTCCGGCGGATCGTCTGCATTGATCGCCCGCATCGCCGTACGGTGGACCATGATATCGGAAAGCTCGAGTTCGCCGAGATCAAGCACGCCGCCAAGGCGGTCGCGGTCCGCCTTCACGACGGAACCTTCGCGATGCAACAGATCGACGGCGCCGCGCAGCTCCTCATGTGCCGATAGCATCGAGACTTCGCGCGACAGGTTGATCCCGAAGAGCCCAAGAATCTGGCGGACGATCGCATTGACAAAAGAAGAAATCGGACCGACCACGGCGACGAAAAGCCGCGTCGGTATCGCAACGGTGAGCGCAAACCGCTCTGGCGTCGAGATCGCCCAACTCTTCGGCAGGACTTCCGCGAAGATGACGAGGATGATCGTCATCGCAAGCGTCGCCAGCGCCACGCCGGAATTGCCGAATATCCCGAGGAAAACGCTCGTCGCCAGTGACGAGGAGAGGATATTGGCGAGGTTGTTACCGATCAGCAGCGCGCCAATCAGCCGGTCACGGCGCTCGATGAGTATCCTGACAAGGCCGGCTCGCTCATCGCCATTCGCTTCCAGGGTATGAATCCGGCTTCTCGAAACAGCAGTCAGCGCGGTCTCGGATCCTGAAAAGAAGGCAGACATCAATACCAGGGCCGCGATCGAAACGATCTCTGGCCAGTAGACCGATAAAAACGCCAGGGTGCCCTCGACTGACATCAGGGATGTTTTTCCTTGAGAAAGCTGATCACTTCGGAAGCCGGTACGTCATTGGCGACGAAAGATTGGCCGATGCCGCGTGTGAGAATGAAGGTGAGTTTGCCGCCTTTGACCTTCTTGTCCTGCGCGATCGCATCCATCAGTACGTCAGCCGGCGGCAGGATACCGGGGATGTCCGACATGCGGGTCGGCAGACCGACCGCCTTCAGATGTGCTTCGACACGGCGGGCATCATCGGGGCTCGCAAGATTCATGCGCGCCGAAAATTCGTGCGCCAGCACCATGCCGATAGAAACCCCCTCCCCATGAACCAGCCGGCTGCTGTCATAGGCGGTGGCAGCCTCCAGCGCGTGACCGAAGGTGTGGCCGAGATTGAGCAGCGCCCGTCGACCGTTTTCTCGCTCGTCGGCGACCACGACATCCGCCTTTGCTTGGCAGCTCACCGCAATCGCTTCGATACGGGCCGAACCGCCGGCAAAGACCGCCTGCCAATTATTCTCCAGCCAGGCGAAGAAATCCGGCTTGTCGATCAAGCCATATTTGGCGACTTCGGCATAGCCGGCGCGAAATTCGCGTTCGCTCAAAGAGTTTAATACGTCGGTATCGGCGAGCACCAGATCCGGCTGATGAAAGACGCCGATGAGGTTCTTGCCGTGGCGGCTGTTGATGCCGGTCTTGCCGCCGACGGAGGAATCCACTTGGGCGAGCAGCGAGGTCGGCACCTGCACAAAGCGAACCCCGCGCCTGACGATGCCGGCCGCAAAGCCCGAGAGATCGCCGATAACACCGCCGCCGAGCGCAATCACGTAATCATTGCGTTCGACGCGGGCTTCCAGAACCTTGTCGCAGACATTGATCAGATGCTCGAAACTCTTGGTCTTCTCGCCGGCCGGCAGCACGACATCAGCCGAGACGATACCGGCAGCATCAAGGCTCGCCTTCAAAGCGTCCAGATAACGCGGTGCCACATTTTCGTCCGTTATGATGGCTGCCTTTCGGCCTTTCAGGCGTGAGGCAATCTCGCCACCTGCGCTGGCAATCAGTCCCGGCCCGATCAAAATGTCATAGGCCCGCTCGCCAAGCGGTACATGTACTTTGCGGGCGGTGGAAGCAGGCGTCATTGCGTTCATGATACTGCACTTTCTTTCTGGGCCTCGACAACGGCTCTCAGCACTTCATCGGCCATGACTTCCTTGCGCACGTCGCGCGAAAGCACCGTGAGATCGGCCTCGGCATAAACGGGGTATCGCGCATTCATCAAGTTTTCGAGAGTTTGCTTCGGGTTTTCGGTCTTCAGCAGCGGACGTGTATCGCGCTTGTTGACCCGGTCCCAGAGTACGTCGAGATCGGCCTTCAGCCAGACCGAGAGGCCGCCCTTCTTGATATGCCTGCGCGTGCGAGCGTTGATGAAGGCCCCGCCGCCCGTAGAGACCACCCGCGGGCCGCCCTTCAGCAGGCGCTTCATCACCCGCGCTTCGAGCGCTCGGAACTCTTCTTCTCCATAGGCCGCGAAAAGCTCCGTGATCGTCATGCGCGAAACACGCTCGATCTCGATATCGCTGTCAATGAAGGGAATGCCGAGCTGGTGCGCAACGAGGCGGCCGACCGAGGATTTTCCGGCCCCCATAAGACCAACCAGGATGAGGTTGCGTGAACCGAGCGCGGCGCGAGCTCTGTCTCTCAGGCTGTCTGCAACGAAAACTGGGGGTTCACTCATCGGTCCATTCACACTTTGTTTGCAAACGGTATCGACAAATGCGGCTGTAGCGTCAAGTCGCGGGCAAGGGAATCATCGCACCAATACCGCTTCTTGCACTTGCAAACACGCTTCCTATAACAGGAGCAGAGTTCTAAGGAGTACCGGAATGCCGACCCTGATCCGTTTCCTGTCCGTCCTGGCGATCATCGCCGGACTGATCTATGGAGCGATGTGGGCGCTTGTTACCTTCGTTGAGCCACAGGAACGCGACGTGACCATCCGCATTCCCTCCGAGCGCATGAATCCGCCTTCGACCGGCACGATCAACACAACGAAGAAGTGACGCGATGAAGGATCTAGGCCGCGTCCACGTGGAATCATTTCTCGAAATGATGAGCGCCGAGCGCGGCGCAGCGGTCAATACACTGCTATCCTACCAGCGCGATCTGGACGATTTGCAGTCTTTTTTGCACGGCCGCAGCATCCGTCTTACGGAGGCAGCGTCGGGGGACCTTGGCGCCTACCTGGCCTCGCTCTCCGCGCAAGGCTTCAAGCCTTCTTCGCAGGCCCGCCGGCTCGCTGCCATGCGCCAGTTCTACAAGTTTCTCTACGCAGAGGGTCTGCGCACCGATGATCCGACCGGCGTTCTCGACGCACCGAAGAAAGGCCGGTCGCTTCCGAAGACAATGGGTGTCGAGGACGTGACGAAGCTGCTCGCCCAGGCGGAGACGGAAGCGTCCGACCCCGCGCCCGGCCAGCTTCACCGTCTGCGCATGCTGGCACTGCTAGAACTGCTCTATGCAACCGGCATGCGCGTGAGCGAACTGGTCTCGCTGTCCTCCCGCGTTCTCGATCAGGAGGGCCGCTTCCTGATAATCCGCGGCAAGGGCAACAAGGAGCGCTTGGTGCCGCTTTCCCAATCGGCGATCGCTGCGCTAAGATCCTATGGCCGCAGGCTGGCCGCGGAAAACGCGGCGTCAAAAGAACCTCAGGACAGTCCCTGGCTTTTTCCGGCTGCCTCGAAGGAAGGTTACCTGCCTCGCCAGGTCTTTGCCCGCGATCTCAAGAATCTGGCAATCCGCGCCGGCCTCATACCGTCAATGATTTCGCCCCACGTCATGCGTCACGCCTTCGCGAGCCACCTTTTGGCTAATGGTGCGGACCTGCGCGTGGTACAGGAACTCCTCGGCCATTCAGACATTTCGACTACACAGATCTACACACATGTGCTGGAAGAACGGCTCCAGCAGCTCGTCCATACGCACCACCCCCTTGCAAAACAGGCGAAAAAGCACGAATAGGACCGGCGACAAGGGACAGAACCAGGAAACTGTCCCGGGCACAAGGAACGGAAACGCACCTCATGCACAACTATCTCGACTTCGAAAAGCCGATCTCGGACCTCGAAGGTAAGATCATCGAGCTTAAGAAGCTGGCGACGGAAGACGAAAGCATCGACACCTCCGACGAAGTCGGCAGGCTCGAAGTTCGGGTCCGCGAGGCGATCGTCGAGATCTATTCCAAACTGAACGCCTGGCAGAAGACGCAGGTCGCGCGCCATCCGCAGCGTCCGCATTTTGTTGACTACTCAAAGACGCTCTTCCAGGAATTCACGCCCCTTGCCGGCGATCGCAAGTTTTCCGAGGATGCCGCCATCCAGGCTGGCCTTGCCCGCTTCCGCGGCCAGCCGGTCGCCGTCATCGGTCAGGAAAAGGGCAACGACACGAAGAGCCGCCTGAAACACAATTTCGGCAGCGCGCGTCCGGAAGGCTATCGCAAGGCGATCCGCATTCTCGAAATGGCGGACCGCTTTCAGCTTCCTGTCATCACTCTCGTCGATACCGCAGGTGCTTATCCGGGCGTGGGCGCCGAAGAGCGCGGTCAGGCCGAAGCCATCGCCCGTTCGACGGAAATGTGCCTTGGCGTTAAGGTGCCGTTGATCTCGATCGTCATCGGCGAAGGCGGCTCCGGTGGTGCCATTGCGATTGCCACCGGCAACCGCGTCTACATGCTCGAGCATTCGATCTATAGCGTTATCTCGCCGGAAGGTGCCGCCTCGATCCTCTGGCGCGATTCCACCCGCGCCAAGGAAGCCGCGACCAACATGAAAATTACTGCTGAAGACCTGAAAGGGCTCGGCGTCATCGACGGCATCATCCCCGAACCACTCGGCGGCGCGCATCGCGATCCCGACAGCGTCATCGCCGCAACGGGCGACGTCATCGCCAATGCGCTTGCGGAAATGGCCTCGCGCTCTGGCGAGCAGTTGCGCAACGATCGTCGCCAGAAGTTCCTCGCCATGGGCCGTAATCTATAAAATCCACAGGTCGGCTCACCCGATTGAGGCCAAATCTTGGCCACAATATTGTTATCTGTAACATTGCGCTTGCAGGACACGTCCGCGCAAGTCATAGGCTGGTAAGGATTTATCAAGTATAAGCCGCCTATGATTCCGCGCTATGCCCGGTTCCGTAAGCGGGTTGGGTCGCATTGTTGATGGGCTGATTGAATGCGCATACGTCATTTTGCCTATGTTTCGCTCATGGCGCTGGCGCTGACCGGCTGCAATGACGCATTGGAATCGGCTCAAGGCGTCGACCTTTCGACCGTCAAGAACAAGGTGGAGCAGCCGCTTCCCGCCCATATCCTTGCCGACATGTCGGCCAAAGGCATGGACCGCAACTCGCCGATCATGATCCGCATCTTTAAGGAAGAAGGTGCGCTGGAAGTCTGGAAAGCGAAAACGGACAACCGGTTTGAAAAAATCGCCGGCTACAAGATCTGCGCTTGGTCCGGCAAGCTCGGCCCTAAGGTCAAGACCGGGGACCGGCAGGCGCCGGAAGGTTTCTACAACCTGAGCCGCGCCAACCTGAACCCGAATTCCAAATATTATCTGGCGATCAACACCGGTTTTCCGAACCGGTATGATGCCGTCAACGGTCGCACGGGCAGCGACCTGATGATTCACGGCGCCTGCTCGTCATCGGGTTGCTATTCCATGACCGATCAGCAGGTCCTGGAAATCTATGCCTTCGCGCGCGACGCGTTCAAGGGCGGCCAGGAAACGGTACAGCTTCAAGCCTTCCCCTTTCGCATGACGGCCGAGAACATGGTCAAGCACCGCCTCGACCCGAACTATGATTTCTGGAAGATGCTGAAGGTTGGCTACGACAATTTCGAAGTCACCAAACGCCCGCCGGAAGTGAATGTGTGTGAGAAGAAGTATGTCTTCAACCAGCAGGTCAGCGATGGCGGCAGCTTCAATCCGGCTGGCAAGTGCCCGGCCATGTCGACTCCGCCGGCGTTGACGGCAGCGCTTGCCGCCTACGGCAAGACCTATGATGCCGATTACCAGACGGCGCTGAAGAAGTACGATGGCCTTGCCTGGTACGATCCGACGGAAGCCGAGCGCAAGGCCGTCGTCGCCAAGCTCCGCAAGGGCCGTGAACTCGCCTATGCCCCGACAGGCACTTCGCTCGAAGCCGGGCGGATGGTCAAGGTCGCCGAACTCGAAGACATGATGGCAAAGCAGTCCGCCCAAAGCGTTGCCGCAAAGACTGCAAATGGCGCAACGCCTGCGACGCAGGCTCAAGTGACTGCCGTTGCCGCAGCGTTGCCGGCAAATATTCCGGTCCCGATGCAGAACCCTCTTGCCTATGCCGCGCCCGAGCCCGCCCCACAGGAAACTGCTGACGCCACCAAGAAGCCGTTCTGGAAGTTCTGGGCCAGGAACTGATCGGCTTGGATGCCGTTCTCTACGATCTGCGGGGACTGAAATGCCCGCTACCCGTCATCAGGACGCGTAAGAAGCTGATAGCCATGCCGAGCGGCGCGCTGATCCTCGTCGATACGACCGATCCGCTCGCCATCATCGATATCCCGCATTTCTGCAATGAAGATGGCCACGAACTGGTCAGCACGGAAAAGACCGAACGCGGCCACCGTTTTCTGATCCGCAAGGGGTAGAGTCTTCTGCGTCCGAACGGACGCACGGCACTGGGGTCAGATCCGTATGCCTGGAATGGCGAGCGGATTGTCGCTGAGGGCTGCCCGATCAGGCGTATCGATTCGTGGTTTGCCGAGGAAGGCATCGAAGAGATCCTTCACGAAAGCCTCCGGCAGATCCTTGGTGATCAGCACCATGCGCGTGCGCCGGTCCTCGGGATCCGGCCAGGCAGCAAGCCGCACTGGCGGGTGGAAAATGCTCTGGACGCCGTGCAGGACCAGCGGTCGCTCGGGCCGGTCTGATGTGGCGACGATCGCCTTCATGCGCAAAAGCTTTTCGCCATGTGCCGAGCGCAGGAGATCGATGAACATTTCAAGCGCCATCGGATCGATCGCCTTATCCTCGATGATCGAGAAGGAGCGGATCGAGGCATCGTGACGATTGACGTCGTGCGGATCCTGATGATCATGGCCATGATGATGGTGCCCGTGATCATGGTCATGATGATGCGCCTCGTGCTCATCCTCATTATGCAGCCAGCGGCTGACATCGGCGATCTTCGTGCCCGGGTCATAAAGCCCGTTGACGAAAATACGCGCCGAGCCCGCCTCTTCGCTATCCGCATCCACGAGAGGCGCGCGCGGATTAAGGTCACGCAGACGTGTCGTCAGCGCCCCCGTGTCGCTTGTTATGCTCTGCTTTGAAACGATCAAACGATCAGCAACCGCTGCCTGCTTGCGTGCTTCCTCATGATTGTCGAGCGTCTGCAGGCCATTGACGGCATCGACGACAGTGACGACGCCATCAAGCTCAAAATTTTGGGCAATGACCGGATTGCCCATGATCGCCTGCATGACGGGCGCCGGATCGGCAAGACCGGTCGTTTCGATGACTACGCGCCTGACCGGCTTCACGCGTCCCGTCTGTACCGCATCCATCAGGTTGGCCAGCGTATCGACCAGTTCTCCGCGCACGGTGCAGCAGAGGCAGCCATCGGAGAGTTCGATGATGGAATCACCGGAACTTTCAACCAATAGATGATCGATGCCGACATCGCCGAATTCGTTGATGATCACGGCCGCATCCTTCATGTCAGGATCTTTCAGGATGCGGTTCAGAAGCGTCGATTTACCGGCACCGAGAAAGCCGGTCAGGATGGTGACCGGAATCTTGTCGCTAAGCGTGCTCATGATTTTTCCTTAGAAGGATGCCGGCCGCGGAAGCGGTACCGGCACATTTGCGAGCGCTTCAACAGCATCGCCCTTGGCCGACTTGTCGGACTTGTCATTCTGAGCGACTGGCTGCGGATCCTGACCCGGAATGAGGCCGGCGAACACGAATTGCGGCTCGTGATCCATCTCGTGGATATAGGGAGACTGAACTTTCATGCGGCCAACCTCGTCGCGCGTTTCGCTGCGCACCTTGGCACCTTTAGCGCTGCAGATATCGGCCGTTATGTCGCTCACCTGGTCCTGACCTGGGCCGTAAGGCTTCAGCGAGCCGAGCGTATCATTTGCCGCAAATTGTGTCGTAAAACCTTTCTGCAGAAGGTTGGCGGTGGCGTCAGCGCGGGCGGCAAGGCTGTCGGTACCGAGGACGACGGAGACAAGTGTGCGGCCGCTGCGGGTCGCTGAACCGATCTGGTTGAAACCGGAAGCGCAGATGAAGCCGGTTTTCATGCCATCAGCGCCTGCAAAGCGACCGATCAGCATATTGATATTCGGGACGTTCTGCTTGCCGTTCGTAAAACCTTCCAGCGCGAAATAGCCGGCATATTGCGGAAAATCACGACGCAGAGCGACCGTCAGGATCGCAAGGTCACGCGCCGTCGTGTATTGGCCCTTGCCGGGCAGGCCGTTCGGATTGATGAAATGCGAATCCGTCATGCCAAGCTTCGCCGCCTCGGCGTTCATACGCACGACAAAGCCTTCCTGCGTGCCTCCAACTGCCTCGGCAACGGCAACCGCAATATCATTGGCGGACTTCACCATTAGGATCTTGAGCGCACTGTCGAGCGTGAATTTCTGGCCCGGCTTGAAGCCCATCTTCGCCGGGGGTTCGGCCGCCGCCCGCTTGCTCATCACGATAGGCGTATCGAGGCTGATCTGGCCGGAGCGGATCGCATCGAACACGGTATATACAGTCATCAGCTTGGTCAGCGAAGCCGGATACCATTTACGAAAGGCTTCCTCATGCTCGAGCACCCGGCCCGTCTGTACGTCAACGAGTATATGCGGATTGGCGTGAGCAAGTGTAACGGACGAGACAAGAACCGCCATTGCTGTCGCTGCAAAAGAAAAGGGCCGCAAAGCGGCGAACAAACGATCGTGGCGCGTCGACAAGTGCTCGTCCTTCAGGGAATATCTCGAAACCTTCCCCTATTTACCTTATATGGCTATGACATGGCAAAGGTCATTGACTAAGTTATTTCCGGGGCATCACGCCCTTGTGATGCTTTCAGACAGGCCCAACGCATTTCATTCACAGGAAGCCAAGAATGCCGATTCTGAATAGAGCCGCCGAACTTCAGGATGAAGTTGCAGAGTGGCGCCGCCACATCCATGCCCGGCCGGAGCTTCTCTTCGCGGTCGAAAATACGGCTGCCTTCGTTGCCGAAAAGCTCAAAGAATTCGGCGTCGACGAAATTGTCACCGGCATCGGCCGCACCGGCGTCGTCGGCCTCATCAAGGGTAAGGGTGAAGGCAGCCGCACGGTCGGCCTACGCGCCGATATGGACGCTCTGCCGCTCACCGAAATCACGGGCAAACCTTGGGCATCGAAAATACCTGGCAAAATGCACGCCTGCGGTCATGATGGCCACACCGCCATGCTGCTCGGCGCCGCAAAATATCTGGCGGAAACCCGCAACTTCAACGGCAATGTCGCCGTAATCTTCCAGCCGGCCGAAGAAGGCGGCGGCGGCGGCAACCTGATGGTCAAGGACGGCATGATGGAGCGCTTCGGGATCGAAGAAGTCTACGGCATGCACAATCTGCCGGGCCTGCCCGTTGGGCAGTTCGCCACCCGCAAAGGCCCAATTATGGCCGCAACCGACGAGTTCACGGTTACCATCAAGGGCCGCGGTGGCCATGCGGCACAACCGCACCGCACGATCGACCCGATCGCGATCGGCGCGCAGATCGTCACGAACCTGCAGATGATCGCCTCGCGCAATGTCGATCCGCTGCGCTCGGTTGTGGTTTCCGTCACCAAATTCAATGCCGGCTTTGCCCATAACGTCATTCCCAATGACGCGACCTTCGCTGGCACGATCCGCACGCTGGATGATGAGGTGCGCGCCCAGGCTGAGGCGCGCCTTCGCGACGTCGTGGAAGGAATCTGCGCCGCCCATGGTGCGGAAGCCGATATCAATTTCCACCGCAACTATCCCGTCACCTTCAATCATGCGGACGAGACGGAATACGCCGTTGCCATCGCCGGCGATGTTGCCGGTGGAGCCAACGTCAATCCCGAGATCGATCCAATGATGGGCGGCGAGGATTTCTCTTACATGCTGAACGCCCGCCCCGGCGCCTTCATCTTCATCGGCAACGGCGACACCGCCGGCCTGCACAACCCGGCCTACGACTTCAACGACGAAGCGATCGCTCACGGCATTTCTTATTGGGTACGGCTCGCGGAGCAACGCCTCGGCGTCTGAAACGAAACGACATCAGACACACTGAAAAAGGCTTGGCTTCACGCCAAGCCTTTTGTATGCATGGCATCCAAGTGGTCCCGTAGCTCAGCAGGATAGAGCATCAGATTCCTAATCTGAGGGTCACGCGTTCGAATCGCGTCGGGATCACCATTCTCTTCACCGATAACGTCAGTTCCGAGCAGCGCCCCAATATTCACTTTCCGCCGCGCTTCGCAGGACCGCATCATGCGGACATACTTCTGCATAGCCACAGCCATATGCAGATCACGAAGACCTCTGCCGCTGAGATACGAATATCTGGCTGGAGGCCCAGCTTTACGGAGCTGTCCTGAAGCACGAGGAACTTCGAAAGTCTTGCCACGTTTACCGGCAAAACAGGAGTATCCGACATGCGTATTCGAATAACCCTACTTGCAATTGGCTGCGCAATCGCCTGGGGTCTACTGCTGGCCATCAGCTACCAACCCCAAGGCTCTGTCACGACGCCGAAGAGCGATCGGCTTGTCGGCCAAAGGGCCCCTGCCGATTTCCTGACCGCGCGTTTCGGCTGATCAGCTGAGTGATGTTAATGCCGAACGTTAACGGCTGAGTCCGCAAGCAAGATACGGTTTCGCACTGTGTGAACGCCTTCGACTGCTCTTGCGACGACAGTTGCCCGCTCGATTTCATCGACAGTACCGACACTGCCGCTCAGAACGATCTCATCGCCTTCCGCCGTGACCTCGACATCGGCTGCATCGATGCCGCCAGCGATGGCAAGCGCATTGGCAACTGCGGCTTCCAGCGTCGCGCGATTGGTATATTCAGCCTCGGCTTCGGGCTGATGGCCGTGAAATGTAGGTTCCTTGAACACCATCGTTCCGTCCTCCTTGATGCTGGAAAAGAAACGCCGCTGACCAAGCATTGGTTTCGCCTACCAGCGAAGCTGATAGTTCAAATTGACATTTCCCGTCCGCCCCGTTGAAAGCGGATCGGACACGGACGCGCTCAGGCCGAGATTGGGCAGGATATCCTGACTGACGGCAACGGTGCTGGAAAAGTCGCCATTAACATTACCGATGCTGCTGCCCGCGGAAATCGATGTGCCGGTCCACGGATAAATCAGCTTGACCGCCTGCGAAGCTGACACCGTCGCCTGCCGCGCATCTACGGCGTTGTAACCGAGGCTCACCGCGCGTGTCGTCTGCATGTCAAGTGTGTCAGAGAGTATCCAGCTTCGCGAGCGGCTGAGCATAAGCGCGCCGCTGCCGCGCAAAGTATCGACTTGCAGCGTCACATCCTGCTGCGCTCGGCTCGCCGGCGTAACGCTCACCTTCTGCAGCTTGCCCCAAAGCATCGCCTGGCCGGAATCCGGCAGCGGTGCGCCGCTCTTGTCGGAGGCAAGTGCCAGGTCTGCGCCGGCGCTCGTCTCCCATTCCATCGGCAGGCGGAACCCGACCGTTGTTTTGTAGGAACGAGTGGACACCTTCACCGGCGACCAGATCACTAGATCATCCGCAGATACCGGATTGGCCAGCGGAAGAACGGCAAAAACAAAGCATGCAATCTTTATTTTCGTCATAATATCGCATCGTTTTGAACTAGCACGCCGATCGCGCACTCATAGGCGCAAAGCGGACGTGGAGCGCTCGCGTCGAACGCAATGAAGGACGGCGCAGACACGCAATCCCGGTTCAGTCTTCGATTTTGTTTGGCCCGCGGCCAGTGGCATAAATTGCCGGTTGCTCGTCGAACACATCTGTGCCCAGCGGATTTGCCTCTTTGACCGTAACCGGCCGCAGCAAATAATCGTCCCCATGAGGACCGGTATCAGGATCACATCATGGCGGGCCTATGTAAACCCCTGCGGAGTTGAAATTTGCTGCACCGCACACTTGCTGCCTTCCGCGATCCCCTGTAGAGCCGATGCCCAATATGCAAGTTCTTACGAAATCGACGATGATGACGAGCAAAAACGCGCCGCGGCGCCTCAGTATCTTCGGTTCGACGGGCTCGATCGGCCAAAATACGCTCAATGTCGTCGATCATCTGGGCGGCCGGGACAATTTCGAAATTTCCGTCCTGACCGGCAACGATAATGTGGAATTGCTGGCGCAACAGGCGAAATCATCAGGCGCGCGGCTCGCGGTCATCGCCAATGACCAGTACTACGAAACGCTGAAAAGCGAGCTTTCAGGCAGCGGCATCGCGGTCGCCGCCGGCAAATCCGGCCTGATGGAGGCGGCAGATCGCGAGGCGGATTGGGTGATGGCAGCCATCGTCGGCACGGCCGGCCTTGCTCCTACCCTCGCCGCAGCACGCCGCGGCGCCGATATTGCGCTCGCCAACAAGGAATGTCTCGTTTCGGCAGGCGATCTTTTTATTGATTCGGTGAAAAACGGCGGCGGTAAGCTGTTGCCCGTCGACAGTGAACACAATGCGATCTTCCAGGTACTGGAGGAAAACCAGCGCCATGCCGTCGAGCGCATCATCCTGACGGCATCAGGCGGTCCCTTCCGTACATCCTCGCTGGAGGAGATGGCCAACGTGACGGTGGAGACCGCACGCGCCCATCCGAAGTGGTCGATGGGCTTGAAAATTTCCATCGACAGTGCTTCGCTGTTCAACAAGGCATTGGAGATGATCGAGGCGAAGCACCTTTTCGGCCTGCGCCCCGAGCAGGTGGAGGTGATCGTCCATCCGCAATCGGTCATCCACTCCATGGTCGGCTATACGGATGGTTCGGTGCTGGCGCAGCTTGGTGCGCCGGATATGCGCACTGCAATCGGCTACGCCCTTTCCCACCCCCGCCGGGCAAACCTGCCGATCGAGCGGCTGGATTTTGCAAAGCTCGCGCGGCTGGACTTCGAAGCTCCGGATGAAAAACGATTCCCTGCCTTGCGGCTTGCCCGGCTGGCAATGACGCGTGGCGGCGTCCAGGGAGCGGTGCTGAACGGCGCCAAGGAAGTGGCGCTCGAAGCTTTCATCGAGGGCCGCCTACCCTTCCTCGCCATGGCCGAGATCACTGAAAAAGTGATGGACGATCTCATCGATCTGCCGGCGGCAGCAACGATGGACGACGTGTTCGCCGCAGACAAGGAAGCCCGGCAGCGGGCTGCCGGGCTCATCCGATAAGAAAATTTCCCTGAGGAGGCAGGCTCCGTGACGTCAAGCGACGTGGCGGGCGAGCGCGCAGCGCGACCAGAGCGAATGCAAAGCACCGACCAGATGTTCGATGTCGGCATCCGAATGCAGCGGTGTGGGCGTGATGCGCAGGCGCTCGGTCTTCTTCGGCACCGTCGGATAGTTGATCGGCTGCACATAGACGCCGAAATTGTCGAGCAGCAGATCCGAGATCCACTTGCACTTGGCGGCATCGCCGACCATGACCGGCACGATATGGCTCGGGTTCGGCATATGCGGGATACCCTGCTGGTCAAGCAGCATGCGCAGCTTCCGTACGCGATCTTGATGGCGGGCTCGCTCGAACGGGCTCGCCTTCAGATGACGGATAGAAGCAATCGAGCCGGCAGCGAGGGCCGGCGGCAGCGAAGTCGTGAAGATGAACCCCGATGCAAAAGAGCGGATGAAATCGCAGAGCGCCGCAGATGCAGCGATGTAGCCGCCCATGACCCCAAAACCCTTGGCAAGCGTGCCTTCGATGACGGTGACACGATTCATCAGGCCCTCGCGCTCGGCGATGCCGCCGCCGCGCGGACCGTACATACCGACGGCATGAACTTCGTCGAGATAGGTCATCGCGCCATACTTATCGGCGAGATCGCAGATTTCCTTAATCGGAGCGATATCGCCATCCATCGAATAGACGGATTCGAAAGCAATGAGCTTCGGCGCCTTGGGATCGGCAGCGGCCAGCTTGGCCTCAAGATCGGTCACGTCATTATGCTTCCAGATGACCTTCTCGCACTTGGCGTAGCGGATGCCCTCGATCATCGAGGCATGGTTGAAAGCATCCGAAAAAATGACGAGGCCTGGGATCTTGGCGCCGAGCGTGCCGAGCGCCGCCCAGTTGGATACGTAACCTGACGTGAAGGTCAGCGCAGCTTCCTTCCCGTGCAGATCTGCAAGTTCCTGCTCAAGCAGGACGTGGTAGTGGTTGGTGCCAGAGATATTGCGGGTGCCTCCCGCACCCGCGCCACAGTGATCGATGGCTTCTTTCATCGCCTCGATCACCTTGGGGTGCTGGCCCATGCCGAGATAGTCATTGGAGCACCAGACGGTCACTTCCTGTTCGCCATTCGCCGTGTGCCGGGTCGCACGCGGGAAGTCGCCGCGATGGCGCTCCAGATCAGCAAAAACGCGGTAGCGGCCTTCACTATGAAGCCCGTCCAGCTCGCTTTTGAAAAAAGCTTCGAAATCCATCATATGCTCCAGTTCGTACGGCTGTTTCTTGCTGAGACCGCAACCGCACGTCAACCCTTGGTCCCTGCTTTACCATCAACTGCGGCAAAAGGCGCAGATTTTTGAATGATTCCAGATAAAAAATATGCCAGCCGCGGTCAGAGAAATTGATCGACGTCAATTCCAGGAAAGCTTTTCCGAAGCCCCGCTTTTAATCGTGGAAAGGAACCCTCGCCTTACGGAAAAAGGTTCGATGATGGTGGACAAGCCCTTATTGCGACATAGTTTCCGGGCTAGCCTGAGAAAAACAGATTAGTGACGACGTTCGCCCCTGGGCGCCAAAAACCTCGGAGAGAAGAGATGAAAAGAGTTCTCGTATTCGCATTGATCGGCCTTTCGATGGCAAGCTGTACTCCTACACAGCAGGGCGCTGGTATCGGCGCGGCGTCGGGTGCCGTCATCGGCGGTGTCGTCACTGGCGATGTGCGTGGCGCGGCAGTCGGTGCAGCGATCGGCGGTGTTTCGGGCGCGCTTATCGGTAGGGTCGCAGAGCAGCCGGGCCAGTGCTACTACCGGGACCGCTATGGTCGCCGCTACATCGACGATTGCCGCTGAGATCTGCGATCAGCTAGGGAAAAATGGAAATCCCGGATCCCTCGTCCGGGATTTTTTGTACTAAATTAGTGCGCCGTCAATTTAAATTGGTACACGTGGCGCGATTTTGTCGCTAAGCTTCCAGTTGGCTGGGGAACGCAGAGCTTCATATTAATGTAACCAAAAAGCGGCGGATGCGGATTAGAGGGACGGGCCCGAGAACTGGTATCGCGTATCGAGCAGGCGCCATGGTGGTGGTCGCAGCGGCGACGGCATTTTCACCAGTCCTCGTGGCGAACGCTTACGCATTCAAACTTTTCGGCATTACCATATTCGGCAAGGACGAGGACGAGAACCTGCAGGTGCCCGACCCGGTGCACTATGACGTCGACCTCAAGGTCGAAACAGCCGACAGCGACCTCAAGAAGGCGCTGGAGAACAGCTCTCGCCTCGTAGGCGACAAGGGTCGCCCAGTTTCAGGCGATCTGGGTGTCGTCGTCAAAGCCCGCGACGACCGCGACAGGCTGATTGCGACGCTCTACGAAAAGGCCCGCTATGGCGGCGTGGTAACCGTCATCATCGACGGTCGCAACATCAACGACCTGCCGCCAAATCCAACCTTCGATCGCTCCAGGCCGATCCCGGTCAAGGTGGACATCGCGCCCGGCCCGGTCTTCACCGTCAATGAGGTTCAGTTCGGCGGCGATGCCGCTCACCGCAATCCGGCCGACTACGATCTCGCCCCAGGAGAACAGGCAGGTTCGCTCGCCATCATTAAGGCAGGCGATAAGATCGTCGACCAGTTGAAGAGCGAGGGCAGGCCTTTTGCCAAGCTGACCGAGCGCCGCGTGGTGGCCGACCACCGTAGGAATACCGTCGATATCGTTCTCGCTGCAGAAGGCGGACCGGTTGCTCCGATCGGCGACGTCGGCGTCACTGGCGAGGAAAGAGTCAAGCCGACATTCATCCAGCGCTATTCGCGCCTCCAGAAGGGCCAAGCCTATTCGCCCGAAGCCCTGAGGAAAGCAGGCGAGCGCCTGCGTGCGCTTGGAGTCTTCTCAAGTGTGACGATCCACGAGGGCGACGCACTCGCCGCCGACGGCACCTTGCCCATGACCATCGAGGTTTCCGAAGGCAAGCGGCGCTATCTCGGCATCGGCGCGCAATATTCAACGATCGACGGCTTCGGCATCAACGGCTACTGGGGCCATCGCAACCTGTTTGGCGAGGCCGAATCGCTGCGCATCGAAGGCGCCGTCTCGCGCCTCGGCGAAGCATCCGATCTCGGTAATCTCGATTACTCCGCCGGCATCCTCTTTACGAAACCGGGCTTCATCCATCCATCCGCCACTCTGAAGGCCGGCATCGTTGCCAAGACGGAAAATCCCGATGCCTACAACGCTAAGCTCGTGACCGCCTCGCTCGGCCTCTCCTACGAACTGACGGATCGGGACACGATCTCTGCAGCCGGCGAGCTAAGCTTCGAGAATGACGACGACGCCTTCGGCAACAACAACTATCTGACTTTTAGGTTGCCGATCACGTACGATCGCGACGCCCGCGACGATAAATTCAATCCAACCAGCGGCTACCGTGCCACGCTTTCAGCAAAGCCGGGCTACGAATTCTTCAACGGCACGATCTATTCCGCTTTCGAGGGGTCGATATCAGGCTATCTCGGCCTCGGCGCCGAGGACGGTGTCGTCTTGGCCGGAAAGCTTGCAGCCGGCACGCTGATCGGTGGCGGCGGTATCGAAGATATTCCGGCCACCCAGCGTTTCTTTGCCGGCGGCGGCGGTTCGGTGCGCGGTTACGGCTATCAGGAAATCTCGCCTTATAATGAAGACGGTGACGCGACCGGCGGCCGCTCCTACGTGACCGGCTCTTTTGAAGCGCGCATCAAGATCACCGACACGATCGGCGTCGTACCCTTCATCGATGTGGGCACCGTCTCGGATAGCGTTGCGCCCGATTTTTCCGATATCAGGGCCGGCGCGGGCGCCGGTATCCGTTATGCAACGCCTTTCGGGCCCCTTCGGCTTGATTTTGCCGTACCGCTGAACAAGTACGATGGTGGGACGGATTATGGAATTTATGCCGGCATAGGCCAATCGTTCTAGTGGTTTGCAAATGCCGGTTTCACAGTGTTTCTGAGCTGTGAGCTGTCATGAAAACGGGATAGTGTCCGCTCTATGCAAATGTTGGCGAAAATCGTGAACTGGATGGTACGGCTCATCGCCTACGGCCTTGGCGCAGTGATCATTCTTGCCGTTATTGCACTCGCTATCTTCGGCTTCACCTCCTTCGGGGCTCGCATCGTCACCGAAAACGTCGCTTCCGCTCTTTCCAACCGCGATATGACAATATCGGTCCGCGAACCCAAGGGCCTGTTGACCGGCGGGCTGCGCGCAGCCGAAATCACGCTATCAGACACGCGCGGCACATTTGCGGAAATCCGTGGCATTGCCATCGACTGGAATCCCCTGGCGCTACTGACCGGCACCTTTCACGCCAATCAAGTCTCAGTCGCCTCCATCGATGTGCGCCGCAGACCGGTGCGAACCCTGCCTTCCAGGCCGGCAACGCCGGAGGCCGCCAGCACTGGCGGGTTCCGCCTGCCGTTGAAGATCGATGTCGAACATATCGCTTTGCCTGATATTTCTCTCCAGGCACCGCTGACGGGCCGCGCCTTCTCGCTTGCAGCGACAGGCAGGCTCAAGGCCGATGGCGATGGCGGCGAAGCCCTTGTTAACGTCAATCGTCATCAGGTTCCCGATGCAAAACTCTCCGCTGATGTTGCTTTTGTTCCCGCAAACGGTCATTTGCGGCTGAATGCCCAGCTTGCCGAACCGCAGGGCGGCCTGCTCGCAGGCTTTCTCGGCCTGCCTGGCAGCCCAGCGGTCAACATCGCGCTAAGCGGCGAAGGTCCGATTTCGGACTGGAACGGCAAGCTGCAGGCTGCGCTCGACGGCCAACAAAGGGCCTCGCTGGAAGGCAAACACGCGATCACGCCGGACGGGCTGCATCATCTCGATCTCAAGGGCGGCGGCGATGTCAGTTCTCTGCTTCCTATGGCGTTCCGGCCGCTCTTTGCGGGCCAGACGAATATCGATGTATCCGCGACCTTTAATGATCGCGGCAAGATCGATATTCAGACGGGCAATCTCGCAACCGGCAGCGTCGTCATCGCCGCATCCGGTACGCTCGATCCTGCCGGCAACAACAGCCTCAATGCCAATGTGCTCGGCACCTCGGGTCCGGTCGATTTCCGATGGCCGCTAGCGGACGGCGAAGCGCGCTTCATGATTTCGGGCCTCAATCTGGCGATGACCGGGCAGGCGCAAGCCGTGCGCATCAATGCCAGCGGATCGCTGGATTCCGCCACGATGCCGCAAGCCGATGTCGCCAACATCAAGCTGACAGCCAAGAGCGACAATTTCAACCTTGCCAACGGCGCCGGCGATATCCAGTTGCGCGTCGTCGCGGGAGACGCGACATTCACCGAGCCCAACCTCAACCGCGCCGTTCGAGGACCGATTACGCTCGTCGCTCCCCTTCAGATTTCGCGAAACGGCATCGGCTTTAATGGCACGACGATCGAAAGCGCCAATATCGGCGCCGATCTCAATGGCTCTTATGGGTTGGCTGACAATACGCTGACCGGCAATGCGAAATTTACCGCCCAGCCCGCTGCTCTGCCGCCGGCCATCGCTGGAAGATTCGATGCACCGCTCGATCTGGAAACCCAGGTTGCCGGAACAATTCCTTCAAAGGTGACGCTTTCGAATATTACACTCAAATCCCCGGCCATCGAGGCAGCCGGCAATATTGCTCTTAACGAAGGCGTGCTGACGGCCGATCTCGCCGGCAAGCTTCCCGATATCGGCAGATTGCTGACAGGCACCAGCGGCGTAGCCGATTATACCATCAAGGCGAGCGGCACTCTGCCGGCCCTTGCTCTGACCGCAAACGTGAAAGCCGCCAGCCTGCAGATGGCCGATCGCAGGCTTGGCGATCTCAATATCGATCTGACCGGCACCACCGATCCTGCCGCGCCGCAGGGCAAAATTGCCGCGACAGGCACGATCGACGGCCAGCCAGTCGCCGTTAACGGCGACGTGAAGTCTGAAAACGGAACGATTTCGGTCCCGGCACTGACGGCCGATGTCGGCGGCAATCGCCTGCAAGGCAACCTCAAGCTTTCGTCCGGCATGACACCGGCGGGCACACTGACTTTCGACTTCCCGGATATCAGCCCGCTTGCAGCTCTCGGCGGGCAGAAGGCGGAAGGCGACCTCAAGGGTTCCATCGACATTACCGGCAATGACGGCAAGATCGCACTCAAGGTCGTTGCCAATGGCAGCGGTATCCGCAGGGATAGCCTTGATATCGTCAACCCGACCGTGGATCTGACCGTCGGCGACCTGATGGCCTTTGCAGCTAATGGCACCGTCCGTGCCGAAGAGATTAGTGTCGGGACTAACAAGCTCACCGGCATCGGCGTCGATTTCGTACAGGCGCAGACCCGCACAGATTTCAAGCTGGATGCCGGATACGATGGCAACCCTTTGCAGGCCGCCGGCAACGTGCAAACGGCAGGCGGCGTGATCGATCTCAGCCTCGATCACTTCACCGCAAAGCCACGCAACGTCCCGGTCGAACTGGCTTCACCCGCCCAGGTCAATGTTACCAACGGTGTTGCCACTCTGAGCGGACTGACATTAAGGACCGGCGGTGGCTCGGTATCGGTCACAGGTTCGGCTGGTCAAACACTCAAGCTTGATGCCGTCATTACCGATCTCCCGGCAAGTCTTGCTAATAGCTTCGTGCCCAACCTCGCCGCTGACGGCAGGATTTCCGGGACGGTCAATGTCATAGGGACGCCAGCCGCCCCCATCGTCAATTTCAAGCTCGACTGGAAGGATGCGGCCACCAGCCATACAAAAGGCGCCGGCATCGCGCCTCTTGGCATTACGACCACGGGCAGCTTTGCCGACAGCAAGTTAAACTTCGATGGCGGCATTAGCGGCGCTGATGGCCTTTCTCTAAAGGCTGCGGGTGACGTCGGCCTTGCGGATCCGAACGGCCCGACTCTCAATGTTAACGCCGATATCGTCAGTCTGCCGGCAAAGATCGCCAATGGACTTGTCCCGAATCTTGCCGCCGAAGGCGCGGTATCGGGGACAATCAAGGCGACGGGCACGCCCGCTGCCCCTGTGGCTGATTTCAAGCTGAACTGGAAAAATGCTGCAACAAGCCAGACAAGGAGCGCTGGATTAACCGGTCTTTCGCTCAACGCATCCGGGAGGTTTGCGGACAACAAGCTCGATTTCGATACGGCACTCGTCGGCAAGGGCGGAGTATCGCTGAAGGCACTCGGTAGTGTCGCGATCGCCGGAACCACAATCGGCGACATCAAGGTCGATGCCGAACTTGCGAATGTGCCCGCCACTATCGCCAATGGTTTTGTGAAAGATTTCGACGCTGGCGGCACAATTTCTGGCACGGCCTCGGCCTCCGGGACGCCGGCGGCACCGGCCGCGGACTTCAAGCTCATCTGGCAGGATGCCATAACGCGGCATGTCAAAACGGCCGGTCTGATTGGGCTGAATCTCGTGGCAACCGGCCGCTTTGCTGATCAGAAACTCGATTTCAATGCTGACCTCACCGGGCCGAAGGCTTTGTCGCTGAGGGCAACGGGCAATGTCGAACTTGCAGGAACGACGGTTCGCAATCTCAAAGTCGATGCCGATCTTGCCAATCTTCCTGCCGGCCTTGCCAATGGCTTCGTCCCCGATCTCGGCGCCGAGGGCACTATTTCCGGCAAGGCGTCGGCCTCCGGCTCGCTGCCGACGCCGGCAGTCACCTTCGATCTTGCCTGGGCAAATGCGGCAACGCGCCAGACCAAAAGCAACGGCCTCACCGATCTCTCCGCCAAGGCCACGGGTAAATATGAAAACAACCGAGTCGATTTCGACGCCAATCTTGGCAGTGGCAATGGCGCATTGCTGAAGGCAAATGGCGGTGTGACGATCGATGGCACGGCCATTCGGGATCTCGCTGTTAACGCTGATATCGCAGACCTGCCCGCAAACCTCGCCAACGGTTTCGTACCCGACCTCGGCGCTGAAGGCACGATCTCCGGCACCGCCGTCACCTCCGGCACTCCGACGGATCCGGTGATCGATTTCAAGCTCGACTGGACGAAGGCAGCAACACGCCAGACCAAGACCGCCGGCCTTTCCGGCCTGGCACTTGCCGCGTCGGGCAAATATGTCAGCAATCGCCTGGATTTCGATGCCAGTCTCAATGGCAATGGCGGCGTTTCGCTGAAAGCCGCCGGCAATCTCGGGCTGGCCGGCACCACCATCCAGAGCGTTGATGCGAAGGCCGATATCATCAACCTGCCGGCTGCCGTCACCAATGGTTTTGTCCCGGATATCGAAGCCGGAGGCGTCATCACCGCGACCGCAACGGCCTCAGGTTCACTCGCTGCTCCATCAGCCGATTTCAAGATCGACTGGAAAAACGCCGAAACCAAACAAACCAGAATTGCCGGTCTCTCCGGCCTGACGCTTGTCGCCTCCGGCAAGCTCAGCAAAGACCGGCTGGATTTCGATGCCAATCTCAGTGGCAACGGCGGCGTTTCGTTGAAGGCTGCGGGCAATCTCGCAATAGAGGGCACCGCCATCAAGGGCATCAATGCCAAGGCCGACGTCAGCAATCTGCCGGCGGCCGTTGCTAATGGTTTCGTTCCGAACCTTGGTGCCGAAGGCGCCGTTACGGCGACGGCCACTGCCTCGGGATCGCTTCCCCTTCCCTCGGTCGATTTCAAGGTCGACTGGAAGAATGCCGAAACGAGCCACACGAAAAGTGCCGGTCTTGCTCCGCTCACCATCGGGGCGAGCGGAAAACTGGAAGATGACCGGTTGACGGTCGACACTGCCCTTACCGGCGACGGCGGATTGTCGCTGAAGGGTGGAGGCAATCTCGCCATGACGGGAAGCCGCGCCATGTCGATGCGCTTCAACGGCAGCCTTCCCTTCGCCGTTCTCGGCGCGCAGCTCGCCCAGCAGGGTCTCGTCGCCGAAGGTGTCGCCAATGTGAACCTTGAGGTCAGCGGCACCACGGCGGCCCCCGTCATCAACGGCACGGTCACCACGGATGGCGCAAAACTGATCGACGTCCGTCGCAACCTTGCCATCGAGGGTCTCGGCGCGACCATTACCTTCAATGGTCAGCAGGCGGTCATTTCCCGGCTGAACGGTCGGCTGGCAAGCGGCGGCTCCATTTCGGCCAGCGGCTCGGTGGGCATTACCGGCACCTTCCCCGCTGATCTTTCCATCCGTCTCGACCATGCGGTCTACGTCGATGGCACGCTGGTTGTCGCAACGGTTGATGGCACCCTCGGCTTGAGAGGGCCGCTGCTCTCCAATCCTACGCTTGACGGCAGGCTTCATGTCGACAAGGCCTCGATCACCGTGCCGGAAAGGCTGCCGACATCACTTCGTGAAATCGATATTCGCCATATCAACGCGCCGCCTGCCGTGCTCGCACAACTCAAGAACAAAGGGAGACAGGAGCCGCCGCGCGAAAAATCGTCGACCATCATGTTGAATATCCAGCTCGATGCACCCTCGCAGATCTTTGTGCGCGGCCGCGGCATCGATGCGGAGGTCGGCGGTAACATCACGATTCACGGCTCGGCTTCCATGCCCGAAGTTGTCGGCGCGTTCACCATGCGCCGCGGCCGTTTGACGATCCTCAATCGTCGTCTCGATTTCTCCGACCGCAGCCGTATCACCTTTGCCGGTGACCTGACGCCAGCGCTCGACATGGAGGCGACCTCGACCTCGGGCAGCACGACGCTCACGGTAAATGTCGCGGGCCTCGCGACCGATCCTGCCATTACGTTCTCCTCCTCGCCTGCCTTGCCGCAGGACGAGGTGCTGGCGCAGCTCATCTTCGGCCAGTCCATGTCCCGCCTGTCACCGGTGCAGATCGCCCAGCTTGCCGATGCGGTCAGCCAGCTCGCCGGCAATCGTTCCACCTCGCTCTTCGAAGGACTGCGCAACCAGCTCGGTGTTGACGACCTCGACATCAGCACCGACGCGAAGGGCCGGACCAGCGTCAGTGTCGGCCGCTATCTCAACGAACGAACCTATTTTGAGCTGCAGCAGGGTGAAGCATCCGGCGCCAAGGCCATCATCAATCTCGATGTCGGCCGTGGCGTGAAGCTGCGGGGGGCAGCCGGCGCCAATGGCGCAGGCGAAGCCGGCATCGTCTACGAGCATGAATATTGAAACCAACCTGGAAGATTGAGCCTAGAAGCTTGCCTTGCTAGTCTTCAACAGAATGTTGGTCTCGGTCGTGTTGATGCCGTCGATGAGACGTATCCGCCGCAGCGTTTCGTCGAAGGATGCGAGGTCGCGATCTTCGAGTTCGGCAATGAAATCCCATTTGCCGTTGGTGCTGTGCAGCGCGCGCACCTGCGGCAGACCACGAAGCTGGGCGGCAACTTTATCGGCAAGCTTGCCATGTACTTCGATCATGACGATTGCTCGAACGCCGGCCGAACGCGTCTCGTGACCGGTGCGGATGGTGAAGCCGGCGATGGTACCGTTTTCGACCAACCGGTCGATGCGCACGGCAACCGTTGCCCGTGAAGCGCCAGTCATCGCCGCAAGTGAGGAGACGGAGATTCGTGCATTGTGCCGAAGTGCACTCAGAAGCTCATTGTCGAGATCGTCCACAGTTTCACTTTGTCAAATTAGCTTTGTCAATTTGTGCGATCATAATCCATTTCTGACACTTTTCCATCTATTTGCCGCCGCCACTTTATTCCACTATCGGCCCAAACAGGCCTCACAACGGAGCCCTCGGAATGGAAGCACAATCTCAATCTGTCACCCTCATTGGCGTCCCCATTGAGGAAGGTTCAGGCCGTAGAGGCGCAGGCATGGGACCGACAGCATTGCGCATTGCAGGCGTCGACAAGGCGCTGATCGATCTCGGACATGACGTTATTGATGCAGGAGACATCAATGTCGTGCCGGCAAGGGATCTGCCCAACCATTCCAGGGCGCACAATCTTCGCACCGTCGGCGCCTATACCCGCGCGCTCGAAGCAGCCACCTACGATGCTGCGAAATCCGGCCGTTTCCCGCTGATCCTTGGCGGCGACCACAGTCTCTCCATGGGTAGTGTCTCCGGCATGGCGCGTTATGCAGCCGAAGAAGGCCGGCCGCTTTTCGTTCTTTGGCTCGACGCCCACTCGGACTTCAATTCGCCCGAGACCTCGCCGTCGGGCAATATCCACGGCATGCCGGTCGCCTTCTTCTGCGGTCTGGCGGAGCTTGCGGAAATTCTGCCAAAGGACCGGCCGCTGGTCGATCCGAAGAAAGTCTTTCAGCTTGGAATCCGCTCGGTCGATGCTTCGGAGCGGCAGGAAATCCGCAAGCATGGCGTCAACGTCTTCGACATGCGTTGGATCGATGAACAGGGGGTTGCAGGAATCATGCGGCAGATCCTGGAAACGGTCGAGAAGGCCAACGGCCTGCTGCATGTCAGCTTCGATGTCGATTTCCTCGATCCCGATTTTGCGCCCGGCGTCGGCACTACCGTCCCCGGCGGCGCCACCTTCCGCGAAGCACATTTGATCATGGAGATGCTGTCCGACAGCGGCCTCGTCTCCTCGCTCGATCTCGTTGAACTCAATCCTTTCCTTGATGACCGCGGCAAGAGCGCCCGCATCATGGTGGAGATGACGGCAAGCCTCTTCGGCCGCCGCATCTTCGATCGTCCTACACGTGCGGCATAAGGGAGCACCGGCCATGAACACCTCGTCAAACCTCATCGCCACCGAACAGCGTCTTGGAGCCAATAATTACAAGCCGCTTGATGTGGTGCTGACGCGAGGGGAAGGTGTTCATGTCTGGGATACGGACGGCATGCGTTACCTCGATTGCCTCTCGGCCTATTCCGCCGTCAATCAGGGCCACTGCCATCCGAGGATCCTCGCCGCGATGGTAGAACAAGCCGGCCGCCTGACGCTCACCTCCCGTGCCTTCCGCAACGACCAGCTCGCCTACCTTTATGAGGAGCTCGCGGCATTGACCGGCTCCCACAAGATTTTGCCGATGAATTCAGGCGCGGAAGCTGTCGAAACCGCCATCAAGGCAGTTCGCAAATGGGGCTACGAGGTAAAGGGCGTGCCGGAAGGCCAGGCGGAAATCATTGTCTGCGCCAACAATTTCCACGGCCGCACGCTGAGTATCATCAGCTTCTCGACCGACCCCGATGCTCGGGCGGGCTTCGGTCCTTATACACCGGGTTTCCGTACCGTTCCCTTCGGTGATGCCGAAGCCCTCGCAGCAGCCATCAACGCCAATACAGTCGCGGTTTTGATCGAGCCGATCCAGGGTGAAGCCGGCGTCATCATCCCGCCGGCCGGCTACTTCACCCGCGTGCGCGAACTCTGCACCGCAAACAATGTCACGCTTATCCTCGATGAGATCCAGACGGGCCTTGGCCGCACCGGCAGATTGCTTGCCGAGGAGCACGAGGGTATCGAAGCCGACGTTACGCTCATCGGCAAGGCGCTTTCCGGCGGCTTCTATCCGGTCTCCGCAGTGCTTTCGAATTCGGAAGTGCTCGGTGTGCTGAAGCCCGGCCAACACGGCTCGACCTTCGGCGGCAATCCGCTTGCATGTGCGGTCGCCCGCGCGGCGCTGAAAGTACTGGTCGAGGAAGGGATGATCGAGAACGCCGAAAAGATGGGCGACTATTTCCTTGAAGGCCTAAGCTCTATCCGCTCCAACATCGTCAAGGATGTGCGCGGTCGCGGCCTGATGCTGGCCGTCGAACTGGAGCCGGAAGCTGGCGGCGCGCGGCAATATTGCTACGCGCTGAAAGACCTGGGGCTTCTCGCCAAGGACACGCACGACCACACGATTCGCTTCGCGCCGCCGCTCGTCATCACCCGCGACCAGGTGGATTGGGCCGTAGAGCAGATCGAAAAAGCTCTCACTTAAGAATTCTTGGCGCATCAGGAGCGGCGTCCGGCTGCCCCCGGGCACGCCGAGAAGTGGTGAGCCTACACAGCAGTTGGTCGAAGATGCAGAGAGGTACGGCAAACACGGGGTTTTCGCCATAGGCCGAAACCTTTGCAATCTCGTCTCCCAATTTAGATTTGGGCAACACTCTTTCGCTAAGCTCACGAACAACCGTCATAATGCTTTGCTGTATGCGAAACTTACATGACGGCGGGAAGGCAAAGCTCGTCAGCGCCAATGGTGGCGCATCCGCTTCTGCCCTGGCTTACGACAGTTGGGAAGAATTTAATGGCCACGATCAACTCTACTAGCTTCAGCGGCGACACGCTCGAAATCATTGCCTTCCGCCTGCACGATCAGGAATTCTGCGTGAAGACCACGACCATCCGCGAAATCCGCGGCTGGGCGCCGTCGACACCGATCCCGCATTCTCCGGCAGACGTCATCGGTGTCATGAACCTGCGTGGCTCCGTCATTCCGATCATCGACCTCGCCTATAAGCTAGGCATGAAGAGCACTGTCGCCAATGAGCGCAGCGCCATCGTCGTCGCCGAAGTGCACAACATGGTCATCGGCATGCTGGTCGACCGCGTTTCCGACATCCTGACGATCCCTTCCAGCCAGGTGCAGCCGGTTCCCGAAGTGACAGCTTCCTTCGACCGTACCTTCTGCGAAGGCATCATCGCTTCCGAAAACGGCATGATCTGCTTCCTGAACCTCGCAAAAATGTTCAAGGAGAACGAGACGGACGAGTTGGCTGCCTGACGCCCAATAGAGTACATGGATAAAAAGCCGCCCCCCAAGGGCGGCTTTTATTATTCGGCCCACCCAAGGTATGATTTTTCTACCTCGAATTTTTATTTATTAGCATAAGCTTTTATACAAAATATTTACCGTCCCGCACTCATTATCGGTTGCGAAGCATCAGCCGCACACGATTTTTGATATGCGAGAAATTGCAGCCATTGCCCGGCTGGCTTTTTCCGCGCTGCCAGCGCGTGCCCGCTTGATCTTCGGTTTCAAGGGCTGGGCGCATCCATGCGCTCCCCAATCAGAGGGGACGGAAATGTTGGGTCTATCATCCGATTCGAAATACATTCTTGATGCCATTTCCAAATCGCAGGCAATCATCGAGTTCGACCTGACCGGAAATGTGCTGACCGCGAATGAGAATTTCTGCAAAGCGCTTGGTTACAGTCAGAACGAAATTGCCGGCAAGCACCACAGCATGTTCTGCGAACCCGCCTATACATCGACTACAGCCTATCGGGATTTCTGGGCGCGTCTTGGCCGCGGCGAACATGATGCCGGTACTTATAAACGCTTTGCGAAGGGCGGCCACGAAATCTGGATCCAGGCCTCTTACAATCCCGTCTTCAAGCATGGCAAACCTTTCAAGGTGGTGAAATTTGCCTCCGACATTACCGCGGCCAAAAAACGTGCCGTCGAAGATGCCGGCAAACTCGAAGCCATCTCGCG
The DNA here is from genome assembly GCF_014195325.1 of Rhizobium sp. BK650. Taxonomy (GTDB): domain Bacteria; phylum Pseudomonadota; class Alphaproteobacteria; order Rhizobiales; family Rhizobiaceae; genus Rhizobium. The sequence goes on along the minus strand of NZ_JACIBK010000008.1, from coordinate 203,814 downwards.
CTCGCAAGCGGTGATCGAGTTCACTCCCACAGGCGAGATCCTTACGGCCAACGAGAATTTCTGCAATGGTCTCGGCTATTCGCTGTCGGAAATCGTCGGCAAGCATCACAGCATGTTCTGCGACCCCGCTTATGCCCGCAGTGACGAATACAAGCAATTTTGGCCACGGTTGGCGAACGGAGAGTTCATCGCCAATGAATTCGTCCGCTACGGAAAAGGCGGCAAGGAAATCTGGATACAAGCCGCCTACAATCCGATTACCGACGCCGACGGCAGGATCTACAAGGTCGTCAAATTCGCCACCGACGTGACGCCGCGCATGAGCGCGATTGCCCTTCTTGGTGCCGCCCTGCGTCAACTTTCCGAAGGCGATCTGAGGCGGACACTCGATACGGGCTTCGTGCCATCGATGGAGCAATTGCGTCACGATTTCAACGCGACGGTCGAGAAGCTTTCCGAGACGCTGAAGACGATCGGCGAGAACGCCATTGCGATCGCCGACAACTCTCGCGAGATCGGCGCTTCGGCCGACTCCTTCTCTAAGCGCACAGAACAACAGGCTGCTTCGATCGAAGAAACCGCAGCAGCGCTCGAGGAGATCACGACCACAGTCAACGATTCCAGTCAGCGCGCAGATGAGGCCGGTCGCCTGGTCGCACAGACAAAGTACAACGCCGAACATTCCGGTACGGTCGTACGCAAGGCGGTTGCGGCGATGGACCAGATCGAGCAGTCCTCCCGCGAAATTACCAATATCATCGGAGTGATCGATGATATTGCCTTCCAGACTAACCTGCTTGCACTGAACGCAGGCGTCGAGGCTGCGCGTGCCGGTGAAGCCGGTAAGGGCTTTGCTGTCGTCGCTCAGGAGGTGCGTGAACTCGCGCAGCGATCGGCAAGCGCTGCGAAGGAGATCAAGGCACTGATCAACACATCGAGCGAACTCGTGAGAAATGGCGTCGAGTTGGTGGGCCAGACTGGTAAGGCGCTGGAAGAGATCGTTGTTCAAGTGGCCAACATCAATTCGAATGTCGCTGCGATCGTCGAAGGCTCGAAAGAACAGGCAACGGGCATCAATGAGATCAATCAGGCAGTCAACTCGATGGATCAGGCGACACAACAGAATGCCGCTATGGTAGAGGAAAGCACGGCAGCCAGTCATAATCTTGCGGCAGAAGCTGATGCGCTCCGGACACTGCTCACGCAATTTCAACTACCTGGTGGAAATGTCGGCGCAAGACGGCACGCAGCAAAATCCGCCGGTTCGCCGAATTTGCACCTCGTTGCTCGCGCCGCGAGGGCAAATGGCACGGCGGCTGAAAGCTGGGAAGAATTCTAAACAGGCCTTTCTAACCGCCCGCGCTTCCCGGAAAGCGTGCGCGGGCTGAACACGATCAAGGCCGCCTGTGGCGGCGGATCATCTCATCACTTGGATTGAGACCCTCTCCCTCTCTCGTGCACCATATTCGTTATCGAAGTGGCAGCTCTGCCGGCTCTGGTTTACGGATCAAGGGCGCGGCCTGCAGCACGAGTGCATCGAGGCCGCTATCTTCCTTGTCCAGAATTTCGAAGAGCTGCCGCCGCATACGCGGTTCCCAGAATTTGTTGATGTGTGTTGCTACTCCCTGTACCGCCTCATCGGCAGGTTGGGACTTGAAGAAGGTCGCAATCTGGTTTGCCATATAGACGAGTTTGGTCTTGGTATCATGCGACATCGGCAATGTTCCCGGGCGACAGACGATGCGGGTGGGTAAAAATCTCGAAATCTTCGTCACGCACGAGGGCAACCAGCGTCATGCCGGCCTCCTCGGCCGTGCGGATGGCGAGTGCCGTCGGCGCAGAAATGGCGATGAGTATCGGCGCGCCAAGGATCGCCGTTTTCTGGACCATTTCGACGGAGAGGCGACTGGTGACCGCCACAGCACCGGAAGCACCTGCCTCTCCCACCCTTATGACGGCACCGCAAAGCTTATCGAGTGCATTGTGCCGGCCGACATCCTCACGCACGGCGATCAATCCTTTGCCGGGAATGTAGAAGCCAGCGCCATGAACGGCCCGTGTCTCGCGATGCAGCGGCTGGGAATCATTCAGCAGCGCGATCGCCTTGATGATATCGACATGCGTCAGCGACAGCTCAATCCCAGAAACATCAGGCACCTTACGGATGGCCTGCTCGATGGACTCGATACCGCAAAGCCCGCAGCCGACAGGCCCCGCCATGCTGCGTCGTCGCGCCCTCAGCGCGTCCTCGACATCGCCGAGAAGCGTCACCTGGACATCGATACCTTTCTCATCCTCAACGATATCGATATTGGCGACTTCGCTGCGGTCGGTAATAATGCCTTCCGTCAAGCTGAAACCGACAGCGAAATCCTGAAGATCGGCTGGCGTGCCCATCATGACCGCATGTGAACTGCCGCCATAGGAGAAGGCGATCGGCACTTCCTCGGGCACGATACGTTCGCCCCGCGTCATGACGCCGCCTTTGCGGACAACCTCCTCCACGGCTGTGCGGCTCGGCCTCTGCGTCATTATTCGGCCGCCTCCATCTTGCCGGCGATGCGGCGGGACTGGCGAGCCTGCTCATCATACTCGATCTGCCAGTCCGAGGGACCGTTAGAAGGCGAGACCTGGACTGCCGTCACCTTGTATTCCGGGCAGTTCGTCGCCCAGTCCGAGAAGTCGGTGGTGATGACGTTTGCCTGCGTATCCGGATGATGGAAAGTCGTATAGACGACGCCGGGTGCCACGCGGTCGGTGATGAGCGCACGAAGCGTCGTATCGCCGGAGCGGCTGCCGAGCTTTACCCAGTCACCATCGCGAATACCGCGCTGCTCGGCATCATGCGGATGAATTTCCAATCTGTCTTCGGCATGCCAGACGACATTATCCGTGCGGCGCGTCTGTGCCCCGACATTGTATTGGCTGAGAATGCGGCCGGTGGTCAGAAGCAGCGGGAAGCGCGGACCTGTACGCTCATCGGTCGCCACATATTCCGTGCGGATGAATTTGCCCTTGCCGCGCACGAACCCATCCACATGCATGATCGGCGAGCCGAGCGGGTGCTGCTCATTGCAGGGCCACTGAACGGAGCCGATCCTTTCGAGATAGTCATAAGAGACCGAGGCGAAACTCGGTGTTGTCGCGGCAATCTCGTCCATGATCTCGGACGGATGCGTATAGTGCCAGTCGAGGCCCATGGCCTGAGCGACCTTCTGTGTCACTTCCCAGTCGGCATAACCGTTGCGCGGCGTCATCACCTTGCGCACGCGGTTGATACGGCGCTCGGCATTGGTGAACGTGCCATCCTTTTCCAGGAAGGTCGAGCCCGGCAGGAAGACATGCGCATAGTTCGCGGTTTCATTGAGGAAGAGATCCTGCACGACGACACATTCCATGGCGGCAAGGCCGGCGGCCACATGCTTAGTGTCCGGATCGGACTGCAGGATGTCTTCGCCCTGGATGTAGATGCCCTTGAACGAGCCGTCGACAGCAGCGTCAAGCATGTTTGGGATGCGCAAGCCCGGCTCGTTGTTGATCTTCACGCCCCAGAGCTTTTCAAAGATGTCGCGCGTCGCATCGTCGGAGATGTGACGATAGCCGGGAAGCTCGTGCGGGAAGGAGCCCATGTCGCAGGAGCCCTGCACGTTGTTCTGGCCACGCAGCGGGTTCACGCCGACCCCAGGACGGCCGATATTGCCGGTCGCCATGGCAAGGTTCGCGATCGCCATGACCGTGGTCGAACCCTGGCTGTGTTCCGTCACGCCGAGACCGTAATAGATGGCCCCGTTGCCGCCGGTCGCAAAGAGACGGGCAGCGCCGCGCACATCGTCCGGCTTGACGCCGGTGAATTTCTCGACGGCTTCCGGACTGTGCTGCGGTTCCGCGACGAAAGCTGCCCAGTCCTCGAATTCCGACCAGTCGCAGCGCTCACGGATGAACTTCTCGTCGAAGAGGCCTTCGGTCACAATCACATGCGCCAGCGCCGTCATAACAGCCACATTTGTTCCGGGCTTCAGCGGCAGATGGAAGGACGCCTCGACATGCGGCGAGCGGACGATATCCGTGCGGCGCGGATCGATGACGATGAGCTTGGCGCCCTGCCGCAGCCGCTTCTTGAGGCGCGAGGCGAAGACCGGGTGGCCATCTGTCGGGTTGGCGCCGATGATGATGACCACATCGGACTGCTCGACGCTGTCGAAATCCTGCGTGCCGGCCGAGGTACCGAAGGCTTGACCGAGACCATAACCGGTCGGTGAATGGCAGACACGGGCGCAGGTGTCGACATTGTTATTGCCGAAGCCGGCACGGACCAGCTTCTGGACAAGATAAGTCTCTTCATTGGTGCAGCGAGACGATGTGATACCGCCGATCGCCTCGCGGCCATACTGATACTGGATGCGGCGAAACTCGGAAGCGATATGCGCATAGGCCTCGTGCCACGTCACCTCACGCCAGGGATCCGTCACCTTCTCGCGGATCATCGGATTGAGGATGCGGTCCTTATGGGTCGAATAGCCATAGGCAAAGCGGCCCTTGACACAGGAATGGCCGCGATTGGCCTGACCGTCCTTCCACGGCACCATGCGCACCAGTTCCTCGCCACGCATTTCCGCCTTGAAGGAGCAGCCGACGCCGCAATAGGCGCAGGTCGTCACGGCCGAATGTTCCGGCTGACCGATGCGGATGACCGATTTCTCCGTCAGCGTCGCGGTCGGGCAGGCCTGCACGCAGGCGCCGCACGAGACGCATTCGGACTCAACGAAATGCTCGTGCATGCCGGGCGAAACGCACGATTCAAAACCGCGTCCTTCGATCGTCAGCGCGAAGGTGCCTTGCACTTCTTCGCAGGCGCGTACACAGCGGGAGCAGACGATGCACTTCGACGGATCGAAGGTGAAGTACGGGTTGGATTCGTCCTTCGGCATCCACTTCAGATTAATCTCGCCATTGTTGCGAGCCTTGACATGATTGTCGCCCTCATAGCCGTAACGCACGTCGCGCAGACCAACTGCGCCGGCCATATCCTGTAGCTCGCAATCGCCATTGGCAGCACAGGTCAGACAGTCGAGCGGATGGTCGGAGATGTAGAGTTCCATGACGCCGCGGCGGATATTCTTCAGGCGCTCAGTCTGCGTATGGACGACGATACCGGAGGCCACCGGCGTGGTGCAGGAGGCGGGCGTTCCGTTGCGGCCATCGATTTCGATGAGACAGAGGCGGCAGGAACCGAAGGCATCGATCATATCGGTCGCGCAGAGTTTCGGCACCTCGATGCCGGCCTCCATCGAGGCGCGCATGATCGAGGTTCCTTCGGGAACAGTCACCTGCCGGCCGTCGATGGTCAGCGTCACCATCGTTTCGGATATCGAGGCCGGTGTTCCATAGTCGATTTCGTGAATGAGAGACATGGTCTATTCCGCCGCTTCAATGAGAGGAGTCGGGGCAAAATCTGCGGGAAAGTGCGTCATGGCGCTCATGACAGGATAGGGCGTGAAACCGCCGAGCGCGCAGAGCGAACCAAATTTCATCGTGTTGCAGAGATCGGCCAGCAACTCGCGGTTCTTTTCCGGCTCGATGCCCTGAGCGATCTTGTCAGCCGTTTCGACGCCGCGTGTCGAGCCGATGCGGCAGGGCGTGCATTTGCCGCAGCTTTCCACCGCGCAGAATTCCATCGCAAAACGCGCCTGCTTCAGCATATCGGCCGTATCATCGAAGATGACGAGACCGGCATGGCCAATCAACCCGTCCTTCGCGGCAAAAGCTTCATAGTCGAACGGCGTATCGAAGAGCGCCTTGGGAAAATAGGCACCGAGCGGCCCGCCCACCTGCACCGCCTTCACCGGCCGGCCGGATGCCGTGCCGCCACCGATCTTCTCGACGATATCGCCGAGCGAAAGGCCGAAGGCGGTTTCATAGAGGCCGCCATATTTCACATTGCCGGCGATCTGCAGCGGAATGGTGCCGCGCGACCGGCCCATGCCGAAATCCCGATAGAAGGCCGCCCCCTTCTCCATGATGACAGGCACGGAAGCGAGCGAGATCACGTTGTTGATGACGGTCGGGCAGTCAAATAGGCCCTTATGCGCCGGCAGCGGCGGCTTGGCGCGGACAACGCCCCGCTTGCCTTCGAGGCTGTTCAGCAGAGCCGTTTCCTCGCCGCAGACATAGGCGCCCGCGCCCGTGCGGATCTCCATGTCGAAAACCTTGCCGGAGCCAAGCACCGAGGCGCCGAGAATGCCAGCCTCACGGGCGATCTCCACCGCCTCCGTCATCGTGGCGATTGCATGAGGATATTCCGAACGTATGTAGACAAAGCCTTTCGTGGCGCCGGTCGCAAGCCCGGCAATCGCCATGCCTTCAATGAGCACGAAAGGATCGCCTTCCATGATCATCCGGTCGGCAAAGGTGCCACTGTCGCCTTCATCCGCATTGCAGACGATATATTTGCGCGCGCCGGCCGTATCGAGCACCGTCTTCCATTTGATGCCGGTTGGAAAACCAGCGCCGCCACGGCCGCGAAGGCCAGAATCGGTGACTTCCTTGACGACATCGACAGGCTGCATTGACACCGTGCGACGAAGACCGGCAAGCCCGCCATGGGCCTCGTAATCATCAAGCGAAAGCGGATCGGTAATGCCGCAGCGGGCAAAGGTGAGGCGCGTCTGGCCTCTCAGGAACGGGAGGTCATCGACCTCCCCAAGACAGAGCGCATGCATGCTGCCCTCTACCAATCCTGCGTCGAAGAGACCGGCCACATCCTTCGCCTTGACCGGCCCATAGCCGACCCGCTTGCCGGCAATCTCCACTTCGACCAGCGGCTCCAGCCAGAACATTCCGCGCGAGCCGTTGCGCACGACAGTCGCATCAAGGCCGCGGGCTGCGATCTCCTGGGTAATCGCCTTTGCCACCTTCTCGGCCCCGAGCGAGAGCGCTGCGGCATCGCGCGGAACATAAATCCTCACGGTCATCGGCGTGCCTCCGCGACAAGTTCGGCCGCCAGTTCGTCATCAATCCGCCCATGCACTTCGCCATCGAACATAGCGGTCGGTGCGCAGGCACAGAGGCCAAGACAGTAAACCGGTTCCAGCGTGACGCTGCCGTCGAGCGTCGTCTGATGGAAATCGATGCCGAGCATCTGCTTGATGCGCTCGGCCAGCGCGTCGCCACCCATCGATTGGCAGGCTTCAGCACGACAGAGTTTCAGCACGTGCCGGCCGGCGGGATGATCCCGATAATCATGATAGAAGGTCACGACGCCATGGACTTCGGCGCGGGAAAGATTGAGCTCGTCGGCGATCACCGGAAGGGCCTCCTTCGGCACATAACCGAAAGTGTCCTGAACCTCATGCAGGATAGGAAGCAACGGACCTTCGAGGGGACGAAGATCTGCAATGATCGAGCGGACACGCTCGGCGATATCGCCCTCGGCGATCCGTATGTTCATCAACAGCCCTCCCTACGGCTTGCACGATCAGGGAACCGCAAGCCTCCCCATGTTATTGCGATTTCAAGGGAACTGTTTCAGGGAAGCAGGCTGCAATCAATAAAGCAGTCTCGTTGCTTAATAGCTTTTTTCTATCAAAGTTCCGCATCTTCGACGAGTGTCCTTGCCTCGTGCAACAAAGCAGAGACGAGCGGTGTGAAGGGCTCGCGATAGGGAGCAACGAGACCGACGAGATGATGCGCCTCGGGCTCCATAATAGGAATCATCCGGATTTCCACAGGAAAGCCAAATGATTTCGCGACGTTGTGTGGCATGATGCTAGCCCATCGGCCGGTTCGCACATGCGAAAAGAGCACGATCATCGAATTCGACTCGAGCGTCGGATGGACCGTCGCGCCGGCTTCGGCCAGATGACGGTTGATAATACGCCGGTTCTGCATATCGGCCGTCAATAGACAAAGCCGAAGATCGCCCACTTCACGCCAGGTCACACTCTCGCGATCCGACAGCGGACTGCCGGCGGCGGTGATGAGATTGTATCGTTCCGCGTAGAGCGGCACCGAAGTGACTCGCCCGAGCGGCTCGTTTTCCAGATAGGTGATGCCGGCATCGATCTCGAGATTTTCGAGCATGCTCAGCACCTGCAGCGAATTGCGTGAGACAATGGAGAAGGTGACGTCGGGATGCCGCTCCTGAAAAGGTGTGGTGATTCGCGACAACATGGCGAGTGCGGTCGGGATCGAGGCCAAACGCAGATGGCCGGAGAGGCCTTTGCGCGCGGCGCGCATTTCTTCACGCATGGTACGCGTATCGCCAACGATGCGCCGTGCCCATTCGAGCACGCGCTGCCCTTCCGGCGTCAATCCCTGAAAGCGGGAGCCACGCTGCACGAGCATGACACCAAGCTGGTCCTCAAGCTGGCGAATGGCGGCCGAAAGCGTGGGTTGGGAAATGCCGCATTCCTCTGCCGCACGACCGAAATGTTTCTCGTTGGCAAGTGCGATGAAGAATTCCAGCTTGTCGATCATCCGGCCTCCCTGCCGAATTCGGGATGAGGCCTATTTTCGCGACTTGCCCGGCGCTTCGCAAGAGCCGCCAGCTCAGCCCGTCTCGGCAACAGGAAAGAGACTGAAAAGTGACTCGAGAATAGCCGTAACGCTTTCGTTGCCCATGCTGTAGTAGACGAGTCGCCCATCGCGCCTCGTATTGACGAGGCCTTCGAGCCTCAGCCGTGCGAGTTGCTGGGAAACCATAGCCTGCTGTATACCAAGTATATCCTCAATCTCACCAACCGTCTTTTCCCCCTCCGACAGGATACACAGAATGAGCAGCCGGGTCTGATGGGCTAACGCCTTCAGCAGATCACTCGCCTCATGGGCTTTGTCAGCAAGCTTCTGCAAGTCCTGGCCGGTCATGCCCAGCTTCGGTTTAGGCAATGGCATTTGCTTCTCGGAAGGAGGTAATAAGGTAGATCAGTACAATATCATATTCGCAGAAGCGAATTGGTCAATTGTCACGAAATGCCAAAAAAAGTCCAAGCAAATCAGCAAATAAGCTGGCCACCGTTGATCTCCAGGACTTGACCTGTGATGTAGCCAGAGAGCGATGGAGCCGCCAGGAACAGATAAGCCGGCGCGCAATCCTCCGCTGTTCCCAGCCGTTGCAACGGGATGGACTTGCGGGTCTGCTCCAGTTTTTCACGAGATGAATAGCGTGCATGGAAATCGGTATCGATGGTTCCGGGCGAGACGCAATTGACCCTTATACCTTCGGGCGCAAGCTCCCGGGCAAGCGCCTTGGAATAGGTCGCAACAAATGCCTTCGATGAGGAATAGATCGCAGAACCCGGGCTTCCGCCTGTCAGCGCAGAAATCGAAACCGTATTGACGATGGCAGCACCTTGCGCTGCCCTCAGCGCCGGAAGCAAAGCCCGCGTCAACTCCACCACCGACGTCTGGTTAAGGCGCACGATGGCCTCGTACTCGGTATCAGTGAGTTCTCCCGCAGGAAAGCGCCCGTGCATGGTACCGGCATTGTTGACCAGCACATGCACTGCATCGAAGAATTCAAGCGCCTTCTCCGCAAACTTTGCCGCCCCGCCCGGTTGAAGGAAATCAGCCGGCAAGAGCAGGGCGCGGCGCTCTGATTCGGCCGTCAGAAGAAAATCCGGCAGTTGGCGGTCTCCGTCGCGACCTGTGTGGACGAGTACGCGCGCCCCGCAATCCAGAAACTGGCGGGCGACTTCCAAGCCGATACCGCGACCGGCCCCCGTGACGACGACATTGCAGTTCTCGAATAGTTTGGGATGAAACACGAAGCCCTCCTCCTTGCGGGACCGGCCCGCCGCTTGCGTCATTCGGCCTTAACATATGAGGAGATCGGCCAAAAGAAAGCCCGGCGACTTACGCGTCCGGATCCAGAAGCCGCGCACCGGCTCCTTCTTTGCCAAGCACGTCGAATGGATTGCGCAACGGACAGGCGTCGATGGAGAGACAGCCGCAACCGATACAGCTCGTCAGATGGTCGCGCAGGAGGCTCAGCCGCTTGATTCGGGCATCGAGATCATCCTTCCAGAGGGCCGATAACCTTTGCCAGTCTTCGGCGGTCGGCGTACGGCTCTGAGGCAGGGTTTCGAACGCTGTCTGGATCTCGGCAAGCGGAATGCCGAGGCGCTGCGCCACCTTGATGATACCGAGGCGTCGCAGCACGTCGCGGCCATAGCGGCGCTGGTTGCCGCGGGTGCGGATGCTGGAGATCAGTCCCTTCGCCTCGTAGAAATGCAGGGCAGAAACCGCAAGTCCGCTGCGCTCTGCCGCCTCGCCCACCGTCAGAAGCTTGCCCAAAGAGAATGCCGGATTCTGTTGCATCGGTTATTGACCTCAATATTAGTTGAGGTTTTATAGACTGCGCTCCCGAGACCGTAAAGCCGACATGAGAAGGAGCGATGCATGCAGAAACCCGTGAGGCTTGCCGTTGTCTACGGCAGTACGCGCGAAGGGCGCATCTGCGACAGAGTGGTCAAATGGCTCGAAGGAGAACTCGTCCGCTTTCCGCAATTCGAAATCGACATCATAGACCCCCTGACATTTTCGTTGCCGCGAGAGCACATTCCGCATCATCCAGAGGCTAGGCGGCTTGCAAATAGGCTTCAAGAGGCCGATGGCTTTGTCCTCGTCACGCCAGAATACAACCACAGCTTCACCGCTTCCCTGAAGTTCCTCATCGATCTCTTCGGCGAGCCCTGGCATGGCAAGCCCGTCGCCTTCGTCTGTTATGGCGGCGTATCCAGCGGCTTGCGGGCAGTCGAGCAGCTTCGCCTCGTCTTCGCCGAGCTTCACGCCGTCACGATCTGCGATGTCGTGAGCTTCAATTCCCCTTGGCGTCGTCTCGACAATGAAGGCCGGCTGCGGGATCCGGAGGATGCGCTGCGCCGGCTCTCACGCATGATGGCCCAGTTGCAATGGTGGACCGAGGCGCTGATCGCCGCCCGCAACCACAGCCCTTATGCCGGTGTTGCCGCCTGAGGCAACGACATCCGGTTCCGTCTCTGGCAGGTACGGAACCGGTTGGACACCCGGACCGGGACCTCCGTCCGGGTGTTTCCCTCTCCGGCACCCTGCGGTGTGTCTGAACTACTCGCGCCTCTTGCCGACCGCATAGCCGGGAAGGAATTTTGCGGTTGCGGTATCGCGGGCCTGGTGCTAGCTTCCGCCACAATTTCACGGGGGAGCTCCGTATTGCCGGGGCTGAGATGTGAGGCGTATGCCTCCGGACCCTTCAAAGCTGATCTGGGTAATGCCAGCGGAGCGAGGTCTAGAATGTTTTCCGGTGCACAAGTGTCCCTATATCCGATGTCCGGCAATTTCGTCGGCATCATCCTTGATGCGATCAAGGCTCTCGATCCCTATCGTGATCGTCTTCGTATTGAAACTGACGATATTTCCACACTGATGGTCGGTCCGCACGACGTCCTGTTTGCGGCTATGCGCGACCTCTTTGTCTCGGCTGCAGCAAGCGGCGAGCACTGCGTCTTGTCCGCCGCCATCTCGCGCGGCTGCCCGGGCGAACCCGACGATACGATCTGCGGCGCCGGACTGTCCTCAAGCCGGGCCGAGCCGCTCGCCGAGCGAGTAGAAGCTGCAATTGCAGCAGTCGGAGATACCGTAGAGACGGGCCAGCCGACAGCCGCCCAGTTTTCTCTCTATGTAATGGGAACGGGCACCCATATGGACGAGATCTACGGCTGCATCGATTTCCTAAAGCGTTCGGGCACGTTCGACCGCTCCAAGAATTTCTGCACCAAGCTGCGCGGCGACGCCGGCGCGATCTTCGCGACCATCCATGAAGCTTTCTATCGCTTTGGCGATCCCGAAGGCCATGTGACCTTGGATATCACGGTCTCCGCGAACAGCCCGAGCAAAGCCTGAGACGCCTGACGGCAATGACCTTATCGAAACCGGATTCGACATTTGCACCACTGAGGCGGGCCTTGCCCGCCATTCTTGCCGTGCTTGCCTTCCTGACTGTCTGGCAGCTCTATGTTGATCTCTCCGGAGTCAAACCCTCGATCCTACCCTCGCCTTCGCGCATCCTTTCACAGGGCTGGCTGAACAGGCAGGCGCTGCTCGACAATACCTGGCCGACGCTTGGCGCGACGCTCGGCGGTTTCGCTTTGTCGCTGGTCTTCGCCTTCGTCTCGTCGGTGCTGATGGATTTCGTGCCTTTCATGCGCCGCGCGCTGCTGCCGCTCTTCATCGTCAGCCAGACGTTGCCACTGGTCGCGATTGCGCCTCTGGTCGTGCTCTGGTTCGGTTTCGGGATATTGCCGAAACTTCTGCTCGTCGCCCTGGTCACCTTCTTTCCTCTGCTGGTCGCCCTGCTGCAGGGCTATGAAGCGACGGACCGGGATATTGCCGAGCTTCTGAACTCCATGAAGGCAAGCCGCTGGCGCAGCTTCCGCCTGGCTAGGCTTCCCTCCGCCATGCCCTTCTTCTTCGCCGGCCTGCGCATTTCGATCACCTATGCGGTGGTCGGCGCGATCTTCGCCGAATATGCAGGCGCTGCACGTGGCCTCGGGATCTATATCCTCAACGCCAAGAACAATTTCCGCCCGGACCTCGTCCTTGCCGCCGTCGTCGTTAGCGCCCTCCTGACGCTCTGCCTCTTCGGCCTCACGCTGGCGGTGCAGCGTCTCGTTATGCCCTGGCAATCTGCCGCGGAGAGCCGCCGATGAATACGATGCTCGAGCTGAAGAATGTCTCGAAGTCCTTCGACGGCATGGAAGTGCTGAAGGACATTTCTCTTCATATCGCAGGAGGTGAATTCGTCTCGATCGTCGGCCCTTCCGGCTCCGGCAAGTCGACGATCCTCCGCTTACTGACACAAGCGCTGCAGGCTGATAGAGGCGAGATTCTCTTTGACGGCACACCGCTTTCGCAGGCAGCACACGCATTCGCCTTTATGCCTCAGCGCGATGCGCTGATGCCGTGGCGAAGCGTCATCGACAATGCGATTCTCGGCCTCGAAGTGCACGGCATGCGCCGCGGCCCGGCGCGCGCCGTGGCCGCCCCTCTCTTTGAACGCTTCGGCCTTGCCGGTTTCGAAAATCATTATCCTGCGGCCCTTTCAGGCGGCATGCGCCAGCGCGCGGCTTTGCTGCGTACGGTGATCCAACGGCAGGACATGCTGCTTCTCGATGAGCCCTTCGGCGCACTCGACGCGCTCACCCGCACCCAAATGCAGGAATGGCTGCAGGACATGTGGACCGATCATCGCTGGACGGCGCTGCTGATCACTCATGATGTCCGGGAAGCCGTTTTCCTGTCCGACCGCATCTATGTGCTTTCCGCCCGCCCGGCAGCCGTGATCAGGGAATTCGAAGTGCCGCTGAAAAGGCCGCGCACGCTTGCCGATCTCGGCTCGCCGGCCGCCCAGGCGATCGAAACCGAAATTCTTCAAACATTACTGCATCCGCAAAGAACCTGAGGAGGTCCCGATGCTTCTCACCCGCCGACAAACCCTTTTTGCCGCCATGGCCGCAACCCTCGCCGGTCGTGCTGCCTTCGCCCAATCCGCCACCAAGGTGCGTATCGCGCTCGACTGGACTCCGAACACCAATCACATCGGCATCTACGTCGCCAAGGCGAAAGGCTTCTATGAGGCCGCCGGCCTTGACGTCGAGATCCTGCCCTATGCCGATACCAGCGCCGGCACGCTTGTCGCAAACGGGGTTGCCGATTTCGGCATCTGCGGAGAAATCGAGGCCTTTACCCAGCGGGCCGCTGGCGCCGATGTGAAACTCGTCTATGCCGTCGTCCAGACGGAAACGGGCAGGCTGATCTTCAAGGGCGGCCGTAGCGATATCAAGAGCCCGAAAGATCTTGATGGCAAGACCTATGGCGGCTTCGGCGGCGCATGGGAGGAGGCACTCGTCTCTGCGATGATCCGCAACGACGGCGGTAAGGGCACTTTCCAGAACGTCACGCTCGGCACCTCGGCCTATGAGGCGCTCGATAACGGCGCCGTGGATTTCACACTGGAAATCTACACCTGGGAAGGTATTGCCGCCCAACTGGAAAACCGGCAGGTCCGCCGCTGGCGCTACAGCGACTACGGCATTCCGGACGAGCAGACGACCGCAATCGCGTCCAGCGACGCCTATCTGTCCGCCAATCCGCAGAATGCGCGCACCTTCATCCAGGCAACGCTCAAGGGTTACGCCTATTCGGTTGACAATCCGGACGAGGCCTGCGATCTGCTGATTGCCGGCAGCAACGGCGCCTTGCTCAACACCGAACTGGTCAAGGCGTCGCAAAAGGCACTGATCGAAGGCCATTTCCTTAAAGGCGATAGTGGCGCGATCGGCGCCATCGATCCGACCAAGGCAGAAGCAATCGGCACTTTCCTGTTCGATCATGGCATTCTGCTCGATGCCAATGGTGCGGCTCTGAGGGAAAAGCCCGACTTTTCCAGCTATTACACCAACGATCTGCTTGGCTGAGGTAAGCCTGCCCTTGCCGGCGGCAGCTTTCCGCTGCAAAGTCCGGCAGGGAGCGAGGGAGTGACATGCAGCAGCAGGACCGGGTGGCCGGAGCGGATTTCTTGCGTGCAGCCGCCTGCCTGCTGGTCCTCGTCCACCATCTCATTCTCCGCATCGACCTCAATAAAACCGAGGAATTGCAGTCAGCGCTCACAGCCTTGCGTTTCGGCAATTTCGGCGTCGCCATCTTCTTCATTCTCAGCGGTTTCCTGTTGGCACTGCCGTTCTGGCGTTCCCTTGATGCCGGCTGCGCCGTATTTGACCTGCGCATTTATGCGCTGCGCCGGGCGGCCCGCATCGTGCCCGGTTACTGGGTGGCTTTAACCGGAGGCTTCATCCTCAGTACTACGTTGCTTGGGCACGCAAGGACGCCGGACCTCGTCATTCGCTATATCAGCGGCCTCTTCTTCATGAGCCAATGGCACTGGCGCACGTTCTTTCCTGTCGAAGGCAACGGCCCGCTATGGTCCATATCTTTCGAAGTAACGAGCTATGCGCTGTTGCCGCTGGGTTTTCTTTGCCTTTTCGCTATCCCGAGGAAACGCCGCTCTCCACTCATCACGCGTCTTGCATGGCTTGGCGTCATTGCCGCAACCCTGCTTACCCACGAAGCCTTCCGTACGCTTTTCCCTCCCAATGAAATTGACCGCGGCTGGCAATACGGTATGCCGGGCGGTGCGAAAGAGTGGATGCCGAACTATAATCCTATCGGTTTTTTCGCCATTTTTGCACTCGGGGCGCTCGCAGCCGGCATTCAAGTCATGCTGCCGCGAAAGCCTCGGATCTGGTTCGATATCCTCGCGCTTGCCAGCCTAGCAGCGGCTGGCCTCCGGCTGGCACTTTCGACAGGTGGATCTTGGGAAGCCTACGGATGGCTCGGGATCCCCTACGCCTTTCCGCTGTTTCCGATGATGGTTGCTGTCGCGCTCGTGGCCCTCTCGCGCGCCGTGCTGCTTGCGATATTGCTTGACAATGCCTTCATGCGCTTCACGGCGACCATCTCATTCGGCATCTACATCTGGCAGGACATCGTACTAACTTCGATGCAGACCGTCTCCCCGACCATATTCGGAATCGGTAAAGACAACCCGCTACGGGACTGGTTTATCGGCTGCAGCTTTGCCACGGCGATCACCTTTCTTCTCGCAAGCATCAGCTATTTCGCCCTTGAGCGACACGTAATACGACGAGCCGCACGCATAACGGGCAATAATTCGCACATAACTCAATATAGTTAATTCCGAACTCACCCAAAATATTCAGAGACATATTACGAAATACTCCCAAATTTGGTCCAATTATCGTTACGAAAAGGTTAAAGAAGCGGATGACAAACCGATCTCATCCATGTATTTGTGCCAGCGCGACGCAATATGCGAGTATTTCCACGGACGTTGCTTAATGAACGTGTTTACTTCAAACAAGCTTCTGGACACGGCTTTCTCTGAAAAGACAGTGAAGATGAAGGCTCTCGACGCAGCGAATTCCAACATTCGCCAGCCCGAAAGCTTTGCTGCAATGGGTAGCCTGAACAGGTTTCAGCTCGGCTTGAAGAGAGCTTTCGACATTTTCGGCGCAACAAGTGCGTTGGTCGTCCTGTTTCCGGTTCTTCTCACGATTGCGCTTCTCATTGTGCTCGATGACGGCGGCCCGGTGTTTTTCCGACAGGTTCGCTGGGGTTTGAAGGGCAGCAAGATTACTGTCTATAAGTTTCGCTCCATGCAGGCAGATCTTTGTGATCCCACCGGCGTAGAACAGACCGTCAAGGATGATCGGCGCGTGACGCGGATCGGCGCCTTTCTGCGCAAGACCAACATCGACGAGCTTCCGCAGCTTCTCAATGTCATCAAAGGGGATATGTCGCTCGTCGGCCCTCGCTGCCATGCGATCAACATGCGGGCAGCCGGCATGCTCTACGAGGAACTGGTGCCGGAATATCATTACCGCCATCTGATGCGGCCTGGCATCACCGGCCTCGCCCAGACGCGCGGCTGGCGCGGCCCGACGGAACGCCCGACGGAAGCACGCGCCCGCATAGCCAGTGATATCTACTACATTAGAAATTTCAGCATCTGGCTGGATATGAAAATTCTGTTCAACACGCTGCTCTCCGAACTGCGCGGCGGCACCGGCTTCTGATACGTAATTTTCGGAGACTAGACAGGTCAGGCAGGCGGAGAGATACCGCCTGTTTTGCTTTGCAGCATTCGTCAGGATAAATGCAACTTGTTTACATAGAGAAGCGGCCTTGAGGGCCGCTTTCATGTTCAATCTGCGATGTCTGCCTGAAGCGATTAGTCTTGACCGACCATGCCCTGCAGCCGGGTCATTTCCATGATGAAGTGCTCGAGTTTGGACTTGTGCTCATGATGCACGACATCCTCAAGTTCCTGCTTCGCAGCTTCGATGCGGCGGGTCAGTTCGTCCTTATTGAGTTCTTCCACCGGAACAGCAGATTCAGCAAGCAGCGTGCAGCCGGTCGGCAGGATGTCAGCGAAACCGCCGAACACGACGTAATCCTGCTTCGAACCGGAAGAAGAGCGAACACTTACGATGCCCGGCTTGATGGTCGTCATCGCCGGTGCATGATTAGCCATGACCGTCATCTCACCTTCGGTGGCGGGAATGACGACCTCAGTCACCATTTCCGACAGCAGCAGGCGCTCCGGCGAAACGAGCTCAAAGTTGAAATTGTCAGCCATCAGTGACTTACCTTCTCGGCTATGGCTTTTGCATCTTGCAATTTGGTCCCGCAGAACGGGCAGTGCATCATCGCGTAATCGAGATAACCGAGACCCTCCTCGGTCTGAGCCAACCCGACGACCATCATCATCACGCCATTGTCGGCCCGGTAGATGGTCGGCGCCGCCGGATCAGGAAGCTCTGCCACGACACTTTTGAGAGTGTCGCAGCAGAATATCTCGTCGTGAGCGTCGCTCATCAAGCAGCAGCGAGCTTCTTGGCCTTCTCGACGGCTTCGTCGATCGATCCAACCATGTAGAAGGCTGCTTCCGGCAAGTGGTCGTACTCGCCGTTGACGAGACCCTTGAAGCCCTTAATCGTGTCTTCGAGAGCAACCAGCTTGCCCGGCGAGCCGGTGAAGACTTCAGCAACGAAGAACGGCTGCGACAGGAAGCGCTCGATCTTACGGGCGCGGGCAACCGCCAGCTTGTCTTCTTCAGACAATTCGTCCATGCCCAGGATGGCGATGATGTCCTGCAGAGCCTTGTAGCGCTGCAGCGTCGACTGAACCTTACGAGCGATCTCGTAGTGCTCTTCGCCAACAACAAGCGGGTCGAGCATGCGCGACGTAGAGTCGAGCGGGTCAACGGCCGGGTAGATGCCCTTTTCAGCGATCGAACGCGACAGAACGGTTGTTGCGTCAAGGTGGGCGAACGAGGTTGCCGGTGCCGGGTCGGTCAAGTCGTCGGCAGGAACGTAAATGGCCTGAACCGAGGTGATCGAACCCGTCGTCGTCGTGGTGATGCGTTCCTGCATCTGGCCCATATCGGTGGCGAGCGTCGGCTGATAACCAACGGCCGAAGGAATACGACCGAGCAGAGCAGACACTTCCGAGCCAGCCTGCGTGAAGCGGAAGATGTTGTCGACGAAGAACAGAACGTCCTGGCCCTGGTCGCGGAAATGTTCAGCAACCGTCAGACCGGTCAGAGCGACACGAGCACGAGCGCCCGGTGGTTCGTTCATCTGGCCGTAAACGAGCGCAGCCTTGGAGCCTTCACCGCCGCCATGCTTGTTGACGCCCGACTCGATCATTTCATGGTAAAGGTCGTTGCCTTCGCGGGTACGCTCACCAACGCCTGCGAAGACCGAGTAACCACCGTGCGCCTTGGCGACGTTGTTGATCAGTTCCATGATGAGAACGGTCTTGCCAACGCCTGCACCGCCGAACAAACCGATCTTGCCACCCTTTGCGTAGGGAGCGAGAAGGTCGACGACCTTGATGCCGGTGACGAGGATCTGCGCTTCCGTGGACTGTTCGACATAAGCCGGAGCATCCTGGTGGATCGCGCGCTTGTGAGCGGTATTCAGCGGACCTGCTTCGTCGACCGGCTCGCCGATGACGTTCATGATACGGCCGAGCGTTTCGTCGCCAACCGGAACCGAGATCGGCGCGCCGGTATCGGTAACCTGCTGGCCGCGAACGAGACCTTCGGTCGAGTCCATGGCGATGGTGCGGACTTCGTTTTCGCCCAGATGCTGAGCGACTTCGAGAACCAGGCGGTTGCCATTATTGTCAGTTTCGAGCGCGTTCAAAATCGCCGGCAGTTCGCCTTCGAAAGCAACGTCGACGACGGCGCCGATAACCTGGGTGACTTTGCCGACAGAGCGGGTAGCTGCCTCAGCCATTTTCTTACCCTCTTTTCCTAACTCAGAGCGCTTCCGCGCCCGAAATGATTTCAATCAGTTCCTTGGTGATCTGAGCCTGACGCTGACGGTTGTAGCTCAGCGTCAGCTTGTTGATCATCTCACCAGCATTGCGCGTCGCATTGTCCATCGCGCTCATCTTGGCGCCCATTTCACCAGCAACGTTCTCAAGGAGAGCGCGGAAGATCTGGACAGAGATATTGCGCGGGATCAGATCATCGAGGATCGACGACGGATCCGGCTCGTATTCGTAGACGGCGCCGGCATGGCCAGCATCCTCGGCGACGGCTTCGGGAGCCTTCGCCGGAATGAGCTGCTGCGCGGTCGGAACCTGGCTGATCACCGACTTGAACTCGGAGTAGAACAGCGTGCAGACGTCAAAGTCACCGGCATCGAACATCTCGATGATACGCTTGCCGATCTGGTCGGCATTCTCGAAACCGATCTTCTTGACGTCGCGCAGCTCCTTCCGCTCGACGATCATCGACGCGAATTCGCGACGCAGGATGTCATAGCCCTTCTTGCCGACGGTGAAGATCTTCACCGTCTTGCCTTCAGCGACGAGCCTGCGAACATGATCGCGCGCGAAGCGGGCGATCTGCGAGTTGAAGCCGCCGCACAGGCCGCGCTCGGCCGTGCAGACGACGAGCAGGTGAACCTGGTCCTTGCCCGTGCCGGTCATCAGGACCGGCGCGCCGTCCGCATCGGTGACAGCTTTGGCGATGTTCGCCAGAACCGCGTTCATACGCTGCGAATAAGGCCGGGCGGCCTCGGCCGCCTCCTGCGCGCGCCGAAGCTTCGCCGCGGCGACCATTTTCATCGCCTTGGTGATCTTCTGCGTCGCCTTGACGGAGGCGATCCGGTTTTTCAGATCCTTAAGTGAAGGCATCCGTTATCCGTCCTAACCTAGGGCCCGATTACTGGAAAGACTTGGCGAAGCTGTCGAGAGCAGCGGTCAGTGCGCCCCTCGTTGCATCGCTGATAGCCTTTTCCGTGCGGATCGTGTCCAGGATGGCAGCGCCTTCCGAACGCAGGTAGGACAGCAGGCCCTGTTCGAACTTGCCGACCTGAGCAACAGGCAGCTTGTCGAGGTAGCCGTTGACGCCCGCGAAGATCACGGCAACCTGCTCTTCCGTCTTCAGCGGCGAGAACTGCGGCTGCTTCAGGAGTTCGGTCAGACGTGCGCCACGGTTCAGCAGGCGCTGCGTTGCAGCGTCGAGGTCCGAACCGAACTGGGCGAAGGCAGCCATTTCGCGATACTGGGCGAGTTCACCCTTGATCGAGCCGGCAACCTGCTTCATCGCCTTGATCTGGGCCGAAGAACCGACGCGGGAAACCGACAGACCGACGTTAACGGCCGGACGAATACCCTGGTAGAACAGGTCGGTTTCGAGGAAGATCTGGCCGTCGGTGATCGAGATGACGTTGGTCGGAATAAAGGCCGAAACGTCGTTACCCTGCGTTTCGATGACCGGCAGCGCGGTGAGCGAACCAGCGCCCTTGTCGTCGTTCATCTTCGCAGCGCGCTCAAGAAGACGCGAGTGCAGGTAGAAAACGTCGCCCGGATATGCTTCGCGGCCCGGCGGGCGGCGCAGCAGCAGCGACATCTGGCGGTAGGCAACAGCCTGCTTGGACAGGTCGTCATAGCCGATCAGCGCGTGCTGGGCGTTGTCACGGAAGTATTCGCCCATTGCGCAACCCGCGAATGGAGCAAGATACTGCATCGGAGCCGGATCGGAAGCCGTAGCGGCAACAACGATCGAGTACTTCAGCGCGCCGCGCTCTTCCAGAACCTTGACGAACTGGGCAACAGTGGAACGCTTCTGGCCGATGGCAACGTAGACGCAGAAAAGCTTGTCCTGGTCCGGGCCGTTATCATGGATCGGCTTCTGGTTCAGGAACGTATCGAGAATGATGGCGGTCTTGCCGGTCTGGCGGTCGCCGATGACGAGCTCGCGCTGGCCGCGGCCAACCGGGATCAGAGCGTCGATAGCCTTGAGGCCGGTCGACATCGGCTCATGAACCGACTTGCGCGGAATGATGCCCGGAGCCTTGACGTCGACGCGCGCACGGCGGGTCGCGTTGATCGGGCCCTTGCCGTCGATCGGGTTGCCGAGAGCGTCGACAACACGGCCGAGCAGTTCCGGACCAACCGGAACGTCAACGATCGCGCCGGTACGCTTGACGGTGTCGCCTTCCTTGATGTCGCGGTCGGAGCCGAAAATAACGACACCGACGTTGTCGGATTCAAGGTTGAGCGCCATGCCGCGGATGCCGCCGGGGAACTCGACCATTTCACCAGCCTGAACATTGTCCAGACCGTAAACGCGAGCGATACCGTCACCAACGGAGAGAACCTGGCCGACTTCCGAGACTTCTGCCTCTTTGCCGAAGTTCTTGATCTGGTCTTTAAGAATTGCGGAAATTTCCGCAGCGCGGATATCCATCAGCCGACCTCTTTCAATGCAAGCTTAAGGGTAGAGAGTTTGGTACGAAGAGACGTATCAATCTGACGGGACCCGACCTTGACGATCAGACCACCAAGAATTGACGGATCAACCGTGACAGCAATTGCCACGTCTTTGCCGGTGACGCCCTTCAGCGCCGCCTTCAATTCGTTTTCCTGCTCTGCAGTCAGAGCGTGGGCCGAAGTGACTTCGGCAGAAATTTCGCCGCGCTGGCTGGCAGCAATGATGCGGAAGGCCTTGATCATGCCCGGCAGGGCAAAGAGGCGGCGGTTACGCGCCACGACCTTCAGGAAATTGGCAAAGAAGCCGGAGATGCCAGCCTTTTCGCTGATAGCGATGATGCCCTTGAGCTGATCTTCTGCGGAGAAAACCGGGCTGAGAACGAAGCGCTTCAGGTCGTCGCTTTCGTCCAGAATGGCCTGGAACCTGTCGATATCGGCGGTCACGCTGTCGACGGCGCCTTCTTCGAGCGCTAGCTCGAAAAGCGACGAGGCATAGCGCTCTGCAACACCAGAAGTAAGCTGGGACGTGTCTGCCACGGGCACAAATTTCCCTGATTTCAATTCAAAATCCGACTTCCGGCGGGCGCCGAACCTATGACTTTGAATTCGTTTTGATTTCCCCCAGAAATCGCAAGAGAAGCCTCTTGCTTCTTCCGAAATTCGGGGTCCGTCTAACATAGGATGTTCGGACTCGCAACACGCGTAACGCCCGAATACGTGTTTCGCTTGATTTTCTGCCTGCAAAATAACGGAAACGTCCGAAAGCGGCTCGCAGAATGCTCCATTTCGGCCTTCAATCAGCGTTGCAGGAAGCCGAATACATGGAGCAGTGGCAATCCCGCTATAGCCGCCTGCACAACCAAAAGTAAATAGTTAAGGAGAGTGCTCCCCTTATCTGACAGGATGGAAATAATGCGTGCAAAAGCCGCCATCGCAAAGGCTGCTCCGAGCGCCAGATAGGTCCAGTCCTGCGCAAGCATGATTGCGGCAACGCCGAGACCAAGGTAGAGGCCGCCCATTGACCGGATTTCGCTGAAGCCTTCGCGCCGCTCACCGCGCGGTGCCAGGCCAAAGGCACGCATGGCAAGGCCTGGTGCGAACATAATGACGAAGCCGGCAAGTGCAGTGAAGGCGGCCGCGCCGAAGGCAAGCTGCTCGCCAAATTCCGTCGGAAAGTAGAATTCCATGCCTCGCCCCAAATCACCTCGCTGATTCTGCATTTATGCCATGATCGGCAACATCCCGAAACGCTGTGCGGAAATGATCTACAGGAAGCTCTGCGGATCGATGTCGATCTGCACCTGAACCGAGCCTCGCTCTTTCGGCGATTGAGATAGCATCGCCCGCAGATAGGCTTGCATGTCGGAATTCCGGCGTCCATGAACCAGCAGGCGGAAACGATGGCGGCCGCGCACCAGCGCCAAAGGTGCCTCCGCCGGCCCGAGGACGGTAATGCCCGACACCTGCGGCGCGGCGTTGCGCATGCCGCGCGCATGGTTTTCCGCATCGTGCCGCGTGTCGGCCGACACGATGATCGAGGCAAGCCTGCCGAACGGCGGCAGGACCGCGCGCTCGCGTTCGCTGATTTCGCGGTCGTAAAAGGCTTGGGCATCGCCGGAAACGATCGCCTGCATAACAGGGTGCTGCGGCTGATAGGTCTGCAGCAAGCCGTGGCTTTTAAGACCCGTTCGGCCTGCACGGCCCGTAACCTGCGACAGAAGCTGGTAGGTTCGCTCGGCCGCACGCGGATCACCGTTTGCAAGTCCGAGATCGGAATCGATGATGCCGACCAGCGTCATCAGCGGAAAGTTGTGTCCCTTGGCAACGAGCTGGGTGCCAATAACGATATCCGCCTCGCCCTCGGCGATGGCGTCGAGCTCCAGCCGCAGACGCTTCACGCCGCCCATGATGTCGGACGAGAGCACGATGGTTCGCGCATTTGGAAAATGCCGCTCCACCTCTTCGGCGATACGCTCCACGCCAGGTCCGCAGGCAACCAGATGGTCGAGCGTTCCGCATTCCGGGCAAGCCTCCGGGGTGGACTCGGAATGGCCGCATTGATGGCATTGGAGCTGCCGGCGGAAGCGATGCTCCACCAGCCAACTTGAACATTGCGGGCATTGGAAGCGATGGCCGCAGACGCGGCAGAGCGTGAGCGGCGCGTAACCACGGCGATTGAGGAAAAGCAGGGCCTGCTCGCCCCTTTCTACCGTCTTGCCGATCGCCCTGATCAGCACCGGCGACAGAAAGCCGCCGCGTTCAGGAGCATGGCGCCGCATGTCGATCAGGTGCAGATCAGGCAACGCCGCATCGCCGAAACGCGTCGGCAGGTGGATCGTGCTGTAGCGCCCGCTCTGGCCGTTGACCTGGCTTTCGACCGACGGTGTCGCCGACACAAGCACGACGGGAAAATCGCCGATCCGCGCCCGCACGACGGCCATATCGCGCGCATTGTAATAGACGCGATCTTCCTGCTTGTAGGCCGGATCGTGCTCTTCATCGACGATGATGAGGCCGAGATCCTCAAAGGGCAAGAAGAGCGCCGAGCGCGCACCGGCAACCACTCGCACCTCACCTGTTACCGCCTGCCGCCAAACCTTCTCACGCATGCGCGGCGCAAGATCGGAATGCCACTCGGCAGGCTTCGCGCCGAAGCGATCCTGGAAGCGCTCAAGAAAACTCGCCGTGAGCGCGATTTCCGGCAGCAGGATCAGCACCTGCTTGCCGCGCCTCAGCGTTTCGGCGATCGCCTCGAAATAGACTTCGGTCTTGCCGGAACCGGTCACGCCGTCGATTAACGAAACCGTAAATTCGCCCTTGCGTACTTCGTCGAGGATTTCTTCCGCAGCGTCCTTTTGCGGGCCGCCGAGGCGTGAGCCGGCAAAGTCCGGGTCGGGCTTGGCAACGACAGGTGGCGGCGGCAGGAAGATCGTCTCGAAAATTCCCTGCGCGATCAGCCCGTCGACGACACTAGTGGACACACCCGCGGCATGTGCAAGGCCGATGCGTGTCCAGGACAGCCCATCCGCTGCGGTATCGAGCACGCGGGCACGCGCCGGTGTCATCCGTTCCGGCTCGCCGCCGACGAAGCGCAATCCTTCCACCATTGGCTCCGGCTCTAAAGCATTCGGCGCCCTCAGCGCCATGCGCGCCACGAGCCCCGGCGGCGATAGCGTGTAAGCTGCCACCCAGTCGATGAAATCCCGCATTTCCTTGTTGAGCGGCGGGCAATCGAAGACATGGGTAATGGGCCTCAGCTTCTTCGGGTCGACCCCGTCTTCGCCGCCATCCCACACGACCCCGATCACCTGGCGCGGCCCAAGCGGCACCTGCACGACCGAGCCCGGCTCGACCCCCATACCTTCGGGCACCGAATAGGAATAGGGTTTTGGCGCCGGCATCGGCACCAGCACCGGAACCGTACGGTTCACGAGCGGGGCTTCGAATAGTACTCCAAAGAGATCGGACGAATCTGTACTCATCGCGGCAGACCATGCCCGCAACGGTCTAAAAATGGAACCCGCCGACAGCAAGGGTTACAAGTCATCGTCGTCTTCATCGGCGATGGCTCCCGTCAGCCGCATGCCTTCGATCCAGGTGGCGCCATTCTCGCGGATAACCTTTCGAGGCCGGACGCCACAGCGGTCACGCACGGCGTCAGCCAAGGGTACTGAATGGGTAACGATCCAGACCTGACTGCTCTTTGAAGCTTCCGCGATCATATCGGCGAGCGGCACCAGCATATCGGGATGCAGGCTCGCCTCCGGCTCGTTCAGGGCGATGAGCGCCGGCAGCCGATAGGAGAGCAATGCGGCCGCAAGACCAAGAAAGCGGATCTGCCCGTCGGACAACTCGCGCGGGTGAAAGACGCGCTGCGGGAAATCTGGAAGCATCAGTCCAAATTCCGCCGTCTCGCCCGGTTCCGGCACGACGAGCCGCGCTCCGCCGAGTGCCGATGCGACAATACGATCAAGCTCCACCGTATCCTGCCGCGTGTGCGCAAGCGTCGCAAAGACGGCGGCGAGATTGGCACCATCCTCGTCCAGCATGGGACTGGTGACGGCAAGGCAGGGATGACGAAGTGGGGAGGCCCTGTCCGTGCGAAAACCATGAAAGAAGCGCCAGTTGTTGACGATGCGGCGGAAGGCGGCAATCTCAGGAAAATGGCCGGCGTCCCCAAGGAGCGCGATCGCGGTCTCCGATGTTAGCGCCTCTTCCCGATAATCCTGCATCCGACCGGCACCATCTCGAACGGAGATGCCGGGACCCGCGCGCTTCATCATCACCACCGCGCGGCGGCCCGTTTCGACGGAAAGCTCCTCGGTCTTGATTTGCGGCTCCAGCGCGAAGCCAGCCGCCGCCTTGGGCGGGCGCAGCCCCGCCTCGACATAGTATCGGAACGTGACTGCGCGCTCCTCGTCGACCACCTCCACTTCCAGCCCGATTCGAGCAGGCCCATCGGATGTGCGGCGCGGTCCGGACCAGAGGGCGGAGAGCATGCCGCCTTCAGCAGCAAGCTCATAGGCAAGCTGCCCGCGAACAGCCGCCTGCACAAGCTGCAGGGCGCGATAGAGATTGGACTTGCCGGCACCGTTCTCGCCGAGAAAAAGCGTAGTATCCGCCAGATCCATGCGGATCGAGCGCAGCGAGCGGTAATTCCTGGCAAACATGGAGCGGAGACGCATGCCTTCGCTTTAACCCAAACCAGCGCTAAAAAGAATGGGCAGCAAGCGGTTCCAGCGCCGGCTCGCGGGCGACCGGAACGAACTGCGCGTTGCCGTCAAAGGCAAGTGCTGCGACAGTATGTTGCTCCAGAGCCTTGGTCACTTCATTGATGTCGCCATCCAGATGCTCGACCGGGATGAGGTCCCCGACCATGAAATCGAATCGATCGCCGCGCTTGTTCAGGAGCTCATGGAAAACCGTCATGTCGCGCAATTCCGTCGACCACTTTGCGAACCAGTAAAACAGGCCGGAATTGCGCGCCGTCATGTGAACCGGAAGGATCGGCAGGCCGTATTTGCGGGCAAGACCAACGGCAGATGTTTTCCACGGCCGCTCGTTCAACCGCCCGTTCGCCCAATAAGCGATGCGGCCGGACGGAAAAAGCACGGTTGCCTTGCCTTCTTTCACCGCATGATTGGTCAGCTGCAGCGTCTCGCGCGTCTTCAGCTTGCTCTTGAACTCATCGCGCCATTCGACCGGGATGATGATTTCTGCAAAGCGCGGATTGACGCGCACCGCATCGCGGTTGGCAAAGAACATCATGTCCGGGCGGCGCGTCTTCAGAAGATCAAAGACAGCAACTCCGTCAGCAATACCGGTCGGATGATTGCTGACGAGAATGAAGCCACCGGATGCAGGGATGCGGTCGGCGTTTTTAACAGTGATATCGAGCGTCAGCAGATCGCTCATATATTCGAACGACTGGAAGCCAGGCATGTTGGCGACGTCATTGGCGAATTCGATCGCCCTATTATAGCGCAACAGCGTGTAGAGAAACGGACGCATGACGGGCCAGAGCGGATGACGGACGATCTTCTGTCCGCGCTCAGCGATCAGCGTATCGACAATATGGCCGGGTTTTCCGTGCGAGACCAGGGCAATCGCTTCCGCAAGCTGTCCGAAAGCCGTCATGGAGTCGCGCCGTGCCATAAAAATTCCTGTCTTAACGGAGCTACAAGCTATCTCAGTGAATTATGATCGATACATGACAAGAGCTTGGCCAGCATTAGCAATTCCATAACACCACTGTTTCAGAATTGGGGGCATGGAAATCAAATTCAAGAGCCGTGGCAGTGAATGAACTTCTGATCATCGCCGATCCACACCTGATGACGGAGCGCAGCGCCTGGCTTGAAAATCTTGCGCGCGAACGCCGCCTTTCCGAGCATACGCTCGATGCCTATGAGCGCGACACACGCCAATTCCTGACCTTCCTCACCGGGCATCTCGGCGGCCCGACGACGCTGCCAGACATCGAGACGCTGCGCCCGGCCGACTTTCGTGCCTTTCTGGCCGCCCGCCGCCGGAATGGAACTGGTGCCCGCTCGCTCGGCCGCAATCTCGCCGGCCTTCGCTCCTTTCTGCGCTACTTGGAACGCAAAGGCCTCGTCAACGCAGCAGGCGCGGGCGCGATCCGTTCGCCAAAGCAGCCAAAGTCCCTTCCAAAGCCTTTGTCGGACAGGCAAGCGGTCACCGTCGTCGGAAGCGATGCGCAGCTTCACGATGAGCCGTGGATCGCCGCCCGCGACGCGGCTGTCATGACGCTTCTCTATGGCTGTGGTTTGCGTATTTCCGAAGCTCTCGACCTGACGCCCGCCGATATCAAGGCGGGCACGACGACGCTGCGCATCACCGGCAAAGGCAACAAGACGCGCCTCGTACCCTTGCTGCCGGTCGTCCTCGAAGCCGTCGAAAAATACCGCAAGCTCTGCCTCTTTCATCTCGATGAAAGCGAGCCGCTTTTTCGCGGTGCCCGCGGCGGCAAGCTACAGCCTGCCATCATACAGCGCACCATGCAGAAGCTGCGAAGCGCCTTCGGCCTGCCGGAGAACGCAACTCCGCATGCGCTGCGCCACTCCTTTGCGACGCACCTACTTGCCGGCGGCGGCGACCTGCGCACGATTCAGGAATTGCTCGGCCACGCCAGCCTTTCCACCACCCAAGTCTATACCGGCGTCGATGCATCAAGGCTTCTGGAAGTGTACGATCGCGCACATCCGCGCGCGTAATCCTTCGTTAACACTGTCTCTTAAAGGAATATGCGCAAGCGCGGCGTAGAGCATGAGGCTCGAAGCACATGTGACCGGATTACCATCATGACGATCTCCATCGGGCACCGCATTTCCCATATGGCACGGCCAGGCAGTATCCTGCTCTGGCTGATTGCCGCCTTTCACATGCTGCTGGCCGTGGCATTGCTCGCGGTGATCTTCTCCGTGACACACGCCGACGCTGCTGAAGATAGCTGCGCGGGAAAGAACCTGCTCACCGAACTGCAGCAGAATGAACCGGCCCGTTATGCCGAAGCGGTGAGGGAAGCGGATGGCACCCCCAACGGCAAGGGCATCTTCTGGAAGATTGAAAAGCCCGGCCTTAAACCCTCTTGGCTGCTTGGCACCATGCACGTCACCGATCCGCGCGTCCTGAATCTGCCCTTGCGCGCCCAGACCGCCCATGACGGCGCCGATACGATCATCATCGAGTCAGACGAAATTCTTGATGAAAAGAAGGCGACAGCGTCACTGCTGATGCGGCCGGACCTGATGATGTTCACGGACGACACCACGATCGAAAAGCTTCTTTCAGCGGAAAATTATACCCGTCTCGAAGCTGGGCTGAAGCAGCGAGGCATTCCGCTCTCCGCCGTTTCCCGCATGCGCCCATGGATGATCGCAAGTGCCGTCGCTCTTCCCGCCTGCGAGATGGCCCGCAAGGCCAAGGGCGCGCAGTTCCTCGACCAGAAGATCGCTGCCGATGCGGCTGCCGAAGGCAAGCAGGTCAAGGGACTGGAGACTCTGGCCGAACAGCTGCAGGCCATGGCTGAGCTACCCGTCGAATTTCATCTGAAGTCGCTGATCGAAACCCTCGAACTCGGAGCCAAGATGAACGACGTGGTCGAGACCATGACCGAAATCTATCTCTCTGGCGATATCGGCCTCACAATGCCGATGCTGAAGACCGTCACGCCCGAAGGCAGCGACGAGGATAACGACTACGCCGCCTTTGAGCAGCGCGTCATCCTCGACCGCAATAAGGTGATGGCCGAACGTGCCGCACCGATCCTTGCCAGCGGCAACGTCTTCATGGCCGTCGGCGCCCTGCACCTTCCGGGCAAGGAAGGTGTCATCGAACTGCTGCGTCGGCAGGGTTTCACGATCACGGCGGTCAATTGACGGCCTTAACCGACGGTCATGCGCCGCAAGACGTCGGTCTTCCAGTAAAACTGGTGAACCAGCGCGCCAAGGACATGCGCAGAAATGACAATCCAGAGGATGACCTTCAGGATATCGGCATGCAGCGCGCTCAATGCTTCCATCCCAAGATAATAAACTGCGATGCCTGAAGCTGGTAAGGCGAGCAATAGCAGATAGAGACTTGCATGTGCCAGCCGCGCAGCGAGCCGAAAGACCGCCGGCTCGCCTGCTGTTTCAGGCGGCACGCCCTGCACAAAGCGCAGACAGAGCCTGAGGATCGTCACCAGCAGGATTCCTATACCGACATAGGCGTGTATATTGGCCGAAGCGATCTGTTCCGGCGAAGGCGTGCCACCATGGCGGACAAGCCGCTGCCAGGTGTTCATGCCATCAGGCAAAAGAAGATTGAAAAGGACCAGGAATACGGTCGCCCAATGAAGGAACCGTTGGGAGAGGCTGTAGCTGATAACGACGCGATCACCCATTTTCTTGTCTTTCGTCAAATAGTTAACACATCATGCCTACAAATAAAAATGCCGCCGGCCCGAAGGCAAGCGGCATTATAAATGATTGCTGATATTTAATCTTACATATGGATCGGCTTGAAGAAGGCGGCAAGTGCAGCTTCCTTCACGGCTTCCGACATGGTCGGATGCGCATGGCAGGTGCGACCAAGATCTTCCGCCGATCCGCCGAATTCCATCAGCACGGCGATCTCGTGAATCATCTCGCCGGCGCCGAAGCCGACGATATGGCCGCCGAGCACACGATCCGTTTCCTTATCGGAGAGGATTTTGACGAAACCATCCGTCGCCAGCATGGCGCGGGCGCGGCCGTTTGCCGAAAACGGGAACTTGCCGATCTTGTAGGCGATGCCTGCGGCCTTCAGCTCCTCCTCTGTCTTGCCGACGGACGCGACCTCCGGCTGCGTGTAGACGACGCTCGGGATGACGTCATAGTTCACATGGCCGTGCTGGCCGGCGAGGATTTCGGCGAGCGCGACGCCCTCGTCTTCGGCCTTATGCGCCAGCATCGGCCCCTTTACAACGTCGCCGATCGCGTAGATGCCCTCGACATTGGTCTTGAAGTGACTGTCGATCTCGACGCGGCCACGATTGTCGAGTTTGACGCCGGCTTCCTCCAGACCGAGGCCGGCCGTGTAGGGGATACGGCCGGTGGAGATCAGAACGACATCGGCTTCGAGCGTCTGGGCAGCACCGCCAGCCACCGGTTCGAAAGTCACCTTCGCGCCCTTGTCGCCCTTTTCGACGCCGGTCACCTTGGAACTCAGTTTGATGTCGACGCCTTGCTTGCCGAGCATGCGCTGGAACTGCTTGGACACATCGGCATCCATCGCGCCAAGAATCTTGTCGAGGAATTCGATGACGGTAACCTTGGCGCCGAGACGCGACCAAACCGAGCCGAGCTCGAGGCCGATGACACCGCCGCCGACGACGATCATCGTTTCCGGCACCTTTTCCAGCGCAATGGCGCCGGTGGAAGACACGATGATCTTCTCATCGATATCAACCTTCACGCCGGGAATGCCGGCGACGTCGGAACCCGTGGCGATGACGATGTTCTTGCCTTCGATTTCCTGAACCGTGCCGTCTTCGGCGGTCACAGAAACCTTGCCGGCAGAGACGATCTTGCCAGTACCATGGAAAGCTTCAATCTTGTTCTTCTTGAACAGGAATGCAACGCCGTCGACGTTGGACTTTACCGTCGCATCCTTATGCGCCAGCATCTTTTCAAGATTGAGCTTGGGAGCGGCTATTTCGATGCCAAGCTCTTCCATGTGATGCGTTGCGTGGAACATTTCGGAAGCATGCAGCAGCGCCTTGGAAGGAATGCAACCGACATTCAGGCAGGTGCCGCCATAAGTGGCGCGCTTCTCGACAACCGCGACCTTCAGGCCAAGCTGGGCAGCCTTGATTGCCGCGACATAGCCGCCAGGGCCGGTTCCAATAACAATCACATCATAGGACATTGCTTTTTCCCTTTACGTTATTGACTAGCGCCCGCCGCTCACATTGAGGATCGCGCCTGTTATGTAAGATGCCGAAGGCGAAAGCAGATAGACGATCGCATCGGCTACTTCTTCCGCCTGCCCGGCTCGCTTCATCGGGATCGATGACGCCATTTCTTTCGGCCTGTCCGGTTGTCCGCCGGAGGCATGAATATCCGTTTCGATGATGCCGGGCCGGATCGCATTCACCCTGATGCCTTCAGCCGCGACTTCTTTGGAAAGTCCAACGGTTAAAGCATCGATGGCTGCCTTGGAGGCGGCATAGTCGACATATTGCGCGGGCCCGCCGAGCACTGCGGCCATGGAGGAGATGTTGACGATCGCGCCGCCCTGCCCACCATGCGCGGTCGACATGCGCCGCACCGCCTCGCCGGCGCAAAGGATGGAACCGGTCACGTTGATCCGCATCATCCGCTCAAGGCGCTCAGCCGACATTTCATCAACACGCGCGGTGTAATCGACGATACCGGCATTGTTCACCAGCCCGTCCAGCCGCCCGAAATGTTTGTCGACCGCCTCGAAAATCGAGACGATATCGGCGGCATTGCCGACGTCGCCCTTGATGGCGATCGCGTCGCCGCCGGCCTTCTTGATCTCCGAAACGACGACATTTGCCGCAGCCTCATTAGAGGCGTAGTTCACGGCGACACGCCAGCCATGGCGGGCGGCAACCAAGCACGCGGCAGCACCAATGCCGCGGCTGCCGCCGGTCACGAGCAGAACGGGACCATCAGTCATTGTGCGCATCCTTTGAAATCGAGGACATCCCACGGCGCGACCTTTGCCTTGCCGTCACCCCAAGCTGAAGACTGGCGTATCGCCGGGCCGAGGCCGGGAAAGACGATCTTTTCCGCCGCCGGGCTGTCCCCGGACTGAAGATTGTCGAGCCCTCCACCAGCGCTTGCGCGATAGACGAAACCCTGCCAGACCATGCAGGCATCGAGATCGGCGCCGGTGACATCGCCATCCGGGCAGTTGAACATCACCATACCCATAGTTCGCTCCGGATCGTCAGAGGACATGACATAACCATTCATGACGACAGGGCTCTTCAACGCGCTGAGCTTGAACTGATGGGTCGAGGCCATGGCCTCGGAGGTAATCGGCGAGAAGCGCAGTTCATAGGCACCGTCACGATCTCTATAGATCGCGCTGGCCTGCTTGCACTCGGCAGCGATGGCGGAAACCGGCACCCAGGACAGTGCGGCCATCACGATCGCTGCCAGACCTTTCCGTTTTATCGCCATATGTTCCCCACCCATTATAGGCTCGGCTTTCTGCGCCCGTCAGCGTTCTTGATGACCTGGAAATCCGTCAGCAGCACCAGTGGATGCTCGTCTTTGTCCATACCCCAGAAGACTGGATAGAAGCCGTCGCCCGAGCCGCTCCAGAAGATCGCGACATTGCCCTTCTTGCCGGCCACCGGCCGGTGCAAGGCATAGACACCCTTGTTGCCATCGAGCTCCGGGGCGAGCACGTCGTCATAATAATTCGCGTCGGAATCGGGCTTCTGAACCTGTACCTGCTGCTCGCGCTCCCCGATCAGATCGAGCGTGTCGGCATCCATGTAGCTGCCGAGGCCTGCATCGACGGGGTAGCCGAAAATCTCGTCATCCCTCAGCGTAGCTACGTCCTGACCGGGAACGGTCGCAAGCTCCCAATGATCGGGCTTGCCCTCGGCAAAGCGCATGCTTGCAGCCGCAACCCGTCCGAACGCCTCATAGAGCCGCACCGGATACTCGCCGGCAGGAACCGTTTTTGCCAATGCCGGCCGGTCCGGCTGTGCCAGGGGATCGGCGGCAACGATACGGCCCGAGGTGAGCTCGACATTGCCCATGTCGACGGTCTTGATGGAGCGTGCCGAAAGCTCCGCATCGCTGAGCGACACGAGGTCGAAATTGCTGCTCGCCTTGTTCACATCAAAGGCAAAAGCCGAGACCGGGATGAAGGCAGTCGTGGCGCAGAATACTGCGCCCGCCGCTCGCATGATCCGGTCTCGCATGGCAGATCGCTCCGCTTAGAGGTCCAGAACCAGACGTTCCGGATCTTCCAGGCTTTCCTTGACGCGCACGAGGAAGGTCACGGCTTCCTTGCCGTCCACGATGCGGTGATCGTAGGAAAGCGCCAGATACATCATCGGCCGGATGACGACCTGGCCCCCGATCGCAACCGGACGCTCCTGGATCTTGTGCATGCCAAGGATGCCCGACTGCGGGGCGTTGAGGATCGGCGAGGACATCAACGAACCGTAGACGCCGCCATTGGTGATGGTGAAAGTGCCGCCCTGCATCTCGGCCATTGAGAGCGAACCGTCGCGGGCTGCCTTCGCAAGGCGGCCGAGTTCCTTCTCGATTTCGGCGATCGACATCTGGTCGGCGTCACGGATGACCGGGACGACAAGGCCCTTATCCGTGCCGACAGCCATGCCGACGTGGCAGTAGTTCTTGTAGATGATGTCGGTGCCGTCAATCTCGGCGTTGACGGCCGGCAGTTCCTTGAGCGCATGCGTGACAGCCTTGGTGAAGAAGCCCATGAAGCCGAGTTTCACGCCATGCTTCTTTTCGAAGACATCTTTATACTTGTTGCGCAGGTCCATGACGGCCTTCATGTCCACCTCGTTATAGGTGGTCAGCATGGCGGCCGTGTTCTGTGCATCCTTGAGGCGCTTGGCGATCGTCTGGCGCAGGCGCGTCATCTTCACGCGCTCTTCGCGAGCGGCGTCTTCCACCGTCGACGGACCGCGCGCTGCAACAGGCGCAACAGGCGCAGCCGCCGGTGCTGCGGCAGCCTTGGCGACTGCAGCAATGACATCACCCTTCAGGACCTGGCCGCGCTTGCCGCTGCCATCGACCTGATCGGCCGAGAGGTTGTTTTCTGCAAGCATCTTTGCAGCAGCCGGAGCCGGCGGCATGGACGAGACGGAAGCGGACGGAGTAGCAGCGGCAGCAGCCGATGCGGCAGGCGCAGCAGGCGTCGGGGCCGGAGCCGCGGTTGCTGCTGCCGGAGCTGCGGCAGCAGGAGCAGCAGCGGCAGCCGCACCTGCAGCGATCTGGCCGAGAAGCGCGCCGAGGCCAACCGTCTCGCCAGCCTGAGCAACGATTTCCGAAAGCGTGCCGGAAGCCGGGGCCGGAACTTCGATGGTCACCTTGTCGGTTTCAAGCTCGAGAACGGGTTCGTCAGCCTTCACGGCGTCGCCGACCTTCTTGAACCAGGTGCCGACGGTTGCCTCGCTGACGGATTCACCGAGTGTTGGAACGCGGATTTCTGTGGCCATTGTTCAAATCCTGATTGTGCTTGTTATCGTGTTAGATAGCGGTCCCGGTCTGCGGCCGGAGAATGATTGAGGGCATTGGGGAGATATCG
This sequence comes from Rhizobium sp. BK650, assembly GCF_014195325.1. Lineage (GTDB taxonomy): Bacteria > Pseudomonadota > Alphaproteobacteria > Rhizobiales > Rhizobiaceae > Rhizobium. The sequence continues at coordinate 169,161 of NZ_JACIBK010000008.1, read as the reverse complement.
AAACGGAAACCGAAGCTGGAAGTGATGATCGGGTCCGCGTCGGCAAGCGCCTTGGCTGCCGCCTGATCCGCAACCTCGACGACCGCAATGCCGAAAGCCCCTCCAGCCTCGAAGACGGGACCGACGGCAATCGCCGATCCCGCAAGGGCGTGCTGGTGCCAATATTCGGCATGGCGCTTCATCGCCGCCATTTCCTCCCCGGTCCCGTCATGCGGGAATGTCGGGCGCGGCGGCACGAGTCTCATGAAGAAATATGCCATCGCGTCCCCCTTTGGTTAGCCGCCCAGCGCATCCTCGAGGAACGCGGCGAGCTGCGACAGATGCTTGGACATCAGGCCCGTTGCCGGCGAAGCGGCTGCGGGACGGCCCGTGTAACGAACGCGCTGGTACTTCGCGTCGATATGGGCAAGGACCCATTCCAGATACGGGTCAATGAACGACCATGCGCCCATGTTCTTCGGCTCTTCCTGGCACCAGACCATCTCGGCGTTGCGGAAGCGGGACAACTCGTTGATGAGCGCCTTGGCCGGGAACGGATAGAGCTGCTCGATGCGCAGAAGGTAGATGTCGTCGATGCCGCGCTTTTCGCGCTCTTCCAGCAGGTCGTAATAGACCTTGCCGGTGCAGATGACGACGCGACGGATCTTGGCGTCCTTCTGCAGCTTGATCGGCCCGTCTTTGATGACCTCGGCATCGTCCCAAAGGAGACGATGGAAGGAAGATTCGCCGGCCAATTCCGCAAGCGTCGATACGGCACGCTTGTGGCGCAGCAGCGACTTTGGCGTCATCAGGATCAGCGGCTTGCGGAAGTCACGCTTCAGCTGACGGCGCAGGATATGGAAATAGTTCGCCGGCGTCGTAACGTTGGCGACCTGCATGTTGTCTTCCGCACAGAGTTGGAGATAGCGCTCCAGACGGGCGGACGAGTGTTCGGGACCCTGACCTTCATAACCGTGCGGCAACAGGCAGACGAGACCCGACATACGCAGCCACTTGCGCTCGCCTGACGAGATGAACTGGTCGAAGACGACCTGGGCACCGTTTGCGAAGTCGCCGAACTGGGCTTCCCAGAGTGTCAACGCATTCGGGCGGGCCAACGAGTAGCCGTATTCGAAGCCGAGAACGGCTTCTTCCGAAAGCATCGAGTTGATGACTTCGTAACGGCCCTGCGTCGGCGACAGGTTTGCCAGCGGAATGTAACGCTCTTCCGTTTCCTGATCGTAGAGAACCGAATGACGCTGCGAGAAAGTGCCGCGCTCGCAATCCTGACCGGAAAGGCGGATCTTGTGGCCTTCGACGCAAAGCGAGCCGAAAGCGAGTGCTTCCGCCATCGCCCAGTCGAGGCCTTCGCCACTCTGGATCATATTGGCACGGTTTTCCATGAAACGCTGGATGGTGCGGTGCGCGTTGAACCCATCGGGAATTTCGGACAGCTTGCGGCCGATATCCTTGAGTGTCTTCATCGGCACAGCAGTCTTGCCGCGGCGTTGCTCGTCGGCATTGTCTGCGGTCCGAAGACCGGACCATTCACCGTCCAGCCAGTCAGCCTTGTTCGGCTTATAGTGCTGGCCGGCCTCGAATTCCTGCTCGAGATGCGCGCGCCAGTCAGCCTTCATTTTTTCGACTTCGCCATCGGTGACGAGGCCCTCGCGGACGAGACGGTCTGCATAGAGCTGCAGGACCGTCTTGTGGCCGCGGATAACCTTGTACATCTTCGGCTGCGTGAAGGATGGTTCATCGCCTTCGTTATGGCCATAGCGACGGTAGCAGAACATGTCGAGCACGACAGGCTTGTGGAACTTCATGCGGAATTCCGTCGCGATCTTCGCGGCATAGACGACGGCTTCGGGATCGTCGCCGTTGACGTGCAGGATCGGCGCTTCGATCATCTTCGCAACGTCGGACGGATAGGGCGACGAGCGCGAGAAGGCCGGATTCGTGGTGAAGCCGATCTGGTTGTTGATGATAACATGCATCGTGCCGGCGACACGATGGCCGCGCAGCCCCGACAAGCCGAGGATTTCAGCAATGACGCCCTGGCCGGCGAAAGCTGCATCCCCGTGGATCAGAAGCGGAAGAACCTTGGAGCGTTCGGACAACGGAATGATGTCACCGTCCCAGACGGTGGCGCTCATGTCCTGTTTGGCGCGAGCCTTGCCCATGACGACAGGGTCGACGATTTCGAGGTGCGAGGGGTTCGCCGTCAGCGAGACGTGCACCTTGTTGCCGTCGAATTCGCGGTCGGAGGAAGCACCCAGATGATACTTCACGTCGCCGGAACCCTCGACCTCGTCGGGTGCGTAGGAACCGCCCTTGAACTCGTGGAAGATAGCGCGGTGCGGCTTGCCCATGACCTGGGAGAGCACATTCAGACGACCGCGATGGGCCATGCCGAACACGGCTTCCTTGAGGCCGAGAGAACCACCGCGCTTCAGGATCTGTTCGAGCGCCGGGATTAGCGATTCGCCGCCATCGAGGCCGAAGCGCTTGGTGCCCTTGAACTTGACATCGAGGAACTGTTCGTAACCTTCGGCTTCGACCAGCTTGGCGAGGATCGCCTTCTTGCCTTCAGCCGAGAAGGCAACACCCTTGTCCGGACCTTCGATGCGCGCCTGGATCCACGCCTTTTCTTCCGGATTGGAGATGTGCATGAATTCGACGCCGAGGGTCGAGCAATAGGTGCGCTCGAGGATCTCGATCATCTCGCGGATGGTCGCGTATTCGAGGCCGAGCACGTTGTCGATGAAGATCTTGCGATCGTAATCGGCAGAGGTGAAACCGTAATTTTCCGGCGAAAGCTCGTGATAATCCTCAACCGGAGCGGCAATACCGAGCGGATCGAGCTTGGCGTGCAGGTGGCCGCGCATGCGATAGGCACGGATCATCATGATGGCACGAACGGAATCGCGCGTCGCCTGCAGCACGTCGGCGGCGCCTGCCGGCTGGCCGGCGGCTTCGGCCTTCGCCTTCACCTTGGTTTCGATAACCTTTTCGACGATGCCCCAGTCGCCGTCGAGCGCCGAGACGAGATCGCCGCTTGCTTGCAACGGCCAGTTCTTCTTGCGCCAGGAAGCGCCCTTGGCCGCCTTCTTCACATCGTCGGGATTGTCTTCCAGCGCCTTGAAGAAGGACCGCCACTGATCGTCGACCGAGTTGGGATCGTCTTCATAACGGGCGTAGAGCTGCTCGATATAGGCAGCATTAGCGCCATCCAGAAACGAGGTGATCTGAAATTGCTCGTTGGCTTCTTGCCGTGCCATGGTGATACGCGGACGCTTCCGTCCGCCTCCTGACTTAGATGAATTTGCCGGCTTCATCGCCGGCTGCCGCATTCCGATCGCCGCCTGTCCGCGGCGCATCCGCATTGAGTAAGTGGAGAACCGGGCGGAGGCCAGGATGCCGTTCCTCTGCCCGGGATATATAAGTTGGCTTAGCCCTTGAGGACTTCAACCAGCGTCTTGCCGAGGCGAGCCGGAGACGGCGACACCTTGATGCCGGCCGATTCCATTGCGGCGATCTTCGATTCCGCGTCGCCCTTGCCCCCGGAAACCACAGCACCGGCATGGCCCATGGTGCGGCCTTTCGGCGCCGTACGGCCGGCGATGAAGCCCGCCATCGGCTTCTTGCGGCCCTTCTTGGCTTCGTCCTTGAGGAACTGGGCTGCATCTTCTTCAGCCGAGCCGCCGATTTCGCCGATCATGATGATCGAGGTCGTGGCTTCGTCTGCGAGGAACATTTCCAGCACGTCGATGAACTCCGTACCCTTGACCGGGTCGCCGCCGATGCCGACAGCCGTCGTCTGGCCGAGACCTTCATTGGAGGTCTGGAAGACGGCCTCATAAGTCAGCGTGCCGGAGCGGGAAACGATGCCGACGGAACCCTTGCGGAAGATCGAGCCCGGCATGATGCCGATCTTGCATTCTTCCGGCGTCAGGATGCCGGGGCAGTTCGGGCCGAGAAGACGCGACTTCGAGCGGTCGAGGCGAGCCTTGACGCGAACCATGTCCATGACCGGGATGCCCTCGGTGATGCAAGTGATGAACGGGATCTCGGCATCGATCGCTTCGATGATCGCATCGGCTGCACCTGCCGGCGGAACGTAGATCACAGTCGCGTCGGCGCCGGTCTTTTCCTTGCCCTCGGCAACGGTGGCGAAGATCGGCAGGCTTTCGCCCTTCGAGCCGGTCCAGGTTTCACCGCCCTTCTTCGGATGGATACCGCCGACCATCTGCGTGCCGTAGTAAGCAAGCGCCTGTTCGGTGTGGAACGTGCCGGTCTTGCCGGTTAGGCCCTGAACCAGAACCTTGGTGTCTTTGTTGACGAGAATGGACATGCGAGGCCTTTGTTTAGGAGAGGTTGGAAGACGTGAGGGACGCGCGACGATAGATGCCGCTGACGACCTCCTGCCAAGTATCGCTGCCTGCAGGCGAAAAGCTGACGCCCATCCGGTAGCAGTCTTCATTTTCAAATGTGAATATGGTGCGCTGTCTGCCGCGCGGCGAAGTCTTCATCAGCACAAGCTCGTTGCCGTTCCACTCACCGGAAGCCGGCGAGGGCGGAGCAAAACCGACGCTGTCGAACTGGTAGAGCTTGTAGCTCTGGTCCGAACGATCGAAGCCGAAAACATTGCGGGCTTCGAAGGAAACTTCGCCGTCGCGCATCTGCCGGTAGGACTGTTCGACGAAGAACCCGCCGAACAGCGCCTCGCCGGACAGCGAAGCGCTGGCCTTGCCTTCCTTCGTCCAGGCCGAAGCCGCGACATGCTCTTCCCCTTCCCAGACGCCGGCAAAGGCGTCCAGGCGGAGATGAGCAGCAGTAGGCGTGGACTGGAAGGCCATGACCGTTCTCAACCGTTGATCGCCGCGACGATCTTCTTGGCTGCGTCGTCCAGATCGTCGGCAGCCGTGATCGCCAGACCCGACTCGTTCAGGATCTTCTTGCCGAGCTCGACGTTGGTGCCCTCGAGACGAACGACGAGCGGAACTTTGAGGCCGACTTCCTTGACCGCGGCAATGACGCCCTCGGCAATGACATCGCACTTCATGATGCCGCCGAAGATGTTGACGAGAATGCCTTCGACCTTGGGGTCAGCCGTGATGATCTTGAAGGCCGCAGCAACCTTCTCCTTGCCGGCGCCGCCGCCGACGTCGCAGAAGTTCGCCGGCTCCTTGCCGTAGAGCTTGATGATGTCCATCGTCGCCATGGCAAGGCCGGCGCCGTTGACCATGCAGCCAATGTTGCCGTCAAGCGCCACGTAGGCGAGATCCCACTTGGAGGCCTCGATTTCCTTGGTGTCTTCTTCGGTCTCGTCGCGCAGCGCCTTGACGTCGTCATGGCGAAAGAGCGCGTTGCCGTCGAAGGAAACCTTGGCGTCGAGAACGCGCAGGTGGCCGTTGGTCATGACGATCAGCGGGTTGATTTCGAGAAGCGACATGTCCTTCTCGTCGAAGGCCTTATAGAGGATCGGGAAGAGCGACTTGGCATCTTCGGCGGCAGCGCCGTCGAGAGCCAGTGCCTTGCAGATCTCCTCGACGTCGGCGGCGGTAACGCCGGCAGCCGGATCGATAGCGATCGTGTGGATCTTCTCCGGCGTGTCGTGGGCAACAGCCTCGATGTCCATGCCGCCTTCGGTCGAAACGACGAAAGCGACCTTGCCGACCGAGCGGTCGACTAGCAGCGAGCAGTAGAGTTCGCGGGCGATATCGGCGCCGTCTTCGATGTAGAGACGGTTGACCTGCTTGCCGGCGGGGCCAGTCTGGGCGGTCACCAGCGTATTGCCAAGCATTTCCTTGGCATTGGCAACAACGTCTTCGATCGAGCGGGCTAGGCGAACACCGCCCTTGGCTTCAGGCGAAAGCTCCTTGAACTTGCCCTTGCCACGGCCGCCGGCATGGATCTGGCTCTTGACCACGTAGAGCGGACCGGGAAGCGACTTGGCGGCAGCCTCGGCTTCATCAGCCTTGAGGATTGCAACGCCTTCCGCAACCGGCGCACCATAGCTCTTCAAGAGAGCCTTGGCCTGATATTCATGAATGTTCATGGGTTTATCCCTATTTCGATTGGGTCAGCGCGCCGATTACTTCAGGGCAGGCGCGATGTTGATGCAGGCTTCGCAGAGACCGGCAACGGCGCCGACGGACTTGTCGAAGGCTTCCTTCTCGGTCTTGTTGAGATCGATCTCAATGATGCGCTCGACGCCGCCAGCACCGATGACGGTGGGAACGCCCACATACATGTCCTTGACGCCGTACTGGCCCGAGAGATGGGCAGCGCAGGGCAGAACGCGCTTCTTGTCCTTGAGGTAGGATTCGGCCATCTCGATCGCCGAAGCGGCCGGAGCGTAATAGGCAGAACCGGTCTTCAGCAGGCCGACGATTTCGGCGCCGCCGTCACGGGTGCGCTGGATGATCTCTTCGAGACGTTCCTTGGTGACCCAACCCATGGTGACGAGGTCGGTCAGCGGAATACCGGCGACCGTCGAGTAACGGGCGAGCGGCACCATCGTGTCACCGTGGCCACCGAGGACGAAAGCAGTGACGTCCTGAACGGAAACGTTGAATTCCTTGGCCAGGAAAAGACGGAAGCGCGAGGAGTCGAGAACGCCGGCCATACCGACGACCTTGTTGGCCGGAAGGCCGGAGAACTTCTGCAGCGCCCAGACCATAGCGTCGAGAGGGTTGGTGATGCAGATGACGAAAGCGTTCGGGGCATATTTCTTGATGCCGGCGCCAACCTGCTCCATGACCTTGAGGTTGATGCCAAGGAGGTCGTCGCGGCTCATGCCCGGCTTGCGCGGAACGCCGGCAGTGACGATGCAGACATCTGCACCTTCGATCGCGGAATAGTCGCTGGCACCGGTCAGGTTAGCATCGAAGCCTTCGACCGGGGAGGACTGTGCGATGTCGAGACCCTTGCCCTGGGGAATGCCGTCAGCAATGTCAAAGAGGACGATGTCGCCCAGCTCCTTCAGGCCGGCGAGATGCGCCAGCGTGCCACCAATCATGCCAGAACCGATGAGTGCGATCTTGTTACGCGCCATTTCGCTTTTCCTTTGCGATCAAAATCCGGCGGGCGAGCGAGGGCGTCGCCCAATGCCGAAATCGCATAGACCTAAAGCCGAAAAATGGCAATCGATTATTTTTGATGTAGCAATTTCAATCGTTTAGATATCAAAATTCTTACGTAAACGTAAGATCAATTGTCACTAAACCGTTACTCTGCGGCCCGCCGCTCGTGATGCGCATTAAGATATTCCGCACTTCTCATCTCGAAAAGCCGAGATGCCGTACGGTCGAATTCGAAGCCTTCCGTGCCCCGCCTTTCGACAAGCAGATCCTCCGGCATAGCGGCGGCCGAAATGTAAAGGCGGACGCCATGATCGTAGAGCGTATCGATCAGAATGATGAAGCGTTTGATCTGGTTTCGCTTTTCAGGCCCGAGCAGCGGAACGTGATCCAGGAAGACCGTCTCGAAGCGTTCGGCAATGGCGAGAAAATCGGCAGCACCCAGCGGCCGGTCGCAGAGATCGGCGAAGGAAAAGCGGGCCATGCGATCGGCAGCGAGCGGCACATGGATCGTTCGGCCCTTCATCGGGATTTCCAACGGCTGGGCCTTCCGGCCATGTAGCGCCTGCGTCCACGAGGCCTCCATCGCCATGTCGGTGCGCTCGTCAATCGGTATGAGATAGATCGGCTGGCTGTTCAGCTTCTCCATCCGGTAGTCCGTCGGCGAATCGAGCGTGACTATTTCGACATGCTTCTTGAGGAGAGCGACGAAAGGCAGGAAAAGCCCGCGATTGAGGCCATCTTTGTAGAGGTTGTCGGGCTCGACATTCGAGGTCGCCACCAGCACGCAACCGCGTTCGAAAAGCTCGGAAAACAGCCGAGACAGGATCATCGCATCGGCGATGTCGGTGACCGTAAATTCATCGAAGCAGAGCAGTTCTGCTTCCTCGAAAAGGGCAGCGGCAACCGGCGGCATCGGATCGGCTTGCTTCGTCTCGCCGCTCTTCAGCTTCTGCCGATGGGCGGCGATACGATTGTGCACATCGGCCATGAACTCATGGAAATGCGCGCGCCGCTTTTTCCGGCAGGGCGCCATGTGGAAGAACATGTCCATCAGCATCGTCTTGCCGCGCCCGACGCTGCCATGGATATAGAGACCCTTGATGCCAGCCTCGGTCTTCTTCTTGGAGGCGAACAGCCAGCCGAGTGCACTGCTCTTGGCCGCCGGCTGCTTCTGTTTGAGAGCGGCAAGCACCCGGTCGAGACACTTGGCAACATCCATCTGGGCGGAATCGATCTGCAGCGTCCCCGAAGCGGTCAGCGATTTGAGCTGCTCGGTGACGCTGAGCGAATAGTCTGGCATTGGCTGCATGAGGGCTCGTCCGCCTATGCTTATAACCGGCGGAACTCGCCGGATTGTCTTACCGGCTGAGGTTGATCGGCTGGCCGGTCGAAGTCTGACCGTTGAAGCTGTTGTCTGCAACCTTGTAGACTGAGCCGATCTGATTGCCGCTGCGATCCTTGAGCAGGACCTGCTTGCCGGAAACTTCCCAGGAACCCATGGCCGTCAGCTCGCCGACGCAACCGCGCGTACCGCCACGCGAGCCGCTGCCGAGATTGGTAAGCGTCAGGAACATGTCGCAGGTGCCGTTGACACGCCAGCTCCCGACCATCGATTCCTTGGTAACGTCCATGGCGGCTGTCGGCGCGGCACCTCCCTGCTGAACGCCGCCCGTTGGGGCGGTCGAGGTTGGCGCGGCAGGAAACTGTCCGGCGGGCGGAGGTAGCTGACCGCCTTGTACGGAAGGGACGGGCTGCGCCGTCAGCGGCGGAGGTGCACTGTTACTGCTGTAATCATATGAGGTGCGTTGGCATCCCGCCAAGGCCAGAGCGGCCGTTAGACCCGTCACCACATATCGCAACTGCATCATCAAGCTCCCGAATGTCCGCCTCAACCGCAGAGATATTTCAATTAAAGGTTCGATTACCGTATTTCAATTTGGTTAATCAAGTCAGCACAATCCCAAAACGCCTTCGTGACACCTATGACGATACCGGCACAATTCAACCAGTCTTTCGCTGGACTTCTTGCTGATAAAATATGTCAGCACGGTGATGTGCCAGACTCTCCGCTTCCTGATCAGGTTTGATACGCTCGGCAAGGTCTACATAGCGTTTAATTGATGCGGCCTGAAAAGAGCGGATACGCCCGGCGGCATTCCCTCGCCCATCTCGCGAGCCTGGCCTTGAGCATCACTAGATCATGGATTGCCTCGCGCAATTCGTGATCGATGCTCGCCACCGCCAAGCCGCGGCGCCTTGCGCAAGTCCCAACCTTCAGTGTCAATATCATCGACGATCGGAACTCGATCACATCCCGATGCAAGACCAGCCCGATATGGTGGATGACCGGGCGGACATAGACGAAGCGGCAATCATAGTCGCTGTCGGGCGAGGAAAGCCCCAGGCACGGCTTCCGCTTTCGATCGCGAAACTGAGGCGGATGCCTTGCCGTCTGACCGAGGCGAGCCGCAAACGAATTTTGGCCACCGCCTCAGGATCAAAGCCTTCAATTCGGATGGTCGTATTGACGCTCACACGCGACGCTCGACCATCATCTTTTTGATTTCGGCAATGGCCTTGGCCGGGTTCAGACCCTTCGGGCAGGTCTGCGCACAGTTCATGATCGTGTGGCAACGATAGAGGCGGAACGGATCCTCGAGATTGTCGAGGCGTTCGCCGGTTGCTTCGTCTCTGGAGTCGATCAGCCAGCGATAGGCCTGCAGCAGGACGGCCGGACCGAGATAGCGGTCGCCATTCCACCAGTAGCTAGGACAGGAGGTCGAGCAGCAGGCGCACAGGATGCACTCATAGAGACCGTCGAGCTTCTGACGATCCTCATGGCTCTGCTTCCATTCCTTGGCGGGCGTCGGCGAGACTGTCTTCAGCCAGGGCTCGATGGAACGATGCTGGGCATAAAAGTTGCTGAGATCCGGAACCAGATCCTTGACGACAGGCATATGCGGCAGCGGGTAAATCTTCACCGCGCCCTTGATGTCGTCCATGCCCTTGGTGCAGGCGAGCGTGTTCGTGCCGTCAATATTCATCGCGCACGAACCGCAGATGCCTTCACGACAGGAGCGGCGCAGCGTCAGCGTCGGATCGATCTTGTTTTTGATGTACAGAAGCGCATCGAGGACCATTGGTCCGCAATCGTCGATATCCACGTAGAAGGTGTCGATCGACGGGTTCTGGCCGTCGTCCGGGCTCCAGCGATAGACGCGGAACTCGCGGGTGTTCTTGGCACCCGCTGGCTTCGGCCACACCTTGCCTTCGCGCATCTGGGAATTCTTGGGAAGAGCGAGTTCAACCATGTCAGGTTCCTCTAATCAGTATACGCGGGCCTTCGGCTCGATCTTGTGGGGATCGATGCCGTCTGCAATGAGGTCGGTGTGGACAGGCCGGTAGTCGAGCTTCACGTCGCCCGCCTCGTTCACCCAGGCTAGCGTGTGCTTGCGCCAGTTGACGTCGTCGCGGCCCGCGAAGGGACCTGACGTGTAGTCTTCGCGGGCGTGCGAACCGCGGCTTTCCTTGCGGGCTTCTGCGCCGTAGATCGTCGTGATGGCATTGGCCATCAGGTTCTGCAGCTCAAGCGTTTCGACGAGGTCGGAATTCCAGATCATCGAACGGTCGGTGACCTTGATATCCTTGAGTTCGCCCCAGATTTCCGAAAGACGGCGGCAGCCGGATTCCAGCGATTCCTGCGTACGGAATACCGCCGCATCTTCCTGCATGGCGCGCTGCATCTTTTCGCGCAACACAGCCGTCGGCGTGCCGCCACTAGCGTGGCGCAGACCGTCGAAACGATCCATGATCTTGTCGCAGGCGGCAAGGTTCAATGCCGGCACCGGTGCATCGCGGTCAATGATCTCACCAGCGCGGATAGCCGCGGCACGGCCGAAGACCACGAGGTCGATGAGCGAATTGGAGCCGAGACGGTTTGCCCCGTGAACCGAGGCGCAGCCGGCTTCGCCGACGGCCATCAGGCCAGGGATGATGCGTTCCGGATTGGAGCTGTCGGCGTTCAGTACCTCACCCCAATAGTTGGTCGGAATGCCGCCCATATTGTAGTGGACGGTCGGCAGAACCGGGATCGGTTCGCGGGTCACATCGACGCCGGCAAAGATCTTGGCGCTCTCGGAAATGCCTGGCAGGCGCTCATGCAGCACGGCCGGGTCGAGATGGTCGAGGTGCAGGAAGATGTGGTCCTTGTTTTTGCCCACACCGCGGCCTTCGCGGATTTCCAACGTCATGCAACGCGAAACGACGTCGCGCGAGGCGAGGTCCTTGGCCGACGGCGCATAACGTTCCATGAAGCGCTCGCCCTCGGAATTGACGAGATAGCCGCCTTCGCCGCGCGCGCCTTCGGTAATGAGACAGCCGGAACCATAGATGCCGGTCGGGTGGAACTGCACGAACTCCATATCCTGCAGTGGCAGGCCGGCACGGGCCACCATGCCACCGCCATCACCGGTACAGGTATGGGCTGACGTTGCCGAGAAATAGGCGCGTCCATAACCGCCGGTCGCCAGCACCACCATCTTGGCGGCGAAGCGATGGATCGTGCCGTCGTCCAGGCACCAGGCGACGACGCCGGTGCAGCGGCTGCCGTCATCGGACATGATCAGGTCGAGCGCAAAGTACTCGACGAAGAATTCAGCGTTGTTGCGCAGCGACTGGCCATAAAGCGTGTGCAGAATGGCGTGACCGGTACGGTCGGCGACAGCGCAGGTGCGCTGCACGGGCGGGCCTTCGCCGAAGTTCTGCATATGCCCACCGAACGGACGCTGGTAGATCTTGCCTTCCTCGTTGCGCGAGAAGGGCACGCCGTAATGCTCCAGCTCATAGACCGCCTTCGGCGCTTCCATGGTGAGATACTGCATGGCGTCGACATCGCCGAGCCAGTCGGATCCCTTGACAGTGTCGTAGAGATGCCACTGCCAGCTGTCCGGCGTCATGTTCTGCAGCGAGGCGGCGATGCCGCCCTGGGCCGCAACTGTGTGCGAACGGGTGGGAAATACCTTGGTGATGCAGGCCGTGCGGAAGCCCTGTTCGGCCATGCCGAGCGTGGCGCGCAGGCCGGCGCCACCGGCGCCGACGACGATTACGTCATAGGAATGGTCGACATAGTTGTAGGCCTTCCCATTCTGAGCGGGTGAAGACGTTGCCATGATACGGTTATCCTACGAATGCAATTTTCAGAATGGCGAAGAGACAGAGGCCGGCAATCAGAACCGCGAAGAACGTATTCAACATCAGAAGCAGCAGCTTGCCGATCTCGCCGTGAACGTAGTCTTCGATGATGACCTGCATGCCGAGTTTCATGTGAATGGTGCCGGAGATGACCATCAGACCCATGACGACGGCGACGAATGGGTTCGAGAGAGCACGAACCACATCCGTATAAGGCGCGCCGGCATACACGATCATAAAGATGACGAAGAAAATGATGAGCGGGATGTTGGAGACAGCCGTCAGCCGCTGGCGCCAGAAATGATCGGTGCCTTCCTTGGCGGAGCCGAGGCCGCGAACCTTGCCCAGAGGAGTGCGCATATCCATGAGTGCGACCTTTAAAAGCGAATGATGAAGCCGAGCACCCAGACCAGGACGGTCAGGCAGAGCGATCCGATAACATTGGCGATGGCGAGCTTGGTGGAGAATTCTTTCTCGAAACCGTGTCCAAGATCCCACATCAGGTGGCGGAAGCCGCCGAGCATATGGTGGAGCAAGGCCCAGGTATAGCCGAGCAGGACGAGCTTGCCGATAATGCTGCCAAGAACCCAGTTGGCCCAGTCGTAATAGGCCTGGCCGGTGGCGGCCGCGATCAGCCACCAAGCAATCAGCAGGGTGCCGACATAAAGTGCGCCACCGGTAACGCGGTGGACGATCGACATAACCATGGTGGGGATTGGCTTATAAATTTGCAGATGCGGCGACAGGGGCCGGTTTGTCACATTCGCCATCAGAACCTCGCGGCGTCTTTTCTTTGCCCTTGATGTCAGGGGCATTCTCAGTCAACCACACGAATGACAAAATTCTGTGTGCGTTGCATCATTCTCGACGTTTAATCACCGAAACCCCTGACGACAAGCATAATTGCTGCCTGCTTTTAATTTAATCGATTCGCGTTACCGGGAAGTTTTCAACACCACGAAACTCCTCTCCATCGCTCATTTTTTAAGCTGGCCTTATGGCCGCGTAGACAAGATCGGCCTTTCGGCGCAATCTGGCGTTAACAATTTGTTAGCGTTCCGGAGTTTGGTCCATGTTTCGCAGTCTGCCCAAGACCATCCTTGCTCTCTTTGCGGTGCTGACAGCGCTGCCTGCCATAGCCGGAGAGCGCCAGTTCGATCATCGCTTTCCGCGCCATAACGGCTTTAATGACGGCGTTTTCCTCGGTAGGCGCACTCACTGGCAGAGTGGTCTGCACTTCAGAGGCGACAACGTTGTCCGCTATCGTCCCCGCACCCCTTTTTTGAGGCAGTTCAACTATCCTGGGACAAGCCGCTATAGCCGCAGCAACATCGTCGTCATTGCGTCCCAGCCCCAGAGCTACGATCAGAATTACGGGAGCAACGGCCTCTACGCCGGATCGTCCTATGCCTATCAGACTGATGGAGGCACCTATATCGGCGGCGACGGATATTATCGGGTGGCCGAACCGGCACGCGAACTCGCGCCGAAGGCCAAAGTCATCGATGTCGGCATTGCCGATGATCCCTGTTCCTACGAGGCCAATGTCTGCGTCATCCGACCCTAAGGCCGGAACCGCCAGACCGTCGTCTTCTTGACCTCGCTGTCTTCAAGCGCCCGGGTAACGAGCACTTCGTAGACGGCGCAGAATTCCAGCCTGTCCTTTGGCAAATAGGCGCGTCCGGGATCTCCGACCAGCACGTCCTTGCCCCCGGCCACGAGCGTCTCGAACCACGGAATCAGCGCTTCGGCGAAGGATTTGTCGTAGAAAACGTCGCCGGCAAGGACCACATCCGCGTCGACATTCTGACCGATTAGATCAGCTCCGGTGAAATCCAGTGAGACGGAATTGACGGCCGCATTCAACCACACCGCCGTCTGCGACCACGGATCGATATCGGCGGCAAGAACCTTGGCGGCGCCAGCCTTGCTTGCGGCAATTCCGACTAGTCCCGAACCGCTCGCAAAATCGAGGACACGCTTGCAGCGAACCGTTTCAGGATGATCGAGAACATAGCGCGCCAGCCCCTGCCCGCCCGCCCAGGCGAACGCCCAGAAGGGCGGCGGCAGACCGATTGCCTCCAACTCCTCTTCGGTCTTCAGCCAGAGCTCATGAACTTCGCTCGCCAGATAGAGCTGGATCTCCGGCACATGCGGCGGCACAAGCAGGCTGGTATTGGCGCGGATGAAGGTTTCCGGATCGGTCTTCAAGACTGCTTAGCGAGGCGGTTTGTCGAAGCCGCCCATGCGGCAGACCTCAGCCCATTCGTCATCCGTCACCGGCTGCACGGAAAGCCGCATCGAGGTAACAAGCGACATCTTGGACAGCTTTTCGTTTGCTTTGATATCTTTCAGCGTCACCGGCTTCGGTACATCCATGACCGCGCGGATATCGACGCAATCCCAGCGGTCATCGCCCTTCGCCGTCGAATCCGGATGCGAGAGCGCGCAGACCTCGACGATGCCGACGATCTCCAGCCCGTCATTGGAATGGTAGAAGAAACCCTTGTCGCCGATCTGCATGGCTCGCATGTTGTTGCGTGCCAGATAATTGCGCACGCCGGTCCATTCCGTGCCCTTCTCGCCGGCGGCCTTCTGCTGCTCCCAGGACCAAGCTCCCGGCTCGGATTTGTAAAGCCAGTGCGCCATTCTGCTTAAGCCTCCGGCTTATTGAAGACCCAATTGAAGGGCTTCACTTCGACGCTTTCGAAAAGACCAGCCAGTGCGTAAGGGTCTGCGGCGCCTAGCGCCGTGGCTTCTTCCACCGTTTCGGCATGGACCATAACGAGGCTGCCATTCGGCTTGCCCTCCGCATCGAGGAACGGGCCAGCCATAGCAAGCTTGCCTTCGGCATTCAGCTTGTTGAGATAGTCGAGGTGAGTGGGGCGGGTTTCCATGCGCACGTTGAGATGGCCGGGCTTGTCCTTGCAAAGAAGGGCAAAAAGCATGTCTGTCTCCTATTCGGTCGTAATCGGACGTGTCATCAATTGTTCGATGGCTTCGGAAATGCCGAGCCTGCCTTCGATGATTGCCGAAACCGCATCGGTGATCGGCATTTCCACACCGAGCTCTTCGGCAAGCCGCGAGGCAACCGCCGCCGCAAAAGCCCCTTCCACCAACTCGCCGCGGGAAGGGTCGGCCTTTTCGCCGCGCCCGAGCGCAATGCCGAAACGCAGGTTTCGCGACTGATGGCTGGTTGCCGTCAGCACCAAATCACCCAGACCGGATAGCCCCCGCGCCGTATCGGCATTGCCGCCCTTGGCGACGATGAAGCGCGACATTTCGGCAAGCCCGCGGGCAATCAACGCCGCACGCGCCGAATCGCCAATTCCGGCGCCCTCGACGATGCCGCACGCAATCGCCAGCACATTCTTCAAAGCGCCACCCAGCTGCACGCCGATCGGATCTGCCGAGGCATAGAGCCGGAAGGTGCGGCCGGAAATCGCCTGCGCCAGCAGCTCGGCGACATGCATATCGGTAGCAGCGATTGCCATGGCCGTCGGCAGCCCCTTGGCGATATCGGCGGCAAAACCCGGACCGGAGAGCACACCGACCGGGTGATTGGGCAGTTCCCGCTCCAGCATGTCGGTCAGAAGCGCGCCGGTTTGCCGCTCCATACCCTTTGCACAGGTGACGACAATCGCATCCTTAGACAGATAAGGACCATACTGCCGCGCGGCATCCGCCTGTGCCTGAGAAGGCATGGCGAAGAGCACGATGTCCGCATCGCCGATTGCATCCGCTTCCGCAGAAAATTCCAGTGTTTCCGGCAGTGTGATGCCAGGCAGAACAGCATCATGCAATCGCTCTGCCTTAAGGTCCTCGATCAGCACCGGGTCGCGTCCGACAAGGATTGCCGAATTTCGCCCGGTCAGGGCCACCACGGCCGCAAGAGCCGTGCCGAAAGCCCCCGACCCGACGACGGCGATGCGCTCGCTCATGCTTTGGCCCCCCGCTTTCCTGATCCGAGCACGGTTTCCGCCTTGGAATCGAGCGGCCAGCGCGAACGCGGCTGCACATCGAGAGCGTCAGGTGCAACGCCCTTCGCCATGCGTTCCAACCCGGCCCAGGCGATCATTA
This sequence comes from Rhizobium sp. BK650, assembly GCF_014195325.1. GTDB lineage: Bacteria > Pseudomonadota > Alphaproteobacteria > Rhizobiales > Rhizobiaceae > Rhizobium. The sequence goes on along the minus strand of NZ_JACIBK010000008.1, from coordinate 152,824 downwards.
CGGCATTGTCGGTGCAGAGCCGGAGCGGCGGCGCGATGAAGCGGAAGCCGTTCTTGTCGCAAAGCGCCTGCAGCGTGCTGCGGATTTCCAGATTGGCGGCAACACCGCCGGCCACCACGAGGGCCGGCTTTTCCGGAAGGTTCGGAAATTCCGCCTTGAACCTCTGCAGGCCGCGGCCGATGCGATCCTTCATCGTGCGGGAGATGGCCTTCTGGAAGGAGGCGCAGATATCGGCGACATCCTGATCCGTCAGCGGCGCGATCTCGGTCGCCGCCTGCCTTACGGCGGTCTTCAGGCCGGAGAAAGAAAAATCGAGCCGCGCCTCGCCAACCAGCGGCCGCGGGAAATTGAAGCGACCGGCATTGCCGTCCTTCGCCATCCGCTCCACGGCCGGCCCGCCAGGATAGGGAAGACCGAGCAGCTTCGCCGTCTTGTCGAAGGCTTCCCCCAGAGCATCGTCGATCGTCGTGCCCCAGCGTTCATATTCGCCGATACCCCGCACGAGGATGAGTTGCGTATGGCCGCCAGAAACGAGCAGCATGAGATAGGGAAAGGAAAGCCCATCCGTCAGCCGCGCCGTCAGCGCATGACCTTCGAGATGATTGACGGCATAAAGTGGCTTGCCGGCCGCCTTGGCGATCGCCTTGCCGGTCATGAGCCCCACCAGCAAGCCACCGATCAAACCGGGGCCTGACGTTGCGGCTATCGCATCGACATCCGAGAGCGACACATTGGCGCGCTTCAAGGCCTCATCGATCAATTCATCCAGCGCCTCGACATGGGCGCGCGCAGCAATTTCCGGAACCACTCCCCCATAGGCGCTGTGCTCGTCCAGCTGGGAAAGAACGACATCCGACAGCACGTTGGAGCGGCCTTCGGCATCGCGCTCGACGATCGCAGCGGCGGTCTCGTCGCAGCTTGTCTCGATGCCGAGGATGCGCAGAAAGGGAGCCATGAAACCTGTTCGTTCATTGCGATAGGGTTTAAACGTGTTTACGAGAACTCCGGTAACAACGGATCAAAGCGGATGCAAACAAAACCTTTCCGGATCGGCACGCGCGGCAGCCCATTGGCTCTCGCGCAGGCGCACGAGGCCCGCGACCGGCTGATGGCTGCCCATAATCTGCCGGGGGAGATGTTCGAAATCGTCGTGCTGACGACCAAGGGTGATCGGATCACCGATCGGTCATTGGCCGAGATCGGCGGAAAGGGACTTTTTACAGCAGAATTGGAACAACAGCTCGTCACCGGCGATCTCGACCTCGCCGTACATTCGAGCAAGGACATGCCGACAGTCCTGCCGGAAGGCCTCTATCTCTCAGCCTATCTGCCGCGCGAGGATATCCGTGACGCCGTCGTGGGACGCACTGCGCCGAAGCTGATCGACCTGCCGCATGGAGCGACCGTTGGCTCCTCTTCGCTTCGCCGTCAGGCGCTCATTCGCCGCATGCGGCCCGATATCAATGTCATCACTTTCCGCGGCCTCGTGGACACGCGCCTGCGCAAGCTGCGGGAAGGCCAGGTCGATGCGACGCTTCTGGCGCTCGCCGGCCTCAAGCGGCTAGGCAAGGTTGAGGTGATCACCGATATCCTCGACCCCGACAGCTTCCCGCCAGCACCTGCCCAGGGCGCGATCTGCATCGAAAGCCGGATCGGCGATACGAGGATCGACGAATTGCTGGCGCCGATCAATGACACGTTGACCTTCGACACAGTTTCCTGCGAACGCGCCTTCCTAGCTGCCCTCGACGGCTCCTGTCGCACGCCGATCGGAGGCTACGCCGTCTGCGAAGGCGATCATATCCGCTTCTCGGGTCTCATCCTCACTCCCGACGGCCGCGGCCAGCATGCGATCACGATCGACGGCCACCGTCGCGATGCCGCAGCACTCGGCACCCGCGCCGGCCAGGACGTGCGCGCAAGAGCCGGCAGCAGCTTTTTCGAGGACTGGAGCTAGCTTGAATGCGCGTGCTCGTCACCCGTCCCGCACATTCGGGTGAGCGGACCGCTCAACGTTTACGTGCGTTGGGTCACGAGCCGCTGCTGCTGCCGCTCAGCCGTCCCGTCCACGATGCAGCGGCCGCTGGACAGGCTCTGGAAACAACCAATGGACCAGTTGCCATAACGAGCGCCGAAGCGGTGCGAACCTTGCAGTTCCTTGGCGACGCGCTGACATCTCACCTCTCGCGCAAGCTCTTTGCCGTTGGCGAAGCGACGGCCGACGAGGCTCGCGAACTGGGGTTCCATTCTGTTACGGCATCGTCGGGCAGCGGCCGCGAACTGGCGGAGTTGATTGCGGCAAATGATGCCGACGGGCTTCTCTATCTTGCCGGCAGTCCGCGTGCCGAAACCTTCGAGACGCGGCTGACAGAGCTCGGGCAGAACTTCTCGGTTACCGAATGTTACCGGATGGAGCCCATTGCCCCCGATCCGGGGGTTGTCGCAACGCTCCTGACAGAAAATATGCCGGATGCGGTTCTTTTTTACTCCCGTCAGACGGCCGGAAATTTCTTTCATATCTCGCGGGTAGAGTCCCTTTTGCTGCAGCGGCCGAAAATCCGTCTCATTTGCCTCAGCAACACTGTTGCGGAAGCTGTTCCACCTGACTTGAAGGGAGCTCTGGAGATTTCGCCGATGCCGGACGAAAAAAGCCTTTTGTCGCTGCTTTGAAGGCTTTAGCCGCCCAAATTTGATCTAACCTCTTCCCTTAATTGCCATCCCTGTCTAGTTTCGTTGCAATGCAGGATAATGAGGACCTCATGGTATCAGGAAATCCGCCACGCCACTCGAAGAGCTCCGACGAGCCGGTCACGATCGACCTGGACACGCAGGACTTCGCCACGGCGACTGACCCTGAAAAACCTGCCGAAGAGACCGCTCGCGCATCCGACCATATCCCTGTTGCCGAAACCGCAGCCGCTGCGGAAACCAAGGGGGAACCGTTATCGGAACATGAAAGCGAACGCGCCGCCAGCGCGCAGGAAGAGTCCTCGACAATGGAGCCTCCTCCAGCCGAACCTGTACAGCCGCTTCCGGCGCAGAAGGGCGCTGTCACATCGGGCCTGATTGCCGCCGGCATTTTCGGCGGCCTTGTCGCTTTGCTCGGCGCCGGCGCGATTCAATACGCGGGTTATCTGCCCGGCTCCTCCACTCCCTCGACAAACTCTGCGGAATTGGCCGACCTCTCCGGCGAGATCGAAGACCTGAAGCAATCGGTAGCAAGCCTGGCCTCCAATCCGCCGCCAGCCGCCGATACCAGCGCCCTCGAAAGACGTATCGCGGCTCTTGAATCGGCTCCTCGGGCACCGGAGTCAGCGTCGACTGGCGCTGCAGATCTCGACGCACTCAACCAGAAGATTGCAAATCTGACCGCTCAGATCGAACAGCTGAAGACGAGCCTTGCACAGACCACTGAACAGCAGACCTCCAGCGGCGCCGATATGTCCAACCGTCTTGCCGAAGCCGAAAAGAAACTGAACGAACCGCGCGAAGATGTCGCCGTTGCCCGCGCCATCGCTGCTGCGGCTCTAAAGGCTGCAATCGACCGTGGCGGCCCCTTCCGCGCCGAACTCGATACGTTTGCCGGCGTCGCACCGGATGATCCGGCGGCGACCGATTTGCGCAGCTTTGCCGAAACCGGTGTGCCCTCCCGCGCCGAGCTGATCCGTCAGGTTCCCGATGTCGCCACAGCCATCGTCGAATCCGCCAATCAGCCCGACCCCAATCAGAGCTGGTCGGACCGGCTGATGTCGAGCGCAAAATCGCTGGTATCAGTCCGCCCCGTCGGCAATGTCGAAGGCGAAAGCGTCGAAGCAATCGCCGCGCGTATGGAGGACAAGGTGAAAAACGGCGATCTGCCCGGCGCAGCCACCGAATGGAACAGCCTGCCTGCTGCCGCCAAACAGGCTTCCGCTGCCTTCAAGCAGTCGCTCGAAGCTCGTATTCGCGTCGAGGATCTTGTCGGCGGCGCCCTCTCCAAGGCCGTTTCCAGCACCGGCAAGGAAGGATGAGTATGGTCCGCCTGATAATCTTCGCGCTCCTCGTTCTCGTTCTCGCCTACGGCTTCTCCTGGCTTGCCGACCGCCCCGGCGATCTGTCACTGATCTGGGAAGGCCAGATCTACCAGACCAAGCTGATCGTCGCGGCGAGCGCCATCATCGCGCTGATTGCTGCCGTCATGGTGGCCTGGTGGTTCGTCCGCCTCGTCTGGACCTCTCCGCATTCGGTGACGCGCTTCTTCCGCGCCCGCAAACGCGACCGCGGTTATCAGGCGCTCTCGACCGGCCTCATCGCCGCCGGGGCAGGCAACGCCCTGCTCGCCCGCAAGATGGCGGCCCGCTCGCGCGGCCTTCTCCGCGCCGATCAGGAACCGCTGATCAATCTCCTGGAAGCACAGGCAGCTCTCATCGAAGGTCGCTATGATGAGGCACGCTCCAAGTTCGAGATGATGGCCAACGACCCGGAAACCCGCGAACTCGGCCTGCGCGGCCTTTATCTGGAGGCCAAGCGCCTTGGCGCAAACGAAGCTGCCCGCCAATATGCGGAAAAAGCCGCCGACAACGCCCCCTATCTCCCCTGGGCCGCACAGGCGACACTCGAATACCGTAGCCAGTCCGGTCGCTGGGACGATGCAATCCGCCTGCTGGAACAGCAGAAGGCTGCCAAGGTTGTCGAAAAGGCGCAAGCCAATCGCCTGCATGCCGTCCTTCTTACTGCCCGCGCTGACGACAAGCTTGAAAGCGACCCTGCTGGCGCCCGCGACGATGCCCTGCAGGCGCTGAAACTATCGGCCGATTTCGTCCCCGCTGCGCTCATCGCCGCCAAGGCACTTTTCCGTGAAGGCGGCGTACGCAAAGCCGCCTCGATCCTCGAACAGGCGTGGAAGGCCGGGCCGCATCCGGAAATCGGCCGCGTTTATATCCGCGCCCGCAGCGGCGATTCCACCCTCGATCGCCTGAAGCGTGCTGAGCGGCTGGAAGGCATGCGGCCAAACAATGTGGAATCTCTCCTCGTCGTCGCCCAGGCGGCACTCGATGCGCAGGAATTCGCCAAGGCTCGCGCCAAGGCGGAAGCCGCCGCTCGTATCGAACCCCGCGAGGCGGCGTTTCTGCTGCTTGCCGATATCGAAGAAGCCGAAACCGGCGACCAAGGGCGCGTCCGCCACTGGCTGGCACAGGCGTTGAAGGCGCCGCGCGATCCGGCCTGGGTTGCCGATGGCTTTGTGTCCGACAAATGGCTGCCGGTTTCACCGGTGACCGGCCGACTCGACGCTTTCGAGTGGAAGGCGCCCTTCGGTCAGCTTGAAGGCCCTGTCGAGGAAGGTTCGAGCGCCTCGATCGAAACGGCGCTGAAGACCTTGCCACCGCTGCGCGAGACCCGCCCGGAAAGCGTGGTCAATGATCATCGCATTATCGAGCTGGAACGGGCGGCGGCGATTGCCGAAGCCACGCGCCCAGCAACCCCAGCGCCCGCATCGGCAAAGGCTGCCGAACCGTACACTTCCCGGCCGGTTCCTGCCACGCCGGAACCCAAACCCTTCTTTGGCGGCCTGCCGGATGATCCTGGCGTCCGCGACCCTAAGGTGGAACCGGAGCCCAAGACACGGCTCCGCCTTTTCTGAAATGGAACGAAAACCGCATGTTCGAACGCTTTCAGGCATTTTTCCAGCATCTGACCGCCGACCGTCCAAAATCTGGCTTTGCCCCCGATGACCCACGCATCGCGGTCGCCGCGCTCTGCATGCAGGTCATGGAAGCAGACGGCCAGATCAAGGAGAGCGAGAAAAAGCGGCTGCGGAAGCTTCTGAAGGAGCAATATGCGCTCGACGGCAAGCAGCTCGATGCTCTGATGGCCGCAGGGCAGGAAGCCGAAAGCTCGGCGGTTGATTATTTCCGCTTCACATCCGATCTTAAGAGGCATCTCAATACCGAACAGCGGCTGGAGCTGATCGGCATTCTCTGGGATATTGTCTATGCCGATGGTGAGCGCAGCGAAATGGAAGACCATGTAATCTGGCGGATCGCCGACCTCCTGGGTGTTTCTTCCCGTGAGCGTATTCAGAAGCGGCAGGAGGCTGCCGCAAGGGTTACGGACGCACGGGTGGTGCAGGATGACGCTGACTGACAGAAGCATAAAACGCGACCGGCGCCCTATTCTCATCATTCTTCATCAGGAGCATTCCAGCCCCGGTCGAGTCGGGCAGCTTCTCGTCAAGAAGGGCTATGATCTCGATATTCGTCGTCCGGTACTCGGCGATCCCCTTCCCTCAACACTCGACGACCATGCCGGTGCCGTGGTCTTCGGCGGCCCGATGAGCGCCAACGATCCCGATGAATTCGTCAAAACGGAGATCGACTGGCTGGAAGTGCCGCTCAGGGAAAACCGGCCCTATCTCGGTATCTGCCTCGGCGCGCAGATGCTGGCGCGCCAACTCGGCAGCAAAGTCGCAGCCAATCATGACGGGTCCACCGAGATAGGTTGGTATCCGCTGCATGCAACCGAAAGAGGCCGGTTGCTGATGCGCTGGCCGAAAATGGTCTATCACTTCCACCGCGAAGGCTTTGAACTGCCGCATGGGGCCGAGCTGCTGGCGTCGGGCGATGCCTATCCCAACCAGGCTTTTCGCTATAACGGCAACGCCTGGGGCCTGCAGTTTCATGCGGAACTGACGCGGGTAATGATGCACCGCTGGGTCGTTCACGGCGCCCACCGTTTCATCTTGCCGAATGCCCAGCAGGGACGGGAGCATCTGGAAGGACGCATGTTATTCGATGCGCCGCTCAAAGCCTGGCTCGACGATTTCCTCGATATCGTCTTCGAGAGCAGGACGGCGGCCGTTACACCGCTTCTCGCATAGGCGCCGCAAGCGTATCGATCTTCCGCAACTTCGGGAAGCCGGATGCCCAGATTGCAGCAACGACGAGCGTGCCGATCCCGCCAATAATGACGGCCGGGGCGGCGCCAAAAACCGACGCCATGGTCCCTGCCCGGAATTCTCCAAGCTCGTTGGAAGCACCGACGAAGACCATGTTGACCGCATTGACACGGCCACGCAGATGGTCCGGCGTCCAAAGCGCGATAAGGCTTTCGCGAACATAGACGGAAATCATGTCCGCGGCGCCCATGATGGCGAGCGCGGCGATGGAAACTTCGGTATTGGTGGACAGGCCGAACACAATCGTACCGAGGCCGAAAATCGCTACGCCGATGAACATATACATGCCAGCCTTATGCTTCAGCGGATAGGCAGCAAGGAAGATCGCCATAATGATTGCACCGACGCCAGGCGCCGAACGCAGCAGACCAAGGCCCCACGGTCCGAGCGTGAGGATATCGCGTGCAAAGATGGGCATGAGTGCCGTGGCGCCGCCAAGCAGAACGGCGAAGAGATCGAGCGAGATGGCGCCAAGCACCACCTTCTCTTCCCGAATATAACGGAAGCCACCGAGGATCATGTCCCAGCTCTTTGCCTCGCCCGTCGTCTTCTGCGGCGGCTTGGGAATCATATAGAGCAGCAGTGAACCGAGCGCGGAGAAAACGACAGCGACCGCGTAGGCCGTCGATGCGCTGACACCATAAAGTAGGCCGCCAAGCACAGGCCCGGTGATGGCCGCCAGCTGCCAGGAAGACGAATTCCAGGCGATTGCGTTGGAGAGATCCTTTTCCGGCACCAGGTTTGGCGCAAGGGATTGCACGGCTGGCGCCATGAAGGCGCGTTCGATACCAAAGATGAACAGCACGACAAAAACCGGGATCGGCGAAAACGTGCCCGAAACTGTCATGGCGAGTAGCGCCAGCGTGCAGAGCGCGCTGATGAGCGAGCAGATCGAGGCAATAGCGCGGCGATTGTGCCGATCGGCCACCGAACCAGTGACGAGAATCAGCACAAGAGATGGCAGGAACTGCACGAGCCCGATCAGACCGAGATAGATGGCGCTCCCTGTCTGGTCATACATCTGCCAGCCCACCGCGACGCTGACGATCTGCTGCGAGAAGGAAAGCAGGAACCGTGCGAAGAAGAAACGGGTGTAAGACGGGTGCCGGAACGCGGCAAAACGGTCTCCGGTGGGCGAAAGCGACATGAAGCTTTTCCGAGGAAACGGGCGCCAAAAGCCGTGCAAAAGCGGCCGTTAAACATGATTCACCGTGCGGTTCCACACGGCACTTGCTCGTTTAGTCGCCAATGTCTACATGTCTGTCAACAACGAATTGGAGACGACTATGATTGCGCTGTTTCAAACCATTGATTTGGCTTTGCAACTTTATACTTGGATCCTGATTGCCAGCGCTATCTTCTCCTGGCTCTATGCATTCAACGTCATCAATTCCAGCAATCAGTTCGTCAATCAGGTCGGAACGTTCCTCTATAACGTCACGGAGCCCCTGCTGCGCCCGATCCGTCGCCTGCTGCCCAATCTCGGTGGCATCGACATCTCGCCGATCATCCTTTTGCTCGTCATCTTCTTCCTGCGCTCCTTCCTCTGGACGACGATCTATCCGCTCGTCGCTTGACCACGCCTTGGAAGAAATTTGACGATCATATCCGCCTGACCGTCCGGCTGACGCCGAATGGCGGGCGGAATGCCGTTGACGGGATCGAATCCGATGGCGAAGGCGGCATGCTGCTGAAGGTCCGCGTCACTGCTGTTCCTGAAAAGGGAAAAGCCAACACGGCGCTCATCGCCCTCATTTCCAAATCGCTCGGCGTCGCGAAGTCCTCCGTCGATCTCGTCTCCGGCGACACATCACGTAAAAAAATCCTCCGGATCGACGGTGACCCGGAGGATTTGACCAAAAAGCTTGAAGCGCTTGTCGCCTGAAGATCAGGCCTTTTCCTTCTTGGCGCGTTCGATCGCTTCTAGGATGAGCGCGCCGGCTTCCTTGGAATCGCCCCAACCGTAGATCTTCACCCATTTGCCGGGTTCCAGATCCTTATAGTGCTCGAAGAAGTGCTCGATCTGCTTCAGCGTGATCTCCGGAAGGTCGGTGTAGTCTTTGACCTTCTCGTAGCGCAGCGTCAGCTTCGGCGACGGAACGGCGATAATCTTCTCGTCCTTGCCGGAATTGTCTTCCATCTTCAGAACGCCGATGGGGCGCACGTTGATGACGCAGCCAGGAACCAGCGGGCGGGTGCTTGCGATCAGTACGTCGATCGGGTCGCCGTCTTCAGAGAGCGTATGCGGTACGAAGCCATAGTTACCCGGGTAGGTCATCGGCGTGTAGAGGAAACGGTCAACAACCAGCGTGCCGGCTTCCTTGTCCATTTCATACTTGATCGGATGACCGCCGACCGGAACCTCGACGATAACGTTGACGTCTTCAGGTGGATTCTTACCGATTGAAACGGCGTCGATGCGCATAGGAAACTCCCGGGAGGTTGAATTGCTCGAAGCCAGTTAATCGGTTTCATCTCGCAACGCAACACGCCTCGCAAGCGATGTTTAACATGCGGGGCGCCAGAATATAGAATTTCTCTAATGAAATATGCAGCACCCCTCGGCGCTGCAATCAGTTCCAAACGAAGCCGATCTTTTTAATCTGCTTGTGGTCGAAATTTTCCATACCTTCGCAGAAATCCATACCGCCATGGTCGCGATAAAAGTTGGCGGCGGTTTCATTTTCTTCCAGGCACCAGACGACGAGACCGTTGCAGCCCAGAGACTTCAACAACCGCCGTGCTTCGCCGAATAGCAGCTTTCCGAGGCCGATACCCTGATATTCCGGGCGCAGATAAAGCTCGTAGATTTCGCCTTCCTGAGGCAATGCGCGGGCACGATTGAGCCCCAGGGTCGCATAGCCCGCAACGGTGCCTGCAACATCCAGAACAAGCAGGGTTGCCGGACCTCGAGTCGCTTTACGCCACCAATTTTCTCCGCGGCGTTCGATCATCTGGGTCAGAGCGCGATGCGGAATAATGCCGGCATAGGTATGCTGCCAAGAAAGCCGGTGGGCTTCCGAAATGGCTCGGGCATCATGAGGTTCGGCCCGCCGAACATCGATCGACAACGTCTTCATAACGCTTACTCTGGTCCTGCCGGAGGCAATTAACCATATGCGGCAGCCGCATCGTGATCGATTGCCCACAGACTTGATATGTGGACGATTGAGAAATTTTAACGCTTTTTTAACGATTGTCACAAGCCGGAATCGACGCAGCGCACAATAAAAAACCCCGGCGCCAAGGCCGGGGTTTAAAGCTACGGCTTAGGCTCTTAGAGAGCGGCCTTCGACTTTTCGAAACGCTTGCGGTCGTTGGCGTCGAGATACATCTTGCGCAGACGGATCGACTTCGGCGTCACTTCGACCAGTTCGTCCTCCTGGATCCAGGAAAGAGCACGTTCCAGCGTCATTCGGATCGGCGGGGTCAGCTTGACGGCTTCGTCCTTGCCGGCGGCGCGGATGTTGGTCAGCTTCTTGCCCTTCAACACGTTGACTTCGAGGTCGTTGTCGCGCGTGTGGATGCCGATGATCATGCCCATGTAGACCTTTTCGCCGGCGTCGATGATCATCGGGCCGCGGTCTTCCAGGTTGAACAGCGCGTAGGCAACGGCTTCGCCGGCTTCGTTGGCGAGCAGCACGCCGTTGACCCGGCCGCCGATTTCGCCCTTGTACGGCTGGTAGCTGTGGAACAGGCGGTTCATGATCGCCGTGCCGCGCGTATCCGTCAGAAGTTCCGACTGGTAACCGATCAGGCCGCGGGTCGGCGCGTAGAAAACGAGGCGAACGCGATTGCCGCCCGACGGACGAAGCTCGACCATTTCGGCCTTGCGCTCGGACATCTTCTGCACGACGACGCCGGAATGCTCCTCGTCGACATCGATGAGGACTTCTTCGATCGGCTCCAAAAGCTGGCCGGCATCATCCTTGTGCATGACGACGCGCGGACGCGAAACGGCAAGCTCGAAGCCCTCGCGGCGCATGTTTTCGATGAGAACGGCGAGCTGAAGTTCGCCGCGACCGGAAACGAAGAACGAATCCTTGTCGGCGCTTTCTTCGATCTTCAGAGCGACATTGCCTTCGGCTTCCTTGAGCAAGCGGTCGCGGATGACACGGCTCGTGACCTTGTCGCCTTCGGTGCCGGCAAGCGGCGAGTCATTGACGATGAAGGACATCGTAACGGTTGGCGGGTCGATCGGCTGTGCCTTCATGGCTTCCGTCACAGACGGATCGCAGAAGGTGTCGGCGACGGTGCCCTTCGAGAGGCCGGCGATCGCGACAATATCGCCTGCATGCGCTTCTTCGATCGGCTGACGCTCGATACCGCGGAAGGCGAGGATCTTGGAGATACGGCCCTGTTCGATCAGCTTGCCGTCCTGGCCGAGAACCTTCACCGCCTGGTTCGGCTTGATCGAGCCGGAAGCGATACGGCCGGTGATGATGCGGCCGAGGAAGTTGTTGGCTTCCAGGATCGTGCCGATCATGCGGAACGGGCCTTCTTCGACGGTCGGGGCCGGAACGTGCTTGACGACCAGGTCGAGGAGCGGTGCGAGACCTTCGTCGGTCGGGCCTGCCGGATCGAAGTTCATCCAGCCGGCACGGCCGGAACCGTAAAGGATCGGGAAGTCGAGCTGCTCATCGGTTGCGTCGAGAGCGGCAAAGAGGTCGAAGACTTCGTTGACGACTTCTTCGGCGCGGGCGTCCGGACGGTCGATCTTGTTGATCGCAACGATCGGGCGAAGGCCGACCTTCAGAGCCTTGCCGACGACGAACTTGGTCTGCGGCATCGGGCCTTCGGCGGCGTCGACGAGAACGATCGCGCCATCCACCATCGAGAGGATGCGCTCGACTTCACCGCCGAAGTCGGCGTGGCCGGGCGTATCGACGATGTTGATGCGGGTGTCTTTCCACTCGATCGACGTCGCCTTGGCGAGAATGGTGATGCCGCGCTCTTTTTCGATGTCGTTGGAATCCATCACGCGTTCCATGACGCGCTGGTTCTCGCGGAACGAACCGGACTGTTTCAGAAGCTCGTCGACGAGGGTCGTTTTGCCATGGTCAACGTGCGCGATGATCGCGATGTTGCGAAGTGCCATATGTCATAATCTCTGAGGCTGGGGCGCTACGCCAAGTGGACGCGCCATTTATGTTGGCGCGCTCATACCGTTTTTTTCGCGATTGCGAAAGGGGGTGGCACGCGAAAGCTGCGGCATGGCTGTCACCATGCCGCTTGGCTCATGTCATCAAACTGTCTTAAGCGTCGCTGCCTGTCAATTCCTCGAAGGTCGCAAGGCCCTTCTTGACCAGCATCGCATCCGGGCTCGGCAGCTTGCCACGGAAAGCCTTGTAAGCATCTTCCGGATCGACCGAGCCGCCCGTGGAGTAGATATTGTCCCGAAGCTTCCTGGCCATTTCGCCATCAAAGGCATCGCCCGTCTCCTCGAAGGCGGCGAAGGCGTCGGCATCGAGCACTTCCGACCACATGTAGGAGTAATAGCCCGCCGAATAGCCGCCCGAGAAGATATGCTGGAAATGCGGCGTAGCGTGGCGCATGACGATCGATTTCGGCATGCCGATTTCGGCAAGCACTTCCGCCTGCACCGCCATCGGATCCTCCACCTTGTCGCGCGTATGGAAGGCCATGTCGACCAGAGCCGAGGAGGTGAACTCCACCGTATTGAAGCCGGAATTGAAGGTGCGAGCGGCAAGAACCTTATCGAGCAGCGCCTGCGGCATTGGCTCTCCGGTCTCGAAATGCACCGCATATTCCTTGAGGATGGCAGGAACCGTCAGCCAGTGCTCGTAGAGCTGCGAGGGAAGCTCCACAAAATCCCGTGAAACGCCCGTACCCGACACCGAAGGATAGGTGACATCGGAAAGCATGCCGTGCAGCGCGTGGCCGAATTCATGAAACAATGTGCGCGCATCGTCGAGCGAAAGCAGCGCCGGCTTGCCTTCCGCGGGCTTTGCGAAATTGCAGACATTGTAGATGATCGGCAGTTCGCCATGATGGCCGTTCTTCAGCGCCAGCTTGTGCTGTGACTGGAACGAGCTCATCCAGGCGCCCGAACGTTTCGAGCTGCGAGCGAAGTAATCGCCGAGGAAGAGCGCGACCAGCTTGTCGTCCCGGTCGCGGATCTCGAAGACCTGCACATTGGGATGATAGGCGGCAACGCCCTTCCTCTCGACGGCGCGAATGCCGAACAGCCGGCCGGCGACATCGAAGCAGGCGTCGATGATCTTTTCGAGCTGCAGATAGGGCTTCAGTTCCGCTTCCGAGAAATTGAACCGTTGCGCCCGGATCTTCTCCGCGTAATGGCGCCAGTCCCAAGGCATGACCTCATGGTTCTTGCCCTCGGCCGCGATCAACCCGGCAATATCGGCTTCTTCCTCATGGGCACGCTTCACCGCCCTGGCCCAAACGGCACGTAATAGGCCGTTAACGGCTTCGGGCGTCTTTGCCATCGTTTTGTCGAGCTTCAATTCCGCAAAATTGCCATATCCGAGGAGCTTTGCCACCTCGTCACGCAGGGCAAGCGTCTCACGAATGATCCCGCGGTTATCGGTCTCTCCGGCATTTTCACCGCGCGCCACCCAGGCCTTGAAGGCCTGCTCGCGAAGATCGCGCCGTTCCGAGAAAGTCAGGAAGGGCTCGATGATCGAGCGCGACAGGGTCACGGCATATTTACCGTCCTCGCCTCGTTCACGGGCTGCCGCCGCCATAGCGTCACGCAGGAAATCAGGAATGCCGGCAAGTTCGTCTTCGCTTGAGAGCATGAGCGACCAGTTCTTCTCGTCGGCAAGCACGTTTTGCCCGAAGCTGGTGCTGAGGCCGGCGAGCTTCTCATTGATTGCGGCGAGTTTCTCCTGCTCGGCCTTCGGCAACTTGGCGCCCGATTTGACGAAACCTTTCCAGTGTCGCTCCAGCACGCGCGTTTGCTCCAAGGTCAGGCCGAGGCTCTCCCGCTTTTCCCAGAGCGTGTCGATGCGCCTGAAGAGATCGGCATTCATGCCGATCTTCGAATAATGCCGCGACATCTTTGGCGAAATCTCCCGCTCCAGCGCCTGAATGACATCGTTGGTGTGGGCGCCCGCCCGGTTCCAGAAGAGAGCGGAAACGCGCGAAAGCTCATCGCCGGCGATTTCGAGCGCGACGATAGTATTTTCGAAATTCGGCTCTTCCCTGTTGCCGGCAATCTCGTCGATCTCGCGTTCGTGTGAAGCAAGCGCCGCCTCGAAGGCGGCAGCAAAATCGCCATCGGCAACCGCGTCAAAACGCGGCAGACCATGAAGGCCATCCCAATTGACAAGTGCCTGATTGAATTGAGTGGGAGAAGACATGTGAAGTCCTTTATGCCAGCAAATGAAGGGGTAATATAGGAACGCCGTCACCGAATTGATATGTGTCTGACTGGGCTTTTACCCGCCCCGATAAATTTGCGGGCAAGAATTGATACATAAAAATTAACCAATCGTTAACGATTGACGCGAATCAGGCCGGGACGCTAAATTCCCCTTAATCTTCAAGTAAGAGGACATGCGCATGGAAATCTTTTCCGTGCGGTCTTCTCAGAGTTTGCTATTCAAAAATAATCCCAATAATAACGCAAAAAGTTCGAAGACCGCTGATATTACAATTGAGCCGAAGCTGACTGTCGCCCAAGGCTCATTCCAAATAGAAGACTCTGAGAACAGGCGGGCGCTCGATTTTACAGCCGTCAGCCCTGGTGAATTGCGCAGCTATGCGCGCCAGGGCTACGACAATGGCCTGATCGATCAGAATACGTTTGCCGCAATATCCGAACCGTTGCCGATGCATGCTATCGATCCGCTCGGCAATGTCATCGATCTGTCCAACGTCACTGACGGCACGAGCTTCAACTTCTTGGACTACTACAAGAACCAGCTTCAGATCGCCATGTCGATCGGGGATCCTAATGAGGTTCAGACGCTGAATTCGGTCGTCGGTTTTCTCGTCAACGACGCCTGATCAGGCCTTTCGCCAGCCAAGCAGGCCGGGTGTGGCGTGCCACAACGCTTGCACGGCAAAACCCATAAAGAGCACGCCGGAGCAGCGTACGATCAGCCCTTCATGGGCGCGGTAGAAGCGGCGTACGACGCCGGCACCGATGATCCCGATCAGGATGATATCAGCTGTGACGAAACCGACGAAGGACACGCTGAGCAGCATCGGGAGAGCCTGAAAGTCGAGCGCGCTTGCAGAGCCCGCGACCAGCGCCGTGAAAGTGGCGAGCGCCACCGGATAGCCCTTCGGATTGGTGACGCCGAAAATCAATCCGCGGCGGAACGGCCGTTCCACGACGAGCAGCGCCTGCCCCTCGACCTTCGGCTTGGCATTGACGGCGCTCCATCCGATCCAGGCGAGATAGAAGCCGCAGGCAAGTCCCAGCAGGTCGAACACGAACGTGCCGATGGTCTTGGCACCGACGATAGCGATCAACGCCAATCCCGACCAGATGATATCGCCAACGAGATGACCCATCATGAAAAAGGCGCCTGCCTTGCGCCCTTGCCCGGCACCTATGCCGAGAAGCTGCAGGAAGGCCGGGCCGGGAATGAGCACATAAAAAAGCGCCGCCAGGAAGGCGCCGAGAAGCAGGGATTGCGGCATAGAAATGCTCCCGTGATGACGGCTCAGCTTATGCGACAGCCCTGCCGCGTCAAGACGTTACAACCTGTAATCGATGTGACAAAGAAAAGGCCCGCGCGGCGGAGCCGGCAGGCCTTTTTGGAGATCTGTCTGAAGCTGCTTACTTCTTCAGGTTACGCTTGCCGAGCGTGCGCAGACGCAGCGCGTTGAGCTTGATGAAACCTGCAGCATCCTTCTGGTCGTAAGCGCCCTGGTCGTCTTCGAAGGTGACGAGCTTGTCGGAATAAAGCGACTTCTCGCTCTCACGACCAATGACCATGACATTGCCCTTATAGAGTTTCAGCGTCACTTCACCTTCGACATGTTCCTGGCTCTTGTCGATGAGGGCCTGCAGCATTTCTCGCTCCGGCGAGAACCAGAAACCGTAATAGATGAGTTCGGCATAACGAGGCATCAACTCATCCTTGAGGTGAGCCGCACCACGGTCGAGCGTGATGGACTCGATGGCGCGATGCGCTGCGAGCAGGATCGTGCCACCAGGTGTCTCGTAAACACCGCGCGACTTCATGCCGACGTAGCGGTTCTCGACGAGGTCGAGGCGGCCGATACCATTGTCGCGGCCGTAATTGTTGAGGGTCGCGAGCAGCGTCGCCGGAGACATCTCGACACCATTGATCGAGACGGCGTCGCCCTTGCGGAAACCGACCTTGATGATGGTCGCCTTGTCCGGGGCCGCTTCCGGCGAGATGGTGCGCATATGCACATATTCCGGGGCTTCCTGTGCCGGATCCTCCAGAACCTTGCCCTCAGAAGAAGAGTGCAGCAGGTTGGCATCGACGGAGAAGGGGGCTTCGCCCTTCTTGTCCTTGGCAACCGGGATCTGATGCTTCTCAGCGAATTCGAGCAGGTCGGTACGGCTCTTGAAGGACCAGTCGCGCCAAGGCGCAATGATCTTGATATCGGGGTTCAGCGCATAGGCCGAAAGCTCGAAACGAACCTGGTCGTTACCCTTGCCGGTCGCTCCGTGTGCGATCGCATCGGCACCGGTCTTGCGGGCGATGTCGATGAGGTGCTTTGAAATCAGCGGACGGGCGATCGACGTACCGAGCAGGTAGACGCCTTCGTAGACGGCATTCGCACGGAACATCGGGAAGACGAAATCGCGCACGAATTCTTCGCGCACGTCCTCGATATAGATCTCCTTGATGCCGAGCATCTCGGCCTTCTTGCGCGCCGGCTCAAGCTCTTCGCCCTGGCCGAGGTCGGCCGTGAAGGTGACGACTTCAGCGCCGAGTTCGGTCTGCAGCCACTTCAGGATGATCGAGGTATCGAGACCGCCGGAATAGGCGAGCACGACTTTCTTCACGTCTTTGTATGATGCCATGGTGATGAGGTCCGTTACATGAGGGCCGACGGCATACCCGCAAGGCCCGTTATCGCGGCACTTTTAGCGAGATTGGCGCATGACGCAAGGGCAACGAGCCAAGCAACGCTACCTCGATAAGGTTTGACAGCGCAAAAGGAGAGCCCATATTCGGCATCGTCCGAACAATGCTCTGAGGAGAGGCCAGTCACGTGACGAATATTCAAGACATTTTCAAGCAATCCAATGTTGCCGTCGTCACCGGCGGTGCTTCCGGCATCGGCCTTGCAGCCGCAAAGCATTTTGCCAAAGCTGGCATGAGCGTCGTCATAGCCGATCTCGGCGGTGAAAAGCTTGCAAACGCCCGCGCGGAACTTGAGGCAATCGTCGGTCAGGAACATGTGATGGCTGTCGAAACCGACGTCTCGCAAAAGGAGCAGATAGAAGCTCTCGAGCGTGCCGTCATTCAGCGCTTCGGCCGCGTGCACGTGCTGATGAACAATGCCGGCATCGGCCCGGAAACCTCGATCTTTAGTGCCCAGGCGGGTTGGGACAATATCCTCGCGGTCAATCTTCTCGGCGTCATCAATGGCACGAGGACCTTCGGCCCCGGAATGATCGCCCACGGCGAGCCCGGCCTCATTATCAACACCGGCTCCAAGCAAGGCATCACGACGCCCCCCGGCAACCCGGCCTACAATATCTCGAAAGCCGGCGTGAAGGTCTTCACCGAAGCGCTCGAACACGAATTGCGCAACACCGAACGCGCGCGGATATCGGCGCATCTGCTGATCCCCGGCTTTGTCTTCACCGGCCTGACCAAAGGCGATCGCCAGGAAAAGCCAGCAGGCGCCTGGACTCCGGAACAGACGGTCGCTTTCATGGTCGAGAGCCTTGAACGCGGCGATTTCTACATCCTCTGCCCCGATAACGACGTCGCCCGCCCGGTTGACGAACGCCGGATGGCCTGGGCTGTTGGCGATATCATCGAAAACCGCCCGCCGCTGTCGCGCTGGCATAAGGACTACGCCGACAAGTTCAAGGCTTTCCTCGAGCAGAAGTAATCGGCGGCATCACAAGGTTTGATTGGTAATTTTTCGAAAACCGGGTAAGAGATCGTCAGAACTTTTCCCGGCTTTCAGAGGCACCATGGATTTCCTGCCGAGCTTTCCGACGCTTATTGCTTTTGCCGCCGCCACACTGTTGCTTGCGGCGACGCCAGGCCCTGACATGACGCTGTCGATCAGCCGTGCACTTGCACAGGGCAAGAAGGCAGCCCTCTTCGTTGTGCTCGGCACGAGCCTCGGCATTGTCGTCCACACGATGCTGGTCGCCTTCGGCATCTCAGCGCTGATTACAGCTTCGCCGACCGCCTTCTTGATCTTGAAGACCGGTGGTGCCGCCTATCTCTTCTGGCTGGCAGTTCAGGCGATCCGCTTCGGCTCGAAGTTAACCGTTGCCAAGGTAGAAGGTCCGAAAGGGACGATCCTGTCGAACATTTCCTCGGGCTTCTGGGTCAATCTCTTGAACCCGAAAGTCATCATCTTCTTCATGACCTTC
Source organism: Rhizobium sp. BK650 (assembly GCF_014195325.1). GTDB lineage: Bacteria > Pseudomonadota > Alphaproteobacteria > Rhizobiales > Rhizobiaceae > Rhizobium. The sequence continues at coordinate 134,354 of NZ_JACIBK010000008.1, read as the reverse complement.
CTGCCGCAATTCGTCAGCGCCAACGATCCTGCAGTCACGCACAAACTTCTGTTCCTCGGCTTCTGTTTCATCCTAGTCGGTATGCCGGTCAATGCGGCCGTCGTTATAGCTGCTGACCGGCTGTCCAGCTGGCTGCAGAACAACAAAAAGGCGCTGCGCGGCATGGATTATACCTTCGCCGGCGTCTTCTCGGTCTTCGCCGCCAAGATCCTGCTTACCCAGGCCCGATAAAGTGTGACGCGGTTTTGCGTCCGGAATTGCGCCAAACAAAGGCTCAAAACGTGTCAAGGATCTGAACGATCGCGACACGCTTTGATCAGCACGCTTTCGACTTAGCCGATCAGCAATGCATCGTCATCGAGAGTCTGGCCGCGCATCTTGCGGAACATGGCGATCAGGTCTTCGACCTGCAGGTTCTTCCTGTTGTCGTCGGCGACGTCGAGCACGATCTCGCCTCCATGCAGCATGATCGTCCGGTGGCCGTAATCCAGGGCCTGACGCATGGAATGAGTGACCATCATCGTCGTCAATTTGCGTTCTGAAACGATTTTTTGCGTGAGGTTCATGACGAACTCGGCCATGCCTGGGTCGAGTGCTGCCGTATGCTCGTCGAGCAGCAACACTTCAGAGCCGGCAAGCGTCGCCATGACCAGCGAAACAGCCTGCCGCTGCCCGCCGGACAGCAAGTCCATGCGGTCTTTCAGCCGGTTCTCCAGCCCTAGATTGAGCTCAGCAATTCGCTCCCTGAAATAGTCGCGCCTGCTACCGCCGAGCGCCGAACCAAGCCCGCGCTTTTCACCGCGTCGGGCGGCGAGCGCGAGGTTTTCTTCGATCGAGAGCGCGCCGCAGCTTCCGGTCAGCGGATCCTGAAACACACGCGCAACCATGCCGGCACGCTTCGCCGTCGACTTGCGCGTCACGTCCGTATTGCCGATCAATACCGAGCCTTCGCTTGGCATGACATCGCCTGCGAGCACACCGAGCAGTGTCGACTTGCCGGCGCCATTGGAGCCGATGACAGTGACGAAGGAACCTTCCTCGATGGTGAGGCTGACGCCATTCAGCGCTTGCTTCTGTAATGGCGTACCGCGCCCGAAAACGACCTTAATGTCCTTGACGCTGATCACGATGTGGCACCTCCGCGCAGGCGGGGAAGAATGAGCGCAACAGTCACGAGAACCGCGGTCACGAAATTGAGGTCGGAGGCTTGCAGACCGATAACATCGCTCGAAAGTGCAAGCTGGATGGCGATACGGTAGATGATCGAGCCGAACACGCATCCGACAAGCGCAATCAGCAGCCCCCGCCGCCCAAGCAGCGTCTCGCCGATAATGACGGCAGCAAGGCCGACGACGATGGTGCCGACACCCGAGGTGACGTCTGCAAAGCCGTTGGTCTGCGCAAAGAGCGCTCCGCCAAGGGCCACCAGCGCATTGGAAATCGCCATGCCCAGATATATCTGCCGGCTGGTATCGACACCCTGGGCGCGGGCCATGCGGGCATTGGCGCCGGTCGCACGCATTGCAAGCCCGGCATCGCTTTCAAGGAAGCGCCAGACGACAAGGACGGCAATGACAACAAGAATGCCAACGAAGAGCGGCCGTACGTAGAAATCACGCAGCCCGTGGCCGAAGAAGGGGCTGATCATCGTATCGGCATTGATGAGCGCGACATTCGGCTTGCCCATCACCCGCAGATTGACGGAGAAGAGTGCGATCATCGTCAGGATCGAGGCCAGCAGATTGAGGATCTTGAAACGCACATTGAGGAGCGCCGTCACCATGCCGGCCGCAGAACCTGCCGCCATCGCAACCAGTGCCGCGAGCCACGCATTGACACCGGCGATAATCAGCACCGCGGTCACAGCGGCACCGAGCGGGAAGGAGCCGTCTACCGTTAGATCCGGAAAATCAAGGACGCGGAAGGCAAGATAAACGCCAAGAGCGACGAAAGAATAGACTAGGCCGAGCTCGACGGCCCCCCAGAATGCGATTTGGCTCAAGGCTTTCTGCCCCTTTTGTGTCCGTCCCGCCCGTCGCGAAACCGGAGCCTTGTAATATAAATAGCCGCCCCCGTGCAAACGGGAGCGGCTGAATGTGAGTAAGTTATGGGTCAGCGGATTATTCGATGACCTTATTGGCGCGCGAGACAACGCTCTCCGGCAGCGTCACACCCATCTTGGCTGCAGCACCCTTGTTGACGACGAGGTCGCTTCCCGCCGCCGTCTTGACAGCGATATCGCCCGGGTTCTCGCCCTTCAGAACGCGCACGACGATTTCACCCGTCTGCTTGCCGACATCATAATAGTTGAAGCCGAGAGCTGCGATCGAACCGCGCGAAACAGAATCCGTGTCAGCAGTGAACAGCGGCAGCTTGCTTTCTTCGGCAACGGCAACTGCCCCTTCGAGCGCAGAAATGATGGTGTTGTCGGTCGGGATATAGATCGCGTCGGCACGGCCGACGAGCGCACGGGCCGCACCCTGAACCTCGGCGGACTTGGTTGCAGCCGATTCAACAATGGTGACGCCGGCCTTCGCGGCCTCGGCCTTCAGCGCCGCCAGAAGCGAAACCGAGTTGGCTTCACCGGAATTGTAAAGATAACCGATCGTCTTCGCGTTCGGCAGGATTTCTTTGATGAGCGCGATATGCTCGCCAACCGGCGACATGTCGGAAAGACCGGTCACGTTGCCGCCCGGTTTGTCCATGTTCTTGACGAGCTGCGCGCCGAGCGGATCGGACACGGCGGTGAAGACGACAGGAATATCACGCGTCGCGGAAACGACGGCTTGTGCGGACGGCGTGGAGATCGGCACGATGACATTGGGTTCGTCGCCGGCGAACTGGCGGGCGATCTGGGCTGCCGTTGCCGGATTGCCCTGCGCGGATTCGAAAACGAACTTGAGGTTCTCGCCTTCCTTGTAGCCGGCAGCGGCCAGCGCATCGCGCACGCCATTGCGGGCTGCATCGAGCGCCGGATGTTCGACGATTGCGGTTACGGCGACCGTGACTTCCGCAGCCTTGGCCGGCAGTGTCAGGGCCAGAGTTGCGGCAAAAGCCAAAAGAATTGAACGCATGGTGTCCTCCTGAATGATTTTGGAGGCACTTTTAGGAAAAGCGCCCCTGTTAATCAATCTCGGAGAACTGTTGCGACGATCAAACTTGCTGATCAGTCGTCTGCACCGTGGTTGGCGATCATCATCGCTTCGAAGGCAAGACGCTCGGTCTTGCGCATGCGTTCTGATTCCGACTTCAGCTGACCGCAGGCCGCCAGAATATCGCGGCCGCGCGGCGTGCGGATCGGCGAAGCATAACCCGCCGAATTGATGAAATCGGCAAACTTCTCGATCTGTGCCCAGTCTGAACATTGATAGTTCGTGCCCGGCCATGGATTGAAAGGAATGAGGTTGATCTTCGCCGGTACGCCCTTCAGAAGCTGAACCAGGCCTTTTGCGTCTTCCAGACTGTCGTTGACATCCTTCAGCATCACATATTCGAACGTGATGCGCCGCGCGTTCGACAGCCCAGGATACTTCCGGCAGGCTTCGATCAGTTCCTTCAACGGATACTTCTTGTTGATCGGTACGAGAATGTCGCGCAGGTCGTCGCGAACAGCATGCAGCGAGATCGCCAGCATGACGCCTATTTCCTCGCCGGTGCGAAGGATCTCGGGCACAACGCCCGAGGTTGACAGCGTCACGCGACGCTTGGACAGCGACAAGCCGTCACCGTCTGTGGCGATCAGCAAAGCCTGTTTGACGGCATCGAAGTTATAGAGTGGCTCGCCCATGCCCATCATCACGATATTGCTGACCTTGCGGCCTTCGGAAGGCACAACGGCACCGACAGGTACGTCGCGGTCCGGGAAGTCGCCCAGCCTGTCGCGGGCCAGCAGAAGCTGGGACAGGATTTCCTCGGCCGTCAGATTGCGCACCAGCCGCTGCGTGCCGGTGTGACAGAAGGAGCAGGTCAGCGTGCAACCAACCTGACTGGAAATGCAGAGCGTACCGCGCCCTTCTTCCGGGATGTAGACCGCCTCGATCTCGACGGGCCGGCCAGCGCCGCGCGGCGGAAAACGCAAGAGCCACTTTCGCGTGCCGTCATTGGAAATCTGTTCTTCGACAATTTCCGGCCGGGCAATGGTGAAATGCTGCTTCAGCATCTCGCGCATATCCTTGGCCACATTCGTCATATGATCGAAGTCGGAGACGCCGCGCACATAGATCCAATTCCAGAGCTGCGAGACGCGCATCTTGATCTGCTTATCCGGCACACCCTTTTCACGCAACGCCGCGCCCATCTCCTCGCGCGTCAAACCGATCAGCGATGGCTTTGGCGAAAGCTCAACGCCGACAGGCGCCCGCGCAGCGGCTTTGGCAACGGTCATCGCATCCATAACGGACATATTCTTCTAATCCCGAACTCAACATGCGACCATCCCGGAAAGCCGGAGGACTTACGGGGCCGGTAACGCATGATTGCAGAAAATGAATGGCGGAGCAGCGATGGATCGCGATCTTCCGCAGTTGCGCGCCGCTTTAGCATCATTTTCGTCCCGCGTCACTAGACATGGAATCGTCACCTTAGATGGAAATGACGAAGGCCGGCGCAGGGCCGGCCTTCGAAACGTTGCTTGGGAGCGTCGAGCTTACTTGCAGCTTTCGATCTGCTTCAGTGCGGCAGAGATGCCGGACAGCGAATAGCTGTAGGAGGTGCCGGTGCCCTTGCGCGAGGTAGCGCTAACGGTCATCGAATGGCCGGTCTTCATCGCTGCGACAAGCGCCGGCTCCTGAGCCGCATTCTCGACCCAGCCCGCCTTGTCCTTGGTGAACATCACGAAAGTCTTGTTGTCGATCGTAACGTTGATCTTCGAATTTTCCTTCACCGTGTAGCCCATCATTGCCTGCGGCTCATAAGAGATGTTCTGACCCGGACGCTGAGAGACAATGAAGAAGTTATCACCATGGTCGACGCTTGCCGGCTGCTTGGTGGTTGGCACCGACAGCACGTAGCAGACGGTAGAATTGCCGGACTTGTACGAATAAGCGCCCCATGCCTGGAACTGCTGGATGCGGGTCGGAGCCGCCTGCTGTGCTTCCGCTACTCCAGCCATAACAATGGTGAAGGCGAGAGCGGATACGATACTTTTTACAAACATGGAATTCCTGCCGGTTCTTGCGGTTCAAGGCCCGAAGCGATCATTGCGGGCGGCGCATAATCACGAACTGCTTTATTTTGACTTAATTCAGGTTACCAAATGGTCAACAATATCCGCGAATTGTATTCTGCCTGTTTCATTTTCGCCCGACTGTCATTTTCGAACCCGCCAGTAGCGCGGATGGCACGCCCTGTCGCGATGGACTGAGCCATCGCTTCGGGTGAAATTTAAGACACAAAGATTCAGGCAAGAGTTTGACCTTTCTCAAATTCATTATACGTCATTAAGATGTGGAAATTCGGGACGAAATCGACATCGCAGGGAGTGCGTGAGGGGATATGGATGCCGAGGAAAGACAGCATTTCGCTGCCCTCGCAAAGGCCGTTGCCGATCGGCGCGACGAGGCCGCATTTTCGGTTCTGTTCGACTATTTCGCACCGCGCCTGAAATCATGGCTGATGCATCAGAAGATGACGTCAGGCGAGGCGGAGGAACTGGTCCAGGAGATCATGATCGTCCTCTGGCACAAAGCCGCTCTTTATGATCCTGCTCGCTCCTCGCTTTCCACCTGGCTTTTCCGGATCGCCCGCAACCGGCGCATCGATCTGCAGCGTCGCGTCAAGGTTCGTATTCTTGATGGCGAAGACCCGACGCTGCAGCCACAGGAGGAAATGCGCGCCGATGAGATTATTGCCAATGATGACCGCGACGCGCGGGTGCGCGATGCCGTGAGCCAATTGCCCGAGGAGCAACGGGCGCTGCTGCAGGCTGCTTTCTTCCTCGGCCAATCGCATTCGCAAATCGCCGACGCGACCGGTCTCCCGCTGGGTACCGTGAAATCACGCATCAGGCTCGCCTTCGGCAAGCTCAGAAACCTCCTGGAGCGGGAAAAGGTCTGAAGCAGGTCGCACGCATTGGCTTTGCGACGACGGCATACGCAAAAACAATGACCTGAAGCGCAGCGAGCGAATCTTGGAGATCTCGACGCGCTTTAGATCGTCTTCATGCTGTCTTCGAAACGGTCGGCGAGAACGCGATCGGCCGCCTCGTAGTGGCTTGGACGGATATTCCCCCTCACCATGGCAAAGGCTGCCGACAGGACCGCGACATCATCCGAAAAGCCGATAACGGCGAAAATATCGGGGATGATATCGATCGGCATGACGAAATAGGCAAGTGCTGCCAGCAGAACGCCGCGCACTCTGGTTGGCGTCTGCGGATCAAGGGCGCAATAGAAACCGGCAACCACATCGCGGGAGAACGGAATTTGACGTACGGCACGACGAAATGTCGGCCAAAACTTCTGCCGCACCGTCTTTTCGCGACGGTTCTGCGTATCCTCGTCGCCCGGCAACAGGATTTCTCCGTACTTGACCTCGTCCATCCCGATATTCCTTGTGGTCGCTGCAAACATATGGTTACGGCCGAAGCCGTTTCAATCGGCCAATTCAATCGGCTCGACGCGCTGCAGCCTTGTCCATGGCCGTTGCAAGCTTGAAATCCAGCTCCGTCAGCCCGCCGGCATCATGCGTGTTGAGCTTCACCTCGACGCGGGAATAGACGTTGAACCATTCCGGATGATGATTGAGTTTTTCAGCAGCAAGCGCCGATTCGGCCATGAAGCCGAAAGCTTCGACAAAGTTCCCGAATTTGAACGTCTTCAAAATGGAGCCCGCCGCCTCATCGAGCGTCCAGCCCTTAAGCTCGCCAAGTAACTGGCTGATCTCCGATCTTTCCAGCTTTTCCCTTTTCATGCCATCTTCCTCTCATCTTTGGCCAGGTTCTGAGATGAAACGTATCAGCCTCCTCTTTGTTTGCATGGGCAATATCTGCCGCTCTCCGCTTGCCGAGGGAATATTCGGGCACGTCGCGGGTGAGGCCGGCCTTGGCGATACCTTTCGCGTTGATTCCGCCGGTCTCGGCGGCTGGCATCAGGGAGAACTGCCCGACCGACGCTCGATCGCCACCGCAAGCGAGCATGGCATCGACATTACAGGCCAGCGCGCCCGGAAGATATTGCCTAAAGATTTTGACGACTTCGATCTGATCCTCGCCATGGACCGCTCGAATATCGTCGAACTGCGCCGGCGATCGCCCCACGCAAACAATATTCATCTCTTCGGCGATTTCGCGCTCGGCACCGGCGAGGATATTCCCGATCCCTATTATGGCGATCGGGAAGATTTCGAACTCGTTTACGCCAGGCTCTTCAGCGGCTGCAACAAGTTGGTCGAGTGGCTCGGCACCGTCAGCGGCTCGTGGAGCGGAAAAACCTCCTCGGTGAGGTAAGGTCCGCCGCCGACCGATTCGCGTGACGACAGAAGCACGAAGCGTGGCACGGTGAAGGTCGAGGTTTGGAAGTTGCCGCGACCGGCGAGATAGTGGACGACATCGTCGACGCGAGAATATTTCAGCCGGGCAAGCGTGACATGAGGTGTGAACTTGCGCGGATCCGGCGGCAGGCCGATGCGCTGGCAAATCCGCTCGATCTCGCCCTGCAGGGCATACATTTCTGGCGAGGGGGAAACCCCAGCCCAAATCGAATGCGGTTTCTTGGAACCGAAGGAGCCGATGCCTTCAAGCCGGAGCTGGAATTCCGGTCGATCGATCCGGTCGAGACGCTCGACGATTTCGTCTGCCGTACGTCCGTCGACATCGCCGATGAAGCGAAGTGTGATGTGGTAATTCTCCACATCGATCCATCGTGCTCCGGGAAGACCACCGCGCAACAATGAGAGGCTCATTGCCGCATTGCGCGGAATTTCGAGGGCGGTAAATAGTCTCGGCATAACGAGCACTCCCCGAATCTTTTGCAGGTGCTCACACGGAATCACGCATTACAAACCTGCGCAAGCCCTATTTCTTCACAGAAGAAATCGTTCTAACGAATTTCGTGACAGCCGGTTCCATCCTTTCCACCATCACGTCCACCCCCTTGGCGTTGGGATGCATGCCGTCGTCGAGCTTCAGGCCAGCATCCAGAACCACGCCGTCGAGGAAAAATGGATAGAGTTCGACCCCATGTTTTTCTGCAAGTTTCTGGTAAATCGGGTTGAAGCGCTCTGCATAGTCCGCCCCCATGTTCGGGGGTGCCATCATGCCGGCGAGCAGTACGGCAATGCCGCGCTCTTTTAACCGGCTTATCATCTGGTCGAGATTCTTTTCACTCTGATCAGGCGGGATGCCGCGAAGCGCATCATTGGCGCCGAGTTCGAGAATCACCCCGTCGGTTCCGTCAGGAATCGACCAGTCGATTCGCGCAAGCCCGCCCGTGGTTGTGTCGCCTGAGACGCCGGCATTGGTGATCGCAACGTCAATCCCTTTGGCCTTAAGGGCCGCCTGCAGCTTTTCGGGAAAGCCGTCGCCCGGCTGCAGCTGGTAGCCCGCCATGAGGCTGTCCCCGAAACCGACCAGATTGATCGTGCGTGCTTGCGCAACCGTCGAGAAAATCAGGGACAAGGTAATGACAGCGAAGTGAAGGGCGGCAACTTTAAATCTCATAATGCTTTCCCTAGATTGGCTAGGTGCCGTTATGCGGCCATTCGGTTACGGAACTATATAGGGCGATTTCTGTTGGCCAAAACCATCATCGATCTGAAACGCGCCGATTTGACGCTCGGTAATGCTGCAGCCTCCGTCCATGTGCTGAAGGGCATCGATCTTGAGATCAGTGCGGGCCAATCCGTCGGTATCGTCGGCCCTTCGGGCTCCGGCAAATCCACGCTGCTGATGGTGCTTGCGGGTCTTGAAAAGCTCGACAGCGGTGAGATCAACATCGATGACACACCCCTGCATGCGCTGAACGAGGATCAGGTCGCCGATTTTCGTGGCCGCAACATCGGCATCGTCTTCCAGTCCTTCCATCTGATAGCCAATATGACGGCGCTGGAAAATGTCGCCGTCCCCCTCGAACTCGCTAATGTTCCCAATCCCTTCGAGATCGCTCGCCGCGAACTGACATCGGTGGGGCTCGCCGAGCGGTTGAATCATTATCCCGGCCAACTCTCCGGCGGCGAGCAGCAGCGTGTCGCAATCGCCCGTGCGCTCGCGCCGTCGCCTGCCCTGCTGATCGCCGATGAGCCGACCGGCAATCTCGACACCGATACCGGCCGGCAGATTGCCGATCTCCTGTTTTCCAAACAGGTCGAGCGCGGCATGACCCTGCTGCTCGTGACCCACGATGTCGGCCTCGCCAATCGCTGCTCACGCCAGATTCGCGTCCGCTCCGGCCGCATCGAAGACGATAGCGCCGTCCGGCAATCAGAGGCGACGTCCGAGGCGGCGATTGCATGATAATCTTAACCCCGCGCATCTCGCTCGCCTTCCGTTTGGCCCTGCGCGAGCTGCGTGGGGGTCTGAGGGGTTTCTACATCTTTCTTGCCTGCATCGCGCTCGGCACTGCGGCAATCGCCGCCGTCAATTCGGTGTCGCAGTCGATTACCGATACGATCGCCTCGCAGGGGCAGGAGCTTCTCGCCGGGGACGTTCGCTTCGAACTTAACAACCGAGAAGCGACGCCGGAGGAAATGAATTTCCTGCGCGGTCTTGGCGGCGTCTCCGTTTCGACCGGCCTGCGTTCCATGGCCCGCAAACCCGATGGTTCCGACCAGGCGCTGGTCGAAGTCAAGGCTGTCGATGATGCCTATCCGCTCTACGGCAGTTTCCAAGCCGAGCCGAACTATCCGCTTGCCTCTCTGCTATCAGGAGAGGGCGGCACTTACGGCACCGTCGTCGCTCCGCTGTTGCTGGAGCGGCTGGGCTTGCGGATCGGCGACGAGCTGCTGCTCGGCAACGTCAAACTCAGCATCACAGGCACGGTCAAGACGGAACCGGACGCGCTCTCTGAGGGCTTCGGTTTTGCCCCGCGCATGCTCGTCAGCCGACGCGCACTTCAGGCGTCGGGACTGATCCAGACCGGCAGCCTCGTCGAACATGCCTATAAAATCAAGCTCGAAGACCGCGCCACGATGAACGCCATCCAGGCGCGCGCGACCAAGGAATTCCCCTTGGCCGGCTGGTCGATCCGCACCAGCGATCGAGCAGCACCCTCGCTGACGGAAAACATTACCCGCTTCACCCAATTCCTCACTCTGGTCGGCCTGACCGCGCTGATCGTCGGCGGTGTCGGCGTCGCCAACGCAGTACACGCCTTCCTCGATGCCAAGCGCACGACGATCGCGACCTTCAAATGCCTGGGCGCACCGGCGGTCGTCGTGGTCTGGATCTATCTTTTTCAGATCGCCATTATCGCCACAGGCGGCATCCTGATCGGCCTCCTGCTCGGCGCCCTGTCGCCCATGCTGGCGGCGCAATTTCTCGCGCAATTCCTGCCCGTATCCACCGATCCGACCCTCTATCCCGGGGCGCTGTCGCTCGCGGCCCTCTTCGGCATGTTGACGACGCTTGCCTTTGCAATCCTGCCGCTTGGCCATGCGCGCGAGGTGCCTGCAACCGCTCTTTTCCGCGAGCAGGGTTTTGAAGCCCGCCACCTTCCCTCCTGGCCTTACGTGCTGCTGGCCGTACTCTTCATGGCAGCCCTTGCCGGCCTTGCCATTCTGACCGCCTACGATCGTTTCATCGCCGTGGTCTTCGTCGGCGCCATTATCTTCGCTTTCGTCATCCTGCGCCTTGTTGCGGGATTGATCGCATGGCTGGCGCGCAGGAGCCCGCGCGTCAATTCGCCGGCACTCCGGTTGGCGATCGGCAATATTCATCGCCCCGGCGCTCTGACGTCCTCCGTTGTCCTGTCACTGGGTCTCGGATTGGCGCTGCTCGTGACGCTGACGCTGATCGATGGCAATCTGCGCCGGCAGCTGACCGGCCGCATGAGTGAAGGCGCGCCGAACTTCTTCTTCGTCGATATCCAGAGCGCCGAGGTCGATGCCTTCCGCGACCTGATCCACACCCGATCGCCGAACGGCAAACTGGTGGAAGTGCCGATGCTGCGCGGCCGCATCGTCGCGTTCAATGGCCAGGACGTGACCAAACTGAATGTTCCGGCCGCAGGCCGCTGGGTGCTGAACGGCGACCGCGGTATCACCTACGAAGAAAGCCTGCCGGAAAATTCTGCGCTCGTCGAAGGGCAATGGTGGCCCCTCGATTACAGCGGCGAACCACTCGTTTCCTTCTCAGCCGAAGAAGCGCGGGAACTCGGCCTGAAGATCGGCGATACCGTCACCGTTAACGTTCTGGGCCGCAATATCACCGCCAGAATCGCCAATCTGCGGCGCGTCGAGTGGGAATCGCTATCGATCAACTTCGTCATGGTTTTCTCGCCGAACACCTTCCGCGGTGCACCGCATGCGTGGCTGGCAACACTGACCGATCCGGCCTCGACCGAGGCCCAAGACGCCGCGATCCTGAAATCGGTGACCAATACCTATCCGACGATCACCAGCGTGCGCGTCAAGGACGCAATCGATATCGTCAACCAGCTGGTGGGCCAGCTTGCGACCGCGATTCGCGCCGCCGCTGCCGTCGCCCTCATCGCTTCCGTTCTCGTGCTCGCTGGCGCACTGGCTGCCGGCAACCGGGCGCGCACTCATGACGCCGTGGTGCTGAAAACGCTTGGAGCGACGAGAACCATGCTAATCCGCGCTTTCAGCTACGAATATCTCATCCTCGGCATCGCAACCGCCATCTTTGCACTCTTTGCCGGCGGCGTAGCCGCCTGGTTCATCGTCAGTCATATCATGCACCTGCCCTCCAGCTTCATGCCCGCTGTCGCCGCTTTGACCCTCGTCACAGCCCTCGTGCTGACCGTTGGCATCGGCTTGATCGGTACCTGGCGTATCCTTGGCCAGAAGGCTGCACCCGTTTTGCGCGAGCTCTAACGGTCAAAAGCTCAAGACGCTTCACCTTACGGCGATTTAACCGAATGACTGATTGCAAAGGCCTTGTTTGCAAAGGCCGAAAGGCTCATATTGTCAGCAGGCATGCTGGAGCTCCGCAGCGGCGCCCGGGTCGTGAACCCGACACCGTATTTCCATCGGAGCTTGTAAGAGGAAACTATGGCTGATCTTCGTAACTATCAAAGCCGCGCGCAAGCCGGTGAAGTGATTGATCAAGGCCTCCGCGCATATATGCTCAAGGTCTACAACCTGATGGCGCTGGGTCTGGCGATCACCGGTGTGGCCGCTTACCTGTCGTTTCAGCTCGCTTTTGCGGACGGTCAGCTGACCGCGTTCGGTCAGGCGATTTACGCGAGCCCGCTCAAGTGGGTCGTGATCCTTGCGCCGCTTGCTGCGGTGTTCTTCCTGAGCTTCCGCATCAACCAGATGAGTGTTGCCGCGGCTCAGACAACCTTCTGGGTCTATTCCGCCCTGGTTGGTCTGTCGCTCTCGTCGATCTTCCTGATCTACACGGGCCAAAGCATCGTACAGACGTTCTTCGTGACGGCCGCCTCCTTCGGAGCGCTATCGCTTTACGGCTACACAACCAAGCGTGACTTGTCGGCGATGGGCTCGTTCCTGATCATGGGTCTGTTCGGCATCATCATCGCTTCACTAGTCAACATCTTCCTGGCTTCGTCCGCTTTGCACTTCGCGATCTCTGTGATCGGCGTGCTGATCTTCGCGGGCCTCACCGCTTACGACACGCAGCGGATCAAGGAAATGTATTATGAAGCAGATGGCTATGACGTCGCTGGCCGCAAGGCCATCATGGGTGCACTGACCCTCTACCTCGACTTCATCAACCTCTTCATGTTCCTGCTGCAGTTCATGGGAAACCGGAAGTAAGCAGGTCCCTAAAAACCGGAAAAGGCGGCTTCGGCCGCCTTTTTTGTTGCGGGCAGTTTATTGGAGTGCTTCAACGAACCTTCTTCAACCGTGCCGATCGATCTGAAATGTTCCCTATTCTGCGCGACGCCCTTGCTTCCGACCTTCCCGCCATCACTGAAATCTATCGCGAATCCGTGCTGAACAGTACGTCAAGCTACGAGATAACGCCGCCGACCGAGACAGAAATGGCAGCCCGCTTCTCCGCCATCTGCGAGCAGGGCTATCCATACATCGCCGCCGCAGGCGAAGACGGAACCCTTATTGGCTATGCCTATGCCTCAGCCTTCCGCACGCGGCCGGCCTATCGCTGGCTGGTTGAGGATTCGATTTATCTTGGCACGGAGGCGCGTGGGAAGGGCATCGGCAAGCTGCTTCTTGGAGAGCTGATCTCCCGCTGCACCGTGTCAGGCTTCCGACAGATGACCGCAGTCATCGGCGGCGCGAGCCCGGCTTCTATCGCACTTCACCGCTCTCTCGGTTTCGAAAAGATCGGCATCATGAAGGGTGCCGGCTACAAACACGGCCGCTGGCTAGACACTATGCTTATGCAGCGGGAACTCGGCGAAGGAACGGAAACCCACCCCGATCCTGATGCCTATCCCGGCACGCTGTTCAAGGGATGAGCCCGCCTACTTGTCGACAAGCTTCAATGACTTGTCGAAAACCTTCAGCACCGGCCCGAGCTCGTGGCCGCGCTTCAGGATCATGCCATTGATATTCACGACCGAATAGGCGCCCTGTTTTGTCGCAAGCTTCGGATTCTTCTCGATGCGGAAGAGCGGCATTTCGCCTGACCGCTTGAAGACCGAAAACACGGCCTTCTCCTTGGTATGGTCGATGGCATAATCCTTCCATTCGCCCTCGCCCACCATACGGCCGTAGATCCATAAAATCTGGTCGAGTTCCCGCCGGTGAAATGTCACCGGCATCGGCTCCTTGTTCTGCCTGTATTCCCTGAGATCAACGACGGTTGAAGAGCTGTTGTCGGCGGAGCGGCTTTCGCCGTGTCGCAAATCCGGCGTATCTGTCATCAGACTCTCAAGACCTCCACGTGTGACAGGAGAGTGACAGTTTGCCCGAGCCGTGGCAAAATGCAAGGCTACGGACTGTTACACTGGGGACGAAACCGGCTTTCTCCGCGCTGCCCCATTTCAGTCAAAACAGCGCCTCATTTCCAAGAGAACTATAGGCTCCAGTTTGGCGCCAGCGCGCCAAAGGGCCCGGCGGAGCGTATCGACCTTAACCCCAGCCCCGAATACGCTTGGCCGGGCCGCCTCGCATTCATCCGCAAACGGATGAAATTCCTAGATATTTTTCCCCGCCATAACGACGGTCGCGCCGAGGATTGCTCCCGGATCGCCGCTGGGCGTCGCAGACTGCAAGAGAATCGCCGATCCCTCAAGATTCGGTTTTTCCATTACGCTTGCCGGTAAAGTGAGTGTCGTGGCCTTGCCATCCCACATGCCTACTGTTTCCACATCGGCCACGCTGTGGAGATAGGAAATCTTCTGGCCGCTGTTTTCCCCCCTCTCGACGTCGATGGTTTTTTCCTTGTCGAAATAGACGATCACGACATTGGCCTTGCCCTGACCAGCGCCAAGCTTGATCTCCAGTTCGTCGCCACGCATGCGGGCGCTGACCGGCACGATCAGACCTTTGCCCTCGCCTGCGTAGCTGTCCAGCTTGCCGTTGATGCCGGCAAGGTCCGCGCCTGCAAGATGATCACGACCGTTGACGATCGCCTGTGGCGTATAGACGTTGCTGCGGCCCATCATTCGCGCATAGCCGTACTGACGCTCGGTGTTTTCCTTCGAGCTCAGCGTGTCGGCCCAACCGAGATAGTTCCAGTAATCGACATGATAGGCGAGCGCGATGACATTGCCCTGGCTGACGAGCTTGCGGAATGCCGCATCGGCCGGCGGACAGGAGGCGCAGCCTTGTGCCGTGAACAGTTCGACGACGCCTTTCGGCGCGCCGTCTTCTGCAAGCAGCGGACCTGCAAACGCAAGCCCGGCGACCAGCGGGATCGAAAAAAGCGGGGACATTCACCAGCACCTCTTTTTCAGCGCCGGCAATGGTCCTGACCGCCGGCTCCGAGATATGAACGTACGAATAATCCTTCCAGGTCCAAACGCAAAGTCACGAACGGGTGAGACGGAACCCCAAGAAGAGGGTGGCCGAAACACATCGCCGTGAGCGGTAAAACAGCCGTGTCCTCGGCAATGAAAAACCGCCGGAAATTGCTTTCCGGCGGCCATTATCAGGCGAACTATCTTAACAATCAGGCGGCGAGGTCGCGCAGAACCGTCTGCAGGATACCGCCGTTGTTGAGATAGACGACCTCGTCCAGCGTATCCACGCGCGACAGCAACGGAACCTCCTTCACCGCGCCGTCGGCATAGGTGATCTTGGCGATCTTCTTTTCGCGGGGCTTGATATTTTCAAGACCTTCAATGGTGACGAGTTCATCGCCTTTCAGGTTGAGGCTCTGCCAGGTCGTGCCCTCTTCGAAAACGAAGGGGATGACGCCCATCCCGACCAAGTTCGAACGGTGGATACGCTCGAAGCTCTGTGCGATGACGGCCTTGACGCCGAGCAGGTTCGTGCCCTTTGCAGCCCAGTCACGCGAGGAGCCGTTGCCATATTCCACGCCGGCGAAGATGACGAGCGGAACACCCTCGGCCTTGTACTGCATGGCCGCATCGTAGATCGAGGTCTCTTCCTTGGACGGGTAGTGGATGGTGTAGCCACCTTCCTTGCCGTTCGCACCGAGCATGAAGTTGCGGATGCGGATATTGGCGAAGGTGCCGCGCATCATGACTTCATGGTTGCCGCGGCGCGTGCCGTACTGGTTGAAATCGGCCACGGCAACGTCATGGTCGAGCAGGTAGGCACCGGCCGGAGAAGCAGCCTTGATCGAACCGGCCGGAGAAATGTGGTCGGTGGTGATCTTATCGCCGAAGAGGCCGAGAACGCGTGCGCCCTTGATGTCGGACGTGCCGGTGCCCTTCTTGCCCATGCCGACGAAATACGGCGGGTTCTGAACATAGGTCGAATCGTCGTCCCAGGCGTAGGTCTGACCCGGAGGAACCTGAACGGCCTGCCAGTTTTGGTCCCCCTTGAAGACGTCGGCATACTTGGTTTCGTAGAGTTCGCGGGTGACGTACTTCTGGATGAAGTCCTGCACCTCGTGCGAAGTTGGCCAGATGTCCTTGAGATAGACGGGATTGCCGTTCTGATCTTCACCGATCGGCTCCTTGGTCAAGTCCTTCTGCACCGTGCCGGCAAGCGCGTAGGCGACGACGAGCGGCGGCGAAGCGAGGTAGTTCGCCTGAACGTCCGGCGAGATACGGCCTTCGAAGTTGCGGTTGCCAGAAAGCACGCCGGAAACGATCAGACCCTTGTCGTTGATCGTCTTGGAGATCGGTGCCGGCAGCGGACCGGAATTGCCAATGCAGGTCGTGCAGCCAAAGCCGACGAGGTTGAAGCCGAGCTTGTCGAGATCGGCCTGCAGGCCGGACTTGGCAAGATATTCACCGACGACCTGCGATCCCGGAGCAAGCGAGGTCTTGACCCAAGGCTTGGTCTTCAGACCCTTGGCAACGGCGTTGCGGGCGAGAAGGCCGGCAGCGATCAGCACTGACGGATTGGAGGTGTTGGTGCAGGAGGTGATGGCGGCAATCGCGACGTCACCATGGCCGAGATCGAAATCGGTGCCTTCGACTGCATAGCGGTTGTTGAGCTGGCCGGGCTTCTTGTAGTCGGCATCCATCGAGCCGGCAAAACCGGAAGCGATGTTTTCGAGCGCGATGCGGCCTTCCGGACGCTTCGGCCCGGCCATCGACGGAACGACGTCGCCGAGGTCGAGTTCCAGCGTGTCGGTGAAGACGAGGTCGGAACCATCACCTTCGCGCCACATGCCCTGAGCCTTCGAATAGGCTTCGACGAGCGCGATCCGATCATGTGTACGGCCCGACATGGTGAGGTAGTTTATAGTTTCCCCATCGACCGGGAAGAAGCCGCAGGTCGCGCCATATTCCGGACCCATGTTGCCGATCGTCGCGCGGTCGGCAAGCGGCATGTTGTCCATGCCCGGGCCGAAGAATTCGACGAACTTAGAAACGACGCCCTTCTTGCGCAGCATCTGCACGACAGTCAGAACGAGGTCGGTCGCGGTCACGCCTTCCTTCAGCTTGCCGGTCAGCTTGAAGCCGATGACCTCAGGGAGGAGCATGGAAACCGGCTGGCCAAGCATGGCGGCTTCAGCTTCGATACCGCCGACACCCCAGCCGAGAACACCGAGGCCGTTGATCATCGTCGTGTGGGAGTCCGTACCAACGCAGGTATCGGGATAGGCGATCGTTTCGCCATCCTCTTCCTTCGTCCAGACGGTCTGGCCGAGATATTCAAGATTGACCTGATGACAGATACCGGTGCCCGGAGGAACGACGCGGAAATTCTTGAAGGCCTGCTGGCCCCACTTCAGGAAGCGGTAACGCTCACCATTGCGCTGGTATTCCAGCTCGACGTTCTTGGCGAAAGCCTGCGGCGTGCCGAATTCATCGACGATGACGGAATGGTCGATGACGAGATCGACGGGAACGAGCGGGTTGATCTTTTCCGGATCGCCACCGAGGGAGACCATCGCGTCGCGCATTGCGGCTAGGTCGACGACGGCGGGAACGCCGGTGAAGTCCTGCATCAGCACGCGGGCCGGGCGATAGGCGATCTCGTTCTCGACGGCGCCCTTGTTATCAAGCCATTTGGCGACGGCAAGGATGTGCTCCTTGGTGACCGACTGGCCATCTTCGAAGCGCAGCAGGTTTTCAAGCAGCACCTTCATCGAAAAGGGGAGCTTCGATACGCCGGGCAGGCCGTTTGCCTCAGCCTTCGGCAGGCTGTAGTAGACATAGTCCTTTCCACCGACGGAAAGCGTGGATCGACAATTGAAACTGTCAAGAGATTTAGACACGAGAGACCCCGTTTCTGATAGCCAACACAGTCGTGCGAACGCCTATGCACTTAATGCACATCAGGATGCGGGTACGGCCATTTCCGCTGTCCGCACGTGAGGAAAGGACCCCAAGTTCGGCGCAAGGATGAAATTCACGCCGACCGCTGGCGTGGTTGCAGGTCTTATAGATAATTTCGTAAAGACTTGCCATACCGACGAAGGTCAAAATTGGACATTTTTTGAGCCTGCCCGAGAGCGTAACCAAGAAAGAGCCGATGCATGCATCTGACCGCTGAAAATCTGGCTGCCCGGCGCGGGGAAGATCTGATTTTCGTTAACGTTTCCTTTCACTTGCAGGCCGGCGAAGCGCTTATTCTGACGGGTAAAAACGGATCGGGAAAATCCACTTTATTGCGTGTGGTGGCAGGCCTTTTGAAGCCTGAAAAGGGCTCTGTGACAGTCATCGATTCCCTCGGTGGCGAGAGCGGCCCGGCAGCCGAAGCGAGCCACTACCTTGGTCATCAAAATGCGATGAAGAATGAACTTACGGTTGCAGAGAATCTGGATTTCTGGCGATCGTTCCTGGGACCCGGCAAAGTCGGAGGCCTGAGCATCGAAGCAGCAGCAGAAGCCGTCGGCCTTCCCGGCATCACCCATCTTCCCTTCGGCTATCTCTCCGCTGGCCAGCAGCGCCGCTTTGCCTTCGCCAAGCTCTTGGTCGCACATCGCCCGATCTGGATCCTCGACGAGCCGACGGCAGCACTCGATGCCAGCGCAGACAAATTGTTCGCCGGACTGATCGAAACGCACCGCCGGGAAGGTGGCATTGTGATCGCCGCAACGCATCAGCCGCTTGGGCTCGAAAATGCCGGAGAATTACGCATGACCGGTTTTGCCGGGGTCGACCCGGGAGTATGGGGATGATCGCCCTTTTCCTTCGCGATCTCAGGCTTTCCATTCGTGCCGGCGGTGGCGCCTTGATCGGCATTCTTTTCTTCCTGACAATCGTCACCGTTATTCCCTTCGCCGTCGGGCCTGATCTTGCGCTGCTTTCGCGCATCGGGCCGGCGATCGTCTGGATCGGTGCGTTGCTTGCGGCTCTTCTCGGACTTGACCGCCTCTTCCAGGCCGAGCGCGACGACGGCTCACTCGATCTGATGCTGATGCAGGAAACGCCGCTGGTACTGACCGTGCTCACCAAATGCGCGGCGCACTGGACGGCAACCAGCCTGCCGCTCGTCATCGCCTCACCATTGCTCGGCCTCTTCATGAACATGAACGAGACGGCAATCGGTGCGACCATGCTCACACTCCTCGTTGGCTCGCCGGCGATTACCTTTATCGGCGCCGTCGGCGCGGCCGTCGCCGTCGCGCTGCCGCGTGGCGGCCTGCTGGTCTCTGTCCTCATCCTGCCGCTGACAATTCCCGTGCTGATCTTCGGCGTCAGCGCCACCTACGCAGCGGTCGCGGGGCCATCACCCTTCCTGCCGCCGTTTCTGATCCTCATCGCCCTGACGCTGTTCTTCGCCGTCATCGGTCCGGCTGCGGCCGCGCTTGCGCTCAGAAACACGGCGGATTGATCGGCGCTTCGATTGCGGCTCCGGGCGGATCAAGGTAATGAAGCGGATATGAGCGAAACGAGCTTTGCCATCAGCAAATTCAGTGATCTCGCCAACCCGACGCGGTTTCTGGCGCTGGCATCGCGCGTCATTCCATGGCTGGCCGGCATCACGGCCCTCTGTTTTACCATCGGGCTCTATCTGAGCTTCTCGACCGAAGGCGACTATCAGCAGGGCGAGACGGTGCGCATCATGTATGTGCACGTGCCCTCTGCCTGGCTCTCCATGCTGTGCTATACGATCATGAGCATTTCGGCGATCGGCACGCTCGTCTGGCGCCACCCACTGGCGGATGTGTCGGCGAAAGCTGCGGCGCCGCTCGGTGCTGCCTTCACCTTGCTTGCGCTGGTCACCGGCTCGCTCTGGGGTAAACCCATGTGGGGCACATGGTGGGTCTGGGACGCGCGGCTGACCTCCGTCTTCATTCTCTTCCTGATGTATCTCGGCCTGATCGCGTTGAACCGCGCCATGGATGAGCCCTCAAAGGCTGCGCGCGTTACCGCGGTCCTCACCCTTGTCGGTTTCGTCAATATTCCGATCATCAAGTTCTCGGTCGATTGGTGGAATACGCTGCATCAATCGGCAAGCGTCATGCGCCTAGACGGCCCGGCGATCGATCCGGAATTCCTGCGCCCGCTCCTCATCATGGCCATCGCCTTCACCCTGCTCTTCTTCACGCTGCATCTGATGGCGATGAGGAACGAGATCTGGCGCCGCCGTATCGCCTCTCAGCGCCGTATCGCTGCCCGTATGGCAGGCCGGGAGGAATAGGGGATGAGCTCCTACGCTTTTTATGTCTATGGCTCCTATGGTTTTGCCGCCCTCGTTACGATTGCGGTGACGCTCTGGACCTGGTCGGACGGGCGCGCGCGCCGGAAGGAATTGGCAGCACTCGAAGCCGTCGGCATCCGCCGCCGTTCCACCCGATCGAAGGACGGCAAATGAGCGAGGCTCCACAAGAGAATAGACCGAAGAGCCGCGGCGCCAGCCGCTATGCGCTTGCCCTGGTCCCGCTGCTCGTCTTCGGGGGCATTGCCGCGACCGCCGCGAAGATGCTCTATGACCAGGATTTCCACGGCAAGAATATCGCCGAAATACCGTCCGCGTTGATCGGCACGAAAGCGCCGTCGCTGAATCTGCCACCGCTTGAAGGTTCCCACCTCCCGGCGCTGACGGATGAGGCGATCAAGGGCAAGCTCACCCTCGTCAACGTCTTCGCCTCCTGGTGCATTCCCTGCCGCGACGAACATCCCCTCCTCAAGCGGCTGGCCGAGGATGGACGACTGAACATTGTCGCGATTAATTACAAAGATAAGAACGACAACGCCCTGCGTTTCCTCGGCGAACTCGGCAACCCCTATCACGCCATCGGCATCGATCCGAACGGCAAGGCGGCGATCGACTGGGGCGTCTATGGCATTCCGGAAAGCTATCTCGTCGGGCCCGATGGCACGATCATCTACAAGCGCGTCGGCCCCTTCGACGATATCAGCCTGAAGGAAGGCCTTTTCCCGGCAATGGAAAAGGCACTCGGCAAGCCGGTTTCCTAAGCCCCGCCCTGCCAGACCTTGATCGCCTCGACAGGCCAGATCAGCATCAGGACGTTGAGCGTCAGATTGTCCCGGATCATGTAGCCCGTGAATATCTCGAAGAAGATGGCAATGGCAATCGTCAGCACCACTGGGGCTCTTGAGGCGAAGAAGAAGCCGACAGCCATGAAGATCGTATCCATGGCCGAGTTGATGATGCTGTCGCCGTAATAGTCGAGCGAGATCGTCGCGGTGCGATAGCGATCGATGATCAGAGGCGAATTCTCCAGAAGCTCCCAGCCGGATTCGACGAGCATGGCCAGAAGCAGACGCGCCGCAAGCGGCTTGCCGCGAAGCAGGAGATGCCCAAGCCCGTAAAACAGGAAACCGTGGATGATATGCGACGGCGTGTACCAGTCGGACAGATGCTGGGAATTGCCGCTGGAGTTGACCGTGCCTTCCCAGAGCTTGACGTAGCCGCAGGTGCAGATCGGCACCCGACCCATCATATATTCGGCAACGATCTGGACGACCAGAACCGCGAGGCAAGCAGAAAACCAGAATATCTGATTCGGTGAACGGTCGGTGCTTTCTATAGCGGTCACTTTTCGCTTTCAGCCTCGGGGGAAATGCTGTGCTTCAGCACCAGCGGCATCTGCGCCATCGTGAAGATGATGGTGATCGGCATCGTGCCCCAGACCTTGAAGGCGATCCAGAAATTGTCCGAGAAATTGCGCCAGACCACTTCATTCAGCACCGCGAGAAAGAGAAAGAAGATGCCCCACCGAATCGTCAGCTTGCGCCAGCCTTCGGCATCGAGCTGGAAGGCTGCGTTGAAGACATAGCCGAGCAGCGACTTGCCAAAGGCAAGGCCACCGAGCAGGGTAAAGCCGAAGAGCGCATTGACGATTGTCGGCTTCATCTTGATGAAAGTTTCGTTCTGCAGCCAGATCGACAGCGAGCCAAAGATCAGGACGACGATGCCGGAAACAAAAGGCATGATCGGCAGATGGCCGAGGACGATTTTGGAAACCAGGAGCGAGATGATCGTCGCCGCCATGAAAAGACCGGTCGCCACGAAAAGCGGGCCACCGAGCTCAGCCAGGGCCGGAAAGCGTCCAACCAGCCATTCGCCACGTAAGTTGGCAAAAAAGAAGACCAGAAGCGGCCCCAATTCCAGCGCCAGTTTCAGAAGCGGATGATGCCGGTCTGCGGCACTGGGGGTGATATCGCTTTCAGTCGTCATACTTCTTCAAACCTACTTTTTCTTACAATGCTTGCGAGCCATCGACGGCTAATCTGTGGCATTACGGCCCAATGCCGGCAATAGCCTGCGCAAAATCCTCGGCCTCGAACGGTTCGAGATCGTCAACCCCTTCGCCGACACCGATGAAGTAGACCGGCAGTTTATGCTTTGCGGAGATCGCTACCAGAATGCCGCCGCGCGCCGTCCCGTCAAGCTTGGTCATGATCAGCCCACTGACACCGGCGACATTGCGGAATATCTCGACCTGACTGAGCGCATTCTGGCCCGTCGTTGCGTCGAGCGTCTGGAGAACGGTATGCGGCGCATCCGGATCGAGCTTGCCGAGCACGCGCACGATCTTCTCGAGCTCAGCCATCAGCTCCGCCTTGTTCTGCAGGCGGCCTGCCGTGTCGATGATGAGCACATCGCATTTTCTGGCTTTCGCCTGCTCGAATGCGTCATAGGCAAGGCCCGCTGCATCCGCACCGAGCTTGGTACCGATGAATTCGGACTTCGTGCGATCGGCCCAGATCTTTAGCTGCTCGATGGCGGCAGCGCGGAAAGTGTCGCCCGCAGCCAGCATGACCTTGAGGCCGGCGCCGGAAAGCTTGGCCGCCAGCTTGCCGATCGTCGTGGTCTTACCGGTGCCGTTGACGCCAACGACAAGAATGACATGCGGCTTGTGTGAAAGATCAAGCTGCAGCGGCTTGGCAACCGGCTTCAATACCTTGGCGATTTCGCTCGCCATGATGCGGCTGACATCTTCGCCGGTCACATCCTTGCCGTAGCGTTCCGCGGCGAGCGTATCGGTCACGCGCATCGCCGTCTCGACGCCGAGATCGGCCTGGATTAGCAAATCCTCGAGATCCTGCAGTGTCTCGTCATCGAGCTTGCGCTTCGTGAAGAGCGCGGCAATCTGGCCAGTGAGCTGCGAGGAGGTGCGCGCGAGGCCATTACGCAGGCGCTGGAACCAGGAAAGTCTCGGCTGCGGAGTGACCTCAGGCTCGGGTTCAGCGACCGGTCCGGTGGCAAAGCCTCTGGGAAGGATGGGATTCGGCGCCGATTCGGCGGGGGTGACATCCCCCTCTGTCCTGCCGGACATCTCTCCCACAAGGGGGGAGATTGGCAAGGATTCAGAATCCTGCACTACATCAGCGGGAATTTCCCGGGCGTGGTGAGTCGGAATCTCTTCCGGAAATGTCTCGGTTGGCTCGACTCTGCCTTCCTCTCTCAAGGCAGCGTTATCCTCCAAACGATGTCCCTCCTTGTGGGGGAGATGATCGGAAGGGACAGAGAGGAGTGCTGCCGCAGCGTCATCTGCATTCGCTTCCGCCTCGGCTTCCAACAACGGCAGAGGGACAACGGCCATGTCGCCCAGATCATCGGCAGTAGGGAGTAATTCCGACGGGGCTTCAACCGGTTCTTGCTCCGCGACAGCTTCCTCGACATCTGCTGCCGGGCCTCCAGCCGTATCCATTTCCTCGGCAAGGACCGGATCGCCAGCAACAGGCAGGTCTTCGTCGCGCGAACGCGGCTCCAGCTCCTTATCCACGGCATCCGGCACAGGTTCTTCCGCCGGCTTGCCGAAGGTGAAGACCTTTTTGATGAAACTGAGTGCCATGAAGCTATCCGTGAAGTCAGGCCGCAGCGGCAGCCGTCAATTGCATGTCGAGATGCTTGCCATTGTGCCCAGTGATCATCGCTTCGACGATATCGCGTGGACGAAGACCGGGCACGGCAACCAGCGTGAAGTTTTCCGTATGGGCAAGACCGTTATTTTCCACCAGCAGCCATTGCCGCGTTCCGACCATCTTGTCCAGATGGCGCTGGTGCAGCATCTGTCCAGTGGCGCGGAGCCGAGCGGCGCGATCCTTGATGAACGAACGATCGAGCTGAGGCATGCGTGCGGCCGGCGTGCCGGGCCGCGGGCTGTAGGGAAAGACATGCAGATGCGCGATGTCGGCCTCTTCCACCAACTGTACCGCATTCGCAAACATATCCTCGGTCTCGGTCGGAAACCCGGCGATCATGTCGGCGCCGAAGCTCATCTCCGGCCGCAGGCGACGCACATCTTCGATGAAGCGAAGGGCGTCGGCGCGCAGGTGGCGGCGTTTCATCCGCTTCAGGATCAGGTCGTCACCATGCTGCAGAGACAGATGCAGATGCGGCATGAAGCGCGGCTCATCGGCGATGAGATCCATGAGGTGACGATCTGCCTCGATACTGTCGATCGAAGAGAGCCGCAGGCGACGGATATCCGGCACTTGCTTCAAGAGCGTCTTCGCGAGGAGACCGAGCGTCGGCTCGCCAGGAAGGTCTGCACCATAGCTCGTTGCATCGACGCCGGTCAGTACGATTTCACAGTACCCGCTTTCGACGAGATGGCGCGCCTGATCGACTATAGCGCCCATCGGCACGGAACGCGAATTGCCGCGGCCATAAGGGATGACGCAGAAAGTGCAGCGATGGTCGCAACCGTTCTGCACCTGGATGAAAGCGCGCACGTGACCATCGATATGCTTGACCATCTGCGGCGCTGTGTGGCGCACGCTCATGATATCGTTGACGCGCAGCTTCTCTTCGGCCGAAACGCCGAAATCCGGAAGTGCGCGATAAGAAGCTGCCTTCAACTTCTCTTCATTGCCGAGAACGGCATCAACCTCGGGCATTTCTGCGAAGGTCTGCTTCTCCGTCTGGGCAGCACAGCCGGTGACGATGATGCGGGCATGGGGATTGTCGCGGCGCGCGCGGCGGATCGCCTGGCGTGCCTGGCGCACAGCCTCGCCCGTCACAGCGCAGGTATTAACCAGAATCGCATTGTTGAGCCCGGCCGCTTCCGCCTGCGATCTCATGACTTCGGATTCATAGGTATTGAGACGACAGCCGAAGGTGATGACCTCTACGCCGCTCACAGCGCTTCCGCTCCGAGCGCGGCATCGCGCGACCACGTGCCGCTGGACGGATCAACCATGCCGGACCATTCCCATTCGGCAGGACCAGTCATGACGACATGATCATCCTCGCGCCACTCGATGGTCAACGGCTGGCGGATCGGGCTTGAGGCAACATCGATCGTCACTCTGCGACGAGTGCGACCGGTGCGCGCCGCACTGACTGCAGAGGCACACGCGGCCGACCCGCAGGCAAGCGTCAGGCCCGCGCCACGCTCCCAGGTGCGCGTGCGCAGCGCCGAATCCGAAATCACCTGCGCCAGTGTGATATTGGCTTTTTCCGGAAAAACCGGATGGTTTTCGAGCAGCGGCCCGAAACGTTCCAGATCGAAGCTCATAGGATCGCGGTCAACCCAGAATATCGCATGCGGATTGCCCATGGACATGGCCGAAGGCGAATGCAGCACCGGGTTGTCGATCGGCCCGATCTGCAGCTCGATGCGGCTTGTGTCGTGGAATTCCTCGGCGAGCGGAATGCGGTCCCATTCGAAGACCGGCTTGCCCATATCCACAGAGATCGTCCCGTCCTCATGCTCGACCGCATTCAGGATGCCGGCGACCGTCTGGAAGGTGAAGGCCTTCTTGCCGGTTTCGGTCGCCAGAGCCTGCACCACGCAACGCGTACCGTTGCCGCAAGCCTGCGCCTTGGAACCGTCCGAATTGAGGATATCGATATAGGCATCGGTACCTTGCGCCCTTGGATCATGGATCGCCATGATCTGGTCGAACTGCGTCTCGGCATCGGCATTAAGTGCGATCGCAGCCTGCGGCGTCACCTTGTCGTTCCGTCCGCGCATATTGATAACCAGGATCTTGTTACCAAGCCCGTTCATCTTCGCGAATTCGACCGTGTTGCTCATCTGACTATTTCCGCTGCGTTTCGGCTGTATATGGCGGAAATGCACGCGGATTACCAGTGGGTGAGCACCAAGCGAGGTTTACCCTCTTGCCGCACATGCGGGCGAGACACCGCGAATTCAGAACAGACGCGGCGCCCTAGAGAAGCCGGGCAAATTCAGATTTAGCGTAGCAAGCCATCGGAACTGACAGATGCCGCATGGGCTTCGACGATGGCAGCGGTGATGACCTTTCTGAGCTCATAGACCAACAAGCGGGATCGTTTACGATCCAGATCCTGTGCGGCTTTGGCCAGATTCAGGCCTTCGTTCAGGACTATAGTATGGGCACGCGCCAGCGCCCAGCTTTCGATATCCGGGTTTATCATTTGATATCTCCGCCGATTCATTCGGCATCAAGGATATTCGCGAATCATTTTACAGGATGTACTTGAACAGAAAGTAGAATCAGAAGCGGAGTATTTTGCAACTGGCCTTTTGAGGCAATTCAGGGCGCTGATTGACATATTTTTCCTTTAAAACTCGAAACAGCGCCGAATTTTTAAAAGATGGGATATCGCATAAATGTGTACTGACCTTGCTGCGGCCGATTGGCTGACGGAATCTGCACCGGGCCTCCTGCCTTACGCTTCGGAAAATCCGCCCGCGACAGCGCCTGACGCATTCGCCTTGACTTTCGCGTCGCTTTCCTGTTTATCGCGCCCAATCCGCGACGAGTAACAGACTCCGAGCCGCCGACCGGGACTGGATTCCGGAGGTCAACACCCGACAGCGCGTGGCGCCCTCGGGTGCTTTTTGGCTTTGCGTCTTGTTTTCGTCAAGGAAAAGCACGACGTTTCGGACATCCTAAAACTCCCCGAAACGTATCAAGGAAGAGCCGATGTTTGAGAACCTCCAAGACCGTCTTGGTTCCATCCTGAATGGACTGACAGGCCGTGGCGCGCTTTCGGAAAGTGATGTTTCCGCGGCGCTGCGGGAGGTTCGCCGTGCCCTTCTGGAAGCCGACGTTTCTCTTGAGGTCGTCCGCTCTTTTACCGACCGCGTCCGTGAGAAAGCCGTCGGCGCCGAGATCCTGAAATCGATCAAGCCCGGCCAGATGGTCGTCAAGATCGTCCACGACGAGCTGATCGAGATGCTCGGCGGCGAAGGCGTTGGCGTCGACCTTCATGCCGCCGCCCCTGTCGTCATCATGATGGTCGGCCTGCAGGGCTCCGGCAAGACGACGACGACGGCAAAGATCGCCAACCGCCTGACGACGCGCGAGAAGAAGAAGGTGCTGATGGCATCGCTCGACACGCGCCGTCCGGCTGCGCAGGAGCAGCTTCGCCAGCTCGGCGCCCAGGCCAATGTGGACACGCTGCCGATCATTGCCGGCCAGTCGCCGACCGATATCGCCGCCCGCGCCGTTCAGGCCGCAAAACTCGGCGGTCATGACGTCGTCATTCTCGATACCGCCGGTCGCACCCACATCGACGAGCCCTTGATGGTCGAAATGGCCGACATCAAGAAAAAATCGAACCCGCACGAAATCCTGCTGGTCGCCGATAGCTTGACCGGTCAGGACGCCGTCAACCTCGCTCGGAGTTTCGATGAGCGTGTCGGCATTACCGGCCTCGTCCTGACCCGCATGGACGGCGACGGTCGCGGCGGCGCAGCTCTTTCCATGCGCGCCGTCACTGGCAAGCCGATCAAGCTGATCGGCGTCGGCGAACGGATGGGCGAGCTGGAGGAATTCCATCCCCGCCGTATCGCCGACCGTATCCTTGGCATGGGCGATATCGTCTCGCTCGTCGAAAAGGCTGCCGAAAATATTGATGCCGAAAAGGCGGCCGCCATGGCCGCCAAGATGGCTAAGGGTAAGTTCGACCTGAACGACCTCGCCGACCAGCTGAAGCAGATGCAAAAGATGGGCGGTATGGGTGGCATCATGGGCCTAATGCCCGGCATGGCCGGCATGAAGGACAAGATGGCCGCCGCCGGCCTCGATGATCGCCTCTTCAAGCGCCAGCTCGCTATCATTTCCTCGATGACCAAGGCGGAACGCTCCAATCCCGACCTTCTCAAGCATTCGCGCAAGAAGCGGATCGCCGCCGGCTCCGGTACCGATGCCGCCGACATCAACAAACTTCTGAAGATGCACCGCCAGATGGCGGACATGATGAAGATGATGGGCGGCAAGGGCAAAGGCGGCATGATGAAGCAGATGATGGGCGGCCTTGCCGGCAAGATGGGGCTGGGGGGCCTCGGCGGCATGGGCGGTATGCCCGATCTCTCGAATATCGACCCGAAACAGCTGGAAGCCCTGCAGAAGCAGGCGGAAGCGGCGGGTCTCGGAAAGCCGGGTGGGGGCATGCCCGGTCTAGGCGGAGGCTTGCCGGGCGGATTGCCCGGTCTTGGTGGCGCAAAGCTGCCGGGCCTCGGTGGTGGTTTCCCGGGTCTGCCCGGATTGCCGAAGAAGAAGTGAAAGGATCGCCTGCCCCATGATTGATCCAGACATCAAAGCCCAGCTTTCGAGCTACCGCCAGTCGATCGACAATATCGATGCGGCGCTCGTTCACATCCTGGCCGAACGTTTCCGCTGCACCAAAGAGGTCGGCGTGCTGAAGGCCAAGTACAAATTGCCGCCGGCCGATCCGGCGCGCGAGGAATACCAGATCAGCCGTCTTCGTCAGCTTGCTGAAGACGCGCATCTGGACCCGGATTTCGCCGAGAAGTTTCTGAACTTCATCATCAAGGAAGTCATCCGGCATCATGAGCAGATCGCTGCGGACCACGCTGAACAGAGCGCCGCAGCCCGATAACCGATACCGCACAACGAAGCGGTTCAAGAAAAGCCTAAGGAGTAAAGAAAATGGCACTGAAAATTCGTCTCGCACGCGGTGGTTCCAAGAAGCGCCCGTACTATCACGTCGTTCTCGCCGATGCCCGTAGCCCGCGCGACGGCCGCTTCCTTGAGAACCTCGGTTCCTGGAACCCGATGCTCGCCAAGGACGATGAGAAGCGCGTTCAGTTGAACGGAGAGCGCATCAAGCACTGGCTCGACCAGGGCGCCCTGCCGACCGACCGCGTCCTGCGCTTCCTCGACGAAGCCGGCATCTCCAAGCGCGAAGCTCGCAATAACCCGGAAAAGGCAAAGCCGGGCAAGAAGGCTCAGGAGCGTGCTGCCGAGAAGGCTCAGAAGGCTGCTGACGCCGCCGAAGCTGCTGCTTCTGCCGAATAATCGATTTTCGATCCGATCTAAACGGGCGGCATGGCGACATGGCGCCCGTTTTCGTTTCCATTCCCATGCACTTCGTTTAAGAGAAGCGTGATCTTGGCTTCTTGCCTGCGTTCGAATGAAGGAACCCATGACCAAGCTTGAAAATCCGGTGCTGATGGCGACGATCGGCGGCGCACAAGGCATTCGCGGCGAGGTGCGTGTGAAAGCCTACACGGCCGATCCAACCGCGCTCGGCGACTACGGCCATCTGCACAGCATGGATGGCCGCAGCTTCGAGATTCTGGAGCTACGCGAGGCAAAGAACATAGTCGTAGTCCGCTTCCGCGGCATCAACGATCGAAACGCTGCCGAAGCGCTGAACGGGCTGGAGCTCTATGTCGAACGCGACAACCTGTCGGATGAGGAGTTGGAAGATGACGAGTTCTTCTATGCCGACCTGGAGGGATTGGAAGCCTTCGACGATCAGGGTGTCAGCTACGGAACGGTTACCGGCGTCTTCGATTTCGGCGCCGGCGATCTCCTGGAGCTCAAAGGCCCGGGCAAGCGCCCCGTGCTGATTCCTTTCTCGGAAGCCTCCGTGCTGGAAATAGACCTCGAAGCCGGCAAGCTGCTGATCGATCCACTTGCGGCAGGCCTTGTGGACGATCCTGATGACCTGAAGGGCCTCACCGCAGGCAAGCCGAAGAAAAAGAAGTAATCGCCATGGCTTTCCGGGCGACCGTGCTGACACTCTATCCGGAAATGTTTCCGGGCCATCTGGGCTTTTCGCTCGCTGGCAAGGCAGCCGAGCGCGGACAATGGTCGCTCGATACCGTGCAAATCCGCGATTTCGCAACTGACAAACACCGCACCGTCGATGACACGCCGGCCGGCGGCGGCGCAGGCATGGTGCTGAAGCCTGACGTGCTTGCCCGCGCGATCGACAGCGCATCTGAAAACGACAACCGCCCGCGCCTTCTGATGAGCCCGCGCGGCAAGCCGCTGACGCAGGAGCGAGTGCGCGAGCTTGCGGCGGGCGAGGGGGTGATCATCGTCTGCGGCCGTTTCGAAGGTATCGATCAACGGGTGATCGAGGCGCGCGAACTCGAGGAAGTCTCGATCGGCGATTATGTGCTTTCCGGTGGCGAACCGGCCGCGCTGATCGTGCTCGACGCGATCGTGCGCATTCTGCCGGGTGTCATGGGCAACGACCTCTCCGGTCTGCACGAAAGCTTCGAAGGCGGGCTTCTGGAACATCCGCACTACACGCGCCCGCAGGAGTGGGAAGGCCGCGAGATTCCGGCGATCCTGACTTCGGGCAATCATGGCGCGATCGAAAAATGGCGTCACGAACAGGCTGTTTCCTTGACCAGGGAAAGACGCCCCGAACTTCTGGCAACTCGGAAGGCCGGAAAAGACGGCTGATTTCACAAATTTGCCGTCCAAGGGATGACAAGCGGAAGTCTTTCGTGTATTGGCGCACCCGGAAATGGGGCTCGCCCCGTCTGCCAGCAAACAAAGAATGGCGAATCCGCTCCCGCCCGCAAGGGCAAACTCCGGAGGCATCGACCGAAGGATAAGTGTGAGCGCTCTGGCTGTTTCAGAAGAACCAAAGGTTAAGACGATGAACATCATTCAGCAGCTTGAGGCCGAACAGGCCGCCAAGATCGAAGCCAAGCGCACCCTTCCTGAATTCTCCCCGGGCGACACCGTCCGCGTCAACGTGAAGGTCACGGAAGGCAACCGTACCCGTGTTCAGGCCTATGAAGGCGTCTGCATCGCCCGTTCCGGCGGCGGTCTGCAGGAAAACTTCACGGTCCGCAAGATCTCCTACGGCGAAGGCGTCGAGCGCGTATTCCCGGTTTACTCCCCGCTGATCGAAAGCGTCGAAGTCGTTCGCCGCGGTAAGGTCCGTCGCGCCAAGCTCTACTACCTGCGCGACCGTCGCGGTAAGTCGGCTCGTATCGTCGAGAACACCGGCACCCGCGCCCGCAAGCTCAACGACGCCGAGCGTCAGGCTGTTGCCGATGAAAAGGCACGTATCGAAGCTGAAAAGGTTGCAGCAGCCCAGGCTCTCGCCGCCGAAAAGGCAGCAGCAGAAGCCGCTGAAGCAAAGGCCGCCGCAGAAGCTGCAGCTGCAGCCGCTGCTGAAGGCTCGGCTGAATAAGCACTCGCGAAAGCGAAAATCATTGCTTGGGAAAGGCGGTCTTTGGGCCGCCTTTCCTTTTTTGCGTTGATGCGCAGCGCATGCAGCCTTGCCATATCAGCATCTTCCATGACAATTCTGCCGTTCAAATATTGGGGAGCCACACCATGTTCTTTCGCCGCACCGTTCTCGCCGGCCTGACGGCCGTCATGCTTTCGCCGCTCGCAGCCTATGCCGCCGGCTTGCCGGACCTCGGCGGCAAGACCGTCGTTGTGGTGACGGAAAACGCCTACCCGCCGCTGCAATTCGTCGATCCCAAGTCGGGCAAGGCGATCGGCTGGGAATATGATGCGATGAACGAGATCTCCAAGCGGCTGAATTTCAAGGTCGAGTACCAGAACACCAGCTGGGATGCGATGATCCAGGCTGTCTCCGATGGTCAGTACAACATCGGCATGACCGGCATCACCATCAAGGACGATCGCAAGCAGAAGGTCGACTTCTCCGACCCCTACATGCGCTCTCAGCAGTTCATGCTGGTGCGCGGCGACGAAAAGCGCTTCACTGACGCCAAGAGCTTCGGCACCTTCAAGGACGGGCTGATCGGCGCGCAGCCAGGCACATCGCCTTTCTATACCGCCGTCTATGAGATCCTCGACGGCAATGAGCAGAACCCGCGCATCAAGCTCTTCGAAACCTTCGGCGCAACCGTACAGGCTTTGAAAACCGGCGACGTCGATCTCGTTCTGACCGACAGCGTCGCTGCAAAGGGTTATGTCGACTCCTCGAATGGCGGGCTGAAAGTTGTCGGAGAACCGCTCGGCACCGAAGACTTCGGCTTCATCTTCCCGAAGGGCTCCGATCTTGTCGCACCGGTGAACGCTGCGATCTCGGCACTCAAGGCCGACGGCACCTTTGATGCACTGAACAAAAAGTGGTTCCTCGATTACAAGATGGGCGAATAATCCCCCGCGCGATCGCAGATGGCACTACCACCATCCCCGCGACACGAGAAGGACGACCGCCCCTGGTGGCTGGCCGTCCTTGTCCTGATCGGCATCATCCTCGCCGCCGTCATCGTCACCAACGACATTTACGCGCAGGTCTTCCGCACCGTCGTCAATGGCGTCGGCATCACAGTATTCGTCACGCTCATCGCCTTTGTGCTGGCAACGGTGCTCGGCCTCGGCATCGCGCTGCTCGGCCTTTCCGACAGCATCGTGCTGCGCCAAATCGCCCGCTTCTATATCGAGATCATCAGGGGCATTCCCATCCTGGTGCTGCTCTTCTACATCGCTTTCGTCGGTGCGCCGGGTTTTGTCGCAGCCTATAACTTCGTAATAACACCCCTGGTGAAGGCGGGCCTGACGGAGCCGATCCTCGTACGCGACCTGTCACTGATGTGGCGCGCCATCATCGCCCTGATGATCGGCTATTCCTCCTTCATCGCCGAAATCTTCCGCGCTGGCTTCCAATCCGTCGATCTCGGTCAGATTGAGGCCGCCAAATCGCTCGGTCTGTCGCGCTACCGGCGGTTCCGGCTCGTCGTCTTTCCGCAAGCGATCCGGGTTATCTTCCCGCCGCTCTCCAATGATTTCGTCTCGATGGTGAAGGATAGTTCCCTCGTTTCCGTCCTCGGCGTCGCCGATATCACGCAGATGGGCAAAGTCTATGCCTCCGGCTCATTCCGCTTCTTCGAAACCTACTCGATCGTCACTTACATCTATCTGATCTTGACGATCGGTCTGTCGCTCTTCCTGCGGCGGATCGAGAAGAAGATGAAGCAGATGCCGCGGCGGTAAGCCGCTTCATGATTCGAATTGCCGTTTCGATCAAAAATCGCTATATCCAGCGCCATGGAATCCAAGTTCAGATGCATCGGGGCGCATATTTTCGTGCTGCAGGACCATTACCGCCTGCCGGCACGCTTCTTTGCGTCCGTTTCCGGTGCGCTCAACAGCCGACTTCGTTGATCGAATGACGGCCGGCGGAGCCTGTCCGCCATAACTCCAAATTCCATGCTCCAGCCAAAACGGACCATTAGCCATGAGCGCACCGCGTACCCTTTACGACAAGATCTGGGCCGACCATCTGGTCGACGAACAGGAAGACGGCACCTGTCTTCTCTACATCGACCGTCACCTGGTCCATGAAGTCACCTCGCCGCAGGCTTTCGAAGGCCTGCGCATGTCCGGCCGCAAAGTCCGGGCGCCGGAAAAGACGCTTGCCGTCGTCGACCACAACGTCCCCACGTCCGCTGATCGCCATCTCGGCATCAAGAACGAGGAAAGCCGCATTCAGGTCGAGCAACTGGCCAAGAATGCCGCCGAGTTCAACGTCGAATATTACTCCGAAAACGACAAGCGCCAGGGCATCGTCCACATCATCGGCCCGGAACAAGGTTTCACTCTACCGGGGATGACGATCGTCTGCGGCGATAGCCATACCTCCACGCATGGCGCCTTCGGCTCGCTCGCCCACGGTATCGGCACGTCTGAGGTCGAGCACGTTCTCGCGACCCAGACGCTGATCCAGAAGAAGGCCAAGAACATGCTGGTGCAGGTCGACGGCCAGCTGCCGCCGGGTGTCACCGCCAAGGATATCGTTCTTGCCATCATCGGCGAGATCGGCACTGCAGGCGGCACAGGCTACGTCATCGAATATGCCGGCGAAGCGATCCGCTCGCTGTCGATGGAAGGCCGCATGACGATCTGCAACATGTCGATCGAGGGCGGCGCCCGCGCCGGCCTGATCGCGCCTGACGAGGTCACCTTCGAATATATCAAGGGCAAGCCGCGCGCCCCGAAGGGCGAAGCATTGGAACAGGCGATCGCCTATTGGAAGACGCTGAAGTCGGACGAAGGCGCGCATTTCGACCGTATCGTCAAGCTGAACGCTGCCGAACTGCCGCCGATCGTCTCCTGGGGCTCCTCGCCTGAAGACGTGGTCTCGGTTCAGGGCACAGTGCCAAATCCCGACGAAATCCAGGACGAAACGAAGCGCGCCTCCAAGTGGCGCGCGCTTGACTATATGGGCCTGAAGCCGGGCACGAAGATGACCGACATTGCCGTCGACCGCGTCTTCATCGGCTCCTGCACCAACGGCCGTATAGAGGATCTGCGCGCCGCCGCCAAGGTTATTGAGGGCAAGACCGTTGCCTCGACCGTCAACGCCATGATCGTTCCCGGCTCCGGCCTGGTGAAGGAACAGGCAGAAGCTGAAGGCCTCGACAAGATCTTCAAGGCTGCCGGCTTCGACTGGCGCGAGCCGGGCTGCTCTATGTGCCTTGCCATGAACGACGACCGCCTGAAGCCGGGCGAACGTTGCGCCTCGACCTCGAACCGCAACTTCGAAGGCCGCCAGGGCTTCAAGGGTCGCACGCATCTCGTCTCGCCGGCCATGGCTGCAGCCGCAGCGATTGCCGGCCACTTCGTCGATATCCGAGAGTGGAAGTGATCTTCTTCCGATCTGGCATGACAAAGGCCCGGCGCTCACGTGTCGGGCCTTTTTACGAATTGGCAGAGAAAGCAGCGCCTAGAACGTCGCGGTATAAGGGTCCGGACCCATCCGGGCGCCGACGCTGTCGAGCTTGGCGATCGCCGCCATGTCTTCACCGTCCAGCTTGAAATCGAAGACGTCAAAGTTCTCCTCGATGCGCGACGGCGTTACCGATTTCGGGATGACGACAAGGCCGGTATCGATATGCCAGCGGATGATCACCTGAGCCGGGGTCTTACTGTGCTTGGCGGCAATCTGGCCGATGATCGGATTGGAAATGAAACGGCCCTGGCCGAGCGGGCTCCAGGATTCGGTGACGATGTTGAGCTTCTTATGCGCCTCCTGCGCCGCCTTCTGCTGAAAGTCCGGATGGAGCTCGATCTGGTTGATAACAGGAACAACGCCCGTATCGCCGATGATATGATCGAGATGATCGGGATAGAAATTCGATACGCCGATGGAGCGTACGCGGCCTTCTTCACGCAGGCGCACGAAAGCCTTCCAGGTTTCACGGTAGAGGCCCCGATGCGGCGACGGCCAGTGGATGAGGTAAAGATCGACATAGTCGCTTCCGAGCTTCTTGAGGCTGACGTCGAAAGCGCGCAGTGCATTGTCATAACCCTGGTCGGTATTGCGAAGTTTCGTGGTGACGAAGATATCTTTGCGGTCGATGCCAGAAGAACGAATGCCTTCGCCGACACCCTCTTCATTGTCATAGCCGGAAGCCGTGTCGATATGACGATAGCCCGCAGCAAGCGCAGTGCGCACAGTCGGAGCCGCGATATCCTGCGGCGTCTGCCAGACGCCGAGGCCTACCTGGGGAATGGAATGTCCGTCATGGAAAGTGATAATGGGCTGAGGGGTCACACTATATCTCCGGAAATTTGAAGGATGGCCAAAGACACGAATTGAATGGGCATGAATTGAAGCCGCGAAGCGTTTTTCCTAGACATATTGCAGCCCGCGCGCCCGGTCGAAAACCCATATAGGACAGCTGATCGGCAAGACAATCAGAGAACGCGGACAATTGTTCCCTTTCTAAGGAAGGGCAGGATGCGGCGCATATCGCGGACGCTGATCGCGACACAGCCGGCGGTAGGCTCATAACCGGGGCGGATGAGATGGAAGAAGATTGCCGAGCCGCGGTTGCGCACCCGTGAGGTCACATTCCAATCGAGTACCAGGCAGATATCGTAAAGCCCGTCCTTCCGCTTCATCTCCTCATGGCTCGGCTTGAATGGTGCCTTGACCAGCCTGTTATAGTTCGCATCAGCGGGCTGATCGCACCAAAGCATATTGGTGCGAATGCGTTTGAGGGCCAGCGTTGTGGGAAGGTAACCGTTTCGCTCGCCGCGGCGGAAGCCGTATAGCAAAGGCATGGCAGCAATCGGCGTTGCGCCGTCACCTTCCTGCTTGATCACCGATCGGCCGCTGCGGCCGATCGCAGCGGGCATGGTAAGCGGGCCAAACCGAACGATGGCGCGACTTGGGTTGCCGGGCGCAGCACGCACCACGAGCGTTGACGGCCGGCCATTTCGCTCTCGCCTTGCTTTTTCCATTTTTCTCGCATGTTCTTGAATTGCCTTGGGGTTCGATTGAAACCATATGAAACCCTACGCGGCAACATTAGACCGCCAATCCTTGCCAAATGTGGAATTTGGCGTAGGACTATCTGACAAACGCAAGGACGCACCCGCATGACCGCACGCACCATTCTTCTGGTGGATGACGATGACGACCTTCGTCAGACGCTGACGGAGCAATTGTCGTTGTATGAGGAATTCACGGTCCTGCAGGAAGCGACCGCGGGCAAAGGCGTCCAGGCCGCCCGCTCCAATCCGGTCGATCTGCTGATCATGGACGTCGGCTTGCCGGATATGGACGGCCGCGAAGCCGTCAAGCTGCTGCGCAAGGGTGGCTTTAAGGCGCCGATCATCATGCTGACGGGTCACGATACGGATTCGGATACGATCCTCGGCCTTGAGGCCGGCGCCAACGACTACGTCACCAAGCCTTTCCGTTTCGCCGTGCTGCTCGCCCGCATCCGCGTGCAGCTTCGCCAGCACGAACAGAGCGAAGATGCCACTTTTACCGTCGGCCCCTATCTCTTCAAGCCAAGCCAGAAGCTGCTGACCACCGACAACGGCCAGAAGATTCGACTGACGGAGAAGGAGGCAGCGATCATCCGCTATCTCTATCGCGCTGAACAGAAGGTCGTCACCCGCGACGTCCTGCTGGAAGAAGTCTGGGGCTATAATTCCGGCGTCACCACCCACACGCTGGAAACCCATGTCTACCGCCTGCGCCAGAAGATCGAACGGGATCCATCCAATGCCGAGATTCTGGTGACGGAAAACGGCGGCTATAAGATCATCCCGTAGCATGTCTCTTTCCGACGATATCCAGCTGTTGTCGCAGCTTCCGCTCTTCAAGGACATGAATGAGGACCAGTTGCGGCTGATAGCCTTCGGCGCAGACCGTCGCGTGATTGCGGCCGGGCAGATGCTGTTTCGTCAGGGCTCGCCGGCCGAAAGCGCCTATGTAATCACCAGCGGCAGCCTTGAACTCAGCGTAGCCGGCTCGGATGGCAGGGCGCGGACCGAAGCCATCGTCGGGCCGGGAGCCTTGATTTCGGAACTGGCCCTTATCACTCAGGTGGAGCGCAAATTCACCGCTGTCGCACGCGAGGATACCGGCATCATCCGCATCACGCGAGCGCTGTTCCTTCGCCTGATCGAGGAATTTCCGTCGGCGGCGCGCATCATGGAAAACCGTATCCGCGACAGTATTGCCGATCTTGCAGCGCAAGCCGCAAGTCAGTTTCATCGTTTCAGCTAAAGCTTCTCAGAGATTGAGATGCACAGTCACCGGCACATGGTCGGAAGGGCGCTCCCAGCCGCGTGCTTCCTTCAGCACTTCGATGCGCTGCAGATGCGGAGCGAGGTCGGGCGACGACCAGATGTGATCGAGGCGCCGGCCCTTGTCGGCAGCTTCCCAATCCTTCGCGCGGTAGCTCCACCACGTATAGAGCTTCTCATTGGCAGGCACGTGCTGGCGCATGAGATCATGCCAACCGCCGCGCTTCATCACCTCGAGCAGCCCATCGGTTTCGATGGGCGTATGGCTGACGATCTTCAGAAGCTGCTTGTGCGACCAGACATCATGTTCCAGCGGTGCAATATTGAGATCGCCGACGAGGATGGCTGAGGTATTTGCTTCAGCGCTGGCCTTGAGATTCTTCATCTCCTCGATGAAATCGAGCTTATGGCCGAATTTCGGATTGATCGTGCGATCCGGTTCATCGCCGCCGGCAGGAACATAGAAATTATGCAAGCGGATGCGCCGGCTGCCGCGCTCGAAGACCGCCGAGATATGACGCGCATCGCCGACATTGCAGTAATCCTGCCGATGATCCTCGGTCAGCGGCACGCGGGAGGCGATGGCAACTCCGTGATAGCCTTTCTGGCCGTGGATGATGATATGCTCGTAGCCCATGGCGCGTAGCGGCGCCAACGGGAAGAGGTCGTTCGGAACCTTGGTTTCCTGCAGGCAGAGAATGTCGGGCCGGTGCTTTAATACCAATTGCTCGACGATCGGCATGCGCAGTCGAACCGAATTGATGTTCCAGGTGGTTATGGAAAAGCTCATGCCATGCCCTTTCAGATCCCTCTGAAAGGGCTTTAGAGCAAAGGCGCCAGCGAGAAAACCGGCCGCAGGCAAAAGCGGTCGGTGATCAACCGAAAAGCATCAATCGCGGTTTGCCGAAGTGCCCTTGATATCCTCATAGGGCACCCGGAAGACGCGCTCGTCGAAGGCAACACCGGTTTTTACGTTGAAGATCATGACCGACGTATCCTTGCCCTGATTATCGGTGATCGTCCACTGGCGCAGGTCATAGGTCTTCGGGTCGAACATCATGGTGATGGTTGAGTTGCCGAACACCGT
Organism: Rhizobium sp. BK650; assembly: GCF_014195325.1. Taxonomy (GTDB): domain Bacteria; phylum Pseudomonadota; class Alphaproteobacteria; order Rhizobiales; family Rhizobiaceae; genus Rhizobium. The sequence goes on along the minus strand of NZ_JACIBK010000008.1, from coordinate 95,474 downwards.
ATTGTTGCCGAGCGAGATCGTCGTCAGATCGGACTCTTGCTTCACCCCCTTCACCATGCCGGCGGAAAGGTCGATATGCGGCGCAAGCAGCAGGCTGAGCGGCGTCTTGGAGAGCGGATAGAGATCCCAGGTCTTGAGCTTAATATTGCCGATCGCGACGTTCCTGCCGTCGGCAATCACGCGCATCGGCGACGGATCGTCATAGTTGAAGCGTAGCTTACCGGGGCGCTCGATGAAGAACTTGCCGCCGGTCTGCTCGCCGCGTGGACCGAACTGCACGAACTCGCCCTGCATGGTGGCGACGCTGGAGAAATGATCGGCAATCGCCTGTGCCGTAGCGTTGTTGGCGGCGGGGGCCGCCGCCTGTGCGACCTGCGCGAGAGCGGGAAACGGAACCGCGCCTGCAACTGCCGCAGCGGCAAAGACACCAAGGACGTCACGGCGGCTTACCGGCAGGCCGGAAAAGATGGATGCGGAGTTGGTCATGTGAACCTCCTGTATGCGGTCTGCATGCCGCTGAAAGGCGGCGTCTTCAAGGCACCGCGATCGTCCGGTAAAAGGTAACGGATTACACGCCCGAGGGTTTCCGCCGTCGGGCCGCGCTGCAAAATTTCCCGTATCAACGGTCGAGAATATCCCCGTCCGTCGGCACCAGAATCTCGCGTTTGCCGGCATGGTTGGCAGGGCCGATAATGCCCTCCTGCTCCATGCGCTCGATCAGCGAAGCAGCACGATTATAGCCGATGCCGAGCCTGCGCTGAACATAAGAGGTCGACGCCTTGCCATCCCGCAGGACTATGGCGACGGCCTGATCGTAGGGATCCTCTGAATCGGCAAGGTTTGCGGTGCCGGCCGGACCGCCGCCATAGTCATCATCCTCATCGTCATCGGCGGTAATAGCATCGAGGTATTGCGGCGAGCCCTGCGTCTTCAGATAGGAAACGATCTCTTCGACTTCCACATCAGACACGAAAGGACCGTGGACGCGCTGGATGCGGCCGCCGCCGGCCATATAGAGCATGTCGCCCATGCCGAGCAACTGTTCAGCGCCCTGCTCGCCAAGGATCGTGCGGCTGTCGATCTTTGAGGTGACCTGGAAGGAAATGCGCGTCGGGAAATTCGCCTTGATCGTGCCGGTGATCACATCGACCGAAGGACGCTGTGTCGCCATGATGACGTGAATACCGGCCGCACGCGCCATCTGCGCGAGGCGCTGGACCGCACCTTCGATATCCTTGCCGGCGACCATCATCAGGTCAGCCATCTCGTCGATGATGACGACGATGTAGGGCATCGGCTGCAGGTCGAACTCTTCGGTCTCGTAGACAGCCTCGCCGGTCTGCCTATCGAAGCCAGTCTGCACCGTGCGCGAGATCGTGTCGCCCTTGGCAAGCGCCTGTTCGACGCGGGTGTTAAAGCCGTCGATATTGCGAACGCCAATCTTCGACATCTTCTTGTAGCGCTCTTCCATCTCTCGGACGGTCCATTTGAGCGCAACGACAGCCTTCTTGGGATCGGTGACGACAGGCGAAAGCAGGTGCGGGATACCGTCATAGACGGAAAGTTCCAGCATCTTCGGGTCGATCATGATGAGGCGGCACTGTTCCGGCGTCATGCGATAAAGCAGCGACAGGATCATGGTATTGATGGCGACGGACTTGCCCGAACCGGTCGTGCCGGCCACCAGGAGATGCGGCATCTTCGCAAGATCGGCGATGACAGCTTCGCCGCCAATCGTCTTGCCAAGCGCCATGGCGAGCTTTGCCTTGGAGCTTTCGAAATCGCGCGAGGCGATGAGTTCGCGCAGATAGACGGTTTCGCGCGTCTGGTTCGGCAATTCGATACCGATCGCATTGCGCCCCGGCACAACGGCGACGCGGGCGGCAATCGCGCTCATCGAACGGGCGATATCGTCGGCAAGGCCTATAACGCGGGACGATTTGATGCCGGGCGCCGGCTCCAGCTCGTAGAGTGTGACAACCGGGCCGGGGCGGACATGGATGATTTCGCCCTTGACGCCGAAATCCTCCAGCACGCCTTCCAGCATGCGGGCATTCTGCTCCAGCGCATCAGCCGAAAGCGTCGAATCGCGCACGACGTTCTTCGGCTCTGCGAGCAGGTGCATGGAAGGAAGCTGGAAACCCTCCGGTCGGATGAACGAACTTTGCGCCTCGCGGTCGACGCGGGCGCCCGGCTTCGGGCGGGCCGAGGTGGGAATGACGCGCGGCTCGGGCTTGGCATTCGATTTCGCCGGCGCGCGGATCATCCAGTCATCGCCGTCGTCAGGCAGGATATCGGCCGGACGTGGCGGCATATCAGTGTCGAACGGCGGATCGTCGTCCTCATCGTCATCATCGTTGAGCGAGATGGAAGGCGGCGATACGACACGCCGACTCGATGCGACGCGGGACTCCATGGACGGATCCATCCGCTCGCCGCGTGCAAGAGGCTTGGCACGTACGGGCTCGTTCAGCTTACCAAATTCATCGTCGTTGAAATCGTAGGGCGATTCGAAATCGCTCTGGCGGCGCTTGCGCGGGCCCATGCCGAAAAGCCGGCGGAAACGGGCCTGGTTCATGTACCAAGCGTGGGTGATAGCACCACCAAAGGCCATCCAGCGGGATTCGTCGTCTTCATCATCCTCTTCGCCCACGACACGCGCCTTGCTTCGCGTATCGACATAATCCTCTAGTTCGTCTTCCTCCTCATCGAGCTCGTTGCGGCCAACGATACCGGCAGCAAAGAGCATCATCCACGCCGTTGGAACGGCGAAGACGCAGCCGACGGCGGTGGCAAAAACACCGGTTGGATAAGCGCCGACGAAAAGAGCTGGGAAACGCAGGATCATGTCACCGATGACCCCACCGATACCGTTCGGGATCGGCCAGGTGAGCGGCGGCGGGAAACAACCGATGACGGCAGAGGAAAGCACCGTACCGGCAAGCCAGGCACCGGCGCGCGCCGGGATGCGGCTGATGTGGCGGCCGGAAATCAGCGCCAGCGCCCAGGCAACGACGGGCAGCATCGAAACGACGCTGGCCAGCCCCAGGAACTGCATGGCGATATCGGCGAAGGCAGCCCCACTGTAACCCAGCACGTTAGTCGGCAGATTGCTCGTGGCATACGAATAGCTGGGATCGGTGACATTCCAGGTCGCAAGCGCCGCAACCGCGAGCGCCAGCGCCAGAAAGACCGCAAAGCCCGTGAGAGCCTGGATCTGCCGCAGCATGAATGCCGAGAAGGAGAACCGGTCAGGACGGCCATCCATCGCCGGCGACGTGCTTCTTGCCATGTTCTAACCCGTCCAATGCCTGTGGGCACGCGAATCGCCAATGCTTCGCCGCGCCAAATGCGTCCGCTCCACCTAATCAAAGTAGGGTTAAAGCGATGTTAACCATGCATATGCCGGATCGCTAAAAAGAAAAGGGCCCGAACCTTGGAAGGTCCGGGCCAAGAGCGGCTTATGGTTAGATAGGCCGCGACGGGCTGTTCGGCGGCGCTCTGTGCCGGGCGCCGCAAACCCTGTGATTAGGCGTGGTAGGCCGCTTCGCCATGCGTTGCGAGGTCGAGACCTTCGCGCTCGGCTTCGACGGAAACGCGCAGGCCGACGATGACATCGACGATCTTGTAGAGGATCGCAGAGCCAATGCCCGACCACAGCAGCGTCGTGAGAACGCCCTTGGCCTGGGCCAGGACCTGGGTTGCCGTACCGGCATAGGAGGCAGCGAAATCGGCGGTCGAGTAGTCGACGATACCGGCGCCACCAAGGGCCGGATTGACGAGGATGCCGGTGCCGAGAGCGCCGATGATGCCGCCGATGCAATGGACACCGAAGACGTCGAGGCTATCGTCATAGTTGAACTTGTTCTTCACGACGTCGACGAAGAAGTAGCAGACCGGCGAGACGATGAGGCCGAGAACGATCGAACCCATCGGGCCGGCAAAGCCCGCAGCCGGAGTGACGGCGACGAGGCCGGCGACAGCACCGGAAGCGCCGCCGAGCATGGAAGCCTTGCCGCGAGCGAAGCTTTCGACGATGCACCAGGACACAGCGGCAGCGGCCGTGGCGACGAAGGTGTTGATCATGGCGAGCGATGCATAGGCGTTGGCTTCGAGGTTGGAGCCGGCGTTGAAGCCGAACCAGCCGACCCAGAGCAGCGACGCGCCGACCATGGTGAGCGTCATCGAGTGCGGAGCCATGATCTCCTTCTTATAGCCGGTGCGCTTGCCGAGCATGATGGCGCCGACGAGGCCAGCGATACCGGCATTGATGTGAACGACCGTGCCGCCAGCAAAATCGATTGCGCCATAGGAGAAGATCAGGCCGGCGGGCGACGTGTAGGAACTCGGGCCGCCCCAGAACCAGACCATGTGCGCCATCGGGAAGTAGATGAAGGTGACCCAGAGCACGACGAAGAGCATGACGGCCGAGAACTTAACGCGCTCGGCGAATGCGCCGACGATGAGGCCGGGCGTGATGCAGGCGAAGGTCATCTGAAATACGATAAAGGTGTATTCAGGGATGGCGACGCCCTTCGAGAAGGTTTCTGCGAGCGATGTGGTGTTGACCCCTGCGAGGAAGGCCTTCGAGAAGCCGCCAACGAAGCTGTTCAGCGAGCCACCGTCAGTGAAGGCGAGCGAATAGCCATAGGTCACCCAGATCAGCGCCACGACGGCGGTGATCATGAAGACCTGCATTAGCACGGAGAGCATATTTTTGGCACGCACGAGGCCGCCGTAGAAAAGCGCAAGACCCGGGATCGTCATCAGGAGGACGAGCGCCGAGGAGACGAGCATCCAGGTATTGTCACCCTTGTCCATGGTGAAGGCCGGAGCAGCGGCGGCTGCCGGGGCTGCTTCCTGTGCGAAAGCAACAACCGGCGCCAGCAGGGCTGCCGAAAGGGTGCCTACCCGTGCGATGTTGGAGGAAAACTTCGAAATTGACATTGGAAATAGCTCCTTGATCTGCCGTTCTTTTTACAGCGCTTCTGAATCGGTCTCGCCGGTGCGGATGCGCACGGCATGGTCGATCGAGTAGACGAAGATTTTGCCGTCACCGATCTGGCCGGTCTTGGCAGATGCTGCGATGGCCTCTATCGCCTTGTCGACGATTTCGGATGCGACCGCGATTTCGATCTTGAGCTTCGGCAGGAAGCTGACCGCATATTCAGTACCGCGATAGATTTCGGTGTGTCCCTTCTGACGACCGTAACCCTTCACTTCGGTCACAGTCAGGCCCTGGATGCCGATCGCCGTGAGGGCTTCGCGGACCTCATCGAGCTTGAACGGCTTGATAATGGCCATCACAATTTTCATCTGGTTTCCCATCCTTCGTTATCCTCGGCGCGGAGCCGACTCTCCTTGCCGCTGACGGTTTCTTGAACAGCGACCGCCAACAGACATTCAAAGGATGTGCCAGATTCGTGACGATCGTTAAGTTGTTGAAATGTAAAGGATATGGAATAGAGCGCCAATAAACAGGCAAATGAACGGCCAATAAGCGCACAAATAACACGCAATTTTATAAATATGCATACTATTTAATCATTTGCCTTTTTCCGAATCAGGCCTTCCTGCGCAACCGACGCAATCAGAACACCAGAACGTGTAAACAGGCTACCGCGGGTCAATCCCCGGGCACCTGAGGCAGACGGGCTATCCTGCGTATAAAGCAGCCAATCATCAAGCCTCTCCGGCCTGTGGAACCACATGGCGTGGTCAAGGCTTGCGACCTGCAGGTTCTGGTCGAAAATGGACGTTCCGTGAGCATGCAGCGATGCATCGAGTAGCGTCATGTCTGAGATATAGGCAAGCACGGCAGCCTGATAGAGCCGGCTTTCCGGCACGGGACCGGTGGCTCGCACCCAGACATCCTGCCGCGGATCGAGCTTCTCCCGCGTGAAATAGTGCTTGAGCGAAACGGGCCGGATTTCGATCGGCCGCTCACGCTCCCAATATTTGCGCACCGCCGCCGGCGCACGGGCGAGATACTGTTCCTTGATCTGTTGTTCGCCGAGCAGCGTTTCCGGCATCGGCACCAGCGGCATGGGAATCTGATGGTCGTAGCCCGGTTCTTCCAGCTGGAATGAGGCCGACAGTGCGAAGATCGCCTTGCCGTGCTGGATTGCGACGGCCCGGCGCGTGTTGAAGCTCGAACCGTCGCGAATGCGCTCGACCTGATAGATGATCGGCACGGAGGGATCGCCGGGGCGCATGAAATAGGCGTGCAGCGAGTGAATAAAGCGCTCGCTTTCCACCGTGCGCTGCGCTGCCATCAGCGCCTGCGCGATCACCTGTCCGCCGAAGACGCGCTGCCAGCCAACCTGTGGACTGCGGCCGCGAAAAATATCGACCTCGATTGGCTCGATATCGAGCGTTGAAATCAATGTTTCCATGGCGGTAGGTTTGTCCGTTTGTTCCGTCATTTTGTTCGGCTCCCGGCGGTAGGAAGTGGCAATATGATGATCTATATAGATCGCATCTGATCGTAAAAAGTAACAGGAGCGGACGATGCTGGACATGCTGGTTGTGGGCGGAGGTTATGTTGGCCTGTCCGTGGCCGTGGCGGTCAAGCAGGCGGCACCTCATCTCGATGTCGCCGTCGTCGAGGCGGCGCCCGAGCATGCCTGGAAAAGCGATATGCGCGCCTCTGCCATCATTGCGGCAGCGACGAAGATGCTTGAAGTCTTCGGCATCTGGGACGAGATCGAGCCGGAAGCGCAGCCGATCAATAAGATGGTCGTTACCGATTCCAGGATGTCCGATCCTGTCCGCCCGATCTTCCTCACCTTCGACGGCGAAGTGGCCGATGGTCGGCCATTCGCGCACATGATCCCGAATTTTGTGATGGTCGGCGCACTACGCGGATTGTGCGAACGGCTCGGGATCGAGATCCGCCACGGTCTCAGTGCCACGGGACTGAAAACCGGCGACACCAATATCGAAGTCAGCCTTTCGGACGGCAGTACGGTGCAGTCGCGCCTGCTGGTCGCTTGCGACGGCGTGCGCTCAAGGCTACGCGACTTTGCCGGCATCAAGACCGTGACCTGGGACTACGGCCAGTCCGGCATCGTCACCACGGTCGAGCACGAACGCCCGCATCACGGCTGCGCCGAAGAACATTTTCTTCCATCCGGCCCCTTCGCCATCCTGCCGCTGCGCAACAACCGGTCATCGCTGGTCTGGACCGAGCGGACGCACGACGCCAACCGCCTTGTCGCCGCCGACGATCTGGTTTTCGAGGAGGAATTGGAACGCCGCTTCGGCCACAAGCTCGGGGCTCTCAGGGTCGTTGGCGACAAGCGAGCCTTTCCTCTCGGTCTGACACTCGCCCGCTCCTTCGTCGCCCCACGCTTTGCCCTTGCCGGCGACGCAGCGCATGGCATCCATCCGATCTCCGGCCAGGGCCTCAACCTCGGCTTCAAGGACGTGGCAGCGCTGGCCGAAACGATCGTCGAAGCTGATCGCCTCGGTCTCGATATCGGCGCCATCAATATTCTGGAGCGCTATCAGAGTTGGCGCCGCTTCGACACGTTCCGCATGGGTGTCACGACAGATGTGCTGAATCGTCTCTTTTCAAACGACATGACGCCGATCCGTATTGCACGCGATTTCGGGCTCGGCATCGTCGATCGCCTGCCCAGCCTAAAATCCTTCTTCATCGGCCAGGCAGCAGGAACCACAGCCAAGAACAATCCGCGGCTGCTTGCAGGCGAAGCGCTCTGATCTTACGCCTTAGTCTTCGAGGCTGCGCGCTTCCGAAACCAGCATGATCGGAATGCCGTCCCGAATAGGATAGGCAAGACGAGCCTTTTCCGAAACGAGTTCGTTATGCTCGCGGTCATAGGAAAGCCGCCCCTTGGTCAGCGGGCAGACGAGAAGTTCGAGAAGTTTGGGATCAACCCGGCTCAGCTTTTCGTCCATAGCGTCCCCTACTGCAGCACGGTATCGGAATCGCCGAAAACACGGGCAAGCACGATTTCCGTAATGGCAATCAAGGTTTCCGCTCTGGTCCTCAGATCGGGTGCCTCGAGCAGCGCCTGCTTTTCAGCCGGGCCGAAGGGCGACATCATCGCGAGTGAATTGACGAGGGTAAGGTTGCTGGCGCGCTCCACGCTTTCCCAATCGGCTTCCAGCTTATTGGCATCGAGATAGGCCTTGAAAGCCGTCAGCAGCGCGCTGCGGTCGACGGCTTCCTCCTCATTCTCGGCGGAGAGGTCCGATATGAACGGCGCGATACGGAAGGTGCGGAACGGCTGGCCGTGCGATCGTTCCCCCAGCAGCCGGAAGCGGCACACGCCCGTCAGCGAGACAATGTAACGTCCGTCACCGGTCTCGGCATAAGAGGTAATCCGGCCAAGGCAGCCGACTGCCGCAAGCTCAGGTGCATGCGTCTTGTCTTCATGCTCGCCATGTGCCGGCTGCACCATGCCGATCAGACGGTTTCCGGCCAATGCGGCATCGAACATCGCGAGATAACGCGGCTCGAAGATATTGAGCGGCAACTGCCCGGCAGGCAGGAGAAGCGCACCTGTCAGCGGAAAAACTGCAACCTCATCCGGTAGATCGCTGGGCTTCAGATATCTGGCATTGCCAACTTGCATGAAGACTAGTCCCGCACTCCTTCGGCGGACGCATCTGCGGCGCCCGCTCCCACGAGAAATGTGGTGCCCTTATGTAAAAACGCAAGGGTGGATGCGGCAAACTCAGGAAAACAGAATCGAGGAAAGCTTGCGGCGAGCCGAAACAGTCGCCGGATCCTTGAATCCCCAGACCTCGAAGAACTGCAGAAGCTGGCGACGCGCCCCATCGTCGTCGAAGGCGCGATCCTTACGCATGATGGTGAGCAGGTGTTCCGCCGCTTCCTCGCGCTTGCCCTCGACGTTGAGGATCTTGGCGAGTTTCAGGCGGGCCTCGTGATGATCCGGGTTCGATGCAAGCTCGCGCTCCAAAGCGACGGGATCGCCGAGCTTGCGGGCTTCCTCGATCTGATCGAGTTTCTTCAGGACCGCCTGAATACCTGCCTCCTTGGCAAGCGCCTCAGACAACTCGCTCAACATCTGGCGAGCCTCGCCATGCTGGTCGGCGGCGATCAGGCACTCGGCCATGCCGGCGAGAGCCTTGGCGTTTTCCGGTTCGGCCTGCATGATCGCGCCATAAAGCTGCCCCGCTTCATTGATGTTGCCGGCGGCAAGTAATTCGCCCGCTTCCGCCAGAACGGCTTCGATCTCAGCGGCCTGATCGGCACCTACAGGACCTGCAACACGATCGATGAACTGGCGGACCTGACTTTCCGGAACCGCACCCATGAAGCCGTCGGCCGGGCGACCGTTGACGAAGGCGATGACGGCTGGAATGGACTGGATGCCGAGCTGACCGGGGATCGAGGGATGATCGTCGATATTCATCTTGACCAGCTTGACGCGGCCCTGGCCTTCGTTGACGACTTTTTCCAGGACGGGCGTCAACTGCTTGCAGGGGCCGCACCAGGGCGCCCAGAAATCGACCAATACGGGCTGGTTGCGCGATTCCTCCAGAACATCCTTCGAAAAATTCGCCGTCGTCGTGTCCTTAATATGACCGCTGCCCGCCGCAGGCTGGGGTGCGGTGCCATAGCTTGCTGTTGCCGACATCTGGTTGCCGAAGGAACCGTTATAAGGATTGTCGCTGCCACTCATAGGTATCTCCCGCCGCGCCGATCTGCCGGCGTCTCTGATAGCGCTAAAATCGTATGTCAGGACGTCACTTTCAAGACAAGCGGCTTATGCCCCGTCGCTTCCATGAATCGTATGAGATCGGCGCTGGCGATCGAAGTGGTTGCATCATTGGAGAGCGGATGGCAGTTGATGATCTCTTCATGCATCAGATCCGCATCGAGCACGAAGGTGACGTCGTTGCCGGTATCGTTGATCGCGCCGAACGCTGTAACAGCGCCTGGAATGACGCCCAGATATTCCATCAGTTTCTCGGGTTTGCCGAAGGAGACGCGGCCGGAAGCGCCGATCAGAGTATGGACCTGCTTGAGGTCGACGGCGGCGTTTTCCTCCACTGTCAGCAGGAAATACCGATCCTTCTTATCCTTCACGAACAGGTTCTTTGTGTGCCCGCCGGGAATCTCATCCCGCAGCGCCACCGATTCGGCGACCGTGAAAACCGGCGCATGGTCCTTGGTACTGTGGGCAATGCCGAGACCATCGAGAAAGACGAGAAGATCCTGGCGAGTCCTGGGCTTGTTTTCGGTCATCATCGTTCCATCAAACGAGAAAGAAGCAGGTTTAACGGACTGCTTACGTCCGCCTCGTGGGCTTGGCAACCTTCGAGACCGACGCTTTGCCCTGCATTCGCGGCCTTTGCAAAGCCGGTTTTCCACTGCCAAAACTTTTCTTCGTTTTTCCGTCATTTCCCTGTTGCATTTGAAAATCGTTTGGGCGATATAGCGCCCGTCGCCGCAAGGTGACGCCCACGGTCCGCTACTTACTACCCCGGACCGGTGCGGATTTGAGCGGGTGTAGCTCAGGGGTAGAGCACAACCTTGCCAAGGTTGGGGTCGAGGGTTCGAATCCCTTCGCCCGCTCCAGTTTCCCATTTGTCCGACCCGGAGACATAGGTAACAGATCGTTCCTAAGACATGGGTGACAACCTCGTGCCGAACGGGTTGTCGATGGTTTGCAAAGTCCTCTGCTCCAGATCGATATATCCGAGATCATAGTGCATGAAGCTGACGAGCCAAATACCGTCGTCGACCTCCTTGAGGCCGAGCCTGTGACCGGCCATGACGGTCGAGATGTTGATCTTCTTGCGATGGATGCAGATGCGACCGCAACTGGTGACCAGTGCCTCCTTGTCGTGGAAGGGATAGCTGATCTGCGGCAGCCCCTGATAGGTTCGCGCCGATGGCGTGTAGATGTCTGCGGGCGCCTTCATGGCAAGCGCCTCGTGCGGCCTTTCGGTATTGAATTCGCTGATGAATGCATCGAAGCGCGCCTGCTGCTGCAGGATGTTGCGGCCGGGTGGACGCGTGGCCTCTTTCTTCAGCGTCAGGTGCATGCGCTCGTGCCGGCCATTCTCTTGCGGATGGCCCGGCCTGATGCGCTCGAGCGCGATACCGAGCCTCAGCCACCATGCCGACAGCTTCGACAGATTGGAGAGCCCGTTGGGGCTGGCAAATGGCAGGCCGTTGTCGGAGCGGATGGCGTCTGGCAGGCCACGCTCGTCAAACAGCCGGTGGAAGGCCTCGAAGACGCCGCGCTCCCGTGTCGATTCGAAAGCTTCGCAGCATAGGAGATAGCGCGAAGCCTGGTCGGTGACCGTCAACGGGTAACAATATCGGCCATCGCCAAGCTTGAACTCGCCCTTGAAGTCGGCACACCACAGGTCATTGGGATCGAGCGGCGCCGACAGCGGCGTTCCCACGGCCTTGTTCGCCCGGTTCCTCTTGCGGGCCTGGCTCACAAGGCCGTATCGGTCGAGCACCGCATGCACCGTGCTTCTGGCTGGCACCCGCACGTCGCCGGCCAGCCGTTTGACCAGCAACTCCCTTATCTTGCGCGCCCCCCAGTGCGGCTTGTCCTTCTTGAGTCGCACGATCATCGCCTCGACCGGTTCGGGCAGTTGATTGGCATAACGCACCGGCCGACGCGACCGGTCCGTCAGCGCTTCCAGACCTTCGTCCCTGTAGCGGTTGAAGATCTTGTAGCCGGTCTTGCGCGAGATGCCGAACGAACAGCAAACCTCGCTCATCCCTTCGCCCTCCAGCAACCGGGCGACAAAACGAAGACGTTCCTCCATCACCGAAGTCTCTCTCCACGGCATCAACACCTCCCGCAAAAGCGAAAAGTGTTACCCATGTCTCCAGTACGCTCCGTCACCTATCTCTCAGATCGGGCAAAATAAGCCTTCGTATTGGTCATAGCGAAATTCAAACGTCTCGTCGCGCATGCTACGAATCGCCATAACCGACTCGTCAAAGCAAAACAGGCCGAGCTTCGATCGAAGTCCATTCCATTTGCGATGGCGGAGGGCGTTCGTTGCCCCTTCGGTCACCGTAAACAGATTTGTGACGTCCGATTGATCCTGCTCAATGCAAAATGTGGTAGTATCCGATTAGGCTCTTCGAGCTTTGTTGGGAGGCTTCTTCGCGCACACGCTTTATCTATCCCTGCCTCTGGCACAGATAGAAGAAGATTCCCGTCGTTCAGATCTGCGGTGGATCGACATGCTCGTCAAAGACGTAATGACGACAACGGTTGTCACAATATCACCTGACCATAGCGTTCGGCATGCGGCCAGACTGATGTCCGACCAGCACATAAGCGGAGTTCCTGTCGTTGACGACGGTGGACGCTTGTTGGGTATCATCAGCGAGGGCGATCTGATCCGTCGAACGGAGCTATCCAGTGGAACATTCGCCCTGAAGACGGACATGGGAGTTGGCCCGGATGACAGGGCGAACGCTTTTGTAAAACGATGTGCATGGAGAGTGGGTGACGTCATGACACCCGAGCCTGTCACGATCGACGAAGATGCGCCCCTTTCCCGTGTTGCCGGGCTCATGCAGGACCGCGGCATCAAGCGCATTCCGGTCCTGCGGGACGGCAATCTCGTCGGCATCGTCAGCCGCGCCGACCTTCTGCAGGTAATTTACTCGGCAAAATCGGACGATACGGCCACTGGTGACGAAGCCATCCGACGCAGCATTCTTGTCCGGCTCGGTGAAAATACCGGCCTGGAAGGACTGGATGTGTCCGTGACGGTCGCTAATGGGGTCGTGCATTTTTGGGGTAATGTCGAGACGGCGGCTTGCCGCAGGGCCGCGCGGATTCTCGCGGAAGGCGTCAACGGCGTCCGCGGTGTGGTGGAGCATTTCCCGGAATCTCCTCCGCAATAGGACCGCAGCATCCACATGAGACTGCACCGGCCTTCATGAAACGGGCCGGCGAGATCCAGCAATGTCATTTTGATTGGGAGACTGAGATGGCTTCACTTGACACGGCAGTGATGAACAAAAAAGTCTCGGTAGCGTCGCCTGGAAAAATGCCGCTATCGGCCGAAGAGCTCCGGCTGATGGACGCTTACTGGCGGGCATCAAACTATCTTTCGGTCGGGCAAATCTATTTGCTCGACAATCCCCTGCTCAAGAAGCCCCTCGCACGCGAACATATCAAGCCGCGGCTGCTCGGCCATTGGGGAACCTCGCCGGGCCTGAACATGCTCTATGTGCACCTTAATAGGGTGATCAAGCGCGACGACCTCAACATGATCTATGTGATCGGCCCTGGCCACGGTGGACCGTCGCTCGTCGCACATGCCTATCTGGAAGGGACCTACAGCGAATTCTACCCGAATATCGGCCAGGACGAGGAGGGCATGAAACGGCTGTTCAAGCAGTTCAGCTTTCCCGGCGGCATCCCGAGCCACGTCGCCCCCGAAACACCCGGAAGCATACATGAAGGTGGCGAGCTCGGTTACGCACTCAGCCATGCCTATGGCGCAGCCTTCGACAATCCCGATCTGATTGTCGCCTGTGTCGTCGGTGACGGGGAGGCCGAGACGGGCCCCCTCGCGACGGGATGGCATGGCAACAAGTTTCTCAATCCTGCCCGTGACGGATGCGTTCTGCCGATCTTGCACCTCAACGGCTATAAGATCGCCAATCCCTGCTTCCTTGCCCGTATTCCCAAGGAGGAATTGGTAAAGTTCTTTGAGGGCATGGGATACGCACCCCTTTTCGTGGAAGGCCACGAGCCCGATCAGGTACAGCAGCAGCTTGCCGCAGCGATGGACACTGCCGTTGCGTCGATCAAAAAGATCTGGGCGGATGCACGAGACAAAGGGAATGTCCGCCGTCCTGCATGGCCGATGATCGTTTTCCGCACACCGAAGGGCTGGACTTGCCCTTCCGAAATCGACGGCAAGAAATGCGAAGACTATTGGCGTTCGCACCAGGTTCCGATGGGCGATATGGACAAGCCGGAACATATCAAGGTGCTTCAACACTGGATGAAGACCTACAGGCCCGAGGAACTTTTCGACAGTAACGGCAAATTGCGGGCTGAGCTGGCCGTGCTGGCCCCGACCGGGCATCGCCGCATGAGCGACAATCCGCATGCGAACGGCGGGCTGATGCTGCGCGATCTCAAGATGCCGGATTTCCGTGATTATGCCGTCTCGGTGCCGAAGCCGGGATCGGTAACGGCAGAATCCGCTCGCCTCATGGGTAAGTTCCTGCGCGACGTGATGAAGCTCAATCTCAACAGCCAGAACTTCCGGCTGTTTAGCCCAGACGAGAACAACTCCAATCGCTGGCAGGATGTGCTGGAGGTGACGGATCGCTGCTATATGGCCGAGATCTATCCCGAAGACGATCACCTGTCGCCGGATGGCCGCGTCATGGAGGTTCTGAGCGAGCATCAATGCCAGGGCTGGCTTGAAGGCTATCTGCTAACCGGGCGTCATGGCTTTTTTTCCTGCTACGAGGCCTTCATTCACATCATCGACTCGATGTTCAATCAGCACGCCAAATGGCTGAAAGTGTGCAACCACATTCCTTGGCGGCGGCCGATCGCCTCGCTCAACTACTTCCTGAGTTCGCATGTGTGGAGACAGGATCACAACGGCTTTTCTCATCAGGATCCAGGCTTCATCGACCATGTGATCAACAAGAAGGCGGAGGTTATCCGGGTCTATCTTCCGCCGGATGCCAATACGCTCCTGTCCGTCACTGATCATTGTCTGCGCAGCCGCAACTATGTGAATGTGGTCGTCGCAGGCAAGCAGCCTGCGCCGCAATGGCTCACCATGGATGAAGCCATCAAGCACTGCGCCGAAGGCCTCGGAATTTGGCAATGGGCCAGCAATGACCGGGATTCGGAGCCGGATGTGGTGATGGCCTGCTGCGGGGATGTACCGACCCTCGAGACGCTCGCCGCCGTCCAGCTGATCCGTGAGCATCTTCCCCAAGTGAAGGTGCGCGTCGTCAATGTCGTCAATCTGATGAAGCTTCAGCCCTCGAGCGAACATCCTCATGGGCTTTCGGATCGTGACTTCGATGCGTTCTTCACAAAGGACAAGCCGATCATCTTCGCATTTCACGGATATCCCTGGTTGATTCACCGGCTGACTTATCGGCGAACCAACCATAAAAACCTGCACGTCCGGGGATATAAGGAAGAGGGAACGACCACGACGCCGTTCGACATGGTCGTTCTGAACCAGCTCGATCGCTTTCATCTCGTCGAAGACGTCATCGATCGGCTGCCGCAGCTCGGCGCGCGCGCAGCCTATTTCAAGCAGGCAATCCGCGGGAAGCTGATCGAGCACCGGCAATATATCGAGGCACATGGTGATGATATGCCCGAGATCAGCGGCTGGAAATGGGGCGTCAAGAGCACGGAGAAAGGGAAGGCGGCGACTTCCACAGAGGGAGACAATGCCTAGGCGACGTGTCGCAAATAAATGATCATACCGGCAGGCGTCCAATCAAGGCCGCCTCCGGTTGTCCGACGAAACCATCTGATCTCCTCGGTTACCCTGCCATGTCGGAATTACTGTCAACCGATCCCGAATTGAACCGAATGCCGACGGATGAGGACCTCAGTCGCCTTCAGTTCACGACCTTGCTCTACTATCTGCAATGCACGAATCCGGACAACGGGTTGGTCCGAGACAAGACACAGGCAGGCGCACCGGCGAGTATCGCCGCCATCGGCATGGCTCTTGCCACCATTCCCGTCATAGTGGAGCGCGGTGTCGTCATTCGCGAGTTTGCCGCCAAGATCGCCAGACGCCGACTGGAGTTCCTGATGTCCTGCCACCAGGGACCGGAACCTGACGCATCCGGCTATAAGGGTTTCTTCTACCATTTCCTCGACATTGAGACGGGGAGACGAGTCTGGCAGTGCGAATTGTCAACGATCGACTCGGCTTTCTTGTTCGCCGGTGCTTTGACCGTCGCAGCTTATTTCGATGCAGACACCGAGGACGAGGCGAAGGTTCGCGCACTTGCCAACGCGCTATACGAGCGCGTGGACTGGAATTGGGCTCGCGACCACGGGGCTACGCTCACCCATGGCTGGCGACCGGAAAGTGGATTCATTCCCTATCGCTGGCGGGGCTATGACGAGGGCCTGCTTCTTTACATTCTCGGGCTCGGCTCGCCGAGCCATCCTCTGCCACCGGAAAGCTATACGGCTTACACGGAGAGCTACGAATGGCGGAATATCTTCGGTCGCGAATTGCTCTATTCCGGCCCGCTCTTTACGCATCAGCTTTCACATATGTGGATCGATTTTCGCGAAATTCGCGACAATTTCATGCGTGAGCATCGCAGCGACTATTTCCAGAACAGCCGGCACGCCACTTTCGTCCAGCAGGAATATGCCATTCGCAACCCGCTGAACTTTAAAGGCTATGGCGAACATTGCTGGGGTTTCACGGCAAGCGATGGCCCTGGCTGGATCAAGAGAAATATAGACGGCGTCGATCGGGAATTCTTCGACTACGTCGCCCGGGGCGCACCCTATGGGCCGGATGATGGAACGGTATCCCCCTGGGTGGTGGTCGCCTCGCTGCCATTTGCGCCGGAAATCGTCATCCCGACCGTGCGAAACTTTGCCCGCATGAAACTTGGAATGACGCGACTTTACGGGTTTAGGCCGTCGTTCAACCAGACATATACGACTGGTGACAACAACGATGAATGGTGGGTCAGCCCCTACCATTTCGGGATCGACCAAGGTCCCGTTGTCTTGATGATCGAAAACTACCGAAGCGGCTTGCTGTGGAACATTATGCGTCGCTGCGAGCCGGTGGTTGTCGGACTAAGACGAGCGGGGTTTTCAGGCGGCTGGTTATGATGGCCGTGCCGGATCCGCGCGAGTTTTCCTGACGCACAACGGGCTTGTGGCGAACAACGCCGCAGACGGTTTCAAAG
Organism: Rhizobium sp. BK650; assembly: GCF_014195325.1. Classification (GTDB taxonomy): domain Bacteria; phylum Pseudomonadota; class Alphaproteobacteria; order Rhizobiales; family Rhizobiaceae; genus Rhizobium. The sequence goes on along the minus strand of NZ_JACIBK010000008.1, from coordinate 78,544 downwards.
AACCAGATTGCGGGACGGTCAGGCTTTCTGTTTTTAATCAATCCACCTCCAGGAGCCGTCCGAACCGTATTCCAGAACAGCATCGTAGGATGAGCGTGGGGCATCGGGCTCGGCGAAGTTGACGCACGCGATCCTTCTTTCGGCCAGAAGCCGGAGGATTGCGGTCAGAAGCTCATGACCGAAGATGGCATCGGCTTTTTCCAGAACAATATACGTCGGAGTGGCTATGATCGCGCTTGCAAGTGCAACGAGCTGTTGCTCGCGAGGCGACAGCAGCGTGGACCAGTCTTGCTCGCTGTTCAGGTCATTGGGCATCAAACCGCGTGTGAGCCCGAGATTCTTCAGCAAAGCGAGGATTTGTTCATCCGTTTCTTCGATCGAATGCTCCGGGGATACCAGGATTTGGCGCAGTGTTCCCGGCCCCCAATAGGCCCGCTGACCGAGAAACCGTACATTTCGACGGGGTGGGATGACGATGCGCCCGGTCCCTGACGTATTAAGCCCTGCCGTCGTCCGAAATAAAGCGGAGGCCGCGGCCTCACTTTCTCCTGCAACGATTACCCGCGTATCGGTTGGGATGACGACTGACAAATCCGTCACCAATGCCTCTCCTGTCGGCGACGTCAGCGTCAGGTGTTCATAGCCAAGACTGCCCCCAGTCTCGACGAGTTCGATACCGATATCCGCCGGGCTGCTAGCCTCCTCGATCGCTTCCAAAAGGGAACTGAGGCGCCCCACGACGGTCGCGAAGTTCGAGATCGAGTTGAATTGTGCGACGATGAATGAGAGCGCACCGACGAGCATGGCAAAGGCTGCCGCCGACTGCGTGATGACCCCAAATTCGATATCACCGCGCATGAACGTGGGCGCGATGATTACGACCGGAATGATCTGTATCATCCAATTGTAGCCGGTGGTGAAGAAACCAACGTTGCGATTGATGCCGATTATCCGCCTGAAATTTGCGGCAAGGCTATCGAACTGCTTGAGGAGCCGATCTGTGTGGCGTTGTTCGGAACCCTCGATCATAATCGATTCTGTATTTTCACGAACACGGATCAGTTCGGACCGGAAAGCTGCTTCGCGGTCGAGCTGGTTATAGTTCAGGTCGATCAAAGGTCGTCCCAACACGATCGTCATAAACGATCCGAAGGCGGCGTAGATAACCGCCGCAAAGAACAGAAGCGGACTGATCAGCCACAACACGCCCGAAAAGGTGAAGATCGTCAATACGCTGCTGAGCAGCATAAGCAGGAAGGAAAGCGTCGTCGTCGTGAATGCCTTGACATCCTCAGCGATCCGTTGGTCAGGATAGGCAACTTTACCTCGAATGCCGAGCCGGTAGAAAGTGCCGTCGGCCATATAAACACCGATTGCACGGCGGGTGAGGTGCTCTCGCCAAAGCAAAGCCAGTCGTTCTTCGGCGAAGCGGGCAATCACCGATACGGCCGTTGAAGCAGCAAAAGCGCCAGCGTAGAGGATCGCCTGGCGGATAAATTCGGCAGTCTGCCTATCAGCGATCGCAGTCATGAAGTGCCGGCCGACGAAACTGTTGACGACGTTCAGAGCGCTGATGCCGGCGAAGAGGGCGATCAGGGAAGCGAGAAGGAACCCGGCTCGTCCGCCAACATCGGATGTCATGAACAATTTGATCGCGCGGATGAACCGAATTGCCGTCAATTTAAGTGGAATTTGCTGCTGGTCCATGCTTGCCCCCCCCGCCTTGCGTGCAGATGGATTATAGCGTGAAAATGCCGACAGCGGAGAGGCTCCAGGAGGGAAAGCAACGCCTGGACGGCCAATCCGGCACAACCCGCTGCGCGCGATGCGCGTACCGTCAACTGACGTCGGCTTTGATCAGTTTTTCATTTATCTTGATTGCTTGGTTCAACTCGTGAACTTATTGTCACGGCAAATCACATGCCGCCAGGTCAGCAATTCAATGTTCAACTCATCGCAGCGTGAGCTTCTGCGGGTCATAAGCGAGTCCGGCCCCCTCAGCCGGACCGATCTTGCATCGGCGATCGGACTCAGCAAGGCAGCGATGAGCGGCATTGCGCGCGAACTGATAGATCGCGGCGTACTGCATGAGACGGAAACTGTTTATGGCCAGGGCAGGCCTTCTATTCTGCTCGACCTGAAGCCGGAATGCGCCTTCTTCATCGGCATCTCGCTCCTGGAAGACCCTGTGCCGATGATCCTGAGCGATCTCAATGGCAATATCATCGCCCGCCAGCAACTGCCTTATTCCCGCGATCCCAAGATCGTCGCCAATGCGATCGCCTATGGCCTGCCGGAAATTCTAAGGGCGCATCCACAGGCGAGCTCGAAACTTGCCGGTATCGGCGTGGCGCTATCTGGCTTCGTCGACGAAAAGCAGGCGACTTGTGTGCAATCCACCCTGCTCGGCTGGCAGGATGTGCCGCTTGCCGAAATGATCCGTCAGGCAAGCGGCGTCGATACGTTCATCGAAAATGATGCAAAGGCCGTCGCCGTCAGCGAGAAGCTCTTCGGCATTGCACGTGACACGCCGAATTTCTCGGTGGTTTCGCTCGGAGAAGGCATCGGCTGCGCCCATGTCATCGACGGCAGGCTCTATCGCGGCAATCATGGTGGTGCGGGAGAGATCGCCCATGCCACGATCGAGCCCGGTGGCGCGCCCTGCCGTTGCGGCAAACGCGGCTGCCTGGACACCGTCGCTTCCATGAAGGCGATCAAAGAGATGGCACGAGCCGCCGGCTTGAAATGCACCTCGCTGTCGGAACTGGAAGCGGAAGCCTCTCACGGCACTGCCGAGGCAATCGCCATCATCCATAAGGCCGGCGCCGCCCTTGGCCTCGCAATCTCGCACCTGATCCAGATGAACGATCCCGGCCTGATCCTGGTCACCCATGTCGATAGTTCCTTCGACGGCCTTTTCGGCACGGTTGTGCAACAGGCGATCGAGGCCAATGTTCTTCCGCGTTATGCCGGCCAGACGCCGATCCGCAATCGCCGCGTCGACAGCGACGTCTGGGCGAGGGGCGCTGCCAGCATCGCCGCCCACAATTTTCTGATTGGTCCCAATATCAGCTGAGGTTTCCCATGCGCATCGCCGTCGGTGGCATTCATATCGAATGCAGCACGTACAATCCCGTTCTGAACGAGGAGAAGGATTTCCGGGTGGTGCGCGGCGAGGGCTTGCTGGCTATCCCCTATTTCGCTTTTTTGAAGGATTATGACGCCGAATTCCTGCCGACGATCCATGCCCGCGCCATTGCCGGCGGCCCGGTCGCGCGACACACATATGAAGCCTTCAAGGCCGAGTTCCTCGATCGCCTCAAGTCGCTTCTGCCGCTCGATGGCCTCTATCTGGCCATGCACGGAGCCATGTATGTCGAGGGCATGGAGGATGCGGAAGGTGACTGGATCAGTTCTGCCCGCGCGCTCGTCGGCGACGACTGCATGGTCTCGGCCAGCTATGACCTGCATGGCAACGTCACTCAGCGGATCCTCGACGCGCTCGACATGTACTCCACCTACCGCACCGCACCGCATATCGATGTCGAGGAAACCATGCGTCGCGCCGTCTCCATGCTGGTGAAAAGCCTGAAGACGGGCATAAAACCCACCCTGCTCTGGGCGCCGATCCCCGTCGTCCTCCCGGGCGAACGCACCAGCACCGTTGATGAACCAGCAAAGAGCCTCTACGCCGAACTGCCCGGCATCGATGCGCTCGACGGCGTCTGGGATGCCTCGCTGATGGTCGGCTACGTCTGGGCCGACGAACCGCGTGCGACTGCCGCTGCCATCATGACCGGCACCGATCGCACGGTGCTCGAGCGAGAGGCGAAGCGCATGGCAAAGGCCTATTGGGATGCGCGCGAAAAGTTCGTCTTCGGCTGCGAGACCGGTTCGGTCGAGGAATGCGTCGCCAAGGCGATCGCAAGTCCCACCGGTCCCGTCGTACTCGCCGAATCCGGCGACAACCCGACTGGGGGCGGCGTGGGTGATCGGGCCGAGGTACTGGCCGAACTGATCGCAAAGGGCGCCACCGGCGTCGTCTTCGCCGGAATCGCCGACAAGGCCGCAACGGAAGCTTGCTATGCAGCAGGCGTCGGCGCGACGCTGCACCTCACCATCGGCGCTTCCCTCGACACCAAAGGCAGCAAGCCGGTGACGGGACGATTCATGGTGAGATTCCTGCACGACACCACCGACGCAACCGACCGCCAGGCCGTCGTCTCCATCGGTGGCATCGACCTGGTGCTATCCGCCAAGCGCCGCCCCTATCACAACATCATCGACTTCACCCGGCTCGGCCTCGATCCGCACAAGGCAAAGATCGTCGTCGTCAAGTCAGGCTATCTCTCGCCGGAACTCGCACCGATTGCCAACCCAAGCCTGATGGCGCTTTCCGCCGGCGTGGTCGACCAGTTCGTCGAGCGCCTGCCGCGCCTGCGCAAGCAGCACCCGACCTATCCTTTCGACAAGGATTTCAGCTATGCGCCGCAGGTCTTCCTGTCTGCACGGTCCCTGAAGCGCTGAACCATTGCTATTTGGCACCACACGATCCCGCCCTTTGCGGCATCCGCCGCAACCTGCGGCGACAAACTAAAAAGCCCAGTCCGCCCCGTGGGTTACGTCCCGCCCAAGCGGCAATACCGCGAGGTCGTGACGGGCCATCTGGCGCGAATGGAGGAAGCCGCCTGAAGTAGTCCAGTAGGCTTAGGCGAAAGCAAGTATTGCGGGAAATAGACCGCGTCGAAGGGTGCAGTTTACCGCTTTTTGCTGCATCGCTTATATTATTTATTCCAGATATTATTTCACTGAGAATTATTAACGCCAACGGCGGCTGTTTGTGGTCTCTTATCCTTGCGAATCAAAAAGGTTTGATTTGCATGAGGGCCGCCACCATGTTGAAGCATGGGATGATATGACAGTTGGGCAGGAGCACATGCTGCAACGGATTGAAGACATTGATGCCGCGCTAGTCGACAGGCTGCAGCATTCAGCGTTCAAGTATTTCCTAAAATATTCCAATCCTGAAAACGGCCTCGTGCCGGACACCTCGATCAAGGGGGTGCCGGCGAGCATCGCCGCGGTCGGCTTCGGGCTTTCCTCCTATCCTGTCGGCGTCGAGCGCGGCTGGATCAGCCGTGGGGAAGCCGCCGAACGGGTGTTCAACACGCTCCACTTCTTCGCCAACGCCAAGCAGGGCTCCGAGCGCCACGCGACGGGACATCGCGGCTTCTTCTATCATTTCCTGCATGTAGATACTGGTAATCGCGCGTGGAATAGCGAGCTTTCGACGATCGATACCGCTCTACTCGTTGCGGGCATCCTGACCGCCGCACAATATTTCGACGGTGAGGACGAAACTGAGACCGAGATTCGCGCCCTCGCGAAGTTCATCTATGAACGCGTCGACTGGCGCTGGGCCCTCAACAAGGGCGACTGTATCTCCATGGGCTGGAAGCCTTCTTCCGGCTTCTTGCGCTGGCGCTATCATGGCTTCGATGAGGCGATCATCCTCTACACGCTGGCCCTGGCATCGCCGACCTACCCGATCCCACAATCGTCCTATGACGCTTTCACGGCAAGCTATTCGTGGATGAAGTTCAACGAGCAGCCCTATCTCTACGCTGGACCGCTCTTCATCCATCTTTTCTCCCATGCCTGGATCGATTTCCGCGGCATCCAGGACAAGCCGATGGCTGACCGAAACTGGGATTATTTCCGCAACACCCAGGTCGTCATCAACGTTCAGCGCGATTATGCGGAACGCAATCCCGGCCAGTTCGTCGGCTACAACAAGGACATCTGGGGCTTCACTGCCTGCGATGGCCCGCCGCCGACGCGGCGTATGCGTGGTGGTCGCAATCCGAAGGTACTGGGCTATGCCGCTCGCGGCGCCCCGCTCGGCCCCGATGATGGTACAATTGCACCCTGGGCCGCGCTCGCCTGCTTGCCCTATGATCGGCAGGCTGCCCTCGATGGCACCAGAGCGCTGCTGACCACCTATCCGAATTTGCTCCTCGAAGGCGGCTTCCCCGGCGGCTTCAATCCGACGGTCCAAACCAAACGACCGGAAGGCTGGGTCGACGACCGCACGGTCGCCATCGACCAAGGCCTCGTCGTCATGACGGTTGAGAATGCCCGCTCCGATTTCATCTGGAAGCTGATGCGCAAGAACCCGGTGATCCGCCTCGGCCTCGAGCGCGCCGGCTTTGCGGGCGGCTGGCTGGCCGGCGAAGAGCCACAAGAATTGGTTCTGAAGGCGGGTTAAGCAATTCCAGCAGAAGTGCGCGGCGGTTTTGCCTTGGGAATTGCGTAAAAATAGAAGTAAGGAAGATTTTCGGATTTCGAAGAAACCGGAAATGCTCCAAATTTAACGCGAAAAAACGTGTGCCTTGCCGGCAATATCCAGACGAACGAGATCGCCTGGTGTTGGCAATGCCACGCTTGATGTCTTGATCAGGATCGGCGGAAGGGCGACGGCCGCAAGCGATACCGCTACGGTGCAGGTCGCACCGCCGAATTCCACATCCACGACACGCCCGCCATATTTCGCATTCGCCTCGTCGACGACGACACGGATCTGCTCCGGCCGCAGCATGATTTCCGCCTTGCCCTGATGAGCTCCGTCGACGGGCACACTGCCGAGCGCGCAGTCGGCAAAACCGTTCTTGATGATCGCCGGCAGCATGACCGCATCTCCGAGGAAAAGCGCCGTCTCGCGGTCACGCGGCTTGAGATAAAGCGTCTGCGGCGTACCGGCCTGCACCAGCTTGCCCTCGCGCAGTACCGCAACCTGATCGGCAAATGACAGGGCCTCACCCTGATCATGCGTCACGAGGATCGTCGTGATGCCGGCCGCTTGGAGAACGCGGGCAACCGCCTTGCGCATATTTTCCCTGAGGCCGGTATCCAGCGCCGAAAAGGGCTCGTCGAGCAGCATGAGGCGCGGCCGGCGGCCAAGCGCGCGCGCAAGTGCCACGCGCTGCTGCTGGCCGCCGGAGAGCTGGTGCGGACGACGCTCCAGCATGCCGCGATCGAGCTCCACCATTTCCAGGAGATCGAGGATGCGCTTTTCCCGATCCGGCGCGCCGCGCTCAAAGCCGAAACCGATATTGTCGGCGACACTGAGATGCGGAAAGAGCGCGCCATCCTGCGAGACGATGCCGATGCCGCGTTTATGGGCGGGCACGCAGGCCGGCCCGTCAGCCAGAACCTGACCGTCCAGCGTCACCCTGCCGACATCAGGCTGCTCAAACCCGGCAATGATGCGCAGCAGGGTCGTCTTGCCGGAGCCGGAGGGACCAACGACAGCCGTGCGGCTGCCAGCCTGCACTTCAAGCGAGATATCCTTTAAGGCCTGAACCGGGCCATAGCGCTTGCTGATATTGTCGATCGTAAGCAGCGTCATTGGCCGGCAGTCCGTTTCGATTGGGTATAGAGCATGAGGGTGAGCGGAAACGACAGCACGACCATCATGAAGGCGTAAGGTGCCGCCGAGACATAATCTATCTCGCTGGTCAGCGACCAGAATTTCGTCGCCAGCGTATCGACGCCGTTCGGCGACAGCATCAGCGTCGCGGTCAATTCATTGGTGATGCCGAGCGCAGCAAGTGCCACGCTGGCAGCAGCACCAGGTGCTGCAAGCCGCATGGTGATCTGCCGCACTGCCTGCCCTGGCGTGCGGCCGAGGCCCATTGCCGCCCGCTCGAGCTCGATAGGCGCCTGCGCGATACTGGCGCGCAGGCCGACCATAGCGCGCGGCAGGAAAAGCAGCACGTAGGCTATGAGAAGCGTTGCGAAGGTCTGGTAGAGCGGCAGGATGAGACGGACCGTGATGGAAACCAGCGCCAGGGCCACGACAACGCCCGGCAGCGAGCCGACATAATAGTGACAGGCCTCGAGAATGCGCTGGAGGCGGCCCGGCGCACGAACCGAAAGCCAGGCCATCGGGGCAGCGGCAATCGTCGTCAATACACCGCCGGCAATGGCGAGAACGATCGTCTGCACAAAGGCGCTTACAACCTCTATACGCCAGATACCGAACCCGCCGAGATAAAGCCAGCGGCCGAGCGTGAGCAGCGGCACGCCAAGCGTCAGCAGGGCAAGGATGATCGGCAGCGCCATAGCCGGCACCACGAACCATCCGAGCCGACGGCGATCGCCCGGACGCGCCGAGCCGGAGCCGACGCGCGCATATCGCTCATTGCCGCGCAGCAGGATCTCGAGGCCGAGCAGGAAAAGGCAGCAGGCGACGAGAACGCCGCCGAGCATGTTGGAGGCGGGACTATTGTAGGAAGACTGGAACTGGTCGACGATCGCGGTCGCGAACGTGTCGAAGCGGATCATCACAAACAGACCGTATTCCGACAGCAGGTGCAGCGCAATCAACAGCGAGCCGCCGCAAATGGCCAGGCGAAGCTGCGGCAGGATCGTCCGGAAGAAGACACGCCACGGATTGAGACCGAGAGAGGCAGCGGCATCCTCGATCGCCGGATCGAGCCGGCGCAGCGCCGCCGCGACCGGCAGATAGAGAAACGGATAATAAGCAAGCACAGAAATGAAGACGCCGCTCTGCAACCCGCGCATGCCTGGAAGCAGGCTCACCCACGCGTAGGAATGCACGAAGGCCGGCACGGCGAGGGGAGCAATAGCGAGCCACGCCCAGAGCCGCGCAAGCGGGATATCCGTCCGCTCCGTCAGCCAGGCGAGCGTCACGGCCAGCACGATCGACAGCGGAATGGTGATCGATTCCAGGAGAACCGTATTGACGAGAAGCTCGCCGACGCGCGGGCGGAAGACCAGCGTCTTCACCGTTTCCCAGCCGACGTCGTAGGTTACCCAGGCGATAAAGCCGAGCGGCACGAGGCTGAAGATCGCCACGATGGATGCAAGGAGGACGACGGAAGCGTGTGGCACGCGCCCACGCGGCAAAACCATTGGCGCGCCCCCTGGCGTCACCGGCGCCTCATTGCCGGATGCGAGCAATCTGTTGTCTTGCAGCAAGGCCTATGCCTTCACACGCCGATAAAGGAAGGCAACCGCCTTTGAAGAGCGGTTGCCGGATTTCGTCATGCCGTAAGGTTTTCTTGAGCCAAAAGCAATAGTTTTGGCCGGAAAGAAGACTGCGGCAGAAAAGCTTAGAGGAGACCAGCGGCCGTCATCAGCTCCACAACCTTCTTGCTGTCGAGGGTCGAGGCTTCGACGTCAGGAGCGTTGAGGTCGGCAAGCGGCACCAGCTTGCTGTTGGAAGCAGCATCCTTGCCGACGGCATATTCAAAGGAATTGCCGTCCTTGAGAACCGCCTGGCCAGCCTTGCTGGTGAGATACTTGATGAAAGCTTGAGCTTCCTTCATGTGCTGCGTGGACTTCAGGATACCGCCGCCAGAAACACTGACGAAAGCGCCCGGGTCCTGGTTCTTGAAGTAATGCAGGCCGACATTCTTGCTGTTCTCCCCGGTCTTCGCCTGATCACCGAACCAGTAGTAGTGATAGATGATTGCGCCTTCGACTTCGCCGGCGTTGACGGCCTTCATGGCGACGCTATTGCCCTTGTAGGCAGTGGCATTGTCCTTCAGGCCCTTCAGCCAGGCCTTGGTGGCGTCTTCGCCCTTCAACTGCAGGAGCGCGGCAACGATAGCCTGGAAGTCAGCGCCGGCAGGAGCCGCACCCCAGCGGCCTTTCCAGGCCGGATCCTGAAGGTCGAGCATCGACTTCGGCAGCTTGTCTTCGGTGAGCTTCGTCTTGTCATAAGCAAAAACTGTGGTGCGGGCAGCAATGCCGGTCCACATGCCGTCCGCTGGGCGATACTGTTCCGGAACCTGATCTAGCGTATCCTTCTCAATCGGCGCGAACAGACCAGCATCGTCGACCAGCGTCATCGCAGGTGAATTTTCGGTGAGGAAGACGTCAGCAGGCGAAGCGTCGCCTTCCTGGATGATCTGGTTGGCGAACTGCATGTCGCCGCCCTGGCGCATGGTGACCTTGATGCCGGTCTCCTTGGTGAAGGCATCGATCCATTCGCGGCCAAGGCTTTCATGCTGAGCATTGTAGACGACGATGCCTTCGGAGCCTTGCGCATTGGCATTGCCTGCGAGGGCGGTAGCGGCGAGGAGTGAAGCGGCAAGCGCGAGCGCGCCGGAAAAACGGGTAAGAGCAATTCTCATGATGGCCTCCGTGGCGATGTCACCTAGCTCCCCGAAGGGATGGCAGGCGTATATTTTTGTTGACTGACAATTTCAAGTTTCCCGGCCAAAAATCACATCACGATATCTTGACTCATAATTTCATCTTTAAGCGGAATAAATTCCGATATTGTAAAAAGTGACGCCGATGAGGTGCCGCCTATCAGATTCCAATGCGTTGGATGTGAGCTTACTGCATAGGATGCATAAGATGCATAGGTTTCTCCCTCCCTTACGTGAGAGATGTCAGCCACATATATGACAGATAATGAATCTGACATTTTCTAGGGGGCGTAGGAAAGTGCCTATGCATTCTATGCACCCTATGCAGGCCCCGGCAATTTGCCGGCAACTGCACCATATCGGCGGACGCTGGAGCCCGGCAGGTTTTCGTGAGGCAAGGCTGACGGGGAAGGGCATTTCTCCGGGTAGGTTCGAGCCGATCGCCTTTGATCCCCGAGGAAAGAGGCAGGGCCCACTGCCCGCACCGCTTCACATGGTAAAGCGATACGTGCGTCAGGCGATTCAAACTCTTGTCGATTTGCCAGGCAGATCTGCGGGAAGGTTAGCTGAAACGGCCCGCCTGATCGACCCGCCTGCTCCGTTTGGGCCAGCAGAATGCTCGGTCTAATCGGGAAAGGCGCACAGCAGCTTATTCGACGTCGAACTTGACGCCCTGCGCCAGCGGCAGGGTCTTTCCGTAATTGACGGTATTGGTAGAGCGCCGCATGTAAGCCTTCCAGGCATCCGAACCGGATTCACGGCCGCCACCCGTTTCCTTCTCACCGCCGAAGGCGCCGCCGATTTCGGCGCCGGACGGGCCTATATTGACGTTGGCGATACCGCAATCCGAACCGCGCGAGGACAGGAAAGTCTCGGCTTCACGCATATTGTTGGTGAAAATCGAAGACGACAGGCCCTGCGGCACGGCATTGTGCAGCTCCAGCACGGCGTCGAAATCGCTGTACTTGATGACATAGAGGATTGGCGCGAAGGTTTCGTGCTCGACCGGGCCGGTCTGCTCCGGCATTTCGACGAGCGCGGGGCGAACATAGAAGGCTTCTGCCGAACCGTTCTCGACGCGCTCACCGCCGACGACGGCGCCGCCAGCAGCCTTTGCCTGACCGAGAGCTGCCTGCATTTTGTCGAAGGCCTGACCATCGATTAGCGGGCCGACCAGCGTGCCGGTTTCCAGTGGGTTGCCGATCGTCACGGAGCCATAGGCCTTCTTCAGCCGCGGTACGAGCTGCTCATAGATGCTCTCGTGCACGAAGAGACGACGCAGCGTCGTGCAGCGCTGGCCAGCCGTGCCCATGGCGGCGAAGGCGACCCCACGCAGCGTCAGGTCGAGATCAGCCGTCGGACAAACGATCGCCGCGTTGTTGCCGCCGAGTTCGAGGATCGCGCGGGCAAAACGCTGCGACAGGCGCGGGCCGACAGCACGGCCCATGGCGGTGGAGCCGGTAGCAGAAACCAGCGGGATCTTCGGATGGTCGACCAGCGCCTCGCCAATCTCGCGGCCGCCGATCAAAAGGGTGGAGAGATTTGCCGGCGCAGTGCCGCCTTCGGCAACGAAACGCTTCAGCGCTTTCTCGAACAGCGCCTGTACGGCAAGGGCCGTCAGTGGCGTCTTTTCCGAGGGCTTCCAGACGGTGGAATTGCCGCAGACAATCGCAAGTGCCGCATTCCAGGACCAGACGGCGACCGGGAAATTGAAGGCCGAGATGATGCCGATAGCACCCAGCGGATGCCAGCTTTCCATCATGCGATGCTCGGCACGCTCGGTCGCGATCGTCAGGCCGTAGAGCTGACGGGAAAGGCCGACGGCGAAATCGCAGATATCGATCATCTCCTGCACTTCGCCGAGGCCTTCGGAGGTGATCTTGCCGACCTCGATCGAAACCAGCCGGCCGAGCGCCGCCTTGGAGGCGCGCAGCTCCTCGCCGAGCAGACGGATCAACTCACCGCGCTTCGGTGCCGGAACAGCCCGCCATTCGAGAAAGGCTTCGTGAGCCGCGTCGATCGCTGCCTTGGCCTCCGCAACGGAATGTTCCCTGAGCTTGCCGATCTCCTTGCCTGTAATCGGAGAGGTGACGGAGAGCGTGCCGCCGGTATAGCTTTTGGCATCGACGCGGAGATCGGCGAGTAGCTTGGCGGTTTCGGTGGCGAGATCGAGGACGGCGATGGTCATGTCGTGGTTCCAGTCTTGTTGTTCTCAGAAACGGGCATCGGCGAAATGGGCGACCTGAGCGCCGGCTTCGTACCATAATTCCTTGAGCGCACGGAAGCTCGGCTCGCGAGGATCCGTTAGGGGCAGAGGCAAATCCGTTTCGCCCAACCGTCCAAGGATATGCTCGGCCAATGTGCGGCCGAACACCGTGCCGGGAGCGATCCCGCGGCCATTATAGCCCGAAAAGCCAATGACATTGGGAGCGAATTTGTGGAAACGCGGCAGTGCATTATCGGTCATGCCGATCTGGCCATACCACTCGCATTCAAACTCGATATCGCCGATCTCGGGGAAAAGCCGCTTCAGCGAGCGCTTGGCCCAGCCCTTGTGAATGGAGAGGCCGGTATTGCGCAGTGCCCCGACACTGCCGAAGACAAGGCGCCCTGCCTGGTCCATACGGAAGGACGAGAGGATTTCCTTCGTATCCCATACACCCTCGCGATTGGGCAGGATCGATTGGCGCAGATTGTGACCGAGTGGCACGGTAGCGAAATTGAAGTAAGGGAGAAACACTTGCTCGTTGCGCACCTGCTCCCAGGGACCGGTGCTATAGGCGTCGGTCGCGACGATGATCCAATTGGCAGTGACCTGTCCGCGTGCCGTTTTCACCACCCAGCGGCTGCCTTGCCGTTCCGTCGCGATAACCGGGCTCGCCGTGTATAGCTCGACGCCCGCCCTCTGCGCGGCATGTGCGAGTCCGCGCGCATAAGCAAGCGGCTGCAGCGTACCGGCCCGCATATCGAGAAGCGATCCGGCATAGGCATTCGTGCCGATGCGTTTTGCAGTCTCATCGGCGTCGAGCAGCGCGACGGGGGCGCCGCGCGCTGACCACTGCTTGTACCGATCCTCAACTTCCTTCAAGCCATCCGCACCGACCGCGCAATGCAGCGTACCCTGCCTTTCGAGTTCGCAGGCGATGCTATGCTTCTCGATCAGCTCCATTACCAGTCGCGGCGCGTTGCCGAGTAGGTCGAGCAACCGCTCGCCATAGACGGGGCCAAGCACGCCAGGCAGATCATCAGGCATGACCCACATGCCGGCATTGATCAGGCCGACATTGCGGCCTGCCCCACCGAAGCCGATCTCCTTCGCTTCCAGCAGCACGACGCGTGAGCCCGCCTCTGCGAGATGCAGACCGGAGGAAAGGCCGGTATAGCCGCCGCCGACGATAACAACATCAGCCTCGACCGCGCCTTCCAGCGCTGACGTGGCGGGCGGCTGAGGAGCAGTCTTTTCCCACAGGCCGTGGGAACGGGGATCATTGAGCATCGGACAGTCCAGTCAGGATCGAAATCGGCACTCTAGCGCCGCCTCCGCTCTCGCGGAAGCGGCCAAATATCAGGCGACCGTCTTCAGCTTCGGGCCGGAAAGGCCGAGCTCTTCCATCGCCATATCAAGCGAGGCTGCCTGCCGCTCGGCGTATAGCGCGAGCTCGTCCTGCACGTCAGCGCCAAGCGCCTCTTCGAAAGCATCCCGGTTTGAGCGTGTCGCATAATTCTGCTGCTGGTCCGTGCCGAGATTCGACTGGAAGATACCGGCCGCGCTGACGGGCAGGAAATCCTCGTAGATGACAGGATCAAAACGCAGATAACCTTTGGCGATCAGGGCTTCCGGATCGGACGGCAGCCGGCCCTTCGCCGCAATACCTTCAGGCGTCGCCGAATAGTGGAAGAAGGCCAGTCCTTCGCGCCGCAGTTCGTCCCAGCTATCCGGCAGCGCTTTGAAGCGCTCGGCAAGTTCGGCACCGTAGTCGCCGGCCTTGGCGCCGGATGCGCCGACCTGCACTTCGCCGCGTACCGAGGCAAGCAGCTGATCATAGAGCGTCCGGCCCTTGACCGTCAGCGCGACGCCACGCTGCTCGATCTCACCGAATCGGGCCGTATGCGTGCCTGATGCCGTCCCACCAGCGCCTGTGAAAGCAATTGGTTCCTCCAGCGCCTTGAAGCTCGTCTGCCGCAGCAGGATATCGCAATTGCGCCGCGGCGGGCCTTCAATAACCGCCTTGGGCGTAATGCCGCGTTCCGGCATACGCCGCTGCACTTCATCAATATCGAGCGTGCGCGGCGTCAGATGATTGATATGCGGCCCCTTGAAACTGACGACATCGGCAATCAGGCGATGAGCGTCATGCAGACGCTTGTAGGTCTCTGCACTGACGGTCGCCTCGCCGTGCCACCGAAAGGTCTCCAACGCCTCGGCGACGAATTCCGTCGCTTCCGCCTCGGTCAGCCCGCCAGCATTCTCATGTTGCTCGATGAGTTCGATGGCACGCGGTGTGTAGATCCGCCGTCTGGCAAGGATATCAGCAGCTTCGGCGCGCAATTCCACATCCTCGATCAATTCCAGCCGCAGAAGCGAGGTGAAGACGCGAAACGGATTGACTTTCAACGCCGCCTCTTCGATCGGCCGGAAGCAGGTGGAATGCACGGGAACGCCGGCGACAGAAAGATCATAGTAACCGACCGATCGCATACCCATCACGGCAAAGAGCCGACGAATGGTGTAAAGTTCCTCGGCCGTTCCGAGACGGATCGCACCATGGCGCTCGACATCGATGCGCTCGAGCTCGCCTGCACGCCGAAGCCGCTCGCTGAGTTCCTGGTCTTTTGCGAGGACTTCGGCGTTGACCTCCCCCACCAACTCGATAAGCGTGCCGTATTGCGGTACCTCCGTCCGGTACATCTGCGACATGGCTTCGGTAAAAAGCGAACGAATGCGATCCGTAGAGACGAAGGCGCCGGACATGAAAGAACTCCGCGTTCATTCCGATTTTGCAGGATGAAGTTCTTTACAAAAGCTCTGAGGCGGTGAATATCGACGTTTTGGAAACAGCTCATTCTGAAATGGAATGATCATGCTCTCGTCAAGGCGTTTTTTGCCGTCAACGTCCCATCTCGCCGCCTTCGAGGCGGTCGCTCGTACCGGTAGTGTGACGACAGCGGCCCGTGAGCTCGACCTGACGCAGAGCGCCGTCAGTCGCCAGATCAAGGCGCTGGAGGAACAGCTTGGCGTCGAGCTTTTCCTGCGTGAGCGCCAGACGGTGCGCCTTACCCTTGCCGGCGATGCCTATGCGCGGGAAATCCGAGAGGCGCTGAGGCGTATCTCCAGTGCTTCGCTCAATCTCCGTGCCAACCCACACGGCGGCACGCTGAACCTCGCAATCCTGCCGACTTTCGGCACACGGTGGCTGGCGCCACGCCTTGGGCGATTCCTTTCGGCCAATCCAGGTGTCACGATCAACCTGGTCACCCGGCTATCCTCCTTCGACTTCCGTCTCGATTCTATCGATGCCGCCATCCACTTCGGCCATCCGCACTGGCCGGGTGCGGAACTGGCGTTCCTCATGTCGGAACGCACGTTGCCCGCCTGCAGCCCGGACTTTCTCAAACGCAACGCAATTTCCCGCCCGGAAGATCTGCTGACAGTGCCTCTGTTGCATCTGACGACACGGCCCGATGCCTGGGAGCGCTGGTTCGCCGATAATGGTGTCGCCTTTGAAAACGTGCACGGCATGCTGTTCGACCAGTTTGCGACGGCTGCACAAGCTGCAATCGCCGGCCTCGGCGTCGCTCTTCTGCCGACGTTCCTTATCCAGGAGGACCTGAAGCGCGGCGATCTCATCGCCGCCGTCGACCGCGAGACGGAAAGCCGCGAGCGCTACTACCTCGCTTTCCCGCCGGAGCGCGCCGACTACGCGCCGCTTGCTGCCTTTCGCGACTGGATCGTCTCTGAGGCCCATTCGGATCAACAGGCATAAGGAACGGCTTGCATCGCGGCAGCGGTTTCGACCATTATGCGCGCCATCAGAATCCGATGCAGGAAATTCCCATGAAGCCGATTTTCGTCCAGCTCCAGTGCGCCCCCGGCAAGACCTACGAGGTCGCCGACGCCATCTACAAGACCGAACTGGTCTCGGAGCTCTATTCGACATCAGGCAACTACGACCTGCTGCTCAAGGTCTATATCGAGGAAGGCCAGGATATCGGCAAGTTCATCAACGACAACATCGCCAATATCCCCGGCATCGTTCGCTCGTTGACGACATTGACCTTCAAGGCATTCTGAAGCAATTAACCATTCCGCCAATAAAGCCGCACGAGACACATCCTCATATACTGCACCTTAAGGCCCGGTATGGCTGGTCATTCCCACAGAGAACAGGTGGGAAATGTCCCTCTCCATGGCAGAGACCGTCGAGAACAGCCCGCGGCTGAAAGCTGCGCCCCTCATCGTGCACGTGGTACGGCAGTTTCTGCCCAACCGCGGCGGCCTCGAGGACGTGGTCGCCAATCTTGCCCGCCAGACGCTGAAACGCGGATACCGCGTCCGTGTCGTGACACTCAATTCTCTGTTCACCGCTCCAGATGACAAGCTTCCGGCGCGCGAAACAATCGATGGTATCGAGGTTATCCGCATCCCCTGGTCCGGCAGCAGCCGCTATCCGATCGCGCCACAGATCTTTCGCCACATCGGCGATGCCCATCTCATCCACGTCCATGCGATCGACTTCTTCTTCGATGCGCTCGCCTGGGGCAGGTTTTTGCACCGCAAGCCCATGGTGGTCACGACCCATGGCGGTTTCTTTCACACCAAGAAATTCCTTGTTCTCAAGAAGGTCTGGTTCCGAACGCTGACACGGCTCTCGGCCATCGCCTATCGCCGTGTCGTCTGCTGCAGCGCGTCGGATCTCAGCCAATTCGTCCAGATCGTGCCCGACGGCATGACCATCGAGAATGGCGCGGATATCGGCAAATTCGCCGATGCCGCCTCGCACACGCCCGAGCGGCGCATCGTCACGATCGGCCGCTTCTCCGTAAACAAGCGGCTCGATCTTCTGCTGGATGCAATAGCGGCACTCCTAAAACGCAATCCCGATTGGCATCTCGACATTATTGGCGCCGAATCCGATCTTGATACCGCTGACGTCAGACGCGAGATTGCCGCAAGATTACTGGAAGCATCCATAACCCTGACCGTTTCACCGGACAATCATGTGATCGGCGGCATCATTGCCAAAGCATCGCTCATGGCTTCGGCATCGGAATATGAAGGTTTCGGCATCGTCGCGCTGGAAGCGATGAGTGCCGGACTGCAGCCGGTCCTGAATTCCAACGAAGCCTATCGTTCGCTCGCTGGACGGCATGAAGCGATCATTCTCGCCGACTTCACCAAGCCGGAAGCTGCCGCGGATGCGATCGAGGAAGCCTATCGAAAAGTCGCCACCGAGGGAGCAGCTCTGCGCAGGAAGCTCATCGAGGCAGCCGACGCTTATTCCTGGGATGCGGTCGCCGAGCGCTATATCGATCTCTACCGGTCGATCGGCATCGCCGTTTAGGGCCTTTCGCTCTGGATCAGAAAATTCTCAAGCCGTGGCCAGCCGCACGATCTCGTCGAGCACGAGCTTGCGCGATTCCGGCGGCGTCAGATTGTGATCGGCATCCTGCAACATCACCACCCGCACATTCGGGTGCTTGGCAAACTTGTGCCCGCGCGGGCCGAAGTGGAAATACATGTGGTCGAGACCGACATCACCTTCGCTATAGATCAACGTTAGCGGCACCTTGCGCTTGCCGAGCGCAGCAAAGGACTGCCGTACCTGCCGGGCGACGTGCCGGCGCCCCGGGATGAGTTCGACGAGCGGCGCAATGCGAGGCGAGAGCCTGCGGCCAACCGCGATGAATATGTTCTGCAGAGCCGCGAAGATATCGACTTCACCGCGGAACAGCCGCTTGACCGTGTCGAGCCGCATCATCCGCTGGCCATAATCATCGACGCTGCGCGGAACGGAGACGACATGCTCGCGCCGCACCGGCATCTCCGGATCCCAGTAGTAAACGAACGGATTGATGGAAACGATCGCCTTTAGCCGCTCATCCTCGATGCCTGCGCGCAGCGCCACATAGCCGCCGCTGCAGCGCCCGGCGACCATGATTGGTCCGGAGACGAAGCCTTCCAGGAGATCGAGCGAGGCGCGCGCATCTTCGGTCTGAGTCGCAGAATAGAGAACCTGCTCGGGCGCATCTGGCCGGGGAACGCTGTCTCCGACATTGGCCGAATCGAAACGCAGCGAGACCACACCCTGGCGCGCCAGCGCGCGAGCCATATCGACAGTCGTGCGGCCCCAGCCGGCATGCCGGTCATAGGCGGTCGACATAAAGAGAACGGCATTGCCCTTGATCTCGCCCTGCGGCCGGCTGATGACGCCAATGAGATGCCGGAAGGCGCCGAAGCGAACCGGGATTTCCTCAAAGCCGTCTCCGTCAAGCGGCTGGTTTTCGATCATTTGCGGCGAGTGCT
This sequence comes from Rhizobium sp. BK650, assembly GCF_014195325.1. Taxonomy (GTDB): domain Bacteria; phylum Pseudomonadota; class Alphaproteobacteria; order Rhizobiales; family Rhizobiaceae; genus Rhizobium. The sequence goes on along the minus strand of NZ_JACIBK010000008.1, from coordinate 59,836 downwards.
CGGCGGATGCCGCAATAGCTGTTGCTTCGACGAGCCATTCCGTCAACAACCTGACGACCGCCATCGGGGTCTTGGCGAAAAGCGGGTTGGTGACCAGCTCGTCGTAACCTTCGAAAACACGTTGCTCGACATTGCCGCCGAGCGCCTTCAATTCGTCGGCGAAGGCCGTATCGTCGACGCGAACCGGCCGCTCGAGTATGAGGTAGTTCGGCGCGGCCAAGTCCTGTGGCGAACTGATCTTGAGCTTGCCGATTTCCGTAGCGATCTCGTCCGGCAGGGTTAGGCCCGCAATCTGCACCTGCGCATTTGACGCATGCTCCTCGCCGAGGCCGAGATCGGCATGGATGATCCGCGACCACATGCTGATCTCGCGAAGATGCGCCCTCCCGCTCAGGACCGGAGCAAGCAGCACGACGCTGTCGACGCCTTCGATTGTATGGCCCGCCAGATGAGCAAGCGTACCCCCGAGACCTTGGCCGATGAGGATGATCTGCGAGCAACCACTGATCGCCTTCAGCTTTGCAGCTGCCGCGCGAATGGAGTTCTTCCAGATTTCAAGGCTCGGCGCTTGATCGCCGAAGTCCAGCGCGTCGCCGGTTCCGATATAATCGAAGCGCAGGCTCGGTACGCCGATATCGGAAAAATGCTCCGCGGCCACACGAAAGAATTTCCGCGTGCACATTTCCTCGAAGCCCCAGGGGCTGACGAAAAGGACGGCAGCCGACCGCTTTGCAACGTCGGCCTTTTCCGGCATGAAGAGACCGATCGTTCGGTCAAAGACGACCGGAAGCGCGGCAACGCGGCCAGCGCCTTCTGCTGGCTCGCGTGAGAATTCTTCGTTGGCCGGCGTCTTCTCGCTCCCCTCAAGGGTCGGCGCGGTGATGAAATTGACCACGCCCCTTGCCGGTCCCCGCAGCGGCGCCGGCATCTTGACGAGGATTGAGCGCAGCACCTGGATATCTTCGGCTGGAACGGCGCGGAAAACCTTCAGCGCCGCAAAATAGGTGAACGTGCCGGCGATGATCGCGGCGACAAGACCAATCGGCCCCTGGAGGAACTCAAGTGCGGTAATGGCACCGCACGCGCAAAATACTGCGGCAAGAGCAATCTTCGTAAGGCTGAGATAGAGGCCCGAAAGCTGAGTTCCGAACCCCGTTTGTCTGACCATCATTACCGACATCGCAACAAATACGGCTATGCGCACGAGTGCGGCACCCTCGGCGGCAAGACTAGGTACGATGAGTAAACAACCCACTACCATAAGGAGGCCACCTATCACACTGATCTTCAACCTCACATTGGCCTTCTCGATGGAAAGCAGATACAGGCTGAGAATCTGCATGAAGGTGTAGGCAGGTGCGACGAGCGCAAGCAGAGCGACAACCCCGCCGCTTCGGTCGAAGGCCTCGCCGAAGACCACATGCACCAATTCGCTGGAGATCGCCGCAAGCCCAAGGCTCATCGGCAGTACGATATAGGCCATGCTGCGGATGACCGCGGTAAACGCTTCGACCGGAAATTTCGAGTCGGCGCTGGTATGCCGGCGCTCCGAATAATAGGGCAGCAGGCTACCACTCATCTGGATCGGAAGCTGCAGCGCGATATTGGCGATCGACAGGCCCGCAGCATAGAAGCCGACCATTTCCACAGACCAGAACTGCTGCAGGAAGAGCAGTTCGATACGATTGAGGAAGATCGAGTCGATGATGAATTGCATCGACAGGATTACCGAAGAAGAGGCCAGATATCTCAGCGAGATGCCGCAGCGATCGCGCCGCGCAAAAAGAATGGGAAAAGTGGCGACGAAAAGCACGAGCTGCCCGAGCGCATAGCCAACCAGCACACCCTCCACCCCGTAAAAGACGGCGCCGACTGCCACGCCGGCGAGCTGGAAGATCGAGACGACAAGCGTCAGCCTAAAGAAAGTTCCGAGCCGCTTTTCACCGATCAGGTAGAATTTGACGAAGGAACCGATCGCCTGAATGAAGAAGAGAATGCCCGTCACGAGCGCCACCGACGGTGCGGTATCGGCCCAGTGCATCTTCTCCGAAGTCAGGAAGAACATGGCGTAGAGTCCAAGCAGCACCAGCGTGGAGCAGACCATGAAGGTGACGAGGATCGAGGCAAATCCCCTCCGCTGCTTGAGATCGTAGCCCTGCGCAGAAAGCTGCGGCAGCGTCTTCAACAGCGTGATGCTGGAGCCGAGTTCGGCAATCGAGGCGCCGGTGACGACGAGCCAGAGTGAAAAGGCAACGATACCGTTAGCCTCTGGCCCGAGCAGGCGCGCGGTTATGATCGAGGACGCGAACCCCGTCACAAGAAGCAGCATGCCCGCCGCTGCATTCATCACCGAATTTGCAATAATGCCCTTCGACATCCGTCCATCCGCTAGAAGCCGCATCGCGGCCGAGAACAAGCCATCTCTAAATCGAAACCGTTAAAATAAAGGAGAGTGGCGCCCTCAGCTTAGCTCGCCTGCATCGCAGAAAGCCGGGAGAGCGCCTTGTCGTAGCTGTGTTCGGCGAGATGGCGCACCAGATAGTCTCGCGCGCCCTCCGCCTTCTGCTTCGCAGCGTCAGGATCGGAATAAATGCTCTTCAGATGCGCCGCTGCGGCTACCGGCGAAGGATCTGCCCAGACAGCATCCTTGAGACCGGCAAATTCCGGATGGTCGTCGACCACGGGAATGAGCGACGGTTCGACCAGCCAGGTATTTGCGGGATCGCAGAAATCAGCCGTACCCGACCATCCGGTCGAGACGACTGGCGTGCGATACATGATCGCTTCCGCGACCGTTAGGCCGAACCCTTCCGAACGATGCAGCGAGAGATAGGCGTCGGAATCACGGATAATGCCGTTGATCTCCAGGCTCGCCAGGTTGTCGGTAACGATCCTGATCTTTGGGTCGCCCTCAACGGACTGCATGAGCGTCCGAAGCGCCTCATCCCTTGCCGGGTTGCCGCTCGCCTTCATCAGCAGGAAGGCATCAGGGCATTCAGCGCCGAATAGCCTGAAAGCCTCGATCGCCGCCCGCGGATTCTTGCGGTTGATCGAGGAGCCGGCACTGAAGATGAAGGATACAAGGAAGGCATCGTCGGCGATCCCGAATTTCTGCCGGATATCCTCAGCAACCGGCCGCTCGGTCACCGGATGCGGCACGACGATGACGGGCGCCGAGGTCAGCGGCGCGATCGCCCGCCGGGTGAATTCCGAGGGTACGAAGACAGCGTTCATGTAGTGCATGGCATTGCGCCATTCAGCCGGCACCACTTCGAGTTCCCAAGCCCAATAGCCGATATTGAAGGCGCGCGTGAAATTGCCGAGACCCATTTTCAAAATCGCTCGCGGCAACATTGGTGGATTGAGATGCCATATCCGGCTTCCAGGCTGGCTACCGGAGGCTAGTGCTGGCGCCCATTCCACCAGCTTGCTCTCATCAGGATGTGTGCTGACATCGGCAAGCATGATCTCCCGGCCGGCCTGTGAAAGTGCAACGGCGCAAAGCCGCGCCGACTCTCCCACACCCGCCACCATCGAGAGATAGCCGACGATTTCGACCGGCCGGCGAGGGTTGAAGGCATGTCGTGACTTGATGATCAGGCGCTGCAGCAGATGTCCGCGCATGCTCCGATAAACGCCTCGCAACACTTCTTCCGCCTGCACTCGTATCGTCATCGCCGCACCCCAGCCTCTATAGCGAAAAGCGGCGCGATCCGCCGACGCTTCTGATTTCGCCCGCCGGCAGCGCATCGGCATCCGTGCCCGGAGCGGCAATCAGCTTCACCCGCTTGGCCGGCCCCGGGGCTAGATGGAACCAATCCTCTTCTGCCCGGTAGCCTTCGACATCGATATGTACCGACTGGGCCAACCTGTCGGACGCAAGCGTCATGAACCAATCATCGCCTTCGCGAATGAGGGATGCCTCGATCGTCGCATCATGGAAAGCCTTTGTTCGCCCGCGAGGAAAGTGGAAAGCCTGCGCCAGCAATTCGCCATCCATGGTCGATCGCAGCCATGCGACGCTCACATCATGCGAGGGCGCTCCGAACCGGAAGGCATAGGTCGCATCGAAGAAGCCGCCGAAGAGATCGGTGCATGCAATACGCTCCACGCTTCTCGGTCCGAGATTGAAAGCCTTGCTGCCGCTCGCCACCTGCTGACGGCCATCGCGCAGACAGGCCACGTCGAGCTCCAATGCGACGATCTTGTCCGTTTCGTTGATGATATGGACATAGAGGCCGCTCGTCCCCTCGTCCGTAAAGACCGCCTGTATCGGACGAAAGGCGCGGCGCATCGCATGCCAGACAGGTTTCGGTTCGCCGGTGGAATCGATGACACCCCAGCCGGCACCCGGCAGCAGATCCTGCAGTGTCCAGACGAGCGCACCGTTGCAGGGCGATCCCTTACGCCGCCACTCGGCGAATGTCTCCTCCAGAACTTCCCCCGTCACAGCACGCGACAGATCGAGATAGCGCGCGGGGTCTTCCCGGCGCAGCATGGCCGGATCGGTATCGTAAAGAAGCCTCAGGTAGAAATCGCGGACATCCTCGAAATCCCACGAAGCGCCACGGTCGCGCGGCACGCGCTCTTTCCAGAGCGGACTGTGAACTGCTGGCACGTCGAGATGTCGCTGCAAGGTTCTCTGCTGCGGCACATGCGCAAAGGCGAGGCTCTCGGCCGCAAAACGGACCTCGGCACGGCGGGCATCGTCGAGCGGCCGCATATAGGCGCCGACACCGTAGTAGTGTGTGATGCCAGAATTGGGCGAAAAGGGCATGGCGCCGCCATAAGGCGAATTCGGCACATAGGGCACATCAGGCCGCATGCGCTGGCAGATCGCCGGGATGATCTCGTCGGTGATCGCCCCGCTCCAGAAATCTGCCGGCAGGCCGAACATCGCCGCCTGCTGGTGGATTTCGCTGCCGCCGCAGAGCACGGCAAGCGAGGGCGAAAGCTGCACCCCGTGGAGGAACTCTTCAATCTCGGCATGCACATGGCCGAAAAAGGCCTTGTCGTTCTTCGGATAATCGAAATTGGCGAACATGAAGTCCTGCCAGACCATCAGTCCCAGCTCATCGCAAAGCGCAAAGAACTCAGGTGTTTCGTATGCCATGGTCCCGCCGATACGGACCATGTTCATACCGGCCTCCGCGGCCAGCCGCAGGAAGGGCTCATAGTCAGGCCTCTCGCCGGGCAGCCGAACGATATCGGCCGTCGTCCATACCGCCCCGCGGCAGAAAATTCGCTCGCCGTTGACGACAAGCGCGAAATCACTGCCATCAGAGCCGAGGTCGGCCTCGATCCGCCGGAAACCGGCTTTGCCGATGGCCTGCTCTTCGCCATCCAGAACCAGCGTCAGATCGTAGAGGCGCGGCACACCATGGGTATGCGGCCACCACGCCTCGATATCAGGCAATTTGAGAATCGCTGAATAATGCCGGTCGCCGATCTTCTCAAACCCCTGTTCGACGCCGGCGCAGCGAAGCGCCATAACCGGCTCTTCGCCATCGATATGAAGGGAAACGCTGAGCCGCCCCACCCCGTTTTCATCCAGCACGGCGCGTACCGAGACATTGTCGACCGAGATCACACCTCGCCGCACGAGCGAGATTGGCCGCCACGGCCCGACTGCGTGAATTTCCGGGCACCAGCCAGGCATATGCCCGAGCACCGTCGTACGGATATTTTTCAGCCCCTGCGGCGTGATCATCTGCGGTCGCCAGCGGGCACGCGGTCCCGGTTCGACAAGACGTGGGCCAAGCGCCCGGAAGCAGAGCGCCAGCTCGTCGCCGCCTGTCAGAGTCACCGGAATCTCGTGCGCGGTGAACATGCTCTCGGAAAACAGGATTTCCTGACCGTTCAGGAAAACATGGCAAATCGTCGCCAGCCCCTGGAAGCGCAGGATTGCCTCACCGGGTTCCGTATCGAAGAGGCGGGTCAGATACCAGGCGTCCTTTGTGTTCAAGGCCTGCGGGTTTTCCCGGTCGAAAAGTCCGGCCCTTTCAAGCGCACCGGCAACCGTGCCCGGAACAGGCGCCGGAATGAACTGCGCAGAAAGATGGATATCGTGCGGTGTCGCGCAGGCGTCAGGCTCGGTCAGAACCAGGTTCCAGCCTTCGGAAAGCAGACTTTCCTCGGCCCCGATGCTTGCCAACCGCCCCCGCATGGTCAGATCTCCGGCTTCAGACTCGCTCGACGAGCGACGCCATCATCGAATCCCACGCATCGGCCGCCGGATCAAGGGCTGCTTTCAACGGCTCGAACTTACGGCGGGTGACAGCGCGGGCAAGCTGGAATTGAACAGACTTTGCCACTTCCGAGATGCGACGCGCCTCTTCGGCCGCGACGGCAAAATCGCCGGGCGACAGCCAGCTCAGATGATCGACCGCGAGTTCGAAATTCGCCCCGATCTGCCGCAGTGTGTTGAAAGCATATTTATGGAAGAAGCCAAAAGGCCTGTCGGCTACCGCTTCGACCTGCAGCGGAAAGACTTCCGCAAAGGCACGGATCGGATTGCTATTCGGACGACGACCGAAGTGGAAACCAAGGAGCCGGCGGGAAACCTCGCGCAGATGTGCTTCGCCAACGGGGCGTTCCGGGAACTTGGCGAATTCCGCATAGGGCAGGAACGGTGCATCCTCATCCGTCAGATGGGACTGGAACAGCCCGTCGAAATCCTCGCCCTCGATGCGGAAATAGCCGGCATTGTGAAAATAGTCGACGCGCTTGCCGGCAAAGTCCAGACGGTTGATTGCAACCGTCGTCTTACCGTGTTCCTGCCGGTAAGCAGTACCGCGCGTATCCGGCATATAGAAGGAATCCATCTCGATAAGGCAGAGCCGCCCGCGGGCGATCTGCACCTCGACATGCCGCTCGACGCGGTCATAGATCGCGAGTTCGGTGGCGCGGATGCCGTAGAGAGCTTCGAGATCTTCCAGCGGCACCTTGAAGAAGGTGAACTGGTCGCCTTCGAAATCCTGCGTCAGCGTGAAACCGAGCATGGCCTCCGGCGCAACGCCGAAGGTCGAGAGAACCTCGATCCAGAGATCGATGTAACAATTGGTTTCGGGCCACATGCGTTCGCCGGAATGCAGCCCATGTTGTCTGTAGGTATCAGGATCTATACCTGCAAAGACCGACGCCATGGAACCGCTCAACCCCACAGCACTTTCCGCACGTTTGCAGGCCATTCCTTCACGTCGAGGCCGTGGGTGTGGAAGAGCGCGAGCGCGATACGTTCCAAGCCGAAGCCGACGCAAGCGGTATGGGCGACGCTGCCGTCTTCGAGGCTCAGGCCCCATTTCACGCCGAACGAATCCTGATGGTAATTAAAGCTCATGCAGGCCGTCGGCTTTGCTACCGATGTAATCGGGATCAGCAGCTCGAACTTCAGGTTCTGATCACGCTGGTTGTTGACCATCATTTTGCCTGCGCGGCCGAAGAATGGGTCATTCGCAACATCGATGGTTACGTCGAGACCAACCTGCTTCATCATCTCGACGCCGCGATCCATCCAGCGCTGACGGAAGTCCGTCACATGCTGTTCCGTACCCATGCAGACATATTCGCGCATGCGGAAGAGCTGCTGGCGGGCCGGATCCTTGGAAGGCTCGTGGCGGAAGCAATAGGATTGGAGGTCGAAAAGGCCGCCCTCGGCCGGCAGGTTGCCGCGCTTGGCAACGGTCGGATAGAGCGGATAGCAGGCCGCCGGCGTCAGCACGATATCGGTCGCCTTCTGGTCCTTGGTCCAGTCATCGCCGACTTCCATGCACTGCAGCAGGCTCATATGATCAAGCTCGCTGCCGCAGAAGCTGTGCACCGTGCCGGCAAGCTGCGGGAAGCTCTTCATATAACCGCTCTTTTCGAAGAGCGCGCGGTTCATGCCGGGCGGAAAACGCATCGCCTCGGCGCCGTCGGCGCCGCCGAACGTGTCGATCAGCCGTTCGAAGGCGGCAATGACGTCTTCGAACTGGCCGCTGCGGCCATAAAGGCCGTCAACGCCGGTATCGATCAGCAGGCCGGACTCAAAGAGCCTGTCCAGAAACGATGTCTGCATATCCATGACGTTACCCCAGTAGGCTAGTGTCCTGCTTATGGACGAGGAGCATGCTCGACGTATTGCCGAGGATGCGGTCGTTCGAGATCATGAGCTGCGCGGAATGGGCATCGCGCAAGTGACGTCCGAGGCTGAAAGGCGTACCGTTCTTGTAGCCCATGATGCCGCAGATCAGCATGGCATGATTGACAATTTCCAAGATCGTTTCCGAAGACGCGATCTTCACGTTGTTCATCGCTACCGCAAAGCCCATCGAGGAGAGTTTGTCGCCATCGGCCTTGGCCCCTTCATAGGCCTTGAGACCAGCAACGACATTCGACTTCACCATCTGCAAAAGGTTGGAAACCTCCGCGAGGCGAAGCGCGCCCGGCGGTGTGGCATCGGGAGATTTGCGGGCGGCAGCACGTACGAATGCCTGTGCACGGGAAACGGCATCGACCGCGATGCCATACCAGACACCGCTCCAGAGCAGGTGCGAGGATGCAAGCATCGACTGTGCGGCGATTTCGGCGAAAGGCTTCGGCAGGATCTGCGCGGCCGGCGCTTCACCCTTGAACAGGAAGCCGTCGGAGCAGGTACCGCGCATGCCGAGCGTGTTCCAGGCATGCGTCTTTTCGAGCGTGTACTGGTCCTTCAGAAATGCCGTCAGCACCTGATCGGAGGAAGCGGCCTTCGGATGGCTGCGTGAAGTGATGAGAATAGCGTCGGCATGCGAGCCATAGGAAATGACGGTCGCGTCCTTTTGCAGCCTGCAGATATCGCCGTCGATTTCGATGGCGCAGATGCTGTTGCGCAGGTTGCCGCCAATTCCCCCTTCGGTGGTGGCGGAAGCGATCAGGAGCTGTTCGGCAACGATGCGGCGCATGAAGGCGCAATGCCATTCACTGTCGACGCCGTGTTCGACGAGGCTCGAAAGCTTGATCTGGTGCATCGCGAATACCATCGCACTTGCCGCGCAGGCTTGGCCGAGCATCGAACACAATTCGGCAATATCGGTCGTGGAAGCGGCCTCACCGCCGAGATGGCGGGGAATCTGGATGCCGAGCAGGCGCTCGGCCTTCATGGCGTCGACGGACTCTTGCGGGAACCGGCCTTCGGAATCGACGGCATCCGCATATCTTGCCGCAATTTCGGCGACGCGGGCAGCCCTTGCGACTAGGCTGTCTTCCGTGATCTTGACCGGGATGTTCATCAGGCGACCTTTCGGCCATCCCGGATGAGATCGATCGTCTTTGCGATCGCCGAGATGCTCGCGAACGACTTGCGGTTCAGCAGATTGTCCGGAAATTCGATATCGAATGCCTCTTCGATGCCAAGCATGAGCTGCACTGAGGCGAAGGACGTCAGACCCGCAGCATAGAGATCCGCATCATCGGCAACCTGATCAACTGGCACAGGAAGCTTACCGAACTTGGCTACAAGGTCGCGGATAGTCTTGTTCATCCCATTCACTCCAGATTTTCATGATCCTGAGGCGGCGCTCATTGCCTTTTCATGGGGAGTGCTTTTAGTACGGAAAACAGAACATTCCGCTAATGCATTTAGTTAAATATGACTAAGGCTCATACTTTGCATTTTAGAAATCATACCCATTCAACGCCTAATACTTCATTTCCATCAATCGCTTGAAGCGACCTGCGAAAACCGTCCGTAAATGGCTCCAGCAATGTCGAGTGCGGAAATGGCACGCCGAGAGCGCGCTTTTGCGTTAATCGGCGGGCGGATAGGAATGTTCGCTGCCGCGATAATCCGAAATCGAATAACACCCGTCACCGGTTGCCCTGACTGCACCCTCGCCGATCACCGCCTTCCCATGGCCGCCTGGAATATCGAGAATATAGGTGGGCTGGCAGAGGCCGGAGATTCGGCCGCGAAGCGAGCTGACGATCTTCTGTCCTTCTTCTATAGACAGCCGGAAATGGCTCGTGCCGGGCGCAAGATCCGGATGATGCAGATAGTAAGGCTTCACGCGCGTCTCGACGAAGGCCCGCATCAGTTCGGCCAGCACATCAGGATCATCATTGACGCCCCGTAGGAGCACCGACTGGCTGACCATGACGATCCCGGAATCCACAAGGCGGGCGCATGCGGCCCGTGCTTCCGTCGTCAGCTCGCGCGGGTGGTTGGCGTGAAGCGCGACATAGATGGTCTTGCCGCTCGCCTTCAGCGCCCCGATCAGATCCGCGTCGATCTTCTGCGGATCGACGACAGGCACGCGCGTATGAAAGCGCACGATTTTCACATGCTCGATCGTTGCGAGTTCGCCGAGAATTTCACTGAGGCGGCGAGGCGAAAGGATCAGCGGGTCGCCGCCGGTCAGGATGACCTCCCAGATCTCGCCATGCTCGCGGATATAATCGAAAGCTCCGGACAGAGCGACGGGATCGAGCGTGCCGAGCCCCTGCGGCCCGACCATCTCGCGTCGGAAACAGAAGCGGCAATAGACGGGGCAGACATGCACCGCCTTCAACAACACCCGGTCCGGATAGCGATGCACGATGCCTTCGACCGGACTGTGGGCGTGGTCGCCGATAGGATCGGCCCGCTCGTCAGCCGTCACGAAAAGCTCCGCCGCGTTGGGCACGAATTGCCGGGCAATCGGATCGGCTGGGTCGGAATGATCGATCAGTCTCGCCACAGCAGGCGTCAACGCGATGGCGTAGCGTGCCGCAACGTCATCAAGGGATTGATGCTCTGCTGCCTCGACAAGCCCGGCTTTGACGAGGTCGTCGACGCTCTTGATCGGGCGCATGACATTCACCGGCCATACTCCGCAACCGGCGCCCACAGTACCTGGTCGATCCGCGATGCGCCGGTTGCCAGCATCACCAGCCTGTCGAAGCCGAGTGCAATGCCGCTTGCTTCCGGCATGACGGCGAGCGCCTCCAGGAAATCCTCGTCAAGCGGATAGGTCTCGCCGTAGACCCGCATCTTTTCCGCCATCTCGATCTCGAAACGGCGCCGCTGCTCGGCGACATTGGTCAGTTCGCCGAAACCATTGGCGAGTTCGACGCCGCAAGCATAGAGCTCGAAACGCTCTGCCACCCGTGGGTCGCGAGCCGAGGGTCGTGCGAGCGCTGCTTCAGAAACCGGATATTCATCGAGAATGGTGACGCGGCCGAAGCCGAGGTGCGGTTCGACCTTCTCCAACAGTATCCGACTGAAGAGATCAGCCCAATGGTCGTCATCGGCAACGCGCATGCCGACCCGCCGCATTTCGGCAGCCAGATGCTCGCGGTCCGTCGAACCGTCGGAGGAAACCGACGCCAGAAGATCGATGCCGGCATGGCGATTGAAAGCCTCCGCGACGCTCATCCGATCCGGCCCTGCGTAAGGATCGCACTCGGCGCCGCGATAGATGAGTTTTGCCGTCTTGACCGTCTCGGCGGCGAGCGCCAGTAAACGCACGCAATCCATCATTAGGCTCTCATAGCTTTCGCCTGCCCGGTACCATTCAAGCATGGTGAACTCGGGATGGTGCAGTGGCCCACGCTCGCGGTTGCGATAGACATGAGCAAAGCAGGCGATGCGCTGCTCGCCGGCCGCCAGCAGCTTCTTGCAGGCAAATTCCGGTGACGTATGCAGGTAAAAGGGTGCAGCCTGCCCGTCCGTCGTCAGCGCCTGCGTGGCAAAGGCATGCAGGTGTGCCTCATTGCCCGGAGAGACCTGCAAAGTGGCGGTATCGACCTCGATGAAATCCTCACGGGCGAAATAGCCACGCAGCGCCGACTGGATCGCATTACGTCCGATGAGGAATGGGCGGCGATCGGCATGCATTGATGGTGTCCACCAGGGAGACGCTTTGGCGCTCGTGAGGTTCATTCAACGCTTTCCTTGCCGTATTCGGCGGGGGTGGGGTGGCTATTTCCGCGATTTTAGGTTAGTGCGCCCCCGAAGAAAAACATTTTGCGTCTTCAGGGCCATTCCGACAGTCCTCTACGACGCCGAAAGCCGACTTACAAGGAAGTCTTATGGTCAAGATCATCGCCTCTTCCGTCCGCAAGGGCAACGTTCTCGAGGTTGACGGCAAACTTTATGTCGTTCTCACTGCACAAAATTTCCACCCAGGCAAGGGCACGCCGGTCACGCAGGTCGACATGCGCCGCATCGTCGATGGCGTAAAGGTTTCCGAGCGCTGGCGCACGACCGAGCAGGTCGAGCGCGCCTTCGTCGAAGACGTGAACTTCCAGTACCTCTATGAAGACGGCGAAGGTTTCCACTTCATGAATCCGGCAACTTACGATCAGGTGGTCGTCAGCGCCGAAACCATGGGCGACCAGAAGGCTTATCTCCAGGAAGGCATGACCTGCATCCTGTCGATCCACGAAGGCGTTCCGCTTGCTCTCGAACTGCCGCGCCACGTCACGCTCGAGATCGTCGAAACCGAGCCGGTCGTCAAGGGCCAGACGGCATCCTCCTCCTATAAGCCGGCCATCCTCTCCAACGGCATCCGCACCTCGGTTCCGCCCCATATTGACGCCGGTACCCGCGTCGTCATCGCAACGGAAGACAATTCCTACGTCGAGCGCGCCAAGGACTGATCGCATCGGTTTCCAAACATTCGAACGGCCTGAAGCACCCGCTTCGGGCCGTTTTCATTTGGTACCGAAGATTATGAAACAACGCGTTTAGATAGAGGAAGGCCAGCAAAAAATGCTGGCCCTTTTGCCTTAAAGGTGCGGATTGCGTGGCCGGTATTTCTTGACCAGCTTCTGGTTGATTTCCGCAGCGCCCGGCATGTTGGCGCTGAGATAGACAGGCGCGTCGCCGGATTTGGAGAGTTCGGAAGCGACTTCCGCAAAAATGGCATTGATCACAGTAACGCCGACAGCTGTCGACACAGGTCCAACGCGAAGCCCCGTTCCATCAAGATCAAGGACGGCATCGCCCGGCGGCAAGCCGTTGTCGAGTATTACGTCCGCGACATCAGCCAGCCGCCGACGGCCATTGGCGATTGCTGTCGAATAGGCAATCGACGTGATGGCGATCACCTTGGCACCTATCTCGCGCGCATAATCGGCCGCTTCGATCGGCGCAGCATTCACGCCGGAATTGGAGGCGATGACGATGACATCGCCCGGCTGCATGCCGTAGCGCTCCAACATCGGCCTCACCAGGCCCTGCGTACGCTCATAGACCGAGCTGATCACCGCCCCCTCATGCAGCATTGCCGAACCGACGAGAACAGGCACCGTGAAGGCGAGCCCGCCGGCGCGATAATGCACCTCTTCCGCCAGCATATGCGAATGGCCGGTACCGAAGACATAGACACGCTTGTCGCCACGCGCGGCCTCAAGGATCACGGCAGCGGCCTGCGCCATCGGGTCGGCAAGTGCCTGTTTCAGCTCGCTCAGCCGACCGATAAGATTGGAGAAATAGGCATCCGTGATAGCGGTCATCTACTGCTCCCTACGACGCTTCGCCGCTGAGCCAGGTGGCCTTCACTTCAATCGCGTCAGTGAAATGTACAAGATCGGCCCGCGCGCCCGGCGAAAGATGGCCGCGATCGGCAAGCCGCAGGAAACGCGCCGGGTAGAGCGTTGCCATCCTCAGCGCTTCGGCAAGTGTCAGTTCCAGGTAGGTGACGCCGTAGCGGATCGTCGATGCCATATCGACATCCGAGCCCGCCAGCGTACCGTCCGAAAGCACCAGTTTCGAACAGAAGCCACCCCTTTCACGCCTTACCGTGCGGCCGTTCAACGTGAACGTGTCCTTCTGCGAACCGACGAGCGACATGGCATCGGTCACGAAAAACAGCTTGCCTTCCCCGCGCTTGGCGCGCAGTGCCGTGCGCAGCGCCTTCGGATCGACGTGGTGGCCATCGGCGATAATGCCGCACCACACGGCTGGATGATCGATCGCCGCACCAACGAGGCCCGGTGCGCGATGCGCCAGCTGGCTCATCGCATTGAAGAGATGCGTCACACCCCGCGCACCAGCATCGAAACGGGCTTCTGCGGCCTCGCTCGTGCTATCGGAATGACCGATGCTGACGATCACGCCGGCTTCGCTGAGCTCGCGCACCTGCGAAACCGTGATCTGCTCCGCCGCAATGGTAATGAGCAGCGTGCCGATCGCCTCACGTGCGGCGATAAAAGCCTTAACGTCCTTATCCTCGACGGAGCGCATCAACTCCGCGAGGTGTGCGCCTTTCCGCGCCGGCGCCAGATGCGGACCTTCGAGGTGCAGGCCCGCAACACCGCGATTGGCCTTCACGGCGACTTTTGCCGCTTCGATCGCCGCAGCCGTTGCGTCGGCCGTATCGGTGATCAGCGTAGGCAGGAGTGCCGTCGTGCCATAAGGGCGATGGCCATCGCCGATCATATACATGGAGGCCGGTGACGGATCGTCATTCAGCATGCGGCCGCCACCGCCATTGACCTGCGCATCGATGAAGCCGGCGGACAGCACGCCTCCATCAAGCGTCACGACCTCGCCTTCAGGCAGATCGTTCCGGCCAATGATCGCCTCGACGCGTCCGTCCTTAACGATCAACGCCCGCTCGTCATGGAACCGTTCGCCATCGAAGATACGTGCACCGACGAAGATCTTGCGGGTCATCAGACGGTCTCCGTCACCTTGAGAAGGTTGGCCGGCTTGTCCGGATCGAAGCCCTTGCGGCGTGTGACGGACTCGATCAGCCGATAATAGACGAGCAGGGAAACGAGGGGATCGATAAGGCCGCTACCTGTCGTCGGAACCTGCAGATTGACGCCGGCGAGCGGTTTTGTCGAGAGAGGCACCGTGGTGGCGCCAAGCTTCTGCAGCCGATCCAGCGCCTTCACATTGTTGTCGAAGGCGGCATCCTCGGGCACGAAGCCGACGATCGGGAAACCCGGCTGTACAAGGCGCATCGGCCCATGCATCAGTTCCGCAAGAGAGAAGGCCTCGGCATGCAGACCGGCCGTCTCCTTGGCTTTCAGCGCTGCTTCGAGAGCGATGGCGAAAGCCGTGCCGCGACCCCCAGTGTAAAGCGATACGGCACTGAACAGCACATCCTCCGCAGCGGTCGTATCGATGCCCGACGTCGCGGACAACGCGGCCGGAAGCTTCTCCAACGCAGCCTGCAACTCGGCCTTGCCACCGATGGCCGCGGTGACACCGGCCAGGGCAGCAGCGGCTGCGATGAAGGACTTGGTTGCCGCGACGCTCTTTTCAGCGCCGGCATTGAGGCCGAGAACGATATCGGCCTGCTTGGCAAGCGGGCTGTCGGTGACGTTGACGACGGCAATCGTCGTTGCTCCGCCTTTCTTGGCCGCTTCCTGCAGCGCGACGATATCCGGGCTTGCGCCTGACTGGGAAACGGTGAAGTGGATGCCGCCCTTCAGATGCAAAGGCGCGCCATAAACTGAAGCGATCGAAGGACCAATCGAGGCGACCGGCACGCCGCAGGTGATCTCGAAGAGGTATTTGAAGAAGGTCGCAGCATGATCGGACGAACCGCGTGCCGCCGTCGTCACGACGCTTGGGCGGGCGGACGAGAACAGCCGGGCAATTTCGGCGAAGACCGGCTTTTCTTTTTCGAGCAGGGTGGCGACCACTTCGGGCGACTGGCCCGCCTCCTGCAGCATCAGCGACTGGTTCTCACTCATAGGTCATCTCCAATTCTCAGTTCGGCGACGAAATCATAGGCATCGCCACGATAGTGCGAGCGGGTATATTCAACGACGCGCTGGTCTTCCAGGCGTGAAACGCGTTCGATCAGAAGGGCCGGCGCACCGGCTTTGACGTTCAGGATAGCCGCTGACGAAGGATCGAGCGTGACGGCAGTCAAACGCTGCAGGGCGCGCACCGGCTTATGGCCGCTCTGGGCGAGCGCGTCGTAGAGCGAGCCTTCACCGCCGGCATCATCGCCCAAAAACTTGACCGGCACGACGGCGCGTTCGATGGCGAGCGGCAGCCCGTCGGCCAGGCGAAGGCGGTCGAGCCGCAGCACCGGCTCATCCACACCGAGGCCGAGCAGGAAGGATTCGTCCGGGGAAGGGTTATTGACGGTGCGCGACAGGATCTTCGCCGCCGGGGAGCGGCCACGTGAACGCATGTCCGCCGAGAAAGAGGAAAGCCGCCACAGCGACTGCTCCATGCGCTCCACTTTGCTGGAAACGAAGGTGCCGCTGCCGTGGCGCGATTCCAGTGCCCCCGATGTCATGAGATCGCGGTAAGCTGTACGCACGGTCACGCGCCCGAGCTTCAGGGCTTCGGCAAGATCGCGCTCGCCCGGCAGCGCCGCGCCGGGCTTCAGGAGACCTTCTTGGATGAGGCCAGTCAGCGCCAGCGCCAGCCGTTTGTAAAGCGGTCCCGTTGCCGCTTCATCGCGCAGCCCACGAGCATTCAGTTCCGCTACCAGACTGGTTCTATCCATGGACCCATAATAGAACCTATTTAGAACCAGACGACAAGCCAGATTCGTGTCGGCCAAAAGAAAAACCCTCGCAGTCGCACTGCGAGGGTTTCATCGATCCTGAATGGATCGGCGAGTTCAGTTCTTCGTGAAGATATAATCCGTTTCCTGACGCAGCACTTCGCCGGGGCGCAGCACGGCATTCGGGAAGCCCTGGTGGTTGATCGCATCGGGCCAGATTTGCGTTTCCAGGCAGAAGCCGGCGAACGGACCGTATCTGCGGCCGTCAAGGCCCGGCACCGGCACGTTGAGCTTGAAGCCGGCATAGAACTGAACGCCCGGCTCGGTCGTGCGCACTTCCAGCGAAACACCGGAATGCAGGCTGCGGGCAAGCACGACGGAACGCTTGGCGGTGCGATCGTTCGAAATGCAGAAATTATGATCGTAGAGCGCCTGTTCGTGCCCAACGAAACGCTTCATCGGCGCCATCTCACGGAAATCGAATTCGCTCCCTGCAACGGAGCGAACTTCACCGGTCGGGATCTGCTTCTCGTCGGTCGGCAGGAAGTGGTCAGCGGCGATCATGATGTCATGCGCCAGCGCATCTTCGCGACCGTCGAGATTGAAGTAGGAATGCTGGCAGACGTTGGCGATCGTCGGCTGGTCCGTCGTGGTCTCGTAGTTGACGGAAAGCTCGCCGTTGCCATGCACGCGATAGGTCACCTGGATCGTGCAATTGCCGGGATAGCCGGCCCGGCCATCGGGATCGACGACCTTCAGCATCACGCGGTCGGCCTCGTGCTCGACGATCGTCCAGACGAGCGTCCCGATATTGTTGCTGCCGCCATGCAGATGCGTGACGCCTTTCTCGTTGAGTTCGAGCTGATAGGATTTGCCGTCCAGCTTGAACTTGCCGTCGCCGATACGATTGGCGCAGCGGCCCGGCGTTGCACCGAAGAAGGGCGAATGGGCGAGGTAGCTCTCGAAATTCTCAAAGCCGAGCACCAGCGGCGCACCATGCCCTTCGAGCCGCGCATCTTGAATGACCGCACCCCAGCTCAGCACCTTGACCGTCAATCCGCCGCCGCGAATGACGACGCGATGGACGCTCTGCCCGTCCTTTGTCTGTCCGAAAACTTCCCGTTCCAACTTGTCCGCCATGATTGACGCTACTCCATCCCTAGAATTGAGGAACCGGACCCTGCCCCCATTTCCTGCAAACCGCAACCGGTCGGAACCGGAAAACAAAACGCCGGCGCAGAAATGCGGCGACGCTTTTTTAAACCTGCCCGATGACGCTTAGATGTCCGAGCCGATCTCTTCGATGTCGTAAGGCGTCGTCTGGTAGATCTCGTTGATCCAGTTGCCGAAAAGCAGATGCGCGTGGCTGCGCCAGCGGTTCTGCGGCGCAAGCGTCGGGTCATTATGCGGGAAGTAGTTGTGCGGCATCTTAATCGGTACGCCGGCGTTCACGTCACGGAAATATTCGTCCGAAAGCGATGTGGAATCATATTCGACATGATTGAAGATATAAAGCCGCCGGCCCTTCGGTTCATGGACGAGACAGACGCCCATCTCGTTCGACTCCATGAGGATTTCGAGCCCGTCTACCTTCTCGATGTCGGCGCGGCGCACCTCGGTCCAACGAGACACCGGGACCTCGAAATTGTCGGAGAAACCATTCAGATAGACGGAGGAAGATTTGAGGTTGGTGTGGCGATAGACGCCGAAGGCCTTTTCCTTCAGCTCATACTTCGGCACGCCATGGAAATGATAGATCCCTGCCATAGCACCCCAACAGACATTCATGGTCGAATGCACATTCGTCTGCGTCCAGTCGAATATCTGCTGCATTTCCTTCCAATAGGTAACATCCTCATAAGGCAGCGTCTCGATCGGCGCGCCCGTGATGATGAAGCCGTCGAACTTGCGGTGCTTCACTTCCTCCCAGGTCTGGTAGAAAGCGAGCAGATGTTCTTCAGACGTATTCTTGGCTTTGTGGTTGCCGACGCGAACCAGCGAAAATTCCACCTGCAGCGGCGAAGCGCCGACCAGGCGCGCCATCTGCACTTCGGTCTTGATCTTGTTCGGCATGAGATTGAGCAACCCGATCTGCAACGGGCGGATATCCTGACGGATCGCTACCGTTTCGGTCATCACGCGCACCCCCTCTTTCACGAGGGTTTCGAAGGCTGGCAGCGTATCGGGGATCTTGATGGGCATTGCGGTCAACTCGATCAAAATAAAAAACCGGCGGCGAAAGAATCGCTACCGGTCCGCACGCGGCCCTTTAGCGACTTATTTAACGTGGCTGCAAGCCGGCCGGCCAAATCACCACGAGGCATCCTAGATAGCGCCAGTCAGGCTGCGAATCAACTGTCAATGCAGATAGCTGCAAAAGCCATCACGCTTTCTATATAGGTGGTGGAATCTGTTGATGGACCAGTAACGCCCCCATGTTATTAATGTAAGGATGGGCGGATTTGGAAACTTGTAATGGCAAATGACATAAAAAGGGGGAGGGGCATCCAGAGTCAGGACCGGGTAGGGTATGATCTCAGCCTGACATATCGGCTTGGAGTGATGTTCTCCGCATTCTGGAATTCGCAGGTCCGCGGCAAGGTGCTGCTGCTGGCGACGCTGCTCGTTATCATCATTCTGGCGACGGCCTATGGACAGGTGATCCTCAACGAATGGAACGCCCCCTTTTATGATTCCCTGGAGCGCCGTGATCTTGGCGAGTTCTTCCACCAGCTCGAAGTCTTCGCGATAATCGCCGGCGCGCTGCTGTTGCTCAACGTACTGCAGGCCTGGCTGAACCAGATGACCGCGCTCTATATGCGCGAGGGTCTGTCACGTGATCTCGTCGATCAGTGGTTGAAGCGCAAGCGCGCGCTGAAACTCTCGACCATCGGCATCATCGGCGTCAATCCCGACCAGCGTCTGCATGAAGATTCGCGTAACCTCGCCGAAAGCACCACGGGGCTCGTCCTCGGATTGTTGCAATCGACCATCCTGCTCGTCAGCTTCATCGGTGTTTTGTGGGAGCTTTCGAGCGGCTTCATCTTCCACATCAGCGGCCATAGCTTTTCAATTCCCGGCTACATGGTCTGGGCGGCGATCTTCTACGCCGCGTCGGCCTCAGTCTTGAGCCAGGTTGTCGGCCGCAAGCTCGTCAAACTCAATGCGGACAGGTTTTCCCAGGAAGCCGAATTGCGCTTCGCGCTGATGCACGCCAATGAGAACATGCCGGCGATCACAGTGGCGCACGGTGAGGAGAACGAGCGCAAGCGTATCAATACCGATATCAGCAACGTTCTCTCGGTCATCAAGCGTCTCGCCATGGCCAACACAAACCTGACCTGGGTTTCGGCAGGTTACGGCTGGTTGGTTATCGTCATTCCGATCATCGTTGCAGCGCCCGCCTATTTCTCCGGCGGCCTTACCTTTGGCCAGCTGATGATGTCGGTCGGCGCCTTCAACCAGGTCAATACGGCGCTGCGCTGGTATGTCGCCAATTTCGGCCCGATTGCCGAATGGCGTGCGACGCTGATGCGCGTCACCGATTTCCGCCAGGCGCTTCAGGAGATGGACGATAGCTTTGATGTGAGGGACGCCATCGTCTACGAAGAAACCGCACCTGACACTCTGACGTTGAAGGATATCGTCATCATCGCCAAGCTCGGCGAGGATATCGATGATTGCGGTGGCTTCCGCATGCGCGAGACAGATGTGACGATCAAGGCGGGTGAAAAGGTCATGATCAACGGTGATCACAGCGTCAACCGCCGCCTGCTCTTCGAAGCCATGGCTGGTCTCTGGCCCTCTGGCATGGGTACGATGGGCCTGCCGCCGCTCGACGATATGCTGTTTATCCCGCAGGTCGCCTATGTTCCCGGCGGCTCGCTGCGCGAGGCGATCGCCTTCCCTGAAAAACCCGAGACCTATGACAATGCAGCCGTCGAAGCCGCGCTTGAAGCCGCTGGCCTGCATTCACTGATCGCGCGTCTCGATACGAAGGCCCGTTGGGACAAGATCCTTGATGCCGACCAGCAGAAGGCCATCGGTTTTGCTCGCCTGCTTCTTGTCAAACCGCGCTGGGTTGTTTTCGACGAAGTGCTCGAAGGCATGGAGCCGGAGTGGCAGCATACGATGACAAAGCTGCTCGCCAGCATGCCGGATACCGGCATGATTTATATCGGCCGTTCGGAAACCTACATGGAAGCGCTGCATCCGCGTACGCTGCACCTCTTGGCCCTGCCTTCGAAGCCAGACGAGGAATCGCCCGCAACGGCGGCAGCGGGATCGAGTGCGGTGGCCGCCGCCCCGGCCGCCTGAGCAAGCTCCAGCAAAGTCTCAGCGGTTCTGTGTGCGGAATTGCGTGAAATCAAAGCTCCGGAAAATCTTACATCGGCGGCATTACGCCATTGACGCCGACTGTCACCTGCGCTGCCGAGATGCTGCCGTCAGCTGCCTTTTCCGCCATGACGATCACGCCGGCGCCGGGCTTCAAGTCATCCTTCGTTGCCGGCGCGAATGTGACGATCGGGGTGCCGTCAGCAATCGAGATGATTTTTTCCTTGCCCTGATAGGTGAGCGTGATCGTATGACCGTCGACCGCCTTGACGGCATTGCTCACGGTCGCATTCGTCATTGAACTGTTCGGCTGAACATCCCACCGCCGGTTGCCTTCGCCGGTGCCCCTCATCGCAGCCGGAAAGATCAGCACTTCGATTGCGCCGTCGGGCCCGGTGCCTTTCGGCAACGAGGCCACACCGACAAAATCGCCAACCTTGATGTCGTCGACCGAGGCATTCTTGATGCCACCGACCTTCCATCCCGATTTTAGCGCAATCGCCGCATCACTGCCTTCGCGGGTTTTGACGGTCAGCGTATCGCCATTGAGCCCCTCGATCGTGCCACGCACGCGCACTCGCTGCATTTCCTGAGCGCTCGCCTGCGAAAGGTCGAGCACGATGAAACCGCTGGCGGCAAACGCCACAATTATTCCGGTATAGGATTTGCGAGGCATCTGACTCTTCCTTTTTGCCTTTGGTAGGCGCGATCCCCGGCTGCCGGAGCGGCACTCTAGGCTGCATGACACTGCATGGGCCAATCAAGGAAAAGTGAGGGCCTCCGGCAGCCGCCGGAAGCCCGCGAAACATCCTGTAAAAATACAGTTAGCCGGCCGAGGACATATCCATGTACATAATTTCCCAGACATGGCCGTCGAGGTCCTGAAAGCTGCAGCCATACATCGGTCCCATGTCGAGGATCGGCTTCCAGGGTTTGCCGCCAGCTGCCAGCGCCTTCTTGAGGTAATCGTCCACTTCGGCGCGGCTGCCGGCCGAAAGGCAGGTCAGCACTTCCTTGCCCTTGGATGTATCGGCGATGTCGCCTTCAATAAACTGCTGGAAATGACCATGGGTCAGCAGCATAACATAGATATTTTCCTCGACGATCATGCAGGCGGCATCGTCGTTGGTGAAGGCAGGATTGTAGGAAAAACCGAGCGCCGAGAAGAATTCCTTTGACTTGACCAGGTCCTTGACGGGCAGATTCACGAAAATCATGCGCATGAAAAATCTCCGTTATGACGTGATGGCACCATGCCGTTGATCACGGTCGGCTCAAAGACGGATGAAAACCGCCCGATCCGACACTTCTGGAAATTTTATCGGATCATCCTTCCAATTCCTCGCGCAGCATTTCAAGCTCCAGCCATTCCTCTTCCATTTTTGTCAGGCTTTCGCGCAGCTTCTCCATCTCCGAGGCCAACCGGTTGAAGGTCGCAGGATCCTTCGTGAAAAGATTGGGATCTGCCATCTTCTCCTCGCGCTTGGCGATCTCGGCTTCGGCCTTCGCCATTTCCTTCGGCAAGTTTTCAAGCGCGAATTTCTGCTTGTAGGAGAGCTTGCCCTTCGAAGCGGGAGAAGCGGCAGCGGCCTCCTGCACCTTCGGCTTTTCCGCCGCCTTCTCGGCCCTGCGGCGCTCGTCGGCGGCGCCCTTACGCTGTGCCAGCATATCGGAATAGCCGCCGGCATATTCGATCCAGCGCCCATCCGGCGTCTCCGGATTGGCAGGCGCGATCGTCGAGGTCACAGTGCGATCGAGGAAATCACGATCATGGCTGACAAGGATGACGGTACCAGCAAAACCGGTAACGATCTCCTGCAGCAGATCCAGCGTCTCGATATCCAGATCGTTGGTCGGTTCGTCGAGAATGAGCAGGTTTGCCGGTCGCGACAGAATGCGCGCCAGCATCAGCCGTGCGCGCTCGCCGCCCGAGAGGTTCTTGATCGGTGTGCGCGCCTGCTCCGGCTGAAACAGGAATTCCTTCATATAGCCGGTCACATGCCGCTGCTCGCCATTGACCAGCAGATTTTCGCCGCGCCCGTCCGTCAAATAGTTGGCGAGGGTATCCTCGAGGTTCAGGTCCTCACGCTTCTGGTCGAGAGTGGCGATCTCCAGATTGGTGCCGAGCTTCACCGTGCCGCTATCGGGCGCAAGCTGTCCCGTCAGCATCTTCAGAAGCGTCGTCTTGCCAGCGCCGTTGGGACCGACCAGACCAATACAATCGCCCCGATGAACGCGGATCGAGAACGGCGCAACGATCGGCCTGTCATCATAGCTCTTGGTGATCTTGTCGGCCTCGATCACCAGCTTGCCGGATTCCTGTGCGTCCGATGCCGCCGCCTGCACAGTGCCTTGCGGACCCTTATGACCGCGATATTGCGCACGCATGGTCTGTAGCTCGCCGAGGCGGCGCATATTGCGCTTGCGGCGCGCCGTCACGCCGTACCGCAGCCAGTGCTCCTCGCGCTCGATCGCCTTACCGAGCTTATGCTGTTCCAGTTCTTCGGCCTCCAGCACCTGATCCCGCCAGGCTTCGAAAAATGCAAAGCCCCTGTCGAGGCGCCTCGACATGCCGCGATCGAGCCAGACTGTCGCCGTGGAAACCTTTTCAAGGAAGCGGCGGTCGTGCGAAATCAGTACCAGTGCACTGCGCGTCTTCTGCAGTTCGCCTTCCAGCCATTCGATGGTCGGCAGGTCGAGATGGTTGGTCGGCTCGTCGAGCAGCAGAATATCTGGCTCCGGCGCCAGCACGCGTGCAAGCGCAGCGCGGCGCGCCTCGCCGCCGGAAAGATTCCGCGGGTTTTCCTCACCGGTCAACCCGAGATGCGACAAAAGGTAAGTGACGCGGTAGGGATCATCGCCCGGCCCAAGCCCCGCTTCCGCATAGGCCTGCACGGTCTCGAAGCCGGCAAAATCCGGTGCCTGCTCCAGATAACGCACCGTGGACGCCGGATGGCGAAACACCTCACCTGACTGCGCGTCAACGAGCCCGGCAGCGATCTTCAGGAGCGTTGATTTGCCCGAGCCGTTGCGACCGACAAGGCAGATCTTGTCGCCGGGCTCCACCTGCAGTGCGGCACCTGCCAGAAGCGGCGTGCCGCCGAAGCTCAGAAAGATATCGTCGAGTTTCAGGATGGGAGGCGCCAAATATCAGACTCCGGAAAGATCATAGGGCCGCGCGAGCACGATAGCCCTGCCGCTGGCAAGCGAGAAGCGCACGGGGCCTTCTGCCACATTGGAAATGGTGCGCGACGAGCCGAACGGCAAATGGAAGTCGACGAGCGGATAGCGGGCATTCTCGATGAAGAGCCCGGTGAGTTCGCTGAAACCCGGCACCGAAAACAGGCTACCCGGCGGAAGATCGATCTCCAGCGAGCCGGGAAGCAAAGGTACCGCCTCCTCACTGCCCGAGGTCAAAAGCACATCGAAGCCTTCCTGCGCCAGTTCAACGCCATAGAGCAGATGCTGAAGCGCATGGTCGGAACGTTCGCCGCCCAATGCGCCGGCAAGAATCAGACGTTTTGCGCCACGCTCGATTGCCGCGGAAACGGCGATCTCGCCATCGGTCGCCGCCTTCGCGGCCGGATAAGGCTGGCGCGGCACATTGAGAAAGGCGCCGTCGAGATCGGGCGGTGTGGAATCGAAATCGCCAACCCACAATTCCGGCACCACGCCCAACGCCTCCGCGTGGCGCATGCCGCCGTCGGCAGCGATGAACCGGCTGTCCTGCACGGTATCACGTAAGCGATCCGTCAGGCTGAGTGCCCCGCCGAGCAGAATGGTGAACGTGGATTGGCTCATGGGCATTGCCCATAGCGCAAACGGGGGGTGAAGGGGAAGAGGCGCCGGAAATCCGGTGCCTTTCTCTTGGAGCGCCGTGCGTCCATTCGGACGCGCTAACCTCTTTGAATCTACGCATCAGGCTTTCCGCAAGCGTGCAGCGGTCTCGAAAACGGAAACGCTCTAGAAACGATAGGTCACACCAGCGCCGATCAGCCAGGGATCGAGTTTCGCCTTGCCGCTGACATCGGCGCCGCCGACGGTCGCGTCGAAATCCGGGCGCAGGAAGATCTTCTTCACATCCAGGTTCGCACCCCAATGCTCATCGAACATATAGTCGAAGCCCGCCTGCAGCGCGACGCCGAACGCGTTCTTCACGTCGAGGCTGTCGGCGCTTTTGCCGGATTGATTGTAGAAGACCGTATAGTTCACGCCCGCACCGAGATAGGGCTGGAAGGCGCCGAGATCAGTGAAATGGTATTGCAGCGTCAGCGTCGGCGGCAACAGCCATGTCTTGCCGATATCGCCGAGGCCGGCAATCGAGCCTTCGCCATGCACATTGGCATAGGTCGTGCCGAGAATGAGTTCGGCGGAAATATTGTCGGTGAAGAAATAGGAGATATCCGCTTCCGGAACCACCGTGTCTGAATAGGAAAGACCGGATCCGGAAATACCGTCGACCGAGCCATTATCCCGCGTGATCACACCAAGCGCACGCAGGCGTACCTGCCACGGGCTTTGCGTGGCCGTTGGCGAGCCCGCCGAAGGCGCCAGATCAGCCGAAAGCGCCGCATGCCCGAAGGATGCGAAAACGATAGCGGCAAAAATACCCCTCAGCCGAAGCGGATGATGTTTCATGTGAATCTCTCCTGATGTCGTCGAAGGAGGAGAGACTTAGGCTTGCCTTAGGCGGGTCGGCTTGAGCGAGATCAAACGCTCAGACTATTTTCTTCAGCCTGGCGTATCCTTGTCACGAGACAGGAAGATTGCCTCATAGCCGCCGATGAATTTCTCGAATAAGACGGAGAAAGTGTCGATCTCTTCCTGGGGCCAGTCCCGCACGACCTCGGTAACAAAGGCAAGCTTCTGGGCCTGGATTTCCGCCAGCAGGTTCTGTCCGACCGGAGTCATAACGACGACGATACGCCGTGCATCCGCCTGCGACGCCTCGCGGCGCAGAACATTACGGCTGACCATGTCGGACACGACCCGGCTGGCCCGCGACGGATCGATGCGCAGTATCTCGGCGATGGCGCCAACGGTTACCTCGCCGTTTGCCTGCGCCCGCCTGACCGCATCGAGCACATCGAGATGCGAAAGTTCGAGATCCGGTGCCACGCTCTGAATTGCCAGGCGGCCGATCAGCCGGCGACCCGTCATCATCCGCATGCGCGTCATCGTGCGGCCGATGCGCGGCACGCTATCCTTAGACGGCTCATCGAGCACAGCCGTTCTTGTCTTGGTCAGAGTTTCATTCATCGCGAAATCATAACAGACGGGAATCAAAATTAAAATATGCTCATGTCAGCAACATGCTGTTGACAAATACATGACATCAGCACATAAAAATAGCCGTTATAAAGAATGGCTCCATCCATGGACATGCAACTTGCCCCCGCACCGCTCGTAACGGATCCCCGTCGACGGCTCATTCTCTTCTTCTTCCTGATGACCGCCATGTTCATGGCAACACTAGATAATCAGATCGTGTCCACCGCACTGCCGACCATCGTCGGCGAATTTGGTCATCTGGACCGCTTCGGCTGGATCGGTTCTGCCTATCTGCTGGCGCTCAGCGCCGTCATGCCGCTTTACGGTAAGCTCGGCGATCTCTTCGGCCGTAAATATGTGATGATGACGGCAATCGCGATTTTTACGACCGGCTCCGCCGTCTGCGGTCTCGCAGTCTCCATGAACACATTAATTGCCGCCCGCGTGCTGCAGGGTTTCGGCGGCGGCGGCATCATGGTTTCGATATTCGCCGTCAACGCCGACCTTTTCGAGCCGCGCGAACGCGCCCGTTACCAGAGCTATTCCAGCCTCGTCCTGATGGCCTCAGGCGCGATCGGCCCGGTCCTCGGCGGTACGATGAGCGATCTCTTCGGCTGGCGCTCGATCTTCCTCGTCAACGTGC
Source organism: Rhizobium sp. BK650 (assembly GCF_014195325.1). Taxonomy (GTDB): domain Bacteria; phylum Pseudomonadota; class Alphaproteobacteria; order Rhizobiales; family Rhizobiaceae; genus Rhizobium. The sequence goes on along the minus strand of NZ_JACIBK010000008.1, from coordinate 33,169 downwards.
CGATCGGCTTCATCGTGCTGACCGGCCTTGCCTTCATGCTGCCCTACCGCAAGCCTCATCGCCGTCCTAAGATCGATTATGCTGGTGCATTGCTGCTAGCCCTGACGACAACCAGCGTCGTACTTGCGACCGACAGCAGCGAACTCTTCGGGGCGTTGATTTCGCCGCAGAGCATCGGCATCGTCGCCTTTGGCGTCGTGTGTGCGATCATCTGGGTTTTCGCCGAGCGCCGCGCGCCGGAGCCAATCGTGCCGCTGCAGCTATTCCGCAATTCCACCTTCAGCCTGCTGTTGGTAATCTCGATTATGAGTGGTGGCATCGCCATCGGCATGGTCAATTATCTGGCCCTTTTCCTGCAGACGACGACGGGTCTTTCTCCCTCGGGCGCTGGTCTCCTTTTCATCCTGCTGACAGGTGGTCTCGTTGTAGGCTCCTTGAATGCCGGTCGCATTATTTCAAAGACCGGGCGCTACAAACCCTTTGCCATCGCCAGTATGACCTGCAGCGCCATTGCATTCGCGCTGATCTCTCAGGTTCATGCCGGCACCCCCATTGTCCTCATCGGCGCGATCATGCTGCTGCACGGCATCGGCATCGGCCTTGCTCAGCAGGTTCCGGTCATCGGTGTGCAGAACGCAGCACCAGCCCGCGACGTGGGCGCGGCGACGGGCTCGGTCACGCTGTCGCGCATGGGCGGCGCTTCGATTGCCATCTCCATCTATGGCGCGATCATTGCATCGCAGCTCGGCAAGATCGGTTCCGCCATTCCCGGTGTGGTTAATATTGAAGAACTGACGCCGAAAATGATGACCACGCTTCCCGAGGCCAGCCGCCAGGCCGTCGCGGATGCCTACGCCGCCGCCTTCTCACCGCTGTTCCTGACCTCCTGCAGCATTGCCCTCATCGGTCTGATTGCCACGGTCATGCTGAAGCCTGTTCAGCTGCCCCGCGCAAGCGAACAGAGGGCCACTCAGGTCAGCGCCGCAGCCGAAGCTGCTGCTGAATAAGCTCAGGCGCGCCGCCTGAGGCGCCTCTTCATTTCAGTGAAGCCAGAATACGACTCACAATTGCATTCCTCGCGTGGATGTCATGGTTGCCCGCATCGGTCGCCGTGTCGACCAGTTTTTTCCGCAGTGCAGCCGGAATCTGGTCTTGCGATGGAACTTTCGCCATAATTTCATTGGAGCGAGAGGGTGCCTCGACGGCGAGGCATTGCCGAAATGCAACGGCGTGACATTTAGATAGAGTCTCGCTATGCAACCCACGCGGAAATCGGCTACAGCAGGACTTGGATCGGCCGATTGTGCAGCGCGAGAACCGAGGCGGAAGCCTATTGATCTTTGCTGGCAGCGGCCGGCCCAAAGATGGGGCAGACCGGCGGCTTAAAATGATGCGGAGAGACAGACTGGACAGCATGACGACGTGGAAATCGCCCGCGCTTTCCAGTGATGCCTCTTTCGCGCCGCTCCGTTGGGGGCGCCTTCTCCTGTTGCTGTCGGCTTGTGCCGTCGCACTGAACGGTTGCCAGCCGCTGATCGAGCAGTCCTATCAACCGACGGTCGGCCCATCGTCCAACCCACAGATCGTCGATGAAGTGCAGAAGAACGATCCGCGCGCCGCCATGGGTGCCCGGGAGCATCCGCGCATCGTCGCAAGCTATGGCGGCGAATACAAGGATGCCAAGACCGAACGCCTCGTCGCCCGCATCGCCGGAGCGCTGACGGCAGTGTCGGAAAATCCAAGCCAATCCTACCGCATCACCATTCTGAATTCGCCGGCTATCAATGCCTTTGCCCTGCCTGGCGGCTATCTCTATGTCACACGCGGCCTGCTGGCGCTCGCCAACGACGCGTCGGAAGTGGCGGCCGTTCTTTCGCATGAAATGGGCCACGTTACCGCAAACCACGGCATCGAGCGCCAGAAGCGCGAGGAGGCGGAAGTCATCGCCAGCCGCGTCGTCGCTGAAGTTCTGTCGAGCGATATCGCCGGCAAGCAGGCGCTTGCGCGCGGCAAACTGCGTCTCGCCGCCTTCTCCCGCCAGCAGGAACTGCAGGCCGACGTCATCGGGGTGCGCATGCTCGGCGAAGCCGGCTATGATCCCTACGCCGCAGCTCGCTTTCTCGATTCGATGGCTGCTTACAGCCGCTTCATGTCGGTCGATCCCGAAGCCGACCAGAGCCTGGATTTCCTCTCGAGCCATCCGAATTCCGCCCAGCGCATCGAGCTTGCCCGCAATCATGCCCGCGCCTTCGGCCAGGAAGGTTCCGTCGGCGACAAAGGTCGCGGCTATTATCTGGATGGCATTGACGGCCTTCTCTATGGCGACAGCCCAGAGGAAGGCTATGTGCGCGGCCAGACCTTCCTGCATGGCGGCCTCGGCATCCGCTTCGATGTACCGCCGGATTTCAGTATCGACAACAAGGTCGAAGCGGTCATGGCAACCGGTCCGAACGATATCGCCATCCGCTTCGACGGCGTCGCCGACAACCAGAACCAGAACCTGACGAATTATATCTCCAGCGGCTGGGTTACCGGGCTTGATCCCGCAAGCATCCGCCCGATCAACGTCAACGGCATGGAGGCCGCAACCGCACGTGCAACGGCTGACCGCTGGGATTTCGACGTCACCGTCATCAAGAACAACAACCAGATTTTCCGCTTCCTGACGGCAGTGCCCAAAGGCAGCCCATCGCTGGAACCGACAGCAGACGTCCTGCGCGCGAGCTTCCGCCGCATGACGCCAGAGGAGGCCGCCTCTTTGAAGCCGTTGCGCATACGCGTCGTCACCGTTCGCCCCGGTGACAACATAACCACGCTCGCCTCTCGCATGATGGGTACCGATCGCAAGCTTGATCTCTTCAAGCTCATCAATGCTTTGCCGACAGGTGCTGCGGTGTCTCCCGGCGACCGTGTGAAGATCATCTCCGAATAAAAGAAGCCCGGTATAAGCCGGGCAAGTCTGTGCTGCTGGGAGTAATACCTGGTCAGGCGTAGGCCGCCATATGCGGATCGGCACTGACAAGCGCGGTGCGCAGCTTTTCCATCGCACGGCTTTCGATCTGACGCACGCGCTCCTTTGAAATGCCGAGGTCGGCGCCGAGCTCTTCAAGTGTCGCTCCGTCTTCGGCCAGCCGACGAGCGCTGATGATTTTCATTTCCCGTTCATTGAGGTGCTTGAGTGCCGATGCAAGCCAGACACGACGACGCTCCCCATCGATCATGTTGGAGACCTGCTCGTCCGGCAGTGGTTCGTCGCTCACCAAAAAATCCATCTTCTCGGCACTATCGGCGTCGCCGGAAACCGAAGGCGCCTGCAGCGAGGCGTCATTGCCGGAAAGGCGCGCATCCATGGTCTGCACATCAGCAAGGCTGACACCGAGGGCCGCAGCAATTTCCTGATGAATGGACTGCAGCGTCAGTTGGGTATCGCCCTTGGCAAGCTTGGCGCGCAGGCGCCGCAGATTGAAGAACAGCGCCTTTTGGGCCGAACTCGTGCCGCCGCGCACGATCGACCAGTTGCGCAGAATATAATCCTGGATCGAAGCGCGTATCCACCAGCTTGCATAGGTGGAGAAACGCACATCGCGCTCCGGTTCGAAACGAGCGGCCGCCTCGAGAAGCCCGACATAACCTTCTTGCACGAGATCGCTCATCGGCAGACCGAAATTTCGGAATTTGCCTGCCATGGAAATGACGAGACGCATATGTGCCATGGCGATCTGGTTGCGGGCACCTCGGTCTTCGTGATCCTTCCAGCGAGTGGCCAGATCATGTTCTTCTTCACGGGCGAGATAGGGAGCCGCCATTGCTATTTTGATCATGCGCCGATCTGCAGACATGTTCTTCATATCGCTCTCCTGAACAGGCCACGTGCCTAAAATTGAACAAACAAACACCGTTTCCGGAACATCGCTGCGCCGGAGCAAACTGGGCTCCTGAATGCATAAAGGCCCCGCTCCTGGACTTTTCAGGAGGGGGCCCTATCTCTCATCATATGCCGGTAAGACGGCAGGATTGGATCTGTTTCTCTGGATTGCCGGGAAGGCAAATTCTGAAAATCATGATCCGCTCCTCATCGAACGCTGACAGCTTTTGCGGAATTCAAGCCGGCCTTACGGGATCGGGCAGGTCCGCGTTACTGTGTATGAACGCTGCAGCGACTGAAAAGTTCCAATAAAAAACCCGGCTCGGAGGCCGGGTTTTTTCAATAACAAAAACAATGCGCTGTTAAGCGGCTTCATCCTGCGAATCGTCTTCTTCTATTACCTTGCCACGCTTCGGGCCCTTGTTGAGATTGGTCTCGACGAGGCGAACAGCTTCGGTTTCAGACATCTTGTTGACGGCAGCGATTTCGCGAGCCATGCGATCAAGCGCAGCTTCATAGAGTTGACGCTCAGAATAAGACTGCTCCGGCTGGTTCTCAGCGCGGTAGAGATCGCGAACGACTTCTGCAATGGAAATCAAGTCGCCGGAATTGATCTTGGCATCATATTCCTGGGCACGGCGGGACCACATGGTGCGCTTGACGCGAGCCTTGCCCTGCACGACTTTAAGAGCGCGCTCGACGAAATCGGTCTCGGAAAGCTTGCGCATACCGATGCTCATGGCCTTCGCGACCGGAACCTTCAGACGCATCTTGTCCTTTTCGAAATCGATGACGAAAAGTTCAAGCTTCATGCCGGCGACTTCTTGCTCTTCGATAGCCGTGATGGTACCGACGCCGTGTGCGGGATACACGATCGATTCACCAGTCTTGAAGCCGTGACGTGCGGTAGAAGGTTTTTTCTGCTGGATGGTCATTCTAATCAAAAACTCCCTGTTACGCTGCCGGCGACAGCCGGAGCCGGGTCAGTCAGGCCCGGATGAGACGGTTAGATCCGTCGGGTGACTTCACTCTGGTTCCACCAGACAGAAGCAAAAAACGTCCTTGCGCGCGATCTTGGGATCCGACAACTCAAGTTATTGATATGTCACGGAAACCGCGTGCGGATTTGTCTTACTTTCGTGATGGCTTTGGGCATATGTTATGCCACAAGTGGAACAGTGTGGTGAAGTTATCACAAAAATATGAGGAAATCAATAATTTGCTTAACGTGAGTCATGTGGGCAACACATAGCCCCCATGTGACTCACGCGTAATTTAAAACGTTTAACCAGCGCCTGAACCCGGTTTCAGAAGCGCTGCCCTTAGAAAATTTCAGTCACCGTTACCGGGCTTTTCCGAGAAGTATTTCTCGAATTTTCCGGCCTCGCCGTCCAGTTCCTTGGCCTCCGGCATCGGCTCTTTCTTGACTGTGATATTCGGCCAGATGCTCGCATATTCAGCATTGATTTTCAGCCACTTGTCGAGACCCGGTTCTGTATCGGGCTTGATCGCCTCGGCGGGACACTCCGGTTCGCAGACGCCGCAGTCGATGCATTCGTCAGGATGAATGACGAGGAAATTCTCGCCTTCATAGAAGCAGTCGACGGGGCAGACCTCGACACAATCAGTATATTTGCAGCGAATGCAATTGTCGGTCACGACATAGGTCATGAAGAACTCCAGGATTTCCATGCGGGCGGGGCCGGGCAACCTAGAACGTCGCGCCTGTCCCCTGAGCCGGAGAGAAAGCGCGAACTGGCTTGGGAGGCAAGCACGCTACCCGGCAGGTTGTGTGTCACGTATCGACTTTGCAGCAGGATTTCAAGGACAAACGATCTTCCAACGGCCGGCGGCAGAAAGAGTTTTCTAATCTTCGTCCGACAGCAGCTTGTCGATAGCACGTCGCTCCTTCTTCGTTGGTCTGCCTGAGCCTGCCGCCCGGATCGCCTGCTCATAAGGAGTGAGGCGTTTTGCCTCATCGGGAGGTGGCGACAGGTCCTCATAGAGGAGCCGCGCTTCCTCGTAGGGGCCACGGCGGTCACCGGGCAGCCGGACGACGAGGATGACGTCCCGCCGCTCCAGTGTCAGCTCGACGCGGTCGCCAGCTTTCACCATCTGGCTCGGCTGCACGCAGCGCTCCCCATTGATGCTGACATGGCCGGCCTGGACGTGGGACTGCGCCAGCGAGCGAGATTTTACCATGCGCGTGAAGAACAGCCACTTGTCGATGCGCTGGCGCGAACCGTTTCCTGGCTGTGTTTCTCCGCTCATGATTATTTCTTCATCTGCTCCTTGAGCGCTGCAAGCTTGGCAAAGGGCGAATCCGGATCGATCGGCTTTTCCCTGCGCGGCGGTTTGGCCTCGAAGCGCAGCGGCTGCGAATTGCCGCGGTTGTTATTGTTACGGTCGTTGCGATCGCCACGATCCTTGCGGTCCTGACGGTCGCCGCGTTGTTCGTTACGATCGTTGCGCGCGTGCTGCGGCCTGCCCCCATCGCGGTTGCTCCCGTCACGGGTACCGCCTTCGCGACTACCGTCGCGATTGCCGCCATCACGGTTGCGGTTGTTATGACGGCTGCCGTCGCGAGCCTCGCCGCCTTCACCGCCGCCGGAACGACGGTTGCGGTCACCGCGTTCCTGGCCCTGGCCATGACGCTCGCCCTGACTTTGTCCGCCGCGGCGGTCGCCATGACCGCGCGCCTGCCGCTGGTTCTCGTTGCGGCCGCCAAGACGCCAGAGGAGAACCGGCTTTGGCTCTACAGCCTCGGACTCGCCCGCCTCGGTCGGCCCTTCGGCGACGACCGGTGCCTCTACGGGCACCGTCGCGACTTCCGCGGCAGGCGTTTCTTCCGAAGCGTGATCTGCATCGTCATGGTCAGCCTTTTCGGCAGCTTCCTCTGCCGGTGCCTCAGCCGTTGCTGCAGGAGCAGATGCAGCATCCTGCGTCGCGAGAAACGCTGCGGCCTCTTCGGCTTTCACGGCGTCAGCGCGATAGCCAAGACCCTTGAGGATTTCTTCCATGTCTTCCAGCGTCGCGCCGAGAATGGACAGCATCGTCGTCGTCGTCGTGAACCGACGTCCGTCATAAGCCCCTTCCGGACGGCTGGCCTGACCCGGCTTCCACTGCAGGAGCGGACGGATGAGGTCGGCCAGACGCTCGAGAATATCGATGCGCACCGCGCGCTTGCCGAGGAACCGGAAGCCGGCGAGCTTGTAGAACATGCGCTCGAAGCTCGGATCGGTTACGACGGAGGTACGCCCGGCAGCCAGCACCGGAATGAGATCGCCATAACCCGGCTTGTCCAGCCCATCGTTCTTCAGCGCCCAGAGCAGGGTGATGAGCTCGGCCGGCGCCGGCTTTAGAAGCGCAGGCACGAAAATGTGGTAGGCGCCGAAGCGAATGCCGTAACGGCGCATGGAGGCGCGCGCATCTTGATCCAGGGATTTGACCTCTTCCGTCACATCGCGACGGAAGAGCACGCCGAGATTCTCGACGAGCTGGAAGGCCAGCCCCTTGGCGAGACCCTGCAGGTCTTCAGCGCGCGACAGATCGTCAAGCGGCTTCAGCACAGTGCTGATATGATGATTGACAAAACGCTCGATACGGGCGGCGACATGGTCGCGCGCATTTCCTGTGAGCTGCTCATCAGCCAACAGAATGACGCGCGGACGCATCACGTGATCGCTGCCGGAAAGGCGACCGACAGGATCGCCGAGCCAACGCACAAGCCCGTCCGAGCCGATCGCCAGATCGGCATTGCCGGCGGCATGCAGACGTGCGGCACGGGCCTCGAATTCGAGCGCGAGCGCCTTTTGCGACGCAGCCTGAACCGCCTTGGCGTCCGGCCCGTCCGTTCCCCCGACAGGCGTGAAACGGAATCCGGTCAACTGCCCCACATGATGTCCCTCAACGAAGACATCGCCATTCACACTGATTTCAGCTTCCAGCATCGCATTCTCTCTCAGGCGCTTCATGAGCACAGATGTCCTGCGATCAACAAAGCGTTTCGTCAACCTTTCATGTAACGCGTCGGACAATCGATCTTCGATTTCCCGCGTCTTTTCCTGCCAGTGTGTCGGATCGGCAAGCCAGCCGGGCCGATTCGATACATAGGTCCAGGTTCTTATCTGCGCGATTCGCGCCGAAAGCGTGTCAATTTCCCCATCTGTACGGTCCGAGCGATGAACCTGTTCTGCGAGAAACTGCTCGTTCACCGTGCCATAGCGCACAAGATCGGAAAAGAGGGTAGAAATAAGATCGGCGTGTTGCGCAGGCGTTATGCGCCGATAGTCTGGCAGAGCGCAAGCCTCCCAGAGCTTTTCGACCCGCGCCGGCGTATTTGCAAGATCAATGATTTCGGGATAGCGCGATAAATGTTCGAGCGCTTGCTGATCAACCGCCGGCAGCGCTCGCGTCAGACCCGGCACGCGGGGGCCAGTCTCGAGGCTTGCCCGCAAGGATTGTACCGAGGAGAAATCGAGATCCTTGGTCCGCCACTGCAGAACCTTGATATTATCGAACTCGTGGCCCTCGATGCGTTGCACCAGTTCTTCGTCGAAGGGCGAGACCTGACCGGTCACACCGAAGGTTCCGTCGCGCACGTGGCGCCCGGCGCGGCCGGCGATCTGGCCGAGTTCGCCCGGATTGAGATTGCGGAACTGGTAACCGTCGAACTTCCGGTCCTGGGCAAATGCCACATGGTCGACATCGAGGTTGAGACCCATCCCGATAGCATCGGTCGCGACGAGATATTCGACGTCGCCTGCCTGATAGAGCGCCACCTGCGCATTACGCGTACGGGGGCTGAGCGCACCAAGCACGACGGCTGCCCCGCCCCGCTGGCGTCGGATGAGCTCCGCGATCGCATAAACCTCGTCCGCCGAAAAGGCGACGATCGCCGACCGTTGCGGCAACCGGGTGATCTTCTTCTGGCCAGCATAAAGAAGGTGGGAAAGCCGCGGCCTCTCCGTAACCGTTATTCCGGGCAGAAGCTGCTGGAGTATCGGCCGCATGGTGGCGGCGCCAAGCAAAAGCGTCTCGTCGCGGCCGCGCAGATGCAGGATCCGGTCGGTAAAGATGTGCCCGCGCTCGAGGTCGCCCGCGAGCTGCACTTCATCGATGGCGACAAACGCGGCTTTGGTTTCCCGAGGCATCGCCTCGACCGTACAGACGGAGAAACGCGCATTCGGCGGCGAGATCTTTTCTTCGCCCGTTACCAGCGCCACATTCTGAGAGCCGACCTTTTCTACCACACGCGTATAGACCTCACGCGCCAGCAGGCGAAGCGGCAGGCCGATAACGCCCGTGCCGTGCGCAACCATACGCTCGATCGCGTAATGGGTCTTGCCGGTATTAGTCGGTCCAAGCACCGCGGTCACGCCGCGCCCGCTCAGTATCATCGGCTGCGAAGTCAGGTTCATGGTCCATGCAAGTGAGGCGGCGGCGCCCCGGGGTCAAGTCAGCTCCTGCGGGTGAAGCAGAGAACACATGGACAGCCGGAGCTCCAAACGCAAGGGCAGAATTGAAATTGGTTCTGGATTCGGTATCGAAGCCACGGCGTGCTAAGTCCTTGATTTAAGATTCGGAACAGTCTGAGAACGAATCGGAGACGAATCGCTGACTCCGCCCGATTCAGCTTTTGTTCACGGCTAAGTATTGATTTTGAATCGCTTTTTCACACCAGATGCTGAATCGGAAGGTTTCCCGGAGAATAGATTTTATATCTGCGATTACCGCCCCTAAAGATCGGAATATCAGGTCCAAAATTAACAATTCGACCAAAGCCGGAACGAAGCGGAGACGAATCGCCGATATCGATGCTTTCGATTTTCGTTCACGGCGAGTGTTGTGGGTCTTTTGCCGTTACCGCCAAGATACGGGCTCAGCGGTTCGGCAAAGCCGACAGAAGGGAGAATCCGATTAATCTTTTACATGCCAAATTTACAATCTTTTAACGACGCGGGCGGGCGCAGCCGGTGGACGATCAAACCCGGAACGAATCGCTGACGAATCAGAGACAATTTCCTTTTCTCGCTTTGTTCACCGCAACCTATTGTATCCAAACGCATTTTTAACCATACGGATAAAAGTCCGCATAATTCTTTGCCGACTTGGCTTTTGAGGAACCGGCTAAACTGGTTTTTCAAAAAACGACCGATAACGTCGCCGTGATATTCCCGGAGGTTAGCCGGGAACAAAAATCGAAGACGCGTGTTTCTAGTCCAACCGAAATGAGGATGAACAGGACGAACACCATGCTAGGCACGATACTTCTTATTATCCTTATTCTGTTATTAATCGGCGCCTTGCCGAATTGGGGTTATAGTCGCGGCTGGGGCTATGGACCTTCAGGTGGTTTAGGGTTAGTTCTCGTCATCATCATCATTCTTGTATTGATGGGCCGAATTTGAAAGGCCGACAACCTGGGGAGTTAGACATGAAAAAGATTATTCTTAGCTGCGCTCTCATCGGCGCTCTCGCCTCCTGCACCCCGACCGAACAGGGCACCGCGATCGGCGCCGGCACTGGCGCCATCATCGGCGGCGCTGTCAGCAACAGCTGGGGTGGGGCGGCAGTCGGCGCAGTCGCCGGCGGTCTGACGGGCGCTCTCATTGGCCATTCGGTCGAGCGCCAGGGCTACTGCATCTATCGCGACCGCTACGGCCGCCGTTACGAAGCGCGTTGCCGCTAATCGACCCCGGTTCACCGGAATTTTTGAACGGGCGCTTCTGCGCCCGTTTTTCTTGCCCACTTTTGTTGTCAACATCACGTTGACGATCGGTCGCTAAAACCAAATCTACCACGCTACCGAGGCCGCACGCATATTTCTTTCAAGATCGCGCGGGCAAAACACATGTCCCCGCCAACGGAAAGGAACACCATTATGGCCCAGACTCTGCTGAATTCGGCCGTCACGGTCCTGATCGCCACGGCCTTTCTCATGACCGCAATCGCCGCCCTTCGCAATCAGGATCCCGCCGTCCAGAAGGTGCCCGTCAAGGCCAAGAGACGGCATCAGCCGAACGCCTGACAGCATCAAGAAACTGATACATCTGCCGGCCCCGCAACGGACCGGCAACTTCCCGAGCGGCTATGCTTACGGCCCGTGAGAAATAGGTTCAGACGAAGAACTGTCCGCCATTGGCCGTCAACGTCGAGCCCGTGATGAACCCGGCATCATCGGAAACGAGGAAGGTTACGCAGCGGGCAATCTCCTCCGGTTCACCAAGACGCCCGACGGGGATCTGTGGAATAATCTTCTCATTCAGCACTTTTTCCGGCACAGCCAGCACCATCTCCGTTCCGATGTAACCCGGGCAGATGGCGTTGACGGTGATATTCTTGATAGCGCCCTCCTGAGCAAGCGCCTTCGTAAAGCCGAGATCCCCGGCTTTGGCGGCCGAGTAATTCGCCTGCCCCATCTGGCCCTTCTGGCCGTTAATGGAAGAGATATTGACGATACGTCCGAAGCTGTGGTCACGCATGCCGCTCCAGACCTGGTGCGTCATGTTGAAGAGACCAGTCAGATTGGTATTGATCACCTCATGCCACTGCTGCGGCGTCATCTTGTGAAACATCGCGTCGCGCGTGATACCGGCATTGTTGACGAGGATTTCGACCGGGCCAAGCTCGGCCTGAACCTTCGCAATACCCTCGCCGCAGGCGACATAGTCGGATACATCCCACTTGAAGACCGGAATGCCGGTGACATCGTGAAATGCCTTGGCCTTTTCGTCGTTGCCAGCATAGTTGGCGGCAACTCTATAGCCGGCGTTTTTTAGCGCCATCGAAATTGCCGCACCAATGCCGCGCGTACCCCCAGTGACCAAGGCCACTCTGCTCATGTTCCGCTCCCTCTTGTTGCCATCCCGCTCTCAGGCGGGCCTCAAGAAATATGCATCTTACGCTATTTACATTGCCTCGAAGCACATCGCGACACCCATGCCACCACCAATGCAGAGTGTAGCAAGACCCTTCTTGGCACCGCGGCGCTTCATCTCGAAGAGCAGCGTGTTGAGGACGCGCGCACCCGACGCGCCGATCGGATGACCGATTGCAATCGCGCCGCCGTTGACGTTGACGATGTCAGGATTCCAGCCGAGATCCTTGTTGACGGCACAGGCCTGGGCGGCGAACGCCTCATTGGCTTCGACAAGGTCGAGATCGCCGACGGACCAGCCTGCCTTTTCCAACGCCTTGCGCGAGGCAGGGATCGGGCCGGTTCCCATGACCTGAGGATCGACACCAGCCGTCGCCCAGGAAACGATGCGGGCAAGCGGCTGAATGCCGCGGCGCGAGGCTTCCGCTTCACTCATCAGGACGGCTGCGGCAGCCCCGTCGTTGAGGCCCGAGGCATTTGCCGCGGTTACTGTGCCGTCCTTGTCGAAGGCAGGACGCAGCTTGGCCATCGCCTCCAGCGTCGCACCGTGGCGGATATATTCGTCCGCATCGACGGTGACGTCACCCTTGCGACCCTGAATGACGAAAGGAATGATTTCGTCTTTGAATCGGCCGGCCTTCTGAGCAGCTTCGGCTTTGTTCTGAGAGCCGACGGCGAACTGGTCCTGATCGTCACGTGAAAGCTGCCATTGGCGTGCGATATTCTCCGCAGTCACGCCCATATGATAACCGTAAAAGGCGTCAGTCAGCCCATCTTTGATCATAGTGTCGATCATCTTCATGTCACCCATCTTCACGCCACCGCGCAAATGCGCTGCATGCGGCGCCATCGACATGGATTCCTGGCCGCCCGCGACGATAATTTTCGCGTCGCCAAGCGCGATCTGCTGCATGCCGAGCGCAACGGCACGCAACCCGGAACCACAGAGCTGATTGACGCTCCAGGCCGTCGCCTCCTTGGGAACGCCTGCCTTCATTGCCGCTTGGCGAGCGGGGTTTTGGCCTTCGCCGGCCTGCAGGACCTGGCCGAGAATGACCTCGTCCACCTCTTCGGCGGAAACACCTGCCCGCTCCAGCGCGCCTTTGACGGCAGCCGCACCGAGCTCGTGAGCGGGAATTGTGCCGAAAGCACCGTTGAAGGAACCGACAGCGGTGCGCGCTGCAGAGGCGATGACGACGGATGAACTGCTCATGGGATGGTTTCCTCGTTTCTCGTCACACATATAAGTGGAAACTGACAAAGCTGCGGGCGCAAGTCAAATGCCAACACCATTCCACCTTTTGCTGCAGCGCCCTCGAATGGATTTATCCGTACAGGGAAAGGGCTTGCCGCATCGCACAAAGAGATTGTCACCACCCTTCTTTTGCGTCTACAGTCACAGGTGGAGGAGTATCCATACAATCAGACGGGGTTCGGGAGACTGATATGGCGAAGACTGAGGGTCAGATCGTAATCAAGAAATATGCCAATCGCCGACTATATAATACGGGCACCAGCACATACGTGACGCTGGAAGACCTGGCGGAGATGGTGAAGAAGGGGGAGGATTTTGTCGTTCAAGATGCCAAAAGCGGCGACGACATCACACATTCGGTACTGACCCAGATTATTTTCGAGCAGGAATCGAAGACGGGTAACACGCTGCTTCCGATCTCCTTCCTGCGTCAGCTGATCACCTACTATGGTGACCAGATGCAAATGGTCGTTCCGAGCTTCCTCGAACATTCCATGCGCGCCTTTACGGAGCAACAGTCGCAGATTCGCGAGCAGGTGAACCGTGCTTTCGGCGAAACGCCCCTTGGCAAGAATCTGCAGCTTCCCATGCAGATGATCGAGGATCAGGTTCGCCGCAATACGGAGATGTTCCAGAAGGCCATGCAGATGTTCTCGCCCTTTATGACGCCGCCGCCCAAGGAAACCCGCAAGGCGGAGGCCAAGGATATCGACGAGCTGAAGGAACAGCTTCGCGCGCTGCAGAACAAGCTCGATAGCCTATAGGCCGATAGAGACGTCCCTGTCGGCGCTGCGGATGGACACCGCGAGGCCACCGATCACGTCGATCAGCGCAATGGTCACCAGGATGAAAAAAACCTGGGTCGCCGCATCCTGGACGAGTAAAAACTCGAGCAGGAAGGCGATGAAGACCAGCATCGACAACATGTGATCGATCAGATTGCCGTTCCGGGTCGCCTTGAGGATATCGAAGAAGAGTACGACAAGCGCCACGACGATGAAGAGATCGCCGAGCGTCATGCTCCAGACTGCCCCCGAAAGCATAGACAGCACGATCACGTCATTCTGGAGCGAGGAAATTCCGCCCCCGCCCACCAGGCCCAGTATCGCCAGATTGTAAAGAGTAAATGGAATAACCATCAGCGGTGTAGCAGTCATGCAGAACAATCTCCCCAACCCTCGGGGAATACTGCATGACATCACCGCCCAGCTTCAAGACATCGAGACTAGAATAAATCTTGAAAAGAAAAGGCCGGCGTCGAGCCGGCCTTTGAAACACTACCAGAAAAAAGCATAGAAAATTATGCATTTTCCTTCGGCGTCAGAACCTGACGGCCACGGTACATACCGGTCTTCAGATCGATATGGTGCGGGCGGCGCAGTTCGCCGGAGTTCTTGTCTTCGACGTAGGTCGGAGCCTTCAGCGCATCTGCCGAACGGCGCATGCCGCGCTTGGACGGGCTCGTTTTTCTCTTCGGTACAGCCATTTCTCTTACTCCACTTGCGGGCAAAACATTTCCACGGCCAGACCGGCGGCCGAAACGGACATGTCGCGATTTCGGAAATTTTGCGCGCTTATACATGCAAGGGGCGGCCTTGACCAGTCCCCATATGTATTTTTTGCGATGCCGGTGATTCTCCGTTCAGACTTCGTCTTCCGGTACGATCCATGGCTCGGCGCGGGCCGCGTCTTCCCACTTCCGCCAGGCTGGATGTGCCTTCATCACATCCATGTAGGCCAATATATCGTCGCGGCTCACGAGATCATAGATGTCGAAGCGGTTGACGACGGGGGCGAACATCGCATCCACTCCGCTGAATTCACCAAAAAGGAAAGGCCCGCCGGATTTCTGCAGAAGATCGCGCCAGATCGTCTCGATGCGGCCGATGTCGGCGGAAACCCCATCAGGAAGCGCGATCTTCCCCTTCGGCCGACGGATATTCATCGGGCAGGCGCTGCGCAGCGCCCCGAAGCTCGACATCATTTCCATCGACACCGAGCGAGCAAGCGCCCGCTGAGCGCGATCCTCCGGCAGCAGCCCGGCGTCGGGATATAGCTCCGCCGCATATTCGATGATCGCGAAGGATTCCCAGATTTTCAGAGCACCATGCTGCAGCAGGGGCACATGGCCGCTCGGCGAGACAGCCTTTATGTTGGGATTGCCGTTAGCATAATCGAAGGGTATCAGCACCTCTTCGAAATCGATGCCGACACCCGTTAGCGCCATCCACGGTCGGAAGGACCAGGAGGAATAGTTCTTGTTGGCGATATAGAGCGTCAGCTTGTCCATGGTGTTTTCCTGTCAGGGTTCAAAATCGAAGATCAGTAGTTCGTGGAAATGGTTCATGTCTTCGAACACGCAGAAGGCCGGCGGATTGAGTTCCAGCACAGGCGCCCTGCTGCGGATATACTCGGTCACCTCGTCGAGCATAGCCTGCCAGCGCGGTAGCGCCTCGTCTTCCAGCCGCTCGACGGGATAGGCAAAGGTCATGTGGAACTTGTAGTTCTCATGGTTGGGCTGACGATAACCCAGGAGACCTGCGAATGCGTCGCGCCAGGCGCGCATCACCTTGCGGTCGCCCTCGGTCGCCCCCTCGATAAGCAGGCCGGATGGACGGGCCTCTACAATTGCCACCTTGAAGGGATCGGACATCGTGAAACCTTCGAGCCTCGCCGCCATGAGCTCGGTCATGTCGTCGATCGGCGCATCGAGTGGAATATCATCGGGCCAGTGGTTTTTCTTACGGCCGGTGTCTATCACGCCTTCGAAAAGCGTCATGTGGAGGCTGGTGATCGGCGTAAAGACGAATTGCGCTGCCTCAGGCATAGCCAGATATTTCTCACGCGCTTCGATCAGCACTTGCAGCGTTTGTGATCTCCTTGGGGGATGGCAGACAATCGTGTTGCCCTGCTCCGGCAGAAAGCCCCCGAGATTGCGGTAGCGGGAACCGAGATGCGCTGGCGGAGCGGAATTGTGGGTCTTCGAATAGTGGAGAAGCTCGGGCGAAAGCGTCATAGATGTCATGTGCGACTCGGGGCTTTGGTTGCTGATGCACCAGCCCATATGGCAAAACCAAGAATGTCAGATGACGCTTGCCGCCTCCAACGACAAGTTCTGATGTCAATCATAGATACACTTGATGTAATCGCCCGAACCCTGCGCTCGCCGCTCGATGATCGCCGCGAGCCTGCGCAGCCCTCGCCCGGGTTTTCCGGCATTGCGGTCGATCGGGTTTGGCAGAGAAACCGCGAGCAACGATGCCTGCCGGCGCGTTAGCCTCGAAGCAGGCACCTTGAAGTGATGCTGTGCCGCTGCCTCGATACCGTAGATGCCCGGCCCCCATTCGGCGATATTGAGATAGATCTCCATCAGCCGCCGCTTGGACCAGACGAAATCGGAGCCGACCGCCAGTGGCAGTTCCAATCCCTTGCGGATGAAGGAGCGGCTGTTCCAGAGGAAGAGGTTCTTCGCCGTCTGCATCGGGATCGTGCTGCCGCCGCGCGTCTCCTGGCCCTTGAGCGTGCCTTCGATGAGCATGCGCATTTCGTCCCAGTCGACGCCGCCGTGGAAACAATATTGTCCGTCTTCCGACATCATCACCGACTGCACCAGAACGGGCGCGATGTCGTCGATCGACACCCACCGCCGGTCATAGCCGCGCAGAAGCACAAGGTCGCGCAACATCAGCGTCGAAAGCGGATGAATAAAGGGCAGTAGATAGAGGAAGATCAGGACATAAGGCAAAAGCAGCAGGACCAGCACGGCAAGAACAATGCGCTTCAGCACCCGGCGGTCTCCAAACCAGCGCCGGCGAGCCGGCGCCTCGGCGCTCTCCACTGTCTCCGACGCTATATCCACTGTCTCCGGCGCTATATTCAATGTCCCAGTCCGTTTTCGCCCTCTTCGCTGTCATACCGCCTGATAACCCGTATTGCCAGACTGCAGCGGAAATCTCGGCACTGTGATCGACAATTCCGTTGCCAGCAGCGGTTCCCCCGTGCCAAAGAGCGCGCATGGACGCGAAACGGGAAACATTCGAGACACGGTTGAAAAGCGGTGCCGCCGAGATCGAGGCGCTGCTCGATGTGCTGCTCTCTCCCGCCGTTCTGTCCGACGAGATCGCCCGCCCCGACCTCTTGCGCAACGCCATGCACTACGCCGTCCTCAATGGCGGCAAGCGTCTGCGCCCGTTCCTAGTCGTAGAGGTTGCCACGCTTCTCGGCGGCAACCGGCAGGCGGCTTTGCGCGTCGGTGCGGCGCTTGAATGTATCCACTGCTATTCGCTCGTTCACGACGATCTGCCCGCTATGGATGATGACGACCTGCGCCGCGGCAAGCCGACCGTACACATCAAATTCGACGAGGCGACCGCCATTCTGGCCGGCGACAGCCTGCTGACCTATGCCTTCGATATCATCGCCGCTCCGGAAACCGATCTGCCTGACCGCAGCAAGACAGAACTCGTTCTGGCACTTGCCCGGGCCGCGGGCCTCGGCGGCATGGCGGGCGGCCAAGCGCTCGATCTCGCGGCGGAGAAACAGGCGCCGGATGAGGCCGGCATCATCCGGCTGCAGGCAATGAAAACCGGCGCCCTCATTCGCTTCGCTTGCGAGGCCGGCGCCATCATCGCGGGTGCTTCCTCGCAAGACCGGCAGCGCTTTCGACGCTTCGGCGAGAAGATCGGCCTCGCCTTTCAGCTTGCCGACGATATCCTCGACTTGACCTCCGATATCGAGACGATGGGCAAGGCGACCGGCAAGGACACCGCCCGCGGCAAGGGAACGCTCGTAGCGCTTCACGGGATGGATTGGGCGGAGAAACAACTGCGCCAGCATGTCGAAGACGCGGAAGACCTGCTTGGGCCCTATGGCGAGGGCGCTGCGGTGCTGAAAGCCGCGGCCCGCTTCGTCGCAGAGCGCAAGAGCTGACATAGCCGAAGGGCGGCGCTTCCAGCCCACCGTATCAATCATCGAAAAGCTGGATGATCACTCCGCCGCTGTCTTCTGGCCAAAACGCTTCTCGATATAGTCTATGACGAGCGCCTCGAAATCCGATGCGATATTCGGGCCGCGCAGCGTCAAAGCCTTCTTACCGTCGATGAAGACGGGAGCAGCCGGCGTCTCGCCGGTGCCGGGGAGGGAAATGCCGATATCGGCATGCTTGCTCTCGCCCGGTCCGTTGACGATGCAGCCCATGACCGCGACGTTGAGCGCTTCCACGCCTGGATATTTTTCACGCCAGACCGGCATGTTCTTGCGGATGTCGTTCTGGATGCTCTGCGCAAGTTCCTGAAACACTGTCGAGGTCGTGCGGCCGCAGCCGGGACAGGCCGCAACGACGGGTATGAACTGACGGAAGCCCATGACCTGCAGCAGCTCCTGCGCTACCTGCACCTCACGGGTACGGTCGCCGCCCGGCTCCGGTGTCAGCGAAATGCGGATCGTATCGCCGATGCCGTTCTGCAGCACATAGCCCATGGCGGCGGAGGAGGCGACGATGCCCTTCGTGCCCATCCCGGCTTCGGTCAGGCCGAGATGCAGCGCGTGGTTGGAACGTTCGGCGAGCATCGAATTGACGGCAACCAGATCCTGAACCTGGCTGACCTTGGCCGACAGGATGATGCGGTTGCGCGGCAGGCCGATCTCTTCGGCGAGCTGTGCCGACAGCAGGGCCGACTGCACGATCGCCTCGCGCGTCACCTGTCGGGCCGAAAGCGGCGAGCCCTCGGCCTGGTTTTTGTCCATCAGCTGCGTCAGCAGTTCCTGGTCGAGCGAACCCCAATTGACGCCGATGCGAACCGGCTTGTCGTAGCGGATCGCCATCTCTATGATTTCGGCGAACTGCTTGTCCTTCTTATCCTTAAAGCCAACATTGCCCGGATTGATGCGGTACTTGGCGAGAGCCTCGGCACAGGCCGGGTGATCGGCGAGCAGCTTGTGGCCGATATAATGGAAATCGCCGATCAGAGGCACGTCCATGCCGAGCCGCAGCAGGCGCTCGCGGATCTTAGGCACCGCAGCCGCGCTCTCGTCGCGGTCGACGGTAATGCGGACAAGCTCGGAACCGGCGCGATGGAGTGCTGCAACCTGGGCGACGGTGGAATCCACGTCCGCCGTATCGGTGTTGGTCATGGATTGCACGACGACCGGCGCGCCACCACCGACGATGACGCCGCCGACATCGACAGCAACGGAAGCGCGGCGCGGTTTCGGATCGAAATCGAAAGCAGACATGAAGAGCTCTTACACCCGGAAAACAGAGCCTTTCAGGTGGATCAAGCCCGCAGGCTTGTCAACCGCCCCGTATATCACTTTTGTTTGGAAGCGGCTCAGTGACCAGCTCCCGAGACTCCATCGGCATATTGTGCAAGCCTGGAGAATGCGAGGACCACGAGTAGCAGCACCGGCAACGCCATGAAGACGACTGCAAAGCCGACATGCTCGGCTACAAAGCCGATGACAGATGGCGCAACCAGCATGCCGGAATAGCCGATGCTCGTGACGACGGAAATGCCGATGCCGGGCTTCAGGCCGGGGATATTGCCCGCCGCCGAAAAAGCGATCGGCACCATGTTTGAAATACCGATACCGCATAGCGCGAAGCCGAGGACAGCGATTTCGGCATCCGGCGCAAGGCTTGTAAGCAGCAAACCCACGATGGCAAACAGCGTGCAGATGCGCAGCGTCTTGACCCCACCGAGACGATCGCGGACGAGATCGCCGGCAAAGCGCATGGTCGCCATCGCCGCCGAGAAGGCAGCAAAGCCGAGGCCCGAGAGAGCGACCGATGCGCCCATTTCCTGCCTGAGGTAAAGCGCACCCCAGTCGAGAATCGCACCCTCCGGCACCATGCACAACAGCGCCATCAAACCGAGCAACCATGGCAGCGGCACCATCGGCAGCTTCGTCTTCTCCTTCTTGGTATCGGGATGCGGCGGATCGGCCAGTACCATCGGCCAGGCAGCGGCAAGGAAGATGGCGGCCAGCACGGTTGCCAGTTCCGCATGGCCGAGAATGCCGAGCTTCGAGATCGCCAGGCCGCCAAGGCCAGAGCCGATCAACCCGCCAAGGCTCCAGAAAGCATGGCAGGATGACATGATCGCGCGGCGCATGGATTTTTCCACCGCCACGGCATTGGCGTTCATTGCCACGTCCATCGCGCCGATGAAGCCGCCGAACAGAAAGAGCGAGATGGCCCCTGTGATGACATTGGGAGCAAGGGTCAGCACCAGAAGCATTGGCAGCAAACAGACGGCGAGCGCCCGCACGACAACGCGTGAGCCATGCTTGGCGATCTGCGTGCCGATAACCGGCATCATGACGAGCGAACCGACCCCGAAGACGAGGATCATCAGCCCGAGCTCGAACTTGGTCAGCGCCAGCCGCTCGGCAAAGTCGGGAATCTTCGGAGCCCAGCAGCCGACGACGAAACCGTTCATGAGAAAGAGCAGCGAGACCGCTGCCCTGCTTCTGGTGATGAAACCGCTCCGTGCTCCCCGAGCCACATTCACATTCGTGTCCATTTCCTTGTCTTTCCTCTCAATCAGGCTTGCCTACCTGATCCCCATAACAGGCGGAGCGGCTTCAGGCCGTCTTGTCCGCAATGATCGTCCGGCACCCGCGTGCACGGTATTCCCCGAGCATTGCAACGTCCGCGTTGTGCTCCACGACAAGACATTCGCAATGCGCGACCGGCAAAACGCTATGTGGCGCGGCTGTACCGAATTTCTCCGATGTGGCCGCCACCATGATCCGCTTGCTCCTGGATGTGGCGAACCGCTTGAACTCCGCATCCTCAAAACCGAAGGTCGTCAGCCCCGCCTCGAGATCGACACCGCAGGCGCCGAGAATGCAGAGGTCGGGCGAGAGCTGCTCCATATCGCGCAGAGCCTTCGCACCGAGCGAGCCGCCAGTCTGGCGATCGACCAGACCGCCGATCAGGATGACGTTGACTTCGGGTTTTTCGATCAGCGCCGCAGCAATCGCCGGCGCATTGGTCGCGGCTGTTAGCGCGAGATCAGCCGGCAAGGCATTTGCAATGGCCAGATTGGTGCTGCCTGCATCGAAGAAAACCGTCGCGCCGGCGGCGATTTCGCGCGCCGCCGCGCGTGCCAGAGCCTGCTTTCGGTCAGCGGCAAAGCCCATCCGCTGGCTCAGGCTCCCGCGCGCCGGCGAAACGGGCAACGCCCCGCCATAGACACGCTCGCAAAGGCCCGCTGCGGCCATCTCGCGCAAGTCACGCCGCACCGTGTCTTCCGAGACCCCGAATTCCATTGCCAGTTCCGCGGCCAGGACGCGGCCATGCGTCTTGAGCCGCTCGGAAATGACGGTCTGACGTTCACGCAGCAGGAAATCTTGCATGTTTATACCGAATTAATCTTTCAGAATCTCAAATCAGGTATAAACGCTGATGATCGTGCAGGCAATGTGCACGATTGCACGTTTTCTGACGCTTTGAGACAAAGCTCTACTGCCAGGGCCAAAATCTCGCCTATTGACCGGTTGTGAGGGCACGAATATCGATCAGGCATTCTCTATTCCTGTTGGCATATCCCGCCTCTGGTGCATTCCCGTGAAAAACTCCGTCAGCTTGGGCATCGTGCTCACGACATCAGCCTATATGGCGTTCACCTTTCATGACGCCATCGTCAAGGTTTTGACGTCGGCGATCCCCGTCTGGCAGATCCTGTTTTTCCGCAGCCTCACTATCCTCGGCGGCTGCCTCGCTTATGGTCGCGGCAAACTCGTCCATGAGACGCTCACTTCGCCGATCATCAAGCCAATGATCGCCCGGAGCATCCTTCTGCTCTGCGCCTGGCTTTCCTATTATACCGCCGCAAGCCACCTGCAGCTCGCCGAAGTGACCACGCTCTATTACGCCGCCCCTGTCGTCGGCACTGTGCTTGCCTGGTTCATCCTCCGGGAAGAAGTCACTCCCGCACGCTGGCTCGCCGTCGGCATCGGCTTCATCGGTGTGCTCATCGCCTGCAATCCCGTCGGACTGACGATCTCCTGGTCGGTCTACCTGGCGCTGCAGGCAGCCGTGCTCTGGGCCTCCGCCATGGTGCTGCTGCGCAAGACCTCGCTGCATGAGAAGACCATCATTCAGCTTGCCGTCTCCAACGTCTTCTTCCTCGTCATGACGGGCATCGCCGTCATTTATAGCTGGCACACTCCAACCTTGACGCAATTCGGCCTGCTCGTCGGCACCGGTGTCGTCGCTGGCTGTGCTCAGTTTGCGCTTTTTGAAGGCATGCGTCAGGCGCCGGTCTCGGTGCTTGCACCTTTCGAATATACATCGCTCGTCTGGGCCTTCGTCCTCGGCTATCTGATCTGGGCCGACATCCCGACGCCTAATGTTGTCGTCGGCGCCGTCATGATCCTTGGGGCCGGCTTCATCATCATCGCCAGCGAAAGACTGCGCCGTCGCGCCGCGGCCTGATACCGGTTTCAACCGGATTCATGGCTGGAACGGCGGCTTGAGAAAAATATTCGCAGTTGCCGCTTTTATTTGCAGTTTTCTACGCTCCCGTTGCCGCAATTTTCTGCGATGTATCGCTCATCCGAGCACACTCTTCCCAAGGATGGAAAGAACAATGAACTGGTTGAAAACCGTGGCCGCCGCTGCACTCATTCAGGCTGCAGCCCTTCTGCCCGCCCATGCCGGCGAAAACCTTAACGCCATCAAGTCTGCAGGTGTCTTCAAGATCGGCACGGAAGGCACCTACGCGCCGTTCACCTATCATGACGAGAGCGGCAAGCTCGTCGGCTTCGACGTCGAGATCGGTGAAGCCGTCGCCGCCAAGCTCGGCGTGAAGGCTCAGTTCGTCGAAGGCAAGTGGGACGGCCTGATTGCCGGCCTCGACGCCAACCGCTACGATACTGTCATCAATCAGGTCGGCATCACTGATGCGCGCAAGCAGAAGTACGACTTCTCCGAACCCTATATCGCCTCCAAGGCTGTTCTGATCGTCCGCGACGGAGACGACAGCATCAAGTCCTTCACCGATCTCAAGGGCAAAAAGTCCGCTCAGTCGTTGACCAGCAACTTCGGCAAGATCGCTACGGAAGCCGGCGCTGAACTCGTCGGCACTGACGGCTTCGACCAGTCGATCCAGCTCGTGCTGACGAAGCGCGCAGACGCTACGATCAACGACAGCCTTTCCTTCCTCGACTTCAAGAAGCACAAGCCGGACGCACCGGTGAAGATCGTCGCCCAGCAGGAAAATGCCGATTACTCCGGCATCATCATCCGCAAGGGCGAACCGGAACTGCTCGCAGCGATCAACAAGGCGCTCGCCGAGATCAAGGCCGACGGCACCTACAAGAAGATTGCCGACAAGTATTTCGGTCAGGACGTTTCGAAGTAGGCCCCGAATCCGGCGGTTTCGCGCCGCAGCCATATCCTTTATAGCTGCATGAGAAAGCGTCCGGCGACCCTCGCCGGACGCCTCTTTTCTTGAGGACAAGCCCTTGCCGCACTGGCTCCAACTGATGGCGGAATCGCTCCCCTCGCTCCTCTGGGCGGGGCTGATCTTCACTATCCCCTTGACATTGCTTTCCTTCGCTTTCGGTCTGATCCTAGGTTTGATCACCGCGATTGCCCGCCTCTTCGGTCCGGCGCCCGTCGCAGCCAGTGCCCGCTTCTATGTCTGGGTCATCCGCGGCACGCCACTGCTCGTCCAGCTCTTCGTCATCTTCTATGGCTTGCCGAGCATCGGCATTCTGCTCGACGCCTTTCCGGCCGCCTTGATCGGCTTCACGCTGAATATCGGTGCCTACAGTTCTGAGATCATTCGCGCCGTCATCTCTTCGGTACCGAAGGGCCAATGGGAAGCGGCCTATTCGATCGGCATGAGCTGGCGCCAAGCCATGAGCCGCACTATTCTGCCGCAGGCCGCTCGCGTCGCCGTGCCGCCGCTGTCGAACACCTTCATCTCGCTGGTCAAGGACACTTCGCTTGCAGCCGCCATCACAGTGCCTGAGCTCTTCCAGGCCGCGCAGCGCATCGTCGCCACCACCTATGAGCCGCTGATCCTGTATATCGAAGCGGCCCTCATCTATCTCGTCCTGAGCTCCATTCTCTCGCAGCTGCAGGTGCGCCTGGAGCGCCGCTTCGCGCGTTATGGCGGCATGCTGGAGGCAAATGCATGATCGAGCTTTCCAACATTGAAAAGCGCTTCGGCGACGCCGTCATCCTGAAGGACATCAGCATCCGCATTCCGGAAGGCAGTGTCACTGCCCTCGTCGGCCCGTCCGGCGGCGGCAAGAGCACACTGCTCCGGTGCATCAATCTTTTGGAGATCCCGACAGCCGGCGCTATCCGCCTCGGCGAAGAGACGCTCTCCTTCGCGCCCGGCAAGCGCGTCGGCTGGCAAGCGATCCAGAAAATCCGCCGCCAGACCGGCATGGTCTTCCAGAACTTCCAGCTTTTCCCGCATCAGACGGCGATCGAAAACGTCATGGAAGGCTTGGTCACGGTTCTGAAATGGCCGAAGGAAAAGGCCCGTGAGCGCGCCATGGAACTGCTGACCAAAGTCGGAATGGCGCACAAGACCGATGCATGGCCTTCGACACTTTCAGGTGGTCAGCAGCAGCGCGTGGCAATCGCCCGCGCTCTTGCGCCTTCGCCGCGCGTATTGCTCTGCGACGAGCCGACGTCTGCGCTTGATCCGGAACTGTCAGCTGAAGTGGTAGACGTGCTGGGCCAGCTTGCCCGCGAGGGCACGACCATGGTCATGGCGACCCACGATCTTCGCCTCGCCTCCAAAATTGCCAATGACGTGGTTTTTCTGGAAGCCGGCAGCGTGGTGGAAACCGGCAGCGCCAGAGCGATCTTCAATACGCCGGAAAAGGAGCGCACCAAGCGCTTCATCTCGACCATCAACGCCGCACATACTTACGATATTTGAGGCGATGCCGGGATGCGGACATCCCGGCATACAGAAATTCCGATCAGGCGGCCGTGACGACGGCACGCGCTGCCTTCAGCGCATTGGCCCACCAGGTCAGCTGATCGAGCAGGTTCTTGGCAGCTTCGTTCAGATGCGCGTAGTCGCCGAGGCTCTTGCCTTCCTTGAGGACAGAAAGATATTCACCGAACGAGATATGAACGGCCGTCTTGACGGACGCCGCGCTCATTTCGACGAAGATCAGACGAAGATGCTCAACCGCACGTGCGCCACCGACGCCGCCGTAACCGACAAAGCTAACCGGCTTATGGATGAATTCCCCGAGATCGATCGCGTTCTTCAAAACAGCCGTCGGAGCATGGTTATATTCGGCGACAGTGAAGATGAAGCCGTCGAATTCGCGCAGCTTCTTCTTCCAGCGCTCGGCGGTTTCGCTTTCCGCCGTGGTGGCGCGCTCTTCGCCGAAGAAATGCATCGGATAGTCGAGAAGATCGAGAACTTCGACTTCGAGATCGGAACGCTGGCCGACGAGTTCGGCGATCCACTTGGCCGGATGTTCGGCAAAACGGCCAATACGCGTGCTGCCGACGATGACGGCAATCTTCAACTTGCTCATGAGATGATCCCTGATTGGTCTTGGGGAGGGCGATGAGGGAGCCGAAGTCTACGGGAAAGCCTCCTCGCCCGACAAGGCGGGGAGGCTGCCAACTCTTAAAAAAACCAGCTTTTTAACAGCCCGACTAAACACGATCGGGTGATGCCGGAGATAAACGTCGCCTTCTCCTCAACCGGCATAGACGACGAGCAGATCCTTGGCATCGATCTGGTCGCCGGCCTTGACCAGCACTTCCGAAATCGTGCCATCCTTCTCCGCATGTAGCGCCGTTTCCATCTTCATCGCTTCGATGGAAACGAGCACGTCCCCGGCATTGACCACCTGTCCCGGGACGACGAAGACACGCGAGATGACACCCGGCATTGGTGCGCCGACATGGACGGCGTTGCCGGCTTCCGCCTTCCGGCGGGCCGCAGCCCCCGAAGCGCCGTGTGCCCGATCCGGCACCTTGATGCGGCGCGGTTGGCCGTTGAGCTCGAAGAAGACCGTAACCATGCCCTGACTGTCGGTGCCGCTCATCGCCTGGTTGACGATGACGAGCGTCTTGCCCTTCTCGATATCGGCAAACAACTCTTCGCCATCGGCGAGACCATAGAAGTAGGCAGGCGTCGGCAGAACAGACACAGGACCATAAGTGTCCGAGGCCAGCGCGAAATCGGTGAAGACCTTTGGATACATGAGATAGGAGGCGAACTCGAAGTCGCTGACCTCGCGCTCAAGTTTGGTCTCTATCGCCTTGCGCTCCGCATCGAGATCGGCATCATCAAGCAGTGAGCCGGGGCGGACCGTATAGGGCTGCTCGCCCTTCAGCGCCTTCTTCTGCAACGCTTCCGGCCACCCCGACGGAGGCTGGCCGAGATCCCCCTTCAGCATCGAAACCACAGATTCCGGGAAGGAGACCTCCCTATCCGGGCTGACGACATCGGCAACCGTCAGGTCTTGGCTGACCATCATCAGCGCCATGTCGCCGACGACCTTGGAAGACGGCGTCACCTTGACGATGTCGCCAAACATCTGGTTGGCATCGGCATAGGCCTGGGCGACCTGGTGCCAGCGGGTCTCCAGTCCCAGCGAGCGCGCCTGTTCCTTGAGATTGGTGAACTGCCCTCCAGGCATTTCATGCAGGTAGACTTCCGAAGCCGGGCCCTTGAGGTCGCTCTCAAAAGCCGCATACTGATTGCGAACCGCTTCCCAATAGAAGGAGATGCGGCGGATCCATTCCGGATCGAGACCCGGATCGCGCTCAGAGCCGCGCAGCGCCTCGACGATCGAGCCGAGGCACGGCTGCGACGTATTGCCGGAAAGGGCGTCCATCGCCGCATCGACGGCATCGACGCCGGCATCGACAGCAGCAAGAACCGTGGCGGCGGCAATGCCCGACGTATCATGCGTGTGGAAATGGATCGGCAGGCTGGTCGCTTCGCGCAGAGCCTTGAACAGCACCTTGGCGGCAGCCGGCTTCAGGAGGCCCGCCATGTCCTTCAGCGCAATGATATGCGCGCCGGCCTTTTCGAGCTCGACGGCAAGGTCGGTATAATATTTCAGGTCATATTTCGGACGGGCCGAATTGAGGATATCGCCTGTATAGCAAATCGCCGCCTCACAGAGCTTATTCTCCTCGGCCACGGCATCCATCGACACGCGCATGTTTTCCACCCAGTTCAGGCAGTCGAAGACGCGGAAGAGATCGATGCCGCCCTTGGCAGCCTGACGGACGAAATATTTGACGACATTGTCGGGGTAGTTTTTGTAGCCGACGCCGTTTGCTCCACGCAGCAGCATCTGCAGCAACAGGTTGGGAGCCGCTTCGCGGATCAGCGCCAGACGCTCCCACGGATCCTCCGTCAGGAAGCGCATGGAAACGTCGAACGTCGCGCCCCCCCAGCATTCCAGCGAGAGCAGGTTCGGCAGCGCATGCGCATAGGTGCTGGCGATTTTAGCAATATCATAGGTGCGCATGCGGGTGGCGAGCAGCGACTGATGGCCGTCGCGCATCGTCGTGTCGGTCAGCAACACCTGTTTCTGATCGCGCATCCACTCGCCGAATTTCTTCGGCCCGAGCTGATCGAGAAGCTGCTTCGTGCCGTCGAGGACCTTGCCACCGTTTGCATAGGGTACGACCGGTTTGGCCGCATCCTCTGACGGGCGCGGACGATCCTTCGCTTCGGGATGACCGTTGACGGTGACGTCGGCGAGATAGGTCAAGAGCTTGGTGGCGCGATCCTGGCGCTTGACCTGCTGGAAAAGCTCCGGAGTCGAGTCGATGAAGCGCGTCGTGTAGCTGTTATCCTGGAACTTCGGATGCGTGATGATCGCTTCGAGGAAGGTCAGGTTGGTGGCGACACCGCGTATGCGGAATTCGCGCAATGCACGGTCCATGCGGGAAATGGCTTCGAGTGGATTGGGCGCCCAGGCCGTCACTTTGACCAGCAGCGGATCATAGTAGCGGGTGATGATCGCGCCGGTATAGGACGTGCCGCCGTCAAGGCGGATACCGAAACCCGATGCCGAGCGGTAGGCGGTGATGCGGCCGTAATCGGGAATGAAATTATGCTCGGGATCCTCAGTCGTGATACGGCACTGAAGCGCATGGCCGTTGAGGCGGATATCGGCCTGCTTCGGCACGCCGGATTCTTCGGTGCCAATGGCAAAGCCGTCGAGAATGTGGATCTGCGCCTTGACGATATCGATGCCGGTCACGACTTCGGTGACCGTGTGCTCGACCTGGATGCGCGGATTGACTTCGATGAAGTAGAATTTGCCGGTATCGGCATCCATCAAATACTCGACGGTGCCGGCGCCAATATAATTGGTCGCCTCGGCGATCTTCAGCGAATAGGCGGCGAGTTCCTGTCGCTGCGCCTCCGTCAGATATGGCGCGGGTGCGCGCTCGACGACCTTCTGGTTACGGCGCTGGATGGAGCAATCGCGCTCGAAGAGATGCACGACATTGCCATGCGTATCGCCCAGAATCTGGCTTTCGACATGGCGGGCGCGCTCAACCAGTTTTTCGAGATAGACCTCGTCCTTGCCGAAGGCGGCCATCGCTTCGCGCTTGGCCTCAGTCACTTCGCGGGCAAGATCGGCTTCGGAGCGGATGACGCGCATGCCGCGCCCGCCGCCGCCCCACGAGGCCTTCAACATGACGGGATAACCGATTGCTGCCGCCATTTTGGCAACTTCGGCCATATCGTCAGGCAGCGGCTCGGTGGCAGGCACAACCGGAACGCCGACGGAAATCGCGAGATTGCGCGCTGCGACCTTGTTGCCGAGCTGGCGCATCGTGTCGCCTTTTGGCCCGATAAACGTAATGCCTGCAGCACTACAGGCGTCCACGAATTCTGGGCTTTCCGAAAGCAGGCCGTAGCCCGGATGAATGGCGTCGGCGCCTGAAAGCTTAGCGACTCGGATCACTTCGTCGATCGAGAGGTAGCTCTCGATCGGCCCGAGGTCGCGGGCAAGATGCGGGCCGCGGCCAACCTGGTAGCTCTCGTCGGCCTTGAAGCGGTGCAGGGCGAGTTTGTCTTCTTCTGCCCATATCGCGACCGTTTTTATGCCGAGTTCGTTTGCCGCGCGAAAGACTCGAATGGCGATTTCGGAACGGTTGGCGACAAGTATCTTCGATATGGGCAATGTACTCTCCTCAAAGCACGAAAAACGGGGCATGCTGCACCCGCGAAGAGAATTCTTAACGTGCTGTTACGGAAAGTTCAATTTCCTCGGCTTCGCCGAGACGGAATTTCTGAAAATCTAGGTAATCAGCCCATAGCGAAAAGCAAGAGCCACCACCTGCTGCCGGTTTTTTGCCTTCAGCTTGTCCTGCAGCCCGTTCATATACCAGTCGACGGTATGATTGGAGATTTTTAAATGCTTGCTGATCTCCATCGAAGTCATGCCCTCGGCAAGATAGTTCAGGATTTCCATCTCCCGCCGGGTCAGCTGCGCGTCGCTGATCGGCACCGTTTCCAGCACCGCGGCTTCACCCTGCATGTCAAGCAGCCGCCAGAAGGCCTTGCGGGCGATCGCCTCGAAAAGCGAGACCTCCGCAGGTGAAAGTTCAATCGGCTTGCCGCCGACGCTCAGGCTGCCGAGGATGCCGTTTCGCCCATAGATCGGGAAGATATAGCCGTCTTCCAGCCCATAACCGTAGGCATCGACCATCATCTGCTCCATGCGGCGGTGATGCGGGTCCTCCCTGAAAGCAGCCATCCCGTCGCTCCAGCGGAAGGGCCGTTGTGCATGTGCAAGATACCGCACCGTCGGATCGACGAGTGCGTATTTTTTGGCTGCATAAACATGCGCCCATCCCTCGGGCCATCGGCTGGCCATAATCACACCTGATGGGTTGTCTATTCGCTTGGGATGGCGAAGCAGGCCGTAGAAATCGAATCCCCTCCCGCGGATCACTTGTTCAAGTTCATCGGCCACACGTTGGCTTTCGGAACTTTCCTCTAAAATTACAAGTAATTGAATTAAAGAATGAATTTGCACAAAAATGCCCCTTGCCCGAACAAACGACGCCGCCGGAACACGTCTGTCGACCCGCCGCTGAACGGTCCTTCTTAAAATTGCAGTTCGCAAATTAGATGGTGCGCTAGACGCTCCAGCGAATGCAAGCGCAAATTGTCATGATGTATACCTAAGCAACAATTTCGAAATTATGGTCACTTATCGCACTTTACGATCACGCAGACGCAAGAATTTCGAAGCCGGATTCCAAACCTGAATATCCTGTTAATCGTCGGTTCAGGTAGATTTTCGTAGCATCTCACCATCCCGTTTTTTCGCAGATGCAAAAGAGGTCCCGACGTGTCGTTATTCAAGGTCTATGCAAGGGCTCTGCGCTATCTCGGCGCTTATAAGCTCCGCGTATCCCTCGTCGTTATCGCGAACATCGTATTGGCGGCCATCACCATCGCCGAGCCGATCCTGTTCGGCCGTATCATCGACGCGATTTCCGGCAAGGGTGAGGTCAAGCCGATCCTCATCATGTGGGCGGCTTTTGCCGTCTTCAACACCATTGCCTTCGTCCTTGTGGCGCGCGAAGCCGACAGGCTGGCTCATGGCCGCCGCGCGACGCTTCTGACAGAGGCTTTCGGTCGCATTATCTCAATGCCACTTTCCTGGCACCACCAGCGGGGTACGTCCAACGCACTGCATACGTTGCTGCGCGCTTGCGAAACCCTGTTCGGCCTGTGGCTGGAATTTATGCGCAACCATCTTTCGACGGCAATTGCGCTTGTCCTACTCGTACCGACCGCGATCTCGATGGACTACCGTCTCTCCGGTGTCCTGATCCTGCTCGGTATCGCATACTGGCTTATCGGCCGGGTGGTCATGAGCCGCACGAAGGATGGCCAGGCTTCGGTCGAGAACCACTACCATACCGTCTTCGGCCATGTCAGCGATTCCATCAGCAACGTTTCGGTGCTGCATAGCTACAATCGTATCGAAGCTGAGACCCGCGCGCTGAAGTCCTTTGCCGATCGCCTGCTGCAGGCGCAGTATCCGGTGCTCGACTGGTGGGCTCTCGCCAGCGCGCTGAACCGCATGGCTTCGACGATCGCCATGATGGTGGTGCTCGTCATCGGTACCGTGTTGGTCCAGAACGGCGAATTGCGTGTCGGTGACGTCATTGCCTTCATTGGCTTTGCCAACCTGTTGATCGCGCGCCTGGATCTAATGCGCCAGTTCGCCACGCAGATCTTCGAAGCCCGCTCAAAGCTGGAAGACTTCTATGGTCTGGAAGATTCCGTGCGTGAACGCGAAGAGCCGGCCGGTAACGGCGAGATCAAGGACGTCAAAGGTGATGTCGAATTCAATAACGTCTCCTTCGGCTTCGCCAACAGCTCGCAAGGCCTGCACAACGTGTCCTTCAAGGTGAAGGCCGGCCAGACGGTCGCGATCGTAGGTCCGACCGGCGCCGGTAAGACGACGCTCGTCAACCTGCTGCAGCGTGTTTACGATCCGCAGAGTGGCCAAATTCTCGTCGATGGCACCGATATCAGCAAGGTCACGCGCAAATCGCTGCGCCGCTATATCGCCACCGTCTTCCAGGATGCAGGCCTGTTGAACCGCTCGATCAGCGACAATATCCGCCTGGGCCGCGAGAATGCCTCGGAAGAAGACATGCGCCGCGCCGCCGAAGCCGCTGCCGCTGCCGACTTCATCGAAAACCGCGACGAGCAGTACGATACGCATGTCGGCGAGCGCGGCAACAAGCTTTCCGGCGGTGAGCGCCAGCGCATCGCGATTGCCCGCGCCATCCTCAAGGATGCGCCGATCCTGGTGCTGGACGAAGCGACCTCCGCGCTCGACGTCGAGACGGAAGCCCGCGTCAAGGCTGCGATTGACAACCTGCGTCAGAACCGCACCACCTTCATCATCGCCCACCGTCTCTCGACGGTACGCGAAGCCGATATGGTGCTGTTCCTCGACAATGGTCGTATCGTCGAAAATGGCAGCTTCGACGAGCTCAGCCACTCCAACGGCCGCTTCGCTGCCCTGCTGCGTGCTAGCGGCATCCTGACGGACGACGAAGTTCGCAAGGCCCATACGACTGAAGCTGCCTGATCGGCTTCGAGCGGAAATAATGAAAAGCCGGAAGGGCGATATCCTTCCGGCTTTTTTGTTGGATAAGATTCCACGTGAAACATTGGGATGCAGACATCGTCACCGCCACTGCCGACCGACGCCCTGAGAGGCTCTACATTCAAGCCGCTCTTTCCTAGACAAGATCAGCTGAAACGATCCATTCGCCCCGTTTGAGCGACATGACATCAAGCCTGCCGCCGCGATCCCTGGCAGCAACGCCGACGAAGCGATGGCGGCAGCCGTTCTTGTCGATAACCACGTCAGCGATCAGCTTGCTGCGACGATGACTGACCACGGGACCATCTGCCTTTGCGGCATCGAGCAGAAAATATTCGTGAGGATATATCGCCTAACCATCACGCGCCCCCTCCCTCCGGATAGTCAGGCTGACTATCGGTTTGTCGTCCTTGTCTTCATCTTGATGCCCGGGCAATTGGCCTCAACAGAAGCCGTTTTGCGGTGAAAGTGCTTCGTCTTCCTGATCTCGGCAACGAACGGCTTTCGCTGCGGTCTCATAATCTACCTTTCAGTTTGAAATACTGTCACGCAAAGATGCATTCGACCTGTCCGAGCGAGGATATCTCCTGTCGCATCCTTGAGTTCGAAGGTCTCCATTTCATTGGCATTGCCTCTACGAGCCAAAATGGAGCGTGGCGCATATCCGATCCATTCCTGATGGCTCATAGTGGTCTTCATGACTTACTGTCGCGCCTGGCAGCTCGGAGCTCAGGTCGTCTTCGTGGCTATGCCGACCGCCGTCTCGGCACATACAACGAATTTGCCAGCATGAGTGAGCCGAGGACCGAAAGCGGCTATGAGGTCGTCATCGCGGATATTGCAGCACCATGCCCCATCGAGCTTCCGAAAATAGAGCCAGCTTTAGCCGCTCACCTAACATCGCGTGGAAAAGAAAACGCCGGCAGCCTCTTCGACCGCCGGCTTCATGACTTTAGGCTCCAGACTCAATCAAGTCCACCAAATGACGATGGCGGCGATGTAGCAAGTTGCGGCGAAGTTGAGCATGAGCTTGTCATATCGTGTTGCGACA
>NZ_JACIBK010000007.1 GCF_014195325.1 Rhizobium sp. BK650 | reverse complement strand
GAGGGCGATCAGCCCTTTTCCTGGCTGCAACGCGAATCCAGCGATCAGATGAGCGCCGACACCGGCAAGCCGCTGACGATCACCGAGACCGGCTACCACACGTCGCTGACGGCCGATACCAACGGCGGATGGGAAGGCGTCGACGAGACGACGCAGGCAAAACTGCTTCTCAACACACTTATGGACGGCGCCTTTCTCGGATCGAAGGACACCTTCATCTACCAGCTTCTCGATGCTTATGCAGATCCACAGGGCTCCGACCAGGAAAAACATTTCGGGCTGTTCCGGCTGGATTACTCTGCCAAGCCGGCCGCAACGGCAATTCACAATCTGACAGAAATTCTCGCCGATGACGGCGCGACGCAGGCGACCTTCAATCCGGGCGCACTCAATTATTCGATTAGCGGGCTGCCGGCGACGGCACGCAGCTACCTGACGGAAAAATCGGACGGTAGCTACCAGATCATCATCTGGAACGAGCCGGATATCTGGAACCAGACTTCGGACACGGCGATCCAGGCGTCAGCGACGAATGTCAATGTCAGTCTGGGCGGCGCCTTCGGTACGGTTCAGGTCTATGATCCGCTGACGGGCGACCAACCGGTAAAAAGCTTCAGCAACATATCCTCCCTCAATGTCGATGTGATCGACCATCCGATCATCATCAATATAGCGGGAGCGACGGGTGCAGGGGGAACCGGAACAACAGGCGGAGCCATCGCGCCAGACCCCCACCACTTCTACGGCAGCACCGGTGACGACACTTTCACCATCACCTCCCCTCTCGACGTCGTCGATGAGAGCCGGGGCGGAGGAACCGATACCGTCCTATCGTCGATCAGCTTCAGCCTGGCGGATTCGGCGCACGCGATCGGCGCCATCGAGAACCTGACGCTGACGGGCAACGCCAACATCAACGCGACTGGCAATGAACTCGCCAATACTCTCGTCGGCAACTACGGAGCCAACGTGCTGGATGGCGGCGTGGGCGCAGACAACATGAAGGGCGGCGGCGGTGACGATACCTATATCGTCGACAGCATCTATGACGTGGTGATCGAAGCTGGCGGCTCTGGCAATGATACCATCAAATCCTATGTCTCGCTCAGCCTGCTGGACAAGGACCACGTGACTGGAACTGTCGAGAACCTCACCCTGTTGGGCAACGATAATATCAATGCGACCGGCAACGTCATGAACAACGTTCTTACAGGCAATTCCGGCGACAACAACTTCGATGGCGGCAGAGGTGAAGACCGGATGATCGGCGGCCTCGGCAACGACACGTACAAAGTGGATTCGACAGGCGATATCGTCGACGAAACAGGCGGCGGTGGCAACGACACCGTCAATGCCTCCATATCCTTCAATCTGGAGAATGCTCTCGGAACAGTCGAAAATCTGACGCTCACAGGCTCGTCAGCGATCAATGCCATCGGCAATGGTGAAAACAATGTGCTGACCGGCAACAGTGGAGGCAACGTGCTGTCGGGCGGCACTGGGAACGACCAGCTGATCGGCGGCAACGGCAACGATATCCTGAATGGCGGGGCTGGAGCCGACACTTTCGTCTTCGACTGTAAACCCAATGCTTACAACAACATCGACAAGATCGAAGATTTTTCGGAAAGCGCCGGCGACAAAATTGCGCTCAACCACCAGGTTTTCACCGCTATCGATCCAGCGAATTTTTCCGCCGCGAATTTCGTGCTGGGCACCAAGGCTTTGGATTCGGACGACAGACTGATCTACGACCAGACGACCGGAAAGCTCTTCTACGATGCGGACGGAAGCGGACGCGGTGCGGCTGTGCAGGTTGCGACGCTTTCCAACCTGGCGACGCTTCATCACGACGACTTCCTGTTCCTTTGAAATCGGAACCTGATGTTTTCAAAGCGGCGGACCTGCGTAGGGCTCCTTTCGGGAGCCCTTTTTCTTGCCCTCTGCCTGCCAAGCCCAACATTATCGGCAGCCCCATCAGCCAAGCGGAGAGACCATTGCCCTGGATCGCTTATGTTGTTCATTTTATCGCTGCTGCATTCCTGACCAATGGTGTGCCGCATTTTGTCAACGGTGTCAGCGGCCGGCCCTTCCGCACACCTTTCGTTCGTCTGAAGGGCACGAAGCTCAGCTCGTCGGTGACCAACGTCGCCTGGGGATGGTTCAACTTCCTCGTCGCCTTCCTGCTCTTTGCCAATGTCGGACCGCTCTATATCGGCACGCCCGGCGATACGATTTTCGTAGCAGCCGGCGTTCTTGTAACCGGTGCTGTTCTGGCGCGGATCTTCGAGCGGGATAACACATGAATTAGTCACTTGCATGATGCAAGTGACTTCTGTAGTGACTTGCATCATGCAACGAACAAGCTTCGCCAATTTCAAATGCCCGGCCGCCCGCGCGCTCGATAGCGTCGGCGACTGGTGGAGCATGATGATCCTTCGCGATGCCTTTCATGGACTGACGCGCTTCGATGAATTCCAGAAGAGCCTCGGTGTTGCGCCGAATATCCTGACACGGCGCCTCGCGCATCTGATCGAAGAGGGGCTGTTCGAGAAGCGCCTCTATCATGAGCGCCCTGCCCGCTACGAATATGTGCTGACCGACAAGGGACGCGATTTCTTTCCCGTTCTGATGGCCCTGTTTTCCTGGGGACGCCGGCACGTTCCGCAAGAGGATCTTGCCTTCCTGCTCGGCAATGCCACCTCCGGCGAGGAACGTCGTGCCGTGCTGGTGGATGCGGCCAGCGGCGAAGAACTGAACCCCGAAAATACCTGCCTGCTGCCGGGACCAGCCGCTGACGATGGCGACCGTGAACGGATCGCCCGGATGCGCGCCTACTACCTCGGCATCGACGCCTAGGAGCATTTCCGTTGCTCTATCTCTTTGTTTTTACACAGTTCCGAACGCAAACCTGCTTCGCACTTTTGCTGGAATTGCTTTAGAAAGGACACATCCATGGATCGCATTGTTGTCACCGGAATGGGACTTGTCTCGCCGCTTGGCGTTGGCGTCGAGGCCGCATGGAACCGGCTCGTCGCAGGCGGTTCCGGGCTGCGCGCGCTGCCAGAGAATGTGGTCGGCGATCTCGCCGCCAAGGTCGGCGGGGTCGTTCCCTCCATCGAGGATGACATCGAAGCGGGTTTCGATCCCGATCGCGCCGTTCCGGCCAAGGACCAGAAGAAGATGGATCGATTCATCCAATTCGCGATGATGGCTACAGACGAAGCGGTGCGCCAGGCCGGCTGGATGCCCGACAGCGTCGACGCGCGAGAGCGGACTGCGACGATCATCGCCTCCGGCGTCGGTGGCTTTCCGGCGATCGCCGATGCCGTGCGCACGGCCGAGACGCGTGGCGTGCGGCGGCTCTCACCTTTCACCGTGCCTTCCTTCCTCGTCAATCTCGCTGCCGGCCAGGTGAGCATCCGTTACGGCTTCAAGGGTCCGCTCGGCGCGCCGGTGACGGCCTGTGCAGCAAGCGTACAGGCGATCGGCGATGCGGCCCGGCTGATCCGGTCAGGCGAGGCTGACGTTGCGATCTGCGGCGGTTCGGAAGCCTGCATAGACAAGGTGAGCCTCGGTGGCTTTGCCGCGGCCGCGCACTCTCGACCGGCTTCAACGACAGGCCTGAACTGGCCTCCCGCCCCTTCGATACGGCACGCGACGGCTTCGTGATGGGCGAAGGCGCGGGCGTTCTCGTCATCGAAACACTGGAACACGCC
The DNA here is from genome assembly GCF_014195325.1 of Rhizobium sp. BK650. Classification (GTDB taxonomy): domain Bacteria; phylum Pseudomonadota; class Alphaproteobacteria; order Rhizobiales; family Rhizobiaceae; genus Rhizobium. The sequence continues at coordinate 341,134 of NZ_JACIBK010000007.1, read as the reverse complement.
CTGGCACGCGGCGCGACACCGCTTGCCGAGCTCGTCGGCTACGGTACGGCCGCCGATGCCTATCACATGACCGCCGGACCGGAAGATGGTGATGGCGCCCGCCGGGCGATGGAGGCGGCTCTGCGGCAGGCGAGAATTCCAGCCTCTGAGGTCAAGCATCTCAATGCCCATGCGACATCGACACCGGTCGGTGACAAGGGTGAAATCGCTGCAATCGGAACGGTCTTCGGCCGCGATGGCGGTATTGCCGTCAGCGCCACGAAATCGGCGACCGGCCATCTCCTGGGGGCTGCCGGCGGGCTCGAAGCCATCTTCACCATCCTGGCGCTGCGCGACCAGATTGCACCGCCGACACGCAATCTGGTGACGGCCGATCCGGCAGCCGAGGGCATCCAGCTCGTGGGCAAAGTGGCCCGCAAGGTGGCGATGGAATATGCTATCACCAACGGCTTCGGATTCGGCGGCGTCAATGCCAGCGCCCTCTTCCGCCGCTTGTCCTGAGGCCCTGGATTTATCGGGCTCTTTCCTTGCGCGCAAAATAGCCTAGACTTCTGCTGACATAGCCGGAGATGATCCTATGCGCACCTTCTTCGCAGTGTTGGTTCTGTGTGCTGTATCCTTGATGTCAGGCATGGCGGCCCGCGCCGAAGATCCCGTGCAGGCAACACAGACAATGATCGAGGAGCAGATCAGAGCATTCCTCAAGGACGACGCGGACACCGCCTACTCGTTTGCTGCGCCCGGCATCAAGGCCATGTATCCAGACAAAAACGTCTTCTTCGCGATGGTGAAGAAAAGCTACGAGCCGGTCTATCACCCCGGCAACTATGCCTTCGGGCGCAGCAGATCGATCGACGACGGCGCCATGATCTATCAGGAAGTGCTGATTTCCGGCCGCGACGGCAAGGACTGGACGGCGATCTATCAGGTCGCTCGTCAGCCTGACGGCAGCCTCAAGATCAACGGCGTGCAGATCGTGCCGAATGCCGACAGCAAGGGCATTTGATCAAACGGGTTCGAGATCGCCCTTCGCCCATTCCTCGATCGTTTCCGCCATGAAATCGGCGAAGCGATCTTCGGCAATCGCCTTGCGGATACCCTGCATCAGTTCCTGATAATAGTTCAGATTGTGCCAGGAGAGCAGCATGCCGCCGAGCGCTTCGTTGGCGCGGACGAGATGGTGGAGATAGGCGCGGGAATAGTCGCGCGTCGCCGGGCAGTTCGACTGTTCGTCGAGCGGGCGCATATCCTCCGCATGGCGGGCGTTGCGGATATTGACTTTGCCGCGGCGGGTAAAGGCCAGACCGTGACGGCCCGAGCGGGTCGGCATGACGCAGTCGAACATGTCGATACCACGGGCAACGGATTTCAGGATGTCGTCGGGTGTGCCGACGCCCATGAGGTAACGCGGCTTTTCGCCGGGCAGGACTGGAAGCGTCTCTTCGAGCATCTTCAACATGACGTCCTGCGGCTCGCCGACTGCAAGACCGCCGACCGCGTGGCCCTTGAGGTCGAGCTTTGCCAGTTCTTCGGCCGAACGGACACGCAGGGCCGGCACGTCACCACCCTGGACAATACCGAACATCGCCTTGCCCGGCTGGTTGCCGAACGCGACCTTGCAACGCTCGGCCCAGCGCAGCGAAAGCTCCATGGCGCGCTCGATTTCCTTGGGCTCAGCCGGCAATGCCACGCATTCGTCGAGCTGCATCTGGATATCGGAGCCAAGCAGCCCCTGGATCTCGATCGAGCGCTCCGGCGACATGTGATGCAGGCTGCCGTCGACATGCGACTTGAAGGTCACGCCCTGCTCGTCGAGCTTGCGCAGGCCTGACAGAGACATGACCTGAAAGCCCCCGGAATCCGTCAGGATCGGATGGTCCCAGCGGATGAGCTTATGCAGGCCGCCGAGACGGGCGACACGCTCGGCTGTCGGGCGGAGCATCAGGTGATAGGTATTGCCAAGAATGATGTCGGCGCCGGTCTCGCGCACTTGGTCGAGATACATGGCCTTGACCGTGCCGACCGTGCCGACAGGCATGAAGGCCGGCGTGCGGATGGTGCCGCGCGGCATGGAAACTTCACCGAGGCGAGCGCCGCCATCGGTCTTCTTCAGGGTGAACTGGAAATTCTCAGTGGTCATCGGTCTTTCCGGAAAAGAAGGCTCGCGTCGCCGTAGGAATAGAAGCGGTAGCCTGTCGAAATCGCATGCGTATAGGCCGCGTGCATGGTCTCGAAACCGGCGAAGGCCGAGACCAGCATGAAGAGAGTCGAGCGCGGCAGGTGGAAATTGGTCATCAGTATATCGACCGCCTTGAAGCGGTAACCAGGCGTGATGAAGATGCCTGTCGCGTCCGCCCAGGGCTTGATCTCGCCGCTCTCTTCGGCGGCGCTCTCGATCAGCCGCAGCGAGGTCGTGCCGACGCAGACGACGCGTCCACCCCTTGCCTTGACGGCATTCAGCTTCGCAGCGATCTCGGCGCTGACATAGCCGCTTTCGAGATGCATCTTGTGATCGTCGGTATCGTCGGCCTTGACTGGCAGGAAGGTACCGGCGCCGACATGCAGCGTCACGAAATGCCGCTCGATGCCAGCCCTGTCCAGTGCCTCGAAAAGGCCGGGCGTGAAGTGCAGACCGGCGGTCGGGGCGGCGACGGCGCCCTCCTCCCGCGCGTAGATGGTCTGGTAATCGGCGCGGTCGCGTTCGTCCTCCGGACGCTTTGCGGCGATATAGGGCGGCAGCGGAATATGGCCGACGCTGGCAATGGCCTCATCCAACGCGGGTCCGGAGAGATCGAAGGCGAGCGTTACTTCGCCGGCGTCACCCTTTTCCTCGACGGTCGCATCGAGCGAGCCGATCATGCAGCTTTCGCCGCCATGGCCGAAGGCGATACGGTCGCCTTCCTTGATGCGCTTGCCGGGCTTGGCGAAGGCTTTCCACTTGTTGGCGCTGATCCGCATGTGAAGCGTGGCCGAAACCTGCTGACCGCCGGCACCTTCACGATGGCGAATGCCCTCAAGCTGGGCCGGAATGACCTTGGTGTCGTTGAAGACCAGTGCATCGCCCGCCCGCAGGAAGGACGGCAAGTCGAAGACATGATGATCGGAAAGAACCGGCTGCCCGTTTGGATCGACGACAAGCAGGCGCGCGCTGTCGCGCGGCTCGGCGGGCCGCAGCGCAATGCGTTCATCCGGCAAGTCGAAATCGAAGAGGTCTACGCGCATTGAGGTACTTTCAGGCAAAGCGAAACCCGCCCCGCGCTCGCGCGCAAGGGCGGGTTCCAGCAGAAATCACAATCAGACGTCGGCGGCAACCCGCATCGAGACGATCGAATCTGGATCGGAGACGGGCTCACCCTTCTTGATCTTGTCCACGTTATCCATGCCTTCGATGACCTGACCCCAGACCGAGTACTGCTTGTTCAGCCACGGAGCGTCGGTGAAGCAGATAAAGAACTGGGAGTTCGCCGAGTTCGGGTTCTGCGAACGGGCCATCGAGCAGGTGCCGCGGACATGCGGCGTTGCCGAAAATTCGGCCTTCAGGTCGTCCTTGGAAGAACCACCCATGCCGGCACGGCCCGGGTTGAAGTTCTCGCCACCCTTCTTGCCGAACTCCACGTCGCCGGTCTGCGCCATGAAATCGGCGATGACGCGGTGAAAAACGACGCCGTCATAGGCCTTCTCGCGGGCGAGTTCCTTGATGCGCTTGACGTGCTCTGGGGCGACCTGCGGCAGAAGCTGGATGACAACTTTGCCCTTGGTGGTTTCCAGAATGATGGTGTTTTCCGGATCCTTGATCTCGGCCATTGTCATTCTCCTTCTCGTCTTGAACTTACTTCTTGCCCAGCGTGACCTTGATCATGCGGTCGGGATTGCTGACTTCGCCGTTCTGGCCTTCGCCCTTCTTGATCTTGTCGACATTTTCCATGCCAGAAACAACCTTGCCGACGACCGTGTATTGACCGTTCAGGAAGGAGCCATCGGCGAACATGATGAAGAACTGTGAATTGGCGGAGTTCGGATCCTGCGCACGCGCCATGCCAACCGTACCGCGGACGAAGGGCGTCTTGGAGAATTCCGCCGGAAGATCGGGCAGGTCGGAACCGCCGGTGCCGGCAAGGCTTGCATCGAAGTTCTTTTCCATGTTGCCATACTTCACATCGCCGGTCTGGGCCATGAAGCCGGGGATGACGCGGTGGAAGGCGACATTGTCATATTCGCCCTTCTTCACCAGCGCCTCGATCTGCGCCACGTGCTTCGGCGCCACATCAGGCATCAACTGAATGACAACCGGACCGCTCTTCAACTGGATAGTGACATAATGATCGGCGGCCTGCGCGAAGGCGTCGCCTGCGAAGGAGACGAGATAAAGCACGCCGGCAAATGCAAGATGGAAGAGTTTCATGTGTGCTCCGTTGAGGCGTTGCCGACTAGGCTTTGCGCTTGGATTTCAGTGCTTGCAAGACGGCTGTCGGCACGAAGGCGCTGACATCGCCGCCCATAGCTGCGATCTGTCGCACCAATGTGGCGGTAATGGGCCGCGAGGCCGTGCCTGCCGGCAGAAAAATGGTCTGGATATCGGGCGCCATCTGCCGGTTCATGCCGGCCATCTGCATTTCATAATCGAGATCGGTGCCGTCACGCAGGCCGCGGATCAGCAGACTTGCATGATGCAGGCGGGCGGCATCGACGACGAGATTATCGAACGAGACGACATCGATATGTGCACTCTTTTCCGGCAGCACCTCCGCCAGCGACGCACGGATCAACGCAGCCTTCTCGTCGAACGAAAATAATGGTGCCTTCCCGGGGTGTATGCCGATCGCGACAATCACTTTCTCGGCAACGTTGAGCGCCTGTACCAGTACGTCAACGTGTCCATTGGTGATCGGGTCGAAGGACCCCGGATAGAAAGCTGTCGTCATCTGGCCCGGCCGTTTGTTTCACGCCTTTTGTCATGGAAGCCTCTTTGCCGCAAGTCATTTAGCCGTGCCGCTGAGGCGGCTGAATGATGAATGAACGGAGCGTTCAAGGCCTGCTCAGATGCGATCTGTTTTACTCGGACCATCAGCGCAAACGCCGCCGGTCCCGGCAGCGTCGCTCCCGGAAAGACCCTGATCATGCTGATTATCCTGATTGCAATGGCCGTTAGTTTCTCGCTGATTGCAGAACTTTTCTACGGTTATGTCGCTAATCGGCGCCAGCTTTGGGTCCGACGGGATATCAACGAACATGCGGCCATCATGCGTCAGGTTGGCGGCATGCGTTCTAATCGATTTGAATTCTGAACGGCAGATGAACAAGGCATTCAAGGTCGCTTCAGAACACGGTTGGTAAACCCCCCGTCAACATCCGACGGGAACCATTTTAAGACGGATGCGTTCACTTGATCGACACATACGAAATGCGGAAGCGCGGCAGGAAGGGAATGAACATGCCTGGCAAGATCGCCATGATTAACGTGCTTTGGATGGTAATGGTAACGGGCATGCTGACTGCCACAATCGCTCTCTATGACAGCCAGAAGATTAATGTTTCCAAGGTATATGGCCCCTATGCTTCGGCTCGCTCCGTAAGCGTTCTCGGCCAGTACTGAGGAGCAGGAACGCAACTCTCCAGAAAGGAACGCCACCATGTTCACGATCCTGACAGTCCTGACAGCACTCATCAGCATCATGTTCATAGTGTCGGTGACCTCGACGATTTCCGCGCTGCGCCGTGAGAGCAAAGAAGGAAAGTCGCTGAAGGAGAGGCATAGCGTCTTTTAAGCACGACTCCTGAACCGGAAGTAGAAATACAGAAATACAAGCCGGATGTTCTGCATCCGGCTTTTTTCATGTCGACGACATGGCGCAGCGCGAGGCCGCTCTTTCGCAGCGGCAGGGGATCCGGGTCGATGTCAGCTCTGCCGCGTCATCGAGAATGGTCATGTCATCTTCAGCGGGAAGTTCTACAGGGAGGGCCGAACGGAATCGCTTTGCGGCTCTGCCAGAAGCCGTCCCGCAGCAACACCGCCGCTGCCGAATGCCGGCCCGCACCCCTCGCCTCGTCCACCTGCCCACAACATCAACCGGCAAGCTCTTCATAGTGCAATAAAAAAACCGGGCGGCAGAGGCCGCCCGGTTTGCGAAGTGAATGTGGTGAATTATTCAGTCGATGGGGTTTCGTCAGCTTCGCCCGAGACAGGAGCTTCGCCATCGGAAACTACGGCTTCGTCACCGTTTTCCGCTGTCTCTTCTTCCTCCGGCTCGCTGATGCGCTCGACGGAGACAACCTTCTCGTCCTTGGCAGTGGAGAAGATCGTGACACCCTTGGTAGCGCGGCTGGCGATACGGATGCCGCCGACCGGAACGCGGATCAGCTGGCCGCCATCCGAGACGAGCATGATCTGGTCGCCGTCGTCGATAGGGAAGGCGGCGACGAGTTCGCCGATCTCGCCCGTTTTCGACGTGTCAGTGGCGCGGATACCCTTGCCCCCGCGGCCGGAGATGCGGAAATCGTAAGAGGACGAGCGTTTGCCGAAGCCCTTTTCCGAGACCGTCAGCACGAACTGCTCGCGTGCCTTCAGCTCTTCGTAGCGTTCGTCGGAGAGCTGTCCCCCTTCGGTGACTTCTTCACCGACCAGAGCGATATCCTCTTCGTCCACGCCCGTCGCACGACGCTCGGCGGCCGAGCGTTTGAGATAAGCAGCACGCTCCCACGGCTCGGCATCGACATGGCCGACGATCGTCATCGAAATGATGCGATCGCCATCGCCGAGGTTGATGCCGCGCACACCGATCGAGTTGCGGCCGGCAAAGACGCGGACATCATCGACCGGGAAGCGGATGCACTGGCCGAGTGCAGTCGTGAGAAGGACGTCGTCCTGATCCGTGCAAGTCTCGACGGAGAGGATTTCATCACCCTCCTCGTCCAGCTTCATGGCGATCTTGCCGTTGCGATTCACCTGGACGAAATCCGACAGCTTGTTGCGGCGAACCGTGCCGCGCGTCGTCGAGAACATGACGTCGAGATTATCCCAGCTGTCCTCATCCTCGGGCAGCGGTAGGATCGTCGTAATGCGTTCGCCGGGTTCGAGCGGCAGCATGTTGATGAGCGCCTTGCCACGCGAGGTCGGCGTGCCGATGGGTAGGCGCCAGACCTTTTCCTTATAGACGATGCCGCGTGACGAGAAGAACAGAACAGGCGTGTGAGTGTTGACCACAAATAGCCGGCTTACAAAATCTTCGTCGCGCGTGGTCATGCCGGAGCGGCCCTTGCCACCGCGGCGCTGCGCACGATAGGTCGTCAACGGCACGCGCTTGATATAGCCGAGATGCGAGACGGTCACGACCATGTCTTCGCGGGCGATGAGGTCTTCATCGTCCATTTCGAGACCGCCGTCGATGATCTCGGTGCGGCGCGGTGTGCCGAACTCGTCGCGAACGGCAATCAGCTCGTCCTTGACGATGGTCTGGATGCGGACACGCGACGAGAGGATATCGAGGTAGTCCTTGATTTCCTCGCCTATCTTATTGAGTTCATCGCCGATTTCGTCGCGGCCGAGGGCCGTCAAACGAGCGAGACGCAACTCGAGGATCGCGCGGGCCTGCTCTTCCGAGAGATTGTAGGTCAAGTCTTCGTTGATGCGGTGGCGCGGATCGTCGATAAGACGGATCAGGCTTTCGACATCCTCCGCCGGCCAGCGACGGGTCATCAGTTCTTCACGGGCCGACTGCGGGTCGGGCGCCTGGCGGATGACGCGGATGACTTCGTCGATATTGGCAACGGCAATTGCCAGACCGACCAAGACGTGGGCGCGTTCGCGCGCCTTGCGGAGGAGGAATTTCGTTCTCCGGCTAACGACTTCCTCGCGGAAGGACACGAAAGCGCGGAGCATGTCGAGCAGCGTCAACTGTTCCGGCTTGCCGCCGTTTAGCGCCACCATGTTGCAGCCGAAGGAGGTCTGTAGCGGCGTGTAGCGATAGAGCTGGTTCAGAATGACGTCGGCATTGGCGTCGCGCTTCAGCTCAACGACAACGCGGTAGCCTTGGCGGTCGGACTCGTCGCGCAGATCCGAGATGCCTTCGATGCGCTTTTCGCGCACCAGTTCGGCCATCTTCTCGATCATCGTCGCCTTGTTCACCTGATAGGGGATTTCGGTGATGATGATCTGTTCACGGTCGCCACGCATCGGCTCGATGGTGGCGACACCGCGCATAACGACGGAACCGCGGCCGGTTTCGTAGGCTGAACGGATGCCGGAGCGGCCGAGAATCTTGGCTCCTGTCGGGAAGTCGGGCCCAGGAATGATCTGCATCAGTTCCGGCAGCTCGATCGCCGGATCATTGATCAGCGCAATACAGCCGTCGATGACTTCCGAAAGGTTATGCGGCGGAATGTTGGTCGCCATGCCGACGGCAATGCCGCCCGCACCATTGACCAGCAGGTTCGGGAACTTGGCTGGGACCACGACCGGCTCGGAGAGCGTGCCGTCATAGTTGTCGCGGAAGTCGACCGTTTCCTTGTCGAGGTCGTCGAGCAGCGAATGGGCGGCCTTCTGCAGGCGGCATTCGGTGTAACGTTCGGCCGCCGGAGGGTCGCCATCGACAGAACCGAAATTGCCCTGGCCGTCGATGAGCGGCAGGCGGAGCGACCAGTCCTGCGCCATGCGTGCGAGCGCATCGTAAATCGCTGCGTTGCCATGGGGATGGTATTTACCCATCACGTCCCCGGTGACGCGGGCGCATTTGACGTATTTCTTGTTCCAGTCGATGCCGAGCTCGGACATGCCGTAGAGGATGCGCCGATGCACGGGCTTCAAGCCGTCGCGCACGTCGGGAAGCGCGCGGGACACGATAACGCTCATCGCGTAATCGAGATACGACCGCTGCATTTCCTCCATAATGGAGATCGGCTCGATGCCTGGCGGGAGCTTCCCGCCGCCGGGGGGTGTTTGCTCAGTCAAAACGGTTCACGTTCTCTTCTAGAATCACTCGAAGATCTATAGCGGAAAGCCTGTTCCCGCGCCAATTTGGCCAGGGGTTTTGAACAGGCTTTTGCGGTCGAAAGAGGGCAAATCGAGGCTTTTGCCCATGGGCAGGAGGCAATCGACGATCATGTATTTGCCAAATGAAGAGCCGCACATCACAATCATCAAAAACAAGCATCTATATGGGGTTTTGGACAAGCGATGGCAAGCGCCGACCAATTAATCAACGCGTTCACGACGCTGCTCGTCACCATCGATCCACCGGGGCTCGCCCCGCTCTTTCTCGGCCTCACAGTCGGCATGAGCCGCCCGGAGCGAAAGCAGGTGGCGCTGCGCGGCACCACAATCGCCTTCATCATCCTTGCCGTTTTCGCGCTATTCGGCTCCAGCGTGCTCGGCGTGCTCGGCATTTCGATCGGCGCCTTCCGGCTCGCGGGCGGATTGCTGCTCTTCTGGATCGCTTTCGAAATGGTGTTCGAGCGGCGCCAGGACCGCAAGGAAAAGACCACGGAAGTGGCGATCACCAAGGATCATATCGAGAATATCGCCGTATTCCCCCTAGCCCTGCCGCTGATTGCCGGGCCAGGAGCCATTTCGGCGACGATCTTGCTCGGAGGGACCCTGCCCTCCACGGTCGGGCGGGCGCAATTGATCGGCGTCATCGCGGGCTGCCTCTTGATCACACTAATGGTGCTCTTCCTCGCCGACCGGCTCGACCGCTTCCTCGGCGTGACCGGCCGGGCGATCCTCACCCGCCTTCTGGGCGTGATCCTTGCCGCACTTGCGGCCCAGTTCGTCGTGGACGGGGCAAAATCAGCACTCAATCTGATCAGCGCCACGCCCCATTGAAAACGGCGCCCAGGGGCGCCGCTAAGTTCATTTCTTGAGAGCGTCGATCAGAACGGAATGTCATCGTCGAGATCGCGCGAGAAGTTGCCGCCTCCGCCGCCGGTGCTGCCGCCACGATTGCCGCCGCCGCTGCGACCGCCGCCGGAGGACTGGCCAGAGCCGTAATCGTCACCATAGCCGCCACCGAAGTCATCGCCACCACGACCGCCGCCGAAGCCGGAGCCAGCACCGCCGCCTTCGCCACGACCGTCGAGCATGGTGAGGGTCGAATTGAAGCCCTGCAGCACGATTTCCGTCGAATAACGGTCGTTGCCGTTCTGGTCCTGCCACTTGCGGGTCTGCAGCGCGCCTTCGATATAGAGCTTGGCGCCCTTCTTTACATACTGCTCGACGACCTTGCAGAGACCTTCGTTAAAGACGACGACGGTGTGCCATTCGGTCTTTTCGCGGCGCTCACCGGAATTGCGGTCACGCCAGGTTTCCGAGGTCGCGATGCGGAGATTGGCGATCGGCCGGCCATCCTGCGTGCGCCGGATTTCGGGATCGGCGCCAACGTTTCCGATCAGAATTACCTTATTCACACTGCCAGCCATATCATTCACCTTACTGCCGCCCTGCCCGGCGGCGTTTAAAAATCATCGGCGCACCTTAAACCATAGAGGACCGGCGGTGCGTATCCAGGTCGTCTTAATCCACAAGGAATTTTGTTCTTTATTTGTTCTAATTATTCACTATGATCCTGTCAACAGAATCGAAAACCTTTGTCGTACCGGATATTCAGCCTCGACTCGCCCGCTGGCATCACTAAATAAGGGCTGTTATTCCCCGAACGACTTGAAGCAGAGACGATGAGCGAACTGAAGACGATCTCCATCCGCGGCGCGCGCGAGCATAATCTGAAGGGCATAGACCTCGATCTGCCGCGCAACAAGCTGATCGTCATGACCGGTCTTTCCGGTTCCGGCAAATCTTCCCTCGCCTTCGACACGATCTATGCCGAGGGTCAACGCCGCTATGTCGAAAGCCTTTCGGCCTATGCGCGCCAATTCCTGGAAATGATGCAGAAGCCCGATGTCGACCAGATCGACGGGCTTTCGCCAGCCATCTCGATCGAACAGAAAACGACCTCGCGCAACCCGCGCTCGACGGTCGGCACCGTTACCGAAATTTACGACTATATGCGCCTGCTTTTTGCGCGCGTCGGCGTTCCCTATTCGCCTGCCACGGGCTTACCGATCGAAAGCCAGACGGTCAGCCAGATGGTCGACCGGGTGCTCGCTTTCGAGGAAGGCACGCGTCTTTATATTCTTGCGCCGATGATCCGCGGCCGTAAGGGCGAGTACAAGAAGGAACTGGCGGAGCTCATGAAAAAGGGCTTCCAGCGCGTCAAGGTAGACGGCCAGTTCTACGAGATCGCCGATGCGCCTGTCCTCGACAAGAAATATAAGCACGATATCGACGTCGTCATCGACCGTATCGTCGTGCGACCCGACATGGCCTCGCGCCTGGCCGACAGTTTCGAGACGGCATTGAAGCTCGCCGATGGGCTTGCCGTCGCGGAATTTGCCGACAAGCCGCTTCCTTCAGAGGAAACCGCGGCTGGCGGCTCGGCCAACAAGTCGCTCAACGAGACGCATGAGCGCGTGCTGTTTTCGGAAAAGTTTGCCTGCCCGGTCTCCGGCTTCACCATTCCCGAGATCGAGCCGCGACTCTTCTCGTTCAACAACCCATTCGGCGCCTGTCCGACCTGCGACGGCCTCGGCTCACAGCAGAAGATCGACCCTGATCTCATCGTGCCGGAGCCGGAACGGACGCTGCGCGACGGGGCCATTGCGCCTTGGGCCAAGTCCACTTCGCCCTATTACAACCAAACGCTCGAAGCGCTCGGCAAACATTTCGGTTTCAAGCTCGGCAGCCGGTGGAGCGATCTTTCGGAAAGGGCCAGAGATGTCATCCTGAACGGCACCGAGGAGAAGATCGAATTCCATTATGCCGATGGCGCGCGTTCCTACACGACCTCCAAGAATTTCGAGGGCATCGTGCCCAATCTCGAGCGACGCTGGAAGGAAACCGATTCCGCCTGGGCGCGCGAGGATATCGAGCGTTTCATGTCGGCCGCTCCCTGCCCGGCCTGCAACGGTTTCCGACTGAAGCCGGAAGCGCTGGCGGTCAAGATCAACAAACTGCATATCGGCGAAGTTACGCAAATGTCGATCCGCGTCGCACGCGACTGGTTCGAAGGGCTGCCGGGGACGTTCAACGCCAAGCAAAACGAAATCGCCGTACGTATCCTGAAGGAAATCCGCGACCGCCTTCGGTTCCTCAATGATGTGGGTCTCGAATATCTCAGCCTGTCGCGCAATTCCGGCACGTTGTCGGGCGGCGAGAGCCAGCGTATCCGCCTTGCCTCACAGATCGGCTCGGGCCTGACCGGCGTTCTCTATGTGCTCGACGAGCCATCGATCGGCCTGCATCAGCGCGACAATGCCCGGCTGCTCGATACGCTGAAGCACCTGCGCGACATCGGCAATACGGTCATTGTCGTCGAACATGACGAAGACGCGATCCTGACGGCCGACGATGTCGTCGACATCGGCCCGGCAGCCGGTGTGCATGGCGGCCAAGTGGTGGCTCATGGCACGCCGCAGGAGATCATGGCCAATCCGAAGTCGCTGACCGGCAAATATCTGTCGGGCGAACTCGGTGTTGCGCTGCCTGAAGAACGGCGCAAGCCGAAGAAGGGCAAGGAGATCAAGGTCGTCGGCGCGCGCGGCAACAATCTGAAAAATGTCACGGCGGCCATCCCGCTCGGAGTCTTCACGGCTGTGACGGGTGTATCGGGCGGCGGCAAGTCTACCTTCCTGATCGAAACGCTCTATAAGTCGGCGGCGCGCCGCGTCATGGGCGCACGCGAGATCCCTGCCGATCACGACCGCATCGACGGCTTCGAACATATCGACAAGGTGATCGATATCGACCAGTCGCCGATCGGGCGCACGCCGCGATCTAACCCGGCCACCTATACCGGCGCCTTCACGCCGATCCGTGACTGGTTTGCCGGCCTTCCGGAAGCAAAGGCGCGCGGCTACCAGCCCGGGCGCTTCTCTTTCAACGTCAAAGGTGGCCGCTGTGAAGCCTGCCAGGGCGACGGCGTCATCAAGATCGAGATGCACTTTCTGCCCGACGTCTACGTCACCTGTGATGTCTGCCACGGCAAGCGCTACAATCGAGAAACGCTCGACGTGACCTTCAAGGGCAAGTCGATATCCGACGTGCTGGACATGACGGTGGAAGAAGGCGTGGAATTCTTCGCTGCGGTTCCTGCGGTGCGGGACAAACTGCAATCGCTCTTCGATGTCGGCCTCGGTTATATCAAGGTCGGCCAGCAGGCCAACACGCTTTCGGGCGGCGAGGCGCAGCGCGTCAAGCTTGCCAAGGAGCTGTCGAAGCGCTCGACCGGTCGCACGCTCTATATTCTCGACGAGCCGACAACCGGTCTGCACTTCCACGACGTTGCCAAGCTTCTGGAAATGCTGCACGAGCTGGTCAACCAAGGCAATTCGGTCGTTGTCATCGAGCACAATCTCGAGGTTATCAAGACCGCCGACTGGATCCTCGATTTCGGCCCGGAAGGTGGGGACGGCGGAGGAGAGATCGTGGCTGTCGGCACACCCGAGACGATCGTGAAAGAGAAGCGCTCCTATACCGGCCAATTCCTCAAGGAATTGCTGGAGCGGCGGCCAGTCAAGAAGACGGTCGCGGCGGCGGAATGATCATGCGGCTTGCCACGATTGCGGAATTGCCTGTGGTCGTGGCACTGACGACCGCTGCCTATCAGCCTTATACCGACCTGTTTGGCTATCCGCCAATCCCGGTGACGGAAGATTATGCGCCACGGATCGAACGTGGCGAAGTCTGGCTGCGGGATGCCGGTGGCGCTGTAGCCGGGCTTTCGATCGTCGAGCGCCATACCGATCACGTGATGCTGTTCAGCATCGCCGTCTCTCCTGAATTTCAGCGATCGGGACATGGCGTTGCGATGCTCACCTGGCTGGAGGACAAGGCGCGGGAATGGGTCGTGCCGGAAATGCGGCTTTACACCAATGCGCGGATGGAGCGGAACATCGCTCTCTATTCCGCCTTCGGTTTTCAGGAAACGGGTCGCCGGCCCAATCCCTATCGGCCAGGATGGACCGTTGTCGATATGACGAAGAAGGTTGGCGCGATCTGAGCGATCGCAAGCAAGGAGGAACAGATGAGCAAATCGGGCACGATCCGCGTCGGCATTGGCGGCTGGACCTTCGAGCCGTGGCGCGGCCATTTCTTTCCTGACGATCTCAAGCAGAAGGACGAGCTGAACTATGCCAGCCGCCAGCTCAAAGTCATCGAGGTCAACGGCACCTATTACAGCACACAGAAGCCCGCAGTCTTCGCCAAGTGGGCGGCGGACGTGCCCGATGGCTTTATCTTTTCCCTGAAGGCAACGCGCTTTACCACGAACAGGCGCGTGCTTGCCGAGGCCGGTGAATCAATGGAGAAATTCCTTTCCTCCGGCATCAGTGAACTCGGCGCTCACCTGGGGCCCCTACTCTGGCAATTCGCACCGACAAAGAAATTCGATCCCGATGATTTCGAAGCCTTCCTGAAGCTGCTGCCGGAAAAGCAGGACGGGCTGAAGCTGCGCCATGTCGTGGAAGTTCGGCACGATTCATTCAAGGTGCCGGAGTTCATCGCATTGCTCGATAAATATGGTGTGGCTCCCGTCTGCGCCGAGCATTTCGACTATCCGATGATTGCCGACGTGACGGCGGATTTCGTCTACACGCGGCTACAGAAAGGATCGGACGATATTCCGACCTGTTATCCGGAACCGGAGCTGAAGAATTGGGCGAAGCGCCTTGAGAGCTGGGCCGAAGGCAATGTGCCTGATGACCTGCCGCTGATTGACAAGAACAGGAAGGTCAAGACTGAGCCGCGCGATGTTTTTGCCTTCATGATCCACGAAGGCAAAGTCAATGCGCCGCATGGGGCAATCGCGTTGCAGAAGCTGATCGACAGGTAGTCGTTCAGAAGGGCAGCACGCGCGCGGCGAGATCTTCGGCCGTCAGGCCCTTGCCGGCGCGATGCCCTGCCTCGCCGTGCAGCCAGACGGCGGCGGCTGCGGCCTCAAAGGTGGGCAGGCCCTGGGCGAGCAGACCGCCGATAATGCCTGCCAGCACATCGCCGGAGCCGGCGGTTGCAAGCCAAACCGGCGCGTTGGTGTTGATAAGTGCCCGTCCGTCCGGTGAGGCGATGACGCTATCGGCTCCCTTGTAGATAATCGCGGCATTGGAGCGGCGGGCAGCGGCCAATGCCTTGTCCACTTTGCCTGCCCTATTGTCGGCAGCAATATCGGGAAAGAGGCGTGCGAATTCACCGTCATGGGGCGTCAGCACGAGGCGTGGTTCTCCCTTGAACAGTTCGAACAGCGCCTGCGGATCATCCTTGAAAGAGCTGATGCCATCGGCGTCGAGGACCAAATGACGGTCGCTCAGCAGGGACACGAATTTGCGGGCCTTCTTTCCGATGCCGAAACCTGGACCGAGAACAAAGGTCTGAAGTCGTGCATCTTCAAGCCAGACCTTCAATGCAGCCGCGTCCTCGATGGCATACAGCATGATCGCGGTCAAATGCGCACTATTGGCGGCGAGCGCCTCGGTCGGCGCGGCAATGGTCACAAGCCCTGCCCCGGCCTTCAGGCCGGCCATGGCCGACATACGGGCTGCGCCCGTCTTGCTCGCTTCTCCCGAAAACACGACAAGGTGGCCGCGTTTATATTTGTGGGTTTCCATCTGTTCCGCCGGCATGACCGAGCGCCAGACGGCAGGCCCGTTCTCGGCGACCAAGCCCTCCGCCTGTGCTCTGATGATGCGGCCCGGAATGCCGATGTCGAAGACTTCAAGGCTACCGCAAAGTTCCCTGCCTGGCATCAGCAGATGGCCAGGCTTGCGAGTCATGAAGGTCACGGTATGTGAAGCGCGGAAGGCAGCTCCAAGTACAATGCCGGTGTGCCCATCCAGGCCAGAAGGCAAGTCGATGGCGATAACGGGGATTCTTGCCTCGTCCACCTTACGGATCAGAGCGGCCACGTCTGGCGGCACGTCACGCGCGAGGCCGGCGCCGAAGAGACCGTCAACGACGACATCGCCCTGCTGCGGATCATATTGGCCGATGTCCCCTTCCTTCAACGTAACGACCGCCCTCGCACGGGCCGCGTCACCCTTTAGTTTCTCTGGATCGCCGAGATGGAATATCTCCACGCGCGCTCCGCTCTCCTGCAGCAACCGGGCGACCACATAGCCATCACCGCCATTGTTGCCAGGACCGCAAAAAACAGCAAAGCGTGAGGCGCCCGGGTAAAGGCGCAGCGCCGCGGCTGCTACCGCGCCACCCGCCTTTTCCATCAATCCATAGGAATCGATGCCAGACTGCGCTGCAGCCCTATCGGCGGCCGCCATTTCAGCAGGTGTCAGAAGGAGATCGGAAAGGCGCTGGCTCATACTCTCATTCAATTCAAAAAGCGCCTAAAAAACAACCGCATGTTCGCGAAAATAGAAGTCCATATTTTGTGCATTTGCCTATTTTTAAACCGAATCGAGACAGCCATCGTAAAATCGAGGCGAGCAGGATTTTTCCGCATTTTGGGACTTTTTGGCGAAAAAAACGACTTCTCTCACCTTGTTTCTTATCAAAACGACATGCAAA
Source organism: Rhizobium sp. BK650 (assembly GCF_014195325.1). Classification (GTDB taxonomy): domain Bacteria; phylum Pseudomonadota; class Alphaproteobacteria; order Rhizobiales; family Rhizobiaceae; genus Rhizobium. Next base: position 324,573 of record NZ_JACIBK010000007.1, on the reverse strand, counting down.
CGCCGGCAAACAACGCTTCGCGGATAAAAATCCGGGATTTTTTGACGGAGATGGATTTCAAACTGGCACGATATCTGCATCATATCCCGCGAGCGGGACAGTACCTGCTTTAACAGGAGAAGCGGAGAGACATTTTCTCATGAAAAAGATCGAAGCGATCATTAAGCCTTTCAAGCTGGACGAGGTGAAGGAAGCCCTTCAGGAAGTCGGTCTGCAGGGTATCACTGTCACGGAAGCGAAAGGCTTCGGTCGCCAGAAGGGCCATACCGAGCTCTACCGCGGCGCCGAATATGTCGTCGATTTCCTGCCGAAGGTGAAGGTTGAGGTCGTGCTCGCAGACGAAAACGCGGAGGCCGTCATCGACGCAATCCGCAAAGCCGCGCAGACGGGGCGCATCGGCGACGGAAAGATCTTTGTTTCGAACGTCGAAGAGGTTATTCGCATCCGCACCGGTGAAACCGGTATCGATGCCATCTGACAAGCTTTGCCTGCCGGCAAAGCTCATCTAATCCTCATCGCACATAACGTAACGTCATCACAAAACAGAGGAAGCATCTTATGGCGAGTGCAAGCGAAATCCTGAAGCAGATCAAGGAAAACGACGTAAAGTTCGTCGACCTGCGCTTCACCGACCCCAAGGGCAAGCTGCAGCACGTAACGATGGACGTATCCTGCGTCGATGAAGACATGTTCGCCGACGGCGTCATGTTCGACGGTTCCTCGATCGGCGGCTGGAAGGCCATTAACGAGTCCGACATGGTGCTGATGCCCGATACCGAAACGGTGCACATGGACCCGTTCTTCGCTCAATCGACCATGGTCATCGTATGCGACATCCTCGATCCGGTTTCCGGCGAAGCCTATAACCGCGATCCGCGCGGCACCGCCAAGAAGGCCGAAGCCTATCTGAAGGCATCCGGCATCGGCGACACGATCTTCGTAGGCCCGGAAGCCGAATTCTTCGTCTTCGACGACGTCAAGTACAAGGCTGATCCGTACAATACCGGCTTCAAGCTTGACTCGACCGAACTGCCGTCGAACGACGACACCGACTATGAGACCGGCAACCTCGGCCACCGTCCGCGCGTCAAGGGCGGCTACTTCCCGGTTCCGCCCGTCGACAGCGCCCAGGATATGCGTTCGGAGATGCTGACGGTGCTCTCGGAAATGGGCGTCGTCGTTGAAAAGCACCACCACGAAGTGGCTGCCGCCCAGCACGAGCTCGGCATCAAGTTCGACACGCTCGTTCGCAACGCCGACAAGATGCAGATCTACAAGTACGTCGTTCATCAGGTCGCCAATGCCTATGGCAAGACGGCAACCTTCATGCCTAAGCCGATCTTCGGAGATAACGGCTCAGGCATGCACGTGCACCAGTCAATCTGGAAGGGCGGCAAGCCGACCTTTGCCGGCGACGAATATGCGGGCCTTTCCGAAACCTGCCTCTATTATATCGGCGGCATCATCAAGCATGCCAAGGCGATCAACGCGTTCACCAATCCGTCGACGAACTCCTACAAGCGCCTCGTCCCGGGTTACGAAGCACCGGTTCTGCTCGCTTATTCGGCTCGCAACCGCTCGGCTTCCTGCCGCATTCCGTTCGGCTCCAACCCGAAGGCAAAGCGCGTCGAAGTCCGCTTCCCGGATCCGACCGCAAACCCCTATCTCGCCTTCGCTGCCATGCTGATGGCCGGCCTCGACGGCATCAAGAACAAGATCCATCCCGGCAAGGCCATGGACAAGGACCTCTATGACCTGCCGCCGAAGGAACTGAAGAAGATCCCGACCGTCTGCGGTTCGCTGCGCGAAGCGTTGGAAAGCCTCGACAGGGACCGCAAGTTCCTGACAGCCGGCGGTGTCTTCGATGACGATCAGATCGATGCGTTCATCGAACTGAAGATGGCCGAGGTGATGCGCTTCGAAATGACGCCGCATCCGGTCGAATACGACATGTACTACTCGGCATAAGACAAGAGTTGAAAGCCCCGGTTCACCGGGGCTTTTTTCGATCCGGAGGTCATGAGGGCCGATGGGCAGAGATGACAGTCATGTGACGAATCCCGCAAAAATCTTGATTTGCGGGGGACCGATCACCAAATTGGGTGAGAAAGGAAGTCGTACCATGAAAGAAAGAGTTGCAAAGTTCAGTATAGGCGAAGTGGTCCGGCACAAGGTTTTTCCGTTTCGGGGCGTCATCTTCGACGTTGATCCGGAGTTCGCAAATACGGAGGAATGGTGGAACTCCATTCCCGCAGAAGTCCGCCCTAGCAAGGACCAGCCGTTCTACCATCTGCTCGCCGAAAATGATGACAGCGAATATGTCGCTTACGTTTCCGAGCAGAACCTGGTGAGCGATGAAAGCGACACGCCACTTCGCAATCCGCAGGTCGAACAGATTTTCGACCGCAGCCCGACGGGCCAGTTCAAACCCAAGATGAGCTTCGCCCACTAAGTCGGATCTTATAACTCTCCGTGACAAGGCTCTGCATGTCGGAGCCTTTCTTTTGGCAACAAAAAACCCGGCTCGAAGCCGGGTTTTTCGTCAATTCCTGAGAGGAAAGGCTCTGTTACTGAGCCTTTGCTGCCTTCTGAGCGTCTTCCAGCTTCTTGCGGGCTTCCTCAGCCTTCTTCTGCATGCTGTCCTGCAGACTGCGCTGGCTTTCGGCAAGCTTCGATTCGGAAACCGGTTCGCCGTCATAGGCGCCTGTGAAGCCTTCGAGCGAAACCTTGATCGGGTTCGGAGCGCGGCGGAAGTTGATCGAGGTGAAGACCACGTCCGTGCCCTTCTTGAGGCTTGCGATCATGGCGTCCGTCAGCGGGATTTCAGCCGTGCACTTATCCGGCAGGCAGACGGCGTAGTCGAGCTTCTGAGCCTTACCGCCATCGATCTGCATAGCAATGCCCGGGGGGATCAGGCGTGCGGCAGGAACCGAAACCTGAAGGATCTTCCGGTTGATCTTGCCGGAAACGGAGATCAGGCCAACAGCCGTAACGAGCTGGCCGCCATTGGCGAGAACCAGGTTCTGAACAACGCAGATGTCGTTGTCTTCCTGCTTGCTGCAGGTCTTGTACCAGCCGAGGCGCGGTGCACCGGCGGCCTGTGCGGGAGCGTCGGCCGAAGCCGCCGGAGCCTGGGCGGCCGGGTCCTGTGCGAAGGACGAGACCGGAGCCGAAGCGCCGAAGATCACTGCCATAACGGACAGTGCTGCCCGCATTTTCTTTTCAGACTTGAACATCATAACGAATTCCGTCTCCTGATATCCGTTGCGGGGCTACGTTCGGCCGCCCCAACCACCGGGTTCGTTCGGCACTTCACCTCATGGAAAATTAAGGCAAATGCATGACCCCAAAACTTCGGGTCACGTGTTACATCGCACCGTTGAAGATATCCAGTATTTCTTTGGCAATTTCGCGGGCATTTTGGCACATAGGTAAAGAAAGCCGCGGCTGCGGTTGGAATTGAGCGCTCCCATGCTAACCTTGCGGCGAATCGTGCCCATTGCCGTGCATCAAGGAATTTCAGCAATGCTCCGGATCGCCCTTCTCGCCGCTTTCACGCTGATCGGCAGTGCCGCCGTCGCAGAACCCGTTCACGGCATTGCCATGCATGGTTCACCGGCGTTGCCTGCCGATTACAAGCACTTCCCTTACGTCAATCCTGATGTGAAGAAGGGCGGAAAGATCAACTACGGTGTGGTCGGCACGTTCGACAATCTCAATCCCTTCATCATTAAGAGCAACCGGACGACCGCGCGCGGCATGTGGGATCCGCAGTTCGGCAATCTGGTCTATGAGGCACTGCTGCAGCGTTCCAGCGACGAGCCTTTCACGCTGTATGGTCTGCTGGCCGAAACAGTGGAATGGGACGAGGACCGCAGCTTCGTGCAGTTCAATCTCAATCCGAAGGCCAAATGGTCGGACGGACAGACGGTGACACCTGAAGACGTGATCTTCTCGTTTGAATTGTTGCGCGACAAGGGCCGTCCGCCATATTCCAAACGCCTCGACCTAGTCTCCAAGATGGAGAAGGTCGGCGAACATGGCGTGCGCTTCACCTTCAACGAAAAGGCGGATCGCGAGACGCCGCTGATCTTCGGCCTGTTCCCGGTCCTGCCGAAGCATGCGATCGATGCCGAGACTTTCGACCGAACTACGCTGACGCCGCCCGTTGGATCCGGCCCCTACAAGGTGAAGAGCCTCAAGCCTGGCGAGAGCATCACCTATGAGCGTGACCCGAATTACTGGGGCAAGGATATTCCGTCCAAGGTCGGCATGGACAATTACGACCAGATCACCGTGCAATATTTCCTGCAGGATACGACGTTGTTCGAGTCCTTCAAGAAAGGCGATATCGACATTTATCTCGACGGCAATCCCGGTCACTGGGCCAATGCCTATGATTTCCCGGCTGCACTATCGGGAACCGTCGTGAAGGATGTCTTCCAGCCGAAACTGCCGAGCGGCATGCTGGGCTTCGTCTTCAATACAAGGCGACCGATCTTTGCCGATATCAAGGTGCGTGAAGGCCTGTCGCTGGCCTTCGACTTTGAGTGGGCTAACAAAAACCTGTATTCTGGTGCCTACAAGCGCACGCAAAGCTTCTGGCAAAATTCCGATCTCTCGAGTTTCGGAGTGCCGGCGGATGCGCGTGAATTGGAACTGCTCGGCCCCATCAAGGACCACATCGATCCCGCCATTCTGGACGGCAGCTACAAGCTGCCGGAGACCGACGGCTCGGGACGCGATCGCAAGGTTCTGAAACAGGCCGTCGACCTTCTGAAGCAGGCGGGATACACGATCCAGGGCGGCAAGATGGCGGATTCAAACGGCAAGCAACTTGCCTTCGAGATCATGACGCAGAACCCCGATCAGGAAAAACTCGCTGTCGCCTACCAACGTTCGCTGCAGACGATCGGTGTCGCCGCCTCGATCCGGACCGTCGATGATTCGCAGTACCAGAGCCGGACGAACACCTTCGATTACGACATGATCATGAAGGCCTATACCTCGTCCCTTTCACCCGGGAACGAGCAACTCGGCCGCTGGTCATCCGCCGCGCGGACACGTGAAGGAACGGACAGCTTCGCCGGCGCCAACGATCCCAATCTCGATACGCTGATCGATCATCTGTTACGCGCACGATCCACCGAAGACTTCACGGCGTCCGTACGCTCCTATGACCGGCTGCTGCTTTCCAGCCACTATGTGCTGCCGCTCTACCACATCGATCAGCAATGGGTGGCTCGGAACAAGCGCATCGGCCGTCCCGACACGATGCCACTCTATGGCTACCAGTTGCAGACCTGGTGGGACACGAGCGCGCAATAACCGTATATGCTCACTTTATTCTATTTCCTTTCTCTTGCCTCGACCTTCCTCTAAAGATTGCCGAAAGACATTCTCCAGAGGATTGGGCCGGCCATCATCGAAAGCCGGAGGAAGAAGGAAATCAGAATGGAACGCATCACCATCGACGTTGTCTCCGATGTCGTCTGCCCGTGGTGTTATCTCGGCAAGGCACGGCTGGAGCTGGCAATCGCCGAGGTGCAGGATGAAGTCGGCGTCGACATCAACTGGCGCCCCTATCGGCTCAATCCGGACTATCCGCCCGAAGGCGTCGACCAGAAGAAGATGCTGGAGCAGAAGCTCGGTGGCGCAGAACGCGTGGCGCAGGCGCACAAGATGTTGACCGAATACGGCCGCGAGGTCGGCATCAACTTCAATTTCGAAGCTATCAAGATCGGGCCGAACACGCTTGATGCGCACAGGCTGATCCATTGGGCTGTCGTCGAGGACCGGCAGAAGCAGGAAGCGGTGGTCTCGGCATTGTTCAAGGCGAATTTCGAGGAAGGCCGTAATGTCGGCGATCACGAAGTGCTGCTCGATATTGCCGAGAAGGCTGGCCTGCAGCGCTCAGTCATCGCCGCACTGCTTGCCTCGGACGCAGACAGGGGCGTCATTCTCTCGGAAATCGACGCGGCGCAACGAATGGGCGTCAATGGCGTGCCGTTCTTCATCTTCGACCAGCAATATGCCGTCAGCGGCGCGCAGACGCCGGACGTGCTGGTAGGCGCGCTGCGCGAGATCGCCAAGGCGAAGGCCGAAGCCCACGCCGGGATGAACTGACGCCGGCAATCGCCACATGAAAAAGAAATAGAGGGCAGCCCGGGTCGCCCGGCTGCCCTTAACTTTTTGCGAGCTCTGCAAGCTGCGTCATTATAACGGCAGCCCCTTGAAGGCGCTTTTCCGGCGTCGGCAGATCGCGGGTCAGGAACAGGCTGTGGTCCGGGCGGATCTTCGCCATCGTGCCTTGCTTTCCGATGTAGCCGACGAGATTGGCCGGATTCGGGAATTCCTTGTTGCGGAACTGGACGACCACACCCTTCGGACCGGCATCGAGCTTCTCGACATTGGCCGTGCGGCAGAGCGACTTGATGTAGACGATCTTCAGCAGATGCTGGACTTCAGCCGGCATCGGACCGAAGCGGTCGATCATTTCGGCGCCGAAGCCGTCGATCTCCTTAAGATCAGTGAGTTCGCCAAGGCGGCGATAGAGCGCCATGCGCAGGTGTAGATCCGGCACGTAATTGTCAGGGATCATGACCGGCGTGCCGACGGAGATCTGCGGCGACCAGCCGGTATCGGCGATCTCGTCGATGCCCTTCACTTCAGCAACGGCCTCTTCCAGCATCTGCTGGTAAAGCTCAAAGCCGACTTCCTTGATGTGGCCGGACTGTTCTTCGCCGAGCAGATTGCCGGCGCCGCGGATATCAAGGTCGTGGCTTGCCAGCTGAAAGCCGGCGCCAAGCGTGTCCAGGGACTGCAGCACCTTGAGCCGGCGCTCGGCCGTCGCCGTCAGCACCTTGTTGACCGGCAGCGTGAAGAGCGCGAAGGCGCGCACTTTCGAGCGGCCGACGCGGCCGCGCAGCTGGTAGAGCTGAGCAAGGCCGAACATATCGGCGCGGTGGACGATCAGCGTATTGGCCGTCGGCACGTCAAGGCCGGATTCGACGATGGTGGTCGAGAGCAGCACATCATAACGGCCTTCGTAGAAGGCGTTCATGATGTCTTCCAGCTCTCCGGCCGGCATCTGGCCGTGGGCGACCGCTACCTTCAGCTCCGGCACGTCGGACTGCAGGAAGGCGTGCACATCCGCAAGATCGGCAAGACGCGGGCAGACATAGAAGCTCTGGCCGCCGCGATAGTGCTCGCGCATCAGCGTTTCGCGAATGACGAGACTGTCGAAGGGCGAAATGAAGGTGCGCACCGCCATGCGGTCGACCGGCGGCGTGGTGATGAGCGAGAGTTCGCGCACCCCGGTCATGGCAAGCTGCAGCGTGCGCGGGATCGGCGTTGCCGAGAGCGTCAGCACGTGCACGTCACTCTTAAGCTCCTTCAGGCGCTCCTTGTGCTTGACGCCGAAATGCTGCTCTTCGTCGATGATCAGCAGACCGAGATTGGCAAACTTGATGCCGGCGCCGAGCAGCGCATGCGTGCCGACGACGATATCCGTTTTGCCGTCGGCCACTTCCTTTTTCGTCAGCGCCAACTCCTTGGAGCCGACGAGGCGCGAGGCCTGCTGGATGCGGATCGGCAGACCGCGGAAGCGCTCTGAGAAGGTCTTGAAATGCTGACGGGAGAGCAGCGTCGTCGGCACGACGACGGCGACCTGCACGCCGTTCATGGCAGCGACGAAGGCGGCGCGCAGTGCGACCTCGGTCTTGCCGAAGCCGACGTCGCCGCAGACGAGGCGGTCCATCGGGCGACCGGCGCCGAGATCGCCCCGCACCGCCTCGATGGCGTTTTCCTGATCTTCCGTTTCGTCGTAGGGGAAGCGGGCGGCGAATTCGTCGTAAAGACCTTCCGGCGTCGTCAGCACCGGCGCGTGACGCGTCAGCCGTTCGGCCGCGATGCGGATCAGGGCATCGGCCATATCCAGCAGGCGCTTCTTTAGCTTGGCCTTGCGCATCTGCCATGCGCCGCCACCCAGCTTGTCGAGCGGGACATCGGTGCTTTCGCCGCCGAAACGCGAGAGCAGATCGATGTTTTCGACCGGCAGGAAGAGTTTGGCGTCGTCGGCATATTGCAGTTCGAGGCAGGCATGCGGCGCACCGGCCGCCTCGATGGTCCGCAGGCCGACAAAACGGCCGATACCATGTTCGGCATGGACGACGATCGAGCCTTCGTCGAGGCCAGCAACTTCAGAGATAAAGTCAGCGGCGCGCTTACGGCGGCGGGAACGGCGCACCATACGATCGCCGAGAATGTCCTGCTCGCCGATGACAACGAGGTCGCCGGTTTCGAAACCGGATTCGAGGCTGAGTACCGCTGCTGCCGCCTCGCCTTTCGCTAGACCCGACACGTCCTTCAGGTCGGTGACCGGTTTGACGCGTTCAAGGCCGTGTTCGTTCAGCACCTGCAGCAGGCGTTCCAGCGAACCTTCGGTCCAGGCGGTAATGACAATTTTCGCGCCTCCGGCGCGTCTGTCAGAGATATGCTTGACGACGACGTCGAAGACGTTGATGCGCTCTGCATCGCCGCCCCCTTCGGCATTGGAGCGTGCCCACCGCGGGCCCTGACGCGCGTCGAGATTGACGACGCGGCGAGCTTCCCCTTCATGTTCGTTGAAGGGCGACACACGAATGGTATTGATTGCATCGAGCGTGCGGGCGAAGGTCTTGCTGTCGAGATAGAGCTGGCCGGGCGTGACCGGCTTATAGGGCGTGCCCTGCGCCATCTGCCCCTTGCCCTGTTGGCCGGAGTTCAGGCGAGCATCGTAATAGTCGTAGACGAGTTTGGAGCGTTCTTCGGCCGCTTCGCGCACGGTATGATCGGTAACGATACGAAAGCCGGCGAGGTAATCAAACACCGTATCCAGCTTTTCGTAGAAAAGCGGCAGCCAATGCTCCATGCCGGGATAGCGGCGGCCCTCGGAGACGGCGAGGTAAAGCGCGTCATCGCGGGTGGCGGCACCGAAGGTAGAGAGGTAATTCTTGCGGAAACGGCTGATCGTATCCGGCGTCAGCGTCACCTCGCTCATCGGGTTGAGGTCGAGGGAGCGCACCTGCCCCGTCGTGCGTTGGCTGGCCGGATCGAAACTGCGGATGCTCTCCAGCGTATCGCCGAAGAAATCGAGACGGACGGGCTCTTCCGAACCGGGCACGAAAACGTCGAGAATGCCGCCGCGCACGGCATATTCGCCGACTTCGCGCACGGTTGCGACACGCTCGAAACCATTGCGCTCTAGCCGGCCGGCAATATCATCCATCCGCACCTGATTGCCAGGGCGAGCCGAGAAAGCCAAGCTTTCGATGATGTCCCGCGGCGCCACTTTCTGCAGCAGGGCATTGACCGTCACCAGCACGATTGCCGCATGCGGCTTCTTGTGGTGGGCGATCAGGCCAGAAAGGGCGGCAAGACGCCGTGCCGAGGTATCCGCGCTCGGCGAGACGCGGTCATAAGGAAGACAGTCCCAGGCAGGCAGCGTCAAGACCGGGATGTCGGGGGCGACGAAGCCCAGCATCTGCTCCAGATCGGCCATGCGCTGACCATCCGACAGCACATAGGCGACCGGCGCACCATTGCGGGCGAGTTCGGAAAGCAGCAGCGGCTCCATGCCCGCAGGCACGTTGCCGATCGTCAGCGGCTCGGCGGCGGCTGCGAGCTTTTTGGCATCAAAACCAGGGATCATTACGGCTTCCTGGGCAGGTCGAAATCGGGTTTGTAGGCGGCAATGCGGGCAAACATGGGCGTTTGCAAATGTTCGGGCGTCGGCCAGGTTCCCATGATCCAACGCACAAGGTCATTATCCTCTTCGCCCATGATCGTCTCGAACTCGTCGAGTTCGGCTTCGCTCATGGTGGGAAGTTCGTTCTCAGCAAACTGACCGAAAACAAGGTCCATCTCTCTGATACCGCGGTGCCAGCAGCGGAAAAGAATCCGGCGGCGGCGGGGGTCGAGGCCGGCGCTCGTGAGCGTTACACCTGTCATGGCATCACCTTCCTTGTTGATGCGCCTCTATAGCCCCTGGAAAGCAGCTTGTCAGCCTTGCCAAGGCCCTATTGTTCATCGCATTTTGCACTCATGCGCCCCACCATTCTCGATCCGCTGTTTTCGCCTATTTCGGGCCTTCCAGGTGTCGGCCCGAAGATCTCGGAGCTCTTCGTCAAGCTGCTCGGGCGCGAGTCTCCTGAGGATTGCCGGGTCATCGATCTTCTGTTCCACGCGCCCTACTCGCTGATCGACCGACGTAACCAGCCTGGGATCGCCCGCGCGCCGCAGGGCGCGATCGTCACGATCACGGCGCGCGTCGACCGGCATCAGGCGCCGCCGCGCGGCAATCGCAACATTCCCTATCGTGTGTTCCTGCATGACGAGACTGGTGAATTGGCGCTGGTCTTCTTTCGCGGTCAGGCAGCGTGGCTTGAAAAGCAGCTGCCGATGGACGAGGACGTGACCGTCAGCGGCAAGGTGGATTGGTTCAATGGCCGCGCCTCGATGGTCCACCCCGACTATATCGTCAAGGCGAGCGACGCCGAGAACCTGCCGCTGGTCGAGCCGATCTATCCGTTGACGGCAGGGCTTTCTCCGAAGACGCTACGGAAGATCATCGAGGTGGCGCTGTCGCGCATGCCGGAACTGCCGGAATGGATCGATCTTCCGCTCGCGCAGAAGCAGGGCCTGCCGTCTATCCGTGACAGTTTTCATATGCTGCACGAGCCGCGGGACATTTCTGATATCGATCCGCAGACCCCTGCCCGGCGCAGGCTCGCTTATGACGAATTTCTGGCGGGGCAGCTGTCTCTGGCGCTCGTGCGCCAGCGGCTGCGCAAAGTGGCTGGTCAGCCCGTACATTCTACTGGAGAAATCAGCAACAAGATATTGCAAGGACTTCCCTTTTCCCCAACGCGTAGCCAGACGGAAGCGGTTGCCGATATCCTGAGGGATATGGCTGGTGACGACCGCATGCTGCGGCTTCTACAGGGAGATGTCGGCTCCGGCAAAACGCTGGTTGCACTGCTGTCGATGGCTGCCGTTATCGAGAGTGGTGGCCAGGCCGTGCTGATGGCGCCGACCGAAATCCTCGCCCGGCAGCATCATGCGACGATCTCGAAATTCGCGGCTGCCGCCGGTCTCAACGTCGAGGTGTTGACGGGGCGCACCAAGCGGCGCGAGCGGGAAGATATTCTCGAACGCATCGCCTCGGGCGAAGCCCAGATCATCATTGGCACTCACGCGCTCTTTCAAGATAGTGTCAACTATAAGAACCTGATGTTGGCGGTTGTCGACGAACAGCATCGTTTCGGCGTGCATCAGCGCCTGCGGCTGACGGCAAAGGGTATCTCTCCACATATGCTGGTCATGACCGCAACGCCGATCCCGCGCACCCTGGTGCTGGCCGCCTTCGGCGACATGGATGTCTCGAAACTGACGGAGAAGCCGGCGGGTCGAAAGCCGATCCAGACGATCACGGTGCCGACCGAGCGGACCGGCGAGATCGTCGGGCGGCTGAGGAGTGCGTTGGCCGACGGCAAGAAGGCCTATTGGATCTGTCCGCTGGTCGAGGAATCCGAAGAAGTCGATCTTATGTCGGCGGAGGAGCGGCACGCGACGCTGGTGTCAGCGCTCGGTCCAGGCATCGGTCTCATTCACGGGCGGATGAGCGGGCCGGAGAAAGATGCAGTCATGCTTGCTTTCAAAAGCGGTGAACTGCGGCTGCTGGTAGCCACAACCGTCGTCGAAGTCGGCGTCGATGTGCCGGATGCGACGATCATGGTGATCGAACATGCCGAGCGTTTCGGGCTAGCTCAATTGCACCAGCTTCGCGGCCGTGTCGGACGTGGAGACGAGGCTTCGACCTGCATCCTGCTCTACAAGGGGCCGCTCGGCGAGACGGGTCATGCGCGGCTCTCCATCATGCGCGAGACGGAAGACGGCTTTCGGATTGCGGAAGAGGACCTGAAGCTACGCGGCGAAGGGGAACTTCTGGGTACGCGGCAATCAGGCACGCCGGGTTTTCGTATCGCCAGCCTGGAGGCGCATGCCGATCTATTGGAAATCGCCCGCAAGGATGCGGCCCATCTGATCGAACGCGATGCGGAACTGACGAGCGAGCGTGGGCAGGCAGTGCGCACCCTGCTCTACCTCTTCCGCCGCGACGAGGCCATCCGCTTCCTGCGAGCTGGCTAAATGCCATCAATCGGCCTTGGAAACCGCAAGGGGCTTCGGGTGAGGAAAGTTCTTCTGCTTCAAATCGCGCGGCATATATTCGGGGGCGACGAGGCCGCCTGAAATCAGGAACTTCGCCGCATCTTCGGGGCTCATGTCGAGCATGACGATCTTTTCGCGCGGCACGAAGATCAGGAATCCCGCCGTCGGCACCGGTGTCGGCGGCATGAAGACGGCGACCATGTCCTGCCCCATCGCGTTGAACTTCGAGGCGATCTCGCCCTTGGCGTCCGTGGCGATAAAGACAAGCGCCCAGAGACCTGGGCTGGGGTATTCGATGAGGCCGACCTTCTTGAAGGAGTTCGACTGCTCTTTCAGCACCGTTTCGAAAATCTGCTTGACGCTCCTATAGACGGTACGCACCAGCGGCATGCGATGCACGACGGATTCGCCGAAACGGACAATGGTCTGGCCGATAAGGTTCTTGCCAAGGAAACCGACGATGGTGATCAGAACCACGGCAATCAGCAGGCCAAAACCGGGAATGGCAAAGTTGAGATAGCTCTCGGGATTCCAGCGCGTCGGAATATAGGGCCGCACCCAACTGTCCGACCAATGGATGAAAGTCCAGGTCAGCCAGATGGTGATTGCGATCGGCGCGCAAATGATAAGACCGGCGAGGAAATTATTCCTCAGCCGCATCGCGACCGGCACTCGGGGAGCCTTCTCGGTCATCTTTCCTGATGAACTCCGTTTCAGTCTTCAGACAGGCCGTCGAAGCGGCCTTCCCCCTGTGTCCATAGACTCAAAATTGCCAGAATTCGCCTTGTCGCACAACAGGTTTCAGCCCGTGCGGGGCTACTCCACAGTCACCGATTTTGCGAGGTTGCGCGGCTGGTCGACATCCGTGCCCATGAAGACAGCCGTGTGGTAGGCAAGCAGCTGGATCGGCAGCGAGAAGATCATCGGCGAGATGATTTCATCGACATTTGGGAGCGCGATCGTCGCCATGGTCGGCAGTTTCGAAGCAGCCGCACCGTTCTCATCGGTAATGAAGATGATGCGACCGCCGCGGGCTGCGACTTCCTGCATATTAGACACGGTCTTTTCAAAGAAACGGTCGTAAGGCGCAATGACGATGACGGGCATGTTTTCGTCGATCAACGCGATCGGACCGTGCTTGAGTTCGCCCGCGGCATATCCCTCCGCGTGAATATAGGAGATTTCTTTGAGCTTCAGCGCACCTTCCATCGCAAGCGGGAAGCTGGTGCCGCGGCCGAGATAAAGCACGTCCTTGCACTTGGAGAGTTCGCGCGACAGGCCTTCCATCTGCGGTTGGATGAGATTCAGGACCCGACTCATGATGCGCGGCATTTCCGCCAGATGTCGCACCAGCGCCTTCTCCTCGTCGGCACTGATCATATCGCGCGCACGACCGGCACCGATCGCCAAGGAAGCAAGCACGGCAAGCTGGCAGGTAAAAGCCTTGGTGGAGGCGACGCCGATTTCCGGGCCGGCCATGATCGGGAAGACGGCATCGGATTCGCGGGCAATGGTCGACTCCCGTACGTTGACAACGGCGCCGATCTTCAGGCCGTTGTCCTTGCAGTAACGGAGCGAGGCCAGCGTATCGGCGGTCTCGCCCGACTGCGAGATGAACAGGGCTGCCTGCGATGGCTGCAGCGGCATTTCGCGGTAACGGAATTCCGAAGCGACGTCGATTTCGACCGGCAGGCGCGCATAGCGTTCGAACCAGTATTTGCCGATCAAGCCAGCAAGATAGGCCGTGCCGCAGGCAGAGATTGCGAGGCCAGTCGCGGCCTTAAAATCAATGGCGGCTGCATTGGGGCTGATCGTGTTGGCGGCGAAATCCACATAATGACTAAGCGCGTGAGAGATGACCTCCGGCTGTTCGTAGATCTCCTTCTCCATGAAATGGCGGTGATTGCCTTTGTCGACGACATAGGCCGTCGCCTGCGAAATCTGGCGTGGACGTCTCACGACCTTGCCGGAGAAATCGAGCAACGTCGCGCCATCTCGGGTGATGATCGCGCAGTCACCGTCGACGAGGTAGGTAATTTCGTTTGTAAAGGGCGAAAGAGCGATGGCATCCGAGCCCAGGAACATCTCACCCTTGCCGTAGCCGACGGCAAGCGGCGGGCCGGAGCGGGCGGCCATAATCGTACTGGGGTCGTTCTTCAGCATGACAGCGAGCGCATAGGCGCCGGTGACGCGGTTCAGCATCTTCAGCATGGCTTCGCGCGCAGAAAGACCCTCGCGCAAATACTTCGCCATCAGATGAGCGACCACTTCCGTGTCGGTCTGGCTTTCGAAGGTCGCCCCTTCATGGCTCAGTTCATCACGCAGTTCCGAAAAGTTCTCGATGATGCCGTTGTGGACGACCGCGACGCCTTCGACGAAATGCGGGTGGGCGTTGGTCTCGTTCGGCACGCCATGGGTTGCCCATCTGGTGTGTGCAATGCCCGTCGTTCCGGGCAGCGGTTCACTGTCCAGTCGCTTTTCGAGATTGAAGAGCTTGCCCTCGGCGCGGCGGCGATCCATCACGCCCTCATGGATCGTGGCGACGCCGGCGGAATCGTAACCGCGATATTCCAGCCGCTTCAGCGCATCGACAAGACGGCCCGCAACCGGCATATTTCCGACGATCCCTACAATTCCGCACATGCAAATACCCCTCAACGCCAATGTTGACGCCAGTCCTAGCGATTCTCTTTTATTTCTCAATTGGTAGCGCGGTCACTTTCGATTTCCGCACGTTACCGAAGAAAGTTCACCCCTTGGCCTTCTTCGCCGCCTTGATGGCTAGCGCCCGTTCGCGCAGGAGCTTGGCCCGCTCGGGCTTGATCTCCTGCCTAGCACGGCCGAAGGCGAGCGCCTCAGCGGGGACATCGGCAGTAATGACGCTGCCCGATGCAATATAAGCGCTGTCGCCGATAGTGACCGGTGCGACCAGCGAGGAGTTCGAGCCGATGAAGGCATCTTTGCCGATGACGGTCTCGAACTTGTTCACTCCGTCATAATTGCAGGTGATCGTGCCGGCGCCGATATTGGTACCGGAGCCGATGACGGCGTCACCGATGTAGGTCAGATGGTTGACCTTGGCGCCCTCGCCGATCTTGCCGTTTTTGACCTCGCAAAAATTGCCGACCTTGGAACCGACCGAGAGGTCTGCCCCCGGACGCAGACGCGCGAACGGACCGACCGTTGCGCCTTCACTGACATGGGCGCCCTCGATATGCGAGAAGGCATGGATGACCGCTCCACTTTCGATGACGGCGCCGGGGCCGAAGACGACGTTCGGCTCGATCAGCGCGTCCTGTCCGATGACAGTATCATAGGAGAGAAAAACGGTTTCCGGAGCGATCATCGTCACGCCTGAGAGCATCAGCTCATGACGGCGGCGCTCCTGCCAGAAACGTTCGATCGCGGCCAGTTCGGCGCGGTTGTTGCAGCCGGCCATCTCGACTTCGGGTGCATCGACGGCGGTGACCCGGCCGCCGAGCGAGCGGGCGATCTCGACGAGATCGGTCAGATAATACTCGCCCTTGGCGTTGCTGTTGCCGATGCGCGACAGCAATTCGATCGCCTTACGTCCGTTGATCGCCATCAGGCCGCTATTGCACCATTTGACGACGCGCTCGGCATCGGTGGCGTCCTTCTCTTCGCGGATGGCCATCAGTTCGCCGTCCTTGACGAGGAGGCGGCCATAGCCGGTCGGGCGGTCCGTGTGGAAGCCAATGACGACGATATCGCTGCCTTCGGCCAGTGCCTTTCGCGCCTCAACGAGCGGACCGGGCGTCTGCAGCGGCACGTCGCCGTAGGTGACGAGGATATCGTCATAGCCTTCGGCAATTGCCGCATGAGCAGCGAGGACAGCGTGGCCGGTCCCGAGCCGTTGTCCCTGAACGTAGGATTTGATCGTCACGCCGCCGATATCGGCAGCCTCCGCCACTTTCTCGGCATCGCGGCCGACGACGAGCGCAACGGAGGAAACACCGGTCGCGGCCACTGCATCGACGACATGGGCAATCATCGGCCGGCCGGCGACCTCATGCAGCACCTTCGACTTCACGGACTTCATTCGCGTGCTGTCGCCCGCGGCGAGAATGACGGCAAGGCAGGTGCGTTCCATGGCAGACTCCGAGAATCCATTGCAGATCGGCTGTTCTGCCGCTCATAGCAGCAAGGCGAGGCTTCAAAAAGTCGAAATCGGCAAGGAAATTGTGGTCTGGGCGAGCGCGGAGAAGGCTTCGTGAACGTGTTCCCTGCCGTCGACGATGACATCTTCCATTGCCTTGCGCGCCGCTGCGCTATTGCCCGCGGCGATGGCCTCGACAATACGCATGTGCGTTTCGGCTATGTTGGCGAAGCCGTTCTGCGAGGGCGGCGTACTCATGCGAAACATGCCGACGAGTGCCGCCTCGATGAGCCCGCCGAGCGTGCGCATGAAGGGATTGTGAGATGCTTCCGAAACGGCGAGATGGAACCGCAGATCGGCAAGCGCCAGGCTGTCGGCGGTATGGTCGCTGGCGGCCATGTCGAGCGCCAGGCCGCGCAGCAATTCGATCTCCTCCGGGGTCGCGCGTTCCGCCACGAGGCCGGCGGCAAAAGGTTCGAAAGCCAGCCGGATATCGTAAAGGTGCAGGAGAAATTCTTCACTCACACCGTTGGCGAAATGCCAGGAAATGATCTCAGTGTCGAACATGTTCCAGAAGTTCTTTTCCGTCACACGCGTACCGACACGCGCCCTTGCGACGACCATGCCCTTGGCGGCGAGCGTCTTCATCGTTTCGCGCAGCACCGTGCGCGAGACCTTGAAGCGCTGAGCCAGCTCCCCGTCTCCCGGCAGGATGGTGCCGACAGGATAAGTGCCGGCGACGATCGCTCGGCCGAGTTCATCGACGACATGCGCGTGGCTTGTTCGGGTTCTTCGCCCTGCCTTACGGGTTTCAAGCTGTCGGTTGCGCAATCCGTCACTCCTCCTAGCCGTATCTCCTGTTGAGACTCGAAAGGAAAAGGATGGCTTTTTGCATTACCATGAATGCAAAAAGCAGCAGGCCAATCAGGATTTTCGTCCACCAGCTCGACAGCGTACCGTCGAAGGTGATGTAAGTCTGAATGAGCCCCTGGATCAGCAGACCGACAAAGGTCCCCGCCACAAATCCCGCCCCTCCCGTCAGCAGCGTCCCTCCGATGACGACTGCCGCAATGGCATCGAGTTCGACGCCCACCGCCGCAAGAGAATATCCTGCAGAGGTGTATAGGGAAAAAACGATTCCGGATAGGCCCGCCAGGAAACCGGATAGGGCGTAGATCTGGATCGTCGTGCGCCCCACCGGAACACCCATCAGCTGCGCCGTCTGCACGCCACCGCCGAGCGCATAGACATTGGTGCCGAAGCGGGTGCGATGGGCGATGAATATGCCCACTGCGAACACGATCAGCATGATGGCGCCGATCAGCGTCAGGCGGCCACCGCCCGGCAGACGATAGTAGAGGCTCGTTAGCGTCGAATAATATTCGTGATCAATCGGAATGCTGTCGATCGACAGGACATAGGCCATACCGCGGGCAAGGAACATGCCGGCGAGGGTCACGATGAAGGGCGGCATCTGCAGGAAATGGATGATCATGCCCATGACAGCGCCGAAAGCCGTGGTGATGACGAGGACGATCGCGAAAGCGGCAAGCGGATGAATGCTGGTCTTCTGCAAGATCACGGCGAGAAAAACGCCGGTGAAAGCGATGACGGAGCCGATCGAAAGATCAATGCCGCCGGAGATGATGACGAAGGTCATGCCGACGGCCGCTATGCCGAGAAAGGCATTATCCGTCAGCAGGTTGCCGATGACGCGGGTCGACAGGATGTTCGGATATTGCAGCGTGCAGACCGCGTAGGCGAGTATGAAGATGACGATCGTTGCAAGGAGCGGCAGGTATTTGGAATTCATTTGCGCGCTCCTGCGTCCGTCCGGCGGGTTAGGAAGCTGGTCAGCGATTGCATGGCCGGCGACTGGATGACCAGAATGACGATGATGATGATCGCCTTGATGATAAGATTGAACTCCGGCGGAAAGCCGGACAGGAGAATACCTGTATTGACCGCCTGAATGATCATCGCGCCTATCAGCGAGCCAACTATGCTGAAACGCCCGCCGAGCAGCGAGTTGCCGCCGACGACAACGGCGAGGATAGCATCGAGCTCCAGCCAAAGGCCGGCGTTGTTGGCATCCGCGCCTTTGATGTCTGCTGCAACGATGAGACCCGCAATCGAAGCACAGAGGCCGCTCAGCATATAGACAGCCATCAGCAGTACCGGCGTCTGCACACCGGAGAGTGTGCTCGCGCGCCTGTTGATACCGACGGCTTCGATCAACATGCCGAGCGCGGTGCGGCGGACCAGCAGGACGACCAGCAGGCCGACGATCAGCCAGATGACGACGGGCATGGGTAGGAAGGCGAAGGAACCGCTGCCAAGAAAGATCAGTCCATCATCGTTGAAGGTCATGATGGCACCTTCGGTGATGAGCTGGGCGATGCCGCGGCCGGCGACCATCAAAACGAGGGTCGCGATGATCGGCTGGATATTGAGGACGGCAACGAGGAAGCCGTTCCAGACGCCGCAGAGCAAACCGATGACCAGAGTAAGTGCCAGTGTATAAGCAAGCGAGTTGCCTTCGACGATCGAGGAGGCTGCGACTGCGCCGCAGATCGCTATGACCGCGCCGACCGAAAGGTCGATGCCTTTCGTGGCGATCACCAGCGTCATACCGATGGCCAGCAACGCCACGGGCGCGCCGCGATTGAGCACATCGATGATGCTCCCATAGAGACGGCCATTTTGAACAATTACATCAAGAAACTGCGGGAAAAGGCTGAAATTCATAAGAAGAACAACCAAAAGCGCAATCAATTGCGGCGCAAGACGAAAGCCCAGCGCCCTCAGCGAGGCAGTCATGCATCCTCCGTTCGTTTGTCGGCCGCAGCGATGGCGTCGACAATGCCGGCGGCGGTAATGCGCTCACCGGTCAATTCAGCGATGTGCTCGCGATCGCGCAGGACGATGACGCGCGAGCTGTAGGCAACGAGCTCCTCAAGTTCGGAGGAAATCACGATCAGGGACATGCCCCTGGCGCACAACTGCTCGATGAGCTTGATGATCTCGGCGTGGGCGCCGACGTCGATGCCGCGGGTCGGTTCATCCAGGATCAGGAAATCCGGATTCGTAGCGAGCCAGCGGGCAAGGATCGCTTTCTGCTGATTGCCGCCCGACAGAAGCCTGATTGGCTTTTCGCGGTCGGTCGTGCGGATATCGAGCGCCCTGATATATTCGTCAGCGATCGCATTCTGCTCGGCGCGCGAAAGCGGTCGCGCCCAGCCACGACGGGCCTGCAGAGCAAGTGCGATATTCTCACGGATCGACAGGTCGCCGATAATGCCATCCGTCTTGCGGTCCTCCGGGCAGAAGCCGAAGCCCTTGCCGATCGCCATGCGTGGACTGGAAAGCGTCACCGGCTTTCCATCGATCTTGGCGACACCGCTATCGGCACTTTCGATGCCGAACATGAGTTCGGCGGTCTCTGTACGTCCCGATCCAAGAAGCCCTGCGATCCCGACGACTTCGCCGACGCGGACAACGAGATCGAATGGCTTCACCTTTCCGCGCTTTCCGAATCCTTCGAAAGAATATTTGACCTCGCCGGCGGCAATGGTGTGCTCTCTGGCGGCATGCTCCGTTTGTGCAAGTTCGCGTCCGAGCATCATGGCAATGAGATTCTGGCGCGGAAGTTCAGCCGCATCATTCGTGCCGACGAGCCGGCCATTTCGCAGCACAGTGATACGGTCGCTGATCGCGTAAACCTGCTCGAGGAAATGTGTAATAAAGACAATACCTAGGCCACGCTTCTTCAAGTCTCTTACAACCCCGAAGAGCATCTCGACTTCGTGAGTATCGAGGCTTGCCGTTGGTTCGTCGAGAATGAGAACCTTGCCGGAGAGATCGACGGCACGGGCGATCGCCACGATCTGTTGGACGGCGACTGAGAAGCGGTCAAGCTGCGCGGTCACGTCGATGTCCAGGCCGTAGCCGGCCAGAAGCTCACTTGCCTGCCTGTTCATAGTCCGGGCATCGATCATGCCGAACCGCTTCGGCTGGCGGCCGAGGAAGAGGTTTTCTGCAACGCTGAGATTGGAGAGGAGGTTGACCTCCTGATAAACAGTTCCGATCCCCAGTTTCTGGGCGGCCAGTGTATCGGCCGGATCGATCTCGACACCCTCGAGCATTAGGCTTCCGGCATCGCGGCGATAGGCGCCGGTAATGCATTTGATGAGCGTCGACTTGCCGGCGCCGTTCTCGCCAAGAAGCGCATGCACCTCACCGCGGCGCAGCGTGAAATCGACCTTGTCCAGGGCAACGGCACCAGGAAAGAACTTCGATATGCCGGACGCTGCGAGAATATTCTCGAAATTGTGAACCATGAGGGCTGCTGCTTCCTGATATTGCGCCTTGCGCCCGTGCCAAAACCGGGCATGAAGCCCGGCCGGCACCGGTAGTTCCACACCGGCCCATGATGGGCCGGTGTGGTTCCAGGTTCATATCAGTAGCCCTGACCCTTCTTTTCCTCGTAGACCTTCTTGGGGTCGTCAGCAGGCGTGTACAGCTTGGACTCGGTCTGGATCCACTTCGGCGGAGCCTTCTTGTCCTTGAGGTAAGCTTCGAGCGCATCGAAAGCCGGACCCGCCATGTTCGGCGTCAGCTCGACCGTAGCGTTCGACTCGCCTTCGGACATGGCCTTGAAGATATCGGGCACGGCGTCGATGGAGACGACGAGGATATCTTTGCCCGGCTTCAGGCCGGCTTCCTTGATCGCCTGGATGGCCCCGACGGCCATGTCGTCGTTATGGGCATAGAGAGCGCAGATATCCTTGCCGCCATTCTCCGCCTTCAGGAAGCTTTCCATGACTTCCTTGCCCTTGGTGCGGGTGAAGTCACCGGTCTGGCTGCGAACGATCTTCAGGTTGTCGTGGCCAGCAAGAGCCTCTTCGAAGCCCTTCTTGCGAGCGATGGCCGGCGACGAACCCGTCGTACCCTGCAGCTCTACGACATTGCACTTCTTGTCGCCGACGGTCTTGACCAGGAAGTCGCCCGCGACCTTGCCTTCGTGGACCAAGTCGGAGGTAACCGCTGTTAGGTAGAGATCGTCAGGCGCCTTGATGGTCCGGTCGAGAAGGATGACCGGGATCTTGGCTTCCTTGGCTTCCTTCAGAACGTCGTCCCAGCCCGTCTCGACAACTGGAGCAATGAGAATGGCATCGACGCCCTGAGCAATGAAGGAGCGCAGAGCCTTGATCTGATTTTCCTGCTTCTGCTGCGCATCGGCAAACTTCAGATCGATGCCGCGCTTCTTGGCCTGTTCCTTGGTCACTGTCGTTTCAGCCGCGCGCCAGCCCGATTCGGAGCCGATCTGCGAGAAGCCGACAGTCAAGCCGGCGGCCGAAGCCGAACCGAACATGCAGGCAGCCAGAATCGTGGCACTCAAAAGTGCAGTCTTCAATTTCATGATTTCCTCTCCCAATGCCGCGTCTCGCGGCGCAGGGTCAAAAAATCATATAGTAATACTTTTGTAAATGAGCATTTTGGTATGCACTGCAGCAAAAAAGGCGCTCTTTTTAGAGCGCCTTTTCGCAACTGCGAGTTACAAACTCTGCTTACTGTGCCGGCAGCTTATCATCCACGCCTTCGACGTAGAAGTTCATGCCGAGCAGCGTGCCGTCATCAGCCTTTTCGCCGGCTTTCAGCCAGGGCGTGCCGTCCTGCTTGTTGATCGGACCGGTGAATGGATGCAGTTCGCCGGACTTGATCTTGGCTTCGGTTTCCTCGGCCATCTTCTTCACATCGTCGGGCATGTTCGTATAGGGCGCCATCTTGAGAATGCCGTCCTTCAGGCCGTCCCAGCTCTGCTCGGACTTCCAGGTGCCATCGAGCAGCGCGTGGACGCGCTTGGAGTAATAATTGCCCCAGGTATCGACGATCGCCGTCAGCTGCGCCTTCGGGCCAGCCGCAATCATGTCGGACGCTTGCCCGAATGCGTGGATGCCGCGTTCTTCGGCAACCTGCATCGGCGCCGTCGTGTCGGTGTGCTGTGTCAGCACATCGACGCCCTGGTCGATCATGGCCTTGGCGGCATCAGCTTCCTTGCCCGGATCGAACCAGGTGTTGACCCAGATGACCTTGAGCTTGAAGCTCGGATCGATCGACTTGGCGCCCTGCTCGAAGGAGTTGATACCCATCACAACTTCCGGGATCGGGAAGGAAGCGATATAGGCGGCGCCGTGATTCTTCGATGTCTTGGCGGCGATCTGGCCGAGGATGTAGCGACCTTCATAGAAGCGCGAGTTGTAGGTCGCCAGATTCGGGCCGGCCTTGTAGCCGGTGCCGTGCTCGAACTTGACCTTGGGGAACTTGGCGGCAACCTTGACCGTCGCGTCCATGAAGCCAAAGGACGTCGTGAAAATCAGCTTACAGCCGGAGCGCGCAAGGCGCTCGATGGCGCGTTCGGCATCCGGGCCTTCCGGCACGTTTTCGAGATAAGGCGTTTCGATCTTGTCGCCGAATTCTGCCTGGACCTGCTGGCGACCGACATCGTGCGCCTGCGAATAACCGCCGTCGTTGTGCGCGCCGACATAGACGAAGCAGACCTTCGTCTTGTCCGCTGCCGCGGCAGCTGAGGATAGGCCGATCACGGCTGCGGCCGATGCGGCAAGTGTAAGTGCGAACTTCTTCATGATGACCCCTGTTGGTTTGAAGATTTTCCGAAAACCTATCTGTATTCTTGTTCTATCGCTCCGGTACGAAGGCTTTTCCAAGCGACGCGGGCGTATTGATCAACGTCGTTCGCCGATTATGAGAAATGATGATCAGAACCACAATAGTCGCAGCATAGGGCAGCATCGAGAGGAATTGCGCGGGGACGCCGAGACCGAAAGCCTGCGCATGAAGCTGCAGGATCGTAACTGCTCCAAACAGATAACCGCCGGCAAACACTCGCCACGGGCGCCAGGAGGCGAAAACCACCAGCGCCAGCGTGATCCAGCCGCGGCCGGCCGACATGTTCTCAACCCACTGTGGCGTATAGACGAGCGAGAGCTGCGCACCGGCAAGACCCGCGCAGGCACCGCCGAACATGACGGCGAGATAGCGCGTGCGAATCACGTGAATGCCGAGCGCGTGGGCAGAACCATGACTGTCACCGATTGCTCTCAGCTTCAGACCGGGGCGGCTTCTGAACAGAAACCAGCTGACGCCGACGAGCAAGGCGATCGACAGATAGAAGATCAGATCCTGCTTGAAGAGAACCGGGCCGATAACCGGTATCTCCGAAAGGAGCGGGATGGCGATCTCCTTCAATTGAATGCCGGGTACGCTGACATAGGGTTCGCCGATCTGGCCGGAGAGGCCAAGGCCAAGGAGGGTCAGCGCAAGGCCTGTCGCCACCTGGTTTGCGACCAGCGTCAGAGTCAAAAAGGCAAAGAGCAGCGAGAAAAGCGCGCCCGCAACGATGCCGCAGATGATTCCGGCATAGGGCGATCCCGACATCTGCGCGCC
The DNA here is from genome assembly GCF_014195325.1 of Rhizobium sp. BK650. Taxonomy (GTDB): domain Bacteria; phylum Pseudomonadota; class Alphaproteobacteria; order Rhizobiales; family Rhizobiaceae; genus Rhizobium. The sequence goes on along the minus strand of NZ_JACIBK010000007.1, from coordinate 300,779 downwards.
GGCGAAGGCAGCGACAGCGCCCATGATCATCATACCCTCGACACCGAGATTGAGGACGCCGGAGCGCTCCGTCACGAGTTCACCAAGCGCCGCGATGACGAGCGGCGTGGAGGCGGTAATGACGGTCAGAAGAATGGCTTCGAAGATGCTCATGCCGCGCCGCCCCTTACCCGCGACCAGACGATACGGATTTTGTAATAGATCAGCGTGTCACAGGAGAGCACGAAGAACAGGATCAGCCCCTGGAAGACGCGGGTAACCTTGTCCGAAACACCGATCGAAAGCTGCGCAGCCTCACCGCCCAGATAAGTCAATGCCAATACCAGACCCGAAGCGATGATGCCGAGCGGATTGAGGCGACCGAGGAAGGCGACGATGATGGCAGTGAAGCCGTAGCCAGGCGAAATTGCCGGCTGCAGGTGGCCGATCGAGCCCGAGACCTCGCATATCCCGGCAAGGCCTGCGAGCGCGCCGGAAAAGAGAAAGCTGAACCAGATCATCTTCTTCGAGGAAAAGCCAGCGAAACGCCCTGCCCGTTCCGACTGGCCGAGCACGGCGACTTCGAATCCCTTCAGAGTGAAGCGCATCATGAACCAGACGAGGACAGCCGCGACGATCGCGAAAATGAAGGCCCAATGGGCGCGACCGGACTCTTCCCATATTGCTGGCACGATCGCTTCCGGTGCAAAGTCGCGCGAGACGGGAAAATTGAAGCCCTTGGGATCGCGCCATGCGCCGCGGATCAGCCAGTCGAGAAAGAGCTGTGCAATATAGACCAGCATCAGCGACGTCAGGATTTCGTTGGTGTTGAAATGGGCTTTGAGCAATGCGGGAATAGCAGCAAACAGTGCGCCGCCAACCGCACCAAGGATCAGCATCAGCGGCAGAACCAGCGGCGAGTGCCAGTCGTAGAAGACAATCGGGATATAGGAACCGGTGATCGCACCAATGGTGAACTGGCCTTCGGCGCCGATATTCCAGTTGTTGGAGCGATAACAGACGGCGAGACCGACAGCGATGAGGATCAGCGGCGCGGCTTTGACTGCGAGTTCATGCAGGGACCAGACTTCCAGAAGCGGCTCTAGAAAGAAGGCGTCCAGTGCCTCGACCGGATCCTTGCCAAGCGTAGCGAACACGATCGCGCCGGCGACCAGCGTCAGAACGAGGGCTAGGAGCGGCGAGACGAAAGCAAAGAGCTTCGAAACCTGCGAGCGCTTTTCCAGTTCAATGCGCAAGAGCGGGCTCCCCGGCTTGCTTGCCTTCATGCAGGCCGCCCATCAGCAGGCCGATCTTTTCGCGCGTCAGTTCACCGGCCGGATAGGGTTTGGACAGCCGCCCTTCAGAAATGACGGCGATATCGGTCGCCACCTCGAAGATCTCATCAAGATCCTGGCTGATAACGACGACGGCTGAACCGGTCTTTGCGAGATCGACGAGCGCCTGGCGGATACGGCTTGCGGCACCCGCGTCCACACCCCAGGTCGGCTGGTTGACGACCAGAACCGCCGGCTGTCGGTCCAGCTCGCGGCCGACGATGAATTTCTGCAGATTGCCGCCAGAAAGCGAACCTGCGGCTGGATCATCGCCGCTCTTGCGAACGTCCATGGCCTCGGAAATGCGGCGCGCTGCGGATTTTACGGCGCCATGCCTGATGATACCGAGGACGCCCAGAAAAGCCTTTCGATCAGACTGGCTGCGGGCGAGGACGAGATTGTCGGACAATTTCATCGCGGAAACAGCGGCGTGGCCATGCCGCTCCTCCGGTACGAAGCCGGCGCCGAGCAGACGGCGGGCGGTGATGCCCTGCGTGCCGACAGGCTTCTTGCGGATAACGATCGCTTCGGCCGAAGAGATCGGATATTCGCCTGACAGCGCATCAAAAAGCTCGCTCTGGCCATTGCCCGCAACGCCGGCAATGGCGAGGATTTCGCCGGAGTGCACGGCCATGGAAATATCACGCAACGGCATGGCAAAGGGTGTGCGGGCGGCAACCGAGAGGTTCGAGACGGCAAGCTGTACTTCGCCCTTGTCGCTGCGCTCCGGATGGGTAACAGCTGCCACTTCGCTGCCGACCATCATGCGCGCGAGAGAGGCCGGCGTTTCCTGTTTCGGATCACAGGCGCCGGTCACGCGGCCATGGCGAAGCACGGTGGCGCGGTCACAGATGCGCTGCACCTCTTCCAGTCGATGGCTGATATAGAGAACGGAGCGGCCCTCCGCACGCAGCTTGAAAAGCGTGTCGAAAAGCCTGTCGGCCTCCTGCGGCGTCAGCACCGAGGTCGGTTCGTCCAGGATGATGAGCTTGGGGTTCTGCAAGAGCGCGCGGACGATCTCAATGCGCTGGCGCTCGCCGACGGAGAGATCGGCAACATGGGCGTGCGGATCGAGCGGAAGGCCATAGGCCTCAGACAACGCCCTCGCCTCCTCTGCGATCCTGCCGATTGGAATGCTGTCGTCGAGAGAAAGCGCGATGTTTTCAGCAACAGTAAGCGCTTCAAACAGCGAAAAATGCTGGAAGACCATGCCGATGCCAAGCTTGCGGGCCTCACCGGGGGATGTGATCATGACCGGCTTGCCCTTCCAGAGGATCTGCCCGTCTGTCGGCTCCAGAACGCCGAAAAGCATCTTGACCAGTGTGGATTTGCCCGCGCCATTTTCGCCGAGAAGCGCATGGATTTCGCCCGGTGCTATATCGAGATCGATTTCATTGCAGGCGGCAAAGCTGCCGAAGAATTTCGTGAGCTTCTGAACCGATAATAACGCACCGGAAGCCGGCACATTCAATGGCGACACGTTCCCCTCATTTCTTCTGCCGACCGGTCCCTTTGGATCTCATGGAATCAGCAGCGTCGTTCCGGTTGTTTTTCTTGTTTCCAGATCTGAGTGGGCCCGCCCAACCTCACTCAGCGGATAGGTTTGATTTATATTGATACGCACTTTGTTGCTGCGCACAACATCAAATAGATTGTTTGCACAATCGGTAAGCTCCTGAGGTGACGCGATATACGTAAAGAGCGTCGGGCGCGTCGCGTAGAGCGAGCCCCTTTGGGCGAGATGGCCCATGGTGAAATTCTCAATCGCGCCGGAGGATTGGCCGAACGAGGCGAAGAGCCCGCGCGGTTTCAGGCAATCCAGCGATTGCGGAAAGGTGTCGCGGCCGATCGAGTCATAGACCACGTCGACGCCCTTGCCGCCCGTGATCTCCCGAACGCGCTCTGCGAAATTCTCGGTTCGGTAATTGATGACATGATCATAGCCGTGCTCAAGTGCAAGCTGAACCTTATCGGCAGAGCCTGCCGTGCCGATGACGGTTGCGCCAAGCGCCTTTGCCCACTGGCCGGCGATGAGGCCGACGCCGCCTGCCGCGGCATGGAAGAGCAACACGGTTTCGGGACCGACCTTGAAGGTGCGGTTCAAAAGATATTCTGCAGTCATGCCTTTCAACATCATGGCGGCTGCGGTTTCCAGACTAATGCCCTCTGGCACCTTCACCAGATGTTTCGTGTCGATGTTGCGCTCAGTACTATAGGCGCCATCAGAGCCCGCATAGGCGACGCGGTCGCCAACGGCAAAATCGGTCACACCGGGACCGATGATCGTGACAACGCCAGCGGCTTCCTTGCCGGCCACGAAGGGCAGATACGGCGCCTTGTAGGTGCCGTCGCGGAAATAGACATCGATGAAATTCAGGCCGACCGCCTCGTGGCGAATCTGCACCTGGCCTGCTGACGGCGGCGGCAGATCGATATCGACATATTCGAAAACCTCAGGTCCACCGTTTCTGGAAAAAGAAACCGCCTTCGTCTTTGCCATCGCTCTCTACCTCACTTGCGTCCGAGTGCCGGGAAGAACTGGAGCACCGCGCCGATGACGTAAAGATAGATGCCGCTCACAATGAAGAGAGCGACCGCCCATTGTGGCATGTCGAAGCGCATCAGCAGCGAGTAGGCGCCAAGCGCCGACCAGAGCAGGAAGATGCCTAGATTCAGCGAGCGCAGGCGCTGGACCCGCACGGGATGCAGGAAGTTGATCGGTAGGAAGGTCAGGATCACAGAGACGGTGACGACGATAAAGGCCGTCATCTCGCCCGCATGCATGACGAAGAGCGTGAAAATCACCATATTCCAGACAACGGGGAAGCCCGAAAAGAAATACTCCTCCGTTTTCATGCCCATGTCGGCATAGTAGATGGCGCTGGACACGACAATCATGCCGGCGGCAACGAAGGACCAGGGTTCGCCAATCATGCCGCTCTGATAGAGCGCGAATGCCGGCAGCAGCACATAGGTCACGTAATCGATGATGTTGTCGAGCGTGTCCCCCGACCAATTCGGCAGCACTTCCTTGACACGCACCTTGCGGGCGATCGGCCCGTCGATGCCGTCGACCAGAAGCGCAAGGCCCAGCCACCAGAACATGTCGACAAAACGGAGTTCGGCAGCGGCGACCACACCGAGGAATGCGAGAAAGGAACCAGAAGCCGTCAGAATATGAACGGAGAATGCACGCATTTCCGCGTAAGGAACGCGCTTATAGTTGAAGATTTTCATGTTCCCCCGTACCACCTGTCGCGCGCCACGCCGAGGCGGGCGACTTTTCGCCTAATATGCATCCTTTGAACAGCTTAGCCAGCGCAAAAGCGACAGTTCGCCATAGCCAGCGAATCCTGACCATGACATGCATATTTCGCTCCTCAGCCATGCGATGGAATGGATTGCCTTTAATTTAGCGGGGTTTTGTAATATCTGCCTCGCATGTGATGATCATCTTGCGAACGACGAGCCCGATATCGAAATGAACGCTCCTGCAAAGACCGAAGAATTCGCCTCTGCCATTCCCGCCGGTGTCTATGCCGAGACGGTGCTGAGCGTGACGCATTATACCGATCGGCTCTTCCGCTTCACGATGACCCGGCCGGATGGCTTCCGCTTCCGCTCGGGCGAGTTCGCGATGATCGGCCTCATGGTCGATGGCAAGCCGATCTTCCGAGCCTATTCGATTGCAAGCCCCGCCTGGGCCGAAGAGCTGGAATTCTTCTCCATCAAGGTCCCGGATGGCCCGCTGACTTCGCATCTGCAGCTCATTAAGCCCGGCGATCAGGTGCTGATGCGCAAGAAGCCGACAGGCACGCTGGTTCTCGATGCGCTCACCCCCGGCAAGCGCCTCTATATGTTCTCCACCGGCACAGGCATTGCGCCGTTCGCGAGTCTCATCCGCGATCCGGAAACCTACGAGAAGTTCGATGAGGTCATCCTTACCCACACGACACGTGAGATTTCCGAGCTGAAGTACGGCTTTGATCTCGTCGAAGAGATCCGGAACGACGAGCTCCTCCAGGAAGTGGTCGGTGACAAGCTCCGTCACTATGCAACCGTCACCCGCGAGGATTTCGAGTATCGCGGCCGCATTACCGACCTGATTTCCTCCGGCAAACTCTTCACCGATCTCGGAATCCCGCCGATCGATCCGGCTCTCGACCGCGGCATGATCTGCGGTTCCTCCGCCATGCTGAAGGACACGAAGGAGCTTTTGGAGAAGGCTGGGCTCGAAGAGGGCGCCAACAGCAAGCCTGCAGAATTCGTGATCGAGCGGGCGTTCGTCGGCTGAGGCTGCAGTACATATTCCAGGCAGCGGCTCCGGAAACGGGGCCGTTTCTATTTCTGGCTCAGATAATCGATGAGATCGGCCATGGTCTTGCGCGCCTGCTCAACTTCACCCTGTTGAATGGCCTTGATCACCGCGACATGGAGAAAGATGGAGCGATCCATTCGTTCGGGGTTGGCGGTCGAATACCACAGGCGGCGGGAATGCGTCTGGACCGGCCCCAGCGCCGCCGTGATGAAGCGGTTGGGACAGGCATCTTCAAGGATTTCGTCAAACGCCTTGTCAGCGGCAAAGAAGCCCGCCAAGTCGCCGCAGATGGCGCATTCCTCCATCGCGCGAGCACAGGCGATGAGGCTCAATCTCTGCTCCTCATTGGCGGCATCGGCAACAAGCGCTGCTGCCACCGGCTCCAGCTTGCGGCGAACCTGCATCACATTGGCATGGTCTTCGGCGTTGATTTCGGCAATCTGCAGGCCGACGCGCGGCTTCACCACGATCAGCCCTTGCCAGGCGAGTTTCTGGATCGCTTCGCGCACCGGCGTACGGCCGTGACCAGCAAGATCGATAAGCTGCTTTTCCGTCACCAACGCTGCAGGCACGAGAGCCAGCGTTACAATGGCGTGCTCAAGTGCAAGATAGGCGAGATGGCTTAGCGATTCCTGCATGCGGACGAATCCATTCCGGTCTGATATATCATACATGGACCTCCTGAAATCTTGCAAGCCACTGTGATGTTTCGAAAATTCTGCACCGGGGAGACTGTCGACTTAGAAGATGCGCTCAAGGAGCAGCTCGTCATTCTTTGTGCCAACGACCTCCCATCCGGCGTTCCTGTAGAAGCGCTCCGCCCGCGTGCCTGGATCGGTCGTCAGCCATGCTCGCGAGAGCCCAGCGGCTTTCAGCACGTTGCAGGAAGCCTCGAGTAATGCCGAGCCAATACCCCTGCTTTCAAATTCCGGAAGGACAAACAATGCCCAGATGCTCCCATCGCGCGGGTCGGCGGCGGAGAAGGCAACAATTTCACTTTGTTCCTTCCATAAAAAAATGCCGGGATTGACGACGAACCATTCATAATGGGCATCAAGTACTCTGGATGCATCGCCAAGGACATTTTCGACAACGGACGACCGGATGATCTTAAGTCTCGGAATGTCGGCAATAATTGCTCTTCTCAGCAAGGTGAGCTCCTGGTCAGTTATCATGAATATCCCAAAACCACATGAGAGGCCCGTGAGAAGCAGGAGAGCACGATCAGGTCGGCCAAACGCTATTCGTGGCGCAGCGCCTCGATAGGATTAAGCTGCGCTGCACGTCTGGCAGGGAAGAAGCCGAAGATCATGCCGATCGCCGCCGAAAAGACGAAGGCGATGAAGATGATGAGCGGGCTGACCACGAAGGGGACATTGAGGAAGCTGACTGTACCGTATGCGAGCGTCAGGCCGAGCAGAATGCCGGCGATACCGCCGAAGAGCGAGAGGGCGACAGCCTCGACGAGGAACTGCGTCAGCACCTGATTTTCGAGAGCGCCGATGGCTAGGCGAATACCGATCTCTCGCGTACGCTCCGTAACCGACACGAGCATGATGTTCATGATGCCAATACCGCCAACGAGCAGGCTGACAGCGGCGACCGCCCCAAGCAGGCCCGTCAGCAGCGTCGTCGTGCCAGTCATGGCTTCAGCGATCTGCGTCATGTCGTTGACGTTGAAATCATCCTGGCGGCCAGGGATGATCTTGCGGCGTTCACGCAGCAGGTTCTCGACATCGGCCTGCACTTTCGAGGTCGAGACGCCGTCACGAGCCGAAATAAGGATCGTCGGCACGTTGGAACTGCCGCTGATGCGGCGCTGGAAAACCTTGACTGGCATGACGACGACGTCGTCCTGATCGTTGCCCATACCGGACTGACCGCGCTTTGCCAGGACGCCGATGACCGGGCAGGAAACCTTGCCGACCCGGATCTGCTGACCGGTCGGATCGGCGGCGCCGAAAAGCTGTTCGCGCACGGTCTCGCCGATGATGCAGCGCGACTGGCCTCGTTCCTCGGCCGGCGTGAAATTGCGGCCGAACGCCAGGTCCCAGTCCTGCGCGATGAAATAGTCATTGGTCGTGCCGTATACCGTGGTGGAATGGTTCTGGCCGCCAAAAATGACGGTTGCCGTCGACTGATTGGACGGCGCAACTGCCCGAAGGCCGGAAACCTGATCGCGGATCGCCTCGACATCCTTCAGCGTAAAGCGCCGCGCCTCGGAACTGGCCCGGCCGGGACCGAACTGGCCCGGGCGCACGAAGAGCATGTTTGTGCCGAGTCGCGAAAGCTCGGTAGAAACCTGCGCTGTTGTGCCGTTGCCGATGGTCACAAGCGCGATAACCGCGGCTACGCCGATGACGACGCCGAGTACAGTGAGAAAGGACCGCAGCAGGTTGCGGCGGATGGCGCGCAGCGCGAGCTTCAGCGTTTCAAAGAACATGTGCCCTCCGCTGATGCTCCGCTTCGGTTTCCAGCTTGCCATCGACAAAGCGCAGCAGGCGCCCCGCATAGGCGGCGATATCAGGCTCATGCGTGACCATGACGATAGTGATGCCTTGTTCGCGGTTCAGCCGGGTCATCAGATCCATGATCTCGATGCTGGTCTTGGTATCGAGATTGCCAGTCGGCTCGTCGGCGAGCAGCAGTGCAGGTTCGGTCACGATGGCGCGGGCGATCGCCACGCGCTGCTGCTGACCGCCGGAGAGTTCCTGCGTCTTGTGATGCTCCCGGCCCGACAGGCCGACGAGGCCGAGTGCCTCCTTGGCGCGCTTTCGCCGCGCGCCGACCGCCATGCCGCGATAGATCAGCGGCAGTTCGACATTTTCGACTGCCGATGTGCGCGACAACAGGTTGAAACCCTGAAAGACGAAACCCAGCATATGACGGCGAAGAAGCGTCAGCTGGCTGCGATCAAAGCCGCTTGTGGAAATGCCCTGAAAGACATAGTCACCGGAGGTTGGTACATCGAGGCAGCCGAGAATATTCATCGCCGTAGACTTGCCGGAGCCGGACGGCCCCATGATCGCGACGAATTCATGCGTGCGGATCGAAAGGTCTACATGATCAAGCGCACGGATGGCCGCAGCGCCCTCGCCGTAGACTTTCGAGACCTGCCTGAATTCAAGAAGTGGCGGGCGTTCCATCATTGGCTCCCGTCAGTTCGTCCGCGCTGCGGCATCGGTGATAACAGCATCCTTTTCGGTAAGCTCACCCGAGATGACCTGTGTGAACTGGCCGTCGGAGGATCCAACCTGGATCACGACCGGTGCCGGATGGTCGTTACGAAGCACCCAAACGCGGCGCTGCGTACCGGTCAGCTTCGGATCGCCGCCACCACTGCGCGATGGACGCGGCGGGCGGAAAAGGCTTAAGACACCGCGGCCACTACGCGCTTCCGTCTGCGGCGGAGCATAACGTAAGGCCGCGTTTGGGACCATAAGCGTATCCTTGATGGCCTCGACGGTAATATCTGATGTCGCCGTCATGCCGGGGCGCAGCAGCAGGTCGGCGTTGTCCACCGATAGGACAGCCTTGTAGGTGACGACATTGTTTACCACCTCCGAAGCAAAGCGGATCTGCTCGATGACAGCAGGGAAAGTGCGATCCGGATAGGCATCGACCGTAAAGGTCGCCTTCTGACCGACGGCGATGTGGCCGACATCGGCTTCATCGATATCCACCTGCAGCTCCATCTTCTTCAGATCGCCGGCAATGGTGAACAGCACGGGCGCCGAGAGCGAGGCGGCAACGGTTGCACCTGGATCGACGGAGCGGGTCAGGATCACGCCATCGATCGGCGAGACGATCTTTGCCTTGCCGAGATTGACCTCGGCAAGCTGCAGGTTGGCCTCGGAGGCCAGCACGTCGGCCTCGTTGATATCCTTGGCGGCGACTGCCGAGTCATATTTGTAGGTCGCGTCGTCAAGACTCTGCTGGGTGGAGACGTTGCTTTTGACAAGGCTCTTCAAGCGATCAAGCGATGTCGCCGCCGATTGCAGATCGGCATTCGCCTTGACCACATTGGCTTTTGCCGAATTGAGCTTGGCGCGAGAGCTCTTTACGTCCGCTTCCAGCTTATTCGTATCGAGCACGGCCAGAACATCGCCTGCCTTGACAGTGCTGTTATAGTCGACATTGACGTCGCGCATCGTGCCCGACAGTTCGCTCGATATATCCACCTGTTGGGTCGGCTGGACCGAACCCGTGGCGGTGACGAGCACCGTCAGGTCGCCGCGCTTGACCGGCTGCGTCGCGTAGGTGAACTCAGCGCGGCTTCGGCCCATGTAGAAATAGGAAGCAGCCGCGGCGGCAAGGATCAAAAGCACCAGGACGATCAGCCGGCCACGCCAGCGACGCCCTCCGCTCCGCCGGCCGGCAGCAAGCACGGCAGCCAGATCGGCGTTTGCGCCTGTTACGGTCTCTTTGCCAGCTTCCAAACTGTCCATCTAATCCTCGATATATGCTTGCCTCGTGTCAGGCTTGGTTCACGCCGAAATAATCATAATGAAGATGAACCCAACATTACCGATGCCCTTATGATGGTACGGAAATGCGGCTGAAAAACATGAAATATCCGTAAGGAAACAGCCGGATGGCGCAGTTGGCGCAAGTTGTTCGACAGGAAACTGACAAGGATCGAAAGCAATATCCAGAGTTGAGTCTGACGCAGCGGTTTCGGCATCGCTCTCCATCTATTTAGAGCGATCCGCGACTCTGGAAAGCCGCGGCACCGGTCAGCTTTAATCCCGCGGCATCAAAGGTTGGTGCCCGCCGCGGCATCGGCCTTGGCGCAATTCGAGTAATTCTGCTTTCTGCGGCGCGCCCATCGGATCGCCAGCTTTCGACTGCGGGAAGTTACCTATTCTTCGATGAAGTGCCTGATCTTTGCGCGTTGACTGGCATCGCTGTCATCACACTTACCGAATTAATGAGTTCCAGATCTGTTGCGCTCAATCGGGAATGTTGGGGTAATGCCGGTTTAAAAAAATGGTCGTGCGCAAGAAATGTGTCCGATATATTGAATGAGAAGATTTTTCGGTTGACCACAGTAGGTCGCCTGCCTATGTTCCGCGCACTTCCAGCCGGGGTGCTTCGCACCCGCGGAGAGGGAGAGCGTAGCTCAGCCGGTAGAGCAACTGACTTTTAATCAGTAGGTCATGGGTTCGAATCCCATCGCTCTCACCAAAAACTCCTTTTATTTTCACTGCGGTAGAGATGACGATTTGCGAATCGACGTAAGGTTGGGTGCGCGAAGGCTCAGGCAATCGGCCTGATCGCGCTCGTCCGACGACCAACGTCCGAGAATGCGACACGTTCATATCGCGGGTACTTATGAGAATGATGCACCTTTCGGTGCCGGAGATTGAAATGGCGAAGAAGACCCAGGAACCGAAACTCGAACACTCTGATTTCTCCGGCGAGTTCGAAGACGGCGGAATAACCGTGCTCGTCGATATATTTCGGCCGGCGGGCACCAATGGAGACTGGACCCTCGAGGTCATCTCCCAAACCGAAATCGTGACGATCTGGGAAGATAAATTTGCCACGGATCTGGACGCCTGGGAAGAATTCCTGGCTACAGCAGAGCGAGATGGCGTGCGAAGTTTCCTCGATGAAGATGAGGGCGAGCCGCAACTGCACTGACGGGATGTTGCCGGACGGATGAGCAAGAGTGCTCTAAGCGGCTCGCAACGATCCTGCCGGCTCGATGTCTCGTCCGGTTGTCGTCAATAGCTGCAGGAACGGCCGTCTCTCGGCCGGAAACCATCCTGGCATGCTCTGTTCAACGAATCTCCTGGCACGTAGCCTGACGCCGAGCCGTATGAATTCGGGGGAGTTGCGCATGCCGTCAACACCGAAATGCCAATCAGCGCTCCGACCGCCACAAATGCCCGAAATCTGCTCATAAATGCTTCTCCTCGTAGATTCTCTGGCGGCAATCTATCACGCAGTCACCGCAACTGAATGCGGTTTTATATCGGAAATCTTACAGCTATTTCCGCAATCCCGAGGGCGCAACTCCTGTTCACACCACTAGCAGTGATGGGTCGACCGCCAGCGGGAGATCCGGCATCGGCCTCTCGCATACCCAGCCGGACCTCCCGGCATTTGCAGTGGGGTGTCCGCAAATGCCCGGCGATACGAGCGAGAGCGCGTGAGTCGATCCATTCACAGTGTCTGTGATGGTTTATAGCCAGTTAGTATCCACATGCTCTGTCCCGCTTCGGAACGCACGGGTTCGCTCGCCAACTCCGATCAGCGCAAAAAGGTGATTGGCAATCCCCCTTTTGCGGCGGTAGGAACATCGCTCGATTGCTGCCGGAGAGAATGCGTGTCGATTGCCGATATTTCCCTTTGGAGCGCGCTGATTGCCGGAGCGCTTTCCTTCCTGTCGCCTTGCGTGCTTCCACTCGTTCCGCCTTATCTCTGTTATATGGCGGGCATTTCGGTCGAGCAGTTCCGCGGCGGTGGCACGGTTGCTGCGGCACCGGATGTACGGCGCGGCGTGCTTTTCTCTGCACTTTTCTTCACGCTCGGCTTTGCGACTGTCTTCGTGGCGCTCGGTGCCGGTGCTTCCACGATCGGCATGGTGCTGCGTCAGCACCTTGATCTGCTGTCCAAGATCGGCGGCCTGATCATCATCGTCATGGGGCTGAATTTCCTCGGGCTTTTCCGCGTCGGCTTTCTGGCGCGGGAAGCCCGCTTCCAGAGTAGCGGCAAGCCGGCAACGCTGACCGGCGCTTACGTTATGGGACTGGCTTTCGCATTCGGCTGGACGCCCTGCATCGGGCCGGTGCTTGGGGCAATCCTCGGCGTTGCTGCGTCACGCGAAACGGTCGGCTCCGGCGCTGGGCTGCTCGCCATCTATTCGCTCGGCCTTGCCGTACCCTTCTGGATCGCTGCCGGTTTTTCGGGGGCCTTCATGCGCTTCCTGTCGCGCTTCCGCCGGCATCTCGGCACGGTGGAGAAGGTTATGGGCATCTTCCTCGTGCTGACCGGCCTCGCCTTTCTGCTCGGATGGGTGAGCAATGTTGCAATCTGGTTCCAGCAGACCTTTCCAATCCTGATGCAAATCGGGTGACCGGGAGCCTCTCCTGCCTCAACCAACCGGGAGATCTGTCAGCCAGTATCATTCATCATCACCCGGCTATTGGTAGCTGGCAGGAATGGGTCTCAGCGATAGTGCTGATCACCGCGACTATCGTCGCTCTGTCCGATTGCAAAAATCAGGCTTTCTTCCGCTTTAGCCGTTCCTTGATCGCGTCCGGAATATCGCGAAAGCCGCGGCCCGGCTCGATGCCTTCGCGCATGACGATGTTGCGCAGTGGCGGAATGGCAGACAGCACATGCAGGCCTGCAGCGCGCAGCACCTGCACCGGCAGGAAGTCGGAGAGCAGCGAACGGTTCAAGAGATCGACGCTTGCCGTGCGCGTCATGATGTCGGCGCGGCGTTTTCGATCGAAGCTGCTACCGGCATCGGCGGGAATGGGCAACTCGGCGTGCACGCATAGAAGATCGGTCAGGGCCATGATATCGCGCAGGCTGAGGTTGAGACCTTGCGCGCCAATCGGCGGAAAAACATGGGCGGCTTCACCGATCAGCGCGAAGCGCCCCTTGCCGAAACGATGCGCCATCATGCCCGACAGCGGCCAGATCTGCACGCCCTCCTCAACCTCGACCTTGCCGAGAATGGACTGCATGCGCTCTTCCACGACATTGCTGAGTTCGGCGAGTGAAAGCTCGGCGCGTGCCGTCGCATCCGACGGATTCTGCACCCAGACGAGGCTGGAACGGTTGCCCGGCAGCGGAACCTGCGTGAACGGGCCGTGCTCCGTGTGGAATTCGGTGGAGATATTCTGGTGCGGCAGCGTATGGGTGAAATTCAGCACCATGGCCGATTGCGGATAAGACCAGGTGCGCACATCGATGCCGGCCGTCTCCCGCAGCTTCGACTTGCGGCCGTCAGCGCCAATGGCGAAATCGGCGGCAACCTCTCCGCCGCCTGTGAGCGTAACAGTTACAGAGTCCTTGGAGATCCCGATCGTTTCAGCCATGTCGGTGAAACGGGTGATATTGCCCTCGGCGGCCACGGCAGCTTCGAGCACGTCCATCAATGCCTTGTTCGGGAAATTATAGCCGAAGGCATCGAGTCCCACTTCGGCGGAGCGGAAGGTCGTGGTCGGCGCACGCAACAGGCGGTTTGTGCCGTCGACTATGCGCATGCTGGTGAGCGGCGCGGCAGCAGGACGGAGCTTTTCCCAAAGCGTGAGCCGGTCCAGGAAGCGAATCGACTGGTCCATCAGCGCCGTAGTGCGGCGATCATCCTTGAGAGATGGAGGGGCGACGTGCGCCACGGTGCGGCCGCCGCGTGCCAGGGCGACCGCGGCGATCATACCGGCGAGACCGCCGCCGATCACCGCCACTTCGAATTTGCTCATGCTATCGTTCCGTCATCAAAAGACGGCAGAACCGGCAGCCTCAGGCGGCCGGCTTTGCCTGACGGCGCCAACTATAGCCTTTGCCGGCTTCGGCGTCACGCGCCGCAGGCTGATAATGATGCGGAATGGACGGCAGGCGCTTTTCCGACAGCCGGCGGATCGCCGTCTCGTTGGTGACAGCAAAACTGTCGATGCCGACGCGTAGCATCAGCGGCACTTGGTCGATCAACACATCACCGACCGCACGCAGTTCATTCGCGTAACCAAGACGCTGACGTAGCAGTGAAGCATGGCTGAAGGCACGCCCGTCGTTGAAGGCCGGGAAAGCCACCGCGACGATTTCGAGGCGGTAGAGATAGGGCTCAAGTTTCAAGACATCGTCGGCCGGCTTGATCAGCACACCGAAGCTGACATCGTTGCTCTCGTCGGCCTTGGCGATCAGTTCGTCGAGCGTCAAAAGCGGCTTCTGATCGCCCGTCGCCTTTACCTCGTCGGTCTCGACCACCCAGGGATCGTTCTCGACAAAACCGGCTTCTCTCCAGATCTTCATCATCATCCCCTCCTTATGCCGCTTCCGCCGCCGAGCCATAGAGCGCATCCTTGAAAGGCTGCGGGCCCACGCGGCGATAGGCGGCGAGGAAGGTTTCCGATGGGTCCTGACGCAGGCCGAGATAGGTATCGACGATCGTCTCGATCGCATCCGTTACCTTGTCGGGCTCGAAACCGCGACCGATGATTTCGCCGATAGAGGTGTGCTCGTCACCGGAGCCGCCAAGCGTGATCTGGTAGAGTTCGGCACCCTTCTTCTCCACACCCAGCAGGCCGATATGGCCGACATGGTGGTGGCCACAGGCATTGATGCAGCCGGAAATCTTGATCTTCAGCTCGCCGATCTCCGCCTGACGGGCGGGATCGCCGAAGCGACGGGAGATCTCCTGCGCGACCGGGATGGAGCGCGCATTGGCGAGCGCGCAATAGTCCAACCCCGGACAGGCAATGATATCGGTGATCAGGCCGGCATTGGCTTCGGCGAGATCGATGGCAACAAGGCCGCGATAGACGGCTTCGAGATCGGCGAGCGCCACATGGGGCAGGATCAGGTTCTGCTCATGGCTGACCCGGATTTCGTCGAAGGCATATTCTTCGGCGATATCGGCAATCGCATCCATCTGGGAATCGGATGCATCGCCCGGAATACCGCCGATCGGCTTCAGCGAGATCGTCACCATCCCGTAATCGGGGTTCTTGTGCGGCTGGACGTTCTGCTGGACCCAACGCGCGAAAGCCGGATCGGCCTTCTTCCAGCGAGCCAGATTTTCCCAGCCCTCGGAACGCTCCGGCAGGGCCGGCGGCGCGAAGTAGGCTGCAATGGCCTGAACGTCCCGTTCCGGCAGTTTCAGCTCGGAATCCTTCAGCTGTGCGAACTCGACCTCGACCTGGCGGGCGAGCTCTTCGGCACCGGTCTCATGCACGAGAATCTTGATGCGCGCCTTGTACTTGTTGTCGCGGCGGCCGTGAAGATTGTATACGCGCACGATGGCGGTGGTGTAGGAGAGCAGGTCCTCTTCCGGCAGGAAGTCGCGGATCAGCTTGGCAATCATCGGTGTGCGGCCCTGACCGCCGCCGACATAGACGGCGAAACCGATCTGGCCCTTGTCATTCCTCTTCAAATGCAGGCCGATATCGTGGACCTGGATGGCGGCGCGGTCACGCTCGGCACCGGTCACGGCAATCTTGAACTTGCGCGGCAAGAAGGAGAATTCCGGGTGGACGGACGACCATTGGCGCAGGATTTCGGCGTAAGGGCGCGGATCAGCGATCTCATCGGCGGCAGCGCCGGCGAAGTGATCGGCCGTCACGTTTCTGATGCAATTGCCCGAGGTCTGGAGCGCGTGCATTTCAACGGTCGCGAGGTCGGCAAGCGCATTGGGGATTTCCGATAGTTTCGGCCAGTTGAATTGCAGGTTCTGACGGGTGGTGAAGTGGCCATAGCCGCGGTCATAGGTGCGGGCGATATGGGCGAGCATGCGCAGCTGACGCGAGCTCAGCGTACCATAGGGAATGGCAATGCGCAGCATGTAGGCATGGAGCTGCAGGTAGACACCGTTCATCAGGCGCAACGGCTTGAACGCGTCCTCGGCCAGTTCGCCCGAAAGGCGGCGCTGGACCTGGTCGCGAAACTGCTCGACGCGCTCGGCGACAAAGGCGTGGTCAAATTCGTCGTAACGGTACATCGTCTTCCTCAGACTGCAATGAATTCTGGATCAGCCGGCTTGTAGCCGGGCGCATATTCCATGGTCGGGCCTTGGGCGCGGATGCGCTCGCGCAGACGCAGCGGCCAGAGCTGACCGTTGACTTCCTGGACGTCGACGACTGCGACGTCAACGACCTTGTTGTCCGCGTAGGATTTCTTGCCGATCTCCTCGATGGCCGCAACGGCTTCGGCATGGCGAGCGACGAGCGCTTCCTGCAACGAAAGTACCCACTCGCCATTAGCATTCAGCCAGACTGCAACGCCGTCCGTCAGGCGGTTGGCGGTCAGAACCTTGTCTACCATGTCAGCTCCTTACAAATTCATCGAACCGGACACGCTCACGCACCAGCGGTTCGGACAGTTCGAAGTTGGCGCCTGCGACCGCATCGCCGATAACGACCATCACCGGCCCCGTCAATTCGTCACGATGCTGCAGGTCGGGAAGATCGCTCAGGGTGCCGTGCAACAGGCGGCGGTCGGCGCGGCTGGCATTCTCGACGACAGCGACCGTGGTTTCGGCGGGAATGCCGGCCTGCATCAGCCGCTCGGCGACAGAGGCCGCGACCGTGCGGCCCATGTAGACGGCGATTGTCGCACCGGAAACGGCAAGGCTCGCCCAATCAGGCAGAACGTCACCGGTCAGATCATGACCGGTCGTAAAGACCAGCGAAGAGGCAACACCGCGCAGCGTCAGCGGCAGTTCGAAATCGGCAGCGGCGGCAAAGGCCGAGGTGATGCCCGGGACGATCTCATAGGAGATACCGGCAGCACGCAAAGCGGCCATTTCCTCCCCTGCCCGGCCATAGACCAAGGGATCTCCGCTTTTCAGGCGCACGACGCGCTTGCCCCGGCGGCCAAGCTCGACCAGAAGGTCGTTGATCTCTTCCTGAGATTTTGAATGGCACCCCTTGCGCTTGCCGACCGAAAGACGCTCGGCATCGCGGCGGCCCATATCAACGATCGCCTGCGGCACGAGCGCGTCATAGACGATAACATCAGCTTCCATCATGACGCGCTGAGCACGCAGCGTCAGCAGATCCTCGGCACCCGGACCGGCGCCAACCAGCCAGACATAGCCTTCGACGCGATCAAGCGAGCGCAACAGGCCATTGGCGGCGCTGCGGGCCTGCGGGAGATTGCCGCTGGCAACGGCATTTGCCACAGGGCCGGAAAAGAAACGACGCCAGAAGATGCGGCGGGAAACGCCGCGTGGGACAAGATGCTCGACTGCCTTGCGATAGCTCGTCGCAAGCGTTGCGAGGCGCCCGAGAGAGGGCGACAGAAGCTGGTCGATCTGAGCCCGGATCATCTGGGCGAGCACGGGACCGGCGCCTTCCGTACCAATCGCGACGGCAACGGGCGCACGATTTACGAGAGCCGGCGTGTAGAAATCGCAGTATTCGGGCTGGTCGACGGCATTGGCCGGGATTTTCGCCGCGCGGGCCGCTCCGACGATTCGGCGATCCTGCTCGGCGTCGCCAGTCGCAGCGAATACCAGAACAGTACCTTCAAGCTGCTCGGGCGCGAAGGAGTCGCGGACAGTTTCGATACGATTGGCAATCAGGAAGGCGTGATAATCGGCCTCGGGGCGATCGGCATGCGCGATGATGCGCGCCTGCGTGTTCATGAGCAGGCGAACCTTGGCGAAAGCTTCATCGCCATTGCCGAAAACGGCAGCAACCCGACCTTCCACGCGAAAGAAGGCGGGAAATACCGAAAGCTGTTCAGTCCTGGAAGGCATTCTCGATCCACTTCGAAGATGGCCGAATATGCATTTTCCAAGCAAGCGTATGAAGAAACAGAATTCCAAAGGCCGGCCAGCGGCGTATTCTTTTACCCGGTTGACCAATGATTTGAGAAAACTCACCCGTGCGGCGCAAAAACCACATATCGTGAGCCACCACCAGGTTTTTTCGCGGCAGACCGCCTGCCGAATGACCGGCGACACCAAGAAAGCTTGTGGCAAAGTCGCCTGCGAAACAGTTGCGCATTCCGCTTCACTCCGATGGGCGCTAGGATGGGACGAACAGGAGAATTTCATGCCGGAAAAGACAATCGCCGCCCGCCTGCTGCAGGTCATGGAAGAGAATATCCTGCCGATGACGGAACTTGGTGTCGCCACCGGCAACAAGGTGTTTGGCGCCGCGATCCTGCGCAAATCCGATCTGTCGGTCATCGTCGCCGAAACCAATAACGAGCTGGAAAATCCGCTCTGGCACGGCGAAGTGCATACGCTGAAACGCTTCTACGAACTCAACGACAAGCCGGCGACCAAGGACCTGATCTTTCTTTCGACGCACGAACCCTGCACGATGTGCATGTCCGCAATCACCTGGGCCGGCTTTGATAATTTCTATTATTTCTTCAGCCACGAGGATTCGCGTGACAGCTTCGCGATCCCGCATGACCTGAAAATCCTGAAGGAGGTCTTCGGGCTCGAGCCCGGCGGCTATCGGCGCCAGAATGCATTCTGGAAGAGTTTCGCAATCGCCGATCTAGTCGAAACCGAGGATGAGCAGTTGAGAGCCGCGCTCAAGGCGCAGACGGCACGGATCAAATCGCGCTATGCCGGCCTCTCCAATACCTATCAGGCCGCCAAAAGCTCCAACGACATTCCGCTGAACTGAGAGACCATGGAACCTTCGAAAGACATTTCACGCCTGATCGAGATCATGGCGGCTCTCCGCAATCCGAAAACCGGCTGCCCGTGGGACATCGAGCAGGATTTCGAAAGCATCAAGCCCTACACGATCGAGGAAGCCTATGAGGTTGCCGATGCTATCGAGCGCAACGACATGGACGACCTCTGCGACGAACTCGGCGATCTGCTGCTGCAGGTGGTCTTTCATGCGCGCATGGCCGAAGAAGCAGGCGAATTTTCCTTCGGTGATGTTGTGGAAGCCATCACCCGCAAGATGATCCGCCGGCATCCGCATGTTTTTGCTCGTTCGGACGCGGACACGCCCGATGCTGTGAAGAAACAGTGGGACGAGATCAAACAGGCTGAAAAGCGCGAGCGTTCGGAGCGCCGGGCGCGCCGCGGCATGTCAGAAGCTTTCAAAGCCGGCTTCCTTGGCTCGGTGCAGCGCAGTTTTCCTGCCCTGACAGAGGCGCTCAAACTTCAGGAGCGCGCCGCCAAGGTCGGTTTCGACTGGTCGGCACCCGAACCGATCCTCGACAAGATCCAGGAAGAGGTCGACGAACTGCGCGTCGC
Source organism: Rhizobium sp. BK650 (assembly GCF_014195325.1). Classification (GTDB taxonomy): domain Bacteria; phylum Pseudomonadota; class Alphaproteobacteria; order Rhizobiales; family Rhizobiaceae; genus Rhizobium. Next base: position 281,239 of record NZ_JACIBK010000007.1, on the reverse strand, counting down.
ACTGCGCGAGGGCGATAAATCAAAGGTCACCGATGAGCTCGGCGACCTGATTTTTGCGGTCGTCAATATCGGCCGACACGTGAAGGCCGATCCGGAACAGGCGCTGCGGGGAACGAACACCAAATTCAGGCGCCGATTCAACCACATTGAGACGGTTCTTGATGCAGAAGGTGAGACGCTGGAGGCAGCCAGCTTAGAGCGGATGGAGGAAATCTGGCAGGCAGCCAAGGCGATAGAACGGGCAGTCGCGACCGGGGCGGACTAAACTCCGTCAAACGGACCTATCGCTCCCAGTCTTCCTTGGCAGGCTTCGGACCATTGCCAATGCGGCGTTCCAGTTCGGCAGCCTCGGTTTCCGACAGACGCAGGTCGAGCGTCACCGAACCGTCCTCATTGTCCTCACGGCTATCGACGACGGCATGATCGTAGAGCCACGGCAGCAGCGCCAGCTTGTCGACGGGCAGCGTAATCGTCGTTTCCGTCATGACGCCAGACAGACGACGGCTGATCTCGTCCATCAGCCTGTCCACGCCCTCGCCACTGATCGCAGAAACGGCAATCACATTCTGCGTGCCGGAAGCCTTCTGCACGATAGCATCATGGCTTTCAGGCTCCAGCCGGTCGATTTTGTTCCATACTTCGAGGATTCGTCGCTGGCCTTCGGCCTCGTCGATGCCGAGGTCGTTCAGGATGCGCAGCACGTCAGCGCTCTGGGCCTGGTTGTCCAGGTCGGACATGTCGCGCACATGCAGGATGAGGTCAGCTTCAAGTACTTCTTCCAGCGTCGCGCGGAAGGCGGCGACCAGATGAGTCGGCAGGTCGGAGATGAAGCCGACAGTGTCGGACAGGATGACGGTGCGGCCATGCGGCAGCTTCATGCGGCGCAGCGTCGGATCGAGCGTCGCAAAGAGCATGTCCTCTGCGAGAACCCCTGCGCCCGTGATGCGATTGAACAGCGTCGACTTGCCGGCGTTCGTATAACCAACGAGCGCCACGATCGGATGCGGTACCTTCTTGCGCTTGGCTCGGTGAAGCTGGCGGGTGCGCACCACCTGCTCCAGCTCGCGTTCAAGCTTGATGATACGGTCCTGCAACAGGCGCCGGTCGGCTTCGATCTGGGTTTCACCCGGACCACCCATGAAGCCGCCGCCGCCGCGCTGGCGTTCAAGGTGGGTCCAGCTTCGAACCAGGCGGCCCTTCTGATAGTTCAGATGCGCGAGATCGACCTGCAGCGTGCCTTCCTTGGTGGAGGCGCGGCGGCCGAAGATTTCCAGGATCAGGCCTGTCCGGTCGATGACCTTGGCGTTCCATTCCTTTTCAAGGTTACGCTGCTGCACCGGCGTTAGCGGATGATCGACGATCACAAGACCGGAATCACGCTCGTCGAGCAGGTGCTTGATTTCCTCGATCTTGCCCGTGCCCAGCAGTGTCGCCGGCCGCGGATCATTGACCGGCACGATGGAAGCGTTCACGACATCGAGATCGATCGCCTCAGCAAGACCCGTCGCTTCGTCGAGACGGCTTTCCGGCGTGCGGGTCGATGCCGATTCGGTTTGCCCGCCGCGCGAGCGCGATTTCAGCACCGGCACGACAACGGTCGCGCGCATATCATCCCTGTGCTTGGCGGCTTCAGGGATGATGGAATCGTTCTTTGTATCGCGTGTCGAAATGACGGCCGGCCTTGTTTAGGACGCTGCTTCTTCGCTCTCGAACATCTGCATTGGCTGACCAGGCATGATTGTCGAGATAGCGTGCTTATACACGAGCTGCGAATGTCCGTCACGCCGGAGAAGAACACAGAAATTGTCGAATGACGTGACAACGCCCGTGAGTTTTACGCCGTTAATCAGAAAGATTGTCAGGGAAATCTTTTGTTTGCGTACAGTATTGAGAAATAAGTCCTGCAGATTCTGAGAACGTTCCGCCATCGCGCCGCTTCTTTCTTTATTGCCGGCCTGATCAAGCCGGTAGAATATCAATCAACCTCTCCAGCAAGGCAGGTGGCACCCTCATTCCTCCTGCCCAGCAAATCTTGGTATCAAATCGTAATCTTTTCCGCAACGTCGAAAAAGGCTTCGCGAATATTCTGCGAAAGGCTTCCGGGATGACCGTTCGCAATCGCCTGTCCATCAATGGAAACGACCGGAAAACAAATGCTTGTGGCGGCGGTGATGAAGACCTCGCGGGCTGCCATCATCTCCGAAAGAGAGAACTTCCGCTCGACGATATCGAGACCCAATTTGGCTGCGACATCGATGAGGGTCGTGCGCGTGACGCCGCGCAGGATGCCATGTTCGGCAGGCCGCGTTACCAAGGTACCGTCGGCATCGACGATCCAGACATTGGTTGCAGCCCCCTCCTTCACCATGCCATCGGCATCGATATAAATCGCTTCCTGGGCGCCGGCTTCCTTTGCCTGCTGGCGCGCAAGCGCGTTCGACAGCAGGCCGACCGTCTTGATGTCGACGCGGTCCCAACGGTTGTCTGGAACGGTGATCGCCTTGATGCCGGTAGCGTTCTTCCTGGCAATGATTGACGGATCGGTGCTCTTGGCCGTCACAACGATCGAGGGTGCCGTGCCGTCGGCCGGGAAGACATGGTCGCGCCGGGCGACGCCGCGCGTCACCTGCAGATAGAAGAGCCCGTTGCGCACATGATTGCGGCGCAGCGTCTCGCGAATCACTTGCGTCAGGGCCGCCCGGCTCATCGGCCAGGCGATGCGCAATTCGCTAAGCGAACGGTCGAGACGGTTCAGATGCCGGGTCAAGTCGACGATCATGCCGTGACGCACCTCGCAGACTTCGTAGACGCCATCGGCAAACTGATAGCCACGATCCTCCACATGCACCATGGCGTTAGAATGCGGCACGTAACGTCCATTCACATAGGCAATTCTTGGCATTCAAAACCTGCTTCAGGCAAAAGGGAGGAACCAGGGTGACACGAGCCCTGTCAGAGAAAGATCAGACGCCGAGCGATTTCAGTTTGCGGTGCAGCGCCGAGCGCTCCATGCCGACGAATTCGGCCGTGCGGGAGATGTTGCCGCCGAAGCGATTGATCTGGGCGATCAGGTAATCCTTCTCGAACATTTCCCGGGCTTCGCGCAGCGGCAGCGTCATGATGTGATAGTCGTTCTTGGCCGAGACCTTCGGCAGCATGTCGCCAAGATCGGTCGGCAGCATGTCCGCCGTGATCGGCGCGTCCGGACCGTCGGTGCGGGCAAGGATCATCAGACGTTCGATATTGTTGCGAAGCTGGCGGATATTGCCCGGCCAGTCATGTGCCTGCAGCACGGCCATGGCATCATCGCCAATGCGGCGCGGTCTGATGCCTGCCTGTTCGGAAATCTGCCGCATAAGCTGATCGACGAGGAAAGGGATATCCTCGCGGCGCTCGGCAAGCTGCGGCACGCGCACCGGCACGACAGCAAGGCGATGATAGAGATCTTCACGGAACCAGCCCTCGGCGATGCGGCTTTCCAGATTGTAGGCGGTCGAGGAGATGATGCGCACATCGACCTTCACCCGTTTGGAACCGCCCACACGCTCGAACTGCTGATCGACCAGCACGCGCAGGATCTTGTTCTGCGTCTCACGCGGCATTTCGCCGACTTCGTCGAGATAGAGGATACCGCGATGAGCTTCTTCAAGCGCGCCGATCTTGCGCGCCTGCCCCGGTCCGCCCTCGGTGCCGAAGAGCGCGACTTCCATTCGGTCGGGCGTGATGTTGGCGGCATTTAGCGCCACGAAGGGGCCGTTGGCACGAGCCGACTTTTTATGGATCATGCGCGCCACCAACTCCTTGCCGGAGCCGGATGCGCCAAAGATCATGATACGACTGTTGGTAGGAGAAACCTTTTCGATCGTCTGGCGCAGCTGCGAAACGGCAACAGACGTGCCGATCAGCTCCAGCGCGTCACCAGTCCGGCGCTTCAGCTCGATATTTTCACGCTTCAGCTTGGAATTCTCCAGCGCCCGCTCGGCAATCAGAATCAGCCGGTCGGCCTTGAACGGCTTTTCGATAAAGTCGAAAGCGCCGCGCTTGATGGCGGAGACGGCCGTCTCGATATTGCCGTGACCGGAAATCATCACAACAGGAAGATCGGGATGGCGCGTCTTGATCTCGTCCAAGAGCGAGAGACCGTCGAGCTTGCTGCCCTGCATCCAGATATCTAGGAAGACGAGACGAGGCACGCGGTCGGAAATTGCCGCAAGGGCGCTGTCGCTGTCATGCGCCATGCGGGTTTCGTGCCCTTCATCCGACAGGATACCGGCAACGATCTCGCGAATGTCATGCTCATCATCGACGACGAGAATATCAGAGGCCATAAACGCTTTCCTTATCACTGGCTGACGGGGTCGTGGCCACGTCGCGGCGCGGCAGATGCACGCGGATCATGGCTCCTCTTCCCTGGTCAAAATCTGCGGGCGCATCGTGCAGTTCGAGCTGCCCGCCATGTTCCTCGATAATCTTCTTGACGATGGCGAGGCCGAGGCCGGTGCCCTTTTCGCGCATCGTCATATAGGGCTCCAGAATGCTGTGGCGGTTCTCGATAGGAAGGCCCTTGCCATTGTCGATGATATCGACTGTGAAGCGGTCACGCGCTTCGTCGAGAGAGGCGCGGACGAGAATCTTGCGCGCTTCGCGCTCCTCGCTCGGCACGGCTTCGATCGCCTCGACGGCATTCTTGATGAGATTGCCGAATGCCTGGCCCAGCATGCGACTGTCAAAGGCGCCTTCCAGCCGCTCCTCACCAAGCTCCTGCTGGAAGGCGATGTGATTGTTGCCCATCTCGCGCAGGAAGATCGCATCGTGAAGGATGGCACGCAGATCGCTCTGCTCCTTGGTCGGCTTCGGCATGCGGGCAAAAGCCGAAAACTCATCGACCATCCGACCGATATCGCCCACCTGCCGGATGATCGTATCCGTACACTGGTCGAAGACGGCGCGGTCATTCTCGTCGATCTGTTTGCCGTAGCGTCGACGGATGCGTTCGGCCGACAGCTGGATCGGCGTCAGCGGGTTCTTGATCTCGTGAGCGATACGGCGGGCCACGTCGCCCCAGGCGGTCGAGCGCTGGGCGATGACGAGATCGGTGATGTCATCGAGGGTGATGACGTAGGATTCGCTGAGATCGCGCACTTCCTCGCGGGTCACCTGGACGCTGAGCGTGCGCACCGTGCCGCCGCGGACCAGTGCGATCTGCTTGCGGAAATCGCCACGGTAACGGGAGGCGGCTTCCGTCAGCACCTGATCCACTTCGGGGGCAATTTCAGACAGCTGCTTGCCAAGCATCTGATCTGCTTGCAGCGCCATCAGAGTCTCGGCAGAACTGTTGACGATAGTGATGCGCCGATCCTGCTCGACGCCGATCACGGCAGCGGTAACACCCGACAGAACGGCCTCGATAAAGCGGCGGCGGTCGTCCACCTCATCCTTCGCCTCGAGGATCTCGTCGCGCTGTGTGCGGATTTCCGAGATCATCTTGTTGAAGGTGCGCGACAGGCTGGCAACGTCGCCATCGACGGCGTGGACAGGCACGACGATATCCATATTGCCGGATGCAACACTGTCGGCTGCGGTAATCAGCAAGCGGATCGGCCGGACGATACGGTCGGCCACTGCAATCGCGGTCCAGATCGCCGCCAGCAGCACGATCAGCGCAAAGCCGATATAGAGGACCGCAAAGGCGATCTGCAGCGAGACGCGGCCCGCCTCCATTGAGCGGTATTCGGTGGCGTTCTCCTCCATCATGCGCATGGCGTTCATGACCTTAGGATCGACCGCGCGCACGGTATAGAGGAAGGTTCCAGGTATCGCTTCGAGCCGGATGATGGCGCCGACGAGGTTGGTCACGCCGGGCGGGATCAGCGTCGGCTGGCCGGCAGCGGCCTTTTCCAGCGCATCCTGCGGAATAGCAGGCAGCGGTTTTTCCGTGGCGATGTCGGCCTGGATATTGACCGAGCCGTCGCGCTCGACAAGGAAGGCGCCGAGCAGGCCGCGGCCCCTCGCCTGCCGCGTCATCAAATCGGCGAAGCCGGTCTTGTCGAGGCTGTAGAGCGCGCGGTTGCGCTCAAGATCATTTGCCATCGAGACCGTCTGGCCCTGCAGATAGCTGGCGTTTTCCAGCATATAGGCCTGGCCAATATTCCGGGACGAGCTGACGATTGCCTGGGTCCTCAGGGCAAACCAGCGATCGAGACCGGCATTCAGCGTGATACTGGCAAAGATCGCCACCAGGATCGCCGGCGTGATCGCAACTATGGAGAAGAGCACGACGATGCGGATATGCAGACGCGCGGCGGCCCGGCCGCGCGTGCGGGCCTTGTAAAGCCGCGCGACTTCGCGACCGATCAGCGCGATCAGGCCGAGGACAAAAAAGGAATTGATGACGACTGAGCCGATCACGACGTGCGAGGTCGGGGCAATCGGCGTGACACCGAGCAGCACGAATAGCGTAACAGTGGCACAGACGAGCGCTCCGCCAGCAAGCACCAGACCGGGTACGGCAAACAGGGCACGACGGTCGGTTACCGTTGTCACCGCCTCGTTCGCCGTTTCCGGCGATACCCCTTCTTCGTCCATTCAACCTCTCTTCGCACGGCATTGCCGCCAAGCCCGACGAGAAATCGAACAGCATCGGTTTGCGAAAACCGGCGTCCAAACGACTTAATCGTGGGGCGAATATCCAACCCTATGCGTGACCTTTAAGCAACGCATTGTGGCGAAAATGCAACGCCGTCTGCCACAATGTCAAGGTCGACGATCAGGCAGTGCGCGAGCTTCTGTAGACGGAAACGCCGAGTTCGCGGATCTTTTTGCGCAACGTATTGCGGTTCAGGCCCAGCAAATCGGCAGCCTTGATCTGGTTGCCGCGGGTCGCCGTCAATGCCGCAAGTATTAACGGATATTCCATTTCCGTCAGTACACGGTCATAAAGGCCGGGCGGCGGCAGATTTTCGCCGAAACTTGCAAAATAGGTGCGCATATTCTCTTCGACCGCCTGGGCAATTGTCATCGTCCCACTGCGGATCGGACCCTTGTCGATCGGGCTGTCGGGAACATCGGAGCGTAGCTCGGCATCAATGATCTCGCGGGTGATGACATCCTGTGGATAAAGCGCCATCAGGCGGCGAATGAGGTTTTCGAGCTCACGCACGTTGCCCGGCCAGGCATAGGCCTTCATCAGTTCCAGCGCCTCCTGATCGAAGCGTTTGGAACCGAGGCCTTCCTTTTCGGCCTGCTGGACGAAATGGCGAACGAGATCCGGGATGTCCTCGGCGCGGTCTCGCAACGGTGGCAGACGCAACGGCACGACGTTGAGGCGATAATAGAGATCTTCGCGGAAGAGGCCCTGATTAATGGCCTGCTTCAAATCCTTATTAGTCGCAGCGACGATGCGCACATCGGTGCGGATCGGTGTACGTCCGCCAACGGTGGTGTATTCGCCCTGCTGCAGCACGCGCAGAAGACGCGTCTGGGCATCCATCGGCATGTCGCCGATTTCATCGAGGAAAAGCGTGCCACCTTCGGCCTGTTCAAAACGGCCGGTGGAGCGCGTCTGCGCACCGGTAAAGGCGCCCTTTTCGTGGCCGAAGAGTTCGGATTCGATAAGGTCACGCGGGATGGCGGCCATATTGATGGCGACGAAGGGTCCGTTGCGGCGTTTGCCGTAGTCGTGCAGCGCGCGGGCGACGAGCTCTTTGCCGGTACCGGATTCGCCGGTGATCATCAGCGTCAGATCGGTCTGCATGAGGCGGGCGAGAACGCGGTAGATTTCCTGCATGGCGGCGGAGCGACCGACAAGCGGCATACCGTCCTGCATATCCTCGTCGAGTTTGGCAGGCTTCTTCTTCGGCTCGGCGAGCGCGCGGCCGATGATCCCGATCAGCTCGGTCAAGTCGAAGGGTTTCGGCAAGTAGTCATAAGCGCCCTTTTCGGAGGCCTTGATCGCCGTCATGAAGGTATTCTGCGCGCTCATTACGAGGACCGGCAGTTCCGGCCGCGCCTTCTTAATGCGAGGCAGAAGATCGAAAGCATTTTCATCGGGCATGACAACGTCGGTTACGACGAGATCGCCCTCGCCGGCCGAAACCCAACGCCACAGCGTCGCGGCATTGGAGGTAATGCGCACATCATAACCGGCGCGGCTCAAGGCCTGATTGAGCACCGTGCGGATGGCCGCATCGTCATCTGCAACGAGGATCGTGGCTGTCATCTATTGGGTCCTGTCGAGCTTGCAATACCGGCATCATCAAGCGAGGCATCCTTGGATGCCGGCATGAGGACGCGAAAAATCGTGCGGTTGTTCAGGCTGTCGCATTCGATGATGCCGCCGTGATCGCCGATGATCTTGGCAACGAGGGCAAGGCCGAGACCACTGCCATTCGTCTTGGTGGTGATGAACGGGTCGAAAAGATGCGGCAGCAGGTCCGTCGGCACGCCGGGACCGTTATCGATGACGCAGAATTCCAGCGGCAGCGAGATTTTCTCACGCGTGCCAGCGACCGAAAGACGGATGCCGGGGCGGTAAGCCGTCGTCAGGATGATTTCACCATCGGGACGATCACCGACCGCTTCGGCTGCATTCTTCACCAGATTGAGGAAAACCTGCACGAGCTGATCGCGATTGGCGTAGACGGCGGGCAGCGACGGATCGTAATTCTCCGTCATGCGGATATTGCGGGCAAAGCCTGCCTTGGCGACGGCCTTTACATGATCGAGCACGGAATGAATGTTGACGGGCACGCGGTCAACCGGGCGCTCATCGGAAAAGACTTCCATGCGATCGACCAGCGAGACGATGCGGTCTGTCTCGTCGCAGATCAGCCGGGTCAAGGCACGGTCGTCGTCGACCACGGACTGTTCGAGAAGCTGGGCAGCGCCGCGGATACCGGAAAGCGGGTTCTTGATCTCATGCGCCAGCATGGAAGCCAAGCCAGTCACTGAACGAGCTGCTGCGCGGTGCGTCAGCTGCCGGTCGATCTTGTCTGCCATCGACCGTTCCTGGAAGACGACAACAACGGAACCCGGTTCAGTAACGACGGGAGCGACGTAGATATCGACGAGCTTGTCCTGGCCGAGACGTGGGGAGCTCAGGTCCACCCGGTATTCATTGACCGGGCCCTTACGTTCGCGCACCTGGTCGATCAATGCCAGAAGCGGACTACCGAAGGGAATGAAGGTCGAGATGCGATAGCGGGAAAGATGCGCGGCGCTGGCACCGAAGAAGGCTTCGGCTTCCCAATTCGCAAAGGCGATGAAACCACCCTCATCCACCATGACAACCGGGTTCTGGATGGCGTTCAGCACCGACATCGCGACGGCATTGACTGCATTCTCGGGAGAAGGTGTGCCATCCGTGCTCATGCCGCCTCCCGCTGTTCCCCTTCACCTGCCGCCATTGCATCGCCGAAGCGGGCAATGACATCGTCAGGATCGCGCGATGTCATGATCGCAGCCTTATGTTCACCCGGCAGGTCCGGCGCGAATCGCTCCAGATACCAGCCGAGATGTTTGCGAGCGTGCCTGATGGCAACGTCCTCGCCATAGAATTCCAGCATCATCCGGTAGTGCTCGACGGCGATCGCCGCGATCTCCACGCGCAATGGTTCGCGAGCGCCCGAGAGAACGCCGGCATGCCAGGGCCTGCCCTGACAACTACGGCCGATCATGACGGCATCGGCGCCCGAGCGGCGCAGGATCTCCTGCGCATCTTCAGCCGTTTCCACATCTCCATTGGCAATCAGCGGCACAGAAATGACATCGCGCACGGGACGGATCGCATCCCAGTCGGCCCTGCCCGTATAGAACTGCATGCGGGTGCGGCCATGGATGGTGATGAGCTGAACGCCCGCCTGTTCGGCACGCTTGGCAATATGTGGAGCGTTAACGGAATTCTCATCCCAGCCGAGCCGCATCTTCAGGGTCACCGGGATATCAACCGCCTTGACCGTCGCCTCGATGAGTTCGAGCGCATGATCGGGATCGCGCATCAGCGCCGAACCGGAATAGCCACCAATAACCTTCTTGGCCGGGCAGCCCATATTGATATCGATAATGTCGGCGCCATGACCAGCCGCGATTTTCGCAGCTTCGGCCATCCAGTACGCCTCACGGCCGGCGAGCTGCACCATATGCGGGCGGAAACCGGCATCGCGCAGGCGCGCCCAAGATTCGGCAGTATCGTTTACCAGCTCCCGGCTTGCCACCATCTCCGTGACGACCAGGCCTGCGCCGTAGCGCCATGCGAGTTCGCGGAATGGCATATCCGTGACGCCGGACATCGGTGCAAGCACAACGCGGTTCCGCACGGATACAGAGCCGACTCGAAAAGGCGTTGCGAGGTCCTTGGAAATCAAATGATTATCTTTCAGGCACACTGGGTAACTGCATTATTTTTAGCCATAGATCTGTGACTTGCCAAGAGGGTCGAGCCCGAATTGATATTTTTTGGGCAGATGCTGGAAAAGGGCCGAGCAAGACGATAGAGCAACTGACATCCATTCCGCATATTTCAGGGATTTATGCTGCAAATGCATAGTAAGCAACCGATATCGGCTGGAATTGTCGTCGTTGCGGCAGGCCGCGGCGAACGTGCCGGATCGCACGAGGAAGGCCCCAAGCAATACCGGATGGTCGGCGGCAAGCCGGTTATCGTCCATACGCTTGAAAACTTCATGACATGGGAGCCGGCGAAACACATCGTCGTCGTCATCCACCCGGATGATGCGGTGCTTTTTGACAGAGCATCCCGGCACATTATCTCCGCAACGCCGATCGAGACGGTCCACGGTGGCGCGACCCGACAGCAGTCGGTGCTGGCCGGTCTTCGGCACCTTCGGGATAAGGGCGTCAGCCATGTGCTGATCCATGACGCCGTGCGCCCCTTCTTCGATCATCAGCTTCTCGACCGGATCGCCGACATGCTTTCGGCCGGCGCACCCGCGGTCCTGCCTGCAATCCCGGTTGCCGATACGCTGAAGCAGGCAGGCAGCGACGGAACCGTGGTCAAGACCATTCCACGCAACCAGCTCTATGCAGCCCAGACGCCGCAATCTTTCGATTTTGCCACGATCCTCCAAGCGCATGAGAAAGCAGCGGCAAGCGGCCGGACGGATTTCACCGATGATGCCTCCATTGCCGAATGGCTCGGCATTCCAGTGACCATCATCGAGGGCGCGGCGACAAATGTGAAGCTGACGGTCAGGAGCGATATTGCCATGGCGGACGACAAGCTCTCGGGCGCCCGTATTCCCGATGTGCGCACCGGCAACGGCTATGACGTGCATCAACTCGAGCCCGGTGACGGCGTAACGCTCTGCGGTGTCTTTATTCCGCACGACCAGAAGCTCAAGGGCCATTCGGATGCCGACGTCGCGCTGCATGCGCTGACGGATGCGCTGCTGGCTACCTGCGGCGCCGGCGATATCGGCGACCATTTCCCGCCGTCCGATCCGCAATGGAAGGGGGCGGCTTCCCGCATCTTCATCGAACATGCGGCAAAGATCGTACGCGACCACGGCGGCACGATCACCAATGCAGATGTCTCGCTGATTGCAGAAGCGCCGAAGGTCGGCCCTCACCGCAACGCCATGCGCGCCAATCTCTCCGAATTCCTCGGCATCGACATCGAGCGCTGCTCGGTGAAGGCGACCACCAACGAGAAGATCGGTTTCGTCGGTCGTCGCGAAGGCATCGCAGCGATTGCGACCGCTACCGTCGTCTATAGAGGTACCAAGCGGTGAGCCTGTTTCCCGCAGATATCACCGCGATGGCGGAAGGCATCATCCGCGATTTCACGGTTGCGGGTCTGATGGTCTCGACGGCGGAATCCTGCACCGGCGGGCTGATTGCCGGCGCATTGACGGAAATATCGGGATCGTCCGCCGTGGTCGACCGCGGTTTCGTCACCTATACGAACGTGGCTAAGATCCAGATGCTCGGCGTGCAGGAGGAAACGCTTGCCCGGTTCGGAGCAGTCTCGGAGGAAACGGCGCGGCAGATGGTTCATGGCGCCCTCTTCCGCTCACGAGCAGACCTTGCGGTTGCCGTCACGGGGGTCGCCGGCCCCACTGGCGGATCGCCGGAAAAGCCTGTCGGCCTGGTGCATCTTGCAGCAAAGTCACGCTCAGGTAAGCTTGTCCACAGCAGGATGTTTTACGGAGATGTCGGCCGCACAGAAGTTCGGTTAGCAACGATCCGAACAGCGCTTGAAATGCTTGTTGAAATCGCGTGACTTTGAGTGAGGGAACCAAAGGCAGAAATCTCAGTTTCTGCCGCGTCTACAGCCGGTTTTGAGGGACCAGTCAAATGAGATATTTCGCTTGCATCGGAGTCGTATTGAGCCTCGGTTGCGTTTCGGCGGCTGAGGCACCATCCAACTATCAGGTCTATGGCGGCGTGCGGGTGGATTCCGATCCCGTTCTGCTGCGCAAGTACGACCATGCGCTCGGCCGCTGCGAGCCGGAAGCCATGGGCAAGCGCGGCTCGCCTGACATTTACGGCCTGATCTACAACGCGGCGCTTAGGGGCTGCCTCTATCGCTACGGATTCACCGATCGTGGCGCATACGCCTATCCTGCGAATCGCCCCTTCGATCATTTCATCGATCGCTGACTGTCAGCCGTAGATCGCTGCTGCCCGTTTTTCGAAGGCTTCCGTGAACATGCGGAAAGCCCTGTCGAACATCGACCCCATAAGGGCGCCGAGAATGCGGCTCTTGAACTCATAGTCGATGAAGAAATCGACCGTGCAGCCGCCGCCTTCCTCCTCGACGAACCGCCAGCGGTTGTCGAGGTAGCGGAATGGACCGTCGATATATTTGACGTCGATGATGCGCTCGGCCCTGTTTAACAAGACCTGGGTCGTGAAGGTTTCGCGGATCGCCTTGTAACCGACCGTCATGTCGGCGATCAGCAGTTCTTTACCGGCACGCTCCTTGCGGTTCTTCACAACGAGGGCTTCGCAGAGCGGCAGAAACTGCGGATAACGTTCGACATCAGACACCAGGTCGAACATCTGATCGGGCGTGTGCGGGACAGAGCGGTGCGTTTCGAATTGCGGCATGAAGCGCAGTTAAGCCGGCACACCGAGAAGATCAAGAAGCGCGCGCATCTGGCGGCGGGATTTCACCTGCAAAACCGGCACGTGCGGCCCATGGGCAGCGATCGCTGCGGTCACGCGCGGCGAGAACTTTCTCTCGAAGGTCCAGATGAATTTCAGAAACTGCCAGTCGACCTTCTCGATACATCCCGGCGCCATTTCAGGACGCGTGCGGCCGATATGCTTCAGCCAGCGGGTCATGACGCCCCAGACGCAAAGCAGGCGCGACATCCGTACCCAGATGACGATCTCGGTACGAGGCAGGCGGATGTCGAAAGTGGAGGGATTGGTACCATCCATGATCCAGCGTTCGCCAGCAATCCTTTCGACAATCCGCTGGCGCTGTTCCTCCTTGCTGCGCTCCACCCAGCCCGGCAGCCAGAGAATATCGCGGTCGATGGAGAGGTAGGTCAGGCTGAAATGGCTCGCCAGCTTCTGCGCAAGCGTCGACTTGCCGCCGCCCGAGCAGCCGATGACCATTATGCGCTCGACACGTGGGATGATATCGGCTGCGTCGGCAACAGAGACCGCACGAATGGGTTCAGGCGACGTCGTCACTTGATGCATGGCAGGCTCGCTTTCAACAGGATCGCCTTCGCGACAGACTTAACGGCGAAGAGCGGCGTGCTGGCTAACTGCTTCGTATGACCTGATGATGACAGTGAAACGCACAAAGAAAAACCGCGGCGAAATCGCCGCGGTCCCATCAAAAAAAGGGAAGCTCTTACTCTGCAGCCATCAGCAGCTTCTTCTCGCGCGCAGCTTTCAGCCGGGCGAAGTCATCGCCGGCATGGTGCGAGGAGCGGGTCAGCGGGCTGGAAGCCACCATGAGGAAGCCTTTGGTGTAGGCGACCGTCTCGTAGGACTTGAACTCCTCGGGCGTGACGAAGCTTTCGACCTTGTGGTGCTTGCGGGTCGGCTGCAGATATTGACCGATTGTCAGGAAGTCGACATCGGCGGTGCGCAGATCGTCCATGAGCTGGAGAACCTCGTTTCGTTCCTCACCGAGGCCGACCATGATGCCGGACTTGGTGAACATGGTGGGGTCGAGTTCCTTGACGCGCTGCAGCAGGCGGATGGAATGGAAATAGCGCGCGCCAGGGCGAACCGTCAGGTAGTTGCCAGCAACGGTTTCCATATTGTGGTTGAAGACATCGGGCTTGGCGGCGACGACACGTTCCAGCGCACCGGGCTTCTTCAGGAAGTCTGGCGTCAGGATTTCGATCGTCGTTAGCGGCGATGCGGCACGGATTGCCCAGATCACTTTTTCGAAGTGCTCGGCGCCACCGTCTTCCAGATCGTCACGATCGACGGAGGTGATGACAACGTGGCTCAGACCCATCTGCTTGACGGCCTTGGCGACGTTTTCCGGCTCGGCCATGTCGAGCGCGTTCGGCTTGCCGGTCGCGACATTGCAGAAGGCACAGGCGCGCGTACAGATCTCGCCCATGATCATGAAAGTGGCGTGCTTTTTGTCCCAGCACTCGCCGATATTCGGGCAGCCTGCCTCTTCGCAGACGGTAACGAGCTTGTGCTCCTTCACGATCGAACGAGTCTCGGCATAGCCCTTCGAGGTCGGCGCCTTCACACGGATCCAGTCCGGCTTGCGCAGGACTTCCGTATCCGGGCGATGCGCCTTTTCCGGATGGCGCACGCGCTTAACGTCGGGATTGATCGTGTCGAGAATGGTGACCATGTCAGTTCAACTTTCCGCCGCCCCATGCGGCCCGGCTTCTCATATTGCGCATCGCTCCTTTATTCAAATCTTTCGATTTGAGAAGGTGCGCCCGATCTTCGCACTTATCTTCGAACCAGCCGCGCGAAGAATATCAGCAGACAGGCGCCGATGAAGCCGGTCACGAAATAGCCGAACCTCCCACCGGCGACCTCGATGTGGAACTGCGCCAGGATGGCGGTAGCGACCACCGAGCCGACAATGCCGAGCACAATGTTCAGCAAGACGCCGTAACGCGCTTCCATCAGCTTGCCCGCAAGCCAGCCTGCAAGTCCGCCGATGATGACTGCCGAAATCCAGCCGACGCCTTCCATCCTATCCCTTGCCCTACGCTATCGCCCTTGCGATCAGCACCACGACGATGGCGCCGACTGTGGCGTGGATGATCTGAACCACCAATGCATTTTCAATGCCCAACGAAATCCCCAGCGCATTGAACAGAAACCCGCCCACGAACGCGCCGATGATGCCGCTCAAGAGGCACCTTATCAGTCCGCCGCCGCCGACGACCAGGCTTGCGAGAAAGCCCGCCACCAAGCCGATCAGCAGAAAGATGAGAAGCGACTGCGTACCCATAGACATGATGATTTCCTTTTGCTTTTTCCACCCCAAGGACGGGATCGGTTTTCCATCCCGGGATAAAGAGCGGCCCTAGAAATTATCAAGCGTTCAACACGCGGCCGTAAGCATCCAGCACGCTTTCCTTCATCGTCTCCGAAATGGTCGGATGCGGGAAGATCGTGTGCATCAGTTCTTCTTCCGTCGTCTCCAGGTTCATGGCAACGACGAAGCCCTGGATGAGTTCGGTGACTTCAGCGCCGACCATGTGGGCGCCGAGCAGTTCGCCGGTCTTTTTGTCGAAGATCGTCTTGACCAGCCCCTGGTCTTCGCCGAGCGCCACAGCCTTGCCGTTGGCGCTGAAGGGAAAGCGGCCAACGCGGATATCGCGGCCCTGTTCTTTGGCCTTGGCTTCGGTCAGGCCGACGGAAGCGACCTGCGGGTTGCAATAGGTGCAGCCAGGGATCTTCAGCTTGTCCATCGGATGAACGTTCGGCAGGCCGGCAATTTTCTCGACGCAGACGACAGCCTCATGCTCGGCCTTGTGGGCCAGAAGCGGCGGGCCGGCAACGTCGCCGATCGCATAGATACCGGGCACGTTGGTCTTGCCGTAGCCGTCGATGGCGATGAAACCGCGGTCGGTCTTCACGCCGACAGCTTCAAGGCCGATGCCTTCTACATTAGCCTGCACTCCGACGGCCGAGATCATGCGGTCGGCTGTGATGGTCTCGGTCGTGCCATCCTTCTTCTCGATGGTAGCGGTGATCGAGTTTGCGCCCTTCTCCACCTTGGCGACCTTGGCCTCCAGGTGGATCTTCATGCCCTGGCGTTCGAACTGCTTCTTGGCGAGCGCGGAGATTTCCGCATCCTCGACCGGCATGACCTGGCTCATGATTTCGACGACGGTGACGTCGACGCCCATGGTGCGGTAGAAGCTTGCGAATTCGATGCCGATGGCGCCCGAGCCCATGACGAGCAGGGACTTCGGCAATTCGTCAGCCTTCATCGCTTCGAAATAGGTCCAGATCAGCTTGCCATCAGGTTCGATGCCCGGTAGCGCACGCGGACGGGCACCGGTCGCGACGATGATGTGCTTTGCAGTGTATGTGCCTTCGCCGAGTGCGTTCTTCGGCACGGGACCCATAGGCTCCATCGGCTTCTTCGTCGTCTTGGAAACGACGATCTCGGCCAGTTGTGAACCAGAAGAGGGCTTGGTGATCTTGGCCTCGCCCCAGATGACATCAACTTTGTTCTTCTTGAACAGGAAGCCGACGCCATTGTTCATACGATGTGCGATGCCGCGCGAACGGGCAACGATCGCCTTGATGTCAGGCTTGATCGTGCCTTCAAGCGTCAGACCGTAATCCTTGCCGTGCTGTGCGGTATGCAGGACGTCCGCGGAGCGCAGCAGCGCCTTGGTCGGAATGCAGCCCCAGTTGGAGCAGATGCCGGCCAAATGTTCGCGCTCGACGCAGGCGACCTTAAGGCCGAGCTGTGCTGCGCGGATGGCGGCGATATAGCCGCCAGGACCGGAACCGATAACGATGACGTCGTAGGATTGAGCCATTGCTTTCCTGCCTTTGTTACGCTCCCGCGCGGGTCATCAAAACCCATGCGTGCTTCTTGCTGTTGTCGAAGAGCGGCACGGCATCCATGCGCGCCGCTTCCGAAAATCCGTTTCTCCCGTAAAGCGACAGCGCCGCTTCGTTACTATCCGACGTGATCAGGCTAACCGACAGTCCATCTGCCTTTTCTATCTGGTCTTCGAGCAGCCTTCTGCCGATACCGATACCGCGCATATGGCGATAGACCGCGAGGCTGCCAATAAACCAGTTCCCGATCACCGATCTCTGCATCGCCAGCATCGGCTCTATGGCCGGATGCCGCGCTTCGAGATCGCGTATCCCTTCATCCACTTCATAGCCGACCGCCATTCCAGCGATCTCGTCGTAGGCCTCGCCGATGACGGCATTCTTCCAGCCGCCGAGCCCCTCGTCGCTCATCTTCAGCCGGCCCCGCTCCAGCGGCGTGTCGCTCATGCCGCTTGCGACATCGGCAAACCAGAGCCATGAAGCAAAGCCGTGTGACGCAATATCCGCCAGAATCGCCAGTTCCGAAGCATCCCTGCGGGAGGCTTGTCGGAGGGCAAGGAAAGCGGCCACCGTCAAAGGCCCAGCATCATCCGCACGATCGGCTCAAGACCACGCCCGAGCGCACGCGTATTCTCAGCATCGAGGTGAATGCCATCGAGCGGCGTGGTCCTGGCGACGGAATTGCCGTCGAAGAAGCCGCAGCCAAGTTCATCGGCAAGGTCACGGTAAAGCGTGGGAAGCTTTGCCGATTCCTCGATCCCGCCGGGGAAGGATGCTGCAAAGGGTACGTTGCCCGTCTCGCAGATCGCCGGCGGCGCCACGATCAGGATGTCCGGTCCATCGAATTCGAAGGGCCAGGCATGATTGCGGATCAGCCGCACCAGACGGCCGATACCCTGGCATGCAGCAAAAGCCGATCCTACGACAACCGGCTTCATATCATTGGTGCCAAGCAGCAGAATGACGAGATCGAGCGGCGCGTGCGTCTGCAGAATCGTCGGCAGAATGCGTGCACCGTTGCGATCGCAATCGGCAAGATGATCATCGAAGGCGGTGGTACGGCCGTTCAGGCCTTCCGCGATGACGCGAGCCGCGCTTCCGAGCGTTGCCTGAAGCACGCTCGGCCAACGGTTCTCGTAGGCATGACGGCCGATCGTCTCGGCGTCATAGCCCCAGGTCAGCGAGTCACCATAGCAAAGAACAGTCTTCGTCATGTCCGCCCTCCCGCGTCCTGCCTAGACCAGCATTCCCATCGGATTTTCGATGTAGCCCTTGAAAGCCTGCAGCAACTCCGCGCCGAGAGCGCCGTCGACGCAGCGATGGTCGGTCGAGAGCGTCACGGTCATTACTGTCGCAATCGCCATTTCGCCGTTCTTGACGATGACGCGCTGCTCGCCCGCGCCGACTGCGAGGATCGTCGCATGCGGCGGGTTGATGACGGCTGCGAAATTCTTCACGCCCATCATGCCCATATTGGAGACTGAAGCCGTGCCGCCCTGATACTCCTCGGGCTTCAGCTTGCGGTCCTTCGCCCGCTTACCGAGGTCGCGCATCTCGTTGGAGATGACGGAGAGCGTCTTCTCCTCGGCCTTGCGGACGATCGGAGTGATCAGGCCGCCAGGGATCGAGACAGCGACGCCGACATCGGCGTGCTTGTGCTTGACCATGGCACTTTCGGTCCAGGAGACGTTGGCATCAGGCACGTCGCGCAGCGCTAGAGCCATCGCCTTGATGACCATGTCATTGACGGAGAGCTTGTAGGCCGGAGCACCATCCTTGCGGGGGGCTGCGTCGTTGAGCTGGGCACGCAGCGCCATCAGCGCATCGAGTTCGCAATCGACCGAGACGTAGAAGTGCGGAACGGTCTGCTTGGATTCGACGAGGCGGCGGGCGATCGTCTTGCGCATGCCGTCATGCGGCACCAGCTCGTAGGAGCCCTGCTCGAAGAGCTTGAGGACAGCTTCGTCCGGGGCGCCTTTCGGAGCCGCTGCAGCCGGAGCCGGTGCAGCAGCCTGCGGGGCAGCCGCAACGGCCGGAGCCGCCTTGGCTCCGCCACCGGCAACGGCGGCTTCAATATCGCTCTTGACGACACGGCCACGTGGACCGGTGCCGGCAACAGCGGAAAGATCAATCCCGGCTTCTTTGGCGAGACGACGAGCAAGCGGCGAGGAGAAGGTGCGCGCACCGCTGGACGAAACGGCAGCCGGTGCCGGAGCAGCGGCCGGAGCCGACGGTACCGGAGCGGGTGCGGCCTCAGCCTTCGGCGCCTCAGCCGGAGCAGCGGCAGCCTTCGGGGCTGGAGCAGCAGATCCAGCGCCACTTGCAGCAGCGGCGACATCTTCGCCTTCGCCGGCCAGAACCGCGATCAGCGCATTGACTTTCACGCCTTCGCTACCGGCCGGAACGACGATCTTGGCAACTGTGCCTTCATCGACGGCTTCGACTTCCATCGTCGCCTTGTCGGTTTCGATCTCGGCAATCACATCGCCGGACTTGACCTTATCGCCTTCCTTAACCAGCCACTTGGCCAGATTGCCTTCTTCCATGGTCGGAGAGAGGGCAGGCATCGTGATATTGATCGGCATTGAAAGGCCCTCCCCTTATTTGTAGCAAACGGCTTTCACTGCATCGACCACTTCGCCGACATTCGGAAGCGCGAGCTTCTCGAGGTTAGCGGCGTAAGGCATCGGAACGTCCTTGCCGGCAATCGTCAGGATCGGCGCATCGAGATAGTCGAAGGCCTGCTGCATGACGCGCGTGGCGATTTCCGTGCCGACCGACGACTGCGGATAGCCTTCCTCGACAGTGACCAGACGGCCGGTCTTCTTGACGGATTCGATGACCGTCGGAAGATCCATCGGGCGGATGGTGCGAAGGTCGATCAGCTCGACGTCGATGCCGATCTTTTCGAGCTCGGCAACCGCCTTCGTCGCATAGGTCATGCCGATGCCGAAGGAGACGACCGTAGCGTCCTTGCCGGGACGGTGGATGCGAGCCTTACCGATCGGCAGGACGAAATTATCGAGCTTCGGCACATCGAAATGCTGGCCGTAGAGAATTTCGTTCTCAAGGAAGATGACTGGGTTCGGATCACGGATCGCGGCCTTGAGCAGGCCCTTCGCATCCGATGCCGTATATGGCATAACGACTTTGAGGCCGGGAACATGGCTGTACCAGGCTGCATAATCCTGGCTGTGCTGAGCCGCAACGCGGGCAGCAGCGCCGTTCGGGCCGCGGAAGACGATCGGAGCACCCATCTGGCCGCCGGACATATAGAGCGTCTTGGCAGCGGAGTTGATGATCTGGTCGATCGCCTGCATGGCGAAGTTGAAGGTCATAAACTCAACGATCGGCTTCAGACCGGCCATTGCCGCACCAACGCCGACGCCGGCAAAACCATGCTCGGTGATCGGCGTGTCGACGACGCGGCGCGCGCCGAATTCCTGCAGCAGGCCCTGGGTCACCTTATAAGCGCCCTGGTATTCGGCGACTTCTTCGCCCATGACGAAGACGCTGTCGTCAGCGCGCATTTCTTCAGCCATGGCATCGCGAAGAGCTTCGCGAACCGTGGTCGAGACCATTTCGGTACCAGCAGGAATTTCCGGATCGTTCGGCACGAATGCCTTAGGCTCGGCCGGAACCGGAGCGGCAGCCGAACCGGTGTTGGTCGGCTTCTCTTCCTGGGCAACCTGCGGGGCGGCAACTGGAGCCGGCTGAGCGGCAGCCGGAGTTGCGGAAATCGCGTCGGCGGATTCGCCGTCCTGCAGCAAGACAGCGATCTTGGCGTTCACCTTGACGTTTTCGGTACCGGCCGGGACCAGGAGCTTGCCGATGATGCCTTCGTCGACGGCCTCGACTTCCATCGTCGCCTTGTCGGTTTCGATTTCGGCAATCACATCACCTGATGTGACTTTGTCACCTTCCTTCTTGAGCCACTTGGACAGCGTGCCTTCTTCCATCGTCGGAGAAAGGGCGGGCATGAGGATATCGATAGGCATGGGTTCCCTCCCCGATTAGAGCAGAATGTCGGTGTAGAGCTCGGATACATCCGGCTCTGGATCGGCCTGGGCGAAATCGGCGCTGTCGGCGACGATATCGCGAACTTCCTTGTCGATCGCCTTCAGATCGTCTTCGGTCGCCCAGCCCTTTTCCATCACACGCAGACGCACCTGCTCGATCGGGTCCTGCTCGGAGCGCATCTTCTGCACTTCTTCCTTGGTGCGGTACTTCGCCGGGTCGGACATGGAGTGCCCGCGATAACGATAAGTCAGCATTTCAAGGATGATCGGGCCCTTACCGGAGCGGCAATGCTCAAGCGCTTCGTCGGCAGCCGCCTTGACGGCGCGAACGTCCATGCCGTCGACCTGAACGCCGGGAATGCCGAAGCCGGAACCGCGCAGCGAGTAGTTCGATTGCGCCGTTGCGCGGGCAGTCGAAGTACCCATGGCGTAACGGTTATTTTCGACGATGTAGACGATCGGCAGCTTCCACAGAGCAGCCATGTTGAAGCTCTCGTAGACCTGCCCCTGGTTGGCCGCGCCATCACCGAAATAGGCAACAGCGACGGAATTGTTGCCGCGATACTTGTTGGCGAAGGCGAGACCGGTGCCGAGCGACACCTGCGCACCAACGATGCCGTGACCGCCGTAGAAATGCTTCTCCTTGGAGAACATGTGCATGGAGCCGCCCTTGCCGCGCGAATAACCGCTGCGGCGGCCGGTCAGCTCAGCCATGACGCCGCGGGCTTCCATTCCGGTAGCCAGCATATGACCGTGGTCGCGATAGGCCGTGATGACCTGATCGCCTTCCTTCTGCGCCATCTGCATGCCGACGACGACTGCTTCCTGGCCGATATAAAGGTGACAGAAACCACCGATGAAACCCATGCCGTACAGCTGGCCCGCCTTTTCTTCGAAACGGCGGATGAGCAGCATCTCGCGATAGGCCTTCAGCTCCTCATCGCGATCGAAATCGGCGATCGGACCGCCATTCGATGCCTTGGCTACAGATTTCGCACTGGTTTTGCGGCTGGAAACGGTCGCGGTTTTGCGCAACGCCATTCAACCCTCCCTATGGATTTATCGGTTCTCAGGTGGCGCGTACCATAGGGAAGAAAAATGACCACAGCAATGCCATAATTGCATGGCTCATATTCGGCAGTAATTAATTGATAAAAAACAAAAAAATTCGATTAACCTAAATCCGGTTAATTGCGGTAATGATTGTAAATGACGATCTCGTCCGCGCGCGACATGTTGAGCTGATACCGCGCCTTTTCGTCAAGCATATCCTTATCCAGCGAGCCGTCACTGAGCAATGCCACCTGCGCCTCCAGGTGCTCGCGCTTGGCCTTCAGCACGGTTAATTCCTTCTCGCGCGCGATACGCTGGCGCTCGAACGCCTCCGTCGCACGCAGACCATAATCGCCATGAATGCAATGATAGCCGAAATAGGAGAGGAAGGCGACCGTCATGGCCGGAATGACGAAGCGACCGGTCTTTCTCTTCTTATGATGCTTTGTCCACATACACGCATGCTCTAACGCATTACCAATCATTTCAATTTAGCGCGCAGAGATTAACCGTTCGTTGACTCTGAGGCTTTCCGGCACGAACTCAACAAAAAACCCGCGCCAGAGCGCGGGTTCCAAATGCCTGATTTATCAGTCCGTATTAGCCGCGGATGATGGAACGGCCGGCATACTGAGCCTGGGGGCCAAGACCCTCCTCGATGCGGATGAGCTGGTTGTACTTGGCAAGGCGATCCGAGCGCGACAGAGAGCCGGTCTTGATCTGACCGCAGTTGGTGGCAACTGCAAGATCGGCGATCGTGGAGTCTTCGGTTTCGCCCGAGCGGTGCGACATGACCGCGGTGTAGGCTGCCTTATGTGCGGTGTTGACGGCATCGAGCGTTTCCGTCAGCGAGCCGATCTGGTTGACCTTGACGAGGATCGAGTTGGCGACACCCATGCGGATACCATCGCGCAGCCGAGCCGAATTGGTGACGAAGAGGTCGTCGCCGACGAGCTGGCAGTTCTTGCCAGCGAGGTCGGTGAGTGTCTTCCAGCCTTCCCAGTCGTCTTCAGCCATACCGTCTTCGATGGAGATGATCGGATATTTGACAACGAGTTCGGCCAGATACTCGGCCATCGCGCCGGATTCGAGTGTGCGGCCTTCGCCTTCCAGCACATACTTGCCGTCCTTGAAGAATTCCGTCGAGGCGCAATCGAGGCCGAGGCAGATATCATCACCCGGCTTGTAGCCGGCTTTCTCGACCGACTTCATGATGAAGTCGAGAGCCTCAGGAGCGCTCTTCAGGCCCGGTGCAAAACCACCTTCGTCGCCAACATTGGTGTTATGGCCTTGGGCAGCCAGTTCCTTCTTGAGCGTATGGAAGACTTCCGAGCCCATGCGGACGGCTTCGCGAATCGAATCTGCACCCACAGGCAGGATCATGAATTCCTGGAAGTCGATCGGGTTATCGGCATGTGCGCCGCCGTTGATGATGTTCATCATCGGAACCGGCAGGACGCTTGCGGAAGCGCCGCCAACGTAGCGGTAAAGCGGCAGGCCTGCAGCCTGCGCGGCAGCCTTGGCGACGGCGAGAGAAACGCCGAGGATCGCGTTAGCGCCGAGGCGCGACTTGTTCGGCGTGCCGTCGAGTTCGATCATGATCTTGTCGATCTGGATCTGGTTTTCAGCGTCGATCCCACCGATGGCATCGAAGATTTCGGTGTTGGCGGCTTCGACAGCCTTTTCTACACCCTTGCCGAGATAGCGCTTGCCGCCATCGCGCACTTCGACGGCTTCATGCGCGCCGGTCGAAGCACCCGAGGGAACAGCTGCACGGCCCATGCTGCCGTCTTCGAGATAGACATCGACTTCGACGGTGGGATTACCACGGCTATCGAGAATCTCGCGGGCGATGATATCGGTAATTGCAGTCATGGTTTCTTCCTGCTCGGTGGGTGGATAAATCGTTTGAAATCGTCTTAATCGAAGGTACGCAAATTACAATGGCACTTCGACCTGCACTGTTCAGTCGTCGCTATAGCACGATCATGTCAGGCTTTTGACTGTCAGCCCTTGGCGACCGCGTCAAAGGCCAGCAGCTTTTCCAGAAGCCGCGGCATATCCTTGAGATAGACCATGTTCGGGCCGTCGGAAGGGGCGTTGTCCGGATCCTCATGAGTTTCGATGAAGACACCCGCAACGCCGGCTGCAACGGCAGCACGCGCCAGCGTTTCAACGAATTCGCGCTGGCCGCCGGAGGAGTCGCCCTGCCCGCCCGGCTGGGCGACGGAATGCGTGGCATCGAAGATAACAGGAGCGCCCATCGCCGCCATTATCGGCAGGGAACGCATGTCGGAAACCAGAGTGTTGTAGCCGAAGGAAGCGCCGCGCTCGCAAAGCAGTACATTCGGATTGCCGCTGGCATTCAGCTTGCCGAGTACGTTCTTCATGTCCCAGGGAGCCAGGAACTGACCTTTCTTGACGTTGACGACGCGGCCGGTCTTGGCAGCGGCAACGAGAAGATCTGTCTGGCGGCAGAGGAAGGCCGGGATCTGCAGCACGTCGACGGTTTCGGCGACGATGGCGCATTGTTCTGCCGTATGAACGTCCGTTAGCACAGGAAAGCCGAATTCCTTCTTGAGGTCGTCGAAAACTTCCATCGCCTTTTCGAGGCCAATACCGCGCTTGGCGGAAATCGAAGTGCGGTTCGCCTTGTCATAGGAGGTCTTGTAGACGAGGCCGATACCGAGCTTATCGCAAAGCTCCTTCAGCGTGCCGCCGACCATGAAGGCATGCTCGCGGCTCTCCATCTGGCACGGACCTGCGATGAGCGAAAGCTTGGCAGAATTGGAAAACAGAACCTGGCCAGCGCCTTCGCCGATCCGGACCTCTGCATTGGTATTGGAACTCATGATGTTTCCTCGAAGGCGAAGAGCACGCCCTGTCCGGGCGCGGGCTTCACAAGAATACGATTGCCCTTGCGTGTATAGGTCACCCCGTTAGCAGCCAAATGCGCTTCTGTCACGGCCAGATCGCCAACCGCAAAGAGGATCGCCCGGCCGCGTAGGCCGCGATCGGTATCCGGCGTCGCCAGATCGAAATAGCCCTCCAGTCCCTCTGGGGTCATCAGGCTGATCTTTGCGTTTCCGGTGGGCAGCTCCAGCCCGAAACTCGTGACATCGGCAGAAGCGGCTTTTGCCGCCGAGCGAACGAACTCGCCGAAGGCTGTCGGCTCGGGTGTCGCGACCGCGATCTCGACAATGGCCGTCACGCCATTGGCATGGGTCTCCAGAGCGCTGCGGTCGGTCGGAAGCGGGTTGACGCGCTCCACAGCGAAGAGAAAGAAGTCCGGCGCCCGGAGGTCACCCGCGAAGGCGAGCCGGAAGCCGGCAACACTCTCTGCACCATCGGGCATTTTCACCGGACGTTCGAACTGCAACACAGAGCCAGCGCTGATGCCGCCCTTTACAAATCGAGCATGTTCGCGCTTTGCATCCGCTGTCGCAAAGGCGATGGCCGACAGTCCCTCGCTGCCGCAGCGGAAACGGAAAGCTTGATTGCGGGCGGTGAAGACATTGCCTTCGCGCGCCGTCTCCTCGCTCTCTTCGGCGCTCGCAACGCCCAATGGCTCGAGATAGGTTTTGTCCGCGAAGAAAACGCAGGCGTTCTCCGTGCCGAAGGGATGACGCGCATCCGGCGCGACGGTGAAGCCCAGTTTGCCCAGCCTTTCGCGTGCAAGGGCGATGTCGGTAACCGGCAAAACGAGATGATCGATCGGAAGCGTCTCTTGGGTCATCAGCTACTCTCCTGTCATCGTCCCGATGATGTGCTTCGACAGACGTTGCGAGGCAAGGCCCGGCGGCTTTCCCGGAAAAAATAAAATTATCAGCAGAATGAACAGAAGTTTTACGAAAATTTAGCCACTTGCGGAACACATATGGAACATATAGTGTCTGTTCTGGATTTGTTTCGATACTGGGGTACACGCCATGCTCACACGCAAACAACAGGAACTTCTTCTTTTCATTCATGAAAGGATGAAGGAATCCGGCGTTCCACCATCTTTCGACGAGATGAAGGATGCCCTGGATCTGGCTTCAAAATCCGGCATTCACCGGCTGATCACTGCGCTGGAAGAGCGCGGCTTCATTCGCCGGCTTCCGAACCGGGCGCGTGCGCTCGAAGTCATCAAATTGCCGGAGGCCTATAACCCGAGCCTGCAGCCGCGACGCGGCTTCTCGCCAAGCGTCATCGAAGGCAGCCTTGGCAAACCGCAGCCTGTTGCGCCACCCGCTTCAGCGAAGCCGGCACCTGCTGCCGACAACGGCAATGCCGTCTCCGTTCCGGTCATGGGCCGCATCGCCGCGGGGGTGCCGATCTCGGCAATCCAGAACAATACGCATGACATCACCGTTCCCTCTGACATGCTGGGCGCGGGCGAACATTATGCGCTCGAAGTTCGCGGCGACTCGATGATCGAAGCCGGCATTTTCGATGGCGACACCGTCATCATCCGCAACGGCAGCACGGCCAATCCAGGCGATATCGTTGTCGCGCTTGTCGATGACGAGGAAGCGACGCTCAAGCGCTTCCGCCGCAAGGGCGCATCGATTGCGCTCGAAGCCGCAAACCCCGCTTACGAGACCCGCATCTTCCCACCGGATCGCGTCAAGGTCCAGGGAAAGCTCGTCGGTCTCATTCGCCGCTATCACTGATCGATGACAGGCTGGCGTCAGTAAATGTGTCGCTGCGCCAATCATAGGCGCGGTGACGCATCCAGGGTCGCAGCAATGTATCGAAGGCGGTTGCGATCTCGATCCCCTTCTCCGTAAAACGAAGTTCGACTGAACCGGTTTTGCGCAGCGTCTCGCCAGTAAAGAGCATTGCGCCGGAGCGGCAGTGATCAAAGCGCAGACGAACAGGCGTGACGACGATGTCCGCCGTATCGCAGGCCGGCCCGAGATAAGCTGCGTTGTTGATGACCGTCAGCTGCTTACCGTTCTTGAGCGAGGCGGTACACCAAGCGTCCTTCAGACAGGAGAAGCGCAATGGCGGACCAGTGGCTACTGCCTGTATCATCACCTCTCTGGCTTCATCCTGCTGCTCTGATGAAAACTTCAGCCTTTTGCCTTCGCGCGCCACAGGCGCCTCGACACCTTCGACGATGATCGGTTTCTGATGTTCCTCGATCGCAAGTGCCCGCTGCCACTGCTGGAAGATGAAAGAAGGCGGTTTTTCGCGGTTCGAAGCTATCACCTCGCCATTGACGATAGCGACCAGGCCGCCGTCTTCAGCTATGGCGACATCAGGTGCCGAGCGGTCCGGCAGCAACGCGACAGTCAGCGTCGAGGCGGCGACGATTGCCGTACCCGCGTGCCGCAACCGGGTTTTCAGCAGCGTCAGCAGCAGGAACCCGAAGACCGCCGTCGGAAAATACCAAGCGGGCAAACGGCCGACATCGATATTGCCGCCCCAGTTCGACACCGTCTTTGCGATTTTGATCACCAGATCGAGGCCGAAGCCCGCGACCTGCCAGAACGGACCGTCGAGCCCAAAGGGCATCAGCAACATCGCCATCATGCCAAACGGCATGACGATGAAGGAGATGACCGGCATGGCCGCAAGATTTGCCGGCAGCCCGTAGGCGGTCAGCCGATGGAAATGCTCGATCGAAAACAATGCGGTCGAAAAGCCTCCAATCAGCGAGGTCAAAAAGATGCCGCCAAAGAAACCGCCGACCATGAAGATCGGCTTCATGACCGGCAGCTTGGCGAAGGCATTGTCCCGTATCGGTCGTCCTTTCCAGAGGTCGTAGCCGGCGACCAGGGCGAGGGTTGCGGCAAAGGACATCTGGAAGCTTGGCCCCAACACCTCCGATGGCGAGACTCCAAGGATCACGAGAGCGGACAGCGCCACGTTTCTGAGACTGATCGAAGGCCGGTCGAAAAAGACGGCAATCAACATGATCGCCATCATGATGAAGGCACGTTCGGCGGAGACGGCAAAGCCGGAGATCAGATAGTAGGCTGTTACTGCCGCAAGCGCACCGGCTGCGGCGATCTTCTTGATCGGCCAAGCCTGGGCGACGCCCGAAAACAGGCTGAGGAAGACGCGCAGACCGACATAGAATATCCCGGCCGATAACGCCATGTTGAGGCCGGAAATCGCAACGATATGCGCGAGACCGGACTGACGCAGCGCCTCGGTTGTTTCATCGGAGATCGCGCGTCTCTCGTCGGTGACAAGAGACGCGGCAAAGGCGCCGGTATCGCCAGGCAGGATGGAGCGTATTCGATCGCCGATGCCACTTCTCAGGCGGAAGAGCCATTCGAGCATTATCTCTCCAACCGAGCCTTCTTGCATCGGCTGAGATGCGACTTTCTTCGGAGCGCCAAAGAAAAAGCCATTGGCGCCAATGCCGTCATAATAAGAGCTGAAGGCAAAATCATGCAGCTGCGGAAGCGCCGGTCCCGCGCGAGGCGTCAGACGTGCCCTGCCCTCGATGACGTCGCCAAGCTCGAAAGCCTGTTTGGCGCCACGGACAAGCACCGAAATGCGTTCAGGCGGGCGCTTGACTTCGGGAGCGCTCGTGCCGCTGACGCCAAGGATATAACGCCATCGGCCCGGCCCATCGCCTTCGCGGCGTTCGATACGGCCGGTCACCGTTGTCGTCACGGCGGAATCCAGGATGAGCGTGCGATCCAGCCAGGTTTCGACCTGTGCGGAAAGCATTCCGCTGACAAAGAGAAGCACGGCGAGCAAAGTCGCGCGCAGCTTCGGACGGGCATGGCCGCTGAGAATAACAGCAATGACAAGAACAAGCAGACAGAGCAAAAGCGACATGGCGGGAAAATCCGCAGCCGTCAAAAACCAGGTTGCGGCACCTGCTCCGAGGAAGACGGGAGAGAACAAGACAAGGCGACCATGCCCAGCCTCCTCAGACATCATGCGCGCCGATAGCTCGATATACCGTTTCGTGCCGGTTAATAATCGCCTTCGGAACGGAACTGCGGCTTGTGTCCGGGCGGGTTGCGTCACAACGGCGCGCGGGCCGGCGGCAATAAAATCCATCTTTTGATCAATGGATTGGGTCTGCCGTTCTCTTGTCTCGAACACCGTCATATCGCCTGGACCCGCCCCCGGATGGCCACAGAATGCAACCAGAGATGAAAACGCGCAAACAATAATCGATTGAAATACCAGAAAAATTTGCGGCGCCGAAAATCCAGTCAAATCATGGTGTTCTGGTATGCATTCAGGTCATCGCTGCACTGCCTAAAAGATGATGCCGCGGTGCACAAAATGGCGTCACGGTAACTTGGCATTAGCTTCGCGATCATATAGCTATCGCTTAGGACGCTTAACCCTTATGGCGCTTTTGCGGCGCCAACCGCCACCCCCGGAGGATCAGCATGACGGATCAAAGCGCTACAATCAAAATCGGTGACAAATCAGTCGACCTCGCCGTGCGAAAAGGCACGGTTGGGCCTAACGTCATCGATATCGGTGCACTCTACAAGAACACGGCTTCCTTCACGTACGACCCGGGCTTTACGTCGACCGCATCCTGTGAATCGAAGATCACCTATATCGATGGTGACGAAGGCGTTCTGCTGCATCGCGGTTATCCGATCGAGCAGCTTGCCGAACACGGCGACTTCCTGGAAGTTTGCTACCTGCTGCTCTACGGCGAACTGCCAACTGCCGCTCAGAAGAAAGACTTCGACTACCGCGTTACGCACCACACCATGGTGCACGAACAGATGAGCCGCTTCTTCACCGGCTTCCGCCGTGACGCACATCCGATGGCCGTCATGTGCGGCTGCGTCGGCGCACTTTCGGCCTTCTATCACGACTCGACCGACATCACCGATCCGCACCAGCGGATGGTCGCCAGCCTGCGCATGATCGCCAAGATGCCGACGCTTGCCGCCATGGCTTACAAGTACCATATCGGCCAGCCCTTCGTTTATCCGAAGAACGATCTGGATTACGCGTCCAATTTCCTGCGCATGTGCTTTGCCGTCCCATGCGAAGAATATGTGGTCAATCCTGTGCTCGCCCGCGCGATGGATCGCATCTTCATCCTGCATGCCGATCACGAGCAGAACGCTTCGACCTCGACGGTTCGCCTCGCCGGTTCGTCGGGCGCAAACCCGTTCGCCTGCATTGCCGCCGGCATTGCGTGCCTCTGGGGCCCGGCTCATGGCGGCGCCAACGAAGCAGCTCTCAACATGCTGACCGAAATCGGCTCGGTTGAGCGCATTCCGGAATATATTGCTCGCGCCAAGGACAAGAACGATCCGTTCCGCCTGATGGGCTTCGGTCATCGGGTCTACAAGAACTATGATCCGCGCGCCAAGAT
Source organism: Rhizobium sp. BK650 (assembly GCF_014195325.1). Classification (GTDB taxonomy): domain Bacteria; phylum Pseudomonadota; class Alphaproteobacteria; order Rhizobiales; family Rhizobiaceae; genus Rhizobium. The sequence goes on along the minus strand of NZ_JACIBK010000007.1, from coordinate 250,873 downwards.
CATGCAGAAGACCACGCATGAAGTTCTCGGCGAACTCGGCATCAAAGACGATCCGCTTCTCGAAGTCGCTATGGAACTGGAGCGCATCGCTCTGACCGATGAATATTTCATCGAGAAGAAGCTCTATCCGAACATCGACTTCTACTCGGGCATCACGCTGAAGGCTCTTGGCTTCCCCACCACGATGTTCACCGTTCTCTTCGCTCTGGCTCGCACCGTTGGCTGGATCGCGCAGTGGAACGAAATGATCGAGGATCCGGAGCAACGCATCGGCCGTCCGCGTCAGCTCTATATCGGCGAACCGAAGCGCGATTACGTACCAGTGTCCAAGCGCTAAGCGCTGCGACAAAACAAAAAGAAAACCGGTCAGAGATGGCCGGTTTTTTTGTTGGCGATGACATCGAGCAAGATCTGCGCCGCGTGCTCACCAGGCGGCGTCTCCGTCTGCATGCGCCGCCAGATGAGCTCGTAGCCTTCCTTCATCGCTTTGAGCTGATAGGTGTCCGCGGAAAGTCGCTCCATCCAGCGCGCGAGGCTCTGGCCGCGAACGATGTCGTTCAGATATTCCGGCACGACCGCATAGTCTGCGATCAGGTTGGGCAGCGCGCCGGTCCAGGTTTTGATGCCTGAAGTGAGCAGGCGCATGATCCAATCCACCTTGTAGGCAGATACGACGGGCACATCGGCAAGCGCCAATTCGAGGATTACGGTGCCGGATGCCGCCATGGCCGCATCGGCTTCGGCGAAGGCTTTCCACTTCGCCTCGGCACCGACGACGATGTCAGGCTTGACCGTCCATCCCGCCGTTATTTCTCGCACAAGGGCTTCCTTGTGCGCCACGGTCGGCAGAATGAACCGCATCGGGCCATTGCGGGCGACGAGTTCCTGGGCTGCAACCTCGAAATAGGGCAGAAGCTTCTTGATTTCAGAGGAACGCGAGCCGGGAAGAAGCAGGATCGTACCGTTGCCGGGCTGCCGACCGTCACGCAGGCGACGCGTCTCCAGAACCGCTGGATCAGCAATCAGGCGATGTCCGACATAAGTGGTCGCCGGTCCATTGAGGCGCTGCATTGCTGCGGGCTCAAACGGGAGCACCGCCAGCACATGATCGACATAAGCGAGCATGCGCTGGGCCCGATATTCCTTCCATGCCCAGACACTCGGACAGACATAGTTGACGACGGGCAAGTCAGGCAGTGCCGTGCGCACGCGCTTTGCAACGCGATGGGTAAAATCGGGGCTGTCGATGATGAGGAGGATATCCGGCTTTGCCGCAATGACCGCGGCCGTCGTCTGGCGAATGAGCGACCAAAGCTTCGGCAGCTTTGCCAACACCTGCGTGATGCCCATGATGGAAAGCTCGGAAAAATCGAAGAGCGATTTCAATCCTTGACTTTGCAGACCCTCGCCGCCGACACCGACCAGCTCTATCGGTCCGGGATGGATTCTCTTGAGCCCGGCAATGAGATCAGCGCCTAAGAGATCGCCGGAGACTTCGCCGGCAATGACGGCAATCTTCAGCGGTCTCTCAGTCATCGAAGCCCCCATCCCGGCAATCCCTTGTCGATGCCGCAAACGAACAAACCATTCTCGTCCGCCGCTTTGATCAATGCCTCGCGATCGAGCACCAGCGACCGGCCGGCCTCTATGGCGATGCCGGCAAGGCCGGCGGCCTTGGCATTGAGCACGGTCGATACGCCGATCGCCGGCAAGTCTGCGCGGATATCCTGCTGCGGCTTGCAAAGCTTGACGAGCACGCCGCGCCGGCGCTGCGAAATCCGGCCTGCCCCCCTCAGGACCCCCACCCGGTCGAGCATACCATCTGTGCCTTCGACGCCTTCAACGGCGACGATGCGTCCGCCAATCGAAACCGCGCCCTGCCCGATATCGAGGCGGCCAAGTGCCTCGGCCGCTTCGCCAGCGCGCGCGATATCGCGCCTATCGTCGTCGCTGGGAGAAACAGCGCCGAGCGGGCCGACGGTCGCGAGAAGATTGGGGGCGATCTCATGCGCGCCGACGACGCGCAGGCCTTCACCTTCGATCAGCTTGATGACCATCTGCAGAACAGTGTCGTCGCCGCCGGACAATAGCGTGCGAATGGCAGCGGGAACCTTGCGGAGGATCCGCAACGTCGGCCGCACCTCGCGCCACTCAGGCCGGCGGCGCACGCTGCCGGACATGACCACACGGTCAATACGGTATTTCCTGAAAAGCCCGTCGAGCGCAGCAAAATCGCCGATGCCGATCGTGGCGTGATCGAAGCCATCCCAGCGACGATCACCCTCATCCTTCAGGATGACGATAACAGGGTTTTCTCCGGCCGAACGCGCAGCCTCGGCGACATAGGACGGCAGAAGGCCGCCGCCGGCAATAATCGCCAGCCGGCCTTCAGTGGTGTCACCGGCGGAAGCCACGGATCAGCCCTTTTGCCCCCGGCTCGGCGAAGACAGCGCGCGATCGCTCTCAGCTGCGATGAAATCGAGGATCTCGATCACTTGTTCGCAATCGGCATATTCGCTGCGAATCTGGGCGGCATTCTCGCGGATTGAACCGGGCCCCTCGAAGATCGCCTTATAGGCGCGGCGAACCGTGTGAATAACAGCGCGATCAACGCCGGCGCGCGTCATGCCGACGACGTTGAGACCGCTCAGGATACCAGGATTGCCGTTCAGCATGCCGTAAGGGATGACATCGTAACTGACGGCGGAAAGTCCACCGACGAAAGCATATTTGCCGACACGGGTGAACTGGTGCACGGCCGCACCGCCACTGATGATCGCGTGATCGCCGATTGTAACATGGCCGGCCAGCATGACGTTATTCGACATGATGACATGGTTGCCGACTCGGCAATCATGGGCGACGTGCGAATAGGCGAGGAACAGGCTGTTGTCGCCCACGGTTGTCGAGCCGCCATGTTCGACAGTACCGGTGTTCATCGTGACGCCTTCGCGAATCGTGCAGTTGCGCCCGATGATCAGGGTGGTGTCCACGGCGCTGTGACGAGCGCTCTGGGAGTCGCCGCCGATGACAGCCGATGGAAATATCCGCGTACCGGCGCCAACGGTCGTCACCCCGAGCACAACCACGTGACTGATCAGCTCGACATTGTCGTGAAGCGTGACCTTGGAACCGACATGACAGAACGGGCCGATGACCACGCCTTCACCGATCGTCGCGCCGTCCTCGACTACGGCCATCGGATGAATTCTGGCGCTTTCGGCGATCATGCTCATGCGTTGTCCTTACGTACGATCATCGCGCCGATATCGGCCTCGGCGACAAGCGCGCCATCCACCTTTGCGTCGCAATGGAATTTCCAGATATTGCCGCGTTGCTTGATTTTCTGCACGTGAAATTCAACGCGGTCGCCCGGCACGACCGGCTTGCGGAAGCGGGCGTTGTCGATCGTCATGAAATAGACGAGGTTGCCGGTTTGTCCCTCTTTCTTAGCACAGATCGCACCCGCCGTCTGCGCCATGCCTTCGACCAACAGAACGCCCGGCATGATCGGCGCCTCCGGGAAATGGCCGGTGAAATGCGGCTCGTTGACCGTCACATTCTTGATGCCCACAGCGGCGTTGTCGCCGTCGATATCGACAATCTTGTCGACCATCAGAAACGGATAGCGATGCGGCAGCAGCTTCATGATCTCCATGATATCCGCCGAAGAAAGCGCGCTGGCTGTTTCCTCAGTCATTCTTGCCTCCCTTTTTCCCGCGCGCTCCGGATTTTACCATGAGCTGGGCGACTTCTTTCAGATATTCATTTAGAGGACGTGCAGGTATTCCGCCATAGCGGCCACCCGCAGGAAGGTCGGTCATGACACCGCTTTTTGCAGCGATCTGGACGCCGTCGCCAATGGTGATATGACCTTTCAGGCCAACCTGACCACCGATCTGCACGCCATCGCCGACAATCGTGCTGCCGGCAAGACCAACCTGTGAAACGATAGCGCAATGGCGGCCGATGCGGACGTTGTGGCCGACCTGGACCTGGTTGTCGATCTTGGTTCCTTCGCCAATAACGGTATCGTCCATAGCGCCACGATCGATCGTTGTATTGGCGCCGATTTCGACATTATCCTGGATGATGACGCGACCGATCTGCACGATCTTGATCATGCCACGCGGACCTGGCGCATAGCCGAATCCGTCCTGGCCGATACGGACACCATTATGGATGATGACGCCATTCCCGATGAGCGCACAGAGGATGCTCACGCCTGTCGCGATCGAGCCGTTGCGGCCGATCTTGACATTGGGACCGATGATCGACTGAGCGCCGATGCGCGTGCCTTCGCCGATCTCAGCGCCCGGGCCGATGATCGCCATCGGCTCGACGATCACGCCCTTCTCAAGCCGCGCAGTCGGATCGATGATGGCGCTCTGCGCGATCTCCGTCTCGCCGGACGAAAACGTCACTGGCTTAAGAGCAGCGGGATAGAGATACCCGCCGGCCATAGCAAAGGCGGCATGCGGATTGGAAGAGATCACCACGGGAATATGCGGCGGCACCAGCTCGGCAAGCGCCTTGTCGCAGATCACGGCCGAAGCTTCGCAGCTCAGCAGTTCATCACGATTGCGGCGAGAGAGGATATAACAGATATCCCCCTCCCTTGCCCTGGCTATCGGAGAGACCGAGCGGATGATGACATCGGCATGCGCGAAATCACCAAGTTCCGCCCCAAGAAATTGCGCCAACTCAACGAGCTTCACGCCTTCATGGGGCGGAAAAAAACCATTTTGCTCCATCGGCAAAACTCCAGAACGGAATTGAAATTTACAGTTCCGGACTGCCGATATCAGAATTGGTTGTTAATGCCAAACTTGAAGCGCTGGGTCTTGTCGAAGTCTTCCTTCACAACCGGGATCGCGTAGTCGACGCGCAGGGCGCCGAAGGGCGACTGCCAGATAAGGCCGAGGCCGACAGAAGCACGCAGCTGCGCGTCCGTACCCTGCGCAGTATCCGAACCGAGGAGCTCGACATCATTGCCGAACAGCGTGCCGGCATCTGCGAAGACGGCGCCGCGCAGGTTGAAGTCGCGCGGGAAGCCCGGCATCGGGAACGTCGCTTCAGCAGACGCAGTGAAATAGGTCGTACCGCCCAGCGGATCGTCCGGATTGGTGATGCGCGGGCCGATACCCTTGTTCTCAAAGCCGCGAATATCGGAATTGGTGAGCGTGAACTGGTCGAAGACGTTCAGGTGATCGCCGAAGCCGACGACATAACCAGCTGACGCCGAGAGCGAACCGATAATGTCGGCATCGTCAGCGAGCAGATGGTAGTAACGGGCCTTACCGTAGATCTTGTAGTACTGAGAGTCGCCGCCGAGGCCGGCAATTTCCTGCGTTGCGGTGGCATAAATACCTTCGCGCGGCAGGACGGTGTCATCCAGCGTATTGTAGGTCAGCGTCTGCGATACGGAAGACCGCGTCCACGGGCTTTCCTCAACCAGGTTCTGATAGGTAGCGGACAAATCAGCCAGATTGCTTCCGCTGGCATCGTACTTCATCTGCTTGTAATTATAGCGGAACGTCGTCGCCAGATCTTCCGTGATCGGCGCCGTTACGCGCAGGACCACGCTGGTTTCCTGATAATCATAGTTGTCGTTGCTCGACGTTTCCGAGTGATTGATGTCGAAACCGGCAGCGAGGCGATAACCGAGGAAATAAGGTTCGGTGAAGTTAAGACCGTAAGCGCGCGAGCCTTCCTGACCACCGCCGGCCGAAATACGGATATACTGGCCGCGACCGAGGAAATTCTTTTCTTCGATCGAAGCTTCGAGCAGCAGGCCGTCGCCGCCTGCAGCGTAACCGGCACCGATACCGAACGAACCCGTCGATTGATCCTGTACGTCGACAACGATGACGACGCGGTCAGGCGAACTGCCCGGCTGAGTCGAGATGTTGACCGAGGAGAAGTAGCCGAGCGCTTCGAGACGGCGCTTTGCGCGGGTGATCATCTGCTGATTGAAGGCGTCGCCTTCGCTGAGATCGAACTCGCGGCGGATAACGTAATCGCGTGTGCGGCTGTTGCCGCGGATTTCGATACGCTCGACGTAAGCGCGCTCGCCCTGATCAACGAGATATTCGACGCCGATCGTATTGTTATTCAGGTCGCGGTTGCCGCGCGGCGTGACGCGCGCGAAGGGATAACCGGCGGAAGCAACCTGGTCCGAAATAGCCTCGATGGACTTCTGGACTTCCTTGGCGCTGTAGACCTGCCCTTCGCGGGTCTTGACGAGCGACTGCAGCTGCTGCGCATCGACACCTTCAACGGTCGACTGAACGCTGACCGGGCCAAAGTCGTAGCGCGGGCCTTCTTCGATATTGAAGGTCAGTGTGTACTTGTTTGTGGCTTCATCGAAAGCAGCATCGGAAGAAACGATGCGCATGTCGGCATAACCGCGATTGTAATAGAACTGGCGCAGCGCATCTTCGTCAGCGTGCATCTTGTCTTCGTTATAGACATCCTTGCGGGTCAGGAACGAGAGGAAGTTCGAACGCTTGGTCTGAATGACAGCCGCGAGACGGCCGGCGCTATAAGCGTGATTGCCGACGAAATTGATGGCATCGATCTTGGTGCGGTCGCCCTCGTTGATCACGAAAGCAAGATTGACCCGGCCTTCGCCAAGCGGCACGACCTGCGTCGTCACTTCGACTTCGCTGCGCCCGGTTGCGGCATAGGCTTCCTTGATCGCTGCGATATCAGCCTGGATCTGCGCATCGTTGAAGGGACCGGCGGCATGCGTCTTGACGACGGCTGCCAACTTGTCGTCCTTGACCTTGCGGTTGCCGTTGAAGACGACCTGGTTGACGAGCTGCGCTTCCTGAACGTTGACTACAAGGGTGCTGCCGGAAACCGAGATTTTGACGTCAGAGAAGTACCCGGTGCCGTAAAGCTGCTTCACGGAGTCATCGATATCAGTGTTGGAGAAGCTCTTACCAGGCGTAATGGTGAGGTTCGAACGGACGGCCTCTGCACCGACACGGCTTGCACCACGGACATCTATCCGCTGAATGACGGCAGCTTCCGCAGCCGTAGCCGAAACGAAAGTCAAAGCACCTGCGCCAGAAGCAACAACACCAGCAGACAGCGCAATCGCCGATACTGCGTTCAAAAATCTTGAACCAGCCTTCATTTCACCCATTACCTTTTTCCCTCGTCTCCGGTCCCGGGAAGCCCCGATTCCGGCCACGTGTGTCGTTTTACCCGCTTTTGACATACAAGCAAGGGAGCCAGTTAATTTCTGTTTACTTCATTTCGAAGCGTGACCCATTCGCCACTACAGCTTTGAAACATCGTAAATAAACAGTAATTTTCCCTCATTTTTACGCGCTAGCCGATGAGCGCGCTAATGTCATTCCAGGTCGCAAAAACCATTAATGTAAGCACCATGGCCAGACCAATGCGAAACGCAATTTCCTGAGCCGAAGAACCCAGCGGCCGTCCCCTGACCGCTTCCACCGCATAGAACATCAGGTGGCCGCCATCAAGTACCGGAACCGGCATCAAATTCAGCAATCCAATCGAAACCGACAAAACCGCCGCAAGCTGAAGTAACGCGCCTATTCCAAGCGTAGCCATCTGGCCCGAAGCTTGCGCCACGCGGATCGGACCGCCCAACTGGTCGGCTTTCATCGATCCAGTGAGCAAGTTACCAATATATTTGAAGGTGCCGGTCACAATATGCCAGGTCTGGTTCACACCTTCACCCAGCGCTTCGAGCGGCGTGAAGGTCTGCAGACGGAAGTGGCCGACCTCTTCGTTCGTGACAATACCAATCAGGCCGATCTCGATCTTGTTGCCGAACTGGTCGGTGATATCCGTGCGCTGCGGCACCATAGGCAGATCCATCTTTTCGCCGTTACGCTCGACGGTCACGACGATATTCTGGTTCGGCCGGATGCTGACATAACGACGCACGTCGTCGAAAGTCTGGACCTTTGTACCGTCTATGGAGACGAGCAGGTCGCCCGGGAGCACGCCGGCTGCCGCAGCGGCACTATCCGGCTTCACTTCCGCGACGACGGGATCGGACACCGTGCGGCCATAGACCGCGAAAAGGACAGTGAAGATAGCAATCGCCAGGATAAAATTGGCGATCGGACCGGCCGCGACGGTTGCAGCACGTTTCCACAACTTTGCGCCGGCGAAGGAACGCTCGCGCTCCTCTTCCGTCATCGACGCCAATTTGTCGGTATCCGGTTTGCTTGACGCATCTTCGTCGCCGAAGAATCGGACATAGCCGCCCAGCGGGATTGCCGAAATCTTCCAGCGGGTTCCGTGGCGATCGGTGAAACCGGCGATCTCCGGTCCAAAGCCGACGGAAAAGGCAAGGATGCGGATACCGCTCCAGCGCCCGACGAGATAGTGGCCCATTTCATGCGCGAAAACGAGCAGCGACAGCACGATGACGAAGGGGACGATGTAGCCCGTCAAAAAACCGAATATGCCGGTCACCGCTTCCATGACTTCCTTCTTCTATCTGGCGTATCGATCACAGGCCGAACAATGCCGCGCCGAGCGACGTCACTCCGCCACCCTTTATCAGCGAAAAGAGGCCAGCAAGCAAGAACGCTGAAAAACAGGCGAAAATCAGTCCATCGACGCGGTCCATGACGCCGCCATGCCCCGGAATGAGACGGCTGGAGTCCTTGACACCGAATTTTCGTTTAATGAAGCTTTCGAAAAGATCGCCTGACTGGCTGAAGACGGAGAGGACGAGGGCGATCACCGCGGCACGATCCTGGGCTTCCGGAACGAGAACATGAACAATGACGGCTCCGGCGATGACGGCCGAAATGGCGCCGCCGACAGCCCCCGACCAAGTCTTGCCGGGCGATATGCGCGGAGCAAGCTTTGGGCCGCCAATCGCGCGCCCCACGAAATAGGCGAGAATATCGGTCGCCCAGACCACGGCAAAGATGAAGAGCATCGCATAGAGGCCAACGGTTTCATCGCCGCGGATCGCTGCAAGCGCCAGTCCGGTGCCGCCGGCATATAAAAGCCCTGGCGCAAACCAGCGGCTGGCCCGGTGCAGGAAAACCATGGCGATGCCAAGAGCGGTCAGCGCGACCAGCATTCCCAAGGCATATTCGTACGCGCCGGCCAGAACGAGCAGGGCTACCAGCGCCTCACCCGCCCAGCCAAGGACGTTCGTGACCGGGTCTCGCGCGATGCCTGTTATCGTCGACCATTCGTAATATATCAGAAGCGCGATTGCCGCCGCCACGATGCGGAAAATGAAGCCCCCATACCAAGTGGCGGCAAGAACAACGGTCGCGAGAATCAGGCCTGAAACGATGCGGAGCTTCAGTTCCCGCTTCATCAGGTGTTCACTGCTGCAGCCTGCGCGGACAATCCGCCGAAGCGGCGATCACGCGAGGCAAATTTCTCGAGTGCCGAAAGGAAAAGTTCCCGGCTGAAGTCCGGCCAATATTCCGGCAGGAAAACGAACTCCGAATAGGCAGCCTGCCACAGCAGGAAGTTGGAAAGCCGTTCCTCGCCGCTGGTTCGGATGATGAGATCAGGGTCCGGGATGCCGGCGGTATCGAGCCGGGCGTTGATCAACGCAGGCGTGATGTCCTGCGATCTCAAGCGCCCCTCCTCCACATCCTTGGCGAGGCTCATCATGGCGCGGGCAATCTCATCGCGAGAGCCATAGTTGAAGGCGATGACGAGTGTCAGCGCCGTGTTGGCTTTGGTCGTCTCCTCGGCCTCGAGCAGAAGCGTGAGGATGTCGCTGCGCAGGTTGAAGCGGTCGCCGATCACCCTGATGCGCACATTCTGCCGATGCAGCTCGGCGAGATCGCTGCGAATAAAGGCCTTCAGAAGACCGAGGAGATCGGAGACCTCGGCTTCCGGGCGCCGCCAGTTCTCCGAGGAGAAGGCGAAGAGCGTCAGATATTTGATGCCCAGATCACCGGCAGTGCGCACGGTCTGGCGAACGGTCTCGACCGCCCTGCGGTGTCCCATCGTTCGCGGCATGCCGCGCTGCTTTGCCCAACGACCGTTGCCATCCATGATGATGGCAACATGTTCTGGCGCAGTCAAAAATGAGGTTTCCGACATATTCCGTCCGGTCTTTCTTGGCGGGGACGCAAGTATACTAGACTTGCATGATTTCCTTTTCTTTCTCACCAAGCAAGCGGTCGATTTCCAAAATCGTCTCGTCCGTCATTTTTTGGACGCGGTCCGACTGTGCCCGGCTTTCGTCCTGGCCGATTACGCCATCCTTTTCGGCTTTCTTAAGGCTGTCCATGCCGTCGCGGCGAACATGGCGAATCGCAACCTTACTCTTTTCGGCATAATCGTGCGCCACCTTGACGAGCGACTTGCGGCGCTCTTCATTGAGCTCCGGCAGCGGAATGCGAAGGTTCTGACCGTCGACGATCGGATTCAGGCCAAGATTCGATTCACGAATCGCACGGTCAACGGCGCCGACCATGCTCTTGTCCCAGACAGAGACCGTTAGCATGCGCGGCTCCGGCACGGTGATGTTGGCAACCTGGTTCAGCGGCATGCGCGAGCCATAGGCTTCGATCGTCACCGGATCGAGAATATTGGCCGAAGCACGGCCGGTGCGCAGCGATGCAATATCGCTCTTGAATGCGGAAATGGCGCCATCCATGCGGCGCTTCAGTTCCTTGATATCGATACCTTCACTCATGTCTATGCTCCCGTCTCGAGGATTTGCGCCGGCAGCGGCGCAGCCTCTATCAGTTGTCGGATACGATGGTCTTGAGACCACCGCCCGTCAAGATTTCACCGAAACGCCCTTTCTCATGGATCGAGAAAACGATGATCGGAATGGAATTTTCTCTCGCCAGCGCAACGGCTGCGACATCCATCACGGCAAGGCCCCTGTCCAGAACTTCCTTATGGCTAAGGTGGTCGAAACGGGTCGCCGTCGGATCCTTCTTCGGGTCAGCGGTATAAATGCCGTCCACCTGCGTGCCCTTGAAGATCGCCTCAGCACCCATTTCGGCGGCGCGGAGCGCTGCGGCAGAATCAGTCGTGAAGAAGGGATTGCCGGTGCCGCCCGCAAAGATCACCACTCTGCCCAAAGACAAATGATAAAGCGTGGCGCGCTGCGAGAAGCTTTCGCAGATTTCCGGCATGGAAATTGCCGAGAGAACCACTGTGTCGATGTTCAACTTGCGCAACGATGTTGCCAGCGCCAGCGCGTTGATGACGGTCCCCAGCATGCCCATGTGGTCGCCGGTGACGCGGTCGCCGCCCTTGGATGCGACCGCCACGCCGCGAAAGATGTTGCCGCCGCCAATGACGACGCCGACCTCGACACCCATCTGCCTTGCCTCGGCAATGTCGGACGCGATGCGGTCCGCTACCGCAACGTCGATCCCGAATCCCTGGGCACCCATCATGGCTTCCCCGGAAGCCTTGAGTAGAACACGTTTATAGATTGGTTCCGACGTCATGTTGGCTCCTCGTAAATTGCCGCCAATGCCCGATACACGAAGGGCATCGCGTTGTCACGCGATGCCCTTCGGTTTTCCCAAATATGGCTGAAAGATCAACCCTTAGCGACAGCAGCAACTTCAGCTGCAAAATCAGTCTCTTCCTTCTCGACGCCCTCGCCGAGGAGCAGGCGTGCCATGCCGGTGATTTCGATCGTAGCGCCGGCTTCCTTTTCGGCTGCCTTGATCGCAGCGCCGACCGTCAGGTCCGGGTTAATGACGAAAGCCTGCGAGAGAAGAGCGACTTCCTCGAAGAACTTGCGCATGCGGCCTTCCACCATCTTCTCGATGATGGCTTCCGGCTTGCCGGAAGCGCGGGACTGTTCGATGAAGACGTTGCGTTCGCGCTCGGCGACGGCAGCGTCGACTTCTTCGGCGCGGATCGCCAGCGGGTTCGTCGCAGCAATGTGCATGGCAACCTGGCGACCGACCGAGGTCAGGACAGCCTTGTCACCAGCCGACTTCAGCGCGACTAGAACACCGAGCTTGCCGATGCCGTCGCCGGCAGCATTGTGGATGTAGGTCGCAACAACGCCGTGCTCGACTTCCAGCTTGGCTGCACGGCGAAGCGTCATGTTCTCGCCGATTGTTGCGATCGCTTCCTTGATGGTGTCGGCGACCGGCTTGCCGGATGCCGGATAGGTCGCAGCCGAAATGGCTTCAACCGTGCCATCGGTGGAGAGCGCAACTTCGGCGACGCCGCGAGCGAGGTCCTGGAAGGCGTCGTTGCGGGCAACGAAGTCGGTTTCGGAGTTGAGTTCGATGACCACAGCCTTGTGACCGGCGCCGGCAATAGCGACCAGGCCTTCAGCGGCAGCGCGGCCGGACTTCTTGTCGGCCTTGGAGATGCCCTTGGCGCGCAACCAGTCGATGGCGGCTTCGATGTCGCCGTTGGTCTCGGTCAGCGCCTTCTTGCAGTCCATCATGCCTGCGCCAGACTTTTCGCGCAGTTCCTTCACCAGTGCAGCCGTAATCTCGGTCATAAGCTTCCTCTTGTCGGTTTATACGGTGGGCCGCAGGACGCGGCGCGGCACCGGATTGAGGCACGAAATGTACCTGTATGTATGACAGCGTTATGAAGACGCATCATAGCAGAATTCGTCGGGGCAAAAGCTGTGAGCTTCTCCCTGAAACAGGCAAGGCCGCCGAACTTCTGAGAGTCGCCAGCGGCCTTTCCCAATCGTTGCAAGCTTTGGCGGAGTTTTACTCCGCCTGCTTTATCAGGCTTCGGCTGCCTCATCGAGCGCCGGCTCGAGCGGAACTTCCGTCGATGCGCCGAGGTCGCGGCCTGATGCGCTCTGCTGACGGGCGATACCGTCGATGGCAGCGCGTGCGATCAGGTCGCAGTAGAGAGCGATGGCGCGCGAAGCGTCGTCGTTGCCCGGGATCGGATAGTCGATCAGGTCCGGATCGCAGTTCGAGTCGATGATGGCGACGACCGGAATGCCGAGGCGCTTGGCTTCGTCGATCGCGATCTTTTCCTTATTGGTGTCGATGATGAACATCAGGTCCGGCGTGCCGCCCATGTCCTTGATACCGCCGAGGGCCTTGTCAAGCTTTTCGCGTTCGCGCTCGAGGTTCAGGCGCTCCTTCTTGGAGTAGCCCGACTGCTCGGAGCCGAGGATTTCGTCGAGCTTGCGCAGGCGCTGGATCGAGTTGGAGATCGTCTTCCAGTTCGTCATCATGCCGCCGAGCCAACGCGAGTTGACGTAGTACTGGGCAGAACGCTTGGCCGAGTCAGCGATCAGCTCGGAAGCCTGACGCTTTGTGCCGACGAAGAGAACGCGGCCGCCGCGAGCGACGGTGTCGGACACGACCTGCAGGGCCCGAGACAGCATCGGAACGGTCTGAGCCAGGTCGATGATGTGGATGTTGTTACGATCGCCGAAAATGTACGGCTTCATCTTCGGGTTCCAGCGGTGCGTCTGGTGACCGAAGTGGACGCCTGCTTCTAGAAGCTGGCGCATAGAAAAATCAGGCAATGCCATGCCTTGTTACTCCTTTTCCGGTTGAACCTCCGCAAGGCGAACAGCATCTTCATCGAAGATGCCACCGGGCGGAAAAGCCGGATTTCTCCCGGACGATCCCATGCCTTACGTGTGGAATGCGGTGCCCTTACATTCGATTTTCCGCAAAAGCAAGGCTTGTGGCAAAAAATCTGCCTGGAAGCGCGCGACAACATAAGTGCCGGCGGCTCCACTTTCCAGCATGTTCAATAGGGACGGCATCCGGGACCGGCAAGACGGCATGGATCTCGGCGGGCAGCAAATGGCCAACCACTATGCGGAATCGGAAAGGCAAATTTCCACAAAACCCGACCCACGAAGACTCATCTGCAGGGCAAAAGTTTAGCCGCACTGGAAATTATGACAGTAGCTTACCTTGTCGCAACGCAGCCTTACTGGCAGGTCGGAGCAGCCTTCTTATCGAGCAGCTCAAGCTTGGCAAGCTTGCCGGACAGAACGAAATCCCCGTAATCCATCGTCAGGTCCCTCGTGATGCCGTTCTCGTAAAGTTTGAACGACATGCGGTAGACAGGCAGCGTGTCCGATTTGGCATTCTCGTTGAAATAGGAGATCGTCACCGGCCAGAATGCGGTCTTGGAAAACTGGCCGGCATTACCGGCATCAGCCTCATCAGCAACCGGCGTTTCCTGCTTGCCGACAATGGTCGTGGTGACCAGAGATTTGTCGCCATCGTCGGAACCGTCGAAAACGCGGGCCTCGAAGAAGCGCTTGCCGTCTTTGGCATTCTGGATGACGTCAAGCATGTGCTCGGTCGGGAAGCGGCTTTCGGCGAGCTGCAGCTCGCGGCTGGCCGGCTGCGTGAGATCGACCTTCACACCTTCCGGCTTGTCCTCAGCCGCGCCGTTGACTTCCTTGTCGAGCTGGTCGTCGGTGAAGGATTTGGTATCGAACGTAAACTTCCCATCCTTCAGGCTCTCGAAAGTCTTCGTCTGCTGGTCGCTGACGCGCACGCTGTCGCCAGTGTCGATCTGGGTGACGAAGCGGAAATTGGTGGTGAAGCCTTCGCAATAATTGCCGTCGAACTCATAGACCATGCGGCCATACATTGAGGCGATGCCGGAGCGCTCCGAGGCGTCCTTCAGTTCCAAATCATAGACGGCGCGGTGAGCGACGAGCCCGGTCGCGATTGCAGCGCTCGTCGCCGGCGCAGCCGCCGAGGCATTGGCGGAGACGCTTGCGAGGAAAAGAGCGGCAAGTAACGACCGGAACATTCACTAACTCCTGTTGGACTCGTCCGCGATGTTATAAGAACCGTTTCGGCCAAATCGAGGCGGCCAGGTCAAGGCTCGACGCTATCACATTAGAGATTCTAGCCTTGATGCATAATTTTTGAAGAATTGACAACAAAAGCGGAGACGAAAATGTCCGACCAAATCGCCAAGCGCCTGTCGGAAATGGGGATAACCCTGCCCGAAGCTGCAGCACCTGCCGCCAATTATGTCCCCTATGTCATCAGCGGCAATCTTCTCACCATTTCCGGCCAACTGCCGCTCGAAGGCGGCAAGCTCGCTGTGTCAGGCCATCTCGGCAAGAATGTCGACGTTGCCGCCGGCCAGCGCGCCGCAGAGCTTTGCGCCATCAATATTCTAGCGCAAGCAAAGGCAGCCCTTGGCGGCGATCTCGGCCGCATCCGCCGCGTCATCAAGCTTAACGGCTTCGTTGCGTCAGCACCTGATTTTATCGAGCAGCACCTCGTCATCAACGGCGCTTCGAACCTGATCGCCGGCGTGCTCGGCGAAGCCGGCAAGCATGCCCGCGCCGCCGTCGGCATGGCGGCCCTGCCGCTTGCTGCTGCAGTTGAAATCGATGCTATCATGGAAATCGCGTGATGACGAACGCTGCCTGGATCAAGGAGCTGCCGGTCGCACATCGCGGCTATCATGACCTCAACAACGCCATCTGGGAAAATACGCTCTCGGCCTTCTCACGCGCCGTCGAAGCGGGTTTCGCCATCGAATGTGATCTGCATTACGCCTCGGATGGCGTTCCGGTCGTCTTCCACGATGAAGACCTGGAGCGTCTTTGCAACCTCAAGGGTGACGTGCGTGAGCGGACCTCCAAAGAGCTCGGGCTGATCGCTGTCGGCGGCACCAGAGACAAGGTGCCGACGCTGAAGCAGCTTCTCAACCTCGTGCAGGGCAAGGTACCGCTGGTACTGGAACTCAAGGGTCGTGAAGCCGACGACGAGGGTTTTGCCGAAGCCGTTCTCGAAGTGCTCGAAGGTTATGACGGCAAGGTCGCATTGATGAGCTTCGACCATTGGCTGCTGAAGGACCTCAAAGACCTCAACGCCCCCTACCCGGTCGGCCTGACCGCCAACGGCAATACGTCGGAGGAATATGCCACGCACGAGAAGGCGATGGGGCTCGGTCTCGATTTCATCTCCTATTATTATGCCGATCTGCCGAACCCCTTCATTGCCGGCCAGCGCGACAAGGGCATTCCGGTCATCACCTGGACGGTACGTGACGAAGAGGCCCGCAAGCGCACTTTCGACAATGCCGACCAGATGACTTTCGAGGGCTTTGATCCGCACGCGGCGGTTTGACGCTCGCTTTTTCGACAAGATCATGCGCAGACTAAGGAGGGAGCCCGCTCCCTCCTCCCAACGGCTTTCCATTTGTTTCATGACAGACGAATTGTCAGACGAACTTTCCATTCGCATCGAGCGATCATTCACCGAAATCTCTTCCGAGAGCTGGTCCAGGCTTTCGGGAGCTTCAAGGGGCTGCGATACCATCGCCTATAACCCTTTCGTTTCGCATGCCTTTCTCTCGTCGCTGGAGGAATCCGGCTCAGCCACCGCGCAGACCGGCTGGCTTGGCCATCACATGCTTCTCGAGACGGACAAGGGTGAATTGGTCGGCGCCCTGCCCGGCTACCTCAAGAACCATAGCCAGGGCGAATATGTCTTCGATCATGGCTGGGCCGACGCCTTTGAACGCGCTGGCGGCAGCTATTATCCGAAGCTGCAGTGCTCGATCCCCTTCACGCCGGCGACCGGCCCGCGCCTGCTCGTGGCTGATGGCTTTGCGCGCCTGCCGCTTCAGAATGCTATGGCGGAAAGTCTCAAGGAGGTCGTACGCCGCCTCGATATCTCCTCGGCCCATATTACCTTCGTGCCTGAGGAGGAGATGTCGGTGTTCGAGACCGACGGCTATCTGCATCGCACGGACAAGCAGTTTCATTTCATCAATGAAGGCTATGCCAATCACGATGCGTTCCTGGAGACGCTTGCCTCCCGCAAACGCAAGGCGCTGCGCAAGGAGCGACGGGCGGCTGTCGAGAATGGCATTACCATCGACTGGCTGACGGGCAAGGATTTAACCGAAGGCATCTGGGACCAGTTCTTCGCCTTCTATATGGATACTGGAGGCCGCAAATGGGGCCGGCCCTATCTGACCCGCAAATTCTATTCGCTAATTGGCGAGCGCATGGCCGACGACGTCCTGCTAGTGATGGCCAAACGCAACGGCCATTATATAGCAGGCGCCATCAACTTCATCGGCGGCGATACGCTCTACGGACGGCACTGGGGATGCATCGAGGATCACCCCTTCCTGCATTTCGAGGTCTGCTATCATCAGGCGATCGATTTCGCACTGGAAATGGGCCTCAAAAAGGTGGAGGCGGGAGCGCAGGGCGAACACAAGCTCGCGCGTGGCTACCTGCCGGTGACGACACATTCGGCACATTATATTGCCCATACGGGTCTGCGCCGCGCAATTGCCGACTATCTCAGGCGCGAGCGCGAA
The DNA here is from genome assembly GCF_014195325.1 of Rhizobium sp. BK650. Classification (GTDB taxonomy): domain Bacteria; phylum Pseudomonadota; class Alphaproteobacteria; order Rhizobiales; family Rhizobiaceae; genus Rhizobium. The sequence goes on along the minus strand of NZ_JACIBK010000007.1, from coordinate 233,605 downwards.
GACGTCGAATATATGAATGAGTTGCTGAGCGAGCATACACCTTTCCGCAAGGGCGAGCGGTTGCAGGAGGATTGACGCGCTTGGCTCCGCCGCGCTACGCGATCAGGGCAAACATGAGGAGATTTCGCCATGACCAGCGCCGCCTATGACGACAACAACATCTTCGCCAAGATCCTGCGCGGCGAGATCCCGTCGTATCGCGTCTACGAGGACGACAAGACCGTCGTCTTCATGGATGTGATGCCGCAGGCGCCAGGCCATGTTCTGGTTCTGCCAAAGGCACCGTCCCGCAATATCTTCGATGCCGACCCGGCTTCCCTTTCCCACACGATCACCGTTGTTCAGAAGGTCGCGAATGCGGTGAAGGAAGCCTTCGACGCCGATGGCGTGTTCATCGCCCAGTTCAACGAGCCGGCAGCCGGCCAAACAGTCTTTCACCTGCATTTCCATGTTATTCCACGGCATGAGGGCGTGGCGCTGAAGCCGCATTCAGGCAAGATGGAGGACGGCGCGGTGCTCGCGGCCAATGCCGAGAAGATCAAGGCTGAACTCGCGTAACATACGCACCGCCCGGTCTGCGCGGCACGGTCTAACGCAAACAAAAAGGCCGCTTTTCAACGGCCTTTTTCATTCTCTGTCTTTGAAGACTTACTTTTTGCGCGGAACTTTCGGAACCGCCGTGCCCTTCTTAGGCGCATCGCGAACTTCCGGTTCAGGCCGCGGCACGGTCTTGGCCTTCGTTTTCTTGACCGGTTTGGTCTTCAGCTCACCATCATCCTCATCGACCGCTTCCGGATGAATCAGTTCGGCTTCCGGCTTCGGCTTGATCGGCGCCGTTTCCGGAATGGCTTCCAGAATAAGACCGGGCTTGCCGTCTTCCTTCGGGCCGACGGTGACGTTGACGACGCCGCCCTTCTTCAGCTTCCCGAAGAGAATTTCGTTCGCCAGCGGCTTCTTGATGTTTTCCTGGATGACGCGAGCCAACGGGCGAGCACCCATCTTTTCGTCGTAGCCCTTCTCGGACAGCCAGGCGATCGCATCCTCGTGCAGGTCGAAGGTGACGTTGCGTTCGGAGAGCTGAGCTTCCAGCTGCATGATGAACTTCTGTACGACCTTGTGGATGACGGCCGTCGGCAGCGCCGCGAACGGGATGATCGCGTCGAGGCGGTTGCGGAATTCCGGCGTGAACAGGCGCGTCAGAGCCTCTTCATCTTCACCGGTGCGCTTGGACGAACCGAAGCCGATGGCGGCCTTGGCCATTTCCGAAGCACCCGCATTGGTCGTCATGATCAGGATGACGTTGCGGAAATCGATCTTCTTGCCGTTATGGTCGGTCAGCGTGCCGTGGTCCATGACCTGCAGCAGGATATTGTAGATATCCGGATGCGCCTTCTCGATTTCGTCCAGCAGCACCACGCAATGCGGATGCTGATCGACGCCATCGGTCAAAAGGCCGCCCTGGTCGAAGCCGACATAGCCGGGAGGTGCGCCGAGCAGACGGGAAACCGTATGCCGCTCCATATATTCCGACATGTCGAAGCGCAGCATCTCGACACCGAGCGAGGCGGCAAGCTGCTTGGCGACTTCCGTCTTACCGACACCGGTTGGGCCGGAGAAGACATAGGCGCCGATCGGCTTGTTCGGCTCGCGCAGACCCGCACGGGCCAGCTTGATCGAGGTGGACAGGGCTTCTATCGCCACATCTTGACCGTAGACCACCGAGCGCAGTTCCTGCTCGAGATTGGCAAGAACGGCTTCGTCATCCTTCGAGACCGTCTTCGCCGGGATGCGCGCCATCGTCGCAATCGTCGCTTCGATCTCCTTTTCGGTGATCAGCTTCCGGCGCCTGGACGGCGGGAGCAGCATCTGTGCCGCGCCGGTCTCGTCGATAACGTCAATCGCCTTGTCCGGCAGCTTGCGGTCCGAAATATAGCGGGCCGAGAGCTCGACAGCGGTCTTGATCGCCTCGTTCGAGTAACGCAGGTGGTGGTATTCTTCGAAATAGGGCTTCAGGCCCTTCATGATCTCGATCGCATCGTCGATCGAAGGCTCGTTGACGTCGATCTTCTGAAAGCGGCGGACCAGAGCCCGGTCCTTTTCGAAAAACTGGCGGTATTCCTTGTACGTGGTCGAACCAATGCAGCGGATCGCGCCCGAGGACAGAGCCGGCTTCAAGAGGTTCGAGGCATCCATGGCCCCACCCGACGTTGCACCCGCACCGATGACGGTATGGATTTCGTCGATGAAGAGCACGGCGCCCGGATATTCTTCCAGTTCCTTGACGACCTGCTTCAAGCGCTCTTCGAAATCACCGCGGTAACGGGTGCCAGCCAGCAGCGTGCCCATGTCGAGCGAGAAGATCGTGGCATCGGCCAAAGCCTCAGGCACCTTGCCTTCGACGATACGCTTGGCGAGGCCCTCTGCGATAGCAGTCTTGCCGACACCGGGATCACCGACATAGAGCGGGTTGTTCTTGGAGCGTCGGCACAGGATCTGGATCGTGCGGTTCACCTCAGCGTTACGGCCGATCAGCGGGTCGATCTTGCCGCCTTTGGCCTTTTCGTTGAGGTTGACACAGTAAGCCTTCAGCGCATCCTGCTGCTTCTTCGGCCCGCCTTCTTCCTCGTTGCCGCGTGCAGTCGGCTTGGATTCGGACTCTTCTTCCGCACCGCGCGGCGGACGACTTTCGGATGCGCCGGGACGCTTGCCGATGCCGTGGGAGATATAGTTGACCGCGTCGTAGCGGGTCATTTCCTGCTCTTGCAGGAAATAGGCCGCATGGCTTTCGCGCTCGGCGAAGATCGCAACGAGCACGTTGGCACCGGTCACCTCCTCGCGGCCCGAAGACTGGACATGAATCACCGCACGCTGAATGACGCGCTGGAAGCCGGATGTCGGCTTGGAGTCCTCGTCATAGCCCGTGACCAGATTGGAGAGTTCGTTGTCGACGTATTCCATGAGCGTTTTGCGGAGTGCGTCGAGGTCGACATTGCAAGCACCCATGACCGCGGCCGCATCGGCATCGTCGATCAGGGCGAGCAGCAGATGCTCGAGCGTCGCATATTCGTGATGCCGCTCGTTGGCAAAAGTCAGTGCCTGATGGAGCGCCTTCTCAAGACTAGGCGAAAATGTTGGCACGTTCAGTTCCTCACTTCTTTTCCATGACGCATTGCAGCGGATGCTGGTGCTGCCTGGCAAAATCCATCACCTGGCTCACCTTGGTTTCCGCTACCTCGTATGTGAATATTCCGCATTCGCCGACGCCATGGTTATGGACATGCAGCATGATGCGGGTGGCACTTTCCCGATCCTTCTGAAAAAAACGCTCCAGAATATGGATGACGAATTCCATTGGGGTGTAGTCGTCATTCAAAAGCAGTACACGATAGAGATTGGGCTTCTTGGTCTTCGGCTTGGTGCGCGTGATGACCGAGGTTCCGCGATTTCCGTTGTCCCCGTTCCTTTCGCTGTCATTCTGCATCCGGATCGGTCTGGCGATCATTGTCATTCATTCCTCAATCAATCCGGCAGGCAGCGTGGGAGGGGTGCTATCCCGTCGAATATCTGAAACACTAAGGTAGTTCATAATAGAGCGATTTTAAGCCCCTTGTTTTCGACTGCAATCACAATTCCGCAGGACTTGACGCAAAGGCCAAAAAAGTCTGCGTAAAAACCAGGGCGTGCTTCGAGAAACAAAAAAGACCGGCCGCAGATGCGGTGCCGGTCTTTGATTTTCAATAGACGGCGCACTGCGCGCCGCAAGATTTACGCGGCTGCGGGGGTCACCGGAGCGGCTTTCGAAACCTTAACGGCAGCAGCGGTCATCGGTGTTTCGTAGGGCTTATAAGCATTTTTGGCGAGGTCTGCATACATTTCGCCGAGCTTCGTCGCCTCAGCAACGAAAGCCTCGTAGGAGGACTTCGCATAGCTGCTCTGCAACTCGAAGGCGGCCTCGAAACTCTTTACGCCTGACAGAGTCTCGAAATGGCTAACCGCATCCTGGAAAGACTTCTTGGAATATTCGGCCGCCTCGGAGGCAATCGCCTGGAAACCCTTGGCTGTATCGGAATAGTTCTTGAGCATGGTATCCACCGCTTCCTTGCTCTTCCGGTTTGCGTCTTCGAAATTGAACATGACCACACCATCCTCCAGTTGGCTATTATGGGCAGAGGGTAGCTGCAACGCACAAAGAGTCAAGTAGTCTTGTGCGTTGCAAAACATCCAAAAGTTGCACTACATATCCGCTTAAATGACCGGCTTTTCGGGCACGTTCGTCTTTTATTGATTTTGCTAAAATATATCAGGGGCATGCAACCACAGGGTTAGATGAAATTTTGATGCCCGGGTGTATTAGCATGCTATAACGCCGAAAAGCCGGACATCGGCTCGCGATGCCCGGCTTTTCCAGTAGGGGTTATGAGCGATCAGAGATCGACGTCAAGGATGGCCATCGAGAAATTGTAGGACCGGTCGCCATCTTCATCATCGATATAGATGACGCCGAGAAATTCTTCGCCGAGATAGACTTCCGCGGAATCGTTCTTGCGCGGGCGCGCCTTCACCACCATCTGCGGGTTCAGCGTGCGTTTGAAATAGGCGTCGAGCTTCTTGATTTCTTCAGGCTTCACTCTCTCATCTCCGTAGCGATCTCGGTGGCCGCTTCTTGCACAGGTAAAGCGGCGCTGTAAAGGTCGCGAGATCGTGTTAGCAACGACTGCCTCCGCCAGGATTTAGGCAGTTTTTCGCATTTTCCAAGAGAAGTTCAGATATCGGCGCCGATAACCTGATCCATAATGCGTGCCGGCTCGGAACAACCTGCCGCGCCGACGACCTTGGCCGGCACACCTGCCACGGTAGTCTTCGGCGGCACCGGCTTCAGCACAACGGAACCGGCGGCAACGCGCGAACAGAAGCCGATCTCGATATTGCCGAGGATCTTGGCGCCGGCGCCTATCAGCACGCCTGTGCCAATCTTCGGGTGACGGTCAGCGCCTTCCTTGCCGGTGCCGCCGAGCGTGACGCCATGCAGGATGGACACATTGTCGCCGATGACAGCCGTTTCGCCGACGACGAGGCCGGTCGCATGGTCGAGGAAGATGCCCTTGCCGATGCGGGCAGCGGGGTTGATGTCCGTCTGGAAGACGCTGGAGGAACGGCTCTGCAGGTAGAGCGCAAAATCCCGGCGGCCACGGTTCAGCAGCCAATGCGCCAGCCGATGCGTCTGGAGGGCGTGGAAGCCCTTGAAATAGAGAACGGCTTCCATGAAGCGCAGGCAGGCGGGGTCGCGGTCATAAACTGCCTGGATATCCACGCGCAGGATCGAGCCCCATTCCGGCCAGTCCTCGAGCATTTCCTCGAAAGTCTGGCGCAGCAGGTTAGCCTGCATGTCGGGATGGTCGAGACGTTCGCAGATACGGTGTATGACGCATTCTTCCAGCGAGCGATGATTGATCACGGTCGAATAGAGGAAGGCTGCCAGCACCGGATCGCCTTCCGCAGCCAGGCGCGCTTCTTCGCGCAGACTATCCCAAATGGGGTCCATCACCTTCAGCGGATGGGCTGCGTCCAGCGTGCGGATATCCGTCTTCGCGACCATTACCGGTCTCCTCATTTTCCGTTGAAATGCGATTATATAGAGGAAAACGCCGATAACATAAATGGGTGCCCCGAGAACGTTAGTTCAGCGCATTTTTCCCGAGATCACCTTATGTCACCTGGCGGCGACCTCATCCCGCAGCGACCTTGGCATAGAACTCCAGCACCGCCTTCTTGAACACCCGATCACCGACGGCAAGCATGTGATCGCGGCCTGGAATATCCAGCGCTTCGGCATCAGGCATCAGCGCTGCAAGCTCCTGAGGAGAACCGGCAATGTCGTCCTTCGTTCCGACGCCGATCAAGGTGGGCACGTCGATCTTGCCCATGTCGGCGCGGGCAACCAGATCGCGCGACCCTTTGATACACGCGGCAAGAGCCTCACGATCGCTCTTGGTCTGATCGGCAAAAGCGCGAAACATCTGGCCGCGCTGATGGGTGACGTCGGCGAGTGAAGGCGCAAGAAGTGCATCGGCAATCGGATCCCAGTCCCCTACCCCATCGGTCATGCCGATGCCGAGGCCGCCGAGCACGAGCGAGCGGACGCGGTGGGGATGGGCAAGTGCTGCAAAGACGGAGATGCGCGCTCCCATGGAGTAACCCATCAGATTGGCTTCTGGGATGCCAAGATGATCGAGCAGCGCGATCGCATCGCCTGCCATGAACCATGGCCTGTAGGCCTCGGCGTCACGCGGCTTGTCGCTTGCGCCATGCCCCCTGTTGTCGATAGCGATCACACGATAACCGGCGTCACCGAGCGTCTTCAGCCAGCCCGGATGAACCCAGTTGACGTTGGCCGAGGAAGCAAAGCCATGGATCAGCAGCACCGGCGGGCCGGAGGGGTCGCCCTCGTCGAAAAAGGCGAGTTTCAGTCCATCATGGGTGAAGCTTGAAAATGCAGGCGTATTCAGGTTCATCGGGCCGTCCTTTGTTGCGGGGACCATAATCGAGCGGCCTTTCAGCGTGAAGCCAAAAACTCGTAAACGAGCCATGCTTTGGCACTACACTTTTGCTTCGAAGGCCTATAAGGTCCGCGCAGAATTTCAAAGCATTCGGAGACAGACATGGCCGGCCACAGCATTCCCCACTTCCAGAACGACGGCGGTCACAGCGTTATCGAAGTCGGCGTCAAGGAATTCATGTGCACTGGCGCATCCGTTCCCTTCGACCATCCGCATATCTTCATCGACATGGGCGACGATAACGAGAAAGTCTGCTCCTACTGCTCGACCCTCTATCGGTACAATGCCTCGCTGAAGTCGAACCAGACCAACCCGCCCGGCTGCGTCTTCCACGTCAAGGCAGCGTAAAGTCTCCTCTTTAGATCGGACATCCCATGCCGGTCGAACATGCCGCCATCATCGGCGCGGGAATTGCGGGCCTGACAGCCGCTCTGGCGCTTGCAAGACGTGGCATCAGCTCCGATATTTTCGAACAGGCGCCTGTGCTTGCCGAAGTCGGCGCCGGATTGCAGATCTCCCCTAACGCATCGCATGTGCTTGCCGAACTTGGTTTGCTCGACCGGCTCACAAGTGTTTGGCTCGAACCGCAATCCATTCGGCTGATTTCCGGCAGTTCGCTGCGCGAGCTCGCGGCGGTACCCGCCGGAAATTTTGCCCGGAATCGCTGGGGAGCACCCTACGGTGTCCTGCACCGCAAAACGCTTCAGAAGACTCTTCTGGATGCAGTCACTGACAATCCGCTTTGCGCACTCCATCTCGGAACACATTTCGAATCGAACCTGGCGCAATGCCGGCGCCCGGCCGAGGTCATTATCGGCGCTGACGGCGTCTGGTCGAAATTACGGCAGGCAATAGCAGGCGCTCATGCCCCGCATTTTTCCGGAAATGTCGCCTTCCGCTTCACAATCCCGAAGGCCGAAGCGCCGGGCTTTCTCGACAGGACGAGCGTTTCGGCGCTGCTCGGGTCCTCGGCGCATATGGTCTGTTATCCGCTGAAGGAAACTGGCGGCTTCAACATGGTGGCGATCACCGCCGGCAATATTGCGGCGCAAGCCTGGCAAGGCCAGCCGACACCGGTGCAACAGGAGCTTCTGCAGTCCCGCTTCCGGCACTGGCATCCTTCGATTTCCGGGCTACTGAGAGGCCGGAACGACATCACTTTCTGGCCGCTCTTCGAGGCGATACCGGGCAGATGGCAGGACGGCGACAAAACGGTACTGATCGGCGATGCGGCGCATGCCATGATGCCCTTTGCGGCGCAGGGTGCGGCGATGGCGATCGAAGACGCCTTCGAGCTTGCGGCTTTCCTTGCCACCCGCCCGGTTGCCGAGGCCATTTCTCTCTTCGAACGGCATCGCACACCGCGCATCGCCAAGCTGCGTCAGCGTGGCGCCTTCAATCGCTTTGCCTACCATGCGCGCGGGCCAATCCGTCTCGGTCGTGACATCGTGTTGTCGCTGAAACCGCCGCAAAGCCTTGCGGCGGATCTCGACTGGATCTACGGCTATCGCCCTATTGGCTGACCAGATCGCGACTGATCAGATGGTGGTTGATCAGACAGCGTTAGCGGCGGCAAAACCGCGCTCGATATCGGCCTTGAGGTCAGCGACATCTTCGAGGCCGATCTGCAGGCGAATGACCGGGCCTTCGGCCGGCGCCTTGGCGATCTTACGGTCGGAGAGATTGACCAGCAAGGCCAAGCTTTCATAGCCGCCCCAGGAATAGCCGAGCCCGAAATAGGAGAGCGCATCGAGGAAGGCATGCGCCTTCGGCTTGGCCTTCTGCGGATCACCGGCCTTGAGCACGAAAGAGAAGATGCCGCTGGCGCCCTTGAAGTCGCGCTTCCAGATATGGTGCGACGGGAAGCTCGGCAGTGCCGGATGCAGGACGCGCGCAACCTCCTCGCGATTTTCCAGCCACGTGGCAATCGCGAGCGCGCTTTCGTAGTGGCGCTCCAGGCGGATTCCCATGGTGCGAAGGCCACGCAGGATTTGGTAGGAATCATCAGGCGCGCCGCACAAGCCGAGCGTGCCGTGCGTATCGATCAGCCGAGGCCAGTGTTCGGCATTGGCAGAGATGGTCCCCATAAGAATGTCGGAATGGCCCGACGGATATTTGGTCGAAGCATGAATGGAAACGTCGACGCCGAAATCCAGTGGGCGGAAATAAAGCGGTGTCGCCCAGGTATTGTCCATCAGCACGACGGCACTGTGCTTATGTGCCACGGCCGCAATGGCCGGGATATCCTGCATTTCGAATGTGTTGGAGCCGGGAGCCTCGGTCAGCACGACCGTGGTATTCGGCTTGATCAGGGTTTCGATTGAAGCGCCGATCGCCGGATCGAAATAGTCGACCTCGACACCCATGCGCTTCAGCATCGTGTCGCAGAAATGTCGCGTCGGACCATAGACCGAATCGACGACCAGAACATGATCGCCGCCCGCAACATAGGCTAGGATTGCGACAGTAACGGCGGCAAGGCCGGAGGGCACCAGCACTGTGCCGGCCGAGCCTTCGAGCGCGTTGATCGCTTCGGCAAGGGCATCGGTCGTCGGCGTACCGCGCGTGCCATAGGTGTATTTCTTGTCGCGCGTCTCCATGGACCTGGCATCGGGAAAGAGCACGGTCGAAGCGCGCACCACCGGCGGGTTGACGAAACCATGATAATCGGTGGGATCGTAACCAATGTGGGAAAGCCGGGTGTTAACACCGGCGCCCGGCAGGAGACTGTCTAGATCTTTCATATCGGAAATGGCCTTCTGGCGAGGGTATGCAAAGGCCGAACATTTGGACCCCGTTGCCATCAGGGTCAACCCCTACACCTGGACCTGAGACCCCACTCCCTGAAATCAGCGGCCTTTACTTCGGAGTTTCCGCGCTATTTTTCCTCACCCTGGCGCTCAATTTCTAGCCAAATGCCCATGCGGACAGCGCAATCTACCAAAATGCTGAAATTTGCCGCAATTATCATCCGCGACACTTGACCATAGTGACATTTGCGACTGAGATAGACCCACTCGCGCCGGGAGGGTTGCGGGGAAACGGGGAGGTAAATGGGCAGTTTCTAGCGGCCACCCCCGAAAACATAAAGATAAGACAACGGAAAAGGTTGGGAAAAATGAAGTACAAGCTCCTGTCCGCAGCAGTCGGCGCAGCAGTTTTCGCTCTTGGCGCTTCGGCCGCTTCGGCCACGACTCTCGCAGACGTAAAAGCAAAAGGTTTCATCCAGTGCGGCGTCAATACGGGCCTTGCCGGTTTTGCTGCCCCTGACGCGTCCGGCAACTGGTCGGGCTTCGACGTCGATTTCTGCCGCGCGGTTTCCGCTGCGGTCTTCGGCGACGCCAACAAGGTGAAGTTCACGCCCCTCAGCGCCGCCAACCGGTTCCCGGCCCTGCAGTCCGGCGAAGTCGACGTTCTGGCGCGTAACACGACCTGGACGATCAACCGCGATACGGCTCTCGGCCTCAACTTCCGCTTCGTCAACTATTATGACGGCCAGGGCTTCATGGTTCGCAAGAGTCTGAACGTGAAGTCGGCGCTCGAACTTTCCGGCGCATCCGTCTGCGTTCAGTCGGGCACCACGACCGAGCTCAACCTCGCCGACTACTTCAAAGCCAATAACCTGCAGTACAATCCGGTGGTCTTCGAGAAGCTCGACGAAGTCAACGCCGCCTATGACTCGGGCCGTTGCGACGTCTACACGACCGACCAGTCGGGCCTCTACTCGCTGCGTCTGACGCTGAAGAACCCCGACGAGCACATGATCCTGCCGGAAATCATCTCCAAGGAACCTCTCGCCCCAGCCGTTCGCCAGGGTGACGACCAATGGTTCGATATCGTCAGCTGGGTTGGCTACGCGATGGTCAACGCCGAAGAATTCGGCATCACCCAGGCCAATGTCGACGAAATGAAGAACTCGCCGAACCCGGATATCAAGCGCTTCCTCGGCGTCGAAGCCGACACGAAGATCGGTACCGACCTCGGCCTGACTAATGACTGGGCCTACAACGTCGTCAAGAACGTCGGCAACTATGGCGAAGTCTTCGAAAAGAACATCGGTCAGGGCAGCCCGCTGAAGATCGCACGCGGCCTCAACGCCCTCTGGAACAAGGGTGGCATCCAGTATGCTCCGCCGGTTCGCTAATCGGCACCAGGCATGAAAAGCCGGAAAGGCGGGAAACCGCCTTTCCTCATCCTCCTATAAAAAAGCTCCGAAAAGGGGCGCATAACGTGGGGAATTGGCCAGGCATGACGCATCAGGTTGCGGATTCATCCTCTTTGACCAGGAGCGGCTGGAGCTTCCAGTCTGCCCTCTATGACCCGACAATTCGGGGCATCTTCTTCCAAGCTCTTACCATTATTTTGTTGGTCGCATTGATTTGGTCGATTGCTCACAATACGGCAGTCAACCTGGCGCGCGCTAACATCGCATCGGGCTTCGGCTTTCTGAACGGCCGCGCCGGCTTCGAAGTCGGCCAGTCGCTGATCCCATATTCAAGCGATTCGACCTATGGCCGTGCGCTGCTCGTCGGCCTTCTGAACACTATCCTCATCGCCGTTACCGGTATCATTACCGCGACGATTATTGGTTTCATCATCGGTATCGGCCGCCTGTCGCGGAACTGGCTGATTGCAAAACTCTGCACGGTCTATGTGGAAGTCTTCCGCAACATTCCGCCGCTGCTGGTGATCTTCTTCTGGTACTCGGGCGTTCTGGCGATTCTGCCCAATGCTCGTGACTCGCTGCATCTGCCGCTCGGATCATATCTGAACAATCGCGGCCTCGCCTTCCCCAAGCCGATCTTCGGCGACGGTTTCTGGCTGGTCGGCGTTGCCTTCGTGATCGCGATCATCGCAACTATCGTCACGGCACGGTGGGCGCATCGCCGGCAGGCGGCGACGGGCCAGCCCTTCCACACGATCTGGGTCTCGATCGGCCTCATCGTCGGCCTGCCGCTCCTAGCCTTCCTTATCGCGGGCGCACCGCTTTCCTTCGATTTCCCGATCGCCGGCAAGTTCAATTTGACGGGCGGTTCCGTGGTCGGCCCGGAATTCATGTCGCTTTTCCTCGCCCTTTCCTTCTATACGGCTGCCTTCATTGCCGAGATCGTGCGCTCGGGCATTCGCGGCGTACCTAAGGGACAGACGGAGGCAGCAGCCGCACTCGGCCTGCATCCCTCTGCAATCACCCGGCTGGTGGTCATTCCACAGGCCTTCCGCATCATCATTCCGCCGCTGAGCAGCCAGTATCTGAACCTCACCAAGAACTCGTCGCTGGCGATTGCCATCGGCTTTGCCGATCTCGTTGCCGTCGGCAGCACCACACTGAACCAGACCGGTCAGTCGGTCGAGGTGATCCTGATCTGGATGGTCATCTATCTCAGCATCAGCATCGTGACATCACTGCTGATGAACTGGTTCAACGCCAAGATGGCACTGGTGGAGAGATAAGATGAGCAACAGTTTCGTCAGAACCGCCATGCTGGCGCAGGAGCCGCCGCCTTCAGGAGAAAAAGGTGCCGGAGCCTGGATACGCCGCAATCTTCTTGCGACACCCAAAGATATCGTCCTCACGCTTCTGGCAGTGACCTTTCTCGCCTGGGCCTTGCCGCATGCCATCAACTGGTTGTTCGTACAGGCGGTCTGGACTGGGCCGGACCGCACCTTCTGTGCAACGACAGTTCAGGGCGGCATTCAGCCGGATGGGTGGAGCGGTGCTTGCTGGGCCTTTATCGGCGCAAAATTTGACCAGATCATCTATGGGGGGTACACGCTCGACCAGCGTTGGCGGCCTACCCTCGTCGGTATTCTCTTCACACTCCTGCTGGTACCGATGTTGATCCCTTCGGCCCCCCGAAAGGGCCTCAATGCTATCCTGCTCTTCATAGTGCTGCCGATCGTTTCCTTCGTTCTTCTTTATGGTGGATTTGGCCTCGAAATCGTCGAGACTCCCCGCTGGGGCGGACTGATGGTGACGCTGGTGCTCTCCTTCGTTGGCATCGCGGTCTCCTTTCCGCTGGGTATTATCCTGGCGCTTGGCAGGCGCTCACACATGCCTGTTATTCGCATGGTGAGCACTATTTTCATTGAGGTCGTGCGTGGAGTGCCGCTGATCACGGTGCTCTTCATGGCAAGCGTGATGCTGCCGCTGTTCCTGCCGGCGGGCTGGACGGTGGACAAGCTGCTGCGCGCAATCGTCGGAGTGTCGCTCTTTGCTTCCGCCTACATGGCTGAGGTCATTCGCGGCGGCCTGCAGGCGATTCCAAAAGGCCAGTTCGAAGGCGCGGATTCGCTTGGACTTGGCTACTGGCAGAAGATGCGGCTGATCATCCTGCCGCAAGCCATCAAGCTGGTGATCCCCGGGATCGTCAACACCTGTATCGGCATGTTCAAGGATACGTCGCTGGTATCGATCATCAGCATGTATGACCTGCTTGGCATCGTTCGTTTCTTCTTTACCGATGCGAACTGGGCAACGGCCGTAACACCGCTGACAGGGCTGATTTTCGCCGGCTTCACCTTCTGGCTTTTCTGCTTCGGCATGTCACGCTATTCAGCATTTATGGAACGTCATCTCGACACCGGCCACAAACGATAAAAAGAGGAACAAGCAATGGCAGAAGCCCAAACGAAAAAAATGACCGTGTCGGCGACCGACGTGGCCGTCGAGATCATCAACATGAACAAGTGGTACGGTGACTTCCACGTTCTTCGCGATATAAACCTCAAGGTCATGCGGGGCGAGCGCATCGTCATTGCCGGTCCGTCGGGTTCCGGCAAGTCGACGATGATCCGCTGCATCAACCGCCTGGAAGAACACCAGAAGGGTCAGATCATCGTTGATGGCACGGAACTCACCAACGACTTGAAGAAAATCGATGAAGTGCGTCGCGAAGTTGGCATGGTGTTCCAGCACTTCAACCTCTTCCCGCATTTGACGATCTTGGAAAACTGCACGCTCGCGCCCATCTGGGTGCGAAAAATGCCGAAGAAGCAGGCGGAAGAAATCGCCATGCACTTCCTGAGGCGAGTCAAAATCCCTGAGCAGGCGAACAAGTATCCGGGCCAGCTTTCGGGCGGCCAGCAGCAGCGCGTGGCGATTGCTCGCTCGCTCTGCATGAACCCGAAGATCATGCTATTCGATGAGCCGACCTCAGCGCTGGATCCAGAAATGATCAAGGAAGTGCTGGACACGATGGTAGGCCTTGCCGAAGAAGGCATGACCATGCTCTGCGTCACCCACGAAATGGGCTTTGCGCGCCAGGTTGCGAACCGCGTGATCTTCATGGACCAGGGCCAGATAGTCGAGCAGAATTCCCCGGCCGAATTCTTCGACAATCCCCAGCACGAGCGCACCAAGCTGTTCCTCAGCCAGATCCTGCACTGATCAAGGCGGACCTCACGTTTAGAACCCGCCGGAGCAATGAACTGATCACCGGCGGGTTTTTATGAATTCTAGCGGGAAGCAGTGGAGCGAAGCAGCGCGCACAAGCCTGCAAGACCAGAATCATAGCCACTGGAAAGGGAAATATCCCGGCAACGGACCAACATCTTCTGCCGATCATTGACGGACATTTCCTTGAAACGCTCCACCACGGCCGATGGAGCGCTTCTGCCTCCTGTTTCAGTACCATCAGCACCGGTACCGGTGCCACCGCCGCTGGCGCCACCAAGACCAAGTGAGAGGTTCAAGCCGTTTGCTCCGAACAATGTGGGACCAGTGGCATTGCCACTGCCGCCAATACGGGCATCGACGTTTGCGCCTGCGCCCGAACGACCGAGAGCTCGGGCATTGACGTTGGTATTGACGCCGCTGCTGCCGCCAATATTGGCGTCCGCGTCAGCAGTGATGCCGCTGCCACCTTCAGCAGCGTTCGCATTCGCGTTTACGCTGCTGGCACCACCGACAGAAGCATCAACGCCGGCGTTGACACCGCTTGATCTCGTCGACGCGCCGACATCCGCACTTATGCCTCCAAGATTGGCTGAAACGTCGAGATCAAGCGCTTGCGTACTAGCCACCGGCATTGAAAGGGCGATGCAAGCCGAGGTGAGGAACGGAAGCGACCGCCTTTGATATATGCACTTCATGACTTCCTCCGTTTTGCGATGCCGGAAATGTGTCCGGCGATAAACCGAGGAACGCGCGTACCTTCGATCGCGCGGGCAAGCCATCGGCATGCCCGCGCGAATTAAACGCGGTGAAGTTGTGAATGTTTCCGGAATCCGCCTGAAAGAACAAGATAGTTAGAATTTTCTAACATTCCTCGCAAACTGGTTCCAAAACGAGACATCCCCCTCAGGTGAGGGCGGCCGTTGCTCTTGGCCGACCGCAAGATCGTCGTCTTTTCCCAAATCAATTGTTACCGTCATTCGGACGGGATTTCCGAGCTTCCGTACTGCTGGATGAGGCAGTTTTCCCGTCGGGTTGCTGACCGAAATAGGTCCCGCCGAGATGTCCTCCGGCACTGGTATTTTCTACCTGGCGCTCGGCTTTCTTGCGGATATCGTCTGCATTCGTCTTGCTCATGATCATCTCCGTTGTTTGAAAGTGGATTTTCGAACAACCGACAGAGGCCGACGGGGTTCCATAGGAAATGGCTGCGGCAGCGTGGCACCGGCAACATTCGGAACCAAAACGAGCACAAAGACTTTCCCGCCTTGGTTATGACAAAGCCGACGCTATATCCTTCATGCGATATTCAAAGGAGACGGAAATGAAAAAGATGATTGCGACGACAATCGCAGCAGCCTCGTTGCTTCAGGCATTTGTCATGAGCGCCAGTGCCGCGGATCTGGTGCGGAGGAGTCCCGCTGTCGAGCCTGATGTGAGCGGGGGCGTCAAAATCGGCTACCTCGCTTGCGACATCGGCGGCGGCGTCGGGTATGTGCTCGGTTCCTCCAAGCAGATCGATTGCGTATTCCAGCCGACAAGCAATAGCGAAGCGCCTGAGCACTACAGCGGAGCTCTGCGTAAGTTCGGGGTTGATCTCGGCTTCACCACACGCGGTCGCCTGCTCTGGGCGGTCTTTGCACCGACAGCCGGCTATCATCGCGGCTCACTGGCCGGCCTCTACCAGGGCGCAACTGCCGAAGCCACGCTGGTCGGCGGCATCGGCACTAATGTGCTCTTTGGCGGCACCTCCGGATCGATCCACCTGCAGGTCATCAGCGTTACAGGCCAGCTCGGCGTCAACGTTGCCGCGACCGGCACGTCCATGACGCTGACGCCCGCAAGCTAAGTCAGCAAGATCAGAGACGTAGGGTTGGCCGCGCCTGCAACTATAACGACGCGTGGCCAGCCCTTTATTCCGTTACCAACATCGTCATTCGCCGCGAGCAGAGGCCGGCGGCTCAGTTCAGGAAAACTCAAACTCTTGAATACGACGTACCCCGACGCATACGTTCGGAGTCAAAGCCTCCGTATCCAGCTAATTCTTCGAATTTGATTGCCTCAAACGGATCGACTCTTGACGTGAGAGTCGACGGGCCTATGGACGCAGGCGTCGAGAGCCATTTGCGCTCTTTGTGCGTCAGTCATGATAAGAACGTTGCTCCAGCGGCCGCAGCCACGACTCTACCGAAATTGGTCTCGGAGCGCGCCGCCCGTCAATTGCGAAGCTGTTGACAGCACTGCCTTTGTGAGAAGCTCAACCCTTTCATGTTTTTCTGATCGAGCTCGAGAAGTGGTCGACGGGTGACGCTTCAAAAGGAGTCCGGGAGAAAAGAACATGTCCATCAACGACATCAGGCCTACCACAATCGAGGGCATCAAGCGCCTCGCGAAAACGATTTCCAAGCGAGACGACGTTGCCCATTCAGTGGGTCTTGATCGCGCGTCGGTTCGAGCCGGTTTCTCAAGCCACACCAACGCTCGGCGGACGCTACAAGCCTCCACGATTGTTCTGCCGCCGCCCATTTTCTCGACGTTTATTAGCGTCCATTGGCGAAATCCGAAGACAAGGTCACGCGGCAACGAGATCATTGAGGTTGCGCTGCCGAAGCCCCTCGACGAGATAATCGCGGCTCCCCAATACAAGTATGCTGCTGGGCTGAGGTACTTCACGCGCTGGGCGTCCGACCTGATCAGCTGCCATATGAGTACAGAGGGCGCGAATTCAGCTATTGCGCTCGCGTGTAGAGCGGCGCGTACGTTGCAATTCATGGCTTGTACCGGACTTAGGCCATCCTCGAAAACCACGCCCATCAGGGCTGACTTTGGACGCGACCTCCCTGGAAGAGATCATGGCAGCAGCTGGTACGACCCCATCGAAAAGCGCTACCTCTTCGTCGATGAACCCTACGCGGCAGCGGTAAAAGATCGGCAGCAGGAGCGCGATGCATGGTCTGTCGGCAATCGCCGGGAAATTGCCAAGCCGCTCTGGGCTGGCATGTACTATCCGGAAGGCGGGAGTGAGCTTTATCTGGTTTCGGATGGGCAGAAAGGTTTGCCACTTGGACCAGTTCTTTTGGCGCTGTCATGCATGCCTGCCCCTGTTGTGCCGGAAAATTGCAAACGGGTGACCACGACCGATGGCGAATTGTTTCGGTCACCTGGAGAGGTACTGGACGCAAAAGAAAAAGCTCAGAAAGCGAAAAAGATGCGCGGCCCCCGGACGACAGGCAATAATGCCGTGGCGTACCGGATGGTGATGGCCTCTGGCCGGCGGCCGAATGCAAAAATGGCTGTCGCCACGCATCAGCGTGTCGGCCAATTGTTGAAGGATGTTATCAGTGCGACCCGGCAGCGAGCCGGAATCATCAACAGGCTCGCCTCCGTTCGTTCAGAACTGGATAATTGGGTCCAGCTTGAATATGATCACGACGCTCTGCCGAACGATGTATTTTTTGAACTCTACTATCACGAGCGCAATATTGTGCCCGATAATGAGTATGGTATTGCCGGCCGCAACCTTCACATCAAACGTTTGGAGGAAGCGAAGGGGCTGATCGCCTCCTCCTATCCCGATTGCAAGCCAGTTCGCGATCTGCTTCGAAAGCTCGACCTTGCGCTTCAGTCTCTGACGAGTTGGAAGTGAACTTCAGCGCGCCTCAGGGCACGACCTTGGGCGCGTTCGGCACGAGCTTGTCACCCATGTCTTAGGGACAAACTGTTACCTATGTCTCCGGGTCGGACACAGTAAGAATGGCGACCCCTGCAGGACTCGAACCTGCGACCTGCTGCTTAGAAGGCAGCTGCTCTATCCAGTTGAGCTAAGGGGCCGTCTGCATATCGCGAGACCGCGACATCAGCATTTCTATCTCGAACCGCGGACGGATCAGTGTGTCCAGGGCTGGGTACGGGTATAACGGAAATTATCCGGATAAGCGACGACCTGGCGTGCGGGATCCTTCGGCGGGATCACGCGGTATTCGATGCCGTTGCGCTTGGCATAGGCTTCGGCGAGCTCCTGCGTTTCGAAAGTCAGCTTCACCTGCTGGCGCGTGTCGCCCGAGGACGTGTAGCCCATGATCGGGTCGATCTTGCGCGGCTGCTCCTGATCGAATTCCAGCACCCAGAGATGGGTCTTTGCCTTGCCGGACTGCATTGCGGTCTTGGCCGGACGATAGATCTTAGCAGACATTGCTGCAGTGCCTCCGATATACGGGCAGCGCCCGCCTGTCATATATTCAGCCTTGGATAAGGCTCACTTCCACACCAAAGATGGCAGCAGAAAGTGAATTTTGCTTATCCGCGAATCCCCGCTTTTTCAAGAAAAAAGCACCACACAGGCAGCGTCGGCGGATAAGGGAAACCGAATGCCGCATTGCGCGTTATTGTCTGCAGAGCGCGTGAGGCGCAGCCCTTTCGCAGCCGGGTGTGGATAGAGCGGGCAATCCTTCCACACAATGCGAAATGTTTCGGATTGTTGCATGTTGTGATTGCCTTCTAATTGTTATGACCGGCATAGGCGACTAGGGTGTCGACCAACCGTTGTGACACGGGTGCGAGCCATGAGATCTTCTGCAGAATTCCATGCCATCATGATCGGAGCAAGCATCACTGCGTTTTTCTACGCGGCGATCAGTTATGCTCAATATCTCGGCCTGCTTGCCCACGGCTGATCACGCCACGCCTCTGCAGGCGTGTTTGCGACGTGAATGGCTGTCTTTCGGAAATGAGCTTCCTGAGCAGACGATCATCCCTGTGGGCACAGGCAACGTCAAGCCCTGATGCCATTTTCAATCTGCGAAATATACCGGGAAGATAATGGTCGGAGTGGAGAGATTCGAACTCCCGACCCTCTGGTCCCAAACCAGATGCGCTACCAGACTGCGCTACACTCCGAGCCTTTGATGGCAGCGGAAATACACGCTTCCCCCTGCCCTAGCAACCCCATAAATCCACCTTGGCAGGCAGTTTTCACAGGCTTACTTCGTCTTTTTCGTTGTCGTAGCGCTAATGATGCGATCGCCGGGGCGGATATTGAGCTTGCGGGCAGTGCCGGCGTTCACCTCGACCACATACCGGACTCCACCCATCGAATCGATGATGTCGCGGGAATAGGGCGTAGCGTCTTCCTTGATATGGGTGATGACGCCGCGATCGTCGGCAAAGAGCATATCGAGCGGCAGGACGGTATTTTCCATCCACATGGTGACGCGCCGCGATACGCCGAAGTCGAAGATCATGCCAGCGTCTTCTGCCATTGCCTTACGATACATCAGGCCGTATGCGCGCTGATCATCGGTGGCAGCGATCTCCACGGTAAAGTGTAATCTCTTGCCCGCAGCTGTCTGTATGATTAGCGGCTCTCTATCGAAATGTATGTCCTGCTGCGCAAATGCAGGCAGGGCGACTATGAAAAAAAGCGCCATGACGGCGCTTCTCATCATATCAACCGAGAATAGGCAGCGCATCAGTGAGACCGGCCGACTGGGCTAGGAACATCCGGATGAATCTCAGCAGCCATTAGGCCCTTTTCGCCGTCGCCGAAACGCACCAGCACCACTTGTCCGGGGCGCAACTCGGTCAGGCCGAAACGGCGGAGCGTCTCCATGTGCACGAAAATGTCTTCCGTTCCCTCGCCGCGCGTCAGGAAGCCGAAGCCCTTCGTCCGATTGAACCACTTCACCAAGGCGCGCTCGAGGCCGCTCGTTGCCGTGACCTGCACATGGGTGCGAACCGGTGGCAGCTGCGAAGGATGAACTGCGGTCGACTGATCCATGGAGAGGATCTTGAAGGCCTGGTAGCCTCGCTCGCGACGCTGAATGAGAGCGACGATGCGGGTACCTTCGAGGATGGTCTGGTAGCCATCGCGACGCAGGCAGGTCACATGCAGCAAGACATCCTGCATGCCGTTGTCAGGAACGATGAAGCCAAATCCCTTGGCCACGTCGAACCATTTCACCACGCCGGTGATCTCAACGAGGTCGACCGGTTCCGCCGACAACTCTTCAAGGTCGGTGAAGCCATTCGGTGAAATCCTGTCAGCCATGTCGCCAGCCCCTCAATACGCGTCACACTGTTACGGTTAACTGATTCTTGAAATCAAGATTAACATCTTGGTAACGGATAAGCGCAAGTCCTAGTTTTCGGTTATTCCCAACTGTACATTTTATAGCGATGACTTGCCCGAAACTGGCGTCTGTTACCCAGACGGGCTAGCCTGAAAAGAGAGAGGAAACAAAATGCGTTATCTCCACACCATGGTGCGCGTCAAAGATCTCGACGCCTCCCTCCATTTTTACTCCACCCTGTTCGGTCTCGAGGAAATCCGCCGCCATGATAACGAAAAGGGCCGCTACACGCTCGTTTTCCTGGCCGCTCGGGACGATATCGACCGTGCCCGTAGCGAAAAGACTCCCTGCCTCGAACTCACCTACAACTGGGACACGGAAGATTATACTGGAGGACGCAATTTCGGTCACCTCGCCTATGAGGTGGATGATATCTACGCGATCTGTCAGAAGTTGATGGACAACGGTATTACGATTAACCGTCCACCACGCGACGGCAATATGGCCTTCGTCCGCTCGCCCGATGGCATCTCGATCGAGATTCTGCAGAAAGGCGAAAAACTGGCCCCGGCTGAACCCTGGCTTTCCATGGGCAATACCGGCACCTGGTAAGCCAAGCTGCAGGCAAGCTTCACGAGGCATTCTCCGGCTCCATCGTAACGGAAGCGCGCTTTGTTGCGCCTTCCGCATTCACCGGAGATTTCTCGGTTGACCAGAAACAACAAGCGGATTGCCTCTTCAAGTCGGCAGGCTCTCGGCGCCTTGCTGATTGCCAGCACTGCTCTTGCGCTTTCCGGCTGCGTTTCCGACAAGAAGACAATTGATTCGGCCGCCGTAGCCACGCCTTCAGCAGCAGGACAGCCAGCGCCGCGCCTGGCAGCAGCAATGCCCGCCACATCCTCCACCGCGTCGAAACAGCCCTATCGCGATCCGATGCTGACGAATGTCTCCGGTGTCGCTCCACAGGTCGCAGCACAGAATCCGAATGCGGCTCCTGTTGCCGCACCCGTCGATCCGGCTATGCAACCGCAACAGCCGGCCAATATCGGCGGGCTTGTCATGCAGTCGACGCGAATCAATGCGCAGGCGATGAGCATCTTTTCCGATCATCAGGCGCCGCTGCAAAATAACTCGACCTCCACGATCGTCCAGCCGCAGGGCGTAAATGCTTACGCACCGCAAAACGCTGGCCCGAGGTCAAGCGTGTTCAGCGCGCCGCCAGAGGCGCAGCAAGGCCAAATGCTGCCGCAGCAATCGTCGCAGAATACCAGCACGAAGGTTGCGCCCGCAGAGACCGCTTCGCTTACTGGCGAAAGCATTCCGGGATCGACGATGAATGCGCTCTACAGCGCGCCGAAGCAGAATCTGCTAAGTAGCCTTTCCGGACTCCTGCAAAAGGCATCCCTGCCCGGCATGACGCGCGTCGCGCCGAACGGCCTGCATGTGCAAAATGACAGCGTCCAGGTCGGCTGCTTCAAGCCCGACCTCATGCGAGTCATCAAAACTGTCGAGACTCATTTCGGCAAGCCGGTCGTCGTGACATCGGGCTATCGCGATCCGCAACATAATCGGGAAGTCGGCGGCGCCGAGGAATCGATGCACAAAAGCTGCGAAGCAGCAGATATCCAGATCGACGGCATCAGCAAATGGGATATCGCCGAATATATTCGATCATTGCCGAACCGTGGCGGTGTCGGCACCTATTGCCATACGGATTCGGTCCATTTGGACACCGGCAATGCTCGCGACTGGAACTGGAGCTGTGGCCGCAAGAGCGCGCCGATTGCTTCAGCAAGGGCCATATAACCCTCAACCCTGGAACAGCATCACGCAAGGGAAACGGTCGATCTCCGACTTTCAGCGGTCGTTTCAGCCCTTTGATTCGGCTGCAATAATCTTTATTTTCCACAAGTGGGAACGGACTGTCATTTTTTTGAAAAATTTCGAATTTGCCGCTTGCGGGATCGGAAGTGCCTGACTATAAGGGCGCCACCACAGCACGCGCCCTTCGTCTATCGGTTAGGACGACAGATTTTCATTCTGTAAAGAGGGGTTCGACTCCCCTAGGGCGTGCCACTCCTTCTCATCCAATCAGACGTTTATCGGCAGCTTGCGGAACGCGCTTCCCGTTCCTATCTGAGCTAAAGCCTGCGCCCTTCGTCTATCGGTTAGGACGACAGATTCTCATTCTGTAAAGAGGGGTTCGACTCCCCTAGGGCGTACCAAGGTCAGCCGCTGACGACACTGTGTAAGGGCAACAAGGCGGTCCTCTTCCGCTTTTCCACAACCTCGGAAAAAAACTGCATAATCCTACAAAAATTTCTCAGTTTGCCGCTTGCGGCGCACAAAGGTGCTGACTATAAGGGCGCCACCACAGCACGCGCCCTTCGTCTATCGGTTAGGACGACAGATTTTCATTCTGTAAAGAGGGGTTCGACTCCCCTAGGGCGTGCCACTCTCCTTCAATATCTTTCTGTCTTTTCAAAGAGTTGCCGTTGCCGCACTGATTGTTCATGCCATGCGAGCCGATGGGCAGAAGTAGTGGGCCTACAGGCCTTCGCAGAAAAATACCCCTTCCCGGTCGCGGCCCGCTTAACCTCTTCCGCCCGAGAATTCCTCGCCAAATCACTTGGCCGGGACACCATCATTAATGCGCAATTGGATGCGGCGCGAGCCCTGATAATGCTCGGCTCCGAGCGAGCCTGCGACATGCAGGGTGGCGCCGCGGGAATTGAGAAGCAAGTTGCCAAGCGGGGTTTCGGCAGCCCTGAAGGCGATACCGTCGAGGCGTGAGCCATCCATGGCTTCAAGCGTCACCTTAACATGCCGCTCACCGACGAGACGAGAATCACGCACGCGATGCGCTGGCACGGCAAAGACGGGCTGCGGGTGCCCCGAACCATAGGGACCCGCTGTTTCCAGACGATCGATGAGCTCGATCGTTGCACCGCTTGCGGCGATCGCGCCATCAATCTTCAGCGTCTCGTTGGCGACGAGGGCCGCCACCGTCTTCTGCGCCTTCTCGGTGAAGAAGGCCCGCAGCAAGCCAAGTTTGCTGCGCTCAACGGTCAGGCCGGCCGCCATGGCATGGCCGCCGCCCTTGACGAGCAACCCTTCATCGACCGCGGCACGCACCATCCTGCCCATGTCGAAGCCATTGATCGAGCGGCCTGAACCTGTGCCCCTGCCTGACGGATCGAACGCGATGGCGAAGGCCGGACGTTTGAACTTCTCCTTCAGGCGCGCGGCAATCAGGCCGACAATGCCGGGATGCCATTTCTCGTGCGCGGTGACGATGACGGAAGCTCCCTCGCCGTCTCCATATTCCGCTAGGGCTTCGGCCTCAGCTTCCTGCAGCATGATGGCTTCCATGACCTGCCGCTCACGGTTGAGTTCGTCCAGACGCTGGGCGATGTCTTCGGCCTGCACTGCGTCATCTAGCGTGAGCAGGCGGCTTCCGAGTGCCGCATCCCCGATACGCCCACCGGCATTGATGCGCGGGCCGATCAGGAAGCCGAAATGATAGGGTGTCACCGGCCCTGCCAGCCCCGCCTTGCGGAACAGCGCCGCAAGACCGGCATTGCTCTGGTGACGTGCGGCGACCAGGCCCTTGACCACATAGGCACGGTTGAGGCCCTTAAGCGGGACGACATCGCAGACAGTGGCGAGTGCCACGATATCCAGCCACTGAAGGAGATCGATCGCGAGGATGCGTTTGTCTCCGGCCTCGCGCAGCAGGCGCAACGTTGCCACAAGCACCATGAAGACGACACCCGCAGCACAAAGATGCCCTAGCCCGGAAAGATCGTCTTCGCGGTTTGGATTGACAAGGGAATGGCAGCGCGGCAGCTCGTGCGTCACCTGATGGTGATCGATAACAACGACATCGATGCCACGGTCCGCGGCGGCCGCCAGCGCCTCGTGACTGGTGGAGCCGCAGTCGACAGTCACGATCAGGCCCGCGCCGTCGTCGATCAGCTGATTGATAGCAGTCGGATTAGGCCCATAACCTTCGAAGATGCGGTCGGGGATGTAAATACGCGCCTTGACGCCGAAATGGGTGAGGAATCGGTACATCAGCGCTGAGGAAGCAGCACCATCGACGTCATAGTCACCAAAGATCGCGACAGGCTCGCCATTACGGATCGCTTCCGCAAGGCGTCTGGCGGCTTTTTCGCAGTCGGTCAGCTTGTGAGGATCGGGCATGAGGCTGCGGATCGTCGGATCGAGAAATTCAACGGCCTCATCCACTGTCACGCCGCGTCCGGCAAGGACTCGGGCGATCAAATCCGGCAGGCCGTGCATCTGCGACATGGCAAGCGCGCGGTTCTGCCCCGCCTGATCGAGGCGTGAAACCCAGCGATTGTCGAGAACGGATCTTTCGACCCCCAGAAAGGCACGCGGTACCGGATCGACCTGATCTGCCATGCCAAACTCCGCTTTCATCATCTGCTCTTTTTACAGATGCGGAACGGATAGCAAAGCGGTTGATTTCAGGCCTGTGGATTACCAGAAAATCGCCCGGATAACCAAGCCAATAACAAGCAGCTGGACAAAGAGGATCGACAGCAGGATCAGCAGTGTTGCCCAGTTTCGCCCCCGCGGCGCCTCGCACTCGAGGGCTGCGTCAGGCGCCATCGGATCGGATTTCGGCAAGTCTCCCCGAAGGGGCTCTATCTCCGTCTGGATATGATCATGCGTATGCTCGATGTTCCTCAACCCGCGACTCCAAGGCTCCCAGGTTGATTATATCTATATCTACATATCTGTTAATATAGATTCGGCGAAAAGCTTTGATTAATAACAAAAAACCCGCCCGAGTGTCCCCGGACGGGTTGAACCATCACAAACTCGCGCAACGAGTCAGGATTCTTCCTTTGGACGCTCTATACGAATCACCTGAGGTTCTCCGACGAGGTAGCCTTCTTCCTTGATTGCAGCGACTGCTTTGCGCACCGAATCCTCCATCGTCGCATGGGTAACAAGGATGATCGTCTGATGATGCGAGGGCGCCAGATGCTGCTTGGACCGCTGGACGATCGATTCCAGCGAAATGTGGTTTTCCGCCATGCGTGTCGCGACACTCGCGAAAACGCCGGTGCGGTCGAGAACGGTCAGGCGGATGAAATAGCCGCCCTCGTGGCTCTGGATCTGCGCCTTGCGATAAGGCTCCAGCGACTTCGCCGGATGGCCGAGGGCGGGAACACGCTGGGCGCCCGGCTGGCTCTTGGCGATGTCGGCGATATCGCCAAGCACGGAGGATGCCGTGGCGTTGCCGCCGGCGCCGGGGCCGACCATCAGGAGTTCACCGAGAATATCGGATTCGATCGCGACCGCGTTCGTGACGCCATCGACCTGAGCGATGACGGAATCGACAGGCACCATGGTCGGGTGAACGCGCTGTTCAATACCGGTCTCCGTGCGCTGGGCAACGCCGAGCAGCTTGATGCGGTAGCCGAGATCGGCGGCGGCACGGATATCCTCGATCGAAATGTTGGTAATGCCCTCGAGATAGATATCGTCGGCGGCAATTCTGTTGCCGAAGGCAAGCGTCGTCAGGATCGACAGCTTATGGGCGGTGTCATTGCCTTCGATGTCGAAAGCCGGATCGGCTTCGGCATAACCGAGGCGCTGGGCTTCCTTGAGGCAATCGGCAAAGGACAGCCCTTCCTTCTCCATCTTGGTAAGGATGTAGTTGCAGGTGCCGTTCATGATGCCGTAGACGCGCGAGATCGTGTTGCCCGTCAGCGATTCACGCAGCGCCTTGATGACGGGGATGCCACCGGCAACGGCCGCTTCGAAGTTCAGAAGCGAGCCCTTCTCCTCTGCAATCGTCGCAAACTCGACACCGTGATAGGCAAGCAGAGCTTTATTGGCGGTCACCACATGGAGACCCCGAGCAAGAGCAGTGCGAACGGCCCTATTTGCAGCACCTTCGGCACCGCCGATCAGCTCGACGAACACGTCGATATCGGCTTTTTCGGCCAGTTCTTCCGGACGCTCGTACCAGGTGATGCCAGCCAGATCGATGCCACGGTCCTTCGCGCGGTCGCGCGCCGAAACTGCCGTAATCGTAATCGGACGGCCGCAGGTCACTGCAAGTTCGTTGCTTTTCTGCTTGATGATGCGAACAAGCGAGGCACCAACGGTACCCAAGCCCGCAATGCCGATTTTGAGGGCATCTGCCATGGATCGATCCTGAAACGTCTGATGACAGACAGCCGCAGCTGCTGCGGCTGTCTTCAAGGTTGGAATTAACGGTGGGCGTTGAGCGAGATGACGTTGTGCATCGTCTCATCTGCCGTCGACATGAACTTCTTGATGTTGCGCGCAGCCTGGCGGATGCGGTGCTCGTTCTC
Source organism: Rhizobium sp. BK650 (assembly GCF_014195325.1). Classification (GTDB taxonomy): domain Bacteria; phylum Pseudomonadota; class Alphaproteobacteria; order Rhizobiales; family Rhizobiaceae; genus Rhizobium. The sequence goes on along the minus strand of NZ_JACIBK010000007.1, from coordinate 207,228 downwards.
GACAAGCGCCAGGCGAACGTAGTCGTCGCCCTGTTCACCAAAGCCAATACCGGGGGCAACGGCGACGTCAGCCTTCTCGACCAGGAGCTTCGAGAATTCCAGCGAGCCGAGATGACGGAACTTTTCCGGAATCTTCGCCCAGGCAAACATAGTGGCGGCCGGCGGCGGCACTTCGAAACCGGCCTTGCCGAAGCTTTCGACCATGACGTCCCGGCGCCGCTTATAGACGTTGCGCACTTCAGCAATGTCGGAGCCGTCACCGTTAAGAGCATGGGTCGCCGCAACCTGGATCGGCGTGAAGGCGCCATAATCGAGATAGGACTTCACACGCGTCAGCGCCGCGATCAGCCGCTCGTTGCCAACCGCAAAGCCCATGCGCCAGCCAGGCATGGAGAAAGTCTTGGACATGGAGGTGAACTCGACCGTCACATCCATCGCGCCCGGAACCTGCAGAACCGACGGTGGCGGCTCCCCATCGAAATAGATTTCCGAATAGGCAAGATCCGAAAGCACGATGATGTCGTGCTTCTTCGCGAAGGCCACGACTTCCTTGTAGAAGTCGAGAGTTGCCACGAAGGCCGTCGGGTTCGACGGGTAGTTCAGAATCAGCGCCAGAGGCTTCGGTATCGAGTGGCGCACGGCGCGTTCGAGCGGCGGGAAGAAGCTCTCGTCCGGCTCGACCGACATGGAGCGGATCACGCCGCCGGCCATCAGGAAGCCGAAGGCATGGATCGGATAGGTGGGGTTCGGGCAGAGGATGACGTCACCTGGCGCGGTGATCGCCTGCGCCATGTTGGCAAAGCCTTCCTTGGAGCCCAGAGTGGCGACCACCTGCGTATCGGGATTGAGCTTCACGCCGAATCGGCGGGCGTAGTAAGCAGCCTGAGCGCGGCGCAGACCGGGAATGCCCTTAGACGACGAGTAGCGGTGCGTGCGCGGATCCTGGACGACTTCGCAAAGCTTGTCGACGATCGCCTGAGGGGTCGGAAGGTCGGGGTTTCCCATGCCGAGATCGATGATATCGGCCCCGCCCGCTCGCGCGCTCGCTTTCAAACGGTTGACCTGTTCGAAAACGTAAGGCGGCAAACGCCGGACTTTGTGAAACTCTTCCATCTCTTTCCCCATGGAAATGCGGCACCCGGCCGCTGTCGAAGCTCGTTCCGTCTCCCGGCATCTGCGATACGAGCTTCAGACTCGCAGCGCCGTATTCCTCTTCAACTTACTGCGCGGCAAATCTTTGACGGAGAAGCCGCGCATGAAGCGCATTATCGGGAAAATTGCACCTTCCGATCTATCCGGAAGGCTTTGCGTCCAAATCGCCTTAAAGGCAAGGCTTATTTGGAGATTTCGGAGAGCGTTTGTGCCCCGTGTTCGGCAGCCAGCTTCCGCATCTCGGCAACGCGGCGTTGATACTCCGCTTCCGTAATGGCGCCCGTTTGGCGCTTGGCACCAAGGGCGGTCAACTGATGTTGCAGTTCGGCCGCCTGTTCGTCGTTCATCTGCACATTGGCGGCGGTCAGCGGAGCGCCGAACGTCGGATATCCATCCGGCGCCTTGTTGAGACCACCTTCGACGGGTTCGCCCTTGGACGCTGGCATAACAACTGCGGTCGGCGCTGCCATGCGTTGGGCGAAGGCCTTCTTCTCCTCGGCCGTCTTGTTGCATCCGGCGAGCGTAAAGGCGATGGCCGCGGCCGCCGCGCAGATTGCTGCGGTGCGGGTGAAGGTCGCGATATGCCCAATGCCTGTCGTCGTCATGCCTGATGATCCAATCCTGCCTGCTTCGACTGTTAAATTCGTCGCAGCGACAAAGCAATAGCATGAGAGCCGGCCCACGGAACTTGTTTTCTTCATCGCGGCAGATGTACAACGAACAAACAATGGGTACTGCCGCCGGAGGAAATGCGTGACCGACAGCAAGCGGGAGAATGGTGCCAAGCTGGATTTCGACGCCAAGGATCTCGATCCCTATATGCTGAAGGATCCCGAGGCCATGGCGCTCAATTTGGCCCGTGCGCTGGAAAATCTCGGCAAGGCTGCTTCGGCATGGTTGGCCCCACGCGAGCGCGGCGAAATCTCCGACACGGTCGTTGAACCGGTCGCCGACATGCTGAAGACACTCTCGAAGGTCACGGAATTCTGGATCTCCGATCCGCGCCGCACCTTCGAGGCGCAGACGCAGCTGATGACCTCGTTCTTCGGCATCTGGATGCGATCGGTGCAGCGCATGCAGGGCGAGACGGCCGAACAGGAGATCGAGCGCAAGGACAAGCGTTTCGCCGATGAGGACTGGCAGAAGAACCCCTTCTTCGATTTTTTGAAGCAAGTCTATTTCGTTACTGCCGACTGGGCTGAAAAGCTGGTTACCGAGACAGAAGGGCTGGACGAACACACGAAGCACAAGGCCGGCTTCTATGTGAAGCAGATAACGGCAGCTCTCTCACCGACAAATTTCGTGGTCACCAATCCGCAGGTCTACCGCGAGACGATTGCGACCAGCGGCGAAAACCTTGTGCGCGGCATGAAGATGCTGACCGAGGATATTATCGTCGGGCACGGCGAACTGCGGCTGCGCCAGACCGACATGACCAAATTTGCCGTCGGCCGCGACATGGCTCTGACGCCAGGCAAGGTGATCGCCCAGAACGAGATCTGCCAGATCATCCAGTACGAAGCATCGACGGAAACCGTGCTCAAACGGCCGTTGCTGATTTGCCCGCCATGGATCAACAAATTCTACATCCTCGACCTCAATCCACAGAAATCCTTCATCAAATGGTGTGTGGACAAAGGGCATACCGTCTTTGTCATATCTTGGGTCAATCCGGATAGCCGCCATGCGCTGAAAGACTGGACAGCGTACGCAAGGGAAGGCATCGATTTCGCGCTGGAGACCGTGGAGAAAGCGACCGGTGAAAAGGACGTCAACGCCATCGGCTATTGCGTCGGCGGTACGCTGCTTGCCGCCACGTTGGCGCTGCATGCCAAGGAAAAGAACAAGCGCATCAAGAGCGCGACGCTTTTTACCACGCAGGTCGATTTCACCCATGCCGGCGACCTAAAGGTCTTTGTCGATGAGGAGCAACTCCAGGCGCTGGAAGCACATATGCAGGAACTCGGCTATCTCGACGGCTCGCGCATGTCGACCGCCTTCAATATGCTGAGGGCGAGCGAACTCATCTGGCCCTATTTCGTCAACAACTACCTGAAGGGTCAGGAACCCCTGCCCTTCGACCTCTTGTTCTGGAATGCCGATTCGACGCGGATGGCGGCTGCCAACCATGCCTTCTACCTGCGCAACTGCTATCTCAGGAATGCACTGACCAAGGATGAGATGGTTCTTGATGGCAAGACGGTATCTCTGAAGGACATCAAAATTCCGATCTACAATCTGGCGACGCGCGAAGATCATATTGCGCCGGCAAAGTCGGTCTTCCTCGGCAGCCAGTTCTTCGGCGGGAAGGTGCAGTTCGTCGTTGCCGGGTCGGGCCATATTGCCGGCGTCGTCAACCCTCCCGACAAGCACAAGTACCAGTTCTGGACCGGCGGTCCTGCCAAGGGTGATTATGATGCGTGGCTTGCCAAAGCCAAGGAAACGTCAGGTTCCTGGTGGCCGCACTGGCATGCCTGGATCGAAGCGCAGGCCGATGAACGCGTTGCGGCCCGCAAGCCCGGCGGCGCATCGCTCAATGCCATCGAAGAAGCTCCCGGCAGTTATGTGATGGCTCGAAGCTGACCTCGGAAAAACTCTTGGCGATCGAATTTTCTCCCATCAGGCGGCGATAGCGAGCAACTGAACGCCTTTGAAAAATAGCCCTTCCTAAAATATTACGGCTCTTTACGCGACAATCGAAGCTGAACACCGTGCCTGTAAACCAATTGGAAACCATAGTTCGTCATCCTTAAGAAAGGTCGCATGTCGCGGTAAGGCCAAAATTCGGCCTTTTTGGGCAGTTAGCGGCTCCGGCCTAAATCAGTAGTCAGTGTTGCCGGCCTGCACAGCGAGTTTTGGAAGACGAGTAGAGTATGGCGTTTGCAGTAGGGACGTTCAATAACGTCGCCCCTTTTGGCGGATCCGCTGTTCGTTCGGGCAGATCTCGCGGTTTTCTCACCGGCATCGCAATCGCCGGACTTTTGACTTCCACGTGGCTTATCGGCACCGTTGCAACAATGCAATCCGTGTCGATGCCATTCTCCTCACAAAAGGAGATCGCTCAAGTTACGACTGCGCCAAAGGCAGCCCGTTCTGCAGTTGCGCGTGAACGCCTCATCCACGTGAACAAGGCCTCACGCCTTGCGGCATTCGATGCCAAGCCTGTTGTGCCTTTGACGGCACAGTTGATCCAGTCGCACGCCGAAAAGACATCTGCGGCCTCCAATGCAGAATTGGCACTTGCGAAAATCAATCGCCTTCCTGTTGCCGTTGCGCAACTTCAGCCGGTTGTCGTCTCCGACAATCCGCGTCTCGACAAGGAAGATGCAGTCACGGCGCCGGCACCCGTCGTCGAAATCGCTTCTGCTGCGTCCAACGACGAGGATGCCGATCGGATCATCATTCCGTCGAAAGAAACCGTTGCTGCTGCCGAAATGCCGGCTATGATCGCCCGTGCCGAAGCCGGGCCCCGCGTGATGCCTGCTCCCGTCGAGCCGACGCCGGTCAATCGTGCTGCCGCCGACAAGCCGGCAGAGCTGGAAGTCGCCGAGGCGGACGGTGATCCACAGCCTTTCGATCTGGTTCTTGCACCCAATGAAGATTCCGTCCCGCTGCCGATGGCGCGGCCCGATGGCCTCGTCGGCAAACCGGCTCAGGCCACCAAGGGTACGCCGCGCGTCGCCGAACCGGTGCTCGCCTACGCCAAGCCGAATTCGCCGATCGAAGATGATCAAGACGACGCAGTGCAGCGCTACGACAAACCCGTCTTCTCGCCGCGCCTGCGCGCCGGGGTCGCGATATACGACATTGAAAGAGCTACGGTCTACCTGCCGAACGGCGAGCGGCTGGAGGCCCATTCCGGTCTTGGTAAGATGCGCGACAACCCGCGCTATATTGATCAGAAGATGCGCGGACCGACGCCGCCACATACTTATAACCTGACAATGCGCGAAGCCCTTTTCCATGGGGTGGCAGCCATTCGCCTGACGCCGGTGCAAGGTTCGGGTGCGATCTTCAACCGCGTCGGTCTGCTGGCGCATACCTATATGCTCGGCCGGAACGGCGATTCCAACGGCTGCATATCTTTCAAGGATTACAAGCGCTTTCTCGCCGCCTATCAACGCGGCGACATAAGACAGCTCGTCGTCGTGCCGCGGATGAACAACAAGCCGGCTTCGACACTCGCTTCGCTCTTCTCCTCGCGCACCTAAAGATTGGCGGAGAGGAAATCGGCAAGCGACCGGCTCTCGGTTGAGAGGCGCAACTTTCCTTTGACGAGTGCAAGTTCTGAGGCCGGCTGCGGATCGAAGCCGTCTTCCGCTCCAAGCTGACGATGTTCAGGCAGAACGGCGTCTGACGGCAGCAGGCTGATGCCGAGACCGGAAGCGACCGCAGCCTGCACGCCCATCAACCCCTGGCTTGTATAGGCAATGCGCCAGCGCCGACCGCTGCGCTCGATGAAACGGATCGCCCGTTCCCGATAGATGCATCCAACAGGAAAAACCGCGAGCGGCACTGTCTCATCCTTGACCGGCCGGCTCATGCTCTCGACCCAGACCAGATCTTCCTTCCAGCTCACCAGACAGGCGCCATCGCCCGGTTCCCGCTTGATCAGCGCCAGGTCGATTTCGCCTGCGTCAAGGAGACGGCGAAGCTCGGCGCTCCATCCGCTGACGGTATCGAGCCTTATATGCGGTGAAGCCGCGGAAAAACCGGAGAGAAGATCGATGAGCCTGCGGCCGGCGAAGTCCTCGGGAACACCAAGTCTGACCGTCTTGGGTGCAGAGGGCCTTCGCATGACGTCCATCGCCTCTTCTGCCGTTGCCAATAGACGTCGTGCATAGCTCAAGAAAACTTCGCCCTCCTCCGTGGTCTGGATGCCACCCGTCGACTTGTCCCGCAGAAGCAGGTTGTGCCCGATATTGACCTCGAGCTTCTTGATCTGCTGGCTGACGGTGGACTGCGTCAGGTGAATGCGCTCTGCCGCACGCGTAAAGCCGCCGGCGTCGATCACGGCTGCAAAAGTGCGAAGAAGATCGAGGTCGAAGGCGAAGCTCATTCGATTTCCCACTGATGATGATTTTGACATTTAATTTCTCAATGACCCTGATCTTTGTCAACATGCGGCAAATCATGGAGACCAGAGATGACACTTTCCGGAAACCGGCCGACATGGCTGACCTTCGATTGCTACGGCACGCTGATCCAATGGGATGAAGGGCTGCTTGCGGCCATGGATGCGATCCTGTCGCCCAAAGGTCGCGATATCGACCAGGCCGCCTTCATCGCCGCCTATGATCGTCATGAGCACCAACTGGAAGAGCAGAAACCACACCGATCATTCAAACAAGTGACGGCGCTTGCGCTCGAGCTGGCCATGAAGGAGTTCGGGTTGCCGTTCGATCCCGCTGACGCCGATCTTTTGACATCCTCGATCGGCCGCATGCCTCCCTTTCCAGAAGTCGTTGAAACGCTCGGCAGGCTGAAAGCTGCTGGTTTCCGCATTGCCATTATTTCTAATACGGACGACGCGATCATTGGGGGCAATGTTGCTCAACTCGACGGCTTCGTTGACCGGGTAATCACAGCGGAACAAGCCGAGGCCTACAAACCATCGCCGCAGATCTTTCGGCATGCCTGGAAGACGCTCGGTATCGGAATCGATGATCTCGTGCATATCTGCGCCAGCCCGCATCTTGACCTTGCCGCGGCGCGCGAACTCGGTTTTCGTACGATCTGGGTCGATCGGGGCACGGGACGGAAGCCGCTCAGCGATTACCGCCCGAACGAGATCGTGCCGACGCTCGACAAGGTCCCTGGCCTATTTGTCGCAAACGGCTGGATGTAATTGATGCGATTGGAGACAAGACATGGCTCATGAACTGAACCTGGCGAAGGGGCAGCCGGCGATATTGCGTAATCTGCCGCTCAATACGGAAGAAATCTGGCAGGCGCGTGTCGATCTGGCGGCGTGCCTTAGAATGGCGGCGCAGCTTGGGCTCGAGGAGGGTATCTGCAATCATTTCTCCGCCGTCGTGCCAGGCCATCCCGATCTCTTCCTGGTCAACAGGCTTGGCTGGGCCTTTCAGGAGGCCACCGCCTCGTCGCTGCTGATCTGCGATTTCGAAGGTAATGTCGTCGCCGGAGATGGTGTGCCGGAAGCAACCGCTTTCTTCATCCATGCCCGCCTGCACAAGATGTCGCCGCGGGTCGGTGCTGCCTTCCATACGCACATGCCAAATGCCACAGCGCTCAGCATGGTCGAGGGTGATCCCTTCGTCTGGGCCGGACAGACGGCGCTGAAATTTTACGGCCGCGTCGCTGTCGACGAGAACTATAACGGACTGGCGCTCGATGAACGCGAAGGCGACAGGATTGCCGCCGTGCTCGGCGACAAGGACATCCTGTTCATGAAGAACCATGGCGTCATGGTCTGCGCACCAAATATCGCCGAAGCCTGGGACGACCTCTACTATCTGGAGCGTGCCGCAGAGGTTCAGCTCAAGGCGATGAGCACCGGGCGGCCGCTGATCCCCGTGCCGACCGATATCGCCGAACAGGCGGCGAGGCAGATGCGTGAAGGCGATCCGGAAAGTGCGCGACGGCATCTCGAAAGCGTCAGGCGCGTTCTCGACCGGCAAGCGCCGGAATATCGGAACTAAATTCCGGCTATTTCAGCCAGCCGCCCATGCGCTCCAGCGCCTCGGCGATCTCGGCCTCCGAGCCAGCATAGGACATGCGCAGGGTGCGCGGTCCTTCGACCGGGTCGAAATCGAGGCCGGGGGTGGCGGCGACATTGATCTCGACCAGCATCCGCCGTGCGAAATCCATGCTGTCATTGGTGAAGCGCGAAACATCCACGTAAGCGTAAAATGCGCCGTCCATGGGCGAGGCGGTCGCAAGGCCGATCTTCGGCAGGCGGCCGAGGAGCAGTTCACGGTTGGCGGCATAACTTGCCTTGACGCCATCGAGCTCGTCGCTTGCACCGAGAGCGGCGGTGGCGGCGATCTGCGAAAGTTCCGGCGGTGAGATATAGAGGCTCTGGGCGACGCGCTCGATCGGGCGCACCAGCCGCTCGGGCAGCACCATCCAGCCGATGCGCCAGCCGGTCATGCAATAATATTTGGAGAAGGAGTTGATAACGATTGCCTGGTCCGTCAGCTCCAGCGCGCTCGTCTCTTCCCCGGCAAAAGTCAGGCCGTGATAGATCTCATCCGAAATGAAGGCGATGTCGTTGGCGTCGCAATAGGCTGCAAGCGCTTTCAGACCTTCGCGGCCGGTCACAGTACCGGTCGGGTTTGCAGGGCTTGCAAGGAGCACGCCCTTCAGCTTGACACCCTTTTCCGCTTGTATCGTTTCGAGGCTTTCTGGCGTCAACGTGAAATGCGTTTCTGATGTGACCGGCACTTCCACGACATTAAGACCAAGCGCACCGAGGATGTTGCGGTAGGCGGGGTAGCCCGGCCGGGCGATCGCAACCGCATCTCCAGCATCGAAAAGTGACAGAAAGGCGAGATTGAACGCCGCCGACGAGCCAGTCGTTATAGCGATACGCGCAGGATCAATCACAAGACCGTGGCGATCATGATAGTGCCGGGCGAGCGCTTGTTTGAGCTGCGCTGTGCCGAGTGCATCCGTATAACCCAGCCGTCCTGCGACGAGTGCTGCGCGGGCGGCTTCAAGGGCTGCTTGAGGTGCAGGATGCGAGGGTTGGCCGACGGCCATGGAAATGACGGGGTGACCGGTTGCCCGTCGTTTCGTCGCTTCAGCCAAAACATCCATGGCGTGGAATGGTTCGACTTCACTGCGTTTCGAGATGGAAAACACGATCACTTCCTGCCTGGCTCAAACTAACGGCCAGACAATTGCCGCAATAATCGGCTCATCACAATCCCGCGAGGGCTCAGATCGGAGGAAAATTCCTGTTTGATGGCGGCCCGACGCGCCGTACTTTGATGCGACGCATCCCAGCCCATTAACCCGGCGATGGTATTTTCCGCTTCGAAAACCCATCGGCCGACGACGAGGATACCATGACCTTCTTCTCCAAAACGCTCACCGTGCTGGCGCTTGCAGCTTCCATCGTCCTTCCGGCTCAGGCGTTTGCATTCGACGACCAGCAGAAGAAGGAACTGGGAGAATTCATCAAACAGTACCTGATCGAAAATCCGGAGATCATGCTCGACGTCCAGGACGCACTGCAGAAGAAGCAGCAAATGGCCCAGCAGGTGAAGGCCACTATGGCGATCGAGAACAACAATGACGGCATCTTCGATTCCAAGAATGACGTGTCGCTCGGCAATCCCAAGGGCGACGTCACCGTCGTCGAATTCTTCGATTATAACTGTACCTATTGCCGTCACGCCCTGCCTGACATGCAGACGCTGTTGAAGCAGGACAAGAATGTACGCTTCGTGCTGAAGGAATTCCCGATCCTCGGTCCGGATTCAGTCGCCGCGCACCGCGTGGCGGATGCTTTCCGCCGGCTTGCGCCGGAAAAATACGGCGATTTCCACGTAGCGCTGCTCGGCAGCGATGGCCGCGCCTCCGAAGACACCGCAATACAGGTTGCCTCTTCTCTCGGCGTCAGCGAAGATAAGATCCGCGCCGAGATGAAAAAGAGCCCGAACGATGACATTGTCCAGGCGACCTATCAGCTTGCAGCCAATCTCGGTATCAGCGGTACACCGTCCTATGTGATCGGCAACGAAATGGTGCCGGGCGCCGTTGGTCTCGACGATCTCGAAGAGAAGGTAAAGAACATGCGGGCCTGCGGCAAGACGAGCTGCTAACCACCTGATTGGCGCGGAGCCTGAAACTTCTGGCGCCCGGTGACCCAATTCGATTCGTACTTATGACCTCTCGAACGTTATTGCGCGGAACTCACGTTCTGCGGGCGAAATACCTTGGCTTGTCTCAGCTGGCCGAGGTGTTCGGTCGACGGCTCAGTTGGGGGCAGACAAGTAATCGCCTGAAAGCTAGTTGAAAGCTTCAACCTCATAGAAAAGGACAGCATCGTGGAGGAGACACGGTCAAGGTGACGAGACGACGATGCATTTGGACTATAAGGAGGAGATTTCAATGCGTTCTTCACGCAGCCTTTTTCACACCGTCGCTTTTTCCGCTCTTCTTGCCGCGTCATCCTTTGTTGCGAGCAGTGCAAACGCAGCCGACAAGATCACCATCATGGTCGGCGGCTATGAGAAGCAGATATACCTGCCTGCCAAGCTCGCAGAATCGCTCGGCTACTTCAAGGACGAAGGGCTCGACGTCGAGCTGCTGAACGAAGCGGCCGGCGTCGATGCCGAAAACCAGCTTCTGGCCGGCGCCGTCCAAGGCGTCGTCGGCTTCTACGACCATTGCGTTGACCTGCAGGCCAAGGGCAAGTTCGTCGAATCCATCGTCCAGTTCAGCCAGGCACCGGGCGAAGTCGAGATGGTTTCGAGCAAGCATCCGGAGATCAAGTCGCCGGCCGATTTCAAGGGCAAGGCCCTCGGCGTCACCGGTCTCGGCTCGTCCACCAACTTCCTCACCCTCTTCATGGCGTCCAAGGCCGGCCTGCAGCCGGGCGACGTCGTCACCGTTCCGGTGGGCGCCGGCGGTACCTTCATCGCAGCGATGCAACAGGACCAGATCCAGGCCGGCATGACGACCGAGCCGACGATCTCGCGCCTAGTCAAGACCGGCGAGGCAAGCGTTCTCGTCGACATGCGCACAGTGGAAGCAACTCGCAAGGCACTCGGCGGCACCTATCCGGCTGCCTCGCTCTACATGGAAACTGCCTGGGTCGACGTGCATAAGGACGAAGCCCAGAAACTCGCCAACGCCTTCGTCAAGACGCTGAAATACATCAACACGCATTCTGCCGCCGATATTGCCGACAAGATGCCGAAAGATTTTTACGTCGGTGACAAGGACGGCTACATCAAGGCTCTCGACGAAGGCAAGGGCATGTTCACGCCAGATGGCGTCATGCCGGAAGACGGTCCCAAGACCGTGCTTGCCGTGCTCTCGGAATTCTCCAAGAACGTCAAGGGCAAGAAGATCGACCTTTCCAAGACCTATACGACGGAATTCGTCAAAAACGTCAAGTAAGGCCGTCGCGCCGCTTCCGACTCAGATCGGAAGCGGCGTCCGTTCGATCATGGGCATCGCGTGCACGCCCTGAAAGCACGCCTCAGGTTTCACCATGCAACAGGACAATAACCAGATTCCGGCGATCGAGTTGATCAATGTCAGCCGTCGTTTCGTCTCGCCGACCGGCAAGTCGCTGACGGCCTTGCGTGATTTCAACATGACGGTTGCCCGCGGCGAGTTCGTCGCCGTCGTCGGCCCGACCGGCTGTGGCAAATCGACGACGCTCAACCTCGTGACGGGCCTCGCCCGCCCCTCGGCCGGCGAAGTTCGCCTGATGGGTGGACCGATCACCGGCATCGACCCACGTGTCGGCTTTGCCTTCCAGACCGACGCGCTCTTCCCCTGGAAGAACGTCATCGAGAACGTCATGGCCGGCCCGTTGTTTCGCGGCAAGTCGCGCACCGAGGCTGAAAAAAGCGCCCGTGACTGGCTCGCCCGCGTCGGTCTTTCGAAGTTCCTCCATCACTACCCCCATCAGCTGTCGGGCGGCATGCGCAAGCGCGTCTCGCTGGCGCAGACCTTCATCAACGAGCCGGAAATCCTGCTGATGGACGAGCCCTTCTCGGCGCTCGACGTCCAGACCCGCACGGTCATGCATGAAGAACTGTTGAAGCTGTGGGCCGAACGCAAGGCCTCCGTCGTCTTCGTCACCCACGACCTCGAAGAAGCCGTGGCGCTTGCTGACAAGGTTTATGTGCTCACCGCTGGCCCCGCCACGGTCAAGTCTGTCTACCCGATCGCTCTTCCCCGTCCGCGCGTCGTCTCGGAGATCCGCTACGAGCAGAGCTTCATCGACTACTGCAAGACGATTTGGGAGGACCTGCGCGAAGAGGTCGAAACCAGCTACCGCCGCGCGAGCGAAGCGGCCTGACGGGAGGAAATCATGGCACACACGACTTTCGAGGGCGGTTCGGCCACCCTGTTTCGCCCGGGCACCTCGGATGCCGAGATCGAAGCCTCCGCAATGAAGGCGATACGCCGGCGCAACATACTCGTGCGCTTCTGGCAGATCGCTATCCTCGTCTTCGTCATCGGCATGTGGGAGCTCTCTTCCAACATGCAGTGGATCGACCCGTTCTTTTACTCCAGCCCGAGCGGCGTGCTTCAACGCCTTTACGAATGGGCGACGGAAGGCACTACCGAAGGGTCGCTCTGGTATAACCTCTGGGTGACGATGGAAGAGGCGCTGATCGGCTTCTTTGCGGGTTCGATCACCGGCGTCTTCGTCGGCATCGGCCTCGGCCGCAACCGTTTCCTGTCGGATATCTTCTCCGTCTACATCAAAGCCATCAACTCGATCCCGCGCGTCGTGCTTGCGCCGATCTTCATCATGATCATGGGCCTCGGCCTGCCGTCCAAGGTGGCGCTCGCCTTCATCATGGTCTTCTTCGTCGTCTTTGCGAACGCCTTCCAGGGCGTGCGAGAAGCCGACCGCAACATGATCGCCAATGCACGTATTCTCGGCGCTTCGGACTGGCAGGTCACGCGCACGGTCGTCATTCCCTCGGCAATGAGCTGGATCTTTGCGAGCCTGCATGTCTCCTTCGGTTTCGCCATCATCGGCGCGATCGTCGGTGAATTCGTTGGTGCCCGCTTCGGCATCGGCCAGCTGATCTCAATCGCCAAGGGCACGTTCGACGCCGCCGGCATGTTCGCGGCGATCCTGCTCGTCATGGTCGTCACACTCTGTGCCGAGTTCATCATGACGCTCATCGAGAACCGCCTTGCGAAATGGCGCCCGCAACAGCACCTTGATACGCAGTAAGACGATCGTCGTCCTCCCAAGACGGATCGAAGCGAAGGCCGGGCTAGTGGTTGCGCGGCCTTCTTTCATTTCTGACGAGGTTGGCTTTCAGGCTTGGCTTCATTTGATCGGGAGTCGTACGGTAACGACGAGGCCGCCGCCCTCGACTTCTGAGAGGGTGACATTGCCACCAGCACCATCGACAACTTCTCGAACGATCGAAAGACCGAGGCCGCTCCCCTCGGCTTCTGTCCCGATGATCCGATAGAACCGCTCGAAGACCTGCGCGCGCTCCGCCTCCGGGATGCCCGGTCCGTTGTCCTCGACCGTGACGATGGCCTGCCCGTCCGCCCGTCTCACCGCAACGGTAACCCGACCATTCGGAAGGGTATACCGGATCGCGTTGTCGATGAGGTTGACCAGCATTTCGCGCAACATAGTCCCATCGCCTTCCACGACAACAGGACCGTCTGCTTCGAGGCCGACATCGATGTCGCGCCTGAGCGCCTGCTCGGCATGCACCTCGAGGATTTCGCGAGCCGCCCTGCTCAAATCGATCGCGTCAGCCCGCGGCCGGCGGCTTCCTGGCTCAGCGCGCGACAAGGTTAGAAGCTGGCTTGCAAGGCGCGAAATCTGCCTGGTGCTATCGCGCAGGGCGACAAGCGCCTCATCACGGCGATCGGCATCCTTCTCACGCGCGGCAACGCTTGCCTGCGTCGAAATCAGCGCGAGAGGTGTACGCAGCTGATGAGCGGCATTCGACACGAAGCGGCGTTGCGCCGCCATCTGGTTCTGGACGCGCTCCATATGATCGTTCAGCGCGTGGACCAGTGGTTGGAGCTCGGTCTGAACCATCTCGGGCGGCAGGGGATCGAGGCGATTGCGGCCGCGTTCGCGCACCGCGTCCCTCAACCTGAGGGCTGGGGCAAGCCCCCTTTGAAGACCGATGATGGTGACGAGGCTCGCCACGAAGACGAGGATGAACTGTTTGAAAAAATCCGAAAGCCAGAGCTGCCGTCGCATGGCGTACTGGCTGTTGTGCGTTACCGCGACGGTAACAGAGATTGCGCCATCGCCCGGCAGGCCGACGACCGGATGGTCGAGCATCATAATACGGACGCTGGCGCCGCGGAATATTCGATCCTCGCCGACACGCTGGACAGCTGGCAACGGCATGTCGGGAAAGCCGCTCACCAGGCTGCCCCATGGCGTTATGACCTGATAGAAGACACGGTCGCCAAAGCCGGTATCGAACATTTCGAGCGCAGCAGGTGGTACATCCACCTGAGTGTTACCACCCTCGTCGACCCGGACAGCCTCGGCAATCGCGCGGGCTGACGCCAGGAGCGTTCGATCTGTCACGAGCTTTGCCGTCGCATCCGCCGTCCAGAAGCTGTTGTAGAGATTGAAACCAATTGCCCCGAACAAGGTAAGCAGAATCCAGCAGAGCAGCTGCACCCGAAGACTTTTGCTGAGTTTAACAACGGTCGCGCCGACCTTCTGGAGCAAGCTACTGGACATGTCTGAGCAAGTAACCAAGCCCGCGCAAAGTCGCGATCTGAACCGAGCTCCCTTCAAGCTTTTTCCGAAGCCTATGGACATATATCTCAATGGCGCTCGGGTCGGCCTCGTCGTCGAAACCAAACACGCTTTCGGACAAAGCGGCTTTGGAAACGGTGGTGCCTGCCTTCATGACAAGCTGTTCAAGGACGCCATACTCTCGCGGCGTCAATTGCAAAAGCTCGCCGGCGAGAAAAAACTGCCGCGCACCTCCCGAGAAAAGTAGATCGCCGATGACGATCTCGGACGATGCCCGGTCCTGCCCGCGGCGTACGACCGCACGGATCCTTGCTTCGAGCTCCGCAATCTCGAAAGGCTTTGCGAGGTAGTCGTCAGCGCCGCTGTCCAAACCACTGACACGGCCGTCCAGGCTCGCATTCGCCGTCAGGATAATGACCGGCAACTTGCTGCCTGATTGCCTCAGCCTTTTCAACAGCGTCAGCCCGTCAAGCTTCGGCAGCGAAAGATCGAGGATCATCGCGGAGTATTCAGCCACCTTCAGCATATGCTCGGCGTCCTCGCCGTCATGAGCGAGATCGATCGCATACTGTGCCTGCCGCAGGGCTTTACCCAGCCAGGCCGCAAGATCCCTATTGTCCTCCACCACGAGCAGTCTCATCCGTTCTCCTTAGCACGCGGAAGCGGTGCGCTGAAGCGCGGAGCGTCGCTGTTCGAACCGCGTGCACGACCGCTTCGGCGAGTGCCCATCAATTCGCCTGAATCGCAGCGTTTCAGCCATGTGGACAAATGTGGCGCGACGTCCCCTGCCGATTCTGTAAGGGCTTTCAATAAGCCCGCGTGGAGTCTATAGGTGGCGCTCGCGCATTCCAGTGCCTTTGCCGCCGAAAGGCTGCACAGGACGCGATGAATACAGTGAACCGCGTAACGGTTGCCTGATCCGGAGAGGATCAAGAGCCGGTGCGCCAAACGGAACATTCGATGACGCAAACGATTTTTGTCCTTAACGGGCCCAACCTGAATATGCTGGGCAAGCGAGAACCTAGCATCTATGGCGGCAAGACGCTCAAGGACATTGAGGCGGACTGCAAGGCTGCAGGCCGCGAACTCGGGTTCGACATCGATTTCCGCCAGAGCAATCACGAAGGTACGCTGGTGGACTGGTTCCATGAGGCGGATGAAAAGGCCGTCGGCGTTGCCATCAATGCGGGCGCCTATACGCATACGTCGGTCGCGCTGCACGATGCGATCCGCGCCATTTCCATTCCCGTCATCGAGCTGCACATATCCAACGTGCATGCGCGGGAAGAATTTCGTCACAAGTCGATGATCGCGCCGGCGTGCAAGGGCGTAATCTGCGGCTTCGGGCCTCACAGCTACATCCTGGCGCTCCACGCGCTGAAGAACATCACGGCATAAGAAGAAGACAGGGCAACACTCATGGCTGAAAAGAAATCCGGTATCGATCAGGCACTGATCCGCGATCTCGCAAATATCCTCAAGGACACGGATCTGACCGAGATCGAAGTCGAGCAGGAAGATCTGCGTATCCGCGTTTCGCGCGCAGGCACCACCCAGTTTATCCAGGCGCCGATCGCAGCGCCTGCCTATGCAGCGCCGGCTGCAGCTGCAGCAGCCCCGGTAGCGGCCGCCGCTGCTCCCGCTGCGACAGGCCGCAACCCGGCGAATACGGTGAACGCGCCGATGGTCGGCACCGCCTATATGGCTCCGGCCCCGGGCGCGCGGGCGTTCATCGAACTCGGCGCCACGGTTAAGGAAGGACAGACGCTGCTCATCATCGAAGCGATGAAGACGATGAACCAGATCCCCTCGCCGAAGTCCGGCAAGGTCACGGAAATCCTCGTCGAAGACGGCTCGCCCGTCGAATACGGCCAGCCGCTCGTCGTCATCGAATAAGGCTTCAGCCATGATCTCGAAGATCCTCATAGCCAACCGCGGCGAGATCGCCCTTCGCGTGCTGCGCGCCTGCAAGGAGCTCGGTATTGCAAGCGTGGCCGTGCATTCGACGGCCGATGCAGATGCCATGCATGTGCGCCTTGCCGATGAAAGTGTGTGCATCGGTCCCCCGCCGTCGCGCGAGAGCTATCTCAACATCCATCAGATAGTCGCAGCCTGTGAGATCACCGGCGCGGATGCCGTCCATCCGGGCTATGGCTTCCTGTCGGAAAACGCCAAATTCGCCGATATTCTTGAAGCTCACGGCATCACCTTCATCGGTCCGACGGCGGAGCATATCCGCATCATGGGCGACAAGATCACCGCCAAGACGACGGCACAAGAGCTCGGCATCCCTGTCGTTCCCGGCTCGGACGGCGAAGTGAAGACCGAAGAGGATGCTCTGAAGACGGCTGCCTATATCGGCTATCCGGTGCTGATCAAGGCAACGGCCGGCGGCGGCGGACGCGGCATGAAGGTCGCCAAGACTGAAGCCGATCTGATCGAAGCATGGTCGACGGCACGCACCGAAGCGGCGGCTGCCTTCGGCAATGATGCCGTCTACATGGAAAAGTATCTGGAAAAGCCACGCCACATCGAAATCCAAGTGTTTGGCGATGGCGAAGGCAATGCGGTCCATCTCGGTGAACGCGACTGCTCGCTGCAGCGCCGGCACCAGAAGGTCTGGGAGGAAGCCAATTCCCCTGCCCTCAATGTCGAGCAGCGCATGAAGATCGGCCAGATCTGCGCCGACGCCATGAAAAAATTGAAATATCGCGGTGCCGGCACGATCGAATTCCTCTACGAAAATGGCGAATTCTACTTCATCGAGATGAACACCCGCCTGCAGGTAGAACATCCGGTGACGGAGGCCATCACCGGTATCGACCTCGTGCATGAGCAGATTCGCGTCGCTTCGGGGGCCGGACTTTCGGTGACGCAGGATGAGGTGCATTTTCAAGGGCACGCCATCGAATGCCGCATCAATGCCGAGGACGCACGCACCTTTGTGCCCTCGCCCGGCACAATCACGCATTTCCACGCGCCAGGCGGTCTTGGTGTGCGCATCGATTCCGGCGCCTATCAGGGCTACAAGATCCCGCCCTATTACGACAGCCTCATCGGCAAGCTGATCGTGCATGGACGCACGCGCGTCGAATGCATGATGCGTCTGCGCCGCGCGCTTGACGAATTTGTCGTTGACGGGATCAAGACGACACTGCCACTGTTCCAGGATCTCGTTTCCAACCAGGATATCGCCAATGGCGATTATGATATCCATTGGTTGGAAAAGTATCTCGCGAACAGCAAACCCGCAGCATAGGACAGGAATGGCAGGAGCGCGCAGGAAATCACCAGGCATTACCCCGGAAATCCTCCTGCGCGCCTATTCCATCGGCTTGTTTCCGATGGCGGAATCCGCCGACGACCCGGAAATCTTCTGGGTCGAACCTGATGTTCGCGGCGTCCTGCCGCTCGATGAGCGTTTCCACGTCTCCAAAAGCCTTCGAAAGACGATCCGGCGGAAGCCCTTCGACATCCGCTTCAACAGCGATTTCGATTCTGTCATTATTGCTTGTGCTCAAGAGACATCCGATCGCCCCAATACTTGGATCAACGAGACGATCAAAACGCTCTACTCCGCCCTGCATCGCATGGGACATGCTCACTCTGTCGAAGCATGGGATGGCGATGAACTTGTTGGCGGGCTCTATGGCGTGTCGCTCGGCTCCGCTTTTTTCGGGGAAAGCATGTTCTCGCGGCGGACTGACGCTTCTAAAATCTGCCTCGTGCATCTGGTGGAACGTTTACGGCAGAAACACTTCACGCTGCTCGATACGCAGTTCACCACAGAGCATCTGAAGACGTTCGGAGCGATCGACGTGCCCAAGGCCGACTATGCGCTGCTGCTGGCAGCAGCGATGGAATCGCCGCATCTGGAATTCTAGGCAACTCTCATTTCGTCAGAAAAGACATTTACTTCGCGCCGGCGCTATCCGGTGGCGGGACATCAGAGTTCTGCTTGCAGTCCTTCAGCCAGACGTCATAGATCGGATGCTCGACGGCGTTGAGGCCAGGGCTGTCGGCAAACATCCAGCCGGTGAAGATGCGGCGGATCTTGCGGTCCAGCGTGATCTCATCGACTTCGACGAAACCGTCAATCTTCTGGGCTTCCGACTGATCGCGAGAATAGCAGGCCTTCGGCGTGACCTGCAGGGCGCCGAACTGAACCGTTTCATTGACATAGACGTCGAAGGTGGTGATGCGGCCGGTGATCTTGTCGAGACCTGAGAAGACGGCGACAGGATTGTCAATGCGGGCGGCCTGAGCCTGATTGGAAAGAAGCCCGGCGGACAGCGCCAATAGCGATACAGCTCCCGCAGCCGGCAGGACCATGTTTCGCAGGGAAAGCTTCATACTACCCGTCTCCAGCACATATCAGATTCACGACCGCAACCATTGCGGCTAACCTGCGGGTAAAGGTCAATTGTGGCCAAAGCGCGGGGCAGAGCCCGCCCTCAGATGCCTTGATCTCAGTTGCCTGGCGTCCAGGCGTCGTAGTCGCCGGTCACGCGCGGACGTTCGCCGGTCGCAGCCAGAGAGCCCGGCGGACGGTAAGCCTGCGGCGAGCCAGTGGGGTTGGCGCGGTGCGGTTTCTGCCACTCTTTTGCAACGTAGTTTTCCTTGGACGGCGGAACGTCGGTGCGGTGATGCATCCAGCCGTGCCAGCCTGGAGGGATGGCAGAAGCTTCCGCGTACCCCTTATATATCACCCAGCGCTTGGGCAGGCCGTAAGAAGAAAGACCGCCTTCGTAATAGACGTTGCCGAACTCATCTTCACCAACGCGCTTGAAGCCGCGAAGGGCGAACAGCGTGCCGAAAGTATAATTGTTCCACCAGGTGAAGGTGTGCAGCAGGAACTTGATCATGTCTTTTCCTCGTGGCCGCAGGACGCGGACGAAAGCAGATAGGCTTTTTCGCTTATGCCGCCGCCAAGCCGAATTGTCCAGTGATTCCCACCCAAACTGCGGTCATTTCAAAGCCATCTTGAAGCCGAGATGCGACGGCTTAAATCCTAGCCTTTCATAGAAACGATGGGCATTCTTGCGCACCGCATTCGATGTCAGCTGGACGAGCCGCACGCCGTGACTTTTCGCCTCGGCAATCGCAAATTCAATCATCCGCGAACCGATCCCCTGCCCGCGCAGGTCGGCCCGCGTCTGAACCGCCTCGATGATCATGGCGGATGACCCGCGTCCGTTGAGCGAAGTGGTGATCACCGTTTGGAAGGTGCCGACGACATCGCCATTCCATTCGGCGACGTAAAGCGTGTGGTCGGGCGAGGCTGCGATCGTCGCAAAGGCGCTGAGATAATCCGGATAGGCCTCCGGATCGGTCGTATCCCCATGGCCGCCGAGTGGATCGGCAGCAAACATGGCTATCAAAGCCGGCAGATCAGATTCGCGCGCTTGCCGAATGATGATGTCGTCCGATGCCATGTCAGTGGAGCTCAAGGGCCTTTTCGAAGACCAGCGTCGGAATGCCGGACTGACCGGCGCTGCTGTTCTCGTTGCGGCCGGCTTCGACGAAACCGAGCCGTGTGTAGAAATGGGCGGCTTCCTGGTTCTGAACCTCGACCTCGAGCCGCATGATCTCGGCATCGGGAAAGCAGGTTTCGAGTTCGGCGAAGATATCGCGACCGATGCCCTGACGCTGCAGATCCGGTTTCACGTAGAGGAGATGCAGCATGACGGTCTTCGTCATCTCGGATGACATTGCTGCATAACCGACGCCACCAATATTCCGGCCGTCATCGGCGACCAGGAATTCGGCATTCTTCTTCACCAGCCGCGCCTTCAGCGCAGCTGGTGAAAAGAGATGGGCAACGAGTTCGTTGACCTTTGCAACGCCGTGGCTCGCGTCATAGGCCGCGTGGAAGCTCTCGACCAGCAACGAGCGGACCTTCTCCAGATCCCGCTCGCTGGCCGTACGGACGAAATAAACCAAGACCCTCTCCTTACGGCATCCGACTACCGAAAACCGCTTCGCACGTTTCGGCAGCGCCCTTTGGCTTATTCCTCAATGCCGAGCTTTGCCTTGACGAGGGCCTGCACGGCCTGCGGATTGGCCTTGCCGCCGGTCGCCTTCATGACCTGACCGACGAACCAGCCGGCAAGCGTCGGCTTGGCCTTAACCTTGGCGACTTGGTCCGGGTTGGCAGCGATGATCTCATCGACGGCCTTTTCGATCGCGCCTGTATCCGTCACCTGCTTCAGACCGCGGCTTTCAACGATCTCATTTGGATCGCCACCCTCGTTGAGGATGATTTCGAAGACGTCCTTGGCGATCTTGCCGGAGATGGTTTCGGCCTTTATGAGGTCGATGATGGCGCCAAGCTGAGCCGGGGAAACCGGCGTTTCTTCGATACCCTTTCCGATGCGGTTCAGCGCACCGAGCAGATCGTTGATAACCCAGTTGGCAGCCGCCTTGCCGTCGCGGCCTTCGGCAACGGCTTCGAAATAGTCGGCAATCGCCTTTTCCGAAACCAGTACGGAAGCGTCGTAGATCGAGAGACCGAGCTCGCGAACGAAACGCTCTTTCTTGTCGTCCGGCAGTTCCGGCAGATGCTTGGCCAGGTCACTGATGAAGGCATCGTCAAATTCGAGCGGCAGCAGGTCCGGATCAGGGAAATAGCGATAGTCATGCGCATCTTCCTTCGTGCGCATGGAACGCGTCTCACCCTTGTTCGCATCGAACAGGCGGGTTTCCTGATCGATCGTGCCGCCATCTTCGAGAATACCAATCTGCCGGCGGGCTTCATATTCGATTGCCTGGCCGATAAAGCGGATGGAGTTGACGTTCTTTATTTCGCAGCGCGTGCCGAAGGGCTCGCCCGGACGGCGCACCGAGACGTTGACGTCGGCGCGCATGGAGCCCTCGTCCATGTTGCCGTCGCAGGTGCCGAGGTAGCGCACGATCGAGCGCAGCTTCGTCATGTAAGCCTTGGCCTCATCGGAGGTGCGCATATCCGGCTTGGAGACGATCTCCATCAACGCCACGCCGGAACGGTTGAGATCCACATAGGACATGGTTGCGTGCTGGTCGTGCAGCGACTTGCCGGCGTCCTGCTCCAGGTGCAGGCGCTCGATGCCGATCTCGATATCCTCGAACTGGCCCTGACGGTCCGGACCGAGCGAGATGACGATCTTGCCCTCGCCGACGATCGGATCCTTGAACTGGGAGATCTGATAACCCTGCGGCAGGTCCGGGTAGAAATAGTTCTTGCGGTCGAAGACCGAGCGCTTGTTGATCAGAGCCTTCAGGCCGAGACCGGTGCGCACAGCTTGCTTGACGCATTCCTCGTTGATGACAGGCAGCATGCCGGGCATGGCGGCATCGACGAGCGACACGTTCGAATTCTGCGGCCGACCGAATTCCGTCGAAGCGCCGGAAAACAGCTTGGAATTGGAGAGCACCTGGGCATGGACTTCCATGCCGATGATGACTTCCCAATCGCCGGTGGCGCCGGGGATATAACGTTTCGGATCAGGCGTGCGAACGTCGACAATGGTCATGAGATGCTCTTCGAAGGCTGTTCTTTTCAACTGGTGAGGTAAAGGAAATGGCCTGCCGGTGCAAGGCTTCAGCGGTCTAGAAACCGGGGCCGTAACCTTCCGACTCCTGCGGGCCGAGATGTTTGGTGAGCCCGACGGACGGTACGTCACGATCGAGCTTCGGATTATAGGCGACCGAGAGCCAGTGGATCGAGTAGCCGTGCTTCTGAAAGAAGGCGATTGCTTCGGAATTTCCCGAGTGGGTCTGCATTGCCGCCTCCTCGAAGCCCCGCTCAAAAATATCGGCCTCGATACGCTCCAGCAAAGCGGTGCCTAGCCCCTGTCGGTTGAAGCTCGGGTCGATCCAGAAGTCGGAAATCGTCTCGTCCAGCCCCTCGCGCGCCGCCCAACCGGCAACCTGTCCGTTCTGTTCGACGACAGTGATGGTCAGCCAATTGTTATCCACAAAAGTCCGGAAGGCGTTGCGGGCTCCATCCGTCATGGCGTCCGATTCGCCGATCAATGCCATCGCTCGTTGCCACGCTCGTAAGCCGATCTCGCTCAAGAGTTCCGTTTCGCCTTCGCGGGCATTGCGAATGTGGATCAATGGCACCTCCGCTCTACAACAGGGAGTAGACCATTGAGTCGGGTAATTTTCCAGTCCCTCCAATGAGATAAAAGAGGAAAGCATTTCGATCGGCCTTTCGCCGTAAGCCTCGTCCGGCTTGACCGGATTGTGGTTGCTGATAAAAGACGCGCCAGAGGTGTTTTATGTCTAACCTGTCTGAGTCCCGGTAACGGTCCCTGCCCGCAAGCACAGGCTCGCGCGCATGGACCCGAAAAACGAAGCCGCGGCGTATCGGCTAAGCCCGAACGCCAGATCGTTTTTGTGCGCCTTCGTGAAGGCGCGTTTCCGGATCAACAGCAATGGACATCTCGCGCGCAGAGCAGCGCATCCTGCACCTTATGGCCCAGGGCGGCCGTGTCGAAATTACCCGCGACGACAATAAGAAGATCGAAACTGTGAACTGCTTCACCCGCGACGGCTGGGTCTATCCCGGCTTCGGTCTGGAGCTTTTTCGTAAGCTGAAACGGCTGAAGGCGATCAAATCTTCCGCCGGCCAGCCTTATCGGATCACGGACAGAGGGCTGAAACTGGTCAGGTCGCAGCTCGATAACAGATAGCCTCACAAGACCATGGCCGCGTGACGAAGTTGTCGCGCGGCCGTGACGGATTAAAGCCTTTCCGAAAGCTCTGCGCGCGTCGCCATCCACTCCTCGGCGATCGTGCCGGCGCCGATAGTCTTACCGGCACGGCGATACCAGTAGCCGGCGTTCCAGTCGTCGCCTTCGATACGATGACAGAGTGCATGCCCCCAGTCGAAAGGCTGTTCACCCTCGTGGTTCTGGCAGATATCATGAACTGCCTCCCACTCCGCACCTATTTTGAAGCCTTTGGCAGCGAGGCGATCAAAAGCCTCGATCAACCGCGCAAGATCCCGTTTCGGCATAAGGCCCTCCCCGCAATCGTCCTTCTATAACAGGCGCCGCCTCGAAATCCGAGATGGCGGCTGCTTTTCTTCAATCGCGAAGATTGATGACGCCTTACCGGCAGAACCGACAACGCCGACCATCCTGTGGTCAGCGTCGGCAATCTTCGGATCTTAGGCTTGTTACCACCACTTGGCCGGCGAGAATTTGCCCGCGGCCTGTTCGATGACGTGGGCAGTCTTGAAGAGGGTTTCTTCGTCGAAAGCCTTGCCGATGAGCTGCAGGCCGAGCGGCAAGCCCTTATGGTCGAGGCCGGCGGGAACGGCAATGCCCGGCAGGCCGGCCATGTTGACCGTCACCGTGAAGATGTCGTTCAGATACATCTTTACTGGATCGGCAGCGAGGTTCTCGTCGGCTACGCCGAAGGCCGAGGACGGTGTGGCGGGCGTCAGGATAGCGTCGACGCCGGCATCGAAGGCGAGTTCGAAGTCGCGTTTGATCAGCGTGCGAACCTTCTGGGCGCGCAGGTAATAGGCGTCGTAGTAACCGGCGGACAGAACATAGGTGCCGATCATGATACGGCGCTTGACTTCCTTGCCGAAGCCGGCGGCACGCGTCTTCTCGTACATGTCGACGATGTCCTTACCGTCGACGCGCAGTCCGTAGCGCACACCGTCATAGCGGGCGAGGTTCGAGGAGGCTTCTGCGGGCGCCACGATGTAATAGGCCGGCAGCGCATACTTCGTGTGCGGCAGCGATATATTGACGATTTCTGCGCCCGCATCCTTCAGCCAGGCGATGCCCTGCTGCCAGATGGCTTCGATCTCATCCGGCATGCCATCGACGCGGTATTCGTTCGGAATGCCGATCTTCATGCCCTTCAGCGACTGGCCGATGGCAGCTTCATAATCCGGAACCGGCAGATCGACCGAGGTCGTATCCTTGGCGTCGACGCTTGCCATCGACTTCAAGAGGATCGCGGCGTCGCGAACGTCGCGAGCGATCGGACCGGCCTGATCGAGCGAGGAAGCGAAGGCAACCGTGCCCCAGCGCGAGCAGCGGCCGTAGGTCGGCTTGATGCCGACCGTGCCGGTGAAGGCGGCCGGCTGGCGGATCGAGCCACCAGTATCGGTGGCGGTCGCACCGGCGCAGAGATGGGCGGCAACGGCTGCAGCCGAACCGCCGGACGAACCGCCGGGAACGAGTTGCTGGTTGGAACCTGCGGCACGCCAGGGGTTGATGACGGCGCCGTAGTGTGAGGTCTCATTGGAAGAGCCCATCGCGAACTCGTCCATGTTCAGCTTGCCGAGCATCACTGCGCCGTCGTCCCAGAGGTTCTGGGTAACCGTCGATTCATATCGCGGCTCGAAACCGTCGAGAATATGGCTGCAGGCCTGGGTGTGCACGCCGACGGTTGCAAACAGGTCCTTGATGCCCAGTGGAATGCCTTCAAGATCGCCTGCCTTGCCGGCTGCAATGCGCTCGTCGGAGTTCTTCGCCATGACACGGGCGAGATCCGGCGTGACCTTGATATAGGCGTTGAGATGGCCATTAGCCGCGTCGACCGCCGAAATGTAGGCTTCGGTCAGCTCTGTCGCGGTGATCTCCTTGGCGCGCAGCTTATGGCGGGCTTCGGCAATGGTCAGGCTGGTAAGTTCGCTCATCGTGTTTTCGCTTCAAATCTGGAAATGGCAACAGTGTCGGAAAGAGGCGGTCAAAGCCTTATTCGACGACTTTCGGCACCAGGAAGAAATTGTGGTCGCTCACCGGGGCATTGGCAACGATATCGGCTGCCTTGTTGCCGTCATCGACGACATCGGCGCGCTTCTTCATGTCCATGGGCGTTACCGAGGTCATCGCCTCGACGCCCTCGATATTCACCTCGGAAAGCTGCTCGACGAAGCCGAGAATACCATTCAATTCGCCAACCATGCGATTTGCCTCTTCTTCCGAGACGGCAATACGGGCAAGGCGCGCAACGCGCTTAACGGTGGCGAGGTCGACGGACATGGCATTCTCCGGATAGGAATTTTCCTATCGCTATAAAGACCATGTCCGTCCTGTGCAACGGGTTTGCCTTTTCGGCAATGCAGAATTCCCGCCCTCAAACTTACCGGGATTTTAGCGCTTATGCATCAAAGCGACAGGCTTTCGCCAGGCTTGGGCGCCTTCACGTCGGTCTTCGACGCTTCCATGCCGGCAACGAATTTTTCCGGCGTCTGGTCGATGATCGGGAAGGTGCCGTAGTGGCAGGGAATGGCCGTCTTGAAGTTGAAGTAGCGCTGGCAAGCGAGAGCCGCCACTGCACCGCCCATGGTGAAGCGGTCGCCGATCGGCACGATGCCGATATCCGGCTGATGCAGCTCGTTGATCAGTGCCATATCGGAGAAGATATCCGTGTCGCCCATATGGAAAAGGCTCGGCTCGTCGTCGAAATGCAGCATCAGGCCGTTCGCGCTGCCGAGCGAATGGGAAACGCCGTCTTCCGTGGTCTGGGCGGAGGAATGCAGTGCATTGGTGAAGGTCGCAGTGAAGCTGCCGAGCGAGACGGTGCCTCCGGTATTGCCCATTTCGAGCTTTTCCACGCCCTTGGTGCCGAGCCAGGAAGCGAGATCGGCATTGGCGAGAACGACGGCGCCGGTGTCCTTGGCGATCTGCACCGTATCACCGACATGATCGCCATGACCGTGCGTCAGCAGGATGTGGGTGATGCCGTTGGTCACGTCCTTGATGTCCTGACCAGCAAAGGCAGAATTATAGGTCAGGAAAGGATCGATCAGAATTTTGGCGGCTTTCGTTTCGATGCGGAAAGCAGAATGGCCGAGCCAGGTGATCTTCATGAAAAGTCTCCTTTATTACGTGATGCAAAGGCGATGTCGGAGGCCAGGAAAGCGTTGGGCAATTGTGACCGGAAAACCGTTTCGCACTTTTCCTGGAATTGCTCTAGGAAATAGCCGATATGGCTGCAAAGAAAAGCGGCGGAAGCTTCAATTTCTCTTGACGGGATAACACGGCAATGACGGTGCTGACGATCGAAGAACTGGCCGGAACGCTCGCGCCCGGACAGGCAATTGCCGGCCTTGATCTTGGCACGAAGACGATCGGGCTCGCCATGTCCGATCTCGGACGCCGCTTCGCGACGCCGCGTCCGGTGATCAGGCGCGAGAAATTCACCATCGATGCCGAGACCCTGCTGGCCTTCGCCACGAAAGAAAAGGTAGCGGCCTTCGTGATCGGTTTGCCGATGAATATGGATGGATCGGCAGGGCCACGCGTACAGGCCACACGCGCCTTCGTGCGCAACATGGAGCAGAAGACCGCTCTTCCTTTTATCTATTGGGATGAGCGGCTATCGACGGTCGCAGCCGAACGGGCTCTGCTGGAGATGGATGTTTCGCGGGCAAAACGCGCAGAACGCATCGATTCGGCAGCGGCGAGCTTCATTCTTCAGGGAGTGCTTGACAGGCTTTCCTTGCTCGCCAGATCGGTTGACGACACAGAAGCGTGACGCGCCTTCCACCATGCCGAAATCTGATGGCGCTTGCGGAAGCCCATGATGGCGAAGACGACAAGGCTGTCGACGGCAATGGCGCGCGCGACAAGCGGCGGGATTTCCTGAGGCGGCAGGCCGAGCACCTTGCCGTAAATCTGGAAGGTCAGGTCGTGAACCTGCCGGGTCAGCATGAAGATGCCGAAGTTCAGATCATAATAGGAAAGCCAGTACCATCCCGCCAGGAAGACAATCGGACCGGCCCAGAAGATCAGAAACCACTTCATGCGGCTTCTCCTTCGCGCTTACGCAGGACCGGCGTATCAAAAGACACGAGCCAGACGGACGACGCCATGATGCAGAGCACGAGCGTGGGCACGGCAATATCCAGTGCCAAAACGGCGAAAAACATCATCGCCGCGACAAGCACCGCGGCTCTGGCTGCTCTGGTTCCCATGACTGAACTCGGATCCACACTCGTTACATTTCTAATGTGGATCACACTGGCGAGTTAACCGGCGTCACGCAACGTAAACCAATTGTTAAGGTTAACACCCGAACGTCGCCTGTGGATGATTTAGCCGTAGACGCCGCGCACTAGCCGCTTCAGCGCGATCGCTGCCTTTTCCCAGTCCTTGTTGTTCTTCAGCACCAGACCTGCACATTGGCCACCGGCTGCAGCGGCAAGCACGAGATGCTGGATAGATGCGAAGATCAGCGCATTGACCGCCGCGACATCGATTCCCTTCGGCGGCGTCAGCGACCCACGCATGCGGTCGAGCCATTGGCCGAGAGACTTCGAACGCGCTTCTGAAAGACGCTTCACCTGCTCGGTATTTTCGGAAACTTCCCAGGCAACAACCCGGCGCATCAGCGGATCGTCGCGTAGCGCTTCCAGGAAAAGCAGCGCCAGCCGTTCCATCAGGTCGCCGTAGGTCAAGAGGAACATGCCACCGGCATCCTCGGGGATGCGGTCCTTGACCCAGTTGCCAAGATCGGTGCCGATCGCCTCGACGAGACCGTCGAGACCGCCATAATACCGATAGATGAGCTGCTTGTCGCAGCCGGCCCGGCGGGCGACGGCATTAATGCCGAAATTCTGGAAACCCTCTTCGGCCAACAGGTTCTTGGCCGCCTTCAGGATGGCGCGCTCAGTGGCGCTTCTGTCACGGATACGCTTTTCAGGCTCGGTGGCACTCGACTGTTCGAGCACGGCCACGGCAGTTTCATTCAGCATTCGGTCAACCCCGGTCTGTCACCAATCGGTGAGTAACAGTGGAATTTTCCGCCTTCAATCCTATCTAATTGAGAAGACTGTGGATATTGATAGTCCACTACTCTGCTGACGCTGGTGGGCGGCCCGGCGGCATTTCTTCACCCGGTACAACGCGTCCGAGAAATCTTGCCCATGCGGTTGATCGCGATGGACGAACCCGGCATAGCTGCATTATGAAAAGAGACGACAATTTCTGCTAAGGCCTTGCAATGGTGAATTATATCGAAGCTGCAACCGCGCCGCCGAAAAATACCGGCGCCATCAGGCTTTATGGTCCTGAAGCATTCGAGGGGATGCGCAATGCGTGCCAGCTGACGGCGCGCTGCCTTGATGCGCTTGCCGATGTCGTCGAGCCCGGCCTCGCGACCAGCGAAATCGATCGCTTCGTTTTCGAATTCGGCATGGATCATGGCGCCTATCCGGCGACGCTGAACTATCGGGGCTATACAAAGTCGACGTGTACCTCGATCAACCATGTGGTCTGCCACGGCATTCCCGATGACAAACCGCTGCGCGAGGGGGATATCGTCAATATCGATGTGACCTTCGTCGTCGACGGCTGGCATGGGGATTCGAGCCGGATGTATCCGGTCGGCCAGATCAAGCGTGCTGCCGAACGGCTGCTGGAAGTGACCTACGAATCGCTGATGCGCGGCATTGCTGCCGTCCACCCCGGCGCACGTACCGGCGCGATCGGCGAAGCGATCCAGACCTATGCGGAAGCCGAGCGCTGCTCTGTCGTGCGCGACTTCTGCGGCCATGGTGTCGGCCGCCTCTTCCACGATTCGCCGAATATCCTGCATTACGGCCGGGCTAATGAAGGGCCGGAAATGCGCGAAGGCATGATCTTCACCATCGAGCCGATGATCAATCTCGGACGCCCGCATGTGAAAGTGCTGGCGGATGGCTGGACGGCCGTAACGCGCGACCGCTCGCTCTCGGCACAGTACGAACACACGGTCGGTGTCACCGCCAACGGCTGCGAGATCTTCACCCTTTCGCCCGCCGGCCTCGACCGACCGGGCCTGCCGCCGCTCAACGGGTGACATCATCAATGGCGAGAGGTCCCGTTCCACAGACCGGCGACGAATTGCCTTTCGGCGTGGATGATGACGTTATCATCGACGAACGCACGTTTTTCGTACAGTCAGCCACTGGCAAAAAGAGCGCTCTGCCCGCGCAACCTGCGAAGGAAGAGCATTATCACGGCCACCGCGAGAGGTTGCGCGATCGCTTTCGCGAACAAGGCGATACGGCGCTTGCCGATTACGAAATTCTGGAACTTCTGCTTTTCCGACTGATCCCGCGCCGCGATACGAAACCGATTGCCAAGGCACTGATCGAGCGCTTCGGGTCGCTATCGGGCGTGTTCGGCGCACCGACGGCGCTGCTGCGGGAAGTAAAGGGCGTCGGGGAGGCAGTGGCGCTCGACCTGAAACTGATATCGGCAATTTCTCACCGTACATTGAAGAGTGAGCTCAGGAACAAGCAGGTGCTTCCCTCCTGGTCGTCGGTTATCCAATATTGCCACGCCGCCATGGCGCATGAGACGCGCGAGCAGTTTCGTATTCTCTTCCTCGACAAGCGCAACGTGCTGATTGCTGACGAGGTGCAGGGGCGTGGAACAGTCGATCACACACCCGTCTACCCACGCGAGGTAGTGAAGCGGGCGCTGGAACTTTCGGCAACGGCGTTGATTCTGGTGCACAATCATCCATCGGGTGACCCGACGCCGTCGCGCGCCGATATCGACATGACAAAGATGATCATCGAGGCAGCAAAGCCACTCGGCATTGCGATTCATGACCACATCATCATCGGCAAAGACGGACAGGCGAGCCTCAAAGGGCTGCGTCTGATCTGATTGGCATCCCGGCTACACTAACCGCTCTATCCGATGTGTTCGGGACCGGATTGCGATCCCCTGGCAAGGAGCGGTCATCCGTCAGAACAGAACGATGTCCTCGAACCTGGTCAGCGCATCGTCCCCAGACGAACCGAAGGCCTCCGTCGTGGCAACCCGCCGGCGGCCGCTCTGTGTGCGACCTCGGGCGGTCGCCAGCGGATCGAGGTCACGAAGCGGCTTGTCGTTGCCATAGGTGAACTGCAATCCGGCCAGATCTTCGATCGCAGAAATCGGTCGCTGGTAGGTAGCGTAGGCGCCAAAAGGTTCGACAGGCGCCACCTCAAGCCCGAATTGGTCGATCACCGCCTTCTGGCTCAGCACATAGGCCGTCGCGAAGAGCGTTCCTCCCTGTGCGATCGCCACGACCACCTTCCAGAATTCGAGCGGATAGGCAATGTCGCGATAGACGGGATCGCCGACTCCGAAGACAGGACCGGTAATCACCTGCGCACTGAACTGCCCCTGCTCGACCCGCTCCTCTAGAATGTAGCGCTCCAAGCCCTGCCAGAGATGAACAGCCGGATCGGGGCTCTTGTCCTGATTGAAGATCGAGTGCTGGGGCGTGCAGTTGGTCCAGGTGCAGGTGCCGTTCGCGCGGCGTACCGCCTCAATCGGATTGTCACCCCATTCCATGTCCTCGCGGCGCGTAAGGTGGCCGCGGTCAAACTTGTTGCTGCGATAGTAGCTGTTGTCGATCTGGTGGGCGCGGTCAATACGATCGTCATAGAGCCACTGGTCCGTGCGTCCGGTGATCCCGGGCCGCATGTTCCAGCTGACATTGGCGGCCGAGAAGATGGCGAAACGGCGCTCCTTGTTCATGACCACGCTGTAGCCGTCATAATTGAGGACGCCAGCAGCACGCTCAGCATCGCTGAACGTCTCGCCATAGGCGTTGCGCAACGGTGCGATCAGCTGGGTCTGGCTCACCTTCGGCAAATTCACCCTCAGATCGCCGGTACCCAGAAAATCCGGACGATATCCCTTGGCCTTAGCCCAATCGTCCTGAGGATTGACGGGAGCGTCGATCACGTTCTTTTTCACCTTGGCGGCAGCGCTTTCGCCTGACAGGAGCGCCGCCTCCGTGGCTCCGCCCTGAAGGAGGGAAACGGTGCCGTCGTCATCGACGAGCAGATTGAGCGTGAGATGCTTGGCCATGCTGGTCTCCCCGGGATCTGACTGATGCTGGTTCGGATGAAATTGTCTTGGCATGGCGACGGCGGCGGCAAGTGGGCCGCCACCGGAGGACGCAGATGCTGTAACCATTGCTGTCAATGGCGGCACTGTCGGCATGCCCGGCGCATCGGGGGCAAGCAGGTTGGGAAGCACCTGCCCCGCTGTAAAGCGCACCGGCAGGCGCACGTCGACGTCCTGCACTTCGGTAGCGACGATGGGGGCGACGAGGCGATGGGTGGCAATCTTCGGATCCGCGCGCAGCGTCTCGACGATACGAGAGGCCCGAATGCCTTCGTTGGCGATCCATTTGATGCGATCCTCGCCGTCGGTCGCCGGGTTATAATCCCGGGCATCGACCGTCTGCCATTTACCGTTGCGCGTTTCGGGCTGACCGGCGTGATGCAGCGCCACAACCAGCCAGTCGTTGTTGAAGACCGGCGATCCGGACGAGCCGCCGAGCGTATCGGTCGAGTACCAAAGTACATCCGTGTCGCGCTTGATCAGCTGGTTCTCACGGACGCAGATCTGTTTGCGCTCGCCCTCCGGGTGCTGGATTATGGTCAGCCATTCGCCCTCAAGCGCCTTGCCAGGCTGGCCGAGCAGCGGCAGCCATCCGAGTGCGGAACGGGAAAAGGCACCGCTGCGGTCGCGCTCGGACACTGCGACCAGGGTGAAATCGAGAGCTTCGGATGTATAGAACAGGACCTCAGGCTGCAACCTGAAGCGCCACGGCGTAAGGTCGTCGCCCATCGCCGACCGCTCGTAAAACGCTTCTGCCTCTGCATTGCGGGCTGTTTCCTGCCCCTCGATCACATGATGATTGGTAAGCAGCACGCCATCGCCGATGAGGAAACCGGTGCCGTAACCGATCGGGGCACCGCTCGGTCCGCGGAGCACGATGCGCAAGACGGCGCGCGCTGCGATGGCGCCGCGCACGAGATAGCTCGCGTCCTGCAGTTCGTTGCCGACGATGATGCGTTCATAGGCCTTCTCGGCATCGCCGGCGGAGCCATAGAGGGCATCGAGGAAATCACGGCGCTGGTGTTTCTCGTCGTCGCTGGCCACAGCATTGGGCGGAGCAGAACGAACCGAGGCCGCTAGAATGGCAAGATCACCGCCGAGATTGCGTGCGCGCCATTCCGCTTTGCGGACCGCCTCCTGCAGATTGCGCGACATGGCCGCCACTTGTTCCCCCCCAAGGAATGCCTTGTGAAAGTAGCTCTCAATCGTTGCAGATCTACGACGTATTATTCCCCCTCAACGTGTATGTCGACTCTCATTTTTGGCGACGACGGCAGATGAGGGAGCCTCGGCGGCCCAAGTCTGATATAAGAAATCCGGCTAAGGCTTGAAAAAGCCATTTTTTGCGTTCTCGAAGCTGAATAGCAGGCAATCGTACGGGACAAATAATGGGCTCTTCTCCGGGTCGTTTATACAGGCCGCCAACCCTCCGAGCGTTGATACGGCTGACGCTTCTGCTGCTTGTGGTGACGGGCGCCTATCTTGGATATCTGCAGCTCTCAACGAACGTACACGCTGTCGTCGAGGGCGAGGTCTACCGGTCCGCCCAGCCCTCTCCCGCAAAGCTCGGCGAACTCGTCAAGGAGTATGGCATCAAGTCTGTGCTGAACCTGCGTGGCGACGATACCGGTGCGGCTTGGTACGACAACGAGGTCGCGGCGGCGAAGGGCCTCAATGTCCAGCATATCGATTTCCGCATGTCGGCGACCAAGGAACTCTCCATCGACGAAGGTCGGCAGCTGATGGCGATCATGGCGGCAGCGCCGAAGCCGCTGCTCATCCATTGCAAAGCCGGCGCCGACCGGACGGGGCTCGCTTCCGCCATTTACGTCGCCGGCGTTGCCAAAGAGGGCGAGATGGCCGCAGAATCGCAGATTTCGCTGACCTACGGCCATCTGTCGCTGTTCTTTATCGGCGCCTATGCAATGGACGAGACCTTCGAAAGACTTGAGCCACTATTTGGCTTTTCGAACTCGTAAAACTTCATCGGAATACAAACTGTAACATTGACCGGCTACCGATGAACGCGCGACATTTCGCGTCGCAATATGATTCCAATTCCAGCTCGGGGCTAAAGGATGTTCCAGTACGATCTCGTGGTAGTGGGCAGCGGCCCGGCAGGGCGCCGCGGCGCAATCCAGGCTGCAAAGCTCGGCAAGAAAGTGCTGGTTATCGAGGCAGGAAAACGCGTCGGCGGTGTGTCCGTCCATACCGGCACGATCCCTTCGAAGACGCTGCGCGAAACCGCACTCAATCTTTCCGGCTGGCGTGAACGTGGCTTCTACGGACGCAGCTACCGCGTGAAGCAGGAAATCAGCGCCGAAGACCTGCGCCGCCGCCTGCTGATAACGCTCAATCATGAAGTCGAAGTGCTGGAGCATCAGTTCGCCCGGAACCGCGTCCAGCACATCCGAGGCAAGGCAAGTTTCGTCGATGCCAATACGCTGCAAGTGATCAAGGATGACGGCGAGACGATGACGGTAACCGGCGTCAGCATTCTTCTTGCTGTCGGTACCAAGCCCTTCCGGCCGGATTACATGCCCTTCGACAACAAGACCGTGCTCGACAGCGACGAGTTGCTCGATATCGAAGAACTGCCCCGCACGATGGTGGTCATCGGCGCCGGCGTCATCGGCATCGAATATGCAACGATCTTTTCCGCACTCGATACGGCCGTGACCGTGATCGATCCGAAGTCGACCATGCTCGACTTCATCGACAAGGAAATCGTCGAGGATTTCACCTATCAGCTGCGCGACCGCAACATGAAGCTGCTGCTTGGCACAAAGGCCGAGAAGGTCGAACGGCTTGATAGCGGCAAGGTGCAGTTGACGCTCGACAATGGCCGCCATTTAGTGACCGACATGGTGCTCTTCGCCGCCGGCCGAATGGGCGCCACCGATATGCTGAACTTGCAGGCAGTCGGCATCGAACCCGACAGCCGAGGCCGACTGAAGGTCAATCCCGAAACCTTCCAGACCTCCGTTCCCAATATCTATGCCGCCGGCGACGTCGTCGGCTTCCCGAGCCTTGCCTCGACCTCGATGGAACAGGGCCGCATTGCCGCGCGCGTCGCAATCGGCGCTGTCGCCAAAGAGCCGCAGAAATACTTCCCCTACGGCATCTATGCCGTGCCAGAAATTTCGACCTGCGGACTGACGGAAGAGGAAATGAAGGAGCGCGGCATTCCCTATGAATGCGGTATTGCCCGTTTTCGCGAAACCTCGCGCGGTCACATCATGGGCCTGGATACCGGTCTCCTGAAACTGATCTTCTCGCTGAAGACACGCCGCCTTCTCGGCGTGCACATCGTCGGCGAAGGTGCAACCGAGCTCGTCCACATCGGCCAGGCCGTGCTTAACCTCAAGGGTACCGTCGAATATTTCGTCGAGAATACGTTCAACTATCCGACGCTTGCCGAAGCCTACAAGATAGCCGGCCTCGATGCATGGAACCGCATGGGCGACATAAAGTCGGAACTCTGAGTAAGAGAGGGGATTGCCCCCTCTCCTTTCGGCTTTCAAACACTTAGTTGTTGATATTGAATGCTTATGTGAAAGCAACAAGTCCCTCGGCGTGTTGCCGGCGGTTGAGTACCCCCTGCGTCAACTACCTATATCCTATGTCAAAAGATATTGGTAAGCTCCGGCCGGGCTGCATCCGGTTTCGTTCTATTGCGTTTTCCTTATCGCCTTCCCAAGTAGGGTGCACGCTTTCAACAGCATGAGATCGATGTCTTAGACCGGTCTGCAGTGCCCCGGTACGCAGACCATAACGAAAGATGGATATTTGTCCGATATTTCAGCGGCTGCTCGCAAGCGGTTTCAGCTCATCCTGATAAAACCATCGCACTATGACGATGACGGCTATGTGATCCGCTGGTGGCGGGCGATGATTCCCTCCAATTCACTGGCAGCCATCTACGGGATTGCCGCCGATTGTGCCGAGCGGCAAATCCTCGGCGCCGATACTGCGATCGACATCACCGTTATCGACGAGACCAATACTCGCATCGATTTTGCAGCGCTGCTCTCGCAGTTCAAGCGCCATGGTGACTTCGGGATGGTCGCCCTCGTCGGCGTTCAGTCCAACCAGTACCCCCGCGCGCTCGATATTGCCCGCCCGTTCCGAGATGCCGGATTGCCCGTCTCGATGGGTGGTTTTCATATCTCGGGCTGCCTGTCGATGCTCGACGGCGACGCGATCGGCCTCGAGGAATGCCGCAAGATGGGCGTTTCGATGTTTGCCGGTGAAGCCGAGGGACGGCTGGAACTGGTGCTGCGCGATGCGGCCGCCGGTGAATTGAAACCGCTCTATAATTTCATGAACGATCTTCCGGGGATAGGCGGCACGCCGGTGCCCTTCTTGCCGAAGGACAATATTCAGCGCACGCTCGGCCTCAGCACGAGTTTCGACGCAGGCCGCGGTTGTCCCTATCAGTGCTCATTCTGCACGATCATCAATGTGCAGGGCCGCAAATCCCGCTTCCGCTCAGCCGACGATGTCGAGAAGCTGGTGCGCATGAACTGGGCACAAGGCATCCATAAATTCTTCATCACCGACGATAATTTCGCCCGGAACAAGGATTGGGAAGCGATCTTCGACCGGCTGATCGAGCTCCGGGAAAAGGACGGTATTCCGCTCGGCCTGATGATCCAGGTCGATACGCTTTGCCACAAAATCCCGAATTTCATTGAAAAATCGAAACGAGCCGGCGTCACGCGTGTGTTCATCGGCCTCGAAAACGTCAATCCGGACAATCTGACCGCTGCCAAGAAGAACCAGAACAAGATCACCGAGTACCGCAAGATGCTGCTGGCCTGGAAAGCGCAGGGCATCATGACGCTGGCCGGTTACATTCTCGGTTTCCCGTCCGACACACCGGAATCGATCCGCCGCGATATCAAGATCATTCAGGAAGAGCTGCCGCTCGACGTCATCGAGTTCTTCGTTCTGACGCCCCTTCCCGGCTCCGAGGACCATCAGGTTCTCTGGAGGAAGGGGGTCGAGATGGATGCCGATCTCAATATCTACGACGTCGAACATGTCTGCACCGCGCATCCGAAGATGAGCAAGCATGAATGGGAGAGTATCTACCAAGAGGCCTGGTCGCTCTACTATTCGCCTGAGCATATGAAGACACTGCTGCGCCGCGGCGCGGCAACCGGCATCAAGCTGAGCAGTCTCGTCAAGGTTCTGGTCTCGTTTGCGACCACCGTGCCGCTTGAAAACGTTCATCCGTTGCAGAGCGGCCTTCTGCGCCTGAAGCATCCCTCGGAGCGGCGCCCTGGCCTGAAGAGCGAGCATCCGCTGCTGTTCTGGCCACGTTTTGCCTTCGACACCATTCGCAAGCACATCTCGCTTGTCGGCACGATCATCAATCTCAGCGTTTCGGCCTTCTTGATTGCGCGCAAAGCCGATGCCAAGTCCTACATGGACAAGGCCCTGACGCCGGTTGGTGACGATGATGAGGATGTTCTCGACCTCTTCACCAAGACCGCCGGCGGTACTGCTGCCGTCAGCCATATCAAGAAAGTTGCCGAACTGACTCACGCCCGCAAAGCCATCTGACCGGCAGATCGCCGGTCTGATTTCAAAGGGTCAACAAAAAAGCCCTGTCGCGAGCGACAGGGCTTTTTATTCAATCCTGAAGGCCGATTATTCGGCGCTGTCTTCGGAAGCCTTCTTCTTCGGAGCGGCCTTCTTCTTCGGTGCAGCTTCTTCGCCTTCAGCGGCGTCTGCTGAAGCTTCGGTCTTGGCAGCAGGCTTCTTCTTCGGAGCAGCCTTCTTGGTGCCGGCCTTTTCGGAAGACTCGCCTTCCTCGTCGGCGAGCAGTTCCTCCTTCGTTACCTTCTTGTCGGTGACGTCGATTTCGGTCAGCAGGTGATCGATGACCTTTTCTTCGAAGATCGGAGCGCGGATCGAAGCGGCGGCACCCGGCTGGCTGCGGAAGAACTCGAGGATCTGCTTTTCTTGGCCCGGGTACTGGCGCAGTTGCTCATAAATCGCGCGCTGCATTTCGTCCTCGGACACTTCGACGCCGGCCTTTTCGCCGATTTCGGAGAGAACGAGGCCGAGGCGAACGCGGCGCTCGGCGAGCTTCTGGTATTCTTCGCGTGCCTGTTCTTCGGTCGTGTCTTCATCTTCGAAGGTCTTGCCGGACTGGGCGAGGTCGTTGCTGACCTGGTTCCAGATGCCGTTATATTCGGCTTCGACGAGCTTGGACGGGGTATCGAACTTGTACATCTCGTCGAGCTGGTCGAGGATCTGGCGCTTCAGCTTCTGGCGCGTCAGCGAACCGTATTGGGATTCGATCTGACCGCGGACGATTTCCTTCAGACGATCGGCAGATTCGAGGCCGAGCTTCTTGGCAAGTTCGTCGTTGATCTCGACGTTAGTCGGAGCGGCAACTTCCTTGACGGTGACGTCGAAGGTGGCTTCCTTGCCGGCGAGGTTCTTCGCCGGATAGTCGGCTGGGAAGGTCACGGTGATGGTCTTCTCGTCGCCGGCCTTGACGCCGACGAGCTGGTCTTCGAAGCCCGGGATGAAACGGCCGGAACCGAGAACCAGTTCAGCGTCCTGATCGGTGCCGCCGTCGAAGGCAACGCCGTCAACCTTGCCGACATAGTCCATCTTGACGCGGTCGCCGTTGGCAGCCTTGCCCTTCTTCTCGGCGTAGTCGCGGGCGCTTTCAGCGACCTTCAGAACCTGCTCGTTGACTTCGTCGTCGGAGATATCGACGACTTCGCGCGTGACCTTGATGCCCTTGTTGGACTTCAGTTCGATCGGCGGGAGAACTTCGTAGGACAGCGTGAATTCGAAATCCTGCTGGGCGGCGAGGATCTTTTCCGCCTCGTCCTTGTCTTCCGTCATGTTGATTTCCGGCTGCGTAGCAGACTTTTCGCCACGGCTGGACAGGATCTGGGTCGGCTGGTCGCGAACGATCTCGTTGACGAGATCGGCCATGATGGACTTGCCATAGACCTTCTTGAGGTGAGCGGGCGGAACCTTGCCTGGACGGAAGCCGTTGATGCGAACCTTGTCCTTTACGTCGGCAAGGCGTTCGTTCAGCTTGCTTTCCATGTCTTTGGCCGGGATAACGACCTTGATTTCGCGCTTCAGCCCTTCAGCGAGCGTTTCGATAACCTGCATGTCTTCCTACCTTCATTTCCGTGGCGGCCGTGCCCAGACGCCGTTCGTTTCCGTGAGCACGACGCCGGCCAACTGCCGCGCGTGGCTTTTTCTCAATTCCTCTTCGTTCCGTCCGAGACGGAACCGCACTCGCTTCCGGGTATCAGGGACAACTAAGTTCCAGTCCTCCCGCCCTGCAAGGCAGTCTGGTGCGGGTAGAGAGACTTGAACTCCCACGCCTTGCGGCACCAGAACCTAAATCTGGCGTGTCTACCAATTTCACCATACCCGCGTTCCCAAAACCGCATGCATATGCCTGCGCATGAGGCCTTCCGGAGCGCGGCGTCTCTATATCACCCGATTTAGAACAGGCAAAGGAAAAATGAACGGTAAATGACAGGGATTTGCGGGCCAAAGCGGGGCCCTCCCATCACCTGCCTTGCCTCTCAGTAGAGCGGTTCCTCATAGGCCGGCTTGCCGTCCACCATCAGGCTGCGGATCTGCGCGGCACCTGAGGGTGAAACCTTGACGGCGATCGAAACGGTACCATCATTGCGGGCCTCCTCCAGCGGCTTGCCCTCGCCCTCCGGGACATAATAGCGCTCGATTCCGTATTCGACGCGTATGGTTTCACCGTTGTTGGGACCGTAGCTGTAGAAAGGCAGGCTGCGCAGAACGACCGTATCCGCAACCGCCGGCAATTCCTCGAACGACGATTCGACAATACTCCAGAAGCCGTCTGGCTGGCGTTTGAGGCGAACCCAAAGGGTCTGCTCGCCGGCCTCCGCCGGAATGCCGCCTGTCACTGTCGAAACCGGCACAGAAGATATGTCGTAGTTCAGCACCACATAATCGCCGCGCAGGAAATCGCGCGGATCGACCGGCGCCGTCTTGAGCTGCACCTCGGTACCATTTGCCAAAATCGACGCGCGGCTCTGGATGCTGTAACCAAGGATAAGTGTCTGCAAGCCGGCGACGATGATCGCGGCGACAATATAAAAGCGACCACCTTGCGGTCTTGCCAACGCAACACTCATGCGCGTTCCTCCACGCGGCCCGCTGCAAAGCGTTTTTCAAGGCGTATGACGACCCAGGCGACGGCCGCGACCACAAGGCCCGAGCATAGGAAGAGGCTGGACGTGCCAAGGATCGTGCCGACCGTCACTGAGGCCAGATAGAGCATCTCGCCGGCAAAGGCGCCGTATGCCAGGTAGCGGACCGCCCCATTGTTTCGGCCATGCACGACGATCGCCACCACAGCGGCAGCAAGCGTCAGCAGACCGATCACGACCATACGACCGCCCTCGTCCATTTCAGCATGCAGCAGTAACAATCCCATGATGGCGACAAGAAAGCTATAGAACGCCGGCGCAGCACCCGCCGTTCGCACCAGTGTTGAAATCGGGCGGAGGGGCAAGGCGGTCAGCAGGAAGGCCATCATGCCGAGAGCCGCGAAAGTGATCGCAACGGAAACCTCGTCAGTCGCCACATAAAGCCAGGCGAGCCAGCCGACTACCAGCAGATAAGCGAGATGGCGCGCCCTGTCGGCGCCGGTATAGCGTACAAGCCCGATCACGACGGCGGCCATCACCAGCGGCGCATAGGGGCCAAAACCATACCAGCGCGTATCGTAATTCTGGAGATAGACTGCAAAGGAGGCCCATGAGAGGAAGCC
Organism: Rhizobium sp. BK650; assembly: GCF_014195325.1. GTDB lineage: Bacteria > Pseudomonadota > Alphaproteobacteria > Rhizobiales > Rhizobiaceae > Rhizobium. The sequence goes on along the minus strand of NZ_JACIBK010000007.1, from coordinate 167,003 downwards.
GGCGACAACCGTCACCGCAGCCGAGCGGAACAGGATCGCTGAAACGGTCGCCACGGCAAACCAGAGATACATGACCGTCTGTTCGTCGCCCGAAAGATGATACATTTGGCCGATAAGGGAAATGGCGCCGCCGAAGCTCAACGTACCGATAATGAGCAGACCGTTGGCAGTGGCGAGCGCACCGCGCATAAGAAGAAGTGCAGCACCGACATGGACTGACCAGATCAGCGCCAGCATAAGGGCGACGCGGACAAGGCGTGGAATGTACTCCCAGTTTGAAGCGACAAGCAGCAAGACGGCAGCGCCGAGCAGCACGGCTGATAGCCCCATCAGCACGCGCCCGAGGCTGAAACTTGCAGGACGCGCATCATATTCGGCCAGCAGCGTCTCCGCCGTGTTTTCCTGCAGAAGCCCTTTCTCCACCCAGAACAAGAGGTCCCGCTCCAACCTGCCGCGATACATGCCCAACCCCGCAACGATCCACCGTCTTCGGCTCACGCATTTATAGCGCATGATTGGCGATCGGAAACGCCGGCTTTTGAAATATGCAGATTCCTCACCGGTCTAAATTGGACCAGCCATTAACCAAACGCTAACCGCGCCATTGCTAATATATGATCATTGCAGGTTAGGCATGCATGAATCGCATAGCCCTCATGATTATATTGCACTGCAAAACAATCAAAAGTCATACTATTTACCTGCATATCGAAGCACGGGGATGGCGTCCCGGGCGGTTTTCCGGATGCCCGCGGATGATATATCCGTGACGAGATTCGCAGAAGCGCACTCCTCCTCCCAGCGCCCTGCGATAGACTGGCAACACTCCTCCTCCCAGTTGCCAGTCACCATCATGACGCCCACCGGATCCTCCCCCGGTGGGCGTTTTGCTTAATGGACGGTTAAACGTTTAGCACCCTGCCTTTCGGGGCTTTCGCGGACATGAAGGTGAAACAATTGTTAAGCCGCATCATGGTGCCGCAGTACAACTTTGGAGCCTGCGCGAGCTATCGTTCGTCGATGCGCGCTAGGAAAGGCGCTTATTGAAGAAAAGGCCGAACGCGAGCGTGGCGGTCGGCCAAAGATCCATCTATCAAACGACGAGGCTGCGAAAAATCATTCTGCCTATTCATTGACCAGAAAATGGCTGAAAGGTGCAAATACAGGCCAGAGCTTTGCGAATCATGCATAGGTGACTTGAAATCTTGGCTCTGTTCGTTTTTCGCGCCGCAACATATATTCCAGTCATCAAATAGAAGTCAGCGCCGAAAGGTTGGCTGCTGGCAGGATCAAACCCTAAGAAAGGGGACTAACATGAACTTCACTCGCTCTTTCAATAACTGGCGCAAGTATCGTCAGACCGTTACTGAACTCGGCCGTATGACCAACCGCGAATTGCATGACCTGGGCATTGATCGCTCGGACATTCATCGCGTTGCTCGCGAAGCTGCCGCTCGCTAAGTCCAGGTAATCGCTGCTCCTCCCAAGCAGATTGCCTTCCCAAAACGCCTGCTGCCCTTGCAGCGGGCGTTTTCTTTTTGCCGCGGCGGCAGACTGCCGCAAAGGTTGCGAAAGCGTTAATGGTTGGCCCGCTTAAAAATCGCGCGCCGCCTAATTCTCAGGCATCAGATTGCACATTTGCATAGCAGACGCCTTTTATTTGCACTGCACAATCCGAGGCTCCTCAATTATATACATATCAATCGCAGAGACGGCGATCCTGCCGCCTGCACAAGATATCTGAGGAAGAGACCATGAACCCGATCCGCATTGCAAAGAGCTGGATTAGCTACCGCCGCACGCTCACCGAACTCGGCAGCCTGTCGAATCAGACGCTCGCCGATATCGGCGTCAGCCGTTACGACATCCGCAACATCGCATCCCGCTCGTTCCGCTAATATAGCGAGCGAAAAAAATTCCAGGACGGCGCCATCGGGCGCCGTTTTCGTTTTTAAGCTTTGCTTGCGTCCTCATCGGAACCCTACCGCCTTCCGGCAGTTCTCCTTCACGAAAGGAGACCAGCATGGCTAACGAACTCAATGCCGGTTTTACCGGTCGTCCCTCCAATGGGCCCGAAGGCATCCGGAAGGCTGCGTCGAATACCGCCTCTGCGGTCAAACGCGAGGTGCAGGCCGTTGCGACGGGTGCTGCCGATCATCCCCATACGGCAAGCTCCCTCGTTGTCGGCATCGGCATGCTCGCTTTCAGCATCGGCTATCTGCTCGGCCGCCAATCTGTCGAGACGAACCGTTTCTGGAGGTGACATCATGGTCAAAACTGTTTTCGAAAGCGCAACTGACGATGCACGGGCGGAAGACAGCCCGATTGCGGATGCGCGTCGGCGCGAAATAGCGGATGAAGCCGCCCGAGGTCTGGAAGCCGCCCGAGGTTTGAACGCAAGGCGCAACGGAGCTCCAACTACAAAAGGTGAGATCGACACCTTCAACGAACATTCGGAAGAGACGGCTCCGGACGATCTTCCGAATCTTGCAGCACAGCGCGAGGCGGCGCGAGAACACAGCGATTCCTATGTCGTTGACGCCGATCTGGAAGATGCGGATCAGCGCGAAGCGTCCCCGGGAACACGCGAACAGAGCTGATCACATTGCGGCGTCGGCAGGCACCGTTTCTGATTATGCGGTTGGATCGTATTCCCCGGCATGGTATCAGCCGCCAATGACCCAGAGTTCTTCCTATTTTCCTATTCACGTCATTGGCGGCGGACTTGCCGGCTCGGAAGCCGCATGGCAGATCGCCAATGCCGGCGTGCCCGTCATCCTGCATGAAATGCGCGGCGTACGCGGCACGGATGCGCACAAGACAGACGGACTTGCCGAGCTCGTTTGCTCCAACTCCTTCCGTTCCGACGACGCGACCAGCAATGCCGTCGGTGTGATCCATGCGGAAATGCGTATGGCAGGCTCGTTGATCATGGCGTCCGCCGACAAGCATCAGGTCCCTGCCGGCGGCGCCCTTGCCGTTGACCGCGATGGTTTCTCCGACGCAGTGACGAAAGCTATCCACGACCATCCGCTGATCACGGTCGTCCGTGAGGAGATTTCCGGCCTGCCGCCGAAAGAATGGGATCAGGCGATCATCGCCACCGGACCGCTGACCGCGCCGTCGCTGGCGAGCGCCATCCAGGCCGAAACCGGTGAAGATTCCCTCGCCTTCTTCGATGCCATTGCCCCGATCGTCTATCGCGACAGCATCGACATGAATGTCTGCTGGTATCAGTCGCGCTACGACAAGGTCGGTCCCGGCGGCACGGGCAAAGACTATATCAACTGCCCGATGACCGAAGAGCAGTACAATCGTTTCGTCGATGCGTTGATCGCCGGCGATACGGTCGGCTTCAAGGAATGGGAAGGCACGCCCTATTTCGACGGCTGCCTGCCGATCGAAGTCATGGCCGAGCGTGGGCGCGAAACGCTGCGCCACGGGCCGATGAAGCCGATGGGCCTCACGAACGCGCATAACCCTGCCGTGAAGGCCTACGCCGTCGTGCAACTCCGCCAGGACAATGCACTCGGCACGCTCTACAACATGGTCGGTTTTCAAACGAAGTTGAAATATGGAGCGCAAGCGGAGATCTTCCGCTTGATCCCAGGTCTGGAGAATGCCGAATTTGCCCGGCTCGGCGGCCTGCACCGCAACACCTATATAAATTCGCCTACCCTGCTCGATCCATCCCTGATGCTGAAGTCGCGACCGGGCCTGCGCTTTGCCGGTCAGATCACCGGCTGCGAAGGTTATGTGGAAAGCGCAAGCGTGGGTTTGCTGGCCGGTCGTTTTGCTGCCGCTGAGCGCAAGGGCGAGACGATTTCACTTCCGCCCGCAACGACGGCGCTCGGCTCGCTGCTCGGCCACATCACCGGCGGCCATCTCGTCACCGACGAGGAACCAGGCAAGCGCTCGTTCCAGCCGATGAACATCAATTTCGGCCTGTTTCCGGAATTGCAGCCGGGTTCGATCGTCAGGCCAGAAGGCGTCAAGCGCTTCCGCGGCAAGGACAAGACGATCATGAAGCGGCAGCTGATTGCCAAGCGGGCGCTTGCAGATTGCGGCGCGTGGCTGGGTCAGGAAGTCGCCTTCGCCGCAAGTGCCTGAGATCAATGGCCCTTCGCAGCGGAGGTGTCCGGCGCAGGCAATTGCTTATCCGGCTCGGCAATATAGTTGCCGAGCAGCCACAGCGACACTTCGGACGCTTCCTTCGCAGAAGCAAACTCGTAAGTGCCATTGTGATGGGGCGCGTTGACGAAATCGATACTCAGTCCCCTGCCCGTTTCAGAAGCAGCAACCCGTACCGTTCCCGGCTCGATCAGATGGCAGGAGAAGTGGCGCGACATGTTGCGCATGAAGCCTGCCTTGTTGTCGTGCAGACGCACGAAGACAGCCTGGCCGTCAACGGTCGCCTGAAGCTGGCGGATTGCTTCATTGGGAAATGCGCGGCCGAACTCGATAATGGCAAGGCCCGTGTCGTGCAGGCCATCTTCCTTGTTCTGGGCAGCCATGCGCGTCGCCACGAAAGCGAAGAAGATGACGATGGCGAAAAGAACGCACCAGACGATAATGCCCACGCGGATTCTCCGTTTAAAATGAGATCATGCCTGACATAACGCGCGAGGCTTGCGCGAGTTTGACTGTTGTCAGATTTTCTTGCGGATGCCGGCAAATGCCATACGCATCTGACGGCGCCATTGCGGCTCCTGCAGCGATGCCTCAAGAGCGGCTGCACCGCGCTTCTGCGCCTTCACTAGCACCGGTTCCGCAAGCGTAACCGGGAGGAAGGCAAACAGCACCGATGGAGGTAGCGCAGATGCCCTCGCCTTTGCGAGGTGATCCCGGCCGAGCCCGGCAAAGGCTTCGATGGCTGCTGAAATACGCGGCTTATCGGAACCGGCCAGGAAGGCTTCCCGATCGAGGCCTGTCGCCGAGAGGATTTCGAGCGGGATGTAGACTTGGCCGCGACGTCGATGGAGCGGCATCAGAAGAAGCATACCGGAAATGGCCTGCGCTACGCCGGCGTGGCCCGCAACGGTAGCAGATTTCATCGCCTCTTCCGGGGAAAGGATAAGGCCTGCCAGCTGGATGAGTGCCGAGGCTGTTTCGCCCGCATAACCTTCCAACGACGTGCGGCTTTCCATCGGATCGTCATAGAGATCGAAGATCCGCGCCTCGATCATGTTGACGAGCGTCTGGCGCGGAAGCCGGTAAATCTCGACGGCCGAAAGAAGGGCTGCCGCGAGCGGGTTGGCCTCGGTCGAGCCATGCGCATTGCCCTCCAGAAGGTCGCGCCAGTACTGCATGCGGATTTCGCCTGGCAGCGGCTCGTGCACGAGATCGCGGATGCGCGCGATCTCGGCATTGAAGGCATACAGTGCGGCAAGCGCGCCGCGTTTGTCCTCCGGCGACAACAGGCACGCAAGATAGCGGTCGCGATCAGTGTCTCGCAGCATCGCCAGGCTGATGTCCTGGTTCGTCTTTGCATCGGTCATCTTCAGACCGCGATCAGGGCGGCTGCGACGGCGCGCTGTTCAGAGAGCATGATGTTGAACGTGCGCACGGCAGCACCGGTGCTCATCGGATCGGAAGAGATACCGCGCGCTTTCAAAGCAGCGCGCAATTCTGGGGGCAAGCGGCGAAGCTCCGTGCCGGTGCCGACGAGCAGCACTTCGATTTCAGTGGCTTCATCAAGCACACGTCGGAAACTTTCAACCGACAGCAATTTCGTCGCGTCCATGTCCCAACTGTGAATGCCGGAGGGCAGGCACAGGATAGAGCCTCGATGCGACATATCCGCAAAGCGAAAGCCGCCATTGCCATAGGTGTCGATCGGAGCGCGGCCCGGGAAATGGGCGTCGCGGATTTCAATGCCTTTTGCCATATATCTATACCGCCGGCTTGCCGGATTTCATGCTGATATCGCCCTCGTTCTCATCGTTCGTATTCCGACGAAGCCGGAAGATGATGAGAACAGGCGCTGCTATATAGATGGAGGAGAATGTTCCGAGCGCAACGCCGAAGAGCATGGTGAATGTGAAGGAGCGGATGACGGCGCCGCCGAAGATGTAAAGCGCAAGCAGCGCGAGCAGTGTCGTGGCGGCCGTCAGAATGGTGCGTGAAAGCGTCTGGTTGATCGCGGCATCGATCAGGATCGGCAGCGGCATCTTCCTGTAGCGCTTCAGGTTCTCACGCATTCGATCATAGACGACGACTGTGTCGTTCAGAGAATATCCGACGACGGTCAGAAGAGCTGCGACGCTTGTCAGATTGAATTCCATGCCCATCAGTACGAGGAGGCCGAGCATGATAATGACGTCGTGCAGTGTCGCGACAATCGCCCCGACCGCAAACTGCCATTCGAAGCGGATCCAGATATAGACAAGGATGGCAAACAGCGAGGCCAGGATGCCGATCGTTGCCAGCATCGTCAGCTCGCCAGAGACAGCTGGGCCGACAACTTCCACGCGGAGGAAATCGTAATCTTCGGCCAGTTCGCCGCGAATGAACGTCGCTACCGATTGCTCGGCATTTTCGCCGCCATCCTGCGAGCCGACGCGGATAAGGGCGTTGGCGGCATCGCCGATGCGCTCGACGCGCACCGTTCCAAGATTCAATTCGTTCAGGCGGGCGCTGAGACCGGCAATGTCGGCATTGCCCTGCTTCGCCTTGACCTCAATCACCGAACCGCCGGTGAAGTCGATGCCGAGTTGCAGCCCCACCGTTGCGAAGGCGAGCATGGCGGCAATGGAAAGCACGGCCGATACCGTGAAGACATAACGGCGAATGCCCATGAACCGGATATTGGCATGTTCGAACAGACTGGTGAACGCGCTTTTAGGCAGGTGGCGCGGATGGCGCTTTGCCAGCCAGGTGGCGACGAAGCTGCGCGTCAGCGTGAAGGCAGTCAGGATCGTCGTCAGAATGCCGACGGCCAGCGTCACGGCAAAGCCGCGGATGGATTCGCTACCGACGAAAAACAGAATGACAGCGGCAATGAAGATCGTGACATTGGCATCGACAATGGTGGCGAAGGCGCGTGAAAAGCCGCGCTCTACAGCCTGAGCGAAGGTCGTATGCGGCACCCTCTCCTCTTCGCGGATGCGCTCATAGATCAGCACGTTGGAATCCACCGCCATGCCGACGATCAGGACGAGACCAGCAATGCCTGGAAGCGTCAGTATCGCGCCGGCAACGCTGAGAACTGCGACGATCAGCATCAGATTGAAGGCGAGCGACACGACGGCGATGATGCCCAGCATGCGGTAGAGCGCGATCATCAGCGCCGCGACCAGCACGACAGCGACAATGCCGGCAATAAGACCGGAAAAAACCGATTCGGAGCCGAAGACCGGACTAATGGTCCGTTCTTCCACTGATGTCAGTGTCGCCGGCAGCGCGCCGGCTCGCAGCATCACGGCCAGATCTTGAACGCCCTCCTCGGAGAAGTTCGCCGATATCTTACCGCTTCCATCCGTGATCGGCGCTTCGATGACCGGGTTTGCCATGACCTGATCGTCGAAGACGATGGCAAGGTGTTTTCCGATATTGGCCGCGGTCACCTGTGCCAGGCGTTTCGTTGCCTCGGCATTCAACCGGTAGACGATCGCGCTGTCTTGAGTCTGCGGATCGGTCTTCGTATCGACCTCGGCAAAATCCCCACCTGTAGCAATCACCGTGCGATCGACCAGATAAGGGACCGGCGGATCGTCCAGCGAATAGAGCACCTGCGACGTCGCAGGCCAGCGGCCGGCAAGCGCCTGCTGGCCGGTCATGCTTTCATCGATCAGGTGGAAGGAAAGTGCGGCCGGCTCATTCAGCAGGTTTTTCAATCGCTCGGCGTCGACGGCCCCCAACACCTGAACGACGATACGGTCGTTCCCGTCGGGACGAACGGTGAAGTTCTCCCTGCCAAAACCGGCAATACGGCGGGCAACCACATCCAGCGAGCGGGTCTGTGCAGCAACCGTATCGGCACCGATCGCCTTGTCGGATATCTGCAACGTCAATAGGCCGTCATCGCTCTGCTGGAGCGAGACATTTGCCGATGTCAGCGGTTTCAAAAGATCGGCTGCGGCCGGGAGCTGAGCCGCGTCGGAAACCTTAACCATGACCGTCTGCCCATTGCCGGTCAGACCCGTATAACGGATGCCGGCACCTCGGAGCTTGTCCCGGACGCTGGCAACCGTTGCCTCGAGCCGGTCCTTGACAATATCGGAACGTTCGAGGCGCAGTACGATATGCGAGCCACCCTGCAGATCGAGACCGAGGGTGATGCGGTCGTAGCGGAGCCAGCCTGGCAGGGAGGAAAGCTGTGCCGGGCTCAGAAGATTGGGCGCAGCGACGACGATAGCGGCAATCGCGGCCAGCCAGATCAGAAGTGTTTTCAAGCGGGAAAAATGGTGCATTCTCTCGACTATCTTCCGATCCGGCGGGGATTGCTATCGCATATTATGCGGCGTCGGCTTTGACCGGCTCGCCCTTTACGCGGACTTCGGAAATACCGGTACGGACGATGCGCACACGCACGCCTTCGGCGATTTCTACTTCCACTTCCTTTTCGTCGACGACCTTCGTGACCTTGCCGACGAGACCGCCACCGGTGACGATCTGGTCGCCGCGACGGATCGCCTTCAGGGTTTCCTCACGCTTCTTCGCCTGCGCACGCTGCGGACGGATGAGCAGGAAATACCAGACCACCATCAGCGGCACGAATAGGATGATCATTTCGAAACCTGAGCCGCCGAAAGCGCTCGTGGCGTCGGTTGCGCTCTGGGCAAATGCCGGGGTGATAAACATGCTAAGCTCCTCAGGCTGTGGGCGGCGGACTCCCGCCTCTCTTTTCAAGTCGCCGGACTATAGTTGCAGCCTTGATGAATGCAACAAAAACAGCCGGAAACCGTACCAATTCCGCTGCCTCATAACCTTTCCGCTGTGGAAAGGCCATGCTACCTCGCATCAAAAAATGAAAGCGGATTATCGCTGCAATCTATGAAGGAGGCACCCGATGGCCGAGGAAATCAATAGCGTTCTGCTTCAGGAGCTGAAGAGGCTTGCAGATGCGGTCGAACGGCTGGCCGGACCCGCGCCTGCGACCAACGACTGGAATGCCGCAGACTGTTTCGTCTGGTCCCCTGCCCGCCAATATCTGCAGCCCGTCAAGCGACCCAACCGCGTGGCACTGAAACTCATCCGCGGCGTCGATCATGTGCGCGATATACTGCATGAGAATACCGTGCGTTTTGCCGAGGGCTTTGCGGCCAACAACGTCCTTCTCTGGGGCGCGCGCGGCATGGGCAAATCCTCTCTCGTCAAGGCCGTGCACGAAGACGTTCGCCGTGAAAGCGGCGTGTCGCTGAAGCTCATCGAGGTGCATCGCGAGGATATTGCCAGCCTGCCGACGCTTCTCGATCTGCTCAAGGATACGCCGCACCGGGTCATCGTTTTCTGCGACGACCTCTCCTTCGATCACGACGATACCGCGTATAAGTCCCTCAAAGCGGCGCTCGACGGCGGCGTCGAAGGCCGTCCGGACAATGTGCTTTTCTATGCCACGTCCAACCGGCGCCACCTGCTGCCGCGGCACATGATGGAGAACGAGCAGTCAACGGCGATCAATCCGTCCGAAGCCGTCGAGGAGAAGGTCTCGCTCTCCGATCGCTTCGGGCTGTGGCTCGGCTTCCACAAATGCAGCCAGGAAGATTATCTGACGATGGTCGACGGTTATGCCGACCACTTCGAGCTCAACCTCGAGCGCGAAAAAATGCATGCCGAGGCACTGGAATGGGCGACGACACGCGGCGCCCGCTCCGGCCGCGTCGCCTGGCAATATATCCAGGATCTGGCTGGTCGCCTGCGCATCCACCTCGATCGCGCGTGAAGAATCTCCTAGATTTACGCAACACGTTTTGAAACTACAAAAGCCCGGCTGCTGACCGGGCTTTTGCAACTTCCTGAGACGCTCTACCTGCTCAGAAAATCTCGCTGTTCGAGAAATATCCCTACTCAAGGAATGTCATAGGGTTGACCGGGGACGCATCCTTGCGGACCTCGAAGTGGACCTGCGGTTGCTTGACGTTGCCGCTCATGCCCGACACGGCAACCGTCTGGCCGCGCTGGATCTTCTGGCCTCGGGTAACGCTCAGCGTATCGGCATTGCCGTAGACGGTGACCGTGCCGTCGTCGTGACGGACGAGAACGGTGTTGCCGAGCTCTTTCAAGCCATTTCCAGCATAGATAACGACGCCGTTTTCAGCAGCCTTGATCGGCGTGCCCTGCGGAACCGAGATGTCGATACCGTCGTTGCGGCTGCCGTTGACGTTGGCGCCATAGGCGGCGATCACTTGGCCGCGAACCGGCCAGCGATATTTGCCGATGCCGGTGGCTTCCGGAGCGGCAGCGCTGACATCGGACTTCTTCTCGACATCATCGACCGTCTGTGTCGCGGCAGGAGCCTTGTAAGGCGCCGGCTGTACGGAGGCCGTCTGAACCGGAGCGGCGGCCGGCTGAGCGGGCTTCGCCTGCTCTACCTTCTGCGCCGGAATGGAAGCGGTCTTGATCGCGTCGGCAGATGCCGCGCCGTTCGGGATCTTCAGTTCCTGGCCAATGCGGATCGAGCTTGCCGACAGATTGTTCGCAGCCTTGATATCGTCAATATTGACGCCTGTCGCCTTGGCGATCTTGGCAAGCGAGTCACCCTGCTTGACCGTATAGGTACCGACAGCGCCATTCGGGTTCTTGCCGCCGCCCGCAGGAGCCTTGCCTGTCGGATCTGCGCTTGCGACGGTCTTGTCGCGGGCAGAGTTCGCGCCAGGAACGACGGCGACCTTCTGCTCCTGGCCCTTCGTCGGCTGCGGCAGATTGCCGGGCTTGGAAAGATCGGCGGACTGGGATGCGGCCTTGGCAGCGTTGTTGCCGCCGTTGAAGGTCGGGATGAGGATCGCCTGGCCAGGTTGGGCCGCGGAGGCCGTCTTCAGATTGTTGACTCGCAGGATTTCCTTTTCCGGAACGCCATAACGGCGGGAAAGGACAGCGATGTTTTCACCGGGACGCAGCGTGACCGAGGGGGCGTTGGTTGCGGACCAGCCGGAAACCTTCGGCGTCGTACCCGTCGTCAGCGTATCGGGAGCAACTCTCGGTGCATTTGCGCCCGCCGGGGCGATACGATCGGGTTTCGGAGCGGCGGGGAACGGCTGGGCAAGAGCGACCTCCCGTTCCCGCTGACGCGGAGAAACAGACCCTGCGCTCGGCGGCGCGAGTTCGGTGCGCTGAACGGAAACCGGTGCAGCTGCCATGCGTGCGTTGGAGCTGGATGTCGCAACCGGACTGTAGCTCGGACGCCCCGGATAAGGCTGGTTAACGCCATTATTTTGAGCATAAGAGGGCTGCATGGCCGAACCCCCAAGATCGGCGCGCGGCACCGGGTCGCCCTGAGGCCCGTTGAAGCTCCTGCGCGGGATCGAATTCGTCGTTATCTGATCCTGCCCGGAGGAGGAAAACAGACTGCCGAAACGTGTTACATCGGAGCTGCAGCCCGTCGCTGCACTCGCCAGCAAGGCGACGACCAGAAAATTGCCGGCCGTTTTTCCGAACTTCGGCGAAAGACTGAAACGCATGACTCGACCCACTTAGAACGCAACCATTTGTGAATCTATTAAAGCGCGTTAGTGTTACCATGCGGTTAAGGCGCTGGAATCAGTGCTATATTTTTGAGAACTTGATAACCATAAGTTTGCGGGCAAAAAATCATAACCCGCCGGGTATCACGGCCCGCCGGTTTAAAGCTGGGAAGCGAGCCTGGGAACGATCGGCAGATAGGGAGCAGCGAAGAGCTCTTCTCGCTCAAAGCGGCTGCCCGTCTTTGTCAGCCGCACCATGCGACATTCATCTTCGGAGATCATCAGCGGCGCAATCATGGACCCGCCGGACACCAGTTGATCGGCATAGAAGCGGGGCATGGAATTGAAGGCGGCCGTAACCAGGATGCGGTCGAACGTGCCCTCTCCCTGCATTCCGTTGCTGCCGTCGGCCTGGCGGATAATGACGCTGCGCAGGCTGAGCGCCTCCATCCGGCGCTGGGCCGAGAGCGTCAGCGTCTTGTAGCGATCGACCGTCAGCACACGCTCTGCTATGCGACCGATAACGGCCGCGGTGAAGCCGCTGCCTGTGCCGATTTCGAGCACACGCTGGCCGGGGCGGACCTTCAGATGATGCAGGAGACGGACGGCGAAATCGACGCCTTCCAGAAAGGAGCCGCATTCGATGGGGATCGTGCGGCTGGAATAGGCGTTCTCGACAAATTGCGGGGGCACGAAAAGCGAGCGCGGCGTCTGCTCGACAGCTGTCAGCAGATCGATGTCGGAAATGCCCTCTGCGCGCAACCTCAAGACCAGCGCTGCGAAGCCTTCCTTCTCGGCCAATTTTGCCGTCAACCCTTTACTCCGTGTCCGAGGGCCCGTGCTATGCGGTCCGTCACGGAATAATCGGTCAGATCCAGTTTCAAAGGTGTTACCGAAATCCTGTTATGCCTGAGGGCGTGAATATCGCTCCCTTCGGTAAAGGCACCGGCGCGTTCGCCGAATTTCAGCCAGTAATAGGGAAAGCCGCGGCCGTCCGTGCGCGCATCGACCTGCAGATTGAAGGCAAGCTTGCCCTGCGCCGTCACTTCCACGCCCTCGACTTCATCAGGGCGGCAATTCGGGAAGTTGAGGTTCAGGAACGTGCTTTCCGGCATATCGACTGCCATCAGCTTTTCGAGCAGCGCCGGCGCGTGTGCCTCGCAAACCTCCCAGGGCAGGATGCGGGCACCGTTATCATAGATATAGGCCTGACTGAGCGCGAAGGAGCGAACGCCCTGCATCGTGCCTTCGATCGCGCCTGCAACCGTACCGGAATAGGTTACGTCGTCGGCAACGTTGGAGCCGGAATTGACGCCCGACAGGACAAGGTCCGGCTTAATATCGAGCACCTGCTTGATACCCATGATGACGCAATCGGTTGGCGTCCCGCGCAACGCATAGTGCTTGTCGGATATCTTCCGGAGCCGCAGCGGCTCCGAAAGGCTGAGCGAATGAGCAAGGCCGCTCTGGTCCGTCTCGGGGGCGACGATCCAGACATCGTCGGACAGCGCTCTCGCTATCCGCTCAAGCGCACCCAGGCCTTCGGCATGGATACCGTCGTCATTCGTCAGCAGGATGCGCATTGGCTCAGACCGCCCGTTCGATCTTGGTCAAACCGCCCATATAGGGCAGCAAAACGTCCGGAATCGTGACGGAACCATCCTCGTTCAGATAATTTTCGAGAACCGCGATTAGGCAGCGGCCGACCGCCGTGCCGGAGCCGTTCAGCGTGTGAACGAATTTCGTCGCTTTATCGTCTTTGCCACGATAGCGGGCGTTCATACGCCGCGCCTGGAAATCGCCGCAAACCGAGCAGGACGAGATTTCACGGAACGTGTTCTGTCCCGGCAGCCAGACTTCGAGGTCGTAGGTCTTGCGCGAACCGAAACCCATATCGCCGGTGCAGAGCGTCATGGTGCGGAAATGCAGTCCGAGGCGCTTCAGCACTTCTTCAGCACAGGCAGTCATGCGCTCATGCTCGGCAATCGAGCTTTCGGCATCCGTGATCGAGACCAGCTCGCACTTCCAGAACTGATGCTGGCGCAGCATGCCGCGCGTGTCGCGGCCGGCCGAACCCGCTTCCGAGCGGAAGGACGGGGTCAAGGCGGTGAAGCGCAGCGGCAGCTTTTCCTGGTCGAGGATTTCCTCGCGCACTAGATTGGTCAGCGTCACCTCAGCCGTCGGGATGAGATAGCGACCGTCCGTCGTCTTGAACAGATCCTCTTCGAACTTCGGCAGGCTGCCGGTGCCGAACACGGCTTCGGCGCGCACCATCAGCGGCGAGCTGACTTCGGTATAGCCGTGCTCGCTTGTGTGAAGGTCGATCATGAACTGGCCGAGCGCCCGTTCAAGTCTCGCGAGCGGCCCGGTCAGAACCGTGAAGCGCGAACCGGAGAGCTTGGCAGCACGGTCGAAATCCATATAGCCGAGCGCCTCGCCGATTTCGAAATGCTCCTTCGGCGTGTGGTTCCAACGCGGCTTTTCGCCGACGATGCGGGTGACGACATTGTCGTGTTCGTCCTTGCCGACAGGTACGTCGTCAAACGGTACGTTCGGAATACGCGAGAGCTGATCGTTGAGTTCGGCAGAAAACACACGCTCTTCCTCTTCGGCAGCCGGCAGCGTTTCCTTGATCTCGGCGACCTCGGCCTTCAGCTTGTCGGCAAGCTCAGCATTCTTCTGCGCCATGGCAGCACCGATCTCCTTGGAGGCGGCGTTGCGGCGGGAGAGCAGGTCCTGCGCCTTCTGCACGGCGGAGCGGCGCTTCTCGTCAAGGGCGATGAGAGATTGCGACAGAGGTTCCGCGCCGCGCTTGGCAAGGGCGGCATCGAGAGCCTCGGGATTCTCACGGATCCATTTGATATCGAGCATCGTCGTTCCAGATCGTTTCAACAGACATGAACCGGTCGGAGAAACCCCGACCGGATGGCAAACGGCAGAACTCAAGGAAGTATCGCGAACCGCTCAGACGCTGTCCGTCTTAGCGACCTCAGAGGATTCGCTAGCCTCTTCAAGCGCCTGCTGGGAACGCTGACGCTCCACGAGTCGTGCCGCGTAGATGGAAATCTCGTAGAGAAGGATCGTCGGCAGCGCAAGACCGATCTGGGACATCGGATCAGGCGGTGTCAGGACAGCAGCCACCACGAAGGCGAGCACGATCGCGAACTTGCGCTTTTCGGCGAGCCATTGCGACGTCAGAAGGCCGACACGGGCGAGGAGCGTGGTGATGACCGGCAGCTGAAAGACGAGGCCGAAGGAGAAGACCAGCGTCATGATGAGGCTCAGATATTCCGAGACCTTCGGCAAGAGCGAGATCGCCACTTCATCGTGGCCCGGCGCTTGCTGCATCGACAGGAAGAACCACATGACCATCGGCGTGAAGAAGAAATAGACCAGCGCGCCCCCCATCAGGAACAGGATCGGCGAAGCGATCAGGAACGGCAGGAAGGCCTGACGCTCGTTCTTGTACAGGCCCGGGGCCACGAACTTGTAGATCTGCGCGGCAATGATCGGGAAAGCGATCACAAGGCCACCGAACATGGCAACCTTGACCTGCGTGAAGAAGAATTCCTGCGGCGCGGTGTAGATGAGCTGCGCCTTCTCGACATCGAGATGAGCCCAGCTGACGGCGAGCTTGTAGGGGTAGACGAGGTAGTTGAAAATGTGCTTGGCGAAAATGAAGCACACGATGAAGGCGATGAAGAATGCCGCAATCGACCAGATGAGCCGCGTGCGCAGCTCCATCAGGTGCTCGATCAACGGCTGCGGCTTGTCTTCGATATCACCGCTCATGCCTCATCCTTCTTCTTTCTGGCGGCCGGCTTTTTGACTTCGGTCGGCTTCTTTGCTGCAGCGACCCGCTTCGGCTTCGCGACCGGCGCGGCAACCAATGCATTTGCGTCGGCCTTATCCGCCGCCTTCACCCGCGGCTTGCGCACAACCTTCGGCTTTTCAGCCACGGTAACCGGCGCAGCGGCTGCAGCAGCGACTGGCTGCGGCACTGGGACGACCGGCGGCGTTTCCGGCAAGCTCATTTCCGGCAGATTGAGCGACGCCACCGGCGCAGACCCGTCTGCGGGCGACACATCCGTCTTGTTCTCACTGCCCTGCTCGATCGGCTGGTCGACCTTGGTCGCGTTCTGCAGGTCGGCCTTGATCTCGTTACCCATCTGCCGCAGCGGGTTCATCGCCTCGCGCAGACTGTTGACCGGATTGAGCTTCTGGGCGTCGCTGATCGTGCGGCGCACGTCGTCAAGCTCGGCTTCGCGCAGCGCTTCGTCGAATTGAGCGCGAAACTCACCCGCTACCTTGCGGGCACGCGCCGTCATTTTGCCGAAAGCGCGCAGCATCGGCGGCAGATCCTTCGGACCGACAACCACGATCAACACGACCGCAATAACCAAAAGTTCGGTCCAGCCAATATCGAACATGCAAGGCTCCTGAACGGGCGGCGCGGGGGCTGCGCCCTTTCCCGTACGTGGTTACTTCGTTTCGTCGGCCTTGTGATCGACGGTCTTTGCAGTTTCCGGCGCGTCTTCGTCCGTCATGCCCTTCTTGAAGCTCTTGATGCCCTTGGCAACGTCGCCCATCAGTTCCGGGATCTTGCCGCGACCGAACAACAACAGCACGATGACCAGAACGATCAACCAGTGCCACATGCTAAAAGAACCCATTACGCATACTCCCTGTTGCGGTATTCCCTCGATGTAAGAATTTCCGTGCCGGTTTCCAACATCAATCCTTCTGGATTGAGCTTAATGTCACGGTATCGGCCTTTGTGACAAGCCATTCATCCAGCGAAAAGTAGTGATTGACATTGTTTTGCCCGGGCGTGGCAAAAGCAAGACCAATCCTGGTCATTCCTCGGTGGCGCCACCGGGCGCAAGCAGCCCGAGTTCCTCAAGATCCATCTGGGTGATCGGATCTTCGTCCTCGGTCAGTTCGTCGTTCATGAGCGGCGAAGGAATGTTGAAATTGGCGGGGATTCGGCCAGACAGCAGGCCGGCACCCTTCAGCTCTTCCAGGCCCGGCAGGTCGCGCAATTCCTCCAGGCCAAAATGGTCAAGAAAGTCACGTGTCGTACCGAGTGTGACCGGCCGGCCCGGCGTGCGGCGGCGGCCACGAAAACGCACCCAGCCAGCCTCCATTAGTACATCAAGCGTGCCGCGGGAGGTCTGGACGCCTCTGATATCCTCGATCTCGGCACGCGTCACCGGCTGGTGATAGGCAATGATAGCCAGCACTTCCAGCGCAGCGCGCGAGAGCCTCTTCACCTCATTTTCGTCGCGACGAATGACGAAGGAGAGATCGGCGGCAGTTCGAAAGGCCCAGGCACCGTCGACCTGCACGAGATTGACGCCTCGCGGCGCATACTGCTCCTTCAGACGCAGCATGATCTCATGCGTATTAAATCCTCTCGGCAGACGTTCGGTAATGAACCCTTCGGACACCGGCTGAGCGGAGGCGAAAACCAGCGCTTCGGCAATGCGCTCCGCTTCGATCTCGGCCTGCAGATCCCGGGCAGTGCCTTCGCCTTCCCCGTCGTCGCCCTCGAAATCCTCGTCTTGCACGTCGATCAATCCGACTGCTCCTGTTCGACCACCTGCAGCGTGGCATGTTTCGGGCCTCGGCGCATATAGATTGGCTGGAAGGCGCCATCCTGGCGTATTTCGAGCTTACCTTCGCGCACGAGTTCCAACGAAGCAGCAAAGGCACTGGCAATGGCAGTGACGCGCTCCTCGGGACTTGCAAGGTAGCGCAGCAAATATTGTTCAAGCGCCGTCCAGTCGACGACATCGCCGATCATTTGGGTCAGCAGCTCACGGGCATCGGTGAGCGACCAGACATTGCGCCGCTCGATCGTTACCTGGGTGATCGCGTGACGCTGACGCAAGGCCGCATAGGCGCTCAAAAGGTCATAGAGATTGGCGTCGTAGGCAGATTGCTGGCGGTCCGGAATGTGCTCAGGCGCGCCGCGGGCAAAGATGTCGCGACCGAGCCTGTTGCGATTGACGAGACCATCAGCAACCTGACGCATCGCTTCCAGCCGCTTCAGACGGAAGGCAAGCGTTGCGGCCATCTCCTCACCCGAGGGACCGTCGTCCTTGATCTGCTGCGGGATGAGCAACCGAGATTTCAGGTAGGCGAGCCAGGCCGCCATGACGAGATAATCGGCGGCAAGCTCGATACGAATGCGCCGGGCGCTTTCAATAAACTGCAGATATTGCTCGGCAAGGGCCAGGACCGAAATGCGCGACAGATCGACCTTCTGGTTGCGGGCGAGATAAAGCAGCAGGTCGAGCGGACCTTCGAAGCCGGCAACGTCGATCACCAGCGCCGGCTCGTGGCTGGCGCGCTCTGAACCGTTCTCCTGCCATAGCCTGTCCATCGGCGTTGACGCCGCCTGAGACCGCTCCGTGCCCTTGATCGTGTTCACTTTACCCTGCCTCTCCGGCCTCTGCCTAAGCTGACGCAAACATGGCGTCGAATTCTGCCCTTACCGTCGCCTCATCCGTTGCGTCCGGTGTCGGGAAGCCTTCCTCGACCGCCTGCGCCCGCTCGCGAGCAAGCCCCGCCAGCGGCGGAACATTTGCCACGACCTCGCGCATCTCGTCCATATGACCATTGCAGTGCAGCACGATATCACACCCGCCGGCAATGATATTCGCCGCACGTTCGCCGATCGTGCCTGAAAGCGCATTCATCGAAGTATCGTCAGAGAGCAACAGCCCCTTGAAGCCGATCTCACCGCGGATCACCTGATCGATCACCTTGCGCGAGGTGGTCGCCGGATTATCCGGATCGATTGCCGTGAAGACGACATGGCAGGTCATTGCCATCAATTCGTCTTTCATGGCGACGAAGGGCGGGAAGTCATGGGCTTCCAGTTCCTCGCGGGAGGTAGTGACGACAGGCAATTCCAGATGCGAATCTGCGAATCCGCGCCCGTGGCCCGGCATGTGCTTCATGACCGGCAGCAAGCCACCAGCTTTCAGCCCTTCGGCAGCCGATCGGCCCATCTCCGTAACGGTCACGGGATCGCCGCCATAGGCCCTGTTGCCGATGACATTGCTGCTGCCCTCGATCGGCACGTCGAGCACCGGCAGGCAATCGACGTTGATACCGAATTTCTGAAGGTCGAAGGCATGCAGGCGCGACATCAGCCAGGCGGCGCGCAAGCCAAGAGCCCGATCGCGGCGATAGAGATCGCCAAGCGCTTGCCCCGGCGGATAGTGCTGCAGGATCGGTGGTCGTATGCGCTGGACGCGCCCTCCTTCCTGATCGATCAGCACTGGCGCATGCCAGCCGACACAGTCGCGCAATTCGGCGATGAGATCGTCAATCTGCTGCGCTTCTGAGATATTTCGCCCGAAGAGGATGAAGCCCCACGGGCGTTCAGCCCGGTAAAAGGCCTTTTCTTCGTCGGTCAGCTTAAGGCCGCTGCAGCCAAGGATCATTGCTTTTGATTCGGTCATACCCGAATCATAAAGGGCGCGAGGCGAAATGCGAGCGAGGTCAAGCGCGACCCCACAAAAAAACGGCGGGACCAGCCCGCCGTTCTAATAGGAGAAGCCAAAGAGCTTATTTGGAGATCAGGCAGCTTCCGCCGGCGGAACGATACTGCTCGCAAAGGGCGGCAGCTTCGTCCTTGGAACCCGCAGGGATTCGGACGCGATAGAACGTGCCCTTGCCGGCGATATCTGCCTTGCGGATCTCATAAGCGCGGCCACTGAGTACGCCTGCGAACTTTTTCAACAGGCCGGCATAGGATTTCTTCGCCTCATCTTCCGATGGCAGCGATGCAATCTGGATGCCATAGCCGCCGGCTGCGGCGACAGAAGCCGGCTGCGCAGCGGCGGCTGCCGGTGCTACAGAAGCGACCTGCGTCGGCTTCTGCGGAGGCGTCGGGCGAACATTGCCATTCTCGGTTACCGTGCCAACGACGTTGACAGACTGATCGGCTGGGCGAGCGGTCGGGACAGGCGCCGTATCGGTCGTCGCGGCGGAAGCCGCGTCAGCGACCGGCGTCGTTTTCACGGCGCGAACCGGCGGATTGGCCTGGTTTGCATTGGCGACATTCGCCTCTGACACCTTGGCCGTCGTCTGAGCCGGCTGGCTTGCAGGCTGCGCCCCGACAGGCGGAACCGCGCTGGAAGCCGCGTGATTGCCAGTGCTTGCAGGGAAGCTTGCTGCAGAAGGCGTCGCCGCCGGCTGGGGTCCCGGGGTTGCCGATGCCACTTCGTTGGCCGGTGCGGATTTCTCGGCGGGCGCCGGCTCTTCGCGGGCGACCAGCGTACCGTCGGGCTTGACGATCATCGTACGGACCTTGCGAGGCGAAACGGACGGTGCCGCATCGTCGCCGGCAGCGGCGGCGTCCGAAGCCGCGTTGCGATCGGGCAAGAGGCGCGGATCCTGCGTTTCGCCGACTGCGGTCGGCATGACCGGATCAGCACTGCCTTCATCATCTTCGGGCGAGACTTCCGGCGTCAGCGTGCGCTGGACGACATCGACCGGCGCCTCGTCGGAGGAGACGAGTGCTTTCTGTTTTGGCTGTTCGGCAGCACCTGCAACCCGATCATAGACGGCTTTATCCTGGTTGGGCACGGTCTTGCCGCCGGGATTCTCAGGAACGACCTTTACAGGATCCTTGTCGGCCGCAATGACGCGCGGTTCGCCGGAGCTGACGATGCTGAGGCCAGGACCATTTGAAACCCAACTATAGACACCATATGCGCCACCGGCAAAAACGACGAGCACGGCGGCTGCGGCCAGCAGCCGGCGCATAGAGCGGGCGCGATTGAAATCCGCGGTCTGGCCTGCGGATTCGATATGGACTTCGGAAACGTTCTCGCGGCGCTCTACCGGTTCGCGTACGCTGCGGCGGAAGTCTTCTTCCAACGCGCGTTCGAAATCATCAAGACCGTCAGAGAAGGCGGTGCTTGCCGGTTTAACCACAGCGGCGGCGGCCGCAGCAGCAGCCGGAGGTGCCCAGGCGGGGGCGGCCGAGGCCTTCTCCTGCCGTTTGGCGGGCTCGAAGAAGCTTGCGATCTCGGCATCGAGATCGAAATCGAAGTCGGCAGTCTTGGCAACCGGTTCCGGGTGCTCGACAGGCGGCAACGACGGAACATGCATGTCTTCGACCGTCTCCGGACGATCTTCCGGATCAGAGATCATCGACGGATCGAAGGGCAGATCTTCCGTCGATTCGCTTGCCGCTGCAGGCTTGGCGTAACTCGCCGGAGCAGGCTGCGGTTCCGGCACAAATACCGGTGCCGGCTGCGGACGCGGCACAGGCTGTGCCGCGGTCACGGGCGCTGCACGCACCGGTTCTGGCTTCGGCTGCGGAGCAGGTGGCTCGGAAAAATCGAGATCGGCAAGCTCCAGTTCGATACCAGCAAGATCGAGCTCGAAGTCGTGACCGGCAAAGGGTTCTTCCGCTTCCGGTTCCGGCTGGCGGGCGACGACCGGCGCAGGCGCGATTGGCTGCGGGACCGGCTCGACCGGTTCCCGAGCGACCGGCTTCGTCGTTTCGGACTGGCGAAGAACGGGCGTCGCGCGGCTCATCGGCACAGGCGCAATGACCGTCGGCTGCACGGGTGCGCGAGCGACGGGCGCCTCAAAGACCGGTGCCCCGATTACCGGGGCCTCGATTACGGGGGCGTCGGTTACAGGGGCCTCGAATACTGGTGCTTCGAAGACGGCAGCCTGGAAAGCGGGAGCAGCGGAAATTGGCGCGGGCTGCGATGCCGGCGCGACGACGGGCTCAGATGCAGTGGCAACAGATTCATGCGCAACGGACGATGAGGCGCGCTGCGGCACCGGGTAACGGGAGACATCCGCCAAAAGATCGTCAAGATCAAAAGCGTCGGCGTCAAAAGCAGGCTCAGGCAGTGCTTCGGTGAGCGCAGCATCCGGATGAACATCACCTTCGGCTGCCGCCGCAATTAGGTCGAAACCGGAACTGGCAGGCTCAACCGCCTCCTCGAAGGCAGAAACGTCCTCGAAGGATGCAACAGGTTCTTCGGGAAGAGCGACTTCCTCGTGGCGATCGATTTCGGCCGGAAAGCCGAAGGATGCGGCAACTGGCTCGAAATCCGCAGCTTCGACTGCAGCGACCGGCAGGGGCTCCTCAGGGACACCGGGCACAGCCACTTCAGGTTCGACCGTGAACTCCGCCTCGGTCACAAATGCAGGTTCGGCGGCAAAGGCTTCAACCGGAGCCGGCTCGACAATCGGTGTCTCGACAACTGGCTCCTCACGGCGCGGCGCATGGAAGTTGGCGAGCGGCAGACGAATACTGGCAGCCGACCACTGCGGCGCCTTCGTCGGTGGCTGAGCGGCGGGCGCCGAAGGAAGAGCACCACCGATGGAAAGCTCCAGCTCCTCAATCAGATCGCGAGCGCCGCCATAGGCCGTGAAAGTAGCGGGAGGCTCCACGGCGACAGGCTTGGACGGGGCCGGCGTCCGATCGGTTGCGACAGGCGCTTCCCAGGCGGGGGCGAGAGGTTCGGGAGCATCCACCTCAGGAGCGACAGCGACCGCCTCCGGAAGTTCCGACTCGACGACGGGCGCCTCGAAATCGCCTCCAATCAGCTCCTCGCCGATCGAGGGTATCTCGTCCTGGACGGGCTCGACATAGTCGTAAGCTTCGACTTCCTGAGCAGCCGGATCGGCCGGATGGTCGAGAGCAGCCAGCGGGCGTGGCGTATCATAACGCTCAAACTCGCGGAGAAGCTCGTCTTCGAGATTGAGAGCCGGCTCCTGCCGTACGGGTTCGTTTACGGTATTGGCCGCGACGCGGGGTTCAAAGCCAACGATTCGAGCGAGTTCTGCCAACGGATCATCGTCGGCAAACATATCGTCTTTTCCACGCGTATCATACGCAAGTCGTTTATCAGCCATGCCCATCCCACTCAAAAACGCAAACACTCGGATGCCAGCGCATTGTGGGGAAATGGTGACGTTATCGCATTTCGTCCGGTGCGGCAGTGCCAGTAATGGCAAGTCCCGACTTCAAAACCGACGCGACGGCGTACACCAGCCCAAGTCTGGCAATACTCGATTCTCGGTTCTTATCGTTAACAAATCGTAATTCGGTCTGATCTTTACCTTTGTTCCAGTGCGCATGGAAGGTGCTGGCAAGATCATAGAGGTAAAAAGCGATACGATGCGGCTCTTGAGACTGGGCTGCACTTTCGACAATACGCGGGAATTCTGCAGCCTTGGCAATCAGCTGCAATTCGGCCGAATCCGTAATGCCTGCAACGGATTGCGCCAACAGTCCCGGCGTCGGCGAAAGATCCGGGAAGGCTTCCTTCGCCTGCCGGAAGACGGACATGCAGCGGGCATGCGCATACTGCACGTAAAAGACCGGATTATCTTTGGACTGTTCCGTTACTTTGGCAAAATCGAAGTCAAGCGGCTCAGAATTTTTGCGATAGAGCATCATGAAGCGGACCGAATCACGTCCGACTTCCTCGACCACCTCGCGCAATGTGACAAAATCGCCTGAACGCTTCGACATCTTGACCGGCTCGCCGTTGCGGAACAGCTTGACGAGCTGGCAGAGCAGCACCGTCAACTTCGCCTTACCTTCTGAAACGGCACGCGCCACCGCCTCGAGGCGCTTCACGTAGCCGCCATGGTCGGCGCCGAGCACATAGATCATCTCGTCGAAGCCGCGGTCGAACTTGTTCTTGAAGTAAGCGACGTCGGCAGCGAAATAGGTATAGGAGCCATCCGATTTGATGAGCGGGCGATCGATATCGTCACCGACCTCGGTCGAACGGAAAAGAGTCTGCTCGCGGTCTTCCCAGTCCTCGGGCAACTGGCCCTTCGGCGGCGGCAGCGCGCCCTTGTAGACATAACCCTTGAAGGTCAGGTCGTTGATGGCGGTGCGGATCGCGGCAGCCCCATTGGCATGCAGCGCGCGCTCCGAGAAGAAGATGTCGTGGTGAACGTTGAGGGCCGCAAGATCCTCGCGGATCATCGCCATCATCATCTCGATCGCCCGATCCTTGACGATCGGCATCCACTGTTCTTCCGGCATGTTGTGCAGGCGCACGCCATATTCTGATGCGAGGGATTCGCCAACTGGGACCAAGTAGTCGCCCGGATAGAGGCCGGACGGGATCTCGCCGATCTTCTCGCCGAGTGCCTCACGGTAACGCAAGAAGACCGAGCGCGCGAGCACATCGATCTGCGAACCGGCGTCGTTGATATAATATTCCTTGACGACATGGTAGCCGGCGAAAGCAAGCAGGTTTGCCAGTGCATCGCCGACGACGGCGCCGCGGCAATGGCCGACATGCATCGGACCAGTCGGATTGGCCGATACATATTCGACATTGACCTTTTTGCCCTGTCCCAGCCCGGAGCGGCCATAACCGGTGCCCGACTCGATCATCGAGGCAAGCAGGCGCTGCCAGTAGCTGACGGAGAGCCTGATGTTAATGAAGCCCGGCCCGGCGACTGAGACCTCGGCGACGTCGGTGTCTTCCTGAAGCTTAGCGATGATGATTTCGGCGAGCGCCCGCGGGTTGGTGCCGAGCGGCTTGGCAAGTACCATGGCGGCGTTGGTCGCGACATCGCCATGGCTCGCATCACGCGGCGGCTCTACGGCAATGCGGCCGAAATCGAGCTCGGATCGCTTTTCCTTGACCAGATCGAGCTGTTCAAGGGCGTTTTTAATCCTGGCTTCAAAATCGGTAAAAAGATTCATCGCACTCTTCCATGCACAGGCTGTGCCAATAGGGTAGCCGGCGGCCGCCGGGCGCCCGCTGCCTATCGCAAATCCGGAGTATGGTCAAACAATCGCCTGTGGGCACTGATGGCGTAAGTGTCCGTCATACCGGCCAGATAATCGCCGACATGCCGGGCCTTCGGGGCATCCGACAGACCGGCGATGTAATCCACCCAGTAATGACTTTGCATTTCCTGAGGATTGGCCATGTAGGCACCGAAGAGATCCTTGACGATCTGGGCGGCACCGGCGCGGATGCGCATGATGTCAGGATTTCGATAGATGCGCTTGAAGAGCATCGCCTTGATCTGCCTGTCGGTTTCGGCCATTTCGGCTGAGAACGTCGCAATCACATGATCGGCCTTGCGAATGTCGTCGGCCGTCTGCGGTTTCAGCTCTGCAAGGCGATTCTGCGCGACGCCGATGACGTCCTCTACCATGCGGGTGATCTGGCGACGCATGATTTCATGCGTGAAGCGGCTGGGCTCCAGATGCGGGTACCGCTCCCTCACCTCCGCCATCAGGCCGGCGAGGAACGGAATTTCCTCCAGCATCTCGAAATTCAAATAACCTGAGCGCAGGCCGTCGTCGATATCGTGCGTATTGTAGGCGATGTCGTCGGCGATCGCCGCCACCTGGGCCTCAAGGCTTGCATAGCTCGCGAGCTCCAGATCATGCAGCTCGCAATAGTCGAGAATCGGCTGCGGCACCGGTCCGCGCGTGCCGACACCATCGGCCGTCAACAGCGGGCCATTGTGCTTGACGAGGCCTTCGAGGCTTTCCCAAGTCAGGTTGATGCCATCGAATTCGGCATAACGCCGCTCGAGTTTGGTGACGATGCGCAAGGATTGAGCATTGTGGTCGAAGCCACCGTAAGGCAGCAACTCTTCATGCAGCGCATCCTCGCCGGTATGGCCGAAAGGCGTGTGGCCGAAATCGTGGACGAGCGCCACGCCTTCGGCGAGATCCTCGTCGACCTTCAGGGCCCGGGCAAGTGCACGGGCGATCTGTGCCACCTCGATCGTATGCGTGAGGCGCGTACGGTAGTGGTCGCCGTCCTGGGCGATGAAAACCTGAGTCTTATGCTTCAGCCGGCGGAAGGCCGTCGTATGGACGATGCGATCGCGGTCACGCTGGAAATCGGAGCGCGTCGGGCTGCCGCTCTCCGGATAGAGGCGCCCACGCGAGTTCCAGGGGTCTGCCGAATAGACCGCCCGTTCCCCATAGCCGAAACCCAATGCCTGCCTGTCGAAGGTCATTCTTCACCGTCACTAACGCGTTGCGGCCTTGCCCATTGACGCCGCTTCCCGCTCTTCATACCTATAGTCCATAGAAACGGCAAAGAGGCGCTTTACCGACCGCTTCGCCAGATCCTGTCCTTCACGGAAGGAACATGATAAGTTTCTTTGATATCATGCGTTTGAACATCGGACGTCTAAAATGGATACTCTCCGGATCTTGACCCCGGCAGGAGCAAAAATGACTGAAGCGAATGTAACTCTTTCCGATGCCGCGGCAAAGCGGATTGCCGCCATCGTCGGCAGCGACCCCGGCAAGAGCGCCTTGCGCGTTTCCGTCGAAGGCGGCGGCTGTTCGGGCTTTTCCTACAAGTTCGATCTCGTGGATGCAGCCGACGAGGACGACATCGTCGTTGAGAAGGACAATGCCAAGGTGCTGATCGACAGCCTCTCGCTGGTTTATATGGCCGGTTCCGAGATCGATTTCGTCGACAACCTGCTCGGCCAGTCCTTCCAGATCAAGAATCCGAATGCGGTGGCAAGCTGCGGCTGCGGCACCAGCTTCGCAATCTGACCCGACACCCGCTTTCCACATCCAACCGGCCGAAGATTTTCTTCCGGCCGGTTTCTCGTCTTGTCGGCCGGCGCTGGAGCGCGATAAAAGAGCTCCGACCGAGTTAGCAAGGTAACAGCCATGAAGATCGCGACCTGGAACATCAACGGCGTCAAGGCGCGTATCGACAACCTCACGCAGTGGCTGAGGGATTCCAGCCCTGACATCGTTTGTCTGCAGGAAATCAAGACGGTCGACGAAGGTTTCCCTCGGCTGGAGATCGAAACGCTCGGCTACCATGTGGAAACGCATGGGCAGAAGGGGTTCAACGGCGTTGCCATTCTTTCCAAGAGCTCGCCATCCGAGGTCAATCGCGGCCTGCCCGGCGATCCGCTCGATGAGCAGGCGCGATTCCTCGAAGCCGTGTTCTCGTTGCCCGGCAATAAGGTCGCACGAGTCTGCTGCCTCTATCTGCCAAACGGCAACCCACCGGAAACGGAAAAGTACCCGTACAAGCTCGCCTGGATGGAGCGCCTGCGCAAATTCGCGGCAGAGCGTCTCGAATTCGAGGAAATTTTCATTCTCGCCGGCGACTACAACGTCATTCCCGAGCCGCATGATTGCTTCGACCCGAAGGTCTGGGCAAGCGACGCTCTCTTCCTGCCGCAGACGCGCGAATCTTTCCGGCGGCTCGAAAATCTCGGGTTCGTCGATGCGGTGCGTTCAACAACCGATGCGACGGCGCTCTATTCTTTCTGGGATTATCAAGCCGGCGCCTGGCAGAAGAACAACGGCATCCGCATCGATCATCTGATGCTGTCGCCGGAAGCTGCGGACCGCTTGACGTCAGCGGCGATCGAAAAGCATGTGCGGGCCTGGGAAAAGCCGTCCGACCACGTGCCTGTCGTGGCCTACTTCGATTTCGCTGCCTGAGATCAATCTTTCGCAATTCCGGACGCAAAACCGCTACGCAGTTTTGCCGGAATTGCTCGCAAAATTCAGTCGTCCGAGCCGGCCGCGATCGAGTGCGACAAGGATATGGCCGTGCGGCGATCCGATTCGCTTGCGACCGAGAAGGCATCCTCCTGCAGCGATTGCATCCAGCTGCAATCCTTCGGTTTGCAGCGGTCGAGAGCCGCCGTCATCAGCGCCAGACCGCGAGCAGACTGGCCTTCGTCGAAGAGGATATTGCCGAATACCGCCATGGCGCCGGGGTGGCCGCTCTTGCGAGCCTGGTTGAGCCATTTCTTGGCCTGGTTGATATTGGCGCTGCCGCCCTCGCCTGCAAGCATCATCTGGGCAAGCTGGAACTGCGCCTCGGGAACGCCGAAGGTAGAAGCAACCTGGAAATAGAGCTGTCGGGCCTGGTTGAGATCCATCTTCACCGGACTGCCGGCAATGCCGTGCTTGTAATAGTTTGCAAGCGACAGCAACGCATTGATGAAGAAGCCGGTATCTTCCGAGCCAGGCTCCACGCCTTGCTGGGCGATCTCGCTGTAGATCTTGAAGGCCTCGAAATCATCCTGCGCCACGCCGTCGCCGTCAGCATACATATTGGCGAGCGCCCAACGCGAACCGGTGTGGCCCTTTTCCGCGGCGTATTTATAAGCCTCTACAGCTTCTTCCTTCTGCCCGTTCTTGTATGCCTTGAAACCGAATTTGAAGAGATCGAAAGGCCCCGATTCCTTCGTAACGCCCGTCTTGATGTCGAATGCCAGAACCGGACAGGCCAAAGCCAGGGAAATGGCCATCGACACGCTGACTAGCGTGAATTTGAACAATCTCAACTCAGACGTTACCATCTCTAACGGTTTCTTTCGTTCACCCTAGACGCTTGGCGGCGGCTTTTTTTGCCGTTCTGCCCGCGCGGATGCATTCCTTCCAGGCGAGCGATCCCGCGGCGAGCTCCAAGGCCCCTTTACCCGCGTCGCTTCCAGCCCCAAGCCCCTCATTCAAAACCTGCACATCCCTGCGAACCACCCGGCTTCCGGCGCGGCCCGCATGTGATGTCCGCGGTATTCTCCTTGCGACCCCAGTCACCACCCGGCCGCCTTTATCGTCTTCGTAAACAGCAAATGTGACCAAACCGGTATCGCAACCGTTTGTCGTGCACGAAGCTTCATGCCGGGGGACTGAAAATGACGGAAGCGCGTAAATGTGCAACACTATCGGAGAGACGGATTCCCGGCCGGAAATGCCTTTGGCGGAAAGCAAAACGGTTGCTGCCGCTGGCTTCTCACCTCTGCTATCGCAATATCTGGCGTTACCGGAAAAAATTCGACCCATGCTACTGCTACGCATACTCTACGCTTGTCATCTCCTCGCCCGCTAATAGCGCTGCGCCCTCTTTGTGGCGGGAAATGGACAAATTCGCCCCGCAACCACCATACTCGAACCATCGTAAAAAAGTGTTGCTGAATCGTCACAAAACGAGACGAGAAGATGGGATGATTAATGGTGGCAAAACAAGAAGAGCCCGACGCTGCCGGGCTCCTCAATTCTTCCAATTAGAAAATTAGAACTTGACCTTTAGGCTGGTTGACAACGCGGCAACCAAATCGTTGCCGAAAGAATAGGAGACATCATTTCCAAAGGTTACGCCGTCCTGGGTGACGACACCTGATGAACCGCTCGTCAACACGCCGACGGCACCAGCAACGCGCCATTCGATGTGCTCGGTCGGCGTGAAGGCAGCGCCGACACCAAGCGTCCAGCTGTCGGTCTGCGACCCATAACCCTGGCTGGTGCCGCGATCCCACGTCAGGCTGAGTGCGCCAGCCCACTGATCGCTGAACTTGTGGCCGACACCACCAGTGATCGTCCAGCCGTCACGATAGAGAAGGTCGAGCGAGGTCAGTTCCGTCGCCCCGCCGGAGGTGCAGGCGGCAAGGCCTTTCGTCGATGTCGGGCAGAAAGGCACCGACTGCAGCACACTCCAGTTCGTCCACTTGACCGAGCCGAAAGCCAGCCAATCCGGAGCAATACCGCTCTGCAACTTCAGTTCGAGTGAATCCGGCGCTTCGGCGGAACCGAATACTGGCGTGACAACACCAAGGGCAGGATTGGCCGGATTTAGGGCCTTGGGCACTTGGGTCAGGTCGACCGTACCGGTCAAATTGTCGTATTTGACCTTGCTGTTGTAAACTAGGCTGGCTCGAAAACCATATTCAGGTATTTCGTAGGCAAGACCCGCACGCCATCCCCATGCCTCATCGCTAAGATCCAGCCGGCCGACGCCGCTATAGATTGCAGAGGCCGGCGGTCCGATTGGAGCAACAAGGCGCTCCTTGAAACCTTCAACTTCCTGATAGAAGCCGCCACCGATGAAACGCAACTGCCCCGGGCCGACATCGAAGCGATAGGAGCAGGTGCCACCATAGTTGCGGGTTTTGATCTCCGTTTCGATATTGTTGTTGGCGCCAGCCCAGTTCAAACCGGGATTGGAATGCCCGCCGAAGGGCTCGGAATAGTCAACAAGGCAGTCGATTGCATCGCCGAAACCTGCCTTGAAGCCGATATAGGGAACGGTGTAGTTCGCGGTATCGTCGGCGGTGCTGGAACGGTTGTTCAGATTGCCACCTCCTGATGGCGAGGTATTCGTGTCACGAGCGTCCTTCAGCTTGCGCTGCGGTGACACGTAAATGATGCCCGACTGAAACGAAAAAGGCGACGTATCGAACAGCTGATCGATATTATAGCCTCCGCGCTCCAGACCGCCTGCAAAGGACGGCGAGGCGAGTGCCGAAGCAATGATGAGCGATGTTACGCCCCTGGAAAACATACGCGATGCCATTGTGTCTCCCCCACTCAAGCAATTGATGTAATCACACTGTGCTAGTGAACTTAATAAATCGCAACGAGGCCGCCGCGTGCGTCAGGAAGTTGCGTTATGGCTAATTTACGTAAATATTTGACGGGCACGTCAAAAAATTAGATAGATAAAATTCTATTCTTCTACCTATCAGTTTTCAGGGGTGTATTAGATTCTCATTCCACCAACGGTGGAGGCTGTATCAAACTGACAACAGTGGCAGTTTTCGCGCAGGAGATCCCCCAGACGGGTTATATTTACAGGTCGAGGGTCGAAAGAGCTCATTTTTGCGAATCATCGTATTTTTGGAAACGCAAAAGGCGCGCTCCAGCGGAACGCGCCTCCAGGAATAATTTACTCGTTTTCCGCGATTATCCCGCTTCACTAACTCGCGCCAAAGCAGTTCTCAGGCTTTCGATCTGGCCCGTCAGCTCAGCG
This sequence comes from Rhizobium sp. BK650, assembly GCF_014195325.1. GTDB lineage: Bacteria > Pseudomonadota > Alphaproteobacteria > Rhizobiales > Rhizobiaceae > Rhizobium. The sequence goes on along the minus strand of NZ_JACIBK010000007.1, from coordinate 136,600 downwards.
TGGCGTTCGCGCTCGGCCTCTACCACTTCCGGATTGGCGTTGGCGACGAACTTCTCATTCGACAGCTTGCCATCGATGCGCGCGATTTCGCCATCGGCCTTCGCGATCGCCTTTTCAAGACGGCTCTTTTCCGCCGCGAGATCGATCAGATTGCCAAGCGGCAGGCAAGCGGTCGCTTCTGCGACGACTATCTGAGCCGCACCCTTCGGTGCAGAGTCCGCAAGCGAGATCGCCTCGGTACGCGCCAGGCGCTTGATGGCCGCGTCGTGACGGAACAGCCGCTCCCGCGTCAGGCTGTTGGCACCGACGACGACGAGCGGCGCGGTGGCCGACGGCGGCACGTTCATTTCCGAGCGGACGGAGCGGATGCCGGAAACGAGGTCGATCAGCCAGTTGATCTCATCGGCGGCAGCATTGTCGGTGTAGGACGGCGATGGCCATTCGGCGTGGCAGAGCAATCCGTCACGTTCCCGACCCTCACCCGCAGTATGCGCCCACAGCTCTTCGGTCATGAAGGGCATAAAGGGGTGCAACAGCTTGTAGATCTCTTCCAGAACATAGGCGCTGCAGGCCTGGGCTTCGGCCTTGGCGGCCGCGTCCTCACCGCCGAAGACTGGCTTCAGAAGTTCGAGATACCAGTCGCAGAACTGATTCCAGACGAAGCGGTAGAGTGCGCCGGCGGCATCGTTGAAACGGTAGGCTTCAAGGGCTTCCGTTACGTCACGTTCCGCGCGGGCAAGCTCGGTCAGGATCCAGCGATTGATCGTGAGTTCGGCCGCTTCCGGCACGAAATGCGGATCGCTCTTAGCACCGTTCATTTCGGCAAAGCGCGTGGCGTTCCAGAGCTTGGTGCCGAAATTGCGGTAGCCGGCGATGCGGGCCGGGTCGAGCTTCACGTCGCGGCCCTGGGCCGCCATGATCGCCAGCGTGAACCGCAGCGCATCCGCACCATATTCATCCATCAGTTCGAGCGGGTCGATGACGTTGCCCTTGGACTTCGACATCTTCTGACCGTTCTTATCCCGCACCAGGGCGTGAATATAAACTGTATGGAACGGCTCGACCGGGTTATCGTCCTCGTCCTTCATGAAATGCAGGCCCATCTGCATCATGCGAACAACCCAAAACGGGATGATATCGAAACCGGTGACAAGAACGCTGGTCGGGTAATATCGCTCCAGTTCTGGTGTCTTGTCGGGCCAGCCAAGCGTCGAGAACGGCCAGAGTGCCGAGGAGAACCAGGTGTCGAGCACGTCTTCATCACGTGTCAGGATCTCGCCCGGCCTGAAATTCTCAAGCAGGTCCTCGACATAGGCCTTCATCGGTCCTTCATGCGACAAGTAGTGCTGGATGGCGGCCTGCAGCGCCTCTTCTTCGGTCTTCTCGACGAATACCTGACCATCCGGACCGTACCAGGCCGGAATCTGGTGACCCCACCACAGCTGACGGGAGATGCACCACGGCTGGATATTCTCCATCCACTGAAAGTAGGTGTTTTCCCAGTTCTTCGGAACGAACTTTGTCCGGCCTTCGCGAACGGACGCAATGGCAGGCTTGGCAAGGGTCTTGTTATCGACCCACCATTGCTCGGTCAGACGCGGCTCGATCGGCACGCCACCACGATCGCCATGCGGAACCATATGCTTATGCGGCTCGATCTTGTCGAGCAGGCCGGCCTCTTCGAAGATCTCGACGATGATCTTGCGGGCATAGAAACGATCCTGACCTTCGAGACGATCCCAGGCGCCGTGCAGGGCGGCCGGATGATCGAGCCCTTCGAGGAAATCCTCGTTGTCCTTGATGGTGATCGTGCCGTCGATGTTCATGATGTTGATCGCGCGCAGGCCGGCCCGCTTGCCGACTTCAAAGTCGTTGAAGTCGTGCGCAGGCGTGACCTTGACGGCACCGGTACCGGCAGTCGGGTCGGCGTAGTTATCAGCGACGATCGGAATGCGGCGGCCGACGATCGGCAGGATAACGTGCTTGCCGACGATCGATTTGTAGCGCTCGTCCTTGGGATTGACCGCAACGCCGGTATCGCCAAGCATCGTCTCCGGTCGCGTCGTCGCAACCACGAGGTAATCACGCGTTTCGAATTCGGTGGGCTTACCCTCCTCATCAAAAGCGATTGGGTATTGATAGGTGACGCCCTCTTCCAGCGGATAGCGCAGATGCCAGAGATTGCCTTTGAGCTCGATCTGCTCAACTTCCATGTCGGAAATCGCCGTCAGCAACTTCGGATCCCAGTTGACGAGGCGCTTGTCCTTGTAAATCAAGCCTTCCTTGTACAGTGTGACGAACACTTCGAGAACGGCCTGCGACAGGCCCTCGTCCATGGTGAAGCGCTCACGCGACCAGTCGCAGGAAGCGCCGAGACGCTTCAACTGATTGAAGATCAGGCCGCCCGATTCAGCCTTCCATTCCCAAACCTTTTCGATGAAGGCATCGCGGCCCATGTCGCGGCGACTGGGAAGCTGCTGTTCCATCAACTTGCGCTCGACAACCATCTGGGTGGCGATGCCGGCATGATCCATGCCCGGCTGCCAAAGCACATCCTTGCCGCGCATGCGCTCGAACCGCACCAGTACGTCCTGCAGCGTATTATTGAGTGCATGGCCCATATGCAGCGAACCGGTCACGTTCGGCGGCGGGATGACAATGGTGAAGCTGTCGGCACCCGGCTTTGCATTGGCGCCGGCGCGGAAGGCATCGGCCTCATCCCATTTCGCGGCGATTTTCGGTTCGACGGCAGCGGAATCGTAGGTCTTTTCGAGCATTTTCTGACCATTTCGAGGTTCGAGGATGGGCGTTTTGTAAATAGGATGGCTACGGCCAAGTCAATAAAAAAGCCGCCCCGAAGACCGGAGCGGCTCTTGTCTCAAAAAAGCGGTCCGATCAGCGCCGCGGGCCGCGCGCCACACGTTCGATCTCTTCCCGCACGAGGCGTTCGACGAGCGTCGGCAGATTATCGTCCAGCCACTCGCGCAGCATGGGACGCAGCATGTCCTCGGCGATCTCATCGAGCGAGCGGCGCTCGGCGGCCCCATCGATGGCGGCGGCAAGCTCTTCGAAGGAGCGAGCGACCTGCAGGCCGGTGTTCTGAGACAGAAGCGACGGCTGAACCTCTTCGGCTGCGCGCGGGGGTTCAGCTGCCTGAACTGGCCTACGCTCGGCAGCCGGGAAAGCTGCCGGCTCGAAATGCTGTTCAATCACGGGAAGCACGGGCGTCTGCTCCACTGTCGCGGGCTGCGGAATTTCGGCCAGCCGAGGATCAGCAAAGATCGGAGCGGGCTCCGGTACATGATGAGCAACTGGAGCCATATGCGCAGCCTGAACCGGCTCGACGGGCGGCTGAACGACAGCCCCGCGCGGTGCTTCGTAAGCAGACTGCGGCTCGCGGAATGGCTGAGGCATATCGCGAAGAACCTGGCCAGCCTGAACGGCGCTGCGCTCGGAAGCGGCACGGACGCGGGCTGCGACATCAGCTAGCGACATGGCGCGGGCTGGCATCTCCGGCTCGCGTGCCGTGCCGGCAGAATTCGCAGCGACGAAACGAGGATCTGGACGCAGTGCAGGAGGCTCCGGGAACTCGACGCCGGCATAGGTGTCATCAACCGTCAGATGGATTTCAGAGTCGTTTTCTTCTTCCGTCTCGTAAACGGGCGGAAGCGAGGCAGATATCGCCTTTCCGGCGCCTGGCTCATTGCTTTCGATGATCTGGCGAATGGAGGCCAGAATCTCTTCCATGGACGGTTCACGCGCTACACCTGGCTGAGCCATATCTATCCCCGTTATCCCTTAAACAACGACCGGACGGCGTGGAGCATGCATCCGAATCACCACGACCTTAGAATACCGCAGGAGGGAAAAAAATCATCGCGAATCAAACAAATGCAGCCATGCACAGTTTTGTTACCCAAGTGTAAGCGAAGTCTGTGAAGGCTTTGCAGCGGCTGAAACAAAAACGGGCGCCCGTGGCACCCGCTCAAAAAATTTGCCGTGGAGATGCCTTAGAAGACGAATTCGCGAACCTTGGCAAAACCGGGCAGCGGCTTGACCGAAGCATTGAAGAATACGTTTTCAGAAACGGCGCCGCGCTCGCTGACGAAGACCTTGGCGCGGGCCGCATTACCGTATCCCTGCACAGCGACCAAGCGACCGCCATCCTGCAACTGGCCGAGAAGGGCTGCCGGAACTTCTTCCACCGAACCGTTGATGAAAATCAGATCATAAGGAGCGCCGGCGGTATTGCCCTTTTCAAGCGGGCCGGTCACGACCTGCACATTGGGATAACCAGCAAGATTTGCCTTGGCCTGCGCAGCGAGGGCTTCGTCCGATTCGAGTGCCACGACGGAACCCGCGACCAGCGACAGCAGCGCGGAGGCATAGCCCGTGCCGGCACCGACTTCGAGAACGGCATCGTCCTTGGTGATCTCGGCAAGCTGCAGCAGCTTGGCGAGCGGCGATGCTTCCATGAGAAAGCGGGCTGGATTGCCGGCAGATGCCGGAGCAATTTCGATATCGTTGTCGATATAGGCCAAGGCCTTCGCCTTCTCCGGCACAAAGGCTTCGCGCGGAACGGTGAGGAAGGCCGTCAGCACTGAATGCGAGGTAACGTCCGTGGTACGGATCTGGTTGTCGACCATCTTTGCGCGTGCTGCTTCGAAATCCATCATATCCTCTCGCCGATGAAAGCGGTTCTGTCTTCCGTCTCTTAATCTCCGGCACGAATGCTTTCAAGGCTTGCCGGTGACCCGTTTGAAGAATCCCGCCGCCCCTCCCCGAATGCAGCAGGCGAAAGACGATGGCTGCAACTTATGCGTGGAGCAAATTTCGATTTCATGATATTGTTCTAACCGGAGGAAATGAGGAGGAGCAGGCCATGTCTGCCATTCTGGAATATTTTACGCTGTTCGACTTTTTCATCGGCGCAGCGCTCGTCGGTATATTCTGCTGCGGGCTCTTGGACCGCGAGACGAACTGAACAGATCGTCCCTCTTCCAGTAAAAGTTTCCTGGCCCATCTGCTCGACGCGCCGGCGAAAGAGCTTGCCGCGTCCAGTCGGATCGATCCGGCACAGTCGATTGCACCATTAACTCTATATCAACCATATTGTTGCGCCAACCGCAGCTTTCGCTAGGTTGCCCGCATGCAAACATTCGCCATCCAATCGCCAGATATCGAAGCGCTTCATTACAATCCGGAAGCGCGGCTGCTGCTTGTGAAGTTCAGAAGCGGCGCTGTCTGCAATTTCACACGGATTTCGGCGCAGGCGCTGCAACGGCTGCTCGGCCCCGATGTGCATATAGAGAACCCAATCTCAGAGGACGATGCCGGCTATCTGGCGGGCCTGCGCAGCGGCGGATTGCGGGCGCTTTATTTCCTCACCGGTATCAAACCAGCCCAATTCGATTTCGCCCAAGTTCCCAGCATCTGGTGATGCGAGACCGCCGAACCGATGCCGTGCCGATGTATGAAGCGGATCGGAATTATATATCGGTGAAAATTTTTGGAGGCCTCGCCCGGAATTGAACCGGGGTACAAGGATTTGCAGTCCTCTGCGTCACCACTCCGCCACGAGGCCTCACAGGCTGTCAACTTAGCCGTGGCGAGCGTTTAGAATGATCGTAAGGAAATCGCAAGAGGGCTTTCCAAAAACATTTCCCGCGATTTCAAACTCTGGCCACATCGGCGCCGTACAGAATGCGGGTAGATCACGCGCCGGAAGCCAGCGACGCGGTCGTTATCATATCTGACGATAAGAGGTGATTCCGTCGAGAATTCGGGCTTACTTGAACAACATTTAGGCTAAATGTGCTCGAATAGGCCCTCCCGGGCGGCCCAAATTGTGCAATAGGTGAAACTCAAGACAGCTTCATCCTATTTCCTATATTTATACGCGAGGCCCTCATCTTAGATGAGGACCGTACTTTCATTTGCATTATATTAGTAATTCCATAAGTTCTTCTATGGAAAGAACAAAAAATTCTTAACTTGACTTTCAGCTTTGCTATCCCATCCTTCGCCTGGGAGAGATAGGAGCAGAAATGAACTGGGTGCCGTTGAAGTCCAAGGAGATTCGGGCTGCATCCTATGATCCGGAAGCCCAAATCCTTCATATCAGATTTGCCCATGGCCGCTCAGTGCGGCACCATGGGGTTCTTCCCCATGTCTACGATAATCTCGTCGAAACAGACGATCCGGAATTTTACTATAAATATTATCTGGAACCGTCGCGTGTAGAAGCCGGCTGGCAACACAAAGCCAAACTCGGCTCCTATGCGGCAAAGCTCCTGATATTTTTCATCGGCGCACTCGTGATCACGGCGACGGCGCTCGAGGAAAATGGCGAGCTGCCAATCCACCTCTCTGAGATCACAGGATCGGGAACGATCGCTCCAGCCTCTATTGAGAGCTCTGTCGCCTCCCAGCGGTGACGAACCACCATACCGTACTGAGCGCTGCGATTCTTCAGGCCGAAAGTCCAATCAAAGTCCGCCGTCGGCTTTGGCGCCGGCGACCTTCCGTGAAGATTCAGGCCGTGCGCTTTCGACGATGCCACCAGACGGCCGCACGTCGCCGCCATCTGCGTGCGATCGGCAGGTCGTGGGACAACACAAGAAAGCCCAGCGGCAACATCCAGAAGCCGAGAACCGGCAAAAAGCCCAGAATGCCCCCTAAAATAAGTAGCGTTCCGGTTGCCATCCGTGCGATGCGCGAGCGCGGCATAGGCAGCCTGACCGAGCCAAGAACCAGCTTGCCATCCTTGTGATCTATCCCGAAACGCACTTCTCCGGCCTTTTTCGGCCCATTTTTCCTGCTAGTCATCCACAAGAGATGGGCGCAAGCGCTGCAAATACAAGCTGATTTCATTTTTTTGAAAAAACCGCTTGGCAAATTGGGAAAGCATTTGTATTACCCCGCTCACGCCGCGGCCAAGCGGTGATCCCTGGTAGCTCAGCGGTAGAGCATTCGACTGTTAATCGACAGGTCGCCGGTTCGAATCCGGCCCGGGGAGCCAGTTTCTTCAGCTAACTAGCTGATTATATTGAAGGAGTCGGTTCTAGATGAACCGGCTCCTAATTTTTCTCCTAATCCCGTTTCTGTGGATATCGGTTCGACTCCGCTATTGGCTCCATCGCCGAGAAGATTTGCCCGCCAGCTGGTGAGGCCGACGGGCGCGCTTGTGGTGGCATGGTATGGGATGCCCGCCGCCGATGCGGCTCGACGACGGGCAGAACAGCCGGCCGCCACCGGCTGAAGGAACCGGAGGAGCCCACTTGTGACGGAAGGCTCCCTGCCCGGCCAGCGCACAACAGTGTTCAAGCTGTTGCCGCCTACCCGCCCCTACGCAGAGGCGAGGGGATTGAAACTTTAGGATCGCGCAGCGTCTCGGCTTATTTGAAAATCCATGACGCGCAGCGGATCACATTTCGCGCCGACAACCTCGACTATATATTCGTCGACGCATCCCATAATCTGGATGCGGCCAGCAATAACGGCTGTCTCTCCGGTGCACTCCAGAACGACCACCTGGCCGATTTCATACTCGAACTGGTATTCGGGGTTGATGGGGCATCGTCTTCTTCCGATTAGGGAACGTGACAACGCAGTTCTGTCGATTGGCGTGGCAAGCATAGTGAAGCTCCTCGTTCGTTGCATCGAATGTATCGATGTGATACTTTTAGCTCACTTCACGACGCGCATCAACACCTATAGATAATCTTGATACTTATGGATCAGTCATGATAATCGGAAAACAGCTCGCGGCGGCGCGTGCTCTCGCAGATCTTACTCAGGCAGAGCTAGCCGCGGCAGCCAATATTTCAGTCCCCACGCTGAAGCGCATGGAAGCGAGCGATGGCGCCGTCGAAGGCATGAAGAACAATGTCGCAGCAGTCGTCGGCGCTCTAGAAGCGGCCGGCGTCCGCTTCCTCGACGGCAATTATTCAGGCGCCGGCGGCCCCGGCGTCCGACTTGCTTCGCCGGTTGGCGCATTGATCGATGTCGACGAGAGGCAGACCGTTCAATACGAGGAACACCTGACTAACGACGCGCCGCCCGGTGCGGGTGGTTAGTCGGTGTCGATTATCGTCGACGATAAGGTCTACTTCATTGAGCGGCAGAAAACTGGCGCGTATTGGCTCGATGCCACGTTCTCACTATCCGATCTCGGCGGCACCATTCCTGGCTTTGGCGATCGCTACGCACTCGCAATCCGCAAAAGCGGAACGGCAATCGCCGAGGTGGTCGGTCGATACTTCCTGCGGCACATCGACGACAATGCAGGCTCTCAATGGTATGCTTGGTTTGTAGTTGTCGAAGCCGTGGAGCTAAAAGAGCAAGACGATCTCTTCGATATTTTCAGCAAGGTTTATGACGAGGACATAAGAGGAAACGAGCTCAAGCTGAAACGCGGAGCGAACAAGCAGAACGAGGATCGCGGGCTCGAATACTGGCAGGCTCAGCAGAGGGAGCGCGAGAAGCATGCACCGCTGCACAAGTTAGACGCCCGCGAACAACGAATCCTTCGCTTCATGATTGGCCATCCTGACTGCTGGACCACCGACACCATCCCTGAAGCAGGCGAGAAGACGATGGAGGCTTTGTCTAAGGTGGGCGTGGTGCGGCCAGGCGCCAAAGATGCCACTGGCAAGCGCGAGTGGTTCATTACCGACGAGGGGCCGGGCCGAGGTTAAGCGGATCGACACCTATCGCGACTGGAAGTTCTAGTTTTCTTTGTGGGTTGTTATTGGCCGCGCTGGATAACCGGCTTCACGTTTGACGACACTCGACCACCAAAGAGGAGATTCGCATGATCAACACCGAGCAGGCGCTGGCAACAGCCCTTGAAGATATCGATGCCCTGAAAGGGAGAGTTGAGGAGCTGGAGCAGGCACGCCTGCGTGACCAGAGCGGCTTTTGGCAGCATGCGTTTAACCGGCTCGCAAACCAAGATTTCATTCGCGGCCTGTTCCACACAGAGATACTTCGTGCAGCCGGTCTCATTGAGAAAGCACCTATCTCTGATATCGAGGCGATCGCCAAAAAGACCTACGTCGACGAGCCTAGCTATACCTTGGATCCAAAATTGGCTGGCTATAATCTTGAAGCCGTGAAGAGCGAGCTTCGCGGGGAGTATAAAACGGCCGACGATTTCAACCCCATGTTTGCTTCAAAGGATTGATGGGAATACCTCGGGCCGTCGCTGCGCCGAGCGCGACAAACAGATCTTTTTCGGGAATCTTTCTCGGGCCTTTGTCGGGGCATGTTGCCCCCAAAAAGCTCGGCTAAACCGATGAGGGCGAATACTGCGCCTATTGAGCTACGCAAATCGCTGACACTAGAAGTCCTGTGGCTCCTTTGATCTGGCCGACTTGTTTCTCGGCTTCGACTTCCTGCTCAACCGCTTTTGCGATCGGTCCTAGTTCCTTGCGATAGCCTACCCGAGCGGCCTCGCACTTCGCTTTACTGCTGAATGCGACACTCTCCAAGGCTGCATTAAAGGTCGCCGTCGAAGGATCTCCGTAAAACAATACCGTAATTATGAGGTGCCACATCACAAACTCCGCTATGGACAGATTATACCTGCGACCGTATCACCTGCTCGGATGACGATACCGATGGCATCTTTAACGGACTTGGGGACCAAACTCAGAGAAGCGATGAATTCCAAGACGCCTTTTGCAACAGCCCAATCGCTGCAAAAGGAGGCTGAGGTTAGATTGGTTTTAGATGGGGCACTTGGAGTGACCTTGGTGTCCCAAGACTCGAATTCCTTCTTCAACTGTTTCGCTTGTTCGTCAGTAAGCTCTGTCGCCATGGGAACTTCTCCAGTGGGTCGACGCCCGATTGATCGCACGTCGACCGTCGAGTTAGTGCTTCAGAAAATGGTGATTATCGCAAAGGTAGAGGCGGCCTTGACTCCACCCAATGCCTTCACACCACCCACCTGCTTTTCGATTGCTGACGTTAACGTTCGCTCGTCAACCGTGTAGCCAACATCATCTAAAAGTTTCTTTGTGTCGGCCAAAAAACTCTTGCGAAAGTTCTGGTCGTTCATCAACTTTTCGATAACTTCTGGGTTAGTAACGTTAATTTGCACGCTCCACCTCCACTTTTGGCCGGGGCGGCTCTTCACCGGCGGCTAACTCGGAAATTGCTGCGAACCGCTGCAGGCAGTATTCGACCTCCATCGCTTGTAGCGTTGGTTCAATGTCATTCATGATTTCGTTGTTAGAGTGCAGTAACGAACATATCTCGCAGACGGACGCGACGTCTTTGAAGGCGGGAAGTCCTTTGATCTGACGCCCATCAGCTTCCAGGCGAGCATAGAGTTTATTGAAACCAATCTCCTTCGCAACAGTAACGAAGAAGTGGCTAAAACAACGCCTAATTATGTCCTCCGGATCATCCGCGAACGAATTTCCAAGGAGCAGTCCAGCTTCTTTGTTAAACCCTCCGGAGCAGCACGGATACGTGTCACCGTTGGGGTAAATAGTTATGTCATAGTCTTGTGGTCGACCGCATGAATATTTTGTGCTCTCATCGGAGCCTCGATAAATTCGGTCGTGTTGGGGCTTCGCACGCCCGATCGGGGCGACGTAGTTTTCATTGACATGGTTGGTGCGAAGCTCTGGCAACAAATCTCTTACACTTGTTCCTGGAGCCCAGAAAACCCCGTAGACGGACAACAAGATACCATGCCTCTCGCACGCCCGTTCGATACGGTATACATGTTCGGGTGCGACCCATTTTTGATGCTCAAGATCATAACTTACGTAAAGCATGTCCATTTGTAGCGCTGCTAACTCGCTCAAAAGGCGTTCGACTACTTCATCGTTTTTTGCCCAGTAGCCGGAAGTTACAATATGAAATGGTTGGCGAACCCCCGCCGCTCGAGCCTGCCCCATGATTTCCGTGATTTCCTTCACATAAACAAAGGGATCTCCCCCGGTGAAGGCGAACCTCGTCACACGAGTATCTTTGGCATACGCGATGAGTATCGGCGCAACATTCGCTGGTGTAAGGCGACCGGATCCGACATTTTCCGCAGTGTGACAGCAGAAATCACACTTCAGCGGACACGGTTCATTGTAAACAAAACCAACCGTACACCGGGGATATTGCACGGCGCCCTCCCAATTACTTTTATTGTTCTAAATTAGGATTGCATGTTTCACTGCAATTATCAATGGCAGTTGTATTAATTTGTATTGACTCTCTTTGCGTGTCTTGCGTTTGGCGAGCTTCGCGAACCATGGGGATGGCTATGCATTTGAGTAACAAGCGTTTTGGATTTAACAGCGTCGAGATACCCTCTTGTTTTGCCCTTTTGCTCGAACTTCCTAAAGGAACTGAGGGGATAGTACTTAGGGTACTAAATTCTAGACACGCGAAGTCCTAAACGCGCCCGTCACACAAGGCGAATATATCTTCTAAGTATCTGTTATATTTGTCTATTTTCATGCGGTTCGAAACCTAGCTTCCCTCCGGCCCCGGGGGGGCCAGCTTCAGAGATAAGCACCTGTTTTCGTTGAATAATCCGAAGCAGGCGCTTTCTTCCCCCACTTCCCCTTCCCATTTTTGGAACGCATTTTTGCGGTTCGACTCCTGTTGGTAACCTGCTGCCGAAAAAATCTACCCGCCAGCTGGTGAGGCGGACGGGCGCGCTGGTGGTGGCATGATATGGGGGTGCCAGCAGATGCGGCTCGACGACGCGCAGGCAGCCGGCCGCCACCGGCTGAAGGAACCGGCGCCACGAGGACGCCGGCTGACATGCGAACTTCTGAGCTCCGCCGCTTGCCCGACCTGCTCAGAGGCGACGGGATCGAAACTATAGGGTGCGCGTGGCGTCAGCGCTGATCTCCTGCGCGAATACGCGCAACGGCTTGCAGCCGGAACCGATGATCTGGACGCAATATTCGTCTTTACATCTATTATCTGCGTGCGGCCAGAAACGATCCGTCTTCTCCAGTGCAGGCTAAAAAATGTCTGCCCAATCTCGTAATCAAAGATGCATGCGGGGTTCCTCGTTGGATAATTTGCTCTAATTTGAGTACGCTGTGCCAATAGCTCACGTTTTAATAACGAGGTAATACAATGTATCCGGTGCAGTGTCAGATGGCGCGCGTTGCTCTCGGCTTGGGAGTTCGGGAGCTGGCCGCCTTGGCGAAGGTTGCTCCAGCGACGATTTCGCGCCTAGAGGCCGGCGAGAAGCTGAAAGAGCGAACGGTAATGGACATTAAGACAACACTCGAAGCGGCCGGCGTCCGATTCCTTGACGGCAACTATTCCGGATCCGGCGGTCCTGGCGTTCGCCTTTCCTCGCCAGTCGTCTCATCGATCGACGTCGACGAGTCACAGACCGTGCAGTATGAGGAACACTTGACCAATGACGCACCGCCCGGCGCCGGTGGCTAGTCGCTGTCCATAATCGTCGACGATAAGGTCTGCTTATCGAGCGGCAGAAAACGGTACCTATTGGGTTGACGCGACATTCTCACTTTCCAACCTCGCGCCCCAGCTAAGGCGGAACTATCAGGTCCGAGTTTGGTTTCTGAGACATTTGTCACTAGCGGAGGCTACAATGTGGGCTATCTTGATCGGTGCCGCTCTTATAATCGGCGGACTACTTTTTTTCTTTTCATCGACGCTTCGTCGAAGATCGAGCGATCCGCATCAAATGCCCCGAGGCGGGCCCACGCTAGAACCACAACACCAAGGCATCAGGTTTCTCGGAATATCGCAAAACTGGCAAGCCCTTGCCCTTATCGCAGTCGGCGCACTTCTCTTGGCCTTTGGCGCGTATTCATGACGCTCAACCGCACTTGACCGATCTCGAAAGTCAATAGCTTCCACTTTGGCCCACCAGGCCACACCACGACATTGAGGAGACTTGAAACATGCTTTCGGCACTCGTGCCGGCGGCACCGTTATAATCGTTGTTAGTAATCGTGTTTTTCGACGCTCGCGGTCGCCGGCGACGGCAAGCATTCGCCAATACCTATCCTGGTTCTTCGACATGCGCGACGACCGCATCGTTCGTGCCTCGGCCTTCTTCGATTCAGTCGTATTCAACGACTTCTGGCCCGCGTGACGTCGCCTTGAATAGCCCGGCAGGAGTTGATCTCGCTCAAACGATCAGAGCTGAAAGCGACGTAATCTCCCGTAGAAAGCAACGGAGATTACTATGCCAACAGATACCATTATCATTGTGGCCGGCGTTGTCGCAGCATTCGCGTTTTTCGCAGCCGGTCTCGCCTACGCGAGCATCACTTCCAGCAAATAGGGAATGAAAAAAGCCCATCCGGCTAGGACACCTATTTTACGCCAAGCTGGAGAAAGACGCCCCAAAACAGGGGCGTCTTTTGATTTCCACTGCAATGTCAGCGCGCGGAAGCGCATTCACGCAGACGGCTGCCTGGTCTTTCTGAGATAGGGGAGAACCGTATCGAAAGAGCCGAAGCGAGCGATAGCGTCTTCGTTAGAAACAGCGGCGGTGATGATGACGTCGTCGCCCTGGTTCCAGTTGGCCGGCGTCGCGACCTGGTGCTTGGCGGTCAGCTGGATGGAATCGATGGCGCGAAGGATCTCGTTGAAATTGCGGCCCGTCGTCATCGGGTAGGTTAGGATCAGCTTGATCTTCTTATCCGGGCCGATGACGAAGACCGAGCGCACGGTGGCATTGTCGGCCGGCGTGCGGCCTTCGGAGCTGTCGCCGGCTCCGGCGGGGAGCATGTCATAGAGCTTGGCGATCTTGAGGTCCTTGTCGCCGATCAGCGGATATTCGACATCGAAGCCGGTCGCCGTCCTGATGTCATTTTTCCATTTGGCGTGGCTTTCGACCGGGTCGACGGAAATGCCGATGATCTTGACGCCGCGCTTCTTGAACTCGCCTTCGAGGCCGGCCATCGTGCCAAGCTCGGTCGTGCAGACTGGCGTGAAATTCTTGGGATGCGAGAAGAGGACGGCCCAGCCATTGCCGATCCAGTCATGGAACTGGATGGGGCCCTGGGTGGTGTCGGCGGTGAAATCGGGAGCGATATCGTTGATGCGCAAGCTCATAGTCGGCCCTCCTGTTGCCAATCGTTTATCTTGAATACTTGCAGACGTGCCGCATGCTGGTGACTATCTACAGACTTGTGCCGAGCGCGGTCAAACCAAAGCCTTCCAGGAAATGGGCGGCGGCGGAATATTATTTCCCGCAGGGAACGATGGCGTGACATAGAGCTCGGATATGATGCGCTCAAAAAGGCAGCGGCGCGCGCACAAATCGATGCTTTTCGCATGCCGCATTATTCCCTACTCACTGATGACAATTAGCAAAGAGGGAAGCGGCGATGGCGACACCATTCTACTGGAATGAACTGAACACTTATGATTTTGCCGCGCTTTCAACCGACACGACTATCGCTATCCTGCCGATCGCATCGACCGAGCAACACGGCCCACATCTGCCGATCGCAACCGATGTGGCGATCGCCAATGGAATGCTGGCGGAACTGCGCAGACAACGGCCCGACGAGCTGGACATCCTCGTTCTGCCGACCCAGGAGATCGGCAAGGCCAACGAACATGTCTATGGTCCAGGTACGCTCTCCCTCAGCGCCGAACTGCTGATCCCGGTCTGGACCGCGATCGGTGCGAAGGTAGCGGAGGCCGGTGTGCGCAAGCTCGTCATCGTCAATTCGCATGGCGGCAATGTCGATATCATGAGCATCGTCGCCCGCGAATTGCGCGTACGCTACCAGATGGCGGTCGTTTCTACCCAGTGGGGCCGGTTCGGCAATCCTGACGGTATGATCAGTGAACACGAGACGCGCTACGGCATTCATGGCGGCGAAGTGGAGACATCGCTGATGCTATATTTCCGGCCGGAGCTGGTGCGGATGGACAAGGCTCAGAATTTCGCGTCGAAGGCCGAATGGATGCGCGAGCAATCCCGCTATATCCAGCCGCTTCCGCCGCATTCGCTAGCCTGGATCGCTCACGATCTCAATCCGAACGGCGTCGTTGGCGATGCCTCGAAGGGAACGGCGCAAAAGGGTGAAGCGATCTGCCGCCACCAGGTTAAGGGCTTTATCGAGCTTCTCCATGACCTGAAGCGCTATCCGCTCTCCAACCTTTATTCGCAGTAATCACGCGACAACTGGCCGCTCGAGCGGGATGTGCCCCTTGGTCTGCAGTTCCTGCACGAGGCCTGCAAGTTCGGCCAGCAGGTATTCGGCGAAAAGGCTGGTTGCGGAATCGAGCGGCGCGCGGGCGCGGGCAAAAAGCTTCATCGGCTGATGGCGGCTGTGCGGCTCGGCAATCGGACGGAATACCAACTCACCCTGACGACATTCGGTGATGACGTCGAGCGGGTTCAGCATGGATAGCCCTGCGCCGCATTTGACCAGTTTCTTCAGCATTTCCGAAGCGTTTGTCTCCAGAACCGGTTCGACAGGGATGTCAAGCCTTGCCATCGCGAGATTGATGACCTCACGCAGACTGGTGCCCTGCTGTGCGAGCACCAGCCGCTCCTGCACCACATCGGCAAGGCTGATTGGACCTGGTCCGATCAGGGGATGACCGGGCGGCAGAATGACTCCGATCGGGATATCGAAATTACCGAGCGTGCGGATACCGGGTGTGGCGGGAATATTAAAGCCGAGGCCGATATCGACCTCACCAGACAGCACCGGATTGACTGTCATCGTCCCGGCATCGTTGCGCAGTTGGATGAAGACACGCGGATGCTCGGACTGGAACCGGGCGATGATTTCAGGCAACGGCCCTGAGGCGAGACCGACCGTCGTTACTAGCCGCACCTTGCCGGCCTGCTGCATCTTGAGGCTTTTGATGCGCCCTTCCAGCCGCTCATAGTTTTTCAGAACCTCGCGAATATGCTCGATGCAGAGTTCACCAGCGGCGGTCAGGCGAAGGCCGCGTGGCAGGCGCTCGAAGAGCGGTGCGCCCATTTCCTCCTCTAATGCCAGAATCTGCCGGTTAATGGCCGAAGAAGCCACGTTGAGACGCGCTGCTGCCTTGCGAATTGAGCCGGTGCGGGCGATCTCGTTAATGTAAAGAAGCTTTCTAGAGTGCAGCATTGCGACCTCATTGCACCATTTTTGGGCACAGCGCCTGATTTAGGCACAGAATATTTTGAGATGCCAAAAAGGCATCACTGCGCACGAATTTTGCTGCTTTTCAAAGAGCGACGCAATCGTTCAAATGAAGAAAATCGGAAGCCGAAAACGAGCTTCCAAGGCACCAGAAGGGGAACGTCGCCATGTCCAACAGTTTGAAAACATCCGTATTTTCTGCAGTTCTTGGGCTTGGCGGCATGCTTGCCGCCAGCATGCCCGGCTATGCGCTCGACAAGGTCAGCTATGGCACCAACTGGCTGGCGCAGGCCGAACATGGCGGCTTCTATCAGGCGGTTGCTGACGGAACCTATGCCAAATATGGCCTCGACGTTTCCATCGTTCAGGGTGGCCCGAATGCCGCCAACAATGCGCTGCTGATCTCTGGCAAGATCGATTTCTACATGGGTGGACCGCAGGGTGAACTCTCAGCCATCGAGCAAGGCATTCCGCTCGTCGATGTCGCTGCGATCTTCCAGAAGGATCCGCAGATCCTGATCGCTCATCCCGATGCCGGCATCGACAAGTTCGAGGATCTCGCCAAGCTGAAGACCCTGTTCCTCAGCAAGGACGGCTACCTTACCTATTTCGAATGGATGAAGGCCAATTTTAAAGGCTTCAAGGACGAACAGTTCAAGCCCTACAACTTCAACCCGGGTCCTTTCCTTGCCGACAAGCAATCGGCCCAGCAGGGCTATCTGACTTCGGAGCCCTATGAAATCCAGAAGCAGACCGGTTGGGAGCCAAAGGTCTTTCTGCTCGCCGATAACGGCTACTCGCCCTATTCGACGATGATCACAACGACGCAGCAGATGGTCGAAACCAAGCCTGATGTCGTGCAGCGTTTCGTCGATGCCTCGATCGAGGGCTGGTACAACTACCTCTATGGCGACAACAGCAAGGCCAATGCGCTGATCAAGAAAGACAATCCGGAAATGACGGATGGCCAGATCGCTTATTCGATCGCCAAGCTGAAGGAATACGGAATTGTCGAATCCGGTGAAGGCCTGGACAAAGGCATCGGCTGCATCACCGACGCTCACTACAAGAAATTCTTTGACGAGATGGTGGCGATCAAGGTCGTCAAGGCTGACACCGACTACACCAAGGCCTTCACAACGAAATTCGTCTGCAAGAACGTGGGCGCATCGCTGAAGAAATAAGCCCCCCAAGGCAGGCCCGTCGCTTGACGGCGGCGGGCTGCATCCCCTTCGATAAAAGAGCGAGAGAATGTCCCTAGCCGAAACCAAGGCGGCACCTTCGAGGGAAATTCGCAAGCGGCCGCTGGTCGTCATGCAGTCTGTCTCCAAGGTCTTTTCCAGCGGCACGATCGCGCTTTCGGGCATGTCGCTGACAGTCGAAAGCGGCGAGTTCATCAGCCTTCTCGGCCCTTCCGGCTGCGGCAAATCCACCGCCCTGCGCATCATCGCCGGTCTTGGCGGCGCCACGTCCGGCAAGATCGACTGGCCAAGTTCGCGCATCAATTCGAAGGGCCTGCCGGAAGGCGATATCGGCTTCGTTTTCCAGGAGCCGACGCTGATGCCCTGGAAGACTGTTTTCGGCAATGTCTTCCTGCCGCTGAAACTGCGCGGCGTTTCCAAGGCGGAAGCCAAGGATCGGATCATGGAAGTCCTCGCGACCGTCGGCCTGCAGGATTTCGCCGATGCCTATCCACGGGAACTCTCCGGCGGCATGAAGATGCGCGTGTCCATCGCTCGTGCGTTGGTGACCAACCCGAAACTGCTGCTGATGGACGAGCCCTTTGCAGCGCTCGACGAAATCACCCGCCAGAAGCTCAACGACGACGTTTTGCGGCTCTGGAAAACGACGGGCATTACGGTGATTTTCGTGACGCATTCCGTCTTCGAGTCCGCCTACCTCTCCAACCGGATCGTGGTGATGAAGGCGCGGCCGGGCCGTGTTCATGCGGATTTTCCGCTAACGACAAGCCTCGAGCGGGATTCCCATTACCGAACCTCTGAAGAATACCGTCTGGCCTGCGAGACTGCATCGCGTTCGCTGATCGAGGCGATAGGCGGAGCGGAGGAACATTGATGAGCGTCGAGAGCATCGAAACAAGCGAGACCGTGCCCCTGTCCGTTCCCGCTCCGATCAACGCAAAGAGGCGTGAATTGGCACTGCGCATCGCCGTGCCCTTTCTGGTGATCGGCGTACTTATCCTCATCTGGGAGATCTACGTCGTGCTGTCGGGCGTTCCGCCCTATATCCTGCCAGGTCCCGGCGCCGTGGCCGCAGCTTTCATCAGCGACTGGGATACGCTTGCCCCTGCCCTTTGGGTGACCACGCAGATCACCCTCATATCGCTTGTCCTGGCGCTGATTGGCGGCGTCGGGTTTGCGATCTTCCTGGTGCAATCGCGCTGGATCGAAATCGCCTTCTATCCGCTCGCCGTCATTCTGCAGGTGACACCGATCGTGGCAATCTCGCCGCTGATCCTCATCTATGCGCCTTCGACCCAGGTGGCGCTTCTGATCTGCGCTTTCCTCGTCGCCTTCTTTCCGATTCTCTCGAACATGGTGCAGGGCCTGAAGAGCGTCGATCACAATTTGATCAACCTTTTCGAACTCTACGGCGCCTCACGTTGGCAGACGCTGATCTATCTGAAGATCCCGGCGGCCCAACCCTATTTCATGACCGGGCTTCGTATCGGCGGCGGTCTCGCGCTGATCGCGGCCGTGGTTGCGGAGTTCGCTGCAGGGTCGGCAGGAGCCGGCTCCGGCCTCGCCTTCCGTCTGCTGGAATCGCAATACCGCATGAACATTCCCCGCCTTTTCGCCGCGCTCTTCATGCTCTCCATGCTCGGCGTCGCGATCTTCGCCATTACCTCCTTCATTTCATGGCTCAGCCTGCATCGCTGGCATGAAAGCAGCCTGAAGCGGGAGAACTGATGACCTATTCCTTCATGTCTCCCCCCAATGCAGGCCGCTTCGTGCTCGCTAATGCGACGCTTCCGGCGGTCTCCACCGCCGGCTATACGGCTGCCGCAACCGAGGGGCTCGTTAAAGCCGATATCGTGATTGCGGATGGTCTCATCGCGGCAATCCTGCCACCAGGCACGGCGCCGGTGGAATTTGCCAAGTCCGACATGAAAGAAGGCATGGTCTGGCCCTGCTTTGCCGATGTGCATACGCATCTGGACAAGGGCCATATTTGGCCGCGCAAGCCCAATCCCGATGGGACCTTCATCGGCGCACTGGAGGCGGTCGGCAGAGACCGCGAAGCCAATTGGTCGGCCGCCGATGTGCGAAAGCGTATGGAATTCTCGCTGCGCTCGGCCTTTGCGCACGGCACCAGCCTCATCCGGACACATCTGGATTCGCTGGCTCCCCAGCACCGTATTTCCTTCGAGGTGTTTGCTGATATCCGGGAGGAATGGAAAGACAAGATTGCCTTGCAGGCGGTCGCTCTCTTCCCGCTGGACAACATGGTCGATGAGGTATTTTTCGCTGATCTCGTTGCTGTCGTGAAGGACAGGGGCGGGCTGCTGGGCGGTGTCACCAGGATGGGACCAACGCTCGACTGGCAGCTCGATACGCTTTTGCGGGCAGCGGCGGAGAATGGTCTCGATGTCGATCTGCATGTCGACGAGACGGATGATCCGAGCGCGGAGACATTGAGGGTGATTGCCGAAGCCGTTCTGCGCAACCGCTTCGAAGGCAAGGTGACGGCAGGTCATTGCTGCTCGCTTGCCCGGCAGGATGACGATACTGCCCAACGGACGGTGGAACTGGTTTACAAAGCGGGGATCTCGATCATCTCGCTGCCGATGTGCAACATGTACCTGCAGGACCGGTACTCTGGGCGGACACCGCGCTGGCGTGGCGTCACGCTTTTCAAGGAGCTGGCAGCTGCCGGCGTTGAGACAGCCGTTTCCTCCGACAATACGCGCGATCCCTTTTATGCCTATGGCGATCTCGATCCGGTGGAAGTGTTCCGCGAGGCGGTGCGCATCCTGCATCTTGATCATCCGCTCGATAGCGCAGCGCGTATCGTCACGACGTCACCGGCCAGGATCGTCGGCAGGCCGCAGATGGGCCGTATTGCGGTCGGCGGCCCTGCCGATCTCGTGCTCTTCAGCGCAAGGCGCTGGAGCGAATTCCTTTCCCGTCCGCAGTCTGACCGCGTCGTGCTTCGCCGCGGCAAGGTGATCGACCGCAGCCTGCCGGATTACCGTGAACTCGATAGCGTCGTTGGAGGCTGAGATGGCCGATTATCAGAAAATCAAAAAAGAACTCGAAGGCATCGCGATCGAGGATAATCCGGCGCTCGTCCGCCAGAAGAGCCGCGATTTCTACTGGTATTCGCCGATCCTGAAAGCGCAGCTCGACAATGTGACGGCCGATATCATCGTCACGCCGAAGAACGAGGCCGAAGTCATCCAGACGCTGAAAGTCGCCTTCGCCCATGGCGTCCCCGTCACCCCACGTGGCGCCGGTACGGGCAATTACGGCCAAGCCATGCCGCTGTCTGGCGGTATCGTGCTCAACCTTGCGGCCATGGACAAGATCAAGGAAATCCATCCGGGCCGTATCATCTGCGAACCCGGTATCGTGATTGCCCAGCTCGACAAGCAGACCAAGGCGCATTCCGGCCAGGAGCTGCGCTTTCATCCATCAACCGCGCAGACGGCGACGGTCGGCGGCTTCATTGCCGGCGGCTCGGGCGGCGTCGGTTCGATCACCTGGGGCGGATTGCGCGACCTCGGCAATATCCTGCGCCTGCGGGTCGTGACCATGGAGGCGGAGCCGCGGGTGCTCGATCTTACCGGCTGGGACCTGCAGAAGGTCAGCCATGCCTATGGCACCAACGGCATCATCACGGAAATCGAGATGCCGCTCGCGCCCGCCTATGACTGGGTGGATGTTCTGGTCGGCTACGACGACTTCATGGACGCGGTGCGCTTCTCCGACGCGCTGGCAAAATGCAACGGCATTCTCGTCAAGGAAATCGCGCCGATTGCGGCACCCATCCCGTATGACTATTTCACCCGCCACAAGCCCTATATCCGCCAGGGACAGTCGGTCGTCGTGCTGATGATCGCGCCGCATTCAATGGATGCCTTTTTGGCCTTCACGGCGGCGCAGAGGGGCGAGATCATATTCCGCTCCGACAAGGTCGAAAGCATGCGCGGCATTCCGCACGCCTATGAGCTTGCCTGGAACCATACGACGCTGCGTGCGCTCAAGGTCGATCCAACCTTCACCTATCTGCAGGTGCAGTATCCGGGGCCGGACCATGTCGCCAAGGTACAGAAGATGGTGGAGATTTTCGGCGACGAGGTGCCGGGCCATCTCGAATTCATCAAGTTCGACGGGCAGATCCAGTGCTCGGGCCTGCCGCTGGTGCGCTACACGACAGAGGAGCGGCTGGAAGAGATCATCCAGATCCATCAGGACCATGGCTGCCCGATCTTCAACCCACACCGCTATACACTGGAAGAAGGCGGCATGAAGCGTACCGACAAGGTGCAGCTCGCCTTCAAGCACGAGACCGATCCGAAGGGGCTGCTGAACCCCGGCAAGATGATCGCCTGGGAGAACCCCAATTTCGATTTCAACGCCGGCAAGAACTATCTCTTCCCCGGTCTTGCGGCCGTCATGGAGGCCTCATGAGGGTTCTGGTTGTCCACTCGCACCCGGTCGAGGAAAGCTACGGCAAGGCGCTCTACAGACAGACGCTGGAGAGCCTCGCCAAAGCCGGACATGAGGTGGATGCGTGCGACCTCTATGCGGAAAATTTCGACCCCGTTCTCTCGAGGCACGACCGGCTCGTCTATCATGACTATCCCGACAATATTTCGCTGGTAAAACCCTATGTCGAGAGGCTGAAACAGGCCGAGGCGCTGGTCATCTGCACACCGGTTTGGAATTTCGGTTTCCCGGCGATCCTGAAAGGCTATTTCGACCGGGTCTGGCTTCCCGGCGTTTCCTTCGCGCTCGTGGACGGCAAGGTCGAATCCCGCCTGCGGCATATCAAGAAGCTTGGGGCGGTGCTGACCTATGGCGCGACGCCTTTCCGCGCCTTCGTTGCCGGCAATCCACCGAAAAAGATCGTCAAGCGGGTTCTGCGGGCGCAGATCAATCCGCTCAAGCCAGTCACCTTTCTCGCCCATTACGACATGAACAATTGCACCCCGGAGACGCGGGCAGCATTTCTCGCGAAGGTGAAGAGCGCGATGGAGCGCTTCTAAAGTCGTGCAAAAATGCGCAGCCGTCTGCAACAGCGAGATGCGAAAACAAGCGCTGAAACGCTGGCAAGCGAATCTGAAGATTGCGACGTTTAGGAAGCGGCTTGCATGCATGCTGCCACGCCATTGAGCGGCGCGGCCGTATCGCGGCGATGCTTGCGATCGAACCTTAGAAAACCTTCGCAGCCGTTACTTCCACTTCGACCAGGAATTCCGGCCGGGTAAAGCCGTTGATGATGATGAGGGTCGAGGCAGGTTTCGGGTCGAGCGTGAACCGGTCGCGCACTGCCATATAGGCTGGGAAATCTTCCCGCTTCGTCACGAAGCCGGAAATGCGGATGACATCGGCAAAGCTCATCTCGGCCTCGGCAAGGATCGCCTTGATCGCCTCGAAGCAGAGCTCGGCCTGGCCCGTCACATCCTCGGGAATCTTTTCATCGAGGCCGATGCCGAGCTGACCTGACGTGACCAGCAAGGACGCGCCCGGCGGCACGAGAAGGCCGTGATTGTAATTTCCGAAGGGCCGACGGACAGATGGCGGGTTAAAAATCTTCTTCATGAAAAACCTCGCTACAGACAAAGATTTATAGCGAGCTATTTCTGCAGATTCCAAGTACTCGCTTGCTGTGCGCCCTCAAAAATCGAGGGATTGCTGGGCAGGCGGCGGCGGGCCGACATGAACGCCTTCCAGCTCCAGCATGCGAAGCTTGGAGGTTGAACCGCCGGGCGCCGAAAAGCCGCCGATCTTGCCGCCTGCGGCAAGCACCCGATGGCAGGGAATGATGAGCGCAACTGGATTCTTCGCCATCGCCTGGCCCACATCTCGTGCGGCTTCCGGCCCGGCGCCGAGCTCCTTCGCCAGCGTCCCATAAGTCGTCGTACGACCCCAGCCGACGCGGCGTGCGGCTGCATAGATATCCCGGAAAAATGCGTCCTGACCGTCAAGGTCGACGGCTACTGTGGAAAAATCGATTTCTTCGCCTTCGAAGTAGCGCTTTACCGCAGCAACCGCTTCCAGAATTTGCGATGTCGGCGTGCCTGGTTCTGCGGCCGGCAGGCGACGCAACAGCAGGCGTTCAGTCGACTCGGCACTTTTCGTCGGCAGCTGGAATCGCGTCACGCCGGCATCGCTCCAGGCAATGCCGCAAAAGCCGCCGGCAGTTTCGAAGATCAGGTACTGGTGCACTTTCTGAGCCATGGTGAAGCCCTCATATTCCGTCAGGCATTAGAATCGTACCATGGAAGCTTAAGTTCAACCCGTTTCTTGCGCACGTCCCGATAAAGCGTCATGCCGATGCGGCAGTCTCAGCGAGCATGGATATCTGCGGTCTTTTTGCCTTCGCCTTGCCTTTCACCACATCGAACAATGCATAGCCGCCGGTCCAGCGGCCGAAACCGCTGGCAATATTGATATGACCTGCGAGACCAATGTTGCGGACCTCGGTTTTCCAGAGGCGGGTGTAGAAGCTCAGACGGTCGAGCGACATGTACTTGTCATCGAGGCTGCCGACGGTGAGGCTCGGAAAAGGAAGCGGGTTTGTCGGCATAGGGCCGAAGGCGAGCGAACCGGGATGCAATCGCTCCGTCGCGGGGAGATCACAAGGGGCAACCAAAAGCGCTCCCTTGACCCTGCGAGCCAGTGGCCGGTCGGCGAGCCTGGCTGTGAGAATACAGCCGAGGCTATGGGCAACGATGTAAGCGTCTCCAGCTTCCAGCAGCGCCTGTTCCAGCCGCTCCATCCAGTGATCGAGACGGGCATGGTTCCAATCGCCCTGCTCTATCAGCCGGCTCTGGGGCACATCATCAAGCCAATAACGCTGCCAATGCCCCTCGTTGGAACCGAACAGGCCCGGCACGATCAGGATTTTTGTCACTGTTATCTCCTGGCTATCTCCTGGCGGATGCGCGGCAACCTGCCGCGATGCATCTGCGTCAGAATTATCCATAAATATTATGGACTAAAGAAATGAAGCTCCAAAAGCCCAGAGAAAGCTGGAAAATCCATCGCGGGATCAGAAGTAGCCACTCACCGAATAGGTGAGTGTAGCGGAGGACATGCTCGTTGTCTCAACCGCTCCGATTAAATTTCGGAACAAGCAATCGCCTCGTGGGTTAGGGGAATGTCACCAAAGATGAAAATCGAAGGAGGATAGCTCCCATGCGTAAATCCCTCATCGCCGCTTCCTTGCTTGCCATCGGCATGGCGTCGGCGGCATTTGCCCAGTCCAATCCCGATACTGTCGGCCCGACCAATGGCGGCTCCACGGACGCAGGCTCGGGCAATTACTCGTCGGATTATACGAGTGACAGCAATGGTATTCATCCGGTACCTGTAAGCCCTGTAGACCCGACTACGACACAGAGCATTGGCGGTCAGGCCATCGATTGCCCCGGAATGCCGCAGCAGAACACCGGCGTTGATACCCGCGGCGGTGAAAGCGGTGCTTCCATCAGCGAGGCGTGCCGCGAACACGACAACTGATCGGGCAAAGACCTGGTCATCGAGAGAGGCCGGTTTGACCGGCCTTTTTCATGCGTGCCTCGTGAAACTCCTGATCCGATTGCCTCGTAGTTCCGTAACAGACTGGAGAGGCAGGACAGGGAGTAACCATTGGTACGGGATATTGGTACAAGGCCGGTAATCATCTGGTTTCGCAAGGATCTACGCCTTGACGACAACAGGGCTCTTCATGCGGCGTGCGCATCGGGGCGGCCGATCATTCCGCTTTATATTCACGAACATGGCGAAGACGGCAACTGTCCGCTCGGCTCTGCGCAGGCCTGGTGGCTGCACCATTCGCTGCATGCGCTCGATGGCGCCCTCAGACAACGTGGCGGCAAGCTCGTCCTAGCCAGCGGCCATGCCCGAAACGCGCTGGGCGACATTATCAGGAGAAGCTGTGCGGAAACGGTATTCTGGAACCGTCGTTACGATCCGCCCGGCGTAGCAACCGACGCGCGCCTCAAGCATGAACTCGAAAAGCACGCAATCGAGGTGCGCAGCTTCGGCGGCCAGCTCCTGCATGAACCGACGAAACTCAAGACATCAGGCGGCACGCCCTATCGCGTCTATACGCCGTTTTGGCAGGCACTCGAACAAAATGGAGAGCCCGAAGCGCCTGTCGACATGCCTCAACATTTCCGCTTCCCCAAAGAGGTTCCCGTGTCGGAAACACTCGCCTCATTCAAGTTTCTCCCATACAAGCCGAACTGGGCGAAGTCCTTCCCCGAGATGTGGACGCCAGGCGAAGCGGCTGCCCAGCAAAAGCTCCAGGAGTTCATCGAAAACGGTCTTTCAGGTTATTCGGCTGATCGAGATTTCCCCGGCAGGGCAGGAACGTCCCTGCTCTCTCCGCATCTGGCACTCGGCGAGATTTCGCCAGCGCGTATCTGGGAGGCGACAAAGGGTCTTTCCCGCAGCATCCCATCCGACGATATCGGACGCTTTCGCAAGGAACTGGCATGGCGGGAGTTTTCCTACCACCTGCTCTTCCATTTTCCCAAACTTGCAAGCGCCAACTGGAACGACAGTTTCGACGGTTTCTGCTGGCGACAGGATGAGGATGGATTCCATGCCTGGTGCAACGGCCAGACGGGCTATCCCATCATCGACGCAGGTATGCGCCAGCTTTGGCGCCATGGCTGGATGCATAACCGCGTCCGGATGATCACAGCTTCGTTTCTCATCAAGGACCTTCTGGTTGACTGGCGTCGAGGCGAAGCCTGGTTCCGCGACACGCTCGTCGATGCGGACCCGGCCAACAATGCGGCCAGCTGGCAATGGGTAGCAGGTTCAGGCGCCGATGCCTCTCCCTTCTTCCGCATCTTCAACCCGGTTCTGCAGGGCGAAAAATTCGATGCGGACGGCAGCTATATCAGGCAGTTCGTGCCCGAGCTCGAAAAGCTGGAGGACAAATATATCCACCGGCCATTCGAGGCACCCGCGAGCGTGCTTGAAAAAGCCGGTATCACGCTTGGCGAAACCTATCCCCAACCCATCGTCGATCATGCCACGGCGCGCCGGCGGGCGCTGAAGGTCTATAATGCCATAAAGGATGCAGCATGAACGCACACGTTCCTCCGCTGCCGCGCCGCCTCAAGGTCGCCGTCATAGGGTCGGGCATATCGGGTGCATCCGCCGCCTGGGCGCTCAACCCTGTCCACGACGTGACGCTCTACGAGAAGGATGTCCGGCCGGGCGGCCATACGGCAACGGTCGATGTCGATTACGACGGATTGAGCATTCCAGTCGACACCGGTTTCATCGTCTATAACGAGCACAATTATCCCAATCTGACCGCCCTCTTTACGGGCCTGGGCGTTGCCACGCATGCCAGCGACATGAGCTTTTCCCTGTCGCTCGATCAGGGCAGGCTGGAGTGGAGCGGCGGCGGACTGTCATCGATATTCGCGCAGAAGCGCAATCTGCTGAGCCCCTCCTTTCTCTGGATGATCCGGGAGATCCTGCGCTTCAACCGGACTTGTCTGGAAGATCGGGCAGCTGGGCATCTCGCCTCGCGCTCGATCGGCGATTATCTCGACTGGCGCGGCTTCTCGCCCGGTTTCACCAACAACTATCTGGTGCCGATGGCAGCGGCGATCTGGTCGACGCCATCAGCACGCATGCTGCAATTTCCCGCCGATCATTTCGTCAATTTCTTCGACAATCACCGGCTGATCTACCGTCGCCAGCATCAGTGGCGCACCGTCACCGGCGGCAGCCGCAACTATCTGAAACGGCTTCTGTCACCGCTGGGCGACAAGGTGAGACTTGGCTGCGGAGTGCGCGGAGTGGTCCGTAAGGAGCTCGGCGTCACCCTCATCGACGAAGCCGGCGGCGAGGCTTTCTTCGATAAGGCGATCTTCGCCTGCCACAGCGATCAGGCAGCACGACTACTGATCGACGCGACCGATCAGGAAAAGCGATTGCTTGCTGCCGTCCCTTACCAGCCTAACCGCGTGGTGCTGCATCGTGACGCCGGCCTGATGCCGAGGCGGCGCAAGGTATGGGCATCTTGGAACTATCTGCGCTCCAGCCATGCTGACGGCAAGGCCGGTGTGGCGGTGACCTACTGGATGAACAGGCTGCAGGGCATAAATGCGAACTTCCCGCTTTTCGTGACGCTGAACCCGGATCGCGAACCGGAGAGCCGCAAGGTGTTTGCGGAATTCACCTACGAACATCCACAGTTTTCGACGGATTCCATGGCTGCGCAGCGCGCAATCGCTGCCATCCAAGGAAGAAACAATTGCTATTTCGCAGGCGCCTGGACCGGATATGGATTCCACGAGGATGGACTCGTCTCCGGTCTTGCGGCGGCAGAGGCTCTGGGCGGCATCGCGCCCTGGCGGACCGCCCCGCCCTCCTCCCCTGAAACCATACTGGGACCGGTGGCATGACAGTTTTCCTCGCAAGGCACGGCGTCGGCTTGACGCAAAACGGCCCTCCGCCAAACGCGCCGGCCGTGCTTTATCTGGGCAATGTGATGCATCAGCGCATGAAGCCGTTCGGCCATCGCTTCCGGTATCGGGTCTTTTCAATGTCTATCGATCTCGACCGGCTTGATGAGGCAGGCAGACTGTCGGCGCTGTTTTCGGTCAACAGGGGCAACCTCGTCTCTTTCCATGAGAAGGATCACGCGGAAGGCGAGAGCCTGCGTTCCCATGCCGACCGCCTCCTCGCCGAGGCCTGCGTCGAGAGACCGGCAAAGGTCCTGCTCGTCTGTTATCCGCGTATCTTTGGTTACGTCTTCAATCCGCTTTCGGTCTATTATGCCTACGACAACAGGGATGTGCTGACCGCGCTCATCTATGAGGTGCGCAACACTTTCGGTGAGCGGCATAGTTATGTCTGCCCCGTCGAGCGTGATGAAATCTCAGAAAGCGGCATTCGCCAGACCTGCGACAAGCTCCTTTATGTCTCTCCCTTCATCGGCACGGGCATGCGCTATCATTTCCGCATGCTGCCGCCAGGGCGCGAAATCCGCTGGCGCATACTGGAGACCGATTTAGAAGGCCCTCTTCTTGCAGCGACGTTCTGCGGGCAGCAAAAGCCGCTGACAAGCCGGACGCTGGGATATCTTCTTGCGGCCATTCCCTTCCTGACCATCAAGATCATGGCTGGAATTCATTGGGAGGCACTGAACCTGTGGCTGAAAGGCGCTGTCTATTTTCGCCGGCCAGCGCCTCCGCCGCCCGTCAGCGTGAAGCCGGCAAGCCAGCTTGCAGAAGCTGCGGAACGAATCTAGCGTTCGCCCCAATTGCCGGAGAAGAGGCGCAGGCGTCCCGGCCGGCCAGAAAATACGGGAGGAGGAGGATGACCAAAACCCAGGACTGGAATCAGCCTGCCAGGGATGTCGTGACTTTGACGGCAGAGAACGTCTCACGCATCGTCAAAGGCCTGCCTTTTAAGGCAAAGCTTGCGTTTCGGGGGCTGCTGCGCATGCAGCATGGATCGCTCGCCGTCACGCTACCCGATGGGCGCAGGGTGCTCGTCAAAGGAAAGACTGTCGGGCCCAACGCAGCGCTTACGCTCCGGAACTGGAACCTTCCCGGCCGGGCTCTGACCAGCGGCACGATCGGTGTCGCCGAAACCTATATGGATGGGGACTGGGATAGTCCTGATATCACAGCCTTCCTTGAGTTTTTCCTCGTCAATGGTGAGGCCGTGCACAGCTATTCGCACGGCACCGGTGGTGTCGGCCGCTTCGTCGAGCGCATCCGCCATTGGATGAATGCCAACACCAAGGCCGGGTCCAGGCGCAATATCTCGGCGCATTACGACCTCGGCAACGACTTCTACAGGCAATGGCTCGATCCGAGCATGACCTATTCTTCGGCGCTTTATTCAACCGGCGCCAATGATCTTCTGTCGGCGCAGAACGCCAAATATCGCACATTGGCCGAAGCGACCGGCATCAAGCCCGGCGACCATGTTCTGGAAATCGGCTGCGGCTGGGGCGGCTTCGCCGAGTTTGCGGCAAGCCAGCTGAATTGCCGAGTGACAGGGCTCACGATCAGCCGCGAACAGCTTACTTTCGCGCAGGAGCGCATCAGCAAGGCGGGGCTTGGCGACAAGGTCGACTTCCGGTTCCAGGACTATCGCGACGAGACCGGGGTCTATGATCGCATCGTTTCCATCGAGATGTTCGAGGCCGTGGGCGAGAAATACTGGCCGGCCTATTTCTCCAAGCTCAAACAATGCCTGAAGCCCGGCGGCAAGGCAGGGCTGCAGATCATCACCATTCGTCCCGAGGCCTTCGAGCAATATCGCAGCAATCCGGATTTCATTCAGAAATATGTCTTCCCCGGCGGTATGCTGCCGACGCGTCATCACCTTGCCGAGCTCGGCAAGAAGATGGACCTGTCACTGGTCAGGGACTTCGGCTTCGGACTCGACTATGCACGGACGCTCGCGGAATGGCGCGAACGCTTCTGGTCCGTGTGGCACAAGATCAAGCCGATGGGTTTCGACGACCGGTTCAAACGGCTCTGGGAATTCTATTTGTTCTATTGCGAAGCAGGCTTCCGCGCCCGCAATATTGATGTGCGGCAGGTGGTCTTTTCGCGCAGCTGATCATTCAGCCGGGTGCGGAGTCGCCGACCGGTGACCTGTGTCGAGAGGCCGCTCGTGCCAGCCGGTAAAGCGGTTCATCAACGCGAAATAGAGACCATAAGGCAACAGCCGCAGGAACTTCAGCACATAAGTGAAGCGCTTTGGGAAGGTGATCTCAAAAGCCTGAGACTTGAGGCCCGCCGCAATGCGCTCGGCCGCCGTCTCGGGCGAAACCAGCGCCGGCATGGGAAAGGTATTCTTGCGCGTTGCTGGCGTATCGACGAAGCCCGGATTGATGAGCTGGATGCGGATGCCGATCTTGTCGAGATCGAATTTCAGGCTTTCGGCCATATTGATCAGGGCAGCCTTGGTCGCGCCGTAGGCGGCGCTGGTCGGCAATCCCGTGTAGCCGGTTACCGAGGAAACGATGGCAACCTGTCCCTGACCCTTCGCCTTCATGTGGCGGATTGCCGGCAGGAGGCAATTGACGACGCCTGACAGGTTGACGGCAAAAGTCTTCTCGAAATCGGCTCGGTTCAGATTCTCGCAGTGGACGGGCTGATAGACGCCTGCGCACAGGATCGCCATGGCAAGCGCCCCATGCTCGTATTCGATCGAAGCCATGACATGTTCCATGTCTTCGGCATCAGTCACATCGCCATCGAGCACGATGATGCTGCCGGGCAATTCTGATGCCTCGACCTGCAGTTCCACCAGTTTTTCGTGATTGCGGGCGGTGACGGCGACCCCGTATCCCTCGCCTGCGAGCTTCAGCGCCAGCGCTCGGCCTATTCCAGAACTCGCGCCGGAAATCCAGACGATACCATGCTCCGGGCGGGCGATGAAATTACGCATGACACTTCCTCCGGTCTGCCAATTTGATACGAACACAGCCCGGAAGGCACCCATCTCTCCCGGGACAATGGCTCTATCACAGCATTGTGGCTGCTTTCAGCCGATGAGGTCGCCAATGATCTGCCGAAAGGAGCCTGTAAGCTTGACCGGGCCGTCCGAAACGGCAAAAGCGATGCAGGGTCGGTCCTTCTCGGCGACGGGGCGATGGTCGACCGTAGCATCCGCAATCGAGATATCTCCCGGCCCGAAACGGCCGCGCTGGTCGCGGAAAGCTCCATCGAGGATGAGGATCAATTCCATGCCGTGATGCGTGTGGGCAGGCAGCGCGCGGCCCGGCCGTATCCACATCAGGCTGACCTCGCAGCCGTCGATATCGGTCGCATATTCCTTGAAGCCGGGAAGACGCTTGCGCCACGGCACGTGGTCGACCTCGAAACCGACGAGATTGCGCAAGGCGCGCGGAAAAAGAGCTCCCCGCGGGCGCAATGGGGGCTTCGGCAATGACGCCGGAGCCTTTGAGCCGAAGATTGCCGCAAGCTTGGCTTCGCGGTCGCTGATCGGGTTTGCCGGCGTGCCTTCCAGGGCCTCTCCCGCCAGCCGTTCGAGGTCGGCCACCAGGCCACGATTGTCCGGCTTCATCTCCAGATGGGATTCCACGAGCGCGCGGACCGGCTCCGGAAGGGAGCCGGCAACATAATGCGCCATCAATGCATCGATCGTATCGATATGCTCGTGAACCATGTCGGTTTCGGTCACGCCTTGTCCTGCGCCCGCGCTCGCTTTGTCGTCATCCATACGCCAAAAGTCAACCTTCGGATCACTGCTTGCGTGGACAACGAACGGCAGAAAATCGAAGTCTAATTTTATCGTGGCCTCCAGAGGCATGGAATAGGATTTCTTGCCAACGCCGCCTTGTGAACGGAAAAGACCGTTCTTAAACTATGCGTAAACGAGGCAGATTCCATGACCTTCCACCCCTCCGTAATCGAGGCTATCGGCAATACGCCCCTCATCAAGCTCAAGGGTGTGTCCGAGGCGACCGGCTGCACCATTCTCGGCAAGGCCGAGTTCCTGAACCCCGGACAATCGGTGAAGGACCGAGCGGCGCTCTACATCATCCGTGATGCCGAGAAGAAGGGGCTGCTCAAGCCCGGTGGCGTCATCGTCGAGGGCACGGCGGGCAATACCGGCATCGGCCTGACGGTCGTGGCCAAGGCGCTCGGCTATCGCACCGTGATCGTCATCCCGGAAACGCAGAGCCAGGAAAAGAAAGATGCGCTGCGGCTGCTCGGTGCCGAGCTCGTGGAAGTTCCAGCCGTTCCCTACAAGAACCCGAACAACTACGTGAAGGTTTCGGGCCGTCTTGCCGAGCAGCTTGCCAAGAGCGAGCCGAACGGCGCGATCTGGGCCAACCAATTCGACAATGTCGCGAACCGGCAGGCGCATATCGAAACCACCGCACCCGAGATCTGGAAGGATACGGACGGCAAGGTCGACGGCTTTGTCTGCTCGGTCGGCTCGGGCGGTACGCTTGCCGGTGTCGCCGCAGGTCTCAAGAGCTTCAACAAGGACATCAAGATCGGCATTGCCGATCCCGAGGGTGCGGCGCTCTACGAGTTCTACAAGAATGGCGCCTTGAAGTCCGAGGGCTCGTCGATCACCGAAGGAATCGGTCAGGGACGTATCACCGCCAATCTCGAGGGCTTCACGCCCGATTTTTCCTATCACGTCACCGATGCCGAGTCGCTTCCCTACCTCTTCGACCTGGTAGAGCATGAGGGACTTTGCCTTGGCGGCTCCACGGCCATTAACATTGCCGGCGCAGTGCGCCTCGCCCAGGATCTCGGCCCCGGCCATACGATTGTGACGATCCTCTGCGACTATGGTAATCGCTATCAGTCCAAGCTCTTCAATCCGGATTTCCTGTCATCCAAGGGGCTTCCCATTCCCGAATGGATGCTAGGCTCGACGGATATTAAGATACCCTACGAACCCGCCGCGTGAGCCCCAATGCCAGTCAATGCCCTCTACCGTGACGACTTCTATCTCTCCACATGCGAAGCGGTTGTCACGGCCGTTCACGAGGACGGCGGCATCGAGCTGGATCAGACTTGTTTTTATGCAGCATCAGGCGGCCAGCCGGGCGATACCGGCTTCTTCGAACGGCCCGACGGCTCAAAGATAGAACTTGCTCAGGCAAAACACGGCGCGACCAAGGACATTGTCGTCCATGTGCCGCTGGACGGCCAGGCGCGGCCGGAGATCGGCGAAAAATTGGTGCTGCATATCGACTGGCCGCGCCGCTACAAACTGATGCGCATGCACACGGCCTGCCATCTCCTTTCGGTCGTCTGCTCCTATCCGATCACCGGCGCTGCCGTTGGAGAGGATGAAAGCCGCGTCGATTTCGATATGACCGAAACGATAGACAAAGACGAAGTGACCGCCAGGCTGATGGACCTCGTCAACCAGAACCATCCGGTCTATGTTCAGTGGATTACGGATGAGGAGCTTGCCGCCAATCCCGGCATCGTCAAATCGAAGAATGTGCGCCCTCCTGTCGGCCTCGGCCGTGTCAGCCTCGTCTGCATCGGCAAGAATTCCGCTGTTGACAGCCAGCCCTGCGGCGGCACGCATGTTTCGGAAACACAGGAAGTCGGCCAGATTCATATTGCCAAGATCGAGAAGAAGGGCAAAGAAAACCGGCGCTTCCGCATTCGCTTCGGCACGCCCGGCGACGAAGCCTGATTGATGATGCCTGATATTGGGGCCTGATATTTTGGGGAGATCATTATGAGCGACACCAAGAGCCGTTTCGTCGTCTCGGCCGACTGGCTGCAGGCTGAACTCGGCAAGCCGGACCTGCGCGTGCTCGACGCGTCCTTCTATCTTCCAGCGCAGAAACGCGATGCCGATGCCGAATATGCCGCCGGGCATGTTCCAGGCGCGATCCGTTTCGATCAGGACAAGATCGCCGATCAGTCGACAAACCTGCCGCATACGATCCCCTCGCCCGATTATTTCGCCGCCGAAGTCGGCAAGCTCGGCATCAGCGAGAACGACCGGATCGTCGTCTATGACGGCATCGGCATGTTCGCCTCACCGCGCGTCTGGTGGCTGTTCCGGGTGATGGGCGCAAAAGATGTCTTTGTGCTCGATGGCGGCCTCGACGGCTGGAAAGCTGAGGGACGACCACTCGAAACAGAAGTGCCGTACTATCCGCCGACGAATTTCAAGACGAATTACGATGCAAGCCGCGTCGTCAATCTCGAGCAGATGCGCGATATCGTTTCCAGCGCGGCCCTGCAGATCGCCGATGCCCGCAGCGCCGGCCGTTTTGCCGCCAGCGAGCCGGAACCGCGAGCCGGAATGCGCTCCGGTCATATGCCCGGCGCCCGCAGCCTGCCATCAGGCGTCTTTGCCAATCAGGGTCGCTTCAAATCGTTGCCGGAACTGAAGCAGACGATCGAGGACGCCGGTATCGATCTTTCCAAGCCGGTCGTCACCTCCTGCGGATCGGGCATTACCGCCGCCATCATCACGCTTGCGCTGGAATCACTGGGGCATACCGACAACAAACTCTACGACGGCTCCTGGAGCGAGTGGGGCAGCCGTGAAGATACACCCGTCGTCACCGGCCCGCCAGAACCGGTCAAAGCCTGACGCCATGGGAAAGACCCCCGCCTCGCTCAAGGCCCATATCACGCGGCTTGAAATGGTTGCGCCACCAAAGGCAAGCCTGCCTGTGCCCGTCAATATCCAGACGGCGATCATGCGCGCGCCCGGCATTCCTCTCGCCTTTTATCGCTATCTCTACCGGCAGGTTGGCGCGCGCTGGCAGTGGGTCGACAGGCTGCGGTTGAGCGACGAGGAGCTGGCCGCCACGCTGCATGACAAGCGCAACAATATCAGTGTTCTTTACGTCAACGGCGCTCCCGCGGGCTTCTACGAATATCTTTGCGAGGACGAAGATACAATCGAGCTTTCCCATTTCGGGCTTATCGAGCACGCGCTCGGCCTCGGCATCGGCAAGTGGTTCCTGCTTCAGGCGCTCTACGCCATCTGGACGCTGAACCCGAAGACGGTCACGACGACGACCAATAATCTCGATCATCCGCGCGCATTGCAGCTTTATCAGATGTTCGGCTTCTCTCCCGTTTCCACGGGAACTGGGATCGTCCGCCCGCTGAGCGACAAGGAATTGCTGGAACTAGCCCGGAAAGGTTGATCGCGTCGCCCCCAAGCTGTTGCGATTTTACGCAAGAATCGGGTGGCTTCGGTGAGCTTCACCGCTGACACTATGGCAAAGCTCAAGAGGAGATTTGCCATGACCAGCATTCAGTTTTCCGCCATGCCGACAGCAGATGCTGAAGCGCTCTGGAGCGGCGGCCGCGACGCCTACCATTGCTTGCCGGAGACGATGATCTCCGATGGTCCTGGCTATCCCTGCCGTCATTGCCTCCGGAATATCGGCGCCGGAGAGGAACTGCTCGTCTTCGCCTATCGGCCCTTTCCGGAACTGCAACCCTATGCAGAGACCGGACCGATCTTCCTGCACAAGCAGCCCTGCCACCGCTATTCCGCTGACGAAGTTCTACCTCCCGTCCTGACCACGAGCCCGGACTTCATCGTCCGCGGCTATAGCGAGGGCGACAGGATCGTTTACGGCACCGGAGCAGTCACGCCGATCGAGAGAATTCCCGCCTATGCGGCCGACCTGCTCGGCCGGCCCGGTATCGCCTATGTGCATGTGCGCTCGGCGCGCAATAATTGCTATCAATGCCGCATCGACAAAGTAAAGGCGCCAGCCCTTGCGGAAGCCGGCGCCCTCATCTGACCTTGAGTCAGTTGCTTTACGCTACGTTCAGAGCGCTTTCCGCGGCGACAGCCTCGTAACCGAGCGCGTCAGCGACGGGCTTGTTGGTGATACGTCCCCGGTGGACGTTCAGGCCGTTGCGCAGGTGCTTGTCCTCGGCGATGGCGCGCAGGCCGCGATCGGCGAGCGCCAGGCCATGGACGAGCGTCGCGTTGTTCAGCGCATGGGCTGATGTGACAGGAACCGCACCCGGCATGTTGGCGACGCAATAATGCACGACGCCTTCCACGACAAAGGTCGGCTCGGAATGCGTCGTCGCATGCGAGGTTTCGAAGCAGCCGCCCTGGTCGATCGCCACATCGACGATAACAGAGCCCTTCTTCATGCCCGAGAGCATTTCGCGGGTGACGAGCTTCGGCGCGGCAGCACCGGGGATCAGCACGGCCCCGATGACGAGATCGGCGGAAAAGACTTCCTCTTCCAACGCCTGAATACTGGAATAGCGTGTGTGGATCCGGCCATTGAAGATGTCGTCGAGCTGGCGCAGGCGCGGCAGCGACTTGTCGAGGATGCTGACATCGGCGCCGAGCCCGGCAGCCATCTTGGCCGCATGCAGACCGACGACGCCGCCGCCGATGATGGCGACTTTGGCAGGGAGGACGCCGGGAACGCCGCCGAGCAGGATGCCGAGACCACCATTTGCCTTCTGCAGCGCGGTTGCGCCTGCCTGGATCGAAAGACGGCCAGCGACCTCGGACATCGGTGCCAAAAGCGGCAGGCCCCCGCGCTCGTCAGTCACGGTCTCGTAGGCGATGGCCGTGACGCCGGAAGCGAGCAGGCCCTTGGTCTGTTCCGGATCGGGGGCGAGATGCAGGTAGGTATAGAGGAGCTGGCCTTCGCGAAGCTGCGCCCATTCCGAAGGCTGGGGCTCCTTGACTTTGACGACCATATCGCACTTTTCAAAAATGTCCTTGGCGGAAGCAGCGATCTTCGCGCCGGCAGCCGCATAGGCGGCATCATCGGCACCAATGCCAGCACCCGCCTTCGTTTCCACCCAGACCTCATGACCATGGGCGATATATTCTCTCACCGAAGCCGGCGTCAGACCGACGCGATATTCATGGTTCTTGATTTCCTTCGGGCAACCGACACGCATTCGCGTTCCTCTCATTTTATCCGCATCCGCGGAGCGTTTTCTTGCCGCTAAATCCAAACACCCTAACCGCGAAATGTCCTTGCAAAGAGCATTTGCATAGGTGGGAAGTTTCGAAGATTATTGCGTTAATAACTCCGTTTTCGAAGGTTCTTCGAATGTCCGACCTCGACAATATCGATCTTGCGATTCTGAAGGCATTGCAGATCAACGCTCGCATCACCAATGCTGAGCTCGCCGACAAGGTCGGACTGTCACCTTCTGCCTGTTCGCGGCGGCTGGATATTCTCGAAAAAAGCGGCGTCATCAGCGGCTATCATGCGCGGCTTTCGCACAAGGCGCTCGAATACAAGATGATCGCCATCGTGCACATCTCGCTGTCCGGCCAGTTCGCCAAGACGCTGTCGGAATTCGAGGCGGCCGTGAAACGCTGCCCTAACGTGCTCGTCTGCTATCTGATGTCGGGCGAGTACGACTATATCCTGCGCGTCGCGGCCCGTGACCTGGAGGATTACGAGCGCATCCATCGAGACTGGCTTTCGGCGCTGCCGCATGTCGTAAAGATCAATTCGAGCTTTGCGCTGCGCGAAATCATCGACAGGCCGAATGTCGGCCTCTGAAGCCTTGCAAAGTGCCTGAAATCCTGTCCTAGCTTGGCGCTGCGGGTATCTCCCGCTTTGACGGCAAGACATGAAATCCAAGACCCACGGCTACATCTTCCTGCTTCTCGCGCTGACGATCTTTTCGGCGCAGGACGCAATCTCGAAGCATCTCGGTTCCGCCTATTCGCCCATTTTCGTGACGATGGTGCGCTATTGGGCCTTCGGCCTGTTCACTGTGGTCCTGGCTGCAAAAATGCGCGGCGGCATCGGCGCCACCGCCCGTACGAACCACCCCTTTCTGCAGGTCTCACGCGGCATTCTGCTTGCTACGCAGGTGGTGCTGGCAATCACCTGTTTTGCGCTGATCGGCCTTGCGCATTCGCAAGCGATCTTTGCCGCCACCCCTATCATCGTCGCGCTGCTTGCCATTCCGCTCCTTGGCGAAAGGGTTGGGTGGCGCCGCTGGACGGCGATCGGTGTCGGACTCTGCGGCGTGCTGCTCATCCTCAAGCCGGAAGGCGGGTTCTTCGACGTGAACCTACTTCTTGCCGTCGTCTCCTGCTTCAACTTCGCGCTTTATGTGATCGCCACCCGTTACGTGAGCCGGCAGGATTCGGCGATGACGAGCTTCTTCTATACCGGCGTCATCGGGGCTCTCGTCATGACGCTTGCCGGCCCCTTTTACTGGACGCCGATCCAGGGGTGGGACTGGCTGTGGATGCTCGCCGTCTGCCTGACCGGAACATCGAGCCATTATTTCCTGATCCGCGCCTATGATAGTCTCGATGCAGCCGCCGTGCAGCCGCTCACCTATATCCAACTCGTCTACGCCTCGATCCTCGGGGTGCTCATCTACGGGGAAAGGCTGACGCTGAACATGATCGTCGGTTCGCTTATCGTGGTTGCGGCGGGCATCTTCACCGTCTGGCGCGAACATATCGTGGCGCGGCGTGCAGCCGTACCGAATTGAGACTTTTGCAGCAATTTTAAATAAGCGCCTAAAGGCATTTCAATCTTCCGGCCTTATGCTTCTCCCGAATTCTTCACGAGGATAAGCATGATACGCAATCTGAAGATCACCGCCCGCAAGGCGGACCGCAAGAACTGCCGCGTCTTTGGTAAGATCCGCTATCTGAACAACCAAGTGGATGCCCGCATACTCGATATTTCTGCGACAGGTGCAGCTCTCGAAGTCAAAGCACCGCTTTATGCTGCCTCAGGCAGCAAGGTGCGTATTGAGGCGGAAAATCTCGGTCTGCTCGAAGGCGTCATCCGCTGGACGCATAATGGCCGCGTCGGCATCCAGTTTGATGCGAATTCCAATGCCCGCGCGCTCATAGCCTCCTATTTCCGCTTCTTCCACCGCGACGTGCCGCGCGTCCGCTAAGGTGTTCAAACCGTGCTTGCTTTGGCGGCACCGTTGCCGTTCTGTCATTTTCACCATGTACTCCTTTGCCAATCATTCTAAGTTCGTCGAACCGAATGATGCATGATGTCAAAAGGAGTGTTTCCATGTCTTCGATTTTCGATGTGCCGGCGATGAGCCGCCGCTCTTTGCTCGGCGGTCTCGCGGCTACTTCCGCTCTTGTTCTGCTGCACCCGTTCAGCGCCCGCGCGGCCGCGAACCAGGCACATCTGCGGTTCATGGAAACGACCGACATCCACGTCAACGTCTTCCCCTATGACTATTATGCTGACAAGCCGAACGACACGATGGGCCTGGCGCGCACGGCAACGATCATCGACACGATCCGTGCGGAAGCCGTCAATTCGCTGCTGATCGATAATGGCGACGTGCTACAGGGCAATCCGATGGGCGATTACATGGCCTATCAGCACGGCATGAAGGAAGGCGACGTCCATCCGGTCATCAAGGCGATGAACACGCTCGGCTACACCGTCGGCACGCTCGGGAACCACGAATTCAACTACGGCCTGGATTTCATGTTCAAGGTGCTGAACGGTGCGAACTTCCCGTTCGTCTGCGCCAATCTGACCAAGGGCCAGCTCGCCTCCGATCCGAAACAGGACGATCTGTTCTTCAAGCCCTACATCGTCGTCGAAAAGCAGATCAAGGACGGCGCGGGCAATGAAAGCCCGGTCAGAATCGGCTTCATCGGCTTCGTACCGCCGCAGATCATGCTGTGGGACATCAAGAACCTCGAAGGCAAGGCGCAAACACGCGATATCGTTCAGGCCGCCAAGGCCTGGGTACCAGCCATGAAGGAAGCCGGCGCCGATATCGTCATCGCCCTTTCCCATTCCGGCATCGACGGCTCTGGTCCGTCCGAGAAGATGGAAAACGCCTCGCTGCATCTCGCCGCCGTCGAGGGCATCGACGCGATCTTCACCGGGCACCAGCATCTCGTCTTCCCCAGCCCGAAGACCTGGGACGGCATTGCCAATGCCGATCCGGTCAAGGGCACGCTGCATGGCAAGCCTGCCGTCATGGCCGGCTTCTGGGGCTCGCATCTCGGCCTGATCGATCTCCTGCTGGAGAAAGACGGCAATAGCTGGAAGATCGTCGACTTTACGTCGGAAGCCCGGCCGATCTACCATCGCGACGACAAGAAGAAGGTCGTCGCCGACGTCGCCGACAAGAAGGAAGTCGTCGAAGCCGCCAAGGCGGAACATGAAGCAACGCTTGCCTATGTCCGTACGCCTGTTGGAAAGACCTCAGCGCCGCTCTATTCCTATTTTGCGCTGGTGGCCGATGATCCCTCCGTGCAGATCGTCAGTCAGGCGCAGACCTGGTACATCAAGCAGATGCTCGCCGACACGAAGTTCAAGGATTTGCCGGTTCTCTCTGCCGCAGCCCCGTTCAAGGCTGGAGGGCGCGGCGGCGCGGATTATTATACCGACGTTCCCTCGGGCAATATCGCCATCAAGAATGTTGCGGATCTCTATCTCTATCCGAACACGGTTCAAGCCGTCGCCATTACCGGTGCGCAGGTGAAGGAGTGGTTGGAAATGTCGGCCGGCATGTTCAATCACATCGAACCCGGCGCGAAAGACGCGGACCTGCTCAACAAGGACTTCCCGTCCTATAATTTCGACGTGATCGATGGCGTAACCTACCAGATCGACCTGTCGCAGCCGGCGAAATATGATTCGTCCGGCAAGGCCGTCAATCCGGGTTCGAACCGCATCCAGAACCTTGCCTTTGAGGGCAAGCCGATCGATCCGGCGCAGAAATTCGTCGTCGTCTCCAACAATTACCGCGCCGGCGGCGGCGGCAACTTCCCGGAAATCGCCTCCGACAAGGTGATCTTCCAGGCGCCGGATACCAACCGCGACGTCATCGTCCGCTATGTCCATGACCAAGGCACGATCAATCCCTCCGCCGATGGCAACTGGACCTTCAAGCCCCTGCCCGGCACGACCGTCGTGTTCGAAAGCGGCCCGAAGGCCAAGCAGTATCTCGCCGACGTCAAGAGCGTGAAAATCGAGGATGCCGGCGAAGGTGCTGAAGGTTTTGCGAAGTTCAGGCTAATTCTCTAACCCCTGCAGGGCGCGGTTTCTTCAACCGCGCCCTCCCCGCTCAGGCAGTTTCTGCCGCAATTTCCATGCGGCGAAGAAGCAGGCCGAGTTCAGCTGGCGGCTTCTTCTCGAGCCGGCGATATTGCCGCCCGTCCCGAGTGCGGTGGACCAGCCCGAAATCGAAAAGCTCTCGACGCAGCAGAGCCGCATCGCTGAAGAGATGCAGGCGGTTCAGCACATCGCCGATTTCACGCTCCGTCAGTTCGGTAGTCGCCGGTATTTTCGACCAGAGGAACCACAAGCAAAGCTCTTGCAGCCCCCTCCTGCCCGGCCAACGTATCAGTCGACCACGCTCATCGAAATGGCGCAATGCCTTCAGCACGCGGACTTCGTCCGGCAAAGGCTCCGGATCCAGCTTCAGGTTCCAGTCGTTCAGAACCTTGGCTGACTGCGCCGCACTGCGGAAATGCTGGTAGTTGCGATAACCTGCCGCGCGGGCCAGCAGATTGAGCATCTCGGCATGGCTCGGCTTATTAGCGAGCGCATCGATTTGCTTGCGAAGAGATTTGGCGAAAGCCGAAAGATCGGCGATTTCCATGGCAAAGATAGATCTGGTCACGTCTTATCCTCAACGCGCCGTTCCCTCGAAAAGGTGTCGGTGGTCGCCGGCTTTCGACTTCGGCACAGGACAAGTGCTGATGATCTTCTTCGAGCAGGTTTAGCTTCCCTTGCGGGACGGCGACGCCTCGGTGAACTGCAGACCGTGACGCCGTTATAGCAAAGGCCGGAAATCCGTCAACCTTGCGGCTATTCGGCAGCTTCCGGAATAGCGTGCAGTCCGTCAATGCCGAGCATCTCGATCATTTCGCCGTGGCTCGGACAGATGGAGAGCTGGCGGCGGAAAGCCTCGATCAGCCACTGACCGGCTGGGCCCGGCGGGTTGGCTGCCTTGCGCATGGCGTAGATCGGATATTCTCCCTGCTCGTAGGCCTCCAGCTTGATGGCCACAAGGTTGCCGTTCATGATGTCGTCCCCGACGACCGAAACCGGCAGGCCGCCCCAGCCGAGACCGCCCTTGATGAGCTGATGTTTGGTCGCTATGTCGCTGACGCGCCATGTCCGGTAAGACAGGACGTTGAAATCCCGCCCTTTGGTCAGGCCTGAAGCATCCGAAACCACAAGCTGGATCTCTTCGCGCACATCGGCGAGCGTCAGCGGCCGGCCGATGCTCGCCAGCGGATGATCGGGCGCGACCACAGGCACCATGAACGAGTAGCCGATCTTTTCGGCTACAAGCGAATCGTCCTGCCTCACAAGCGCCCCGCCAACCCCGATATCAGCCTTGGCGTTCATCACCATGTCCATGACCATGCCGAGTTCGCCGACATTGAGATTGAGCGCAACGCCGGGAAATTTCTCGCGAAATTCGCGCAACACCATCATGACGGCAGTGGCGGGCACCATGACGCTGATAGCCAGGGAAAGCTCCGCCTCCAGTCCCTGCTTCATGCTCTTCACGCGGGCGCGCATGACTTCGAGGTCAGCCATCAGCCGGCGGGCATCCTCGAGCATCGCCTTGCCGGCATCCGTCAGTTTCGGTTGGCGAGCGCCGGACCGCTCGAAGAGCGGCACTTCAAGCTGGGCTTCCAGATTGGCGATCGTATAGCTGATGACCGACTGCGCGCGGTTCAGCACACGCGATGCTGCCGAAAAGCTGCCGGTTTCTGCGACCGTCAGAAAAACCTGCAATTGATCCAGTGTCGGGTTGGGAAGCATCATCCATCCAATCCATCGATAATTTTCATCCACATTATCCCAGTTTTTTCGATAGCAGGCCAGCCTTATCTCTTCTCTCGAACACAGCGGTTTGCCGCTCCCAACCGCCGCTGAAACTCATTTCGAGAGGAAATTCAACCATGTCATCCATCCTTCTTTTGACGTCCAGCCCGCGTTCCGAGTCGCTTTCCACGTCGATTGCTGTTGAACTCGCCGACAAGCTCAAGGCTCAGAACCCCGGTAGTGTTGTCGTTCGCCGCGATCTCGCCGCCAACCCGCTTCCGCACATCGACGACCTATTCACGGCCGCTATCCGCAAGCCGCCGGAAGCCCGCACGGCTCAGGAAGCTGCTGCCGTAAAAACGTCTGACGAGTTGGTCAATGAACTGCTCGCAGCCGACAGCATCGTCATCGGCACCGGCCTTATCAATTTCAACATCTATTCCTCGCTGAAGACCTGGATCGATAATGTGGCCCGCGCCGGCCTGACCTTCAAGTATACCGAAAGCGGCCCGGTCGGCCTCGCCACCGGCAAGAAGGTCTATGTCGTCCTTGCTTCGGGCGGCGTGTATTCCCAGGGTCCGGCTGCCGGCATGAATCATGCGGTCCCCTACCTGAAGTCAGTTCTCGGCTTCCTCGGCATTACCGACATTGAGACCATCTATGTCGAAGGCCTCGCTTTCGGCCCGGAAGCTGCAGAAAAGGCTATCGGCGCCGCAAAGTCGCGCGTCGACGAGCTTGCTCTCGCTGCCTGACCTGCAAATTCAAAGTTCCACTCGAGGGCCGGCGCAAGCCGGCCCTTTCATTTTGCCGAGAAATCATTGACGAAAGAGCGGGCCGTTTCTAGAATTTCGTCGGAGAGTTTTTCATCGTCCGCGATACGCGCAAGGCCGAGCGCGCCAGTCATCAGGCACGAGACGATGATTGCCTTGCGGCGCGCCTCAGCCTCGTCGGCCGTGCTCATACGGTCTGTCATGTTTTCCAGATTCGTCTTTAGCTGATCGGTCGCAAGCGACCGGCATTTCTCGTCGCTGCGAGCGAGATCGGCCGTCAGCGCAGCAAAAGGGCAGCCGCCGCTTACGTCATCACGATGAACATCGCTCAGATAGCTGGCGGAATATTCCGCGATCGAAATGTCTGCCGGCTCCTTGCCCCGCGAACGCACCGCTGCTTCCCAGGATCCGAAAGCCAGCTTCATGGCTTCTGCCACCATCTCATCACGTGACGCAAAATGCTTGTAGAAGCCGCCGACTGTCAGCCCGGCCTCCTTCATCAGATCAGCAACGCCGATACCCTCAAGCCCCCTCTCCCGCAGGCGCCTGGACGCGATCTCGACGATCCTGTCGTGCGTCTTCTGTTTTTCCAGTTGCGAATGGCCCATTGGAATCTCCCGACATGCGGACTTGACTTATATGGATTATGGTCATAATCCTTCTAGATATCGA
This sequence comes from Rhizobium sp. BK650, assembly GCF_014195325.1. GTDB lineage: Bacteria > Pseudomonadota > Alphaproteobacteria > Rhizobiales > Rhizobiaceae > Rhizobium. The sequence continues at coordinate 92,583 of NZ_JACIBK010000007.1, read as the reverse complement.
CCATAATCCAGATCGAGGTATTTTCCAATAGGAGCCATTCCCATGCGTCTCAAGAACAAAGTCGCACTCATTACCGGCGGCAACAGCGGCATCGGGCTTGCCACCGCCAAGGTCTTCGTTGCCGAAGGCGCCAAAGTCATCATCACCGGCCGCAACCCAGAAACGCTCGCAGCGGCCAAGAAAGCGCTTGGCGGGGATGTGCTGGCGCTGAAGATCGACCTCACCGACGTTGCGGCTGCGGAGAAGGTCTTCGCCGAGGCAGCTTCGACAGTCGGTAAATTCGATATCGTCTTTGCCAATGCCGGCATCGGCGGTGCCACGCCGCTTGGCCAGACCTCGCTGGAACAGTTCGAGAAGATCATCAGCACCAACCTGACCTCCGTCTTCTTCACGGTCCAATCCGCGCTGCCACATCTGAACGACGGAGCTTCCATCATCCTGAATGGCTCCGTCCACGCCGTTCTCGGTGCGCCGGGCTGGTCGGCCTATGCCGCGACAAAGGGCGCCGTGCGTTCGATGACCCGTAACCTCGCCTCCGAGCTTGCGCCGCGCGGCATCCGCGTCAATCAGGTGACACCCGGCGGCACGCGCACGCCGATCTGGTCGCCCTATGCGCAGACGGAAGACGCGCTGGCAGCGCTCGAAGAAAGGCTCGGGAACATGAGTGCGCTCGGCCGCATGAGTGAAGCGGACGAGATTGCAAAGGCTGCGCTTTATCTCGCCTCCGACGATTCCAGCAATGTCACCGGGATCGAGATCACTGTCGATGGCGGCATGACAAGCGCGCCCTCCGGCGCCAAGATCTTCCGCGCCGCCTGAGCTGATTGGGCTAGAGCGCTTCCGCCTGAGCGGTATCGGCGGAAGCGCTCTATCTTATTGTTTTCGTAATTCGCGGCAGAAAATCGGTCTCACTTTTCCTGGAATTGCTAGCTGATCCTGACCACTTCGGAGCGGCCGACGACACAGTTGCGGCCGTTCTTCTTTGCCTCGTAGAGGCGGCCATCTGCGACCGTCAGCACGGTTGTTAGGCTCGTGCCATCTTCGTCGGCGGTGGCGACACCTATGCTCACAGAGACCGGCGTATCGTCTGGGGTCGTCACGCTAGTTGCGATCGTCCAGCGCAGACGTTCGGCAAGCAACAGTGCTTCCTCATGGCTTGTGCCGGGACAAACAGCGACGAATTCCTCGCCGCCGAAGCGGAAGATACGATCACTGGAGCGGAGTGTCGTTTCAAGCCTGCTGGCAATGACCCTCAGAATTTCGTCTCCTTGAAGATGGCCGAAGCCGTCATTGACGTCTTTGAAATGGTCGACATCGATGATGAGGATCGTCGCATATTGACCCTGCCGAAGCGCCTCTTGCACCATTACCGGCGCCTCGAGTTCCATTCGGCTGCGATCATAGACGCCGGTCAGCATATCGCGGCCGGTTCGCTCCAAAAGATCGTTGTAGCGCTCCCGGAATGTCAGATCGCCGAAGAGATCGCCGATCGAGCGGGCTGAGGCGGCAAGGCCGTGCCGACGGACATGGTATTCGTAGATTGCAAACATCAAAGAATAGAGGCAGGCCGCCAGCATCTTCGCTTTCCAGCCCGCCCAGAAGACGTCTATTGGAACGCCCAGAAAATAATGCAGGCCGCCGAAGAAGCAGATCTGATCGAACGTCAGAAGTACAAGGCCTGAAATCATGAAGCGCAGCACCACACGCCGGCGCATGAAATCTCCGAGCTTCTCGTAAAGCAGGATGATGCCAAGCGAGTCGAGATAGAGGATTGCCGTTCCCCAGACCATCAGCCAGCCGATGTCCTTTAGGAAATTGACATCGGGGGGGCGGCCGGACGTCAATTCCAGCGGCTGGTGAAACTGCAGCACCCAGGCGATGGCAACGGTCAGAAGATTGCCAAGAAACAGACCGTAAATCGGCTGGCGAACGGTCGCCGCATCCTCCTGCAGATAGAGCATGAGGATCATCATCAGCTTGCCGGAAAAGAAAATCGAAGACCCCGGCGAGACATTACCGAAAGGCAGGGAAACATAGAAGACCGCTGCCAAGTAGGTCTCCATAAAATGCATAACGCCGAGCGCAGTCAGGAAAACGCCCAATCCAAGACGCTGGCGAAAATGCAGGAGGCTGACCATCAGCAGGAAATAGCCGACAGCCTCGACAATGAAGAGCCCCGTGTTGAAGAACTCCATCACCGCCCTCGGCCAACAGCAGGACCGCGCGGAAAGGCTATAGCCTCCTCGGTGGATCTTCTGGTCAATCGTCCGGAAAGCTCAAACACAAGCGATGCCCTGCAAAAGCTACAGGCGCCACCTTCACCACAATCTTTTAAGATTATGTGAGCAACTGAGCAGTTTCCGCCACGGATATGCCGTCATAGTTTTGAAAAACAACGAGAAATATAAGCTTCACCAGAGCTTGCTCGGCTAACAGGCGCTCAGACCTGCCGAAGCTTCTCGCCATCACTGAAAAGTCCGGGGCCGTGCTGATCGATGATCTGCTGTGCTTTGCGTACCGTGCATTCGATCGCGTCATCGGACGAAGAGAAGAGGTCGGCACGAATGAACTTGCGCACCAAGACATCCTCTCCAACTTTCTTTTCGATGCGGCCAGCCAAACGATACTGGCCGCCTTCCTTCTGCGGCTCGGCATAAATGGTGCAATCACCGTAAAGCTGAGGCTCGCCGGAAGGACCTGCGGCCGCCTCACCGGAAGATTTGCTTCCCCCGGAGAAGACCGAAAGAATATTTGAGAGGAACGAAGCCATGATCCGCCTTTAGCACGCAGTGCCGTTTACGCAAAGTCAAATGATCAGATTTGCGAGGATCTCATTTTCGGTGATGTCCTCGAAGCCCATACCCGCATTCTCGAAATTGGCGACCAGCGTCGCGAAATTCTCCGGAGCCGTCGTCTCGATGCCGATCAGGATCGAACCGAAATTGCGCGCCGATTTCTTGAGATATTCGAAGCGGGCAATGTCGTCATGCGGGCCGAGAAGATTGAGGAAATCGCGCAGCGCGCCGGGGCGCTGGGCAAGACGCAGGATGAAGTATTTTTTTAAACCGGCGTAGCGCATGGCGCGTTCCTTGACATCGGGCAGGCGCTCGAAATCGAAATTGCCGCCGGAGACGACGGCAACGATCGTCTTGCCCTTGATGGCTTCGCGATCCATGGCGGCGATCGCCGTCAGCGACAGCGCGCCGGCCGGTTCCAGCACGACACCTTCAACATTCAGCATCTCCTGAATGGTGACGCAGATCGCATTTTCCGGCATCAGCCTGACCTGTTCGACCGAAAAATCCTTCAACGCCGCGAAATTCAGGTCACCAATGCGGGCGACCGCTGCGCCGTCGACAAAATTGTCGACTTTTGACAATGTCACCACCTGCCCCGCTTCAAGGCTGCGACGCAGGCTCGGTGCGCCTGCAGGTTCGGCAAAGACGAAACCGGACTTCGGAACAATACTGTCGAGGAAACCGGTGATGCCGGCAGCAAGGCCGCCGCCGCCAACTGGCAGAACGACCATGTCCGGCACCGTGCCCTCGGGAAGCTGCTGCATGATTTCGGCGGCAACCGTTGCCTGCCCCTCGATGATATCGGCATGGTCGAAGGGTGGCACCATGACACCGCCGATCGCATCCACATGATCGCGGGCGGCCTGATAGCACTGATCGAAGAAATCGCCGATAAGTTCGATGGTGATGAAACCGGCGCCGAACATGCGGGTCTTGTCGATCTTCTGCTGCGGCGTGGTGACCGGCATGAAAACGACGCCCGGCACGCCGAAATGGCGGCAGATGAAGGCAAAGCCCTGCGCGTGATTGCCAGCCGATGCGCAGACGAAGGTTTTGCCGCCTGCTCCCTCGGCGATCGCCTTGCGGAAGAAATTGAACGCTCCGCGGATCTTATAGGATCGTACCGGCGAAAGATCCTCGCGCTTCAGCCAGATATCGGCGCCATAGCGGGCGGAAAGGTGATCATTGAGCTGCAGCGGCGTGGCGGGGAAAAGGCTGCGCATTGCCTCTTCGGCGCCTTCGACATCGTGTCTTGTCACGGGCGTTCGTCCATTTTCAAAAATCGAGACGCCGCTATGACACAGGCTGTCGGCGGAAAGAAGCCCGTTTGGACCATTTGCGGTTCGCTCGATGAAAGCGTTTCTTAAGCGCGTCTTCCGATCGCGCTCAAGATCCTGATCACGTGGACGGCTTTTAACTTGATATCAAGCAACAATTGCTAATATGACGGCAAGATGACACCCAAGATCACAAAGCTGCTGGCGTGGTTTCTTCTCGCCTTCATCCTGTTCATCACCGTTTCGCCGATCGAATTGCGGCCCCACACGATCGAAACACCGGACTTCGACCGTGCCGCGGCTTACTTGGCGGCGGGACTGGCTTTTGCTCTTGCCTATCCGAGACAATGGAAATCGGTTGCCGTGCTGCTGATCGTTGGCGCGTTCGCGATCGAATATCTGCAGTACCTGTCGCCGACGCGGCACGCGCGCCTTCACGATGCAGGCGTCAAGGCAGCAGGTGCAGCAGTCGGCCTGGTCATCGGATGGGTCTTCAACAAATGGCGTGAAGTGAAAGCGGCAACGGCCGCAACGGGACTTGCCGGACGCTAACAGTGGATCGGAAAACTAAAGCCCGCGCAGTTGCAAGGCCCAGACGAAGAGCGGCACCGCTGCGGCCACCGTTCCCAATAGCAAGAGGGCGCTCATTTTAAAAAGTCTGATGCGCCGTGTCCTTGCTCCATCCCAGTCGTAAACCATCGCCTTACTCCCACTAAGACAATACTTACTCCACCGCAGTGCCTAGATTTTTTGGACCGTTCAGGCCACAGACAAGCGCTGCCTATGGTTTATTCACTTTATACAAGCACATTCGAACGGGTTAATAAAGATGCTGCGAGCGACCGGTTCGAAGGCAGGTTGAGCTACAACGTTGGGATTCGGCACCAATGGGAGGCTTCATGAATGTAGGAAGTCGTCGAGCCAGTTGAACGGATCGAGGCGGCGATACCAATGCCGTCTCGCGAGTTACTGAGGATCGATCAGGTTGCCGACTTCATCGAGGTCTGTCGTCAGACGGTTGATCTCTGGAGGATATGGCAGGTCACAACTTAGAAACGGAATTGCGCCCCAGCCACGTGAATATCGGTTGAGAAGACCGCTTCGCTTTGCTAGCAGGGATGGCTTAAGCGGACGTGGTGGAATCGGTAGACACAAGGGACTTAAAGCAAAATTGAGTGCACCAGTGGAAACGCTGGCTGTAGAACTGCTCAAAATCGGGGAAACCTGTCAGATGGCAATCCCGAGCCAAGCCTCGCTAGAGGAAGGTGTAGAGACTAGACGGGCAGCACCTAAGGCGGAAGCTAGGGTGAAGGTATAGTCCAGACCACAAACGCCCTTGCGGCGGCGGCGAAAGCCGTAGCTGGTAAGAAAATCCCTCGGCCTTGGCCATGCGGGTTCGACCCCCGCCGTCCGCACCATCCTTTGAATAAGTCCCAACACTCACGAACGGCCACGCTTCGTGGTTTATCAAACCACCCAATGTCGCCGCACGGCAACCATATAGGGATAGTCCAGACCGTCCGTCCGGGAGGACCAAAATCGGTTCACCGAAGGCCAATATGAGCGGCCAAACCAGCTCCCGCCTAACCAACAGCAAACATGGCGTTCCAGACACTAGTCGTTTCGAACGTCCAGCTAAAGTCGGGGGCAAAGCGGCGATCGGGTGTGCTAATCACTGTTTCGACAAGCAGTTGGGCGTCGCGTAGTTTCAAATTGACATTGTTGGCTCGCAGGACTGCCAGCACCGCGTCTGCGCGATCGGCATCTTGAATCGCCGACTGGACAAGGCGGCGGTATGTCCGATCCTTGAAGAATATTCTTTCTGCGGCGTCCCTCAGTTGATCATGCTCAACGCTCGTAATCTGCGAGCACTCCAAACATTGTGAAATCGTGGCGCGAACGTTGACAAGAGGTTCGCTCAGAGGAATGAAGCCCATCTCGGCCGGGCCGTGTGATTGAGCGACATCCGCATCGTTTTCCAGCACACCACTTGCAAAGCCTCCATAGATTTCCCCCAAACCCACCATGCCGAAAGCGGAACACTCCGCGGCTCTCAACGCGCCCATGCTCGCGGCGCCGAAGACATGTACGCCCTGGGAAAGTCCGAAGAGAATCTCCTTATGCCAGATGGCGGGAACATACTCGTAAAGGCCGTCAATCAGCCCGATAACGTTGGCGCCATCCTGAATAGCTCGGAAGAAATCGCCCTGCCTCGCAGGGGGGCGAAGCTCGTAGTCGGCGTTTGGCGGCAAGTTCGCGCCATGAAGTGTCGGTCCCGCAAAGATCACTTTCATCTGGATCTCAATATCCTTTTGAGCGCGCGAGGACCAAACCGTCGTTTCCGCCTTCCGTCCAGGTTTTCGAGCTGGGGAATAAGCATTTTCACGACGCTGAAGTCTTCCTCCCCTGCGTTCATCTCTACGGCGATCGCCGACGTGACCCCAACCGCCACGAGGCGCCCGATAACGCTGCGCAGCATGTCCTGGATTGTGCCTCCGAGCGTGGTATCAAGGGCGTGCGCTTCGTGGGTCGGTTCGATGAAAAGCACCTCTCGCAGGTGCGCGGGAAGCGGACGCGAAAAGGTTTCAGGATGAATGTCATCTCTGGCGCCGCTGATGAAGGTGAGCCTCGATTGCGCTGCCTCGGTGACGGCTCTGATCGCGGCACGGCCGGGATTGGGATGCGCGCCCGCGCCATAGGTCACCTCGATATAGCGCAAATCACCCGCGGATGGCGCGTCGGGCGCAATGAAGGCTTCAAAACACGGCACACCGATATCCGTAGTCCGATTGAACATTTGGAGCCTGAAGCCTGCATCGCATACCAGTTGCGCAAGGCCGCTCAGAACCGGGTCGCGAAAAGAGTGGATATTGATGCAGTTTCTGCTCTTCTCCGCGGCGGACGCGAACTGCCAGAGAACTTCGGCGTCACGTTCGATGCGTTCCAGCAACCCGTGGAAAGTCGCCTCGATGCGAATATTACCTGAGGCAAGGCCATCCGACGACTGCCAGAATCTGTTCGATTTTGTGTCGTCGAGCAGGACCGCCTCATAAGGCACCCAAACGTGTCTATCCGCTATGATATCGTAGCCCTGGACCCAACGGAGCATTTCCTCGGGGCGCAGATCGTCTTGACCTGCCAAGATCAGACAGTCGAGCGGCTCAGCAAAGCAGCCCTCTGATTCCAGCTGTCTGATGCTTGTGAGGCGGACATCGATTTGCGGATTTCCGCCGACTGCACGCTCCAGTGCTTCCATCGCTGCCGAGACCCTGGCGTCGATATCGTCGATGCCTTTGCCTTGATTTATGACGATCGAACGGGAGTTGGGCGTAATGGCATTCCAGACCGGAATGCCGATCCTATCGAGATCCGTCAGTCGGGCGAGGCGGGTAATGCCATATCTTGAAAGCGAGGGTGTTATTCGCGCCAGGGTCTCATACGGTGAGCAACTGCGGTCGGAATAAGACGTCAACCGTGCAACAGAAGTCATACCGCCACCGAAACCGAATGCGGCGGAATCCAAGCGCACCCCTCTTTGAAGGCTACGCAGAGATATCCCGCCGGAAATGTCGCTTAGTTCGTCTTGGTAGAGGGAGCGTCAATCGGCGGAGTTCGGTAGACATGACCAGAGAAAGCAGCTTCCTTAGGCTCAAAGCCAACGGCGAGATCAACCGCCGGGGTTCTCCAGACGTGGCCTGAGAAGGCCTGGTCCTTAGTCTCGAAGTACTCCGCAAAATCGAGCGCTTCGTTGTCCGTGAGTGCCGGCCCGGTAGCAGAAATCACGTAGTCTTCGCGTTTTCCCGCCATCGCGGTGACGGTGCCGGCGTCGAAGTCAACGAGCCACAGTCCTTCTTCGCCCTTCACGCCCATAATCATCATCTTGGACATGGAATTCTCCTCTAAAGTTAATTGGGATAATTCGATTGCGAAATTCATTTCTGTTAGTTTGCCTAGAAAACATAGCATAACGTTTACCACGTACAAGCCCGTTGAATTTCCTAGCACATTGGGACAAAGTGCCGGCACTAGGATTGAATTTACGACTTTGTCGGTGCGACGGGCACCCATTTTTATGGAAACACCAGGCCGTGGCGTGGCTTGAAGGGCAAAATGGCTTTTGTTCTAAAGACCTTCGGTAGGTTGCAGCTCGTCGATGAGGACGGCATCGCAGTCACGTTTCCCGAGAAAGGCCTCCTGCTTCTCGCGTATTTGCTCACGACAGATGAAGGTTCCGCGGATCGAACGGCGTTGGCGAGCTTTCTGTGGGGTGACGCCAATAGGGACGGTACGCTTGCGACTTTGCGCAAGTTGATTTCGAGAATGAAGGCCCGACAAACAGAGCTTGGGGCAACCATCATTTCATCCGAAGGCAACCTAGTGACCTTTGATCGGGAGTCTCTGTCTTCGGACCTCCTGCTTTCCGGGGCGGAGGAAAACGTCGAACCGCTCTCCAGGCTTCAACACCTCGTGAAGCTCATGAACCAGCCGTTCCTGGGGCCGATCCATAGTCACAGCCGTCAGTTTCAACAGTGGCTCGCGGAGCGGGAAGTTTGCCATATCGAGCTTCTTGGCACTGCATTGAGAACGGCATCCCGAGAGGCGCGGTCGCAGAAGGAAACCGAACTCCTGAGGAAGGCTGCGGTCATCCTCTTCAGGACGGAGCCAAAGGATCCGGAAACGCTGCAATTGCTCATACGGATATTTGAGGCGGAAGAGGAGGTCACGTCCTTTCGGAACCATTTTGAACAGAGGCGGAATTCGATTTTACGAGGGATCGCCGCGCGCACCAGATCCGATGACGGCAACCCAATATCGCTCGGTCCGATATCCGCGCCTTCAAAGCCGAAACTTGAGACCGCTCTTCCCCTCGATCCTCAGGACGTGCGGATTGCTATACCCCGCCTGGTACTGCTCCCGCCCAAGAACCAGTCTGTCAAACCTCAAGCCGGTTTTCTGGCCGCATCCTTGGTGGAAGATATCACTATCGGATTTTGCGCCTTTAACAGCCTGGAGGTCATTGCCCCGTATTCAGCGGTTCAAATCGGCCACCACCTGGAGACGCAGAAGGCCTTCTTCGAACGACATCGCGTTAATTACATCCTCGATACCCGGATCAGCAATACGGGCGATGAAGTCACCCTGTTCGCCCAACTGATCTTTTTCGACCAAAACCAGATCGTTTGGGCGGAAAGATTCAGCCTCGATCACCTGGATCTGGTCAAGGACAGACGAGCTGTCGCCAGGCAAATCGCTCTTTCCGTGTCCAGCGAAATCGAGCGTCATGAGGCTTTGCGCGAAGATCTAAACCCGATTGCTTACCATCGATATCTTGTCGGCAGGCGGCACCTAGTGCGATTAACGCTTCCGAACCTGCGGCGCGCGCGCAAGGAAATGAAAGCCGCGCTCGCCGTAAGCCCCGATTTCGCGCCGGCACTGAGCTCGATGGCGCGGACCTATTCGAAGGAATGGTTGTTGACTGCTCGAGGTGATATCGAGCTTTTGCAATCGGCGGAGACTTTGGCAAAAAAGGCCACAGAGACGCGTCCGGACTTTGCGGACGGGTATCGCGAGTGCGGCGTCGCCAAACTGTTGCAGGGGGCGTTCGACGAAAGCGCCGAGGCGATGGAGGTGGCAGAGAGCCTTGCTCCGCACTACGCCGACGTGATCGCCGACTACGCCGATACTTTGGTTCATTGCTCGCTTCCCGCCATGGCCTTGCGAAAGATCGAGCGGGCCATCGAGTTGAACCCGCTCGGTCCCGATACTTACTTTTGGACTGCCGCGGGAGCAAACTACGCCCTCGGTGAATTCGAAGCTTCGCTGGACTACATCGGGCAGATGGCTGATCCCCATTTAGCGGACAGATTGTCGGCAGCGAACTGGGCCATGTTGGGCCGTCAGGACAAGGCGAAGGTCTTCGTACGGAGGTTTCGCGAAGGCAACCCCGACTTCGACGTGGACAAATGGTTGTCTGCGGTACCAAGTAAAGAGCAATGGCATAAAGATCTTTATCGGGAAGGCCTAAAGAAAGCTGGATTTTAAACATCAATCGTTGGAGGGAAAAGCATGGCTACAGTTGTTGTTATTAGTGTTGAAGGTCAGGACGGGCTCTGGGTTGTAGATTTGGACGCCAAAACCGTCGTGCCGCTTCCGCCGCCCACATCGGGCGACCTGAAAGTTGTCACCGATCTTCGCACGACCGGGACAGTCTTAACGAAGGGCGTGAATATCGCCGTGGTCGTTAAGTCTGCGGATGCAGCATTTTCGGGTCATTATGATGGCTGAATGTTTATAACCCTGGCGGCATCGTGCTAGCCCGCGGTTGAGTCTACCGATGCCGTCCAGTACCAAGTGCGTGATGCTCACCTATGACTCCTCCGTATGATCTGGCCGACGCGCGTTCCGCTCGGCATGCTCAATAATCTGCTCTGGCGTTCGGCTTCACGTTCACCGCCGCGTACCGATGGTCTTTGAAATGTGCGAAGCGTGATATTTTTCGATCATCCCACGCTGGTCCGGCAATTCTTCGCAATCCGGCAGATATCCGCACCCTCCATCAGCGGTGGGCAGATGGAGGTGCGGCGCAAGCTATAGGCGGTGCGGCGAATGCCGACGATACGGCACCGATCGCATGTACCTCCGGTGATCACGTCTTGCTCTTCCAGGAGCCAGTTGCGGGCTCCCTTTATTCTTTTCGGCTTTCAGGCCCCCGCCCTTCTCCTTGGCCTTCATCCGGAAGAAGTAGTCTTCGGCAAGCCGGTGCTCATCCGCCAGTTCCTACAAGTTTTGTTTTGCAGAACAATCCCCTGCATTTTGCCGAACGGCCTAGACGGCATCGTCCCAAACTAAAACGGCGGCCCAAAGGACCGCCGCTCAGAAAGTGATTTTTGCTAAGCTCAGCCGAGCTTTGCTGCAATCTTGGCGACGTGTGCGCCCTGATACTTCGCCGCTTCGAGTTCGATTGCCGACGGCTGGCGGGAACCGTCACCGTTGGTGATGGTGGACGCGCCATAAGGCGAGCTGCCCTTGACTTCTTCCGTGCCCATCTGACCCTGGAATGCATAGGGAAGGCCGACATAGGCCATGCCATGATGCAGGAAGGTCGGGACGAAACCGAGGATCGTCGATTCCTGGCCGCCGTGCTGGGTTGCAGAGGACGTGAACATCGAGCCGACCTTGCCGACGAGCTTGCCGGTGAACCACAGGCCGCCCGTCTGGTCCCAGAAGTTGCGCATCTGCGATGCAACCGTGCCGAAACGCGTGCCGGCGCCGACGATGATCGCATCGTAATCCGGCAGTTCGTCGACAGTGGCGATCGGGGCTGCCTGATCGAGCTTGTAGTAGGAAGCCTTGGCGACTTCTTCGGAAACCAGTTCCGGAACGCGCTTGACGACAACTTCAGCGCCGGCGGACTTCGCGCCTTCGGCTACGGCATAAGCCATGGTTTCGATGTGGCCATAAGCCGAATAGTAAAGGACGAGGATCTTCGCCATTGTTATCTCCATCAACGGATGATTGAATTCCTGACTACGAACGTTCTACCAGCGCATCCGGCTCAACATAGCCCTGCGCCGGAGAACTCACTGTTCACAGGCTGTAGACGAAAATTCACTTTAGCGCGTCATTTTCGCCCGCGGCGCCTGCCGCTTTGCCGTTTGCAAAGCGGTGAAACGGCGCTACCTATTTTCAAGTTTCACCACGGAAATATCTTCATGAGCAATGAGACTATCGTCACCGCCGCCATGCTTGCCATCGGCGACGAGCTTCTTTCCGGCCGCACCAAGGACAAGAATATCGGCCACCTCGCCGACATGCTGACCATCTCGGGTATCGATCTCAAAGAGGTGCGCATCGTCGCCGACGAGGAGGATGCGATCGTCGAGGCGCTGAACGCGCTCCGCGGCAAATATGACTATGTCTTTACCTCCGGCGGTATTGGACCGACGCATGACGATATTACCGCAGATGCTGTCTCGAAGGCTTTCGGCGTGCCTTGCGAGCATGATGCGGCGGCGATGGCGCTGCTGGCCGAAATGTACAAGCGCCGGGAAATGGAATTCACCGAGGCCCGCCAGCGTATGGCCCGCATGCCGCGCGGCGCCTCACATATCGCTAACCCGGTGTCGACGGCGCCCGGCTTTATCATCGGCAATGTCTATGTGATGGCCGGCGTCCCGCAGGTCTTCCAGGCGATGGTCGATAATGTGCTGCCGACATTGAGGACCGGTACGCCCGTCGTCTCCCTTGCCATCGCCTGTCCCTATGGCGAAGGCGAGATCGGCACCCCACTGACGGCTATCCAGAAGGCGCATCCGGAAACCAGCATCGGCTCCTATCCACGCTATGTCGGGCAGAGATTTTCGACCGAGATCGTGGTGCGCGGTCGCTCGCAGAACGTGGTCGAAGCGGCCGGTGCGGATGTGCGGGCCATGATCGAGGACATTAGACGCAGGAAGGATATTGCCGAGAACGATCAGGCGGAAGCCTGAGCGGTCTTGATCGCGGTCAAGGAATTCCAGCGTCTCCCGGCGCATTCCTTTCCTCGCGGAGACCATCACGTCAGCTGCAAAGGAGAACTGATATGTCTTACAAAACCATTCTCGCCATTCTGGATACAGCAGACAATAGTGCCGCAGTCTCCGACTTCGCCTTTGCCATTGCCGCAGAAAGCGGCGCCCACGTCATCGGCCTGCATGCTGAAACCATCTCCGCCGTGCCACTGGTAGCACCGATGGAAATCCCCGATCCGGTCGCCGTGCAGGCGCTTCAAGATATGGCCCATTCCGAAACCGTCGAGGTCGAGCGGATTTTCCGCGCTCGGGCCAGCGCCTCCGGCGCTTCCTTCGAGTGGCGCGCCTTTGCCACGTCGACCGGCTACGGCTCTGCGCCGCTGATTGAAACCGCCCGCAGTGCCGACCTGCTGATCGCCTCGCAGGCCGATCCGGCAAGACCGTCCGACAGCCATGTGGATGTCGACGACTTCCTTTTCGAAAGCGGCAGGCCCGTGCTCATGATCCCCTATATTATCCGCGAGCCGAAACCGATCAGGCGCGTGCTGATTGCCTGGAACGGCTCGAAGGAGGCCGCACGCGCCACCTTCGACGCCCTGCCGATCCTGCAGGCTGCCGAAGCCGTGGAAATCTTTTCCGTCGATCCAACCGAGACGGCAACGCATTCGGCAACGACTGCCGGCGCCGATCTTGCCGCCACACTCACCCGCCACGGCATCAACGTGACGCTTGCGACCGCCGAAAGCGGCGACAGGAACGCCTCTCACGTGATCGAAAACCGGCTCTCGGACAACAGTATCGACCTTCTGGTCATGGGTGCCTATACGCATTCCTGGCTCTGGCAGACGATCTTCGGCGGCACCACGAAGACCTTGCTGCAATCGATGACGGCGCTCACTTTGCTGTCCCGCTAACGCTGCTCTTGCGTTTTGCCTCGAAATTCCGCTAATTGCGGCGACCGATGACATTGGCTTCGGCATCCATCGCGCAGTTCTGTCTGCGCGATTTGCGTTCTGCCTGTCGACGTTCATACGGTCGCCGGCAAACGGCGTGTCTTTTTTCATGCCGCGGAGCAGCCAGATGTCCCTTCCCGATAAAGCCTTCCCCGTTTCCTGGGATCAGTTCCACCGCGATGCGCGCGCGCTCGCTTGGCGGCTTGCCGGCCTCAACCAGGAATTCAAGGCGATCGTCTGCATCACCCGCGGCGGCCTTGTTCCGGCGGCGATCATTTCGCGCGAATTGAACATCCGCCTTATCGAGACAGTCTGCATCGCCTCCTATCATGATTACGTCAATCAGGGCGACATGGTGCTTCTGAAAGGCATTGCGGTGGAACTCGCCGACAACGGCGGCGAAGGCGTGCTCGTCGTCGACGATCTCACGGATACCGGCAAGACCGCGGCTCAGGTGCGCGCCATGCTGCCGAAGGCGCATTTCGCCTGCGTTTACGCCAAGCCAAAGGGCGTGCCGACCATCGATACCTTCATCACAGAAGTCAGCCAGGACACCTGGATCTACTTCCCCTGGGATATGGGCTTCACCTACCAGGAGCCGATAGCTAAGGGCGCTCGCGGTTAGCATCCTCCGGCGCGAGCTACCTCAATTTACGACTGAAAATTGTCCCAATTTTTGTGCCGCGGATAGCGGATTCCAGCCCCATTCCGGTAACGTCCGCTTTATTTTATTAGCATAGCGTCAGGCAACCACCGGTCGTAGAGATCGAACATGAATTGTGGTTGAATGCGGTTGGGGACGCGCAATGGCACGTTGGGGTAAGATTCGAGCGGCAGCGGCCTTCGGGCTGATCGGCTGTTTGTTTCCTTGCGCGCCTGCCGGAGCTGAGCCGGCCTATGTCAGGGTTGTGCGCGAATATGTCGAAAAGCTGGTTCGGCCGATGGTCGAGACGCCTGTTGTCGTAACGGCGATCAAGGAGCAGAACGCCAAGTTCGGCAATGTCAGCGAGATGGACATGCGGGTGCTGGACGAAACCTATCGGGCGGAGATCGCACAGGGCGACTTCCAGATGGTCGGGGCACTGATGGCAAAATCCATCTCGCATTATCTCAAATCGAGGCAGGATGATTCGCAGGGGACGATCGTCGAGTTCTTCGTTACCGACCGCCACGGGCTGAACGTCGGCCAGAGCATCGTTACGACGGACTACTGGCAAGGCGACGAAGACAAGTTCCTGAAAACCTTCGCTCTCGGTTCGCAGGATATCTATGTCGGCCGGGCGGAGCGTGACGAGTCGACCCAACTTCTGGAGGCTCAGGCAAGCTTCGTCGTTACCGACGAAAAGGACGAGCCGATCGGCATGGCGACCGTCACGATCGCCATCGATGCCCTCTAGAAGACGCTGATTTCCTTCAACGAATCGGCATGCGCATTTTCGTCGCAAAAGCCATCCCAACTTTTGCCGCAGCCGATTTTTTTTACATTCCGCTCTGCGGCTTGGCAAATCGCCGCCGCAAGTCCTTGTATTTTCTGACTTACCGGGACTTTCCCCAGTCTTCACAGGCGCATCCACAAGATGTTGTGGTTAGCATTCGGTTACATTCCACCCCTTGACGGAATCAGCTGTTTCAAACTTAATGTTTCAGATGTTGCGGCGGCGACTGAACCGGAGGTAACGAGCCCGGTTCTCCCAAGGAAAATTGAACGCGGAATCAGGGCGTTGGACCGTCAGAAGCGGTGGCGCCCGGGGGATTTTCTGTGTCCTTTTTCGCCTCAAAAAGCAGCAGCGGGGACTGGAAAAAATTAGCTGTTAACACTATATTTAGCGTTTGCGGCCAGCCTCACCACAAGATACAGGAATGTTATCTCTGGATGACATCCTGTCACAAGACGGAACGAGCACCGGCTGCACGAAGGGACAACGTGTAGCCGGAATGGAATTTTGCGCCCTTTCGGGTGCCAACACGAGGTTAAGAACATGCGCATCGAACGTCGGTTTACGAAGGCTGGTCAAGGCGCCTATGCGGATATCGAATTCCGCAAGGCGACGAGTGAGATCAAGAACCCTGACGGCTCTATCGTCTTTCGCCTCGAAAACATCGACGTGCCCGCGCAGTTCTCGCAGGTTGCTACCGACGTTCTGGCGCAGAAGTATTTCCGCAAGGCCGGCGTCCCTGTACGCCTAAAGAAGGTCGAAGAGAACGATGTCCCCTCTTTCCTGTGGCGCTCCGTAGCCGACGACGCGGCGCTGAAGGGCTTACCGAAGGACGAACAGACCGGCTCGGAAACCGACGCCCGCCAGGTCTTCGATCGTCTCGCCGGCACCTGGACTTACTGGGGCTGGAAGGGCGGATACTTTTCTTCGGAAGAAGATGCCGCAGCCTTCAAGGACGAGCTCGCCTACATGCTCGCCACGCAGCGCGTCGCGCCGAACTCCCCGCAGTGGTTCAACACCGGCCTGCACTGGGCCTATGGCATCGACGGCCCCGGCCAGGGCCATTTCTATGTCGATCCTTTTACCGGCAAGATTACCAAGTCCAAGTCGGCCTACGAACATCCGCAGCCGCATGCCTGCTTCATCCAGTCCGTTGAAGACGACCTTGTCAACGAAGGCGGCATCATGGACCTCTGGGTTCGTGAAGCCCGCCTCTTCAAGTACGGTTCCGGCACCGGCTCCAACTTCTCGATGCTGCGCGGCGAAGGCGAAAAGCTTTCCGGCGGCGGCCGCTCCTCCGGCCTGATGAGCTTCCTGAAGATCGGCGACCGCGCTGCCGGTGCCATCAAGTCTGGCGGTACGACCCGCCGTGCGGCCAAGATGGTCGTCGTCGATATCGACCATCCCGATATCGAGGAATATATCAACTGGAAGGTCAAGGAAGAGCAGAAGGTTGCCGCTCTCGTGACCGGCTCGAAGGTCGTCGCCAAGCACCTGAAGGCGATCATGAAGGCCTGCGTCAATTGCGAGGCCGATAATGGCGATTGCTTCGACCCGGCCAAGAATCCGGCGCTGAAGCGCGAAATCCGCGCCGCCAAGAAGGACCAGGTTCCGGAAAACTATGTCCAGCGCGTCATCCAGTTCGCCCGCCAGGGCTATAAGGACATGGAGTTCAAGACCTACGACACCGACTGGGATTCGGAAGCCTATCTCACCGTTTCCGGCCAGAACTCCAATAACTCGGTTTCCATCAAGGACGATTTCCTGCGCGCCGTCGAGGAAGATGGCGACTGGAACCTGACCGCCCGCAAGGACGGAAGGGTGATGAAGACGCTGAAGGCTCGCGACCTCTGGGAAACCATTTCCTACGCCGCCTGGGCATCGGCCGATCCGGGCATCCACTTCAATACGACGATGAACGACTGGCACACCTCGCCGGCCGGCGGCCCGATCCGCGGCTCGAACCCGTGTTCGGAATACATGTTCCTCGACGACACGGCCTGCAACCTTGCTTCGCTGAACCTTCTGCAGTTCAAGGATAAGGCAACGAAGCGCATCAATATCGGCGATTACGAACATGCCGTTCGCCTGTGGACCGTCGTGCTCGAAATCTCGGTCATGATGGCGCAGTTTCCATCGAAGCGCATTGCCGAACTCTCCTACGAATACCGCACGCTCGGCCTCGGCTACGCCAATATCGGCGGCCTCTTGATGTCATCAGGTATCCCCTATGACAGCGCCGAAGGGCGCGCCATTGCCGGCTCGCTGACGGCGATCATGACCGGTATCTGCTATGCAACCTCGGCCGAAATGGCCGCCGAACTCGGCCCATTCCCGAACTACGAGCCGAATCGCGAGCATATGCTGCGCGTCATCCGCAACCATCGCCGTGCCGCCCGTGGCGAGAATGCCGGTTACGAAGCTCTCTCGGTCAACCCGGTCGCGCTGATCCACCAGGAAAACCCGGACCAGGATCTTGCAGCCCACGCAATGTCGGCCTGGGATAAGGCGCTCGAACTCGGCGAGAAGCACGGCTACCGCAACGCACAGGTCTCGGTCATCGCCCCGACCGGCACGATCGGCCTCGTCATGGATTGCGAGACGACCGGCATCGAACCTGACTTCGCGCTGGTGAAGTTCAAGAAGCTCGCCGGCGGCGGCTATTTCAAGATCATCAACCGTGCCGTTCCGGATGCGCTACGCACGCTCGGCTATTCCGAGAGCCAGATCGCCGAGATCGAAGCTTACGCCGTCGGCCACGGCAACCTGAACCAGGCGCCGGCCATCAATCCATCGACGCTGAAGGCCAAGGGCTTCACCGACGAGAAGGTGGAAGCCGTCAATGCGGCTCTGAAGAGCGCCTTCGACATCAAGTTCGTCTTCAACCAGTGGACGCTCGGCGCCGACTTCCTGAAGACCACCCTGAAGGTCTCCGACGAACAACTCAGCGACATGAGCTTCAGCCTGCTCGAGCATATCGGCTTCTCGAAGAAGGACATTGAAGCCGCCAACATCCACGTCTGCGGCGCGATGACGCTGGAAGGCGCGCCCTTCCTGAAGAAGGAACACCTGCCGGTTTTCGATTGCGCCAATCCGTGCGGCAAGATCGGCAAGCGCTACCTCTCGGTTGAAAGCCATATCCGCATGATGGCGGCTGCCCAGCCCTTCATCTCGGGTGCGATCTCCAAGACGATCAACATGCCGAACGAGGCGACCGTCGAGGATTGCAAGAACGCTTATATGCTTTCCTGGAAGCTCGGCCTGAAGGCGAACGCGCTTTACCGCGACGGTTCCAAGCTGTCGCAGCCGCTCAACGCCTCGCTGATCGAAGACGACAGTGACGAAGATGCGCTGGAAGATCTGATCCAGCAGCCGACAGCCGCCCAGGCCGTGACGGTTACCGAAAAGATCATCGAGAAAGTGATCGAACGCGTTTCCCGCGAACGCGAGAAGCTGCCGAACCGCCGCCAGGGCTATACCCAGAAGGCTGCAGTCGGTGGTCACAAGGTTTACCTCCGCACAGGCGAATTCGGTGACGGTCGTCTGGGCGAAATCTTCATCGACATGCACAAGGAAGGTGCTGCCTTCCGTGCGATGATGAATAATTTCGCCATCGCGATTTCGCTTGGCCTGCAATACGGCGTGCCGCTGGAAGAATATGTGGAGGCTTTCACCTTCACCAAGTTCGAGCCGGCCGGCATCGTCATCGGCAACGACGCGATCAAGAACGCCACGTCGATCCTCGACTACGTGTTCCGCGAACTCGCCGTTTCCTACCTCGGCCGTCACGATCTCGCGCATGTCGATACGTCCGACTTCTCCAACACGGCGCTCGGCAAGGGCATCCAGGAAGGCAAGACCAACCTCGTCTCCACCGGCTGGACCCGCGGCTACAAGCCGACGCTGGTCTCGAACACCGGCAGCGACCGTCAACTCGGCGAACCGAAGGGTGCCGCAACCGCCGCCCCAGCCCGTGCCTCCTCGACCGGCTCGGTGACCTCGTTTGCAGGTGCAGCAGTCCGCAAGCTGGAGCCGGTAATGGCCATCTCCACGTCCGAAATCGTCGCCTTCAAGCGCGATTACGAAGAGCGCGCCAAGGAATTGGCGGAAGAGATCGCCGAAGAAGTGCTCGAAGAAGCCGGCAGCGACGCAACCGCCCTCTTCTCCGACAAGGCCGCAGCCGACGCTGCCTCGGCCAAGACGGAAGCCAAGAAGATGGAAGCCGAACGCCGCGCCCGCTCGATCATGCAAGGCTACACGGGCAATATGTGCAGCGAGTGCCAGAACTTCACCATGGTGCGCAACGGCACCTGCGAGAAGTGCGACACGTGCGGTGCGACCAGTGGGTGCAGCTGAATTCCTCTGAAATCTTGGCTGTAGGCGGCCAGTGATTTTGTCGCACGGCCACTAATCTGTCGCAGTATACGCTTCTAGGAATCAAGCAATTAGGCTCAAAACGCTGATCTGACCTAGTAAAAAATACATAGAGGGGCGGATCCACCCGCCCCTTTGGTCAACGCAAAAGATCGATTAGGTCGAAAGGAAGGTTAAGCACAGGAAAAGGATAACTTGAGGAGGGCAAGCACAGCAGTCGCCGAGGATCGTTACTCATTTGGCGATTATGGAATCAGGGGTTGACTTCGTGCGAGCATTTAATGCTCGAAATGTATTGATGAGAACAAACCAAGTCCAAGATCCGCTTTGCGATTTGCTTATAAAGGATTATCCGAATGCCTGCCTTCATGACGTTCTACCCTATCGGCAATGCCGATACGACACTGATCCGACTGGCCAACGACGATCTCGTTCTCTTCGACTTCGCAAACATGCGAGACGCTAACGATCCATATGACAAGCGGATCGATCTACCCAAAGCCGTTAAGGACGACATGGAGGAAGCCGACCGAGATTCGTTCCGCGTCGTCGCCTTCACCCATCTTGACAACGACCACATCTGCGGCGCTCGCGACTTCTTCTGGTTCGATCATGCGACCCTTCTCCAAAGCGAAGGCCGGCCAAAGATCGGCGAGATGTGGGTACCTGCCGACGCGATCACCGAAACCAATCTCGAGGGCGACGCCTGGACGATCCGCGCGGAAGCGCGGCATCGTCTGAAGGAAGGCTACGGCATCAAGGTCTTTTCCCGTCCGGCGAAGCTTGCGAAATACCTCGAGGAATGGGGACTGTCCGTGGAAGACCGCCGGGATTGCATCGTTGACGCTGGTGAGCTCGTTCCCAGCTTCGACAAGGCTGCCGATGGCGTCGAATTCTTCGTCCACTCGCCATTTGCATGGCGGACCGACGAGGGCCTTGAGGACCGCAACGAGGGCTCGATCGTCGTGCAGGTGACCTTCCTAGAGAACGGCATCGAGAGCTATGCCCTGCTTGGCTCGGACATCAATTACGAGACCCTGTCGTTGATGATCAAGACAACGAAGAAGCATAACAACACCCACCGCCTGGAGTGGGACATCCTGAAGCTCTTCCATCACTGCTCCTATAAGAGCCTTTCTCCCGACAAGGGCGAGGACAAGACCGAGCCAGTCGAGGAAGTGAAGTGGCTCTTCGAGGAACTCGCTCACAAGAAGGAAAAGATCATCTCGCCGAGCTGGCCGATCCCGCTGAAAGGATCTGTTGAGGACAAGGATGCTCAGCCCCCTCACCGTCAAGCAGCGAACTACTACAAGGAGATCATCAAGGATTCCGAAGGGGAATTCCTGGTGACCATGGAGACGCCACGTCAATCGGCCCCGAAGCCGATCAAGCTCAAGATCTCGTGGACGGGCGTTGCAGTCATGCTGGCGGCGGCAATCCCGACTGTCGCCGCTGCAGCATCTTCGACAACGACGCGCGCCGGCTGAACCATGTGGCAGCCGGATGGAAGCGAGGCGATCGATCCGTCCGCTGCCGCCATTCCATTGGCGGCAGCGACTGTTCGGTACTTGAGAGACTCGTGCCAGGACTTCGCCGAGATCCTGGAGTGCCGCCGTTTTCAGGATGGCAAGATGGAGATCATCACCTTCGAACTGCGGGTCGAAGTCCCGCAGCGTCCGGTCTACGATGTCCGTGCTAGGGAAACAGTGTCGGTCTGCTTTGTAGCAGGACGTGAGAGCGCACCCGGCGTAGTCGTTACGCGCGAAGACTTTCCAGATACTCCGCATCAGAACATCGTCCCAGAAGGCTTCCCCTCGATGCTTTGCATCGATGATCGCCCTTGGCAAGACGTCCGGAGCGGCTATACCGCTTCAGAACTGGTGACCCGCATTTCACAGTGGTTCGCGAAGGCGGGGCAAGGAGAGCTTCACGGTGACGACCAGCCGTTCGATCCATTCTTTGGGTACAACAGCCCCCATCAGGTCATCCTGTCTGCGGACGGCATGGCGGCGATGGATGCCGGCAAGAAGCTAAATGTGTGGACGACGGACGAGACCGGCAGGTTTCTGTTGGTGACTTCGTCGGAGGCCAACGGCTTCCATCGACAGGTCACGAATATTCACGTCGTCCAGGTCGATGTCAAACCACAGCAGATGAAGAGGATCCGCCGCGCGCCCCGCACCTTGCCCGGCCTCGTGGCTCTGCTCATGGATCGCGACCCGACATTTATCGATAGGTTGAAGAAGTCAGTCGAGGATTGGTTCGAGGGTGGCAAACGCGACGACGACGCGAAGTGGATTTTCTGCGTACTTGCTCGCTTTCCTCAAATTCATCCTCGCACCGGGGTCGTCGGCGCGACCAAGCCGATGGCGTTCCTGGCGGAGGTCAGCCCTGGTCAAATCGGCGTAGCGATTGGAGTGCTCGACCGCAACAATACCCCCCATAGCACCGACGTCAGGTATCTGAGAAGCCTATTTCCAACAGTCGACATCGACCGCCTTTCGCAATACAACGTCCAGGTGGCACCGGTTCATATGGAATTGGACGCCGACGCAGCCGCACGCATTACCGGCCACAACGCTGCGGACAAAAGGCGTGCCGTGCTAATCGGCGCCGGGTCTCTCGGTTCCACGATGGCGGAGCTGCTCGTGCGCGAGGGCTTTTTCGAATGGACGATCGTCGACGACGACGCTTTGCTGCCGCACAATCTCTCACGACATATTCTTGAACGTCGCCATTTCGGCAGGCTCAAGGCTCCTAGTGTTGCCGAGCGCCTGCTTTCGATTCGGTCAGACGTCGCACCGAAGGCAATCGTGGAGAACGTACTTCGGGAAACGATTTCTGACGAGCTGGCGAATGCCATCGATAGTGCCGAGCTCATCCTGGACGCGTCTGCATCCGTCCCCGTCTCCAGGTTCTTGTCGGACCGGGACGGTAGCGCTCGGCGCGTCTGCGCGTTCTTCACCCCTGACGGAGGTTCGGCCGTTCTGATGATGGAAGCGGTCGACCGAACCACGACGTTGCGCGATATCGAAGCGGTCTATCTCCGGGAGGTGCTGACTAGGCCGTCATTGGACGCACATTTCGCCGCCGGCCAGCAGATGCGCTACACCGGCGCATGCCGAGCTCTAACGAGCAAGATCCCGACATCGCGCATCGGGGTTCTCACCGCCCTCATCGCTTCGGGGATCTCGAAGGGGATAGGCTCCCCTCAGCCGTCATTGCGGATCTGGTCGGCGGACGAAGACGACGCCGTTGAGGCCATTCGTTTGGTTCCGGCGGTCTCGACGCGCAGCATGGGAGAATGGAAAGTCCTCATTCCGGAAGAGCTGAGGTTTGAGCTTGTGAGCCGCAGAGCAGCAGCTTTGCCGAACGAAACTGGAGGCCCCCTCCTCGGCTTGATCGACTTTGAAGCGAAGATAATCAGCGTCGTTCATGCCCCGACGCCGCCCTCGGACAGTGTCGGGAAGCCAGCCAGTTTCGTTCGAGGAACGATCGGTCTCCGCAAGATAATCCAGACCGCGGAACGGCGATCCGGAGGGCAAGTTCGCTATATGGGCGAATGGCATTCGCATCCCCGCGGCACATCGTCCGCGCCGAGTTCGGTCGACGTCGATCAGATTTATGACCTTTCCTTGATTTCCGATATCGACGGGCTTCCGGCGATATCGCTTATCGTTTCAGAAAAAGAGATCGGCATATTGGTCGGGAGCGTCCAATGATGGACACTAACTTGCAGGGCCTTCGCATCGGGCTTGCGCTCTCGGGCGGCGGGATCCGCGCGGCCGTGTTCCATCTCGGTGTACTCCGCCGCCTGGCCGAAGCAGGAATGCTGGAACAAGTCGTCCAGATTTCGACGGTTTCCGGAGGCAGTCTTGTGACCGGCGCGATCTTTTCTGAAGCTGATGGTCAATGGCCCTCCTCGGAGCGTTTCCTGGCAGAGATCTATCCGCGCCTACGGACGCTCCTCACCAAGGGCGATCTCTTCAGCTTCAAGGCGCTCGGCTTCGCAGGCCTGCTGAGGAAGAATGTGCGGATCCTCTGTCGTCGCGCAAACATCCTTTCGGAGCTTCTGTGGACGAGATGGGGAATTCGCCTGAAGCTTTCGGATCTCCCCGCCTCCCCCATCTGGCACATCAACACCACATGCTACGAGACAGGGAAGAACTGGCGCTTCACACGCGACTCGATGGGTGACTGGCAGTTTGGCCGACACTACAGCCCTAACATCACTGTCGCTGATGCGATCGCGGCGTCGGCGGCGGTACCGTATGCAATCGGAGCACTTCGGCTCGAGTTGCCGACTGACGGTTGGTGGGAGACGGATCCGGAAACCAAGAGGCCATTGCGAAAGAAAAGCTTACCGTTCTCAGTTGTCCGTCTATGGGATGGCGGCGCCTACGAGAACATGGCGTTGGAGCAATTGTACAAGCCGATGAGCGGGCTCGACGGATGTGACGTGCTCATCTGTAGCGATGCATCCGGCCCCTTAGCAAAGCCGAAGAGCCTTTTCCGGGCACTCCGGGAAGGTAGTCTGGCTGCGCCTCGGCTCTTCGACATCACCAGCGATCAGATCAGATCGCTTCGGTCGCGAATGCTCTTGAAGTCCATCCGCGACAAGCAGGTCGATGGGTTCCTCATCCGGATCGGGACATCAGCTCGGCAATTTACGCCGACCGCGGGAGAACTCCCCGGACTGAGCGACGAGCAATGCGCGGCTTGTCTGTACTACCCGACTGACCTGCTAAAGATCGAATTGCCAAGATTCGATCTGCTGGCACAGCACGGGTTCGAGGTAACGAACCTCACACTCTCGCAATTTGCGGACGGAAGATTCCTACCTCTCAAGGAAACTGAGGCGGGACCAGCAGCTTCTCCCCAGGCGCTGAGGATGGAATTCAATGAGAGTAGCTCAAGCTCCAACTTTCCGAATTAGATAGCAACTGCCGCCTCAGTCTCGGTCATCCTCCGCATAGCTGTCGGAGGAGCGGTCATACCATCGCTCCACGTCAAGCGGCACGCTCCCGTTCTCCATATATTCTTCAACTTCAAGGAACGCTCGTCCTAGCGAGTTCACCTTGACCTCAAGGATGTGACCTTCGACTTCGATTGAACCCTCGTCGATCGGTTCAGCATACTCGAAGTCCAGCCACGGAAAGCTCTCGTTCATGAAGTGACCGAGATTGCTGAACGGCACCCATCTGTCGAACTCATAAACGGCTTCCCCGTGCGGATCGCCATAGAACAGCGCGCTTTTCCGAAAGTTGAGGGTCTTGTTGACCCACTCGTCAACCGTGAGGAAAACGGAGTCTTCCTCCTGCTTCTCCATAATCTCTCGCATCAGCGGAAGGTCCAGAAGCATGCGCACTCGCCGAACGGATCTAGGATCTGAGGAAATACCTCGCCGTAGATAGTCGCCGGCCGCGTCGTTCAAGACCTGATCGGTCGGAATCTCGATGGACCATCTGCCTTCGCCACGTTCCTTGACAAGGTCGGGCTCCACTCGTTGCCAGACGGTCTGTCCCGTAGCTGGGTTGTGGAGAATGATGAAGACCGGCAAGACATGACGTCGCCAATAGTCGAGATGCTTCCGCTCGCCGTAGAAGACGAAATTGTTACCGCGCTTTCGGAAGTAGGATTCCCCTGTCTTGATTTGCAGCGCAATCAACTGGCCGGTCGGCGCTCCTTCTTCCCTCGGCTCGGCGTGGGCATCGATACCGTAGTCGCTAACCGTCTGTTCGCGAAATATCCATCCCATCTGTAAGAAGATCGCTTCTACGGCGTTCACACCCAGGCGCTCTGTCTGGTTTCTATCCGCCATGCCCTGACATCCTCGTCGGTATTCTTACAAGCCCTTGTGTCAACTTCTATCGAATCCTTTGATCGCCGGGAAAGCTCTGCAGCTTAGATAAGGATTGGACCGTGGGTAGGAAAACGGATCGATGAAAATCTATGCCATTGGCGACGTACACGGCCGCGCCGATCTCCTCGACGCTCTTCTTGCACATTTCCGGAATGGTTCGTCTTCGACGTCGAAGCCGTATCGGGTCATCTTCCTCGGGGACATCATCGACCGGGGCCTTCGAAGCCTCGAAGCCATGGACTTGGTGATCAAAACTCTCCGCGACGTTCCTGGCAGTAAGCTCCTTCGTGGCAACCATGAAGACTTCGTACTGCAGTTCATCGACAACCCGTTCAATCGGGACTACGACCTGATGAACTGGATGTGCAACGGCGGTGTCGCAACCGCCCTCTCCTACGGCGTGACGCCGGCGACAGATTGGCACGGACTGAAGCAAATGATTCCGGAGATGCTGGCGGCGCTTGAGGCGTACCCGTCTCACGTCGCGGCCATGCGCAATGCGGACCATCTTATCGTGGATCAGGGCCACGTTTTCGTACATGCTGGGCTCCGTCCGGAGGTGAGTCTAAAGCGGCAGTCACTGCACGACATGATGACGATACGCTCGGACTTCCTGGAATCGAACTACGACTTCGGTCTTCCTGTCGTGCATGGCCACACCGTGACAAGCTCTCGGCGACCAGAAATTCACAACTACCGCATCGCTCTCGACACGGGGGCCGAGGAAACGGGGCATCTGACGGCAGTTGTCATCGAGGATGACACGGTTCAATCCTTCATCCGCACTTCGGTATCACTATCGGAAGCGATCGAAATCGGTGATGTGGTACCAGAGGACCTTCGTTCCAACGAACTACTCGAAGAGCCTTCGGCAATCCATCTGATGAAACTACACGGACCGAAGTCGTCGGCATGCTCGTTCTAAATTGGCTGCTAAAACCATTTCGTCGCGTAAGGATGCCGCCGGCTTGGGAAATCCGTCGTCGGCAGCCTTAGCAAATGGGTTTTGAAGCCAGGATCGGCCGATCGCCGTCTTCTATCGCCCGTCCCGTTCCGCCATTTCGAGAGCCTCGCCGACCGTTCGGGCGACGTCGCGATAGGGCGCCGTCCGACGAGAAATGTCGTCGAAGTCCTTCCGGTCGCGTGACTGCTCCGATGGTCGGTCGTCCCACCGGGCGATGATCTCGTCAAGATCCTCGAAGGAAAGCTCCGTACGGCGCTTCTTATCCCAGCGTAGCTTGCCCTTCTCATCCTTGTACGGCACCGAGACGCGCTTTCCGACATGGTAGTGCCCGAACATGTCGGGCCCATTGTTGGTCGAACTCACTTTTGCACGGCAGTTGTTTCTGATGAGCGCTCGAAGACCGAGGGCCATCACCTCGTCCTTGATCCGTTCCAGGCGTTGCGGGTGTCTGGAGAGGATGTTTCCTACGACCTGCTCTATCGAGAAACGTTGATCCCGCGATGATTCTTCGATCAGCGCTTCGAGAAAAGAATGAAACTCGCGTAACTCCAAATTGCTCATTCGGTGGCTCCGTAGATTCGTAATCTCGATTTGAAATCACTTGCGGAACAAATCAAGAACGAAAAATACTATTTCACATAAATCTTAGAGGTTTGTCGGTGTTTCCTCCCCCATTGCGGCAAGATCTTCTTGCGGGTCCGGATTGGATGTAGTTTCAGTATAAATCCCATCCCACCTGAATGCGTTATGCGATTGATTGGCGAGACCGAGAGAGGCGCTGCTTGAACATTCTGGGCCCTGATTCACCGCCGTACGCGCTGCACGAGCGTATTGCTCTCCAAGAACAGATCATTACCGGCATGCTGTCCAAATTCGACAGAAGATCGGCGACATTCGCGTGGCTCGAAACGATCCGGGCGATCGAGGAAACGGTGAACCTGATCACCGTTGATTGGGAAGAAGAGTTCGCCGCGACGCTTTTCGCGTTTCCAATTCTTCAGCTAGTGTCATCGGCAGCACATCTGCAAAGGATTAGGGCCGGTCTAGCGAAAAGATTCGACGACAAATTCGTCGCCCGCTTCGTCAGCCTGATGCTGCAGTTCAGCGCGCTAGGGACATCCCTCCAGCAACAGGGACAGCCGCAATTGGCCTCGTCGTTCACTACGTTGGGGACCCTGATCGGCTACCTTCAATCCAGACGTCGCGCCTGCGTAGCTCTCCTTCACCGTCTTCCGGACGCCTGCATCGGCGACGTCGCAGTAGGCACCCTGGACCCGGTCGTCGTGTTCTTCCCGGTCATCGAGTTCCACGCCAACCCCTTGACAGCCGCACGCAACGCGCTGCTGATCAGAACGGCGACCGACCGGCTCGCAATCGAAGATCGAAACACCGTCGAATACGCGAGCCTTGACGATCTGTTCCTGGAACCTGAACGATCAAGAATCACGGAAATGGACCTGGACCAGAAGGGTCTTTCGATGCTTGCACAGGCTGAGAAACTAAGGCCGGATTGCCTCTTTTCCGCAGCCGAGCTCCGTAACGATATGCTTCTCCTCGAGGCTGCGTACTCGGAATTCGATCTTTCCAGGACGAAGTTCGGACGAGCCGCGGCAATCATACGCAATATCTCCCGCAACTTTGTCGATCGAGACTTCTGGGTGAAGATCCCCGCTATGGACCTGAACAAACTCGTCAGGCGAATGGAAATCAGTCCGGACCTTCAGGAGGCGTTGGTGTTCCGCGGTACCAGCTATTCGGAAAGCATCGACACCTACGCGCCGCTCATCCATGTCGACGGCGTCTTCTACTCTACCGTCACGCTTCTCAGCCGTTTCGCCTATTACTGGCGCGCGAAGACCTTGGACAAGATCAAGCGTTTTCAGATCAGGTCAGGCTTCATCTTCGAGAAAGCCGTGGCGAATGAACTACGTGATCAAGGATTCGAAATAAAAGACATTAAGCGCATCGATCGGCACGAATTCGATGTCATCGCGGTAGGCGACGGCGTCGTCTGGAACGTGCAGTGCAAGAACAACTTCCTTGATCTTGCTTACGTCGAGGCAAGTCCAGCGCGATTTGCTCGGTACAACCATCGCCTCGTACGCTCCTACGAACGCGCCTTGGAGAAGGATAGACGTCGAGAGCACGTGCTGGCCGGGCGCAGTGTCTCCGGCGAAATACAGCACGTGGTCGTCAGCCGGTATCCAGTTATCTGCAGCAATCCGAGAATATTGCCCTTCAGCCTGATCAGGGAGTTTCGACAGCGAATGTCGGCCGTGAGGAAGCCACCCGCATGATGCCGATTTTTGCACCGAAGACTGGGCTCGATACTGGTTGCGAGATCACGCGCGTGGACGGCGACGCCTGAGCTGGGCTGGACAACCACCGATACGCGACTTAATCCATCCACGGCCGGAGGGAAGAATTCATGCTATCGCCATATGCTATCGACAAGCTCCTGAAGTATTTCGACGCCATTGACCGGCACGTGACCCGGTATATGACGTACCCCCGGCCTCGGGACGAGGAATCGATGACCGCGATGCTCGTCGACCTGCTTGACGAAGACGTTCAGGTCCAGGAAGGAATCGCCTACGATATCCGGAACCTACGCGACGACCTTGCCGCTGTTTCGGATCCGACGTCGGTCGCATTCACCCTCGAAACTCACAGATACCGTAAAGATTTCGAGAACCGGGTTTCGCAAGCCGATCTTGGGCTGGTAGTCAAATACGAAAATCACTACGAGCCCGAGCTGTCGGGCCAGAGATCGTGGCTTCTGCAGGCGAAGCGCGTCTACGAGACAAAGTACGATCCGAGCCGACGCTACGAGCCGAGAGCGACGTTCGGCGCCTTCGACTCAGAACAGGACGCCCGCATCCGGGAGCTTGTCCGGTTCATCGACGACGACTTCTTCCGCTACCTTCTCTATTGCCCGCGGCCCGAAGCACTCGACCAACGGACTAAAACGGAACTGTCCTATTTCCGCTCCAGGGCAGTAGGGTCGGACATCTTCGATTTCGCCAGCGGACTCCAGGTCAGGGACGATGTCCTCAACGGCTTTCCCACGCTCGCCGCAGGCATATTCTTCGCGGACGTGGAAGGATGTCCAAAGACATTGGGAGCGGTACACGAAGGTCTTTTGACATCCGCCACGCCGTTCTCCTGGTTCATCGTTCAGCACATCCCCGGCGCCAGGCCTCACCCGCGGGGAAGCTTTCCCGATCGCCACCTGCAGAGGGAAACTGACGATCTCGTTTCAAGGATCGTGCGAGGTGACGAGGAAGTCGTCGGGATCATTTCCGAAAAGCTGTCGGAGCGAACCTGGGACGGCGTGTTGCTGCCCGCCGCGACCTTGACCATCACGATCTCAGCCGGCGAGCCGGTGGATCGGGACCGGCCGCGCTGGGACAGGATCGATTGATGCGGTTGCGACGGCCCCTCCCGAGCATCCATCGGCGACTGAAACCCTAGGTACGAAAGTGGCTTCCGGGAGCGGGCTCGTCGTCTAGGAACAACATGTGTTTTGCCAACGGTTCGCTTTTCGAATGCCTTACGGGATACCATGCGGTCGTCTCGGTCACGGCGGAACTCTCGTTGCGATCGGTTACATGCTCACCCTGCGGAGCCAGGCGGTGTTAGAGACATCTTCGGTCAGCACCAAAGCTTGTTGACGTCCAGTTGACCATGGGCCGCCATGGTCCCCCTGCCCATCGCCCTCACAATGCCTTGATTTACAAGGAACTCCTTCTGGAGACGCTCAATAACCGCCAAAAGCATTTTTCTGCTTAACTCGTCCTTACAACCCCAAAACGAGCTTGTAGCGAAGCGACCTGTGCACGCTTCGTCGAACGTCAGGATGAGAAGAGCGTCGAGTGACGACTTTAGCGACAGCTTCGCAACATCGCCGGTACCGTCCATCTCATCGGCCAGTTCGCCACGGCGACGACTGATAGCCTCAAGCATATCGAGGTGCGCCGTATTGGAGGAACAGCAGGGTACGGCTTCGGCAGCGGCGTGACTATCGGTCATAGGCTTTCCTAACAAAAATCGCTATTTGAAGGCTGCGGGTAGCAGCACGCGCTGTCAATGGTCATGGCTTTCCATGACATGCACCGCGAGCAGGACAACTTCTACGTCTCGGGCGACGTAGTGATCGTGGAGCTCACCCTCAATGGCACGCAGGCAGGACCGCTTGCCATGCCAGCCGGAACGATAGTGCCGACAGGGAATGAGATGCATGCACCGTGCTGCGACGTCTTTCATCTGAAGGACGGCAAGGTGACGTCGTTCCACTGCTACACGGCGGCGACCATCTCCTTGGACAGCTCGGCGTGCTCGGCAACCTCGCGGCCTCCCTTCAGCAGGCGTAAGGCCGGTCGCCGAACAACGTCCGATATGAACAGATGCCCCGGCTCGTTGTTTGCGCTCAAGAAATTCGAAAGGAAGAAGCCAATGACGATCTGGCCGAGGAGGAACACATCTCATCCCAGCAAAGAGTCAGCGGTTTCTCGAGTTCCTCCGTGAGGGACTGCGAGACCTCTGAGTCCTACGCGGTTCCCTTCCTGGAGCCCACGACGAAAAGTCAGCTCGCCGCCGTGGAAGGGCGAAATCCAGTGATCAGTGAACTGACAGCTCGTGCTTCTTTGCGATTTCCACGGTGGCTTTTTCGATGCCGGGATAGATCGTGCTCGACTTGATGTTGAGCTTCGCCAGATCCTGCAGGATCGTGGCCTTGTTTCTGATGGTCATGCGGTGAATGTTCAGCGAGCTGTAGCCGGTCTCCGGTAGAACCGAATCCTTGCCGAAGAGCAAGAAGGCGCCGGACTGAGACGTGATGCGCTCGTTGGTGCTGCGCCCGCGCACGAACATGATCTGCTCGAGGTCCAGCGGATCGATACGAGCCTCGAAATACGGCTTCTCTCGACGAATGAAGTGGAGCAGCTTCTTGCATTCGTCGGTCTTGTTGAATGCCTTCAATGTCGTACCTGTATCGAGGGCGTCCTTTTCCGTATCCGTCATCAGGGCAAGATTCGCAACGCAACTCACCGTGTCCGAGTCGAAGAAGTGGACCTCCGAAGACTTCGTTGAAAGAACAATGACCTCTCCGTCGATCTCGTTCCCGTTAGCATCAAGCCGTGTGTCGGAGCAGCAGAAATAGAGGGCGACCAATGGATTCGACGTCACGTCGAGCAACCGCGTCGGAAGCCCGTAGTGCTGCATCCTGACGAGCTTGTCGAGCATGTACTCGTCGCTCGCGAAGGCGGGCGCTTGGGCGGTAAGGAGTTCGCGGACAATTGTCTCCTCCTTCCGGAGGTAGCGCCAGTCGCCAGCGTCGTTCTTCCTGAAAAGAGACGGGATCAGCTTGTATCGTCGGTCCGAATGACCTCGGTAGAATACCTCTTCGTCGGCTTCTCCATGAAGTCCGAGTACGTGTTCCATGAACTCGATCAGGCTAGTGATGATCGGAAGCGCAGGCTCGTCCTGCGGTAGGTCGGGCGTTGCCGGCGGCGGAGGTGGCTGCAGCGGCTCACCGTCCTCTAAAGGCTCCTGCTGTAACCCCAGACTGCGAAGCGATAGGCCAAGATCGGCCGTCTTGACGGCCCAGTGCGTGCGCGAGAGCTCCCACTTGCCAAGATCGAATACCTTTTCGAACATTACGCGGTCTACGACATCGATCTCTCCTAAGTCGCGATCGACGCGGAACTTGTAGACGATGTCCCTTCCCTCGATCCGGATGTCCCAGACGGCGCCAACGCGGACGGTAACGAACTGCCGCTTCTGCTTGGTGGTCTGAAGCTCGCTCATGAACAACGTCGGAAGCCCCGACAGAAAAGCGACTACGGCAGAATTGATCGGCTTCAGCCTCTGCTCCAGTTCGTCTTCCGTGTACTCGAGATATCGGGAGAGCGGGAATGTAGCTTCGTGATCGGATCCCGCAGCGATGTCCCAGTCACCGTCACTCCCCGCCATCAAAAGGTTGTACACGTTCCGCATCCCCCATTTCGCGCAACTTTGTAGGCGCCGAAAAAAGCACAAGCAATACAGTCAGCTTGCAAAATCGACATGTCGTTTCGTAAATTTCAGGTTGCAAACAATTTTAGCGTTTGCCTTCCCGGTCCCGCAAGGATTGTCCCGATATGAAACGTCCGACTTCACGATAAGAGATGTTGGTCATGACGGACTTGAAGAACGACGCGCTTGGTAAAACAAAGAAGGCCATTAGGGATCTCCAGGAGCAAATCTCCGATCGCCTGTTCAAGATCACCGAAAAGGTCGACCAGTTGTCGCAACATCTTTCGCCTAAGGAAGTTATCCATTTCCTTCACGCCGGCTGCGAGATGGACCTTGCAGACGCCCGCGCCTACGTAAAGATCGCAGGGACTTTGAAGGACTCGAACGAGGTCCTTCGCGATGCTCGCGTCCAGTTCCCCGTTCTAAAAGCCCTTGCCGCTTCAGCTCCGGAAACACGGCAGGAAGTTCTGGCAAGGATCGCCGAGGGCGCGACCGTCGGAATCCGGGACGTCGCCGCAGTGCGAACGAGCCTACGTCGCAAGACCGAGACTTACGCCGAACAGATCACCAGAGACGGCTTCAATAGCTCCCTTCGGTCGGCACGTCGCAGAGCTGCCGAAGCAGTCAGGGAGATCGATTCCCGCGTAGCCGCGCTCCTGTCGTTGTTGAATTCATATCGGCCGGATACAACGACGGAACACAGCCAACTGGAAACGCACGCTGCGATTCAGAGCGCTGCGACGTCTCTTCTTCCGGTCTTTGTGGCGACATACGGCAAGCACGAAATTCCGCTCGAGCGCGTCCTGGCGATGCCGTCGCATGCGAGCGAACGCAATCTCGCACTCGCCTACGCCGCCATTGAAGCGCTCGCCGCGGGCCGGTTCGGTGGGGAATATCGGTTCGCTCTGGACAACGCTAGCTTGGAGACCCAATGGGTCACCCACTTCCAGGAGTGCCTCCAACCAGTGACCTCAACGATCGCGCCGATCAACTTCGACACGGTAGTGCAAGAAAAGCCGCCCCTCATCAAGCTTCCCACACAGAAGCTGACCGTCGTGGAATTGTGCGCAGGAGCAGGTGGGATGTCGCTCGGGCTCGAAGAGGCCGGCTTTGTTCCCCTCGCCCTGTACGAGTTCGACAGACATGCCGCCGCGACGCTCCGGTTGAACAGACCCTTCTGGAACGTGGTGGAGGGCGATGTTCGACAGGTAGACTTCAAGAAACATGCTTCGATGAGCGTCGATCTGCTTGTGGGAGGCCTGCCGTGCCAGCCCTATTCCATCGACGGAAAAGGTCTGGGTAAGGATGACCCGAGGGATCTGCTCCTGGAGGGCGCCCGTGCCGTCCGCGAAATCAGACCAAGCGCGTTCATCTTCGAGAACGTCACGGGTTTGTTGAACGCGCGGCATGCAGATCACCTCGGCAACTTTCTAAGGCAGTTGAAGAAGTGCGGTTATCTTGTTCATATGGTTCGAATGGAAGCGGAGGATCTCGGCATAGCGCAGGAAAGAACCCGCATTCTCTTCGTTGGAATGCGGCAGAAACACATGGCCTCGTTCCGCGCGCCGCCGGCTTTTCCCGAATGGCGGACAAACATGGGCGACGTCCTTGAGGACTTGATGGCTGCAAACGGATGGGCCGGTGCGAAGGAATGGGCGGACGCCCGGCGCAGTTTCGTCGTTGTTCGCAACGGCGTCGAGAAGCGAGGGGCACTCGCCTCCACGGTGGTCGGCCGCAAGGGCGGATCGCGCGAAAAGGAGGCGGCGCGCTGGGCGAAGAAAGGTGTCGACATTGCCACGGTCGCCGACGCCGCACCGACACAGGCGCAGGCAGATAAGGCGGGCCCCGGATTCCTTCCCCGACTTACTCTTCGTATGCGCGCTAGGCTGCAAGGATTTCCGGACTGGTGGGATTTCGCGGGTGGGAAGGACTCGAAAGCTCGTCAGGTCGGCAATGCCGTTCCTCCCGTGATCGGAAAAGCGATCGGACTAGCGGTCAGGTCTGCATTGACCGGCAACAACTTCGACTATTCATTCACGTTGAGGATGAAGACAGAGAATCGCGAACGCCTTCATAGCGAGCCGCCTCTCCTGCAGGACAACCGTGCAACACCGATTCTAACTGGCATTGTCGCTGACGAGGCCAAGCTGCTTCGAGACCCCGCATGAGCCACTACGACGCGATATTCAAACATTTGATGAACGACTCGCGCAGCGTCTTTGTCCCGATGCTTACAAAAATGCGGCGATTGCGATCCTTGCCTACCCACGCGGGTTGGTACACCGGTCGTGCAGTAGATTATTTCGCAAAGGTTGGCGAGAAGCAGTTCGTCCACATTGAAGTGCAGACTCGCGTAGATAGGACGATGAAATGGCGTATGGCCAACTATTTCTCGCTTCTACACCACCGCCTCCATCAGTGGTCGGCAGACGACTTTGATGTGCATCAATACCTGATCTACATCGGCAGCGAAGAAAGCCCGATGAAGAGTGATCATCCCAAATTTGGTGATCCATATTCCTTCAAAGTCTTGAACCTGCACAAGATGAAGATGTCGGCCAAGTTGGCGAACTCGCCATTTTTCGGTGACCGGATTATCGCGCTGCTTCTCTCGGAGCAACCCGATCAAAATTGGAAGTCTGTTCTCGACGTCATTTGTAACATGCATAACGAGGCAGAGAAAATGGAGGGGTTGTTCTACCTCCTCCAGATTTCGCAGCTAAGGGATAAATCCGACATGATCCAGCAAGCTTTAAGCGACATGGGACTTTACGAAGCCCTCGCGGAAACGCCACTGACGGCCCGCGCAACGGCCTTTGCAATTATCGGCGATCATATTCAGATGATTGAGGAATATCTTGCGGAAAAGGGTCAACCGATCCTTTCAGCGGACGAGCGAGAAATGCTTTTGAACCTGCCGCTGGAGAACGTCAGAGAAGTCTTCAAGGCGATCACGTGGCGCCGCGAGCCGCGCAGTGCGATTGCAGCCGAGAGCTTCGCCTTCCATAGCCAAGCCCATAACGATCAGGACGACGACGATTTTAAACCATGAGGCGGACTACTGTGGGGAGCTTTGAGGAACTTTGGTGGCTTGCGGAATTCACCTAGGACGCCACTGCTGCGATCCACCTGGGGAGGATTTTCCCCTGCGCCCATGGTATCCACAACTGCCACCTTTTCGCTGGGAACGGCGACCTTGTGGTGCGAAGAGTGGGCTGTCGCCCCGTCGGCCGCGCGTGACTACAACCAGCTTCGCGCCACCGCCTATCCAGTAATCTCAAGAACTCTGCGAGATGAGTTCCCAGTCCCATCTGCGTGAGTACGCTTCAGAACTTCAGCTTCTGGAACCAATTCTTAGACTGGAGGAGCCGCGCCTCGCCTATCGCCGTCGCTGGGGCCTCCTCGTCGCCGCTCACGCGGGCTCAAACAGCTCCGATCCGTCTACCGACTAGCGAAGAACGTCGTCTGACTAGACCGGAATGGTAACGGTGCGGATGCGCTCCGGACGCCGGATCTTCAGGTTTCCGTACTCCGTTCCACAGGGGAAGTGTAAGCTTCATCTGCAGATAGTCCCTCTTCCCGCAACCGGCGCACCTGAACTTCATGAGGAGACGATCGAGCGAGATATTGCCGCTCAGCTTCTCAAGGTCGTCCGAAAGGTAGTTGTGCGTGATCCTGCAAAGGTTGCACGTTAACCGGATTATCTGTCCCTGATCTCCCGCGGCACGGATCGTCCATGATCGCAGTCTTTTGAACGGATGAATTTCAGGCATCTTCGGTGAAATGTGGTTAAAACTCGCGCTCCACGAGGTCCGGTGGTGGGCCCGGCAGGACTTGAACCTGCAACCAGACCGTTATGAGCGGTCGGCTCTAACCAATTGAGCTACAGGCCCGACATCTGTCCATAGACAATGGATGATCAAGCTACAGGAGCGTGCCGGCTTGTCCGGAGGCGCGTGACGCTACCGGCGCGCGCGCTCCATCACTTCCCCCAACGTCGGCGGCGGATCCGCGAGGATCTCCAACAGATCCTCAAGCGACAGCATAAAAACTGCGCCCTCTCCGTGAACGTCGATGAGCCTCGGTGTGCCTGACAACGCGTCCATCGACATCGTCAGGAGAAACCTCCTCGCGGTCCGGAGGGGAACGGCATCCCCGGCGACGTCTTTCAGGATGGCGGCGATCGAAACCTTTCGATCTGTCGTCACTTTGTTTTTCAATCCCTTAATCACCAGCTTCCAGGAAGGATCGAGCGACGGGCTCATTTTTGGCCCTCCCCCCGAAGCATCGATTCCACTTCTCGGCCGTCCACACGTCCGACCGCCTCGAGTCTCGATGCCAACAGCCCGATGATGTCTTCATGCTTTTCGACGATCGCTCGTGCTCGTTTCCATTCCTTCAACAAGGTCTTTTCGACCCGCTCTCGAACGCTTGGTACTTGTCTCCGGATCCCTTCCAGCTCGGACGACGAGCGGGCCGAGAAGTACCCCAGTACCTCGCCCATGCCGAACCGCACTTCCATCAATGTCGCGAGGTCGGTGGCCTTCTGCAGATCGGACCCTTCCCCACCCGCCCCTTCGAAGGCAGAACCCAGGATGACTTCCTCCGCGAGACGCCCGCCCATCAGCATGGCGATCTGTGACAGTAGCGCCTGACGATCTCGTTCCATATCCTCAAGGGCGAAGTGAGTGAAGCCGGCTGCGGTGCCGCTTTGCCGTACTTCGTCGAGGACCACGATCTCCTTTAACTCGCCGACGTCCAGGTGGATTCCCACAACCGCATGTCCCGCTTCGTGCACCGCTACCGTACGACGTCTTTCGCCGGTGATCTTCAGCGACGGTGGAAGCAACCTCATGACCATGTCCGCGGAGATGCTGGTGCCTTCTCGCCTCGCACACCTACGGACGTCGCGGCCCATCTGCTCGAAATCGGCTCCTGTCAGTCCTTTCGTCGACGCCACGATGCCGTCGAACTCTGCATCGGTGAAATCGCTTCGAATATAGCGTCGGCACAACGATCGTCGCGTTTGTGCATCCGGAAGCGGGATCGCAACATGACGATCCAGCCGACCAGCGCGCCGAAGCGCCGCGTCGATCTTTTCCGGAAAGTTCGTCGCGCCGACGAGCACCACGCCTTCGAGCCTTTCGAACCCGTCGATCAATTCAAGCAGGGAGTTCACGACCTGCATCCAGTACTCGACATGGTCGCCGGTAAGGGTCGACCTGTCCCCGATCCCGTCTAGCTCGTCCAGGAAAAGGACGCAGGGCTTACGGGACACCGCTTGCTGGAAGCTCTTTCGCATCGCGGCGAGAACCTTGTCCAGATGACCCGCGGAAAGCCACTGCCCCACCGACGTCGCCACAATCTCGATCTCGCACGTGCGCGCGAGCGCAGATGCAAATAGCGTCTTCCCACAGCCCGGTGGCCCGCTGATCAGAATTCCCTTGTCGACGTCCGACCATCCGATCTTGCCCCGCCTCCATTCTGCAATGTCGCTGGCGAGGGCGAGGCCCCATTTTCTAGCTGTTCCGAAACCCTCCAGATCCAGAAGTCCAGGTTTCGGCGCCTGCCTAACGGGTTCGCCGGCCGCCAGCCGGAGACCCTCGATGGCTACGGGGATTGGCCGACCTGCCCGTAGTGAAACGAACACGTGCTTCAGCGGATATTGAAGCAGGCATGCTGCTTCGGCGGTAGTCATCGATTCTCCACGCACCTGACGAAACGATGCGGCAAGATGAGCCGGCCGGACCGGCCCGACGTCGACGATCCGATCGGCTGCTGCAAACAGCGTTGCGGCCACTTGGATGTCGTACGGCCACAACACGATGATGGGATTGCCAGCTTCGATATCTGCCTCGATCGCATCGACACCGACGACTGACAGGCGACGGCTGGCGGGCGCGTGAACGTGAAAGGACGCGAGTTCAGCAACATCTTTAACGAGAACCCGCGCGGCTTCCAAATACGCCTTCTCGTCTGCGGCGAACGGCAGCTTGAGGACGATGAGGAGTTGTTGGAGCTTAGATCGCTTGAGAAAGAGGCCACTGCGGCGGATGGCCGATTTCAGTACCTGTCCGTATGTCCTGTTGGCCAGGCTCGGCTGCTTACGGAGTCTCATCTCGACGCCTCCGCGCGACGGATCACAGTATTCGGACCGATAAGGCCCTCGTCCAGATCGATGGAGACGAAACGATGCAAGGCCATCCATGCGATTGCCGCAAGTGGTGGAACCTCGCGGAAGATGCTGAACGTCTCGGCGATGGTGATCGAGCCGACCTCATCCAACGTCGCCAATAGCCTGACCCGGTCGTTCAACGGCGTGCGCTGCCGGGCATACCGCAGAAGGTCCTTCGCATTCTCAAGCCGGTTCCCGGATCGAATTTCACTCACCGTCACGAAGCGATGACGTCTCTTCATGCATGCGATCGTTTCCGCGACTTGGGGATCCCCAAAGTACTCGGTCGCGTCGAGAAACTCCCGAGTGCCGTCGATGCGGTCGACCATGAAGTCTACCACATGGACGCCATTTTCGAGATGCACTCCGAACGCGAGGCAAGACCAGGCGACCACGGTCTCGTCGACGTCTAAAAGGCATCCCAGGTCACGGGCCAATTGAGATCTGAAAGCCGGAGGTCCGGGCGATCGGACGGAATGTAAGGGGTAGAATACGTTCCTCGAAGCTTCGCGATAGGCGGCGTCGAGGACGAAATGGCTGACGGCGTGCGCTTCCAACATCTCTGAAAATCCAACGTACGATGAGACCGGCCGCGTTAGCGGCGTTCAGTTTCAACGGAAGCTGGATATTCGCAGAGCTTGTACCATAACGGAACACATAGAGAACAAAGCGACAAGCGTCAACTCTGTCGGTTTAAAAACTTCTGCGGCCGAAAATTT
The DNA here is from genome assembly GCF_014195325.1 of Rhizobium sp. BK650. GTDB lineage: Bacteria > Pseudomonadota > Alphaproteobacteria > Rhizobiales > Rhizobiaceae > Rhizobium. Next base: position 53,499 of record NZ_JACIBK010000007.1, on the reverse strand, counting down.
TCATGGCCGACGGCACCCGATCGCTAGCCGGGATCCGAAACGATGAGCCGGTTTGGAACCTGCGATAGAGAAGATATTAAAGGCATGAGGTCGGCGGGACGTCGGTTGGTAGAACGCGGCGCACGTGCCGCAGCACTCCCAGCCACACCGTCTTATGAAGACGTGTCCGTTGCACACCTTGAAATACGGTTAGCGAATCCTTGCAGGGACGACGCCTAGATTTCGCCCCTTTGGCGGAGCTTCATCAGAGCTTCGGTGGCGTCCGGCTTGGAGAAATCATCCTCCAGTTTGAGCACATAAATACCCGTCTCATCCCGAATTCGCTGCGGACCAACGTTCCTGGCCTGCTTAAGAACCTGCTCAAGATTCCCCTCGACCTCCTTCGCAGTCCAAACCTGACCCATAGAACTCACCAATTACCAAAACATTCGCGTGGTAACATTTTAACAGGTGTCGACGCCTTAGCCTACATCCGTGTTGCGGGACCAACAACTGAAAGCGACAGTCTGGTGAGGCAGATACTCGTCGATACCAACATTATCAGCACGGCCTACCTTCCTGAACCTCCACAATGGATATGGGAGTGGCTGGGCGAGTTGCCGCGCGGCGCCCTCGCCGTATCGTGGATCACCATCTATGAAACGGAGGTGGGTATCCGGGCCGTTCAGCGGCACAACGTCCAGAAGGCCCTTGAACTGCTGGCTTGGTTCGAGGAGTTCCTCTCCAGCCGAATGATCCAGCCGGAAATGGACGTCGTCGCCGCCCGCGTTCTTGGGGCCATGGCGGCTCACCCTCCCCTCCGGCACTTCTTCCATACTCCAGAGAGGAGGGACAGGCATGGCAGGGTGATCAAGCAGGATCGTGTCAACCTCGGATGCGACGCCATGCTGGCAGCGCTCGCCATCGCCCATGGACTGCCGATCGCCACCTTGAACCCCGCCGACTTCTGTCTCATTCACCAGCACTTTTCCCTTCCCGGCGTATACGATCCGCGGGCGGACGTATGGCACGTCGAGCCGCCGCCCGGATGGCATGTCGGCGACGCGGCGAACGAAGACCTGGAACCGACGGAATGGACGGCGCGAAGTGGACGCCCATAGGCATTTGTCACTTGCTCCGGACAGGGCGACCGTAAGGCATACGCCCATACGGAAGGTAACCATGTCGATCAGGCTCATGATCTCGCCAAACAACTACCCCTATACCCATGGCTGGGGGGTCTATCCCCAGCTCCCCACGGAGCTTGGGAAGCGTCGGCGAAGTGCGAAAAACCTTCTCGGCTTCATGGATGCTACGCCGGGCGTGAAACCGAGCGACTGGAAGTATTCGACCACGGTGCTCGAGGCTACGTTCCGCTCCGTCGCCGGCGAAAGCTCGCGCGACTGGTTCACCCTGTCGAACGACCTTGGGCAGCCGTCGCGAGCCCTCGCGCACGAAATCTACGAGCATCTTCGGCTCCTGAAGGAGCTGGGGCTGCGGTCGAGTGAAACCGCTCGGATCTTCGACAAACTTGCAGATCTCGCCCTTCCCGAGATGCTGCAATACTTCCGGGAGACGACTTCACTAGAGGACCCGCGGCCGACCGACATCCGCGAAGGCTGGTGTCATGTGCTGTGGTCGCACGACAGGCCTGAACGCGTACTCGTCGGCGCCGTCCATGGCACGCCGCTCGAAGTCGCATCCGTGCTTGACCGGCGGAATGCGGGAAGCCGTCACGGAGTCCTCGCCGCATGGCACGTCGGCGATCCGGACTGGGCTGCATCGCAGATCGTGCGCACTTTCGGAAAGTCGCTCGACCAGCTCGGTCTGATGGAACTCTCCGCCGCCGAAGGCATACCCGTCATCAAGATGCTGACGGAGAACGCGGTGTGGAAGACAATCGTTAGGTCGCCATGGCGTTCCGAGGAGCACGTCGAACCCCACCCCGCCCATGCCGATAGCGACGATATCCTCATTGCCTCGGGTCCATAGCTACACAGACGAATCCTTGCTCCCAGTGGTTGAATCCTTTGTAGCCTAGATATGGTCTCGATTTGGCACAGGACTCGGCCACGTTTTGACATCTTGCTAACCAAACATATTCGTAACCCACTGAATGGGCGCCGCTAATGGAAACAGTGCCATTTTACGCCACGGACATCGGCGCGATAATTCACTCTTGCAATGCGTGTATTGTCGCATTATGGTGCGGCCCAGCCTTAAGGTCCGTCATGTTGGCGGATCGGCTCTGAGGAGCATGCCATGACTGCAGTCATGTCGATAATAGCCGGGCCCCTTGCCCGCTTCGCCGCGTAGGCATCGACAGAGCTGCGCCGTGCCCGTGATGAGGGTTCGGCCGCCCGAAGTTCTTCTTCACCAATTTTGGAATGAGGGTTCGAAATGTCTGGTTACGAGAACACAACCTTCTCGGCTTTCACTCGCAACGTTTCCCGGAATAGCGCGGAATTTCCACAGATGGGCTGACGCCGCTTCCGCCGTCTCGTCTGTCCCTATCCGTCGCGCCGACAAGGCCCGACGGCTCCTTCCGGAGGTGCCTGTGAATATGCTGCTCCCCTGCGGTCTGAAGACCGCCAGCGCGCTGCTTGCTAGCGTCGTCAAGCCGATAGGCTGACGTCTGAGCGGCCGTAAGCGCGGCCATTTCCCCATCGTGCCTAACAGGACTGCTCGCCGGTCTAGGATTCGTGCGCGCTTGCGAAGCGCCGAGCCCGGCTGCGTCATCGTCCTGCAAAAACAAAGTCTGTCGCAGCACAAGGAGTACGTAGTCATGCGCGACCTGATCGAATCCATCCTGCCCCGCACCTTCCTTTCCGAACTCGACGAGGAGTTCGGCGTCGTCGACGTCGAGGAGCTCGTTGAAGCCCTCGCGGTCGAGGCGGACGATCGTCGCCTCGCCCCCACGAGCGCCGCGCTTCAGAAGACCTGCGCGATGATGCACGTGGACGGCCCTCTGGGCGTCTTCGCGGCGTACGAGGAAATGCGTTTGGAGATCGAGCATCTCAACGACTGGCAGCCGAAGGGTCGCGAACTGCGTCCCTGCTCGATGCGCACCTTCAGCAACCGCATCGCTTCGCTTCGGTGCTCCGCAGAGGAAGCTGGAGGCGACGCCATCGCCCTTCTGATCGAAGCCGCCTGACGACCGCAGACATCCCGAAGCACGCCGGAGAACATCTCCGGCGTCTCTTCCTAGGATAGGATCCACGAAATGCTTGCCGCACTGATCGATATGATGCACTCACGTCACGAGGGCTTCGACATTCTCGAACGTCCCGTCTCTACCGAGACCCACTTCGCGAACCCGACCGTCTCGGGAAAGGTAGGAGACTTCGAAATATAACGAAGAACTGGGCGCCCGGGCCGGAACGCCGCCTCAGCGCGGAGAGTTCGACCGCGAAATCCCGTTCAAGGCGACGCTCGACGATGAGGACGAGTTAGAGGAATTCGTCAAGACGATCGCGTCCTGCCGCGTCGTGATCGTGGACCGATCGACGAACACCTACCATCGTCTGGAAAGCAACCTTGAGGCGGGTCTCGTCAAGATCCTGCTCGCCCGGCACGACACGCTCGCGATCAAGGCACAGGACGGACCCTACAGCGTGATCGTAGAGGGCAAGACCGTCCTTCACATCGTCGACGTCAGGCGAACCGCGGCGGGCGGCGCCATCACGTATTTCGTCGTCAAGGCCGAAGGAAGCACCGCGCGCGCAACCGCAGGTCTGGTTAAACTCCTCAATAACCAACTTCCCAAAAACAGTGTAGATCGGTTCGTTCTTGTCACCAACCGTGACATCACGAAAGGCCGTGTTAACGCGGCCGAGAACATTCTCCACACCCGCGAGGTCCGGAACAACTCCGAGACGTCGCGCGTGCATGATGCACTGCTGGAACACGGCGGACGCGCCAAGGTCTGGCATCTCGCCCAACGCCTGCCCGATCTCTCCTTGGCGAACATCTGGACCGCCGTCTGGGACATGCTCGACAGGCAACTTGCCATTTTCGACCACCCGACCCCCGAGAACATCATCATGTCCGAGGGATCGTGGATCCGTGCGATTTCGAAGGATTGACCGATGCCAGCAACCGCGTCCGTGCACGACTACACCAGATACACGTTTACCCAGGACGACCTCATTCGGTACCAGGCCCGTGACTGGTGTCTGAAATCCAAGAAAACTGGGAACGTCGGTTCAGAGTGGGAAGGTGGCGTCCTCATCGAAACCTGCGACGGAAAGGACCCGCCGAGGACGGAGGCACTTCAATATTCCGATATCTCCGAGCTTTTCCGCCACAAGGAGATCGAGTGGGAAGAAGGATACTTCAGCGCCAAGAATGCGATCGCCAGACGCAAGGGGATCAAGATCTTCGACATGTCGCCGGCGACGATCTTCCGGGTCCGGATGGTAGCTGAATTCCTCGAAATCGAGCTCGACCGATACGAGACCGGGGAATACTACCCACGGTCCGACGCCGGCTACGAGAAATTCATTGCGGCGTTCAAAGCGGAAAACGAGTTTCTCATTCCTCCGAAGACCGGCAAACGCGCTGTTATTCCCGGTCCTCGGCAGTTCGGCAGGCTGGTGGAGCGCTTCGAGGACAACGAACTTGAGCCGACGTCTCTCGCTCCCCGTCATCGGGGCCGGGTCGGCCAGGAGTCGCGCTTCACCACCGACGAGCTGCGTTTCCACGCCGAATATGCTCAGAAGTTTCAAAGCAAGGACAGGCCGACCAAGCTCGATTGCTATGTACAAATGTCGGAGGCCAACGATGCACGCGAGGCAAGTGAAATGCCCCGTTTCGATGTCCCGTCGCTTAGAACGTTCCAACGGATCATCGACGACCTGGGAAATTTCCGCAATGAGGTGGCCCGTGCCGGCGATCCCATGAGGGTGATCCGCAAATTTGGAATGTCACGGCGCGGGTACCAGCCACAGCGGCCGCTGGAAGTCGTTGAAATGGACGAACACAAGCTCGACGTCATCCGACTGCTCGTGAGGAATGGCATCTGGGACTACCTCCACCCGGAGGTGCAGCGCCGCATCGAAGAGAAGATCGGCGAAAAGAACGACGGCAGAGTGTGGCTCTCCGTTGCTCTCGATGCTTGCTCCCGATCGGTTTGCGGAATGAAACTTCTATGGGGCGGGCCGGACGGAGCGTCGGCCGTCGCCACCCTTGCAATGGTCGCCCGCTCGAAGGAATTCGAGACGCAGCTTTACGGAACGACGACCTCGTGGGTGCAGCAAGGAACTGCGGAGAGCGTTCACGTCGACGCGGGGGCGAGCTACACGTCGAACGAATTCCAGCAGGCGGTTATGTCATACACCGGGAACGTGACGATCCCTCCGTCAAAGCATCCGCACCTGCGAGGTAGAGTGGAGCGCTTCTTCCGGACGATCAACCAGCGTTACATCCATCTTCTCTCCGGCCAGACGTTCAGCAACGTCCTGCTTCGGGATAAATACGATGCCAAAAAGCACAGGCACATCACGGACGATCAGCTCGCCGACCTGATCGTGATGTTGATCGTTGATTGCTATCATAACACGAAGCATCGCGGCCTTCAGGGAATGACCCCGCTTCAGGCGTGGCGCTTTTTCAGCCAGAATGGCAAGGGCGGTGTGAAGCCGGTGCCGAGCGATGAGAAATATGCCGAGGCTTTCAGCATCGTCGCCAAGTACAAGCTGGGGAACTACGGCATCCAGATTTTGGGCCTTCCTTATTCGAATCCCCGGCTCCAGACTCTACGTCTGTGTCGTCACGATCTCGAGCTATCTGTCCGCGTCAACGAGATCGACCTCTCTAAAATCCAGGTCAAGGACCCCTTTTCCAAAAAGCCGGCCGGCGATTGGTTCGAGGTGGAGTGTGCCATGGATGGTCTGAAGGGCGTCAGGGTGATGCACTGGCTGGATCAGATGAAATACCTGCAGTCGGTATTCGGGCGAGACGCCAAGGTCGCCGCCAAGGTCGCGGCGAAGACCCTTGCCGACGCGAGAGTGTTCGCCAACGCCAGCAAGGCGGCTGCGGGCATCGCTTCGCCAATCGCAACCCCAGAGATGATGTACCATTGGTCTAAAATGGTCGTAGCCGGATTCACCATCGTCGACGAGGCGGCGACAGACTACGGGGACGGCATCTATGGTCCTAGCGTAAGTACCGACCGCACCGATCCGTTTGCGCCACTACCTGCCAGCGTGGGCCACGACGTCGACGCGAGTGTCGAAGAGGCGCCTGAAACGGAGGGCGTGCTCACGTGGGTGCAGATCATGGAAAGCCATAATACCGACTCGGCTAATGTTGGTAAGTCCGAGGAGGATGAATCGTGAGCGAGCAGCCCGCTACGAGCATGATGGATCACCTGCTCCGAACGACGTCGCGCAAGACGGTCGATCGTGCGGCAATAATCAAAAAAATCCAGGACATTCATGTTCCCACGACAGCGGACGACGAACTCGCGAAAGAGATCGAGATCATGTTGGCCCATATCATGGCGGGGAACGCAACTAGCGGGTACGCACTTACAATTTTGGGTAAGAGCGGCGCCGGAAAGTCTAAGGCGTTGGACCATCTTCTGAACAACCATCCATCATTCGCCAGTTTCGATGGACTTTACAATAGGATGTCGTTGAGCCTTCGTGCAGTCACACCGCCGAGCTGTACCTGGAAGAAGCTGGGAGCGCGCCTCGCCGCTCAGAGCGGCTTGCCCGTTCACGGCGAGACGAACGAAGACGTCGTCTGGAACGATATCCTCCTCGATCGAATGAGGAAGATGGGCACGCACGTGATCGTGCTCGATGAATTTCAGCATGTGCTCGAGGCCCCGACCAGCCACGCGTACACTCATCTGAGCAACTCGATCAAGAACCTGATGCAGACTCCTTCATATCCGATCTGGGTCATCGTGTCGGGTGTTCCGGAGATCGAAGGTATCTTGGATCGTGACGAGCACAATCAGTTGGATCGGCGCGTACCGATCATCCGCGTGAAGGACATGCCCGACGACGAGACAACAGTCGGGAAAGTGGTTGAGACGGTGCAGAAGCTTGCTGACGCAGGCGGCGTCAGGATCGGCTTTCCTTTGATCCACGAATTTGTACAGCGGCTCATGCACGGTGGAATTTGGCGGTTCGGTATGACCGTACAAATTATCAAGAATTCGCTGGAAAAATGCATCTGGGACGACAAGGCCGGCGGCGTCCTGCTTCCAAACCATTTTGCGCAGGGGTACGCACGCCTCGCCAGGGATTGCCCTGACGAACAGAACGTATTCAAGTCAGCGGACTGGCAGAAGATCCAGCGCGAGGTGGATGACAAGGGCTACCTGGTTGATCCGGCTTCGGCCCCTAAGCGTCGGAGAAAGAAAGGGTGAGCGCTCTTTTCGACGTCCCGCTCTTCGAGGACGAGCCTCTTACAAGTTGGTTCGCCCGCCTTGCGAGGGCGAATTCCGCGCCGAACTCGCGGGTTTTCTTCCGGTATCTCGGTGTCGATGGGGCCGCGTTCCTGAGAGGCGATCGGGTTGAAATTGCGAGGGTCGCTAGACAAGTTGGCCGATCCGAAGACCAACTATACGCCCATGCCGTTGTAACACACGATGACGACAGCGTATCGATCGCCGGGGCGACCGTCGGGAAGAGGCTGATCATTGGACGAAGGCGGCTGCGCTTCTGCCCGCATTGCATCCTGTCAGACGACAAGGATGAAGGTCTAATGCCCGGCGCTCGGCGACGTTTCCGTCTGCCCTGGATGTTTCTTTCGGTGCAGACGTGTCCGGTCCACCTGACACAGATCGTGGAGGCCGAACACGTCAGCCTTCAGCGTCATCCATATGATTTGATCAGTCAGCTAGACGTCGTCGCAGAGTCGATGCCTGCGTCGATCCTGGCGAGCGTACCAAGACAGATCACGGCGTTCGAACGTTTCGTCTGCGATCGGCTAGAAGGACGACGCGACCATGGGGACTTCCTGGATACGGTCGTCCTGTCGGTGGCCATCACGGCATGCGAACTGCTCGGCGCCGCCCACGTCCATGGACGAGATATCGCATTCACCGGTTTGTCTGAAGAGGCAAAGGCCGCGGCGCGAAGTGCAGCTTTCGACTTTATCGTGCGTGGAAACCACGGCTTCACTGATCTGTTGGATCGGATCCGGTCGACCGGTCGAGCTTCTTACGCGGGAGGCCAAGCCCTTTACGGGAAACTCTACTCAGCGCTTCTGAGCGGTTTCAAGGATCCAGAATATGATGTCTTAAGAGAACGCATTCGCTCGCACACGCTCAAAACAGTGCGAGTGATCAATGGATCCGAGTTCTTCGGAAAAGTAACGGACAGCGAATGGACGACCGTCTCCGAGTTGGTCGATGCCACTGGTTCAAGCGACCAGACGCTACGACGCCTTCTCGTCGAAATGGGCCATCTGGACTCCGTCCGCCAGGACGACGGCGAACAAGTCATTTCCGTCGCGGTCGTTGAAGACGCGCTGCAAAAGCTCCGGGACATGGTCGATTTGGAAGAGGTCGCCGCTATCCTCGGTATCAATCGTATGCACGCGTGGTATTTGCTTAAAGGAGAACTGATCGAACCGGTCGTGAAGCGTGATGGAGGCGGTGAAAGAAGCTATCGGCTTCAAAACCGCTACTCGAGGACTGAGGTGGTCAGACTGCATGATGTCATCATGAATAATACGATCACGCCATGTTCGAAGGACTTGGTACCGATCTCAAAGGCGGTGAAGCTTGCGAATACCAGTTATGTCGGCATCCTGGAAGCTGTGATCGAAGGACGCTTCCAACGTTGCGGACGCGCGGAAGGTAGAGGAATCTCCGGCCTCCGTTTCGACCCCGCAGAAATTGAAAGCATGTATTGGAAGATGCCCAACTCGGCTCTTGATCGCGCCGAGGTTTGCAAGCGCATGCTGCTGACGTCCAAGGCGTTCACCTATCTCGTCAGCGAGGGATATCTTCGAGCCGAAAGGGTCCATGTCCATCAAACTCGCGCACCGGTTTGGATAGTCGCCGAGAGTGACTTCGAGGATTTCAGTTCAAAGTACGTCACGTTCGGACTGATCGCTCAACAGACTCGCTGCAGTACGCGTGGTCTGGGTCGACGCAGGCAGGACCGTGGCATCCCTCTGGCGTTTCCTGAAGACAAGGTCGGTCAGTGCATTGTGGAACGGATGTATTTACCAATTTAACGCGCTTAAAATCGCATCGTGAAACTTGCGGTCATACCGGATTGCGCGCGGTGACGATCCATGCCGCACCATTGATCATCACCGACCGCTCGCCGGGACGGTCCGCAAAGGCGGCACGAACCGCAGCCGAGGCGCGGGCGCGTATGTCGTCGGGCTGATCAGCGAGCGCGCGAGACAGCGGGCCGACCTCGAGCGTCATCTCCACTGCGTCGTCAATCGCGGCGTCCCGCGTCGGGCCCTTACCAAACGGAACGGAAGTATCGAAGGGCTCGATAGCGATATCGGTGAAGCCGGCCGCCAAAAGGATGCGAGCCACCCGCCCGCGGTCGCCGAAAGAGAACGGGCCAGGCGCTTCGGGATCGCGCGGCGTCATCGGCTGGATGATGCCCTTCATCGCGCCCATCGGCAAACGCACCCAATCGTTCTCGGCTATGCTGCGCCAGCAGACGAAGGCGACCCGGCCGCCCGGCCGGAGCGCGCCGCGCATATGACTGAAGGCCGGCGCAGGATCATCGAAGAACATCACCCCGAAACGCGAAAACAGGATGTCGAACGCGCCCTCGGGCAACTCGGCCTTGCTGGCGTCGGCCACTGCGAACACGACCGGCATATCCTGTGCCGCAAGCGCGCGCGCTCTGCCGATCAACGATTCGGATATGTCCACACCCAGTACTTGACCCCTCGGGCCGACGAGGGTGGCGAGTGCCCGACTTGACGCGCCCGCGCCGCAGCCGACGTCCAGTACGCGCTCGCCCGTCACGGGCGCGGCGGCTTCGATCGCGGTCTGGCCGAACATAGCCAGCATGGCGTCGAGCCGCACCTGATGGGCAACCCAGCGCTCCCCGCTTTGGTCATTCCAATCCTCGACCTGAGCGCCACTTTGCTCTGTCATGGTATGTCCTGTCTGATTTGTTACTACTAGGCGTCCACTATTCTTTTCATTGTGGCCCTTTGCATTGATCGCGGCGTCAGACGATTGGAAAAGGCCACCATCTTGTTCGACAGGCCCGCGATCACCATAGCCTTTCCTCGCAACAACGCCTGAATACCGCTCGCGGCGACCGGACGAGGTTTCATGGTGAGGAGGCGCAGGAAGGCCGACGGGGTTGCTCCGGCCGCCTCATCGAAGCCTGTTGCGGTGTGCCCCGGACAAAGAGTGGTAACTACCACACCAAGCGGGCGGAGTTCGCTGTGCAGGGCCTCGCCAAGGGCGAGGACATATGCCTTGGTCGCCGCATAGGCCGCATAGCTGGGAACGGCCTGGAAAGCCATGAGGCTGGAGACGAGAAGTATATGTCCCGATCGCCGCTTGGCCATGTCGCGGCCGAAGAGATAGGTCAGCTCTGTGAGCGTCGTGATGTTGAGCTGGATCATGTTCGCTGTGCGCTCGATCGGCATTTCTAATAGATTGCCGTGCAACCCGTATCCCGCATTGTTCAACAAGATGTCGACAGTCACCGACCTCGCGTCGAGACTGCATTTCAATCGGTCGGCGGCGCCCGGCGCGGCAAGATCGATCGCCTCGACCAGCACGTCCACCCCGTATTTGCGGCGGAAATCGGCGGCAAGCTTTTCCATCGACTCCTGCCGCCGGGCCGCCAATACGAGATTGACTTTCTGCGCAGCCAGGAGATCTGCGAAGTCGATACCGAGGCCACTCGACGCCCCGGTGATCAGAGCCCATTTCCCTGCGAAGCTGTTCGTTGGTTCTTTCGACATTGTTCTCTTCCTCAACTCTTTGAGCAGCGAATTGGGCTCGGCATCATTCTCAAGCGAAACACCTGCCTGTCCTTTCGATCGGCGGCGACTTCGCGAACCTGTTCGGCCGCGGCGTCCAGAGGGGCCTGTACAAGGCCGGCCCGCATATCGGGAGTAATGTCGTGAGCATCGGCGACGAGCGTCAGCATGCCGGCCGAAAAGTCGCATTTACCCGAGTCAGGCCGTGCAGAAGCCGGGGACGGCGACCTTCTGGAACAGGTGCGGACTGGCCACGACGGATGAAGGATATGCTGGAAGTTTCGCGAGGAACTCGGGATCAGTGAAGGCGGCGCGGACCGCCTCGGTGGATTCCCACACTACATAGTTCAGGTAAGTCGGGCTATCGCCGATCGCTCGATGTAGTTGCATGGAAATGAAGCCCGGTTGCTTCGTTATGATCTCGGCAGCCGCCTTAAAAGCGTCCAGGAAGCCCGCTTCGTCGGCGGGATCGACGACCGTGAAGAGGTTGATGAGCACGAGAGGCGCGGCCGCGATACCGAGTTGGCGGTAAAACGGAAATTTCTCGTCCAGAGGTTTGAATGGTTTTATGGCGGCCATGGTGGCGCTCCTGTCTATTGTGAAAATGAACTGGGGTGATCGATGCTGCTTGCTCTCAAACGAGCATCGACTGCTGGGCAAAGATACCCGCCATCGCACCCTGCCATGTTGCCGTGGTGACCGAGGGGATTCCGGGGTTGGCGAGGTCGCCGGCGGCGTATATGCCGGGCACGCTGGTTTCGCGGCGCTCGTCAGTCTTGAGGGCGATGCCGGTTGGCGTATTGACCGTGGCGAGGCCCAGTGAGTCATGCAGGCTTGCGGACGGCCTATTACGCGGATGCGCGAACAGGATGTCGACTGCCACATCGAGGCCGGTATCGCGCTTGATGGTGGCACCATGGCTCCCATGATGGGCGATCCCGGTGATCCGGCCATCAACGAGAGGTACCTGGCGACCCGCCAGATCGGCGCGGATATCGGGAGGAATGTCGTGACCATCGGCGAAGACCGTCAACCTGTCAGTCCAATCGTGGAATAGCCTGACCTGATTGTGCGACTGCGGGCCGGACCAGACTAGACCCCAATGCTGGCCGGCGACTTCAAAGCCATCGCAATAGGGACAGGGCACGATGGACGTGCCCCAGCCTTCGGCAAAGCCCGGCACATCGGGCATTTGGTCCGTAATGCCATAGCTCAGGATCACGCGGCGCGCCCCAAGGCTTTCGCCATCACCAGTTAGCACGGAGAAATTGTCGATGGTGCCGGAGACGCTGTCGGCCCGAGCGTTGACCAGACTGATCGCAGGATAACGCGCCAACTGCCGGCGCGCTTCGGTCAGGATGTCCAGCGGCGGCTTGTGATCGTGACCAAGCATACCATGCGAGTGGCCGGCGAAGCGGTTGCGCGGCAGGCCAGTGTCGAGAACGGTGACCTTGCGGCGGGCACGGCCGAGTTGCAGGGCGGCGGCAAGGCCGGCAAAGCTGCCGCCGATAATGATGACGTCATCCATGGTGATGGGCTCCGTGTTGTGGATGAAGCGGGTTGGGCTGAGCCTGGCGCGCAGAATCGTCCAGCGATGCGCATTCGATATCAGTGGGCGGCCAAGGCAATCCTGATTTGGAGGACACGATAAAATCCACTCTTGGAATTTATGAAACTGCGTAGTATCGTAATTCATGAATAACGATACCGTCAAGGACTGTAATTGAGATGACCGAAAATAGTCGAGGCCGGCGTGGCCGGCCCGCCAATGACGCCCTTGGCCAAACCATTGTCGACACCGCAGGCGAACTCTTTGCGGAATTGGGTTTCCAAGCGACGACATTGGACAAGGTCGCCCAGCGAGCGAAGATATCGAAGCTCAGCATTTACAGGCACTTCGAGAATAAAGAGGCGCTGTTTGGCGCGGCCTTTGCGGCCCGCTGCCAGCAGTTAATCCCACAGGCGCTTTTTGAAGGCGTCGATGGCTCGGCCGAGGATCAGCTTATGGCGGTGGGATCATCACTGCTTCGCACACTGCTGCGCCCAGACGTCCGTAACGTCGAAGCCATGGTCATGGCCGACACGCCGAACCAAAAGTCGTTGAGCAAAGTCCATTACGAAGCCGGCCCCGCCCATATCGTCGCCCAAATCGAGACCCTGTTACGTCAATTGCACGCGAAGGAGGTTCTGAACGTGCCCGACCCCCTCCGGTCCGCCCGCTTGTTTGCCGCGCTTTTCAAAGGATCCGATCTCCTGATGATCGCACGCTTCGATCAGGCGAAAGCGGAAGACGACAACGAAATCGAATCCTATTGCCGGTCGGCTGTCGCAATGTTCATCGCGGCTCACGGTCGCAACGAACACGCGGGCGGATAGTCGGGACGGGGCCGCGATGGACTACTCGCTTGATATTTTGAACGCGTGCACTGACAGGATCCGGCCGTGTTCCCGCCATCTAGGCGGACGCGTTTCCAGCGCCGCGATTGGCACGAATAGGGATGAACCCCTCCCGTTCGTCATCTTCACCATCGGGACCGGCGAAGAGCTGGACGTTGAGCGCTCTGGAGAGATTTGCCGGCGGCTCCTTGTTGTCCAAAACGATAACCTGGATCGAGGGATCGATTTCGGAAATGCTCTTCCAGAAGCTCGGCTCGATCCCTGGCGTGATCTTGTCCGATTCAGCCTGCTCCACCGTCGTTTCACCCTTGCGCTGCTTTACCGTCGTCAGAGGCGAATCCAACATTACGAAACCAGGATGAGGACGTCCTTTGTCATGACAGAACCGAAGTAGGCCGACGGAGAATGCGGCGTGAATGACTGCCCGGAATCCTTTCCCATGCGACCGCCTGGGTTTGCCGTTGACCTTGATGTCGTAGCGTGCCTCTTCGAACTCGACGCGGACGTCTTCTTTCCACGACCATTCCCGAAGAACTGCCTCGATCTCCTTGCAGAGATCAGTCACCGCCATTGGATCCAGAGGAGCCCAGACCTGCTTTGCGGGTGGTTGGGAGAGCTCCCGTTCCAATTTCTCTTTCAGCAGTTCAAGGCGAGCTGCTTCCATTCGGTCGCTTCTGACCGTCTGTAGTTCGACGCGCCGAGCAACAAGTTCGTTCAAGGAGTTCCGGGTGCTCCTGCGTGCTGGAGCAAGTTCGGTATCGAGCTGACGGTCGATATCGACCAGCGCATCAGAAGAGTTTTTCTTCAGTTCGCTCCAATAGTGACCGCGGCGCTCCAGATCGGCGATCGCGGACTTTAGGTCAGTCTGGAGCCCTCTGATCTTGGCAGCTTCGGCGACGGCCGACTGGTAGACTTCCTCGGCTTTGAAAGAAAGACCGGTTGCATCCTCGTGCTCGTGTGAGACGCCCTCGAGAGACTGACCGCACATCGGACACAGGCTGTCCTGCAATCCCCCATAGTAGTGCGAACTTTCCGATATGAAATCGAGCCGCTCGAGATCCGACGAATATCTTTCGTCCAGGAGCGCATACCTCGTGAGCATTGCGTCCACGGCAGAGATTTGCGTCTCTGCGCGAATCAGGTCGTGGTAGTGCTCGTTGCGGCGCTGACGGAGGCGCGTCCGTTCGTCCGAGTTATTCGCAAGGGCATTGGAGAGGTCGTCGATTGTCTCGTCGAGGCGCTCGACGCTTTCGTCCTCCTCACTTTCCGTACGGTTCTTGAGGCGCGAGTTCAGCGGCTCGAGAAGCTCTACAATCAGGTCGCGCTGAGCCTGGATTTTCGCGGACACCATCTTCTGAGGATCGCGAGCGACGATGTCCTTGTCGTCCTTTCCGGTCAGAAGAAAAGAAAACATTCGCTTTTCTGCGGTATCACCGAAGCCGCCTCGAAGAATGGCTGAATCCTCGGTGATGATAGATTCCTCGTCCACCACGAACGTCGGCAGCAGGGTACGAACAGTCAATCTCTGATGCTGCCCGTCCGCATTTCGGCGTACTCGGACGTTGTCAGACATTCCAAAGAATGGAAAGAGCCTAGATGTGACGTCCGGCTCTTCGGATCGGCCCTCACGTCTCCACGCAACAACCTCCGGGTCCTCCGGATCTACCGAGCCTTCATTCTCGTCGGACCTGTCGACCGGCGCGGAACGAATAGCAGCTATGGATTGCGAATGGGCTCGAACGTCGCCACCAGTCAGATGACGTTCCAAGGTGAGCGTGTCGCCGTCGTCATTGGCGAACTCCACCCATGCAGACTCGTAGCCGGCTGTCTATGACCTTCTTGAGTTCCTCCGCGCCAAGCACGTAGTCTACGAGGCGCAGCAGGTAGCTCTTGCCGGTGTCGGAATCCCCGGTGATTACATTCGGCCCAGGCTTGAATCTTACGAGCGCATCGGTCTGCCCAGTTCCGGTCAGTCGTATTTCCGCTATTCGGGCCATTAGAGGTCGATGTCCTTGATCGCGGCGATGTTGTCGAACTCCGCTCCCCATGTGCCGACCTTCCGGGACATGAACGTCTGAAGAGCATCGTCCGTGTAGTCGCCGAACGTCTTTGCCAGCCAGCGCGATCTGACGCGCAGCGCTTCGGCATAAGGGGAGGTCAGCAAGCGGACAAACGCTGTCGTCAGCTCGGATCCAGCAAAATGTATGCCGTTGACAGTCAACCTCTTTTCGACCAGATCGCGGGCGAACATCAGGCCCAGTCCCATGTTGATAACATCTCGCTTCACCACCCATTCGGATCCCCGGTTGGGCACCGCCGGGTGAAGGCTGTCGTGTTCGCTGGAGACGTCACCGGAGTGGACAAGCAGATAGTCGTAGCTGATGAGGCGCTGCAGATCGCACGGTTCTGGACGGCATGCGGAAAGAATAAACAACATCCTGAAACCGGCTTCTAACGGCGTGTTGAAGAGGCGCACCGGCGGCCTCGCGTGTAAGGGCGTTAGACCTCCAGTTTCAACCATGATCGCACCACGTCAGACTCTCGTCGTTTGCGAGGTGATGGCAGATGCCCTCCCTGTCGAAAGCCGTGAGATGCGGCCCTAGGACGTGGCCATCCACTTGTTGCCATTGTGCGGCCTGTACCGTGCTCCTGATCCGTTCGTGACCGTTCGCGGCCGGAGCCGTGTATGTAAAGAACAGGCCAGTTCGAAACTGACCCAGCAAGTCCTCGAAGAATTCGACCTGCTTCATCTGGTCGCGGGCCAACTCTTTCAGTCCTTCAGCACTGTAAAAACTCGCGCGGGACCGTTCAAAAAGAAGTGCGGGCTTTTGCTGGTGTTTGAAATCGGATTCCTGTTGAATTGGCGAGCCGGTCATTTCCTCAATGACTTCGAATAGCTGTCGGACATAGGTTCGCTCTTTCTCCGCAATCAAAGACGGAGGAGTCGATGGCTTCGGACGCTCAACCAGCGGCTTTCCAAATACGGTCAGGTGATAATTAGTCTGACCATGCTCGTTGATAAGCTCAAGATGCTGCTTGGCACGAACAACTGGAAAATTCGCTCCATTGATAAGCTCTAAGAGCTGATCATCGAGCGGGATAGTCTGGCCCTTCCTTATAGTCGCCGCGCAGTTCTTGTTCCAAGTGGCGATCAGCTCGGCTTTCAGCTTCGCCTGATCATCCAGCAGATCCTGCAGTCCACCGGTAACACCTTTGCGGGCTACGAACCAGTATTCCCGAGGTGCAGTGAAGTCACCTCTCGATGCGAAATATAGCACCTTGCCGATCTCGCCAAGGGCAGACGCCTCCCCGAGAGCAGTACTGTACCGCTTGCACTGATAGAGGTGCCAATACCTATCCGGGTCGCCCGGCTGCCCGAACCAAACCACGATGTCCCTTCCCTTATCGCCAGCGCCGCCCCTCGGCTGGAGTTCGCTGACGCCCGGTACCTTCTCCGCGAGGTAACCATCCGCCCATTCGAGAACGAAGCGTTCGAACTCGTCTGGACTGAAAGTGCCAAGCCGATCAAGCGGATCAACGGGAAGCCCGAGCCCGACGCCAAGAAGGCGCGCGTTCGCGGTGGGCCATTTCGAAGGCTTCTCGATGCCTTTCAGTACGTCGCTCAATTTGGACTCGATAAGGAGATGTTCAACTTGCGGTATCGATATCTCGCGACGCGGTACATCGCAAGCGTGACCTCACCGATTGTGAACATCGCCCAAGGGCCCAGAGCCGAGTCCGTGCTCTCTGCCCGCGAGTATCGCCCGATCGAGTGGGGAGGCTTCGTCAGCGCTGAAATCGCCCTGTTTTGTGGGTTTTGAGACGACCGTCAAATTCACGTGGCCATTGCGTCATTTTCAATTGGCTGCGGCCTATGTTAAGCCATTGATAGATCTAATTGTGTTACGACATAATCACTGGCTGCCTACATTGGCCGCCGTCACTCGTTTGAAGCGCGGCCATTGAAGTGAGCTAGAAATTGAAGTGGCCGGACGGGAATGGTCCGGCCAATTTCACATCGGTGTCGCGCCCAATCATGCGGGCGACGGTTTTCCTTGAATAGGAGAAATGTCTTCCGCGCAAAGCAGACCGCGTCCGATAGATGTGCAAATGTGCGACCGATGATGCAGGCGAGCGTCTGCGACCGAATGGCATGCGGTAAAGGGAGAATCATCTTGCTAGTCCGGTATTGCCAAACGATCAGACATGCGCTTCGCCATGGGGAAAATCACCGTCGTCCAACTTGCGGCGTAGTGTGCCGTAGAGAATGAGGGCATAGAAGACAACCACGATCGTGATAACCGGCCAGCCGGGAATCGGTCCGAGCGCCGTATTGTCAACAATATAGCTCCACGAATGTGCCAGCTCTTGCGGCGCGCCTTCCGCTTGCAGCTTTGGCGTCGAGATCTTCAAGATCCATGCCATCAGCAGAATCGCATACATCCAGCAATAATTCCGCCGCAACCGCCGCTGCATAGCCTCGAAGTAGCCGAGGAGAAGCCGCGGTGCACGCAGGCTCTTGGCAATCGATAGTGCCCAATCTGGATTGAGCTCGGCTTCGGGCATAAAAATCTGCGCAAAGTAGCTGCGCTCCAGTTGCCGCACCCGCGCCCGATAAACGTCGAAGAACCGATAACGTCGCGCCTCGATCATCAGCAGCAATGTGATTAGCAACATGCCAAACAACAACACGCCATGATGGGACGTTGGTGTCGACAAGGATACGGAGAGCAGCGCCGCCACGACGGTGATCGCCCAGTTCGACGTCCGGTCGATGCGGTCCCGCCAACTGGTCATCCGCGCGAGCTCGCCGCGGTAATAATGGTTCAGCGTGTTGGTGATTTCCCCCGTCGTCGTGGGTAGCGGCGGCCGTTTAGTGTCCGTGGCGCTATCCACGAGATGGGATGTAGTGAGCTCGGTGGCCATTGTTGTTTCCTCCTCGCATTTGCTCGTTCTCGCAACGGTCTATGGCCCGCCGCTGCTGCGAAGGAATATTTTGCTCCTTCAACCCAACCATCGCAAAAGCTATTCAAAAGGTTTCAACAAGCAGCGCGGTCATTGAAGTGAGCTAGAAATTAAAATGGCCGGACCCAAGGGTCCGGCCATTTTCATATTGGCATGCTGATAGAAGCAATGAAACTTGGACCCGGTAGGCTCGGCCCCGTCCAGGAGGATCAAAAACGACGCGGCGCTTCCGGCTTGTTGCCGACGATGCTGTCGATCCGCTCTAGCACGTCAGACGTCAGCTTGCTCTTGTGCGAGAGAGCGGCGAGATTGTCCTGCAGCTGGCTCGCGCGCGACGCACCGAGAATGACGGTCGAGACGTTCTTGTTGGCAAGGCACCACAGAAGGGCGAGATGGGTGATCGAGAGGCCGATCTCATTCGAGAGCTTGGCCAGTTCGCGAACCTGGGCGAGTTGGGCGCGGGCGGCATCGGTGGACCACCTTTCCTTCAGCCATTCGTAACCCGGCAGGTTCATGCGGCTGTCGGCGGGTATGCCGTCATTGTATTTGCCGGTCAGCACGCCCGAGGCGAGCGGCGACCAGATGGTGGTACCGAGGCCGATCAGGTCGTAAAGCGGCAGGTAATCGGCTTCGACCTTCTGGCGTTCGAAGATGTTATACTGTGGCTGTTCCATTGTCGGCGGCGTGATACGCAGGTCGCGGGCGACAGCATAGGCTTCTGTCAGCTGCTGGGCAGACCATTCCGAGGTTCCCCAGTAGAGCACCTTGCCTTGCGCGACGAGGCCGTGCATCGCGCGGACTGTTTCCTCGATCGGCGTGTCTATGTCGGGGCGGTGGCAGAAATAGAGGTCGAGATAGTCGACCTGAAGCCTCTTCAGCGCCGCGTGGCAGGCGTCGGTCACATGCTTGCGCGACAGGCCGCGCTGCGTCGGCTTCTGACCTCCCCAGAAGACCTTGCTGGACACGATATAGCTGTCGCGGCTCCAGCCGAGCGATTTAAGCGCCTCACCCATGACGATCTCAGACTTGCCGCTTTCATATCCTTCGGCATTGTCGAAGAAATTTACACCATTGTCATAGGCAAGCTTCATGAGGTCGACGGCATCGCCGCCGTTGACCTGCTTGCCGAAGGTGACCCACGATCCGAAGGAAAATTCGCTGACTTGCAGACCCGACTTCCCTAGACGACGATATTCCATCATACAGCTCCCATAGGTTATGAAAATGTGCCGCCTCCGGACCGAGGCGGGCCTCATGCGACCGAGTTATTATCGATTCCTGGCACTCTATGTCATCGGCAACGATATGCGAGGCTCCGCCACGACAGGAAACTGCGTCCTTTTGCATCACCTCTGTTGATAGGACAATTTTAGATTACTTTCGATGACTTCAATGGGAACAGTCGCCCTACCCCGGTCCGCTGTCGCGGTGATCCAGCGTTCCGTCATTTTCAAAACTTCGTCTGGCTGCTCGGCAGTTTGTCAATAACTGCAGGGTCTATCGTTGCCAAATCCGCCCAGGCACGCCGGCCGGAGTGCAAAATCGGCGCTTTGCCCATACCCGACGGAGCCGGTCTGGATCGAACTATCCGAACTCGTCGTGCAGGACGAAGTCACAGCTATTGCGATGACCGTTGCCCCTGCTGCCAGCAGTTTTCGAAATCGGGACATCTTGATCTACCCCCATATCGATGATCGGCGACCGGAACGCAGCGCATATCCGTGCCGGCTAAGGAAATAGGCCGGTTCGGCATTCAGAGAACGGCATTATCGATCAAGATTTCGTCATTTACTCAGCCCGCAGATATTCGATGTCCGGCCTTTCAAGTGAGGGAGATGGCACAACGCCTTCTTCGTGGTTCTCTCCCCACAACCTGCCCAGCCTCTCAAGAGATAGCCCGCTCAGAAGCGGGTTGCCGCAGCGAAGATTTCTGCCAGGCGCTCGATTCCTACCCGGTCTTCGGCATCGAAACGAGCGGGAAGCGGGCTGTCGAGATCGATGACGCCGACGATCTTATCACTGTCGCGGACGGGAACCACTAGCTCGGACCGGGATGCGGCGTCGCAAGCGATATGGCCTGGAAACGCATGCACATCTTCCACCAGAATCGAGGCGCGCTCCTTGACCGCCGTGCCACAAACGCCGCGTCCGACGGGAATGCGCACGCAGGCAGGTTTGCCCTGGAAGGGGCCGAGCACGAGTTCGTCGCCCTTCAGGAGATAAAAGCCCGCCCAGTTAAGATCGGGCATCATGTGAAACATCAGCGCCGAGGTGTTGGCGGCGTTGGCGATCAGGTCCGGCTCGCCTTCGAGCAGGCCCTGCAACTGCTGAGCAAGCTCGCGATAGAACTCGACCTTATTGTCTACGTCGATCGATGCCGCCTGGAACATTGTCGCATCCACTTCCTGCTTCTGAGACCGCTGATATAGGCGCCCAAGCCATCTTTGACAAACAGCTGAGATCAGTCATTCGCGACTAACCGGACCAGCGAATCCGGTCAGATCTGCACGTGACAAGAGAGCTCTCCGAAGAGATCGGTCTCGTTGCCGCGGCCGCGGAGCTTGAATTTCTGGGGCAGTCCGGGCATCGGCAGCCAATGAACCAGATCAAGTCGTGATCGCCGACCTGTCTCTGCTGCGCGTGAGTGGTGAAGATATCGCTGCGACCACGGAGATCGAAGAAATCCGCTGGATAGCGCCCGCCCGGCAAGGCAATATCATCGTGGCGCCGCTGACCGAACATCATATTCTGCCAGTCTACCTGCGGAGAGCGAACCGGGCAGCCGGTCAGGCTAAAAGCGGGGCAGATTGATGTCATTAGGCGCCGCTCTATTCTCCCAGTGGATCAAGGGAGGATCGTGCCATGGCTTTCATTCATACCCCGGAAGCATCTGACAGCGAGAAGACGGCATTGATGTACGCTTCGGCCGAAGCGAGTTATGGCTATTTGCCGAATATGTACCGCGCCTTCGGGCACCGGCCGGAAGTGATGGAAAGCTGGGGTGCGTTGCTGGCGAATATTCGCGGCCATATGAGCCAGCGGCGTTATGAGCTGGTAACGCTGGCGGCGGCCAGGGAGCTCAAATCATCCTATTGCATGCTGGCGCATGGCTCGGTGCTGCTGCGAGATGGCTTTACCAACGACGGGCTTTCGGCGGTGGCCGGCGGCAGCGAGAAGGCGCCGATCGATACGATCGAGCGGGCAATCATGGATTTTGCCGCCAAGGTGGCGCGCGATGCGACATCGGTAACGCAGCACGATATAGATGGCTTGAAGCGGCACGGGTTGAGCGATGCGGAGATTTTCGACGTGACGGCAGCGGCGGCAGCACGCTGCTTCTTCTCCAAGATGCTGGATGCGCTGGGGGCTGCCCCCGATCATGCCTATGCCGAACGGCTCGACCCTAAGCTGCGGCAGAGCCTGACCGTCGGCCGGCCAATCGAAGGGTTGAATTCAGGCCACTGAGGAGGCGCAATGCGGCCCTATTTCTCCGGTGGATCGGCAAAATGCGCGACCGCGAATTCCGCGATCTTCTGGCCGGCCTTGTCGGCATCTTCAAGCAAGGACGGGAAAAGCTGCCATTGATGCGGCATTCCGGGCCAGACCTGCATAGTCACATCAACACCCGCCTTCTGCGCTTTGTCGGCAAGCCGCAACGTATCGTCGAGCAGCAGTTCGTCGGAGCCAACCTGCAGCAGCAGAGGCGGAAAACCCGAGAGATCGGCATAAAGCGGGGAAATGTCGGGATCCGTCGCGGAATTATTGCCGAGATAGGCCTTGCGCAGCGCCTCCAGCGCAGTCTTGTCCACTACGGTATCCTTGGCGGCATTGGACGTGACGGATGCGCCTGATGCCGAAAGATCGCTGATCGGGCTGAGCGCCACAACGGCTGCCGGCAACGGCTGTCTGGTGCGCATCTGCCGCAGCACGACCTGGAGCGCGAGATTGCCGCCCGCATCGTCGCCGACGATAACGATATTTCCGTTGCTGTAGCCGTTGTCCAGCAGATAGCGGTAGGCGCTCAAGGCATCGTTGACTTGTGCGGGATAGCTATATTCCGGCGTTCGCCGGTAGTCGATGAGCAGCACATCGCTGGAAGCGGCCTTGGCGAGAGAGCCGGCAAGCAGGCTATGGGTGCGGATGGAGCCCCCGTAGAAGCCGCCGCCATGGATGAAAAGGATAGCTCGCCGGCCGATCGGATGGTGAAGCCGCGCCGGCCACATAAGCTCAGCATCGACGCCGCCGGCATCGACAAGACGGATCTGGACGCGTGTCGGCTCCGGCAGCGACCCCATGAAGTCGCGAAAGGCGGTACGGCGGTCCCGCAGGGTCTCGGCACCTTTGAAATGTTCTTTCCAGCGGGAAATCAGCTTTTCCACCTGCTCCTGAGAGGCCGGTGTTTGTGCCGGCATGTCCTGTGCCGATATTCCCAGCGGAAAAGCAGACCAGACCACGCCGGCAAGCGCTGAAAGCAGCCCTATGCGACACTCCGCTTTCCATCGATCCCAACCAGAAAAAAACGGCTTTCTCATTCGCCCCTCCGGCGCTGCTTTTCCTTTGTGCGGCGCATCTTCACCAGTTCCCTGGCGAGAGTCAAAAGGGAGTTTTGACTGATCACCGGGAGCCTTTGCGGGTCGGATTGCTGCAATCTGCCCAAGAAGAGCTACGGGCCGATAGTCCGCATTTTCCAGTTGTGCTAGACTACCAGAGGGAGGGGAATCCCATGGACAAAACCGCCCTCATCGGGACGTGGCGCATGATCTCGTGGACGCGAACCGTCGTTGCGACAGGGGAAGTCAGCGACGCCATGGGGCCCGACCCCATCGGATACATCGCCTATCATGCCGATGGCCGGATGATGGCTTTCGTCACCAGCCGTGACAGGCCAAAGCTCAACGGCAAAGCGCCCAGCGATAGCGAGAAGGCAGCACTTTTCGATACGATGCTGGCCTATACGGCTGCCTATACGCTGCAAGAAGACAGGGTCATCCATCATGTCGAGGCCGCCTGGAACCCAACTTGGGAGCGCGCCCTCGTCCGGCCCGTACACATAGAAGGCAACAGGCTCGTCATCAGCGATGCGCCGGGCACCGATCTGATGACCGGAGAAGACGTCATTTACAGACTGGAATTCCAGAAGCTCTGAGCGATCAATCGCCCCGGATCGCATCGATCACCGTCCGAAATCCGGCCGAAATATGCCGCCGGCTGGGATAGTAGAGATAAAGCGGTTCCTCCGGCTGACACCATTCGTCCAGCACCTGAATGAGCTGACCGCTTGCGATCAACGGCGCCACCCTGCCCTCCCAGACATAGGCGAGCCCTACGCCGCTGAGCGCCGCCAAAGTCATCAGCTCATGGTCGTCGAGGGAGAGCGGGCCGGTCGGGTGAAAGGTAATCGTCTGGCCATCCTTTTCGAAATCCCAGGGATAACGCGCTCCCGAGGGGAACATGTTCTGAATGCAGATATGCCGTTTCAGATCGTGCGGCGTCTGGGGCTTCGGCCGGACTTCGAAATAGTTGGGTGAACCGACGACGACGAGGCGCAGGCGCGGCTTGATGCGAACAGCGATCATACCCTCGGTCACACGCTCGCCAAAGCGGATGCCGGCATCGAAACCCTCCTCGACAATATCGACCAACCGGTCGGTGGCGGCGATTTCGAGCTGCAGGTTGGGATTCTTCATCAGAAGCGGCCCGATGATCTGACCGACGACGAAAGGCGCAATGGAATTGCCGACATTGATCCGTACCCTGCCGAAGGGTGTTTCCCGGTAGCGGTTCAGTGCATCGAGCGCGGAATTGATCTCACCGAAGGCCGGATCGAGATGGGACCGCAGAAGTTCGCCAGCTTCGGTCAGCGAGACACTGCGGGTCGTGCGGTTCAAGAGGCGTATGCCGATGCGGTCTTCCAGATTGAGGACGGCGTGGCTGATCGCCGAGGCGGTCACGCCCCTTTCCTCTCCCGCCTTGCGGAAACTCTTGTGTCTGGCGACAGCGGCAAAAGCCGCCATTTCGGACAGTTCGGTCGCTCTCATTGCTGAATACTGCTCATCACAGTCTCTCAAATAACAAACCTTATACATGAGAGACAATTGCGTCAAATTCCTCTCCGTCAGCAACGAACTACTGAAACAAACAATCGAAGGAAGGAATTGTCATGAAAATCTGGTTCATCACGGGTGCATCACGCGGTTTCGGCGCGTTGATGACGAAGGACGCTCTTGATAACGGCGACGCCGTCGTTGCCAGCGCCCGCAACCCGAAGACCATCACCGACCAGTTCGGCGATCATTCGAACCTGCTTGCCGTCGCTCTCGACGTCACCAACGAGGAACAGGCCAAGGAAGCTGCTGCCGCCGCAGTGGCCCGCTTCGGCCGTATCGATATCCTCGCCAACAATGCCGGCTACGGCCTTCTCGGCGCGGTCGAAGAGGCAACGGCAGAGGAAATCGAAAAGATCTACGGCACCAATGTCTTCGGCCTGCTCAAGGTCACCCGCGCCGTGCTGCCCTACATGCGCCGCCAGCGCGCCGGCCATATCCTGAACTTTTCCTCGATCGGTGGTTACTATGGTTTTCCCGGCTGGGGCGTCTACGGCTCCACGAAGTTTGCTGTCGAAGGCCTGTCGGAATCGCTGGCGACCGAAGTCGAACCTTTCGGCATCAAGGTCACGATCATTGAGCCCGGCTTCTTCCGCACGGACTTCCTGCATGACAACTCACTGGCGATCAGCCCGGCCACCATCCCCGATTATGTCGGAACGCCGGCCGGCGACATGCGCGACTTCGCAGCCAGCGCCAACCATGCCCAGCCGGGCGATCCGGCAAAGCTGTCCGCCGGCATCATGGAAATGGTGAACGCCGCCAACCCGCCGCTGCGCATGCCCTTCGGCAGCGACACGGTCGCCAAGATTGAGGAAGAACATGCCAATGTCGAAAAGGAACTTGCCCGGTGGCGCAAGCTCGCCGTCTCCACCGACTTCGAGCCGGGCGCTTAAGCAGGCCTGACCTCTCCGCGACAACAAGCGCGCGCCGACGCGCTTGTTTTCATTTCGGCGTGAAGATTGTCGAGATAGCGAGATTCTCGTTCGCCCTGGCCCCGCAATAGCCTATGTCTACCGCGTCATCACGAAGTGGAAGAGGCCGACATGGCGAGCACATCCATCTGTATCTACGGGGCCGGCGCCCTCGGCGGCGCAATTGCCGTCAAGCTTGCGAGCCGGCTCGGCGACGATGCGACCATTTCCGTCGTTGCGCGCGGCGCGCATCTGGAAGCGATCCGCAAGAACGGCCTTTCCCTGCACGAAGCCGATGCTGACAAACCGATCAATATCAGGATCACTGCGACGGATGATCCGACCACGCTGCCGCCGCAGGATCTCGTCATCACCGGCCTCAAGGGCCACCAGCTCGGCCCAGCGGCGGAAGGCATGGCGGCGCTGCTGAAGGACGACACTCGTGTTGTCATGGTGCTGAACGGCATTCCCTGGTGGTATTTCCATCGCGATACGCAAAGCGGCCATGCCGAGCTGCAATTCGACGAGCTCGATCCCGGCGGCAAGCTGTGGCGGCTGATTGGGCCGGAACGGGTGATCGGCTGCGTGGCGCTGCAGGGTGCGGAAGTCGTCAATCCCGGGGAAATTCGCCTTTCCAACAATGGCCGCTTCGTGCTTGGCGAACCCTCCGGCGACATGTCGGCCGATCTCGAAACCATTGCCGGTCTCTTCGCCAAGGCCGGCCTCAATGTCTCCACCACGCCGCGCATCCGTGATGAGATCTGGAGCAAGCTAACGGGCAATGCAGCCTTCAACCCCATCAGCGCGCTGACGCGAGCCTTGATGACCGATATCATGGCTGATCCCGCGCTGTTCGACATGGTTGGCAAGATCATGAATGAGGTGCGTGCCGTCGGCAGCGCCCTTGGTGCAGCGTTCAGCATCACCATCGCGGAGAGGCTTGAGCAGTCACGCCACATCGGCCCGGTGCGCACATCGATGCTGCAGGATCTGCTGGGCGGCAAGGCATTGGAGATCGTGCCGCTCGTCGGCATGGTGGTTGCGCTTGGTCGCATTGGCAAGGTGCCGACGCCCGTTTCGGAGGTGATACTGGCGCTCGTCACGCAGCTCGACAAGGAAAACCAGCGCGGCGGCTGACGACCGCCTCTTTATGCAATTCCTACATCTTCGCTCTCCACCCCGAATGGATTTCCTATCGGACGTGGCAGTAGCCTTCGCCGCAACAGCAAAGGATTACCGCCATGCGAGATGTCATGCCTCGTCAATATCTGCCGCTTCGCCCGCACCGCATTACGCGCGGCAAGCGGAAGATGCGCGAGAAGCGCACGGCTCACGCGCTGATGGGGTTCGGCATCGTCCTCGCCTGCGTCGAACTCTATGTGATCCTGGGCTCGATCTGAGGTCGATCATGAACAGTACAGGAAGACTGCGCCCGGGCGGCACGATCACCGCGCTTGTCACGCCGTTCCGAAACGGTGAGGTCGACGGGGCGGCACTGGAAGCTCTCGTTGAATGGCAGGTGCTGAGCGGGGTCGACGGACTTGCCGTCTGCACGGCGGCGGGTGAAGGGCTCAGCCTCTCACCGCAGGAACGCCGCATGGTGCTCGACATCTGCATTCGGGCCGCGGCGGACCGTATTCCGGTCATCGCCGCGGCCGGAACCAATTGCACCGAAAGCACGATCTCCCTGATACGCGATGCGGAAGAATGCGGCGCGCGCGCCGTGCTTCTCACCGTGCCCTATTATTCCAAGCCGGGACAAAAGGGCATTCTCCATCATTTCAAACAAATCGCCGCGGCAAGCAATCTGCCCGTTCTGGTCGAGAATGCGCCATCTCGCACGGCGAGCGACTTGACGGTGGCAACGCTTGCGCGACTGGCCGAACTCGACGCGATTGTCGCTATCGTCGATGCAACCGGGGATATCGCCCGCTTCGCCAACCTGCCGCCGGCGCTGCGACATCGCTTCCGTTTCCTGTCCGGCCACGACGGCACGGCGCTTTCCTTTCATCTGGCGGGTGGTGACGGCATCGTATCGGCGGCTGCCAATATCCTCCCGCGCCTCGTCACCTCGCTGCAGCAGGCAGCTTATGGGAGCTATATCTCTGCAGCGCTAGCGCTCAGCGACAGGCTGCATCCGGTTCTGACGGCGCTGGGTTCGGAGAGCGATCCTGCCCGGCTGAAATACGCGCTGCAGGTGCTGCGCGGCACGAAAGCCGATCTTCGCCTGCCGCTGGTACCGGCCGAAGCGGAAAGCCGCGCTGCGATTGTATCCGCGCTTTCTCCCTTTGTCGGCGGCGGCACCCAGCGCATCGCGCTATCCCTATGAGATTTTAATGTTTTTACTTGCGGCGCCAAATGGAAACCCTATCCGCCCGCATCTATCTTGATGAGCGTGACACCGCCGCAGCCATCTTACGGCGGTTGAGTTAGACTTCGAAAGGACAAACGATGTCACGCCTGACTGATACGCCTGCCAAGGCTGACCCGCTGCAACGTAGCGAAAGCGCCTGTGCAGTTTCGGCTGATCCCTCCCATCCGCTGTTTGCCGGCCTGGCCGCCTCGCACCGCGGCTCGGGGCCGTCATGGCTTTCGCCGGGCTCGTGCAGATGAGCTTCCACCTTATTTCCCAGTAAGCGCCGGATCGGGGATCACGACAATGGCAAATGCACGGCAGATTTCGGCTCCCACAACCGCCCGTCCGGCCCGTTTCACCGTGGGCCGTGACAGGGGTGGCCGCTGGATCGTTCAGGATCGCGAGGGGCTCGTCGGCGGCCTCTTCATCAATGAAGCGGCGGCCCTCCATTTCGCTGCAGAAGAGTGCAACCACAATGCGGATGATATCTGCCGCGTGAGCGCAGGCGTAGTGCTCGATTTTGCGCCTCTTGGGCGTGGCGCCGGTAACATCCACTAAATACGGAGCCGTTCCTGCTATTTTGGCACAGCAGGAACGGTCCGGGACCATAGATCTCCAACTTTTCCTTAACCGCCATCCTGGTAAAGTCCCGCATGCAGAGACTTCATATGCCGCGAGACCAATGCCGAAACCAAACTTCCGCTTCACCCATTACGACCTTAGGGAACAGCGTGCTGGAACGATCATCGAAGTGTCGCTCAGCGCTGTGAACAATGTGCGGCTGATGACGGCGCCGAATTTCCAGCGGTTCACCGAAGTGCTCGATTTCAAATATATTGGTGGTGTCGCGCGCAAATCGCCCGTCAAGTTGGCTATTCCGGAAAGCGGACATTGGCATGTCATCGTCGACATGGAAGGCCATCACGGGTTGGCAGACTCCTCAGTCAAGCTGATCAATGCACCCGCCGCGCAGAAGCGCGCCTGAGTTCCCCCGATCTCAGCGCGGGTTGCGCTCCTTGCGAAGTTTTGCCCACCAGTCCAGCCGCTTGCGGATCTCACGTTCAAAACCGCGTTCGGGCGGATCGTAGAAGGTCTGGCGGCCCATCTTTTCTGGAAAATAGTCCTGGCCCGAGAAGGCATCCGGCTCATCGTGATCGTAGCGATAGCCTTCGCCATACCCCTCGCCCTTCATCAGCTTTGTTGGTGCGTTCAGGATGTGCTTCGGCGGCAGGAGCGAACCATTCTGTTTGGCAGCCATGGTCGCAGCCTT
Organism: Rhizobium sp. BK650; assembly: GCF_014195325.1. Lineage (GTDB taxonomy): Bacteria > Pseudomonadota > Alphaproteobacteria > Rhizobiales > Rhizobiaceae > Rhizobium. Next base: position 24,576 of record NZ_JACIBK010000007.1, on the reverse strand, counting down.
GAAGGCAGTATAGACCGCGTTCGATTTCGGTGCGGTCGCAAGATAGACGCAGGCTTCCGCCAAGGCCAATTCGCCTTCCGGCGACCCGAGATAGTCATAGGCGTCCTTGGCGGCATTGCAGATTACCAGCGCCTGCGGATCGGCGAGGCCAATATCCTCCACGGCCATACGCACCAGCCGTCGGCCAAGGTAGAGCGGGTCTTCGCCGGCATCGAACATACGGGCGAGATAATAAAGCGCAGCGTCCGGATCGGAACCGCGTACCGATTTGTGAAGGGCCGAAATCAGGTTGTAGTGACCGTCCTGCGCCTTGTCATAGACGGGCGCGCGGCGCTGGACGATGCGCGTCAGGCCCTCGGTATCGAAGGTCTCGCCTTCACGAGCAGCACGCCAGACTTCCTCGGCCAGCGTCAAAACGGCGCGACCATCGCCGTCGGCCATACGGATCAGGCTGGCGCGCGCATCTTCGGTCAAGGGTAATGGTCTGCTCTCGGCCGTCTCTGCTCGCTTCAGCAATTCCTCAAGGCTCTGCTCGTCATGCGACTTAAAAGTCAGCACGCGGGCGCGAGACAAAAGAGCGGCATTGAGTTCGAAAGACGGATTCTCAGTTGTCGCACCGACGAGGATGACAGTGCCGTCCTCCATGACCGGCAGAAAGCTATCCTGCTGGGCACGGTTGAAGCGGTGGATCTCATCGACGAAGAGCAGCGTCTGGCGGCCATCCATGCGGCGCATGCGGGCCGCCTCGAACACCTTCTTCAGATCGGCAACGCCGGAGAAGATCGCAGATATTTGTTCGAAGGCCAGGCCCGCCTCGCCCGACAGCAGCCTCGCGACCGTCGTCTTGCCGGTACCGGGCGGCCCCCAGAAGATCATCGAGCCAAGAGAGCCGCTGTCGATCATCCGGCGCAAAACGCCATCCTCACCGGTCAGATGTTCCTGACCGGTGACTTCTCCAAGCGTCTTCGGCCTCAGACGATCGGCAAGCGGCCGCTGGCTGGCGACCTCCTCCGGAACACGCGGCGCGAAGAGATCGTCACTCATCGGAAGAACTGCCTGATACGCTGACCATCGCGCTCGATCTCCACCCGCCAGAGCTCGGGATCCGAATCGGCGATCTCCTGCAGATCGCGGCTGGTCTTCACTTCTGCTCCATTGACGGAGACGATGATATCCTTCGGCTCGAAACCCAGCCGGGAAGCGGGCGAGCCGCCCTCGACGTCGGATATAACAACCCCCGTTGAATCGAGTGGCATCCTAAGTTCATCCGCCACGCGCGGCGAGAGATTTTCCACGACCGCGCCGGTAAACGGCGTGCGTCCGCCAATCGTGCGCTGGTCTCGAGGCTGGGTTTCCGGTGCGCGAGCAAGGGCAAGCGTCAACTGCTGTTCGTGCCCGCTTTCCATGACCGTCAGGTTGACGGATTTGCCGAGACCAGCCGTCGTCAACCGATAGAGGAGCGCATCCGGATGTTCGACCGGGATGCCGTCGACGGCGGTGATGACCTGACCCACCTTGAGGCCTGCCTTGGCTGCCGGGCTATTTGCCGTAACCTTGGCGATCAGTGCGCCGCGCGCTTTGTCGAGCCCGAGTGCATCTGCGACTTCAGAGGTCACCGGATCAAAGCTTGCGCCGATATAGGGGCGCTCGAATGATTTGACGCCGGAATCGGCCGAGGCGAGGAAGACCTTGACGAGGTTGGCGGGAATGGCAAAACCGATACCGTTCGACCCGCCGCCTCGCGAGAAGATCGCCGTGTTGATGCCGATCAATTCGCCCTTCATGTTCATCAGCGCGCCGCCGGAATTGCCGGGATTGATCGAAGCATCTGTCTGAATGAAGAAGCCGAACTCGTTCTTCACGACCTGGTTGCGGGCAAGAGCAGAAACAATGCCGCTCGTCACGGTCTGCCCGACACCGAACGGATTGCCGATCGCCAGTACGAGGTCACCGACCTCTACCGCATCGGAATTACCGATCGGCAGCGTCGGAAAATCGGCCTTGCTGTCGATCTTCAGCACCGCAAGATCGACGCGGTCGTCACGCAGGACGACCTTGCAGGGGAATTCGCGGCCATCGGACAGTGCGACCTTGATATCGTCGGCGCCATCGATGACGTGGTTGTTGGTCACGACAGTGCCGTTCGCCTCGACGATGACGCCGGAGCCGAGCGAAGACTGCTTCTCGGAGCGGTTCGGCATCTGCTGGCCGAAGAACTGCTCGAAGAAGGGATCGCCGGCAAAGGGCGACTGCCGTTGAATGGTCTTCTCGGCATAGACATTCACGACGGCGCCCGTAGTCTGTTTGACGAGCGGCGCGAAGGAAAGCTGCATCTGCATCTGGCTTTCCGGCACGGTCTTGATTTGTGCTTCGGCGACCGCCGGCAGCAGAAGCATCAATGCCAGAAGGGAAACGGAGGCGTGTTTGAACAGGCCTTGCATGGGAATCCTTTTGAAATGCTCTCAAGAAAATGTTCTAGCGCCCGACGCTAGAAAGGAAAGAGGGCGGAAGCATGGAAGATCGAGCAATACGAATATGGGAATCTGAATCAGGAAAGTGAAGCAGGTTACTGATATTTAAGTCTAAAAGCAGGGGCAGTCACCGACCAGGGACACCGCCTTGCAGGCTGCGGATGGGTTTGATCCTTGCCACAGAACCGACCTGCATCATCTTTGCTGTGAAGCCGACAAAGTGCCCTTTCAGTGGGAGAGATTATGAAGACCATCATTCAATCAGCCGCAGTCTGTGCCATGCTTCTCGCGTTTGCACCGCGCGGCGCGCTGGCAGCGAGTTTCGACTGCGATGCAAAGGAGCTGCAGCCGGATGAGAGGATGATATGCGAGAACCGATCGCTCAACGACGCCGATGTGAAGATGGTGACGACCTTCGAGTTGTTGTCCGGCCTGTTGGCCATGGGCTCGCGCGGTACATTGCAGGACGAGCAGACAGCATGGCTGAAGAAACGGCAGGCCTGCGGTGGCGATGCCGCCTGCATTGGCGCCGCCTATCAGGAACGGTTGAAGCAGCTGGACGAGACCTACAAAAACATCAATCGTCCGCTTTGAGGACGTTCGGTCCTAATCTCTGCTGTCTTGAAAACTGGCAATTATCTGGTTGATGAGGCTGGCGGCATGGCGCAGCCGCTCCTCGCCATAAGCGGCACCGTGTGCGTTTGCCCATACCGCCTGGCGGGCGGAGATGTCGGCAAGCGCTCTCTTCCCCGCATCAGTCAGTTCCATCAGCTTGGCACGCTGGTGGACCGGGTTGGCGCGATAGGCAATCAGCCCCTCGCCCTCAAGAAGATCGGCGATCCGCTGCACGCCTTGGCGCGCAAGACCGAGGGTACGCGCCGCGTCGGCAACCGACATCGGTGCGTGATCGGCCGCAGCGAGCACCTGCCAGCGCGCGCTGGTCTGCCCAGCGGGTTTGGCAAGCGCATCGCCCTCTGCCTGCAGATGGGCGGAAAGGCGGAGCACAGCGATCGAGAGAGCGGCAAAGGCATCGCCCTCAGGCGTACGTTTCTTCGACATATTGACAACATATTGTCATTCCTGGATAATGACAATATGTTGTCATACGATGAAACGACATGCAAGGAGGAGCGCATGAAGAAGACCTATCACGGAAGCTGCCATTGCGGCCGGATCCGCTACGAGGCCGATATCGACATTCAGGCCGGGACGGGAAAGTGCAATTGCTCGATTTGCTGGAAGCGCCGCTACTGGGGCGCGAATATCAAGCCGGAGGACTTCCGTCTGCTGTGCGAGGAAGCCGGGATCAGCGACTACCAGTTTGGCACGCTTTCCGCCCATCACCGCTTCTGCGCCAATTGCGGGGTGCCTGCTTATGGCACTGGTTATATCGAGGCAGTCGGCGGTGCCTACGTATCGATCAACCTCGCCTGCCTTGACGATCTCGATCCTGCCGAGCTTGCGGAAGCGCCGGTGCAATATTTCGATGGCAGAAACAACAGCTGGTGGACCGTCCCGGCGGAGACCCGGCATCTCTGAAAATGAAAGACCCGCTGACTCTTAACCAGCGGGTCCCTTGAGTTGGTTCAGCTGCTTGGCTCAGCGCGCGTTCAGGTCGCGAACGGCGCCGCGGTCTGCACTGGTTGCGAAGGCTGCATAGGCTTTAAGCGCGGTCGAGACGTTGCGCTTGCGCTGCTCGGCCGGGTGCCAGCCCTTCTGATCCTGCTCGGCGCGGCGAGCGGCAAGTTCAGCATCGCTGACGCGCAGGCTGATCGTGCGGTTCGGGATGTCGATGTCGATCACGTCGCCCTGGCGGACGAGGCCGATCGCGCCACCGTTTGCCGCTTCCGGCGAGACGTGGCCGATTGAAAGCCCCGAGGTGCCGCCCGAGAAGCGGCCGTCGGTGATCAGCGCGCAAGCCTTGCCGAGGCCCTTCGACTTCAGGTAACTGGTCGGATAGAGCATTTCCTGCATGCCCGGGCCACCCTTGGGACCTTCGTAACGGATGACGACGACATCGCCAGCCGCGACCTCATTGCCCAGGATGCCCTTGACGGCCGCATCCTGGCTTTCGAAGACCTTGGCCGGGCCGGAGAACTTCAGAATCGATTCATCGACACCGGCCGTCTTCACGATACAGCCGTCGATCGCCAGGTTGCCCTTGAGAACGGCAAGCCCGCCATCCTTCGAGAACGGGTGCTCGACAGAGCGGATAACGCCGCCGACGCGGTCGGTATCGAGTTCGTCCCAGCGTGCCTCCTGGCTGAAGGCGACCTGTGTCGGAATGCCGCCCGGAGCAGCACGGTAGAAGTTGCGGACCGTCTCGCTACTGGTACGGGTGATATCCCAGCGGTCGATCGCGTCTCCCAGCGTTTCGGCGTGAACGGTCGGGCAGTCGCGATTGAGAAGACCGCCCTTATCGAGTTCGCCAAGGATCGACATGATGCCGCCTGCGCGGTGAACGTCTTCCATATGCACGTCGGACTTCGCGGGTGCGACCTTGGAAAGGCAGGGGACGCGGCGCGACAGCGCGTCGATGTCGGCCATGGTGAAATCCACTTCGCCCTCATGAGCAGCCGCCAGAATGTGCAAAACGGTGTTGGTGGAGCCGCCCATAGCGATATCGAGCGCCATGGCATTCTCGAAAGCCTGCTTCGAGGCGATTACACGCGGCAGAACCTTCTCGTCTTCCTGCTCATAGTAGCGACGGGCGAGATCGACGATCAGATGGCCAGCCTCGACGAAGAGGCGCTTACGGTCGGCATGGGTTGCAAGCGTAGAGCCGTTGCCGGGCAGCGACAGACCGAGGGCTTCCGTCAGGCAGTTCATGGAGTTTGCGGTAAACATCCCGGAGCATGAACCGCAGGTCGGACAGGCCGAACGCTCGATGACCTTAACGTCCTCATCGGAGATTTTGTCATCGGCAGCAGCGACCATGGCGTCGACCAGATCGAGCGCATGCGTCTTGCCGTGCAGGACGACCTTGCCGGCTTCCATCGGGCCGCCGGAGACGAAGACGGTGGGTATGTTGAGGCGGAGCGAAGCCATCAGCATGCCGGGCGTAATCTTGTCGCAGTTGGAGATGCAGACCATGGCATCGGCACAGTGGGCGTTGACCATGTATTCGACGCTGTCGGCGATCAGCTCGCGCGAGGGCAGCGAATAGAGCATGCCGTCATGGCCCATGGCGATGCCATCATCGACGGCAATCGTGTTAAACTCCTTAGCGACACCGCCAGCCGCTTCGATTTCGCGAGCGACGAGCTGGCCGAGATCCTTGAGATGAACATGGCCGGGCACAAACTGCGTGAAGGAATTGACGACGGCGATGATCGGCTTGCCGAAATCCGAATCCTTCATGCCCGTGGCGCGCCAAAGGCCGCGCGCGCCCGCCATGTTACGGCCGTGGGTCGTGGTTCTGGAGCGGTAAGCTGGCATCGGTGTCTTCCTCAATATCCAGGAATTGTCGGGCGATGCGGGGCGGCAAAGGATTTGCGAAGGCCGGGCAGTCGCTGCTTTTTGGAATTGTCCTAATCCAATCGCCTTAAGCTGTCACTACCGGGAATGCCCAAAGCGGTACGGGCGGCACCATCAGGCATATACGGATGCGAAGGCTCCTTTGTTACAGTCTATTCCATCACGGTCGAACACAAAAAATTGGCTTTCCGTCCCTAATATTCAAGGCATACACACTGATCCGAAGCGCGCAGTTTGCGTTTAAAGATTCACACGGGTTGCCCCGCCCAGGAGGACTTCGATATGCCAGCCTATCGTCCGCTCCAAATCCGCCCCTCGGAAATCACGCCGCGCGAGGTTTACTTGAAGCGCCGGGAATTTCTCGGTGCTGCGACGTTCGGCGCGATCGCGCTCTACAGCGCGGGCAAGGCGAGTGCGGCAGCGCTCACGACCGTCAAGAGCAAATATACTGTCGATGAGAAGCTGACGCCAATCAAGGACGTGACCACCTACAATAACTTCTATGAATTCGGCCTCGACAAGGGCGATCCCGCCGCACTTTCCGGCAAGTTCAAGCCATTGCCCTGGACGATCAAGGTCGACGGCCTAGTCAACAAACCGGGCACCTTCGATATCGAAGCGCTGATGAAGGAATTCCCGATCGAGGAGCGGGTCTATCGCATGCGCTGCGTGGAAGCCTGGTCGATGGTCATTCCGTGGAACGGGTTTCCGCTATCGGCGCTCCTCGACAAGGCGGAGCCGCAGGGCAGCGCCAAATATGTTGCCTTCGAGACGGTTGTGCGGCCGGAGGAAATGCCGGGTCAAGGCGGCTTCTTCCAGTCGCTCGACTGGCCCTATGTCGAGGGGCTGCGCATGGACGAAGCCCGCCACCCGCTGACGCTGCTTGCCGTTGGCCTCTACGGCGAAACGCTGCCTAACCAAAACGGCGCGCCGGTGCGCCTCGTCGTCCCCTGGAAATACGGTTTTAAGGGCATCAAGTCGATCGTCCGCATTTCGCTCGTCGAGCAACAGCCGAAGAACACCTGGCAAGTGACGAATGGTCAGGAGTACGGCTTCTATGCCAACGTCAATCCTGAGGTCGATCATCCGCGCTGGAGCCAGGCGACCGAACGGCGCATCGGCGAAAGCGGTTTCTTCGGCGCAAGCCGCCATCCCACCCTGCCCTTCAATGGCTATGCCGACGAAGTTGCGAGTCTCTATTCCGGTATGGATCTCCGGATGAATTTCTGATGACGGCGTTTTCGCTTGCCATTCCGAAACGTTGGCAGCCGGCTTCGGTCTGGCTGCTTTATGCCGTGGGCCTCGTGCCTGCCGGCTGGTATTTCTATCTCGGCGCGACGGATCAACTCGGCGCCGATCCGGTGAAGACCTTCGAGCTTTTCCTCGGCATCTGGACTATTCGTTTCCTGATCCTGACGCTTGCGGTTACCCCTGCACGCGATCTTCTCGGCTGGAACTACCTGCGCTATCGCCGCGCGCTCGGTCTTCTGACCTTCTACTATGCGCTGATGCATTTCACCGTCTACATGGTGCTCGATCAGGCGCTGGATATTTCTGCCGTGGTCGAAGATGTGGTGAAGCGTCCCTTCATCATGTTCGGCATGGCTGCGCTGGCAATGCTCGTTCCGCTCGCGGTCACCTCCAACAATTTTTCGATCCGCAGGCTTGGTACGAACTGGATCTGGCTTCACCGACTCATCTACATCATCGCCGCTTCCGCCGCGCTGCACTTTGCGCTGTCGACGAAGATCCTCGGCTTCGAGCAATATATCTATGTCGGAGTGATCATCGCGCTGATCCTCTACCGCTCCTATAAACCGGTCGGGCGGAGCCGGAAGAAGGGGCAAGGACGCGCGCGCGGTCGCACCGCGGCGTCATCAGCCTCTTAAATCCGCCATCGTCGCCTGAGTGGCTATGATTTACTGCGGGCAGGATCAAGCGCATAAGCGGCTGCTATTCCGACGGCATAAGCCACGATATTCCAGACCGAAAAGACCCGCCCAAGCAACAGGGGGCCTGCAGTCGTCAATCGAAATGCGTCGAGCCACGGCGTGTGATAGAGCCGGATCAGTTCAACACAAACAGCAACGGAAACCGCTGCGACAAAAATCCCTACGGGCCGACATTCGGCAACGAGACCTCCCAAGGCAATTGCCAGCAGGAAATAAACCATCGATCCCCAGAGCAGCGACCCGCCATATTTGACGATAAAGAAAGGCAGATCGATAGCATAGCCGAACCGCCTGAGTGCTAAACCCAGGACGATGATGACGATCAAAAGCATCAGACGAAGACCTTGCGTGCGTTGAATCATTTTGCGCAATTCAAATGTTTCCACCACAATCTCATCCGATTTGAGCTGCCTAATGCCGAGAGGTGGGATTATCAACTTCATATTGATTCCAGATCAGGTCAGAGGCTCTCGTCACGACATGCCTAAAGCTGCCGCGCTTCAAGGATTGTTTCCCCGCTTGGACCAGCATTTGATCGACCAGCCGACCGAGCATCAACGCGACGGCATAGAGCGCTTTTTCATCGAATTCTTTTATTTCAGTATCAAGGAAGCCCGGGCCTGCCTTTTCGCAGGCCTCTTTTTTCTAGCGATATTCATGGTTCCGCGTGCGGGTGTCATCGGTATCCCGCGCTATGATCTGCTACTGATCATCGCTCTCGCAATCCAGGCGTGGATGGTCTGGGCAAAGCTGGAAACCATCGACGAATTGAAGGCGATCTCGGTCTTTCATCTGGTTGGGTTTGCGCTCGAGGTCTTCAAAACTTCAGGCAGTATCCAGTCGTGGAGCTATCCGGATTTCGCCTATACCAAGCTATTTGGCGTCCCGCTCTTTTCAGGCTTCATGTACGCGGCTGTCGGCAGCTATGTCATTCAGGCCTGGCGCCTTTTCGATCTGCGCGTAAGGCATCATCCATCCTACTGGATGGCAGGGCTTATGGCATTGGCGATCTACGCCAACTTCTTCACCCACCACTATATTGGCGATTATCGCTGGTACATCGCAGCCTGTACGCTCGGACTTTATGCTCGCACCACCGTCATCTTCAGGCCCTACGACCAGGACCGCAAGATGCCCCTGCTTCTCGCCTTCGTCCTCATCGGTTTCTTCATCTGGCTTGCCGAGAATATCAGCACCTTCTTCGGCGTCTGGCGCTATCCCAACCAAATCGGCGCGTGGTCAAGCGTTCATATCGGGAAATGGAGTTCATGGTGCTTGCTGGTCATCATGACCTTCACGATCGTCGCAAACCTCAAGCACATCAAGCTCAAGATCCACGTGCCCGAATGAGCTCTGAAAGCGCTTCTCCGGCTCTCCGGAGCATACATACGAAAAAGCCGGGCGCGCGGCCCGGCTTCTCTGCCTTCCGAAACCGGAAAGATATTAAGCAGCGACAGACTGCTCTTCAGCAGCGACGCGAGCCTTGTCGGCTGCGCCCTTTGCATAGGTGTCGCGGTCAACGAATTCGATGACGGCGAGAGCGGCATTGTCGCCCTGGCGGAAGCCGGCCTTCATGATCCGCAGGTAGCCGCCGTTACGGGTTGCGTAACGCGAAGCGATCGTGTCGAAGAGCTTCGAAACGACAGCGGCGTCCTTGATCTGTGAAATCGCCTGACGACGAGCGTGCAGGTCGCCGCGCTTGCCGAGGGTGACGAGCTTCTCGACGATCGGACGGATTTCCTTCGCCTTCGGCAGAGTCGTTACGATCTGCTCATGGGTGATGAGGGAAGCAGCCATGTTGGCAAACATAGCCTTGCGATGGCTTGCGGTTCTGTTCAGCTTGCGGCCGGCCTTTGCGTGGCGCATTGCTATTCTCCTTTAATGCAGTGCCCTTACTTCGTTACCGGGCCTGCCGTTTCCTGGCACATGCAGGCGATAGGCCTGCTGTTTGACGGGGAAAGGCAGCCGTAAAAAGCCTGCCTTTTGTTATCTTCTTGCGATCGGCGTGCGGGCGGAAAACCGCTTCACACTTTTCCTCACGCCGCTCAGTACTGGTCTTCGTAACGCTTGGCGAGATCTTCGATGTTCTCGGGCGGCCATGCCGGCACTTCCATGCCGAGGTGCAGGCCCATGGAAGCGAGAACTTCCTTGATTTCGTTCAGCGACTTGCGACCAAAGTTCGGGGTGCGGAGCATTTCTGCTTCGGTCTTCTGAATGAGGTCGCCGATGTAGACGATATTGTCGTTCTTCAGGCAGTTTGCCGAACGAACCGACAGTTCGAGCTCGTCCACCTTCTTGAGGAGCGCCGGGTTGAAGGCCAGTTCGGTGACTGCTTCTTCTTCGGCTTCCTTCTGCGGTTCGTCGAAGTTGACGAAGACGCCAAGCTGGTCCTGCAGGATGCGAGCCGCGAAAGCGACGGCATCTTCGCCGGACACAGAACCATCGGTTTCGATGGTCATGGTCAGCTTGTCGTAGTCGAGAACCTGTCCTTCGCGGGTATTTTCAACCTTGTAGGACACCTTCTTGACCGGCGAATAGAGGCTGTCGACCGGGATCAGGCCAATCGGAGCATCTTCCGCACGATTGCGCTCGGCCGGGACGTAGCCCTTGCCGTTGTTGACGGTGAATTCCATGCGGATCTCGGCACCCTCGTCGAGCGTGCAGATGACATGCTCGGGATTGAGGATTTCGATATCACCAACGGTCTGGATATCGCCAGCCGTTACAACACCCGGGCCCTGCTTGCGCACGACCATGCGCTTCGCATCGTCGCCATCCATCTTGATGGCGATTTCCTTAATGTTGAGCACGATATCCGTAACGTCTTCGCGGACGCCCGGAATCGAGGAGAATTCATGCAGCACGCCGTCGATCTGCACCGCCGTAACAGCGGCACCGCGCAGAGAGGAGAGCAGAACGCGGCGCAGCGCGTTGCCGAGGGTGAGGCCGAAACCGCGCTCAAGCGGCTCTGCAACGAGAGTCGCCTTGGTGCGCGAGCTCGAAGAGAACTCCACCTTGTTCGGCTTGATCAATTCCTGCCAGTTCTTCTGAATCATGATTTTGCCTTCCGTTCGTTGCCACCATCCAATCGTGGCAACCGAGCTTGAAAACCACCGGGAGCGCTGTGGCGCTCACCGGTGACGATAGCGATGATCAGACGCGGCGCTTCTTGCGCGGACGGCAGCCATTGTGCGGGATCGGGGTCACGTCGCGGATGGACGTGATCATGAAACCGGCAGCCTGGAGCGCGCGCAGAGCCGATTCACGGCCGGAACCCGGGCCGCAAACTTCGACTTCCAGCGACTTCATGCCATGCTCCTGAGCCTTCTTGGCGCAGTCTTCGGCAGCGATCTGAGCAGCGAACGGGGTCGACTTGCGCGAGCCCTTGAAGCCCTTGGCGCCAGCAGACGACCAGGCAATCGCATTGCCCTGCGCGTCGGTGATGGTGATCATCGTGTTGTTGAAGGTCGAGTTGACGTGAGCGACACCCGACGAGATATTCTTACGCTCGCGACGGCGAACGCGGACGGCTTCCTTAGCCATGTTATTCCTTTCTTGGATCTCTTCACCGCCGTAATCCCAGCGGCTACACCGGAACGGCGCCTATATGACCCCGCCCCAAACTCAAAAGAGGCCGGCGCAGACCGCCAGCCTCCCCATCCCGGTTGCCCGGAAATTACTTCTTCTTGCCAGCGATAGCCTTTGCCGGACCCTTGCGGGTGCGGGCATTGGTGTGCGTGCGCTGACCGCGGACTGGAAGGCCGCGACGATGACGCAGGCCGCGGTAGCAGCCGAGATCCATCAGACGCTTGATGTTCATCGCGGTTTCGCGGCGAAGATCACCCTCGACCTGATAGTCGCGGTCGATGGTTTCGCGGATCTGAAGGATTTCAGCATCCGTGAGCTGATGAACGCGGCGATCAGCCGGAATACCGACCTTTTCGATGATCTCCTGCGCGAATTTCGATCCGATCCCGTGAATGTAGGTCAGCGCGATGACGACGCGCTTTGCAGTCGGGATGTTGACGCCAGCGATACGTGCCACGCCTATTCTCCTTGCATTCCAGTTGCCATCCGGCAATAGGGCTTCGTTATGCAGCCAAAGGCCGCTCGTTCAAATTCGGGTTCGTAACATCGCAAAACGATCGAACCCGGATTTCCTTCGGGAAATCCGCGCCGATCGCAGGGAATGTCGCGAGTTGGCGCGGTTTAGCGGAATCAGTGCAAAAAAGCAACCGCTCCCGCCAAGTTTATTTTCAAAGCTTTAAAGCTTAGAAAGAATGCGTTCGATCTCGGTTGTAACCTGATCGATATCGGCCATGCCATCCACGGACTTGAGCTTGCCCTTGGCATAGTAGTAGCCGATCAGCGGTGAGGTTTCCTTATAGTAGACCTCAAGACGCTTGGTCATGGTCTCGGCATTGTCGTCAGGACGACGCTTGAAGTGGGTGGAACCGCACTTGTCGCAGACGCCTTCCTTGGCCGGGACCTTGTCCGTATCGTGATAGACGGTACCGCACTCAGCGCAAGAGTAACGGCCAGCCACGCGGCGGACCAGTTCCTTGTCGTCCACACGGAATTCGATGACGACCGAAAGATCGAGACCTTTGGCCTTCAGCATCGCCTCGGTGGCGTCCGCCTGCACCAGCGTGCGCGGGAAGCCGTCGAGGATGAAACCATTGGCACAGTCAGGCTGATCGATTCGTTCGGAGACGATGGCATTGACAATCTCGTCCGAGACCAGATTTCCGGCGTCCATGACAGCCTTTGCGCGCTTACCGACTTCAGTACCGGCCTGAACGGCGGCGCGCAGCATGTCACCCGTGGAAAGCTGGGGAATGCCATGCTTTTCCACGATCCGCTGAGCCTGGGTTCCCTTACCCGCGCCCGGCGGCCCCAAAAGTATAAGTCTCATCGCCCCCTCTTTCCTCCACGCAACTTCGATTTCTTGATCAGGCCTTCGTACTGCTGTGCGATCAGATGGCCCTGGATCTGTGCCACCGTATCAAGAGTTACGCTAACCACGATCAAAAGCGAAGTCCCACCAAGGGATAATGGAATGCCGGTTTGCGACACCAGAATCTCAGGAAGGATGCAGACGAAGACGAGATAGATAGCGCCGAGCACCGTGATACGGGTCAGCACGTAGTCGATATATTCGGCGGTGCGCTCCCCCGGGCGAATGCCGGGGATGAAGCCGCCATGCTTCTTCAGGTTATCCGCCGTGTCCTTCGGATTGAAGACGATGGCAGTGTAGAAGAAGGCAAAGAAGGCAATCAGCGCCGCATAGAGCACCATATAGAGCGGTCGGCCGTGGCCAAGGGCGGCAACGATGGAGGTCGCCCAGGCGGGCATCGCAGTCGTGTTGGCAAAGCCTGCGATCGTCGCCGGCAGAAGCAGCAGCGAGGATGCAAAGATTGCCGGGATGACGCCAGAGGTGTTCAACTTCAGCGGCAGGTGCGAGGTGTCGCCCTGGAACATACGGTTGCCAACCTGGCGCTTCGGATACTGGATCAGCAGACGGCGCTGCGCACGCTCGACGAAGACGATGACGCCGATGACGCCGATCGCAACGACGATGACGGCCAGGATGAGGGTCGTCGACAGCGCGCCGGTGCGGCCGAGTTCCAGTGTCCCGGCAAGAGCACTCGGAAGACCCGCAGCAATGCCGGCGAAGATGATGAGCGAGATACCGTTACCGATGCCGCGCGAGGTGATCTGCTCTCCAAGCCACATCAGGAACATGGTGCCGCCGAGCAGCGTCAGAACCGTTGAAATACGGAAGAACAAGCCCGGATCGACAACAAGGCCGTTGCCGCTCTCGAGACCGACGGCAATGCCGTAGGCCTGCAGGGCGCCAAGTATAACCGTGCCGTAGCGGGTGTACTGGTTGATGATCTTGCGGCCTTGCTCGCCTTCTTTCTTCAGGTTTTCGAGCGCCGGCACGACCGAGGTCATAAGCTGCACGATAATCGAGGCGGAGATGTAGGGCATGATACCGAGCGCAAAGATCGCCATGCGCTGGACGGCGCCGCCCGAGAACATGTTGAAGAGGCCGAGAATGCCGCCGGCCTGGCCCTGGAATGCGTGAGCATAGGCCTGCGGATTGAGACCTGGGAGCGGGATATGAGTGCCCAGCCGGTAGACGAGGAGAGCTGCCAGTGTGAACCACAGGCGCTTCTTAAGATCCTCGGCTTTGGCGAAGGTCGAAAAATTAAGGTTTGAAGCCAGTTGTTCCGCTGCAGAAGCCATGCGTTTCTCCGCGCTACCAATTCCGGGCGCTCTCAGGTCGGCCGGCACCGGAATCAGTATGAATTTCTTTTAAAAACCGGGCTTCGGGTGGATCGCTGGCGCAACCCGATGCCTCACCCTCGTTTTCAGTCTTACCGTCCCGACGCGGATGCGTTCAAGCAGGTTTTCGTGAGGCTCACATATGGGAGCAAAATCGCCCGGTGTGAAGCACCCCGGGCGATATATCATCAGTTTATTATTCTGCCGCTGCGGCAGAAAGAAGCGTTACCTTGCCGCCAGCCTTTTCGATCTTCTCGACGGCAGACTTGGAAGCGCCTGCAACTTCGAGCGTGATCTTGGCCTTGAGCTCGCCATCGGCGAGGACGCGAACGCCGTCCTTGGCGCGACGAATGACGCCGGCAGCCTTGAGAGCAGCTGCGTCAACGGTCGCCTTCGCGTCGAGCTTGCCGGCATCGACGGCAGCCTGGATGCGTGCCAGCGATACGACGACGTAGTCGGCTGCGAAGATATTGTTGAAGCCGCGCTTTGGCAGGCGACGGTAGATAGGCATCTGACCGCCTTCGAAGCCGTTGATGGCAACGCCCGAACGGGACTTCTGACCCTTTACACCGCGACCGCCGGTCTTGCCGGAGCCCGAGCCGATACCGCGGCCGAGGCGCTTGCGGCTGTGGGTAGAGCCTTCGTTATCCTTGATTTCATTGAGTTTCATGATCGTTACTCCGGTCTCACTTCTCGTCGACAACGCGAACGAGATGCTGGACTGCACGGATCATGCCACGAACGGCCGGAGTATCTTCCAGCGTGCGGCGACGGTGCATCTTGTTCAGTCCGAGACCGATCAGCGTGCGCTGCTGGACGTCCGGACGGCGAATCGGGCTGCCGATCTGTTCGATCGTTACAGTTTTCGCTTCAGCCTTCTTGGTAGCCTTGGCCATTGGTCAGCTCCTCTTATTCTTCAGAGGCGTTGCCAGAAGCGGCACGGCGAGCCTGGAGCGTAGCATACTTGATGCCGCGCTGTGCTGCGATGTCCTTCGGGTGAACCTGGTGCTTCAGAGCGTCGAAGGTCGCGCGAACCATGTTGTAGGGGTTCGACGAACCGGTCGACTTGGCGACGACGTCGTGCATGCCGAGCGTTTCGAAAACGGCACGCATCGGACCGCCGGCAATGATACCGGTACCAACCTTGGCCGAGCGCAGCAGAACCTTCCCGGCGCCATGGCGGCCATGAACGTCGTGATGCAGCGTACGACCGTCACGCAGCGGTACGAAGATCATGTCGCGCTTTGCGCTTTCGGTCGCCTTGCGGATGGCTTCCGGCACTTCGCGTGCCTTGCCATGGCCGAAGCCTACACGGCCCTTCTGGTCGCCAACGACGACGAGAGCGGCGAAACCGAAGCGACGGCCGCCCTTGACGACCTTTGCGACGCGGTTGATCGCGACCAGCTTGTCGACGAATTCGCTATCGCGCTCTTCACGGCTCTGGCGGTCTTCCCGCTGCGGCCTTCTTTCCTGTGCCATTGTCCTCTTCCTTTTTCTTTTCCGGGTGCAATCGGCAAACAAAACGAGGACCGCATCGGCTTCCCAAAGGGAACGATCTGCGGTCCGGTGAAATCCGGCCGAGGCTTTCCGAAAGCTTCGGCCGGAAACTGATTAGAAGGTCAGACCGCCTTCGCGGGCTGCTTCTGCCAAGGCCTTGATGCGGCCGTGGTAGATGAAGGCGCCACGGTCGAAAACGACCTCCTTGACGCCAGCCTTCGAGGCGCGCTCTGCAACCAGCTTGCCGACGAGGGCAGCTGCAGCGGTATCGGCACCGGTCTTCAGAGAACCGCGCAGATCCTTGTCGAGGGTCGATGCAGCGGCAAGCGTCTTGCCGGCAACATCGTCGATGATCTGTGCGTAGATGTTCTTCGACGAGCGATGAACCGACAGGCGCGGACGACCATTGGCCACCGACTTGAGATGACGGCGCACGCGGTTGGCACGACGTGCAAGTGCTTCTTTCCTGCTAGCCATTTCGCGTGATCCTTACTTCTTCTTGCCTTCTTTGCGGACAATCCGCTCTTCGGCATACTTGACGCCCTTGCCCTTATAGGGCTCCGGACCGCGGTATTCGCGAATCTCGGCGGCGACCTGGCCGACCTGCTGCTTGTTGATACCGGTAACGACGATTTCCGTCGGCTTCGGCACAGCGATCGTAATGCCCTGCGGCGGCTCATAAACCACGTCGTGGCTGAAACCGAGAGCCAGCTGCAGGTTCTTGCCCTGCATGGCGGCACGGTAACCAACGCCGTTGATTTCGAGCTTGCGCTCGTAGCCGTCCTTGACGCCCTTGAAGATGTTTTCGATCATCGTGCGGGACATGCCCCACTTCGACCGAGCTTCCTTCGTCTGGGAGAGCGGCGTTACGACGACCGCGTTGTTTTCGAGCTTGACGCTGATTTCATCATTCGCGACGAAAAACAGCTCGCCCTTCGGGCCCTTAGCGGAAACCTTCTGGCCATCGACCGTAGCCGTGATCCCAGCAGGCACCTGAACGGGCTTCTTACCGATACGAGACATGTTTCTATCCTGTCTGTTCGCTATGGAGACCCCTGCCCTGTCTTAGAAGACCGAGCAGAGAACCTCGCCACCAACGTTCTGTTCGCGAGCTTGGTGATCGGCCATCACGCCCTTCGGAGTCGAAAGGATGGTGATGCCGAGGCCGTTCGCGACCTGCGGAATGGACTTGACCGAGACATAAACCCGGCGGCCCGGCTTGGACACACGGCCGATCTCGCGGATCACCGATGCGCCTTCATAGTACTTGAGTTCGATGTTGAGCTCGGACTTGCCGTTGCCGAAATCGACGACGGAGTAGCCGCGGATGTAGCCTTCGGCCTGGAGCACATCGAGAACACGCGCACGGAGCTTGGAGGCAGGCGTCGAAACCGACGACTTGCGACGCGAAGCACCATTGCGGATGCGGGTGAGCATATCGCCCAACGGATCAGTCATTGTCATCTAACCTGCTCCTTACCAGCTCGACTTGACGATGCCCGGCACCTTGCCGAGATTGCCCAGTTCGCGCAGCGCGATACGCGACATGCGCAGTTTGCGGTAGTAAGCGCGCGGACGACCGGACACTTCGCAACGGTTGCGAATGCGGGTCTTCGATCCGTCGCGCGGCAGGGATGCCAGCTTGATCGAGGCCTTGAACCGCTCTTCGATCGGAAGAGCCTGGTTCATGATGATCGCCTTCAGGGCAGCGCGCTTGGCGGCCTGGTTTGCGACCGTATTACGGCGGCGCTTGTTCTTTTCAACTGCGCTTGTCTTCGCCATGTCAGGTTCCTTTTCTACGCTCGTCGTTACGGTTACTGACGGAACGGGAAGCTGAACTCCGTGAGGAGCGTGCGAGCTTCGTCGTCGGTCTTGGCCGTCGTGCAAACGATGATGTCCATGCCCCACATCTGATCAACCTTGTCGTAGTTGATCTCAGGGAACACAATGTGCTCCTTGATGCCCATGGCGAAATTGCCACGGCCGTCAAAGCTCTTCGGGTTCAGGCCGCGGAAGTCGCGAACGCGCGGGAGCGCGATGTTGACCAGGCGATCCAGGAACTCATACATGCGGGCGCCGCGCAGGGTGACCTTCGCGCCGATCGGCATGTTTTCGCGGACTTTGAAGCCTGCGATGGAGTTGCGCGCACGGGTGATTACCGGCTTCTGACCAGCGATGGCAGCCAGATCGGCAGCAGCGACGGTCGGCTTCTTCGAGTCAGCCGTGGCTTCGCCCACACCCATGTTGATAACGATCTTGTCGAGCTTCGGGATCATCATCTCGTTGGCGTAGGAGTACTTCTCCTGCAGCGCTTTACGGATCCGCTCAACATATTCCTTCTTGAGCCGCGGCTCGTACTTTGCCTCAGCCATCGATCACATCTCCCGAACGCTTGGCCACGCGGACCTTCTTGCCGTCAACAACCTTGAAACCGACGCGGGTCGGCTTGCCGTCCTTGTCGACGATTGCGACGTTGGACAGGTGAACCGGAGCTTCCTTGGAAATGATACCGGCTTCCTGAGTCTGCGTCTGGCGCTGGTGGCGCTTTACGACGTTGACGCCGCGAACGACGGCGCGATCTTCCTTCGGCAGAACCTGGAGCACTTCGCCAGTGCGGCCCTTGTCCTTGCCTGCGAGCATGACGACCTTGTCGCCCTTACGAATCTTCTGCATCGTTCTCGCTCCTTACAGTACTTCGGGAGCCAGCGAGATGATCTTCATGTGGTTCTTTGCGCGAAGTTCGCGCGGAACCGGTCCGAAGATACGGGTGCCGATCGGCTCTTTCTTGTTGTCGATGAGGACTGCTGCGTTGGTGTCGAAGCGGATGACGGAGCCATCCGGACGACGGATGTCCTTGGCGGTGCGAACGACAACCGCCTTCATCACGTCACCCTTCTTCACACGGCCGCGCGGAATAGCTTCCTTGATCGAAACGACGATGACGTCGCCGATCGAGGCATACTTGCGCTTCGAGCCGCCCAGCACCTTGATGCACATGACACGACGTGCGCCGGAATTATCCGCCACGTCGAGGTTTGTTTGCATCTGAATCATATCAGGTCGCCTTCTTGTTCTTACCGGAATGGTTGGGCAAAGCCCCCTCTTCCGGCTTATGAAAATTGTCTGCCGGCCGCTCGTCACAAGGACAGCGAAAACACGGCAATAGCTTGAATAGCGCGGGGTAGATCGTTGCCAGGGTGGTTTCCCAAACGGGACCTTCCGTGCGCTCAAAGCAAAAGAACGCCCGGCATTCGAGCGTTCCGACGCTGCTTCATACAGAAATTTCCGCGAGACGCAAGGCCTCGCGCAAAATTCTTACTTCACCTGGGCGGAAACGACCGTCCAGCGCTTGTCCTTGGAGATCGGTGCGCACTCCTCGATGGAGACGACATCGCCGATCTTGTACTGGTTGTTTTCGTCGTGGGCCTTGTACTTCTTGGAGCGACGAACGGTTTTCTGCAGCAGCGGATGAGCGAAACGACGCTCAACGCGAACTACGACAGTCTTCTCGTTCTTGTCACCAACCACGACGCCCTGCAGAATGCGCTTCGGCATATTTTTCTTCCTTTAAGCCTTTGCTTCTGCCGCCTTCTGGCGGGCAATGGTTTTGACGCGTGCGATGTCCTTGCGGACTTCGTTGATGCGCGAGGACTTCTCGAGCTGGCCGGTTGCCTTCTGGAAGCGCAGGTTGAACTGCTCCTTCTTCAGGTCGGCAAGCTTGTCCTTGAGCTGGTCGGCCGTGAGGCCGCGTACTTCTTCGGCTTTCATCGTGCCTTCTCCTTACTCTGCGATGCGCTGAACGAAGCGCGTCTTGACCGAGAGCTTGGCCGAGCCGAGGCGAAGCGCTTCACGCGCGATTTCCTCGGAAACACCGTCGATCTCGAACATCATACGACCGGGCTTGACCTTGCATGCCCAGTATTCCACGGAGCCCTTACCCTTACCCATACGGACTTCGGTAGGCTTTGCGGTTACCGGAACATCCGGGAACACGCGGATCCAAACACGGCCGGCGCGCTTCATGTAACGCGTGATCGCGCGGCGAGCCGCTTCGATCTCACGTGCGTTAACGCGGTTCGGCTCCTGAGCCTTCAGGCCGAATTCACCGAAGGCCAGGTCAGAACCGCCTTTGGCTACGCCCTTGATGCGGCCCTTGAACTGCTTGCGATACTTAGTACGCTTTGGCTGCAACATTTTCTAACTTCTCCGAGCTTATCTTTCGCCAGCGCTAATTACGCGTTGTCGCGTTCGCGGCGACGATCGCCACGGTCGCGTTCGCGGCTTGCCGGGCCCTGTGCGTCGCCTTCCAGCGCGCGGCGTTCGGAAGCCATCGGATCGTGCTCAAGGATTTCGCCCTTGAAGATCCAGACCTTGATGCCGCAAATACCGAATGCAGTTTCGGCTTCAGCCGTACCGTAGTCGATGTCAGCGCGCAGGGTGTGCAGCGGAACGCGGCCTTCGCGATACCATTCCGTACGAGCGATTTCAGCGCCGCCGAGACGGCCGGCGCAGGTGATCTTGATGCCTTCGGCGCCAAGACGCATCGCAGACTGAACGGCGCGCTTCATGGCGCGGCGGAAAGCCACGCGGCGCTCGAGCTGCTGGGCGATCGACTGAGCAACGAGCGTTGCGTCGATTTCCGGCTTGCGCACTTCAACGATGTTGAGGTGCGTTTCGGAGTTCGTCATATCCGACAGCTTCTTGCGGAGCTTGTCGATGTCGGCGCCCTTGCGGCCGATGATCAGGCCCGGACGGGCCGAGTGGATCGTGACGCGGCACTTCTTGTGCGGACGCTCGATGACCACCTTTGCGATACCAGCCTGCTTCAGCTCGCTCATGACGAACTTCCGCATCTTCAGGTCTTCGTGCAGGAGCTGTCCGTATTCGGCATTGTCCGCAAACCAGCGGCTATCCCAGGTACGGTTGATGCCAAGACGGAAACCAATCGGATTGATTTTCTGACCCATTATGCGGCCTCCTCTTGTGCCTGCACTTCACGAACGACGATCGTCAGGTGAGCGAACGGACGTTCGATACGCGATGCGCGGCCGCGGCCACGAGCGTGGAAGCGCTTCATGACGATCGACTTGCCGACATAGGCCTCAGCGACGACGAGAGCGTCGACGTCGAGGTCATGGTTGTTCTCGGCGTTGGCGATCGCAGATTCGAGCGTCTTCTTGACGGCGCCTGCGATGCGCTTGCGGGAGAACTCCAGCTCAGCGAGTGCACGATCGACCTTCTTGCCGCGGATAGCCGCGGCAACCAGGTTGAGCTTCTGTGGGCTGACGCGGAGCGTACGGGCGACTGCTTGCGCCTCATTGTCCTTCAGCCGGCGTTCGGCTTTTGCCTTGCCCATTGTTACTTCCTCTTTGCCTTCTTGTCCGCGCCGTGACCGTAATAGGTACGGGTCGGAGAGAATTCACCGAATTTGTGGCCGACCATGTCTTCGTTGACGCTGACCGGAACATGCTTGCTGCCGTTATAGACGCCGAAGGTGAGACCGACGAACTGCGGCAGGATCGTGGAGCGACGGCTCCAGATCTTGATTACTTCTGCACGTCCGCCTTCACGAACCTTCTCAGCCTTCTTGAGAAGATAGCCGTCAACAAACGGACCTTTCCATACTGAACGAGCCATTGAGGACTTCCTCTCTTACTTCTTGCGCTGATGACGCGAACGCATAATGAACTTGTCGGTCGACTTGTTCGACCGGGTGCGCTTGCCCTTGGTCGGCTTGCCCCACGGGGTCACCGGATGGCGACCACCAGAGGTACGGCCTTCACCACCGCCGTGCGGGTGGTCGACAGGGTTCATGACAACACCGCGGTTATGTGGACGCTTGCCGCGCCAAACGGTACGACCGG
This sequence comes from Rhizobium sp. BK650, assembly GCF_014195325.1. Lineage (GTDB taxonomy): Bacteria > Pseudomonadota > Alphaproteobacteria > Rhizobiales > Rhizobiaceae > Rhizobium. Next base: position 3,024 of record NZ_JACIBK010000007.1, on the reverse strand, counting down.
CCTTGCCGTCGTTGATGTTGGCGTGATCGGGGTTGGAAACGGCACCGATCGAGGCAAGGCAGATGCCGTTTACGAGGCGCTGTTCGCCAGAGTTCAGGCGAAGGATCGCCATGCCCTGGTCGCGGCCGACGAGCTGTGCGTAGGAACCGGCGGAGCGAGCGATCTGGCCGCCCTTGCCCGGCTTCATTTCCACATTGTGGATGATGGAGCCGACCGGAATGTACTGCAGCGGCATCGTGTTGCCGGGCTTGACGTCGACAGCCTTGTCGGAAGCGATGACCTTGTCGCCGGCAGCAAGACGCTGCGGAGCGATGATATAGGCCTGTTCGCCATCGGCATAGCTGATGAGCGCGATGAAAGCCGTACGGTTCGGGTCGTATTCGATACGCTCGACAGTGCCTTCAACGTCGAACTTGCGACGCTTGAAGTCTACCAGACGGTAGCTGCGCTTGTGACCGCCGCCGATGAAGCGGGCAGTGATGCGGCCAAGGTTGTTACGGCCGCCGCTCTTGTTCAGACCTTCGGTCAGCGCCTTAACCGGCTTGCCCTTATAGAGCGAGGAGCGATCAACGATGACCAGCTGACGCTGGCTCGGGGTCGTCGGATTGAAAGTTTTCAATGCCATCTTTTTATACCTCAGAGACCGGTGGAGACGTCGATCGTCTGGCCTTCAGCCAGCGTCACGACAGCCTTCTTCACGTCCTGCTGCTTGCCGACAAAACCGCGAAAACGACGGGTCTTGCCCTTGCGCAGCAGGGTGTTGACGGCCGTAACCTTGACGCCGAAGAGCGCCTCGACTGCAGCCTTGATTTCCGGCTTCGTCGCCTTCTTGGCGACATTGAAAACAACCTGGTTGTTTTCCGATACCAGCGTGGACTTTTCGGTGATCGCCGGAGAAACGATCACATCGTAGTGGCGAAGATCGGTCACTTGAATCGCTCCTCTAGCGCTTCAACGGCAGCCTTGGAAAGCACGAGCTTGCCGCGGCGGACGATGTCGTAAACATTGATGCCCTGGATCGGCAGAACATCGATGTTCGGGATGTTCTGGGCAGCGAGCTTGAAGTTGCCGTCGAGCTCAGCGCCGCCAATGAAGAGGGCGTTGGTCAGGCCAAGCGATGCGAATACACCGGCAAGAGCCTTGGTCTTTGCTTCCTTGGCGACGAGGTCGTCGATGACGATGACGTCGTCAGCCTTGATCTTGGCAGAGAGCGCGTGACGCAGGCCGAGAGCGCGAACCTTCTTCGGAAGGTCGTGTTCGTGGCTGCGAGCAACCGGGCCATGAGCCTTACCACCGCCGCGGAACTGCGGAGCACGAGCCGAATGGTGGCGAGCGCGGCCCGTACCCTTCTGCTTGTACATCTTGGCGCCGGTGCGCGCGACATCGGCGCGGCCCTTTGCCTGATGGGTGCCCTGCTGCTTCTTGGCAAGCTGCCAGCGGATGACGCGGGCGAGAATGTCTTCGCGGGGCTCAAGGCCGAAAATAGCGTCAGAAAGGGAAACCTTCCCAGCGTCTTTGCCCTCGAGGGTCTTGACGTTCAATTCCATTGGTCTGGCTCCCTTACTTCGCTGCCGACTTGACGGCGTCGCGCACGATGATCCAGGCACCCTTGGAACCGGGTACTGCGCCCTTGATGAGGATCAGACCGCGATCTTCGTCGGTCGAAACCACTTCAAGGTTCTGCGTCGTCACGCGCGTCTGGCCCATGTGACCAGCCATCTTTTTGTTCTTGAAAACCTTGCCCGGATCCTGGCGCGAACCCGTCGAGCCATGCGAGCGGTGCGAAACGGACACACCGTGCGTAGCGCGCAGACCGCCGAAGCCGTGGCGCTTCATGGCGCCGGCAAAGCCCTTACCGATCGTCGTGCCGGTGACATCGACGAGCTGCCCAGCAGCAAAGTGACCAGCCTTGAGCTCGGTGCCAATATCGAGCAGGTTGTCTTCCGAAACACGGAATTCCTGCAGCTTGGCCTTCGGCTCAACGTTTGCGACGGCGAAGTTGCCGCGCATGGCCTTGGAGGTGTTCTTCACCTTGGCCTGGCCAGCACCGAGCTGAAGCGCGGTATAGCCGTTCTTTTCTACGGTGCGCTGGGCCACGACCTGGCAGCCATCCAAACGCAGTACCGTTACCGGGACATGCTCGCCGGCGTCGTTGTAGACGCGGGTCATTCCCACCTTCTGTGCAATCACACCTGAACGCATCGGTTCAATCCTTCCAACTCAGCTCGAGCAAGCTCAGAGCTTGATCTCAACATCGACACCGGCGGCGAGATCGAGCTTCATCAGCGCGTCTACCGTCTGCGGGGTCGGGTCTACGATGTCGAGCAGGCGCTTATGCGTGCGCATCTCGAACTGTTCGCGGCTCTTCTTGTCGATGTGCGGGGACCGGTTGACCGTAAACTTCTCGATGCGGGTCGGAAGCGGAACGGGGCCCCGGACGCTTGCACCGGTGCGCTTCGCCGTCGACACGATCTCGCGCGTGGAAGCATCGAGAATCCGGTGATCGAACGCCTTCAGGCGAATGCGGATATTTTGGCCGTTCATTCGACGTTATCCTTGTGTTTGTTTTCCACGTATCTTCGAAAAAGACACGGGTTGTTCTTTCTTCCTAAGGCGGACCACCGGTTTCAAAGATCGAGAGGGCGCCTTCGGCATCCCTATCCAGTCTTCAGGGCCTATTAGCCCACCTTATTGTTTGTTGTAGTCGCCGCTTCGTCATCCAAAGCGGTACGCAAATCGCGCTCGCGCGCCATTTGCAACATTTCTGTGTAATAAGCAAGCGGCTTGCGCCGCTTGCATCATAATAATGTCATCGAATCGGCCGCTCCGGCGGAGCCGCCGAAGGAATTACTCGACGATAGCGGCAACGATGCCAGCACCGACGGTGCGGCCGCCTTCGCGGATAGCGAAGCGAAGCTTTTCTTCCATCGCGATCGGAACGATCAGCTCGACGTCAACCGTGACGTTGTCGCCAGGCATGACCATTTCCGTGCCTTCCGGAAGCGTCACGATGCCGGTCACGTC
>NZ_JACIBK010000006.1 GCF_014195325.1 Rhizobium sp. BK650 | reverse complement strand
TTGTTATCCTTGAGCTGCAAGGTGCTTGCGGCGAAACCGGAGCGCTTTATATTCGGCCGGAAGATTTAAGCTGGAGATGACACGCATGGACGCCCCCCCCCCCCCCCCCCCCCCCCCCCCCCCCGCCCCCCCCCCCCCCCCCCCCCCCCCCCGACGCTCTAGCCCGCTCAGGCGGCGTTGGTCTCCAGAACCGTTGCCGCATCGAGCACCGTCATGAACTGGCGCAGCCACGAGGGATGGGCCGGCCAGGCTGGTGCAGTGACGAGATTGCCATCGGAAACCGCATCGGTGATGGCGATGTCGGCGTAGGTGGCGCCAGCCAGTTCCACTTCCGGGCGGCAGGCGGGGTAGGCCGAGCAGGTGCGGTCCTTCAGGACGCCTGCAGCCGCCAGAAGCTGGGCGCCGTGGCAGATTGCTGCAACCGGCTTATTGGCATCGAAGAAATGCCTCACAGCCTTGATGACATCGGGATTGAGGCGCAGATATTCCGGTGCGCGGCCGCCGGGAATGACGAGCGCGTCGTAATCTTCGGCGCGCACGCTTTCGAAAGTGGCATTCAGCGCGAAATTATGGCCGCGCTTTTCGGAATAGGTCTGGTCGCCTTCGAAATCATGTATGGCGGTAGCGACCGTCTGGCCGGCAGTCTTGCCGGGGCAAACGGCATGGACCGTATAGCCGCAGGCAAGCAGCGTCTGGAACGGTACCATGGTTTCGTAATCTTCAGTGAAATCGCCTGTGATCATCAGGATCTTGCTCGCTGGCATTTCTTCCTCCCGTAAAAACCAACAGATGGACTTTAACAAAGGATCGCGGATCGCGGGTAATAAGGGAATACTACAGGAGCGGCCGATCAGGTCGTCGCTCGCACCCTGACATCGGGAATGGCACAAGCCTCGCCGCCACCGAACAGGCGCGAACGGGTGAGGAAACGCTTCTCGCGGCCGTTATCGAGCGAAAACATGCCTCCTCGGCCAGGCACGACATCGATGATGAGCTGCGTGTGCTTCCAGGCCTCGAATTGGCTGGCGCTGATATAGACGGGCACGCCGCCGATCTCCCCGAGCTTCACATCCTGGTCGCCGACGATGAAATCGTCCGTGGGATAGCACATGGGAGAGGAGCCGTCGCAGCAGCCGCCGGACTGGTGGAAGAGGATATCAGGATAATCCCTCTGGATTTCTTTGATGAGGTCGAGCGCTGCATCGGTGGCGAGCACGCGTGGTTCGCGATTGATCGTCTGTTCCATGATTGCCTCCTCCAAGACAATACCTCCTCCCCGTAAAGGGAGGAGGCTCGATAGTAGCACGATTGATCGCCTCTCAGAAGAAGCCGAGCTTCTTCGGGCTGTAGCTGACCAGCATGTTCTTTGTCTGCTGGTAGTGGTCGAGCATCATCTTGTGCGTTTCACGGCCGATGCCGGATTGCTTGTAGCCACCAAAGGCCGCGTGGGCCGGATAGGCGTGATAGCAATTGGTCCAGACGCGGCCGGCCTGGATTTCCCGGCCGAAGCGATAGGCCCGGTTGGCGTCGCGGGTCCAGACACCGGCTCCAAGGCCATAGAGCGTGTCATTGGCGATTTCGAGCGCTTCCTTCTCATCCTTGAAGGTGGTGACCGAGACGACCGGGCCGAAAATTTCTTCCTGGAACACACGCATCTTATTGTGGCCCTTGAAGATGGTCGGCTTGATGTAATAGCCCTCAGACAATTCGCCGCCCAGATCGCTGCGCGAACCGCCGGCAAGCACCTGCGCGCCTTCCTGTTTGCCGATGTCGAGGTAGGCGAGGATCTTTTCCATCTGTTCGGTGGAGGCCTGAGCGCCGATCATCGTTGCCGGGTCGAGCGGGTTGCCCTGCTTGATGGCTTCGACGCGTTTGACGGCCCGTTCCATGAAGCGGTCATAGATCGACTCCTGGATGAGAGCGCGGCTGGGGCAGGTGCAGACTTCGCCTTGGTTCAGCGCGAACATAGCGAAGCCTTCGAGCGCCTTGTCGAAGTAATCGTCGTCTTCAGCCGCCACATCGGCAAAGAAGATGTTGGGCGACTTGCCGCCGAGTTCCAGCGTGACCGGAATGAGGCTCTGGCTGGCATATTGCATGATGAGGCGGCCTGTCGTCGTCTCGCCGGTAAAGGCGATCTTGGCAATGCGCGGGCTGGATGCGAGCGGCTTGCCGGCTTCGAGACCAAAGCCATTGACAATGTTGAGCACGCCGGGCGGCAGGAGATCGCCGGCGATTTCTGCCCAGAGAAGCAGGGAGGCGGGTGTCTGTTCGGCCGGTTTGATAACGACGCAGTTGCCGGCGGCAAGAGCCGGTGCCAGCTTCCAGGCAGCCATCAGGATCGGGAAGTTCCAGGGAATGATCTGGCCGACGACGCCGAGCGGTTCATGGAAGTGATAGGCGACGGTATCGTGGTCGATTTCGCCGATAGTCCCTTCCTGGGCACGGATGCAGGAGGCGAAATAGCGGAAGTGGTCGATGGCGAGCGGGATATCGGCGGCCATGGTTTCGCGGATCGGCTTGCCGTTGTCCCAGGTTTCGGCCTGGGCCAGAAGCTCCAGCTTGTCTTCCATGCGCTGGGCGATCTTCATGAGGATGTTGGCGCGCTCGGTGGTGGAGGTGCGGCCCCATTTTTCCTTGGCGGCATGGGCGGCATCGAGTGCTGCGTTGATATCCTTTTCATCGGAGCGCGGGATTTCGCAGAGCTTACCGCCTGTGACGGGCGTGACGTTGTCGAAATATTTGCCGCCGATCGGGTCGCGCCACTCGCCGCCGATATAGTTGCCGTATTTCAGCTTGAACGGCGATTCGACGATTTTTTGATGAAGCATGTCATCCTCCCTTGATGATCAGGTTCCGGAATGAACCAGTGGGGGGACTCTGTGTCGCTTTTGCCCGGGGGGATAGGGGAGCTCACCAATACCGCAGTGCACAGTGTCGCAGAGCTGCGACAGGTTCCCGCACCGCTACGACATGGTGATCGAACCTATCGTCCCGCGTCAGTGCAGGTCGAGCTTCTTCATCTTTCGGTGCAGCGTGGCGCGGCTAATGCCAAGGGCTGTGGCAGCCTGGGAGACATTGCCATGGGTGCGGGACAGCGCCCGCAGGAGAGCGGCCTTTTCCGCCTCCGCCATTTCTTCTTCCTGCGAGACCCGGCCTTCATGCAGCGCATCGGAGGCGGGGATGCCGGCGGCAATATGGCTGTCGTCAAGCTTGAGGGCTAGGCGAGCGGCGCGCGTGGCGCCGAGAACGAGGTCATGGCGGTCGACGGCCAGCAATGCATTGACGGAATTGGCACCGGCCGGGACCATGACGAAGCGGGCGCCGGCGAAAGCGGAACGGAACAGATTGAGTTCGATGCGCATCGCGGCATCCCGCACGGCTTGCGAGAGAATGGTGAGCGTCATCTCGTTGACGTCATCGCGGCAGGTGGAGATGTCGAGGGCGGCAGCGAGGTTCCCACGGTGATCGCGGATCGGCGCGGTGGTGCAGCTCAGCTTGATGTTGGAGCAGAAGAAGTGCTGGTCGCGAAAGACGGCGACGGAACGCCCATCGGCAAGGGCTGTGCCGATGCCGTTGGTACCGATACTCGCTTCGGTCCAGACTGAGCCTATCCAGAGGCCTAGATCGTGGAATTCCTTGTCATTGCCGACAGCACCGCGGCGCTCCAGCGCTATGCCGTTACGATCCGTCAACAGCAGACAGCAGCCGGCCTTACCGACCGTCGTGAAAAGCCGATCGAGTTCCTCGCGGGCATCCGTCATCAATTGTTCGGATTCCTCGCGCGCAAGGCGGAATTCCTGGTCCGTGAGACGCAGTGGCGCGCGTTTTTCTTCTGGCGCAAGCTGATACATGGTCATGCAACGGCGCCATGAAGCCACAATCGGCGAACTGGCCGCAGCCGAGTGTTGCTGGGCGCACGTATAGACATGTTCCGCATGAGCGGATTGTTCGTGCATGAAGGCTCCTCCCACGGAACTTGCGCACATTCTGATTTAAATGCAGCGTCTTTGCAATCGGACCGGCATGGCGGTGGATTGCATGGATCGAATTTGTCGGATGGCGAGTGTCGCATTTCTGAGACAGTGGGCCCCGCTGCTCATGCCGCTCCATCAGCTGGTGCGCGACCCTGGCCGGTCGGCGGCCACACGTTCGAAATCCACTTCCTCAATCCGCATGCCGACTTTTGCCTTCACTCGAGGCTGAGCCAGCTTTCGATGCCTCTCGCCGCGGCACGGCCCGTGGCGAAACAGGCTGTGAGCAGGTAGCCGCCGGTCGGCGCTTCCCAATCCAGCATCTCTCCGGCGGCGAAGATGCCGGGGAGATGTTTCAGCATGTAGTGTTCATCAATCTCATTCCAGGCGATGCCGCCGGCTGACGAGATGGCCTCGGCGACCGGACGCGGGCGCAAAAGCGGGACCCGCAGTGCTTTGATGGCAGCGGCGAGCTTTTGCGGATCGTTGCGGTCGGCCTCCAGCGTCAGTTCGCGTAGCAATGCGGCTTTCACGCCGTCGAGGCCGGCGCCTTTGCGCAGCCGGTTGGAGAAACTCGATTTCGTATCCTGCCGGGCAAGGTCGCGGGCAAGGCGATCCAGCGTGCGGCCGGGGGCGAGATCAAGGCTCAAGAATGCCGTGCCTTCGCCGAGCATACGATCGCGCAGGGCGGCAGCATGCGCATAAACAAGGCTTCCCTCTATGCCGTGGCTGGTGATGACGAATTCACCGGGAAATGTGCCCGCGGAGGAGGTTGCCGTGGCGGATTTCACAGGCTCGCCGGCAAAGCGTTCGCGGAAGAGATCGCTCCAGGCGACGTCGAAACCGCAATTGGCGGGCTGGAATGGAGCGATTGTAATACCGCGATCGACAAGCGTCGGCACCCAGGCCGCATCGGAGCCGAGCCGGGGGTAGCTGGCGCCGCCAAGCGCGAGCAATGTGGCATCGCAGGAAATGGTTTTGCGCCCGTCCGGCGTTTCGAAACTATGTCCGCCGTCCTCGAAGCCGGTCCAGCGATGGCGTGTAAAGAAGCTGACGCCGCGGGCTTCCAGCCGGGCGAGCCAGGCGCGCAGAAGCGGCGACGCCTTCATGACATTGGGGAAGACGCGGCCGGACGAGCCGACGAAGGTTTCTGTGCCGAGTCCGGCCGCCCAGGTGCGGATATCGGCCGGAGTGAAGGCATCGAGGGCCGGGCGGAGACTGACATTGGCGTCGTTGAAGCGAGTGGCGAACCGGTCGTACTCTTCCGAATGCGTGATGTTGAGGCCCGACTTGCCGGCGAGCAGAAACTTGCGGGCGAAGGTCGGCATCGCGTCATAGACAGCGACGGCATGGCCGCCTTCCGATAATATTTCGGCCGCTGACAAGCCTGCGGGACCGCCGCCGATGATCGCAATCGTCTTCTTTTCCATTGCGTCTTCTTGAAGCGGGTAAAACTCAAGCGCAAGTGTCAGTGACGCGGATGCAGGCACTTGCCGTGGTCGGCGAGCACTTCGATGACCCGGCATTGATCGACGCGGCCGTGGCAGCAGCTCTCGACCATCTGCTCCAGTTCCGCTTTCAGCGCTTTCAAGCTGCGGATACGCTGTTCGACTTCTATGAGGCGGGCCTTGGCAATGGCATCGGCGGAAGCGCAGGACTGATGCGGATCGTCCTGCAGGTGAAGCAGCGTGCGGATTGCTTCTATCTCGAAGCCGAGTTCGCGCGCGTGGCGGATGAAGGCGAGGCGCTTAAGATGTGCCGGCTCATAGGAGCGCTGATTTCCCTCGCTGCGGCTGGGTTTGGCAAGCAGGCCGATGTCTTCATAGTAGCGGATCGTCGGCACCTTGACGCCGCTCTGACGGGCGGCTTCGCCGATAGTGATCTTTCTCATGATTTTCCTCTTGCACCTCTAGTCGCTAGAGGATGTAGGAAGAGTGCTGCCTACAAGCAAGGATTTACTTGATGAGCGAAGCAGCGCAGGTGCGGTACAGGGTTGGCGGCATGGATTGCGCCGCTTGCGCAACGAAAATCGATACCGCAGTCAGGCGTATGGACGGTGTCGAGGACGTCTCCGTCTCGGTGACGGCGGGCACGATGACAGTGCGCCATGATGGCAGCAGCGATCTGACGGCGATCGAGAAGAAGGTAACTGGCCTCGGTTATTCCGTCGCTCCACTCAAGGGTAAGGCGCCTGCTCAGAAACCTAAAGGTACTCACGATCACGCGCATAAGGATCATGACGATGCGCACGATCATCACGACCACGATCAGCATGATCATGCCGGGCACGAGCATCATGACCACTCCGATGAAGGCCATGATCACGATCATGCGAGTCATGATCATTCCCGTCATGGGCATTCGCATGGTGCCGAGGAAATCGAAGGACTGCACGGCCATGATCATGGGCCGATGACCGGTCCGTGGTGGCAGAGCAAGAAGGGCCGGTTGACGATCCTTTCCGGTGCGGCATTGGCGGCGGCCTATGTGGTGGGTCATCTGGTCCCGTCGATCGCCTCCCATGCATTCGTCATTGCCATGCTGGTCGGGTTAGTTCCGATCGCCAAGCGCGCCACTATGGCGGCGCTTGCCGGCATTCCCTTTTCCATTGAAATGCTGATGACGATTGCGGCCGTCGGTGCCGTCATCATCAATGCCGGCGAAGAGGCGGCGACGGTCGTCTTCCTGTTCCTCGTCGGTGAGCTGCTGGAAGGCGTTGCCGCTGGCAAGGCGCGCGCCAGCATCCAGTCGCTGACGGCGCTGGTGCCGAAGAATGCGCTGCTTGAAACCGTCGGCGAAGTGAACGAAGTGCCAGCCGAAACGCTTGCCGTCGGCTCGATCATTCTCGTGCGGCCGGGAGACCGGATTTCTGCGGACGGCACAATCGTGTCCGGTGAAAGTGCCATCGACGAAGCGCCGGTGACGGGCGAAAGCACGCCAGTACGCAAGGGTGCCGGCGAGACCGTCTTTGCCGGTACGGTCAATGGCGATGCGGCATTGCGCGTTCGCGTGACGGCCGCTGCCGAGGACAATACGATTGCCCGCGTCGTCAAGCTGGTGGAGGAGGCGCAGGAATCCAAGGCGCCGACGGAGCGCTTTATCGACAGGTTCTCGCGTTATTACACACCTGGCGTTGTCGTCGTGGCGGCTCTGGTGGCGATCCTGCCGCCGCTGCTGGCGGGCGCGGCGTGGGGCGAATGGATCTACAAGGGCCTTGCGATCCTGTTGATCGGCTGCCCCTGCGCGCTCGTCATTTCCACGCCGGCTGCGATTGCTGCCTCGCTTTCGGCCGGCGCACGCCACGGGTTGCTGATGAAGGGCGGAGCGGTCCTGGAATCGCTCCGCAACGTGACGGCCGTTGCCTTCGACAAGACAGGCACGCTGACGGAAGGCAAGCCGCAGGTGACGGACATCGTTTCCTACGGGCGCTCGGAGGCGCAGGTGTTGTCGCGCGCCGCGGTGCTGGAACAGGGCTCCAGCCATCCGCTGGCGCTTGCCATTCTCGACCGCGCCAAAGCCGATGGCGCGCCAGTGCCGCCGGCTTTCGAGGTCGAGGCGCTGCCGGGCAAGGGCATGACGGGCAACGTGGGTGGCGAGACGCTCGATCTGCTATCGCCTCCGGCTGCGCGGGAGAGGGACGCCTTGAATACTGAACAGGATGAACAGATTGCCGCGCTGAATGGCGCGGGAAAGAGCGTCTCGGTGTTGCTTGTTGATGGCGTTGCTGCCGGTTTGATTGCCATGCGCGATGAGCCACGCGAGGATGCGAAAAGCGGTCTCGCGACGCTTAAGGCTGCAGGCGTTCGCGCTATCATGCTGACCGGCGACAACAAGCGCACGGCAGCTGCCGTCGCCGGCGATCTCGGCATCGACTGGCGCGGCGAATTGCTGCCGCAGGACAAGCAGCGCATCGTCGGCGAATTGAAGCGCGAAGGTCTTTTCGTTGCCAAAGTCGGCGACGGTATCAACGACGCGCCGGCTCTTGCTGCTGCCGACGTCGGCATCGCCATGGGCGGCGGCACGGATGTGGCGCTCGAAACTGCGGATGCGGCGGTGCTGCACGGGCGTGTTGGCGATGTGGCGCGCATGATCGACCTTTCGAAACGGACCATGCGCAATATCTTCCAGAACATCACCATGGCTCTCGGGCTGAAGGCCGTGTTTCTCGTTACCACTATCGCCGGCATTACCGGTCTTTGGCCGGCTATCCTTGCGGATACGGGCGCGACCGTGCTGGTGACGATGAATGCCCTCCGTCTGTTGCGGATAAAGATATAAAAATTTCTTTATGTCATCTTGACGATTGGATGTGGCAGGTGCTTGCTTGCCGCATCGTCGATCTTCGGGTCTGTTGATCCGGAGCTGAAGGGGATCGACGTCATCCCCTCCAATGATTTCTCGCTTTACGACCATGTGCTCGACACAGCCGTTATGGTCGGAGCCGTTCCCGCTGCCTATGGCTGGCAGAGCGGTCCTGTTTCGCTCGATGCTGGCGCGCGCGAGCGATTGACCGAGTGGCAGCTCTGGATCAATCCGGATTGCGGATTGAAAACGCACAAATGGGAAGAGGTGCGTCCGGCGCTGGTCAACATTGTTGCCGCGGCGAAGGCACTTCGGGCAGCTGGGCCGATTCGGCGATAGGAAAAACGGAGGGCCGACAAGAGTTCGGCTATCCTTAATCCCCAACGACATCGGATCGAGCTTGATTAATCCACCGTTAACCATGATCAGACCTTTATCTAGTACCTCACGCAACGGGAGGCACAACAAGTCGTTGATCGTTCCGGCTCATTGGGCTACTACATATAGCGTTCAAGGTTCCTCTGATTCGCAAGGATTAGGGGCTAAGATGGGAATACGGTGCGTTTCGCCATGAAGGCGCAGCAAAGCCGGAGCTGCCCCCGCAACTGTAAGCGGCGAGCGACTGTCCGATTTCAGGTCACTGAGGCATGATGCCTTGGGAAGGCTGGGGGCAGGTTGTTTCGACCCGTAAGCCAGGAGACCTGCCTTGAACAAAACGTCCACGGGCGGGGTGTCCGGAAGGTCGCGTGCATGTCAGGCGGATCGGATCCGCACCTGTTGCGCTGCCCCGGAATTTCCGCATGAACATGTCGGGGTTTGAAGTCATGTCGAGAGCATCAAAACCGCCACCCGCGCAGCTTCAGCAGGGACGAATGTTCGGCGTGTAAAACGCCAACTCTGCAAGACCATCATCAAGCGTTGCCCCGGACGCCGCAAGGCGCCCGATGACAGTACCGCGTCTGAAATTCATTGATATCACGAGGAACATGATGAGCGTTACCGTTTACAGCAAGCCTGCCTGCGTTCAGTGCACCGCTACTTACCGCGCCCTCGACCGCCTGGGCGTAGACTACGAAATCATCGATATTTCCGCGGATGCCGACGCGCTCGATCGCGTGCGCGGCATGGGCTACATGCAGGTCCCGGTCGTCGTGGCCGGCGAACAGCATTGGGCGGGTTTCCGTCCCGACATGATCAGCGCCCTCTCCTGATTGGAGAACAGCGGTGGGCCTGATCGTCTACTATTCCAGTCGGTCCGAGAATACCCATCGTTTCGTCGAGAGGCTGGGACTGCGCGCGGCGCGCATTCCTCTCGGCGCTGAAGACATCCACATCCGCGAACCCTATGTGCTGATCTCGCCCACCTATTGCGGTGACGGCGGAAAAGGGGCCGTGCCTAAGCAGGTGATCCGTTTCCTCAACGATGCGGAAAACCGCTCCAACATCCGCGGCGTGATTGCGGCGGGCAACAGCAATTTCGGTAAGACCTACGGGCTTGCCGGCGACGTGATCTCGCAGAAGTGCCAGGTGCCTTACCTCTACCGGTTCGAGCTCCTGGGGACTGCCGAGGATGTCGCCAATGTCAAAGACGGGATGGGACGATTTTGGACACGGGGACAAATCTGACGCGGGATGCGGGCGCAAAACCGCTAAAGGCCGTGGAAGCGCTGGACTATCACGCGCTGAACGCGATGCTGAACCTCTATGACGATGAGGGCAAAATTCAGCTCGACAAGGACCGCATGGCCGCCAAGCAATATTTCCTGCAGCATGTGAACCAGAACACGGTGTTCTTTCATAATCTCAGGGAAAAGCTCGATTATCTGGTGACCGAAGGCTATTATGAGCAGGAAGTACTCGACCAATATTCCTTCAATTTCGTCCGCGACCTGTTCGACGAAGCCTATGCCAAGAAGTTCCGTTTCCCGACCTTCCTCGGCGCCTTCAAATATTACACCAGCTACACGCTGAAGACCTTCGACGGAAAGCGCTACCTAGAGCGCTACGAAGACCGTATCTGCATGGTGGCGCTCGCGCTTGCCAGAGGCAATGAACAGCTCGCACGCGATCTGATGGAAGAGATCATCTCCGGCCGTTTCCAGCCGGCAACGCCGACCTTCCTCAATGCCGGCAAGAAGCAGCGCGGCGAACTCGTCTCCTGCTTCCTGCTGCGTGTGGAAGACAATATGGAATCGATCGGCCGCTCCATCAATTCGGCGCTGCAGCTCTCCAAACGCGGCGGTGGCGTGGCGCTGTCGCTGACGAACATCCGCGAGGCGGGTGCCCCGATCAAGCAGATCGAAAACCAGTCTTCCGGCATCATCCCCGTCATGAAGCTGCTGGAAGACTCGTTCTCCTACGCCAACCAGCTTGGTGCGCGGCAGGGCGCCGGCGCGGTCTATCTCAACGCGCATCACCCCGATATCATGCGCTTCCTCGATACCAAGCGCGAAAATGCCGACGAGAAGATCCGCATCAAGACGCTGTCGCTCGGCGTCGTCGTGCCTGATATCACTTTCGAACTCGCCAGGAACAATGAGGATATGTACCTCTTCTCGCCCTATGACGTGGAGCGGGTCTATGGCGTGCCCTTCACCGAAATCTCCGTAACGGAAAAGTATCGCGAGATGGTGGCGGATGCCCGCATCACCAAGAAGAAGATCAAGGCGCGCGAATTCTTCCAGGTGATTGCCGAAATCCAGTTCGAGAGCGGTTATCCCTACATCATGTTCGAAGATACGGTGAACCGGGCAAACCCGATTGCCGGGCGCATCAGCATGAGCAACCTCTGCTCGGAAATCCTGCAGGTCAGTGAAGCGAGCGAGTTCAACGACGACCTTTCCTACAAGACGATGGGCAAGGATATTTCCTGTAATCTCGGCTCGCTCAACATTGCCATGGCGATGGATTCATCCGATTTCGGCAAGACGATCGAGACCTCGATCCGCGCGCTGACGGCCGTTTCCGACATGAGCCATATCTCCTCGGTTCCGTCGATCGAGAAGGGCAATGACGATAGCCACGCGATCGGCCTCGGCCAGATGAACCTGCATGGATACCTCGCCCGCCAGCACATCCACTATGGTTCCGAAGAAGGCATCGATTTCACCAATATCTATTTCTACACGGTGACCTATCACGCACTGCGCGCTTCCAATCGTCTGGCGGTCGAACGTGGCGCAAGCTTCAAGGGCTTCGAGAATTCGAAATATGCCTCGGGTGACTATTTCGACAAATATACCGAGAAGGAGTGGAAGCCGGCGACCGAGAAGGTGCAGGCGCTGTTTACCGATGCCGGCATTCATATCCCGACGCAGGAAGACTGGCTTGAATTGAAAAAGGTCGTGATGGTCTCCGGCCTCTATAACCAGAACCTGCAGGCGGTGCCGCCGACGGGCTCCATTTCCTACATCAACCACTCGACCTCCTCGATCCATCCGATCGTCTCGAAGATCGAGATCCGCAAGGAAGGCAAGATCGGCCGCGTCTATTATCCGGCGCCGTTCATGACGAACGACAATCTCGATTATTATGAGGATGCCTACGAGATTGGCCCGGAAAAGATCATCGACACTTATGCGGCCGCGACCCAGCATGTCGACCAGGGCCTGTCGCTGACGCTGTTCTTCCGCGACACCGCAACGACGCGCGACATCAACCGCGCCCAGATCTATGCCTGGAAGAAGGGCATCAAGACGATCTACTACGTCCGCCTTCGCCAGATGGCGCTGTCCGGCACCGAGGTGCAGGGCTGCGTGTCTTGTACGCTCTAACTACCGGAGATAATGATGAACATGCAATTCAAGCCGGTCAGCCGCGTGCGTGCCATCAACTGGAACCGCATCGAGGACGACAAGGATCTCGAAGTCTGGAACCGGTTGACCGGAAATTTCTGGCTGCCGGAAAAGGTGCCGCTGTCGAACGACATTCCTTCGTGGGGGACGCTGACGCCGGCCGAGCAGCAGCTGACGATCCGTGTCTTCACCGGGCTGACGCTGCTCGATACGATCCAGAACGGGGTCGGTTCCGTCAAGCTGATGGCGGATGCGGTCACGCCGCATGAGGAGGCGGTGCTCTCTAACATCTCCTTCATGGAAGCGGTGCATGCTCGCTCCTATTCCTCGATCTTCTCGACGCTCTGCCTGACACCCGATGTCGACGATGCCTATCGTTGGTCGGAAGAGAACGAATTCCTGCAGCGCAAAGCGGCGCTGATCATGGAGCACTATGCGTCCAGCGATCCCCTGAAGAAGAAAGTGGCGAGCGTCTTCCTTGAAAGCTTCCTCTTCTATTCCGGCTTCTATCTGCCGATGTACTGGTCGAGCCGCGCCAAGCTCACCAACACGGCCGACATGATCCGCCTCATTATCAGAGACGAGGCCGTGCACGGCTATTATATCGGTTACAAGTTCCAGCGCGGACTTGAAAGGCTTTCCGAGGAGCGCCGGCAGGAGATCAAGGACTTTGCCTTCGACCTGCTGCTCGAACTCTATGACAACGAAGCGAAATATACCGAAGCGCTCTATGACGGCGTCGGGCTGACTGAGGACGTCAAGAAGTTCCTGCATTACAACGCCAACAAGGCGCTGATGAACCTCGGCTATGAGGCGCTGTTCCCGGCAGACGCTTGCAAAGTCAATCCGGCGATCCTGTCTGCGCTTTCGCCGAATGCCGATGAGAACCATGACTTCTTCTCGGGCTCCGGCTCCTCCTACGTCATCGGCAAGGCGGTGGCGACCGAAGACGAAGACTGGGATTTCTGAGATTTATCTTTGCGAAGCCTCTTAAGCCTCTTATCATTCGGTCCGCTATCGCCCACATTCAGCCGGGTGTATTCGTTGAATGTGGCGTAGCGGGAGTTTTTTATGAGGTCCTCTTTCGAAGCGACTGATCCGGCAAGCGAAGCTGCCGAAGGCGTCTGGCCAATCCGCAGGCGCCGGATTCTTGATTGGCTGATCAACGAGACCCGCAACGAGCGTTTCATCGACAATATCTTGGTGGAGATGTGCAAGCGGCTGCTGGCAGCCGGCGTGCCGGTGAACCGGTCGAGCTTGCATTTCCGTACGAACCATCCGCAATGGATTGGCGCCCGCATCCTGTGGTTAGAAGGCATGGAAGAGGCAAAGATCGACACCTTTGCCTACGGGGTGGAGACCACGCCGCAATTCCTCAACAGCCCGGTCAACGAGATCCATAGCGGAGCCAATGAGGTGCGGAAAAACCTGGAGGATTTGTGGGAAGCTGACGACTATCCCTTCTACCAGGAATTGCGCGACGACGGTTACTCCGAATATATCGCTTGGCCGATCGATCACACGTTCGAAAAGCGACACGTCGTCACCTTCTCGACCAAGCGGCCAGGTGGTTTTACAAGCGAACACGTGGATTTCCTGGGCGATCTTCTGCCCGCCCTGACGCTGGTCAGTGAAATCCGGCTGAAGAACATCATGGCGCGTACGCTGTTGCAGACCTATGTGGGGCCGCATGCAAGCGAACAGATTCTCTCCGGCGTCATTACCCGCGGCAGCGGCACGACCGTCGGCGCGGCGATCATGATCTGCGACCTGCGCGATTTCACGGCGATCTCCGACCTCTGGCCGCGTGATGACGTCATTCATCTGCTCAACGATTATTTCGATGCCATGTCCGATCCGATCGAACGGCACGGCGGCGAAATCCTGAAGTTCATGGGCGACGGATTGCTCGCCATCTTCCCGCTATCGAAGCCTTCGGCCTGCCATGATCTGCTGACGGCGATCCGCGAGGGGCAGGAGGCGATGGCGAAACTGAATGAGCAGCATCTGCGCCTCGGCCGTGATCCCTTACGCTACGGCGTTGGCGTCCACGTCGGCGACGTCATGTATGGCAATATCGGTTCGCGCCGTCGGCTGGACTTCACGGTCATCGGCCCTGCGGTCAATGTCGCTTCGCGGCTTGAAACCTTAACCAAGGAGGTCAAGCGGCCGGTGCTTTTATCTCGCGCTTTCGTTGAGATGGCGACCTGCACGGAAGAGATGGAAAATCTCGGCACTTTTCCTTTGCGCGGGCTTGGGGAGCCGGTCGAAGTCTTCGCTTTCCGCGAAAAGCCGATAGATGGCCGTAACGCGGCTTAGGCGACCGGAAAATTGATCTGCGGCGGCAGCAGCAGGCTCTGGTTTTCCGCTGTCTGATTGTTGATACGCTGAAGCAGCATATGGCCGAGATGTTCTCCCGCCTCGACCAGATCTTCATAGATGGTTTCGATCTTCGGCTGCAGGTGCGTCAGGAGATGTGATGTCTCCTTGGCGACGATATCATAGTCCTCAGCGAGCACGAGGCCGGCATCGCTCATGGCGCTGACGAGTGCCAGCGCAGAAACTTCACCCGGGCAGACAAAGCCGTCGGGAACGTCGGGTGCAGCCGCGCGGGTGCGGAAGAAACCCCTGAGGTCATTGGCTGGTGAATCGAGCGTGACCGCTTCCGATATTTCGTAGGCGACACCGGCCTCGCGGACGGCGGTCATAAAGCCATGGAGAAGGTGCTGGCTGAAGGTCAGCCGCTTCGGCGGCATGATGACGGTGACTCTCTTCCTGCCCTTGGCGATCAGCCGCCGGGTAGCTTCATAGGCGAAGGCGTAATTGTCGTAATCGACGTAAGGATGCGGCGTCGAAAACTCCGTGCGACCATGCGATACGAAGGGAAAGCCGACTTCCTGCAGCATCCGTACCCGCGCGTCGAAAGGCTCTGTCCGCGTGAAGATCAGGCCGTCGGCGAAATTGTTGCGGACGATATATTCCGCCGCTTCGAGGTCCGTCGTCGACAGGAAATTCGGGGCGACGACGAGGTGGTAGGAGGTTTCCTTCAGCGCTTTGGCGATGCCGTACATGATGGCGGTGCCGAAGCCGACCACTTCCTGGTGCGGATCGAGAAGGATGCTGATGACATTGGTGCGACCCGTCTTCAAGCGCTGGGCCGCCCGGTCCGGCAGATAGCCGATCTCGCGGGCGATGCGGTGGACGCGTTCGCGCGTCTCGATCGATATTTGCGGTGCGTCGCTGAGTGCACGGGAGACGGTCGTTACCGCAAGACCGGTCAACGTCGCGATGGTGCGCAATGTCGGCTTGCCACGCTTTTGCGTGCCATCCGGATTTTCACCGCGTTGCAGTTGAGGCGATTCAGTCACTGAGGACATTCCGTGCCGGGGATCGCGGCTACCATAACATGATGAAACCGGCATGCAATCGATCAAATGCAAACGATTTAAATTTTTACGACTTATTAAGCAAGCTTGGAAACTGCAATGAAATCAATAAAGATCGTATAAATCATACTTTTCTCGGGGGCCGAGTAAAGACTTGACGTGCCGCTGTTTATAACGTTTTAAATTGTCGACCGTACTGGGAGGTGCGGTGCGATGTTGATTGCCTTTGTGGCGGGAGACATCGGGGCGGCTGAGGAGGGTCTCGCCGCCACTCACGAACGGGAGGATATTCATGCGCAAGTTTTTGAGCTCGGCAGCTCTTGCTGTCGTGATGATGGCTGGTTTCGGCAGCGCCCATGCGGCCGACGTCAAGGAAGTTCAGATGCTTCACTGGTGGACGTCGGGCGGTGAAGCCGCGGCGCTCAACGTGCTGAAGCAGGACCTTGCCAAGGAAGGTTTTGCCTGGAAGGACGTGCCGGTGGCTGGCGGTGGCGGTGATGCTGCCATGACGGCGCTGAAGGCAATGGTTGCGGCCGGCACCTATCCGACCGCTTCGCAGATGCTCGGCTATACCGTGCTCGACTACGCTCAGGCAGGCGTCATGGGCGACCTGACGGAGACGGCGAAGAAAGAAGGCTGGGACAAGGCCGTTCCGGCAGCACTGCAGAAGTTCTCCGTCTATGACGGCAAGTGGGTCGCAGCACCCGTCAACGTTCACTCCGTCAACTGGCTATGGATCAACAAGTCCGTCATGGACAAGATCGGCGGCAAGGAGCCGAAGACCTTCGAGGACCTGATCGCCCTGCTCGACAAGGCAAAGGCAGCAGGCGTCACCCCGCTCGCACTCGGCGGTCAGAACTGGCAGGAAGCCACGATGTTCGACTCCATCGTGCTGTCGACCGGCGGTCCGGAATTCTACAAGAAGGCGATGAACGACCTCGACGAGGCATCGCTGAAGTCCGATACGATGAAGAAGTCGTTCGATAACCTCGCCAAGATCATCAAGTATGTAGACCCGAATTTCTCGGGCCGCGACTGGAACCTGGCGACCGCCATGGTGATTAAGGGCGATGCTCTCGTGCAGGTGATGGGTGACTGGGCGAAGGGCGAATTCGTTGCCGCCAAGAAGAAGCCGAATACCGACTTCCTGTGCTATCGCTTCCCGGGCACCGATGGCAGCGTGATCTACAACTCCGACATGTTCGGCATGTTTAACGTTCCTGACGACCGCAAGGCCGCTCAGGTGGCACTCGCCAAGGCAACGCTGTCGAAGAGCTTCCAGTCCGCCTTCAACGTCGTCAAGGGTTCGGTTCCGGCCCGTACCGACGTTTCGGATAAGGATTTCGACGCTTGCGGCAAGAAGGGTATCGCCGACCTGAAGGCTGCCAATGCAGGCGGCACGCTGTTCGGCTCGCTGGCACAGGGCTATGGTGCTCCGCCGGCTATCGCCAACGCCTATAAAGACGTTATCTCGAAGTTCGTCCACGGTCAGATCAAGACCTCCGACGAAGCTGTGACCCAGCTCGTCACGGCCATCGACGACGCCCGTTAATATTCCATCGAGCAAGGCTTTCCCGCACTCTTGCGGGGAAGCCGCAGCCCCTGCGGTGCGGGGAGGAGATGATTACATGACCACAGTTGCGACCACGGACCCGGTCCTGACCTCGAAGTCTTCAAGCCGCATGTCCATTCGCGGCCGACTGCAGGATGCGTTGCCCAAGATCGTCCTGGCGCCGAGTTTCCTCATCACAGTCATCTTCGTCTATGGCTTCATCGTCTGGACAGCCTATCTCTCCTTCACCAATTCCAAGACTTTTCCGTCCTATGTGCTGACGGGCACGCGCGCTTACGAGCGGCTCTGGCGCTGGACTTTCGAGAGCGATCCGCCGTCCTCGTGGTATACGTCGATCACCAATATGGGGATCTTCGGTTTCCTTTATGTCTTCATCTGCCTGGGGCTCGGTCTGCTGCTGGCGATCCTTCTCGACCAGAAAATCCGCGGCGAAGGCATATTGCGGCCGATCTTCCTCTATCCGATGGCGTTGTCCTTCATCGTGACCGGCGTTGCCTGGAAGTGGTTCCTCGATCCCGGCCTTGGGCTGGAGCAGACGCTGCATCACTTTGGCTGGACGAGCTTCCATTTCGATTGGATCAAGAACAAGGACTTCGTCATCTATACCGTCGTTATAGCCGGGGTCTGGCAGGCCTCGGGTTTCGTCATGGCGATGTTTCTGGCAGGCCTGCGCGGTATCGACGGCGAGATCATGAAGGCGGCGCAGATCGATGGAGCGTCGCCCTTCCAGATGTACCGGCGGATCGTCATTCCGATGCTGCGGCCGATCTTCCTGTCGGCCTTTATCGTGCTCGCGCATATGGCAATCAAGTCCTACGACCTCGTCGTGGCGTTGACCTCGGGCGGCCCCGGCGGCTCGGCCTGGCTACCGTCCAACTTCATGTATGAATATACATTCAAGCGGAATGAGATGGCGGTCGGCTCCGCAAGCGCCATCATCATGCTGATGACCATCTCGGCAATCATCGTTCCCTATCTCTATTCCGAACTCAGGGAGAAGGCGCGATGAGCAGCATTACATCTTCCGAGATCACTGCCTCGCGGGACGGCAATAGCGGTCGCTGGATCGGCCGCGTCATCATCTACGGCCTGCTGCTGATCTTTGCGGTTCTTTACCTGATGCCGCTCTTCGTCATGCTCACGACCTCGTTCAAGACTATGGACGAGATCCAGAACGGCAATATGCTGGCGCTGCCGCAGGCGCCGACTTTCGATGCCTGGTTCAAGGCCTGGGGCGAGGCCTGCGTCGGCCTTACCTGCGCCGGCATCAAGGGCTATTTCTGGAATTCGATCAAGATGGTCGTGCCGGCGGTGGCGATCTCGACCATTCTCGGCGCCCTCAACGGCTATGTACTGACCAAATGGCGATTCCCCGGCCATACGCTGGTCTTCGGCCTGATGCTCTTTGCCTGCTTCATCCCGTTCCAGTCGGTGCTGCTGCCGATGGCGACCATTCTCGGATCGCTCGGTCGTTTCGGCACGACGCTGCAGAATGCAACGGGTTTCAGCTTCGGCTTCGGCAATCCGACTGTGAACCTCGTCTTCGTGCACGTGGTTTACGGCCTCGGCTTCACGACGCTGTTCTTCCGCAATTTCTATGAGGCCTTTCCGACGGAGCTCGTGAAGGCCGCGCAGGTCGATGGCGCGAGCTTCTTCCAGATCTTCCGCCGCATCATGCTGCCGAATTCGCTGCCGATCATCGTGGTGACGGTCATCTACCAGTTCACCAATATCTGGAACGACTTCCTTTTCGCCTCGGCCTACGCCGGCACCGGCGATTCCATGCCGATGACGGTGGCCCTCAATAACGTCGTCAACACTTCGACCGGCGTGGTCGAATACAATGTCAACATGGCTGCGGCGATGATCGCGGCCGTTCCTACACTCATCGTCTATATCCTCGCCGGCCGCTATTTCGTGCGCGGTCTGATGGCGGGCGCCGTCAAAGGGTGATCCATGGCTTTCCTTGAAATTTCCGGTCTCAAAAAGCGCTTCGGCGCTGTCGATATTCTCAAGGGGATCGATCTGGAACTCGAAAAGGGCGGCTTCCTGGTGCTGGTTGGTCCGTCCGGCTGCGGCAAGTCCACGTTGCTGAATACGATCGCCGGTCTTGAAGCGATCACCTCAGGCGAGATCCGCATCGATGGCCGCGCCATCAATAATCTGCACCCGTCCAAGCGCGATATCGCCATGGTGTTCCAGAGCTATGCGCTCTATCCGAACATGACAGTTGCCGGCAACATCGCCTTCGGGATGGAAATCCGCGGCGTGCCGAAGGAAGAGCGGGAAAAGGCAATCAAGCAGGTCTCCGACATGCTGCAGATCGGCCATCTGCTGGATCGCAAGCCCTCGCAACTATCCGGCGGTCAGCGTCAGCGCGTGGCGATGGGCCGCGCGCTGGTGCGCAATCCGCAGGTCTTCCTGTTCGACGAGCCGCTCTCGAACCTCGACGCGAAGCTGCGTGTCGACATGCGCACGGAAATCAAGCGCCTGCACCAGCGCATGGGAACGACGATCGTTTATGTCACCCACGACCAGATCGAGGC
The DNA here is from genome assembly GCF_014195325.1 of Rhizobium sp. BK650. GTDB lineage: Bacteria > Pseudomonadota > Alphaproteobacteria > Rhizobiales > Rhizobiaceae > Rhizobium. The sequence goes on along the minus strand of NZ_JACIBK010000006.1, from coordinate 353,442 downwards.
GATGACGCTGGCGACGAAAATCGCCGTGCTGAAGGATGGCGTGCTGCAGCAGTTCGGCACGCCGGCCGAAATCTACAACAGCCCGGCCAATGTCTTCGTTGCCGACTTCATGGGTTCACCTGCCATGAACCTGCTCAATGCGACTGTCGAAAACGGCGCCGGCGGACTGCAGGTGTCGCTGGAGCGACCGAATGGTGAACCGCTGAAGTTGCCGGTCAATTCAGGCAATAACAGCCTTACTGGTTATGCCGGCAAGCAGGTCATCTTCGGCATTCGCCCTGAAGCGCTGACGGACATTGACGGGGCTGATCGCAAGGCGAAGTCGGTCGTGCATGGCGATTGCGCCATCGAGGTCGTAGAACCGGCGGGTTCCGACACGTTTGCCGTCACCAAGCTCGGCGGCAAGTCGGTCGTGGCGCGCCTCGGCGCCGATGCCGGTATCCTGCCCGGCCAGAACACTTGCCTTGCCTTCAATCTCGATAAGGCGGTGTTCTTCGATCCGTCCAGCCAGCTCAGGATCGCTTAAGCCGCACGTCAGACGGCTGCAACCGAGATCGTCACTGGGCCAAAGCGGGCTGAGGTTGCTTCGACGGTAATTTCTCCGGTGAGGCCTGTCGCCTCCAGCCAGAAGCCGGCCGTGCCGCCCTGCAGCGATACACCCGCCGGGCCGACGATCTTGGCAGGACCCTTGACTGTCAGCGTAATGACATCGTTGAGGAACGGCAGGCGCTGGCCGCGCTGGTCGAGTGCGCGGATGACGATGCGGGTCGTATCGCGTTCGCGAGCCTTCAGTGTAGTGCTGTCGGGCACGACTTCCAGTGTGGTCGGCAGCGGATCAGCCGCGAGCGTCAGCTTGGCGACCGGCTCGCCGTTGACGAAGCCGGTGAACTCGCCATCGATCCATTCCAGACCCCAGCGGCCGAGTTCGTCCTGGGTAAAATGGCGGTGATCGAGCACGACGGGTGGGTGCGGCAGGTGCGAGTAGTTTTCGCGGTCCGGGCCGATGCGCTTCGTGACCGAGCCGTATTTCAGCTCCACCTCATCGCAATTGGTGAGGATGATCAGCGGCAGCACGCCGCCGATGCTCCGCTCGCCCCGCGCCCAGAAGGTGACCGGCTTCATGATGATTTCGTCGGAGGGGTCGCACTGGCTGGCATAGACATAGCCCGCGAATTTCGGCTCGCGGAACATGTCCATCACCCCGTGGTAGCAGATGCGGTCGCCGGAGCCGAAGTCCTTGTGGGTGTTGTAGTCGAACATGCACCAGCCGATCGCACCCGAAATATCCGGATCGCCATAGGCGGCGTTCAGCACTTCCAGATGGCGGCGTACATGCTCGGCCTGGCGCTGTTCGGCATCGTACATCTTGGTCGGATGCATGTGACCGTTGAATTCGGTGATGATGTAGGGGACCTTGTAAGACAGGCCGGTATTTTCCTGCTGGCTGCGAAGTGCGGTGCGCGGGCGGTTGGCGCCCGGCAGCTCCTCGTTGCCGAGGATGAAGTCGTTCATCGTGTAGACGTCTTCCAGAAGCTCGCTTTCGGTCAGGTAGCGAACACCGCCGGTCTGTCGGGTGGAATCGAGCTCGTGGGCCAGGCGATTGGTTGCGGTGTAGAAATCGTGGCTGTCGAGCGACTCGTTGATGCGCACGCCCCAGATGATGATCGAGGGATGATTCCAGTCGCGCTCGATCATGCGGCGAACATTCTCGATGGACTCCTGTTGCCAGTCGAGATCACCGATATGCTGCCAGCCGGGAATTTCCTCGAAGACGAGCAGGCCGATGCGGTCGCACTGATCGAGGAACCATTTCGACTGCGGATAGTGCGAGGTGCGCACGATATTGCACTTCAGCACCTTCTTCATGATATCGGCATCACGCTCCTGCGCGGAGCGGCCGGCGGCATAACCGATATAGGGATAGGCCTGATGGCGGTTGAGGCCCCGCAGCTTCACGGTGCGGCCGTTGAGCAGGAAGCCTTCCGGCGTGAATTTGGCGGTGCGGAAACCGAAATGGGCAGCAGCTCTATCCGAACCATGTTCGGTTCTGAAATCGACCACGACTTCGTAGAGCGCCGGGTTCGAAAGGTCCCAGAGCTCGATGCCGGTCAGTCCGCCGAAGGAAAGCGTCGTCACAGAGCCGATCGTCTCACTGGCGGCACTTGCAAGCACGATGCCGCTCGCATCCTTCAGCGAGGCCGTAACTGTCGCCGCATAGGTCAGGCTCTGCGGATTGGCGATGTCGACGCGCACGGTTGCCGATTTCATCTCGGACATTACGTCGTGGGTCTCGATCTTGAGATTGCGGATCGAGACTTTGTCGGTAACCTTCAGCCATACGTCGCGATAGATGCCGGCATAGGTGAGATAGTCGATACGGCCGCCAAAAGGCGGAATGGCAGGGTTCTCGCTACCGTCGATCTTGACCGTGATCAAGTTGTCGCCCTTGATCAGCTTGCTGGTGAGGCGGGCCTCGAAGGGTGTATAGCCGTCCCTATGGGCGATGATCTCTTCGCCGTTCAGATAGACGACACTGTCGGCCATGGCGCCGTCGAAAAGGATGGAGACTTCGCGGCCTTCGAATTCCGGCAGCCAGCGCAGCACCTTTTGATAGGTGAAGGCGCGTTGATAGCGCTTCTCGTCGAAATAATTGAAAGGCAGCTCGACCGCCGTGTGCGGCAGGTGGACCATGTTGGCACCGTCGAAAGCCTCGATCAGCCGCTGACCAAAGCCCTCGTAAAAGCTCCAGGATTCATTCAAGGAGACGACAGAACGCATCTCAGGCTCCCCGGCAGATGGCAGAGGAGAGGTGGCGCCCGATAGCGGCGCGTGAACGGATAATCATCGGTATTCCTCCTCGAAACGAATGAATGGGCCGCCCCTCAGGCGGTCGAACCCCAGCGGGGCGTGCAGGTAAGCGTGATGCTGTGCGGGCCTTCATTGCCGGCCTCGTGGCGTTCGATGACCTCGACGACTGCATCCATAAAGGCGACGTGGTCAAGGCTCAGCGTCGTCAGGTCGTTGCAGTCCCAGGCGGCCATGGCGATACCGTCCTGACCGACAATGGCGATATCCTCGGGCGTATTCTTGCCCAGGACGCGGCGAGCGGCATCGCGCGCGCCGATCGCCATGACGTCATTGCCGCAGATGATGACATCGACCTTGGACCGGTGCAGCAGCAGGACGGCTTCCTTGAAGCCGGAATCATAGGAATAGTCGCCGAAGGCTTCCGCTTCGAAGGCAAGGCCATGGCGGGCAAGTGCATCGGCGAACCACTTGCGGCGCAGCTTGTCGATCCAGCTCGATTTCGTGCCGGAGAGATAAGCGAAGCGCTTCTTGCCGTCGCCGACGATCTTGTCGATGATCTCGCCTGCGCCGACGGCACCATCGATGCGGATATTGGAGACATCCTCGTTTCCCAACGGTTCGAAGGAAACGATGATCGGCCGTGTCGTGTGGAAAATATCGACCGCATCCTGCATCGATACCATGTCGGAGAAGATGACGACGTGATCGACCTGATAGGTCGAGGCGAGCCGCATCAGCTGCAGACGGTCGGAATGATCGGCGCAGCAGAGCAGGATCGGCAGGAGCTGGCGGGCCTGCAGGCGGTGGACGAGAAGCTGCTGCTCTTCGGCTTCGCAAGGGTTGCCGATGGCATTGACGACGAGGGCGACGAGCCGTGAGCGCTGGTTGTTCAGAGAGCGAGCGATCGCATTCGGCTGGTAGCCATATTCGCGGGCAACGGCGAGGATGCGGTCGCGCGTGGCGCTGCCGATCCTCGAACCCGGCGAAAAGGCCCTCGATATCGTTGCCGAGGAGACTCCGGCGAGTTTCGCCAGTTCCTTCGAGGTGATCCGCCGTCTGTTCGTTCCGCTCATTGCCTTAAGCCTATCCGGCAATCCTGACGGGGGTGCCGTCGGCTGCTGCCGATTCCTTGATTGCATCCCAGAGCCTAGCGAATCTGAGACCCATTTCAACGGAGCCGGAGTTTTCCATCGTTCCGGCGCGGATGGCGAGGAAATTCTTCATGGGATTGCCGAGGATTTCGGCCTCCTCGCGTGGCTCGCTGGTGCGCCCGACGCTGATTTCGCGCCAGCCGCCCCAGGCGTCGATGCGCACGATCGCCTTGGAATAGAAGAAGGTGATGTAGGAGGCGCAGCCGGGAGGGCCTTCACCGGCGGCCGTCAGCGTGGCAAGCGCGCCATTCTTCAGGCGGGCGGAGACGGCGGTGGCGATATCGACCCTCTTGCCGTGGTTGTTCATATAGGCGGAGACGCTGTCGAAATCGGAATTGGCCAGCAGGCAGACGGTGTTCATCATGTGTGCGCCGGTATCGAACATGAAGCCGCCGCCGGAGATTTCGGGCTGCTGCTTCCAATGGCCGTTATAGTTGGGAGACCAGCTTTCCCAGATCATGCCTGAAATGGCGATGAGATCGCCGAATTCGCCTGACAGCCCGCGTTTGCGGGTATCGAGGACCAATGGAGACAGGCCGCCCTGGAAGGCGGTGACGATTGTCACGCCGCTCTTTTTCTGTGCTGCGATCAGCGTCTCGGCCTCAGCGACCGTGGTTACCATCGGCTTTTCAAGGAAGAGGTCGAGGCCGGCTTCGGCAACGGCCGTCGCCTGCTCGGCATGGGAAGCGTGCGGGGTCGAGACATAGATGATGTCGAGTTCGTCGCGGCATTTGGCGAGCATGTCGCGATAGTCCTCGAAGCTCTTTGGCTCGCGCGCACCGGCTGCGGTGCAGACGTCGATGAGGCGCTTTCGGGAGGTTTCCGCCGTGTCGGCGAGTGCCACGAATTCAATTTCCGGCATCTTCGCCCAGCTCTGAGCATATTCAGCCGCCTTCAAGCCGGCGCCGATGACGCCGAGGCGCAATTTCTGAGACATTGAAATCCTCCCTGATATCGTTGTGCAAACGATTACACAAACGACACGATTGGTGCAAGTTATAAATAACACAATAAAATCAATATTATATATTTGCCGATGTTGCGGTTTCAAAAATCATCTTGTCAGCATTCAGAATACGTGTACATTTTCGTCACCGGTGCTGGAGGGCGCCGTAGCTCTAAAAAAGGGAGGACTTCCGTTGAAGAAAGCGGTTATCGGTGGCCTGTGCGCCATCCTGCTCAGCGCGGTTTCGACGCTGGGGCATGCTGAAACAATTCGTATCGCCAATCACGGTCAGGCCGGCATCGACGCCATGAAGTCGACCGTCGAGCGGATCGAGAAAAAATATGGCGTGACCGTCGAGGTGGTCGAGTATCCAGCGCCGGACAAGGACTATCTCACCAAGCTGCTAACCGAACTCGGCGCCGGCAACGCACCCGATCTCTTCTCCATCCCGACGACGGCTGCTGTTGCCGACATGGTCGAAGCCGGCTACCTCGCGCCCGTTTCCACCGAGTTCAAGGCCTGGGACGGTTACGCCAATCTCTATGACGTCGCCAAACAGCTTGCCGTCAGCCCGGACGGCGAAACCTACGTGATGCCGTTCATGCTCGGCATTCAGGAAATCTATTATCGCAAGGACATCCTCGAAAAGGCAGGCATCTCGACCGAACAGCCGAAGACCTGGCAGGAGCTGCTCGACCGCGCAGCCGAGGTCAAGCAGAAGACCGGTTCCTACGGCCTGCTCTTCCCGGCCGGTGTATCCTGGGGCAGCGGTGCCTTCGACGAAGGTTTCCAGCACCTGATCGTCGGTTCCAAGACGCCGCAGCTCGTCGATGCCGACGGCAAGCTCGATCTGGATGGCGAAGGCGTGAAGGATGTCTTCAACGTCTACAAGACGCTGATCGACAAGGACCTGATGCCGGTGCAGCCGCTCCTCGGACCGGAGCCCTGGGTGGTGCCGAAGTATGAGATGTTCCCAGCCGGCAAGCTTGCCGCCACCACCTGCGGCTCCTGGTGCTACATTTTCGACTGGGGTCGCGAGAGCAAGAACCCGATCCCTGACGTGACCAAGATCGTCGGCACCTGGACCGTTCCGGGCCAGAGCGGCGGCCAGTACGTGCTTGCCAACCTCGCTGCTCCGTGGGCCGTCAACTCCAAGTCCGCCAATGTGGAACTTGCCAAGAAGGCGCTAATGGAAATCGGCTCGGTCGCAACGCAGGTCTCATACGCTGCCCGCATCGGCAACATCCCGGCCAGCAAGGATGCCGCCAAGGATCCGCAGTTCCAGAAACTGACGGAACTCGTTCCGATCCATGCCGCCGCCGAAAATGGCGTTTTCCTGAAACAGGCTTCCGGCTTCGGTACGGTTGCCGAAGGTGTCGCGCGCGCTACCGAAGCTCTGCTCCGCAAGGAAACCGATGCCGCCGGCGCGCAGAAGATCCTTGTCGACTATGTCAAGGAAACACTCGGCGACGACGTGGTCAAATGAGTCACTGATATTCTCCTCCCGCCAACACGAGGACGCGGCGCGATCGCCGCGTCTTCCCGATTTCGTTTGACAAGGTTGTGAGCTTCAATGGCCCGTAACTCTCATGAAAAGCGAACCGAGCGCCAACTCCTGCTGGTTCTGCTGCCGTCGCTGGTCCTGCTTCTGGCCTTTGTGATCTATCCTGCCCTCTATTCCGTGTATTTAAGCTTTACCAACGAGGCGCTGACGGGGGCTGCGGCGCTGCGGCCGCGCTTCGTCGGCATCCGCAACTATGTGCGCCTCGTCAATGATGCGAAGTTCTGGAATTCGCTGTTCGTCACCTTCGTCTTCGTCATGGGCTCTGCCGTCATCGGGCAATTCGTGCTCGGGCTGATTTCGGCGATGGCGTTGCGCCGGCCGATCCGTTTCCGGCAGTTCTTCTCCTCGATCATTCTGCTGCCGAATGCCGCACCCGAGGTCGTTGCCGGCTTCATGTGGATCTCGATGCTCGCCGGTGGTGAACATGCGACGCTCTCGCGCATCGTTGCCTTCTTCGGCATTGATCCGGCCGACTGGCTGAACGCCTTCCCACTGTCGATGATCATCATCGTCAATACCTGGCGCGGTATCGCGACCGCGATGATCCTGCTGACGGCCGGTCTCAGCACCATTCCCTCCGAAATCTACGAGGCGGCGCGCATGGATGGTGCGACACCCTCGCAGATGTTCCGCCGCATCACCCTGCCGCTGATGATGCCGACGATCCTGCTCTACATGCTGATCTCGGCCGTCTCCACCATTGCCGTCTTCGGACTCGTCTACGCGCTGACGCGTGGCGGCCCGGGCGGGGCGACGGAGGTCGTCAGCATCTACATCTACAACCAGTCCTTCACGGCCTTCCAGCTCGGCTACGGCGCTGCGGTCGCGGTCGTCGCGCTCCTCATCTCGCTGATCCTCGGCATCGGCTATGTGCGCGCCATGAAAGTGGAGGTCTGACATGACCGCTATCTCCCCGAGCGAAGGTGCCAACAAGACCCGCTCCGACCTCATCGCCTATGCAACGCTGTCGATCATCTCGATCTTCTGCGCAGTGCCGTTCTTCTGGGTGCTGCTCGCCTCCTTCGACGGCAATGCGCAGCTCTTCCTGAGTTGGCCTGAGCAATGGACGCTTGCAAACTATGTGCGCGTCTTCACCAGGGAGGACGGAGCGAAGTGGCTGTTCAACTCGCTCTTCGTGGTCGGCGGCGCGACGATTATCGTCATGGTGCTGGCTGGGCTTGGCGGCTATGCACTGTCACGCACGCGCGCCTGGTGGAAGCTGCCCTTCCTCTACGCGATCCTGCTGATCCGCGTGCTGCCGCCGACCGCACTTGTCGTACCGCTCTATAAGTTCCTGCTGACGCTGAACAATGCGGAAGGCGGGATTCTCAGGCCGATCTTCGGCAGTTATGCCCGCGACATCATGCGGTGGACCGGGTTCATCGACGGTTATCTCGGCATCATGCTGGTGCTCGCCACCATGCAGCTGCCGCTGGCGCTCTGGATCATGAAAACCTTCTTCGACGGCCTTCCACGCGACTATGAGGAGGCGGCCGTCATGGATGGTGCAACGATGATGCAACGCATCCGCCGCGTGTTGATCCCGCTTGCCATGCCAGGGCTTGCGGCCGCTGGCCTCTTCGCCTTCATGTCGGCCTGGGGCGATTTCCTGCTGCCGCTGATCTTCCTGTCGTCGCCGGAGCTGCAGACGCTGCCGCTCGGCCTCTTCCGCGCCTTCCTGCGCATCAACGAGATCGATTACGGCCTGCTGACGGCGCTCGCCTTCATTTACCTGCTGCCTGCCGTCGTCGCCTTCGGCTTTGCGCGGCGCTTCCTCGTCCAGACTTTCTCGGGCGGTGTGAAGGGCTGAGATCAAGAAAGAGAAACGAATGATCAATCTCAGAAACGTTCGCAAATTCTACGGCGCGCTCGAAGTCATCAAGGGCGTCGATATCACAGTTGAAGATGGCGAATTTGCCGTCTTCGTCGGTCCGTCCGGCTGCGGCAAGTCCACACTGCTGCGCATGATCGCCGGCCTCGAAGGCATCGACGAGGGCGATCTGGTGCTCAACGGCCAGCGCATCAACGACGTGCCGCCGGACAAGCGCGGCATTGCCATGGTATTCCAATCCTACGCGCTCTACCCGCATATGACGGTCGCGGAAAATATCGGCTTTTCGCTGAGCCTCAAGAAGGTGCCGGAAGCTGAGATCAAGAAGCAGGTGGAAGGTGTCGCCGAAATCCTGCAACTGACCGACTATCTCAGCCGCAAGCCGGGCGCGCTATCCGGCGGCCAGCGCCAGCGTGTGGCGATCGGCCGTGCCATCATCAAGAAGCCGTCGCTCATCCTGTTCGACGAGCCGCTGTCGAACCTCGATTCGGCGCTGCGCGTGCAGATGCGCGCCGAGCTGCAGCGCCTGCATCGCGAGCTGAAGGCGACCGTCGTCTATGTCACGCACGACCAGGTCGAGGCGATGACGATGGCCGACCGGATCGTCGTTCTCAACAAGGGTGTCGTCGCCCAGCAGGGCGCACCGATGGAACTCTACCACCAGCCGGAAAACGAGTTTGTCGCGACCTTCATCGGTTCGCCGAAAATGAACGTGCTGCCGATGACGGCAACGCGCCGGGACGCCGGCAAGGTGCATTTGGAAAGCCCGCTCGGCCTTGCGATCGATCTCTCGGATGCCAATGGCGCCGTGCCGCAGGGCGAAGCGAAGCTCGGCATCCGGCCGGAGCATCTGAAGCTCGCGCCGCAAGGGCAGGGCGATTTTTCGGCGGAGGTCGTCATCGTCGAGCGGCTCGGCGTCGAGACCTATCTGACGGTTGGGTCGCAGCAGCAGCCGATCGTTGTGCGCACCGAAGGCGATATGACCATTCGCCCTGGCGATCGCGTGTCGCTGACGGCCGAGCGCGCTGCTTGCCATCTGTTCGATTCTGCCGGCCGGGTTGTCCGTTCGGCAACCGCTTGAAACACATCGAGGAACGACATGACAATCAAGGTCACGATCTGGAACGAAGGACGCCACGAGCAGGTTCACAAGGAGGTCCAGGATATCTATCCCGACCGTATCGACGGCGCGATCGCCGCCGGCATCGCCCATTCCGATTTCGAGATCCGCCGCGGCACACTCGATGATCCGGATGAAGGCCTGCCGGATTCCGTGCTCAACGATACCGACGTGCTGCTCTGGTGGGGACATATGGCGCATGAAGAGGTCAGCGACGGGCTGATCGACCGCGTGCAGCAGCGGGTGCTGAAGGGCATGGGGCTGCTGGTCCTGCATTCCGGCCATCACTCCAAGCTCTTCCGCCGGCTGATGGGTACCAATGCCAATCTCTCCTGGCGCGAGACGCCTGAAGGTGACCTTGAGCGCGTCTGGGTGGTCAATCCCTCGCATCCGATCGCCGAGGGCCTGCCGCCCTATTTCGAGGTCAATGCCTCGGAAATGTACGGCGAGCCCTTCGACATTCCGCAACCGGACGAGCTGGTCTTCATCTCCTGGTATTCCGGAGGCGAAGTGTTCCGCAGCGGCTGCACTTTCCAGCGTGGGCGCGGGCGCATCTTCTTCTTCAGCCCCGGCCATGAGACCTATCCGATCTATCACGACAAGACCGTACACAAGGTCATCTCGAACGGTATCCGCTGGGCGCAACAGAAGCACACGGATGGGCGCATCCTCGAAAACTGGCACCGCAAGGAGCCGCTGCACGGCCGGCCGGATAAAGCCAAGGTTTAAAGTTCCTTCGGGGGGCGGGGCCATGATGGCTCCGGCCTCCGCGGGCGATAACGCAGGGAAGGATGAATGCAGACTGTTTCGATGAGGGCGGATGGTGATGCCTTTCTCAGCAAGGCATTCTGGGTTTCCATCCATCGCGATCTGCCGCAGCGGCTGGATGTGCTGGCGAGGTTCGCCGCCGAGCGGCCTGATGTCTTCGCTTTTGAAAGCAGCCAGAAGATCGCCGAGCGATGCAATGTCTCGCAGACCAGCGTCATCCGCTTTGCGCATCATCTCGGCTTTGACGGGTTTGCCGAGATGAAGCAGGTTTTTCAGCGGGGGCTGAGGGTCGCCGCCCGCAAGGGATAGGCTTACGGATATTGCGCGCCGTTGGTCGTCGTATAGATCGAATAGAGCGATTGCGTTGCCGTAATGAAGAGACGGTTCTTCTTGGGGCCGCCGAAGGTGATGTTTGACACGGTCTGCGGTACCTTGATCTTGCCGAGCAGCGTCCCGTCGGGGGCGAAGCAGTGCACGCCGTCAGCAGCGCTCGTCCAAAGGTTGCCGGAGACATCGAAACGGAAACCATCCGGCACGCCGCTGTCGATCGAGCAGAAGTAGCGGCTGTTTGCGAGTTTGCGGCCATCAACGACATCGAAGACGCGGATATGGCGCGGCACGTCATGATTGGAGGAGCCGGAATCGGCGATGAAGAGCTGGCGTTCGTCCGGCGAGAAGGCGAGGCCATTCGGCTGAATGAAGTCGGTGACGACAGCCTCGATGTCGCCGGTTGCAGCGTCGATGCGGTAGACGTTGCGGCTTTCCTGCTCTTCCGGAGATTTGTGGCCTTCGTAGTCGGACATGATGCCGTAGCTCGGATCGGTGAACCAGATCGAGCCGTCGGACTTGACCACGACATCGTTCGGGGAGTTCAGCCGTTTGCCATTGTAACTGTCGGCAAGCACAGTGATACGGCCGTCCGGCTCAGTGCGGGTTACGCGGCGGCCGCCATGTTCGCAGGAAACGAGGCGGCCCTGTCGGTCGCGGGTGTTGCCGTTGACGTAGTTGGACGGCGAGCGGAAGACAGAGACGGTTCCATCCGGCACCCAGCGCATCAGGCGCTCATTCGGAATGTCGCTCCATAGGAGGCAGTTCAGATCAGAAAACCAGACTGGACCTTCGGCCCAGCGGCAGCCCGTGTAAAGTTCTTCCAGCACCGCGCTGCCGACGATCAACGCGCGGAAACGCTCGTCTTTGATGTCATAAAGTTCGTTTCCGGCCATGCCCGATTCCTCCCAGATCGATGTTCCTTCTTCGTAGCCGTAAACGGTTGAACGTGCCAGAGGTCGGCTGCAGAAAGAGCCGGGCCTTGTAAGGGTTCAGAGGGCTGCGACCGGATGCGGCGAGCCGTCATAAGCGCCCCAGATCGACTGGTCGAAGCAGATGACGGAGCCGGTCATGAGGCCGGACTCGGCCGAGGAGAGATAGGCGCAGGCACGAGCGACTTCTTCCGGGTCGACCAGGCGACCGAAGGGCTGGCTTGCAGCCGCTTTGGCGAGCCAGTCCTCGTCGGCCTTGTGAAATTCCCTCTGGATGCGGTCTTCGCCCTCGGAGGCCATCCAGCCGATATTCAGGCCATTGACGCGGATGCGATTGCGCAGCAGCGCATAAGCTGTGTTTTTGGTCAGCGTTTCCAAGGCGCCCTTGGAAGCGCAATAAGCGGCGATGAAGGGCTGGCCGGCCTTGGCGGACATGGAGCCGATATTGACGATGGTGCCCTCGATCTTCTCGCGGCGCATGATCTTCACCGTTTCCTGCATGAGGAAGAAGGGCGCGCGGACATTGACCGCAAACATGGCGTCGAAGAGCTCCGGACTGGTGTCGAGGATGGTGCCGCGATCGGTGATGGCGGCGGCATTGACCAGCGCATCGACGCGGCCGAAGGTCTGGTCGCAGACATGGACGACATTCTGCGCATCCTCCACCTTGCCGAGATCGGCCTTGACATAGACGATCTTGGCGCCGGTCTTCGCCGATATTTCCTCAGCCTTTGCCTTGCCCTTGGTTTCGTTGCGGCCGCAGATGACGATGCCTTTGGCGTCGCGCTCGGCAAAGAGGCGGGCGATGGTGGCGCCGAGGCCTTGTGTGCCGCCGGTGACGATAGCAATCTTTCCGTCGAGGCGGGCGTAATCTGCGCTCATATGACTTTTCCTCCTGATGACATACGAATGCCCCCTCGCTGGAGCGACGGGCTTCGCGATGACTATAGCGTTGGTTCGAGCGTCAACTCAGCTTCCTGGCCGCCTGTTCTGCAAGAGCTTTGGCAAAGGTGTCGTCGCTCCAGTTTTCGCCGAGTGCCTCGTGCATCAGCTGGGCCTGAGTTTTCGGCGCCAGTCCGCCGAGCGGCGGGTCGCGGTCGAGATTGGTCGGGAAGGAGTAGCCTTCCGCGCAGGAGGCGATGGCATTGGCGATTTCGCCGGCGGAGAGCTTGTCCTTCAGTGCCTTCAGAGCGGGGAAGAGCGTTGTGCTCATGCGTTCACGGTTGACGGTTTCCATCGCCCGGCCGAAGGCCGAGGAGACCTGTAAGAGGTTTGCCACACGCTTGATGTCCTTCGAGCGATTGGTGCCGGCGGCATGGAAGAGGGCGGGATTGAAGAAGACGACGTCACCCTTTTCCAGCGGCAGCTGGATATGGTTCTGGTCGAAATAATCCTTGAATTCCTGGCGCTTGAGCGCGAGGTAGCCCGGCTCGTAGGTCTGGCTGTGCGGCAGGAAAAGCGTCGGGCCGCTTTCGAGCGGCATGTCGCAATGAGCGACCGCACCCTGAAGGGTCAGCACCGGCGACAGGCGATGGACATGGGCGGGGAACTGCTCGATCACCTTGGAGGACTGGAAGCCGAGGTGATAGTCGCGGTGGGCCGATTGTGCGGCACCGCCGGGGTTCACCCGATTGACCTGCGCCGTCATCTGGTAGTGCGGGCCAAGCCATGCCTCGCTTGCCAGCGCCACGATGACATTGCCGTAGTAGCGGGCGAAATTCTCGGGATCTGCAAGGCAGTGCTTTTCGAGCGAATTCCAGATGCGGTCATTGGCGCCGGGCTTGGCGAAATGGTCGCCGCCCCCGGTCGATGTGCGGTGCTGCTCCTCGATGATCCCGTCGAAGATCGCGCTCGCCCGGTCGATGATGTCGGTGTCTTCATAGGCATGTTTGAAGACGACCACGCCGGGGCCGATGCCGAAGGCTTCGCAGATTTCGGCGAGAACGGCGCGGCGGCCTTCCGGGGTCGAGGCCGCCTCGATCACCTCGTGGCTGTCGTAGATCAGCACGTTCTTCTCGACGGCGGAGGCTGTCGGATAGTCGGCAAGCACTGTGGTCTTTTCGGCGAGTGCGCGGAAATCGTTGAGGTCGCAGGCGTCTTCGGTCAGCCAGACGCGGTCGGCGCGCAGCTTTTGCTGGTTGTCTGATTTCATCGGGTGCTCCTCCATGTCCGATGAAGGGACTATACCCTGTGGGTGGGGCTGATATAGATCAGGAATCCATCAAAAATACATCAGAACGGTTGGTATGGCTCATCGCTTTCTCGTCAAGGACATCGCTTTCCAGGCTGGCCTCAGCACCGCGACCGTCGACCGGGTGCTGAACGGCCGGCCGGGTGTCCGGCGGCAGACGGAGATGCGGGTCAGGGCGGCGATTGCCGAGCTCGAGAAGCAGGCGGGTGCCGATGTAGCGGGTCGCAAGCTCACGATCGATATCGTTATGGAAACGCCTGACAGGTTCAGCACGGCGGTGCGAGCGGCTTTCGAAGCGGAGGTTGCGACCTTCCTGCCGACGGTCTTTCGCTGCCGGTTTCATTTTGCCGAGGTGGTGCGGGTGGCAGAATTGGTGCAACTTCTCGACCGGATCCGGCTGCGCGGCACGCATGGCGTTGTGCTGAAGGCGCCTGATGTGCCCGACGTCGTCGCAGCCGTCGCAAGGCTCGACGCCGCCGATATCCCGGTCGTCACCCTCGTCACCGACCTTCCGAATTCGGCCCGACTGGCCTATGCCGGCGCCGACAACCGGGCAGCAGGGGAGACGGCCGCCTATCTCATCGGCCGGTTGCTCGGGTCATCAGGGGGAAAGGCGCTGGTGACACTGTCGAGCGGACGCTTCCGGGGCGAGGAAGAGCGGGAGATCGGCTTTCGCCGGGTGATCCGTGCGCATTATCGGTCGATCGGCGTTATCGAGGTGAGCGAAGGGCATGGTACGGATGCCGCGACGGGCACGCTCGTTGCCAAGGCCCTTGCCGATGATCCCTCGATCAATGCCGTCTATTCGGTCGGCGGCGGCAATCGCGCGGTGCTTGCGGCTTTCAAGGCTGCCGGCAGGCTGGTCTCGGTCTTCGTGGCGCATGATCTCGATGCCGACAACCGCGCTTTGCTGGCTGAACGGCGGATCGATTTTGTGCTGCATCACGATCTCAGAACCGATGCGCGTTCGGCCTTCCGCGTAATTATGGGCCGCGCGGTCACGCCCCGCGCAATCCCTGTCAGCCGGACGGCGCCGGTGTCATTTTCAGCCGTCGAAATCGTTACGCCGTACAATATGCCGACGAGCCAATAGTCTGTTCGAGTTGATTGTCTTTCCATCTGCGGCAGATTCACGTTACAGCTTGCGGATCGTAAGGAGAGGGTATGGATCACAGCGACGTCGGCACAATCGCAGCATGGGTGACAGAACAGGGCCTGAACGGCGCTACCGAGGCGGAGCTGCTTGCCGGCTTCTGCGAGGCCTGCCGCAATGCGGGCATGCGCCTCGATCGGGCCATGGCGCTGATGGATACACTGCATCCGGTTCATGAGGGGCGTGCCTTCCGTTGGGACAGCGAAAGTGAAGCGAACTACGAAGGCGAGTTCGAATATGGCCCTTCGGGTGAGGGCCAGGGGCTGGAAACCTGGCGTCGCTCGGCTTTCTACCATCTCTGGACCAGCGGAGATCGAGAGGTCCGGCGCAGGATCGGCTTCGGCGATCCCACCGACTTCATCATGCTGGACCAGATCCATGCGCTCGGCCATACCGATTACGTCGCCATGGCGCATCGCTTTGCCGAGGCCGGCACGATCGGCGAGATGGATTGCTTCTTTTCGCATTTCTCGACGAAGCATCCGGAGGGGTTTTCCGACCAGGATCTTGCGATCCTGCGCAAACTGGTGCCGGTGCTGGGGCTGGCGATCAAATGCGTGGCTCTTGCCCGTATCGCTCGCACGATCGCCGAGGTCTATCTCGGTGAGGATGCGGCGCGCCAGGTGATGGACGGCAAGATCTCGCGCGGCAAAACCGAGCGCATTTCGGCAGCGCTCTGGTTCTCCGATCTGTTGAACTACACGAAGATCTCGGACAATTCGCCGCCGGAAGAGATCATTCCGCTGCTCAACGAATATAGCGAGGCGGTGATTACCGCGATCCATGAAGCCGGCGGCAATGTTCTGAAGCTGATCGGCGACGGCGTGCTTGCAATCTTCAAGGGCGAGGAGCCGGCGGAAAGCTGTTCTGCGGCCCTGAAAGCGGAACGCCTGTTGCGGCAGAAACTTGCGGTGCTGAATGCCGCACGCGAAGCGAACCGGCGGCCGACGACCGATGTCTATATCGGCCTGCATATCGGCGATGTCTTCTACGGCAATATCGGCAGCCAGGATCGTCTGGACTTCACCGTCATCGGGCCGGCGGTCAACGAGGTGAGCCGCATCGCCTCGATCTGCCGCTCGGTCGATCTTAACGTGCTGATGTCGTCAGATTTCGAGGCGGCGATCCCCGAAGCAGAGCGCAACCTTCTCGCCTGCATCGGCCGCTACGCGCTGCGCGGCGTCAAGCGTCCGCAATTGCTTTATACGCTGGAAACTGCCCGGCTGAATGGCTGAACGCCAAGACCTTCCCGTTTTAGCGAAATTCCGTGTCGTTCGCATTTTGAAGGCGCGCTTGAAAGTCAAGCAATATGCGTGAGGCTTTCCGGTGCCCACACCACATAGGATACATAGGATGCAGGGGCACTTTTGCGCGCCCTGTAGAAAATGTCAGATTCATTACCTGCCATATATGTGGCTGACATTTCTCACGTAGGGCAGGAAAAATCCTATGAAACCTATGATCCTATGTCCTCGACCGAGGGTTCAATCTAACCAGGAAAGTCCCTAACGCAGCAATCCCTGTCCGCCGTCGATCCAGACGGGCGTACCGGTAATATGCCGGGCACGATCGGAGGCCAGGAACAGGATCGTTTCAGCCACATCATCGCTCGATCCTGCCTTGCCGCCGGTGATCGGGATTTCGCCTTCCGGCCAGATGACCGGCACCTCGGTCTTTTCGCGGTGACGCGTGGTAGTGTTGGCGGAAATGCTGGTTTCGATCGCACCGGGGCAGACGGCATTGACGCGGATGCCGTGTTTGCCGAGCTCCAGCGCCAGTTGCTGAACCATGGCGACCTGGCCGGCTTTGGTGGCTGTATAGGCCGTGGCGCCGGGTGTGGTGAAAGTCCGCGTGCCATTGATAGAGGAGACGACGACGATCGAGCCGCCGTTCACCTTCAGGTAGGGAACGGTCAGATGCAGGGTCAGGTATGTGCCGCGCAGATTGACGGCCATGGTCTGATCCCATTCGTCGGGTTTGAGGTCGTCGATCGGCGCCCAGACGCCGTTGATGCCGGCATTGGCGACAACGATATCGATACCGCCAAAACTCTCGGTCATTTTCTCGATGGCGTTGCGCATCTGGGCCTCGTCGCTGGTATCGGCGGTCAGCTCGATCGAGTGGCCGCCTGCTGCGACAATCTCTTTGCAGGTCTGCAGCACCTCGTTTTCGGTGCGGCTGAGCACTGCGACCTTTGCCCCTTCTGCAGCGAGCTTCAATGCGGTTGCCTTGCCGATGCCGGATCCTGCGCCGGTCACCAACGCGATCTTTCCCTGCAACTCCATGAGCTGCTCCTCTCCACGGTTGCCGGTAAAAGCAATGATCGGGGCGGCTCTTGGTTCCGGATCGGGCGTGTGATGAGAGGTTATTTCAGAACGCTATGGCGCAGAGCCCATTTTTCCGGCCCGTGGACAGCGGCAAAGAGCAGGCCGGCGAGGAAGGTGAAGTGATCGACGAAGAAGCCGAATTCGGCCTGGTTCTGCTGCCAGTGCGATGGGCCGTGGAAGGAGAAGGCGAGGAAGATCACGTAGATGCCGGCGAGCAGGCTGGCCTCGCTGAAGAAGGCGCCTGATATGAAAGCCAGTGCCAGGGCGATCTCGAAGAAGGCGGCAACCCAGGCCAGGAACGTCGCCGCCGGAAAGCCGGCCGCGGTGATGTAGGCAGCGGTCGCGCCGATATCGGCAAACTTAAAGCCGGCAGCCATGAAGAAGATGAAGCTGAAGATGATGCGGGCTATAAGGATTGCGATTGCTCTGATCATTAGGAAGTCTCCTCTTACAGTTTTCACTATGACGGATAACCTGTCCGCGATCCGACAGGGCAAAATGAAAAAGGACCGCTTTCGCGGCCCCTCTTGATTTACCATTCGGCAAAGCTGCCGTCTTCGTGGCGCCAGATCGGGTTGCGCCAGCGATGGCCTTCCCTGGCACGCTCGATGACATAGGCTTCGTCCACTTCGACGCCGAGGCCAGGGCCCTGGGGAATGGAGACGAAACCGTCGGCGTACTGGAAGACTTCCTTGTTGGAGATGTAGTCGAGGATGTCGTTGCCCTTGTTGTAGTGGATGCCGAGGCTCTGCTCTTGGATGAATGCATTGTAGGAGACGGCATCGACCTGCAGGCAGGCGGCCAGCGCGATCGGCCCGAGCGGGCAATGCGGTGCGAGCGCCACGTCATAGGCTTCGGCCATGGCCGCGATCTTACGGCATTCGGTAATGCCGCCGGCATGCGAGAGATCCGGCTGGATGATGTCGACATAGCCGTCCGACAGGACCGACTTGAAGTCCCAGCGGGAAAAGAGGCGTTCGCCGAGCGCGATCGGCGTCGAGCAATGATTGGCGATTTCCTTAAGCGTCTCGCGGTGTTCGGACAGCACGGGTTCCTCGATGAACATCAGCTTGTAAGGCTCGAGCTCCTTGGCGAGAACCTTGGCCATCGGTTTGTGAACACGGCCGTGAAAATCGACGCCAATGCCGACATGCGGTCCAATTGCCTCGCGGATCGTGGCGATGGTTTCGACCGCCTTGTCGATCTTTTCGTTGGTGTCGACGATCTGCATTTCCTCGCAGCCGTTGAGCTTGATCGCCTTGAAGCCGCGGGCGACGACGTCCTTGGCGTTGCGGGCGACATCGGAAGGGCGGTCGCCGCCGATCCACGAGTAGACCTTGATACGATCGCGCACCTGGCCACCAAGCAGCGAATGGATTGGCTGGCCGAGCGCCTTGCCTTTGATATCCCAGAGCGCCTGGTCGATGCCCGAGATCGCCGACATGTGGATCGCGCCGCCGCGATAGAAACCGCCGCGATACATGACGGTCCAGTGATCTTCGATCAGGAACGGATCCTTGCCGACAAGATAATCGGCGAGTTCGTGGACGGCCGCCTCGACGGTCAGTGCGCGGCCTTCGACAACCGGTTCTCCCCAGCCGACAATGCCTTCATCGGTTTCGATCTTCAGAAACAGCCAGCGCGGCGGGACGATATAGGTGGTCAGTTTGGTAATCTTCATGGACGTCTGCTTTCGTTTCGCTTCGTGTTCCATCGGCGAACGAAGCCGCCGACAGTGTTCTGAATTCGGTTATTTGGTCCGGCCGGCGACGGTGAGGTCGCGTCCGGCGAGATCAAGAATCCGGTTGGTGCAATCGCGCGCTTCCGACGCGTCGCGCAGGCGCAGCGCCTCCACCACCTTGCCATGCAGGGCGATCGCCTCCCGATGATCCGGCACGGCCAGGTTGGACGCATGAAGCGCGAATTTCAGGGCGGCATGGATGGCGCTCGAGAGGCGGCGGAAGACCTGATTATGGCTCGCGCGCAGCAGCACGGTATGGAAAAGCAGATCCGCCTCGGTGAAGGCTTCGGGATCGTCGTTTGCCGATTGCATGCGCCGCCAGGCTTCCTCCAGATCGGCGATCTCCTGGGTGGTTGCGCGGCTTGCGGCATATTCGGCGGCAGCCGGCTCGATGGTGCGGCGGGCTTCCAGGATGCTTGCCAACAGGTCGAAATTGCCAAAATGCGGCCCCATCCATTCCAGCACATCCTGATCGAGAATATTCCACTCGTCCTTATCGCAGACTGTGGTGCCGATGCGTGGCTTGCCTCGTACGAGTCCTTTGGATTCCAGCACCTTCAGAGATTCGCGGATCACGGTGCGGCTGACACCATGGAGATCGCAGAGGTCGTTTTCGCGCGGTAGCAGCGTGCCGGCAGCATAGCGGTTGGCGCAGATATCTTCGGCAATCGCCGCCGTGACGTTACGGCGGACGCGCGGGCGGCGCTCGGGCGCCGTGCTTTTCTCGTCGCGTCTTGCTGCAGGCAGCATCGGAGGGCTCCTCGGGGCCACCTTTTTAAAATAATCATCATACATTATCAATTCTCTTGTATGATGATTTTCGTTCAATCTGATGTCGTCTTCCGCGGATAGAGGACTATATTGCCGGTCGGAAGGGCGGGATGTCCTTCGCGGTGGAGCGCTGCTGCGCTTCGAAAATCAATCGAAACAGGAGGACGGCATGCAGATCAATCGCACAGGTTCAGCCCAATGGTCGGGCGGTCTCAAGGACGGCAAGGGTCAGATCTCGACCCAGAGCGGCGCGCTGAATAACTATCCCTACGGCTTTGCAAGCCGCTTCGAAGGCATCCCCGGCACCAACCCGGAAGAGCTTATCGGTGCTGCGCATGCCGGTTGCTTTACCATGGCGCTGTCGCTGATCCTTGGTGAAGCCGGCCTCAAGGCTGATCATATGGAAACCTCCGCCAAGGTGACGCTTGAAAGCGTCGAGGGCGGTTTTGCCATCACTGCCATCCATCTGTCGCTGACAGGCAGCATTCCGGGCGCCGACCAGGCAAAGTTCGAAGAGCTCGCCGGCAAGGCAAAGGCCGGCTGCCCGGTCTCCAAGGCTCTTTCAGCCGTTCCGATCACGCTCGACGTCAAGCTCGCCTGATTCTTCCAACCTGTTTTCGTCCTGGTGCCGCAGTCTTCCGGGCTGCGGCACTTTCTATTTGCGGCGTAAAATCGTTGACAAATGAACAATGATATTTTACGACTGATGAAAATCGAAATTCGTCAGTCGTAAAATATCAGGCCTGAAACCATGAATGACATCGCGGAAAATACGCTGGACGTCACACGGCAGGAAAATATCACCCGTATCCTCGATGCGGCCGAGCGGCTCTTCCGTCACTATGGATATGCCAAGACCACAGTCGCGGATGTTGCCCGCGAACTCGGCATGTCGCCTGCCAATATCTACCGCTTCTTCGCCTCCAAGGTCGAAATCCACCAGGCGATCTGCGGCCGGATGCTGGCAGCCGCCTATCAGCTTGCATCCAACATCTGCCATCAAAAGATCAGCGCTTCGGACCGGCTGCGCCAGTACGTCCGCAGCCAGTACCAGCTGACGCTCGATACCATGCTCGACCAGCAGAAGGTGCATGAGATGGTGGTCGTCGCGATCGAACGCGACTGGCACGTCATCGAGAGGCACATCGACTCCATTCACGCATTGCTTGCCGATGTCATCCGCGAAGGCATCGCTGCCGGTGAATTCGCCGAACAGGATCCCGAGGTCGCCTCCCGCTGCTTTGGGGCGGCGACCATCAATCTCTGCCATCCGCAGATGGTAGCCCAATGTCTTGCCAAGACGAACCGGGCAGCCGTCGACGAACTGATCGAATTCGCGATCAGGGCACTCAGAAAATAAGTGCGGCCAGCGCCGTTCGAGAAACCCTAGATAATCAGGAGCGCGAAAGATGTTTTCGCTCAAGACCTTCAGCAACCGTATGCCGTCCGTCATGAGCCTCGCGCTCGTCAGCGCGATCGGGCTCGGCGTCGCCGGGTGCACGGAAGAAAAGGCAGAGGTCAAGCAAGTCATCCGTCCGGTGAAGGTGGTCGAGATCGCCAAGGCCGGTGATACCCGCACGCTCAATTATTCCGGCTCGGTGCGAGCACGCACGGAAATGAACCTCGGCTTCCGGGTCAATGGCAAGATTACCGAGCGTCTCGTCGATATCGGCGAGCGGGTGAAGCCTGGCGATATCCTCGCCCGGATGGATTCCACCGATTACCAGCTCGCGGTGAAGACTGCCGAAGCCAATCTCGCCGCCGCCGAAAAGGCGGTCGAAACTGCTGATATCGCCAACCGTCGCGCCGAACAGCTCTTCGACAAGAATATCGCGCCGAAATCGCAGGTCGAGCAGGCGTCTCTTAGTCGTGATCAGGCGATTTCGGCTCGCGACGCTGCAGCTTCCGCTCTCGATCAGGCGAAGAATCAGGTGAGCTATACGGAGCTCAAGGCTGATCACAATGGCATCGTGACCACCATCAATGCCGATGTCGGTCAGGTCGTGGGATCGGGAACGCCTGTCGTCACCGTCGCTGTCGACGGCGAGAAGGAAGTGCAGATCGCCGTGCCGGAAAACGATATCGCCCAGTTCAAGCCGGGCAAGACCGTGAAGGCCGGCTTCTGGGCCGACAGCAAGCTGGTGCTCGACGGCACGGTTCGGGAAGTTTCCGGCAGCGCCGACCAGCAGTCCCGTACTTTTGCGGTGCGCGTCAGCCTGCCCAACGATCCGCGTGTGCTGCTTGGCATGACGGCAACGATCGAAGCCGCTGTCGGCAATAGCGATACCTATGCCTCCATTCCGCTCAGCGCATTGGCGCAGAAGGACGGCAAGCAAGTCGTCTGGACCGTTGACCGCAGCACGGAGACCGTTCACGTCAGAGGCATCGAGGTCGCCGATTTCACCGGCGATGGCGTACGTATCGCCAAGGGCCTCGACAGCGGCGACCTCGTCGTCGCCGCCGGCACTCAATTCATGAGCGAAAACCTAAAGGTCAAGCTTCCCGACCAGCAATCGGCCGCCGCCGACACGGACGCAACCGTCCGCTGACAGAATAGGAAGAGGGACCCGGATCATGAACGCCACCACCACTGAAAAGCGCCCCTTCAATCTTTCACGCTGGGCGATTGGCCATCCAAGCATCGCGCGGTTCCTTTTCGGGCTGATCCTGATTACCGGCGTGCTCGGCCTGACCCGTATGGGTCAGAAGGAAGACCCGGATTTCACCTTCCGCGTTATGGTCGTCCAGGCGATCTGGCCAGGCGCTTCGCTGCAGGACATGGAAGACCAGGTCACCAACAAGATCGAGCGCAAGCTGCAGGAGACCCCGCATCTCGACTGGGTGAAATCCTATACGCGTGCCGGCAGCACGATCATCACCGTGCAGGTGAAAGGCGATACGAATAGCGCCCAGGTAGCGGACGCCTTCTATCAGGTGCGCAAGAAGGTCGGCGACATCAACAGCGATCTGCCGCAAGGCCTGCTTGGCCCCTATTTCAACGATGAATTCGGCGACACGTTCATCACGTTGCATTCAATCAGCGGCGATGGCTATTCCTATCCGGAACTGAAGAAATTCGCGATCCAGGCGCGCGACATGCTGTTGACGACGCCGGGTGTCGAAAAGGCCGTCATCATCGGCGACCAGCCGGAAAAGATCTATATAGACGTCTCCTCGAAGGCGCTCGCCGAACGCGGTCTGACAATCCCTGACCTGCAGAACGCCATCAAGGGACAGAATGCCGTCGATCCGGCGGGCAATGTCGATACAGGTCTGCGCTCAGTACGCATCTCCGTCGAAGGCAATGTGCACAAGGTGGAGGATATCCGCGAGCTGCGCCTGCGATCCGGCAGTCAGGTGACGCGCCTCGGTGATATCGCCACCGTCACCTCCGGCCTCGAAGACCCCTACCAGCGCAAATACCGTTTTAACGGTCACGAAAGCGTGCAGGTCGGTGTCGTCATGGCCAAGGGCTTCAAGGTCACCGATGTCGGCAAGGATGTGGAAGCGACCTACAAGCGCTTCGAGGATTCGTTGCTTTATGGCGTCGCCGTCGACCAGATCTCCAACCAGCCCGACGTCGTGACCGATGCGGTCAGCGAATTCATGCATGCACTGGGCGAAGCCCTTGCCATCGTGCTCGTCGTCTCGTTCGTGTCGATCGGCTGGCGCTCGGGTCTTGTCATCGCCATTGCCATTCCGCTGGTTCTGGCTGCGACCTTCGCCATCATGTACGAGCTCGGCATCGATCTGCAGCGCATTTCGCTCGGCGCACTCATCATCGCGCTCGGCCTGCTCGTCGACGATGCGATGATCGTCGTGGAAATGATGGAGCGAAAGCTCGAAGAAGGCCTCGTCAAGATCGATGCGGCGAGCTTTGCCTATTCCTCGACCGCTTTCCCGATGCTGACGGGTACGCTGATCACCACGGCGGGCTTCATCCCGGTCGGCTTTGCTGCATCGACGGCCGGCGAATATGTCCGTACGCTCTTCTATGTGGTTGGTATCGCGCTGGCGACCTCATGGTTCGTGGCGGTCTATTTCACGCCGTGGCTCGGCTACATGATCCTGAAGCAGCGCAAGCATGCGGGCGAGCATCATGACGTGTTCGATACGCGCTTCTACCGCGGTCTGCGCCATACGGTCGCCTGGGCGGTGCGCCATCGCGTCATCGTGCTTGCGCTAACGCTCGGCACGTTCGTAGCGAGCCTCTGGAGCTTCCAGTTCATCCCACAGAACTTCTTCCCTCAGTCTTCGCGTCCTGAAATCCTCGTGGATCTCTGGCTGCCCGAGGGGACCAGCATCAAGGAAGTGGAAGTCCAGGCAAAGGCGCTGGAAGCCAGGATGATGGACGATCCGGATAAGAGGTTCATCGCCACCTATATCGGCGAAGGCGCGCCGCGCTTCTTCCTGCCGCTCGACCAGCAGCTTCGCAACCCGAACTATGCGCAGCTGCTGATCATGGCCAATGACGAGCCGGCCCGCGAGCGGCTGATCATCAAGCTCCGGACGATCCTTGCGGAAGATTTCCCGTCTATCCGCGGCAAGGTCGATCGCCTCTTCCTCGGCCCGCCGACGGGCTGGCCGGTGCAGATGCGCGTGATGGGTCCGGACCGTGCGGAAGTGCGCAAGATTGCCGATCAGGTGAAGGAGCGCTTTACCAGGGATCCGATGCTCGGCGCTATCCACGACGACTGGCTTGAGCCGGTGCCGGCCATGAAGCTGGTCATCGACCAGGATCGTGCCCGTGCCCTCGGCGTCACCTCGCAGCGCGTCCGCCAGATGCTGCAGACCGCCATGTCCGGCGCGCCGCTCGACGATTTCCGCGATGGCGAGGAGACGGTTTCGATCGTCGCTCGTGAGCCGGACGCCAACCGTTCGCTGCTCTCTGCCGTCAACTCGGTCTATGTGCCGACGGATTTCGGGGGCTTCGTGCCGGTCTCGCAGATCGCCAAGGTCGTGCCATCAATGGAGCAGGGCGTCGAATGGCGACGTGACCGCCTGCCGACGATCAGTGTCCGCGCGACACTGCCTGACGGTGTCCAGTCGAACGACGTAGTGACCAAACTCTACAATGACATGAAGGACCTGCGCGACAGCCTGCCGGCTGGCTACAAGATCGAGATCCAGGGCGGTGCCGAGGATTCGGCTGAAAGCCAGGCATCGATCGCTGCCAAGGCGCCGATCATGCTCGTCGTCATCATGATCCTGCTGATGGCCCAGTTGCAGCACTTCGGCAAGGCAATGCTGGTCTTCGCCACCGGTCCGCTCGGCATCATCGGTGCGGCCTCCGCCCTGCTGATCAGCGGCGCGCCTTTCGGCTTCGTGGCGATCCTCGGCGTCATTGCGCTGCTCGGCATCATCATCCGCAACTCGATCATCCTCGTCGACCAGATCGACCAGGATATCAAGGCCGGCATGCACCGGCAGGAGGCGATCGTCGGTGCAGCGGTACGCCGCTTCCGGCCGATCATGCTGACGGCGTTGACGGCCGTGCTGGCTCTGATCCCGATCTCGCGCGGCGTTTTCTGGGGCCCACTCGCCTACGCCATGATGGGCGGTATTCTGGTTGCCACCGTGCTGACCATCCTCGTGCTGCCGGCCGGTTATGCTCTGTTCTTTGGCCGCGAGCCGAAAAAAACGAGGAATAACGAATATGCCAATGCCAACCAGGAAGAGGCGGATGGCGATATCCATCATCCGCCGGCATTGGCAGCCGAATGAGACATGGCGCGGTCGAGGCCGCGCCATTTTTTGTTTCCGCTCATCCTTCGCTTCAAGCGATCGGCTTCGTGCTTGCGGCAGTAGCAGAGTGTCTCTCCCAGACTGCGCGGTCGCGCGTCATCGTGCGCAGGATGCTACCGTCGGAGCTCTTGCGCACCAGCGCCATGTCGCCGTTGGTTCGATGTCTTCTGGCACTGGCGTGGTGAAGATCGCCATGCGGATCTTCGGAAAAACTCTGCACGAGCATTTCCCGGATGGAAGGGCAGCTTCATCGCAGGCGGTGAAGGGCTCTGGAAAAGGGTCCCTCGGGCACGCTTCACATTGAATTTTCTCGATCTCCCTTAATGCCTGCAAATTGTCAAGCCGCGAAAGCACGCGAGGAGACGATGGCGCTAAACGCGAGTAAAGATCGCCCTATATTCGTCGGAGGGAGGATATGACTGTGGCCAATTACCATCTGGAAGCGAGCTGGCGCCCGGTCGAAGGAAGCTTCGGACGCTTCAGCTTCGCGCTCTTCAACCTGTCTGACGAACCGCTTACCGGTTTTACACTCACCTATACTTCGCTCACCCGGGTAGCGGATGAGCATGTCGCCGAGGGTGCGGTGCTCAAGCGGCGTGTTGCCAATCTTCACGAATATTCTCCGCCCGACGGGCTTACGCTCAGGCCCGGCGGCTGCTGGCAGTTTGCCGTAGAAGGACTGGCGAATGGCCCCAAGCACGTCACGGCCGGAATCAAATCCGCATACCTCACGCTCGCCGATGGCCGGCACGTTCCCGTCAGCTTTGGCGATCTGATGCTCGATGGCGCAGAGCGTGGCGATTTGCCGGAGCTGCTGCCGAGGGGCGAGGTGATCGAGCCGTTTTCGCTGCTGCCGTGGCCACTTTCCCTGTCGATGCGGCCGGACGAGGTGCCACCCGTCGCGCTCTATCCGGCCGACGGCTCGCGCCCCGAGGACATCAAGGCCGTGGCAAAGGTGCTGGCACTCTACCAGCGGCTCTTTCCGGCCGATAACATGCCTTTCACGCTGCAGCCGGTGCAGGGCGGGCGGCCAATCCACTTCAAGGTGGAATCCTCCATCATGCCGGCAGCTTACGAGCTGCGCTTCACGTCACAGGAGATCATTCTCGCCACCGACGACGAGGCCGGACGGTTCTACGGGCTGATCAGCCTTGCCCAGCTGCTGCATGGCGCTCGGCGGGAGGCGGAAATCTTTCAGTTTCCGGTTTTCGGCGACATCGCCGATCAGCCCCGTTACGCGTGGCGCGGCTGTCACCTCGATGTTTCGCGCCAGTTCTATCCGGTCGCCGATATCGAACGCCTGATCGATATCCTCGCCTGGAACAAGCTCAACATCTTCCACTGGCATCTGACCGATGACGAGGCATGGCGGTTGGAGATCAAAGCCTATCCGGAACTGACTGACATCGGGGCAAAACGCGGACCGGATGAAGTTCTGGTGCCGCAGCTGGGTGACGGTGCAGAACCCCGCTCGGGATATTACACGCAGGATGACGCACGACGAATCGTCGCACATGCTGCAGCCCTTCATGTCGATGTCTTGCCGGAGATCGATATTCCCGGACACAGTGCGGCGGCGCTCCTCTCCCTGCCGCAGCTTGTCGACGGGCAGGAGGCGCCGGACAGCTATCGTTCGGTGCAGGGCTATCCGAACAATGCGCTCAATCCGGCGATCGACTTCACCTATGAATTCCTGGGCAAGGTGTTCGATGAGGTGGCGGCGCTTTTTCCCTTCGAATATCTGCATATCGGCGGGGATGAAGTGGCGCACGGTTCCTGGCTTGCTTCACCGGCCTGTAAGGCGTTGATGCAGAAAGAGAAGCTTGCCGGCACGGCCGAACTCCAGTCGTATTTCATGCGGCGGATCAAATCCATGCTTGCCGAACGCGGCAAGAAGCTTGCCGGCTGGAACGAGGTGTCGCATGGCGGCGGTGTCGATCGCGACGGCACGCTGCTGATGGCCTGGGAGAAGCCGGAGGTCGGTATCGAACTGGCGACAGAGGGTTATGATATCGTCATGACGCCGGGGCAGGCCTATTATCTTGACATGGCGCAGGCGGAAGGCTGGGGGGAGCCCGGCGCCAGCTGGGCTGGTTTCACGCCTCCGGAAAAGACCTATGCCTACGAGGCGGAGGGCGAATTGCCCGCGGAGCTGAGAGACCGGATGCGCGGCATCCAGGCGTGTATCTGGGGCGAGAACTTTGTTTCGCGAGCCTATTTCAACCGGCTGGTCTTCCCACGGCTGTCGGCAGTGGCAGAAGCTGCCTGGACTCCGACGCTGCGGAAGGACTGGCTGCGCTTTGCCGCAATCGTCAGGATGTGGCCGAAGCTCTGAGATTCGCCTTTACGCAGTTCAGCCTGCTTCAGCCTGCAGGCCCAGAAGCGCCGCGCCGATCAGACCCGGCTCGATACGGCATTCGCTGCGCACCACCAAGGGGCGGTCGAATTTTCGCAGGATGCGGGCGCGGACTGCCTGATCGAGTTCGGCAAGAAGCGGCTCGACATTCGACAGGCCGCCTCCAACGGGCACGATGGTCGCACCTGTTATGTTGATCGCGAGCGCCAATGGCGAGGCGACCAGATCGACATAGACATCGATCGTGCGGGTGGCCTTTTCCTGGCCCCTGCGCCAATCGGCGATGATTTCTTCGCTGGAAAGATCGAGATCATGCAGCGTCTTGTGCAGGCGTTCGAGACCGCGCGCGCCGCCGACGGTATCGACGCAGCCCTTCTGTCCGCAGCCGCAGGCATAGGCGGGGATGGCGACCGGAGGACTGCCCGCCTGCGATGCGATGATCGGGCCGTGGCCCCACTCGCCGGCAAAGCCGCCCGATGCATTGATGAGGCGGCCATCGGTGACGACGCCGCCGCCGACGCCGGTGCCGAGTATGGCGCCGAAGACGATGCGATGGCCGCGGCCGGCGCCGAGCTCCGCTTCCGCCATAGCGAAACAATCGGCATCATTGGCGATCAGCACGGGCAAGCCGAGCTCAGCTTCGAGGTCGGCCGAGAGATTGCGGCCGTGGATGCATGGGATATTGGCAACGATCAGGCGCTGGGTGTCCGGATCGACGACGCCGGCAATCGAGAGCGCAATGCGCGAGGGTCGCTCGTCGGCTTCGGCGATAAAGCTCTTCAACGTTTCGACGAAGGCCGGAAAATCGTCCTTCGGGGTCGGACGGCGGGCAAGCGGCATGATGTCGGATTCCGAACGCGCAATCCCGCCCTTGATGGCGGAGCCACCGATATCGAATGAGATAATCATCTGTTGTCTGCCAATTCTTCGTGTCTGGCGTCTGCTCGCACTCTTGGGGTCGAATTACAAGGATTATTCGATAACTGAACTAAGGGATCTGTGCATGCTCTTACAATTTCATCCGTCAGGGTCATGCTAATGGCATATTGCAGGGGCAAGTTTTCCTCATTCACCTGCCGATGCCGGATTCATGACAGTCGAAAATACCGATGCCAATAGAACCACCGCCCGCAGGCCTCGCCCAAAAGGCCGGCGGCTCTCGTCCATTCTTCGACAGATGGCGGCGGATCGAAACCGCGAACGGGTATCGATCGGCGATTTGTTCCAGACGATGGGCGACCGGGCGATTGGCGCCTTGATGCTGATCTTCGCATTGCCGAACGCCTTTCCAACGCCGCCCGGTACCTCCTCGCTGCTCGGCGCTCCGCTGATCTTCCTCGCCGCACAGCTTACCTTCGGCCTGAAACCGTGGTTGCCGGAGGCGATTGCGGCGCGCTCCATGCGACGGGAGGATTTCGAGACGATCGTCGGGCGCATCCACCCCTGGCTTGCCCGGACGGAGCGCATGCTGCAGCCGCGTCTTGGAATTCTAGTGGAGCCGCCTGCCGAATATCTGGCCGGCTTCTGCTGTCTGGTGTTGGCGATCGTTCTCGTGCTGCCTGTGCCGCTCGGCAACATCCTGCCGGCGATTGCGATTTCGCTTTTCTCCTTCGCAATCCTCGGCAGGGATGGGCTGTTTTCGCTTCTCGGCTTCCTTACGACGATGGTTTCGCTCGTTGTTGCCGGCGGGGTCATCTACGGGCTCGTCAAGGCTGCGATCTTTATCGTCATGCGGTGGTTCGCATAGAGAATGCACTGCTCGCCTTTTCAACGCCCTCGACATTTGCCTGATTTTTGTTTTGATCTGGCCCGACACAGACTCAAAGAAATCAATCGGCGGCGGTAAATGGTAAAAAGATCGGAGACATCAGGACGGCTGGACGATGCGGCGCGCGCCGGCTGGCTCTATTATGTCGCCGGCCGCACGCAGGATGAAATCGCGTCCGCCATGGGAATTTCGCGCCAGTCGGCGCAGCGGCTCGTTTCGCTTGCTGTGGCAGAGCGGCTCATTAAGGTTCGGCTCGACCATCCGATTGCCGCCTGCCTCGAACTCGGCAATCAGCTTCGCAAGAAATTCGGCCTCAAGCATGTCGAGATCGTTCCGAGCGATTCAGGCTCTTCGTCGACGACAGTCGGCATTGCGGAGGCTGCCGCTTCCGAAATCGAGCGCTGGTTGAAGCGCCCCGATCCGATCGTGCTCGCGGTCGGTACAGGGCGAACTCTGAAGGCGGCCGTCGATCAATTGCCGGCGATCGAATGTCCCAATCATCGTATCGTCTCGCTGACGGGCAATATCGCGCCCGACGGTTCGGCCGCCTATTACAACGTCATCTTCAGCATGGCCGATGCGGTCAAGGCGCGGCACTTTCCGATGCCGCTGCCGGTGCTCGTCACCTCGGCGGAAGAGCGGGAGCTTCTGCATGGCCAGCAGCTCGTGCGCTCGACGCTGGCGATCAGCGCGCAGGCGGATGTGACCTTCGTCGGTATCGGCGAACTCGGCATCGACGGTCCGCTCTGCGTTGATGGTTTTCTCGAAAAAGACGAGATGATGGAACTGATGCGCGGGGGCGCGGCAGGCGAGATCTGTGGCTGGATATTCGATGCCGACGGCAAGCTTCTGGATAACCCGATCAACGAGCGTGTCGCGTCGGCTCCGATACCGCCGCGCGATTCGTCCGTTGTCATCGGGATCGCCAAGGGCAAGCGCAAATTCAGGGCGATCAGGGCTGCCATCAGCGGTCATCAGGTGAACGGTCTGATCACCGACGAAGAGACCGCTGAGTTTTTGCTCAATAGCTGAGCAAAAATATTACCGTTTTAAATCAATAGTATAGTCTGTTCTTTCGGCATCGCAGCAACGATTGCCGATTGACAAATTGTCGCTGGTGGTGAGTAATTGCCCATGAGCAAAGCGAATGCTCACACTCATCTTCTGGGAGGAAGATATGACATTGAGAACTTTCCTGCTGGGCGCCTGCTCAGCAATGGCGTTTGCCGGCATGGCTTCGGCCGAGACGCTGACAATCGCGACCGTGAACAACGGCGACATGATCCGGATGCAGAAGCTGACGGATGATTTCAAGGCGAAGAATCCCGGCATCGATCTTGAATGGGTAACCCTCGAAGAAAACGTACTGCGCCAGAAGGTCACGACCGATATCGCGACCAAGGGCGGCCAGTATGACGTGCTGACGATCGGCACTTATGAAGTTCCGATCTGGGCAAAGCAGGGCTGGCTCCTGCCGCTGGACAATCTCGGCGACAGCTATGACGTGAATGACCTGCTGCCGGCTATCCGCAGCGGCATCAGCAAGGACGGCAAGCTCTATGCAGCTCCGTTCTACGGCGAAAGCTCCATGGTCATGTATCGCAAGGACCTGTTCGACGCTGCCGGCCTGAAGATGCCCGACGCGCCGACCTGGGACTTCATCGCAGACGCTGCGAAGAAGATCACCAACAAGGACAAGGAAATCTACGGCATCTGTCTGCGCGGCAAGGCCGGCTGGGGTGAGAACATGGCCTTCCTGACGGCTATGTCGAACTCCTTCGGCGCTCGCTGGTTCGATGAAAAGTGGAAGCCGCAGTTCGATCAGCCCGAGTGGAAGGACACGCTGACCTTCTACGTCAACCTGATGAAGGAAGCCGGCCCTCCCGGCGCTTCTTCCAACGGCTTCAACGAAAACCTGGCGCTCTTCCAGACTGGCAAGTGCGGCATGTGGATCGACGCAACGGTTGCTGCTTCCTTCGTAGCCGATCCGAAGCAGTCGAAGGTTGCCGACAAGGTCGGTTTTGCGCTCGCTCCGGACAAGGGCCTCGGCAAGCGCGGCAACTGGCTCTGGGCCTGGAACCTCGCCATCCCGGCAGGTTCGCAGAAGGCTGAAGCAGCCGAGAAGTTCATCGCCTGGGCAACGAGCAAGGATTACACCAATCTCGTCGCCCAAAAGGAAGGCTGGCTGAACGCACCTCCCGGCACCCGCACTTCGCTCTATGCGAATGCCGACTATCAGAAGGCTGCGCCGTTTGCGAAGATGACGCTCGACAGCATCAACTCCGCCGACCCGACCAAGCCGACCGTCAAGCCGGTTCCCTATGTTGGCGTCCAGTTCGTGGCGATCCCGGAATTCCAGGGCATCGGTACGGCCGTTGGCCAGCAGTTCTCCGCAGCCCTTGCCGGCCAGATCTCGGTCGACCAGGCTCTGCAGAGCGCGCAGCAGCTGACCACCCGCGAAATGACCAAGGCGGGCTATATCAAGTAAAACCTCCTGAGCATGTACGGAATGCTTGACATTCCGCACCTCCGGCCGCCGATCATCCGAACTGTATCGGCGGCCTCTTTTTTCGAAACGTCCTGCAGCCATTCCCGCTTCAGATCAGACCGGTGATTTGCCATGGCAACGTTACACACCCGCTCCGCAGCGCGCCTGATGATGGCCCCTTCCGTGGTGCTTCTCTTCGCGTGGATGATCGTCCCGCTGGCGATGACGATTTACTTCTCCCTGCTGAACTACAATTTGCTCAGCCCCGGCATGGAAACCTTTGTCGGCCTCTTAAACTATCAATACTTCCTCACCGACCCCGCCTTCTTGGCCGCGCTCGCCAATACGCTGGTGCTGGTCGCGGGCGTGCTCGTCAT
The DNA here is from genome assembly GCF_014195325.1 of Rhizobium sp. BK650. Classification (GTDB taxonomy): domain Bacteria; phylum Pseudomonadota; class Alphaproteobacteria; order Rhizobiales; family Rhizobiaceae; genus Rhizobium. The sequence continues at coordinate 321,078 of NZ_JACIBK010000006.1, read as the reverse complement.
CACCGTTGTCGGCGGGATCCTCTTTGCGCTGCTGCTCGACCAGGAGATTTATGGTCAGGGGATCGTGCGCATCCTGGTGATCGCACCTTTCTTCGTCATGCCGACGGTGGCGGCGCTTGTCTGGAAGAACATGTTCATGAACCCGGTCAATGGCCTCTTCGCCTTTATGGCAAAGGCTGTTGGCCTGCAGCCGATCGACTGGCTGGCAACGGTGCCTTTGTTCTCGATCATCCTGATCGTTGCCTGGCAGTGGCTTCCCTTCGCCACGCTGATCCTGCTCACGGCACTTCAGTCGCTTGACGAAGAGCAGAAGGAAGCCGCCGAAATGGACGGCGCCGGCGCGATCTCGAAATTCATCTATATCATCCTGCCGCATATGGCCCGAGCCATCACGGTGGTGATCCTCATCCAGACGATCTTCCTGCTGTCGGTCTTTGCCGAAATCCTCGTCACTACCAATGGCGGCCCCGGCACGCAGAGCACGAACCTCACCTTCCTGGTCTATGCTCAGGCTCTGCTGCAGTTCGATATCGGGGGGGCTTCGGCCGGCGGTATCGTGGCGGTCGTGCTTGCCAATATCGTTGCGATCTTTCTCGTGCGCCTCGTCGGCAAGAATCTGGAGGCTTGAGATGGCTAGAAAGGTTACTACCCAACGCAAGGTCATCATGACCGCGATCGCCTGGGCGCTCGCCATCCTGATCTTCTTCCCGATCCTCTGGACGTTTCTGACGAGCTTCAAGTCGGAGGCGGATGCCATCGCTTCGCCGCCGCAGTTCCTGTTCTTCCACTGGACGACGGAGAACTATGCAGAAGTGCAAAGCCGTTCCAACTATCTCACCCACTTCATGAATTCGGTGGTGATCTCCTTCGGCTCGACGCTGATCGGACTCATCATCGCAATTCCGGCCGCCTGGGCCATGGCCTTTGCGCCCACCAAACGGACGAAGGATGTGCTGATGTGGATGCTGTCGACGAAGATGATGCCGCCGGTCGGCGCGCTCATTCCAATCTACCTGCTGTTCCACAATTCGGGCCTGCTCGATACGCGGACCGGCCTGGTGATCGTGCTGACGCTGATCAACCTGCCGATCATCGTCTGGATGCTCTACACCTATTTCAAGGAAATTCCCGGCGAAATCCTGGAAGCTGCGCGCATGGACGGAGCCTCGCTCGTCAAGGAAATAGTCTATGTGCTGACGCCGATGGCAGTGCCGGGCATCGCCTCGACGCTGCTGCTCAACATTATCCTCGCCTGGAACGAAGCCTTCTGGACGCTGAACCTGACGGCGTCAAAGGCGGCGCCACTGACAGCCTTCATCGCCTCCTATTCGAGCCCGGAAGGCCTGTTCTACGCCAAGCTTTCGGCAGCTTCGACCATGGCGATCGCGCCGATCCTCATCCTCGGCTGGTTCAGCCAGAAACAACTTGTCCGCGGCCTGACCTTCGGCGCGGTGAAATAAGATCATAGGGAGAGAAACATGGGCAGCATTACCCTTCAAAAGGTTTCGAAGGTCTTCGGCGAAGCCAAGGTCATCCCTTCGATCGATCTCGATATCAAGGACGGCGAATTCGTCGTCTTCGTTGGCCCCTCCGGCTGTGGCAAGTCTACGCTGCTGCGGCTGATTGCCGGCCTGGAAGATGTTTCCGGCGGCAAGATCGTCATCGACGGCAAGGACGCGACGGAAAGGGCGCCGTCCGAGCGGGGGCTGGCGATGGTCTTCCAGTCCTACGCGCTCTATCCGCATATGAGCGTGCGCAACAATATCGCCTTCCCATTGAAGATGGCGGGCATGGACAAGGCAGAGATCGACCGTAAGGTCAATGATGCCGCGCGCGTGCTGAACCTCGGCGACTATCTGGACCGCAAGCCGCGCCAGCTGTCGGGCGGCCAGCGCCAGCGCGTCGCGATCGGCCGCGCCATCGTGCGCCAGCCTTCAGCCTTCCTCTTCGACGAGCCGTTGTCGAACCTCGATGCGGCGCTGCGCGTCAATATGCGCATCGAAATCAGCGAGTTGCATCAGCAGCTCAAGACGACGATGATCTACGTGACTCACGATCAGGTGGAAGCCATGACCATGGCCGACAAGATCGTGGTGCTGAACAGGGGCAATATCGAGCAGGTCGGTTCGCCGCTGGAGCTCTATCGCAGTCCGCGGAACCTCTTTGTGGCAGGTTTCATCGGCTCGCCGCGCATGAACTTCATCACGGGGCAGAATGCCGCGCAGCTTAACGCGCACACGATCGGCGTCCGTCCCGAGCATGTTCTTTTGTCGACGGAAGGTGGTGACTGGAAGGGCAAGGTCATGGTTGCCGAACATCTCGGCTCCGACACCTTCCTGCACGCTGACGTCGACGGCATCGGCATGGTGACGGCACGCAGCAATGGCGATTTTGCTTCCAAGGCCGGCGACGCCGTTTACCTGACGCCGGACAAGACGCGCATTCATAAATTCAACGAGAGCGGCCTCGCGATCTGAGGCGGCGGCTGGGGGCAACATGCGGACCGGGTAATCTCGTCCGGTCCGCGCTACGAAGGGCGGGAGCCTTTTCGCAAGACCTTCAAGAGGACTGAAACATGACGTGCAAACTATCGCTGGCAACGCTCGCCGAGGCGGCAAAGACCGCGGCCATTCCGGTTTACGATCGGGCGTCGCTGAAAGCCGGCATCGTGCACTTCGGCGTCGGCAACTTCCATCGCGCCCATCAGGCGATCTATCTGGACGATCTTTTCAATGCCGCAAGCGACCATGATTGGGCCCTTATCGGCGCCGGCGTGCTGCCCTCGGATGCGGCGATGCGCGACAAGCTTGCCGCACAGGATTTCCTGACGACCGTCGTCGAGCAGGATAACAATAAGACGGCGGCGCGTGTAACTGGGCCGATGATCGATATCCTGCCGGTCGGCGAACCTGATGTCATCATCGCCAAGCTCGCCGATCCCGAGATCCGCATCGTCTCCATGACGATCACGGAAGGCGGCTATTTCATTGATGCGTCGGGCAAGTTCAATCCGGCGCACCCCGCTATTGCTGCCGACGGGCAGAACCCGTCTGCGCCGAAGACGGTCTTCGGGCTGATCGTCGCTGGCCTGAAGGCACGCAGGGACAAGGGTATTGCGCCTTTTACCGTCATGTCCTGCGACAACATTCCTCATAATGGCGTCGTCACCGCGAACGCCGTCGTTGGTACGGCGAAGCTCTCCGATCCTGCCTTTGCCGAGTGGATCAAGGCGAATGTTTCCTTCCCGAACGGCATGGTCGACCGCATTACACCGGCGACCAGCCAGCGCGAGATCGACTTCCTGAAGGATAATTTCGATATCGAGGATAACTGGCCCGTCTATTGCGAAGAGTTCAAGCAGTGGGTGCTTGAAGACAAGTTTCCGATGGGTCGCCCGGCGCTCGAAAAGGTCGGGGTCACCTTCGTGCCTGACGTCACACCCTATGAGCATATGAAGATCCGCATCCTCAATGGCGGCCATGCGGCAATCGCGTATCCGGCCGCACTGATGGACATTCATTTCGTCCACGAGTCGATGGAGAACGATCTGATCCGAGCCTTCCTCGCCAAGCTGGAAAACGAGGAAATTATCCCGATCGTGCCGCCGGTGCCGGATACGTCGCTGCAGGACTATTTCAAGCTGATCGAACGCCGCTTCCTCAACCCGAAGATCGCCGACACGATTCCGCGGCTGGCTCAAGACGGCTCCAACCGCCAGCCGAAATTCATCCTGCCCTCGACGCTCGACAATCTGCAGCAGGGCAAGGACGTCGTCGGCCTCGCGCTCGTCTCGGCTCTCTGGTGCCGCTACTTCTTTGGAAAGAGTGACAGCGGCAAGGATATCGCCTTCAACGATGCCAGTGCCGACCGTCTGCATGAAGCGGCAGTCAAGGCCAAGGACGATCCGGTCGCCTTCCTCGTCTTCGACGATATTTTCGGCGAAGTCGCGAAATCAGATCTTTTCCGCAAGCGTTTCGCCCATGCTCTCAAAACCCTGTGGGAAAAGGGCACGAAGGAAACTCTGCAGCTCTATCTCGACGGCAAGCTCGCAGTGTAAAGAATCCAGATGGCGGCATTTCTGCCGTCATCCCGGCCTTGCGGACGAAGCAGGACGGTTTCGTCCGAACTGAACTCAGGTTGGGTCTTTCATGGCTGATGCTGAACCACGGCTGGTCATTTTCGATTGCGACGGCGTACTTGTCGACAGCGAGCCGATTTCGATTTCCGTTCTCGTCAAGGCAATGGCCGGTCTCGGCGTGACGATTACCGAGGATGAGGCCTATGAGCGTTTCCTCGGCAAGAGCCTTGCGACGCTGATCGACATATTGGAGACGGAGTTCAACGTGCACGCCAACGAGGAATTCCTCGAAGGCATCCGCACCAATCTTTATGCCCGTTTCCGCACCGAGCTGAAGGCCATGCCGGGCATCGGCGATACGATTGATGCCCTCGGCGTTCCCTGCTGCGTCGCCTCCTCCAGCCAGGTCGAGCGGATCAAGCTGTCGCTTTCCGTCACCGGGCTCTTACCGAAGCTGCCGAATATCTTCAGTGCCAGCATGGTCAAGCGAGGCAAGCCGGCGCCTGATCTCTTTCTCTATGCGGCTAAGCAGATGAGCGTGGAGCCACGCGATTGCATCGTCATCGAAGACAGCCCGGCGGGCATTGCCGCGGCAAAAGCTGCGGGCATGACGGTATTCGCCTTCACCGGCGGTTCGCATGCCAACTTCGCCGGATACCGGGAGGAACTCGACAGGCTTTCGCCGGAAGTCGTGTTTGACGCCATGCCGGAATTGATACACCTTGTCCGCAAACAAAAGCGGGACGGGACTCAGCATTGATGCGTGATCATGTGATTGCGGTGGACGTCGGCACGGGCAGCGCACGCGCCGGTGTCTTCGACGCGCATGGCCACCTGCTCGCCAAGGCCGAACATTCGATCATCATGAACCGGCCGCGGGAAAACCATGCCGAACATGATTCCGAGGACATCTGGGCCGCCGTCTGCATTGCGGTGCGCGCGGCGATGGGCCAATCCGGCATTGCGGCGGCCGCAGTCGGCGCGATCGGTTTCGATGCCACCTGTTCGCTTGTGGTGCGAGACACCGAGGGCAGGCAGATCAGCGTTTCCACCGGCGGCGAGACGCGTTTCGACACGATTGTCTGGCTTGATCATCGGGCATTGAAGGAAGCCGATTTCTGCACGGCGACGAAGCATGAGGTGCTGGAACATTCCGGCAATGTCATGTCGCCGGAGATGGAAATGCCGAAGCTGATGTGGCTGAAGAAGAAGCTGCCGGCGACCTGGGAGAAGGCAGGCTATTTCTTCGATCTTGCTGATTTCCTGACCTGGAAGGCGACGGGTTCGCTTGCACGCTCCCGCTGCACGCTGACAGCCAAGTGGAACTATCTCGCCCACAGGGAACAAGGCTGGCAGCAAGATTTCCTGCAGCAGATCGATCTTGAGGACCTGCGGGCGCGCGGCCATCTGCCGGATGAGACGGTGGCCGTCGGCGAGAGCATCGGCAAGCTGAGCCCGCAGGCTGCCGAAGCGTTGGGATTGACGACCGATTGCTGTGTCGCGGCCGGAATGATCGACGCCTATGCCGGTGCGCTCGGAGCGCTCAGCGGCTATGCTGGCGACCCGGCAGGACTCGAGCAGCAGCTTGCGCTGATTGCAGGAACGTCAAGCTGCGTCGTTGCTTTCTCTCGTGAGCGAAAACCCAGCCAGGGAATGTGGGGCCCCTATTACGAGGCGGTATTTCCTCAATCATGGCTTGTCGAGGCCGGCCAATCGGCGGCCGGTGCGTTGCTCGATCATATCGTACGCATGCATGCGGCTGGCGGCGAGCCGACCGCCGTGCTGCATCAGAGGATCGTCGCCCGCATCGCTGAGCTCAGGGCAGAAGAGGGAGCCGCGCTTGGTGCACGGATACTCGTCCTTCCGGATTTTCATGGCAACCGGTCGCCATTGGCCGATCCGCATGCCGTCGGCGTCGTCAGTGGCCTGACGCTCGATACGTCCTTCGACGGGCTGTGCGCGCTCTATTGGCGCACCGCAGTCGGGATTGCCCTCGGTATCCGCCATATCCTTGAGACGATGAAGGACTATGGGTACGTGCCGGATACTCTGCATGTGGCTGGCGGCCACGTGAAAAACCCGGTGCTGATGGAACTCTATGCGGATGTGACGGGTTGCAAGGTCATCGTGCCCGAGATGAACGAGGCGGTTCTGCTCGGCACCGCGATTGCCGCATCGGTTTCTTGCGGCTTGCAGAGGGATTTGGCCACGGCGGGCAGGGCGATGTATCCGGGTGGCGCTGAGCGACTTCCCGACAGGAACAAGCAGGCGATTTACGATCGTGATTATCGTCGTTTTCTTGCCATGTATCGCCACCGGGCAGAGCTGGAAGCCATGGACTAATCTAGCGGTTCGCCGCTTCGCCAAGGATAGCTGCAAATTCCACCATACGTCGGCGGCGCTGACCGGCCTCCTCGCCGGCATTCAATATGACTGCCTCGGCAAGGCAGTCGAGCAAGGCGATCAGTGGCGGCAGGTTATCCGTGTCGGGCGCGCGGGCAGGCGGCAAAGGCAGGACGACGTTCGACTGTTCGGGCAGCCAGTCGGCATTCTGAGCGGAAATCAGGATCACCTTATAGCCATAGCGCCTGGCGGTGCGCGCAAGCAGCCGTGACCTCGCAAAGCTCCGGCAATCGATGATCACAAGCACCGCGTCGTCGACGAAGGAGCGGGCAAAAAGCTCTGTGAAGTGATTAGCAGCGCCATCGATCGCATATACGCTATCGCGGGCCTGGATCAGCCGCTGACAGAAATGATTGGAGAAGCCAGCAAGCCTGATATGAGTGGCGACGAAAACTTCCCTAGAGGTGCCGATCATTGCGACGGCTTCGCCCCAATGCGGCTGGGCGGTCAGATGATAGATGTGATGCAGCGCCTGTATCTGCTCGGCTACAAGAACGGCAAGCGCCTTACCTTCGGTAGCGTCAGCCTGCAACTCCGTCATTGCGCTTTGGAACTGGACGGGCGAAGTCGTCGCCGTTTCGCGAATCTGCACCTTGACACTGTCCAGACCCTGATAGCCGAGTGCACGCAGGAAACGGCCAACCGTCATGGGCGAAAGATCGAGTCGATCGGCGACCGACGCGGCGGTTTCGAACGGCAGATCGTTCAAATGTTCGGTGAAATACTTGGCGATGCGTCGTTCGGCAGGCGTGCCGGACTTCGCGTATTGCCTAAGCTTCTGTACAAAGTCTTCCACGTCGCAGCCTCCCCATATCCCTAGAGACTTTCCGTGGATTCATGCGGAGCCGAATCCCTGTTTTTTCAATATTACCCGGAAGCTCTTCTTAGGCCCACACGTATTTCGAACATTACGAACTATATATTAGCACTTAAATTTGGACAAGTTTTCTATTCCAGCATGTAATTTTCAACTGGCTTGCCGGGAGGGCGCAGAATTCCTACATGACGCCGCATAACGGAGACGCCACAAATGATCCTTGATGCCGCCCGCCTTTCACTTGCGAACCTGTTTGCACCGGAGACACGGTCGGTTTTCTGGAAGGTTCTGGGACTGACGGTGCTGGTTCTGATCGGTCTGTGGTTTGTGCTGCGTGGCCTCTTCCTGGCCTTTGTATTTCCTTGGGTGACCGGGTTCTTTCCCGAGATGCCCGATTGGGCCGGCTGGCTGAGTTTCGTTTTTCTGATAGCTGCGGGCATCGGTCTTGCGCTCGGGCTAGCGCTGCTTCTTTCGCCGGTCACAGCCCTCATTGCCGGCCTTTTCCTCGACGACGTCGCCGAGGTGATCGAGACGCGGGACTATCCGCAGGATGACCCTGGCAAGGCCATGCCGCTTGGTTCGGCCGTGGCAAGCTCGCTCAAATTCCTCGGTGTGATTATCGTCGGCAATATCGTCGCGCTCTTGCTGCTGTTCATTCCCGGCGTCAATCTCGTGGCGTTCTTCCTGGTGAATGGCTACCTACTCGGGCGAGAATTTTTTGAGTTCGCGGCCATGCGCTTCCGTTCACCGCCCGAGGCGCGGTTGTTTCGCGTCAAGCACGGTCCGACCGTCTTTCTCGGCGGACTGGTGATCGCGCTTTTCCTGGCGATCCCGATCGTCAACTTGCTCACGCCGCTCTTTGCTGCCGGCATGATGGTACATCTGCACAAGCTGATTTCCGCGCGGGATCCTGGCTCCCGCGCCTGAGGAAGACGAGCAGGGTATGCTGCCTTACTCGACGGCTTCGCCGATCACCTGAGGCGGTAGTTCGACCAGCGGTGCCGGGATATCGCAGCTCTTTTCCGGCGACTTGCAGATGTCTGCAATCACGCATCGTTCACATTCCGGGCGGCGGGCCTTGCAGGTATAGCGACCGTGCAGGATCAGCCAGTGATGGGCGTGATAAAGGTAGTGCTTCGGCACGACCTTCATCAGCCGCTCTTCCACCTCCTCGGGCGTCTTTCCCGGTGCGAGCTTGATGCGGTTCGCGATGCGGAAGATGTGGGTGTCCACGGCCATCGTCGCCTGGCCGAAGGCCATTGACAGCACGACATTGGCGGTCTTGCGCCCGACGCCGGGCAAGCGCACCAGTTCCTCTCGTGTCTCGGGCACCTTGCCGCCGAATTCGTCGACCAGCATCTGCGAGAGCGCAATGACGTTCTTTGCTTTGTTCCGGTAAAGACCGATCGTCTTGATGTAATCGCGTAGTTTCTCCTCGCCGAGATCGAGCATCTTCTGCGGCGCATCGGCGACCTTGAAGAGCGCCCGCGTGGCCTTGTTCACGCCGGCATCCGTGGCCTGGGCGGAGAGTGCCACCGCCACGACGAGAGTGAAGGGATTGGTGTGCTCTAGCTCACCGCGCGGCTCGGGCCGCTGGATCGAAAGGCGGCGGAAGATCTCCTCGCGTTCTGCGAGCGAGTAGGCTGTCTTCACCGCAGGCTTGCGGCGGACGATCACATCCGAGTTTTCGGACGGTTTGCTGACGGATTTGAGTTTCGGATTGGCCATGAAAAATCTATACTCATCGGTCATGACGGAAAGCAACGCCGACAGCCGCAACGAGCAGCCTGTTTTCGCAGCCGAGCTCCTTCCCTACCGCTCACTCGGGCGGAAGGGCTTCAAGGTATTGCTCTGTATTTCCGGCGCCATCTGTTTCATGTACGGCATGTTCTTTATCGTCACCGGTGCCTGGCCGATCGGCTTTTTCTTCGGGCTCGACTTTCTGCTGCTCTACGGCGCCTTCTGGCTGAATTACCGGTCCGGCAGGGTGCGGGAAGAGGTGACGGTTTCGCGCACGGATGTATCCGTGCGTAAGTTCTCTCCGTCCGGTCGGATGATCGAACATCATTTCAACCCGTTCTGGACACGCTTTCTCGTGCGGCGGCATCAGGAGATTGGCATTCTTTCCATGCATATTTTCGGCGAAGGCCAACGCACTGATGTCGGCTCCTTCCTCAACCCCGACGATCGCGAAAGCTTCGCCAAGGCCTTCAAATGCGCACTGGCAACGGTCAAGCAGCGTATCTGAGGCATTGCGTAAGAATCGGGCGCAAGAAACGGGTGGTTTGGCTGCCCGCCCTTGATTATCTCCTTTGTAAAGGAGAAAAACGATGAACATGATCGCGAAACTCGACACAGATATCACCCCTGATGGTCCGGACTATGATGTCGTCCGTCAGGTCATCGAGCTGATCAGCGAAGAATATCGCGACCAGCCGTCGCTGGAAGCGATTGCTGCACGGCTGAACCAGTCGCCGACGCAGCTCCAGAAAACCTTTACCCGCTGGGCCGGCCTGTCTCCCAAGGCGTTTCTGCAGGCCGTGACGCTCGACCACGCCAAACGGCTCTTACGCAAGGAAGAGATGCCGCTGCTTGAAACGTCGATCGAGGTCGGTCTGTCTGGCCCGAGCCGCCTGCACGACCTGTTCGTCACGCATGAGGCGATGTCGCCGGGCGAATGGAAGGCGAAGGGCGGCGGGCTGACGATCCGTTACGGGTTTCATACCTGCCCCTTCGGGACAGCTCTCGTCATGGTCACGGAACGCGGGCTTGCGGGCCTTGCCTTCAGCGATACCGGTGATGAAAAAGCCTGCTTTGAGGATATGGCCTGCCGCTGGCCGAATGCTGATTATGTGCAGGACGCCCTAGCGACGAAGTCTTACGCCGAGCGCATCTTCCAGCCGGGGCGCTGGATGTCGGATCAGCCGCTACGCGTCGTCCTGATCGGAACGGATTTCCAGGTCAGCGTCTGGCAGAGCCTTCTGAAAATCCCCTTCGGCAAGGCCGTGACCTATAGCGACATCGCCAAGGACATCGGCCGGCCGACTGCCATGCGCGCCGTCGGCGCAGCGGTCGGGGCCAACCCGATTTCCTTCGTGGTGCCTTGCCACCGTGCGCTCGGAAAAGATGGAGCGCTGACCGGTTATCATTGGGGTCTGACTCGCAAGCGAGCAATGCTCGGCTGGGAATCGGCGCACGCCTGAGGTTTGGATCAGCCGAAGCCGTTCAGGCGGCTTCGGCTAACTCCAGCAATGCCTTTGCCGCACTCTCATCAGTGATCAGCGTATTGCAGCCGATCCGTTTGATCGTGGCCCGGATCGCGACAGCGCGATGTGCGCCGCCGGAGGAAAGCACGATATGCTTCGCCTTCTTCAGCGTATCGAGATCCACCGACATCACCCGCTGATTGATCGAGTGATCGACGGAATTGCCGTCCTTGTCCAGAAAGTTGAACATGGTGTCGCAGACGCAGCCTGCGTCGATCAACTGCTGCAGCTCTGCCTTGGAAATCCAGCCCTCGGAGAGAGAGGTCGAATGCGGGCCGATATCGCCGCAGCTGACGATCGCGAGATCAAGGTTTTCCGCCAGCCGGTAGATCGTATCCAATCCGCATTTTTCGATGAGGTTGCGCTTGGTTTCGATCGAATCCACAAGCAGCGGGGCCAGGAACATATAGCACTCGGCGCCAAGCTGGTTTGCCAGCCGCCAGGTGTAGTCGATCGGGTTCGTCTGATGGACGGCGACGATGCCGCCGAGCAGAGAGACGATCTTGCAATTGTCGCGGCGCGGCGGGCGGAAGCTTGCTAGCGAGGCCGTCATGGTGCGACCCCAGCCGACGCCGATCGTATAGTCGTCCGGGATAGCCTCCGACAGAAACTGGCCGAGGGCCAGGCCGACATTCTTTGCCAGTGAATTGGCGTCGCAATTGGCAGGCTGCGGAACGACGATCGCCTCGTCGAGCCCATAAATCCGTTCGAGCTTGACGGATAGCTCGACGCAGTCGCCGATCGAATCGTTGATCCAGATCTGTACTTCGCTGCGTTTCATCGCCTCATCGAGCAGGCGGATGACGGTCGTGCGGCTGATGCCGAGCTGTTCGGCGACATCCTTCTGGGTCAGGCCCTCGTTATAGTAGAGCCATGCGGCCCGCAGCCTGAGCGACGAGGCTTCGGAATAGGCAGTATGCGTGCCGCGTTTTAGCTTGACCACATCTCCTCCCGCGCCGATTTCGCCCTAGATCTTTGCCATCGATGGCATAAAGTTGCAGCATCGGCTTTGTTCCCGCGATAATGCCGGGTGTGACACTTATGTCAATTGAAATGCACAAATGTCCTTGACTTTTCGTTGCGAGAACGGCGATAGTCGGGGTCGATAACGTCGTTCTTGTCCGTCCAAGGAGGACAATGTGCGGGCATATGGAAAATCCCAACCGGTGTATCAGCCGCAGCACGCTGCAGCGCTTGTGATGCGCGTGCCGTTTTCCGGGGCTTGGACGGCTGCAATTGGGAACACCGCCAATGTCTCTCACGTTTATGAATCATCCGTGACGGCCGCGAGTCCTTCCGTCTGCAGCATCCAAACCATCTGTCTTCAGATCACCTCATCGCCGGGCGGAACTCGTGCCGGTCAGCAGCCCAAGTTCACAAAGGATTTTGACCATGACATCCAAGCTTGACCAACTCCGCGAGATTACAACCGTTGTTGCCGATACCGGCGACATCCAGGCTGTCGCTCGCCTGAAGCCCGTCGATTGCACAACCAATCCGTCCATCGTTCTCAAGGCACTCGGCACCGAGATGTTTGCCGACGACATGAAGGAAGCGATCGCCTGGGGCAAAAAGCTCGGCGGCGATGCCGATGCTGCGGCCGCAGCCGTCGCCGATCGCCTTGCGATTTCCGTGGGCGCTGCACTCGTGAAGCTGGTTCCCGGCCGTGTTTCGACCGAAGTCGACGCCGACCTCTCCTTCGATACCGAAGCTTCGCTCAAGAAGGCCCGCAGCATCATCGCCGCCTACAAGGAGCGCGGCATCGAGAAGGATCGCATCCTCATCAAGCTCGCTTCGACCTGGGAAGGCATTCGCGCTGCCGAAATCCTGCAGAAGGAAGGCATCGACTGCAATCTGACGCTGCTCTTCTCCAAGGCCCAGGCCATCGCCTGCGCTGACGCGGGCGTGTTCCTGATCTCGCCCTTCGTCGGCCGCATCCTCGACTGGTACAAGAAGTCGACAGGGAAGGACTTTACCGCGGAGGAAGATCCGGGCGTTCTGTCCGTTCGCGACATCTACAACTACTACAAGGCCAACGGCATCAAGACAGTCGTCATGGGCGCCTCCTTCCGCAATACCGGCGAGATCGAAGCACTGGCGGGTTGCGACCGCCTGACGATTGCTCCGAACCTGCTCGACGAGTTGTCGAACGATCAAGGCAAGCTTGAGCGCAAGCTTTCGCCGGAAACGATCAAGCCGGCTCCGAAGATCACGGTCGACGAAAAGACCTTCCGCTGGATGATGAACGAAGATGCGATGGCGACCGAAAAGCTCGCTGAAGGCATCCGCGCGTTCGCAAAGGATCTCGGCACGCTGCGTAGCCAGGTCCGCAAGGAACTGCAGCTCGCTGCCGCCTAAGAGGCGTACCAATCACCATTTTATGAAAGGCGTGAGTGCCGCTGGCATCCGCGCCTTTTTGGTGTCGATATCAAAGGCATAGAGGTGGAGGGGAAACGGTGGCTGACGAGGATGATGGAAATTCTCTGGTCTCGCTTGCCCACAAGCACGCGAGTTTCATCATAGCGGCTGCAGGCGGTTTCATCGTCTTTCTGCTCCTGACCTCCAGGGACGTCAGCGCCAGCAATATCCTATTTGGCTGGAATGCGGCTGCGCTTGTTTTCATTGCCATGAGTTGGCGCAAGATGCTGCGGGCGACGGTTGAAAGCATCAAGAAGCGATCCGAAGATCTCGATTTTTCCGACAATTTCCTGCTCTTCCTGTCTATTGTCGCTGCTCTTGCCAGCATTGCCGGAATCGGTATCGAACTTCATTCGATCAAGGATGCCCCGGCTGATATAGCGCTGTGGCGTGCAGCTGCTGCCATCCTGACCATTCTGATTTCCTGGATATTCCTGCACACGCTTTTCACGATCCACTACGCCCATTATTTCTATGGCGGTCCGGACAAGTGCGAAGGGCTCAAATTCCCGGATGGAATCGAAGAGCCCGCGTATTGGGACTTCCTCTATTTCTCTTTCACGATCGGTGTTGCGGCGCAGACGGCCGATGTCGCTGTGACCTCGACGACGATGCGCAAGTTCACCCTGCTGCATGCGATCCTGTCGTTCTTGTTCAACACGACAATTCTGGCGCTGGCGATCAATGTCGGGGCGAGCCTGCTTTAGAACCTTGCGGCAGACCGGAAGAGGCGCTCGAACTCGGAGAGATCGCCCGCAGCGACATCCGAAATCGCCCAGAACATCAGCCCACCATCCGACCATTGCATCATGTTGTAGCCGTCGTGTTCCGTTGTCGTCTGGGCACCGGATCCGGCCGGCAAGATGAACAGGTTGATGACGTGGCCATGGCGCCGGTAGACGAGGGCGGCGACGGCACGTCCGGCGATATAATCGACGCGGCCGCCGACCAGCGGGAAGCCGTCCTTGGTCAGATCGCTGACAGGTGGCGAAAAATCGATCTTGCCGTTGAACCAGGGTTTGACCGTGTGCTGATCCGAGGTCAGGACATCGGTCAAATGATCCGCCATCATCGAGCGGACATGGCTCGACATGATTTCATTCTGCAGAAGCAGGGTCTGTGAAGGCGCGTTGACGAACAGGAAGCCGCTTGCCGCCAGAACGGCCAGGGACGGGACGAAGCTCCATTGCCGGATGAAGTCGAAGGCGCGGCGCCAGAAGGGCGGCTGCCGCGGTGGCGGGCGTACGGCGGTTGCCGTCTGTTCGAAGGACAGCATGGCGAGAACTTGTGATCGCAAGGCCTCTGGCGGTCTCCAGCGAACACCATCCTGATCGATGATCTTCCTCACCGCGCCGATCCTTTCCAGCTCCGCCCGGCAATTTTCGCAGGTCTCGAGATGATTTTCGAACTGCGCTGCATGCACGGAATCAAGTTCACCGTCGATAAACCCGTGCAGCATGATGTGCCATTCAGGGCAGGCTTTCTGATGGGCTTCACTCACTTGGCTGCCTCGCTCTTGTTGCCGGCATCCCAGGCTTCGCCAAATTCGCGCCGGGCTCTCGCAAGACGCGACATGACGGTGCCGATCGGCGCATCGATGATTTCGGCGATCTGTCGATAAGAGAGATCTTCGAGTTCACGCAGGACGAGGATCTCCCGCATCATTACCGGAAGCCTGCTGATCGTGGCTCGCACACGTTGCTGTTCGCTCAACCGCATCAACGCCGTCTCCGGAGAATCCTCCTCCGACGCGATCCGATAGCCTTCATCCTCATCGGAATCGGAGTTGCCGCTGCTGTCCAGATGTTGTTCGAAACGCGCCCTACGACGATCCTGTTGGCGCCAGACATGGCAGCAGTTCCTGACGATGGCAAAGAGCCAGGCACGAGGATCGCCGCCACGATAGGCTTCGAAGTTGCGATAGGCGCGCAGGAATGCCTCCTGGACGATATCCTGAGCAGCATCTGCATCGCGGCTGAGGAAGCGGGCGAAATTATAGGCTGCGTCCAGATGCGGAACCATCACGTTCTGAAAGCGCTGCATGAACTCATGCTGTGCCGACGCATCTTCCGTCGAAGCGGCCCGCTCGCTATCGGATTTGTCCGAGACCGAAAGGTGGAACAGCCACAGAGCGCTGGCGAAAAACCTGCCCAGCGCCGATATTCGAATGCGAGTCTCCGACATTTGCCGAGCGAGCAGCAGCAACCAGTCGTTTGATCCGACGGGATAGGCGATCTGAGCGTTTGTCATCATCCCCTGCCTCAGTTGCAGCCGATTTGGACGTGAGAACCGCGTCATCTGCGGCCCCTTGCAGTCTAGACCGATTGGCGTGTGATTTTATTCCAAATCGTGCCGATTTATTTGCGTTCAGCAGAGCCAAAGCCGCGCAGAACGGAAATACTAACGTATTTCCAATAGCTTACCAAAAATACCGTTCGAGGTGGGAATAACAGCGTGCTGCCGTCGATCTAGTTCGTCAGCGAGGGTGTCAGATGAATTGCAGTCCTCGCCAGTCGAGATGCCATCAACAAGAGGAGGCATATTCATGTTTACCATGTCACGCCGCGCTGTCCTCGGGTCAGCTGCTGCCGCTGCCGCGTTCGGCCTGTCGTCGAAGCTTGAATTCGTCATGCCGGCATTTGCCGCCACCCCGCTGGAGCCGACAGTCGGCTTCTACAGATACAAGGTCGGAGATGTCGAGGTAACGGCAATCTATGACGGCATCTGGAAGAAGCCGCATGATCCGACCTTCATCAAGAACGCCTCGATCGAAGACACCAAGGAGGCGCTTTCCAAGGCCGGATTGACGACAGAATTCATGCCGATCCCGCTGACGGTGGTCGTCCTGACGATCGGCAATCGCATGATCATGATGGATGCCGGTTCCGGCGTCGGTCAGTGGCAGGAAAGTGCCACACATCTGCCGGCCAATATGGCGGCGGCCGGTATCGATTATAAGAAGATCGATACGATCATGATCTCGCATTTTCATCCGGACCACGTCTGGGGCCTGATGGAAAAGGGAACGAACAATCCTGTCTTCCCGAATGCCGAGCTCATCGTCAATGCCGTCGAATATAACTGGTGGACCGATCCCGGCCGTGTCGAAAAGCTGGCCGAAGGCCGCAAGCCCGCTGGCAAGCGTATCGCCGACGTCTTCCCGAAATGGAAGAACTGGAAGCTGGTGAATGACGGGGCAGAGGTTGCGCCGGGCATGATGCTGCTTTCAGCACCCGGCCATACACCTGGCCATTCGACCTACCTCGTCAGCTCCGGCAACAGGCAATTGCTGGTCTCCGCCGATATCATGTATGTGCCGGCGCTGCTTGCCCCGCATCCCGATTGGCAGGGCAGCTATGACCAGGACGGGCCGATGGCCATCAACACGCGCCGCCGCCTCATCGATCGCGTCATTGCCGACAATATCGCGATCTGCGGCTCGCACTTCCCGTTCCCCGGCTCGGGCACCTTCGTCAAGGACGGAAACGCCTATGCTTTCACCCCGACAATACAGGCCTGAACGGCCGAAGGAGCTTATCATGATGAAATATGCCATTCTCGTATTCATCTGGGTTTGTGCCGTTTCCGCTGGCTTTTCTGCGGTGACAGCGTTTCCAGCCTTTGCCGTCGACAATATGGAGTCGACCGACGCTCCTGATCTCACGTCGGTGCGCGCCAAGATCGACGCCAAGGATTATGCCGGCGCGCTCGCTGAACTTCGCGATATTGCCGAAGATAATCAGCAGGCGGACGTTTATAATCTGATGGGATTTACGCTGCGTAAGACGGGCGATTATCCGATGTCGTTGACCTATTATACCAAAGCGCTGGAGCTTCAGCCCGATCATAGGTCGGCGCGTGAATATCTCGGCGAACTCTACATCGAGACCGGCGACATGGCGAAGGCCGAGGAGCAGGCGTCCGTGCTGAAGCAGCTCTGCCCTGCAGGCTGCGAGGAGCTTGAAGATCTGCAAGATGCAATCGCCGCGAGAGCAGGCAAGTGATCCAGGCACAAACGACAAGGCAGGCGGGTTCACCGCCCGCCTCCTTGCAAAGAGGAGGATACGATGGAAAATGTTCCGGGCGGCGTTCGGTTCGCCGATCTCATTCTTCTTCTAGGCAGGCTGCTGCTATCCCTGATTTTCCTCCATGAAGGCGCGACACTCGCTGCGGATATGACCGGCGCGCTTGCCGCCTTTGCGAAGCTTGGTTTGCCGGCGGTCGTGACATTCGGCGTTGTCATCCTGCAGCTCGGCGCCGGTTTCTCCGTTGCCCTCGGTTTGCTCAGCCGGCTCGGCGCGGCCGCGCTGGGGCTGTTCTGCCTCGCTACCGCCTTTTTGTTCCACACTAGCTTCGCGAGCCAAAACGAGCTGCTGCATTTCGAGAAGGATCTTGCGATTGCCGGCGGCATGTTCGTCTTGGCGGTGAAGGGCGCGGGATCGATATCGATCGACAATCTCGTGAAGCGGCGGGTGAAGGAGTTGCATCCCTGGCTCAAGGCGGTGCTCTAGCGAACAGGACTCGCAAGCACCGCCGTCACACCAGTCAGAAGATCGCCTGTCCTGCCATCAAGGCCAGGATGAGGAAGATCAGGAAGATGACGAGGAATATGCCGAAAAGTACGCGGGCGATCGTCGCGGTCGCTGCGGAGATGCCGGAGAAGCCGAAAAAGCCGGCAACGATCGAAATTACCAGAAATATCAGAGCCCATTTTAACATGGATATCTTCCTTCCGTGGTTGCCGGATGAAGACGCGCCAAAGCTGATTTTGTTCCAAATCAGATGAAACGCCGCTCCGCCTCATCATTTCCGTCATCTTGATGGGTGTCGCATCCAACCTAACAGTAAAGCTGCTCAACCGCTGTCGCTGGATCGGCATTGCCATCATCGTCTATGTGCCGCTCGACATAATATGGGAGGGCGGCTGGGAGCTGCTGGCGCTTTATAACCACGCCTAGATTTTCAGGCTCGAGAGCAGCGAGATAAGCTGGGACTGACGCTGCGTGCCGGTTTTGGCGAGAACCCGTTTCACGTAGCCACGAGCCGTCTCATAGCTTAATCCAGATATCTCGGCGATCTGCCGCGGCGACGAACCCTCCATCAGCAGGCGCGCGACCGTTGTTTCCTGTGGGGTGAGCGCGAAAAGCTGGCGCAACAGGTCGCGGCTCGGGGTCGCGCGCTCGGAAAGATCCGTGATGACGGCGACTGCGGCGGAATGCGAGAAGAGGTCGGCCGGCGCGCCATTCAGCCGCTGGGCGCGGATCACCAGCGGCGCCTTTCCCGGACGGGAAAACAGAACGGGCGTGGAAACCGAGGGATCAGCGAAAGTTTCATTCGAAAGGACGGCCTGCAGGTGGCGTCGGAGAAGCCCGGTCTCTTCCTGGCTGATCGCAGTAAGTTCCCGGTCCACGATACGGATATTTCCATCGAGCAGTTTTTCCGCTCGCTGGTTCAGCCGCGTGATCCGCCCGGCCCGATCGACGAAGATGACTGCGGTACCGGCGAGCTCGAAGGCTTCGCTCATGCTGTCGATTCTGGCGGTATGCAGAGCGCGGATGATTTCAGCTGCAACGGTTAGACTCGACTGCATTTTCACAAGCAGCCGTTCGTCGGCGCGATCGAACGGTTGATCTTCAATTCTCCGCTGCAGATTCAGGCTCAGCATCGTATCGCCTGCGGCGAAGCCAATCATGGCGGAATAGCGGAGGCCGAAGCGGGCCAGAAAGTCCGTATAGAAGCTATGATGGTTGAATTCTTCCTCGCCGGCGATGTCGTGCTCGATGACGACGCCCTTGTTCATCGCAACCGGCAAGCCCCGTTCCCGGAAATCGTGCTTGTACCAGTCTTCTTCAAAATAGACCTGGAAGGCATCCAGCAGATTCGGCGTGCTCAGGAAGCCGGAGGGGAATTTCCCTCGCACGGGCAGGATATGAGCCCCTGCAGAGCAGGTTGCTTGGCTGATCTGCTCCAGTGTGCGCTCCCAGTTCGCAGGCACGAGCGCCGCTTCCAGTAATCCCTCCAGGGCTGTCTGAAGCTCGGATATATCGATACGTGTCGCCATCGATAAGTAATGCCTGCCCGATATCCCTGATCCATGAAGAATAACGCCTATTCGCGGAGCGCCACATATAGCGAAATGGCAATTCCACGTTTAGAAATATTATTCTTAGTTGTATTATGACAAAGTGACAAAAGTCACTAATGGCGCAGTGACTTTTGAAGCAGATCAAGAAAATTTTATTCAACTATCCGTGATTAATCATCACATGGCGGACTGTCGTATAGTCTTCCAAAGCAAAGGCGGAGAGATCCTTGCCGTAGCCTGATTGCTTCAAGCCGCCATGCGGCATCTCGTTGACCAGCATGAAATGCGTATTGATCCAGGTGCAGCCATATTGAAGGCGGGCGGCAGTCTTCATGCCGCGGCCGATATCCTTGGTCCAGACGGAGGAGGCAAGGCCGTAGTCGCTATCATTCGCCCAGTTAACTGCATCTCCGACATCGGTGAAACGGGTGACGGAGACGACGGGGCCGAAAACTTCACGGCGGACGATTTCATCGTCCTGCGTGGCGCCTGCAACGACCGTCGGTGCGAAGAAGAAGCCCTTGTCACCTGAGACCCTGCCGCCGGTGGTGATTTCCATGTGCTTGTGTTCCGAGGCGCGGGTGACGAAGCTCTCGACCCGATCGCGCTGGCGCTTGGAAATCAGCGGACCGATTTCGTTTTCGGTGTCGTCGGCCTGGTTGAAGCGGATGCTCGAAACAGCGGAGGTCAGATCGGCGACGAAATTGTCATAGACTTTCGCGTCGGCATAGACGCGGCAGGCGGCCGTGCAGTCCTGACCTGCATTGTAGTAACCGAAGGTGCGGATGCCGGCGACGACGGCATCGATATCGGCATCGTCGAAGACAATGACCGGCGCCTTGCCGCCAAGTTCCAGATGGGTGCGCTTCACGGTCTTGGCGGCGGCCTGGAGCACTTTCTTGCCGGTCGCAATGTCGCCGGTGATCGACACCATGTTGATTTTCGGATGGTTGATCAGTGCGTTGCCGACGCTCTCGCCGCGGCCAAGAACGATGTTGACCACGCCCTCGGGGAGAATATCGGCAAGCAGCTTTGCCATCTTCAGCGCCGTCAGAGGCGTCTGTTCAGACGGCTTGAAGACAACCGTGTTGCCACCGGCAATGGCAGGCGCCAGTTTCCAGGCCATCATCATCAGCGGATAGTTCCAGGGCGCGATCGACCCAACGATGCCGATCGGGTCACGGCGGATCATCGAAGTGTGGCCTGGAAGATATTCGCCGGAGACCGGCCCGTGCAGATTGCGCACCGCGCCGGCAAAGAAACGGTAGCAGTCGACAATGGCCGGGATTTCATCGTTCAGCACGGCATTGATCGGCTTGCCGCAATTCAGCGCTTCGAGCGTGGCAAAGCCCTGCGCGTCCTTTTCAATGGCATCGGCAATTTTCAGGAGGTAGGCGGAGCGCTCGGATGGCGTCACCTGCGACCAGGCGACAAAGGCTTTCTCGGCTGCATCCACGGCTGCATCGATCTGGCCGAGCGAGGCTTCAGGGAGGTTCAGCACAGTCTCGCCCGTCTTCGGGTTCAGAATGTGCTCTTCCGTTTCCGTGCCGCTTTCAAAGCGGGAACCGATCAGCATTTGCGTGTCCATGGGCATTCTCCCTTGTGGTTGGTCGAGTGGGGCGGCGGGGTCCGCATCCCGCTCCGGATTATTTGCCTGCGCCGGCGATCTGGTCGCCGTCGCGTGTGAGGTAGTAGGCTGCCAGGATCGGCAGGAAGGTGACGAGCACGACGGCCATCGCGACGACGTTGGTGACCGGGCGCTGGCGCGGGCGGATCAGCTCTTCGAGCATCCAGATCGGCAGCGTGGATTGCTGGCCGCCGGTGAAGGTAGTGACGATGACCTCGTCGAAGGATAGGGCGAAGGCGAGCATGCCGCCGGCGAGAAGCGCGGTGCCGATATTCGGAAGGATCACATGGCGAAAGGTCTGGAAGCCGTCGGCGCCGAGATCCATCGACGCTTCGATCAGGGAGCCTGACGTGCGCCGGAAACGGGCGACGGCGTTGTTGTAGACGACAACGACGGAGAAGGTGGCGTGACCGAGCACGATCGTCCACACCGAGAAAGGGATATCGAAGAGGCTAAAGGCGGAGCGAAGCGCAATGCCGGTTATGATGCCGGGAAGCGCAATCGGCAGAATGACGAGCAGCGAGACCGCCTCTCGGCCGAAGAATTTCGTCTGGCTGACGGCGGCGGCGCAGAGCGTACCGAGGATCAGCGCGATCACGGTTGCGATGCAGGCAATCTGCAGGGAGAGGCCGAGAGCCGACCAGACATCGGGACGGTTCCAGGCGATGCCGAACCATTGCAGCGTCAGGCCCGGCGGTGGCCATTGATAGCTCTTCTCTTCCGTCGTGAAGGCATAGACGAAGATCAGCAGGATCGGCAGATGCAGGAAGAGCAGACCGCCGGCAGCGGCAAGTTTCAGGATGGGGGGGGATTTCTGTCCGCGATCAGAGCGCATCAAAGGCCCCCATGCGTTTGGCGAGGCACAGATAGACCGCCATGATGGCAATCGGCACGACCGAGAAGGCAGCGGCGAGGGGTACATTGCCGGCCGTTCCCTGCTGCGTATAGACCGCCTGACCGATGAAGAGGCGGGACGAACCGATGATCTGCGGGATGATGTAATCGCCGAGCGTGAGCGAGAAGGTGAAGATCGAGCCGGCGACGATGCCGGGCAGCGCCAGCGGGAAAAGCACGGTTCGGAACGTTTGACGCGGCGTCGCACCGAGATCGGCAGATGCCTCGATCAGGTTGCCGGGCACGCGTTCGAGGGCTGCCTGCGTCGGCAGGATCATGTAAGGCAGCCAGATATAGACGAAGACGATGAAGGTGCCGAGATAGCTGACGGAAAGCGAATTGCCGCCGACGACCGGCAGGGCAAGGATACCGTCGAGCAGCCAGGAGAGATAGAGCTTGTCGAAGAGCCAGGTGAGGATGCCTTCCTTTGCGAGGATCAGCTTCCAGGCATAGATCTTCACGAGATAGCTCGACCAGAGCGGCAGCATGACGCCGAGATAGAACAGGGCTTTCCATTTTCCCTGCGCGTAGCGCGCCGCATAATAGGCGATGGGGAAGGCGACAAGGGCAGAGGCGACCGTCACCAGCGCCGCCATCAGGATTGTTCTGATGATGATGTCGAAATTGCTGGGATTAAAGAGCTGTGCATAGGTGTCGAGGGTGAATTCGTAGTTCACCATCCCCGAGAAATCGTCGATCGAGAAGAAGCTTTGCAGCAGCAGCGCGATCAGCGAGCCGATATAGATGATGCCGAGCCAGAGCAGCGGCGGCGTCAGCATCAGGAACAGAAGCAGTTTCGGGTGGCGCCAGAAATTGTCCGAGAGACGACCGAAGACGCCGCCGCGCCGAGGCAGGATCGAGGTTTCCGGCTTGATGATCGCCAGTGCCGTCATGCTGCATAATCCATGTAGTGCACGTCGCCTTGCTGCCAGGCGAGGCGGATGGCAGTGCCGATATCGGGTATGTCGCTGCCGGCCGGCAACATGACATGCAAGCGCAATCCTTCGATGCTGACGGTAAGGCGGGTTGAGGCACCCAGGAAGCTGGCATTTTCGACCCTGGCTTCTATGCCGTCGGCTACAAGACGGATTGCTTCCGGCCTTAGGCTCGCCCAGCGCTTCTCGCCGCCCAGGGCCGTCATGACATCGGGGGAAATGACATTCGACGAGCCGACGAAATCAGCGACGAAACGTGTCCTCGGGCGACGGTAAATGTCCTGCGGCGTCCCTTGCTGGACGATGCCGCCATTGTTGAAGACCGCAACTCGGTCGGCCATCGAGAGCGCCTCGCTCTGGTCGTGAGTGACGAAGATGAAGGTAATACCGAGCGCGCGCTGGAGGCTTTTCAGTTCTTCCTGCATCTGTTCGCGCAGCTTCAGATCCAGAGCGCCGAGGGGCTCGTCGAGCAGAAGTACCCTGGGCTTGTTGACGAGCGCGCGGGCAAGCGCCACGCGCTGCCGTTGGCCGCCAGAGAGCTGCCCAGGGCGGCGGCTGCCATAGCCGGGCAGCTTCACCAGCTCCAGCGCCTTTTCAGCCTCTTTGACGCGCTCCGCCTTGCCGACGCCCTTGACCATCAGCCCGTAGGCGACGTTGCCGAGTATATCGAGATGCGGGAAGAGCGCGTAATCTTGAAAGACAGTGTTGACGTTGCGGCGATAGGGCGGAACATTCTCGGCGGTTTCGCCGAAGATTTCGATATGCCCCGATGTCGGCTGTTCGAAGCCTGCGATCAGCCTCAGGCAGGTTGTCTTGCCGGAACCGGACGGGCCGAGCATGGCAAAGAATTCGCCGGGCGCGATCTCGAGGTCGACGCCGTCGACGGCGCGGACGGCGCCAAAATGGCGAGAGACCTTCTGGAAACGAACGGCAGACGTCATGGGGGCTCCGGATCTGTATCATTCGAGGGGGCGTTGGTCTTAGTTCGAAAGACCCCGCCCCAAACCCCTCCCCACATGGGGGAGGGGCTTAACCTGCGGCGCCCACTCAAACCTTTCGGCGTTTCAGCAGGAATGCGGCGGTGCCCTCCGGCCCCTCCAGTTTGCGAGGAGTTGGGAAAGGCACTTACGGCATCGGCCCGGCGCTACCGCCCGCCGATCACGCCGATATAGTCAGATACCCAGCGATGATAGGGCACGCATTCGCTCTCGCTTGTGCATTTGGCGATGGGCGTCTTCCAGAACTTGATCTTGTCGAAGTGATCATAGCCGTTGGTGTTGCAGCCGGCGTCGGTCAGGAGTTCGTTGCCCTTGCAGGCGGCCGGAACCGAGGGTACGGCGCCGAACCACGCGGCGGCATCACCCTGGACCTTTGCCTTCAGGGAATGCTCCATCCACATATAGGCGCAGTTCGGATGCTCGCTGTCGGCATGCAACATGGTCGTGTCGGCCCAGCCGGTCACGCCCTCCTCCGGGAAGGTCGAGGCAATCTTCTGCTTGTCTGCCTGCAGCAGGTTGACCTGGAAAGGCCAGGAGCCGGAGGCCACGACACCTTCGTTTTTGAAGTCATCGACCTGAATCATCGCATCGTGCCAGTAGCGCGAGACAATCTTGCGCTGGCCGCGCAGCAGATCGAGTGCCGCCTTATACTGGTCTTCGTTGAGTTCGTATGGGTCTTTGATGCCGAGATCGGGCTTGTGCGCCATCAGATACAGGGCCGCATCTGCAATATAAATCGGACCGTCATAGGCCTGAACACGACCCTTGTTGGACTTACCATCGGGCAGGTCCTGTTCTTCGAAGACGATATTCCAGCTCGTCGGTGCTTTATCTTTGAAAGTATCGGTATTATACATCAGAACGTTCGGCCCCCAGAGATAGGGCACGCCATAGTGGACACCCTTTACGGTGTGCCAGGGGGCGTTCTGCAGACGCTCGTCGATGGTCTTGAAGCTCGGGATGAGGTCAGTGTTGATCGGCTGCACGCGCTTGCCGGCGACGAGGCGCAGGGAAGCGTCGCCCGAGGCGGTAACGAGATCGAAGCCGCCTTCGTTCATCAAAGCCACCATTTCATCCGAGGTGGCGGCGGTCTTTACAGAAACCTTGCAGCCTGTTTCCTTTTCGAAATCGGTGACCCAGTCGTAACTCTTGTCGGTTTCGCCACGCTCAATATAGCCGGCCCAAGCGACGATGCTGACAGCGCCTTCACCCTTGCCCAATTCTTTCAGCGGTTCGGCAGCGACAACCTGTGTCGCAAAGCTCAGACTCGCGAGCGCAGCAGTGCACGATTTCAGAAGAGGCTTCATCGTTTGTCTCCCGGTTCGGTGCCGCTTTTGCGGCATTTTGTTCCCGGAAGAAAAGGTGACGCGGAAAGGTCGGTTTCGCAAATTCATTTATCAGAACGTCGATATCGGAATTTCCGATACCTAGCGCGATCTACCCGATCGCATATTCTCGGCGATAGCCACGAAATCGCGTGCTGCCTGCGGCAGGCTGGAGCCCTTGCGCCAGACCATGCCGACCTGCACGACGGGCAGGGAGCCGGAGACATCGCGGCTCTCGATGCGGTCGCCTTCCAGCGACCATGGGCGATAGACGAGGTCGGGAAGCAGCGCCACGCCGGCGCCTGTCGCGACCAGGCTGCGCACGGCCTCCACCGAACGGGTGCGGAAGGCGACGTGCGGGCGGGCGCCGAGCGCGGTCAGCAGTTTGCCAGTATTCTCCTCGATCTCGTCCACCGTCAGCATGATGAGCGGTTCGCGGGCGATATCGGCAACGGAAATGATATCGGCAGAAACGAGCGGGTGCCCCATCGGCAGCCAGAGGCGATAGGGTGAGGTTTCCAGGATTTCGGCCTGCAGGGCCATGCGGTCACGCAGATTTGAAATCACCATGACGGCGACATCCAGTTCGCCGCCGACGAGCAGATGTTCGAGATAGCCACCATTATCCTCGATGGCGCTGACCTCGACGCCGGGGCAGGCGCGACGATAGCGGGCCAGCAGATCTGACAGGACATAACCCGCAACGAGCGACGTGACACCGATATTCAGCGTGCCGCCACGGGCATCCTGCTGACCTGAAAAACTGGTGCGCGCGTCCGAGACGGTTGCCAGGATTTTCGTGGCATGACGGAGGAACTGGTGACCGTTATGGGTGATAGAGAGTCCTCTCGGGTGGCGCTCGAAGAGCGCGACTCCGAGGTCGCTTTCCAGTTCTTTCAGCGCCTCGGTGATCGAGGATTGCGAGATCGACAGGTTCTGCGCAGCGCGCGTGACCGAGCCCTGTTCGGCAACTGCGACGAAATATTGGATCTGGCGAAGCGTGAAGGCCATGGCATTTTAGAGCATGCGTTTCAGCGATCTGGCAAGCGCCTCGGCGGCTGGACCTTTTTTGGTATTTTGTCAGTTCGGGACAAAGTCGGAGAGGCCACTTAAAGATTCCGAAACGTCATTTCCCTTAGTTTCACAGTCACTTGTATTGCGTTGGAGTTTGTAGATGGCGGAGCAGTTGGCGTGAAGGCCTTACTGCGCATATTCCGGCCTTCCCGGAAATTGGCTTTGATCATCGGTGGCAGCGCCCTGTTGGCGGGCGTTTCCGGCGGCGCAGCGGTTTATGTCGGTAAAAACAGGCTGCTGGGCGACGGGGAATCTGCCGATGGCGTTGCCTGCACCGACGTCAATCTCGTGACGATCAAGAAGCAGGACCACGTCTGGGTCCGCAAATATATCAAGACCGAACCCGTCGACGGAATGACTCGCGTCAAGACGGCGCTGCGTGTCGCACAGGCCGTATATGCGGCTCAAAAACCCGACCTCGTACAGGTCGTAGTGCTCGATGAAAACGGTCCGTCCCTGCGTTCGGATATTCGCGGTCGGGCGATCGGTGCCGACGTGGTTTATATCGCGCATCCCGATAAAATGGTCGAAGGCTTGGATGACAAGTCCTATACGGCCCGCTACTACGACGGCAAGGCCAGCGAGCGGGGCCTCTTCTATGGCGAGCGCGTCGATCTGCCGGATGATCAGATTGCGGCGCTGAACGCCAGCCTCAAGAATCCCGCCGATTGCATCGATCCGGTCGCGGTTGCTTCCACCAAGGGGGAGGGTAAGGCCACCGCGCCGAAGGCCAAGGAGCCTGAGGAACTATCTGCTGAAGAACAAGCTGCCAAGGATGCTGCCACTCCCGCAGAAGTCGCACCCGCAGAAGCTGCACCCGCAGAGGAAGCGCCTGCCAAGAGCGGACACTAGGCTCGAAACAATCAGGCCGCCGGCGGCTACATAATCTGAGAGAAGACCTCAAAAAAACGGAGCGTCCTTTCAGGCGCCCCGTTTCTTTGTTCGGACAGCTCGTTTCTCAGTCCGCTTTGCTGCGGCGGGCGGGGAAGAGGATGACGTCACGGATCGACGGCGCGTTGGTGAGCAGCATGATCAGGCGGTCGACGCCGATGCCGAGACCGCCGGCAGGCGGCATACCCTGGTCGATCGCATCGAGGAACTCCTCGTCGAGCTGCTTTTCCTTTTCACCACGTGCATGCGCCTGCTCGAGTTGCTCCACCATGCGACGGCGCTGCTCTTCCGGATCGTTGAGCTCGGAGAAGGCGTTACCGAGTTCCCAGGCGTTGCAATAGGTCTCGAAACGCTCGACGAGGCGCGGTTCGCCCGGCACCTCCTTGGCAAAGGGCGAAATGTCCTTCGGGAAATGCGTGACGTGGGAGGGCTGGATCAGCGTCTGCTCGACCCTTTCCTCGAAGATGAAGGCCAGGCATTCGCCCCAGGTCCAGTCCTTCTCGACTTCGAAGCCGGCAGCCTTGGCGGCGGCGCGGGCTTCCTCGTCCGTCTTCATCGCCAGAAAGTCGATGCCGGTGACTTCCTTGACGGCGTCAGGCATCGGTACGCGCTTGAACGGACCTTTGAACGATATGGTCTTGTCGCCGAAGGGGAATTCCGTCGTGCCGTGGATGGAGAGCGCCAAGGTCTCGAACAGCCGCTCGACGAGGTCCATGATGTCCTCATAATCGGCGTAGGCCCAATAGCACTCCATCATGGTGAATTCCGGATTGTGCCGGGTGGAGACGCCTTCATTGCGGAAGTTGCGGTTGATCTCGAAGACCTTGTCGGTGAGGCCCGAGACCAACGTGCGCTTCAGGAACAGTTCCGGCGCGATGCGCAGGTACATGTCGAGCTTCAGCGTGTTGTGATGCGTCTTGAACGGCTCGGCGGTGGCGCCGCCATAGACCGAATGCAGCATCGGCGTTTCGACTTCCATGAAACCGTCGTTTTCCATGAAACGGCGGATGCCGGAAACAATCTTCGAACGCTGCTGGAAACGCAGCTTTGATTCCTCGTTGGTCATGATATCGAGGTGGCGCTTGCGGTAGCGCAGCTCGATGTCGGAGAGGCCGTGCCACTTTTCAGGCATCGGCAACAGCGACTTGGTCAGCATCTCGATCTTCTGGGCGTTGATCGTCAGTTCGCCGCGCTTGGTGCGGCGCACGATGCCGGTCACGCCGATAATGTCGCCGATATCGATCATCGGCAGAAGCGCACGCGCTTCTTGCGGGGTGGTGTCCTTGTGACTGAAAATCTGGATCTTGCCGCCAGCGTCACGGATGTCCATGAACATGCCGGAGTTGCGCGACGAGTAAACGCGGCCGGCGACGGTGACGACATCCTGTGTCTCGACGTCGGGTTCCAGGCCTTCGTATTTCGCAGCCAATTCTGCATTGGTCATCGTCCGGTGGAAATGCGCCGGATAAACGTCGCCGATCTGCTCGCGCAGCAGCTTCAGCTTCTGGGCGCGAACCTCCGTTGCGTCGGAAGAGAGGGTGTTTTCGGTTTTGTTGTCAGCCATTGTCGAAATCCTCGGACTGTTCTTACTTCGCGCCGACGAGGGCGGCGACTGCCTGCGAGGCGAGCTTCAGGCGCTGGCGGACGACCGAGCGGCCGAGGATCGCCATGGAATCGAAGAGCGGCAGCGAGCGCGACGAGCCGGAAACGGCAACGAAAAGCGGTGCGACGACGACCTTCAGCTTCTTGCCCATGCGATCGGCGACGGCGCGCAGTTCGGCCTCGATCGTCTCCACGTTCCATTCCAGAATCTTTTCGAGATCCGGCTGGACGCTATTGAGGATCTCAAGGATCTCTTCCGGCGGCGACTTGATCTTGGCGAAGTCGGACGGCTGCAGGCCAAGATCGGACTTCAGCAGGAAGCCGGCGAGATCAGGCAGTTCACCGAGCTTGGAAATGCGTGTCTGCGACAGGCGCAGGCCTGCCTGCAGGCGGTCATTCTCCATTGCCCAGGACAGCACGCGGGCGTGAAATTCCTCTACCGACAGCTTTTCGCGGATCCAGCGGCCGTTCAGCCAGTCGAGCTTCTGGATATCGAAGATCGCGCCGGCCTTGGACAGGTTTTCGGGATCGAACTTTTCGGAGAGTTCCTCCATCGTCAGCAGTTCTTCGCCTTCGGCGATCTGGATGAAGAACAGGCCGAGGAAGTTCATCAGCGCCTCGGGGATATAACCCAGCGCGGAATAGTAGGAGATCGAGGTCGGGTTCTTGCGCTTCGACAGCTTGGACTTGTCGGCGTTGCGCATCAGAGACAGATGCATGAACACCGGCTGGTCCCAGCCGAAATAGCGGTAGAGCAGAATGTGCTTCGGCACGGAAGCCAGCCACTCCTCGCCGCGGGCGACATGGGTAATCTTCATCAGATGGTCGTCGATGACGTTTGCCATGTGATAGGTCGGCATGCCGTCGGCCTTGATCAGCACCTGCATGTCGACGGAATCCCACGGGATCGACACGTCGCCATAGACGCCGTCGGTGAAATCGCATGAGCCTTCGGTCGGGATCTTCATACGGATGACCGTGGTTTCGCCGGCGGCCATGCGCGAGGTGACTTCCTCGGCCTTGAGCGTGAGGCAGAGACCGTCATACTTCGGCTGCTTGCCGGCGGCGCGCTGGGTCTCGCGCATCTGCTCCAGGCGTTCAGGAGTGCAGAAACAGCGGAAGGCATGGCCCTTGTCCAGCAGTTCCTGGGCGTAAGGCTGATACATGTCCTTGCGGTTAGACTGGCGATAGGGGCCATAGGGGCCGCCGATATCGGGTCCTTCCTTCCATTCCAGCCCGCACCATTTCAGCGCATCCAGCACCTTCGTCTCAAATTCGGGGGTCGAGCGCGTCGCATCGGTATCCTCGATGCGCAGGATGAACTCGCCGCCGTGCTTCTTGGCAAAGAGGTAGTTGAAGAGAGCGATGTAAGCAGTGCCGACATGCGGCTCGCCGGTCGGCGAGGGAGCGATGCGGACGCGGACGCCGGAAGCTGTCATTTTATGTGCCCGTCAATGAATGCCGAGCGGCTTTTCAATGAAAGCGACGTCCGGCCTGGAGAATTCAGATATCTTTCGGAAACCGGCCGGAGGAAGGCACCTGCCCGCATAATCCGCCGATTATCCTGATGGCTGCGCTTAGGCCATATTCAAAAGGGCGCGTCAAGGAAAACCGCTGTCTGCCGGCTTCTTCCGGTACCTCCGGGCGGCCGCTTGGGACGACCTGTCGTCTCAGGTGAGGCTGTCGCTATGCAGAAGAACCTCCGCCTTAGCCTGGAAGGCGGAGGGACCAACTGATTTTCAGACGGACAGGCAGGGTTGAAGCGTAGCGAAATCTTTCAGATTGCTTGCCAAGCTCAAAGTCCGTGGCTCACGCGATGTCATTGCCGAAAATCGCTGCCAACGCTTGCGCAGCATGCCTAGTGGCTGCCCTCACGCTTTCGCCGGCGTGCATTTCTCGCCAGCATATTCAGCATCTCGACGAGGGCCGAGAAGGCCATGGCGGCATAGACGTAGCCCTTCGGCACATGGAAGCCCATGCCGTCGGCGATCAAGGTCGTGCCGATCATCAGCAGGAAGGCGAGCGCCAGCATGACGATCGTCGGATTGCGCTCAATGAAATTGGCAAGCGGCGTTGCGGCAACGAGCATAACCGTCACGGCGGCGATGACAGCGATGATCATGATCGGCAGATGCGGGGTCATGCCGACGGCAGTGATAATGCTGTCCACCGAGAAGACGAGGTCGAGCAGCAGGATTTGCCCGATCGCGGAGGCAAAGCTGGTGCCGGTCGCGCCAGCAATGAAATTTTCCTGGTGATCCTCCGGATCGACATTATGGTGAATTTCCTTCGTTGCCTTCCAGACGAGGAAGAGGCCACCGGCGATGAGGATCAGATCCTTCCAGGAAAAGCCGTGGCCAAAGAGTTCAAAGAGCGGTTCGGTGAGCTGGACGATCCAGGCGACCGTGCCGAGCAGGGCAAGACGCATGACGAGAGCAAGGCCGATACCGGTCTTGCGGGCCCTTTCCCGATGCTCGGGCGGCAGCTTGTTTGTGAGGATCGAGATGAAGATGAGGTTGTCGATACCGAGAACCACCTCCATCACCACGAGTGTGACAAGCGCCACCCAGGCAGCCGGGTCCTGGATGAGCGTCATGATATCCTGCATCGGTGTATTTCCCCTTTGCGTCGCCTATGGACGCGCACAATGTATCTTTGCGGCCCTGCCGGGCAAGCGCCGCAAGGGGTATACGAAAACGATCAGGCTTTTATTCCTTGATCGGCAGCCAGATTTCCGTCACCCCCATCCCCGTATAGGGATCAAAGCGTTCATCATAGCGTTCGAACATGTCCGGCATGCTGCCATGTTCAAGGCCCGAGGTTGGCCACCAGTTGCCGAAGATCAGGTCCATCGTGGCGGGAATACCGGAGACGTGGCCGCGATGGGAGAAGACCGCGTAGCGCTGGGCCGGCAGCTTCAATGTGGCAAAACCATCGGGCAGCTCGCCGGCGTCGGAGATCTCGGCCGCCGCCATATAGCGGAATTTCTCAGTTTCGGCGTCGATATGGGTGCAGATGCCGTAAGCTATATTGCCCTTCTGGTTGGGGATATGGCCGAAATGCTGGTTGAACTTCTGCCAGAGCGAGGGGATCGCGGCGTTGCCGCCGTAGGCGTAGGTTTCCTGAAGGCCGGTGAAAAGCATTGACGGCAGAGTTTCGAAACGTGGCGGTTCAAGATCGGTAAGGTTTGCGGTTTTCATCCTGATAGGCTCCATCAAAGCGAGATTGCGGATGTGCCCCTGTCGTCGCACCGCCTCCGGCGTCACGCCGAACTGGTCGCGAAAGGCACGGGTGAAAGCCTCGTGCGAGCCGTAGCCCGCACCGAGGGCAACCTCGAGAATGCTGGATGAGCCTGATATGAGGGACAGCGCGGCACCGCTCAGACGCCGTGCGCGGATATAGCCGCTGATCGAATGGCCAGTCACCAGACCGAAGACACGCGACAGATGGTAGCGTGACAGTCCGGCGGCTTCGGCGATCTCGTCGAGGCTTATCTCGGTTTCAAAATGGCTCTCGATGAACCATATCGCCCGTCCTATTGCGCTCATCTCTTCTCCCCTAGTTGCCGTTGCATTCTTAGGGGAAATGGGGCGTCCAGATTTGATCGCTATTGCGCAAATCCGGCGGAAAACCAATCGGGTTCGAGATGAGAGTCAGGTATGCTCGTGCTTTCGCACGCCATAGGCGGCCATGAAGACATGGATCGCGCCTCGGATGACGCGCTCGATTTCATTGCGCGGCGGCGGACCTTCCATATTGCCAAAGAGGCGCAGCTTGAAGAAGCTGCCGCTCGCAAGGTCGAGGAACTGTCCGGCGGCGAGATCGATGTCGTCGATCTTCAAGGTGCCGGCCTGCACATGCCGTTCCAGGAAATCGTGCATAATGGTGCGCAGGTTTTGCGGCCCCTTGAAGAAACGCTGACAGAGAAGAGGCATGCGCTCACGCACGCCGAGCACAGTGCGCATGGCATCGATGACCTTGTCTTCGGTCATATGAGTGACGAATGTTATCCCGAATTCGTACAGGCCGGCCTCGACGTCGTCATGTTCTGCAAGCACCGAACGTACGGCTGCGACGAAGGCGGCACGCTCGGTCTCGACCATCGCATGGAAGAGTTCTTCCTTGTTGGCGAAATAGACATACAGCGTTCCCTTGGAAACGCCGGCCTCGCGGGTCACATCATTCATGCTGGCCGCGTCGAAGCCCATCTTCATGAACACGCGTCGGGCACCATCAAGGATCTGCTGACGCTTGGCCGGATCCTCGCCCGCAGCAAAGCGGCCTCCCTGATTGGGTGGGCTCAATACGGCGGTATCCTCGGGCTTCAGCGTCATGTCTCCTTAACCGTCTTCGCGAATTCGACTTTTCTTTCAGAGAAATCGAACCGATTGGTTCTATGCATCTTGATATGAAGTCAAAAACCCTCTATGTCAACTGAACCGAACCGTTCAGTTCGATTATTTACTCAAGATCGGTAGCCTTTCTATGTCGACCAACCAGAAAAGCAACGTCGCGCGCATCGTCAGTGAAAATGCCGACGCCGAAGAGGTGAAGGCGGAAATCGCAGCTCCCGCCGAAGCCCCAAAGGCTGAAGCACCGAAGACGGCTCCCGCACAGTCCGCTCCGGTTGTCACACCGGCTTCCGCTGCCACGAAGAAGCGCCGCAGCTTTGTGCTTCCGGTTGTCGTGCTTGCCCTTCTCGCCGGCGCCGGCTGGTATGGCTACGACTGGTGGACCACCGGCCGCTTCCTGGTATCGACCGACGACGCCTATATCGAAGGCGATATTGCGACGATTTCTCCGAAGGTTACCGGCTATGTCGCGAAAGTGAATGTTGTTGCCAACCAGGAAGTCAAGGCAGGCGAGGTTCTCGCTACACTTGATAACGGCGACTACCAGAACGCCCTCGACCAGGCCAATGCGCAGATCGCGACCGAACAGCTTTCGCTAAGCCGCATCGACGCGCAGATCGAAGGTGCCAAAGCGAGCCTCGTACAGGCACAGGCCCAGAAGACCGCTCTCGAAGCCACAGTGCGCGGCGCGGAAATCAAGCAGAAGCGCCAGAGCGATCTGCAGGCGAAATCCGTCGGTACCACTGCTGATCTGGACGATGCAAATACCGCACTCGATCAGGCCAAGGCGAACCTTGCAGGCGGTGACGCCAATATCGTTGCCGCCCAGGCGAATATTGCGATCCTCGAAGCGCAGCGCAAGGAAGCCGAAGGCTCCGTGCGTACTCTGGAAATCCAGCGCGACAAGGCCGCTCGCGACCTCTCCTTCACTGTGCTGAAGGCCCCCTATGACGGCGTCGTCGGCAATCGTTCGGTTCAGGAAGGCGATCTCGTGTCGCCTGGTCAGCGGCTGATGGCGCTCGTGCCGACCCGTCAACTCTATATCGACGCCAACTTCAAGGAAACGCAGATCCAGCATCTCGTTCCCGGTTCGAAGGTGAACGTCCATGTCGATGCCTATAGCGATTATCCTGTCGTCGGCACGGTTGAATCGATCTCACCGGCCTCCGGTTCGGTCTTTTCGATGCTGCCGCCGGAGAATGCAACGGGCAACTTTACCAAGATCATCCAGCGTGTGCCGGTACGCATCGCCCTGCCGCAGGATGCACTTGATAGCGGCCGCCTGCGCGCCGGTCTCAGCGTCGTCGTCGACGTCGACACCCGCACGGCGCCGGTGAAGTAAGCTTTCAGGGCCGGAGGTAGTCCCATGGCCGGGAGTGCGACAGCAACGGCAGGTTCGATCCCGGCAGCGCCTGCGCATGCCGCCGATCGCATGGATCCCAAAAGGCTCATCGCTTTCTTCGCGATGGTACTCGGCATGTTCATGTCGATCCTCGACATTCAGATCGTCTCCGCTTCGCTCGCCGAAATCCAGGCCGGCCTATCTGCTGGCACGGACGAAATCGGCTGGGTGCAAACTGCCTATCTGATCGCCGAAGTCATCATGATCCCGCTGTCGGGCACGCTGGCGCGTATCATTTCGACACGGTATCTCTTCGCAATCTCGGCTGCCGGTTTCACCATGGCGAGCGCCCTGGCCGCAACGGCGACGAATATCGACCAGATGATCGTCTACCGTGCCATTCAGGGCTTCATCGGCGGCGGCATGATCCCCTCGGTCTTCGCGGCCGCCTTCACGATCTTCCCGCCGTCGAAGCGTTCGATCGTCTCGCCGATCATCGGCCTCATTGCCACGCTGGCGCCGACCATCGGCCCGACAGTCGGCGGCTATCTCAGCCATGCCTTTTCCTGGCACTGGCTGTTTCTGGTCAATATCGTGCCCGGTATCATCGTCACGCTCGTCACCTACAATTTCATCGACTTCGACAAGCCGGAACTATCGCTCTTCAAGAAATTCGACTGGTACGGATTGCTCGCCATGGGCGTTTTCCTCGGCGCAATGGAATATGTGCTGGAAGAGGGTAATTCGAACGACTGGTTCAATGACAGTTACATTGTCGCAGGCGCTGTTGCGTCGGCTGTCGCCGGTATCGTTTTCTTCTATCGGGCCTTTACGGTGGAGTTCCCTGTCGTCGACCTGACGGCCTTTGCCAACCGAAACTTCTCCTTCGGCTCGGTGTTTTCCTTTGTCATGGGCATCGGCCTATATGGGCTGACTTACATCTACCCGGTCTATCTCGGTCGCATCCGCGGTTACGATTCGCAGATGATCGGCGAGACAATGTTCGTGTCGGGCCTTGCGATGTTCTTCACTGCGCCGATCGCCGGTCGGCTGTCGACGAAGCTCGACCTGCGCGTCATGATGGCGATTGGCTTCGTCAGTTTCGCGGCGGGCACCTTTATCATGACGCATCTGACGCAGGACTGGGACTTCTATGAGCTCTTCATCCCGCAGATCCTGCGCGGCTTTGGTTTGATGATGTGCATGGTGCCGATCAATAACATTGCGCTCGGCACGCTGCCGCCGCAGCGCATCCGCGGGGCCTCGGGTCTCTTTAACCTCACACGTAACCTCGGCGGTGCTGTTGGCCTTGCCATTATCAATACCGTGCTGACGAGCCGCCAGGACGTGCATTATGAGCGTCTGCGTGAAAGCGTCCATTGGGGCAATACGGCAGCGATCGACCAGATGAACAACATGACCGCCAACTTCAACAACTGGGGTTTGGACGGGGCTAACGTCGCGGTCAAGCAGATGGTCGGCCTTGCGACAAAGCAGGCAATGATTCTTTCCTTCAGCGACATTTTCCTGATGCTGACAGTGCTTTTTCTGGCGATGATCCTTGGCGTCGTCATGATCAAGAAACCCGCGCCGCAAGGCGGCGGGGGAGGCGGTGGCGGCCACTGACCTCCGGCCGTCATTGCAAGAAAGGCCCTCTTCGGAGGGCCTTTTTGTTTTTCCGCACTCGGCTTTTCCCGATCGCTGAACAGGCGTTTTTCTACACACGCATTTTTTTGATTTACGTACATCAAAATTGGCGCTAATGGTCTCCTCCAGGAGGAGTGATGAGGCCAACCGTTCATGATATCGCCGCTGCGGCGGGCGTCAGTCTTGCAACTGTGGACCGGGTTCTGAACCAGAGGCCCGGCGTCCGCCATGTGACGCGGGAGAAGGTGGAGACCGCTATCCGCGATCTCGGCTATGTCCGCGACGTGGCCGCTGCAAATCTCGCCAAGGGCCGCGTTTATCCGCTGACCTTCATTTTGCCCGCCAGTGACAACTCCTTCATGCATGGCCTGAATGCCGAAATCCGCGCGGCGATTGCGCGCTCGGCCGCCGAGCGTACGGATATCCGCATTGTCGAGGTGCCCGCCTTCGACCCACAGGCGCTTGTGCGTGAGCTGGAAACAGTCGCGGCCGAAAGGCCCTCGGGTATCGCGCTGGTGGCCACCGACGCGCCTGAGGTGAAGGCGATTGTGGACCGGCTGGTCCATGACGGCATTCCAGTCGTCACTCTCGTTTCCGATCTGACGGGATCGCTGCGTCACCATTATGCTGGGGTCGACAATATCGCAGCGGGGCGCACCGCTGCGCGTCTGCTCGGCCGTTTCCTCGGCGGCGCCAAAGGCGAGATCGCTGTGCTGGCAGGCTCCATGCTGGTGCGCGACCATCGTGAGCGCCTAGAGGGCTTTGCGTCTGTCATGGCGCAGGAGTTTCCGGCGCTGCATTTGCTGCCGGTGCTCGAAGGCCGGGACGACCCTGAAGTCGCCCATAAGCTGATTGCGGATGCGCTTGGGAAGAACGGTGGCATCATTGGCATTTACAGTCTTGGCGCGGGTAATCGCGGCCTGATCCGGGCGCTGAAAGAAAAGGCTGCCGACAGGGCGTTGACGGTCATTGCCCATGAATTGACGGCACATACGCGCGCCGCTCTCCTCGACGGCACTATCGACGCAATCCTCAACCAGGATGCCGGCCATGAGGTGCGCAGCGCGATCCGTGTTCTCAAGGCAAAGGCGGACGGGCTTGCCGTCATCGATGCGCAGGAGCGCATTCGCCTCGATATATTCCTGAAAGACAATCTGCCGTAACGGCAAAGGGAGAAACACCATATGTATCTGGGTCTCGATCTCGGAACTTCGGGCGTCAAGGCGATGCTGATCGACGGCGATCAGAAGATCATCGGTTCGGCCAATGGTTCGCTCGACGTCTCGCGTCCGCATTCCGGCTGGTCGGAACAGGAGCCGGCCCACTGGGTACGCGCCACGGAAGAGGCCGTCGCTGGCCTCAAGGCCAAGCATCCGAAGGAGCTAGCCGCGGTCAAGGGCATCGGCCTTTCCGGCCAGATGCACGGTGCAACGCTGCTCGACGCGTCCGACAGGGTGCTGCGCCCCTGCATTCTCTGGAACGACACGCGCTCCTATATCGAGGCAGCCGCACTCGATGCCGATCCGCGCTTCCGCAAGCTGACCGGCAATATCGTATTTCCCGGCTTCACCGCGCCGAAGCTCGCCTGGGTCGCCAAGAACGAGCCGGACATTTTCGCCAAGGTCGCCAAGGTTCTGCTGCCGAAGGATTATCTGCGCCTCTGGCTGACGGGCGAACACATTTCGGAAATGTCGGACTCGGCTGGCACGTCCTGGCTCGACACCGGCAAACGCGCCTGGTCGTCCGAACTGTTGGCTGCCACCAATCTCGATGAAGAGCAGATGCCGACCCTGATCGAAGGTACGGAACAGGGCGGCAAACTGCGCGCCGAGCTCGTCTCGGCCTGGGGCATATCAGGCGATGTCATCGTTGCCGGCGGTGCCGGCGATAACGCGGCTTCGGCCTGCGGCATGGGTACGGTCAGTGATGGCGCTGCCTTCGTGTCGCTCGGCACGTCCGGTGTTCTCTTTGCCGCCAACGCCGCCTACCTGCCGAAGCCAGAAAGCGCCGTGCATGCTTTCTGCCATGCGCTGCCCGCCACTTGGCACCAGATGGGCGTCATCCTCTCGGCAACCGATGCTTTGAACTGGCATTCTTCCGTCACCGGCAAATCGGCCGCTGACCTGACCGGAGAACTCGGCGAGAGCCTGAAAGCGCCGACGGGTGTGACCTTCCTGCCTTATCTCTCAGGCGAGCGCACACCGCATAATGATGCGGTCATCCGTGGTGCCTTCATCGGCCTCGAGCACGAGAGCAGCCGTATGGTGCTGACGCAGGCGGTGCTCGAAGGTGTCTCGTTCGCGATCCGCGACAATCTCGAAGCGCTACGTTCGGCCGGTACGGATATTTCCCGCGTCACCGCAATCGGCGGCGGTTCGCGGTCGCGCTACTGGCTGGCTTCGATTGCGACGGCGCTTGGCGTTCCCGTCGACCTGCCCGCCGACGGCGATTTCGGCGCCGCCTTCGGTGCTGCCCGCCTCGGCCTCATTGCGGCAACGGGTGCTGATCCGGTTGCCGTCTGCACTCCGCCGGTTACGGCCGGCACGATCGAACCGGTCGCCGCACTCACCGGCGCCTATGAGGATGCCTACAAGCGCTACCGCGCGACCTATCCGGCGATCAAGTCGCTGGTGCATTGAGAACTGAGCCGCTGGCGCCCTCATCCGCCTGCCGGCACTTCTCCACGCTGGGGAGAAGAGACTCATGGCGATGCATTACCCCTTCTCCCCTCGGGGAGAAGGTGGGCCGAAGGGCAGGATGCGGGGCCGCACGGCACTGACGATAAGACTGAACGACAAACCCAAGGAGAACCCAAATGAGCACCGGATTTTTCGGCGACATCCAGAAAGTGAAGTACGAAGGCCCAGACAGCACCAATCCGCTGGCCTTCCGCTACTACCAGCCGGACGAAATCGTTCTCGGCAAGCGCATGGAAGACCATCTGCGTTTCGCGGTTGCCTATTGGCACACGTTCACCTGGCCGGGCGGCGACCCCTTCGGCGGTCAGACCTTCCTGCGCCCGTGGTTCGAAGACACGATGAAGGCCGCGAAGCTCAAGGCTGACGTCGCTTTCGAGTTCTTCTCGCTGCTCGGCGCGCCCTACTACTGCTTCCACGACGCCGACGTTCGTCCGGAAGGCAAGAACTTTGCCGAAAACACCAAGAACCTGAACGAGATCGTCGACTACTTCGCCGAAAAGCAGGCCGCCACCGGCACCAAGCTGCTCTGGGGCACGGCGAACCTCTTCTCGAACCGTCGCTACATGTCGGGAGCTGCAACCAATCCGGATCCGGATGTCTTTGCTTTCGCCGCTGCGACGGTCAAGACCTGCATCGACGCCACGCAGAAGCTCGGCGGCGAAAACTACGTTCTGTGGGGTGGCCGCGAAGGTTATGAAACCCTGCTCAACACCGATATCGGCCGCGAACTCGACCAGCTCGGCCGCTTCCTCAACCTCGTCGTCGAGTACAAGCACAAGATCGGCTACAAGGGCACGATCCTCATCGAGCCGAAGCCGCAGGAGCCGACCAAGCACCAGTACGACTACGACGTCGCGACCGTCTATGGCTTCCTCAAGAAGCACGGCCTCGAAAACGAAGTGAAGCTCAATATCGAGCAGGGCCACGCGATCCTCGCCGGCCATTCCTTCGAGCATGAACTGGCGCTCGCCAATGCGCTCGGCATCTTCGGCTCGATCGACATGAACCGCAACGACTACCAGTCCGGTTGGGATACCGACCAGTTCCCGAACAACGTTCCGGAGATGGCTCTGGCCTATTACTACGTTCTGGCGGGCGGCGGCTTCAAGACGGGTGGTACCAACTTCGATTCGAAGCTGCGCCGTCAGTCGCTCGATCCGGCAGACTTGCTGATAGGCCATATCGGCGGGATGGATTGCTGCGCGCGCGGCCTGAAGGCCGCTGCCAAGATGCTCGAAGACAAGGCTCTGTCGCAGCCGCTCGCAGACCGCTATGCCGGCTGGAATTCTGCCGAAGGCCAGAAGCTCTTCCGCGGCGAATACTCGCTGGAAGAGATCACACAGTGGGTCGAGAGCAAGGACGTCAACCCGCAGCCGAAGTCCGGCAAGCAGGAGCTGTTGGAAAACATCGTCAACCGCTACGTTTGATTGGCGGTTTGACTTTTTTGAAGAGTCGGGGAGCGAAAGCTTCCCGGCTTTTCTTGTTTGCGAAGCCGGAGATGGCTCGTTGCGCTGGTCGGGCAGACAGAAATCTGGCATGCCATTGGTGATCGCGATGAAACCGCGTGGAGCACTCATGGCAGACGATCGCAAACTGCATTGGGAAAATGTCTATTCGACCAAGGACGAAGTGGATGTCAGCTGGTTTCAGGAGAGCCCGGCTCCGTCCCTCGAACTGATCCATCTCGCGCAAGCAAAGCGATCGGACGCGATCATCGATGTCGGTGGTGGAGCCTCACGGCTGATCGACAATCTTCTTGCCGAAGGGTTCGACGGCGTGACGGTGCTCGATCTCTCGGAGGCCGCACTCGATATGGCGCGAAAGCGTCTGGGCGCCAAAGGTGACGAGGTAACGTGGATTGCCGCTGACGCCACCCTTTGGGAGCCGCCGCAGGTTTATGACATCTGGCACGATCGGGCAGCCTTTCATTTCGTGACCGATAGGGGTCAGCAAGCAGCCTATATCGAGCGGCTGAAACGCGGTTTGAAAATCGGCGGACATCTCATCATAGGGACTTTCGCCCTCGACGGGCCTGAGAAGTGCAGTGGCCTGCCTGTCGCGCGTTACAGTTCTGACAGTCTGACAGATCTCCTCGGGGCAGGTTTCAAGCTGATCGACAGCCGTCGCCACGATCATTCGACACCGTGGGAGAGTGTGCAGAGGTTTCAGTTCAGTACGTTCAAGCGGATCGCGTAATCGGAGAGGAAGCTCTCCCGTTTCAAAAAAGCTGGGCTTCGATGGCTGCCCTGTCTATGACCGACCAGACGCCCTCGATCTTACCATTCAGAAACTCGTAGAAGACGTTTTCGGCGAACTGCACTCTCCTGCCGTTGACAGGAAGACCGAAAAGTTCGCCCTTCGGTATGCAGTCGAACTGCAAACGGCTCGCCACACGTGGCGGCTCGCAGATCAACAGCTGTATGTCGAAGTAGAGATCGGGAATGGCGCGAAAGTCGCCTTCCAGCATTTCCCGATAGCCGGAGAGACCGATGCGCTTGCCATTGTAGCGAACGTCTTCGTGGACGAAATTTTCCAAGTTTGTCCAGTCCTGTTTGTTCAGGCAAGCGATGTAACCTCGGTATCTGTCAGCCAGCTCATCCCGTATCATCAAGGTTGCCTTGTCTTCGTAAAGGAGTCCGTCGGCAAATTAGAACGGCTTGGAGATCAGGCAATGGCGGATGTTTGGTCGAGTCTCGAAGCTACCGCTTCTGCCAGTTGCGCGGCGGAGCAGAAACCGAATTACGCACAACGAGATCCGGCCGCAGCAAGATTTCCGTTTCGGCCGGACGGCCGTCGGAGAGAAGTTCGAGGAGCAGCGCCATGGCCTGTTTGCCGATTGCCGTGCGCGGCTGGCGAATGGTCGTCAACGAGGGGCTCATGAAAACGGCTTGCGGCACGTCATCGAAGCCGGTGACCGAAAAATCCTGCGGGATATTGTAGCCGCGGGCGTTCAGGCCGATCATGACGCCGATCGCCGTCTGGTCGTTGACGCACATGAAGGCGGTGGGCAGCGTATCACGCATGAAGAGCTGCTCTACCGCATGGCGGCCGCTCTCGATCGTACCATCGCCTTCCAGTACAATACGCGTGTCTCTCGGTACGCCGGCGGCGTCCAGGCCGGCGTCATAGCCCTGCCGGCGGCGGCTGTAGGCGAGGCGGGTGCGGGAGTCGCCGATGAAGGCGATCTTGCGGTGACCTTCCGCCAGAAGCAGGTCGACGGCTTTCCTCGCGCCTTCAATATCGTCGACTCCGACATAGGGGATGCCACCATTGAAGACGGGTTCAAAGACGCCGACGCTCGGCGGCAGCTGCGCCGTCACCATCTGATGGCCGAAGGGCAGGATGCCGGTAAAGAGGATCAGGCCTGCAGCTTGGTTGGAATTGAAGAATTTCAGATATTCCAGGCCGCGTTGCGCATCATTTTGCGTGTGGCCGATCAGCACGCCGTAGCCATGGGCCCGCGCCTCGTTTTCCAGGCCGATGAGGATATTGGAAAAGTTGGGATCGCCAATGTCGGGCGCCACGACCAGGATCATGTTGGAACGACCGAGCCGCAGGCTGCGCGCCATGGCGTTCGTCGTATAGCCGGTGATAGCGATGGCCTGATTGACCTTCAGGCGCGTGGAATTGGCCACCTTTTCGGGCATGTGGATCGCCCGCGATACCGTCGCGATGGAAACCTCGGCGATCCGGGCGACGTCTTCGATTGTAGCGGGCGTGGAATTCGACACGGGGTCTGCCTTGGGCTGTCTTCGCCGCACACTACACAGACTTGTCGGGAGGTCAAAGTCACCGCACAACAGATCTGTGTAAATCCACGATGTAAACCTTTACATGCCTGATGTAAAGGTTTACATATACCGACATAAGCGGATGGGAGCCGCAGGAGGAAATCATGACTGTGGATACTGCAGAGACTGCACCGGTGGTGTTGTCCGCCAGGCGCATTTGCAAGTCTTTCAGCGGCGTGCAGGTTCTCTTCAGCGTCAATTTCGATCTCCGCGCCGGTGAAATCCATGCACTGATGGGCGAAAATGGCGCCGGAAAATCCACTCTCGTCAAGATTCTCTCCGGCTTCGAACAGCCTACCTCCGGCGAGATCCTGCTCGACGGCGAGCCCGTGGTGTTGCCTCCGAACGGCGCAGCCGAAGCGCTCGGCATTGTCATCATTCATCAGGAATTCAATCTGGCCGAACATCTGACGGTCACCGAGAGCCTGTTCCTCGGTCGCGAGGTCACGCATTTCGGGGTGCTCGACCGCAAATACATGCGCTCGGAGACGCGTCGCGTGTTGGATGTGCTTGGTTCGCATGTCGACGAGAATGCGATGATCAGTTCGCTGTCGATCGCCGATAAGCAAATGGTCGAGATTGCCAAGGCCATCAGCCGCGATGCCCGCGTCGTCTTCATGGACGAGCCGACCGCCGTTTTGTCGCGCGAGGAAATCAATATGCTCTTCAAGCAGGTACGTAAGCTGCGCGATCAGGGCACCAGTTTTGTCTTCGTTTCCCACAAGCTTGACGAGGTCATGGAGCTCACCGACAGGGTCACAGTCCTTCGCGATGGCCAGTGGGTGAAGACGGCTCCGACCTCCATGCTGGATGGTGAATCCATTGCGCAGCTCATGGTCGGCCGTGAGCTTTCGAGCCTCTATCCGGCCAAGGTCGAGCCCAATGTCGACGAGGAAGTTGTGCTTCGCGTCAGTTCGGTTTCGACCGGCTACGTGCAGGATGCGAGCTTCGAAGTGCGTAAGGGCGAGGTGATCGGATTTTCCGGACTTATCGGTTCGGGTCGTACCGAGCTGATGGAGGCGATCGCCGGCCTACGTTCGCGCCTTTCCGGCGAGGTCGTCATCCACGGCGAAAGCGTGTCTTCGGGTGATGCGCGTGCCGCCAATCGCGCCGGCCTTGCCTATATGACCAAGGACCGCAAGTCCAAAGGGCTGCTGCTTGGTTCGGGCATGATCGCCAACTTGACGCTGCAATCGCTCGAACGCCATGTCAGCCATGGTTATCTGAGCCCGAACAGCGAAGCGGCGGCGCTTGCCAAGGCCAAGCGGCGCTTCGACATCCGCGTACGCGACGGCAATATCATTGCCGGCCGCATGTCGGGTGGCAACCAGCAGAAGCTTCTTCTCGCCAAGGTCATGGAGACCGAGCCGCAGATCATCATCATCGATGAGCCGACGCGCGGCATCGATGTCGGCACCAAGCAGCAGATCTATCATTTCATTTCGGCGCTCGCCCGCGACGGGCGGTCGATTATCGTCGTGTCCTCGGAAATGCCTGAAGTCATTGGGCTTTGCACGCGGGTTGCCGTGATGCGCGAAGGCCGGATCGTCGGCATCCTCGAAGGGGATGAAATTTCCGAACAGGAAAT
Source organism: Rhizobium sp. BK650 (assembly GCF_014195325.1). Classification (GTDB taxonomy): domain Bacteria; phylum Pseudomonadota; class Alphaproteobacteria; order Rhizobiales; family Rhizobiaceae; genus Rhizobium. The sequence goes on along the minus strand of NZ_JACIBK010000006.1, from coordinate 277,246 downwards.
CATGCGTTACGCCGCGGGGCTGAAGCGTCAAGCGGCTGCCTGATGTCGGCGAGGCGCTACGCGAGCGGACCGCGCGCGAGACAAACAAGATGCCCAGCAGTCATGGGACGGGAGGTTGGTTTTGGACATGAGTGTTAACGAGGAGACCAGGGAGATCCGGCGCAGATCGTGGCGTGACATCGATCTACGCGCGGTTGCCCCCTTTGCCGCACTGGCCTTGCTCCTCATCGTCGGCGCGCTGGTCAATCCGAATTTCATCGGCATTACCAATCTTACGAATGTCGCGACGCGCTGCGCCTTCATTGCGATTATCGCCGTCGGTGCGACCTTCGTGATCTCGGCAGGTGACCTCGACCTCTCCGTGGGCTCCATGGTGGCCTTCGTTGCGAGCCTGATGATCCTGCTCATCAATTCCGGCATCATCGCCGATCCGACGCTGATGCTGACGGCAGCTGTCGCCTTCGCCGTGGTTGCCGGTGCGCTCTGTGGTCTCGCAAACGGCCTCATCACCACAGTCGGCAAGATCGAACCCTTCATTGCCACTCTCGGTACGATGGGCATTTATCGCGGCCTGACCACATGGCTGTCGCAGGGTGGCGCGATCACGCTGCGCTCTGCAGATATTCAGACGCTCTACCGTCCGGCCTATTTCGGCAATATCCTCGGCATTCCAGTGCCGATCGCCGTCATTCTCCTTGTGACCGCCATCGCGGCCTTCGTCCTCTATCGCACGCGCTACGGGCGCCATGTCGTGGCTGTCGGCTCGAACAGCGATGTCGCTCGCTATTCCGGCATTCCCGTCAATCGGGTGCGCACCATTGCTTTCGTCATCCAGGGCCTCTGCGTGGCGATCGCCGTGCTGCTCTACGTGCCGCGCCTCGGCTCGACTTCGGCAACGACGGGCATCCTGTGGGAGCTGCAGGCCATTACCGCCGTAGTCGTCGGCGGCACGGCGCTGAAGGGCGGGGCGGGTCGAGTATGGGGCACGATCTGTGGCGCCTTCATTCTCGAACTCGTCGGCAACATCATGCTGCTTTCGAACTTCATCAGCGAATACCTGATCGGCGCGATCCAGGGTGCGATCATCATCATCGCCATGCTGGTGCAACGGTCGCTGGTCCGCAAATCGTAGGCAAACCTGTTTCTCGGATTGGTCGGGCTATCCAGGGCACCCGGCCCGAGCTGAATAAGTCCCTGATATTTTGGGAGGAAATAGCATGCGCAAGCTCATGTTGAGTCTGGCGGTTGCGGGGGTGGCTTTTGCCGGCGCAGCCTACGCCCAGGGCAAGAACTATACGATCGGTGTGTCCATTCCGGCCGCCGACCATGGCTGGACGTCGGGCGTCGTGTTTCACGCCGAGCGTATTGCCAAGAAGCTGATGGCCGAACATCCGGGTTTGAACGTCATCGTCAAGACCTCGCCGGACGCTGCGACGCAGGCAAACGCGGTACAGGATCTCGATACGCAGGGCATTGACGCGCTTGTCATCCTGCCGTCGGATCCGGATCCGCTCGTCAACGCAATCAAGGAAGTCAAGGGCAAGGGCAAGTTCGTAGCCCTCGTCGACCGTGCGCCGTCGAACAACGACAATTCCGTGCGTGACCTCTATGTCGCTGGCAACAACCCGGCGCTCGGCGAAGTCGCCGGCAAGTACATTGCCGAAAAGACGCCGGAAGCTCAGGTCGTCGTCATCCGCGGCTTGCCGATCCCGATCGATCAGCAGCGCCAGGACGGTTTCGACAAGGGTATTGCCGGCTCCAAGGTCAAGGTTCTCGATCGCCAGTATGGCAACTGGAACCGCGACGACGCTTTCAAGGTCATGCAGGACTATCTGACGAAGTATCCGAAGATCGACGTCGTTTGGTGCCAGGACGATGACATGGCCGTCGGCGTTCTGCAGGCCATCGAGCAGGCCAAGCGCACTGACATCCAGTATGTCGTTGCCGGTGCCGGCTCGAAGGACATGGTCAAGAAGGTCATGGATGGCGACAAGCTCATCCCGGTCGATGTTCTCTATCCGCCAGCAATGGTGGGCACGGCCATGGAACTGACGGCTGCTGCGCTCTACGATCAGGTTCCGGTTCACGGCAACTACATCCTCGACGCGACGCTCGTGACCAAGGACAACGCCAAAAACTTCTACTTCCCGGATTCTCCGTTCTGATAGCTGCTTTCACGCATGCGCCCGTTCGAAAGGACGGGCGCATTTTTCATGGCTTGAGAGAAGTTGAGACCAAAATGCGGCACGTACCTCTTGCCGATGTGCGGCGGGCGTGATTAGGTCCAGACCGCGTTGATTTTCGGCTCACCCGCTAAATCCATCGCATTGGCGGGGAGGCGCCTTTTCTTTACCGGACGGCGCGCTAAGATTTATCGAAAACGTTTACGATCGATATTCAGGGAGGAAACTGACATGAAGACGATCAAGGGACCGGGCCTGTTCCTCGGACAGTTCGCTGGCGATACCGCTCCTTTCAATTCCTGGGACGCGATCACCAAATGGGCGGCCGATATCGGCTACAAGGGCGTGCAGGTGCCGACCTGGGCAAGCCAGCTCATCGACCTCAAGAAGGCCGCGACCTCCAAGGATTACTGCGATGAGTTCGCAGGCAAGGCGCGTGAAAACGGCGTCGAAGTCACCGAACTTTCCACCCATTTGCAGGGCCAGCTCGTTGCCGTCCATCCGGCCTATGACGAAGCCTTCGATGGCTTTGCAGCGCCGGAAGTGCGCGGTAATCCGAAGGCGCGTCAGGAATGGGCCGTGCAGCAGGTCAAGTATGCGCTGACTGCTTCCAAGCATCTCGGCCTCAAGGCGCATGCGACCTTCTCGGGCGCGCTTGCCTGGCCCTTCATCTATCCGTGGCCGCAGCGCCCGGCCGGTCTCGTCGAAACCGCTTTTGACGAGCTCGCCCGCCGCTGGAAGCCGATCCTCGACCATGCCGACGAAAATGGCATCGACGTCTGCTACGAAATCCATCCGGGTGAAGACCTGCACGACGGCATCACCTACGAGATGTTCCTTGAGCGCGTCGGCAATCATCCGCGCGCCAATATGCTCTACGATCCCTCGCACTACGTTCTGCAGTGCCTCGATTACCTCGACAATATCGACGTCTACAAAGACCGGATCAAGATGTTCCACGTCAAGGATGCCGAGTTCAACCCGACCGGACGCCAGGGCGTTTACGGCGGCTATCAAGGTTGGGTCGAACGTGCCGGCCGCTTCCGTTCGCTGGGAGACGGCCAGGTCGATTTTGGCGCCGTCTTCTCCAAGATGACCGCCAACAATTTCGATGGGTGGGCCGTGGTCGAATGGGAATGCGCGCTGAAGCATCCGGAAGACGGTGCCCGCGAAGGCGCTGAATTCGTTGCCGCGCACATCATCCGCGTCACTGAGAAGGCCTTCGACGACTTCGCAGCCGGCGGCACTGATCAGGCTGCCAATCGGCGCATGCTGGGTCTGGCATAAGCCGGTTTCGAGATTCGAGGAGAATATTATGGCAATCGAAGCATCATCCGAACAGGCCCGCGAGCCGCGCATCCGGCTTGGCATGGTGGGCGGCGGGGCAGGGGCCTTTATCGGCGCCGTCCATCGTATCGCTGCGCGCATCGACGACCAGTACGATCTAATTGCCGGCGCGCTGTCGTCGACGCCCGAAAAGGCTGTCCAGTCCGGCCGCGATCTCGGTCTCGATCCGTCGCGCACCTATTCCAGCTATCGGGAAATGGCGATCCGCGAGGCGAAGCTGAAGAACGGCATCGAAGCTGTTTCCATCGTGACGCCGAACCACGTGCATTATGACGCCGCCAAGGAGTTCCTGCGCCGCGGCATTCATGTCATTTGCGACAAGCCATTGACCTCGAATCTTGCCGACGCCAAGAAGCTGAAGAAGGTTGCCGACGAAAGCGGCGCGCTGTTCATCCTGACGCACAACTACACCGGCTATCCGATGGTTCGTCAGGCGCGCGAGATGATCGCCAATGGCGAGCTCGGCGATATCCGTATCGTCCAGGCCGAATATCCGCAGGACTGGCTGACCGAGGCGATCGAACAGTCCGGCCAGAAGCAGGCCGCATGGCGCACCGACCCGGCGCAGTCGGGTGTCGGCGGTTCGACCGGCGATATCGGCACGCATGCCTATAACCTGGCTTCGTTCATCACGGGCCTCGAACTCGACAGCCTTGCCGCCGATCTCGACAGCTTCGTGCCGGGCCGCCGTCTCGACGACAACGCTCATGTGATGCTGCGCTTCAAGGCCAAGGGTTCGGAAAAACCTGCGAAGGGCATGCTCTGGTGCAGCCAGGTGGCTCCGGGTCATGAGAATGGTCTCAAGGTGCGCGTTTACGGTACCAAGGGTGGTATCGAATGGGTTCAGGCCGATCCGAACTATCTCTGGTACACGCCGTTCGGCGAACCCAAGCGGCTGATTACCCGCAACGGCGCCGGCTCCGGCGCTGCCGCCGCCCGCGTTTCTCGCATCCCCTCGGGCCATCCGGAAGGTTATCTCGAAGCCTTTGCGACGATCTATACAGAAGCCGCACACGCTATCAACGCTCACAAGAAGGGAGAGGCGGTCGACAAGGCTGTGGTCTACCCGACCGTCGACGACGGTGTGAAGGGTGTCGCCTTCGTCGAAGCCTGCGTGGCTTCATCCAAGCGCAACGGCGCCTGGGTCAAGGTCTAAGTTTACGCGCCGATCAGGCTCGTATGGTCAAAAAACGCCGGGGCGGTTCGATATCGCTCCGGCGTTTGCGCTTTGTGGAAATCAGGCCGCAATTTCAGTACGGCCGCGCTTCACCAGGTTATCGACGCTGAAGGAGCCGGCACCGGCGGCGACCAGATAGAGGAAGACGAAGCAGAACAGGATTGCGGCAACACCGCCATTCTGCGCCGGAAAGAAGCTCTTCGACGCATGGCCGATGAAATAGGCAAAGGCCATTAGGCCGGAAAGCACGAAGGCCGCTATGGGGGTTTGGAAACCGATGAGCACCAGGAACCCGAGGGTGAGTTCGAGAAGGCCGGCAACCCAGGAAAGCGATCCGACGGGCGGCACGCTCGCCGCGGCCGGGAAATGCAGGATCTTTTGCGTTCCGTAGCTGAAAAGCACGAGGGACGAGACGATGCGCAGCAGGCTCAGGAGATGCGGCTGCAGCAGATGGATCGACGAGAGCATTCGTTTCCTTTCATATTGTGATGCCTTTCCCGGTGTAAGGACTGCGTCCGTGACAGCAAATCACGACTGCTGACATTGGCGTTATGAGATCCGGTAACAAGAGCTGTGGCAGGCTTGCCGCGCTCCATCGTTTCTTACTGTAACGTTGCAGTTTTTCGTCTGCCGGCCTGTACTTTGCCATCAGGCTTGGCTAAACCGCACGCAAACGGTCAGTCCATAACCTGAGAGATGGGATTTACAGATGATCGATCCGAAAATGCTTGCCGACCGCTTCCCCGGCGATTTCACCTTCGGTGTGGCCACCGCCGCCTTCCAGATCGAAGGCGCCAGCCGGGCCGATGGCCGCAAGCCGTCCATCTGGGATGCCTTCTGCAACATGCCCGGTCGCGTCCATAATCGCGACAACGGCGATGTCGCCTGCGACCACTATAACCGGCTGGAGCAGGATCTGGATCTCATCAAGGAGATGGGCGTTGACGCCTATCGCTTCTCGATCGCCTGGCCGCGCATCATCCCCGATGGCACAGGCCCGGTGAATGAGAAGGGCCTCGATTTTTACGACCGCCTTGTCGATGGCTGCAAGGCGCGCGGCATCAAGACTTTTGCCACACTCTATCATTGGGATCTGCCGCTATTGCTCGCTGGGGACGGCGGCTGGACGGCGCGGTCGACTGCCTATGCCTATCAGCGTTACGCGAAGACGGTCATGAGCCGTCTCGGTGATCGTCTCGACAGCGTTGCCACTTTCAACGAACCCTGGTGCATCGTCTGGCTCAGCCATCTCTACGGCATTCATGCGCCGGGCGAGCGAAACATGCAGGCGGCTCTTCACGCCATGCACTACATGAACCTGGCGCATGGTCTCGGCGTCGAAGCTATCCGTTCGGAGGCGCCGAATGTGCCTGTTGGTCTGGTGCTCAATGCCTCCTCGATCATTCCGGGCTCCGATAGTGCTGCCGATCTCGCCGCCGGCGAACGCGCACATCAGTTCCACAACGGCGCTTTCTTTGATCCGGTCTTCAAGGGCGAGTATCCCAAGGAGTTCGTCGAAGCGCTCGGCGATCGCATGCCCATCATCGAGGATGGCGATCTCAAGATCATCAACCAGAAACTCGACTGGTGGGGCCTCAACTATTACAAGCCGGAACGCGTCGCTGACGACGCAAGCCGCAAGGGCGACTTCCCGTGGACTATGGAAGCGCCTCCGGCAAGCGATGTGAAGACCGATATCGGCTGGGAGGTCTATTCGCCGGGCTTGAAGCTACTCGTCGAAGACCTCTACCGTCGCTACGACCTGCCGGAATGCTACATCACGGAGAATGGCGCCTGCGACAATACCGGCGTCGTCAATGGCGAGGTCGATGACGTGATGCGCCTTGACTATGTCAGCGATCATCTCGATGTCGTCGCCGACCTGATCAAGGACGGTTATCCGATGCGCGGCTATTTCGCCTGGAGCCTGATGGACAATTTCGAATGGGCCGAGGGCTATCGCATGCGCTTCGGGCTCGTTCATGTGGATTACGAAACGCAGGTCCGCACGGTCAAGAAGAGCGGCAAGTGGTATCGCGAATTGGCGAGCCAGTTCCCGAAGGGCAACCATAAGGCCGTCTGAGATCGGCAGATTTCCGGCGGGGCATAGGTGCTCCGCCGTTTCAAACCGTGCGCAGCGTCTTTGCCATAGCGAGCCGTTTGCCTTTCGTCATCTTCCGCCCGTCGCGGAAGTTCCGGCAAAGCAGTGCAAGCTGGACTGATCCTGCCAGCACTTCCAGCGCCTGCATTGCGTAGAAAAGACCATCGAACAGACCTGCCGCGGCGCGCATATAAAGCAGGATCGCCAAGGGCAGCAAAATGAGCAGCCCGTTGGCGGCTATGATCTTCATCCGCCTGCGCTTCCTGTCGATAGCCGGTGAATGGCGGCTGCGGGCGAGCGACAAGCCGCTGCCGCCGGTGATTGCCATCGCTGGAATCAACAGACAGAGGCCGATAAGGATTGCCTCCTTGACTGTAAGGATGGCGGTCTCATCCAGAAGAAGTTCGGAGATCAGCGTTGCGGTGAGGAAATTCGCAATCAGGATCATGGCCACAGTGCCTGCACTGGCATGAATGATCGTTTTCATGTCCGCTCCTCGCTTTCCGTGGCGTCCAGCGCCAGCCGTTGGTCGAAACTGTTCAGGAGAGCAAGCGCGGCCCGGAGATCAGGCGCGTCCAGCCCATTGGCTAGCCTGTTTGCCCAGCCTGTATGAAGATCGGTTATCCGCGCATAGCTCTCTGCGCCCTGCGGTGTCAGCACATAAAAGGGCGAGCGCTGATGGCGCGGGTTCGTCCGCTTCTCGATGAAGCCGTCTTCTTCCAGCTTATTCACCTGTTTCTGCGCCCCTTGCCGCGTCATGCCCATCATTTCGGCGATTGCTGGGACGGTGACGCTTGCGGAAGACAGCGAGATCGCGCCCAGTACCTGCCAGCGGGCGCTGGTGAGGTTCAGCGGCGCGCCTAGTCTGTCGCCACCATCCAATAGTCGCCCGTTGATGCGAAAGACCATCAACATGATATCCGTCAGCAGGTCCGCCTCAATCGTTCGCTTCACGATTTGCTCTTCCTCATTTTGAATTATGGAAACTAGTTACCGAAATGTAAACTAGTTGTCAACATGTCGAAGGCAGGCAAGTTGAGCATAAATCCGGAGCCAGATTCCCGATTGTTCTCATGATTTTAAGCGTTTCTTGACCGTTGACTGCGAAGGTTTCTCGAACGGGGAGTTGTATGAATTGCCGCAGTCATGAGGTCTAGAAGCAACGGATCAGGTTTGGGTCGCCATACCACGGTGACTGGCGTGCTTTTTTCCTTCGCAATCATTGTCGCCATCGTCACGATCATGGTGTTGACGGCGTTAGAGCGCGTTTCCGAAAATGCCAATGTGCTGGACGATGAGCGCTCGCGCGAAACCACAGTCGGCGCACTCAAGACCTTCGAAGATCAGCTTGCCGCCACGCTTGACGACTACGCCGCCTGGGATGACGCGGCAGCGAATGTCTACGATCCTGGGGGCATGGCGTGGACGATCAGCAACTACGGTGAGATGTCCCTCAACAGCCCTCTCTTCGACATGGCCATCGTTATTGACGACCAGAAGAAAACCGTTATGTCCTATCAGGACGGCTTGCCCATGCAGATGCCGGTCACTGATTTCTTCTCCCCCTCGCTTTGGCGGCTTCTGGACAAGGTTCGGGGGCCTGATGCCGGCGAAAAGCCGGAAGCTACCGGTTTCATCAAGACCGCGAGAGGCATTGCCGCCGTCGGTATCGCGCTTGTGCGAGAGAAGTCAGGTGAGCTTGATAAGCCTGCCGGTCAGCATCGGTATCTGATTTTCGCCCGACATCTCGACGAGGAAAAGATAACCGCTCTCGGCACCACCTACGTGTTGAACGGGTTGCGGCTGGTGCCTGCGAATTTTGCCTCGGCCTATTCGGTGGAAATCGCAGATCCCGCTCGCGCGGTTCTTGGCAAGCTTGTCTGGGTTTCGCGTTCGCCCGGCGATATCGGCTATGCGCAGGTCCGACCGATGGTCATCGAGGCGCTTGGTCTTGTCGGCTTGTTCTTCGTCGTCCTCCTCATCATCGGCTGGCTGGCGGGACGACGCCTGAAAGCGGAGGAAAACAGCGCGCGTGAAGAAGCGCTTCGCGATCGGCTGAGCGGCCTTTCCAACCGCGACGGCCTGGGACTGGCGGTCGACGCCTTCGTTGCGGAAGCGCGGCAGGCGAAGCGGAACGTCCTGCTGCTCTATCTCGATCTCGACGGTTTCAAGGAAGTCAACGACAGCTACGGCCACGGCACCGGCGACCAGTTGATCCGCGCTGTTGCGGCGGGGCTGGACGTGTTGATCCCTCGTGATGCCGTGCTCGCGCGCATCGGCGGTGATGAATTCGCGATCGCTTTCCTTTCGGATGCCGAGAATGCGGCGGCCCTGCAACTTGCGGAGCAGATTCTCGATTTCCTTGCCGAGCCGCTCGAAGTCGGCCGTCGTATCGTCGTGGTCGGCGCCAGCATCGGCATCGCGATGTCGTCGCTTGGTTCGATCGGTCGAGAGGAGTTGGTGCGTCGCGCCGATTTGGCCATGTATAAGGCGAAGGAAGCCGGCCGCGCCCGTATGACGCTCTACGATCCGGTAATGGATACAGATCGCGCACAACGCAACGCGCTGGAGCTTGATCTGCGTATCGCCATCGAAAGCGGCGATCTCACGCTAGCCTATCAGCCGCTCGTCGATGCCACGACGCATGAGATGAATGGCGTGGAGGCGCTTGTGCGCTGGAACCGGCCGGGCCACGGTCCGGTTTCGCCCGAGATTTTCATTCCGATCGCCGAGACCAGCGGACTCATCGAATCCCTCGGTCTTTTCGTGTTGCGCAAGGCCTGCGAAACTGCAAAGCAGTGGCCGGAGCTGAAGATCTCAGTCAACGTTTCACCGGGCCAGTTCCGCAATCCGGCCTTCACCGATTACGTTCGCTATGTCCTGAAGCAGACGGAGATCGAGGCTAGTCGCGTCACGCTCGAAATCACCGAAGGCTATATGATCCAGAATCCGCAGCGTACACGCCAGTCGATCGAGCGGCTGAAGTCGCTTGGCGTGAAGGTAGCGCTCGATGACTTCGGCTCGGGTTTCTCATCGATCGGCTATCTGCGTCAGTTCGGCTTCGACCGCATCAAGATCGATCGTTCGCTGGTGACAGATATCACCACCGACAGCAGGCAGCGCGAAATGCTGCAGGCGACCGTGGCACTCGCGCGTGCGCTCGACATTCCCGTCACGGCGGAGGGAATCGAGACGGAAGAGCAGGCGGTCGCGCTGCGCCTCTTCGGTTGTGACTGCCTGCAAGGCTATTTCTTCGGAAAGCCGATGGTGGCCGATCAGATCAACGACCTGTTGCGGGAGCGGCGCGAAGCACGGGTCCTGCGCCGGATAGCCGGGTGAATCGGCGCTTTATGTACCCATATGCTTCTGGCCGCGCTTCTTGGCGAGCGCGATCTGATGCTGGCGCTGGCGATAGCGCAGGCGGTCTTCCTCACTGCGCGTGTGGTAGCAATTGCTGCAGGAAACGCCTTCCTCGTAATGGGGCGAGGTGACTTCTTCTGCCGTGATCGGATTGCGGCAGGCATGGCACAGCTTATGCTCACCCTCCTTCAGACCGTGCTCGACGGAAACGCGCTCGTCGAAGACGAAGCAGGCGCCATCCCAGAGGCTTTCTTCCTGTGGCACTTCCTCCAGATATTTCAGAATGCCGCCCTTGAGGTGATAGACCTCCTCAAAACCCTGTTCCTTCATGAAAGCCGTCGCCTTCTCGCAGCGGATGCCGCCGGTGCAGTACATGGCGATCTTGGGCTTGTTGTGCAGGCCGGGATTGTTGCGCACCCAGTCCGGGAACTCACGGAACGTCTTGGTCTTCGGATCCACCGCGCCGCGGAAGATGCCGATGGCCGTCTCGTAGTCGTTGCGCGTGTCGATGACGATCGTATCGGGATCGGAGATCAGCCTATTCCAGTCAGCAGGATCGACATAGGTTCCGACTACCTTGTTGGGGTCGACGTTCTCGACGCCCATGGTGACGATTTCCTTTTTAAGCTTCACCTTCATCCGCAGGAAAGGCATTTTTGAAGCGTGGCTTTCCTTATGCTCAAGCGCGGCGAATTCCGGCTGGGCGCGCAGGAAGGCAAGCACGGTTCGGATGCCGGCATCCGGACCTGCGATGGTGCCGTTGATGCCTTCATGAGCAAGCAAAATCGTGCCCTTTATGCCATTCTCTTCACAGAGCGTTTGCAGGGGCTGTTGAAGGCTTTCGTAACGCGGCAGCGAGACGAAATGGTAAAGTGCTGCCACGAGGAACGGGCTTGTCTGGATCGCATTGTCGGTCATGCGCGTGGAAATACAGAATATGCCGGACTTGCGCAATGATATTACGCAAGTCCGTCCCTTGCGATCACGACCTATCGTAGGGTCTTCCATTCCGTATAGGACCGCATGCCGAAAGTCGCATTCGGCTCGTCGTCGAGCACGCTCAGGAATTCGATAGAATGCCCGTCGGGATCGTGGAAATAGAGCGAGAGCGCCGGCACCCAGCCGATCACGATGGGTTCGGTGATCGGCTCGCCATGAAAGCCATGCGGCTTCAGACCCTTGTCGATCAGCAACGCCGGAGCCCGCATCATCTCCTCCTGGGACAAACGGAAGGCCATATGCAGGCGCATTTTCAAAGGGCCGGTGCCGGTTTCCCAGAGGCCCAGCATGGCGTTCTTCTTGCCGTCCACCCAAAAGAAGGCGATGCGGCGCTCGGGAAACTCCGCGGCAAATTCGAGGCCCAGAATGTCGCGATAGAACGGGATGGATATTCTTAGATCGGCGACGGTGAGGTGGGTTTCGTAAATGCCCTGGATCTGGGGCGTCGTTGCATGGTCTGCAGACATATTTTCCTCGCTCGGTTTATGGACCGGCCGAGACTGCGACCTCATGTAAAGTTGAGGTCAACAAGCAAATGCATCAATTGCCGACAGACACCCAGAGCAGTTCCAGACGCTGCGCTTCATCGTCAGGATCGTCACCATAGAGCGTTTCGGCGCTGAGCAGCGCTTCGCGCCGATCCTCCTGCTGGCGGAAGATGATCGCATCCAACAGATGGGCGAGATCGTCGTTGCGGGTGAAGAGCTGCGGTTCTGACTCGACTAGACCCGAAAGCACGGAGAGATCATTGATGTGACCGAGGCGTTCGACAAGATCCTTGGCGAAGTCGCGCTTTGTCTTCATGGCGCTTGGCCAGAGATCGCGAAGAAGGGCGTGATAGAGGCGATAGTCATAGGTGCGCTTGCGCAGCTCGTGGAAGTCTTCAGCTGCTGCATCCTCATGACAGGCATCCAGCGCTTGCTTTGCACGTGATGCCGTCCGGCGCCAACCTTTTGCCAACATGCGGGCATTCTTGCGGCGGCTCTTGTCGAAGATGACATTGTCGAGCGCTGCGATCGCATCCCGGAGCGTGCCGGCGGTATCGAGCAGCCGTTGTTCAAGGCCGCTCTCGGCTTCTGCCATCCAGTCGCGACGCGCTTCCAGGACGGAAACGATGCGACCGAGTGCCTCCGTCTCTTCAGTGCTGCGAGCATTCTCCTGCAGGTAGCGGCCGGTGCCGACGATTGCTGCGGCATCGCGGATGGCCGAGAGCGACCCCGCCGCGGCCTTGAGCCGAGCATTCTCCTGCTTCTGGAAATCCGGCGCCTCCCGGGACACCAGGCGATAGAGCGAACGCAGCCGCTTCATATTCTTGCGAAAGGCGTGGATCGCCTCATGGGCACCTTCCGGCCGCTCTTCCAGAACCGTGATGGCATACATGAGCTGTTCCTTGGCTGCGCTTCGGAACTCGTCGGTAAAGTCGGCCTCAGGCCGTATGCGATAGCCCATGCCTATCGTGCTCGAACTCTGTGGCAAGCGCCTGATTGGAATAGCGGAAATCGCCCGTCACCTCGCGGCCGAGCCAAGTGGGCAAAGAGGGGTTGTCGGTCTCTGCCTGCATCTCGACTTCGGCGATGACGAGGCCGCGATGGGCACCGGCGAAGACATCGACTTCCCAGACGAAACCTTCGTGCGGCACGCGATAACGTGTCTTCTCGATGACAATGCCGATGGCGTTTTCCAGCAGTTCTTCGGCGTCGGAGACAGGGATCTCATACTCGAATTCGTCGCGGACGAGGCTGCCTCGGCCGATCTTCAACGTCAGCCGTGCGGTCTTTTCATCCAATATCCGGATGCGTACCGAGCGGTCATCCATCGAGACGATATAGCCCTGCTTCAGGACCGATTTCGATTGGACTGCCGAGCGCCATGCATCGCTGCGCACGAGGAACTTCCGTTCGATCTCTTTCGCCATACGAATGAACCTTTTGTGACGATTGCGGCAGCCTAAACCAATTTCCAGGGATTTAACACCCGTCTTGTCTCGCGGGTTGGTTTTATCTCGACAAGCCTCTGCGAGAGCGCTATTCGAAAGCCGATTTCAATCGTTTAAGGGAAACGCGGCCATGGGCGAGAAGACAGAGAAACTCCTTTCCATCTTGAAACTCCAGCCCGTCGTTCCGGTTCTGATCGTAGAGGACGCGAAGTCGGCCGTATCGCTGGCTCGCGCACTCGTTGCCGGCGGCTTGAAGGCCATCGAAATAACCATGCGCACGCCGGCCGCTCTCGATGCCGTGCGCGCCGTTGCCGCTGAAGTGGAAGGCGCAGAAGTCGGCGCTGGCACGATCCTCAACGCCGCTCACTGGGAGGCAGCCGTACAGGCGGGCTCCAAGTTCATCGTCAGCCCTGGGACGACGCAGGAGCTTCTCGATGCCGCAGCTGATTCTCCCGTGCCGCTGCTCCCAGGTGCGGCGACAGCAAGCGAAGTCATGGCACTGCGCGAGGAAGGCTACCAGGTACTGAAGTTCTTCCCGGCCGAGCAGGCTGGTGGTGCAGCCTATCTTAAGGCGCTTTCCTCGCCGCTTGCTGGTACATTCTTTTGCCCGACCGGCGGCATTTCACTGAAGAATGCCAATGATTACCTCTCGCTGCCGAACGTCATCTGCGTTGGCGGCTCATGGGTGGCGCCCAAGGAACTCGTCGCTGCGGGTGACTGGGCAGGCATCACTAAGCTCGCTTCCGAAGCTTTTGCGTTGAAGGGCTGAGTTCTCAACGCCTTCGGCGGTGTTTGCAGGTTTTGAACGGGGGTGGTTATGCCGCCCTCGTTTGTATTTCGGCAGTCGCAAACCTATGTTCTCCTCCAGCCTCTAAAACAGGGAGAGACAGAGGACATGTTCGACGCGAAGAAACTACTCGACCAGTTTCTGGGATCGCAGATGCCGGGCGTGGGCGGCAGCGTACGTGACAGGGCCGGCGACGCGATCCAGATGGCGAAGCATAATCCGTTGAAGACCGGCGCACTCGCCGCCGTGCTTCTCGGTACCAAAACCGGCCGCAGCATCGCAGGCAACGCCATCACCATTGGCGGCCTCGCAGCCATTGCAGGCCTCGGATATCAGGCTTGGAAAAACTATCAGGCCGGGCAGGCGCCGGCAGCGCCCTCCGATGCTCCAACGGCGAACAATCCCGTTCTCCTGCCTCCGCCCGCCGAATCCGGCTTTGGGCCGGCTTCACCGGCAACCAGCAATGAATTCGTGCTCGTCCTCATCCGCGCCATGATCGCTGCCGCCAAGGCCGACGGTCATATCGACGATGCAGAACGCGCGCTCATCATGGACAAGGTCAAGGCCGCCGATGTCAGCGGCGAGGCGGCTACCTTCATAGAACGTGAGCTTTCCGAGCCGACGGATATCGATGCGCTTGTCGCCGCCGCGGTAACTGAGGAACAAAAGGTCGAGCTCTACACAGCATCACGCCTGACGATCGAGCCGGATTCGCGTGCCGAACGCGGCTATCTCGATCTGCTTGCCGGCAGGCTCGGCCTTCCCGACCAACTCGTCGATCACATCGAGGCGACGGTTTCCTCCGCAAAAACGACGCTGTCGCAGTAAGATCGGCGGCTGGTATTTCTTTGGCCAGTTGTCTTTACAAGGCGGCTGGCCTATCCACTCCTCGACAAGAGGAGTAACGATAGCCATGAGCCCGGAAAGCCGTTCGCAGGCGATTGCCGCCGCTATCATACTGGTTTGCGCCGGGCTGGTGATCTATTTCCTGCCTACCATCGTGCTGTGGATCGGCAGTTTCTCGCCGACATTGGCTGTTGTCGTTGGTATCTGTCTGCTGATGTGTTTCTTCGGCATATTCTGGCTGCGGGCGCACTATCAGCGCAGCAGGAAGCGTTGATGGCCTATCCCTGCAGGGAGGCTCCGAGGAGCAACGCGCCCATCAGGATCACGAGAATTGCGCCCAGTATCTCGATCGCATTGCCGATCCAGACGGAGGCTGACGAACCACGGCCGGAGAGGCGCACAGCAGTACTTTTGGCGGTGACGGCGAGCGTAGCGAGGATCGCAACTGTGATGGCGGTGCCGAGCGACATGGCGACGACCGAGAGTACGCCGCCGAAATAAAGCCCGTTCAGCAGCGAGAAGGTCATGACCAGCAAGGCGCCTGAGCAGGGGCGCAGACCGACGGCAATAACCGCCGACCAGGCTTCCCGAACGCTGAACCTGTCACCGCTGAGGAGCGAAGGATCGGGCACGTGGGCGTTGCCGCAGGTCTCGCAGAGCATGCCGGGCACATATGTATGGCCAGGCTCTACGGCCTGCGCCTTGCCGCTGAAGCTGAAATTGCTGTTCTGGCGTTCAGCCGCATTGTCTTTCCACTCCAGCATCATGCTGACCGGACCAGCCGGCGTTGCCATCAGTTGCCGGCGCGGCCGGCTCCAGGCTAAGGAGCGCAATTTGCGGAAAAGCAGCCATCCGCCGAAGAGGATGACCATCACGAAGCTCGTGATTTCCATGGCCTGCGTCGCCATGGTCAGCGTGATGCCGGTGCCGCGCAGCACCAGCCAGGCGCCGCCGACGAGGACGACAGCCATGAAGCCCTGGATGAAGGCAGAGATGAAGGAGATCATCACGCCGCGTCGGAGCTCGACCTCGTTGGCGATCATATAGGAGGAAATGACGGCCTTGCCGTGACCCGGGCCAGCGGCGTGGAAGACACCATACGCAAAGGACAGGCCAATCAGCGAGGAAAGCTGCCATGGATCCTGGCGCATCTCCTTCAGTGCGCCAGTCAGCGCGCGATAGAAGGCCTGCTGTTCGTAATTGACGTAGAGGAAAAGAGATGCCAGCGGCCCGCCTGTCGGCTGGAAGCTTGGCTCCGCCGTACCAATGCCGAGCGGCGATTGCGCATGGGCAGCAATGGTCATGACGGCAAGTACGAGCAGGGCGGGAGGCAGGCGCTTTATCAGCATGTGACCTCGAGACGGGTGGCAAAAAGTTTCGACATATTGGTGCCGGTCGGGTCGTTGAAGAAAGCGTCGGTCAGCGACTGTTTATTTTGCGAAATCACTTCGTCTGCATCCGGGCGCACGACCGCTTGTTTGCAGGCCTTGAAACCGTCTCCGACTATGGCGAGTTCTTTATCGGTGGGGAAGTCGATCGAGGTGTAGAGCGTCGGATCATAAACACCGAAGGTCAGCTTGCCTTTCAATGGCATTTTTTCCGCTGGTTTGACGGCAAAGAACATCAGAAGCTGCCCTTCTTTGTAATCGACATGGATGATGTCCGGCTTCTGGACTTTGACGTTCTTCCCGTTGACCGTCAGATTCATGTAGTAGTCGTAATCGGCAAGCGAATCCCTGACCGTCTTGCCGACCTCCGCAAGTTCGTTCGGCTCTAGCTTCAGATCGGTGTTCTTGTCGAAATCCATGACGACTGACGACGAGAAGACTTCGTCGAAACGCCAGACGTTGCGCAGTTCCTGAATATTTCCGTCCGGTGCTGCGACAACTTCGAGCCGGGCCTCCACGAAGATGTGCGGATGGGCGAAGGCGGTGGCGGGGGCCAGTGAAAGAAGCCCGGCCGTCAGAAGTGTCGATTTCCTCATGCTTACCCGCTGCCCTGTTCGGTTGGGGCGATTTCTCACCAGAAAATGGGACGGAATTGGGACCGGCCCTGCGACGCTTGGGCGCACACCCCTTTTGCTTCAAGGATGTTTCTTGAACCAGTTGTGAAGGTAGTCCACGAAGATCCTGACCTTTGCCGGCAGATAGCGCCGATGGGGATAGACGGCATAGATGCCGCGATCGGTCGGAATGTAGTCGTTGAACAGCGTCACCAGCCTGCCATCCTCAATCGGCTTGCGGGCGATGAAATCAGGAATCAGCGCAATACCGATCCCGGACAGTGCTGCGCGCAAAGTTGCGTGCGGGCTGTTAACTTCCATCGGGCCGGAAACGGCGACCGCAAAGGAGGTACTGTCGGGATTGTAGAAGCGGATGCTTGCCTGGTTACGGGAGTTGGTGTCGACGATGAAGGGCACGTTGGAGATATCGCTCGGGTGCTCGATATTGGGGTAGCGTTCGAGGAATTCGGGGGTAGCGCATATGTGGACGCGGAAATCCGAGATTTTGCGAGCGATCATGCCAGAATCTTCGAGCTTGGTGACGCGGACGGCGACGTCGAAGCCTTCCTCGATCAGGTCGACAAAACGATCGTCGGCAGCGATCTCCAGCTGCAGGTTCGGATTTTCCCTGGCGAAATCGATCAGGGACTGTCCGACATCGGCATCGACGAAGGTGCGGGGCACGGAAACCTTCAGGCGCCCCTTCAGCTGGGCATTGTTCTCGCGCACGAGATCGGCCAGGTTGTCAATCTCCTTCAGGATATCGGAAGCGGTACGATAATAGGTGTGTCCGGCCTCCGTCATGGAGAACTGCCGGGTGGTGCGATTGAGCAACAGCGCGCCGAGCTCGTCTTCCAGTTCGCGCACGTATTTCGAGAGCAGCGCCTTGGAGCGCCCGGTGCGTCGTGCCGCAGCAGAAAAGCCTTCCGCTTCAACCACATCGATGAAAGCACGTATGCGGGTCAGGGTATCCACGGGCAATCCTCCAGATCTGTTGAAGGAGGTTGAACAAATTGTCCTTCATCGTTCAATTATTTTTTGGCCCCTAGCGAAAAATTTCTCTTGATTGTGAAGGCGAATGTTCTTATTTCCCAATCAGCCCAAAGTCGCACGTGCCCATGGGTGTCCGCCGAGCCCTCGAATTGGTGAGGAAATCGGTAAGGTACCTGGAATTAACCCCTCCAGTCGCTATTCCGGCCAACCGGAAAATGCGAGGACGCCTGAAGCAACGACGGTGCGGGCCTTTTTGTTCTCTCCCTGCTTTCCATCAGCGGGGGTTACTGAAGAGGCACACCTTCATTGCCGGAAGTGCGGCAGGGATATTTCCCTCCAATCCATGGCAGACAAAGCCGAACCTATACCGCGTCAGCGGCGTTGGTTCACTATCTGCGCATCAAGCGCCGTCAAGGATCCGGGGTCTCCACCGGCTGGTTCCTGAGCGGTTCTCGTATGCCCTTTGTCCTCCGGCTCATGCCGGAGTTCTGGAATTGGAAGAGGGAATCGACATGACCACCCAGCGCATCCGCGACTTTCTCGCAACCCGACGTCCCGACGGTCCCTGCCTCGTGGTTGACCTCGACGTCATCAGCGACAATTTCCATGCCTTCCGTCACGCGATGCCGGACAGTGCGATCTACTATGCCGTCAAGGCCAACCCGGCTCCGGAAGTCCTGAAGCTGCTCGCCAGTATGGGTTCCAACTTCGATTGCGCGTCCGTTGCGGAAATCGAAATGGCGCTTGAAGCTGGTGCGACCGCGGCGCGGATCTCCTACGGCAACACGATCAAGAAGGAACGCGATATCGCCCGCGCGCATATGCTCGGCGTCAGCATCTTTGCAGTCGACAGCCACGAGGAAGTCGAGAAGATTTCTCGTGCGGCTCCGGGTGCGCGTGTTTTCTGCCGAGTCCTGACCGACGGCGAAGGTGCTGAATGGCCGCTGTCGCGCAAGTTCGGTTGCGTTCCGCAGATGGCCGTCGACGTTCTCGTCTACGCGCATCAGCTCGGCCTGCAGTCCTACGGCGTGTCGTTCCATGTGGGCTCGCAGATGACCAAGGTCGATGCCTGGGATTCGGCGCTTGCCGATGCAAAGCGCGTCTTCGTCCAGCTTGCCAAGCAGGGCATCCACCTGCAGATGGTCAATATGGGCGGCGGCTTCCCAACCAAGTATCTGCGCGACGTTCCGTCCGCAGAAGCTTACGGTAAGTCGATCTACCAGGCGCTGCGCACGCATTTCGGTAACCAGATCCCGCAGACGATTATCGAGCCGGGTCGCGGCATGGTTGGAAATGCAGGTGTCATCAAGGCTGAAGTCGTGCTGATTTCCAAGAAGTCGGATAATGACGATGCACGCTGGGTCTTCCTTGACATCGGCAAATTCGGCGGTCTTGCCGAAACCATGGACGAAGCCATCCGTTACCCGATCCGAACCGAGCGTGACGGCGACGAGATGGAGCCCTGCGTGATCGCCGGCCCGACCTGCGATTCGGCCGATGTGCTGTATGAAAAGAACCTCTATCCGCTGCCGATTTCTCTCACGATCGGCGACGAAGTTCTGATTGAAGGCACCGGCGCCTACACGACGACCTATTCGGCGGTCGCTTTCAACGGCTTCGAACCGCTCAAAGCCTACGTCATCTAAGGTTGCTCTCGCCAGCCCCGTAGCCAGCCGGGGCGGCAATTTCACAATATTCGAAGTCACCGTCTGAAACGGTTTTGAGTGCGGGAGGCCAAAATGGCCGCTGTTCTTGATTCTGTCCGCGCATTCTTTGCGCCTGTCACTTTCACCATCGACGTGGAAAATCCGTCCGACGTCGTCGCTCGCGAAAGCCTGCTCGATCGCGTCATGGGCCCGGATCGCCGCAAAAAGTCGTCGGAAATAATCCGCCGCAACCGTGTGCCGGCCGAAGGGCTGGCACTGGTCGCGCGTGATCGCGACGGCCGTGTGATCGGGACGGTGCGCCTGTGGAATATCGAAGCAGGCATCAACCAGGAAGGCACGGCCCTCGACGCGCTGCTGCTCGGCCCGCTCGCCGTCGACGGCAAGCATGGCGGCAAGGGTATCGGCTCCGCTCTTATGCGCGCGGCGCTGCTTGAAGCAAAGAACCGCGGCCACGGTGCAGTCCTGCTCGTTGGCGATGCGGACTATTACGAGCGTTTCGGTTTCTCTGCCGAAAAGGCTCGTCACCTTGTCATGCCCGGCCCGTTCGAGCGTTCGCGCTTTCTTGCGCTGGAGCTCGTCGAAGGCTGGCTTGGCGGCGCCGCCGGCATGATCGTCCCATCGGGACGTATGCTGACCGGCGCGCCGGTCCGGAAGGCGGCCTGACCGGCTGAGTTCCTCCCGACCTCCGGAGGGGCTTTTTTTGTCTTGCAGCCACCTCTGTGGCTTACGGAGCCTTTGCCTCGATCCGCCCGTTGTCGATAAGCCAGCGGACGGCTTCCTGGACGGCCCGCAGCGAACTGTGCCGTGGCGTGAAGTCGAGCAGCCGGCGGGCTTTTTCCATCGAGCAGTTCGGGCTGCGGGCAATGTGTTCCCAGGTGGCTCGCGCGTCTTCTGGGCTCTGTCTTTCCGCCCATGCGTCGTAGGGCAGGAATTCCAGCTTCGCCTCCTGGCCAAACCAGGCGGCCATCGCCTCCGCGTAACCGCGCAGCGTGACCGCCTTTTCCGAAACCGCATGGAAAGCCTCGCCGATTGAAGCCTGCGGCTTTGCGATAGCAGCCATGAAAAGTTCGGCAATGTCATCGGCATGGACGTGGTGCACGGTTTCCATTCCGAAATTCGGGAGGCTCAGCGTTTCGCCGCGCGCCAACGTCGTAAAGACATCGGGATTGAAATGGCCTGCCGGGTTCAGCGGATTCCAGCCCGGACCCACGATGTGGCCGGGATGTATAAGGGTCGCGGGGAAGTTTTTCTGGTGTGCCATTTTCAGCAAAGAAGCCTCGATAGCAGCCTTCCTGACGCCATAGTCGCCGAAGGGCTTTTTCTGCGCCTCCTCGGGCGTTGGCACGACAGCAGAGAAACCGTGCGTCCAGATCGTGCCGGTGTGAAGAAAATGGCCGACATGGCTTTCGAGCGCCGTCACGAGCTGTTCGTTACTTTCAGGCGTGAAGCAGATCATGTCGATGACGATGTCACCTTCCAATGCGCGTATCTCCCGGCCGAAGCGGCCTTCAGCCTCCAGCGCTGCCCGATCCATGCGCCTGATATCGACGCGGCTCCAGGCGTCGTTCGCTTTGTAGGGTGTCGCCGCGCCGCGGCTGATCGCCACCACCTCATGGCCGGCTTCGATGAGGCGGGGCACGAGGTAGGTGCCGACATGTCCTGTTGCTCCTATGACGATAACGCGGGCCGTGCGGTCTCCTCCAGATGCGCATATGTGCTGGTCACAGGGCAGTATGTCGTGCCGCCTTGCGAAGCTGCAAGTAGCCAAGGCGTGGATTGTACAATTTGACCTTTAGGCTCCGGCAGATGAGCTCCTTGTCAAAGCGGTTTATCGCGGAAGCGCAAAGGCCCTAGCCGCGTCGAGGCGTCGGCGGAAAACCAGCAGCCCGCTTGAGCGAAGTGGTTTGCTGTTGTCAGATATTCTGATCCATGGTCTCAGCCGGTATTTCGTCATTGCGATGGATGCGCACGACAGTGGCCGGAACGCCGGCGACGGTGCAATGAGCAGGCACCGGCTTCAGCACGACGCTGCCGGCGGCGATCTTGCTGAAGGCGCCGATTTCAATATTGCCAAGAATTTTCGCGCCGGCGCCGATCATCACGCCGTGCCGGATCTTCGGGTGCCGGTCTCCGGTTTCCTTGCCTGTGCCGCCGAGGGTGACGTTCTGCAGGATCGAAACCTCATCTTCGATGACGGCAGTTTCACCGATCACGATTCCCGAGCCGTGGTCGAGCATGATCGAAGAACCTATCCTGGCCGCCGGATGGATGTCCGGGCCGAAGACCAGCGAGGCGAGGTTGGAAAGCCAGCTTGCAATCTCGTGCCGGCCATTGATCCAGAGCGCATGGGCAATGCGGTGCGTTTGCAGGGCGTGGAAACCTTTGAGGTTCAACAGCGCGTGCAAACAGGTGGTGCAGGCGGGATCGCGCTCGCGCACGGCCAGAATATCGGCTTCGATGGCAGCGCAGATATCGGCACGCTCCAGCAATATGCCGTGAAACAGCCGGAAGAGGTCTTCGGTGTCGACGCTCGCTACGGCCAGGCGTGCCGAGATGACGTGCGCGATGATATCAGCATCGCTTGCTACGCCGATGATCTGCGTTTCGAGCAAAGCCCGCAGCGTCGGCTCGCGCGTTGCAAGGTCCGTCGCTTCAGCGCGGATTGCCGTCCAGACGGACGCGAAGGCGCCCAATTCCCTTACGGCTTTGTCAGAAGCTTGCATTTCAGGTTCCTTGTTCCTGCGGTCGGCGCGGCGGTATTTCAGCGGCCGGCGGGATCGGCATTATACATCGGTTCCGCCAAGCGGCACCAATGATAGAGTACGTCGGGCTCGCCTTCCTCATTGCTGCTGCCGTCGGTTTCTTCAATGGGCGAGAAGCCATGCGATTGATAGAAGGCGCGGGCGTGGTGATTTCGCTGGAACCTCCATAGACGAATATCGTCCATGTCGGTCATTGCCGCGGAGAGAAGTCGCGTGCCGATCCCTGAACCCTGACGATCGGGCAGGACGTAAAGCTGCTCGATCCAGCCTTTGCCGTAGGCAATAATGCCAGCCAGTTCACCATCAACGAGAGCGCCGAGAACGGTATATTCCGCAAGCAAATGCGGTTGCCAGTAGGCCGCGTCTTCCTGAGGGCTGTGCAGGTCGGGCAGATCCGGCAGGGCGCGCCACAGTGCGATCCGCCGCACCATGGCCGCCTGGTACATGTGTCCGCTATCGAGAGCCCGAACGTCCAGCACCACGGAATCAGGCAGCCGCGATATCCACCACGCCGCAGTCGCCGGCCTCGGAGGCGAAGGCAAGCAGCTTGCCGTTCTTGCTCCAGCTCATGCTGGTGATGGCGCTCTTGCCAGGGCGGCGCAGCAGCGCTTCCTTGCTGTCGGCGAGGCGAACGGCAAGGATCATGCCGTCGATGAAGCCGATGGCGAGGATGTCCTCGGCAGGATGGAATTTCACTGCGGTCGCCATGATGTTTGCACGGGTGCCGAGTTCCAGCGGCGCCTTGCCCATCGGGCCGTCCTTGCCCTGGAAGGGCCAGACGATAGCAGCCGGTGCGCCCGAGGAGGCGAGCCACTTGCCCTTAGCCGACCAGGAGAGCGACTTTACCTTGGCCGGGTAGCCGGTCATGCGCATATGGCGAGCTTCGGCGCCCGATTTGACGTCGAGCTTCCAGCCGTGCAGCGCGTTTTCCTGCATGGAGGTCACGAGGAAATTGCCGTCAGGCGAGAAGGTCACGCCGGTATGAGCGCCTTTCCATTCGAGATCAACAGGCTTTGCACTCATGCCGACCCAGTGCAGCGAGACGCCATTATAGCGGGCAGCCGCGATCCGCAGGCCCTTCGGTGCAAAAGCGATGCCCTCGACCGTGCGCTCTTCCGGAAATTCCTTGGTCGTACCATCGGCAAGACGTACGAGCGTGCTCTTGCCATAGGAATAGGCGACGGCGCCCTGTGGGCCGGCCGCAACCTGCGAAATCCACTTGCGCGGCGCCGACGCGATCTCACTGATATTGCCGTTCACATCAACACGCAGAACCTTGCCGTCCTCGCCGCCGGAAATCAGGCTTTCGGTGTAGGGATCGCGGATGGCCGTCAGCATACCCTGATGGGCTTCGATGACCTTGTCGCTGCCTTCCAGCCGGTGAAAGGTGCCGCTGGCACTCGCGAAGAAGGGGACATCACCTAAAAATTCGACGGCCAGAACGTGGCCGTCGAGATCAAGCGGTGCAACTGTTGGCATCAGGCGGCAGCCTCGCAGGCCTTGAAGGATTCTTCGAGTTTCACGCGGTCGAGATCGCGGCCGATGAACACAAGACGGGTCTCGTGCTTTTCGCCATCCTTCCAGGGACGCTGATGGTCGCCTTCGATGATCATGTGTACGCCCTGGACGACATAGCGCTCGGCGTCATCCTTGAAGGCGATGATGCCTTTGAGGCGCAGGATGTTCGGGCCCTGCGTCTGGGTGATACGCTGGATCCAGGGGAAGAAGCGCTCCGGGTTCATCTCGCCGCCGCGCAGCGATACGGACTGAACCGTCACGTCATGGATGGCTGACATCTCGCCGTGGTGATGGTGATGATGATCGTGATCGTGATCGTGATCGTGATCGTGATCGTGATGATGGTGGTCGTGATCGCAGTCCGGGCCGCAGACATGATCGTCATGACCGTGTTCAAGGAAATGCGGGTCGTTTTCCAGCGCGCGCTCGAGATTGAAGGCGCCCTGGTCGAGAACGCGGGCGAGATCGACGCCCGAACGGCTGGTCTTGTAAACGCGCGCGGCCGGGTTGATGGCGCGTACGATATCCTCGATTTGATCCAGTTCTGCCGCTGTGACGAGGTCGGTCTTGTTGATGATGACCACATCGGCGAAGGCGATCTGGTCTTCGGCCTCGCGGCTGTCCTTCAGGCGCAGCGGCAGGTGCTTGGCATCGACGAGGGCGACAACGGCGTCGAGTTCGGTCTTGGAGCGTACGTCGTCATCCATGAAGAAGGTCTGGGCAACCGGAACCGGATCGGCGAGGCCTGTGGTTTCGACGATAATGCCATCGAAGCGGCCGGGGCGGCGCATCAGGCCTTCGACGACGCGGATCAGGTCGCCGCGAACTGTGCAGCATACGCAGCCATTGTTCATTTCGTAGATTTCTTCATCGGATTCGACAATCAGGTCGTTGTCGATGCCGATCTCGCCGAACTCGTTGACGATGACTGCATATTTCTTGCCGTGGTTTTCGGAAAGAATGCGGTTGAGAAGCGTTGTTTTGCCCGCACCGAGATAACCGGTGAGGACAGTAACGGGAATGGGCTTCTGCTGTGTCTGGATCGCGTCGGTCATGAGAACCTCTAGGATAGGGCCTTCACCCCGAAGGCAAAGTCCGGGGCTCGAATGGGTCGGTTTCATATAGGCGCTTGGAAGCGGCAGTTCAAAGGGTTTTGTATGTTATAAGATCACATTGCCCGTGCGCAAAGTCGAGGTGGTCAGCGCAGCGTTTCGGCGTTGAAGACATCGACATCCTGCAGGAGCTCCACCAGCCCCCTGACAGCATGTGTTATCAGCGCCTCGCCCTTTTCGGCTGTCGCCTTTGCAGCATTGCCGGCGACGCCTTGCGGGTTCAGATCCGACATCTTCCAGCCGAAAGCATGTGGACCATAGGCACGCAGGTGCTTGAAGCGTTGGGCGAACTCCGTCTGGCTGGAAGGAAATGCGGCCGCCTTCGTCATATCAACTCTCTCCGGATAAAGAGCGAGCATGACGGACGTTTCGATATCGCCACCATGAATGTCGATCGCCTTTTCTTCCGGCGAGATTATGCCACCAGGCACGCCGAAACGTGTCCAACTGGTGGCGACGGCGAGCATGTGGAAGCGCACGCGCGCTTCTGTTGCGACAATAGTCATCAGCGGCGAGTTGCCGCCATGGGCATTCAGCATCACGAACTTACGGATGCCGATCGTCGAAAGCTCTTCCGCGATACTTAGCCAGCGCTTCACAGCTGTTTCAAAAGGAAGCGTCTTCGTTCCTTCAACATCCATGTGCTCTAAGGAGTAGCCGACCGATTCGACAGGGAGTACGGTAACGGGCAAACCGGCCGGCAGGGCGGTATTCAGCCTGTTGACGATACCCTGCGCGATCAGAGCGTCGGTTTCGAAGGGCAGATGCGGGCCGTGCTGTTCATGTGCGCCGAGTGGCAGGACTGCAATCCAGTGCCGCCGGGCGTCCGGAGCGAGCGCGGGATCATTGTCCTCGAAACGGAACGACGGAACCAACATCGGGTGTTGCCTCTTGTTTATGACGAGATCATCGGCAATGTCATAACGCAGCCTGGGCAGTGCTTAAAGATCAAAGGGATGGCGATGGGCAAGAAGCATAAGGACGGCAAGAAGCACAAGAAAAAGAAGGATCAAACCGAGTACACACTCGCAGATCTTTCGCCCGCCTTGACACAGGCTGCCCGTTCCATGCGTACAGTCCTGTCGCGCAACCTGCTCGAAAGCGGCCTCTATGCCGGTCAGGACGGGGTCGTCCTTTCGCTTGCCGAAAGCGACGGCATGACGGCCGGCGGGCTTGCCCAGAAGCTCGGTGTCAAGGCGCCCACCATGACCCGCACCATCGGCCGTATGGAGGCTCAAGGCTTCCTGAAGCGCAAGCCCGACGCCGAAGATGCCCGCCTCACCAAGGTCTATCTCACTGAACTCGGCCGCGGCAGCGTGAAGGCGATCGAGCTTGCCGCTTCTTCCTGCGACAAGCTTGCGACCCTTGATTTCTCCGAAAAGGAAATTCGCAATCTGGTGCGACTGCTGAAGGCGATTGACGCCAATCTGCAGGCGGAGGCCGTGCATGCCGAGGAAGATGAAGAAGACTGAAAATTTCCTCAAAAGGCGAATTGCCTGTATCGCTTAAATCTTTTAATTAAATTTTTTAAGGCTGCCGCTGCACCGCGACAGTCCCTTACCGGCTTCACGCGTTGCCTGGAGGAGGAAACGTGGCGCAGAAGATCAAGCTTTCAACGATTGCAGAAACGCTCGGCATATCAACGGCGACTGTTTCGCTGGCCTTACGCGATAGCCCGCTGGTAGCCGGCAATACGCGGGAGAAGATCAAGGAACAGGCGCGTGCGCTCGGTTACATTTACAATCGCCGCGCCGCCAGCCTTCGTACCTCGCGCTCAGGTATTATCGGCGTCGTCGTCCACGACATCATGAACCCCTTCTACGGGGAAATCCTGAAGGCGATCGAAAGCGAGCTCGATCGCAGCCGCCACACCTTCATTCTTTCCAACCATTACGATTCAGTCGAGAAGCAGCGCACCTTCATCGAGACCCTGCTTCAGCTTGGCGGCGATGGGGTCATCATGTCTCCAGCGATCGGCACGCCACCGGAGGATATCCAGCTTGCGGAGGAAAACGGAATGCCGGCTATCCTCGTCGCGCGCTCCATGGACAGCCAGGACGTTCCGACCTATCGCGGCGACGACAGCTATGGCATTTCGCTTGCCACCAATCATTTGATCGGCCTCGGACACCGGACGATCGCCATGATCGGCGGCACGGACCAGACCTCGACCGGGCGTGACCGCTATCAGGGTTACGTCAATGCGTTGCGCAAGGCCGGCATCGAGGTCGATCCGAACCTGCGTATTCCCGGCCCACGCTCGAAGCAGGGTGGTTTCGAGGCCGCGGTGCATTTCCTGTCGCTGCCGCAGAAGCCGACAGCCGCGGTCTGCTGGAATGATCTGGTCGCCATTGGCCTGATGAACGGCATTGCCCGCGCCGGCCTCGTGCCCGGCAGCGATATCTCGGTCACTGGTTATGACGATCTGGAAGAGGCTTCGATTGCGACACCGGCGCTGACCACCGTCTGGAACGGTCAGACCGAGGTTGGACGTCTTGCCGCCCGCGCCCTACTTGACCGATTAGCCGGCAGCCATGAACCTGACGGGATCCATCTCATCAAGCCGGAAATGCGTATCCGCCAGTCCACCAGCCCTTATCGGCCACGTAGCTGACTGCCGAAGCCAAGAGGAAAAGCTATGTCACGTATTGCCGTTCTCGTGCCCGGGAAGATGCATGATCGCGTTCTCGCCCGACTAAAGGATCGTTTCGAGGTCATCAGCGTCAAGCGCGAGGAAAGGCTTGATCTCGATGCCGAAACAGCAAAACGCATCCGCGGCGTGGCGATCAGCGGTGCCTTCCCGGCTGCCTGGTTCGAACAGCTGCCGTCTATAGAGATAGTTGCCAGCTTCGGCGTGGGTTATGACGGCATCGATGCGAAGCTCGCGGGGTCCAGGAGCATTATCGTCACCAACACACCCGATGTGTTGAATGACGAGGTGGCCGATACGGCGATTGCGCTTCTTCTCAACGCCATCCGCGAAATCCCCAAGGCGGAGAACTGGCTCAGGGATGGCAACTGGAAGCCAGGCGCTTCCTATCCGTTAACGCGCTTTTCGCTGAAAGGCCGGCATATAGGTCTCTACGGGCTCGGACGCATCGGGCTTGAAATCGCCAAGCGACTGGAACCCTTCAAGGTAAAGATCAGCTATCATACCCGCTCGCGTCATGCCGATGCGCCCTACGATTATCACCCGACGCTGAAGGGGCTCGCCGAGGCCGTCGATACGCTGATTGCGATCGTGCCGAAGACACCGCAGACGCATAAGACTGTCAACGCGGAGGTTCTCGCTGCACTTGGCCCCAATGGAGTCCTGGTCAACGTCGGCCGCGGATGGACGGTGGATGAAGATGACTTGGTTGCCGCGCTGAATGCGGGCACGATTGGTGCTGCCGGGCTGGATGTTTTCTACGACGAGCCGAATGTTCCGGCGGGACTGTTGGCTGCCCCGAATACTGTCCTGTTGCCGCATGTGGCCTCGGCTTCGATTCCGACGCGCAATGCTATGGCGGATCTGGTGGCCGCAAACCTCATCACCTGGTTCGAACAGGGCAAGGCGGTTACCCCGGTAGCGGAAACGCCGTTCAGGCGGTAACCATCGGCGGCCCCTCCGCGAAGGCGGAGGGAGCTTTCGCTTTTTCCTTTTTTGCCCTTGGAGTTTTTCCTGTTTCCCTACTTGGTCGACCGGGAAGGATTGGCTATGGTTAGAGCGGGTCGCGCCATCTGTTGCGGCCGTAATTGTCATCGGCGGCATTTCGCCGTCTCAAGCTTATACGTAGCGATTTGATCGGGGAGCGTCCGCTCCGCCCGGCGTCTTTTCACGCCGGCAGCCGACACTTTCTGGAAGGAGGCAGAAAATGGATTATCGCAAGCTCGGTCCCAGCGGGGCCGTCGTCACCGCATATTGCCTGGGTACCATGACTTTCGGGAAGGAGTCCGATGAGGCGGCTTCCTTCAAAATGCTCGACGACTATTTTGCCTGGGGCGGCAATTTTATCGACACCGCTGACGTCTACAGCGCCGGTGCATCGGAGGAAATCATCGGCCGCTGGCTCAAGGCTCGCCCCACACAGGCAAAGCAGGCCGTGATCGCCACCAAGGGCCGCTTCCCGATGGGTGACGGACCGAACGATATCGGCCTTTCCCGCCGTCACCTCAATCAGGCGCTGAACGACTCGCTGCACCGCCTCGGCGTCGAGCATATCGATCTCTACCAGATGCATGCCTGGGATGCGCTGACACCGATCGAGGAGACGCTGCGCTTCCTCGATGATGCCGTTCGCGCCGGCAAGATCGGTTACTATGGCTTCTCCAACTATGTCGGCTGGCACATTGCCAAGGCCTCTGAAATTGCCAAGGCCCAGGGCTATACGCGACCAGTGACGCTGCAGCCGCAGTACAACCTGCTGATGCGCGACATCGAGCTCGAGATCGTCGATGCCTGCCAGGATGCCGGCATGGGCCTGCTGCCCTGGTCGCCACTCGGCGGTGGGTGGCTGACTGGCAAATACAAGCGCGACGAAATGCCGACGGGTGCGACGCGACTCGGTGAAAATCCCAATCGCGGCGGCGAGGCCTACGCTGCCCGTAACGCACAGGAGCGGACCTGGGATATCATCAGCATCGTCGAGGAGATCGCCAAGGCACGCGGCGTCAGCATGGCGCAGGTGGCGCTTTCCTGGGTGGCTGCGCGTCCGGCCGTGACTTCGGTCATTCTCGGTGCTCGCACGTCCGAACAACTTGCCGACAATCTTGCTGCCGCGGAATTCGTGCTCTCGGCCGAAGAGACGGCAAAGCTCAATGAGGTCAGCGCACCGACTCCGGGACAATATCCCTATGGCGTCAACGGTACCAACCAGCGTCATCGCAAGATCGAAGGTGGTCGCTGAGCCGTTCGATCAGCAAGAAAAAGGCCGTCGGAGCGATCCGGCGGCCTTTTTTGTTTCAGGCGATTGCATGCGCCGGGCGCGAAGGCAACTTGCCGGCGGCGTAGTCTCTGACGGCATCGCCGAAGGCGGTGAAGAGCTTGTTGGAGGGCTTGTCGGTCTCAGCCCAATATTCCGGATGCCATTGCACGCCGACGGCGAAGGCCTTGGCGTCGATGACGGAAACGGCTTCAATCGTGCCGTCCTCTGCTGTAGCTTCGACTTGCAGGCGCGGGGCGGTCTTGGCGATTGCCTGGCGATGCAGCGAGTTGACGCGAATCTCACCGGCGCCGATGATACCAGCGATGCAGGAGCCTTCCTTGACGAAGACGCTCTGGCGGATCGCATACATGCCGTCGCGATCCTTCACATCGGGTTTCCGGTGGTCCCAGATGCCGGGCTGTTCCTGGATTTCGCTCGCAAGCGAGCCGCCCAGTGCAACGTTCAGCTCCTGAATGCCGCGGCAGATGGCAAGAAGCGGGATAGCCCGGTCGATGGCGCGGCGGATGAGCGGCAGGCTGGTAGCATCGCGGGCCGGGTCGAAGGGGCCATCAGCTTCGATGGCTTCGATACCGTAGAGCGAGGGATGCACATTGCTTGCCGAGCCGGATACCAGCACGCCGTCCACGCGATCGAGAATGGCATCTGTGTCATAGCCTTCCTCAAAAGCGGGAATGATGAAGGCCATTACACCGGCGGCATTCAGCGCCGCGCGCACATATTGATGCTGGACGGCATGCCAGGTTGCGCCATCAAGGCTGCGGATGTCGGCGGGAATGGCAACGATCGGTTTCGTCATTTTTGCCCCGAAGAAAACAATATCGGACGTTTGTGCGGCCTGATCGACCGTAAAGTCAACGCTTGGATGCACCCGGTGGCCAAATTGCGGCGCCTCGGCGACTTAGCTACCATGGCGCAAGCTAAGCCGCTGATTCCGATCAATGTGTGAGCCGTGCCACAGAAGCGTTGTGATCCCAAAGACTAATGGACGAAAGCTTGAAACGCTTCTTCCGCCATGCTTAGCTTTACCATTGCTGCGGGTAGGGATG
The DNA here is from genome assembly GCF_014195325.1 of Rhizobium sp. BK650. Taxonomy (GTDB): domain Bacteria; phylum Pseudomonadota; class Alphaproteobacteria; order Rhizobiales; family Rhizobiaceae; genus Rhizobium. Next base: position 246,482 of record NZ_JACIBK010000006.1, on the reverse strand, counting down.
AGGATTGACTGCGCAGTGCCATCTTTACGGGAGATTTTTGATGGATCGTCGTTCATTTATGAAAAAAGCGGGAACAGCCGGCGCCAGCGCCGTTGCCGCAACTGCTTTGGCAGCGCCTGCAATTGCGCAGGAGAACCCGAAGATTGCCTGGCGCATGACTTCGTCGTTTCCAAAGAGCCTGGATACGATCTATGGCGGCGCCGAAGATATTGCCAAGCATGTTGCGGCTGCAACCGACGGCAATTTCACGATCCAGCCTTTCGCCGCCGGCGAAATCGTTCCTGGCCTGCAAGCTGTTGATGCGGTCGCGGCAGGTACTGTCGAGGCAGCTCACACAACCTCCTATTATTTCGTCGGCAAGGATCCGACCTACGCCATCGGAACGGCCATTCCGTTCGGACTGAACAGCCGCCTGACCAATGCCTGGTTTTACCAGGGCAACGGCAATACGCTGATGAACGAATTCTATGCCACGCAGGGAATGTACGCCCTGCCGGCCGGCAATACCGGTGCGCAGATGGGCGGCTGGTTCCGCAAGGAAATCAATACGCTCGATGATCTCAAAGGCGTTAAGATGCGTATTGCCGGTCTCGCCGGCCGCGTCATGGAAAAGGTCGGAGTCATCCCTCAACAAATCGCCGGTGGCGACATCTACCCGGCGCTGGAAAAAGGGACGATCGACGCAGCAGAATTCGTTGGCCCTTACGACGACTTGAAGCTTGGTTTCCACAAGGTGGCAAAGTATTACTATTATCCGGGCTGGTGGGAAGGCGGTCCGACGGTGCATGCCTTCTTCAATCTCGATAAGTGGAGCAACTTGCCGAAACACTATCAGGCAGCGCTCAGCGACGCCTGCGCCTTTGCCAACACCAACATGCTGGCAAAGTACGATACGAAGAACCCGAGCGCGCTGAAGCAGCTCGTCGCGGAAGGGGCTACCCTACGACCGTTCAGCCAGGAGATCATGGAAGCCTGCTTCCAGGCCGCGATGGGCATCTATAGCGAAATTTCCGGCACGAACCAGCATTTCAAGAAGATCTATGATGATCAGACCGCTTTTAAGAGAGATGCCTATCTTTGGATGCAGCTTTCGGAATACACATTCGACACGTTCATGATGATCCAGCAACGTGCGGGTAAGATCTAAGGTTTCGATCGATACTCGTCGTAGTCCACTCAAAACCCCGGATGAAGATCCGGGGTTTTTGCTTTCGTGCAATCGTTTTACTGCGCGGGGATCGGCGGGGGCGCGCTTGGCAGGGTCGGCAAAGTGAGGCCTGGAATCTGCGGCGAGCCGTTGCCTCCACCTGGCTGTCCCAATGATGGCAGGCCAAGCTGGCCGCCGAAGCCCGGCACCTCGATCTTGATGGAGTTGGGGTCCACCTTCGGACCGTGATCCAGCCAATAGGTGACCGACTCGGGCCAGAGGATCACGATCGCCACGAGAATGAGCTGCATCCCGACCCAGGGCAGGGCGCCCAGGTAGATGTCCTTGGTGCGGACATCCCTATTGGCGATGGAGCGCAGGTAGAAGAGCGCGAAGCCGAAGGGCGGGTGCATGAAGCTCGTCTGCATGTTCACGCAGATCAATACACCGAACCAGATGAGATCGATGCCGAGATTGGAGGCCACCGGCGCCAGCATCGGGATGACAATGAAGGCGATCTCGAAGAAATCCAGAAAGAACGCCAGGATGAAGATAAAGATGTTGACGAAGATCAGAAAGCCGACCGGGCCGCCAGGAAGGCCCGAGAGCATGTGCTCGATCCAGCGCGAGCCGTCCATGCCCTGGAAAACCAGGCTGAAGCAGGTCGAGCCGATCAGGATCATCACCACCATCGAGGTGATGTGTGTGGTCGAACTCATGGCCTCGCGGATCAGCGGCCAGGTGAGGCGGCCGTGCAGGGCGGCAAGTACCATGGCGCCGACGACGCCGAGGGCGCCGGCTTCCGTCGGCGTAGCGAGACCCATGAAGATGGTGCCGAGCACGAGGAAGATCAGCACGATCGAGGGGATCATGCCCCAGAGCACCTTCATCAGCAGCGCCCAGTCGAAATCGCCGCGGACCTCCTTCGGCAGCGGCGGCATCGCCTTCGGGTTGATGATGGAGAGGACCAGGATGTAGGCGACGAAGATCGCCACCTGCAAGATCGAAGGGCCGATTGCGCCGAGATACATGTCGCCGACCGAGCGGCCGAGCTGGTCGGCAAGCACCACGAGCACGAGTGAGGGCGGAATGACCTGGGTGATCGTACCAGAGGCGGCGATGACACCGGTTGCGAGCCGCGGGCTGTAGCCGTAGCGCAGCATGATCGGCAGGGAGATGACGCCCATGGTGATGACGGAGGCTGCTACCGTGCCGGTGATGGCGCCGAGTACGGCACCGACCAGGATCACCGCATAGGCGAGGCCGCCGGGGATGCCTCCGAAGAGCTTGCCGGTGCCTTCGAGCAGGTCTTCGGCCAGCCCGCATCGCTCCAATACTGAGCCCATGAAGGTGAAAAAGGGGATTGCCAGCAGAAGGTCATTGGAGACGATGCCGAAGAAGCGCAGCGGCAGTGCCTGCAGGAGGGCCTCCTCGAAGTGACCCGTCGCGATGCCGATGATGCCGAAGAAAAGGCCGACGGCGGCCAGCGAAAAGGCGACGGGAAAGCCGTAGAGCATGAAAATGACCATGCCCAGGAACATCGCCGGCGGGATGATACCGTAGTCAAACAAATCCGTTTCTCCTGACGCCGAGTTACTGCAGCGGCTTTTCATATTTCGTATCGATCTCGATGGAGCCGGTCAGCGCGGCGATCCTCTTGATCAATTCCGAAATGCCCTGGAGGGTCAGGAGAACGAAGCCGGCAAAGAGCATCAGCTTCACGGGCCAGCGGATGAGGCCGCCGGCATTGCCGGAAATCTCGCCCTGCTGATAGGCGAGCAGGAAAAAGGGCCAGCAGCTAAACGAAAGAAAAACGCAGACCGGGATGAGGAAGACGGTCAAGCCGACGATGTCGATCCAGATCTTTGCCCTCTCTGAGACTGAGCCGTAAATCAGGTCGACGCGCACATGCTCGTTCTTGCGCAAAGTGTGCGAGGCGCCGAGCACGACGACAAAGGCGAAGAGGTACCACTGAATTTCCAGCCAGCCGTTCGAGCTATAGTTGAATGCGTAGCGCACTACCGCATTGCCAGCGCTGATCAGGCAGCAGAACAGCACCATATATTCGGACAGTTTGCCAATGAACTCGCTGATCGAGTCGATCAGTCGGCTGACGGCCAAAAATACCGGCATTCGCCTCCCCTTATTGTCTTGCCGTTTTACGGCAGTTCTCCCTCTGCAACCGGTGTAAACCAGGGTTTTTAAAATTGGAAGGATAAATGGCCCGCCTTGGAATATAGTCTTATGACGGCTAAAGGGCCGCGATCCCGCCGGAAACCTCACAACTCAGGGGCGGATATATTTTTCATATGTCTCGCGACAAAGCTGCATTCTCGCGCTCTGGCTGTACGGTTCACCCTTAGGTTTTAGAAAAATTGACCAAATGTTTGAACCCATTGAAATCATTTTTTAAAAGGTTCGGCTTACATTCCCCGCGCACAGGGAAAGTATGGATGAAGCCACATAACCCGAACAGGGTCCCTAAGGATGTGTATCTGTCGTTTGTGAGTTCCCTGTCCGGGAACCGCATGACGCTGTTGGCTGGCGTCATTGTACACTCCGCAACCTTCCTTGCCGTCGCCGCGAAAACTCAGTCTCCGGTCTATATATTTCTGGCTGTCGCCGTCATCATAGTGTTCTGTGCCCGCATGGCGATTTTCCGCCTGTTCGACAAGGTAGACAAGGAGAAGCTCTCCTTTGCCGAGATAGAGCGCTGGGAGAAGGTTCTCGTGGTCGGCGCAGCCGGAATCACCACGCTTCTTGGCATCGGCAGCGGGTATGCCATCTTTTTCACTCGCGATTCCTTCGCCGAGCTTGCCTGTATTGCAGTGACCATGGCGACGATGGTTTCCGTCGTCGGTCGCAACTATGGCTCGCGCATGGCGGTCGATCTGCAGACCTTTTCCTGCTGCCTGCCGATGATCATCTGCAGCGTCATGACGCTGGATTTCTATCGCGGCATCCTGTCGGTCTTTCTCATACCATTCTGGCTGACGACACGGGCCATGGCGACCGGCGTGCGCGAATTCCTCTACGAGAACGTGATCGCGCGCCGCGAAATCGCCTCGATCGCCGACCGCTTCGACACGGCGCTGAACAATATGCCGCACGGCCTCGTCATGGTCGATGAGGAGAACCGGATCCAGGTCATCAACCGCAAGGCCTGCGAACTTTTGAAGATCGGTGCACCCGACCGGCTGAAGGATCGCGATCTCGGTGCTGTGTTGCGCTATGGCGCGCGCTACAGCTTCATGGACGCGTCGCAACCCGAACTCATCCTGCGGCAGCTGACGCAGGTTGCAGAAGGCAGCCTGTCGCGTACGCTCATTCATTTTCCCGAGGGGTTGTCGCTGGAATTCTCCGCGAGCCGGCGTGCAGATGGCGGTGCCGTATTGATCTTTGAAGACGTTTCGAGCCGCGTGAAGGCCGAGCAGAAGATCCTGCATATGGTGCGCTTCGATGCGCTGACGGGGCTGCCGAACCGCGAATATTTCGGCCAGCGCGTGCAGGACTACCTCACCAGGCATTCGAAGAAGCGCGGTCCTCTCGGCTTCATGATCCTCGATATCGACGAGTTCAAGCATGTCAATGACATGCGGGGCCATGTCACGGGCGACCATCTGCTCTGTGCGATCGCCATGCGGGTCAAGGAGGTGGCTGGCAATGCCATCGTCGGCCGGCTGATGGGCGACCAGTTTATCCTGTTCTTTCCGCATGCGCGTGACAAACAGGTGCTGGATGCCGATATCCGCAAGCTGCATGCTGCGGTCCAGGGCCAGTATGAAGTCGATGAAGTCACTTTCCTCGTTTCGCTCAGCGCCGGCTATGCGGTTCTTGAGAGCGACGTCTTCGCCATGGACGAATGGAGCGTCAAGGCGGACCTGGCGCTGTTCGAAAGCAAGTCGCGCTTAAAGGGTGGCATCACCGGATTCGAGCGCGAAATGGACGGCCGCTATATCGAGCAGCAGAAGCTCAAGGCGGATCTGCGTGATGCCGTTGCCGCAAACGCGCTGCACCTCGTCTTCCAGCCGATGTTCAAGGCGGATGGCACGCGCATTGAATGCGCCGAGGCACTGGCTCGCTGGGTGCATCCGGAAAAGGGCTCCATTCCGCCCGACGTCTTCATCCGCCTTGCCGAAGAGATGGGCATCATCTCGCAGATCACGCGATTCGTGCTCTTCAAGGCTTGCGAAGAATGCATGAACTGGCCGGATCATATCGCCGTTTCCGTCAACCTGTCTGCGCGCGACCTGCGCGACGCGGATATCCTGTCGGTCGTTTCGGATGCGTTGGCGCATTCCCGTCTCGAGGCGTCGCGCCTGCATCTGGAAATCACCGAAAGCAGCCTGATCGATGAGCCGGCTGCCGTTCGCGCAATCCTCGCCGAACTCCGCAGCCGCGATATCAGCATCGCCATCGACGATTTCGGCACCGGTTTCTCCAGCCTCAGTTATCTCGACACGCTGCCTTTGGATATCGTCAAGATCGACCGTTCCTTCGTACGCAATGTCGTCGAGGATACGCGCCGCCTGAAGCTTTTGCGGGGGACAGTCCATCTTGCGCGCGAACTAGGCCTCAAGATCGTCGTCGAGGGTGTCGAAACCCAGGAACAGCTGGTGCTTCTCAACAAGTACCGGAGCACCGATCTCGTACAGGGTTACGTCTTCTCCCCGCCGATTCCCTCCAAGGAGATCGGCATTCTCTCCCAGGCTCTCAACCGCCGCACCGCGCCGCGCCGCCGCAGCAAGGTCGCCTGATCAGGCGCTGCCTGACGATGTGACGAAGGCCGCATCTGCGGCCGTTAACCTTAATAATTCAAATACGTCCAAAATTCTTATCAAATCTTGCGCTTTTAAAAATCAGATATGATTAATGACCCGTTAACAACGGGGTCCATCATGACGTCTGTCCCTTTGAGTACGAGTGACTTTTCCAAGAAGGTTCTCGAAATTCTTGATAATGTCGAATACCGGCGCGTCGAGAGCACCGAGGACATGGAGGATGTCGAACGCCTGCGTTACAAGGCTTATAAGGCGCATGACACCTTGGCGCTCGCTCCGAAAGGCTTGCTCGACGACACCGATTTCGACAGCCATGCCTATGTTTTCGGTCTGTATTATTATGGTGAGCTCGTCAGTACGATTCGCCTTCACTATGTGACCCCGGAGCACCGCGTCAGCCAATCGGCGGGCGCTTTTCCGGAGGCGATCGATGCGCTCCTCGATGCCGGTCTGACGCTGATCGATCCCGCACGGTTTGCCGCCGATCCGGAGCTGACGGCCGATCTGACATGGATCCCCTATCTGACGCTGCGGCCGAGCATCGTCGCGGCGGCACACTTTCGCGCTCACCGGGTGCTGCAATTCGTTCGCCCGCCACATGCGGCGTTTTATAAACGCGTCTTCTATGCCGATACCGTCGTGCCGGGTCAGAAGGCCAAGAATTACGGGATCGACATGACGCTGATGGCGACCAACGTCATCGAGGTCGGTCGCAAGCTTCTGACGCGTTATCCCTTCTTCATTTCCAGTGCCAGCGAGCAGCGTATGATGTTCGCGCGCGGCCCCGAAAGCACGTTGCCCCCGCTCACCATCATTCCGACCGCCCGTTTCGTGCCGGAGGGTCAGCTCGGGACGGATCTGCCGCTCTGATTTTCTGCAGCGAATGCCCTTTTCACATCAGGAGAAGGGCGTTCCTGCGGCATTCTCATGCATTGCGCTTTTGCCCGTCATTGTGTAATCCCCTGCGGGTAGGGATTTGCCTCGCCGAGGCGGGGGAATCAGGCAGCGCTAAGGCATCTGAGGGAGACGATATTCATGGCCGAACATCATACGGGACCGGTCGAGACCGGCGCGCCGATGGACTATAAGGAACATGAAAGAACCTACGACATGTTCATTGCCGGTACGAAATACGGCACGATGTTCCTTGTTGCCCTGCTGCTTGCCATGACTGCCGGTTTCTTCGGCGGCGCCGGTTTCCTTGGCGGCATCCTCGTCTTCCTCATCATCCTCGTCGCCGGAATCTTCCTGCTCCGCTAAGCGCGGCCCGCGGGAAGACGCGGTCTTCCGAACTTTGTGATGTAGATGCTTGGCCCGTGCAGGCAAGCGGCCTGTCACGGCCCAGCTGACCCGGAGGAGGGGGCAGTTGGCCAATATCGTTTTCGTAGCAAAGGAAATCACAGGCGATGAGACGCGCGTCGCCGCGTCTGTCGAAACCGTGAAGAAGATAAAGTTGCTCGGCTTCGATGTCGTCGTCGAAGCGGGCGCTGGGACGCTTTCTCGCATTCCGGACAGTGAGTTCGAGGCAGTAGGGGCTGCAATCGGCAGGTTCGCGGATGCAGCGTCCGCCGATGTCGTCCTCAAGGTTCGCCGGCCGAGCCAAAGCGAAATTGCCGGTTACAAAGCCGGCGCCCTCGTGATCGCTATCATGGACCCCTATGGCAATGACGAAGCGATTGCCGCGATGGCGCGTGCCGGCCTTTCCACTTTTGCTATGGAACTGATGCCGCGCATAACTCGCGCACAGTCGATGGACGTGCAGTCGTCGCAGGCCAATCTCGCCGGTTATCAGGCCGTCATCGAGGCGGCCGTCGTTTACGACCGCGCCATGCCAATGATGATGACGGCGGCAGGCACGGTTCCTGCCGCCAAGGTTTTCGTCATGGGGGCGGGTGTTGCCGGCCTCCAGGCAATTGCGACGGCCCGCCGGCTTGGTGCCGCCGTCTCGGCGACTGATGTCCGCCCCGCGGCCAAGGAACAGGTAGCCTCGCTCGGCGCCAAATTCATCGCTGTTGAGGATGAAGAGTTCAGGGCGGCAGAAACGGCCGGCGGCTATGCCAAGGAAATGTCTGCCGAATATCAGGCTAAGCAGGCGGCACTCGTGGCCGAGCACATCGCCAAGCAGGACATTATCATTACGACCGCACTCATTCCCGGTCGCCCCGCGCCGCGGCTCGTCTCGCGCGCCATGCTGGCTTCGATGAAGCCGGGTGCTGTGGCTGTCGATCTCGCGGTCGAGCGTGGCGGCAATATCGAAGGCGTCGCCGCTGGGCAGGTCGCTGATGTCGAAGGCGTGAAGGTCATCGGATTTGCGAACATGGCGGGCCGCGTGGCCGCCAGTGCCTCGGCGCTCTACGCCAAGAATCTCGTCACCTTCCTTGAGACAATGGTGAACAAGGAAACGAAAACGATCGTGCTCAACCTCGAAGACGAGCTCATCAAGGCGACGATGCTGACCTATGCGAGCGACGTGGTGCATCCGGCATTCGGCGGCGCCAAGAAGGGGGATAATTGATGGCCAGTGAAGCAATGGACAAGGCGCTGGAACAGCTCGATCAGGCTGTCACTGCAGTCGTCACTGCTGCCGCTCAGGCGCCGGAAGCGGCAAGTGCTGCCACCGGCGGGGCAATCGACCCCTTCGTCTTCCAGTTCGCGATCTTCGTTCTGTCGATCTTCGTCGGCTATTATGTCGTCTGGTCGGTGACGCCTGCGCTGCATACGCCACTGATGGCCGTCACCAACGCGATCTCCTCCGTCATCGTCGTCGGTGCGCTGCTTGCGGTCGGCATTTCGACCAGCGGGCTTGCAACCGGTTTCGGTTTCGTCGCTCTCGTCCTCGTCTCGGTCAATATCTTCGGCGGCTTCCTCGTCACACAGCGCATGCTGGCGATGTACCGCAAGAAGGACAAGTGAGGCCGGACAAATGACCAATCTTGCAGCCTTCCTCTATCTCGTCTCGGGTGTGTTGTTCATCCTGGCGTTGCGCGGGCTCTCGCATCCGGCGACAAGCCGCAAGGGCAATCTCTACGGCATGATCGGCATGGGGATTGCGATCCTCACGACGCTGGTGCTGGCTACACCCAATTTCGGCGGCTTCGTGCTCATCATCCTTGGCCTCGCCATCGGCGGCAGTGCCGGCGCCTATATTGCGCGGACAATCGCCATGACGTCGATGCCGCAGCTCGTCGCCGGCTTCCACTCGCTGGTCGGCCTTGCCGCGGTTCTGGTCGCTGCCTCGGCGCTCTATACGCCAGGCTCCTTCGGCATTGGCGGGATCGGGCAGATCCACACCGAAGCGCGCATCGAAATGGCGATCGGTGTGGCGATCGGTGCGCTGACCTTCACCGGCTCGATCATCGCCTTCCTGAAGCTCGATGGGCGCATGTCCGGCAAGCCGATCCTGTTGCCTTTCCGGCACCTGATCAACATTGCCCTGCTTGTGTTGATCGTGCTCTTCGTTATCGGGCTCGCCGCGACCGAAAGCCGTTTTGATTTCTGGGTGATCGTCGCACTCTCGCTGGCACTCGGCGTGCTGCTGATCGTACCGATCGGCGGCGCCGACATGCCCGTCGTCGTGTCGATGCTGAACTCCTATTCGGGGTGGGCAGCGGCCGGCATCGGCTTCACGCTCGGTAATCTGGCGCTCATCGTCACCGGCGCGCTGGTCGGCTCATCGGGTGCGATCCTGTCCTATATCATGTGCAAGGGCATGAACCGCTCCTTCATATCCGTTATTCTTGGCGGTTTCGGCGGCGAGACTGCAGGCGGAGCGGCGGATACTTCCGAGAAGATCGTCAAGCTCGGCTCGGCTGAGGATGCAGCCTATCTGATGGCGAATGGCTCGAAAGTCATCATCGTGCCTGGTTACGGCATGGCAGTGGCGCAGGCGCAGCACGCGCTGCGCGAACTCGCCGATAACCTCAAGAAGAATGGGGTCGAGGTCAAATACGCCATCCATCCGGTTGCTGGCCGTATGCCGGGCCATATGAACGTGCTGCTTGCAGAAGCCAATGTGCCCTATGACGAAGTCTTCGAGCTCGAGGATATAAATTCGGAATTCGCCCAGGCCGACGTCGCCTATGTTATCGGCGCCAACGACGTGACCAATCCGGCGGCGCGCGACGACAAGTCCTCGCCGATCTACGGCATGCCGATCCTTGACGTCGACAAGGCCAAGACCTGCCTCTTCGTCAAGCGCTCGCTCGGCTCAGGCTACGCCGGCATCGACAATACGCTGTTCTACAAGGATGGCACGATGATGCTGCTTGGGGATGCCAAGAAGGTGACCGAAGAGATCAATAAGGCTATCGCCCACTAAGTCATTTCGGTTTTTGCCGGAATGCTCCAATCGAAAGCCCGCTTCGGCGGGCATTCCATTGAAACGACTGTGGTGGCGATCAGATTCCGCTTGAACCGTCTTTTTCTCTTTGAACGACCTGTCCGAAGCTGACCGTTGAAGTGACGCTACCCGCGCTCCATCATCTCGCGCTGGGCGGTGAGAATCCAGATGAGCCCTTCCGGGCGGAAGTCGACATCGACCTTGCCTCGAAAAGCGGCAGCGGCGTGTGCCTTGATGACTGTGGTGCCGAAGCCGGAACGCGCCGGTGGATTGACCACCGGACCGCCGCTTTCAGTCCAAGTGAAACGTAGCTTGTCGTCCTCTGCCGGCTGCCATTCGAAACGCACACGACCTTGAGGTACGGAGAGTGCTCCATATTTTACCGAATTGGTGGCAAGCTCATGCAGTGCCAGGCCCAAATTCTGAACGGCATCGGGCTTGAGAATAAAATCCTTGCCTTCGATTTCCACCTGTTCGCGGGCCTGCGGAAAAGCCTGAAGATGAATGTCGATGACACGTTGCAGCGAGGCGCCCGACCACTGCTCGCCCGTCAGAAGCTCGATCGAGCGTACAAGCCCTTCGAGACGATGGGCGACGGCCACCCGAAATGTCTCGACGCTGTCGGCCTGCTTGGAGAGCTGACGCATCATGGCAAGAACAAGCGTCAGCAGGTTCTTGGTGCGATGGATCAGCTCGTGCATGACGAAGCGTAGCCTGTCCTCGCTCTGGCTGCGGTCGAAAGAGGCGTTGGAGAGCGCAATCGCCACCTGGTTGGCCTCAATAACGCTGGTTTCGACCGGCGAGACGATGTGGCCTTCGCCGAGCCGGTTTGCCATATCGGCAATTTCACGGATCGTAGAGCGGACTTGCCGGGCGACGGCATAGGTGGCAAGTACGGCGACGAGCAGCAGCACGAGGCCGCCGATTAGCAGAAAGCGCCAAGTGCTGAGGATCGGCGCCTGGGCGGTGGCGATCGGTCCCCATACCACCGTCTTCCAGGACCATCCGGGAATTTGCGCATAGCCCAGTAGAGCATGCGGGAGGATATCGCGGTCTTCGAAAACGCCGTTGGAAGCGACGAGCGAGGGCAGAATGCGCGGGTCGAAGGGTTCGCCGGGCTGCAGATTGGCGGGTCCGCGGCTTGCTACGACATGACCGCCTTGATCGATCACTGCTGCCGACCAGCCTGAGGCAAGTCCCTCGCTCGTGACGAGTTTTGCGAGGTCGTTGGCATTCTGGGTAATGATCAATGCGGCAACGGGATCCTCGTCGCGCGGCAGGGTGACGTTATAGACCCACATGCCGCTCGTCGCGCCCACGAAGACGTCCGAGGCTTCGATCCGGCCAGACTTCATGGCAGCTTCGAGAGCTGCCATGTTTGTCGTCTTGCCGAGCGGCGTGCCGAAGGCGCGACGGGTATTCAGAAATTGCTGGCCGGTCCTGTCGACGGCGATCACATAGAGCATATCGCCGCGGAGCGCGGTTTCCGTACGGTTGTAGAAAGACTCAAAGTCGCCGCTCTCCAGCTCGGGAGATGAGGACAGCAGCCGCAACGTTGTCGCCATATCCTGAAGTTGGCGATCGATGGTCCGTGACAGGGCCAGCGCATCCTGTGCGGTTTCGCGCTTGAGCGTGGACCGCTGATTGTCTTCCAGCTGCATGAGAAGAAGGGCGACGAAGGCGAAGATCGGCAGCGCAATCGCCACAGCCATAGCAACGAGATATGTCCCGATCGAAGCTTTCGGGAAAAGACGCGCGGCAAATTTCATCGATGCCGCCTCCGTGTTGTCGGAGTTGGCTGCGGAAGCTGGATTTCGCCTGATGTCACGAAAGCAAGAATCCGCATCGCCCGCAAACGCCCCTCAGATTCGCACGCCTAACAGCCCCCGATCAAAGCAGGGTCATGTTAGGGGCCACGACATTTGGTTGCAACCTACTAAAATAGTCAGGTGTAAATTCGTCGATTTTCCTATCGACTACCTTGCGGCGGTAAAGCGCTGCAATCGAAACGGCGTGAGCCTTTCGTCACTTTCGCCTGACAGAAGCTCGTCGGCAGCGAGCAGGCCCACAAGCGGAGCAAGCGTTACACCGGAGTGCATCACCGCAGCATAGAGGCCAGGCAGGCCGGCATTGCCGATGATGGGAAAACCATCAGCCGGCGTCGGGCGATAGCCGACGGTGAAGAAATCGAGCTTCAGGTCGGCATTGTTTACGATCATCGCTTTTACGCGTGCGAAGAGTTCCGCTGCATTTGCCTGAGGGTGGCCGCCGGGATCGCTACCACCGAAATCCGTTCCGGCAATGATGCGGCCCTCCTCCGTCTGACGCATATGCAGAAGGGGTGCCATGACGAGGCCGTTCAAGCGCTTGGAGACAGGACGTGAATGCACGATCAGGCCGGCCGGCGCGGAGAGCGGCAATGTTATTCCCGCTGAAGCAGCGATTGGGACTGTACCTGTACCTGCCGCCAGCAGGACGTGATCGGCCTCGAAGACGCCTTCCGACGTGACGGCGCCAACGATTTTCCCGCCGCTTTTCAGCAGACCGTTGACCGTTGCGGTAATGAACTTTGCGCCATGTGTTTCAGCATCTGCGAGCAATAGGCGTGCCGCGGCGACAGGTTCTACCGCGCCCTCTTCGGCGACGTGGAGCGCGAAGTCCGGATATTCGGTAAGCCCCGGTTCGATGAGCGCGCTTTCTTCACGGTTCAGCCTGCTAATACCATATCCCCAGCGGCCGTGTTCATCGGCATAGGCTTCGAGGTCGGCCGGCGGCATATCCCAGCAGAGGCCGCCGCACCAGGCGAGCGGCAGGCCGGGCAGTTCGCCCGCCAGCCGCTTCCACTCGGCCATCGCCCGGCGGCGGAAATGGAAGTAGAATTCGGGATTGCCCCAGCTGGCATTGATCCACGCAAAGGAACAGGGCGTTGCCACACCGCCAAGCTTTTCGCCGATGATGGTGACTGCTGCGCCCTTGCATGCCAAATGCCAGGCGATGGAGGCGCCGATAATGCCGGCGCCAACGACGATCACATGCGGCTTTGCTGTCATCGTCGTCGCCTGTTGTTTCTTCCGTTAGCCGGTCGTGCCGCCGACGCGGGCAAGGCCGTCTCTCGCCGGCTGGTATTTCGGATCGAGGCTAACTGCGTGGCGGTAGGAGCGGATCGCTTTGTCCTTTTCGCCGCGGCGCTCATAGACCAGCGCCTGGTTTGCCCAGGATTCGGCGAGGTTGCCGTTCAGCTCGATCGCGTGGTTGAAATCGGCGAAGGCGTTGTCGTTGTCGTTCAGCGCGATATAGGAAATGCCGCGACCGTTATAGGGCTCGGGCGAGTTCGGCGAGAGCGAAATTGCCTTGGAGAAATCGTCGATCGCCTTATCCTGCTGATTGCGCTTCTGATAAATCAGGCCGCGATTGTGATAGGCACGGCCATCGGTCGTGCCAAGCTGGATCGCTTTAGAGAAATCATTGAAGGCCTGATCGTCCTGGCCGGCCATGCGGTAGACATTGCCGCGACCGATATAGGCGACGTCATAACTGGGATTGATCTGCAGCGCGGCATTGTAATCGGCCACCGCCTGCTGTTGCTGGCCCATGTTGCGGTAGACCAGTGCGCGATTGGCATAGGCTTGAAAGAAGCGGGGGTTGATCTGCAGTGCGGTATTGAAATCATCGAGCGCTTTGCGGAACTCGCCGGCGCGGCCATAGGCGGAACCGCGGACATTATAGCCTTCGGGATCGCGCGGATTGGCGTTGATGACAGCCGTCAGCGACGCGATATTTTCCTGCGAGCCCTGCGCCTTGTCGATGCGGATCACGGCGTCAGACGTATTGGTCGTTTCGCAACCGGCGAGACCGAGTGCGGCAACAAGCGCCAACGAGGCAAACACGACGGATTTCGGTGAACGCGACGAGCGGGACGGATTGAACGTTATGACAGCCATTCGGGCTCGCTTCCCCCATGCATCATATCCGATGAGGCGGATATGCAATCTTCAGCAGCAAATTAAAAAGGCGGCGGCGAAACCTATCGCCCCCGCCACACATGCATTTGAAAACGTCGAAAAAACGACGGCACCGCCTTAGCGTGCAACCAGACCTTCGCGCTGAGCGCGCTTGCGGGCCAGCTTGCGAACACGACGAACAGCTTCAGCCTTTTCGCGAGCGCGCTTCTGCGACGGCTTTTCATAGTAGTCGCGCATCTTCATTTCGCGGAAAATGCCTTCGCGCTGCATCTTCTTCTTGAGAGCGCGGAGAGCCTGGTCGACATTGTTATCGCGGACAAGTACCTGCACGAGAATCACGTTCCTTTGGTTTGTTGATGCCAAAAGGCGGCGCAGCGCCTGGGGCAAAAAAATAACGTTCGCGCGGCCGCGGCCTTGCGATTGGTGATGCGAGATAGCAGATCGAAGAAGTGAAGTCCAGACGGGATATGCGAAAGGGCGGAAAATTGCCGCTCGAGATCATGTAGCTTTAGGAACGCGCGGTTTCCGGCTTCATTTCGTCCAATGCGGCGATCGCTTCCTTCAGCGCCGCTAACACGCGGGCACGGTCGGCTGGCTCGAGCCGAGCAATGTCGAGATGCAGGTCCAGGCCGGCCAGGTGTTCGCTCAGAATGCGGTTCTTGTGATCGGCACCGAGCATCAGCCCGTCCACTGCGTAGGGCACGATCTCCCGCTGAATCCCCTTCATGGTGATCGGCGGCAGAGGATGAGCGTCGACGATATCCTTCACCAGCGCATAGGTCTCGTAGCTGATGACGATCTCACCGCCCTGGGCGATCGATTGCAGTCGGGCTGCCAGATTCGCTTCGGCGCCGATGATCGTATAGTCCATGCGGTCGTTGCTGCCGAAATTGCCGACATTGCAATAACCGCTGTTGATCCCCATGCGCACGACAAAGGGCTCTTCAGTGCCATTCCTGCGCCATCTGTCCTTCAGTTCGCCAAGCTTCTGCTGCATGTCCACCGCCATGCGCAGGCAAGCCTTGGCATCCTCCTCAGGCCCCCTTGTCTCGGGATCGCCGAAGAACACAAGCATGGCATCGCCGATGAACTTGTCCACCGTGCCGCCGTGGTTGAGTGCGATAGTGGACATTTCGGTCAGATATTCGTTCAGCATCTCCGTCAGCGCTTCCGGCTGCAGGCGCTCGGTCGTCGCAGTGAAATCCTTAATGTCGGAGAAGAAAATCGTCAGGCGCTTGCGCTCGGTGTGGACGACAACATCCTTCTGGCCGCTGAAGATGCTCTTGTAGATCTGCGGCGACAGGTAGCGCGAAATCTTGAGAGAAACGCTGGCGAGAAATTCGTTTGCGGCTTCAAGGTCACGGTTGGCGGTATGAATGACGCGCGTCTGCTGGCGCTGCAGCACGATAAAGCTGATACCGATGATAGCGACGAAGAGAAAGTAGCAGAGCAGATATTTGAAGGCGAGAATATTGCTCGCATAGGGCTGACGGATGATGACTTCCTGGATACCGCGCACATCACCTACCTTCCAGTCCTTCTTCGGACTTTCGGGGTGGGTATTGTGACAGGCCACGCAGGCTTGGCCCATGATGACAGGTGTGATGAGCCGCAGCGTGTCGGTAAATCCGACGCGGGTGAGATCAGTCAGCGTCTGGCCGGAATTGGCGCGCAGGGATGCAAGTGACGCTTTTTCGAAAGTATCAAGATCGTGGGGTGCACGATTCTTGAAGGGCATATCGGAGAGAAAGCGATAGGTAATATTGGCTTGCTGCTCCTTGATGACGTCGCCGAGTTCCAGCGACAGCGTCGCCGGCAGCGGAATGGCGCCTGGAATATTGGCATAGTTGTGCGAGACGACAGTGCCGCTGACGTCACCTGCCTGGTGGGCGGCCAGGACCCGGCCGACAACATTGGTGGAATAATAGGATCGGATGCTTGTGACGAGCGAGCTCATGTCCCGCGCCTGCCGGCGCAGAGCGCTTTCAGAAAGATCGCTGATATCGAGCCAAACAGCAAGCGGCAGTCCAGCCAGCATCGCCAGTACGACGACCACCAGCCAATAGCCGCTTCTGCGTGCGTTGAAAGCCGGATCTTCCGCAGCTCTTGCCGTGGTCTCTCCTTGCGGATCTGCCATGGCTCGTCCCCTCGACAATAATCGAATTGTTGAATCCCCGAGACACAGAAAACATTTCGTCGCGCGCGCGGCAAGACCAACTCTCAAAGGTTGGGCCAAAAGTGAGGGCCAAATCTGGAAGTAATTCCGGGTTGTGTTGCCGTTACATCTCAATGAAATATTGGCCGATCCGATGGCCGGATTCTACATTGCTCTCCCCTTTGTTTTTCAGCTTGTGAGCACATGCGAATGGTCTTTGGCGTCGAACAGGCGTAGCCTGCCTGCGGTGGGACGGCTCCCGGAGCTGCCTCAGAGGGAGGTCGGGCAAATCATGACGCGCTTGCAGCAGATCGGGGTGCTGATCGGCCTTGCCATCGTGGCCGCGCTTACGGTGTTTCGGGCAAGCGATCCGCCGGTGCTGAGGCAGATCCGCGATGTCACCTTCGATGAGTATCAACGTCTTGTGCCGCGCAGCTTTGAAGCGATGCCCGTCCGGGTGGTCGATATAGACGAAGCTTCCCTGCAGGAGTTCGGTCAATGGCCGTGGCCCCGCAACAGGCTGGCCACGCTGGTTGATCGTCTCTCCGACATGGGGGCGGCAGCCATCGCCTTCGACGTCATCTTCGCCGAACCCGACCGCATGTCGCCGCGCAATGTTGTCCAGGAGGTAGAGGGCGTCGATCCGTCGCTTGCGGCCCGATTGCCTGACAATGACCAGATATTTGCGCAGTCGATTGCGGAAAGGCCCGTCGTTCTCGGCTTCGGGCTTTCCAACGAGGGCAGTTACAAGCCTCCGGTCAAAGCAGGTTTTGCCTTTACCGGTGAAAGCCCACTGGCCGCACCTCCGGCTCTTGCTGCTTCGACGCCGCTCCGGCCAGGCCTGGAAGCCAATGCTGCGGGACTTGGCCATGTCAGTCTCAACCCGGGCAGCCCGACATCTGTCGTGCGCGCGGTGCCGCTGTTCCTCAGCGATGGCGAGCAGTTTTATCCAAATCTTGCGGTTGAAGCGCTGCGGGTCGCGCAGGGCGCCTCGACCTATGTGCTGGCCGGCGCGCCTGATCGGACCGGGATTATCACCTCGGCAAAGATTGGCGATTTCGTCGTGCCGCTGACGGCCGCCGGAGAGATCTGGCTTTATGTGACGCCAAACCGGACAGAGCGGTATATCTCGGCTCGAAAGCTTCTTGCTGCTGACGGAGCGGCTCCCGATATTGCTGCTCAGATTCAGGGTAGCATCGTCTTCGTCGGCACCTCCGCAGTCGGGTTGCAGGATATCCGCGCCACGGCACTCGGAGAAAACGTGCCTGGTGTTTCGCTGCAGGCACAGACCGTGGAGCAAATCCTTTCGGGCCGGTACCTGTCACGGCCCGACTGGGCCGACGGGCTGGAGATCTTCTCCATTGCTGTGCTCGGCTTCCTGCTCGTCATCATAACCACCTTCGTCAGTCCGGCCGTGGCCCTGGTCTGCGGCTTGGCAATCACCGCGATGGCGCTTGCCGCTTCGTGGTTCAGCTTTCTTTACGCCGGTCTGCTCTTCGATCCGCTGGCGCCGATTATCAGCGGCACCATCACGCATTTTGCCGCGACATCTTTCCGCATTCTGGTCATTGACCGAGAGCGGCGGGAGGTGCGGCGCGCCTTCGGTCACTACCTCTCGCCTTCGCTGCTACACCGGATCGAGCATACGCCTGACGCGCTGAAGCTTGGCGGGGACGAGCGCGAGCTCACCATGATGTTCGTCGACGTGCGTAATTTCACTGAGATCAGCGAAAAGCTGACGCCGATCGCCGTCGTCCAGTTTCTGAATACGCTGCTCGATGCGTTGAGCCGCCATGTCGTGGGCAACGAGGGAACGCTCGATAAGTTTATCGGTGACTCTATCATGGCGTTCTGGAATGCACCGGTCGATGTTACGGATCACGCGGCAAAAGCACTGCGGGCAGCGCTCGCCATGCGTGAGACGCTCGCCGAACTCAATGCCCGGGATGCCTTCGGCTTCGGCGGCGACCGCCAGGTGAAGATCGGAATCGGTATCCATACCGGCCTTGCATGTGTCGGCAACATGGGCGCGAAGACACGCTTCAACTATTCTGCAGTCGGTGACGCCGTGAATGTCGCGGCGCGCATCGAATCCTGCTGCAAAGACGTCGGCTTCGATATCCTGATCTCCGACAGCACGGCGCGGGCGCAGAGCGGGGCGGCGCTGCTGGAGGCAGGAGCCGTTCCGCTCAAGGGAAAGAGTATCCGAACGCAGATCTTTGCTGTAATCGGCGACGAGAAGGTCGCCGCCTCGCCGGCATTCGGTGCCCTGCATCTCGTTCATGAGGAGGTGATGAGTGCGTTGCGCCTGCGTTCGAGGAACAGCCGCAAGCTGATTGGTGCGGCAAAACTCGCCGGGGTGCAGGTCTTGCCCGGACTCATCGATTTTTACGAGCTGATATCGGGCAGGAACGACCATTTCCGCGAGGATATCGGCCTGCCGGAAAAGCAGGTTGTTGAATAATCAGTCAGTGATCGTGGTGCCAGCCGCCGCTCCAGTTCCCGCTTCCGTTTCCGCCCCAGCCATGATTTCGGTCATGGTCACCATCCCGGTCTCCACCGTCGCTCTGCTGGTTATTATTGGTCTGGTCTTCACCACTGCCACTTTCCTGCCTGCCTGGCCTATCCCCGTTGCTGTCTGTCCTTTCCGTGCGGCTTGGCCTGTCAGCGTCGTGATGTCTGTCCGCATGATCGAACCCTTCGTGCCGGTCCGGCCTTCCATGATCATCATCGTGGCGGTCCCTGTCCTTCCAGCCATGCCCGTCGTGTTCGTGGTGCCAGTCGTCCCTGTCATAGTGGGGCCTGTCATGGTGGGGCTTGTCGTGATGCGGCTTTTCCGGCGGCTGCTTCTGCTGTTCATCCTGCTTCCGCGGTTGCGGACGAGCCGCGGGATCCGGAGCGCGCGGCCGGAGCTCCTGACGAGGCGGGTCTTTCCGCTCGGGCTGAACCGACGCCATTCGGCAGCCGCCGAGCAGGCCAAGGTCACCCGATAGGCTCTGATTGCCGGAGAGGAAGGGGAGCGCGCGCTGGTTCCCCAGTCTCTGCAGCACGCTGCTGTTGACAGGTTGCGCATCCGTCATATTGCCGTTCGGCCGCGCGATGACACAATCGCAACGCTGCTGCAACTGCCGACAGCCGCCCGGACCGCAGAAGCTGGCCGCGCCATTCAACAGCACAACGGCGGTCGTGCCATCGGGGCCGACATAGAAATCAAAGGCGGTGCCGCGCACGCCGATCGTGCCGGCCGGCGTCTGGATTTGGTAGGCAGAGGATTTGGAATTGCCGCTGACCCAGCGGAACGTGCCTTTCGCCGCCTTGATCGAGAGGCGTTTGACGGAGTCGGTATCATCGAAGACATATTTGTCGATGACAACGGACGATCCCCAGCCGACGGCAAGCTTGGTGCCGTCACGGAATATGAATTGGCCGAGTCCCGATTGGGATGTGCGGATGCGCTCGTCCCGGTGGACCTCGTCATTGACGACGATCGGACCGGTTTGTCCCGTCACTTCGGTTCTGATGAGAGTTGCCTGACCGACAGGCTCAGCCGCGTGTGCAGGCCATACGCCTGAAAGCGCGAAGCAGCAGCCCGCGATCCATATGCTACGCCAACTCGACATCCAACACCCCACATACGGGGAATATTAGCATCTCCTGTAGGGGTATTCTGCCTGCCCTGTTGGGTGAGAAAAGGATTATACCGCAGCTGCGAAGGGCAATAGAGGCCGATGGAGGTCGCATGCCTCCTGCCGTGTCAAAACAAATGCTCTTTCACGTCGCAAAAGAACCGTTGTGCCGCAATTCGATTTGCGATTTGTATGGCCACAACAAGCGTGCCCTTGCCTGAAGGAGATGATGGCGGATGCGGAAATATTCGGTTTTTGCCGTAGCGCGGGAAGCTCTGCGCGGGCACAGGGGCTGGGAAAAGCAATGGGCTTCGCCGGAGCCGCGACCAGAATATGACGTGATCATCATCGGCGGCGGAGGGCACGGGCTGGGCGCAGCCTACTATCTCGCCAAAGAGCATGGCATCACCAATGTGGCGGTCCTGGAAAAAGGCTGGCTTGGTGGGGGCAATACCGGCCGCAACACCACCATCATCCGCTCCAACTATCTCTACGAAGAGAGCATGCACATTTACGAGCACTCGATGAAGCTCTGGGAAGGGCTGTCGCAGGAGCTCAATTACAACGTCATGTATTCGCCGCGTGGCGTCATGATGCTGTCGCACAATGTGCACGACATGCAGAGCTTCAAGCGGCATATCCATGCTAACCGGCTCTACGGCATCGACAATGAATGGCTGACGCCCGAACAGGCCAAAGCCTATTGCCCGCCGCTCGATATTTCGGCGACCGCGCGCTACCCGATCAATGGCGCTGCCCTGCAGCGCCGGGGCGGCACGGCGCGTCACGATGCGGTTGCCTGGGGCTATGCGCGCGCGGCGTCCGACCGGGGCGTCCACATCATCCAGAATTGCGAAGTCACCGGTATCCGCCGTGGGGCCGACGGACGCGTGACGGGGGTCGAGACCAACAGAGGCTTCATCGGCGCGAAGAAGATCGGTGTGTCGGCTGCCGGCCACACGACGACAGTCATGAAAATGGCGGATGTGCGTGTGCCGCTGCAATCGAGCCCGCTACAGGCGCTGGTTTCCGAACCACTGAAGCCGATTTTCCCCTGCGTCGTCATGTCGAATACGGTGCATGCCTATATTTCGCAGTCCGACAAGGGCGAACTCGTCATCGGTGCCGGTACAGACCAGTATAATTCCTACTCCCAGACCGGCGGCCTGCAGATCATTACGCACACGCTCGATGCGATCTGCGAACTCTTCCCGATGTTCCGTCGCGTGAAGATGATGCGCCAATGGGGCGGTATCGTCGACAATACGCCGGACCGTTCGGCTATCCAGTCGAAGACCCCGGTTCCGGGACTTTACGTCAATTGCGGCTGGGGCACCGGCGGTTTTAAGGCAACGCCCGGTTCGGCGAATCTTTTCGCCCACCTGATCGCCCGCGACGAGCCGCACAAGTTCAATGCCGGGCTGACGCTGGAGCGGTTCCGCACCGGCCGGCTGATCGACGAGGCGGCGGCTGCCGCCGTTGCGCACTGACGCGAGGACAACATGCTGCTGATCTACTGCCCTTACTGTCAGGAAGAGCGCTCGGAGCTCGAATTCCGCGGCGCCGGCGACGCCCACATTGCCCGGCCTTCCGATATCGCCTCGATCTCGGACGAGGCATTCGAAGAATATTTCTTCCTGCGCGACAATCCGAAAGGCCTGATCTTCGAGCGCTGGCGGCACATGCATGGCTGCGGGCGCTTCTTCAACGCGGCCCGCGATACCGTGAGCGACAAGTTCATCATGACCTACAAGGCCGGCGAGCCAAAGCCTGATATCGGGGCTGCGGCCGAGCCGCATGCGCCGGTGGAAACCTACGAAGCTGTGGAAGGAGAGGCGCAATGAGCGGCGCGAACCGTATCGCCGGCAAGGGCCGGCTCACGCCCGCCAGGACCGCGCGTTTCACCTTCGACGGCAAGAGCTATACGGCGCTCGAAGGCGATACCGTCGCCTCGGCGCTGATTGCCCACGGCGTGCACCTTGTCGGCCGTTCCTTCAAGTATCATCGCCCGCGCGGCATTCTTTCGGCTGGTGCCGAAGAGCCGAATGCGCTGATCGACGTCGCGCGTGACAGTGCTCGCAAGCAGCCGAACGTGCGGGCGACCGTGCAGGAAGTCTTCGACGGCATGATCGTGGCCTCTCAGAACCGCTGGCCGTCGCTTTCATTCGATGTGGGCGCGGTCAACAATCTTTTCTCGTCCTTCTTCGCGGCAGGTTTCTATTACAAGACCTTCATGTGGCCGCGGGCTGCCTGGAAGCATGTCTATGAACCGATGATCCGCCGTGCTGCAGGTCTTGGGGTCGCTCCGACTGAAGACGATCCGGATCATTATGCGAGCCGTTATGCCCATTGCGATATTCTTGTCGTCGGTGCGGGCATTGCCGGTCTTTCGGCAGCATTGGCCGCTGCCGAGGCCGGTGCAAAAGTCATTCTCTGCGATGAGCAGGCGGAGGCCGGTGGCGCGCTGCGCTTCGATACCGGTGTGAAAGTGGATGGGCTCGATGGCTACGCCTGGGTGCAGAAGATTCTTGCGCAGCTGAAAGCGATGGACAACGTGCAGGTCCTGACCCGGACGACGGCCTTCGGTTATTACAACCACAATTTCGTTGGCCTTGCCGAACGGGTCACGGATCATATCGCTCGTCCGGGCCGTGATCTGCCGCGCGAACGGCTGTGGCAGGTACGTGCCAAGCGCGTCGTGCTTGCGACCGGCGCGATCGAGCGGCATATGGTGTTCCCGAACAACGACCGACCGGGCATCATGCTCGCTTCGGCTGGCCGCATGTATCTCAATCATTATGGCGTTGCGATTGGCCAGAAGGTCGGCATCTATACGGCCCATGATTCCGCTTACGAGGCCGCTTTCGACCTCAAGCGAGCGGGTGTATCGGTCGCAGCGATCGTCGATTGCCGTCAGGCGCCGGGCGCGGCCGTGCTTGCCGAAGCCCGTGCGCTCGGCATCGACGTGCTGACCGGCCAGTCGGTCGTCAATACGTCGGGTGCTCTTCGCATTTCCTCGATGACGGTTGCACGCAATGGCGGCGGGTCGCCGCGCAAGATCGGCGTCGATGCGCTGCTCGTCTGTGCAGGCTGGACGCCTTCCGTGCATCTTTTCTCGCAGTCGCGGGGCAAGGTCGCCTTCGACGCCGAGACGCAGCGTTTCCTGCCCGGCACCTATGCGCAGGATTGCCTCTCCGTCGGTGCATGCAACGGAACGGATGGACTGCAACGGACCGTCGAAGAGTCGCTTGCCGCCGGTGAACTGATGGCACAGGCCGTCGGCAAACAGGCGGGCAGCAAGATCGGAATTTCCGTCGAGCAGGCTTTCGACTGGACGGGCGGCATGATCGGCGCGGCCGAAGGCGCCGGGCCAAACACGAATGCCAAAGCCTTCATCGATTTCCAGCACGATGTCTGCGCCAAAGATATCCGCCTCGCCGTTCGCGAGGGCATGCATTCGATCGAACATATCAAGCGCTTCACCACGAACGGCATGGCCTCCGACCAAGGCAAGCTTTCCAACATGCATGGTCTGGCGATCGCTGCCGAGACGCTTGGCAAGGATATTCCTCAGGTCGGTCTTACTACGTTCCGCGCGCCCTATACGCCGGTGACTTATGGCGCACTGATCTCGCACTCGCGGGGACCGCTGTTCGACCCGACGCGCAAGACGCCGTTGCATGCCTGGGAAGAAGCCAAGGGCGCAGTCTTCGAGGATGTCGGCAACTGGAAGCGCGCCTGGTTCTACCCGCGTTCCGGCGAGACGATGCATCAGGCCGTTGCCCGCGAATGCCGCACCGCGCGCGAGGTCGCCGGCATCTTCGATGCCTCGACGCTCGGCAAGATCGAGGTCGTCGGGCCGGATGCTGCCGAATTCATGAACCTCATGTACACCAACGCCTGGGATACGCTGAAACCGGGCAAGTGCCGCTATGGTATCATGCTACGCGAAGACGGCTTCGTCTATGACGACGGCGTCGTCGGTCGTCTCTCGGAGGAACGTTTCCATGTGACGACAACAACTGGCGGGGCGCCGCGCGTTTTGAACCATATGGAAGACTACCTGCAGACGGAATTCCCGCATCTGAAGGTATGGCTGACCTCCGTCACGGAGCAGTGGGCTGTTATCGCCGTGCAGGGACCGAAGGCGCGCGAGATCGTCGCGCCGCTGGTCGAAGGTCTCGACATTTCCAACGAAGCCTTCCCGCATATGAGTGTTGCCGAGTGCAAGGTGGCCGGTGTTCCGGCGCGCCTATTCCGTGTCTCCTTCACCGGCGAGACGGGCTTCGAAATCAATGTCCCCGCTGATTACGGCCAATCGGTGCTGGAGGCCGTATGGGCCAATGCCGAACCGCTTGGCGCCTGCGTCTACGGCACGGAGACCATGCATGTGCTGCGCGCCGAAAAGGGTTACATCATCGTCGGCCAGGATACCGACGGTACGGTGACGCCGGATGATGCCGGGCTCTCCTGGGCTGTCTCAAAGAAAAAGGCGGATTTCGTGGGCATTCGGGGGCTGAAGCGGCTCGATCTCGTCAAAGAGGGCCGCAAGCAGCTCGTCGGTCTTACGACCAACGATCCGAAGCTTGTGCTCGAAGAGGGTGCACAGATCGTCGCCAATCCGAACCAGCCGAAGCCAATGACCATGCTCGGTCACGTCACCTCTGCCTACTGGTCGGAAAATTGTGGCCGCTCGATCGCCTTTGCCCTCGTTGAAGGTGGGCGCAACCTTCTCGGCGAGACGCTCTATGTGCCTATGCCGGATCGTACTATACCGGTCGAAGTGACGGATCTGGTATTCTTTGACAAGGAAGGAGGCCGTATCCATGGCTGAGGTCGCAATTCGCAAACCGGCACTCTCCGGTCTCCTTGCCGGCTCGGCGACCGTCCGCGTCACGGTAGCGCCGGTCGCAAACCGTCTTTCGCTGCGCGCGCCGGCCGAATCGGTGTCGGCACTCACGTCCGCATTGGGAGTGGCCTTGCCGACCGCACCGAAGACCTCCGGCCGTACCGCGGGGCGTTCAGCGCTGTGGCTCGGGCCGGACGAATGGCTCGTTATCGACGAGGCCGGCTCGGATCTTTCGGCACTGCTTACCGGCGCCGGCATTCTTCATTCGGCAGTCGATGTGTCCCATCGCAATGTCGGTATCATCGTCTCGGGACCTGGCGCAGCGGTCGCCCTTTCCGCCGGTTGCCCGCAAGATCTCTCACTTGAAGTTTTCCCGGTGGGCGCCTGCTCGCGGACGATCTTCGGCAAGGCCGAGATCGTACTCTTCCGTACTGAGGACGAGACGTTCCGGGTGGAATGCTGGCGGTCGTTTTCCGATTATGTCTTCGGATTGTTGGCCGAAGGCGCCGAGGATGCGAGCCATTAAGTCTCGCAAAGAACCTGAAGAATATTATGCGTCTTCCGGCCGATCTTTCGGGTCGAATTGGATGATGGTGATCCAGCGAGCGGTCAGCGCCGGCTTCTTCTCGTTTTCGATCTCGATCGAGACGTCATAGGTCGTCATCAGCATGCCGGCGCCGCGAAAACGGGCATCCGAGAGCACGAAGTGGCCGCGGATGCGCGTGCCGCTTTTGACCGGGGACATGAAGCGGACCTTGTCGAAGCCGTAGTTGATGCCCATCGTCTGCTCGCGCACCTTGGGCAGGCAGTTGTAGTTCATCGTCGAAAGCAACGAGAGCGTTAGGAAACCGTGAGCGATGGTGCCGCCGAAAGGGCTTTCGGTTGCTGCACGAACGGGATCGACATGGATGAACTGATGGTCGCCGGTTGCCCCGGCAAAAGCGTCGATCATTTTTTGATCGACTAGAATCCAGTCAGACAAGCCTGTTTCCGTGCCGACGAGCCCCCGGACCTCCGAGAGCGAAATTTCCATGACCATGCATTCCTCGTAAAACAACCGCAGCCTCAAAGCCTTATCGCGCATTCATGACGATTGCGACAACGATTCGCTTGCGCTGGTAGCGTCGATTAATTTTCCACGAAAAAGGCGACCGAACGCGGCTCAACTGAGGCGCGGCCGCCAATTTTCCGTCCACCATCAGGCGAAAGCTGACGCCAGTTTGCCTCGCCGACTGTCGGAAGTATGAAGAGTTGATGCTGTTCGGAACGGTTGAACAGGACGGCGAGCCGCGTCTGTCTGCGGGAGGAGCGATCGCGGGTCGCAAGCACCATGCCGAGGGTTGAGAGCGAGGGCGTTTCCCATTCGCCTATGGTCATTGGCTCACCGGAGAGCGAAATCCATTCCACATCGCCGTTGCCGGAGAAGAAGGCAAGGTCGGAGAAGACCGAGAAGCGGCGGCGGAGTGCTGCGACGAAGGCGGTATGGGCGATCAGGTCTTCGTTGAGCAGCTTCCAGTCGACCCAGGTGATTTCATTATCCTGGCAATAGGCGTTGTTGTTGCCGTGCTGAGTGCGTCCACCTTCATCGCCGGCCGTCAGCATGATGCTGCCGCGGGTCGCGAAGAGGGTGGAGATGAGCGCCCTGACATCGGCCTTGCGGCGCTCCCGAATGACAGGATAGGCGGTTTCGCCTTCGACGCCGTTGTTCCAGGAATGGTTCTCGTTATGGCCGTCGCGATTGTCTTCGCCGTTCGCCTCATTGTGCTTGCCGCTATAGGAGACAAGATCCATGAGCGTGAAGCCGTCATGGGCGGCAAGGAAGTTGATGCTGCGGGTTCCTTTCCCGTCGTTAGCTGAAAAGATGTCAGACGAGCCGGCGAGCACGGTCGCAAGCGAACCTGTTTTCCAGCCGTCACCGCGCCAGTAGCACCTGACGTCATCGCGGGCGTGGTCATTCCATTCCAGGAAAGGAGCCGGGAAATTACCGAGTTGGTAGCCGCCGGGGCCGATATCCCAGGGTTCGGCGATCATGATGCGATCGGAGAGGAGGTCGTCAGCGAGGATCGCCGCCAGCGTGCCGTTTCGGTCAAAGCCATTTGCGGTGCGGCCAAGAACGGGCGCCAGGTCAAAACGGAAGCCGTCCACGCCGGCATTGCGGACGAAGTGGCGCAGGCTGTCGATGATCAGCCGTTGAACATAGGGATGGTCGCAAGCGACCGTATTGCCGGTGCCGGTATCGTTGACGAGCATGGACGGCCGATCCGGCAGGTGGCGGTAGTAGCTGAGATTATCGATGCCGCGCAGCGACAGGGTCGCGCCGTAGCGGTCGCTCTCGCCGGTATGATTGAAGACGAGATCAAGGATGACCGCGATGCCCTCGTCATGCAGTTTCGCTACGGTATCCTGCAGTTCGGCAATGCCGCCTGGCACGATCCGCGGATCAAGCGCCATGAAGGCTACGGGATTGTAACCCCAGCCATTCGTCAGACCGAGCGGTGGCAGATGACGCTCATCGATCCAGGCGATGATCGGCATCAATTCGACGGCATCGACGCCTATGCGCTTCAAGTGAGCGATGACGGAGGGATGGGCCAGAGCGGCGACGGTGCCGCGCTGAGCTTTCGGCACATCTGGATGCAGAATGGTGAAGGGTTTGACTGCCACTTCATAAATAAAGCCGCCCGGTTGGAAGAGCGGCTTTCGGATATTGACGGGCGAGTCTTTGGTAACGACCGCCTTCGGCATCAGGTGCTGCGTATCTTCACCGAAGATGCCGAGGCGCGGATCGTAACGGAACGGCCTGTCGACCGCCTTAGCATAGGGGTCGATCAGAAGTTTCGAAGGATCGAACCAGAGGCCGTTGTCCGGAGCGTAAATGCCGTCGGCGCGATAGCCATATCGGGCACCTTCCTTCAATCCGTCGACGAAGAGACGAAAGACGTGGCCGCTGTCGCGGGCCATGGGGAGCTTTGCGTATTCCTTGCCGTCATCGTCGAAGAGGCAGAGATCAATCTGCGCTGCATGATGCGACCAAATAGCAAATTCAACGCCCGTTTCGAAGACGATGGCGCCGCCCTGCGCGGAACTGTTGCCCCCCATATGCCCCCCGGATCAGGTGATCACGGTCGGCTCGTTGCGTCCCGTGCGCTCACGAATATTGGCGATGGTTTCGGCGGCCGCGATCAAATCGGCGAGCGCATGCTGCGTTTCGATATTATGGCGCGTCGAATCCGGCTCGTAACGCTCGATATAAACGCGAAGGGTTGCGCCAGACGTGCCTGTTCCGGACAGGCGGAAGACGACACGGGAGCCGCCTTTGAAGAGGACACGAATGCCCTGATGCTCGCTGACCGACTTGTCGACCGGGTCGTGATAGGCAAAATCGTCGGCCTTCTCGACAGTCAGGTCGCCCAATTTCTTGCCGGGAAGCGTGGAAAGCTGGCTGCGCAGATTGTCCACCAAGCCGTTTGCGGCATCGCTGTCGACGCCTTCGTAGTCATGGCGGGAATAATAGTTGCGGCCATAGGTCTGCCAGTGCTGGGTCACGATCTCCTGCACGCTTTCACCGCGTACGGCCAGGATGTTGAGCCACAGCAGCACGGCCCAGAGACCGTCCTTCTCGCGGACATGATTGGAGCCGGTACCGGCGCTTTCTTCACCACAGATCGTCGCCATGCCGGCGTCGAGCAGATTGCCGAAGAATTTCCAGCCGGTCGGCGTCTCGTAGATGCCGATGCCGCGCTTTTCAGCCACACGATCTGCCGCACCTGACGTCGGCATGGAGCGGGCAATGCCGGCGAGGCCGCCGGAATAGCCGGGTGCAAGGTTGGCGTTGGCGGCAAGGATGGCAAGGCTGTCGGAGGGGGTGACGAAAATGCCGCGGCCGATGATGAGGTTGCGGTCGCCGTCACCGTCGGATGCGGCGCCAAAGTCGGGCGCATCCTCACCCATCATCTCGTCATAAAGTTCCTTGGCATGAACGAGGTTGGGGTCCGGGTGATGGCCGCCGAAATCCGGAAGCGGCATGAAGTTGCGCACCGAGCCGGATGGGGCGCCGAGGCGGTTCTCGAAAATTTCCTTGGCATAGGGGCCGGTAACGGCGCTCATGGCGTCGAAGGCGATGCGGAAACCAAGGCTGATGAGATTGCGGATTGCACCGAAATCGAAGAGTTCTTCCATTAGCGCGGCATAGTCTTCGACGGGGTCTATGACCGACAGGATCATGCCCCCAGGCAGTTCTTCCTTGCCGATGCGATCGATATTAACGTCGGCGAAATCGGCGATCTTGTAGCTCTCGATCACCTTGGAGCGGGCGAAGATCGAGTCGGTGATCTTTTCGGGTGCCGGGCCGCCATTATTGACATTGTATTTAATGCCGAAGTCTTCGGTCGGCCCGCCGGGGTTGTGGCTGGCTGAGAGAATGATGCCGCCGAAGGCCTTGTATTTGCGGATGATGTTGGAGGCCGCCGGCGTCGAAAGAATACCGCCCTTGCCGACCATGACCTTGCCGAAGCCATTGGCGGCGGCCATCTTGATCGCCTTCTGGATAACTTCACGGTTGTAGTAGCGTCCGTCGCCGCCGATGACCAGGCACTTGCCCTGATAGCCTTCCAGCGAATCGAAGATCGACTGGATGAAATTTTCCGCATAGTTCGGCTGCTGGAAGACCGGAACCTTTTTTCGCAAGCCCGATGTACCGGGTTTCTGGTCCTGGTAGGGCGTGGTGGGAACGGACTTGATCATTTTAGGTCACATGCCTTTCGAGACGAGGCTTGAATACAGGGCAACATAACGTTCGGCGCTCTTCTCCCAAGAGACATCCGACTTCATGCCCTGCTTTTGCAATTGGGTCCAGATTTTTTGATCCGCGTAGAGGTGCATGGCGCGGCGAAGTGCCTGTAGCATGCTTTCTTCGTTTACCGGCGCGAATTGTATGCCTGTAGCGACCTTCGCCGCAAGTGCGGCATGATTGGCGTCGATCACGGTATCATTAAGACCGCCGGTACGCGCCACGATCGGCACGCAGCCGTAGCGCAGGCCGTAAAGCTGCGTGAGGCCGCAGGGCTCGAAGCGCGAGGGGATGATGATCGCATCACAGCCAGCCTGCATAAGATGCGACATCGGCTCGTTATAGCCGATAGAAACGCCGATGCGGCCAGGGTTGCGGTGGGCGGCCGCCAACAGTGCGCCTTCGAGGGCTGCTTCGCCGGAGCCTAGCACGACGAGCTTCCCGCCCATCGTTGCGATCTCGTCGGCAGCGCTGGCGACAAGATCCATGCCCTTTTGCCAGGTCAGGCGGCTGATGACGCAGAAGATCGGCGCATCATCGTGGTCGAGATGGAAGAATTCTTCTATAGACCTGCGGTTCTCGATGCGGTTCTTCAGTGTGGTCGGGCCGTAATGCGTGTGGACGACGGGGTCGGTCGCCGGGTTCCAGATATCGGCGTCGATGCCGTTGACGATGCCGTGCAGCACGTTTCGGCGGCTGGCGATAACGCCTTCTAGGCCCATGCCGAATTGCGGGGTGAGAATTTCCTCGGCGTATGAGGGGCTTACGGTTGTGATGGCCGTGGCAGTCTGCATACCTCCCTTGAGGAAGCCGACAGTGCCGTAATATTCGATGCTTTCGGTGGCGAAAGCATGAGGCGGCAGGCGCAGGCCGGGGAAAATATCGGCACCGAACTGACCCTGGAAAGCGATGTTGTGGACGGTCAGAATGCTTGGCAGTTCGGGTGTCGGGTAATAACGCATGTAGACCGGTACCATTGCGGATTGCCAGTCATGGGCATGTACCAGATCCGGCCGCCAGCCACGCAGCAGGCCGGCGGCGATCTCGGAGCCTGCCAGCGAAAGGGCGGCGAAGCGGCGCCAGTTGTCAGGATAGTCTTTGCCTGTCGTATCGAGATAGGGACCGCCGGGACGGTCGTAATAAGCAGGCGCATCGAGCACGAGGATATCGAGACCCTGGTGCTCCACTTCGAGCAACCTTGCCGGCTGGCCGAGCAGATCCGGGAATTCCAGCCGGACCACCGGATTCTGCAGGAGCTTCATGACAGCCGGGTAGCCGGGCATGAGGGTTTTGGTTTCGACGCCGAAGGATTTTAGGGCTATCGGCAGGGCGCCTGCCACATCGGCAAGGCCCCCTGTCTTGATCAAAGGGAAGACTTCGGACGAAACCGAAAGAACTTTCATATGTCAGATATCCAGCTTGTCGATCATCGGTTGCGTGATCAGGCAAATGCCGCTTTCCGTGCGCCGGAAACGCCGCGCGTCGAGTTCCGGATCCTCGCCGACGACGAGACCTTCCGGAATGACGACACCATGGTCGATCACAACGTCTTTGAGCTGCGCACGCCGACCGATCTTCACATTGGGCAGAATGACCGCTCCCTCCAGCTTGGAATAGGAATTGGCCCGCACACCGGTGAAGAGAAGGCTCCGGTTGAGGCTCGCGCCCGAGATGATGCAGTCGCCGGCGACGACGGATGACGTCGCCGAACCACGACGATCTTCATCGTCATGGACGAATTTCGCCGGTGGCGTGATCTCGGCGTAGGTCCAGATCGGCCAAGACTTGTCATAAATATCGAGAGCTGGAACGATCGCCGTGAGATCGATATTGGCCTGCCAGTAGGCATCGATCGTGCCTACATCGCGCCAATAGGGTTCGTGCTCGAAATCGGAGCGGACACAGGACTGGGCGAAGCGATGGGCGACCGCCTTACCGTGCTCGACGATATAAGGAATGATATCCTTGCCGAAGTCGCGGCTGGACGTTGGATCCGCTGCATCGCGACGCAACGCCTCAAGCAGGAACTTCGTGTGGAAGACGTAGATGCCCATGGAGGCAAGCGCGAAATCCGGCTTGTCCGGAATGCCCGGAGGGTCGGCCGGCTTTTCGATGAAGGCGAAGATCTCATCCTTCTCGTTGACATGCATGACGCCGAAGCCGGTCGCCTCCATGCGCGGCACTTCCAGGCAGCCGATCGTCACGTCCGCGCCGGAATCGACATGCTGCTGGAGCATGTATTCGTAGTCCATCTTGTAGACATGGTCGCCGGCGAGGATGACCATGTATTCGACGCCGTAATCCTCGATGATATCGATGTTCTGGTAGACAGCGTCGGCGGTGCCTTCATACCATTGCGTTTCGGAAACGCGCTGGGAGGCGGGCAGGATGTCGAAGCTTTCGTTTCTCTCCGGGCGGAAGAAGTTCCAGCCGCGCTGCATGTGACGGATCAGTGAATGCGCCTTGTACTGCGTGGCGACGCCGATGCGGCGGATGCCGGAATTCAGGGCATTCGACAATGCGAAATCGATGATGCGGGCTTTGCCACCGAAATAGACGGCTGGCTTGGCGCGTCGATCGGTCAGTTCCTTGAGGCGGCTTCCCCTACCGCCGGCGAGAACATAGGCCATTGCATCGCGGGCAAGTGGCTGAATGCGTCTTTCTACCATTTTCTCCTCCCACCAGTCACTAATTCTCGGGTTCAAGCATGATTGTCGCCAGCGGCGGCAGGGTTATCGAGCAGCTTATTTCGCCACCGGCATCGACGGCCTGCACGCGCCCGCCATTGCCTTTTCCGCTGCCGCCATAAATATCGGCATCGGTGTTGAGAATTTCCCGCCAGCGTCCCGCGGACGGCAGCCGTATCGAATAGTTCTCGCGATAGACGGGTGTGAAGTTGCTGATGACGACGATCGGTTTTTGGTCGGGCGCCTTGCGCAGCCAGGCAAAGACCGAGTTTTGGTAGTCATCGGCGATCAGCCATTCAAAGCCGTCGCCTTCGCAATCGCGGGCGTGGAGCGCCGGCTTGCTGCGGTAGGTGAAGTTCAGGTCGCGCACCAGGCGGCGCATGCCCTCGTGCATGCGATACTGGAGCAGGTTCCAGTCCAGCGACTTGCTCTCGCTCCATTCGGCCCACTGGGCAAACTCCTGCCCCATGAAGAGCAGCTTCTTGCCGGGATAGCCCCACATGAAGGCATAGTAGGCGCGCAGGTTTGCAAACTTCTGCCAGTCGTCGCCGGGCATCTTGGCAATCAGCGATCCCTTGCCGTGAACCACTTCGTCGTGGGACAGGGGCAGAACGAAGTTTTCGGAATAGGCATAGAGCAGGCCAAACGTCAGCTCATTGTGGTGATGCCTGCGATGGACCGGATCGCGGCTCATGTAGCTCAGCGTGTCGTGCATGAAGCCCATGTTCCACTTGAAGCCGAAACCCAAGCCGCCTTCGTGAACCGGCTGCGAGACTTTTGGCCAGGAGGTCGATTCCTCGGCGATGGTCATGACGCCGGGATGCTCGCCATAGATGCGGGTATTGAGATTCTGCAGGAAGCGTACGGCTTCCAGGTTTTCGTTGCCGCCATACTCGTTCGGGATCCATTCGCCATGCTTGCGCGAATAGTCGAGATAGAGCATCGAGGCGACGGCATCGACGCGCAGGCCGTCGAGATGGAATTTCTCGGCCCAGTAGAGCGCGTTGTTGACGAGATAAGATACGACTTCGGTGCGGCCAAAATTGTAGATCGCCGTATTCCAGTCCGGGTGGAAGCCCTTGCGAGGGTCTTCGTGCTCGTAGAGCGCCGTACCGTCGAACCAGCCGAGGCCGTGCTCGTCGGTCGGGAAATGTGCCGGCACCCAGTCGAGGATGACGCCGATGCCGACCTTGTGGCAGCCGTTGACGAAACGGGCGAAACCTTCCGGTTCGCCGAAGCGGGCCGTCGGGGCATAGAGCCCGGTCGTCTGATAACCCCAGGAAGGGTCGTAGGGGTGTTCGGTGATCGGCAGGAACTCGATATGGGTAAAGCCCATATCGACGCAGTAGGGGATGAGGCTCGAGGCAAGTTCATCCCAGGACAGCATGGAGCCGTCCTGACGACGCTGCCAGGAGCCGGCATGAACCTCGTAGATGCTGATCGGTTGGCGGCGCTTGTCGGTTTCGCTCCAGTGCTTCAGATGCTCCTCGTCCTCCCATTCCTGTGAAAGCTCGGCGGCCGTCACGGAGGCGGTCTTCGGACGAAGTTCGCTGCGGCGCGCGAAGGGATCAGCCTTCAGTGGCAGCAGTACGCCATCTTGGCCACGAATCTCGAATTTGTAGGGAACGCCAAGCGGCACATCGGGGGCGAAGATCTCCCAGATACCTGAATCGGATCGGAAGCGCATGACATGGCGGCGACCGTCCCAATTGTTGAAATCGCCGACGACCGAGACGCGCTGCGCGTTCGGCGCCCATACGGCGAAGTGGATGCCGGTTGCACCTTCGTGCTTGATGCGATGGGCGCCCATCTTGTCGAAAAGCCGCAGATGCGAACCCTGCCTAGCGTAGTAATCGTCCATAGGGCCGAGCACCGGGCCAAAGCTGTAAGCATCGGTCACCGCCCATTCGGCGTCAGCGCGCCGGGCCCGATAGCGCACCGGCTGAAATTTCGTGATGGAGACCTGGCCGGCGAAAATACCGTCCGGATGAAGCTGGTGGAGATCGCCGATCGGCGTGCCATCCAGCGCCATTGCCGTGACAGCTTCGGCGCCTGGAAGGAAGCATCTGGTGACGAAGGCCTCGCCGACCTGGTGCACGCCCAGGACAGCAAAAGGATTGGCGTGCGAGCCACCGAGGATTGCCGCGATTTCGTCTGCCGAAATTTCCCAGGGAAGCTTCACTTCAGGGGCGGCTTTCGGCGGCTTCATCCGGCTCTCCAGATCTCATCTGCATATTGTCTGATCGTACGGTCAGAGGAGAACCAGCCCATCCGCGCCGTATTGTTGATCGTCTTCTCATACCAGGAGGATTGGTTGGTCCAGATCTGGTCGACTTCGCGCTGGGCGGCGGCATAGGCATCGAAGTCGCCGGCAACCATGAACCAGTCGTGTGAGTAGATGCCGTCGATGAGACCAGTGTAGCGGTTGCGATCATCGGGAGAAAAGACGCCGGAGCTGATGGCGGCCAGCGCCTGCGCCAGCTCCCGCGAGCCCTCGATGATCGCGCGAGGATTGTGACCTTCACTGCGAATCTTGGCGACTTCGTCAGCCTGCAAGCCGAAAATGACGATATTGTCTTCGCCGACATTGTCGCGCATCTCGACATTGGCGCCGTCGAGCGTGCCAATCGTCAGCGCACCGTTGAGGCCGAACTTCATGTTGCCGGTGCCCGATGCCTCCATGCCGGCCGTCGAGATCTGCTCGGAGAGGTCGGCAGCCGGCACCATGACTTCGGCAAGCGAGACATTGTAGTTTGGCACGAAGACGACCTTCAGCAGGCCGCGAACGGACGGGTCGTTGTTGATCGTGCGGGCAACATCGTTGATGAGCTTGATGATGAGCTTGGCATTGTAATAGCTCGGCGCCGCTTTGCCGGCGAAGAGTTTGACACGCGGCACCCAGTCCAGCTCGGGGTGCGAGCGGATCTGGTCGTAAAGGGCCACGGCTTCGACGATGTTCAGGAGCTGACGCTTGTATTCGTGGATACGCTTGATCTGGATGTCGAACATGGCCGAAGGATCAAGTTTCACGCCCATGCGGCTGGCGACGAGATTGGAGAGCGCCACCTTGTTTGCACGCTTCACAGCCGCAAACTTCTGCTGGAAGCTTGGGTCCGTCGAGAATTTGTCGAGCGCGCGCAGTCTTTCGGCGTCGTCAAG
This sequence comes from Rhizobium sp. BK650, assembly GCF_014195325.1. Classification (GTDB taxonomy): domain Bacteria; phylum Pseudomonadota; class Alphaproteobacteria; order Rhizobiales; family Rhizobiaceae; genus Rhizobium. Next base: position 210,988 of record NZ_JACIBK010000006.1, on the reverse strand, counting down.
GAATTCGTCGCCTATCGCCTCGCGCACCAGGCTGGTCAGGCCGGGATTGCACTGCTGCAGCCAGCGGCGCGGAGTGATGCCGTTGGTCTTGTTATTGATGCGGTCGGGATAGAGCTTGTGCAGGTCGGCGAAGACCGTGACCTTCATAAGATCCGTATGCAAGGCCGAGACGCCATTGATAGAGTGAGAGCCGACAAAGGCGAGGTTGCCCATGCGCACGCGGCGCTCGCCGCTTTCATCGATCAGCGAGATCGAACGGATTTCCGCGTCGGAGAAATTGCGGGTCTTGCGCGCCTCGATCAGGATCTTGGCATTGATCGCATAGATGATCTGCATATGGCGCGGCAGCAGGCGCTCGAAGAGTGGAACGGGCCAGCTTTCCAGCGCTTCGGGAAGAAGCGTGTGGTTGGTGTAGGAGAAAGTGCGCCGCGTGATATCCCAAGCCGTATCGAAATCCAGCCCGTGCACGTCGCAGAGCAGGCGCGTGAGTTCGGCAACGGAAACGGCCGGGTGCGTGTCGTTGAGCTGGATCGCCACCTTGTCCGGCAGGGAGGTGAAGTCGTCATATTGTTGCAGGTGACGACGCAGTATGTCCTGGAGCGATGCAGACGAAAAGAAATATTCCTGGCGCAGGCGCAGTTCCTGGCCCGCAGGCGTTGCGTCGGCCGGGTAGAGCACGCGCGTCAGGCTTTCAGCCCTGTTGCTCTCGCGCAGCGCGCCAATATGGTCACCGGCATTGAAGGCGTCGAGCAGGATCGGGTCTATCGGCTGCGCTGACCAGAGGCGCAGCGTATTGACGCGTTTGCCGCGCCAGCCGACGACAGGCGTGTCGAACGCGGCAGCGATGACACGTTCGGCCGGCTTCCAGACGTAGCGCGGCTGCTCGTCATGGCCGCCGATGACCTCGATCGAGCCGCCAAAGCCGATTTCATAGGCGCTTTCGCGGCGCTCGAATTCCCAGGGGTTGCCGTGGGCGAGCCAGTTTTCCGGCAGTTCGACCTGCCAGCCGTCTGCCATCTGCTGGCGGAAGAGGCCGTGGACGTAGCGGATGCCGTAGCCATAGGCCGGAACATCGACGGTTGCCATCGATTCCATGAAACAGGCGGCGAGGCGGCCGAGACCGCCGTTGCCGAGCGCGGCATCGGGCTCAAGGCCGGCAATGACATTAATATCGACGCCGAGCGAAGCCAGCGCGTCGCGAACCTCTTCCATCAGGTTAAGGTTGGAGACGGCGTCGCGCATCAGGCGGCCGATCAGGAATTCGAGGGACATGTAATAGACGCGCTTGGCGCCGGTCTCGTAAACCTTGCGGGTCGATTCCATCCACTTGTCGATGATGCGGTCGCGCACCACGAGAATGGTCGCCGTCAGCCAGTCATGCGGCTTGGCAACCTTGGCATCTTTGCCGATACGGTAGGTCAGGCGCTCGATGATCTCCTCAGCGAGAATCTCAGGCCGGGAACTGCGCGGAGCGGGGGAGGGAATGATCGGCTTCGAAACAGTATTCATAGTCAGGTCTCGCCAATTTTGATTTGGTTACAGTATCTTACGCCTGATTCAATCGATTTGTCGCTCAAGCTGACAGGGCAGTTTATGCACCGTTATCACGCACTTGCAACAAGGGAATCAGGCAAATGAAAAATTTGCGGAACCTTCATATTCGACGGGCTTAAGAGACTTGATTTCAATCGGTTTTCCCTGATAGGCCGATAACGTTCAAACGAAAAGCCGCCCCGGTTTGTTCCGAAGCGGCTTTCTGCAGAAAAAGCCAGAACCTTCAATTGGTCAGGCGGGTTGCTTGGCTCGCTGCTTTGGCGCCGATCGACTTGAAGGCATTCAGAAGGGCAGTCATGTTCTCTGCCGCGAAGTAATGAGCCGAAGTCGTGGCGCAGTAGTTCAGCAAAGCTTTTCCGCCGGCGGGCGCCATGAGAGCGACCGTGTAGACCTGTATCTTCTTGTCACGGGCATCATCGCATAATTTCTTGGTCGTAGTGTCAGCCGAAGCTACGTTGTTGTCTCCATCGGTCATGAAAACGATGTATTTGGTCGGCGTCTGTCCGGTCTTGTCCTGATGTGCCTTGTCTTCCTTCGGGTCTACCAAGCTGTCATAGGCTTTCTTGAACGCCGCGCTGGAATCGGTGCGACCTGAGGCACTCAGCGCGTTGACGTAGCTGACAACCTTGGTGGTACCCCAATCGAGTGGCTGCGCCGTCTGCATCTTGTCGTTATAGGAAACAGAACCTGTGCGAACGTAGGTGCTGTCGGGATCGGCAGTATTGAGCTGGCCGGCCAAGCTGGCGACGGCAAGTTTTAGCGCCTCGATCTTGGTGTAGTAGTTGGTCACTGTATTTGTACAGATCTTGCTAACCCACTTGCGGGTATTGCTGTCGTAATAGCTGCAATCCTCAGTCTCGTCCCTCGTCGGCTCCGCAGCGTTGACCGTAGTAGTGTATTCAGCCATCGAGCCTGAGCGGTCGAGAACGAGATACATGGAGACCGAGCCCTGGGTTTCCGAATGTCCACTGACCGTCGTACCTGACGCAGCGATGTTCTGCGTTTTGAAACCGACCGCGCGCATCATCGGGTTCAAATTGATCGTGTAGTTCGGAGCCACGGTGACTTGGTATGAGACAGACTTGCCCGAGGTCGTGGTGGAGACGTTCACCGTGGTGCTGTTCTTGATATCGGCGGTGTCCTGAAGATAATTTGCCATCTGGCCGGCAACGAAGTCACGGGCAAAGGCCTGGGCATCGGCGAGCTGGATAGTCTTGTTTGCAAGCGCGGTCGCTGTTGCGAGCGCTGCCGCGTCTGCTGCTTCCTGCAGCTGCCGCTGCGATAGCAGCATGTCCGTTACCTGAATAGAGATACCGGCAGCGCCTATAAGAACAGGCAGCAAGATGGCCGTCATTATGCCGAAGTTGCCGCCACGGTCGCGCCGCAGCCGATCAAGAAGCGAATGCAGGGTGTTCATCATGTCCACCGATTTCAAAGGAGCCCTATGTTGGCGCTATCGATGGACCAGATGACTTTAAAGGCCACTGAAGGCGTTACCTAAAATTGTAGGCAAGGGGAGGTTTTTGACAACTTCGGGATTATTTCAGCGGAATTACATCCACCGCCTGCACCGAACGCTGGCTTCCGTAGCTCTTGAGTACGCCAATGACAGGAGCGACATCAGCATAGTCACGGCCGTAGGCGACGACGATATGGTCGGTGCCGGCGGGGATGTTGTTGGTGGGATCGAGCTCGATCCAGCCTGCCGTTTCGCCGCACCAGACACGCACCCAGGCGTGCATGGCGTCGGCTCCCTCCAGCCGCTCCTTTCCCGGCGGCGGAATGGTGCGCAGGAAGCCGGAGACGTAGCCGGCGGGAATGCCGAGGCTGCGCAAGGCGAGGATCATGATGTGGGTGAAATCCTGGCAGACACCGCGCCTTAATTTGAAGGCTTCCATGGGCGTCGTCTCGACGCTCGTCGCTTCCGAATCGTAGGTGAAATCCTCGTTGATGCGGGCGCAGAGCGCATAGGCAATCTGCATGACCGTCAGCGAAGGCTGGACACAGGTCTTCGCATAGTCGCTGATGGTTTTCGTCTCCGTCAGGCGCGGGCTGTCTCCGAGGAAATGGTGCGGCGAATCTGGATCGAGCGACCAGATGCCGGCGATTTCCTCCGACAGGTTGGCGAGCAGCGGCGAGAAATCCGCCGAGATGGCTTGGGCTTCGACCTGCACGCGGGCCTGCATGCGGATGTCGAGCGTTTCATGCGGCGAGCGCAGCAGGAAGGCCGTTGCCGGATGCTCGAAGAAGTCGACAAAATGAGATTGTTCGTCCGGCTGCGGCGAAATGCTGATCGAGCCTGCGACAAGGCGTTGGCGGTTCGGCAGAGAGAGCGGCATGAGACGCATGATGTGGCGCGCGCCGGATGCCGGGGTGTCGTAGGCATAGCCCATATGCAGCGTGAGATCGTAGAGCACGGCCGTCATCCGAGATAGGTCTGCGCCAGAAGGTCGGAGAGCTGTTCCAGCTCGCGCTCCAGCCGACGGTAGACGTCACCGTTCATGGCCTCAGGCGTCATGACGGCGAGGCCGGAATGCAGGCGCATCGCCTCGCGATAGAAGGGCGACATCTGGCCGTTGAAGAAGGCGTTCGGCAGTTGCTCGACCTCACGATGGATCTCGTTCATCTGAAAGAGGATCGATCGCGGATTGAGCGGATCGAGCGCCAGGAGGTCGGTGACCGTCAGCCGTGCCGTGTTGACGTTGTAGCGGCGGCGATGGGTCATGACGCTGTCGCCGATTTCCAGCAGCATGTCGAGTGCACCATCGGGAGCTTCCGGCCCGGACATATGGCCAAGCAGCCTGGTCATATGCAGGCCGCGTTCAATGTAACGGCCAAGCGAGAGGAAGCGCCAGCCGGTAAAGCGGTACATGTTTTCATGCACGAGGCCGGCAAAACCCGCGAGCTTGCGCAGCAGGATCGTCATCGCATGGCTGGCATCGTCGCCTGATGTAATCGTCGTATGGAAGCGGCGGGCCGTCTTGGCGAGATCGTTCAGCGCCAGCCATCCATCAGGCGAGAAGCGGTCGCGGATATTGCTCGCCGAATAGACGGCGCTGTCGATGTTGCGCAGTAGCGATTCCGGCACCGGTTCGGCCGTATCGATATCGACGGCGGCGAGATATTCGGTGACATCGGCCAGCAGCGGCTGGTTCGGGTCGGCCGCCTCGGCGTAGCGCGCGTGCCAGGCACGCAGGATGCGCAGCGCGCCTTCGGCGCGCTCGATATACCGACCAAGCCAGAAGAGATTATCGGCGGCGCGGCTCGGCAGGCTACCCGGCATATTGCGGGTAAAGCTGCCTTCGGCAGGCAGAAGCGTGTGGCGTTCTACCGGCTTGTCGCTGACGATCCAGACATCGGCGGCTGCACCGCCGGATTGCATGGCGATGGCTGCGGCATCGTCTCCCGAGCCGATGCGGGCAAAGCCGCCGGGCATGATCTGCCAGCCGTTGGCGGTGCGGGCCGCGAAGACGCGCAGCGACATCGGCCGGGGCGCCAGCTTGCCGTCGACCCAGGCCGGTGTGGTCGAGAGGGTAACGACTTCCTGACCGACGAGCTTTGCGCCGTCGCTGGCCAACCAGTCCGAAATTGAATTCTTGGCGGTGGCGCGAAGCGACGAGCCGAGAACGGATTCGCCACCGTCATCGAAGAAGGGCGCGCGGGAATAGGCCGGGCCGATGACCATCTTCTCGATACTGGCAGCCACATGGTCGCGCTCCTCCTTCTGACCGCACCACCATGTGGCGATGGACGGCAGGCGAAGATCTTCGCCCAGCAGATTGCGACAGACGGCGGGCATGAAGGCAAGCAGGGCGCGCGTCTCAAGAACGCCGGTGCCGAGCGCATTGACGATGGTGACGGTTTCGGCGCGCAGGGCCTCCACGAGGCCGGGGGTGCCGATATGCGAATTCTGGTTCAATTCCAGCGGATCGGCATAGGCGGAATCGAGACGCCGCCAGAGCACACCGATCGGCTTCAGGCCGGCAACGGTGCGCACCATGACGCGGCCGTTGACGACTGTCAGGTCCTCGCCTTCGAGCAGCATGAAACCCAGATAGCGGGCAATATAGGCATGTTCGTAATAGGTTTCGTTGGCCGGGCCGGGGGTCAGAACCGCGATGCGGTCGTCACCCGAATGTTTCATCGTCTGCAGCGCGTCGCGGAAGGCGCCGAAGAAGGAAGCGAGGCGGTGAACTGGCGTTTCGGCGTAGATGTCGGAAAAGGATCGTGTGGTCGCGACGCGGTTTTCGAGCGCGAAGCCTGCACCGGAGGGCGCCTGCGTGCGGTCGGCAAGCACCCACCAATTGCCGTCGGGGCCACGGCCGACCTCGAAAGCGCAGAAATGCAGATAGTGCCCGGTTGCCGGCTTCACGCCGACCAAGGGCCGCTGGAATTCGGGGTTGGCTGCAATAAGGGCGGGGGGGATGATGCCCTCTTCCACGAGCCTGTTTTCGCCGTAGATATCGGCGACCATCGCCTCCAGCAGATCGGCCCGCTGGACGAGGCCTGCGGAAAGCGCCTGCCATTCGCGCTCGTCTATCAGCACCGGAATGTGGGAGAGCGGCCATGCTCGCTCACCGCTGCCTTGGGCGCCATAGGCACGATAGAAGACGCCGGCATCCCGTAGATAACGGTCGGCGCGGGCGAAACGCTCGGCCAGATCGCTCTCGGGCATGGCGTTCAGATGGGCAATGAAACGCTGCCAGACCGGCCGAATAGCGCCTTTATTGTCTACCATCTCGTCGGCGATGCCAGGCAGAGGCGCATAGTCGAAGGCCGCCCCGGCGGCGTCTTCGATCTCGTCTCTCATTTCCAGTGCAGGCTTCTTGCCCATCAGATCCAGTTTCTTCAAATTCCAGCAGGCCGCCTCAGATCCAGCGTGAGCGGGAATTCAGGCGAGGCCGTCTCGGCACGCGGAATATAACCGCCCGCCGTATGTCCCCACGGTTCGAAACGCGCAAGGCGGCGCGCTTCCGCCTCGTTGCCGTTGACCGGGAAGGTGTCATAATTCCGGCCACCCGGATGGGCAACGTGATAGATGCAGCCGCCGATCGAACGTTTCGACCATGTATCATAAATATCAAAAGTCAAAGGCGTATTCACCGGCAGTACCGGATGTAAACCGGAAGCTGGCTGCCAGGCCTTGAAACGCACGCCTGCGATGGAAACGCCGGACATTCCGGTCGGTGTCAGGGGCACGATCCGGCCGTTGCAAGTGACGGTATAGCGCGAGGCATTGCCGGTTTCGAGGCGGACTTGCAGGCGCTCGACCGACGAATCGACATAACGCACCGTGCCGCCGATCGCGCCTTGCTCGCCCATGACATGCCAGGGTTCCAGCGCCTGGCGCAGTTCCAGTTTCGAGCCTTCGTATTCGACCTCCCCGCAGAAGGGGAAGCGGAATTCGAGCTGAGCCTTGAACCATTCGGGGCTGAGATCGAAACCGTTTTCGCGCAGGTCCGCGAGCACGTCGAGGAAATCCTGCCAGACATAGTGCGGCAGCATGAAACGGTCGTGCAGCGCGGTGCCCCAGCGTACGAACTTGCCGTCGGCCGGATTTCTCCAGAAGCGGGCGATCAGCGCACGCACCAGCAATTGCTGGGCCAGCGACATGCGGGCATTCGGCGGCATTTCGAAGCCGCGGAACTCGACGAGTCCGAGACGACCGGTTGGCCCATCTGGCGAGAAGAGCTTGTCGATGCAGATCTCGGCCCGGTGCGTATTGCCGGTCACATCGATCAAGAGGTTGCGAAACAGGCGGTCGACCAGCCAGGGCAGGGGCTGTAGTCCGCGACCGGGTGCCGGAATCTGCGCCAGCGCTATTTCCAGCTCATAGAGGCTGTCGTGGCGGGCTTCGTCGATGCGCGGCGCCTGACTGGTCGGGCCAATGAAGAGGCCCGAGAACAGGTAGGAGAGAGACGGATGGCGCTGCCAGTGCAGCACGAGGCTCTTCAAGAGATCCGGGCGGCGCAGGAAGGGGCTGTTGTTGGGATTGCTGCCGCCGACGACGACGTGGTTGCCGCCGCCCGTGCCCGTATGGCGGCCGTCGATCATGAACTTGTCAGCGCCAAGGCGGCTCTCCCGCGCCTCCTCATAGATGGCTGTGGTGATGTCGACTGTTTCCTTCCATGTCGAGGAAGGATGGATGTTGACTTCGATGACGCCGGGGTCGGGCGCAACGCGGATGACGTTGATGCGCTCGTCCTGCGGTGGCGCGTATCCCTCGATATGTACGGCAAGGCCGAGAGCGGCAGCCGCGCGTTCGGTCGAGGCGATCAGATCGAGATAATCTTCGAGCGTCTCGGTCGGCGGCATGAAGACGCAGAGGCGGCCATCGCGCGGTTCGACCGAAATCGCGGTGCGTATATGGCCGCCGATCTCGCTCGCCGACTGCGGCATGATCGGTTGATGGCCGGCGAAGGGCTGGAAGTGTGCGGCCTGCAGCTCCCGTCCCTTGTCCTGTCCGAAATCCGGCAGCTCGGGCCGCTGCACGAAGGGGTCGAGCGGGTTGATGTAGGGATATTGCGAGGGCGGGATATAGGCCAGCGAGTTGAGCGGTAGGCGGTAGCCAACCGGACTGTCCCCCGGCATGAGGAAGATACGGCCGCGCCGCGTCGACCATTTCTCGCTCGTCCAGCTGCGGCCGCTGGCCCGTGCATTCCACGCCTGAACGGGCAGCACGTAGCCGGTCGGCCGCGTCAACCCGCGGTCGAAGACGCGGGCGATGCGACTACGCTCCTCGGCATCTTTAAGTTTGGAATTGGATGGGTCGACATTTTCGGGAAGGCTTGCTTCCTTGACCAGCCATTCAGCGGGATCTTCGAAAGCGGGGGTCACATAATCAGGCGCCAGATCAAGCTCGCCGGCGATTGCGGTCAGCAGGCGGCCGGCATCGTCCTCCGTGACCCGATAGTTGCGGCCTTCGTTCGCGACGAGACTGTCATTGGACCAGATCGGCCGGCCGTCCTTGCGCCAATAGAGCGAGAAGGTCCAGCGCGGCAGGCTTTCGCCGGGATACCATTTGCCCTGGCCGTAGTGCAGGAAGCCGTTCGGTGCGAAGCGGGCGCGCAGCCGCCGGATGAGCGCGTCGGCCTTCTCGCGTTTCGTCGGGCCGACGGCCTCCGTATTCCATTCGGCAGACTCGAAATCGTCGATGGAGACGAAGGTCGGTTCGCCGCCCATGGTCAGGCGCACGTCTTCGGCCGCGAGAATACGGTCAACCTTCTCGCCAAGCTCGTTGAGTTCATCCCAGGCGTCGTCGGAAAACGGCTTGGTAATGCGGGGATGTTCGGCCACGCGGGCAACCTTCATGTCGAAGGCGAATCCGGTCTCGGCTTCACCGAAATAACCGCCGGATATCGGCGCGGCATTGCGGTAATGCGGTGTCGCGGCAAGCGGGATATGGCTTTCGCCGGTTAAAAGGCCGGAGGTCGGGTCGAGGCCGATCCAGCCGGCGCCGGGGAGATAGACTTCCGCCCAGGCATGCAGATCGGTGAAATCATATTCCGTGCCCGAGGGGCCATCGAGCGCCTTGAGATCCGGGGTCAGCTGAATGAGGTAGCCGGAGACGAAGCGCGCAGCGAGGCCGAGATGGCGCAGTATCTGGACTAGCAGCCAACTGGTGTCGCGGCAGGAGCCTTTTGCGAACTCGAGCGTTTCTTCCGGCGCCTGAACGCCTGCTTCCATGCGGATCACATAACCAATCTGCTGCTGCAGGCGCATGTTCAGGCCGACGACCATATCGACCGTCTTCTGCTCGGAGCGGTCGAGCGTTTCCAGAAAGGCCCTCAGGCGCGGGCCTGGCTTTTCCGGCGTCATGTAGATTGACAGGTCTTCGCGGATGGTTTCCGGATAGTCGAAGGGCCACATGGTCGCTTCCTCTTCGACGAAGAAGTCGAAGGGATTGTAGACGGTCATGTCGGCAACGAGATCGACCTCGATCTTGAATTCGGTAACCGGGTCGGGAAAGACGAAGCGGGCAAGATAGTTGCCGTAGGGATCCTGCTGCAGGTTTACAAAATGGTTCGACGGCGTGACCTTCAGCGAATGGCTCAGGACTCGCGTCTTCGAATGCGAGGCCGGTTTCAGGCGGATGATCTGTGGGCCGAGGCGGACCGGTTTGTCATATTGATAGTGGGTCAGGTGATAGATGCTGGCTTTGATCGACATATTGCTCTTTTTGTCCGCGTGCCGTTGATCGGCTTAGCTGTTCCCGAAGCCAGTGTGTGCAATGCAGCGAAAGAATGCAAGGCAGAAAGGTTAACGCGATGAAAGCGTTCAGGCGGCTCTGTTGAACGTTACCGACGCCTTCAGGCCCCTGCCACTGCGGGCAGGGATGAGTGCAAGCCTAGCATTGAAAAGATTGGCAATTTCCTCAACGATCGGCAGGCCGAGGCCGGCGCCGGGCGCACCGGATTCGTTGCCGCGGGAGAAGCGCTTTCTGACCGCTTCGAGCTTTTCGGGTGGAATGCCCGGGCCGTTGTCCTCGACCTCCAACCGCACCGTCTCGGCATCCTCGAGGATACGCACGGTCACTTCTGCGCCTTGGCCGGCGTAGGCGATGGCATTGCCGGCTAGATTGCGCAGCATTTCGCCGATCAGCAGCGGTTCGGCGCGGATCATGGCAGGGCCATTACCCTCGAAGCCGAGATCGATGCCGGCTTCGGCGGCACGCGGGATCTGCTCGCCGGTGATCTCCTGGGCGATGGCCGTGAGATCGATGGCCGAGGCCGTCAGCGCTTCCTTGGCGGCGGCGGCATCGATCTTGGCCATCAGCAGGAGCTGGGCGAGGATGCGCTCGGCATGGGCAACGGCTTGATCGCCCTTGAGGGCAGCGTGCTGCGCTTCATCCAGAGAACCGGCGCGGGCGGAGAGGGCAAGCTGCGTGCGGATGATGGTAAGCGGGGTGCGCAGCTGATGGCTGGCATTGCCCGTGAAATTGCGGAGCGCATCGAGGGCTGATTGCAGCCGCACCATGAAGGAGTTGACGGTATCGACGAGCGGCTGGACCTCGCTTGGCGCGGATTGCTCGATCGGGTGCAGGTCGTCGGGGTTGCGCTCGCCGATGGCATCGCCGAGCTTGTAGAGCGGCCGCAGCGCCACCGTAACGGAAATCCAGACGATGATGGCCGCACCGGCAATCATTAGCGCGAGACGCAGCGCCGAGCGGACCAGAATCGCCCGCGCCAGCTGACGGCGGGCAATAGTGGTTTCGGCGACTGTGACGACGAAGGGCACGGAGCGGATACCGGTCGAGGCGGAGCGTCCCAGGGTCGCGATGCGGATCGGCTCGCCACGAAAGACGTCGTCGGCGAAGGCGGCGGTATCGCCCTGCGTTTCCTTCAATACGGGAAGAGCCTGATAACCGGTTATGAATATTCCGGGCGGGCCGTCGACGCGATAAAAGACGCGGTCTTGCGCTGCCGAGGTAAGCATTTCCAGAGCGACATAGGGAATATCGACCTCAAGCGTGCCATCTTCTGCCACCACGACACGTTCGGCGATGGCGAGCGCGGAGCCGGCAAGCACGCGGTCGGACACGATATTGGAGGTCTGCACGGCCTCGCGCCAGGTATCGGCAAGCGCCAGCGTGCCGATAACGGCGGTGGAGATGAGCAGCCAGAAAAGCAACCGGCGCCGGAGCGAGTAAGCTGCGGTCATGAGGCCTCTGGCAGCTTATCGAGATAATAACCGATGCCGCGAGCGGTCTTGACCGTCAGGCCATGCGGCGAAAGCCGCTTTCTCAGGCGGCTGACATATTGCTCGATGGCATTGGCCGATATGTCATCGTCGAAAGCGGTCAGCGACTGTATGATCGCTTCCTTGGCGACGACCTTGCCGGCGCGCATGAAGAGGATTTCGAGCAGGCCGAGCTCACGGGCGGGAATGTCGAGCGGCGTGGCGCCGGCTGAAAAGGCACGGGAATTGAGATCGAGCGAGATTCCTCCGAAACTGACAACGGAGGAATGCAGGCCTGCCTGGCGGCGCAGAAGCACGCGGACGCGCGCCTCGAATTCGGCAATGTCGAAGGGTTTGATGAGATAGTCGTCGGCGCCGAGATCCAGTCCCTTCACACGTTCTTCCGGCGAGCCACGCGCCGTCAGGACGAGCACGGCCGCCCGGCTGCCGCGGGCGCGCATGGCGCGCAGCACGTCGAGCCCATCCATCTCCGGCAGGTTCAGATCGAGGATGACGAGATCGAAATTTTCCGCTGCGATCACCGCATTGGCCGAAGCTCCATCATGGACGACATCGACGGCATGACCCGTGCCGCGCAAGATCGCCGACAGGCCATCGGCCAGCGCGATATTGTCTTCGGTAAGCAGGATGCGCAACGGATGTTTCCCTCGATTTTTTTCGGGGAGTTTATCAGGGATGGCAACCGGCTGTCACAGCGATTCTAGGACTTGGTGAACGGAAGATCCCATGGCGTATCCACTCCCCTCGACTCGCGGCGAGGAGAGTGGCGCTCCGTTCACACAAGAAGATTGATCAGGCTGCCTGGAGAATGTTGATGCCATAGGTGACGATCATGCGCATGACGGTCGATCACTTCCAGACCGACGGGCGTCGAAGACTGCGATCATGCCGTCGTCGTCGATTGATATCAAACCCCAGTAGGATGGCGAGACATTGAGCGTCATGGTAAGCTCCAGAGGCTGCGTGGGGGCTTTGCAGATGGGGGACTTGTCAGTCGCGCTTGCGGAAACTCCGGAAGAAATTGATGCTGTGCGGCATCTCAGTCGCGCTTTCAGGCAGTGGCTCTACGAGAATTATCCGGCGGAACGGCAACAGATCGAGCTTTACTATAACCCGGATAAGTTCGAGGCATTGCTCGCGGAGCTGCCCCACATTCACGCAAGGCCGCAAGGCGCGATGTTTCTTGCGCGTCTCGACGGAGAGAGCGTCGGCTGTGTGATGCAGCATGAGATTGCGCCCGGCGTTTCGGAAATGAAACGCCTCTTCGTCTCTGAGAAGGCACGTGGCAGCGGTGCGGCGCTTGCGCTCTGCGAAGCTTCGCTGGCCCGAGCGAAAGAAGACGGCTACGGCATGATGCGGCTCGACACCGGCTATCGGCAGATCGCGGCGCAGAAACTTTACCGTCGGCTAGGTTTTCGCGAGCGGGATGCCTATTATGCGGTTCCTGACGATCTCAAGCCAATCTTGGTCTTCTTCGAGCGCGAGCTCTGATGCTTTGCTTGTTTCGCTCTGTCTGCTCAGGCATTCTGTCTTCATGAGGAGCCTTTTCATTCTGTTTTTGTGTCTGGCACCCGGTCTTGCAGCGGCAGAGCCGATCTTCTATCCGGCGAAATCGGGCAATGCCGATGCGCCTGTTCTGACGGTCTATTCTTCGCTCGACGAACCGCTTGCGCAGCCGATGATCCAGGGCTTTCAGAAGGCCAATCCGGACGTCGCGGTCAAATATGAGGACATGCTGACCGGCGACATCTACGATCGAATCGTCCGCGAGACAGATGCCGGCCATAAGACGGCGGACTTTGCCTTCTCTTCTGCCATGGACCTGCAGGTGAAGCTTTCGAACGACGGCTATTCGCAAGTCAGCAATCTGCCGATGAGTGCTCAGTGGCCGAAATGGGCAAACTGGCGCAACACGGCCTATGCGCTGACCTTCGAACCCGCGGTCTTCGTCTATCACAAGCCGAGTTTCATCCATGAAACGGTGCCGAGCTCGCGTGCGGAATTCGTCGACTATCTGAAGCGCAAGGGCAACGAGGTCCATGGGCGGATCGGCACCTATGACATCGAGCGTTCCGGCGTCGGCTTCCTTTTCATGGCGCGAGACCAGGAGCAGTTCGGCGACATCTGGTCAGTGATCGGCGCGATGGGGGCTGCAGGCGTCAAACTCTATTCCACGAGTTCGGCAATCCTAGAGCGCGTGGCTGATGGGCGCTTCGTGCTTGGCTATAATATCCTTGGCTCATACGCTGCCGACTGGGCCTCGCGTCACCCCGATGTCGGCATCGTGCTGCCGAAGGACTATACGGTGGTGATGTCTCGCATCGGCCTTGTGCCGCAGGCTGCGGCCGAGCCGGAACTCGGAAGGCGCTACCTCGCCTTCTTCATGTCGAAAGAGGGCCAGACGATCATGGCTCGCGAGCTGCAGATCCCGGCCGTCAGCCCGGAAGTGGCTGGTGAAAACACCGCCAATACGTTGCAGGAACTGCTCGGCGCACAGTTGCGTCCCGTGCCAGTCAGTCCCGGCTTGATGGTCTATCTCGATCAGGTGAAGAGGGCTCGGCTGATTGCCCACTGGAATGAAGTGCTGCGCACGCAGTAAAAGCTCGCATCCAGTGATTGCCTGCATAGGACGCATAGAATGCATAGGCATTTTCCTACGCCCTTTAGAAAATGTCAGATTCATTAGCTGTCATATATGTGGCTGACATCTCTCACGTACGCGAGGGAACAACCTATGCAACCCCTGCATCCTATGCATCCTGTGCGAGACCAGGTAAGTCCTTTTAGACCGTGTTCAGTACAGGCAATTTAGCAACCGGCGGACAGGCTCTGCCGAATTGCGGCAAAAAAGTGTCTTTCCGCACTGGATATCCAGCCGATGTCAGCTAAATGACAGCTTCATATGATGGCTTGAGCTACTTCCTCTCCGTGGAGGCGGAGAGTTGAAGATCCGGGGGAGTTCCGCTCGCTATCAGGACCATTGCGTCCGCCGATCGGTGATCTCTCTCCAATTTCAAAAATAGCACTGGCGGTCCGCTCAGCCGCAGCATGGAGGACACATCGTGAAGCACACTTTCATTGCAACTCTTCTGGCAGCGGCCATCGCGCTGCCGGCCTATGCGGCCGATTACACCATCATCGCTCCGGCAGCGCCCGGCGGCGGCTGGGACCAGACGGCCCGCTCGCTGCAGACGGTGCTGCAGCAGGAAGGCATCTCCAAGAGCGTTCAGGTCCAGAACGTACCGGGCGCCGGTGGCTCTATCGGTCTGGCACAGTTCAGCAGCCAGAGCGCCGGCAATCCGAACGCCTTGATCGTCGGCGGCTATGTCATGGTCGGCGCTCTGCTGACGAACAAATCGGCTGTTACGCTCAAGGACGTCACCCCGATCGCTCGTCTGACCGGTGAGTACGAAGCCATCGTCGTGCCGGCTTCGTCCGACATCAAGACGCTTGCCGATCTGGTTACCAAGCTGAAGGCCGATCCCGGCGCCGTTTCCTGGGGCGGCGGTTCTGCGGGCGGCACGGACCACATCACTGCCGGCCTGATTGCCAAGGCGTCCGGCGTCGATCCGACGAAGATCAACTACGTTGCCTTCTCGGGCGGTGGCGAAGCGCTCGCCGCTATCCTCGGTGGCCAGGTCACAGCCGGTATTTCGAGCTACAGCGAGTTCGAATCGCAGGTCAAGGCCGGTACGCTTCGCCTGCTTGCCGTTTCCAGCGATGCGCGCATCCCCGGTGTCGATGCACCGACCCTCAAGGAAGCCGGCACCGATGTTTCCATCCAGAACTGGCGCATGGTCGCTGCCGCTCCCGGCCTGACCGATGAAGAGGTCGCCTCGATCGCAGCCGACTTCGACAAGGTGCACAAGTCTGCCGCATGGCAGGAAATCCTGAAGACCAAGGGCTGGGCCGACACCTACCTCGCAGGCGACGCCTTCAAGGCGCAGCTCGAAAAGGATATCTCGGCCACCGAAGGCATTCTCAAAGAGATCGGTCTCGTCCAATGAGCGAAGCCGATCACGCATCGGCAACGAAGCGCCGCCCCGATTGGGCGGCGCTGATCATTGCCGTTTTCCTCATTGCCTTGGCCGGCGTTGTATTCTGGGATGCCACGCATCTGAAGACGATCGCGCAATATGATCGCATCGGCCCGTCTACCGTGCCGAAGGCCATCGCCCTCGGCCTCTTCTGTCTTGGCATCTGGACGGTATTCGAAAGCTGGCGTGGCGAATTTCCGGAACGTGAGCATCAGGAGGTGGCGCCCGTCATCTGGGTCGTCGCAGGCCTTGCCGGCCAGATGCTGCTCTTGCGCACCGCCGGCTTCTCGATTGCGACCGGCGTGCTCTTTGCGCTGACCGCACGCGGTTTCGGCAGGCGCCAGCTCTGGATCTCATTGCCCCTGGGCATCGTGCTGAGCTTCATCGTATGGGCGATCTTCTCGCAGCTCCTGCAGCTCGTGCTACCAGCCGGCCCGCTCGAACATCTGTTCTTCTGATAGCGCTCGCCTCGCATGGGGCGCTCTCGGTTTTATGCTTTTTCGCGACGGTCCTAGTGCCCCCTAAGGAGCCGCCGCTTGGGACAAAGACATGAGCACATTCGAATTCCTCTGGCAGGGCATTCTGGTTGCTGCGCAACCGATCAACCTGCTGTACGCCCTCATCGGCGTGACCCTTGGTACCGCCGTCGGCGTGCTGCCAGGCATCGGCCCGGCGCTTACCGTGGCGCTCCTTCTGCCTGCCACTTACAAGCTCGATCCAGGCGGCTCGCTCATCATGTTTGCCGGTATTTATTATGGCGGCATGTATGGCGGCTCGACCACGTCGATCCTCCTGAACACGCCGGGTGAAAGCTCCTCGATCGTCACCGCGCTCGAGGGCAACAAGATGGCCCGTGCGGGCCGCGGTGGACCGGCACTGGCGACAGCGGCCATCGGTTCCTTCGTCGCCGGCCTTATCGCGACGCTCGGCCTTGCCTTCGTCGCGCCCTACATCGTCAAGCTGGCGCTCGTATTCGGTCCTCGCGAATATTTCGCGCTGATGGTGCTTGCCTTCGTCACCGTTTCCTCGGCCTTCGGGGATTCGGCGCTGCGCGGTCTCACCTCACTCTTCATCGGCTTTGCGCTCGCCATGGTCGGCATCGATCAGCAGACGGGCCAGGCGCGTCTTTCCTTCGGCATTCCGGACCTGCTCGACGGTATCGAAGTGACGACGCTTGCCGTTGCGATGTTCGCGATTGGCGAGACGCTCTACATCGCCGCCCAGGGCAACCGCGGCGAAGACAAGGTGGAAGCGGTGCGGGGCTCGCTCTGGATGAACGCCCAGGACTGGGCGCGTTCATGGAAGCCCTGGCTGCGCGGCACGATCATCGGCTTTCCGATCGGCGCCATGCCCGCCGGCGGTGCCGAAATCGGCACCTTCCTTTCCTACGCCACCGAAAAACGCCTGGCGAAGAACCCCGAGGAATTCGGTCATGGTGCCATCGAAGGCGTTGCCGGTCCCGAGGCCGCCAACAACGCCTCGGCGGCTGGCACGCTGGTGCCGTTGCTGACGCTCGGCCTGCCGACATCGGCAACGGCGGCAATCATGCTCGCCGGCTTCCAGCAATATGGCCTGCAGCCGGGTCCGCTGCTTTTTGCGACCAATCCGCAGCTCGTCTGGGGCCTCATCGCCAGTCTGCTCATCGCCAATGCGATGCTGCTGGTGCTGAACCTGCCGATGATCGGCCTCTGGGTCCGCCTGCTGACGGTTCCGAAGCCGTGGCTTTATGCCGGCATCCTGCTGTTTGCCACCCTCGGCACCATCGGGGCCAACCCGTCGGTCTTCGAGCTCGGCATGCTGCTTGGCTTCGGCCTGCTCGGTTACATGATGCGGATTTTCGGCTATCCGATTGCGCCTGCCGTCGTCGGCCTCATCCTCGGGCCGCTGGCCGAGCAACAGCTTCGCCGTGCGCTATCAATCAGCCAAGGTGACGTGACGACGCTTGTCATGTCGCCGATCGCCTGCGGCTTGCTGATCGTTGCGGCTGCTGCCTTCCTGATTCCGCTTATTCTGAGATTGCGTGGCCGCGGCCAGGTTCTCTCTCAGCTCGCGGCAAATGAAGACTAAAACAAAAGACGACCCTGACCCCTAATTCAGGCTGGCGGTGGCAACATGGCCGGCCTTTTCTTTGCGATTTGTCATTTTTTGTCGGCATCTGGAATCCACGTCCTTGTAACTATAGGAATTCATAGGAGAAATCACTCATATCGCCAAGTTATTTTCTTTTGCCGGCGAAAGAACTCTGCGCTTTTTGCATAGCTGCGGTGAATTCCTGCGCGTTGTAGGTGCATGCAGATTCTCCCATCTGCAAGGGGTCAACCAAAGAGCGAGAGGAAAAGAAGATGTCCGCTATTAGAAAGTCGATCCATAATGGTTTTCTGGGCCGCGCCTTTGCAGCGCTCAGTGCTGCAAATGCCGTCAGCGCCGCTGTTGAAGGCGGCCGCAAGCCACGCGCTCGTGACCTGCAGGAACTTGGCATCGATCCGGTAAGCTTCGGCCGTGTCATCCGGTAAGACGTGCCGGATGCCTGTGTTGAAAACCAAATCATCCAAACGAATAGCCCGCAACCGTCGGTCGCGGGCTTTGTTTTGGGCGATATTCGAGCCGCAGCGCCAGACCGCCGCGGCTTTTGACCGTCAGGCGCGCAGGCGCTCTTCCTCGGGAACATGCGCTTCCTTGCGCTGCTCCTGCCTGTTGTAGCGGATCGACGACCAGAGCGAGATGCCGATCAGAGCGGCACCGCCGAGGCCGGTGATGACTTCGGGAATATGCGTCAGGGTCTGCACATACATGATCACCGAGAGGATCAGGATCGCGTAGAAGGCGCCGTGTTCCAGATAGCGATATTCCGCAAGCGTTCCCTTTTCCACCAGCATGATCGTCATGGAGCGTACATACATGGCGCCGATGCCGAGGCCGATGGCGATGACGAAGAGGTTCTGCGTCAGCGCGAAGGCGCCGATGACGCCGTCGAAGGAGAAGCTGGCATCGAGCACTTCCAGATAGATGAAGGCACCGAGGCCGCCTTTTGCCGCCTCGCTCATGGCACGCTGCGATGCATCCAAGATGCCGCCGATGACTTCCACCACCAGAAAGGTCACCAGACCGTAGATGGCGCAATAGACGAAGGTGGTCGCATCTTCGCCTTCCAGGAGATAGGAGAAGAGCAGGATCAACAGGAGCACGAAGGCGATCTCGATGCCCTTGATCGTCGCCGAGCGCGCCATCAACCGCTCCAGCGAGCCGATCCAGTGAACTTCCTTCTCGTGGTTGAAGAAGTAGGTGAGGCCGACCATCATCAGGAACGTACCGCCGAAGGCTGCGATCGGCAGATGCGCATCATTCATGATGCGGGCATATTCGGCCGGTTCACGCGCCGCAAGCACCAGCGCCTCCCAAGGGCCGATCTTTGCCGCGATGGCGACGATTGCGAGCGGAAAGACGATGCGCATGCCGAAGACGGCGATGACGATGCCCCAGGTCAGGAAGCGGTGCTGCCAGACGGGAGTCATTTCCTTCAGCTTGTTGGCATTCACGATGGCATTGTCGAAGGAGAGCGAGATCTCCAGAACGGCGAGCACCGTGCAGATGAAGAAAACGGTGGCCATGCCGCCCAGCGTGCCGGTCGACTGCCAGCCGAGGAGGGCGCCGAGCGCAAGGCCGAGTGCTGTGACGATAAAGGCCCAGCGGAAATAACCGAGCGAGGATTTGTGGGACTGAGGCTGGTTCATAGCTGCACCTCGCAGCCGCAAACCGTTTCGGACGATGGGGTGAAAACAGAAAAACGCATACCGCAAGGGGCATGCGCGATTGGCATTGTGAGCTTTTTCATCGATGAAAAATCCGCCGGCTAATTTGCAGGCGGTACCGACATCACGAGAGCGCCGTAATAACTCTCGCCAGAGGGGCCCGGCACCAGGTTCCCCCGCAGCCGATGTCTGGATGAGGCGGCGGGTGCTTCACTAGGTAGTGAAGTTGCCGCGCCAGTCAAGGCGCCGGATCGGGCACGGTAACCGATTTCTTTGGAACCATACGAGGGCTCGCTCGTTAGCAGCTATCGAGCCAATGAAAACAGCTCAGATACTGTTGAAGGAGGGCGACGATGCATGATTCGACCCATGTTCCAGACAGGCGTACGGAAGCCTCGGAGCGGATGAAGCGGGCAAAACCAAACCGCATGCAGAAGGCACAGGTTCTGCCTCCGCACCATGTCGACCTAACGCTGACACCAGGTGTCATTCATGACATCCACGTGCCCGCGCATGTGAGCGGCAACGATCTTTCAAAAGGTGGCCCCGACATCAAGAGCGAGAATGCCCATGTCGCAAAACCCGTGCGCTAAAAATCAATTCCCAATCGAAAAGACAGGTGAGACACGCATGACGACGAATCTTGTGCCACGCGATATCTTCATCCAGCACGAATATGAATGGCAGGCCGTGCGCGATGCGGCCGAACGCCGGATCGAAATAGGTAAGCGCGAGATGCCATCCGTACCGCAGGGTGGGCAAACCACAAAGCCCGCCAGCTCGCCTTCCGCAGCGCAAGGCTGCTGATCACTGAAAGTTTGAACGAGACGCCCGGCCAAGCGCCGGGCGTTTTATATGGGTAGTAGGATTCCGGCTTTGGAAAAGCGATCCGCGGCCTGCCTTGCCAACCTTTCGGAAAGGATTGAGCGGCGATAATCCGGTCCGTTCAAGGGAATCGGATCGATGGCCAAGACAGCGACACGCGGCCGCCGCAGGGCGCCGGCAAAAAGGAAGAGCAGCGCATCCTCAGGAGGCGCGATGCCCTGGATGATGCTCGGCGTCGCCGCAGTGGGCGCCATTGCCGCCTATGACAATTGGAAAAGCATTCGCCCGATGCTTGGCAAAGCCCCTGCTTCGATCGTCCGGGAAGCGGCTGAAACCAAATCTCAGCCATCCAGGGAGGCGCCGAAGCAGGTCGCCATCGCAGCCCCTGCCACCAAGCCCCGGCAGACGAACGATCCGCTACCGCCGGTAGCGATACCGTCGCCTCCCGCGCCAGTGCCGACAGCGAAGATCGTGCCGGCCTCTATCTCGCCTGTTTCCCCATCTTCATCGGAAAGTGCCAAGGCCGCTTTCGGATATTGCGGACAGGGCGAACATATCAATTGCGTCGGTGACGCCGGCATTTTCTGGTATAAGGGCGAGAAGATCGTCATCGCCGATATGATCAGCCCCGACGTGGACCGTGCCCGCTGCGAGGACGAACGAAAAATCGCTTTTGCCGCCAAGTCACGGCTGCTGGCGCTTCTCAATGCCGGTCCGTTCGATATGAATGCCGCCGGCAAATCGGATGACCGGGGCGCACCGCGCGTCGTTTCGCGCGATGGGCGCTCCTTCGGTACGCGCCTTATCGATGAGGGGTTGGCCAGGAAGCCGGGATCGGCCGGCGGCTCCTGGTGCGCCTGAGCCCAGGTCTAGCGATCTCTTATTTTCCGCCGTTTTTCTGTACCGGGGCCTTACCGCTGGTGCGGAAGCTGCCGGTGAAGGCCGAATCCTTGCTTTCGGCCGTGCATTCGATCGCGGTCGGCTTGCCAGCGTAGGGATTGCCGAAGGTGCAGAAGCCTGCAACCTTTACCTCACCCGTCATCTTGTTGCCGACGCCCGTCGTGACGAGGCTGAGCGGCAGCCGGGCATTGCCATTGGAGGCAGGTTTGATGCCCTTGCCATCACCCTGGAAGCCCAACAACTTGCCATCAGAGGTGAAGATGAAGGTGACGGTGCCGTTGACGAGCGTGACGCTTGCCAGCTCGCCCTTGCAGCCTTTCGTGGCGTCGAACTTGGCTACGACCAATTTCTGGCATTTACCGCCAAGAGCAATGACGCCGGGCGCACCGGGAAAATTGTCATCCGCCTCGGCTGCAACGCCGAAGGCGAGGGTAGAAAAGGCGGCGATTGCCAGCGCGGATAATTTCATTTCGATTCGAACCCCATATCCTGACGAGGCGAATCAACGCCTCGAGCTCCATTATCGCGCATGCCATGGCTCTGTGTCTGAATTTGGTTTCGGCAGTCTCGCTGCGGCCTAACAAGAACTGCTGTCGATGACTTCGCCCGCGATGACAACCAAAATGAAAAAGGCCTTTCGATTTCTCGAAAGGCCTTGCTTTTCAGCGAATTAGGATGGTGGGCGTGACAAGGATCGAACTTGTGACCCCTACGATGTCAACGTAGTGCTCTCCCGCTGAGCTACACGCCCATCCGATGGCGGCGCATAGATCACAAAACCTCCGGGGCCGTCAATAGGCTTTTTTGAAGTTTTGTGACGAACCGCCAGGAAGCCTTATGCGGCAAGCATCTTGTTGACCTCGTCAACGAGGTCGCGCAGGTGGAAAGGCTTGGAAAGGACCTTCGCATCCTTCGGAGCCTTCGAATCAGGGTTCAGTGCTACGGCTGCAAAACCAGTGATGAACATGACCTTCAGGTCGGGATCGAGCTCGGTTGCACGGCGTGCGAGCTCGATACCATCCATTTCCGGCATGACGATATCGGTCAGCAGCAGAGAGAAGGGTTCTTCGCGCAGGCGGTCGTAAGCGCTCGCGCCATTGTCGTAGGAAAGGACCTTGTAGCCGGCCTTTTCTAGCGCCTTCACGAGGAAGCGGCGCATGTCGTTGTCGTCTTCGGCGAGAAGTATCTTCTGAGTCATTAATCCGGACCGCTGATCACTAATTGTTTTTATGGGATACCAGTCCTCTACACTAGACTTTGCCCGGTAAACAACCGGTGAAATCACCTAGCCCCAGGCGGCCATCCCCTTTATGTAGTATGGACTTAAGGGCGGGCAACTGGCAACATGGCGGACATAGCCAGTTGATGACATGGTAAAGAGGGCAGAAAGTGCCGGAAATACGCGAATACGAGCTTTTTGAAGTGCATGAGCCCGTGTCGCAGACCATTCCCTTCGTCTACAACTCCCCTCACAGCGGCCGCATTTATCCACCGGAATTCATCGCCCAATCGCGGCTGGAAGGTATCGCGATACGTCGTTCCGAAGACCATTATGTCGATGAACTATTCGGCGCAGCCGTGGATATCGGCGCACCGCTGTTGCTTGCGAATTTCCCGCGCGCCTATCTCGACGTCAATCGCGAGCCCTATGAGCTCGATCCGCGCATGTTCGATGGGTTGCTGCCGCCCTATGCGAATATCAATTCGCTGAGGGTTGCGGGCGGACTCGGCACCATTCCGCGTATCGTGGCTGAAAATATGGAGATCTATGAGCGCCGGCTGCCCGTTCAAGAAGGGCTGGAACGTGTCGAAAGCGTCTACAAACCCTATCATTTCGCGCTGCGGCGGCTGATTGCGCGCACGCATGTCCAGTTCGGTTTCGGGGTGCTGATCGATTGCCACTCCATGCCGGGCAATGTGCGCGTTGCCGGCAGCAATACACGGCCCGATTTTATCATTGGCGATCGCTACGGCACCAGTGCTTCGGCTGAGCTGTCGCGCACGGCGATTGGTATCCTCGAGGAGATGGGCTTTGCAGCGATCCGCAACAAGCCTTACGCCGGCGGCTTCATCACCGAACATTATGGCCGCCCGTCACGCGGATTGCACGCGCTGCAGATCGAAGTGAACCGCTCGATTTATGTCGATGAGGCAACGCTGGAGAAGCGGCCGGATTTCGGTACCGTTGTATCGGCTATCACGGCGTTTATGCGGCAAATGGCCGATTATGTCGATAAATTTGCCTGCGACCAGGCGCTTGCCGCCGAATAATTCTCTGGCTTCAGGTCAAAAAAAACCGCGCTTTGTGAGCGCGGCTAAGTCTAGGGAGGAAACACCCAAGGAGGGTATTTACAGTCAAAAGACTGTAATCAGAAACTACTGCTGCATTGCACAATTGTCAAGCAACATATTGCGCTGCAAAATATTTGGGCAGCTAATCGGTAATTGCCTGTCGTATTTGCATTCCGCCGCTTTTTCGCTATGAAAAACGCCATTTCCCGCCAGCCAAACGGATTTCGCCATGCTTCCTGACCGTTCGTTCTTCAACCGTCTGGCCGAAGCTGCCAAGGCGGAAACCTTGCCGCGTTTTCGCTCGGGCATCAATGTCGCCAACAAGCTGTCGTCTGGTTTCGATCCAGTCACGGAAGGTGATAGGGCGGCGGAGACGGCCATTCGTGCGCTGATTGAGCAGCATTTTCCTGAGCACGGCATTCTGGGCGAGGAGCATGGCAATGTTGGCCTCGACCGTGAGCATGTATGGGTGATCGACCCAATCGACGGCACGCGCGCCTTCATCTCCGGCGTGCCCGTCTGGGGGACGCTGATCGGTCTGCAGAAAAAAGGTCGGGCGGTTGCCGGCATGATCGAGCAACCCTTCACCGGCGAGCGCTATTTCGGCGACGAGAACGGTTCGACCTATAGCGGGCCGGAAGGCGAGCGCCGGCTGCAGGTGCGCGATTGCGGCGCGCTCTCGAGCGCGATCCTCTTCACCACCTCGCCGCATCTCTTTGCCGGTGAGGAGATGGAGAAGTATCGCGAGATCGAGGGCAGGGTTCGTCTCTTCCGATATGGCTGCGATTGTTACGCCTATGCGCTACTGGCGGCAGGCCACGTCGATCTCGTCATCGAAAACGGTCTCAAGCCTTATGATGTTGGCGGGCTCATCCCTGTCATCGAGGGTGCTGGCGGTATCATAACGACCTGGGATGGCGGGCGGCCGGAAAACGGCGGATCGATAATCGCTGCCGGCAGCAGGGCGGTTTACGAAGAGGCGATTGCGGTCCTGCAGCGCTAGGTACGCACAGGATAAGGCTCAGACGCCGAGCGCCGTCACGTCTTCCGTCGCTTCGGCATCGCTGCCGGGGATGAAGGCGTGGAAGGCGGCGAGTGCGGCGGCACGATACATATCCCTCTCCTGGAATATTTCGTGGCGGGCGCCGTTGATCGGCACGAGCTGTCCGGCGCGGAAATAGCGGGAAAGTCGTTCCTGCGCAGTGTAGGGCACCAGCCCGTCGCGCGTCGGTGCGATGACGACAGAGGGAATGGTGATCGAGAAGAGATGATAGGGCTGGGTCACCCGGTCGATCGCTTTCATGCATTCGTGCATCCAGCGGGCGGTTGGGGCTCCCAGAGCGAGTTCCGGATGGGCTTTGGCGATCGCCGCGTTCCGATCGAAACGCCTTTCATCCGAGGTCAGAGGGTTGTCAGGGAATTGCAGGCCTTTCATCTTGCCGAGCGGCAGACCCCCGAGGCCGACAGCGCTCAGCGTGGCCGACACCGCGCGGATAACACCCTCGGACGAAGCCTGGCCGATAAGGCCAAGAAAAGGGGCCGACAGCACCATGCGCTCGATGCGCGTGGACAGGTAGGGTGCGGCGGAAAGCGCGATCAATCCGCCGGTCGAATGAGCGAGCATGTAGAAGGGCAGCCTTGTATCCGGCAGCACGACTTTTTCGAGGAACGTATCGAGATCGCGCTCGTAATCGGAAAAGCGGCGGATATGGCCGTGATTGCGCTTCTTGATCAATCGCGGCGAGCCGCCCTGGCCGCGCAGGTCGTAGGTCGCAACCCAGAGGCCTCTCGCAGTGAGATCACGGATCGTCTCGAAATATTTCTCGATGAATTCGCTGCGTCCATGCAGGAGCACCACCGTCCCATGGGCGACCGGGCTTTGTGACCGGAAGACGGCGTAACGCAATCTGAGGCCGTCGTGGGTTTCGAAAAAACCTTCGGTGCGGTTCTCCGGCACCGGATTGTCTGGGGTCGGGTAGAGAACTTGTTCCATCGCCAGCAGGTTTTTGCGTGAGAGATACATTATGGGATACTCCAAGGATGGGGAAAATCAATGGCGAAATTCATCAGCCATCAGATGCTATCGGAGCAGACGGGCTGGATGCCATGCAGGAGCAGTTTGCCGGCCGCCGCGTCTGAAGAAAAATGGCCGGAGGAGCTGAGGGGCTCCAGCCGGCCGAATTGAGGCTGAAGAAGAAGGGACGATGCACTTCAGCCCTCGGGCCAATGTCACCCGATGCGCCTATCTCTAGTGGGCAGCGCCTGAACCTTCGCCGAACCTGCCGTTCATGCAGGGTTCACTCAGGAATTCCAGTGATTTGAAGAGGGGCTTGAAGTCCCGAGGGAACATCCCCATCTGAACTTTGCGGACGCCAGAAGGGTCCGCGCAACCGTCCCGAAGCTGCCAAGAATGGGGCTTTCAGGGCATATTACCGCAACACGTCGCTTCCCTAGGAGGACATCATGCGTCACGTAGACTTCTCCCCCCTTTATCGTTCCACTGTCGGTTTCGACCGCCTCTTTACGATGCTCGACAGCCTGTCCCAGCCGGATCAGGTTCCGACCTATCCGCCCTATAATATCGAACGGACCGGCGAGAACACCTATCGCATCACCATGGCCGTCGCCGGCTTCGACGAGACCGAACTTGCCATCGAATCGCATGCCCATGCGCTCACCGTGAAGGGTGAAAAGCGCGAGGAAAATGCCGATGGCGGCGAGTACCTCTATCGCGGCATCGCGAAGCGCGCCTTCGAGCGCCGCTTTCAGCTTGCCGACCATGTCGAAGTGACCGCCGCCTCGCTGAAGAACGGCCTCCTTCACATCGACCTTCTGCGGAGCATCCCGGAGGCTCTGAAGCCCCGCAAGATTGCCATTGCCGCTGAACCCGTCGAAACTCCGAAGGCGATTGAGGCACAGGTCGTCAACAACTAATCTGCTTTCCCACGGATCAAACGGAACGGCGCTCGAAGGGGCGCCGTTTTTTATTTTGATATCGTTTTGCTCGATCAGGCCGGGCTTGCGGCTTCTTCGAGTTCTTTTTCCGTGGCGCGGCGGGCTGCCGCCGCTGCATATTTCTGAGCAATGACAGCGCAGACCATCAGCTGGATCTGGTGAAAAAGCATCAGCGGCAGGACGATCGCGCCGATGGACTGGCCGGCAAAGATGACGTTTGCCATAGGGACGCCGCTTGCCAGGCTCTTCTTCGAGCCGCAGAAGGTGATGGTTATCTCGTCGGCCTTGTTGAAGCCGAGCCAGCGGCTGCCATACATGGTGAGGACGAGAACGAGTGCCAGCAACAGCATGTCAGCGATGATGACCGCGGCGATATCCGTGATCGAGAAGGTATGCCACAGGCCTTCGACGACGGCTGTCGAGAATGCCAGATAGACGACCATCAGGATCGAGCCTCGGTCGACCGGCATCAGGATTTTCTTCTTGGAGCGGATCCACTCGCCAATCCAAGGCTGGAGGATCTGGCCGACGATGAAAGGCGCAAGAAGCTGGAGCAGGATTTGCTGAAGCGCGTCAAAAGAGAAGCCGCCATGGCCGCCGACCGAGAAGAGCAGGCCGACGAGCAGCGGCGTCAGAAACATACCAAAGATGTTGGAGGCCGAAGCCGAGCAGATCGCCGCCGGCACATTGCCGCCTGCCATTGACGTGAAGGCAATCGAGGACTGCACCGTCGATGGCAGTACGCAGAGGAAGAGGATGCCGAGATAGAGCGGCTGTGGCAAAACCCAATCCGGAATGAAGCCCATTGCCAGTCCAAGGATCGGGAAGATACCGAAGGTTGTTAGCAGAATGACGAGATGCAGTCGCCAATGCAGCAGACCGGCGATGACCACATCCCGCGAGAGGCGCGCGCCGTGCAGGAAGAACAGCAGCGCAATGGCGATATCGGTCGCCACGCCGAACCAGCCAGCGAAGGTGCCGCTTGCCGGGAAGATCGAGGCGAGGATGACGGTACAGACGAGCAGGATCGTGAATGTATCGGGCAAAAAGCGGCGCATTGGCAGTCTCGCTGAATAAATGTCCTATTGCTCTGTCACTCATTATGATCCAGGATGCAAGGAATAACAGTTATCACGTTTCTCGATCGTACTCATGCTGGATCTGTCACAACTCCGCAGTTTCGTAACCGTCGAGCAGATGGGAAGTTTCACGCTCGCCGCCGAAAGGTTGGGTCTTGGGCAGTCGACGGTCAGCCAGCACATTCAGAGGCTGGAAAATTCGCTCGGACGCCGGCTGCTGGAGCGGGATACGCACAAGGTGGTGTTGACCGGCGATGGCGAGGCCCTGCTCTCGCACGCACGCGCGATACTGTCGATCGAGGGGCAGGTGCAGTCACTGTTTAAAGGGGGCAGTCTGCGTGGACGTCTGCGGCTCGGGGTTTCCGAGGATTTCGTGACGAGCCAACTGCCGGCGGTGCTGGAGGATTTCGTGCGCTCGCATCCTTCGGTCGATCTGGAACTGACGGTAGCGCTTTCCGGTGTCCTCTATGAAATGCAGGATGCGGGAGCGATCGACCTGGTGCTTGCCAAGCGCAGGCTCGGCGATGAGCATGGAAAGCTTGTCTATCGGGAGCCGCTGGTCTGGCTGGCGCGGGATCCGGAGCATATCCTCGCATCCGGCCCGCTGCCCTTGATTGCCTTTCCGCCGCCAAGTGTGACGCGTGCCATTGCGCTGGAAGCGCTCGGCAGGCATGGCGTGGCCTGGCGCATCGTCTGCACCTGCGGCAGCTTGAGCGGGCTGACGGCTGCGGCGCGTGCCGGCATGGGGGTGCTCGTGCAGCCGCGCAGCATGGCGCCCTCGGGATTGAAGGAAATAGCGCCAGCCAGGCTGCCCGCATTGGAGGATGTCGAATTCGTGCTGGTGCCGCGAAAGGGAGCCGATCAGGCGCTCGTGGCGGCACTTTCGGATGATATTCTAAGGAAGGTCAGGGGGCTGCGCTCGGCCTGAGCACTTCAGTCGAAAACTCCGCCGGGGGATTCCGGCAGCAGTGAAATCAGGCAGCCAGACATTTCAGGAAACCATCGACATCGGTTTCCGTCGTGGCGAAGCTGGTCACGAGACGAATGAGCGTCTCGCCTTCCGAAACCAGTTCCGGCATGCCGGCCGGCATTGGCCACTCGTGGAACTTCGCGCCTCTGCCTTCCGCAGTCTTCGCTGCGGATTTCGGGATGACAGCGAAGACTTCGTTCGAGGCCGTCGGCCAGGCGAGGCGAGCGGAATTGCTGGCGCCGATACCGGCGCGCAGGCGTTCGGCCATACCGTTGGAGTGACGGGCGAGATCGAGCCAGAGGCCATTATCGAAATAGGCGTCGAACTGAGCCGCGATAAAACGCGACTTGGAGAAGTGCTGGGCAGCGCGCTTGCGGATGAAGTGCATTTCCTTCGCCTGCTCCGGATCGAAGAAGACGATCGCTTCCGCACACCAGCAGCCGTTCTTCGTGCCGCCGAAAGAGAGGATGTCGACGCCGCGCTTCCAGGTCATTTCGGCAGGCGTTGCGTTGAGTGCAACCAATGCGTTGGCGAAGCGGGCGCCATCCATATGCAGCGGCAGATTGCGTTTCTTGGCAATGGCAGAGATTTCGCCGATTTCCGGCAGGGAGTAGACAGTGCCGATTTCGGTTGCCTGGGTGATGGTCACTGCGGTGGCCCGGCCACGACGCAGGGAGTCCTCGGGGAAGTTCTCGATCTTTGCGGAAAGCTTGACCGGATCAATCTTGCCGGCTTCGCCGTCGACGGCCGCGAGGCGGGCGGAGCCGGAGAAGAATTCCGGCGCGCCGCATTCATCTTCGATCACGTGGGCTTCCCGATGGCAGAAGGTGATCCCGCCGGGGCGCTGGACGCTTGCCAGCGAAAGCGAGTTGGCGGCGGTGCCTGTCGCGACGAAGAAGACCGAAACCTTGCGTTCGAAGATTTCGGAAAAGTGTGCTTCCACTCTTCTGTCGAGATCGCTGTTGCCATAAGCGGCGGCAAAACCGGCGGATTCTGCGAGCAGGCGTTCGGCGATCGATTTATGAGCGCCAGCCCAATTGTCGGAAGCAAAGATCATGAAGGAAGCCATTGAGAATGAAAGAGGCGGAAGGTTCGGGAAGGGACATTACGCCAAGGCTTCACAGGATCAAGGGCAGAAGTCGGTATGCATCACAGAAATTGAACTGCGCATCAATAAAACAAAATGATATAGAATGGCGTAATTTTATGTCGCCCTTCCTGGGGATCTGGCAATCTTCCGTCGCAATTTGGCGTTTTTTTAATGGGTCGCTCTTGTGGTGCGGATTTGTTTCTGGCATAGAGGTGATGAATTAGGACAGGGTTGCTGTCCTATTTGGTCTTCTTGGCCGAAGAGGCGCCGAAAGCCCTGGTGCAGGGCAGCTTTGACGCTATAGTTCCTTCGAGCGTCTAGCCCTCAGACGGCGGCGCGCGCAGGCGAATGGCAGGCGCGGAACGCGGCGATTTGCTTTCCTTGAAAAGCAGACGTCTGCGACCGGATCTTCACGATGCAACAGCGCTGTCATGCGCCGCACCTATCTTTAAAAGGTGCGGTGCGCGACGAAAAAGCCGCCCGCAGCCGCGCGGGCTTTGACAGGAGGAAAGATGATGACGAAGATGACGCCATCCACGGATATTGACCAGTTCGCAGCAGCAGACCTGCGCGCAACGGCCAATACGCGTAAATCCGCCTCCGGTCTGCCGAAAAAACAGGGGCTTTACGATCCGCGCAATGAACGCGATGCCTGCGGTGTCGGCTTCGTCGCGCATATGAAGGGCCAGAAGTCGCACCAGATCGTCAGGGACGGCCTGTTCATTCTCGAGAACCTGACGCATCGTGGTGCCGTCGGCGCCGATCCGTTGATGGGCGACGGTGCGGGCATTCTCGTGCAGATTCCCGACCGCTTCTTCCGCGAGGAAATGGCTCAGCAAGGCATCACTCTGCCCAAGGCGGGCGAATATGGCGTCGGCCATATCTTCATGCCGCGCGACGAAAAGCAGATCGAACATTTCAAGAAGGTGATCAAGGACGTCATCGCCGAAGAAGGTCAGATCTTCCTCGGTTTCCGCGACGTGCCGGTCGACAATTCCTCGCTTTCCAAGGCCCCGGCGATTGCTGCGACCGAGCCGCATCATGTGCAGGTCTTCATCGGCGCCGGCAAGGATGCTGCGACGAACGATGAATTCGAGCGCCGGCTCTTCACGCTCCGCAAAGTGATCTCCAACCGGATCTATGATGAATTCGACGGCGAGGAGAGCCACTTCTATCCGGTGTCGCTGTCCAGCACGACCGTCGTCTACAAGGGCATGTTCCTGGCCTACCAGGTCGGTGCCTACTATAAAGACTTGTCGGACCCGCGCTTCGAAAGCGCGGTCGCTCTCGTGCACCAGCGGTTCTCGACGAACACCTTCCCGTCCTGGAAGCTGGCGCATCCGTATCGCATGGTTGCCCATAACGGTGAAATCAACACCTTGCGCGGCAACGTCAACTGGATGGCGGCGCGTCAGGCTTCTGTTTCTTCTCCGTTGTTCGGCGAGGATATCTCCAAGCTCTGGCCGATCTCCTATGAAGGCCAATCGGATACCGCCTGTTTCGACAACGCGCTCGAATTCCTCCTGCGCGGCGGCTATTCGCTGTCGCATGCGGTCATGATGCTGATCCCGGAGGCATGGGCCGGCAACCAGTCCATGTCGCCAGAACGCAAGGCGTTCTACGAATATCATGCCGCTCTCATGGAGCCATGGGACGGACCGGCTGCCGTTGCCTTCACCGACGGCAAGCAGATCGGTGCCACGCTCGACCGCAACGGCCTGCGTCCGGCCCGCTATCTCGTCACCGACGACGATCGCGTCATTCTGGCATCCGAAGCCGGCACGCTGCCGGTTGCCGAAGAGAGCATTATCCAGAAGTGGCGCCTGCAGCCAGGCAAGATGCTGCTGATCGATATGGAAGAAGGCCGCATCATCTCCGACGACGAGGTGAAGGCGCAGCTTGCGAACGCTCATCCCTATCGCAACTGGCTGAACCGCACCCAGCTCATCCTGGAAGAGTTGAAGCCGGTCGAACCGCGCGCGCTTCGCCGCGATGTCTCGCTGCTCGATCGCCAGCAGGCCTTCGGCTATACGAGCGAAGACACCAAGATACTGATGTCGCCGATGGCAACGACGGGCCAGGAAGCGATCGGCTCGATGGGCACGGATACGCCGATTTCGGCCATGTCCGAGAAGTCGAAGCTGCTCTATACCTACTTCAAGCAGAACTTCGCGCAGGTGACGAACCCGCCGATCGATCCGATCCGCGAAGAGCTCGTCATGAGCCTCGTTTCTTTCATCGGCCCGCGTCCCAACATTCTCGACCACGAAGGCATGGCGAATGCCAAGCGGCTCGAAGTGCGTCAGCCGATCCTTACCAACGGCGATCTCGAAAAGATCCGCTCGATCGGTCATACGGAAGATCGTTTCGACACCAAGACGCTCGACTTCACCTATGATGTGGAGCGTGGCGCCGAAGGCATGCCCGAGATGCTCGACCGTCTCTGCGAGCGCGCGGAAGCGGCGGTCAAGGGCGGCTATAACATTATCGTGCTCTCTGACCGGCAGATCGGGCCTGATCGCATCGCAATCCCGGCGCTGCTGGCAACCGCTGCCGTGCACCACCACCTGATCCGTAAGGGGCTACGCACCTCGGTCGGTCTCGTCGTCGAAACCGGCGAGCCGCGCGAAGTGCATCATTTCTGCCTGCTGGCCGGCTACGGTGCGGAAGCGATCAACCCCTATCTCGCCTTCGACACGCTGCTCGACATGCATGCCAAGGGTGAATTTCCGAAGGAAGTCGACGCTAACGAAGTCGTCTACCGCTACATCAAGGCAGTCGGTAAGGGCATCCTGAAGGTCATGTCGAAGATGGGCATCTCGACCTATCAGTCCTATTGCGGTGCGCAGATATTCGACGCGATCGGCCTGCAGTCCGAATTCGTCGACAAGTACTTCTTCGGTACGGCAACGACCATTGAAGGTGTTGGTCTCGAAGAGATCGCGCGCGAGACCGTCGCCCGTCACAAGTCAGCCTTCGGTCGCGATCCGCTGCTTGCCAGTACGCTCGATATCGGCGGCGAATATGCCTATCGCATGCGCGGTGAAAGCCATGCCTGGACGCCAGATGCCGTGGCTGCCCTGCAGCATGCCGTGCGTGGCAATGCCGAAGATCGCTACCGCGAGTTCGCCGAGATGGTGAATGACTCCGCCTTGCGTATGAACACGATCCGCGGCCTCTTCAAGATCAAGAGCGCGGAGGCGCTTGGCCGCAAACCGGTGTCCCTCGATAGTGTCGAGCCGGCAGTCGACATCGTCAAGCGCTTCTCGACGGGCGCAATGTCCTTCGGCTCTATCAGCCGAGAGGCGCATACGACGCTCGCCATCGCCATGAATCGGATTGGAGGAAAGTCGAACACCGGTGAGGGCGGCGAAGAGAGCGACCGCTACATGCCTTTGCCTGATGGTTCTTCGAACCCCGAGCGTTCGGCCATCAAGCAGATCGCGTCCGGCCGCTTTGGTGTTACGACGGAATATCTCGTCAATGCCGATGTGCTTCAGATCAAGGTCGCGCAGGGCGCCAAGCCCGGCGAAGGCGGGCAGCTGCCCGGCCACAAGGTCGATGCGGTCGTTGCCAAGACCCGTCACTCGACCCCGGGCGTCGGCCTGATTTCGCCGCCGCCGCACCATGACATCTATTCGATCGAAGATCTGGCACAGCTGATCTACGACCTGAAGAACGTCAACCCGACCTCGGATGTCTCTGTCAAGCTCGTCTCGGAAGTGGGCGTCGGCACGGTTGCGGCCGGCGTTGCCAAGGCGCGCGCCGATCACATCACGGTTGCCGGTTTCGACGGCGGCACGGGTGCTTCGCCGCTCACCTCGCTGAAGCATGCTGGCTCGCCCTGGGAAATCGGCCTTGCCGAGACACAGCAGACGCTGGTGCTGAACGGTCTGCGCTCGCGCGTTGCCTTGCAGGTCGACGGTGGTCTGAAGACAGGCCGCGACGTCATCATCGGCGCGCTGCTCGGTGCTGACGAGTTTGGTTTTGCAACCGCTCCACTGATTGCGGCCGGTTGCATAATGATGCGCAAGTGCCATCTCAACACCTGTCCGGTCGGCGTGGCGACGCAGGATCCGGTCCTGCGCAAGCGCTTCAAGGGCACGCCCGAGCACGTCATCAACTACTTCTTCTTCGTCGCCAACGAGGTGCGCGAAATTCTGGCCTCCCTCGGCTTCACCAGGCTCGACGAGATCATCGGCGCTTCGGAGCTGCTCGAGAAGGACGAGATGCTGGCGCACTGGAAGGCCAAGGGGCTCGACTTCGCCAAGATCTTCCACAAGGTCGATGCACCGAAGGAAGAGACCTACTGGACGACGCGTCAGAAGCACCCGATCGACGACATTCTCGATCGCAAGATGATCGCGGCAGCCGAACCGGCACTGGCATCGAAGACGCCGGTTGCCTTCGAGGTCGATATCAGGAACGTCGACCGCTCGGCCGGTGCGATGCTCTCGGGCGAAGTGGCCAAGCGTTACAACCACCGCGGCCTGAAGGAGGACACGATCAACGTCACCCTGAAGGGTACGGCCGGGCAGAGCTTCGGCGCGTTCCTGGCCCGCGGCGTCACCTTCAACCTGATCGGCGACGGCAATGACTATGTCGGCAAAGGTCTTTCCGGCGGCAAGATCATCATCCGCCCGCCTGAGAACTCGAAGATCGTCGCTGAAAACTCAATCATCGTCGGCAACACTGTTCTCTACGGCGCGACTGAGGGCGAGTGCTACTTCCGCGGTGTCGCGGGCGAGCGTTTCGCGGTTCGTAACTCCGGTGCCATCGCTGTCGTCGAGGGCGTGGGCGACCACGGCTGCGAATATATGACGGGCGGCGTGGTCGTGGTGCTCGGGGGAACGGGCCGCAACTTCGCGGCCGGCATGTCCGGCGGCGTGGCCTATGTTCTCGACGAGGCCGGCGATTTCGCCAGCCGCTGCAACATGGCCATGGTCGAACTCGAGCCGGTTCCGGAAGAGGATGACATGCTGGAGAAACTGCACCATCACGGCGGCGATCTCATGCACAAGGGGCGTGTCGACGTTTCCGGTGACATGACGCGTCACGACGAGGAGCGCCTCTACCAGCTGATTTCCAACCATCTGCACTACACGGGCTCCACCCGTGCCAAGGAAATCCTTGAGCACTGGGCTGACTACCGCCCGAAATTCCGCAAGGTCATGCCGGTCGAATATCGCCGCGCGCTTGAGGAAATGGAACGCAGCCGGATGGGCATCGCTGCCGAATAATTGCACCGAACAATCCGCCACGCCTCAGCAGCGCGTGGCGGGTGACTGAAATATCTCGATGACTCAACGACGATCAGCTGCAAGCCTGAAGCTTGCGCAACCGCGTGGATGGCTTTCAGGGGATATGTTCTGATGACGGTCAAACGAAACAACCTGCCTCCGCGATCGAGGCTGAATAGACAACTGGCCGCGGGCGAGGCGGTCATGAGGGTAAGGGACGAAAATATGGGCAAGGTAACAGGTTTCCTGGAAATCGACCGGCAGGTAGCGAAGTATCAGCCGGCGTCGGATCGGATCCGGCATTTCCGCGAATTCACAATCCCGATGTCGGACCCGGAAGTACAGAAACAGGCAGCGCGCTGCATGGACTGTGGCATCCCTTATTGCCACGGCCCGACCGGCTGCCCTGTTCATAACCAGATTCCGGACTGGAACGACCTCGTCTACAACAACAACTGGGAAGCGGCGATCCAGAACCTGCATTCGACCAATAACTTCCCGGAATTCACGGGCCGAGTCTGCCCGGCTCCCTGCGAGGAAGCCTGCACGCTGAACCTCGAGGATACGCCGGTTGCCATCAAGACGGTCGAGCAGGCGATTGCCGACAAGGCTTACGAGCTCGGGTTCATCCGTCCGCAGCCGGCGACGATCCATACCGGCAAGAAGGTTGCGATCATCGGCTCTGGCCCTGCCGGCATGGCGGCGGCCCAGCAGCTTGGTCGCGCCGGCCATGACGTGCATGTATACGAGCGTGAGGCGAAGCCGGGCGGATTGCTGCGTTACGGCATTCCAGACTTCAAAATGGAGAAGAACTTCATCGATCGCCGCGTCGAACAGATGAAGGGTGAAGGTGTGACCTTCCATTGCGGCGTCAATGTCGGCGTCGACGTGAAAGTCGAGCAGCTTCTGGCTGAGTATGATGCCGTGCTTTATTGCGGCGGTTCCGAGACGCCGCGCGAAGCCGGCATTCCTGGCACCGATCTTGTCGGCGTGCATGACGCGATGCCCTATCTGGTACAGCAGAACAAGCGCGTCGGCCGCGAGAACATCGACAGCACCGGCTGGCCGTCGGATCCGATCCTGGCCGGCGCCAAGCATGTCGTTGTCGTCGGCGGCGGCGATACGGCTTCGGACTGCGTTGGCACGGCTTTCCGTCAGGGTGCGGTCAAGGTGACCCAGCTCGACATTCGTCCGCAGCCGCCTGAGAAGGAAGACAAGCTTGCCGTCTGGCCGTTCTGGGCCACGAAGATGCGCACCTCCTCTTCGCAGGCCGAAGGCGCGATCCGCGAATTTCAGGTGGCCACGCTCGAATTCATCGGAGAAGACGGTGTGTTGACGGGTGTGAAATGCTGTGAAGTCGATGAGCGTCGCCGGCCGGTTCCAGGGACGGAATTCGTCATCAAGGCCGACCTTGCGTTTATCGCAATCGGTTTCAGCGGCCCGTTCAACGACAGCGTGCTGAAGGAACTAGACGGCAAGCTGTCGCTCAATGTCGACAAGCGCGGCTCGACCAACGTCGTGGCTAATGACCGCGACTACAAAACCTCGGTCGACAAACTCTGGACCGCGGGCGACGTGCGCCGCGGCCAGTCTCTGGTCGTTTGGGCAATCCGCGAAGGCCGCCAGGCGGCTCGCGCCATCGACGAAGCGCTGATGGGTTCGACGGTTCTGCCGCGCTAATTGGCCGGAATAATTCCCTGCACTACAAACTCCGCCGCATTCCGGCGGAGTTTTTCGTGGTGCGACCGCTTGACGCGCCTGAGCTTGAGGCAAGCCTCATGCAATTTCCGAACTGCAGCTTCCTTGCTTGTGCAGGCACAACTGGCCTGCGGCGACTGGCCGGACTTGCCCCCACCCGTCAGTCGAAAGCGTTTCACTGTTGGCCGCGGCGCAAGGGACATGGTCGCCGCGGGCCATTGCAAAGGACAAACCATGGTTTCCGCAATCGACAGTACGCGGCTGGTCTCAGCCCAATATGCCCTGAAGAACCTACGCGGTTCGGATGACGACGACAGCCAGAGTGCGACTGCTTCCTCCGGCGCTGCCAGTATCCTCAGCAGCTACGGTCTGGATCCGGATACGTCGTCACTGCTTTCCAACAATGCGCTTGCAAGCCTGCTCGACAGGCTTTCGACGCAGAACGACCAGACGGACGACACAACCGATACATCGAGCGACAAGCCCGATGTCACGAGTTCTTCCTTCATGGCGATGCTCAAGAAACAGCTCGAAGAGGCGGCCAAGCAGGAGGGGGCTGATGGTACGGCGCATGATATGCTGGCCGCGCTTGAGAATGGCACCCTGACGATTTCCGACCCGATACAGGGTGTTTCGATCACCGCCTGGGATGTCGACAATCCGGACGAAGCCGATACGGACAGCAAACCGGGTATTGATATCGATGCCAGCGGCTGGAATGACTTCCTCAACGCGCATCTGAAGCGTGGCGATGATGCGTCCTTCGTCAAGCAAGGCGACCACTATGTCGACAAGGCCGATGGCAGCAATGCCTATTTCGGCCAGATTGGCTCCGACTTCTATTATCTGACCTGGCCGCAGACGACAGCCAAGTAAGCCTCTTATCAGGGCCGCTCAGGCGGCCCTTTCTCATTTCACAGAAATTTCGGCCGGCGTCTTGAGCGCTGGCAACCGATAGTCGTCGATGCGGCCTGCCGGTGCCGGTGCCATCTCTCCCCGTTCGACCAGGAGATCGCGCGGCGATTTCGCCAGCGTCACCGGAAGTGTCTTGCCGGCGCCAAGCAGTTCGGCTCCGCCATCGAGATTCGGATCTGACAGGCTGATCGGCTGCGTACGTTCCATCGGATTGGCCGGCAGCGTCAGGCCCGGCAGGTTGCCGGCGTCGAGACGCACAAGATCGGGGCTTGCCTGAGTGCCGAGGATGCGGCGTGCCGGCTTTTCGACATAGAAGGCGAGCTTGCGGCGGCCGGCCTGCGTGAGGTTGACGCCGTCAGTGGTGCGCAGACGTACCTGCTGGCCGTTGATATCCGAGCCTGTGACGATGAACTTGCCATTTTCATCCACGAAGCCGTCCCAGATATCGACGAATTCGCCGCCAATGCTTTCCATCTGATTGCGATAGAGCTGATTCATCTGCGCAGCGTCCGCCGTCATCGAATCGGATTCGAATGCGGGAAGTCCGACCCAGAGCAACGGGACCTTGCGGTTGGTGATTTCCTTGCCGAAGGCAAGCACGCGACGCTGATATTCGGTAAACCAGCCGTCGGTACGGAATTTTTCCTTGCCGGCATCAGTCACCATCTGCTGGCGATCATTGGCGCCTATCATGACGACGACCATTGCCGGCTTCAGTTCGTCGATCATTTTCGGCAGCTCGCCGGCCCAGTTGTAGTAGTCGTCGCGTACAAGGCCGGAAGAGACATTGCTGCGGGCTTCGACAATGACGCCGGGCGAGGTTTCGAAGGCAGCGGCGAGGCCATCGCCAAGACCGCCGGCGAGAAAGTCACCGACAACAAGGATTTTCTGAGCGTTATTCAGTTTTTGAACGACAGGCTCAGCAGGGGCCACAGGTGCCGTGCGGGTCGGGATGATGGCCTTCTGCGGCGCGGGCGGCGGGCGTCGGCGCTGCTGCTGCCGTCTCGGCTGGTCCCGCATTTCCGGCTGCGGCTCCTCATCGATGTAACGGCGCCCAAGGAGGAAATCCAGAATGGAGCGGCGTTGATACCGGAGTTCCTGGGCTTCGGCATCGTGGACTGGCGCCATCGAACCAAGGCAAAGCGAGAGCGTGGCTGCGGCAAGTGCGAGCCTGCTCCTCCATCGGGTCCGTTCAGTTTTTTTCGTCATCGGGCAGTTCCGCATCTGCCGGGCATCTTGCATAGGCAGCGGCTTCCGTCCACTCCACATCATTATCTAGGTCACGCTTTTCCCGCTTCTACGGCATCGGCCCCGAAAAGCGGCATCGATTTTCGGAAAAGCCTATGTGTGGATTCAAAGAGATAGAGCGTAGTTTCTATATCTGACGCACGGCGCTCCAAGGCGCGCGGTCTTTCAGATTGCCACGACCACTGCACACTTGTGCGCGACATGCTCTAACGGCGCAGCGCGTCGAGAAGCGAAAGTGACGGCTCACCATCCGGCTGCATGCCGAAACGCTCTTGCACTGCGGCAATGGCGGCCTTTGAGCCGGAGCCGAAATTTCCGTCGACATCGCCGCTATAGTAGCCGAGCGTCTTCAGACGCGTCTGCAGCTCGAACTTCTCGGTGATGTCGAGCGCGCCTTCCGGACGCGGCCAGCGCTGCTGCATGCCGCCGTAGCCTGAAATCTGGTCAGCAAGCAGGCCGACGGCGAGCGCATAACTATCGGACGCGTTGTAGTTCTTGATCGTGAAGAAGTTGCCCGTCATCAGGAAACCGGGACCGTCCGTGCCCGCCGGCATTTTCAACATGGCGCGGGTATCGCCTTCCTTGAAGGGCTTGCCGCTCGGACGTTTCAGACCAAGCTCGGCCCACTGCGCAAGCGTATGCGTCTTGCCCACCTGCTTCGCCGCAGATGCAGGGACCACCACCTCATAACCCCAGGTTTTGCCGGTGTCCCAGCCGTTCTTCATCAGAAGATTGGCCGAGGTTGCCAGCGCATCGGGCACGGAGTTCCAGATATCGCGATGGCCGTTGCCATCAGCGTCGACCGCATAGAGAAGGTAGCTGGTCGGGATGAACTGGGTGTGGCCCATAGCGCCGGCCCAGGAGCCGGTCAATTCACTGGCGGGTACGTCGCCGTTCTGCAGGATCTTCAACGCTGCGATCAACTGCTTCTTGGCGTATTTTGCACGTTTTGGATCGGCATAGGCAAGCGTTGCGAGTGCGCGCGGAACATAGTGCAGGCGCTCATCTTTAGCGAGTACTGCACCGTAGTTTGATTCCATCGACCAAATGGCAAGCAGGATCGACTTGTCGACGCCGAAGCGACGCTGAATAAGGTCGAGCGTCCTGGCATGCTTAATGGCCATTTTGCGGCCGATTTCCACAGTGTAGGGGTTGACGCGGGAATCGACGTAGTCCCATATTTTTGATGTGAATTCAGGCTGATAGGTTGCCTTGTCCAGCACGGTCGGATCGGGCTCGGTGACCCCGGAAAAGGCTTTCTGATAGGTTGCCTTACTGATGCCACTCTGTGCGGCAGTCTGGTAGAAGTCCGCGATCCAATTCTGGAACCGGGCATCCGCTTTTGCGTTATTGGGGGCCAATCCAGCCGCTGTGGCGACAACGATGGCGAGAGCAAGACCACGAAGGGAGTTTGTGCATTTCTGGGTCATCGGCAGTCGTATCCGTCATCTTCAGTTTTAGCCTGGGCGGTACGTCATGTCCGCTCTACGCCGAAATTACAGGAACGGAGTCAACAAATTCTTTACCATGGACGGCCGGGCCAGTCACCATTTGCAAAACGGTAGCAATTCTATACTAGTTCAAATGGATATAGCGTTGAGTAAAAGCGGTATAATCAAAACAGGAGGTCGGTGTGGCTCTGAATAAGAAAGTTCGTAAGGCAGTATTTCCGGTCGCAGGTCTGGGAACGCGGTTCCTTCCTGCTACAAAAGCGGTTCCGAAGGAAATGCTGACTGTCGTCGACAAGCCAATCATTCAGTATGTTGTCGACGAAGCACTTGAAGCAGGCATTGAACACCTCGTTTTTGTTACTGGTCGTAATAAGCATGTCATCGAAGATTACTTCGATATTCATTTCGAGCTTGAGCAGACGCTCAAGGAACGCGCCAAGAAGGCGGAAATCACCCTGCTGCAGCAACAGCTTCCCAAGGCAGGCACGGTGAGCTTTACCCGTCAGCAGGAGCCGCTCGGTCTCGGTCACGCCGTTTGGTGCGCCCGCGAGATTGTCGGCGACGAGCCTTTTGCACTGCTTCTGCCCGACATGATCATGAAGGATCAGAAGGGCTGCATGAAGGGCATGATCGAACTCTATGAGCACAGCGGCGGCAATATCATCGCTGTCGAGGAATGCGCTCCCGACCAGGCACATAAATACGGCATCGTCGGCGTTGGCGAGGCGGTCGGCGAGGGCTTCCGCATCACTGGCATGGTAGAAAAGCCGGCCAAGGGTACCGCTCCTTCCAACTTTTTCATCAACGGTCGCTATATCCTGCAGCCGGAGATCTTCAAGATCCTGGAAACCCAGGAGCGCGGTGCCGGCAACGAAATCCAGCTTACCGATGGCATGCTGAAGCTGCTCAAGGAACAGATTTTCGCAGGCTACCATTTCAAGGGTGAGACTTACGATTGCGGTGCCAAGGATGGTTTCATCCTCGCCAACGTAGCCTTCGCTCTCGAGCGTGCGGACATCCGCCCGACCGTCGAAGGCGGCTTCAGGAACCTGCTTGCCCGCCTGCAGTAATGCTGTTTAGCGCTTCAATCTAAGACCGACGCCGGCTCGCCATTGCTGCGAGTCGTCGCCCTCTTTGCGGCTCGTCAGCTCGTAGCCAAGCGTGCTGGTGAAGTCGAGGTAGCGATTGATATTCCAGATAAGGCCGGTCGAGGTGGTATAAACCGTCTCGTCGCTTATTGTGCTGCCGTTCGGATAATTGCGCAGGGTCACGCCGCCAATGACTGTCGTCACGAGATTGTCTCGAAGCTGATGATCGACTGTCGTCGTCAACTGGTGTGAGACATAGCCGCTTTCGCCGGCTGCGGTCGAAGGCTGGATGCTGGTCTGAAGGTTGAGATTGACGTTCGTGCCGCGGATTGGCGACCAGAGCAGACTGGCATCGAGTGTTGCGGTATCGATTGATTTCAGGCGGCTGTCATCGAAATCCGCCGTCGCATAGCCGACCGCGACCTCGCCTTTGAGTTTTTCGCCCATATCGAGCTGAACGCCACCCTTGGCGCCATAGCTGTCTCCCGAACGCTGATAACCCGAGGAATCGGTGCGCTCGTCGTAATTGGTCTTACCAACGGACGCTTCGATGAAGGGAATGAGTGCCGGCGAAAGCTCATAGCCAATGCGGCCGCGCACCGTGCCCGTCGTCTGATTGCGGTCACTCATCGAAACTGTCGCGCCGTTCGAGAGTTCGGCATCGGAATAGATCGAGCGCGAAAGCGCAATGGCGGCGGTGCCGCGCAAAATGCCGAAGTCGTGCTCGATGGACGCGCCGCCTGTAAATTCCTGCACATCGGATTGCTGATCGGCATTGGTGATCGCATTCGGATCGTCTGTGTCTTCGCGATAGAAATTATAGCCGCCGGTAATGTGGCCGGTGGTGTCACGTGTCAGGTCCAGCCGCAGATCAGCGTCGATCTTGAAGGACGGTTGTTCTTCACCCTCGCCACTGATGTTCTTCTGCCAGGCACCTTCGGAGGTGACGGTCAACTGATGCCGGCTCCAGTCGGAGGTCAGCCTCGCGCCCATGTCGGTTTCGAGGAAGCCGCGGCTCTTTTTCGTTGCGCCGTCCTTCGTGGTCTCGCTGTTGATGGTTTGAGTGACGCTCGGGCGCAGGATGAAGCTGCCAAGAGGGATGCCGGGCGTCTGTTCGGTCGAAGCGCTTTCCTGCGCTCTGCGCGCCGGTGTTTCGTCCAGGCGCGGTTCGCGGGTATTCAGCCTGCGCATGTCCTCATCGAGGATCGCACCCGTAATCTCGTTATCGGGCTGCGGTGTTGGGGTGGGGGCAGCCTCGGTGTCTGCGCCCGAACTGTTGGCGGCGGCATTGGGGGCGGCATCTGCGTCACCGATATCCGCGATATTATTGGTGCCGGCGCCCTGCGTCGCGGAGATGGCCGCCGTGCGCGAATTCGTTGTGCCTGCTGGTTGCTGTTGCGACGCGATCTGCTGAGCGAAAGCAGGGGGCGCGATCAGCAGACCGATAGCCGCGACGGAGACGACACGGCTCTTGGCGCGGAGCGGCGTCGCACTGCTCGTCTGTTTTCCCTGGCCCATTTAATCCGCGCCTGAAATGCTTTTAAGTCTTACTCAAGGGTAAAGCCTTGTGGTTAACCATTCGTTGCCGCGCGGACGTCGCGTTCATACATGGGAAACATTGCTGGGTGGACAGGTAAAGTGAAAAGGTCTAACGCATTGCCATGATCAGGAGAGCGGTAAAACTCGTCGAAAACAGCGTCCTGGAGTCTGGCAAGCGTACCGTCAGCATCGAAAGACGTGCCCTTGAGGCCTTGGAACGTGCTTTCGATGACGGGCTAGCCGGGCCTTTTACACGTGCGGTCGAGATGATTGGCGAGAATACCGGCCGCGTGATCGTGACCGGTGTCGGCAAAAGCGGCCATATCGGTACGAAGATCGCCGCCACTTTCGCTTCAACGGGCACGCCCGCTTTTTTTGTGCATGCGGCGGAAGCCAACCATGGCGACCTCGGCATGATTGCTGGGGACGATGTCGTGCTTGCGATCTCCAAGGGCGGCGAAAGCGCGGAACTGAAGAGCATCATTTCCTACACGCGGCGTTTTTCCATTCCGCTGATCGCCATGACCTGCAGCCCCCAATCCTCACTGGCAACGGCTGCGGATATTGCGCTGCTGATCCCTAATGAGGAAGAGGCCTGTCCGAACGGGCTGGCGCCAACCACGTCGACGATGATGCAGCTTGCGCTCGGCGATGCACTGGCAATCTCGCTTCTGGATGCGCGCGGCTTCACGGCGACAGATTTCCGTATTTTTCATCCCGGCGGCAAGCTGGGGGCGAGCTTGATGCATGTTGCCGATATCATGCATACCGGTGACCGTCTGCCGCTGGTCGCAAAGGGCACGTCCGTGCCGGACGCGATTAAAGTCCTGTCGCACAAGCATTTCGGCTGCGTCGGCGTGCTGGATGGAGAGGGTCGGCTTTGCGGCATCATCACGGACGGCGACATGTCACGCAACCTCAGCCGCAACCTCGCGGAGCTGACGGTTGACGACATCATGACGCGCTCGCCGAAGACGGTCAGGCCCACGGTACTGGCGACCGCGGCATTGGCGTTGCTTGAGCAATATAAGATCGGCGCGCTTATCGTCGTCGATGACGAGCAGCGGCCAATCGGGCTCATCCATTTCCATGATCTCTTGCGGATCGGCGTTGCCTGATCAGGTTGGCTCGACTATCAAGTCTCGGCCGTTACTCGAAATCACTTTGACCTGCGTTCCGGCCGGTAGATCGGGCCCCAACACTCGCCACGTCGTATCGTCGAGGCGAATGCGGCCGCGGCCTTCGCGGATCGGTTCGTGCAGAGTGGCTGTGCGGCCGACGAGGCTCGCGCCACGCTGGTTGAGGAAGGGCTCATCCGTCTTGTCGCTGCGCAGCGTCAGCCGCCGGCCGATGAATGTGGCGAGGACTGCAAAGACGGCGAAGAGGATTGCCTGAAGCTGCCAGGCCCAGAAGGTTGCATCCCAGAAAAGCAGCGAGAGCGCGCCAACCGCAAGCGCTGCAAGGCCGATCCAGACAAGGAAGAAGCCCGGCGCGATCAACTCGGCGGCAAGCAGCACGAGGCCTGCCACCCACCAACTCCACGGACCAAGTTCGCCGACGATCTTCGCCAGCATAGTTCATCGCTCCGGGTTAGGATTGAACGGGTTCGGCGCAGGCGGGGCCGGTGGCGTCGAGCGCACCGGACCGGAGCGCGGACGCGGCGGCGGATTGCTGTCCTCGCCGAAGACTTCGCGGGCAATCGCTCCTATGCCGCCGAGCGAGCCGAGAATCGACGAGGCCTCCATCGGCATCAGCACGACCTTGGCATTGTTCGCCTGGCCGATCGATGCCAGCGCTTCCGTGTATTTCTGCGCCACGAAATAGTTGATCGCCTGCACGTCGCCGACGGCGATGGCTTCGGAGACCATGCGTGTTGCCTTGGCTTCCGCCTCGGCCAGGCGCTCACGGGCCTCGGCGTTGCGGAAGGCGGCTTCACGCTGGCCCTCGGCCTGAAGGATGGCGGACTGCTTGGCGCCTTCGGCTCTCAGAATCTGTGCATTGCGCGCACCTTCGGCCTCCAGCACCTGGGCACGCTTCTCGCGCTCTGCCTTCATCTGGCGGGCCATCGCGTCGACGAGGTCGCGCGGCGGCTGGATATCCTTGATCTCGACGCGGGTGACCTTGATACCCCAGGGCTGCACGGCTTCATCGACGACGCGCAGCAGCCGGTCGTTGATCGCATCGCGATTGGAGAGCAACTCATCGAGATCCATGGAGCCCATGACGGTACGAATATTGGTCATGGTGAGGTTCAGGATGGCATTTTCCAAGTTGGAAACCTGATAGGCGGCCTCAGCGGCGTTCAGCACCTGGTAGAAGGATACGGCATCGGCCGAGACCGAGGCATTGTCCTTGGTAATTACTTCCTGAGTCGGCACGTTCAGCACCTGCTCCATCACATTCATCCTGGCGCCGACGCGCTCGATG
This sequence comes from Rhizobium sp. BK650, assembly GCF_014195325.1. Lineage (GTDB taxonomy): Bacteria > Pseudomonadota > Alphaproteobacteria > Rhizobiales > Rhizobiaceae > Rhizobium. The sequence goes on along the minus strand of NZ_JACIBK010000006.1, from coordinate 166,232 downwards.
AAAGGGGTAATCAGGTTCAGGCCGGGTTCCAGCGTGCGCGTATAGCGGCCGAAGCGCTCGATCGTGTAGCGATAACCCTGCGGAACCGTCTTGATGGCCGCAAAGAGCACCAGGATGACGAAGATCACCAAGGCGATTACAACGATATCGAAGCCGCTCAGTAGCATGTATTCCTCCCAAGCCCACGTATCTGACGTGGTGAGTTAGCATGTTCTTTGCAAGGAAGGAATGACAGCTCGCCTGTCAAATCAGGGTGATAGGCCGGCGTCGTCCAGGTCGCTCTTTGTAATATAGCCGCCCATCAGGCAATTTGTGAGGAACGGCTGATCGTCTGGGCTCAGATTGCTGGTTTTGACATCGCGGAGGCGGAGCTGACATGCGACCTGACCGACGATGCCTTCGGGAGGGGCGTTGGCATGGACCCGCAGATAGCGCTCCCACGCGAGATAACCGCCACCGGCGATGACGAGCAAGCAGGCGAGGACAATCAATTTTCTGAAACCCGAAATCATAAAGTACGTCCAGATCAATAAAGCAACAGGCCGCCAAGCGGGCCGCAGCGACGCTTCTGGCTCGATTGCGATCGCCTATCGGCCATTCTTCAGATCTGGCGCGCGGGACGTTTTTATCTATTGCAGGGCGCAGAAAATCTGGCGCCGCGTCAATTATGCCCAGCCCAGCAGCTCACGGCGCACGACTTTTTCCAGCACCTGCATGCCGTCCTCGCTGTCATTCAGGCAGGGAATATGCGCGAACTGTTCGCCGCCATTGTGCTTGAAGGAATGGGCGGCCTGTTCGGCAATCTCTTCCAGTGTCTCCAGACAGTCGGAAACGAAGCCGGGGTTCATGACGGCTATGCGCTTGACGCCATCCTGCGCCAGCTTCTCGACGGTCTTGTCGGTATAGGGCTGCAGCCATTCCTCCGGTCCGAAGCGGGACTGGAAGGTGACCATGAAATTTTCCTTTGTCAGTCCGAGGCGCTCGCGCAGCAGGCGGCCGGTCTTCTGGCACTGACAGTAATAGGGATCGCCCTGCTGGAAATAGGAGAGCGGAATGCCGTGGAAGGAGGCAACCAGTATTTCCGGCTTCCAGTCGAGCGCGGCAAGATGCCGTTCGACGGATTTGGCGAGCGCTTCGATATAGGCCTCGTCGTCGTGATAATCCGGCACAGTGCGCAGCGCCGGCTGCCAGCGCATGGTGAGCAGCTTCTGGAAGGCCTTGTCGTTGACGGTCGCGGTCGTGGCGGCCGCATATTGCGGATAGAGCGGGAAGAGCAGGATGCGGTCGCAGCCTTCATCTTTCAGCGCTTGGAGGCGAGAGGGGATCGACGGGGTGCCGTAGCGCATCGCCCAATCGACTTTGACGTTGGTCAGGTCCCTCAGGCGTTCTGCCATGAAGTCCGACTGGTTGCGGGTATAGGTACGCAGCCAGCTCTCGTTCAGGTCCTTGTTCCAGATCGTTTCATAGGCCTTGCCGACCTTTTGCGGGCGTGTGTTGAGGACGATGCCGAAGAGGATCGGATACCATTTCCAAGGCGACCATTCGATGACACGCTTGTCGGTCAGGAACTCGCGCAGATATCGACGCATGGACGTATAATCAGTGCCGTCAGGCGTGCCGAGATTGACCAGCAGGACGCCGATCTTGCCGAATTTGACGGCAGGATGGTCCGCCGGGCGGAGTGAAGTATCTGTCATTCTGGCCCCAACGCGCTTTCATGTCTCACCGGCTATACGCAGCCGATCGATAACGGTTCACCCTATAGGGAGAAAAGCCGGCCCGGGAAACCCCGGACCAGCGCTCATGATCGGGACATATCGTCTTACTTGGCAGGAACCTGGATTTCCTCGCCGATCTTCAGATGGCGCGGGTTCGGGCTGCCATTTGCTTCGGACAATTTGCGCCACGCGGCACCGTCGCCGTAGAAGGTCTTGGCGAGATCCCAGAAGGTATCGCCGGCGACGATGACATGGCTCGAAGGCGGTGCCGGCGTGGAGGCTGCCGGGGCCGGTGCGGGTTCCGTTGCCGGGGCAGGAGCGGCGGGCGCCGGTGCCGGTTCTGCCGGTGCCGCAGGTGTCGGAGCAGGTGTCGCCTGAGTCGAAGGGGGCGCTGCAGGGGCGGGAGCGGGTGCAGCCTGCGCTATCTCAGCGATGCGGCCATCCGTGTAGGGCTTATAGGGGGAATGCGCGGCGATATATGCGGCTGTCACATCGGCCAGATCCGGGCCGTAGTCATAGGCATTCTTGCCATCTTTGAAAGCAACATAGCCGTCGCCGCCGGCACGCATGAAGTTGTTGGTGGCGACACTATAGATTTTAGCAATGTCGATCGGCACGAAGTTGTCGCCATCCTTGACCTGCACTTCACTGACGCGGCTGCCGACCGGCTTCGACTGGTCGAAGGAGAACTTTAGGCCGGCGACCTGCGGGAAGCGACCGGCGCCCTGGTCGATCTGGCTGACGCCGTTTTCCAGCGCCTTGACGATATCGGCGCCGGTCAACTGGAACGTTGCAAGCGTATTCTGGAAGGGCAGCACGGTGATGACTTCGCCTTGGGTGACGTCCCCGCTGTCGATGGAGGCGCGCAGGCCGCCACCGTTCTGAATGGCGATGGTCACGCCCTGGTTCTTGGTGCGGTCGAGCATGGCGTCGGCGACCAGATTGCCCATGGAGCATTCCTTGACACGGCAGACTTTGCGATCGCCCTCGATGGGCCCTTCGGAGGAGCCGATCACCTTCTTGCGCAGTTCTTCGATCGGCTTTGCCAGTTCGACAATGCGCGCGGCGACAGCCTGATCCGGCGCAAAGGAGGAATCGATCAGAATGGGATCGCCCTTGGCTTCCTTGACGATGCCGTTGTCATCGAAATTGACGACGAGATCGCCGAGATATTTGCTGTAGGAAGCCGCCTGCACTACCGGCACCTTGTAGCCGCCGGGATTGTCGACCATTGTCGGGTAGGGACCTTCGGCCTTGGGATCGGTGTTCGAAAGCAGGCTGTGCGAGTGGCCACCGACGACGACGTCGACATCGGGGATCTTGGCGATCAAGGCAAGGTCGCGCGGGTAGCCGACATGGGTCAGCGCAATGATCTTATTGACGCCTTCGCCCCTCAGCTTCTGGACTTCTGCGGTAATGCTCTGCACGTCATCGGCGATCGTCACGTTCGGGCCGGGCGAGGAAAGCTCAGGGGTATCGTTGGTGACGGCACCGACGATACCGATCTTCTGACCGGCGACATCGAGCACGAGAGACGGCTTGACGCGGTCGCCGAGCTTGGAAGCAGCGCTTGCCTTGACGTTTGCGGTGACGACGGGGAATTGCACCTTGTCGAGGAAGGTAGCGAGCCCATCCTCGCTGTCATCGAACTCATGATTGCCGACGGTCATGGCGTCGAACTTCATGAGGTTCAGCATCTCGGCTTCGGCTGCGCCCTTGTAGGTCGTATAGAACAACGAGCCCTGGAAGTTGTCGCCGGCATTGAGCAGCAGCGTGTTTTTGCCGGTCAAAGCCTGGCGGCGCTGGTCGATGGCAGTCTTCAGGCGGGCAGCCCCACCGAAGCACTCGTTCTTGCCCTCTTCCTCGGCGGAGCACGTGGAATCGAACTTGTTGATCGATTCGATGCGCGAGTGGAAATCGTTGATATGAAGAATATTGAGTTCGTAATCTGCAAATGCGGCGCTTGTGCTCAACGTCAACATAGACGCGGTCAAAAGACCGAAGCTTAAAGACTTCGTCATCCCTGTTCTCCTGATTCGGCTCGAAGATCCCCCTGATCCTCGCTGCCCCTTTCATAGTCCGCCGAGACGGTTTCCCGGCGCGCGGATGTTCCATCACACGATCCCCGGCCGCAAGAAAAAAGCTGGGCCAGGAGAGCCGCTTTCCAAGAGGAGTCGGGCAAAAAAGGACGGCCCGCTATCCGCCGCATTCGCTGTTGGCGGCGTTTGGTAAAGTTCGCGCGTGCTTCCGCAATATTCGGGAATGTCGCAAGCGTACGATCGAGCAAAGAAGGGAAACAGTAACCGGCGAAAGCCCAGCCAGTGCTTAGCCTTCGCAGGTTTACTCTTTTCAGCTGCGGCGGGTCAGGACGAATTGTGCGCCGGCATCCGAAGTGCAGTTGAGCTGGCTCGTCGTAACAAGAGCGCAATTGACTTTCGACTGTTTGTTACGAACCAGCGAAGTCATGTTGATTTCCACCAGCGTCGGTGAGGTATTGGTATAGGTACCGGAGGCCAGAAGCTGGTTGCTGTCGGTCGTGCGCGTCGTAAAGGTGCCGCCCTGGAAGGTAGAGACGATGCCGTTCGGATCGGCCCAGGTTCCCTCGACACCGGCAGGAGCGGGTGCCGATGCAATGGGGAGAGGGCGCGGGCCGGATGAAACACAGGCGGCAAGGGCTGCCGATGCAACCGCAAGAACGAGACCAATTCTGACTTTCATAAGGCTTCTCCCGGCAAATCTGGAGGGAAATTGTTGGCTAAATTCGCGCAAAACATGGCGCGGGCCTTTCCTGATGGCAAGACTTCGCCGCAGACTGGCAGGCATTTAGACAGCAGGCGTTACAAAAATGCCCGCCTGACAGCGGGCATCTTCGGATGCATTGCGGCAGGGTTCAGCGAACGAGGATGTTCTTGAACTGCCACGGGTCTTTGGTGTCGATGTCTTCCGGGAAGAGACCCGGGCGACCGTCGAGCGGGGTCCAGTCCGTGTAGTGGCCTTCGACCGGGCCGAGATACTGCAGCTGCACTTCGAGGCACCGCTTGTAATCCATTTCGTCGGCTTCGACGATGCCGGCCTTCGGGTTTTCAAGAGCCCAGACCATGCCGGCGAGTACGGCAGAAGTCACCTGCAGGCCGGTTGCATTCTGGTAGGGGGCGATGCGGCGGGTTTCTTCCAGCGACAGGCGTGAACCGTACCAGTAGGCGTTCTTGTCGTGGCCGTAGAGCAATACGCCGAGTTCATCGACGCCATCGACCAGTTCGTTCTCGTCGAGAACGTGCAGGACCGGCTGCGGCCTGCCGCCGTTGCCGAACATCTCATGCAGGGAGAGAACGGCGTCATTGGCCGGATGGTAGGCATAATGGCAGGTCGGGCGGTAGGTGACGTCGCCGTCCTTGTCCCTGACCGTGAAGAAGTCGGCAATCGAGATCGACTCGTTATGCGTGACGAGGAAGCCGTATTGCGGCCCGGGCGTCGGGCACCAGGTGCGTACACGGGTGTTGGCGCCAGGCTGCTCCAGGAAGATTGCAGCCTTGGAACCCTTCTTGTGCTTCTTGGCGTTCTTTGGCATCCAGTTTTCATGCGTGCCCCAGCCGAGTTCGGCTGGCTGCAGGCCTTCGGAGATGAAGCCTTCGACGGACCAGGTGTTCCAGAAGACGTTGAGCGGCTTCGGATGGATTGTGCGCTGGGTATCTCGCTCGGCTATATGGATGCCCTTGACGCCGACCTTCTTCATCAGCTTTGCCCATTCCTCGCGGTCGTCCTGGCCCGGTTCGTCGAACTTCAGACCGATGTCCTTGGCGAGATTGAGCAGCGCCTGCTTGACGAACCAGGACACCATGCCCGGATTTGCGCCGCAGGTGGAAACGGCAGTGGTGCCGCCGGGGTTCTTGGCCTTTTCCTTGCGAACTGTTTCGCGCAGGGCATAGTTGGTGCGATCTTCGTTCTTCATGTCCTTGTCGAAATAGAAGCCGAGCCAGGGCTCGACGACGGTATCGATATAGAGCACGTCAAGCTTGCGGCAGAGCTTGATGATGTCGAGCGACGACGTGTCGACCGAGAGGTTGACGCAGAAACCCTGGCCTTCGCCTTCGGTCAGCAGCGGCTTCAGCAGCTCTTTGTAATTGTCCTTCGTCACATATGCCTGAATATGTTTGACGCCGTGCTTTTCCAGGATGTGGGCGTCGTCCGTGCGCGGGTCGATGACGACCATCCGGCTCTTGTCGAATTTGAAATGGCGCTCGATCAGGGGCAGCGTGCCGCGGCCGATGGAGCCAAAGCCGATCATGACGATCGGACCGGTAATTTCGCCATATACCGGATAGTTCTGTTCCGTCATTCTTTTCTCCTGTTGGAAGGGAACGAAGGCCTCTAGCCTAAAGAATTCATGTGAAATGCTGCGAAGATCTCGAAGTGACCGGCTCTAACCACAAAATGGCGTCACAATAAAGAGCGTTCGTCGCAAAGCTCAAATATCAAGTCCGCAAAGCGCGCGCAGTTTTTGCGCGAGTTCGTCCCGTTGGAAGCTCCTGTCCGGGCCTGACGAGCAAGGAGAAGCGGTTGGCGACTTAACGCTTCAGAGCCTCCAGCCCTTCTGTCACCGTTGTCAGCGCGACTTCGGTGATCTCATATTCAGCGATGCCATGGATGGTGAAGGGGTCGGCGGCGACATAGGCTTCGATCTCCGCGCGCTCGCCAACGGCGAGAACGACCCCACCGGTGCGTGGTACCTTCCGGCCGGAAGCAAGGAACCAGCCCTTCGCATATCCTTCCTTCACCCAGGCCATATGCGGCTCCATGTGCTTGTCGGCCTCTTCGTTGGGCTTCACATAGGTCAAGGCGAGGATCAGCATGGTCAGTCCTTTTGTAGCGTAGCGCGGATCAGGCCGCGCAGCGAATTTCCAGCGTAAAGTTTACCCCTGTTCAGATCATCGAGCGTGATGCGACCGACGCGGGCCTTTCGCTGGCAGATGAGCTCGGTGCGCAGCACGCCGGCGAGCAGGCCGCAGGAGATCGGCGGAGTCCTGAGAATGCCGGAGCCGTCATCGAGGAAGACAGACGTGATGGTTCCCTCGCAGACGTCCTGCCGCTCGTTGAGCAGGATGACTTCATCCGCCTGCTGCGGCGTGAACTCGGCGCGCGCCGTTTCATAGACAGCCCGGCGCGTGGTCTTGATACGCAGCAGCTTGTCGGTGGAATCGAGACGCGTACCGGCGATACGGAGTTTCCAGACTGTGTCTTGCGGCAGCGCCGTGAAGGGTGCAGTGGTAACGTCGATCCAGCCCTGGCCGTCGAAGGTCAACCTGATACGGCACGGTCCCTTTTCATCCCTTACCGCCTCTTCCAGCTTCGCGACCACATGCATCGGCTCGGGAAAACCGATGCGTCGGGCGGAGCGGGAGAGGCGGGCGAGGTGCAGACGCAGGCGAATGAAGCCTTCGTCCGGTTGCCAGCGCAGCGTTTCGATCAGCGAAAAATCTGTCATCGGGCGATCCATTGGTCTCCGACGGCGAAACGAGCCTTGAGCAGGCATTCCTCATATTCGGCTTCGTCAGTGGAGTCGAAGACGATGCCACCGCCGACGTTGAAGACGGCCCTACCGCCATCGAAGAGCGTTATAGTGCGGATGGCGACGGAAAAGCGCATGGCGCCATTGGGCGAGATCATACCGATTGCGCCGCAATAGGCATCGCGCGGGCCTTCTTCGAGGTCATGGAGGATTTCCATGGCGCGCATCTTCGGTGCGCCGGTGATCGAGCCGCATGGAAAGAGGGCTGCGAAGATGTCGCGGATTGAAAGATCGGGTAGGAGCTTCGCCTGAACGTGGCTGACCATCTGGTGGACGGTCGGATAGGTCTCGACTTCGAAGAGCTTTGGAACATCGAGAGTGCCGACTTCGGTTATGCGTGAAATATCGTTGCGCAGCAGATCGACGATCATGCGGTTTTCCGCTTGCGTCTTGATGTCCGCCTTCATCGCTTCGATGATCTCTGCGTCTTCGGCCGGCGTGGCGCCACGCTTGGCCGTACCCTTCATCGGATGGGTCTCGATCCAGCCATCTTCGTCGGTGCGGAAGAACAGTTCCGGCGAGCGGGAAAGAATGACGGGGCCGCCGAGATCGACAAATGCCCCATATTTCACAGGCTGGCGGTCGATCAGTGACCAGAAGGCGGCAAGTGGGTCGCCGCTCCAGTGCGCTTCGATCGGCATCGTCAGGTTGGCCTGATAGATGTCCCCGAGGCGAAGATGCCGGTGCAGGCGTTCGAAACGCTCTTTATATATAGGGAAATCCCAGCCAGCCTTCGGAGCAGTCAGGAATTCTTCGTTTTTCAGGCGTTGCCGCGATCTCGCCAGCGGATGCTCGTCCGGCTGCGGCGCATCGAAGACGCCGAACAGCAACAGCGGCGTGTCGCGGTTCTCTTCCGCAAAGGGGGCAAGTTTCCTTTCGAAAAGATGGCCGGCCTCATAGGCCATGTAGCCGGCAAGCCACTTGCCGGCCTTTCGCGCCTCCTCTATCCGCTCGAGCGCCGGCAGGAATTCTGCGCGCGTCTGGGCAACGATCATGGTTTCAGGATCGGCGAAGAGCATGACTTCGCCGGTCGTATCGTCCCGGAACAGAATGAATGGGTCGGACGCTGCCATTGGCTTTCCGCGAAAGCGCGGGTTTCGGGGTTTACGCCTTGTCCAGTGCCTCGAGTTCGTCGATGAGGCCCTCGATCATCGACAGACCCTTGCCCCAGAAGGACGGATCGGTCGCATCAAGGCCGAACGGCTTCAGCAGTTCGGAATGATGCTTGGTGCCGCCGGCCTTCAGCATCTCGAAATACTTCTCCTGAAAACCCTTCTCGGCCTTCTGATAGACAGCATAGAGCGAATTCACCAGGCAGTCGCCGAAAGCATAGGCATAGACATAGAAGGGCGAGTGGATGAAGTGAGGGATATAGGCCCAGTAGGTCTCATAGCCTTCGGAGATCTTGATTGCCGGGCCGAGGCTTTCCGACTGAACGGAGAGCCAGAGCTCGCCGATGTCGTCAGCTGTCAACTCGCCAGCCTTGCGGGCGGTATGAACCTTGCGTTCGAATTCATAAAAGGCGATCTGGCGCACGACCGTGTTGATCATGTCCTCGACCTTCTGGGCAAGCATGGCCTTGCGCTCGCGCTTGTCCGTCGTCCGGTTGAGCAGTGCGCGGAAGGTGAGCATCTCGCCGAAGACGGAGGCCGTCTCGGCAAGCGTCAGCGGCGTCTGGCACATGAGCGCACCCTGTGCGCCGGCGAGAACCTGATGCACGCCGTGCCCGAGTTCATGGGCAAGGGTCATGACGTCACGCGGCTTGCCCATGTAATTGACCAGAACGTAGGGATGGGCCGACGGGACCGTCGGATGGGCAAAGGCGCCGGGTGCCTTGCCGGGACGCACAGGGGCGTCGATCCACTGTTCGTCGAAGAAGCGCCTGGCGATTGCAGCCATTTCCGGCGCGAAATTGCCATAGGCGGACAGCACCGTTTCCTTGGCTTCAGGCCAGGAAATGATGGCGCTCGAGCTTTCCGGGAGCGGCGCATTGCGATCCCAGTAGTTCATCTGCTCCATGCCTAGCCACTTCGCCTTCATCTTGTAATAGCGATGCGAAAGGCGCGGATAGGCTTGCTTCACGGCTGCTGCGAGCGCATCGACCACCTCGCGCTCGACGCGGTTTGCCAGATGGCGGCTGTCGGCGATATCTTCGAAGCCGCGCCAGCGATCGGCGATCTCCTTGTCCTTGGCAAGCGTGTTGGTGATCAGCGTAAAGGTGCGGATATTGGCCTTGAAGGTTTCGGCGAGCGCCATTGCGGCTTTGCGGCGCACGTCCGGATCCTTTTCCTGCAGCATGTTCAGAGCAACTTCGAGCGGCAGCTTCTCGCCGTCGATCTCGAAGCGCAACTCCGCCATCGTCTCGTCGAACAAACGGTTGAAGGCAGCGGCTGATGTCATCGACTTTTCGAGGAAGAGCTGCTCCAGCTTGTCTTCCAGCTGATAGGGCTTGTCCTTGCGCAGATCGACGAGCCAAGGGCGATAATGGCCGGCGAGCGGATCGTTGGCCATGCAGGTGTCGACGACCGCATCGTCGATCCGGTTCAGCTCAAGCGCGAAGAACAGCAGGCGGCCGGAATAGTCAGTCAGTTTCGCCTGGACGTCGCCATAGAGCTTGCCGTTTGCCGGATTGGAGGTATCGGAGAAATAGGTAAGGCCGGCAAAGGAGCCGAGGCGGCCCATGATATCGTCGAGCGCCTCATATTCCTTCAGCGCCTGGCCGATGCCTTCCTCGCCTTTTCTGGTGGCGGCTTCAGCAAGCTTGCCCTTCCATTTGTTTTCGAAATCCGATGCGGCCTTGCCGGCCTTTTCCATGTCGGAAACGAACGCAGTGGAGGTGGCCGAGGGGTAGAGATCCTGCAGCCGCCAGGAGGGAAGCTCGCCCAGAGCCGGGTCAGCCGCCGCTGCGGGAACCGTTGCCGAAAGGTGAAGATCGGCGTGCGAAAACGAATACTTCATAGGGCGGTTCCTCTTCCTCTTTTATAACAGGTCTGCTTGTCTAAGCGCCGGAAGGTCCGGCATCAAGGGGTTTTTCGGCGCCTGAAAGGCCTTGTAACGGCACGAAAACGGCACGTCACAATCGTTAAAATGCAATTGTTTCTCAAAACTGGATGTTCAAGCCTTTCTGTCAGAGTGCGCCTTAAGGTTTCGCATGAAGTGAGGCGACAATGACCGGTTACAATGAGCTCAAAGGAGCAGGGCAGATTCTCGTGGTCGAGGACGACCCCGTGCAGCGCCGTCTGCTCAAGAACGCGATCGAGCGAAACGGCCATGTGGTGCATCAGGCCGAGAACGGCCGCATCGGGCTGGAGATGGTGAAGCGCGATCCTAGCCTTTTCAACGTCATCGTGCTCGATTTGATGATGCCGGAGATGACCGGCCTCGAATTTCTCGAAGCACTGCATGATTTCGGCACGCAGATACCCGTCATCGTCCAGACGGGGCAGGGCGGTATCGAAACCGTTGTGCAGGCCATGCGCGCCGGCGCCTTCGATTTCGTCGTCAAGCCGGTGTCCCCCGAACGCATCAACACCTCCATTTCAAACGCGATGAAGCTTGACCAGCGCGAGGTGAAGGCCCGTGCAGGCCGTCGTTCGCGCTCCGGCTCCGTCGGTTTCGACGACATCGTTTCGGCAAGTCCGGCGATGATCCGCGTCATCGACCTGGCGCAGCGCGCCTCGCAGTCCAACATTCCGGTCGTGCTCGAAGGTGAATCGGGCGTCGGCAAGGAACTGGTGGCACGTGCCATCCAGTCGGGCGGCGATCGAGCCAACAAGCCGTTCGTCACGGTCAATTGTGGCGCCATTCCGCATAATCTTGTCGAAAGCATTCTCTTCGGCCATGAGAAGGGCGCGTTCACCGGCGCGACCGAAAAGCATATCGGCAAGTTCATGGAAGCCGATGGCGGCACCATCTTCCTCGACGAGATCGGCGATCTGCCGCTCGAAGTACAGGTCAAGCTGCTGCGCGCCGTCCAGCAAGGCGAGATCGAGACCGTCGGCGCGCGCACGGCCCATAAGGTTAACGTCCGTCTGATCTCAGCGACCAACAAGGATCTGATCGAAGAGGTCAAGAACGGCCACTTCCGCGAAGACCTTTATTATCGCCTGAACGTTTTCCCCATCACCATTCCGGCACTGCGCAAGCGCAAAGAAGACATTCCGCATCTGGTGCGCGTCTTTGCCGACCGCTTCTCCAGCGAGCAGAAGAACGGCCGGCGCATGACGGTCAATGCCGGTGCGCTGGCATTGCTGACCGCCTACGATTGGCCGGGCAATATCCGCCAGCTCGAAAACGCGATCTTCCGCGCCGTCGTGCTTGCCGAAGGTCCCGAGCTGACCGAAGCGGATTTCCCCCAGATCGCCGCCCAGCTTCCGAACTACGAGGTCGTGGATCACCTGGCGCTCGTCGCCGATAATTCTCACCTCGATCCGGATGCCGAATTCCCCGAGGATTACCAGGCGGCATCCGTCGCCGAGACGATACGCCGCGGTCCGGATGCTTCCGACAACGCTATCCCGAGTGTCAATCAGGCGGGCGATGTCCGACGCCTTGCCGATGTCGAGGAAGAACTGATTCGTTTCGCCTTGAAGTTTTATCGCGGGCAAATGAGTCAAGTGGCGCGAAAGCTAGGTATTGGCCGATCCACACTTTATCGGAAGCTCAAGGATTACGGTATCGATCCCGATAATCCTCAGAAAGATGCGGCATAGGAGCATTTTGATTAAGAATCAGGCAACCACGTTTCGTTACCCGTCATAAACCACTTGTTAGCTGCTCGTTCACTATGTAAAGAAAAGGTTGATCATGTGTGGCATTTTTGCCATCGTGCGACCGCAATTGACAACCATTTGAGACAGCACGGGACATTGACTGTCTGACGGGGATCGAGTTGCCGAATCTGAATGGGAATACCAAGCCTTCGCGCTTGAGCTGGCGCTTGCTGTGCGCCAAGATTGGCGGAAAGGCAATTAGGACGGCAACGGCCGCCCTGCTTGCACTCGCGGTTTCCTCACCGGTATTCGTAAGCACGCCGTCTCAGGCCGCAGGCGAGACCCGCAGCCTGAAGCTCTATTTCATCCATACCGGCGAAAAGGCAGTCATTACCTACAAGCGAAACGGCAAGTTCGACCCCAAGGGTCTTGAGCAGCTCAACCGCTTCCTGCGCGACTGGCGCAAGAATCAGCCGACGAAGATGGACCCGCGTCTCTTCGACCTCATCTGGGAAGTCTATCGTCAGTCCGGTTCCAGGGATTATATCAACGTCGTCTGCGGTTTCCGTTCGCCTGCGACCAACGAGATGCTGCGCGGCCGTTCGCGCAATTCCGGGGTCGCCGAAAAGAGCCAGCACATGCTTGGCAAGGCGATGGACTTCTTCATTCCCGACGTGAAGCTCGCCACGCTGCGCGGTATCGGCATGAAGATGCAAGTCGGCGGCGTCGGTTTCTATCCGAACTCCGGTTCGCCTTTTGTCCATATGGATGTCGGCGGCGTTCGCGCCTGGCCGCGCATGAGCCGCGACGAGTTGGTCAGGCTCTTCCCTGATGGCAACACCATTCATATTCCTGCCGATGGCAAGCCGCTGCCGGGTTACCAGCAAGCAATGGCCGATTACAAGCGCCGCATGGCGAATGGCAGCCAGATCATGATGGCGAGTGCTTCCGAGTCTGCTTCCGAACCTCACAAGCAGAAGACGCTCTTTGCCTATCTCTTTGGCGGTGGCGCCGACGAGGAAGAGGATAATTCGGAGGATAGCACACCGGTGGCTGTCGCCAAGGCGACACCGCCGAAGGCTGAAGCTGCTCCGGCCGAACCGCAGCAGCAGACCGAAGTTGCAAGCGTGAATGCGCCGGTGCCCCAGGTTCGCCCGGCCTTCAGCAACCAGCTTGCCGGCAACGAGGTTGCCAATGCGCTGGTGCCGCCATCTGCTGGTAACGCTGCCCAGCAGGCGCTTGCCGCCATCCCGGCCGGCGAGCCTCAGCAGCCGGAGCATTTCGCCGATCTTAGTGGTTACAGCATTCCGGTTCCATCACTTCTCGGTCAGCGTCGCGCTCCGGGTGATGCCGAACTCGCCTCTGTCGATCCGAATTTGATGTCGACGAGCGTTCCGACCCCGGTCGAACGTCCGGCCGTTGCCGAGAACCTGCTCGCTGCACAGGATGCCGATCCCGAGGCGGCAGAGGACGAGGCCGATCAGAGCACGCTTTCGCCCGCCATGGCGGCGGCACTTGCGAAGCAGCAGGACGAAGGTAGCGCCCAGGTCGCTGTGAACGCACCGTCGGAGCCCCGGACTGTGGAGCAGGCAATCAACGCCGTCGCGCCGAAGAACCCGCCGGCACTGGATAAGCCGCCGCTGCAGCTTGCGGCCCTCGCACCGATGACGAAATCCGCGAGCTTTGCTGCGCCTGTCGCGGCGCCGAAGCCTGCCGCCGTGGAGAGCCCGGTCGCCCAGGGCCTGCCCGCCAAGGGTGGCCGTCCGACGAAGCAGGAAGCGGTGGCCGCCGATGAAAGCCGTCAGACCATGCGGACGGAGCCGAAGCTGACGCAGAAGATGATCTCGCAGTGGGCTCTGACCAATGCCCGCCTCGAAATGGCGTCCAAGAAGGTGCAGGCACCGCGCTTCGTCAGCCAGGAGCTACGCGCCCAGCCGACTTCGGTCTATGCCGAAGGCTTCCAGAAGACCGCTTCGATTGATCCCGGTCGCTTCAGCGGCACGGCCGTCAACTTCATGGAAGTGCGCAAGTTCAACACGCGCTGATCCGCTGGATCTTGAAATAAACCAAAGCCGCCGGAGACGATCCGGCGGCTTTTGTTTTTGGCCAGCGGCAGGGTGAAAATGCGCTGGCGTTTGACGGCGTCAAAGAAAAGCCGCCCTGAAGGCGGCTCTCTGAAATTACGGCTGGATATTTCTCAGCCTTCCGGCGGAGACTCGATCATGCCGAGGGCATGCAGGTAGGTATCGAGGATCGCATCCTCTTCCATGCGCTCCTGCTCATCCTTTTTGCGCAGCGCAACGACCTTTTTGAGGATTTTGGTGTCGAAGCCCATGCCCTTGGCTTCGCCATAGACGTCCTTGATGTCGTCGGCGATGGTCTTCTTTTCTTCTTCCAGGCGTTCAATGCGCTCTACAAAAGCGCGAAGCTGATCGCGAGCGACGCCATGTGCATCAGACATCGTGTTCTCCTGATTTCGGGGATATGCATCGGGTTGCCAGTGACTGCCGCGAAGTGTCGTCAGCGTCAAGGCGATTTGAGGTCGTGGCGGCTATTTGTGCGGGTTGTTCACTTCAAAAGCTGCCTTTTGCACAGGCGATGCTTCCGTCTGGTGGAGGTTCTTCCAGTCTTCATAGGGCATGCCGTAGACGATCTCGTGCGATTCGTCCTTGCTGATGGCAACGCCTTCGGCCGCCGCAGCCTCGCGATACCAGTTGGACAGGCAGTTGCGGCAGAAGCCGGCGAGATTCATCAGGTCGATATTCTGTACGTCGGTGCGTTCGCGAAGATGTGCGATGAGGCGACGGAAGGCCGCGGCCTCGAATTCGGTCTGTTGCTCCTTGCTGAGCGTCGTCATGGGCGGAGTCCTTTCACTCAATAGGGGCCGGTGCGCGACGCGTGCACGCTGTATGCATGAAGGCCTGGATCAGCGTTCATCTCCGCAAAGATTGGGGCAAGGCGCTCGGCCCATTCCTCGATGCCGGATTCATCGCCGATGAGGTCCTGACGCACTTCCAGGAGCGCGTGCGGGATGCCCGTGATCATGCAATGACGATACATGGTGTCGCCCTTCAGGGCGCCGTCATAGGGCTCGTTGTCTCCGACAATGAGATCGGGATCGGCCCGCAGTTTTTCAAGCAATGGGCCGACAGCGCGATGATCGCTATCCCAGAGCACTGCTGCATGCCAAGGGCGGGGAACACCCTTCCAGGCAGGCGTGAAGGAGTGGAGGGACAGTACCAGAGGCGCTTTGCCGGTCGCGTTCGCCACCCTGTCGATCGTCTCCGACACGGCGTTGTGATAGGGCCTGTGGAAAGTCTCGATCCTGTCGTTCCATTCCTCCTCCGATATCGGATGGTTGCCGGGGACGATCGCGCCGTCGGAGATTTTCATGATCAGGGTCGGGTCGTCTTCTCCCCTGTTGGGGTCGATCAGCAGGCGCGAAAAACCGCCGAGCACGCCCGGCACGCCCAGCTGGGCGCACAGCTTGCGGGCAAGGCCCTCGATGCCGATGTCATAGGCTATGTGCCTGGAAAAGGCGCTTTCCGGCAGGCCGAGCCGGCCATATCGCTCAGGCAATCGGTTCATGGCGTGATCGCCGAGGATCACCATGCCTTTGTCATGTTGGCCGGATATGATTTCGAAGGATTGGAAGTCGTCCATCAGGAAATTGCCAATTGTCATTTCGTGTCTTCGCCCAGTGATTGCATGCACCTTCGGCCGGTTCAAGCGCGATGGGCAGGCCAGCGCGACAAGATGCCCCCGATGGGCGGTTATGAAAGGAAATATAATCGATTAGCATTGCGTTGACTTTCGCTTGACGGCGGCGCAAGAAGACACGGACAACGAATAACCGTGGAGCTATTTGGGAGCCGTGTTGATCCAAGCCGCGCCAAGTTTCCTCACGCGGTCCGGACCGCTGGTCCGTCTCGCATTGTTCGCTCTTGCAGCCGTTTCGCCGTTCTTCATCGCCGACGCCGCGCGCGCGGATTTCCGCGTATGCAATGGCACGCAAAATCTGGTTGGCGTTGCGATCGGATATCGCGCGAAGGAAGGCTGGGTCACGGAGGGCTGGTGGCAGGTGCCGGCAACGACCTGCGCTACGCTGATCGAGGGAGAGTTACAATCACGTTATTATTACCTCTACGCAGAAGACGCCGCCCGGGGAGGCCGATGGACGGGTGACGTGCAGATGTGCGTAGCGGAAAACGAATTCAAGATCGCGGGCGTGCAGGACTGCTATGCCCGGGGTTATCAAAAAATGGGATTCAAGGAATATGATACGGGCCGCCAGGGAAGCTGGATGGTTCAACTCTCCGACACCCCAGGGACCCAAGAAAGCCAGAACTGATGAAGCGTAACCGCAAAGTTAAAATCCTCGCCACCCTCGGCCCGGCCTCCTCCGAGGAATCGATGATCGAGAAGCTGCACCAGGCAGGTGCGGATATTTTCCGTATCAACATGAGCCATGCCAGCCACGACGTGATGCGCACGCTGGTGCAGCGTATCCGCGCTGTCGAGGCCCGCTCCGGTCGGCCGATCGGCATTCTGGCCGACCTCCAGGGCCCGAAGCTGCGCGTCGGCAAGTTCGCCAATGTCAAGGTGGAGTTGAAGCCGGGACAGACCTTTACGCTCGACAACAACGACACCCCCGGCGACAACACGCGCGTTTACCTGCCGCATCCTGAAATTCTCGAAGCCGTTCAGCCAGGCCACCGCCTGTTGATCGATGACGGCAAGCTGGCTCTGCGCGCTGAAAAGTGCGACGGCAAGAGCATTGTCACGACTGTCATCGCCGGCACCAGCATCTCCGACCGCAAGGGCGTCAGCCTGCCTGACACGCTGCTTGGCGTCGGCGCGCTGACCGATAAGGATCGTTCCGACCTCGATGCGGTTCTGGCGACCGACGATGTCGACTGGGTGGCCCTCTCCTTCGTTCAGCGCCCCGACGACCTCGCCGAGGTCCGCAAGATTGCGCGCGGCCGCGTCGGCCTGATGTCGAAGATCGAAAAGCCGCAGGCTCTTGAGCGTATCGAAGAAATTATCGAGCTTTCCGACGCGCTGATGGTTGCCCGCGGCGACCTCGGTGTTGAAATGCCGCTCGAAGCCGTTCCGGGCATCCAGAAGCAGCTTATCCGGTCCTGCCGCCGGTCGGGCAAGCCTGTCATCGTCGCCACGCAGATGCTGGAATCGATGATCTCATCGCCGGTTCCGACCCGCGCGGAAGTCTCCGACGTTTCGATCGCCGTCTTCGAAGGCGCTGACGCGATCATGCTGTCGGCGGAATCGGCTTCCGGCGCCTATCCGGTTGAAGCCGTCTCGATGATGGCCTCGATCGCGAGCACGGTGGAGAAGGATCCGCACTATCCGGGGATCATCTACGCGCAGCGCGCCCAACCGGAAGCAACCGGTGCAGACGCCATCTCGCTCGCCGCCCGTCAGATCGCCGAGACGCTGAAACTGTCGGCTATCGTCTGTTACACCTCGTCCGGCACGACGGGCCTCCGGGCCTCGCGCGAGCGTCCGCAGGTGCCGATCATCGCTCTGTCGCCGATCATCAAGACCGCTCGTCGCCTCTCGGTCGTCTGGGGCATGCACTGCGTTGTCACCCATGATGCGACCGACCTCGACGACATGGTCAACCGCGCTTGCCGTATCGTCGCCGCAGAAGGCTTCGGCAAACCGGGTGACCGTATCATTATCTCGGCTGGCGTACCGCTCGGCACACCGGGCGCGACCAACATGCTGCGCATCGCCTATATCGGTTCGGATGGCCAAAGCGGCGTCTGATCGCTTCCGGTTTGAAAATGCAAAGCGCTCCTCGCAAGAGGGGCGCTTTTTTGTTTTGCGATTTTGTCTGCCGGCTTCATCCGCGGGAGAGGTGGCCGACGCGATAGATCTGATTGCTGCCTGTGTTGGACGGAGCTTCCGCGTAGAGACCGAAGCGAACCATCGTCCAGTCATGCGGATCGAAGGCGGTGATGCGGGCAAATGCATCGCCTCCTTTTCGTTTGGACAAGCCGACCTCCTGAAGCTGGAGATCGGGCAGGGACGCATCTGGTGGGACGGTGAGATATTCGCTATCGGCGAGACGGACATTGCCAAGGTCCGGCGATACCTGCGCATGCCAGACGATCCAATGGCGGATGCGCGGTCGGCCAAAGGCGTCCGTCAGCGCGGCAAAGCCGGGACCGCAGATGAAATCGCTGGCGCCTTCCGGCTCTTTCCAGAGGTAGAAGGGCGCATAGAGATTTTCCCGACTGCCGAACTCGCCGCGACGAGCGCTGAGAAAGGCTTTGAAGGAGAGGTGGGAAAAGCCGTCCATCGCTGGACCCTTGTCACGGATGCGGCGATCGATGATCTCCATGTTGTAGTCGGCGGGCAGGGTGAAGGAATATTGCATGGCGATCATGATTGCGGTTCCCTTTCGTCGTCCCAGTCGACGTAGCGTCCGCGTTCCACGCTCTGGATGCTCAGATAGCTGAAGGGGCCGTCGGCAGTTGCCCCGTGCCGGTGAAGTTCGCCCGGAGCGAACCAGATCGCGTCACCCGTTCTGACCTCCTCGGATGGTTCGCCCTTGCGCTGGACGAGGCCAATGCCGGAGAGGACATAGAGAAGCTGGCCGCGCGGATGCGTATGCCAGTGCGTGACTGTGCCGGGATCAAGGGTTGCGCGCATGGCGGTGTTTTCGCCGTCGATCTGACTGTCGAGCAGCATTTCGACCCAGAAGGGTGCATTCGAAATGCTCTCGGGCGAGCGGACGGCGTTGCCCGGTCGGCAGATAGTCATCGTCTTCGGATTTGCCTCGCTCATGATGGAGTCCTCGCGGCGCGGGCCTTCCAGCCGGGTTCGGCCATCTGTGCAAGTCCGTCGCCGAAGGACCATTCATCCGGCTCGCTGGTCGAGATGACGATCATGACATCTTCAGGCCGCAGGCCGGGGGATTGTTGCAGCAGTTCGGCGGCTCGGCGGAAGAAGGCCTTGCGCATTTCGGTCGTGCGCGGCTTGCCCGTCGTGATCGAAATCAGCACGTAATCGTCCGAGCGCGGACCCGCGAGATAGTTGCGATCGAAGATCAGTTCGCCGGGCTCATGCTGGTGAATGATCTGAAAGCGATCGGCCGGCGGCACGTTGAAGGTCTCGACCATGGCCTTGTGGATATTTTCCGAAAGGGCGCGCAGATAGTCCGGCGATTTGCCTTTCAGAAGGGAGATACGGACGAAGGGCATCGGATGCCTCCTGTTGTTGTCTTGACAGGAGTAGCATGTCACGCCACGATGATGCATAAAATCAGAATTTTATGGACACATGATCCCGAAAATCAGGATTGTTGTATGCGCCGGATGACCTTTGATCTCGATGTGCTGAGAACATTCGCGACAGGCATAGATCTCGGCAATTTCGCCAAGGCGGCGGAGCGGTTGGGACGCTCGACGTCTGCCGTCAGCGCTCAGCTCAAGAAGCTTGAGGAGCAGGCGGGCACGGCGATCTTTCGCAAATCCGGGCGTGGGCTGGCGCTGACGGAGGCGGGGGAAACCATGCTTGCCTATGCGCGGCGGCTGCTGGAACTGAACGATGAGGCGGTAGCCGCCGTCCAAAGTATCGAACTGGAGGGGTGGGTGCGGCTCGGCCTGCAGGAGGATTTTGGCGAGAACCTGCTGCCGGATGTGCTTGGACGGTTTGCGCGGGCCCATCCGAAGGTGCGCATTGAAGCGCGTGTGGTGCGCAACGCCGAACTCTTAGAGCGGGTGACGACAGGTAAGCTCGACCTTGCCCTTGCCTGGAGCGTCGGCACACAGACGGCGCATTGCGAACATATAGCTGATGTGCCGATGCGCTGGATCGGTCCGGTAGCCGGTCTGCCGGCTTGGACGAAGGCAAGCGGCGAGCCGATGCCGCTCGCCTCGCTGGAAGCGCCGTGCCTCTTGAGAAATGCAGCGACAAAGGTGCTGGACGAAGCCGGTATTTCCTGGCGGCTCTCCTTCATCAGTCCGAGCCTCGGTGGCCTCTGGGCGGCGACCGCAGCGGGACTGGGCATTACGGTTCGCACGCCGATCGGCTTGCCGGCCAAGGTGCGGATGCTGATGCCTGATGAAGCCGGCCTGCCGGAACTGCCTGATCTGGGGCTCGTCCTGCATCGTGCGGAGGCCGAGTCGGATCCCGCAACGATGCGGCTGGCCGAGTTGGTGCTGCAATCCGTGCATGAGGCGGTGCGGGATGTATCCATTGCAGCCGATCCGGAGAAGATGCCGCGACGGGTCGGTTGAGGTGTTGACCCTCCAGGCGGAGGTCGCTACCTTCCTCTCGCTATGAGAATGATCGCTCTCAATATCGCTACGGTCTTCTTCTTGAGCCTCTAAGGCCTTGCCTTCAGGCACATGAAGATGCGGCCGCATGACCAGCCCATTGGCTGGCGCGTTGCGGTGGACCGTAACCACCCTGCGTCCGGCCAATGGACAATGCCGGCAGGGTCTGGCGATAGAGAGATTTTTCATGACATCCACCGATTACCCGCCGGCGCTCAGCGCCGTGCAGATCGAGCAATTCATCGAGGACGGCTTTGTGCGGATCGATGATGCTTTCTCCCGTGACGTGGCTGAGGAAGCCCGCGCCATCATGTGGCGGGACATTCCTTTCGCCGCCGATGATCCGAAGTCCTGGGTGCGGCCGGTCGTACGGCTTGCCGGCTATGGCGGCGGGCCGTTCAACGCGGCGGTCAATACGCCCGTGCTGCATTCGGCTTTCGATCAGCTTGTCGGTAAGGGACGCTGGGAGCCGCGTGACGGCCTTGGCAGCTTCCCTGTTCGCTTCCCGCATCCTGACGATCCCGGCGATGCCGGTTGGCATGTGGATCTGAGCTTTCCGGGCGAGGATGGAAACCCTGGCGAACAGCGAGATTTCTCCGCCTGGCGGGTGAACGTCACCTCGCGCGGACGGGCGCTGCTGATGCTCTTCCTGTTCTCCGATGTTGGCGAAGAAGACGCGCCGACGCGTATCCGGGTCGGGTCGCACAAGGACATCGCAAGGCTGCTGGAGCCGGCCGGCGAAGCGGGCATGGCGCATCTGTGGCTGGAGCATGTCGGCGAGGACAGGCCGCTTGCTCTGGCAACGGGCCAGGCGGGCACGGTGTACCTGTGCCATCCTTTCCTCGTTCATGCCGCGCAGATGCACCGTGGCAAGGAACCGCGCTTCATGGCGCAGCCGGGCCTTGCGCCTTCCGAGCCGCTGAAGCTTGTGCGTGAGGATGGCGCCTACTCGCCTGTCGAAATCGCCATCCGAAGGGCGCTTCAGCAAGGTTGAGGCCCATCGAAAAACCGACGCACGGCTCTGCGCGGTATGACGGATGTGGCGGAGGTTGCTCCCCATCGGAACCTCCGCCACTTCAGGGAACCTCCGCCACAAGACGCCGGGCTTCAAGAACGGGACGCCGTTTTCGCGTCGAAACGGACGCTCGGCCCTCTCAGTGGAGGAGGTTCACCTCAAGCGGCGGAGGTTCGGAGGAGGTTACCTCCGCCAGTCCAAGTCGTTGATAGATATGGATAAAAGTCGTGTGGAGGAGGTGGCGGAGGTTATTTGGTCAAACTAGCCGGAAGTCGCTCATGCCGGCGCATATCGAGCGGGTACAGCAACGCTTGCGGCTAGTCTTGGAAAACGCGTTTTAACCGCCGCCACCTCCGCCACCCCCGCCGCGGCCGGAAAGGATGCATCCAAATTCGCCGGTTACCTCACGCCTGAATTTCCTGCTGCGCCGCCCGGCGGATTGCCTGCGGCGGCTGACCGAAGGCCCGCAGGAAGGCGCGGCGCATGCGCTCGCGATCGGCAAAGCCGGTCTCGCGGGCGACTGTATCGATCGGATGGCGGCCCTGCTCCATCATCAGGCGGGCCGCTTCCAGGCGCAGGTTCTCGACGGCTTTTGCCGGCGACTGGCCCGTTTCGGCCCGAAAGGCGCGGCTGAACTGACGGGGACTCAGATGCGCGGCCTCGGCCAGCTCTTCGACTGAAAGCGTGGATTTCAGATTGCTGCGTGCATGGGCGAGCGCCTTCTGGATACGATCCGATTTCGGCTCCAGTTCAAGAAGGGCGGAAAATTGCGACTGGCCGCCGGCGCGGCGATGATAGACGACGAGCATGCGGGCGACGGCGCGGGCGATTTCCAGTCCGTGATCTTTCTCGACCATCGCCAGAGCCAGATCGACACCCGCCGTCATGCCCGCCGAGGTCCAGACGGAACCGTCGATGATGTAGATGCGGTCCTCTTCCATCCTGATTTCGGGGTAGCGGCTCTGCAGTTCGCGGGCGAGATACCAGTGGGTCGTGGCGCGGCGGCCATCAAGGATGCCGGCATCGGCGAGCAGGAAAGCGCCGGTGCAGATCGATGCAAGGCGACGGGTGGCGGCAAGTGCGGCGCGAATGAACTTTGCTTCCGCCTCGTTGGGAAGCTTGATGTCGGGCGCACCCGTAACGATCAGCGTGTCGAAAGCGGGATCGCCGAAAGCCTCTGTCTCGACGATCATTCCGAGAGAATTGGCGATGGGGCCGCCGGTCTCCGAGAGATAATGGATGTCGTAGACCTTTTCGCCGATCTCGAGATTGGTGAATTCGAAGGCCGAGGCGGCAGCGAGGCTCATGATCTGGAAGCCGGGAAAGAGCAGGAAACCGATTTGCTGCATCGTCATCATGTCCTGAAAAGTTGATGTCCTAAAAGGTGGTATATATGACATTCAGGACGTGAGCAATCGGGCGTAAAACTCTCCTCAAGCGCAAGGCAATCAGGCCGGCGCACCAGATGGAGAAACGATCATGGTACAGGAACATAAGGGTACGGCGCTGGTTACGGGCGCCTCTTCGGGCATTGGCGCGATCTATGCCCACCGGCTGGCGAAGCAGGGCTACAATCTCATCCTCGTCGCCCGCAACGGTGATCGGCTGAAGGCGCTGGCAAGCCGGCTGAGCGATGAGACGGGCCGGACCGTCGAGACGCTGTCCGCCGATCTCGGTAAGCAGGACGATCTTGCCAGGGTCGAGAAGGTGCTGAAGGAAGATCGGAGCATCACCATGCTCGTCAACAATGCCGGCTTCGGCGGCACGGCGCCGCTGCTCGCCTCCGACGTCGACAGGATGCAGGAAATGATCGAGCTCAACGTGACGGCGTTGACGCGGCTGACCTATGCGGCGGTGCCAGGCCTCGTTACCCGCGGTGGCGGTACAATCATCAATATCGCGTCAATCGTGGCAATCGCACCCGAAGTGCTGAACGGTGTCTATGGCGGGAGCAAAGCCTTCGTGCTTGCCTTCAGCCAGTCATTGAAGCACGAGCTCGCCGATAAGAATATCCGCGTCCAGGTCGTATTGCCGGGTGCCACGGCTACCGAATTCTGGGGCATTGCCGGCACGCCGGTCGAGCACCTGCCTGGCGAGATCGTCATGTCGGCGGAAAACATGGTCGACGCGTCGCTGGCGGGTCTTGCCGAGGGTGAATTTGCAACGGTCCCGGCGCTTGAAGATGCCGGCCTGCTCGCCGCTTATGAGCAGGCCCGTCAGGCGCTGATGCCGAACTTGTCGCGTTCCGTGCCGGCTCCGCGTTACAAGATTGCCTGACGGCCGACAGCCATGAATGGGATCGTCCGCGGCGCCCGCCGCGGACGTTTTCGTCAGCCGAAGCGCTCCAGCGCTTTGGTGAACACATCGGCGTCGATGTTGCCGCCCGAGGTGACGACGACTGCCGTATCGCTGTTCAGCTGGTCACCATGGAAAAGCGCTGCGGCAAGGGCAACGGCTCCGCCGGGCTCGACGACGATCTTGAGGCGGGTGAAGGCAAGGGCGACGGCGCGCAGTGCCTCATCATCCGTCACGACGATACCCTGTCCGGCAAGACGCTTCAGGATCGGGAAGGTGATGTTGCCGGGCTGCGGCGTGATGATCGCATCGCAGATCGAACCGGTCATAGCGGCATTGCGTTCGATCTTGCCTGAGGCAAGCGAACGCGTGGTGTCGTCGAAATTTTCCGGCTCGCAGGGACGGACGCGGAAGCCCGGCGCACTTGCTTCCAGTGCCAGGGCGATGCCCGAACTCAGGCCGCCGCCGCCGCAGGGAACGAGGACTTCCGCATTCCTTACGCCTTCTTCTTCCGTCTGCTCGGCGATTTCCAGCCCGGTCGTGCCCTGGCCAGCGATAACCAGCGGCTCGTCGAAGGGTTTGATCAGCGTCAGGCCGCGTCCGGCCGAAAGCTTCGCGCCCATTTCGTCGCGGTCTTCATTGGCACGATCGTAGAGCACCACTTCTGCGCCGAAGGCGCGGGTGTTGGCGATCTTCAGCTTGGGCGCATCGCTCGGCATGATGATGACGCAGGGGATGCCGTGCATACGGGCGGCAAGCGCCACACCCTGGGCATGATTGCCGGAGGAGAAGGCGATGACGCCCTTTTTGCGCAGTTCCGGATCGATACCCGAGACGGCCGACCAGCCGCCACGGAACTTGAAGGAGCCGGAATGCTGCAGGCATTCGGCCTTTACGAACAGCCGACGGCCGGCGATTTCATCGAGGAAGGGAGAGGAGAGAAGCGGCGTGCGCCGCGCATGTCCGCGCAGGCGGGCCCTGGCGGCAACGATCATTTCAATGGAAGCCATGGGAATCTCTTCTGCTTTAATGCCGCTCATGCATAGAGCGCACATCCTCGCTTGTGAACGGCGACTTTGTCACGGTGACATGAATATGACATTGGACGCCGCGCCACCCGATTCCCGCAGGACGCGCCGTTTTCTGAACTGTGTCGGGCTTTCGCCGTTCACGCGCGCAAATTCGCGATTGAAGTTCGATTTGCTGATGAAGCCGGCGTCGAACATCACCTGCGTTATCGGATGATCGGTGCCGACCAGTTGCTCGCAGGCGGCGCGGATGCGGAAGTCGTTCACATATTGCGAGACGCTCATGCCGTGGATGCGGTTGACGGCCGCGGAGACGCGCCGCGCCGGCAGGTTCATCCTGCGCGCGATGCGAGTCAGATTGAGTTCGGGATCGCGGTAGAGCTGACGAGCGCGCATCAATGTGTCGAGGGCCGCAGCGACCGCTCCGTCTTCCTCCGTTGCCGGTGGTGGCGGAGGCGGCTCCACGGATGTCATTTCGACCGTGCTACCGCTGCTTGCCACCGAAGCGGCGGTGCCGAGGATCAAGAGCGCGATGACGTTACCGAGTGCGACGATGACGCCCGCATGGATGCCGCCTGTCCTGGTGAAATCGAAGCTAATGATGACATCGGTGATGGCGGAGGCGATGAGGGCGAAGCCGGTGATCTGCAGCGAACGATAGGAAAGCACGGCACCATCGAGCCGGGAGGCGACGAGCGTGTCCGGGCCGTGCCGGGCAAGCCAGACCAGTGCGGCGCCATAGCCGAAGAAGATCAGGATAATGGCGAGGCTAATCGGCTCCGGGTAGAGTACTATGAAGATGGCGATTGTAGCGGTCGGCAGAAGGTGCGGCCAGAAACGGGAAAGAGTGGGTTGCTCCTCCTCGGTCAACCCCTTGAAGCAGACCCAGGCAAGAGCCGCAATTGTTGTCGCGATCAACGATTGGATCGTCATAATCTCGATGACGTCGTAACCCCAGCGGATGCCGATCACTATGGACTGCAGCGTGTAGAGGCCGATCAGCAGCAGGAAAGGCCGCCGTTCGGCGAGTGACCCGTCCCCTTGCCGCAGCATGCGGATAAGCACGATGGCAAGCAGCAGAGCCACGACGAAGGGCAGGGGAACGAAGATCATCGGCGATATCCGAACTGCAACAATGAAACAATGATCTCAGAATGAACCCGATTGCGTTCGCGGTCGACCCGGATCGTGATCGAGGTCTCGAAATGAGCCTGAAAATCCATCCTGACGGTGTCCTCGATAGGAGGTCGCAATCATGAACGGATTTCCGATGGCTATTCTTCTCGTCATGCCGGTGCTTCTGGCAGCCTCCGTTTCCGCATTGCCGGATAAGGTGTCGACCACTGCAACTCCCGACCTTTCCGGCGTACGGGCCGTCGCCATCAGCGGCGATGCCAGCTCGATCAGCATCACCACGCGAAGCGACTTGCCTTATGGGGCGTCACTCAGTGGGCGACGCAAGGGCTGGTTCTCATCTTGGTACTCGAGCTGGTACTTCGCCGATTGCCGTGACAACAGCGACATGCGTGTCGACGGCGCGGTTCTGCATATCGATATCGCCGCATCGTCCTGGCTGGACCCGTCCGACTGCGTGATCGAGGTCAATGCCAATGTGCCTGCCGGTGCGGCCCTCAGGATCGATCAGAGCGCCTTCACGGCAAGGCTCGATGGCCGTTTCTCCGATCTCGCCATTGGCGGAAAAGCAGCTGACGTGACCTTTGACGGCCATGCCAGCGGCATCGATATCCGCGCCGATGCCGTGCGGGCTTCCCTCGATTTCGACAGGGTCGAAACGGACGAAAGAGTATCGATCCGTGCTCGCGCACTCGATGCTTATCTCGGGTTCGGAGAGAATGTACCGATAGACTACCGGGTGACGGCAAAAGCTTCCTGGGTCGATGCCCGGCGGCCGAGCGTGCCGGGCGCTATGCCGCGCGTCGAGATCGACGGGGATTTCGTTCGGGTGAGAATCCGCTGAGGCGATTGCTCAATAGCCGCTGGCGGAGCCTTCAATTGCGCGACTGTCCATCGCGCCGTTGTAACGGGCGCCGTCGCCCTTCTCGATCGCAGCAAGGCTCTTGCCGCCGACGAGAATACCGGCCGCCTGACCCCAGACGGGCGTATTATTGCCGCCGTCGAACTTGTAGCCGATGGCGGCCAGCGCCTTTTCGGTATCCGGCGAGAGGGCGTAGGGCTCCAGGTACACTGTGTCCGGCTGCCACTGATGATGAATGCGCGGAGCATTGACCGCCTGGCTGATGTCCATGCCGAAATCAACGACATTCAGGATCGCTTCCAGTGTGATGGTGATGATGCGGGAGCCGCCGGGGCTCCCGATCACCATGAATGGCTTGCCGTCCTTGGTGACGATCGTCGGGCTCATGGAAGAAAGCGGTGTCTTCTTCGGGGCGATGGCATTAGCCTCACCCTGGACAAGGCCGTAGAGGTTCGGCACGCCCGGCTTGGACGTAAAATCATCCATCTCGTTGTTCAGCAGCACGCCGGTGCCGGGTGCGACGACGCCGGCGCCGAAGGAGCCGTTCAGCGTATAGGTCACGGCAACTGCATTGCCCTCATCATCAATGATTGAATAATGCGTCGTCTCGGTGCTTTCCTTGCCGCCGAGCGGCTTCAGATTGGCGGACGTGCCGGCCCTGTACGGATCGATCTTGGCACGAATTGATGCTGCATAACTTCTGTCCAGCAGTTTGGAGACGGGATTGTCGATGAAGTCGGGGTCGCCGAGGGCGGCGTTGCGGTCCACATAGGCATAACGCATGGCCTCGACCATGATGTGCACGGCTTCGGCAGATCCATAGCCGAGATAGGAAAGCGGATAGCCTTCGAGGACGTTCAAGATCTCGCAGATGATGACGCCGCCGGAGGAGGGTGGCGGCGAGGAAATGATGTCATAGCCGCGGTAATTGCACTCGATCGGCTTCAGTTCCCGCACCTGGTATTGCTCGAAATCCTCCTTGGCGAGAACGCCGCCCTTGGCCTGACTGGCCTTGACGATCGCATCGGCCGGTGCCCCCTTGTAGAAGGCGTCGGGGCCTTTTTCTGAGATCGATTGCAGGACGGCGGCCAGATCCGGCTGCACCAGTTTTTCACCGGACGCATAGGGGCTGCCGCCGGCCTTCAGGAAGATTTTTGCGGCCTCTTCGTCCTTGGCGAGCCGTTTGGCGCCACTCGCGAAGGAAGCTGCATCGCCTTGCTCCAAGGTGAAGCCCTCCTTGGCATATTTTAAGGCCGGAGCGATCAGCTCTTCACGCTTCCTGGTGCCGTATTTCTCGCGGGCCGTTTCGAAGCCCATGACCGAACCCGGCGTGCCGACGGCCAGATAACCATCGAGGCTGGCGCGCGGAACGATGTCGCCTTTGGCATCGAGATACATGGTCTTGGTGGCGGCAAGCGGCGCGCGTTCACGGAAATCAAGGAAGGTCGTTTTTCCATCCTTCATCCGGATCGTCATGAACCCACCGCCGCCGAGATTGCCGGCTGTCGGATAGACGACGGCCAGGGCATAACCGACGGCGACCGCGGCATCGACAGCATTGCCGCCGTTCTTTAACACATCGACGCCGACATCGGTTGCCAGATGCTGGGCAGTTACGACCATGCCGTGCTCGGCTTCGACAGGTGCCGGCGAGGCGGCAAAAGCCTGCAACGGCGCGAGGCAAAGCGAGATGGCGGCGAGAACGGCGATGGATTGTCTGGGACGGCGGTCCATGAATTTTCCCTCGAAGGACGGCGATGGGAAAGATATGGCGTCACTTCCACGGCAGACAATGATCAGGCGAGAAGCTCGGCGAGTTTCCTGTTTGTGTCGTGTTCGTCGAGAGGCGTGTAGACGATCAGCTTCATGTCCGGTTGGCTCATCAGCGCAAGGCCCGTATGTTCGAAGGACATCAGGCCTTTGACCGGATGGTTCAGGCGTTTCACGCCGGTGAGCGGGGCGACGATCTCATGGCGCGGCCACCAGTCGCGGAATTCCGGACTTTGCTGCTTCAGCAGGCCGATGAGCCGCTCGAAGTCAGGGTCGCCGGCATAACGGGCGCTGTCGGCACGGAACATGGCGAGCGAAACGCGGGCAACCGCCTCCCAGTCGACCAGCAGGTTGCGGTGAAAGTCATCGGCAAAGAGCCGGTGCATGGTGTTGCGTTCGTCTGGGCCTAGCCGGTCATAACCGCCGAACAGCAAGTCTGCCGCGCGGTTCCAGGCGAGCACATCCCAGCGGCGACCCAGCACGTAAGCGGGCTGATGGGTCAGATTGTCCAGCATCCGGCGAAGCGGTTCATCGACGAGTTCCGGTGTGGAGGAAAACGGCTGCGGCGACTGGCGGCTGTTCAGCGTGAAGAGGTGCTGGCGTTCGGCCTCATCAAGACGAAGCGCATCTGCCAGCGCATTCAGTACTTGCGGGGAGGGGCGGATGTCGCGTCCCTGCTCCAGCCAGGTGTACCAAGTCGTGCCGACACCGGCGATCATGGCGAGTTCTTCGCGCCTGAGCCCCGGAGTGCGGCGGCGGAACCCGTCAGGCAGGCCGACATCGCCCGGACGCAGACGCTCACGACGGGAACGCAGGAAGGCCGCGAACTCGCGGCGGCGGGCATCGAACGTATCCAGTTTCTGATCCATGGCGACGATCATATCAGTATCGATACCAGGATAAAATTGGGCCTGTTTGCGATTTTTGAACTCCGCAAGATGAGAGCGTCCCCGACAAAACAAGTCGGGAGCCAGATCATTCAAGGGAGTATTCTCATGTCATTACAGCATGCAGTCGTTATCGGCGGCTCTTCGGGTATCGGCCTCGCGACGGTCAAACTGCTTCTGGAACAGGGATTTCGCGTCACCATCGCTGCGCGGGACGAGGCGAAGCTCAAGGCGTCGGCTGACAATCTTTCCGGCGAGATCGCGACGATTGCTATCGATGCCCGAGATCCCGCCGCGGTGAGGCAGGCTTTCGAAAGTCTCGGATCGTTCGATCATCTGGTGCTGGCGCTGGGCAGCGGCCACGGAGCCGGCCCCTTCTCAACGCTCGATATGGCCGATCTGCTGGCGGGTTTCCAGACGAAGCTGATCCCTCAAGCGGCAGCGGCGCAGGTGGCTCTGCCTTTTCTGAAGCCGAAGGGCAGCATCACTTTCGTTTCCGCCGTCAGCGCGCAGGCCGCCATGCCAGGAACTGCTGGTCTGGCCGCCGTCAATGCCGGTATCGAGGCGATGGTGCGGGTGCTCGCGGCCGAACTGAAGCCATTGCGCGTGAACGGCGTTTCGCCCGGTGTGATCGACACGCCGTGGTGGGATTTCTTGGCCGCCGAACAACGTCAGGCCGTCTTTCAGGATTTTGCCGGGCGCACGCCGGTCGGCCGTATCGGCCAGCCGGATGATGTCGCCAAGGCCGTGGCGTTTCTGATCTCAAACGGTTTCATGAGCGGTCATGTCCTGACCTGCGACGGCGGCATTCACCTTGCGGCTTGAGCGCGCCAGCCAATATCGTCAACGGGGCGAGTGACAAGGCCGGCGAGCCGCTCTTCTGCCTTGCGGGCGATCGCTGCAAGGTCGCGCGGCTGACCGGCAATCTTCTCGATGGCGGCGATGGCGACATCGGTTGCAAGATAATCAGGCTTATGGCCTACGCCTCTGACGGTGATGAGTTCCGATCCGCTTATATCCCTGGCCAATCCACGCGAATGCAGATGCTCCCAGACGATCTCGTCCCTGTCGCCGGTGATGATGACAGTCGGCGCTGAGATCCCGGAATAATGCGGCGCGTTGGCCCTCAGATATTCATGGAGCCGTTTGAAGTCGGTAGCGTTGTTGAAAAAGGCGCGCGGCCGCAGCACCAGCGACGGGCCGGTCTTGGCGATATAATCAAGGGGCCGGGGATTGGGATGGAAGACATTCAGCGTGCCGCGTTCCAGCCGCCGCAGGCCGAGGGGCACGACGAGCGCATGATTGAAGAGCCAGCCGACAACCGGTGTTGTCGCGACATGATAATACCAGTCGATGCCGCCTGGCCATGGATGGGAGGCCGGCGCGAGGAATAGCAGGCCGGCTGTCTTGTCGGGATGGCGGACGCCGAAGGCTGCGGCGATCGCGCCGCCGAAGGAATGGCCGATGATAACAGCCTTTTCGATGCCGCGCCTTTCCATCAGTTTGGCAATGGCGTCGGCCTGGCCTGAGGGCAGCGCGTTTTCCGGCCCGCCACGTTCCGAGTAGCCGTGACCGGGTCGATCGACGAAGAGCATCTCGGCGCGTCCCTCCAGTGGTTCGCGGAAGGCGCCGGTCTGGTCGAGCAAATTGCCGCTTGCTCCGTGAATAAAGACCAGGGGCGGAAGATCGGCGGTCTCGGGGCGCGGAACATGCAAGGCGTTCATGCGATACCCGCCAATATCGGTCAGTTCTCCGATATTGGGATAGGCATGCTCGAATTGGCGAGCCTTGTAGGAGGAATAGCCGATGGCCGCAACAATGGGAGCTAGGAGGGCAGAGACTTCGGCAAGCATGGCTTCAACTGCAGGGAGACGATATCATCGAGCTAAAATTGTGCGTCTTCCTACGCGGTCAAGTGCATGCCGGATCTGTCAGGTGCGGCTGCCGGCAAGCTTTTCCGAGAGCGTGCTGACCTGCTCCTGCGCGGTGCGATCGGCGGGGTAGACGTCCAGAACACGCTCCCAGGCCTTGAGGGTAATCTCGTCATTGCCCGTGGTGGCGAGGATGGCCGCCATGCCTGAAAGCGCGCCGAAATGGCGGGGCTCGATCTTCAACACCTGTTCGATATCGGCCATCGATTTGCGATAGTTGCCGAGCACGAAGTTCAGCGTTGCACGACGGTTCCAGCTCTCGGCATAGGTGGGTTTCAGGGCAATGGCTTCATCGAGAAAGTCGAGCGCCGCGGGATTGCGCTTTTCCTCGATCGCCTTGTCGGCCCACTGCATCAGGAGATTGATCGTCGCGCTGTTGGAATCGTTCCATTCCATGCGGATCTGATTGGCGATGCTGCTTGCCTTGTCAGGATCGCGCTCGCGCTTCAACTGCGCATAGAGTTGGTCGAGGCGTTGCTTGGGCGAAGAATCGGTATTGGCCGGTTGCTCGACGATAACGTCCTTCTGCTGCGCCATGGCAGGAAGGGTGGGGGCGAGCAGCGTAAGGACAAGCGGCAATGCCGGTGAGAGCGTAGCAAAAAAGCGCATGGCGGACATATTAGTCCGCCACTGCTGAAGATCAAACAAATTTGACGTGATCACCGAAGCGACCCACCGATATGCCCGCCCTCGGGTAGGCAAATCGGATATGCGCCATCAGCCCTGACGAGCCTTGAAGCGCGGGTTCTGCTTGTTGATGATGTAGATGCGGCCCTTACGCCGAACGAGACGGTTGTCACGATGACGCGCCTTGAGCGACTTGAGCGAATTCTTGATCTTCATTTTTCTGATCCGCGATGTTTCTGGGGGAATTCACATTCGCCCGTGTCTTTTAACAATCAAAAGCGCGCCAGCTGGGCGCGCTCTTTAGGTGGGGGAGCAGATAACCCGACCTCTGCCCTGTGTCAACCACGTGAAGGCTTTTTTCCGTGGGTTTCAGGCGCTGGGGGACACCAATTCACGAGGCTTTACCTGTTAGCGTCGTGACGTGGCCCATCTTCCGGCCGGGGCGCGACTCCGTCTTGCCGTAGAGATGCACCAGCGTATCGTCGCGCTTCAACCAGTTCGGAACGGCAAGGATATCGTCGCCAATCAGGTTCTGCATCACGCAATCGGAATGGCGGCGCGGATTGCCGAGCGGCAGGCCGGCGACGGCGCGGACATGCTGTTCGAACTGCGAGACGATGCAGGCCGCTTCCGTCCAATGGCCGGAATTATGGACGCGTGGCGCCATTTCATTGGCGACAAGGCTGCCATCGGGCAACACGAAGAACTCGATCCCGATGACCCCGACATAGTCGAGCGCGGCCAGAATCTGTTCGGCCGCGTTGCGCGCTGCCTGAGCGGTGGTGGCTGCGATTGTCGCCGGAATCGTTGAAGTATGCAGGATGCCGTTGCGATGGACGTTTTCGGCCGGATCGAAGCAGAGCACAGTGCCGTCGGTGGCGCGCGCCGCGATGATCGAGACCTCGCGTTCGAAGGCGATGAAGCTTTCGAGGATGAGCGGCACAGAGCCAAGCTCCGCATAAGCGCCGTCAGGATCGTCAGCCGGGGAGCGGAACACTTTCTGGCCCTTGCCGTCATAGCCGAGGCGGCGGGTTTTCAGCACGCCCTGGCCCCCGAAATCCTTTAGTGCCGATTCAAGATCGGTCTGGCTGTCGACGGCGTGGAAACGGGCTGTTGGGATGCCGCTACCGTTGATGAAGCGCTTTTCGACCAGCCGGTCCTGAGCAGCTTCCAGCGCCTTTGGGGGCGGGTAGACCGGCACGCTCCTTGCCAGCATTTCGGCAGCGGCGACAGGGACGTTTTCGAATTCGTAGGTGACGACATCGCAGAGCCCGGCCAGTTCGGCGAGCGCCGAAGGGTCGTCATAGGCGGCGACGATTTGGCGGTTGGCTAGCTGGGCGGCGGGGCTGTCGGCCTGCGGTTCCAATATCACGGTGCGGAAATTCAGCCGTGCTGCGGCCATGGCAAGCATACGGCCGAGCTGGCCGCCGCCAATGATGCCTATCGTCCTGACCATCAGAGATCGTCCATTGGATATTCGGCTACGGAGGCGCTCTGGCGTTCGCGCCATTCGTCGAGGCGCTCGGCGATCTCGTCGTCGGAGAGAGCGAGCACGGCAGCGGCAAGAAGGGCCGCGTTGATCGCCCCGGCCTTGCCGATAGCGAGCGTGCCGACGGGGATGCCGCCCGGCATCTGGACGATCGAGAGCAGGCTGTCCTGGCCCGACATGGTCTTCGACTGGACCGGCACGCCGAAAACCGGCAGCGGCGTCATGGCCGCCGTCATGCCCGGAAGGTGGGCTGCTCCGCCTGCACCTGCGATGATCACCTTGAAACCTTCCGCACGTGCGCCTTTGGCGAAATTCACGAGCCGGTCAGGTGTGCGATGAGCCGAGATGATGCGTGCGTCATACTCGATTTCCAGCGCCTCCAGTGTATCAGCAGCATTCTTCATGGTCTCCCAGTCGGACTGGCTGCCCATGATGATGGCGACTGGCGGTCTGTCTGTTATCGTCACATTCGTTCCTTCAGGCGATGATATCAGGGATGATCTGGTCTTCCAGCTTGGAGAGCTTGTCCTTGATGACCAGCTTCTTCTTCTTCATGCGCTGGATGCGCAGGGCATCGCAGCCCGTCTCAATCATGGCATTGATCGCGGCGTCGTAATCCTCGTGCTCCTGACGCAGGCGCGCCACCATGAGCCTGATTTCCGCCTGTTCCTGATCGGCCATTTGCATTCCCCATGATCGTCTTCGGACCTTGTCCGGTCTGCCGATAATTTCCGCAAGCTCCTATCACCAAATAGAGGTAACGGGAAGTTAGTGTTGATCATGAATTTGCCGCTTAGTCTCCATCTTTTGGCCTTCGACAAGCCTTCAAAAATATGTCACAGTCCGCGGGTTGACACCTTGGATCCCCAGCGATGGATGGCTGGGGAAGGGTAAGAGGAAGGAAGGGTCAAATGACTGTTCAAGCTCATCTTGAATCGCTCCAGAAAAAGCATGTTGCTCTCGAGGAGGAGCTGCATGCCCTGAGAACATCTCCCTCTATTTCCGATACTGAAATTGCTGACTGCAAGCGCCGCAAGTTGCGCATCAAGGACGAGATCGAGCGTCTCAAGTCATCCGTCCATTGATCTTTCCAGGGAATCGCCGGACATCAGTCTTGCGAAAGAAAAGGTGAAAACCAAATTTTCTAGTCATTAAAGCAAGACCCGGTGAATACCGAAATCGAGCGCCAGTCCCTTGCATGCGGCATCGGGCTGGCGTCTTTACGAGGAGAGGACGCCGTTAGGCCCAGAACTGATCCAGCCACAGGTTGAGCTTGTCGAAGCCGCGGTTGTTGACCGTGTAGATGCGCTTCGTTCCTTCCGAGGTGACGGTAACGAGGTTGCTTTCGAGCAGCGCTTTCAGATGTTGCGACACCGCAGGCCGGCTGATCGGCAGACCCTCGGCAAGTTCATTCACCGTCTTCGGCGCGCGCCGTAATTCTTCCAGCAAAAATCGCCGGTTCGGGTCGGCAATCGCAGCGAAGGGGTCCGGGTTCGACATCCCGAAAAGCTACGTCAAAGAGGTCTTCCCAGCAAGGAAATTGTGCATTGCAACGGGGCGCAACCCCTATTCGAGCACGCCTTCGCGCAGAATCAGGAAAGCAGCGATCAGCGCCATGGCGTACATGAAGGGATAAAACACCTGCGGTTTCATGCGCCGCACGCACCATGCACCCGCCATCGTTGCCAGCGGGGCGAAGGGCAGGAGGGTGGCAGAGGTCATGAGATTGCGAGTGTCGAGCTGGCCGAGCGCGAAGTAAGGAATGAGTTTTACTGCATTCAGAATGGCAAAGAAGCGCACACTGGTGCCGGTGAATTCGCGTGGCGGCAGCTTGAGCGGCAGGGCGTAAATCTGGAAGGGTGCGCCACCTGCATGAGCGACGAAGCTCCCGTAGCCGGAAAACGTGCTCCAGAGGCTCGCCAGAACCGGGCGCTGGGGCCGCGGCGGGACGATCTTTCCCCTGCCAGGGCCAAAATTGTTCCAGAAATAGCGCAGGCAGAAGGCGATGGTAACGGCGCCGATGAGAATGCGCAGCATACTGCCCGGCACGAGAGCGGAGGTGGCCCAGCCGAAGGCAATGCCGAGAATAGCGCCCGGCAACATGACCTTCAGCGTCGTCCAGTCGCCGTGCTGGCGCCAGATCACCAGCGATATCATGTCCATGAAGACAAGGATGGGCAGCAGAATTGCGGCGGCTTCTACGGGTGCGACGACGAGAGCGAGAAAAGGAAGGCCGATCAGCGACAAAGCGTCGCCCATTCCGCCTTTGGCAAGCCCGACGAGGATGACCGCGGGGACTGCGGCGTAATAGAATGTCAAATCTAACGGCATGCTTTTGAAGTTCCTCCCCTTGCAAGCCCCCTCTATCGGAATTACTCACTCAAAACGAGTGCGGATCCGCCATAGAGCGGGAAAAACCGCCACAGATGGAAAGACTTCATGACCGAACCGGAAAACCGCTGCCGTCTTGTTCTCGTTCTGCCCGATATCGCCGATGTCGATGAGCGGGCAAAGATCGTTGCCGATGCGTTGAAAGGCGGCGATGTCGCATCTGTCATTCTGCCGCAATACGGTCTGGATGAAGGCGGCTTTCAGAAACATGCCGAAAAGCTGGTGCCCATCATTCAGGCCGCCGGTGCTGCGGCGCTGATTGCCGGCGACAGCCGCGTCGTCGGCCGTTCGAAGGCCGATGGCCTGCATATCACCGGCCCGGCGACCGAGATTGCCGATGCGATCGATCGTTATGCGGACAAGCTTATCGTCGGTGGCGGTAACGCGGCTGACCGGCACACGGCGCTTGAGGTCGGCGAGGAGCGGCCGGACTATATCTTCTTCGGCAAGCTCGACGGCGACATCAAGCCGGAGGCGCATCCGAAAAACCTCGCGCTTGCGGAATGGTGGGCCTCGATGATCGAGATTCCATGTATCGTCATGGGCGGCACCGATCCTGTTTCCGCACTTGCCGTTGCCGAGACCGGTGCGGAGTTCGTCGCGATGCGCATGGGCGTGTTTGCTGAGCCGGCACAGGCACCCTCGATCATCGCCCAGATCAATGCCTTGCTTGACGAAAAAGCGCCACGGTTTGAGGTTTGATATCGCGCTGATGCCGATCCCTGTCCGCTTTTCGAGATGCGCTCTCCTTTGCATGGCCACCCTGCTTGCGGGGGCACCGGAGTTTGCGCTGGCGCAGGCGAGCGACGCGATTACCGCACCCTCTACAACCCCCAGTCAGACGTTCCGGACCGATCGGCCGCAGCCGGAGAGCGGCACCGTGCCGTCTGACGGTGTCGGGGTTTTCGACCGCATGGGTGCGAAACTGCCCGACCTGCCGCCTGAAAAGGAATACAAGGGTACGGTCGATGAGGCGTTCGGTGCCTATCAGCGCGGTTATTATCTGACTGCAATGGACAAGGCGCTTCCGCGGGCGCAGCTCGGCGATCCGTCAGCGCAAACGCTGATCGCCGAAATCCTGTCGCAGGGCCTCGGTGTCAAGCGGGACATGAAGAATGCCGCCTTCTGGTATGGCAAGGCGGCGGAGGGCGGCGATCCGGCGGCGATGTTCAAATATGCATTGCTCCTCATGGAGGGCAACAACGTTAAGCGCGACAAGGCAAAGGCCGACGAATATATGCGCAAGGCGGCCGATGGGGGGAATTCCTCTGCGGAGTTCAACTGGGCGCAGACGCTCGTAGCCGACAATCCGGGTGACAAGGGGCTGAAGCTAGCCTTGCCTTATTATGAAAAGGCGGCGGAGCAGGGCGTCGCAGACGCGCAATATGCAGTGGCGCAGATCTATCAGCAGGTGCCGGACATTCCAGAGGAAAAGAAACGGCTGGCTCGCGAATGGATGGCGCGCGCGGCGCGCGCGGGCTTCGATACGGCCCAGCTCGATATGGGCATCTGGCTGGTCAATGGCGTCGGCGGTCCGAAGGATTATGTGCATGGCTTCGAATGGCTGAAGCTTGCCGCCAACCGCGGCAATGTCGTTGCGCAGAACAAGCTCGCGCATCTTTACATCAATGCGATCGGCACACCGCCCGATCCGATTGAGGCTGCGAAATGGTATGTGCTTTCGCGGCGAGCCGGACTGAGCGACCCGTCGCTCGAGGATTTCTACCTTGGCATCGAGGATAGTCAGCAGAAGGCGGCAATCGAGGCGGCGAACAAGTTTCGCCGCATCAACTAGACCGTAGGTTCTCAGAATAGAGCATCTTCGAAAAGATCCTCGTCGCTCTGAACCTTGGCGGACTCTGCTGGGGCCGTTGCAACAATTTCCTCGGCAGCGGGAATGATGTCGCGGTGCACATTGCGTTCCTGTACCATGGTGTAGAGCTTGAAGATCTTGCGGTCGAGCGGGGCGATCGCCACGGCAATGTCGGAAATATCGGCGATCTGGTCGCCGGCAACGGTTTCCAGGACATCGGCGCAACGGGCGAGCGCATCGCCGAGATCATGTTGGAAATCGAGCTTGCCGATCAGCAGGCTGATCTTCGCCGAGACCTCGCGGCCGTGTTCGGCAAGCACCTTGAGCCCATCTTCCATCAGGTTGGCCGCAGCGCGGATCGTGCCGACGGCCGACGTGAGGCTTTCGGCAAGGCCGCCATTCGTGGCACTGCCGGCAGGAGCGACGCGTCCTGCCGAGGCTTCGAGCGCTGGAAGGCCGTTGACGATGGCATCGGCTGAATCGTCAAGCTTGCCGGCAAAGATGCGCAATTCGGCGGTGACAACGTTGATCGACTTGCCCTCTTCTCCAAGACGGCTGCAGCGCAGATTGGTATTCAGTGCCATATAGTGGATATCGGTCTTGACCGAGCGGATCGTCTCGATAGAGCGCAGAAGGGTCGCGGCTGTACCGAGCGTCGACTGGCTGACCTGATCGGCCTGACGGCTTGCGGCATCAACTTGTTTGACGATCTCCTGGGCAGCCGAGACGCTGGATTCCAGCGCGCGCATGAAATTGCCGCCGTTGCCATCGCTTTGACCGCTCATCTTGTCGCGCAAGCTCAGAATTTCCTGCGTATCCTGGCTGAAGCTCGCGATCGTCTGCACGACATTGCGGGAATCCCGCTGGAAGTCCGTGCACATCTCCGCCATCTGAGCAGCCGTCAGATGGTGAATAACGTTCTGCAGGCGCTTGCGCGCATCTGCATCAAGTTTTGCGCCATCCTCGCCTGCAAGGAAATCCTCTAGCATCGAAAAAGTGCTCTGCACATGCTCGATGCGCTGACGGGTGATATCGCCGACCTGCAGCGCTGAAAGCGTGGACGCGACCTTGCCCTGTACGCCACGGGCAATGGCGGCGACGTCGCGGGCGATCACGGCGAGATTCTGGCGGTGATCGGCAATCTTCTTCGCATCGTCCTGGAGTGCCCTGGCAACGGCGGGAACGGTATCGGCATAGTTCTTCGCCAGATTATTGCCGACGCAGAGGGCGAGCTTGACCTCTTTCTGCAGGCTGTCGAGATGGGTGGCGAAGCGATTGACTT
Organism: Rhizobium sp. BK650; assembly: GCF_014195325.1. Taxonomy (GTDB): domain Bacteria; phylum Pseudomonadota; class Alphaproteobacteria; order Rhizobiales; family Rhizobiaceae; genus Rhizobium. The sequence continues at coordinate 127,406 of NZ_JACIBK010000006.1, read as the reverse complement.
CGTCGGTCCCGGAATAGATGCGTTCGAGGATCTCTTGAGCGAAACCGGCGAATTCGGGGAGGCCGGCGCCCGTTATCTTCACCGTGACCGCAAAGGTGCGCAGGTAACGCATCGTCTCCTGCATGTCAGCAACGTGCCGATGCAGTTCCGAACCGGTATGGGCAAGCGCCGCCAGCGCCTGCTGGCGGTTTTCCTCAGCGCTAGGAAGCTCGATGAGATTCCGGACGGTTGCATTGAGATCGGCGCTGGTGTCACTCGCCTTATTGTTGTCGAGCGCCTTGGTGATCTGGTCGAGCGACGACAACAGACGATTGAGGACATCCATCACAGACAACAGGACAGTGCCACCTTCGAGAAAGCGTTCCTCGACCTGGGTACGCGCCGATTCCAAAGTCTGGCTGATATCCGAATCCGATGCCAAAAAAGCAGTCTGTGCCGATGCCGTCGCGTTTGTCACTTTTGTACCTTTACTTATAAACACAGGCAATTTGACTCTATTTTTACGCGCAGGATGGAAACGGCAGGTAAACGGCGCAGACTCGTAAACGTTGTGATTAACAACCCATCAAACTATTCGGCAAGATTTTATAAGCTAGGCATCATATATCAGGTATCACATTGTTTTTTCACGTCATTTTATAATATGAGAAAGCGTCATTATAAATTATCCCCGATGAAAATTCAGGGAGTCCAGACTCGCTGTAATTGCACTTTCCTACAACCGCTGTTTACGCGGTGTTAAGCCTGTCATGAGAGTCCTTTTAGGGTCGCTAAGTATTTCTCCGACCATGGAGGCTGCATTGGATACTCAGACACAATATTGCGAATCTATATCTCTTCCGGAAATGCTGAGCATTCGGAATGCATCAGAAGTATATACGAAAATTATTGGTCGATTTCGTGATAATAATACAATTATTATAAGTCTTCCTGAAAACGTGGAAGCGGATCTCAGCTTTCTTCAGCTCATCGAAGCGGCCCGCCGTCAGGCCAAGGCAGAAGGCAAGACTTTTACCCTTTCAACTCCGGCTGGCGGTTCGCTTCTCAAGGTTCTTGAGCGCGCCGGATTTGTGGAAGCCTTCGATCAAGAGGACCAGAAGTTCTGGTTGCATAAAGAGGTGACGTTATGAGCGCAAACATCCTGACCGTCGACGATTCCGCCAGCATCCGGCTGACCACCAAGGTCACGCTGACCAATGCAGGCTACACCGTCACCGAAGCCGTCAATGGCGCCGAGGGTCTGGCAACTGCCAAGAGTGGCAATTTCGACCTGATCGTCACCGACCTCAACATGCCGGTTATGGACGGGCTGACGATGATAGAAGAACTGCGGAAGCTGCCCGCCCAGGCCGGTGTGCCGATCATCTTCCTGACGACGGAATCCGATGCCGACCTCAAGGCGCGCGCCAAGGCTGCTGGTGCCACCGGCTGGCTCACCAAACCGTTCGATCCGGAAAATCTCGTTAAGATCGTGAAGAAGGTTCTTGGCAGATGAGCTCGCTTGATCCAGTCGCAGTCTTCCGTACCGAAGCGGCCGAATGCCTTGAGGCCATCGAAGCGGGCCTTCTCGACCTCAACCACGACCTTGAAAACAAGGATCTCGTCGATGCCGTGTTCCGCGGCCTTCACACGCTGAAGGGCTCGGGTGCGATGTTTGGCTTCGAGGCTCTTGCCGCTTTCACACATCACTGCGAAACGGCCTTCGACCGCGTCCGCAAAGGCGAGGTTTCCGCGACCGCCGAGCTGGTCGCCGCCGTTCTTGCTGCTCAGGATCACATGCGAGCGCTGGTCGAACAGCCCGATGCCGATCATGGCGATGCCGGTCAGAAGCTGCTTACCCAACTTCAGGCCGCCGTCGGCGGCAAGGCGGAGGCCAATGAGGCCGCCGCGCCTGTCGCTGCAGCATCCGCTGTCGCTCCGGCCGCTCCTGCCAAGAAGACGACGACCTGGCGTATCCGCTTCAGCCTGCCGGCAAATGCCATGGCCAACGGCACCAACCCGCTCGGGCTTCTCGATGAACTGCGTGATCTCGGAGAATGTACAGTTCGTGCAAACACATCAGGCATTCCGCCGCTCAACGATCTGATTCCCACCGAGCTCTATGTTTCCTGGGAAGTTGTTCTGACGAGCGAGCAGGATCGGTCCGCCATCGACGACGTCTTCATCTTCGTCCTGGACGATATGGAACTCGACGTTCAGGAAATCGCGGGTCTGCAGGCGGGCGTAGCAGAGGCAAAGAACGAGACCGCTCCCGTTATTCCGGTTCCCGCCGCTCCAGTCGCCGTCGCAACAGCGCCCGCTGCTGCGCCGGAGTTCCGCCCGGTCGAGGCCGTTCCGGTAAAGCGCGAAGCACAAGCACCCGCCCAGGCAGCACCCCAGGCAAAGGCGCAGGAAAACGTCCGAGTTCCGGCAGAGCGTCTCGACGAGCTAATGGATCGCGTCGGCGAGCTCGTTATAGCCCAGTCGCGCCTCAGCCAGCTGGCGAGCTCCAGTTCGGATATTGCCTTGCGCTCGGTTTCGGAAGAAATCGAACGTCTCTCCGGTGAGCTGCGCGACACGATGATGGTGTTGCGCATGGTGCCGGTCGGAACGCTCTTCTCGCGCTTCCGCCGCCTCGTACACGACCTCGCCCGCGAAACCGGAAAGGTCATCGAACTCGTCACCGAGGGCGAAACGACCGAAGTGGACAAAACCGTCATCGAGCGTCTTGCTGATCCGCTTGTCCATCTGGTCCGCAACTCGATCGACCATGGCCTCGAGCCGCCAGCCGAACGCCTTGGCGCTGGCAAGACGGAAGCCGGCACCGTGACGCTGTCGGCCCGCCAGTCCGGTGGCGAAGTCATCATCTCCATCACGGACGATGGCCGTGGCATCAACCGCGAGCGGGTCCGCGCCAAGGCGGAATCTTCAGGCCTCATCGCGCCCGGCCAGCCGCTTTCCGATCAGGAACTGCTCCAGCTTATCTTCGCGCCGGGCTTCTCGACGGCCGCGCAGATCACCAATCTCTCCGGCCGCGGCGTCGGAATGGACGTCGTGAAGAAGACGGTCGACGCTCTGCGTGGCGCCATCGAGATCGTCAGCCTGCCGGGGCAGGGCTCGGAAGTCTCTCTCCGCATTCCGCTGACGCTCGCCATCATCGATGGCCTGCTGGTTCGTGTCGGGTCCGGCCGTTACGTCATCCCGCTCTCGGCGGTCGAGGAATGCCTCGAACTGTCGCTGGAGGAAGACCTCCGCTCGCGTGGACGCAGCTTCATCTCGCTGCGCGACAGCCTGGTGCCGTTCCTGAGGCTTCGCGATCTCTTCCGCACCGGCACCAAGCCGGACGTGCATCAGAAGGTGGTCGTCATCTCGACGGGCACCGAACGTGTCGGCCTCGTCGTCGACCAGATCATCGGCGACCACCAGACGGTCATCAAGTCGATGTCGAAACTGCATAACGACGTGGCGACCTTCTCTGGCGCCACCATTCTCGGCGACGGCAGCGTCGCCCTCATTCTTGACGTCGGGCACCTCGTTGCCGCGGGTCAGCAACAGGAGGCGCAATTGCGCGTGGCAGGATGAGCACAGCAGCAACAGCCGAAAAAATGGACCATCACTGGAATTATGCCGAAGAAGTCGAAGTCCTCACTTTCGATCTCAACGGTGAGACTTTTGCGCTGGAAGCGGTCATCGTCCAGGAAATCCTGGATCTGCTTCCGGAGACCGCGGTTCCTGGCGCACAGCCTTTCGTCGCCAGCGTCATCAACTTCCGGGGCAAAGTCATTCCGCTTGCCGATCTTCGCCTCGCATTCGGGATGGAAGCTTCGGAAGCGACAATCGACAGCCGCATCATTGTCATCGAGGTCGATCTGCAGGGGGAGCAGACACTCGTGGGCATGCGGACCGACAAGGTGAACGAGGTGACGACGCTGACGAAGAGCGCCAGCGAACCGCCGCCGAGCGTCGGCATGCGCTGGCGCGCCGACTACATCAACTGCCTGGTCAAAAGGGGGGGCGAGTTCATCATCCTCCCGAATTTGCAGGCAATTTTTTCATCGAGGCATGAGACGGCGGGGGCCGTCAACTAGCCGGGGGCGATCATCGAGGGGTTAAGACGATGCGATTGACGATCAAGACAAAGCTGGTGACTGCGTTCACCTTTATCATTCTCATGCTCATGGGCACGGCTGCCTACGGCATCTTCAGCCTGGGCTCGCTGAACGATGCGATCGGCAATCTTCTTGCCGGTCCTGCGGCGCGCCTCGACCTGGCACAGCAGATCAGCATCGCCCAGCTCGAAGCCATCCGTCAGCAGAAGAACCTCCTGACCGCACGCAATGTCGACGACGCTTCCGGTGCGATCGAAAAGGGCAACAAGGCTCGCAAGGATTTCGCCGATGCATTCGCTGCCGTGACGAAGCTTGCGACCGAGCAAGGCAAGGCGCGTTGGGAACGTGTTGCCGAACTCTCCAAGGCATTCAATCAGGCCGACGACCAGATCCGAACTTTCATCAAGGACGGCAATCTGGACGGCGCCAACAATATCTCGGTTACCACGGCGCGTCAGGCAGCCAACGAGATTGATGCTACACTCGATGAAATTCTGGCGCTCGAGAAGCAGCGTATGAAGGATGCCGATGACGGTGCCGATCAGCAGTATGCCACGACGCGCACGACGATGATTGCAGTTGCCGCCGTAGCTTTGTTAATTGCCGGCCTCACTGCCTTCTGGATCGCTAACACCATCAGCAAGGGTCTCAGCCGCGCCAACACCGTTGTCCGCGAAGTTGCCGAAGGCGACCTGACGAAGATGGCGGAAATCACGGCGCATGACGAAATCGGCGAATTGCTTGGCAACGTCAATGTCATGATCGAACGCCTGCGCGGCGTCGTCGCCGATGCCTTGTCTGCCGCCGATAATGTTTCGTCGGGCAGCCAGGAACTCTCGGCTAGTTCCGAGCAGGTCTCACAGGGCGCGACCGAACAGGCGGCTTCGGCTGAAGAGGCCTCCGCTTCGATGGAGCAGATGGCGGCGAACATCAAGCAGAATGCCGACAATGCCGCCCAGACCGAGAAGATCGCCCGCCAGTCCGCCAAGGATGCGGAAGCTTCCGGGGACGCCGTCAACCGTGCTGTCGACGCGATGCGCACGATTGCCGAGAAGATCGGCATCGTACAGGAAATCGCCCGCCAGACTGACCTGCTCGCTCTGAACGCTGCTGTCGAAGCCGCGCGCGCCGGCGAGCACGGTAAGGGCTTTGCGGTTGTGGCTTCCGAAGTCCGCAAGCTGGCGGAACGCAGCCAGTCGGCAGCCGCAGAGATCTCCTCCATGTCGAGCGACACCGTCAAGGCCGCCCGTGATGCCGGCGAAATGCTTGGCCGTTTGGTTCCTGACATCCGCAAGACTGCCGAACTGGTCTCCGAGATTAGCGCCGCCTGCCGCGAGCAGGATATCGGAGCCTCGCAGATCAATGAGGCCATCCAACAGCTTGACAAGGTGACTCAGCAGAATGCCGGGGCTTCGGAAGAAATGTCGGCTACTTCGGAAGAGCTTGCCGCTCAGGCCGAGGAACTGCAGGCTTCGATCGCCTTCTTCAAGGTCGATGCGGCCGGCGTGACACGCGCTGGCGTAAAGAAGACAGCGTCGAAAGCGGTTGCCAAGGTGGTCAAGGCCCCGGCTACCGCTTCGCGGAAGCCCTCTCCAGCGACGCATAACCCCAATCACGGCCATACGGTTTCCGCCCAGCAGGCACGCGCCAAGGGCTTTGCCCTGGATATGTCGATGGGCGGTCCGGACGCCGGTGACGACGATTTCCGCGAAAGCGCCTGAGCGCTTCGCAGATACGAGAGCTACCGCGGACCTGTGGCCCGCGGCTTCAGGAAATGCCCAGCGTGTGTATGCGCTGGTATCGATCGGCAGATCTCCGCCTATAGGCTTCAGCAGGAGGCAGAACATCAAGCTTCCTTCCGAAAGGCGGGATTTTCCGCAGTCAGACGCGCTGCGGTTTTAAAAGGCCGATCGTGAGCTCCGGCAGGGTCCGTGACGACGGGCATGCGGAACAAGCGACGATGATCTCCAGCAATCGAATAATTCTGCATGCATGCCGCCGTGAGCGGCGGAATGACGGTCCATGCCCGGACGTCACGCGATGCCCAGTTCTGTCGACTTACTTCAAGGGAAGTATTCAAATGCGCTTCACGATCAAACTGAAACTGGGCCTTGCTTTCGGCCTGATGACCCTTTTGCTGGTTGGCGTTGCCGCTTACGGCAGCATGAGTCTCGGTACTCTGAACGACGCCAGTGCTGCAATGATCGACGGCCCCGTGCGCCGTCTCGAACTCGCGCTTACGGCCAATGTGGCCGAAGTCAATGCTATCCGTGCTCAGAAGAATGCTCTGCTTTCGACCGATCCGCAGACGACCGACGGTTTCTACAAGGAAGCCGATCAGAATCTGCAGACCATGATCGAAGCCGTAAATCAGGGGCATGCGATCGCTTCGCCCGAAGGCAAGCCCTATTGGGAAAAGCTGCAGGCCATCGGCGCGAAATTCCGCGAGAAATCCGCCGAACTGCAGCAGCTCGACGCAAAGGGCGATCAGGCCAGTGCGCAGGCTCTCTCGCTTGGCGAACTGCGTGGGATGACAAACGATATGGGTGAAGCGATTGCGGCGCTCGTCGACATCCAGCGCAAAGGCATGAAGGCCACCAATCAGGCCAACGACGATCTCTATAATTCCACCAAGCTGATCCTCGGCACCGCCTCCGGAATCGCCGTGTTAATCGCGATCGGCGCGGCTCTCTGGATCACGCTCGGCATCAACGGCGGCCTGAAGAAGATTGCGATGGTAGCCAAGGCCGTTTCGATCGGCGATCTCGATCAGAATGTCGCCGTCAAGACGAATGATGAGATCAAGGATTTGATCGATACGGTCAACGTCATGACCGCCAATCTGAAGAATACGGCAGAACTCGCCGACAAGATCGCCATGGGCGACCTGTCCGTCGATGCGAAGCCCCTGTCGGACAGGGACGTTCTCGGCATCGCGATGCGCAGCATGGTGACGAACCTGCGCACAACTGCCGAAGTGGCCAACCAGATCTCGAACGGCGACCTGACGGTGTCTCCGAAGCCGCTTTCGGAAAAGGATACGTTGGGCATTGCTCTGGAGCAGATGGTGGAGCGCCTGCGTGGTGTCGTCGCTGATGCGATTGCCGCTGCGGAGAATGTCTCTTCGGGCAGCCAGGAACTGTCGGCCAGCTCGGAACAGGTCTCGCAGGGCGCAACCGAACAGGCAGCTTCGGCTGAGGAGGCTTCCGCTTCGATGGAAGAGATGGCTTCCAACATCAAGCAGAATGCCGACAACGCCGCCCAGACGGAGAAAATCGCCCGTCAGTCGGCCAAGGACGCTGAAGTTTCGGGTGAGGCGGTCTCGCGCGCTGTCCAGGCCATGCGTACGATCGCTGAGAAGATCGGCATCGTCCAGGAAATCGCCCGCCAGACCGACCTGCTCGCCCTGAATGCCGCCGTCGAAGCCGCGCGTGCCGGTGAACACGGCAAGGGTTTTGCGGTCGTCGCCTCGGAAGTGCGCAAGCTTGCAGAACGCAGCCAGTCGGCAGCCGCTGAAATCAGTGCGATGTCCGGGGATACGGTAAAGGCGGCGCAGGAGGCTGGCGACATGCTTGGCCGCCTGGTTCCCGACATCCGCAAGACGGCCGAACTGGTCTCTGAGATTAGCGCGGCCTGCCGCGAGCAGGATATCGGTGCAGCCCAGATCAACGAGGCGATCCAGCAGCTCGACAAGGTGACGCAGCAGAATGCCGGCGCCTCCGAAGAGATGTCTGCAACCTCCGAAGAGCTCGCCACACAAGCTGAAGAACTGCAAGCCTCGATCGCCTTCTTCAAGGTGGACATGGCCGGCAACCGCCTGTCCCGCGCCCCGGCTGCCAAAGTCAGCGTCCGCACGCCTCTTCCGACCGGAGGCCGCAAGCCGGTTGCCAAGAAGACTGCGGCTGCCAATACGGTCGCAGCCCAGCAGGCACGCGCCAAGGGCTTTGCCCTCGATATGTCGATGGGCGGCCCAGACGACGGGGACGCCGAATTCAAGGAAAGCGCCTGAGCGCTTATCCCGTCAGGGGCTGCGCATGTGCGGCCTCTGACACAAGCCTCCGGCGACCGGGAACGCCGAATGCAAGGCCGCAAAACCTTTGTGCGACCTGTCTACGCCTACCGGATTTCTTGCTGCATGACGCAGCAACCGGAACCATCGGTCCACGTTTATTACGTCGCTTTCAAATAGGGGTATTGCGATGCGTATCACGATCAAGCTCAAGCTCGCGGCCGCGTTCGGCTTCGTCATACTGTTGCTGGTGGGCAGCGCAGTTTATGGAATTATCAGCCTCAGCTCGCTGAACGACTCTGTCGGCAATCTGATCGCGGGCCCTGCAAAAAGCCTGGAACTGGCTCTGGAAGCAAAAGCTGCCGAGCTCGATGCCATCAGGTGGCAAAAGAACGCCCTCTTGGAAATGGATCCCGACACGGCCAAGAAGAACTACGAAAAGTCGGCGAAGAGCATGGACGAAATGCTCACATTCGCGACAGGCGGCCAACAGCTCGCAACGGCTGACGGCAAACCCACTTGGGACAGGCTGGTGGAGCTCAGCAAACGCTTCGTGGAAGGTTCTAATAAAGTTGCCTCCATCCAGGACAGTGGCGACAGAGCAGCGGCGACGGCTTACTCCGGCGGAGAGGTTCGCGCCATCGTGGCGGAACTGGAGGACGTCTTTAAGACGCTCGTCGCGCTTCAGCAGAAGTCGATGACCCAGGCCGACGACGACACCGAACTCCTCTACGGCAACACCAGAAACCTGCTGATCGGCCTAGCTATCGGGGCTTCCCTCATCGCTTTCGCTGCTGCGCTGTGGATTGCACTCGGTATCAACAGCGGTCTAGGCAAGATCATGAACGTTGCCAACGCCGTCGCCATCGGCGATTTGAACCAGAAGATCGAGATCAAGAGCAACGACGAAATCAGGGATCTGGTCGATACGATCAACGTCATGACCGGCAATCTCCGCAACACGGCACAGATCGCCAACCAGATCTCGAATGGCGACCTGACCGTCTCTCCGAAGCCGCTTTCGGAAAAGGATACGTTGGGCATTGCTCTGGAGCAGATGGTGGAGCGCCTGCGTGGTGTCGTCGCCGATGCGATTGCCGCAGCTGAAAACGTCTCTTCGGGCAGCCAGGAACTGTCTGCCAGCTCGGAACAGGTTTCGCAGGGCGCAACCGAACAGGCAGCTTCGGCTGAGGAGGCTTCCGCTTCGATGGAAGAGATGGCTTCCAACATTAAGCAGAATGCCGACAACGCCGCCCAGACGGAGAAAATCGCCCGTCAGTCGGCCAAGGACGCTGAAGTTTCGGGTGAGGCGGTCTCGCGCGCTGTCCAGGCCATGCGTACGATCGCTGAGAAGATCGGCATCGTCCAGGAAATCGCCCGCCAGACCGACCTGCTCGCCCTGAATGCCGCCGTCGAAGCCGCGCGTGCCGGTGAACACGGCAAGGGTTTTGCGGTCGTCGCCTCGGAAGTGCGCAAGCTTGCAGAACGCAGCCAGTCGGCAGCCGCTGAAATCAGTGCGATGTCCGGGGATACGGTAAAGGCGGCGCAGGAGGCTGGCGACATGCTTGGCCGCCTGGTTCCCGACATCCGCAAGACGGCCGAACTGGTCTCTGAGATTAGCGCGGCCTGCCGCGAGCAGGATATCGGTGCAGCCCAGATCAACGAGGCGATCCAGCAGCTCGACAAGGTGACGCAGCAGAATGCCGGCGCCTCCGAAGAGATGTCTGCAACCTCCGAAGAGCTCGCCACACAAGCTGAAGAACTGCAAGCCTCGATCGCCTTCTTCAAGGTGGACATGGCCGGCAACCGCCTGTCCCGCGCCCCGGCTGCCAAAGTCAGCGTCCGCACGCCTCTTCCGACCGGAGGCCGCAAGCCGGTTGCCAAGAAGACTGCGGCTGCCAATACGGTCGCAGCCCAGCAGGCACGCGCCAAGGGCTTTGCCCTCGATATGTCGATGGGCGGCCCAGACGACGGGGACGCCGAATTCAAGGAAAGCGCCTGAGTATCAGGTCCTTCCAATATATTAACAGGCGTCCCCGATAATGGGGCGCCCGAATCCAACGAAAGCGCTCGATATGGCAACAACATCTCTGGAAGCTCAATTCGTGACCTTCAGCCTGGGCGAAGAGATCTTCGCCGTTCCGGTGGAGGTGGTGCGCGAAATCCTCGACTATGCGGAAGCCTTCAAGATTCCGAATGGTCCCGACTATCTGCTCGGCCTGCGCGACGTGCGCGGCCAGGGCGTTCCGACGATCGACCTGCGTCTGAAGCTCGGCATGTCGAAGACGGTGCCGACACCCCATACGCGGGTTCTGGTTCTCGACGTTCCCCTGGAAAATCGCGTTCTGACGCTCGGCCTCGTTGCCGACCGCGTTTTCGAGGTGACGCCATTCCGCCGCGATCAGATCGAGTCCGCACCCGATATCGGCATACGCTGGCGGTCGGATTACATCGCTGGCGTCGTGCGCCGCGAGAACGGCTTCGTCGTCATCGTCGATCTTGCCCGGCTTCTGTCGCGGGAAGATGCCTCTGTTCTGCAACCGGCCGCCTGAGGCCCTGAATACCTATCCGGAGCATTGCGCGTTATGAGTATGGCAGCGGTAGAAACCCAATTGCCGGGCGACAGGATCAGCAAGCGTAATTTCGATAAGCTTGCCCGGTTCATCTACAACTATAGCGGCATCAAGATGCCGCCGACGAAGCTGACGATGCTGGAGGGACGTCTGCGCCGGCGTCTGCGTGCCACACGTCACTCAAGCTTTGACGACTATTGCGATTTCCTTTTTAATGAGGGTGGTCTCGATCAGGAAACCGTCTACCTCATCGATGTCGTGACAACCAACAAAACCGACTTTTTCCGGGAAGCCAAGCATTTCGAATATATGCAGATGGTTGCCCTTCCTGCCCTCGCCGACTGCGGTGTGCGGACGATTCGCACATGGAGTTCGGCGTGCTCGACGGGTGCCGAGCCCTACACGATGGCAATGGTGCTCAACGAGTTCGTCGAGGGGCGTAATGACGTATCCTATAATGTACTCGCAACCGATCTCTCCACCGATGTGCTTCAGACTGCGCGCAAGGGCATTTACGCCGAGGATCTGGTCGCTCCCGTGCCGTACGACCTGCAGAAGAAATATGTCATGGTTGCCAAGCAGCACGGCCGGCGCGAGGTTCGCATTTCGCCGAAGCTGCGCAGCCGTGTCGGCTTTGCCCGTATGAATCTGATGGACGAGAAATATCCGGTCGGCGACCCGATGCATCTCATTTTTTGCCGAAACGTGCTGATCTACTTCGACAAACAGACGCAGGCAGGTGTTCTCAACCGTCTTTGCGAATGCCTGGCCAAGGGCGGTTACATGTTTATCGGCCACTCCGAATCGATCACTGGCTTCGACCTTCCGTTGAAGCAGGTTTCGAATACGGTGTTCCAGCGCATCTGAGAGGGTCTCATGGCCAAAAAAGTCCGCGTCCTCATCATCGACGATTCAGCCAGTGTGCGGCAGACGCTGACGCGGGTTCTGGAAGAAGACCCGGACATCGAGATCATGGGTGTTGCCTCGGATCCGTTCATGGCGGCGCGCAAGATTCAGGAAGAAATCCCCGACGTCATCACTCTCGATGTCGAGATGCCGCGTATGGATGGCATCACCTTCCTGCGTAAGCTCATGTCGCAGCGACCGATCCCGGTCGTCATGTGCTCTTCGCTCACAGAGGCCGGTTCGGAAACGCTGATCCAGGCACTGGAGGCTGGTGCCGTCGATGTCATTTTGAAATCGAAGATCGGCGCCGCCGACAGTCTTACCGACGATGCGATGCGTATTCGCGAAGTAGTCAAGAGCGCCTCGTATGCACGGCTTGCCAATATGCGCCGTGCGGCGGGCAATGTCCGTTCGGCTTCGGCGGAGGGGCCCGCCAAGAAGCTGACCGCCGATGCGATGCTGCCGCCGCCGACCGGCCGGGCCATGGCGAAGACGACGGAAATGGTCGTCTGCGTCGGCGCTTCGACCGGTGGGACGGAGGCTCTGCGCGGGTTTCTGGAGGCGCTGCCTGCCAACGCGCCGGGCATGGTGATCGTCCAGCACATGCCTGAGAAATTCACTGCGGCATTCGCCAAGCGCCTCAACGGCCTGTGCGAGGTTGAGGTCAAAGAAGCGGCCGACGGCGATCCGGTATTGCGCGGTCATGTGCTGATCGCGCCTGGCGACAAGCATATGCTGCTGGAACGTCAAGGTGCGCGTTATTATGTGTCGGTCAAACCGGGACCGCTGGTTTCCCGCCATCGCCCGTCGGTTGACGTGCTCTTTCGTTCGGCTGCCCGTTCTGCCGGCTCGAATGCGATGGGCATTATCATGACGGGAATGGGGGATGACGGAGCGCGCGGCATGCTGGAAATGCACCAGGCCGGCGCTTATACCGTCGCACAGGACGAAGCGACCTCTGTCGTTTTCGGCATGCCGAAGGAAGCTATTGCCAAGGGCGGCGTGGACCGTATCCTGCCGCTCGACCAGATCGCCCGCGAAGTGCTGATCACGCAGCAGAAGTCTTGAATTTCGGACACTGAAAAATGGAAAGGCGGCGAATGCGCGTCGCCGTCTCGCCCTGCCAAACGGCATTCCCCTTGAAATTTTCCTGATTTTGTGGTCTTGAGGCCGCCAATCTATGCAGCGCTTTCGCTTCCGGCGTTCAGGGACATATCCCGCCCCTGACAGCGTGTCCCGTGTTATCCAAGGAAAATGCCCACATGGCCCGTTCTGCTCTTCTCAATGTCATGGTTCAGGCTGCCATCAAGGCAGGCAAATCGCTGGGGCGTGATTTCGGGGAAGTGCAGAACCTGCAGGTATCCGTGAAGGGACCGGGGGACTTCGTCTCCAATGCCGATCGCAAGGCCGAGAAGATCGTGAAGGAAGAGCTTCTCAAGGCCCGCCCGACCTATGGTTTCCTTGGCGAGGAGAGCGAAGAGATCAAGGGCACCGATGGCGCGCATCGCTGGATCGTCGATCCGCTCGACGGCACGACCAATTTTCTGCACGGCATTCCAGCCTTTGCGGTTTCGATCGCGCTCGAGCGCAACAATGAGATCGTGGCTGGCGTGGTCTTCAACCCGGCGACCGACGAGCTCTACACTGCCGAGCGCGGAGGCGGTGCATTCCTGAACGACCGGCGCCTGCGTGTCGCATCGCGCCGCGTGCTCTCCGACAGCGTTATCGGCTGCGGCGTGCCGCATCTCGGCCGCGGCAATCACGGCAAGTTCCTGGTCGAACTGCGCCACGTGATGGGTGAAGTCGCCGGCATCCGCCGCATGGGTGCAGCCTCGCTCGATCTTGCCTATGTGGCAGCCGGCCGTTTCGACGGCTTCTGGGAAACGGCGCTGTCGCCGTGGGACGTGGCGGCCGGCATCCTGCTCATCCGCGAAGCAGGCGGTTTTGCGACCGACTGGGACGGCGGCACCTCGATCCTGGAAACGGGCGCGATTGTCGCCGGCAACGAGCACATCCACAAGGCCTTGATGGACGTCGTCAAGCGCCCCGTCCCGACCCGCTAAAAGGTCCAGCAACAGGCTGTTGTAAAGTCCCGCTTTTCGGCGGCGCATACTTCAATTCGGCACAATGTTGATCTAGTCTCCGGCTGCAATTAGTCCGGAGGCCGAGGAACCTATGGAAAATGTGAATGTGGCCGAGTTCGGCTCGACCGAGAAGACCACGAGCGGCTACGCCTACAAACTCTCAAGTCCCATGTCGTTCTTCTGGACGATGTTGCTGTTCCTCATCATCGTGGGCTTCATCGCGGCCATCCTGTTCCGGCAGACACAGACCGCCTTCATGCATAATCCGGGCCTTAACGGCCTCATTCTCGGCGTTCTTGCCGTTGGAATCATTCTTGTTTTCAACCATGTGCTGTCGCTTCGCCCGGAAGTGCGCTGGTTCAACTCCTTCCGCGCCGCAGGCAGCGCCGACAAGGTGAACCGGAATCCGCGACTGCTTGCACCGATGCGGGCGCTAATCGGCAACCGCAAGTCCGGGGTCGCTTTGTCGACGACGGCGTTGCGCTCCATTCTGGATTCGATTGCCAATCGGCTCGACGAATCACGCGACGTTTCCCGCTATCTCATTGGCCTTCTCGTCTTCCTCGGCCTTCTCGGCACCTTCTGGGGTCTCATCGGCACGATTGGATCGATCAGCTCCGTCATCCAGTCGCTCGATGCCGGCTCGAACGGCACGGGCGATGTGCTCTCGACGCTGAAGGAAGGGCTTGCGACACCACTTTCCGGCATGGGTCAGGCCTTCTCGTCATCGCTGCTCGGTCTTTCGGGCTCGCTGATCCTCGGCTTCCTTGATCTGCAGGCCGGCCGCGCGCAAAACCGGTTCTATACGGAGTTGGAAAACTGGCTCTCCTCGGTTACCGATGTCGGCTCGGACGTTCCGATGCCGGCGCTCGATGCGGTCTCCGGCGGCTCCTCGGAAGAGATGAAGGCGCTTTCGGAATATCTGCGCAAGGTTGCCGAAGAGGGCGGCCCGGCTAGCCAGCGGTCGGTCGCGGCCATGGCGAGCCTTGCCGAAGGCATCCAGGGCCTCGTCAAGAATATGCGCAACGAGCAGCAGATGTTGCGCGACTGGATCGAGGTACAGCAGGACGAGGCAAAGGCCATGCGCCGCACGCTCGACCGGTTAGCCGAGCGTATTGGGGTGCCGGACCGTGGCAGCGAGAAGGCGCGCGAGCGGGTGTCCGGTCAGGTCGAAAAGAGCGAGGGCAAGTAAGCCATGCCTCTTGCTCGCAACCGCCGCCACCAACGCGCGGTGGATTACTGGCCAGGCTTCGTCGATGCCCTGTCGACGCTGCTTATCGCCATCATGTTCATCCTCACGGTCTTCGTCGTCGGCCAGTTCATTCTCAGCCGGGAGATCAGCGGTCGTGACGAAGTACTGACGCGCCTCAACAGCCAGATCAACGAGCTCACGCAGTTGCTGGCGCTGGAAAAAGGCAGCAATCAGGATCTTCAGGATTCCGTCGCCAACCTGCAGGCTTCGCTCGCAAGTGCCGAGGGCGAGCGTTCGCGCCTGCAGGCGCTGCTCAGCGCCGGTGCGGGTGGCCAGGATGCCGCAAAGCAGCAGATCGGGACGCTGACGCAGCAACTCGATGAGCAGAAACAGGTAAGCGACCGGGCCTTGAGCCAGGTCGAACTCCTTAACCAGCAGATCGCCGCCCTGCGCAGCCAGATTGCCGCAGTCGAGGCAGCGCTTCAAGCCTCCGAGGAAAAGGATCAGACCTCGCAAGCCAAGATCGCCGACCTCGGCCGTCGCCTGAACGTGGCGCTGGCGGCGCGCGTGCAGGAACTTAATCGGTACAGGTCGGACTTCTTCGGCCGGCTGCGGGAGATCCTCTCCGATCGCGAGAACATCCGTGTTGTCGGCGACCGCTTCGTTTTCCAGTCTGAAGTGCTGTTCCCATCCGGCGGTGCCGATCTCAATCCAGACGGCCAGGCGGAAATGGCAAAGCTTGCTACAGCCTTGCTCGATCTCGCCAAGGAAATTCCGCCCGAGATCAACTGGGTGCTGCGTGTCGACGGGCATACCGACAATGTCGCTCTATCGGGCTCGGGCCGCTATCGCGACAATTGGGAACTCTCATCCGCCCGCGCGATTTCGGTTGTGAAGTTCCTCATCGCCCAGGGCGTGCCTGCCGACCGTCTCGTGGCGGCAGGTTTTGGCGAATTCCAGCCGATTGCGCCCGGCGATGCGCCGGAGGCGCGCGCTACGAACCGTCGCATCGAACTCAAGCTGACCGAGAAATAACCGCTTGCAATTTGCCGGTGAGGAAGCTGTTGACGGCCGGGCTGTCGCTCAGGCCGATCGCGATCCTGTAAGCTTCCGCCCCGGCATCGCTTTCACCGAGCTCCGAGAGCAGATGCGCGCGCACCGCCCAATAAGGTTGATAACTGCCAACGGCATGCTGCTCCAGATCGTCCAATAGAGCGAGCGCGGGGACGGCGCCCTCTGACCTGCCGATGACTGCGGCATGGCTGATCTTTGCGCCCAGCGTCGGTTTCATCGCGATCAGCGCCTGATAGAGAGTGACGAGAGCTCGCCAGTCAGTGATCCCTGTCCGGCGGCGGGTGGCGTGCACTGACTGGATCGCCGCTTGGCATTGGAACGGACCGAAGCGATCGAAAGAACCAGCCTTGCGCAGCAGCGTATCGGCTTCGGCCATCATGATCTCATTCCACCGGCCGGTATCCTGCTCCTCAAGCGGTATGTAGGCGCCATCGGCACTCCGCCGCGCACTTCTTCTGGCCTCGCAGTAAAGCATCAGCGAGAGCAGGCCCATGACTTCCGGTTCCTCAGGCAGAATCGTCATGAGCACACGGCCAAGCCAGATGGCTTCGCCGGTCAGGCCAGTGCGACCGTCTTCCTCGCCGTCAAGCCCATCCCAGCCTAAGCCATAAGCGGCGTAGATCGCCGAAAGAACGCCCGCCAGCCGTTCTGGCAGCATGTGCCGTTCGGGAACGGCAAAGGGGATGCCGGCATCGCGGATCTTCATCTTCGCCCGCACTAGGCGCTGGCTCATGGCTTCGGGCGAAACGACGAAGGCTCGCGCCATGGTTTTCGCGTCGATGCCGAGCACGGTCTGAAGCATCAGCGGCGTGTGAACGGACTTATCGATTGCCGGGTGCGTGCAGGCAAAAAGCAGTTTCAGCCGCTCATCCGGGAAGACGGCGTTTTCGATATCGTTCATGCGCTCTTCGGCTTCCTCGAAAGCCAGCGTGACCATGCTGCGAGCATTGTCGCGCACATTCCTGTGGCGGGCGGCCTGTATGAGATTGCGGCGGGCGGCGGTGAGCAGCCAGGCCTCGGGATTGTCGGGAATGCCGCGTTCGGGCCACGTTCGTAGAGCAGCTGCCAGCGCGTCGCACAGGGCGTCTTCTGCCGCAGGCACATCTCCCGAGCGGGCGGCGAGAAAGGCGATAAGCCTGCCGTAGGACTGGCGCGCCACCTTTTCGGTCGCGCGCTCTGCATCTGACGTCACGACGGCCTCACGTCATTTGCAGCCGAGGCCGTACTTCAACGGAGCCCTGTTCGGAGACGGGAACGCGTGTCGCCCACTCGAGGGCCGTATCGAGATCCGGCACCTCGATCACGTAGAAGCCACCAAGCGATTCTTTGCCTTCCGGGTAGGGACCATCCTGTACGTCATGATTATCGCCCTTGCGGCGCACGATCGTGCCGGTCTCAGGTGCAGTCAGACCGGCGCCGCCGGCCATGACGCCGGCCTGTACCAGCGCCTTTGTATAGGCGATCCAGCCGTCGCGGTAAGCGGGTTCGCCGCGGCGGGAAAAGTCTTCTGCGGATTCACGGATGATAAGAGCGTATTGCATCGGAAACTCCTGATCCTCTGATGGCGTTTTACCGGGCAGCAGCATGTAAGGCCGAAATCGCCAAGTCTGCAATGCTCCGGTGGCGCGGCTCCGGGCCGTTCCGAAACAATGAGGTTTCAGCAGTCGTCATTTCGACATCGATGTCGAAAAAAGTTGGGGTACAAGATGCCTGCAGGACAACAGGCCGACAAGCAGGCGCAGGAGGCGACTGACGCCGCCTCCACTTCCGGTCAGGCGTCCGCCTTGGTCTGGTCCACCACTTCCGCACCGGGCGAATTCTTCTTGATGGATTCAATGGCGTTCATTGCGGATGCCTTCGCCTTATAGCTCTCGGACGAGAACATGGTCTCGCCGTTGGATGCCTTGAAGCGGAAGCGGAATTCACCGGCCTTGTCCTTGTAGATTTCAAATTTGTACATGGATCCCTCCTGGTATGCTGAAATCGTGCATCAGCCTTGCGGAGGCTAGCCCAGAATTGTGAGCTTTTCCACTACCTTAATTAGAATTCAAGTGCAGGGCATCAATCGTCGTCAGTTGCATTGGGCTATCGAAAAAGGGCAAGCATACGGTGCCACGGCGTTGAGGATCGGGCAGTGCTTTGTTGGACGAAGCGTTGAGGCGGATTTAGCCGCGATGCGACGCGGCGGCAGCTTACTTGGCGGCTGCCAACACGTCCTCGTTGGCCGCATCGAACTGAAGGCGGGCGAGCTTCGCATAGATGCCGCCCTGCCGGATCAGGCTCTGATGTGTGCCCTCCTCCACCACACGGCCCTGATCCATGACGAGAATGCGGTCGGCCTTGAGAACAGTGGCGAGGCGGTGAGCGATGACCAGCGTCGTGCGGCCTTGCATCAACCCGTCAAGAGCTCTTTGCACCAGCGTTTCACTCTCGGCGTCAAGTGCCGATGTTGCTTCGTCCAGAAGCAGGATCGGGGCGTTCTTCAGGATCGCGCGGGCAATGGCAATACGTTGGCGCTGGCCACCGGATAGCGTCACGCCGCGTTCGCCGACCTCAGTGTCGTAACCCTTTTCCAGCCGATTGATGAATTCGTCGGCCTGCGCTGCGATTGCAGCCGCGCGAACCTGCTCACGCGTCGCTCCCTGGAAGCCGAAGGCGATATTGTCATGGATCGAGGCCGCGAAGATGGTGACATCTTGCGGCACGATGGCGATGCGCTGGCGCAAGGCATCCGGATCTGCCTGGCGGGCGTCGATGCCGTCGATCTTCACGCAGCCCTGTTGCGGATCATAGAAGCGCAGCAGGAGCGAGAAGACCGTGCTCTTGCCGGCGCCGGACGGGCCAACGATCGCGACCGTTTCTCCCGGCAAGACCGCGAAATCAAGGCCGTGCAGCGCCGATTTGCCGGGACGGGACGGATAAGCGAAGTGTACGCCACTGAATTCCACGCGGCCCTGGGCAGGCGACGGGAGTGCCTGCGGGTTTGCGGGAGCGGCGATCGGCGAGAGCTCATCGAGGAGTTCGGTCAGCCGGTCGGCTGCGCCTGCCGCTTGCGAAAGCTCGCCCCAGACCTCGGACAAAGCGCCGAGTGAGCCGGCAGCGATGACGGCATAGAGCAGGAACTGGCCAAGCGTACCGGCCGAAAGTGTACCGGCGAGAACGCTATGCGCGCCAAACCAGAGGATGGCGACGACGCTGCCAAAGATGAGGGTGATGGCAATCCCCGTCAGCAAAGCGCGCGATGAAACGGCGGAGCGCGCAGCTTCGTAGGCGGATTCGACGGCCGACCCATAGCGGTCGGCCGCAGCAGTTTCGGCGTTGAAGGCCTGAACAGTGCGGGTTGCGCCGATCGTTTCACTGGCGAAAGCGGACGCCTCTGCCAGCGTATCCTGCGCGGCGCGCGAGCGCTTGCGCACCGAGCGGCCGCCAGCGACCAGAGGAAACACGATGATCGGGATCGCGACGATGACGAGGCTGGAAAGCTTTGGCGAGGTCACGATCATCATGCCGAGCGCGCCGATACAGAGGATCAGGTTGCGAAGCGCCACGGAAGCGGTCGCGCCCACAGCGGATTTGATCTGCGTGGTATCGGCCGTCAGCCGCGAGACGATCTCGCCCGACTGGTTGACGTCGAAGAAAGAGGGCGACAGCCGCGTGACATGCGAGAAGACATCGCGGCGCAGATCCGAAACGATGCGCTCGCCGATGGTGATAACGAAGTAGTAGCGGAGCGCACTGGCAACGGCGAGCACGATGGCCATGACCATCAGCATGGCGAAATAGCTGTTGATGAAGGTGCCATCGGCCTGCGTGAAGCCGTGGTCGATCATGCGGCGCACGGCAAGCGGTATGGCGAGTGAGGTGACAGCCGCTAGCGCAAGCGCGACCAGCGCGCCGGCGACCATGCCGCGGTAGCGTGCCACATAAGGTGTCAACCTGCCGAGCGGCTTTAGCGAACGCGACTTCTTTTCCCCAAGCTCTGCCTGCTCTGCCAAATCGTCTCCGATCGCCTTCAAAGACCGCGTATTGCGGCTCCTTGGCCCTTGTTATCCCGGCGCCCTTCATGTATAGGCACCGCATCCTAATGGGAAGCCGTAGCCTTCACGACTGCGGCTTCATTTATTCAATCGGTTCTTTCCCCGCAACTGTCTGCGGCAAATTGAACCCCGGCATCGCAGGAAGATTGTCATGAAGGAAGGCATCCATCCCGACTACCACGTCATCAAGGTAGTCATGACCGATGGCACCGAGTACGAAACCCGCTCGACCTGGGGTTCGGAAGGCGCTGTCATGAACCTCGAAATCGACTCCAAGTCGCACCCGGCCTGGACCGGCGGCAACCAGCAGCTCATGGACCGCGGCGGCCGTGTTTCGAAGTTCAACAAGCGTTTCGGCGGCCTCGGCCTCTAATTCGCTTCCGCTTGGCGGACTATTCAAAAGCCCGGCTTCATGTCGGGCTTTTTGTTTTCCGGGTGGTACCTCTGAGCAAACAAAAAACCGGCCGCGTTACCGCAGCCGGTTTCATGAAATTCGATGATGCCAGATCAGTTGTTGCCGAAGGCCGTCTGCAGCAGGGAAAGCTGGGCCTGGACGCTGTTCTGGTTGTCAGGAACGATTGCTGCTTCGGCCGGGCGATAGATTTCGCGGTCAAGCAAGGCGACGCGGTTCTGCAGGCGGAGCGAACGTTCGACGAGATCTCGGAAGGATTCCGGAAGGTCGCCCCAGCCCGGAGCGTTGCGGTCGACGTTGAACCCGTCGAGGCGAACCTTGTTCTTCTCGGCCAGAACCTGATCTCGGGACATTTCGCCATTGTTGACGGCGCGCTGCAGCAACAGCCAGGAGGCCATCTGCATGAGGCGGGTTGTCAGGCGCATCGATTCAGCCGCGTAAAGGACAGAAGCCATGCGCGGCAGCACCTTGGATGCTGCGCGGCCTTGGCCGTCGAGGTAGGATGCGGTCTCTTCGACCAGCGACATGCCCTCGGCATACAGCGTCTTGAACTGCGATGATGCGGCAGCGCGGCCCGCAAAACTGATTGTGTTCAATCCAAGTTCCGACATCTAAAGAATCCCTGTTGCACGCATCTACTAGCAGGTAACGCCGGTTTTCCCGGAAAAGTTTCCGGAGCCGGTCTTTATGACTTCAAGATGGTATCTTTAGCCTAATTGCGCAAGCCGTTTCTTAAGAAAAGGTTAATCTCCACAGTTTCGTGGAAAGGAGTAGGGCAGCGCAAAAAGAAGAGCCGCAAAAGCGGCTCTCAAGGTAAAACAGGGAGAAAAATCAGACCAATTCACCGCTTGGAAAACTGTCTGAGGTCCAGAAGAAACTGGACGGTATGAGTAATATCTCATAAAGCTTAATTTTTTATCAACGTTGTCTCACTTTAAGACTTAATAGAAGTAATTTCGAAGCAACGTTTCCTTCTTTATAGTCTTATGATCGGAAAAGGTTTTCGGCGGCTAATCGGCCGGAAGCCTTCATGGCCGCCTCTGCTTCAAGCCGCTCGATCTCGGCTTTCAGGAGTTCCACGCGCGCCTTCAACTCGTCCACCGAAAGCATGGAGAGATCGGAGCCGATCTCGTGGGCGATCTTCTTCTGCGGCCTATCGTCATCCATAAAGCTCATCGTCGCTCCTCCTTTGAAACCTGCCGTTCGTCAGCCGAACTTTACAGCAGGATCGCCGCTTTCGGGAGGCTTGCTAGAGCTGCGATCGGCAAGCGACATGCTTTGCGGCGTGAGCGTTGGCGATGTCGCCGTCGGGATCGTTGTATAGGCGTCGCGGTCGCTTGCGGGAACGGCGGCGCGGATGCGGCTTCTGATGACGGCGTAGGCGGTGACCAGAAGGTGCGCAAGCGCCGTTACCAGGAAGAGCGCGTGCGGACTGATGATGGACATGACCGGGCCGCCAATTGTCGGGCCGATGACGGTGCCGATGCCGTAAAGCAGGAGCAGGCCGCCTGAAACCTTCACGAAATCTTCCGATGCGGCGAAGTCGTTCGCATGAGCGACCGCGATTGGATAGAGCGTGTTGGCGACGGCGCCGTAGAGGATGACAAGGCCGATCAGGAAAACCGGCGAAGAGGGATGCAGCAGGAAGATCAGCAGACCGGCAAGGGCTGCGATGGCAGACATCGCGGCCAATACATAGCGGCGGTCGATGCGGTCGGAGAGGCGTCCGGCGGGGAGCTGCATGATGGCGCCGGCAAAGATGGTGGCACTCATCATCACCGCAATCGAGGTGTCGGAGAGACCAGCACCCGCGCCGAAGACTGCGCCGAGCGTACCGTAAGCGCCGTTAGCGATGCCGACGAGCAGAATACCCAGGAAGGAGACGGGCGAATTGCGGTAGAGCGCCGGCAGGTCAAGCTTTACCGCCTTCAGTGGCTGCGGCGAAGCGGCGGTCGACAGTGTCGTCGGCAGCATGGCGATGCAGTAGAAAATGCCGCAGACCATGAAGAGCACCGGCGTGCGCACGTCTTCCAGTGGGATCATCAACTGGCCACCAACGACACCGAGCAGGGTGATACCGATATAAAGCGAGAAGATCGCGCCACGGCTCTCATTGTTCGCCCGCTCGTTCAGCCAGCTTTCAATGATCATCGAGGTGCCGGCGGTCGAGAAGCCGGTGACGGCGCGCAGAACGACCCACCAGATGGGGTCGATGATGATGCCGCTCACGAGCGCGATAATGGCGATGATGGCGATGAAGCCGGAGAAGGCGCGCACATGGCCGACACGCCGTACTAGTTTCGGCGCCACGAGGCAGCCGATGACGAAGCCCGCCGCCCAGGACGTTCCAAGCAGGCCGAGCGTGGTCGTTGCATAGCCTTCGAGATTTCCGCGTACGGGAAGCAGAATGCCCTGCAGTCCGTTGCCCATGAAAAGGAAGAGCGTGCCAAAGAGCAGCGCAGCGACGGACAGCAGATTTCTTGTCATATACCCAGACTCGGCGTGTTCGCTTTGAAAAAGGACATAAGGCGAGACCTGCATCTGCCCAGTCCATAAGAATGTTGATTGTGTCCCGGAATGCCTTTACGGCGAGTAGATATTCTCTGTTCGCGTGAAAAAATGTCCGTCGTGTGACATTCTGAAAGATGGAAAAAATAAAGCCATGACAAAGCTGATAGCGTTGCTGCTCATCCTTGCCATGGCAATCCAGGTCATCAAGCCGCTGGGTTATCCGGGGCTGCGCCGCCGGATGGATTTCTGGAAGATCGCGTTGATTGCCTTTGCAATTTGGGCGGTGGCGCTGCTGGCGCGCGATTTTGTGGTTTAAGGCGAATTCAGTCTTTCAGGATGATCTCGCCTTTCATGATCGGCACGCAGCTCCCCGAGATCCTCACGTCGGTGACGATGCCGACCTTCTTAACGACGTCGAGCTCGATGATGCTGCGCCGGCCCATTTCGACGCCCTGCTCGATCGTTACATGCTGGCTGACGTCGGTCTCCGGCAGCAAGGAGACAAGATAGGCGGAAAGGGCGGCTGATGCACTGCCGGTCGCGGGGTCTTCGATCACGTTGTCCAGCGGCGCGAACATGCGGGCGCGGATGTTCCACGGCGTAGCGGCGGGCCGGACGTAGAGGAACAGGGAGAAATCATGGTTGCAGGTTGCCGTTTTTGCCGCGGCCTGGAAGCCGTTGAGACTCGGACTTGCCGCGGCGAGGGCCTCAAGGCTTTCGAGCTCTGCAACGGCAAAGTTCAGGCCGACCGATGCAAAGACAGGGGCATGAGTGCTTTTACGGATTGCGGCAGGATCGATGGAGACGCAGCCTGCAATGACCGCTTCGGGTATCGTCTCTCCTATTTCAAGCGATTGCGGGGCGCGGATGGTTGCAGAGGTGACGCGGTCTTCGCTGCGCTGCAAGGCCACTTCCACGAGACCTGCCTTCTCCTCGAAACGCAGCGTATCGCCGATCGCGCGGCCGAAAATTTCGTTCTGTTGGCCGAGAACATAGGCGGTACCGACATTGGGATGCCCGGCGAACGGCACTTCCATCGTCGGTGTGAAGATGCGCACTCTCGCCGTGTTTTCGGGCTTCTCCGGAGGCAGCACGAAGGTAACTTCGGAATAGCCGAATTCGGCAGCGATCTCTTGCATTGTCGCGTCGCTGAGGCCTCTCGCGTCGGCCATGACCGCAAGCGGGTTGCCCTCGAAGCGGGTGGAGGTGAAGACGTCGACGGTGATGTAAGAGAGGCTGTTCATGGCGGCTCCGATGGTTGAGGTGCCATGATTAGCGAGACCAACGATAGCCGCGAACAATTATCTTGTCGCCATGACAAATCGCAGCGGCAATACAGCGCAAAATAAAGCAGGCGGCGAAGATGCTCGCCGCCTGCGTATTTTCTCGATGCTCGAGAGCTTATGCAGCCTTTTCGAGCTCGGCCTTCCAGTTGCCCTTGGCGGCGAGGCTGTTCATCTCGGCGCGGTGCGTGAACTCGCGCTGGCCGGCGGCGACGTTTTCCTGCTTGCCATTCCAGGTCTTGAGCGCGCTGTCCTGCAGGGCGCGGCCATAGGAGAAGGTGACAAGCCAGGGCAGGTCGTAGCCGGAATTGATTGCCGAGAGATGGGCGGTCGCTTCTTCCGTCGTCTGGCCGCCGGAAAGGAAGGCGATGCCCGGAACCGCTGACGGAACCGTGCGCTTCAGGACCTGAACGGTCCGCTCGGCAACCTCGGCGACGGAAGCCTTGCGCGCATTTTTGCCATCGATGACCATGTTCGGCTTCAGGATCATGCCTTCGAGGCTGACGCGAGCATCGGCCAGTTCCTCGAACACGATGCGCAGCGTGGATTCGGTCACTTCGGCGCAGCGGTCGATATTGTGATCGCCCGGCTTGCCGTCCATCAGGCATTCCGGCTCGACGATTGGCACGATCCGGGCTTCCTGGCAGAGTGCGGCATAGCGGGCCAGCGCCTGAGCGTTGGCGCGCACGGAACCGCGGCTCGGCAGGGTCTCAGAGATGGCGATCACACCGCGCCACTTGGCGAAGCGGGCGCCGGCCTCGTAATATTTGGCAAGGCGGTCTGCGAGGCCGTCGAGGCCTTCGGTGATGGTTTCGCCGGGGAATTTGGCCATCGGCTTGGCGCCGATATCAACCTTGATGCCCGGAATGCTGCCGGCGGCCTTGATAATGTCGACGAAGGGCGTGCCGTCGGCAGCCTTCTGGAAAAGGGTCTCTTCATAGAGAATGACGCCGGAAATGTACTTCTTCATCGCCTCGTCGGAGCGGAAAAGCATCTCGCGATAATCGCGTCGGCTGGTCTCGGTCGATTCAAGATTGATCGTGTCGAAACGCTTCTTGATGGTGGAGGTCGATTCGTCGGCTGCAAGCAGGCCCCGACCACCAGCAACCATCTTCACTGCAATGTCTTCCAGTCGTTCGCTCATCTCGTTCTCTCCACAATAAAACCCGGTAGAATTGACAATATAGAACCCGGATAACAGAAGTTTATAGGGGGAAAAAAGGGAGGGCTAAGTTGTTGAAACGATTGAAATGATTTCAATCGTTTGAAAGATTGAGAATTTTTTCTCTTTTTGAGCAAAAGACCGCCGAAGCATCACGGCTTCCGCGGTCTATCTTATTGGAATGTTGCCGTAATCTGATTTCGATCAACGGGAAAGAACGGCGACGCCCGGCAGTTCCTTACCTTCCATCCATTCCAGGAAGGCGCCGCCTGCGGTCGAGACATAGGTAAATTCCTCGGCGACGCCGGCATGATTGAGAGCGGACACTGTGTCACCGCCCCCTGCAACCGATGTAAGCTTGCCGGCCTTGGTGCGTTCGGCGGCATATTTTGCGGCGGCGACGGTCGCTGCATCGAAGGGCTCGATTTCGAAGGCGCCAAGGGGGCCGTTCCAGACGAGTGTGGTGGCGCGCTCGATCCATGCCTTCACGGCTTCGACTGACTTCGGGCCGACGTCGAGGACCATGGCATCGGCCGGGATGGCGTCGATGGAGACGGTCTCGTTGGCCGCACCTGCCTTGAATTCGCGAGCGACGACACCGTCTTCCGGCAGGACGATCGCGCAGCCGGCAGTGGCGGCTTCAATCATGATCTGCTTGGCGGTATCGGCAAGATCATGCTCGCAGAGCGACTTGCCGACATTGGTGCCGCGGGCGGCGATGAAGGTGTTGGCCATGCCGCCGCCGATGACGAGCGCATCGACTTTCTTCACGAGGTTCATCAGCAGGTCGATCTTGGTCGAGACCTTGGCGCCGCCAACGATGGCGACGACCGGACGGGCCGGATTGCCAAGGCCTTTTTCGAGTGCCTCAAGCTCGGCCTGCATGGTGCGGCCTGCATAGGCCGGCAGATGATGAGCCAGGCCTTCGGTGGAGGAGTGGGCGCGGTGAGCAGCGGAGAAGGCGTCGTTCACATAGATATCGCCATTTGCTGCGAGCGCCTTGGTGAAATCAGAATCGTTCTTTTCCTCGCCCTTGTGGAAGCGGGTGTTTTCCAGGAGCAGGATATCGCCGTTGTTCATCTTCGCGACGGCGGAAGCGGCTGCTTCGCCGATGCAGTCGGAAGCCGTCAGCACAGCGTGGTCAAGAACCTGCTCGACGGAGGGGGCAACCAGCGAGAGGGAGAATTCTGGTGAGGGACCGTCCTTCGGGCGGCCGAAATGGGCGAGCAGGATGACCTTGGCGCCCTTTTTTGACAGTTCAAGGATCGTCGGCGCAACGCGCTCGATGCGGGTCGTGTCCGAAACCTTGCCGTCCTTGACAGGGACGTTAAGGTCGACGCGGACGAGAACGCGCTTGCCGACGATGTCGTTGAGGTCGTCGAGGGTCTTGAAAGCTGCCATGGGAGGTTCCATTCGTGTTTGGCGAAAGTTGGGCCGACCATAGCAAGGATCGGGAGAGACGCAAGGCGCTCCGGGGGCGTTTAGCGTGGGCTATCATCACGTCCCGCAGCACTTTCCGCTGTGGCTGCCTCATGCTTCCGGTGTCCTTTCATACGATCGCGGATGCGCTGGATAATATCGCGCATATTGATGAAGATCGGCAGCGTGATGGCCGGCTCGACTGCCTCCAGCGACATGCCGACAGAGGTAATGTGATCCTGGTCGTCGAGGTCACGAACGATGAGGATCAGCGAGCCGAGACGGACACGATCGGCATAGTCCGCCTTGCCGCCGAGGCGCTGTTTCATCAGTTCGGCGATCGTCAGTCCCTTTTCGGATTCGTTCAGAAGGCCGGGACCATAGGCGGCGTCGAGATCGGCGGCGGGACGGGCCGGTGACAGCGCGAAGGCGCCGAAGAATTCCGCGTCGTCCTCGTCGACGGGTGCGCGGCTGGCGAAAAGGCGATCGAGCAGGCGTGAGTAACTGGGCGCGATGAAGAGGTAGACGAGATCGTTTTCCCTGAGGCGGCCGGCATATTGATAGCGCATCGACTTGCCGTCGCGGATCACGAGCGAAGGTGCGGCCCAGCGAGGGATGCGCTCGCCACGGAGCACGGGACTATCCTTGACGACACGATAGGACAGAAGCTCGTGGTTGGCGGCGCCCGGCAAATCGACCTCCACCTTGTCGACCGCACCGATGCGCGGTGGAATGATGAGGCCGAGGCGCTTGGCGAGCGGCTTGATTGTCCAGCCCTGTACGAGCAGGGAGACGAGCACGATGATGAAGGCGGTGTTGAAATAGATCTGGCTATGCTGCAGTCCACCGAGGATCGGCATGATGGCAAGCAGGATGGACACGGCCCCGCGCAGGCCGACCCAGGCAACGAAGCCAATTTCCTGCTGCGTATAATCGAAGGGCAGCAGCGACAGCCAGACGGCAAGCGGCCGGGCAACGAAGATCAGGAAGAGCGCGAGCAGGATGGCCGGCACGATGATGGCCGGAAACTGTGAGGGTGTCGCCAAAAGACCGAGCACGAGGAACATAATGATCTGGGCAAGCCAAGTCATGCCGTCCTGGAAACGCCTGATGGTGCCGATCGCCTGCATCTTACGGTTTCCGGCATAGATGCCTGCGACATAGACGGCAAGGAAGCCGCTGCCTCCGACAGCACCGGTAAAGGAGAAGACGAGCAGAGCGAGCGCCAGCACGAAGATCGGCGTCAGGCCGCGATCGGTTTCGAGCCGGCCAGCGATCAACACGATCATCATGCCGCCGAGCAGACCGAGGATGACGCCAAGGCCCATTTGTTGGATGAACATCGCGAGCATGCCGATATTGATTCCGGCATAGCGTTCGCCGCTGGCGAGAACTTCGACCAGAGCGATGGTGAGGAAAATCGCCATCGGGTCGTTCGTCCCGGATTCGACTTCCAAGGTGGAACGAACCTTGTCGCGGATGTTGATGCCGCCGATGCGCAGCAAAAAGAAGACGGCAGCCGCATCGGTGGAGGCGACGATCGAGCCGAGCAGCATACCTTCGAGCCAGCTGAAATGCAGCAACCAGCGGGCGGCAAAGGCGAAAAGTGCTGCTGTCAGCAGCACCCCGATCGATGCGAGGGTCAATGAGGGTATTGCAGCGATGCGGAAGGCCTGCATCGGGGTGCCGAAGCCGGAATCGAAAAGGATGATCGCAAGAGCGATAGAACCGAGACTATAGGCGAGATAGTTGTTGCTGAATTCGATGCCGAGGCCATCGACGCCAGCCGCAAGGCCGATCATCAGGAAGAGCAGAAGCAGGGGGGCGCCGAAGCGGAAAGCCAAGAGGCTCGAAAAGGCTGCAAGAAGCACGAGTGCCGTTGCGATCAGCACCACGATGTAAAACGCTTCCATGCCTACCCCTTTCGCTTCATTGCGCCGTCTTGAAGCCGCCCCTGCCTGTCGCTTTGCCCCTCCGCGTCGGACACGATCCATTAGTAAACGGCAAAATGCGGCAGAAGGGTAGGCCTTGCGGCTTAACCTCGGCTGCATTGCTGCATCATGCTGCTGGACGACCCCTGGGAGGAGGGACAGTGAAGGATGCTACGGGGAAAACTCTGTATAAAGAATGTATAAGCAAATCAGGCGAGAGCAGGGCAGATAGGCGGAGCGCCGCATTTTTTGTTGGCGAGGCGCTTAGAGCGCGCTCCGATCCTTCTGCACCTCATATTGCTTCTGAATTTTGTCCACCAGGGTGCCATCTCTGAGCGGCACTTTCTCGATGATGTTGTAGGTGCGGAAGCCCATCTTTTCGTAATAGGCGAGACCGCCGGTATTATCGGCGCGGATGGTTGCGTTGATGAATTCGATGTTGCGTTCCTTGGCAACGGCAAGAGTTGCCGGGAAAAGCGCGGTTCCGACGCCCGGTATCTTCGGGTTCTGCCGCGCAAAGGTCGCGATATCGGCCCAGCCCTTCGGCGGGTTTCCATAGAGGCTTAGGGACTGAAAACCGGCGAGACCGGAACTGCTCTCGGCGACGTGGCATGTCAGAGGCCATTCGCCTGTTATGAACCAATCGGCCAGCTCCTCCGGCGACAGCGGGGTCTCGATCGCGGTTGTGCCGCCGATTGCGATGATCTCGTTGAGGATTTCGGAGAGTTCGCGGGCGTCGGTCGGATCAGCCTTTCGAATAGTCAGATGTACCATTTCCTGTTCTCTCGACTCTAAGGTTGTACCAATCTCCTCAAAACAAAACGGCCCGGTTTCCCGAGCCGTTTCCTAATCTTTCAGCCGGAAGCTTAGATCAGCTTGGCGAAGGCAACAGCCGTGTCGGACATACGGCTGGAGAAGCCCCACTCGTTGTCGTACCAGGACAGGACGCGCACGAAGTTGCCTTCCATGACCTTCGTCTGATCGGTAGCGAAGATCGAGGAATGGCTGTCGTGGTTGAAGTCACGCGAAACCAGCGGCTCGTCGGTATAACCGAGGATGCCCTTCAGGGCGCCGTTGGAAGCGGCCTTGATCGCTTCGTTGATTTCGCCGACGGACGTGGCCTTCTTGGCAACGAACTTGAAGTCGACGACCGAAACGTTCGGGGTCGGAACGCGGATCGACGTGCCGTCGAGCTTGCCCTTGAGGTGCGGCAAAACGAGACCGACGGCCTTTGCGGCGCCCGTCGAGGTCGGGATCATCGAAAGCGCAGCGGCGCGGGCGCGATACAGATCTTTGTGCATCGTGTCGAGCGTCGGCTGATCACCAGTGTAGGAGTGAATGGTCGTCATGAAGCCGTGGTCGATGCCGACGGCGTCGTCGAGAACCTTCACGACCGGCACGAGGCAGTTGGTGGTGCAGGAGGCGTTGGAGATGACCAGATGCTCCCTGGTGAGCTGGTCGTGGTTGACGCCGAAGACGACCGTCAGGTCAGCGCCGTCGGCAGGAGCCGAAACGATGACCCGCTTGGCGCCAGCCGTCAGGTGAGCGGCAGCCTTGTCACGGGCGGTGAAGATGCCGGTGCACTCCATCGCGATGTCGACACCCAATTCCCGATGGGGAAGGGTTGCCGGATCCTTGATCGCGGTGACCTTGATCGGCCTGCCATTGCCGACAATGATCGTGTCACCTTCCACCTTCACTTCGGCCGGGAACTTGCCGTGAAGAGAGTCGTAACGAAGCAGGTGGGCGTTGGTCTCGACCGGTCCGAGGTCGTTGATCGCGACGATTTCGATGTCGGTACGGCCGGATTCGACAATGGCGCGGAGGACGTTGCGGCCGATACGTCCGAAACCGTTGATGGCAACCTTGACTGTCATGTGCATTTACTCCCTAGAGGTGGGGCTTGCTGATATTAGCTGAGGAAGTGCCCGAAGGCACTTTCTTTAAAGCTTCGCTTCTGCAGCGGCAACGACGGCGTCAGCCGTGATGCCAAAATGTTCGAAGACCTTCTTTGCCGGACCGGAGGCGCCGAAGCCCTTCATGCCGACAAAGGTGCCTTCCGGACCGATGAAGGCGTCCCAGCCTTCGCGGACGGCAGCTTCGACGGCAATCTTGACCGGCGAGTTGCCGATCACGTCCTTGCGGTAGGCATCCGGCTGCTCGAAGAAGAGTTCCGTGCAGGGAACGGAAACGACGCGGGTGCTGACCCCCTTGCCTTCGAGTGTTGCGCGCGCAGCAACGGCAACTTCCACTTCTGAGCCGGAGGCGAAGATCGTGACTTTGGCTTCGGCATTGCCGGCGAGCGTATAAGCGCCGAGTTCGCAGAGGTTCTTCTCATTATACTCTGTGCGGACCGTCGTCAGGTTCTGACGGGTGAGAGCCAGAGCGGACGGATGATCCTTGCTCTTCATGGCGATCTGCCAGCATTCCGCTGTTTCGACCGCGTCGGCCGGGCGGAAGACGCGCAAGTTTGGCACCGCACGCAGGCCGGCGATCTGTTCGACAGGCTGGTGAGTCGGGCCGTCCTCGCCAACGCCGATCGAGTCATGGGTAAGCACGTGGATGACACGGATGCCCATGAGCGAGGCGAGGCGGATCGGCGGACGGCAATAATCCGAGAAGATCAGGAAGCCGCCGCCGTAAGGGATCAGGCCGCCATGGAGTGCGATGCCGTTCATGGCAGAGGCCATGCCGTGCTCGCGAATGCCCCAGTGCATGTAGCGGCCGGCGAAATCCGTCGGCGTGATCGAATGCATCTGGCTGGTCTTGGTATTGTTCGACGGCGTCAGGTCGGCCGAGCCGCCGAGCGTTTCCGGCACGAAGCCGTTGATGATTTCGAGCGCATCTTCCGATGCCTTGCGGGAGGCAATCGTGGGCTTAGTTTCGGCGAGCTTCTTCTTGTAGTCGTCGATCGCCTTGTCGAAACCTTCCGGTAGCTCGCCGGCAAAACGACGGGTGAACTCAGCCTTCGCCGGCGACTTGGCAAGCGTTTCTTCCCATGCCTTGACGATATTGTCGGAGCGCGTGCCGGCGGCGCGCCATGCATCGAGGATGTCGGAGGGGACGACAAAGGGTTCGTATTCCCAATTCAGCGCCTTGCGAGTGGCGGCGATTTCGTCGGCGCCGAGCGGGTTGCCGTGCACCTTATGGGTGCCCTGCTTGTTCGGAGCGCCGAAGCCGATGACCGTCTTGCAGGCGATGAAGGTTGGGCGATCAGATTTGTGGGCGGCTTCGATCGCGTCGGCGATGGCGGCCTGGTCGTGACCGTCGATCTCGATCGTATTCCAGTGAACAGCCTTGAAGCGGGCGATCTGGTCGGTCGAGTCCGACAGCGACACGGCGCCGTCGATAGTGATCGAGTTGTTGTCCCAGAAAAGGATCAACTTGTTCAGCTTCAGGTGACCGGCAAGGGCGATCGCCTCATGGCTGATGCCTTCCATCAGGCAGCCGTCGCCATTGATGACGTAGGTATAGTGATCCTGCAGGTCCGGACCGAATTCGTCGCGCAGCTTGCGCTCGGCGATCGCCATGCCAACAGCATTGGCAATGCCCTGGCCGAGCGGACCGGTGGTGGTTTCGATGCCGGTGGCATGACCATATTCCGGATGGCCGGCGGTCTTGGACCCGAGCTGGCGGAACTGCTTCAGGTCTTCGACCGTCATGTCCGGATAGCCGGTCAAATAGAGCAGCGAGTAGAGCAGCATCGAGCCGTGGCCTGCAGATAGCACGAAACGGTCGCGGTTCGGCCAGTGCGGCTTCTTGGGATCGAAGCGGAGATATTTGGTGAAGAGGACAGTTGCCACGTCTGCCATGCCCATCGGCATGCCCGGGTGGCCGGAATTCGCCTTTTCGACAGCATCCATGGAAAGGAATCGGATCGCATTCGCCATCCGATCGTTTTGTTCGCGTGAGGTCATGGCTTTTCCGCTGGTTCCGAGTTGGGATGGCCTCGAGCCTGCCAAGACCATCAAAGAGCGGTCGAGACATAGCAGTTGGAACGGCCAAGTCAACAAAATGGAAGCCGTTTGAAGGCTAGGTGCGATGATTTTTGACATTTGACCGTCGAGTTTTACAAAAGACGAATTTTGTGTGACAGGCTTCTGTAAATCGCTCATCCACAGAATAGGCCGGGGGCGAGCCGGGAGCCTTTATTGACGTGCTCGAAGCTAGCTGCGTATCCTTTTGAAAATATAGGGTCGGCGGCGGAAGCCGATTCGTGGGTCTTGTGCGGGGAACCGGAAGAGACATGACGCCTAACGGCAAAACCATCGAAGCGGCGCTTATGGAGCTGAAACAGGCGATCTCGAGCCTCGAGAACGCCGTGGACATGCGCATCGAACGCCAGCGCGAGCAAGGCGAGATCGAAGGCGAGGTTCGTCGCGTGCATGCCGACCGCTCGCGCCTTGCCCAGGAACTGGACCAGGCCGAGTTCCGCGCAAACCGGCTGGAAGAGGTCAACCGCGAGGTTTCGCGTCGGCTGGTGACGGCGATGGAAACGATCCGCGCGGTTCTTGACCGCTAAGAGGACTTGGAAGACATGGCGCAGGTAACGGTAACGATCGACGGCAAAGCCTATCGCATGGCCTGCGAAGAGGGGCAGGAAGATCACCTGACCGACCTTGCGACCCGTTTCGACCGTTATGTCGGTCATCTCAAGGGACAGTTCGGCGAGATTGGCGATCTCCGGATCACCGTAATGGCCGGCATCATGGTGATGGACGAAATCTCGGAGCTGACGCGGCGCGTCGCTGGGCTGGAATCGGAGCTGGAGACGCTCCGCAGCAACCGCGATACCGTGCTCGCAGCGACTGCCCGAACCGAGGAAGGCATTGCTGCAGTGCTTTCGGAAGTGACGGGTCGCATTCAGGGCATCACGGACAAATTGAATGGTCGCACGCCAGCCGAACTCAATTAATTTGGGACAGCACCAGTGCCCCACTGGTGCGCCGAGATAAATGCCCCTATATTCTGCGTCGCGGTCTGTGCTTCTCGACAGGAACAAATGAATCCTCGGGGCCATACCCGATCCTTAGGGAGCTGTCCCTGTCCGGGCTCGTGGGTCTGGACACACGGCGCCCACCTACTTTCGTAGGCGCCCAGGATCGAAAGTTTCCACCGGTTGCGTGGATCGCACCTTCTCTTTCCGGCGAGTTCCCTGTGAGCCGCGTGGATATCTTCCGACAAGCTCTGTTTTCAATCGCCCGGTGGCTCGGTCCAGCCGGTCAGCTTCGCCCAGTCGTAAGCGCCTTCCATGATGATATCGAAGACAGGATCCTTGATGTCGTAATAGGCATCGGCATTGTCAGGGAAAAAGCCAGCGAGACGCTGCTTGATCAGCCCGTAGGCGGCAGCCGCCGTTGGATGGGCGCGCAAGAAGTCCCGGCAGAGAAGCGCGTAGCGCTGATTGAAGCGGCCCTTTTCACGAATATGGATATTGGCAGGACGGCCCGCGCTTTTGAAGAACAGCTTTCTCAACTCATTTTCGGCCAGATCGAGACCCGGTGGGCAATGATCGCTTACGAACGAACGGCTCTTGAACCCTTCCTGCTCGAACGCGGCTTCATCGACGAGATCAAGAACATCGACACTCACCTGAATGTCGATGATGTCCTTCGCCGCAAGGCCGGGAACTGCGGTGTAGCCAATATGATGGATTGCCGCGCCAGCAGGTGCCGCGCGCAGCAGGGATTGTTTCAGGCCGAGGAAGTCGTCTGCCCAGCTTTGTCGTGGCGGATGGATTTCAATTGGCATGAAGCGCTCGCTATCGTTGGTCCGTGACAGGGCGATGACGGCGTTATGCTGCTCCGGGTTTTCTAACGGATGTTCTTGACCAGGAAATCGATGAAAGCCCGGATGCGGGCCGCAAGATGCTCGTGGCCGGGATAGACGGCATGGATGAGTTCGATATCCTCAGGATTATAGGCTTCCAGCACGGGCACAAGGGTTCCGGCATCAATATCCGGCTGTACATGGAATTGGCCGACGCGAGCAAGCCCGAGTCCGGCGAGGCAAAGGCTGCGTGCGGTCGGTCCGTTATTGGTTTCGAGGTTGCCGAAGACGGGTCTAGAGAAGCGGTCGCCATTCTTGGGATCTCGGAATGGCCATTCTTCCGCGGTCGAGCGGAAGCTGAAGGTCAGGCAGTTGTGACGGTGGAGATCCTCAGGCCTTTCCGGTGTGCCTGCGCTTTTCAGATAATCGGGAGAAGCGACGATAACACGCCGGCTTTCGAGCAGTTTGCGTGCCTTCAGCGAGGAATCGCGCAATGCACCGGAGCGGATGGCGATATCCGCGCGCTCGCCGACGATATCGATGATGCCGTCGTTGAGTGCGAGGTCGAGATCGACCTCCGGATAGAGCTTCAGGAAATCCGGGACCAGCGGCACGATGTAGCGAACGGCGAAGGCGACCGACGAGCTGACGCGCAGTCGACCACGCGCCACCGTCGTTCCACCAGCTGATACAGCGCGTTCCGTTTCCTCGATCTCCGAGAGGATGCGGCGGGAGCGTTCGAGATAGATTTCACCTTCCGGCGTCAGCTGCAGAGCGCGGGTGGTGCGTACCAGTAAACGTGTGCCGAGACGATCCTCCAGCCGCGTGACGAGCTTGCTGACGGCGGAGGGCGAAAGCCGCAGCTTGCGGCCGGCGGCTGAGAAGCTTCGCAATTCAGCTACCTGCACGAAGACGTCCATCTCGCCGATGCGGTTATCCATGCGCTCTCCATCTTGAATTCAATTCACAAGTGTTGAGCCATTATATGTGATTATCGATAGAGTGCGCCACGCCCATATTCCGGTCCGAACAAGAACCGCAAATTCATCGGGGCACTCTCATGCCACTCGCACTTTTTGCATTGACGATCGCGGCCTATGCGATCGGGACGACGGAGTTCGTCATCGTCGGTCTGCTGCCGACGGTTGCCGACGACCTCCACATCACCCTGCCGCTCGCCGGCCTTATTGTCAGCGTCTATGCGCTCGGCGTCACCTTCGGCGCACCGATCCTGACGGCCCTGACCGGGCGGATCGAGCGCAAGCCGCTTTTGCTCGGGCTGATGGCACTCTTCATTGTGGGCCATATCATCGCCGCGCTCAGCCCCGGTTATGAGGTGTTGCTGATCGCGCGTGTCGTCTCGGCTTTCGCGCATGGCGTCTTCTTCTCAGTCGGCTCGACGATCGCCGCCGATCTGGTGCCGGAAAACCGTCGGGCATCGGCCATCGCCATGATGTTCATGGGTCTGACGGTCGCCATCGTGACCGGTGTTCCGCTCGGCACGTTCATCGGCCAGACCTTCGGCTGGCGCACCACCTTTGCCGTCGTTGCCGGCCTCGG
Organism: Rhizobium sp. BK650; assembly: GCF_014195325.1. Lineage (GTDB taxonomy): Bacteria > Pseudomonadota > Alphaproteobacteria > Rhizobiales > Rhizobiaceae > Rhizobium. The sequence goes on along the minus strand of NZ_JACIBK010000006.1, from coordinate 91,396 downwards.
TGTGATTGCCTTTGCCGCGATCGCCTTGCTGCTGCCGTCAAACCTCAAGAAAGCTCCGCCTGCCAGCATTGGCGAACAGATCCGCGTGCTTGCCACTGGTCGCCTGCTGCTCGTCTATGCGATGACGGCGCTCGGTTATGGCGGCACTTTCGTTGCCTTCACCTTCCTTGCGCCGATCCTCGAGCAGATCACCGGCTTTGCCTCCTCGGCCATCGGCCTGATCCTGATGCTTTACGGCGTGGCGATCGCCATCGGCAATGTCGTCGGCGGGCGCATCTCCAACCGTGATCCGGTTAAGGCACTGACCTTCCTGTTCATTGCCCAGGCGTTGGTATTAGTACTCTTCGGCTTCACGGCGGTTTCTCCCTGGCTGACCATCCCGACGCTCGCGATTCTCGGCTCCCTGTCCTTTGCCAACGTGCCGGGTCTGCAGCTCTATGTCGTGCAGCTTGCGCGCCAGCTCCGGCCGAATGCGGTCGATGTCGCCTCGGCGCTCAACATTGCCGCCTTCAACCTCGGCATTGCCATGGGCGCCTGGATCGGCGGTCTAGTGGTCGAGTCCCGTTTCGGGTTGGGCGCCACGCCTTTCATCGCCGCGGCGCTCGTCGCTGTTGCCCTTGGCCTCACCATCTGGAGCGGCGCGCTTGATCGCCGCTCCAGTCCGGCTGTTGTCGTTGCCCGCAGCGCCGCCTGATCTCTGCATCGAAAGGAAACAACATGAAATTCATCAGCGCCAACGGCGCCTCCATCCCCGCCCTCGGTTTCGGCACGTTCCGCGTACCGGGACCGGATGCTGAACGCATGGTCTCACATGTGCTCGCTAACGGTTATCGCCATATCGATACCGCTCAGATCTACGGGAATGAGGCCGAGGTCGGCGAGGGTATCCGCCGTTCCGGCGTCGCTCGCGCCGATATTTTCCTGACTACCAAGGTCTGGGTCGAGAACTACAAGCGCGACGCCTTCGTCGCTTCGGTCGACGAAAGTCTGACGAAGTTGAAGACAGACTATGTGGATCTCCTGCTACTTCACTGGCCAAACGAAGCCGTGCCGCTTGCCGAGCAAATCGGTGCACTTAACGAAGTCGCGAAGCTGGGCAAGGTGCGCCATATCGGCGTGTCGAACTTCAACACGGAGCTGATGCGCCAGGCCGTCAAGCTCAGCAGCCTGCCCATCGTTACGAACCAGGTCGAATATCATCCCTATATCGACCAGACACCGGTGCTTCGCGCGGCTAGAGAGCTCAATATGGCGGTGACCGCCTATTACGCCATGGCTGACGGCAAGGTGTTCAAGGATGCCGTGCTGCAGGAGATTGCCGCCAAGCATGGCAAATCGATCGCGCAGATCGTGCTGCGTTGGATTGTGCAGCAGGATGTGATCGTGCTTTCCAAGACCGTCTCGGAACAACGCGCGCGGGAGAATGCGACGATCTTCGATTTCGAACTTTCTTCCGAAGAGATGGCGGCAATCCATGCATTGGCGAAACCCGACGGCCGCATCGTCAGCCCGGAGGGCCTCGCACCCGTCTGGGATGAAGCAGCTTGAGAAAACGGACGCTATCGCACTCGTAGTGGTGTCGTCGAAAGGTGAAGATCAGCGGACGGGACCGTTTCTGGTTCCGCCCGCTGATGCGACTCACTTCTTCAGGCCCGGCAGAGTGACCTGATAGACCTGGAACATGGTATCGACATCGGCGCGCCCGTCAGCCTTGTAGGCCGCGCCAACCTGGAAGCCGTCCTGAGTGAGGAAGTCATTGTCGTTGGCGACGAACAGGAAATAGTCGTCGGGCAGGTTCGGATCGAGAACGCTGGCGAGACCCATGGCCTCCCACTTTTCCGACAGATTATTCTTGTCGTTGGGCGCGCCATTGTGCAGGCCGAAGCGGCTTAGGTTGGTCTTATCATTGAGATCGATGAAGGGCGTCAGCTTCGCTGGCGTAATCGAGGCATCGACGACACCCTTTGGGGCGGCCGGCTTGTCGGCATCGAAATCCGTGCCGGCGATATCGGTCGCCGCCGAGGTATCGACGATGCTGATGATACGATAGAGCGAGGTGTCGTCCTTCAGGCCCTGGCCGTTGCCGCTGTCGCGGGCAAGCATCAGGAAGCTCGTATCGGAGAGAGCCACGATCTCGCTCTCAGCGGCGACCGTCGTCTTGTCCTTGGCATTCTTGAAGACGGGGAGCGGCACGACATATTCGTGCACCAGCTTCAGATGATCAGGATCCGCGGCATCATAAACCATGGCGCGGGTATTCTGACGGGTCGCGCCGGAATCGCCGCCGTCCTGACGGGCGGCCGACTGCAGAACGGCAATGATGAACTTGCCATCCGGCGTCATGGCCATGCCTTCGAGGCCCTGGTTGTTCTGGCGGCCGGTGTCGGGATCTTTCGGATCGGGTGCGGAAGCGCCGGGGCCGGGATTGTTGGAGGCGAAGTTCAGCACGCCCTTGCGCATCGGCAGCAGGGCCTTCGGCGGCTGTGTTGCGCCGGTCAGATGACCGTCGGCCGAGAAGCGGTAGATGTAAGGACCATATTCGTCGCTGATGAACATGGTGCCATCGGCCATGCGGATAATCGCTTCATTGTCGAGGGCGACTTTGCCATTGGTCGCTTGCGGTAGCGGCGGAAAATCTCCCGAAGGAGCGCGAACGCCTGATTGTGGGTCCAGACCGGTCATGTCATTGCCCTTGTCGTCGAGCAGCAGCATGGAATCGGCAAGCGTCGCCTTGACGCCCGACTGTTCCTTGCCGGCTTCTGACGTAGCGCCCGGGGCGACTGGTGTGAATTCGATCGATAGCGTGTTCAGGCGCGGACGATAATCGGTGGTGCCGGCGACGTTATAGCCGCGATCCGGCAGCAGATAGAGCGTGCCCTTGTAGGAGACACCATCCTTCGTCCAGGCGGAAGGATCGATCGCCATGCCGGAGCCGGAGCCGAAGGTCTCGCCGAACTTGTCGCGCTGGTTGGCCGGGATGCGGCCGATGCCGACCAGACCCTTGTTGACGAAGGTAGTGCCGCCGACGGTGGCGGAGCCATCGGCAAAGGCAGCTGCGGGGACGGCGGCGGATGCCAGCAGTGCGGCCACCAGCAGGCGCGTCGCAAATGAACTTGCAGTCTTCATGAAATATCCTCTCAGTCGAAAAGCGTAACCGAAGCGGCGACCGGCCGGCAGGCTGGCCACCGCTTCAAACTCCGGTTCTGGATTCGATTTCCGAACGGTACGCATGGACCCCGGATTTCGCCCTCATCCCCGCCAGATCATCTAGGGCGCGAACGTGATATCCCGATGACTGTTTTCGGCAACGCGGAGCTTTCTGCCGTCAGTGATCAGCGGCGCTGGAGCGGGTAAGGCCCATCCTCGAAGACTTCCTCGTGGTAGCCCTTGGAGCCGACGGCAAGGGCCAGCGGACTTTTCCATTCCCGACCTTCGCGCAGGCAATCGAGCACATGGGTAAAATCGTATTTCGGGTTCCAGCCGAGTTCCTGCCGAGCGAGCGCATTGACATAGACACGGTCGAGCTTTGGAAACATCGTCCAGCCTTGAGTCGCATAGAGGGCCGGCATGTCCGGGAACAGGCGTTCCACCGTCGCAGGCGCATTACGATGCAACTCGGCGAGATCAGCTTGGCTGAAGGGTGCCGTCGCTGAGATAATATAGCGGCCGAAGACGATGGACGGCGCCTTCTCGAGGGCCAGCAGATGGGCAGAGACCACGTCCTCGATGTCGACGCGGCGATAGAGCAACTCGTTGGCCTGGGCGTTTTCGGCGGAGTAGCGGTTGCGGATATCCGGGTCGTCATCATTTTCCGGGAAGAAGCGCGAGGTTCTCAGGATTATGACGGGCAGGGCCGCTGTGCGCGCGAAGAGTTCGCAGATGCCTTCAGCGGCAATTTTCGTGACACCATAGATACTGCGGGCGACTGGCAGGACATCCTCGGTAACCCAGGCGGCCGGTTCGCCTGCCGCCGGGCGCAAGGCCGCGCCGAAAGCGCTTGTGGTGCTGGTGAAGACGATGCTCTTCACGCCGACGGAGACTGCCTGTTCGAGGAGGTTCAGCGTACCCGAGACATTCGTGTCGACGAAATCCTGATTGCCGTGTGTCGCGACATGCGGCTTGTGCAGCGTTGCGGCATGGATGACGGCAGTGATGCCTCTCATGGCGCGGCGGACGAAATCGACATCGGTGATCGAGCCGGTGATGTCAGTAAAAGGCGAGGGCTTGATATCGACGCCACGCACTTGACGGCCTTGATCTTTCAAGGTCCGCATCAGCGCCTCGCCCAGATGGCCCGCACTTCCCGTCACCAGTATCGTCATTTTACGCCTCCAGTCAGATGATGACGGACGCTAACAAAGGCCGCTTCGGCGGGACAACGCATAATTTATGCAGCGGAGTACAGGAATTCTGCAGGCTCAGTCGAGCGTCGTCACCAGCCGTGCGACGCTGCCATCGGCGAGGACGATACGCTCCCACAAGACTTGCCCGGCCAGGATGGGCAGGTGCGGATTGCCGTTTTCGCCGATTTTCAGCGTGAGTGAATTCACCTTGCCGTCGTGCCATCCGAGGCCGGTGAGGCCGCGCTCCGCGGCAACAATCTCGTCAGAGGCGTAGGAGAAGAGCGGCTTGCCCAGGAAGACAGAGAGCGGCAGGCGCCATTCGCTCTGGCGGGTATTGGAGGCGGCAAGAAGCCGGTGCGTGCGATCGCAGATCAGATGCACCTTACGCCGGGAATCCTCGACCAGCCGCTTCAAGGCGGCATCCGCGGAGGAGGATGCGGAAGCAAAGATGCTTTCCAGGCGTTTTGCCTGGGCAGTGGTGACCGGCAGGATATCTCGCTCCCAGCGGGAGACGGTCGCCTGGTTGACAGCGAGCAGTTCCGCCAGATGTTCCTGTTTCATGTTGCGCAGTCGACGCATGCGCCGGATTGTTGATCCTGATATCGGCATGGTTCTTCTCCTTGCCTTTGATCATAGGGGCGAGGTGCTTGCCATCGCAAGCTAGTGCGACGGACCATCGAGATCGCTCTTCAGCCGGTCGAGAATAGAGAGCGCGTGGCCTGCATAGGCACTGATCCAACGATCGTGGATCTGCTTGATCGGCAGGCTGTTCAGATGGTTCCATCGCTCTCTTCCTTCCTTTCTGGCAATCACCAGATCGGCGTCCTCGAGCACCTTCAGATGCTGCATGACCGTACAGCGGTCCATGTCAGGAAATGCCTCGCAGAGCGCCCCTGTCGTGCGCGGCTCTTCCTTCAGACGGTCGAGGATATCGCGGCGGCGGCGATGCGCCAGAGCCTTGAAAATGAGGTCGTCATCCGATTCGCTTGACATGTTATGTTTTTATAACATAATTGAATCGGATACAACGAAGAAGAGGAGGAAGTCGCATGTCCCTCAATATTCGCGTCTCGGGCCGCATCGGCCGGCCGGTGGCTGATGTTTTCGATGCAGTTGTCAATCCAAAGAAGCTGTCGAGCTACTTCACCACGATCGGCGGTGCGAGTGCGCCGTTGGTGCAGGGCACGACGGTGACATGGTGGAAGGACGTGCCGGTCGAGGTGGTCGAGCTCGTGCCCGACAGCAAGATCGTGCTGCGCTGGGACGGCGCCACGGACGAGGAGAAGAAGCCTTACAAAACCCTCGTAGAGATGAATTTCAAACCGCTTGATGACGGTGGCACCATGGTGACCATCGCCGAAGACGGCTGGCGTGAAGATGAGTCGGGGCGGCGCGGAACCTATCAGAATCTCGAGGGCTGGACGCAGATGTTCTGTTGCATGAAGGCCTTTGTCGAATATGGCATCAATCTGCGCGAAGGCATGTTCCTCAGCGAGATGCGCGGCGAGCAGGCCAAAGCGCAGGAAGGTTGAGACAGTGATTCGGAGGATCAGCCGAGGGAGCTGATGCCAGTGCCGATCACGCAGAAGATCCTATAGCCGCCGCTGAGGCGGCCATATGCTTTTGGGTGGGTTGGAATTGTGCTCCAAAGACGGCAAACTACCGGGTGCGAAAGGTACAGCCGTGCGCAAGATGCAATAGACGCATTCACCTTTGTGACAGAGACTTCGCTTGCCTGTCCCGATGCCAGTGTTAGTTTCCGGAATCATATCGATTAAATCCCAGGAGATTTCATATGCAGCTTGGCATGGTTGGTTTGGGCCGTATGGGCAATTACATGGTCCAGCGCTTGATGCGGGGCGGCCACGAATGCGTGGTCTATGATGCCAAGCCGGAAAGCGTGGCCGATCTTGTCGGCCTCGGCGCCGAGGGCAGCGCCTCGCTCGAAGAATTTGTCTCGAAGCTGGCGCGCCCGCGCGCAGTCTGGCTGATGCTGCCGGCCGCGATCACCGATAAGGTCATCGCTTCGATCGTTCCGCTGCTGCATGACGGCGATATCCTCATCGATGGCGGCAACTCCTACTATCACGACGACATCCGCCGCGGTGCGGAACTGATCACCAAGGGAATCCACTATGTGGATGTCGGCACCAGCGGCGGTGTCTTCGGGCTGGAGCGCGGCTATTGCTTGATGATCGGTGGCGAGAAGGGGATCGTCCAGCATCTGTCGCCGATCTTCGCAACGCTGGCGCCGGGTGCCGGTACGACGGAAAACTCACCCAACCGCACGCCTGAAGCTGCAGCTCTAAGCACCGCCGAGCAAGGCTTCCTGCATTGTGGCCCACATGGCGCCGGCCACTTCGTCAAGATGGTCCATAACGGCATTGAATACGGTCTGATGGCAGCCTATGCCGAAGGCCTCAACATCCTGAAGCATGCCAATGTTGGCGCCCTGACGCACGAGGCCGATGCCGAGACGGCGCCGCTTTCGCATCCGGAATTCTACCAGTACGATTTCAACCTGCCGGAAATTGCCGAAGTCTGGCGCCGCGGCAGCGTCATCACCTCCTGGCTGCTCGACCTGACGGCCGCTGCACTGCACAAGGATCCGGTCCTTACCCAATATGCCGGCCGCGTTTCGGACTCCGGCGAAGGCCGCTGGACGATCATGGCTGCCATCGACGAAAGCGTGCCGACACCGGTGCTCAGCGCCGCGCTTCACGGCCGCTTCTCCTCGCGCGACCAGGACGAGTTTGCCAACAAGGTGCTGTCGGCCATGCGTGCTGGCTTCGGCGGTCATGCCGAAAAGCCGCACAAGTAAGCGAAGCCTATTCGTTTTATATCAGCCGCCGGTCTGCGAGGTCCGACGGCTTTCTTTTGGCCGGCATTCGGCTAGGCAGTTAGTTCGTCTGGCTTTTCCGCAACGGCGCTTGCATAAATGCCTGACGTTAAACCGGAGGCGGGGCATGGGGCGAATTTCTGCGATCGGCATCTGCGGCATCCTGCTGCTGCTTTCTCTTTTCAATGCCGTTTACGCACAGACGGCACCGGCAGCTTCCACGGAGGTTGCGCCACCGCCTGCCCAGGTGCGGCAGATGATGGAGCTGATGCAGACGCCGGAGGTCAAGCAGTGGATGGCGACGCAGATGGCGGCGCCTGCAGACTCGATCGGCGGCAACGAGGAAATGTCGATATTGTCCGGCCGTCTCCAGCATGCCCGCCGGCACATTGCCATGGTTTCCGGGGCGGCGATGACGCTATCATCCGAAATTGCCCGGGCTTCATCTCTCTTCTTTGGCGAACTGACTGACGCTGGTCCGACCCGAATGGCCGCGCAATTTCTCGCCATTCTCATCACCGGATTCGTCGTCGAAATCCTCGTGCGGAGGGCGGTGCGCGATCGGCGGGAGCGGGCGGCGCAGATGACCGGTACACGATTGGCGGCGCGCATCATTCCCGCTATCGTCTTCGGCTTGGCTACGGGTCTTGCATTGATCAGTTTCAACTGGCCCCCGATCAGTCAGAATATCGCGATCGCGATCGCCATCGCTGTCGTCGTGCAGCGCTTCGCCGTTTCTCTCGGCGGTGTCGTCGTGGATCTCGTTACTCTGCCGCGCGGCGAGGGCGAAACGGCTGCGGTCGATCCGGTCGTCGCGCAATTCTGGTTCCGTCGTTGCACTCTGTTCGTCGTCTATTTTGTCTTCGGCTGGGCCGTTCTGCAATCGATGGAGCCGCTCGGCTTTTCGATGCCTGCGCGGTATCTCGTTGGCTATGTGCTCGGCATTGGACTTTTTCTGATCGCCACGGAGGCGGTCTGGTCGCGGCCGGGAAATGGAACGCGGCGCAGCCATGCCGTTACCTGGCTGCTGACCCTTTATTTCGTGCTGCTCTGGGGCATCTGGGTATTGAGCTTCGATTGGCTCCTCTGGGTCTGTATCTATCTAGTACTGCTGCCACGGGTGCTTGCCGTCTCGACGCTCGCCGTCAAATCTCTCCACCATGTCGAAGCAGGCTTCCTTGCCAAACGCCGCATCGCGACCGTGTTGCTTGACCGGGGTGTGCGGGCCCTGATCATTGCCTTTGCCGCGATCTGGCTTGGGCGTATGCTCGGTGTCGAAACCGCCTCCATGATGACGTCAAACGAAACGATGATCGACCGGGTGGCGCGCGGCATTATCGGCGGCATTGTCATCCTGCTCGCGGCCGATCTGCTCTGGCACCTGGTCAAGGCCTATATCGACGGCAAGCTTCTCGATTCGCCGGTCGATGGCACTGTCAGCGACGAGGATAAGGTCAAGCGTGCACGTCTGCAGACGCTGCTGCCGATCTTCCGCAACATCCTGGCGGTCGTCATCGTGGTAATCGCTGTCCTGATGGTGCTGTCGGGCCTCGGTATCGAAATCGGGCCCCTGATTGCCGGCGCCGGCGTCGTCGGCGTTGCCGTCGGTTTCGGCGCCCAAACCATCGTCAAGGATGTCATCAGTGGCATGTTCTATTTGTGGGATGACGCTTTCCGTGTGGGCGAATATATCGAAAGTGGTAGCCATAAGGGTGTGGTCGAAGCCTTCAGCCTGCGTTCCGTAAAGCTTCGCCATCATCGCGGGCCGCTGACCACGGTGCCTTTCGGCGAACTTGGAGCAGTCAAGAACCTCAACCGCGACTGGACGATCGACAAGATCAGCCTGAATGTCACTTATGATACGGACCTCGTGAAGACGAAGAAGATTATCAAGCAGATCGGCCAGCAGCTTCTCGATAACCCGGAGTGGGGTCCGAATATCATCGAAACTTTGAAGATGAAGGGTGTCGAACAGTTCGGCGAATTCGCCATCGAGATCCGCCTTTCGATGATGACAAAGCCCGGCGAGCAGTTCGTTATCCGCCGCAATGCGTTGGCGATGATCCGCAATGCCTTCAAGGAAAACGGCATCGAATTCGCTGTTCCGACGGTGCAGGTCGCCGGCGAGCGTGAGATCGATGCGAGTGCTGCTGCAGCGCGTTACGCAGCCCTGGCCCGTGCCGGGGGCGAACCGGCGGCCTGATCGTCAATACAAGGCAGAGCTTACGAAATTGCAATGCGATCAAGTCGGTGCGCTGCGCAAATTTGCCCCAATTGGAGGTGAAGGAGGCCGCAAGCGCGCGGGTGGGGATAGCCGCAACATCGTTCATAGAGCTTGCATGTTGCGTATGTTACGGCTCTCAAAAGAGATTCCCGCCAGGTTGGCAATTGCAGCAGGTACGAAATGTCGGGTCACGGCAAGTTGGAAGAGAATTCAGAGACGGAAGAAGGTTTTTCCGTTGGCGCGGTTTTTCGGCGCTATCGCACGCTGCTGACGGCTCTTGCCACGCTCCTCATTTTTTGCCTTGTCGGTTATGCGATCATGCAGTTGACGGACGAGGTGCGCTATGACGACGTCGTCGAGGCCCTGGCGGAGACACGGCTGAGCTCGATCCTGCTCGCCCTGTTGTTTACGGCTCTGAGCTTTCTGGCACTTGTCTTCTACGATCTGAACGCCATCGACTATATCGGCAAACGGCTACCTTTTCCCCATGTCGCACTGACGGCCTTCAGCGCCTACGCGGTCGGCAATACTGCCGGTTTCGGCGCACTGTCAGGCGGGGCGATCCGTTACCGCGCTTATACAAGGCTTGGAATATCGCCCGAAGATATCGGCCGTATCATTGCTTTCGTGACGCTTTCCTTCGGTCTCGGCCTCGCTGCCGTCGCCGCAATCGCGCTTCTCATCATCGCCAACGAGATCGCCCCGCTGGTCGGCGTCGGCAGCCTCTGGCTTCGCCTGATTGCGGCGGCCATTCTGGCAGTTCTCGGCTCTCTCATGGTGCTCGGCCGCGAGGGCCAGGTAATCGAGATCGGGTCGGTCACCCTCCGCCTGCCGGATTCGCGCACCTGGTCGCGTCAGTTTCTGGTGACCGCATTCGATATCGCGGCCTCCGCGTCCGTGCTCTACGTGCTCTTGCCTCAAACGGCGATCGGCTGGCCGGTGTTTCTGGCGGTTTACGCGATTGCCGTCGGGCTTGGCGTGCTGAGCCATGTGCCGGCGGGTCTCGGCGTTTTCGAGACCGTCATCATCGCCTCCCTCGGCAGCGCGGTGAATATCGATGCCGTTCTCGGCTCACTGGTTCTTTATCGCCTGATCTATCACGTCTTGCCGCTGCTGATCGCCATACTCGCGGTGTCGGGAACGGAGCTTCGCCGCTTCGTGGATCATCCGGCCGCGTCCAGCGTGCGGCGTATCGGCGGGCGGCTGATGCCGCAGCTTCTTTCGGCGCTGGCGCTGCTTCTGGGCGTCATGCTGATCTTTTCGAGCGTGACGCCGACGCCCGATCAGAACCTGGAATTTCTCTCTAATTATCTGCCCCTGCCAATTGTAGAAAGTGCGCATTTCCTCTCCAGCCTGCTCGGGCTTGCACTTGTCGTCGCGGCGCGGGGCCTTGGTCAGCGGCTTGATGGCGCGTGGTGGGTAGCAGTCTTTTCCGCCGTTGCTGCCCTGACACTTTCGCTGCTGAAGGCGATCGCTCTTGTCGAAGCGGCGTTCCTGGCGTTCCTGGTTTTCGGTCTCTTTGTCAGCCGCCGGCTTTTTACCCGCCACGCTTCGCTTCTCAACCAGGCGATGACGACTTCCTGGCTGACGGCGATCGCCGTGATCATTGTCGGCGCTGTCGTCATCCTGCTCTTCGTCTATCGCGATGTGGAGTATAGCAACGAGCTTTGGTGGCAGTTCGAATTTGCGGCGGAAGCGCCGCGCGGCCTGCGTGCCGTGCTCGGCATCTCCATCATTTCCTCGGCCATTGCCATTTTCAGCCTGTTGCGGCCGGCGACATTCAAACCGGAGCCCGCGGATGAGGAGGCGGTGCGCCGTGCCGTCGAGATCGTCGAGAAGCAGGATAGTGCGGACGCCAACCTTGTGCGCATGGGCGACAAGTCCATCATGTTCTCTGAAAAGGGCGACGCTTTCATCATGTATGGCCGGCAAGGCCGATCATGGATCGCACTGTATGATCCGATCGGCGACCATCATGCTGCGCCGGAACTGGTCTGGCGTTTCGTGGAAGCGGCGCGTGCTGCAGGATGCCGCGCTGTATTCTACCAAATCTCGCCGGCGCTGCTTTCGCATTGCGCCGATGCCGGCTTACGCGCCTTCAAGCTCGGTGAACTGGCAGTGGTCGATCTGCGCACCTTCGAAATGAAGGGCGGCAAATGGGCGAATCTGCGTCAAACCGCAAGCCGTGCCCAGCGCGACGGACTGGAGTTCGCTGTTGTCGAACCTGCGGGTATTCCGGCAATCATCGACGACCTCTCGGCGGTTTCCAACGCGTGGCTTGAACATCACAATGCGAAGGAAAAGGGTTTCTCGCTCGGTGCCTTCGATCCTGACTATGTGATGTCGCAGCCGGTCGGCGTTCTCAAGAAAGACGGCCGGATCGTTGCCTTTGCCAATATCCTCGTCACCTCGGCAAAGGAGGAGGGAACGATCGACCTGATGCGCTTCTCGCCCGATGCTCCGAAGGGCTCCATGGACTTCCTGTTCGTGCAGATCATGGAATATCTGCGCGGCCAGGGCTTTACGCATTTCAACCTCGGCATGGCGCCCCTCTCCGGCATGTCGAAACGCGAGGTGGCGCCCGTCTGGGATCGTATCGGCGGTACAATCTTCGAACACGGCGAGCGCTTCTATAACTTCAAGGGGCTTCGCGCCTTCAAATCCAAGTTTCATCCGCACTGGCAACCGCGCTATCTTGCGGTCTCCGGAGGAGGCAATCCGATGATCGCATTGATGGATGCGACATTTCTGATCGGGGGCGGATTGAAAGGGGTAGTGAGAAAATGATGAAAAAATACCTGTTTGCTGCTGCATGCATCAGCATGCTTGCGGCCGTGCCGTCTTATGCCGCTGATGAAACCACCCAGAGCTTTGAGACCGGCCTCATCCCTTCGCCGCATATCTTCCTGCCCCAGGGCGAGGTGAAGGGCGCAGTCTTTCTAATTTCCGATGCGGCCGGTTGGAGCGACAATGAAAAGACTGAGGCCGACCGCCTGGTTTCGCAGGGCTCCGTCGTCGTCGGTATCGATTTTCCGTCCTATATGGAGGCATTGAACCGCTACGACCTCAGCCTGAATGATGGCTGTATCTATACGGTCTCCGATATTGAATCGCTCAGCCAGCAGGTGCAACGCGCCGCCGGCAACAGTCCCTATCACCTGCCGATCGTTGCCGGTATTGGCGAAGGTGGCGCGCTGGCGCTCACCATTGCCGCGCAGACGCCCGATGCGACGATTGGGCAGACCTTCGCTGTCGATCCGCGCGCAGGCATTCCGCTGACCAAGGAGCTCTGCACGCCGGCCAAGAGGAAAGTGGTTGGAGACCGCAGCATCTATGGACTCACCGACGGTGTACTTCCAGACCCGATCATCGCGACCTTCACGCCGAAGGCCGACAAGGACGGCCGCGCCCATGTCGAGGACCTCAAGAAGACGCATGATGCCATTGACATCCGCGAATCCGACGATGACGCGCAGACGGTATTTGCCGATACGTTAGACGACCTGGTGACAGCTTCGGGCGCTTTCGACAATCCGCTGGGTCTGCCGCTTGCCATTCTCGACACCAAGCCGAACTTCGACACGATGGCGGTGATCTATTCGGGTGACGGCGGCTGGCGCGATATCGACAAGGAAGTAGGCGGGAAGCTCCAGAAAGAGGGTATTCCGGTCGTCGGCATCGACTCGCTGCGGTACTTCTGGACGGAGCGGAAGCCGCAGGAAACGGCCGACGACCTTTCTCGCATCATCGACTTCTACCGCAAGCAGTGGAAGGTGAAGCGCGTCCTATTGATCGGTTATTCGTTCGGCGCGGATGTCGTGCCTGCCACCTATCAGCTTTTGAAGCCGGCGGAGAAGGCAGCTGTTGCACAGATTTCGCTTCTGTCGCTGTCGCACCAGGTCGATTATGTCATTTCCGTGATGGGGTGGCTCGGTCAGAAAACCGAGGGGGCGGGCGGCGACCCCATCAAGGATCTCAAAGGTGCCGATCCGAAACTCGTCCAGTGCATCTACGGCAAGGACGATGACGACGATGTTGCCTGCCCCGCTGTCAAGGATGTTGGCGGCGAGGTCATCGAACTGCCGGGCGATCATCACTTCGATGAAAATTACGATCTTTTGACCAAAACGATCATCGATGGCCTGAAGGAGCGCTTGAAGAGCTAACGCATCAGCCTCTCTTCGCTCCATCCAAGGGCAGCGATCTCGCTGCCCCGGAATCTCGCGTCGTCATCGACGATAAATTCATCCAATTGCGGTGGCGCGACGCTGCTGCCGGACAGCATGGCATGCACCTGCCCACGATGGTGCGTCTGATGCTGGAAGAGATGGCTCAGCACATCCTCCATGCGCTCCCGCTGGATGCGGCCTTCGCGCTGGATCTCCACGATCGAGACAAGTCTTTCCGGCGTCAGCGTCTCGCAGACGCCAACGAGGCGCTGGTCGACCTTCGCCTGCTCTGCCGAGAGCGACCGCAGATCGTCAAAGGGTTCTTCGATGCCGAAAGCGCGAAGGCCGAGTGTGCCGTCTTCGAGCCCATCAACATAGAACCAGTCGACCGTGAGGATGTGGTTCAGCGTCGATTTGATCGACGGGAAAAAGTTTGTGCGCGTGGCTTCGAATTCACCCGGCTTGAGGGCTGAGCAGGCGGCAAGAAGCCGGTGGTTCGCCAAAGCGTTGTTATAGGCGAGCTTTCGGAACATGCGAGAGGGATCGAAACTCGGCATTGTGTTTCCTCCTTAAGGCACTCTTCTTTTCTTCGAACGCTTTATCTCCTTGTTCGCACGCAATTCTGGACGCAAACCGCCTCACGTTTTTGCCCTAGTCCTTGTCGAGATCACCATCGCGCCACACGAGATGACGGGGCGAGGTCGGCAGGTTTTCGATCTCGCTTGCGATGAAGTAGGGCGGAATATCGAGCGCGGTCAGGGCCTGGACTGTTGCGGGCACCCATTTAAATTCCAGGTGATTGTCGCCATCCTCAACCCGATGAATGATCTCATGCGTGCGGAATGGGAACTCCTGCGGGATTTCCATGAGATAATAGAAGCCGAGTTCGTGCCAGTCACGACCTTCGTAACGGAAGAAATTCTCGACGATCCAGAGCAGGCGGCCGACGCTCACTTCGACACCGAGCTCTTCCATCATTTCCCGTCTCAGCGTTTCCAGGGAAGTTTCCCCGATCTCAGCTCGGCCGCCGGGAAAAGTCCAAAAAGGTTCGTGAAGGGCGCGATGCACAAGCACATGCCCGTCGCGGAAGCCGAGCCCGGCGATGCGGTAGTTGAAGCGCTGGCTGCCTGCATTGAGGCGAACGACGGTTCTCTTGGGCAATGATATTATCCGATATCGATGACCACTATCTCCGGCGGAACGCCAAAGCGCACCGGCGCGATAGAGCAACCGAGCCCGCCGGAAACGATGATGTTTCGGCCGTTCTCCACAACATGGCCGTAGGCATAGCGATCACCATAACGCGAGGGTACGATTGGCGAATAACCGAAAAAGCGGATCTGTCCTCCATGCGTGTGACCGGACAGGGTAAGCGATACTCGCTCCGGCACGCGCGGGAAAATATCAGGCTCGTGGGCAAGCAAGACAACGGGCGCGTTGTCGGAAACCTGCGCAAGCGTCCCGTCGAGATCGTCGAGGCCCCGTATCTGGCTGCGGCCCCATTTTCTGCCGGGCAGGAGCGCTAGTTGGTCTTCCAGGCCTGCCAGCCAGAAGCGGTGCCCATTCTTCTCCAGCCGAACGGCACGATTGCTGTAGACCGGAATGCCGGCTTCGGCCAAAGCCCGATGTCCGAATGTATCGCCTCCGCCGTTCCTCTGGGCGGTTCTATCCTCCCACCAATCATGGTTGCCCATGATGGCATGGACGCCGAGCGGGGCTTTGAGCGTCGCCAGCGCCTTTGACCACTCGCTGGAATGAACATACCCAGTCACCATATTCATACCGGCAGCATAGTCGCCAAGAAGGAGCGTCAAGTCGCCTTCCAATTCGTTGGCTCGGGCACAGATCGAGGCGATACGGGCCGTGGACATCCAGGGTTCGCAGGCGTGAAAGTCAGCCAGCGCGACCAGCCGCAGTTTCAGGCCGGGCGTCCATCCTGGAGGCGTCAACGCGTAACGGGAAATTGCCAGCCGAGCCAGCGGTTCATAGGCGAAGGTATATCCGCCGAGTGCCATGAGGCCGGCAAAACTGCTGCCCGCCAATTTGAGGAAGCCACGCCGGCTGATCAATCAATCGTCCTCTCGAAACAGCCCGAACTGTGCAGCCTCCATATCCTTCGGCGGCTGCATGCCGAGATGTTTCCACGCGATTGCGGTCAGAACGCGGCCGCGCGGTGTGCGCTGGATGAAACCCTGCTGGATCATATAGGGCTCGATGATGTCTTCGATCGCGTCACGCGGCTCGGAGAGGCCGGCGGCGATGGTTTCGATGCCGACCGGGCCACCGCCGAAATTGACGGCGATCATGTTGAGATAGCGCTTATCGAGCTGGTCGAGTCCCATATTGTCAACCAGCAGGCGGGTCAGCGCCTCGTCGGCGATCTCGCGGGTCACGGCCTCAGCCCTTGCGACTTCGGCGAAATCACGCACGCGGCGCAGCAGACGGCCGGCGATGCGCGGTGTGCCGCGGGCGCGGCGCGCGATCTCGCGGGCGCCGTCGTCAGTCATGGCGAGGCCCATCAAACGGGCACCGCGGCGAACGATCAGTTCCAGCTCTTCCACTGTGTAGAAGGAGAGGCGCACTGGGATGCCGAAGCGGTCGCGCAGCGGCGTGGTCAGCAAGCCGAGGCGGGTCGTGGCGGCAACGAGCGTGAATTTCGACAGATCGATTTTCACCGATCGGGCGGCCGGACCTTCGCCGATGATGAGGTCGAGCTGAAAATCTTCCATCGCCGGATAGAGGATTTCCTCGACCGCCGGGTTCAGGCGGTGGATTTCGTCGATGAAGAGCACGTCGCGCTCTTCCAAATTAGTCAGAAGGGCGGCCAGATCGCCGGCCTTTGCAATCACAGGGCCGGAGGTCGAGCGGAAGTTGACGCCGAGTTCTTTCGCCATGATCTGCGCCAGCGTCGTCTTGCCGAGGCCCGGCGGGCCGACGAAGAGAACGTGGTCCAGCGCTTCGCCCCTGTTCTTGGCTGCTTCGATGAAGATCTTGAGGTTGGCGCGTGCCTCCGCCTGGCCGGTAAACTCGTCCAGCGATTGCGGGCGCAGCGTCGTGTCCAGGTCTTCGCCACGCTTTTCCGGCGTTATTAGGCGGGCATCACTCATCAGCATTTCCGTTCAAAGCTTGCTCAAGTCCATACACCAAGCGGCCGCCATTGACACCCGGCCGGGGCGTCAACGTGAGAGTTCCCTAAGTCCGAGGCGGATCAGCTTGGCGCTGTCTGCATCTTCGCCAGCTGTCTTCATCGCAGCGGCGACGGCGTTGGCGGCCTGGTCGCGGGAATAGCCAAGATTGGTCAGAGCCGAAACAGCGTCGGCAACGGGCGCAGCGGCTACGCCCTCGCCGATCTCCTGCTTAAGGCCGATATTGATCGCCTCGCCGGCAAAGGCGGGGGCCTTGTTCTTGAGTTCAGTGACGATGCGCACCGCGACCTTAGGCCCGACGCCCTGGGCGCGGGAGACTGCGGCCTTATCCTGCAGAGCGATCGCATTGGCAAGTTCGGGAGGTGTCAGCGCCGAAAGCACGGCGAGCGCCACCTTCGCACCGACGCCCTGAACGCTCTGCAGCAGATTGAACCATTCGCGTTCAAGCTGGGTCTGGAAACCGAAGAGTTTCAGCTGGTCCTCGCGCACGTAGGTCTCGATGAAAAGCACGCAGGCCTCTCCGACGGAGCCGAGCTTTGAAAGCGTGCGCGCCGAGCAATAGGCGACGTAGCAGACGCCATGCACATCCACGAGCACATAATCATCGCCGATTTCGTCTATGGTGCCTTTCAGCTTGCCGATCATGATCTTGTTCCGTCAGGGATGGGTTGCGGGAGCGTTGGCTATGGCTTGGCGCATGCGGTTTCCGCCGCGGTGATGGGCATGGCAGATGGCAATCGCCAAGGCGTCCGCAGCATCGTTGCCCTTGAACTCCGCCTTTGGCATCAGGATCTTCAGCATCATGTGGATCTGCTGCTTTTCGCCGTGGCCGACGCCAATGACGGTCTTCTTTACCGCATTCGGCGCATATTCCGACACCGGGAGACCAGCGCGGGCCGGCACCAGCATGGCGATGCCGCGGGCCTGGCCGAGCTTCAGTGTCGCCACCGCATCCTTGTTGACGAAAGTCTGTTCGACGGCGGCCTCATCCGGCTTGTAGGAATGGACGACATCGGCAAGGCCGTCATGTAGTTGGCAGAGGCGTGAAGCGAGGTCCATATCACCGTCCGAAGTGACGGTTCCCGAGGCAACGAAGCGCAGCGAATTGCCGAGTGTATCGATGATGCCCCACCCGGTGCGGCGAAGGCCGGGATCGATCCCGATGATGCGAATCGTATTTTGCATGGCTCACCCTATAGCGATGGCGAAATAAGTGCCATCGATATGTGAACAAAGCGAAAACATGCCTTGTTTTTGCGGGGTCGCATTTACCGCGAATTAAACCGGATGCCCGAATTGTAATCCATCAGATGTGAGAGGGGCCGGCTTTCGCAAAGCTTAAGGCTTCCGATGGTCTGTTTACAGTTCAACCGGCGGGTGATCTCTCCGTGATTTCACTCGTCGGCGGCGCCGTTCCGGAAGGGTTCGTTTTCATGGCTCAGAGATTTCAGTCCCTGTCCTTCAAGGTGATCGCCACCTTCATTCTGCTGACCACGCTTTCGGTCGCTCTCATCAATATCCTCGCCTATTTCGCCAGCAGCCGCGTTTCCGACGAGCAGGCGCTGAAGGCCAAGGAGAGCGTGCTGATCTTCCGCGGTGACATGCTGCAGGATCAGCTTGTACAGCTTGAGAACCAGGCGACCTCCATTGCGCGCATCGAAGCGCTGCAGATGGCGATTACCAGCCTGAAGAGCGGCTGGAAGACGATCGAGAAAAGCTCCGGCGATGCACGTGGGGAGCTCAAGAAGGTCTTCATCACGAACAATCCAAACCCGGCCGACCAGCGCGAGAAGCTCGCAAAGCCTGAAGGTCCGAGTGGTTTCTATTATTCGAGCCACGAGAAGACGCAGGGCGAAGTGGCTCGCGATCTCGCCGACACGGCCTTCAGTGACCTCCTGATGGTCGATCTCGATGGCACCGTGCTCTATTCCTACAAGAAGAATGACGATTTCGCCGAAAGCCTCAAATCGGACGCCTGGAAGTCGACCGGCGCGGGCATCGCCTATGCCAAGGCGATCGAGAATACCGCCAAGGCGACCGACGATTCCGCGCCAACGGCCTTTTCCGGCCTCCGTGTCGATAGTGGAAGCGGCAAGTCGGCGATCTTCTATGCCGTGCCGATCGTCAAGCTCGGCCAGGCGAAGGCGCTAATGCTGTTCAAGGTGCGCGACGATGTCGTCACTAGCATTCTCGCAAAGGGTATCGTGTCCGGCAGCACGGCAAAGGCGGCCATCATTTCCGCTGATGGTTCGGCCGTTGGTCTCAATGCATCCGGTCAGCTTGCGACACTTGATACTGCGCCGTTCACCTTTATCAAGGATGCGCTTGCGAGTTCGGCAATGACGGTTGCTGATTTCGATCGCGCTGATGGCAAGGCACGCGCTTATGTGCGCAGCATCGACTATCGCGGCGATCGTTTCCTCGTCGCCGAAAGCGTGCTTCTCAGTGAATTGAATGCTGGCTCCATCGAAATCGCGACGCTGCTGACCTGGATCGGCATCGGCGTACTCGTCATCATGGCCATCGCCACGGGGCTCGTTACCAACTTCCTGTTTTCACCGCTCGCCCGCCTGGCTGGGGTCACCCGCGAGGTCGCCGATGGCAAGCTGGACGTCGAGATCGGCAGCCAGAACCGGAAGGACGAGATCGGTACGATGGCGAAGGCGCTTAATCGTTTCAAGCAGTCGCTGATCGAAGGTCGCCAACTCGAAGCCGCAAACGAGCGGACGCGTGCACGTGCCGAAAGCGAGCGCCAGCAGAATCTTGCACAGCGCGAGGCAGAGGCCCGCAGCCTACAGGATGTCGTCGCGGCACTCGATGAGGGGCTCCATCACCTGGCGAGCGGCGATCTCGCCTATCAGATCGAGACACGCTTCCCGAGCGAACTCGAAAGCCTGCGCGTGAACTTCAACGAGGCTTTGGCAACGCTCAACGAAACGATGACGGCGATCGGCGGCAATTCCATGGCTGTGCGCGCCGGCTCCGAGGAGATGCGCACAGGGGCGGATGAACTGGCTGGGCGCACCGAGCGGCAGGCTAGCTCGATCACCGAGACGGCCAATGCTATCAGCGCCATCACCCAGTCGGTGCGCGTACAGATCGAACGAGCCGAACAGGCAGAGCGTATCGCCCGCGATGCAAAGAAGGAAACGATCGGCTCCAGCCAGATCATGCGCGAGACGATTGCGGCCATGGAAGCGATCCAGGCCTCTTCGCGCCAGATCAACACGATCATCTCCGTTATTGACGATA
Source organism: Rhizobium sp. BK650 (assembly GCF_014195325.1). Taxonomy (GTDB): domain Bacteria; phylum Pseudomonadota; class Alphaproteobacteria; order Rhizobiales; family Rhizobiaceae; genus Rhizobium. Next base: position 71,423 of record NZ_JACIBK010000006.1, on the reverse strand, counting down.
TCGCCTTCCAGACCAACCTGCTGGCTCTGAATGCCGGCGTCGAGGCGGCCCGTGCCGGCGAAAGCGGAAAGGGTTTTGCCGTCGTCGCCATGGAAGTACGCGAACTGGCGCAGCGGTCTTCAAGTGCGGCCAAGGAAATCTCCAGCCTGCTGCAGAAATCCACGCATGAGGTTGAAAGCGGTGTGGCGCTGGTCGAAAGGGCAGGGTTGGCACTAACTGGTATTGGCGGCCATGTCGAAGCCATCAATGGCCAGATCAACGAGATCATGGAATCCACCCGCGAGGAGGCCGAAACGCTCAGGCAGATCAACAGCTCTGTCGCCGAACTCGATTCCATGACGCAACAGAATGCGGCGATGGTCGAAGAGACGACGGCCGCGATCCATCGTCTGGCAACCGAAGCTGTGGAGATGGACCGCCAGCTCGGCAACTTCACCCTTGCCGAAGGGTATCAGCAACAGAGCGGCGCGTTGCATCAGCTGCGCAAGCGTGCCTGATCACATTATGCTGATCCGGCTTGAAAGGACCGAGGATGCGGATGCCATTAACGAATTGACGCGGGTGGCATTCGAGCCCATGCCTTTCAGCAACAATACCGAAGCGCGGATCGTCAGGAATCTTCGCGCGTCCGGTGATCTGACGCTATCGCTCGTCGCGGAAGACGGCGGAGAGATTGTCGGCCACGTCGCTTTCTCACCGATTAGCGTGGGCGACATCAAGCAAGGATGGTATGGGCTCGGGCCTATTTCCGTAAAGCCGGAACGGCAGCGGCAGGGGATCGGCAGAGCGCTGATTTTGAACGGGCTCGATCTCTTAAGAGAGCGCAATGCCACTGGCTGCGCGCTGATTGGCAATCCTTCTGTTTATCGCGGGGTCGGTTTCGAGAGCGACGGCAAGCTGACCTATGGCGATGTCGATAAGCGCTATGTCCAGAGGATCGTCTTCCAGGGAGCGCCACCGTCAGGTGCGTTGAAATTCTCTCCAGCTTTCGACGAGTGACCGTATTTTAGCGGTGCATTTGTTTGTACCGCGATTTGGAATAGCGCCACAGCGAACCTACATAGACCGCACTCCCATTCTCGCGCGGCAGGTTTTCATGGTTCCCTTTTCCATTCTCGATCTTTCCCCCGTGGCCGAAGGCACGACCATCAGCCAATCCTTCGAGGCCTCGAAGCGCATGGCGCAGAAGGCGGAAGAATTCGGGTACACGCGTTTCTGGATGGCGGAGCATCACGGCATGCCCGGCGTCGCGAGTGCAGCGACATCGGTCATTCTTGGGCAGATCGGGGCGGTGACGAAGACCATCCGCATCGGTTCGGGCGGTGTCATGCTGCCGAACCATGCGCCGCTCGTTATTGCTGAGCAGTTCGGCACGCTAGAAGCGTTGTTTCCCGGCCGCGTCGATCTCGGCCTCGGCCGCGCACCGGGAACGGACATGCGTACGGCGCAGGCGCTGCGCCGAAACCTCGATGCCGGAGCAAACAGCTTCCCCAATGATGTGGTGGAACTGCAGCAGCTTCTCGGTACGCCGATCGAAAACCAGGCGATCCTCGCCGTACCCGGCAACAACTCGCACATCCCGATCTGGCTGCTTGGCTCCAGCCTATACAGCGCCCAACTTGCGGCCATGCTCGGTCTGCCCTTTGCATTCGCCTCGCATTTTGCCCCCGATATGCTGCTCGATGCGATTGCGATCTACCGCGACCGCTTCCAGCCCTCTTCAGAACTCGACCAGCCCTATGTGATGGTCGGCGTCATGGGCGCCGTTTCCGCGACGGACGAGGAAGCGCAGTATCACTTCACCTCGGCCCAGCAGCAGTTCGTTAATCTGCGGCGCAACGTACGTGGACCCTTCCCGCGGCCGATCAGGGATATGGGCGCCTTTTGGTCACCGATGGAAAAGATGAATGTGGAGCACACGCTGCGCTACGCCGTGGTCGGTTCGCCGGCCACGGCCGAAGCCCAGCTCAATGAATTCCTCAAGGAGACGCAGGCGGATGAGGTCATCATCTCCATGCCGATCCATGATATCGAGGCACGGTTGAAATCGGTGGAGCTCTTTGCCGGACTCGGCAATTTCATGCGAGCTGCGGCCTAGCCGCCAGGGTATCCCAGCAAACAAAAACCCGGCGGAATGGCCGGGTTTTCGATTCGATATCCTGGACGGCTTAAGCCGAGAGCTTGGCCAGAACTTCTTCCGAGACTTCAAAGTTCGAATAAACGTTCTGAACGTCGTCGTCATCTTCAAGCGAGTCGATGAGCTTCAGCAGCGACTGGGCTCTTTCTTCGTCGACCGGTACATTGTTCTGCGCGCGCCAGACGGCCTTCACGGTCTCGGCTTCACCGAGTGAAGCTTCGAGCGCCTTGGCGACTTCACCGAGGGATTCGAAGGCGGTGGTGATGTAATGGCCATCCTCGTCTGTCTCGACATCATCCGCGCCGGCTTCGATTGCGGCTTCCATAACCTTGTCGGCATCGCCGGCAGAGAGCTTGTAGGTGATTTCGCCGACGTGATCGAAGGAGAAGGAGACCGAACCGGTTTCGCCGAGGGCGCCACCCGCCTTGGTGAAGATCGAGCGGACGTTGGAGGCCGTGCGGTTGCGGTTGTCGGTCAGGGCCTCGACGATGATCGCCGTGCCGCCCGGCCCGTAGCCTTCGTAACGGACTTCGTCATAGTTCTCGGTATCGGCGCCGGAAGCCTTCTTGATGGCGCGGTCGATATTATCCTTCGGCATCGACTGAGCCTTGGCGTTCTGGATCGCCAGACGCAGGCGGGCGTTCATCGAGGGATCGGGCAGACCTGCCTTGGCGGCAACGGTGATTTCGCGCGCGAGCTTGGAGAACATTTTCGACCGCACGGAATCCTGACGGCCCTTGCGGTGCATGATGTTTTTAAACTGTGAATGGCCAGCCATGGCACCCCTGTTCACGTCTCATTGTTCGGAATGGGCCGCCTTATAAGATCGGAAAGGGCGATATTCAAGGAAAAAGCAGCCATTCGGTCCTGTCTCCATAGCTCGGCAGGTGGCGGAACAAAGCCTGAGAGGCGGCGTTTTCAACCGGATAACACCCGCAGGAAAGGAACGGCAATGGCAAGCTTCAGCGACGCCCGCGAACAACCAGCACGCCAGCTCTGGGACCAGATCAACGACATTCACGCCGGCATGCTCGGCCTTGCTGCTGTCGACATGCATATGCAGCCAATGGCTCCGAATGTCGATCCGACCACCAATACGATCTGGTTCTATACCAAGACGGATGCCGAACTTGTGCAGATGATCAAGCCCGGCAGCCGCGCGCATTTTTGCGTTATTGGCAAGAACCATGACTATCATGCCTGCCTATCCGGCGTTATCGAGGTACGTCCGGATCCCGCGAAGATCGAGGAGTTCTGGAACTCTGTGGTGGCCGCCTGGTACGAAGGCGGCAAGAAGGATCCGAAGCTGACTATGCTTGCCATGCATGTCGATGACGCCGACATATGGGTCTCGACCGGCAGCAAGCTGAAATTCGGATGGGAGATCGCCAAAGCCAATTTCGACGAGGAGAAGATGCCCGACGTCGGCATCAAGCGGCACTTGCAATTTGCATGAGCCGAAGGCCCGGCACAGTCCGGACTTTCTACTGTACGTCCTTCATGACATAAATCAGAGGCTTTTTCGGCAGTGTGCGCAGCGAAACGGTAATGGTGTTGTCAGGCGCATAATTGACGTCGAAGCCGTTGCCAAACATTGAGATAAAGGCGTTGACCGGTGGACCGCGGCGATGCATTGGCAAGATCAGCGACGAGCGCAGCCGTTTGATGACGCGGCTCATGCTATCCGCGCCCATAGTGAGGCCGCCGTCGACCGGCACCATGACCACATCGAGCCGGCCGATCTCGACATAATGCGTATCAGTCAGTTCGTAATGCAGGTGGCCGAGATGGCCGATGCAGAGGCCAGCAATCTCGAAGATAAAAATGGAATTGCCGTCGAGTTCCGATCCGCCGAGACCATAGCTGAAGCGGATATCCGTCGTGACATTGCGGATATAGGCATCGCCGACCATGAGGTTGATCTTGGCTTTTTCGCCAGGAACGTCGCTCCAGCCGTGCAGAACATGCTTGATGCCGGGATCCGGCGTCAGGGTGTAATGCGTCGGATGTGCCTTGTTCATGGTGACGACATCGGGTGTCACGGCCGGCTTGTACCAGCCATTGTAATCGGTGGCGATGACGATGCCGCCAGGCGTATCGATCTCGAAGGTGGAATGGCCGAGATAGGTAAATTTGACATCCTCGCCCTCTGAGACTGCAGGTATTACCGGTGCCGCGCCAGAGAAGTTCGCGAAGGTCGCTTTGGGGATATTCTGGGCAATGGCCTGGCACTGGCTGACAGGTCTTTGCCCTTCCTGAGCTATGGCAGGATTTGCCGCGGTGAAGACTGCAAGGCATGCGGCAGCGAAGACAAGACAAGACGGCTTCATGCCACCCCTCCGGCGCTTTCACGACGGTGGGGAGGATGCGGCATGCTGCCGCAGCGGTCCATACGAGGTATGCTCACAATTGCGTGTTAGCGCCAGAACTCCGGGATCGCTTCGGCCAGCCTCGGACCGAGGCGCAACGGGGCAATCTTCTCCGCCAATCCCGTCGCATCTGAGATTTCCACGCCAACGCCGCAGATGGTGGCAGGCCCGGTTGCGGCCTCCATGCGGCCCTTTGGCATCTTGGAGATGAATCGGTTGAGTGGTTCTTCCTTGTCCATGCCGAGCGACGAATCGTAATCGCCGCACATGCCGGCATCGGACATATAGGCAGTGCCGCCGTTCAGGATCTGCGCATCGGCTGTCGGCACGTGAGTGTGGGTGCCGACGACGAAGCTGGCGCGGCCGTCAACGAAATGGCCGAAGCACTGCTTTTCGCTCGTCGCTTCCGCGTGGAAATCGAAGATAACCGCGTCAGCCTGTTCCTTCAGAGGGCAGGCATCAAGGATCGTTTCGGCAGCCTTGAAGGGATCGTCGAGTTCGGGATGCATGAAGACGCGACCCATGATGTTGGCAACAAGGACGCGTGCGCCATTGCGGGCGTAGAAAAGGCCGGAGCCGCGGCCGGGTGTTCCCTGAGGATAGTTTGCGGGACGCAGGAACTGGTCATGGCGGCCTGCAAATGCGACCGCGTCTTTTTGGTCCCAGACGTGATTGCCAGTTGTCACCACATCGGCGCCGGCATTGATCGTTTCCAGAAAAATATCTTCCGTGATGCCGAAGCCGCCGGCAGCATTCTCGCCGTTGACGATGACGAAGTCGAGCTTCAGATCGGAAACGAGGCCGGGCAGGCGGTTCCACACCCCCGTACGTCCCGTCTTGCCGACCATGTCACCCAGAAATAGCAGTCGCATTCCCTATCCAATCCGTGAGGTAAAATGGCGCAGGCCGCTTTCCGTCAGGATGGCATCCAGGCTTATGTCATGCGGCTCAGCGGGTACCTCTGCCACTTCCTGGCAGTCAAATGCAATGCCGATCAGCTTCGGCGAGAGGCCTTTTTGCCTGAGACGGTCGATTGCACGGTCATAGTGGCCGGCACCGTAGCCGATCCGATGGCCGCGGGAATCGAAGGCCGACAGTGGTACGAGCATGATTTCCGGGTCGAGAATAGCAGCATCTTCGCCCGGCCCGACCGTACCGAAGCCGGTGTCGATGAGTACCGCGCCGTGAAGGAGTTCCCGGAAGACGATGGTTTGCTTATCGACGATTGCGGGCACGCAGAGGCGAGCGCCGCGTCCGCGCCACCGCGCCATCAGCGGCTGCAGATCGGCTTCCGAACGGATCGGCAGAAAACCGGAGATGATGGTGCCGGGCGGAAAGGCAATCGCATCGCCGGCATGGGCTGCCATGTCGAGACTTTTGGCTGCACGAATATCCGTCGGGATGGCGTCCCGGGCGGCTAGCCGCCCGGCGCGCAATTGAGCCTTCAATTCCTTGGGTGTCATCTCAAATCCAGTATCGCTATCTAGCAAACATAGCTGGTTGCGAGTGGTTGTGACAGGTGAAAAGGGCCTATTCCTCGCCTGATTGCGCCTCATCCTCGATGTGGGAATCCGAGAGCTTCAGCATAATTTCCGAGGCTTCCATCAATCTCTTGCACTCCTCCGGCGTCAGGCGATCGTTCATCGCTTTTTCCAGCCAAGCGCGGCGAGCGCCTATGTCCTCGGACAATACCGTGCGGCCGTGCGGCGTGATCGACAGCTTGATCTCGCGGCGGTCGGTCTTGCTGCGCATGCGGCTGATCAGTCCGTCGCGCTCTAGGGCTGCGATGATGCGGGTAACCGACTGCGGCTGAAGATGCTCCTCCAGAGCAAGACGCCAGGCGGGCATCGGCCCTAGCCGACGAAGAGTGGCGAGGATGGCGATGGTAGAGAGACTGTGAGGTCCCTCGGGGCGAGCCGCCCGCAAGCGGCGGCCGAGCAGCAGGACGGAACGCAGGATAAGTGTCGCAGGCGTATCGTCGCTACTGGACATATAGTACGCACTGCGTATTATTTCTCCATAGCCCAATTCCGGGCCTGAGAGACGGTTGATGGAAAAGACACTCAATCACGTCGCCGGGGCCTTTCGCTGGTCGACTGAAAAGGAAGTGACAGCGATCGAAATCGCCGTCTCAGCGCTTGCCATGGCCGTTCCGGCGCTGCTTGCGGCGAGAGGCCATCATACAGGCCTCGGCCTGATCGGCGGCATGGCAATGAGCGGGACGGTATCGCATGGCCGACTAAGGGTGCAAGCGGCAAGCGCAGGGGCCGCATTGCTGGTGCTGATGCTTGCGGCTGGACTTGCCTGCGGGCTCGGAAGGCTGGGCGGGGCGGGGCAGGTTGGCCTGTTGCTAATATCGGGGCTTGCCGGCATTGCCGGGGGCTTCGATCGGGCGATGGTTGCAGCCTCAATCCGTTTTGTCTTCTATCTCGTGATGATCGGCGGGATCGTCTCGACCACCACGGCATATCCGCTGTTCATCTTTGCCGTCATCATCGGCGGAGCGCTTTTCGCCGTCGTTCTTCACATGCTGATGGCTGGTGTCGTCGAGCACATCCGTGGCCATGCGGCAGAAGAGATCGAGGAGGAGCGCAAGCCGACGGCGAAACAGAAATTCAACCGGCTGCGGCGCTCCCTGATGGAGCCGGTCGGCTGGCAATATCCCGCACGGCTGGTTTTCTGTCTCGGCGTGGTATCGCTCATTCACCTGTTCTTTCCCGGTCATGACATTCATTGGGCGGGGCTGGCGCTCGTGCTGCTGATCGAGCGACGGCCGGAACGTTTGCCGCTCAGGACGACGCAAAGGGTGATCGGTGTGCTTTTCGGCGTCTTGTGTGCTGGATTTTTGTCGTTCCTCTCCCTGCCGGCCTGGGCCGACGTGCTCAGTGTCGCCTTGCTAGGTGGCGCCAGGCCTTTCCTTCGGGCCAGGAACTATCTTGCCTATTCGGTCGTCATGACACCACTGATGATGATGGCGATGGGAAGCGCCGATCATGCTCTGCCGGCCTCCGCGCTGCTAGACAGGCTCTTTGCGACCGTCTTCGCCGCGTGCCTGATCCTGCTCGTCAACCAGACGACAATCCATTTCCTGCCACAGACAGCAGCTCCGAAAGCCTAAAACAATTCCAGCAAGGCGCTGCTGCTTTACGCCAGAATTGCATCAAACAAGCGTTTCTAGATTACAATGCTGGAGGGGATAGTTGCCGTTGTCGCCACAGCCGAGAGGCCATTCACAGCCGATTGGGCGGCTCCGATCGCACCTTCAACGGTGGCATCGCGGTTCTTCTCACGCAGGTCGCGCATCGCCTTTTCGAGGATCTGCTTTAATTCACGAACAATGGATTTGAATTCTTCCATCGTCTTGCGGTCATCGGCTGAAATCGCCGACGATTTCGGGCCGTCTTCGACAATTTCCTGATAGGCTTTACGGGCGTGGGCGGCGCCATCCGTTTCCGTCGTGTCCGTGCCGTCTCCGGCTTCTTCGGTTGTCGCCTCGGTATTCTGTGCTGCCTCGGGGGAGGGCGTCGCATCGCTTGCGACGGCGACGGCAGTTGCCGTATCGGCAGTCGATGTCGCGGCGGCAGTGGTCGCGGCGCCTATTGTGGCACTTGCGTCGGAAGAGCCGCCGGTTGCCACAGCTGAAGCAAATTCGGAGGCCGCGGCGCCGACCTTGCGCGCAAGTTCGGCGGCAAGACGAGCGATCACCTCCGGCGGAAAGCCTGCCGTCTTCAGCGCCTGCAGCTCCTGCTTGGCTTCTTCGAGCTTGCGCTGGGCACGGCTCTTCGCATCGTCGGCCGAACTTGCGAGCGAATTGCGCACCTGCTCCAGCGCAAGCGATTGCCGTTGGATCTTCAATACGCCGGTATCGGGTTCGTTGCTCGTGGACGAAACGCCGGATTGTGCTGGGTGAGTGCCGCGCAGAATGGTGGACGCCGAGACGGTTGCGACCTGCATAATATACCCCCGATAACATTTGAGGCATACTTTGCCATATCAGACTTGCGTGGAACTGGGGCGCGGAACCCCTTGTTTGCCGGCCAATTGCTGCATCGTTTGTTCAAAAAGGGGCATGCCGCCAGGCTTCCAGCCAAGGGCGCGGATCTTACCTGTGTTCATGGCGCAAAGCTCTGTCTTGCCCGCTGCTTCGGGCAGCGGGAAGGGACAGTGGGCGCGGTGCCGGATCGGCGAAAGGATATCCCTGGTATCGATAGCGATATCGGAGACGTTGAAGACTTCGCCGGAGATTCGGGCGCTTTCTGTTTCCAACATCAGCCGCACGGCACGGCCGAGATCGCGACCATGTACCTCGGTCCCCGCGCGCGGGGAAACAGGCCGGCCGCTCAGATAGTCGTCGATCAATCGATCCCATTTGCTTGGAGAACGGTCACCGTAAACGCCTGTTGTCCGCAGGCTTACTCCCGCAAAGCCTGGTCCGGAAAGATGGGAGAGCGTGCGTTCCGCATCGAGCTTAACCTGACCGTAAAGAGTTTCCGGCGTGGCGGGCATGGCTTCGAAAAGCTCGGTGCCCGGTGCATGCTCGCCGTAGGCGGCGCGGGTGGAGATGAAGATGCAGCGGCGGGTGCCTGCACGTCTTGCCTCCTCGAAGAGTTTTACGGTGCCGTCGAGGTTCAGGCGGTGAAACGCCTTCGGGTCATCGCCTTCGCCGCCGCGATATTTTCCTTCGACGTGGCTGAAGGCGGCGTGTACGAAGAAATAGGCGTCATCGAAGGCGCCGATATCGTCCTCGTCCGGATCGAGCGAAAGCGGGGCGAAATCGACCGGACGGGAGAAGGCCTGGGGAAGCGGCGCGCGTCGCCCGCCGATAATCACCTGATATCCGGCAGAAAGCAGCTCTTCGACGATATAGTGTCCGACGAGGCCCGTTCCGCCTGATACCAGTATTTTCATGCCGCCTCATCCGGATTGGCCAGAGATGCAATCTCCGGCACGTGGCCACCAGTATGGAAACAATGCCACAAATCGATCAAAGGTTGTAGCCTCGTGGCCTTGGGATGATCTTTTTCCCACGGTTTTTCATACTGATAGTGCAGGATCGAAATGCTCTTCCATTCCCAAAGGGCCGGCATTGTGAACCACACATATTGCAACATGTTGAAATAGACTGGCAGGCCATGCCAGCCGGGGAAGAACGTCTCAAGGAAAGTCTGGTCTGTGCGTCGCCAGAAGACATCGGGCTGATCCAGCAGTTCGAGCATCTGCCGAAAGGTTTCTTCCGAAGGACGGGCGACGAAGACGCCGGAATTCAGCCGGCGGAAGTCGGCAAGGCTCTCATAGACATTCGGCGCCGCGGAGAATTCCGGGTAGGCGAAAAGCTTGTCGATATTCTTCAGGACGATTGCATCGGCATCGATGAAAACGCAGCGTTCATATTCAACGAGCTTCCAGAGGCGAAGCTTGCAGAAATTATCCAGCGGCGAATGAAAGGCCGGCTTGCGGCCCTTGGTGAAGGGGGCGGCGGAGTGGAGATTGCCGCGGGCATGGCGCTCGTTGAAGGCGTCCGACAATGGCAGATGCTCGACTTCGACCAGGCGGCAACCGAGAGTCTCCAAGGGGGCGAGGGCAGTGGCATCGACGCCGCCGGTATGCAGCACGACGATCGCAGCTTCGGTGCCGGTGCGGCGCAAGGAGTTCGCCAGCGCGGTCGCGCCCATTGCGTAGTCGGCATTGGTGACGAGTGTGACGTAGGCGAAGTGCGGCGCGGGGATCATGGACGGCGGGCGCTCCCGCAAGCCCCCTCAATCATGCGCGGCCAGCGCGTCAAGATAAAAGCGCGGATCATGATACCGACTTCAGCCGCTTGCCTTCGGGATCGTGATTGACCATTGCGGCGATATCCTTCGTCCAGGCTGACACGGCCGGGACGCGGGAGCGATCGACACGATAGGCAAATTTCCTGGCGACTTCGACAATCTCGTCAAGCAGGCCTGCCTGCAGGGTAATCGGATCGAGGCCAAGGCCGAGGAATTTATCGTTCTTGACGACCAGCTCGTTATCGGCAGCTTCCTTGCGCGGATTGGGCAGCCAGGCGATTTCGGAGCCGCTCATCCCGGCGATCATTTCCGCGAGGTCGCGCACGCGATGGGTTTCCGTCATCTGGTTGAAGATTTCGACGCGCGAGCCGCGGGCGGGCGGGTTCTTCAACGCCAGCTCGATGCAACGGACCGAATCCTGGATATGAATGAAGGCGCGCGTCTGGCCGCCCGTGCCGTGGACGGTCAAGGGATAGCCGATGGCTGCCTGAATGAGGAAACGGTTCAGCACCGTGCCGTAGTCGCCGTCATAATCGAAGCGATTGATGAGCTGCGGATGGCGGCGCGTCTGTTCGGTATGGGTGCCCCAGACGATGCCCTGATGCAGATCGGTAATCCTGAGGCCGTCGTTCTTGGCGTAGAACTGGAAGAGAAGCTGATCCAGGCACTTGGTCATATGGTAGATCGAGCCGGGATTGGACGGGTAGAGGATTTCCTGGGAGACGGTCTCGCCGCCCATCGTCTCTATGCCGACAGGCAGATAACCTTCCGGGATCGCAGCACCGACCGTCGAATAGCCATAGACGCCCATGGTGCCCAAATGGACCAGATGGGCATCGAGCTGCAGCTCGACCAGCGCGTTCAAAAGATTATGCGTTGCGCTGACATTGTTGTTGACCGTGTAATTCTTGTGGCGGTCGCTCTTCATCGAATAGGGGGCGGCGCGTTGCTCCGCGAAATGGATGATCGCATCTGGCCGGTTTTCGGCGAGCCACTTCTTCAGTAGTTCGTAGTCGCGGGCGAGATCGATGAGATTGAAGTGAATGCGTCGGCCGGTCTCGGCATGCCAGATGCGGGTGCGCTCCTGAATGGAGTCCATCGGAGTCAGAGACTGGACACCAAGTTCGGTATCGATCCAGCGGCGGGAGAGATTGTCGAGGATGTGGACGTCATGCCCGGCATCGGAGAGGTGTAGCGAGGTTGGCCAGCCGATGAATCCGTCTCCGCCCATCACCGCAATCTTCATGCCACCGGCTCCTCATGGGTTGCGTCCTAACGGGAATAGTTAGGGAATATGACAATTGTTCAATGCTTGCCTGTCGAGAAGTGTTGCGTCAAAGAGGGCCGGAAAGTTTGGAGAAAATTATGGCGGAACACGGTTTTTCTATTTCCGGCGAACTTACGGAAGCGGGCCATCGACTCATGCAACGGGTCTATTATGAAGATACGGATTTCTCCGGTCTGGTCTACCACGCACGTTATCTGCATTTCCTTGAGCGCGGCCGAACCGACTATCTGCGCTGCCTCGGTGTCGAGCAGCGCGAACTCGTCAATGCCGACGAGGAAGGACTGGTTTTCGTCGTGCACCGCATGGAGATCGATTTCAAGAGCCCGGCTCGCATGGACAACATTTTGACTGTGCTGACCCATACGGAAAAGGCCGGCGGCGCCAAGATGGTCCTCAATCAGGAAATCCGCCGTGATGACACGCTGCTGATATCAGCCAGGGTGATCATTGCCGTCATCAATGCCAAGGGCCGGCCGCGCCGGCTACCGGAGGCGCTGGCCAGGCAGATGCTTATACCTGAAAGTTAAAGGGCCGGGATAATGCCCATACCTGCGTCAGGTTGGGCAGGGCGAGGGCTTGTAAAAACTTGAATTTCATGGGAAGGAATTTCGCGCTGCAAGATGAGCGCTGTGTTCAGCAGCCGGACAATATTCCGGTTAAGTAATCCAGGACAAAATCTCCCGCGACATTTGCGCTGTCAAAGTCTGGCACTAACGATCTATTAACCATAATGGTGTCTTACTCGCGGAGTCGGAGTTTGTGCGACGCACGCCTTCCTTTGACCAAATTTGACGGCAAGGAAGGCGGAAGAAGAGCTTGGAAGCTTGACCAGGGCTTTGGGCGGCGGCCGCCAGACATTCTTGCGTGATCACTTTGTGCCGCCCGGTCAAGCGCCGGGCGTTTGGATTCGGGGATTTTGGATCTATGGAACAAGTAGGATTGGCAGCAGCCACGACCGACGTCAGCCTCTGGTCGCTTTTCATGCAGGCCGGCATCGTCGTCAAGCTGGTCATGCTCGGCCTTATCGCGGCTTCGGTATGGACCTGGGCGATCGTCATCGACAAATATCTGGCTTACGGCCGTGCCCGTCGCCAGTTCGACAAGTTCGAGCAGGTTTTCTGGTCGGGCCAATCGCTTGAAGAACTCTACCGAACGCTGTCCGAGCGCAACAATACCGGCCTTGCGGCAATTTTCGTTTCGGCGATGCGCGAATGGAAAAAGTCCTTCGAGCGCGGTGCGCGCTCGCCGATCGGCCTGCAGATGCGTATCGACCGCGCTATGGACGTGACGCTCGCCCGTGAGTCCGAATATCTTTCGGCCCGCCTTGGGTCGCTGGCGACCATCGGTTCGGCCGGTCCGTTCATCGGTCTCTTCGGGACGGTTGTCGGTATCATGACCTCGTTTCAGGCTATCGCCGGCTCGAAGTCGACCAACCTCGCGGTCGTGGCACCCGGTATTGCGGAAGCGCTTCTCGCAACCGCCATCGGTCTCGTCGCCGCTATCCCGGCGGTTATCGCCTACAACAAGTTCTCCGCTGACGCCAGCAAGCTCTCGGGTCGCATGGAAGGATTTGCGGATGAATTCTCCGCCATCCTTTCGCGCCAGATCGACGAGAAGCTGCAACCGCGCCAGGCTGCGCAGTAACGGAGTAGACGACCATGGGTATGGCTGTAGGCGGCAATAGCGGAGGAGGCGGCGGACGCCGCCGCCGCGGTGGCCGCAACAAGGGTGTGATCTCCGAAATTAACGTGACGCCGCTCGTCGACGTCATGCTCGTGCTGCTCATCATCTTCATGGTGGCCGCACCGATGATGACTGTCGGCGTGCCGATCGATCTGCCGGAAACGCAGGCGAAGGCGCTGAATTCCGAGACGCAGCCGATCACGATCTCGGTCAAGAACAGCGGCGAAGTCTATTTGCAGGAAACGCCGATCCCGGCTGAGGAAATTGCTGCAAAGCTCGAGGCGATCGCGACCACCGGCTACAACGAGCGCATCTTCGTGCGCGGCGATGCGACTGCGCCTTATGGCGTGATTGCTGACGTCATGGCCCGCATCCAGGGCGCCGGCTTCAAGAATATCGGCCTCGTGACACAGCAGAAGAAGGACCAGTAACGCTCAATATGAAGACCAGCGTCGTCACATCTGCGGTTCTGCACGGGCTGGTGCTTACCTGGGCGCTGGTTTCGCTGAGCGCCCCGGAATCCTTCAAGGTGGAGGATTTCGAGGCAATGCCGGTCGATCTCGTGCCGGTGGAATCCATCACGCAGATGCAGCAGGGTGACAAGAAGGCTCCGAAGAAGGAGACTTCCGCGCCGGTGCCGACGACACGGCCACCGATCCCGCAGCCGGCCGACAATGCCGGCAACAACAATGCCGATCTGAAGACGCCGCCGGTCCCGAATGCCAAGCCGAGCAATAGCGAGGCCGCCGCAGCCAATTCGAGCGACAAGCCGCAGCCGCAGATCGACCCGAAGCCCAACGACGTCAAGGAAGTCAACAAAGAAGAGACCGAGGTCGAGCAGCCGAAGGAAGTCGCTTCCATACCGCAGACCAAGCCCGCGGAAATCACGCCGCCGAAGCCTGAGGAAAAGCCGCCGGAAGAACAGGCCAAGCCCGCAGAACCGCCGAAGCCGGATGCGGAGGCATTGCCGGACAAGGTGCCGACTCCGGTCGTCAAGCCGCAGGTTAAGCCGCCGGAACAGAAGCCGGCTGAAAAGCCGTCCGAAAAGACACCGGACCAGCCGAAGGCTGCTGAAACGCCGACGGACAAGAAGAAAGCCGACAAGAAGCAGGAAGTTGCGAAAGCTGCTTCTTCAATGAAGAGCGACTTCAATGCCGACGAGATTTCCGCGCTGCTGAACAAAACGGATCCATCTGCCGGCGGCGCCAAACGATCGACGCAGGAAGCATCACTGGGCGCGAAGAAGAGCAACGGTGGTGCTAAACTCAGCCAGAGCGAGATCGACGCGGTGCGCGGTCAGATTTCTGGCAACTGGACGGTTGTCTCAGGTTTGGCCGGTGCCAACGAAGTACAGCTTCAGGTCCGTGTCCAACTTGATCAGGCCGGCAACGTTGTTGGTGAGCCAGAGGTTATTGCGACAGGCGGTCCTGATTCAACACGTCAGGCGCTTAAGAGCAGCGTCTATCGTGCCGTTATGAAATCATCTCCACTTAAAAATCTGCCAGCGGACAAATACGAGGGCGAAAACGGCTGGAACGAATTGGTTCTCAACTTCGATGCAAGTGATTTGGGAATCTAGATGCTGAAAAGCCTATGCCATCTCCCGAAAGCCATCGGGATCCTGACGATGTTCACGGCCATTTTTTCGTTTCCGCTTTGCGTGTACGCGGAAACGAAAAGCGGTGAAAAAGGCGATCGAAAAGTACCGATTTTAACTGTCACAGTTATCAATGCGATGCGAAATGCCATTGAAAATCGTTTTGTCCTTCCTGGCGACTTAAAGGACGCGGGAAACGTTCATCTAAGCTTTCACGTGCGCCTTGATAAGGAGGGTCGCGTTATAGGCACCCCCGACGCGGAGGTCAGTGGGGGTAGCGAGCGCACACGGAAAATCATTACCGAGGCCGCTCTTCGCGCAATTACCCGCGCGGGTCCTTACACGATGCTTCCAAAAGACAAATACGATGCCTGGAAGGAAGTCATTTTGAACTTCGACACCAGCCAACTGAACCTATAAAGCGCTGAAAGGCTTGTTTTGATATGGTCAAGTGTTCCCTCATCCGCATCCTGATGGTCGTTGCCGGCCTGGTTGGGGTCGCTATTTTCACGACTCCGGCGAGCGCACGCGTCGAGATTAATATCAACAAGGGTAACATCCAACCGCTGCCGATCGCCGTGACGGATTTCCTTCAGGGCGACATGGGCGCTCAGGTTTCGCAGGTTATCGCGGCCGACCTGCAGCGATCCGGCCTGTTTGCGCCAATCAGCAAGACCGCATTCATCGAGAAGATTTCCAATCCGGATGCCGCTCCTCGCTTTGAAGACTGGAAGGTCATCAACGCTCAAGCGTTGGTAACCGGTCGCGTCACCCAGGAGGCGGATGGCCGTCTTCGCGCTGAATTCCGTCTGTGGGACACCTTCGCCGGCCAGCAGATGACCGGTCAGCAGTTCTATACGCAACCGGAGAACTGGCGCCGCGTCGCCCACATCATCGCCGACGCCATCTATAAGCAGATCACCGGTGAAGAGGGTTACTTCGACACACGCGTCGTCTTCGTTTCCGAGTCCGGCACCAAGCAGCAGCGCAAGCGTCAGCTGGCGATCATGGACCAGGACGGGTTCAACGTGCGCATGCTGACCGATGGCAGCGACCTCGTTTTGACGCCGCGCTTCTCGCCGAGCCGGCAGGAAGTCACCTACATGTCCTTCGCCAACCAACAGCCGCGGGTCTATCTGCTGCAGCTCGAAACCGGGCAGCGCGAAGTCGTCGGCAACTTCCCGGGCATGACCTTCTCGCCGCGCTTTTCTCCCGATGGCCAAAAGGTCATCATGAGTCTGCAGCAGGAAGGCAACTCGAACATTTATACGATGGACCTGCGTTCGCGTACCACGACGCGCCTGACGTCCACGGCTGCGATCGATACTTCACCCTCCTATTCGCCCGACGGCAACCGTATCGCCTTCGAAAGCGATCGCGGCGGACAGTCGCAGATCTATGTCATGAATGCCGATGGGTCCGGTCAGACCCGCATTTCCTTCGGCGATGGCCGTTACTCCACGCCAGTCTGGTCGCCGCGCGGCGACCTGATCGCCTTCACCAAGCAGTCGGGCGGCAAGTTCTCGATCGGCGTCATGAAGCCTGATGGCTCGGGCGAGCGCATCCTGACGACCGGCTTCCACAATGAAGGCCCGACCTGGGCGCCGAATGGCCGCGTTATCATGTTCTTCCGCCAGGCCGC
This sequence comes from Rhizobium sp. BK650, assembly GCF_014195325.1. GTDB lineage: Bacteria > Pseudomonadota > Alphaproteobacteria > Rhizobiales > Rhizobiaceae > Rhizobium. The sequence continues at coordinate 54,936 of NZ_JACIBK010000006.1, read as the reverse complement.
AGGTGCGGGTGGTCCGCAACTCTACTCGATTGATCTGACTGGCTACAATGAACAACCTATCAAGACCCCGTCCTACGCATCTGACCCGGCTTGGTCGCCGCTTCTGGAGTAGTGGATGGGCAGAATGCCGCCTTTATGTCGCCGCAAAGTCCTGAAAATGGGCGAAGCAGGGACAAATCAGCAAATCGTTAACCATAATCTTTGAGGGCCGGTTAACCGAGTGCGGTTACTGTCCGGCAACCCTGATTGAAGTCGCAAGGAGACCCGGCCATGAGCCGAATTCACACCCCGGCAATGAGCCGCATGCAGAATTTCGCCCGCAACCCCGTCATGATCGCGCTTGTCGCAGGCCTCGCTCTGGCGAGCTGCGCCAACAAGAAGAATATGCCGAACAGCGCCGGCGACATCGGCCTCGGTGCCGGTGCGGCAACGCCGGGTTCCGCCCAGGACTTCACGGTCAATGTCGGCGATCGCATCTTCTTCGACACCGACTCGACCTCGATCCGCGCTGACGCGGCCCAGACGCTCGACCGTCAGGCCCAGTGGCTTGGTCGTTACCCGAACTACCAGATCACCATCGAAGGTCATGCCGACGAACGCGGCACGCGCGAATACAACCTGGCTCTCGGTGCCCGTCGCGCTGCTGCTACCAAGGATTATCTCGCTTCGCGTGGCATTCCGGCCCAACGCATGAAGACGATCTCCTACGGCAAGGAACGTCCGGTCGCCGTCTGCGATGATATTTCCTGCTGGTCGCAGAACCGCCGTGCCGTTACTGTTCTCGGCGGCGCAGGCACGTAATTTCGGCAAAAGCCGGATTTTGACGAGGCGGCTCGCTTGCGGGCCGCCTTTCTTTTTGACCACACTTTGGCCAGACTCCGTTGCTTTTTGACAGCAATTGGAAAAATCTCCTGTTCGTGCCATTGGGGCGCGAAGAATCACTGGGACAGGACGATACAAAAATGAAGAAACTAGTCGTGGCAGGCATGCTGTGCCTTGCGGCCGTGACCGGGAGCGAGCGAGCGGCTTATTCCGCTTCGTTCTTCGGCTTGCGCATCGGCGGCCAATCCGCGCAACAGAGCCAGCCGGCAGCACCTGTTGTCAACGTGCAGAGCAGCGGGGCGGAAGTCCGCATCCAGCAGATGGAAGATCAGATGCGGCAGTTGAACGGTCGTATCGAGGAAATGAGCTATCAGCTCCTCCAGATGCAGGAGACGATCCGCAAGCAGCAGGAAGACAATGAGTTCCGCTTCCAGCAGCTCGAAAAGACGGGCGGCGGCGCAAGTGGCGGCGGTGCTGCCAAGGCGCCAGTGAAGAAGAGCGAAGCCGATGTCGCTCCACCGGCATCCGGAGGTGGTGACGATATCGCCAAGGTTATTCAAGCCCCACAGGGAGCCGAAACGGCTCCCTCCACCGATGTGCCGACCAATGGCGGCCTCGGCCAGCCGCCGCGCGAACTTGGCTCCATCGATTTTGATCAGAATGGGAATGCCATTGGCAATACTTTGAACAAGAATGCGACGGTCGGTTCGGCGCCGCTGCCGGATGCGACAGCGCCGCAGCAGACCGCCTCCCTCGGCAGCGAGTCCGAGCAGTACAAGGCAGCCTACGGCCATGTGCTTTCCGGCGACTATGGCACGGCTGAGCAAGAATTCACGCAGTATATTTCCCATTATCCGAACAGCTCGCGTGCAGCGGACGCCAATTTCTGGCTCGGAGAAGCGCTTTATTCGCAGGGCAAGTTCAACGAAGCCGCCAAGACCTTCCTAAACGCGCATCAGAAATACGCGACCTCCGAAAAGGCGCCCGAGATGCTGCTGAAGCTTGGAATGTCGCTTGCTGCGCTCGACAATACCGACACTGCCTGCGCTACCCTGCGCGAAGTCAGCAAGCGGTATCCAAAGGCCTCTCGTGCCGTCATAAACAAGGTCGCGAGCGAACAGAAGCGTCTCGCCTGCTAAGGGTCTTCCGGCTTGTTTCCGGAAAGTCTGATGTCTCCTGAGGCGGCAATTGGCCGTTTCCTCCGTTTACTGAGAACGCCTGCGCGCATTCTGGTTGCAATTTCGGGCGGAAGTGATTCCACCGGCCTGCTCCTGCTGCTCTGCGAAGCGCTGAAGGCTGCTCCTAATCTCTCAATTTCCCTTTGTGCTGCGACCGTCGATCACGCTTTGCGCAGCGGATCTGCAGAAGAGGCGCGCCAGGTCGCTGCTTTCTGCGCATCGATAAGCATTCCACACCGAACAATGGTCTGGCAGGGCGAGAAGCCGAAATCCGGTATCATGGCCGCGGCGCGAGAGGCTCGTTACGATCTTCTTGCCGAGGCCGCGGAAGCGCTCGATGCCAACCTCATCGTGACAGGGCATACGCTCGACGATCAGCGCGAAACGCTGCAGATGCGGAGCAAACGGACGGAACAGATTTCTACAGGTATCGCAGATGCGGTGCTCTTCGACCGGCGTTTCTGGATCCTGCGGCCGCTGCTTTTTTCCAGCCGAGCAGATATCCGCGCTTTCTTGAATGCACGAGCCGTGTCGTGGATCGACGATCCCAGCAACGAGGATGTGAAATATGAGCGCGTGCGGGCACGCCGGGAGCTTTCAGCGGATAGAGATGCAGAAGGGGACATCGGTGGCGGCTGGGAAGAGCGGCTGGTTCTCTCGGCGACGGGAGCCGAATGGCTAAGGCGCTATTTCGCGCTTCACGGTGGCTTGCTCGGACACGTGATGCCTGATGGATTGAGGCAGAATCACGCGGTGCTCGGCTACGTACTCGGTCGTCTGACGGCGGTCTTTGGCGGGCAGCCTTTTGTGCCGGGGAGGGAGCAGATGGAGCGACTTCTCACATTTGCTACCGGTGGCAAGCCCGGACGCTTGACTATCGGAAGGGTGGTCTTCGATTTGCGACGCGACGGCCTCTATCTTGCGCGTGAGGGCCGCGGGTTGCTGCCTCTGACGCTCCAGCCGGGAGAGGCTGGGATTTGGGATGGGCGGTTTCGTGTGCGCAACAGATCGAGAGCGGCAGTTCGTGTCGAGGCTATTGCCAATTCAGGAATGACGGGGGATCATGTTGCGCATCTTCCCAAGTCGGCATGGAATCGTGCTGCCGGCTCAGCGCCGGCTTTATTGGCCGATGAAAGCCCCTTGTCAGCCAAATATGCCCAATCCGTCGACTTAACGCCCCATTTTGCCCCCTTCGACCGCTTTTTGACAAGATTTGACTTCACCTTTGCCGAGAGGCTTTCGGCAGTTTTCTCAAGGGCGCCCTATGCGGAGCCGCCTTTAAGAAGTATTGACGGAAAAATGATCTGACAGAGTGGATCGCCTTGGCAATGGCTCGGGGCAACCCTATGTTAGAGACCAAATACGACGGTCGCCATGAGGCGACTGTCCAGTGCTGGGGAGTTCGATGAACCCTAACTTACGTAATTTCGCCTTGTGGGCGATCATAGCGCTTCTGCTGATCGCCCTCTTCAGTATGTTTCAGACGGCTCCAGCGCAGACGGGTTCGCGCGAGATCCCCTATTCGCAGTTCCTGCGTGAGGTGGATGCGGGCCGCGTGAAGGATGTCGTGGTCACTGGTAACAGGCTGACGGGGACATATCTGGAAAACAACAATACCTTCCAGACCTATTCGCCCGTTGTCGACGGCAATCTACTTGACCGCCTGCAGTCCAAGAATGTCGCTGTCACTGCGCGCCCGGAAACTGACGGTTCCTCCGGCTTTCTGAGCTATCTCGGAACTCTGCTGCCGATGCTTTTGATCCTCGGCGTCTGGCTGTTCTTCATGCGGCAGATGCAGGGCGGCTCTCGTGGCGCGATGGGCTTCGGCAAGTCCAAGGCCAAGCTTCTGACGGAAGCGCATGGCCGCGTGACCTTCGATGATGTCGCCGGCGTGGATGAGGCCAAGCAGGATCTGGAAGAAATCGTCGAGTTCCTGCGCGATCCGCAGAAGTTCCAGCGCCTCGGCGGCAAGATCCCGCGCGGCGTTCTGCTCGTCGGCCCTCCGGGTACCGGTAAAACGCTGCTCGCCCGCTCGGTTGCCGGCGAAGCCAACGTGCCGTTCTTTACCATTTCCGGCTCCGATTTTGTCGAAATGTTCGTCGGCGTCGGCGCAAGCCGCGTCCGCGATATGTTCGAGCAGGCCAAGAAGAATGCGCCTTGCATCATCTTCATCGACGAAATCGACGCTGTCGGCCGCCATCGTGGCGCCGGTCTCGGCGGCGGTAACGATGAACGCGAACAGACGTTGAACCAGCTGTTGGTGGAGATGGATGGCTTCGAAGCCAATGAAGGCATCATCCTGATCGCTGCGACAAACCGTCCTGACGTTCTCGATCCGGCACTCTTGCGCCCGGGCCGCTTCGACCGTCAGGTCGTCGTCCCGAACCCTGATATCGTCGGCCGCGAGCGCATCCTGAAGGTTCATGCCCGCAACGTCCCGCTGGCTCCGAACGTCGATCTCAAGGTTCTGGCTCGTGGTACGCCCGGTTTCTCCGGTGCCGACCTGATGAACCTCGTCAACGAAGCAGCCCTCATGGCCGCGCGGCGCAACAAGCGCGTCGTCACCATGCAGGAATTCGAAGACGCCAAGGACAAGATCATGATGGGTGCCGAGCGCCGCTCTTCGGCTATGACCGAAGCGGAAAAGAAGCTCACAGCCTATCACGAGGCTGGTCACGCCATCACCGCGCTGAACGTTGCTGTCGCCGATCCGCTGCACAAGGCAACGATCATTCCGCGCGGCCGAGCACTCGGCATGGTCATGCAGCTTCCCGAGGGCGATCGCTACTCGATGAGCTATAAGTGGATGATTTCGCGTCTCTGCATCATGATGGGCGGCCGCGTTGCCGAAGAACTCACCTTCGGCAAGGAGAACATCACATCAGGTGCTTCCTCCGACATCGAGCAGGCAACCAAGCTTGCTCGTGCGATGGTCACCCAGTGGGGCTTCTCCGACGAGCTCGGCCAGGTTGCCTATGGCGAGAACCAGCAGGAGGTCTTCCTGGGTCATTCGGTTTCGCAGTCGAAGAACGTCTCTGAAGCGACCGCGCAAAAGATCGACAACGAGGTGCGTCGCCTGATCGACCAGGCCTATCAGCAGGCCAGGGACATCCTGACGGAAAAGCACGACGAGTTCGTGGCTCTCGCCGAAGGCCTGCTCGAATACGAAACGCTGACCGGCGAAGAGATCAAGGCGCTCATCCGCGGCGAAAAGCCGGCGCGTGATCTTGGCGATGATTCGCCTCCAAGCCGCGGCTCGGCTGTTCCGAAAGCCGGCATACGCCCGGCTTCCAAGGGTGATGAACCCGAGGGCGGGCTGGAGCCTCAGCCCCACTGAAATTGAACAGGGATTTTCCTAAAGGGCCGGATTTCCACAGGGAATCCGGCCCTTTGAATATTAGTAACAGGATATAATCGATTTTCTTGGTAATTTACGTGCCGGTTACGCGGTTTTGTGGCATTCCGCTGACTAAGGACAAGTCTGGATAAAATTTGGGGGATAGCCTTTGAATTTGAAGCCGGATTCTTGCTTGAGGAATGCGCAGCCTCTACGGCGCGCCAAAAGCGCAGGAGTGCATATGAAAAGACGCTATTTCGGGACGGACGGCATCCGAGGCCAGGCTAATATCTTTCCCATGACGCCAGATCTCGCGATGCGGGTCGGTATCGCCGCGGGGACGATTTTTCGTAACGGCGCCCATCGTCATCGTGTGGTGATCGGCAAGGACACGCGCCTGTCGGGGTACATGCTGGAGAATGCCCTGGTGGCCGGCTTTACTGCGGCGGGGCTCGATGTGTTCTTGCTTGGTCCTATTCCGACGCCTGCGGTTGCCATGCTGACGCGTTCTCTGCGATGCGATATCGGCGTGATGATTTCGGCGTCGCACAATCCGTTCGAGGATAACGGTATCAAGCTTTTCGGTCCTGATGGCTACAAGCTCTCCGATGATCTCGAAGCACAGATTGAAGACCTGCTCGACAAGGACCTTTCGGGACAGCTTGCCAAAGCTGAGGAAATCGGCCGCGCCAAGCGCGTCGATGGCGATATTTACCGTTATCTCGAACACGTCAAACGCACCTTGCCACGCGATGTGACCCTGCAGGGCCTGCGTGTCGCGGTCGACTGTGCCAATGGTGCGGCCTACAAGGTGGCGCCTGCCGTTCTCTGGGAACTCGGCGCCGACGTCGTGACGATCGGCAACGATCCGAATGGCACGAACATCAATCTGAATTGCGGCTCCACGAGCCCGGTCGCGCTGCAGAAGAAGGTCGACGAGGTGCGGGCCGATATCGGTATTGCGCTCGACGGCGATGCAGACCGTGTCATCATCGTCGATGAGAATGGCTCGATCGTCGATGGCGATCAGCTGATGGCCGTCATCGCCGAAAGCTGGGCCGAGAGCCAGCAGCTGCGCGGTAGCGGCATCGTTGCGACCGTCATGTCCAATCTCGGTCTCGAGCGCTTCCTCGAGGACAAGGGCCTCGGTCTCGCCCGCACGAAGGTTGGCGACCGCTATGTCGTGGAGCACATGCGCCAGCACAATTACAATGTTGGTGGCGAGCAGTCCGGCCATATCGTGCTTTCGGATTATGGCACGACCGGTGACGGTCTCGTTGCTGCCCTGCAGATCCTGGCGGCTGTCAAGCGCACGGGCAAAACAGTCAGCGAAGTCTGCCGTCGTTTCGAGCCGGTGCCGCAGCTCCTGCGCAATGTTCGCATCAGCGGCGGCAAGCCGTTGGAGGACCTGCAAGTGGTCAAGGCAATTGCCGATGCGGAAGCCGAGCTTTCCAAGAATGGCCGCCTCGTCATTCGTCCGTCCGGCACCGAGCCGCTAATCCGTGTGATGGCGGAAGGCGACGACCGCGCGCAGATTGAGCGGATCGTCAACGACCTGATCGGCACGATTTCAAGCGTGCGCAGCGCCGCCTGAAAGCGACAGAAAAGAGATTGAAAGCCGGCCTTCGAGCCGGCTTTTTTATTGGCGTTGCGCGAGCCGGGCCGTGTGGTTGCCGCAGGCGGGGGCTTCGGCCTTGTGGGCGACGACTGTGAAACCTGTTCAGTGAGCAGGGCGCGATATTCATCCGGGCTGAGGAGCAGTTTTTATTTACCCTTTTGCAGATTCCGGAAGTCGAACCAGTAAGGGCGGCCCATATTTACTTTTTCGAAACACGTTCTGCCGTGAATGTTTAAATTACTTCTTATGGTTAAGCAGCTTTTAACGTTTCCGATTCATTATCCATGAAAAGCGTATCCGTTTGGCGGTCCACAGCACGCCGACGCAACCGACTGGAGTGAATCCATGAAACGAACCTTGTCCGGTATCTTCGCCGCGCTGTTGATCGCGTCGAATGCCTATTCTGCCGATCTTGCTCCGGTCGAGCCCGTGCCGGAACAGCCGCCGGAAGTCGCCGTCACCGAATCGACCGGCTGGTATCTGCGTGGTGATATCGGGTACGCTTTCACCGACCTGCGCGGTGCGAAGTTCTTCCAGGGAAGCAATGCTCTTGAAGCTGATTTCGACCATGCTGATCTGGATGACACCTGGATGATCGGCGGCGGTGTCGGCTACCAGATCAACAACTATCTGCGTACCGACCTCACCTTCGATTACCTCACCAATTCAGATTTCCACGGCTCGACGACTGGCGGCGGTGCGGCCTTCGGTGCATGCGTCGTCTCATGTACTTCGCGCGATGTATCGTCGATGACGGCCTATACGCTACTGGCCAACGCTTACGTCGACCTCGGCACTTACGCCTACTTCACACCCTATGTCGGTGCCGGTATCGGTGGTTCCTACGTCAAGTGGGACGATCTCCACAATGTAGCCTGCGCCGACGACGGCAGTGGCTGCGATGACGGAGTTATTCACGGCGGTCGCGGCGGCTGGCGTTTCAGCTACGCTCTCATGGCTGGTGCCTCGATCGACGTAACCTGCAATGTCAAGGCCGATGTCGGCTACCGCTACCTGCATATCAATGGCGGCGACATGTTCGGATACAACGAAAACGGCGGTCCGGGCCGAGACCGCGGCATCAACGTCCACGAAGCCCGCATCGGCGCCCGTTACCTCTTCGACGGCTGCGCTCAACCGGTCGCCTACGAACCTCCGCAAATTCCGCTGCAGCAGCCGGTCTACAAATAAGAGCGAAGTTCAAAGGCTATCGAAAGCCGTCCGAAAGGGCGGCTTTTTCGTCTCAGCGAGTGCTTCTCTAAACCATGGCCAGGATGATTTCGGACAGCTCGCTTTCCGCTTGCGTCGCAATAATCTCGCCTGTTGCTGCGGCATAGGAGAGAGCCTCGGCCGCGCCGAGCATTGACCACAGGCTGGCTGAAGCGATCGTCCCCGCACCAACGAAGGGCGTGAGCACGGATCTGCATTGGTCCATGAAAACCGTCTGACACTCGTGCTTGATCTTTTCCAACTCCGGGGAAACTTGCCAACGCGGCGATGACGTCAGGAATTTCACGCCCCCGCGTGAGAACGCAATCAATATAGGCGGCCGCCATGACCTTGGCCTTGTCGCGCAGCGCCGGTCCGCTTTCGCGAGGCGCAGTATCCATCAGCGCCGTCTGCGTCGAATTCGCGGTAGAGTTCCGCAAGCAATCTCGGCGGCGTCCCGACGACAGGCTTTGCGACACCGGCTTGCTCGGCGAGGCGCCCCAGGCCTATGAGGATACGTCCGGCAAGGTTGTGAAAAAGCTTCGGCATTTGTCCGTCCATCTCATCGGCATCGGCAGTGCGGATACCGGCACCTATGAGCGGCACAACACACGCGATCGCGCCGCCGGCGGAGCGGCGTAACCGGAGATGTGATCGCCGCTGCGGCAAAATAGCCTCCAGAAACGACATCTCCCGCTTGACTATAGGGGGCTTCGCTCATAAACACGGCGGCGGGACACTCCTCCCCAACGAGGAGCCATCTATCTGGAAGGGTAGCAATATGGCAAATACCGCAAAGCCGGACGTGCGTCCGCAAAACACTCATTTTTCTTCTGGTCCCTGCGCGAAACGTCCGGGTTGGACGCTCGAAGCTCTTTCCGATGCGGCCCTTGGCCGTTCGCACCGTGCGAAAGTCGGCAAGGCCAAGCTGAAGCAGGCGATCGATCTCACCCGCGAAGTTCTGGAAGTGCCTGCCGACTACCGCATCGGCATCGTGCCAGCCTCCGATACCGGCGCTGTCGAGATGGCGCTATGGTCGCTGCTTGGCGAGCGTGGCGTCGATATGGTCGCCTGGGAAAGCTTTGGTGCCGGCTGGGTCACCGACGTCGTCAAGCAGCTGAAGCTCAAGGATGTTCGCAAGATCGAAGCCGGTTATGGCGAACTTCCCGACCTTTCGACCGTCGATTTCGACCGTGACGTCGTCTTCACCTGGAATGGCACGACGTCCGGCGTTCGCGTTCCTAACGCCGACTTCATCCCTGCCGACCGCAAGGGTCTGACGATCTGCGATGCGACCTCTGCCGCTTTCGCGCAGAACCTCGATTTCGCAAAGCTCGATGTCGTCACCTTCTCCTGGCAGAAGGTTTTGGGCGGCGAGGGCGCGCATGGCATCCTCATCCTGTCGCCGCGTGCTGTGGAGCGTCTAGTCTCTTACCAGCCTGCCTGGCCGCTGCCGAAGATCTTCCGCCTGACCTCGGGTGGCAAGCTGATCGAAGGCATTTTTCAAGGCGAAACGATCAACACGCCGTCGATGCTCTGCGTCGAGGATTATATCGATGCGCTTCTCTGGGCCAAGCAGCTTGGCGGCCTCAAGGCGCTGATTGGTCGCGCCGATGCCAATGCGAAAGTCATTGCCGATTTCGTCGCGGCAAACGACTGGATCGCCAACCTGGCCGTCAAGCCGGAGATCGAATCCAACACTTCGATCTGCCTGAAGATCGTCGACAAGGACGTTGCGGCTCTCGATGCCGATGGTCAGGCGAATTTCGCCAAGGGCCTCGTCGCGCTCTTGGAAAAAGAGGCTGTCGCCTACGATATCGGCGCTTACCGTGACGCTCCGTCCGGCCTGCGCATCTGGGCTGGCGCCACCATCGAAACCGCCGACATGCAGAAGCTGATGCCCTGGCTTTCCTGGGCCTTTGCCACGCAGAAGGCGACGCTTTCACAGGCTGCTGCCTGATGTGATCGCATTCGGCTCCGCCTGATGGCGGAGCCCCGCAATCCCAATTCAAGTTTATCGCTGAACTCTTTGAAGGAGGCCCTAATGGCACCTCGCGTTCTCGTATCCGACGAACTGTCGGAAACCGCCGTCCAGATCTTCCGTGATCGCGGCGTCGAAGTCGATTTCCAGCCGCAGCTCGGCAAGGACAAGGACAGACTGTTCGAGGTCATCGGCAATTATGATGGTCTCGCCATCCGTTCCGCCACCAAGGTGACGGAGAAGATCATCGAAGCGGCCAAGAACCTCAAGGTTGTCGGTCGCGCCGGTATCGGCGTCGACAATGTCGATATCCCGGCCGCATCGCGCCGCGGTATCATCGTCATGAACACGCCGTTCGGCAACTCTATCACGACGGCCGAACACGCAATCGCGCTGATGTTTGCGGTCGCGCGCCAGCTTCCGGCTGCCGACACCTCGACGCAGGCCGGCAAGTGGGAGAAGTCGAAGTTCATGGGTGTCGAAATCACCGGCAAGACGCTTGGCGTCATTGGCGCCGGCAATATCGGCTCCATCGTCTGCGCTCGCGCCATCGGCCTGAAGATGCATGTCATCGCCTATGACCCGTTCCTCTCCAAGGAGCGTGCCGAGGAAATGGGCGTCACCAAGGTAGAGCTCGACGAATTGCTCGCCCAGGCCGACTTCATCACGCTGCACGTGCCGATGACGGAAAAGACACGTGGCATCCTGAACAGGGAAGCGCTTGCCAAGACCAAGCCCGGCGTTCGCATCATCAACTGCGCCCGCGGGGGTCTCGTCGATGAGGCCGCCCTTGCCGATGCTATCAGGTCCGGTCATGTGGCCGGTGCGGCCTTCGACGTCTTCGAAGTCGAGCCCGCCAAGGAAAGCCCTCTCTTCGGTCTGCCGAACGTCGTCTGCACGCCGCATCTTGGTGCATCGACCACGGAAGCGCAGGAGAACGTCGCTTTGCAGGTTGCCGAGCAGATGGCCGATTACCTGGTCAAAGGCGCCGTTTCGAATGCCATCAACATGCCATCGATCACCGCTGAAGAAGCACCGATCCTGAAGCCGTTCATCAAGCTCGCCGATGTTCTCGGTGCCTTTGTCGGTCAGGTCACGGAAGAGCCGATCAAGGAAATCGAGATCCTCTATGACGGCATGACGGCCAATATGAACACTCGGGCTCTAACCTCGGCGGTTCTTGCCGGCCTGATCCGTTCGCAGGTGGCCGACGTCAACATGGTTTCGGCGCCGATCATGATCAAGGAAAAGGGTATCATCCTTTCTGAGGTAAAGCGGGACAAGTCGGGCGTGTTCGACGGCTACATCAAGCTGACGGTGACCACGGAAACGATGACGCGGTCGATTGCCGGCACGGTCTTCTCCGACGGCAAGCCGCGCTTCATTCAGATCAAGGGCATCAATCTGGACGCCGATGTCGGCAGTCACATGATCTACATCACCAATACGGACGTTCCCGGCATGATCGGCTTCATCGGCACGACGCTGGGAGCTGCGGGCGTCAATATTGCCAACTTCCAGCTCGGCCGCGACAAGCAAGGCGGGGATGCCATTGCTCTGCTGTATGTGGACGCTGCGGTTGACGATGCCGTTCTGAAGAAGCTGACAGCGAATCCGGCAATCCGCCAGGCAAAGCTGCTGACCTTCAACGTCGATTGAGTTTTTCTCCCAAGGAAGACATGCAAAACCCGGCGCGGTTTCCGCGCCGGGTTTTTATTGCGCCAGCCTACGTAGCTCGTGGCCGGCCGTCAGTGGTGGGCGACCTTCGTGTCGTGATGCAGGAAAGTGTCTCTGCTCGTGTCCAAAACCCTGAAGAACTCGTCCCAAGAAATGCTCTCGACAGAATTTTCTTGCCTGCCAAAATCAACGCCAACCAGGCCGCTTTTCATCCGAGCCGGATGACCGCCGCGTGCTTCGAGCCACTGTCGGATCTTATCGTGATCTGTCGTTGCGGATGTGCCCATCATCGCCTCCCTGCAGATGGGTTGCATTTCAGCTGGCAATAACTCTTTGGAAATGAATTGGTTCCATCTGATAATCATGTATGCGTCCGGCCCCTTGCATGGTTAATTCCTGGGATTTGCAGCTGCGCCGTGAAAACAGCTTGGCCTGAGAGACCTTTGCTGCTTATTTTGTGGGCGTCCGCACAAATTTTGGGCCTCTTATGATTTTGATTTTATTTAGCTTTCTCGGCTATACCACTGTCGATATTGGTTCTAATTTCGCGTGAATTTCTATGGCCTCGTTTCAGACGATATCCGGGCAATCGGAAGCTTTCGTTGATGATTTCCGTTCGCTGTTCGCGACCCACCCTTCTCCAATGTGGGTCTACGATCCGGATACGCTTCGCTTCCTGATCGTCAACGAGGCGGCGTTGATGCTTTATGGCTATAGCGCAGAGGATTATCGGGACATGACTGTGCTCGATATCCGCCCCGCAGCGGAGCGCGCGCGGATGCTCAGCGCCGTTTCCGAGCGCACCGACATGGAAAAGGCCGAGCGTTGGACGCATCTGAAGGCCAATGGCGAGACCATCGAAGTTCTGACCTACGGCCGGGAAGTGCGCTTCGAAGGGAGGGCTGCGATCCTGGCTATCGTGCAGGATCGCACAGAGGTGAATGCTGCCCAGCGTCAAATCACCGACACACGTTCGCTGCTGGACAGCATCGTCGACAACCTGCCAGTCGGTGTCTTCGTCAAGGACATGGACGACGAAGGCCGCTACATTCTGCTGAACGAAGCCTGCGGCGAGATCATGGGATTTCATGCCAGCGAGGTGGTTGGACATCTGGACCGGGACTTTTTCCCCTCAGAGCAGACCGCCATCTTTCGCGAGCAGGATCATGGGGCGTTTGTCGCCGGCGCGACGATCAGTTTCGAGGAGACGATGGAGCGGGCCGATGGCGGCAAGCGGATCCTTCGCACCGTCAAGCGTGCCCTGCCGGCACCTGAAGGGAAGGCGTCGCGCTATCTGCTCGGCATCTCGCATGACGTGACGGAAGAGCGTGCGGTGGAGGCGAAGCTTGCGCATCTTGCTATGCATGACTCACTCACGAGCCTGCCGAACCGCGCCGCCTTCTCCAAACATATCCGTAAGCAGACTATCACCGCCTCCATCGAAAAGCCGGTAGCGCTGCTCTACATCGACGTCGACCACTTCAAGACGATCAATGACAGCAAGGGCCACGCTGCCGGCGATGCGCTTCTCTGCCAGGTGGCGGAACGCCTGCTGGCGCTTGCCAATGAGGGCGACCTTGTGGCGCGTCTGGGTGGCGATGAATTTGCGGTGGTGCTGCAGCAGACCGAACCGGATCGGGCAGAGCGCTTTGCCGATCTCTTGCTGAAGTCCCTTGCTAGGGCTTTCGATCTCGACGGAGCCCGGGAGCATGTGACCTGCAGTATCGGCATTGCGCTAGCGCCAGTCGACGCCGGCGAGGCCGATTTGCTGATGCGCCATGCAGACCTCGCACTCTACGCCGCCAAGCAAAGCGGCCGCTCGACCTATCGTTTCTATGAGGCCGCGATGCGGCTCGAAGCCGAACGCCGTCATCATCTGACGGGCGAACTGCGTGACGCGCTGGAACACGGGCAGTTCGAGCTACATTACCAACCTATCGTCCAGCTCGAGGATGATGGCATCGGCGGGTTTGAGGCACTGATCCGCTGGCGCCATCCGGTACGAGGTCTTGTTCCACCGATGGAATTCATTCCGCTTGCCGAGGAGACGGGGCTCATCGTGCCGATCGGCGACTGGGTTTTGCGGGAAGCCTGCCGCGCTGCCGCGCCGTGGCCGGACCATTTGAAGATTGCCGTCAATCTTTCCGTCAGCCAGTTCCGCCATGCGAGCCTGCTTTCAAGTGTCGTCGCAGCGCTCGACACGACGGGTCTTCGCTCCGAGCGGCTGGAAATCGAGATCACCGAATCCGTCTTCCTGACGGATGTGGCGCAGAGCCTGCCGCTGCTTCGTGCGCTCAAGGAACTCGGTGTGCGCATTGCGATCGATGATTTCGGCACGGGCTATTCGTCGCTGAGCTATCTGCGCGCCTTCACCTTCGACAAGATTAAGCTCGACCGCAGCTTCGTGTCCGGTATCGAGACGGATCCCGGCAATCTGGCCATCGTGCGGGCCGTAGCCGGCATCGGCTCCGGCTTCAATGCCGTCACGCTCGCCGAGGGTATCGAGACCGAAGAGCAGTTGCAGAAACTGCGCGCCGAAGGTTTTGGCGAAGTGCAGGGCTTTCTTCTCGGAAGGCCCATGCCGCAGCACGAGGCGGAGGCATTGATCTACGGCCGGCAGCTGAAGAAAGCGTCAGGCTGAGATCATCATATGAGGTCCGCCTCGGAAACTCCCCGATTTATATCGAATGCGTATTTGTCACCAAACCAAGAATGACAAGATGAATGTCCAAAGGCAGACATAGACGAGAAGCCCAAAACTATAGAGCAAAGTCGTCCGCATGATGTCGGATTCTCGGCCAACTTGGCCTACCGCAGCCGCCGCGATGGCTATGGACTGTGGGGAGATTAGTTTCGCCATCACTCCACCACTCGTGTTGGCCGCTACCAAGAGCGCTTGGCTGGCCCCGATCTGAGATGCCGTAACCGATTGCAAGTGAGCAAAAAGCGTATTGCTGTTGACGACGGATCCGGTGATGAACACGCCAAACCAGCCGATCACAGGCGCGATCAGCGGAAAGACCCTGCCAGTTTGAGCTAGTCCCAGACCGATACTGGAGGATGCTCCGGAGAAGTTGGCAATATATGCAACGGCCATGATGAGAGAGATCATGGCGAGCGGGCTCCAAAGGTCACGAATGACCGACCTGAGCTGGTTGAATGCTTCCGCAGGCGATAGTCTGGACGAAAACAAGGTGGTGAGAATTACAGCGACCAAAATTGCTGTTCCGGATGCGCTGATCAGAGCAACGTTCCAAACGGCTGGCAACTCGTTGGTCGCATCTGCGATCGGAGGCATTTGCTGGACCTGGAGGTGCAGAAATGGGATTTGCAGTTTCAGCACGGTGGCCGCGAGAGGACCGTCGCCGACAAATAGGTCCTTAAATTGCGGTAAGCTCCATAACAGGATGGTACCGGTCAAAATGTAAAAGGGCGACCAGGCCTTAATGACCTCCGTCAGCGACCACCGCTGTGCTGATAACGGCGGAGCGCCAGCCTCTCGATAAATCCGCTTTGGCTGCCAGAACAGCATGAACAATGCCAGCGTTCCCATGGAGACCAGTGGCGCCACGATGTCGGTCAATTCCGGTCCGACAAAATACAACGTAAGTGTCTGAAGGCTGCTGAACAGAGCGCCGATCAGGAGCAGCACGGGCCAAGTTTCTTTCACACCTCGATAGCCATCCAGAACAAGAATGAGCAATAGCGGCACGAACAGTGTGGAAAGTTGGACGATTGCGATCATCATGGCAGACATCTCGGCCAGATTGACTCCGCCTTGCTGTGCACCGACGAGGACGGGAATGCCGATCGCGCCGTATGCGCCGCTGGCGGCATTTGCCAGCAGGCAGAGCATGGCTGCCTTGATCGGCTTGAAGCCGAGTTCCACGAGCAGCGCAGCGCAGATGGCGATAGGCACACCGAATCCGGCAGCTCCTTCTAAGAACGCACCAAAGCAAAAGGCAATCAAAATGACCTGAATGCGTTGATCATCCGAAATTGTTGCGATGCTTCCCCGGATAATCTCGAACTTGCCGCTTTTGACCGCAAGCCGGTAAAGCCAGACTGCCATAAGCACGATATAGCCGATTGGCCACAACCCGCCGAGGATGCCAAAGACGGCGGCTGCAAGTATCTTTTCCAGCGGCATTTGAAACATAACGGAAGACATGATGATCGATATCGCCAGTGTGGCGATTGCGGCGGTCAATCCCTTGAGCTTCAGGAAGGTCAGCGCGAGCAGAAAGAACAGAATAGGAAGGGCGGCAACCAATGCCGAAAGATGAAGGTTCCCTAACGGATCGTATGTCTGCTGCCACATCGGCTTTTCCTGCTTCGTTCGATTTCGGATGCGACGTCAGACGGAGGGCTTACGCTTTCAGTACGGCATTCGGACAGCTTGTTCCATGGACCAGGCAATTCAGGTTTTGAAACGTGACGTCTGCAATCTCGCGTAAGGCTTCGGTGGTGAAAAAACCCTGATGCCCTGTCACGAGGACGTTGGGGAAAGTCATCAGCCGCTGAAAGACATCGTCATCGATGATATCGGACGAGCGATCGTGAAAGAAAAGCGCACTTTCCTCTTCGTAGACATCGATACCGAGAGCGCCCAGGCGGCGAGATTTCAGCGCCAGAATGACTGCGCGCGTATCGATCAGTGCCCCGCGTGATGTATTGATCAGCATTGCGCCGGGTTTCATCAAGCCCAGTTTCTCTTTGTTGATCATGTGTCGGTTGTTTTCAAAGAGCGGGCAGTGGAGCGTGACGATATCAGACCTTGCCAGCAAGCTATCCAAATCCACCATTTCGCCTATGGCTGTAAATTCAGGGGATGGCATTGGATCGAACCCCAGAACACGGCAGCCAAAACCATTCATGATTTTCGCGACAGCGAGTCCGATCTTGCCCAAACCAATAACGCCGACAGTCTTTCCGTGAAGGGTCATACCTAACAGGCCGTTGAGCATGAAGTTACCTTCTCGAACGCGGTTATAGGCGCGATGCGTATGTCGATTGAGTGTCATGATCAGCGCTACCGTGTGTTCCGCGACAGCCTCTGGGGCGTAGGCAGGCACGCGCGCGACGAGGAGACCAAGCTTTTGGGCGGCATCGATATCGACATTATTGAAGCCAGCGCAGCGGAGGAAAACGCCCTTCACACCGAGCCTGGACAAAGCCTCAAGAACGGGTGCATTCACGACATCGTTGACGAAGACGCATATGGCATCACAGCCCTGCGCAAAGGCTACTGTCTGTAAAGACAGGCTGGCTTCTTGGTAAATCAGATCGAAGGGCGTCGGTTCACGCCGATTTCCTTCGTCCAGGAAATTCTTGTCGTAGGCATGAGCGCTGAAAACTGCGATTTTCATGGGTAATCCTATCGTCGTGCTTGAGGCTGCGCTCGCCTTCAAGGAAAGGGTTGGGACTGCCCCGGAATACTTAGGCGCAGGCCCACGACGCTTCGTCGTCAAGCAAGTCGATGCCGAGGCCCTCGGATATCAACAGCTTGTGAGAAGCAGGAAAGTAAGGGGACGCCAAGTAACATGCTGGCCCTCCAACGATCTCCCAGGCAAAACTATTCTAGGCTAGATGCTAGCATCGATTACAGGATGAAGCCCGTAGCATCGCGTAGCCTCTATCGGTGTGGAAGGCGCTTGCAGTCAGAAAGGGCCTCAGCCTGAGATCATCGTATCGAAAGCCTTGAGAGCTGACGGTCCAATGCCTAGACAACTGCCTCAATCATTTCTTTGATGATTGGCGTAGCGATTGGACTGCCATCATCGCCAATCCCGGCGTAGTACTTATTTGCAATAAACTGATCGGTACCTGGGCCAGCAACATCTGCCTGTTTCTTGGAGGCGCAGTTCTGACTGACGATGCCTTTGGCAATTATCGCATCCGCTTTCGCTGTTGATGCCGCTGATGGAAAGCAGCGCATGCGGGCGGTGATAGGCGAGCCGCTGCTCAGAGCAGACGCAAGGCGTGGAATAAGCTTAGCGCGTCGGAGTTTCTACGTCGCCATCCGCGGGCGTCGTGGCGATGGGCGACTGCGCATCGCCGGAGGCAACGGCCGCGGGCAAGGGAACGTGGCGCTTGCGTTCGCGGATCAGCGTGAGCAGGCCCGAGCAGATGATGAGGACGATGCCGAGCGCCATCGGCAGATCGACACTATCGTTGAAGAAGAGATAGCCGAAGGCGATCGCCCAGATCATCTGGCTGTATTGCGGTGTTGCAACCAGCGTGGCAGGGGCGAGCCGTGCCGCGGTCATCAGCATGACGTTACCGGCGGCACCGAGCAGGCCGTAGCTTGCAAGGAACAGCCATTGCTGCGGGCTTGGCGCGACCATCTGCGACAGCATGAGAAGGCCGCTGACAACAAGGGTACCGAGCAGTGATGCGCCGTAAAGCGAGAGACGCTTTTCGGCTGGGCCGAGCTTGCGGAGGATGACGATCGCAATGGCGGCTGAGATTGCACCAATGGTCGCCGCCAGATGGCCGACGGACAGTTCGCGAAAGCCGGGTCGCAGAACCACCAGCACGCCAAGGAAGCCGACGATGACAGCGGCCCAGCGCTGCCAGCGTACGTCTTCCTTCAAGAAGATTACCGAGAGGATAGTGACGAAGGAGGGAAGCAAGAAGAGCAGGCAGAAGGCCTCCGCCATCGGCAGTTTGGTGAACGTGATGATGGAGGCAATTGCGCCTGTTGCCCCGGCTGCAAAGCGCGCCATCCAAAGCGGTCTGTTCGTCGTCCTGAAAATATCGAGCCATGAATCGCCTCCTCCCTTAATGAAAGGCAGGGCAGCGACACTCAGGACGGCACCCGTGAAGGCGACCTGGAAGGAAGGAACTGTGCCATGCAGGGCCTTGATGGACGCATCACTGAAGGCAAAGACGGCATAGGCCGCAAATGCGACGAGGACGCCACGAAGCGTGGTGGAGGCGGCTGTCATTTGTCCGAATCTTCTAAAAGGTGGGTCATTTCATCTACGTGATGAAATGCCGCCGATCAAAGGTCGATTGCGAATAGCTGCAATGCATGACCCGCGCATGACGCCGGGGGAACGCCGGAATGCCGGGCCTTGCGCAGGGGCGCAATAGTTTCTATATCCGTCGCCCATGCAGGCTGGCGGACGATCCCGCCGGAAACACAGGAAATCCGCCATATTCCGAAGGCAGGAAGGCGGACCGAAACAGCGCAGAATTTGGCAGCAATCGTGAACACACTGGATTTTGACAAGAAGCCGGAAGACACCCGCGTCGTCGTCGCCATGTCAGGCGGCGTCGATAGCTCCGTCGTGGCCGGCCTTCTCAAACGCCAGGGCTATGATGTGCTGGGCATCACGTTGCAGCTTTACGACCACGGTGCCGCCGTGCACCGCGCTGGTTCCTGCTGCGCGGGCCAGGATATCGACGATGCGCGCCGCGTCTGCGAAACGCTCGGCATTCCTCACTACGTCCTGGATTACGAGAAGCGTTTCCGCGAGACCGTGATCAATCCCTTTGCGGAAAGCTATGTCGCCGGCGAAACGCCGATCCCCTGCGTCGCCTGCAACCAGACCGTCAAATTTGCCGATCTTCTGGCGACTGCCAAGGAACTCGGCGCCGATGCGCTGGCGACCGGCCATTATATCCGCTCGCGTCCCAACCCGTCGTCCTGCAATCCCGGCCGCCGTGCGCTCTATCGCCCGGCCGATGCCGATCGTGACCAGAGTTATTTCCTGTTTGCGACGACGCAGGAGCAGATCGACTATCTACGCTTTCCGCTCGGTGGTCTGCCGAAGTCGGAAACCCGCCGGCTGGCTGAAGATATGGGCCTCGTCGTTGCCAAGAAGGCCGATAGCCAGGACATCTGTTTCGTGCCGCAGGGCAAATATTCCGACATCATCACCAAGCTGAAGCCGCACTCGGCCTTGGCAGGCGATATCGTCCATCTCGATGGCCGCATTCTTGGCCAGCACGAAGGCATCCTGCATTATACGATCGGCCAGAGGCGCGGGATCGGCGTCGCCACCGGCGAGCCGCTCTATGTCGTTTATCTCGACGCCCGCTCGCGCCGCGTCATCGTCGGCCCTAAGGAAGCGCTGGAAACGCATCGCGTTTATCTGCGCGACGTCAACTGGCTGGGCGATGAGACGCTTGAGGTCGCAGCGTCAGGCGAGGGCTTTGCCTGTTACGCCAAGGTGCGCTCTACTCGCGCGCCGGCGCCTGCGGTGCTGCATATCGATGCGAGCGGCATCTATGTCGACCTGACGGTTGGCGAAGCTGGTATCGCACCCGGCCAGGCGTGCGCGCTTTATTCGGCACCCGGCGATGATGCCCGCGTCTTCGGCGGCGGCTTCATCGAGCGTTCCGAGCGCGAGCCGGCTGCAGAAGCCTCATTGAAGACGCTGCTTTCCACCCACGCCATGGCCTGAAACGACGAAAAACGGTGGAGTAAAAAGCCCATCGTTTTTCTCCATCATGTGCTTGACACAAAGCGGAAGCGCACCTTATAAGCCGCACATCCCACGAACCGGCAGCGCTTCGCGAACGGTATCGTTTGACCAGTGGCGGAGTAGCTCAGTAGGTCAGAGCAGAGGAATCATAATCCTTGTGTCGGGGGTTCAAATCCCTCCTCCGCTACCACTGTTCCCGAAAGAAAAACAATCAGTGCGCGTTCATCGCGCAGGCGGTATAATTTTGCCTGAAGGCGCGTCGTCATTCGGGGATCCACGATGAAATATGCTGTTGTCGCAATGCTTGTTTTGGCCGCCGGTTGCAGTACGACGACGGTAGATCAGCCGATCCCCGGCAGTCTGACCTACGGCGGCAAGGTTATCCACTCGCCCTATAGGCCCGGCACCGTGGTGAAGCACACTTTTCTCGGTGAATTTGGACGTCGGCAGTTCGAACGTTACGTTGTTCAGCCTGACGGCACGCTCAAGCTCGCCAGCCGGATTGAAAGCGAAGATTTCCTCTGGAACTGAGAAGGGCCCCCGATTTCGCCTGATGTTGACCTGGGTCAAAGCGCGGGATTACGATTACTGCTGAACTCCCTCCCTACTTAAATTCAGCCGGCAGAACGGGTCTCCCATGTACAATCGCATATTGCTACCTACCGATGGTTCGGAACTAGCTGCTCGGGGTATCGATCATGGTCTGGCGCTTGCCAAGGCGCTCAACCTTCCTGTGACCGTCGTCAGCGTCATCGTGCCACTGACGAGTTTTGCGCTTCAGGGGATCGTACAGGCGGAGGCGATGGACAGCTATAACGAGGGGCGGCGAAAAGAGATCGAGGATCTTGGGCAGATCATCGGAGAAAAGGCAAAGGCTGCCGGTGTCGTCGCCGACTTCGTCAGCAAGGTGCATGTTTCGCCGGCAGCGGCCATTTTGGAAACGGCGGCGGAGCGGGGTTGCGGCCTGATCGTTATTTCCTCGCACGGCCGCCGCGGAATCTCGCGGCTGATGCTCGGCAGCCAGACATCGGAAGTACTTTCCGAGGCGAGCATTCCAGTCCTAGTCGTCAAGTAAAGGATCAGTTTTCCGCCAGCACCTTGTGGGGCGTCGTGCGTTCTGGGGTGCGATCTGCCGTCTTGGCGGACACTGCTCCGCCTTCACCGCGGCTGTCGTCGGCTTCGTCACGGCTGCCCGCGTTCGGTACCATATAGAAGGCAAGCATTTCCTCCAGACGGGAGGCAGTGAGGCTGGCGGCGAAACGCTTCATGGTCTTCCTCGGCGGTGTTTCCGGTTGTGGAATTCCATAACCCACGTTCAGTCAGGTGCGGAACATGGGGATGACAGTTGTCACCAACTTTCGGAAATCGTCATCTAATCGCTGATTAGTTCTAGACAGAATCCGATGAAGGCATTGACCTTGGCCGGCACGTGATGCCGAGAGGGATGGACAGCATAGAGCGGGAAGGTCTCGCCCGGCCAGTCCGGATAAAGCTCGACAAGTCGTCCTTCGGCAAGCAGGTCCTTGACGCTAAGAGCAAGCACTTGAGCAATGCCGGCACCAGCAAGGCAGGCATCGAGCATAGTGCCGGGGTCGCTCATCAGAAGCGGGCCATGGGCGTCGAGCGGCACGATCTCCTTGCCCCTGTGCAGTTCCCATTCAAAAGTGCGGCCTGTCAGCGGATCACGGAACTGAATGCACGAATGGCCAGTGATATCGGCAGGTGTCTTCGGCGCGCCGTGCGCGGCGAGATAGGCAGGTGTTGCCACGGTAAGAACGCGCGTTTCCATCAGCTTGCGAGCGATGCGCGAGGAACTCGGCTGCTGGCCAAAGCGGATGGCTATATCGATGCCGTCGGCCACGAGGTCACCCATCAGGTCGCGGGTTATCAACTCGAGTTCCAGCTCCGGGTAGTGGGCGATGAACTCTTTCAGATGCGGAGCGAGAACCATTCGCGAAAAGATCGGATCGACATCGACTCGCAAGCGGCCGCGCACGGTCAGCGATGCACCTGATGCGAGCGTTGCGGCTTCCTCGATACCATCAAGATGGGGAGCAACCTGCGCGTAGAAACGAGCGCCCTCGTCCGTCAGCCGTACCGAGCGGGTGGTGCGGTCGAGCAGGCGTACACCGACACGCGCTTCCAGCCTTGATATGGCGCGGCTGACGCCGGAGGCGGAAAGGCCGAGCGCGTCGGCCGCTTTGACGAAGCTGCCGCTTTCGACCACCGCGGCAAGCGTGCTGACGCCGGAAAGCAGGCGGCCGTCGAATGCCATGAATCACTCCCGATTCTGCGTCATGGATAATGTGGAAGAAATGCAACAGGATCAAGAATGCCCTGTTGCATATCGCCGGCGAAACCCTGCAAACGCGACCGATGGAACAACCTTCCGCCGATTTTGTTTCTTTTGCACAGATTGGAGGATCAAGCGATGACCCAATATGGTGACGACAAGAACCCCATCGTGGACGAGGCCAGCGGCATGCCACTCGGACACCCATCCTCTGATGAGGAAAAGGTGCTGGCCGATGAGCGGCGCAGCATCTCGCTCTGGGGTGTACTCGCAGCCGGCATTTTGGTTATCCTGATTGCCGCGGCGAGCTTCGCGATCTGGCCGAGCGCGACAACCGATCCGGCTTCGACCGCCTCGACAAAGCCCGACGCAATCAATACGCAGCCTTCAGGCCCGGGCACGTTCGACAACAATCCGGCGACTGGCTCCATCAAGCCACCCGAAGCGACTGACCGCGATCCGACACCTGACGGTAACGGCGGTGGGCCCACGGGCGTAACCACGCCGAGCGGTACGCAGAACGGCCGATGATCCGCTATTCCGGCAACGCGATTCAAGACGCAAACCACTGTTGGAACTGTTCCGTTCACGGCTGGGAAATGTCGCACGGTTTTCGTGCGGCTCTTTTGTGTCAGGCATCTCAAGCCGCCGGCAATTTCCAGTTGCGCACTCGGTCATATCCTCGCCTTATTGGCGGACCTAGGCGTGATGCTCGACAAGCTTGGCTCTGAGGCTCCCCAGAACTTCAGGCGTTTTTTCCTTCAGACCCCGAATCGCGCCAGTAACGGTGGATGAGAGTAAGTTCGGCCTCGAAGAGAATTTTTTGGAATCGAGGCATGCTTTTCACGGATTTTGCCGTTTTAAACTTGTTCAACGTCAATTCTAGTTAATGGCGCCACCGGGGATCTGATCTGCTTCACCAGGAGCGAAGAATAGGGAGCGCCTCCTGCGCAATGACCTGTTCCTCGTCTGTGGCAATGACATGCGCCGCTATGCGGCTTGCAGGTGTCGTGATTGCGAAGCCGTTGGCAGCATTCGCGTTTTCGTCGACCGCAAGGCCGAGCCAGTTCAAGTGCCGGAGGACGAATGCGCGAATCTTTGGCTGATGTTCGCCGATGCCGGCCGTAAAGACGATGGCATCGAGCCCGCCGAGCGTCACCGACATGCGGCCAATCTCGCCTGCAATGCGCAGCGCGAAGAGATCAAGCGCTTCGCGGGCTTCCGGGTGGTCGTTCTCGAGCAGATTGCGGGTATCGGCATTGATGCCGGAAACACCGAGCAGGCCGGAGCGATGATAGAGCAGGTCCTCCACCTGATCAACGGATTGCTTCTTTTGCTTCAGCAGATGCATGATCACACCAGGGTCGAGCCAGCCAGGCCGGGTGGCCATGGGTATGCCGTCGAGCGTGGAAAAACCCATGCTGCAATCGCGGCTGACGCCGTTTTCCAGAGCGCAGAGGCTGGCGCCGCTGCCGAGATGAGCGGCGACGATCTTCTGTTTGTTAGACAGCCTGCGGCGAACTTCGCCGGCGATGAATTTGTAGGAGAGGCCGTGAAAGCCGTAGCGCTTGATGCCCTCGTCGTGGAGAGCGCGAGGGATGGCGAAGCGGCGGACGAGGTCGACTTGCGTGGCATGAAAGGCGGTATCGAATGAGGCTGTCTGGGCAAGATGTGGTCTCAACTGCTTCACCGCGCGGATGAAGCGAAGCGCCTGTGGTTGGTGAAGGGGTGCCAAGGGCGTAAGCGCGTCAATCGCTTCTATCGTAGCATCATCGAGCGCCGTCGCTTCGGTGAAGCGGTCGCCGCCGTGAACGACGCGGTGGCCAGCAGCGCGCACGGCGCCGATATCGAAATGCTCAGACAGCAGTTCGAACGTCTCATCGATAACGGCGTGCAGATCATCGGTAAGTTTGGCTTTCAGCGGGGTATCGAAAGTTTTTGGGCCCTCCGTCAGTTTGAAAGCCAGGGGTTCGGAACGGAAGTCGATCATGCCTTTGCCGATGCGCCGCACTTGGCCATCCTCAATGACAAAGATGCCGATCTTCACCGTAGAGGAACCGGCATTGAAGGTCAGGAGAAGATCGGTCGACGGCATGTTGCTTGATGCTCCCCGGCAAGCGTGACGATATACGAACTTAGCGTCATCGCGCCGGGTGGGAAGTCTTGTGCGTATCAGGCGGCAATTTTTAGTTGCTAGTTCAGTCACCAAAAGACGCGCCGTGAGGTACTACGCGGGAGCGGCGTCATGAGAGCTTCACGCTCGGAATTTATTAACAAACGGCAATTTGCAAACGGAACAAGGAACTATGCCATGGCTGACATTGCCCCAAGCCAAGGCGACGTTTCCCATCCGCTGCATCACTCGAACTCCACCGGCAAGTGGTTTTTGCCGGTTTTCGGGCTCGTCGTGGTCTGCGGCCTCGGATATGTTGCCTATGCCCTCGCCCGTGATCTGACTGCCGCAGTTGCCGTTCCCTGGATATTGCTCGGCCTTGCGCTGCTGATTGCGCTCGGCTTCGAGTTCGTCAACGGTTTCCACGATACAGCCAACGCGGTGGCAACCGTCATCTATACGCGCTCCATGCCGGCGGAATTTGCCGTCATCTGGTCGGGTTTCTTCAACTTTCTCGGGGTTCTAACGTCTACCGGCGCCGTTGCCTTCGGCATTCTGGCCTTGCTGCCGGTCGAGTTGATCCTTCAGGTCGGTTCCGGTTCAGGCCTCGCCATGGTTTTCGCTCTGTTGATCGCGGCGATCATTTGGAACCTGGGCACCTGGTATCTTGGCTTGCCGTCCTCCAGTTCCCACACGCTCGTCGGCTCGATCATCGGCGTCGGCCTTGCCAATCAGTTCCTGGCGCCGGCAGGTTCTGCCACCAGTGGCGTGGACTGGTCGCAGGCGGCCAATATCGGCCTTTCGCTGCTGATTTCGCCAGTCATCGGTTTCGGCCTTTCCGCCGTCCTGCTCGTGGTCCTGAAGTTCCTCGTGCGTAAACCGGAACTCTATCAGGAGCCGAGGGGCAACCAGCCTCCGCCGTGGTGGATCCGCGCCATTCTGATTTTCACCTGCACGGGCGTCAGCTTTGCCCATGGTTCGAATGATGGGCAGAAGGGCATGGGTCTCATCATGCTCATCCTGATCGGCCTCGTGCCGACCGCCTTCGCGCTGAACCGTACGCCCGACGTCAACTACCTCGAAGCCTATAAGTCGGCTTCGGCGCAGGTGGAAACTGCACTCGGCAAATATGTGAAGCAGGGCGTGACGGTCACCGACTACAAGGCGGAAGTCGGCAACGCCGTCAAGAACAAGATCTGGACGGATGCGACGACGCCGGCGCTACAGCAGTATATCCACCAGACGAGCGCCGAAGTGGCGGGCTTCCCAACGCTGGAAGCCGTTCCCACCAATCTCGTTGGTAACATCCGTAACGACATCTATCTGATCGGCGAAGCCCTCAAGCTCATCGACAAGCGGAAGCTGCTGCCCATGGATGCCAATGACCTCAATGCCGTTACCGGCTATCATGCAGCGGTTGATAATGCGACGAAGTTCATTCCGTTATGGGTGAAGGTCGCGGTGGCACTGGCACTCGGTCTTGGCACGATGGTCGGCTGGAAGCGCATCGTCGTTACCGTGGGCGAGAAGATCGGCAAGACGCATCTGACCTATGGGCAGGGTGCGGCCGCTGAAGTCGTCGCCATGCTGACGATCGCCTCGGCCGACCATCTCGGCCTGCCGGTTTCGACCACGCATGTGCTGTCGTCCGGTGTGGCTGGTACGATGTCAGCAAACGGCTCGGGCCTGCAATGGTCCACCGTGCGCAACATGCTCACGGCCTGGGTGCTGACGCTGCCGGCCTCGATCGCGATCGCCTTCCTGTTGTTCGTGATCCTGCGCCAGGTCTTTTAGTTAAAGGCATTTCCGCTTTTCTTTGAAATATGGAAATACCTATTCTTTGTTTCCCGTAATTCCGGACGTAAGCGCTTCGCACTTTTGCTGGAATTGCTCAGTTCAGGCCGTGGATGCCAGAATGGCATTATGATTTTCGATAAAGATGTCCGCCTCTGCGGCGGGCATCGCCTTGCCGAAGAGATAGCCCTGGCCGATGTCGCAGCCAAGCTGCAGCAGATAGGCGAGTTGGGTATGCTCCTCGACACCTTCCGCAGTCGTCTTGATGTTAAGACTTCTTCCGAGCGCAAGCATGGCGCGGACGATCTTTTCCTGCTTCTCGTCTTCCCTGCAGGTGGCGATAAAGCTCTTGTCGATTTTTATCTTGTCGAAACGGTAGCGGGCGAGCTGTGCAAGGCTCGAATAGCCCGTGCCGAAATCATCGAGCGCGATCTGCACGCCCGCCTCATGAAGCTCATCGAGAATATGAGCAGCAATCGCCGGATCCTGGACCAGTGCGTTTTCGGTGATTTCCACTTCCAGCCGTCGGGCGGGCAGGCGACTTGCCGCAAGCACCTTGAAAATGCGGGAGGCAAGCAGTTTGTCTTCCATCTGCACAGGCGACACGTTGAAGGAAAGCCTGACGTGATCAGGCCAGGCGAGCGCATCGCTGCAAGCCTCGGTCAGAAGGTTTTCGAACAGTTCGGTAATCATGCCGGTTTCTTCTGCGATGCTGATGAAAACCGGCGGTGGAATATTCATGCCGTCTTCGTCCGTCCAGCGAGCCAGCGCCTCGAAGCCGCAAAGCCTGCCGCTCCTGAGATCCATCAGCGGCTGGTAGTAGGTCTTGATGGCCTTGTTCTGGATGGCGCGGCGCAGCTTGGTCTCCAGCGATGCGCGCTCCGCTACCTTATCCTGCATGGACGGTTCGAAGACCAATTGATGATTGGGACCGCGCGATTTCGCCTCATACATGGCAAGGTCGGCGCGATGGGCAGCATCCTCCAGCGGCTCTTCGCCCTCGTTCCAGCGGTCGTAGCCAACGCTTGCGCCGACCTCCACGGCAAAGCCGTCGATCAGGATAGGGCGGGTGACAGCATGGACGAGCACTTTGGCAAACCATTCCTCGCGTGCTGCCGTGAGGCCAAGGGCGATGATGATGAATTCGTCGCCGCCGAAACGGTAGACGCAATCGGCATTGCCTAGTGCACAGATGCGCTTGGCCACCTCGATCAGCAGGATGTCGCCGCCTTTGTGGCCGACGAGATCGTTGACCTTCTTGAAGCCGTCGAGATCGACGGAGAAGATAGTTACGTTGTTTCTGGCATCGTCTGGAATGTTACCTTCCTTGTCGGCAAGTTTGGGCAGGATCTTGCGTTCGAAGGCATAGCGGTTAGGAAGCTTGGTCAAGTGGTCGTGGGTGGCAATCCAGTCCGCCCGCGCCTGGGCTGTATCGCGAAGCTGCATCTCCTTGCGCAGATCGGCAATTCGTAAGACGGAATAGATGAAACTCATCGCGCCGGCGATGCCAAGGGCAAGCACGAACTTGTCGGCGCCGTAATTGCCGAAGTTTTCCATGAAGGTGATGAGCCAGTTATCGACATTCAGCAGGGCGCATGAAATCCACAGCGCTGTACCAAGCGCCAAGATCGTCAGGCATTGCCTACCCGCCCTGGTCTTGAAGAATTCCGGCATCAGCTTCTCCATCTCCACCCGACGGGGGGGAATATCATGAAAGTCTGAAGCGTTTATTGAAACCTGAAGGCGAATTGTCGGAGAAAGTGGCGCGCATCCGGTAGCACTTGCGCCGAAAGCGAGCACGCCCCTGGCAACGGGATGGCTGGACATGGAAGTGCAGAGCGGCGAGCGTTCTTCCATCGTGGATGTAAGGCTGGAGCCGAAGTTGACTACATCCGGTCGTCCTGGCGGAACCAATGCGCCCTGAAACCGTTTCGCAACAGCAATCACGAGAGAGGACGATCTCATGCAACTCGTCGGTACCCAGGTCATCCCCGCCTATGGCGGCAAAGGCGGTTTTACGGTTGAGTTTGTGGGCGACGGCGGCGAAGTCGTCTCCGTGCAGATCAAGAACGAGCGCGGCCAGCAGTTGAACCGGCTGAATGCAGTGGAAAAGGCGAGGGAGGTTATGAGCCGCTTCGCCACGGCGGCGATCCGCGAGGGCGATAACGAGCGGCCAGCCGCGTTGAGAAATGCTCGTTCGCGGGGTGACGAGGAGGCGATGGAAGAACAGCTGGACGAAGGACTTGAGGGTACTTTTCCCGCCAGCGATCCGGTTTCGATCACCAACACCGCAATACCCAAGGGTAGCCAACACTAATCTGGAATTTCATGAGGAGAAAGGCGAGCGTGCCATCGCACGCTCGCCTTTGACGTATTCTGACAGTTCAGGCGACGTTGATCAGCAACGGAAGACTGATCATAACGCCGATGAGAATGGCGACAACAGTTGCGACACGCACGATGCGAATGCGCCGCGTGCGCTCCCCACTCCAATCATAAGTCATTTTTCGTCTCCTCGGGGAAGAGCGTAGACCCGGATTTCCGGGTTCGATCTGTATGACTGCGTTTGCTTGCGTAAGGCTGATCTAATTTACGAGGAATATTCAGAAACGCAGCGACCAGCGGCGGCCGTCATGCGTCATACGTACCACGCCAAGCGGCTGGACATCGATGGTCCAGAACGCGGCAGGCGGTGCTTTCAGCACATTCAGGATCGCGGCGCGGATGACGGCTGCATGGGTGACCGCGATGATATGGCCACCGAGAGGCATTTCTTCATTCATCCAGCTCGCAATACGCTTGCCAAGCTGCTGCAGGCTCTCACCCTCATGCGGGGCTGCTTCGGGATCGGACATCCAGAGCGCAAGATTGTCAGGCTCTTCGCTGTGAAGGCTGGTAAGCGGCTTGCCTGTCCAGCGGCCGTAGTCGCAATCCCTCAGAGAAGGAGCAAGGATCGCTTCGAAGCCCAGCATTTCGGCGGTCTGTCGGGTACGGAGCGCGGGGCTCACGAAGACCCGGTCTGCTTTTCCTGGCGCAGGCAGAGAAGCTTCGCTCGGCGCCTTCTCCTCCAGTGGCTCATCGGCAGGGAACGAGGCGGTGCGATTGGCTGCCGTGGCGCCGTGGCAGATCCATGTGAGGCGAGTAGTCACGTTATTCCGCGCCCTCCTGACATAGTGACATAGGGCGGGATGGCTGCCGCCCGCTTATGAAGTTTCGTTGACAGTTTCTTTGACGAACAGATATAAACGTCACGTTGCGGGTTTGGAAGCCGGTGAAAGTCCGGCGCGGTCGCGCCACTGTGACCAGCGTGTCGAAATTCTTCGCGCTGGAAGTCAGACCCTACTGCACGCAAGATTTTCGACTGAACGCGTCATTCCAGGAGGAATACATGTCTGACACCACTTATACACCCGTCGCGTCCCCCGCACCGATCCCGCTCGGCGAAATCCTGCCCTGGGCTATCTTCGGCGGCCTACTGATGCTGATTGCCATTTATTTCGTTGGCACCGAAGAGGGTGCGATGGCGCTCTTCAACGGCATGTATGTGCACGAATTCGTGCATGACGGCCGCCACCTGCTCGGCTTCCCCTGCCACTAACGCGCGGCGCGATCTTTCAGACTCGCTCGATACGCCTTAGGTTTTTGCTCTGCATGTCGTCATCGCAAAACTGCTGAACTGTTTTGCGCGACGTGCTTTAGGGAGTGTCTTAAATGGTTGGAAATCTTCTGCTTCGCGGCATGATCGCGGGCGTGATTGCTGGCATCCTGGTTTTTGCCTTTGCACGCTTCTTCGGCGAGCCGCTCGTCGATGCGGCGATTGCCTTCGAAGAGGCCACGGCGCAGGCGGGCGGCGCGACAGCCGAGCCTGAAATTGTCAGCCGCGCCACGCAGGCGGGCCTTGGGCTCTTCACTGGCATCATGGCTTACAGCGTCGCCATTGGGGGGTTGTTCGCGCTTGTCTTCGCCTTCGTGCATGGCCGCCTCAGCAGCCTTTCGGCACGCGGCACCTCGGCCCTTGTTGCGGCTGCCGCTTTTCTAGCCGTCGTTATCGTTCCGGCAATCAAATATCCGGCGAATCCGCCGGCGGTCGGCAGCCCGGATACGATCGGTGCGCGCACCGAGCTGTTCTTCCTGATGATCGTCGTTTCGATTGCTTCGCTGACCGCGGCCGTCGCAGTCGCCCGCAGGCTGGCAGTGCGCTACGGCGTGTGGAATGGGGCGATTGTTGCGGGCGTCCTTTTCGTCTTCTTCATCGGCCTCGTCGAGTATCTCTTGCCGCCGATCAACGAAGTGCCGGAAAATTTCTCGGCCATGGTGCTGTGGCGTTTCCGCACGACCTCGCTTGGCATGCATGTGATCCTCTGGTCGGTGCTTGGCCTCGTCTTTGGTGCGCTTGCAGAAAAACGTCTCGGCGTGAAGAGCGGACTTCGCCCGGCCCATCGATAGAATGACGGAGGGGCTTCGTTGGCTGCGTCTGTTCTCATAAGGTTCGTGGCCAGCCGCATCGGACATTGGGGCGTCTTATGAAGTACGGGTTGTATTCCACCTGCTTAGGTCTTTCGCTGTTCATCGCAGGCGGCGCATCCGCGCATGGCCGCAGCGGCGAGGGCAGTCATGCGGGCTTGCCGGTGCCTGAGATCTCGCATGGCGAGATGGCGGTCATTTCCGATTATCGCGGTCGTATCATGAATCTCGCCTCACGGACGGTGGATACCAACGAGCCTTTCCGACGCATGCTGAACTATGCCGAAATCCAATACTCCTACTGTTTCTGGGGTCGGATGCCGGGCAGTGTGACGGATGAGGAAAGCCCATTCAATGAATGCGCCCATGCCTATCTCGCTGCGACCAAAGCGGTGCTGCTCGCCATGCGTGACATGCCCCGAGAGGCGGTTGCCGCAGGCGAGATCGCATCTGACATTGATGTGGACATGGTCAGGCGCGGGCTTTCGCTGGTGACCTGCCGCTTTAGCGGCGAAGGTTTCAACACGGCCAATATCGTGCGACCGCGCTGGAGCGAAATTCCGCTGCATCCGGCGAGCATGGCCTCGCTCACGGGATTTGCAGTGACCCTCGTGGCAGGGTTCTTTGCTCTCAAACGGCTTTTTCGGATTCAGTCCTCGAAGTAGCGCTGTTCGCGCCACGGATCGCCGTACATATGGTAGCCATTCTTTTCCCAGAAACCGGCCTTGTCCGCTGGCAGCAGATCGATCCGGCGCAGCCATTTGGCGCTTTTCCAGAAATAGAGATGCGGTACGACGAGGCGCATTGGGCCGCCGTGATCGCGGGTCAGCGGCAAACCTTCCCATGCGGTGGCGAGGACGGCGTCTTCGGCAGCAAAATCTGAAAGCGGCAGATTGGTCGTATAGCCGTCATAGCTCGTCAGCATGACGTAACCAGTTTCCTCCTTCGGCATGGCGAGATCAAGCAGGTCGCGGGTGGCAACGCCCTTCCATTTGTTGTCATATCGAGACCATGTCGTGACACAATGGATGTCGGAGACCATCGTGCTCTGTTCCAGTGCCTGGAAGGCGGCCCAATTGAGATCGAGCGGTGTCTCGATGAGACCTCGAACCTCCAGCCGCCAGCTCTCGATGGAAATGACCGGCTGCTGGCCGAGATCGAGGACGGGCCAGTTCTTGACGAGATGCTGACCCGGCGGCAGGCGCTCTGTTTCCGGGCGGCTGATGCGGCCGGTCAGGAATTTTCCTTCTGCCGCCCAACGGCGCTTGGAGGTCGTGAGCTTGCTGTCTTCGGGAATCTGATCGTCGCTCATGGCGGTCTCCTTGCGGTGCGGCAATCAGACATGTCAGCCTGACAAGTGTCAAGTTTCACCGCCTCGGGAAAACTCGACCGCGCTCACCACACTTGGATCCGTCGAGATGACCAGCGAGATGCGCCGGAGGTTCTGACGAATCCCAAATTTTCTGCCGTGACGGCCTACTTTCGGGGCCGAGGTCGATTTATATCTTGACAGGCAACTATTTGGTTGCGTATAAAATACGAAAGGCAACCAAATGGTTCCATATCAATATGGATGAAGATGCGGTTTTTCGCGCTCTGGCGGATGGCAGCCGGCGACGGCTGCTGGATCGCCTGCATGGGCGCAATGGCCAGACACTCGGGGAATTGTGCGAAGGGCTGGAGATGACACGTCAGGCAGTGACGAAGCATCTCGGCATTCTCGAGGAAGCAAGCCTCGTGTCCACGCGCCGGCATGGGCGCGAGAAGCTGCATTATATCAATCCGGTCCCGATCAATGAGATCGCGGATCGCTGGATCAGCAAATTCGAGCGTCGTGCGCTAGAGGCGCTCTCCGATCTCAAGAAGAGCCTCGAGGGCAACAAGGGCGAATGAATCGTCCTGCCTGCCGGCGAGGGTGTGATCACGCTTGGCCAAAGGGAGTATCATCATGGCTGGCAGCGCATTCAATTACGTCACCTATATCCGCACCACACAGGAGCAGCTCTGGTCGGCACTGACGACATCGGAATTTATGAAGAAATTCTGGCTCGGAGTGCAGTTCGATACCGATTGGAAAGCGGGCTCTGCCTGGCAGATGCGCTATCCAGATGGAACCGTTACTGATACCGGCGAAATCCTCGAATTCGATCCACCCAAGCGGCTTGTCCTGAAGTGGCATAATCAGTTTAAGCCGGAGCTTAAAGCTGAAGGCTTTTCTCAATGCGTGATTGAGCTCGAACCGGTTGGCGAGGCGGTCAAGCTGACGCTGACGCATTCGATACCGATCGAAGGCTCCAAGTTCATCGGCGCCGTCTCCGGCGGGTGGCCGCAGATTCTCTCCAATCTCAAATCGCTGTTAGAAACGGGCGAAGTCGTCTTGCCACCCAACCGGTGAGAGACAAGCGATGGGTGGATTTCCACCTATCGCTATAACCATTTGCGCTGCGGCGCACTGTCGCATAGCCGTCATTTCTGCCTTCGCGCCGCGATCATCGTCTTCCTGCCGAGCGCAAGCGCAAGCGCGAAGAGGTCTTCGTCGAAGAGGCCTGAGGGCTTGCGCTCACGGCTTGTTTGTTGAAAGAAGAACGATCTGATGCGCGCGCCGTCAGGCGCCCGTTTTCGTTCACAGGATATCCAGGCTCATGAGCATTCCCGCCCGGATCAGCAACGATCTGCCTTTTCTCACCTCTCTCCGCCGCGATCTCCATGCCCATCCCGAGCTCGGCTTCGAGGAAGAGCGCACCAGCGATATCGTCGTGAAGCTTCTGGAAGAGGCAGGCATCAAAGTGCATCGCGGGCTTGGCGGCACCGGTGTTGTCGGCACATTGCAAATTGGAAATGGTACCCGGACGATCGGGCTGAGGGCAGACATGGACGCGCTCGCCATGCCGGAAACGGCGGAGCGTCCCTATAAGTCGACGATGCCGGGCAAAATGCACGCTTGCGGCCACGATGGACATACGACGATGTTGCTCGGCGCGGCACGGTATCTGGCTGAAACGCGCAGTTTTTCCGGCACCGTGCACTTTATCTTCCAGCCGGCAGAAGAAGGCCGCGGCGGTGCAAAGCGCATGGTGGAGGAGGGGCTGTTCACGCAGTTTCCCTGCGATGCCGTCTATGGGCTGCACAATATGCCGGGGCTTGCCATCGATGAGATGGCAGTCGTCCAGGGGCCGCAGCTTGCTTCATCGGATAGCTGGCGGGTTACATTTCGCGGCACTGGCACACATGGCGCAAAGCCGCATCTCGGCCGCGATCCGATCACCGCTGCCGGCACTTTCCTGTCGTCCCTGCAGACGATCATCGGGCGGGTCGTCGATCCGCTTCAGCCGGCCGTCGTCAGCGCCTGTTCGGTGCAGGCTGGCAGTCCAAATGCACTGAACGTGATCCCCGATATCGTCGAGATCGGAGGAACGGCGCGCGCTTATTCACCCGAGGTGCGCGACCAGCTCGAAACGGAAATCGGCCGTCTGGCGCAGGGCACGGCCGCAATGTTCAGCATCTCCGCAGATTACGAGTTCGAACGCCGCATTCCGCCCGTCGTCAACAATGCGGAGGCCACTGCCAGGGCACTTGGCGCTGCTCGGGCCGTTTTCGGCGAGAAGGTGCGCACAAGCTTTCCGCCGTCCACTGCCGGCGACGATTTTGCTTTCTTTGGGCAGAACGCTCCCGGCTGCTACGTCTGGCTTGGGAACGGCCCGGCTGTCGATGGCGCGCTGCACCACAACACCGCATACGACTTCAATGACCAGGCGCTCGGATATGGCGCGGCTTATTGGGTGTCGCTTGTGGAGAGAGAGCTTAAGGTTGAGGCGTAACCGCCTTAGAAGATCTCCAATACGGGGCTTTCAAGGACCCTGCCGGTGATGACGTCGGCAATGCCGCGATCGGTCTGGTGCGGACCGATATTGCAGGCAAGCGTTGCGCCGAAGCAGGCCTTGAAGACCAGATAGGGCGGCTTCCAGTCAACGATCTTCTCCATCGCCTTGCGGATGGCGGCAAAGCCGTTTGCAGTTTCCTGCAGAGAGGCCTCGGTCACGAGGCCTGACAGCGGCAGGGGCAGGAGGACTTCGATGCGGCCGTCCTTTACCACCGCCATTCCGCCGCCCACTTCGATCACGACGTTTGCGGCTAGTGCCATGTCTCGTGCATTTCCGCCGAAGACAGTGAGGTTGTGGCTGTCATGCGAGACAGTCGTGCAAAAGGCGCCGCGCCACTCGCCCCAGCCAGTCAGGAAGCCAATGCGCGGCTTGCCATCCGCCAATCCATGGCGATGAGCGACCGCGATCATTGCACTGCCGGGTGGCGGCACCACGAAACCGTCGCGAACGTCCGCCTCGGCTTCGCCCCATCGCGTGAAACGCGGGCGGTCGATCGTCGCGAGACGCACTTTGGTGCCGTCTGCGGGAATTCGGAAATCATCGTCCACGAGCGCCGCAAGCTTAACCGACTGCATGAGCGGGCTGGCATCGAGCGGCTGGATGGGATTCTCCATCGCGCCATTTTCGGCAACGAGGCGACCGTTAGCGATGACCGCGCGCGCCCTGAATTCGCTCATATCCTCAAACAGCACCAGATCAGCACGGCGTCCGGGAGCGATGAGGCCGAGGTCGGAGCGTTTCAGGCGCTGCGCAGCGTTGAAGGTCGCGGCTCGCAGAGCCCATTCCGGTCTCATGCCGTAGCGCACGAGGCGGCGCACCACATCGTCGAGGCCGCCATTCTCGTAGAGTTCATCCGGGAAGACGTCGTCGGTGCAGAGGGTCACAGTCGGCGGCAGGTGGCCGATACCGTTCAATGCATCGACGAATTCCTGTAGCAGATGATCGTGCGAACCACGCAGCTCGATCGTCATGCCGGCCGCAAGCTTCTGCAACAGGTCGGCGCCGGAGGTGAGTTCGTGATCGGAAGTGACGCCGGCAGCCATGAAGGCATTGAGATCGGCGCCTTCCAAACCACGGGCATGGCCGCAGATCAGCTTGCCGGAGATCAGGCCGATATTGACGATATCAGTCATGCGCGGGTTGCCCTCGATGACGCCGCGCATGTTCATGACCTCCGCCACACCGCCGATCGCCGGCGAACGCAGCAGCTCGGCGATGACGCTGGCATCGAAATCTGCGCCAGCAAGCTCAAGTCCTGGTGCTGACGGCACGCAGGATGGGGCGAGCAGGATCATGCGCAGGGGCAGATTGCGCGAGGCTTCGATTGCCCAGCGCACGCCGTCGAGGCCGTGAACATTGGCGAACTCATGCGGGTCCCAGACGATGGTCGTTACGCCACGCGGCAGCACGGCCTCGGCATATTCTGCCGGGGTGACCATCGAGCTCTCGATATGCATATGCGTATCGATCAGACCAGGCGAGATGATATTGCCGGCTGCATCGAATACATCAGCAGCATCGCTTCGGCTTGCCGGTGCATGGACACTTGCGATCAAGGCACCGACAAGACCGATGTCTGCCTCGCGGACAAGACCGGTTATCGCGTCGAGGATACGGCCGCCGGTAATAAGCAGATCGAAGGGACCATCGCCGCGAGCGGCTGCGACGGCGCGGGCACGCAAGGCCGGCTCATTAATATCGGCAGGTTCCTGGCGCGGAGTTGTGGTCATTTGCGGGCCTCGTTGACCAGGGCGGCAAGGATGATGACACGCGCCATCTCGGCATCGATGTCGGCTGCGAACTGGGCGTTGAACGTTGCATGGGTGGCGCGGGTTTCAACGACCGTGCGTCCTCGCGTATGCTGTCCTTGCAACTCCACATCGATGCGGGCAGGGCGAAAGCTCACCACCTGGGGAGCTACGAAGGCGACGGCGGCCGAAGGGTCGTAGAGCGCCATGGCCGGACGGCCGCGGCTGGTGCCGATGCGGATATAGCCGGCGAACATGTCGGCGATCAGTTCGGCATTGGCGCCGCCCGCAGCGCGAACCGCGTCGCTATCCTCAGGCTCCGCGAGGACCTTGCGGCAGAGATCGAGATCGACCATGCGCAGCGGCAGCTTATGGGCGATGATGATCGCTAGCGCTTCCGGATCGGCAAGGGCGTTGAACTCGGCGGATGCGGTGTGATTGCCCGAAGTGACGCCGCCACCCATCCAGACGAGTTCGGTAATACGGGCCGCAAGATCGGGCCGGGCAAGCGCCAGCGCGGCGATATTCGTCAGCGGGCCAAGTGACAGAATGCGATGCGGACCTTCCAGCTCCAGCCAACGGCACAGGGCAAGGAAGGCATCGCTGTCGGGCTGGAGGGGAGCCGGCGGCAGATGTTTGCCTGTCGTCGGAATACCGCTTTCACCGAGGACTGCCTGCGCGGTCTCAAGCTTGCCGAGAACGGGCATGCCACGGCCGACGTGGATCGGAAATTCCCAGCCGAAGGCCTTGGCGGCGCCGGCGGCGTTGGTGCGCACCTGTGACAGCGGTGCGTTGCCGAAAACCAGGGAGACGCCATCGATGTCGATCTCGGCATTCATCACCACCATGATGGCGGCGATGTCGTCGAAACCCATGTCCGTATCGATCCAGACGCCCATGATCTCACCCGAAACGCTTGAGGTTTGAGGAAGCTCGGATCGGCAGGTCGAAGGCGATCGTACTGCCGAGTTCACGCGGTGGCAGGGTGGCGTCGACTTCGGCTTTGATCGGGCCGAGCGCACTGTCCAGCAGGTATTCACGGCTGTTGCCGGCGAAGGATGTGCCGCGTACGGTGCCTTGGAAAGGACCGGAACCAAGGACTACTGCACGAGGCCGCCATGCCAGGCCTGCCGCACCATCAGGTGCCGGATCGGAAAGCGCGACCGCGCCATTCGGCGCCGCAAGCTTTCCCTCTTTCAACGCGAAGACGTTTTCGAAGCCGACGAAATCGGCGACGAAGGAGGAAACGGGCCTGTTGTAGATTTCTTCCGGCGTGCCGATCTGTTCGATGCCGCCATTCAGCATGACGACGATGCGGTCTGCAAGCGCAAGTGCTTCTGCTTGGTCGTGGGTGACGAAGATCATCGTCACACCGGTTTCCTTCTGGACACGCTGCAACTCGGCGCGCATTTCGAGGCGCAAGCGGGCGTCGAGATTGGAAAGTGGCTCGTCGAGCAGCAGCACCTTCGGTTCCATGACCATGGAGCGGGCAAGTGCAACGCGCTGCTGCTGGCCGCCGGAGAGCTCGCCCGGCTTGCGGCCGGCGAATTTTGCAAGGCCAACGGATTTGATGCCCGCGTTGACCTTGCCGTCCAGATCCTGGCCGCGAAGGCCCTTCAGCCGCAGGCCGAAGGCGACGTTTTCATAGACGGTCAGATGTGGGAAAAGCGCGTAGGACTGGAAGACGAGGCCGACGGCGCGCTTGTTGGCGGAGATACGGGTGATATCGGTGCCGTCCAGATTGATGCGCCCGGAGGCCGGGTTCAGCAGACCGGCAATGGCGCGCATGGTCGTCGTCTTGCCGCAGCCGGAGGGACCTAAAAGTGCCACAAGCTCGCCCTTGGCAATCGACAGGTCGAGGTCCTTCACTGCGACCGTATCGCCATAGGCGAGCGTCAGCTTGTCGAGTTG
This sequence comes from Rhizobium sp. BK650, assembly GCF_014195325.1. Taxonomy (GTDB): domain Bacteria; phylum Pseudomonadota; class Alphaproteobacteria; order Rhizobiales; family Rhizobiaceae; genus Rhizobium. The sequence continues at coordinate 16,475 of NZ_JACIBK010000006.1, read as the reverse complement.
AAGGTAGGCATCAGACATAGCGAGAAAATCCTAGGAAGCGTTCGGCGAGGAAGACGATGCCGATCGAAAGGAAGGCGAGCAGCGCCGAGAGCGCGGCAATGGATGGATCGTAGGTGGTTTCCATATAGCCCAGCATGTCGATCGGCAGCGTGCGCACGCCGGGGCCGGAGAGGAAAAGGGAGACCGGCACCTGATTGAAGCTGGTGACGAAGCCGAGGATGAAGGCCGCGAGGACGCCGCCGCGGATATTCGGCATCACAACACGGAAGAATGCGCCGAGCCGGGAGGAGCCGAGCAGGACGGCCGCTTCCTCGATATCGGCACGCAGGTTGCCGAGGCTTGCAGAGACCACGCGCACCGCGTAGGGCAGCACCAGCGCTGTATGAGCAAAGAAAAGCGCCAGCGTGATGTTGAAGCCGAACGGCACGACCACATAGCGCAGCAGCGCGAGGCCAACGATGATGCCCGGCACGATGATCGGCAGTGAGACGACAGTCCTCACCGCTTCCGAACCCGGTAGTCTGTAACGCGATAGCGCGTAGGCAGCGGGAATGCCGAGGACAAGCGCTGCCAGCGTGCCGAAGACCGCGAGGAACATTGACATGGCAAAGCTGTCGCGGAAACTCTCGATGGTGAAGACCTTGCCGACCCAGCGCAGCGAGAGGCCCTGTGGAGGGAAGGCCAGCGTGTCACCCGCCGAAAGCGAGGCGGCGATGATGATCAGGAAGGGGCCGATCAGGAAAACCAGCAGCAGGAAGAGGACGATAGGCGAAAAGAGGCGGATGGTCATCGGCGGTTTCTCGCGGTCGCAAGGCGCTTCAGCAGAATATTGGCCGCAAAGCTCATGACGATCAGGATGAAGGCGATGACGCTCGCCGAGACAAAATTGTTGGCGACGGAGACCTGCTGGTACATCAGCGTTTCCAGCATCAGCACCTTGGAGCCGCCGAGGATGGCGGGGGTGATGTAGGCCGTCAGCGAGCCGGTGAAGACCAGAGTGCCGCCGATGACGAGGCCCTCTTTGGTGAGCGGCAGGATTACTTTCCAAAAAACCTGGAACCAGTTGGCGCCGAGCACGCGGGCAGCCGGGATGGCATCCTTCGGCATGTTTTCGAGCGCGCTGATGAGTGACAGGATCATTAAGGGCAGGAAGAGCTGCAGCAGGCCGATGAAGACGGCTGTCTCGGTGAAGAGCAGGCGCAGTGGCTCGGCGCTGAGGCCAAGACCGGTGATGGCCTCATTGACGATGCCAGTGCGGCCGAGAATGACGATCCAGGCATAGGTGCGTGCAACGGGCGAGATCATTAACGGCAGGGTGACGAGGCCGACCATGCGGCCCTTGCCTTTCGGCGGTAGGTTGACGATGGCAAAGGCAGCCGCATATCCGATGATGGCCGAAACAGCCGTCACTTCAAGACCAAGTCGGAAGCTGCGAAAAAAGACGGTGCGGTTCAGCGTCTGCGAGAAGAAATCCGTATAGGCGGCAAGTGTCCAGGCTCCACCACTGCGAAAGCCTTCAGAGAGCAGGATCGCAACGGGCAGCAGAAACACCACGGCTGCGAAGATCGCTGCCGGCAGGGCAAGTGCCAAGGCTTCGGCGCGGTTGTGGAACATGGGACGCCTTTCGAGCGGGGGAAGGGCCGGTTCCGGCCTATGCCGGAACCGCAATCAGCAGCGGCTTACTGGCCGACCTTTTCGTTCCATTCCTTCAGCCAGCCATTGCGGTTGTCGAGGGCGGCGGCAGAGGGGATGAGTTTCAGGCTCTTGGCGGTTTCCTCGCCGTAGGTAATGTTGTTGGCGACTTGGTCGGAAACTTTGACCTCCTTGTTCGCCGGGCTGTCGATCAACTTTTCGGCAAGCTTGGTCTGAACGTCCGTCGAGAGCCAGAAATCCATGAATTGCAGCGCGAGATCCTGGTTCTTGGAGCCTTTTGTCGTGACGAGGACGTTCATGCCGCCAGTCTGGCCTTCCTTGGGAACTGCCCAGGCAACGGGAACATTGAGCTTGGTGAAGCCTGCCCAGGAGAAGCGGCCGATCGGCGCGGCCCAGATTTCTTCCTGCTGCATCAGCTGCACGAGCTGGGAGGACTTTTCATAGAAAGTGACGATCTCATCCTTCTTTTCACCGAGTGCCTCGATCGGTGCCTTCAGATCGGCTGAGTCCTTGCCGAGCGCGAGGCCGAGCATGTAGAGCGCCGGCGGTCCCTGGTTGGTCGTGACGTTCGGGAAGGCGACGTGGCCGACATATTCCGGCTTCAACAGATCGGCCCAGGATTCGACCTTCATCTTGTCCGAGCGATAGGCGATCGACGTCGCATAGAAGGTATAACCGACACTCATGCCGTCACCGTTCGGATCCTTGGCGACATCGTAGAGCTTGGAGAAGTTTTCGAGTTTGGACGTATCGACCTTGTCGATCAGGCCGGCGCGGGCGGCGGCGAGACCGTCAGCCATGGAAACGGCCGCCAGATCGACCACCGGATTGGCCTTGTTGGCTTCCATCTTGGCGATACGCTCGACGCTGTTGCCGGTTTCGACAACGAGCTTGCAGCCGCACTTGGCTTCGAAGGGATCGTAAACGATCGACTTGTAATCATCCTGGGCGAAAGCATAGACGGAAATGGTCAGGGTCCGTTCCTGCGCCGCCGCACCGAGCGGGAAAAACGCGGCCAGCGCCACCGATGCGATGAGAGCTTTCTTCATTCTACATGTTCTCCATCTCTGAGGTTCTTTGTGCCGGGTTCGCAAGCCCGGATGAATGGCGGACGATGAGCTGCATAGGCACGCGATCGGTCTCCGCCGTGACCAGGACGCCCTCCCGTGTGCCGCTTTCGTTTATTGTGTTGACCAGAGCCGAGATGGCGATTTCGGCGATGGCATCCATATCCATCCTGACCGTCGTCAGCGACGGCGTGACGACAGGCGACCAGATGAGATCATCGAAGCCAGTGACGCTGACATCGGCGGGCACGCTGATGCCTTCCTGCTGCAGTTCCGTCAGCGCACGCAAAGCCTGCAAGTCGGAGAGAGCTGCAAAGGCGGTGAAACCCTGATGTGCCTTTTCGGCGAGGCCCAGCCGGCATCCGGCGCCTGTCTCGTTCTCCAGACGCTCGATCCAGAGCGTTTCGGAGCGCATGCCGGGCTTCAGTCCAGATCTGATGCCTCCAGCTCGGTCATTCTGCACGTTGGATTCACGATTATTGCCTATGATCAGAATACGCTTGTGGCCGAGACTGGCGAGATGGGCAGCAATTTCCTTGCCGCCCTGCCAATGGTCTGCAGCAACCGTATTGCCGGGCGTGGAGGCCGTATCGATAACGGCGACCGGGCAGCTTGCGGCGGAAATGCGAGTGGCACGGCGAGGCACGACCAGCATGCCATCGACGCCGCGTTCCACCAGCCGGTTGATCGCTTCGGTCTGCGCCGTAATATCTCCACGGGAGTCGGCGATCAGGACGCCGTAGCCTGCGGCAGAGGCGGCGGACTCGATCGCCTGGGCGATTTTTGGAAAAAGCGGATTGGCAATGTCAGGCAGAACAAGACCGAGCACGCCACTGCGGCCGGTCCGCAGTGCCCGACCGGCTTGACTCGGCACATAGCCGAGTTCGGCGGCGTGTGTACGAATTCTTTCGATAAGAGCGTCGGAAACACGACCCTTGCCTGAAAGCGCATTCGAGACCGTAGCGACTGAGACTCCAAGTGACGTCGCTATCTTACTGAGATTAGGGCCTGGACGTTGTGAAGCCATCAATTAGAAGCGCCGCGCTTAATCGTTTAAGCAACTGCATAGCGTAGCGGTTACAGCTTGTCGAATCCAAATTCACCTGATGCCTCCCCTCGGAAGACTTTCCCACAAACGAAAACCCCGCGGAGACCGCGGGGCTTCGAAACAAGGGTATGTGAAGCTCTTAGCTGCCCTTGGCAACCTTGACAGGTACAGTCGTCTTCCCGCCGGGGGCAAAGCCACCGCCGGTAGCGATGTTGAGCGCGGCATAATCCTTCGCCATCTGCTGTACGGCAGCGGCGAGGCTTGCCTGAGCAAGGGAGACCTGACGCTGGGCGTCGAGGACGTCGAGCAGCGAGGAAGCGCCGTCCTTGTAAGATGCTGTCGAGAGTTCGAGAGTTTCCTGTGTCGTGCGGACCTGGGCGCGCAGAGCATTGACCGTCTCGGCGTCCCGGCGGACGGCAGACAGAGCATCCTCGACCTGCTGGACTGCCGTCAGGACGGTCTGTTTCCAGGCGAGATAGGATGCGGCTGCATCGGACTTGGCAACGTCGACATTGGCGCGCAGGCGGCCGCCGTCGAGGATCGGCAGGTTCAGGCTCGGACCGAAGGACCACGCACCGAGGCCGCCATGAAGGCCGCGCTGGTTGATGTAACTCGGCGAGATCGAACCGGACAGCGTGATCGACGGATAGAGCTGAGCCTCCGCGACACCGATCTGAGCGGTGGCGGCTGCAAGGTTACGCTCGGCTTGGCGAATATCCGGACGGTTGCGGATCAAGTCGGCAGGAATGCCCGAATTGATGCCGCCACGGAACGTCGGCTGACCGGAGCCGCGCAACAGTTCGTCGACCATCGAACCGGCCGGCTGGCCGAGAAGGGTGGCGATATGATGAGCCGAAACGCGGATGTTGGTTTCGAGGCCGGGGATTTCTGCGAGCGTCGACTGGACGAGACCTTCAGCCTGAACAACGTCGAGGCGGGAAGCGGCACCTGCATCCAGCTGGAATTTGGTGAGGTCGTAGGTTTCCTGACGAGACTTCAGGTTGGCCTTCGAAAGGGCCAGGCGCTGCTGGTAGAAGCGCAGATCAATATAGGTCGAGATAATGTCCTGAATGTAGGACAGCTTGGCGATATCGGCACCCGCGTAAGCGGAGTCAAGCGAAGCAAGGGCAGCTTCCTTGTTGCGCTTGTAGAGGCCGAACAGATCGAGCAGCCAGGACAGTGAAAGCTGGCCGGCGCTGGTGTTGCGGGTGTCAAGCTGGGTGCGCAGTTCGCCCGTCTGGCCGCTGATGGTGTGGGAGGCGCCGACATCAAGAGCAGGCAGGGCGCCGGCGCCGGCAATCGTCACGTTGGCAGAGGCAGAATTAATGCGTTCGATGGCCTGCTGAATCGTAAGGTTCTGATCGAGGCCGGTCTGAACAAGGCTGTTGAGCTTCTTATCATTGTAGGCGGTCCACCATGCGGTGGTGGCGACATCGCCGATGCTCTTTTTGCCGCCTTCGCTGAATTTTCCAGGAAGCGGCATTTCAGGAGGTACGTGGTCAGGGCCTAAAACGCAGCCCGAAAGCAATAATAATAGCGCCGGTGTGGCATAACGAAGGGGTACCATGCATTTCATCCTGTAACTCGAGCAAGTCAATTCTTGTCCGAAGCGTCATGCTTCACTATCGGCTAAAGCGCCTCGTTCTCTACGCAAAACATCATGCCGAAGCAGTCCGTGCGCAATGTAGCAATGTGAAAAGCTTTCTCACAGTGCATTTATATCACACTCCCGCCTCATTTTTTTGCCGTGCGGCGAAGATGCGGCGGATGACGACGAAGAAGCTCGGCACGAAGAAAATGCCAAGCATTGTCGCAGAAAGCATCCCGCCGAGAACACCGATGCCGATCGCGTTCTGGGCTGCGGAACCCGCGCCCGTTGCGATCGCCAGCGGCACGACGCCGAGGATGAATGCCAGAGACGTCATGATGATGGGGCGCAGGCGCAGTCTTGCCGCTTCCAGTGTCGCCTCGAAGAGGCCTAGCCCGGTCTCCATTCTGTCCTTGGCGAATTCCACGATGAGGATCGCGTTTTTCGCCGCAAGGCCAATGGTCGTCAGCAAACCCACCTTGAAGTAGACGTCATTCGCCTGCCCGAAGAGCGTTGCCGCGGCAAGCGCCCCGAGCACGCCAACCGGCACGGCCATGATGACCGAGAACGGAATTGACCAGCTTTCGTAGAGCGCAGCCAGGCAGAGGAAGACGACGAGAACCGAGATCGCATAGAGCATCGGCGCCTGCGAGCCCGACAGGCGCTCCTGATAGGAGATGCCCTGCCAGGCAACCGTATAGCCGCCGCCGAGCTGGTCGGTCAGGGCTTCCATTTCGTTCATGGCTTCGCCCGAAGAGACGCCCGGCGCTGCAGCGCCATCGAGCGGAATGGCGCTGACGGCGTTGAAGCGGGCGAGCGACGGGGCGCCTTCGACCCACTGGGTCGTGGTGAAGGCGGAGAATGGCACCATTTCGCCGGCGTTGTTACGGGCATACCAGTGGTTCAGATCCGTCGGTTGCATGCGGAAAGGCGCATCGCCCTGCACATAGACCGGCTTGATCTCGCCGTTCAGCGTGAAGTCGTTGACGTCGCGACCGGTGAAGATGATCGACAGCATCGAGTTGACTGAGGCGAGGTCAACACCCATGGCACCGATCTTCTCCTGATCGATGAGGATCTTCATCTGTGGCTCGACTTCCTTGTTATTCGAGCGGAGCGCTACGACCTTGCCGGTTGCGCCAGCCATCTGGACGAGCCGCTTGGACGCAGCCGTCAAGGCTTGATTGCCATGACCGCCGGTGTCCACCAGATACATGGAGAAGCCGCTTGACACGCCAAGACCCTGGATCGCTGGCGGCAGCAGCGCAAAGACCTGCGCCTCGCGGATCGTAAAGAAGTTCTTGAGAGCTCGGCTGACCACCGACTGGGCGCTGAGATTGGGATCGGTGCGCAGCGAGAAGTCCTTGAGCTTTGTGAAGACGATGGCGCTGTTCTGGCCGGAACCATTGAAGCCGAAGCCGAGCGCGCCGAAGACGGAATCCACCGCATCCTTCTCGTTTTCACGGAAGTATTTTTCAACCTTTTCGACGACCGCCTGTGTTTGTTGCGTGGTGGAGCCCGGCGGCGTGGTGACAATGGTCAGGAGCACGCCCTGGTCTTCCTGCGGCAGGAATGAGCTCGGCAGGCGCGTGAAGAGGTAGGCGCAGCCGAAGCCGACCAGCAAGAACACCAGCATGACGCGGATCGGGCGCTTCAGGAGGTAGCCGATGGTGCGGACGTAGCCGTTTGTCGAGCGAGTGAAGTTGCGGTTGAACCAGTCGCCGATGCGATGTTTCTTGTGCTCGTTGACCGGCTTCAGCATCGTGGCGCAGAGTGCCGGCGTCAGCACGATGGCGACGAGGGCGGAAAGCAGCATGGCCGAGACGATGGTGATGGAGAACTGGCGATAGATGATGCCGGTCGAGCCGCCGAAGAAGGCCATCGGAATGAAAACGGCGGTCAGGACGAGCGCGATGCCGACGATCGCGCCGGTGATTTCGCCCATCGACTTCTCGGTGGCTTCGAGCGGCGAGAGCTTTTCCTCCGACATAATGCGCTCGACGTTTTCCACGACGACGATGGCGTCGTCGACGAGAAGGCCGATCGCCAGCACCATGGCGAACATGGTCAGCGTATTGATCGAATAGCCCGTTATCGCGAGGATGCCGAACGTGCCCAAAAGCACGACGGGAACGGCGATGGTCGGGATCAGTGTTGCACGCAGGTTCTGCAAGAAGATAAGCAGAACTACGAAGACGAGCACGATCGCCTCGATGAGCGTGTGAACGACTTTTTCAATCGATAGCTCAACGAAAGGGGTCGTGTCGTAGGGATAGGTGATCTCGACGCCTTCCGGCAGGCCGCGTCCGATCGTTTCGAGTGCGGTGCGGACGCGGGCGGCGGTATCGATGGCATTTGCGCCGATCGCGAGATTGACCGCAAAACCCGATGACGGAAGGCCGTTATAGCGCGAACTGCCACCATAGCTTTCCTGACCGATCTCGACGCGGGCGACATCGCTGAGGCGGACCGTCGATCCGTCCTTTTCGACCTTCAGGATGATGTGTTCGAAATCTGCGACCGTCGTGAGTTGGCTTTGCGCGGTGATGGTGACGTTGATCTGCTGGCCCGGGACGTTCGGCTGGGCGCCGAGCGAGCCGACGGACACCTGGGTATTTTGGGCCTGAATGGCCGAGGTCACGTCGCCCGGGGTAAGCTGGTATTTCTGCAGCTTGAATGGATCCAGCCAGACACGCATGGCGTAACCGGACCCGAATATGTTGATGCTGCCTACGCCCTCCAGGCGCTGGATTTGGTCCTCAAACGATGTCGACATGATATTGCCAAGGTCAACGGAGGTGCGCTTGCCATCCGTCGAGACCAGCGAGCCGACGAGAAGAATGCTCGAGGTGGAGCGCGTGACGCTGATGCCGGCATCGATGACGTCGCCAGGCAGCTGCGACTGAACGAGCTGCAGCTTGTTCTGCACCTGCACCTGCGCGATATCAGGATTGATGCTGGTCCCGAAGGTCAGCGAAATGCTGGCCGAACCGGTAGACGAGGTCGAGGTCATGTAAGTCAGGTCGTCGAGACCGGTCATGCCGTCTTCGATGATGGTGGTCACCGATTTTTCGACCGTCTCGGCGCTCGCACCGCGATAGCTCGTGTTGATGCGGACCGTGGTAGGGGCAATATCTGGATACTGCGAGATCGACAGCGTGGAGATGGCGAGCAGACCTGCGAGCATGATGGTGATCGCAATGACCCAGGCGAAGATCGGTCGTCGGATGAAAAACTTGGCCATCGGTTATTCCTGTGCGGCTGGGACGGTGACGATACGAGAGTGCCGGCGCATTACTTTGCTGCTGGCTTCGGTTCGCCTCCGGCCACGGGCTGATCGGCAGGGACAACCACGCCGTTGTCGTTGATCTTCATTGGAACCGGCTTTACCGGCATGCCTGATACTATCGACTGCAGACCGCTGACGATCAGCTGATCGCCATCCTTCACGCCCTGGGTTACGAGCCAGGAATTGTTGGAAGGAGAGGCATTCTCGAACACACGAGCCTCGACCTTGCCCTCGGCCGAAACGAACTGCGCGGTCAAACGGCCATTGGCGTCGCGGGTGGTTGCAAGCTGCGGAAGCGCATATCCGGTTTCAGCACCGAGTTCGACCGTAGCGCGTACGTACATGCCCGGCAGGACGATACGATCGGGATTTGGGAAGACCACTCGAATGATGAAGGTGCCGGTCGTTTCGCTGACGACCTGCTTCGACATGTCGAGTTTGCCCTTCTGATCATATTCGCGGCCGTCTTCGAGGATCAGGCGGAATGCGACGTTATTATCCTCGCCCCTGACGTCGCCGGCAGCGATCGCATCTCGCAACTTCAGCAGGTTTGTGCTCGATTCCGTCAGCGAAATGTAGATCGGATCGAGTTGGCGGATGGTGGTCAGCGCGGTTGACTGGTTGGCCGCAACGACGTTACCGATATTGTAGGCTGTTTGGTCGATGACGCCGTCGAAGGGGGCCGCGATCTTCGTGTGATCGAGGTCGATCTGCGCCGCGGTCAATGCCGCCTTTGCAGCTTCGACTTCTGCATTTGCCTGGGCAAGGGCCGTGCGGGCGGTTTCGAATTCGATCTGCGTTGCGCCGCTTCCGACCAGCCGCTGGTAGCGGTCGAAATTGCTCTGGGCGCTCGGCACGCTTGCTTCGGCCTTGGAAATCGCAGCCTGAGCCTGCTCGACCGCTGCGCGATAGGCGGCATCGTCGATCTGGTAGAGCAGATCGCCCTTCTTGACTTCGCCGCCTTCCCTGAACGCGATTTCACGGATGATGCCGTTCACTTGCGGACGGATGTCAGCTACCTGGAAAGCTTCTGCTCGGCCAGGTAGAATCGTGGTGACTGGATAGGTGTCTTTCTTCAGCGTGATCACACCGACCGGCGCGGCCTGCTGGGCGGCACCGCCCGCGCCTGCATTGCCGGCAGGCTTGCTGCCGCTCTCGTTGCAGCCGGCGAGCCCCATGACGAGCAGCAGAGTTGAGGAGACGATGAGGGCGCGCCGGATCATGCTGAAATTCCTGTGCGGTTGGCAGTATCGGTTCAATCGGCCCTGGGAGGCGCCGCTCTATATAAGCGTGATGATTGATCCGGAAACAGGTGCCGTTATCCGATATTAAGAAAAGCTTTATGAAGTGACGTAATTCAGCAATCGTCACTTAGCAAGGGCTATTTTGCAATGCGGCATCCACGAAACACACGATTTTTTCCGCACGCTGAACAAGCGTATTTTTGTCATCCTTGGCGATGAGAATGGGATGCAGAACACAGGCCAGGACGTCTGCTACGGTGCGCGCGGCCACGTCCGCATTGTTGCAGCGGTAATTGCCCTCGGCCACGCCTTCACGAATGATCTCGCCCAGCTTCTGTTCTATCCGTTCGCGATAGCGCTGGCCGGCTTCGAGCTTGGCATCAATCGTCGAGATCACCATTTCGAAAATATAGGGGTTCTGCTGGATGTCCTGCAGATGACTGTCGAGCAGGCGGAGGACGAAGCTTAGCAACTGCTCCTTCGGCGGCAGGCTGGTGTCGACGGCGGCGAAGCGCTCCGTCGCATTGCCGAGATGCCGCTCGGCAATCGCATCGACGAGGACTGCCTTTGAATGAAAATGCTTGAAGACGTTGGCCGGCGACATGTGCAGCGACGAGGCGATGTCGGCGATGGAGACCGCGACGAAACCGCGTTGGCGAAACAGCGTCTCTGCCATCGAAAGGATGTCCTCCCGCGTTTCTTCGGCCTTGCGTCTGGGCCTGCGTGCCATCTGTCCCCGCCGGGCTCGGCCCGGCACCCCTTTTTTTCGATGCTAGCGTGATTGACTGAAAGGCTGCAAGAAGGCTCGCCCAGCCAGTTACGCGGTTCAGGGGAAATAGGGTGCAAGATTTGCGCGGATGCGGGCGACGGGCGTTTCGCCGCGGTCGTCGGGAACGAAGCGTTCACCGGTGATCCATTCATAGGCCTTGATGTAGACCGCCGAGGTCTGCTCGATCAGCTCGACCGGAATTTCCGGAATCTCATCCTTGTAGGGATCGCAGCGTTCGCCCACCCAGGCGCGGACAAAATCCTTGTCGAAGCTTTCCGGCCGCTTGCCTGCTTCGAAGGCAGCGGCATAGGTTTCCGCGACCCAGTAACGGCTGCTGTCCGGCGTATGGATTTCGTCGGCGAGAATGATGTTGCCGTTCTCATCCGTGCCGAATTCATATTTGGTATCGACCAGGATCAGGCCGCGTTTTGCAGCCATTTCCTGGCCGCGGGCAAACAGTGCCAGCGCATATTTCGACAACGTTTCCCACTGCTCTTTCGTCAGTAGCTTGCGACTGACGATTTCGGCCGGCGTCAGCGGCTCGTCATGGCCGCCGTCGAATTCCTTGCTGGTCGGCGTGATGATCGGTTCGGGAAGGATCTGGTTGTCGCGCATACCGTCAGGCAGACGCATGCCGTACATTTCGCGCTCGCCCTTCTTATAGAGCGTCAGGATGGAGGTGCCGGTCGTGCCGGCGAGATAGCCGCGCACGACGATCTCGACCGGAAGAATATCGAGGCGCTTGCCGATGACGACATTCGGATCGGGATAGTCGAGAACGTGGTTTGGGCAAATGTCCTTCGTTGCCTCGAACCAGTAGCGAGCCGTCTGGGTCAGTACCTGTCCCTTATAGGGTATGCAGGTCAGGATACGGTCGAAAGCACTCAACCGGTCCGTACTGATGATGATGCGCCGCCCATCCGGGAGATCGTAATTCTCGCGCACCTTGCCACGGTAGTAGTTCGGCAATTCCGGAAAATGGGCTTCGGAGAGAATACGCACGGCGCCTGGCTGTCCTTCTATCGACTTAGACCAAAGCGTGTCGCGATCTTCAAGATTCGCATCCCGCCTTAGATCTATTTTACGCATGTCATTATCGCAAACCGCTGCATCGTTTTGCGTCGCATGCTGCAAACCCTGCTCTAGTTTTATTGCCGGGGAAGTCAAGCAAAGGCTCATTCAAAGCCAGAAGAGGGCAATGAGAATAAGCGTCATTATATAGCCGGCGAGCGCCAGCGGCCAGCCGGCACGCAGGAAGTCGCTGAAGCGATAGCTGCCGATGCTCATCGACAGTGTATTGTTATGATGACCGAAGGGCGTCAGGAAATCCTGCGACGCGCCAGCCGCCACCGCGATCAAATAGGCTTGCGGCGCATGCTGGCCGGCGCGGGCAAATTCCAGCGCTATCGGGGCAAGGACAATTGCGACCGTCGCATTGTTAACGAAGGGCGTCAGCGCCATGGCAAGAAACAGAACCAGTGCGATGCCCCATACCGGATTTCCAATTGGGAACACCAGGCTCAGCCAAGCTGCAATGGCTTCGGCCATGCCTGTTGTGGCCACTGCCTGGCCAATCGGGATCATCGCGGCCAGCATGATGATGATCGGCCAGTTGAGATCCGCCATCGCATGGCGGATGTTCAAATAACTGGGCACGGCAAGTGCCAATACTACGAAGGCAAGTGCGATGTCGGGGCGCAGACCGAAAGCGGAGACCGTGACACCGCAGGCAAAAATGGCGAAAGGCCGCCATGAGGCTCCTGCTGAGGCGAAGGAGGGCGCTGTCGAGGCCAACGGCAGACATTCACATTCCTCAAGCGCTTCCGTGATGGCCGCTTTGGGGCCTTCCAGTATCAGAATGTCGCCGATCGAAAGCTGCAGATCAGCAAAACGTCCTTCGATACGGGGAGAGCGCATCGACAGCGCCGAGATCGTAACGCCGCGGTGGCGGAAGACTTCCAGAGTTGCGATACGCGAGCCGACGAGAGTGCTTTCCGGCATGACGACGGCTTCGATGCTGGCGAAATCCGGCTGCAGCCCGTGCGGATGAGCTTCCGGCACCAGCGCCTGCGAGGCAGCCAGATCAGCGAAGATCGAATCCGCTCCTTGCGCCAGCAGAATATCGCCCGGCTGGATGACTGATTGCTCGAGTGGACCGAAGACGAAGGTTCTGTCACGTATCAGCGCATGGGGCTGGATGCCGAAGCGTTCGGGACATTCGGCAAGTGTCGCGCCGACGAGTGGCGAATGTTCGGGAATGTTGCGTTCGACGACGATGCGGCGGGCAGCAGGAACGGGTGCTTCTGTGGCTTCGTCCGGTTCGGAAAACAAATGCTGGACGATCAGCGTAATCAGGAAGATGCCGATGATCGCAATGGGTAGGCCGACATAGGCAAAATCGAAAAAGCGGAAGCCTTTTCCCGTCGCTCTCTCTAACGCATCACTGACGAGAAGGTTGGCAGGTGTGCCGATCAGCGAGACGAGACCGCCGAGAAGAGCGGCAAAGGAGATCGGCATCACGACCTGCCGTCGCGGAATTCTCATGAGTGTGCTCAGCCGCAGCGCCAGCGGCAGAGTGATCGCGAAGGCGCCGATATTGTTCATGAAGATCGAGATGAAGCCGGTGAGAGCTGAAACACCTGCTATGACCCCGAAATGCGAAAGATCTGATGCCACGAAGCGTTGGGCGAGACTGTCAAAGAATTTGGTTCGTGCAAGGGCCTGGACGATCAGCAAAACTTCCACGACAGTGATGACAACCGGGCTCGCAAAGCCGGCAAAGATGCCGTCGGCGGGGTAAAGGCCGAGCAGATAGCCCGCCAGCAATCCGCTGATCGCGACAATCTCCATGCGCAGGCGATCAAGGGAGAACAGAAAGAGCATCGCCATCAGCAGGATGAGGAGGGCTGCTTGCTCAAGCGTCATCGGCGGTTCCTGTATTCGATAACGCGCCGAATTTAGCTTTTCGTCCGGCGCTGTATAGTCCGCCCTTACGAAAGAAAGAATGATCCTCACACGTGGCCATGCTGGCGATTAGACCGGTGCGCGCCATTTCCCTTCCGCGGTACGCTCGAGGATCGGCGTTGTGAAAACCCCTTTCGTGAGGCGCTGCCATCGAAGCCCTGCGGCGTCGAGCTTTGCACGCCAGCGGTCCGATTGCAGCATGGCGGCGCCGATGGCGACAGGTTCTATGCCGCAGCCGGCAAGCAGATCGACCCCCGCGACAATAGACGTTCCGCTCGATATGACGTCATCGATAAGCGCGACACGTCGCCCTTCCAAAAGGGGCAGCATACGTGGATCGAGATAAAGCCGCTTATGCTGTTCGGGTGTGGTGATCGAGGAGAGAGCGACTGAAAGTTCATCGCGATACCAGAATTTGCGGGAGGTGCCGAACGGCACATAGCGGCTATGGCCGAGCTTCTGGGCCACTGCCGCTGCAAGTGTCAGGCCAAGTGTAGGTAAGCCGGCGATCACGTCGATGCCAAAGGGCTCTATCTTCGCAGCAAGCTTTTCGGCGAGCTCATCCAGTACTGCAAAGCTAGCCTGATTGATGATTAGCGAGGCCAGCGCATGGTTACCGCCGGCGAGCACGCGGATCGGCAGCCGCAATTGCTTGCCATCTTCCAGCTCTGCCACGAAGAAGGATGTGAAATCGCCGCCTGTTTCGAAACTGCCGGGCGGATGGATTTCCTGCCAGAAATCATGCGGCACCATTTCCTTCATTCTCAATCCCTTGTCGCTTTGCCGTTACCGATCTTCCGGCGAAGGTCTTTCACCTCACTCTCGGTCAGCCCCCTGACCGATCCCTTCGGCAGATCGCCAAGCTCCAGCCCGCCGATCGCGACGCGCACCAGCCGCAGGCAGCCGATATCGAGCGCTTCCAACATTCGCCGGATCTGCCGGTTGCGGCCTTCTTGCAGCTCGACCTCGATCCAGGAATTGCGATCGCCTTGGCGCAGCTTTCGGACTGAAGTGGCGCGGAGCAATTCACCATCGTGGCGAAGGCCCGAGGTCATGGCCGTTAGTATGTCGTCGTCGACGATCCGATCGATCTGGACGTGATAGGACTTCGAGACATGGGTGATCGGGTCGAGCAGCGCCTGAGCGAATTCCGTATCGTTGGTAAAAAGCAACAATCCTTCGCTTGCCTTGTCGAGCCGACCGATGGGCGAGAGATGCGGAACATCGAAATCGGTCAAGCAATCATAGACTGTCGGACGGCCTTCGGGATCGTGACGCGTGGTGACCAGGCCGCGCGGCTTGTTGAGCATGAGATATATTCTTGCCTCGGCCGCGATTTCCCTGCCATCGACCTTTATGATAGCGGTTGAAAGATCGACCCATGCCGACGGGTCGGCAACGACACGATCACCGACGGCCACACGGCCCTCGGCGATCAGTCGCTCTGCCTGTGTGCGAGAGCAATAGCCGAGTTTGGAGAGGGCACGCGGAAGAGTGACCCGCTTGCCGGCGGGCTCAGTCACGGAGCCGTTCCGTTCACGTGTTTTCTGCGGTGGTCGCCGCTCCTTCACTATGCCAATCCTGGAGTGGTTTGCGAGAGCCGTTCTTTTGCATGAACGGCAGGAGGATGCCAGCAATGACACTCTAAATTTTCGGGAGAAGGAGATTTCGAATGCCAACAGAGATAGTCGGCGCTTCAGATAAAGCGCATGAGAGAAGAACAGATGGTGTGCGGTCTTAGCGGCAAGCCATGAAACCGGCGAGTTCCTGTCGGCTCATCACGATGCCGGCGGCTGCCTTGGCCGGGTCCGGATGCGTGTAGGCCAAGCTTGGCATTTCGGGCAGATCAAGGGCTTGGCGCATGTTCATAATGCCGACTGCGCGACGCCCGTTGCCGCCATCGACACTGACTTCGACAATCAACTTCTCTCTCTTGTCGTCCATGGTGTCCTCCCTTTGATTTTTATGCTGTTATCGCTCGCATTAAAAGTTGGTTTTTCTAAGACATAAGTATTTACGCATCCTGCAAAAATTGGATTTGCAGGATGCGTAAAAATGTTGAACGGGAGATTGGGAACTCAACGCCACCAATGACGTGGCTCGGGCTGTGACGTGCCTGACAGCATATAGCCTGCCAGAAAGCCGATAGCACCGGCGATGAGAAGCGCTGTCGTTGTTGCTGCGGGGTGTTCGCGGGCAGTATCGGCGACGGCTGCGCCTTCCGCCCGTATCTGGGCAACAGCATTCTTGGCGCGGGGAAGAGCGTCGCCGTAAGCCTTGCCTGCGCGGTCGCGCACCTCGTAATAGGCCTCGGCGCCTTGCGCGGAAACCATCTTCTGCAGGCGAGACACCTCCTGTTGCAGGGCGGCGATATCCTTGCTGACGGATGTTCTGAGTTCATCGGTATTGGTGGCCATGTCTCTCTCCTTCCTTCGATGGGGAGGGAAACACGAAAAAGCCTATTAGGTTCCGAGCCTTTCGCGACAATCGGATATGACAGTTGTTTAACACTGTGGGGACTGATCGCTTTTTATTGCCGGTTAGCCACAAAGCTAGCCAACACACTGTTTTTTCGTGGTCTTTCTGCGTTTTCTGGGACGTCGCCGGACGATTTTTTATCGTCCGGTAAAAGATTTTTCAGAAGTTTTGCCCCTAAAGGTGGGGTGTGGATAACTCTTCGGATAAAAATTCACAGTCGAATCAACCTGTTACAAAAATGTCAAAAAAGTTGGCTTGTTTGTGTTGACTGTTTGAATGCTGAGGGATTATAAGCCCGATCACTGACGAGGGCGGCGGCGCTGCTGGCGACGAAGTTCCTCGTTCTGAAGAAATCAAGCGGATTGGCGGGAAGCT
>NZ_JACIBK010000005.1 GCF_014195325.1 Rhizobium sp. BK650 | reverse complement strand
GGACATGCACGAGCTGACCGCACCAAGGATGCCACGGATATAAAAGCTCGCGAACCTCCGTCCCGTGGGTGTTCTGCCGTCGTGTTGTATAACGAAATCCATCCCCATTCCGCGCTCAAGATGGCTTCCCCTCGGCAGTTCATCAGGGCTAAATCAATCTAGCCGACCTGTCCGGTGAAACGGGGAGCACTCCAGTTCGGCATCGTAACGCGACAGGGCATTGCCGGCGTCGGAATGCTGATCGCGTTGGTCGACGACGATGATCACGATCTAATCCCGCCGCTTGCGCGGTCCGCGCTTCTTCCGCTGATCGGGCAGTTGCGGGAGGTGCACGAGAAGGTCAGCGAGCTGGATCGCCAAATTCATGCTTGGCATCGCTCGAACGAACTGAGCCGCCGCCTTGAGACGATCCCTGGAATTGGCCCGATCACTGCCAGCGCAATTGCCGCGACGGTGACCGACGCGTCGCTCTTCAAATCCGGCCGACAATTGGCGGCATGGATAGGCCTGGTGCCGCGGCAGAACTCATCGGGTGGCAAGGACCGCCTCGGAAGGATCAGCAAACAAGGCGATCCCTATCTCCGCCGGCTTCTCGTTGTGGGTGCGCACGCGGTGCTTCGTTTCAGCGGCAAAGCTAAAGTTGCACCGACGCGTTGGGGCGCCGAACTTCTGGTGAAGAAGCCGTACAACGTCGTCGCTGTTGCTTTGGCCAACAAGATAGCGCGGATCGTCTGGGCGCTGATGACGACGGGCAGGCGCTTTGAGGCGACCGCCGCCCGTTGAATGCTCACAGAGAATGCAGAAATTGGTGAGGTGCTGATGGCGTGATGGCGAACGGTCGAGCCGGGATCGGACAAACCCGATCAGTGGGTGCCGCTTGAAAGCGCGTTGACCTGTCTGGGATCCGATCAGCGGACTACATCAGGGCCAGCGGCATGAACGCGCCGCAATCAAAGGCCGTATACATGCCTGCACCCGACCAATCTGCCGGAAACACCAAACTGCCCCTTGCCACGCGGAGGCCGTCCATACATGCCACTGAGAATTGCCTCCAGATTGGATTAGAGTCCGGCCTATCAAAGGACGGACCCATGAAGAAGCAGAGATTTACGGAAGAGCAGATTATTGCGGTGCTGAAGGAGCAGGAGGCTGGTGCGAAGGCCGCGAAGGCGCTTGAGGATGAGAATGCCAAGCTGAAGAAGCTTCTGGACTGCAGAGCGAACACCGCCAAAGCGCTGCGCATGCTTCTGGATACGATCACCGCCCTGCAGTCTGCCAACGACCACGCGTTGGATTCTTGACCAAAGAGTCGGCTGGGACCGGCTGCTTCGAATGAAGCCTGAGCTCGAGTCGATGGTCGGCGACAACGAGGCATCGCAGTTCATCGTAGCAGCCGAGCAATATGCGACCGTCCACAAATACGTCGAACACGTGCAGCAGTTTCCGCTCAGCTCAAGGACTTGGAGCGCCGGCTCGGCTTTGATCTGGTACGTCGACACAACGGCCGTATCGCGCTGACCGGCGCTGGCGCGATTTACAATCAGGAGCCTGCGGGCGTAGTGGAAAAAGCGCGCGCGTGAGAGCAGCGTGCGCTCGAAGCTGGCAAGGAAGGAATTCGGATAATCCAAGACGTCTTAGCCCTTGGCTTCCAACGCGGGCTTTTCAAAAGAAGACGCGATCAGCTCGTCCAGAAATTCGAGGTCTGCCGCCAATCGCCGCTCACTGTGCTTGAGAGCCCAGACCTGCATCCCGCTGACGCATTGCATAGCGTCGCTGGCTATCTTCCGGCGCTGCTCAAGCAATTGCGCGGTCGCCTGGCTGTCGATCTTATCAACCGCCGTCGTGTCGATCTGAGGCCATTACTGACCGAGACATTTCCGCTGGAAGATGCCGTCCTTGCTTTTGAGGCGGCGGGGGACTGGAGCCGGTCGATGAAGCTTCAACTCGCCTTCTGACAGGGTGGTGAGCGGGAACTATACCGAAGCAGAGGTCGAAGCGGCGATCGCGTGCTTCGTCCATCGCTCACGCGATCAATCGTGACGAATATGCGGGCAAGAAGTCGACCGAGCGAATGGAGAAGGTGGCAACGATCAGCGCCCCACCTGCTCTGCCCGCCTTTTTTGATAGCCCTTGCTGCCGTCGAGGAGCGTGCGCGTATAGGGATGCTCGACGCCCCCGCTGAGCAAGGCCTCTCTCGTGGCGATCTCCACGAAGGTGCCGCCCTGCATGACGGCGACACGATTGCAGAGGTGGGCGATGACCGACATATCGTGGCTGACGAGAATATAGGTCAGCTTTTCCCGTTCACGCAAATCCTTGAGAAGATTGAGAACTTCGGCCTGAACGGAAACGTCGAGTGCGGATGTCGGTTCATCGAGCAGAAGCACTTGCGGCTTCAGGATTAGCGCACGCGCGATTGCGACACGCTGGCGCTGACCGCCTGAAAGCTGATGCGGAAAGCGATGGTAGAATGAGGCGGGCAGGCCGACGTCACGCAGGGCGTGTTCCACGCGCTCCCGGCGCTGGTCAATGGCGTGGATCTCCAGGGGTTCGAGCAGTGTGCGACCGATTGTATGGCGAGGATGAAGCGAGCCGAAAGGATCTTGGAACACCATCTGCTGCTTGGCAAGCTGCGATTTCGAGCGCCTGGCTGCGATCGCCTCGCCATCGATCGAAAGAGAGCCATCCCATGTCTTGATCCTGCCCGCGAGCGCACCAAGAACAGTGGATTTGCCGCAGCCGCTTTCGCCGACAAGGCCGAAGGTCTCGCCCGGAGCGACGTCGAAAGAGACATCCTTGACCACCTGATTGGCGGAATTTCCGCTGCCGAAGGAAACAGCGAGATTTTTGACTGAAATCATCGTGCTCATGCCTCTGCCCAGCTTGGGTCACGTCTCAGAACCTCAAGGCGATCCCGAGGATGGTCGAGGCTCGGCAACGCCTGAAGGAGACCGCGCGTATAGGGATGCGTGGCTTCCCCGAGTTTTGCGGCTTCGAGCTCTTCGACGATGCGTCCGGCATACATGATGATGACCCGATCGCAGAAACTTTTGACCAGGTTGAGGTCGTGCGAAATGAAGACCATGCCGATGTTGCGCTCGGTGATCAGATCGTCGAGGATCGATAGCACCTGCTGGCGCACGGTCACGTCGAGCGCCGAAGTTGGCTCGTCGGCGATGATCAGCGAGGGCGATGAAATCAGCATCATCGATATCATGATGCGCTGTCCCATCCCTCCAGAGACTTCATGCGGATAAAGGTCGAAAACGCGCTGCGGATCGCGAATGTTGACTCTCTCCAGCATGGCGAGCGTGCGCTCACGTGCCTGACGGCGACCGGCCCGCTCATGCAGGATCGCCGTTTCGGCGATCTGTTCGCCGACCGTCATCACGGGGTTCAGCGAATATTTCGGGTCCTGCAGGATCATCGAAATGCGCCGCCCGCGGATGGTGCGCATATCGGCCTCGCTGGTCCGCAAAAGATCGACATCCTCGAAGCGCATTTCGTCGGCGACGACCTTCGCGGTCGTCGGTTGCAGCCGCATGATGGCGCGTCCGGTCGTACTCTTTCCTGAGCCGGATTCGCCGATAATGCCGACTTTCTCGCGCCCGACGGCGAAGGAGACATTCTTCACGGCCGTGACGACGCCCGAAAGGCTCGGGAACTGGACCGACATGTTCTTGACCGAAAGGATTGGCTGGGATTGATCAGGCATTTCGGGGATCCATGATGTCGCGCAGGCCGTCGCCCAGGAGATTGAAGGCAAGGCTGACCACGAGAATTGCGATACCGGGTACCGTCGTCAGCCACCAGGCGTCGAGCAGATATTGCCGGCCGGAAGCTGCCATCGCGCCCCATTCGGGCATTGGCGGTTGAGCGCCGAGGCCGAGGAAGCCGAGGCCGGCGGCCGTGAGGATGACGCTCGACATGTTGAGGGTCAGGCGAATGATGATCGAAGGGGCACAGAGCGGCACGATGTGATGGAGCAGGATGCGGCTCATACCGGCGCCTTGCAGCTCGGCGGCGACGACAAAGTCGGCGGCGCGAAATGTCAGCGTCTCGGCGCGGGCGAGTCGGGCGATGGGCGGCCAGACGGTCAGCGCAATGGCGATGACGGCATTTTCGATGCCCGGCCCCAGGGCTGCAGAAAAGGCCAATGCCAGAACAAGGCTCGGGAAGGACAGGAAGATATCGGTGATCCGCATCAGCACGACATCGATCCAGCCGCCGAGATAGCCGGCAGTCGCACCGATTACAAAGCCGATCGGCGCAACGATGATGGTCACCAGAATGCTGATATAGAGCGTTGTGCGTGCGCCATAGACGAGACGCGAATAGACGTCGCGGCCGAACTCGTCGGTTCCGAACCAGTTGGTCCCCGACGGCGGTCTCAGCGCCGTCGTCAGATCCTGGGCAATAGGGTCGTGATTGGCAAGGAGCGGCGCGAAGGCAGCGACGAGCACCAGCGCGAGCACGACCAGAAAGCCGGCAAAAGCCAGCGGATTGGCAAGCAGGTTCAGCCACAGGACATAGGCCTTGTGGAAACGCGCCTGCCGGGTCGAGGAAAATTCCTCGTTGATCAGCCAATTGTGGAGATCGTTGAAATAGCGTGTCGCCATGATGTCACCGGGTACGCGGATCGAGGAAGCGGTAGGCAATATCGGACAGCAGATTAATGACGATCGAGATGATGCCGATCAGAAGGACGCTGCCGAGGATCGCATTCATGTCCGCGAAGAAGAGGGCTGAGGTCAGATATTGCCCGAGGCCGGGCCAGGCAAACACGGTCTCGATGAGGACCGTGCCATCCAGCAGGCCACAATAGGCGAGGGCAACGATGGTCAAAAGCTGCACCCGGATGTTGCGGAAGGCATGACGCCAGACGATGGCGCGCTGATCGAGACCCTTTGCCTTCGCCGTCAGCACATATTCTTGCCGAAGCTGTTCCAGCATGAAGCTGCGGCTCATGCGGCTGAGATAGGCCATGGCCGCGTAACCGAGGATCAGGGCAGGGGCTGTGATATGCAGCAAGGCATCCCGGAAAACCTCCCATTCGCCGGCAATGATCGCATCGACAAGGATGGAGTTGGTCGGCCCTTCGACCAGTCCTTCATTATAGACGTCTAGTCGGCCGGCGCCGGGGATGAGCTCGAACTTGGCGTAAAACACCAGGATGACGATGGTGCCGAGCCAGAAAATCGGCGTTGAATGCCCAAGCAGCCCGACGACACGCGCGAGATGATCGACCCATGTTCCCTTGCGAACGGCAGAGATGATGCCGAGCGGAATGCCGAGGCCAGCACCAACGATCGTTGCCAGTGTGGCAAGCTCCAGTGTCGCCGGGAAAACCCGGGCAAGGTCACTTGCCACGGCGTTCTTGGTCACATGGGACTGGCCGAAATTCAGGTGAGCGACATTGCCGAGATAGGTTGCGAACTGGACATAGAGCGGCTCGTCCAGCCCCATCTCCTTGTGGACGCGCTCGTAGGTCGCCTGGTCGGCCTGGTCGCCGATGACAGCAATGACCGGATCGGCCGGGACCATGCGGCCGACGACGAAGGTGATGATCAGCAGGCCGAGCAACGTCGTCAGGATGACGCTGAAGGATGTTGCCACCTTCTTCACCGCATCGAGCACGGCTACTCCGCCGCCCGATGCGGCCCCGGATGTTTGTGAGATGCTCACGTCATTCTCCCTTGGAGGAGGTCATTCGCCCTTGGAAACCGTGTCCCAGCGCGTCAGCCATGTTGAATGGCCGATATAGCCCTTTACTTCCTTGCGAACCGCCTTTGCGTCGGTGCGCAGGAAGGAGGTGATCAGCGGCGAGGAGGATTCCAGATAGGCTTTGTTGATCTTCGCGTAGAGATCGGCTCGCGTCTGCTGGTCGGTCTCGTGAGCCGCCGCAGTCACCATATCCTGAATGTCCTTTGGCACATCCCAGGCGGTGCGCCAGGCATTGAGGCCGGTCAACTTCGCATCGTCGGAATTGTTGGCGTTGGTCGCATAGGACTGGAGGATCGCGTGAGGATCCGGCAGGCGTTCGCCCGAGCGCGCCGAAAAGATCTCGAATTCGCGCGTGCGGAACTTGCCGATATGGTCGCCGCCCTGAAGATCGAGCTTGATGCCGGCCTTGGCGGCGTTGGCCTGCAGCGACTGTGCAACTTCATATTCCGGGGTGACCGGCGTTGCGTAATAGACCTTCGAGAAGCCATTCGGATAGCCGGCTTCGGTCAGCAGCTGTTTGGCCTTTTCAATGTCGAGCTTATAGGGGTTGACCTCGCTTGCACCCGGCAGGCCGGCCGGAATGATGGTCTGCTGCTTGATGCCGTAATATTTCATGACGGTGTTGGTGAGGCCGTCATAGTCGATCAGGTATCGGAAGGCTTCACGAACCTTGGGATTGGACAGAATCTCGTCCTTCTGGTTCAGGGCGAGATAATAGAAGCCGAAACCCGGCGTCTTCTGGATATCGGCCTTACCGCCCGCTTCGATCGCCGCAAGGTCGGTGGAGGAAAGACGCGTCGCGACATCGACGTCGCCAGCCTCGAGCTGCAGGCGCTGACCGGAGGATTCCGGCATGTGGCGCAGAACGACGCGGCGCATCTTCGGGGTGCCTCGCCAGTAATTCTTGTTGGCATCGGCAATCAGCAGGTCGTTGACGCGCCAGGTGCGCAACGCATAGGGGCCGGAGCCGGCATCGTTGGTCTGTAGGAATTCGCGGCCCATGTCACCGCCCTTGTCATGTTCGGCAAGGAGCTTGCTGTCCAAGATCGAAGTCGAGAAGCTCGCCAGCGAATAGAGGATGAGGTTCGGGTTCCAGATTTCGGGCGTCTGCAGCACTATGGTTGTGTCGTCGCCTGCCTTGATTAGCTCATCGACATTCTTGTCAGTAAAGCCCCACTGGCGAAGGTCGACGGAGGGTGCCAGGCCGAGCTTGACGAGGCGACGCAGCGACCACTCGACATCCGTTGCGGTCAGCGCATTGCCGGAGTGGAACTTGATGCCAGAGCGGATCTTGAAGGTGAAAGTCTTGCCGTCGGGCGAAACGGTCCAGCTTTCCGCGACGCCCGGCACTGGCTTGGTGATGCCGTCGGCCGGCAAAACGATCAAGCGCTCATACAGGTTTGCGACGATCTCGGCCGCTTCCAATTGATTGATTTCATTCGGATCCAAACCGCGCATCGACGACATGTTCGTCGCGATAATCAACTGATCCTTCGGGGTGGCAGCATGTGCGGCAAGCGGCGTCATCAGGCTTACAGCAACCAGTGCCGAAGAGATCAGGAGCCCGCGTCTACGGATAGTCATTTCCATTCCTCCCTAAGCGTATCTGCGATCGTGCCGGATCAATTTTTCATATCGACATCGATCTGAAATCTGGTATATCAGATCTCATAAAACAGTTTTGCCGTCAACGGGGGAATTTTCGACCGATGCAAAATAAGAAGGAGAGCGGCGCAGACGACCGCATCGAAAGGATCGATCCCCGGTTTCTTACGACCCTTCGTGATCACGTTCACAAGACGCTGAGAGCGGCTATCCTGTCAGGTCGTTTTCGCGCCGACGAACGCGTCAACGAGCGCCAGCTAGCCGAACAACTTGGTGTCAGCACCACTCCGATTAAAGAGGCGCTCCGGCAACTCGAGACCGAAGGGCTTGTCGAGACCTTGCCGCGCCGTGGCGTGCTCATTCGCTTCAATGCCGGATGGGCTGAGGAAATGATTCTCGCACGCGCTGCGCTGGAATCGATGATTGCCCATCTTGCCGCCAAGCGGATCACTGGGGATGAGGCATCAAAGCTTGGTGAAACGCTTGCATTGATGAATGCCGCCACGGAAAACGGCGGTGCGGACGACCTCATTGCGCTGAATGAGACCTTTCACGAGCGGATCCATGTCGCGTCGCGCTGTCAGTATCTTTCGCGGATGATCGAGCGCCAGCAATTCTACGACGCGAGCATTCGCCGCGTCATTCATTCCGACGACAAGGAGCGCAGCAAGGCTCTCGCCGAGCACACTGCCATCGCCGCCGCCATCGTCTCAAACGACAGCGACAGGGCCGAGCGGGTGATGCGCGATCACGTCGTCCGCTCCGGCGAAACCTACCTCAACATCGTATTCAGAAAGAAAGAGGATATCTGACGTGACCGTGGGAATGGACAAGATTCGTAAGGCCCTGACAGGCATCTCCGGGGTTCCGGTGACGCCCTACAAGGCGGATGGCAGCATCGATCTCGCCAAGCTCTCCGCATTGATCGCGCACCTTGCCAGCGCCCGTGTTCACAATCTGATGGCTGCCGGCAATACGGGCGAATTCTTCACCCTGACGATGGACGAGGTAAAAGCGGTCCATGCCGCCACAATCAAGGCTGCGGATGGTAAGGCTCTTGTCAGCGCGGCCGTCGGACGTTCGCTGGCGGAAGCCAAGGCGCTCGCGCGCCACGCGATTGCCGAGGGCACCGACGCGATTATGGGACACCACCCGATGGACCCCTTTGCGGGGCCGAGCTACCAGGCGAAATATTTCCTCGAACTTGCCGAAGCGTCCACTGTCCCCGTTATCGCCTATGTCCGCAACGACACGTTTTCGGTCGCCGATTTCCGCAAACTTGCGCTGCATCCAAATATCGCCGGCATCAAGTTTGCTTCCGGAAACCTGATGCTGCTTGCCGAGGTCATCCGCTCCACTAAGGATGCGCCGGCAATCTGGGTCTGCGGTCTCGCCGAAGGCTGGGCGCCGGCTTTTTACGCCATGGGAGCTCGGGGCTTTACCTCTGGCCTCGTAAATGTCTTTCCCGAGCGCTCGCATGCCGTTCACCAGGCGCTGGAAGCCGGCGACTACACTGCAGCGCGCGCGCTGATCGATGATATCGCCGGCTTCGAGGCGCTTCGCACCAAATATCTCAACGGCGCCAATGTCACTGTCGTCAAGGAGGCGCTTGGGATACTCGGAACCGATGTGGGTCCGGTGCGTCTGCCCGGCGTCGAAAGCCTGACGGAGGCGGAGCGCTCCGAACTACGCGCCATCGTCGACAATGTCAGCGCCAAGACGCGCGCCGCCTGAGGAAGAATGTCATGCATATCACCGGCTTTAAAACCTACATGCAACGTGTCGACGACCGTCCGCGCCTGCTTTTGAAAATCGAGACGAGTGAGGGCATCTCTGGTTGGGGCGAATGCTACAATCATGGACCCGATTGGGCGCTGCCGCCGCTTTTCGACTATCTCTTCCACCAAATCGCCGGCGAAGATCCGCGCCGCGTGGAATTCCTCGTGCTCAAGCTCAATCAGCAGTGCCGTTTCCCGCCTGGCGCGCTCGGGCTTGCAGCGATTTCCGCGATCGACCACGCTCTCTGGGATATTGCCGGCAAGGCTGCGGGCCTGCCGGTCTACATGCTCCTTGGCGGCAATGTTCGCGATCGCGTGCGCGTCTATTGCGGTGTCTACACTGCACCCGATCCGCAGGCTGCACAGGATGAGACTCTGAAGCTCAACGAACTATACGGCTACACGGCCTTCAAGCTTAGCCCCTATCGCCGCGACCTTCACGCGGGCCGTTGGGGTGAACTTGTGAAGGAAACCGGTGATTGGTTTGCCAGCATCCGCGAGATCACCCCCTCGCATTTCGAATTCGCTTTCGATGCGCATGCAAAGATCTTCGAGCCCTATCAGGCCGCCCAGCTTGCTGCTGCCATCGCACCCAATGATCCGTTCTTCTACGAGGAGCCGATTCGTCCGGAGCATATCCCGGCCTGGGCGGAGCTGAAGTCGAAGGTTACGGTTCCCCTGGCGACAGGGGAATCGCTCTATAACCGCTTCGAATTCCTGTCACTCCTGTCGGCCCGCGGCGCCGATATCATTCAGCCCGATATCTGCGTCGTCGGCGGGGTCTCGGAAATGCGCCGGATCGCGGCAATCGCAGAAGCGCATTGTGTAACGGTCGCGCCGCACAATCCGATGGGCCCGCTGGCGACGGCCGTCAACATCCATTTTTGCGCGGCGCAGCCGAACTTCAAGGTCCTTGAGTTCAAGCCGCACATTCACGCACCCTGGGCTGCCGATCCCTATACGCCAGTCGATGGCTATATGGAGTTGCGGCCAGACCGACCGGGCTGGGGTCTCGAAATCGATGAGAAGGCGCTGCAGACGGAGGACTACATTCACTGGGAGCGGAAAGTCACCAGCAAACCGGATGGATCGACAGCCTATCCCTGACTGTCCAAGGTTTATAAGCCCGGTCCTAAAGATGATGTCCACAGAGGGCTTCCCGATAGCTCGCACCTTCAGGCGATACTCGGATAATGAGGCATGCGACACAAGCAAATCCAGGTTAAGATTATCCTGAGCTTCAGCTATGCGATATGAATACCAGATCGCCGATTGGCTGCCGCCAAGCGTGAATATGTGAGTTCATGCCGAACCGTTGCAGGGGCAGCTTTCAGCCCTTCAGGCCGATGATCTTGGCACAAACCTACCCGGCAGATGAACCATTTCGGCTTCACGCTTGCCGGTTATCATTGCGACCACGATGTCAACTATCTCCTCTTTAGGCTGCTCATAGCTGGTCAAGCCACATGCGGCGGCACTGCCCAAGTGGCATGCCGCTATACGGCCGAGGCAAAATTGCGGCGATCCGTTAAAAGCCGAGGCAGACGAAGTCGTTCTCGGCTTCGCCTTTGCTACTTGTTGCGGCAAGCACGCCAGTCCGCGTAACGCTGCTCGTATTCATCCTTCGTACGCGGATAGAGACCGATGATCTGCTCGCCGCTCTTTACCTGTTCAAGAACAAACTCTTCGTAGCTCTCCATTTCGGAGCATTCGTCCGCGAGCTCGTCGGCGAGATGGGCCGGAATCACCATGACGCCGTCTCGATCACCTACGAGGACGTCCCCGGGAAACACCGCAACGTCGCCGCAGGAAATCGGGACATTGATGTCGAGCGCTTCGTGAAGCGTCAAATTCGTAGGCGCGGAGGGCTTGGCGTAGTAGGCTGGCATGTCCAAAGCCCCGATCCCTTCTGCATCACGGAAGCCGCCATCTGACACGACTCCCGCCGCTCCGCGCAGCGCAAGTCTCGTAATAAGAATGGAACCGGCCGTCGCCGCTCGAGCGTCCTTGCGCGCGTCCATAACAAGCACATGACCCGCCGGGCACGTTTCAATCGCTACCCGTTGCGGGTGATTGGCGTTGCGGAAAACGGTAATCGGATTGCGATCCTCGCGGGCAGGAATATATCGCAGCGTGAATGCCTGGCCCACCATGGTTTCGGCTTTCGGCGAGACTGGCACCACATCCTGGATGAACTGGTTCCGGAGCCCGCGTTTGTAGAGTGCGGTGGCGATGGACGCCGTCGAGATCTTCTTGAACTTCGCGCGAGTAGCGTCTGAGAGTACATAGTCGGTCATGGTCGCCTCAAAAGATGTCTGGTTCGCCCGCCGCGCGGCCGAAATCGGTTTGGAGGAAATCGAAATCGCAGCCCTTGTCGGCCTGCGTCACATGGCGAGAGAACATCCAGCCCCAGCCTCGCTGGAACCTTGGCTCGGGCGCTTGCCAGGCCGATCTACGGCGTGAAAGCTCCTCTTCGTCGACAAGCATGTCGAGGCTGCGGTTCGGCAGGTCAAGACGAACGATGTCCCCTGTCTTCAACAGCGCCAGCGGACCGCCGACGAAGCTCTCGGGCGAGACGTGGAGGACGCAAGCGCCGTAAGAGGTGCCGGACATGCGGGCGTCGGAGATACGAAGCATGTCGCGGTGACCCTGCTTGATCAGCGCTTTCGGAATCGGCAGCATGCCCCATTCCGGGAAGCCGGGGCCGCCCTGCGGGCCTGCATTGCGCAACACCAGCACATGGTCGGGCGTGACATCGAGATTTTCGTCGTCGATAGCCTTTTTCATCTCGGGATAGCTGTCGAATACCAGAGCGGGTCCCTGATGGATATGATACTTCGTGTTGCAAGCCGCCGGCTTGATGACGGCGCCGTCCGGGCAAAGATTGCCACGAAGAACGGCAAGCGAGCCTTCATGGTAGACGGGGTTGTTCAAAGGGCGGATGACGTCGTCGTTGAAGACTTGTGCGCCTTCCAGATTGTCGCCCATCGTCTTTCCGGTCACCGTGAGTGCCGAGAGGTCAAGACGGTCGTCCAACTGCTTCATCAAGGCGCGCAGACCTCCTGCATAGAAGAAGTCCTCCATCAGGTAGTCCTTGCCAGAAGGGCGTACGTTCGCGATAAGCGGCGTCACGCGCCCCAGTTCGTCGAGATGATCGAGTGTCAGGTCGACGCCCGCGCGCCGCGCCATGGCGATGAGGTGCACGACGGCATTTGTCGAGCAGCCGGTGGCCATCGCCACGATCGCGGCGTTCCGGCAAGACGCTTCCGTGACTATCTTGTCCGGCGTGAGATCTTCCCAGACCATTTCCACGATTCGGCGGCCACAAGAGGCGGACATACGCTGATGGTTCGCGTCGACGGCGGGGATGGAGGAAGCGCCGGGCAGGGTGAGACCCATCGCGTCGGCGATGGCTGTCATCGTGCTGGCCGTCCCCATCGTCATGCATGTTCCTGCGGAGCGGGCAATGCCACCCTGGATGCCGAGCCACTCGTCATCGGAAATGTTGCCGGCGCGACGTTCGTCCCAGTATTTCCAAGCGTCGGAACCGGAGCCCAGGATCCTGCCGGCATAATTGCCGCGCAGCATGGGCCCAGCGGGCAGGTAGATCATTGGGACGCCCGCGGAGAGTGCGCCCATGACCAAGCCGGGCGTGGTCTTGTCGCAGCCTCCCATCAGGACGACCCCGTCGAGGGGATGGGAGCGGATCATTTCCTCCGCCTCCATCGCCAGCATGTTCCGATAGAGCATCGAGGTCGGCTTGGTAAAGCTCTCGTCGACGGACAGAGAGGGCATTTCGACAGCGAAGCCACCAGCCTGCCCGACACCGCGCTTGACGTCTTGAACCCGTTCCTTGAAGTGGGAGTGGCAGGAGTTCAATTCTGACCATGTGTTTAGGACGCCGATGATCGGCTTGTCGCGGAAGTCTTCCTCCGCGTAACCAAGCTGCATAAGGCGGGAACGGTGGCCGAAGCTTCGCAAATCGTCCGGCGAGAACCATCGCGCGGATCGCAATTCATCAGGTGTCTTCTTCGTCATGTGCTCATTCCAAAGGTCGTGCTTGCTGAGCATGCGCCGCGAAACCACGCATGCGTTCGGAGGTGTCATGGCCCGCCGCCGGCGGGGCCGCGATTATTCCTTCATTCCCCACTTCTGGATCGTGTGGCGCTCGAGCGTCTGGAAGACGAGGTTTTCAACGATGAGACCAATCACGATGACAGTCAGCAGGCCGGCGAAAACCGCGGGAATGTCGAGGAGGTTGCGGTTCTCGAAGATAAACCAGCCGAGGCCCCCCTGTCCGGAAGAGACGCCGAACACCAGTTCGGCGGCGATCAGTGTTCGCCAGGCGAACGCCCAACCGATTTTCAGGCCGGTTAGAATAGAAGGGAAGGCAGCAGGGATTAGGATTCGGGTCACGTACGAGAAGCCGGTGAGCCCGTAATTCGCGCCCACCATACGCAGTGTGCGGGATACGCCGAGGAAACCAGAATGCGTATTCAGGGCCACGGCCCAGAGCACAGAGTGGATAAGTACGAATACCAGGCTCGACGCGCCGAGGCCGAACCAGATCAGAGCCAGCGGCAGCAGCGAGATAGCCGGAAGCGGGTTGAACATAGCCGTCATCGTCTCGAGAAAATCGGTGCCGATGCGGGTGTTGATTGCGAGAACAGTGAGAATGGCTGCGAGTACCGTACCTGCGCCATAGCCCATCAGCAGGATCTTCAACGTCGTCCAGATGCGCGACGGCAGCGTGCCGTCCGCGAACCGATCGACCAGCGTGTGAAAAGTGTCGGTCAGCGTCGGAAAGAGAAGGGGATTGTCGAGGTGAACGGCGTATGCCTGCCATAGTACCGCCAGCACGATGATGATCAGAGCCTTTCGCAACGCTCCGATTCCCCAGAAGACCTCGAAAGGCGAGAGCTTCTGTTCGACAGCAGCGATGTTGCCATGCGGGACGCCGACGCCAGCATTGCCCTCGGCGAGTACGATGTGCGGCTTGGTCATGTCTTTATTCCCGGTGTCCTGGCTCTGAAAAGAGCAGATTGTGGATTTCCTTCTCCAGCGCGGCGGCGCTGCCATCTTCGGTGGATGCTGCATCGGCGTTGATGACCTCGGCCTTGACGCGCCCCGGGTGCGGGGAGAGGAGAAGAATGCGGTTGGAAATCTTAATCGCCTCAGCGATCGAGTGAGTGACGAAGATCACCGTGAACTTGGTGTCCTCCCAAAGCTGGAGAAGTTCGTCCTGCATCTGACGGCGAGTGAGGGCGTCGAGCGCCGCAAACGGTTCGTCCATCAGCAGGATGTCCGGCTGCATCGCCATGCCGCGGGCGATCGCCACGCGCTGTTTCATGCCGCCGGAGAGGGTGTGCGGGAAGCTGTCGAGCGCGCGGGTGAGCTTGACCTTCTCGATATACGACCTGGCGATCTCTTCCGCTTCTTTCTGCGAAAGCTTCCGCGCCGCAAGCAGGGGGAACATCACGTTCTGGAGAACCGTCTTCCACGGCATCAACTGGTCAAACTCCTGGAAGACCATCATCCGGTCCGGGCCAGGCTTGCTTACCTGCCTACCATTGATCGTAATCGTTCCCGCCGCTGGCTTCATGTAGCCGCCTACGGCCTTGAGAAGCGTGGACTTGCCGCATCCCGACGGTCCGAGCAGGACGAAACGGTCGGACTGACAGACATCGAAGCTGACGGCTTCCGTTGCCGTTACCAGAAGGCTCGGCGTCTTGTATCTTAAGGTGACCTTGTCAACGCTGAGAAGCGGCTGCCGCGCTGCTGTTTCGACGAGGCTTGGCCCGGCCGTGACGGTCGCTTGTAGCATGGGAAAATCCTTATGTCCTTGCGCGGGGCATCAGCGCGACAAGCGCGCCAATGCGTCCCAGCGCCTTAGTTGCCGTTCAGATCAGCCGACTCCGGAAGATAGTAATCCGTCCAGGCGGCGGGCATCGTCTTAAGCGTTCCGATCTTGTGCAGATGGGTTGCGAACTTCATGGTGCCTTGCGGGTCGATGCGATAGTCGTCGATGAAGCCGGGCTCATTGAGGATCGACATCAGATCATCGATCGAGGTTTTGTCCCCCGATACCTTCTTATAGGATTCGAGCGCAGCCTTTGGATCTGCCTTGATGGATTCGATGGCCTTCTTGGTCGCTTCACGGACTGCCTTTACGAGTGTCGGGTTCTTTTCAGCGAACTGTGTCGTCGTGAAGAACGTAGCCTGTGTAAGGCCGCCGCCAAGGATCTCCCGGGAGTCGGTTACGCGGTGAACGCCCTTTTGCTTTAATTCGATGTATTGGAAGGGCGGCGCGGAGAAGTGGTTCTTCACTTCGTGGTTGGGGTTTGCAATCGCAGCGAGCGCGTCGGGATGGCCAAGCTGCACCGTGTTGGTGTCGAATTTCTTGACTTGATTGTCGCCGTATTTTGCGGCCGCGGCGATCTGCAGCAGGATGGCCTGCGTCGAGACTCCGACCGTCGGGACCGCGATCTTGTCTTGGGGGGTGATGTCGTCGAGCGATTTGATGCGAGGATCGTTCGAAACCATGATGACGGGTTGGGCGGAGCTTGTGATAATTCCCTTCACTTTTCCTTTGGTGCGATCCCAAAGAAGCAGCAGATTGCCAGTCCCGGTGTTGACGATGTCGACATTGCCAGCGAGCAGCGCATCGGTCTGGGCGCCGCCACCGCTGAACGTGCGCCATTCGACGGTAACGCCCTTGACGCCGAGAGCATCGGCCTCCTTCTCGATGAGCTCCTGTGTCTCCATGACGTGGCTCGCGAGATAAAGAATTCCAGGCTGCCTGGTGATCGAAATCGAAGTCTTTTCCTGCGCGGCAGCAGGAAGCGCCATCCCTACAACGGCAGCAATCGCGGCAAGACCGCGAGCGAGCTTGAACATGACTGTCCTCCCAACTTGATGAGTTCGAATCCGCGCCTCCTTGCGCGGTCGATGGCTATTAGTACACTAAAACATCAGTGCATCAACAAAAAATATGCGCTATGTAATATGCAGATTGAATCGGAGACGGGTGTATGGCGACGAAAACGGGATTCCTCTTGCTCGACCGATCGAGGCAAGTTGCGGTGCAAGTGCATGAAATTCTTAAGGAGAGGATTCTTACCGTCGCGCTCGAACCGGGAACCGTCCTCTCCCGCGCGTCTCTAATGGAAGAATTTGGGGTGAGCCAGACGCCAGTGCGAGACGCTCTCCTTCGACTACAGGAGGATGGTCTTGTCGACATCTTTCCCCAGTACGCAACGCGTGTTTCCCGCATCGACGTCGACCACGCCCGACAGGCTCAGTTTCTTCGGCTTTCCGTCGAAGTCGAGGCCGTTCGGCGGTTGTCGAGGAGTTCTCCTAAGGAAACCGCTGATGCGATGGATCACGTGCTGCGGCAGCAGCAGGCGGTCGCCGATCCCTCGACCTACGACAAGTTCGACGCTCTGGATCGAGAATTTCATCGGGTGCTCTACGAGCGGAGCGGAAACACTCTTCTATGGAGGGTCATCCGGCAGCAGAGTGTCCATCTCGACCGGCTGCGCCGCCTGAATCTTCCAATGGAAGGTAAGATCCAATCACTTCTGCAGGAACATCGCGCGATCGTCGATGCGATCCGAGAAGGAGACGAGGAGGCCGCTGTGTTGGCTCTTCGTAGCCATTTGTCGGGAACGCTTTCGATCATCGACACAATCCGCGCCAAGTTTCCAACGTATATGTATGACTTAGCAAATGCGGAGATACCTGTAAGCGTCCGGACTGCCTAGATACGGCTTTACCATATAAAGAAAAGGTTGAGACAATCCCTCAGAAAGACAAGTCGAGCAGGTAAGTTCCATAAATTTGATTTACGCCACACACTGAAAATAGCGGGGACAACCGTTCCATTCCCACCAAGGCGATCGTTTAGAGGCAACTCGATCATGGTCAGCAGTGCGAGTGCTCAGTGAGCGATCCTACAGACACGTCAAGCCGATGACCTCGGCACGAGCCGCCCCTGCACGACAACCATTTCGGCGTCGCGCTTGCCCGTTATCATTGCGACCACGATGTCAACCATCTCCCCGGTGGGTTGCTGATAGCTGGTCAGACCATAGGCCGGAACGCCGCCGAGCTCGATATTGTCAAAGCCGACAACAGCGAAATCTTCTGGAACCCGAAGTCCGAATTCACTTCTGGCAACATCCATCGCTCCAAGTGCCAAAATGTCGTTCTCACACATCAATACGTCGATACGCGAGCCCTGCGAGTTTTCACTTAAATAACTCCGCGTTGCCTCTGCGCCTGCCTGGACGCTATATCTTGCCGCGCTCAGTTCCACGATGTTTTCGATGCCCTTCTGTCGCCAGAAACTGGCAAAGTGACGACGCCTGCCTAGTGCTGTCGAAAGAGTCCTCGCTCCCGTCATGAATCCTGGGCGGCGGTACCCTTTATCGAATAAATAGTCGACGATTTCGCGCAGAGCGAGTTCAGTGTCGCTGGCTATTGCAGGGACGCCGGGGATTTGGCTGTCTCTGGCAAGGACAAACGTCGGAGAGAGGCCCGGACCTAGCCGCCGATCACTCAATGTTTCCTCGCGAAATGTTCGGCATTAGTGCCAGCGCGTTTCTATTCGGCGACACATTGGGGCTGATGTTCGCAGGCGTAGGTCTCGTTCTCGCCGGGCTTGGGCTGGCGGCGGCTGGAAAGCGAACTAGCTCGTAGCCGGTTTGAGGTTCGACCTCTTTGAACTCCCCCGCTCGGTTACTCCCCGAGCGATTTGGCCCGCCTTTGGCGGGTCTTTTTTGCAGTGCAGCTCGGACCTCTTTTGGTCAGTAGAAACGCGTCCGACGAACGCTGACCCAAGGTGCGCTCTAATCGGGCCTCGACGTGGCCGATATGTGCAGCTGAAGATTGCGGAGGCGCTGCAAAGCAGGGCGATCGAGCGTGAGGTGACCATAAGTCACAACGGATCATATTCATGCTTATGCTCACCTCCGCATAACCACGAGTTCTCCCCCGTAGGTGGCTCACTCAGCCGCCGATGCCCTCCGGGCTGCCGCGCGGTTCTAGATCTTGGTAAAGGAAAAGGCATTGATAGGCAGGCTTGTCTGCCCATCAATGGCAAGATCGGCCAGGATTTCGCCGACGACGCTTGTGAACTTGAAGCCATGGCCGGAGCAGGGCGAAGCGACAACAATGTTCTTTTCGCCTGGTACATGGTCGAGAAGAAAGTCCTCGCTCGGCAGCATCGTATAGCGGCAGGTCGTTTCCTTCATGCGAAGACCGGCCGCAGCCGGAACACGCTTCCTGATGAACCTATCAAGCAAGTCCCGGTCGGCATCGTTGACGGGTGGGTTTGGCTTGTTAGGATCGATCGGCTCGCGGAAGTGTGCGTGTTTGCCGATCTTCACGCCATCGATGCCGATGGCTGGGAAGCCGAAATAAGAGCCCTCCGCACCCTCGTCCCGCAAAAAGCAAGGCATGCGCTGCGGCTGCGTCGCAAAATCATCCTGCGGCTGATACCAGGCAACCACCTGACGGATTGGCACCGCCGCCTGCTTCAGTTGGGGTATCAGTTCGGCAATCCACGATCCGGTCGCCACAATGATTTTCCCGGCCCGATACCGCCCGGTTTCAGAGATGATCGTCACGCCGGCATCATCGGGCTCGATTGCGGTCACCTTCTCGCCGAAATGGAGGACTGCGCCGCCTCCGACAGCGAGCCTCAGGTAGCCCAGCACAGCCGCCTCGGGACGAAGATAGCCGCCCTGTGGGTCAAACAGCGCCATCTCATGATCGTCGAGCTGGAAGGCCGGAAAGCGGCATGACATCTCTTCCTTATCCAGCGCTTCGCAGGCTAGTCCGTGGAGTTCCGAGGAAGCGCGCGTACCGGCAACGATCTTGCTGTCCGGTGCGCCGATCTGTAACACGCCTGTTATCGTCAGGATTTCGGTGCGCAGGCGTTCCTCCAATGACCTCCAGTTCTGATAGGCGCGCTTGAGCAGCGGCACATAGCACGGGTCTTCGAAATAGCCGAGACGGATGAGGCGGCTGTCACCATGCGAAGAGCCTAACGCATGGGCCGGGAAATATGCATCGAACCCAATCGCCTTTACACCGCGTTCTGCGAGAAAGGCGAGGGCGGCACTGCCCATGGCACCTAGGCCGATAACGGCGACGTCGAAGCTGGCGTTCACGAAGTCTCCTCAGGGAATTGCCGGCGCAGTTGCCTCGCGGACAAGCCCGCGCAGGGCCTCGATGTCACGCGAAAGAGGCCGATTATCAGCATAGGCTGGTACAATGGCGCGCACCGCTTTATAGACCGCATCCGTCCCCGCTGCTCTCGACGCAGTGCCGGCAAGGAATTCGTGTGCCTGTGCAGCCGCCATCAATTCGATCGCCAGTATGTACTCTGCATTGTCGATCAGCGCGAGAAGCTTGTTGGCGGCGGCCGTCGGATGCGCCAAAAAATCCTCCTGAAGGCCAGATGTTATGCCGCCATCAGTGGAGGCCGGTGCTGCAAGCCGCCGGTTCTCGTTGACAAGGGCTGCTGCCGTATACTGCGCGATCATGAGGCCGGAATTGCTGCCGGCGTCGCTTGCAAGGAACGGCGGCAGGCCGCTCACTAGCGGATTGACGAGGCGGTCCATGCGCCGCTCGCTGATGGCGGAAATCTGTGCGAGCGCGCTAGCAAGGCCATCGGCGGCCTGTGCCAGTGCAGGGGCTACGGCATGTGCCTCGGAGGACACGATCGGCTTTTCAGGCGTGCCCGATACGGCGGGATTGTCGGTGACTGAGGCAAGTTCCTGATCGACGACCAGAGCCGAGCCATCGAAAACATCGCGCGCGGCGCCATGGGCATGCGGGATTGAGCGCAGGCTCAGCGCATCCTGTGTCCGTTTGCCGAGCGCAGCTGATATCAGCCCGCTACCGGCGAGCCGAGCGCGCAGGGACGCGCCGACATCGGCGATGCCCTTTGAGGGGCGCAGCGCCAGAACCGCCGCGTCGAAGGCCGCCACCTGGCAACCGGCAGCTTCTAGCGTGAGCGCCGCGATCGCATCGGCCCAATCGAGCAGGCGTTCGGCGCGGGAAAGCGCAATGCTTGCAAGTCCGGTCGCGCAGGCCGTGCCGTTGACGAGGCTCAAGCCCTCCTTGGCGCCAAGCACCAGCGGTTCGAGGCCGATCGCGGCAAGCGCATCCCGGCCGCTCATATGGCTGCCGTTGACGCTGGCGCTACCTTCGCCGATCAGCACCAGCGCGTTGTGGGCGTTATGGGTGAGGTAGCCCGCCGAACCCTTGGAGGGAACATCGGGAATGCAGTTCCTTTCGAGGAAAGCGAGAAGATGGCGGACGAGTTCGGGGCGCACGCCGGAGTGGCCATGGGCAAAATTGGCGATCTGCGCGGCGATGATTGCACGCACCTCGCGTGGCGCCAGCAATTCACCGACGCCAACGGCATGACTGAGGATGATGTTGCGCGACAGCCGGCTTTGAGAGGCTCTATCGACCACTGTATCTGACAGCGCACCGACGCCGGTATTGATGCCATAGGCCCTGACACCAGTCTCGACAATCCGTTCGACGATGCGGCTTGCATTGCTAATGCGGTTCCAAGCTGTCTGCGAAAGCGCAAGGGTTTCTCCCTCGGCCACGCGAGCGATGTCGCGCCAGCCGGCAACCCGATCGATGGTAATGGTCATTGGCCGCTTCCGAAATGACCGATGAACTGGCGGAAAGCCGGCGAGGCGCCGCCACCGAACATCTCGTCCGGCGTACCGCTGCTTTCGACCAGCCCTTCACGCATGAAGACGACGCGGTTGGACACGTTTCGGGCAAAGCTCATTTCGTGGGTGACGACGAGCATCGTCATGCCCTCTTCGGCAAGTCTGCGCATAACCCGCAGTACTTCGCCGACCAGTTCCGGATCGAGCGCTGAGGTCGGTTCGTCGAACAGCATCACCTTCGGCTTCATGGCGAGCGCGCGGGCAATTGCTGCGCGTTGCTGCTGGCCGCCGGAAAGATGCGCGGGATAGGCGTGGCGCTTGTCGGCAATGCCGACCTTTTCGAGCAGTGCTTCGGCTTCGGCAATGCATTCGGCCCGCGGCCGCTTCAAGACATGGACCGGTCCTTCGATGACGTTCTGCAGGATCGTCATATGGGACCATAGATTAAAGGACTGGAAGACCATGCCGAGTTCGGAGCGGATGTGATCGACCTGCTTCTGGCTGGCCGGCCTTGTCTTGCCATTCTTGTGGATCATCTCGATATGTTCGCCATCGACCCAGATTTCACCGTCGCTTGCGACCTCCAGCAGATTGATGCAGCGCAGGAAGGTGGATTTGCCGGAGCCGGAGGCGCCGAGCAGCGAGATCACGTCGCCATCCTCGGCATCGAGCGATATGCCGCGCAGCACCTCATGGGTGCCGAAGCTCTTTCTGATATTGCGGACCGAAAGTCGGGTTACGCCGGGCATGGAAGCTCCAATCACGTTCAGTCGGGTTCAGGCCTTCAGCGCCGGGGGAATGGCGCGGCGATGTAGGGACAGCGAATGTTCCAAAAGGGACATGGCCTGAAGGATGATGAAATTCAACACGAGATAAATAATGGCGGCACAGAGGAAGACCTCCATGGTGCGGTAAGTCTGTGAGATCAGCCGCTGCGCCACACCCGTCACTTCCCAGACCGTTACGAGGCTGGCGAGCGCGGTCGACTTCATCATCAGCACGATCTCGGTCGAATAGGCCGGTAGCGCGTGCCGGAAGGCGATCGGCGCCAGGATGCGACGTACCATCAGAAAGCCTGACATGCCGATGGCGCGCGCTGCCTCGATTTCTTTCGGCGAGACGGCGCGAATGCCGCCGCGGAAGATCTCGGCAGAATAGCCGGCAGTGCAGAGGGCCAGCGAAAGGATCGCGCAGACCATCGGCTCGCGCAGGAAAGGCCAGAGGAAGGAGTAGCGGATGAAGCCGAACTGGCCGAGGCCATAGAAGATCAGGAACATCTGGATCAAGAGCGGCGAACCACGAAAGACGAATATATACCCCTTGGCAAAGCCTGACAGGATCGGATTGCCGCTGACGCGCATGGTGACGATGACAAGCGCAAGAAGTCCGCCGAAGAGGATCGATAGGAAGAACAGGATCAGCGTCGTCGGCACGGCTTTTAAGAGCGTGACCATGGTGCTGGAGAGGAAGGCGATATCCATGTGATCCCTCCTATGCCTGGCCCATGGCCGAAGCCGGCATGCTGCGATTGGCCTTGCGCTCGGCGCCATTAAAGACCCGGTCCGACAGGCTGGTGAGGATCAAATAGAGCGCGCCGCCGACGATAAAGAAGAGGAAATATTGCCGGGTCGAACCGGCGGCGACCTGGCTCGATCGCATCAGCTCGGCAAGGCCGGTAACCGAAATCAGCGCCGAATCCTTGAGGCTCAGCTGCCAGACGTTGCCGAGACCGGGAATGGCAAGGCGGAGAACCTGCGGGATGACAATGCGGCGGAACCTGAGACCGCGATGCATGCCGATTGCCGAGGCGGCCTCAAGCTCGCCCTTTGAAATGGCGAGATAGGCGCCACGGTAGACTTCCGCCTGATAGGCGCCGGAAATGATGCCGACGGCGAGCGCGCCGGCGGCAAAGGACGGCAGGCCGAGGAAACCCTCATAGCCCATCGATCGGCCGATCGCGGTTACCGCCGAAGAGCCGCCGAAATAGATGAGGTAGATGATCAGCAGCTCCGGCACGCCTCGGAAAACCGTGGTATAGATATGGCCGACCGTGGTGAGCACGATATTGCCTGATAGCTTCGCGGCCGCGATGACCGCACCGAGAACGGCGCCGATCGCCAGGGCTGTCGCCGTGACGCAGAGTGTCAGCAGGGCACCGACGAGGAGGAACGCTCCCCATCCGGTTGAACCGAAACCAATGAGTTCGAGTGTCGCCATGGGCCTTCCCAGCGCTGCCTTCGTCGTCATGACGGGCGGTCAGAATAGCACGTGGTCTCCGGTCAGAAAGCGGAGACCACGGAACGCGGCTTTGTGTCGAAAGCTTAGTTCTGCGGGCTGACGTCGACCTTGAACCACTTCATGGAGAGGTTCTTAACGGTGCCGTCGGCAAGTGCAGATTTGATCGCCTCGCTGAGCTTGTCGCGCAGGTCCGTATCGGCCTTGCGGATACCGAGGCCTTCACCTTCGCCCCAGATCGAGCCGACGATTTCAGGGCCGGTGAAGGCGAGCGTGTCATTGGCGGATGCAAAGGCGTTGGCGAAATATACGGCATCGTCGAAGCCGAGGTCGATGCGACCGTTCTGCAGGTCGAGGTCGCGGTCAGCACCGGTCTTATATTCGCGGATCTCGGCGATGCTGCCGAAGTTGTCGTAGACGAACTTGGCATAGACGGTTGCGGCCTGAATGCCGATCGTCTTGCCCTTGAAAGCCTCCTTCAGCGCCTCGATTTCCTTCACGCCGGTCTGTCCGGGCGTCATCTTGATGGTCGCGCCGGTGCCGGCCGCATTGGCAAGCGGGCTGTCCTTGGCGGTAGCGAAGGCGGCCGGTGTCGCGGCATAGGGGACGGTGAAGTCGATGACCTGCTTGCGCTCGTCAGTGATCGACAGCGCATCCATGATGACGTCGAACTTGCCGGCGTTCAGCGCCGGGATCATGCCGTCCCAGTCTGAGGCGACCAGCGTGCACTCAATCTTGGCACGTTCGCAGAGAACCTTGGCGAGTTCCGGTTCAAAGCCGCCGAGCGTGCCGTCGGCATTGGTGAGGTTCCAGGGAGCATAGGCGCCTTCGAGTGTGATGGTCGCCTTCGTCCAGTCTTTGGCAGAGGCCGGGCCCGCAAAGACGGCAGCCGTCATCGCGCAGGAAAGAAGAAATGTGCTGAGCTTCATGAATGTGATCTCCTCTGAGATTGGACAGACCTTGCGGCATGAGTGCCGATCTTCGCCGGCTTGCCCGCCCTGATCTGTTCTATTTTTAGATCGGCAGGTTGTATATGGTACCATATGAGATATTTTGTGATATGCAAGAAGAAAGTCGATTTGGAAGGCAGATTCCATTCGTGCAAAGGGAATAGGCAATGAAGCGTCCCAGCGAGATGAAGCGCGAACTGGCGGAGAACGACGGCGCGCCCCTCTATGCCGGCGTCAAGCAGGTCATTCTCGACCGGATCCGCAGCGGGGAATGGCCCCCGCGTCATCGCGTCCCCTCCGAAAACGAACTGGTGGTGGAGCTCGGCGTTTCCAAGATGACCGCCAACCGGGCGCTGCGGGAGCTGGCAAACGAAGGCGAGCTCGTGCGCATCCAGGGCGTTGGTTCCTTCGTAGCGGAACGCAAGGGCTATTCTGCGCTCTTCGAGGTGCGCAATATCGCAGACGAGATTGCCGAGCGTGGCCATACACATGAGGCGACAGTCATCGTTCTGGCCGAGGAGACGGCCTCTCCGGAGGTTGCCGACGCGCTTGAGCTCGACATTGGCGCGCCGGCCTTCCATTCGCTGATCGTCCACAGCGAGAACGGCGTGCCTGTGCAGATCGAGGACCGCTTCGTCAATCCGGGGGTGGTGCCCGATTATCTGGCGCAGGATTTTTCGACGCTGACGCCCAATGCCTACTTGACGGCCGCCGCCCCGCTCAGCGCATCTGAGCATATCGTCGAGGCGGTGGTGCCGCGCGCCTGGGAATGCAAGCTGCTGACAATTCTGCAGAATGAACCATGCCTTGCTATCCGCAGACGCACCTGGTCGGCCCGCCAGGTGGTTTCGACTGCCCGTCTCGTCTATCCCGGACACCGCTACCGACTGGAAACGCGCAGCGGCAAGATGTTCGAGGACTAGTCCGGTTGTATATGGAACACGCCCCGAAAAGCGCTTTCCCTGGCCCATTGGACGATCCTACGCCTTCTTGATCGAGATGGCGTAGCAGAGCGCCTGGCCGGAAAGATCGAGCCTGCCGCCATCGTTCTCTTCAAGCAGTATTGCATCGCCGGCGTCGAGTTCAATGCTTGCCGCACCTGTTCGTGCCGCCAGAGCTCCGTTGGCGCAAAAGAGCAGGAAAAACCCTTCCGCAAACGTCAGGCTCTTCTCACCATCGATGAAATGCCGCACGACTGCGTGCCACACGGCGCCCCGCCTGGCCATCACGTTCAGGTCGGTGATTGTGCCATCCGGCAGCGTTGCCGCGACGGCGATATCGGCGGCAAAGGCGAGGGGTTCGCTCTCCTGCGTCAGAAGCACCGGCTCACGCCCTTCGATGAAGAGCCGCATACCCTTGCCTTCCAGGATCGACAGCGTGCGATCGATCCCTGGAAAGATGGAGAAGGGCCCGTCGCAGGCAACGGTTGCCGTACTGACCCGCCAATCGAAATCGTCAAGGCCGGCGCCATCGGGGGAAATGGCGATTTCCACCGTTTCGCCGCCGCCGTTCTTCCACGGCATGCGCTTGTGATCGGCAGCACGCAGGACCCGCATCGTTCAGTTTCCGAGGATGCCGGGCAGGCGCAGGCCCTTTTCCTTGGCGCAGTCGATGGCGATGTCATAGCCGGCATCGGCGTGGCGCATGACACCGGTCGCCGGATCGTTCCAGAGAACATTTCCGAGGCGGCGGGCCGCGTCATCAGTGCCGTCGGCGCAGATGACCATGCCCGAATGCTGCGAAAAGCCCATGCCGACGCCGCCGCCATGATGCAGCGACACCCAGGTGGCGCCCGAGGCGGTGTTCAGAAGAGCGTTCAAGAGCGGCCAGTCGGACACGGCATCCGAGCCGTCCTTCATTGCTTCGGTCTCGCGGTTCGGCGAAGCGACGGAACCGGAATCGAGGTGGTCGCGACCAATGACGATAGGCGCCTTGAGTTCGCCGTTCCTGACCATCTCGTTGAAGGCAAGGCCGAGCTTGTGGCGGTCGCCGAGACCAACCCAGCAGATGCGCGCTGGCAGGCCCTGGAAGGCGATGCGCTCCTTGGCCATGTCGAGCCAGTTGTGCAGGTGCTTGTTGTCGGGCAGCAGCTCCTTCACCTTGGCGTCGGTCTTGTAGATATCCTCCGGATCGCCTGACAGTGCCGCCCAGCGGAACGGGCCGATGCCGCGGCAGAAGAGCGGACGGATATAGGCCGGCACGAAACCCGGGAAGGCGAAGGCGTTTTCCAAGCCTTCGTCCTTGGCGACCTGGCGGATATTGTTGCCATAGTCGAGTGTGGGAACGCCGGCATCCCAGAAGGCGACCATGGCTTCGACATGCGCCTTCATCGAGGCGCGGGCGGCCGCTTCAACGGCCTTCGGATCGGTTTCACGCTTGGCCTTGGCTTCGGCGACGCTCCAGCCGACCGGCAGATAGCCGTTGCGCGGGTCATGCGCCGAGGTCTGGTCGGTGACGATGTCCGGGCGCGGTCCGCCGGCCTTCATGCGGGCCACCAGGTCCGGGAAGATTTCGGCGGCATTGCCAACCAGGCCGACGGACTTTGCTTCGCCAGCCTTGGTCCAGCGCGAAATCTTTTCCAGCGCTTCGTCCAGCGTGTGAGCCTTTTCGTCGACATAGCGGGTACGCAGGCGAAAATCGATGCGGGTTTCGTCGCATTCGACGGCGAGGCAGCAGGCGCCGGCCATCACGGCGGCGAGCGGCTGGGCGCCGCCCATTCCGCCAAGACCACCGGTCAGGATCCATCTGCCCCTGAGGTCGCCATTATAGTGCTGGCGCCCAGCCTCGACGAAGGTTTCGTAGGTGCCTTGGACGATGCCCTGCGTGCCGATATAGATCCACGAGCCGGCCGTCATCTGGCCGTACATGGCAAGGCCCTTCTTGTCGAGCTCGTTGAAATGATCCCAGGTCGCCCAGTGCGGCACAAGGTTGGAATTGGCAATCAGCACACGCGGGGCATCCTTGTGAGTGCGAAACACGCCGACCGGCTTGCCGGACTGTACCAGTAGCGTTTCGTCGTCGTTCAGCGTCTTCAGCGTGGCAGCGATGCGGTCGAAATCATCCCAGGTGCGTGCGGCGCGGCCGATGCCGCCATAGACGACGAGCTCATGCGGGTTTTCGGCGACATCGGGGTCGAGATTGTTCATGAGCATGCGCAGTGGCGCTTCGGTCATCCAGCTCTTGGCGTTCAGCTCTGGCCCGCGGGGGGCACGGATTTCG
Organism: Rhizobium sp. BK650; assembly: GCF_014195325.1. Classification (GTDB taxonomy): domain Bacteria; phylum Pseudomonadota; class Alphaproteobacteria; order Rhizobiales; family Rhizobiaceae; genus Rhizobium. Next base: position 391,932 of record NZ_JACIBK010000005.1, on the reverse strand, counting down.
CGGATATTGTGGCGCGGATTTACGGTCATGGTGATGTTCCCTTTTTTAGCGTTTCAGACCAAGCGCGATCTCTTCGATCCGCGTCAGAATGGACTTTAGGTGAATGCGCAGGTTATCGGCTTTCTCGCCGTCATAAGCGAAGGGCGGCGCTTCGCTTGCAAGGTGTGTGGATTGGGCGAGCTCCATCTGGATGGCATGGACACCGGTTGCCGGCTTGCCGTAATGGCGCGTCGTCCAGCCGCCCTTGAAGCGACCGTTTAGGATGCTGTCGTAGCCCGCTGCAGCCGATGCGACGGCGATGGCCGCGTGCTCGATGGCCGGATCGCAAGTCTTGCCCATATCCGTGCCGATATTGAAATCCGGCAATTTGCCCTCGAAGAGGAAAGGAATGTGGGAGCGGATGGAGTGGCAGTCGTAAAGAACGGCGATGCCATGAATGGATTTGACCCGTTCGATCTCGGCCGCCAGAGCGGCATGATAAGGCGCATGAAAATCGCGCAGCCTGACGGCGATATCGGCCTCGATCGGCGCTGCCCCATCCTTCCAGATCGCCTTGCCGTCGAAATCGGTCTCCGGGATCAACCCGGTCGTGTTCTGGCCGGGATAGAGGCTGGTGCCGGAAGGGTCCCTGTTGGCATCGATCACATAGCGATGGAAGGTTGCGCGCACCGTCGTCGGATTGCCGAGCAACCCGTCATAGAGCCGGTGGATGTGCCAGTCGGTATCGGCAAGCAGCCGGCCGTTGTCGTTCAGGCGCTCCCAGATATCGGAAGGGACTTCGGTGCCGGTATGCGGAAAGCCGAGGATGACGGGGGAAGTGCCTTGCTTGACCTCGAAAACGGACATGTCAGGCCTCCAGAGCCGGCAGAATGCCGCTTGAAACGGATGCGTTGAGCGCGCCGCTGGCAATGAGCACTGTGGCCGCCTTCAGGTCGTTCGCCATGTAGCGATCCTCTTCGAGCGACGGTACGACAGCGCGGATGGCGGCGATCGCCTTCTTGAGCTCGGGGCTGGTCGCGAGCGGGGCGCGAAGCTCCACCCCTTGCGCGGCTGTCAGCGCCTCGATGGCGATGATCGCAAAGAGATTTTCGGTCATCGGCAAAAGCCGGCGCGCGCCGTGGCAGGCCATGGAGACATGGTCTTCCTGATTGGCCGATGTCGGCGTCGAATCGACGGAGGCCGGATGCGACATCTGCTTGTTCTCGCTCATCAGTGCGGCAGAGGTAACCTCGGCGATCATCAGGCCGGAATTCAGGCCCGGCTTCTTGGCAAGGAAGGCCGGCAGGCCGTAGGAAAGGGCGGGATCGACGAGCAGCGCGATACGGCGCTGGGCGATCGCGCCGATTTCGCAGACGGCAAGGGCAATCTGATCGGCGGCAAAGGCTACAGGCTCGGCGTGGAAATTGCCGCCTGAGACGACGGAATTGTCCGACAGCACCAGCGGATTGTCGGTCACGGCATTGGCTTCGATCTCCAGCGTGCGGGCAACCGAGCGCAACAGATCGAGGCAGGCGCCGTCGACCTGCGGCTGGCAGCGGATGCAATAGGGATCCTGAACACGCTCGTCACCCTCGATATGGCTCTGGCGGATCGGCGAGTTTTCGAGAAGGGCGCGTAAGGCTGCTGCCGTATCGATCTGGCCGCGGTGGCCGCGCAGCGTGTGGATATCCGGATGGAATGGCGCCGACGAGCCCATGGCCGCGTCGGTGGACATGGCGCCGGTAACCAGCGCCGATTGCGCCGCCCGGTGGGCGCGGAACAGGCCGGCGAGCGCGAGCGCCGTCGACGTCTGCGTGCCATTTATGAGCGCCAGCCCTTCCTTGGCTGCGAGCACGACGGGCTGCAGTCCAGCCCTTAGAAGTGCGGTTGCGCCATGCAGCCTTTCGCCGCTGAAGAAGGCTTCGCCATGGCCCATCATCACGGCCGTCATATGGGCAAGCGGCGCGAGATCGCCAGAAGCGCCGACCGAGCCTTTTTCCGGAATGACCGGGATGACACCGCGCGCCATCATTGCCTCGATCAGCCGCACCAGCTCCAGACGCACGCCGGAGGCGCCGCGGCCAAGCGAAACGAGCTTCAGCGCCATGATCAGGCGCACGACATTTTCCGGCAGCGGTTCGCCGACGCCGCAGCAATGCGACAGGATCAGATTGCGCTGCAGGGTTGCCACATCGGCATTGTCGATCTTGATCGAGGCGAGCTTGCCGAAGCCGGTGTTGATGCCGTAGACCGGCGCATTGCCGGCGGCGATCTCGGCGATGCGGTTGGCCGCCTTGACGATGCCAGCGTCGAAGGACGGGTCGAGCTTAGCCGGAACGCCCGTCCAATAGATGGTTGCAAGGTCCTGAAGCGAAACGGAACCTGGATGGAGGGTGATGGTCATCGGTCGATCCTCTGGCCCTTAAAAACATGTGCATGAAGTGGGTTGAAGCCGATGCGGTAAACCAGCTCGGCAGGGCTCTCGATGTCCCAGATCGCCAGATCGGCCGACTTACCGGCTTCGATCGTGCCGGTTTCTTCAAGCAGGCCGAGGGCGCGGGCGCCTTCGCGGGTAGCACCAGCGATGCATTCTTCCACCGTCAGCCTGAACAGTGTCGCCGCCATGTTCATGGTGAGCAGCAGAGAGGTGAGCGGTGACGTGCCGGGATTGCAGTCGGTGGCAACAGCGATATGGACACCCGCCTGCCGCAGGGCCTCGACCGGCGGCTTCTGCTTTTCGTTGATCGCGTAGAAGGCACCCGGAAGCAGGACGGCAACCGTGCCGGACACCGCCATTGCCCGCGCACCATCTTCGTCCAGATATTCCAGATGGTCCGCCGAAAGGGCGCCGTAGGAGGCGGCGAGTTTCGCGCCGCCAAGATTGGAGAGCTGCTCGGCATGGAGCTTGACGGGAATCCGGAGCGAACGGGCCTTGTCGAAGACGCGTGCAATATCATCGAGCGAGAAGGCAATGCCTTCGCAGAAACCGTCGACGGCATCGATGAGGCCTTCGGCACGTGCCCGCTCAAGCCCCGGCAGGACGACATCGGAAATGTAATCGTAGTTGCGTCCCTTGTATTCGACGGGTGTCGCATGGGCGCCGAGATAGGAGGTGATGACCCGCACCGGCCGGTGATCTGCGAGGGCGCGGGCGACGCGCAGCATCTTCAGCTCGGCCTCGATATTGAGCCCGTAGCCGGACTTGATCTCGATCGTGGTGACGCCTTCCGAGATCAGCGTGTCGAGCCGCGGCAGCGCGGCTTCGATGAGACCTTCGACGGTGAGTGCGTTGGTCGCCTTCACGGAGGAGACGATGCCGCCGCCGGCACGTGCAATCTCTTCATAGGTCGCGCCTTTAAGCCGCATCTCGAATTCCCGGGCGCGGTTGCCGCCATAGACGATATGCGTGTGGCAATCGACGAGGCCGGGCGTGACCCAGCGACCTTCGAGATCGGTAATCTCGGCCGCCTCGATCAGCCAGGACGGCAGCTCGCCTTCCGGCCCGGCAAAAAGAATGCGCCCGCCTTCGTAAACGACGGCGCCTTTTTCGATGATGCCAAGGCCCGGCAGATCCTCCCGCAGGCTCGCCAGGCGCGCGTTGCGCCAAAGCGAGCGGGCGCTGGAACTGTGGCCCGATCCGGAAAATTTGTCCCCACTCATCAGCTTTACGCCTTTCCTTATGGCGGAATATGTATATACATAATCGAAAGCGTGACAAGTGGAAATTTATGGCCTTTCGCATAAAGACAAGCGGACAGGGTCAACTATGAAACGGGAGAGCGATCATGACGAGACTTCATGCAGCGACGGCTTTGCTGGCCGAAGGCTGGCGCAAAAATGTGCGCCTGACGCTTGCAGATGGGCGAATTGCTGCGATCGAGACTGATGTCGTGCCTGCTGCCGGAGACGAGCGCCATGCCGTTCTTTTGCCGGCGATGCCGAACCTTCATAGTCACGCCTTTCAGCGGGCAATGGCGGGGCTTGCCGAAGTCCGCGGCCCGGCCAATGACAGCTTTTGGAGCTGGCGCACCGTCATGTACAAGTTCGCACTTTCGATGACGCCTGACCACGTCGAGGCGGTGGCAGCCAAGCTCTATATGGAAATGCTGGAAGCCGGCTTTTGCCGCGTCGGCGAATTCCACTATCTGCATCACGACAAGGACGGCAGCCCCTATGCCAATATCGCCGAAATGGCGGAACGCATCGGCGCTGCAAGTGCGGAGGCCGGTATAGGATTGACGCTGCTGCCGGTGCTCTACGCCCATTCCGGCTTCGGCGGAGCCGCTCCCATCGAGGGACAGCGCCGCTTCATCAATTCCGCCGATGATTTTGTGCGGCTGATGGATGGCTGCCGGCAAGTCACGGGCAGGCTTGCGGGTGCAGAGATCGGCGTCGCGCCACACAGCTTGCGCGCCGTCACACCGGACGAACTCGCCGTTGCCATTCGGCTTGCCGGCGAGGGTCCGATCCACATTCACGTCGCCGAACAGGTCAAGGAGGTCGAGGATTGCATCGCCTGGTCCGGCGCAAGACCTGTCCAGTGGCTGCTCGATCATGCGCCGGTCGATCAGCGCTGGTGCCTCATCCACGCGACCCATATGAGCGAGGACGAAACGCGGCGGATGGCAAAAAGCGGCGCCATTGCCGGCCTCTGCCCGATCACCGAAGCCAATCTCGGCGATGGCACTTTCTCTGCGCCCCTGTTCCTGTCGGAAGGCGGGCGCTTTGGCATCGGCTCGGATTCCAATATTCTGATTTCCGTTGCCGAGGAGCTTCGCCAACTCGAATATTCCGAGCGACTGGCGCTGCGTGCCCGCAATGTCGTCGCCACCGCCGGCGGCTCCACCGGGCGGGCCCTCTTCGAGCACGCGCTTACCGGCGGCGGTGCGGCATTGAAGTCGCCTTCAGGCCTTGTGGCGGGCAACTATGCCGACATCATATCGCTCGATATCAGTGCCGTTTCCTACCTTTCCGAGGACAGGCTCATCGATCATTGGATCTTTGCCGGTGGCGTGGCGGTCGACAGCCTCTGGGCGCTCGGCCGCAAGCAGGTCGAAAATGGCCGCCACCTGCGGCGCGACCTGATTGACCGCCGGTTTGGGACTGCCATGAACGAGCTCCTGGCGGCATGACAATCTTTCCCCGGCGCTTCCAAGGCGTTAGAGCGGAAGAAGAGCTGGAGCGCGACGATGAATGAACCCAAGGAAACGACCTTACACCAGCGTATCCTCGGCGATATCGAGGGCCGTATCGTCTCGGGCGAATGGCCGCCCGGCTATCGAATCCCGTTCGAGGTAGAGCTGACGAAACAATACGATTGCTCCCGCATGACGGTGAACAAGGCGCTGACCCAGCTGGTGAAGGCGGGACTCATCGAGCGGCGGAAGAAATCCGGCAGCTTCGTCATTCAACCGCAGGCACAATCCGCGGTGCTCGAGATCCACGATATCAAGGCCGAGGTGCAGTCCCTCAATCTCGCCTATTCCTACAAGGTCGCAAAGCGTGTCCGGAGAAAAGCGCAGGCGCAGGATCGGCAGATGCTGGAGCTGCAGCAGAATTCCAACCTGATCGAAATCATCTGCACCCATTATGCCGGATCGCAGCCCTTCTGCCTGGAGAAGCGTCTGATCAATCTCCAGACCGTCCCCGAGGCTGCCGATCAGGGCTTCGAGGACACGGCGCCCGGCCCGTGGCTCTTAAGCCAAGTTCCCTGGAGTGCGGCCGAGCACAAGATCTTCGCAATCGGCGTCGACGAGGAGGAGGGCGCCATGCTTTCCATCCCCGAGACGACCGCATGCCTCGTCGTCGAACGACGCACCTGGAACAAATCCGGCCCCGTCACCCATGTGCGCTTCGTCTATCCTGGCAATCGCCATGCGCTCTATGCTCGCTTCACACCGGAAGCGGTGAAATAATTGATTTCTCGATAAAAAGCGCCCGTCACCTCGACCGGACGACTATTATTGCCGCCGCACTGGGTCGACGCTTTCCTTAGAAAGCGATTTTCCCGCCGTCAACATCCCTCAAACAGGGTATTGCCAAGGTCGGCGCTTACGATCAGGCGGTAGGAATTAAGCGGTTCCCGGCCAGCGCAAGCGTCTAAGCCTCCTGCGCTTGCGGGATGAGCGGCGGCACCTGGATGACAATAGGCTTGCTTGCACCGGATTCGATGAGTTCGAACACTTTCGTCAGCATGCCCGGCACATCCTGACGCACCATCTCGATGCCGTTGCCGAGCAGGGTGACGAAGGGGTCCCAGTCGAAACAACCGAGCACCAGGCTGCGATCGTCCAGGTGGCCGGAGCGGCGGATCCAGCGCATGACGCCCTCAAGGGAGATCGTCGAATTGACGAACATGCCTTTCGGCAGGGCATTGCCATCAAGGGCGCGCTCGTCCAGTGCCTTCTCGGCCTTTTCCGGCGCATAACCGCAGGCCAGGATATTCTCCTCGTAAACGGCAACGCCGAGATCGGCATGCGCCTCACGAAATCCCCTTATACGTTCGGCCGTGTTGTGGTCGCTGCCACGCCCGCCGATGAAGAGCAAGGGCTCCATTTTCCCGAGCCTCTGCTCGCTGTTTTTGAGGATGCGGCGCGTCAACTCGCGGGCGCCGGCAAAATTGTCCGAGATGACCGAGGGGGCAAGCGTGCCGGGCAGGTCGAGATTGAGGCTGCGCACGCCGGCTGCCGCACACATTTCGGTGATTCGGTCGGGATCGGTGGCACCCGTCGCGATCAGGCATTCGACCTGATAGGAAAGCATGGTGCGCGCCGCCTCGACCTCGAGCTGCGGATCACGGCGCGTGCAGGTGATGATCGGGAAGAGACCGCGCGCCCGGGCCATGTCTTCGAATGTTTCGACGATCGAGCCGAAATAGCGGTTGTCGTATTTCGGCACGATCATGCCGATAATGTGGGACTTTTCGCGCCTGAGCAGGCTTGCCTGCATGTTCAGCGCATACCCCTGCTCCTCGGCGATCCGTATGATCTTTTCGGCAAGCTGGGCACTGATCCGACGCTTCTTCCAGTTGCCGTTGAGCACGGCGCTGACAGCACTTGCCGACGTGCCGGCCAGCTCCGCCAGGTCGTAAATCGTCGTCCGCTTCGCCTGCTTCACCTGAGTCAAAATGGCCCTCTCCGTTTGGGCTAACTTGACATCAAACGGCAGAAGTGGCAATTGTTGCTTCATCGATTGAGCAGGCATGCGCAATCGATGATACAGTCCGGCTCGTAATGCCGGTGCAGGGAGGTATTTCTAAGAAGCTGCGGGAAGGCCGTGCTTTTTGCAGGGGCGTTTTGCGCGTCGCTTTTGTGGCGGCGAAGGCGGCGGCGAGCGGGCAAACCGTGGTGACTACCAGCAATGCCTGGGCCTGTCATTCGATCACACCAAGGAGGAGAAAATGAATTATCGCAATTTGCTTATGGCCTCAGCGACCGTTTTCATGGGTCTTGCTGGTGCAGTTTCGGCTCAGGAAGCTGCGACTGTCGCTTTCCTGATGCCCGATCAGGCATCCACCCGTTATGAGCAGCACGACTTCCCCGGCTTCAAGGCCGAGATGGAAAAGCTGTGCCCGAAGTGCACCGTCGTCTACCAAAACGCCAATGCCGATGCGTCTCTGCAGCAGCAGCAGTTCAACTCGGTAATCGCCCAGGGCGCCAAGATCGTCGTCCTCGACCCCGTCGATTCCGCTGCTGCGGCTGGCCTCGTCGAGATCGCTCAGTCACAGGACGTCAAGGTCATTGCGTATGACCGCCCGATCCCGGACAAGCCGGCGGATTACTACGTTTCCTTCGACAATGAAGGCATCGGCTATGCGATTGCCAAGTCGCTCGTCGAGCACCTGAAGGCTTCAGGCGTTGCCGATGGAGCGGGCGTGCTCGAAATCAATGGCTCGCCGACCGATGCGGCAGCCGGCCTGATCCGCGACGGCATCCATCGCGGCCTCAAGGAATCTACCTATAAGACGCTTGCTGAATTCGACACGCCGGAATGGGCGCCGCCGAAGGCACAGGAATGGGCTGCCGGCCAGATCACCCGCTTCGGCGCCGACATCAAGGGTGTCGTTGCCGCCAATGACGGTACGGCCGGTGGCGCGATTGCCGCCTTCAAGGCCGCCGGCGTCAAGCCGGTTCCGCCGGTCACCGGCAATGACGCGACTATCGCAGCCCTCCAGCTGATCATCTCCGGCGACCAGTACAACACGATCTCCAAACCATCCGAAATCGTCGCGGCAGCCGCTGCCAATGTTGCGGTCAAGATGATCAAGGGTGAAAAGCCGGAAGCCAAGACGACGCTCTACAATACACCGTCGCAGCTCTTCATCCCCGCCGTTGTGACGGCGGAGAACATCAAGGCCGAAATCTTCGACAAGAAGATCCAGACGCCCGAGCAGATCTGCACCGGCGAATATGCCGAAGGCTGCAAGAAGCTTGGCATCACCAACTAACCGCGCTTGAGTAAGCTCCGGCTGCGCCCGTTGCAGCCGGATGCCACTATGGCAAGAAGGACTGCCCCCAATGAGCAGGGATGTGAAGGATATGCCGCAGAAGGGTCAAACGATCCTCCGGTTGAGCAATATTTACAAGAATTTCGGTGCGGTGTCGGCACTGAGCGATATCGAGCTCGACGTGAAGGCCGGCGAGGTCGTGGCACTGGTCGGTGATAACGGTGCCGGCAAGTCGACGCTGATCAAGATCCTGGCGGGCGTGCATCAACCCTCGTCCGGAACGATCGAATTTTGCGGCCAGAACGTGACGCTCGACAGTCCCGGCAAGGCCCTGGAACTCGGTATTGCCACTGTCTTCCAGGATCTCGCGCTCTGCGAAAATCTCGATGTCGTCGCCAACCTTTTCCTCGGCCATGAACTTTCTCCCTGGAGCCTCGATGAGGTCGCCATGGAAGTCCGCGCCTGGACCCTTTTGAGAGAGCTTGCCGCCCGCATCCCCTCGGTACGCGAGCCGATCGCCTCGCTTTCGGGTGGCCAGCGGCAGACGGTCGCCATTGCACGCTCGCTGCTGCTCGATCCGAAGATCATCATGCTCGACGAGCCGACCGCGGCTCTCGGCGTCGCCCAGACCGCGGAAGTGCTGAACCTCATAGAGCGGGTGCGCGAACGCGGCCTCGGCGTCATCATCATCAGCCACAATATGGAAGACGTGCGTGCGGTGGCCGACCGCATCGTCGTGCTGCGCCTCGGGCGCAACAACGGTGTCTTCACGCCCGATTCATCCAACCAGGAACTCGTTGCCGCAATTACCGGCGCTACTGAAAACGCGGTCTCCCGGCGGATCGAGCGCAAGACGGGCGCTGCCCACGAAACCAGCGGGAGGCCTGCATGAGCCAGAAGATGTCAGAGACTATCCGCCAGCCGGCCGCGCTTGACCGCAGCGACGAACGGGTGCGCCACGACGACAATGTTACAGGCATGGTCAAGGCCTTCTTCGACCGCGTCCGCTCGGGCGATCTCGGCATGCTGCCGGTTTTCGTCGGCCTAATCGTCATTTCGACGGTCTTTTCGCTGCTCAACCCGGTGTTCCTGGCGCCCAATAACCTCGTCAACCTGCTGTTCGACTGCGCCACTGTTGGCGTCATCTCGCTCGGTATCGTCTGCGTACTGATGCTCGGCGAGATCGATCTATCGGTCGGCTCGATGAGTGGGCTTTCCTCCGCCATTCTCGGCGTGCTCTGGGTCAATATGGGCTGGCCGATCCCGCTGGCGATCCTGGTTGCAATCGTTGCCGGCATTGTCGTCGGCTCGCTCTACGCGGTGCTTTATAACAGGCTCGGCATGCCAAGCTTCGTCGCCACGCTTGCCGGCCTGCTCGCGCTCCTCGGCATGCAGCTCTATATCCTTGGACCGACAGGGAGCATCAATCTACCCTATGCCTCGCCGCTCGTCCGCTTCGGCCAGATCCTCGTCATGCCCGACTGGCTATCCTATCTGCTGGCACTGCTGCCGGGTATCACCCTTGTCGTCAATGAAATGCGCAAGCGCCGCCAGCGCCAGGCGTCCAATCTCTCGTCGCCTCCCGTTGGTGCGCTGGCGATCAAAGCAATCGTGCTGACAGCAGCTCTCGAATTTGCCGTCTATTATCTCAATCTCGGCCGCGGCGTGCCGTGGATGTTCGGTCTCTTCGTCGCCATTGCTATTATCCTGAATTATGGGCTGACCCGTACCAAATGGGGACGCTCGATGTTTGCCGTCGGCGGCAATCGCGAAGCAGCGCGGCGCGCCGGCATCAATGTGCGCCGCATCTACCTCAGCGCCTTCGTGCTCTGCTCGACGCTTGCCACGATCGGCGGCATTCTGTCCGCCTCGCGGCTCGCCTCCTCCAGCCAGCAGGCCGGCACCGGCGACGTAAACCTCAACGCCATTGCGGCGGCGGTTATCGGCGGCACCAGCCTGTTCGGCGGCCGTGGCAGCGCCTATTCGGCCCTGCTTGGTATCATCGTCATCCAGGCGATTTCCAACGGGCTGACGCTTCTCAACCTCAGTTCGTCGCTTCGCTACATGATCACAGGCGCTGTTCTCGCGATCGCCGTCATCGTCGATTCACTTGCCCGCCGATCCCGTGTCAGTCACGGCCGCGCCTGATGACACATTCTCAAGGAGTATTTGCATGACTGACCTCATGAAGGGCAAGGTTGCCGCCATCACCGGTGCGGCATCGGGAATCGGCCTTGAATGCGCCCGCACACTCCATGCCGAGGGCGCAACGGTCGTGCTCGTCGATCGTGCCAAGGACAAGCTTGAGGCGCTCTGCAGGGAGATCGGCGAGGGCGCTCTGCCGCTCGTCGTCGATCTTCTCGACGGTCCTCAGGTCTCCGGCATGCTGCCGCGCATTTTAGAATTGGCCGGCCGTCTCGACATTTTCCACGCCAATGCCGGTGCCTATATCGGCGGCCCCATCGCCGAAGGCGATCCTGATGCCTGGGACCGCATGCTCAACCTTAACATCAACGCCGCCTTCCGCTCGGTCCATGCAGTGCTGCCGCACATGATCGCGCAGAAGTTCGGCGACATTCTCTTCACGAGTTCGATTGCAGGCGTCGTGCCGGTCGTCTGGGAGCCGATCTATACGGCCTCGAAATTCGCCGTTCAGGCCTTCGTCCACTCCACCCGACGCCAGGTCGCCCAGCATGGCGTTCGGGTCGGCGCCGTGCTGCCGGGACCGGTCGTCACCGCTCTGCTCGACGATTGGCCGAAGGCCAAGATGGAAGAGGCGCTCGCCAATGGCAGCTTAATGCAGCCGAAGGAGGTCGCCGATGCCGTGCTCTTCATGCTGTCGCGGCCGCGCAATGTGACGGTCCGCGATCTGGTCATCCTGCCCAACAGCGTCGACCTCTGAGATTGGCAGCAAAGCGCGTAGCGGTTTGCTGCAATTGCGTGAAAACAAAGAGATGGGGCTTGCCTGTCATTTGAAGAAAACGGACATGCTCTAGAACCTGAAACTGCCGATTTGAATCGAGAGATCATGAGCGACACTTCACACACGCCATCAGCGGGTGCCAAGCATGTCATCGGCGTCGATGTCGGCACCGGCAGCGCCCGCGCCGGCCTGTTCGACCTTGATGGCCGGATGCTTGTATCCGCCAAGCGGGATATCACGCTGTTTCACGAGCCGGGCGCCATTGTCGAGCAGTCGAGCAACGAGATCTGGACTGCTGTCTGCGCAGCTGTTCGTGAGGTCGTTCACGAAAGCGGCATCGATCCCGCATCCGTAGCGGGTCTCGGTTTCGACGCCACCTGCTCGCTCGTCGTGCTCGGCGAGGGCGGCAAGCCGCTTGCCGTCGGCCCGTCCGAAGATCCCAACCGCAATATCATCGTCTGGATGGACCACCGTGCCGTCCCCCAGGCAGAACGCATCAATGCGCTTGGTCACGACGTGCTGCACTATGTCGGCGGTCGCATCTCGCCCGAGATGGAAACGCCGAAGCTGCTCTGGCTGAAGGAGAACCGCCCGCAGGTTTTCCAAGCCGCCTGGCAATTCTTCGATTTGGCTGATTTCCTGACCTGGCGGGCGACGGGCGATCTGTCGCGTTCCACCTGCACGGTCACCTGCAAATGGACCTACCTTGCCCATGAGAAGCGCTGGGACGCATCATACTTCCATCAGATCGGTCTTGGCCTACTCGCCGACGACGGCTTTGCGCGCATCGGCCAGGCGATCGTCGAGCCGGGGTTTGCGCTTGGCCAGGGGCTGACGGCGGTTGCGGCAGAGGAACTTGGGCTCGTTGAGGGAACCGCCGTCGCTGCCGGCCTGATCGATGCCCATGCAGGCGGGCTCGGAACCGTCGGCATCGGGTCGGGCCCCCAGGCCAATCTCGGCTACGTCTTCGGCACCTCGTCCTGCACCATGACCTCGACGCTAGAGCCGGCCTTTGTGCCCGGTGTCTGGGGTCCCTATTATTCGGCGATGGTGCCAGGCATGTGGCTGAATGAGGGCGGCCAGAGCGCGGCAGGCGCCGCCATCGACCAGTTGCTGTCCTTCCATCCGGCCGCCGGTGAGGCCAGTGAGCTGTCTAACGCCAATGGCGTTCCACTGCCGGTCTTGCTCGCCGACATGGCAGCACAGAAGGCTGGCCACGCTTCAGAAGCTGTCAAGTTCGTTGCCGGCCTGCATGTGGTTCCAGAATTTCTCGGCAATCGCGCGCCCTTTGCCGATCCGCATGCCCGCGCCGTTATCGCCGGGCTTGATATGGAACGGGATCTCGACAGTCTGGTCTGGCTTTATGTCGCCGGCCTGTGCGGTATCGGATATGGCCTGAGACAAATCATCGACGCGCAAGCCGATGCCGGTGTTATCGTCGACAATGTCGTCATCAGCGGCGGTGCCGGCCAGCACCATTTCGTGCGCCAGATCCTTGCCGATGCGAGCGGAAAGCCAGTGGTCGCGACGACGGCCGAAGAGCCGGTCCTGCTGGGCGCTGCCATCCTGGGCGCTGTTGCCGGTGGGCTGTTTGCCGATGTGCGTGCGGCAATGACGAAACTCTCGACCGCCGCGGAGACTTATCCGCCGACGCAAGGCATGGTCGCCGATCTTCATGCGAAGCGTTATGAAGGTTTCAAGCAACTCCAGACGCTGGCGAGGACATTGCGGCAGGCCTGACGAGCGCATGATCCTGAAGGGCTTTCTTTACCATCTGATGGGATGGCACACGGTCACGATCTCGGTGTGCGGTATGTAGCGATATTCGACAATCATATCGCTGCAATCGAGGCGCCGGTGCTCGACGTAATGGGCCCGAATGACGGGCCTTGAACGATGCTTGACGACCGGCGGCCGCTGATAACCTTGTATCATGTCGGCAGACATGGCCGGGACCACGAGACCCGGCGTTGTTGCCAGGCATAGGAGCGATATCAACAAGGCGCGCATTGAGCCTCCCTCTGTTGCGAAAGAGCGGGCGTGGTCTGCACATCCGCTCGAAAAGGTTCAGTGCTTGGTCAGCTTTGCTTCTTCCGCCGCGGCGAGAAAATCTGCCCTGGCCGTTTCCATGCTCACGCGTCCCTCGACCGCACCTTTGCAGGCATTGCTTGCCTTGACGAATTTGGCTCCCGTTCGCTGCGGCCACATGTCGTGGAGATAGATAAGCGCGTCGAACGGGCCCGTAACGATTCGGGACCCCGCGTGACCGAATACGATTTCGACGGGTTCGTTCCATTGCGTGTTGGGCATTTTTTGCTCCTCCTGTCCCGGGCGCCACAACGTCGCAGATGAGAAATTTGTTCCCGCCCTTCGAGCCATTGGTTGGCGGCGGCGTTTACCGAGCTCGTGCCAGATTGCAGTCGCTCGGACAGGCAGGCTCTTCACAGATTTCGGGGCCCATCCAGGTTAGTAAATCTGTTTTTATGATACAAAACATATTACTTGATTTAAAAAAATTCCAAGCTTAGCTTCTGCAAAAATCAAATTCAATAAACGAGGAACATCCATGCAGGCTAAGGCGACCCTGAACAGGGAATTTACGATTTCGAACGTTGACAAGCGTGTTTACGGCTCCTTCCTGGAGCATATGGGTCGCGCCGTATACACTGGTATCTACGAGCCGGGTCATGAAAACGCTGATAAGGACGGGTTCCGTAGCGACGTTCTTGATATGGTGCGCGATCTCGATATGCCGATCGTGCGTTATCCCGGCGGCAATTTCGTCTCAGCCTACCATTGGGAAGATGGCATCGGGCCGCGAGAACAGCGCCCGACGCGCCTTGACCTCGCCTGGCGCACGCGTGAGACCAACCAGATGGGCGTCAACGAATTCGCCGATTGGTCGAAGCTCGCCAAGACTGAGATGATGCTGGCCATGAACCTCGGTTCGCGCGGCTTGAACGACGCCCGTAATTTCCTCGAATATTGTAATCATCCGGGTGGCACCTATTGGAGCGACCTGCGCGCCAAGCACGGATACAAGGACCCGCACAATGTCCGCATCTGGTGCCTTGGCAATGAGATGGACGGCCCCTGGCAGGTCGGCCATAAGACCGCGACGGAATATGGTCTGCTTGCCAATGAAGTCAGCAAGGCCTTCAAATATTTCGACAAGACGCTCGAAACCGTGGTCTGCGGCTCGTCGAACGATAAGATGAAGACCTATCCCGAATGGGAAGCGCAGGTTCTCGACGCGAGCTACGACAGCGTCGACTACATCTCGCTGCACAAGTATTTCGGCAATGAAGAAAACGATACGCTGAACTACTATGCCAAGGCGATAGAGCTCGATCGCTATATCGTCACGATCGGTGGCGTCATCGACTATATCAAGGCGAAGAAGCGCTCCAAGCGCGACGTGAAAATCTGCTTCGACGAATGGAACGTCTGGTACCACGACCGCAAGGAAGACGATCAGCGCTACAAGAACTGGGATTGGCCGGAAGCCCCACCGCTGCTCGAAGAGCTCTACAATCTCGAGGATGCGATCTTCGTCGCCTCGCTCATCAACGTTTTCATCCGCCGCTCCGACCGCGTCAAGATCGCCTGCATGGCGCAGCTCGTCAACGTCATCGCCCCGATCCTGACCAAGGCGGGTGGTCCGGCCTGGCGCCAGTCGATCTACTACCCGCTGCAGTTCGCCTCGAAATACGGGCGCGGCACTGCGCTGGCGGTATCCTCGTCCGGTCCGACCTATGATTGCGAGGTAGCTCAGGACGTTCCCTATCTCGATCTCTCGGCCGTGCTGCACGACGACGGCAAGAGCATGGCGCTCTTTGCAATCAACCGCAGCCTCGACGAGGCGATCGACCTCGACATCGCCCTGCAGGGCTTCAAGGGCGCGAAGGTCGTCCAGCATCACACGATGGTGGGCGACGATCTCAAGGCCCGCAACTCTGTCGAGGATCAGAACCGCATCGTGCCGAAGGCAGGGTCCGGCCTGCAGGTCACCGACGAGGGCAGGCTCACCGGGTCGCTGCCAGCGAAATCCTATCATTTCATCCTGCTCTCCGTAGCCGCGGCGTGAGCTGATTGCCATCGGGGCAGCGGAGGAGGCTGCCCCGTCTGAAGTGCCAATCGGGAGGATATATGTCTGGGATCAAACTGACTGACGTCAGGAAGTCGTTCGGCTCTTTCGCTGTCATTCACGGCGTCGATATCGAGATCAAGCAGGGCGAGTTTGCCGTTTTCGTCGGCCCTTCCGGCTGCGGAAAATCGACGCTGCTGAGAATGATTGCCGGGCTCGAGGAAACGAGCGGCGGGCAGATCAGGATTGAGAATGAGGATGTGACCCATCGGGAGGCATCGAAGCGCGGCGTCGCCATGGTCTTCCAGTCCTATGCCCTTTATCCACATCTTTCGGTTTTCGAGAATATGGCCTTCAGCCTGTCGATCGCCAAACGGCCGAAGGCGGAGATTCAGGAGAAGGTGAAGGCGGCTGCCGATATCCTGCGTCTGACCGACTATCTCCAACATAAGCCGAGCCAGCTCTCCGGCGGCCAACGCCAACGCGTGGCGATCGGCCGCGCCATCGTGCGTGAGCCGCGGGTTTTCCTGTTCGACGAGCCGCTCTCCAACCTTGACGCGGAACTGCGCGTGAAGATGCGCATGGAAATTGCCCGCCTGCACCGGCAGATCGGGGCGACGATGATCTATGTCACCCATGATCAGGTCGAGGCGATGACGCTCGCCGACAAGATCGTCGTCTTGAAGGAAGGCGTTGTCCAGCAGGTCGGCGCACCGCTGGAACTCTACCGCAATCCGCAGAACATGTTTGTCGCCGGCTTTATCGGTTCGCCGGGGATGAATTTCCTCAAAGGCAAGGTCGTGGCTTCCGGCCAGGGATCGGCACGCATCGAGCTCGATGATGCGCCGGGTCAGGCTTTCGAGCTGCCGACGCGCGCGCCCGTCGCTGAGGGCGCGGCCATCAATGTCGGCGTGCGGCCCGAGCATATCGGGCTTGGCGCGGATAGCGCAGGCCTGATGCTGCCTGTCACGGCCGAGTTTACCGAAGAGCTCGGCGGCACCGGATATCTTCACGTACTGACGGCAACCAATGCGGAGATGACCGTCGAGTGCCGCGAAAGCAGGCCTCAGCCGAAGGAGAAGATCAGCCTCTCGCTGAGAGTGCCTGAAATGCTGGCTTTCGATGCCGAAGGCAGAAGGCTCAGTTGATTGAACGGTGTCCGGAGCGTCCGGAGACCGAAAGAAATGCAGGAGACGTGATCGCGCGCCTTAGGAGGAGGTTCGCGACACGAGATGCCCCGCTCCGCGGGGTGAGCTTAACCCAATGCTTTAGAGGAGGAACAAACGTGAGAAAGCTCTTAAAACTTGCCGTTTCGGCGGCAATCGCATTGCTGCCATCGGCAGCCGCATTCGCCCAGACGGACATTACCTGGTGGGACTTCTTAGGCGGCGGCGACGGTGTGCGGATGAAGGCGCTCATCAAGGAATTCAACGACACGCATCCCGACATCAAGATCAATGCGACGACGCTGGAATGGGGCGTGCCTTTTTATACCAAGGTGCAGACGTCCGCCGCCGTCGGCCAGCAGCCTGACATCATGACCTATCACATGTCGCGCTATCCGCTGGCTGTTCCAACCGGCATCCTGCGGCCCTTTACGGATGAGGAACTGGCATCTGCCGGCATCAAAAAGGAAAACTATGTCGATTCCGCCTGGAAGCAGGCGACCTTTGACAACAAGGTCTACGGCATTCCTTTCGACGTCCATTCGATCGTCCTCTATTACAACAAGACCATCCTGAAGGAAGCCGGGCTGCTCGGCGATGACGGTTTGCCAAAAGGTCTTGACGGTCTCGATAATTTCAATGCCGCGCTCGACAAGATCAAGGCGACGGGCAAGGTCGAATATCCGTTGTCGCTGCACACGGACGAAGGCGGCTCCATGTGGCGTGTCTTCTACACGCTGCTGTCTCAGCAGGGCGCCAAGTTCATCGACGGTGACCAGATCCTGCCCGGCGATGCCGGCGTAAAGGCGCTGAAGACCATGGCGAACTGGGTTTCCTCCGGCTACTCGCCGAAGCTGATCTCCTATCAGGCCTCGATCGCGCTTTTTACCTCAGGCAAGGCTGCGATGCACATCAATGGTGTCTGGGAAGTGCCGACGATGGTCGATCTCGCCAAGAAGGGAGATCTTGGCTTTGAATGGGGTGCTATCGAAATCCCGAACCTTATGGGAACGCAGGCCACGTGGGCGGACTCGCATTCCTTCGCTGTTCCAAACAGCGAGAGTAAGCCGATCACGCCCGAAAAGCTGAAGGCCGTGCTGCAGGTCATCGCCTGGATGAACGAGCACTCGATCTCCTGGGCAAGTGCGGGCCACATCCCTGCCTATAAGCCGGTGACGGACAGCAAGGAATTCAAGGAAATGCAGCCGAACGCCACCTATGCGAAGCTCGCCAATACGGCCGTCTTCGACCCGGTCTCCAAGCTCGCAGGCGTCGCCGGGCCGATCTACGAGGCAACCCAGAACTTCGTGGTTCCCGCACTCAATGGCCAGCTCGATCCGGAAGATGCGATCGACCAGATGCGCGAAGAGCTGGAAAACCAGAAGTAAGGAGATGCTGGCCGGAGCGCACCTCCGGCCAGCCCTTCGCCCAGGGAGATGATCTGTGGTCAATACTGAAAAGCGACGCAAGACGCTGACGGCGATCGCCATGATCGCGCCGTTCCTGATCGCCTATGCGATCGTCTTTGCCTATCCGGTCTACAAGATGTTCGCCTTGAGCTTTACCGACGCCCCGCTCGTCGGTGAAGGCCAATGGGTGGGCTTCGACAATTACGTGAAACTCTTTCACCAAAAGCTTTTCTATACCTCGGTCTGGAATACCGGCTATTTCGTCGTGCTGACTGTCATCCCGAACACGCTGATCGGCCTCGGACTGGCGCTGATGGTCGTGCGCCTGAAAGGCTGGATGCAGAGCCTTGTGCTCGTGCTTTTCTTCATCCCCTATATTCTTCCGGTGTCGGTTGTCACCCAGATCTGGAAATGGGTTCTCGACCAGCAGTTCGGCATTGCCCAGTTCATCATCGAAGCCTTCACCGGCGCGCGCATCAGCGTCTTCCGCGACCCTATCTGGGCCATGCCGATGGTGGCGCTCGTGACGGTCTGGTGGACCAACGGCTTCAATCTGCTGCTCTTCATTGCCGGATTGCGCAATATTCCCCATGACTATTACGAGGCGGCCATGCTCGATGGCGCAACGCGCTGGCAATGTTTCAAGCGCATCACCTGGCCGCTGATCTGGCCGGTAACCGCACTGGTGCTGACACTGCAATTGATCCTGCAGCTCAAGATCTTTGATCAGGTCTATCTGTTGACGGAAGGCGGGCCGTTCAATTCCACCTACGTGCTCCTGCAACTCGTCTATCGCGAGGCTTTCCGATCGAACCATGGCGGCCTCGGCTCGGCGGTCGCTGTTATCCTGTTCCTGATTATCGTCGTCGTTTCGGTGCTGCAATATCAGCTGTTGCGTGTGAGGGAGCGCTGAAATGCCCGGCAAGACAATCGGCAACGCGCTGCTTCTGATCCTCACACTGGTAATCGCCTGCACCTGGGCCTTCCCGATCTATTGGGCGATCGTCACATCCATTAAGCCGGAACAGGATGTCGTCAACAAGGCGACCCTCATCCCCGACGTGCTTAACTTCTCGGCCTACTATTACGCGCTCTTCGAGACGAAGCTCTCGACCTGGTACCTGAACTCGATCGTCACCTCGATAACGGTGACCGTCGTCGTCATTCTGATCAGCGTCATGTGCGCCTATGCGCTGTCGCAGATCGTTTTCCCAGGCCGCAGGCTTCTCTACGGCATCATCCTGGCGAGCTTCATGATACCCTCCCAGGCACTGGTGATTTCGCAATTCGTGTTGATGTATAAGCTCAACCTCATCAATACCTGGGGCGGCATCATCCTGCCGCAGCTGATCGTTCCTGTGGTCGTCATCGTCTACAAGCAGTTCTTTGATTCCGTGCCGAAGGAGCTGCGCGAGGCCGCCAAGCTCGATGGCTGTGGCGAGTTCCAGATTCTCTTCAAACTTTACCTGCCATTGAATTGGGGGATTACCACCGCGCTCGCGATCATCACCTACATAATGGCCTGGAACGCCTTCCTCTGGCCTTTCCTCGTCACCAACTCCGACGACATGATGACGATCACCGTCGGCATTACCCAGACCAGAGATGCGTTCGGCGTCAGATATGCGCGCGACATGGCGGTCGCCATTCTTGCGGCGATGCCGGTCGCACTCGCCTACCTCATGTTCCAGAAACGCGTGACGCAGGCCTTGATGCTGTCATCAGGCATCAAGGGATAATGATGAGAGATTGGGGTCCGGGCCGAGGTGAGAAGGCCCCAGCCGGTCCGCGAAAATTCTCCCGAAGCGCGGACCGGCGCCTACAAAAAGGGCGGCGACATCGGATATGACGCCGTGATATCAGCTGAAACCAACCAGAAAGACTGGAGAGCCAGTATCAAGGCATGGAGATGAAACTTCTAACCGTCGATCCGATGCGGGACGTTGATGTCGTCCAGGCTCTCGGGTCTCCGACGCGTATCGAAATCCTCAATCTGTTGCGCCAGAAAGGGCCGCTGAATGTCAACGACATCGCGGCGCAGATGCGTTTGCCGCAATCGACGACCGCAACCAACCTGAAGTCACTCGAGCAGGCAGGCCTCATCCAGACCCAGACGATGAAGGCGACCAAGGGAAATCAGAAAGTCTGCTCCAGCATCTATGACGAGATCCTGATCCGCTTCGATACGAACGGCACCAAGGCGAGCGAGGACGTCGTCACCGTCAGCATGCCGATCGGTCTGTTCACGGAATTCGACGTTGATGCGCCCTGCGGCCTCTGCTCGGTCAACAACGTTATCGGCATGCTGGATGTACAGGAGGTTTTCCTCGATCCGCAGCGTATGCAGGCAGCGCTTCTTTGGTTCACCCGCGGTTATGTCGAATATAAATTCCCGAACAACGCCAAGGTGTCGGGCAAGAAGATCCGCAAGGTGGAGTTTTCCGCCGAACTGAGTTCCGAAACCCCTGCGACGAACGCCAACTGGCCCTCCGACATTTCCATCTGGGTCAACGGTATCAAGGCGGGGCATTGGACCTCGCCCGGTGATTACGGCGACCGCCGCGGCATGTATTCGCCCTCCTGGTGGAAGCTGTCGGGCTCGCAATATGGCAAGCTCAAAACGTGGACGATCGACGAGACCGGCACCTGGATCGATGGCGCCATGGTCTCGACCCAGACCATCGCCTCGCTCGGTATCGCCGACCATCATTCGATCCGCTTCCGCATAGGCATCGATGAGAAGGCGGACAATCCCGGCGGCATGAACCTCTTCGGCAAGGGTTTTGGCGATTTCGACCAGGATCTGGTCATGTCGATCTACTTCTGACGGATGGCGAATGCACGCTGATTGCCGCAACGGGCTGCGGCTCAATTGACACTCTGTCTAAACCCTCGACAGCTACCTTCAATCTCTTTTAATCCGTCGCACACTTTGTTCGGGGATGCGATGCAGGTTATCTCGTGCCCGCGACACCACTCGTGATTGGGCGCGAAATCCGCCGAGGCTTGTACAGCCATTCTCAGTGGCTGATAGTTCAAAAGAGGAAGTAAATTGAGCATTTCGAGCGACGGAATTACCTGGGAAGAGATGATTGAGGCAAAGGCTTTTATAGATTTGGCCAGGATCACGCCCCAGCCTTTTAAAGACAGCGTCGAGTTTACCTGCATCCCGGTGGGCAAAGGCTGCGCCATCTCGCTGCCCACAGCGCCTGCCATTGGACTCAACCGCATTTTCGCGTTGAATGATAGAGACGAACTCAATCACGCATTCGAATGGATGAAGACCAAAACCGGCAGGCGGCATGTCCAGATCCGTGAAGCCTTTGCCACCAACGAACTGCACGGCTGGATACTGGATCAGGGGTTGGTCGAAAGCGGTGGATGGATGAAACTCACGCGGCCTGCTCCATCCGCTCCGCTTGCAATCGAAGGACCTGTGCGAACGCGCTTGGCAGGAATCGATGACGCATCGACGTTCGGCAGGCTGATGTGCGCAGGCTTTGGTTTCCCGGCCGAGCTTGAGCCGTTGTGGTCATGCCTTGTCGGCAAGAAGGGCTGGGCCTGTTTCGTTGCGGAACTGGAAGGCGTGCCGATCGGAAGCGGGGCGATATTCATGGAAGAGGGATGCGGCTGGCTGGGAGGCGGAACGACACTTGCCGAGTACCGGAACCGCGGCGCGCAAAAAGCGCTGATTGATGCTCGATTGAACAAGGGCCTCGAACAGGGTGTTTTTCGCTTTGCGGTGGAGACGGCCCAACCTCAGGAGGGTCCGCCGAACATTTCCTTCGACAACCTGACGAAGGCAGGCTTCAAGCCATCCTATATCCGCAAGAACTATACCTTACCGAATTAAGACCGCTTATCGGTGCCGATCGCCGCACCGATGCCATATCCCGTTACTAGATCGGGTTAGGCTCGTGGACAGGCCGCACTGGAGAAGGAAGCGAGATGCAGTTGAACGGTGAACTGAACCCGAACGATCCCGAATTCTTTGAGCTCCTCACAGGAAGTTTCCGGCGCCTTGTCGGCAGGGACCTCCTCTCCAGGGACCGTGGACCAGAATGGCTCTATGGTGATGCCCCGTTTGTGGTCCTTGCCCATAATACCGCGCCAGATCCCGTCTTCGTCTATGCCAATGGCGCAGCACAGAGGCGGTTTGGATATAGCTGGGGCGAATTCGTAAAGCTGCAATCGAGGCTCTCGGCTGGCCCGAGCGAACGGGCGGAGCGTCAGGCGTTGCTCGATGCGGTGGCGCAAAAGGGATTTATGGCTGGCTATCGTGGCTTGCGGGTGACGAAGTCGGGGAGCCGTTTCTGGATGGAAGACGGAATAGTCTGGCAGCTCCGGAATGCTGAAGGCCAGGATTTCGGTCAGGCGGCGACTTTTTCAAAATGGGCTGAGGCGCCGGCCGCCTAGCCAATCAATGGCGCGCCTGGCCAGGCCGAGCTTCTTTCCGCTGGCGATCTTTCGAGACGATGGGTGGAGATGAGGAGGGCAGGGCAGGCGAGATCGGTGCTTACTTCGCGTCTTGGGAACATCCACGTCGCACGTCCTGCCATTGCGCGCCGCCTTCCTGCCCTTCATGATACCCTCATACCTCAGCTGACACGGTAAAAGATGCGCATCTTTCTGGTTCGACACGGTGAATCTCTCGGCAATATCAGCGAGAGCGCGTATCGGCAGTTTGGCGATCACAATGTTCCGCTGACGGTATGGGGCTACAGACAGGCACTGGCTGCGGGGCGCAGCATTGCTTCCTATCTGGCGGCGCTGCCGGGCACGATACCTCCGGCAACCATCTGGCATTCGCCATATCTGCGGACGCGCCAGACCAAGGATGCAATCATCGAGGCATTTCCTGGGGACACAATCGGCGACGTTCATGAGGATTACCTGTTGCGGGAGCAGGATTTCGGCTTGTTTACCGAGATCTACGACCGGGCCGAGCAACGACGCAAGTTTCCGGAAGAATTCGAAAAATGGGCGCGTCTTCGCAGCAACAGCGGCAAGTTTTATGCCCGCCCGCCTGATGGCGAAAGCCGGGCGGATGTCGCCCAACGGGTACGGCTGTTTCTGTTGACCGTCATGCATGACATTGGCAGCGGCAATGAGACCGCAATCATTGTCGGTCATGGCGTCACCAACCGTGCTTTCGAAATGAATTTCCTACATCAGAGCGTCGAATGGTTCGAGCGTTCCGACAATCCGGGCAACGCCGATGTGACGCTGATCGAGGGATCACATGCGCACGGCTATCGTTCAACACTCCTGCACAAGGCTGACGATCGTGATCCGGCCGCGGCGACGGAAATGCGCGGCGCTTACGGCTCGGAGCTGACGATCTCGCCGACGACCGGTGACTAAATCCGATCTGCCCGTCGAAGCCCGTGAGATGCTGCTGTCTCCGTTCCAGAGTGTAAGGCCGCCGCAGCCCAAGCGCGCTTGTCCGAACACGTGCCCAAAATCGATACCAGCATATGACCGCAGCTCGCCCAGCCTGCGAGCGAGTAGCGCATTCCCCGCCCATGGCTGCGTGCGCCGGACGAGCTCGTTGCGCGCAAAGACGCCATCATTGCCGAAGAGCACGCTTTCCCGCGTGCCCCGCATGTTGCCGTAACCGCCCATCGAAATCTCATCGGCCCGAAACAGATTGTCCGGCGAATATTGCCCATTGATGATTGTTGCAAGCTGCAGGTGCTGGCCGGCCAACTCGAAGGGGTTGTCACGTTTAGCGTCGCCGAAAACTTCGGGAATTCCCATTCGGCATCACCGGCCACGGGCTCGCTCGCCGTCTGCCGCGTCAGCTATAGCAGATGGAGTAACCAACCCGCGCTTCAGGGAATGACTGTGATCGTTTCCGGGTTCCACCCAGTAGGCAGCGGCTGGGGCCGATGGATCGTCACGCTTTCGAGTTCCAAGCCGGTGACATTCTGTGCAAACACGCCCGGCAATCCTTCCGGATAGGCGAAAAGGCCGACGATGTTGCCGTCTTCCCCGCGAACCCAAGCGTTACCGCGCCCTTCGGCGCCTTTCGCCGGCGCCAGGTCCGCGTTGGTCGGCCGCAAGTCATATTGTCTCGCGGTGCCAAGCGGCCCTTCCTTCATCTGAAGCTCGATCCCGCGCAAAACGATACCGCCGATACCGCCCGGTTCCTCTGCAAAAAGATTGACGGCTCCTTGGCATCGCCCGGAGATATTTTCGACGAGCACCGAGAGGACCGCTCCTGCCGGGCGTTCGGGGCGGCGCGCAAGCTTGGTGATCGTGAGCGGTTCACCAGAGCCCCAGAATCCGTCAGGCGTCTCATTGCAATCGACTTCGATATCGCGGAAGACGACGTGCTCAACCTTGCCGCCATCGCGCGAAAAGATACCAAGACCGCGGTTGGAATCCTCGATCTTGCAGCGCAAGAAGCTAACCTGTCTTATATCGCCGAAACTTTCCGTGCCGATCTTGAGGGCGCAGCTCTTGCTCTCGATCACGCTGTCGGACACCTCGATCCGCTCGCATCGTCCGATTCCCTTGTCGCTCAAGCTGGTCTTGAGGCACACGCCGTCATCGGCGGTGCGAATGATGACGCCGGAAAGTGTGACGTCGCTGCAGCTGTCGATGACGATCCCGTCGGTGTTGGGAAGCTGGCGATTGTTGGAAACGTGAAACCCTCGGGCGACGACATCGCGGCATCGCACGAGATGGATCGTCCACATCGGCGAATCCGTAATCTGGATACCTTCCAGACGAATGTTCGCGCAGTCCTCAAAAACCAGTACTCGAGGACGTTCCGCCATCGGAGTGAATGTGCCGATGCTTGCATCGAAGCCAGTGTGGAACGCATCGCCACCGCCATCGATCGTGCCTTTGCCGACGACCGCAATATTGTTGGCGTCCTGCGCCACCATGTAAGCGCGATTGGAGGCTTCGGCAATTACACTGACGGTATTGGAGCTATATTGCCTGTAGTCTGGGTCGAAAGCGAGAACGGCGTCTTCTTCGATATGCAGGGTGACATTGTCTCTCAATCGGATCGGACCTACTAGATGTCGGCCAGGCCGGAGAAAGACCGTTCCGCCTCCCGCACGCGCTATGGTGTCGAGCGCTGCCTGAATATCGCCACCTGCAGCTTCAACGAACATATCCATCATAGCCTCCGAAAAATATGCGCTCCTGCATAGATCAAGCTAATTTATTCGTCAACAAGACGAACTAAATGCATCCGGGCCGTGCGAGTTCTGTTGACAGTCGGCGAAACTCGTATTTAATTCGTCATGGTTACGAACAAAGGCCTCAGGGAGTCACGATCGCAGGCCGTCCGTATCGGATGTCAGAACGACAAGCCAGAAAAGGGGAGCATGATGAAAACGCTGAAAACACTTATGATGGCCGCAACTGCCACGGCGATGATGACGTCGCTTGCTGCGGCCTCCGAGCTGAAGCTCGTGTGGTATGTCGACAGTGATCAGGAAGAGGCGGATACTCGTGCTCTGCTCGATCAGTATACGAAGCTGCATCCCGAAACGACCTTCGATCTTGAAATTACGCCCTATGACGGGATGATCCAGAAATTCCAGCAATATGCGGCATCCGGCATCATGCCGGATCTGTCGCTGACCTCGTCTATGGAGCCGGTCATTCGGCCGTTCCTTGCAGATCTTGGCAAAGAGATCGGACCTGAATGGATCAACGACTTCGTCAAGGGATGGGGCGATGGCGCCAAGCTTGGCGACAAGGTCATTGCCGCGCCCTTGCGCGTTACCTCGACCGGCATATTCCTCAACGCTGACGCCTTCAAAAAGGCAGGCGTTGCTATCCCCGACGCGGCAACCGGCTGGACCTGGGAAGAGTTCATTCCGAAGATCAAGGAGGTTGCAGAGAAATCCGGCACCCGCTATCCGCTGGTCTGGGACGTTTCGGCGAGCCGCTGGATCGTTCACGAGTATCAATATGGCAATCACATTTATTCCGAGAAGGAACCCGTCAAGGTCGTGATGGACGAAGCGGCCTGGACGAGCACGCTCGACAAGTTCATCGGGATCACCAAGGCTGCCATGCCGCCCGGCCTGTGGAGCGGAGCAAGCTCGGACAATCCAAAGGAACTGTTCACGGCCGGTCAGGCGGTCGCCTACATGTCCGGCAGCTGGCAGATCGCGGGGCTTGCAACCAATGCCAAATTCGGCTGGCAGGCCGGGCCGACGCCACGCGGGACGGTTGCCTCATCGATCTATGGTGGAGATTACATCGTCGCCTTCAACACCAGTCAGCATCTGCCGGAAGCCGTCGAGTTCATCAAATGGGTCACCTCCCCGGAGATCCAGGCTCAATACGCCAAGACCTTCGGTATGATCCCTGCCAACCTCAAGGCGCCGCCGGTCAAGTATGACAATCCGGCTGCGACGGCTGCGATCACCGCAATGCAGAACGAACTGAACGCGAGCCCCGTCTATGCGGCAACGGATCAGGCCTGGCCGCAGATGCAGGCGGTCTGGGGAACGGTCAAGGCCGCCGTAACCCAGGCTGTCGCCGGTCAGATTTCCTCAGCCGAGGCGATCGCGCAGATTAAGAAGGCCGCCGACGACTCGCTCGAGGCGAGCAAGTGACGGTAGCGCTCTCGCAACAAAGCAATTCGGCACTGGGTTCGCATCCGGTGCCGAAAGGCCGGCGTAGCAGCCTCTTCAATTTCAGTTGGCCGTATCTTTTGATGCTGCCGACGATCGCGCTGCTCGTTACTTTTACCCTCTACCCGCTTGTCCAGGGCCTTATGATGGCGTTCTTCAAGCGTGGTGTGGTGGTGGTTCCCCAGGTGCCAAGCACCCTGCCGCAATATGTGGGTTTTGATAATTTTGCGGGCCTTTTGCGCAACGCCGACTTTCAGACGTCCCTCTTCAAGACGGTGCTCTTCGTTATCATTGCGGTGCCGCTCAACATCGTCGTCTCGCTGGCGCTGGCGCTTCTTCTCTCGCCACAGACCAAGTTCTTCGCGATTGTGCGGACGGTCGTCTTCTTCCCGTCGATGATCAGTCTGCTGATCATCGGCGTTTCGTGGCGATGGCTTTTCGGTTTGAACAACGGTCTCGTCAACTACCTGCTGTCATTGGTGAAAATTGCCCCGGTGCCGTGGCTTGAGCAGGACACGATGGCACAGATTGCCATGGTCATCGCCTGGGTCTGGGCCCAGGCCGGCTTCAACATGATGATCTTCATCGCCGGCCTGACTGCGATCTCGGCGGATTACTATGAAGCCGCCTCGATTGATGGCACCAGCAAATGGCGCCAGTTCACCCATATAACGTTGCCACTTCTCAGACCGACAATGGCGGTGGTTCTGGTACTGTCTTCGATCGAGGCCTTCAAGGTCTATGAACTCGTCGTGTCTCTGACGGGGGGAGGGCCAGGAAAGGCGACCGTCTATCTCATTCAGACGATCTACGACACGGCGTTTCAAAAGCCGATGCAGGCCGGCGTTGCGGCTGCGCAGTCGATGGTGCTTTTTGTCATCCTGCTGCTTTTGACGGTCGTCCAGCTGCGCCTGTCGAGGAGTGAGACATGACGCGAATCTATTCTCCCTGGCGCCTGATCTTCGTTGCGCTCACCCTCTTCGTCTTCTTGATGCCGCCTGTGTGGCTCTTCCTGTCGTCGCTGAAGTCGCAACAGGAGATTTTCCAGTGGCCGCCGACAATCTTTCCCGCCCACATAACTCTGCAGAATTTCACCGAAACCGTGGCGCGGGCAAAGTTCCTCGTCTTCTTTCGCAATTCTGCAATCGTGTCCGTGCTTTCGGCGGCGCTTTCCGTCACGATCAGCGTCATGGCCGGCTATGCACTGGCAAAGTTCAGGTTCAAGGGCGACACGCTGTTCTTCCTTCTCATCATGTCGTCGCTGATGGTGCCATTGCAGATCGTCATGATCCCGGTATTCCTCGTCTTGCGCGACCTCAATCTCCTGGACACGCTTGCGGGCATCATCATCGCACCGGCCGCCACCCCGACCGGCGTGTTCCTGATGCGGCAATACATTCGCAATATCCCCGATAGTCTCCTGGAGGCGGCACGGGTCGACGGAACGCCGGAATGGCGCATCCTGTTGCGTATCATCGTGCCGCTCTCGATCCCGGCGATTGGCACGCTTCTCGCCTTCAACCTCGTCTGGCGCTGGAACGACTATCTGTGGCCCTTCCTGATCATCACCGATCAGGACAAATGGACCGTCCAGGTCGCGCTCGCCAATACCGTCGGACGTTTCGGCATCAATTGGCCAAGACTGCTTTCCATGTCGGTGCTTTCGGTACTGCCGGTTCTCGTCATGTTTGTGGCGCTGCAGCGCATGCTCATGAGCGGACTGATGGCGGGAGCGACGAAGGAGTAAGGTCTCCGCCTCACACAAAGGCAAAAGTCGCCTTTTGCATTTGTGTGAGGCGGACGAGGAGCACGACGCCCTGTCGAGACGCTCTCTCCAGCCGGCCTACATCTTAAGCTTGTCCTGATATGCAAGGGCTGCGGCCGCCGGCATGCTGCTCCATCCCTGGAGGAGAGAACCGCGGCCCCATGGCGGCGAGAAATACTCGACAGCCCCCATCCATCCTTCTTCCAGGCAGGTTTCCCACCAGCGCAGCAGCGGATATTCGGCACCATCAAGACCGTAGACGAGACGCTGTTCGGCATAAAGACCCGACAGATAAGGCCAATCCGATCCATTATGGTAGCGGTAGGCGAAGGCCGACTTCGAGCGAGTGTCCTTGGGGCGCTTGAAGGGTGGGAAGGCGCACATGACGCCCCAGTCGCCATAGGGCTGATCCCTGTTGTTGCGGGTTTCCAGCAACGCTTCCACCTTGCCCAGAACGGCTTGTGCCCTTTCTGGAGAAACCGCACGGTAACGAAGCATTGTCAGGCTATCGAGCGTCAGGTGGTCCTCGACGAAGTCATCCTTCATGCCGTAATCGGCGTAGGTTCCGCTTGGCTGAAGCAGGGCCTCGTCGACCGAAGCTCGCGCCTGCGCAACGGTCGCTGCCGCCTTTGCGGCAATTTCGGCATCGATTGCCGCACCATGTTCGGCGATGACGTCGAGTGCGCCAATCCAGAGACCGATATCGTAGGCGACATAACCGTGGCGATAGACGTTGTCTGCCCAGTCGCGGTCGTGGTTTGGCTTGATCGGCAGTCCGTTGCCGGCCGCGTCCAAACCGCAGTAGCGGGTGAAGATTGCAACAACCTTGTCCCAATAGACAGAGATCGGTGATCTGTCTCCGGTCGCGCGGATGTAATCACCGATCGTCAGAATAAAGAATAGCGGACTGTCAAAATGATCGCTCCACCAATCCCCGGGCCGCAGATGCTCCTCCTTGATGCGAGGATGCGTTCGGCGAACCTTTTCCCATTCCTCAGCCTGGCCTGGGCCGGTGAGGATGACGCCGCTTGGCGCCTCTCCATCTGGCTGGATGCCGTGCGCAAGCAAGTCGATCTGGGAGCGCACCGCCTCAGGCGTGCGGTCAAGCAGTGCTTGAAGCGTCCAGTAGCCGTCGCGATAATAGGTTCTTGCCGGCGCGCTATAGGCTTGGCCGGCGGCCAGTCCACCGAACCGGCCATGTTCGTCCTGACGAATGGCTGAAAATGCGGCGTGGAGGCTCTGGGAGATCATGCTGCGCATCAAGGGCGAAGCTTTCGGCATCGCGTCACAGCGGACTACGTAAGCATTTGCTTCCGCAATCACTGTCTCCGGGGTAAGATCAAGGGCTGCGCGCGCTTCATCCATCGATGCGCCGGCAGTCACCAAAACGCCTTCCGGCGTCTGGTCCGCGATAACGATCCCCCAGCCGGTGCGCGCGATGCGCCGGTCACCGATACGCTCGATGGGCTCCCGCTTGAACGCGCCCGCCCACCAGGCGCATCGTTGCGAAGGCACCAGTCTTTGCAATCGCGCACCCTTGAGAAAAAGTGCCGGCGCCGATTGGGCCACATAGAGGCCGCCGCCGAGTGCCTCCACCCGGTTCGGGGCAAAGGTGTACGGCCCGCTCCATCCGCGAAAGGTTAGCGTTGCGAGTTTCCCGGATCCCCAAAGCGAAATGTCGATCTTTCCTTCCGGCTTGCAATCCCCTTGCAGCCGCGGGGCCATAAAGGGGAGAAGCACGGGCTGATCCGAACGAAGTTGGCCATCGGCAAGGGGGGTTAGAACAGGTGACTTCGCACTTGGCAGCGTCATGGAGGAGCTCCAGTTTAGGGGGCTTTTCGGGTTGCAAGCTCGCGCAAGCCGAGCATCAAGGCGCCGCGCATCCCCGCCTCCGGACCAAGCGCCGTTGGCTCGATTTCCACAGGAAATGGCAGCAAGGACGGCATGTACCGCACGACCCTTTCGATGAATTCGGAGCGCGACCCGATACCGCCCCCAAGCACGATCAGCGAGGGGTCGAACACGGCCTGGATGGACGCGATGCCGACGGATGCAGATTTCGCGAGCGTTTCGATAGCGGCAGATGCCTCAGCATCGCCGCGGGCAGCTCTTGCGAAGATTTCACTGACCGGGACCGTCCCGTCTCGATAGAGGCCACGCACCGCCGGTGAATCGACTTGATCTTCGAAAAGACCGGCTCTCGCTTTCGGCGCCTCGCAATGCGGATCGGCGCCAAGCGGCAGAAGCCCAAGTTCACCGGCCCTGCCGTGACGACCACGGAACAGCTTCCCATCGATCACAAGCCCCATGCCGACGCCCGTTCCAAAGGCGATAAATGCCAGCGAATTGTGATCGCGCCCCTTCCCGAGCGTGGCCTCGGCGAAGGCGGCCAGATTGACGTCATTTTCGACAAAGACAGGGCAAGGCAGGTTTCGACCGAGCAGGCCGGCAAGAGGCTGGTCGGCGGGGATAGCGAGATTTGGCGACAGCGACGATAGACCCGTCAAAGGTGACACGGCGGTAGGAACCCCGATCACGGCCGTGTGCAAGGGACCATATTCACGAAACCTCTGAACGAGCGACAAGATCATCCGCGGTATCTGTGCCAGTACCGGAGCCTGTTCTCCGTGCTCGGTCGGCTCCTCGGTCACCGCCAGCACGGTTCCCCGGCGATCGCACAATCCGGCGAGAACCTTGGTGCCCCCAAGGTCTACGCCTGCAACAAGTCCCTGCATTTCCTTTCCACCGGCAACGTGCTCCGTATCTTGCGCAATCATTGAAATATTTGACAAACGCAACTCTTTTCATATATTTGTTCGGCAGGTTGACGAATTTATTATTGTCCAGCTGTTCTTCTGTCAACAACCAGTTTGAAATTGAATGGCATTCGTGGAAGAAGCAGTAGCGACCGACAACGGCTGATCGACCGGAACTATCGAACCCATGTTAATGACTGACAACGCGCCCCCAGTTCTGCGACAGATTTCGGTTCGCGCGGTCATGGATGCTCTGCTACACGTCGGTCCAACGTCTCGCGCGGAGCTCTCGAAGATCACCGGGTTGTCGAAGCAGACGATGTCCGAGGTCATCAGAACTCTGGAAGAGGCGGGCTGGGTTCGCGAAAAAGGCGTCACCAGCGGTCACATTGGCCGCAGCGCCATTACATACGAAGTCAATGGAACGGCTGGTTACGCCGTCGCGATTGACATGGGGGCGACGACCACGCGGATCGTGCTCGGCAATATCGTCGGCAGCGTCATTGACGAGATCGAATATGCATCCGACCGCCGCGGCGGCTACCACCAGCTCGAACAGATCGAATCGGCGCTTGCCCGGATGCTTGCCGAAAACGGCGTTTCGCGTGATTCTGTTCTGGTGGCGTCCATCGCCACGCCAGGCGTGGTCGAGCCTACAACCGGGGCGCTGTCAATGGCGCCGAACCTTGTCGATCTGGCCGGTATCGATATTGTTGCCACGCTTAGCGAAAGGCTCGGCTGTCCGATCGTGCTTGAAAATGACGTCAATGCGGCCGTCATCGGCGAGTCATGGCAGGGACGTGCGGTTGAGATCGATACGCTGGCTTTCATTTCTCTTGGAACCGGCATCGGTCTCGGCGTGCTTCAGGGCGGCAAGTTGATGCGTGGCGCGAGCGGGGCGGCTGGCGAAATTTCCTATCTTCCGTTTGGCGCAGATCCCTATGCCGAGGACAGCCTGGAGCGCGGTGCGCTCGAATGCGCCATCGCAGCGCAGGGAATTACCGATTTCTACCACCGCTCAGGCGGTGCAAAGGACATGTCCGTTCGAGACATTCTGAGGCTTGCCGAAGAGGAAGATCCGATTGCGACAAATGTCATCGGCAAGGTCGGCGATATCGCAGCGCTCTTGATCGTATCCGTGAACGCGATCGTCGATCCGACCATTGTTGTCCTTGGAGGCAGCATCGGCAGCCATCCCTTGATGGTCAAGCGAATCCGTGAAGGCATCGTCAAAGCAAGTCGGCGCAACATTCAGGTGGAAGCGAGCGCGCTTGGCAGCCGCGCAACGCTTGTCGGGGCGCTTGCCATTGCCCTGACCCACCTTCACAATCTTCTCTTCTCGCCGCAGGCGCTTCCCGAGCAACGGCGCTTGCCGCCGCCGCCCCGGTAGTCTCGACGCGCCAAGCGTCTCCTTTCATCGCATCTCTTGCAAATCGAATGCGACAGGTGCTTCCGCTACGTCAGCGGCGGCTATCGTACTTGCCGAGGTTCTTCGTATCGGCCGGCGAAGCGCGGAAGTCTGCAAGCGTCATATTCGAAAGCGATCAGACCTATTCGACCTTCTCATCCGGCGGGTCGAGGACGAAATTGCGCCGACAAGAAGTCGTCCAAAAAGCAGCCGCAGGTGCTAATTTCATGTTCGTCATCTTGACGAACTAATTCATTCCCCTCACAGTAAGGAGCGCAATTCACGAGATTTGTGGCTCTGAGCGACTTTTTTAGGAGGAACTGGCGAATGGCCGGCTTGAGATTGAACGATGTTCGAAAGAGTTTCGGTCATCATGCCATTCTCCACGGTATTGATCTTGATGTCAGTGAGGGCGAATTCGTTGTTCTGGTTGGTCCATCAGGCTGCGGAAAGTCGACGCTTCTGCGCTTGATTGCCGGCCTCGAAGGCGTCACGAGCGGAAGTATCGCTATCGGCGACAAGGACGTAACGCACGCCGCTCCCGGCGAGCGCGAAATTGCCATGGTGTTTCAGTCCTACGCGCTCTACCCGCATATGACCGTCGCCAAAAACCTGTCATTCGGGTTGGAAAACACCAGGCTGACGCGCGCCGAAATCGACGCCCGGGTCCTTGAGGCAGCGCGGATGCTGGCCATCGAACCGCTTCTTGAGCGGCGTCCCAAACAGCTGTCGGGAGGTCAGAGGCAACGCGTGGCAATCGGACGCGCCATCGTTCGGAACCCGAAACTGTTTCTCTTCGATGAGCCGTTGTCCAACCTGGACGCCGCACTTCGGGTGCAGACGAGGGGCGAGATCAGCCGTCTCCATAAGCGCCTTGGCGCGACCATGATTTACGTTACACACGACCAGATCGAGGCGATGACGATGGCGGATCGCATCGTCGTGCTCAATGCCGGCCGTGTCGAACAAATCGGCACGCCTCTCGAGCTTTTCGAGATGCCGGCGAACCGGTTCGTCGCGGGCTTCATAGGCTCTCCACAAATGAATTTTTTCGAAGGCGAGCTACTTTCGAACGGTCCCGGGGGAATAGCTTTGCAGATACCTGGCTTCGGTGCGCTTAATCTGCCGCTGGAGGCTTCGGACGCCAAGATCGGTCAGGCCGTTACGCTCGGCGTCCGTCCGAGCCATTTCGGATTGGCGCGCGATTGCACGCGAGGCGGTTTTCGCGTTCGTTTTCACGTTGACTACGCCGAAAGCATCGGGACGGAAACCTATGTCTATGGGACCGTCGAATCCAGCGAAACCGCAACGGTTGTCCATCTTCCCGACCATGTGTCGATTGCCGATGGGTCAATTCTCGAGCTTGTCGTGGAGCCGCATCGCGTCCACGTATTCGACAGGCATTCGGGTGCAGCGTTTAAAAGACTGAAGGCCGACACCGCGATCGCCACACCGGCTTGACATTCCTCAGCTGCGTTCCATCCATTGCGATGGATCGATGTCGGTACAGCAGGTGAGAGGTTGAAAATGCCCTCCTGCGCTTGGTTTACCGTCATCCTGCGCGATCTATGATGACCCCTGCTGTCACCGTGCGTTGCGAAATTCCGATCTTGGATCTTTGCAATTCTCTGTTAGGTCTGGCGCCGATACGGTGACCGCTGTTGCATGACGCAGCCGCGAATTTTGCGGGTTACGCTGCGCGCCGAAATCGATCGGCCACAGCGGCTTCATCTTTTGCGCGGGGCCTGACTCGAGAGACTTCCAACGTGTCTTGAGGAGGGAATGGCCGCAGATGATCCATAAGGTTGCCAAAAGACCATAATTGCGCCACCTAGATCGCCCATCGACAACAGCTACCGTGAATTGGATCAAAGCTGAATGCGCATACCCTACGTTTTTCTTGGTGCATTTCTTGCAATCGCACAGTCCGCCTATGCTGAAGTCGCATCGCCGCCGGTTTTGGCGCCGCTGAAGCGGCAGGCCCAGGCTGCCGAGCTGAGTGCACAGTTTTTTACGCGCTACAGCTATAAATCCGTTCCGCTTGACGATGCCTTGTCCGCCAGGATCATGGATCGGTTCATCAAATCGCTTGATCCGGATCGCGTTATCTTTCTGCAATCGGATATCGACAGGTTCATGTCCGACCGAAGCGAGATCGACGATGCCATCGAACGGCAGGACCTGAAGATCCCATTTGCAATCTTCAATGTGTATGAACAGCGTGTCGTCGATCGCATGGGCTACGCGCGCAACCTGCTGAAGCAGGGCTTCGATTTCACGGTTCAGGAAAATTATTCCGTGCTGCGCGACAAAGAGCCCTGGCCGAAGTCGCAAGCCGAGAGCAACGAGCTTTGGCGCAAGCGCGTCAAAAGCGACTGGTTGCGGTTGAAACTGGGCGGCAAGAGCGACGCGGATATTCGTGAGACGCTCGACAAGCGCTACGAAAACACTCTTGAGGGCGTCTACAAGTCTAAGAGCGACGACGTTTTCCAGTCGTTCATGGACGCCTATGCGACGTCGATCGACCCTCACACGGACTATTTCGGGGCGGCTGCTTCGGCCGACTTCAATATTTCGATGAAGCTTTCCCTGTTTGGTATCGGCGCGGTGTTGCAGGACCGCGACGATTACACGACGATCCGTGAGCTGGTGCCGGGAGGGCCGGCCCAGTTGTCCGGCAAGCTCGCGGTCGGAGACCGCATTACCGGCGTCGGCCAAGGCAAGAACGGGCCGATCAAAGAAGTCATGGGCACCCGCCTTGATGAAGTCGTGCAACTGATACGAGGGAAGAAAGGCTCCGTTGTGCGCCTGGATATTCTGCCGGCCGATGCCGGAGCGGATGGCCCGCATCGCGTCGTCAGTCTGGTGCGCGACAAAATCAGCCTTGAAAAGCAGGCTGCCAGCAAGACTGTGCTGCCAGTGAAAGTGGGCGACGTCACACGCAAGGTCGGCGTGATTACTCTGCCGGTGTTCTATGAGGATTTTGATGCCCGGCACAAAGGAGATAAGGACTACAAGAGCGCAAGCCGCGATGTCGCAAAGCTTCTCGACGAACTGAAGCAAGAAAAGGTTGACGGCGTCCTCATCGACATCCGCAACAACGGCGGCGGTTCGTTGGACGAGGCGGTTGACCTGACCGGCCTTTTCATCGGAAATGGTCCGGTCGTTCAGCAGCGCAGCAGCGATGGCAAGGTCGAGATCCGAAACGCCGACCTTTCGGCGCCGGTATGGACGGGACCGCTGGGTGTCTTGATCAATCGCGGGTCAGCGTCGGCTTCGGAGATTTTTGCCGCGGCCATCCAGGATTACGGTCGAGGCGTGATTATCGGCGAACCCAGTTTCGGGAAAGGCACTGTCCAGACTGTCGTCGATCTTGACCAGGTGGTTCGCAACAGCAAACCCGAATTCGGGGAACTGAAAGTGACGATTGCCCAGTTTTTCCGGATTAACGGCGGTACGACGCAGCTGCGCGGCGTCACACCCGATATTAGCTTGCCGGGATTTTCCGATCCGGCCAGTTTTGGCGAGACCAGCTATGACAATGCCTTGCCGTGGGCACAGATTAAGCCGGCGAACTACGCGCGCGCCGACACTGTTGCAGCACTCCTGCCGACATTACAAAGTCGGCATGAGGCACGGGTTGAAAGCGATCCGGACTTCCAGCGCCTGATAAAAGACATTGCCGATCTGAAGGTGCAGCGCGAGAAGGGGATTGTCTCTCTCAATGAAGTCGAACGTCGCAAGGAAGCAGCTGCCCGAGCAGAGCGCCTCAAGTCTCGAGCCCAGTCAGGCAATGATGAAGATGCCGGTGGAGATGACGGTCTACAATCCGATGAGCGCAGCCTGAGCGCTGATATTGCCATCGAAAATGCCCGCAAGAATGCAAAGGACGTCCTGCGGAACGAGGCTGCTGCCATTCTTGCCGACGAGGCGGACTTGCAGGAAGGCTCGCTAAAGGCAGCCACAAGGCCATTGGCAAACACAGGCGGAAAATAGTCATAGCCGACCGGCACAACAGCAAGCTTCTGCGCGCGTCAGGATATCCAGGCGGATTTGAGAAGATGATGCTGTGGATATCTGTTTTCGCAGGCGTCGCGCCGGCTATCCGGTTGGCGCACGTCGATCGGAGGTTTCTGCTGCGGTTGGTCTCTTGAGCAGCGCTGCTGATCATCAATCAATGCGCCGCTACCGGCGCTATGGCGGAACACTCTGGGCTCTTGCTCCCGATTTTCTGGACTACGGCGACGTTGCGGAAACGATGCTTGCAATTGATCGGGATGAAAGCGGCGGCCAATTCGCCAGCATTATCACCAGGAATTTCAAGCAAAGGGCAATCGGCGCGTTCTATGCCTTCGCGCATCTGAGAGGCGGTGAACATCGCAGCCATCTTCATTCCGGCCGGATCCTGCCGCCGATGGATTATCTGTAGCTCCCGGGTTGTTGTAGAAGTGGACGGCCATTTCGAGGCCCCTATACAAGGATTCGTACTCGTTTAACGTCAATTGACGAACAACGACCTAGGAATTGGGCGGGGCGAACCTCCTGCGCAACTAGCCTACCGGCTGCGGCCGATACTCGCATACATGCCGGTCGTGCGAAATTCGGTCGGCGTGATCCCGTAGACGCGCCGGAAGACCTTGGCGAAGTAATTGGCATCTTCGAAGCCGCACATGATCGACACTTCCTTGACCGGCAAAAAATCCGCCTTGGTCAGGAGCTTTGCGGCGCGCTGCAGGCGTTGCTGCAGCACATATTCGGCCGGCGGCACGCCCTCACTTTCGGCAAAGCTGCGGGAGAAATGGGCGCGGCTGAGCCCGACGATCGCCGCAAGTTCGCTGACCGGGAGCGATTTTTCCAGATTGGCGTTGATATGGTCGATCACGGGCTGCATCGCGCTCTGCTCGGCCATGAAGGCGGGCGCGCCGAAAATATCGTCGTAAAGCGCCATTGCGGCTTCATAGGCGATCGCCGAGGCGGAGCCCGGCGTGTTTGCGCCCTTGACGAGGCGAAGGCTGCAGTCCGCCAGATGATCGATAGTCGATTGCTGCAGTTTCAGCACCGGACCGGCGAGTGCCAGCACCATCTTGTGAATGCGCAGCGTCTCCTCGCCATTCATCGATATCCAGAAATATTCCCAGCGGTCACCTTTTTCCAGCCAGTAACGGTGATTGTGCGGTACGAGCACCATCATCGTGTCGCCGCCCTGGAGCTTGTAATTGCGATTCTGGTAGCGCAGGCGGCCGGTGCCGCTGATCGTATGCTGCAGCACCGTGAAGGGCGTTAAGCCGCGCTTTCTGCCGTCCCAATCATAGGTCTCGTTTTCACGCACCTCGTAGCCGGCGCTCGTCGGCATCGCATGCAGACGCTGGCGTCCGCGCGGCAGCGAAACGGTTCTCATCGACTGGCCGTTCGCGATCAAATCCTGCAGCACAAAATTACCCTCGAAAGCATAATCCTTCTCTGGCCGCTCCTGCGAATATGCGCATAATCCCGTCTCACAAGAGGAAGAGATCGCGGTCGAAAGAACGGCCGGGAGGAATACAGGCACTATTTCCCGCTGTTTTAGACGATGTGCGAGAGCATGCCGCCTGATCCTCCTTTGGCCTCTTTTTACCTAGCATTTGATCGGATCGAGGTGAAGGATATGAGTTTCAAAATCGCTATTATCGGAGCGGGCAGCGTCGGCTTCACCAAGAAGCTGTTCACGGACATTCTCTGCGTGCCGGAATTCAAGGACATCGAATTCGCGCTGACCGACATCAGCGAACATAACCTCCAGATGATCAAGGCAATCCTCGACAAGATCGTCGAGGCAAACAAGCTGCCGACGAAGGTGACGGCGACGACAGATCGTCGCAAGGCGCTGGAAGGCGCACGTTATGTCATCAGTTGCGTGCGTGTCGGCGGACTGGAAGCCTATGCCGACGACATCAGAATTCCCCTGAAATACGGTATCGACCAGTGCGTCGGCGATACGATCTGTGCCGGCGGCATTCTCTATGGCCAGCGCAATATCCCGGTCATTCTCGATTTCTGCAAGGATATCCGTGAAGTCGCAGCACCGGGCGCGAAGTTCCTGAACTATGCCAACCCGATGGCGATGAACACCTGGGCTGCCATCGAATATGGCAAGGTCGACACCGTCGGTCTCTGCCACGGCGTCCAGCATGGCGCCGAACAGATCGCCGAAGTGCTCGGCGCCAAGTCGCTGAGCGACCTTGATTACATTTGCTCCGGCATCAACCATCAGACCTGGTTCGTAGACCTGCGTCTCAATGGCCGTAAAATCGGCAAGGACGAGTTGGTCGCAGCCTTCGAGGCGCATCCCGTCTATTCGCAGCAGGAGAAGCTGCGCATCGACGTCTTGAAGCGTTTCGGCGTCTATTCGACCGAAAGCAATGGCCATCTCTCCGAATATCTGCCCTGGTATCGCAAACGGCCTGAGGAAATTACCAAATGGATCGACATGTCCGACTGGATCCACGGGGAGACCGGTGGCTACCTGCGTCACTCGACGGAGACCCGCAACTGGTTCGAAACGGAATTCCCGCAGTTCCTCGCCTCGGCCGAAAAGCCGATCGATGCGGCCAAGCGCTCCAACGAGCATGCAAGCCATATTCTTGAAGCGCTGGAGACCGGTCGGATCTATCGCGGTCACTTCAACGTCAAGAACACCGGCGTCATCACCAATCTGCCGTCCGACGCCATCATCGAGTCGCCCGGTTTCGTCGATCGCTTCGGTATCAACATGGTCTCGGGCATCACCATTCCGGAGGCCTGTGCTGCGACCTGCATTTCGTCGATCAACGTCCAGCGCATGTCGGTGCATGCGGCAATCTCCGGCGATATCGATCTCCTGAAGCTCGCCGTCCTGCACGATCCGCTGGTCGGTGCCGTCTCGACACCCGAAGAGGTTTGGCAGATGGTCGACGAAATGGTCGTTGCCCAGGCACGCTGGCTGCCGCAATATGCTGATGCCGTCCCCGCCGCCAAGGAGAGACTGGCAAATTCCAAGGTCAAGACGCGAGAGTGGGAAGGGGCAGCGCGGCGCAATGTCCGCTCGATCGAAGAGCTTCGCGTCGAGAAGGCGGCGCTGAAGCAGGCCGTTTAAGTCAGGGTGAGGGAGGCAGCGGCGGCTCTTCGGGAGGAAGGCCGCCGGCACATAAGCTTCCTTCATCGTCGTTTGAGGAGAAGCGGAGACGCATGCGAGCGCTCCGGAACAAGAGGGAGAGACGATGAGGAATTTCCGTAAGATCGGCATCCTGGCCGGGCTGGCGCTTAGCGTTTCAGTCGCAGCCCTGAATGCCTACGCGTCCGAGCCGACGGTGCCACCGGCTCCGCCGGCCTTCCCGGCGGAAGGCAAGATCAAATATGTGTCGCGCGACTCCATCCTGGAGTTCAAGGCGCTGCCCGAATATCACGAGCCGGACTGGGTGACGAAGAATTTCGTCGACACTGGCAAGTTGCCGGCGGTCAAGGATCGCCTGCCCAAGGAACCGATGGTCTTCAAGACCGAGAACATGCCTGACGGTCCCGGCGTCTATGGCGACGTGATGCGCCATGTCATCGGCGGCCGGCCGGAAGGTTGGAATTATGGCGCAGGCCAGACGCAGGGCTGGGGCGGCATCGATATCGGCCTCTCCGAATGCCTGACGCGCACGGCACCGCTCTTCCAGGTGGAAGCTAAGGACACCGAGCCGCTGCCGAACCTCGCCAAAGGCTGGGAATGGTCGCAAGATGGCCACAAGCTCACAATGCACCTGATCGAAGGGGCAAAGTGGTCCGACGGCGCACCTTTCAATGCCGACGACCTCATGTTCTATTGGGAAGACGAAGTCATCGACCCGAATGTTTCGCCGCTCGGCGGCGGTGCATCGCCGGAAGCCTTCGGCGAGGGAACGACGCTTACGAAGATCGACGATTACACGGTCGAATGGACCTTCAAAGAGGCCTTCCCGAAGCAATATCTCTATACGATGGCCTATCCGAACTTCTGCCCAGGCCCGTCGCATATTCTCAAACCCCAGCATCCGAAATATTCGAAGAATACCTATGACCAGTTCAAGAACGCTTTCCCGCCGGAATTCATGAACATGCCGGTCATGGGCGCCTGGGTGCCGGTTGAAT
Source organism: Rhizobium sp. BK650 (assembly GCF_014195325.1). Lineage (GTDB taxonomy): Bacteria > Pseudomonadota > Alphaproteobacteria > Rhizobiales > Rhizobiaceae > Rhizobium. Next base: position 351,257 of record NZ_JACIBK010000005.1, on the reverse strand, counting down.
ATCGCCCTGACGATATTATCGTCATGCGCCGCAACCCCTACTATTGGAAGGTCGATGAGAAGGGCAATCAGCTGCCTTATCTCAACGAGTTGCACTACAAGCTTTCGACCTGGGCCGATCGTGACGTGCAGGCCGTTGCCGGTTCTGCCGACTTCTCGAACCTCGAGCAGCCGGAGAACTTTGTCGCCTCGCTGAAGCGTGCGGCCGAAAAGACCGCTCCGGCGCGTCTCGCCTTCGGCCCGCGCCTCATCGGCTATAACCTGCGCATGAACCTGTCGGGCAATGGCTGGGGTGACCCCGACGCCCGCAGCCAGGCGATCCGTGACCTCAACCGCAATGAGGACTTCCGCAAGGCCGTGACCATGGCGGTCGACCGCAAGGCGATCGGTGACTCGCTCGTCAAGGGGCCGTTTACGGCCATCTATGCGGGCGGCCTTTCCTCGGGCACGAGCTTCTATGATCGCAATTCGACCGTCTACTATCCCTTCGATCTGAAGGGTGCCAAGGCGCTGCTCGCCAAGGTCGGCCTGAAGGATACCGACGGCGATGGTTTCGTGAACTTCCCGGCCGGGACAGCTGACGGCAAGGACGTCGAGATCGTGCTTCTTGTCAACAACGACTACACTACCGACAAGAGCCTTGCCGAAGGTGTGGTCGGCCAGATGGAAAAGCTTGGCATCAAGGTCATCCTCAATGCGCTCGATGGCCCCAAGCGGGATAATGCGCATTACGCAGGCCAGTTCGATTGGCTGATCCAGCGCAACACAACCGAGCTTGCCTCCGTGGTACAGAATACCGAACAGCTTGCCGCTGTCGGCCCGCGCACCAGTTGGCACCACCGCGCCGGCAAGGACAATCAGCTCGACCTCCTGCCTTACGAAAAGGAGCTCGCCGACATCGTCAACAAGTTCCGCACGAGCCAGGACAATGACGAACGCGTCGCCCTCATGAAGCAGTACCAGAAGACGGCGACCGGACATGTCGATACCGTCGGGCTCACCGAATATCCGGGCGCGCTGATCATCAACAAGCGCTTCTCGAACATTCCCGAGGGTACGCCGATTATGATGTTCAATTGGGCAGAGGATTCCATCATCCGCGAGCGTGTATGGGTGGCTGCCAACAAGCAGGGAAAATACGAACTCTTCCCGCAGCAGCTTCCCGGCAAGCCCGGGGACAAGGGTCCGATAAACTAAGAGCTCCCTCCCGAACGACAAGAGCTTCCGGTCGCGCGTGCTGCGCGCGGCCGGTCAGAATCAACAAGCCGGCCGCGCTGAGACGAGCGACTGGCGGCAAGGAGAAGCGAACCGTCTGATGTTACGATTCCTGCTCATGCGCATCGCCTCGGCGATTCCCGTCCTTTTCATCCTGAGCGTGGTGACCTTCGCCATCATCCAGGCGCCGCCAGGAGATTATGCCGATTACATCCGTTCGCAGTTGATTAATCAGGGTGGAGCTTCCTTCGCGCAAGCCGATGCCCAGGCCCAGGCCTATCGCATCGAACATGGCCTCGATCAGCCGCTGGTCATCCAGTACGTCAACTGGATTACGGGAATCGTGACCAGAGGCGATTTCGGCTACAGCATGTTCTACAACAAGCCGGTTGCTGATGTTGTCGGCGAGCGCCTGCCGCGCACGCTGGCCCTCGCGCTCGTCTGCCATATTTTCGCGTCCATCCTCGGCATTACCTTCGGCATTTGGGCGGCGACCCGCCAATACAGCTGGATCGACAGCCTGCTCTCGGGCATCTCTTTCCTGGGCATGACGGTGCCGCGCTTTCTCATGGCACTGATCATCGTCTATTTGCTCGTCTTCCAGTTCAATGTGACGGAAATCGGCAGCTTCTTCTCCCCACAATATGGCGGAGCGCCATGGTCCTGGGCAAAATTCCTGGATCTTGTCAGCCACGTCTGGCCTGTTGTTGCGATCGCCACGTTCGGCGGGCTCGCCTATAATATGCGCGTCATGCGCGGCAATCTGCTCGACACGCTGAATGCCCAATATGTCGAGACGGCGCGCGCCAAGGGGCTTTCGGGCGGCGCGGTTGTCATGCGCCACGCCGTTCCGAACGCGCTGCATCCGCTCGTCATGTATCAGGGGGTTGTCCTTCCCTACATGCTGACCGGCGAGATCGAGACTGCGATCATCTTCGCTCTGCCGACCGTTGGTCCGGCGATCGTCGGCTCCATGGCGATCGGTGACGTCTACGTCACCGCGACTTTCATGCTGGTGCTGTCGGCGACGCTTATTGTCGGCAATATCATCGCCGACATGCTGCTTGCCATGCTCGATCCGCGGGTCCGTCAATATGGAGGAGCCTGATATGTTTGCCTTCGACTCTTCCCCGCCACCGCCACACCAGGAAACGATCAAGAATACCGGTCATGGCGGCAATGAAAGCTATATGGCACTGGTCTGGCGCCGGCTGCGGCGCTCCTGGACCGGCATGATCGGCCTCATCCTCGTCGGTCTCCTGATCATCATGGCGATCTTTGCCGATTTCTTCGCGCCGATGGACCCGAAGGCGACCGATGTCGGCTTTGCGCCGCCGCAGATGATCAGCATCCACGACAAAGACGGCAGCCTCGTCTGGCCACGCGTCTACGCACTAGCAGATTCCGAAGAGCTCGATCCGGTTACCTTCCAGCCGGTCGTCGGTCTGGATTACGACAATCCGCGTCTGCTCGGCTTCTTCGTCAGGGGGGCGCAGTATAATCTGTTCGGTCTCATCCCGGCCAATCGCCATTTCTTCGGCACGGTCGATGGCGAGCCGGTACATTTCCTCGGCACCGACAAATTCGGCCGTGACGTGCTGTCGCGCGCCATCATCGGCTCGCGCATCTCGCTGATGATCGCGCTGACGGTGGTCTCCATCGTCACGGTCGTCGGCACCACCGTCGGGATGGTGTCGGGCTATTATGGCGGCGCCTTCGATGTCTGGGTGCAGCGCTTCGTCGAGCTCGTGCTCGCCTTCCCACAGTTGCCGCTCTATCTCGCGCTGACCTCGCTGATCCCGATCACAGCACCCACCAATGTCTTCCTTGCCTTCGTGATCTTTGTCATGTCGGCGCTTGGCTGGGCGCAGATGTCGCGCGAGGTGCGCGGCAAAACGCTGGCGCTGGCGCGTATCGAATATGTGCGGGCAGCAATGGCTGTCGGTGCTACCGACCGGCGCATAATCTTTCAGCATATTTTCCCGAACGTGATGAGCCACGTGATCGTTGCCGTCACCATCCATATTCCAAGCGTCGTGCTGCTCGAATCCTTCCTCGGCTTCCTCGGCTTTGCGGTAAAGCCGCCGCTGATCTCCTGGGGCCTCATGCTGCAGGATACGGCCAATTATTCCGTCATCGGAACCTATCCCTGGATTCTCTCCCCCGTCGCTTTCGTGCTGATCACCGTCTTCGCCTTCAATGCGCTGGGTGACGGTCTGCGCGATGCGGTCGATCCCTATTGAGGTGATGAAGATGGCTCTTGCTCTCGTCAGTTCCTTCGCTCCGCCCGTCCGTCACGATCATGACGGGCGCAAGGAAAGCCCTGTTATCGATGCCCGCAATATCGGCGTGAACTTCAAGGTCGAGCACGGCACCGTCGAAGCCGTAAAGGATATTTCCTTCCAGCTCTATCGCGGCGAAACGATCGCCATCGTCGGTGAATCCGGCTCCGGCAAATCTGTAACAGCTCGCACAGTGATGGGGCTACTGTCAAAGCGTGCGATCATCTCGCCGCGCTCGAGTGTCGAATATGACGGCAACAATATCCTGAAATTCTCCGAGAAGGCCCGCCGCAGGCTGCGCGGTGACCGCATCTCGATGATCTTCCAGGAGCCGATGAGTTCGCTGAACCCGATCTACACGATCGGCAGCCAGATCGTCGAAGCGATCCGCGTCCACCGGAAGATGAGCCGCAAACAGGCCAATGCCAAAGCGCTGGAGCTTCTGAAGCAGGTACAGATCCCCGACCCGGAGGCGCGTCTGCTGCAATATCCGCACCAGCTTTCGGGTGGTCAGCGCCAGCGCGTGATGATTGCGATGGCGCTTGCCAATGATCCCGATGTCCTGATCGCTGACGAACCGACGACGGCGCTCGACGTCACCGTCCAGGCGCAGATTCTCAACCTCATCCGCAACTTGCAGACACAATTGCGGATGGCGGTTATCCTGATTACCCACGATCTCACGGTGGTGCGCAAGTTCTCCGACTATGTCTATGTGATGCAGCATGGCGAGATGCGTGAGCACAATGTCACTGAGCAGCTCTTCGCCAATCCGCAGCATCCTTATACCAAGCATCTTCTGGGATCCGAGCCGCGCGGCCAGGCCAACCCGCTGCCGGAAGGATCGGATATCATTCTCGATGCGCGCGGCGTGCGCGTCTCCTTCATGCTGCGCCATGGCGGCTTCTTCAGGCCGGAACTACGCGAACTGGTCGCGGTCGACAGCCTCAATCTGACGCTCAGGCGACACGAAACGCTGGGGCTCGTCGGTGAATCCGGTTCGGGAAAAACTACCTTCGGCCAGGCTATACTCAGGCTCAACGACACCAACAATGGCGAGATCTATTTCGACCGACAGCCGATCCACGGCAAGTCACGGGCCGAAATGCGCCCCTTGCGCTCGCGCATGCAGGTGGTGTTCCAGGATCCGTTCTCCTCGCTCAATCCGCGCATGACGATCGGTCAGATCATCGAGGAGGGGCTGGTCGTCAACAAACTCGGCGCCACCAAGGGCGAACGTCTCGATAGGGTCCGCGAAGCGCTGATCGCCGCCGGCATGCCGGGCAATATTCTCTCCCGCTTCCCGCATGAATTTTCGGGCGGGCAGCGCCAGCGCATCGCCATCGCGCGGGCGATCGCACTGGAGCCCGAATTCATCCTGCTCGACGAGCCGACCTCGGCGCTCGATCTGTCTGTCCAGGCACAGATCATCGAACTCCTGCGCAAGCTGCAGGACGAGCGAGGCCTGAGCTACCTGTTCATTTCGCACGACCTGAAGGTCGTGCGCGCCCTCTGCCACCGTGTCATCGTCATGCAGCACGGCAAGATCATGGAAGAGGGCCCTGTCAACGACGTCCTTTCCAATCCCAAGACGCCCTACACCGAACGGCTTGTCAGAGCCGCTTTCGAGGTAGCGTGATTTCAGAATGCCGGAGGTTCATATGGCAAATCCCAGAATAGCGTTCATCGGAGCTGGCTCCACCGTTTTCATGAAGAACATCGTCGGCGACATCCTGCAGCGTCCGGCGCTGTCGGGGGCCACGATCGCGCTCATGGACATCAATCCGCAGCGGCTTGAAGAAAGCGCCATCGTCGTCAACAAGCTGATTTCGACGCTTGGCGTCAAGGCGAAGGCAGAAACCTATTCCGATCAGCGCAAGGCGCTATCCGGTGCAGATTTCGTCGTCGTCGCCTTCCAGATCGGTGGCTACGAGCCCTGCACCGTGACCGACTTCGAAGTGCCGAAGAAATACGGCCTGCGCCAGACGATTGCCGATACGCTCGGCGTCGGCGGCATCATGCGTGGTCTCAGAACCGTGCCGCACCTCTGGAAAATCTGCGAGGACATGCGCGCCGTCTGCCCGAACGCCATCATGCTGCAATATGTGAACCCGATGGCGATCAACACCTGGGCGATTGCGGAGAAATACCCTGACATCAAGCAGGTCGGCCTCTGCCATTCTGTGCAGGGCACGGCGATGGAGCTCGCCCATGATCTCGATATCCCCTATGACGAAATCCGCTACCGCTCGGCCGGCATCAATCACATGGCCTTTTACCTGAAGTTCGAGCATCGCCAGCCGGATGGCTCTTATAAGAACCTCTATCCGGATCTGGTGCGCGCCTATCGCGAAGGCCGGGCACCGAAGCCCGGCTGGAACCCGCGCTGCCCCAACAAGGTTCGCTACGAGATGCTGACGCGGCTTGGCTATTTCGTCACTGAGAGCTCTGAACATTTTGCCGAATACACGCCTTACTTCATCAAGGAAGGCCGTGAAGATCTGATCGAAAAATTTGGCATTCCGCTCGATGAATATCCGAAGCGCTGCATCGAGCAGATCGCCCGCTGGAAAGGTCAGGCCGAAGCCTATCGTTCGGCCGACAAGATCGAGGTCAATGAATCGAAGGAATATGCTTCCTCGATCATCAATTCGGTCTGGACCGGCGAACCCTCGGTCATCTACGGCAATGTCCGCAACAACGGTTGCATCACCTCGCTGCCTTCCAATTGCGCCGCGGAAGTGCCGTGCCTTGTCGACGCCTCCGGCATCCAGCCGACCTTTATCGGCGACTTGCCGCCGCAGCTAACGGCACTCATCCGCACCAACATCAATGTCCAGGAATTGACGGTGCAGGCGCTGATGACGGAGAATCCGGAGCATATCTACCATGCCGCGATGATGGATCCGCACACGGCGGCAGAACTCGATCTCGACCAGATCTGGTCGCTCGTCGATGAACTGCTCGCCGCCCATGGCGAGTGGCTGCCGGAATGGGCACGGAAGAACAAGGTACGCGCCGCCTGAGAAATGACCAGCGCCGGCGGAATCCCGGCGCTGGTCACGCTTAACGGTCAGGACAATCTGCCTTCGTCATCAATCAGCGTCAGGCGGCAAGGACTTGTGTCGCCCCATCGCCAGAGCACGAGATTGAGATCATCACTTTTGGCGGCAGGTGCAAAACTTCTGACCAGGAGGCCGTGATAGCCATTGGACACAAGCTTGCGCGCAAAGGCCTGTGTTCTTGCTTCTCCGCTCGCCCTCATTTCATCGCGCCAGCTTGCCGCGGCCATTGTTGCGGGCTCCATGCCTTCGGCTGCAAGGGCAGCTTCATCCCTGCTGTCGAAGACGCGCTCGATTTCAGCGTCGTAGGAGACGAGGGTGGTCGGCTGCAGGCTGCCGACCTGGTTGGCTTCTCGAAGTGCGGCCAGAACGGATAGGGACGCATAGAGGGCCGGCATTCCCTTGGGATTGAACCGACCGCCATAAAGTTCAGCTCCCCGGCCCGAGAGAGGCTGGCGCGCATAGATCGGGTTCAGCGCCCGATAGAGCTTGCCTTCATAGCGCATCAGCAAGCACTAGGCGTGAACGCCGGCATCGACCGCATCGATATAATCCATCACCTCGTCGGCCCGACCGTCGCGAACAAGCTGCATGGCTGTCTGGCCCGAAAAACCCGATAGAGGCTCGGAACGATACCAGGCATAGGCCATCAGCGCCGAGCCGAAGCGGGGTTCGACCTTATTGACTACTTCGATCATCTCACGCAGGCGCCGCTGCGTCTTGTCGGAGCGCAGGCGATCCTTGCGCTGGATCGCATCCTTGCCGAGACCCGCGGTGCGGGCGATCTCTTCGCTTGTCGTGCGGAAGGCATCGGCGATCTTGCGCGGTGCAAAGAGACCGTCATCTGCATATTGTGCGAGGCCCATGGTCACCTCCATGCCGTTCGTACTGACGTTATATAGCGTCAATATCCGCGGCATTCAATGGCGGAAGATTTAGCAGCTGCGGAAGCGCAGGTTGCCTGCAGAGAGCTCGCTGACAGAAGCGCAACCCATCAGCTTCATGCCGCGCTCGATTTCCGTGCGAATTTGCAAGAGCGCACGTTCGACGCCGGCTTGACCTGCAGCCGCAAGCGGGAAGAGATAATAGCGCCCTACGCCAACAGCCTTGGCGCCGAGCGATAAGGCCTTGAGTACATGCGTGCCGCGCTGAATGCCGCCATCGACCATCACATCGATCTTGTCACCGACGGCATCGACTATTTCCGCCAACTGATCGAAGCCGCTGCGCGAACCGTCGAGCTGACGGCCGCCGTGATTGGATAGCACGATGCCGGTGCAGCCGACATCGATGGCGCGCTTGGCATCCTCGACCGTCATGATGCCCTTCAGGCAGAACTGCCCGCCCCAGGTCTTCACCATGTCGGCGACATCGTCCCAGTTCATGGCGGGATCGAGCATTTCGGTGAAATAGCGACTGATCGACATCGTGCCGCTGCCCATGTCCACATGGCTATCGAGTTGCGGCAGGCGGAATTTCTCATGGGTGAAGTAATTGATCGCCCAGGCGGGTTTGACCGCAAACTGCGCCATGCCCGAAAGATTGAGCTTGAAGGGGATGGCAAAGCCGGTGCGCTTGTCACGCTCACGATTGCCGCCGGTGATGCTGTCGACAGTCAGCATCATCACCTGCACGCCTGCCTGCTTTGCCCGCGCCATCATTTCACGGTTGAGGCCGCGGTCCCGGTGGAAATAGAACTGGTAGACCTGCGGACCGCTGCTGATCTTTCGTGCCTCTTCCAAGCTGATCGTGCCGAGCGAGGAAACGCCGAACATCGTGCCGAACTTGCCGGCAGCGTGCGCAACCGCCCGTTCGCCCTCGTGATGGAAGAGCCGCTGCAGCGCCGTCGGCGAGCAATAGACCGGCATGGCGAGCTTCTGGCCCATGACGGTGACCGACATATCGACATCGCTCACGCCCCGCAGCACGCTTGGCAGGAGATCGCAGGTTTCGAAGGATGCAGTGTTGCGCCTGTAGGTGATTTCGTCATCCGCTGCACCGTCGATATAGTTGAAGATCGGGCCCGGAAGGCGCTGTTTGGCGAGGCGGCGGAAATCGTGAAAGTTATGGCAGTCTGAAAGGCGCATACCCGTATCCAATCGAGGGCCGCGCGTCATGCCTCCGCATGCGGCTCGGCCGATGAATGGCCGCGAGACCTCCTCGTCGTCGCGATCCATGATCTATGGGATACGATTATTACTGCACCAATCTCAAGCTCTCTTGCGCATGCATCCGTCGCCTTTGCTGATAAAGATGCATTTATTGCCGGGGGTTCGGTCAGCGACCGGGCTTGACTGCGAGCCAGATGACGTGGCGCGCGCCGCCGCGCTTGCCGTTGGCCCGCGTATTGACCGCATCGACGGCAAAGCCGCTATCTTTCAGGCGCCGAGTGAAGGACGGATCCGGCCCGGAAGACCAGACGGCCAACACGCCGCCTGGGCGCAGTGCCTCGCGGGCTGACTTGAGCCCGGCATAATCATAGAGCCGATCATTGGACTTGCGGGTCAGGCCGTCAGGTCCATTGTCGACGTCGAGAAGGATGGCGTCGTAACCGGCTTTTCCGGCGCGGATCGCTTCGCCGACATCGCCGTGGTGGATCGAGACGCGCGGATCGTCAAGGCAGCCTCTGAAGACTTCCGCCATCGGGCCGCGTGCCCAGGCAACAACTTCCGGGATCAGTTCGGCGACGACGACACCGGCATCTGCGGGCACGACCGAAAGCGCGGCCCGCAGGGTAAAACCCATGCCGAGGCCGCCGATCAGGATCTTCGGCTTCGGATGCGATTTGATCCGTTCAAAGGACAGAGTAGCGAGCGCTTCTTCCGAACCGCTGAGGCGGCTGTTCATCAGCTCGTTGGTGCCGAGCATGATGGAAAATTCGGTTCCGCGCTGCTTTAGCCGCAATTGCCCGCCTTCGCCGGGTATGGTCGCGGAATCGAGCTGGATCCAGGGAAGCATAGCGGTTTCATCTCGCTGAAAGGGACCGTCCCCTAGCACAGGACGACGGCCGAAGCCAGCAAGCCTTGCTCAGACCATGCGCACGAAATGATCCGGCTCATGCTGCACAATCTGTTCCTGCGGTGCGGCGGAACGGCGGCGGATATCATCCACCTCCTGCGGCTGCAGACGTGTGCGCGGATCGTCGAAGCGCACATCCGGATCGGGGACAGCCGAGAGCAGAAGACGCGTATAGGGATGCAGCGGATTGTCGATCACCTTGGCCGTATGGCCCCATTCGACGATCTGACCGGAATACATGACGGCGATATCCTCCGCCACATAACGGGCGGTGGCGATATCGTGGGTAATATAGAGCAGGCCTAGGTTCATCTCCTTCTTCATCTCGTTCAGAAGATCGAGAACGCCGAGGCGCACCGAGACATCGAGCATGGAGGTCGGTTCGTCGGCAACGATCACCTCCGGCTGGGCCGCAAGAGCGCGGGCGATATTGACGCGCTGGCGCTGGCCGCCCGAAAGCTCGTGCGGATACCTCGGCGCGACGATATCGGGATCGAGCTTCACGCGCTCGAGCAATTCGCGCATCGTCGTATCGATCTGCTTGCCGCGGATCTCGGGCCGATGCAGCTTCAGCGGTCGCTGCAGATGATGGGCGATCGTATGGGCCGGGTTGAGCGAGGCGAAGGGGTCCTGGAAGATCATCTGCACGGACCGGCGGTAGCGGGCGATTTCGTCCGCCTTGGCGCCTTCCACGGGGTGGCCCTTATAGAAGATCCGGCCTGAAGTCGGCGAATATTCGCGCATCGCCATGCGGGCGCAGGTGGTCTTGCCGCTGCCGGATTCGCCGACAAGTGCCAGCGCGCGGCCGGCATGCAGCGAGAACGAGATGGCGCGGGCAGCGTGAACCATGGAAGCGCCGTGGCCGAAGGTCTTAGTGACCCTGTCGAGGGCGAGGATGGCATCGCTCATTAAAGCACGCCTCCATAAAGCGAGGGAAAGGAGGCCCAGAGTTTCCGGGTATATTCGTGCTGCGGCGTCTTGTAGATCGCTCCGGCATCGTTCTGCTCGACGAGTTTGCCGGCGAGCATGATTCCGATCCGGTCGCAGAACTGCACCATCAGGCCGAGATCGTGAGTGATGAAGAGCACCGAGAAGCCGAATTCTTTGCGCAGTTCGTTGATGCGCTGAAGGATTTCGCGCTGCACAACCACATCGAGCGCCGTCGTCGGCTCGTCCATAACGACGAGCTTCGGATCAAGCGCCATGCAGATAGCAATGACGATACGCTGGCGCATGCCGCCGGAAAACTGGTGCGGATAGTTGCGCATGCGATCCGGCGCAATATCGACGAGCCGCAGCATCTCGGCCGTGCGCTCGCGCGCCTCAGCCTTCGTCATGCGCTTATGGGTGCGCAACACGTCATAGAACTGGTCCTCGATGCGCAAAACCGGGTTCAGCGAGTTCATCGCGCTCTGGAAGACCATAGCGACTTCGCGCCAGCGGAAGGCGGCAAGCGCCTCCGGGTCGAGGTCCAGCACATCACGATCGGCAAGCAGAATTTGGCTGTCCTTGCGGATCAGTGCCGGCGGCTTGTGCAGGCGGCTTATGGCAAAGGCGATCGTGCTCTTGCCGCAGCCGGATTCGCCGGCCAGGCCGAAGACTTCGCCGGGGGCGACGTCGAAGCTGACATTATCGACGGCACGAAAATCCTTTTCCTCGCCGATATAGTCGATCGTGAGGTTTTTAACCGATAGCAGCGGCTGGTTCACAGGCGGCCCTCCCCGGAGCGGATGAGCAGGGACCAGCGCTTCAGGTGATTGCCGGTGCGCAGGCGCGGATTTGCGATCTCATCGACGGCGAAATTGAGAAGCGACATGCCGATGCCAAGGAAGGCGAGCGCAAAGCAGGGTGTGAGGATATCCCACCATGCTCCGACTGAAAGCGCCGAAGCCTTCTGCGCGTTGTAAAGCATGGTGCCCCAGGAGACGACTCTGGGGTCGCCAAGGCCGAGGAATTCCAGCGTCGCTTCGGTGATGATCGCAAAGATGATGCTGCCGATGAAATTGATGCCGACAATGGAAATCACGTTGGGAAAGATTTCAAATGTCATGATGCGCCATTGCGGCTCGCCCATCATCTCCGCCGATTTGACATAGTCCTTTTGCTTGACCGAAAGGGTTTCGGCGCGGGTCACGCGTGCACCCCAGGCCCAGGACGTGGCACCGAGGATCAGGGCGATGACGAGCGGACTTGCCTGGCCGATAAAGGCCGCAAGAACGAGCAGCAGCGGCAGGTTCGGTACGACGAGCACCATGTTCGTAAAGAAGCTGATGACCTCGTCGGTCTTGCCGCCGCGATAGCCTGAGATGATGCCGAGGGCGGTGCCGACGGCGGTGATCAGCAGGCCGGCGCCGAAGCCGACGGCGAGCGAGGTACGCGCACCATAGATTAGCCGCGCAAAGACGTCCTGGCCGATGCGCGTCGTGCCGAGAATATGTTCGGCCGACGGTGGCTGGTGTGGACGCCCCGTGCGGGCGGCCGGGTCGTAGTGCGTCAAAAGCGGTGCGGCGATCGCCACGATGACGATGAAGGCGATGATGGCGAGGCCGATCAGCGCCTTGCGATTGCGGAGCAGGCTTTTCATCTCACGCTCCCTTCAGTCGCGGATCGAGCAGCACATAGCTGACGTCGACGATGAAGTTGGCGATCAGCATGGTTGCGGTCATGATGAGAAGCTGTCCCTGGATGACGGGATAATCACGGGCGAGGATCGCCTGATAGAGGATGTTGCCGAGACCCGGATAATTATAGACGACCTCGGTCACCAGCGAGCCGCCGAGAATGGTGCCGATGGCAATCGCCAGACTGGAGACGGTCGGCAGCAGCGCGTTGCGCGCCGCATACCAGAGCATCACGTGCCGGTCGGACAGGCCCTTGGCGCGGGCCATGACGATATAGTCCTCGCCGAGCAGGTTGATCATGTTGTTGCGCATGGTCACAGTAAAGCCGCCGACCAGCACAGTGCAGAGCGTGATCATTGGCAGGATGCCGTGATAGGCGACACTGCCGATATACTGGAAACTGAAGGCCGGATCGAGCGAGGGATCGGCCGCATAGCCGTTCGGGAACCAGCCAAGCGTGAAGCCGAAGAAGAAAAGCACGATCAGCGAGGTGACGACGGCCGGCACCGATGTCGCGAAGATCGCGCCAATCGAGACGATGACGTCGAATTTGCTGCCGCGCCGCCAGGCAGCGACGATGCCGAGGAAGGTGCCGAGCGCGAAGCTAACGATCGTCGCCGTGCCCATCAGGCCGACAGTCCAGATGAGCGCATGGCCGAGAACTGACGTGACCGGCAGCGGGAAATATTTGATCGACCGGCCGAGATCGCCGGTAAAGATGCTGCCGAGATAGGTGAGATATTGCTGCCAGAGCGGCCCATCGACGAAGCCGAAGGTCAGCTTCAGCGCCTGCAGGCTTTCCGGCGGCAGTTCAGCGCCCGCGCTCGAAAACATGATGCGCACTGGATCGCCCGGCATCAGGCGGGGCAGGAAGAAATTGATTGTCGCTGCAGCAATGAAGGCCGCCAGGTAAAAGGTGAGGCGGCGAAGCAGAAAAGCCATGGGGACTCCGTCAAAACAGGAGCGGCGCTTGCCGCGCCGCTCCCGCCGTATGTAACAATGGCCTACTTGACGGAGATGGATGGATTGACGAACGGATTTTCCTTGGTCGACCAGCCGGTAAAGCGCTTTGTGTTGTACTGATACCAGTTCGGATTGTTGAAGACCGGGATGACAGGCATGTTTTCAGCAACGATGCGCTGAGCCTTGTTCATCACCTGCTTCTGCCTGTCGAGATCGGCCGTGTGGGTGAACTGGGTGACCAGGTCTTCCACGTCAGGGTTGAACCAACGCTGTGCAGTGAAGCGGGTCTTGCCCTTGTCCGATGCGCTGAAGGCGCGTTTGTAGGGATAGTAGGGCGAGGCGGAAGCCGGCAGGCTATTGATTGCCGCATCGAACTTCCCGTCGATGAGGTCGGAGGTCCACACCGCCTCTTCCGGCGTCTCGATCTTGGCATCGATGCCGACTGCCTGCATGCCTTCGATGGCGATGTTGACCGTGTCGATCCAGTCCGTCCAGGAGTTCGGAACGATGATCGAGAAGGAGATCTTCGAACCGTCCGGATTGTCGCGCAGGCCGTCGCCGTCCTTGTCGAGATAGCCGGCTTCGTCGAGCAGTGCCTTGGCGGCATCGGCGTCATAGGCGGCGAACTTGCCGAAGTCGGCCTTGACGGACGGGTCCGCCCAGCTCTTGTAGAGCTCGCCCATCAGGCCGGGGTCTTCGTTCAATGTCGGATAGCCGTAGCCGGCAACATCGATCATCGTCTTGCGGTCAAGCGCCATGGAGACCGCGCGGCGGAACTTCACATCGTTGAAGGCCTTCTTGTTGGCCTCGTTCGACGTCTCGAGATTGAACAGGAAGGCGACCATGCTGCTCGGCGAATACCAGTAGTGATAATGGTCAGGATCCTTCGAGACATAGACATTGTCGATATCGGGGATGAAGGAAACGCCCCAGTCGAGCGTGCCATCGGCGGTCGCCGTCAAGATCTGGTTGTTGTCGGCAAGCTGCGGGAAGCGCATGCAGTCGATCTTCAGGTGCTCGCCATCCCAGTAGTTCGGGTTGCGGCACTGGTCGTAGGTCTGGCCGGTGAAGCGCGGCACTTCCGTCAGCGGGCCGCTGCCGACAGGATTTTCATTGGCATAGGTGACCGGATCGGCAACGTCCTTCCAGACATGTTCGGGCACGATCGGCAGCTGCGACAGCTGCTCGGCGGCAAGCGAGCTCGGATTGGCGAGCGTGAAGCGGACCGTCTGGGCATCGACCGCCTGCACGTCGGTGATGAAGGTCCAGATGCTAACGAAGTCGAGTGCCGGAAACTTCTTCAGATAGTCATAGGTAAACTTGACGTCGGCCGAGGTCAGCGGCTGGCCGTCTGACCACTTCAGGTTCGGGCGCAGCTTGAAATCGATGCTCTTCAGATCGTCGGAAAGCTTGAAGCTTTCGGCCAGGCGATAGACCGGCTTGTTGCTGTCGAAGCGGTTGAAGATGACCAGGGGCTCATAGATGAAGTCGAGGGTCGATTGGCGCGACGAGGTCTGGTTGAACGGATTGAAGTTGCGCACCCAGGTCGTTGCCGGCTCGATGTTGGCCGTCAGGATGGTCTGCGCCATGGCCGCGCCTGACAACATGGTCAGGGCTGCGGCCGCCAGAATATATTGCTTCATGTCAAATTCCCCTTTTCTTATGTCGTGAAAAATCGTTGCGCCGGTCAAGAGACGAGCGTGCTTGCAAACATGGCTTCGACTTCCGCCTGGGCGGCGCGATAGTCGATCTTGAGGGTGCCGAGGCGGGCCTTGCCGGCGGCGATACGCTTCTGTGCAGCGTCGGTCAGCGGGCGCGCAGCCTTGGCGGCAGCTTCGCTGTCCTTGACGTCGCCATGGCTGTGAAGCGCAATGTCGAAACCGGCATCGAGAACCTGTGCGACGCGCTCCGGCAGAGTGCCCCGCAGCGACTCCATGAAGATGCAGTCGGAGATCAGTACGCCGTCGTAACCCATGTCCTTGCGGATCACCTCGTGCATGATCGGCGAAATCGAAGCCGGCAGCTCGGCGTCGTAAGCGGAGTAGACGACATGGGCGACCATCGCCCAAGGCGTCTCCTTCAGCGCCACGAAAGGCTTGAAGTCGGTTGCGGTCAGCGTCTCGCGCGAGGCATCGACGACGGGCCGTTCCTTGTGGGAATCGAGCGTGGCGCGGCCATGGCCCGGAATGTGCTTCATGACCGGCATGTTGCCGGTTTCAAGCAGACCATCGACCACTTCGCGCCCAAGCGTGGCGATGAAATCCGGATCCGGGCCGAAGGAGCGGGCACCGATGACTGCGCTCGTTGTCTCGAAGACGAGATCGAGAACGGGCGAGCAGCCGCTGGAAAGACCGAGTTCGCTCATCATGGCGCCCATGGCCTGGCTGGAGAGGCGCAGCGCCCTCTTGCCGAGATCGAGATCGCGGCGGGCAAGTTCGGCAAATTGGCCGAAGCTGCGGAAGAGCGGCCAGGGGCCGGCATCCATATGCTGCACACGGCCACCTTCCTGGTCGGTGAAGACGGGCGCATCGTCGCGGCCCACGGCCTCGCGGAAGCGCTCGATCAGGATTCTCGCCTGCTCCGGATTGCGCAGGTTGCGGCGGCCGACAAAGAGGCCGAGGGGATTTGTCTCGCGAAAGAGGGAGAATTCGTCGTCCGAAAGCGTCGGATTGGGAAGGCCGACGAAGAGAGCAAGCGGGGTCGAGGACACTATCAAACTCCGGTATCAGATGATCATTTCGGCTGGCTTCGCAGCATGCCTTGGTAAATGCCCTTGTCGGGGGCGGGAATTTCGGCTGCGCCGGCGGTCTTGACGTAGAAATCGACGGGGCCGGCATCGCCGATGAAGGCATAGGCATGACCAAGCGTCTTCATCGTCTGCAGGCAGGCGGAAAAGAGGGCGAGGCCGATGCCTCTGCCACGGACCGTCGGATCAACACCAGTCGGGCCGAAGAAGCCGCGCGCGGTGGTGTCATAGCAAGCAAAGCCGAACAGCTTGCCATCTTCGAGGGCGATCAGGCAGGCAACGGGCTGGCGGGAAAAGGCCACGGTTACTTCGCTCGCCCAGTTCTCGCTGAAATGTTCGCGCACCCAAGCTACGACGATATGAAGTTCCGGCGGCAAGGCTGGCCGGATTGAGATGCCGAGGGAGTCGGCTTTTTCTTTCAGTTCGGCGAGCTTCGTTGAATATAAGCTCACAAGCAGGTCCGACACCCGATTTCTCCAGTTGTTCCGTTATTGCGTAATGTATCCCCTTTTAATGACATAGCTTTCGATATCTGAGCGGTCATGTCAACAGGCTTTTTTGGCAGGCAATTCCGGTTCAACTGGGGGTAGGCAAAACAAAACGGCCCGGTCTGACCGGGCCGTTGCACTATCGGGTTTGTGATCGGGCTTAGAGTAAGGCGTCTTTCCACAGAGTGTTGAAATGATGAACAGGTCCATGGCCAGCGCCGACCGTCAGCTCGCCTGCGGCAGCGACCGCTTGCGCAAGATAGGTTTTCGCAGCCGAAACAGCCGCTTCCGGCGAAGCACCCTTTGCAAGTTCGGCGGCAAGTGCGCTGGAAAGCGTGCAGCCGGTGCCGTGTGTATTCTTCGTGGGAACGCGTTTGGCCTCAAACCAATGCAGGCCGGAGGCGCTTGCCAATATGTCGGGACTTTCATCGCTCTTAAGATGACCGCCCTTGACCAGCACGGCGGCGGGGCCAACGGCCCGCAGGCGCTCAGCTTGCGAGGCCATCTGCTCGCGGCTCTCGGCAACCTCTTCGTGCAGAAGCGCTGCTGCTTCCGGCAGGTTCGGGGTGAGCAGCGTCGCAAGCGGCAGCAGGTGCGTTGTCAGCGCATCGACAGCTTGTGGGTCGAGGAGTGCTGCTCCGCCCTTGGCGATCATGACCGGATCGACGACGACGGGAATGCCGCGATGAGGCGCCAGCGCCTCGGCAACTGCTTCGGCAATGCCGGCATTGGCGATCATACCGATCTTGACCGCATCGACGCGCACGTCGGCAAAGACGCTCGTGATCTGCTGGGCAACGAAGTGCGGCGGCACAAGATGCACGCCCGTCACCCCTTGCGTATTCTGCGCCGTCAGTGCCGTCAGGGCCGCCATGCCATAGACGCCGCGGGCGGAGAAAGCCTTGAGATCGGCCTGGATACCGGCGCCGCCGGAAGGATCGGAGCCGGCGATGGATAAAACATTGCGGATCATCGGCGAGCCTTTCGGATTTCCTCGGCAATGCGAAGCGTCGCGGCCTTCGGGTCGGGCGTACCGCAGATTGCCGAGACCACGGCGAGTCCATCGGCACCTGCCGCAAAGACGGAAGCGACATGCTCGCTCTTCAGGCCGCCAATCGCAACGGTCGGAACGGGGGCCGCTTTGATCAGTCTCGCCAACCCATCAAAGCCGATCGGCTGCTTGTGATCCGTCTTGGTTGAGGTGGCAAAGATCGGGCCGATACCTGCATAATCGACGATACCTGGGTCAATTGCTGCTGCCAGAGCTTCGGTCTCTGCAGATAGGCCGAGGATCATGTCCGCACCGATCATTGCGCGTGCGGCGGCCGGTTCCATATCGTCTTGGCCGATGTGCAATCCATCGGCGCCGATCGCAACTGCCGCTTCGACATCGTCATTGACGATCAGCATTGCATCTGTGCCTAGCAAAACCTCTTTCAGGGCAAGACCAGTTTCTACCAGCCTCGAGGTTCCACCCCGTTTGTCGCGAAGCTGAACCATGGTCGCGCCGCCTGCGACGGCAAGTCGCGCCGTCTCGACCATGCCGGTGCCGGCACAAAGGTCCGGGTCGAGAACGAGATAGAGGGAAAGATCAAAGCGTTTCATGCCCCGCTGATCCTGGCTTTTGCATCGAGTGCCGGACCGTCAAGTGCGGCGAGCGCGTCGAGGAAGCGCCAGGAGAAGGAGCCGGGGCCGGCCGCATCCTTCGCAGCCTCTTCGCCGGCAACCGCGAAAGTGGCGAGCGCTGCAACAGCGGCTGCAAAAGGATCATCGGCAATGGTCGCCGCAAAGGCACCGGTCAGGCAGGTCAGCGAGCAGCCGAGCGCGGTGACCTTCGGCATCAACGGCGAGCCGCCTTCGATGCGCAGCGCCTGTGCGCCGTCAGTCACGAAATCCACCACACCGGTGACGGCGACGACGGCGCCATACCGTTCGGCCAGCAATCGTGCGGAAACCTCGGCCTCATCGACGGTGTCACGGCTGTCGACGCCCTGGCCGCGGCTTTCACCACCGGCAAGCGCGATGATTTCGGACGCGTTGCCACGAATGATCGTCGGGCGAAGTGCCAGCAGATCGGCAACAGCCTTGCGGCGGAAGGAGGTCGCATAATGGGCAACCGGATCGAGAACCCACGGCTTGCCGCCTGCATTCGCGGCTCTTGCCGCCGCCTGCATGCCCTCGACCCACTGGGTGGAGAGCGTGCCGATATTGACGGTCAGAGCGCCGGCGATCGCGGCAAACTCGCCGGCTTCTTCGGCGGCGTGAACCATGGCCGGCGAGGCTCCGGCCGCAAGCACCACATTGGCGGCGATGTTCATGGCCACGTAATTGGTGATGCACTGCACGAGCGGTGGCTTTGCGCGCATAGCCGTCAACAGTGCTCCGGGTGTCTTGTTGTCCATAGTACCCCTTTCAGGCGGGGCAGGCGCGGGAACGATCATGCGATGAAGCAGATGCGGCCCGAGCGACTCCCTCCGCCGGCATTATCCGGTTCAGGTTCGAAGGGTGCTTCTCAGCCCATTCTTTCAAACGGACGCCCCTGTCTCTCAACGGCATCCTTTCTTGCAGAGAATGGCGCCGATGTCACTGGCAAAATGACGATCTTGAAATCGAGGTCCTGCGTGCCACGGCCGCCTGAGCGCCCGTGGAGCAATTTTCAGATGCCGGTTTTGGGTTAGGGTCCGGCTGCTCTCGTCGATCAACGCAGCGGCGCTGGAAGCAGGTTCGTGGTAAAATCCTGATAGGAAACCGGTCGCAGGAACCTGTAGATCGCCAGTGTGCCGACCGAGGTCGATCTGCCGTCGGCGGTTGCCGGGTAGGGGCCGCCGTGCACCATGGCAGGCGATACTTCGACGCCGGTTCCAAAACCGTTCACCAGCAACCGTCCGGCAAGCATTTCAAGCTTGGGAACAAGGCGCTTTGCCTCCGGCTCGTCTTCGCCCGTAATGTGCAAGGCAACGGTCAACTGACCTTCGAGACCATCGAGGACGCGCTCGAGTTCGGCGAGATCGCGGCAGCGAACGATGAGGCCGGCTGCACCGAAGACCTCGTCCTGCAGCTCGTGATGCGCAAGGAATGCCGCAGCCGTCGTCTCGAAGAGAGCGGCCGTGCCTTCGAATTCGTTGCCCGGTTTGCCGTTGGCAACGAGCCGGACTTGCGGATGCTTTTCCAGCCGGGCAACGCCATCACAGAACGCCTTGGCGATGGAGCCCGTCAGCATCGTCTGGGCGCCGACATCGGGCAGAAGCTCCCGCGCCTTGGCAATGAAAGTGTCCAGGCCTTCGCTGTCGACGGCGAGAATGAGGCCGGGATTGGTGCAGAACTGTCCGGCACCGAGGACAAGCGAGCTTACAAAGGCCGTTGCAATCTCCGCGGCCCGGGTTTTCAGCGCGTTGGGAAAGAAGATGACCGGGTTGATGCTGCTCATTTCGGCATAGACCGGGATCGGTTGTTTGCGCTCGGAAGAGATCTTCATCAGCGCCGTGCCGCCGCGGCGCGAGCCGGTGAAGCCGACTGCGCGGATCCTGGCATCGGCCACGAGCTTTTGCCCGACCTCAAAGCCGGTGTCGAAGAGAAGCGCAAACGTGCCGACATGCAGGCCGGCCTTTGCAACCGCGCGCTGAACGGCGCGACCGACCAGTTCGGACGTGCCCGGATGGGCCGAATGCGCCTTGACGATGACGGGGCAGCCTGCTGCGAGCGCAGATGCCGTGTCACCACCAGCGACGGAGAAGGCGAGCGGAAAGTTCGATGCGCCGAAAACCGCGACAGGGCCGAGGGGAACGTTACGCAGGCGCAGATCGGGCTTCGGAACCGGCTTGCGGGAGGGATCCGCGCCGTCAAAACGAAGCTCCTGGAACCGGCCGTCACGAACTTCTTTTGCAAACAATCGAAGCTGTCCCGTCGTGCGGGCGCGCTCACCTTCGAGACGGCCGCGCGGAAGCCCGGTTTCCGCCATTGCGCGAACGATCAGCTCCTCGCCGATGGCCTCGATCTCGCTGGCGATCGTTTCCAGGAAGACCGCACGCGTTTCCAAATCGGTTTCCCGGTAGGAGGTGAAAGCCTCCCATGCGTGCCTGGTCGCCTCTTCGACGTCTTCTGCGGTGGCGCCGCCGAAAGAAACAGGCAAAGCTCTTCCGGTGGCGGCCTCGATGCCGAAAAGCTCGCCGCGAGTACCGCGTTTTTCCGATCCCGCAACGAGCAGGCTTCCATTGATAGTCATGACGGATTTCCTTTCAAAGAGATTCGGCACTGATATAGGCGTTCGCGCTTTCAATTTCACGACGTCTTTCCCGACGCTCTATAAATCGACGCTGATCGAATTTCCACAAACGCTCAACGCGCGCGCATCAACAATGTCGAATGCAAATTTGCACCTTTAAGCGGGATCGCGCGTTCATCGTTATGTCGAGCCGAGGTAGAAAGGCGATGTCCATGACTTCTCGATGGAGCTTGAGATCGACAGCTATTCTGTCATGCGTCACCTTTGGGGGCTTCCTGCTCGCAATGCGCCGTTCCGACACCCGCCGGGCGGCAGGTGAGCGGGTTGACCTATCGACAGAAGGCGACAGTCATGGACGCCAGGCGTCTGTCCCGGAAGCCATTCCTAAGCGGGGATTGAGAGACGTATTCTGGCGTGTCGTGCACGAGGTCTCCGATGACAGGGTGACGCTGGTTGCCGCTGGTGTGACTTTCTATCTCCTTTTGGCGATGTTTCCGGCACTTGCGGCACTGGTCTCTCTTTATGGCCTGTTTGCTGATCCTCTCACCATGGCAGAGCATCTGGGTAAACTGGCAGTCGTGCTTCCTCCAGGTGCCTTCGACCTTGTGTCGGAGCAGATCCATTCGCTCGCCGAGCGACGCGACAGTGCTCTGGGTTTGGCGTTTTTTATTGGTCTGGCCGTTGCGCTTTGGAGCACACATAGCGGGACACTTGCGCTCTTCGACGTCATGAATGTCGCTTATGAAGAGCGCGAGAAACGCAGCCTGATCCGCTTGAACCTGATTGCGCTCTGCTTCACGGTCTGCGCTATCGTCGCCGCGATCCTCATTATCGGCCTCGTTGCGGTGATGCCTATGGTCCTGTCCTTGATCTGGCTGGATCGCTTTCAGGAGCAGGTGGCTCTTCTTGTCAGATGGCCGCTGATCGTGGCCGTTGTGATCGTTGCCGTCATGGCCATCTACCGGTTCGGTCCGAGCCGCGAGCCGGCGCGTCTGCGATGGATGACATGGGGTGCTGTGATGACGGCGTTGGCTTGGTTTCTCATGTCGCTCGGCTTCTCAGCCTATCTCGATCACTTTGCCAACTATAACGCTACCTATGGGACGCTTGGCGCGCTGATCGGCTTTCTGGTCTGGACGTGGCTTTCGGTCACGATCATGATCGTGGGAGCTGAGTTGAACGCCGAGCTCGAACATCAGACCGCAAAAGATACGACGACCGGAAAGCCGATGCCCATGGGAACGCGTGGTGCTTATGTCGCCGATACTCTCGGCGAAACAGCAGATTAGTCAGTGCCTATTGGAATGTGAGTCGGCTGCCGGAAGCAACTTTCGGCATTTGCTTTGGTCAGTCAGGCTGCACGGGCCGGATCGTATCCACCGATATTTCGCCCTCAAGCACACCTCGCACGAGATCGGTGCGATTGCGATCGATCTCGACGACCGTATAAAGCTTGTCGTCGCGAAACGAACTCGCATTCGTTGTGGTCACATCCTCGGCAGGTGCTGCGTCGACCTCCATGAAATCAAGCTCGCGCCCGGCCGCGACAATCCGGGCGTCGCCTGCTGTTCTTGCGGCGACCACCACGACGCCGTGATTTGGCGAATTTGCCCATCTCGGATCATCTGATGCCGCGATCGGCTCAAGTCGATAAACACCAAGCGGCTCGCCTGTAGGACGCGCTGCACTCTCTGCCGCCACGTCTTCCATTTGCGCCTTGCTCTCGAGAGAACGTCCGAACGTATTCGGATTTGTCGCGTTGTTGATTTCGTCGTTTCCCGTTCGTGAGACGTTAGACATGTCGTCCTCCATTCTTTGCGAACATAACGGTAGTGCGGGCCGACTGTTCCGTTGGCGCCTATTGTCGGGTTCGCTTTTAGCTGTTGGACGTATTTCTGGAGTTTTAACCGGGCCAATGAGGCTCTCGGTTTCACCAAATAAAAATGGGATGGTCGCAGTTGCGCAGCCATCCCATTTTACGCAAGCGCCCCTCGTCGACACCTGCACCGGCCCCCGCCAATCGTCAAAATGTTAGCAATGTCTAAAGCATTTCCGCTAGTGCACGGATGCAACACTTCATGAAAGGTTTGGAACCGAAAACCTGATCCGTTGTTGCAATGGCGCTGTGGCCGCGCGCACATACGATAAGCCATTGCCGTGTCCGTTAGTGACGGTCGATCACGAGACGGAGAAACGCGCCTTGATCAGTTCGTGGTCAGAAATTGCTGCGCCATCGACATCGACGGCGGCAACGGTCTCGGCTTGGCTTGCTAGAAGACCGCGGACAAAGAGCCAGTCAAGACGGGCAAAAGGCGGCAAAGGCGTCCCGTCCGGGCGTGTGCGCTGCGTGGGCGCAAAGTCATTGGCTGTCTTCCACTGATACCCTGCCTGCCAGAGGAGGTCGAAGAGTGGCTCATAGGCTTGCGGCTCGCGCGATCCTGCCGGAAGAACATTGGTATTGAAGTCGCCGCCCATCACCACAGGTAAGCCATCGGCCAGCTTATCGACTGAAGCAATCAGCCTTCTCGTCTGAAGCGCTCGATCCTCTATATCCGTCTTACTTTCCAGATGCGCGCTGACGGCGAGGATCGGCCCGAATGCGGTCTTGATCTTCGCCGCAATCGCCATGCGCCCGCCGATCCGGCCCTGGCCGTCCTTTGCATCCGTCCACCAGGTTCCGCCATCATCGAGACGGATTAGGGCTGCATCCAACAATGGCAGGCGCGAGAGCAGCGCGTTGCCGTGGAAGCCAATCGTGTTCGTCTGGCCTTTATGCCATTCACGTTCGCGGGAATCTCCGAGACCAAGTTCCACGAACTCCACGCCAAAAACATATGACATGTCGAGATCTCGGGCGAGATCGGCCACTGTGTGATGGTTGCCGGCTCGTGCCGTGCCAAGATCGGCCTCTGTCAGCAGCAGGATATCGGTACCGCTCTGGCGAACAAGTTCCGCCGACGGGGCATGGTATTTCAGGCGCTCGGCGTTCCAGGCGGCAACCACGAGGCCATTCCCGATGCTGACGGCATTAGCCGTCCTTACGACTTCGATCGTCGAAAGCGCTGGCAGGGTCGCTGCAAGCCGGTCATGCTCGGCTTGTGTCAGTTCGGCAGAACGCGCGTCATTGAAGAACGTGGCTGGGGGTATCGTAAGCGCCTCTACGGCAACCGCAACCAAGTCGCGGTCGCCGCTGGCGAGCTCAAGAAAGCTCTTCATCTGCGTCAGCTCAGGCGTTGACAGTCACGGCGTTGCTTCGTGCCGGCGCGACGAGAACTTTGCCGGTCTCGGCCGAATAGAGATGGATTGAATCCTGATCGATCGCGATGCCGATCCGGTCGCCGGTCTTAAGCGAAACCGAACCGGTCATGGCGACGGCGAAGGGCAGGCCATCGAAATCGGCGTGCACGACGCGGCTCGCACCGAGCTCCTCGATGAAGTCGGCAGTGGCGACGAGCGCGCCGGGCGCATCAGGACCAACCAGGCGGGCAGCTTCGGCCCGCACGCCGAGTACAACGCGCTGGCCGCCAAGCTGCTTGCCGCGTTCGGCCGGAAGCGTGACGGTGCGGCCTTCATCATAGATGAAGACGCCGTTTTCGTTGACACGGCCTTCCAAAAGGTTCATCGCCGGCGTACCGACAAAGCCGGCGACGAAGCGGCTTGCGGGATAGTGATAGACCTCTTCCGGCGTACCGACCTGTTCGACATTGCCGGCATTCATGACGATGATGCGGTCGGCAAGCGTCATAGCTTCGTTCTGGTCGTGGGTGACGAAGATCGAGGTGGCGCCGAGGCGGCGATGCAGGCGGCGGATTTCGGCGCGCATGGCGATACGCAGCTTGGCGTCAAGGTTCGACAGAGGCTCGTCGAAAAGGAAGACCTTCGGCTCGCGGATCATGGCGCGGCCCATAGCGACACGTTGGCGCTGTCCGCCCGAGAGGGCTGCCGGACGGCGTTCGAGGAAGGGTTCGAGGCTGAGTGCCTTGGCGACATCGGCGATGCGGCGGTCACGCTCGGCCTTCGCTACACCGGCGACCTTCAGCGCATAGCCGATGTTTTCGGCAACGCTCATGTGCGGATAGAGCGCATAGTTCTGGAAGACCATGGCGCAGCCGCGTTCGCGCGGCTCGAGCTGGTTGACGACGCGTCCGTCGATTGCAATTTCGCCACCGGTGATTTCCTCGAGACCCGCGACCATGCGCAAGAGCGTAGACTTGCCGCAGCCGGATGGGCCGAGGATAACGATGAATTCCCCCGACTGGATTTCGAGATCGACGCCATGAACAACGGCGTTCTTGCCATAGTTCTTTTTCACGCCACGGATGGAGATCGGTGCCAAGGGTCTGTTCCTTTCACTTCTCGGTGGAGATAAGGCCGCGCACGAACCAACGCTGCATCAGGATGACGAGGATCAGCGGCGGCGACATGATGATCAATGTTCCGGCCATCGCGACATTCCAGTCTGGCAGGCCAAATTCGGAGGGAATGAGTGTCTTGAGCTGGGTGACGGCGATGCCGAAGCTCGGGTCGGTCGTGATTAACAGCGGCCAGAGGTACTGGTTCCAGGCCCAGACGAACATGATGGTGAAAAGCGCAATCATGTTCGGGCGAGACAAGGGCAACAGCACGTCCCAGAAGAAGCGCACCGCACCTGAGCCATCCATCTTCGATGCTTCGGCGAGTTCGTCCGGAACTGTCAGGTAGAACTGGCGGTAGAGGAAGGTACCCGTCGCAGTGGCGACCATCGGCAGTACCAGACCGGGATAGGAGTTCAAAAGACCCCATTCGAGCTTGACCTGGATGCCGGTGATCTGCGCAATCAGCCAGCTGATACCGGTGACATCAAGGATCGCCTGGAAAGGCTGAAGCGCGTTAGCAGCGATCGAGTAAGTCGGCACGATGCGCACTTCGAGCGGCAGCATCAGGGTGATGAAGATGATCCAGAAGATCAGATAGCGACCGCGGAAGCGGAAATAGACGATCGAAAAGGCGGCCATGGCAGAAAGGATGACCTTGCCGGCCCCGACGGTCGCAGCAAAAATGATGCTGTGGAACAGCTTGTTACCGAGATCGGCGCGGACCCAGGCGGTCTGCACGTTCTCCCAGAAATGGCTGCCCGGCACCAGCGGCAGCGGCACGCGGTTGACAGTCTCGAGATCGAGCGTCGAGGCGACGATGACAATCAGGAAAGGCAGAAGTGCAATCACCAGGCCGAGTGCAAGCAGCGTGTAGCAGACGAAATTGAATATGGGCGTGCGTTCGATCATATCCCCGACCTCACTTGTAGTGCACGCGCCGCTCGATGAAGCGGAACTGGAAAATGGTGAGCAGGATGACAAGGCCCATCAGGATCATCGATTGGGCTGCCGCGCCCGAATAATCGAGGCCCCGGAAGCCGTCGAAATAGATCTTGTAGACCATGAGCTCCGTGGCGCGCGCTGGGCCGCCCTGGGTCATGACGTCGACGATGCCGAAGGAATCCTGGAAGCTTTCGGTGATGTTGATGACGAGCAGGAAGAACAGCGTCGGGGTCAGCAGCGGTAGCTGGATATCCCACATGCGGCGCAGCGGCCCGGAGCCGTCCATGGCCGCCGCCTCGATCAGTGAGCGTGGAATGCCCTGCAGGGCCGACAGGAAGAAGATGAAGTTGTAGCCGATATATTTCCAGGAAAAGGCGATGATGACAGCGATCATGGCATCCTTACCGTCGAGCGCCGGATTCCAGAGGCCAGGCCAGACGTGGTTGATGACCGAGAGAAGTCCGGCTTCCGGCGCCAGGATAAAGCGGAAGGCCAGGCCGAGAGCGGGAGCGGCAATCGCATAGGGCCAGATGAAAACCGACCGGTAGATTTTATGGCCGCGAAGTTCACGATCCGTCAGAAGCGCCAGGATCAGCGCCAGCCCCATGGCGATAGCAGTCGAACTGAAGCCGAAGATCATGCTGCGGGTGATGGAGCCCCAATAGATCGGGTCGCTTAGCAATTGTTTGAAATTGTCGAAACCGACCCAGGCATTGCCGCCGCCCCATGGCTGCTCGAGCGTAAACGCCCAATAGAGCGCCTGCGCGCTCGGCCAATAGAAAAAGACGAAGATCAGCAGCAGCATCGGAAATGCGAAGAGAAGGCCGATCGTCGTCGAGGAGAAAGTGACGCGCTTTTCCATGAGTGGTCGTTTTCGCCCTGGTTTGGTTCTGGCGCGCTCGGCGATGTCGCCGCCGCTGCCGCAAGGGGATCTACGAAGACGCACCCGGCACGCGAGAAGCGGGCCGGGTGCGGCTCATATTTGTCGATCAGGGCAGCTGAACGCCCTTGTAAGTCTGCTGGAAGCGACGCAGCAGCTGGTTGCCGCGGTCAGCAGCAGAGTCGAGCGAAGCCTGTACGTCGGCATTGTTGACGAAGATTGCCTGCAGACCGTTTGCGATTTCAGTACGGATCTGGAGGAGGCCGCCGAGACGGATGCCCTTGGCAGCCGTGTCGCCAGCCGGGGAAGCGGTGAGGCTCTTGATGGCGAGTTCGCGACCGGCATAGGGAGCCTTGTCGTAGAAGCCCTGCTTCTTCAGGTATTCGAAGCCCGAGTTACGAACAGGGATGTAGCCGGTAACGGTCGACCAGGTAAGTGCTTCTTCCGGCTTTGCGATGAAGTTGAAGAAGGCAGCGGCAGCCTTGTATTCGCTGTCCGAATGACCCTTCAAAACCCAGAGCGAAGCGCCGCCAACGTAGGAGCTGTGACGGGTTGCATCGCCATATGTCGGAAGCATCGCTACACCCCAGTTCATCCCTGGCTTGGCAGTACGGCCGATGTTGCCATGGTCGCCAACCGAGGTCAGGATGACCTGGCAATCGCCAGCAGCGAAGGCTTCGACGAAGGTCTGGCCGACGGCCTTGTTCTTGATGACGGCTTGCTTGGCGTCGTACCAGCCCTTCAGGTCCTTGACGAAGCTGACGAGCATCGGGTTCTTGTTGAACACCAGCTCGGCGTCGAGGCCTTCAAAGCCGTTCTTCTTGGTAGCGATCGGTTCGCCGTTGACGGCTTCAAACTGCTCGATGTACTGCCAGATTTCATTGTTGGAGATGTCGAAGCCGAGCGGGCAGGAATAGCCTGCGTCCTTCAGAGCCTTGAAGTCTTCGCCTGCTTCCTTCCAGGTTGCGGGAGCATGGTCTTTGCCGATCTTGGCGAAGGCGTCCTTGTTCCAGTAGAAAAGAGCCGTGGAGGAGTTGAAGGGGAAAGAGTACATCTCGCCCTTGGATGTGGCGTAGTAGCCAGCGATACCGGAGAAGTAGTCGTTCCAGTCAACATTATAGCCCATGTCCTTCATGAGCTTGTTGGCGGGGTAGTAGGCACCCGAAAGCATGATGTCGAGCGTGCCGGCGTCGGAGACCTGTGCAATGGTCGGCTGCTTGCCGGCGCGGAAAGCGGCGATCGTGTTCTGCAGCGAGGCGTCGTATGAGCCTTGGCTGGTGCAGACGACCTCGTAGTCACCCTGGGACTGGTTGAAACGGTCGCACTGTTCCTGAACGCGCTTTGCGATGTCGCCCGAGTTACCGAACCAGAAGTCGATCTTGGTCTTTTCGGCAGCAGCGGCGGGACCAGCAGCAACGAAAGCTGAAGCGAGAAGGGCGCCTACGGCGCCGAGAAGCTTGGCTTGCATGAGAACCCTCGAAAAATAGGACGCGCCCCCTCTTGAGCGCACGCCCTCTTAACCGGTTCAAATTGCGCTAACCAATGAAGTTTCTATGACAGGAAGGGAGTAGTATTTTATGTCACAAAATATTCATACTACCGGTTCTATCAGATTTTGAGGGATACTCGATGCATCGATTTCTGAGATTTTCTCGACTTGGCGTTTTATATTGCAAATAATACAAAATATGGCGGGATCATCAAAAACTGAGCGCGGCTATATTCAGTTCGATCAATAGATTATATTATTGAATGTATATCGCAAAACTCATGAGCCTCGATCGGGAACAACATATCTCACGGCGATTTCGACATCGGAAATAGCTTTGCACAGCTTTGCGTTGAGCAGCTGAAATGTGCCACTCAACATCCTTTTCTGGGACATCGGGCTGGATTGCCCATTCATTGGGCGCCTCGGGCGTCCATGAATCGAGACATTCAAGATCTTGCAGTGGCCAGTTCTTGCCTGTCGCCCGCCGCGCCAGGCAGCTTCGGCAGACAAAGTCATCCTTGGCTCGATATCTTTTCCGTCTCCAGAATTCGTCTGGCAAGGATCAGATGCGGCAGGTCGAGCATGCGTCCTTCGAGCTGGACAACGCCAATTTCGGGCGAGCCGGCAAATGCGGCTACCACTTTTTCTGCCCAGGCGATCTCGGCCGCATCAGGTGTGAAGGCGTGGTTGATCGGTTCGACCTGGCTTGGATGGATCGCCATCATGCCTGCGAAACCGTCGCGGCGGGCGCGCGCCGCATAGGCTTTGAGGCCATCGAGGTCGCGAAAATCAGGATAGATGGTTTCGATGGCGGGGACGGCTGCCGCATGAGCGCCGAAGAGAACGAGGGAGCGGGCAAGCTCGTAGGGAGCGGTATAGCGCCCGTCGTCCTCCCGGGCAGTTGCTGCGCCGATCGCGGCAGGCAGATCTTCCGCGCCCCAGGTCAGTCCGCAAAGATACGACGCGACATCGCGGTAGCTGCCGATTTCGAAGATCGCCGCCGGCGTTTCCGTGGCAATCGGCAGGATGGGAAGCGGAGACGAGAGGCGGCGTGCGAGCTGGCGCACCGACGGAGACCCCTCCGCCTTTGGCAACACGACTGCAAAGGGGTTGATATCGGCGAGCGCAGCGAGATCGTCCTCAAAGGCTCGCGAGGCGAGGGGGTTGATGCGGATCATAAGTCTCGCATCAACCGAACGACGCGTGACAAAGTCGTGCACGGCCTCCCGCGCAGGCGGCTTGTTCTGCGTTGATACGGAATCTTCGAGATCGAGGATGACGGCATCGGCACCCGAGGCGAGCGCCTTGTCGAAGCGCTCCGGCCGATCGCCGGGCACGAAAAGCAGCGAACGCAGCCTCATGATGGTTTCACCTGCAGCATGGCCGTGCGCAGGCACTGACAAACAATTTCGGTTCGCTGGTTCAGCGTCACATGTTTGAACGTGACGATCCCGGCATTGGGTCGGGAGTTGGAGCGGCGCAGTTCCGTCACCTCGGTTTCCACCCGCAGCGTATCGCCGATGAAAACGGGCTTCGGCATCGTTACCTTGTCGTAGCCGAGATTGGCGATCAGCGTTCCAAGCGTGGTGTCGACGACCGACAGGCCGACAGTGAGCGCGAAGGTGAACGTGCCATTGACGACGATGCGTCCGAATTCCGTGCCTGCTGCATAATCGGCATCGAGATGCAGCGGCTGCGGGTTATGAGAAAGCGTGGTGAAGAGCAGGTTGTCGGCTTCCGTGACCGTGCGGCGAATCTCGTGGGCAATGCGGTCGCCGACCCTCCATTCGTCGAAGTAACGGCCGGCCATCACTCCTCTCCCTTCATGATATTGGCGACGAGCTGATTTTCCAAAACCCTTGCGCCCGCCGAGATCGGTAGATTGCCGACGATACCGTCGAAGGGTGCACGCAGCGTATGCTCCATCTTCATCGCTTCCACGGTCAGCAGCCGATCGCCCCTGGCGACATGGTCGCCTTCGGCAACATCGACCGAGATGACAAGGCCAGGCATGGGTGAACGGATTGCGCCGTCGCCAGCACCCTGGTGCGCTTCGACTTCGCTTGCGACAGGAAGGCCGATCGGCCAGGCATTTCCAGCATCGAAAAGGACTATGGTTTCGTCGACTTTGACAGCATTGGCGTCGAAGTCGGGCCGGACATTGCCCCAATAAAGATGATCGCCAACGCGCACGCGCGTGCGGCTATCGCTGGGCCCCGATATGCGCAGACCGGCAAGCGCGGACCACGGATCGTTCCCGCCTTTTAGCGCCAGTGTCGTAGCTGCTTTGTCGATCGTCGCGTCGCCGGGCTCTGTTGATATGAGGGTCTCGCCATGACGGTCGAGGAACCCGGTATCGACCTTTGCCGCCCGGAAATCAGCATCGGCAGCGACGCGGGCAAGGAGGCCGGCATTGGATTTGACCGGCCAGACCTCGATAGTTTCGCAGGCTTTGGCGAGTTTGGAGAGGGCGTCTTTACGATTGGAACCGTGAGCGATGATCTTGGCGATCATCGGATCGTAAAATGCGGTGATCTCGTTGCCTTCCTGGACGCCGCTATCGACCCGAACATGTTCCGGCAAACGCAAATGGTCGAGCCGGCCGGTCGAGGGCAGATAGCCGGAGGCAGGATTTTCGGCATATAGGCGAGCCTCGAAGGCCCAGCCGTTCATGACGATATCGTCTTGGCGCTTCGGCAGAGGTTCGCCGGCGGCGACCTTCAATTGCCAGAGCACCAGATCCTCGTCGGTGATGGCCTCGGTGACAGGGTGCTCCACCTGAAGCCTGGTGTTCATTTCCATGAACCAGAAGCGATCCGGGCGTAGGCCCTCCGAGGCATCGGCGATGAATTCGATGGTACCCGCCCCGACATAGTCCACCGCCTTGGCCGCTCTTACGGCTGCCTCGCAGATTACTCTTCGGGTAACGGTGTCGAGGCCGGGGGCCGGCGCTTCCTCGATCACCTTCTGGTGGCGGCGCTGCAGCGAGCAGTCGCGCTCAAAGAGATGGACGCAATTGCCGAAGCGATCGGCAAAGACCTGGACTTCGATATGGCGCGGATTGGCGATGTAGCGCTCGATTAGGACGCGGTCATCGCCGAAGGAAGAAGCTGCTTCACGGCGGCAGGAGGCGAGCAGTTCTGCGAAATCTTTCGGCTGATCGACGCGGCGCATGCCCTTGCCGCCACCGCCGGCAACCGCCTTGATGAGTACGGGATAGCCCATTGCTTCCGCCTCGCCAGCAAGCCTTTCCTCGCTCTGATCCTCGCCCATATAGCCGGGTGTGACCGGGACGCCGGCGGCCTGCATCAGCTGCTTGGCCGCATCCTTCAGCCCCATGGCGCGGATCGCTGCAGGTGGTGCGCCGACCCAGATAAGGCCGGCATTTTCAACCGCTTCGGCGAATTCGGCGTTCTCCGACAGAAACCCATAGCCCGGATGAATGGCCGACGCATCCGTCTTGCGGGCGGCCGTAAGGATGCGCTCTTGCGAGAGATAACTCTCGCGCGCTGCTGCCGGGCCGATGGCGACCGCTTCATCCGCCTCCGCGACAAAGGGCAGCCCGGCATCGGCTTCGGAATAGCAGGCGATGGTACGGATGCGGACGGCTTTCGCCGTGCGAATGATGCGGCGGGCGATCTCGCCCCTGTTGGCTATCAGCAGGCTTTCCATCATCGCGCCACCTCACATCCGGAAAACGCCGAAGCGCGGACCTTTGGGGATCGGCGCATTCAGGCAGGCGGAAAAGGCAAGGCCGAGAACATCGCGCGTCTGGCGTGGATCGATGATGCCGTCGTCCCACAGGCGAGCCGTGGCATAATAGGGACTGCCTTCCGCCTCATAGCCGGCGCGGATCGCCGCCTTGAAGGCTTCTTCCTCTTCCGCAGCCCAGGTCTCGCCGCGTGCTTCCAACCCGTCGCGGCGGATGGTCGCCAGCACCGAGGCTGCCTGTTCACCGCCCATGACGCTGATGCGGCTGTTTGGCCAGGTGAAGAGGAAGCGCGGGCGATAGGCGCGACCGCACATGCCGTAATTGCCGGCGCCGAAACTGCCGCCGATGATGACGGTGACTTTCGGCACCGTCGCCGTCGCAACCGCGGTGACGAGCTTTGCCCCGTCCTTGGCAATGCCGCCCGCCTCGTAGCGGCCACCGACCATGAAACCGGAGATGTTTTGCAGGAAAAGTAGCGGCACGCGCCGCTGACAGGCAAGCTCGATGAAATGCGCGCCCTTGAGCGCACTTTCGGAAAACAGCACGCCATTATTGGCGATGACGGCAACCGGCACGCCCCAGATACGGGCAAAGCCGCAGACCAGGGTCGAGCCGTAGAGAGGCTTGAACTCATGCAGCTCGGAGCCATCGACGATGCGGCCGATGACTTCGCGCACATCGTAGGGCGAACGAACGTCAGCAGGGATGATGCCAACGAGATCTTCAGGGTCGAGTTTCGGAGGGCGCGGCGCCTGAATGTCGATATCGACTGATTTTACGCTGTTGAGGCTGGCGACGATATCGCGAACGAGAAGCAGCGCATGCTCGTCGTTCTCGGCGACGTGATCGACGACGCCGGAGCGCCGGCCATGGGTCTCGGCGCCGCCGAGTTCTTCGGCCGAAATGATCTCTCCGGTCGCAGCCTTTACCAATGGCGGGCCGGCAAGGAAGATCGTGCCCTGATTGCGCACGATGACAGTTTCGTCGCACATGGCAGGCACATAGGCGCCGCCGGCCGTACAGCTTCCCATGACGCAGGCGATCTGCGGAATGCCTTCAGCCGACATCTGTGCCTGATTATAGAAAATCGCCCCGAAATGATCGCGGTCGGGAAAGACTTCGGCCTGGTGTGGAAGATTGGCGCCGCCGCTGTCGACCAGGTAGATGCAGGGCAGCCGATTCTGCACGGCGACCTCTTGTGCCCGCAGGTGCTTTTTCACCGTAAGAGGATAATAGGCGCCGCCTTTGACCGTTGCGTCGTTGGCGACGATCATCACTTCACGGCCGCAAACGCGGCCGATGCCTGTGATGATGCCGGCCCCCGGCGCCTCGTCGCCATACATGCCGTTCGCCGCAAGCGTGCCGATTTCGAGATATGGGCTACCGGCATCGAGCAGCAGCTGAATGCGGTCGCGCGGCAGGAGCTTGCCCTTGCCGGTATGGCGCTCGCGCGCCGTCTTCGATCCGCCATCCCGGGTTTTCGCCGAACGCTCATAGAGTTCGCCGATCAGGCTTGCGTTCTTGCTTGCATTGGCTTTGAAGGTTTCGCTCTCGCGATCGATGGCAGAGGAAATCACCGTCATGTTGCGATGAGCTCCCGCCCGATCAGGTAGCGGCGGATTTCATTGGTGCCGGCGCCGATATCGTACAGCTTGGCGTCACGCAGGAAGCGCTCGACCGGCCATTCCCTGGTATATCCCGCGCCGCCGAGCGCCTGGATTGCCTCCAGCGACACCTTCACGGCATTCTCGCTGGCAAAGAGGATGGCAGCTGCCGCATCCGAGCGGGTCGTGCGGCCGGCATCGCAGGCTCGCGCCACGGAATAGACATAGGCGCGCGACGAATTCAGCGCGACATACATGTCGGCGATCTTGCCCTGCATCAGCTGAAAGTCGCCGATCGCCTTGCCGAACTGTTTGCGCTCCCGCACATAGGGCAGCACCACGTCGAGGCAGGCCTGCATGATGCCGAGCGGGCCGGCGGCAAGCACGGCACGTTCATAATCAAGGCCCGACATCAGGATTTTCACGCCCTGGCCTTCCCGGCCCATCAGCGTTTCCGCCGGTACCTCGCAATCTTGAAAAACCAGCTCGGCCGTGTCGCTGCCGCGCATGCCGAGCTTGGAGAGCTTCTTCGAAACGCTGAATCCGGACATGCCCTTTTCGATGATGAAGGCCGAAATACCTTTCGGCCCGGCCGTCGGATCGGTCTTGGCATAGACGACAAGCACATCGGCATGCGGCGCATTGGTGATCCAGAATTTCGTTCCGTTGAGGATGTAGCGATCACCCTTGCGCTCCGCCTTGAGCCGCATGGAAACGACATCCGAGCCGGCGCCTGCTTCCGACATGGCAAGCGAGCCGACATGCTCGCCAGAAATCAGCTTCGGCAAATAGCGTCGCTTCTGCTCGGATGTCGCCCAGCGGCGGATCTGGTTGATACAGAGATTGGAATGGGCGCCGTAACTCAAACCGACCGAGGCCGACGCGCGCGAGATCTCCTCCATGGCGACGACGTGTTCGAGATAGCCGAGACCTGCGCCACCGAACTCCTCCTCCACAGTAATGCCGTGCAGGCCAAGCGCCCCCATCTGCGGCCAGAGCTGGCGTGGAAACGTGTTGCTCTCATCGATCTCCGCTGCCAGCGGAGCAATGGTGTCGGCGGCAAATCGCGCCGTCGCTTCGCGGATCGCGTCCGCGGTTTCGCCGAGCGAAAAATCAAACATCGCATTCCTCCCGCTAAAATATGTAGCGCGGGTTGCTGCCGGTTCAAAGCTCCCTTGATCGAAGCCTATCCCCAACCGGCTGATTTCGTTTCCTCGCGCCGAAAAAACTCGGGGCTCTTTCCCATCCATTTCCGGAAGGCGCGGAAAAAGGCGCTGGGTTCGGAATAGCCAAGCTGCACGGCGATCTCGCCGATGGTCTTCGACGTGTTCATGAGCATATCGACGGCGAGATCACGGCGGATATCGTCCTTGATGCCGGCATAGCTCTGGCCCTCGTCATGCAGCCGATGCCGCAGCGTCGAGGATGGCATGCGCATATCACCAGCGAGGATCTGGAAGCTTGACCAGGCGGCTGGCGGCGTCTGGGAGAGGCGGCGGCGGACAGCGGCAGCGATGCCCGCATCGTAGCGGTAGCGCACGAGAATATTGGCGGGAGCGCCCCGCAGGAACTGCTTCAAGGCCTGCTCGCTGCGCGAAATCGGCAGATCGAGAAGGGAGCTGTCGAAGCCGAGCCGGCTGATCGGTTGCGAGAAGCGCACCGGCGCGCCAAAGAAGAGCCGGTAATCGGCCCCCTGGCTCGGTTCCGGGCAACGAAAATCGACGAGGCGGATCGGGATGCGACGGCCGACCAGCCAGCAGATAATGCCATGCAGAATGATCCAGTAGGTGCGATAGGCAAAGGCCGAACGCGGCTCGCCGGCGTCTCGAAGCTCGATCTGTGCGAGGCCCTCCCGGATGACGAGCGTGCCACGTGGATCATCCAGAACGACATCAAGGAAGCGTAAGGCGCGCCGCAGGGCGTGGCCGAGTGTCGGAGCATGCAACACGCAATGGCAGAGCAGCGTGAAGCTGCCGCTGCGCATCGGCCGGGCGCCCATGCCGAAGAATTCATCGTCGAGTTCTTGAGCGATTGCCAGCCATAGGGCACCGTAGGTTTCGGCCGAAACCGGCCGGTCGATCACGGGCGACAAACCGAGCTTAGCCAGAAGGCACGCCGTCGGTTTACCAAGGCGGCGCAGGCTGTCGAGCGCCTCTTCGACGAAGCCCGGCGCGATCATGCGTCGCTCGATCTCGGCCATCGCTGCTCCACCTCAACAATCGACTATGGCAAAACTGGCCGAAATAATGGAGCAGTTCTGTCATCGCTTGCAATAGGGCGAGGGAATAGAATCCTTATCGAGGCAGACTCTGGAGGAGACGTCTGCCAGGCAGGAGGAACGATCCGTGCAGATTGCTGGCGCCAGTTTCATCGTCACCGGCGGCGGCTCCGGGCTCGGAGCGGCAACGGTGCGCATGCTCGTTGAAGCCGGCGGACGCGTGACGATCGCCGACCTCAATCTCGATGCAGGCGAGGCGATCGCTCGCGAACTGGGACAGGATACGCGCTTCATCAAGGCCGACGTGACAGATGAACAGGACGGTGCGGCGGTGATCGCTGCTGCAATAAATGCCTTCGGCCCGCTTCGCGGGCTCGTCAATTGCGCCGGTGTGGCGCCAGCCGAGAAGGTGGTCGGTCGTGACGGTCCGCATCGGCTGGAGAGCTTTGCGCGAACCATCAGCATCAATCTCATCGGCACGTTCAACATGATCCGGCTTGCTGCGGCCGCCATCCAGACCGCTGAGCCGGATGCGGAAGGTGAGCGCGGCGTGATCGTCAACACGGCTTCGGCCGCCGCCTTCGATGGACAGATCGGTCAGGCCGCCTACGCTGCCTCCAAGGGCGGTGTCGCGGCAATGACATTGCCGATCGCCCGCGAGCTTGCGCGCTATGGCATCCGCACAGTGTCCATTGCGCCCGGCATCTTCGAAACGCCGATGATGGCTGGCATGCCGGTGGAGGTGCGCGAAGCCCTTGGCAGGAGCGTGCCTTTCCCGCCGCGTCTTGGGCATCCGGCCGAATTTGCAGCACTGGTGCGCC
This sequence comes from Rhizobium sp. BK650, assembly GCF_014195325.1. Taxonomy (GTDB): domain Bacteria; phylum Pseudomonadota; class Alphaproteobacteria; order Rhizobiales; family Rhizobiaceae; genus Rhizobium. Next base: position 314,617 of record NZ_JACIBK010000005.1, on the reverse strand, counting down.
ATATCCTGGAAAACAGCATGCTGAACGGCGAGATCATCAGGCTTGACGGTGCGTTGCGCATGGGCGCGCGCTGAGTGCCGGCCCGAAGCAGGAAGTGAAGGAGGAAACATGGCTCTGCAAGATCCCATCGTCATTGTCGGCGCCGCCCGCACGCCGATCGGCAGTTTTCAGGGTGAACTCAAGGATGCTGTTGCGCCAGAACTTGGCGCAGCAGCGATCCGCGCTGCCCTTGAGCGCAGCGGTGTTGCGGCTGGCGCAATCGAGGAGGTCGTTTTCGGCTGTGTATTGCCCGCCGGCCAGGGGCAGGCGCCGGCGCGCCAGGCGGCAATCCATGCCGGACTGCCTTTTTCGACCGGGGCGAGCACGGTCAACAAAATGTGCGGCTCCGGCATGAAGGCGGTCATGATGGCGCATGACTTCATTGCGGCCGGCAGCGCTTCGATTGCAGTCGCCGGTGGCATGGAAAGCATGACGAATGCGCCCTATCTCCTTGATCGTGCCCGTGCGGGTTACCGGCTCGGCCACGGGCGGGTCGTGGATCATATGTTCCTCGACGGGCTGGAGGATGCTTATGACAAGGGGCGCTTGATGGGCAGCTTCGCCGAGGATTGCGCCGAAGCCTATCAGTTTACGCGCGAGGCGCAGGATGCCTATGCCGTGACGTCGCTGACGCGGGCGCAAAAGGCGATTGCTGAGGGATATTTTGACAGAGAAATCGTCCCAGTCGCCGTGAAATCCGGCAAGACCGAGTTGGTGGCAAGCCATGACGAGCAGCCGGGCAAGGCAAGGCCCGAGAAGATCCCGACGTTAAAGCCGGCCTTTCGTGAGGGCGGCACGGTGACGGCCGCCAATTCCAGTTCGATCTCCGATGGAGCCGCTGCGCTCGTCTTGATGCGTCTTTCGGAGGCGGATCGTCGCGGACTGACGCCGCTTGCCACCATTCTTGGCCATGCCACGCATTCGCAAGAACCCAACCTCTTCGCCACCGCGCCGATCGGGGCTTTGCAGAAGCTTTCAGATCGCACCGGCCTGGCGCTATCTGAGGTCGATCTATTCGAGATCAACGAAGCCTTCGCGGTCGTCGCCATGGCGGCGATGCGTGATCTCGATCTGCCGCATGAGAAGGTGAATGTGCATGGCGGCGCCTGTGCGCTCGGCCATCCGATCGGTGCCTCCGGCGCCCGCATTGTGGTGACGCTGCTCTCGGCGCTGGAGCGTTATCACCTGAGGCGCGGCATGGCAGCTCTTTGCATCGGCGGCGGCGAGGCGACTGCCGTTGCGATCGAGCGGCATTAGGGAAAGGGGAGGGTAGATGATCCTTTCCGAGCTTCAGCAGCAAATCCGCGATCTGGCGCGTGATTTCGCTCGGGAACGTTTGGCGCCCGGCGCGGCAAAACGCGATCGGGAATCTCTCTTTCCCCGCGAAGAATTGAAGGAAATGGGTGAACTCGGGCTTCTCGGCATGCTGGTGCCCGAAGCTTACGGCGGATCGGATACTGGTATCATTGCCTATGCCGCAGCACTCGAAGAGATCGCAGCCGGTGACGGGCCTTGCTCCACCATCATGAGCGTGCACAGTTCGGTCGGCTGCGTGCCCATTCTGAAATTCGGCAATGAGGAGCAGCAAGCGCGTTTCCTGCCGAAGCTTGCGAGCGGCGAGTGGATCGGCGGATTTGCGCTGACCGAGCCGCAGGCGGGCTCCGATGCCTCGAACCTCAAGACGCGGGCGCGACGCGACGGCGATCATTATGTGCTTGACGGCGCCAAGCAGTTCATCACCTCGGGCAAGAACGGACAGGTCATCATCGTCTTTGCCGTTACCGATCCGGATGCCGGCGGGAAGGGCATCACCGCCTTCATCGTGCCGACCGAGACGCCGGGGTATGAAGTGATCCGGGTCGAGGAAAAGCTCGGCCTGCATTCGTCGGATACTTGCCAGATCGCCTTTAACGGAATGCGCATTCCGGCCGAACTCAGGCTTGGCGAGGAAGGCGAAGGCTACCGGATCGCACTTGCCAATCTCGAGGGCGGGCGGATCGGCATCGCGGCACAGGCTGTCGGCATGGCGAGGGCTGCTTTCGATGCTGCACGCGCTTATGCGCGGGAGCGCAGCGCCTTCGGCAAGCCGATCGCCGAGCATCAGGCCGTTGCCTTCCGGCTTGCCGATATGGCAACGCGCATCGAGGCCGCCCGACAACTCGTCTTTCACGCGGCCTCGCTTCGGGAAGCCGGATTGCCATGTCTGTCTGAGGCTTCGATGGCCAAGCTCTTTGCTTCCGAAATGGCCGAACGTGTCTGCTCGGATGCAATCCAGATTCATGGCGGCTATGGCTATATGGCGGACTATCCGGTGGAGCGCATCTATCGCGATGTGCGTATCTGCCAGATCTACGAGGGAACAAGTGACGTGCAGCGCATGGTGATTGCCCGGAATTTATAAGAATGAGGCCTGCTTCCGGAGGAGAGAGGCGGAGCCAATAAAGGGAGGAAAAAGACCATATGGTGGAATCTGCTCGTTTGAGCCTGCATGTCCCAGAACCTGCCGTCCGTCCGGGCGGTCAACCCGATTTTTCCAACGTCAAGATTGCAAAGGCCGGAGCCGTGCCGCGCCCGGAGGTGGATGCCGCATCCGAGGATATCCGCGACCTCGCCTTTCCGATCATTCGTGTGCTTAATCGCGACGGCGAGGCCGTTGGCCCTTGGGCAGGGTCGCTGAGCGACGAGGAGCTGCTGACCGGGCTTCGCAACATGATGAAGCTGCGCGCCTTCGATGCCCGCATGCTGATGGCGCAGCGCCAGGGCAAGACCTCCTTCTACATGCAGCATCTCGGCGAAGAGGCCGTCAGTTGCGCTTTCCGCAAAGCCCTGCGGAGGGGCGACATGAACTTCCCCACTTATCGCCAGGCCGGCCTGTTGATTGCTGACGACTATCCGATGGTCGAGATGATGAACCAGATCTATTCGAATGAGAGCGATCCGCTCCGCGGCCGACAATTGCCCATAATGTATTCCTCCAAGGAACACGGCTTCTTTACGATCTCGGGCAATCTTGCCACGCAATATGTGCAGGCGGTCGGCTGGGCTATGGCCTCGGCGATCAAGAACGACAGCCGCATTGCAGCCGCCTGGATCGGTGACGGTTCGACGGCTGAATCCGACTTCCACTCGGCGCTGGTCTTCGCCTCTACCTATAAGGCGCCTGTGATCCTCAACATCGTCAACAATCAATGGGCGATCTCCACCTTCCAGGGCATTGCCCGCGGCGGGTCCGGCACCTTTGCCGCCCGCGGCCTCGGCTTCGGCATTCCGGCGCTGCGTGTGGACGGCAACGACTATCTCGCTGTTCATGCCGTCGCCCGCTGGGCAGCGGAGCGGGCGCGACGTAATCTCGGTCCGACACTGATCGAATATGTCACCTATCGCGTTGGCGCTCACTCGACCTCGGATGATCCGAGCGCCTATCGCCCGAAAACGGAATCCGAAGCCTGGCCGCTCGGGGATCCTGTCCTGCGGCTGAAGAAGCACCTGATCGTCAGGGGCGTCTGGTCGGAGGAGCGCCATATTCAGGCCGAAGCAGAGATCATGGACGAAGTGATCGAGGCCCAGCGCCAGGCCGAGCAACACGGCACGCTGCATGACGGTGGCAAGCCTTCGGTGCGCGATATCTTCGAAGGCGTCTATGCTGAAATGCCGCCGCACATTCGTCGTCAGCGGCAGAAGGCGGGGTACTGATATGGCCCGGATGACGATGATCGAAGCGGTGCGCAGTGCCATGGACGTTTCGATGGCGCGCGACGACAATGTCGTGGTCTTCGGTGAGGATGTCGGGTATTTCGGTGGCGTCTTCCGCTGCACGCAGGGTCTGCAAGCAAAATACGGCAAGACGCGCTGCTTCGATACGCCGATCAGCGAATCCGGCATTGTCGGTACGGCAATCGGCATGGCGGCCTATGGGCTGAAGCCCTGCGTCGAAATCCAGTTTGCCGATTACATGTATCCGGCATACGACCAGCTGACACAGGAAGCGGCGCGCATCCGTTATCGCTCCAATGGCGACTTCACCTGCCCGATCGTCGTGCGCATGCCGACCGGCGGCGGCATTTTCGGCGGCCAGACGCATAGCCAGAGCCCCGAGGCGCTTTTCACCCATGTCTGCGGCCTGAAAGTGGTCGTTCCCTCCAACCCCTATGACGCCAAAGGCCTGCTGATCGCTGCGATCGAGGATCCCGATCCCGTCATGTTCCTGGAGCCGAAACGGCTTTATAACGGCCCCTTTGACGGCCATCACGAACGGCCGGTGACGCCGTGGTCGAAGCATGATCTCGGCGACGTGCCGGAAGGACATTATACGATCCCGATCGGCAAGGCTGACATGCGGCGCGTTGGCTCGGCCGTGACCGTCATCGCCTATGGCACCATGGTGCATGTGGCGCTTGCTGCCGCCGAGGATGCCGGCATCGATGCGGAAGTGATCGATCTCAGAAGCCTCCTGCCGCTGGATCTCGATACGATCGTCAAATCCGTCGCCAAGACCGGGCGCTGCGTCGTCGTCCACGAAGCTACGCTGACTTCGGGCTTCGGCGCCGAGGTCGTGTCGCTGGTGCAGGAACATTGCTTCTATCAGCTCGAAGCCCCTGTCGTGCGCGTTGCCGGCTGGGACACGCCCTATCCGCATGCGCAGGAGTGGGATTACTTCCCTGGACCCGGCCGCGTCGGGCGGGCGCTAGTCGAAGTGATGGAGGCCTGAGGATGGGCGAATTCACCATCAAGATGCCCGACGTCGGCGAAGGTGTCGCCGAGGCCGAACTCGTGGAATGGCATGTTAAGACCGGCGATCCGGTGCGCGAGGACATGGTGATCGCCGCGGTCATGACCGACAAGGCCACTGTGGAAATCCCGTCACCCGTCAGCGGCACCGTGACCTGGCTTGCTGGGGAGATCGGTGAGCGCATCGCGGTCAAGGCGCCGCTTGTGCGCATCGAAACATCGGGAGAGGTCGATGCAACCGAGCCTGCGGCGATTTCCCAGCCTCTGCCCGCCGAGCTGAAGAAAGTGGAGGCACCCGAACCTGCACCTAAGGTCCCGGCGTCCGCAACCCCGCCCCCAACCTCACCTCTCCAAAAGCCGCTTGCAGCGCCGTCCGTCCGCCTCTTTGCGCGTGAGAGCGGCGTGGATCTGCGTCAGGTACAGGGCACGGGCCCGGCCGGACGGATCCTGCGTGAGGATGTGGAACAGTTGCTGAACCAGGGTACAGCCGTCGTTTCGGCACGAACCGGGCCGGCCAAGAAGACGGCAACCGAAGAGATCAAGCTCACCGGCCTTCGCCGCCGCATCGCTGAGAAAATGGTGGTTGCCACGTCCCGTATTCCCCACATCACCTATGTGGAGGAGGTGGATATGACGGCGCTTGAGGAACTGCGCGCCACTATGAATGCCGACCGCAAGCCCGATCATCCCAAGCTGACGGTCCTGCCCTTTCTGATGCGGGCTCTGGTCAAGGCGATCTTCGAACAGCCCAATGTCAACGCCACATTTGACGACGATGCCGGCATCGTCACGCGTTACAGCGCCGTGCATATCGGCATTGCAACTCAGACCCCGGCCGGCCTGACGGTACCCGTCGTGCGGCATGCCGAAGCACGTGGCATCTTCGACTGCGCCATTGAAATGAACCGGTTGGCCGATTCCGCACGCTCGGGCACGGCAACGCGTGACGAACTATCAGGTTCGACGATCACCATCAGCTCGCTCGGGGCGCTCGGCGGCATCGTCTCGACGCCCGTCATCAATCACCCGGAAGTGGCGATCATCGGCGTCAACAAGATCGCCACGCGGCCGGTCTGGGACGGCACGCAATTCGTGCCGCGCAAGATGATGAACCTCTCCTCCAGCTTCGATCACCGCATCATCGACGGCTGGGATGCGGCGACCTTCGTGCAACGTATCCGCACGCTCCTCGAAACGCCGGCGCTCATTTTCATCGAAGGCTGAGCCATGAAAGAGATTGTCTGCAAGCTCCTCGTCATTGGCGCCGGCCCGGGTGGTTATGTCTGCGCCGTCCGTGCCGGTCAGCTCGGTATCGATACCGTCATCGTCGAGGCCGGCAAGCCCGGCGGCACCTGCCTGACGGTCGGCTGCATTCCCTCCAAGGCACTGATCCATGCGGCGGAGGAATTCGATGCTGCCCAAAGGATGCTGGCCGGCAAGAACCCGATGGGGATTCGTGTTGAAGGCGCCTCCATCGACCTTGCCCGCACAGTCGCTTGGAAGGATGGCATCGTCGGCCGGCTAACCAGCGGTGTCTCCGGCCTGCTGCAAAGGGCGCGGGTCAAGATCGTGCACGGTCGCGCGCACTTCCGGGACGGCAAGACCGTGGAAGTGGAAACGGAGACCGGCCAGCAGATCATCCGCGCCGAGACGGTGGTGATTGCGACAGGTTCCCACCCTGTGGAGCTCCCGAACCTGCCTTTTGGCGGCCGCGTCATTTCCTCGACCGAGGCGCTGTCGTTGGCAGAGGTGCCGAAAAACCTTATGGTCGTCGGCGGCGGTTATATCGGGCTGGAGCTCGGCACCGCTTTTGCGAAGATGGGATCGCAGGTAACTTTGCTCGAAGCGATGCAGCAGGTGCTGCCGCAATATGATGCCGACCTGGTGCGGCCCGTCACACGCAAATTGAGCGAGCGCGGCATCCGTGTGCTGACCGGAGCTAAGGCGCTCGGCCTTTCCGATGGAGGTGATGAGTTATCGATAGAAACGGCCGATGGCCGGCAGCAGACACTTGCTGCAGATCGCATTCTTGTCACCGTGGGCCGCCGTCCGAGAACGGCCGGATCAGGTCTCGAGGAGCTCGATCTCGATCGGGCCGGTCCCTATCTCAGAATCGACGATCGTTGTCGCACCTCCATGCGCGGCGTCTACGCCATCGGTGACGTCACCGGCGAGCCGATGCTGGCGCATCGGGCGATCGCCCAAGGGGAGATGGTCGCTGAAATCATTGCGGGCAAGAAACGCGCCTGGGACAAGCGCTGCATTCCAGCGATCTGCTTCACCGATCCGGAAATTGTCAGCGCCGGCCTCTCGCCGGCGGAGGCACGTGCGCAGGGCTACGACATCAGGACGGGCCAATTTCCCTTCAGCGCCAACGGACGCGCGATGACGATGCTTTCGGAGGAGGGGTTTGTGCGGGTGGTGGCGCGCGCCGATACCAATCTCGTTCTCGGCCTGCAGGCGGTGGGTGCGGGTGTGTCCGAGCTTTCGGCCGCCTTTGCGCTTGCCATCGAAATGGGTGCTCGGCTGGAAGATGTTGCCGGCACGATCCACGCTCACCCAACCCGCAGCGAAGCGGTTATGGAAGCGGCACTCAAGGCCCTGGGCAACGCATTGCACATTTAAGCTTGCATGCATATTGTCTCGTTGCCACCTTGGGATGACGCGGCAGCCGCTTTCTCGCTAGCGAACCCATCCTCAGTGCGGCTCGCTCACTCTGTGTGGGGGGCTGGTTCCACCCTTGTCAGGTCTAATGGAATATCGCTGCTTTCGGCCTGCGCCATCGCCTTGACGAGCGAAATTATCGTCTCGCGGATGCGTTGGTCCTCGATCTTCGCAAAGGCTCTGTTGAGGACGAGGCCCTCTTTCGATCGCAGAAATTCCGCGACCGGATCAACGGGGGCTGAAAGATCGAGGCCGGCAAAGCTCGCTGCCTCCGGCCCATCCTGTTCGAAAAAGAAGGCCGGTGAGATGCGCAGCACGTCGGCAATCTTCTGCAGACGGCTTGCGCCGATGCGATTGATTCCCTTTTCGTATTTCTGGACCTGCTGGAAGGTAACACCGATTTGTTCGGCAAGCCGCTCCTGGCTCATGCCGAGAAGCTGCCTGCGTTTGCGCATGCGCATGCCGACATAGGTATCAATCGCGTTCGGTGTTTTGACGTTCATGTCTTACCTTCTGTCTCTTTCGCTTTCAGTCCGATGACGTATAGACGGCATCTTAATGCTTTTCCACGATTCGTCTTATAGCATATTAGCGATCTGAGAACTGCAGCATAGCGCAGCATTTCACCCGAAGCGATCATAAGAGCGCGAGTGGCGTGACCTGCCAAAATGCCAAATCGGAAGCATAAATCGCGGTGATGCGTACCGCTCCGTTTAAAACTGGGCTGTAATCGTTTCTCCTCATACGATAAATGCTTGTTCAGCGACCGCTGCTGACAATTCTCTTCCCAAGCCCCGATCGCCTCAATAACAGCCCACACAAAACCGACGACGGCCCGATGTGGTTCAGGCCGCGCAGGAGGAAGATCCATGGCATCCGTTGCCGAGAGCGCCCCCCGCTTCGAAAAGACCGCAATGTCCATCCTGGTGGCAGTCAGCTTCTGCCATATGCTCAATGATATCATGCAGTCGCTGCTTGCCTCGCTCTATCCGCTCTTCAAGGCAAATTACAACCTCGACTTCGTACAGATCGGCCTTCTCACCATGACCTTCCAGGTTACGGCCTCGCTGCTCCAGCCGCTTGTCGGTATCGTCACCGACCGGTGGCCGATGCCCTATTCGTTGCCGGTCGGTATGGCCAGCACGTTCTGCGGACTGATCCTGCTTGGCAATGCCGGCAGCTTCGAGCTGCTCCTGGTTGCTGCAAGCCTCATTGGCTTCGGCTCGGCCGTCTTTCATCCGGAATCCTCGCGCGTCGCGCGTCTTGCTTCCGGCGGTCGCCACGGTTTTGCGCAGTCCTTCTTCCAGGTAGGCGGTAATGCTGGCCAGGCGATCGGTCCGCTGCTTGCGGCCTTCGTCGTATTGCCGAACGGTCAACACAGCGTCTCCTGGCTCTCAGGCATCGCTATGATCGGCATGCTGGTCCTGAGCTGGGTCGGGACATGGTACATGAGCCACCGCCGCAAAAATGCCAGCAAGCCGGCGCCGAGCCGCACGCTGCCGCTGTCGCAAAGCAGGGTGGTCTGGGCTCTGCTCATTCTCGTGCTGCTGACTGCAACGAAAAACGTCTACATGGCAAGCGTGTCGAGCTATTTCACTTTCTATGTCATCGATCGCTTCCAGCTCGATGTGCAGCAGGCGCAGCTCATGCTCTTCCTGTTCATGGGATCCGTTGCTGCCGGCACCTTCCTCGGCGGACCTATCGGCGATCGTTTCGGTGCCCGGTTCGTCATCTGGTTCTCGATCCTCGGCGTCATCCCCTTCGCACTGCTGCTGCCCTATGCCAATCTCTTCTGGACGGGCGTGCTGAGTGTCGTCATCGGCCTGGTTTTCGCATCGGCCTTCTCCGCCATCGTCGTCTTCGCGCAGGAGCTGGTGCCGGGGCGCGTCGGCCTGATTGCCGGCGTCTTCTTCGGCTTCGCCTTCGGTGCAGGCGGTCTCGGTGCGGCCTTCCTTGGCGAGTTTGCTGACACCCACGGCATCGCCTTTGTATATCGTATCTGCTCTTACTTGCCGTTGCTCGGCTTGTTCACCATCTTTCTGCCGCGCATCCCAAAACATCGAGCGGTTTAAGTTTTGTGCTCTGAAAGAGGCACCGAAAAGCCGTTCGGTGCCTCTTTGGAATCCGGGCAAGCTTGCGGCGCAACCTTGCATCCGAATGAACATTTTTTCTCCGGCCTCCGGCGAAGACGAATAGTCATTTCTTTAATCTACTATTTTGATGGATAATATCCGCTTTATGATGGAGCCGTTGACGGCGCGATAGTGGAAGGAATTCATATGTCTGCACCCAAACTGATCGGTCTTGCCGGCAGCTTCAATCGTCCCTCGAAAACCTTTGCGCTGGTCGAGAACATCGCCGGCCTCGCCGCCGAAAAATATGGTTTCGACAACACGATCTATGATCTGGCGGATGTCGGACCGTCACTTGGTCAGGCGCTGCGTCGCGACGACCTCGACAACCGCGCTCGGGAAATTATCGCAGATATCGCAAACGCCGACATCCTCGTCATTGGCGCGCCGACCTTCAAAGGCAGCTATCCGGGCCTCTTCAAGCATCTGATCGATCTTATCGACCCGCATGAGCTGCGGGCCAAGCCGATCGTCATCACTGCGACCGGCGGCGGCGATCGTCATGCGCTGATGGTGGAGCACCAATTGCGTCCGCTGTTCGGTTTCTTCATGGCCCACACGCTGCCGACGGCCGTCTATGCCTCCGACCGCGATTTCACCGACTATCGCGTTTCCTCCGAACAGCTTTCGAAGCGCATCGGAGAAGTCATCACCGAGCTTTCCGCTTTCTTTCCGGCCATCAGTCCTGCTCTGATTGCCGCGGAATGAATGTGATCCCGCAACCGATCACCGCGGCGCCCATTGGGCGCCGTTTTCGTTTGAGGGTTGTTTTACGCTGACATTAATCCATAAATTTGATAGAAATTTATCCTGCCGACATCGGCGAGGCGGCAAGAGTTTTTCTGGCGCTGGCAGGACATCGGACGTTCGTGCTTCGCTCGCAATGAGCGCATTTGCAATTATCCGCCTGCTCGGGGCGCTCGGCCTCATTCAGTCAGACGGGATATAAAATGACCAAGAACAACAATCTCAGCACAATTTCTCTCTCGCGCCGTGCGGCTCTCGCTGTTGCCGCCTCTGCGGCCGCACTCCTCGCCTTTGCCGCGCCTGCTCCCTCCTTTGCAGAAGACAAGTCGATCAAGGTCGGCATCATGAGCGGCGAGGACGAGGATGTGTGGCGGGTCGTGGCCAGCGAAGCTGCCAAGAAGGGCCTCAAGATTGAGACGGTCACCTTCAACGACTATACTCAGCCGAACGAAGCGCTGGAGCGCGGCGAAATCGACGCCAATGCCTTCCAGCACCAGCCTTATCTCGACAACCAGATCAAGCAGAACGGTTACCACATCGTCCGGGTCGGCTATACCGGCGTATGGCCGATTGGCCTTTACAGCAAGAAGCACAAGTCTGTCGCCGAGCTGCCTGAGGGCGCGGTGATCGGTGTGCCCAACGATCCGTCCAACGAAGGCCGCGCCCTTCGCGTTCTGCAGAACGAGGGCTTGATTAAGCTTAAGGACGGCACAGGTATTCTTGCAACGATTGCCGATGTCGCCGCAAACCCGAAAAATATCGAGATCAAGGAGCTGGATGCCGGAATCGTCGGCCGCTCGATCGATGACCTCGACGCCGGCGTCGTCAACACCGACTGGGCGCTGAAGAGCGGTCTCTCGCCGGCAGAACGCATCGCGCAGGAGCCGATCGCCGACAACCCCTATCGCAACTTCATTGCGGTGAAAGAAGAGAACAAGAATGCCGACTGGGTGAAGACCCTGGTATCCTCCTATCAGAACGATACGGTAAAGGCCGCGTTCGATAAGGTCTACAAGGGCACCGGCCTTAGCGCATATTGATTTAGACGCGCTCTACGGGGCGCGAAAAATGAGGCGGTCCGGGCCTTTGCCGGGGCCGCCTTCAGCGTTTGTGAAGGAACGAGCATGAATTCAATTGTCTCTGCTTCGGGGATCAAGACGCGACCCGCAGACGCCGAAGAGGTGGTGCGGCTGACGAATGTCAGGCGAAGGTTCGGCGCCACACCCGCGCTCGACGGCATTTCACTGAGTGTGAAGAAAGGTGAAATCCTCGGCATTATCGGCCGCAGCGGCGCCGGCAAATCGACGCTGATCCGCTGCCTGAACGGTCTGGAGCGTGCCGATAGCGGCGAGATCGTCATAGAGGGCCGCAACATCGTCGGACTTGCCGAACAGGATCTCCAGCCGTTGCGTCGTCGTATCGGGATGATTTTCCAGCATTTCAATCTTCTGTCGGCCAAGACCGTCGAAGAGAATGTTGCACTGCCGTTGAAAATCGAAGGGGTCGCCAAGGCCGAGCGGTTGAAGCGGGCGCATGAGCTCTTGGAACTTGTCGGCCTTTCCGACAAGGCCAAAGCCTACCCGTCGTCACTCTCAGGCGGTCAGAAGCAGCGTGTCGGGATTGCCCGCGCGCTTGCCGCCCGCCCGGCTCTGCTGCTCTCCGACGAAGCGACATCGGCGCTTGATCCGGAAACCACCCGCTCGATCCTTGCTCTTCTGAAGGACATTAATCGTAAGCTCGGGCTGACGATCCTGCTGATCACTCACGAAATGGAAGTGGTGCGCGGCATAGCCGATCGCGTCGCGGTCATCGATGCAGGCCGTATCGTCGAAGAGGGCCAGGTGTGGTCGGTCTTCGGTAATCCGCAGGCGACGATCACCAAGAGCCTTCTCGGCGGCATCCGTCCGCAGTTGCCAGAGCATATTGCCGCGCGCCTGTCACAGGCCGGCGGTACGGAAGCGATCCTCAGCGTCGATCTTTCCGGTCCGCAGGCGCAGGGCGCACTCTTTGCCGATCTGTCGGCTGCACTGCCACACTCCTTCCGGCTGGTGCATGGCGGCATCGATCATATCCAGAACCAGCCGGTGGCGCGGTTCTTCATTGCCGTTCCGGCACGCGATGCGACCCTTGCCGCAAAGGTCGAACAATTTCTAAAGGCCCGGTCCGCCCGGGTGGAGGTGCTTGGTTATGACACCGATCATGATTAATCTGCTGTTGCGCTCTCTATGGGAGACGGTGCTGATGACGGCGGCCTCCGGCGTCATCTCGCTTGTTGCCGGCTTGCCGCTTGGACTGGCATTGGTGCTGACGAACCGGGGCGGCATTGCCGAAAATTCTTGGATCAACCGCATCCTCGGCTCTGTCATCAACGGCTTTCGCTCGGTGCCGTTCATCATTCTTCTGGTGGCGTTGATCCCGCTGACGCGATTGATCGTCGGCACGGCGATCGGCACCTGGGCAGCCATCGTCCCGCTTGCCATCGCCGCCACGCCCTATTATGCGCGTATCGCCGAAGTCTCCCTGCGCGAGGTCGATCGTGGCCTGATCGATGCGGTCCGCGCCATGGGCGGAAATCGTTGGACGATCATCCGCGAGGTTCTGGTTCCTGAGGCACTGCCAGGCATCGTCGCCGGCTTCACCGTTACGCTGGTAACGCTGATCGGCGCATCCGCCATGGCCGGCGCAATCGGTGCCGGCGGTCTCGGTGACCTTGCCATCCGTTATGGCTATCAGCGTTTCGAGACCAATGTGATGATCGCGGTCGTGGTTGTGCTCATCGTCCTGGTCTGCGGCATCCAGTGGTTGGGCGACCGGCTGGTCGCCCGCGTGGATCATCGCTGAGATCTGAACTGCGCGGCGGGATGGCTGGCGGGTAGCAGGCCGTTGCCGCCGAACAATTTCCGGCGCAGCGGTCCTTCCGCATAATCGGCCTTGAACAGACCGCGTTCTTGGAGCACCGGCACGACGAGATCGATAAAGTCGTTGAGGCTTTCTGGCGCCACGGTGCGCGCCAGATTGAAGCCGTCAATGCCACCCTCTTCGATCCAGCACTGCAGAGTATCGGTGACCTGTTCCGGTGAGCCGATAATCGGCTTCATGCGGCTGCCGAGCACCATCTGATCGATGATCTGCCGCTTGGTGAGCGGCTTTGCCGCCTGCGTGGTGATCGCCGCCAGTGCCGACTGATTGGCGTTGGTCGAGCTCTGATCGATTACATCATCAAGCCCATATTTCGAAAAGTCGACGCCGACGGAGGCGGAATAATGGGCGAGCGAGGCCTCGACACTTGCATGCCGGCGATAGTCCTCAAGCTTCTCGTGTGCCCGGGCTTCGGTTTCTGCGACAACAACGGTGATCAGGCTCAGGATCTTGATCGCGTCAGCGCCGCGGCCATTTGCCTGGGTTTTGGCGCGAAGCGCATCGACGGTCGGGCGCGCCGATTGTGGCGTCGGCCCGGCAATGAAGACGCATTCGGCATGGCGGGCGGCAAAATCCTGCCCGCGCGCGGATGCGCCGGCCTGGAAGAGCAGCGGCGTGCGCTGCGGCGAGGGTTCGGCAAGATGGATGCCCTCCATCTGGTAAAATCGGCCGTTGTGGCTGACGGCACGCACCTTCTTCGCATCGGCAAAGATGCCCCGCTCCCTGTCGCGCAGCACTGCGTCGTCGTCCCAGCTTCCCTCCCAGAGCTTGTAGAGGATCTCAAGATATTCCTCGGCGGCATCATAACGCACATCATGTTCCGGCAGCTTGTCGAAGCCCATGCTGCGGGCGGCACTGTCGAGATAGCCGGTCACGACATTCCAGCCGATGCGTCCCTTGGTCAAATGATCGAGTGTCGACATGCGCCGCGCCAGCAGGAACGGAGGTTCGAAGGTCGTATTGACAGTGACACCAAAGCCGAGATGCTTCGTAACGAAAGCCATGGCCGAAATCGGCATCAGCGGATCATTGACAGGGATCTGCGCGCCCGTCTCGACGACCGGGGCCGGGCTATTCTTATAGACATCGTATACGCCGACAATATCGGCAAGAAATATGCCGTCCAATTTTCCGCGTTCGGCGGTGCGCGCAAATTCCGCCCAGTAATCAAGGTCGGTATAATTGACCGAGCGATCGCGCGGATGCGTCCACATGCCATGGTTTATGTGACCGACGCAGTTCATGTCGAAGGCGTAGATCTGCATTTTCTTCATCCGATACTGTCCTGAAAATTTTTGCCGTTCGTTTGCTGGAATCGTCGGGTGAATCGGGAAACCACCGCTTCTTCCGCACAAATTAGAAGCAATTTATCCCTCATGCCCGATTCCGGAAATTTTCTATCTCTATAAAATCTATGAATTTCACAATGATCTACCAACATTCCCGAGGCGGAATGATGTTGAACATTGCGGGAGAGGGATATGAAAATCAACCGACGCAACCTGTTGGGCACGGCAGCCGCCGCTGTCCTCACCTTCACCACCTATGCTGCCCACGCTGCCGATCTCACCCTCAATATCGGCTACCAGCCGATCGTCGAGCCGTCGCGCGTGCCACAGGCTGATGGGACCTATGAGAAGGAAACCGGTGCCAAGATCCATTGGCAGAAATTCGACAGCGGTGCCGATGTCATCGCTGCCATCGCTTCCGGTTCCATCGATATCGGCTATGTCGGCTCGTCGCCGCTTGCCGCTGCCGCCAGTCGCGAACTGCCGATCGAGACGATCTATGTGGTCGGCCTGATCAGCGATGCCGAAGCGCTTGCTGTCAAGAATATCGCCAAGCCGGAGGATCTGAAGGGCAAGAAGATCGCGACCCCCTTCGTCTCGACCGCGCATTATAGCCTGCTGACGGCGCTGAAACATTGGAAGGTCGATCCGAAGTCGGTGCAGATCCTCAACCTGCGCCCGCCGGAAATTGCCGCTGCCTGGGAGCGTGGTGATATCGACGGCGCCTACGTCTGGGATCCGGTCCTGGCGCAGCTCAAGAAGAGCGGCAGCGTGTTGGCGACGTCCGCCGACGTCGCCAAGTGGGGCGGCCCGACTTTCGACGCCTGGATCGTCAGCAAGAAATTTGCCGAAGCCCATCCGGAAGTCGTCACCGGCTTCGTGAAGGTGACGGGTGCGGCTTACGCCTCCTATCTCGCCAATCCGGATAGCTGGAACGCGACCTCGCCGGAAGCTGAGAAGATCGCCAAGCTGACAGGCGCCAAAGTCGACGAAGTGCCAGCTCTTCTCAAGGGCTACACCTTCCCGAGCCTGAAGGAGCAGGCAAGCGGCGAGCTTCTCGGCGGCGGTACGACAAAGGCAGTTGCCGAAACCTCCGCCTTCCTTCTGGAGCAGGGTAAGATCCCCTCCGTTCTGAAGGACTACAGTCCCTATGTTTCCGACCGCTTTGTCAAGGAAGCCGCCAAAGCAGGTCTCTGATCCTCCCAAGGGTCCCGGCGCAGCTTCGGCTGCGCCGGTTTTCAAACAGGCGACGCTCATGAGCATACTTTCTCTGCAATCCCTATCGCTCGATTACGTCGAGGCGGGCAGCCGTCGCAAAAGGCGGGTGCTCGATAACATCAACCTGCATATCGCCTCGGACGAATTCGTCGTCGTCATCGGCCGTTCGGGCTCCGGCAAGACCAGCCTTCTCAATCTCGCTGCAGGTTTCACTGAGCCCAGCGAAGGCCGTGTGCTGGTCGACGGACGGGAAGTCGACGGCCCGGGCGCGGACCGCGCCGTCGTCTTTCAGGACGACGCGCTCTATCCCTGGCTGACAGCTGCCGGGAACGTTGCCTTCCCTCTGAAGCTCCGGAAGGTTGCCAGGGCCGAAAGACAGCGTCGTGCAGAGGCGCTGCTTGCCAAGGTCGGCCTCGATGGTTCAGCCCATAAGAATATCTGGGAGCTTTCCGGCGGCATGCGTCAGCGTGTCGGTATCGCCCGTGCCCTTGCCTCCGGTCCGCGTTTCCTTCTGCTCGACGAGCCGCTCGGCGCGCTCGATGCGCTGACCCGCAGCCGTATGCAGAAATTTCTGCTCGATGTCTGGGTCGAAAGCAAAACGGGCGCATTGCTAATCACCCACAGCCTCGACGAGGCCCTGTTGCTGGCCACGCGCGTCGTCGTGCTGGCGCCCAATCCCGGTCGCGTGGTGGCCGACATCAGAACCGAGTTCGGCAGGGCGCTTCTCGGCGGCGAAAGCGTGAAAGACATCAAGGCGCTCTCAACCTTCAAGAGCCTGCATGATGAGTTGACGGCGCTCATCCACGCGGATGAAGAGGAGATTGCCGCATGAGCGTCGAAGCCGAAACACTGGCGACTGCAGTATCGGAGCAACAGCCAGAATGGCGATCGAAAGGCCGCGGCACGCTGCTGATCTCGCTTGCGACGATTGCCATTGTCATCGCCGGCTGGAGCCTTGCTTCAGCCTATGGCGCCGTCTCGCCGGTTTTCCTGCCGTCGCCGCTTGTTGTCGCAAAATCGCTTGCCAATGTGGCAGTCAATGGCTTTGTCGATTCCACGCTTGCCGAGCACACCCTGGCAAGCCTGCTGCGTATCTTTGCAGCCCTTGCTGTGTCGCTTCTCATTGGCGTGCCCGCCGGTCTTGCGATTGCCACGAGCCGCATCGGCAAGGGAACGCTCGATCCGATCGTCGAATTCTTGCGTCCTTTGCCCCCACTTGCCTATCTGCCCCTGATCATCATCTGGGTTGGAATTGGAGAGGCCTCGAAGGTTACGGTTATATCGCTCGCCATGCTGCCGCCGATCATCCTGTCGACTGCATCGGGGGTCAAATCCGCACCGGCCGATTTCGTCAACGCCGCCCGCGCCTTCGGCGCAAGCCGGCTGCAGGTACTGCTGCATGTCATCCTTCCAGGCGCCATTCCGTCGATCCTGACGGGCACGCGGATCGCACTCGGCGCCGGGTGGTCAACGCTCGTTGCAGCCGAATTAGTGGCCGCAAGCCAGGGCCTCGGCTTCATGATTCAGTCGGCGGCGCAGTTCCTGGTGACGGATATCGTCATCGGCGGCATCATTGTCATTGCCGCGATCGCTTTCCTGCTGGAACTGCTGGCGCGATTGATCGAGCGGCTCGTCGTGCCCTGGGCTGCTCATCGTTGAAGGCCTATCATCGCCTCACCGATCAAATTATCCTAAGGCTCTATCGCGCTGCGTAACCGCGAGGTGATAGCGTGGTTCGCGGACAATGCCGGAGGATGATATGACGAAGAAGACGCTGTCGGACTGGGAGGCACTGGCAGAAAAGGAGCTGCGTGCGGCGCCGGAAACGCTGACCTGGCACACGCCAGAAGGTATCGACGTCAAACCGCTCTATACGGCAGCCGATCTTAATGGCGTCGATGTCGACGGCTGGCCTGGATTTGCACCCTTCACCCGTGGTCCGCGCGCCACCATGTATGCCGGTCGGCCCTGGACGATCCGACAATATGCGGGCTTCTCGACCGCCGAGGAATCCAACGCCTTCTATCGGCGTAATCTCGCCGCCGGCCAAAAGGGTCTTTCCGTCGCCTTCGACCTTGCAACCCACCGCGGCTACGACAGCGACCATCCGCGGGTCGTCGGCGATGTCGGTAAGGCGGGTGTCGCGATCGACAGTGTCGAGGACATGAAGATCCTCTTCGACGGCATTCCGCTGCAGGACATGTCCGTCTCCATGACGATGAACGGCGCCGTGATCCCGATTCTGGCGAGTTTCATTGTCGCCGGTGAGGAGCAGGGTGTTTCGAAGGCGGAGCTTTCGGGGACCATCCAGAACGACATCCTCAAGGAGTTCATGGTCCGCAACACCTATATCTACCCGCCCGAGCCCTCGATGCGCATCGTTGCCGATATCATCGAATATACGGCAAAGGAGATGCCGAAATTCAATTCGATCTCGATCTCCGGCTACCACATGCAGGAGGCCGGTGCGACGCTTGTCCAGGAACTTGCCTTCACGCTGGCCGATGGGCGCGAATATGTGCGTGCGGCAATCGCCAAGGGCCTGAACGTCGATGATTTCGCCGGCCGGCTTTCTTTTTTCTTTGCGATCGGCATGAACTTCTTCATGGAAGCGGCCAAGCTCCGCGCCGCGCGCTTGCTCTGGACCCGCATCATGGAGGAATTCCAGCCGAAGAAGGCCTCCTCGCTGATGCTGCGAACCCATTGCCAGACATCGGGCGTCTCCCTGCAGGAACAGGATCCCTATAACAACATCATCCGCACCGCCTTCGAGGCGATGTCGGCCGTGCTCGGCGGCACACAATCGCTGCATACCAATTCCTTCGACGAGGCGATCGCCTTGCCGACGGAATTTTCAGCCCGCATCGCCCGCAACACCCAGCTCATCCTGCAGCACGAGACGGGTGTCACCAAGGTCGTCGATCCGCTCGCTGGCTCTTACTATGTGGAGAGCCTGACGAAGGAACTGGCCGACAAGGCCTGGGCATTGATCGAGGAGGTTGAGGCGCTCGGTGGCATGACGAAAGCCGTTAACGAAGGCCTGCCGAAGCGGCTTATCGAGGAGGCTGCCGCTCGCCGTCAGGCTGCCGTCGACAAGGGCGAGGAAATCATCGTCGGCGTCAACAAGTACCGGCTGGAGGCCGAGCAGCCGATCGAGATTCTCGAGATTGACAACAGCGCGGTTCGCGCCGCGCAGATCCGCCGGATCGAGGAGACCAAGCGCCGTCGCGATATCGTGAAGGTTAGGGAGGCGCTTGCGGCGCTTTCTGCCGTTGCCCGCAGCGGCAATGGCAACTTGCTCGCCGCTGCCGTCGAAGCGGCCCGTGTTCGCGCTACCGTCGGTGAAATCTCCGATGCGATGCGCGAAGTCTTCGGCGATCATTTGGCCACACCCAAGGTTATCCGCGGTATTTACGGAAGCGCATATGAGGACGAGCCCGAGCTCGACGTTTTGAGGGGTCGCATGGCGGATGTGACCGAGGCTATGGGCCGCAAGCCGAAGATCATGGTCGCCAAGCTCGGCCAGGACGGACACGATCGCGGCGCCAAGGTGATCGCATCGGCCTTCGGCGATGTCGGCTTTGACGTTCTCACCGGCCCTTTGTTCCAGACGCCCGAAGAGGCGGCCAGCATGGCGCTCAGCGAGAGGGTGAACGTGGTTGGCGTCTCGTCGCTGGCGGCTGGTCATCGCACACTGTTGCCGCAGTTGATAGATCGGCTGAAAGAGCAGGGCGGTGGCGATATTATCGTCGTCTGTGGTGGCGTCATCCCCCGGCAGGACTACGAGTTCCTGCACGAACACGGTGTTGCCGCCGTCTTTGGCCCGGGAACCAACGTATTGGAGGCCGCAAACTCCGTCCTCGACCTCCTGCAGGGCATCAGGCGAAACCAGTAGCTTAAAGCAATCCGCGCTTGGCAAGGTTGCTCATCAGCGCCGAGATCCCGAAGGTCCAGGGCGGGCATTCGGTTGAAAGCCGGACCGTATTGACCAGCGCGCCGAGGCCGGCTGAGGAGATTTCCACGACATCGCCGATCTTGTGGGTAAAGCCCTGGTTCTTGGCATCGCGATCCTGTGTTGGCGCAAAGAGCGTGCCGAGAAATAGCATGAATCCATCCGGATACTGGTGATGGGCGCCGACCGTCTGCCTGACGAGATCGGTCGGGTCGCGGCTGATCTGCGACATGGAGCTCTTGCCGTGCAGCACGAAGCCATCTTCGCCAGTGACCTTAAGGTCGAGCTCGGCCCTGCGCACATCGTCGAGACCGTAGGTCGCGTCGAACAGGCGGATGAAGGGGCCGATGGAGCACGAGGCATTGTTGTCCTTAGCCTTGCCAAGCAGTAGCGCCGAACGTCCCTCGACATCGCGCAAGTTCACGTCATTGCCGAGTGTTGCACCCTTGATCTCGCCGCGGCTGTTGACCGCCAGCACGATCTCCGGCTCCGGATTGTTCCAGGTTGAGATCGGGTGAAGGCCAACATCCGAGCCCCAGCCGACGGATGAGAGAACCGGCGACTTGGTGAAAACCTCTGCATCCGGGCCGATGCCGACCTCAAGATATTGCGACCAGATTCCTTCCTCGATCAGCGCCTGCTTGACCGTGCCGGCCTCGGGCGACCCGGCCTTGATATTGGTCAGACTGCCGCCGATCAGGATGCTGACGCGTTCGCGAATAGCGGCGGCACGGTCGGGATTACCGGCTGCTTTTTCCTCGATGACGCGCTCGATCATCGATTGGGCAAAGGTCACGCCGCAGGCCTTGATCGCCTGCAGATCGGCAGGGGCGAGAAGATAGGTTTTGCTCGCATCCGGCTTGCCAGTGCTATTTGCTGCGATCTCCACCAGCGTACCGAGCGACTTGCCGCTTGCGGCTCGGACAAATTGCGCCGCATCGGCACGCTCGAGCAGCGCGCTTAGGGTCGGTGCCGCCGAAGAGGTGATGTCGATGAGGGCGCCATTGCGCAGCGTCACGATGCTCGGACCGGAGACTTCCGGGTTCCAGACGCGACCGACAAACAGGCCGCCCGCAGCGGCAGCATCGAGAGGGGATTGGGACATGGTGATCTTCCGTCAATGGCGGAGCGGGGAGCGCTCGTGCAGAAAGGGATGGCTGCCGTCCTCCTACCTGACGGCTCCCAGAAATCGAGCACATTCATCTAACAAGGGCAAGTCTCGACAGGTGGAAAGCGGCTCGTGCTCGCGTTGTACCGAGCTGAAGCAACGGAATGCTAAAGCGGCATTTTCTCATAACTTATAACTATTTAGATACAAAATAACCTTTCTGTTTCATATATTTACCAGTATGGCAAAGCTCTTTTGCCATCGATCTCGCCTTGACAGGACCTCTCTTTCGTTATCTGTTTTGCACCATGGAGGAGGGTCGGCAATGCCGACCTTCGAATTTTCCCCGAGAGGACAATAGTGCAATGCTGAGATTTGCCGTCGTCGGGATCGACCATGGGCACACGTTCGATCATGTGAAGGGGCTGCTGGCGGCAGGCGCCGAATTCGTCGGCTACTGCCCGCAGACCACGGTACCTGCGATCCGTGAGATGTTCGAGAAGACTTATCCGGATGCGCCGCAGATCGACCGGGAAAAGATTTTCGCCGATCCCTCGATCGACGTCATCTGCATTGCCGCTATTCCGCGCGACCGCGCAGGCCTTGCCATCCGCGCCATGAAGGCTGGCAAAGATGTCATGACCGACAAGCCGGGTGTGACGACTTTCGCCCAGCTTGAAGAGGTCAAGCATACCGTTGCCGAGACCGGCAAGATCTTCTCCATCTGCTTTTCCGAGCGCCATTGCGTTCGCTCTGCCGTCAAAGCCGGCAAGCTCATCAAGGAAGGCGCGATCGGCAAGGTCATCCAGACGCTCGGCATGGGGCCGCACCGCCTGCAATTGCCGACACGGCCGGACTGGTTCTTCGACCCGGAAGCCTTCGGCGGCATCATCGTCGATATCGCCTCGCATCAGGTCGATCAGTTCCTGTTCTACACCGGCTCGACGACGGGCGAGGTGGTCGCAAGCTCGGTCGGCAATTTCGGCATGCCGGAAAAGCCTGCCTTCCAGGATTTCGGTGAAGTGCTGCTGCGTTCCGAGAAGGCAACAGGTTATATCCGCGTCGACTGGTTCACGCCGGAGGCGCTGCCGACATGGGGCGACGGACGCCTGACCATCCTCGGTACCGAGGGCTACATCGAGCTGCGCAAATATATCGATATCGCCGGCCGGCCGGGCAAGGATCATCTCTTCCTCGTCAACGGCAAGGAGATGACGCATATCGACTGCAGCAGCGAGACGCTCGATTATTTCGACGCCTTTGCCGCCGACGTGCGCGACCGCAGTGAAACTGCGATGACTCAGAACCACGTCTACGAGGTCTGCCGCCTGTCGCTCGAAGCGCAAACGAAGGCCGCCCGCATCGGTACCCGCTGAAGGAAAACATCATGACACGGAAACTGCGCGTCGGCGTTCTCGGCGCAGGCATTGCCGAACGGCATCTGATAGGTTTTCGTTGGAACAGCGATCTCTTCGAGGTTCCCGTTCTCTGCTCTCTCGATGCGGATCGTGGCCAGCCGCTCTGCGAGGAGCACAAGATCCCCGAATATACGCAGGACACAAATTCGCTCTTTGCCCGCGACGATCTCGACATCATCGATATCGCCACGCCGCCGAGCTCGCATTTCGAGCTCTGCAAGAAGGCGATCGAGAGTGGCAAGCATGTAATCTGCGAAAAGCCGCTCTTCGGTTCGATTGCCGAGGTCGACGAGATGGAAAAGATCCTTGCGCGCTCGAACGGGCGCAAGCTGATGCCGATCTTTCAGTATCGCTATGGCACCGGCCTGCAGAAACTGAAGCTGTTGATCGAACGCGGCCTTGCCGGTAAGCCGTTTCTGACAACCATCGAAACGCACTGGTGGCGCGGTTCGGATTATTATGCCGTACCCTGGCGCGGCAAATGGGCGACCGAGCTCGGGGGCGGTCTGCTCGGCCACGCGATTCATGCTCATGACATGCTGAACTATGTGCACGGCCCTTGCGCCGAGGTGTTTTCCTATGGCGCCACACTGGTCAACCCGATCGAGGTCGAAGACACCGCTTCGCTGTCGGTGAAGATGAAGAATGGCTCGCTCGCCACGCTTTCGATGACGCTCGGTTCCCGCAAGGAGATTTCCAGGCTGCGCTTCTGTTTCAGCAATCTGGTCGCTGAAAGCATTCTGGAGCCCTATACGATGGGCCGCGATCCCTGGACTTTCATCGCCGGAACCGAAGAACATCAGGCCCACGTCGATGCCGCACTTGCCGGCTACGAGGTCAAGGAAGACGGCTATACGCGTCAATTCGAGCTCTTTCACCGAGCGATTATCGAGGACCGGGATCCGCCGGTGACCCTGCAGGACGCCCGCAATTCGCTGGAGCTGGTAACCGCTGCCTATCATTCGCAACGAACCGGCCGGCCGACGCCGATGCCGATCACCGCCGATCATTCGCTCTATGCCTCCTGGCTTCCGGAAGAAGCTCGACGGTCTGCCGCCAGCGCGTGAGACGAAAGTGCTGAAATCGTTCGAACATATCGGCATGACAGTCAGCAATATGGACCGCGCGATCGAATTCTATTGCGGTCTGCTCGGGCTGAAACTGCAGCTGCGCAAGCAGATGCCTGACGGCATGCAGGTCGCTTTCCTCGATGCCGGCGGCGGAATGTTGGAGCTTTTCGCGCCGCTCGGTGGTGCCGCAAGAGCGGTCGATGTTCCCGATGGAACCGCCGGCGTCAAGCACATCACCTTCCATTTTGAGAACGTCGGGGAAATCTTTGCACGACTTGAAGCTGTGGGCGTTGAAATCAAAGAACGGCCACGCTTTGCCGTCCATTCCGAGATGCTGAACAGGATCGCCTTTGTCCGAGATCCAGACGGCATCATCGTTGAACTCGCAGAGCGGTCGCAAAGCCGCCTTGGCTGAAAAATCGGCGGCGATGA
This sequence comes from Rhizobium sp. BK650, assembly GCF_014195325.1. Lineage (GTDB taxonomy): Bacteria > Pseudomonadota > Alphaproteobacteria > Rhizobiales > Rhizobiaceae > Rhizobium. Next base: position 290,901 of record NZ_JACIBK010000005.1, on the reverse strand, counting down.
GACGAAAGAGAAAGGGCGCGGTACAAGCCGCGCCCTCAGACATTTATCGGCGCTCGCCCGACGCCTTTTTCTTGGCCTCGTCATCCACCAGCTCGTACCACATGGCGTTGAGAACGGCGAAGGCGGCTGCCAGCGGCAGGCCGAGAATCCATGCGAAATACCACATCGTTTTGTCCCCTCAATAGGCGTGACTGTTCTTGTCTGTGACGCTCTTCTCATCCACCTTGCCCCACAAGACCTTGTAGACCCAGGCGGTATAGAAAAAGATGATCGGCAGGAAGACGAGCGTGGCCACCAGCATGATGAACAGTGTCAGGTGGCTCGATGACGCGTCCCAGACCGTCAGGCTCGACCTCGGATCGAGTGAAGAGGGCAGGATGAATGGGAACATCGACAGACCCACCGTCGAGATAATCCCTGTGATCGAGAGATCGCTGAAGAGGAGGGCCGCGATCTCGCGACGGGTCTGCATGGCGAGGAGCGTAGCCGTCGCGCCCAGGAAGCCGAGGGCGGGAGCGATGATCATCCAGGGATGGGCACGGTAATTGGCAAGCCATCCACCGGTTTCCAGCGCTACCGTCTTCAATAGCGGGTTCGACGGGCCGCTCGGGCTGATATCGCTGGTGATGCGGAAGCCGCCAACCACGCCCATCCACAGGAACACTCCGCCGAGCGCAAACAGCACGATGACGGCAAGGGCCGCGATGCTGCCAAAGCGGCGTGCGCGCTCGGCAACCTGTCCCGTTGCCTTCAGCACCAGCCAGGCGCTGCCATGCATGATGAGCATTGCAACGGATAACAGGCCGCAGAGCAGGGCATAGGGGTTCAGCAGCGCGAAGAACGAGCCGTCATAGAAGATCCGCATGTCGTCGCCGAAGCGGAAGGGAACACCCTCCAGCACATTGCCGACGGCAACGCCGAAGATCAGTGAGGGAACGAAGCCGCCAACGAAGAGCGCCCAGTCCCAGCCGGCTCTCCAACGGGCGCTGTCGCGCTTTGAGCGGTACTTGAATCCAACAGGGCGCAGGATGAGTGCGAAAAGGATCGCAAACATCGCCAGATAGAAGCCCGAGAAGGAAACCGCATAGAGCGGCGGCCAGGCGGCGAAGATGGCGCCACCGGCGAGTATGAGCCAGACCTGATTGCCTTCCCAGGTAGCGCCGATCGTGTTGATGGCGACACGGCGCTCCGCATCGCTCTTGGCGACGAAGGGTAGCAGCGCTCCGACGCCGAGGTCGAAACCATCTGTGGTGGCGAAGGCGATCAACAGTACGCCGAGCAACACCCACCAGATGATGCGCAGGGTTTCATAGTCGATGAGTTCGTGAAGGATCATGACAGGTCACTCCGCGGCGGGAACGAGGGTTTCGGAAATGAGCTCAGCTTCCTGCTCATGGTCGGGTTCCGGCCCTTGGTGGATCGCCTTGAGCATCAGGCTCATCTCGATGATGATCAGCGTCGTATAGAGCGCGGCAAAGCCGATGATGGTGAGCAGCACGGCTGAGGCGCCGTGGTTGGAAACGGCGACTGCCGTCGGCAGCACCCCTTCGATTACCCAGGGCTGACGGCCGATCTCGGCGACCACCCAGCCGGCCTCGATGGCAATCCAGGGTAGCGGGATGGCGAAGACTGCGATGCGCAGCAATAGCGGATATCTATCCAGATGCCGGCGGGCCGACAGCCAGAAGAAGGTTGCCGTCAGGACAATGAACAACATACCGAGACCGACCATGATTCGGAACGACCAGAAGAGCGTCGGTACATGCGGGATTGTGTCACGCGCGGCCTGGGCGATCTGTTCGCCGGTCGCCTGCCTCGGATCGTCGATATAGCGCTTCAGGAGCAGGGCATAACCAAGGTCGTGGCCGAGGTCCTCGAACGACGTACGGACCTGCTCGGCGACCTGATCCACGGCCGGTGCGGAGCGGATCTGCATCAGCGCGTCATAGGCCTTGATCCCGTCGCGGATCCGAGTTTCAGCCTGCTGTTCCAACTGGTCGATGCCGGGAATTTCCGTCGTCAGCGAACGTGTACCGATGAGGCCCATGACCCAGGGAATACGCACGGCGAAATGCGTCTCGCGTGCTTGCTGGTCCGGAAAGCCAAAGGCAGTGAAGGCAGCCGGGGCCGGTTCCGTCTCCCACATGGCTTCGATCGCGGCGAGCTTCATCTTCTGGTTCTCGGTGGTGAGATAACCGCTCTCGTCACCGAGCACGACTACCGACAGAGCCGAGGCGAGACCGAAGGATGCCGCGACCGTCATCGAGCGCTTGGCGAGCTCGATGTGCCTGCCCTTCAGCATGTACCAGGCCGAAACGCCGAGCACGAAGATCGAGGCGCAGACATAGCCGGCCGAAACCGTATGGACGAACTTCGCCTGGGCGACCGGATTGAAGACAACGTCAAAGAAGCTTGTTATCTCCATGCGCATCGTCTGCGGATTGAGCGCCGAACCGACGGGGTTTTGCATCCAGCCGTTGGCGACCAGAATCCAGAGTGCCGAGAAATTGGAGCCGAGCGCGACGGCCCAGGTGGCGATGAGGTGGCCGACCTTCGACAGCCTGTCCCAACCGAAAAAGAAAAGACCGACGAAAGTCGCTTCGAGAAAGAAGGCCATCAAGCCCTCGATGGCGAGCGGCGCGCCGAAGATATCTCCGACATAATAGCTGTAATAGCTCCAGTTCATGCCGAACTGGAATTCCATGACAATGCCGGTTGCGACGCCCAGCACGAAGTTGATGCCGAAGAGCGTGCCCCAGAATTTCGTCATTTGCCGCCAGATCTGGCGGCCGGTCATGACATAGGTCGTCTCCATGATGGCGAGCAGCACGGAAAGGCCGAGTGTCAAGGGCACGAACAGGAAGTGATAAAGCGCAGTCAGCGCGAATTGGAAGCGCGATAGCGCAACGATGTCTAATTCCATTGTCTTTCTCCCACGGTCCCACGCGGTATCAAGAGTTTCCGCATGGCCGGCCGGCCAAGCGGGGCATGCCTATTGCTCAATCCGGCCGAAGCCGATCGAGCGCCTTTTCGAACGCCGCCTCTCCACGGCGCGAAATTTCTTTAATGCGGCCGTCCGCGATGACGGCGATGCCGTCTGCGAGTGCCGCTTCACGGCGAATATGCGTGGCAATGACAAGTGCGCGGCCCTTGGCTCTCAGCGCGAGGCGATGAAGCACGTCCCGCGCCGTGTCGCCATCAAGCCCCTCGGTTGGCTCGTCGAGCAGCCAGATCGGCGTATCGCGCAGGAAGAGGCGCGCTAGCGCCAGCCGCCGCGATTGGCCGCCTGAAAGCCCCATGCCGCCTTCGCCGAGCCGCGTATTAAGACCTGCTGGCAGTGCCTTAACATCGGCAAGCAAGCCGGCGGCGGCGAGCGCATCGTGCAGACGATCGTCATCGGCATCGGGCGCGGCAAGCATCAGGTTGCCGCGCAGCGTATCCTGGAAAAGCTCGGTGCGCTGCGTGAGCGAAGTTGCGTCCAGCGACGCTACCATGCCGTCGGCGGGCGGCAATTCTCCAGAAAGCAGGGAAAGCAGCGTTGATTTGCCGGCGCCACTGCTGCCGATGACGGCAATGCGCTCGCCGCGGCGAAGTTCGAGCGTCACGTCCTGCAATGCCGGCAGTGCCGCCCCGTCATGAGCGACAGTGACATTCTGAAGTGCGAAGGCAAGTTCATGAGCCGGGGCCTTTGGAGCGAAATCGGCTTCAACGGGCGAAAGGCGTGGACCGATGCGTCTGGCTGCCAGCATCGTCCTGCCGAATTCCATCGAGCCACGGCGCAATGCGGCAAAGGGCTCCGTTGCGGCAAAGACGACGAGCACAGCGAGCGCGGCAACGGGTGCGGTGATCAAGCCGGCCTGCATCAGCCTCGCCGATGTCAGCAATGCCGCGACCAGCATGGCGGTGGAAAAGAGGCCGAAGCTGAAGGTCACTCCGGTCTCAATCCGATTCAACCGATTGTCGGCCCTTGCGGTATAGATATCCGCAACGGCGATTGCCTGCTGTTGCGCGTCAAGGCGGTTGGCCATCAAGAGATCGGTTTGGCCGGCAACGAGATCGATGGTCCGCGACCGGATGGTTTCGATGCCGTAGGCGCGGCGGCGCGCCTCGTTCAGCGCCAGGCGGCTGGCGACGAGCGGCAGACCAAGTCCTACCAGAAGGAGGCAAAGGCCAAAGAGCAGGCCGAACAGCGGATGCATCAAGCCAAGTGTCACGCTGACAACAAGTGCCGTGCCAACTGCTACGGCTGCTGGCACAAGAATGCGAAGATAAAGTGAATCCAGCGCGTCGACATCGGCCGTTAGCCGGAAAAGCAGCCGAGCCGGCCGATTGCGAAGTGTACGCGCCGCACCGGGCAAGGCCCAGCCGCGGAACAGGCGCTCGCGAAGTGCGGCGAGCACGGCGAGCGCCGCATTGTGGGTCGCCAGTCTTTCGCCATAGCGCGCAGCGGTGCGCAGAAGCGCAAGGAAACGGATGCCGGCCGATGGCGCAAAGACGTCAAAGGCGGCTACGGTCGCTGCGGAAAGGCCCGCCAGCGCGGTTGCCGTGATGAACCAGCCCGACAGGCCGAGAAGGGCAATGCCGGCCATGACGGTCGCCGCCGACAATGCTGCGCCGAGCAACAATTCCCTACGGCGCGTTTGCATGAACAGGTGCAGGATCGGCTTGATATCTTTGCGGAAGGAGATCATTACTCAGCAGCCTCCAGAAGACGTTCGGCACCGAGGCGAATGGTGCGGTTCATCCGTGCGGCGAGCAGCGGGTCGTGTGTTGCGACAATCAGCGTGCGGCCCTCCGCGAGAGCAAGCAGGCTCTCGGTGATCTCGAAAGCGGTCTCGGCATCGAGATGGGCGGTCGGCTCATCGGCAAGGATGATGCGGATCTCGCGGTCGCAGGCAGCCCGCGCGATTGCAAGGCGCAACGCCTCACCTCCTGAGAAACCGATTCCGCCCTCTCCAAGGGGGCGATGTCCATAGGCTTTCGCGACATTGCCAAGCTTGGCGAGTTCGAGCGCCTTAGAGATTTCCGTCTCCGTGATACCGGCTCGACCGAGCGCAATATTGCCGACAACGGTACCCGAGAAAATATGCGGCCTTTGGCCGATCCAGCCCAATTTGCTGCGATCTGCCGCTGCGCCGTCAATCAAAACCCGGCCTTCATCGCAGGGTGCGAGACCAGCAATCAGTGACAACAAGGTTGATTTGCCGGTACCGCTGGCGCCAAGCAATGCCACGTGCTCGCCGCCGGCGATGTCGAGATTGAAGCCGTCAATGATTGGCGGATGATCCGAATGGTAACGAAAGCTGATGTTTTCCAGGCGAACAGCGAGGGGCTCGTTCGCGGCAAAAGCTTCTGTCTTTTCCCGTTCGGGAAGCGTCATGCCTTTCGCAGCCAGCACATTCAGCGCCTTGAGCGCGGCCTCGCCCGAGGCGCGGTCATGCCAGACGGCGGAGAGTTCACGCAGCGGCTCGAAAAAGGCGGGTGCCAACAGCAGGACGAACAGGCCCTGCGAAAGGTCAAGGCTGCCCGACCAGGTGCCAAAGCGGATCTCGCCGAGCAGGGTGAAGCCGACATAGACGGCGGTCATCGCCACGCCGAGCGCCGAAAAGAGTTCGAGTACGGCAGACGACAGGAACGCAATCTTCAGCACTGACATGGTGCGCAGGCGCAGTGATTCTGCTTCTACCCGAAGCCTCAGCGCTGTGGCATCGACCGCATCGAGAGAGCGGATCGTTGCAAGACCGCGCAGGCGGTCCAGCAGGAAAGCGTTGAGGCTGCCGGTTGCTATAAGCTGCTTTTCGCTTGCGGCCTGCGCGCGAAAGCCAATCAGCGCCATGAAGATCGGAATGAGCGGCGCTGCAGAAAGCAGCAGGAGCGCCGCGAACCAGGAGATCGGAAAAATGCAGGCGAGGGTGACGAGCGGCACGAAGCTCGCCTTCATCCGCGCCGGCCGGAAACGAGCGAGATAGGGCACGATCATTTCGGCCTGTTCCCCGAGCACGCTGGCAGCCTCGCCGGAAGCAGGGCGGCCGGCCTCGACAGGCGAAAGGCGGGCAAGCAGCCGGATGGCGGTGGCGCGTTTCTCGCTGAGCTCGGTACGTGCCGCGCAAAAGGCAAGGCGTCCGCCCGCCGCATCGAGACTGCTCTTGACGATGCCGAACAACAGGATAAAGACCGCCGGCCAAAGGAGATCGGCAGGGCTTCCACCATCGGCGAGCCGGCCGACGGACCAGGCAAGCAGGCCTGCCTGGGGAATCCAGAACGCGGCAGCAAAGGCTTGTAGCATCGCGGCGCTTCGCAGACGGTTTCGAGTCTTGGACATCTTGCGTGCCGTGGCTTTCCGATCCGGCATCTCGACCACTTGCTGGTCTCTCGCGTCGAAGAAAGCACGGGTCATGGCTCTAGCTCTTGTTCGCTGTATTGGAACGGCGGCGACCAAGCGAAACGACCCTGTCTTTGGTCTCCAGAAATTTGCTCACTTTCGCGCCGAGCGAGAGTAACGTTGCAAGTCTTTCTGTTTCAAGTTGTTTTACGTCCTCGTACCAATGCGTCAGCTGCTCGATGAGCGTATGCATCTCGCTCATACGCTGCTGCGCATGGCGTTCGGCTTCGCTTGCCGGGCGCTGCATGAGGATCTCACGCAGCATCGACAGTGTCGGATCGACCTCGCGCTTCTTGCGCTCTTCGGCAAGTGTCCTGAGGATCGTCCAGACATCATCGGGTGTGGTGAAGAAGTCGCGCCGGTCATCGGGCTTATGGCGCAGAAGCACGAGGTTCCAGGCCTGCAGCTCGCGAAGGCTCATGGAAACGTTCGAGCGCGATATGCCGAGCGCATCGACGATCTCCTCAGCGCAAAGGGGTGAAGGCGAGACATAGAGCAGGGCGTAGATCTGGCCGACCGTCCGGTTGATGCCCCAGCGGGAACCCATTTCGCCGAAGTGCAGGACGAAGGACTGAACGAGAGGCGGGAGATTCATTGTTATTTCCGTTGTGTCTGTGATTTCAGAAATTTCTGAAATCACTATACAGACATTCGTGTTTATGCGGCAATTGCGCAGGCGAGGCTGCGGCAATTTGGATGCATGTTTCGACTGAGCCGCCTCTCTACTAGACGGATGTCGGGCGTCTGGAATTGATCTGAGTCAAGTTTGGTAAAAAATAAAATGCCCGGCAGACGAAGTCGGCCGGGCGTTCGGGACTGAATAAATTGCGGCGCGAGGCCGCGCCTCAGATGAGGCCGGCAATGATGCCGATGCCGGCAACGGCGGCAACACCGCCCGCTGTGCGAACCATGAAGGCGCCCTGGCGCTCGCCGAAGCGGGCAATCAAGAAGCCGAGGCCGAGGCCGGTCATGTGCAGCAAGGCGGTGGCGATCGTGAAACCTGCAGCATAGGCAGCACCCCCGGCATTTTCAGGCATTTCCACGCCGTGCGCATGGCCGTGGAAGATCGCAAAAAGGCCGACAATGCCAATTGCGGCAGCGGTAGAGGCGCGGATGTTCAGCGCAATGAAGGTGCCCAGAACGATGACGGAAAGTGCGATGCCTGTTTCAACGAACGGCACATTGATGCCGGCCATGCCAAGCGAGCCGCCAAGGATCATAACGAGCACGAAAGTGGCCGGCAAAGCCCAGACGGCCCGGCCGCCAAGCTGGGAAGCGAGAACGCCGACCATCACCATGGCGAGGATATGATCAAGGCCGGAAATCGGGTGGCTGAAACCATGGACAAGGCCGGCCGCTTCGCCAACACCTGGATGGGCGTAGGCGGCTGCCGGGAGCGCTGCGGCGGCAAGCGCAAGAGCTCCGCTCTTGAAGACTGATTTCATTGTCGAACTCCCTCTGAGTATTTTGATCCTGCGGCCGCCGACCCTTCAGGCTGGGTTACAAGGCGCGTGAATAAGCTAGTCCAGAGCGATCTGCCGGTCAATGAAAAGCGGCCGAATAGTCAGGGATTTCAGAAGCTTATATCGTGGGCAATTGCCTATTTGAAAGGCGGCTTCACAAGTGCCGTCGAACCGGACTATCAATCATATTGCGGAGGCGCAGGCTGACGCGTCTTAAGGAGGAGCCGATAATGGATACCGAAAGGCCGCTCGCGATCAGCGCGCCGGAGCCGCGCACGCTCGATCTGATCTTCAGCGACAAGGCGCGCGGAGAACTCCACGCGAGATATGAAATCGTCGAGGCCGATCCCGAAAACATTGCTGGCCTTGGCGATGACACTCTCGGCAAGGTACGCTACGTCATTGGCCAACCACCGCTTTCGGCGCAAACACTTGGTCGGATGTCGCAACTGCGTGCGATCCTCAATGTCGAGAGCAATCTCCTCAACAATATGCCCTACGAGATCCTCTTTCAGCGCGGCATCCATGTGGTGACGACCGGGCAAGTTTTTGCCGAACCGGTGGCGGAGATCGGCCTCGGCTTTGCGCTCAGCCTCGCGCGCGGCATCATCGATGCCGACGTGGCTTTCCGGACGGGTCATGAGCTTTGGGGTGGTGAGGGCAATGCCAGCGCGCGGCTGATATCGGGTTCCGAGATCGGCATCGTCGGTTTCGGCGATCTCGGCAAAGCGCTGCGGCGGGTCCTCTCTGGCTTCAAGGCCAGGATCAGGGTGTTCGATCCCTGGATGCCACGTTCGATCCTGGAGGAAAACGGCGTCGAGCCGGCGAGCCTGAAGGAGGTGTTAACGCAGAGCGATTTCGTCTTCGTCGTCGCTTCCGTGACCAGCGAAAACCGGGGCTTCCTTGGCGCGGATGCCTTCGCGAGCATGCGCAAGGGTGCAGCCTTCATCCTGCTCAGCCGAGCAGATGTCGTCGATTTCGATGCGTTGATGGCTGCGGTCGCTTCCGGCCATATCGTTGCAGCAAGCGACGTCTATCCTGAGGAGCCGCTGGCGCCGGATCACCCGGTCCGCCGTCTCAAGGGTTTCATCCGCTCGGCCCATCGCGCCGGCGCGCTCGATGTCGCCTTCAAGAAAATGGGCGACATGGTGCTCGAGGATATGGATCTGATGGATCGCGGTTTGCCGCCGATGCGCTGCAAGCGAGCGGAGCGCGAAACGGTGTCCCGTATGCGCTCCAAGCCCGTATCGGTGAATTAAGCGGCGCGCTGGCCTGTAGCCTGGATGGCGGCAAGCTTCCAGTCAGCGCCTGGCTTGCGCACGAAGGTCCAGACCTCGGTGCTTTCGCTCGGGCGGCGGTCGTCGCCCGAGACGACGCGGCCGGTATTGCGTTCGACCATGGCGTCGATCGAGGAATAGCGCATTGCAAGTGTCGCATATTCCTGACCGTTCTCACGCCAGGCCTCGGCAATATCACCCTGCAGCAGCTTGACGTCGGAAACCTGGTTGCGGACGCCATTGGTGGCGTTCTCGCCAAGTTCTTCGGCAAGGTAGGACATGGCTTCTGGTGTCGTCAGGCGGCGCAGCGCGCCGTAATCTTCCGCGCCATAAGCGGTCTGAACTCTCGTTAGCAACTCCTCGAATTGATCGAGGTCCGCCTGGGTAAGGCCGATCTCGTCCCCCGGGCGCGCATTGCGCTGCTGTTGGCTTCTGGAGCCCGAACCGATCGCTGGTATATGGAAGGACGATCCGCCATTGGCCGGCGACATGTTATAGGGCTGCGGCCCGCCATAGCTTTGGCTGCCTGCGCCGTAAGACGGCTGGCGGCGATTGGCGAAGAAGCGCATCGCAAGCGTGATCGCGCCGAAGATCAGCGCGATCTGCAGCAACATGCCGAGGAAGCCGAAGCCGCCACCGAAACCATGGCCAAGCAGCATGCCGAAGAGGCCGCCGGCGATCAGGCCGCCGATCATGGAACGGCCGAAGCCGCCAAAGAGGCCAGGTCGCTGCGCGGCATAGCCCGGCTGTTGCGTGCTATAGGGCGTGGTCGTCTGCGGGCGAGGCGTCATCGACCTCTCGATCGGCGCAGCCGGAGCGGGCGCAGTCTGCGTCACCGGAGGCGCGCTGAAGGTGCGAGTGCCACGGCTCCCGAAACCGCCGAAGCCGCCGGCGCGGCGCGCATCGGCATCGCTGATCGTGGCAAAGACGGTAGCGCCCGCAAGGACGGCAATTGCCGCGATCCTGGCAAAACGCGAAAAGGCACTGGGCATTCCTTAATCTCCTTCATGCGCTGGCTGGCATGTCGGGACTTATATAGGTATTCTTTCTGCGCTGTGAAGTTTTGCTCTGCTACTGACAGACGTCCACCCATTCAGCCCGGGTGATTTGCGCCAGTCGATCGGTCGGGATGCGCACCGCCGAATTGGTCGAGCCGGCGGCCGGCACGACCTCGTCGAACCGCTTCAGCGACACGTCGCAATAGATCGGCAGCGGCGCCGGCAGACCGAAGGGGCAGACCCCACCGACCGGGTGGCTCGTCACCGCCAATACCTCCTCGGCATCGAGCATGCGCCCCTTGCCCCCAAAGCTAGCCTTGAACTTTCTGTTGTCGAGACGCGCAGTGCCGCTCGCCACAATCAACATCGTGCGCTCGCCAACCCTCAGGCAGATGGTCTTAGCGATTTGCGCCGGCTCGACACCATGCGCTTCGGCCGCAAGTGTGACGGTCGAGGAACTTCCCGCTGTTTCGATGATGGCAATATCGGGAGCATTAGCGGCGAAAAAGGCGCGGACGGATTCAAGGCTCATGGGATGGGCTACTTTTGATAGTCTTGGAGGAACAGCTGATCTGGGGCCGCATGATGATGCGACATGTGATTCATGTACTTGCCGCCCAACTTAATATTTAGATTTCAGAAAGTTCAATCGCTTAGTTCCTGAAGAAGCATTTCTGTGCGCTCTAAAAGGCAATTCGGATTGCTCCTGGCATCTAACTCATAGATATTGCTGCAAAAATTCGCGATCCAGCTTTGGCCCATGGAGGACGGACAGTGAGCAAGCCGAACTATCGGGATATCGCCCGGCAGGCGGGCGTGGGAACCGCAACCGTGGAGCGTGTCCTCAATGGTCGCGGTGGGGTTCGTCCCGAACTGGTCGCAAAGGTCGTCATCGCCGCGCGCAGCCTGAATTACCCACGCATACTTCCGGACGCCCATCGCGGCCTGCTGCGTATCGAGGTGCTGATGGTTCGTCCCGAGACGAGCTTTTATCAACGGCTCTCAAAGGCATTCGAGCGGATCGCGGCGACCCTCGATCCGCTGATCGTTGTCCATCGCAGCTTTACCGAGGAGATGAAGCCGGAGGAGGTTGCCCGCCGTATCCTGTCGACCGATCTGCCACGCGCCGGGTTGATCCTGGCAGTACCAAGCAGTGCAGTGATCCAGGAGGCCGTCGAAAAGGTCGCCGCGCAGGGATTGCCGGTGGTGCACGTTGTTACCCGTGCATCCGACCGTTCGGGCGAATTCGTCGGCATCGACAACTATGCCGCCGGACGGACCGCCGCGCTGTTCATCAGCCGCATGGCCCGCAGGCAAGGACCTGTCGTCGCTATCTGTCATCCGATCTATCAGGTGCATCGCGATCGCATCCGTGGATTTTCCGATTACTTTCTGGAGCATCCGGGCACCACGAGCTTTCAATGGCTGGGGTTTGGCCTTGATGAGGAGCACTTCAGCGCCGAGCTCTTGCTCTCGGCCTTGAAGACCTATCCTGAACTCGCGGGGCTCTACAATGCCGGCGGCGCCAATTCCGCACTGATCGATGTGCTGCGTCGTCACGCGCGCGAACGAAATATCTTCTTCGTCGGCCACGAACTCACGGATTACACCCGCAAAGCCCTGCAGGACGATGTCATGGATGTCGTGCTCGATCAGGCGCCGGAAGCGCAGGCTCGTCGATCGCTCGATCTCGTCTTGCGTCGCATTGGTCTGACCGATCTCGAGCCGGATCGGGCGCCCATTCGTTTCATCACGATCACCAAGGAAGGACTTTGATCTAATTTGATCAAGAATGCTTTCGCGGCCGCAAGGCTCTCCTGTTAATTTCAAACTAAGGAGGAGAGCCGCAGCGCCAAGAGGAGCGACACCGGATCAAGCGCGCCACCGCTCTCTTTCCAAAGTATGCGATGCGGAAACGCCCGCGTCGCCGTGAGGAGAGTGAAATGGACGATCTGACATTCGGCACGCGCAACAAGCGCGGCGACTGGGCGCCCAACAAGCCCGTCGAGACAGCGCCGCTCTTTGCCTTCCCGCCGCGGCTGATGGCCATCCTGAAATGGTTGCCGCATTATTTCTTTCCCTGGAATGCGATCTTTGCTGCGTCTGCCGTCGCCTATTGGGCGTGGGTCATTCCATCGGTCGAGACGATGCGTACCTTCGGCTTCGGCTGGATTGTCTGGCTCTATGCCGTAAACGCAATCTGCGTCCTGCTCTTTTACGGAGCCTTCGAGGTGCATCTCTATGTGCTGAAGCGGCAAGAGAACCGCTTCAAATACAACGGAAAATTCCCCGCCGAACAGAAGAATAAGGCGTTCTGGTTCGAAAGTCAGAACCTCGACAATATGCTGCGCACTTTCCTCTCAGGCGTGGTGATCTGGACGGCGATCGAGGCGGTGGTGCTATGGTCCTATGCCAATGGTTACGCGCCGTGGCTGAGCTTTGCCGAACACCCCTGGACGCTTGCCATCGTCGCGCTGATCGTGCCGATCATCCATGAGTTCCATTTCTTCTGTATCCACCGCCTCATCCACACGCCGTTCCTCTACAAATGGGTGCACTCGGTCCATCACAACTCGGTCAATCCGTCACCCTGGTCGTCGTTGTCGATGCATCCGGTCGAGCATCTGCTCTACCTCGGAACGGCTTTCTACCACCTGATCCTGCCATCCAACCCGGTCTTGATGCTTTATCAGCTCCACTATGCCGGCTTCGGCGCCATTCCTGGACACGTCGGCTTCGACAAGGTCGCGATCGGCGGAGACAAGTTGCTCGATAGCCATGCTTATGCGCACTACCTGCACCACAAATATTTCGAGGTGAACTACGGCGATGCGTTGATCCCGTTGGATCGATGGTTCGGCACCTGGCACGACGGCTCGCCTGAAGGCGAGGTTCGCATGCAGGAGCGCTACCGCCGCCGTAAGGAAAAACTCGCAGCCCGAAAAGCCGGCTCAGGACTCAAGGGAGCAGCCGAATGACCTGGACCACCGCCTGCAAACTCGAGGATATCGAACAGGAAGGCGCCATTCGTTTCGATCACGGCAGCCGCACCTATGCCATCTACCGCGGACCTGACGATAGCGTCTATTGCACCGCCGGTCTCTGCACTCACGAAGCAATCCATCTCGCAGAAGGCCTGGTCATGGATTTCGAAGTGGAATGTCCCAAGCATTCCGGCGCCTTCGACTACCGCACCGGTGAGGCCCTGCGGCTTCCTGCCTGCGAGAACCTAAAAACCTATCCGACCGAAGTGATCGACGGGGTAGTGCGCGTGGCGCTCGACTGATGATCCGACCTGGCCGGCATCTTCTCGAACGCCGGTGCCTTTTTCCATGGAGAACCTCATGAGCGGCATTGTCATCGTCGGTGCAGGGGAATGCGGAACACGCGCTGCTTTCGCCTTGAGGGAGACCGGATATTCCGGCTCCGTAACCCTGGTAGGCGCCGAGCCGCACCTGCCCTATGAACGCCCGCCACTGTCGAAGCCGATGAACGGTACCGTGCAGATGAAGCTGATCTGTGCAGAAGATGTGCTGAGGGCTGCCGGCATCGATTACATCAAAGGAGTGTCTGCGTCGAAACTGGACGTTGATGCTCGTACTGTCCTTTTGACTGACGGTCGCCTCCTGCCCTTTGAAAAGCTGGTGCTTGCCACTGGCGCGCGCCCCAGAAAGCTCGGCTGTCCCGGAGCCGAACGTGCGCTTGATTTACGCACGCATGCCGATGCACAGGCATTATTTGCCAGTGTCGGGCCAGGCCGGAGCGCTGCCATTATCGGCGGCGGCCTGATTGGTATGGAACTCGCATCCGTTCTGCGCGGAAAGGGCGTCGCGGTCAGCGTCATTGAGGCCGCGCCCAAACCGTTGGGCCGCGCTGTTCCGCCGCGCTTTGCCGCGAAGCTCCATGCCAGGCATATCGCCGAAGGCGTCGATTTCCATCTGGACCGGGGCGTTAGCGCCATCAACGACGACGGCGTTCTTCTGACGGATGGCAATATAGTTCGAGCGCAAGTCGTCGTCAGCGCTATCGGTGTGATGCCGGAGATCACCTTGGCGCAAGACGCCGCACTGGCAACGGGCAATGGCATTCTCACGGACACACATTTGCGCACCAGCGCGGCCGATATCTTCGCGGCAGGTGACTGCGCGGCAGTAAGTCAGCCTGGTGGCGGTCACATCCGGTTCGAAAGCTGGCGGAATGCCAGAACTCAAGCCGAAACTGCGGCACGCAATATGATCGGCTCTCCGGAGGCTTTCGCCGCCATCCCCTGGTTCTGGTCTGATCAGTACGATCTCGGCCTCCAGGTGGCGGGGCTACCGCAGCCGGAGCATCAAAGCGTGGTCCGGCGATATGACGATGGTGAGCTTGAATTCTATCTGGACGGAGGACGTCTCGTTGCCGCAGCCGGTCTTGGTTTCGGCAATGCGCTCGCCAAGGATATCAAGCTTTCCGAGATGCTGATCGCTGCAGGCGTCCGGCCTGATCCAGCCGCGCTCGCCGACGCCAACCTGAACCTCAAGGCGCTTTTGAAAAGCGTGCGGGCGGCCTGATGCAGAAGCTCATGATCTTCCAATCGCTCTGGGCCATGGAGCGTCGGCATCCTGACGGGTACGAGCGCAGCCTCGATGAGAACGTGTCGATGATCCTGGAGGCCGGCTTCGACGGCATCAGTGCCCACTATACGAGCCGCGCCGATGTCGTCAGGCTGAACGATGCGATCCAGGGCACCGGATTGAGGGTTGAAGGTGTCTGTTTCCCCCAGACAGTCGAGGACTTGCACCTGACGCTCGAACTCGCCGCCGAATATCCAGTCAGCCATATCTGTCTGCAGCCCGATATCCGTCTGCGCCGCGTCGAGGAATGCCTGCCGATCCTGGATGGTTGGATGCAGCTTGCCGCCGCCGCCGGCATTTCGGTTCTGATCGAAACCCATCGCAACCGGATGACCACGGATCTGTTCTTTACGCTCGATCTGCTGGAGCAACGGCCGAACCTGCCGTTGCTCGCCGATCTCTCGCACTTCACGGTCGCGCGCGAGTTTGCCTACCCCGTCGATGACGAAACTCACGCGATGATCCATCGCATTCTCCGAAATGCGCATGCCTTTCACGGCAGGGTCGCGTCGTGCGAACAGGTGCAGATCGAAATCTCTTTTCCGCAGCATCGGCCGTGGGTCGAGCTCTTCCTTCAATGGTGGGACTACGGCATGCGTGATTGGCGTGCTCGTGCCGCGTCGGACGCCGAACTGGTCTTCACCTGTGAGCTGGGGCCAAGACCCTACGCAATTAGCACTCGTGACGGCAGTGACAGCACTGATCGATGGGGGGAGGCCCTGCAGTTACAGGAGATGCTTCGCAATCTCTGGGCCGCGATTTGATTAGCATGGTTCTGATGCCAGCGGACTGGTCGAGATGATTTCCTCTGGAAACCATCTCGACCGATGTTCCCGGCGACACCGGCAACGGAACCGATTTAGTCATCGGACAAAGCGAGGTCGCGGCGCAGCCATGACGGGTAGGCGTAGCCGCTATTCAATGCGCGACGACGCTGCCACTGGGCAATAATGGTTGCGACGAGGATTTCTCGTAAGCTGAATCGCGAGCAGAGCTCGCTCACAGATGCCGACAAGCTCTCGCCGGCGTTTCGATTGGTCATGAACCTTCGCGGCCGGAATTGCGGACCGCCCTTCTTTCAAGCTGAGAATACGCAGCAGCATGCGCGGGTGTTGCCTGCCCAGACGCTACGCGTGAAACGATGTGCCATCTCTGGATGGTGAAGCTTGGAAGGTCTCGGATATAATCGAGCGTAGGAAGCTTCGGAGAGCCTATGCCAAAGAGGCGTTGGATGAAGAAATATCTGTCATTGCACGCCTCCGTTTCTGATTGGTTCCTGCGCTACTATTAGCTGATTGGGAAAACGGAGGCAAGGGTACCCGTTCGAGCCTTAATCCCGAATCTCTGTGATTGCTGTTCCCAGCACGAACCAGTGAGGTCTTTTGTAGGATCCGGCCAACCCTGACTTAAACCACTATACTTTGGGCATTGATTGCCGCGTTTTCTGGAAGCGAACGGTTCGCGGATGTGAAAAGCAGCCTGTTGAGAAGTGAGGCATCGCAGCCCAGATTGGTGAACTTGCCGTCCAAAACCACATGGCGCACGCGCACCCGTGACATCCCGATCATTGCGATAGCCCGCTGGATCTTATCGTTCTTGATACCGCCGAGACGACGGCACCACCATCATCCTGAACCTCGGCCCGCCCGTCGGCCACATCGTCTTCCACATCAGCCTGCTGCGATACTTTCAAGCCGCGCCTAACTCTCTCCAAGCCAGCAAGTCCCCGATCTTGTTGATTGCCTGGCGAGGGCCGCGCTGTCCGAATGCACAGCAATCTCACCACGTCCTAAGTCGCCAATGCCCGCCGAATGCGCGGGACCAGAGAAACAGCCGGAAAGTCGGAACTTTCCCGCCCAATCGAGGTTTGGTCAAATCCAAAGACAATCATCTAATATGGGAGGAAGCCATGCCGGAAGATGTCTCGAACGCTCCTCAAGATCCATCAAATACCGCGCGTGCGTCGTTAGGGCGAGACGTTGCGGCCGGGCCTGCACACACCTCGCCAACGTTCGATCGTCTCACAGAAAAGGTATCCGAAGATCTCATGCAGGCACGCGACGAAATCGCAAAAGGCTCGGCGACCGTCATGGACGGGGTCGAGGAGACGATCGCCGGACAGAAAAATTTCCTAGCACGACAGATCAGCGGTCTTGCGACCGCCCTGGAAAAGGTAGGCGGTGAACTGGAAGGCAGCGATCAACGTGACATCGGGCAACTTACCAAGCGGATCGGTCAAGAGATTCACGCGATCGCCAAGGATTTGGAAGGACGAGATCTCGGCGAAATCGCAGGCATGGCGGAAGATTTCAGTCGCCGGGAACCTGTCGCCTTTTTGGGAGCGGCAGCTTTAGCCGGCCTCGTGGCAAGCCGGTTTTTGACCGCCTCGGCCAAGCGACCCAAGACGAAGACGGCGATCAATTCCGGAGGAAATCTCAATGGCTAAGCTGGCTGAAAACACACACTTGTCCGAACTAATAGGCGGCCTTCTTTCTGACCTGACCGGACTATTTCGCAAGGAGATCGATCTTGCAAAAACGGAAGCCTCCGAAAAACTGAGCAAAGCCTTGAGCGGCGTGGAGGTTTTGATGGTGGGTCTCGTACTTGCCATAGGCGCTGTCGGGATACTTCTCAGTGCCCTGGTCAGTGGCTTGGCGGCGGTTTTGACGCGCAATGGCATGAGCGAAATCACCGCAAACGCCGTGGCGGCCGTCATCATCGGCCTTATCATCGCGGCAATCGCCTGGCTGCTTATTTCGAGGGGTATTTCTGCGCTGCGGGGCACCCAACTGAAGCTTGACCGGACCACCGCATCGCTTCGGCGCGATTCCGCCATCCTCAAGGAGAAAGTGTGATGCCACATTCTTCGCAAAAATCATCGGCCGAACTGCAGCACGAGATCGACAGTGATCGTGAGAGGATCGAAGCTCGCATCGACGCGATTCAGGAGCGTATGTCGCCCGGACAGCTCGTGGATGAACTCATCGCCTATGCCAAGCGCACCGGTGGTGCAGACTATCTCAGTAATCTCGGAAGGGCGGTCAAAGACAATCCCTTACCCGTCGCGCTGATGGGCGTCAGCCTGGCATGGCTCGTCGCCAAACAGGGAGCGCCGTCGGAACAAACTGCGGCACGCGACGGCAAGAATATGCTGCCGCTCTATCCTGCCCGTGGCGCCATCACGCGGATCGGCCCGCCTGAAGAAAGTGGCGGTGTGCGCTATAGTCATTTCACCGATGAAGCTGGCGAGCGGTTCAGAGCGCTTACAGATGAAACGGGGCGGCGCGCAGGTGATTTTATCGATTCAACCGGGAAAGCCTATCGCGGCTTTTCGGATGCCGCAGGTGAGCGGATTTCTGCGATCCGCGATGAGGCCGGATCGATGCTTGACGCCTCGCTTGGCTGGGCCTCCGAAACGTGGGATGATGTCAAGGGGACGGTAGCAAGTTCTGCACAGACGATCGGCGAGGCCGCGAGTTCCCTTTCCAGTTCAGCAGCATCAACCGGAATGGTACTCAAGGAGCAGTCGAGCCGGTTGAATGACGCCATCGTGTCCCATTTTCGCGATCAGCCGTTCGTCAGTGGCGCTCTTGCCTTCGCAGCGGGTGCGGCCATCGGTGCGGCGCTTCCTCATTCGCAACGGGAAGATGACGTTCTCGGCGAAGCGGCCGATGCTGCCAAGGCTAAAGCCGCGTCGAAAATAAGCGACTCTGTGGATCGCGGCAAAGAGGTCGCTTCCGACCTGGTCGACAAGGTGGTCTCGGTGACTGCGGACATTCATGATGCCGCAAAGGATCGCATCAGCGAAGAGATCGACGAGTTTAAAAGCAAGAACGCTCCCAGCTAGATCAACAAGCGGTCAGCGCACGTACCCATTTGATAATGACCTGAGAGTCGAGCGAGAGCTGGGCGATGAGGAGCGGCTAGCAATCATCGGCAATATGATGAAGATGTGGAGTTCTCGAGTAGACCGGCGGTATATAGGGCTATCGCTTTATCGGGGCGGGAGCGGCTGGTCGGTTTAAAACACGCACGGCAAGAATTGGGATTCTCAAGGGGCCAGGGCAGTCCCAGCTTCGGCCTCAGCTGAGAATGGATCGTGGGGGACTTAGGCCAATTTCAAATACGTCTAGCGGCGGAGGCTGCATGCCTGATTATAGCGGATGGCGTGCGGCGATACTGTTTAATTCGCAGGAGTCCGTAACGACGCTGCGAAATATCCCGTAGCCGCCTGAGTCATCGAAGCTCACATTGGTGAACTCGCCGACGAAAACCATCTGCAACACGTGCACCCGAGACAACCCGATCATCGCGGTAGCCCGGTTGGTCGAAATCATTCCGGGCTTTCGCGAGGTCGCCTGCTTCCGCACTTCCGCCTTCAGATTTTCGATTTCGGAAACAGACACGCTGTCGCTGCTGTGTAGCGGAGCCTCCATCGTTTTACCGATCCGCTCGAGCAGGCCGTGTTTGATCATAGGCCTATAATCCATCGACATCGGATTGGAGGCTCGCAATTCCGTAACTCACGCTACAGCCAATCGAGCGTCCCTATGCCTTTCCCGGCTCATGAGCGATTCTCACGAGCGCTAGCTCCAGCTGGGATCCGCCATGGTAGAGCGCCCGAAAAGCGAGATTCACTGCGCCGGGATCTTCGCTGGCTTCGGCCATTTTGCTCCGACTTTCGCCGACAATGGCGCTGCCGAGGTCCCTTACAGAAGTCCTCCCAGTTCAAGATTGGCCGCCCCCCTGCGGGCCTTTTTGTGTACCATGTGACTTGAGAGCGGTCGTGATCAGGTTCGCCAATCTCACAGCGGCGAGCGCCGCCTGCTTCCGGGCGGTCGTCATCGCGTCGGTCTCATATTTCCGCTCTAGCTGATAGGGTGCGGTTCCGGGCTTCACGGGTTCGCCATACGCGAATTCAATGGCAAGCTTCTGGCTCTCATCGAGCCATTTTGCCGGATCGGTCTCCCCGGCAAGGGCCGCGTCTGGTTTCGGGAGCCTTGTATCGGAATTGGTCAGGCCATCGAAGATCGCGCCATAAGGCGTTGAATGGCCACCGAACAAGCTGTCCCAATAGGCGTGCAGCTTCGACTTGACCCCTTCGAACTGATGACATCTTCAAGGTTGCCGCCTTGGTCTCCGTGCATTGTGGGCCTTTGAAAACCGCGCGGTGCGTGGAGCGGTTGATGGGCATCGCCGACCAGATGAAGGAGCCAAACGAGGTCATAGGATCGCGCGCTGTCCGGGAGCCTCGAAGAGGACGACAGACCGGTAGTCAGGGTCTGCAGCAGTCGGTTGAAGAAAAATCGGATGATTAACGGAAGAGTGTGCGGTCCAATGTCATAGCAAAATCGGATAGAAGACCGAACTTGAAAATGTTGCTCAATTGGGCTACATAAGGATGGGACTTGATAAAGGAGACCAAAAGATGGCTGCAAACGCATACGTGCGCGCCCGCATTGAACCTTCTGTGAAGGATAGCGCTGCCTTGGTACTCGACAGCCTCGGACTGACCACCTCGGACATCATCCGTATTGTATTGACGAGGATCGCCCGAGATAAGGCACTTCCTGTCGAATTGACACGCCCCAACGCCAAAACTATCGCCGCGATGGAGGAAGCTCGGGCCATAAAAGCGGGTCACGGCAGGCATTTTGAGACTGCTGATGAACTGTTTGAATCACTTGAGGGACGCAAGGTTGTCAAGTGACAAGAAACGAGCGAAGTCCGCTTCCAGTAAGCGGGCATCGCTGCCACGGCAATCAAGTCATACCAAAGAATTTCGAAAAGACTGGGAACGCTTTTCCAGGTCCGGTCGATATGACACGGTCGCACTGAAGAAAGTCGTAGGCTTAATCGTCGATAACGATGGACCTCTGCCGGCTGAGCTGAAGGATCATGAGTTGACAGGCGATTGGAAAGACCATCGGGAATGTCACATCGGTGGCGATTTTCTGCTCATCTACACGATCGAGGAAACGAAAAATCTGGTCGTGTTCGTCGCCATCGGTACACACGCCGAACTATTTGAATGAAGCTCTCATTCACTCGTCCGTGTGCCGGTTGCGTGGCGCTCTCACGGACGGTTTCTCAGCTGCCGTAAAGCGCTGGTTAACGTCGATGCCTCAACCATCGCTGCCTGCAAGCGACGCGAGGATCACGCGGACCTCCGGTCTGGCAACGATGTGGACTGCATCCGGCAACGGAATGCAAAGCCGCTCCCGAACTTCGCTTTCGGGACACCGAGCCGCAAGACCTCTTCCCGAAAGAATATGGACGGCAACGTGGTATTGGGTGCGGTTAGTCCCTTTTCATATGCGAAATAACCCACTGGCTTCGCGACCGCCGAGCCAATTATTCCGGCATCTTCGAAAGCTTCGCGCTCGGCGGCCTTCGGCACCCTTGAAAAAGTCTTCCATGGAGACGCCGAGAGCCGGCGACAGATCGTAGAGAACGCTCGCACTGATGATGTCCCAGGGAGTGTCGGGAACAGGCACGTGACTGGCTCCGCGAGGTTGATCGCATCGCCACCGATGACGGCGTGCGCAGGATCCTGTTCTTCAGCACCGAGGTCGCCTTCCACCTGGCCCGCATGAATGCCGCTAAATCGAGCTGATCATAGTCGCTCGGGGTTGCTAGGGAACCGCCGACGGAACGCCTACTCTGATTTCCTTCGAAAAGTCCGGCGAAAGACCGTCGCGACGCGCACGTTCGGCGATATGGGAGGCTGTTTTGAGCACTTCCAGTGGTACTGACGTATTCAATGCACCTTGGTCGTACGCGTAGTCAGGCAGGTAGCCGTTGATGATCAACCGCCAGTCTAAGGGGGCGGCGGAACCGACCACGCGCATCATCCTGAGGACGGTCGTGGTGCAGTTGCTGGTCAGCGAATTATAAAACTGCGGGGTCTCGGCGAGCGCATTCGCGTCTGTCACATACTCCCGAAGCAAAGCGCGCGCCTGATCCGGAGAAGCATTGAGGCGGTAGACCTGCACGTCTTCGCCGCGAAAGTTGGATCGGACGCCGACCACATCCTTCTCTTCGGCGGCGACGATGACCAGCGGGTTGCTCTTGAACAGATCCGCGAGAGGCGAGAATGCACCTTCTTCGGAACGGCGAACCTCCACTGACCACGCAAGTTGCTCGCCGTTGTCGAACCCGAAACTGAAGATCACATGCCCGATTTCCGGTCCAGCCCAGTAGGACATGAACAAGTCGAGTGTCCGGAGCTTACTCATATCATAGCTCCGCGTAATCCACTGCTGCTTGGCTTCGGTGCCACTAGACCACGCAAAGGCTCTAACGTTGGTCAGTGTGAGCACATCTCCGTCGAAGGTTCCCGTGACCTGCCGCGCTACGTCGGCGGCCCATGGTCCATTTCTCGGAGGCTCAATCGTGTTCCACCAGATCACGACTGCTAGGAGGATCGCGACGAACCCGACGACCGCTTTGAAGCGCCAACGCGTGCAAATCGCGCCGATGCTCGAGAGGCCTAGAAGCGCGAAGAGCCCGGCTACGATGAACCTGACGAACTCGGGGGCGGGAAGGCGATACCACAATGCGAGTGTCGCCCATGCTGAGGCCAGGGTGAGGAGGAACGCCAGTACGCTCCAAAGTGCCAGCCGAAGCAACCGATGCAAGCTTCTCTCCCGCGTTTGGCCTCTCGAAGTTCTTGTGTGGGTTCAGCCGTCGCCCCGGCAACATTTAACGCCGCTCCCTCGTTTGCGATCCGCAGACCGTTTGGGGTGGCCTACAATAGCGCCAAGTCCTCCGTAAGAACACCTAAGGGAGAACCCTAATAGGCCCGCACGGTCGAACCCGGTATGCTGCCGTCGAGGTGTGCCATGGACCGCGGATGAACGCAGGAACTTCCGTCGCAGCGTCCGGGGCTGCTATGTCCCCGCCAGACGCGAATTGTCGATTGGAAGGCGCTCGCCGCATTATCCTCGTGCTGAATGGCGCATAGGGTCCTTACGCCGGAAGCGAGAGATGGACACACCGCCAATCATTGTCGATTACGCCAGCGTGATTGAGACATCCCTCGCGCCTGTGCTCCTTCTGGCTAGCACCGCAGCCTTTGTCGGGATCTACAATACGCGGCTGATAAGGCGATCCCCAAAGGAGGCTATTGCCCCAGTATTTGTGCTGCGCAGAAACGCTGACATACCGACCGAGGCCAACCTCCAAGCCCGACCGACAACCGAAGTGACGCTGGCACCTACGTGCACTGAGCATCATCGGTCACGCACGATCGCAGACACAACGTTGCTCTTAGCATCGGCGCGACAATCGCAGTCGCCATAGTCGCGGTTGGCGAGCGTACAAGCTTTCAATGGCGTGAACTCCAAGCTCAAGCCCTATGTGGTCGTTGGGAGCTTCTCCGGAAAACGCGGACTTGTCGCCTGAGATTGCGAATCCGCGGATCGGCATCGACTTCCGCCACGGAGAGCCAGGTCGTCATTCAATAGGACAATACTTCTGCTTTTAAGCTGTGTCATTTTCGCAAAATTTGGGACACTCGCTGAAATCTGCATCTTTCATCAGCAATTGACCCTGCCCAGAACATCGTCATAATAATTTTGCACACGTGCTCAATTTGTCATTCGGCCGTTATGTTCAACCCATAGAGCGGACATCGTCACGTTTTCGTGGGCTTTCGCAACGGCCGTCAAGCCACAGTGCTGACCCGTCAAGAGGCTTCACACTGTTCTTCTAGGGAGACGAAGAAGATGACCATTTTGCCGACGTTGAAATCCCTCACTATCGCGGCCACCATCCTGGCCTCGACCTCCGTATTCGCATTCGCCAAGGACATCACCATCAGCGTCTGGGCCGGCGGCACCGGTCCGAACGACGTCTACCGCCTGGACGCCATCGAGATCGCAGCCCAGCAGCTGCAGCGCCAAGCCGCCCTCAAGGGCGAGGACCTGAAAATCACCGTCGAGAAGAAGGCCTATTCCGGTTGGGACGACTTCAAGCAGGCGCTCACCCTTGCCGCTGAAGCCAAGACCGCCCCTAACATCGTCGTTAGCGGCCATGAAGACATCGCGCCGTGGTCACAGGCAGGCCTCATCGTTCCGATCGAGGATTACGTCGATCTCGATGCCTGGCCGCTCAACGGCATCTATGAGAACCTGCTGAAGATCGCCTCCTACAATGGCGCCGTCTACGGCATTCCGCAGGACGCCGAATCCCGCCCGATGTTCTTCTGGAAGCCGTACATGAAGGCAATCGGCTACAGCGACGCCGATCTCGATGCGCTGCCGCAGAGCGTCCAGGACGGCAAATACACTATGAAGAACCTGCTCGAAGACGCCAAGAAGATGCAGGACAAGGGTCTCGTTCAGCCCGGTTACGGCTTCTATCCACGCGCCAGCAATGGCCCCGACTACTGGCAGTTCTACACCTCGTTCGGCGGCACGATGGAAGAAAACGGCAAGCTTGTTTTTGACAAGGCCGCCATGACCCGAACCTATCAGTTCTTTGCCGACGCCGTTAAGGCAGGCGTCACGAAGAAGAACCACATCGGCATGCCGGGCGATCAGTGGTGGAAGGAAGTCGCCACCGGCAAGGCTGGCATCTGGGACGCCGGCACCTGGCATTATGCCCGTCTCGTCAACCAGGAAGGTCTCAAGGACTTCTTCGGCAATGTGATCTTCACCCTGATCCCGGCCGGCGAAGGCGGCAAGGCCAACACGCTGACCCACCCGCTCGTCTACCTCCTGACTGCAGGTCACGACAAGGAAGATACCGATATCGCCGCACAGCTGATCACGATCGCATCCGAGCCGCGCACCAACGCGCTGCATGCGGTCAAGTCGGCTCATCTCGGCATTTCCGAAGCGGAATCGGAAGTCGATTTCTATTCGGCCGACCGCTGGACCCGCGAAGCTACCGAGCGCCTGCTGCCGCACGCCAATGCCATGCCGAACAATTCCGATTTCGGCAAATATTGGAACATCATGTGGAAGAATCTCCAGGCATCCTGGACCGGCGACAAGACCGTCGATGCCGCCATCGGCGACGCCGAGAGCGAGCTGAAGAGCACGCTCGGCGATAAGATCGTCATCCGCTAAGGGCGAGCACTCTTCCGGGCGGTGGCAATCCCGCCGCTCGGTCGATCCCGCGAGGAGCCGTCCATGAAATCGTCCAGAACGCTCGGACTGGTGATGATCGCGCCTGCGGCGATCATGATCATCCTATTCTTCCTGCTGCCGGTCGTTCTGACGGCGGTCTTCTCGATGACCAGTATGTCAACCGCCACCGGCATTTCCGGCGGTGTCTACCAGATCGCCCCCAATTCGCTGATCACACTAAAATCGGCGATGCCAGATATCGCCGCCGAAATAGCCGAGCCGCGCTATGCGATCGACGAGGCGGGCCTCAAGGCCGTGGAAGGCCTCGGCCTTGCGCCCGGCATCGCCCAGGAATTGCGCGCCAAACATGCCGGTGAGGTCTTCCCGACACGCCGCGAGGCCGAGCGCATGATAAAGGATCTTGCCGAGCGACCTTCGACGCGCGACGTCAAGCAGATTTCCGAACAATTCAACCGCTCCGTCCTCAACACGCGTTTCGACAGCAAGCAACAGCTCTTTTCAGCACTGGATAGCCTGGGGCTGAAGCTGACGCCGGAGCAAAAGGAAACCGTCGCCAAGGCCACTTATACCGGTTGGACCTGGACGAGCGACAATTTCTCACGCCTGGCGAGCTCGCCCGATATGGCGCATGTGCTCTTGAACACAGCGCTCTACGTCGCACTGGTCTTGACGCTCTTCAACGTCGGCTATGCACTGCTGCTGGCGATCTGGACGCATTACATGCCGCCAAGGCCGGCCTCGATCTTCCGCGGCATCTGGCTGCTGCCGCGCATCACCCCGGTCGTCATCTACGTGATGATGTGGAAATGGCTCGCCTGGGATACCGGCTTCATCTCGGCGCTGATGGGTAAGTTCGGCTATCCCCCGAAGAACTATCTGCTGGACACGGCCTATCATGCCTGGTTCTTCGTCGTGCTGATCAATGGCTTCATCGGCGCCTCGATGGGCATGCTGGTCTTCGCTTCGGCAATGAAGGCCATTCCCAAGAGCCAGTTTTATGCAAGCGAAGTCGACGGCGCGTCGCGCTGGCAGCAGATCCGCTACATCATCCTGCCGCAGATGCGCTGGCCGATCCTCTTCGTCACCTGCTACCAGACGCTGTCGCTGCTCGCTTCCTTCAACGAAATCCTGCTTGCCACCAATGGCGGGCCGGGCAACTCGACCGAGGTGTGGGCGCTTGCCGCCTATCACACCGCGCTCCGGAATTATGCCGGCAATCTTGAATACGGGCTGGGCGCGGCCATGGCGCTGGTGCTGGTCGTCATCGGCGTGACGCTGTCGCTTCTTTATTTGCGCGTCTTCAACTACGGCACGCTTGTCGCCAAGCCACTGATCGAGGATTGACCATGGCCGAACAATCGCAGCCATCGGCAAATTATCGCAGCTGGCCCGTCATATCGGCACTGACTATCGTCAGCCTGCCGCTGCTCCTGATGTATGTCTACCTCTTCCTCGACACGGTGACGGTCAAGCAAGCGGATGCGCTGCTGCCCTCCGGCTTCACGCTCGATCATTGGCGCTTCTTATGGCAGACGACGGCGGGCAAGGCCAGCATCTGGCAGGTAACGCTGAATACGCTGCTCTTTTCCGCCTGTACCACCAGTCTCGTGCTCGTCGTTTCATCAATGGCAGGCTACGTGCTGTCGCGGCTCAACGTGCCGGCGCGCGGCTTCTTCCTTGCCGGCGTCATGGTGCTCCACGCCTTCCCGTCGGTAACGCTGATCATCGCCATCTTCATCGTGCTGCAGATGATCGGCCTCTACAATTCACTGATCGGCGTCATCCTGGTGAAGGCCGCGATCGACCTGCCGCTTGGCATCTGGCTGATGAAGGGCTTCTACGACACCGTGCCCTGGGAAATCGAAATGGCCGGCGTCGTCGACGGCGCCTCGCGTTTTCGTGTCTGGCGCAGCCTGGTGTTGCCCCAGGTCCAACCTGGCATCATGGCACTCGGCCTGTTTTCCTTCCTCTCCGGCTGGGGCGAATTCATCCTGCCGCAGGTGCTGGCGCCCGGCAACGAAGTGCAGGTGCTTTCGGTGTATCTCGCGGGCTTTCTCGCCGACGACAACAATTACGATTTCAACATGTTCAAGGCGGTCGGCATTTTTTACTTCGTTCCAGTTCTGATCGCTTACGCACTCTTCAACAAATACCTCATGAATATTTACGGCGGCGGGAGCAAAGGCTGATGCGGATCCTCCTCGACAATTTTTCGAAAAGCTTCGGCTCCACCAAGGTCATTGAGAACATGCAACTCGAAGTCGGCAGCGGCGAGATGCTGGCGCTGCTCGGCCCATCGGGCTGCGGCAAATCGACGACGCTCTTTGCAGTCTGCGGCATTCACCGGCCGACGGGAGGACGCATCCTTTTCGGCGATCGCGACGTCACCGATCTGCCGAGCCAGTCCCGCAATGTCGGCGTCGTCTTCCAGTCCTATGCGCTCTATCCGCACATGACGGTTGCCGAAAATATCGGCTTTCCCTTGAAGGTGAAGGGCGTCGTTGCAGCCGAGATCCGTAAGGAGGTCGACCGCATCGCAGCCCTTGTCCAGATCGGCAAGCTGATGGACCGCAAGCCCGCTCAACTCTCCGGCGGCCAGCAACAACGTGTGGCGCTGGCGCGCGCGCTGATCCGCAAGCCGGACGTGCTGCTGCTCGACGAGCCGCTCGCCAATCTCGACGCCAAGCTGCGCCTGGAAATGCGCTCGGAAATCCGCCGCATCCAGCGCGAGACCGGTATTACTGCCATTCTCGTGACCCACGATCAGGTGGAGGCAATGAGCATGTGCGACCGCATCGCCATCATGAAGGATGGCGAGATCGTGCAGATCGCCACACCGGCCGAGATGTATAATGACCCGCGGACCTCTTTCGTCGCCGGCTTCCTCGGAAATCCGCCGATCACTTTCCTGCGTGGTGTGATGAAGGACGGCGCTTTTGCCATGCCCGAAAGCGAAATTCGTGTTCCGGTATCGGTGGAGGCTGCCG
Source organism: Rhizobium sp. BK650 (assembly GCF_014195325.1). Taxonomy (GTDB): domain Bacteria; phylum Pseudomonadota; class Alphaproteobacteria; order Rhizobiales; family Rhizobiaceae; genus Rhizobium. The sequence continues at coordinate 263,084 of NZ_JACIBK010000005.1, read as the reverse complement.
AGGGCACCAAGCTGACGCTTGGCGTGCGTCCCGAACATTTCAATCCCGCCGGTGACGTTGCCGTCGCCGGCAAGGTCACCTTCGCCGAAACACAGGGCCGAGAGAACCTCTATGACGTGCAGCTCAAAGGCGGCTCGCTGCTGCGTTCCATCCAGCCGGTCCGTAACGACATTGCCATCGGCGACGAGGTGAAGTGGGCAATCGACAGCAAGGGCGTGTTCGTCTTTGACGAAGAGGGCCGGAGGCTTTGAGCGATGCGTGATTTCTCATCTTTCTTCGAACGCTATCGTTGGCCTTCAAACAAGGGAACGCTGCCCTTCTGCATCGGTCATCGCGGCGCCAGTGGCCATGAGCGGGAAAACACACTCGACGCCTTTGAGCGTGCCGCCGAGCTCGGCGCCGAAATGTGGGAGCTCGATACGCAGCTCACCAAGGACGGCGTGGTCGTCGTCTCCCACGACGATCATCTTGAGCGCGTCTTCGGCATCAACCGCCGTATTTCCGAGATGACGGCGGCCGAGCTTGCTGTCCTTGAAGGCGTCGATGTTCCGACCTTCGAAGCGGTCGCTGCGCTCGGCCGGCGGACCAAAACAGGCCTCTATATCGAGCTGAAGGCGGCGGGTACGGGCCTTCTGTGCTGGAAGCACTTGAATGAAAAGAACCAGCGCTTTGCCTGCCTCGGTTCTTTCGATACCGCGCAAGTGCGCGAACTGCGCGATGCCGGCTGCGACTACCCGCTCTCAGTCCTGGTCCGCGTCGGACATGATCCGCATGCGGCGGGTGACGAGGCGGGCGCCGATATCCTGCATCTCTGCTGGGAGCGGGCCGGTGAACGGCCGCAGGATCTCGTAAGCGAAGAGCTGATGCAGCGGGCTTTCCGCGAAGGCCGTGAGATCGTGCTGTGGCACGAGGAACGGCCGGCGATCCTTTCCGACATCATGAAGCTTCCGGTGCTCGGTATCTGCACCGATCTACCAGACCTGATGCGCCCGGCCGTTTGGGGTGAAAGACATGGCAGATAAGGAAAACAAGGGACCAAGAAAGGTCACGTCCTTCGACGTGGCGCGCGTAGCGGGTGTCTCACGCGCCGCCGTTTCGCGCGCCTTCACGCCGGATGCCAGCGTTTCCCCCAAGACGCGCGAAAAAGTCTATCAGGCTGCCACGGAGCTCGGCTATCGGGTGAATTATCTCGCCCGCAGCCTCACCAACAAGCGCTCCGATCTCGTCGGCCTTGTCGCCGCCGGTCTCGACAACCCGTTCCGTACGCTGCAGATCGAGCATCTGGCGCGGGTGCTGATTGCCCGTAATTTCCGTCCGATCCTGCTGCCGACCTCGAAGGAAGCCGACACGTCGACGGTCATCGGTCAGTTGCTGCATTACGCCGTCTCCGGCGTCATCGTCACCTCGGACGCACCGCCGACGGAAATCTGCGAGCAATGCGCGGCCGAAGGCGTGCCGATCGTACTGATCAACAAGGGCAACGATATCCCATTCGTCGATCGCATCATTTCCGACGATCGCATGGCCGGCCATCTCGCCGCCACGCATCTGATCGAAAACGGCGCCAAGGCGCCGGCGGTCATGGCGGCACCCGCTATTTCCTTTACTGCAAGGCGGCGCAGTGAGGCCTTCATGGCGGCTTGCCGAGAGCTGGACATCGAGCCGCGCATGATCGAGGTGAAGATCAACGATTATCGCAACGGCTATGATTCGGCCGCCGACCTTGTTTCGCGGGGTATCGACGGTCTTTTCTGCGCCAACGACTATATGGCCTGCGGGGTGATCGACCGCATCATGCAGCGGCTTGGTCGTGAGGATCAGGCGCCGTTGCGCATCATCGGCCATGACGACATTCCCCAGGCAGGCTGGGCGGCCTACGACCTCACCACCATCCGCCAGCCCTGCGACCTACAGGCCGAACAAACGGCCGATCTGCTGATGACCAGGATGGCCAAGCCGGAGATGACGGCCCGCGTGGAATTCACCCCTGTGACGCTGATTAAGAGAAGGACTGCTTGATGAATTCCGTATTCGATGCCTCTGCCCTGACCGCACGGGCGGTGGTCGCAATCGACGTGGCCCGCCAGGTTGGACGCGAAGCCGCACGCTTCAGGCGTGAAGGAAACGCAGGCACCCTGCACGTCGAAAACAAGGGATTGCAGGACTTCGTCACCGTCGCGGATAGGCGGGCAGAACAGGCAATCCGAGAAGGGCTGCTGGCGCGCTTTCCTGATGATACGTTTATGGGCGAGGAAACCGGCGGGCGGTCCGGCTCCGCCGGTACCTGGGTCGTCGATCCCATCGACGGAACGACAAATTACATCAGGGGCTTTCGCCACTGGGGCGTCTCCATCGCCTTCGTCGTCGATGGCAAGGTGGAGATCGGCGTGGTCTATGACGCGGCCAACGATCAGGTCTTTTCCGCAATCCGCGGCAATGGTGCATTTAAGGAGAGCCAGCCGATTCAGGCCGCTCCAACGACCGATCCCGCAAATGCGATCGTCATTCTCGGCCATTCGCGCAAGACGAGTTTTGACGACTATGCGGCACTGTCGAAGCGATTATACGAACGCGGCATGGATTATCGCCGCATGGGGGCAGCGGCAATCGATCTCGTCCGTGTGGCCGAAGGCGTTTCCGACCTCTTCTACGAGCGGCATCTTAACGCCTGGGATATGCTGGCCGGCGCCCTGATCGCCGCCGAGGCGGGTGCCAAGGTCACCATCCCGCCTGTCGACACGCTGCTCGAAGATGGCGGCCCCATCATCGCTCACTCACCGGGCCTTGCCGAGGAATTCGCCTTCCTTATCGAATTCGAGGGTTTGGCAGGCTGATCAGCTCGCCATACGCTTCAACCATGCCCGCTCGGTGGCCGGGGCTTCATCCGTGGTGACTTGATCGGGCTTCAACGCCATCAGAGCTGAGAAATTTCCCCATTCGGCATCGGTAAAACCGCTATCGGGGTCCTTCAGCGTGAAGGTCCAGGCATCGACCCGCTTGCCCTCGCTGTGGCACAGCGCGATCATATCGAGGTCTGCCTTGGCAGCATCGAGCAACATCTGCCAGTTGAGATAGATGGTTTCCGGTTCGGTCGGACCGCGCAGATCGGCCAGCAACTCCTTTTCGGCCGCATTCCAGTCCCCAGCCCTACAGATATCGTCGAGCTTGTCGGTGGGGTCGATGCCGCGCCGCAGATGCGGCAGCTTCTCCTTGACGGCCAGGATCAGCTCCAGGCTTGCGCCACTGACGATGACGGAGGCGGAAATTTGCTGCAGGTGTTCAGCGAGATGGGCAATCCCTTTTTCGCCGATCACACCGTAATCATCCTTCATGTCGAACTGCAGCAGCGCATTCGGATGGGCTGATTGCAGCATCGCGGCCAGATCTTCGCTGGTAAGCAGGGGACGATTGCCCTCCTTCATGCGCAGGTCGCGCAGATCCGAAAGGCTCTTTTCTGCAATTATGCCGTGTCCGGACGTCTCGCCTTCCAGCTCCTTGTCATGCAGCACGACAAAACCGCCGTCGGCGCGGACCCGAAGGTCGAGTTCCATCGAGGCGCCAGCCCTGAAGCCTTCCGCCATCACCTCAGCCGAAAATAGCGGGTCGGCCATGCGTCGACGCAGACGGTGCCATTTCAGTAGGGTCGGATGACCCTCAAACTCTATCCGAAGCCCTCTCGCATCAGCCATTTCGTCTTCCTCGTCATCGTCTTCGGTGCCTTCGTGCATCGGAAAGCCTCGATTCTCAAGGGGCCGGCGATAGATTGGCGCCTCCATAAGAAGAGCGCTTTTTCATCAGCTATTCCCGCCGGGGTATCATCATGCCGGGCAGGTCAGGAAATTAGAATAGTAGTTTTGTAGACAATGTATCGCGACCGGCAGAACCATGCGAAGATCACCACCGAGGTTCTCTAGGAGGTGGCGTATGTTTACGGCATTCAGAACATTCCTTGCGAAGCTTTTCCGAGGCGACGCGCAACGAGCTTTCGAGATACCCACCGCCGCCACGGTGGCAGACGCTGAAAGCCGCTTGCGCAGCCTGCGCGAGGAAGAACTCTTCTTCTGGCAGCCCACCCCGCTCTCCTGGTATTGACGGTCAGTCGCTGTACGCATTCGCGACCGCTTCCGATGCGGTGCCTATATCGGCCGGGAGACCGGCTTGGCGAAGTGCAGCGCCATAGGCCACGATATTTGCGAGCACGGCTTGGAAGGTCGCCCGCGCACCTGTGTGGTTGATACGCACGAGATGAGATGAACCTGTCCCCACACCGGGTGTGAATTCGACGCCCAGCCTTGCTGCAAAGCCAATGATAGGCGTGGCTTCCATTCCCGACGGTAGGGACACCGTCGTCACAAGGTTCGATCCCTGCTCGGCCGGCACCCAAAGATTAGCGCCCAGCGCTGTAAGGCCGGCCCGACTTGCAAAAGCGGCTTTCTCATGGCGAGCGAGGACCTGTCCGAGGCCTTCTGCCTCGACGCGGTCGAGGGCAGCTTCCAGCGCAAAAAGTTCCAGCGGCGCCGGCGTTCCCGGCAAGGCGTCGCGACCGGCATCCGCCCAGGTCTTCAGATCAGCCAGCGCCAGGATGGAATTATGGGGAGCATCGTCATGGAGGATCAGCTCCCAGGCATTCTGGCCGACTGACAGAGCGGAAACGCCGGCCGGTCCGCCGAGCGCTTTCTGTGGGCCGATCACGGCGATGTCGATGCCCAGCGCATCGACTTCGAGCGGATGGCCGCCGACGGAGGCAACGGCGTCGACTATCGTGACAATGCCGCGCGCCTTTGCGAGAGCAATGATCTCGGGCAGCGGATTGAGAATACCGCTTGCCGATTCCGCATGGACGAGCGCCAGCGCGCGGACATTGGGATTGGCATCCAACGCGACGGCGACCGCCACGGCCTCGATCGGCCGGCCTGGCTGAGCGACAATATCGATGACGTTGGCGCCACCGCGCCGCAACCATTGTCCAAACCAGCTGCCATAGGGGCTCGTGACCACGTTCAGCGCCGAAAGGCCTGGTCGTGCAAGGCTGGTCGCAACGGCCTCGAGCGCCACTACGGCCTCCGCCTGCACCAGCAGAACGTCGTTATCCGTGCGCAGGAGCCTGCCGATGCGGTGGGCGAGACTGGCGTAGCGTTCTGCCGGATAGACTGGGACACCATAGAGCGGATTCCAGGCGACTTCGGTCATGGGCAGCTCCTTCAAACGGGTTCGGTTACAAGCCGCGGCACAGCCGCGATGAGCCGGCGCGCCGCATCTGATCGCGGCGCATTGACGACATCCGCCGACGGCCCATCCTCGACGATGCGACCGGCATCCATGACCGCGATGCGATGCGAAATTGCGCGTACCACCGCGAGGTCATGCGATATGAAGAGATAGGCAAGGCCGCGCTCGCGCTGCAACTTGATGAGCAATTCGAGAATGCGGCCTCGAACCGTCACGTCGAGTGCCGAAACGGCTTCGTCCAATACCAGCAGTGAAGGCCGTGTCGCGATGGCGCGGGCAATGGCGACGCGCTGTCTTTGGCCTCCAGATAACGTGCGGACGGGTCGGGAGGCGAAGGCAGAGGGAAGACCGACGCGTTCCAGCAGGGTGGCAATTTCGGCTGGCCGCTGCTTTCGCACAGCAATGGCGTGGATCCGCAGCGGGTCGTCGAGAACTGAGGCGACCGAGGCAAGAGGGTTGAAGGCGGCGAGTGGATCCTGAAACACCATTTGCATGCGCGCGCGCTTGCGCCGCAGCTCGGCTCCGTGAAGTGCCAACCAGTCTTGCCCTTCGAAACGGATGGAGCCGGAATCAGGCTCAAGCAGACGTAGAAGGGCGCGCGACAGTGTCGATTTTCCGCTGCCCGACGCTCCAACCAAGCCCAAGGTTTCGCCGGCTGCGATTGTCAGGGAAACACTGTCGAGAGCCGTGACCTGCCGCCCGGAGCCGGAGTAGGCCTTGGACAATGTATCTACCGTCAGGAGCTCGGTCATGACGCCCTCCCGGTAATCATTGGTGGCGTGGAGAGATCGCGATGGCTGGCGATCAGGGCGGCGGTATAGCTATTGGCTGGCGATGATAGCACCGAGTGAACGGCGCCGGCTTCGACCAACTTTCCGCTGCGGAAGACGGCGAGGCGATCGACGAAGCCGGAGGCGAGCGCGATATCATGGGTAATGAAGAGCAGCGTCATGCCTTCCTCGCGCACTAGGCTGTCGAGAAGTCCGACGATCTCGGCCTGAACCACGACATCGAGCGCACTGGTTGCCTCATCGGCGATGAGCAGGGCGGGTCTGGCCGCAATCGCTGCCGCAATCGCCACGCGCTGCCGCTGGCCACCTGAGAGCTGGTGCGGGAAGGCGTGCATGAGGTTTTTCGGCTGTGGTAAGCCTACGCGCTCCAGCAGTTCCTCAGCGCGGGCAAAGGCCTGTCGCCAGCCGAGGCCCAGGTGTTGGCGGGGGCCCTCCGCGACCTGCTCGCCGATCGTCAGCACTGGATTGAAGCTGGTGCCGGGGTCCTGAAAAACGAAACCGAAATCACGGCCGGGAGCCGGAGCATGGCCAAGCGCCGGCCAGCTTATCTTGCCTTCGATCCTTGCCTCCTCCGGTAGAAGGCCAGCGAGCGCCCGGGCAAGCGTACTTTTGCCGGATCCGCTTTCGCCGATGATTGCCACCCTCTCGCCCACGATGAGATCGAGGTCGATGGAATCTAGCGCTGTTTCCCACCCATAACGGACCGAAAGCCCCTTGATGCTGCAGAAGAGAGCGGTCACCGCACGCCTCCGTTGCCATCGAGCGCCTTGGTCAGTCCTTCGCTGAAAAGGTGAACGCCAAGCACGGTGATGGCCAAGGCCAGACCGGGGAGTACGGAGAGATAGGCGGCCGAGCGCAGCACGCTGCGGCCTTCGGCGATCATCGAGCCCCAGGTGGCGAGATTGGGATTGCCGAGACCGAGGAAGGATAGTGCTGCTTCCGTGAGGATTGCGCCGGCAACGATTGTGGCCGATAGCGCCAGCACGGGCGGCAGGGCATTTGGAAGGATTTCCTTAAAGGCGATCTCGGCCGGATGCATGCCGATCACGCGTGCGGAAGCCACATAATCCCGTTCGCGGATGGACAGGACCTGCGCCCGCGTCAGCCGCGCGGGATCAGCCCAGGCTCCGAGCGCAATGGCAAAGACGATGACGGGTACCGATACTCCGATAATGCTGACAAAGGCGAGCGCCAGCAGAAAGCCCGGGACGATCTGGAAAGCATCGACGATGCGCATCAGAGCTTCGTCGATGATGCCGCCCGCAAAACCGGCAGCCATGCCGACAACAAGCCCAAGCACCATTGCGGAGAAAGCTGCAGCAATGCCGACAGCCAACGACGTCCGCGCACCATAGAGCAGGCCGGCAAGCACATCCCGCCCGAGCCTGTCGGTGCCGAGTGGCAGGTCCGCATCGGTAAACGGCATCAGCATCGCCCGCCCGGCAATCCGCAGCGGATCTCCCGGCGAAAGAACCGGCGCCAGCAAACCGGTGGCAAGAAGGGCTGCAAGGATGATAAGCCCAATCGAACCTTCCGGGGTTGTGAGGAGACGGCGCAGCAGGGTCATACACGGCCCTCCGATGCGCCGATGCGTGGATCAAGGGCAGCGTAGACGAGATCGACGAGGAAATTCACGCAGATGACTAAGATGGCGCTGGTAAGGATGATGCCCATCAGGAGCGGCGCGTCGCGACCGTTGACCGCCTCCTGCGCCAGCCGGCCAAATCCCGGAATGGCAAAGACGCTTTCGATAACCACGCTACCGCCAAGCATCGCGGCGGCCTGCAGGCCGAGCATGGTGACGAGCGGCAGTAGCGCATTGCGCGCCACATGCCGAAGTACGATGCGGCTGCGCGACAGGCCCTTCGATCTCGCAAACAGGACGAAATCAAGCTTCCAGGCTTGCGCCATGCCGGCGCGCATGACACGCAGAAACAGCGCCAGATAGATGCAGGCGAGAGTGCCGACCGGCAGGGCCAGATGCTGTGCAATATCGAGCGTGCGTGACAGGCCTGACTTGCCGGAGGCGATGGTCTCGATGCCCGCGATCGGCAGCCAGCGCAGCTTGACCGAAAAAAGGATGCTGAGCACGAGCCCCAGCCAGAAGCTTGGGATGGCATAGACGATCAGGGAGCCGATCGACAGAAAACGGTCCCGAAGGCTTCGCGGCTTCGCGCCGGCGAGAATGCCGAGCGACGAACCGAGCCCGAAGGAAAGTGCTGCCGCACTTCCCATCAAGAGAAGCGTGTTGGGAAGCCTCTCGGCAATCAGATCGCGCACCGGACGATTGAAGGCCACCGACCAGCCGAGGTCGAGGCGACCGAGTGAGGAGAGGTAGAGCCAGAGGCGGGCAAAGACCGACTGGTCGAGCCCGTAGCTCTCCCGCAGTGACTTGATCAGTGCCGCATCACCGCCACCGATTGAACCGAGATAGGCATCGGCCGCGTCGCCGGAGGCGGATTCCAGCAGGAAAAAACTGAAGATCACGACGATCAGCAGCACCGGAATGCTGGTGATGATCCTGCGTCTCAGGAGGAGAAGTGTACGTTTCACGCCGACGAGGCCCCTGCAGCAATTGCGCGTCGACCCTATCACAATTGCAGCGCGGTATCGCTCCAGTTCGAAACCGCCCAGCGCGGATTGTCGGATACGTTCAGCACTGTATCACGGGCAACCGTGATGAAGCCCCATTCGGCGACATTGATCAAAGGCAGTTCGGCCACCACAAGCTGCTGGAACTTGTAATAGAGGTCGGTGCGCGCGGCGCTATCCACGGTCACTGCTGCCTGTGCGATGATCTTGTCGAGTTCGGCGCTGACGTAGCCGCCCTGGTTAGAGAAGGGCACGCCGTCAGGCGTTCCGGACTGGACGAGAATGGTGGTCGAGATGGCTGGATCGCCACGGAAGACCGGCGGACCGACTGCAATATCGAAGTCGTGGTCGGTATAGACGGCCTTCTGATGGGCAGCCGCATCGGCATTGACAATGACCGCATCGATGCCGACGGCTGCGAGCGCCTGGCGCAGATAATCGCCGAACTGCCGCGTCTCGTTGAAATAGGGTGCCGGTCGCAGCTTGAGCTGGAACCGATTGCCGTCGGGCCCCTTGGTATAGCCGCCTTGGTCCAGCAGCTCGTTTGCCGCCTTCACGTCGAAATTATAGTTGGCGACATCGGCCGTGTAGAATTCTTTCGAATTCTTAGGAACAGGGCCGGTGGATTCCGTCGCATAGCCGAGGAAGATCGTGTCGACGACGAACTTCTTATCGATCGCATGGGCAATCGCCTGACGGACCCGAAGATCGGACAGTTCTTTGCGGCGATGATTGATCTCGATGACGAGCTGATAGGTGAGCGCCTCATAACCCTTGGAGATCACCTTGATACCGTCAACCTTGGAGATGCGGTCGAGATCGGCAAGCGGTACGGCTGAGAAGGCGGCGAGATGGATTTCCTCGGCTTCGAGCGCAGCACCCGCCGATTCACGATCAGGCAGCACGCGGTAGACAATTTCGTTCAGCTTAGGCTCGCCCTTCTGCCAGTAATTCTCGTTACGCGTCAGCCGGTAATATTCGCCGGGCTTGTATTCGGCGAACTTGAAGGGGCCAGTGCCGACCAGCGCGTTATTGGCCGGATTCTTGGCAATATCGCTGCCTTCAAAAATATGCTTGGGAACGACGCTGGTGCAAGCCGGAAGCGCATTTCGGATGAGTTGGAAGGGTGTTGGCTTCGAGAAGCGAAAGATCGCCGTGTGGTCGTCGGGCGTGTCGACCGCCTGCAGATTGGCGAAGACCAGGCGGCCGAGGTTCTGGAGCGGTTTCCAGACGTTGAGGGCCGAGAAGGCGACGTCGGCCGAGGTGAATGGCTTGCCGTCATGCCAGGTGGCGTTGTCGCGCAGCTTGAACGTGACGGAGAGCCCGTCGGCCGAGCCTTCCCAGGACGTGGCAAGACGTGGCGCCAGACCATCAGAGCCTTCGTACGAGGCCTCCGCGAGTGGCTCTATCACTTTGCTCGCGATGAAGAAGACGCCGTTCGAGGCAACGATGGCGGGATTGAGGTTCTTCGGCTCGGAATCAGCTGCAACAATCAGGCGCCCGCCGGCTGGTGCGTCCTGCGCCAGCACAATCCGCGACGAGGCCGTCGTTGCGAGAAGCAGCGCCGTGCCCTTCAGCAGGCCGCGCCGAGAGATACCTGCAATAGTCATGCCCCCTCCTGATAACCAAGAAATTCAACGATCTATATTTGAGTTGAAACGTTAATTGTGACAGGAATTAAATTCGAACAGGCTGGCCAGGCGAGACATTTTTTGTCACCCAGCCATTATTTTTCAGCGGCTGCCGACAACGAGCCGCGGCGCGTCAATGCCGAGGTTGCGATAGGACGCTCCCGGATGCGGTGCAACCAGCCGCGGTCCCGCGCCACCAAGCTTTTCGCGTAGCGTACCCTGCCGGTATTCGGTCTTGTAGACGCCGCGCTTCTGCAGTTCCGGTACCAGCAGGTCGACGGTGTCTTCGAAGCTCTCGGGTGTGACCGCATAGGCAAGGTTGAAACCGTCGACATCGGTATCCTCGACCCATTCCTGCATCAGATCGGCGACTGTCGACGGCGAGCCGACGAAAACAGGGCCGAAACCGCCGACGCCCACCCAATCGGCCATTTCCCGCACGGTCCATTCCTTATCCGGATCGATGGTGGTGAAGGTTTCGACAGCCGATTGCACGGCATTCGTATAGCGGTGGCGCAGAACCTCGTCCGGGCCGAACTGGCCGAAATCGATACCGGTCCAGCCTGATATCAGCGTCAGCGCACCCTCGAAGGAAGCGTATCGGCGATATTCGTTGAACTTGCGCTGCGCCTCGGCATCGGTCTCGCCGAGGACGACGGTCTGCAGGTTGAAGGCGAGGATTTCGCGCGGATTGCGACCGAGCCGCTCGGCCGCCTGACGGACATTGGCGACATAGCGCTTCAATACCGCCTTGGAGGGGGCTGCGACGAAGATGCATTCGGCATGTGCGCCGGCAAAATCCTTGCCGCGGCTGGAGGCGCCTGCCTGATAGAGCACCGGGGTGCGCTGCGGCGAGGGCTCGCTCAAGTGAATGCCGGGAACGGTGAAATATTTGCCGGAATGATTGATCGGATGGACCTTATCTGGATGGGTGAAGATGCCGCTTTCGCGGTCGCGCACGACGGCATCGTCCTCCCAGCTTCCCTCCCAGAGCTTGTAGCAGACCTCGAGATATTCGTCGGCGAGGTCGTAGCGGTCGTCGTGGTTGGTCTGCGCGGCCTGGCCGATATTGAGCGCGCCGCTGTTGAGATAGGAGGTGACGATGTTCCAGCCGACGCGCCCCTTAGTCAGGTGGTCGAGCGTCGAGATGCGCCGGGCAAAAGTATAAGGGTGTTCGAAGGAGAGCGAGGCTGTCAGCCCGAAGCCAAGATGTTCGGTCTCATAGGCCATGGTTGGGATCAACTGCAGCGGATCATTGACCGGCACCTGCGCCGAATGGCGAAGCGCTGCATCGACATTGCCGTTCAGCACGTCGTAGACGCCGAGCACGTCGGCGATGAAGAGACCGTCGAACTTGCCGCGCTCCAACGTCTTTGCCAGATGCACCCAGTAATCCAGATCCTTGTACGTCCAGGATTTGTCGCGCGGATGCCGCCATAGCCCCGGCGACTGATGTCCGACGCAATTCATATCGAAGGCGTTAAGCCTGATTTCACGGGTCATGTCATTCTTCCTGCGTTGTCGGCGAGTGCGGTTCAAGCGCCGACGGTTTTCCTGTTGATGAAGCTGAAGGCGAGGACGGCGAAGATGAGCGTGCCGGTGCCGACCTGTTGCCAGTAAAAGTTCAGGCCTGTCAGCAACAGGCCGTTGGCAACAATGCTAAGCAGCAGCACGCCGACAACAGTGCCAAGCACATTCGGCCGACCGAGCCGTGACAGCGTGGTGCCGATGAAGGTTGCGCCGATTGCGTTCAGCAGGAACGCATTGCCGGAGGAGGGGATGTAGACGGTCACCGTCGCCGTCAGGATGAGACCGGCAATCGCGGCAATCACCCCGGCGAGAATGAAGGTGGCGGCAACAGGCGCGCCGAGGCCAACGCCGGAATAGCGCACGACGCTCGGCTGGATGCCGATCGAGACCACTACGCGCCCGAACCGGGTCCAGGCGAAGACTGCGGTTGCGCCCGCGATGACGATGGCGGCGATCACCAGCGGCACCGGCACGTTGGCAATCGTGCCATGACCGAGAAAGCGAAAGGCCTCCGGTACGCCCGAGGGCGGAAGATAAACCGGGTTGCCGCCATTGGTCAGCAATTGCTGGACGCTTCGGCCGATAAACAGGGTGCCGAGTGTTGCCAGGAACGGTGCGACGCCGATTACCGACACGAGAAAAGCGTTGAAGGCGCCGACCAGCGCACCGGCCGCGAGCCCGCCTATCAGCGCGAGCGACACCGGCTGGCCTGCCAGCACGAGGGAGACGAAGGCAAAGCTTGCAAAATCGACGGCTGTGCCGACTGAAAGATCGATGCCGCCTGCGGAAACCGCGAAGGTCATGGCGATCGAGACGATGGCAAGCAGCGTGAAATTGTTGACGAGAATGCTTTGCAGGTTCCCCGCTGTCAGGAATGTCGGCGCCAGGATGGAGAAGACAGAGAAAACCACGATGAGCGCTATGATCAGTCCAAAGCGTGCGAACCCGGCAAACGAACGTTCGGCTGAACTCGAGGCGGACATGTCAGATCTCCCGCTTGCGCAGCAATGTCGTGGCCGATACGACGATCAGAATGAGGAGGCCCTGCACGCCGCTGACGAGCGTGCTCGGCAGGTTCAGGAGCTGGAAGCCGTTGGTGAGAAAGCCGACGAACAGCGCCGATATCAGCGTCCCTGGAACGGTCGGAACCAGTCGCCGCGAAAAAACCGAGCCGAGCAACGCTATGACGACGACCGGCAGGAGTGCTTCGCCCGAGCCGGTCGTGCTGCCGCTCAGATAGGAGACCGAGAGGATCCCGGCAAAACCGCCGCAAAGGCCGCTGGCGATGAAGGCGCTGGCAAGCAGTCGCTTGAGCGGCAGGCCGGCAGCGCGGGCCGCGTCGGGAAACTCACCGACGGCATAGAGCCTGAGCCCGACCGGCGTATATTGCACGATCGCGCTGGCAGCTGCCGTAAAGCCGATCAGTATATAGGCGAGAGTGGGAATGCCAAAACGATCGGAGGCTGAAACAGCCGTCAGAAAATCGGTGGAGGCTGGTACGACCGTATTTTGCGTCAGGACCAGTTCCAGGCCGGCGACCACATTCATGACGGCAAGCGTAGCAAGCAGCGGCACGATCCCCGCGAGCACCACGGCGACAGCGTTGACGGCACCGATCGCAAGGCCGGTCAGCAATGCTGCAGCCGCCGCTGTCGCGTCGCTATAGCCGAGCTGGATGAGCGTGGCATAGGCTGCAGCACTCAGGCCCATATTGGCAGCCAGAGACAGATCTATGCCGCCGGCGACGACATTCGATCCACCGGCGATGAGCACGACCGTCAGGCCGATCGCCAATACACCCGAGATGGCCGACTGGCCGAGAACATTGCCGATATTGCCGACCGACAGGAAATAAGGCGCCGTGAGCGAGAACACGACCAAAATGGCCGCGAAAGCAAGCAGGGAGCCAAAGCGCAGTAGCGCGACTGCCGCTGCGCTCTTCGTTTGCGGCAGAGGATCCGAGGAGGCGGGGGGAAGAGGCGCGAAATCAACGTCAGCCGACATGGCGCAGTCCTTCCGAAGCGCCGGTCGAGATCGACAGGACTTCATCTGTTGTGGTTTTCGAGGAAACGAGCTCTCGGATCAGCCGGCCGCGGAAAAATACCAGAATCCTGTCCGTGATGCCGACGAGCTCCGGCAGATCGGAGGAGAGGACGATAACACCCGCTCCACGCGCGGCTATTTCGCCGATCAGCGCATAGATCTCGACCTTCGAGCCGATATCAACGCCGACGGTTGGCTCATCCAGCAGGTAGATTTCCGACTGACGGCCCAGCCACTTGGCGATTGCCACCTTCTGTTGATTTCCGCCCGAGAGCGTGCGGACGAGCGCATCACGCCCGGCCGTCTTGATCTGCAGGCGTTTGATCAGGTCCTCGGTATCGGAGCGCTCACGCCTGCGTTTGAGGAAACCGAAACGGCTGTAACGGGCAAGGCTCGGGAGCGTGACGTTCTCGGTCACGTCAAGATCAAGGCCGACACCGTGTCCGCGGCGATCCTCCGGAATAAGTGCAAGCCCGCGGTCGACCGCATTTGCGGGGTTGCCGGGCCGGGCTGCTCGTCCCTCGATCTCAATCGCGCCACTGGCAGCCTGATCCAGTCCGAAGAGGGTGCGGATAAGGTCTTTGGCGCCGGAGCCGAGCAGACCGGTGATGCCGAGCACCTCGCCACGCCGCAGGCTGAAACTGACATCGTCAAACCGGTTGGGCGCTGAAAGCCCGCGGATGTTCAGGATCGCTTCGCCGAGATCGACCTGGCGCTTGGGGAACATTTCGGCGATGTCACGCTCGATCATCAGGTGGGCGATTGCCTTGGCTGAGGTTTCACCAATCGGCAGCGACGCCACATCCCGGCCGTTGCGCAGCACGGTGACGTGATCGCAGAGTTCCTCGATCTCGTTGAGATAATGCGAGATGTAGATGATGGTGACACCTTCGTCCCGCAGGCGACGTATCAGGCGGAAGAGAGTTTCCGCCTCGCGCCGGACCAGAGCCGCGGTCGGCTCATCGAAGACGAGGACTTTCGGCTGGTGGAGCAATGCCCGGGTGATCTGGACGAGCTGCCTTTCGGCGGTCGAGAGTTCGCCGATAAGGGCGTGCTTCGGCAGATTGATCCCAAAATAGTTGGCAAGGAGGTCGCTTGCACGCTTCTGCATCGCCCGGCGATCGAGGAACGGCGTTTTCGCAAACCGGGTTTCGCGGCCGAGGAACAGGGCCTCACCGACGGTGAAAGTCGGTACCAGCAGCCTGTCCTGATGGATGAAATGGATGCCGAGTTCTTCATTGAGATGCGGCGTCAGCCGATCATAGGCCTTGCCTTCGATTTCAATCGTGCCCTCGTCTGCGACATGCAATCCGGCGAGCAGCTTGATCAGCGTCGATTTGCCGGCCCCGTTCTGTCCAACGAGGCCGTGGACGGTGCCGCGGCGTATGGCAAGCGATGCGTCGATGAGCGCCTGGGCACCGCCGAAGCGTTTGACGATGTGATCGAAACGAATGATCACATCGTTATCCTCGGTCGCTTGTGTCGGGACGGGTGCAGTCATGATGCCGCCTTCGAGAGAGATGCAGACCCTGCGTCGCGAGCCACGAGGTCCGCCGTGATATCAACCGATGCCGAGCTTCTTGATAATCTCGGAGACGTTTTCCTTGTTGGCGAGCAGCGCCGGAACATAGGTCTCGCGCGGCAGAGTCTCGCCGGCGAGCAGCTTGGCGACGTTGCGGACTGCGACGCGGCCGATTTCGGCGGGCTGCTGGGCAGCATCCGCGCCTGCCGGCGAGCTCTTGTCCGCAACGAGCTGGAGAACCTCCGGGCTACCATCGACGCCATAGGTGCGGATCTCGTTGCGGCCGGCAGCGGCGATCGCCTGCGTCGCGCCGAGCTGGGGAATATCCCAGGCCGACCAGACGGCCTTGATCGAACCTTTCTCGGGATATTTGTTGAGGATTGCGGTGATCTGCGTGAAGGCATCCTGAACCGTGTTCGGGATGACGTCACGCAGTTCAGGCTGAAGGATCTTCACCTTCGGGAAATACTTGATGACGTTGACGAGCTGATCGTAGCGGATGGCGCAGGGTGTAACACCGTAAAAGCCGTTGAAGACGACGATATTCCCCTCACCACCGATATCGGAAACAAGCTGCAGGGCGAGATCTTTGCCGATACCCCAATTGTCTGACGTCGTGTTGTTGATCGAATTAGTCGAGCCGACATCTACGGTCAGAACCGGGATGCCGGCGTCACGCGCCTTCTTGAGCCAGGGATCAATGACGCTGAGCGTGCCGAGGATCTGGACGAGCGCATCAGGCTTTTGGGCGACAAGTGTCTGAAGTTGGGCGATCAGCTTGCCGTCGTTGCGGCCGGCATCGACCGCGATCGGCTCGCCGCCGAGCCGCTTTACCTCTTCGATCTGGGCATTGTAGACCTGTAGATCGAAATAATGGTCCGTGCCGGTAGCGCTGATGGCGATACGCTTGCCTTTCAAGGAAAGCCCTTCGCCGTCCGCCCTAGCGGCGGGAGCGGTCAGCATGCTGGCACCTGCAAAGGTCGCACCGGCGACGGCGGCAAGTTTCAAAATTTCGCGGCGTCCGAAGCCGCCTCCAAATCCTTCATTCATAACAATTCCCTCTCAACTTTGTAGTCTGTAAATTATATAGATTTTGAGGGCATAAGAGGTACGTTTTTCCAAAAGAACGCGGCCGCATGAAATTTCTAAGACCCGATCGTAATCAGCGATCGATATTACGACCGAGGCCATAAGTCAGAGCCAGCGCTCCGACGAGCACAACGCCCTTGACGAAATCCTGGGTGTAATAGGGGGCGTTCAGCATGGTGAGGCCGTTCAGCAGAACGCCGACGAAGACGGCGCCGGCGACGGTACCGAGCACGTTGGGGCGGCGCAGGTTGAAAACGGCAAAACCGATCAGGGCGGCCGCAACCGAGTCCATCAGCAGCGAACCTCCAGATGAAACATCGCCGCGGCCGACCCGGGCGGCAATCACGATGCCGCCAAGGGCGGCCAATGTTCCCGAGATGACATAGGCGAGCGTCTTCAGCCGCGTCGTGGACGCACCGGCAAGTCGCGTCGCTACCTCATTGCCGCCGGTCGCAAAGAGCAGGCGGCCGATGCGGGTACGTTCGGTCAGCACGAAAAGGACGATTGCAACGACCGCCATCAGCACCACGGAGACGGGCAGGGTGGCAAACAGGCTGTAGCGGCCGATCAGCAGGAAAGCCGGATCATAGGTGCCGGTCGCCTTGGAGCCGTCGGGCAGCACCAGACCCGCCGAAATCGAGCGCCCGGCCGTTGGAATAAGCTGCAGGCCTGACAACAGGAACATCATGGCAAGCGTGGCAAGCAGATCGGGCACGCGCAGACGCACGATGAGGAAGGCATTAACGAGCCCGACCGCCGCGCCGAAGGCAAGGACGAGCGGCACGGTGGCCAAAACATCCAGATGCCAGACAATCATCGCATAGCTCGCGGCCATGACGCTGGAGGCGGCGACCGCACCGATCGACAGATCAAAGCCGCCGACGGCAAGTGTCACCGTCACGCCGGCGCCGAGGATCGCAACGACCGAGACGGCCTGCAGGATGCTCATCAGATTGCCGATATTGATGAAGGCCGGTTCGGCGATGGCGAAGCCGATCATCATCACCCCGAGCAGGATGAATACCGCGCCGGCGCGCAGAAAGCTGCCGAGCGTTGGAACGCGGGTATCCTGGCTGTGGTTTTGTGCGGCGGAGCCTGCTGTTGGCAAGGCTTCCTCATCGAGGGTTGTCATGCGGAAAGTTCCTGTTGGGATAAAGAAGAGGCGGCACCGATAAGATCGGGTATCAAGGTATGGTGGTCGATCGTAAGAATGCGGTCGGCGACCTCGTAGGCCTCTTCGGGATCGGATGTGGCGATCAGCGTCGCGCGGTCGGTGCGCGCCCGGATTGCCTGGATGATATCGTGGCGCGCGCCGACATCGACCCCCTGGAACGGCTCGTCGAGCAGCAGCAACCGGCTTGGCTCCGCCTCCCACCGCGCAATCACGGTCTTCTGCTGATTGCCGCCTGACAATGTCCAAATCGAAGCAAGCGGACCGGCGGCCTTGATGCCGAGCCGGGAAATGGCCTCTTCGGCCTCGCGCCGCTCGCGGCCGCCGAACAGCAGGCCGCTCCGATACCATTTGGCAAGATGCGGCAGGCTGATTGTGGCGGCAAGTGAATTTCCGGGCCAGGCGGCGGGCATCAGCGAGGAGCGATGGCGATCCTCTGCCGCCATGGCGACGCCGGCGGCAATCGCCTCGGCCGGCGATGTCGGTCTGTAGTGCTTGCCGTCGAGTTGCATCCTACCGTCAGCCCAGTCGTGAATGCCGAAGATCGCCGACAGCAGACGGCTTTTGCCGGCGCCGAGCGCGCCGGTGATGGCAACGACCTCGCCTTCGTGCAGGGACAGGTCAAAGGGCTTGCTCGACGGCAAGAGGCGGATGCCGTGCATTTCGAAAACGGCTGAGCCCGACGTCGAGCGGGCGTCCGGCCGTGCTGCTTCAAGCCTGCGGCCGATCATCGTCTCAATGGCGCTGGAAAAGTCGATCGGCCGGTTATAGCTGCCGACGATGCGGCCGCCGCGCATGATGAGTGCCCGGTCGGCAATGGCGTCGAGATCGGCGGTCCTGTGCGAGATATAGAGGATCGCAAGGCCCTGCCCCCGAAGGCGCAGCAGGATGTCGAACAGGCGCCTGCTCTCGTCCGCCGAAAGGCTTGCGGTCGGCTCGTCGAGGATCAGCAACTCCGCCTTATTGGCAAGCGCGCGCGCGATAGCGACGAGCTGCCGGTCTGCGGCGCTCAGATCGCCGAAATCCCTGTCGAGCGGCAGCGAAAAGCCGGCGGCATCCAGCATGGCAAGCGCTTGACGGCGCACGCTTGCACGGGAGAGAAAAAAGGGCGTGCTACCCTCCGCAAAGCGATGCAGCAGCAGGGCGTCGGCAACGGTCAGACCTGCCGCCCCGACAAGATCTGTCGACTGATGTACGGTGACGACGCCGGCCTTTGCAGCCTCGGAGGGTGTTTTCGGCGAGAAGGGGCGGCCGTTCAGGCTGATCGTGCCGCTGTCAGCTGCAAACACGCCGGACACAATCTTCACCAGCGTCGATTTGCCGGCACCATTGGCGCCCATCAGTGCGACGATTTCGCCTCGCTCGAGAGCGAAGTGGGCGCCGGCAAGCGCGCGGGTGGACCCGAAACTGCGAGTAATATTGTCAACGCGAAGGAGCGGCATCGGGCATATCCGGGTCTGCTTTTTGAGCCGCAATAGTGGCCTGACGGATGCCTGAACTGCGAGGCAAGCCTTTGCCGCGGTCGCCCAGCGACGGGAACAAAGAATCTCCTGAACCGGCAAAAATCGGATCATTAAATCTACTAAAAATATAGAGACTATATCTAATAATTTCATGCGTCGCGGGGAGCTGCCAACCTGTCAGACGACGCTCCCAATCGACCGGAAGGACCCCGACGATGAAATCCCTTGCCAGGCTGGCGCTCTCTGCAGCCGCAATTTCTTTCACCCTCTATCAGACCTCGTTTGCGGGCGGCCTCTACGGCGCTCCGGCCCCCTTCGACAAGGGCGGCGTCAAGGTGGCGCTCATCAGCTACATCTCGGCCGGCGACTTCTTCCAGGCCTATCAGGCTGGTGCTGAAGCCCAAGCCAAGGCGCTTGATATCGACCTGCGCGTGTTCCCCGGCCGGCAGGATGCCGCCGAGCAGCGTGAGCAGATCCTGCAGGCGATCAACCTCGGCGTTGCCGGTATCGTCGTCGATCACGGCCTGCCGGAATCGCTCGGCGATGTCGTCCAGCAGGCGCTGGACAAGGGCATCAAGGTCGTCGCCTTCGATGTCAACCTCAACAATCCCAAGGTGCCGCAGGTGGAGCAGAGCGATCACGAGCTTGCTCAGCTCGGGCTCGCGCAGGTGGTGAAGGATAACGGCAAGAGCTTTAATGCCGGATACGTCTATGTCGCTGGCTTCGCGCCGCTCGACCGCCGCAACGAGGTTTGGGAAAAATTCAAGTCGGAGAATTCCGGCGTTGTTGAAAAGGCACGTTTCGGCAATGTCAGCGATACGACCGCGACCTCGACCGCCGACCAGGCCAAGGCAGCGCTGACCGCCAATCCCGATATCAGCGTCGTCTTCGCTCCCTACGACGAATTTGCCCGCGGCGTAAAGCTTGCCGCCAACGATCTCGGCATCGCGAGCAAGCTGAAAATCTATTCGGCCGACGTCTCGACCGCCGACATTCAGGAGATCACCGAAGAGGGCAGCCCCTGGGTTGCAACCGTTGCGACCAATCCGGCTGTCGTCGGCGCGGTTTCCGTCCGCTCCGCCGCCCTGCAGATCGCCGGGCAGGACGTTCCCCATCAGATCACAGTGAAGCCGACGCTGCTGACGCAGGAAAGCCTGCGAGCCGCCGGCGTCAAGACGATCGAGGACCTGGCGCAGAAAATCCCGGCCTTCAGCACAAGCGACGCGGCAACCGCAAGCTGGATCCCGGACAAGCTTTTCTAAACTGCCTGCCTTGATCTTCCGGCGGGGGTTGTGCGGCCCCCGCCGGCCCATTTTTCCAGGAAATCGGAGTTTCGACCCATGAGCCAGTCCAATGTCGTCTTCGCGACCAATCGCAGTACGACGCGAGAGGAACTCTTTGCCGACGCCGAGAATATCTCAGCCGATCTCTCCAGGCGCGCCGCTGAACTCGACCGCGAAGGCCGCCCCCCTCTTGCCGAGATTATCAAGCTGAAGAATGCCGGGCTGCTGAATGCTCTGCATGATCAAAAGATCGGCGGCGGTGGCCTTGATTGGGTGGATGGCCTGCGGCTGGTGCGTATCCTTGCGCGCGGCGAAAGCTCGATCGGCCAGTTGCTTGGCTATCACTTCGTCAACAGCCAGTATATTTACTGGGCGCTCGAGGCAGCCCGCGCTCACGCGCTTGGATCAGAGACCGTTGCTAAAAACCTCTATTGGGGTGCCGCCGTCAATCCGCGCGATCCGGGCCTCGTACTTACCCGTCGCGGCAATGGCTATGTGCTGAATGGACGCAAATCCTTCTCCACCGCCGCCCATGTATCTGACTATATCAATGCCAACGCGACGCTTGACGATAAGATCGTCGGCTTTGCGGTGCCGACCAACCGAGCCGGCTACCAGGCAAATGACGACTGGGACAATTTCGGCCAGCGTCTTTCAGACAGCGGCAGCGTAGAGTTCCACGATTTCCCCGTCTATGAAGAGGATTTCGTGGGCGCCCCTGCTGCTCCCGATGCTGCTCCGCCGGTGCTTTCGACTTTCAACACACCGCTCATCCAGCTCGTCTTCGTCAATTTCTATCTCGGCAGCGCCGAAGGCGCGCTCCAGGCTGCCGTCGACTATGTGCGCACGACGACACGAGCGTGGGTCACCTCGGGCGTCGAGCGCGCGGCGGACGATCCGTATATCCTCGAGCGGGTCGGTGAGTTCACCGCCGCGCTGAAAGCCTCTGCTGCCTTGGCCGATGCGGCAGCCGCCGCCGTCCAGGCGGGGCTTGCAAAAGGACATAGTGTCACCGCTCGTGAGCGGGGTGAGGCGGCGGCGGAAGCCTATGCCGCCAAGGTGCATGCCACCCATGTCTCGCTCGAGATTACATCTCGCGTCTTCGAACTCACCGGTGCGCGCTCGACGGCCGACAAATATCGTTTCGATCGGTTCTGGCGCAATGTGCGCACCCACACGTTACACGATCCGGTCTTCTACAAGGCCAAGGAAGTCGGGGAGTTTGTGCTCAACGACAAGATTCCCGACGTCAGCCTCTATAGCTGAGCGCGGGAACATAGGCAAAAAGATCCCCATTTCCGGTGTCGGAAATGGGGTTTCTAGGTGAGGAGAGGGTGGGTTCAGAGTGCGCCGTTCTTCGGCGGGATCACGCCGTTCAGGTGATAATTGCCGACGACATGGTACTTCCAGCGCACGGGATCGTGCAGCGTGTGGGTGCGTGCATTGCGCCAATGCCGGTCAAGATTGAGCTCGCTCTTGACCGCAGAAGTTCCCGCAAGCTCGAAGAGCGTGTTGGTCGCCTCGATGGCGATCTCGGTCGTGAGCACCTTGGCAGCGGCCACCGCAAGCGTAGCTTCGACGACGGTCTTTTCCGTCGTCTCGATCTGCGCCGCATCGACCTTGCGCCCGGCACGTTCGACGAGTGCTGCCGCCGCTTCGAGCCGGATGGCGATCTGGCCGACCTTCGAGATCGTCAGCGGATCCTCGGCGGCGCGTTCGACGCCGCTATCCATCCAGGGCCGCGACCTGGTACGTACGAATTCGATCGCGTCCGCAAAAGCGGCACGCGCGATACCGAGATCAATCCCGGCATGGATGATCTGACCCACCGAGCCGATCGTGGTCGGGCGCTCGAAGCCTTTGTGGTGTAGAACGACAGAATCGGCATGAACATAGACATTGTTGAGAATTGTCGTGCCGCTTCCGGTGGTGCGCTGGCCGAAGCCATCCCAGTCGTCGATAATCTCGATACCCTCGGTTCCCCTTGGCACGAAGGCCATGACAAGCCGGTCCTCCTCATCGAGCGCGAAGACCGTGACCCAGTCGGCAAACAGCACGCCGGTCGAGTAATATTTCTGGCCGTTGATACGATAGCCAGGACCGTCCCTGACGATGCGAGTGTTATAATGGCCGACCGTTTTCGTACCGCGCTCCGAAAGCGCATTGCCGAAACGATCGCCAGCAAGAGCCCGGCCAAAGAAAAACCGCTTTTGCTCTTCGCCTCCATCCACCCGCAAAGCTTCCAGAATGTAGAAATGGTTCTGCGGGATCTGCCCGATCGAGCC
The DNA here is from genome assembly GCF_014195325.1 of Rhizobium sp. BK650. Lineage (GTDB taxonomy): Bacteria > Pseudomonadota > Alphaproteobacteria > Rhizobiales > Rhizobiaceae > Rhizobium. The sequence continues at coordinate 240,455 of NZ_JACIBK010000005.1, read as the reverse complement.
ATCTGCCTCGGCCAGGATGGCGGTCACTTCAGCCAATATCGCGTTCGAGACATCAAGCCCGCCATATTGGGCAGGAACGGCAATTGCCAGCAGGCCGGATTGCGCCACAGCGTCCATTTCGGCGAAAGGCAATCGGCGTTCCGCGTCTCGTGCAGCGGCCGTGGCGGCAAACTGAGTAGCAAGCCTGCGGGCCGTCTCAAGTGCTTCCTCGTCGCTTGCAATACGGGCGGCCGCGGGCCGGATCTGATCTTGCTGCCTGAGCATGGTCGTCATCAATTTCTCCAAATTCTGACGAGGTTATGGGTGAAAGAAATCGAGGCGAGAGGTAAGATCATAAATTCTATAGATGCGATGGAAAATGAAAAGTGCTTGCTTATCTGGAACCCAGCCTAGCCGCTAACGTCATGCTCCATTGAGCCCACCTTGATGTAACCCGTTCAGTGGTGGAATTGTCGCTGGAAATTGCTGTGGTCCATCTCGAATTGCCGCTCGTCAGCCCCTACGTAATCGCAGACGGATACGTCATTCCGGTATCAGCATCCAGCAAAGGGCAGGGGACCGCTTCGCCCGATCCATGAGGAAAACATGACCCGTTCACGGCAGTTGCGCCTCGGCGCCTTCATGCGTCCGGTCAGCCTGCATACCGGCGCGTGGCGGTATCCCGGCTCCTATCCGGATGCGAATTTCAACTTCGCTCATCTCAAATCCTTCGCGCAAAAACTCGAGGCCGCGAAGTTCGACGCCTTCTTCATGGCGGATCACCTGGCAGTGCTCAACATGCCGGTCGAGGCGCTAAAGCGCAGCCACACCGTCACGTCCTTCGAGCCCTTCACCCTGCTGTCGGCACTGGCTGCGGTCACGGAGCGGATTGGCCTGGCCGCGACGGCGTCGACCACTTTCGACGAACCTTACCACGTTGCTCGCCGCTTCGCTTCCCTCGATCACATCAGCAACGGCCGCGCCGCCTGGAATATCGTCACCACATCCAACCCCGATGCGGCCTTGAATTTCGGCCTCGACGAGCATGTGGAACACGGCGAGCGCTATAAAAGGGCGCGCGAATTCTACGATGTCGTCACCGGTCTCTGGGACAGCTTTGCCGACGATGCCTTCATCCGTGATCGCGAGAGCGGGATTTATTTCGATCCCGAAAAAATGCATGTGCTCAACCACAGGGGCGAGGAACTGAGTGTGCGCGGTCCGTTGAATATCGCGCGCCCGGTTCAGGGCTGGCCGGTCATCGTGCAGGCAGGCCAGTCGGATCCCGGGCGGCAGCTGGCGGCCGAAACCGCTGAAGTGGTCTTCTGTTCGCCGCGCGATCTCGACGGTGGCAAGGCGCTCTATGCTGATATCAAGGGGCGGATGCAGGCTATGGGTCGCAGCCGCGATCACCTGAAGATGCTGCCCGCCGCTTTTGTCGTCATCGGCGACAGTATCGAAGAGGCGCGCGCCAAACGTCTCGCCCTCGACAGCTTCGTCCACTACGACAGCGCCATCGCGTCGCTGTCGATCGCGCTCGGCCACGATGCCTCCCGCTTCGATCCCGATGCGCCGCTGCCCAAGGATATTCCTGAGACCAATGCCAGCAAGACAGGCCGCGCACAGGTCATCAAGCTGGCGCAGGAGGAGAACCTGACCGTCCGCCAGCTTGCCCAGCGTTATGGTGGCTATTCGGGCCTCGCATTCGTCGGTACGCCCAAGAGCATCGCCGACGAGATGGAGCGTTGGCTGGACGAGGAAGGATCCGACGGTTTCAACGTCGTCTTTCCCTACCTGCCGCAGGGGCTCGACGACGTCACGACACGCCTCGTGCCCGAGTTGCAGCGCCGTGGCCTGTTTCGAAGGGAATACGACGGCACGACGTTGCGCGAACATCTCGGTCTGCCGCGACCGAAAAACCGCTTCTTCTCCGGTTAAGACCTCTTCTGCGAATGCAAGCCGGCCATCTGCCGACCGGCACCATTGGGCCGCACAGACCGGCTGTGTGCTGCTACTTTCTGATAATGCCGACCCGCGCCAGCACCTCGCCAGGGATGCCGTAGCGCTGGATAATATCCTTATTGTTGCGCAGGCCGCAGATCTCACGCTGCACAAACAGTCCCCAGACGGCGTCGGATGCTTCGTTGATGAGCGTTTCCCGCTGCGCAACGCTCTGGCGATCAGGATTCCACGCCTTCAATGCAGCGAGCGCCGATTCAACTTTCAACCCGTTGCGTCCAAGCGAGCTCGCGCGCTCCGACATCATCTCGTACTCGAGCACATTCACCCCGCCTTCGGTCGAAAAAGACTGCCTGAAGGATTGCGGTGGGCGAAGGCTCATCGGACTGTCCCTGCTGGTCACGGCGCCGGCGCGCCCGTGACCTGGAAATAGGCCCAGGCTGCGGCAAAGACGATGATCACGACTGCGATAATCATCAGCTTGCGAAGTATGGGATTGGGTGCTTTGCGCGGGGGCTTCGGCTTGCGAAACTTGATAACGTTGTCGCTCATCGTCTTGCTGCTCGGTTCGTTCTTCCCACAGCAGTAACGCATATCGGCGGGCTTTGGCACCCGTATTCCGTTTGAAAAATGCGCTTTTATGGGAGAGCTGTCGGCGGAGACCGGCAGCTCCAACCGCGATTAGCGGGCAGCCCAGTTGGCGCCGCGGCGGAAGATCGTCTTCATCTGCGGCACGTCGAATTCCTTGGCGACATGGCCGAGGGATGAATAGAAGACGCGACCCTTGCCGTATTTGCGCTTCCAGACGACCGGCATGGTCACGCCGTCGATCCAGTAGGCATGTTCGCCGGTAAAGGTCGTCGTCGCCAGCACCTCGTTCGACGGGTCGACGTGCATGTAATACTGCTCGGAATGATAGGGGAAGTCGGTGATCCCCTCCATAAGCGGGTCATCCGGCCGGGTAATGTTGACGGTATAGTCGATGATGTTGCCGGGATGAGCAACCCACTGGCCGCCGATGATGAACTGATATTCCGTCGATTCGCGAAAGCTGTCGCCGGCGCCGCCGTGATAACCGGCAATGCCGACGCCGCTTTCGATCGCAGCGGCAAGGTTCTTCACCTCTTCCTTTTCTATCTTCGACATGGTGACCACGGGAACGATGAGGCTCAAATCATGGATCGACGGATCGGCGAAGGCCTCCGTGCTGTGCTCTACATAGACTTTGAAGTCGTCTTCTTCGAGCATGTCCTTGATGATCGCGGCGCATTGTTCCGGTTCGTGGCCTGCCCAGCCACCCCAGACGATCAGTGCTTCACGCATAGCGTATTCCTCCTGAATGTTACTTGCCGAGCATGCCGTCGACGAGGGATTGAGAAAGCGGAGCAGGGCGCTCCGTTGTCGTGGTGAGTGTCACAGTACTGCCCGTGTCGGACGCCTTCTGGAAGGCTTCCATCACTTCGAGCACGTGCAGCGCCAGATCGCCACTTGCGCGGTGCGGCCGGTTCGACCGGACGGCGTGGGCGAGATCGGCGACGCCGAGTGAACGATAGTTGCCGTCGGCATAGGGCAGGGTCACGGGCTGGTCCTCGAACTGACCGCCCTTCTTCAGATATTCGACCGCCCCGCCGAAATGGTTCGGGTCGGGCACGATCAGCGTGCCTTCGGTACCATAGACCTCGAGCGGCACATGCTTATGGCCGGCGACATCGAAGCTCATGCCGATCTGGACGACGGCGCCATTGGCGAAAGCCATGACACCGGCAACATGGGTCGGGATATGAACCGGAATACGCTCGCCGTTGCGCGGTTCGCTGGTGATGATACGTTCATTGCGCGGGGTGATCGCAAAACCGGCGACCTTGGCGACCGGTCCGAGCAGGTTGACGAGATCGGTAATATAGTAGGGACCCATGTCGAGCATCGGGCCGCCGCCGACTTCGTAGTAGAAGGCCGGATTGGGGTGCCAGCGCTCATGGCCGGGGCACATGAAGGTCGCGGTGCCGCCGACCGGAATGCCGATGACGCCGTCGTCGATCAGGGTGCGGGCCGTCTGATGGCCGCCGCCGAGGAACGTGTCAGGAGCCGCACCAATGCGCAGACCCCTTGCTTTAGCGGTATCCGCCAATTTTTTCCCTTCTGCGAAATTAATCCCGAGCGGCTTTTCCGAATAGGTGTGCTTACCGGCTTCGAGAGCTTGCAGGCCGACGGCGACATGGGCCTTCGGGATGGTCAGGTTGACGATGATCTCGACCCTCGGATCGGCAAGGAGCTCTTCGACCGACCTGGCCTGAAGATTGAATTCCTTGGCTTTTGCCTCTGCAAGCTCGCGATTGAGGTCGGCCAGTCCGCGGATGTCGAGGATCGGAAATGCCGATGTCATCGCCTTCAGATAGGCGCCCGAAATATTGCCGCATCCAATGATGCCGATACCGACTCTTTCCATCATGTCCTCCAATAATAATGGTCTTTCGCCTCAGAGCGCCGGCCCCGTGGTGCTCCACGGCGATTCATAGAGTTCGTAGAGCGCAACGGCAGCAGCACCCTGTGCCCAAAAATCATCGCTGGAATCGTCGAAGACGAGCTCGCTGACACCTTGCAGGGATGGCGGAACGGCCAGCGCATAGGCATCCCGCAGGCTGTTGAGGAACGGCTCGCCCAGTGCCAGCGACGAGCCGACGAGAATGACGCGTGGCGGCGCAAACAGCGTGACGATATTGGCGATTGTCAGCCCCACAGCCTCACCGGCCCGGGCTGCTGCACCGATCAGTTGGTCATCATCGGCCTTAATCATTGCCTGGACATGCGTCATGCCGCGGCCAAGGCGCACCGCTTCGGCAAATCGCCCGTCGGCCTGCCGCTCGCCGAGAATAGCGCTTTCCCCAGCCCGACTGGAAAGGCGAACCACGCCCTGTTGGCCCATGCCGAGGACGAGATCGCCGAGATTGTGGCTGAGGCCGCCGGCACCGCGGAAAAGCTGGTTGTCATGCAGCACGCCGAGACCAAGCGTCTGTTCCAGCGAGATCAGCACCATGTCTTCCAGATCGCGAGCCTTGCCAAACCAGTGGTGGCCAAGTGTGATGGCATGTGCATCGCTTTCAATGATCGTGGGCGTCGATAGGCGGGCAGACATTTCCTTGGCAAAATCAACGTTGGCTTCGCGGAATATCGGGCTCGAGCGGATATAGCCCGTGCGATGCTCGATGACCCCTGGAAGCGCCAGGCAGATGCTGTCTATATCGTCGAGCGACAGGCCAATATCGACAACACAACGTCGAACGCCATCTTCGACAAGATCGGCAATGACGGCGATCGGCTGGCGATCGATGCGGATCGGCAGCGTCAGCCTTGAGAGCACGTCCCCGCAGAAATTGGTGACGACGAAGACCATGCGACTGGCGGCAATCTTGGCGCCGACCACACGGGCGGCATCAGGATTGAGCTCCAGCATGACGCGGGGTCTTCCGCGCACGGCCTCATTGCGGATATCGCCCTCATGGCGCGGCAGGATCAGCCCATCGTCGAGCAGCGAAGCGGTGATAGCGGAAACCGTGGTAGTCGACAGTTCCGTCCGCTCGCTGATTTGGATACGCGAGATCGGACCATGACGCCTGATCGTGTCGAGCACGTTCAAGCGGTTGATCGCACGCATTAATTCGGGATCCGCAGTCTTCATGAAAATCAGCCAGGCAATCGTCCGTTGTGCGATCCGTCTAATATTTTTAACGGGTTACGAAATAAATAGCAGGCAAATCCGGAGCTCTGTCAAGCGCATTTGGCGGAAAAATAGAGCGATTGGCTTGACATTGAGCAAAAGCTCCGTTGAATTAATCCGCATAGGGGAAAAATTGTGAGGATAGGTCCCCTGGGAGGAAAATCATGAGTTTTATGTCCAAGAGCGCCGCTTTTGGCGGCAGGCGCATCGTGTCCATGGCCGCGGCGGCCGGTATGTTACTGGCCGGAACCGGGGCTGCCTCCGCGGCGACGGTGGTCAAGTGGCTGCATCTCGAAACAGATCCGAAAAACGTCGCGGCCTGGGAAGATATCGTCAAGAAATACGAGGCCCAGCATCCCGACGTCGACATCCAGATGCAGTTCCTCGAAAACGAGGCGTTCAAAGCCAAGCTTCCGACATTGCTGCAGTCCGACGACGTTCCGGATTTCTTTTTCAGCTGGGGCGGCGGTGTTTTGAAGCAGCAGTCGGAGACGGGGGCGCTGCAGGATGTGACGCCAGCTCTCGACGCCGACGGCGGTAAGCTGCGTAAGGCCTATACCCCCGCCTCGGTCGATGGCCTGACCTTTGACGGCAAGACTTGGGCGATCCCATACAAGGTAGGCTTGGTCAGCTTCTTCTATAACAAGGCGCTGTTTGCCAAGGCCGGCGTCAAAGCTGACGACATCAAGACCTGGACCGATTTTCTCGAAGCGGTGAAGAAGATCAAGGCGGCCGGCATCGTGCCGATTGCAGGCGGTGGCGGCGAGAAATGGCCTATCCACTTCTACTGGAGCTATCTCGTCATGCGCGAAGGCGGCCAGAAGGTCTTCGAAGCCGCCAAGAACGGCGAGGGCGAAGGTTTCCTCGATCCCGCGATCATTAAGGCCGGCGACGATCTCGCCGAACTCGGCAAGCTTGAACCTTTCCAGCCCGGTTATCTTGGCGCGACCTGGCCGCAGACGCTCGGCGTCTTCGGTGACGGCAAGGCGGCGATGATCCTCGGCTTCGAAGCGACTGAGGCCAACCAGCGCAAGAATGCCGGCGACGGCAAGGGTCTGGCACCCGACAATATCGGCCGTTTCGTTTTTCCGACGGTCGAAGGTGGCGCCGGCAAGGCGACGGATACGCTCGGCGGCCTGAACGGCTGGGCGCTCACCAAGAAGGCCTCCAAGGAAGCGATCGATTTCCTTGCTTTCCTGACGAATGCGGATAACGAGCGCACGATGGCAAAGGCCGGTATGCTGCTGCCTGTTGCGGTCGGTGCCGATGATGGCGTCGTCAATCCACTGCTTGCCGAATCGGCAAAACAGCTTGCGGGTTCGACCTGGCATCAGAATTTCTTCGACCAGGATCTCGGTGCAGCCGTCGGCCGTGTCGTCAACGACGTGTCGGTGGAAATCGTATCCGGACAGATGAATTCCAAGGACGGCGCCCAAATGATCCAGGACGCTTTCGAACTGGAGCAATAGTCAGCGCCCGCAGAACCTTCCGGCGCTCCTGCCAAGGCGGAGCGCCGGCATCGCAGCTCAGATGCGAAAGCAGAAACCATGGCCAATGTATCAGTGCTATCAACACCGAGGCCCGCAAGGCTCGCAGGACGAATGGCAAATAAGAAGAGTTCGGTCGCCCACGACCGGCTGACGGTGCTGTTGCTTTTCCTGCCACCGGCGCTGCTCCTCTTCACGCTGTTCGTCATCATGCCTATGGGCGAGGCGGCCTGGTACAGCCTCTACAAGTGGAACGGCTACGGAACGCCGACCGAATTCATCGCGCTCCGCAATTTCCAAGTCCTGTTCCGCAATGCGGCTTTCACTCAGGCGCTGATCAATAACGGCCTGATCATCGTCATCTCGATCTGCATCCAGGTGCCGCTCGCCATCTGGCTGGCGACGATGCTTGCCCATCGCATTCCAGGCGTCGTCGCTTTCCGTCTGATCTTCTTCCTGCCCTATGTGCTGGCCGATGTTGCAGCGGGCCTCATCTGGCGCTTCGTCTATGACGGCGATTACGGCCTGTTTGCTGCCGTTTCAAATTTCTTCGGTTTCGCTAATCCTTATGTGCTCGCCGACAAGGACATCGCAATCTATGCGATACTCGGGGTCATCGTCTGGAAATATTTCGGTTTTCACATGATGCTGTTCATCGCCGGCCTGCAGTCCGTCGACAAGAACGTGCTGGAGGCGGCCGAAATCGATGGTGCCACCGGCTGGCAGAAGTTTCGTTACGTCACGCTGCCGCTGCTCGGCTCAACCTTGCGTCTTTCGATTTTCTTCGCCGTCGTTGGCTCGCTACAGCTCTTCGACATGATCATGCCGCTGACGGGCGGCGGGCCGTCAAACTCCACGCAGACGATGGTCACCTTCCTCTACACCTACGGCGTCATGCGCATGCAGGTGGGCTTGGGCAGCGCCGTCGGCGTGGTGCTCTTTATCATCTGCGTTACGCTCGCCTTCGGTTACAAAAGGATCTTCATGCGTCATGACTGATATGAGCTCTTCCATCCGCATGAGCGTGTCTACGCGCATCTATCTCTATGTGTCGCTGAGCCTGATTGCCGCAATCGTGCTCGTGCCGCTGGTGACGACGGCGCTCGGTGGCTTCAAGACGCTCGGCGACTTGCGCACCAATCCTTTCGGTCTGCCAACGGAATGGCAATGGGCAAACTATACAAACATTCTCTTTGGCGAACGTTACTGGTTGCAGATCGGCAATTCGCTTGTCATCGCAGCTCTCACCGTGCTCCTGACGTTGATCGTGTCGTCCATGGCCGCTTTTGCCTTTGCCCATGTCCGCTTCTTCGGCTCGTCCTTCCTGCTCAATTATTTCCTTCTCGGCCTGATGTTTCCGGCGGCAACTGCGATCCTGCCGCTCTTCATCCGAATCCGCGATCTTGGGCTCTTGAACACCTATTGGGGGGTGGTGCTGCCGCAGGTGGCCTTCGGTCTCGGCATGAGCATCCTCTTGTTTCGAAACTATTTCCGTAATCTTCCGGAAGAATTGTTCCAGGCAGCGTTTGTCGATGGCTGCGGTTATCTGCGATTTTTCTGGCATATATCGCTGCCGCTTTCCCGCCCGATCGTCGCCACCGTCAGCATCATCTCGTTCGTCGGCAGCTGGAACAGCTACATCCTGCCGCTGATCATGCTGAACTCGGAATCCAAATATCCCTGGCCGCTCGGCATCATGGTCTATCGCGGCGAATATGGCACGGAATGGCAGCTGGTGCTGGCCTTCATCACGCTGACGATCCTGCCGACCATTGTCGTCTTTTTCATCGCCCAAAGGCACATCATCGCCGGATTGACCGCCGGCGCCGTGAAGTCCTGAGCCCGAGCCATTGGAGGTGCAATCATGGCATCCGTTTCACTGAACGATATTCGCAAGGCCTATGGTGCTGTCGACGTCATTCACGGCATCTCGCTCGATATTGACGACGGGGAATTCGTCGCCCTCGTCGGCCCGTCCGGCTGCGGGAAATCGACGCTGCTGAGGATGATCGCCGGTCTTGAGGAAATCACGGACGGCGAGATTGCGATCGGCGGGTCGGTCGTCAACACCATGACGCCGCGCGAGCGCAATATCGCCATGGTCTTCCAGTCCTACGCGCTCTATCCGCATATGACTGTCGCTGAAAACATGGGCTTCAATCTGAAGCTCGCCGGTGTCGCAAAGCCGCAAATCGAGGCGCGCGTTGCCGAGGCCGCCCGAATGCTGGATCTCGCCCAGCTGCTCGACCGCAAGCCGGCCCAGCTTTCCGGCGGCCAGCGCCAGCGTGTCGCCATGGGCCGCGCTATCGTGCGAAATCCAGCCGTCTTCCTGTTCGACGAGCCGCTGTCAAACCTCGATGCCAAGCTACGAGTGCAGATGCGTTCTGAAATAAAGACGTTGCACCAGAAGGTCAGAACCACCTCGATCTATGTCACCCATGATCAGATCGAAGCGATGACGCTTGCCGACCGCATCGTCGTGCTCAATCATGGCAGGGTGGAGCAGCAGGGTACGCCGCTCGAACTCTATAAGAAACCTGCCAATCTCTTCGTCGCCGCGTTCATCGGGTCGCCGGCAATGAATATGCTCGACGGTACGGTGGATGGCGAGGACGGTAAGCCGGCCGCGCGGCTTTCGGATGGCACTGCGATCCGCATTGCGCCGGACTGTATGGTTCGCCCTGGTCAGGCGGTGACGATCGGCCTGCGTCCCGAGCATCTGACGCCGGCTGGCAAAGATGGCAGCGCGCTTTCAGGGCAGACCCTGCTCGTCGAGCCGACCGGTGCTCAGACGCATGTCGTCTTCGATCTTGCCGGTCAGCCGGTAACGGCTGTGGTAGACGGGGATTATGCTGCCCGTTACGGCGCCCGCTTCGAAGCCAATATCGCCAGCGAGCAGGTCCATATTTTCGACCGGGGTACGGGTCTCGCACTTTAGTTTGGGTCGCCGACAGGCTGGCGTCGCTGACCCCAAAGACAATCCCCCGCCAATCGCGTGACCGGCGGGGGAATTGTTTATCATCAGCTTATTCCGCGGGCTGCGCCGCCGGAAGAAGCAGATCACTATCATCGCGTATGGTGCCGGCCATCGCTGCGGCAAAACGGGTCTGGTCGAGTTCGTTTTCCCAGCGAGCGACGACGATAGTGGCAACGGCATTGCCAATGAGGTTGGTCAGCGCGCGGCATTCCGACATGAAGCGGTCGATGCCGAGGATGAGCGCCATGCCTGCGATCGGAACCGAGGGAACGACCGAGAGCGTGGCGGCAAGCGTGATGAAGCCGGCGCCGGTGATCCCAGCTGCGCCCTTGGAGCTCAGCATTGCCACGAGCAACAGCAGGATTTGGTCGCCGAAGCTCAGATGCGTATCGGTCGCCTGGGCGATGAAGAGGGCTGCCAGCGTCATATAGATATTGGTGCCGTCGAGATTGAAGGAATAACCGGTCGGAATGACAAGGCCGACGACCGAGCGTTTGCAGCCGGCGCGTTCCATCTTGTTCATCAGGCCAGGCAGGGCGGCTTCCGACGATGACGTGCCGAGCACCAGCAGCAGCTCTTCCTTGATGTAGCGTAGCAGCGCCAGGATGGAAAAGCCATTGTAGCGAGCGACGGCACCGAGCACGATCAGCACGAAAAGCAACGACGTCAGGTAGAACGTCCCGATCAGGAAGGCTAGATTGGCGATCGCGCCAATGCCGTATTTACCGATAGTGAACGCCATGGCGCCGAAGGCGCCAATCGGAGCGAACTTCATCAGGATCGCGACAAGGCGGAAGACCGGCGCGGTCAGAACCTGGAAGAAATCGAGCACCGGCTTGCCGCGGTCGCCGACGGAGCCGAGCGCAATGCCGAAGACGACGGAGAAGAACAGCACCTGCAGGATGTCGCCCTTGGCAAAAGCGCCGACGATCGTATCCGGGATGATGTTCATCAGGAAGCCGACGATTGTCGCGTCGTGGGCCTGCGCGGCATAGTTGTTGACCGCTTTCGTATCGAGCGTTGCCGGATCGATATGCATGCCCGCACCAGGCTGCAGCACGTTTGAAACCACGAGGCCGACGACGAGCGCCAGCGTCGAGAAGACGAGGAAGTAGCCGAGTGCCTTGCCGACGACGCGACCGAACTTCTTGAGGTCGGCCATGCCGGCAATGCCGGTCGTGACCGTCAGGAAGATGACGGGCGCGATCACCATGCGCACGAGTTTGATGAAGGCATCTCCGAGCGGCTGCAGCGAAGCGCCGAGAGAAGGGTAGAAATGGCCAAGCAGAATGCCGGCGGCGATGGCTGCGAGAACCTGCATGTAGAGGTGCCGGTAAAGGGGCGTTTTGCCGCGCTGCGGAGCGGCGTTCATTGCAATATCCATGGTGTCCTCCACTGTGCCGGACGCCAATATGGCGGCGGGCAAGTCATGATGATTAAACAGCCTCCCGACTGATGAGATTTGTTTTGCAATGCGCGTGCCACTTTCCCCGATTGGCTAACCTGTTGAAATTTTTCAACGTGTAGAGCTACGACAATTGCGATGGTGCGATTTTCCGCACAAAGTGATTTGCCGGTCGTGCGAAAAAATGCACAATGCAGTCATGCTCCAGAAAACAGCAAACGAAGCTTTCCTGACGCCTGAACAGCTTGGCCGGCGCGCCCGATCGGTCTGGCTGATCTTTGCCGCGCTCGCCGCAACCCTCATCGCAACGGCCCTTTACGGCGCAGGCATCTATGGCCGCCTTCAGGCGATCGCAGCTTTGGAAGATGAAGGGCAGACTGACGCCAATCTCAAGGTAGCGCTGCTGCGTGCAGTGCTCGAAGGGCCGCGGGCTCTGCCGCTGCTCCTGGCCGATGACCGGCAGGTGCGAGATGCTTTGGCCTCGGGGCAGGCAGAGGCCGTCGTGGGGCTTGACCGCAAGCTCCAGAGCCTCGTCGCCGGTACCCGCGCCTCGGTTCTCTACGTGACCGGTAAGGATGGCATCGCGATCGCCTCCAGCAATTGGCAGGAGCCTCTAAGTTTCGTCGGCAACAACTATTCCTTCCGCGACTATTTTCGCCGGGCAATGGAAACAGGTACGGCAGAACATTTCGCACTCGGTAATGTCAGCAACCGGCCGGGCCTTTATATTTCCCGGCGGGTCGGAGATGCCGCCGCTCCGCTCGGTGTCGTCGTCATCAAGATGGAATTCGATGAGCTAGAATCCGACTGGCGCGAAACAGCGCGGCCGGCCTATGTCGTCGACGAACATGGCGTCGTGCTCATCACCAGCCTGCCGTCATGGCGGTTCATGACGACCAAACCTCTGCCACAGGAAAATCTTGCAGCGATCAGAAGCAGCCTGCAATTCGGCGAGGCGCCATTGGTCCCCTTGCCGATCGACGAAAGGCAGGCGCTGAGGCCAGGAGCCGCAATCGTCGATGCCGTCATGCCGGGCGGTGGGAAGGGCGAATTCCTGCGACTGCGCACGGATGTGCCGTCGACATCCTGGCAACTCGAATATCTCGTGCCGACCGAAGCGCCGATTGCCTCCTCCGTCCGCGAATGGCGGCTGCTGACATTGGCCGCTCTCGTTCCTGTGCTCGCGGTCATCACCTTTCTTTTGCGCCGCCGCCAGATCGCCGTCATGCGTATCGCCACCGAGCGTGCCGCCCGTGAGGAGCTGGAGCGCCGGGTGTTGGAGCGCACGCAGGATCTCAGCCGCGCCCGTGACCGCCTGCAGGAGGAGATATCGGACCACCGCGCGACCGAGGCGCGGCTGCAAGTGGTGCAGCAGGAACTCGTGCAGGCGAACCGCCTGGCAATCTTAGGGCAGGTCGCCGCCGGCGTGGCGCACGAGATCAATCAGCCCCTCGCAACCATTCGTGCCTATGCCGATAATGCCCGCACCTTCCTCAAACGTCAGCAGCCGCAATCGGCCGACGATAATCTCGATGCAATTGCCGGCCTGACGGAGCGTATCGGCACCATCACCGAGGAGCTGAAGACCTTTGCCCGCAAGGGCCGTACCGCTGCCGAGCCAATAGAGCTGCGCGCCGTGATCGAGGGCGCGGTCGTGCTGCTGAAAAGCCGCTTTGCCGGTCGGTTGGATGCGCTCGATATCAGGCTGCCGTCTACCGATCTGAAGGTAATCGGTAACCGCATCCGGCTGGAACAGGTGCTGATTAACCTCTTTCAGAATGCGCTGGAAGCGCTGGAGAGCCGGGAGAGGGCAAAGGTCGATGTCTTCTGCGAGGAGTCCGACGGCGAGGTAGCCGTGACGGTCGTCGACAATGGTCCCGGCATATCGGAGGATATCCTCGGGTCGCTCTTTTCACCCTTCAACACCTCGAAGGAAAAAGGCCTGGGGCTTGGGCTCGTCATCTCCAAGGATATCGTTGCCGATTATGGCGGCCGTATCGAAGTCGAAAGCAACGACAGCGGCACCCGCTTTACCGTTTATCTGCAGAAAGCACAGGCATGAGCGAAGCAATCCCGGTCTTCCTTATCGATGACGACAAGGATCTCCTAAAGGCGACGAAACAGACGCTGGAGCTTGCCGGCTTTTCCGTCTCGACCTTTTCTTCCGCTACGGAAGCGCTGAAGGATCTGACCTCGGAGTTTTCGGGTGTCGTGGTGTCCGATATCCGGATGCCGCACATCGACGGGCTGCAGCTCTTCGACCGAATCCGGCGGCTCGATGGAGACTTGCCGGTCATCCTGATTACCGGACACGGGGATATCCCGATGGCCGTAAAGGCGATTCAGGACGGAGCATACGACTTCATCACCAAGCCTTTCGCGGCTGACAGGCTGGTGCAGAGCGTGCGTCGTGCGGCAGAAAAGCGCCGGCTCGTGCTCGATAACAGGTCGCTGCGCGAGGCTGCGGAGCAGGCGCAGGGCGACCTGCCGCTGATCGGCCAGACGCCGGCCATGCAGCGCCTGCGGCGAACGCTGCGTCAGATCGCTGACACGGATGTGGACGTACTTGTGACCGGTGAAACCGGCAGTGGCAAGGAAGTGGTGGCAAACTTGCTGCATCGTTGGAGCCGGCGCGCGAGGGGAAATTTCGTGGCCTTGAATTGCGGCGCGTTGCCGGAAACGATTATCGAAAGCGAACTTTTCGGTCATGAGGCCGGTGCCTTCACCGGAGCCCAGAAGAGGCGCATCGGCCGCATCGAACATTCGAGCGGCGGAACACTTTTTCTCGACGAGATCGAAAGCATGCCGGCGTCGGCCCAGGTGCAGATGCTCCGCGTCCTGGAAATGCGGGAAGTCATGCCGCTTGGCACCAACGAGGTGCGGCCGGTCGACCTGCGTGTCGTGGCAGCGGCCAAGATCGATCTCGGCAATCCGCGCGAGCGCGGCGATTTCCGCGAGGACCTCTATTATCGCCTGAATGTCGTGACGATCAGCATCCCGCCGTTGCGCGACCGACGCGACGATATCCCGCTCCTCTTCGCCCATTTCACCCACCGGGCCGCCGAACGTTTCAAACGCTCGGTTCCTTCGGCTTCGCCTGACCTGCACCACCATTTGAAAACCCGCGACTGGCCGGGGAATGTGCGCGAGCTCTCGCATTTCGCGGAGCGCTTCGTCCTCGGACTTGAAGCGGCGCCGGTGCAAACGCGGCAAAACGGCATCGAGAACAATGAAACCGCACTGCCGTTACCGGCAAGGGTTGATCGCTACGAAGCCGATATTATCCGCGAAACGCTGATGCGGAACGATGGCGATGTGCGCCGGACGATCGAAACGCTCGGTATTCCGCGCAAGACCTTCTATGACAAGCTGCAGCGTCACGGCATCGAGCGGGCCGCATTCAGCTCTTCAAAGCCCGAGAGTTGACTGTCGGTTATCGGCCGAAGCCGGTCAGCATATAGGTGCCTCGGCCGAAAGTCTGGGGCAGTGACAAGTCGTCGAACTGCGCTAGATGATCAATGCCTCATGCGGCCAATCATGGAACAAGCGCTTGATTTATGATGTAGTGGTTGTCGGCTCCGGCTTTTCTGCGATCGCGGTCGTCTGCAATCTTGTGCGGAAACTTCCGCAGACGGCGTCCGTCGCGGTGATCGGCGACGATCCAGGCTTCGGCAGAGGCACGGCCTATCGCACCGAAATGCATCTTCACCGTCTGAATGTCCCAGCAGCGCGCATGAGCCTCTTCATGGACAGACCGGCCGATTTCATAGAGTGGCTGAGCCGTAAAGATCGTCCGTCACGGGATGCCGATTTCGCGTCGCGCAGCGATTATGGCCTTTATGTCAGGGACACGCTTGCAAATCTGCTGAGACGCAATAATGAGCGGTGCCGTGTCGATTTCATCAAAGCCAAGGCCGCCGGCTGCGTCGAGCGCTATTCAGGCACCCTTGGTTTTCTTCTGGAGCATGGCGGCGAAATCGCCGGTCGCCATGTCGTTCTTTGCCTTGGCCTCGGAAATGCGAAATTGCCGGTCGATATCGAAGGTCTTGGAGCCACGATGCGCTCGCATGTGATCGAAAATCCCTGGCGCCTTTCCTGGCTCACACGCGTCGGGCCGCTCGATCGGGTTTGCATCCTGGGCTCGGGCCTTACCATGATCGACCAGGTTCTCGCGCTTCGATCGCATGGACATCGTGGCCGCATCGACGTTCTCTCGCGGCGCGGGCTTGTGCCTCACGGACATGCCCGCGATCCTAAACCACCTGCAGCCATCGAGATCGATGCAAGGGGAATTACACTCAGCCGAATGCTTCACGGTTTCAGACAGCAGATTCGGTCAGGAACCAACTGGCGAAGCCTCATGGACGCCCTGCGGCCCAAGACTCAAGTCCTCTGGCAGGACCTCGCCCCGTCGGAGCGATCGCGTTTCCTGAGGCATGCCCTGCCGTGGTGGAACATCCATCGACATCGCCTGGCGCCTGCCATCCATGACGAATTCGATAAATTGCGGCAGCAGGGCGTCGTCAATTTCCACTCAGGCTATCTCAAAACGCTCAGTGATGCCGGCGACGAATTCTGCATCGAATATCGCAGGCGAGGGAGCCAGGAGACGATCGCCCTTTCAGTCGACTGGATCGTCAATTGCACGGGCATGGAACGCGCAGGGCTGGTGCATTCACCGCTTCTCCAGGAGATGAGACGGCAGGGCCTCGTCGTTGCAGATCCCCTTGGGCTCGGCATCTCGGTCGACCGGGCCTCTCGCACCTTGAATTCAACAGGCACGGTGCAATCGAACCTCTATGCAGTCGGAGCGCTGACCGCCGGTCAATTCTGGGAAATAACCGCGGTTCCCGATATCAGGGCTCAGGCAGAACAGGTTGCAGCGCAAATAGCAATGTAAGAGGATTTAGAACCAACAATCGCGTGGGTTGTTCTACCGTCAGCTTCTCGATCAAGCCCTGCATTTCTGGGCGTATGCCCCGTACTCGGACAGCGAGAAAATTCTCGCTCCAACGAATCAGGCAGCCGTCAATCGGGATCGGCACATGTTCACGTCATTGGCGTGAAGGTGCGCGGCGTTCTCTTTTATGCCGCGCGCGAATGATACTCCGAGCGCTGCTACAAAGCTATAGAGGTGGTCAACTTTCGGGGATCAAATTGATGAGTTGCGCGCACTTTTTTGTGTTGCGGTGCTGGAATGCCAGCCATGTCTTATTTCCGTCTAGGAAGACCTTGATCTTTCGAAACATTGGCGCACCATCTTACTTAGCGAAGGCGAAAATCGCTGAGGCAGACCTTTATAGGAGGGCCTATGCTGAACAACTCCCTATTTGATGCGTTCACCCGTAACTACGAGTCTCGACGCGAGACGGACATGTCTATATCAGACTATCTTGCGCTGTGTAAAACGGACCCGATGGCTTATGCCAATGCTACCGAGCGGCTGCTTTCGGCAATTGGCGAGCCCGAGATCGTCGACACGGCGAAGGATTCGCGGCTTGGCCGGGTTTTCATGAACAGGACCATTCGGACCTATCCCGCCTTTGAGGGATTTTTCGGCATGGAAGAGACGATCGAGCGGATCGTTTCCTTCTTCCGACATGCTGCCCAGGGACTGGAGGAGCGTAAGCAGATCCTTTACCTGCTCGGTCCCGTTGGCGGCGGTAAATCTTCGCTTGCTGAGCGCCTGAAGCAGCTGATGGAGGTCATCCCCATCTATGTGCTGAAAGCCGGTGACGAATTGAGTCCGGTCTTCGAAAGCCCCCTCAATCTTTTTGATCCCCTGACCATGGGACCGCTCCTGCATAAGGAATACGGCATCCCAACTCGCCGTCTCAGCGGTTTGATGAGCCCATGGTGTGTGAAGCGGCTCGATGAGTTCGATGGCGACATCTCCCGCTTCCGAGTCGTCAGGGTCCAGCCGTCGAGGTTGCGGCAGATCGCAATTGCCAAGACGGAACCGGGCGATGAGAACAATCAGGACGTCTCGTCGCTGGTCGGCAAGGTCGATATTCGCAAGCTCGAGCATTATTCGCAGAACGACCCCGACGCCTACAGCTATTCCGGTGGTCTCAACCGCGCCAATCAGGGCGTGCTCGAATTTGTGGAAATGTTCAAGGCGCCGATCAAGATGCTGCATCCGCTCCTGACGGCGACGCAGGAAGGCAACTATATGGGCACCGAAAATATCGGTGCGATCCCCTTCTCTGGCATTATCCTTGCGCATTCGAACGAAGCCGAATGGCAAAGCTTCAAGGCCAACAAAAACAACGAAGCTTTCATCGATCGCATCTGCGTTATCAAAGTTCCCTATTGCCTGCGGGTGACGGAGGAACAGAAGATCTATGAAAAACTGATAGAAGGATCGGAGCTTGCGGATGCGGCGTGCGCGCCTGCAACACTGGAGATGCTGGCTCGTTTCTCCGTCCTGTCGCGGCTTCGCAAACACGAGAATTCCAATCTCTTCTCCAAGATGCGTGCCTATGACGGCGAGAGCTTGAAGGAAACCGATCCGCGCGCCAGGAGCGTGCAGGAATATCGCGATGCCGCTGGTGTTGATGAAGGCATGGACGGAATATCGACACGTTTTGCGTTCAAGGTTCTCGCGTCGACCTTCAATCACGACGCGACGGATATCGGGGCCGATCCCGTTCATCTGATGTATGACTTGGAACAGGCCATCCGCCGCGAGCAGTTTTCCGAGGAGACGGAAAAGCGCTACATGGAGTTCATCAAGGCAGAATTGGCGCCGCGTTATGCGGAATTCATTGGCAACGAGATCCAGAAGGCCTATCTGGAATCTTATTCCGACTACGGTCAGAACCTGTTCGACCGTTATGTCGATTATGCCGATGCCTGGATCGAGGATATCGATTTCAAGGACCCGGACACCGGTCAGCTGCTCGACCGCGAACTGCTGAATCAGGAACTGACGAAGATCGAAAAGCCTGCGGGTATCGCCAATCCAAAGGATTTCCGCAACGAGATCGTCAAGTTTTCGCTGAGGTCACGTGCTGCCAATGGCGGCAAGAACCCTTCCTGGACGAGCTATGAAAAGATCCGGGAAGTTATCGAAAAGCGGATGTTCTCGCAGGTCGAGGATTTGCTGCCGGTCATCTCGTTCGGATCGAAGAAGGATAGTGAAACAGAAAAGAAGCACAGCGAATTCGTCTCGCGCATGGTGGCGCGGGGCTACACGGAACGGCAGGTTCGCCGGCTGGTGGAATGGTACATGCGCGTCAAGCAGGCGAGTTAGGTAGGCCGTCCGAGCAAGTACCCATGTAGGAGCAAACATGCACATCATAGACCGGCGGCTAAATCCGCGCGGTAAAAGTTTGGAAAATCGACAACGGTTTCTACGGCGCGCCAAGGACGCCGTGGAGCAGGCGGTAAAACAATCTTTGCAGAACCGCTCCATCCGCGATGTGCTGGATGGCGGCGAAGTCACTCTTCCGATCGGCGGTATGGCCGAACCCGGCTTTCACCGGGGTGGGGGCGGAATTCAGGACCGCATCCTTCCGGGTAATCAGAAATTCGTCGAAGGCGATCTTATCAAGCGGCCACCGGCATCCGGGGGTGGCCGGTCGAAGGAGGCAGGAGAGGGCGATGGCGAGGATGGCTTTCGTTTTGTGCTCACTCGGAAGGAATTTCTCAACATCTTCCTCGATGATCTGGAACTGCCTGATCTCGCCAAACGTAAGTTGAGCGAAACCGAGGAGGTGACGCCGCAACGGGCCGGTTTCTCCGTCTCCGGTTCCCCTTCCAATATCGCCGTTGGTCGTACGACTCGCCTTGCCATGATGCGACGCCTTGCGCTTCACCGCCCGAAGGCAGAGGAAATCGAGGCGCTTCAGAAGCAGATCGAAGACTGTGACAACGCAGAAGAGCGCCTCGTCTTGGAGGAGCGCCTTAAGGCGCTGATCCTCAAGAGCAAGCGCATTCCCTATATCGATCCGCTGGACGTGCGCTACCGGCGCTTTGAAAACGTTCCGAAGCCTGTCGTCAAGGCGGTGATGTTCTGCCTGATGGACGTTTCCGGCTCCATGAGCGAACATATGAAGGATCTCGCCAAGCGCTTTTACCTGCTCCTTTATCTCTTC
This sequence comes from Rhizobium sp. BK650, assembly GCF_014195325.1. GTDB lineage: Bacteria > Pseudomonadota > Alphaproteobacteria > Rhizobiales > Rhizobiaceae > Rhizobium. Next base: position 220,834 of record NZ_JACIBK010000005.1, on the reverse strand, counting down.
CTGTCCCAGCGCTATGAAAAGGTCGAGATCGTCTTCATCAGGCATACGGAAAAGGCCGAGGAGGTCGATGAGGAGACCTTCTTCTACAGCCCCGCGACGGGCGGCACGCTGGTATCCAGCGCACTGGCCGCCATGCGTTCGATCGTTGCCGCGCGCTTCGATCCGACGGAGTGGAACATCTATGCGGCCCAGGCTTCGGATGGCGACAATTCCTACTCCGATGGCGCCTTGACCGGGCAGTTGCTGGAGCATGAAATCCTCCCGGTCTGCCAGTACTTCGCCTATATCGAAGTCGGTGAGGAAGACGGCGATTCTTCGGTTTCAAGGTCACCGCTGTGGACGCTCTATCAGGAGATCCGCTCCACAGCACTTCCGCTCGCCATACGCAAGGTCTGCCGTAAGAACGAGATATTCCCTGTTTTTCACGATTTGTTTCAGAAGAAGACCGCTGCGGCGGGGCCGACCACATGAAGACCATCACCGGGTATAAGCAAAAGCTGCTTTTTGAAGGCGCTGACTGGGATTTCCCGACCCTGCAGCGCATTCACGATGCCTGTGAGGATATCGCTCTTGGAGAGCTGGGACTAGATGTCTATCCGAACCAGATCGAGGTCATCACCTCGGAGCAGATGCTGGACGCCTATTCTTCGACCGGAATGCCGCTCTTTTACCGCCACTGGTCCTTTGGCAAGCACTTTGCCCATCACGAAGCATTCTACCGGCGAGGGATGCGCGATCTCGCCTATGAGATCGTCATCAACAGCTCGCCGTGCATCTCCTATCTCATGGAGGAGAACTCGGCGACCATGCAGACGCTGGTCATAGCGCATGCTGCCTTCGGCCATAACCATTTCTTCAAGAACAACTATCTTTTCAGGCTCTGGACCGACGCAGAAGGCATTCTCGACTATCTCGATTTTGCCAAGGGTTATATTTCCCGCTGCGAGGAACGTTACGGTGAGGTGGCCGTCGAGCGAACGCTGGATGCCGCCCATGCGCTGATGTCGCACGGCGTACACCGCTATGCCGGCAAGACGCAGGTTGACCTGAGGCAGGAAGAAAAGCGGCTGCAGGAGCGCCGCGCCCACGAGGAGAAGATTTTCAACGATCTCTGGCGGACAGTACCTGTCGGTCAGAAGCGCAACAAGTCCGACCGCGATCTGGAACGCAGGCGGGCCGCACTGGGTTTACCGCAGGACAATATTCTCTACTTTCTTGAAAAATCCGCACCTCGGCTGCATTCCTGGCAGCGCGAGATATTGCGCATCGTCCGCCACGTCGCCCAGTATTTTCACCCCCAGCGCCAGACCAAGGTGATGAACGAGGGGACCGCCACCTACGTCCATTACAACATTATGCAGCGCCTGCATGAACGCGGGCAGATCAGTGACGGCAGCTATTTCGAGTTTCTGAAATCCCACACGAATGTCGTTTTCCAGCCGATGTTCGACGACCGGCGCTTCTCCGGCTTCAATCCCTACGCCCTCGGTTTTGCGATGATGCAGGATATTGAGCGTATCGTGAAGGATCCGACAGCCGAAGACCGCGAGTGGTTTCCCGATATTGCCGGACGAGGCGATGCTATGGCGGTATTGCGTGATATCTGGGCCAATTACCGCGACGAGAGCTTCGTCAGCCAGTTCCTCAGCCCACGCCTCATGCGGCAATGGCGCATGTTTCAGCTTCATGACGATCCTGAGATCGAGGAGGGCATCCTGGTTTCGGCGATCCATGACGAGCGCGGCTACAGGCGTATCCGCCGGCAGCTCTCTCGCGACTACGACATAGGCCATACCGACCCAGCAATCGAAATCGTCGATGTCGATCTCGCCGGCGACCGCAGATTGCTGCTGCAACATCGGGCGGCCAATGACGAGTTCCTGGAAGAGGACGACTTGAAGCTCGTTCTGCAGCATCTTGCCGATTTATGGAGCTATGACGTTCTGCTGGAAGAACTCGACAGCAAGGAAAATATCGTGCGCAAGCACGTCGCCCATCCGCGAACGTTTTCGCGACAAAGCGAATTTGCTTGAGCGGGTGAGATTGCGCCCATTCAGGAGGAACGTTCTTCAAACGTGATTGGACAGTCAGCGCAGTTCAGGTCAACCTTCCAATGGGGGCGTGCAGTCTATTTATCCGAATAGGAGGCCGCTATGGAACAATACGCAGTCGACCAGCTCAAGGCTAAAGCCAGAGTCAGCCGCACAACACCACAACTGTCTCGAGCCGAGCGCTTGAACCGGTGGGCGGAGCTTCTGGAAAGCGATCCTACGCGTTCGCTCGTTACCCTTCGGGAAACCGAATATCTGCCTCGCGACCAGCGCGGGATGATGAGGATTGCCGGATCGCCCATCTCCGTGGCCTATGCCGATCCGGTGCTGCGTGCTTCAGGTCTCGAGGGCGATACTTATGGGGATGCCCAGAGCTTCTTCGATCTTAGCGATCGGCAACTGCATGGTCTCGTCTGCTCCTGCCATTTCGGAGCACAGGTCGATGCAGGTGTTGTTGCCCGCCATCTGAGGGCAGCCTCCGTGACAGGTGTGAAGGGTATCCTGGCACGCATGCGGCTGCTTTTCACGCGATAGTTGCGGCCAAGCCATTTTGAGATTAGAGACGGCAGCCGAACCGGAATGGTGAAGTGCGGCACTTCGTAGCCACACTTCACCTGTTGTCGGTGGCGATCTGCAGATACCAGCGGCGGACATCCGGGAAGTCGTTGAGGTCGCCTTTGCGGCGTCTGAAGCGAAGAACCATGGGCCAGACGGCCGTGTCAGCGATGGAAACTATAACCGACAAGATGCTCCAGCCCCTGAAGCGGCGCATCGAGCGTCTCATAAAGCCTGGTGGTATCGCTGCGAAAAGACGCCTCGGCAAAGGGCGCATGGTCTTCATTATAAGTCATAAAGTAATGCGCATCGCCGAGTGTCGGCCCTAATCGCCCATCTGCCACATCTGCCATAGATGATGGCGACGAGCGCCGTCGCTCCGCCCCCAATCAACGCTTAAGTCGTCCGCAGCGATTCTGTCGGTGACCGCGCATGGCGGCGCTTGCATGCAGGCCTGAAGCTGGCTGCCCCGCATGATCTCAACGTCGTCCCCAACCCTCTCGGCAAGCATCGGCCTCGTGCGGCCTGATCCCGATTTCGCCCGAGACAGGGCTGCGCACGCTTGAGGCCTATCAGAAAGCGGGCGTCGAAACCTTCATTTTCCGGCATGGCGCTGCTTGAGGAAGCCGATCGTTTCGGCGAAAAGGTTCTGGCGCCTCAGCAGGGACGAGTCGAAGGCGCGCAACGCACCTGGTCGACGCTCATTCATTGCGACCTCTCCATAATTGAGAGCGCCTGACATACGGCAAGGAAGCAAGTGCAGTGGCAGCCAGCGAATTTCATCCGGGTCAACAGGAGACAACGGGACGCGGGCTCGCAGCCCGCATTCTGAAGGCAAGCGAAGCGGTCCTCGGCGTGGCTGCCGCGTCGGTGCTCGCCGTACTGCTCTGCACGGTACTGGCTACGGTCTGCATGCGCTATTTCTTCGCGGCCGGCTTCATCGGTGCGGAAGACCTCGGCATCTGGCTGCATGTGTTGCTGATCGCGCTCGGCGCGCCACTCAGCCTCAACAGTGCGCTCGCCATGCGTCTGGATGTCTTCGTGAAGATGATGCCGGAGCGGGTGCACCCCGCAATAGAGGTCGCTGCCGATGTCTTCACGGTGCTCTCAGGCCTTATCCTCAGTTTCGGTGGCAGCGAGATCATGGCGATGCTCGGCGGTATCTCGCCGACGCTTGGCGTGCCGGAATGGATCCGCTTCGGATTTTTGGGTGCCGGCGGCGCGCTGATCCTCGTCGTTCTTCTGTTGCAACGCATCGCGGAAGGTAAGATACGGCCGGTTCTTTCTTCCCTTGCGATGGGAGCCGCGCTTTATGCAAGCATTCCGCTTGTCTCGACCGAAATCGACTGGCCGCCCAGTATCTTTCTTGGCCTGATTGCGGCGATCGGCCTGGTTCTTGCCGCTCCGCTGCCTCATGCCTTTCTGGCTGCTGCCTATGTCGTAATCGCCTTTGGCAGCAGCCTGCCGGAGCCGGCGATCGTCTCCTCGACAGTGACCGGCATCTCTAAATTTCTTCTGCTCGCCATCCCTTTCTTCCTGCTTGCAGGCGGTCTGCTGACAGCATCAGGTGTTGCCAACCAACTCGTCCGGTTTGCCGCGGCCATGGTCGGTCATCGCCGCGCCGGTCTCGCCCAGACGACGCTGCTGACCAGCGTGCTCTTTTCCGGTGCCTCCGGTTCCTCGGTTGCCAATGCGGCGTTCGGTGCATCGACCTTCCAGCCGGAACTCGTTCGCCACGGCTATCCGCCCGCCAAGGCTGCGGCGATCATCGCGGCGACTTCGGTGCTCGATAACGTCATTCCACCGTCGATCGCCTTTCTGATCCTGGCAACCGCCACCAATCTTTCGGTTGGGTCCTTGCTGGTCGGAGGTTTCTTCGCTGGTGGTCTAATGGCCATTTGCCTTGCTGTCGCGATCCATCTGACGGTTCGCGACCAGTCACCTTTGCCATTGGCCACGTCGGCGCAACGCTGGCAGTCGGCCGTTCAGGCGATCCCCGCCTTCGGTCTCGGTGTCATCGTCGTCGTCGGTATACGCATCGGCATCGTTACGACGACGGAGGCCGCGGCCCTTGCCGCCTTTTATACTTTCCTGCTCGCCATTGGGGCGCGGCTTGGAGTGTGCTCGCTTTATGCGGCCTTCCGGCAGGCGGCGGTCGAAGCTGCTGCGATCGGTCTGCTGATTGGCACGGCCGGCCCCTTTGCCTTCCTGTTGGCCGTAGACGATGTTTCGGGCCTGATTTCCGGCCTGACGACGGCTCTCGGCGGCAGCGCACTTGCCGTGATCCTGCTGTCGAACATCATCCTGCTCGTCGTCGGGCTCGTTCTCGATATCGGCGCTGCCATCCTGCTTTTTGGGCCGATCCTTCTGCCCGCAGCCGTCGCCGCCGGCATCGATCCCATCCATTTTGGTGTCATCATCGTCGTCAATCTGATGGTCCACGGCCTGACGCCGCCGCTCGGCATGCTGATCTTCGTCGTCAGCGGCGTGACGCGCATTCCGGCCTCCGCGCTTTTCAAAGCGGTCGTTCCCTATCTGCTTGCGCTTCTCGTCTCACTCGCAATCCTCTGCGTTTGGGCGATCATCTTCTAATAGACAGGACCCGATCAATGGACAAACGACGCACCTTCCTGAAAGCCGCCGCGATCGCTGGGATAGCGCTTGCCGCACCAGCCTTGGTCCGTAAGGCTGCCGCTCGAACGACGACGATTACCATTGCTTCGCTGCTCGGCGACGACAAACCGGAGACCAAGATCTGGCTTAAGATCGGCGAGCTGGTTGAAGCCAAGCTGCCTGGCCAGTTCAAGTTCAACATCGTCAAGAGCGGTGCGCTCGGAGGCGAAAAGGAAGTGGCCGAAGGTGTTCGCCTCGGCTCCATCCATGCCAGCCTTTCGACAGTCTCGTCGCTCTCTGGCTGGGTGCCGGAACTGCAGATCCTCGATCTTCCCTTCCTGTTTCGCGACGCCGATCATGTCCGTCGCACCGTCAGCGGAGATATTGGTGCGGATCTTAAAGGCAAGCTGCAGGCGCAGAATTTCGTCGTCGGCGATTTCATCAATTATGGCGCCCGTCATCTCCTAACCAAGGAGCCGGTCACGCGCCCTGAACAGCTTAAGGGCAAGCGCATCCGTGTCATCCAAAGTCCGCTGCACTCCAAGCTCTGGAGCGCCTTCGGCATGACGCCGATCGGCATTCCCATCACCGAGACCTATAATTCGCTGGCAACGGGCGTTGCCGACGCGATGGATCTCACGAAGTCGGCCTATGCTGGCTTCAAGCTCTACGAAGTCGTGCCCTACATGACTGAGACCGGCCATATCTGGGCATCTGGCATCATCTATTATTCGTCAACCTTCTGGAATGGACTGAATGGCGAGCAAAAGGCTGTCTTGCAGCAGGCGTCCGCCGAGGGTGCAGCCTACTTCAACCAACTCATCGTCGATGATGAGGCGGCGTCGGTGGAAATCTCGCTGAAGAACGGCGGCAAGCTGTTGAAGCCGGAAGCATTCGAGGCGTGGCAGAGGGGCGCCCAGGGGGTCTGGGATGATTTCGCTCCCATCGTTGGCGGGCTGGATCGCATCAAGGCCATCCAGTCGGCTTAAGGTCCCAGAATGACGAGTTGGCACCTTGTTGTTGCTCTCGCGGGCGCGGGCTCTGCAACTGTTGGCTACGCGGATGCTGTCGGATTGACAGCATCCAAGCGACCTCATAAGCCATGTCGTGACCAGTAATGGGAGGAGCACTATGTCTATCTGGATTGGGCGAATTTTGTCTGCAGTGGTCGTCGTTCTGCTTGTTGCCGACGCAGCCACTAATCTCTTTGCGCCTAATTTCATACGCGGTGAGATGGAAGCAACTGGTTTTTCCGCGAATCTCGCCCCGACGCTCGGCGTTATCATTGCGATCTGCGCAGTCCTTTATGCGGTTCCAAGGACGGCCTTCCTCGGCGCGATACTTGTGACTGGTTTTTTGGGTGGCGCGATCTGCACACATTTCCGTCTTGGAGAATTTTTTACTCCTCCGCAAATCGTTTGCCTGCTTCTTGGCCTTGCCGCCTGGGGCGGCCTTTATCTGCGTGAGCCGAGGCTGCGTCAGCTGCTGCCGTTGGATATCGGTTAAGCTCAAGTTCCGGACTTGAAATCGCCAAGGCCGACCGCCGGTCTTCCTGCTTTGACCCGTGCGGAATCTGCTACCTTGGTTTGAAGTGGAGGCATGGGCGAGGTGCCTTTTTGCGAAAGCGTATCCTGGCCCACGGCATCGGCTCGAAAATCGGCGTCCATTTTCGGAAAGCCTGACGCGTAGATTCAAATGGTTAGAGCATCCTTGCGCGTCCGAACGGGTGCGCGGCGCTCTGAGGTCTGGCGTCGACAACTTCGAAATCGCGCAATGAAAAAGCCCGTCCTCTGGTGAGGACGGGCCGTAGCCATCTACAGGAGTGGAGCTCTGTATCGATGGGTGAGGCCGATCCGGCAGGGAACCGGATCGACCTCTGTCTTCTGAATTGGAGGTCACCAAACCAGAAGCTCGTGATGAAAAGCCCCGAGATGCAATCCCGGGGCCTTCAGTATTCAGCTTAGAACGAGCGCTGCAGACGGAAGTAACCCGTCCAGTCGTCGTCCTGATGTTCCGGCTTCAGGTACTGAACGGAAGCCTTGGCGTAGAAGTTGTCGACGATCTGGTAGTCGAGCGTCAGACCGGCCTTCCAGGCATCGTCGAGACCGTCGAAGGAGTCCGGAACTGCCTTGCCGCCGCCGACGTAGTTGCCGTAGTACTGGACACCGGGGGTGATCTTCAGCTTGTCGGTAGCCTTGATGGCGTATTCGGCAGCAACTGCCCATTCAGCTGCCGAGTAGTAGGAGTTCGGGCCGCTGGAGTAAACGCCAGCGAGGCCGAGCGTGCCCGGGCCGATATCAACCGTACCCATTGCGCGGATTGCACCGTCTTCGTTGTCGAAGTCCCAGCCGCCGGTGACCTGGTAGCTGAAGGCGCCAGCCTTGCCGCCGATGCCGAAGGCAACGCCGACGTTGTTCGGACGATCGTCCGCAATGAAGTCGCCGGTGACGGGATCGATGCTGCCCTGGTAGACGCCGTCTTCCAGTTCGTCGACGCTGATGCCAGCGTAGAAGGAACCGGTTTCGTACTGATAACGGATCGAGTTATGCAGGGTTTCGACCGAACCGATGTCGTCCGTTTCGCCGGAGAGACCATCGTCCCACCAGGAGTAGAACAGACCGGCGCGGAAGCCGGCGATGTCGAGGTAAGCCGAGTCGAGCTTCGTGTTCTGGATGGAAGAGGCGTCGGCATTGGCCTGCAGAACGATCACGCCGGTGAGCGGGCCGTATTCGGTGTCGCTCTTGGCCGTAAACTGAACCTGACCGCGGGTGAATGCATCCCAGTCAGAGTCGTTGCCGGCTTCGCCGTGATCGGCATTCTGGCCGACGTCAACCTGGAAACGGATGTAGCCTTCGATCTTCAGGCAGGTTTCCGTGCCCGGGATGTAGAAGTAGCCGGTGCCGTAAGCGTCGCAGACGCGAACGTATTCAACCGGTTCCGGCTCGGCAGCAACGATTGCGTCAGCTGCAAATGCCGGTGCAGCGATGAGGGCTGCTGCAGAACCAAGCAACATCATACGAATGTTCATGGAAAGCCAATCTCCTAAGTTCGAGTGCGTTCCACGAAAGAACGTCCCCTCAGATAAAACCGATCAATTCGGTGAGGCCTAAAATAGCTGAAAGGAGAGAGGGCTCAACAATGAATGCTCTCATTTTATAGCGAATTCTAACTAAACCGTGATGTGTGTGACAGAACTACAACAGTCCTTACGCGGGCGTTAACAAGAGGTAAATCGAAACTTCAAAATATCGCTATATTGGCACGACTTAGCTGGGATTGGTGGGGAGCAAATAGGCGCGGGGATCGTTGCTGAGTCCCCGAATTTCTCAAATACTGATCACGGTGCGGCCTGTATTTGCACGCGTGGGCAGCGCTGCCGACGGAAGATGCGGCTGCCCGCGGCTGTCGGCCGGAGGCGCGAGCGACACGCAATGGCGCCGCGATTCGATCGCAGTGATGATTCGACTGAGGCCGAGGAACGAACCTCGTAAAAGGCACACGGGGCTCCTTGAGGACACGCTTCTGCTACTCATCTCAATTTGCGTCTCAGACTTATGCACGCCGCGCTTGCGGATCGGGGATCGGAACGGCAGCCATCAGCGCTTTCGTGTAATCCTCTGCCGGGTATTCGAATATCTGCCGGCGAGTGCCGCTTTCGACGATCCGGCCGCTACGCATGACCGCGACCTTATGGGACATGCGTTCGACGACGGCCATGTCATGCGAGATGAAGAGATAGGAGAGCCCCATGCTTTCCTGCAGTTCCAGCATCAGGTCGAGCACGCGGGCGCGTACCGATACATCGAGTGCCGCAACGCTTTCATCCGCCACGATCAGCTTCGGCTCCAGTGCAAGGGCGCGGGCAATGCAGATGCGCTGCCGCTGCCCGCCGGAGAATTCATGCGGATAGCGCGTGGCGGCATCCGCCGTGAGGCCGACGCGGCGCAGAAGTTCTGCGACCCTATCCTGTCGCTCGGACTTGCTGGCGATACCGTGGATCACCAGCGGTTCGGCGATCGCAGCACCCACCGCCATGCGAGGATCAAGCGACGCGTAGGGATCCTGAAAGATCATCTGTGCCGTGCGGCGTATCGGCTGCATCTCTCGATGGCTGAAGCCTGCAATGTTGCGGCCGTCGATCACCACATCGCCCGTGAAAGGGATGAGGCCGAGCACGGCCTTGCCTGTCGTCGATTTTCCCGAACCGCTTTCGCCGACGAGGCCGAGGGTTTCGCCGGGCAGAATATCGAAGGAGACGTCCCTGACTGCCGCGGGCGGCTCCTTGCCTTTGAAGAGAAAGCTCGCAGCACCGCCATAGGTGACATTGAGACCACGCACATTCAGAACTGGTGAGCGGTCGGCCCGGAGGGTCTCGACGCTGCGTGACGTGATGCGCGGCGGGCCGTCTGTACCGGCAAAGGCACCAAGGCGGGGAACGGCTGAGAGCAGTTGCTGTGTATACGTCTGCCGCGGGGTGCGAAAAATGCCGATGGCCGGACCCTCTTCGACGATCCCGCCATTCTGCATGATGATGACACGGTCGGCCATTTCGGCGACGACGCCCATATCATGGGTGATCAGGATGATTGAGGTGCCGAATTCCGACTTCAGCTCGCGCATCAGCTTGAGGATCTGCGCCTGTACGGTCACGTCGAGCGCGGTCGTCGGCTCGTCGGCGATCAGCACCTGGGGACGGCAGGAGAGCGCCATGGCGATCATGACGCGCTGGCGCATGCCGCCTGAAAGTTCATGCGGATATTGTTTCAGGCGCCTTGCTGGATCCGTAATGTGCACGGCATCGAGCATTTGAAGGGCAATCGCCTCGGCATTCTCGCTGCCCTGATGTTCGCGGATCGCCTCAGTCAGCTGCCCTCCGATTGACATCACCGGGTTAAGAGAGGTCATCGGTTCCTGAAAGACCATGGCGACGTCGCCGCCGCGCACGCGACGCATAGCCCGGTCGGAAAGTTTCAGCAGGTTACGTTCGCCGAGCAGGATGCTGCCGGAGGCGACCTGAAGCGAGGCCTTCGGCAACAAGCCCATGATCGACAGCGAGGTCACAGATTTACCCGATCCGGATTCCCCGGCCAGGCAGAGGGTTTCGCCGCTTGCAAGATCGAAACTGATATCGTTCAGAACCGGTTTGCGGCCCTCCGGTGTTCGCGCATCGACACTAAGATTGCGAACGCTGAGAATGGGTGCGGCGGGCATGGCTTCAATCACGCGAATACGATCCTCGGGAAGTAGAAGGAGACGACCCAGTTCGGCATATCGACGATTTCGCTGATACGCAGATCGCCGCAGACCGAGCAGAGCAGATAGGCATCGACAGCGCTCATCCCATGTTCGGCAGTCAGAAGATCGATCATGCGCATGACGCTTTCGCGTGCGCTAGTCATCAAGTCAGGGCCGATGCCTGTCGTGACTTCGTAACCGGCACCGTCGAGATGGCGGGTGACGGGCTCAGTCGTCGTGAAGCGCGGCGTCTGCAGACGACCATCCTTGATGAGTTCAATCGTCGCCTCGACATTCATCTGGCTTTCGATCGCCGTGCCGCAGACTTCGCCGTCACCCTGGGCGGCGTGCGTGTCGCCGATAGAAAAGAGCGCGCCTTCAACTTCGATCGGCAGATAGAGCGTGACGCCGGCCGTCAGGTCACGGATATCCATATTGCCTCCGACACGTCGTGGCGGCACGACGGAATGCGTACCCGGTTCGGCGGGGGCAACGCCGATCGTGCCGGCAAAGGGCTTCAGTGGCACGCGGCCGCCTGGGCCGTAAAGGGCTGGTGTCATGCTGTTGGCGTCATAGGACCAGACATGTAGCGCCGGTTCCTTGAACTGGTCGGCAAGAAGACCGAAGCCGGGAATATTGGCCGTCCAGCCGGTGCCCGAGGGAATGAATTTGCGCAATGTCACCTTCAGCGCGTCCCCGGGGTTGGCGCCTTCAACGTAGACCGGGCCTGAAACCGGATTGATCTTGCCGAAGTCCAGATTGTTGAGCGTGTCCAGCGTCGCATCGGCGCCAAGCTGACCGCCGGAGGAGTCAAGGCATTCGAAATGGATGGTCTCGCCGGGCTTGGCAACGACAGCCGGTGCGAAATCCTTGTTCCAGCCGAAATTATGCTTCGCGCGGTGAATCGTGTGGGTGCAGGCAATGCACATAAGATGTCTCCCTCGATGTTATGAAGCCTTCCCGTGCCGAGCCGGGAAGGCATTGTTCCCCACGCTTATTGCTTCACGTAGATCGCGTCGTAATTGATGACGCGGGTCGGGTCGATGTAGATGTTGTCAGCACCTCCCATGCGCAGCGACTTCGCCACGACGCGGCGTTCGTTGATGATCGGAACCCACGGCGCATCGGTCATGATGTCGGTGAAGATCTTGCCCCAGGCAGCGGTGCGCTCGGCAGATTTTGCCGGGTCGGACATGGAGTCAGCGGCAACCGCACGCTTGTCGAGATCAGCGTTGCAGTACCAGGACCAGTTCCAGCCGCCCGAAACAGCGCCGGCGCAGCCGAGGATCGGGCCATAGAAGTTGGACGGATCCGGGAAGTCGGCAATCCAGGCCATGCCGCCCGACCAGATCATCGGCGCTTCGCCTTCCGTGCCGCCGGCCGAAATGACGTTGGCCTGCGCAAGCGCGCGGACTTCAGCCTTGATGCCAACAGCTGCGAGATCCTGCTGGATCGCCTGGGCGATACGCGGCTGCGGATCGGTATTGGTGGAATAGAGCACTGTTTCAAAGCCATCCGGAAAGCCAGCTTCAGCAAGCAGCGCCTTGGCCTTTGCCGCGTCGTAGGCGTAACCGGTGAAGGACTTGTCGTAGCCAGGCATCAGTGGCGGCAGCGGCTGGTTGGCGGGCGTCGCGCGGCCATTTAGGATGCGTGTAATACGCTCCTTATTAACGGCCATGTTGACGGCCTGGCGCACCTTGACGTTGTCGAACGGCTTCACCTTGGTGTTCAGCGTGATGTAGCCGGTATGCAGCTGCTCGCCATCGACGATCATCTGCGCGCCGTCAGCGGAGTTCTTGATCTCGAGGAACTTGGCCGGCGGAATGCCGTCGCCGGCAATATCGACTTCACCCTTCTGCAGGCGCAGCAGTGCCACCAGCGGTTCCTGGCCGACTTCGACCTTGAAACTATCGATATAGGGCACGCCCTTGACGAAATAATCCTTGTTACGCTCGAAAACGAGCTGCTGGCCGATCGTCCAGTCCTTCAGGATGAAGGTGCCGGAACCGACGGGCTTCTTGCCGAAATCGCCACCGGCAGCTTCGACAGCCTCCTTCGGCACGACAGAAGCAAAGTTGATGGCGAGTACATGCAGGAAGGTCGCGTCGGGACGCGACAGGTGGAAGATGACGGTGCTATCGTCAGGCGCCTCGATGCCTGAGAGCGTCTCGGCCTTGCCGCCGGTCTCATCCTCGAAGCCCTGGATGGCGCCGAAGAAGCCGGCGCCCGGGCCTTGCGTCTTCGGGTTGACGGCGCGTTCGATCGAATATTTCACGTCGGAAGCGACGACTTCACGGCCGTTGGAGAACTTCACGCCCTTATGCAGCTTGAACGTATAGGTGAGGCCATCCGGCGACACAGTGAAGCTTTCGGCGAGCGACGGGATCGGGTTCGGCGTTCCCGGCGCATAGTCCATCAGGCGCGAATAGAGACTCTTGATCATTGACCAGTTGACCCAGTCGTAGCCGATGGCCGGATCGAGCGTCGTGATGTCGTCTTTATAGGTGACGACGATATCGCCGCCCTGCTTGGGCGTTTCCTGTGCTTTGGCAGCGATCGGGGCGAGTGCCACCATCGTTGCCATTGTGGTGTGTCGAAGCCAGCGTTTGTACATTCGGGTTCCCCTTCTTGGTTGCTGTCAACGTGTGCGGATGCGTGGATCGATGAGCGGCGCAACGAGGTCGGCGAGCAGGTTGCCGATGACGATGGCAAGCGCTGATGTCAGCGTGACGCCCATGATGATCGGTATGTCGACCTGCTGGATCGCCTGCCAGGCAAGCTGGCCGATACCCGGCCAGCCGTAGACCGCCTCGACGACCACCACGCCGCTCATGAACTGGCCGATATCGATGCCGATCATGGCGATGATCGGCAGGATGGCGTTCGGCAAGGCGTGGCGGAAGATGATGCGGCGCGAGGACAGGCCCTTGGATCGAGCCGTGCGGACATAATCCTGATTGAGCACATCGATCATGGCCGATCGCACCATGCGTGCATACCAGCCGGCACCAAGGACGCCGAGTGTGGAGGCCGGCAATACAATATGGGCCGGTGTGCCGTAGCCGCTCATGGGCAGCCAGCCGAGCGTTACGGCAAAGACATAAAGCAGCAGCAGAGCGACAACGAATTGCGGCGCCGAGACCCCAACGAAAGACGCCGTCATCACGAGCCGGTCGCCGAAACCGCCGCGGCGCATGGCGGCGATCGTGCCAAGCGTCAATCCAAGCACGGCTTCCACGAGGATGCCGGCCGCCATGAGGACGAGCGTTGCCGGCAGGCGGGCGGCAATCAGCGTCCAGACTTCGGTCTTCTGCGCGTAGGATCGGCCGAGATCGCCACGCAGGAGATTGGTAAGATAGGTGCTGAACTGTACGAGGAGCGGCTGATCCAGGCCGAGTTCATGGCGGATATTGGCGACCGTCTGCGCGGTCGCACTACGGCCCGCGATCATGCGCGCCGGGTCGGCCGGCAGGGCATAGAGCAGCACGAAGGTAATGGCGGCCACACCGAGAAGAATGAGGGCAGCCTGTATCAGCCGGCGAAGGACGAGAAAGACCATCAGCCTCTCCCGCGCTGGGTCGGGTCAAGAATGTCGCGCAGAGCATCGCCGACGAGATTGAAGGAGAGCGCCGTCAGCATGATGATCGCGCCGGGGAAGAAGATGAGCCACGGAGCCGCCTGAAAATAGCTCTGGCTTTCGAAAATGATGTTGCCCCAGGAGGGTTGTGGTGGCTGCACGCCGATCCCGAGGAAGGAAAGGGTTGCTTCGAGCAACACAGTCGTTGCGATGCCGAGCGTGCCCCAGACGATTGCGGTTGGCACGAGATGCGGCAGAATATGCAGGAAGAGCACACGCAAATGACCGGCGCCGAGCGAGCGTTCGGCCATGATGAAGTCGCGCTCCACCAGCCCGCGGGTTTCGGTATAAACGATGCGGGCGACCTGCACCCAGTTGACGAGCGCAATCACCATAGCGACGATCCAGAGGCTCGGCCGCAGCAATGCAGCAAGCACGATTGCCAGCAGCAAAGCCGGGAAGGCCATCATCAGATCCGTAAACCGCATCAGAATGTTGCCGACGATGCCGCGCATATAACCGGCAAGAATGCCGATGAAGAGGCCGATCGCCACTGCAATGCCGTTGGCGACGAGGCCGATGACGAGTGAAGTCCGCGCGCCGAAGAGCATGCGCGAGAAAAGATCGCGTCCCAGCGTATCGGTGCCGAACAGATAGGGGCCGCCGGGCGGCAGCGGCGCACCTTCCAGCGAGAGGCCATCAAACATTTGCTCATCGGGATTGAAGGGCGCTATCCAGGGAGCGGCCACGGCAAGGCCGATGACGACAAGCACGATGACAAGGCCGAAGAGCGCAGCCGGCTGCCGCAACATCGCTTTGAATACATGCATCAGCCGGCCTCCGGCAGGGGCTCTATGCCGCCGATAATGAAGGCGGCGATCTGTTCCATCGGCAGGCGGCGGCGCATGGCGCAGTTGCGCAGGATCGAATAGGCACGTTCCTCATCGACCGCATGCGCCTTCATGAGCTTTTCCACGGCTGCATGTACGAGCGGGCGCAGTCGCACGCGCTCTTCGAGATATTGCAGACGCTCGGCAATGCCCTTGCGCTCCTGGTGAATGGAGAGGGCCATGACGAGGGCCGGATAGACGGCGGAAGCGGCGATCGGCTTGGGGATGATCGCCCCTGTACCCTGGCTGAGCGCCCAGGCAATACGGCCTGGCGCTTCCGAACCAAGCAGCGCGATGACCGGGCGTGTCGCGGCGCCGCCGCTCCAGGGCAGAAGATCGTCAAAGCCCTGATCGGCATCGACGATGACGAGATCGGGCAGGCTTGCAGCTGAAAGCGGCGCCCATTGCAACGTCGCGGATAGGCCGAGAAGACGCAGCTGACGGATCAGCCTTTCGGTATTGCCGTCCTCGCGGTGCAAGACGACGGCATGCCAGCCGGTGAAATTCGGTGTTTCTCTCATGAGACCACCCGTAATCTCGGCGAAGCCACCTTCTTGCGGCCGGTCAGATAGGGATCGGCGGCAACGGGCGGGCGGGAGGCAATTACATCAAAGCCGTTCCTGGCGTTGATGCGGCCGAGATGGAAGGGCAGGGCGGCATGGTTCGTTTCACTGTCAATACTGAGTGCGCCGAACGGGGTTGCCCAGTCCTTGCTGTATAACTGCCGGCGCACCGCTGATGGTTCGTCTCCACCGGCTGCCACGATCGCATGGACGCAGAGCCGCATGGCCGTATAAGAGCTGGCAAAAACGCTGGAGATGCGGCGTGCCGTGCCAAAATGCGCAGCGACCCTCTGTTTGAAATCGGCATTTTCGGGGGTTGAGACACTGTCGAAATAGGAGGCTGCGCAGAGCTGGCCAATGGCTGCGCCCGGTGCGATATCGTCGAGTTCACATTCCATCAGATCACAGCTGACGACAGGGCAGGCCTCGGGCCGGAAGCGGCCGTCGCGATCGGCAAGTCGGCGGATCGCCTCGTGGAAGGCATAGCTTGAAGGGCCGATCAGGTTATTCAGGATGAAGCTCGGACGACGCTGCTCGATATCGGCAATGATGCGCTCGACCGCGGTTTCCTCGAGCGGCAGGTAGCGCTCACCGAGTATCTCGCCGCCGGCGTTGATGGTCAGCTCGCGTGCAAGCCGGTTCATTTCCCAGCCCCAGACATAATTGGCACCGACGAGATAGGGCCGTTTGCCGTAGCGTGGCGTCAGATGTTGGAAGAGCGGCAAGAGGTGCTGGTTCGGGCAGCCGCCCACATAGATGACATTCTCGTTCGCCTCAAAACCCTCGTAGGGGCACATATACCAGAGCAGCCCGTCGTGCTTTTCGATGAGCGGGATGACCTCCTTGCGAGCGGCCGAAGTGATGGTGCCGACGATGTGGCGGCAGCCGGCGCGCAGCAGATGGCGCGCACCTTCGAGATAGGCGGCAAGGTCGGCTTGCGGGTCGAAAAAAACTGGTTCGACCGGCTGCCTGCTCTCGGTTGCGAATTCAGCGATTGCGAATTCAGCGCCCGCGCGCGCGTCGCGCCCCATGGAGCCGTAGGGGCCCGTGGTGGAGTAAAGAATGCCGATTTTCAAAATATCATTCATCTGCAAGCCAAAAAACCAAAAACCCCATGAGGCGTCCCGTCCGAGACGGAGGCCATCATGGGGCGAAACTGCCCAGCGACAATCAAAGTCATCTATAGGATGCGGAGCACTTTGCCTAATCCGCAAGCATGAATAAAATACAGGCAACCTGGCTTTGTCAACCGCATTCCAGGCAAATTGCGGCGACTTCGGTAAGCTCGCTTGCCGAAGGTCCGCAGCCGGGGAAACTCTCCGCTCATATCCTGACGCGCGCTTGGCGCATGGCGGGACCCATGCGTTCGATCATGGGATGACCGAGCCAATAAATGACTGGTGGCAGTCTGTGCTGCCCCTTCCGCATCATGCGCTTTGATAGAGCTAGTCGGTCCGCCGTGTTCACCCAACCCATTCGATCGACGGCATGCCTTTGTCCCAGCCCGGGCAAACTTTACGAGTGACCATCATGACCTGTGCGAACGCAATGAATTTTCCTGAACCACACGTATAAAGAGAACGCTCTTTCTTATAATTCATATTGTCCATGGTTTTTATAGATTATGCGACGCAAACGCGAAGCTGATCTGGATGAAGCAATATGTCTTATCTTCTGAGCCTGCTCGACAAGAGCCCGATCGAACAGGGAAAAAGCGCCGCCGAAGCCTTGCAGGCAAGCGTGCGGCTGGCAATCCGGGCCGAAGAACTCGGCTATCACAGGTTCTGGGTCGCCGAACATCACAACATGTCCAATCTGGCGAGTTCTGCGCCGGAAACATTGATCGCCTATCTTCTCGCGCGGACCTCGACGATCCGCATTGGTTCCGGCGGAGTGATGCTGCAGCATTACAGCGCCTACAAGGTCGCCGAAACCTTCAATCTTCTTGCCTCGTTAGCGCCCGGCCGAGTCGATCTCGGTGTCGGTAAGGCGCCTGGCGGTTTTCCGCTTTCGACACGAGCCTTGCAGGCGGCCTTCGATCCGGAAAGGAAGCCCAATTTCGCCGCCCAGCTTTCCGACATCAACACCTATCTTACGGCCGATCCCAGCTATGAAGGCGCGCAGGCGAGGCCCTTTCCGCCTGTCGCACCTGAGCGCTACCTTCTTGGTGCAAGCGTCGAGAGCGCATTGCTTGCTGCGGAAAAGAGGTGGGAACTGGTATTCGCCGGCCATCTCAATGGCGATCCGGAAAACCTGCGAAAGACCTTCGAGGCCTATGAGCGTGCCTCTGCTGGCAAGCGGCCGATCCTGGCACTGGCCGCCTTCGCGGCCGACAATGAAGAGCAGGCACGCGAGCGCGTCGGCAACCTGCGCATCGTCAAGGTCTTCCTGCCGAACGGCCAGACCGTGAACGTCGGCAGTGAAGAACAGGCGGCCGAATTCGCCCACCAGGCTGGCGTTACCGATTATCGCATTGAGGAAAAGGTGCCGAGCGTGCTGCACGGCACTGCAGCGCAGATCCACAAGGAGCTGGATGAATTGCATCGCCGTTACGGGGTGAAGGAATTCATACTCGATACGCCGGCGCTTGCGGCATCCGAGCGGCTTTCTTCCATCGAATTGCTCGCCAAGGAACGACTTTCCCTCGCAGCCTGACCATCCCCAGGAGGATTGAACCATGGCCCAGAAGAAAATCACTTTCGGTATCATGTTGCAGGGGCCTGGCGGCCACATGAACGCCTGGAAGCATCCGAGCAGCCCGGCAGATGCCAGCACCAACTTCGAATTTTTCGTCAACACCGCCCGCAAGGCAGAAGAGGCCGGTATTGCCTTCGCTTTCGTCGCCGATGGCCTCTACATCAACGAGCAGTCGATCCCGCACTTCCTCAACCGCTTCGAGCCGTTGACGATCCTTGCGGCACTGGCTGCCTCGACCTCGAAGATCGGCTTGGTGGGCACAGTTTCCACCTCCTATAGCGATCCCTTCACGATCGCCCGCCAGTTCGCCTCGCTCGATCTCATCAGCGGCGGCCGCGCCGGCTGGAACGCGGTAACCTCGCCGCTTGAAGGATCGGGCCGAAATTACGGCCGTGAACATCCGGAACACGAGCTTCGGTATGAGATCGCCGAGGACTATATCGATGCGATCAAGGGTCTTTGGGATTCCTGGGACGATGACGCCTTCGTGCGGGACCGGGAAACCGGTGTCTATGCCGACAAGAGCAAAATGCATCGCCTGAATCATAAGGGCCGCTTTTTCCGCATCGAGGGACCACTCAATATCAGCCGCTCGAAGCAGGGCCAGCCGGTGGTCTTCCAGGCCGGTGCCTCCGATTCCGGCATACGACTTGCAGGCAAACATGCCGATGCCGTCTTCACCAATGGCGGCCCGTTCGAGGACGCCCAGGCTTTCTATAAACAGCTCAAGCAGAGCGTGATCGCGCAGGGGCGGCGGGGTGCCGAGGTCGGCGTCTATCCCGGCATCGGCCCGATCGTCGGTGTGACGGCGGACGACGCGGAAGCCAAATATCAGGCGATCCGCAGCCTCGTGACTGTCGAAGAGGCACTCCTTTATCTCGGCCGCTTCTTCGACCATCATGATTTCAGTACCTACCCGCTCGATGAGCCGTTCCCCGACATCGGCGAGATCGGCCGCAACAATTTCCGCGCCACAACGGACCGGATCAAGAAGACGGCGCATGAAAAGGGCTTGACGCTCAGGGAGGTCGCACTCGATGCGGCAACGCCGCGCACGGCTTTCATCGGCACGGCCGAGCATATCGCTGACGAGATCATCCGCTGGATCGACGGTGAGGCCGCCGATGGTTTCATTCTCGGCTTCCCGGTTATTGCCGAAGGTTTTGACGATTTTTCACGTCATGTTCTGCCGATCCTCGAAGAGCGCGGCTATTTCGATCCGGTCCTCAAAGGCGAGACGCTGCGCGATCATTTAGGGCTGCCGTTCCGTCAAAGCCGTTATGCGGCCGACGTCAGCAAGGTCGAGCACGGAAAGGCTGCCAGCGCCTGAGGCGTGGCGGAAAATCCCATGAATCTCCTAGCCCAGCCTTCGCGCAGCCACGATCGGATCGAGACCGGCATTGCTGCTCATCTCAACGAATTCATCGCGCTTCGCCGCGACCTTCACCAATATCCCGAACTTGCTTTCCAGGAACGTCGCACGAGCAAGCTCGTGGCATCACACCTTTCCTCCTGGGGCTATGAGGTGGCGACGGGCATTGCCGGCACCGGCATAGTCGCAACCCTCGCCCGAGGCAATGGAAAGCGGGCCGTCGCCATCCGTGCCGATATGGATGGCCTGCCGATCGAGGAGGCGACGGGCCTTGCCTATGCAAGCAGTAATCCGGGCGTCATGCATGCCTGTGGCCACGACGGCCACACCACGATATTGCTGGCCGCGGCGCGCTATCTCGCTGAAAACGGCAACTTCAGCGGGACCTTGCGGCTGATCTTCCAGCCGGCCGAGGAGATCGGCGCCGGCGCTCGCAAAATGCTCTCGGAGGGAGTGTTCGAGCGGTTTCCGGTCGATGCCGTCTTCGGCCTGCACAATTGGCCTGGGGAGCCCGCCGGCGTTTTCGGCTTTGTCGCCGATGCCGCCATGGCCTCGGTCGATCAGGCGCTCATTCGGATCGTCGGCAGGGGCGGGCATGGTGCCGAACCGCATCGCGCCGTCGATCCCGTGCTTGCCTCGGCCTCGTTCATCACCGCACTGCAAAGCATCGTCTCGCGCAATGTCGATCCGCAGGATATGGCGGTCGTTACTGTCGGCTCGATCCACGCGGGTTCAGCCTCAAACGTGATCCCAGAAAGCGTCGAGTTGAAGCTCACCATGCGCGCCTTCAGCCAGGCCGTGCGCGACAAGCTTCAAAACCGTGTGCCGGCGCTCGCTCGCGCGCAGGCCGAAAGCTTCGGCGCAACGGCGGAGGTCGACTACCGGCTTGGATTTCCGGCCCTCATCAACGACAGGGCAAAAACGGCCTTTGCCCGTGATGTCGCGCTTTCCTCGTTCGAACCGGAAAGCATCGCGGCGGAGTTTCGGCCGCGCACGGCAAGCGAGGATTTCGCCTTCATGCTGCAGGAAAAGCCCGGCAGCTACCTTTTCGTCGGCAATGGCGACAGCGCGCCGCTCCATAGCGCCCACTACGATTTCAACGACGCGATCATTGCGCCTGCCGCCCGTTACTGGGTGCGGCTCGCCGAGACCTTCCTCACTGACGACAATAGGTGATGAACGACATGAGCGACACGTTCCTCTATACCACGCCTCTCGATCCCCGTGCCAAGCCGCTGATCGACGAATTGATCTACGAATATGACAGTCGCTATGGAAACTACTTCAGCGACGAAGGAGCCGCAGCCGAGCTAAACCGCTATCCGCCTGAGGCTTTCGCGCCACCGGTTGGTAATTTCGTGCTGCTCATCCGCGATGGCGAGGCCATCGGCGGCGGTGCGTTCAAGTTCTACGACGAGCGGACCGCCGAGTTCAAACGCATCTGGACACGCTCGGATCTGCGCCGCCAGGGCCTTGCCCGCCAGGTTCTCGTCGAGCTGGAAGCGCAAGCCGCCCGCCAGGGCTATTCCCGGATCTACCTGACCACCGGCTTTCGCCAGCCGGAGGCTGTCGGCCTCTATCTCAAGTATGGCTATACGGCGCTTTTCGACACCAAGATCGATCCCGAAATCTACAAGACGCTGCCGTTTGAAAAAGACATTCGCCACCTCGCGCCGCGCCCGCCTGCCGACGCCGATCATCAGCCATTGCCGGCAGTCGCAAATCTCTGAATTCCGATAAAACCCAAAAGTAGGGGGACACGATGGCAGTCACCAGTGATTACGCCGATATCGAGCCCGGTGGCAGGGCAGCGGATCGCGCGGTCCAGGATTACTCCCGACTGAGAATCGTCCCGTCGCGCCATCCAGGCCGGATCGCCGGCAGTGTCTTTGCCGCTGCCGTCATCGCAGCCGTTCTCTATTCGACCTTCACCAATCCGCGCTGGGGCTGGGGCGTTTTTGCCGAGTGGTTCTTCGCAGCCCCCGTTCTTGCCGGTTTAGGGCGCACGCTGCTTTTAACCCTGCTTGCGACGATCTCCGGTTCGATCCTTGGCACGGCGCTGGCGCTTGCCCGCGTATCCAGGTCGCCGCTTCTGTCGGGTCTTTCTTGGGGCTACATCTGGCTCTTGCGTTCGATCCCGGTCATCGTCCTGCTATTGGTGCTGAACAATCTCGGCTATCTCTACGAGACGATCACCGTCAGTGTGCCATTCACCGGTCCCATCCTCTTCGAATATCCGACGACGCAATTGCTGACGCCGTTTGCGGCGGCTTTTCTGGGGCTTACGCTTAATCAGTCGGCCTTCTTCGCCGAGATCGTCCGCGGCGGCATCCTTTCGGTCGATCAAGGCCAGTTGGAAGCGGCCGCTGCACTTGGCCTTTCGCGCCATCGGCAGGCGTTCCGCATCGTGCTGCCGCAGGCCATGCGGTCGATCCTGCCGACCGGTTTCAACGAGATCATCGGTCTCGCCAAGTCCACATCCATGGTCTACGTGCTCGCGCTGCCCGAATTGTTTTACACGGTGCAGGTCATTTACCGTCGCAACCTCGAAGTCATCCCGTTGCTGATGGTAGCAACCGTCTGGTACCTCGTCATCATGACGGTGCTGTCGATCGTCCAGCACTATATCGAGCGCCATTTTTCCAAGGGCGCGCTACGAAACCCGAAGCCCTTGCCCTTCCAATCCGTCTTCCGGCGGTTCAGCCGTCCGCTGCCCACTGCGGAGATTGCAGGCGACTTCGCTTCGACATCCGGTTTCCGTGGTACGACGGCGCTGCGTGCTGGAGGCGCGGTCCGCATCCATGGGATAACCAAGAGCTTCGGTCCGCTGAAGGTACTCGACCGCATCGATCTCAACCTGCCCGCCGGCAGTGTCACCGCGATCCTTGGCCCTTCAGGCTCCGGCAAATCCACGCTGCTGCGCGCCATCAATCATCTGGAGCGCGTCGATAGCGGTTTCATCTCGGTCGATGGCGATCTCGTCGGCTATGAGCAGAAAGGCGACACGCTCTACGAATTGAAGGAAAAGGATATCCTGAAGCGCCGGGCCGATATCGGCATGGTGTTCCAGAATTTCAATCTTTTCCCGCATCTGAGCGTGCTCGAAAACCTCATCGAAGCGCCGATCGAGGTGCGCGGCGAAAGCCGGGAGGCGGCGATCCGCTTCGCGCAGGAACTGCTCGCCCGCATTGGGCTCAGCGACAAGATCAACGCCTATCCGCGCCAGCTTTCCGGTGGCCAGCAGCAGCGCGTGGCAATTGCGCGCGCGCTCGCGCTGCGGCCAAAGGTGCTGTTGTTTGATGAGCCGACATCGGCGCTCGATCCGGAGCTTGTCGGCGAAGTGCTCGACGTCATCAACGAGCTGGCACGCACCGGCACGACCCTTGTGATCGTCACGCATGAGATCGGCTTTGCCCGTGAAGTCGCTGATACCGTCGTCTTCATGGAGGGCGGCCATATCCTCGAGGCCGGTCCACCGGCCCGCATCTTTAACGAGGCGGAACATCCCCGCACACGTGAATTCCTCGCCAAGGTTCTTTGAACTCTGGGCACGAGGCGTAAGCATCCCGGTCGCGACGGGCGTCCGGAGGGCATGAAGACAACAACAACCCTAAGATCAGATGGAGAAGGGCAATGGCATTCAAGAATAGAGCCACCTACCTGCTTGCCGGCATTGTCGTCCTTGCGACGCTAGGCTTCAACAGCGCGCAGGCGGAAGAGAAATTCAACTTGAGCCCCGATACTTCGAACCGTGTGCGCGCCGAAAAGAATGACGCTGCCGTCAAGGCGATTGCGCCGAATTTCAAGTTCGTTGAGCCCGGAAAATTCACCGTTGCCATCAACGCTTGGGATCCACCGATCGCCACTTATGCCTCCGACGCCCGCACCGTCGTCGGCGCCGATCCGGATCTGGCGCAGTTGCTGGCCGATTCCTTTGGTCTTGAATTGAACCTCGTGTCCGTCGCCTGGGCGGATTGGCCGCTTGGCGTTTCCTCGGGAAAATATGATGCGGTCATTTCCAATGTAACGGTCACCGAGGAGCGCAAGGAAAAGTTCGATTTCTCGACCTATCGCAAGGATGTGCTCGGCTTCTACGTGAAGTCCGACAGCAAGATCACCGAGATCAAGGAACCAAAGGACGTGGCCGGTCTCAAGGTGATCACCGGGGCAGGTACCAATCAGGAAAAGATCATCCTCGAATGGGATCGCCAGAATGTGGCCGCCGGCCTGAAGCCGATCGAGGTGCAATATTATGACGATCGTGCCGCTGCTGATCTGGCGCTCCAGTCCGGCCGTGCGGACGTCGAGTTCAATCCGAATGCGACGCAAGCCTATGGTGCTTCCATCAAGAAGCAGACGAAGCTCGTCGGCGTCGTCTCCGGCGGCTGGCCTTTGACGGCGGAAATCGCTGTCACCACGAAGAAGGGCGCCGGCCTTGCCGATGCTGTGACCGTCGCGCTCAATAATCTCATCAAAAGCGGCAAGTACGGCGAAGTGCTGAAGCACTGGAGCTTGAGCGCCGAAGCCATCGATACAGCCAAGACCAACCCGCCGGGGCTGCCGAAGAGCGGTTCGTAAGGAACAGTCTGACCGACCGGCGTTGGAGGTCGCGCGGGTCCGTCCTCGTTTGCAGATATATCTATGGAGAATTCTGTCGTGACAAAATTTTCAAGGCTGCGCATCCAGTGGATTGCCGCCATCGCCTGCATGACGACCTGCTACGCAGGCATTGCAGTAGCGGACGAATTCGATCTAAGCCCGGAGCAACCCAACCGCGTGCACGCCCAGCGAAACGAGGCGGCCATCTCTTCCATCCCGAAGGATTTCAAATTCGTCACGCCGGGTAAATTCACGATTGCCGTAAGCCCTAGCGGGCCGCCGCTGGCTACCTATGCGACGGACGCCAAGACGGTCGTCGGTGCGGACCCGGAATACGCCAATGCCGTTGCCGAGAGCCTTGGACTGCAGCTCGAGATCGTGCCGGTCGCCTGGATCGACTGGCCGCTCGGCCTGGCATCAGGCAAATATGACGCCGTCATTTCGAACGTCGGGGTAACCGAACAGCGCAAGGAGAAATTTGATTTCTCTACCTATCGAAAGGGGCTGCACGGGTTCTTCGTCAAGGCCGACAGCACGATCACCTCGATCAGAGAGCCGAAGGATGCGGCAGGACTGCGCATCATCGTCGGCGCGGGAACCAATCAGGAGCGCATTCTGCTGAAGTGGAGCGATGAGGATGTCAAAGCGGGTCTGAAGCCACTTGAATTGCAATATTATGACGATGAGGCGGCAAGCCTGCTGGCGCTGCGCTCCGGCCGCGCCGATGTGATCGTTCAACCACATGCTCAGCTCGTCTTCATTGCCGCCCGCGACAAGAACATCAAGCGGGTCGGAACATTGAGCGCCGGCTGGCCCGATCGCTCCGATGTTGCCATCACGACACGCAAGGGAAGCCGGATTGCCGATACGCTGACGCTCGCGACCAACGGGCTCATCAAGGATGGCACCTATGCGAAGATCCTCGAGCACTGGCATTTGTCGGAAGAAGCGTTGCCCATCTCCGAAACGAACCCGCCCGGCTTGCCGAAATTCTGAAAGACAACGTGATGAGCGGTAATACGCCTTCGATCAGCCATATCGGCTTCCTGACACCTGGTAACTATGCCGAGCAGGATCCGCTCTTCGGTCTCGAGCAGACATTGCAGCTGCTTACCTACGGCGAGGAGTTGGGTTTCGACAGTGCCTGGGCTCGCCAGCGGCATCTGGAGCCCGGCATCTCCTCGGCGACTGCTTTCCTGGCGGCCGCCACGCAGCGCACCAGCCGCATCGAGCTTGGCACCGCCGTCATCCCGATCGGTTATGAAAGTCCCTTCAGGCTTGCCGAAGATCTTTCGACGGTCGATGTCTTGTCCCGGGGACGGCTTAATGTGGGCTTGAGTGCCGGTCGTCCGCTGCATGCCGATCTCATCGGTCCGCTCGCTTTTGACGGCGACTGGCAAAACCATGATTTCTCGCATGAGCGTGTCCTGCGTTTCACCGATAATCTCAAGGGCACTTATCTCGGCGATGAAAACACAATCATCAAGACGCCTTTCGGACCGCAGCGTCCGCGCCTTCAACCCTATGCGAATGGTCTGATCGACCGCATCTGGTATGGCGGCGGCTCGCTTCGCTCCGCCAGTTGGGCCGGGAAGAACGGGTTTAATCTGCTGATTGGCAATGTCACCAGCGGAGAGGAAACCGACGACTTCTTCACCGCCCAAAGCCGCCAGCTTTCAGCTTACCGGGCCGCGGGAGGTGCAGAACGCCGGGTAGCGCTCGGACGGGTCATCGTGCCCTTCGACAGTGCGGATGCGGCCACCCGCCGGCGCTACAGCGATTACGCTGCCGGGCGACATGAGCGTACGCTGTCCCCCCAGGGCGATCGGCGAACCCTCTTTGCCCGCGATCTCGTCGGCACATCGCAGGAGATTATCGAGCGTCTCCGCGCCGATCCCATTCTGCCGCAGGTTCGCGAGCTCAGGCTGGAATTGCCCTATGAATTCGAGCACGACGACTATCGTCAAATCCTTCATGACTTCGTGACCCGCATTGCGCCCGCGCTTGGCTGGAAAATAAAGGCCGCCCTTCGTGCGGCATCATGATCGACATCCTCCTCTTGAAAGCTTCAAACACGCGTATGCATCAATAAGGGCAGCGTGAACAGGCATCCTCACGTCTCGAATGAGGCGCTTGTCCGTCCAGAGCAAACCATCTTCAACAGTACCGCTGCCAACGTGCGGCAATTGCAGGAATAATGGTGACAAAGCTAGTAGAATATTTCATTTCGATCAGCTCTCCCTGGTCCTATATCGGTCTCGATGCCTTTGCCGAGATCGCTGCAAAAAATGATGTCACCATAAAGCCTTATCTGACCACGGTCGTTGAAGAAAATGGCGGCATCTTTTCGCGCAATCGCCCTGAAATTCGCCGTGCGTACTGGATCCGCGATCTCAAGCGCTGGGCCGGTGTGCGCGGCAAGAGCCTCATCCTCGAAAACCGGCCAGAACTCAGCGATCCGACGCCGGCTTCCTTTTTTGTCATAGCCGCCTATCTCGACGGCCAGGATTGGATCGGCGTGACGCGCGCCCTCCAGCATGCGTTCTGGAGCGAGGCGAAAGATATCGGCAGACCTGACATCCGTGAGGCAATCGTCAATGCTGCCGGTTTCGATGGGTCGGCCCTGCTACGGCGGCAGGCCGATGGCGATGTCCAGCAGAAATGGACGGGGGATCGCGTTCACGCACGCGAAACAGGCGTCTTCGGGTTCCCCAGTTTTGTCTACGAGGACGAGCTATATTGGGGCCAGGATAACTTGCCCTTTCTTGAGCGGCATCTGCGCGGTGACAAGCCGTGAGATTCTCATTCGAATAGGCGTCCGCCGCCGACAAAACTCTCTCCGGCGGCGATATCGATCCGGTGCCTTGTTTCGCCAAAACGCAGGATCGTGCTTGCGTCGCGCGATGCTGCTAGCCACATTTTTGTCGGTCTGCCATCTTCCCAATCAAGGTCGAGCAGCATGCCGCCGCGCACGCGCAAGCCGCGCAATGTGCCCTGTGGCCAAGCGCTTGGCAGGGCCGGAAGCAGGTGAATTTCACCGGGGCGCGATTGTACGAGCATTTCCAGGATGCCGGCCGCCCCGCCGAAATTGCCGTCGATCTGGAAGGGCGGGTGGGCGTCGAAGAGATTGGTGTAGGTTCTCTCGGGGCTGATCAGAAGCCTGACGACGTCAAGGGCATGATCGCCGTCGCGAAGCCGGGCCCAGAGATTGATGCGCCAGCCGATGCCCCAGCCGGTCGCGTCGTCGCCGCGGATGTCGAGCGAACGGCGGGCAGCCGCCGCAAGCTCAGGCGTTCTGTCCATGTCGATCTGCCAGCTCGGATAAAGGCCGTAGAGATGGGAGACATGGCGGTGGTGCCTTTCCGGGGATTGCAGGTCCCAGTCTTCGAGCCATTCCTGCAGCTGACCGGCAGATCCGATCCTGTCGGGCGGCAGGCGCGACAGCACGTGGTCAATCTCCGAGACGTGTGCGTCCTCGGTGCCGCGCGAGGTAGCAAGTGGCCGAAGCAGAGTGAGGAAATCCCGGATTATCTGGCTGTCCATGGCAGGCCCGGCGCAGAGCGAGGCGCCGTGCGGATGGACATTCTCGGGCGAGAGAGAGGGATTCGTCACCAGGTAGTTCGTGCCTGGAAGCGGCACGAGAACATCGAAGATGAATTCTGCCGCAGCTTTGGCGACCGGGAAAAGCCGCCGGCGCAGACCGTTCGCATCATCGAGATAGTCGGCAAGATCAAGCAGTTGCGTCATAAGCCAGGCGCCGCCAGTTGGCCACAGACCCCATTTGGCGCCGTCGATCGGTCCGGTCGCGCGCCAGAGGTCGGTATTGTGATGCATCACCCAGCCGCGAGCGCGGTAATGAACCTCAGCCGTCCCGCGGCCCGTTTCGGCAAGCTCTTCCGCCATTTCGACGAGCGGCAGGATGCAATCCGGCAGGTTTGCAGGCGCCGGCAGCCAGTAGTTCATCTGCAGATTGATGTTGGCAGTATATTTGCTGCCCCAGGGCGGATCGGTCTGGTCGTTCCAGATGCCCTGCAGGTTGGCAGGCTGCGTGCCGGGACGGGAAGAGGCGATCATCAGATAGCGGCCGAACTGTACATAGAGCGCGGCCAGTGCAGGATCATGCCCGCCGTCAAAACCTGCGATGCGGCGATCGGTGGGCTCGTTGGCTGCCGGTGTCCTGCCGAGATCAATGGCAAAGCCGCGAAACAGCTTTTGATGTTCCGCCATATGGTCCCCGCGCATAGTCTCCGGGTTGCGGCTGCAGGCCTTTGAAAGACGCGTAGAGACGGCCCTGTCCGGGTCGCCAGAGGTATCGTCGTAACGCTTGAAGCTCGTCGCTGCGTCTAGCAGGATTACGAGTTCGTCGGCATCGTTGATCGATATGATGCCGTCGCAGTGGCGCAACGTTCCTTCCTTGTTGATCACCCGGATGCCAAAGGCAAAGCGCAAGGCTGCGGCAATGCCCCATTCGGCTTTGCCGGTGCCTGAGAAGGTCAGATGCGAGGCCTCGTCCGCAACCAGGTGACCCTGCTGCGGGCTACTGAGCGATATCCGGCAGTTCATGGAGCGGGTTCGATCTGCCGAAAGGCGCAGCAGGAGCACGCCATCGACAGCCGAGATGAAAACTTCACGAAAGAAGGTAACGCCATCGGCGACGTAGGAAGTCGTAGCGATAGCGCTATCGAGGTCGAGTGTGCGACGATAGTTCGTCACGATCTGCGCATGCAGAAAATCGATATGAAGGTCGCCGATCGGCTGGTAGGACATCTGTTTGATCGGCCGGGCCATCAGATATTCTTCCGCCAGTGCTTCTGCTTCCGCATAGCGTCCGGCGAAGATCAGCGCGCGCACGCTCTCCAGATGGCCATATGCATCGGGATTGACCGGCTGATAGGGGCCTCCGGCCCAGAAGGTGGATTCGTTGATCTGCAGTCTTTCAGAGACCGGATCGCCGAAGACCATCGCGCCCAGCCGGCCATTACCAAGCGGCAGCGCATCCGTCCAGAATCGAGCCGGAGCATCATACCAGAGAAGATTGTCCGTCATGGTTATTCCGCCGGAAAGCTGTTTGCCGGTGGGGTATCGCGGATGCGCAGACCGTCGACGCTGAAGAGCAGCGCCCTTCTCGCGGAAAAACCGGCGCTGACCGTCTCGCCCGGGCGCAGTGTCCTTTCCGAGCGCTCCTCGACGATCACGGATTGTCCCGAGGCGAGGGTTCCGTAAATGAAGCGGGTTCCACCAAGGTTTTCCACGACATCGACCTTGACGTCGAGCGCGCCGCCGCCTTCGTCCTGTCCGGTGAAATGTTCCGGGCGGATGCCGACCTTGACCGGAATGTCCTTGCCCGGCCCGACGATATGGGCTCTGAAAACGGTGCCGCAATTGAGCTTGATCACCCCATCCGCGCCGAGCGTGCCATCGAGGAAATTCATCCTTGGCGACCCGATAAAGCCGGCGACGAAGAAATTGTCCGGATCGGCATAGAGCGTATCCGGCGTGCCCGTCTGCTCGATTTTGCCGGCGCGCATGACGACGATCTTGTCGGCGAGCGTCATCGCCTCGGTCTGGTCATGGGTGACATAGATCATCGTCGCACCGATGCGCCGGTGGAGCTTGGCGATCTCGACACGCATGGAGACACGAAGCTCCGCATCGAGGTTCGAGAGTGGCTCATCAAACAGGAAAACAGCAGGGTTGCGCACGATCGCCCGACCGATTGCGACACGCTGGCGTTGGCCGCCCGAGAGCTGGGCAGGCTTGCGCTTCAGGAGCGACTCGATCTGCAACGTCGCGGCTGCGGCAGCAACGCTCCTGTCGATATCGGCCTTGCCCATGCCGGCCATGCGCAGCGAGAAGCCGATATTCTGCTCGACCGTCATATGCGGGTAGAGCGCGTAGTTCTGGAAAACCATGGCGACGCCGCGTTCGATCGGATCGGCCTCGTTCATGCGCCGCCCGCCGATCGTCAGGTCGCCGGCGGTAATCTTCTCGAGCCCGGCGATCATCCGCAGCAGCGTCGATTTTCCGCATCCTGAGGGACCAACAAAGACTGTGAACGAGCCGTCATCGACGCTCAGATTGAGGCCGTCGATCGCCTGGAAGCTGCCATAGGACTTATCGATATCGTGCAATTCTACGCTGGCCAAAGCTTCCTCCCTTTAACCACTGGGCGAATAGAACGCGTCAGATGATCCGTCGCGTCGAGCCTCGCAGGATGATGTCGCAATCAAGGACGACGCTGCGCGTTGCCCCTCCTGACGGTTCCGTCAGGCGTTCCACGAGAATGTCTGTGATGGTTTCGGCAATGCTTGCCACCGGTTGGGCGACGGCGGTGATGCCGGCTTCGTAGAGCCGAAAGATCGCCACGTCGTCGAAGCTCGCAAGCGAGACGTCCTCTGGCACATGCCGGCCGTTTTCCTTCAGCCAGCTCAGTGCGCCAACCGCCATGCCGTAATTGGCTGAAAAGATCGCCGTCGGCGGATTTTCCAGCGACATCAGCCGCTTGGTCGCCTCATAGCCGCCATCCATGCGCCAGTTTCCACGCGCTGCAAGCGTCGGGTCGATCATAATGCCGCGGTCGCGCAGCGCCTGTTCATAACCCGTCAACCGTTCGATGCCGGAGGAGTTGCGGGGGTCGCCCGTCAGGATGCCGATGCGGGTGTGGCCGAGATCGATCAGGTGGCTGACGATGCGGTGGCTTGCGCGGTGGTTTTCCACCATCACCCGGTCGGCAGCCAATCCGCGGACGTCATTATTGTAGAAAATGATCGGAATATCGTGATGGATCAGGTCGTCGACGCGATCGTAGACCTCCGCCGTGCCGTCCATGACCAGCGCATCAACGCGCTGTGCCGCAAAGAAATCCAGCGCCTCGGCCACCACACGCGGATCGCCGCCATGGCAGTAGGTCAGAAGGGCCCGTCCGGTTGGGCGCACCGAATGGGCGAGATGCTCCAGCATGCGGGCATGAAACTCGTCGAAGGTCGGCACCAGGAAGCCGATCATATGGGTGAGGTCGGTGCGGATCGAGGCGGCTGCGGCATTGCGCCGATAGCCGAGATCCTGGATCGCCCGCTCAATCTGTTCGCGGTTCGACCGGCGGATCGTCTGGCCGTTGAGATAGCGGGACACGGTGCCGACTGCGACGTTTGCCACCTTGGCGACGTCGATGATTGTCGCTCCGCGCCTTCTGCCGGCCGTCTGGTCCGTCTGTTGCATTTCAAGCGGGCTCCTGCATTCATCCATGGGAAATGACGCCTGGCCAGGCGCCTTTCCGTCGTATAGCCCAGCGCTCCGCCGCCCACCAGTATTGCGGGTGGCAGGAGCAAAGTCCGACGGTTCCCTTGTCCCAACCTGCATCAGGAGCCTTCGAACACCACGGCGCTATGGATGCGCAGGCGTGGCACCGTAATGCTGATGGCGCCGTCGTCGCTGGAATCCCAGGCAAGATCCTCTCCAGTCATCGCGTCGAAAACGCGCTTCGGTCTTGCGGGCAGGCGCACTGTGGCGTTGACAGGGCCGATCGCCGGAATATCCTCGATCATCTCCATGACCCGGGTCGAACCGTCATCGCCACGTACGTCCTTGCCGCGGATCTGCGGCGGACCGTAGAGGAGATGCAGGATATGGCGGTCGTGCTCGATCTGGCGCGTCAGCGTCGCCCGTCCGGACGAGGGCAGATCGGTGACCATGGCCGGATCGGGGACAAGCCGGTCGAGAAGGCCGCGAACCAGGTATTTGTAGAGCGGCTGGCCCATCGCCCGGTAGAGCCGGAAGATCGGATAGGCGATGTAGGCCGCGCCCTTGTGTTCGGTCACTGCTGCTCCCAGCATATCGGCATCAGGATCGTCGGGCGCATGCTGATGCGAGCAGAAATGCTTGTAGGAACGATTGAAATACGAGGGATAGATGCCGGCCAGCACCGTTGCACCGACCGAGCGGACGGTTTCGGCATCGTCGTAGAAAACGAAGGCCGTTTCCGGCATGGACGGATCGAGATCCTTTCCGGCTTTCACATAGCTTGGCTTGAACGCGACAGGCGCAGATCCCCTTTCGATGCCGAAGTCGATGGCAAGTCCTCCGCTTCCATCAAGGCCCGAATGCCATGAGGCGAGGATCTTTCCGCCGCCGGCAAGATAGGATTTCAGACGTGCGGCGAGTGCGGCATCGACAGGGATTTCATCCGGCAGGATCAGCAGCCGGTACTGCTCGAAGCGGCCCGACCTATCGATTACGTCAAAAGGCCGTTTCAGCTCCTGCAGCATTTGGGCGGCGCCGTCATCGCTTGGATGGTTGCGCGCGCCTTTCGGGTTCATGTGTTCCGCCGAGAGGATTGCGATTTCGGAAATCTGCTTTGCACCCTCCAGGAAGGGTTCGAGTTTCTCGACACGACGATAGGCCGGCGCAATCGAGGCATAGGTATCGGGATTGATCGCTCCGTTCGGATGAAGCTGGTCGCCGACCAGGCATTTGGAGCCGAGCGCGATCATTTGCGCACACTCATATTCCAGCGCGTCGGGGTGCTTGAAGCCGCCGAACTCTCCCCAAGATGTATGGAACTTGCCGGTATGAGCGAGGAAATCCATGCCGAGTGTGGCGGCATAACGGGCGCTCGATGGGAAATGGTCGTAGCCCCAACCGCCGGTCGGCAGACTCTCGAGCTCGAGATGCGAATAGGTCGAGAAGCGTTCCGGCCCCTGCTTGTGGATGTGGCCGCAATTGTAAAAGACCCGTAGGCCCGGAAATTCCGCAAACAGCGCCTCGCTGGTCTCGCGGCGAAACTGCTCGTTCACGGCTTCGTCGTTCTTCAGGCGATCTGCCGGGTTTTCAGGGTCGAGGCCTTCGCACAGCATGCGTTCGACGCAGGCGGGGCAGACGCAGTCGGGCGTCAGGATGATATCGAAGAAGAGCCCCTGCGTCGGATAGTTCCTGGCGACTTCTCGTGCCTGTTCGAGGATGTAGTGCCTGAGACCCGCATGATTGAGGCAGAGCGTGTGCCAGGCAGGGCTGAGTTGCTTGCCAGCGGAAGGGTCGGCCGGCCGGTCGTGATGATAGCGGTTCGAGGCGCTCATCGCCCGCCACTCGGGATGTTCGCGTGCCGTCAGTTCATCCCACTGCACCGAGATATAGATCGGGCTTTCGATGTCGGCTGCTGCCAACGCCTTTACCATGTCGCCGAGCAGATCAGGGCGGGCAAGCTGCGGATGTGGCTTGCCGACCTTGGTCGGATAATAGGACCAGCCATGGTGGCACTTGGCGAAGATGGTGATGGAATCGACATGGGCTGCTTTCAGTGTCGAGACGAAGGCGTCCGGATCGAAATCGGCGCCGACGCGCGGAATATGTTCCGATGTATGGAAATCGAGATGGATCTGGCGGTAGCGCAGCGGCTTGTTCGTGGTCTTGGGCATGGGTCCTATTCCTTTGCGCCGGAGCGGGTTTGCGAGCCGGCGGCGAACTGACGTTGGAAAACGAGGAAGACGAGCAGGGGGACGATGGTGGTGAGGATGGCCGCCACCGATCTCAGGTCCCAGTTGATCTCGTAGCTGCCGGAAATGCGGGCAAGCAGTACGGGAAGGGGGACATCGCTGCGCAGGAAGAGCATGGGCAGCAGGAGCGCATTCCATGTCCAGAGGAACTGCAGGATGCCAACGGCGAAGATCGGCGACAGGCTGTTCGGCAGAACCACATGGCGGAAGGTCGCGAGCGGCCCGCAGCCGTCGATCTTGGCCGCCTCCACGAGCTCGCGCGGAAAATCCTCGAAGAAGTTTTTAACGAGGAAGATAGACCAGGCGAAGGACAGCCCAACATAGGGGATGAGCACAGAGATGATGCTGTCGATCAGCCCCATGTCGCGCCAGAGCGTGAAGAGCGGAATGATGACGACCTGCTGCGGCAGCACGAAAGCGTTGATGATGATGATCAGGAGCACCCGGCGGAAGGGGAATGTCAGGAAATGGAAGGCATAGGCGGCGGCCGGTGTGAGCAGCATGGTGAGTGCCGTCGCGATACCCGCCGTCTTCATCGTCACCCACATGGAATCGGCGAGCGGGTATTTGTCCCAGACGCGGCGCCAGGCATCGATCGTGAGATCGAAATGGTCGAAGCGCCACCAGCCGAGCGATACGCCCTCGGGCGGGCGCAAGGAGGTGACGACGATGCCGATGATCGGGATCACCCAGATGAAGGCGACGATGCCGACGACGACGATAATCCAGCGAGGTGCCTTGCCGATCATTTCGCACCTGCCGTTCGCTGGATGATGGCGGGGATGGAGACGATGAGCACTGCAAGGAGCAGGATGACCGTAGCAGCAGCACCATAGCCCAGTTTGAACTGGGTCATGGACTCGCGATACATGAAGTAGCCGACAGTTTCCGTCGAGCGCACCGGTCCGCCACCAGTCAGGATATAGATGATGTCAAAGGCGCGCAGAGCCGACAGAAGGTTGATGAAGACGGCGACGCGCACACCTGGCATCGACAGCGGCATCATGATGTGCCGCATGGTCGAGACTGGCTTGGCGCCATCCATGTAGGCGGCTTCGAGCACGGATTTAGGGATCGCCTGGATGGCGGCGAAAATCAGCATCAGGGGCAAACCGACACCGCTCCAGGAAGCTGCAATGATCAGCGCCCAGAGTGCCGTGTTGGCGTCACCCAGCCAGGCATGGGCAAAACCGGGAAACCCCAGGAGCTGGATCAGCGAATTGAGCAGCCCGCCGGCATCCGGCCTGTAGATGCCGATCCACATATAGCCTGATACCGCTTCCGAAATGCCGAAGGCCGCAAAGATCATCACGCGGAAGGGCAGGGTCTGCTGTGGCGCGAAGGCGCACAGCATCGCCAGAACCCAGC
This sequence comes from Rhizobium sp. BK650, assembly GCF_014195325.1. Lineage (GTDB taxonomy): Bacteria > Pseudomonadota > Alphaproteobacteria > Rhizobiales > Rhizobiaceae > Rhizobium. The sequence goes on along the minus strand of NZ_JACIBK010000005.1, from coordinate 185,826 downwards.
CGATCGCCACCGAAATCACGGTCGTGCCGACGGTGAAGATCAAGGTGGTCAGCAGCGTATTGCGGAAAGCCGCATCGGCGAAGAGCCGCGCATAATTGCCAAAGCCGATGAAGGTCGGCTTTCTGAGCCCCTGAATATCCCAGAAGCTCAGCCGGATCGTCTCAGCCAGCGGATAGATCACAGCGATTGCAAACAACACAATAACCGGTGCAATCAGGATCAGTGCGGCGGGCGTGTCCCTAAGCAGACGCCGACGACCTTTGATGCCGGCCGCCAGCGCAGTACCCTGCATCACGCCCGCCGCTTCCCGCATCGGGGAAGCGGAGGTATTCGCCATCAATAGAAACCTTTAGCCTTGGTTTCGATAGCCGCAAGAACCGTATCGATATTGGCGCTCGATGGATCCTGCAGAAATTTCTGAAGCTGCACGCGATACTCGTCGACGAGATCGCCGGGCAACAGATCGCCGAGCACGAATTGCAGCTTCGAATTTGCTACTGCCTGCGTCGCCACTTTCTGTACTTCACCATAGAGAGAAGCATCGACAATGCTGCTTGGAGAGGCATAACCGGCCTTGGCGAGAATGTTGGCGGCCTCGGCACTCGTCCAGAAATCGAGGAAGGCATCTGCCGCCTTCGGATTGGGGCCATTCGTCGTCACCAATAGCTCCTTGGCGTCGACGCTCGATGTATCGTCATGGCCCATGCCGAGAGATGGAAACTGGAAGAAACCGTAATCCTTGCCTTCGACCAGCTTGTAGTCGTTCTTGGCGCGGTTGTTCATCCACATGCCGATCAGCAGATAATTCTTCGCATTGGCCTGGAAGACCTGGTCGGCCTCACCGTCCCAGTCATTGGCGAGCATGACATTTGGTGCGCCGCAGCAGCCGGAGGTCAGCATCTCGGCGTATTTTGTCAGCGCCGCCTTCACCGCTGGATCGGTCCACGGAATTTCATGGGCGGCGAGCTTCGCAGCCGTCTCGACGCCTGCGGTTCTGAGCAACAAGGTTTCGAACCATTCTGCATGCGCCCAGTATTTGCCGGGGATCGCGACCGGAGCGGCATAGCCGGCCTTTGTAAGCTTTTCGAAGGAGGCGACAAACTCGTTCCAGGTTTTCGGCGGTTCGCCAATGCCGGCCTTGGCGAGGTGCTCCTTCTTGTACCAGATGCCCGAGCGGTCGCCGAACGTATAGGTCAGGCCGTAAGTCTTGCCGTCGATGGCGCCGAGATCCTTCCAGGACTGGCTGACAAGCTTGTCCCAGCCGAAGGATTTCCACTGGTCGTCGATGGGTCGCAGCATGCCGGCATCGGCAAGTTCCTTGCGGAAAGCCGGCCATGTGTTGAACAGCACGTCGACAACCTCACCGCCCATCAGTGCGGTGCGGATGCCGCCGCGCATGTCACCCTGGCCGGTGATGGCGACTTCGCGGATCGTCACATTCGGATATTTCGCCAGAAAGGCTTTCTGTATCGAGTGCATCATCTCGAGTTCAGAGCCGCCAATCCAGTTCAAAACAACGAGTTCGCCGCTGACTGGATCCTGAGCTCGTGCCGCACCGGTAACGGCCAAAAGAGCAGTGCTTCCTGCGCCGGCAAGAAGGGTACGGCGACGGATTTCGGGCATAAATCTACTGCTGCTGGTCATGTCATGTCCTCCCAAACATTGACTGTTGCCGTCATGCATTCAATTTACTTGAAACGTTATCATCTATTTTGTTCGAAACAAGTGTTTTTATCGATAAACAAACGACTTACGAGCTAAGCGGCTGATATCGCATTTAAATATGAAATAGAATGATGATTGATATGTGCGTTCCATGCTCTGAAAAAAGGAGCACGTCTCTTCGGCGCGGAGGTGGAGAGGGTGTCCAACTTGATGGCGCCAATTACAGCGGATTGGGTTCTGACTGCATAGGATGCATGGGCTCTCCCTCCCTTTACGTGAGAGATGTCAGCCACGCGATCAGTTGGAGCCTTTTCGACGGCACGAAGCTGTCTTCTAGAGCGCTTCCGGGTCAAAGCGGAATCGGAGGAAGCGCTCTATCCCATTGTTTTTTCGCAATTCCGGACGGAAAACCGGTTCCCACTTTCCTGGAATTGCTTCAGCCCTTTCGCTTCGGCGTCGTCGACGGGGCATTCAACCGCCGCCACGGCGCATGATCCGTCTTGATCGTGATCGAGGCGGACGACGGCAGCAGTGGTTCACGCTTGCGCCGTCCGAAGCGGCGTTTGAAGCCGAGGATGTTTTCGATGAAGCTGCGGGCGTAGAGGCCGGGGCCGCTGGAATAGATACGCCAGCCGCCGTCGACATCGATTTCGCCCCTCTTGACCTGATCCCAGTTGCTCATCGCCTGATAGCGATCGGTGAAAGCGGCATCGCTGCTGCTGAAATAGGTATTGCGCTGGCGCAGCGACGCGTGCGGCAGGGCGTCAGTGACGGCGATCGGGTTGGCGAGGCCGATCGTCTTCCAAAGCACCTTTGCATCACCCGCTATGGCAAGTGTCTCGCAATAGCGCAGATGCGCATGGATATACATGAGGCCGATCTCGCGGCCGAAGAAGGACGAGGATTCCGCGCGCCGGAACAGCGTTTCCAGGCCACCGGCATAGGTCGCGGGCTTTTCCATCAGCCGCACGCCATCAGGGAAGAGCAGATGTTCTTCGATCAGCTTCATATGCGCCTGCCGCTGTTCTGGCGTGAAAAGCTTGCCAAGCATGGCCTGTGTCATCGAGATCAGCGAGTAATGCAAGCCTGTGCGCTTATCATCAGGATGCAGCAGCAGCTCGACGCCATCGTGGGACGGATCGAAGATACCATAGCCGGCGACAACGCCATCACGGATCAGGTGCTTGTTGAAGTCCCGCCGTATGGCGGTGGCGATCTTGCGCAGTTTGGCGGCGTCACCCCCCCTGCCGATACGGCGCAGGATGGCGGAGTAACGCACGATCTGTTCGTAGAGCAGGGAAACCGTCCAGCTGCTTACCATCCAGTCGCGCAGATGCGAATCGGCAGGCTGCAGAGAGTCGTTCCAATCACCTTCGCCGTAGCGGATCAGATATGTGCCAGGAATGAAGCGCTCGCGCACGGTAGCGAGAAGCTTGTCGACATGGACCGCAAGCGTATCGGCCGCCGCTTTACCCATGGTCTTGTCGTCGCGCCACGTGACCTCCTCATCGAGGATTTCAAGGTCACCGGTCGCTTCGATATAATCGCATAGCGCCTTCAGCGGCCAGACGACGATATCGCCATGGGCGTCGCCGGAGCGGATGTTGGAATAAGGCTCCAGCATGAACCATTGCGGCCAGTCGCCTTTTTCCAGGTACTGCTCACTAAAAACCGTCTTTACGACTTCCTTGGCTTCGCGATCATGCTCATAGGCGAGCAGGAATTCGACTGGTCCCTGGCATGCATCGCGCGTACCCCAGGCAGCACCCGTATATTGTTCGAGCCCATGCGGCACGCTCAGATGCACGATCGCATCATGCGCGAGCCAGGGCAGGATTGCCGCATATGCCTGAGCGTCGGCTTTGGGCTTGTCGAATGTTAGGCCGCGGATGGCATGCTGCCAGAAGCGCAACGCCGGTGCCAACATCGCGTCCTGCGTTACGCCGCCTGCATAGCGATCTGCCAGACGTTTGGCCTCTGCCTTATCTGTCATCGAGCCGACGACGGCAAAGGAGAGCGACTGTGTCTCGGCGGAGCGGAGGGCAATGAAGGCGCCGTTGCGGGCCACGCCGTCCTCGTAGAGAAGCTCGTCGCCGCCAATCGCCTCGATGGCATCGGGCGTGGAGCTCACCAGCCAGTAGCTGGCGTCAGGGAAACGTTCGCCCCAGAGCCAGTGCGGATCCGGGCGGAAGAGAATGCGCTTGGCATTGTCGTCGAATTCGGCGTAGCCGCTCGTATCATATTCCCGCTCGCCGAGAACGAGATGGCCGAAGACCAGGAAGCGGCAGGGTTTGCCTTCGACAGAGACCGCCCATTGCATGGCGGGATCCTCACCTGAGGCCGTGGCCGTCACGGTGATGGTGCGGTCGGCAAGCCGATAGATCCAGCGGCAGTCGCTGAGGCCTATGTCGAAGACTGAGGGCACGCCGAGAAGCTGCCAACCACGGCCGGTATCGATAAGGATGCGCAACCCGCTGGTGCGCGTCAGATTGTAGGGATCGCGGGAGACAGAAAACAGCTTATGAAAGGACGTATTGCCGATCGTCAGCTGTGCAGCAAAGATGCCTTGCATCCAGCAGGTCGATGCCAGGGTGACATCGTCAAGCAGCATGTTCTGACCGCTTCGCACAATCGCGCCATGGCGACGTGCGACCTGCAGTTCCTTTTCCCGCAGGACCACATGGCGATTGAGGGCACCCTCCGGCACGAAGAACGAGATGAGTTTTCCGTCTCTGCGTTCTTCCAGCATCCGATCGGGATAGATGAGCGCGAGCGCCTTGTCGTCCAGCGCCTCCCCTGTCAGCAACCCCGCCTCCTGCAGGATGCTGTGCGGCGGCACCTGCTCGGCCGGTTCGGTTGCCGTCTCTTCGGGGGCCTTCAGATGATCGAGGCGGGACAGATCGGCATCGTCGGATGCCGCTTGATGATCGCTAAGGAACAGGCCGAAGAAAGTGGCGCTCACGCCTTCGGCAGAAACGGAAACCGGCTTCGACTGAAGGGCGGGGCAGGCCATTTCATGCTGCCGACGCTGGCTCGGCAGGTCGCTGCCGAACGGGCCGACGAGATGGCCATCGCTGACAGCAGCTGATTTTACCAGCTGGATCGCATCGGTGGCGTAAGCGGCAACGCCTCCCAGGCAACCCTGCGCAAGCCAGGGATTGCGCCCGCCTCCCTGCTTGAGGTTCTGCCGGTTCATCACAACAGGTCCGAAGGCCGGATGCTCAGCGATATGATGGTCGATATATTGCGAGGCATAGGCTTCGCTATTCATCAGGAAGCCGCGATCACCAAGGCCGATATCCTGGACCAGTACCAGGTCGGCCGGTAGCTTCTCCCCACCTGGATGCGTCAGCGTGATGTGCCAGAACCATGTCGTCTCGGAGGGCGCAAGGACGAGGCTCACTTGGTAGCGGACGTCTGCAACGTCACCGCTCCAGGAAAAGCCCGTCTCACCATGGCCAAAGCGACCTCGCGCCTGGGGGCCGACGATCTCTGCGACGGCCGGCTTCTTGCCGCCGATCCGCAGATAGAGACGCCCCACGCCGCCGGAAAGCGGCGATCCCTGGATCTGGTTGATCTGTACCGATCCGAGGCTATCGACATAGTCGATGGAAAAGAGCGTGCCATTCGGCAATGCGGATATGGAGAGGCCGGAGCCATTGGCGATTGTCAGAAGGCCAAGGTCGTCTCGGCGGGGCATTTGCAATTTGCGATTCAGTCTCGAAGACATGTGAGATCTCGTGTCGCCTAACAGGGAATCGGACAATGACGCGAAAATGTTTGGGCCAAATAAGATCCGTTGTCACTGAGTTAGATCAGTGACGTGTGACGAACCCGCTCTAAAGCGTAACAGACACTAGCCTGGAGTGTAACAAAACCACCCATTTCGCTGCGACGTCACAAAGCCTCACGAGGTTATCACTGGTAGTGGGACCTCAGCCGACGCCCTTCCAGCACTGAAGTCCACTGAACGAAAGATCACTGTCGTTCCGATGACCGTTGAAAGCTGAGAAGGTTGGATTGGAGAAGCGCCATTCAAGGCGGTTGCGATAGATGGACGCCGGTCGGGGCGGTTTGGCCGAATGGTCCTTTCAACGTTGTTGTTGGGAGGGCTGGGCCAGTTGCCCCGCTTCTAATCCCTGATGGACGACAGCTAGAGCAGCAATACCAGCCTCATTGGCCGCGCGTAGGAGAATTTTCCGAAAATGTTCCGGCGAGATTTTTCCCGTGATTGCGTCAACGCAGGCTTTCACGGCAGCTACATATTCCTCGCCGTCATCGGATGGCCACTCCTTCATCAGGAGATGTGCTGCATCACCTAGCGTCCGTACGACTCTGCGTGTTGCTGTACCGCGTAGAACAATCCCGACCGGCGTGAATGCCGATGACGTATTCCAGCACATTTGCTCAACCCCAACGTAGGAATACTGCAAGCCCCGCATTCAACATACGCGAGTATCTTAGAATTTGGAATTGAAATCTCGCCGGGAAGCGATCTCGCTAAAAAGCCGTCGAGTGTAAAAAGAAAGGGCGCTCTATGGCTATGTGGCGGAGCGCCCCGAGCTGCTCCGCCACGCGAGATGATCGGGAAAGTCCGGGCTAAAGCGACGGTCGCCCGTCAGCCCTCAATGTCTAAGCTGGCGAACAATGGCATCGTGCGTCTTCAGAGCGATGCATCTTGCATGGTCGCTGACCGGGACCTCATCCCAAGCCGACATCTGAACGATCACGACATTCTCCTTCGGATAGATGTGAATAAATTGTCCGAAACGACCGAACGCAAAATAATCAGCGCGGTTCTTTCTCAGCCACCAAAAATATCCGTAGCCCAAGGTGCAGCTATCGTCCGCTGGCTCGCTTTCATCTTGAAGGCCCGCGAAGCGGCCCTCCGTTCGTGCGGTTGCCAGGTCGAACCATGCTGCTGGGATACCTTTCCCTTGTCCCTTGTGGAGGATGAAATCACCGAAACGAGCAAGATCATCGATCCGCGCTTTGAAGCAGCAGGACCCGATAGGATCGCCGTCAATGTCGACGTTCCATTTGGCAGAGTGTGCCGCTCCAATCATCGTCCAAACGCCCTTCTCAAATGCTTTCAGCGGTCGGATGGACGAGATGTCCCGCACCACTGCCATTGCCATGGCTGCATCCAACGCCGAGTAGTTGAACCTTTCATCTCGATGCCGGGTGAGCCTGTAGCGGGATGCGAAGCCGATTAGAGTCTGTTTTCGCGGAGGCGTTCGAACTTCCTTGTCGAACGCAATGGAGTCCGAAACCAATGCTGGCCAATAGGCCTCCCGCCACTGGATATCCGACCGCATCGATAGCAGCTGGTCGAGACGCACGGTTGAATAGCTTTCAGCCAGCGTCATGCGGTTAGGAAGCCTAAGAAAGCTGCCAACTTGCCTTTGCATGACGGCCTTGAATTGAGTCTTCGTTTGAAGGTGATATTTATCGGCAAGCACCTGACCGAGCAAGGTAGACGTCAGTGATTTTGCCATCGAGGCAACACCGTACTTCTTATCGATACGGTTCTTACCTCCTTCACAAATGTCCTTGGGATGAAAAAGCTCGACCCGAACCATGCGGTTCTTGATGACATAGAGAGCGCAGACACCCGTCTGCTGTACATATCGCTGAATATCGCAACGCGTCTTCAAAGAACACCAGACGTCGATGTCGTGCAGGTGGTGCCCGAAGTCGTTTATTTGGGAGGCCAGAGGAGGTGCAGCAATCGGGAGTGTCTTGATTGGCTCGTTCGCGTTCGACAGCGAATGAACGGCTAGTGACGCAATCGCGACCAAGATTAGGAACTTGAGGAGTCTCACGAGACCTCGCTGTCTGCTTGACGGCCTGGCCAGTACGACCAAAACACGGGTTCTTCCAACACAATGCGCTTCGAACCTTGCCACGCTCCGACCTGATGCGTGTTGTCCTGGACTGCGGGCTCTTCGCCGCCATCCGGCAGCAACACTGTCAGGGCGACGGCTTTGTGCGGAGTGTGGGTCTTAAGACCTTCCGGGCGGCCGGGCGTCTTATCCTCAAAGTCAGGAGAAAGGTTGCTTGCTGCGAACCCAACCGGATACCCGGCAGCTCGCACTTGGTCAGGGAAGGATGGATGGTGGATTACGTCCCCATCAAATTTGATCCCAAGGAGCTGCCACGCCTTCGTGAAATGCTCGCTCTCAAAATTGAGGGTTTCTTGTTGCTGCGATCCTGGCGGGGCGAGATCGGCGAAGTTCTTGCCGAATGGTGCTGTCGCTGCCGGGTCGCTTTCGTAGTAGTCGATGGCATTGTTAACGTGGACGAAATTTGCGAAACGTGCCTTTTTCGCCAACGGCGCTCGCAGCATCCAGCTGTTGTTAAAGGTGTAGTGTGGGCCGTCCGCTACGTGCTCGGACGGGAATTTGAAAAACTGGCCCCGTGTGTGTTGGTCGTTATCGGGACCTGGTTTTCGGAGGTTCCATCCGAGATTCCCGTAGATATAGAAGTAGCCGGAACGCGCCATCTGAAGTGAAAACGGCATATAGCAGTCGACGATCATGTTGTATCTGACCGTCCAGTTCCAAGCGAAGTTCTCCGGTTCAACCGCGTTGTCTCGGATGCGGATGAACCAGTTGCCTTCGATAAGGACGTTGCGCGAACAACTGTCGACAATCGATTCCGCCACCTGGTTGAAGAAATGAACCCCGTTGAAGGCGTCGACGATGACGTTGTTTCTGATGACGACGTAGCCCGCGATGCTCCATGCGCGGAAGAAGTCGCCGTCGTAGGCTCGCGCATCTTTTTTGATGTCCACTAGCCTTCCAGTTTCAGAACGCTCGCCGTGCACCTGTTCCCAATCGACCTCTCGCCACAGAGCGGAAGGTTTGCCTTCCAACTCCTTGTCAATCGGTTCCCCGTTGCGGATCGCGGCGCATAAGTCCCAGCCGTTGCCGCTGGGGTCCTGGACCCAGTCGCAGTCTTCAACGAGGATATGTCTTGTGGTGATGCCGGTGGCACCGATTGCGAATGTGCCGCCACTGATCTTAAGCCTGCGAAGTGTAATGTGCTGGCAGTTTTCCAGATAAATCGCGGTGGGCCAGCAGCCATCAAAGGATAGGTTCTCGATTGTGATCCACTGGCAGTTCTTGAGGACAAGGACCCCATTGTCGGCGAGGTAATAGAGACCAGGGAAACTGCCTCCCGCCTCTTGAGCAGCGGCGAGCTTGTTACCGGTCTCCTTGAAGGCTTCGAAGCTCACTTTTGGCCCCAGCACCGACTGGCTACCGTGAACGATGATTGGCTCTTTTTCCGTTCCCGCAAGCGAGGACAGGACGATGGGCTTCTCGTAGTCTCCTTTGGTCAGGTGGAGCCGATCGCCTGCAACTAGCTTTCGCACCCATTTGTGAACGTCATCTGGCCCTGCATCGCGCGATCTTCCCACAGAATTGTCTCCCTTCATGTGATTGATTAGGGAGCAGCCCAGACGGTCAAGATTGGGAAATGATCTGAGCCGAATGTATCCGGACCGACCTTGGGGGCGGCGAACGCCTGGGCCGCGGCATCTGGCACCGCCATGTGGTCAATCGCCTTGTCTGCGAACTCCATTTCATCGAAAGTCCGGCCCAGGTCTTTCGTCAACATGGTCCACTTCTGGCTGCCAGCCAGCGGCACCGTCAGTATTGTGAAAGTGTCGTCGTAGCCGTCACCACTACAAGCACTGGCCGGGAAAGGCGCCTTCGCGCATGAGAAAGCCGCCAGTTGGCAATCGTCGAACGATTGGCCGAACTTGCCGGGTTCGAAGGACGTGTTCCAATCTCCGGCGATCAAGACGGTTCGCCCCTCCGCGACGGCTAGATCAGCTACTGTTTTGGTTGCAGCGATCACCCGCTCGCGTTTGAACGCGTTATCCTTGTCCGCCTTGGCCTTTACGTCGGACCCATTGTCCAGGACGGCTTGCAGAGCAGGGACCGGAGTCAAGCCAAGCTTCTTCAGGTCCTTGATCGCATCATCCGCAGCGAAACAGGCGTCGTTCGAATTCGATTTCAGATGGACTGGGAAGACAGTCAGGCCATTTGCCAGATCGACACGAAGTGTTCCGCGATCAGTCGCCGCCAATCCCATCATGTCGATGCCCTTTAATGGCGCTTCCTTCACCGGTATCGAGCTGTCGCCGTCCGGTTTGGCATTTGTGAAAACCTGGTGGACGTGCCCCTCCGGTTTGGGGTCGAACTCGATCACCGACGTGATCGGTAGCTTTGAAAGGACGCCGACCTCCAGGCCTGCGTGGATTTCGTCGCCCTGCACCTGTCCGTCGGACACCGTTGCATAATAGGTCTGCCAATCGATGGCATCGGCGATGGCCTTGATATCGGGTCGTCCAGTCAGTTCGATGAGAACGATCACATCAGGCGACAGAGTGTCGGCCATCTTCTTGTAGTCGGGCGCTCGGGCCAGAACCTTTTCGTAAGGCGAAGCAGCGACGTTCCAGGAAATAACCTTGACATCGGCGGCGCAGGAGTTGGTTGCAAGCAACGCCGCAGAATAAAGGAGAAGAGCACGCAAATGGTTCATTTCGATAACCCCCTTAAGTTGGCGAAATGGAGATGCGATGCAATTTGAGCTAACAAGAATACTACGCACGTTAAGCGCGAAGTTGCAACATCGCGGTCCTTAATACAGGGAATTGTTTGGAGATGTTATATACTCGTCAGCAGGCTGCGGCTTCAATTGCTGCTGCGGACGTCCTATATTTATTGGGGATCTGCGGAATAATTCTGCCACTCGAAAATTACTCGCCATCCGATACTTAGAAGATATGTGTGGCGGCCCTGGCTCACAGCCTTAAAGCCGAAGCTCTACATCCCCCGAATTCGTGAAATATCGCGACGAGGCTTATGGCGACGTAGCCATTGCCCCAGCCACTCTAAATCCTTCATGAGGTAAAAAGGGTTGATCCAAGATTTTCGGTTCTGTGGCGACTCTAGGCGCTGACAGCGGCACGTAAATTGCTTTCCATCATCAGGCGGCAAGCAGCAAAAACGTCTCCAACACCGATCAGCACGGGCCTGTCGAAGCCGATATCCGTCATCGCGGTCGCCAGATCTTCCAGATTGCCGCTCCAGCGCCGTTCGTCGGCATTGGCAACAGAGCTGACGATCACGACCGGCGTTTCTGCAGCAAGCCCAGCGGCGATCAGCCTCGTCTGTATGCCGCCGGCGGTTCGCCCACCCATGTAAAAGACCGTCGTCTTGTTCCGGTCTGCAAGCGCCTGCCAGTCGACCGTCTCCGGCAGCTCGCCGTGGCGCGAATGGCCGGTGACGAACTGGACGGTCTGCGCATGATCGCGATGTGTCAACGAAATGCCGAGCCGCGACGCCATGGCGCTCGCAGCCGTGATGCCGGGTACGACGTCGACCGGAATATCATGCTGTTTCAGATAGGCAATCTCCTCGCCGGCGCGGCCGAAGATCATCGGGTCGCCGGATTTTAGCCGGGCGACATTCTTGCCGGCTTTGGCGAAAGTCAGCATCATCTCGTTGATGTCTTCCTGGCGGCAGCTTTCGCGCCCGCCGCGTTTGCCGACGAGCAGGCGCTTGGCCTCGCGCCGCGCCAGTTCCAGAACCTCGTCCGACACCAGATCATCGAACAGGATGACATCGGCGGCCTGCAATGCCCGCACGGCCTTCAGGGTCAGATACTCGGCATCACCCGGACCGGCGCCGACAAGCGTTACCCGTCCGACGTCGCGTGCCTGAGTTGGCTTTTCCATATTGGCGAGCAGATCACGCTTGTTTGCTTCCGTCGGCTCAGCTGCGAAAGCGCGATCGACAAAACGCTCCCAGAAGGCGCGCCGTTCTGCGCCAGGCTTCAGACGAAGGGCAATCTCTTCGCGCAGCGACTGGGCAAGGGACGCCCAGGCCTTCAGGGATGTCGGCAACAGCGTTTCGATGCGGCGGCGAATGGCCTGCGCAAGGATGGGGGCGGCGCCATCCGTCGAAATTGATACCACGACGGGCGAGCGATTGACGATGGAGCCGAACTGGAACTGGCAGAAGGCCGGCTTGTCGATCACGTTGACGGGAACGCCGGCTCGCCCTGCTGCTTCGAAAAACGTTCGAGCCTCGGCCTCATCCTCGCAGTCTGCTACTGCAAGCGCCGCACCTGCAAGAATGTCTTCGCGCCATGCCACCGGATGGTGGGCGAGCCCACCTTCTGGATGTGGTGAGCCTCGTTCAATGAGAGTGGCACAGGCTTCGCCAAGCATTTCCGCATGGATCTCGACCTTCGCGCCGCAGGCGGCGAACAGCTCCGCCTTCCAGGCGCAGGCATCCGAGCCACCGGCGACGACCACCCGTTGTCCGGCAAGCGACCAGAAGATCGGCAGCTTGGCGAGCGGCGCCATCCGGGCCGATGCTCGCGCGGCAACTTCATTCGGCAGCGTCTGCAACACAGGCATTGATGATCCCCCTGATTTCGGCGCGGCAAGAGCCGCAATTGGTGCCGGCCTTGAGCGCGCTGCCGATCGCCTCGACGCTACGGCAGCCGGAACGAACGGCAGCGACGATCTGGTTGACGCCGACGCTGAAGCATGAACAGACCGTTGCACCTGGATCCGGTCTGTCGGCGCCCGGGCGCCCGGCGATGATGGCAAAGCGGCGGCGCAGATTGCTGTGATCCGCAGCCAATTGTGATACGGCCCAGTTTCGCGCGACGGCAACCGGCTCCCTTGCAACGAACAGGGCGGCAAGCAATCTCTCTCCGTCAAAGAAGGCGATACGCCGATCACCGGATTGCTGGTCGGTGTACCCCAATGGCTCGATATGGTCTGCAATGCCGAAGCTTTTCCGGCACCAGGCGGTCCAGTCTTCGATGCCGTCACGGAACGCAATCTCCAGCCGCCAGCCGCCATCGGCTTTGGCGAGTGCCCAGTAATCCGCTCCGAGCGCATCCGGCTTTGTTACGCTGACGGCGAAGCCGTAGGCGGAAGCGTGATAGCGGCTGACGGCAACCGCAACATTCTTCGAGGCGGGCTGCCCCGAAATGGGGTCCGTTGCAGGCTTGACGACAGCGCCGATCCGCGCTTTGGCTGAATTCTGGTCGTTCCAGTGCATGGGCACGAAAACGCTGCCGCGTGCCTGCCGGTCGGTCACCAGCGCGCGGATGATCGCCCTGCCATAGGCGCTTTCGACCTGAACGAGGTCAGCATCGGCAACACCGAGGTCCATCGCGTCGCGCGGATGGATTTCCGCGAAAGGTTCCGCGATATGGGATGACAGCCGCGCGCTTTTTCCGGTGCGTGTCATAGTGTGCCACTGGTCGCGGACGCGGCCGGTATTCAGCGTAAACGGATAGGCTGGTTCCGTTCTGTCGGTTGCCGGCGGCTCGACGGCAACGAAACGCGCCTTGCGATCGGAATGAAAGAAACCGCCCTCAGCGAAGAACCGCGTTTCGCGTGTCCCCGTTCCGAACGGCTGCGGCCACTGGAACGGCGTCAATGCATCATAGGCAGGCTGCTCTATGTCGGCATAGGCGCCGATATCGAAGTCGCGGCTACCGTTGTTCTCGAAGGCGGACAGGGCGGCATGTTCGGCAAAAATATCGGACGGCGACGTATAGTCGAAGGCGTCAAAGCCCATTCTGCGGCCGACCTCCGCTATCTGCCACCAGTCGGGGCGGGCTTCTCCGGGCGGATCGAGAAAGGGACGTTGCCGGGATACGCGGCGTTCCGAATTGGTGACCGTTCCGTCTTTCTCGCCCCAGCCGAGCGACGGCAGGAGCACATGGGCGTGCCGTGTCGTGTCGGTTTCGCGCAACATGTCGGACACGACCACGAATGGACAGGCGGCGATCGCCGCTTCGACGCGGCGCGCATCCGGCAGGGAGACAACCGGATTGGTCGCCATGATCCAGAGCGCCTTGACGCGGCCGTCCTCGACGGCGCCGAAGAGGTCGACGGCTTTTAGACCGGGCTTGGCTGCAATCTCGGGTGCATTCCAGAAACGCTGAACCCGGTCGCGATCGTCGGCGCTTTCGATCGCCATATGGGCGGCCAGCATGTTGGCAAGGCCGCCGACCTCGCGGCCACCCATCGCATTCGGCTGCCCGGTCAGCGAAAATGGCCCCATGCCAGGCCGGCCTATGCGTCCCGTCGCCAGATGGCAATTGATGATGGCATTGACCTTGTCGGTGCCTGAAGCGGACTGGTTGACGCCCTGGCTGTAGCAGGTGACGACCCTCTCAGTGGTTTCAAACAGTCGGAAGAACTCTCTCACCTGCATAGCCGGCAGGCCGGTGCGATCAAGCAGTTCGACCGATGTCAGCGCAGCCGCAGCGGCAAAGGCCGCGCCGAAACCTTCGGTATGGGCACCGATGTAGTTTTGATTGATGGCGGGGCTTGCCGCGAGATGCGCGAACAGTCCCATGAAGAGCGACACATCGCCGTCAGGCCGGATAGCAAGATGCAGATCGGCAATATCGCAGGTCATCGTCCGGCGCGGATCGATGACGACGATCTTCACGCCCGGCCGGGCGGCCTTGGCGGCCACCAGCCGCTGGTAGATAACGGGATGACACCAGGCGAGGTTCGAACCGGTCAGTACGACGAGATCGGCGAGCTCCAGATCCTCATAGAGGCCGGGCACGGTATCCGAACCGAAAGCACGGCGATGGCCGGCGACCGACGAGGACATGCAGAGGCGTGAATTGGTGTCGATATTGGCCGAGCCGATAAAACCCTTCATGAGCTTGTTGGCGACGTAATAGTCTTCGGTCAGCAGCTGGCCCGAAACATAGAAGGCGACCGAGTCCGGCCCGTGTGCCGCAACGGTTTCTGAGAAACGCTTCGCGACAAGATCGAGAGCCTCGTCCCATCCGGCCTGCCTGCCGTCGATTTCGGGGTGGAGCAAGCGACCGTCGAGATCGATCGTTTCGGCGAGTGCGGAACCTTTGGAGCAGAGCCGGCCGAAATTGGCCGGATGCTCCGGGTCGCCTTTCACCGTGACGGTGCCGGTCTCGTCCACCTTGGCGACTACGCCGCAGCCGACGCCGCAATAGGGACAGGTGGTCTTGACCTCCCTTTCCATCATTCGGCCGCCATCATGAGGCTTTCGAGTGCGATATAGAGCGTGCCGGCCTCTTTTCTGAGCGGGATCGTGCGCACCGCGCCGTCATCGGCGCCGAGTGCCTTGCCGGTTTCCAATGAAATCACCCAATTATGCAGTGGGCAGGTAACGGCATTGCCGTGCACGATCCCCTCCGAAAGTGGCCCGCCTTTATGCGGGCAGCGGTTTTCGATCGCATAGACCTCGTCCTCTCCGGTGCGGAAGACCGAGATGTTCATATGCGGAGTTTTTACGCAGCGAGAGCCACGCAGCGGGATATCGGAAATGTCGCCGATCGGATGCCAGTTCATCATTTAAGTCCTTCTTTTTTGGGTGGCCTAGCCCTTCGCTCGCGCTCCGGGCGTTCGTCCTTCGAAACGATTGACTGGATCGTTTCGTCGGCTGCGCCGACCAGTCCTCACTCGGCTGCCTGACTGAAACCGATAGTCGCCATCGGCCGGAATTCGTGCTTGTCCTTGCCGGAGACGCGTTCCGACCAGGGATCGACCTGAGCGAATTGCTGGGAAAAGACGAAGCGCTCGTAATAGGCCTTGCGCTTGTCGTGATCCTCCATGATCTGCCGGCGGATCTCATCGAGGCCGATGCGTTTGGCCCATTTGTAGATGCGTTCGAGATAGCGGCCCTGCTCGCGGTACATCTGCGTCAGCGCCACGATATGTTCGAGCGCCTCATCCTCCGTCCTCACCAGGCCGAGCACCTCCGTGCCCTTGATGTCGAGGCCTGCAGCGCCGGCGAAATGGATCTCAAAGCCGGAATCCACGCAGATGACGCCGATATCCTTGCAGGTCGCCTCCGCGCAGTTTCGCGGACATCCGGAAACGGCCATCTTCAATTTGGCCGGCGTCCAGGATCCCCACATGAATTTCTCGATGCGAATGCCGAGGCCGGTGGAATCCTGCGTGCCGAAGCGGCACCAGTCGGAGCCGACACAGGTCTTTACCGTGCGCAGCCCCTTGGCATAGGCCTGGCCAGAGACGAAACCGGCCTTGCCGAGATCGGCCCAGACGGCAGGAAGGTCTTCCTTTTCGACGCCGAGCAAGTCGATGCGCTGGCCGCCAGTTACTTTGACCATCGGAATTGCGAACTTGTCGACGACATCGGCAATGGCGCGCAATTCCTGCGAACTGGTGACGCCGCCCCACATGCGCGGTACGACAGAATAGGTGCCGTCCTTCTGGATGTTGGCGTGGACTCGTTCGTTGATGAAGCGCGACTGATAGTCGTCGGCATATTCATCCGGCCAGTCGCAGACGAGGTAGTAATTGAGTGCCGGGCGACATTTGGCGCAACCGCCCGACGTTTTCCACTCCAGTTCCTGCATGATGGCGGGGATGGTCTTCAGCTTCTTCGCCCTGATGAGACGGCGCACATCGTCATGGCCGAGCTCGGTGCAGGTGCACATCGGCTGCACGGCTGTCGGATTGTAGGCATCGCCGAGCGTCAGCGCCATCAGCTGCTCGACAAGGCCGGTGCAGGAGCCACAGGAGGCGGATGCCTTCGTATGGGCGCGCACGTCATCCAGCGATGTCAGCCCCTTGGCTGTAATTGTCGACGTGATTTTGCCTTTACAGACGCCGTTGCAGCCGCAGATTTCCGCATCATCCGGCAAGGCTGCAACGGCCGCCATAGGGTCCAGCGGAGACCCTCCCTGATAGGCTTGGCCAAAGATCAGCGTGTCGCGCATATCGGAGATGTCGACCGCCTTTTTCTTGAGATCATTGAACCAGGCGCCGTCGGTGGTTTCGCCATAAAGCACCGTGCCGATAATGCGATTGTCCTTGAGCACGAGACGCTTGTAGACGCCAGCGCTCGCATCACGCAGCACGATTTCCTGCCGGTCATCGCCATCGGCGAAATCACCCAGAGAATAAAGCTCGATGCCGGTGACCTTGAGCTTTGTCGGCGTGTCGGAATGTACGAAACCTGGCTTCGTGTCGCCGGAGAGATGGGCGGCAGCGACGCGAGCCATTTCATAAAGCGGTGCAACAAGGCCGTAGACCGTGCCGCCCACTTCGGCGCATTCGCCGAGCGCGTAGATATCGGTATCCGACGTCTGCATGCCGGCATCGACGACGATGCCGCGGTTGACGGCAAGCCCGGCATCCTTGGCGAGATTGACGTTCGGACGAATTCCGACCGCCATGACGACCAGCGTCGCCGGAATGATTGTGCCGTTATCGAGCTCGACGCCTTCCACCTTGCCGTTGCCGATTATCGCCTTGGTATTGGCCTTGCAGATGACTTTGATGCCGCGCTCTTCGACCGCTTTCTGCAAGAGGTAGCCGGCGGCAGGATCGAGCTGGCGCTCCATCAGCGTTGGCATGACGTGCAGCACGGTCACATCCATGCCGCGCTGAGCAAGGCCGGCAGCCGCTTCAAGTCCGAGCAGTCCGCCGCCGATGACGATTGCCTTCTCACGCGACTGGGCTGCCAGCAGCATGGCCTGCACGTCGTCAAGATCGCGATAGGTGATGACGCCTGGCAGATCTTTGCCGGGAACGGGAATGATGAAGGGTACCGAGCCGGTGGCAATCACCAGCTTGTCGTAGCTTTCAGTAACACCGTGATCCGACGTGACGGTCTTTGCCACACGATCGATACTGACGATCTTGTGGCCCTTGTAGAGCGTGATGCCGTGCTTGATGTACCAGCCGTCACCGTGAATGATGATCTGTTCGTAGTCCTTTTCTCCCGACAGGACTGGCGACAGCATGATGCGGTCGTAATTGACGCGGGGCTCGGCGTTGAAGATTGTTACGTCGTAACGGCCGGGTGCCTGTTCGAAGAGATGCTCCAGCATGCGCCCGGGCGCCATGCCATTGCCGATGATGACGAGTTTTTCGGTCATTATTGTGAGGTCCTTGGATCAGGCTGCAGCCACGGGCGCGGAGTACTCCCGGCGCGACAGTTGTTTGACGGACAGGTGCATCCAGATGAGTGAGATCGCGACGATCGCGAAAAGCAGCAGAAAACAACTCGACCAAAGGCCGGTCATGTCCTTGAGGAGGCCGAAAGCAATCGGAAGGATAAATCCTCCAAGACCGCCCATCATCCCGACGACGCCGCCAACGGCGCCGACACTTTCCGGGTAGTAGGCCGGAATGTGCTTATAGACGGCGGCCTTGCCGAGGCTCATGAAGAAGCCGAGAACGAAGATGATGACGATAAAGATGGCAGGCGTGATGGTAGCAGCAGGCAGTGAGAGGATGAGGGTGGCCATGGCCGACACGGCAAACATCGCATACATCACGCTGCGCGCGCCCTTCTTGTCAGACAACACGCCGCCGAAGGCGCGAAAGATGCTGCCTGGAATGGAATAGGCGGCTGCGATCATGCCGGCAGTTTCCAGATTGAAGCCGTAGACGCCGACCAGATAGCGCGGCAGCCACAAGGACAAGGCGACGAAGCCGCCGAAGGCGAAGAAATAGTAGAGGGAGAAGCGCCAGACCCGAATGTTTCGCAGCGGCGCGAATTCCTGGGCAAGGCTCTTTGAGGCAATGCCATGTTCGCGGCGGAGGCGGTAAGCCGGATCATCTGTCGTCGTAAACCAGAAGACGATTGCCATCAGCGCCAAGCCGACCGCCCAAATCTCTGCAA
The DNA here is from genome assembly GCF_014195325.1 of Rhizobium sp. BK650. GTDB lineage: Bacteria > Pseudomonadota > Alphaproteobacteria > Rhizobiales > Rhizobiaceae > Rhizobium. Next base: position 167,461 of record NZ_JACIBK010000005.1, on the reverse strand, counting down.
CTGCCTGCCAGCCCCACGCGATGAGCACGAACGGGGCTGCAAATTTTGTCACCGCCGCGCCAACATTGCCCGCGCCGAAAATGCCAAGCGCCGTTCCCTGCTTCTTCGCCGGGAAGAAGGGAGAGACATAGGCAACGCCGACCGCAAACGAGCCGCCGGCAAGCCCGACGCCAAGGCCGGCGATCAGCATTTGGGTGTAAGTGTGAGCGTAAGAAAGCAGAAAGGTCGCCAGTGCAGCGGCCAGCATCGTGAGCGTGTAGACGAGACGACCGCCGTAGCGTCCTGTCCAAATGCCGAGGACGATGCGCACGAGCGAACCGGTGAACACAGGCGTGCCGACCAGCAATCCGAACTCGGCTTCGTTCAGCCCAAGTTCCTGTTTGATGCGAATGCCGATGATCGCAAAGATCGTCCAGACGGCAAAACAGAGAGTGAAGGCGACCGTGGAGATCCACAGTGCTTTAGCCGGTTCGCCGGCGGATATGGGCTGCGCTTTCTCGATGACAGACATGGCTTCTCCGTGGCCCGACAAGGTCGTGCCGATCCATCGCTGGAGGTTAAAAACGAAAAAGCCGCTGATCAGGAGGCGCGCACGGACTGCGCGAAATATCCTGATCAGCGGCTTTGCTGGTCACGTCCGCCATTGGACGCCGAATTGTGGCCTTCAGGCCTCTGCCTCAAGCATCCGCACATCGGACTGCTCAAGATGTATTCCAGTGTTCTATGGCGCTGTTGCGCTCATCCCGCTCCGATCGCCTTTGATCAGGGCAGTATTATACAAGCAAGCTGCGTGCCAATTTTTGGGCGTTAAGATAAGTCATTGAATCCAAATGATTTGTTGATCGCGCGTCGTCTGCACGTTTTTTGGGCCGCTGCCGCTCATGCAAATCGTTTGTGCGCTTTCGTGCCTAGAGGGCCAATCCCTGATAGCATTTTGTGCAGGCTCAGCGTGCCATCAGATTTCATCACTGCCGGCAACGAAAGGCAGGGCGCTCTTGACCGCAAAGCCGGCAATGTAGTCCGGCAGCTTCGATGGATCGAAAACATGGCCGTCCACGAAGCGGTCATCTTCGTCGGCTCCTTCGATGCGCACATCGGCATCATCAGGGGCGCTCCCCTCTCCGAGAGCGGCGCGATAGAGATCGGGGCGATAGGCGGAGGCGGCCGCGCGAGCGGGGTTAAGGCCAAGTTCGGCCTGGCCCCAGCGGATCATCTGGCTATAGATCCAGAGCGCGTGGCTTGTGCGCGGATAATTGGCAAAGCCTGCATGGAACATGAAATATTTGTCGATGACGCGCCGGTTCCCTTTTGCATCCAGGCTGAACTCACCTGCCAGTACATGGCGGATAATTTTCACCGAGGCGGCAAGATAGCGGCTATCTGCCAGCACTTCGGCAAGCGCATCGTGATTTTCCGGCTGGTCGCACCAGCGTGCCGCCGCGTCAAGCGCTACGATCAGGCGAGAAACCGTTTCCGGATGAGTTTCGGCCCATTCCGGCCGCATGCCAATGACTTTTTCTGGCGCAGAGGGCCATATGTCCTGTTTGGCGGCGACGATGCGGCCGACGCCGCGCTCGGAGGCTACCATGTTCCATGGTGCCCCCACGCAGAACCCGTCGATCGCCCCCGCCGCCAGCGCATCCGATGTCAGCGGCGGCGGCACGACGACGAGCTTGACGTCCTTGTCCGGATCGATGCCGCCGGCGGCAAGCCAGTAGCGGAACTCATAGTTATGCGAGGAGAAAGGATAGGTGACGCCGAAGGTCGGCACAGGCTCGTGGCGAGCCTTCATATCGGCCAGAACCTTGGCAAGTGCTCGGGCGTTTTCGAGTGCACCGGCGCCCCCGGAAAGGCCAGTATCCCGCATCCTGTCGAAAAGACGGGTCGAAAGCGTGATCGCGTTGCCGCCGCGCCCGAGCGAGAAGGGCGTGATCGTCGGCGAGGGATTGGAACCGAGACCGAGCATCGAAGCCACGGGCATCGGCGAGAGCATGTGGGCGATATCGAATTGCCTGAAGGCCAGGCGATCACGGACATTGGCCCAGGAGACATCCTTGACGAGATCAAGCGTGAGGCCTTCCTTCCGGGCAAAACCGAATTCTGCAGCAGCAATCAGCACGGAGGCATCGACAAGCGGGATGAAGCCGGCTCGCAGCGTCCTGTCGCCTTCACCGTGAAGTCGTGCGGGGGCGGGTAGACCGGCGCCGGGATCAAGATTTGTCACCATCATATTCACTCCGGCTTCCTCCGGACATCAGCACATGAAGCCGCCATCACATCAAAAGCCCCGCCGCGGTGACGATGCTCTGAGCGATATCGGACATCTTCTTCTTTTCGTTCATCGCCGTCTGGCGCAGCAGCGCGAATGCCTCTTCCTCCGACAGTCCCCGCATCTTCATCAATATGCCCTTGGCGCGCTCAACCACTTTGCGTTCCTCGAGCGCTGATTTGGCGTCGGCAAGTTCGCGCTGCAGTCTGCTAAAGGCATTGAAGCGGCTGACCGCCATGTCAAGAATAGGTTTGACACGTTCCTTCTTTAACCCGTCGACGATGTAAGCCGAAACGCCAGCATCCACTGCAGCCTCGATGGAAGCGGTATCTGAGCGGTCGACGAACATGGCGATCGGCCTGCCGACGGTGCGGGTCAGCTGGAACAGATGCTCCATCATGTCGCGGTTGGGATTTTCGATATCGATGATGATGACATCGGGCCTCAGCGTATCAATGATGCGAGCCACGCCGTGAACTTCGTGGATGACGGTTACGCGCGCGTGGCCTGCCTCTCGCAGCCCCTCTTCGATGATAGAGGCGCGAATGGTGTTTTCATCGATGACAAGGATGGTCAGATCGAGCCGGCTCATGCATCATTTATGGCGCAATGCAGCATCGCGGACAAGTCACAAGGGCAAATTTTTAGGCAAATTGATGGAGAGATTAAAAATTCACCAGTTTGCTCTATATCTGTGCAAGGCGGGGCGCCGCGTCAAGCAAGCCCCGACATCCGTCGCCTTGACCGCCGCTATCCTACCTATGCGTCGGTATACTAAACCGCCCGGTCCATCGGTGTTATCGTCGGTGCGATTGAAAACGGAGAGTGAAGATGAGCGAAGAGCGGCCGGAAGGCGTTGAGCAATATGGACATCCCGCAGGTGGATGGGATGCGCTAAAGGCGGTTGCGAAGACGCTGAAGCATCAGCAGATCATCAGCCAAGGTGGTGCCACCCTGCTCAAGGCAAATCAGCCGGAAGGCTTCGACTGTCCCGGCTGCGCCTGGCCCGATCCAAAGCATACCTCTTCCTTCGAGTTCTGCGAAAACGGCGCGAAGGCCATTACCTGGGAATCGACTGCCCGGCGCGTTTCACCTGAGTTCTTTGCCGAACACACGGTTTCTGAGCTTTGGAGTTGGATCGATCACAAGCTCGAGGACCAGGGGCGCCTGACCCATCCGCTGAAATACAACGGCGTCACCGACAAATATGAGGCCATCGATTGGGACGATGCATTCAGCCTGATCGGCGCCGAGCTCAATAAGCTTGCAAGCCCAGACGAGGCCGAATTCTACACCTCCGGTCGCGCCTCCAATGAGGCGGCCTTTCTCTATCAGCTTTTTGTACGCGCCTATGGCACGAACAATTTCCCCGATTGCTCGAACATGTGCCATGAGGCGACCAGCGTCGGCCTGCCGCTATCGATCGGCGTCGGCAAAGGGACCGTAACCCTTGAGGATTTCGACCATGCTGATGCGATCTTCAGTTTTGGCCACAATCCCGGAACCAACCATCCTCGCATGATGACCACCTTGCACGAGGCGTCGCGCCGCGGCGTGCCGATTATCGTCTTCAACCCGCTGAAGGAGCGGGCGCTCGAGCGTTTCGCTGCGCCGCAGAATCCGGTGGAGATGATAACTTTCTCCTCGACGCGCATCGCATCTGCCTATCATCAGGTCCGTACCGGCGGCGACCTTGCGGCCCTCAAAGGGCTGATGAAGCTAATCTTCGAGCGCGATGAGGCCGATCTCGCCGATGGCGGTCAGGGAGTTCTCGACCGGGCTTTCATTGCCGAACACACCCTCGGTATCGATGCCCTGAAGGAGGATGTCGCCAATACCAGCTGGGCCGATATCTTGAGCGTTTCCGGTCTCACGATGGAGGCGCTGGAAAGCGCCGTCGATGTCTATCTCAACGCCCGCAATGTCATTCTCTGCTACGGCATGGGCATCACACAGCACGCCAACGGAACGGCCAATGTCCAGCAGCTTGCCAATTTCCTGATGCTGCGCGGCAATATCGGCCGTCCCGGCGCCGGCCTCTGCCCACTGCGTGGCCACTCCAACGTGCAGGGAGACAGGACCGTCGGCATTACCGAGATCCCGAACAAAGCGCTGATCGACGGCATGGAGCGCGCTTTCGGTTTCCGCCCTTCCGAGAAGAAGGGCCATAATGCGATCGAGTCCATCGAGGCGATTGCAGCCGGCAAGTCCAAGGCGCTGATCTGCCTCGGCGGCAATCTGGCTGTCGCCATGTCCGATCCGGACGTGACGTTCGAGGCCATGCGCAAGCTCGATCTTGCCGTCCACATCGCCACAAAGCTCAATCGCTCGCATTTGTTGACAGCGAAGACATCGATCATCCTTCCCTGCCTCGGGCGAACCGACCTCGATAGCCAGGCCTCCGGTCCGCAGTCGGTCACCGTTGAAGATTCCATGTCTATGGTGCACGCCTCGCGCGGTTTTCTAAACCCGCCGAGCCAATTGCTGAAGTCCGAACCAGCTATCATCGCCGGGATTGCAACGGCCACGCTCGGTACAAAATTCGGCATCGACTGGACCGGCCTGATCGCCAACTACGACCGCATCCGCGACAAGATTGAAGTGGCCTTCCCGGATTTTCACGAGTTCAACAGCCGTGTGCGTGTCCGCGGAGGCTTCCGCCTGGATGTGCCAGCTTCCTATCGCGTCTGGAAGACGGCGAGCGGGAAGGCAAATTTTCTCGTTGCCCCAGGTCTCGATGAGGATCCTCGCTTAAAGGACCCGACGACACTGGTGCTGACGACGCTGCGCAGCCACGACCAATATAACACGACGGTTTATGGTCTCGACGACCGTTATCGTGGCATCTTTGGCCGGCGTGATGTGATTTTCATGAGCAGCCAGGATCTTGCCGAACGGGGTTTGCGCGACGGAGACCGGATCGATATCCGCTCCGCCGCGGCCAACGGCGGCGGAAAAACCGTCAGAGGTTTCACGGCTGTCGAGTATAATATCCCCGTCGGTTCGGTGGCCGGCTATTATCCGGAAATGAACGCGGTGATCGCCCTCGATCACCATGATCAAAAATCGGGTACGCCAAGCTATAAGGGTGTTCCTGTCATGATCGCCAAGAGCGAGGAGCAGGTTGCGGCTTAGCTTAAAACGGCAATAGTCTCGCCCGTACTCTCGCGGGCGATGACCTCGAAGCCAAGATCGATCTGGATTGGTGGTTGGCGGCTGGTGGAATCGAGGGCCGCCAACACCGTTTCGGCTGCAAGTTTGCCCGTCTCGAAGCGCCTGGTCATGATCGAGGAAAGAGACGGCGACGCGCAGGCGGAAAATTCGAGATCGTGAAAACCGATGATGGCGATATCGTCAGGCACACGAATGCCGCGCTTGCGACACTCCTGCATGGCTCCGAGCGCCACGTTGTCATCGGTGCAAAAGATTGCTTCCGGATGGTTGCCTCGTTCGTGCATAAGGGCCAGGAGGTCGGCGCCGAGCGCGACGGAGCTGTGCCGTGGCCTCTGGGTGACGATCTCGAGGTTCTCGAGGCCAGCCTCCTGCATCGCCAGACGATAACCGTCGAAGCGGGACTGAGAGCGATGGTCAAGATTTCCCGCCAAAAAGGCAATGCGGGTGAAGCCCCGGTCGATGAGATGCTTTGTTGCAGCCTGTCCGGCGCGATCCTGCAACATGCCAATATTAATGTCGATTGGATCGGATGACAGCTCGAACGTCTCCACAACAGGCAGATGTGCCCGCGTCAGAAGCTGATGAGCAAGGGGCGTATGATGAATGCCCGCGATAATGATCGCCTCAACGCGCTGGCCGAGCAGTACTTTGATGGCATTTTCTTCCTCCTGCTCTGAATAGCGGCTGTTGACGACAATCACCTGGAAGCCCGCACCGACAAGCACTTCGTGCAGCGCAAAAAGATATTCGGCAAAGATGACGTTATAGAGCGTCGGTACAATGACGCCGATTGCATGCGTTCGCGATGAGGCAAGCCGGCTGGCCGCGATATTCGGCACATAGCCGAGCTCATGAACGGCCGCATTGACACGCCGTCGCAGGGCCTCCGACACGGCGTCGGGCTTGCGAAGCGCGCGGGAAACTGTGATCGGACTGACGCCGGCGAGGCTCGCAACATCATCCAAAGTTATTCTTCGCATGTCCGTCTCACTCTATACATTAAGACCATGAATATTCGTAATCTCTCTCGCAATTGCGAAATACTTTCCTGTGACCATTGTAGTTGACAGCGCTAGCAAAACCGATTTGACAGCGCTGTCAACTGTGTTACGTTGAAATTGCGCCGGAAAGGTTGGGATGGAGCCTTCCGGAATCAACATGCCAAGAAAATTTTAAAGAGGGGCGGCCTTAGTCCGCCTGAGGAGGAGATATTCAATGCTCAAGGTGAAGAAAGCGAAGATGACCCGTGTCGGCGCGTTTTCGGCGTCGGCGTTTGTTCTGCTCTGCGGTACGGCCATGGCGGCGCCAAAGGTCGTGTCCGGCCCCGCCGCCGATCCGAATTGTATGGTTCCGTGGTCGGCCGAAACCCAGTTCCTTCAATATCCGAAGAAGGAAGGTCCTTACCGCATCGCGCTTGCCAACGGTTATATCGCCAATACCTGGCGTATCCAGATGGTGCAGACGGCAAAGGCCTATGCTGCGCAGCCGGATGTTGCCGCCAAGCTGAAAGAATTCAAGGTCGTATCGACCGGCGAGGACGTGCCGGCACAGATTTCTGCGATCAATAACTTCATTGACGCCGGCTATGATGCCATCGTCGTCAACGCCCAGAACCCGACGGCCTTCGGTCCGGTCATCAAGCGCGCAAAGGAAGCCGGCGTCGTTCTCGTCGCCTTCGACAATATCCTCGACACCAAGGATGCGATCAACGTCAACGTCGACCAGAAAGGCCTTGGCGTCATCTGGGCCAATTGGCTGGTGAAACACCTGCCGCAGGGTGGCAAAATCCTGGAAGTGCGCGGCGTTGCCGGCACCTCCGTCGATACCGATCGTCATACGGGGATTCATGAGGCTCTGGATGCTTCCGGCAAGAAGTTCACCGTCACCGAAGTCGTCGGAAAGTGGGATGATGGTGTAGCGCAGAAGGCAACGGCCGATGCAATCGCCACCAACGGGCCGTTTGACGGCATCACCGCGCAGGGCGGTGACACCGGCGTCGTGCAGGCGATGATCGATGCGAAGCATCCCTTCGTGCCCTTCGGCGGTGAGACGGAGAACGGCTTCCGCAAATTCTGCGCCGCCCATGCGGCCGACGGTCTGAAATGCGCGTCGGCCGGCACCGGCCCGGCGCAGGTTGCTGTTGCCATCAAGACTGCCATCGCAGCTCTCGAAGGTCAGGTCGTTCCTCAGGCCGTCAAGCTGCCGACGGCACTCGTTACCGATCCCGATTTCAAGGAAGGCGAGGACTACTACCCCAAGGAATCCGATAACTTTTTCGTCGGCAATTCCTTCCCGACCTGCGGCATCAACTTCTCCGCACAGGAAATCATGGGGCAGACAAAGGAAAACCAGTAAGAGCCACCATCCGGACCCGATTGCGGGCGTTCGCGCCCGCAGTCTCGATCTCGACGCGACCGAATGGAGGCTGGATGCATGATCCTTTCCGAACCGCTTCTGCGCCTGGAAGGCATATCGAAACGCTATGGCGGCGCGATCGCGCTGAAGGAAGCCAATATCGCCGTGCGCGCCGGCGCGATCCACGCCGTGCTTGGCGAAAACGGCGCTGGCAAATCGACGCTCATCAAGATCATGGCCGGTGTTGTGGCGCCTGATGAGGGACGCATGCTGCTCGACGGCAAGGAAGTCTCCTTTGCCTCGCCGGCTGCCGCTAATGCCGCTGGTATAGTCTGTGTTTTCCAGGAATTGTCGCTCATTCCGGATCTTTCGGTGGCCGACAACATCGTCATCAGCAATCCGCCGCTGCGTTTTGGCATGATCGACCGTCACAGGCAGCGCACGATCGCTGAGGAGGCACTTGCCCGCGCCGGTGCTGCCGATATTCATCCCTCTTCTCTCGTGAAGGATCTGCCGCTTTCGCGCCGCCAAATGGTGGAGATCGCCAAGGCGCTTGCCCGCAAGCCGCGGCTGATGATCCTCGATGAGGCGACCTCAGCCCTGACCCAGTCCGATGTCGAGAAGGTCTTCGGCGTGCTAAAGCAGCTTCGGGCCGAGGGCATGGCGCTGATTTATATTTCGCATCGCATGCATGAGATTGCAGAACTCGCCGATGACTGCACGGTCTTCAGAAACGGCCGCAGCATCGAATCCTATCCCGCCGGCACCAAGTCCGACCAGCAGGTGGTAGAGCTGATGATCGGCCGCGAATATTCCAACGTCTTTCCGCCAAAGCCGCGGCGGCCGACGGCAGACGTACCGGTTCTGTCCTGCCGCGGCCTCTCCTGGGGAGATCGGCTTTCCGGGATCAATTTCGATGTACGCCCCGGCGAGATCATCGGTTTTGGCGGGCTGGACGGGCAGGGGCAGCGTGAATTGCTGCTGGCGCTGTTCGGCGTGCTGCGCGACCTGAAAGGCGAGGTGGCGGTCGATGGCAAACCGGTAAGATTGAAGAGCCCGGGCGCGGCGAAATCGGGTAATATCTCCATGGCGCTGATCCCGGAAGATCGCAAGACGGAAGGGCTCATGCTGCCGATGACTGTGCGCGAGAACCTGTCGATCGCAGCGCTTGATCGCGTTTCGCGCAACGGCGTGATCGACCGCGCTGCCGAGATCAGGGAGATCGACGAGCTCCTGAATCTCCTGGCGATCAAGGCCGCGACGATCGACATGCCGGTCGCGTCTCTGTCCGGCGGCAACCAGCAAAAGGTAGTGATCGCCAAATGGCTGATGAACAGGCCGCGCATCATCCTTCTTAATGATCCGACCCGTGGCATCGATGTCGGCACCAAGCAGGAAATATATGCCCTGTTGCGCAAGCTCGCCGATGCGGGTGCAGCCATCATCTTCTATTCGACCGACTATGACGAACTGGTCGGTTGCTGTGACCGTGTGCTCGTCATGTATGATGGCAGCATTATCCGCGTCCTAGAGGGCGACGAGATCAACGAACGCGAATTGGTGAGTGCCGCGCTTAATATCAACGCGGGCGAGGCGCAGAAAAGGATGGCCCAATGAGCAGGCAGCCGACCGGCGAATGGCGCTACTGGTACGTTCAGCAGAAGGGCACGCTTTTCGCAGCGCTGCTCTTTATTCTCATGTTTATCATCTATGTTTCGAACCATCCCGCCGGCTTCACGCCCAACGTGGTGCAGACTGCCGCCAACAAGGCAACGCTGCTGGCTTTCGTGGCAATGGCGCAATGTTTCGTCGTCATCACGGCTGGCATCGATCTTTCTGTCGGCATGATCCTCATCCTGTGCAACTGCCTGGCATCATGGCTCGTGGTCGGCACGCCGCTACAGACAGCGCTGGGTGTCGCAGCCGTGCTCCTGACGGGGCTTGCCTGCGGCCTGCTCAATGGGCTGGTCATCATCTTCGGGCGGTTGCAGCCGATCGTCACCACAATCGCGACCAGCGCGGTCTTTTACGGACTGGCGCTACTGTTGCGGCCCACACCCGGCGGCTCGGTCAATGAAGACCTTGCCGATGCCTTTACCTCAAAGCTCTTTGGCGTCATCCCTGCAAGCCTTGTCGTTCTCGCGCTTGTCATTCTCCTGATCTGGATGCCCTTTAGCCGTTCGGTGTTCGGGCGCGCTGCCTATGCGATCGGATCGGCGGAAAACGCCGCCTATATGTCGGCGATGCCGGTGAAGCGGGCAAAGCTTGCGGCTTACGCGCTGGCAGGCCTACTTTCTTCGATCGGCGGGCTCTATCTGACCTTTTTCTCGTATACGGGCGAAGCGGCCCTTGCGAGCGGCAACGCCTATACGCTCTATTCGATCGCAGCAGTCGTGCTCGGCGGTGTCTCGCTTGCGGGCGGGAAAGGAAGCGCCGTCGGTGCCGTCTTCGGCGCTCTGGCCTTTCGCACCATCGGCGACTTATTGTTCGTCTTCGATCTCGACCCGCTCTGGCAGCCGCTCTTTCAGGGCGTGGTGCTGATGCTTGCAGTCAGTATCGGCTGCATCGGCCTGTCGCGTGTTCGTAATCGTCTGGAGTGGTTCCAATGAGCGAGGGTGCTTCCGCAATGCGGCAAATTCCTATGCCCGCCCGGCTGCGCGGCGTCGATCCGGCTGTGGCAATTGCCTTTGGCTGTATCGTCCTGCTGCTCCTCGGTGGCTCGCTCTATTCCTCCAATTTCCTGTCGCCCGACTATCTGCTGCAGCAGTTGAAAGTGGCCTCCTTCCTTGGCGTCATCGCAACCGGCATGATGGCGGTCATCCTGCTTGGTCAGATCGACCTGTCGGTGCCCTGGGTTGTGACGACAGGGGCGATGATGGCTTGCGCCGCCACTGCTTACGGAACGACGGGCGCGGTTCTGGCAATTCCCTTCGGCATTTTCTGCGGGGCTGCGATCGGTCTCGTCAACGGCATCGCTGTCGCCTATCTGCGCATTCCCTCGATGATCATCACGCTTGCAACCAATGCCGTCGCGCAAGGGTTGATGGTCGTCTATACCGGTGGTTTCTCGCCGCAGGATTCGGCTTCTGCCGCCATGCGCTTCCTGGCAACCGGTTATGCCATTCCCGGACTTCCGAACGGTGTTCTCGTCTGGCTCGCCGTCGGCTTGCTCGCCGTCTTCCTGCTGACACGCACGACCTTCGGCCGGTCGCTCTATGCGATCGGCAACCGCGAACGTGCCGCCTACATGTCCGGCATCAATACGCGCAGGATTACGCTTGTCGCCTTCATTATTTCGGGCGGCCTCAGCGCACTCGGCGGCGTGCTTCTCGCCGGTTATGCTTCGAAAGCGTCCCAGTCCATGGGTGACGCCTATCTTCTGCCGTCGATTGCTGCCGTGGTGCTTGGCGGTACGCACGTGCTCGGTGGCAAGGGCTCCTATCTCGGAACTGTCGCCGGCGTCATCCTGATCACCCTGCTGCAATCGATCCTCTCGGTCATGCAGATCGAAGAGGCCGGTCGCCAGCTCATTTACGGCGCCGTCATCATCGGCATGCTGCTGCTTTACGGGCGGCAGAAGGTCTTGTGACGAAACTCAGTATTTCGGCTCATGCAGGCGATGACGGTACGTTGAAGGGAAATGAGCCGGCGGAATAATCCACCGGCTCCGGTTGGTGCTTTTGATCCGATTATCTGCCGGCTGCCGCGGCAGCCTTCGCGATCACGTCGGCAACCTTCTCCGGTTGAGAGGCGAAGACGGCGTGGCTTGCCTTGATCTCCGTCACGGTGCTTCCGGCTCGCTTTGCCATGTCCCGCTCGAGGTCGGGATTGATCGAGCGGTCTTCGGTGGCGACAACCGTCCAGCTCTTCTTGGTCTTCCAGGCTGGATCGCCAACCTTGGCCGAGAAAGCCTCCTTGGAGGCGAAGACCTGTGATTTTGCGAGGAATGCGGCCTCGTCCTTCGGCAGATCGGCGGCGAAGTCGTTCGCAAATGCGGCCGGATCGAGATAGAGATATTTTCCGTCCTTCGTCTCGCGGATGTTCATGCCGCCGGCCGGTTTTGAACTCGCCAGGCTGATGAGGCTTTCGCCTTTGTCTGGCTGAAAGGCCGCGACATAGACCAGGCCCGCGACATTGGGGCTGTTGCCGGCTTCGGTGATGACCATGCCGCCATAGCTGTGGCCGACGAGCAGGGTTGGGCCGTCCTGCAGGTCCAGCACCCGCCTTGTGGCGGCAACATCGTCTGCAAGCGAGGTGATCGGCTCCTGGACAATAGTGACATTGAAGCCGCGCTTTTCGAGAATTTCGGTTGCCTGGCGCCAGCCGGAGCCATCGGCGAGAGCGCCGTGAACGATGACGATATTTTTGACCTCTGCTGCCTGGGCTGCGAAGGCGATGACGCTGGTGGCGAAGGCAAGCGCGAGAGTAGAAAGATAGCTGCGTTTCATGGTGGTTGCTCCTGTCGTTTGGGTTGGATGAGAGAGGAAGTTCAGCCGAAGGTGAAGGCGTAGGCCTGGACGCCGGGATCGAGGAAGCGAATCTCGAACGTGCGTGCCTCCACCGCGCCGGACTGGCGCACCAGCTGGTAGAGCTTCGTCGAAGCCACCGTGCCGTTTCCATCAGCGTCGACGTCGCTGCCGTGGTCAGCACCCGGCGCCTTGCCGTCGATCGTCACCTGGAAGCGAACGGGCTTGCCGTCAGTGTCGGTGCCGAGCACGAGATGCAGGTCACGGGCGCTGAAGCGGTAGGCGATGCTGCCGCCCGGTTGATCGAGTGTCGCCTCTTCAGCGCCGACGGTCCATTTGCCTGAAAGACCCCATTGGTTGAGACCGGGCTGTCTGACCGAATAGTCGCTGGAGGCATCGGCGCGCATGCTTTCGTTGGAGGCGAAACTGGTGGCCTGCTGATAGCCGATATAGGTTTCACCAGAGCGGATGTCTTTCAGGTCGGGGCTTGCTTCCGCGCCCTTTGCATCCGGTGTCACCGGTGCGCTGTCAGCCATCTCGCTGCCGGCTTCGTGCAACAGGTCCTGGATTGCCTGTTCGGTCTGGCGATAGTTGCCTTCGCCGAATTGATGCTCGCGGATCTGGCCCTTGGCATCGATCAGATAATGGGCCGGCCAGTAGCTGTTATCGAAGGCACGCCAGATCTTGTAATCGTTGTCGATTGCAACCGGATAGTCGATCTTGAAATCGCCAATGGCCTTTTTGACATTATCGATCTTCTTTTCGAAGGCGAATTCCGGGGCATGCACGCCAATCACAACCAGACCCTGGTCCTTGTATTTGTCAGCCCAGGCGCGGACGTAGGGGATAGTGCGAATGCAGTTGATGCAGGAATAGGTCCAGAAATCAACGAGCACGACCTTACCGCGGAGCTGTTCCATGGTCAGTGGCGGCGAGTTCAGCCATTCGACCGCGCCGTCGAGCGGCGGCGCACGGCCTTCGACGGGTAGATCACTACGGAAAGGCTTCTTGGTATCGGCAAGGCCGATCGTCTTGTCGTTGCTTGCAACCACAGACGATGCGCCATCGGCCGGCTGCACTTTCAGTTTGTCGAGTACGGCCTGTTCGAAGGAAGACGTGCTGGCATAGGAAAGTTGCGAGAGCAGGCCGGTGTCGAGACCAAATGCAATGACGGCGACACCGGCAATCACCGCAATCCCCAGCCCCTGGCGAATGCGCTCGCTGATGCCCAGCGACTTCTTCATGCCGGCAAAGATCTTTCCCCCGACGGAAAGCGCTACTGCGAGCGAGGTGGCGGTGCCCGCAGCATAGGCAAGCAGCAGAAGGGTCGTCTGCAGGCTGGCGCCCTGGAGAGCTGCACCGGTCAGGACCAGACCCAGGATCGGCCCGGCGCAGGGTGCCCAGAGCAGGCCTGTCGCCACCCCCAAAATGAGCGCGCTAGCCGCTGTCGGCGCAGAACCGGTCTTGCCGGAAGCGTTCAGCAGTCGATTGCCGAAATCGACAACAGGCTGGGTGATGAAGCTTGCGATATGCGGCGAAATCAGGCTGACGCCGAAGACGGCAAGCAGGGTGAGAGCTGCAAGGCGGCCGTATTCATTGGCGTTGATCGCCCAGCTGCCGCCAATGGCCGCAAGTGTGGCCACCAACGCGAATGTGGCGGCCATGCCGATCAGCATCGGCAGCGTGCTGCGCACGAAGGGTTGTCCGGCGCGGGCGAAGACGAAAGGGAGGATGGGAAGGATACAGGGACTGAAAATGGTCAGCGCCCCTCCGAGATAGGCAATGATAAGAAGCGTCATCATCGTTTCCTCTGAAACCTGTTGGGTTCTGGACGGCGATGCGGCTCGACCAGCAACGGCGCTAATCTGTTGCGGCCATGTATCTCCTATGTGTCGGGGTTCGCGGCAATATGTACCGAAGTGTAGGAAGATGTACCGAAGTCATAGGAAGCGCGCTCATCGTGGCTGCGCTATCTTCTCTCCGTCGCTCTACCTGGCGTCGGTCAGCCACGAAGGAAGTAAAAATGGTCAAAGCGGGAGCCATAAAGCTAAAGCGTGCCTATGCAGCCAAGGCAGATACGGACGGTATCCGCCTACTGGTCGATCGGATCTGGCCGCGTGGCCTGAGCAAGGAACGCGCGGCCGTCGATGCCTGGTTGAAGGATGTCGCGCCGAGCACCGAGCTGCGCCACTGGTTCAATCATGAACCGGGGCGTTGGGAAGAGTTCCGCAAGCGCTACAGGGCCGAGCTTCAGCAGAAAGAGGAAGAGATAAATCAGGTGCTCGATTTCACAAAGAAAGGCACCGTCACCCTGCTTTATGCCGCCCGCGATGATGAGCGCAACAATGCCGTCGTGCTGCGCGATTTCCTCATCCCGCGAATTTCCGATTAAGAAGGCAGCCAATTGTATCCGAATGTATCCGGAAGGCCGGATGCTACATCCGCATGCAATAGAAGCGGATGGCCGAAACATCGGGGATACATGCCGGCTGTTTTCTCCCTGCCATCAACTCGAAACGGAGAGAACGAATGTCCAGCGAAATCAATCTTCAGCGTCGCCGCTTTTTTGGTGTAGCGGCTATGACCATGGCGGCGGTCGAATTCGGCCTGACGAGCGCCGCAGCTGCCCAATCGACACAGGCTGTGCCTGCGGTCAGGGCCGGTTCGCACACGTCCTTTGCCGCCCTAAAGCAGATCAGGGCCGGCGTGCTTGATGTCGGCTACGCTGAAGCCGGTCCTGCAAATGGTCCGGTCGTGCTGCTTCTCCATGGCTGGCCTTACGATATCTACAGCTTCGTCGATGTGGCGCCTGCGCTTGCTGATGCCGGCTACCGGGTGCTGATCCCCTACTTGCGCGGCTATGGTACAACTAAATTCCTCTCCTCCGACACGCTACGCAACGGTCAGCAGGCCGCTATCGCCACTGACATCATCGCCTTCATGGATGCACTTGACATTAAGCGCGCCGTCATCGGCGGCTACGATTGGGGCGGCCGCACCGCAGACATTCTGGCGGCTGTCTGGCCAGAACGCTGCAAGGGCCTGGTCTCCGTCAGCGGCTATCTGATCGGCAGTCAAGAGGCGAACAAAAAGCCGCTGCCGCCACAGGCTGAGCTTTCCTGGTGGTATCAATTTTATTTCGCCACCGAGCGCGGCCGCGAGGGCTATGAGGCGAACCGCCATGACTTCGCAAAACTGATCTGGAAGCTTGCTTCGCCGCAATGGAATTTCGACGACGCTACCTTCGATCGTACTGCGAAGGCCTTTGAAAATCCCGACCATGTCGCCATCACCATTCACAATTACCGCTGGCGGCTTGGCCTTGCGGACGGCGAACGAAAATATGACGAGCTTGAAAAGAAGCTTGCCGCCTTTCCGGTTATCACCGTGCCGACCATCACCATGGAAGGCGATGCCAATGGCGCACCGCATCCGGAGCCTTCGGCCTATGCCAAGAAGTTCACCGGCAGGTATGAGCATCGCACCATCACTGGCGGCATCGGCCACAACCTGCCGCAAGAAGCACCGCAGGCCTTTGCCCAGGCCATCCTGGATGTCGATCGCTTCTGAAACCTGCCATGGCTGCCGCGAACGGAATTCCTGTTTCGCGGCAGCCGATTCGGAGTCAAAAAAGAGAGTGGCGAGTTTTTTTGCGCCGACCGATAGAGGATCAGAAAGTCCGAGATGGAGCATGTCGACCATATCCTGATCGTCGATGACGATCGTGAAATCCGAGAGCTGGTTTCAAGCTATCTGAAGAAGAACGGACTTCGTACCAGCGTCGCTGCAGACGGCCGCCAGATGCGCAGCTTTCTCGAGGCCAATACGGTCGACCTCATCGTGCTCGATGTCATGATGCCCGGCGATGACGGGCTGGTGCTGACCCGCGAGCTGCGCGCCGGAAAGCACAAAGCGACGCCGATCCTGATGCTGACCGCCCGCAGCGACGAGATGGATCGCATCATCGGGCTCGAAATGGGTGCGGACGACTATCTGCCGAAGCCTTTTGCCGCGCGTGAACTTCTGGCTCGCATCAAGGCCGTCCTGCGGCGCACCCGCGCCCTGCCGCCCAACCTGCAGATATCGGAGGCCGGACAGTGGCTCCGCTTCGGCGACTGGCGCCTCGATACGGTCGGCCGCCACCTCCTCGACAGGCAAGGAACGGAGATTGCACTCAGCGGCGCCGAATACCGGCTGCTGCGCGTTTTCATCGACCATCCGCAACGCGTGCTCAACCGCGACCAACTTCTGAACCTGACGCAGGGGCGTGATGCGGAGCTTTTCGACCGCTCGATCGACCTTCTTGTCAGTCGTGTGCGCCAGCGACTAGGAGATGATGCCCGCGAGCCGATCTATATCAAGACGGTGCGCAGCGAAGGTTACGTCTTTTCCGTTCCTGTGGAGATTGAAGAGGCCCGGTCATGAGTGCGGGTGCTGCTCTTCGATCCGGGTTCTGGCCGAGCACCCTGCGGGCTCGGCTTTTCCTTATTCTGCTGGCGGGTCTGGCGATTGCCTATGGCTTGTCGTTCACCGTGCTCTTCGTCGAGCGATCCATGTCGGCTAAGGCCGTCATGCTCGGTACGTTGGAGAGCGACGTAGCAACCTCGATCGCCGTTCTCGACCGGTTGCCGGCAGATCAGCGAGCTGACCTGCTCGACCGCTTGAGCCGCGGCAATTATCGTTTCGTGCTCGGGCCGGGCCTTCCCGGCGTGCCGGACAATTCCAGCAAGGGCAAGGAAATCGGCGGCAGGATCGAAGAGGCGATCGGCGGCCGCTATCCGATCCGCATGGAATCCATTCCGGGCGATATCAGCCGGCTGCAGGCGCATCTGACGTTGAGCGACGGAAGCCCGCTGACGATCGATATCACGCCGCGGCCCCCGATGCCCATGGCGGCATGGCTGCCCTATGTGCTTGCGGTCCAGATGGTGCTGCTTCTGCTTTGCACCTGGTTTGCCGTGCGTCAGGCGATCCGCCCGCTCGGTGCGCTTGCCGCCGCGGCCGATGCGCTCGATCCCAACACGAAAGGGCCGCCGCTCAGCGAGCGCGGGCCAAGCGAGGTTGCGCATGCGGCGCGGGCCTTTAATGCCATGCGGGAACGAATTGCACATTATCTTGAGGAGCGCGTGCAGATCTTAGCGGCAATCTCCCATGATCTGCAGACGCCGATCACCCGCATGCGACTGCGCGCCGACATGGCCGACGATTCGCCAGAGAAGGACAAGCTGGTGCGCGATCTCGGCGAGATCGAGCGGCTGGTGCAGGATGGGATTGCCTATGCCCGCAGCGCCCATGGCAATGGCGAGAAGTTTTCGCGCATCGACCTCTCGTCCTTCATCGACAGCATCGCCTATGACTATCAGGACATGGACAAGGCCGTCAGCGTCGTTGGCCTCGTACAAGGCGTCGCCTCCACAAAGCCGCATGCGCTTCGGCGCATTCTCACGAACTTCGTCGACAATGCCTTGAAATTTGCCGGTGCCGCCGAAATTAGCGTCGAGCGAAAAGGTGAGGAGGCGATTGCCATCACCGTGATGGACCGTGGCCCAGGCATTCCGGACGCCATGCTTGAAGCCGCCATGCAGCCCTTCTTCCGGCTGGAGCAGTCGCGC
Organism: Rhizobium sp. BK650; assembly: GCF_014195325.1. Taxonomy (GTDB): domain Bacteria; phylum Pseudomonadota; class Alphaproteobacteria; order Rhizobiales; family Rhizobiaceae; genus Rhizobium. Next base: position 149,585 of record NZ_JACIBK010000005.1, on the reverse strand, counting down.
AATCGCGAGACCGGCGGTACCGGCCTCGGGCTTGCCATTGCTCAGCAGCTGGCCACCGCAATCGGTGGTTCGGTGCGGCTCTATAATCGCGAGGGCGGCGGGCTGGCAGCCGAGGTCACCATCCGCGCCAACTGAATTTTCTCGGCTGATTTGTATGCGAAAATGTGCAGATGGACCGCCGCTACACTTTGATACGGTTTGGCCGATTTTAGAAACATCCGGGATACCTCGAGCCGTCAAAAACCACTCCGTCACCAGATGTCGCAGACAGCGATAGGAAAACAAGGAGTGCTCTCATGACGACGATTGAAAAGGTTCTCTATACCGGCAAGACCCATACGACGGGCGGCCGCGACGGCGCCGCACGCAGCAGCGATGCGCAGCTCGACGTCAAGCTCTCGCCTCCGGGCAGCCCCCATGACGGCACCAATCCCGAACAACTCTTTGCAGCCGGCTGGTCTGCCTGCTTCATCGGTGCGATGGGCCTGGCTGCCGGTAAGCGCAAGCTGAGGCTTCCCGCCGATACGGCTGTTGATGCCGAAGTCGACCTCGGCATGACCGGCGACGCATATTTCCTGCAGGCCCGTCTCAACATCAGCCTGCCTGGCCTGGAGCCGGAGGTCGCCCGCGCGCTGGTCGAGGAAGCCCACCAGACCTGCCCGTATTCGAAGGCTACCCGCGGCAACATCAATGTCGAACTGAACCTTGTCTAACATTCCGGATACGGCTGGGCGCAGCCTGGCTGCGCTCACGGAGGTTTCGATGAAGAGGATCATCATCTGCATTTTGGGAGCGGCCGTCTTTGCAGCGCCCTGCATTTACGACGTCTTCTCTACGGAGCCGTCGGCTCTCCAAGGGTTGCTTGCTGCGACCTTGACCGTGCCCGGATCTCCGTAACAGATCTTGGCCTGATACTGTGGAAGACAACAAACAAAGACACCCGCCGATGGACGGGTGCCTTTGTTTCTATGTGGTTTTTCTGGTGTGCCTTGGCTTTGCTGTCACTGTTCGTTTGTTCGTTCTCTCAAGCTCATTGTGAGTGCCGTTTTTACTTAGACAATGCACATAGATTTGTTTTCGCGCCTCTGCGCCGCTTGTTTTTCTCTGCGGAATCTCGCCTGGGGGCTTGGAAGGTCAAGCGCCTGCGCGCTGCTCGCGCACTGATGTGTGATAGCCACTTCCCTAACGAGAGCCGCCGCCGGCCTTGCGAGCGCGGCTGCTGAACTAGCTACGATGGCAGTTTGTACCGGCCATGCGAAAGACCTGCGTGGGCCTGCGGCGTTCGAGTTGTAGCTGGGGGCGGGGGAGGGAGGCGCTTGCGCCGCGGCGTCTGGAGTCATCTCCGGCGCGGCCGGTAGCGCGGTGGAACATCGCAACGATTGCGGCTGCCTGAAACAGACCTGACTTCATCTCAGTTTATTGTGATGGGATCCTTGCAGCCTATCTGCCGCAATCGATGTCCCTGTAGAGCAGGTATTCGGCTTCGCCGAACCGGATCCCCGAATTGTCGAAGCAGAAGCGCTCGGGCACGATCCTGAAAAGGTACCGCTTCCCGCATGCCGCCGGAACATCAACCGAATATGACCGAGCCATGTGGGAAGGCACGGGATCCGTCCATTTTTTATGCCCCGCGAAGGAAACGTCCTTCAGGAGTGTCGCCGATCCCGAGTGGCCGACGCCTCCTGCCGCCGCGACGAAGTCCGTTCCCTTCGCCTCGTCAGGTGTTGGATATTCCTGAGGCTTTGGTGAGCCTCCGCCCGGCGGCATGTTCGTCTGCCTGAAGGCCACGTTGAAGCGGACGTCGTCGCGCTCCGGGACGTCGCCGTAAGCGTTCAGGTACTTCCAAGATACGCGCAGCTTCTTCGCTTGAGTCTCGTCGGCGGTGGGGTCGGAGAGCACCTGCGCAGAAAAGTCGTTTGGCACGAAGGTGTCGCCTCCGCTCCCCGGCGCCGGACAGGCGGTGAAAAGCGGCCTGTATCCACACTCGCTTCCGCCAACGCCCCAGGCACACCGGCTGAGACGCGACCAGTCGTCATCGTCGAGCTTTCGGGAGTTCTCTGACAGGTTGCCTCCGTGATCTGGCGTCATCCACGGACTGATCCTGCCTGCACCCGACGCTGAGGCCCATTCGGTCTTGTGGTTGTTTATAAGACCAAGGGCGACGTTCTGTGCGAACAGGACCGAGTTTAGCGGAACCGTTGGGTTCTGGACGAACGGCTTTCGGCCAACGGCGTCGGCGGCGAGGCGTCGGCCAGACTCCAACGTCGTTAGGCTGTGGCAGCCCGAGCATGAATGGTCCTTAATCATAAACGCCCTTGCCTCGGCCAGCGTGCCGCCATGGGCGTCCGTGAACCCTGATCCAACCACGCGGAACGGCGCGTCCGGCCTAGCTATGCGGCCAGGAAGGAAATTGCCGAGCCCGAACGCTGCCCGTTGATCGTTCCTGCCCCCGAAATATCCCACGCGCGCTTGCTGCATGTGGGGATCAACGACGGCGGGCTTCTTATTGTCATGGCAGAGCGCGCAATTGACCGCGAAGCCGCCGTCATAGAGATCCTCCGCCGCGCGCCGCCCCGTGTCGTCACTATAAGAGCTTCCACCCGGGGGCGGGAAGCGCTCCGTCCAGTCGAAGACGGAACGGTCCTTCCTGCCATCGAGAAACGCGATCTCACCCGTCAGGTCGTTGAATCCGATGGCGCTGTAGCGAGAGAACCGCGGATCCGTCGCCGTCCAGTAGGGATCCGATTTGATTTCCGGGCTTTCGGTCGACTTGCGGCAGAGGAACAGCCACTGCACGTGATTGCGCCTGACGAGTCCGATCCGCGAGTTCATCGCGCAAAAGGTAACGCCTCCCGCAAGCGACGGCTTGTCGCATCGATTGATTTCGGTTGTCCATTTCACAAGCCGACCGTTGATGTCACGGTGGGCGAACTCCAGCGGAGAACCTGTCTTGGAGGGGTTTGGCTCAAGCTCAACGACATTGCCTTCGACCTCTAGGCCGAGCTGCCTGGATGCGGGTCCCGTGCAGACGCCGTCCGGCATGGGGCCGAACACCGATCTCGCCTCGTCACCGAACTTCGTCACTGGATCGGTGCTCGCTGTCGCCGGAGCCCACAGCACTTCACCGTTCCAACGGAGAAGGAGCTCGTACAGCGACGTCGGGCGCGCCACTTCAGCGGCTTCTGCCGAGCGGTCGAAGGTCAGTACTGGCTGAACGCGATATCCCGCAGGCGGATCCCTGTCGCCTGGCATCAGCGTCGTAGCCCACAGTCCGGCGGCCAATGCAAAGGCACCTGATGAAATTGCGAGGTGGACAACGTGCCTCACTAAAGCTTCTCCCGGTTATTCACCGGGTCTCCGGTTTCCGTCAACGCGCGCTAGCGACGATCCCGGCCTGGTCCGGGGCGACCCTGAGCGCCTTGAACTTCAACAGGTCATCAGCCTTGTCTCTCGAGACGGTCGCGTAAATGTTAGCCATGTAGTCGACGTGCGCTGTGGTCACCCCCAGAACCTGAAGGAAGATGACGGTGGAGATCGCGACCTCGAAGTCGCCGGTGGCCTTGTCCTTCCCGATCAGTATGCCGCCGAAAGTGCGGCGCGCGCGCGCGTCCGCATTCTGGAGATTTTGAAAGTCCCCTTGGAACTGAGCCGCGAGTTCTTTCGGTGTCAACGACTTAATTGCGTCCTTATTCTTCATCTCGCAGAAGTGATAGCGGCCATCCGACAGAAATAGATCTGGAAGCGTCACGAAATCGCGGTTGTCCATCACCCACGCGTACTCGGCGATCAGATCCTGCACTTCGCCCCGCTCTTCAGGAGTGGGCTTCGCGTAAGTCCCATCTCTGAATTTCTTCCATGTCAGCTCGCCGACGCCCGGACATTCGCCGGCGGCGAATGCAGATGAGGCTGCCAACGCGGCGAAAAGCGCCGCGACGCCGAGAAGCTTGCACATTTTCATCTTGATCCCCTCCGTGCTGCCCACCGAGGATCGGACCCGCCCTACGCACGCATTACCGACGGACCGCACCAGACGTTCTCGCAGCGCTGCAATGCTCGTGACTCGCACCATGCGAACACGCGAAGATTAAAATCGAGTTTATTGAATGACCTCGGGTGGTATATTAGCTTAAACCTAAGAAATGCGCAAGTTGAGGTCTGGCTCGATACAACTGGGTAACGCGGCAATGAGCGACGTCACGAGATGGTTGGCTGAGATCGGACTTCAACATCTCGCGGATATATTCGCCGATGCGCAAATCGACTTTGAGACGCTCGCGCTGCTATCCGATCAGGACCTGCGCGAACTGGGCATCCCCGTGGGGCCGAGACGAAAGCTGCTCGCCGCGATAGCGGCGTTGGCGCTGCCCGCCTCCAGCTATCGGAAACCGGTGGAGCGCAGGCAGCTCACAATTCTCATAGGCGACATGATCGGTTCGACCGAATACGCATTAAGCCTGGATCCAGAAGACTACAGCCAACTCACGCAAACTTTTCTCTCGAGATGCAGCGCGCTTGCGCGCTCGCATGATGGCTTCGTGGCAAACTACGTCGGCGACGCGCTACAGGTCCTGTTCGGCTATCCGGGAGCGGAGGAGAACGATGCCGAGCGCGCAGTCAACCTTGCATTCGACATTGTTGCAGCGGTGCCGCAGATCGAGACGCTCGACGGGTCACGGCTGGGGGTGCGGATCGGCATTGCGAGCGGCCTCGTTGTCGTCGGCGACATCGAGGGCGCTCCGGCCGGCGTTTCTACGGTCGCCTTCGGCCATGTCCCAAATCTCGCGCACCGGCTCCAGGCGATGGCCGACCAAAATTGCATCCTCGTCGACGACAATACCTACCTGGCGACGTCGGGGGCGTTCGAATATCTCGATCTTGGCGGCAGGATCGCGAAAGGATTTGCCGATCCCGTTCACGTCCGCCGTCCCCTCAGGCCGATAGCCAGGGCGTACCGTTTTACGGGCGAGCTCCGAACTACGCCGCTCGTGGGCAGGCGAAGCGAGCTGCACGCGATCGGGGCCCTCTGGGACGCGGTGAAAGCGGAAAGCAGTGGGCGCGCCGCGCTGATCAGCGGCGAGCCCGGCATCGGCAAGTCCCGGCTACTCTTCGAAGTCAGGCGCAACTTTCCGGACGCGAAGGCGCTCGTCGCGCAATGCTCTCCCGCCTTCGCCGACAGCGCCCTCTACCCGTTCCTGAGACTGCTCAAGCAGGAAGCCGGCATTTCGGCGGATGAGCCGTCGCTATCGGCCTCAGAGCGACTGCGGTCGGTTCTGTCGGTCAGCACAGTGCCGACGTCGGACTCCTATCCGATTTTCGCACGGCTGCTCGCGATCGACCAGGACTGCGAGCCGTCAGCACTCGCGTCGATACAGCAGGAGACCGCGATAAGGCGGGTGTTCTCGGATTGGCTGCGGGAAATAACGAGCGCAGGACCTTTGATGCTGTTTGTCGAGGACGAGCAATGGATCGACCCGTCGTCCAGCAAGCTCCTCCAGATGCTCCTGGATGACATTGCAGAGTTTCCAGTGCTCCTTCTCGTGACCTCGCGCGATAGCCGGACTCGATCCTTGTCCGATGCTGCCCTCTCCACGCACTTCGCCCTCAAACGGTTCTCCCGAGAGGAGGCGGGCGAGCTCGTGCAGAATGTTGTCGAGGCGGGTCACCTGTCTAATAGCGTCGTCTCCATGCTCCTCATCAAGGCCGAAGGTGTGCCGCTTTTCTTGGAGGAGCTCGTCCGCTCCGCCCTCATGGTCGACCAAAACACGTCAGGCAAGTCCAAGGCGACGACCGAAAGCCATGTCGATGTTCCCATCTCGCTTCGGTCGGCGCTCATGTCTCGCCTGGACAAGCTCGGCGCTGCAAAGACGGTAGCACAGACGGCGGCGGTGATCGGTCGCGAATTCGACCTGAAGACGCTCGCCCACGTCGTCGGTCTCCCGACTGAGACGCTCCGACCACAGGTAGAACGTTTGGTCGACGTCGGCCTTGTCGCACCGCAACCTTTCAGCGACTGGCCCCGCTACTCCTTCGCGCACAGCCTGCTGCAGGAGGCGGCCCGCGGGGCGCTGCTGAGGGATAGGCGGCGGGAGCTCCATGCCCTCGTCGCCAAGGCCATCGAGGTGGTCGAGCCGAGAACGGTCCTCGAACATCCCGAAGTCCTCGCGCAGCACTACGACGAGGCGACGCTCTTCGAGCGCGCCGCCGACTACTGGTTGACCGCCGGCAGGAAGCTTGGGGCGACGTGGGCTAAGGTGGAAGCCGCAAACATGTTTGCGAAAGGCGTAGAATGTATCCGCCGGATGCCGCCTTCGAGGCTGCGAGACAGCAAGGAACTGACGCTCGAACTCGAGAGGGGCGATGTGCTCTACGCTGCATACGGATACATGACCAAGGACGGCAGCGACGCATATCGGAACGTCATGCGTCTCAGCCAAACGGCCGGCGACCGGGACGGCGTCCTCCAAGCGCTCGACGGTCTCTATGGGACGGCCTTCAACTCAGGCCGTATAGAGGACGCAGAGTGGGCCAGCGATCAGCTCCTGGAGATCGGCCGCCGCGACGACGATATCAAGGCGCTGGTGCTGGGGCTGCAGTTTCGGGGCATGTGCGCATTTGACCGGGGAAGGTTCGCCGAGGCGCGAAGGGCGCTGGAGGAAGCCCTCGAGCACCGGGAGCAAGCGAACAGGATTGGCAGCGACTTCCCGAGCATGGCGATGATCTATCTGTCGTGGACGCTGCACATGCTCGGCGAGGACGAGGAAGCTATGCGCTTCTTCGAGACCGCCGAAGCGGATTCGCGCCGCCAGACCGATTACCGGATTGCTGCGTGCCTCGGCAACGGCTGCATCCTGATGTCGCTGCGGCAGGACGCGCCGGCCCTCCAGCGCCTCGTCGACGAACTCGTACCGCTCGCGACTCGCAACGGCTTCCAGCTTTGGCTCAATATGGCGACTTTCTTTTCGGGATGGATCAAGGCGGCCACCGGCCACGACCCGTCCGGCCTCGCACAGATGCAGCACATCTGCGACAACATGGGCGAACAGGAGGTCGACAAGACTTGTTTTTTAGGTGTCCTCGGGGACAGCTACCTGCGGGTGGGGCGCATTTCGGAAGCGGCTTCGGCTATCGATCAAGCGCTGAAGCTCTCCGAACGGACGGGTGAGCAATATTACAAGGCCGAACTGCTGCGCCTGAATGGAGAGCTGCTGAAGGCGACCGGTCACGCCGCCGACGCCGAGAAAACTTTGCTGAAAGCCATGGAATTCGCAGCCGACCAAGGAGCGAAGGGATGGGAGGCGAGAGCGAAGCAGTCGCTTCACTCGCTCTCATCTGGTCGGCTTCCTGGATAACGAGAAACACAGTCTTGCTACGTAGGTGGTCGCACCCGCGGTGACCGACATTGCGTCCACCCCATGCCGTTCCAGAAATGTGGAGTTGCGGGGAAGTCCTGGGCGGCGCGCTGTCGGGGACACCCAACAGCCCTTCCGGTTTAGTCGCCCGTGAGCCTGAGGATCCGAGGAGTTGCGACCAGAAGCACGGCTAGGAGGCACTGAAGCGCACCCGTTTAACGATCGGTAGTCCCTCCGGGGTCGTGCCGATGATAACATGCGTCGCCCCCGGCGGAAGCTTCCCGTCGGGGGGAAGGACGACCGCCTGGCCTCGCTCAACGAGTGCGCGGACGAAGGCCTTCGAGCTTTCGTCCGTCGGGACGATGGCTTGCGGGTCGGGCTGCTTTTTCGCCAAGCCGCTGACCTCCTGTTTCAATGGCCAAGCCCGTAGGCGCAGAGGCCGCAGTCGAATAGCCGCCGCTGAAGACGCGCACCGCCGTCGACCTTGACCAGCGCGTGCGTCTTGAGACGCCCGCCGTCGCCGAGGCGATATTTCTCGGGAACCACTTCGCCGTAGTCGATACGACCTCGTGTGAAGAGGTCGTCGACGAACGCCATGGCCGCCGCCGATCCGCTCGGAGCGGTGGCGGGGGTCGCGTCGGTGGCGGCGGATGTGACGAGATATTGACGCGGCTGCACCGCTGCCTCGACGAACAGCATGCCGTCAAGGCCGTAGTGAGGCGCGGAGAGCCCTATTGTTGGCAGGCTCTCCAACGCCGGCGTCGCCTTCTGCACCGCGGCGAGCGCCGCGACCTGCGCAACGTCCGGCAGGGAAGCGGCAGAGTGAAGTGATAGGATCCCGCGCCTAACGAAAACACCCTTGATGCACGATGTATAGATCGCGTCCGAGCCTGCTGCGACGACCATGGCAGCTGCCACCTGCGCATACCAGTTCGCGACGACCGATGAACTCTTCACGGCTTCCACCAAGAACCCCGCCAGATCGTTGGCTACGGAAAGGAGTTCCTGCTCGTTCGGCTGCTTGGGTTTGGCCGCCTTGGCGGCGAGAGAGGCTCCGAGGATTTCGAAAAAGGCGCCGGTGAAGAGCCGCGAAAACGAATGCGGCTCCGACGAGAGCTGGACAGCGGGCGCGCGGCTAGGCAGCGTCGCCGGATCCTGATAGGTGAACGAGTTTACGGCGTTACGCAGGCAGTCCGGGTCGACCGAGCCGGGCTCGCTTGCCCGGATGGCGTTTCCAAGCTGCTCAGCCAGACGCGAGAGCCGCGAGTTCTGGTAGAACCTGCCGCCCGTCGCGGTGAGGATCGCGTTCCGAAGCGAAGGAAGCTGGATCGCCGACATAATGGCGCTGATGTCGCCAAACGACTCGTGGAATGCCGCGACTTCCTGGCTTGCAGCGCCCCACAACTCGGGCTTAAAGGCGTCAAGCACAGCGTGTCCCAACTCGTGGCATGCGACGTCGGGACTTTCCCCGGAATAAATCGTGCCTGTCGGGGAGGGCCCGTGGAAGAAGACTAGCGCGGTGCGGTTGTAGTAGGCATTGAGGTCCTCACCGAGATCGAGAATTACCTTGAGGCTCGATCCGGCCTGCCACCTCTTGAGCGGCACGCGCCTTGCCCAGTAATCGGCACCGCGCCGAAGAGCGACGGCTGCAGTCCAGTAGCGGAACTGCGACGTACCGGGCGGGTAGGTGTCCGGCTTTGGGGCTGGGTTCGGGAAAGTAAAGGCGAGTGGTGTCTTGGCGAGATCCGGGGCCGGGGCAGTGAGCGGGACACCCGATTCTGGATCGTCCTCCCACGAGTTGACCGTCAAGGACGCCTGAGGAAACGGCTTATTTTTTTCGGAGGTCTTGGTCTTTCCGGCGGTACTTGCCGGCTTCGTCGGAGCTTTCCTGGATTTTACGAGGGCTTGAACCATGGCGGATATCCTCTCCAAAAGTTACATTCTCGCACCTTATTCAGAATAAAAACCGCAGGTTTTACTGCCCAATATAAGAATAGCAATAATACCATACGCCTCAACAATTTCAACGAGTAATTCCGAAAGAAATACAACGCTCGTTCAGCGCATCCGCTGTGTTGCCAGATAAAATTGAAATCCGTATTTGACCGATAGCAGGCATTGGAATGTCTAGCCTGCGTTCAAACGAAAAGATTAGTTTTATCTGCTAAGACCGTCGTCGCCCATACATATGGCTCTACTAGATACTTTTATTGAGCTTGTGAAATAACGGACTACTTTTTAGCAAGTGCGCCTTATACGGATCCTCCAGCCGGACGCTATTTTTGCGGCGGGCGTGGTCTCAAACTTTACCACGTGAATTCAACATAGAACCAATTGTTGATGATCGCGCAATAGGGTCGGGGCATCCAGCACCGATGGCCTGTATTTCACAATGACGTTCTCACCTATTTTCGCAGCGTAGCATTTCTGACGTTGGCGGACGGCTCCTCGATAAGGCGGGTGGTGAATGGGTGAAAGCGAAAGAGGTTGCCGCGAGGTTTCCTGGTTCGCGCACTCGCGCGATATTCATTAAAGCGGCGCCTACGGCTTCGGCGATGATCCCTGTCGAGCCAAAAATTCTGCTCGGCCTATTTTCTGCAGCTGGAGCCGAAGCGGCGGGGGCCTTTTCCGGCTCGCGGCGCGCCAGTTCGCTCTGGATCGCCATCGCGCATTCGACCGCACCCGTAGCGGAATCGAAAACCGGGGTTTCACTCTCATTCCTGTATTGACAATAATACGGTCGTACGTATTCCATCGATATGGCAAAACACTCGCACCGAAACACAATTCTCGAAGCCGGCCGAAAGGTCATGTTCCGCAAGGGCTATATTGGCGCGGGTGTCCGCGACATCGTCGCCGAAGCGGGCGTACCGCAGGGCTCCTTCACAAACCACTTCCGCTCGAAAGAAGAGTTCGCGCGACAGGTGCTGGATCTCTACTTTCAGGATCTTCAGTGCGCCATCGAGAAGGCATTGGGCGATAGGGGGCTGACGCCCCGCCAGCGCATCGAAAAATACCTCGATATCATCATTGGCCGTCTTGCGGCCGATGGCTTCAGCCGCGGCTGCCTCATCGGCGATCTTAGCCTCGAGGCAGCGCCGCAAAGCGAGCTGCTGCGCACGCGGCTCTCAGAAATTTTTGGCGAATGGAGTGCGCCATTTACGGCTTGTATTGCCGAAGGACAGGCTTCCGGAGAGATCGACGATGCGATCGCTCCACAAGACCTGGCCGAATTCCTCCTTGCTTCATGGGAAGGCGCGATCCTGCGCATGAAAGTGTCGCGGGACGCCCAGCCTCTGGAGCGGTTCAAGAAGATCGTTTTTGCCACCGTGTTCAAGGATCACACTCATGATGCATGATGTCAGTCTGCCGCGCGTACCGGTGCTCGATTCTGAAATGGCCTATCGAGAGGCAGGCAGAGCGGATGGCCCCGTCGCCCTCTTTCTGCATGGCAATCCCACCTCGTCCTATATCTGGCGCAACATCATTCCGCTTGTTGCGGATGTGGCCCATTGCGTTGCTCCCGATCTGGTCGGTTTCGGGCAATCCGGCAAGCCCGACATCGCCTACCGCTTCGAAGACCATGTGCGTTATCTCGATGCTTTCATCGAAAAGATGGGGATCAAGTCCGCCTATCTCGTTGCCCAGGATTGGGGGAGCGGACTTGCCCTCCATCTTGCCGCCCGCCGCCCCGATTTCGTTCGGGGGCTCGCATTCATGGAGTTCATCAGGCCGATACCGACCTGGGAGGAATTCCTGCAGAACAGTGCCGATCGCGAAATCTTCCGCAAATTCCGCACTCCGGGAGAAGGCGAGCGACTCATCCTCGAAGGCAATGTCTTCGTCGAAAGCGTGCTGCCGGGAGCGGTGCATCGAAAGCTTAGCGACGGGGAAATGGCCGTCTATCGCGCGCCGTTCGCGACCCCGGCGTCACGCAGGCCGACCTGGCGCTTCCCAAATGAGCTTCCGATTGCAGGCGAGCCTGCAGATGTCTATGCAACTATCCAAAAGGCGCATGAGGCTTTATCGCTCTCGAATTATCCGAAGCTTCTCTTTGCCGGGGATCCCGGCGCTCTTGTCCCGCCGGCCGTTGCCGAGGACTTTGCAAAGCGTCTTCACAATTGCCGGCTGATCAAGCTGGGAACCGGCCTGCACTATCTGCAGGAGGACCACCCCGAAATCATCGGCGAGACCGTTGCCGAGTTCATCGCCGAGATCGAGGCGGGGAGTGTCGTCGTATAGGCAGTTGGTAATTGCCGCGACCGAAGAACGAAGGCAAGCACCACTTCGTTCTCTTCTCTATCTGGCGACGGCTGATGCTAATGTAGTCTTTTCGCGGGGCGAACGGTGCGTTGTTCGATCCGGCCCGCGACAGAGAAGATCAGCACGTCGACGTCGACATCGATCGTAGACCCGTCCAGGAGCCGGACGACATCGTCAATTCCCGACACCGGTTGACCGCCGATAGCGAGCAGATAATCGCCCTCGCGAAGACCGGCTTTCGCGGCAGGACCGGCGTCTTCGACGCGGCGCAGGCGCACCGTCGTCCGCTGCGGAACGCCGGCCTCGAGGGCAATGCGTCGATGCAGGTCGACCGTATCGGCGGCAATGCCGATATATCCGCGGCGGACTTCGCCAAAACGCAGGATTTCCGAGACGACATGTTTGGCGGTATTTGAGGCGACCGCAAAGGCAATGCTCTGAGCACCCTGGATGACGGCGGTATTGACGCCGATGACCTCGCCGGTCGAAGAGACGAGCGGACCGCCCGAATTGCCGGGATTAAGTGCTGCATCCGTCTGGATGATGTCTTCCATCAGCCGTCCGCTGGCAGCGCGCATCGAGCGTCCGAGTGCGGAAACCACGCCGGCCGTGACAGTCCATTCGAAGCCCAGCGGGTTGCCGATCGCAACAGCGATATGCCCGCGCTTCAACTTCTTGGAGTCGGCAAGCTGAGCCCAGGCGCCGGACCAGTCATTGGCCCGGATCAGGGCAAGGTCGGTGTCTTCATCGCGGCCAAGCACCCGGCCTTCGACGACAGCTCCATCTGGCGTTTTGATGGTGACGGCTCTTGCCTCGCCGACGACATGATTGTTGGTAACGACGAGGCCATCGGGCGAGATGGCAAAGCCGGAGCCGTGCCCCGTCCGTCCGCCGATGCGTTCGATGCGGCTGACCGCCGGGCCGACCATATCGACGGCGCCAGACACCGTTTCGGAATAGGCATCCAGCAGCTCGGTCTCCGACGACGGCTGAATGTTACGATCAATGAATCCCATGAAATCTCCTCCGACGCGTGAAGCGTCGACGTTGAGGAACGGCAGCGACTGCTGATGGCAAAGGGCTGTCAGTTCGACAGGTGAACAATGGAGATATCAGGTGAGGCTTGCGGGCTTATCTTTCAAGAGACGCGACGCAATGCTGCGCGAATGCGATGAGGGCTTTCAGCATGAGATCGCGTATGGTGCCAACAATCCCGGAACCGTTCCATCCGAGTAGACCAGTTTTCCGCGGCAGAAGGTTGCCCTCAGTCGTGGCAGACGACCGCGTTCCGCGATGACAAGATCGGCACGCAGGCCAACGTCGATCGCGCCACGATCTGTAAGCCCGAGCGCCGTCGCTGGGTTGGCGCTGACGAGCGCCACAGATGCCGGCAGCCCGCCCGATCCGGCTTCTGCAAGCGCGATTGCGGCCGGCAGCATGGCGGCGGGGTGGTAGTCGCTCGCGAGAATGTCGAGGACACCGAACTCATAGGCCTGTCGGGCAGAAAGATTTCCCGAATAGGACAGGCCGCGAAGCGCGTTCGGCGCCCCCATTGCCGTTGCCAGTCCGAGCTTGCGAGCTTCCTGCGCCGCCGCCATCGTCACTGGAAATTCGCTGATGCGGGCACCCAGTCCCTCGACGATCGCGACTTTCTCGATGCTGTCATCATCGTGGGAGGCGATGATGACGCCATGATTGCGCGCGGTGGCGGCAATTGCCTCCAGATTGTCGACCGCATCGTTGTTTTTGGCCCGATATTCGATGCGCTCTCGAACGCGACGGGCGGCCTGTTCAAGCGTGATTTTGTTGTTGCGGGCAATCGTCTCGATGTGGCGCTCGACATCGCGATACTGGCCCTGTCCTGGCGTGTGGTCCATCAGCGACACGAGGTCGAGGGCGCCGGCCCGCAGAAGATCTTCGATCACCGCGCGGGCATGGGTGAAGGTGATTTCGAAGCGCGCATGGATCCTGTGGTCGACAAGAAGATCATTTTTGCGGAGATGAATCAGGGTCTCGATAATCGAACGCGAATGCTCTTCCGAGCGGACGTTGCCGTAGCCGGTGTTACCGTGGAAGGAAAGCGCCGCAAAGGCGGTGGTGATGCCATTGCCGGCGAGTTTCTTGTCGAGTTCGAAGAGGCCGAGTTCGAAGGGAAAGCGCACATTCAGCCTCGGTTCGATCTCGCGCTCGATCATGTCTCCATGAATGTCGATAAAACCGGGCAGCAGCAGCCTACCGTCGCCGTTGATGTCGGCGTAGGCCACCGGCTGTTCGCTGATTTCTGCGATTATGCTGTCTTCGATCCTAACTGCGCCGCGAGGGATGACCCTATCGCGCAGCACGACCTCGAAATCACTCAGCCACATTCTCTGCTCCATCGTAGATCCGTCTGGTCTGCCGATGCGACGGCCTTATCTTCTGCCCGCGCATGTGGCCGCCCCGCAGTGTCGGAAGCTCTTAGCCTCCATCCGCGACAATTCGTCCGCAAGTTAGCCTGTTACGCTGCAGCGATGACAAAATGTGTCAGCAAGATTTTCAATCGGCAGAGGCCTTATCAAAAACGAGCGGCTCGACCTGATGGCTGCAAATCAGGGCGATCCGGCCGGTATGGATAGGCTTTTCGCCTGTGTGCGGAATGGGACTTAGACTGCGCACGGGTTCGCAGCCGGCGTCGTAAACCAGCGCGGGCCGTCTTCGGCCATGTAGATATGATCTTCAAGGCGAACGCCGAATGTGCCGGGGAAAACGATCATCGGTTCGTTCGAGAAGCACATGCCCGGTGCCAGGGGAGTGGTGTTGCCGCGCACGATATAGGGCGCCTCGTGGATTTCGAGGCCGAGACCGTGGCCGGCGCGATGTGGTAGGCCGGGCAGGCGGTAGTCCGGGCCGAGGCCGTGCCGTGCAAAACTGTTTCGGGCTGCAGCATCAAGGCTTTCGCAGGGCGCACCGAGTCTTGCCGCATCGAAAACGGCCTGCTGACCCTCGCGCTCGATCGTCCATGCCCGTTCAAATTCGGCGTTGCCCCCGTCCAGCATGTAGGTACGCGTCAGGTCGGAATGGTAGCCATCGAGACGGCAGCCCGTATCGACGAGGATGACATCGCCTGCCTGCAGGATCTGCTCGCCATCGGCGCCATGCGGCAGAGCGGTCGCGCCACCGAAGGACACGATGCAGAAGGTCGAGCCGCCATCGGCGCCGGCCGCCCGATGCTGCTCGTCGATGAAGCGAACCACATCCGAAGCGGCCGTGCCTGATGTCAGCGTGGCGCGAACCTTGCGGTGAATATCCAGCGTGATACCCATCGCATATTGGATCAGCGCGACTTCCGCTGGCGATTTGATGGCGCGCAACGCTCGAATGACAGGTCCAGCGTCGACGAGGCGTGCCGCATCCACTTGCGCGGCAAAGGCATGGTAGAAGGCAAGCGGCAGTGCGTCGTCGATGGCAAGTTTGCCTGTCGGCCCGATCAGTCGCGAGACCAGTGCTGTCGGGCTTTCCTCTTCTTCCCAGATGGCAATCTCACCCGGCAGCCGCGGCAGGGTCTCGACTCGACTGCGTTCGAAACCGGGTACGATATAGGTCAGCCGATCGTCAGTCACGATCGCCCCGAGCAGACGTTCGCTCAGATGCCAGACGAGGCCCGTGAAATAGCGTAAGCTCTCGGTCGGGCCGAGCAGGACAGCCGCGATGCCTTGCGACTGCATACGTTCGCGCAGGCGCGACAGGCGGCCAAGTCGTTCTTCATCTGTGATGGCTGCGACGGGATGGGACCAGGCTTGGAGAGACACGCTCTATATCCGTAGTTCTTTGTCGAGATTGAATCCTTGATTTCACCATGGGGCAATTGTAGGCACTGTGTCGACAAACAATCCACAGGATGTGACCATGCTCGTGAGCCAATACACGATACCCGGCGTCCATGTCCGGGATCACCTTGTCGACGTGCCGCTCGACTGGAGACAGCCCGATAGTGCAGCGATCAAGGTTTTTGTGCGCGAAGTTTGCGATCCTGCTCGCAAAATCGAAAACCTGCCTGTCCTGCTGTTCCTGCAGGGTGGTCCCGGCGGCAAATCGCCTCGTCCACTGGGGGCGGGCCGTCTTGGCTGAGTGAGGCTTTGAAAAACTACCGGATCGTGCTGCTTGATCAGCGCGGCACCGGCCGAAGCACCCGCATTGAGAGCGCTACCATGGCGTTGTTTGCGGATGGCCAAGCGGGCGCCGACTACCTCAGCCATTTCCGCGCCGACAGCATCGTTGCCGATTGCGAGCATATCCGCAAGACTGTATTCGGCGGTGTGCGTTGGGAGACGCTCGGCCAAAGTTATGGCGGTTTCCTGACGCTAACCTATCTGTCGCAGGCGCCCGAGGGGCTCGCCGCCTGTTATGTCACCGGCGGACTGGCTGGACTTTCGGCAACGGCCGACGACGTCTATCGCCGCACCTATCCCCGTGTTGCCGCCAAGAACCGGGAATATTACCAGCGCTATCCGGCTGATCGCGACAGGATCGCGCGGATTGCCGAGCGCATTGGCGCCGGTGACGTCCTCCTTCCGGATGGCGACCGCCTGACGGTGCGCCGATTGCAGACGATCGGCATCGACTTCGGCATGGCGCCTGGATACGATAATGTGCACTGGCTGGTCGATGAGGCTTTTCCGATCCGAAGCGCGCTTGTCCGATGCTTTCCTGGCCTCGGTCACGTCGCTGACCTCCTATGACGGCAACCCGATGTTTGTCGTCCTGCAGGAGAGCATTTACGGGCAGGGCAAGGGCGCGACCGGCTGGTCGGCGGAACGCATCCGGTCGGAATTTACCGAATTCGGAGAGGCGAACCGGCCGCTCTATCTGACCGGCGAAATGATGTATCCGTGGATGTTTGAGGAAATCCGTTCGCTGCGGCCGTTCCGCAATGCGGTCGAGGCGCTGGCACGCTATGACGGGTTCGAGCCGCTCTATAATCCTGCCCGGCTGGCATCGAACGAGATTCCGGTCGCTGCGGCGATCTATTTCGACGACATGTATGTCGACGCCGAGCTGTCGCTCGCGACCGCCCGAGACCTTGGAAATGTCCGAACCTGGGTGACGAATGAATTCGAGCACGACGGCGTGCGACAATCGCCGGCCGTCTTCACACGTCTGAGACAAATGGTGCGTGAGCAAGGCGGTCCCCTCGGTTAACGATGGGCTTTTGCCTTTAGACCCCGCGGACGTCAGGTCGAAAGCGATCTGCCGCCGACTGGATCGAAGAGATGCATGCGGCTCATGTTGAAGGAGAGCGGCATTTTCGTGCGCGGACGCGGATCGCTCTCCGGGTCGACATTGGCGCAGACACTGACCGAGCCGATGTCGAAATAAATCATCGTTTCCGGGCCCAGCGGCTCAACCAGGTCGATCTCAGCGTGGAAGGTTTCAAAGCCGGGTTTCGGCGTCAGGCTTGATATCGATTCCGGCCTGATGCCGAAAATGACCGGCCTGCCGGCAGCGGCCCGATATTCCGCGACCCGTGATTGCGGAACGGCAAGACGGTTGCCATCCTCGAGCACGATGACCAGTCCGTCACCCGTGGCTTCGAGCGTTGCAGCGAGGAAGTTCATTGCCGGCGAGCCGATGAAGCCGGCAACAAACTGGCTGATCGGGCGATGATATAGTTCCTGCGGCGGTCCGGCCTGCTCGATGAGACCGCCGTTCATCACGACGACGCGGTCAGCCATGGTCATTGCCTCGACCTGGTCGTGAGTGACGTAAACCGTCGTCGTCGGCAACAACTGATGCAGGCGCTTAATCTCGGTGCGCATCTGTACGCGCAGCTTGGCATCGAGATTGGAGAGCGGCTCGTCGAACAGGAAGACCTTGGGATTGCGCACGATGGCACGACCCATGGCGACGCGCTGGCGCTGCCCGCCCGAGAGCTGGCCAGGGCGACGCGACAGGAGCTCGCTAATATGCAGCGTCTCGGCCGCACGACTGATGCGCTCGTCGATCTCCGCTTTCGGCAGCTTCTGCTGTTCCAGGCAGAAGGAGATGTTTTCTCTCACACTCATATGCGGATAGAGCGCGTAGTTCTGGAACACCATGGCGATATCGCGTTTGCCAGGACCAAGCCGATTGACGACCTGATCGCCGATGACGATATCGCCGCCGGTAATGTGCTCCAGGCCGGCGATCATGCGCAGCGTCGTTGATTTACCGCAGCCTGATGGGCCGACGAAGACCACGAATTCATTGTCTTCGATATTAAGGTCGATGCCGCGAACGGCTTCGTAAATGCCGTAGGATTTGACCACATTGCGCAGTTCAAGGCGTGCCATTGCGATCCCCTTACTTCTCGTGCAGCCAGACGGCCATTGCGCCCGGCTCGCGGTTTGCCCAGAGGTGATAGGGGATCGCCCTAAATCGCCTCGCCTTCAGTGCCGGCGGCTCAGTGCGATAGAGCGTCTCCTGCCAGTCGCAGGCATCGGCTTCAAGTGCATCGCCTTCGAGCACGGTGGCGCCACCGAGGAATGCTGCGTCGTAATTCGCCACAATCGCGCCGTGTGAGGGCAGTCTGAGGCGTTGCGGCTGCGTGCCGAGATCGGCCTCCTCGACGCAATAGATAACCGGCCCGCGTCGCAGCGCACAGCGGCCATTGTCTTCCGTCGCGGCAGGGTGCGCGTAGAGACGATCAACCGGCATATCGAAGCCGAGGCGAACCTCGTCGCCATCCTTCCACTCGCGTTCGATGGCTGCATATCCTTTCGTAACGTCGAGCTTGATCGCTTCGCCATTGACGAAGGCCCTGACATCGCGGCACCAGCCGGGAATGCGCAGACGCAGAGTGATGCGGTACGGCTGTTCTAATCCGAGTGCAATTCTGACGTCGCCATTCCACGGATATTCGGTCGTCTGCTTCAGGCGCAGGAAAGTACTGCCAGCTGAGAGCTCAGTGGTATTTTCGCCATAGAGATGAACGGCAACCTCACCGGCCTTCGTCGAATAAAAATACTGGCCGAGCGAAGTGATGAAACGGGCGATGTTGGTCGGGCAGCAAGGGCAATAGTGCCATTTCCAGCGGCGGTTTTGGCCATGGCTCTCGAGCACATTTTCATAGAAATAATGCTCGCCGTCGCGGGAAATGCCAGACAGTGCTCCATTATAAAGCACGGTTTCAAGTCTGTCAGTGAACTTGCTGTCGAGCTCGATCTGGGCCATGCGGTGCGTGAAGAAGCCGAGCGCCACGGCTGCACAGGTCTCGGCATAGGCCGTCTCGTTCGGCAGGTCATATTCACGAGTGAAACCTTCGTTCGATGCCGAAGGGCCGAGGCCGCCGGTCACATAGAGCTGACGCCCGACCAGATTGTCGAACAGCCGATCGCAGGCGCTTTTCAGGGTCTCGTCGTCATTCTCGAAGGCGAGGTCGGCCATGGCCGAGAACAAGTACATGGCGCGCACCGCATGGCCGACGACCTGCGTCTGGTCGCGCACCGGCATATGGGCCTGGCTATAGGCATAGGTTTGGAAGACGTAGCTTCCCGGGTCCTCGCCGCGCCTGCGCGCCTCTTCGTCGTAATAGGAGGGCATCTGGCCGCGTTCGTCGACGAAATAGGTGGCGAGTTTGAGGTGGCGGGGATCCTTGGTGACGCGATAGAGCTTGACCAATGCCAGCTCTATCTCCTCATGCGCATCGTAGCCGCGCAGCTTGCCGGGTTCGCGGCCGAACGTGTCGATCATGTGGTCGACAGCGCGGATCATCACGTCGAGGAAGCGGCGCTTGCCCGTCGCCTCATAATAGGCAACTGCTCCTTCCAGGAGATGGCCCATCGAATACATTTCATGCAGGTCGCGCAGGTTGGTCCAGCGCTTTTCCGGCTCACGGCGGATGAACCAGCTATTGAGATAGCCATCGGCCATCTGGCCATGCTCGAGCTTTTCGATGATCGCGTCGATCTTGGCCTCGATATCGGGATTCGGATTGCTCTTTAGCGTATAACTTGCCGCCTCTATCCATTTGCCGAAATCGGAATCGAAGAAATGCTGCATCGACAGGCCGCTCGGCTGGATGGGCCGCACCAGCGGACCCGCCGGCTTGTCGAACTCGAGCACCTCGAGGAAGCCCTCCTCATCGAGCCGCATATGCTGCGTCGGGATCGTCACGTCGCGGACAGTCTCCGTCCAGCTTTTCCAGAAGCCGCCCGTGAAGGCGACGCGGGAGTGGTCGGCCGGCACGTAACGCTCGATCGGGGTTCGTGACGGGGATTTCTGGGCATTGGGCATGAAAACTCCTTGAGCGAACGGGTCGCGTCTCATTTCACGGCGCCGGCCGTCAGGCCGCGCACATAGTAGCGTTGCAGAAGAAGGAAGAGGATGATGCAGGGGATCATGGTGACCGCAATACCGGCCTGCAACGCGCCCCAATCGATGATGCCGTAGAGCCCAGAAGACACGTTCACCAGCATGATCGGCAGCGTGAATTTGTTCTGGTCAGACAGGAAGATCAGGGCGGCGAGAAACTCGTTCCACGAGTTGAGGAAGGCAAACATCGCCACCGTCGCGACACCGGGCAATGCAATCGGCAGCATGATACGGCGCAGGATCGTCGCCTGCGAAGCGCCGTCGATGCGCGCCGCCTCGATCAGTGCCTTCGGCACCGCGTCGAAGGCATTGCGCATCATGAAGACGGAGAAGGGCAGTTGGAAGGTGACGTAGATCAGCACTAGGCCGACCAGGCTGTTCTGCAATCCGAGCAGCTTCAGGATCAGGAAGAGCGGTGTGAGGATCGACTGGAACGGGATCATCATGGTCGCCATGATCAGCACGAAGAGGATCGATTGGCCGGGAAACTTGAACTTCGAGAAGCCGTAACCCGCCGGCACCGAGACGACGACCGTCAGCACGACTGTGCCGATCGCGATCATCACGGAATTTGCGGCGTAGACATACCAGCCGGCGCCGACATTCTCGAGCCGTCGGTAATTCTCCAGCGAGAATGTCTTGGAAAACAATGCGGCGGGATTGGCGAGGGCTTCGGCCGCCGGCTTGAACGAGTTCGCGAGCGACCAGACGATCGGCATGATGAAGAAGATCGAAAACAGGATCGATGCGAGCAGGAACAGCAGGTAGCTCGTCTGGCCACCGCACGGGTTGGGACTTGTTCTTAGCTGGGTCATCAGCCTTCCTCCGGACGCTCACGCAGCAGCACGAACTGAATGGCGCTGACGGCGACCAGGACGATCAACAGGGCGAAGGAGAGCGCCGAACCATAGCCGAGCCGGTAGGACGAGAAGGACGCAAGGTAGATGGAAAACACCGCCGAGATCGTGCTGTTTTCCGGGCCGCCCTGGGTGATGATGAAGAACTGGTCGAAGGCGAGCATAGAGGAGGTAATATTGAGCACCAGCGCAAGCACCAGCGAATTGCGCATCAGCGGCAGGGTAATGCGGCGAAAGCGGCTGAAGACGCTTGCGCCGTCGATCTTGGCGGCTTCGATGACATCGTTGGAGATCCCTTGCAGGCCGGTCAGTAGAATAACCATGGTAAAACCCGAAGTCTTCCAGACAACCATGAGAATGATGACCGCGAGCGCCGGCCAGAAACTCTCGAGCGGGCGCGGCGCAGAATCGATCAGGCCGATGCCCCGCAAAACCTGTGCGAAGACGCCGCTATCCGGATTGAGCAGCCACATCCAGAGCGTGGAAGCGGCACCAAAGCCGATGACCACAGGCATGAAGAAAATTGTTCGGAAGAAGCCGGCCGAGCGCAGCGGGCGATCGACGAGCAGTGCCAGCGGGAAGGCCACCGCGAAGATCGCCGCCGTTACCAGCACGGTATAGAGCATCGTAAAGCCCAGCGAATGCCAAAGCTGCATGTCGCCAAAAAGTTCGCTGTAATTGGCAAAGCCGATGAACTTTTTCCGGCCGAGCAGTGGCCAGTTGTAGAAACTCATCCAAATGGTCATGGCGAGCGGGACGAGAAACAGCACCAGGATGAAGAGGAAGCCGGGCAGGATGAAGGCCAATCCCAGCCAGCCCTTCGGCTCCGGCTCTCCCGAAAACGGCTGTTTGAGATGCGTTGTCTGCGTGTCGACCACTAGTTTTCCTCGAAGATTTCAAGACCGCGCGTTGGCAACCCGGAGGAAACGGGGCAGAAGACCGCCCCGGTTCGCGTGTGGTTACGGATTGGTACGGTCGAGGATCTTGGTGAAGTCGTCCTGCGCCTTCTTGATCGAACCATCGACGTCGTCGCCGAAGATCGCCCCCTGAATCAGGTTGAGGAACGGACCGGTGCGGCTGACGAAGAGCTCGTCGGAGGAAAAAGTGTAGGGGGTGCGCGCCTTAGCGAGAATGTCATAGGCGACGAGATTGCGCGGGTCGAACTTGGCATAGGCTTCCTTAGCAAGGTCCGTGCGCGAGGGCATTCCCGATTCCTGTGTGATATAGACCTGCTGCTCGGGCTCCATGTAGAATTTCACGAAGTCGAGCGCGACCTTCTTCTTTTCCTCGCTGATCCCCTTGATCAGCGCCATGGTGTCGCCACCCGCAAAGCTCGATGCGCCGCCCTTGGTTCCCGGAATCGGGGCAACTGCGAACTTCACGTCGGGATATTTGCTGGTCAGCAGGTTGACGATGTAGGAGCCAGTCATGAGGATGCCGACCTTGCCGGAGGCGAAAGCTTCCACAGCATTGTTGCCGTTGCCCGATCGCGAGGTTGGATGGATGGCGCCTTCCTTCCACATATCTCGATAGGCGGTGATGGTGTCGCGTAGCGCTGGCGCGTCGACAGTGGCGGTGCGGCCGTCATCGGAGAGCACATCGGCATTGGCAGCCCAGAGGTGCGGCAGGAAGTCGTAAATCAACCAGCTGCCGGAATTGGCAACGAAGTAGAAGCCGTAGGTTTCCTTTCCGAGCGAATGGATTTTCTTCGCATCGGCGGCGATCTCTTCAAGCGATGCCGGTGCCTTGTTCGGGTCGAGGCCGGCTTTCTTGAAGAGGTCGGTATTGTAGGCGATGATCGAGGCATCAGGCAGGGCCGGCACCCCGTAGATCTTGCCGTCATAGGTGGCAAGGCGGATATGCGACGGGCTCAATGCTGCGGAGTATGGCAGGTCCTTGACGAAATCGCTGATGTCCTCAAGACTGTCATTGGCCGCAAAGGTCGGCAGGTAGATCAGGTCGAGGACCGCGCCATCAGGGGCCGCACCGCCGGCAATCGCGGCACCGAGCTTCGGAACCATCTGCTCGGCTGTGATCTGGGTCACGTTAACCTTGTCGGAATGCGAAGCATTGTACTTTTCGGCCAGGCCCTGAAGCACGGCGCCCGAAGACGTCCGCACCCATAGCGTGATCTCCTCGGCGCTGGCGAGAGAAGAGCTCGCCAGCAGCGCGACAGCGGCAATGGTGGTTTTCAGATCTAGCATGCGGGTTCCCCTTCTCTTATGTGAGGCTCCTCTGCCTCGCGACAGGAACGGACGTTAAATGAGAAAATTTTTCGTGTCGACAGGCTGTATCCACTAAGCGGTGATCTTTTTGTTAAAACCTTTTAGCAGCTGAATTATTTCTGCTAAAAGGTTTTAACAAACCAGTTGAAAAGGTGTGATTTGAAAGAATTCGGTAGCGGGCGGTATACGATACGAGACGTGGCGAAAGCTGCAGGGGTGAGTATTTCGACGGCTTCGAACGCGTTGAATGGTACCGGCCGCACCAATGCTGAGACGCGCGAAAAAGTAAGACGGGTGGCAGAAGAGATCGGATTTCGTCCGAACGCTCTCGCGCGTGGGTTGTTAACCAAGCGCAGCCATGCGATCGGCATGCTGACCAACGATACTTATGGACGCCTGACGCTGCCGATGGCGGCGGGTGTATCGGAAGTGCTGGTCGATCATGGCGTCTCGCTCTTTCTCTGCGCCACCAACAATGATCCGAGGCTGGCGAGACTTCATCTTGAAGCTTTACGGGACCGGCAGGTCGACGGTATTATCTTCACCGCAACGCGTATCGATATGGAGCCGCCGCCGGAACTGACCGAGCTCGGTATTCCGGTTGTCTATGTCTTCGCGCAGGGGCCAGCCGATAGCGTGAGCTTTCATCCCGACGACGCTCAGGGAGCGCGGTTGGCGGTCCAACATCTTCAGCGCTTCGGCCGGTCACGCATCCTCCACGTTACCGGTGAGGTAAACTATCGTGCCGCCTGTATTCGCGCCGAGGCCTATCGGGAGCTCGTGGGGCCGATGGCCGAGGTCATGTTCGGCGACTGGTCCGAAGAGTGGGGCCATGCTGCGATTGAAATGGTTTACTCACGACCCGGACCGAGACCGGATGGAATATTTTGCGGCAGCGACGAGATAGCGCGTGGCGTCATCGATGCATTGCGTGACAGAGATATTTCGATCCCTGGCGACGTGGCTGTCGTCGGTTTCGACAATTGGGAGGTCGTCTCACGGCAGACGCGTCCGCCGCTCACGACCGTCGATATGGAGCTGAAGGAGCTCGGCCACCGGGCGGGACTTGCAATCCTCGGCCTGTCGAAAGGCGAGATGGTCGCGCCCGGTATTGAGCGATTGCCCTGTAGGCTTGTGGTTCGCCGCTCTGCTGGCTAATCCGACCGGGGCTGAGATCAACCGCTAGCCGATCATTTATACCCGGGCTGCCTGATTGCCTTCGCTCCCGATCCCAACTTTGGCGTCAGCGCCACGCGGCTTCAGCGCTTTTATGAGGCACAAAGCTGCAATGATAATTGGCAAGCAGACGAGATAAGCAACCCTGATGCCGGCATGCTCGGCAACAAAGCCGAGCAGCGGCGGCGCCAGGAAGAAGACGACGAAGGACATCTGCCCGAGCGCTGCAACATTCAGATGGGCTGGGCGATCTGTCCGCTGCGCCGCTGCGGAGACAGCGAGCGGATAGACCGCACTGCAGCCGGCGCCCATCAGTGCGAAGCCGAACAGTGCGACATAGGGGTAGGGCGCGAGCCAGACGGCGCAGAGGCCTGCAATGGAGAGAACCAGCAGAAAGGTCGCGACCGCACGCGCACCAAATCGGTCGACCAGAGGATCGACGAATAGGCGGGCGAGAGCCATGAAGAACGTAAAAAGAGTTAGTCCGAGGCCGCCGACGAAAGGCTCGACCGCGAAGGCGTCGCGCATGTAAATGGCTGACCAGTCGATGCCGGCACCCTCCACCAGAAAGGCGGCAATGCCGATGATGCAAAGTGGCATCAGTCCCCATGTCGGCAATGCTACGCTTGGACCTCCTACATGCTCAACTCCGGGACGGGACGGCGCATTCTTAATACCCGAGATGACGGCCGTACCGACGATCAAGACGAAGGTGAATGTCAGCGCCAGATGGAGCTGCATGGGCATGCCGGCCTGACGAACGGCCGAGCCAACGAGCGCGGTCAGAAAGAAACCAAGGCTCCAGAAGCCATGCGCCCTGTTCATCACCCCCCGACCGAGCTGAGCTTCAATGCGGTCGATCTCGACATTGAGATTGATCTCCAGCGCACCCGCCAGCAGGCCCTCACAGGAAAGGATGAAGAAAACCAACCAGGCGGCGTTGACCGAGGGGATCGTTGCCAGCAGCGCCGACGTGCCAAGCACCGTTAGAAATGCCGTCCTGCGCGCGCCGAACTTTGCAATCAGCGGGGACGCGAAGGTCAGGGAAATCAGTGCCCCGATCGCCGCGCCGATCAGCGTCAGGCCGAGTTCGGATTTGTTGACGCCCAAAGTGTCCTGAAGGTCGGGCAGGCGCGAAAGCAGCGCTCCCATGGAAATGGCGAAGAGAAAGAAGCAGACATAGATCCGGTGTTGCGGCTGGAGATGCATTCGATCGCTCCGGGAGGTGATCGGTTGGGAGTATGGCTTCAATGATGGTGAGAGAGACAATTTCGAGTAGCATTTCCGAGATATATCTTGTTGACGACAACCGCAACAGCAACCTTGACTAGGTTCAGACACGTGCTCGTCTTTTAAAGACGACCACAAGCCGCGACGTTGAACTATCGTATGATATCACCTTTCATTGCGCTCGGACTTAGCCTGCTGGGTTTCGCCGATAGTCGGTAGCGCAAGCGGCTGCTAGTCGATCGGCAGGCGCTTTTCCGTCCGGGCGTCGAAAAGATGCAATTTGCTGAGATCCGGTGCCACCTGGACGGCATCGCCGGCCTGAAGCGAAAGCCGCTCCCGCACCGTGGCAACAAGCGCATCCGAGCCGAGCCTGGCATTGATCTGGGTTTCGGCTCCGGTGGGCTCGACCACGACCACCTCGGCGCTCACACCATCCTGACTGACAATCAGATGCTCTGGACGGATGCCGTAGATCACCTCCGCGCCTCGCGCCGGCGCGGCATTTTCGGGCAGCGGCAGCCTGGCTCCGCCGTTGGCGATGAATTCAAGTGGTCCGGTAGCGCTGATCCGGCCCTTGATGACATTCATGCCTGGTGAACCGATAAAGCCGGCGACGAAGAGATTGGCCGGGCGGTCGTAAAGATCGAGCGGTGAGCCGATCTGCTCGACATAGCCGTCGCGCATGACGACAATACGGTCCGCCATGGTCATGGCTTCGATCTGATCGTGCGTGACATAGATGGTCGTCGTCTTCAGCCGCTGGTGAAGTTGCTTGATCTCAGAGCGCATCTGCACGCGAAGTTTGGCATCGAGATTGGAGAGCGGTTCGTCGAAGAGGAAGACCTGCGGCTGGCGGACGATGGCGCGACCCATGGCGACACGCTGGCGCTGGCCGCCGGAGAGATTCCTCGGGTACCGGTCGAGGAGATGTTGAAGGCCGAGGGTCTGCGCAGCATCGTGCACGCGCGTCTTGATCTGGTCTTTCGGGGCTTTCGCAAGCCGCAGCGAAAATCCCATATTCGCCTCGACCGTCATATGCGGGTAAAGCGCATAGGACTGAAAGACCATGGCAATATCGCGCTCTTTCGGCGCGACATTGTTGACCACCTTACTGCCGATGGAGACATTGCCGCCGGAGATCTCTTCCAACCCCGCGATCATGCGCAACAAGGTCGACTTTCCGCAGCCGGAGGGGCCTACGAGGATGACGAATTCCCCATCGCGGATGTCGATGTCGACCCCGTGCAGCACCTCGAAGTGACCATAGTTCTTGCGGACATTTGCCACGCTAACGGACGCCATCATTGTCTCCGGCTGAAAATCTGGTTTCGGATCTGCGGTCGCCCAATGGGAGCGACATGCGACATGCCTTCTACCGAGGCGCTGTCGCGGCGGCGTAAGGTGCAAGTGCCGCATCGATGGCGGCAAGGCAAAGATCGCGGGGCTTTGGTGCCAGGCGTTTCTCCACCACATCGGGATAGAGACGGGCAAGATGCTGACTGATCAGCGTTTCCGGGATCTCGTCGGGCAGCTGCGCGAACAATTTGTCGACCGCCGTGGCAGAGCGCGCGTCCGGCCAGTAATAGCGGATGCGGTCGCTATAACTGAAGTGTCGCTGCAGGCGCTGCTCGTTTTCCGTGCCGCCATAGTGACCGGCCCAATGTCCAGGTTCGGCAACCATGATCTCTTCCATCGTCGTCACTAGCCCGCCGGCTTCCTTGCCGCCGGCGAGCGTGGCGGCGATTGCATCGAGACCATAGAGCGCCTCGCGCAATGCAAAGGTCAGGCCAGGCCCGACCTTGAGGATCGAAAACCCGCCGTCGACCAGAGATGCCAGCGAGTTGGCCGGCTGGTAATCGGTGGAATGGGCTTCGAAGAGCAGACCGTTCATCTCGTCGAGCGCGGATATCAGCGTCTGCGCGCGCTCGGGCTTGTAGAGCGCGACGTTAGCATTGCCGAACTCCACACCCGGCTGCACGACGATGGCGATTACTCGTTCCAGGGCGGAACCGACCCCACCCTCGGTAAAAGCCTGACGATGGATGTCAAACGTCCTCAACGCTGCGTCCCGCCGCGTGATCTCCAGCTCTTCCAGTGCGTGGCTCGCTCCGCCGGGGGGCGGCACTTCGGTACCGATAATATAGACCGGCAGACGACGGCCGCTGCGACGGGCAGCGACTTCGGCGGCCCGTGCCAGACGTGCCGCCCTTTCCGCGGTCAACTCGTCGGCAAGGGCCACAGGCTCGCCGGCGCAGCCCATCGACGTGTCGAGATGCAGCTTTTCGAAGCCGGCTTCCACATATGCCGTCACCATAGTTTCGGCGCGTGCCAACGCGTCCTCGGCAGCGAGCTTTCGCCACGGGTTGGGGCCGAGGTGGTCGCCGCCGAGAATGATGTGGTCGACGGGAAAACCGACGTTCGCCGCGATACGCTCGATGAAGGCCCGGAAGTCTGCAGGCGTCATGCCGGTATAGCCGCCGTCCTGATTGACCTGATTGCAGGTTGCCTCGATCAGGACGACGTCATTGTGCAGGGCGGCCCGACGCAACGTCGCCTCGATGACCAGCGGATGGGCGCAACAGACCGACGTAATGCCGCGCGGCAGAGGCAGACCTCTTTCGCCGAAAAGCTTCGCCAGGGCGATCTTGCGGTTGCGATCGAGTGACGCGCTCATACCAGTGTCACGACCTTGGTGAGATGACGTGGCGAGACGGTATCAATTTGTCGCAATTGTGCCGCGCGTTCGCCGAGAATCTGCAGCGCCGGCAGAACGATAAGGCCGGCGAGCGACAGATCGGCATCAACGGGAAGCTCCAGATCGCCTGGGCCACCGAAGCCGATGACCACGGCGCCTTTTTCGCGCAACTCGCCGACCAGCTTGGCTTCGGCAGCCTTCTGATCGGAGCTGTAGAGCATGATAGCGACTGTCTTCTGGTCGACGAGGCTGATCGGTCCATGGCGGTATTCGAGTGGATGAAACGCCTGCGTCATCAACTGGCTCATTTCCATCAGCTTGAGCGCACCTTCGAGCGCGATGCCGAAAAGCGGGCCGCCGCCGAGAAAGACGAAGTGCGAGCGGTCGGCAATGATATCGGGCAGGGCGGCATCGAGCGCATTTGCAAGCTGACGTGCCGATGTCACGACTGAGAGCGGCACCGCCTGACCGATCATCTGAAGGCTGAGCAAGACCATGAGGCTTGCCGACACCGTCATGACGATGCCTTCCTCCGGATGGGTTGGCGAGCAGATCAGCTGGTCACAGTTCTTTGCAAGCGCGCTTTCGGCCTCGACCGTCACGGCAGTGACGAACGCGCCGGCAGCGCGGCTTGCCTTGGCCGCAGCGACCGTTTCCGTCGTTTCGCCGGAGCGTGAGAGCGCGACCACATGGGTCTTCTGCCATTCCGGCCAGAAATAGGAGGGGCGGTTGAGCCATTCTGCGCCAGGCACCGCAATCGCCTTGCGCTTCAAGCTGTTGGCATAGGCGGCAAGAGACAGAGCAAGGTTGAAGGAGGTGCCGCAGCCGACGAAGACGAGGAGATCGTCTGCCCTGCCGCTTGCCGGATTCGAGCCGATAGCCTTTTCCCAGTAAGGGAACTGCTCGAAGATTACCTTTTCGGTCGTGTTCATGATGTCTCCGATTATTTGACCGAACCAGCCAGCAGTCCGCTGACGAGGTACCGGTTGAGGAAGATGACGACGAGGGCAGGGATGACGATTGCGATCGATCCGCTTGCCGTGATCAGCCCGTAGTCGATGAAATTTTTGGTGACGAATTCGGGGATGAGAACCGTCAGGGGTTTCGTCGCTTGCGGCGAGAAGATGAGTGGCACGAGGTACTGGCCCCAGGCACCCAGGAAGGTGAGGATGGCGGCCGCCGTCAGGCCGGGGCCGGCGAGCGGCAGCACGATGAAGAAGAAGATGAACAGGCGGCCGGCGCCATCGAGCTGTGCGGCCTCCTCGAGCGCAATTGGAAGCTGCTCGAAAACACTGCGCAGCAGCCAAAGTGAGAGTGGCAGAAAGGCCGAGACATAGATCAGCGAGACGCCAACATAGGTATCGACCAGATGCATCTTGATCATGATCTGATAGAGCGGGATCAGCACTGCATAGGCAGGGATGGCCAGGGTTGCAACGACAGCGCCAAATAGAAGGTGACGCCCAGGAAAGCGCATCCTGGTGAAGGCATAGGCGCCGAGCGCCGAGATCGCGACGCAGAAAGCCGTGGCAGCCGCAGACGTGATCACGCTGTTGAGCAGCGCTGCGCGGAACTGCTTCCACACCTCCACCCCGCCGATCCGCGAGAGATTGAGGCCGAGCAGGCGCGAATAATGGTCGAGCGTGAAATGCTGCGGGAAGAAACGGATCGGCCGCGTGGAGAAATCATCCGTCGGCGTCACGGAACTTGCGAGCGTCCAATAGATAGGGCCAAGCGACCAGATCAACAGCGCGGCGAGACCCGCCCAGATCATCAGGCGATAGAAGATGGTTGGTTTCATCAGTCGAACCGTGTGTTGCGATAGACGCGGAGAACGTAGACAAGCGAGACGAGCAGCGAGACCAGCGTGATGACGACAGACAGTGCCATTCCGTAGGAGAAACGGAGGTTCTGGAACGTCTCGAGATAGATCTGCACGAGGATCGGTCGTGTTTCGAGGCTCGATCCGGCAAGCACCCAAGCCTCGTCGAAGAGGTTGAAGGCGTTAACGGTCGCATTCGTCATCGCAACTGCAATGGCGCTGCGCACAAGCGGAAGCGTGACCAGGCTGAACATCTGTACGCGCGTCGCGCCGTCGATACGGGCAGCCTCATAGAGATGCGCGGGAATGCTCTGCATGGCGGCTAACACGATCACGATCGTCAGCGGCATCATCCGCCAGACATGCACCACGGTCACCGCGATGATCGCGCTCGTCCGGTCATTGAACCAGACATGGTTTTCGAAGGGCAGGCCGAGTGCAACGAGAATGCCGTTCAACAGGCCGGCACCGGGTTGATAGATCCACAGCCAGATGACGGAATTGACGACACCGGGAAGCGCCCAGGGTAGAATGACGGCCGCCAGCACCCATTGCCGCCCGACCTTCACCTGATTGATAAGGGCTGCGGCAAGCACGCCGAAGACGGTTTCGGCAATGACGGCAAGGATGACGTAGATGAGCGTATTCGTCCAGGTCGTCGCCAGCTGTCCGTCCGACAGCATACGCGCGTAATTTTCCAATCCGACAAAGGGGGTGCCCGCCTGCATCGGATTGACCCGGTGCAGCGAGTCCCAGACAGTCCGGCCCATCGGATAAAAGACCAGCGCTGCCATCGTCACAAGGATCGGCAGCACCAGCAGCAGACCGAGCATGGTGTCGGCGTTGAGGCCGACACTCCGCTTGGCTGCGACACCTTCGGCGGTGACTGTCGTCATTGCGCCATCGCCTGCTTGGCGGCATCGGCGATGGCCTGCATGGCCTGATCAACGCTGATCTGGTCTTTCGCCGCGCTGTTGATCGCCGTGTTCACCGCGCTCGAAAACTGCGGGTACCACGGCGGCGTTCCCTGCTGAAACAGCGGCTCGACGGTCTTGGACTGCGCCACAAGTGCGTCGCCGCTCGTCAGCTTGCCTTCCGTGTTAAGCTCGGAGAGAGCGGAAGTGCGCGTGGGCAGAAAACCGTTTGCCGCATTCTTCTTCTGGAACTCCTTGCTGGTGAACCATTTGACGAAGGCGACCGCGGCTTCCTTGTTCTGCGACACGTTCGGAATAGCAAGCGCTTCCGGAAGGCCGAAGCTGCGGGTCTGGCCGCTTTCGGTCGGCACGAGGATCGCTTCCACTTGGCCAGCGACCTTGGACTGCTTCGGGTCGTTCATCTGACCCAGGCGGCCGGGTTCGCCCGAGATCATGATGCTGGTCAGCCCCTGAGAGAACATGCTCTCGTTGATCTGACTATCCTTGAGGCCGGTCGAGGCAGGATCGACAAGGCCGTCTTTCAGCAGCTTGAGTTCGAAGGCGAGCGCCTTATAGCCGGCTGAATCGGGGGTGAGGAAAAGCGGCTTGAAGTCCTTGTCGAAGAGTTCGCCGCCAAAAGCCTTGGTCAGCAGATACCAGCTGGTTGAGGCACCTTCCGTCGCCGAGAGCGGCAGGCCGATCGGATAGGTGGAGATGCCCTTTTCCTTGATCTTCTTTGCCGCAGCGACCAACGCGTCAAGCGTCTTCGGTGTCTCGGTAACGCCTGCGTCCGTGAAATGCTTCTTGTTGACGAGCATGACGCGGAAGTCGTTCGTGTAAGGCACGCCGAGCAACTGGCCGTCGACGGTGAAGATCTTGGCGACGCCGATGTCAGCGACAGTATCCTTGTCGATCACGTCGTTCAGCGGCATGTACCAGCCTGCGGCACTGAATTGTCCCGTCCACGACCAGTCGAATTCGGTAACATCGGCCGGCGCCGTGCCGGCGACCAGCGCCGTTACCAGCTTCGGACGGATGTCATCCCAGGAGAGCGTCTGGAGATCGACATGAATACCGGTCTCGGCTTCGAAATCTGCCGCCACCGTGGCGCCCTGCGGCGACGGCATGAGCACCGTGATCGACTGGCCGGCAAGCGGCTTGGCGTCGTCCGCCAAAGCAGGCAGGGCAATCACAAGGGCGGCTGAGGCAAGCAAAGGCAATATGAATTTACGCATGTTCCCATCCTTCTTTATCGTTGACAGTCATTGTCTTGATCGTGCGATCACGGCTTCTGCCTCGACCGCGATTTGCCCGAACCAGCCCTCGTCCAGCGGCCAGTCGAGAAGTTGGGCAGCAGCCAGAAGCGCGCCGCCAATGGGAGGAAGTACGGGTGCGATCGCTCGCCGACCGATCCGCCGCTCGACTGCCTCGAGCAGGAGACGGCTGGAAAAGGTGCCGCCCGCATAGGTCCAGTCGGTGCCGGTCTCGCAATGGCCTGATATCGCTTGGTGATGCTTGGCAAGCTCGTCGGCTGCCTCTTCAATCAGACCGATTGCGGCTTCGTCACCCTGTTGGGCAATTCGGTTGACGAGGCTCGAGAGCGCAGCAATACCGGCGCGCGGCCGTGCGAGCTCATCGATCCAGCTGCCGAGCGCGTTGATCGGATCGGACATGTCGAGCTCGAGGTGATCATAGATCGCTTTCGTCAGCGCGGTCGATTTGGCGCGTCCATCAAGGCTCTGGCTGATAAGGTGCAATGCTGCGCGACCAATCCAGTAGCTGCTGCCCTCGTCGCCGATCACATCGCCCCAACCGCCGACGCGCGCGGCCGCACCTGCGCTGTTACGTGCCCAGGACATGGAACCGGTTCCCGACAGGACGAGAATACCAGGCCGGCCGGTAAAGGCGCCGAGATGAGCGGCATCGACGTCATTCAGGACGACCCTGCGGATAGCGGGGAAGGCATCATCGACACATTGCTTCTGAAGTGTGGAGAGATGGGTGACTTCGCCATACGCTGGCAAGCCAGCGCCGATGGCGGCCAGTCCCGGCTCATTGCGGAACGGTTCGATATGCCGCTCCAGCTCCTGGCGCCAGTCGGGATTGTCCATTGGATTGACGCCGCCGCCGAGCGCGGTGCGCAAAATGCGGCCCCTTTTGTCCGCCAATGCGATGAGCACTTTGCTGCCGCCACCATCGATGCCAAGGATCAGCTCGTCGCTCATTCTTTTGCTCCGAGCTCGGCATAGGTCGCATCGACTCCGAAATTGATAAGCTCTGTGCGCCATTGCGCTGTCAGGCCCTTGTCCGTGATGAGCTTTGCAGCATTGAGCGGCGCAACCCTATAGGTCGCCATGGTCCCGAATTTCGAGGAGTCGGCGAGCACATAGCCATTGGCCGAGCGGGCAAGCATGCGCCGGTTGAGGCTGGCTTCAGCGCTATCCACGCTATAAATCGCGCCGTCGGGGCTGATGGCGCTGGCACCCAGAAAGAGCTGATCGAACCAGATCGTTTCCAGCATCGCTTCAGCCTGCGGACCGACGAGTGAGGCGTTTTCGCTGCGCAGATGACCGCCGAGAAGCACCACTTCGAGGTGCGGAATGTTGAGAAACTCCTGAGCGACAATTAGGCCGTTGGTGAAGATGCGCAACGGCATCGGATTGATGCGGATCAGCTTTGCGAGCTGAAGGACCGTCGTGCCGGCATCGAGAAAAATCGCCGTTCGCGGCAGAAGCTTTTCATAGGCGGCGTTGGCGATCGCGCGCTTGGCCGAAAGATGGCGCTTTTCACGCTCCTGAAAGGCCAGTTCGACTGAAGAACCTTCGGCGATGCGGGCCCCGCCATGCACCCTGTCGATCGCGCCGTCTTGCTCAAGAACCTGCAGGTCGCGCCGGACTGTCGCGAGCGAAGCGCCGACGGCATCGGCCAGATCCTGAATGGTCGAAAAGCCGTTCGCGTAAAGATGGCTGCGGATGGCATCGAGCCGGTCAGTTTTCACCCCGCCAGTCTGATTCACGGATTGCCCCTGCTGCTTATCATCTATTTCCGTCAAGGTTCCCACTCAATCCGATCAATGTCAATCAAGATTCTGATCGTTTATGATTTTCTTGAAGACCTCAAAGGCCCTTGAAAACAAAAGCACGCCTCCCTGAGGGATGGCGTGCTTCTTGGAGAGTAGGGTTCTGGCGGTCCGGGCTCCGACAGCTTCAGTGGTATTTCTGCAGCAGATCGCCGTGGGCTTCGATCAGGTCGTCGACCAAGCCCCAGATCTCATCGGGCGAGAGTTCTGCCGATGTATGCGGATCAAGCAGTGCGGCCTGATAGATGCGATCGCGCTTGCCTGTCAGCGCCGCTTCCACGGTCAGTTCTTGGACCGAGACACTGAGCTTCATGACCGCGGCAAGCTGCGAGGGAATTCTGCCGATGCGGGTCGGCTGGATGCCGTTGCGGTCCACATGGCAGGGCACTTCGACGATACATTCGGGTGGCAAATTCTCGATCAGGCCATTGTTGGGAACGTTGCCGTAGATCAATGCGCAATTACCTGTGACAGCAGCGTTGATAATGCCTGCGGCATATTCATTGCTGCGGCAGACCTCGATCGGCTTGTCGCCTTCGAGATCGCGGCGCAGCGCGTGCCATTCGGAAATTTGCCGCTCACAGCGGCTGATATATTCGTCGAGGGGGATGTTGAGCTTGTCGATGAGTTCGGGACGGCGGTCCTTGATGTACCAGGAGGTATATTCGGAGAAATGCTCGCTCGATTCCGTCACGAAATGGCCGAGCCGCTTCAACACATCGAAGCGCACCCGGTCGTCGTCCGGCACGCGCCCCTCGCCGGCGAGAGCCTTCAGGCGGGGATAGAGATCTTCGCGCCGGCCATCGGCATGCAGCTTCTCGTATTTCAGGAAGAAGGCAACATGATTGATGCCAGCCGAAATGTAGTTGATGTCTGCAACGTCTTCGCCAAGGCAGGAGGCAAGATGGGCGGCGGTATGCTGTACGCTATGGCAAAGGCCGACCGTACGGATAGTCGGTGCCAGCTCCTTGATCGCCCAGCAATTGATCGCCATCGGATTGACATATTGCATCAGCAGTGCGTCGGGGCAGACTTCTTCCATGTCGCGGCAGATCGCCTCCAGCACCGGAATGGTGCGAAGCCCGCGGAAGATCCCGCCGATGCCGAGCGTATCGGCGATGGTCTGCCGCAGCCCGTATCGCTTCGGCACGTCGAAATCTATTACCGTCGCAGGCTTGTAGCCGCCGACCTGCATCATCAGAATGACGAAATCCGATGCGCGCAGTGCCGCACGGCGATCGAGGGTTGCCTCGACCCTGACTTTCTTCAGGTCGAGCGCCTCGCAGATGCGGCGTGCGACGATTT
This sequence comes from Rhizobium sp. BK650, assembly GCF_014195325.1. GTDB lineage: Bacteria > Pseudomonadota > Alphaproteobacteria > Rhizobiales > Rhizobiaceae > Rhizobium. The sequence continues at coordinate 114,342 of NZ_JACIBK010000005.1, read as the reverse complement.
CCGATGTCTTCAACCGCTCCGGGTCGATGTCAAACAGGCTGATCACATAATCGCTGCCAGAGGGTGTGGAGAGCACATCCCCCAGAATGTTCTGCGCAAAAACGGTGCTGCCCGCGCCCACGAGGCAAATCTTCGGCATTTCGGTCTCCCACAAACTAAAAGTGTCATACTGGTGCCTCTTCCAAATCAGATTTTCTTCCTGCTATTGAAGCGAATATTCCCGGATCGAAGCGTTGGATGCATGAGGGACGATCATTTCAGCAAGAGCGCCGAGTGGGCCGGATCGCCGCGGAGCTTCCTGATCGAATGCCACACGGCCGATGCCATGAGTGCAGCGCACTGGCACGATCATGTCGAGATCAATCTGCTTCTCGATGGGGCGATGACCTACCTCTTCAATGGTCGGCAGGAGCGGGTCGAAGCCGGGCGTCTTGTCCTCTTCTGGGCGGCTATCCCCCACCAGACAATCGTGGTAACGCCGCAGGCGCCGCTCATCTGCATCTACCTTCCGCTCGTCGACTTTCTTGCGCTTTCCATCGACAAGAAGGCGAGACAGGCGATCATGCAGGGCGCCTTCGTGGTCGAACCGCGCTGCCGGGAGGAGACGCCGCTCACCGTTTCTGCCTGGGCCGAGGAATGGGTTAGGGGTGATCCCGTCCGGTGTCAGCTGGTCGCCGAAGAGGTTAAGCTTAAGGTGCGCAGGCTCATCCTCGATCACGCCGACAATCGGGGCTCGTCCGTTGCAGCCGCTGCGACGCCGGTAAGTCCCGCCATCCGCCACTCAGAGGTGCTGACCGACCTGATCAACCGGCATTTTTGCGAACCGCTCAGCCTTGCGGATCTTGGAAGGCGCGCCAATGTCCATCCAACCACTGCCAACCGGGCGTTTCGCGATGTGCTTGGCATTTCGGTAATGGAATATCTGACACGCTATCGCCTCGCGCGAGCGATGCAGCGGCTGGCGGAAACGGAGGATTCGATCCTGCAGATTGCCCTCGACTGCGGCTTCGGCTCCAGCAGCCGGTTCTACGACATCTTCAAGCAGCGGACCGGCACGACACCCCGGCAGTTCCGCTTGTCGCTCGGCAGGCTGTGACATTTTACGTTTGGATGAAGTGTGGCTCGAGCGCGATCCGGCCATCGAATCTTCTCGTCGTCGCGCTAGAATCTGCAGACGATCCCCATCAACGGATTTAAAGTCTGTGACGAGCGACGGCAAAAACCACAGTGGTTGCCTGGCACCTCTGGCATCGATTGAGGATTTCTGCCGACGAGCCTTCCTCGCCGACGGCACAGACCAGGAGACGGCGGATGCAGCGACACGGGGAATGCCGCATGGAACCGCTGTAGGATCTATAGCCATGGTACTCTGTCCTGACTATGTGAACGGATTGATCCTCATCAGCTCCGTTCCTACAGATCGCAAGTAGGAGGATATGATGCAGACCCGTTTGGCACGGCTTTATGCAAAGAAAGATCTGCGGATCGAGACGGCTCCGGTTGCAGCTCCCGGTCCGGGCGAGGTGCTTTTGAAAATGGCGGCCGCAGGCATCTGCGGCTCCGACCTGCACTATTATCAGGATGGCGGCTTCGGTCCGGTTAGGGTCCGTGAGCCGATGATACCAGGCCACGAAGCATCAGGAACGGTGGAACTGGCAGGTGAAGGTGTCACGCTGAAAACCGGCACCCTGGTTGCCGTCAATCCGAGCCAGCCTTGCGGCGCGTGCGAATATTGCAAGATCGGCATGCCGATCCACTGCCTGGAGATGCGCTTCATGGGCAGCGCTATGCGCCTGCCGCATGAGCAGGGCATGTTCCGCGAATGGCTGTTGGTGCCGGAAAGGCAATGCGTTGAAGTCGGAGTTGCGACGACGCCTGCAGAAGCGGCGTGCAGCGAGCCTCTGTCCGTCTGTCTGCATGCCGCATCGCGTGCGCCTGGAATTGCCGGCAAGAAAGTTCTTGTGACCGGCGCCGGACCGATCGGCTCGCTGATGGTCGCAGTCGCCAGCCATTTCGCGGCAAGCGAAATCGTCGTCACTGACCTCGCCGATGCAGCGCTTGCCCGAGCGAAGGCGATGGGTGCGAGCCGAATGATCAATGTGGCGAGGGGCGCAGCGTCGCTTAGCGAATTCCAGGCCGGGAAGGGTTATTTCGATCTTGTGTTTGAATGTTCTGCGGCGGCTCCGGCTATCCATGGCGCGATTGCCTCCATCCGGCCGCGTGGCACCATCGTCCAGGTCGGCGTCTCCGGGGATGTGCCGATACCTCTCAACGCGATCGTCGGCAAGGAGTTGCACCTCCATGGAACGCAGCGCTTCCACGAGGAATTCGCTGTTGCTGTCGACCTGATCTCGCGCCGGAAGATCGACGTGCGGCCGATCATCAGCCACAATCTTCCACTTGACGAGGCCGTAACAGCCTTTGAAATTGCCGGTGATCGTTCACTAGCCTGCAAGGTGCAACTGACGTTTCCGTCAGCCTAGACGACGGTCTCACCGCCGTCGACGACGAGGATCTGCCCCGTCATGTAGGACGAGCGGTCCGAAACCAGGAACAGGATCGGCTCGGCAATCTCCGATACGTCAGCCCAGCGGCGGAGGGGCACTTTCTCGGCGATATAGGATTCGATCGCGTCCCGCCCGCCCATCTGGGCGATGAACGGTTCGTTGAACGGCGTATCGACCCATCCTGGGCAAAGCGCATTCACGCGGACGCCGAATTTTGCATAGTCGCCGGCCATCTGCCGGGTCATGGCGATGACCGCATGTTTGGTCGTCGTATAGGCGATCATTTCGCGGTCGTAGAGCACACCTGACGATGAGGACGTGTTCAGGATGACGCCTTTGCCGGCTTCCTTCATGATCGGCATGACGAAACGCGCCGCCATGAAATGCGCCCGCACATTCAGGCTCCAGGACTTGTCGAAGCCATCGATGGCGACCTGCTCGAGATTTCCGGAGACCTGCGCGCCTGCGTGATTGTGCAGAATGTCGATGCGGCCGAGGCGTGCGGCAGTGTCGGCTATGCCGGTTTGGAGCGCCCTGTCGTCGGTGACGTCGACCACCAGGCTTTCGGCACTTCCGCCGGCCTCGGCAATCAGCTCGACCGTCTCTTCGGCATTCGCCAAGTTGATATCGGCAACGACGACATGGGCGCCTTCGCGCGCCATGGTCTGCGCGCCGGCCCGACCGATGCCAGAGCCTGCGCCCGTAACGATAGCAACGCGATCTCTCAATATCATGGCATTTCCCCGGTTAGTTTGTCGTTGTCTTTTCACGCATCAGGAAACGCGCGATGAAAATAAGGACGAGCGAGGCGACGAGCACCATCGTCGCGATCGCATTGATTTCAGGCGTCACGCCGCGGCGAATGGAGGCGAAGACATAGATCGGCAGCGTCGTGTTCGAGCCGGCCACGAAGAAGGCGATGATGAAATCGTCAAAGGAAAAGGTGAAGGCGAGCAGAAACCCCGCCAGGATCGACGGCATGATCTGCGGCAGTACGATTTGCCGGAATGTTGTGAATGGCGTCGCATAGAGATCGCTGGAGGCCTCGACGATATCACGTCCGAGGCTCGCGATACGTGCTTTCACGATCATTGTCACCAGCGCCATGGTGAAGAGCCCGTGCGCGGCAATGATCGAGCCGTAACCGAGCGCGAGCTTCGGAGGCTGATCGCCCGGCCAGAGGGCGGCGATGACGGGGTTGATGAAGCCGAAGACCTCGACGAGGGCAACAAGCGTCGCGATGCCGATGACAACACCCGGCACGACGATCGCCGCCGCAAAGAGCCCGTCGAAGACCGCGCGCGTGCGGGCGCCGAGCCGTTCCATACCGATGGCAGCCATGGTGCCGAAGATCGCTGCCAGCGCGGCGCTGGTGAGCGCGATGATCAGGCTGTTGCGCAGCGCTTCCATCAGGAACGTATTCGACAGCGCCCGGCCATACCATTGCGTCGAAAAGCCGGTGAACTCGCTGGCATTGCGGCCCGCATTGAAGGAGAAAAGCACGACGAGCGCAATCGGCGTATAGAGGAACAGATAGACGGACGTGACGAGCGCGCGCATCAGATGAGATCCACCTGCCGGGTACCGGCAACGCGCCAGGCAATGCGCATGGCAACAAGCAACACGATGACAACGACCGCAACCAGTGTGACGGCAATCGCTGATCCGAAAGGCCAGTTGCGCGACTGCAGGAAGAGATCGACAAGCGCATTGCCGATGAAGAAGACCTTGCCGCCGCCGAGTAGCTGCGGGATCAGATATTCCCCGAGAAGCAGGATCGTGACCAGCGCAACGCCTGTCATCACGCCCGGAAGCGATAGCGGCAGAGTGATGCCGAAAAACGTCGAGATCGGCTTAGCACCGAGATCGGCCGAGGCTTCGAGCAATCGGCGATCCAGTTTTTCGAGACTCACATAGATCGGCATGATCATCAGCGGCAGATAGCCGTAGACGATGCCAAGCAGCACGGCGCCGGGTGTATTGATCAGCCTGACATTTTCAATGCCGGCGAATTCGAGCAGGTGCGGAATACCGCGCGCACCAAGCAGATACATCCAGGCATAGGTGCGCACCAAAAGGCTGGTCCAAAAGGGCACGACGACAAGAGAGACGAGCAGCAGCCGGCGCTGCGGGCTCGCCTTGACCGCAAGATAATAGGCGACCGGGTAGGCAACGATGAGGCAGGCTGCCGCACCGATCGGCGCCAGGATCAGCGTATTGACGAAGGCCGCCGAGCGCGCGCCGAGATTGGCGAACTGTTCGAAGGTAAAAGCCGCCTGATAGCCGCCTTCCGGCGCCCGTTCGCCAAAGGCGAAGATGATGATCGCGATAAAGGGCAGCACCAGGAAGACGAAAAGCCAGACACTGGCCGGGCCGACGAGGGCCGCGGTGATCAGGCGCCGTTTGGTGGCGTGGGGCAGGGGCATGGCTTGGTCTTCATCCACCGGATCAGGAAGCTGAACCGGCTTCCCCGCTGCAGGGCGGGGGGAAGCCGGGATGCAGGATAGACTTACGCCGACTTGAAGCGCGCCATCAGTTCGGCGCGGCCCGGATCGGTAAGTGTCACGGCGGCGCCGAATTCCAGCGGTGTCAGCGCCGCCTCGTCCGGATAGACGATCTTGTTCGACGTGACCTCCTTGGGCAGCAGCGCGATGACGCGGCTGTCGGTGGTCGGTGCGCCGTTGGCGATATGCTCCTTCACCGCATTCTGTGGGTCCATCAGGTAGTTGAGCAACGCGTAACCTGCGGCCTTGTTGGGCGCATCCTTCGGGATCGCATAATAATCGGTCCAGATTTCACCGCCGTCGGTGCCGAGGACATAGGCAAGTTCCGGCATGTCGCGGTTGAGCTGCGCCCCGTCATTGGTCCAGCACATAGTGAGCCATGCATCGGTCGAGCGCATGGACGGCTGATAGTCGGAATTGATGGCGAAGAGATGCGGCTTGACCTTGATCAGCAGCTCTTCTGCCTTGGCAAGCTCGTCAGCTTTGATCGAATTGAAGTCGTAGCCGAGCGCGACAAGCGCGCTGCCGATCGTCGTCAGCTGATAGTCATGCACCATGGCGCGGCCATCCGCTTCGGTCTGGGCGATCTCGAAGAAGTCCTTCCAGCTGGAAAGCTTGGTCTTGATCTTGGACGTATTGACGGAGAAACCGGTCGTGCCCCAGTTCTTCGGCACGGCATAGGTCTTGCCGTCGATCTGGCCTTCCTTGGTGAAGCGCGGGCTTTCGGTTGCCTGGCTGAAATTCGGGATCTTCGAGAGATCGAGTTCGTCGATCAGGCCGAGTTTGTGATGGGTCGAAATCGTATAGTTGGTCGGCACGAAGAGCGACCAGCCGGAAGCGCCGGCCTGCAGCTTGGCAAGCATTTCCTCGTTCGAGCCGAAGACGTTGACTTCGACAGCGACGCCGGTTGCTGCCTTGAAGTTTTCGAATGTTGCCGGGTCGTGATAGTTCGGCCATGTGGCGATCGACATCTGCGTTCCCAGATCTTCGGCCGCATAGGCCGGCGTCGACAGCGCGCCCGGGAAGCGCGACAGCACGGCGGTCGCAAGACCGAGGCCAGTAATGCCGAGGAAGTGTCGGCGGCTGACGGACCCCCGCTTCAGGCGCATGAATTCGTCCATGAAACCTTCGGCGGAAATGGGTAGATTGTCCTTATAATCCTTGCTCATGATGCTGTTCCCTTGTTTTGGTTTATGCATTCGATGCTGGAAAGACATGGATGGCGGCGGGGTCGAAACCGAGGAAAACTTCCTCGCCTGGCTCCACGAGATCGCTCTCGTTCATGCTGCGCCGGTCGGCCGTGATCAGGAAATCGCCGAGCCCCGGTACGCTGACGGCATATTCGGCAGACGAGCCGAGGAAAATCCGATGCGTCACGGTTCCCTTGAACGACGTGCCTGATGGCGCAGCCTTGCGCGTCAGATGGATTGCCTCGGGGCGCAAAGCAGCGATGACTTCGCCCGACGCGAGCTGCTTGCCGGAGGCGATCGCTGAGCCATCCGCCAGCCTGAGGGTCGTACCGTCGGCTTCCATTGCCGCGGCGATACGGTTCGTCTTGCCGACGAAATCGGCGACGAAAAGATCTGCCGGGCGGTCATAGACTTCCTGCGGGCTGCCGAGTTGACGGATACGGCCGGCACTCATGACACAGACGACATCGGCCATCGAAAGCGCCTCTTCCTGGTCGTGGGTGACGAGGACGAAGGTGATGCCGAGTTCACGCTGCAGGGTCTGCAGCTCGATCTGCATGGCTGAGCGCAGCTTCTTGTCGAGTGCCGCCAGAGGTTCGTCGAGCAGCAATACGGAAGGGCGGTTGACGATGGCTCGGGCAAGCGCCACACGCTGCTGTTGCCCACCCGACATTTCATGGATGCGCCGCTTGGCAAAGCCGCCGAGCCGGACCATTTCGAGCGCCTCGGCGACGCGCCGGTCGATCTCCTTCGCCGCGATTTTTGGGCGCATCTGCTTGAGCCCATAGGCGACGTTCTGCTCGACGTTGAAGTGCGGGAACAGCGCGTAGTGCTGGAAGACCATGTTGACCGGGCGGCGATAGGCCGGAACTCCGTTCATCTCGCGCCCGTCGATCAGCACCGTGCCTTCGCTCGGCTGTTCGAAGCCGCCGATCATGCGCAGGCAGGTCGTCTTGCCGCAGCCGGACGGCCCGAGCAATGCCAGAAAGGCACCCTTCGGCACAGTAAGATTAATGTCCGTCACGGCGGTCACGGCGCCATAGTTCTTTGTGACCGAACGGAATTCGATATCGTTCGTCGAAGCGGATGCCACGTCTGTTCCCTGCGGTTGGTTTGGAATGGCAGTCTATCGCTGCCTTATTGCCACCGTCGTTAAGGAAAGAGTAGGCCTGAGCTTCCTCCACGGTATATACCCCGAGAGAGGTATTTAGGCGCACATTGTTTCGTGGAAGGTGTATATCCGGTTTCGGCGAATTTGGCGCAACGGCGGGGAGGAAGGGCTAGTGAGTATCGACCTGGAGACGCTGTTTGCCGCCTTCAATGCCACCGTTGGCAAGCCCGCCATGACGGATACGGGGTTCGGCGATACGTTCCGCCAGATGATGACAGCACTCGTGCGCTTCGACTATGTCGTCGTCTTTGCCTATCGGGCAAAAGAGCGGCCGATCGATCTCTACAGCACCTTCGACCGCGACGAGCACGTTGTTTTCGTGACCCTTTACCAGGCAGGCCCCTACCTACTCGATCCCTTCTATCACACGGCTCGGGAACGTCGTGAAGGCGTCTTCCGGATGCGCGAGCTGGCGCCGGACCGTTTCTTCTCCAGTGAATATTATCGCACCTATTACGTCCAGACCGGCCTTGCCGAGGAAATCGGCTTCTTCGTGCCTGTGGATGGCGACATCACCGTTGTCCTGTCGTTGATGCGGCGGGAGAAGACCGGCGCTTTCCCGCCTGCCGAATTCGCCACGGTGAAGAAGGTCGAACCGCTGGTGGCGAACATGGTGAAACACTATTGGGCTGGACTTGCGCCGCGCTTCGACGCGCAGCTTGCCGCAAGAGGCAAGCGCCGCCGCAAAAGCGAGACCATCGCGCGCGCCGATACGGTCTGGCGCGACCTCAACCTCACGGGCAGGGAAACGGCCATCGTCGAGCTGGTGCTGCAGGGCCATTCGTCGGAATCGATCGGTTTGAAGCTTAATATTTCGACGGGGACGGTGAAGGTTCACCGCCGCAACGTCTATCGCAAGCTCGGCATCTCCTCGCAAACACAGCTGCTTTCGCTTTACCTCAAGAATCTCAGCTGACGGGTGGCGCGCCCCGGGGCTGCGTGCTGTTAGAGGCGCGCCTGCGCTTCACGCAGCGAGATCAGCCGTCGTGCCGTCTCGTCCCAGAGGATCAGTTTTACGCAGCCGAGGCTGTCACGAATGTTGATGCGCCCAAGCTTCGCCAGCTCCGGATAGTCACGCAGCACTTCCGGCAACCTGTAAAACGGCACTCGGCTCGACAGGTGGTGGACATGGTGCATGCCGATATTGGCGGTGATCCATCGCAGTGCGCGCGGCAGATCATAATGCGAGGCGCCGTGCATGGCGGAATGGGGGAACGTCCATTCGGGAGGCTTGGACCAGTAGGTATCTTCGAATTGGTGCTGAACATAGAAGAGCCAGACACCAGCCGATCCCGCAAGCAGAACGATTGGCAGGTGAATCATCAGAAAGGGAACGATCCCGACCGCCCAAATCAGAAGAGCGACCAGTGCAGCAACGCCGGCATTGGTCCCCATCGTCGAAATCCAGGGTAGGGCGCCGGAACGCATCATTCCGATCGGCAGTCGCTGCTTGAAAATAAAAAGATAGGCCGGGCCAATACCGAACATGACCAGCGGATGCCTGTATAGGCGATAGGCAAGTTTTCCTCGACCCGTCAGGGCGCGATATTCCTCGACCGTCAGCGTGGTGATATCACCGACACCCCTCTCATCCAGATTGCCGGCTGAGGCATGGTGTTCGGCGTGTGCACGGCGCCAATAATCGTAGGGTGTCAGCGTGAGGATGCCGATCACGCGCCCCGTCCAGTCATCCCACTGACGCCGTCCGAAGAACGAGCCGTGCCCGCAATCATGTTGCAGCATGAAAAGCCGGAGCAGGAAGCCGGCGGCAGGGACGACGAGGATTAGGCCGAGCCAATTGCCGAAGTGGATCGCAACCGATGCTGCCGCCCAAAGAAGGATAAACGGAATCAGCGTCACGGCCAGTTCGTACAGGCTTCGGCCTGTATTGGGTTTTCGGTAATTCGAGAGAATCTTGAGCCAGGCTTTTTCGGCACCGGCGTCTTGGCCAGCCGTCATCGTTGCGTTCATAGTCGGTCGGCGTCTTTCTGTTGGGCAGCGCTGCGGAAGAAGTGTTCGGCATGCTGGTAGTCATTTTCTGCGCCGACCCGGTCGCCGGCCAAAGATTTCAGCTCGGCAGACTGAAGGTACTGCTTGTATCGATCCAGCAGGCGCTGCCTCGATGGTGTAGCACTTCTATTACGGTGGGCGAAATGGTGATTATTCATGATAGATCCGAACCGCGAGGGTTCGCTCCTGATTGTCTGAAAACGATTGCTGGGCGCTTTGCTCGGCGAGGTTCGCTGTCGCAGCTTGCAACTGATGCCTTGTCCTAGGAGACTGCGGCAGGGTGCGTTAGCGATCGGCGAGACGGTGTTTCCGTCGTCAGATTCGGTCGTTCTGATCTGGTCAGTGTGAGATCCACGCGCAGAAGCAATACTCTACTGCGGCTGCTAAAATCGCTGATGGGAAGGTCGCAAGCGCGTCGGCAATCGGGCAACGGAGCCTGCATCATCGAGGATACAATATCCTCGGATGTTTGGGGTATTACTGCAGCATTGTGGCTGCATCACGTCGGGGATGTCTCCAAGCTATCCGGATCGAAAGAATTAAATCGCTTCCCCGCCCGCTGTTGAGCTGGCGACCGACGCAGGCTATCAGAACAGGCAACAAGTCCCGTTCCGAAAGACGCATCTGACAATGACCCCTTCATACCTGGTTACCCATTCCGGCGGCTTCCACGCCGATGAGCTGCTTTCAAGTGTCATCTTGACCCGGCTGTTTCCTGAGGCCAGGATCATTCGCAGCCGAAATGTTGAATGGACCACACCGGCCACCGGTCGCATCATCTATGATGTCGGCGGGCAATATGATCCTGCTGCGGGCATTTTCGACCACCATCAGCGTGGTGCGCCCGTGCGAGAGGACGGAAGGCCCTACAGTTCCTTCGGCCTCATCTGGAAACATTATGGGGCCGATTATCTTGCGGCCCTTGGGGTGCCCGAAGCGCATATCGCAGCGGTGCATGCGTCCTTCGACGTCAAATTCGTGCTGCCGGTCGATCTGACCGATAATGGCGCGCTTGATCTTTCGATTGCAGGCGAGCTGGCTGGCCTGACGCTGCCAGCGCTTCTCGAAACCCTGAAGCCGGTTTTCGATGCAAAGGATCCGGATGCCGATGACCGGGCGTTCCATGCCGCCCTTTCGATCGCGCGGAGCTTCGTGGAGGCGGGGATTGCGACACAGGATGCCAAGCTGCGTGCCGAAGGCCTTGTTCTCACGGCGATCGATGAAACAGGCGAGGGCAGGGTCCTCGAACTGCCGATGGGCATGCCTTTCCGCGCCGCGATCGTAAAGGCCAAGGCCGATCGGCTGCTCTTCGTCGTTCACCCGCGCGAAAACGATTGGTGCCTGACCGGCATTCGGCGTTCCGACGAAAGCTTTGAACTGCGCGCGGATTTGCCGTCGTCCTGGGCGGGGTTAACTGGCCACGATCTGGAAACGGCATGCGGCGTCGAAGGAGCAACTTTCTGCCACAAGGGCCTTTTCGTCGCGGCCGCAAAGACCCGAGAGGCTGCCCTTGCGATGGCGCAGATCGCTGTAGAACAGGCGCTGGCATGACGATCATCGGGCCTAAGATCAGCGCAGGCCTGTTGCTTCTTAGCCTTTCTGGCGCGTGTTGCGGAGCAAGCCTGGCTGCCGATCGGAAGTCCGATAAGTTCAAATTGCCTGAAAATGTGCGCGCCTTTATGGAGCGCCGCGACGGATGCGACCACTTTCGGGGCGAGGATTCGCCCTATGCCGAACGGCGCGCGCAGATCGATGAGGAGCTGAAGCGGCTCTGCACTGGGACCGACGCCGAGCTTGCCAGCCTCAAACGCCTTTACGCCGAAAACGAAGCCATACAGCGTTTGCTTGCCGAATATGAAGTCACCGTCGAGCCGGGAAATTAATCCGGCGGCGGAAACCCGCGATGAACGCTCCTGTCAGACTTCCATAATGTCTTCGAACGATTCCGGAAAATTCTGACGCGCCACCTTCTCGTTGATGACGAGCATCGCCGCATAGGACTTCGGGTCGAAATCCTTGTCCACGGCGACCACTTCTCGTCCAAACAGCAGGTTGAGCCGTGCGGCGTCAAGATTGCCGCGCTCGAAGGGCTCTGCCCCGAAATGATGCCAAAGCGCATGCAGGAAGGCTGCATCGACCCGGTGTTCGGCCGTACCGGGCCGCGCGCGACGAGGCAGTGCCTTGATCGGCGTCACGCCCTTGGGATTGGCGCGGCGGATGGTGAATTGGATGCCACTGCCCGGCATGCCGGATGGAAAGCCGCGGTGCTTCGTCATATCGGGAAGATTGGCCATCGCTGCCCCTCCTTCGTTTCGCGATCGTGTCATGTTTCTTTTCAATGCAGGTGCGCCATGAGGACATCCACGATCACACGAATAGCGATCTCGTCGACACTTTGCGAGCCCAGAATATGCGCGTCGGCCGGCGGGTCCCTTCGCGAGCACAATGGAAGCATTTGATTTCTAAAGCAGCGTGGCTTGATCGGCCCGCAATACCCGGCGAGCATCACTTGCCGGGTATCATTTTGAATTAGCTCACTTCGGAGTCACGTCGAAGCCGAACCACTTATCCGACAGTCTCTTGATGGTGCCATCCGCCTTTGCGGCGGCGATCGCATCATTGAACATGGCCTTCAGCTCAGTGTCGCTCTTGCGCAGACCAACGGAGCTGCCGCGGCCGAGGAAACCGCCCTGGAAGCGCGGGCCTGTTGTCGTCATGTCTTCATTGCCGGGCTTCTGGGAGGCCGTCGTCAGATAGGCCATGGACGCCATGACGATGTCCACGCGGCCTGCCTTGAGATCGAGGTCGTGTTCTTCCGTCGTCTTGTATTCTCTGACATCGGCGACGTCCTTCAGATATTTGTCGACGAAAGCGGCCGCGGTGGAGGCGGTCTGAACACCAATCGTCTTGCCGTGAAGAGCCGGCTTGATCTTTTCGATCTCGGCAGCAGCGCCTGCCTCATCGCTGGCAAGCGAAAAGACTTCGCCCTTATCCGGCAGGTTTGCGAGGTCGCCCGTCTTCGAAGTCGCGAAGGCCTGGCCGGTGGAACCGTAGGAATCGCTGAAGGCGATGACTTCTTCGCGCTTGGCGGTCGCCGACATTCCGGAGATGATGGCGTCGAACTTGCCGGCGTTCAGCGCCGGGATCATGCCGTCGAAGTTCTGGACGACGATCTTGCATTCGACCTTCATGTGATCGCAGAAATATTTGGTCAGCTCGATCTCATATCCATCGAGCGAGCCGTCCGGCCTGGTGAAATTATAGGGCTTGAAGGCGCCTTCGGTGGCGATCGTTACCGTCGTCCATTTCTTGTCTTCCGCCTGCACCACGCCTGCCGTTGCAATGATTGCCGCGGTTGATGTCGCCATCAATATCTTTGAAAAGAATGTCATATTTTGCTCCCCTTTTCTTTGTTTGGGCCGAGAAACTATTTGCTGATGAATTGCCGGAAGCGGTCCGAGCGGGAGTTGGCGAAGACATCCTGTGGCTTGCCGTCTTCCTCGACGACGCCTTTATGCAGGAAGACGACGCGGCTGGAGACGTCCCGGGCAAAACCCATTTCGTGGGTAACGATCAGCATCGTGCGGCCTTCTTCCGCGAGCGCGCGCATGACGCGCAGCACTTCGCCGACGAGTTCGGGATCGAGCGCCGAAGTCGGTTCATCGAAGAGCATCACCTTCGGGCGCATGGCAAGCGCGCGTGCGATCGCTGCGCGCTGCTGCTGGCCTCCGGACAGATGAGAGGGATAGAAATTGCGCTTCTCGGCAATGCCCACCTTGGCGAGCAGCGCCTCGGCCTCCTCGATAGATTCCGCCTTCGGCCGGCCGAGCACATGCACCGGCGCCTCGATGACGTTTTCGAGCACCGTCTTATGGGACCAGAGATTGAAGCTCTGAAAGACCATGGCGAGCTGCGAGCGGATACAGTCGACCTGCCTGCGCTCCGCCGGTCGGCTGCCACCCTTGCCGTCAGCAACCATACGGATCGTCTCGCCAGCTACGGTCACCTCACCGGAATTGGGGGTCTCCAGAAGATTGATGCAGCGCAGGAAAGTGGATTTCCCCGAACCGGAAGAGCCGAGGATCGAGACGACATCGCCCTCATGCGCATCAAGCGAGATGCCCTTGAGGACCTCGACGGGTCCAAAGCTCTTGTGCAGTTCCTTCACGCTGAGGGCGATCGGAGAAAGGGGGACGTTGGCCGCCATCATCGGGCGTCTCCTTTAAGGGCAGATGCCGGAGCGACCGCCGGATGGTGGGGAACAGGCTGACGCAGGTGCGGGCTCAGCCAATATTCAACGAGGTACACGAGCCGCGTCAGCAGGAAGTTGATCGCCAGATAGATGGCGCCTGCGACGATGAACACCTCGATTGCCCGATAGGTCTCGGAAATGATCCTGGCGGCAACGCCGGTCACTTCCATCAAGGTGATGATCGAGGCGAGCGATGTCGCCTTCACCATGGAGATCATTTCGTTCGAGTACGCCGGCAGAGCCTGTCTTATCGCAAGAGGCAGAACGATACGGCGGAACTGCATGAAACGCGGCATGCCGCAGGCACGTGCCGCTTCGATCTGGCCGAAAGGCACCGACAGAAGTCCGCCGCGAATAATCTCACTGGCATAGGCAGCCGTATTCATGGTGAGCGCCAGAACGGCACACCAATAGGATTGGCGCAGGAGTGGCCAGAAAATAGAGTGCCTGATCTCGGGGAACTGGCCGAGCCCGTAATAGATCAGAAAGATTTGGACGAGCAGCGGAGTGCCGCGGAAGACGAAGACATAGCTACGCGCAAACCACTCAAGGATCACAAGACCGGAAAGCCGGCACAGCGCGATCGCGAGCGCCAGAATGGCGCCGAGCGCGATCGAGGTTGCTGCAAGCTGAAGTGTCAGAGGAATGGCGCGAACGAGACTGACGAAGGTCCCGGCGAGAAATTGCCAATCCATCAGCTTCTCCTCAACCCGCGAGAAAAGTGCTTCTCAGCTCGTCTCAGGAAAAGGCCGGAGCCCGTTGAGATAATGAGATAAATTGCGCCTGCAACGACGTAGAAATCAAAGGGCAGGCCGGTCGAACCTGCCGCCACCTGCGTCTGGCGAAGCAGTTCTGCGACGCCGGTGATGGATACAAGCGCGGATTCTTTCAAAACGACCTGCCAGACATTGCCGAGACCCGGCAGCGCATGGCGAAGCGTCAACGGCGCGACGATACGGCGAAACCTGAGTGTGCGGCCCATGCCGCAAGCAATGGCCGCCTCGATCTCACCGGGATGGACCGCCTTGAATGCCCCACGGAAGACTTCGGTAAATTGTGCGCCCGAGGTGACGCCGACAGCGAGCGATCCGGCAAGGAATCCTGGAAAGCCGAGGAAACCCTCGGCGCCGAACAGCCGGCCGACAGCCGTGACGGCGGCACTTCCTCCAAAGTAGAAGAGATAGATAACCAGAAGGTCGGGTATGCCGCGAAGCACTGTCGTATAGGTATCGGCTGCGATCTTCAGGCCGCGCCCGCCCGATATCTTTGCCCAGGCCCCGAAAGTGCCGATGACGGCGCCAATCGCATAACCGGCAGATGCCACCAGAATCGTCATCGACGCGCCGGCCATGAGCGCCTTGCCCCAACCGTCGGGGCCGAAGCTTATAAGCTCGAGGATGCCGGGCTGGTTCATGATGCGTCTTTCTCCGGCAGCGGCGGCTGAACGTCATCCGGGATCGGATTGACGAATGGCGTCCCATCGAGGCGGCCCTTCAGGTCCGCCTTGGCCGCCTCGATGAGAGCAGGATTGCGGATCAGGTCGATGGCAGTACTCGCCATGACTTTTGCCGCATGCTCCATGCCTTTATGGGCGGCGGGAAGCTTGCCCTGAGCAACCAGCTGCCAGGAATGACCGGGCGTGCCGATCGCGTAGGTGGCACCGCGCATCTGCACCGTCGGTACGACCCAGCTGACGCTACCGACATCGGTGGAGCCGACGATCGTGCTGTCGCCGGCATAAAGCGGAAAGATTTCCTCGCAAAGCGGCTGATCCTTCTTCGGTTTCAGGCCGAACCGCGCATAGCAAGAGGCGATGTCCTCGGCGCTCATCGTTGCCTGAAACTTTCGTGCGGTCGCGCGGTCATCTTCATCGAAGACGGGCGGTCCGAGACGCTCCAGGTTGGCGAACATCAGTTCTTCGAGTGGTGCGTTACCGACGAGATTGGCGTCACCGCTAATCACCTCGCTGCGCACTGAAGTCTCGGTCATGAGAGCGGCGCCTTCGGCGACTTTCTTCACGCGGGCGACGAGCGACAGGAGTTCGGGGAGGTTCCGGGCACGGATGAGATAGCGCACTGTCGCACGGGCCTGCACTACATTCGGGGCCGAGCCGCCGGTATCGGTGACGGCATAATGGATGCGCGCCGTCGAAGGCATATGCTCGCGCATATAGTTGACGCCAACATTCATCAGTTCGACGGCATCGAGCGCGCTGCGGCCGAGATGCGGCGTCGCCGATGCATGGGAGGAGCGTCCGGTGAAGTGAAAATTGATCTCGTTGCAGGCGAGCGAGACGGGGTTGTTGACGCCGGCAAAAGCAGCCGGATGCCAGGAAATGGCAATGTCAACGTCATCGAATACCCCGGCACGAACCATGAAGCCCTTCGACGAGCCGCCTTCCTCGGCGGGGCAACCGTAATAACGTACACGGCCTTTCAAGCCGTTCGCAGCAATGAAATCCTTCACCGCGGCGGCGGCCAGCATCGAACCGGCACCAAGCATATTGTGACCGCATCCGTGGCCGTTGCCATTGGCGGTCGCTTCACGTTTCTCGGCAAGGCCGGCTTGCTGACTAAGGCCGGGCAGGGCATCGAATTCGCCGAGGATGGCAATGACGGGACCATCTTCGCCGGCTTCGCCCATCACGGCCGTTGGCAATCCCGCAATCCCGCGTTCAACACGGAAGCCTTCTGCTTCCAGTTGGCGCGCATGCTCTTCAGAGGAGCGGTATTCCTCATAATTCGTCTCCGGCATATCCCAGATGCGGTCGCTGAGCGCAAAGAACGCTTCGCGCCTGGCTTCGACGATATCCCACACGGTTTCCGAGTTTTTCATGGCGCCCAAACCAGCTTCGTCATATATAGTATCCAAAATTGGCGCCAATTTAGGATACAAAAAATCTGTGCGCAATCCGAGTGCACGAATAAATTTTCATCACGCACCCTGTGCCGTCCGACTTACCGAAATACTTCAGCCCGTGATATTGCTAATGAGAGTCAGGGGAAGTTCGGATGGCAGATGTCGTGATGGAGTCGGGGCAGGGAGTGTCAAATGGACGCGACGTGACTGATCTCGTGCTGCAAGACATTCTGGCTGGCGTTCTCCTGCCCGGAACGTGGCTGAAGCAGATTGATCTCGAACGACGCTATAAATGCACCCGGCCGGAAGTACGCCGGGCCCTCGATCGGCTGGCCCAGAAGAGGCTCGTCGAACATGTACCGAACCGCGGCTATCACGTCTACGAGCCGGATGGCAGGCGTGCGCGCGAGGTCAGCGAAATCCGCATCATCCTGGAAACGGCGATCGCCGAAACGATTGTCCAGAACGCGTCTCCAGGCGATATCGCCACTCTGCGCGGGCTTGCCGAGCACTTCGACTTCATGGTGCTGAACGGCACCATGCTGGAGCTCTATGAAGCCAATCTGGCGTTCCATCGCCAATTGCTCGTCCTTGGCGGCAATCAGGAAATGGTCGATCTCATCACCGAAATTCGCCAGCGAACTTCATCGGCACCCGTTTCGCAGTGGCGAACCCGCGCCCGCGTGGAGCAGTCGAGCCGGGAGCATCACCTGATGATCGACGCCATCGAAGCCGCTGATGCGAAGCGGCTGAAGGAGCTGGTAAGGCAGCACATTCTCCAGGGGTAGGCGTGCCGAACCTATCCCTGCCAGGTCGTGTCTCCTTCGCTCTGGTGTGCGGCCGCGATCACTTCCATAAGGAGAACGCACGATTACGCTTCAGCCTTCGAATTGTAGCCGATTCATTTTCAAACCCGTAAGATCTATCTGCTAGTTTTGATCTCAACCGGTCGAACAGGTTCGAGGCCATTCGAGCGAAAGGCGAAATGGCGAGGCCGGACATGCGGGGACAGCTTCAGCAAGAAATTTTGGATATGCTGGCACGGGGGGCTTCGCTCGAAAAAGCCTGCGATCGCA
This sequence comes from Rhizobium sp. BK650, assembly GCF_014195325.1. Classification (GTDB taxonomy): domain Bacteria; phylum Pseudomonadota; class Alphaproteobacteria; order Rhizobiales; family Rhizobiaceae; genus Rhizobium. Next base: position 96,773 of record NZ_JACIBK010000005.1, on the reverse strand, counting down.
TTTGCGAGCATGCTGAAGGTCTTGCAGCTGGGGGTATCTGCTCGATCGTGACCGTCGACCGCGACGGGCTCCTGCATCCCCTCGCGGGACCAACGATCTCCACAACCTATTCAAACGCGCTCGATGGAATAGCGATTGGGCCAAATGTCGGCTCGTGCGGCACGGCTGCCCATTTTCGCAGGCCCGTCGCCGTCACCGATATCTTTGCAGACCCGCTCTGGAAACCCTATGGGTCGCTTGCCGACATCCTCGCGAAAGAACATGGCGTCAAGGCATGTTGGTCCAGTCCGATCCTGCGCAGTGACGGCCGCGTGCTCGGGGCATTTGGGTTTTATTACAAGGACAACCGCGGCCCTACGCCCGAAGAACGAATGATCGTAGCAGAGTGCCTCGACCTTTGCTCGCTGGTGCTCGAGCGCGAAGAGGTGAAAGCCGATAATCAAAGGCTCGCCTTTTTCGACAATCTTACCGGCTTTGGCAATCGCGCCAATTTTCTCAAAGCGCTGGAGGCATCGCTCGACGGTGCAACCACTCCTCTTTCGGTTCTGCTCATCGACATCGATCATCTCGGCCGGGTCAATGACGCCTTCGGGCATGCCACCGGCGACAGGGTAATCCTAGAGGTTGGCCAGACGGTCGCACGGATCGCAGCGCCGGCTGCGACCTTCAGGGTGGACGCCGATGAGTTCGCGGTATTGATCGAAAATCACGCTGCAATGGATTTGTCTTCGATTTCGACAGAAATTCTGCAGGCCATGGAGAACTGGGCACGGCGATGGGACAAACATAGTCTGCCGGTCTCGGTCACCTGCGGGGGCGCGATCTTCGAGCCGTCCGGGCCACGTGACGTCCCGACCTTTCTGCAGCATGCAAATCTCGCGCTCCATCATGCCAAGCAGACAGGGAGGGGCGGCTTTGCGCTCTATAGCGACGACCTTGCAGGGGCGATCGCAAACCGATTTCGAGCGCTGCAGACCGTGACGGGCGCCTTGGCTGAAGATCGGGTCGAGGCGCATTACCAACCGATCGTCAGCCTCCCAACGCAGGAAATAGTTGGCTTCGAGGCTCTTTGTCGCATTCGTATGGACGACGGCCAGATCCTTTCGGCCGGCGCCTTTGCCGATGCGCTCCAGGATCTGTCTATGGGCCACCTCCTGACGGACCGAATGCTGGAACGGGTCGCCCGCGATATCAGACACTGGCTCGATTTGGGGCTTTCGTTTCAATACGTCAGCGTCAACGTATCGATGGCTGATTTCAATCAGGGAAATCTCTGCGAGCGTATTAAATCCGTTTTTGCCCGCCACCGCACGCCCCTCAAATACGTTGTGCTCGAGGTGACCGAAACGGTCTATATGGACGAAAGGGATGGAAGGGTTGCAAAGGCGATCGAGGAGCTTCGAAAGGAAGGGCTGCTTGTGGCGCTCGACGATTTTGGCACGGGGTATGCCTCGCTTACGCATCTGCTGAATTTCCCCGTCGATATCATCAAGATTGACAAGACCTTCATTGACAGGATGTCCGACGGACCCGGCGCAGTCATCGTCAAAGCCCTTCTCGACATGTCTGCTGGTCTCGGTACCCGCATCGTGGCCGAAGGTGTGGAAACGCAAGATCAGGCCGAGCGTCTGCGGCGGCTTGGATGTCCCTATGTACAGGGATATTTGTTCGGCCGTCCCGTTGACCGCGACAGGACAACGCAAGTGCTGCGGCCGGAAGCTTCCAGTTCAAGACACAAGGCGAAACGGAAGCTTAAGCAGTCCGCCACCTTGATGCGCTGACGATCAGGCGTGACAACAGCCGGCTGCTCACTCTGCAGCCTCATTGTGGCGCTCAAGATAATGCCCCTTCAGGAAGGAGCAATAAGCATCGGCTATACCCTCCTTCAAACCTATCGTCGGCGACCAGCCGAGGGAGCGGAGTTTGTCGGTGCTCATAAGTTTGCGTGGTGTGCCATCCGGCTTACCAAGATCCCGTGAGATCTCGCCTTCGAAACCGACAATGTCCGCGACAAGCTGCGCCAATTCTAAAATGGCAATGTCTTCGCCAGAGCCGACGTTCACGTGACTTTCGGCGGAATAGGTTTTCATGAGATGGACGCAGGCGTCGGCGCAATCATCGACATGCAGGAATTCGCGCCGCGGCGTTCCGGTGCCCCAGATGCGAATTTCCTTTTGGCCGCTTATCTTGGCCTCATGCGCCTTGCGGATCAGCGCCGGCATGACATGGCTTGAAGAGAGGTCGAAATTATCGCCCGGCCCATAAAGATTGGTGGGCATGGCCGAAATGAAATCGTCGCCATACTGCTTTCGATAGGCAGCACAAAGCTTCAATCCGGCGATTTTGGCAATCGCATACCACTCATTGGTCGGTTCGAGCGATCCGCTTAGAAGTGACTCCTCGGCGATCGGCTGATCGGCAAATTTGGGGTAGATACAAGAAGACCCCAGGAACATCAGCTTTTCGACGCTAAACTGATGAGCTGCATGGATGATGTTCGCCTCGAGGATCAGGTTTTCATAGAGGAAGTCGGCCGGGTAGGTATCATTGGCGAGAATACCGCCGACTTTCGCTGCGGCAAGGAAGACGGCATCGGGGCGGTTCTTGTCCATCCAGTCTTCGACCCGATCCTGCCGTCTCAAGTCGACCTCGGCGCGCGTGGCCGTCAAAATCTCGCAGCCCTCGGAGGCGAGACGTCGCACGATCGCCGAGCCCACCATGCCGCGGTGGCCAGCGACATAGACCCTCTTCCCGGCAAGGCTGTAGATCGTCTCAGGCATAGGCAAGGCCTCTATTCGCACCGACCGTCGGAACATTGCGTGCCATAACCTTCAGGTCCTCGCGAACCATTTCTGACACCAGTTGATCCAGACTGGTCTCATGTTTCCAGCCGAGCTTCGTGTGCGCCTTCGTCGGATCGCCAAGCAGGAGGTCGACTTCGGTAGGGCGGAAGTAGGCCGGATCGATCTCTATCACGCACCGGCCGGATATTTGGTCGTAACCTTTTTCCTCGACACCCTCCCCACGCCAATCGATCGGCATGCCGACGCGGGCAAAGGCCTTCTCGACAAAGGAGCGAACCGAGTGGGTTTCGCCTGTAGCAAGAACATAATCATCCGGTTGCTCCTGCTGCAGCATCAGCCACATGCCGCGAACATATTCGCGCGCATGTCCCCAGTCCCGCTTGGCATCCAGATTGCCGAGATAAAGCCGATCCTGAAGGCCGAGATGGATCGCAGCGGCTGCCCGGGTGATCTTGCGGGTCACGAATGTTTCGCCGCGGATCGGGCTTTCGTGGTTGAACAGGATGCCGTTGGAGGCATGCATGCCATAGGCCTCGCGATAATTGACCACGATCCAATAGGCATAAAGCTTGGCAGCCGCATAGGGGGATCGGGGATAGAAAGGCGTCGTCTCGCTCTGGGGAACCTCCTGAACCTTGCCGTAGAGTTCGGAAGTGGATGCCTGGTAAAAGCGGGTCTTCTTGGTCAGGCCCAGAAGGCGAATTGCCTCAAGCAGCCGCAGCGTTCCGGTGCCATCTGCGTTCGCAGTATATTCGGGGGTCTCGAAAGAAACCTGGACATGGCTTTGTGCGGCCAGATTATAGATCTCGTCCGGCTGTGTCTCCTGAACCACCCGGATGAGATTGGTGGAATCAGTCATATCTCCGAAATGCAGGATGAAGCGCGGGTTCTCGACATGCGGATCCTCGTAGAGATGCTCGATACGATTTGTATTGAAGGACGATGAGCGCCGTTTGATGCCGTGAACGATGTAGCCCTTGTCCAGGAGCAATTCGGCAAGGTATGCACCGTCCTGTCCGGTCACACCGGTAATCAGCGCAACTTTCCTGTTATTTCTCATTCCGGTATCCATGGTCGCTCTCCAACTCTAATACTAACGCTATCTTTGGATGCTGGTTGTGTAGGAAAGGCGCGAATGCCAACAAATTCCTCCGGCCGTCTGGTGTTCGTTCGCGCTCAAATCGGGGTGTTGTAGTATTTTATCAACGATCTCGAGTACAATTCGGAATCGCCGAATGTATAAAGGGCGTGCTTTCGTGGCTTTACACCGTTTATCGCTATGGAAATCTCCGGGTTGCGCGAAGAAGCCCTTAGCTTCTGAAGGCAAAAGTCGACGGCGCGGTGGCTGGTTTTTGCCCATCTGACGACCATGAGCGTCCTCTCGACGATCGCCGTCAGATGCATCGTATCGGTGGAGGCTAGCACGGGCGCACTGTCGAAGATCACAACCTGGCCATTTGCCTGGGCCATTTCGATGAGCTGCGCAAGATCGGCCAGACGCGTCTGCCTGACGTTGCTGGGCTTGCCGGCGGGAATGAAGTCGATACCGCTTGGGTGACGATAGATGATGTCGCGGATTTCCGCCTGTCCGCTCATGAAGTCGTTCAGTCCGCGCTTGAGTCCCGACTTGAACAGCGATTCGAGTCTTCCGCGCCGAAGGTCGCAATCGACGAGCAGCACCGGGGTTCCGTTGGCTGCCAGTTCGATGGCCAGAGATCCGGCGACAAGCGATTTGCCTTCGCCGCTATGGGCGGACGTGACGACAATGCTGGCCGGGAGCTTCCCGCCATTGGTCTGTTTGAGTGAAATCATGAGGGTGCGGATTGCTTCGTCAAACATGCCGCCTTGAATGTGTCTGAAGAGGACCGACGGATTTCGCCGGGTTGCCCGTTTCAGGCGCGGTATGAAACCAGCAGGTATGAAACGTCCCATGCCGACCAGCTGGTCGAAGCTGCGGACAGACTTGTCCATCATCTCGATCGCGAATGCGGCCGTTGCGGCGATCGAGGCCGAAGCCACGAGAGCACCGATCAGATAGAAAAGCCGGCCTCTTCCTTGTGGCATCAGCGGTACCGCAGCCGGGGACAGAACTTCGACTTCCGCCCCGGGCAGCATGGCTTGCGCTGCAAATACCCGGCGCTGTTCCTCCAGCTTATCAAGGGCCGTCTGTTCCCTGTCGGCGACGCGCTCCAGTCGCGCCAACTCGATTTTATCAAGCGTGGAGCGAGAGCGCAGACTGTAGGCGGTCGCCAGGGCGGATCGGACCGTGCCGTCTTCACGATCAAGCGCAGCAAGCTTGGCGCGCAGCGATTGAACATAGCGATCGACGGCAGTGCCGAGCTCGGCTCGCGATTTGACAATCTTTGCACGCAGGTCGACGACTGGCTGGGCGTCGCTACCATATATGTCGAGAAGACGATCGAGATCCTGCTGCTGTGCCCGAAGGTCAAGTTCCATCGCGTTGATACTATCTGGAATGGAGTCATTCTTCGTGGCGAGCGAGGCGTCGTCGGCCGCCTCCAGGGTGGCGATCATTGCTTTTATATCGACGCGGTCCTGTTCGATTTTTGCCTGCCGGTCGCTCAATTCCATGATGGATTTGATCTGTTCGCTTTGAGCATCATCATTCGGGACGATGCCCATGGCTTTCTGATATTCGTCGGCGGCATTGCGCGCCGCATCGGTGCGACCCTGTTGCTCCGCAATGCGCTGTCGAAGCCATCCTTCTGCGGCGTCGAGACGATGACGAGCGCTTCCTTCCCGCTCTTTGAGGTAAATCTCGATCAGGCGATTGGGCACGGCGGCCGCCAATTCAGGGTCGTAAGTGTCGAATCCGATCCGAATAACACCGCCCGGGCCGTCCCGGATCACCTGGAGCGCCTTGTAATATTCCTCGATAACCGGCTCCAGCCTGTCCTGTGGCCGCACGGGCGGATTGCCACTGTCAATCAACTGCCGCAGACTCGCCTTGATCTCGGCGATGAGAGACGGTTGACGCAGTTCCGGATTGAATTCCGACCGCTCATCGAGCTGCAGATCGCGAATGACGCGTTCCGCCACGCTCCTGGACCGCAGCCGCTCCGCTTCCGATGCGACATTCAAGGGGTCATTGCCGCTGTCGTCGCTGCTCACCGACTTTGCCAGCGGCGCGTGGATCATAAGCCGCGACTCCGCATGATAGCTCGGCTGCATTCCCAGGATCATCACCGTGGCAACCGTCATCATCAACGCCACCAGGCATATGATCATCACAATCCGGCGGCGCAGCAGGCGCAAACCAGATGCCAGATCGAATTCATCCGATCTCGTATCTGCCTGAAACCGGGGTTCATAGTGCATCGTTCTCATAGGGACATTCCGATCTGGCGGAAAAGTTGAGATCGTCATGATGCGCTAACCCTTGCTTGAGGTTGCGTGGAGATCGCCTCGTAAAGTTTTTCGATCGATCGCATGTATGCTTCCATGCTGAATTGGTTGATGTAGTGGAGACGGCCTTTGACGGAGAGCTGGGCTCGCAGTTCGGGGTCCGTGACCAATTTCGCCAGGGCCGCAGCCAGAGCATCCTGGTCCCCGACAGGGACGAAGACACCCGTTTTGCCGTCGCAGATGACCTCCTCATGGGCTCCAACCCGCGTGGTAACGACGGCAAGGCCGTGGGCTAATCCTTCAATGACGGCCATCGCCAGGCCTTCGGCATGCGAGGGCAGAACGAGAATATCGGCGCGGGCGCACAAGTCTTTAATCTCGTCGCCCCCAAGCCAACCTGGCATCTCCACCCGATCCGACAGTCCCATCTCAGCAGCTTGGCGACGGTAGTCTTCAACCGGTCCATCACCGGCCAGCACGGCTCGCCATTGCAGCCCTCTCATCGTCGGATGACTGAGCGCCAGCAATAGCTCTGGCACGCCCTTGCGCTCGCTTAAACGACCGAGAAAGACAATAAGTGGCGTTTGGCCAGCAGCAAGCCTGCGCGGTGCGCCGGGATCCGGGACGCAATTATGAATGATGACGGCGCGGTGACTGTCTACGCCGAGAAGCGTCGTCAGCGTCACGTGATCACGTCGGCCAAGTGCCAATACGCAATCTGCATTTTGAAACATCCGGCGGATGAGCGCTTGCTGGCGTGGGGAGCGGGCAGCAAAATCGCTGGCGTAATCATAGTCGTGCAAGTGCAATATGTGAGAGCAGCCGAGCACACGGGCGACCTCCGTCAGGATCAGCTTTCGTGACGTGCTGCCGCGGCCTGCGACATGGATATGGTGAATACGTGCGGGAGCAAGAACCCGATCCCCAGCCATCGTCAGGATGGCGCCAAGCAGGTGTAGTAACGACATCGCCACGGACCATCGAGGCCCTCTGGTGTCGGTGATGAAATGCGTTGCGCCGGCTTGCCTTGCAGAGCTGGTTATATAACCGACCAGCCTGCCGATTCCGCCGCCGTTTTCGCAGCCGCCCGGGACATAGTGGCGTACACTTGCCATTTGAGCTCTTTCTGCCGGTGACTTCATCAGCATGATTGGACGACCTCGCGATAGACGGCCGCAGCCTGGGCTCCCACCTGCTCGGGGGAATTCGGTCCCCTGGCCCAGGCAAGCGCATTGGCGCCGAGATTGTTTCTGAGTTCGCCGTTCTCTGCCAATGTGCGGATAGCTTCTGCGAGGTCCTCCGCATCTCCGGGAGAGACCACCATTCCAAGCCCATTCGGCTGCACTGTCGTGCGCAATTCACCGACGTCGGTCACGATGACAGGTTTGCCGAAGGCAGCGGCGAGATTGAGTACCCCGCTTTGAGAGGCTTCCGTATAGGGAAGCACAACAATATCGGTATCGAGGAAAAGCTGCGCAACCTCAGCATCCTCGATATAGCGGTTGCGGATATCATAGCGACCGACGTCCCCCATCAGTGCCTGGAACATCCAGGGGTTGTCGCCACGGCCGGCGACCGTAATGCACAGGTTCGGAATCACATCCTTGAGCATCGCTTCGGCGCGGATCAGATGTTCCAGGCCCTTATAAGCAAAGATCCGTCCGAAGAGCAGGACGCGCAGAGTTCCATCGGCCTGGCGCCGTGCCAGATTCTGCTGCCGGGCGAGTTGCGCGTAACGCTGTATGGCGGGGTGTGACAGGACATGGACGCAGTCGGGAGATTTCGAGTAACGCTCAAGAGCCATCCGCTTCAGCCCTTCACCGTGGACGACGAGATGTCCGGATTGTCTTGCCATCAATTCCGGCGCCCAGGCGGGCAGGGTACGGGTATCGGAATCTCCCGGATGTACATCGACGTCATGGACGGTGGTGATGAGCGGGATCGGCCGCCAGAACGGAGCGGCAAAGTTCAGCCACAGCGTACTATTACTGAGAAGATGAATAAGATTCGGCTTTTCACGCCGGATGAGCTGGGTCAACTGGTGCAGGAACCAGGGATTGGCGAGTGAGCGGTGCCGCGGCCAGTCCATGAGGTGCAAATCCACGGCCGGATCGAACCAGGACGCAAGATGCGCGTAGCGTCGACGCGGGACGCCGAGGACGACGTCAAGATGCCGCGCAGCGCCGCTCGCAAAGGCGATCGTGTAGTCTTCCAATTCGGAAACAAGCAACAGCGCTTTCATTTCGCTGCCTCCGATAAGCGGACGTCGCGGCCGAAGCGGGGAAGATTGCGCACTGAACGTAACGCGTCGCGTGTGCGTCGCAGCACGTTTGGTTCGCCGGCAAAAAGCAGCCCCTCGATCGCAAGCTTGATGCGGGTACGCGCATCAGCGCCGGCCAGTCCCGCTGAAGCCACCCAATAGGGGTAATGATCCGTCAGGCTTAGCCGTGCCGGTATGTCGTGGATTGCCAGAAACCTGTTTGTCGCTTCGACAGTGCGCTGCCAATGCGCCATTCTCCGACGCAGCATCGCGGCATCATCGACTGGCCGATACCAGTTGTTGTTGTGGATCCGGTAGAAGCCGTATGAATCCGGCAAGGAAGCAACGTCACCGAGAAACGGATAGATCGACGTCAGCCAGGCATCGGCCGAAATACGGAACTGGTCCGGGATAGGCCCGGCAGCTTCCCACGCGCTGCGCCGAACGGAGATGGCTGACGTCAACGGGAAAGGCCACCAGCCGGCCGATCTGGTCAGTCGCATCGAGAGGTCTCCAGAACAGAGCGTCCGGGGGATCGGCTTGAGAGTTGGCGAGCCATCGATCGAAACCGGCTGAAGTCGGTGATAGACAAGCGAAACCGCGGGGTCTGACTCGAAGGCAGCGCGCGTCGCCGACAGTTTGCCCGGAGCCCACCAATCGTCTGCGTCGAGAAAACATAGGATACCGCCACTGCTGAGCTTTACCGCGGCATTGATCGCGGCTGCCTGTCCCGCATTCTCCTGGAACAGGACCTTCACCCTATTGTCATAGGCCTCCAGTACGGAGCGGGACTCGTCGCTCGATCCATCATCGACGACGACAATCTCTACGTCGGGGAGATCCTGGTTCAGGACGCTGTCAATCGCGCGTCCGACGAAGCGGCCATAGTTGTAATTGTTGATGAGAACGCTGATGCCTGATTGCTTCATGACGCCCTCACGCGGCTTGCGGCACGGCGAGGCGGTGCGGCAGCATGGTCGTGATATCGTCCGAGAAGGTGGCCTCGCCATCGCCCCCAGTACCTGGAGCCTCGCCGATGGCTAGATCAGGAACGCTGACGCGCCCGATCCGGTTTTTGGGTAGAAACGATGAGGCAGGCTTTGACGCCGCCGCGACCGGTGAAGCTCTCGTCGTGGAGCATGCCGAACTAGGATCATAACGCGAAACCATAGCAATCCCAAATTTTCCAAGCATCGCTTGCAGACAGCAACTCCGTCGGACCGCTCGATTCGCGAGAAACCGCGGCGCAATGTGGAGTGCTTTGCTGTCGGCACCTTTGCAAGCTACCGGCGAATGGTGATGGGTAACATCTGCTAATATGGGCGATCCCGTAGGCTTAGGGCCCATCCTTTGGGGTAGGCTCAAGTAGCCCGCTTAAGCACGACCACGTCTTTGGGTGGTGGGTGGCTGCATTAGACGTAGCCGCGCCATCATTTGCGCGAGTTGACTGCGCGGATGTTTGGATGGTTGTTCTTGAGTGTCACGGCGTAGCTGCGAGAGGAGATAGAAGTCTTTGCAGACTGACGCGATCGCAGCCGCTCCTTTGACCAACTCGATAAGGACCGACAATGAGCTTATACGGTCCTAGAATTACAAGCGGGCCGGCTGTCACCTGGCGAAGCATAGAATGCTGGGGAGCCGGCATATGCCTGTTCCTGCAGACGGGCGCGCTTTTTCCGCTTTTATTATCGGATCCGGACGGAGGGTTGAGCGATCACTCCAAGTCGCTGCTGCGCCTTGTAAGCTTACCCGTCTATGCATTTACAATTCTGATCCTGACAAGGAATTTGTCGCTCTTCCTCACGGCGCTGAGACGCAATCTACTGCTCCCCCTGATGATCGCGCTCCCGTTTTTGTCCATCTTATGGTCGATCAGCCCATCGCTGAGCTTGCGGCGCGCTGTTGGCCTCTTCTTTACCGTGCTTCTTGCCTACGTCCTGGCAATGCGCTTCACACCAAGACAGCTGCTTTTCCTGGTCTTCGCGACTTTGGGAACCTGTATCGTGCTGAGCCTGGCGATGTTCGCGGTGGCGCCTCATCTTGCCCGCATGCCCATGGACAGCGAGATGAGAGGCATCTTTATCAACAAGAACAGCCTCGGCTGGTATTCTAGTATTATGATCCTGGCTTCGACCATCGTGCTAATCGACGGCACTCTCGGTTTGCGGCGAACCGCATTTGTTCTGCTGGCGGCGAGCGGGATTTGTCTTGTTGCTTCTGGATCGATGACTGCGACGATTGCGGCAGCCTCGGCATTTTGCCTGATCGCATTCTATTCGGCCCTGCAGAAAAGCAGCGGCATCGGCCGCATCGTCCTCATCCTGCTGTTCATTCAGCTGGCGGCTGGCCTTCTGATCTCGCTTCACGAGTTCCTGGTTCCGTTCCTCGAAGCGCTCGGAAAGGACGCGACTTTGACGGGCCGCGTGCCGTTGTGGGAGCTGGTCGACCGCCAGATTGCCAGCCACTTGATGTTCGGCTTCGGCTATCAGGCATTTTGGACGGAAGCAAACCCCGGAGCCTGGTCCATCTGGTCGGAAATCCTATGGATGGCGCCGCACGCCCACAATGGCTACCGCGACTCGATGCTCAATTTCGGCATCATCGGCACGATCTTCTTCGTCCTGCTGCTTTTGCGCGCAGTACAACAGGGAGCGATTCTTCAATGTCGAGATCCGCAATATGGCTGGCTCTGGCTCAATGTCTTCACCGTGATGGTCTTGGTGATGAACCTGACCGAGAGCATTTTTTGGGTGCAGAATGATGCCATTTTCATTCTGTTCAGCACAGCTATCATCATGTTCTCGCTGCATGTGCCCGTCGTTTCGGTTGAGGCCGACCAAGGGTGGCGGATGGTCATGACAGCGCCGGATGCTTCGATCCTATGAAACCTCGTTTGTCACTGTCGTGTTGCCTACTGCTTGCAGTCCTCTCACCGCGCCTGGGCAATGCTGCGCCAGCGAGTTCGGATGCGGATGCGCCCGACATCATGCACAAGGCAATCCAGGCAGCGACCTGCGCCGAGGCCGCCCCAGACCTCTTATCGGACGAAGTTAAGGGAATTCTTCCTGCCGATGCTGTGGCCGGCACGGCCGCGGAACGCGCGATATTCTATGTGTCGCCTGCCGGCAAAGACACCTGGAGCGGCCGTCATCCGGATCCAAATACCACAGACGGGCCTTTTGCCAGTATCGAGCGGGCACGCGACGCTGCGCGGGAAGCAGGCGGTCAGAGCATGATTGCGATGGAGGGTGGAGATTACTATCTCGCCCGCCCCGTTGTCTTCGATGCCAGAGACAAAGGCCTGGTCATTGCAGCGAGATGCAACCAGACACCTGTCTTGCACGGCGGTCGGCTTGTAAAGAGCTGGGCGTCACGGACTGGCGCACGCTGGACGGCGCCACTGCGCTTGTCACCGGACGAGGCCGTCGGTGATCTCTTCGTCAACGGCGTTCGACAGACCCTCGCCCGCTTTCCAAACGCGCCTCCTGATGGAGATCCTCGTAAGGGATGGCTATTTGCCGCCACATGCCACCCGGCGATTGACCAATGGGAAGGAAATACGCGCTTTTGCTATCGCGCTGGCGACGTCCCGGCGGTTGAAAGCGCATCAGGGCTCGTCGTCAACATCGTCGGTGGCTTCAAGCCTGGAAGCCAATGGGGCAGTGATACGTTGCCGATCGTTTCGATCGATGCTTCGACACGGACCGTTCAAACCAAGGGCACCAGCTATTTCTTCACCGCAGAAGGTAGCCGTTATTTTCTGACGGGAGCGGCTTTTCTCGATGCGCCCGGAGAATGGAGCTACAATGATGCAGCAGGCCAACTCGACTATATCCCGGCCGAGGGGTTACCACCTAATTCCACCGTTGTGGCGGGTGTGCTGCCGACATTCTTCCGACTGGAGGGTGCTAGCGACATGATCGTGTCAGGGCTCCAGTTTCGTGACGGAGCGCCTGCAGGCAGTGGCAAGTTCTATACCGACACGAGAGGATTCGGCGCCATACGGCTCGAACATGCCAATGGTGTCAGGCTGCTCGGCAATATCATCGAAAACGTCGGCGTCGGCATTCATGTGACTGAGAGCAGCGATGTTGTGATTGCCGGCAACGTGATCGGAGATATCGCCGGCAATGGCGTCTATGTCGGAACCACCTATGGCAGTTTTGGTAAGTCGAACGGGGTCAAAATTCTAGCCAACCATATCCATGACACCGGAAAGGTCTATTTCGAGACGGCAGGCATATGGTTTCAGGCAGGCGAGGGTATGCGGATCGGCAACAACCTGATCGAAAATAGCGCACAATTCGGGATCGCCGGCGGCTCCCTTTGGGGTGCCCAGGACGCCGTTCACGACGCGACCATCGAACATAATGTCGTGCGCAACGCCAATCAGCAGACAGCCGACGGCGGCGCCATCAAGATCATGGGCGAGCAAGCCGACCTCCTGAACAGCACCATCCGCGACAACCTCATCACCGGCACAGGACATCTGATGAACAGGGCCGACGGCACTTTCTGGCCTCCCGGATACGAGAATATCAATGAATGGCCGTCCCCAATCAGCTGGGCGATATATACTGACGGTAAGGCGAGTGGTGTGCGCATCGAAGGAAACACTCTTTCCGGCAACGTCTGTGCGATCGGCATCAACGGCGGCTGGAATAACCTGGTGACAGGAAACACCATCTCGAACGGCTCGGGTGCGGCCTTCCGCGTGGACGACGGCACCGGTTGGGGATGGCATCCGCCGTGGGCCGTCCCGAACCGGATCGAGGACAATATCGTCTCGATTGATGACAGCAAGGCAGTAGCAGCCTTCGTCTACGCGCCTAGTCACGGGACTGGATCCGTGCAGTTCGCGCGCAACCGCTACAGTGGCAATCTGGGCAACAAGAGCTTTCGGATCGATCCGGCGATCATGCGGTGGGGTGATTTTGGCAGCCTGGCCGATCTCCAGAAAGCCGGTGCGGACACGGACAGCGTTTTCACCCGCTCCAATGATTGATAGCCCCGAGATGACCGGCAACGGAGCCGCATGATCTGTGGTTCGCACCGTCACACGGCAACGGGTGACGATGCGCTCGTTCCTGATCCTCGAATACCGTGGCCCGCGGTTCAGTGCGATAGGGGCATCCCGATAATGGGCGGGACAATGTTGTTGGCCGCGAGCTGCCTCAGTACATCAGCGCTAAGCGCGCCTCGAACGCCGGGATGGCGATGACGGCCTTCCTCGGCATAGGAGTAGGTCTCTGCATCCGACGGGCCGAAGGTCATGAAAACCGCGACACGGTCAGGCGTTCTGCTGAGCCGGCGAATGATTGATCTGGCCGAGGTAAATGCCTTCTGAACGTCGAGGCGGAGCAGTGGCCCGACCCGCTCGAAGAATTTGCGCAGGCTCCGGTCAACCAGTGTCGGCATCTGGCCGGCATGTTCGATACGCACGTCGAAGATGATCGCATCGCCCGCCCGTATTGCAAGCCCCTTCGGCGGCAGGCTCTGGACGAGGCCTTTGAGATGGGATCTTGGCCGCACTTTCAAGGTGGCATCCGAGTTCTCGCCTTGGTCCTGCAGATAGAATGCAATCTTGTAGACCCTGAAACTCTCGTCAGAGAAAATACTTCCATCGGTGCAGCGCCGATGATGAGGGACGTCATGATGCCACGACGACGTCGTGTTGATCATCAGGTCGCATTCGCCCGTAAGAACGACGTCGAGTGGTCGCGTAATTTCCTTGAGGCGATTGAGCACCGTGTCGGAAGTCAGAAATTTTGCGACTTCCTCTGCGACATACATGGCATGAAGCTGGAATTTTCCGCCGTATAGATACGTGCCGCCGGATCGCAGATAGTGTTTGGCAACTCGCCGTAAACTCTCCACGTGCTCAGGCGTCAGCACATCCTTGATGATGATATAGCCGTCAGAGTTCAAATCCTTCTGCAGCTGGTTGATAGTGCCGGGTACATTTGAAGGCCGGCTGGCCGGGACCTGTAATCCACCTGCTGAATTCACTCCAGTTGAATTCACCATTGTCTCTCTCCGGTTTAGTCGCGCTCCAACCTCCCCAGCTTTGGTTGCGCTAAAGGGACTGTCTTCCGCGGCTTCGTGAAGGTCAAACCGCTCTTTTCGGGGTAACGCTTATCAAAAAGAGCAATGTCGCCTACCCCGTGGCTACTGCCGTACTTCAAATATTGTAGTTCATTTCGATAATGAGCGCAGAAATGTGAAGTCTTTCTACGTCCAATAGCTGGAGGTGAAAGTATGGAGGCGCGCGGTTTGCTAGCATATTCTAGCGACAGTTTCAGTTTGCAAAAGCGTAGATCATGAGAAATTCAATAGTAACCAGAGACCAGACTTCAGTCTTTGATCCAAAGGGCTCCCTGGAATGGACGAATGTCCTTGGTGTTCGAGTTTCGGCAGTCAATCTCAAAAGCGCGACCGGACTTATTGAAAAGGCGATTGAAGACGGCAAGAAAGAATATGTGTGTGTGCGTGACGCGCACGGTGTCGTGCGGTGTCAAAAAGATCCCGAGCTTCGGTCGATCCATAACCGCGCATTCCTCGTAACCCCCGACGGCATGCCGCTGGTATGGGCGTTGAGGCATGCTGGCCACGTGGAGAGCGACAGGGTCTACGGGCCGGATCTGATGCTATCTGTTTTCGAGGCCGGCAGATCCAAAGGCTTGCGTCACTTCCTCTATGGCGCAACGGTCCAGACGCTGGAGCAACTGCAGGCTCGACTTGTCGCAAAATTCCCGGACGCGCGGATAGTCGGCTCTTATGCGCCGCCTTTTTGCGAACTCTCGCCGCAGGAGGAAACGGATATTGCTGAGCGGATCAATCGATCAGGGGCGGATATCATCTGGGTCGGACTGAGCAGTCCCAAGCAGGAACTCTGGATGGCGCGTATGCGCGAGCGTCTGAACGCTTCTGTTCTGATTGGAGTCGGAGCGGCCTTCGACTTTCACGCCGGCCTCAAGCGGCAGGCTCCAAGGTTCATTCAAAGAAGCGGCTTTGAATGGGCGTTTCGTCTCCTATGCGAGCCGCGACGGCTCTGGCGGCGCTATGCGCTCGTCGTGCCGACTTTCATCTCACTAACTGCCGTCCAGAGGCTGGGGCTTCGAGAGTTCCCGATCGAAGACACTGTTTCCGGATCGGGTGCGTCGGGACAAAGGCCGTAGAGGAGTAAGCCATCATGTCCTTACTTGCGCCGTCAGCAATGACACCGGGTCCGTCAAAGATTGCCGCCGCCAATGACACCGCCTCGCGGGTGGCGCCGGCAGGATCTGTTCCACCTGTAACAGCTACCCGGACCGCAGATCCCTCAATGCCGTTGGCGTTCAATATGCCGGCAGAGCTAAGGCGCCGGTCTCCCCGGCTGGTAACATCGTCATTCCTGGTTGCAGGCGACATTGCAGGTTATCTGATCGCCTATTTTGCTCTCCTTTCCTTTCTTCCAAACGGTTCGCAGGATGCGGTTGCCGAGCGCGTCTTCGCCTTTGCCGCATTGGCGACGATCGTTCTTTATACATCGGCCGGGCTCTATCCTGGCTATCGACTCCATGACCACGAGCATCTGCGTCGCCGCACGATAGCCGCCTTCAAGGTGGCCGTCCTCGCGGCAATCGGAGTAATCCTCCTTTCGGACGGGGAACAGCTACTGCTCGCTGTCACCGGTTTCCTCGGCCTCGGGCTGATTGTTCAGCCCATCGTGCACTGGTTTGCACGAGGCCTGTGCTGGAGACTTGGAATTTGGGGAGAGCGGGCAGTGATTATAGGCGGCCGCAATCTCGTCCCCGCGCTCACAGCGCATTTCAAGAACCACTGGCAATATGGCATCAGGCCGGAACCCCTTTCCGCCGATGCGCCGGAAGTGTTGTCCGATCGTGGGCCATCCATTGCCCTGATTGCCGGCGACGCCGGCTCGCTTGTTGCCGATCTGGCGGCGATGCGTCGAAACTTCTCCGAAGTCATACTTCTCTCCGATACGCCGAGCCTCAAGATAAGCGGGTTGCGACCTGCCGATGTCGGCGGAGAGATCGGTGTTCGTCTCACCAGCGGTGGACGTTCGGTCAATTCGGACCTCGTTCGCCGCATTCTCGATCTCGCGATCGCCATTCCTGCAACCATCGTGGTTGCACCCTTCATTGCGATCGCTGCCGCGGCGATCTACGCCATCGATCCAGGTCCTGTCTTCTTCCGTCATGCCAGGGAAGGCCTGTCCGGCAAACCGGTGCACGTCCTGAAATTGAGGACGATGTACCAAGATGCGGAAGCGCGCCTCGAAGCATTGTTCCGGGAAAACCCCGCTATGCGGGCCGAGTGGTTGGCCCACTTCAAGCTCAAGAACGATCCCCGCGTTCTTCCGGTTATTGGACATCTCTTGCGCTCTTCGAGCTTCGACGAGCTCCCGCAATTGGCGAACATCATCGCGGGCGAGATGGCGATCGTCGGACCGCGTCCGTTTCCGGAGTATCACCTTCTGGCGATGGACGGGGAGTTTCGAGACAAGCGCCGTTCCGTAACGCCGGGGCTCACGGGCCTTTGGCAGATATCCGAACGAAGCAATGCGGATATCGAGCTGCAGCAGCAACTCGACGAGTTCTACATCGACAACCGGTCCCTGTGGTTCGACTGCCAGATTCTTCTCAGCACAATCCCTGCAGTCTTCAGACGCAGGGGAGCTTACTGACCATCCTCGTTTTGCGAGGCAACCATCAACAACGGAGCACACCAATGCACGGACAAAAGCGAATTATGGTAACCGGCGGTACCGGGTTTCTCGGATCGTTCCTGTGCGAAAGACTCTTGCGAGAAGGCAATGATGTTCTCGCAGTCGACAATTACTACACCGGCTCGCGAGACAACGTGCTGCATCTTCTCGACGACCCACGCTTCGAGATTCTTCGCCACGACATCACCTTCCCGCTTTATGTGGAGGTCGACGAGATTTATAATCTCGCCTGTCCGGCATCGCCGGTCCACTATCAGGTCGATCCGGTTCAAACGGTCAAGACCAATGTGCATGGGGCCATCAATATGCTCGGCCTCGCCAAACGCACCAAGGCAAAGATCTTCCAAGCCTCCACGAGCGAAGTTTATGGCGATCCGGCAGTGCACCCTCAGCCCGAGGAGTATCGAGGCAGCGTCAATCCTATAGGCCCGCGGGCATGTTATGACGAAGGCAAGCGCTGCGCTGAAACGCTGTTCTTCGACTACCACCGGCAATATGGCGTGGAGATCCGAGTAGCGCGGATCTTCAATACCTACGGGCCGCGCATGCAGACTAATGATGGCCGGGTCGTATCCAACTTCATCGTCCAGGCGCTTCGAAACGAGCCAATCACCATCTTTGGAAGTGGCACGCAAACACGTTCGTTCTGCTATGTCGACGATCTGATCGAAGGCTTCATCCGTCTGATGGGCGCGCCGGCCAGCGTTACGGGCCCCATCAATCTCGGCAATCCGGGCGAATTCCAGGTTCGGGAACTGGCCGAAATGGTGGTCGAAATGACGGGGTCGAAGTCCGACATCGTCTTCAAGCCCCTGCCAATCGACGACCCAACGCAACGCAAGCCGGACATCAGCCGCGCAAAGCAGGAACTCGGCTGGCAGCCGACGGTGAGCCTGCGTGAAGGGCTCGAGAGAACGATCGCTTACTTCGAGTGGAAGCTCTCTGGCGGATCGCGAAACATGCCTGGCGTCAGATCTCGTCAACCGGCTTATGCGCATCTGGCCGTATCGGCGGTCGGCCTTCCTGTTTCGGAAGCCACACGATAGGGACATGAATAGCATCGGCAATCATCACAAACCCAGGCTCGTTTTCTTTCAATGGGATCATCAGCCCAACGCGAACGCAGCCGGTTACCTGCTGCTGCACATGCAGCAGCAGGTCAAATGCCTCAGCACACATTTTGATGTCGTCGTCGTAAACCGCGACTGCGACTATGCAGAGATGTGCGAAAGGTACGAACCGGATTTGACGTTGTTTGAAAGCGGCTACCGGTCACACGGTTCACGGCGGATAAGAATCACAAATACCAGTGCTCACAGCGCCATTCCGAAGCTTGGTCTTCATAACGCCGATCCATGGTGCGACCGGCGCAGCGGCTTCCTTTCCGATATGGAGCAATGGGGAATCGAGACATATTTCTCGATTGCGACTCTGGCTCCGGAATATATGGCGGAGGTAAAGGATAATCTGTTTGTCTGGCCGAACTTCATCGATTCGGAAGTCTATCAGGACTATCATCAGCAGAAGGTCATACCGGTCACGCTCACAGGTCAGGTCAACGGCCTTTACCCTTGGCGGCAGAAGATCTTTCCAATCATCCGCGATCGATATCCCTGCCTGGTTTCGCCGCAACATACCTATGAGAGCAAGCTTGCCTCCCAGCTGCTGTCAGGAGAGGCTTATGCTCGCGCGCTCAACGCGAGCCTCGTCGTTCCCACATGTGGAACCATGGCCGGCGAGGTCGTACGAAAACATTTCGAGATCCCTGCGGCGAACTCCTGTCTCGTGACAGAACGGACGGCAGCACTGCAGGCAGCCGGCTTTGCCGACATGGAAAATTGTGTCTTCACCGACCACCACGACGTGGTTGAACGACTGGAATACCTTTTTGCTCACCCGGCCGAAATAAGCCGTATTTCGGCGGCCGGCTACAGTTTGGTCCACTCTCGTCATACGCTGAAGCATAGGCCGCAAATATATCAGTGGTTTACACTGAACAAAGGCCTGCGATCCGACGAAAAAATCATTCAGCCCGAGCCTTTCGGCGACCTTGTAACGGTTGAGCGCATTTCCCAGCAAGGGAGCATTCGCGTTGCCGCGGGGGCCACCGATCGCGCGCTATTGAAGCAGGGTGATCTGCTTCTCGAGCAGGGCAAAGTGGAGGACGCCAAGGACTGCTACGCGCGCTGCCTGGATTATGTGTCCTACCTTCCCGAAGCCAAATTGCGTCTTGCCCTTTGTGCGTTGCATGAGGGTAAAGCCGACCGCGCCTACGAGCTTTTGATGAACTTGGTCAAGGTGACGATGATCGACTATGGGGCGGCCGATCCGGATCCGGTCGAATGGGCGTATTTCCTTCTCGCCTTGGTCTGTAAAGGCCGGCTTGCGCAAGCGCGAAGATTGCAAGATTTTTATCCGGCCCTGTCCCATGACGAACTCAGGCGCACGCATCTCGTCCTTGCTCTGGCTGGTCGGCAAGGCAATCGGCTGGTCTCGGAGCGCTCCGGCACGGGCCGAAAGAGCATTCACCAGCTTCCGAGACAAAGCGATCCGGAATGGCTTGCATGCTTCGCCAATATTCTTGATCGCTGTCAGCAGCCGGATATTGCGAACCTTCTTCGTCATGATCTCCTCGATCAAGGCGGATCGGATGAGCGTCTAGCTCCTCGACATGTCAAGCTTGATATCGGATGGCGCCAACGGCTGTACTCAGGCGTCGATGACCTGATCGTCGCAGTGGGTTTGAACCGGCTGCGGCCGAACGTGCCCCCGCTGCCGGAGTTTCAGTATTTTTGGCATCTTGCAAAGGGTCTGGTCCCCCGTTCGCGGAGAGACCCGCTACGCAGGATCAGAACGGCGCTGCTGTCCAGACGTCCTTCATGAGCCCGGCGATTGCTTGGTGCCTTTCACTGAGAGTCGGTAAGGACGAGTTCAGCGCTCGCCAATCTCGGGGACGGCCGCGCCCCGTGTCCACGTCCGGCTCGAGCTACGGGAGCTGGAGAATCTGAGGGTATCAATGTTTGATACCTGCGCATCGGGCAGAACCGGAGAAGGTGCATATGGCGGCCTTCTCAAGCTGAACGGATCACGTCGGGGTCGGATGCCCCGGCGCCAAATTCTGACCTCGGTGGTGCAATTCCTTGCAGCCACCGAGGATAGATTAGGCCAATATGGCATTAATGATGTGACGCGGCGGGCGGGCGCCCGACAGTATCTATCCTGTCTCTGCTTGTTTCTCGAGAAGTAATACTTTCGAAGAGATCGTTGATCTTAAATACGACCTCTGTTCTGTTCGTTGCTTTAACCTTTTTCATGATGTTGCGAACGTGTACTTTGACAGTGCTTTCTCGCAGATTGAGCTCATAGGCAATGATCTTGTTTGCCTTTCCACGCCGGAGTGCCTCTACGACCTCGGCCTGACGATCCGTGAATATGCCGGCCAGGGGGCGCGCCGTCGAATTGCTGGACTCCAGCAAGTGACGCATGGCAAACAGGGTGCTTGCAGGCACAAAAACGCCCCCCGCGACCGACAGCGCGATCAGTTCCATGCAGACGCTGACGCTGACCGAGGCAGGTATGTAGCCTTTGGCCCCATATTCCAGCGCTCTTACGATTTGAGTGAAATCGTCGCTGTCAGCCAGCACGATGACGGGTATCGCCCCGAATTCGGAAGAAAGGCTCCTGATTTGTGCCGAAACTGAAGGTTCGTCGATTTTTTTGCCGCCAATATTCAAAAGGATGGCGGAAAGCGGTGGGTACTCATTGCGTTTCTGCTTCCACTCTTCAATCGTTTCGAAAGCCAGGATGAGCAAATCCGTCCTGTAGGCCGCCATGCATTGCGCAAGGCATTGCCTGTCAAGTTCACGATTGTCGAGGATCACGAGAGAGTGCTTTGGCTTCGACGACAGAACCGACGCCGTCGAAGTATTTTCTATTTTAAGTGGAAGTGCCACACTTTCCTGTCTAAGGTCTAAATTTGGTATAAGCGGTGAATTCACTGCTTCATCCTCCCCAGCCGAGTTTCTCTACGCCCCAACAACAACCGAACACTCAAGCCCTTCAGATATGAGGGTTTGGCAGCACTAAAGTACGAATCAAATATCATAGTTTCTTTTATCTTAAACTAGCTAATATAGGTTAAGAGAGCAGATTAGCTCCAACGTAAGATGTAAATAGCGCATAATTCTTGGTATAAACTTATGCGATAGTAGTCCATTCGCGGATTGGTTGATTGCGTTGCTCGTTGTTTACGGACGAGGCCGCTAAACGCATGAAATAGTGTGTACGTCCGGCGTATGATCGGGATGAGGCCGCCGCGTCTTCCACCACCAAGGTCGATCGTTGGCTATGAACTTCGGCTTACATCCTCATAGGTAGATACGCCTTTAGGAGAGTAAGCTTAGACGTTTTGTTTCTTTACTCCGAAGACGAAAACAATTCTTCTTGAAATGAAAGAAATAGTTTCTTCTCGAAATGAAATATTGGGCGCGATCACCTGATTGACGGTTTCATCTAGAGATTAGGTTTGCGTGAAGAGTAAGGGGTGCATGCGTATGATTGCATCAAACGTAAAGCTGGATGATAGCTGCATCATCCATCATCGAGATCTTGTGAATCTCTATGGCTGCTCGATTGGCGCGAGAACGCGCATCGGCACTTTCGTTGAAATCCAGAAAAACGTCGTTGTTGGAGATGACTGCAAAATCTCCAGTCATTCCTTCATCTGCGAAGGCGTGACGCTGGAGGACGGCGTTTTCATTGGCCACGGGGTCATGTTCACCAATGACACGTACCCGCGCGCCGTCAATGCGGATGGCAGCCTGCAGACGGAGGCGGATTGGATTGTCATCCCCACGCTGGTCAAGCGCCACGCGTCGATCGGCAGCAATGCGACTATTCTACCCGGCATAACGATCGGAGAGGCCGCGCAGGTCGGCGCCGGGGCCGTCGTAACGAAAGACGTGCCGGACGGCGCCATCGTCGCCGGTGTTCCGGCAAGGATTACCGGTCGCGTTCATGACCGGTCAGTGAACATGCAAGCGTTGGGAGGAATGCGATGATCGGTATCGCCGTTGTTGGATATGGGTATTGGGGTCCGAACCTGGTTCGTAATATATCGGAAGCAGCCGGTGCGCAGCTCGTTTCAGTTTGTGATCTGAATATCGAGCGGCTGGCGGCCGTTAAAAGCCGGTATCCGGGAATAACGATCACCGATAATTTCGAGGAAGTCCTGCGCGATCCGAGGGTGGATGCCATCGCCATCGCAACACCGGTCTTTACCCATTTCAAGCTCGCCATGCAGGCCATGATGGCCGGAAAGCACGTCTTCGTCGAAAAACCGATGGCGTCGACCGCAGATGAGGCTTCGCGGATGGTCGAAGAGGCTGCGCGTCGACGCCTCGTCCTGGCTGTGGATCATACCTTCGTCCACACCGGCGCCGTCCGCAAGATGCGCGAACTGGTCGAAAGCGGCTTGGGCGACATGTATTACTACGACTCGGTTCGGGTCAATCTCGGGCTCTTTCAGCATGATGTGAGCGTCATTTGGGACCTTGCGGTGCACGACCTGTCCATCCTGGACCATGTCCTGCAGGAAAGGCCGGTGGCCGTTTCGGCGACCGGAATGAGCCATGTCCTCGGCGAGCCGGAGAACATTGCCTATCTGACGCTCTTCTTCGAGAGCAAGCTCATCGCGCATATCCATGTCAATTGGCTGGCACCCGTCAAAGTGCGCCGCACGCTGATCGGCGGCAGCAATAAGATGATCGTTTATGACGATCTGGAGCCCAGCGAAAAGATCAAAGTCTACGACAAAGGCATCACGATGAACCCCAATTCTCAGGCTTATGGCGAGAAGGTGCATCAGATGCTGGTAGGCTACCGCAGCGGCGACATGTGGGCGCCCAAGCTCGATATGACCGAGGCATTGAAGCGTGAACTGGATCAGTTCGTTGACTGCATCGAGCAAAATTCACGCCCCGTTACAGACGGTCTCGCCGGCCTGCGCGTCGTTCGCATTCTTGAAGCCGCAAGCCGGTCGCTCGCCCAGCGCGGTCGTATCGTCGAACTCGAAGAGGCAAGGCGCATCGCATGATCCCCTTTCTAGACCTCAAAGCACACTATCAATCCATCAAGGGTGAAATCGATGGCGCGGTGCTCAGTGTTCTCGCCTCGGGGCAATACATATTGGGCGAGGAAGTGGCCCGTCTCGAGCAGGAGTTTGCAGATTATTGTGACGTCAAGCATGCGATAGCCGTCAATACGGGGACGAGCGCCCTGCATCTGTCCCTGCTTGCAGCCGGCGTCGGCCCTGGCGATGAAGTCATCACCGTGCCATTCACCTTCGTCGCGACGGTGTCGGCGATCTGCTATACAGGCGCAAGACCGGTCTTCGTTGATGTCGAGCCGGTGACCCTTACAATGGATGCGGCTCAGATCGAGGCAAAAATTACGCCCCGGACCAAGGCCATTATTCCTGTTCACATCTACGGCCAGATGGCTGATATGGATGCAGTAAAGGCGGTCGCCGACCATTACCGCATACCGGTCATCGAGGATGCCTGCCAGGCGCATGGAGCCCGCTATAAGGGGGCGCGTGCCGGCAGTATTGGCACATCAGGCTGCTTCAGCTTCTATCCGGGGAAAAACCTCGGTGCTTGCGGCGAGGGAGGTATCGTCGTGACGAACAACGACGATCAGGCCAAGACGATGCGTATGCTGCGCGACTGGGGTCAGGAGCAGCGCTATCATCATCTGCTGAAGGGCTTCAACTACCGCATGGATGCCATCCAAGGCGCGATCCTGCGCATCAAGCTCCGGCATCTCGAAGGCTGGACTGAAGCACGTCGGACCCATGGCCGGCGCTACACCTCGCTGCTAGCCGGATCCGGCCATCTGAGGACGCCTGTCGAGGCCGCTGAGCGGCGCCACGTCTATCACGTCTATGCCATCAGAAGCCGCGACCGCGATGGGCTTCAGCGCGTGCTCACTGCAGAAGGCATTCAGTCCGGACTGCATTATCCGATCCCCGTCCATCTGCAGAAGGCCCATGCCGACCTTGGTCACCAAGCCGGCGACTTTCCGGTTTCGGAAGCCGCAGCCGGGGAGGTTCTCTCGCTGCCGATCTATCCCGAGATGCCCGCATGGCACGTCGATCAGGTGGCCGCAGCGCTGGAGTACGCCTATGTCAGCTAGTCGGGTAGGGGAGGCTAGGGTCGTCCAGGCGATCCACGGCCGCCATGAAAGGCCTGCGGATCCTGCCTACCAGGCTGGGTTGGCCGAAGAACTCAAGCAATCCTACGGGCGCGCCGGGCTCATTGATCTATATGGCCGCTTTGCGAGCGGCGACGGTGTTGTCGACAGCCTGATGCGAAAAGCCATCTGGCAAGCCGTGGTGCGTCGTTGCGGTGCAGGGTTGCAGGTCGCAGGCGGTGCCGGTTTCAAGCATCCAGAAACATTCGAAATCGGCCATGGCGTGTTTATCGGCGCCCAGGCCTATATCCAGGGGCGCTTCGACGGCACTTGCGTGATCGGGGACAATGTCTGGATTGGCCCGATGGCCTATTTCGATGCACGAGACCTGGTGATTGAGGATTCCGTCGGCTGGGGGCCCGGCGCCAAGGTGCTTGGCTCGACCCATACGGCACTGCCCGTGGACGTTCCCATCATTCGTACCGATCTCGAAATCAAGCCGGTCCGCATCGGCGCATGGGCAGATATCGGTACGAATGCGACAATTCTTCCCGGTGTCAGCATCGGGAAGGGGGCGATCGTTGGCGCCGGGGCAGTCGTCGTCTCCGATGTCGAGCCATTTTCAGTCGTCGCTGGGGTGCCGGCGAAGTTCATACGCTGGCGCACGGAAACCGATCCGGTGCTGGATATATCGCGTGGAGGAAGATCGTGAGAAATCAACGGGTGCTCATAACCGGTGGGGCCGGCCTGATCGGATCGCATATTGCCGATCTCGTCGCGTTGGAAAAACCACGTGAGATCATCGTTCTCGACAATTTCGTCCGTGGACGCCGGGACAATCTCAGCACAGCAATATCAAGCGGGTGCGTTAACATCATCGAGGGCGATATCCGCGATAGGGCACTTCTTGCCAAAACCTTCGAAGGCGTCGACATCGTTTTTCACCAGGCAGCGATCCGCATTACGCAATGCGCGGAAGACCCACGGCTCGCTTTCGATGTGCTGGCCGAGGGCACTTTCAATGTCCTTGAAGCTGCAGTGAAGGCAGGCGTGTCCAAGGTTGTCGCTGCCTCTTCGGCTTCCGTGCTGGGTTTGGCCGAGAATTTCCCGACGACCGAGCAGCATCATCCCTATAATAACCGGACGATCTACGGAGCAGCCAAGACGTTCAACGAGGGGCTGCTGCGCAGCTTCGCGGAGATGTATGGCCTGCGTTACGTGGCGTTGCGCTATTTCAACGTCTACGGGCCACGAATGGACGTTTACGGCGCCTATACGGAAGTCCTGATCCGCTGGATGGAGCGGCTCGCGGCAGGAATGCCGCCCCTCATCTATGGGGACGGCAGCCAGACGATGGACTTCGTCGATGCACGCGACATCGCCCGGGCAAACATTCTCGCGGCAAAGAGCGACGTCACGGACGAAGTCTTCAATGTCGCGAGCGGCAGGGAAATAAGCCTCCTGGAACTTGCTCAGATGCTGAGCCGCGTCATGGGCGTTTCACTCAAGCCAGAACACAAAGAGGCCCGGACCGTCAATGGCGTAACCCGTCGTCTGGCCGATATCAGTAAGGCCGAACGGCTCCTCGGGTTCAAGGCGGAAATATCCATGGAGGAGGGGCTTCGCGATCTCGTCGCCTGGTGGCAGCAGCAGACCACAGCGGGAGGGGCGGCCGCATGAGCTCACCTCAATCCACAATTCCTGTCGCCAAGCCCGTCCTCGGAGAGGAAGAGGCTGAAGCCGCGCGCCGCGTCATTCTGTCAGGATGGGTGACGCAGGGGCCGGAAGTCGCCGCTTTTGAAAAGGAATTCGCGGCTTTCGTCGGCACCGTGCATGCTTGCGCGGTTTCCAACTGCACAACGGCGCTCCATCTCGCCTTGATGGCGGTCGACGTAGGTTCGGGTGACGAGGTCATCACGGTCAGCCATTCGTTCATCGCCACCGCAAACGCTGTTCGATATTGCGGTGCGGTGCCGGTCTTCGTCGACATCGAACCTGACGGTTACAATATCGACCCCAGCTTGATCGAAGCGGCAATCACGCCGCGCACCAAGGCAATCCTGTGCGTGCATCAGCTCGGCATGCCTTGCAATCTCCGTTCGATTGTGGAGATCGGCAAGCGCCATTCGTTACCGGTTATCGAGGATGCGGCCTGTGCATCGGGAAGCGAAATCCTGTGGGAAGGGTGTTGGGAAAAGATCGGCAAGCCGCATGGCGATATTGCCTGTTTCTCCTTCCATCCCCGAAAGGTCGTCACCACGGGTGATGGCGGTATGCTGACGACGGCGAACCCGGAATATGACCGGAAATTTCGGCTGTGGCGCCAGCATGGCATGAGCGTCACCGACGCAGTCCGCCATGGCTCAAAGCAGGTGATCTTCGAGGACTATGACGAACTCGGCTTCAACTACCGTATGACTGATCTTCAAGCCGCGGTCGGACGGGTACAGTTGCGGCGCCTGCCGGAGCTGATTGCACAGCGACGGAGATTTGCCTCGCAATATTGCGAGCGCCTGTCCACCATCCCGGGCCTGTCGATTCCAGCCGAGCCCCGTTGGGCGCGCAGCAACTGGCAGAGTTTCTGCGTGCGATTGTCTGACGAAATCGACCAGCGGGCAGTCATGCAGGCGCTGCTCGATCAGGGGATATCGACGCGGCGCGGTGTGATGAACATTCATCTGGAAGGCGCCTATGTCGATAAAGGCAGCCATCGCGTCGCCACCAGCCTGACGCGAAGCGTATCGGCGCAGCAGCAGACGGTCATTCTGCCACTTTATGCCCAAATGACGGAGCTCGACATCATCAGGGTCTGCGAGGCCTTGCGCCCGACACTTGCGGACGCCAGCATCGGGCGCGTTATCCGCCACCCCGAAAAGGACGTCGTGCCTGCCTGAAGGGTTACCTGCATAGCGCGGAATATGGATATAGGATGAGGAAAGCGCGCATTATCTGAGCGCGCTTTCTCTTATGCGGATTTCGTGATCCATCCTCTGACGATTGCGGGCATCGATTCCGGCGGAAGCAGCTCGACCAGCATGCGCAGCGAATAAAGCCCGCTCGCGATCACGGCGAGGCAGCCAATCACCATCGCCGACCACGGCGGCAAGAGCAAGAAGGCTGCGAATACCAATCCCGATGCCGGCAGGAAAAGAAGCGCGTGCCTGCGATTGGCTGCCGACCAGCGAAAGCCGGTAGTCCGACGCACGATCACGTAAATCAGGATGCTGTGCCAGACGTAGAGGCCGAAGAACGCCATGCCGGCCCCGGGCGTGCCGAAGTTTGGCACCAGGAGCCATGCCAGCCCAACATGCACCAGGGTTGCTGCGACCTCCGTCCAGAAGAAGATCGTTTGCGCACCTTTTGCCAAGACGATGTAGCCCATCGGCCAGGCGACGATCCTGAGCATCATTCCAAGGCAGATCCAGCGCAGAAGCTCAACGGCGCCATGAAATTCTGCGGAATAGAACAGGCTCATCACGAGCGGTGCGAGGGTCAAGGTGGCGATCAGACCAGGTCCGGCCAAAAGCAGGCTGATTTCCGCCTGCTCATTGACCAGACGGTTGCACTCGGCATTATTGTCTGCGGTTGCAGTCAGGCGCGGATAGAAGTCCGTGCTCATCGCCTGCAGGATGAATCCGGCATAGAGACCCCCAAGCGCCCAAGCCGCCTGATATAGACCGGCCGCGGCGACGCCGCCGTCCTTCAATACGATGATGCGGATAGCATAGGCGGCGCCGAAGGTCAGAAGTCCGCTTGCCATGAACGCAAAACCGAGCCTGAGCAGAGCGGTTGCCTCCTGGCCGAACTGGCGCGCCGACATTGCCGGGCGGTGCGTAGAGATGTCTCGGCTGTACCACCAGGTCGGAAGGATTAAAGCAGCCGTGACCACGACGAGAGACGGCGCGATCGCCTTTGCTCCGAACAGATAGATCAGCGGGATGCTGACCACCGTTCCGAAAAGCCCCGAAAGCACGTTGATCAGGGCGAGGTTTGCGATGTTCCGTACGCCCTGGATCAACGCGGTTTGTCCAGCGGAGACCACACGGAAAAATACGGCCAGAGAGAGCAGTGCTATTGCGCCTGCATGCTGGTAGTCGCCAAAGGTGAAACTCGATACCGGAAGCGCCAGTGCGGCAAGCAAGAGCGCACCAAGGAGCCCGAGCACCATCGATATGCGCCTGAGCGCTGTCGCCGATCGTGCGATCCTGTCTTCGTCGCCGGTGCCGGCAGCTTCGGCGATCTGGCGCACGCCGCTGCTGCTCACGCCAAGACCAGCGATTGCTTGCGCCATATCGATGATCGAGCCGTAAAGGCCGATCAGTCCCACGCCTTCCGGCCCAAGCAGAACAGCGAGCGCCTTGTTCCTGATAATGCTGAGCGCGACGTTCACGAGCGAAGAGCCGCCCATCAGCATCGTCGATTTCAGGATCTGGGTATAGGTATGGCCACGGGGCGGTATCATGCGCAAGGTCATCAGATACCCCTCGCCTGGCAGCAAACTTGGTCGTAAGACATGCTTTCGCCGGTCACTGGCTGGCCCGATCTGCAAGCGCCTGGGTTTCTTCAGAAGGCTCGGCGGAGTCGGAATCGGCGGAGCCTTCCAGACTGTGAGGTTGAACCACTCTCACCACATCGCCGGGCTCCAACGCGGTCGTTTCTGAGGCCGGAAATTGATTGATCTGTCCGTCATTCCGCCGGCTGACGGTAAAGGTAAGCGGGAGTGCAATGCCAAGGTTTTTAGCGTCGTCGCTCGCGGCGAGCCCCTCGACCAGCAGCTTCTGCGTCAACTCCCGTTTCATCTTGAGCTGATCGAGATTTGCCCGTTCGGCCTGCGCTTCGGATGCGATCTCGCTTCGTCGCGTATCGGCAAGTCCCTCGAGATTTCGCGTCGTCTCGCTGATGGCCTGACGGCCCCGCATGATCGCGGTGACGAGGTCGAGCTTGTCGGCGCGGTAGGTCGTCAGCAGCCGTTGCAAGTCCATTTGCCGCGATGAGACCGTAAGACCCTTCTCGACCAAAGTTTTGACACTGACCAATTGGTCCTCGACTGATTTAATATTGTCGTCGGCCCCCGCCACCTTTTCTTCCAGTGTCGAAATTTCGGTATTCAGAAGATCGCGCAGCTCCACGAGTGCCTTTGACTGCCTCTCCAGCGCACTTGCGCGAGCCTGAAAAATCACCCGTTCCTCGTTATAGATCCCGGCCGCATATTGCTGGTCATTTCCATCCGTTCGGTCGAATGCTATTTCCTTCGCTCCATCCATCTCCGCCTGGAGCCGAGACAGTTTCGCGGTGCTGCGCAGGATCGCGTGATCGGTTTCGCGCAATTCGCCTGCGAGCCTGATCGACTGCGTTTGTTGCTCGCTTTTGGCGCGGACGGGGCCGCCGCCGATTGCGAGCGATTGCAGCACGGTAAGACCCGGGCGGAACTTATACTCTCCCGGCTTGGCGACGTCTCCAACGACATAGATTGGCGAATATTCGAGAATTTCGATCATCACCACAGGTGGCTGCATCAACCCGATCTTTTCTTGCAGGCGCATGGCAATCTGGTTTGTGAGGCCGGCATTATCGAGCTTGCCGACGGGAAGGGACCCAAGGAAGGGCAAAAAGACTGCCCCTTCATCCGAGACGGTGTATTCGCCACCGATCGCATCCCATCGTTCATACTGGCCCTTAGATGGCATCCACTGCGCGATCGTCAGACGGATTTTCGTTTGAGGAGCGAAGGGAGTGTCGTTGGCAAGAGCCGGCAACACAGGTCCGGCTAGAAAGACGAGCGCACTGATGGCAAACGTCGCACGAAAGAAGATGTGAGGAACGCGGTACGATAACTTCATCTACGTGTCCAGCCTGCAAGCATCCTCAAGCGGATACATGGTTCAAATGCCTTGGGCGTTGCGCGGATGGCGAACGCGGGGTTCACCGCCGCTAGACCAGTGTGCCGTCTGACGGAGCCTTGAGGAAGATGGAGGTCAGCTACTTCGCTTCATCAATATTGATGAAGCGAAGTAGGGTGCTTCACCCGGAAAACAGGAGAAGAGCCGCGATCAGGTCGCATCGCGCTCCGTGCGTAGATTGGCGACGACGCGCCGGTTTTGCACCTTGCAGGAACGCTCCGTGCAGTCGCGGACTTCTCGGTCCTCGCCGTAACCCTTGGCCCACATTCGATGGGGGTCCACGCCCTTCGAAGCCAGATAGGCCATTGCTGCATCGGCGCGCTGTTGCGACAGCGTCTTCATCTTCGACATGGAACCGTTATCGTCAGCAAAGCCCTGCAGCTTGATCAGCCAGGTCGGATTCCTGTTGAGCCAGGCAGCCTGGTTGTCCAGTGTCGTCATGGCAACCGAATCGAGCTTGGCGGAGTCCTGCGCAAAGTAGATCCGTCGACCGACGTTGAGGATGAAGTCCTCTTCGCTGCCAGTCTTGACGGTATCAAAACCGGGCGCCGGGTCATTGGTTTGGCCGGTCAACGGCGCCGCGGGAGGTTCTTCCACAGAGGCGATATCTGTGGTGGTGCAGGCTGTGAGTGCCAAAAGCATGGCCGCCGCGGCGCAAAGGTGCCTCGTATATCCGATCCTAGCAGACATCAGGTTATATTCCTCATTCGGCCGGAATTGCCTGGCTGACCTCGGCGGCTGGCGCCTGATCGGCAATATGGGGCAGGACCTGTACCGCGGTGCCGATTGGGCAACGCTGGTAAAGATCGATGGCATCTTCGTTGAACATCCTGATGCAGCCGCTGGAGGCGTCCTTGCCGATGCTCCACGGCTCGAGTGTGCCGTGGAAACGATAGCCTGTATCGACCCCGTCGCGGTGCAGATACATGGCACGAGGCCCGAGTGGGTTCTTGGGCGAGCCTCCGGCCACGAATTCGGGCAGTTCGGGATGGCGCTTGCGCATCTCCGGCGGCGGTGTCCAGCGCGGCCAGAGCGACTTGCTATCGATCGTGGCGCGTCCGAACCATTTGAAGCCTTCCTTGCCGACACCGACGCCGTAGCGGATCGCCGTCTTGTTCTCCATGATCAAATAGAGAAAATGGTGCCTGGTGTCGACGACAACGGTACCGATAGGTTCGCTGCTGAAATATTTCACCACCTGACGGTGCCATTGTCTGTCGATTTTGGCGAAGTTGGTTGCCCGGAACGTGACGCCGTTATCGACGGCTGTGCCCGTAAAGTAAGAAGCGGCCTGGGCAAGCGCCGGTTTCTGTACCGCGCCTGTACCAAGTAACGCCAATCCACCAGCCAGAATATCCCTGCGGGTCCACACCATTGGCCATATCCCCCTTTAAAGCCAAGCAGCATGGCGCCAGTAAATCAGATTTTTGATTTACGACAATATAAAACTCTTCTCATTCTCTAAAAGATCGAGGCTGAGTTGCCCTATGGGCCTTACAGTCTGCGGCTCCGGCTGTTACTCGGGTGGGTGGGAACTATAGCCGATAAGCAGGTTTTGATCAGGTGATCAGACCCTTTGTCTGCAGGCTGTGAAAGCTTCGCACCCGTCCCACTTGAGGAAAATGTCGAGGCCGGCTTTCGATCGCTACCATGCCGTCCGCGCAGTGCTGAGCGCGAAGGTGTGAGAAGAGGTGACGAGGGCGACATGAGCCTTGAGCGAAACGGCACAGTTTCCCGGATAAGACAGATTGTGCTGAATCAGGTGCTTCAGAAGTTGGTCCGCATTACGCTTTTCAGTTAGCGGAAATGTTACAGTCATATGCATTCCTCCAAAGAGCAAATTTATCTTCAAAGCGATTTAGGTTCGGATACTTTTGCACTGCAACAAGAAAATTTTAATCATAAAATTAAAATCGATTAGTTTTCTCGGGCGCTATTTTAAAAATCGTTTAAATCCGAGGCCGCCAATTTCAGCGGCCCCTGCGACAAAAGCACACGCGGTCGGATAAGAGGTTGTTAACCATCCGAGCGCCAGATGGAGGTTAAAAGTTCTGCCAAAGGCGTGAGCGCGCTCCTCTGCGTTGAGCTTTAAATCCGCATATGTCCCTCTCGATAGAAGGTGCAGACGAGTGGGATATGCGCCTGGTGCGTTTTGTTCTTGGTGTGGGCAATGTCGATCATTCACAGTATCAGCGTAAGAAGCGGTCGGCTGGTGAAGCTCACCTTCGAATCTGCCCCCTTCGCGCGGTCCGCTCGCAGGACCGCCGGAACGGCACGGCAGGCAAGAAGCCGTATCGTCACGCTCGCAAGCGTCCTCGGCATCGCCTACCTCGGAATGTTTGGCAAGCTCATCTACTATGGCCTTGCGGTCGACATCACGACATCGAATATCCCGCCAAATCCGATCATGGCCTCTCGGCCGGATATCCTTGACCGCAACGGCGAGCTACTGGCGACCGATATCCGCACGGTCTCGATGTTTGCCGAGCCGAGCCATATGGTCGATGTCGATGAAGCGGTCGAGAAGCTCACGCAGCTTTTCCCGGAGCTTGACCGGAAGACGCTCTATCAGAAGCTATCGGACAGGCGTTCGCAATTCACGTGGCTGCGTCGCCAGTTAACGCCGAAGCAGCAAAACGACGTTCTGGCTCTCGGTCTTCCCGCCATCGGCTTTCGTCCCGAGGTGAAGCGTTTCTATCCTGGCGGACGGACGGCTGCCCACATTCTCGGCTACGTCGATATCGACAACAAGGGTATGGCCGGGATGGAGAAGTATCTCGACATGCAGGGCCTTTCCGATCTGGAATCCACTGGCCTTGCGGTGCGCGAAAATTTGGAGCCCGTGAAACTGTCGATCGACATCCGGGCACAGAATGTCGTTCATGACGTCGTCACAGACGCGATCACCACTTACAAGGGCAAGGCCGCCGGCGCTGTCATCCTCGACGTCCATACCGGCGAGGTGCTCGCCATGGCGTCCGCGCCCGATTTCGATCCGAACGACCCGCAGGCGACCGGCAGCGAAGGCTGGCTGAACCGCATGTCGAACGGCACGTTCGAAATGGGCTCGACTTTCAAGACCTTCTCGATGGCACTGGCGCTCGACAGCGGCATGGTGAAGCTTTCCGACAGCTTCGATGCCACCGGGCCGCTGCATTACGGGGGCTTCACGATCCATGACGACCGCGACGTGCCGCGCCGCTGGCTGACCATTCCGGAAATCTTCCGTTACTCCTCCAATATCGGTACGGCCAGGATGATGGACCTCGTCGGCATGGAGCGACAGAAAGAGTATCTGACGCGCTTTGGCCTTTTGAGCAAAATGCAGACCGAACTGCCGGAGGTGAAGACGCCGACGCAGCCCAAGGTCTGGAAGAAGATCAACTCGATCACGATCTCCTTCGGCCATGGTGTGGCGACCACACCACTGCAGACGGCTGTCGCCGGTGCCGCTCTTGTTGACGGCGGCGAGCTCATAGAGCCGACCTTCCTGCCGCGCTCGGCCGAAGAGGCAGCGAAAACCGAACAGCAGATCGTCAAGAAAAGCACCAGCGATACGATCCGTTACCTCTTCAAGCTCAACGGCGAACAGGGTTCCGGCCGCACCGCCGACGTGCCCGGTTTTCATGTCGGCGGCAAGACCGGCACGGCCAACAAGGTCGTCAACGGCCACTATTCACACACGCTGAGCTTCAACGCCTATCTGGCAGCCTTCCCCATCGATGCGCCGAAATATGTGGTGTTGTCCTTCATCGACGAGCCGCTGACCGGCCAGCACGGGCTGACGTTCGCGACGAATACAGCCGCCCCGATGGTGCATGACATCATCAGCCGGGTCGCGCCGATCCTGGGTGTCGAACCGGATTTCGGGCAGAACCTGCTCGCATCATACTGAGCCTGTTACCGGCATCCCCGAAGGTTTCGCAGTGCGTCATGCTAGAAGTTGCAGTGGCGGCAGCCGGGTCGGAAGTCAGGGCAGCGTGTGCCCTGCAGCTTTGAATAGCCGATACCATTGCTCACGGGTCAGCGAGACCGAAGACCCGGCCGCGGCTTCGATGACACGCTCTGGCTTCGTGGTGCCGAGGACGACCTGGATTTTCGCCGGATGACGGGTAATCCAGGCGACGGCAATACCCGTCGGGGTTACGCCATAGGCCTTTGCGAGCTCGTCGATGGCATCGTTCAGATCGGCGAAATTCTCGCGGTCTCCCAGGAATACGCCGTCGAAAAAACCCTTCTGAAAAGGTGACCACGCCTGCAGCATCATGCCGTTGATGCGAGAATAGTCGAGGAGGCCGTTGTCGCGGTCGACCGACTGATCGAGCCCTGCCATATTGGCGGCAATGCCTGATGCAATCAGCGGCGCATGGGTGATGCTGAGCTGCACCTGATTGACGAGGAGCGGCTGCTTAACCGCAGTCTTGAGCAGTTCGATCTGTCCGGGCGTGTGGTTGGAGACGCCGAAATGCCGGACCTTGCCGGCAGATTTGAGCGTGTCGAAGGCGGCCGCGACCTCTTCGGGTTCGACGAGCGTATCCGGCCGATGCAGCAGAAGCACGTCGAGATAGTCGGTTTTCAGTGCTGCAAGCGATTGATCGACCGAGGCCAGAATATGCTCGGCAGAAAAATCGAAAAATCCTTTGCGGATACCGACCTTGCTCTGGATGAGGAGTTTTTCGCGCTCCGCGGCCGTGAGCGAGATAGCCTCGCCAAAGCGGGCCTCGCAGCGATGAGGCACGCCCCCATAAATGTCGGCATGGTCGAAGAATGTCACGCCCGCATCGCGAGCGGCGCCGACCAGTTGCTGGATTTCGTCGTTGGCCATATTGGCAATGCGCATCATTCCAAGGACGATGCTCGACACATCGAGGTCGGTCCGCGGAAATCTATAGAATTTCATGATGAATACCTCAGTGGTTGTGAAACCCGCCTGTAGCGGGAAGAGCGGCTGCGTGCCTAGCGAGCTTTCGTCATCGAGCGCGATAGTCCGATCTGATTTTCGTCTATCGCTGCTTGGATTTCGACGCCTTCCGATCGGTGCGCTTAGGGTCGGCGGTCGACGTCGTCGAGAGCATGTCGAAGCTTTCGGATCGAATGTCGTTCGTTATCGATTGCGCCGTCGCGATCACGGCCCGCCTGATATCCGCCACGCGCTTTTCGTCCACGCCGGCGACGAAGGGAACGCTCACGGCTGCGATGACTGTGTCCTGATGATCCCTCACGGGGGCTGCAACCGCGTGAACGCCAGACATTTGCTCGCCCCTGTCCCGCGCCCAATTCTGTCTGCGGATCAGCGCGAGTTCATCGAGCATTACCTTGGGGTCAACAATCGTCTGGTTGGTAAAGCGTTCGAGCTTGGTCAGGCGCCGCTCGATGTCCTCCTGCAAGGAGAAGGCAAGCAGGACCTTCCCGGCTGCACCCGCGTGAAACGGCAGCCTCTGGCCGGCAGTTGCCGACAACGCATATTGGCCGTGTCCCTGCGCCGATGCAACGACCAGAATATTGTCGCCCGATGGTACCGTTAGCTTGCTGCCTTCGCCCAGAAGTTCGGAGATCTTGTTCAGGTGCGGCTGTGCGATCGCGAGCAGATCATAACTCGCGACGGTCGGAGCGACATGGGCCGCAAGCGTTAGAAGACGTCGCCCGAGCGTATAGCTTCCCGCTGGTGAACGATGAACGAGATCGTGGGCGCTCAACGTGTTGAGCATGCGGTAAACCGTTGTCC
Organism: Rhizobium sp. BK650; assembly: GCF_014195325.1. Classification (GTDB taxonomy): domain Bacteria; phylum Pseudomonadota; class Alphaproteobacteria; order Rhizobiales; family Rhizobiaceae; genus Rhizobium. Next base: position 60,796 of record NZ_JACIBK010000005.1, on the reverse strand, counting down.
GCGACAGCTTCACCGCCTTGACCACGTCACGGATCGTCGCGCCCTGCGGCGTGCGTTCCAGCAGCGCAAAAACCTCCACCATCTGCTCGATGACGGGGATGCGGTACTTCTGCGCGGCATCTTCACTAATGTCGGTCATTCAAATCCTGCCAAGCCTATCAGGCAACGCTTCGACTTCCATAAGCAATGCGCGGAGTTCACGCAATCGCGGCGCCTTCCGATTGACTCCGGCACCAGATTGTCGATAAATTCATAAATGAACTTATATCAGTTCAAATAGGAAACGTCACGTCGATTTATCGCGGGGCGACGTTCCGGAAACAGTGCCGGGGCGGAGGTTCCGTGAGCGCTGCGTTGCGCGGCCGCCAACGGAAATACGGAGGAGGATGCAATGAAGAGTGTGAAATCGATCGGGCATGTGGCCGTCAGTGTGAAGGACATCGACCGCTCCCTCGACTTCTATGTCAACAAGCTCGGCTTCGACGAAATGTTCCGGCTCGAGCGCGACGACCGCTTGTGGATCGTCTATCTCAGGATCACGGACACGCAGTTCATCGAACTTTTTCCGGATGGTGTGGGCGATAGCGCGCCGCCGTTTGCCAATGTCGGCTACAATCATCTCTGTCTGGAAGTCGAAAACATCGATGAGGCGATCGCCGATATCACCAGTCGCGGCGTTGTCCTGACGGCCGAGAAGAAACTAGGCGTCGACAACAATTACCAGGCCTGGATCGCAGATCCGGAAGGCAATCGCATCGAGCTGATGCAGCTTGGGGCCGATGCCATGCAGACGGTCGCCGTCCGTCGCATCAAGGGACTGGTCTGAGCCATGGATCTTTTTAAGCATCTCGGTCATATCGCATTGCGCGTCAACGACCTCGACAAGTCCCTTGCTTTCTATCAGAAACTCGGCTTTCGCGAGATGACGCGACTGCTCAATGATCAGGGTGAGGCGTGGATCGTCTATCTGCGCATCAACGACGACCAGTATTTGGAGCTTTTCCCGAAGGGGGTAAAGCGGCCGGAAATTGGCCCTGACATGATCGGCATCTTCCATATCTGCCTCACGGTCGAAGACATCGACAAGACATTCGAGGAGCTTGCCAAGGTCGGCATTGAGCCGAGCAAGCCAAGGCCGACCCAGATCGGCATCGACGGCAATCGTGGCGCATGGATCGAAGACCCCGACGGCACCCAGATCGAGGTCATGGAGATGGCGCCGGATTGCATTCAGCTGCAAGCCATCAAAAGACTTCACGCACAATCCGTCTGATCGGACTGTATCTGCATTGAAGGCTCTGTAGCCAAAGGAACCCGGCAACAATTTGCCGGGTTATTATTTGTCGATTTCAGAAGATCTGGTCGTAGGCGTCCTGCATCGCCTTCACGAAGTCGTCTTCCGTCCGCTTCGGATCGCTCCAATACTTGTCGGCTTCCTGCCAGATCGTGCGATACCAGTCGGCGTCGGCCGTATTGAAGGGGTTTGAAACCTGCTTTGCCGGGTCCTTCAGCGTCTCGAGAACGAGTTTGTTGCAGGCATCGAGGTTTGTGGTATCGGCATCGGTACGAACAGGGCTTGCGCCCTTCTTCAACACGAAGTCGGCATTGAGTTTCGGATCGACGTCGAGCTTTGCGAAGTCCTCCTGCGCCTTGGCCGTATCGGAATTGTTGGTGTTGAGGAAGCCCCAGGCATCGACAGTCACCACGACCGCCTTGGTGCCCGGAATATTCATGCAATCGAAATCGGTACCAAGCTTCTTTTGAGCCGCCAGGAATTCGCCCTTCATCCAGTCGCCATGGATCTGCAGCAGGGCCTTGCCGGTGATGACGAGATTGGTCGTATCGTTCCACTGGCGGTTGGGCGAACCTTGATCCGTGTGCTCGGCGATCTGGCGGAAGCGCTTCAGCGCGGCGCGCATTTGTGGGGTGTCGATGACATCGCGATCGGGCTTTTCTCCATAGAAGCGATTGTAGATATCGGGGCCTTCTTCAGAGGCGATCACGGCTTGCAGGAGATAGGCCTTCTGGAACTGATCGCCGCCCTGGGCGATCGGGATATAACCGGCAGCCTTGACCTTGTCGAAGGCGGCAAAGAGGTCATCGAGAGATTTCCAGGATTTCGGATCGACGCCTGCGGCCTCGGCGACATGCTTGTTGTAATAGACCATGCCGTCAATATGCACTGTCGCTGGGGCCTTCATGATCTCGCCGTCGACGGTGATGTTCTTCAAGACCGAGGGCGGGAAATTCTTCGTTGCGCCGATGCTGTCGAACAATTTGGTCAGCGGCACGCCGAGGCCCTGCTTGTTCAAATCCCGATAGATGCCGGGATCGGAATTCATGAAGATCGCAGGCGGATTGCCGCCGGTGATCATGTTCATCAGGCTGACATTTGCGCCGGAATCGTGGGCAATCGAAAGGTCTTTCCACTGGTGTCCGTCCTTAGCCCATGCCTCCCGCAGAACGGTGAGTGCTGCGATCTCGGACGGTTTGGACCAGGTGTGGTAAACGACGACTTCATCTGCCCAGGCGTTTGCGGCAAGCGTCGTCGCGGCAAGCAAGAGCGGCAGCCTTTTCAGGGATTTCCATTTGGTCATGCAACATTCCTCCCTTTTTGAATCTGATTACATTAGTCTGATCACAGGCGCTGGCCGGTCGGGGCGTCAAAGACGTTCAGCTTGGTGAGCGGCAGATAGACGGGCAGAGCCGGTTTGCCCCGGTAGCGGTTCGCGTCGCGGCCGTCGATGCGTACGGCGATGCTCTTTCCCGACATGGTCAGGAAGGCGAAAGCGTCGGGTCCGGACTTCTCGAAATATTCGACCGGGCAGTCGAAGCGGACGGTGTTTCCCGCATCCGCCCGTTCCTCGATCAGCAGCTCCTCCGCCCGGAACCCGATCTTGACAGGCTTGCCTTCGGCGGCCTTGGCCTTCCATTTATATTCGCCAAGGCCGATGCTGACGCCGTCCTTCTCATCCACGGCCACGAGATCAGTGCCTTCTTTTCGGACGACGCAGTCGAGCAGGTTCATGGCCGGGGAGCCGACGAAGTCGGCCACAAAGAGATTGGCCGGCTCGTTATAGATTTCGTCCGGCGTGCCGAATTGCTGGATGACGCCCTTGTTCATCACGGCAATCTTTGTTGCCATGGTCATCGCTTCGACCTGGTCGTGGGTCACATAGACCACCGTATTTCTGAGCTGATTGTGGAGCTTCTTGATCTCCATGCGCATCTCGTTGCGCAGCTTTGCATCAAGGTTGGAAAGCGGCTCGTCGAACAGGCAGACGCCATATTGCTTGACGAGCGCCCGGCCGATCGCAACGCGCTGGCGCTGACCACCGGAAAGCTGGGAGGGCTTGCGGTCGAGAAGGTGTTCGATCTGTAGGAGTTTGGCAGCCCAGGCAATGCGCTTGTCCGCCTCCTGACGTGAAATACCGCGGGAGGAAAGCCCAAAATTCATGTTGCCGCGGACCGTCTTGGTAGGATAGAGCGCGTAGGACTGGAAGACCATCGCAAGGCCCCGGTCCTTGGGATCGAGGTAACTGACATCCCGTTCGTCGATGAGGATTTCACCCTCGTCGATTTCGAGCAGGCCAGCCAGAAGATTGAGAAGCGTTGTCTTGCCGCAGCCTGACGGCCCGAGCAGCACCAGAAATTCACCGTCGCCGATGCTGAGGTTCAGGTTCTCGATAACCGTCAGCGCACCGAATTTCTTGACGATATTGTTGAATGCGATGGATGGCATGCCTCTATCCCTTGATGGCGCCGGCAGTAATGCCCTGAACGAAGAACCTGCCGAGGATGAAATAGATGACGAGCGGCGGCAGAGCGGTCAGCAGTGCCGAGGCCATGTCGACGGCGTAATTCTTGGCGCCCGTCGTCGTCACAGTGATGTTGTTGAGCACGACCGTCATCGGCTGCGTGTCCTGCGCACCGAAGGTCAGGCCGACAAGAAAATCGTTCCAGATGCCGGTGATCATCAGGATCAGCACAACGATCATGATATTGCCAGACATCGGCAGGACGATCTCGACGAAGATCCGCCAGAAGGAACCGGAATCGATCATGGCCGCTGCGATGATCTGCGGCGGCATGCCGCGGAAGTAATTCCGAAAGATCAATGTCAGGAAGGGCAGTGACAGGACGCTGTGGATGACGGCGATGCCGAATGTCGTGCCATAGATATGCAGCGCGCCGGTGATCTTGATCAGCGGATACATGATGATCTGGAACGGTACGAAGGCACAGATGAAAAGCACGAACAGGAAGCCGTTCGCCCATTTGACATTCCAGAGCGCCAGCCCGTAACCCGTGACAATCGACAACGAGATCGTCAGGACCAGGCTCGGGGCGAGAATATAGAGCGAATTGATGAAACCAGTGCGCACGCCGTTGCAGTTCATGCCGGAGCAGGCCTGCATCCAGGCATAGGACCAGGCATCGCTCGTCCAGGGTGAAGGCAGGGAGAAGATCTGCCCCTGGCGGATCTGATCCATCGTCTTGAACGAGGTCACGATGATGACGTAGAGCGGGACGGCGAAGAAGGCTGCGGCCATCAGCAGGAAGACGAAGATCACCACCCGGCTTGGCCGGATCAGCGGGCGCCGGCGTGCTTTCGCCTCGCGGCTGGATTGTGACATGGAGAGCGCTGTCATGTCTCTCTCCGTTGCCTGACGGCGGTGATGATGACGAGCGGCAGAAAGAGAACGAGGGTTGTGAGGAGCATGACGGTTGCGCCCGCCGATGCGAAGCCGAGATTCTGCTTCTGCCAATAGGCGTCGATGACGAAATAGGCAGGCATGACCGACGCGCCGCCCGGACCGCCATTGGTCATGGCGACGATGATGTCATAGGCCTTTACTACGCCGATGCAGAGCAGAATGATGCAGGTGAGGAAGGTGAGCTTCATCATCGGGATGATGACTTCGATATAGAGCCGCCAGAAGGGCACGCCATCAAGCCGCGCCGCCTGCCAGATCTCTGTATTGATCGACTTCAACCCGGCAAGCATGAGCGCCATGAAGAAACCGGTCGATTGCCAGACCGCCGCCAGGATGACGCCGAACATGACGGTGTCCTGGCTGGCAAGCCAGTTGAAGGAGGCGCTTTCCCAACCGATCGAATGAAGGACGTTTTCGACGCCAAGTCCCGGATTGAACAGCCAGCGCCAGACGAGCCCGGTGACGATCAGCGAAACGGCAAGCGGGTAGAGAAAAACCGTTCGGAAAATACCCTCACCATGCACTTCCTTGTCGATCAGCGCGGCGAGAATAAAACCCATCACAATCGATAGCAGGCTGCCCACAGCAAAGATCACGAGGTTCTGCAACGACAGAATCCAGGACGGATCATGAAAAAGCCGCCAATATTGCTTCCAGCCGACCAGTTCATAGTCGGGAAAGCGGCGCGATGCCGTGAAGGATAGATAGACGGTCCAGCCTATTGCCCCAATGAAAAAGACAAGCGTCAACAGTGCCGCTGGCACAACGGCCAGATGCGGAATGACGCGGCTCCATCGGATTGCCATGAGCCTCCTCCTCAGACCGCCAGCGCTCCGCTCCTCCAGCCCGCCGGGGTCTGTTTCTCATATGAACAGCATCTAGTTCACAACAGACCAAATATAGGGATCAAAAGATTGCAATGTCAAATGACAATTGGCTGCACCCGCGCTCGCGCTTACGTTGTATCCACTGAGGGGCGTTGGACAAAGCTCAGTCGAAGAAGGCCTGATCGTCTTCGGCGAGATAGCGTTTCGCCCGTTCGGGTACGAGATCGACGCCCATGCCCGGTCGCTCGATCACGTCGACGAAGCCATCCTTGACAATCGTCTGCGGCAGCCCATCGACGATGTCGTACCACCAGTGCGGATCGCCGGTCGTATATTCGAAAGCAATGAAATTGTTGGGCAAGGTGGCGCAGACCTGAATGAGCGCTGCAAGGCCGAGAAGCCCGTTTGCCGTTCCGTGCGGCGCCATCATGATCGAGTGGAGGTCGGCATATTCGGCGACCCACTTGAGCTCGGCGATGCCGCCGACATCGGCCGGATCGGGGCCGACGACATTGACAGCATGGCCCTCGATCAATTCCTTGAAATTCTGGCGCAGATAGATCTGCTCACCGGTATGGATCGGCGTCGTGCTTGCGCGCGTCAGTTCGCGATAGACGCCGGCATTGACCCAAGGCGTATAGTCGCCGGAGAGCAGGTCCTCAATCCAGAGCAGATGATAGGGCTCCAGCATGCGAGCAAGACGGATTGCGTCTGGCAGCATCCATCCAGGACCGCAATCGAGCGCCAGACCTATCCTGTCACCGGCAACCTCCTTCATGGCGGCAACGCAGTCGATAAGATGGCGCAAACCCTTTTCGGTGATCGGACCGCGGTCGAGCGCTCCATGGAAAGGGCTGGCATTGGGTTCGCCATAATAGAAGTCCGGAAGCCGCTTCATGGGCGAGTGGAAACCGACCGGCTGCTTGATGATGGTAAACCCTTCTGGCAGACCCATCATCCTTTTCAGATCGTCGGCCAGATGTTCCGGCTCGTAACCGCTGATCGGAAAGCGGATGGAGCCGTTATAGACGCGGATACGATCGCGCACGCGCCCGCCGAGCAACTTGTGCACCGGCAGGTTCGCCGCCTTGCCCGCCACGTCCCAGAGCGCCATCTCGATGACGCTGACGGCGGCTCCCCAAGGCTTGAAGCTGCCGCGCTGGCGGATTTTCAGCATGACGCGTTCGACATTGGTCGGATCCTCGCCGATCAATGCCTCGCGAAAGGAAAGAATATGCGGCTTGAGATAAGGCTTCCAGGTTTCAGCCTGGCCATAACCGGAAAGGCCCTCATCGGTGACGAGACGCACGATCGGGCTCTTGCCGATGATGGCACATTTGAGGTCGACGATCTTCATTTCCGCACCTCCCGATATTGGCTTTGTCTGATACCCGACATTTCGGGGTGTGGTTCCGAATGGCTGCCATGACGATTGATAAAGCCGCGATCATCCCATTACCATCCATTAGAGAATATTGGAAGTTCAAATAGGAAACGATAGGAGGGATTGGGTCGTTCCGGAACATGCGCGCAGCCAGCGGTGTCGCGAAGGGGCTGCGACCTTTGCGTCGACTAACGGGGTTTGGGCGCGATTGAGCACAGAGCCTGGTCGGGAAAGCCGCACGAAAAGACGATCGTTCATATTTGAACGGCATAGTCTCTTCTTGCGGCGGCTATTTCAGGGCACACCTGTAGAGTCCGATGACGCAGCGACGATCGACGGGCGGGCGCTCGGCCACTCTTCCGGATCACGCTGCCGCCTTCGACGCCCAAGGTCGACAGCGAACTTCATGTGGAGACGAAAGGCTAACGTTTTAAGTCAAACGCTTGGTGAGATGCGCGAAGTTCATCCAGGGTCTTGCCGACACAGCTACCACCCTCCGCACCACCGGTCGCCTTCGCGTGGCCGTCCAAGGTGATTGTCCCGGCCATCCTTTCAGATGCCACATAGGTCGCGACACCATCCGGAGAGATACGCGATATGTAAAAGGCGTGATAGGTTTCTTTGTATTTGCACTGGATGAGCAATGGAAATTGATCGAACGGATCGTCTTGCGCCTGGAGGGTAGTGAGTGGAAACCCTGCTAGCGAGACCAAGCTTGCAAGGAGCGTTCTGGTCAATCCGTCTGATATGCGACTGGACACATACGTCATTGCTCGATCTCTCCTTTTCCAAGATCAATTCAGCCGCTAGATCGTCATTGCTATGAGTGCATCGCGGTCAAGAATGCGAACGAGGCGTTGCAGCTTACCGTCCAGACAGAGGATGCGTTTTCTGCGAAGTTTCGTAAAGCAGCGGGCGACGGTTTCAACCGTGAGCCCAAGATAATCGGCGATATCGCTGCGCGACATCATTATATCGAATTCACAATCGTCGGGGTGACGATCGGCCATTTCATTGACAAAGGCTGCGACGCGTTTCAGTGCGCTTTGCTCTGTGATGACGAGCTGCTTATGCTGTGCCTTTGCAAGATTTGTCAGGGCAATGTTGAGAAGGTCTATAGGGACGATCGCGTCCCGATTGGCGCGAAAGGGCCTGATAGAAGTGTCGCAGATGGCCTCTGCAAAATCGGTTCGCACATTGCCTGTCTCAAGCCCGAACCATTCGCCCTTGCCGCAGAAAGACAGAATATATCGCTGCCCACTTGCCGTGAGCCGGTAGATCCGTACCGCCCCCGCTTCCACCTGGTAGATTGCAAGAGCGTGTTCGCCCTCGCTATATATCGTCTCGTCGGCCTTAAGCTGGATCGATTGATCTTTGGCCATTCCGGCAGGGCTGCCGTAGCCAGGGCCTCGAATTGTCGTCTGGTTTACGATCGTTTGGTTCTGAAGCATTTAGGTCGCCCCCATCCAGGAGCAGCATAAGCAATCGCTGCCTGCCTCGGTATACGAGATACCCCGTACGTATTTTTACGGAAGTCGGGGACCACGGGCGGGTATATAAAGCTATTTCCCTTGGTGAGAGCGACCCGAAGGTATCGCCGGAGATCTCGATGGCATCGGAAGAGGGAGGAGACTACCGCGCATTTCGAGACGATGCAGGTGTGCGTGCACAGCTTGACCGTATACTCGCCAGCTCGGAATTCCTCGCCCCCGAGCGCGGACGTCGCTTCCTGCAATATATCGTCCAAGAGACCCTTGAAGGGCGCAGCGAGCAGCTCAAAGCCTACACGATTGCGCAAGCGGTTTTTGGACGCGATGCCTCCTTCGATGCTCAAAGTGATCCAGTCGTCCGAATCGAAGCGGGGCGGATTCGTCGCGCGCTCGAACGATATTATCTCGTCTGTGGACAGGATGATCTGATCCGGATCACGATTCCCAAAGGAGGGTATGCGCCGCATTTCTCCCCTGGGGAAGATAATTCCGCCCAGCCGGGCAGCAGCGAGAGAAAGCGGCTGTCCCATGATGGAGAGCGGTCGGTAAACTATCGAGATCTCCTGCTGCCCGTCGGCATTCCTGCTCTGCTTGGCTTAATGGCCGTACTCGCTCTCATCCGTCCGTTTGAAGCCTATCTCTCTCCACCGAAAACATTACCTGCCCCCGCTGCAGCAACATTGAAAAACAAAATTGCGATTGTTGTTGAACCCTTCGTCGCTCTCGGCGGCACTGTCCAGGGAGCTGATTTCGCAAAGGGCCTTGCCGATCAGCTGATTGCAAAGCTGATGAAGGTGAGGAACCTTACCGTGCTTGCCCGAGGCCGATCCGGCCCGGAGATGCCTGGCTCAATGTTTAGCCTGCAGGGGAGTGCCCTCGTCGAAGGCATGATCCTTCATCTCCATGTTCGCATGATAAATGACGCCGACGGCGCGGTTCTTTGGGCAAATCAATATGATCGAGATCTGCACGGCCAGACTGTTCTCGATATCGAGGATGAGATCGCTGCACAAATCGCCGTAGAGATTTCGAACAGCCTCCGGCTGGACGGCATGGGCGCCGATCCATAGCTGTCTCATCTTGCCGATATGAGATCGACGACCAGTCCCGAGGCGCGCAGCCCGTTCAGAAACCTCTCCTGGTCCTCCGGCCGCTGCAGACGGAGCGAGAGTTCGTGGCGGATATTGGCCATCAAAGCGGGTGCATGACTATCGAGCCAATCCTTTTGCAGAATGGCCTCTCCGGTTTTTCCTGCTGCACCGAGAATGGATAGGAATAGCAGGCGATGCATGGGATTATCCAGATCGGAACGCCGTGACCACTGCTCAGCCTCCTGGATATCTCCTTTCATGAACGCGCACAAAGCCATGCCGACCTCGTAATAACTTCTCGTGCCCACACCCCTGTTGAGCGCAGTCTTCAACAACTCGCATCCCGACTGCCATTTCCCGGACATTGCCAATCGGAAGCCATATTCGCCTGCGATTTCCACGTTGTCAGAGTCCGCAGCATAGGCTGCGGTGCCTGCCTTCAAGGCCTTGTCGATATCTCCACTGTAGAAGCTCACCAGCATCTGCGCCTGAAGTACGCGGGGATTGCTCGGCGCAAGCGATACCGCTCGCTCCATCGCCGCGCTCGCCAGCGCGAGAGCTTGGGACGTCAATGACATCCCGAGCGCGTAGCGAAACCTGATTTCATCGACATAAACCGTCGATAGCAGTGCCCAAAACACTGCGTTATCAGGAAAACGCTCAGTTGCTTGCTGCAGACATTCACGGGCCGCGCCATGACTTTGCGCAGTCATGGTCTGATGGTAGCTGGAATAGGCGAGCGCACAGGCATCGTCACCCTTGTTAACAGACTGTGCGGGTCGCGCTACCATAGCTATGTCCGTTTGGAAGATGGCGCCGTAAGGCTGTGCAAGCGCATCGGCGACTTGCCGGGCGACGTTGCCTTGAATTGCAAGCGCGTTTTGAGCCTGAAGATCGGCATCGAAATTATTGGCCCAGATGACGGCTCCGTCTATTCGGCGTACGAGCCTTGCCGCAACCCGCAATTTGCTTCCGTCAAGCTGGACATTGCCCTGCAATGCATAATCGGCAGCGGCGTGCTCGCCACGAAGCGGATCGGCGACCACGACGATATCATCGAACCGGGTTAGCTGGCCGATAATGTCGTCCCGGAGACCACGCGCGATGTCTGAGCCCGTGCCAGCGGCTTTGTTTTCCGCAAAATATTCGATGATCACCTCTGGCTTAGACGGCGGTGGCAATGCTGTGGTCGGTGTATCAAGCAAGGACAAGAGCGTTGCGAAAGCAAGGAAAAGAGCGATCACGATGGCAAGCGCGGTCCCTAGAAGGCTCGGCGACCTCGGACGATGCGTTTCCCGAAGCGAATGCTCTCCGCCGCCGTACCCCGCATTCTGCGCGTTATCCCACGTATTGACGGGCTCCGTCGAGGCCGGCACATCCCGCGCATACTCAAAATGCGGGACATATCCGCCTTTGGGCACCGTTATGACGACATCATCCTCCTGACCCGCGACGAGATAATAGCGCTCAAGCGCTTTTCGTATACGGCCGGCCTCGATCCGGACAACTGGATCGTTTTGCGGGTCGAATGAAGCTTCCCGGCCAAAAACAACATTTGCTATCGTAAATGCCTTCAAGAAGTCTGACCGACCTGCAAGCGTCTCATTAACGACGAAAGACAGGAAATTCCTCGCGCGATTGGGCGCGTGGAATTCCTTGCTTGTGAGAATTCGCTCGACCTGCCGGCGGATCTCGTCGGCTGATGGCACAAGCGCGCTGAAAGTATTGACCTTTGCGCTTCTCATGATCGCCCCTACGCCAAGATCACGCAATTATTTAAGCCATTTCTAACGTATGATATCCCATATGCTAGAGGTTGCAAGATTTGCTTTGGAATTATCGAATATAAATAGCCGAGCCGCCGACCGGCAAACTCTTTTTCGTTTCAAGCGGCTGCACTGTCGCGTCAGTGGTCATGGCCATGCGCATGAGCTCTGCAAGATTGCGCGCACCCATCTTGGCCATCACATTGGCCCGATGGACCTCCACAGTGCGACAGCTTATGCCGAGATGATAGGCGATCATCTTGTTCTGTAAGCCGTCGAGAACACCGGAGAGTACCTGACGTTCACGGTCCGTGAGTTGATGGAGTCGCTCCGCAACGCCCTCGAAATCGGCCGCGTACCGCCTCTGCCTCATTGCTCCGTTGACGGCTGCAACCAGCGTCTGGTCCCTTAGCGGTCTTTCGGGAATGTCCGGGGCTCTTGCCTTCACCTCTCCAAGCGCGACCATTCCTACAAGGCGGGCCAGCTCGTCTTGGAGCTCCTGAACCTGCTGCAATGCCTCATGCCCGGCTCGAAAATCCTCGACAATCGCCGCAGCCGAAGCTGCTGTTTCGCCGTGTTCTCTGATGATGGTCAGGGCGACCGGAAACTGAGCGCCGCTCTTCGTGATGGCCATACCGGCACGCATGGAACCCTGATCCGCCCAGCGTCCCTTAAGGTGAACACCTGGCGTCGAAGACCAGACGAAGTCTAGCTTATGACCGAGCAATTCGCTTTCTTCGTAACCGAACAAGCTCACGGCAGCCCTGTTGCAGGCTGAAATTCCGCGACGCTCGTTGAGGAGGAAAATTGCGTCGGGCATGCGTTGGTAGAGTTGCTGGACCAAGCCCATCTCTAGCCCGCCATCTTCTTGACGCGCACCGCGTGCAGGCTCGCAACGTGCCACTCTTGATCCTGCGAACGAAGCTCGTCCCCCGAGGTTTGAGATAGCTGGACCATATTCGGAAACTTGGGGCGCCTCAAATTTGATGGACATGATATCTCCTCTGCTTCTTTGAGAGGTTATTCAGCCTTAGACTGCCATTCTTCCTCAATTATGAGGGAAATCGACCGTCTTTGGACGGATGATCGGTGTAGTATCGCGTAGACTCTATGATCTCTCCGCGTGAATATCGGATCGCTTCGGCTCTGCTTCGGTTCCGTTGATCTGATCCAACGTCCCGCATCATTGTTCCACTATTGCCAGAAGCTCGGTACATCGGCGCTTAAGGGAACAGCCTTGCGAGCGTAGCATCAATCAAGATGCCTGGTGGCCCAGTTCGGGTTCACCTGGAGCCACCGACGGCCATGCCCAGGCTCTCAGCAGTTCATAGAAGACGCTGAGGACGACCGGCCCTAGGAACAGGCCGAGAAGCCCGTGGGAGAGCGTGCCGCCGATGACCCCGATCAGGATGACGAGCATTGGGGTCGAGAGACCTCTCGCCATCAGGATTGGCTTCAGAATATTGTCGACGATGGCGATCGGCACCGCAAGGCAGGTGAAGACAAAAGCAGCAATGGGTGACCAGGAGAACCATCCCCAAATGACGACCGGCAGAAGCACAAGTCCGGGCCCCAGCTGCATCACGCAAAGTACGAAGACGGCAAAGGTCAGTGCACCGCGTGCGGGAATGTCAAAGAAGGCAAAACACAAGCCGCAGAGCAGAGTTTGCAGGAAGGCAACGCCGATCACGCCCCGTGAAACATTCCGTACAGTCGTTCCTGCCAGCCGAGCAAAGCCGACGCCTCTGTCGCCGGCAATGCGGCTTGCCAGCACCTGTATCGCTTCAGCCAGGCGCGTGGCCTGTGTGAGAAACAGGCCGGACAGTATGATTGACACAACGAAGCTCAGCACACCGCCGCCGATCGAGGCGAGCTTTGCGACAATGACGCCCATGACCTCACGGACGGGCGCCTGAAACTTCATGATGGTAGACGCCAGATTATCGGCAACCTGGTTCCAGATGTCATGGATGCGCTCGCCGACGACAGGCCATGCCTTGATGGCGGCGGGTGCTGCAGGCAGCGTGAAATTGCCCGTGCGTAACGTGACTATCAGCGCCTGTAGCCCATCGGCAAAATTGACAGCGACTAGGGCGAGCGGCGCGATGATCAGGACGAGGCAACCGATGACGATGATGGTGGATGCAATGACCGGCCGGTTTCCGATCAGCCGCGAGAGTGCCTCAAACATCGGAAACAGTGCCACCGCAAGGATCGCCGACCAGATGACGATCAGTGCGAAGGGCGCGATGAGAACCATCGTCCAATAGGCAAAAAGCCCGATAATGCCCAATCGGACAAGATCGCTAACCCTCGCCTCGATCGAAATCTGGCCCGCATCGCTCTTCCGCACCGGCGTATCGGCTGTCTGGTCCATCGTTGCGTCCGCCACTTTCAGGCCAGCCGCGCTTAAGGTGTCGTATCGGGCACGACATGGCGGATGCTGCGATCCTCCATGAAGCCGGACGGACGCTTCTGGCGTTTCCCGAGATCGGGTTCGTCAAACTTCACCCGTTCATAGGGAATGGATTGCAGGATATGCGAGATGCAGTTGATCCGCGCGCGTTTCTTGTCGTCCGAAGGCACGATCCACCATGGCGCATGGTTAGTGTCAGTCATCCGCAGCATCTCGTCATAGGCACGCGTATAATCCCACCAGCGCTGATAGGATTCGACGTCCATGGGGCTCAGCTTCCACTGTCGCACTGGATCGTCGATCCGACGCCTGAAACGCCGCTCCTGTTCTTCCTCGCTGACGGTCAGGAAATATTTGAGCAGAATGACGCCACTCTCGACGATGGCCGCTTCAAAGCGGGGCGCAAGCTCCAAAAAGCGCTGCGCCTTCTTATCGCTGCAGAAGCCCATGACACGATCGACGCCGGCGCGATTGTACCAGCTGCGGTCGAATATAACGACCTCGCCGGCGGCCGGCAGATGGGCGATATAACGCTGCATGTAGATCTGCGATTTCTCGCGTTCCGTCGGTGCCGGCAGCGCCACGACGCGGAAGACACGCGGACTGACCTTTTCCGTTATTCGCTTGATCATTCCGCCTTTTCCCGCAGCATCGCGTCCCTCGAAGACGATGACGATTCTTGCGCCGGCCTTCTTCACCCAGGCTTGCAAATATGCGAGCTCGACCTGCAACCGGCCGATCTCCTTCTCGTAATCAAATGATTTCTTCTTCTTTTTGTCCTTGCCGCGGCTCTCATCGCCGCCGATCTGCTTCGGCTCGTAATTCTCGTCCATGGCTCTCCCTCCTTCTATCATCAAAGTGCGCTGCTCGCCGGCGTGGGACTACTGATCTGGTCGATATCGCCGATCAGTGTCCGCAGGGCTTCTTCTCTGCCGTTGAAAATATTGTCGGCGCCGACCATCGTGATGACCCCCGCCCGTTCGAGAATGACGCGGCTTTCGTCGCTGAGATCGGCGAAGGCGAACACGATGTTCCGCTTCACGAGGATTTCCGCGACGGCTTCGAGCGCAGTCGCGCCGGTGCTGTCGATCTGTGTGATGGCGCTGGCATCGAGCACCAGGCACTTGGTGCCGGAGGGGAGCCCCTTCACGACCGACGTCAGTCGGGTGCGGACATAATCAGCGTTGTAGAACAGGATGCTGCCCTGCACCGCGAAGACGGCCGCGCCCGGGACGGGACGGGCTTCCGGATAGCGCCTGAGATCGAAGAAACCGTGCCGCCCTTCGATGCGGCCAAGAAGGCCGTCGCGCGGAAACATGGTCTGCCGCAGGAGATAGACGAAGGTTGCGATGATCGCGACAACGACGCCATTGAGGACGCCGAAGCTGATCGCTCCCCACATGGCGATCAGCGCGAAGACGAATTCCATACGGCTGATGCGCCAGATCTTCTTGAGCTCAGGGATATCGATCAGGCTGACCGCAGCCATTGTAAGGATTGCCGCAAGTGCGGGAATGGGAAGGATGCGCAACGCGCCGTGGAGGAAAACCAGCACGGCGATCAGGGCGAGGGCGGAAACCAGTCCTGAAGCCTGCGAAACACCGCCCGTCGACAGATTTATGGCGGTTCGGGAGTCCGACACGCTGACCGGAAACGAACCGAAAAGCCCGGGCGCTACATTGGCCGCGCCAAGCCCGAGCAACTCCTGATTTGCATCGACTTCATCACCTGTCCGCGAGGCGAAACTGCGTGCCGCCACAATGCCGGATCCAAAGCTGACGAGAAAGATCGCAACCGAACCGGTGACGACCTTGTCGAGAGGCATCTCGTGAAGCGGAGGCAGGAAAAAGCTCGGAAGCCCGCGCGGTATATCCCCGACGACGGCTATGCCTTGGCCTCGAAAGTCGAAAATCGCAGACAGAGCGACCGAGATAATGACAACCAGAATAGGTCCGGGAATTCTGAAGGGGAAAAGACGGACGATCCATAGCAGCGCGAACATCGCAAGCCCGAGAATGAGCGAAGGCCAGTGGATCAGACTGCTTTTGGCAAGGAATTCGACGAGCGGATGAATCAACCCGTCCGATTCAATCTTCACCCCCGTGAAGCGGCCAATCTGTCCAACAAGGATCGAGAGGGACACGCCGGCAAAGAACCCGACCAGGATGGGGCGAGAAAGAAAACTCGCAAGAACGCCAAGCTTCAGCAATTTGGCCAGGATGTAGCAAATGCCGACGCCAAGAGCGAGGGCTGCCGCAATGGCTACCCGGTCGCCGCCGGCTGGTGGATCGGCGGCGATAATCGTGCCCATTGCGGCAGCCAGAACCGACATTGACGCCGCGTCGGGCCCGACGATCAGTAGCCGGGAAGGGCCGAAAATCGCATAGGCGATCGGGGCGACGATGCTGGCATAGATGCCGGTCTCCGGCGGCAGACCGGCAATGGCAGGATAGGCAATGGCGCTCGGCAGGCCGACGGCGGCGATCGAGAGCCCCGCTGGAATATCACTGCGGAGCCAGCCCTTGTCGAAACCGGTCAAGCCGCGCAATATTGGAATACTGCCTATCATTGCTGGCTCCTTATCCTGTCTCCGTTATTCCCGTTGTGCCTTGCTATTCCTTGCATCACCGGGATTGACGCCAATCTTTGCTTCAATGTTCGAGGAACACGTAGTTCATCCAGGCGCTCATCCGCAGCAGCACTCTGCGGAGAAGGGCGACGTGGTGCCAATAATGGGTGTAGACCGCGACCTCGGCGACCACGCCGCCGGGCAGTTGATACTGATTGATGCTCTCGAGCAGTTCGATGCGAGCCAAAGTCTGACCCGGCGATGTGCGTTCGGGCGATTGCGGGTCGATCAGCGCCCCGCTCGGCCGCAATTGGCCCTGTGCCATCACATCAATGACCTCCGCAACTCGTGCCTGGAACAGGGTGACCACGACAAAGACAAGTACGCTGAGCGCAAAATAGTCGAAGAACACGGCTTCTCCCTTCCGGTCGGTTCGGCCGAGCCGTTCGATTGCTGCCACCAACGGGATATTAGGCTCGTTTTGGCGCTGAGGCCCGTAGCATCGCGTAACCTCTATCCCAGGCGTCGGCAGCAGACCCGTTCAAGCAGATTATCCCTGCGGAAAATGAAGAAGGTGGGGTCGGCAGGATGAGTGCCATTCGAGCCTTTACGGACCGAATTGGCGGGCGTTTTGGAAGCCACCAATGTAAGATCGCGTATTTTACGTCTGCTGCCGATCCGCTTGATATATATAGTTTCTGCATCTGCTTAACGCAGTTGACAGCGGGGGCGCGGATGGTGTCGGGAGAGCAAGGTTCGACATATTTGTCCGTTCTTGAGACGGCAGAGACTTATTTTCCTAGCCAGAAGCGGCTGGTCCAGCGGCTTTTCTACGTAAACGAACCCTTTCATAGCATGTGTGAGGATCTTACGGCTGCGGCACAGGCGCTTGCACATGTGGAGCGGTTACCGGAGCCGGTTAGGGAAGCACGCCGGCTCGAATATGCGGGTCTCGTCGATGCCCTCTTGAAAGAGATGGGGGAGGCGATCGCCCAATCGAAAATTGTGGTGCTCAGGCGGTCACCGCAGACCGGTCCGAAACCTCTGTAGGCACATCTGCCATTCAATAACTCTGGGGAGGTTCGTGCGTGATGAAAACAAGTTCCCGTAAATTGCTAGGCGGATTGTCGGCGCTAGCAATTATTGCATTACAGCCGGCGCTGGTACGAGCACAGACACAGACCCCCGCACCGACAACAACACCCGCGCAGACGAGTGCCGAACAGCCCGTCACTGCACTTCTATCCGATGATGAGCTTGAAGTGCTCGTGGCGCGGATCGCGCTCTATCCGGATGAATTGGTTGCGGCAATTTCGGCCGCCTCACTCTTTCCCCTGCAAATCGTCGAAGCACAGCGCTTCCTCGAGGCAAAGAAGAAAAACTCCGACCTCAAGCCGAAGAGCGACTGGGACGGCAGCGTTATTTCGCTGCTCAATTATCCCGATGTCGTCAAGATGATGAGCGAGGATCTCGATTGGACGCAGTCACTTGCCGATGCGCTCACCAACCAGCAGAAGGATGTCCTGATTGCCATCCAGCAGCTTCGCGACGAGGCGGTGGAAAAGAACCTCATCAAAACGGATGACAAGGTCACGGTCGTCACTGAAAACGATAACATCATCATCAGGCCGACCGACCCGGAGAAGATCTATATCCCGCAATACCCGCCGGAGATGCTCTATGAGCCGGGCTACGTGTCGGCGCCGGTCTCCTATTATCCCGACTATTACGACAACTATTATTATCCCGGGGCAACGTTCTTTGCCGGTGCTGTGACCGGCCTTGCCTTTGCGGCCATCGTCAACTGGGATGATTGGGGCGTATGGGGCGGCCGCTGGAATGGCGATGTCGACATTGACTGCAACAATTGCCTGAACGATCGCAATTTCAATGGAAAGTTGAAGTGGAACGACGTCAACTGGAACAATGTCGATCGCAGCAAGATGAGCATCAGCAAGGACCAACTTGCGAAGATGGATCGGTCGACGATCAAATCCGGCCTGCAGGGCGATAGTCGCAACCAACTGCGTAACAGGGCCAATGACGTCAAGGCGAGCCAACTGCCCGCCAATCGGGCCAATTCGGCACGTGCGCAGGATATTCGCAAAAACACCGCGCAGGGCCTCAAGGACAGACCACAGGCAAATCGGCCGACAGCAGGAAACCTCCCAGCGGCGGCAAATCGGCCGGCGGCATCCAGGCCTGAGGCTCGTCCTCAGAAGGCAGTCAATCGCCCCTCCAAGCCATCGCAGAAATCGGCCAACAGGCCTAACAAAGCGCAGATGGCCGCAAGGCCCGACAACCGAGGGCGCCAGCCGAGCGCGCTTGGCAATCCCCAGTCGGGTCGCCGCGAGGCCGTTGCGTCAAAACGCGGGGCGCAAAGCATGGGCGCCCATCGTCAGGCAGCCCGTCCGCAGCACCGCTCGCGTCCAATTCCGCGTGGCGGCGGCGGTGGTCGGGGTGGCGGTGGCCGGGGTGGGGGTGGCCGCCGGTGAGACCTTTCGAGTTCAGGGAGTTACATCATGAAACGTCAATCGACCGTAATTCCGATAATGCTTGCGGCGCTCATTTGCGCGATGCCGGCAACGCCGGTTCTTTCACAAGTGCAGACAGATCTTGCCGAATATAAAGCAGCAACCCAGTCGCCGAAGTTTGACAGTCCGGAGCTTGCCCTCGACAAACTGAAATCCGTGCTGGCTTCCGGCAGGATCGAGGATCTCGCGGCTCTGTTCGGCCTCAACGCCGACAAGCTACGGTCTAGCAACGACGCGACGATCGCTTATGGCTTGATTCGCGAGGGTGCCGAGCGGCAGGCCGTTCTGCGGGATGTCGAAGGCATGAAGATCGTCGCTATCGGGGATCGCCTCTGGCCGCTCCCGTTCCCGCTGACCGAGGCCAAGGACGGAAAATGGTCCTTTGATACCCAGCGCGGCCTGGAGGAAATCGTCAATCGTCGCGTCGGCGAAAATGAACTGGCTACCATCGATACCATGCATGAATATGTCGCGGCCCAATATCAATATGCATCCGAGGACCGCGACGGGGACGGTATCTATGAATTTGCGAAGAAACTGATCAGCAGTCCGGGTAAGCTCGATGGCCTTTACTGGGACGCGAACGTCTATCCTGAGGAAAGCCCTGCAAGCGCGCTGGTCGAGACAGCCGCCTTCGGCGCCGCCAAACGTGGAGATGGTTATTTCGGTTATCGCTATCGGATCTTGACATCCCAGGGCGACAACGTGCTTGGCGGCAAGCAAAACTACATCATCAACGGTTACATGACCGGTGGCTTCGCACTCATCGCCTGGCCTGTCAAATACCGCGTTACTGGTGTGCAGACGTTCATGGTCAATGGTGCGAACGTAATCTATCAGCGCGATCTCGGGCCGAAGACGGAGGAGCGCGCGGCGGCGATCAAGGATTTCAATCCGGACGCTGACTGGACCGTCGTAAGCGAGTAGCTCTCAGTCGACGGTGTTCTTGCGCCGCTGGCGAAAGGCGTAAGGCAGCTGCTATTGCGCGGTTGGAGGATCGTTTCCCGCCCATCACCTCGCGCCCTAGCCAACTGCGGCAGGTTGGGTTGCTCATCCTCCTCGCTCGCCATTTCGATCTCGGCGAGCGCCAGTCCATCATAGGCGCCGGCAAAGCATCCACATCCCAGGCTCTTGCGATCAGCAGGAAAACGGTATGGGGTCTTTTCGGTGATACGCCCCGCCCGGAGCAGAAGGCCTCGGGCCAGGCCAGGCGTACGGAATTTGATCGTTAGGCGCCCAGAGCACCCATCGATCAGGCGGACAAGGATAGAGTTTTGATCGCGGCGGCAAAGATAGGGTTGCTGCAGCACGTGCGGAACGCCGGCAAAAGCGCTCCAGCTGTCGTTGCGGACCAGGAACTTTCGCTCGATCTCGCTCGCTTTCGATTCATATTCCTTCGCTCATGCCTGCTATTGCCGCTCAGTCGACTGGCGGCTCCCAGGTGAGAAAGAAGCCCACATCTCCGGGCATGCCATCCGGAAAATTGATGATCATCGCCTTGAGCCCATAGCCCTGAGGTTTGGCAACTTCCTCAAACAGTTCGAGAAGTTCCTTTGCTTTTCCCTGCAGCGTCTTTTGCCATCCGGGAAGATTATTGTTGATGGCGCGTCCGCTGTCCGTGCAGAATGTCGAGGGGAAACTGTAGATCAGTGCCTCGTATTTGCCGTCCGCGGCGGCTTTCATCACCAGCCGTTTGATGACGGCGCGCTCCGTCTCTCCGATATGTTTGCGGAAAAAATCGTCAACGAATTCAGCGTGTTTCTTAGATTCACGCGCCTTGATCTTGTCGTTGCGCTCCATTTCCAGAAGCTGGAGTTCCAAAGCACGTTTGCGCAGATCTTCGGCACTCGTAATGGGTTGGGATGTGGGCGTTTCGGGTGATGTCATCGCCGCTTCCTCCAGAATATAGCAATGATGATAGAGCGCGCCGGGAGACGAAGGCAGTAAAATACGCGTCGCCTTCGGTAGGATACGGTATCCTACACCAAGCTGGGGCCTACAGGGCTTGCCGCGACTGCAGACGGTTCATGAGTTTGATCTTGATTAGTCCATCCGGTTGAACGGCGTTGCCGTTACACCCAACCGGGTTTATCCTTCATCGCAGCAAGCTGCGGAGCGTTGCAATCGGGGTCTGAGGGGAGCCGATGATTAGTGCAGGTGCTAATAGGATTGGCGGCGGCGCCCCTTCTCAAGAAGAGGTGGAGCAGCAACTTGAGCGCATTCTGTTCAGCCCCGAGTTTCGTCTTCCAGAGCGGGCGAGGCGGTTCCTCGAATTTGTGGTCACTGAAACGCTTGCGGGCCGCCGCGATTATCTGAAGGCGTTCACCATCGCGCAGTCGGTTTTCGGCAGAGACGCGAACTTCGATGCCCAGCAGGATCCTTGTGTTCGAATCGAGGCAGGGCGGCTGAGGAGGGAGTTGGAACATTATTACCTGACCGCTGGTGCTGCTGACCGGATCATCATCACGGTGCCAAGAGGGGGCTATGCGCCAGTCTTCGAAGTTAGGCCAGGTGATGAGTCAGCAAATACTTCGAGCGCCGGGCAGTCCAATCAACCGATGTCTGTAGGAGGCGATGCAGAGCAGGTCGGTCTCGCCGAGGATGTGATCCGACGCGACAGGGCAATTCGGCTTTGGTCGAGACCCCGAATTTGGCTGCTTGCGGGAGGTGTGGTAACCCTCCTCGTCTCGGCCGCGTCACTTTTGCATGGAGACTTGTTCTCTTGGGGAGCCAAGAGGGCGACGGGGACAGATCCCTGCTCCACTATCGTCGTCGAACCCTTTGAAAGTGCTTCTCAGGGAGAGCTAGCATCCGATATCTCCCGGGGCATTACCGACGAAATCATCGAAAAGCTCGTCCCCTTCAAGGATATAGTCGTTGTTGCACTGCCACGCAGTAAAGAAGGTCAGACTTCGTCGAAACCGCTCTATACTCTCCAGGGAGGCGTCCGTTTGGAAGGCAACACCCTGCGCTCGACCGCAAGGCTCGTACGACGCGATGGCGTCGTCATCTGGGCCAACAACTACGATACCGACATGAAAGTGCGGGGCATCCTGGAAACACAGTCGAGCCTTGCTGAACATATCGCGACGGCGGTTGCGCGACCGTACGGTGTCATGTTCGAAACGGATACCGTCAGCATTGCCGGAAGTGCAGACCCATTTTCCTGCATACTCTCCTACTACAGCTATCGCAGCGAAATGACGGTGCAGGCGCATGAGGTGGCGAAGTCCTGTCTGCAGTCAGCCGCCGAAAGAAGACCCGATGTTTCCAATATTGCTGCCTTTCTTTCTTTGATCTATCTCGACGAGTTCCGCTTTCCCTACCAGTTGCACACGAAGCCGACGCCCGCCACGCTCAGCACTGCGAAAGAATTCGCCGAACGCGCAGTTCGCCTCGACCCGAAGAATGCGCGCGCGCTTCAAGCACTGATGCTCGCCAATTTTTTCAGCAATGATCTGGAGGGAGCTCTGCGTGCCGGCCAGGGCGCCTATGCAAGCAATCCGAACGACACCGAGGTGGCAGGTGAATACGGCTTGCGCCTGTCGATGTCGGGACAATGGGACAGGGGTTGCGAATTGGTTTCCGAAGCTATCAGCAGGAATGCCGGCCCGCGCGGATATTACGAGGTCGGAATGGCGCTTTGCGCCTTTATGCGGGGTGACACGCAAGCCGCAGAACTATGGTCCCGTATGTCGGACTTGAACTACAATCCGATGCATCGCCTCGTATTGCTTTCCATCCTAGGCACGTTGGGGAAAACGGCGGAGGCAAAGGAGCAGCTCGATTGGATCGAGCTCAAGTCACCCGCCCTGATCCCGAATGTCAGACAAGAGGTCGCCAAGCGGCTGGTCCGGACAGAAGACCAGGAGCGCTTTCTTGCGGGACTGAAGGCTGCCGGCCTGCCTGTGTCGAATGACGAGGCGTCTAATGGACCGAAATGATGATACCTCAAGACGTTCGCAGGGCTTACGAGCGCAGGTAAAAAGCAGGACTGCCTGCAGCGCGCCGAGTTTGATGCCTCGGAAAGAAGCCCCTCGTTTGGCTTTCAGACTTTCAGGCGTCGAAGTTCCGTTCGAAAACGGAACTATGGGCCGCTGTTGTCGCCGGCATCAGTAGACCAATCGCGCCCGTATAGTTCCCGGAATCCGGCGTAGCGAATCAAGAATGTCCGCCGCTGCCTGGCCGACGCCCTCTGCCTCAATGACCACGTAACCCAATTCGCCATATGTCTGCAGGAATTCACCGACGATATTAAGTCCGCGGGACGAAAAGATCGTGTTCAAATTGTTCAGAATGCCGGGGCGATTCTCGTGAACATGGATGAAGCGGGTGCCGTTTGGGCGGGGCGGTAGTTGAACCTGGGGAAAATTGACCGCGCCGAGTGTCGAGCCGACATCGGAATATTCGACGAGCTTCCTGGCAACTTCGGTTCCAATACGCTCCTGAGCTTCTTCCGTCGAGCCGCCAATATGCGGCGTCAGAATGACATTCTCCAATCCCTGCAGCGGTGTTTCGAAACGCTCCTTGTTTGAAGCTGGCTCCCTTGGAAACACATCCACAGCGGCGCCTGCGAGATGCCCTTCTTTCAAAACCATGGCGAGCGCTTCAATATCCACCACAGTGCCGCGGGAATTATTGATAAAAATCGCTCCCTTTTTCATCCTGCGCAGTTCGGCCTCGGTTATCATGTTTCGCGTCGAACTGGTTTCCGGAACGTGCATCGTTACAAAGTCCGATATTTCCAGAAGTTCACCAAGCGTGGCCATCGATTCTGAATTGCCGTGGCGAAGCTTGTCTGAAGGATCAAAGTAGCGGACGTTCATACCCATGCTTTCGGCAAGAACGCTAAGCTGCGAACCGATATTGCCGTAGCCCACGATTCCGAGCGTCTTCCCTCGCACTTCGCGACTGCCTATCGCGGATTTTTCCCATCCGCCCTGGTGAGCGGAAGCCGAGCGCGGGAATATCTGCCTGGTCAGCATGATGATCTCGCCGATCACGAGCTCGGCGACTGAACGCGTGTTCGAATAAGGCGCGTTGAATACGGGGATCCCGCGCCGGCGGGCTGCATCGAGATCGACCTGATTTGTCCCGACCGAGAAACAACCGACGGCAATAAGCTTCTTTGCGGAGCTGAAAATTTCCTCTGTCAGATGCGTGCGTGAACGAATTCCGATAATATGCGCATCGGTTATATGACTTTTGAGATCTTTGTCATCCAGAGCCTTCGGCAGATGAATGAGGTTGACGTAGCCGGATGACGAAAAGTAGTCGACAGCGCTCTGACTGATGCCTTCGAGCAGAAGCACGGAAATCCGGTCGCGTGGAAGAGAAAGAGATCGGGTCATTGCGTTGCTTTCGATTCGGATTTTATCGCGCTAGGTCTCTCGTCGGCCACAAAAGCCCGCCGATACGCCGGCATGACTTAACGGCCATCAGATGGATGGCGCAAGGCTAAACTCAAATCTGTCAGCGTCGGCAAATGATCCATCTCGTCTGTGCCCGGAATGGCAGCCTGCCAGGTTCTCCGAGGCTCAGCGAGAGGATCGGGCAACCTTTGCGGTCGCTGGTGTCCCGTAGGCAACTCAGGCAAATACCGTAATGCAGACGGCCGCCCAGATTAATGCCGTCCCCAGTGCCATCGCCCGCCTGGCAACGGCCACCTTGTCTGCCTCATCTTCTGCGACAGGTGTGGTGACAATCCACGGCACGCAACCCAGTGCAGCAAATCCGATGATGGCTACAATCATCACAAGATAGTCGGTTGTGTGCCAGCTACCCTGTTCATAGACCCCCCAGTAGCCCAGAAAGGCCATTCCTACTGCAAACATGGTGGCGGAGGCAGAGCAGAGCCCGGTGACGGACCCGGTAGGTGCGCGCAGATTGCCTTTTTCACGTGTCTGCGAGCTCATGACGCTATACCCACGACGTTGACTGTCTCCCTGCAAATATGTCAGGAATTGAGCGCGGCGTGAAGCGCTGGCGACTGTCTGGAACGGCCAAGAAATTCCGTGCCCCGGTATCGGATGCTCACCGCCGGCGTGTTCATGCCGGCGGCGTACTTGATTGCTAGGCGAAGTGCGCCACGATATCTTGATCCGTGCTATCGAGCGGGCGCTGGATCTCGGCATTTGTGGTCTGCGTCTCCCCGTGAACCGACCTTGACAAACGCATCCATGTCGAGACGCTATGTGCTCCAGCATCATAATAAAATGGGGATATAATGGGGCTTAGCAGATTGGCGGTCGCAAGCGTAATTGGCGTGGGCGTGTGCGTGTTTGGTATTGCCCTTACGGCATCGCCTGCGCTGACACAGGAAGTCGAGCCGCCGGCTCCATGGGTTAAGCTCACCGGCTCCCATGCCGGAGCGGTCGGAACGTGCTCAATGATCGATGCGAGCGACATCGAGGCTTGTTACATGGTCCGCTGCGACGCCAAGAACGGTCTCATCTTCGAGATTGGCGATGCCACTGTTGGTGAGTACGACCTGCGATTGGCCCGCTTCGAGATCGGCAGGTACAAAGAGACGATCCGCCTCGACGGCAATCGTCCTGATCGGCGAACGATTGTTCTCTCAAGGCACCCGAAGCTGCTTGCCGCCCTGACATCTGGCGCTGATTTCGCCACTATGTTCGCCATCAAGGCCGGTGAGATAGATTACAGCACCGGCTTTGAACTTACGGACGCGCGAGACCAGATATCTCGCGTGGCAAAGGGGTGCTCAAACAAGCGGTGACGATGGGCAAGGGCTGCCAGGCGCGCCATCAGGACCTTCCTAGAAGCGGCCGATATCGTCGAGCTCTCCCAGCGAACCGAGCAGTCGCCGCTGAATCTCCACATCCTGCCTGTTGATCGCAGTCACGAGCTGGCGCATGGTGGCGCGCATGCCATGCAACTGATCGATCAGATCCATGATGAGGTCGACACCGACTTCGTTGACGCCCATGCCGTGCGTCAGGTCAAGGATGAGGCGGGCGCGGGCGAGATCGGCATCGCCGAACCGGCGCCGGCCCTCGCGCATATGCGGGGCGAGCCAGCCCTGCTCGACCCAAAGATCGAGCTCGCTCACTTCGATTTTCAGGTTGAGACGGAATTCGCGATCGTCCATGGTCAGATCTCCATGTTGCTCCTCGGATTCTGTGCGTTTGCAGCCGCCCAGTTCCTGACGAAGGCGGCCAGCTGCTCGTCAGGCTGATCGGGCAGGACAATCTTTAACGTGACATAGACATCCCCGGCCTCGCCACCGCGCCTTGGAACCCCCTTGCCTTTCAGGCGCAGGACCTTGCCGCTGCTGGAGTTGGGCGGCAGGGTCAGGTTGACCGGGCCGGAGGGTGTCGGTACGCGCACCTTGCCGCCGAGTACCGCTTCGGTCAGTGTCACCGGCAGGTCGAGGCGGATATCGTCGCCGGTACGGGTAAAGAAGCGGTGCGCGCGCACGCGGATGTCGATCAGCGCATCGCCCGCCGGCCCGCCGCCAATACCGGGCTCGCCCTTGCCTTTGAGGCGCAGCGTCTGACCGTCACGCGAGCCGGGTGGTATCTGCACGTCGAGCGCCGGCCCATCCGGAAGTTTCACCTGGGTTTTCGTCCCGTTGACGGCATCGAGGAAATCGACTTCCATCGAGAAGTGCCGGTCCTGCCCTTGAGCGCGGAACTGACCGGCGCGGCCGCCGGCGCGACGCGAGAAGAAGCTTGCGAAGAGATCGTCAGCATCGCCGAAATCGGCAAAGCCGGCACCGTTATGGTAGGCGTCACCTGGGCCGCTTGCCGAGGCGTAATCACGATAGTAACTGCGCGGCGGCTGTTCGGCTCCGGTCATGTCGATCTCGCCGCGATCGAAGCGAGCACGCTTTTCTTCATCGCCCAGGATTTCATAGGCGGCGGAAATCTCCTTGAACGTCGCCTCGGCCTTCTTGTCGCCTGGGTTGAGGTCTGGATGGAGCTTCTTGGCTAGCTTGCGGAATGCACCCTGAATTTCCTTCTGGGTCGCATCCCGTTTCACGCCCAGAAGCTCGTATGGATCTTGGCTCATACGGGTCTCCGTGTAAGGGCAGCGAATACTGCGGAATGGTTTGGCGCTGATATAGGTTGCCGGCTCCGCTTCGGGGAGGGGAGTTCGCAGGTTGTCTTGCGAGGAGCGATCCCGCCTGCGATCCTTCTTAAATCCCCTTGCGTCTAACGTTTCGATTTCTGACAGCCAGCGTCTGCGTCTGGCATCATTCGGGCGCTCGATCAGGCCGAAGAAACAATGGCGCACCCGGCGGATGCCGTGAGAATGCTGCGGCTTAGGCGCCTCACGCCATGGGCGCCGAACCTGAGGCGCTTGAAAGGAAAAATGAACTAAAACCGGCGAAATGGCATGCTGCGTTGAGAAATTCCAAGGGCCGCCTCGACAGCGGATGCTGGGGCAATCGCCCCGAAAAGACCGTTGCCGAAAGTGGTTATGCGCAGCTGCGCCTCATGGCGCCCCGGCGAGGTTCCCTTGCAGGCGTCGATGACTGTCAGGCATTCGAAACCCATGTCGTTTGCCGCGCGCTGAGTTGCGTGGACCAGCCCGTCGGTCGGAAGGCCAACCACGAGAAGGTTGCGAATCCCGCGCCGGCGGAGAGTATCCTCAAGATCGGTTCGGAAGAAAGCGTTGTCGCCGGCGTGATCGACGACGATCGCCGCAGCTGGAAGCGATATGCTCTCATCGAACTGCCAGTCCTGGCTGCCTCTTGCCGGAATCTGGTCGCCAAGTACCGCACGTCGCCGAGCGAGAGCGCCGCTCTCGGGATCCTGTCCGCGCCTGGAGGCGATGATTGCCAGGCCGCGACAGCTAGCCGCCTCGACAAGGCGGGTGGCTGTCTCTCGCGCCGCTTGGGCGGCGAGGCCGCGGACGATGCCACTCTGGAAACCGAGAAGAAGAAGCCCCGTATCTCTGCATGACCATTCATGGTCGAATGGCCACGTGTAAGGGGTGGCGTCGACAGGCCTGAAATGGTCGGGCGAGCTCTTAATCATCGGCCGTCTCCAGCATCGCGGCAAAAGCGGTCCGATCGGCGATGCCGCCCCATCGCCCGCCGAAGGCTCCAAGGATTTCCAGCGTCGCCTCGTGGTTTCCGGTCTCGACCGCAGCGGTGCAATCTTTCAGAAGGACGCATTCGATGCCGTGCTCGAAGCCATCGCGGATGGTGGATTGCACGCAGCAATCCGACGTCACACCGGTGACGACGAGGCGCGAAATGCCGCGGCTTTCGAGTTGGTCGGCAAGGTCGGTCCGATGAAAAGAGGATTTGCCGGGCTTGTCGATGACGATCTCTCCGTTAAGCGGTGTTAATTCCGGAATGATCTGCCAACCGGGCTCACCCCGAACGAGTATCCGGCCGGTCTTTCCCATGTCGCCGATCCCCAGCCCATGAGCGCGCGTTCGCCATTGCTTGTTGGCGTTGAGATCGGAAAGGTCGGGATGGTGTCCCTCGCGGGTGTGAATGACGGTCAGGCCGGCTGCACGAGCAAGGGCGAGCGTCTCAGCGATAGGCGTGATTACCGAACGGGTGTTTGACACGTCCTCGCCAAGCTGGTCGATCCAGCCGCCGGCTGCGCAGAAATCGATCTGCATATCGATGATGATCAAGGCGATACCGGCTTTGGAAACCGTGCCGCCCAATGGCCAGAAGGTTGCTGTCAGTTCAGTGCTCACAGGCGATCTCCGGTTTCCGGATCGAACAGCAGGATCAACGACGGGTCGACGGAGAATGTCACGCGCTCGTCGCGCCGCACACGATGGCTGCTGTCGACGAGTGCTTTCAGCCTCGGCGCCGATTTCATCATGTCACGTTCGTCGTCCATGACGACGGCACCGCTCGCAGCCGTTCCCTTGTCGTCCATGTGGACGAGCAGATCGGCGCCGAGGTCTTCGACGAAGGAGGCTTTAGCCGAGATCGTGCCAGGCATGCCGGCATTGTCAGACAGCTTCAGATGTTCGGGCCGGATGCCGATTGCGACCCCTTGATCGATGCGGCGGGCCGCGCGCTCGCCTTGTTGCGCGAGCGGCAACAGGAATTCGCCGATTGCAACGGCAGGGCCGTTGTCATGCGCGACGAGCCTGCCCTCGAGAAAGTTGATTGGCGGGGAACCGATGAAGCCGGCGACGAACATGTTGACCGGATGGTCATAGAGCGCGCGAGGCGTATCGAGTTGCTGCAGTGTTCCCTTGTTCATGACGGCGACGCGATGGCCCATCGTCATGGCTTCCACCTGGTCGTGGGTGACATAGACCGTGGTGACCGCCGTCATGCGCTGCAGCCGCGAGATTTCCGCGCGCATCTGACCGCGCAGGCGTGCATCGAGATTGGAAAGCGGTTCATCCATCAGGAAGGCGTTGGGCGAGCGCACCAGGGCACGGCCCATGGCGACGCGCTGCCGCTGGCCGCCGGAAAGACGGCTCGGCTTGCGATCCAGAAATTCCGTCAATTCCAGCAGCGCGGCGGTTTCACGCACCTTGTCTGCGATGACTTCAGGCTTGGCGCCGCGCACCTTCAGCCCGAAGGCGATATTGTCCGCAACGGTGAGATGCGGATAGAGCGCGTAGGATTGAAAGACCATGGCTATATCGCGATCGCGTGGCGACAGATCGTTTGCCACGGTGTCGTTGATTTTCAACTCGCCGGAGGAGATATCCTCCAGTCCGGCTATCATTCGAAGAGCGGTGGTCTTTCCGCAGCCGGACGGGCCGACCAGTACCATGAACTCCCCGTCGGCGATTTTGAGATTGAAATCATTCAGCGCGGCCGCTTTGCCGCCGGCATAGGTCTTGGAGACGTTCATAAACGAGATTTCGGCCATGCTGTCTGCCCTACTGTACGCCGTTGGTCGCGCCCTGAACGAAGTAGCGGTTCATGAAAAGCGCCATCAGGACAATCGGTATGGTGGAAAAGTGCGCAAGAGCTCCAAGCGTGCCCCAGGTGATGTCCTTGGTCCCATAGGCGGTCAGCAGCGCGACCGAGATCGGCTTTGAATCAAGGGTCGTCAGAAACATCGGATGAAGGAAGTCATTCCAGGAGAACATCATGCAAAACAGTGCGCAGGCGATGATGCCGGAGCGCACCGATGGCAGGGCCACGCGAAGGAAGGCCCCGATCAGTGTGCAACCATCGGTCAGCGCAGCCTCTTCCATGTCCGGCGGCAGCGACTTGAAATAGGAAAACATCATCCAGGTCACGAAGGCGCAGTTCAGCATGGTGTTGAACACGATGACCGCCCACCAGCTGCCAAGCAGGCCGATGTCACGCATCAGCAGATAAAAGGGGATCAGCGCGGCGATCGCCGGGATCATCCGGATCGCCAGGAAGAAATAGGCAAAGCCGGTGGCAAAGCGTGCTTTGGAGCGGGCCAGCGCATAGCCGGAGGGAACGCCGAGCAGAAGTGAAAGAAGCGTCGTGCCAAGGCTGATCACCAGCGATGAGCGGACGAGTGAAACGACGTCGAACAGCGCAAGAGCCTGGCGAAATTGGTCGAGCGTCGGCTCGAAGGTCAGACGTGGCGGCACGGTGAATATCTGGTTCGACGGCTTGTAGGCCGTCGCGATCAACCAGCAGACCGGAAGCAGGAACAGGAGGGTGGCGACGAGCACACCGGTCCGCTCTGCAAGGATGCGACGTCTGGAAACACGTGACATCGGCTATCTCCCGTTGATCCTGACATCGGCGCGTCGGACGACCAGAAGCAGAACGGTCGCTATCAGCGCGATGAAGAGCAGCGTGACGTTACCTACAGCCGAAGCATAGCCGACATTGAAGAATTGCAGACCCTGCTTGACGCCGAGCATCATCAGCGTGTTGGTGGCGTCGTTCGGTCCACCGCCCGTTGTGACGAAAACGGAATCGAAGACCCGGAAGGCATCCATCGTCCTCAACGTGAGTGCCAGGAAGATCGATGGCAGCATCAAGGGCAGGATCAATAGGCGGAAGCGCTGCCACGCGGTTGCGCCGTCGACTGTCCCGGCTTCAAGCAGGTCCGCCGGCAGCGCCTTAAGCCCGGCAAGCAGGATCAGCGTCATCAGAGGGGTCCACTCCCAGCAGTCGATCAATATCAGGACCCAGAGAGCAGTTGAAGCGTCGGTGAGGAGGCCCGTGCGAGGGCCGATGCCCGCTTGAGACAGGAAATACCCGATCATGCCGTAGTCGGCGCCAAGCAGTGCCTTGAAGATCAGTCCGACGACGAGTGGGGTGATTGTCGACGGCACCAGCAAGAAGGCTAGGACCGCACGATTGAACCGGCTGTCTCGCCACAGAAGAAGCGCCAGGCAGAAGCCGAAGATGAGCTGAAGACCGACACTGAAAATCGTGAACTGGAAGGTGTTGAGAATTGCCGTGCGCGTCGCTTCATCGGTGAAGATGTCGACATAGTTCTGCAGGCCGACGAAGCTTGTCCGGCCCGGGCGGAGAAGATTGTAGCGATAGAAGCTGTACCAAACCCCTTGCGAAAGCGGCCAAAGACCGATTGCAGCGACGTAGACGACTGCCGGAGCGGCCATCAAGAACAGGAAGAGCCTGCGGCGATCAGAGAAGCGATGGGGCATCGGCAAAACAGCGTTCATTCGTGTCAGGCCCGGCTTCGGCCCTAAGGCTGCATCCTTGACCGCGCCGGTTTGACGATCGGCGCGGTCGCGAAGCGGAATGCGCCTGCCAAGCGGGCGGCAGGCGCGGCGATCAGAACAGTTTTTCTGCTGCTTCCTGCGCCTTGTCGAGCGCTTCCTTCGGGGTCGCGGCACCGGCGAGGACGGAATTGACAGCTGTTCCGAGCATGTCCTGAATTTCCGGATATTCGGGAATGCGCGGACGGAATTCGCCGTTGCCGTGCTCATAGGTTTGCGCGATCACCGGCAGGAAGTCATATTTGGCAACTAGGTCTGGATCGGTCATTTCGCTCTTGCGCATGAAGCCGCCGGCGCCGAGCATATTGAACTCCTTGTGGATTTTCTTGCTTGTCACCCACTTGATGAAGGTCCACGCAGCGTCCTGCTTTGGCGTATCGATATCGGCATTGATGGCAAGCCCCCAGCCGCCGACGCCATATTGCGGCGTCATGCCCGCAGCAACCGGCGCCACGGCAATGCCGGCCTTGCCAACGATGTTCGATACTTTGGGATCGGAATAGGCAGCCGCGCCCACCGACCAAGTCTGCATGAAGGCAGACATGCCCTGGCGGAAGCTTTCCTCGCGTCCGCCCCAGTCATATTCGATGGCGCCTGGCGGTGCAGCCTCAGTGAAAAGCTGCTTGTAGACCGTGAGGCTCTTGATATTTGCGTCAGAGTTGAGTGCGGGCTTGCCGTCCTTGTCCAGGATGGAGCCGCCAAGCTGGTTATTATATTGCATCCAGTCCTGGGCGACCGCCGGGCCCTTCTGGCCGTTGGCCACGAAGCCGTATTGCTTCTTTGAAGGGTCCGTCAGCTTCTTGGCATCGGCGACGAGTTCTTCCATGCTCGCCGGCGGCTTCAGGCCAGCAGCCTCCAGAAGATCCTTGCGATAGGCAAGCACGTTGGCGTAGGCCGCAAGCGGAAAAGCCACGTAGTGATCGTTATACTGACCGAGGGACTTCAAGGCCACCGGATAGATATCGTCAAGATCGAGTTCGGCGGCATCGCGTTTGACCCAGTCGGTCAGGTCGACGGAATACTTGTTCTCGGCATAGGCGCCTGCCCAGACGATGTCCATCGTCACCAGATCGTAGCCCTTGGTGTCGCCGACGAAATCCGCTGTCGTCTTGGTCAGCAACGTGCCGTAGTCCATGATCTCGACCTTGATATCCGCGCCGGTCTCCTCCTTGAAGGCGGGTGCCAGCTCGGTCAGGACCTTGGAAAAACCGTCGTTCATCGATGCGATCGTCAGGGTTACGCCATCGAGCGACTTTGCCTGCGTGTAGGCAGTGGTCGCCATCAGCGCCATGACGGCGGCCGCCAGGCGGTATGCCGTTTTGGGCATGAAGAATGAAGAGGCTCTCGTCATGACAATCAACCTTTCCGGTGCGGTGAACTATGAAGCGACGTTAACGCGCCTCAATTTCAAGTCAAACAAAAAATCACATATATAACAAATTGGAATCCATTGCCGGCGGCTTTGGTTAAAGCAGTGGCATTCTGCTTAAATGATGAACTTTCATCTGCTTGTTTTTCCGGCTGATGGCCGGGTTTGCGGTATATCGCTGTTTTATGGCTGGTTTTGGCCAGCAGGGCGACGCTGGTGACGTTGAGGCTCCTCACACTCCGACAGAGCACTTGCCGGAATGTCGATACGAAAAAACGAACACGGCATAATGGAAAAATCCGAAAAGAAACACGATCAAACACTTTACAACGTGATCATGTTCGCTACGCTTCCGGAAAATTCTGGGGGTCAGTCTCGATGCAGGAGTCGTTGTCGGCGCAGGATATATCCAGCCCGGATGCTGCCAAGGCAGCACGATCACGGTTGCTCCGGCTCGAGAGGCAGGTTCGACGCGATCTCGGGATGATCGAGGCCGCGCCGCGAGCCTGGGTTCCAACGCACGATGAGGCGCATGTTGCGCACGACGTCGTGATTGTCGGTGCAGGCCTGTCGGGTCTTACGATCGCTTTCGGCCTGAAGCGGCAAGGGGTGGAACGTGTCAGCCTGATCGATGCAGCGCCGGCGGGACAGGAAGGGCCATGGGTGACGACAGCGCGCATGCGGACCTTGCGATCCCCGAAAACACTGAGCGGTCCGGATCTCGGCGTGCCGAGCCTGACCTACCGGGCATGGCACGAAGCGCTTCACGGTCGCAAGAGCTTCGACAGGCTCGACAGGATCGACCGCATCGCCTGGATGAACTATCTGAATTGGTTTCGAAGCGTGCTGGGTTTGAGCGTCGAAAATGACAGCCGGCTGCTTGCGATCGAGGAGGAGCGGGATCATCTGAGGCTGTGCGTTCTGCAGGGTGGTCGCGAGCGGGTAATGTCCTGCCGCAAGGTGGTGCTGGCGACGGGTCTGGAGGGCGCCGGCGGACTGCATGTGCCCGCCGTGATCCGCAACGGACTGCCAAAGGATCGCTGGACGCATAGCGGCGAGGCCGTCTCAGTACAGAGCCTTGCCGGCAAGCGGATCGGGGTGATCGGCGCGGCTGCCTCGAGTTTCGACTGGGCGGTGACCGCACTGGAGGCGGGCGCCGACAGCGTAACCCTCCTTGCCCGTGCACCGTCACTGCCCAAGACGGAACTGCTGGATTGGTCGAATTTTCCGGGCTTTCTCAACCACTTCTCCGATCTTGATGATGAGAGCCGCTACCGGTTCACTCGTCGCATGTTTACGTTCAGGACACCGCCGACGGTGGAGATGTACGAGCGCGCTATGGCATTCCCACAATGCCGCCTCGTGTCTGGAGCAGCGATAGAAGCGGTTGCGATCGAGAGCGGCGAGATTGCCGTCAAGACGAGCGCCGGCGACTTTGCCCTCGATCACCTTCTGCTTGGAACAGGATACCGGATTGACCTCGCACATCGACCTGAACTGGCCGGATTCTCTGACTTGATCGCAACCTGGGCCGACCGCTTCGTGCCGCCAAAGGGCGAGGTCGACCTCGACCTTCTCGCCTATCCCTATCTAGGTCCGGCATTCGAGCTGGTGGAAAAGGTTCCCGGGACGGCACCCATGCTTGCCAATATCCATATCTTCAATAATGCCGCGGTACCAAGTCTTGGACCGGTTTGTAACGGTATCACCGGGTTGAAGGCAGGGGTGCCCAAGCTCGTCGCCGGCATTTGCCGGGGACTGTTCATCGGCAATATCGATCATTTTTTCCAATCGCTGGACGGCTACAACAAGGTGCATTTCCAGCCAAATATCCGTCCATGAGTGCGACGCGCCGAGATCATCCAGGGATGAGCCCGACACGTCGCGCGGCAACGAGCTTGTACAGTCGATCGCCGGTGTAGCGATATTCCTCAAAGGCGGAAAACACCAGCGAATGGTCATGTTCGTCGTCTGATGCGACGGCGGCGGCCGCTATGTCGGTATCGGAGGGTAAAGACAGATGGCGCCATTCCTCCAGTTCCTCGGCGGCTGGCGCAAGCGGCATGCCGATCTTGGTGTAGAGCGCCATCACGACTTCCCAGAAATGGAGCGCAAGGGCCTGGGGTTCCCCGATATGTGGGGAAACGAGGCGCAGCCAATGGCAGCCGGTCACTGCATGCAGGGCCTCGAAACTCATGGTTCCAGCATAGAGAGCAAGGGATGCCGGGCGGATACGGTCAAGGAAATCCGGCCCGGCGGCCAGCCGTCCGAGACGCTCACGAAATGCCGGTAGCTTACCCATCGCCTCGATCCATTTCCACAAAAGGTGGGTCGGTGCGTCGAGATTGCGTAAGGCGGGTTCTGCCCGCATCTCCATCAGACATGCAAGCGGATCCGTGGCAACCGGCGTGCGCTCGTCCGGTATGCCCTCATAAGCAAGATAGGTTGCAGCCCAGTAGCCGAGCGCTGCGGCGACCTCGGTATCATCATGGCGCAGAAATGCATAGGCGAGGCGCATCAGCCCATGCGTGGCCGAGGCCGCGACACCGGGGGCGAGCACCGGCACGACTGCGCGGGCCGTGGCAGAACCGCCTTCTTTCGCGACCCTTGCACGGAAATAGCGCCGCAGGTCACCTTCTCGTTCGCGCCGGCCGAGAGCACCGCGCCATGTTGCGTCGTCCAACACAGAGATGGCGGGTGGCTGCATCGGAACGGCGTGGAAGCGCGTGTAGTGATCCGCGTAGGCCTCAAGCCGCGCGAACGAAGCGCCGAGTCGGGCCATGGCTTCAAGAACCATCGGCAGATGATTGGCCAGATCGTCAGGGAATTCGCCGCTCCGTCGGCCGACATCAGCGATTAACGCCTTCAATCGCGGGCCCGTTGTCTCGTCCCGATAGAGGTGGCTTGCCTGTACTGCCGAGCTTGTCTTTGACATGATCGTTATCCTGATTGCAACACACAGCACCCCTAGGCGAAGCTGCGCTGTGGTGTTCGAACAATATCAAACACAATAAAACAAAAGGCAACGTGTATTCCCGAATGATACAGCGGCCTGTCCGGATCAATCGGCCACCGTGATAGCGACGCCTGCTGCCTTCAGCGCCGATGCCAGTTCGCCCGTTGGCGCCTCGTCGCAGACGAGTGTGTCGAATTCGCTCAGTTTGGCGACGTGAACGAGGGACATCCGGTTGAATTTCGTCGAATCGCATAAAACCACGCGCTGTGACGCGTGGCTTAGATAGACACGCTTCATGTCTGTTTCCTCGAAGGAATAGTCGAAGATACCCTGCGCGGTCAGGCCTGAAACACCAATGAGGGCGATGTCGAACCACAGCGACTCGAATTGCTCCACGGCGGCGGACCCGCTCGTCGACATTTCCTCGCCGCGAATACGCCCGCCGGCCAGATAGGTCTCCACGCCCCTGGCGCCGAGATAGGAGGCCGTACGAATGCTGTTGGTGAAAATTTTAACCTGCTGGCGGGCGGCAAGGGCCTCCGCGGCAAAATATGGGGTCGTACCGACATCGATTGCAATGCTGCGGGCGGCATGGGACAGGCTGGCGGCGACGGCAGCAATCCTGCGCTTTTGCGCAGCGTTGCGCGCAAGTCGCGCCTCGAATGCCGGTTCTTCGCGATCGACATTTTCCGCGAGCGCAAGGGCGGGCGCCCGATCCGGCTTAACCGCGCCGCCATGCGTTCGGATGAGGCGGCCGTCCTTCTCAAGTTCGACGAGATCGCGCCGCACGGTCATTTCGGAGACCGAAAGCTGCTGCGCCAGATCGCTGACCGTCACCGATCCGACCCGTCCGATCTCCTCGATGATCGCAGCCTGTCGGACCTGGGCAAGGAACTTGGGGCGCTCGCCGGATCTGGCGGCGGATTGCTCGCTCGTCATCTTATTGTCGTCCCGTGTTCGTCTTTCGGAATTTCGCCCGTCATGATCTCGCATTCGGACGCCGTTTACCTCAGTATCTGTTCGAATTAAACAGGATCCTCACCGTCATCACAGGCCCGCTCTGCTGGAACCATGGGAAGTACACAGTTTTCAGCCGTTACAATCGGAGTTTCTTATCCATCGTGGCACCCCACACGGGTGCGATGCGATCGTAGAGTTCCCGGTAACGGCGATAACCGTCGTCGTACAGGGTTGCATTGGCGCTTCGCGGCTGCAGAACATCGGAAAAGCGCACGAAGCGCGTGACACCCCGCCAGTCGGATTCGAGGCCAACGCCGATCGCCGCGCTCCAGGCCGCGCCGATGCAGGAGCCCGGATGTCCCGAAAGGCGCTGCACCGGGGCGCCAAGCACGTCGGCAACGATCTGCATCCATATCGTGCTCTGTGCGCCGCCATCCGACACAAAAAAGCGCTTCGGACGGTGCCCCATATCGATCAGCACCTCGACGTGATGGCGGATGGCGTAGGCATAGGCTTCAAGCAGAGCGCGCCAGAGATGACCGATATCGTGCGACAACGTCAGTCCCTCAATCACGCCGCGGGCTGCCGGATCGTGGATCGGCGTCTTTTCGCCGAGCATATAGGGCAGGATCGTCAATCCGTCAGATCCGGCAGGCTTTCGTTCGGCCAGATGGTCGAGGTGCTGATGCAGGCTGCATCCCTTGGCATCGGCTGCATGCTGTTCGCCGGATGCGAAGTTTTTCACGAACCAGTTCAGGGCAGAGCCACCCGTCGACATGCAGCCGTTCGGCATGTAAAGGCCCGGAACCAGATGATAGTCGAGAAATAGCCGGGGATCAGGGGCCACAACGTCGGTGGCCGTCAGAATATCGACCGCGCCACCGAATTTTAAGAGAACGTCGCCGGCATCGATGACGCCTGCGCCCAGTGCAGACGCAATCATGTCGGCTGCACCGCCGACGACGGGGGTTCCGATCCTCAGGCCCGTTTCCGAGGCGCCTCCTTCATCGACAACTCCCATGATCTCCGAAGACGCGCGCTTGATCGGCACCTGGCGTGGATCGATATGAGCAAAACGCACGAGCTCTTCGTCGATGGCATCCGTTACAATATTCACGAAGCCTGCTTCCAGCGCCCAGTTCTGTTCGACGGAACGTGCGCCCGTCAGTCGGTAGTTGATATAGTCGTAGGAACCGAAGACAGTTTCGATCTGCTCGAAGACCCTCGGCTCGTGCCGTTCGATCCATCTCAGCTTTGCAGTGACGAGCTGCTGATTGATGCCGTTGCCGGCCCTCTCCAGGAACGCGCGTTCGTCCCATTCCGCCTTCAGTTCGGCAACTTCAGCGCCGCAGCGCCCGTCGCTTTGCTGAATGCTGGGTCTCAGCACCTTGCCGCGCGCGTCGAGCAAGACGACGGCAGGCAGCATACCGGTCACGCCGACCGCGTTGATCTCTGCGGCATCAAGGCCGGAGGTAGCGAGCAGTTCCCCAATGATGGAGCATACGTTCTCCCACCATTCCGAAGGGTTTTCCTCTGCCCAGCCGATATGCGGAGAGGACAAGGTCACTGGCCGGCTTGCCGTTGCCAGTATCCGATCCGGCAAGCCGACGAGGATGCCGATCGTGGAGGTCGTTCCGATGTCGAGGCCGAGAACGGCTGCCATGACGGTTTCTCAGCGCAAAGTTTCGACGACGTCCATGAAACGTTTGACGCGCGCCGCGTCAACAGCGTTCCACGTATTTCCGTCCACCTTGAAATGGGTGCCTATGATGCAGCCCTGCGCCATGGAGAGCACGTCGCTGATATTGTTGATGTTGACGCCGGTATTGGCAAAAACCGGGACATCGGTAACGGCCTCACATACATCGCGAAGATCCGACCGGCTCGCCGGCTGCCCGGTGATCGGGCCGGATACAAGAATGGCGTCGGCAACGGAAGAGAAGACGGCGCTCTTGGCGCGCAATGCTATCGGGCGCTGATCCAGCGAATGAGCAAATTCCGCGTTGATGTTGAACAGCATTTTCATGTCGCCCCGGCCGAGGTTCGTCCGCAGGCGGGCTGCAGCTGCGCAGTCCGGCTGCCACAACCCCATGTCAGAGGCAAAAAGGCCCGTGAAGATTTCGCGCACGAAACTGGCACCGGTGACAGCGCCGATCGCGACACTGGCGACAGGATCCCAGAGATAGTTCACGCCAAACGGGACTTTCAATTGAGGCTTGATTGCCTGCACGATGGCCGTCATCGCCGCAACGCTTTCGGCCGAGCCCTTGAAGACATAGGGCCGATCATTTTCGTTGCCGAACATGATGGCGTCGACGCCGCCGGCCTGCAGCTTCTCGACGTCTGATGCCACGTCATCGATCAGCTTTTGCACGCCTGCCTGAACGTCATAAAGCGGCGATCCGGGCAGGGCGCCGATATGGGCCATAGCGATGACCACCTTCTTGCGCGTCCCGAAGCATTCAAAAACCATTGTGCAAGTCCTTCCATGGCGTTGCGTTGTTCCGGCCCAGTTCAGCCGAGCCGCGATGGTTGAGCTCAGTTTCTCGCGGGATCTGCGCTGAGCCATTGCCCGCGAGCGCCTGATTCCGGGAGGACGCACTGGACAAGTCGTCTCGACCATACGCATCCAAACGAACTCAATCAAACAAAAAAAACATTTGATGAGTTCGATTTTGTTGGATACGCTTTCCGCAAATCATTCAAGGAGCTGCCATGACACCACCTGTCTTTTCCGAGCTTCAGGGGCGCCGCGCCTTCGTCACAGGAGGTGCCACCGGCATCGGGCTTGCTATAGCCAAGGCGCTTGCCGCCCAGGACGTCGTCGTCGCGATCGCTGACATCGACATCGACGCGGCAGCTGAGGCGACCCAGTCGATCGGAAAGGGTGCCGTTGCCGTCGAGGTCGACGTGCGTAAGCGGGGTTCCGTCGAGACAGCCTTCATTCAGGCGGTAAACGAAATAGGGGGGTGCGATATTGTCATCGCCAATGCCGGGGTCTCCACCATGCAGAAGGCTCTCGAGTTGACCGACGAGGAGTGGGACTTCAATTTCGATGTCAACACGCGCGGGATTTTTCTGACAAACCAGATCGGCGGTCGCCACTTGGTCCGGCAGGGCCATGGCTGCATCGTCAATACCGCTTCACTTGCGGCAAAAGTCGGCGCGCCGCTTCTTGCTCATTATTCTGCGAGCAAATTCGCCGTTCTTGGATGGACCCAGGCCCTCGCACGCGAGCTCGCGCCTGCAGGTATAAGGGTGAACGCGGTCTGCCCAGGCTTCGTGAAAACAGGCATGCAAAGCCGGGAAATAGAATGGGAGGCCAGCCTTCGCGGCATCTCACCGCAACAGGTATTCGACGAATATGTTGGACAAACACCCCTCGGTCGCATCGAAACACCAGAGGATGTGGCCGATGTCGTAGTCTTCCTTTGCTCCGACAGCGCGCGCTTTATGACCGGCCAGGGTGTCAATGTGACCGGCGGCGTTTACATGACCTAACGGACTTTGCCGCTGTTTTGTCTTGGACACGCCTGTCAAAGAAAGGCTGGCGTGTAATGAGCGCGTCGCGTGACTAACCGGCGAGCCGGCGATGTTCATTTGGGTCTATGAATTCTGGGCTTGCCGTTGTCGAAACTGCGGTTGCCGTTCTTCCAGCCGGCAACGACGCGGGCAATCTCGCGCACCGCATCACCCGGGCCGGGACTGTCGAGCAATACGATCGTAGCCTCGGCGCCCACCTCTAACCGGCCGGCGCTGCCGAACTTGCTTGCCGTCCCCTCAGTTACCATCCTGAAGACCAGTGCCATGTCCTCGTCTCGCGAGAGTTGCGTGACGTTGGCATAGAGATTGGCCATCCGGATCAACGAGGCATCACCATAAGGCGTGAAGGGATTAAGCACGTTGTTGGTCGCGATCGATGTCACGACACCGCGGCTTGCCAGCAGGTGAGCGGGCGCGACGCCGCGCGGGACCAGCCGCTCATGACTGCGCCCGTTCAGGAACAGATCGGTGGATGGCAGGACGGAAAGCCCAATGCCGGCTTCAGCCAGCCTGTCGGCAATGGAGAGGATCTCTGCCTGCGACATGGCCGAGAGGTTGGTGACGTGGCCGATCGTCACGCGACCTCGCCACCCGTGGCGAAGCGTGGCCTCGATCACCGCCGGCAGATCGGTTCGGCCAGGATCAAGGCTGAAGTCGAGATGGAAGTCGACCGGTACGTCATGCTTGAGCGCCAGCGCGAAAACCATCTCGATATGCCTGTTAGGATCGGGATCGGTATAGGGGCAACCGCCAACCAGATCCGCACCACCGCGGAGGGTTTCGTCGAGCATGTCCACTGTTTCGGGCTCATTTGTCAGCCCCTCCTGGGCGAAGGCGCAGATCTCGATATCGACCGCAAAAGCATAGTGCTCGCGGATGCGTTTGATGGCATCGAAGGAACGAAAACCGGCGCGGGGATCGATCTCGACGAAGGTCCGTATCCGCGTCGTACCGTGCGAAATCGCCTTCTCGACGACGCGCGCAGCCCGTGCATAGACGTCGTCCACCTCAAAGCCCGCCTTGGCCCTGGCCGTCTCCCGCACGGCCTCGGCAAGTGTACCTTCGCAGATCGTGCAGCGATCGAGAATGCAGGCCTTGTCCAGATGGATGTGCGTATCGACGAACCCGCCGAAGGCAAAGGTTCCCTCGCCATCGACGGTTTCGATCGCCTCGCAGCGGATGTCGGATCCGATATCCACGATATGCCCCTCTTGCACGGCGATGTCGACGAGGGGTCCATTCTCCTCGACACGGACGTTGCGGATAACGAGATCAAACAATAGGCCAGACGTCACAGCAGGATCGCGCCCCCGTCGCTGCGCGGATCATGAGCGCCGTCGATTGCTCCATCTTGCCCGATGCGAATAATGCCGGCCTGCCCGCCGAGCGGGCTGAGACGGTCGATCGTCGAGATCTCGTGGCCCATGGCAGCAAGTGCGGTGACCGTTTCCAGGCCGGCATTTTCCTCGATCTTTAGGGTATTTCGGCTGTCGGAAAAGGTGCGGCCGAGCAGAAAGCGCGGGCGCGACAGTGCGGTAGCCGGATCGAGACCATGGTCGATCAGCAGGCTGAGCAGTAGCGATAAGGTCTGGGGCTGTCCGTCGGCTCCTTGCGTGCCGTAGATGAGGTGCGGCCGGCCGTTCTTGAGCGCCAGGCCTGGATTGAGCGTGTAAAACGGGCGCTTGCCGGGACGGATGACATTGGGGCTGGCGGGATCGGTGCTGAAGGCGGCGCCTCTGTTCTGCCAGAGGATGCCTGTATCGCCGACACCGACGCCGCTCCCCCAATCGAAGTAAAGGCTTTGCAGCAACGATGCGCAGCGTCCCTTCTTATCGACGGCGGCAAGCAGGGCGGTGTCGCCGTGCCGATAGGGTTGTGGCCAAGGTAGTGCCCGATCGGGATTTATTGCAGCGGCCTTCGCGGCGAGACGTGCCGGATCGAGCAGTTCCGGCGAAACAT
The DNA here is from genome assembly GCF_014195325.1 of Rhizobium sp. BK650. GTDB lineage: Bacteria > Pseudomonadota > Alphaproteobacteria > Rhizobiales > Rhizobiaceae > Rhizobium. The sequence goes on along the minus strand of NZ_JACIBK010000005.1, from coordinate 18,575 downwards.
TAACCGAATAGCGCGGATCGGCGATGGTGTCCCGGTCAAGAAAGGCCTGTTTCACCGCCTCGACGAGCCTGTGGTAGAAGTCGGCGCTATCGGGAGGGAAATCTGTCATCGACAGATGGTTGAGCACACCCATGATTGCGAGTGTGGTTATGCCCTGGGTCGGCGGAGGCGGTGCTAGCAGAATGGTGCCGCGGTAGCGCTGACGGATCGTAGGAGCGATTTCGGTTTGTGTGGCGGCAAGATCGCTCGCCGAAAGCGGTGAGCCTGCTTGTTCAAGCCCCGCGACGATGCGCCGGGCGAGCGCCCCTTCATAGAACTCGCGGGCGCCATGGCGGGCGATGGCATCCAGCGTCTTGCCAAGTGCCGGCTGTCGCTGAATGCCTGACGATCGGAAAAGACCAGTGAAGCCCTCCCAGCTATGCAACTCGCCGTTTCGGAATGCGTACCAGAAAGCCTGTGACCTGCTGACTTCGAAACCGTCATCCGCAAGGGCGATCGCATCGTCCAGCAGGGTCGATAAACTTTCCGAGCCCGACCACTCGGCGGCGGAATGGGCAAGCACTTTTTCCCAACTATCCACGAGGCAGGCTGTCGTCAGCGTGGAGGCGGCTCCGCGCAAGGGGATGTCTTCTTCCGGAACGACACTTCCCGCCTGACCGATGCCGAGGAAGGTTTGCGCCTTGCCGGTCTCGTCAGCGACCAGCCAGACGGCATCGCCGCCGAGGCCGCAGAAATGCGGGTAGGTGACCGCCAGCGCCGCACCTGCGGCAACCAGCGCCTCAATGGCATTGCCGCCACGCCGCAGCACCTTGGCACCTGCTTCGCTCGCGAGCCAATGTGGCGAAATGATCGCGGCGCCGCAAGACGATGTCTCAGCCTCATTAGTCTGCGTGGCGGGAGAATTCATCAGCGTATCACCGAGCCGTTGTCGGCGACGAGACGGCCTTCCTTAAAGACGCGGCGCGGTTTCGGAACGGCGACAACGGCCTCCGGCACGTGCTCGCACGCGAGCGTGACGAAATCGGCTTTCGCACCGACAGCGATACCATAGCCTTCGAGGCGAAGCGCTTTGGCACCGCCTGATGTCACCACATCGAAGGCGGCGCTCAGTTCCTCATCGGTGAAGAAACCGGAACGATAGGCGATAATCTCGGCGCGGCGCAGCATGTCGCCGTCACCGAAGGGCCACCAGGAATCACGGATATTGTCGCTGCCGCTAAAGACGTTGACGCCGGCCGCCCGCAGCAGGGCCACAGGCGGAAAATTGTGATTGCCGGGCGCGTTGGTCATGATCGAGACGCCGCTTTTGGCGATCAGGGTGGCAATCTTCTTGGCGACTTCCGGCGCGAGATCACCAAGACCATAGGCATGGCTGATCGCGACATGTCCCTGCATGCCAAGCGCGGTCGTCCGTGCGCAGATTTCCTCGATCGTCATGGCGCCAAGCGTGCCTGCGTCATGAAGATGGATGTCGACGTCGACGCCGCGCCTTTCGGCAATGCCGAAGACCACGTCGAGATGCCCCTTGATATCGCGATCAAAAGATAAGGGATCGAGCCCGCCTACGAGATCGGCCCCCAAGGAAATTGCCTCATCCATTAGTTCGGGCGTGCCGGGGCTCTTCAGAATGCCGCTTTGCGGGAAGGCGACGAGCTGAATGTCGATAATTCCCTTATATTCCTCACGCACTCCCAGAACGGTTTCGAGCGATTTCAGGCCGACCGACCCATCGACCATCACATGGCTTCGCATCTGCAGGGAGCCGTTGGAAATGCAGAGATCGAGCTGATTGCGAGCGCGCTCGTTCATGGGCGCAGCACCGGCCATATTCTCGGCCTGAAAGGCGACGCGCTCATGCACGTCGAAGCCATTGGTGCACGGCTTATGCGAGATCCACTTGTCGCCGTAGAAGCTCGTGTCGAGGTGGATATGGCCTTCGACAAAGCTCGGCACGAGGAGGGCTCCGCCAATATCGACCACCTTTGCAGCATTCGCATGAGAGGCCGCCGGTCCTATGGCCGTGATCAGGCCGTCTCGCACCACGACCTCGTTCAGCGTGCCATCAGCAAGCTTTGCGTTGGTGAAGACTGTTTCCATTTCGGCCACTGGTGCTTCCTTCCCTTTTTTCAAAGAAGACCCGTCAGATACGGATCTTTCCCTTTCTATTGATGATCCTAGGTCAGTTCTGTGGAGCCTATCAGCAGTCGATCAGCCAATGCCCTTGTATCGCCTCCGGTATGCGAGTTACGCAATGTCCAGCCTACAAGATACCGAGATCACGTATGCAATATCAATGCCAGTATGTGGACGGGCGATGCCTCACAGCGACGAAAAGTTAAGCGTATGAATCATTGAGAGAATATGCAACGAGATAACTTTATTGCATGGCGATCGACGAACTCAAATCGGCGCTAACGACGAAAACGTCCAGAAAATAATCACGATCTTGTATACGTGTTTGAAAAACCGGCAGCTCAGCCGGCTACGCGGGCAGAAAAGCGCGACAGGATGGACCCGATGTCAGCTTCTGCGGCAAGATCGTCTTCGAGCAATGCGCGGCTTTCAACAGATGACAGGTGTTCATCCATCAAACGTTCCGCCGCGGGCAGGTCACCTTTCTTTAATGCGTTGATGAGGCCGGAATGTTCATTGATGGCGCATTCGCTGGAATGCGGTCGGCTATACATTGCAAGGATCAGCGAGCAGCGCGATACGAGTTCGGAGAGGTAGCGCTCGAGCAGGGCATTGCCCGCTAACTCGGCAAGCTTTAGATGGAATTCGCCGGCAAGGCGGGTCGACAGGCGCACATCTCCCTTGGCGTGAGCGGCTTCCTCTTCCTGCACATGCGCTCGCAACAGCTTTTCGGTTGCCGGGCTCCAGCGCTTTATCACCGCCTTCACCACCTCTCGCTCCAGCGCGCGGCGGACGGCAAAGGCGTCGCGGGCCTCGTCAAGGCTCGGTTGGGCCACGGTGGCCGTGCGCTTGTGGTAGGTATCGACCAGTCCCTGAGCCTGCAGCTTGGCAAGGACCGTGCGAACCAGCGTGCGGCTCATCGAAAAATGCCGGCCGATCTCGTCTTCGGGAAGCTTGGTGCCGGCTTTCAGCGCCTGCTCGATGATGGCCTGCCGAAGTGTGCGATGGGCGATGTTCACCCGGTCGGAATTGGATGACATGTGATTTCGAAGCTCGTCTACTTTCGGACAGGTTATCGCGCGATCAGGTATACAACAAGTTGATACTTGTTCGACTACATCGCTCTTCTTTACCGACTTATCGAGCAGATCGCATCAATCACGGTCCCGTCGGGCCTGGCTTCGCCCTATCGCGGGTAAGTCAGCGAGCCGTCAGGCGGCTCACCAATGTCTTCGATCGGCGGATCGTCGTCAGGGTCGCCCCCAGCGTGACGATGAAGAGAGCAATCGTCAGGATCTCGTTTTGCCCGCCCCACAGAGGTTCGGCGAGAGATGCCAATCCCGCCACCGTGATCACCGCCATTCGATGTTGCTTTGCCATCGGACCGGAGAAGTCGCTCGGGTTCCCGGTGGCGCGACCAAGTTCTCGGACGTAGGCCGTCAAGACGGCGAAGGCTCCTGCTGCCCAGCCAAGTCCAGGCATGCCGACGCCATATCCAACGCCGGAAAATATCATGAGGTCGGCGACGCGATCTGGAAATTCGTTCCAGAAGGGGCCGTCAGCTTCTGCCTTCTTGCCTTCGACGGCGACCATACCGTCGAACAGGTTGCAAAGGAGGCGTGCCTGGCAGAACAAGACGGCGAGCAACAGGCCCGCGATACGTCCTACGCCGGTTGTCTGCCCCGCCAGATAGAAGGCACCGCCGGCGATTGCTGCCGCCAGAATGCTGGCCTGCGAGATCTGGTTCGGCGTGACGGCGCGCGCCGCCAGCCAGCGGGCAATTGCGCCTGCCCAGCGGCTATTACGGCTTGCCAGAGGTCTCCTGTCACCTGTCTCTATCATTTGTCGAAACCTCGTCTAGCGGAGATCGAGTAATTGTAGATCGCTGCATAAGTCGTGGACACGAATAGCGGCAGGGCGATTGTTTTGGCTATTTCCGGAGTGCCGCTCGCTGTATGGATCGCCACTAGAATGCTGGCCGAGCCAAGGCAGGCGATCAGGGGCGGTGCCCAAAATCGTGTTGAACCGCTGAAGCGGCTGGAAAGCCAGTCGATGACCGATTTCAGAAAAAGCGTCAGGCAGGCCGAGATCGTCCCCTGCACAAAGCCGGCATAGAGTGGTGCAGGCATGGTATGGTCGCGATTGGCGAAAATGGCCCACCCTCCCATCGCCAGGAAGGCGAACAGGACATGCACTGCTCCATTGCGAGAGAGGCGCTGCAGGACGGACATCACAGTGACCACCAGTAGCGCGTCAGGTGAAAGAAAATGGGGGCCGAAAAGACGACAGAATCCAGTCTGTCGATCAGTCCGCCATGGCCCTCGATGAGATTGCCCCAATCCTTGACGCCGCGGTCGCGTTTGATGGCAGACATTACCAAGCCCCCGAGGAAACCCATCAGCGTAATGACGAAAGCCAGAGTGCCCGCCTGAAGTGGCGAAAAGGGCGTAATCCACCAAAGCCCCGCTCCAATCAATGTCGCACTGACAACGCCGCCGCCGAAGCCCTCGACCGTTTTGGACGGCGACAGTCTTGGCGCAATCTTAGTGCGTCCGAACAATTTGCCCCAGACATATTGCAAGACATCACTCAGCTGGACGACGATCACCAGAAAGGCGATCAACAATACATTACGGCCCTCGTACCCCGGGATATTCAGCGTCAGCAGCGCCGGCACATGGGAGGCGCAGAAGACACAGATCATCAGCGCCCACTGCACCTCCGCGATACGAACGAGAAAGCGCTCCGTGTCACCCCGGAGAACCGAGATGATCGGCATCAGCAGGAAGGCGTAGACGGGAATGAAGATCGAGAAGATACCGTATTGTTCGGCCCAGAGCAGAAAATATTGGATCGGCACAACAACGAAGAAAGCTGCCGCAAGGGCCCAATGATCCGCCCGTCGGGTGTTGATGAGGGTTACGAATTCTCGAAGTGCTGCGAACGAGCAAAAGCCGAACAAGATCAAGACGCCGATACGGCCGGCTGTGAAAGCTATGCCGATCAGGATGACCATGACCCACCAGGCCTTGATCCGCGCATTGAGGTTTTCGACAGCCGCGTTGGAACCGTTCGGCGAGAGGCGTTTCTGCAATATGTAACCGACGACTGAGGCAAGGACGAGCACGCAGAAGATGCCGGCTACGAGCGTCATCAGATCGGAAGTCGCCTCACTCATTCCGGGCCGCCTGTAGTGTTTGGAGACAGAGCCAGAAGAGCGGCCTGCATCCGTTCAAGAAAAACATCCTTGTATTCGCCCGGTATGATCCTCATCGCGTTGCCGAAGGTGACCGTGCAGATCAGCGGTACCGGAACGAACTCTCCCTTCGGCATGACGCGGTTGAGATTGCTGATCCAGACCGGCACGAGATTGATGTCAGGGCGCGCCATCGCCAGATGGAAAATGCCGCTTTTGAATGGAAGGAGCCGTTCGTCGGACTGGTTGCGTGTACCCTCCGGGAAGAGAATGAGGGAATAGCCGGCATCGATTGCCGAGGCCATCTGCATGACGGGATCTTCCGTCCGCTTCTCACGATCCCTCGCAATCAGCACCGCCTTGAAAACATCGCGGCCGATGAATCGATTGAGCCGGGACTTCAGCCAATATTCAGCCCCTGCGACCGGACGAGCCCGATGTCGCAGCCTTGGCGGCAACACCGTCCAGACCAGAACGAAATCGCCGTGGCTGGAGTGGTTGGCATAATAAACGCAGGGGCCGGAAGGCAGCCCTTCCTCGGACCATGTGGCGCGAACGGCCGTGACGGCGCGCGCAAATAAGACGATCACCGTCGCCACGGCCTTTGTAAGCAATGCCTTCATTCATCACTCTGTTAACGGTAGCCGGGCCACGAACGGAACTCTAGCATTGTCGTCGGTGGAGAAAAGGCGTTTTGCAGGTGTTCAATCAAAAGGCGTAGAAAGATGTCGCTCCGTGAGGGAGATCGATTTCCAGATCGGGCTTAATGTTGCTTGAAAACCGGAGAATACGCTGCGCGCGACGACATGATCGATATGGTCGTGAGACCAGGCAGGTGAGGGGTGTTGTTTTTATGCTGATGGTGCCGAGGCCGCGGTGCTCAAACATCTGGAGCGTTCGGGTTCGTGGCCTTCATCGAAGATGATAATGCCGTCACCCTATCCTCGGAGCGGACATCGAGGGCCGACCGATTGGCCCGTTCCCCAGGCGTGTCGATACTGGGTGCTGAGCAGCACTTCATCAATACGTGAACCGTTGCCTCAAATATGGCGACGCGTACTGTCGGTGCACGAGCCCCGTCCGATTTCCGGGGCGGCGGGGCCGCGCAAGCGCGATCGAAAGGCGATGTTCTGGCAGCTTTCATGTTGCGATAGACGCCCAGAAGGCGCGGGCAGTGCCACGGTCGACCGGACCTAGTGATCCGATTCCGAAATGCCTTTCGGCTCGGCAAGTGGCAGCATGCCGCGGTAGATACCTGGTTCCGAGCCTTCGATCGGAACTGCCCCGACGCTTCGACGGTAGAACTCCATAGGGCCGGCGCCTCCGATCACCGCATAAGCATAGCCCTGCGCGTACATATCAAGAAGTGTGGTCAGCAGTAAAGCGTAGCCAACACCTTTGCCGCGGGCGGCCGTATCGACGCCGGTCGGCCCGAAGAAGCCTTTCGCGGTCGCGTCGTGGCAGGCAAAGCCGATGAGTTCGTCGTTCTGAATTGCGATGAAGCAAGTGGGTGGCTGGCGCATGGTGGCAACCGTTGCTTCCGCTGCCCAGCCGGTTCCGAAGCGCGGCCCTATCCAGGCCGTCAGGGCATTCAACTCCGGTGCGAGGATGCGCCGAATGGTGATCTCCTGTTCGGCGATCCGCTTATCGAGCGCAGGATCGGCCTTCAGTTCGTAGAGTTTTACCAGCATGTCCATGGTTTATTCCTTTGTCATCCTTTGATGGCGCCTGCCGTCAGGCCGGCTACGATCCGCCTTTGGAAGATCAATACGACAATGATCAGCGGCAGGGTCACGGTAACGGATGCAGCCATAATCTGACCGAATGGATATTCGTACCGGGTGTTACCTGCGATCAGGCCGATCGCAACCGGCACGGTGCGGTTCTCGTCCGTCAGGGTGAAGGTCAGCGCGAAGAGAAACTCGTTCCACGCCAGGATGAAGGCAAGAATGCCAGTGCTGGCGAGCGAAGGTCCCATGAGCGGCAGCAGAATCTTCGTCAGAATTCTAAAATGCGAGCAGCCGTCAATGATTGCGGCCTCCTCCAACTCCCTTGGAAATTCACGAATGAAAGTCGTCAGAATCCAGGTCGTGAAGGGCACGGTCGACAGGAGATAGGTGAGGACGAGCGCGCTTGGCCGGTTGAACAGGCCCATCCAGTTGATCAATTCGAACATGCCGGACAGAACGACGACCTGCGGGAAGATCGAGATCATCAGCACGATCATCAGAATGGTGCGCCGTTGGGGGAATTCGATGCGTCCGAGTGCATAAGCGGCGCTAAGGCCGATGACGAGCGATAAGAAAGTGGTCGAAACCGCGACATAGGCCGAGTTTAAAAGCGAGCCCATGAAAACCGGATTGTCGATCAGCTGGCGATAGTAGGTGAAGTCGAACGCCGGCATTAGTGCGGAGTGATAGAGCGCCGAGCCCTGCTTCGTCGAGGAAACGAAGGCCCAATAATAGGGAAACAGCGTGTAGAAAAGGACGAGCAGAAGAGCCAGGATCTGCAGGCTTCGCACGGCGCGGCGCCGCATCCGGAAGTAAGAGGCAGACCTGCGGACGGTCTTCGGAATGATTACATCGGCCATGTTGCTCAGGTCCCGGCGGCTCTGTCGAGGCGAAGAACCCCGATGATGATGATGGCGACAAGCGCGACGAGCAGGAAGACCCAGGTCGATGCCGCCGAGCCGATGCCGAGCTCCTGGAAACTGATCAGCCGGTCGCGCGCGTAGATGGAGACTGTCATGACGTTCTCGTTGCTCGCCGCCATCACGTAGGCAAGATCGAACATCCTGAGGGCATCGAGGACCCGAAAGAGGACCGCTACGCCGATCGCCGGGCGCAGCATCGGCAGAGTGATCGACCAGAAGCGCTTCCATGCCGGAATGCCATCGACCTCCGCCGCCTCGAATATCTCTGAGGATATCAGTTGTAAGCCTGCCAGGATGAGCAGAACCATGAACGGGGTCGTCATCCACACGTCGACGAAAATGACGGCTCCCAAAAGGAGTGAGCCGCTTGCCGTCCAGGGCACACCATGATCGATAAGGCCGAGCCCGATGAGGAGCTTGTTGATAACGCCGAACTGGTCGTTCAGCATCCATTCCCAGATCTTGGTCGAGACCACGACAGGGATCGCCCAGGGCACGAGGATGGCCGCCCGCGCCAGCCCGCGGCCGGGAATGGCCTCATTGACGAGGAGCGCTATCGCTAAGCCGAGAACCGTCTCGATCGCCACCGAGATGGCCGTGAAGATCAGCGTGTTCTTGACGGCAATCCACCAGCTGCGGTCGTTGATGACCTCAAGGAAGTTGTCGAGCCCCGTCATCGAATAGACGGATGGATCGTCTAGATAGGCATCGGTGAAGGCGAAGAAGAAGGTGCGGCCGAGCGGCCAGAGGGCGACGACCAGCATGACGATGATGACCGGTAGCAGAAACAGCCAGGCCGCACGATGGTCGCGGCGGGCGAGCCGGGCACTCATTGCCGCGCTCCTTCGACCACGCCGACTTGGCGGTTGAGGGCGAGGCGTTTTCCATCGGCGGCGAAGGCAAAGATCGCGGTATCCCCGAAATTGAGGCCGACCTCCGTGCCGATCAACTCCTTCGGGGGCTCGACATTGACGCGGACCACCCAGATGACGTCGTCGTTGACGCGGCAATAGGCAAAATGCTCATGGCCAAGATCTTCGATGCGTTCGAGCACGCAGGTCATTCGTCCGTCGCCAGCCTTCACCAACTGGATTGCTTCCGACCTAATGCCGATCTCGGTGACGGTTTGGCCCTCGATGCCTGCGTCGATGACGAGGCCGCCCGGTCCAGTCACTTTGGTTGACGTTGTCTGCACCGGCAGGAAGTTCATACGGGGGCTGCCGATGAAGCCTGCAACAAACCGGTTGTCAGGGCTGTGGTAGAGTTCCTTCGGCGTGCCGACCTGCTCAATGCGTCCGTGATTGAGAACGACGATCCTGTCGGCAAGCGTCATCGCTTCCGATTGGTCATGGGTAACATAGATCATTGTCGTCTTGAGATCGTCGTGGAGCTTGGCGATCTCCATGCGCATCTCCATTCGCAGATCCGAATCGAGATTGGACAGCGGCTCATCGAAGAGGAAGATTTCAGGCTGGCGCACCAGAGCGCGACCGATCGCCACGCGCTGGCGCTGCCCGCCAGACAATTCGCGGGGCCGGCGTTCGAGCAGATGATCGACCTTCAGCATTCGTGCGACCGACCGCACTTTCTCGCTGATGGCGGCCCTGTTCATGCCGAGGGTCTCAAGCGCAAAGCCAATATTGCGCGCAACGTTCATATGCGGATAGAGCGCATAAGACTGGAAGACGAATGCAACGCCTCGCTGAGAGGCAGGGACATCAGTCACGTCATCACCGCCGATCCTCACAACGCCCTGCGATGCGGAGATCAGGCCGGCGACGATGCGCAGAAGCGTTGACTTGCCGCAACCGGAGGGACCGACGAAAACGACAAACTCGCCATCGATGATCTGAAGGTCGACGTTCTGGATAACCGCATGCGTACCAAAATTCTTCGAAACGGATTCGAGCGAAACCGACGCCATTGTTCACCTTGGGGGTATGAGACGGCAGAGGCTCGCCACCTTATTGGATGGCGAGGCAGGGACGCATTCCGGCAGCGGATCGCCCCACCGCCGGATCTGGAGAGCGTCAGCGGCTTTCCTTCAATTTCTCAAGCCGACCGGCCAGCGACGTCAGACTCGACTTGACCTCGGCACCACCAGAAAGCATGTCATGTACCGAGCGGTAGAAAGCCTGCGAAACGCGGTTGTAGCTGGTGCCGGTGTAGCCGGACGGGCGCACGGCGCTATCAGCAAAGGCCTGCTGGTTATCCTTGAGGAAGGGTATCTTCTCAAGAACTTCCGGATCGCTGTAAAGCGTCTGGATCGACGGGTTGAGCGCCGCCTTCAGCGCACGCATCTTCTGCATATCGGGGCCGGTGATGAAGTTTACGAAGTCAGCGGCCACCGCCGGCTTGGCGCTGTATTTGTTGACGCCGTAATACATCGGGCCGAGACATCCGCTTGACTTTTCGCCTTCCTTACCAACCGGAAGGGGCATCACGCCGACCTTGTCGACGACATTGCTTCCCTTTTCATGCGAGGTACCCCAGACATAGGGCCAATTGCGGTGGAAGACCGCGTTGCCGGATTCGAAGATGGCGCGCGACTGCTCCTCGTCATAGTTGAGGACGCCCTCGGGGCTGATCGAGCCGATCCAGCCTTTTGCCTTTTCAAGCGCCGCGGCAGCCTGCGGATTGTCGATGGTCACCTTTCCATCGTCAGAAATGATGGTGCCGCCACCGTTGGAAGCAACAAGTTCGATTGCGTCGCAGGTCAGGCCTTCATAGCTTTTGGCCTGCCAGGCATAACCCCACAGGTCGGGCGAGCCCGCAGCCCGCTCCTTGTCCTGAATTTCCTTGGCGGTGGCAGCCAACTCGTCCCAGGTCTTCGGTGCCGGCTTGCCGTATTTTTCGAGTAGATCCTTGCGATAGAACATGAGCCCGACGTCCATATAGGCAGGCATAGCAATGAGATTGCCGTCGAGTTTTGCCGCATTGAGTGTCGAGGCGAAATGCTTGTCCTGGTCTGCCTGCGGGATCATTGTCTTGAGGTCGAGCAGGTTGCTCTTGAACATGCCGAGCCAGATCACATCGAGGAAAAGGACATCGATATCCTTGGATTTGGCCGCGAGCAACTGCTGATAGATCGGGATCGCGTCGTCCAAAAGCGCTGGCATCTTGTTAATCTTGGCCTCGTTGCCTGTCTTTTCCTTCCAGGCATTGGCGACGTTTGTGCAGAGCTCGAATTCCGTTGGCGCGCAAAATACCGAAATGGTTTCGGCATGCGCGCTGCCACCCCAGAGGGCCGCAGATATCGCCAATGCGGTAAGGCTTTTCTTCAGCATCGATTGTTCCCTTCGTTGATAACGGCATCACGCGGAGTTCTCTGACTCCTTGCGTCTAATAGGACTGGTTATGACCAGTCATGTCAACATGGACTTTGCTGGCGATTGCGTCGAAGATACGAAACAGCAAGAGTGCTTCGCACAGCACAGGATCGGGTTTCAAAGATGCAGAAAGCTCCGGCATCACTCATCGCGCCACAGGGCGGCATCGACCGGGACGATCCTCGCCCTTTGCACAGGCAAGTTTACGAAGCGCTTCTGGCGTCCATCCGCGACGGGAAGTTGCCGCTGCGCGGCAAGCTACCGTCAGAGCGGGAACTCGTCGATCTCTATAATGTCAGCCGGATTACCGTGCGCCACGCCGTACGCGAATTGATTCAACAGGGGGTGATACACAGCCAGCCGGGAAAGGGACTCTATGTCGCAGAGCGTGGTGGCGGCTTCGAACTGCAGGTTTTAAAAAGCTTTACCAGCATCGCGCTCGCGAACGGGCGAAGTCCCGGCCATCGGTTGATCGAGGCCAGCATCGTACATGCGCCACTTGAGGTCAGTCGTCCCCTTTTCCTTGCACCCGGCGCCGAAGTGGTGCTCTTATCGAGACTTCGTCTTCTCGACAACATACCTGCTGTCGTCCAGACCGATTGGATTCCGGTGGGCCGCGTTCCGGGCCTCCTTGATCTCGACTGGACCGTTGCCAACCGGTCGCTTTATGCGGAGCTTCGCGAGCGCTATCGCGTTCATCCTATCCGCGGACAGACAACGTTAAGCGCGCGTCTTGCCACGGATGGGGAGGCTGCAATGCTCGAACTGCCTCCGCCAGCCGCGGTTCTTACGGTGGATCAGATCGCTTTCGACGATCGCAACCGCCCCGTTAACTTGACGGCGCTGGTCCATCATCCCGCGCGTTATCCTCTGACGCTGCTTCAGTCGGAATCGGGCGATTTCACCCAGTATTGAGCGACCCTGTCCTGCTCCAGCGATTGCCGCGGCGGATAGTTGCTCGCCTTCGGTTACCTATCGTCAGCCAGAACCGGTGTAATCGAAATGATCTTGCCAAGGATGGCGGGCCTGGCGCGGTCAATTGCGTGACGAGACTTTCTCGCGGGTGTCGCTGGTCTCTGCCTGCCTGCTATCGTGTCCTTCGAAAGGGGCTGAGGATTTTCTCACCTTCGGGTCGTTGGTGCGGCCGAGCATGCATTTACCGAGGGGTAGCTTGAAAACAGAGGGGAGGCTTGAAAGTAAGTGAATTTTACATTACTTTCTGACCAATCTAATATGGAGAAAGGTCATGCCTTCAGTTGCTCTCTCGATGAAAGGCCAGGTGACCCTCAAGCGAGACTTGCTAGCCCATCTCGGTGTGAAACCCGGAGAGCGGATCGAATTCGAAAAGCTGCCTGGCGGCGAGCTAAGGGTCCGCGCTGTCCGGGCGACCGGCACGATTGGCAACTTTATCGGACGGCACGCCGGAAAATCGAAGAGGGCGCTGACCATCAAGGAAATGAACGAAATCGCCGCTGAGGGCTGGAACGACGACGCGTGAAAATCGCCGTTGATACGAACGTTCTGGCGCGGGCGGTTTTGCAGGACGATCCGCAGCAAGGCAAGGCAGCGGCAAAACTACTTGAGGAAGCAACACTAATCGCCGTTTCACTGCCAAGCCTTTGCGAGTTGGTCTGGATTTTGCGGCGCGGCGCAAACCTGTCCAAAGACGAGATCGCGCAGACAATCCGTGATCTTCTAGCCACGGCAAATGTCTCGATGGACAGGCCGGCAGTGGAGGCGGGCCTGGCCGTACTTGAGGCCGGGGGTGATTTCGCAGACGGCGTCATTGCGCATGAAGGAGCCTGGCTTGGTGGGGAGACCTTCGTGTCCTTCGACCGGAAAGCGATTGATCTGCTGGTCCTTCAGGGTCGGCAGACGCTTCTTCTGACTTAAAGGTGCTCGTCTTGATCGCCATACGGCGCGCCGATCTGAGCGGCTGATCCCGCTTGCGAGACTAGATTGGCGCGGTGGGAGAGGCCCGTTCGGCCTTAGGTTTCTGAATGGCGGTCATTTCCATTATTTAATTGCGCATAGTCTGGCATAAACGCGCAATCGTCCTGCTCGGCAAGCTTCACACCGGCCAGCGTGGACGCTGTTACTATGCTGAGGAGGCGACAAAAGAACGCTACCGCGTTTGCAGCGCTGTTGCGACCATGCCCCTGATCCATACGTCGGGTTTGGCTGAGACCCTCAACGACTTACCCATTAGTTTGACCCATAGTTCCGTTGTTCGACTGGAAGTGGCCAACAGACACGGCGACCAGATTGATCAGCCGGTCTCACCTTCTGAGCTGATCCCTACGTCGACCGTCAATGATTGGCCTCGAAATCCTTCCTTTGCCATCCCGCGCACGAGACGAACCAGCGCCTTGTGGATGTCGGGACCATCAAGGAGGGAAGGGTCGTCTGAAATCATTCTAAGTGCACGCTCCGCAAGGCGAGGGCATCTGCATCCGATTTGACATAGCGGCGCATAAGTCTCTGCAGAGTGGAAATAGTTGTCCAGTGGGATTGCGTGAGCATATCGCACCCCTTCCTGTTCGGTCAGGGGGTGCACATGTAAACACTCAGCCATCGGCGCCAACGAATTCGATTTGCCGGTGATGAGAGGAGTGTAGGCTTTATTTCGGCCGAGTCTATAGCCGGGGCCATCGATAGCTGTGTTGGCGGGCGGGGACGCTCGTTTACTACAAGCTGGCTGTACGACGAGGTGACAGCGGAAGGCTGGTCACGCCAACCTCCACAATCTGGCCATTGCCGCGCAGCTGAGAGATACCGAGCTGCACGACTTTGATCATATCGGTCATACGCTGGCCGAAGGCGTCCTGGTATTGTTCCAACGTAGGTGTCTCGATCGCAACATCATTCAGGGCAGAGATCCGGTTTTCTTTGACTGCTTTGGCGCCGAGTGCCCAGACGTGATTGAACAATGCTCTATCAGTATCATCAATTGGCATATTCGATCCATGAGTTGATTTGCCGCCCGACCAGAAAAAGCCCCGCGTGAGGCGGGGCAAGCCGAGTTGCGTAATGGAAAGCGAGAAACAGCACGTTCATCGCAGCCGCAAGAACGCAAACCAGCCGCAAAAGTTCCGAATTTCCAGATCAATCTGGCCCGAATTACGGAGCGCTTCCGCTTGACCAATCACCATGTCAAAAGGATGGAGCAAGCGGGCGCTGACGAACCCTTTCCACGCGGTCCGCCAGCGCCACACCGTGGTAACCAACCACATGCTCGGCGCGCTTGTAGAGCGTTGCATCCGGTGACCAAAGGATTCCCGTAAGATGCCGTGGATTTGGCCAAAAAGAAGCCCGCCGAAGCGGGCAAAGGGAAGTTAGACAGGGTCGTCCGACTGCTGTGGAGGTTCGTGGGCTGAACGAAGTCTCCGTCTTCCGACCCGGACGTATACGTCGTTGCGTTACGAAAGTTCCCAGACTCTGGATATTTTGCGGGAGAGACAGAGGCTCCCCGTGATGACCGGGCCTCACCGTTTGCCACCTCGTCAGGGTGAGCGTGGCGGCAACCAGAGCTTCCATTGGCGAGTTGGTTCCATCACACCCGATATCGCCAGCGCATGCGAAAGCCGGCCGGGTCAAGTTTCAATAGAGAGCCGGCAGTCGCCGCCGAAGCGAAGGCCGCCCAGCGACCGGATTGTCGGGTCCTGATTCCGTCGGCAGTTTGGGAAGCGGCTATACGCACTCCAACGTCGTAGCCGCAGACGACGGCGTGTACGAGTTCATTTCCGGTAGAATCGGTGCGGCCGGCCATCATCACCGCTGTCGGGATAACAGCTGCGCCCGGAGCCGGCGGCATCATAGATGATGTCGATCCCGGTCTTGCGTTCGAAGGGTTCGATGATTGGCTGCCGGATGATTGCCTCTGCGGAAAGGTCGACGCGAGCAGTTCCGGCATGCGCTGCTACGCGCTGCAAAGGAGGCCGATATCGCGGCCTTCAGTGTCGTTCAGTTCGACAGTGACAGGATCGTTGAGTTGCACAGGTGAGGCCATGCGCGCTGAACCCGCAAGCCGCCGCTGAAATCGATCAAGGGCTGAATATCCCTCGGAGGCGATGATCGCCATCCGCATCTCGAAATGCCTGCAAGGGGACGCGACACCGGAAGTGGCCGGATTTATCGGCATATCTTCATTTCAGAGCGAGAAGAGCACTTTCAATTGGCAACTGAATTACTTTCAATTAGCCGCCCCTTGACTTTCAATTGGTCATCTCAGCTGACCTGCGCTCGCGATATCGAGAACTGGCCTTGCCGTAACTGTTGCCCCTGGCGACCGCAGATCGACCTTTGATGAGGCGACATTCTTCGAAACCAGCAAGAATTGTCAGCCCATGACCGCCGACGTAGCTCGCTCGCGGCTCACATGGTCCACAGAAGAGATAGCGGACCGGCTTGGAGCTTTTCTCCAAACGGCGTCACTCGGTCATGGTCGTGTAGGACGAGGCCCCGCACGAAGCGATCGCCGACCGCGTCTTGTAACTGGCGCAACCCACGAAAATCGTCAGACTTCACCGTTGCCGACGCCTTAACTTCTATCCCAACAACCCGGCCGCGCCGATCCTCGACGATGACATCGACTTCATCTTGGTCTCTCGTCCGGTAGTGGGAGAAGGACACACGGCGGTCTGACCATGACGCCAGCTTCAGCAGTTCCGAAACCACGAAGCTTTCAAGCAGAGCGCCAAAACGACCTTTATTGTAACGTAGCGCATCCGCTTCATCCTCTCGCAAAGCGGCAAGCAAGCCCGTGTCCAGAAAGTGAAGCTTTGGTGTCTTGACGAGCCGGCTCAAGCGGTTGTTGGACCACGGGACAAGTGTCCTGATCAGAAACAGGCGCTCAACGATAGCAACGTATTTCTGTGCGGTGATGCTCGACAAGCCGAGCGCGGCACCGAAACTGCTGTGATTGACCAATTGTCCAGCGTGCTCCGCCAGGACCTCGAGCAGCCGGGGAAGTCGGTCCAACTGATCGATGTTGGCGATATCACGCACGTCGCGGTCGAGGATCAATTTGACATAGTCTTCCAGCCAAGCAGTCCGCCGGCCGGGCGTCGGCCGACGCAAAGCTTCTGGGTAGCCGCCCTGCAGCACTATCGCCATTAGGTCGTCGCCAATCATGGCGTCATCCCCGGCGGAAGGCTCCTCGCCGGCGAACAGCCGATCCAGAAGACGACCGGGAGTGGACCGGATTTCAGACTGGGCAAATGGAAATAATGGGACGACGGCCATTCGGCCGGCGAGTGAATCTGCAATCGCCGGAACGGTGGCCAGATTGGCTGAACCCGTGAGCAAGAACCGCCCGGGCTCGTCATCGCGATCAACGCTTTCCTTGATCGCCAGTATCAGTTCGGGCGCCCGTTGCACCTCGTCGATCACGGCCCGTTTGATACCTCGGATAAAGCCGATTGGATCGGTTCTTGCTGCATTCAGCGTACCGACATCGTCGAGGGTGATATATGGACGGTCGGAGCCAGAAACCTGTCGCGCTAGGGTCGTCTTTCCGGCTTGCCGCGGGCCAGAGATGAGCACGACTCGTGTGTCGGTCAGCGCCGTTTCGACGATCGGTCGGGCTTTGCGTTCAATAAGCTTTTTCGGCGGCGGCGAGTCTGTCATCGGCTATTATTAACCGATTTGTCGGCCAATTTAAAGTAGGCGCCCGTCTAATTTTAATTTACAGCACGGCTAACTAAAAAGTGGGGACAGCCATCAGTCGATGGCGCCTCTGTAATTACAGGGATGCCGGCGCGGGCCAACATCTCGGGAGAATTACACTAATATCATGAATTTGGCCGCACCGGTCGTTCTGATCCGCTCCAGCAGCCGACGCACCTGACGCTCACTCAGATCAAGCACATGCGCCGCCGACACCAGCGTCATGCGCCCGGCCATCACCTTCGACAAAATCTCGATCCGCTGCACATCACGCTCGCTCATCGCTATCAGTCCCATCCGCAATCTCCCACGTCATCAAAACGTGAGGAGAGTGACATTCCAACTTTGCAGAAGCAGGACATTTTAACTTTGCGGTGGAGAAGCTAACCCAAGTGCATCACGCCTGTTTTGCAGGGTAGGGGATCACACCTGATCCTGCAAATGCGCCATGAACACCTCGGCCGGCGTCTTGTATCCAAGGCATTTACGGGGTTGGTCGTTCAGATGACATGCGAGTTGGATCAGGTCGCGTTGTGACACGGCGGCCAGATCTGTAGCTCCTGGCATGAAGCGGCGAATGCGCTTGTTGGTGTTTTCCACGGCGCCCTTTTGCCATGGTGAGCTCGGATCGCAGAACCAGCTACGCGCGCCAATCCCGTCTTCCAAAGCCCTGAATCCGGCAAACTCGGTACCGCGATCAAACGTGAAGCTTTGACGCGCAAAAGCCGGCAAAGGAGAAAAAGCTCTGATGATCTTGTCCATGATCGGGCGAGAATGCCGGCTTGGATTCTTGATGAGAACGGTGTAGCGGCTCTTCCGCTCCACCAGGGACGTGACATTGGCATGGCCGAGGGGACGCTCAAAGATGAGAAGGTCGCCCTCCCAATGCCCGAACTGCGATCTGTCTCCAATAAATTCAGAACGTTGGGATATGCTATGCGAGGCTGGAAACACACCGTCGCGCGGCTTCCTGGAGCGCAGTGGACGACGTTGACGACGCGCCTCCGGGAGATACTGATAGAGGCCAAGCCCGTAATCTTCCTTGCTGTAAATGAAGCGGTAGATTGTCTCTTTACAGACGCGGACGAGGCTGTGCCCCTCCAACAACAGGCGCCCGGCAATCTGCTCCGGAGACCAGCGTGCCTCCAGCTGGTTGATGATCTCGGTGCGTAAATCCGGGTGCCGCCGCAGCTTTCTCAGACGTCGTCGCCGCTCCTTAGAGATATCGTGCGCTACCGTGCTGTAGTAGCCGTCGTAGTCCGGCAGTTCGCGATCATGAAACGTGTTGCGCTTGATCTCGCGGTAAATGGTCGAGCGGTGACGGCCGAGCTGGCGGGCGATTTCGGTGACGGGAACTTTTGCCGCCACCAGCTGATGTAGGCGTCGTCGGTCGGCGAGAGCAAGCTGCGTGTAGCATCGGGACATGCCAAAATCTCCAAAGTGAAGCCATTGAAATCATTGGCATGTCGCACTTGGAAATAGAATGTACCCGGCTACAGGCTATGTGGCGGGGAAGTTGAAATGTCCGCTGTCTGGCAAAGTAGAAATGTCACTTTGGACGCGTCTTCAGCCATTTAGAAATGCGACACCCGCTCCT
>NZ_JACIBK010000004.1 GCF_014195325.1 Rhizobium sp. BK650 | reverse complement strand
TCTTCAAGAGCAGCAAGGGCCGAACCCTTGACGACCGGGATGTCGTCGCCCGGGAAGTCGTAGGACGACAGCAGTTCGCGAACTTCGAGCTCGACAAGTTCGAGAAGCTCGGCATCGTCAACCTGGTCAACCTTGTTGAGGAAGACAACGATTGCCGGAACGCCAACCTGGCGGGCAAGCAGGATGTGCTCGCGCGTCTGCGGCATCGGGCCGTCGGCGGCAGAGCAGACCAGGATCGCGCCGTCCATCTGCGCAGCACCCGTGATCATGTTTTTCACATAGTCAGCGTGGCCGGGGCAGTCGACGTGCGCATAGTGACGGTTGGCCGTCTCATACTCGACGTGCGCCGTCGAAATGGTGATGCCGCGGGCCTTTTCTTCCGGCGCTGCGTCGATCTGGTCATACGCCTTGAACTCACCGAAGTACTTCGTGATCGCTGCCGTCAGAGACGTCTTGCCGTGGTCAACGTGGCCGATCGTGCCAATGTTGACGTGCGGCTTGTTGCGCTCAAACTTACTCTTTGCCATTTGAATGCTTCCTGTGAACGTAAATTGGTGACCCCGGCGAACCGGTTTAGTGCCGCCGTTTAAGGCTTTCGGCGAAATTGCGCAAGACTTAATTGCAGACGCCATTCTCGGCGTGTGGGCGCATATGGGCGATAATTCGGAACTCGCAAGGTGAGTCGCCGAGACCTGCCTTAAAACACCTGGAATCTCAGGCAAAATCGACAGTCGATCCCGCTTCCGTTGGCGGCAGCAGGTGGCGAGCGCAACTTCTGCAATCGTAACCCCAACATCCGCCGATCAGATTATATTACATTTTACTAATTGATTTCACCAAACAGGAAAGCTTGCATGATACCTCTCTAATATTCGGAGGGACATCCAATGCGATCGGAAAGCTACAACAACCACTATTCGGCATTCGCGGAAGATCATCATGCATTCGGCTTTCCGCACGAAGACGAGACGGGTACGAGCGTTAAAAGAAACGCGGCCCGGTATTCGGTCTTCGTCGCCGGCATAGCCATAGGGGTGCTCGGCTACTGGATCATCGGCAATTTCATGAATCTCGTCTTCGAGTTCTGAAAGCCGGCGTCATTCGGCGGTAGCGGGAGGCAAGATGGAGCGGGTAGCGGGAATCGAACCCGCGTATTCAGCTTGGAAGGCTGCTGCTCTACCATTGAGCTATACCCGCGGGATTGGTCAGATCCAATGACGAATGGTGGAGAGAGTTGGATTTGAACCAACGTAGGCTGAGCCAACGGATTTACAGTCCGTCCCCTTTAACCACTCGGGCATCTCTCCAGTCTTTTCGTCCGGATCGTGAGACCAAGTTCGTCAGACGTTGAAGCGTTGCCGCCCCGTCGTCTGCGCCGCGTATATGACCGGACGATTTCAGTCTGTCAACACGATGACAATGGAAAAGACAGGAAAAATTTCATCGCCTGTTGAAAGCCGGCACATGAAAGAAGGCCTATGCGGCAACCGGCGCCATCGTTATAAAGCCGCATGAGCAAAGATAACAAATCCGGCGGAAAGTCCGCTACCGACAAGTCCGCAAAGGACACGCATTATGCAACGCTCCGGCGCGCGCATCGCGACGCCAAGCGCGAGCGTGGTGAAATTCCGACCCCCGGACCACAGAAGCGTAGGCGCGGCGCAGATGACTGGAAGCCGCCGGCGCTCGCCCCCGATCAGGTCTTCCTTTACGGCCTTCATACCGTTCGCGCCGCGCTTGAAAATCCTGAACGTAAGAACATCAAGCTGTCGGTAACACAGAATGCTCTGGCGCGCCTGGAGATCGATCCGGACGGGATCGGCATTGCTGTCGAAGTCGTTTCCCCGCAGGATATCGACAAAGTGCTCGGCCCGGAAGCAATTCACCAGGGCGTGATGCTGGAAACGCGGCCCCTGCCCGTCCGGCGACTGGAAGCGCTGAAGGACAGCCCGTTGCTTCTCGTGCTCGATCAGGTGACCGATCCGCACAATGTCGGAGCCATCATGCGTTCTGCGGTCGCTTTCAACGCCGGCGCCGTTATCACCACCCAGAGACATAGCCCGACCGAATCCGGCGTGCTTGCCAAATCCGCTTCCGGCGCGTTGGAACTCATACCTTATATACAGATTACCAATCTCTCCGACGCACTTGGCGAATTGCACAAGCTCGGCTTCTTCACGATCGGGCTCGATTCGGAAGGACCGGCGCCGATCGAGGGCACATTCTCGGGAAATCGGGTCGCTCTGGTACTCGGCTCGGAAGGCAAGGGACTGCGGCAGAAGACCCGCGAGACCGTCAATGCGCTTGCCCGGCTCGACATGCCCGGCGCTATCAAATCGCTCAACGTCTCGAATGCAGCGGCGATAGCGCTTTATGCTGCGCGACTGCACCTCAAGGCGTAGAACTGATACCGGCTTGTCGGGCGCCGCCACCAAATGTCGTGGACAGACGTAACGAATACCGCTCTTCCGGTTGAACACCTCTGCTCATGGTCCATATTCCGCTTTGGAAAGAGCGGGCCGGTCCTGATGATCGGCGACACGCTCTCTTTCCAGGGGCGACGGTAAAAAGGAAATCCATACTATGGCATTTCGACCGCTGATCTTCGGCGTCCTCTTTATCGCGGTCTTCGTCATGATCATTCTAAGTCTCATCTGGGTGGACAAGTCGCACCCAATCCGGCAGCCGGACCCGCTGGCGCCGACAGCACCGGCAAACTCGGCTCAGCCGGGGCAGTAGCTTGCCTGGAACAACGAAAGTACAAAACCCGTCGCAAGGTCGAAATCTTGCGACGGGTTTTGTTTTGGCTGGAAGATGGTTAGTCCCTGGCAGCTATCAGCCCCGGTAGAGCCAATAGGGTCCACCGTGATGGCGACGCCAATACTGACGTTCCCGCCAACGCTCTTCCTCCCACGGACTCCAGCGGCGCTCATAGCCCCAGGCCGGGCGCCAGTAGCGACGTTCACGCCAATAGCGGCGCTCGCGCCAGTCACGGCGATCACCCCAATCGCGGTCACCGCGATCGCCCCAATCGCGATCACCGCCGCGGACCTGAATCACATCGTTCTGTTGCGAGACTGCCGGACGGTCGAGAGGGATAGCCTCAGCCGGGGCAACGGCGGAAAACAAAGTGCCGGCCGAAAGGGCGGCTGCTAGGAGAAGACTGGAGATCTTCATGCTCACTTCCTCGTTTCTGATGAAGCGATAGTGGCCGAGCACGCCTGAATTGCCCCTGAATCAGCTCTTCAGTCTCTGTTCATATAGTGGAGAGTGCTTGGAAAGATGGTGCCCCCGGCAGGGTTCGAACCCGCGACCCCCTGATTACAAATCAGGTGCTCTACCAACTGAGCTACAAGGGCAATGGCTGCGAAGTAGCAGATTCTGATTTTTTGTAAAGGAAATTTGCCCCTTATGGCGTTTCGGCAAAGCTATCCACAATGGAGTTTTTAGTCATCGGCCTTTTAATAAGGTTCAATTCGAGTGCGGGCGTAACCTGATACGGCATATCGATCGAAAGGCGGCGACCTATCTCTTGTTTCCTGAAATTGCTCAAACTCCGGCAGCAGACGCAAAACGTCTTGTCGTACAAGCCTTTTATCCTTTAGCTAGAGCAGCATAACAAAGGGCATTGCATGGGCCGTTCATTTCAGACGCTTTCTTTTATCGCTTCGCCGACCACGGAAGCGCTTGCCGCACGAGACGAACTGATTCGTCTCTACGGCGACGTGCCCGCAAACGAAGCCGACGTGATCGTCGCCCTTGGCGGTGACGGCTTCATGCTCCAGACACTGCACAGTACGATGAATAGCGGCAAACTCGTCTATGGGATGAATTGCGGCTCGGTCGGCTTTCTCATGAACGACTACAAGACAGCCGATCTGCATGACCGCATCTGTACCGCCGTGGAGAATGCCTTTCATCCGCTGAAAATGACGACGACCAATGCCGACGGCAGCAATGCGTCCGCGCTGGCAATCAACGAGGTCTATCTTTTCCGCCAGTCCTATCAGGCGGCGAAGCTCAGGGTGGAAATCGACAACCGTGTGCGGCTCGAGGAATTGATCTGCGACGGCCTGATGGTGGCAACACCTGCCGGCTCCACCGCCTACAATCTTTCCGCTCACGGTCCAATCCTGCCGCTTGACGCCCCCCTGCTCGCCATGACGCCAGTCAGCGCCTTTCGGCCGCGACGCTGGCGTGGCGCTCTGCTTCCCAACCGGGTGACGGTCGATATCCACATATTGGAAGCGGGAAAGCGGCCGGTGAATGCCGTGGCTGACAACACCGAGGTCAAGTCCGTATTGCATGTGCGCATTGCCCAATCCGAAGACATGACGGCACGCATCCTTTCCGATCCCGACCGCTCATGGTCGGACCGGATTCTGGCAGAACAATTCGAGGACTGAGATGATGGCCATGCGGCAGGCATTCGTGGCGACGCTCATTGTGGCAAGCTTTACTGCGGCGGGATCAGCCGTCGCGGTCCGGGCGCAGGCCGTTCACGACGACATCCTGCCGCCGTCTATCCTCTTTGCGACCAGTACCGGCTATTGGGAAGACGACGGTAATTCTCTGGCGGTCGAGCGCGCTCCGACCACCACGCAGAGCGTCAGCACCGAAGATGCCAAGCCGCAGCAGCGGCACGGCTACTACAAGCTTTTCGCTGTGCGCCAGCCGGACAAGACCTCCAAAGTCTATCTGCAGCAGATTGCCCAGAGCGACATCGGGCCTGCTATCGTCTCGACGGCCGAACTGCAGGAAATCAGCGACCTGAAACCCTATGTCACCGACATCCGACCCGAAAATTCGAGCGGCTTCATCAAGGAGCCGGGCTTTTTCGCCACAATCTATCTGAAGACCGATCCTGCCGCCGAACCCGATGGCTGGACGGTGCTGATCGATGAGTTTGGAGACATCACCGTAGAGAAGGCGACCAACTGAGCGCCCCAGGTCCATTCGTCGGAGCCAAGCCATGAAGCTCGGCTTTCGGGAAGGCGTTCTCTACGACGAGACGCGGCAGGACTGGGACGCGACCGGCCCCAGACCCGTCCGCTGGTCTCTGTGGTATCCGGCAGCCGAGGGATCGATTGAAACCGACATCCCGGGACGAAGCTGGTTCCGGAGGGCCGCGGTCGCCCGTGATGCGCCCGTTCGGCCGGCAGCAAAGCCCTACCCGCTGGTTCTGCTGTCGCATGGTACCGGCGCTTCGGCCGCAGCGCTGGAATGGCTCGCCCGCCGCCTGGTCAATCGTGGGTTTATCGCGCTCGGCGTCGACCATCACGGCAATACCGGCGGCGAACCTTATCGTGCCGAGGCTTTCGCCTGTCTCTGGGAGCGCGCGCCCGACCTCAGCCTCCTGCTTGATCGCCGAAAAGACTGGCAGGACGACCTTGCCGGGCATATCGGCACCGACAGAGTGTTTGCTGCCGGATTTTCAGCCGGAGCCTATACGGTGATGCTGCTTCTTGGCGCCGTCGCGCAATTCTCGCAATTCGAACAATCTAGCCTGAAGGCTGGAGGGCCGCGCGGTCCTCGGGAATTTCCTGACCTCGCCGACCACATTCCGTCGTTGTTTCGTACGAGCACGGCATTTCGGCAATCATGGTCGCGAATGTCGCAATCCTATCGAGACGACAGGATCAAAGCCGCGCTGCTCTGCGCGCCGGGTCGCTCGATCCGCGGCTTCAGCGAGGAAAGCCTGAAAGCCGTCGATAAGCCCGCACTAATTCTGGTCGGCGATGCCGACGACACGGCCCCAGTCGAAGAATGTTCGTCATGGCTGCATGCGCGCCTTCGCCGAAGCACCCTCAAAATCCTTCCGGGCGGCCTTGAGCATTATATCTTCCTGCCGGAAGGCACTGCATTAGGACTTTCCTTTGCAGAGCACCTGTTTACCGACCCGGCCGGCATAGACCGTTCTGATGCCCACGATGAGATCGCCGATCAGGCGGGTGTGTTCTTTCACGGAGTCGGCATTTCAGCGGACTCCTGAAAAAGAAAAGCCCCGTTACCGGGGCATTTCATCTCAGGCCTGCCTTTTCCGCTCAGTCGATGTCATCGACGACGGCATCGGCTGCGCCGCTAATGCGGTGAGCGAGCGCTGCCTCCATGAACTCGTTCAGGTCACCATCGAGCACGTCGTCGGGAGCGGTGCTCGTAACGCCGGTGCGCAGGTCCTTCACGAGCTGATAGGGCTGCAGGACATAGGAACGGATCTGGTGGCCCCAGCCGATATCCGTTTTGGAGGCGGCTTCGGCATTGGCAGCTTCTTCGCGCTTCTTCAGCTCGGCTTCATACATGCGGGCACGCAGCATTTCCCACGCCTTCGCGCGGTTCTTGTGCTGCGAACGCTCCTGCTGGCAGGCAACGACAATACCCGTCGGGATATGCGTGATGCGTACAGCCGAGTCTGTCGTGTTGACGTGCTGGCCGCCGGCGCCCGAGGAGCGGTAGGTATCGATGCGGCAATCGCTTTCGTTGATCTCAATGTTGATCGAATCATCGACGACCGGATAGACCCAGATGGACGAGAAGGACGTATGGCGGCGCGCATTGCTGTCATAAGGCGAGATACGCACCAGGCGGTGCACCCCCGATTCCGTCTTCAACCAGCCATAAGCGTTGTGGCCCTTGACCAGCAGGGTCGCGGATTTGATGCCGGCCTCTTCGCCGTCATGCACTTCCATGAGCTCGACCTTGAAGCGCTGGCGCTCAGCCCAGCGGGTATACATGCGCAGCAGCATGTTCGCCCAGTCCTGGCTTTCCGTGCCGCCGGCGCCGGAATGAACTTCCAGATAGGTGTCGTTGCCGTCGGCTTCGCCTGATAGCATGGCCTCGACCTGCCGGCGGGCTGCCTCGGCCTGCAGGCCTTTCAGCGCCTCCTCGGCTTCCTTGACGACGCTCTCGTCGCCTTCTTCCTCGCCGAGCTCGATGAGCTCGATATTGTCGGAGAGCTGCTGCTCGAGCGTCCGGACGCCGTTGATGCCGTCATCGAGCTGCTGGCGCTCGCGCATCAGCTTTTGGGCTTCCTGCGCATCGTTCCAGAGGTTGGGATCCTCTGCCTTGTTGTTCAACCAGTCCAGTCGCCTTATTGCCTGGTCCCAGTCAAAGATGCCTCCTCAGCAGGGTGATAGCCTGCTTGGTTTCATCGACTATGTTCTGGATTTCCGCTCGCATTTTCCTGCTTCTTTGCCTCGGTATTCTGTGAGTGCCCGGTATTCTGTAAGGCTGGTGACATAGAGACGCCCGCCACGGATGTAAAGAGCCGTGGCGGGCGTAACGGAGATCAGTCTCTATCAGAAAAGGCCGGGCGTGTTGGTCTGGACCGCCTGGTTTGCTTGCGGCGAGGTGCGCAGGATTTCCTCCGGCGCCATCGTGCCGTCCATGCCGATGACCGAGAGGCTGGTGGCCGGGCCGGTGCCGGGCTTGAAGGCTTCGATAATCGTGCCCGGCTCGCCGTCGCCAGCGGCCATACCGGTCTTGCGGTTGATCGCGACCATATTCATGCCGGCCGGGACGACGAATTTCGATTCCGGCATGTCCTTGACGGCAGCCTGCATGAATTCATTGAAAATCGGCGCCGAGAGAACGCCGCCCGTGCCGCCGCGGCCGAGCGGGGCGGGCGTGTCAAAGCCCATGTAAAGGCCACAGACCAGATCCGGGGTGAAGCCGACGAACCAGGCATCCTTTTCGTCGTTGGTCGTGCCGGTCTTGCCGGCAACGTCGCGGCCACCGAGATCGATCTTGCCTGCAGCCGTGCCACGCTGAATGACGCCCTGCATCATCGAGGTGATCTGGTAGGAGGTCATCGGATCGAGAACCTGTTCGCGGTTGTCGACGATGTGGGGTTCTTCCTGGCTCTGCCAGTCGCCGGCATTGCAGCCTTCGCAGAGACGCTCTTCATGCTTGAAGATCGTCTTGCCGTAACGGTCCTGGATGCGGTCGATCAGCGTCGGCTTGATCTGCTTGCCGCCATTGGCGATAACCGAATAGGCCGAGACCATGCGCAGCACCGTCGTTTCGCCCGAGCCGAGCGACATGGCGAGCAGCGGCGGCATCTTATCGTAGATGCCGAAGCGTTCGGCATATTCGGCAACGATGTTCATGCCGAGATCGTTGGCGAGGCGCACCGTCATGAGGTTGCGCGAATTCTCGATGCCCGAACGTAGCGTCGAAGGGCCGCCGACTTCGCCACCATAATTTTCCGGCTTCCAGACCTGTCCGCCCGAAACGATCTCGATCGGCGCATCCATGATAACGGAGGCCGGCGTATAGCCGTTGTCCATAGCGGCAGCGTAGACGAAAGGCTTGAAGGAAGAACCCGGCTGGCGCATGGCCTGCGTGGCGCGATTGAATTCCGACTGACCATAGGAGAAGCCGCCAACCATGGCGAGAACGCGGCCGGTCTTCGGGTCCATGGCGACCAGACCGCCCTGCACCTTCGGCGGCTGGCGCAAACGATAGGAAGTCGAACCGTCAGCACCGAGGCGCTCGACATAAACGACATCGCCTGCAGAAACGACGCCGACCGGCGACTTTGTCGACCGGCGGTCGCCAGCGGCGGAGCGGAAGGCCCACTGCATATCCTTGGCGGCAATCGAGCCGCGCTCACGTGCCGCGGAAACCTTGCCGCCTCCATCCTTCGGCGGTTGGAGGCCAATATCGACGCCGTCACTGGAAACTGCGAGCACGACTGCCAGGCGCCATTCCGGTACGTCGGAAAGCGCGGGAACGTCAGCCAGCGCCGGTCCCCAGTCACCCGACATGGCGATCTGCTTGATCGGACCGTGGAAACCGCGACGCTCGTCATAATTGACCAAGCCGTCCTGCAGCGCCTTTCGGGCCGCGAGCTGCATCTGCGGATCGAGTGACGTGCGCACCGAAAGACCGCCTTCGTAGAGCGCCTTCTCACCATACTGGTCGATAAGCTGGCGGCGCACGGCTTCGGCGAAGTAATCGGAGGCAAACAGAGATGGGCCGCTGTTGCGGGCCGTAACGCCGAGTGGCTGCTTCTTGGCATCCTCACCGTCGCTCTGGCTGACATAGCCATTTTCGACCATGCGATCGATGACCCAGTTACGGCGCGTGATGGCGGCATCGGGATGGCGGAACGGATGGTAGTTGGCTGGCCCCTTCGGCAGCGAAGCGAGATAGGCTGCTTCGGCGATTGTCAGTTCACTGACGGACTTATTGAAATAGGTCAGAGAAGCGCTGGCGACGCCATAGGAATTCAGGCCGAAGAAAATCTCGTTCAGATAAAGCTCGAGAATCTTGTCCTTGCTGTAGGCCTGCTCGATGCGGAAGGAGAGGATCGCTTCCTTGGCCTTGCGCTCCATGGTCTGTTCGCTCGACAGCAGGAAGTTCTTGGCCACCTGCTGCGTGATGGTCGAACCGCCCTGCGTCGGACCGCCGGTCAAATAGGCAACCAACGCGCGCATGAAACCGGTGATATCGATACCGGGATGCTGGTAGAAATTCTTGTCTTCGGCAGAAAGGAAGGCCGCCTTTACGCGATCGGGCACCGCCTGGATTGGAAGGAACAGGCGCCGCTGCTTGGCATATTCGGCCATTAGCGCGCCGTTGCCGGCATGGACACGCGTGGTAACAGGCGGCTCGTAGCTGCTCAATACGGCATAGTCGGGAAGATCCTTCGTGACGCTGGCAAGATAGACGCCAACGACAGCCGCGGCGGCCAGGAAACCGACGCACGCTATTCCGAAGAAATATCCAAGAAGTCTAACCATATTTTTTCAGCTACCGGTATTTCTAATCACTAGATCGGCGCAGTCGCACAATCGCACGGATCATAGCTCTTCGCACGCTGCGCGGCTTACTCCATGCGCGTTAACGCTACAAGCCGATTTCGTCTCGCCAATGCGAAACACATAGATCGGAGTAATGGCGCGAATGTGAGGAAAATAGGGCCCGACCTGCCACTTTCCCCTTCGCGTTCGGCAAGCGATCCGGTTTCGGCCCCGGTGTCACTTCAGGGCAACGCTTGGCCTCATCCACCGTTCGCCATCAGGCTCGTGCGGTAACGCTTCACCGCATCGGTCAATAGATCGGCCATCTTCACACGCCAGCCATCATCAAGCAGACGCTTTTCGTCCTCGACATTGGAGAGGAAGCCGAGCTCGAGCAGGATCGACGGGACGTCAGGCGCCTGCAGTACACGGAAGCCGGCGTGACGGTGCGGATTGTTAATCGTCCCGACCTGATCTTTGAAGGAGGCTAACACGCTTTCGGCAAGCGAGATCGAGAAAGCCTGTGTCTCGCGCCGCGTCAGATCAAGAAGGATATCTGCGACTTCAGGCGGCTCGGCTACCGTTTCCTTGCCGGCGATCTGGTCCGACAGATTTTCTCGATCGGCAAGATCGGCGGCGAGCTTGTCTGAGGCTTTGTCGGAAATCGTGTAGACCGTCGCGCCGCGAATATCCTTCTGCTTCAGCGTATCCGCATGCAGCGAGATCAAAAGGGCCGCATGGTTCTGCCGGGCGATCAGCACACGCTGCGAGAGCGACAGGAATTCATCGTCGTCGCGCGTCAGGAAAGCCTTGATGCCCGGCTCCTTGTTCAGGCGGTCGGCTAGCGCCTTGGCGAAGGCGAGCGTCACCTGCTTTTCCTCTGTCTTCGTATCGACGCCGATGGCGCCCGTGTCGATACCGCCGTGGCCGGCATCGACTGCGATCACGAAATCCCCAGGGGCGGTCTTTTCCGGCAGGGGAATGGCGCTCGTCGTTTGGGTCGCATCTGCCTGGTTGTTCCAGGACTGGGTCTTCACCAGTTCGGCGAATTTCTGTTCGTCGATCATTTCGGCATCGAGCACCAGCCGATGACCAGTGCCGTTCTCATCGGACTGCACCTTGGCGAGGGCAAGCTGAACCGGACGCGACGCCGTCAATACAATGCGAGCGCTTCCTTCATCCATCGCGCCATAACGGATGTCCTTGAAGAGGCCCCGTGCCTCAAGGTCTTTGGCCGGAAAGCCGAAAGCAGTTGCCGGCAGGTCGACTACGATGCGTTCGGGATTGGCAATGTAGTGGACGGAAAAACGAGGCTCACGGTCGAAATCGATGACGATGCGGGTTCTGGCGTCGTCACCGACGATACGCGCCCCGTAGGCCAGCAAGGGGTTCTTTATGCCGGTCGCGCCGCCTGGAACCGCGCAAAGCACTGCAAAGGCACAAAGCCACCACGCGAAACCTAGATTTCGCCCTACGGACAACCCCGCCGCGATTCGATCCCTCTTAAACAATAGCCCGCCACACCCTATTTATTCTGCGATGGCCCCTTACAGCGTCCTGCGGACGCCCGCTAGAGGCGAGCCCGCACGCGCCGACCCGCGAATCGGGATCGCTTATCCCCGAGAAGTTTATGCGATACGAAATCCATCAATATTATGGCACATTTGGCTTTTCCCTTGCTATTGTGACAGAGAAAACATACAACGAATTTTAGGGTAGAAGTGTCGACGGGATAGAATCGCCGCAAGGCAGCCAGCCGCCCCCGGACCTGGCGCCACAACCGGTAATCGTCCGCCGTCTAATGCATTTCCGCCCGAGAACTGGATCCTGATTTTCCGGCATCATGCTGGGATTTCATTGGTGGATCAGCCACCACGCTCTTAGGGAGCAAACTCATCGGACCCGAAATGGGTCTTCGTCATTGTCGATCACGCTTGGTTGTTGATGGTTTCGCAGCAGGTTTTATCTGAAGTGTACAGGCCCCGGAACGAAAAGGTTTCGGCTGCGGTCTGGCTGCTGCCCTCCCCCTCGCACCAATCGCGACTTTCATTATCCGGCGCGGCCACGGCGGACCGCATTCTTTCTGTGTCAATAGCAGTCGGGAATGCGCTCTCGCGGCCTCGCCGAGGAG
Source organism: Rhizobium sp. BK650 (assembly GCF_014195325.1). Classification (GTDB taxonomy): domain Bacteria; phylum Pseudomonadota; class Alphaproteobacteria; order Rhizobiales; family Rhizobiaceae; genus Rhizobium. Next base: position 413,445 of record NZ_JACIBK010000004.1, on the reverse strand, counting down.
CTCAGCTTACATGGCAGACAAAATGCTTATCGATGCGTCTCACGAGGAAGAGACGCGCGTCGTTGTCGTTCGCGGGAACCGCATAGAGGAATTTGACTTCGAGTCGCAGCACAAGAAGCAAATCCGCGGCAACATCTATCTTGCAAAAGTAACGAGGGTCGAACCCTCGCTGCAGGCCGCTTTCGTCGACTATGGCGGCAACCGGCACGGCTTCCTGGCCTTCGCCGAAATTCATCCTGATTATTACCAGATTCCGCTCGCCGACCGTCAGGCCCTACTTCGCGCTGAAGCCGAGGAGCATCGCCGCGACGAGGATGTCGAGCATGTCGAGACCGCTCCAGTCGTCGATCTCTCGACACAGGAACAGCCCGATATCGGCATCGTCCCGGTCGAGCAGCCCGAAACCGAGTCTGCGGAAACAGACGTAGCGGCGGCGCCGGCCGAAGAAGCAGCACCCCTCGCTGAAGAAGCGCCGGCCAAGAAGCCTCGCGCCCGTCGCAGCCGCAAGAAGGCAGCCGAACCTGTCGCCGAAGAGGCCGCAGCACCGGAAGCATCCTTTGCCGATAGCGACGATGAAGGCTCCGCCGGTGGCGAGATGGCCGCTATGGTCGAAACGGACTCTATTTCCGAGGACGTCGAGGTCTCCAAGCGCCGTCAGGACGATGACGACGATGACGACGATCACGGCGAAGAAGAAGTCATCGAATCCGTCGGCGCCGAAGACGCGATGGAAGAGGTTCCCGACCGTGTGCAGCGCAAGCCGCGCAAGCAGTACCGCATCCAGGAAGTCATCAAGCGCCGGCAGATCCTGCTGGTGCAGGTCGCCAAAGAAGAGCGCGGCAACAAGGGTGCTGCCCTCACGACCTATCTCTCACTTGCTGGCCGCTATTCGGTTCTGATGCCGAACACGGCACGCGGCGGCGGCATTTCCCGCAAGATCACCAATCCGCAGGATCGCAAGCGGCTGAAGGAAATCGCCCGCATGCTGGAAGTTCCGCAGGGCATGGGCGTGATCCTGCGTACCGCCGGCGCGAACCGCACCAAGGTCGAGGTCAAGCGCGACTTCGAATATCTGATGCGCCTGTGGGAGAACGTCCGCACGCTGACGCTGGCATCGACCGCCCCATGCCTCGTCTATGAGGAAGGATCGCTGATCAAGCGCTCGATCCGCGATCTCTACAACAAGGATATCGGCGAGATCATCGTTGCCGGCGAAGAAGGCTATCGCGAAGCGAAAGACTTCATGAAGATGCTGATGCCGAGCCACGCCAAGGTGGTTCAGCCCTATCGCGACATTCACCCGATCTTCTCGCGCTCCGGCATCGAAGCCCAGCTCGACCGCATGCTGCAGCCGCAGGTGACGCTGAAGTCCGGCGGCTACCTGATTATGAACCAGACCGAAGCGCTGGTTTCGATCGACGTCAACTCCGGCCGCTCGACCCGCGAGCACTCGATCGAGGACACGGCGCTTCAGACGAACCTCGAAGCGGCGGAAGAAATCGCCCGCCAGCTTCGCCTGCGCGACCTCGCAGGCTTGATCGTCATCGACTTCATCGACATGGAAGAGAAGCGCAACAACCGCGCTGTCGAGAAGAAACTGAAGGAATGCCTTAAGAACGACCGCGCCCGTATCCAGGTCGGCCGGATCTCGCATTTCGGCCTTCTCGAAATGTCGCGCCAGCGTATCCGCGCTTCCGTTCTCGAATCGACGACCCAGGTCTGCTCGCATTGCGGCGGCACCGGGCACGTCCGTTCGCAATCCTCCGTCGCCCTGCATGTGCTGCGCGGCATCGAGGAATATCTGCTCAAGAACACGACACACAATATCACTGTACGGACGACGCCGGACATCGCGCTCTATCTGCTCAACCATAAGCGCCAGACGATCGTTGACTATGAAAGCCGCTTCGGCGTGGCGATCATCATCGATGCGGATGGCTCGGTCGGTGCGCAGCACTTCGCGATCGATCGCGGCGAGCCGGTCGAAAACCCGGTCAAGATCGAAAGCCTCTTCAACTTCGCAGCCATTCCTGATGACGATGACGACGATGTCATTATCGAGCATGACGAGGAAGAAGACGAAGAACTGGAAGAAAAGCCCGCTGCCGCCGAGCGCCCTGTTGCCCGTGCTGAGAGCGAGGGCGAAGGTGGACGCAAGCGCAAGCGCCGTCGCCGCCGTCGCGGCCGCAATGGCAATGCCGAGCAGCAGGTTGCTGCCGATGCCGTTTCCGGAGATGCGGATGAAGGAGATGAGGGCGACGACGAAGGCAGCGAGGGCGATAGCGATGCGGCCGAAGGTGCCGCAGAGACCCGTGCCGAAGGCGAAGACTCCCAGCGCCGCAAGCGCCGCCGTCGCGGCAAGCGTGGCGGTCGTCGCAATCGCGGTGAGGAAGGCGCCGAGACGGGCGCTGCTTCCGAGGGCGACGATGCCGATGAAGGCGATGATACCGCAGCCGAGGAAAGCATAGAGACCGAAGGCGAAGTAATCGAAGTCGCTACGATCGACGTTGTCGATGCTCAGCCGGCCATGGCGGCTACCGAAGGCAACGAGAGCGTTGCCGAGGAAGTCAAGCCGGCACGCGGACGCGGTCGCGGTCGTCGCAAGGCTGATGCCGCACCTTCGCCGGTCGAGGAGCCTGTGATCGAAGCGCCGGCTATGGAAGCAGAAGCCGAGCCGGAAGCGGCGGAAGCGTCTGCAGATCTTGCCGAACCTGCTCAGGAAGAGGCCAAGCCGGTTCGTGCTAATCGCGGATCCAACATCTCGTCTTCCGAGCCGACGGTCACCTCGAACCGCACGGATAGCGGGGAAGCCGAAGGTGAAGGGAAGCCGAAGAAGGCAGGCTGGTGGCAGCGCCGCGGTTTCTTCTGAAAGCTGCTTTTCGGCGATAAATGACATGATCCGGCTGCGGCGACGCGGCCGGATTTTTTGTGCCGTAGAGTGACGAACGGTCAGCCTGTGGCTAATAGAGAAGGCTTAGAGTGCGCGCCCGAACCAGACGGAGACTTCCGATGCCGGGACGAGCGGCGGTAGCAGGCGCTCGAAACCACGGGAGGACCAGAAGCCTAGGCCGCTCTGGTTGCCGGCATTGACGCCGAGATGAATGCCGCGCACACCGGCCTGACGGGCTTCACATATCCACTGCTTCAGAAGACGGCTTCCGACACCCTTTCCCTGCAGGCGCGGCAGCAAGTTCATGTGGATATGGGCCGGATAGGCGTCGACGATCTCGGCCCACATGGTGTGCGGATGATGGATCGCAAAGCTGCGGCGCTCATCGGCCGTCCATCCGGAGGGATCGCCGGCCGGATCGGCATATTGATCGCGCAGAGCGGGCCACCATTCGCGTTCGAGCCGCGCTTCGAAAGCTGCTGTATCGTAGGCGCCGACGATATAGCCGGCGATGCCCAGCTCATCCTCCGCAACGAGGGTCATTTCCGGATTGAGCGCGACATAAGGCGCAGAATAGATATGGCCGACCAGGCGGCCATCGCGGTAGAGGTGGCTCGCATCCTGGCCGCCGTCGCCGGTGGCAAGCGAAATACCGTATATCTGATCGAGATCGTCCCGCCGCGCGTTCCGAAACATCTGCATCAGGCAGCCGGCGGGTAAAGCAGGTCGACAATGTAGCTCGCGTCGAAACGGGAATCGAGCATGCCGTAGGTGGAGCGCCAGCCACCCGCGAGACGGGTCTCGATGAAGGCGTCGGCAATGCGCCCTGCCCCGAGACGGTAGAGCTCGGCTGCGCCGGCAACGAGTGCCAACTGCTCGACGAGCAGGCGGGCAGCGCCCTCGTCCTGTTCGCAAAGCGCAATTGCGGCGCGCAGCACGTCGATCGTCTTCTTGCCGGCGGGGCCAAGGTCGCGCGCGAAACCTGCAAAGACCGTCTCGAAGAGATCCTTGCCGCGGTTCAGCACGCGCAGCACGTCAAGCGACATGACGTTGCCCGAACCTTCCCAGATCGCATTGACCGGGGCCTCACGGTAGTGCCGGGCGATTGGACGCTCCTCAATGTAGCCGCTGCCGCCGATGCACTCCATCGCCTCATAAATCAGCGACGGGGCGATCTTGCAGCACCAGTATTTGGCGACCGGCGTCATGACGCGGGCATAGGCAGCCTCTTCGGCGTTGCCGCGAGCCTTGTCGAAGGCGTCTGCCAGACGGAAGGAAAGAGCCGTGGCGGCTGCGACATCAAGCGCCATGTCGGCGAGTACACGCGCCATAATCGGCTGGTTGACCAGCATCTTGCCGAAGACGCTGCGACCGCGCGTATGATGCACGGCCTCGGCGAGAGAGGCGCGCATGATGCCCGAAGAAGCCAGAGCGCAATCGAGCCGCGTCAGCGTCACCATGTCAAGAATAGTGCGGATGCCGGCATCGGAGCCGCCGAGCAGGAAGCCGAACGTATCGGTGAATTCCACTTCGGAAGAGGCATTGGAGCGGTTGCCGACCTTGTCCTTCAGGCGCTGGAACTGCAAGCCGTTGGCGGAACCATCCTCCAGCAGGCGCGGCACCAGGAAGCAGCCCATACCCTCCTTGGTCTGCGCCAGCATGATGAAGGCGTCGCTCATCGGCGCGGACATGAACCATTTGTGGCCGGAGAGCCGATAAATGCCCTCACTCACTTTTTCGGCCGCGGTCGTGTTGGCACGGACATCCGTGCCACCCTGCTTTTCAGTCATGCCCATGCCGATCGTCACGGCGGATTTCTGCATGGCCGGACGATTGGAGGAGTCGTATTTGCGCGACAGGATTTTCGGCGCCCAGTCTTTCTGGACAGCCGGTGAAGCCGAGAGCGCGGCGACAGAGGCGCTCGTCATCGTGAGCGGGCAAAGATGGCCGGTTTCAAGCTGCGCCGTCAGATAGAAGCGGGCTGCGCGAATGTGGTGGGCCTGATCCTTGGCTTCGGTATCAGCCTGCGGATCCCAGACCGAGGAATGCAGGCCCGAAGCCATGGAACGGCGCATCAGCGCATGCCAGGCCGGGTGAAATTCGACGATATCCAGACGTTCGCCGCGGGGACCGTGGGTGCGAAGTTGCGGCGTGCCCTGGTTTGCCATGCGCGCCAGTTCCTGCGCTTCCGGCGAGGTGACGAAGCGGCCCATGTTTTCCAGGTCTTCACGGATGGTGCGCGGCAACGAGGCGGTCAAGTCGACGATCAGCGGATCGGATCGATAGGCATTGATTCCCGACCAGAGGCTCGGCTGGTTGAGTTCGGCGAGTTTGTCTTCAGTCCGGTTTGCGGCGGTCATTGTTCGCTTCTATTTCATGAGCCCGGCAAAGGGAAACCGGAAGTTCGTGATAAGCAGAATTCTGCTCTACAGCGCACGTCTTCTCAGACGCGGAAAGGACGCTGTAGCACTTAAATTGCTGCGTAATTCTATCCTTAATCGATTCCGATTTAAGGAATCATGCAGTAGCGGGATTCGACGGAAAATGCATGGGGAACATGGGATTTGCGCACAGCACGCGCTTGCCCCTTCCCCCCGCACTCTTTATAGACCCCGCGAAGACAATAAGAGGCAGGGTCATGGTCTTTTTCCCCCACCGTCACCTCATTGGCATCAAGGGCCTCACCGAGCAGGATATTACCTATCTCCTCGACAAGGCTGACGAAGCCGTCAAGATCAGCCGGCAGCGAGAAAAGAAGACGTCGACCCTCCGGGGACTAACGCAGATCAACCTCTTCTTCGAAGCGTCGACACGCACACAATCCTCCTTCGAACTTGCCGGCAAACGCCTCGGCGCCGACGTGATGAACATGTCAGTCGGCAATTCCTCGGTGAAGAAGGGCGAGACGCTGATCGACACGGCGATGACGCTGAATGCGATGCGGCCGGATGTTCTGATCATCCGTCACTCCAGCGCCGGTGCGGCAGCGCTTCTCGCCCAGAAGGTCTCCTGCTCGGTCGTCAATGCCGGCGATGGCCAGCACGAACATCCGACACAGGCGCTGCTCGATGCGCTGACCATCCGCCGCGCCAAGGGCCGGCTGTCGCGCATCATCGTGGCGATCTGCGGCGACGTCTTACATTCGCGCGTGGCGCGCTCCAACATCCTGCTTCTGAATGCCATGGGCGCGCGGGTGCGGGTCGTGGCTCCGGCGACGCTGCTGCCGGCGGGGATTGCCGAAATGGGCGTCGAGGTCTTCCATTCGATGAAGGAAGGGCTGAAGGACGCCGATGTCGTGATGATGCTTCGGCTGCAGCGCGAGCGCATGTCTGGCGCCTTCGTGCCGTCGGTGCGCGAATATTATCATTTCTACGGCCTCGATGCCGAAACGCTGAAGGCGGCGAAAGAGGATGCACTGGTCATGCATCCGGGACCGATGAACCGTGGCGTCGAAATCGCCTCCGAGGTCGCCGATGGTCCGCAGAGCGTGATTGCGGAACAGGTCGAAATGGGGGTCGCGGTGCGCATGGCTGTCATGGAGGCACTGCTCGTCTCCCAGAACCAGGGTCCTCGTACTGATGGAGTGGGCGCATGAGCAATCTCGTCCTCAAGAACGTCCGCATTATCGACCCCTCCCGCGATCTCGATGAGGTCGGCACTGTTATCGTCAAGGACGGCCTCATCGTTGCCGCCGGCAAGGATGCGCAAAACCAGGGTACGCCCGCAGGGGCGACCGTGCGTGATTGCACCGGCCTCGTCGCAACCCCTGGTCTCGTCGATGCCCGCGTCCATATCGGCGAACCTGGCGGCGAGCACCGCGAGACCATTGCTTCGGCGAGCCGCGCGGCGGCGGCGGGCGGCGTAACCTCCATCGTCATGATGCCGGACACGCATCCGATCATCGACGACATCGCGCTCGTCGAGTTCGTCAAGAAGACGGCGCGGGATACGGCGATCGTCAACGTCTATCCGGCAGCGGCCATCACCAAGGGGCTTGCCGGTGAGGAGATGACGGAAATCGGCTTATTGATGCAGGCGGGCGCCGTTACCTTCACCGATGCGCATGCCAGCATTTCCGATACGCAGGTCCTGCGCCGGGTGATGACCTATGCACGCGAATTCGGCGCCGTCATTTCCTGCGCAACGCGCGACAAATATCTCGGCGCCAACGGAGTCATGCATGAAGGCCTGCTCGCAAGCTGGCTTGGCCTTTCCGGCATTCCGAAGGAAGCGGAGTTGATCCCGCTCGAACGCGACCTGCGCATCGCCCAGCTGACGCGCGGCAACTATCACGCGGCAATGATATCAGTGCCGGAATCGGTCGAGGCGATCGAGCTTGCCCGCTCGCGCGGCGCGAAGGTCACCTGCGGCGTGTCGATCAACAATCTGGCGCTGAACGAGAACGACATCGGCGAATACCGGACCTTCTTCAAGCTCTACCCGCCACTGCGCTCCGAAGACGACCGTGTAGCAATGGTGGATGCGCTGGCAAGGGGCGCTATCGACATCATCGTCTCCTCGCATGATCCGCAGGACGTCGATACCAAGCGCCTGCCCTTCGGCGAGGCGGAAGATGGCGCTGTGGGCCTTGAAACCATGCTCGCGGCAGCTTTGCGGCTCTATCACAGCGAGCAGGTCAGCCTGATGCGGCTGATCGATGCGATGTCCACGCGCCCGGCGCAGATCTTCGGTCTTGATGCCGGGACGCTGAAGCCTGGGGCGAAAGCTGATATCGCATTGATCGATCTGGAAGAACCTTGGCTTGTCGCAAAGGACATGCTTCTTTCCCGTTCGAAGAATACGCCGTTCGAGGATGCACGCTTCAGCGGGCGAGCCGTTGCGACCTATGTCGGCGGCAAGCTGGTTCACGCATTGCAGAGCTAGGTGCTGCCCTGCCCTTCCGGGCGGCCTCCGGCAAAGAATTGGGGAACAAAATGATATCTGATCTTGTCACCTGGCAGATTACACTGCCTCTGGCGCTTGCAGCGGTCGTCGTCGGCTACCTGCTTGGCTCGATCCCATTCGGCCTCATCCTGACGCGCGCCGCGGGGCTTGGCGACGTGCGCAGCATCGGCTCCGGCAATATCGGCGCGACCAATGTGCTGCGCACCGGCAACAAGAAGCTTGCAGCCGCAACGCTGCTGCTCGACGCGCTGAAGGCTGCCGCCGCCGCCTGGATCATGGCCTATTTGGCGGGCGAGGAAGCCGGCATCATCGCCGGTTTCTTCGCCTTCATCGGCCATCTCTTCCCCGTCTGGATCGGCTTCAAGGGCGGCAAGGGTGTCGCTACCTATATCGGCACGCTGCTTGGTGTTGCGCCGCTCATGGTCCTGCTGTTTGCAGCCGTCTGGCTGGGAACCGCCTTTATCACCCGCTACTCCTCGCTTTCCGCGCTGATCGCCATGCTTGTCATACCGGTTGCATTGTTGATATTAGGCAACGAAAAGGTTGCGGCGATCATGGCCATCATGACCGTCATCTCCTATTGGAAGCACAAGGCCAATATTTCCCGCCTGATGAACGGCACGGAAAGCAAGATCGGGGCTAAGGGATAATGGACGCGCTCGGCGCAAGGCCAAAGGGAGTTGCGCTGACCGACAAGCAGAGGATCGCCTGGCTGCGGCTGATCCGTTCCGACAATGTCGGCCCCGCGACCTTTCGCGACCTTATCAATCATTTCGGCTCGGCGGAGGCCGCGCTTGCGATGCTGCCGGAGCTATCGGCACGCGGCGGAGCGACACGCTCGATCCGTATTGCCTCCGAGGCTGAAGCGCATCGCGAGCTCGAGGCGGTACAGCGCTTCGGCGCCCGTTTCGTCGGCATCGGCGAGCCCGACTACCCGCAGGCGCTGCGCCAGATCGATGGCGCGCCGCCGCTGCTGACGGTCAAGGGCAATCTTTCCGTGCTGAACAGGCCGGCGGTCGGCATTGTCGGTTCGCGCAATGCTTCCATCAGCGGCTCGAAGTTCGCCGCGATGATCGCCCGAGACTGCGGCCGGGCCGGCTACGCCGTTGTCTCCGGCCTTGCCCGCGGCATCGACACCGCCGCCCATCGAGCAAGCCTCGATACCGGCACCATTGCCGCAATGGCCGGGGGGCTGGACCAACCCTACCCGCCCGAAAATGTCGGACTGCTGGAGGCGATATGGAATGGCAACGGGCTTGCGGTCAGCGAGATGCCTTTCGGCTGGGAGCCCCGTGCCCGTGATTTCCCTCGCCGCAACCGGCTGATTGCTGGCATCTCGCTCGGCGTCGCGGTCGTGGAGGCAGCAGTTCGTTCCGGCTCGCTTATCACGGCGCGGATGGCCGGCGAATTCGGGCGGCTGGTCTTTGCCGTGCCGGGTTCGCCGCTCGATCCGCGCTGCCACGGCACAAACGGCCTTCTGAAGGAGGGGGCGACGATCGTCACTTCGCCTGAGGATGTCGTGGAAGCGTTGACGCCGCTGTCACAGCCCGATCTTTTCTCACGGTCATCAGCCGAAGAGCCGAAGCGCGAAGACAGCAGGATGTCGCTTCCGCCCGACGAAACCGATCGCTCGCTCGTCATCGATGCGCTGGGCCCGACGCCGGTGGAGGTCGATGACATCATCCGCCACACCGGCCTTTCTGCTTCTGCGGTCTATCTCGTTCTTCTGGAGCTGGATATGGCCGGTCGGCTTCACCGCCATGCCGGCGGACTGATTTCAATTTCCATGCTGGACTGAGCCGCCACTGATGCGCGACTGGAGGTCCCCGGCTTCGACATAGGCCATTTCGATGAGATAGCTCAGCATCTCCGCCTCTTCGCGTTCTGCCATCTGGTGCAATTCTGCGAGCATCTGCCGGATGAAAGCAATGTTCTCAAGCGACGCCGAGCGATTGGTATCTTTCTCTGCAATCTCGGGCGTCATAATTGTCTCTGTGAAATTGCTTGATAACGAACCTGAACAACGCTTCAAAAACGATAGAGCAATTATCCTTAATTGCAACACTCTTTCAATCCCGCAATAGTTGCGAAACACCGCAAAGAGGTAAAATTCGACCAAACCTCTTGACCGCAGCGAATTCCCTGTCCATGTCGGAGGGCCGGCATTCATGTTGCAGTGCGTATTGCGCCTGCTACTTCGCCGGTTCGGTATCTTTTTTAGAGAATCATCATGAATGTTGTAGTGGTGGAATCGCCTGCCAAGGCAAAGACGATCAACAAGTATCTTGGTCCAGGATACAAGGTGCTCGCCTCCTTCGGCCATGTGCGCGATCTGCCTGCCAAGGACGGCTCCGTCCTTCCGGATCAGGATTTCGAGATGCTGTGGGAGGTGGATGGCGCCTCTTCCAAGCGCATGAAGGATATTGCAGACGCGGTGAAATCCTCCGATGCCCTGTTTCTTGCAACCGACCCTGATCGCGAAGGTGAGGCTATCTCTTGGCATGTGCTCGACCTTCTGAACAAGAAACGGGTCATCAACGGCAAGCCGGTCAAGCGCGTCGTCTTCAACGCCATCACCAAGAAGGCCGTGCTCGACGCGATGGCCGATCCGCGCGATATCGACGTCCCGCTGGTCGACGCCTATCTTGCCCGCCGCGCGCTCGACTATCTCGTCGGCTTCAACCTCTCGCCGGTTCTCTGGCGCAAGCTGCCCGGCGCACGGTCTGCCGGCCGCGTGCAGTCGGTGGCGCTGCGGCTCGTCTGCGATCGTGAATCCGAGATCGAGCGCTTCATCTCCGAAGAATACTGGAACCTTTCGGCGCTCTTGAAGACGCCGCGCGGCGACGAATTCGAGGCGAGGCTGGTTTCTGCCGACGGAAAGCGGCTGCAACCGCGCTCGATCGCTAATGGCGATGAAGCCGGCAAGCTGAAGGCGCTGCTTGAAGGCGCGAGCTATGTCGTCGAAAGCGTCGAGGCAAAGCCCGTCAAGCGCAACCCGGCCCCGCCTTTCACCACCTCCACTTTGCAGCAGGCCGCCTCCTCCAAGCTCGGCTTCTCGGCCTCGCGCACCATGCAGATCGCGCAGAAGCTTTATGAAGGCGTCGACATCGGCGGCGAAACCGTTGGTCTCATCACCTATATGCGTACCGACGGCGTGCAGATGGCGCCTGAAGCGATCGATGCGGCACGGCGCGCCATCGGCGAGCAGTTCGGTGACCGATACCTGCCCGAAAAGGCACGCTTCTACTCCACCAAGGCGAAGAATGCCCAGGAGGCACATGAAGCGATCCGCCCGACCGACTTCAACCGTTCGCCGGATCGTGTCCGCAAGTTCCTCGATGCCGACCAGATTCGTCTCTATGACCTGATCTGGAAGCGCGGCATCGCCAGCCAGATGGCCTCGGCCGAAATCGAGCGTACGACAGCCGAGATCCTGGCTGACAATAATGGTCGGAAGGCGGGCTTACGTGCCGTCGGTTCCGTCATCCGCTTCGACGGCTTCATCGCCGCCTATACCGACCAGAAGGAGGATGGCGAACAGAGCGACGATGCCGACGACGAGGATGGCCGCCTGCCGGAAATCAATGCGCGCGAGAACCTCGCCAGGCAGAAGATCAACTCCACGCAGCACTTTACCGAGCCGCCGCCGCGTTATTCCGAAGCCTCGCTCATCAAGAAGATGGAAGAGCTCGGCATCGGCCGGCCGTCGACCTATGCCGCGACGCTGGCGACCTTGCGCGACCGCGACTATGTGACGATCGACAAGCGCAAGCTGATCCCGCAGGCGAAGGGGCGTCTGGTCACCGCCTTCCTCGAAAGCTTCTTCACCAAGTATGTCGAATATGACTTCACGGCCGACCTCGAAGAGAAGCTCGACCGGATTTCGGCCGGCGAACTGAACTGGAAGCAGGTTCTTCGCGACTTCTGGAAGGATTTCTTCTCGCAGATCGAAGACACCAAAGAGCTGCGCGTCACCAACGTTCTGGACTCGCTCAACGAGGCGCTCGCACCCCTAGTCTTCCCGAAGCGCGAAGACGGCAGCGATCCGCGTATCTGCCAGGTGTGCGGCACCGGCAACCTGTCGCTGAAGCTCGGCAAATACGGCGCCTTCGTCGGCTGCTCGAACTACCCCGAGTGCAATTATACCCGTCAGCTCTCCTCCGAGAATGGCGGTGAGGCCGAAGGCGCTGCGCTGAACGAGCCGAAGAGCCTCGGCACCGACCCGACCACCGGCGAGGAACTGACCCTGCGCTCCGGCCGTTTTGGACCCTATATCCAGCGCGGCGACGGCAAGGATGCCAAGCGCTCTTCGCTGCCGAAGGGCTGGAAGCCCGAAGATATCGACTATGAAAAGGCAATGGCGCTGATTTCACTGCCGCGCGATATCGGCAAACATCCGGAAACCGGCAAGATGATCTCTTCCGGGCTCGGCCGCTATGGGCCGTTCCTGCTGCATGACGGCACCTATGCCAATCTGGAGAGCATTGAGGACGTCTTCTCGGTCGGCCTCAACCGCGCCGTGACGCTGATTGCCGAAAAGCAGGCCAAGGCGCCGGGCGGCAACCGCGGAACGCCAGCCGCCCTGAAGGAACTCGGCGATCATCCTGACGGCGGTGCGATCACCGTTCGCGACGGCCGCTATGGTCCCTATGTCAACTGGGGCAAGGTCAATGCGACGCTACCCAAAGGCAAGGATCCGCAGACGATCACCGTTGAGGAAGCGCTGGCGCTGATTGCGGAAAAAGCCGGCAAGGCGCCTGCTGGAAAGACCAAGGCTAAGACGGCTGCGAAGGCTAAATCCGCCGCGAAACCGAAGGCCGCGGCGGCCGAAGCCAAGACGACGAAGACCGCTGCAAAGCCGAAAGCAGCGGCGAAAACGAAAAAGAGCTGAGAGTGGCGAGAGAACCGCGCGAGACTACGAGAGCCCTGGGCAAACGCCCGGGAAAGTTCGGACGCGCGAGCAGGGAAGCTGCGCCCGAGCCGCTGAATATCGTGCACGGCATTCTGCCGCCGCGCGAGGTTATCCTGCGCTTCATCGCCGAGCATCCGCAGAAGGCCTCCAAGCGCGAGCTTGCTAAGGCCTTTGGGCTGAAGGGGGAAAGCCGTGTCGAGCTCAAGCACCTGCTTCAGGAACTGGAGCAGGAAGGCATGCTGCAGAAGACCCGCAAGTCGCTGATCCGGCCGGGTGCCCTGCCGCCCGTCACCGTGCTCGACATCACCACGCGTGACAAGGACGGCGAGCTGATCGGCCGACCGGCCGAATGGCCGGAGGATCAGGGCGTGGCGCCGGCCGTCGCCATTCGCCAGCAATCGCCGGCCGGCCGTCAGGGTAAGGGCAAGTCGCCTGTTGCTGGCCTGGGCGATCGTATCCTCGCGAAGATATTCCCGGCAGTCGACCGTGGTGGCCCGGCCTATACGGCCCGCATCATCAAAGTGATCGACAAGCGGCGGGGCGCGACCATGGGCGTCTTCAAGGACGCGCCGGGAGGTGCCGGGCGCCTGCTGCCGATCGACCGGCGCGGCGAGGAAATGGTGATCGACCCCGATTACAAGGGCGATGCGCAGGACGGCGATCTGGTCGAGGTTGAAATCGCCCGCCTTGGCCGTTTCGGACTGGCCCGCGCCAAAGTGCTCTCCGTTATCGGTTCGGTCGGCTCCGAAAAGGCGATCTCGATGATCGCCATTCATGCCCACGGCATTCCGCATATCTTCCCGCCTGCCGTCATAGCCGAGGCGGATGCGGCAAAGCCTGCCACCATGTCGCATAGGGAAGACTGGCGCGATATGCCGTTGATCACCATCGACCCGGCCGATGCGAAGGATCACGACGATGCCGTCTATGCCGAGGCCGACCCCTCAGAGGAGAATGCCGGCGGCGTCATCGTCACCGTCGCGATTGCCGACGTCTCCTGGTATGTGCGGCCGAACTCGCCGCTCGACCGCGAAGCTTTGAAGCGCGGCAATTCGGTCTATTTCCCCGACCGCGTCGTACCGATGCTGCCGGAGCGTATCTCCAACGACCTCTGCTCGCTGAAGGAAGGCGTCGACCGCCCTGCCCTTGCCGTACGCATGGTCTTCTCGAAGGAGGGCCGCAAGATCGGCCATACTTTCCACCGCATCATGATGAAAAGCGCGGCCAAGCTCTCCTATCAGCAGGCGCAGGCGGCAATAGACGGCAAGCCCGACGACAAGACCGGCCCGATGCTGGAACCAATCCTGAGGCCGCTCTGGCACGCCTACGAAACGATGAAGCGCGGCCGCGAACGGCGCCAGCCGCTCGAACTCGATATGCCGGAGCGCAAGATCCTGCTGAAGCCCGACGGCACCGTCGACCGTGTGTTCGTGCCGCCGCGCCTCGATGCGCACAAGCTGATCGAAGAAATGATGATCCAGGCGAATGTCGCCGCTGCCGAGACGCTGGAGAAAAAGCGCCAGGCGCTGATCTACCGCATCCACGACTCGCCGACGCTCGCCAAGCAGGAAGTGCTGCGCGAGTTCCTCGCTACGCTTGGCATCTCGCTCGCCAAAGGCGGCAATGTGCGCGCCAACAGCTTCAACGGCATTCTCGCCAAGGCGGACGGGACGCCGCACCAGACCATGGTCAACGAAATGGTTCTGCGCTCGCAGAGCCAGGCAATCTACAGCCCCGAGAATATTGGCCATTTCGGCCTGAACCTGATGAAGTATGCGCACTTCACTTCCCCGATCCGCCGTTATGCCGACCTCATCGTGCACCGCGCGCTGGTCGGTTCGCTCGGCCTCGGCGAAGGCGGCATCACGCCGGAGGAGGAGGCAACGCTCGACGATATCGCTGCCGAGATCTCGACCTTCGAACGTCGCGCTATGGCCGCCGAACGCGAGACGGTCGATCGTCTGATCGCCCATCATCTCGCCGGCCGCATCGGTCAGGAATTCGAGGGCCGCGTTTCGGGCGTCACAAAATCCGGTCTGTTTATCTTGCTGCCGGACTATGGCGCCGATGGTTTCATCCCCATATCTACGCTCGGCACAGACTACTTCATCTATGACGAGGCACATCAGGCGCTGACGGGTGAAAAAACCGGGCTCGGCTATCGTCTCGGCGACGATGTGACGGTGCGGCTGGCAGAGGCGATTCCGCTTGCTGGTGCCCTGCGTTTTGAAATGGTGAGCGAGGGACGCAAGATGCCGACGGCTGTGCGCTCCTTCCACAAGGCGGGACGGCGCGACGCAGGCCGCGCTCGCAAAAAGGTCGGAACGAGGCCCCCGCGCGGGCGGCGCTAGTTCCGGAAAGGAAGACTTATGAGCACACCGACAAACGAGGTGGTCAGCTACGGGGATACGCCCGATGTCGAGCGCCCCCTCGGACGCTCCATCATGCGCGGCATGCTGAACCGCTGCCCGGCCTGCGGCAGCGGCAAGCTGTTTCGCGCCTTTCTCAAACCCGTCGACCATTGCGCCGCCTGCGGCGAGGCGATGTACCACCATCGTGCTGACGATCTGCCGCCCTATCTCGTTATCCTCGTGCTCGGCCACGTCGTCGTTGGCGGCTTCATGCTGACCGACATGGCCTTCGTACTGCCCGTCTGGGTGCATCTCGCCATCTGGGCGCCGATTACCATCATCACCGCACTCGTCTCGATCCAGCCGATCAAGGGCGGCGTCATAGGCCTGCAATGGGCTTTGAAGATGCACGGTTTCGGCGGTAACGATGACGAACCCGATGATTACGACGCATCCGGCCGGCAAGCTTGAGCACCTTCACCTTACAGACATATTTCGCGTGTAGTGGCAGCGGCCAGACCGCGATGGCCTGTAGCCGACTATCGGCAGCAGACTGCCGCGGCAATTATTTCTTGTGCGAGAAAGGCCTACACTGAAGAACTCGTCGGCGAATGTCAGAATATTATGAAACCCTACCGTCACTTGGATTTGGCATGCCTATGTCTTTTTATGTGGCACCAGACGGACGATTCGTCCGCATACTTCTCTAAGGATGGATAAATGTCTCAGCCGAGGAACGGCACACCGGGCGATGTCGAGGAAATCCATTGGCCTTCTCTGGTGGCAGCCGTCTCTTCCATTTCCGCGGTCGGTATAGCAATCGGCCTGGGGCTGCCTCTCCTCAGCATCATTCTCGAAAAGCGTGGCATTTCCTCCACGCTCATCGGCCTCAACACCGCGATGGCCGGTATAGCAGCGATGGCGGCAGCGCCGATCACCACCAAGCTTGCCCATAAATACGGCGTCGCACCGACCATGATGTGGGCGGTGTTGATTTCGGCGCTTAGCGCACTCGGTTTTTACTATGCGCAGGACTTCTGGATGTGGTTCCCGCTGCGCTTCGCCTTCCATGGCGCCACGACCACGCTCTTCATCCTATCGGAATTCTGGATCAATGCAGCCTCGCCGCCTTCCAAGCGCGGATTCGTGCTCGGCATCTATGCCACGGTCTTATCGATCGGTTTTGCTGCGGGACCGCTGATCTTTTCGTTGCTCGGCAGTGACGGCATCCTGCCCTTCCTGGTCGGCGCCGGCGCGATCCTTCTCGCTGCCATTCCGATCTTCATCGCCCGCTACGAAAGCCCTGTTCTGGACGAGAAGCCCGAACTGCATTTCATGCGCTACGTCTTCCTGGTGCCAACTGCAACGGCTGCTGTTTTCATCTTCGGCGCGGTCGAAGCCGGCGGTCTGTCGCTCTTTCCGATCTTTGCCGTTCGCGCTCACTTTACCGAATCGCAGGCCGCTCTGCTGCTCACCATGATGGGTGTCGGCAACGTCATCTTCCAAATCCCGCTCGGCCTGCTTTCCGACCGCATCAGAGACAAGCGCCCTCTGCTGGTTCTGATGGCGCTGACCGGGTTCGTTGGCACGATGATGTTGCCGGTCCTCGTCAACAACTGGCTTCTCATGGCTGGCATCCTGCTTTTCTGGGGTGGCTGTGTCTCCGGCCTCTACACGGTTGGACTCAGCCATCTCGGCTCCCGTCTGACAGGTTCGGACCTTGCGGCGGCAAATGCGGCGTTCGTTTTCTGTTATGCAGTCGGCACTGTTGCAGGCCCACAAGTGATCGGAGCGGCCATAGACGTTGCCGGAAACAACGGTTTTGCCTGGGCAATTGCCGGTTTCTTCGGGCTTTATGTCCTGCTTGCCGGCATAAGGCTGCTTTTCCTCGGAAAGCGGGCTTGACTTTTCGGGCGGGATTCGTAGTTTCGCGCCAGAATTTGCCGTGGAGCCTATCCGGCTTCCACGGCTTTCATTTTCTTAAAGGCAGGACGACCATGGCCAAGGCTACCACTATCAAGATCAAGCTTCTGTCGACGGCCGACACCGGTTTCTTCTACGTCACGACGAAGAACAGCCGTACAATGACGGACAAGATGACGAAGACCAAGTACGACCCGATTGCTAAGAAGCACGTCGAGTTCAAGGAAACCAAGATCAAGTAATTACCTGATCTGACGTTTTTCAAAAGCGCGCACCGTCGGGTTGCGCGCTTTTTGTTTATGCCGGTTCGCCTGAGAACGATGTTAGCGCAAACAAGAAAAACGCCGCCCTTCCATCTTCGGGAAGTGACGGCGTTTTTACGAAATGGGGGTCGGCCAGCATGCAAAACGGCACGAGGAACCGTTTGAAGTTGCGTACCAGCCGACCGACCCCACGACCCAGGAGATGCGGCGGACCTGAGCATCATGGGGTATCGATGGCTCCTCCACGGGAGCGTTTTTATCTTCTGAGCCGATAATTTGCGCAAAAATGAAAGAAAATCAACAAATTCTTAATGGTGAGATTTCAAGGCATGATTCTATGGTTAAAAGTCCAGTTTTGGCACATATGAAGAAGCAGCCAATTCTGTTTTACCAAGCGGACAATATTTGATCAAACCAAGCATTTCATAAATAGATTGCAATAATATCATCGCTCCTTCCGCTACGTAAGGCTCCGGCATTACATTTTCCGAAATACCATTTGCGCGGATAAACAGCTCGGGATGCACCTATAGTCCGCTCTTCTTTCTTCACTCTCCGCCTCCAGCCTTCGAGAGAAGGCGATACGTGTTGTCAGAAGAAATGCGCTTTAAAGTCCATTCTTGGGCTCGGATTGACAATCCACCGCCGTCGTTGCAGCTGCCCATATTAAACCTTCGCAAGGTCCGGTTCTTCCCAGTGGATAACCCAACGAACGCGACGCATTACGGAACATTCTATCGTCAGGCGGCTGAGGCCACGACACGGTTGCGCCCGGTGTTTTTCGCCTCATAAAGCGCGAGGTCTGCCTGTCTCATCAACTGATCGGGCGTTATGACCGAGGCGATACGCGAGGATATGCCGAAAGAGGCCGTAATATTCAGCGTTTCGCCCGACAACTTCAGCAGGAAGGGCGTGTTTTCGATAGCCGCCCGCAGGCGCTCGGCAACGGCCGCCGCAACTTCAGGCGAGGTGTCCGGCATGACGACGACAAATTCCTCCCCGCCGTAACGGCAGGCGAGATCAGCCCCGCGGACGGTCGATCGTATCCGGTTTGCAAACTCCTTCAGCACCTGGTCGCCGCCATCATGGCCATAGGTATCGTTGACCTGCTTGAACCGGTCGATATCGGCGATCAGTACCGAGAGCGGCCGGCCGCGGGCCATCGAGCGACTGAAGAGCACATTGAGATGGTTATCGAGGTAACGGCGATTGCTGAGGCCGGTCAGTGGATCCGTGACAGCAAGCTCAATCGTCTGCTTGACGCTGGCGCGCAGGCGATCATTATAGCGCTTGCGGCGGATCTGCGTCAGGCTGCGGGCAACGAGCTCATTCGGATCGACGGGGCGAACGATATAGTCATTGACGCCAAGATCGAGCGCGCGGATGACCATATCGTCGGCACCCTGCTCCGTGATGATCAGGATCGGCAGGAAACGAGTCCGTTCCAGCGAACGAAACTGCGAGCAGAGCCGCAACGGGTCATAATCATCGAAATTGGTGTTGACAATAACGAGTTCGAAGGCGCTCTCGGCCGCTTCAAAAAGGGCAGCCTGCGGATCGGAAATGGCGATCACATCGGCGACAGGCTTCAACGTCTTGATGATGCGTTCCTGCGAGTTGGCGCGGCTGTCGACCAACAATATCTGTCCCGCCTCATCGAGGCGTCCATCGCCGGCGCGTATCAGCTCATCGATGCCTATCGTTTGAGCCGTCTCGGCGCGCACGCGCAGTTCGTCGCTCAACGTCTTCAGGCGCAGCAGGCTTTTTACGCGGGAGATGAGCTGCAGGTCGTTGACTGGTTTGGTCAGAAAATCGTCCGCACCGGCCTTCAGGCCACGCACGCGGTCGGACGCCTGGTCGAGCGCGGTAACCATGACGACGGGAATATGGGAAGTTTTGGGGTTGGCCTTCAACCGCTCGCAAACTTCGAAGCCGTCGATGCCGGGCATCATGATGTCGAGCAGGATGAGATCGACCTGGTTACGATCGCAGATCGCCAGTGCCTCGTGGCCGTCGGCGGCGGTCAGCACGTCGAAATATTCGGCCAGCAGCCGCGCTTCGAGCAGTTTCACATTTGCCGGAATATCATCAACAACCAGTATTCGCGCAGTCATGAATCTCTTCCGATGCCTCAGGCGTCGCCCAGATAAGTCTTGATCGTCTCAATGAATTTCGGAACGGAGATCGGCTTGGAGACATAGGCCTCGCAGCCGCCCTGTCGGATCCGCTCCTCGTCGCCCTTCATAGCAAAGGCGGTGACGGCGATGACCGGTATCACATGCAGATCATCGTCTTCCTTCAGCCACTTGGTGACTTCGAGACCGGAAACTTCCGGCAGCTGAATATCCATAAGAATAAGATCGGGACGATGTTTGCGCGCAAGATCAAGCGCTTCCATGCCGTTGCGGGTCTGGATCGTTGTATAGCCCGAGGCCTCGATGAGGTCGCGAAAGAGCTTCATGTTGAGCTCGTTATCTTCTACTATCATCACCTGTTTGGGCATGACAAGTTGTCCCTACGTCCGTTCTTGAAGCCAGATGTCCCATGATAAAGGCATCAGCTGACAAATGGCTTCATGAAACCGATAGTGCAAGCTACCGGTATTTGGTTGAAAAAAAGGTAACTTGACCGCCGCAATGCAAAGTAACTTCAAGCCTTCCAAACAACTTACAGCGGCAGTCGATCCGCAAGAAACGGCCATCGCCGTCCTCGGCTGGCTGGCGAACGATCCGGATCTCTTCGGTCGCTTCCTGGCACTGACCGGCGTCGAGCCGAGGCAAGTGCGTAATGCCATCAACGATCCCGGCTTTCTTGCCGGCATGCTGGATTTCCTCATGAACCATGAGCCGACGGCGATCGGCTTCTGTGAGGCGACAGGCACGACGCCGGAAGCGCTGACGGCGGCATGGCGCCACTTCTCGCCACCCGGCCTCGATTCCGGAGAATATTGATGGTGAGCGGCAACGCCAAACTCGACATCTCGCATATTCGCCTTAGCGACAGGCCGCTCCTCGTCTGCGATGTCGATGATGTGGTTCTGCAATTCATCGATCCCTTTCAACTATACCTCAAGAGCCTTGGCCATGAATTCCTGCCGCGCTCCTTCCGCCTTCACGGCAACGTCGTCTCGCTCGCCGACGGGCTTGAGCTCGAGGATCAACACGTCAGCCAACTGATCCTGGAATTCTTCGAAGCCCAGGAAAGCTGGCAGACGCCTATCGACCCGGTCGTTTCGACGCTCGAACGCCTGTCCAAGAGTGCCGATATCCTGTTTCTCACGGCGATGCCGCCGCAATTTTCCGCTCATCGCCGCCGCCTTCTCGACAGTGTCGGTCTCACCTTTCCGCTGCTTGCCAGCGAACAGCCGAAGGGGCCGATCGTGCAGGCACTGCATGGCGGTCGCGATCTTCCGGTCATCTTTATCGATGATATGGCGCGCAACCTGCATTCGGTGAAGGAGCATGTTGCAGAATGCCTGCTCATCCATCTGATGCCGAATTCGCCCGTTCACCGCTTCGCACCTTCTGCCGCCGAGGATATTGCGCGGGCGCGAGATTGGATGCACGCGGCCGAACTGATCAACCAGCATCTTGCGACAGACACTGTTAAGCGTGTAAATCCAGCCGCATAAGCGGCCGGCCATCTTTGCGCCGCGCGATCATTTCAAACCCTGCCGTATCGAATATTGCCGTCGAGCCGATGCATAGCGTGACGGATTTCGACTGCTTCACATGATCTATCGGACAGGCCTCCAATAGCCTTGCGCCCTGGCTGCGAGCGTAATCGATCGCGCCGCCAAGCAGTTTGCGGCTCAGGCCCTTTCCGCGCAGCTTAGGCAACAAGAAGAAGCAGCTGACTGCCCAGATCGAGGGATCATGCGCATCGCTCTCCTCCAATGGCCGCGAGACCGTTCGGGGCGAATTGAATTGCGGCACGTCGTGGCGCGGTCCTATCTGTACCCACGCCACAGGCTCGCCTTCGACATAATAGAGAATGCCCGGCGGCGGTCCCGCCGCAATACGGCTCTGCATATGGGCCTTGCGTTCCGAAGGCTGCATCTTCGTGCGCACAGCATGCGGAAGGCGTAGTGCCACGCACCAGCAATTATAGAAGGCGCCCTGCGGACCGAACAGCTTTTCGAAGTCGCCCCAGCGCTCGGTGGTGACAGGTTCGAAGCGGAGATCGATATCCACGGCCAAGCGTTCCTCCCTCTCTTGAGACTCAAAAGCTTAGGGCGTAATGTTGCGATGTTCAACCTTTGTTCCTGCCATGGCGCCTGCATCTGACAAGACACCCGGCTTCTGTCGCGACTGCCTTGCCGAGCAGAAGGGAGAGGTGCGCCGCTGCCATGCCTGCGGCAGCCCGCGACTGGTGCGTCACAAAGAGCTCCATCAGCTGACGCTTGCACATATCGATTGCGACGCGTTCTATGCTGCCGTGGAGAAACGCGACAATCCCGAGCTTGCCGACAAGCCGGTAATTATCGGCGGCGGAAAACGTGGTGTCGTCTCGACCGCCTGCTACATCGCCCGCATTCACGGCGTTCGCTCGGCCATGCCGATGTTCAAAGCGCTGGAAGCCTGTCCCCAGGCGGTCGTCATTCGCCCCGATATGGAGAAGTATGTCGCAGTCGGCCGGCAGGTGCGCGCGCTGATGCAGGAACTGACGCCGCTGGTGCAGCCGCTCTCCATTGACGAGGCTTTTCTCGAACTCGGCGGCACCGAAAGGTTGCATCACGATTCGCCGGCCAGAACGCTGGCGAAATTTGCCCGCCGCGTCGAGAAGGAGATTGGCATTACCGTTTCGGTCGGGCTTTCCTATTGCAAGTTCCTCGCCAAGGTCGCTTCCGATCTGCAGAAGCCGCGCGGCTTTTCCGTCATCGGACGTGAGGAGGCAGTAGAGTTCCTGGCGCCGCGACCGGTGACGACTATCTGGGGTGTCGGCAAGGCCTTTGCGGCAACGCTCGAGGCCGATGGTATCCGCACGATCGGTCAGCTGCAGGGAATGGAGGAGAACGATCTGATGCGCCGCTACGGCAGCATCGGCCAACGGCTTTCCCGCCTGTCGCGCGGCATCGACGATCGCGAGGTGCATATCAATGACGCCGCCAAGAGTGTGTCCGCCGAAACGACCTTTTTCGACGATATTGCCCGTTACGACGACCTGGTGCCGATCCTGCGCAATCTCTCGGAAAAAGTCTCCTGGAGGCTGAAGAAAAACGGCATTGCCGGGCAGACGGTCGTGCTGAAGATGAAGACGGCCGATTTCAAATCACGTACCCGCAACCGCCGCCTGGAAGATCCGACACAACTTGCCGACAAGATCTTCCGAACGGGTATCGAGCTTCTGGAAAAGGAGACGGACGGCACGAAATTCCGGCTGATCGGCATCGGCGTGACCGATCTCGGCGATGCCAGCCGCGCCGATCCGCCCGATCTTATCGACCATCAATCCGGCCGGCGCGCAGCAGCAGAGGCCGCCATGGACAAACTGCGCGACAAGTTCGGCAAAGGCACGGTCGAAACGGGCTATACGTTCGGCGGCAAAGGCAACCGGTAAGCTCTCTTTGCTCGAGGCCGGCACAGTTTCCGCTTCCGGTAACGTGGCATCGCAATTCTTTACCGCGTGATCATAGCCAGGCTCCAATATTCCACAATCTCGTGATCGATGGGCGAGCGCCTATTCAAGCCTTCGTTAAACTTCGCGTGCTTAACTCCAGGCGTTTTGTGCATGTGGTGTATTGCGTCATGTCTGTACAGGTAAGCGTCCTTATCGGGTTGCTGTCGGCAACCGCTCTCGTTCATCCGGCTTTTGCCACCGATGCGCGCACACTGCAGATATTCGTGTCCAAGGATAAACAGTCGCTCGCCGTCTACGACGGTGCGGAGGTCGTCGCGACCTCCAAGATCTCGAGCGGCAAGGACGGGCATACAACGCCGAGCGGCATCTTCTCCGTTATCGAGAAGCAGAAGTACCACGAATCCAACATTTATTCGAACGCGCCGATGCCCTTCATGCAGCGGCTGACATGGTCCGGCATCGCGCTGCACGAGTCCAATTCCGTGCCGCGTTATCCAGCCTCGCATGGCTGCGTGCGCATGCCCGGCGCCTTTGCGCAATCGCTCTACAAGATGACCGAGATGGGTGTGCCCGTCATCATCACCGACAGCGAACTGACGCCCGAGCCAATCGATCATCCGACACTTTTCCACCCGGATCGGCCAGAGCCGGCGCCGCTGCTTTCGGACGTGGAGCTTCGTCCGGCCATCGGCGATGCGAAGACACAGGTGCAGGTTGCGATGAACGAGACCACGGCTTCCCTGCCGCTGATCCAGCTGCAGGCGCCGGCTGCGGAAACCTCGCCGATCAGCATGCTGATCACACGCCGCACGCTGCGTGAGAACGTCATCGATATCCAGACCCTGCTGAACCGGCTCGGCTTTACCGCTGGCGAGCCGGACGGGCTGGCCGGCCCTTCGACCGTTCAGGCCATCAATGCTTTCAAGGCGCTCAGGCCGAAGGAATTCGCCCGAGACAGGGGGCTGATAACGGACACGCTCCTGAGGGAGGTTTACGCAGCGGCCGGCAAAGGCGAGCCACCGAACGGCCTCATCATGGTGCGGCAGGATTTCAAGCCGCTTTTCGAGGCGCCCGTCACGATCGCCGATCCGAGCCTCGCGCTCGGTACGCATTTCTTCTCCCTGCATGCCGTCGATGAGACGGCGGGCACGGCGGACTGGCTGGGCGTGACGCTGGAAAACAACCTGTCCCGCGAGATGGTAAAGCGGCTCGGCATCACCAATCAGGAAAGCTCGATCATCAGCGGTCGGCCGATCGCCAAGGCGCTCAGCCGCATCTCGATTCCGGACGAAACCCGTCACCGGATCGACGCGCTCATCTCGCCCGGCTCGACGTTGACGATCTCTGATACGGGCCTTAGTCCCGAGACCACCGAAGGTACCGAATTCATCACCATAACACGCGAGAGCTGAGGCCTAGCAAGGCTTCTCGCTGGCGCGCCCCTCGAAGCTTCGGCCGGCGGCGATGATTCTCGTCTGATACATCTCCGTCCGGACATGAGCGCCTCGATAGTTTCATGCAGTGTGCAGCCGCTGGGCTGGTCCTCCTTCGAAACCAGCCTCGCACTGATCGTGATCGGCATAGATGCCGACTACAAGCCAGCCAATAAGCCAAGGCAACCGGCGCACGGCCGGTCGCCCCTTCCCATTAGACGAGTTCGACGTCGACCACACCAGGGGCAGCCCGCAAGGCCGCGGCAATCTCCGGCGTGATGCGGTACTTGTCCTGCAACACTACCTCGACTTCGCGTTTGCCCTCTTCCTTGATGACGATGAAGGAAACGAGGCCATCGCCCTTGGCGTTCAGATGCGCCGCGACGGCGCGCAGAGGTCCCGAATCGCGGACATAGACGCGCAGCGCCTTCTGCATCTGCAGCGACTTTTCTTCAAGCGACTGGATGGTCTGCAGACGCAGGCTGACACCTTCCGGCCGCTCTTCGCCGACAGCCGTGATGACGAAGGATTTTCCGGGCTCCAGCACATCCCGATACTGATTCAGCATCTCCGAGAAGAGCACGGCTTCGAACTGGCCCGAGGAATCCGAGAAGACGATGATGCCCATCTTGTTGCCGGTGCGCGTCTTGCGCTCCTGCTTGGAAATCACCGTTCCTGCCAAACGCCCATTGGCGGCACCCTGCTTTACGGCCGTGGAGAAGTCCGCGAAAGTCTGTACGCGCATCTTCTGCAGGATGTTGTTGTAGCTGTCGAGCGGGTGGGCCGTCAGGTAGAAGCCCAGCACCTGGAATTCCTTGAGCAGGCGCTCGGAGGCAAGCCATGGGGAGAACGGCGGCAGGGCGATCTTTTCCGGGCCTGAGGACAGCGCCCCGCCAAAAATATCCGACTGGCCGCTCAGCTTGTTTTCCTGGGCGCGCTGCGCATAGCCAAGTACGCGGTCGAGGCCTGCCGAAAGCTGGGCCCGGTCGAGATTGAAGCAATCGAAGGCGCCGGCATAGATCAGGCTTTCCAATACACGGCGGTTGACTTGACGCGGATCGATCCGCAGGCAGAAATCCTCGATGCTGGCAAAAGGCTTGTCGCCACGCATTTCGACGATGTGGTCGACAGCGGACTCACCAACGCCCTTAAGGGCTGCAAGCGCATAATAGATGCGGTTATCGCCAGTCTCGAAATGGCGGAAAGAGGTCTGGACGGAGGGGGCGACCACCTCGATGCCAAGACGCTTGGCATCCTGGCGGAAGTCGTTGACCTTTTCCGTGTTCGACATATCGAGCGTCATCGAGGCGGCCAGGAATTCGACCGGGTAATGCGCCTTCATATAAGCCGTCTGGTAGGAGACGATGGCGTAGGCTGCCGCATGGGACTTGTTGAAGCCGTAGTTCGCGAACTTTGCCAAGAGTTCGAAAATGTTGTCGGCCTGCGGCTTCGAGACTCCGTTCTTGACCGCACCGTCGACGAAGCGTTCGCGCTGCTGGTCCATTTCGGCCTTGATCTTCTTACCCATGGCGCGGCGCAGAAGATCGGCTTCGCCGAGCGAATAGCCGGACAGGACCTGGGCGATCTGCATCACCTGTTCCTGGTAAACGATAACGCCCTGGGTTTCCTTAAGCAGATGGTCGATCATCGGATGGATCGATTCCAGCTCTTCGTCACCATGCTTGCGGGCATTGTAGGTCGGGATGTTCTCCATCGGGCCTGGACGATACAGCGCCACGAGCGCGATGATGTCCTCGATACAGTCCGGCCTCATGCCAATCAGCGCCTTGCGCATGCCGGCACTTTCAACCTGGAACACGCCGACAGTTTCGCCACGCGAGAGCATCTCGTAGGTCTTCTTGTCGTCGAGCGGGATCTTGGCAAGATCCACCTCGATCCCGCGCTTCTTGCAGAAATCGACGGCGACCTTGAGCACGGTCAACGTCTTCAGGCCGAGGAAGTCGAACTTCACGAGGCCGGCCTGCTCCACCCACTTCATGTTGAACTGCGTGACCGGCATATCGGATCGCGGATCACGATACATCGGCACAAGCTTCGACAGTGGACGGTCGCCGATCACGATACCGGCGGCGTGGGTCGAGGCGTGGCGGTAAAGGCCTTCAATCTTCTGAGCGATATCGAGCAGGCGCGCGACGACCGGCTCCTTTGCCGCCTCTTCCTGCAGCTTCGGCTCTTCCTCGATCGCCTTGGAAAGCGGCGTCGGGTTTGCCGGGTTGTTCGGCACCAGCTTGCAGATCTTGTCGACCTGGCCGTAGGGCATTTCCAGCACGCGGCCGACGTCTCGCAAAGCGGCGCGCGCCTGCAGCGAACCGAAGGTGATGATCTGCGCCACCTGCTCACGCCCGTACTTGCGCTGCACATAGCGGATCACCTCTTCGCGGCGGTCCTGGCAGAAGTCGATATCGAAGTCCGGCATCGAGACGCGTTCCGGATTGAGGAAGCGTTCGAAGAGCAGCGAAAAGCGCAGCGGATCGACGTCGGTGATCGTCAGAGCATAGGCAACCAGCGAGCCTGCACCCGAACCGCGCCCCGGTCCGACAGGGATATCATGCTGCTTGGCCCATTTGATGAAGTCGGCCACGATCAGGAAGTAGCCGGGGAACTTCATACGCTCGATGACGCTAAGCTCGAATTCCAGCCGCTCGCGGTAATCCTTCTCCTCGTACCCAGCCGACATGCCGAGCGTGGCCAGACGCATATCGAGCCCCTCCTGCGCCTGACGGCGGAGTTCGAGCGCCTCAGCGCGTTCGGCCTCTTCGGGATCGGTCGTGGCGCCGGTGAAGCGCGGCAGAATCGGCTTGCGGGTCTTCAGCACGAAGGAGCAGCGCCGCGCGATCTCGACGGTATTTTCGAGCGCCTCAGGCAGATCGGCGAAGAGCTTTTCCATTTCGGCGCGGCTCTTCAGGTAGTGATCCGGAGAGAGACGGAAACGGCTGTCGTCGGAAACAATGGCGTTATGGGCAACCGCCATCAGCGCGTCGTGGGCATCATAATCGTCACGCGTCGGGAAGAAGGCCTCGTTGGTCGCGACCAGCGGCAGGTCGTGCTTATAGGCGAGGCCGACAATCTTCTGCTCGTGCCGCTTGTCGTAAGTCCCGTGCCGCTGCAGCTCGACATAGAGCCGGTCTCCGAAGATGCGCTTCAGCGTCAGCAGACGTGTCTCAGCCTGGGCGGTATGGCCGTCCTTCAGCGGCATGTCGATCGGCCCGGTCGAGGCACCCGTCAGAGCGATCAAACCTTCCGTGCCGATCTCATCCAACCAGGAGGAGCGGATATGGACGGTCGAGTTACCCTCGCCGCCGAGGTAGGCGCGGCTGACGAGATCGACCAGCCGCTCGTAGCCCGCATCCGTCGCGGACAGAAGCACGATGGACGGCAGCTTGACCAGCGCCTGCTGGCCTCCCCGTTTTTCGGTTTCAAGGCCGTCTTCCATGTCGATCGACACCTGGCAACCGATGATCGGCTGCAGGCCTTCGTCCATCGCTTTCTGGGAAAATTCCAGAGCGACGAAAAGATTGTTGGTATCGGTAATGGCGATCGCCGGCTGGCTATCGCCAGCTGCCTTGTAGAGGATCTTTTTGAGAGGCAGCGCGCCTTCGAGCAGCGAATAGGCGGAATGAACCCTTAGATGAACGAAGCCCGGCTTTCCGCCGATCGCACCCTGTTCCGCATCCGCCATGATATGCCTTTCCAACCGTCTCAATGAAGAGCGCGCATTGTCGGCATTGAAGGCGATTCTGTCCAGAAAAAGTCCCGCTTCGGGACCGCATGGCTGCCATGCGATCCCCTGAATTCTTACATTGCCATGACGATCAGCGAGAAGCTGGCAACGAACATTGCGATGGAGGTGAATGCTGCGATATCACGGATCATGTCAGTCATTTGGCTCTCCTTTGCTCTTATGTTTTTAATTTGTTCCATGTATGTTCTGTTGTCAACAGGTTTACCCCCCGCTTCTGCGGGACATGGTTAACATCGGAGCGGAGGGACTATGGACGTTTTGGAACTCAACAACTTCATTGTCGAAGCCAAATCGCAAAGCTATGTCGCCGGCGCCAAGGCGCAGCCATCCTACCGGATCGGTGCCCACGACATCAGCTACAGGCGCGGCATCTGGCGCTATCTCGACAGCTATTTCGGCGGCACGGACTTTGCCGGCCAGGAAGTGGTGTGGCTGGAGGAAAAGCCGGTCTGGGCGATGAACTATTTCGGGCACATCATGGAGCCCGCGATCATCGACGGGACTGTTGCCGGCACCATCATCACCGCCGCGCTTTCACAGCTCTACAAGCAAGGCCGCTTCCTCGGCGGCATGATCTTCGATCATTCGCTCGGGCGCTATGTCGATACAAGCGAAGGCGATTGCACGCATTTTCGCGGTCACGAATTCATCGAGGTGGCTGGACGAAAAGCCTATGAGCTCGACTATCGCGGCGGGCTGATCATCCCGTGATAATCAGAAATCCACCACCTTGCCGTCGGAAATCGTCACGCGCCGGTCCATACGTCCGGCGAGCTCATGGTTGTGCGTGGCGATCAGCGCAGCAAGACCGGACTGCCGCACCAGCGCTTCCAAAGCGTCGAAGACGTAGCTTGCGGTTTCCGGGTCGAGGTTGCCGGTCGGCTCGTCGGCCAGAAGCAGGCTCGGCGCATTGGCGACGGCGCGCGCAATCGCCACACGCTGCTGCTCGCCGCCGGAAAGCTCTCCTGGGCGATGCATGCCGCGATGGCCGATGCGCATGTAATCCAGAAGCATCTTTGCCCGCTCGCCCGCCTCTTTCCAGGAGAGGCCGGCGATGAGCTGTGGCATCATGATGTTTTCCTGTGCCGAGAATTCCGGCAGCAGGTGATGAAACTGATAGACGAAACCGATTTCGCTGCGGCGGATCGCCGTGCGCTTGTCGTCAGAGAGGCCGTCACAGGGGCGACCATTGACCGTTACCTCGCCACCGTCAGGATGCTCCAGTAGCCCAGCGACATGCAACAGCGTCGACTTGCCGGTGCCTGATGGCGCAACCAGCGCCACCATCTCGCCGCTCGTCAGGGAGAAATCCGCCCCCTTGAGGATGGTCAGCAGCGTTTCGCCCTGCCCGTAATGGCGCTCGACGCCCGAAAGCTTGAGAACGACGTTGCGTTTCATGAATGCGGCATTCCTTGGATTTGGCCTTGGATCATGCATGACCTTGGATCGAAGCCCTATTCGTAACGGAGGGCCTGGACGGGGTCGAGGCGGGAGGCGCGCCAGGCCGGGAAGATCGTGGCGATGAAGGAGAGCGTCAGCGCCATCACCACGACGGACACCGTTTCGCTGATATCCATTTCCGCCGGCAGCTGGCTCAGGAAGTAAAGCTGCGGGTCGAAAAGCACCGTGCCCGATACCCAGGAGAAGAACTGCCGGATCGACTCGATGTTGATGCAGACGAGCACACCGAGCAGCACGCCGGCGATCGTACCAACAATGCCGATTGCGGCTCCAGTCATGAAGAAGATGCGCATGATGGCGCCCGAACTTGCGCCCATGGTGCGCAGGATCGCAATATCGCTGCCCTTGTCCTTCACCAGCATGATGAGGCCAGAGATAATGTTGAGCGCGGCAACGAGCACGATCAGCGTCAGGATCATGAACATGACGTTACGCTCCACCTGGAGAGCGGAGAAGAAGGTCTGGTTGCGCTGGCGCCAGTCGGTAATAGCGACCTGCCGGCCAGCGGCCTCTTCGACCTTGGGCCGAAGATTATCGATGTCATCAGGGTTGTTCACAAAGAGCTCGATCGACTGTACCAGCCCGTCGGCATTGAAATAAAGCTGTGATTCCTCGAGCGGCATGTAGATGATCGAGGAGTCGTATTCCGACATGCCGATCTCGAAGAGGCCGGAGATCTTGTAGGACTTGATGCGCGGATTAACGCCCATCGGCGTCACGTCACCTTCCGGCGACGTCAGCGTGATCAGATCGCCGGCGCGCAATCCCAGCTGTTCGGCCATGCGCGTGCCGACGAGAACGCTGTCGCCAGCGGCAAAGCCGACCATATCGCCGGACTTGATGTTGTCGGAGACGGCCTTGAGCTTGCTCAGATCTTCGGCTCGGGTGCCACGCACCAGCGCGCCGGTGCTGCCGCCGGTCTGCGAGGAGGCCAGCACCTGGCCCTCCACCAATGGCAGCGCCATCTTAATGCCGGGCACCGCCTCGAATTTCTTCACGAGGTCGGCATAGTCGGTGAACGGACCATCGACCGGCTGGATGATCATGTGGCCGTTGATGCCGAGGATGCGCGAGACGAGCTCGGTGCGGAAGCCGTTCATGACGGCCATGACGATGATCAGCGTCGCAACGCCCAGCATGATGCCGACGAAGGAGAAGCCGGCAATGACAGAGATGAATGCCTCCTTGCGGCGAGCGCGCAGATAGCGCCACGCCACAAGGCGTTCAAAGGTGGAGAATGGCTTGCCAGCCGGACCCAAGCCGGATTTGGAACTCCGGTCCACTGCTGCCTCTGCCATTTCGCCTCCGTCTTTCTTAGGCCACGAACCTGTTGATCGCCGCTTCGATGGTCATCGTCTCGCGGGCGCCGGTCTTGCGGTCCTTCACTTCCACTTCGCCGTTCGCGACCGCACGCGGACCGGCAATAATCTGGTACGGCACGCCAATCAGGTCAGCGGTCGCAAACTTGGTGCCAGCACGATCGTCCGTGTCGTCATAGAGCACGTCCTTGCCTGCCTTGGTCAGCGCCGCATAGATCAGCTCGCAGGTGTCGTCGCACGCCTCGTCACCGGCCTTCATGTTGATGACCACGACATCGAAGGGTGCGACCGATTCCGGCCAGATGATTCCGTTCTCATCATGCGATGCTTCGATGATGGCGGGAACAAGGCGCGTTGGGCCGATACCGTAGGACCCCATGTGAACGAAGTGCTCTTTGCCATCCGGACCCTGCACCTTCGCGCCCATCGGCTCGGAATACTTCGTACCGAAGTAGAAAATATGACCGACTTCGATGCCACGCGCAGAAAGGCGCTCGGCTTCCGGAATGGCGTTGAAGGTCGCCTCGTCGTGCATTTCCGAAGTCGCGGCATAAAGCGACGTCCACTTGTCAAAGATCGACTTCAGACCGTCGACGCTGTCGAAATCCGTATTCTCGGCGGGGATATCGAAATTGACGAAATCCTTGTGGCAGAAAACCTCCGACTCGCCGGTATCAGCCAGGATAATGAATTCATGGCTGAGATTGCCGCCGATCGGGCCGGTATCGGCGCGCATCGGGATGGCGCGCAGGCCGAGACGATCGAAGGTGCGCAGGTAGGCGGTGAACATCTTGTTGTAGGAGTGCTCAGCGCCTTCGCGCGTCAGGTCAAAGGAATAGGCATCCTTCATCATGAATTCGCGCGAACGCATGGTGCCGAAGCGCGGACGGATCTCGTCGCGGAATTTCAGCTGGATGTGATAGAGATTGAGCGGCAGATTCTTGTAGGACTTCACGTACGAACGGAAAATATCCGTCACCATTTCCTCATTCGTCGGGCCATAAAGCATCGGACGATCCTGGCGGTCCTTGATGCGCAGCATCTCCTTGCCGTAGGCGTCGTAACGTCCGCTCTCCTGCCAGAGCTCAGCCGACTGCAGCGTCGGCATCAGAAGCTCGATTGCGCCCGCACGGTTCTGCTCTTCGCGGATGATGTTGTTGACCTTGTCCAGCACCTTCTTGCCGATCGGCAGCCAAGAATAGATACCCTGCGACTGCTGACGGATCATGCCGGCACGCAGCATCAGCCGATGGGAGACGATTTCCGCCTCCTTGGGATTTTCCTTGAGGATGGGCATAAAGAAGCGGGACAGACGCATGGCGGATTCCGGTACAGTTGAGACGCCGCTTACCCAAGCGGAATCGACGGTCTTTGTTAAAGATGGGAGCGTTCATAGCCGCTTCGCGGCAGGAAAGAAACCCGCGACCGACGCGAGCTGCCTCCCGCAGACGCATGTTAGCGCCCACAAATTCAGAAGGCGCGAAAAAGCGCGTATTTATAAGGGCTTGAAGGTAAATCTTGTCAACAGAAAAATTTTGCTCGAGTGTAGCAAAAATGCAAAAAAACCTAATGACAAAGCACAATCTTTGAGCTAGCTTTAGCTCACAAAACAGGCAAGAAGGTTAAATTCTTGCCGAATTCGCGGTCAAGTCTTGGGAGGATCAGATCTTAGGCGCGCTTGTCGCTGCCCCGGTAACGGTTAAGGATCACGCGATAATTAAAACAAGGCTTCTAGCCTTGTTTTTTTTTGCTTTTTCGACTTCTCGCATTCCCGAAAAATCAAGCTTAACTTGCGTTAAGTAAGACCACCTTCCGTTACGCAAGCTCATTGCCTCACTTGCATGACGTGCATATGACAGATTTTTCGCGGTTACATTTACATCTGCTCAAAGTTTGAGCAAAAGCCGCTTCTAAAGCCCGTCACGATCTTTCAGATTTGCCTGCCACACTTTAAGTTCTTGTTTCGCTTGTCGTTACCGCAATACCGCTGCACACTTTTGCGCGACATGCTTTAATAGAAGCTAGGCCCTATTTGTGGAAGTGCATCGAAGCCGAAGCCGAAATAGGTCGAGCCGATGTACCAGACACCGTAAATCGCTCCCGAGATAAGCGTCGTCAGCGAGAAGACGAAGAGCGGACGAAAACGTGTCGGCGCGCTCGGCACAGTGCCGAGTACGATATCATTATCCTCCGCCTGCGTGCGCAGGCCGATCGGCAAGACGGCGAAAAGCGTGATCCACCAGATGATGAAGTAGACTGCAAATCCCTGGAGGAGGGCCTGAAACATGATGGTTCCCGTCGGTATGGCGCGTCGGCGCTTCGCTTTGCGTGCTTATAAGCGGGAATGACGGGCAATTCAAAGGCTGCGAATAATTTAGGTCACTCTGCCGCAGCGCGTTCAGACCTGCTCCAGCTCAATCAGCGTGCCGAAGAAGTCTTTCGGATGGAGAAAAAGCACGGGCTTGCCATGAGCGCCGACCTTCGGATCACCATTGCCGAGCACCCTCGCCCCCGATGCCGCCAGCCTGTCGCGCTCTGCCAGGATATCATCGACCTCGTAACAGATGTGATGCATGCCGCCGGACGGGTTCTTTTCAAGGAAGGCCGCAATCGGTGAAGCTTCACCGAGCGGTTCCAGCAGCTCCACTTTGGTATTCGGCAGTTTCACAAAAACGACCGTCACACCATGTTCCGGCAGTGCCTGAGGCTCGGAGACCACAGCGCCCAACGTATCACGATAGCTTGCGGCGGCAGCAGCAAGATCCGGCACGGCGATAGCGATGTGGTTCACCCGGCCGAGCATCGGTCAGACCCTGGTGACGAAGACAGTAACGACAGGCTTCTTGCCCCAGGCATGATTGGCAGCCGCGCGCACAGCGCGGCGAACGGCCTCCTGTACCATGTCGATATCTTTGCGGCGGGCGCGTGGAATGCTTTCGATCGCGCCGATTGCGGCGTCGAACAAAGCATCTTCCATGTCCTCGCCCTCGTCATCATAGGCCGGCAGGCCGACTGCTACGAGATCAGGCTCGCCGACGATGTCATAGCGGCTGTCGAGCACGATGCTGGCCGCGACATGGCCGACATAGGCAAGCTTCTTGCGCTCGCCGATCCCCATCTCATCGAAGTCGCCGATCAGAGACCCATCCTTGTAGATGCGGCCATGCGGTGCCTCGTCGATCACCTCGACAGGGCCAGGCGCCAAACGCAGCACATCGCCGTTGCGCACTCGCGGTACGTTCTGGATGCCGGACTGTTCGGCCAGCTCCTTATGTGCCGTCAGGTGCGTCGCCTCGCCATGCACGGGCACGACGATCTTCGGCCGCGTCCACTCATACATCTTCTGCAATTCGTTGCGGCGCGGATGGCCGGAGACATGCACCAGCGCCTCTGTATCGGTGATGATATGGACGCCCTGCTCGATGAGGCCGTTCTTGATGTCCTGGATCGCCTTCTCGTTGCCGGGGATGGCGCGCGAGGAGAAGACGACGATGTCGCCGGCGGCAAACGCCACGTTGCGCATCTCGTCGCGGGAGAGTTTGGCAAGGGCAGCGCGCGGCTCTCCCTGACTTCCGGTGAGGATGACGACCACCTTATCACGCGGGATGAAGCCGTAATCCTCTTCAGAGATGAACGGCTTTATGCCCTCCATCAGGCCGACATCCTGAGCGACATCGCACACACGCTTGAGCGAGCTTCCCAGCAGCAGCACTTCGCGGCCCGCAGCTTCTGCGGCTTCGGCGACGGTGCGGATACGACCGACATTCGAGGAGAAGGTCGTGATCGCCACACGGCCCTCGGCATTCTCGATGATCTTGCGCAGGCTCTCAGAGACATCCTTCTCCGAGGGCGAAACACCGTCGCGCAACGCATTGGTGGAATCGCAGAGCAATGCCAGCACGCCTTCATCACCAAGCTGGCGAAAGCGCACTTCGTCCGTCAGCGGCCCAAGCGACGGCTCGTGATCGATCTTCCAGTCGCCGGTGTGGATGACATTGCCGAGCGGAGTGCGGATCATCAGCGACATCGGCTCAGGGATCGAGTGATTGACGGCGACGCCCTCGATGCTGAAGGGGCCGACATTGATCGTATCGCCAGCCTTGAAGATCGTCACCGGCACTTCGCCGATCGCGTCCTTTTCGAAATTGCGCTTGGCTTCCAGGAGGCCGGCCGTAAAGGGCGAGGCGTAAACCGGCACATTGAGGCCCGGCCAGAGGTCGGCGAGCGCGCCGTAGTGATCCTCATGGGCGTGGGTAATGATGATCGCCTTGAGGCTCTTGCGCTCATTGGCGAGGAAGCGAATGTCCGGCAGGACGAGATCCACGCCCGGCAGATCGGGCCCCGGAAAGGTGACACCGCAATCCACCATGATCCATTGGCGATGATCGGAAGGACCGAAACCGTACAGTGCGAGGTTCATACCAATCTCGCCGACGCCACCCAGAGGCAGAAATACCAGTTCGTCCTGTTTCGCCATAATGTTTGCTTTTTCCACTATCCAAAGAATACATCGCCGGCCGCAATCGGCATCATCCTGCCTGTGCCCGTATCGAGCATCAACAGGCCATTATCATCTATTCCGGCGAAAAACCCGGAAATCGACCTGTCAGGCAAATTCACGGTTATCTTTTCGCCAATGCCGCAGGCAACCGCGCGCCAGCGCGCAGTGATCTCGCTGATACCTAGCCCTTCGTCCCAGATATTCAGCGCCTCGGTCATGGAGGCAAAAAGATGGGCAAAGAGTTCTTCGGGCGAAGCCGCACTTCCATGATTCCGCAGGCAGGTGACAGGATAGATAGGGTTCCCGGGCATAACGGATACATTGATGCCGATACCGATCACGACGGCATGGCGCCCATCCGCGAGCCGCTCTCCTTCAACGAGAATACCGCAGGTCTTCTTGCGTCCGATCAAGATATCGTTCGGCCACTTCACCTCTACCGGCTCAGAGCCGGGTGGCAGCACGCTGCGAACCGCCTGCTGAACCGCAACGGCGATCGCCAACGGCAGGGAGGCAAGGCGCTCCATCGGCGCCGGGTCAATGAGGAGAAGGGAAGCGTAGAGATTGCCGCGTTCGGAAACCCAGGGACGGCCCCGGCGGCCGCGGCCGCCGGTCTGTCGTTCGGCGGTCACCCAGAGGAGACCGCCATCCCCGGCCCGAGCCCGGACAAGGCACTCCGTGTTGGTCGATGACGTCTCCGACAAGGCCTCGTGCCTGACATCGCCGAGCGATATCCGGCGCCGCTTGTCGGAAGCCATCAGAAGAGCGTTGCCGCAGCGAGCTCGGCCGCGCCGCCGATCGGACCACCAATGAGAACATAGGCGGCGACGAAGAGGCCGGAGAGACCAAAGACAAGACGCAGCGAGCCGGAGACGCGGGCGAATTCGTCGGTCGCCTCATCAAACCACATCAGCTTGATGACACGCAGGTAATAGTAAGCGCCAACGACCGAAGCCAGAATACCGATAACGGCAAGCGCATAGAGCTTGGCTTCGATAGCGGCGACGAAGACGAAGTACTTCGCGAAGAAACCTGCGAGCGGCGGAATACCCGCAAGCGAGAACATCAGCGCGGTGAGGACAACAGCCATGAACGGGTTCGTCGTCGAGAGACCGGCGAGATCGCTGACATTTTCGACAACCGTGCCGTCCCGACGGCGCATCGACATGATGATCGCGAAGGAGCCGAGCGTCATGACCATGTAGATCGCCATGTAGAGCATGACGCCAGTGACGCCCGTCTGGTTGCCGGCCGCGAGACCGACCAGCGCGTAACCCATGTGACCGATCGAGGAATAGGCCATCAGTCGCTTGATATTCCTCTGGCCGATTGCCGCAAAGGAGCCGAGCAGCATGGAGGCGATCGAAATGAAGACGATAACCTGCTGCCAGTCGGTCAGCACCGGCTGGAAGGCGGTGATGACGATACGAGTCATCATCGCCATGGCGGCGACTTTCGGCGCACTTGCCAGGAAAGCGGTGACCGGGGTCGGAGCACCTTCGTAAACGTCTGGGGTCCACATATGGAACGGCACGGCCGAAATCTTGAAGGCGATGCCGGCGAGGATAAAGACGAGACCGAAGATCAGGCCGAGCGAACGCGTGCCTTCAACCGTGAGAGCCTGGGCGATTTCGGCGAAGTGCGTATGGCCGGTGAAACCGTAGACCAGCGACATGCCATAGAGAAGCATGCCCGAGGAAAGCGCGCCGAGCACGAAATATTTCAGGCCGGCTTCAGTCGACTTA
This sequence comes from Rhizobium sp. BK650, assembly GCF_014195325.1. Lineage (GTDB taxonomy): Bacteria > Pseudomonadota > Alphaproteobacteria > Rhizobiales > Rhizobiaceae > Rhizobium. The sequence goes on along the minus strand of NZ_JACIBK010000004.1, from coordinate 376,399 downwards.
AGGCTTTCGCGGTTGATCGCGGCGATGACATAGATTGCCAGAGACTGCAGCTCGAGGCCGAGGTAAAGCGCGATCAGGTCGTTTGCCGAGATCATCAGCATGATGCCGAGCGTGCAGAGCACGAGGAGAACCGGGAACTCGAACTTGTCGAGTTGGTTTTCCCTCGCTAGGCCCATCGACATGAGCAGCGCGATGAACGAACCGATCAACGCCAGCACCTTCATGAAGCGTGCAAAGCCGTCAGCGAGGTAGACGCCGCCATAGGCAAGGCCGTCGCCGGGAACGAAGATCAGCCAGAGGCCGGAGACGGCGATCACGATCATCGCCAGCGTGCTGACGAGCGGGCCGGACCGCTCGCCCGCGAAGACGCCGATCATGAGCAGGACGAGGGCACCGATCGCCAGGATGAGTTCCGGCGCGGACAGGTACAGGCTCAGGGAGATTGTTTCAGCGTTCATGTCCTAAAGTCCCGTCATTTCATCGACAGCGCAACATTCTGCGCTGCCTGCACTGCGGCCGAATAACTGTTGATCAGATGGTCTACTGAAGCTGCGGTCGCATCGAAGACCGGAGCCGGATAGACGCCGAAGAAGATGGTGAGCGCAATCATCGGGTAAAGGATGATCTGTTCACGCGGCGAAAGGTCGAGCAGAGCCTTCAGCTTTTCCTTCTCCAGCGCGCCAAAGATCACCCGGCGATAGAGCCAGAGCGCGTAGGCGGCCGAGAGGATGACACCGGTGGCGGCAAAGAGCGCAACCCAGGTATTGGCGCGGAAGACGCCGATCAGGGTCAGGAACTCGCCGATGAAGCCCGAAGTGCCCGGGAGGCCGACATTTGCCATGGTGAAGACCATGAAGGCGACGGCATATTTCGGCATATTGTTGACGAGGCCGCCATAAGCCGCGATCTCGCGGGTATGGGTACGATCATAGACGACGCCGACGCAGAGGAAGAGCGCGCCAGAGACGATCCCGTGCGACAGCATCTGGAAGATCGAACCCTGCAGGCCCTGCGCGTTGGCAGCGAAGATGCCCATCGTCACGTAGCCCATGTGAGCGACCGAGGAATATGCGATCAGCTTCTTGATGTCGTCCTGCATCATCGCGACCAGCGAGGTGTAGATGATGGCAATCACGGACATCGCGAAGACGAGCGGCGCGAAATAGTCCGATGCGACCGGGAACATGCCGATCGAGAAACGAATGAGGCCGTAGCCGCCGAGCTTCAGGAGCACGCCCGCCAGAATGACGGAGCCAGCCGTCGGCGCCTGGACGTGCGCATCCGGGAGCCAGGTATGGACCGGCCACATCGGCATCTTCACCGCGAATGAGGCGAAGAAGGCCAGCCACAGCCAAGTCTGCATCGCCGGCGGGAACTTATAGTTCAGAAGCTGTGCGATATCGGTCGTACCGGACTGCCAGTACATAGCCATGATCGCAAGCAGCATCAGCACCGAGCCGAGCAGCGTGTAGAGGAAGAACTTGTAGCTCGCGTAAACGCGGCTCGCACCGCCCCAGACGCCGATGATGAGGAACATCGGGATGAGGCCACCTTCGAAGAAGACGTAAAAGAGCACGATATCGAGCGAGACGAAGACGCCGACCATCATCACTTCGAGGATGAGGAAGGCAATCATGTATTCCTTCACGCGCTTCTCGATCGAGAGCCAGCTTGCCAGCACGCAGAAGGGCATGAGGAAGGTCGAAAGGATGATGAACAGCATGGAGATGCCGTCAACGCCGACACGGTATCCGATGCCGGTGCCGAGCCAGCTATGCTGTTCGATCATCTGGAAGCCCGGATTGGCATTGTCGAAACCGGTCCAGATGAAGAGCGACAGGATGAAGGTAAAGACCGTGGTAATCAAAGAGATCCACAGCACGTTCTTGCGGCCGTTCTCGGTTTCGCCGTTCATCAGCAGCAGAAGCACCACGCCGACGAGCGGCAGGAAGGTGACCGTTGAAAGAATGGGCCAATCGGTCATCAGAGGGAACTCCCGAGCATCATCCAGGTAACGAGCGCCGCAACGCCGATCAGCATCGCGAAAGCATAGTGATAGAGGTAGCCGGTCTGCAGGCGTACGACGCGATCGGTCACGTTGACCACGCGGGCAGCAACGCCGTTCGGACCGTAGGTATCGATGACGCCGACATCACCTTTCTTCCACAGAAACGTGCCAAGCGCCTTGGCAGTGCGGACGAAGAGGAAGTCGTAGAGTTCGTCGAAATACCACTTGTTGAGCAGGAACTGGTACAGGACACGATGCTGCTGGGCGAGCTTGCGCGGCGTCGAGGGGGAGCGGATGTACATGTACCAGGCGGTCACGAAGCCGAGCAACATGGCGATGAAGGGGCTGAGACCAACCCACGCCGGTACATGGTGGAATTGTTCCACCAGTTCGTTTTCGGCGCCGGTGAAGAGCGCGCCCTTCCAGAACTCGGAATATTCTTCGCCGTAGAAGCGGCCTTCGAAGAGCACGCCTGCAAAAACTGCGCCGATGGCGAGGAGGTACAGCGGCACCAGCATGACCTGCGGTGACTCGTGGACATGATGCATGACTTCATGCGAAGCGCGCGGCTTGCCGTAGAAGGTCATGAAGATCAGGCGCCAGGAATAGAAGCTGGTGAAGAGCGCGGCGATGACCAACAGCGTGAAGGCGAAGCCCGCAGCCGGCGAATGGGCTGCATAGGCGGCCTCGATGATGACGTCCTTCGAGAAGAAGCCGGCAAAGCCGACCGGGGTGAAGGGAATGCCGACACCGGTGATCGCCAGCGTGCCGATGATCATCATCCAGAACGTCCACTTGATGTGCGGACGCAGGCCGCCCATGTAGCGCATGTCCTGCTCACCATCGACGGCATGAATGACCGAGCCGGCGCAGAGGAAGAGCAGAGCCTTGAAGAAGGCATGCGTGAAGAGATGGAAGATTGCCGCGCCGTAAGCACCGACGCCGAGAGCAACGAACATGTAGCCGAGCTGCGAGCAGGTCGAGTAGGCGATGACGCGCTTGATGTCGTTCTGCACGAGGCCCACGGTTGCGGCGAAGAAAGCGGTGATCGCACCGATGATCGTCACGACGACGAGCGCATCCGGCGAGAGTTCGAAGATCGGCGACATGCGGGCAACGAGGAAGACGCCGGCGGTCACCATGGTTGCGGCATGGATGAGAGCCGAAACCGGCGTCGGGCCTTCCATGGCGTCCGGGAGCCAGGTATGCAGCAGGAACTGCGCCGACTTGCCCATCGCGCCCATGAAGAGCAGCAGGCAGGCGCCGGTCAGCGCGTGCGCCTTGTCGAGATGCATGCCGAAGAGGTTCAGGACCACCTCGCCAGCCTTGCCTCCGCCTTCAGCCGGAGCGAAGGTCGCAGCGTTGGCGAAGATCGTATCGAAGTTGATCGATCCGAACAACACGAAGACAGTGGCAATGCCAAGCACGAAGCCGAAGTCGCCGACGCGGTTGACGATGAAGGCCTTGATCGCAGCCGCCGATGCCGAGGGCTTCTTGAACCAGAAGCCGATCAGCAGGTACGAGGCCAGACCCACGCCTTCCCAGCCGAAGAACATCTGCGCGAGGTTGTCTGATGTCACCAGCATGAGCATGGCGAAGGTAAAGAGCGACAAATAGGCGAAGAAGCGCGGGCGGTGCGGATCGGTATGCATGTAACCGATCGAATAGATGTGCACCAGCGTCGAAACCGTGTTGACGACGATCAGCATGACCGAGGTCAGCGTATCGACACGCAGCGACCAGGACACGTCGATCCCGCCGGACTGGATCCAGCGCAAAACTTCAACCTTGATGGCGCCTTCGGGATGGCCAAGGGCAACCGTGAAGAAGACGACCCAGGAGAGGACGGCGGCGATGATCATCAGGCCGCTGGTGACATATTCCGACGCCTTGGCGCCGATTGCGCGGCCGAAGAGGCCGGCGATGATCGCACCGATCAGGGGAAGGAAGACGATAGCCTTATAGAGGAACATGAGCCGCTCAGCCCTTCATCATATTGACGTCTTCGACCGCGATCGAACCGCGGTTACGGTAGAAGACAACGAGAATTGCAAGACCGATCGCCGCTTCGGCAGCAGCAACAGTCAGAATGAACAGTGCGAATACCTGGCCGACGATATCGTTGAGGAACGAGGAGAAGGCGACCATGTTGATATTGACCGACAGCAGGATCAGTTCGACCGACATCAGGATGACGATGATGTTCTTCCGGTTCAGGAAGATCCCGAAGATGCCGATCGTGAAGAGGATGGCGCTGACCGTGAGATAATGGGAGAGTCCGATGACCATGTTCTTTGTTCCTTGACCTCTCGGTTCAGTTCACGCCCTGCCCCGGCTTGACCTTGACCACCTCGACGGCGGTCGCGGGCGTGCGGGCAACCTGGCGGGAAATATTCTGCCGCTTGATGTTGGTGCGATGCTTCAGCGTCAGCACGATCGCGCCGATCATAGCGACCAGCAGGACCAGACCGGCAATCTGGAAGAAGTAGACGTAATTCGTATAGAGGACGTCGCCGAGCGCGGCCGTATTCGTGCGTTCGGTGAGCGCCGGGATCGGCATGGCGACCGTCTTGGCAATCTCCGGCGAGATCACGCTGCCGCCGGCGACGACGATCAGTTCAGCTGCGAGGATGAGGCCGATCAGCGCGCCGATTGGCGCATATTCGAGAACGCCGGCGCGAAGCTCGGCAAAATCGATATCGAGCATCATCACCACAAAGAGGAAGAGAACCGCGACCGCGCCCACATAGACGACGAGCAGGATCATCGCCAGGAACTCAGCACCCAACAGCAGGAAGAGACCCGCCGCATTGAAGAACACCAGGATCAGGAACAGAACCGAGTGAACCGGGTTCTTCGCCCAGATGACCATGAACGCCGACGCTATCGCGACAAAGGCGAAAAGATAGAAAAATAGAGCCTGCAGACCCATGTTGGTGCCTTTTTCATCTTCCCCCGGGCAGCCGGGAGTTTCCCTGCCCGATAGGGCTTCACGCAGCTTTCGCCGGCAGAGCCCCGGTGCATGTTGACCGCGGCGGGCAAGAGCCCCTCTCCCGCGGCATTTCAATTTCAATCAACGATACGGTGCGTCCATCGCCATGTTGCGGGCGATTTCACGCTCCCACCGGTCGCCGTTGTCGAGCAGCCTCTGCTTGTCGAAATAGAGCTCTTCGCGGGTCTCGGTGGCGAATTCGAAATTCGGGCCTTCGACGATCGCATCGACCGGGCATGCCTCCTGGCAGAAGCCGCAATAGATGCACTTCACCATGTCGATGTCATAGCGCACGGTGCGGCGCGTGCCGTCATTGCGGCGCGGGCCGGCTTCGATGGTGATCGCCTGAGCAGGACAGATTGCTTCGCACAGCTTGCAGGCGATGCAGCGCTCTTCACCGTTCGGATAACGGCGCAGCGCGTGCTCGCCGCGAAAGCGCGGGCTGACCGGACCCTTTTCGAAGGGGTAATTGATCGTCGCCTTCTGCTTGAAGAAGTAGCGCATCGACAGGAAGAAGGCGCCGACGAATTCCTTGAGGAAAAGCGAGTTGATGGAGGCGGACAGGCTTCCCATCTTCAATCTCCAATTTTGCCGGAAACGAGGTTAGACATCAGCCTGCCCATCCCGTCAGTTTCAGCACGAATGCAACGATGACGACCATGGCGAGCGACAGAGGAAGGAAGACCTTCCAGCCGAGACGCATGAGTTGGTCGTAGCGGTAACGGGGCACGAAAGCCTTGACCATGGCGAACATGAAGAACACCAGGCACGCCTTCAGCATGAACCAGATGATGCCGGGCACCCAGTTGATGAGCCAGAAATCGACCGGAGGCAGCCAGCCACCGAGGAAGAGGATCGTCGTCAGCGAGCACATCAGCACGACGGCCGCATATTCGCCGAGCATGAACATCATGTACGGAGCCGAGCCGTATTCCACCATGAAGCCAGCGACGAGTTCGGATTCTGCTTCCGGGAGGTCGAATGGCGGGCGGTTCGTCTCGGCGAGCGCCGAGATGAAGAAGACGATGAACATCGGGAACAGCGCCAGCCAGTGCCAATCGAGGAACGAGTTCGGCAGGCCGATCATCGTGCCGAGGCCCGTGCGCTGGGCATTGACGATGTCAGTCAGGTTCAGCGAACCGACGCAGAGAAGAACGGTGACGATGACGAAGCCGATCGAGACTTCGTAGGACACCATCTGTGCGGCGGAGCGCAGCGCGCCAAGGAACGGATACTTCGAGTTCGAAGCCCAGCCGCCCATGATGATGCCGTAAACCTCGAGCGAAGAGATCGCGAAGATATAGAGAATGCCGACATTGATATTGGCAATCACCCATCCGTCGGCGAGCGGCACGACCGCCCAGGTCGACAGCGCCAGGAGCACGGTCACAAGCGGAGCGAGCAGGAAGATCGCCTTGTTGGCGCCGGCCGGAATGACCGGCTCCTTGAACACGAACTTCAGAAGGTCGGCGAAGGACTGGAACAGACCGAAGGGACCGACGACGTTCGGACCGCGGCGCAGCTGGACGGCAGCCCAGATCTTGCGGTCGGCAAGAAGAACGTAGGCGATGAAGACCAGCAGGCAAACAAGCAGCAGCAGGGACTGACCGATCATGATGATCGCCGGCCAGACATAGGTCGAGAAGAAAGAATCCATGAGTTCCTGCCCTTACTCTGCCGCGACTTTGAAATTGTTGCGGGCCAATGCCGAGCACTCGGCCATGACAGCCGAGGCACGCGCTATCGGGTTCGTCAAATAGAAGTCTTCGACCGGCGACGCAAACCCGGATTTGTTCATCTTACCGGCTTTTTTCGCCAGTGCGGCAATTTGGGCGCTGTCACCTTCGGCGATCTCGTCGATGGCCGCAAAATGCGGGAATGCTGCATAGAGCTTGGCGCGCAACTCGCCGAGCGAATCAAAGGGAAGCCTCTTGCCGAGCACGTCGGAAAGGGCACGGATGATCGCCCAGTCCTCGCGGGCGTCGCCCGGTGCGAAACCGGCGCGGTTGCCCATCTGGACGCGGCCTTCGGTATTGACCCAGGTGCCGGATTTTTCGGTGTAGGCAGCGGCCGGCAGGATGACATCGGCACCATGGGCGCCATTGTCGCCATGCGAGCCAATATAAACCGTAAACTTCGCGGCCTTAGCCGAGAAATTAAGCTCATCGGCGCCGAGCAGCAAGAGCACGTCCATCGCCTTCAGCATTTCAGCAGCGTTGACGCCTTTGGCGCCGGGGACGAAACCGAGATCGAGACCGCCGACGCGGGACGCTGCAGTGTGCAGCACGGCGAAACCGTTCCAGCCTTCGGCGATCGCGCCGACATTGACGGCAAGCTTGGCAGCCGTTGCGAGAACGCCTGCGCCATCGGTCCGGGTCAGAGCGCCCTGGCCGATGATGATCATCGGCTTGGAAGCCTTGGAGAGGACTTCGGCGAAGGCGTGGCCGCCATCGAGAATGTCCTTCAGCGTATCCGGGCCAGCGCCGAGGTAATCATACTTGTAGCGCATCTCGCCGCCCTCCCCGATCACGCCGATCGGGAAGCCGCCGCGGCGGTAACGCTTGCGGATGCGGGCGTTGAGGATTGCTGCTTCGAAGCGCGGGTTCGCGCCGATGATGAGCAGCGCGTCGGCCTGTTCGATGCCGGCGATAGTTGGGTTGAAGAGATAGCTTGCACGGCCGAGCGACGGATCGAGTGCCGCCCCATCCTGGCGACAGTCGAGATTCTCGGAACCCAACGACTTCACCAGTTCGGAGAGGGCATACATTTCTTCGACCGAAGCGAGGTCACCGGCGATCGCGCCGATCTTGTCGCCGGACGTGGCCGAAACGGCAGCCTTGATCGCGCCGAAGGCTTCGCTCCAGGTCGCAGGCTGCAGGCGGCCGTCCTTGCGCACGTAAGGCCGGTCGAGGCGCTGCGTCTTCAGGCCGTCCCAGACGTGGCGGGTCTTGTCGGAAATCCACTCTTCGTTCACAGCCTCATTGACACGCGGCAGAATGCGCATGACTTCGCGGCCACGCGTATCGACGCGGATCGCGGAGCCGACAGCGTCCATAACGTCGATCGATTCGGTCTTGTTCAGTTCCCACGGACGAGCCGTGAAGGCGAAGGGCTTAGAGGTCAGAGCACCAACCGGGCAGAGGTCAACGACGTTGCCCTGCAGCTCGGAGGTCATGGCCTGCTCGAGATAGGTGGTGATCTCCGCGTCTTCGCCGCGGCCGATCAGGCCGAGCTCTGAGATGCCGGCAACCTCAGTCGTGAAGCGAACGCAACGCGTGCAGTGAATGCAGCGGTTCATGACCGTCTTAACGAGCGGGCCGATATACTTGTCTTCGACGGCGCGCTTATCTTCCTGATAACGCGAGGTGTCGATGCCGAAGGCCATCGCCTGGTCCTGCAGGTCGCATTCGCCGCCCTGGTCGCAGATCGGGCAATCGAGCGGATGGTTGATCAGCAGGAATTCCATCACGCCTTCGCGGGCCTTCTTGACCATCGGCGTATTGGTGAAGACTTCCGGCAACTCGCCGTTCGGGCCGCCGCGGATATCGCGCACGCCCATGGCGCAGGAAGCCTGCGGCTTCGGCGGACCGCCCTTGACCTCGACGAGGCACATGCGGCAATTGCCGGCAACCGAAAGGCGCTCATGGAAGCAGAAGCGCGGAACTTCAGCACCGGCCTCTTCGCACGCCTGCAACAGCGTGAAATGATCCGGAACTTCGATCTCGTTGCCGTCAATCTTCAGTTTAGCCATCGTCAGTCAGTCCTGTTTCCCATTCGCCGGGTACCGGCAAACAAACCTCTTTTTGCAACATCCGTATTGCCAAGACGGTCATTTCATCCGTCCTGGCGCTGGTATTGCCCAAATTTTCCTTCGCCGGTTCCGAGACCCGGAACCGGCCAGCGGCTTGCAACCAGGAGCCCCTGCCCCACCGATCGATCCGCCACCCTCCGGCCATCATATGCGGCCGGACATTATTTCTTCCTGCGGCCCCGCATCGCCAGCACCTTGGCCTGGCCAACCCAGTCATCGCGAAGGATACGGCCATCGACACCAAGCTCGGCATCCAGTCTCGCAACGTCCTGATCGCTCCACGCCGCGATATCGGCGAAGGTACGGATGCCCTTTCCGTTCAGCACCTGCTCCAACTTCGGACCAATGCCGGCGATCAGCTTGAGATCGTCAGCCTTCCTGGACCTTGCTGCCGGCCTGGCTTTGGCAGCAGCCGCAGGCTTGGTGCTCTTCTCGGCCGGAGGCTTGGTGGAAACGACCGTCAGCTTCGGTTTTGCCGCCCTGCGAACCGGCTTCGCCTTCTCCACTGGCTGCCGGATGTTGTCCGGATGGATATCCAGCTCCGGCGTCTCTTCCTCCGGCGGCGTTTCGTCGAGTGCTGCAGCTGCCATGTTCGCCGTTTCGAGCGCGCCCTGCAGCGCGCCGAAGAAGGCGCCGGCCATCTGAGTGGAGAGGCCGAATCCGATCGCGGTCGCCGCGGCAAATGCTGCAGCCGGATGGGCCATCAGCGGATGAATGGGCATGGCCCGCGTATTTTCCAGCATGCCGGCAGCAAGGCGGCCGAAATCAGCCGCGAAATCGGCTGCCCCTTCCCTCACCTTGCTCTCGGGTGTGCTGGTCGTCATGCGCTTACTCCGCCGCCTCCAGAACCGCGCCGTGATCGAGGGCATTGGCTGTGTACTGGTCGATGCGGGCCTCAATTTCCGGGCGGAAGTTACGGATCAGACCCTGGACCGGCCATGCGGCGGCGTCGCCGAGAGCACAGATGGTGTGGCCTTCGATCTGCTTGGTGACCTGGAACAGCATGTCGATTTCGCGCTTCTGCGCGTTGCCGCGCGCCATACGCTCCATCACGCGCCACATCCAACCCGTGCCTTCGCGGCACGGCGTGCACTGGCCGCAGCTCTCATGCTTGAAGAAGGCGGAGATACGGGCAATCGCCTTGATGACGTCGGTGGACTTGTCCATGACGATCGAAGCGGCCGTGCCGAAGGAAGAACCGACAGCGCGCAGGCCGTCGAAATCCATCGGGCAATCCATAATGTCCTTGGCCGGAACGATCGGGCAGGATGCGCCGCCCGGAATGACGGCAAGCAGGTTGTCCCAGCCGCCACGGATGCCGCCGGCGTGCTTGTCGACCAGCTCGCGGAAGGTGATGCCCATTGTTTCTTCCACCGTGCACGGACGGTTGACGTGGCCCGACAGCATGAAGAGTTTGGTGCCGACATTGTTCGGACGTCCGAAGGACGAGAACCAGCCGGCGCCACGGCGCAGGATGGTCGGGGCAACGGCGATCGATTCAACGTTGTTGACCGTCGTCGGGCAGCCGTAGAGACCCATATTGGCCGGGAACGGCGGCTTCAGGCGCGGCTGGCCCTTCTTGCCTTCGAGGCTTTCGAGCAGCGCGGTTTCTTCACCGCAGATGTAAGCGCCGGCGCCGTGATGGACGAAGATATCCATGTCCCAGCCGAGTTTGTTGTTCTTGCCGAGAAGACCCGCGTCATAGCATTCGTCGATTGCGGCCTGCAGGGCTTCGCGCTCGCGGATATATTCGCCGCGCACGTAGATGTAGGCAGCATTGGCGCCCATGGCGAAGCTTGCAACCACGCAGCCTTCGATCAGCGTATGCGGATCGTTGCGCATGATGTCGCGGTCCTTGCAGGTGCCGGGCTCCGATTCGTCGGCATTGACGACGAGGTAATGCGGGCGGCCATCGCTCTGCTTAGGCATGAAGGACCACTTGAGGCCCGTCGGGAAGCCTGCGCCGCCGCGGCCACGAAGGCCGGAAGCCTTCATTTCTTCGATGATCCAGTCGCGGCCCTTTTCCAGAATCAGCTTGGTGCCGTCCCAGTGGCCGCGGCTCATCGCGCCCTTCAGGGACTTGTCCTTGAGGCCGTAGATATTGGTAAAGATGCGGTCTTTATCTTGCAGCATGTCTCACCCTCTTACCGCGGCTTCTTGCCGAAGACCTTGATATATTCCGCTTCGCCGCCCTTGGCGAGCGCCTTGGCCTGCTTGACCCAGTCGTCGCGCTCGATGCGGCCGCGGAAATTCAAGAAATTATCGACCCATTCGCGTTCGGCCTTCTTCCAGCCCGCGATCTGCGCGAAGGTGAAGATGCCGATTTCATGCAGCGTCGCCTCGATCTTCGGACCGACGCCGGAGATCATCTTGAGATCATCGGGAGCAGCGGGCCTTTCGATACCGGCCGGGCGATTCTTATCAGTCAGCGATGGCTTTACAGCGGCCCCGGCGGCAGCCTTCGGAGCCGGCTCGGAAGCGGCAGTGCCCGACAGCGGCTGAACTTCGGCGGCCTTTGCGTTCTTGGCCGACGCCTTGGGAGACGTTGCCGGCGTCTTCAGCGACGCGTTGGTTTCGGCATCGGTGCTCTTCGGACGAGCAGCCTCGGAGGGCGGGACCGGCGCGCCGTCTGCCGGTGCGGTCGTTGGGGCCTTGTCAACCCAGGTGCGGGTAACGGCAACGTCATCGAGAAGCGTCGTCGGGCCACCTTCGGGCGAGGACAGGTGACGGTCTATCTGCGGACCGACCTTGACGCCCGCGCCGTTGCCGGCTGCAAACGCATCGATGATTTCTTCCAGGCGTTCCGGCGTCAGGTCCTCATAGGTATCCTTGCCGATCATCACCATCGGTGCGTTGACGCAGGCCCCGAGACATTCGACCTCTTCCCAAGAGAGCGTGCCTTCCGCATTGCGCTCGAACGGGTGCTGATGGATCTTGCTGCGGCAGACGCCCATCAGCTTTTCCGAGCCGCGCAGCATGCAAGGCGTCGTGCCGCAGACCTGCACATGAGCGCGGGTGCCGACCGGATGGAGCTGAAATTGAGTGTAGAAGGTCGCGACTTCGAGAACGCGGATATAGGCCATGTCCAGCATGTCGGCGATCTTTTCGATCGCTGCGCGGGTGACCCAACCATCCTGCTCCTGGGCACGCATCAACAGCGGAATGACCGCGGACTGCTGACGGCCTGCGGGATATTTCTGAATCGTCTTTTCCGCCCAGACCGCGTTTTCATCGCTGAAAGCGAATGCGGCCGGCTGGAATTGATCTTCGGCTAATCGACGAACGGACATTCTTCCTCACGCCTTGTCAGTTTAGCGTTCCACACCGCGAAGCAGTCAAAGACTGCATTTCACAGGCATAGGCCGACTGGTCTTTTTGCATAAACACTACGAACTTGCCGCCATTCGGCACGGCGGCCTTGATTTGATAGCCCTTGGACAAAAGCTCGCCCATGGACGACTGCTCTGCCGGCGACTGCGCCTCTTCATGGCCCAGCGGCGTGCCGAGCTTTCCGGCATCCTGCGCAAAGGCAACGGAGGCCGAAAGAAGAAATGCAGCTGCGAGCGGCAGAGCCTGCATTAGCGGTCCACCTCACCGAACACGATGTCGAGCGAGCCCAGAACCGCCGCGACGTCGGCCAGCTGGTGGCCCCGGCACATGAAGTCCATCGCCTGCAGATGCGCATAACCCGGCGCGCGGATCTTGCAGCGGTAAGGCTTGTTGGTGCCGTCGGAGACGAGATAGACGCCGAATTCGCCCTTCGGCGCCTCGACGGCAGCATAAACTTCACCCGCCGGAACGTGATAGCCTTCTGTGTAGAGCTTGAAGTGATGGATCAAGGCTTCCATCGAGCGCTTCATCTCGCCACGCTTCGGCGGAACGACCTTACCGTCGATCGAAGAGAACGGACCAGTCTTCGCATCGCTGAGCAGGCGGTTCACGCACTGCTTCATGATCTTCACCGACTCGCGCATCTCGATCATGCGGATCAGGTAACGATCGTAGTTGTCGCCGTTCTTGCCGACCGGAATGTCAAATTCGAGATCCGAATAGCATTCGTAGGGCTGCGCACGACGCAAATCCCAGGCAGCGCCCGAACCGCGCACCATGACGCCCGAGAAGCCCCAGGCCCAGCAATCCTCCAGCGAGACGACGCCGATATCGACGTTGCGCTGTTTGAAGATGCGGTTGCCGGTGAGAAGGTCGTCGATATCGTCGAGCTTGCCCGGGAATTCGTCGCACCACTTGCCGATATCCTGCACGAGCTGTTCCGGCAGGTCCTGGTGAACGCCGCCCGGACGGAAGTAAGCGGCATGCATGCGGGAGCCACTGGCGCGCTCATAGAACACCATCAGCTTTTCGCGCTCTTCGAAGCCCCAGAGCGGCGGCGTCAGCGCACCGACGTCCATGGCCTGCGTGGTGACGTTCAGCAGATGCGACAGGATGCGGCCGATTTCCGAATAGAGAACGCGGATGAGCTGGCCGCGGATCGGGATCTCGATGTCAAGCAGCTTTTCAACGGCCAGCGCATAGGCATGCTCCTGGTTCATCGGCGCCACGTAATCGAGGCGATCGAAATAGGGAACGGCCTGCAGGTAGGTTTTGGTTTCGATCAGCTTTTCAGTACCGCGGTGCAACAGGCCGATATGCGGATCGACGCGCTCCACGATTTCGCCATCAAGCTCCAGCACAAGACGCAGAACGCCGTGCGCTGCAGGATGCTGCGGCCCGAAATTGATGTTGAAGTTACGGACGTTATGTTCGGTCATGGCGATGGGCTCGCTTTTTCGGGTAGTCAGTGAACGGCGGACGAAAGCCCGCCACACGCCTCAAACTTACTGCTTCGCCTTTTCGTCGCCCGGCAGCACGTATTCCGTGCCTTCCCAGGGGGACAAGAAATCGAAATTGCGGAATTCCTGCTTCAGCTCGACGGGTTCGTAAACGACGCGCTTTGCAGCATCGTCGTAACGAACCTCGACGAAACCGGTCGTCGGAAAATCCTTGCGCAGCGGGTGACCTTCGAAACCGTAGTCGGTGAGGATGCGGCGCAGGTCCGGATGGCCGGTGAAGAGCACGCCATACATGTCCCAGGTCTCGCGCTCGAACCAGTCGGCGCCCGGATAGACGGCACAAGCGGACGGAACCGGCGTATCCTCGTCGGTCGCCACCTTCACGCGGATGCGCAGGTTCTTCTTCGGCGACAGGAGGTGATAGACGACATCGAAGCGCAATTCGCGCTGCGGCCAGTCGACGCCGCAAATATCCGTCAGGTTGACGAAGCCGCACTTGGCGTCGTCACGCAGGAAGGTCAGCAGCGGAATCAGATTGTCGCCGGTCGTCGTCAGCGTCAGCTCGCCATATTTGAGCTGCGAGGCGGCAATCAAATTGCCGCGCGCTTCCGAAACGTAGGACGAAAGCTCAGTGAGGGCTTCGCTCATAATTTTCTGTCCTTGCCCTTAGCGTTCGATCGTGCCGGTGCGGCGGATCTTCTTCTGCAGCAAAAGCACGCCATAAAGCAGCGCCTCTGCCGTGGGGGGACAGCCCGGCACGTAGATGTCGATCGGCACGACGCGGTCGCAGCCACGAACGACCGAATAGGAATAGTGATAGTAGCCGCCGCCGTTGGCGCAGGAGCCCATCGAGATGACGTAGCGCGGCTCCGGCATCTGGTCGTAGACCTTACGGAGCGCAGGCGCCATCTTGTTGGTCAGCGTGCCGGCGACGATCATGACGTCCGACTGGCGCGGCGAAGCGCGCGGCGCAAAGCCAAAACGCTCGACGTCGTAACGCGGCATGGAAAGCTGCATCATTTCGACGGCGCAGCAGGCAAGACCGAAGGTCATCCACATCAGCGAGCCGGTACGGGCCCAATTGATGAGTTCATCGGTCGAGGTGACGAGAAAACCCTTGTCGGCGAGCTCGTTGTTGATCTCGCCGAAGAACGCGTCGTTGCTGCCGATCGGTTTGCCGGTCGAAGGATCGATGATCCCTTTCGGCTGCGGCGCTACGAGCGTCTGGTTGCCAGCGGGGACTACTCCCATTCCAGGGCTCCCTTCTTCCATTCATAGATAAAGCCGATGGTCAGCACGAAGAGGAAAACCATCATGGACCAGAAGCCGAACCAGCCGATAGCACCGAAGGAAACGGCCCAGGGGAAGAGGAAGGCGACTTCCAGATCGAAGATGATGAAGAGAATCGACACGAGGTAGTAGCGGATGTCGAACTTCATGCGGGCGTCGTCGAATGCGTTGAAGCCGCATTCGTAAGCCGAAAGCTTTTCCGAATCGGGCGCCTTGAAGGCAACGGCAAACGGCGCAATGAGAAGCGCCAGGCCGATGACGAGCGCGATGCCGATGAAAATAGCGATCGGAATATAGGAACTGAGCAGTTCAGTCATCATGTTCATCCCTGCTTGCGGGCGGCGCCAGGCGGCGCTCCTGGGCAAATGCCCGGCAAGCGAACGTGCGTTGCAACAAGCCGTGGTTAGCGCAGCCGGAGCCCGGGCGCAAGACTTTTACAGAGCTATTCGAACTGTGTCAGACGGACATTATCAAGCAGATGCAACGATGTCGCGACAATTCCGCAAATGCCGCGGAAAGCCGCATGGCTGACCCTCAGAAACTGCATGGCTTTTTGGAAATAAATGGCGCGAGTGACGGGGCTCGAACCCGCGACCTCCGGCGTGACAGGCCGGCACTCTAACCGACTGAGCTACACCCGCGCATCGGACCTTTCGGACCATGAGGATACCACCAAACCGGATTGACAGCGACGTTTTGCCGCCTACTTTGAAATGGCGCGAGTGACGGGGCTCGAACCCGCGACCTCCGGCGTGACAGGCCGGCACTCTAACCGACTGAGCTACACCCGCATTCTTTCAAACAATCCGGTGCCTGAGCACCCTCTCCGAACGGGCTGGCCGTTTGGATGAGCGGCTAACTAAGGGGTTCGCCTTTTAGTGTCAAGCAGGTTTGGAGACAAAACCATGACAGTCCTGAAATTGTTTCAGAAGACCCTCCCAATCCTCCGGCAGATCAGCGACTCTGCTTTGTGTGCGGCGCTGCGATCCGTTGCGTCAGGTTTTCCACAAGCAGAGCGACGGATGCCTGAGAAGCTCCTCTCCGCGGAGCCTCATAGCAGGAGCTCGAATCGCATACACGCTTCTCAGAAGCCGAAGCTTCTAGCCGCAAGCTCAGGCCTTGCCGGCATACTGCTCCTCACTAACCTGCTCAAGCCAATCCGCGACACTGCCATTCAGCGCTTCCTGGATGGCGATATGGCTCATCGCGGCTTCGGGACTTGCACCGTGCCAGTGCTTCTCGCCCGGTGAGAACCAGACGACATCACCTGTGCGAATTTCCCTGATTTCCCCGCCCCATGTCTGAGCAAGACCTTTGCCTGAGGTAACGATCAGCGTCTGCCCAAGGGGATGCGTATGCCAGGCGGTCCGCGCGCCGGGTTCGAAAGTCACCTGAGCGGCCCGCACGCGCGCCGGTCCCGGCGCCTCGACAAGTGGATCCAGGTGAACGGCGCCGGTGAAATAATCGGCCTGGCCTTTCGTGGAGGGGCGCGAGCCTGCGGTCTTGATATCCATGATTTTCCTGTTCCTCCATCGTCTGCGGTTGAAGCCGTCCCGGACAAGAATATTTGATCGCGGCAGGCGATCCAAGCGGCATCGGCGATTGCCGCTCCAGTTCACGCCTGCTACTGCGAAGGCCTTTCATCACGAACGGAGGATTTTCCATGAGACATCATGCTTTCGGCCGCCTGCCCTTCACCGTCACCGATGTCGGCTTCGGCGCCTGGCAGATCGGCGGCTCCTGGGGCGATGTCAGCGACGCGGACGGCCGCGCAGCGCTGAATGCAGCACTCGACGCCGGCATGACTTTCATCGATACCGCCGACGTCTATGGCGATGGCCGCTCGGAAAAGATCATTGCCGACGTGCTGAAGGCTCGCGGTGGCCGGCGCCCGATGGTCGCGACGAAAGCCGGCCGCCGACTCAACCCGCATGTCGCCGACGGCTACAACAAGGCCAACCTGGAAGGCTTCATCGACCGGAGCCTGAAAAACCTGCAGGTGGACAGTCTCGATCTCGTGCAGCTTCACTGCCCTCCGACGGAGGTGCTCTACCGCCCCGAGGTCTTCGCAGGTCTCGACGAGCTGCAGAAGGCTGGCAAAATCAAGGGCTACGGCGTCAGTGTCGAGAAGATCGAAGAGGGGCTGAAGGCAATCGAATATCCCGGCGTCGCCAGCATCCAGATCATCTACAACATCTTTCGTCAGCGCCCCGATCATCTGTTCTTCAGCGCGGCCCGCCGCAAGAATGTGGCAATCATCGCGCGCGTGCCGCTTGCCAGCGGGCTGCTCTCCGGCAAGATCACCCGCGACACGAAGTTCGCGAGCGACGACCACCGCAACTTCAATCGCAATGGCGAAGCCTTCGATGTTGGCGAAACCTTCGCAGGCGTGCCCTTCGAAGTCGGCCTGCAGGCAGTCGAGGAAGTGCGCAAGCTCGTTCCGGCCGGTGCCAGCATGGCCGCCTTTGCGCTGCGCTGGATTCTGATGGCCGATGCGGTCACCGTCGTCATTCCCGGCGCGCGCAATGCCGAGCAGGCCAAGGCGAACGCTGCTGCCGCCGATCTGGCGCCGCTGTCGGCTGATGTCATGGCAGCGACGCGGGAGATTTACGGGCGGCTGATCGCTCCGCATGTACATCAGCGCTGGTAGGCTCCGCAGACCATCAAGCCCGGCCTGCAAGTTGCTGGCCGGGCTTGAGACATGATCCCCAGTAGGACCGCATGTTACGATCTCGCGATTCGGACCGGCGAACTGGCAGACAGGTCAGGCATTATCGCGCGACGCATTGCGCGCCAGCGCATGGTCGTCTGCGCCTCACCAAGCTATCTCGACGCGCATGACAGACCGCAGCAGATCGAGGATATCGGCCGGCACAATGCGATCATTTACGCGCGCTCCGCCCGCTTCAGCCCATGGCTCTTCCCACATGGCGACCAGCCTCCGGTGGAAGTTCGACCAAACGGCCGATTACGTCTCGATGATCTCGATGCGATTGCAGATGCGGCAACGGCCGGCATGGGGCTCGCCTGGCTGCCTTATTGGCTCATCCGCGAACGCGTGCAGGCCGGAACGCTCGAACTGTTGCTGCCGGGGCAGCCGGAATTTCTCTACGACTGCCACGCGCTGTGGCTGCAGACACCGCATTTGCCGCTCAGGATCCGGCTTGCCGTCGACGCGCTGGCGGCCACCCTTCCCAAATTCATAACCTAAGTCTGCCGACTTGTCTCTCGCGACGCATCTCGATCCGCATGATGAAGAGCGATGCGGCAAGGATGAGCGCGGCACCTAGCCACAGATAACCGGCCCGCGCATAGCCAAAGAAAAGCCAGCCTGCCAGCACGTTCAGCGGCAGCTTCAGGTCGTCGAACGGCTGGACATAGGCTGCATCTGCACTGGCATAGGCAAGGGTCAACAGATACTGCGCCATGAGAGACGATGCGCCCCAGAGCAGCGCGGAGAAGACAGGCAGGAGTGCCGCCCAGGTAAAGCTGTCCGACCACGGCTGGAGGATGATCATCGCGCCGATAAAGCCGACACTTGTCGTCATCCAGCGAGCAGGTCCGACACGCTCACCGAGGAACAGGCGCGCACCGAGAATGATGAAAAAAGGTGATGTCATGACAAGCGCGATCGCCTGCCAGATCGGCACCGAGGCGAGACCAGAGACCCATGCCTGGACGCCGAGCGCTGCAAAGACGACGCGCACGACATGGCGCCAGGGATAGTCCGTGCGCATGGCCTTAAGACCGGCTTTACGCAGAAAGGGCAAGGAGAAGAGGAAGGCCAAACCATATTGCCAGAAGGCGACAGACGCAGCCGGAACGGCGAGCGTCATGGTCAGCCATTGGGTCACGACATTGATGAGCGAGAAGGCGACGCCTCCAAGGACCATGAAGGCTGCGCCGGCAAAGGCGCGGGAACGTGGTATTGCAAGGGAATTCTGATTCATGTCTTCCATCCAGAATAAGGACCAAGCATAAATCAGGACGCATGAGGGAATGACGCACAAACGCTGGCAGTCCCCTGCCCGCGCGCGGCCATGCTCATTCTCTTCCATCCGGACTTTAACCGTCGGCTCCGGAATCGCACCGAATCTGCTGACCCTTCCTCGGACGAGCCTCGAGAAGGCGCTCGCGGGCTCAGGCCGTAGCCCTTACCGCCGGTGGGGACTTTCACCCCGCCCTGAGAACATCATCGTCGTAAGACAAAGCGCGGCATGGGGCAAGCGTCGAAAAGAAAAAGGGTTCGGCGACGCCGAACCCTCAAAATCCTGCGCGGTCGTTCTCGTTTACGGCCGGCGGATATCTCGTATCAGCCGTTGACGGCGTCCTTCAGGCCCTTGCCGGGCGTGAACTTCGGCACGTTGCGTGCCGGGATGTCGACTTCGGCGCCGGTCGACGGGTTGCGACCCTTCGTGGCAGCGCGATGAGAAACCGTGAAGCTGCCGAAGCCGGCGAGGCGAACGTCGCCCTTGCCCTTCAGTTCAGCCTGCACAACGTCGAAAACTGCGTCGACGGCAGATGCTGCATCAGACTTCGTCAGTCCAGCCTTTTCGGCTACTGCGGACACGAGTTCATTCTTGTTCATGTTTCCACCCCTTTCTAAATGGTTTGAAACAACTCAATCTGTAAGCTAGGCGCAGAAATCGCTTTCATCAGGCCCGCCGGGAACTCAAAAACCCTGCAAATCAAGGAAAAGCAAGCGTCTACATGAGGTTTTCACAAAAAAGGCCGGCGTTTCCGCCGGCCTTTTGCATGATTTGCCACAATTGGGCATAAATACGGCACCCGAAGCTCAATGAGCTATGGCTGCTCCTGCATCGTCGAGCCCTTCGACCGTCGCGATAACAGGTGTTTCAACCGTGCCATCCCACTCGATCGGCTCGGGACGACGGACCAGCGCGTGCTTGATCACTTCGCCCATACGGGAGACCGGAATGATCTCCATGCTGTTCTTCACATTGTCCGGAATCTCGGCCAGATCCTTGGCGTTCTCTTCCGGAATCAGCACCTTCTTGATGCCGCCGCGCAGTGCGGCAAGCAGCTTTTCCTTCAGGCCGCCGATCGGCAGGACCCGGCCGCGCAGGGTGATCTCACCCGTCATCGCCACATCCTTGTTGACCGGAATGCCGGTCATGATCGACACGATCGCGGTTGCCATGGCGACACCGGCCGAGGGACCATCCTTCGGCGTTGCGCCTTCCGGCACATGCACATGGATATCGCTCTTGTCGAAGCGCGGCGGCTCGATGCCGAAATCGACGGCACGCGAGCGGACGTAGGAGGCCGCCGCCGAAATCGATTCCTTCATTACTTCCTTCAGGTTACCCGTGACGGTCATGCGGCCCTTGCCGGGCATCATGACGCCTTCGATCGTCAGCAGCTCGCCGCCGACTTCCGTCCAGGCAAGGCCCGTAACGACGCCGACCTGATCCTCACGCTCGGCTTCGCCGTGGCGGAAGCGCGGAACGCCCAGGTAGTCATCGATGTTCTGGGCCGTGACATGAACCGACTTCACCTTGCCCTTGATGATCTCGGTAACCGCCTTGCGGGCGAGCTTCATCAGTTCGCGTTCGAAGTTACGAACACCGGCTTCGCGAGTGTACTGCTGGCTGATCGCCATCAGGGCATCATCGCTGACCGAGAATTCGTTCGGCTGCAGCGCATGCTCCTTGATGGCCTTCGGCAGCAGGTGCCGCTTGGCGATTTCGCGCTTCTCATCTTCGGTGTAGCCGGCGATACGGATGATTTCCATGCGGTCCATCAGTGGAGCCGGGATATTCAGCGTGTTCGCCGTGGTGATGAACATCACGTCCGACAGATCGTATTCGACTTCCAGGTAGTGATCCATGAAGGTCGAGTTCTGAGCCGGGTCGAGCACTTCCAGCAGAGCCGAAGACGGGTCGCCGCGATAGTCCTGGCCGAGCTTGTCGATTTCGTCGAGAAGGAACAGCGGGTTGGACTTCTTCGCCTTCTTCATCGACTGGATGACCTTGCCGGGCATCGAGCCGATATAGGTGCGGCGATGACCGCGGATTTCCGCTTCGTCACGAACGCCGCCGAGAGCCATCCGGACATACTCACGGCCGGTCGCCTTGGCGATAGACTGGGCAAGCGAGGTCTTGCCGACGCCCGGAGGGCCGACGAGGCACAGGATCGGACCCTTGATCTTGGTGGCGCGAGCCTGGACCGCCAGATACTCGACGATGCGCTCCTTGACCTTGTCGAGACCGAAGTGATCGGCTTCGAGGATCTTTTCGGCGTTGTTGAGATCGGCCTTGATCTTCGACTTCTTGCCCCAGGGGATACCGAGCAGCCAATCCAGATAGTTGCGCACGACTGTGGCTTCCGCCGACATCGGGCTCATCTGGCGCAGCTTCTTCAGCTCAGCATCAGCCTTTTCACGGGCCTCCTTGGAGAGCTTCGTCTTGGCGATGCGCTCTTCCAGCTCGCTCATCTCATCGCGGCCTTCCTCGCCGTCGCCGAGCTCCTTCTGGATCGCCTTCATCTGCTCATTCAGGTAGTATTCGCGCTGGGTCTTCTCCATCTGGCGCTTGACGCGCGAGCGGATGCGCTTTTCGACCTGCAGGACCGAGATTTCACCTTCCATGAAGCCGAGCGCCTTTTCGAGGCGAGCCTTGACGCTGGTGGTTTCCAGCATCTCCTGCTTCTCGGTGATCTTGATCGACAGGTGCGAGGCGACCGTATCGGCAAGCTTGGAATAATCGTCGATCTGGCTGGCAGCACCAACAACCTCGGGCGAGATCTTTTTGTTGAGCTTTACATAGCTTTCGAATTCAGAGACGACCGAACGCGACAGAGCTTCCAGCTCTACCGGATCGTCGTGCGGCTCTTCGAGAACATGGCCAAGGGCCTCGTAGAAATCTTCACGGCTCGTATAGGTATCGATCTCGGCGCGGGCGCGGCCTTCGACCAGAACCTTGACGGTGCCGTCAGGCAGCTTCAGGAGCTGCAGCACGTTTGCGACCGTACCAACGCGGTGGATCGCAGACGGGTCCGGGTCGTCGTCGCTGGCGTTGATCTGGGTAACCAGCATGATCTGCTTGTCGGACCCCATGACCTCTTCGAGCGCGCGAATCGACTTTTCCCGCCCGACGAACAGCGGCACGATCATATGGGGGAACACCACGATGTCGCGCAGGGGGAGAACAGGATAAGCGGTGCTGCTCGCTACAGACGTTTTCTTCGTCATTTTTATTCCTTTCCATCGTCCCGTTACCGGGCTCTTTGGCGCGGCCGCTTGGGACCGGCCGGCACTCTCACTTGCTGTTACAAGTGGAGGTTCTGACTACGCTTTTCAAGCCACGTTAACGCCCGCGTTCCACGGTTGTGACAGCTTATTACATGGAACGCCAACACAATGAAGCGCCTATCTGGAGCGACGCTTACCATTTCCGAACGGCCTAAAATAGCAACGCCAGCAACACGCTACGGAATCACAGCATCATTGCCAAGGGTCATCGTTTGCGCAATATCGGCCAAGGCTGTTTTCACCCTTGCCCGCAACTATTAACAGCGCCCGGCACCCGTTTTCAAATAGAAAGGGGCCCGCACAAGGCAAGCCCCTTAAAATAACGGTTATCGAGGCAAGCTTCACGCCGAAACGTTTGCCTTCTCGTCCTGACGGTCGGCATAGATATACAGCGGGCGAGCCGAACCGCGGGCGACCTCTTCGGAGATGACGACCTCACGTACGCCTTCCAGCGCCGGCAGTTCGAACATCGTGTCGAGCAGGATCTTTTCCATGATCGAGCGCAGACCACGAGCACCGGTCTTGCGGACGATCGCCTTGCGGGCGATTTCGCGCAGCGCATCCTCGTGGAAGGTCAGCTCGACGTCCTCCATCTCGAACAGACGCTGATACTGCTTGATGAGCGCGTTCTTCGGCTCGGACAGGATCTGGATCAGCGCGTCCTCGTCGAGGTCTTCGAGCGTCGCCAGGACCGGCAGACGGCCGATGAATTCCGGAATGAGGCCGAACTTAACCAGATCTTCCGGTTCCAGCTCGCGCAGCACTTCGCCAACGCGACGATCGTCCGGAGCCTTGACGGTTGCACCGAAGCCGATCGAGGTCTTCTCGCCGCGGGCGGAGATGATCTTGTCGAGACCTGCGAAAGCGCCGCCGCAGATGAACAGGATGTTCGTCGTGTCGACCTGCAGGAATTCCTGCTGCGGATGCTTGCGGCCGCCCTGCGGCGGTACCGAAGCAACCGTGCCTTCCATGATCTTCAGAAGCGCCTGCTGCACGCCTTCGCCCGATACGTCGCGGGTGATGGACGGATTGTCGGACTTGCGGGAGATCTTGTCGACTTCGTCGATATAGACGATACCGCGCTGGGCGCGTTCGACATTGTAATCGGCAGCCTGCAGAAGCTTCAGAATGATATTTTCGACGTCTTCACCGACATAGCCGGCTTCCGTCAGCGTGGTGGCATCCGCCATCGTGAAGGGAACGTCGATGATGCGGGCAAGCGTCTGGGCGAGATAGGTCTTGCCGCAACCCGTCGGGCCGACCAGCATGATGTTCGACTTCGCCAGTTCAACGTCGCCATTCTTGGAGGCGTGCGCGAGACGCTTGTAATGGTTGTGAACGGCAACCGACAGGATCTTCTTCGCCTGACGCTGGCCGATGACATATTCGTCGAGAACCTTGATAATGTCCTGGGGCGTGGGAACGCCATCACGGGACTTGACCATCGATGACTTGTTCTCCTCGCGGATGATGTCCATGCACAGCTCGACGCATTCATCGCAGATGAACACGGTCGGTCCGGCGATAAGCTTCCGGACTTCGTGCTGGCTCTTTCCGCAGAAAGAACAATAGAGGGTGTTCTTACTGTCGCCGCCGTTGCTGCCGCTGACCTTGCTCATATCACTTTCCTTCCAGCACGCCGCATTTCGAACACGAAATCGCGGTCCACTCAATCAGCTCCCTGACGGCGCCCCCTACCCGGAGTTTCTGCCGACAAAGGCTTCAGGGGGTACGAACCGGTCCCAATCAATCATGTCCGGGTGCCGGCGGCAACGAATTCCCCTTCGGATGCCGAATGCTATGTCACAAAAATTCAACATAGCATTAATAGTTACTATTAGCGTCTCCGCCGCCAGTTGAAACCCCTTGTTCGATCACAAATGGGATAGAACTGTGGCAGCGAAAACACCATCCCTATTTATTACTAGGCCTGATCGCCTTCGATTTCGACGCGCGATGTCAGAACCTTGTCGATCACGCCCCAGGACTGGGCCTCGTCCGCATCCATGAAATGGTCGCGATCAAGCGTTTTTTCCACTTCCTCATAGGTCCGGCCCGTGTGCTTCACATAGACCTCGTTGAGGCGGCGCTTCATCTTCAAGATGTCACGGGCGTGACGCTCGATGTCCGATGCCTGGCCCTGGAAACCGCCCGAGGGCTGATGGACCATGATGCGGGAGTTCGGCGTAGCGAAACGCATGTCCTTGTGACCAGCAGCGAGAAGCAGCGAGCCCATCGAAGCGGCCTGACCGATACATAGGGTCGAGACGGCCGGCTTAATGAACTGCATCGTGTCGTAGATCGCCATGCCGGCGGTGACGACGCCTCCCGGCGAATTGATATAGAGCGCGATTTCCTTCTTTGGGTTTTCGGCCTCGAGGAAGAGAAGCTGGGCGCAGACGAGCGTCGCCATATGGTCCTCGACGGGGCCGGTCAGGAAAATGATGCGTTCCTTGAGCAGGCGGGAATAGATGTCGTAGGAGCGTTCACCGCGATTGGTCTGTTCCACAACCATCGGCACGAGGGCCATAGCGGTATCGACTGGGTTTCTCATGTGCGTCCTTTTAACGTCTTTCCGGCGAATGCCGGGAATCAAAGAAAAATGCCTTGCCTCCTACATAGAGTGTCCCCGCCCCCCTCTTCAAGACACGCATGAGGATAACGTTAAGAAGCGGGCGCTGGATGGGGTTTGGCATTTCCTTATCCCGTTTCCTCTAAGCGCCCGCTAACGGCGAGGCCCCACCTTTGCCTCACACAGCTTTTCTCTGTGAGAGGATGAAGGAAGCATTACCGCATTCAGGGATATTACGCGCATTTACCAGGCGGAAAGCTTATCGGCAGATCGTCCATGTCAGATTTATCCCATTAATCAAACGGCGAGCTTCTTCGGCCAGAATGCGATCAACATTCAAGGGGTTGCTGCCGTGTTCAATGTCGCTACAGGTCTGTCCATCTGGTGCTCCGAAGCACTGACGCTGGCTCTGGTTCTTTTCGTGGCCTGGCGCCACAACCAGAAAGGCGGCGCCTACCTCTATTGGGGGCTCGGCTTTCTGTTCAGCGGCTTGGGCTTTGCGCTCGTCGCAGCCCGCGGCGAAATTCCAGATTTGCTTTCAATCGAAATCGGCAATGCCGTCGCCCTGCTCGGCCAGAGCGCCTGGGCCGCCGGATTTCTGGTGCTCGACCGCAAGAAGCTGGAATGGTGGGCGCTGCTGCCGCCGGCCATCTGGCTTGCCGGCGTCTTTCTGCCGTGGATCAACGAAGATTATTCCAACCGGGTCATTCTCTACAATCTTTCCTCGGCCACCGGGGCCACTGCTCTTGCCATGGCGGTCGCCGCCGGCGACATCAACCGCGAGCGCACGCGCATCAAGCTGATGGCGATCTTCGTGCTGCAGGCCTTCCTCTGCTTCGGCGTGGCTGTGGCGATGGCGCTCATACTTCCTTCGGACAAGGAGGCGACGAATTTCGGCGGCGGGGCCGCCATGGCCAGCGCCTTCCTGCTCACCATCGCCTTCGCGCTCACCTGTCGTCTCATCATGGAACGGTCGGAACGCCACCTGCGCCTCCTGACGCTTACGGATTCGCTGACAGGCGTTCTGAACCGGCGCGGCCTCCTCGGCTATTTCGATAAGATTCAGGAAAAGGCGCATGACGAT
The DNA here is from genome assembly GCF_014195325.1 of Rhizobium sp. BK650. Classification (GTDB taxonomy): domain Bacteria; phylum Pseudomonadota; class Alphaproteobacteria; order Rhizobiales; family Rhizobiaceae; genus Rhizobium. The sequence continues at coordinate 350,579 of NZ_JACIBK010000004.1, read as the reverse complement.
CAGCATCAAGTCGGCGTCATCCTCTTCGACCTCGACCATTTCAAGCGGGTCAACGACCGCTTCGGCCATCAGTCGGGCGACGCCGTCCTGACTGCGTTTGCCCGCCTTGCCCGCCAATACATCCCCAATAATATCTTCGGCCGTATGGGCGGCGAGGAGTTTGCAGCCTTCGTGACGGTCCGCGATCAGACGGAAGCGGAAGCACTGGCGGAAGCGATCCGCTCCGAATTCTGCCGCCTGCCGGTCAGTACCGGCGAGGCACTGATCCCCGCTACTGTCAGCGTCGGTATCGCATTGTCCGCAGCGATCGAGGCCAATATCGACCGGATGGTATCGGCCGCCGACCGGGCGCTCTATGCGGCAAAAGCTGCCGGCCGCAACTGTACGGTCGTCTTCGGCGAGGAGGAGACCGCAGCACCCGCGCCTGGCGAACCGAATTCGCATGCCGGAGAACTAGTGCCGACCGTCGACGATCAGGTCGAAGCGTTGCGCCGTATGGGTGTACTCTCGCGCGCGGGCTAAACCGCTACCTTTTCGGGGCCCGGCAAATCCGCTAAGCCTCTGCCCATGATGATACCACCCTTTCTCAAGATCGATCCAGCAACCCGCCGCGTGTCGCTCGACGGCAACGACCCGGCTTTCTACAGCAACCCCAATGCGGTCTATGCAGCGCTTCATGCCCATTGCCCCACCTTCTACTGGGAACAGCAGAAGCAGTGGTTCGTCACTGGCTACGATCATGTGAACGGACTGCTGCGCGACCGCCGCTTCGGCCGGCAGATCCTGCATATTGCCAGCCGTGAGGAGCTCGGCCTTCCCGATCCCGATCCGCATATCGCTGGCTTCGATCTCGCTGAGCGCTATTCGCTCCTGGAACTGGAGCCGCCGGAACACACACGGCTGCGCACCCTCGTCAACCGCGCCTTCGTCTCGCGCCATGTCGAGAAAATGAAGGCCGAAATCGAAGAACTTGCCAACCGGCTGATCGACGCCTTTGCCGGCAAGGGCGAAGTCGAGCTGCTATCAGCCTTCGCCGATATCATTCCGGTGACGATGATTGCCCGCATGATCGGCATTCCCGAGGAGATGGGACCGCAGCTGCTCAAGTGGTCGCATGCCTATGTGCGCATGTATATGTTCGGGCGCACCCGGGCGGACGAGGACGCAGCAGAGCAAGCGGCCCGGGAATTTTCCGACTACGTGAAGACCGTCATTGCCGAACGCCGTGCCGAACCTCGCGACGACCTCTTGACCCACATGATCCATACTGAGCACAAAGGTCAGTACTTGACGGAAGACGAGCTCGTTTCGACGACCATCGTGCTGCTCAACGCCGGCCATGAGGCAACGGTCCACCAGATCGGCAATTCGGTGCGCGTCATCCTGGATAGCGGCTACGATCCGGCCGAGCTTTTCCGTGACGAAGCTGCCACCGAGCGTACCGTCGAGGAATCGCTGCGTATCTGCGCGCCCGTCCACATCTTCCAGCGCTGGGCTCTCGAACCCGCCGAGATCGACGGCATAGAGTTCAAGCGCGGCGACAAGGTGAGCATGATCCTGGCGGCCGCCAATCTCGACCCGGCGAAATTCAGCGATCCCCTCACCTTCAAGCCCGACCGCAACGAGGCGGCCAACCTCTCCTTCGGCGCCGGCATTCATTTCTGCATCGGCGCACCACTGGCGCGGCTGGAGCTCAACGTCGTCCTGCCGATCCTGTTCAAGCGCCTGCCAGGGCTGAAACTGGCGAAGACGCCTGTCGTCAAGGATGTCTATCACTTCCACGGCCTCGATCGCCTGGATCTCGTCTGGTAAGCCATCATCTCCGATATCGCGAAACGAAAGCGGCCGGCATCCTCATCGCATGCCGGCCGCTTCTGTTCCGCAAGAGAGTGTCATATCAGCCGTAGCGGCCGGTGTAGTTCTGTGCTCTTAACCTTCGGCGGCTGAAAGATCTGCGCCGTCGGGCGCGGCCTCATGCGGCATGGTCCTGAAGCTTGGCGGAGATGTCGTTTGCCGACATAGGTTTTCCGATCAGATAGCCTTGCAGCTGATCGCAGCCAGCCTCTCGCAGGATCGCCGCCTGGCGCGTATTCTCGATGCCTTCCGCCGTGACGGGAATCTGCAGAGCGGTCGCCAAAGAGATGGTTGCCCTCAGAACATCGGCGCCATTCGAGCCTTGGTCGAGAGCGGAGACGAGCGAGCGGTCGATCTTCATTCGATCGAACCCGAATTGCCTCAGTGCGCCGATGCTTGCATAGCCGCAGCCAAAGTCATCAAGGGCGAATTTTATGCCGACCTGTTTAAGGTGATCTATCGACCGCCGGGCCTGTTCCGGATTTGTCATGAGCACGCCTTCGGTGATCTCCAATGTCAGGCGCTTCGGATCGAAATCGAGCTCGTGCAGGAGCGAGATCACTTCGGCGGCGAATTCCGGATTGCAGAGTTGAACCGGCGAAACGTTCACCGACAATGTCAGATCGAGCCAATTCTTGGCGTGTTCTATCGATGTTTTCAGCATATGAACGCCGAGCGCGTCGATGAGGCCGCACCGCTCGGCAAGCGGAATGAAAATCTCAGGGCTGATGTTGCCAGTTGGAGCCCGCCAACGCGCAAGCGCTTCAAGACCGGTGACAACGCCTGTGCTGGCGGAGACGAGCGGCTGGAAAAATGCTTCGATCGCACCATTGCTGATAGCGCTCTTAAGCAAGCCTTCCATTTCGGCGATCCTTTGACGCTCCCGATCCAGTTCCGGGTCGTATTCGATCGCCCGGCCTCTGCCATTTTCCTTGGCGCGATAGAGCGCCATGTCTGCCCTGCGGAGAAGCTCCAAGGGCGTCATGTCTTCCTCTCGCGCGGCAGACCCGATGCTAGCACCGACTTCGATCGTCCGCCCGTCGATCTTGAAGGGTTCGGCAAACAGTCCCAAAACAGTTTCTTCTATCTCTTTGCGTGCAGCGTTCCCAATCTGCACCAGCGCAAATTCGTCGCCTCCCAGCCGTGCCGCCGCTACGGCTTCAGGGTGGCAGGCGATGAGGGCCCTCGATACGATCCGGATCAGATCATCCCCTACCGCATGCCCCCAGGCGTCGTTGACAGCCTTGAATCCATCGAGATCGACCAGAAAGAGCCGGGGCGAGGAAAAGTCATTGCCTTCAAACTCTTCCAGCAGTGCGAGAAGCCCATGCCTGTTCAACAGGCCGCTTAGGCTATCGTGGTTCGCTTGGAAGATCGCTGCCTGCGCCTGCTGGTGCAGGCGCCGGGCCTCGATCGCACCTACCAGCAGGACACCCCCAAGGAACATCACGAGGATGATGACCGCAGCAGCAACGTAAGGATAGACCTGGTGAAACACGGTATTTCCGGGCGCTTTACTAGGCCAGACAAGATGACCGATGACGTCACCCCCCATGTCTGTGATCGGGGTGCTCAGCAGGCCCGCCTCTGGCGTGGCAGCAATACGCAGCCCTTCGAGTTCGTGTTCGCCCGAAAGCGTGCTGAGAACTTCTGGCGTGAGATCCTTGTAGAGGCTCAGCACGCTCAGTTTCGGGAGCTCGCCTTGTGCGGCGAAAGGCTGGACTGCCTGTGACACGATCAGCGCGATGCCTGTTTCGGTCTTTATGAAATTGACGACCGGCCCCCGTCCCGGGGCGGCGGCTTTGTCGATCTGCCGGTAAAAGGCATCGCCAAAAAACGCACCCGGCTCGAAGGGCTTACCTTTGGCATAGGCGGAGATGATCGAGGAGCCGTCGGGGCCAATTACGATCGCGCCGTCGTAGAGCGCGTAATCCGCACTGGTCTTACCCCAGTTCTCATAGGCCCAATCCGCGGCAGCAGGGGATGAAATCGCCTGATACGCGTCATCCCAAACGGCGTTGTCCGTGGTTGTCGCGCTCAGGCGACTGGCAAAAGCTGCAATCGCCGCACGGGCGGCGCGAGTGGCCCTGGCATCATCGATCTCGTTTGCAGATCGGGCCATCGTGACCACGACATGGGCCATGAGGCCTGTCAAGACGAGAGCGACAAGGACAAAACAGACCGTTGTCGTAATGATGGAAGACGTTTGGGTCCGAACGTGCCCACCCGCAAGATTCGACGACATGCCAATCCTGAAAAGATGAATTGCAAGGCCATGTCTATGGTGACGGCAGGAGACATCATGTCCGCAATGCGCTGCAGATCAGATCTATCATATGATGATGTAGGCACCATTAACGAGAATGGTCAAAACCTGTCGTTCGGTCGCCCCTCAAACCTTGATAACATAATCCTTGCGAGTCGTTTCAACGACTTCCCAGGTTCCCTTGAAGCCGGGCCTGAGGATCATCCGGTCGCCCGCCTTCAGATGAACCGGCTCACCGCCGTCCTCAGTTACGATCGAATAGCCGGAGAGCAAGCTGAAATATTCCCATTCCTCGTAGACGATCCGCCATTTGCCAGCCGTAGCCTCCCAGATGCCGGCATAGAGACCCCCTTCGGCCTCTTCCAGGCTCCAGGTGCGGAATTGCGGATTGCCGGAAATGATGCGGTCAGCAACGGGAGCGCCGACTTCCGGTTCGACGCTGTCGATATCGAAAGGCATCGCGTTTGCCATGGTCACCCTTTCTCTCAGTATCTTTCGCGGCAGAGATTAAGCACAAAAAGAGCGAATCGGCAGGGACAAAACTCGCCGACCATCGCGACAATCAAAAATTCCTAGTATCGCGGACGCCGGAAGCAGGCGTGCGGCCGGCGGTGACGCGAGCGCCAGCAACTGTGACACATAGCGAACGAAATAGCACCCGACTCTGTTCAAATCGCGCACTGATCCGGTGGTTGTATCCAGACGAAGGTAGTCTGCGAAGTTACAACCTTGCTAAGGAGGACACTCGGTGTTCTTCGCAGCCATTGGTATGTCGCCTAGATGCAGTATTAGCACAAATTGATATATGTCCGAGAGCGTTGCTCTATGTGAAAATGCGACCCTTGACACCACAAGGGAGGCATCCATGAAGCCTTTTTGTGCCGCATTGACGATTTGCCTGGTGTTCGGCATGCCGGCAAGTCGCTACATCTCCCTCCCAGGTTATGCGTTCAGGACAGACCCAACTTGCCACCGCACCGTCTCTAAACTGCAGTTCGACAGGAAGTGCGATTGGCCGAGAGCTGGAATAAAAGACTTTTCACAGCCGAACCAGTTTGGCTTCGGGCTCTAAATGGCCCCAGCAAAGTCTATCGCCGCCTTGCGACAAGTTCTGGCCACCTGCAGCGGCGATCAGAACCAGGTCCGGATTGCGGCGGTCGAAATCAGACCGCGCAGAAATGCCTTCTCAACGAATGGCGACTGCGAGAGTTCAGTCAGCTTGCGTCGGCACGGAACCGCCTCGGCAAGCGAGGACAGATGATGCTCTTTCGCCCCCACAAGTGAGCCTGCAATCCCAGTTGTGCTGTGGTGCTTAAGAATATCTCCTGCACTCAGTGAGAGGCGATCGCGCGACCGCTGGACGCGAGATGCTCCGTAATAGCGCGCCGGATTTCGGTAACCGTGTCGAAGAGCCTATTGTCCAAGTCGATGACATTGAAGCGGACAGCGATGAATTTCAGGCGGTTTTCGACAGGGACCGCGATCCCGACTTCCTGACCGTTGAATACGACAGCTTGCTTTTGCATAACAAACCTCGAGCGCGCCACACGGGAGCACCATCTTAGACAAAGTGGACAAAGGGTTTACGACGCGTCAGATTGCCGTCGTCGGTCGGTAACGGATCGAAACGAGATCACGCACTCGCTGCACCATTGCGAAGAAACGAAGTCGGACAAACAACGTTATCATCCTCCCTCAAGCAAGCCGAACGACCACTGAGTATCGCCGGCAAGGGGCTAGGTATTTCCGAGCTCTTGTGTAAGAAACGTAGTCGAGAAACTTCAAGCAAGCAACTGATTTTTGTGATTATTTAGCGTTTTGAATCGTATGACAATTACCGCAGCTGCGAAGTAACAAATGATGTACGTTCGTCCGAACCCATCGAAGGGCCGTCGAGGGCTTTATCCGGACGATATTGCGGATTAAGCGGCATTTATTCGGCAGCGCGCGACGCGCGATCCCCCCAGACCGCCAGGGACCATGCGCCCCATCGGCCGAGACCAAAACTCGAGCTTGGTACAACAAAAGCTATCTAGGTCTAAAATGCCATCTTTACGCATCGAAGGCTCATTGGCGTTGTTCAACGGCCGGGGGCGATATGGGCGGGAGCAGAATATCCCACTAGGAACAATCCCAAGACCCGGAAGTTAATAGTTTAGTCGGGCGTAAGCGTAATCGGAGCGTGGCGCTCTCCCCATCCCTCGGGTATCCGAGGTTGCTTCCAGCTTTCGAGCTGTGACGCGGGGTTCGAATCCCTGCCCCGACAACCATATTCGATACCATCGAACAAAGCCTGCGGTTTCTCGTCGGGCTACCTCAGCCTGACCTCGACACGGCAGCCCTTCTCCGAGGGGTGCCTGATCACCTCGCCATCGAACTGCGCCGCCATCAGCTTGACGAGTTTCGATCCGATCCCGTCGCCGAGGTCGGGCGGGCACCCCGCCCCGTTGTCTGCCACGGTGATCAAGATGTCCGCTCCTTCGAAAGTCAGCGTAATCTCAATGCTCCCGCCATCGTCGTTCGGGAAGGCGTACTTGAAGGCGTTCGTGACCAATTCGTTGACAATCAGGCCGATGGACGAGGCCTTGTTCGAGGGGACGAGTAGGTGCGGGCTCCTGACCCTGAGGGCAATTGGCCTCACGTCACTCAGCAGATCGGCCAGCCCTTGGGTCAGCTCTTCCAGATAGTAGGCGATGTCGACCGCCGCGCCGTCATCGTTACTTTCCTGAAGATGGCGGTGCACATGCGCGATAACGTTCAGCCGGGAGGCCGCGTCGTCCAAGGCGGCCCGGGCTGGACCTTGTTCCATGGCGCGTCCCTGAAGGCGTAGAAGTGAGGCCACGGTGGCCAGATCGTTCTTGGTGCGGTGGCCGAGTTCTTCCAACTGGACGGCCCTCGCCTTCTCCGACCGGGCCAGATTTGTGACGGCGCGCCTGAGGCTCTCGGTCACAGCTGTAATGCCGAAACCGATCACGACGAAGAGGAAGAGAGGGAGCCATTGATCAGCCCCGATGGCCACGCTCCACGTGGGAGCAATGAAAATCCATGTGGCGATCACGGCGCTCAAAACGGTGGCGAGATAACCGGAGCCTCGATCGAACAACAAGGCGGCCAGGAAGACCGCGGGTACGAACAGAAGCAGCTGGTAGTTTTGCAGAGATTGATCGAGCGCCGCTCGCAGAAGCGCAGCCGAAGCCACGATGCCAACGGTGACCGAGTAACGCACCAGCGTCGAAGTCTGCGTTCTGGACAACACCGCAAGCAGGAGATTTTCCATGGCCATCGAAGCTCCCTTCACAGGCCAAGGTCCCTGTTGGGCGGAAGGCCTGGAGGGGTCATCATACACCCATCATCCAAGCCTTCCGATGTCCTTCCGGGATGCAACAAGCTACGCCAGTCGGCCACGCGCGGAAGTAACCGCGCATTACGAAGAAGAATATTCAAGCGTGAAGATGCCGTATTCGACCCCCATGGCGGTACGTCTTCCTTGCTGCGTAAAGGCTTCGGGATCGCGCGGGGCGACGCCTGACCTCATGATCACCTTCCGAGTGGACGGTTCTACGAAGCTGCCTCGCGGAACAAAATATCGGCAAATTCGTTCGGGTGTCCTGACCTGCCAATTCTGTTTTGGTGGGGCTTGGGGGATGCGCGATGGACCGATTACTTGTTATCTTCATCCGACAACGGATGACAGGGCGCGTCGATTTTGATCTTGGAGAAACTTTCGACGCTGCCGAACAGTATTTTAGAACGAAACTTGATGCACGTGCATTTTTCGATGCCCTTTGTGTGGTCTTGCGCGAACGGCGGCAGGAAAGGCATAGCGCAATGGCGGCAGCTAGCAGCAGACAGCTGCCCGTCCGCCCGCTTAGATAGGGACTATTGCGGTGCTTTAAAGCCTAAAGAATTGAAGGCGCAAGCGTACGCCGACGGCGGCTCTAAAACCCATCCGCGGCGTGATCCCCGTCATACCGAAGCCCGCAGGGAAGCAGACAAGAATTCCGCGAGAACGGATCGAAAAGGGCGGCCCCCGGACAGGAAAGCCACCCTTTCCGTACTCTAGGCGCCAGCCAATACTGTAACTAGCAGACGGACTGCGGCCAGCAATCGGACTAAAGACCCCTGCATCAAATCTTCGTATAGATCGCAAAAGAGAGCCCGCCGAAGCGGGCAAAGGGAAGTTAGACAGGTCGTCCGACCGTTTTGAGGTTCGGGGCGAAATGAAACCTCAGCCGTGCGACCCGGACGCATTACATCGCTGCGCTACGAAAGTTCCCAAGCTCTGAATATTTTGCGGGAGGCCTGCAACCGTTTGCTGCGAAGAACACTCAGATCTTCGATAGCGACTGCTCAAGATCGGCGATGATATCCTTCACATCCTCGATGCCGACGGAGAGCCGCACCACGTCCGGCCCGGCGCCGGCGGCGATCCTCTGTTCGTCTGTCAGCTGCCGGTGCGTGGTAGAGGCCGGATGGATCACCAGAGAGCGCGTGTCGCCGATATTGGCAAGATGCGAAAAGAGCTGCAGCCCTTCGACGAGCGTCTTGCCCGCCTCGTAGCCGCCCTTGACGCCAAAGGTGAAGACCGAGCCTGCACCCCTCGGCGCATAGCGCTGCTGTAGAGCGTGGTTCGGGTCGTCCTCGAGGCCGGCATAGTTCACCCAGGCAATCTTGGAGTGGGCCTTCAGCCATTTGGCAACATCAATCGCATTGTCGCTATGGCGCTGCATGCGCAGCGGCAGCGTCTCGATACCGGTCAGGATCAGGAAGGCGTTGAAGGGCGAAATGGCCGGGCCAAGGTCGCGCAGGCCAAGCACACGGCAGGCGATTGCGAAGGCGAAATTGCCGAAGGTCTGGTGCAATACGACGCCGTTATATTCCGGCCGCGGGCTGGAGAGCATCGGATAGTTGCCGGTCCTCGACCAGTCGAAGGTGCCGCCATCGACGATGATGCCGCCCATGGAATTGCCATGGCCGCCGAGGAATTTGGTCAGAGAATGCACGACGATATCGGCGCCGTGCTCAATCGGCCGGATCAGATAGGGTGTGGCCATGGTATTGTCGACGATCAGCGGCAGGTCGTGGCGGTGGGCGATTTCGGCGATTGCAGCAATATCGACAAAAGTGCCGCCGGGATTGGCGAGGCTCTCGATGAAGATCGCCCTCGTCTTGTCATCGATCTTGCTCTCGAAGTCGTCGGGATTTTCCGAATCGGCCCAGCGCACCTGCCAACCGAAATTTTCGAAGGCGTGACCGAACTGGTTGATGGAACCGCCATAGAGACGGCGGGCAGCGACGAAATTCTCGCCGGGACGCATCAGCGTGTGGAAGACGATCATCTGCGCAGCATGGCCCGAAGCAACGGCAAGAGCAGCCGTGCCGCCTTCAAGTGCTGCGACGCGTTCCTCCAGAACCGCCTGTGTAGGGTTCATGATACGGGTGTAGATGTTGCCGAACTGTTGCAGGCCGAAGAGGGCTGCGGCATGCTCGGAATCGTTGAAGACGAAGGCCGTAGTCTGATAGATCGGTGTAATCCGCGCGCCGGTAGCCGGATCGGGCTGGGCGCCCGCATGAATCGCCAGCGTGTTGAATCCCGGATCGTTTTTGGCCATGTCGTCCTCCCGTACAATTGTTAGCGGGCGCGATCATAGCCGCTCAAACGCGAAAGTTAATCGTGATCTGTTTCAACCGTTGCGCGTTCCGGAGAAAATCCGTTCTGATGGCGTCAGCCGAGAAGACGCGGGTATTCGATTGCCGGGCAGCGATTCATCACGACCTTGATGCCGCCGGCTTCCGCCTTGGCGGCGGCTGCATCGTCTCGCACGCCAAGCTGCGCCCATACAACCTGCGGCCGGGACTCGAGCGCCAGCGCCTCATCCACCACGTCATCAAGATATTCGGATGCGCGGAAGACATCGACCATATCGACCGGCTCCGGAATGTCAGCAAGGCGGGCATAGACGGTCTGGCCATGGATCTGCTTGCCCGCCTGCCCCGGATTGACGGGAATGACCTTGTAGCCGCGCGACAGGAGATAACCCATGACACCGTTGCTCGGCCGGGCCGGATTAGGCGACGCTCCCGTCAGCGCGATGGTTTTCACGGATTTCAGAATGCCGGAGAGATAGTCGTCGGCATAGGCATCATGATTCATATCTATAGCTCCCGGATACGGATTCATTATCGCGATTCATTGAAACCAACGGCTTATTTCAGCGTATATATAAGTGTCGGACATATCGGGGAGAAATTCACCCATGATAAAAATCGCTCTTGCCCTTGCGCTCGTGCTGGCCGCCTCGCCGGCGCTTGCGATCTCGCGCTACAATCCGCTTGCCATGAGCTGCCAGAGCGTGCGGGCAGCGATCCACAACCAAGGCGCCGTGATCTTTCGCTACACTTCGCCGCGCGGCCTTCCTCTCTACGACCGCTATGTCCGCAACAGCAACTATTGCGATGCGACCGACTATGCGGAATGGACCACCATTCCGTCCAAGGACAATCCAAGGTGTCGCGTGCTGAACTGCCAGAACATCGACAACCTTGACGGGATGTTCTTCATTCCACACTACAGCCTATAATCCGGAAGTCATTCGAAACCGTGAATATTATCGATCCTTTCGCACCCGCGAAAGGATCGATATTCAATTTACGGCTACAAAAATCTGTAAAATATCGCCTGGTTGTGAATTTATAATCATTTCAAAACTATGGAATAATCTCTATATTTCAGCATCATAGGATTGGAGATATTTTCTCTCTTCCGCATAACTTCACCTTTCATGCATAATTTGATCATGATATGTTCACGTATTCATTAGAAACATCTCATAGTTGAGTGAGCCGGCCGTAATTGAACGTATTTCGAGCGCACGCAGAAATTGCCACAACGATGAGCAATTGTTCACTCGTTTGATCCATGGTATTCAAATTCGAAGATGCGGAGTACCTCTTCAGATTAAATAGCACAGATACAGGTTGTCATTTCAAAGCAGTTCTAGACGGGAAGGCTGTGATGCTTTCCAACATTTTGCTGCGCTGCTTCCGGATCATCCATCTTGGCCTTTGATGTCGTTCTTCTCGTTCTTTTCGGTGCTCTTCTGCATGCGACATGGAATGCCATCATCAAAGCGGGCGCGGACAAGTCGCTCGATGCGGCACTAATCTCTGCAGGCGGCGCGGTCGCCTCGCTACCTTTTCTTCCGCTGCTTCCCCTGCCGCAACCGCAAGCCTGGCCCTTCATCGGCGCCTCCGCCATCCTCCAATTCATCTATTTTCAGCTGGTTGCCGCCGCTTACAGAGCCGGCGACATCGGTCTTGTCTATCCGCTGATGCGTGGCGCCGCGCCGCTGCTCATCGTCGCTACCAGCGGCTTCATTCTCGGAGAGCAGCTGCCTGACGGCGCATTGATCGGCACCATGACGATCTGCGCCGGCATTCTCACGCTCGCCTTCGAGGCACGCCACGGCAGCCGCCACGCGGTCGGACTGGCCCTCATCAATGCCTGCGTGATCGCAACTTATACCTATGTGGACGGGATCGGCGCCCGGCTTTCCACCAATGCGGTTTCCTATACGCTATGGATGTCGCTGCTGCCGCCGGTCCTGCTCTTTTCCTGGGCGCTCTCGCAGCGCGGTCTGCTGACCGTCGTCAAGCATGTCCGGCGCAACTGGTGGCGCGGACTGATCGGCGGCGCAGGCTCGATTGCCTCCTACGGGCTGGCGCTCTGGGCCATGACGAAGGCTCCGGTCGCGGCCGTTGCAGCGCTGCGGGAAACCGCCATCCTATTTGCGCTTGTGATCTCGGTCACGGTGCTGAAGGAGAAGGCCAGCGTCTGGCGTTACCTCGCCGGCGTTATCATAGCGACCGGCGGGCTGATCCTGAAACTTGCCTGATCACTCGCCCTTCCATTCGGGCGTACGCTTTGCGAGAAAGGCGCCGATGCCCTCCTGCGCATCGCCTGTTAGCATACTGTCGACCATGACGCTTGCAGCATAATCATAGGCTTCCGCCACCGGCATTTCGAGCTGCGTGTAGAAGGCTTCCTTGCCGATCCTGAGCGCCTGCGGCGACTTCGAGGTGATGATGGACGCGTATTTGCTGACCACCTGCGTGAGATACTGTTTCGGCACGATACGGTTGACGAGGCCGAAATCCTTTGCAGTCGAGGCATCGATCGTCTCTCCGGTCAGCAGCATCTCCATCGCCTGCTTGCGGTGGGCGGCGCGCGAGACGGCCACAGCCGGCGTCGAGCAGAAAAGACCGATATTGACGCCCGGCGTGCAGAAGGTGGACGTATCCGTGCAGATCGCAAGATCGCAACTTGCGACAAGCTGACAGCCCGCTGCCGTCGCCAATCCGTCGATCTCGGCAATGACTGGCTTCGGCAGGCGATTGATCTCCAGCATCAGATCGGCGGCAAGCGCGAAGCTCTCCTCGAAAAAGGCAACGCCATCGTCATCGTCGGCGCGATGGGCCGTCAGTTCCTTGAGGTCGTGGCCTGCGGAAAAGACATTGCCGGTCGAAGCGATGACGACGACGCGTATATCCTCGTCGCCGGCCGCGCCCTGCAGCTCGCCCATAAGCGTTTCCATAACGGATAAAGACAGGGCATTGGCGGGAGGATTATTGAGCGTCAGGCGCAATATGCCGTCTGCCAGCTGGCGGAGAACGAGGTCACCGTCGCCTGCGCTGTTTGGGTCCTTGCGAAAAGATACGATCTCGGCCATGGCGTTCCCTGCTCTGTCTGTGTTCGGTTCTTGTGCCACAGGGGAGCGGCAATTTCGAGCCGAATACGGCGCGAGGGCACTCTAAAGGGTAAAACTTCGGCATTTCAGGAGCATTAAATTGAGGTATCACAATACCCCATACTTAAGTCATTGTTTTCATTTTCTCTATTTTTCCAACCGCCAAGATGGCTCATATTGACCTCATAAGCGATTGAAGTTATAAGCCGCGCCGGAAATGCAGCCTTTCGGGGCTGCTTTCTTTTTGGTCTGCCTTACTGCCGACCAAAGCCAAGCAACAAGAAACGCCCCTCGCCTTCGGGCATGGGGATCCAAGAAAGAGTGACAATTATGGCAACCTTCTCCCAGAAGCCTGCAGAGGTGGAGAAGAAGTGGGTCGTCATCGACGCCGAAGGGCTCGTCGTTGGCCGTCTCGCTTCTGTTATCGCTATGCGTCTGCGCGGCAAGCACAAGGCAACTTTCACGCCTCACGTTGACGACGGCGACAACGTTATCGTCATCAACGCTGAAAAGGTCGTTTTCACCGGCAAGAAGTATTCCGACAAGGTTTACTACTGGCACACCGGTTATGCAGGCGGCATCAAGGAACGTACGGCTCGCCAGATCATCGAAGGTCGCTTTCCGGAGCGCGTCCTCGAGAAGGCTGTTGAGCGCATGGTTCCGCGCGGCCCGCTCGGCCGTCGCCAGATGAAGAACCTGCGTGTTTACGCGGGCCCGAACCATCCCCACGAAGCGCAGCAGCCGACCGTCCTCGACGTCGCATCGCTGAACAAGAAGAACGTAAGGAGCGCCTGATAAATGGCTGACCTCTCCTCCCTGAAAGATCTCGGCACGTCGTCGGAAGCCGCTGTTGCTGCTCCGGTTCACGTCCGCAAGGTCGATTCGCTTGGCCGCTCCTACGCGACCGGCAAGCGTAAGGACGCCGTCGCCCGCGTTTGGGTCAAGGCCGGCTCCGGCAAGATCATCGTCAACGGCAAGGACTTCACGGCTTACTTCGCCCGTCCGGTTCTGCAGATGATCCTGCGCCAGCCGATCGTTGCGGCTGCCCGTGACGGCCAGTTCGACATCGTTGCAACCGTTGCCGGCGGCGGCCTCTCCGGCCAGGCCGGTGCCGTTCGCCACGGCCTGTCCAAGGCCCTCACCTACTTCGAACCGGGCCTGCGCTCGGTCCTGAAGAAGGGTGGCTTCCTGACCCGCGACAGCCGCGTGGTCGAACGTAAGAAGTACGGCAAGGCCAAGGCCCGTCGTTCGTTCCAGTTCTCGAAGCGCTAATCGCTTTTTCGATATGCTTTCGTGGAAAGGCCGGGTTTTCGCCCGGCCTTTTCTCTTTACTCAGGCTTGTTGAAGAAGGCTTCCAGCCGATAGCCGTCCGGATCGATGACGAAGGCTGCATAATAGAACTGTCCGTAATCCGGACGGATGCCCGGCGGGCCATTATCCTCGCCGCCGTTAGCAAGCGCTGCGGCGTGGAAGGCTTTCACGGCTTCTTCGCTCGTGGCGACGAAGCAGAAATGCAGGCCCGAGCCGCGATCGGCGGGCACCGGGCGCTCCACTTCACTCACCCAGAAGGCAGGCCTCTCGGCGCCGTATCCCATTGTTCCATCGAAATTCGACAGACGCTCGTAGCCGAGCGGCGCCAAGGCTGCATCATAGAACTGGCGCGATCTATCGAGGCTTCTGACCCCGATTGAAATGTGGTCGAACATTGCCTGTAGCTCCTTCCTGGTTCGGTCGGCGCAGCTTCTTGGAAGCGATTTGCGAAGTCAACGCGCAGCGCTCGCCTATTGTAGCCGGTGCCACCGGCTGCTACAGCGGGATCAGGTTTTTAAACCAGACAAGACAGGACCTGATATGGGAGCTACCCCGTCCGCAGACAGATAGGCCGCGACGACCTTTCGATGTTGTTGCGGCGTCTGTCCCATCAATCCAGCTCGCGATGAGACGGCAGACAGCCGCCGAATGAACTCATTCGACGGATGAAGACCTATGCCTTCCCAAAACAGGAACTGGACCTATTCCCAGCCGGCGGCACTGCTGCTTCTGGCACCCTTCGATATCCTGACCTCGCTTGCCATGGATATCTATCTGCCCGTCGTCCCAATGATGCCAGAAGCACTCGGCACGTCGGCGACGGTCGTTCAATTGACGCTCAGCCTTTACATGCTGATCCTCGGCGCCGGACAGATGCTCTTTGGCCCGCTCTCCGACCGCATTGGCCGGCGCCCGGTGCTGCTTGGCGGAGCGTTGCTTTTTGCCTTGTCGTCCCTTCTGCTTGCGGCAGGCTCTTCGGCCGGAGCGTTCGTCGCGCTGCGGCTGTTTCAGGCCGCCGGCGCTTCGGCTGCCCTCGTCGCGACCTTTGCCACGGTGCGCGACGTCTATGCCGAAAAGCCCGAAGGCGTCGTCATCTATAGCCTGCTCGGCGCGATCCTTTCCTTCGTGCCGGCATTCGGACCGGTAGCAGGCGCCATCATCGCCGATCATTCGGGATGGCGTGCCATCTTTCTGCTGCTCGGCGTATTGATGTTTGCAGCAATTATCAATGCGCTCAGGGGATGGCATGAGACGAGACCGAAAACCCCGTCGAATGCCAGGATCGATCCTCTGACGATCCTGAGCAACGCGGATTTCTGGACTTACACGATGGGCTTCAGCGCGGCGATGGGGGCGTTCTTCGTCTTCTTCTCCACCGCGCCGCGCGTGCTGATCGAACACGCTGGCTTTTCAGGCCTTGCCTTCAGTCTTTCTTTCGCTACAGCGGCAGCGGTAATGATCATGTCGGCCCGCTTCGCCGGACGCTTCGTCATGAGGTGGGGAACGGCCGGCAGTCTTGCCCGCGGCATGGGTCTGCTTCTTGCGGGCGCGCTGCTGCTCGGCATCGGCGAGGTGTTCCTTGCGCCTTCCTTCGTAAGCTTCGTCCTGCCTATGTGGATCATTGCCGTCGGTATCACGCTGACGACAGCCGTTACGGCAAACGGGGCGCTGGCGGCATTTGGCGAAACGGCGGGGACGGCGGTGGCGCTTTATTTCTGCGTTGAAAGCCTTGTCGTCGGCTGCGTCGGCACGCTCTTCGTGCTCTTTGCGGGCGGCGACACAGCCTGGCCGCTCGCCGGCTACTGCGCGGTGATGGGCACGATCACTCTGCTCGGCTTGCGGGCTATTCGCCTAAGAGGTTGAGGCTCCAAGGCGGCGGACGAGCTCCGCCGCCTTACCTTGCAATATGGCGACAGCTCGCCTACCCCTTCCTATTGAGACAAGGAACCTGAGCATGTCGACCACCCAGCCCTCACCCTTTGCAGCCACGCCCGAGCCACCCTATTACGTCGTGACCTTCTCCTCTATCCGCACGGAAGGAGACAATGGTTACGGCGCCATGGCCGACCGAATGGCGGAGCTGGCGCTGCAGCAGCCGGGCTGTCTCGGAGCAGAAAGCGCGCGGGATGCCGATGGCTTCGGCATCACCAATTCCTATTGGGCCGACGAGGAAAGCCTCACGGCGTGGAAACAGGTCGTCAGCCATCTGGCCGCCCAGCGGCTTGGTCGCGAGCGCTGGTACAAGCAATATAAGGTGCGCATTGCGCGGGTAGAACGTGCCTACGAATTTAGCGCAGAGGAAGGAGCCTTCCATGGCGAATAAGACCATCGACCATGCCTTCACGGGGCAGAACCTCACATCGGCTGCCTCCGACCCGACCTTTGCCGGCGCGCTTTCCTTCATGCGCCGCCGCTTCACCAAAGATCTGACCGGAGCCGATGCGGTCGTCTGGGGCATTCCTTTCGATGCGGCGACCTCCAACCGGCCGGGCACGCGCTTCGGGCCGCAGGCGATCCGACGGGCGTCGGCGATCTTCGACAATGACCCGCAATATCCGTTCCAGCGCGATCTCTTCGCCGAGATGGCCGTCATCGACTACGGCGACTGCCTGCTCGATTACGGCAACCATCAGGATACGCCCGCCGCCATAGAGCGGCAGGCGAACGCCATTCTCGACAGCGGCGCTTTCCTGCTGACCCTCGGCGGCGACCATTATGTCACCTGGCCGCTCCTGAAGGCGCATGTCGCGCGGCACGGCCCGCTGGCGCTCGTGCAGTTCGACGCGCATCAGGACACGTGGTTCGATGACGAGCGCCGCATCGACCACGGCTCCTTCGTGGCGCGTGCCGTGCGGGCCGGCCTCATCGATCCCGACCGGTCAATCCAGATCGGCATCCGGACCCATGCGCCCGAGGATTTCGGCATTCACATCCTCTACGGCCATCAGATCGAGGAGATGAGCGCGACAGAAATCGCTTCCGCGATCATCTCGCATACCAAGGGTTCGCCCGTCTATCTGACCTTCGATATAGACTGCCTGGACCCTGCCTTTGCGCCGGGTACCGGCACGCCCGTTGCCGGCGGCCCCTCCAGCGCGAAGATCCTCTCCGTGCTGCAGCGGCTGAAACAGCTCGATGTCAGAGGGGGCGATGTCGTCGAAGTCTCGCCGGCCTATGATCACGCCGACATCACCGCCATTGCGGGGGCGACGGTCGCAATGTATATGCTGGGCCTCCACGCCGAACGGCGTGCGACGGCAACTTGAATGCCGTTATCAAATTGATTCAACTTCATGGCAAACTGATTCCGCAAGCGATCCGAACCCACTGAAAGCAGGATTATCATGGCAGCAAAGATCTTCATCGATGGCGAAGCTGGAACGACGGGTCTGCAGATCCGCGAGCGTCTGGCGGAGCGTCGCGATCTTGAGCTGCTGTCGATCCCGAGCGAGAGCCGCAAGGACAAGGCAGTGCGCGCTGCCCTGCTCAACGAGGCCGATATCGCGATCCTCTGCCTGCCCGACGATGCCGCCAAGGAAAGCGTCAGCCTGATCGAGAACGACCGGACGAAGGTGATCGACGCTTCGACCGCGCATCGCGTCGCCGAAGGCTGGGCCTATGGCTTCCCGGAAATGACTAAGGACCAGGCCGGTATCGTCGCCTCGGCCAAGCGCGTCGCCAATCCCGGCTGCTGGCCGCAAGGTCCGATCGCCACGCTGCGCCCGCTGATCGAGGCGGGCCTCGTACCGGCCGACTTCCCGGTAACAGTCAACGGCATTTCCGGCTATACCGGCGGCGGACGCACCATGATCGAGGATTATGTTGCCAAGGGCGAGGACGCGCCAGAATACATGCCCTATGGCCTGACCTTCAAGCATAAGCATCTGCCGGAGCTGCAGCGTTATGCCAAGCTCGGACGCGTGCCGTTCTTCCAGCCGGTCGTCGGCAATTTCGCACAGGGCATGGTCGTGACCGTTCCGCTGCAACTCTCGCATCTGCCCAAGGTGCCGAAGGGCGCCGACCTGCACGCCGCCATCGCCGACTACTATGCCGGCATCAAGGGCTTCGTGGAGGTCGCTCCCTTCGGGGCGTCGGAGCGCACGCCGGAGCTCAACCCGGAAATCTACAACAATACCAATCGCATGCGCCTGCACGTCTTTGCCAATGACGATATCGGGCAGGCTCTGCTCGTCGCCGTCTATGACAATCTCGGCAAAGGCGCCTCGGGTGCAGCTGTGCAGAATATGGACCTGATGCTGGGCGTATAACGCCCAGCATCGACCTGTTGCCGGCGCTTGCGGCGTGTTCTCCTCGTCTGCAGTGGTCCCGATACGATTGCCCGCCTGCTATGAAAGCCGTACACTTCCCATGTGAGGGGAGCGAAATGGCGTCGGTTCTGATCGGCATCGCCATCATCGGAGGCACGACCGCAACCGTGCTTGCGGCCTATTACTTCATGTATCTGCTCATGGGCGGTGACCCGGGCGGACGCGACAGGGAGTTGGCGAGTTCTGTCATCACCCGCATCGCCGGCCTGCATGCGCTCATCCTTGCCCTCGTCTTTGCGCAGGAAATGATCGAATACCAGGCACTGCGAACGGAAAGCGCGGTGGAAAGCAATGCGGTCGGCGACATCTTTTACGATGCCGAGCGCTATGGTCCGGCGGCGCAGGCACCGATTCAGAAGGCGCTGAAAGACTATGTCCGTATCGTCATCGAGCAGGAATGGAGCGAACTGGGGCGAACCGGCGAACTCTCTTCGGCGGCCTGGGATCAATGGAACATCGCCTATCTGAAGATCCTCGAACTGGCCCCCGCCAATGCCAAGCCGGAGAGCCTGCGCAACCATATGCTCGAAGAGATCCATACCATTTCGGAATCCCGCGACCGGCGGGAAAACAGCGGCACCGACTCGATCAGCCTGATCTTCTGGTTTGCGGCGGTTTCGGGAGTGATCTTCACCGCCATCGGCTACTATCCCTACGCGCCCGACGGTCGCAACCTGCTGCTGCTATCGATCTTCGGGGTTTTTACCGGCATCATCCTCTTCTTCATCTATGCCTTTTCCAATCCCTACAGCCCGCCCGCCACGTTGTTCCCAACGGCTTTCGAGCGCTTGCAGGAGGAAATCCGCGGTCCTGATCCGTAAGTGCAAATGACCGGAGGATTTCACGCATACCTGTGCCGTCGTGCGCCACAGCAAAAGACTGTCGCTTTTCGCGGCGTTTTGCGGTAAAAGCGGCACGCTGTCAGCAAGGCCGTGCCGTTTGAAGGGTACGAGCTCCTGTTCCACGCCGATGGGAGGCACTCATGAAAACGATCCTGAGCAACCAAAAGACCAAGATCAACACTCAGGATATCCGTCTTCATGTCCAGTTTGCTTTCACGCGCGAGGAAACACCCGCCGCGTCTTAACCACAGCCTCTCAACCGCACAGCAAATAAACAACGGGGGCCAGCTGCGCCTGCGCAGGTTCCTATCCTATTTCCGGCCGCATCTTCGGCTGCTCATCGCCGATGTTGCCTGTGCCGTCGTCGTCGCTGCTGCCGCAGTTGCCTTGCCGCTCTGCGCCAACATCGTCATGAGCCATTTTATCGAGCTCAAGGATACGGCTACGGCCTATTGGCAGATATTGGGTATGGGTAGCGTAATGCTGGCCATCGTGGCGATCGAGACGGGCGCGATCTTCTTTGTCGATTATCGCGGCCACATGATGGGCGCCCATATCGAGGCAAATATTCGGCAGGAACTGTTCGATCACTGCCAGAAGCTCTCCTTCGGCTTCTACGACCGGCACCGCACCGGCCAATTGATGAGCCGCATCGTCGGCGACTCCTTCTGGCTTGGCGAACTTTTCCATCATGGGCCGGAAGACCTGCTGATCGCGATCCTCAAATATAGCGGAGCGATGGCGGTTCTATTCTTCATCGATCTCCAGCTTGCGTTTTTGATCCTTCTCCTGACCCCTTTTGCCGTGGCTTATGCGCTGCATTTCAACCGGCGCATGAGTCGCGCCCTCGAGACGAGCAAACAGGAGATCGCCGCGGTCAATGAAAGGGTCGAGGATGCGCTGGCCGGCATCCGCGTCGTCCAGTCGTTCGCCAATGAAGATCTGGAGCGGAGGCGCTTCGCCGCGCTGAACAGGCGCTTCCTTCAGAGCCGCGCCGACGGTTATCGCAGCGAAGCCTGGTTCTCCGCCGGCGCCGAGACCTTCGCCCAGATCATCACGCTTCTGGTCGTCATCCTTGGCGGACTGCGCATCCTTGCGGCGGAACTCACCATTGCCGATCTCCTGACCTTCCTGCTCTGCGTCGGGGTTCTCGTCGATCCGGTCAAACGCATGGCGAACCTCGCACGGCTCTGGCAGGAGGGCTATACCGGCTTCGTGAGAGCGATGGAGATCCTGGAAATCGACCCTGACGTGGTGGATCGCCCCTCGGCCAGTGAATTGCGAACGCCAAAAGGAGAGATACGGCTCTCGAATGTCGATTTCAGCTATGGGGACGGAGCGGATGTGCTGAACAACCTGTCGCTGACCATCCGGCCAGGCGAATTCGTCGCCCTCGTCGGCCCGTCGGGCGTCGGCAAGAGTACGCTTTGCGCATTGCTTCCCCGTTTCTACGACGTCACCGGAGGTTCGATCGAAATCGACGGCATCGACATCCGCGACGTGACGCTTGCCTCGCTGCGCCGGCACCTCGGCGTGGTGCAGCAGGATGTCTATCTCTTCGCCGGTACGGTTGCGGACAACCTGCGCTACGGACGCCCGGATGCGACGGACGATGAGGTGGAAGCTGCAGCCCGTGCTGCCCATGCGCATGATTTCATCATGGCACTGCCGCAGGGCTATCAGACCGATATCGGCCAACGTGGGGTCAAACTGTCGGGCGGGCAGCGGCAGCGGCTGACGATTGCCCGCGCTTTCCTCAAGAATCCCGCCATCCTCATTTTCGATGAGGCGACCAGCGCGCTCGACAATGAAAGCGAGCGGGCGGTGCAGCAGGCCTTCCTGACCCTTGCCAGGGGGCGCACGACACTCGTCATCGCGCACCGCCTTTCGACGATCCGCCACGCCGACCGCATTCTCGTGCTCACCGGAGACGGTATCGTCGAAGAAGGCAATCATGACAGGCTAATGGAGAGCGGCGGCATCTATGCCAATCTCTACGGGCTGCAGGCAAGCATCTGAGGTTTGCGGGCGAGAGTTGCGGAAACAGTTCGACAGACAGGATTCGAACTGTTCCGCAGATCCAGCGACCCTATCTCTCGTCAAGCCAAAGGAGGGACACTATGACAGTGCTGCGCATCGTGCCGAACATTGCCACCGCTTCGATCGAAGAGGTACGGAATTTCTATTCCGGCCTGTTCGATCTTGAGGTGGTGATGGATCACGGCTGGATCGTCACCCTTGCGTCCGACCTGCGAGCCATCGCCCAGATCGGCATCGCAACGGAAGGCGGATCGGGAACCGCAGTCCCCGACGTTTCGATCGAGGTCGACGATGTGGATGAGGTGCATCGGCGCGCCGTGGCAGGTGGGCACGAGGTCTTGTATGGCCCGACCGACGAGCCTTGGGGCGTACGGCGCTTCTTCATTCGCGACCCTACCGGAAAGCTATTGAATATACTCTCTCACGCAGTTTGATTCGGCCCCTCACAACGCGGGGACGATCATTGAGATACCTGCGAAAGCTTCTATTCTGGTCGGCGACGCACATATGAACTGCTTTCATTGAGAATTCTCGATACCGACCGGAACACGACATGAATATGTTAGACCGCCCGGACTTGAGCGACATTCGTCAAGGTGACTGGGTAGACCGCCTGCTACCAGGTGCATGGCGGCCATATACGAGACTCGCGCGACTGGATCGCCCAGTCGGAATATGGCTGACGTTGTTTCCATGCTGGGCGGCGCTGTTTCAGGCGGCGCATGGCTTGCCTAATATCCAGCAGCTAGCCGTCTTCACCCTTGGCGCCCTGCTGATGAGAAGTGCCGGTTCTACGATTAACGACATTGCCGACCGGAAATTTGATGGTCATGTCGAGCGGACCCGTTTTCGACCACTGGCAAGTGGGCGGATTGGCGTCCGTCAGGCGTTGACTTTTCTGGCCATCGAACTCGCCTTGGCAGCATCTCTCCTGCTGTTTCTGACGCCCTATACCCGGCTCGTCGCCCTATGCGTCGTGCCGCTCGTGTTCGTCTATCCGTTCTGCAAGCGCTTTACCCATTGGCCGCAGGCGGTGCTGGGCGCGGCGTTTAACTGGGGCATGCTCATGGCCTGGGCTGAACTTACCGGCCATATCCCCGCTGGAGCCGTCGTCATGTGGGCCGGAACTATCGCGTGGCAGATCGGCTACGATACCGTCTACGCCTATGTCGACGTGAAAGACGATAAGCAGCTCCGATTGAAATCGACGGCGATCCTGTTCGGCCGGCACGGCAAGCTGATCGTCGGCCTCTTTTACGCAGTCGCCATCCTCGCGTGGTCGCTGGGAGGCTGGCTGACGGGCATGTCCTTGGCCTACGCGTTTGGAATGCTCGTCATAGCTATGCATCTCGCTTGGCAGACCACGCGAATCAACCTTGCCCGCCCAGATGTGAACTACCGCTTGTTCCTGGCGAATATCCTCACCGGTCTATTGCTGGCAATTTCGGCCCTTGCCGGAAGCTGGTAGCTTATGCGCTCAATAGGTGCACGGGCGATTGTCGCTGGGGCGGAAACCGCCGGCACAGGCCGGGTTCAGGGACGTATCCTCGCCGTAGTCGTATCGTCCCGTCGATGTGCAGCCCGAGACGGTCGCGGAAACCGCAATCAGCACGCCGGCCATCACGAACGTGCGAAATCTGTTCATCTGAACACCCCCTTCACAGGATCGCCCAGACGCGAGTTTAGCATGTCAAGGCGAAGCGGCGCGATGACTATCACATTGGTATCGTTCACACTTCCGCGACCCAGCGGGAACTGGTTCTGCTCAGTCGCGCTCGGCGATGACAGTTGTGCGGGGATACTCGCCGTAAAAGCCGCGCCAGTTAGCGACGGCGAAGCCGAAGACCACGAGGGCACCGGCCTGATGCAGCAGCCCCCAGTGCAAGGGCACCTCGAGCAGCAGCGTGGTAATGCCGATAGCCGCCTGGATCGTGACGAGCGCGAAGAGCACGACGGCCCGGCGCGCGTGGGTGGTCCAAGATGCAGCGCGCAACGCAATCACCAGGTTGACGAGCGCCAGCGTGAAAAGCGTATAGGCGCCGAGGCGGTGGACGAACTGCACCGTCTTCGGATTCTCGAATAGATTGATCCAGAACGGCTGCTGGATGAAGAGGTCACCGGGCACGACGGCGCCATCCATCAGCGGCCAGGTGTTATAGGTGAATCCGGCGTCGAGGCCTGCGACCAGCGCGCCGAGATAGATCTGGAAGAGCGAGAAGATGGCGATCGCTGCCGCCCAGCGATGGGAATTCTTGGTAGGCGCCGGATCGTCGGAATGCGGCGAGAGTCCGCGCATGATCCACATGCAGGATGCGAAGATGAGGCAGGCCATGACGAGATGGGTGGCGAGGCGGTACTGGCTAACGTCGGTGCGTACTGCAAGGCCGGACGAAACCATCCACCAGCCGATGAAGCCCTGCAGGCCACCCAACGCCAGGATGCCGACAAGCGGCCAGCGCAGACGTCTTTCTATCCGGCCCGTCGCCCAGAAAAAGATGAGCGGCAGCGCGAAGATGACGCCGATGCCGCGTGCAATCAGCCGGTGTGCCCATTCCCACCAGAAGATGCTCTTGAACTGATCTACCGTCATGTCACTGTTCAATTGCTGGAACTCGGGAATACGCTGGTAGAGCTTGAATTCTTCTTCCCATTCGGCCGCGTTCAACGGTGGAATGACACCGTGAATCGGCTTCCACTCAGTAATGGAGAGACCGGAATTGGTAAGCCGCGTTGCGCCTCCCACGAGCACAAGACAGAAGAGCGCCAGCAACACAAAGCCAAGCCAGATGCGAACCGCGCGGCGGTTGTTGTTCTGCCTGCGCACCTCAGTGCGAATCGCCTGCTCCGGGCTCAGGTTCGCGACGACCATGATCTCTCCTTTTATCCGGCAGTTGATTTGCCCCACCGGCTGATGCAAAACAAGCCCCGAACCTTTGCGGCATGCCGTCGCGCCGGCTCAGTCCCATTCGTTCGGAAGCTATATGATGCCCGTCCGCCTTCGCAAATTCATCGGCACGATCCTGATTATCGTTCTCGTGCTCTTCTATGCGGTTCTGGCAAACACGATTGCGGTCGCCACACTCGGCAACGCGCCCTGGTGGGGTCATCTGCTTTATTTCCTGCTGACCGGCCTGCTCTGGGTGCTGCCGGCTATGGTCATCATCAAATGGATGGCCGGACCGAAACAGCAATAGGACCTGTTAACGGCGGGATAACCCTGATTGTCGAAAACCTCGCCCTGACGCGGCGGTTAAACCAAATATACGCCTGCCCGCTCTAGCTTCCTCTGCAGCAATCTCTCGATCGGAGAAAGACCCGTGCAGACGCAGAGGCTCGATGTCCTTGAGCAAAAATTCGACGCTGTGGCGCAAGCCGAAGCCGGCATTTCGCGGCTGCGGCAACTCAGCGCGAAACTCGCCCTAGCCGAACTCGCTATCGAGCTTTTCGACAGGATGGAGCCGCTCGAAGAGGAATGGCGTGCACTGGAGCGCGACAATCTTTCCTCGCTGCATCAGAGCTACGATTGGTGCGCAGCCTGGGTTGCGGCTTTCCGCCGTCCGCTCGCCATCCTGCGCGGAAGGAGCGGTGACCAGACCGCCTTTATCCTGCCGGTGGAAATCGTCGTCTCGCGCGGCATACGGATCGCCAAATTCATCGGCGCCGACCACAGCAACATTAATACCGGCCTTGTCTCGCACGCCTTTGCCGAAAACAGCAATGGTGTCGACAGCCATCACCTTGCCGCCCAGCTTCATGCAGCATTCGCCGGCAAGACCGACCTGCTTCTCTTGCAGAATATCCCCCTGGAATGGCGCGGCCGACCCAACATGCTCTCGGGCCTGCCCATGGTGCAGAACCAGAACCACGCCTATCAGCTTCCGCTCCTCGAAACGTTCGACAAGACGCTGCAGCAGCTGAATGCCAAGAGCCGGCGCAAGAAATTCCGCTCGCAGAGCCGACGGCTGGAGGCAGTCGGCGGCTTCGACTATATCGTGCCGGAAACCTCGGCGGAGCAACACGAACTGCTTAATATGTTCTTCCGCCTGAAAAGCGCCCGCTTCGCCTCGCTCGGACTGCCCGATGTCTTTGCGGATGCGGAGACCAAGGCCTTCCTGCACGGGCTGATCGACAAGCGGAATGGCGATAATTTCGGCCTGCAGATGCGCGCCCTTCGCCTGAGGGGCGATTATGAGGGGCGCATTGCCGCGCTATCGGGACTTTCCCGCAAGGGCGACCATGTCATCTGCCAGTTCGGCGCGATCGACGAGGATCTGATTGCCGATACAAGCCCCGGCGAATTCCTCTTTTGGCAAATGATCGCAAGCCTGCACGGCAAGGGGGTCGCGCTCTTTGATTTCGGACTTGGCGACCAGACCTACAAACGCTCCTGGGCGCCGGTCGAAACCGATCATTACGATGTGGTTTTGCCGATCTCCGGCATCGGCATCGCAGCCGGCATGGCGCACCGGGTGATCACCCGTGGCAAGGCCTTCATCAAGGCCCGCCCCGGTCTCTACAAATTCGCCCAGAACATCCGGGCAAAGCTCGGCTGAAGATCAGGCCGCGTGGCGCGCGGGGCTGCGCGCGGCAGCCTCTTCGCCGCCAGACATCAGGACGACGCGCTCGTAACCGGCGGTCTGGAAATCCTGCATCAGGCCGACGAAAGCAGTTTCATCGATCACCGGTAGCGACAGGATGACCTCGATTTCCTTACTGCGTGTCAGCCGCGAAACGCCGGCGACATCGGCCGCCCCGCATTCGACAATGACGATATCATAGGCCGAAGTCAGTGCGTCGAGCAGCAGCGAAAGCCTGTCGACGCCTCGCATGGCGCGACGCACATCACTCACCCCCTGCGGGATCAGATGCGCGTCGGACATGCGGTCGCCGTGGATCGTCTCGCCGAAGGCAGCCTCGCCACAGAGAAGATCGGTAACGCCCAGTGCTTCCGGGTTCTCGGCCATCAACTCGCTCGGATAGCCGCTGCCGGTCATATCGATCAGGATCACGCGACGTCCAGTATCGGCAAGCACGCGCGCAAGGGCAACGGTTACGGCCGAACCATTGTCACCGGTCGGGGATATAGAGACGGCGAGCGGAGCGCGGCAATCGGTGAGATAGCTCGCGACGGACGAAACCGAGAATTCACTGCCGTCGGCAGGCACTTCCTCTATCGGCTTCACCTCCGGCTCCTCGTCGTCATCGATGGCAGCCGTCAGCATGCTCGGCTTAACAGGCGTCAAAGCAGACACGGGTGTTTCGCCACCCTGCCCTTCTTCCTCGACCCTACCCTCAACTTCGGCGCCTTCCACCGGGCGCAACGCGCGGCCACTGAACAGTTCGGAGAGCATGATGACGATCGCACTCATGATGAGTGTCGCGATGGCGGCAACGATGACAATGGGCACGACTTTCGGGAAATAAGGATCGACTTGCTCGATCGCCTTCGAAACGATGCGGGCGTCCGCCGGGCTGGAATTGCGGTCGGCGCGGGACGCGGCCTCGCGGTAGCGAACGAGGTAGGTTTCGAGAAGCTGGCGCTGGGCATTCGCCTCCCGCTCCAGCGCGTTCAGGCCGACTGCGTCTTCGCCCGCTCGGGCGCTGTTGGCCTGCAGTCTATCGGACTGCTGCTCAAGTTCCTTGGCGCGCAGGTCGGCGACTTTCGTCTCATTCTCGATGCTGGCGAGGATCTTCTGCGTTTCCTGCCGGATCTGCGTGCGAATATCGGCAAGCTGGGCGCGCAGGCTCTTCAGCCGCGGATGATTATTGAGCAGGCTCGTCTGGAGGTCTGATATCTGCGACTGCAAGCCGGATTCCGTCGCCTTCAGGCGCTGGATCGCCTGAGAGGACATGATGTCTGGCAGCGTGTCGGAGGCTTCGCCCGACGACAGTGCATTGCGCACGGCCTGCGCCCTCGCCTCGGCATTCGCCTTGTCGGTGCGCACGCGGGTCAGCTCGACGGAGATATCGTTGAGCTGCTGTGCGGGAAAGGTGGTCGTGCCATTGGTCTGCAGCAGCCCGTGGGTGGTGCGGTAGTCGGCGACCTTCTTCTCGGCCTCGCTCACCTTCTGACGCAGGTTCTCGATTTCCGGCTCGAGCCAGCGGGTGGCTTCGGTGTTGGAAGCAAGCTTGGCGCCGCTCTGGATTGCCAGATAAACCTGCGCCATGGCGTTTGGAATGCTGGCCGCGAGCTTCGGGTCCTTGGAAGTGAAAGTGATGCCGATGACGCGTGAGCCTGGCACCTGATAGACCTGTAGGCGCTCGGTGAAGGCGTCAATGATGCGCTCTTCCGGCGGATTCTCCAGCGGGTTTTTCTTCAGATGCAGTGTTACGAGGATATCGGTGAGCGCGGAGCCGTTCGCCGCGGCATCGAATTCCGGCAGATTATAGAGCTTCAGATTGTTGATGACCTGCTTGATGAGGTCCGCCGACTGCAGGATCTGCACCTGGCTGGCGATGTTCAGTTCGTCGAGCAGCGGTCCGGCGCCGGCATCGGTCGTCTGCGTATTGGCAAAAGCCGGAGCACGCGGTTCGATGAGAAGGCGCGTTTCGCTGCGATATTGCGGTGAGATCATCTTGGCGCCGGCAAAGGCAACAGCCGCACCCAACGCGGTGATCGTCAATATTCTCAGACGACGGGTCCAGACCGCGCGCGCAAGCTGGCCGAGGTCGATGTCCACATCCTGATCACTCGCTACGCGGGACATGCTCATACTCCGATACAAACTGCCGCAAGCGTAAACGACCATGGTAACTCAACGGTTAATGGCAATTCCCCTGCAGATAACGCCGCCCGTGATAAAGGAATTACGGAAATCGGCGGCTTTTTTACCGGGCATTAACCCTAATAGATCGATAACGGCTCGACTAAACTATCTTCCTGTGAGCAACCGGATGCCTCTCGTCCTGCCCAAGATCCTGATGGCTATGAGCCTCGCCGCCACGATGGCTGCACTGGCGGGCTGCACCACTTACCGGCCAGCGCCGAAGGCCTTCAACCAGGCGACCATCCAGCCCTATTCGCTCGACAGCGGCGACCGCCTGCGCATCACAGTCTTCGACCAGGCGACTCTGACAAATACTTATACGGTGGATCAGGCCGGCTACATCGCATTCCCCCTTATCGGCCAAGTTCCGGCCCGCGGTCGCACCTTGCAACAGCTTTCCGGCCAGATCGCCCAGAAGCTGCAGCAGGGCTATCTTCGCGATCCCGATGTCACCATCGACGTCGACCGGTACCGTTCCATCTTCATCATGGGAGAAGTCGGCCAGCCGGGCCAATATGCCTATGTTCCGGGCATGACCGTGCAGAATGCCATCGCAGTTGCCGGCGGCTTTACCAGCCGCGCCAACCAGAGCATGGTCGACGTCACGCGCAAGATCAACGGACAAGTGCTGACAGGCCGTGTCAATATTTCCGGCCCGATCGTCGCCGGCGATACGATCTATGTCCGCGAACGGCTCTTCTAGCTGATGGCAGAGCAGAGGCCTCTCCGCATACTTCACTGCTTTAGGTCGCCGGTCGGCGGGATCTTCCGTCACGTCCGCGATCTGGTGGAGGAGCATAGCCGGGCAGGTCATGAGATCGGCATCATCTGCGACAGCTCGACCGGTGGCGAATATGAGGACAGTCTTTTCGACGATATCCGCCCTTATCTTTCGCTCGGCCTGACGCGCATTCCGATCCGGCGCTCCATCAGCCCGTCCGACATGGTGGTTCTCTGGAATACATTCAAAGAAATCAGGAGCTTGCGGCCGGATGTGCTGCACGGGCACGGCGCCAAAGGCGGCGTGCTTGCGCGGCTTGCCGGCTCAGCCCTGCGGGTCAACAGGTATCGCGTAGCCCGCCTCTATACTGCGCATGGCGGAAGCCTGCATTACTCCCGCGCCTCCCTGCTCGGCCAGTTCGTGCTGCGCATGGAGCGGCTGCAGGAATACTTTACCGATGCCTTGGTCTTCATCTGCGAATACGAACGCCAGACCTACGCCGCCAAGGTGGGCCGGCCGCGGGTCATGAACCGGCTGATCTATAACGGCATCGGCGCGCGGGATTTTTCCGACATTCCGACCCGCTCCGATGCGGTCCACTTCATTTATGTCGGCATGCTGCGCGACCTCAAAGGTCCGGATCTGTTCATCGATGCATTCGCCAAGACCGAGCGCCTGCTTGGCCGGCCGCTTTCGGCGCTGATGATCGGCGACGGGCCTGACCGTGATCGCTATCGTGAGATGATGGTCGAGCGCGGCCTCGGCAAGCGCATCGGCATGCTGCCGGCTATGCGCGTGAAGGAAGCCTTCGCAATGGCGCAGAACCTCGTCGTCCCCTCCCGTGCCGAAGCCATGCCCTATATCGTGCTGGAAGGTCTAGGCGCCGGAAAGACCGTCATAGCCTCGCGCGTCGGCGGCATTCCGGAGGTGCTCGGGGCGAACAGTCCCGCACTGGTGATACCGGGAGATTCCGATGATCTGGCGCGGGTGATGGCGGAATCTCTGACGGTACCTGGCTGGCATGACAAGGTCATGCCCGCTCCCGACACAGTCAAATCGATCTTCTCCGCGCCGATCATGGCCCGCGAGGTGCTGAAACTCTACGGCGAACTTGTCCATCCCGCTGCGGCACAGGCAAGGCCGGCCGCCTCGTAAATGTTTCTTAGGGGCTTTCTGTTATCCCGCTCACATCAACGAGCGACGAAGCCCCATGAACAAGCCGGAAAAGAGCGAACAGTTCGACTTAGAAACCCTGCGCAGGCAGATTTCTGATGCAGAGACACGCGGCGACGCCTACATGCATGCCGGCGAGAAGCAGCAGATCAATCCCTTCGCCCGCCAGATCGCCGAACAATTTCGTGAGGGAACCTATTCGCCTGCCATCATCATCGGCCAGTTGCGGCTGCTGGAATTCCTGACGCAATTCGCCATCGGCCTCGTCACCTTCTATTTTGCGCCCGGCGACGGCAGCGATGGAATGCTGATGCGGGCCGTTGTAGCGGCGATCGTTTCAGCCTTGACGGTCGTGGCACTTCAGCTCGCGGACACCTATTCCATTCCGGCTCTCAGGGCCCGCGTGCGATATCTGCCGCGCGTGTTCGTCGCATTCGCCATCGTATTCGTGTTGACGACAGGCATTTTCTCGCTCTTCCTTAGTCTTAGCACTGCAACTGTGGCATCTTACGCCATCTGGTTTATTGCCGGCGCACTCTTCCTGGTTGCCGATCGCTTCCTCGTTGCACAGGGCATGCGCAAATGGGCACGCAACGGCATCATGGAGCGCCGTGCCGTCATCGTCGGCGGCGGCGAGCCAGCCAAGGAACTGATCCGTTTGCTTGAGCAGCAGGCGGATAACGACATTCGTATCTGCGGCATCTTCGACGATCGCGGCGAAAAGCGCTCGCCGATCATGGTGGCTGGATACCCGAAGCTCGGCACGGTCAGCGAGCTCGTGGAATTCGTGCGGATGACGCGCATCGACATGCTGATCATCGCACTGCCGCTATCTGCCGAGGAGCGCATCTTCGAACTTTTGAAGAAGCTCTGGGTGCTGCCGGTCGACATCCGCCTTGCCGCACATGCCAATCGCTTGCGTTTCCGCCCCCGCGCCTATTCGCATGTGGGCGCGGTGCCGATGCTCGACATCTTCAAGAAGCCGATCCGCGACTGGGATTCCGTCGCCAAGCGCGCGTTCGATATCTTCTTTGCCACCATCGCGCTCTGCCTGCTCTGGCCCATTATGGTGGCAACAGCGATTGCCGTGAAGGCGACGTCGGAAGGGCCGGTCTTCTTCATGCAGAAGCGTCACGGCTTCAACAACGAGATCATCAACGTCTTCAAGTTCCGCTCCATGTACGCCGATATGGGCGATCCGACAGCACGGGCGGCAGTCACCAAAGGCGATCCGCGCGTCACTCCTGTCGGCCGCTTCATCCGCAAGTCCTCGATTGATGAGTTGCCGCAGCTCTTCAATGTTCTGAAGGGGGAGCTTTCGCTGGTCGGCCCGCGTCCGCACGCCGTGCTCGCCCAGGCACGCGACCGTGCTTTCGTCGATATCGTCGACGGCTATTTCGCCCGCCACCGCGTCAAGCCCGGTGTCACCGGCTGGGCGCAGATCAACGGCTGGCGCGGGGAAGTGGACAATGACGAGAAGATCAAGTTCCGCACGGCCTACGATCTCTACTATATCGAGAACTGGTCGCTCTGG
This sequence comes from Rhizobium sp. BK650, assembly GCF_014195325.1. Classification (GTDB taxonomy): domain Bacteria; phylum Pseudomonadota; class Alphaproteobacteria; order Rhizobiales; family Rhizobiaceae; genus Rhizobium. Next base: position 318,996 of record NZ_JACIBK010000004.1, on the reverse strand, counting down.
TTTGACCTCAAGATCCTGTTCCTGACGCCGATCCGGCTGCTCAACACGGAAAACGCCTATTGAGCGCGATCGACGCCCCCCATGCGCGCGTGGCGCAGCCGCAACGGCTGACGCTGCGCCTCATCGGTTCGGCGGCGGTCGCTTTCGGGGTCTTCCTGTCGGGCTTCGTCATCGACGAGCCGGCGCCTTATGAACTGTGGATGGCAGGGCTGATCGGTCTCTGGTTTATCCTCGGCCTGAAGATATCCCGCACCACGGCGCCGCTGCTGGCGCTGCTGCTCACCTTCAACATCGGCGGCATGCTGTCGCTCACCCAGATGCGGGACCTGGCGACCGGCCCGATGTATATTGCCGTCTCCACCTTTCTGGCGCTGACCTCCATCTTCTACGCCGCGATCATCGAGGACAGCCACAAGCGGCTGCCGCTGATCTTCAATGCCTGGAGCTTTGCGGCGGTCATCACGTCCCTGCTCGGCATCCTCGGCTATTTCCACGCCTTTCCGGGCTCGGAAGTCTTCACGCTTTACGACCGCGCCAAGGGCGCCTTCCAGGATCCCAACGTTTTCGGCCCGTTCCTCGTGCCTCCGGGGCTCTACCTCGTCCACGGTATTCTTGCCGGCAGCCTCAGAACTTCACCTATCAAGGCGGGCGCGCTGCTCATCCTGGCGCTCGGCATCTTCCTCTCCTTCTCGCGCGCGGCCTGGGGCCTCTTCGCCTTTGGCGTGGTGATGCTGATCTTCATCATGCTGCTAAAGGAGCGCAGCGGTTCTTTTCGCCTCAGGGTGCTGGTGCTGTCGCTCGGCGCGATCATCCTGATGGCGGCCTCGCTGCTGGTCGCACTGCAGGTTCCCAAAGTCAGCGCGCTCTTCTCGGCTCGCGCCCAGCTCGTACAGCAATATGACGGCGAGCATCTCGGCCGCTTCGACCGCCATCGCATCGGCTTCCAGATGATGATGGAACGGCCGCTTGGTATAGGACCACTGGTTTTCGGCACTATGTTTCCGGAAGACGAGCACAATATCTGGCTGAAATCGCTGACCACCTATGGCTGGCTCGGCTTCGTCAGCTATGTCGGCATGCTGTGCTGGACGCTCACTCTCGGCTTCCGAAACATGCTGCTCGACCGGCCGTGGCAACCTTTTCTCATGGTCGCCTGGATCTCCGTTCTCGGCCATGCGGCGATCGGCAATGTGATCGACATCGACCACTGGCGGCATGTCTATCTGCTGTTTGGCATCGTTTGGGGCTGTGCGGCGCTGGAAGTTCGCCACAGGCGTTCAAGCCGCTCACAGACACTTGAGAAGTTCGGTAAAGGCGCTAGATTTCGGGCATGATCACAGGGCCACAGATACGCGGCGCACGCGCCATGATCGGCATGAGCATCGAGGACCTCGCAGCTCATGCAGGACTTTCCGTCGAAACGGTTGCAGCGCTCGAAAAGGGCGACTGGGCGGGCGAGACGCGCGCCATGATCGATGTGCGCAACACGCTAGAGGCCCATGGCATTGTCTTCATCGCCAGCGGCAATCAGGATGAGGGGGGTCCTGGCATACGCCTGCGCGCCCGCAGTTCCAGCGATGACGGCATCCGGCCTGAAAACCTCAACGCAGCCAACGACGATTGACGAGATCAGGCCTTTTGCCTGTCCTGTCGAGCGGTTTGGGGCGTCTGTCCTGACTATCTCTTCGACGAAGGGAGCGAACCGGAGGCATCGCCAAAACGGTGTCCGTATCGGGCGAAACTGAGCTTCAGAGATAGGTCTTGGCGAGAATGGTCAGCTTGCCGCTATCCTTCACGCCCTGCCTGTAAAGCTGTATGAGTGCCGCGCCGATCCGATCGGCTTCGGGCGTGCGAGGAGCGATGCCGCTGTCATCGCAAACCCGGATCAGAACCCGCGACAGCAGGTCGATATCTTCCGAAAAGAGCGGTAAATCCTGGGGGTGAACTGACGATTTCAACATCGCGCCACATTTCCCTTAGAGGGCACAACGCACCGTCATTGTTGCGCAGCCGACGCCCTCCCTGCCAGCTTTATCAGCATTATGCGCGTAGCCAAAAATTTTAGCAATCGCGCAATCAAATTTCTGGGGAACAATTTCGTGCCTCGCGCGTTGCGGGCCGCGCGGGAGTGTGTGTGGATCAGAGGGAAAGTGGATGAAACGCTTTCCCTCGCCCGTAAGGATCAGATCTCCAAGCAGCAGCTTCATTGTCGCGAAGATCTCAAGCGATGCCTGGTTGAGCGTCGCCGGCGAATACCACATAGTCCTGCAGCACTGCCTCGATACAGCAAGCGGTTGAGAAGCCCGACGCGTCGCATGGTTGACGGCTGGTCTGCTTTGTGAGGATTGGCGGGGCGTCAGATTCAGTTCAGAATTTCAGTCGGCCACCCGCCGCGTAAAACTGCGAGTGGTAGAAGCCCTCGACGATCGCCTTGGCGCCAACCTCGGCCACATGCGCTTCGGCAAGCTCTGCAAGGGCGAGGGCAACCTCACCTTCCGGCCAGCCGGCTTTCACGGCCTCGTCGGAAAGGGCCCTAAACGCAGCCGCAAGGGCCTGCCGGCAATCCTGCCTGTTACTGTCGATCATCATATGCCCAAACTACGCTTGCCTGCTATTTTCCTTGCTTACACGTTCAAGAACAAAATTGCGAATAAAATTCAGTTCAAAACGTCAAGAAGTGAAAATACCATCGGCGTCCGCCTTCAATCAAAGGTAGATCTGACCGCACATGTAATAAATGTCCTTCATTAAGCAGGAATATTGAGTCAAAATATTAAGGAAATATTTTACCTGGAATTTATCAGCTCATAAATTGCAACCGAAAATCTATATTATCTCGGCAAGATGCCGTCCCATCTTAACTCCGTAGAGGAAGAATTTCCGTGCACATCGGCGTATGCAAGGATTTTGACGCTTCGCGCAGGCTTTTTTCGGCAGTTATCCGCCGGTTTTGAGGATTCTGGCAGCACCGGAGAGGCTAAGTAAAAGCTCCCTGGCAGACATTCCATTGGACAAGTTCCGTTTTATGATCGAGCCGGCATTTTTCCCTTGCGTCCAAAAACCGAAAAGTCTAACAGAAGCGAGCCGTTTCGGCAGGTCGGGGCGTAGCGCAGCCCGGTAGCGCACTTGACTGGGGGTCAAGGGGTCGCTGGTTCAAGTCCAGTCGCCCCGACCATTTAATCCCTTGAAATCTCAGTCTAAACACTCGGCATGAGTTGGCGGCCGGCCGGATGGATCGTGTTGGCGGCCCTCGCCGACTGCCCAAAATTGGGGTTGAGCATAAGCTCAGCCAGACGCGCCCCAAGACAACGGAGCGATCCAACTCTAACTGCATCTGCAACCAATGACATTTGCCATTCGGAGGAGACCGAAGGTTTCAGTGGATGGTGTAGGGTGAGCCGTCCCAGGAGGATGTCAGGTCCTGAAGCATGACGAGGAGTTTTTCGAATTCGGAAAGAACCGATCGGAATTCCTCATTGTTCAACGAGGCGATCTGCGGAGCCTTGATCGAGAGGGATCCGATCAGGCGCTCGATCCATATGCATCGCTCTGCAGGTACATGGCCGAGAATATCGTTCCGGTATTCCTGCAGGTAACTGTGGACGCGCGCCACGAGAACAAGGCGATCGGTTGCTCCGAGCGTTGCAAGATTGCTCCGAGCGGTCTGAAGTTCGGTGATGATCGATATCTGCATCTTTCCCCCTGGTTCTTCAACCACTCCTGCAGCGGCCGGATACCATAGTTACGGCGCTTTCGACACGGACCAAGGTCTGAATGGACGCACCGCGCTCTAATGCAACGTCCCCCATCGCGCGTCCCACTCGACGCCTTCGGACAATTCAATAAGGATCTCACTGGCCCCATGCAGGTGGCTGCGGGCGATTTGAAGCGCGGCCGCCGGTTCCATCTCCTCGCCGGGAAAGACGCTGTCGTCCTTACCGCGCCTTGTCACCTTGCGCACGAAACCACGGATCTCGTCACCGGAATGGTAAAGCTTGATGACTAGGTCGCCCGGCTTTTCCTGACCTTTTTGAAGGCGCTGATAAATAGTCAATCCATCCTCCTGCGCTCGGCAACCAGCCGAGCAAGTTGAATCCGACAACCGGTCACTTTCGTTCAAACGTGCCGGTCAGCGAGGTTTCGGCGATCGTATGTTTCCGTGCCTCTCGCCACATCGCCTGGATACCGGCCGAGGCTGGGATTGACAGGCTCGGGACGTCAAGCGCCGCCAGCCTGAAGTGATAGTGATGGATGCCATGGCCTTTGGGCGGCTGCGGGCCGTCATAGCGGCCATTGCCGAAATCGTTGTCGCAAAAGCGGGGCCCTCCATTCGGTGCCGTGTCGCTGCCCTCCGGCAATTCATTGCGGCCGCCCGGTATGTTGAAGACGCCCCAATGGCGAAATGTTCCGTTCGGCGCATCCGGGTCTTCAACGATGAGCGCAAAGCTCCGTGCCGCATCCGGCGCTCCGGCCCAGTTGAGGGGCGGTGCAATGTTTTCGCCGAGCCGCGTGTGCTTGCTTGGAATTGCCGCCCCGTCCGCGAAAGCGGAACTCGTCAGTGTGAATGACATGAAGGCCTCCACCCACCGTCAGGACCGGCAATACCTGTTTACCGGCCTACAATCCGAAGATGTTTCAAACGTAAGCTTCCAACACAGGTCGGGCGCCAAAGTTCCAGCCTTGACCGAGCTTGATCGACGAACGGGGGGAACCTTTTCCGGCAGATGCTGTTCGAATGACGAGAAGTCCCTCCCTACCCACAACATGAAAGGAAATGCGATGCGCGCGGTCCGCATTCATCGCTTCGGCGGTCCCGAGGTCTTAAAAATCGAGACAGTCGACGAGCCGATCCCCGCCGGTCACGAAGTGGTCATCCGCGTTCTCGCCGCAAGCGTCAATCCTGTCGACGCCAAGATAAGGGCAGGCAAATATCCTGTCGTAACGGAGAAGGAACTTCCCTACGTGCTCGGCCGTGACGTGTGCGGTGAGATAGCCGATCTCGGAGACGAGGTTGCCGGCTTCCTGATGGGGGACCAGGTATTCGCTTTCCTGTCGCCCGAAAACGGCGGCTACGAGGAATTCGTGATCGCCGGATCAAACGAGGTCGCGATGAAACCGAGATCGCTCGATCCAATCACGGCCGCCGCTGTACCGCTCGCCGGCATCACCGCATGGCAAGGTCTCTTCGATCACGGCGACCTGCGGTCCGGCCAGCGCGTGTTGATCCATGGCGGCGCGGGCGGCGTCGGCCACTTTGCCATCCAATTTGCCAAGGCCCGCGGCGCCTGGGTCGCAACGACGGTATCAGGCGCAGACAGGGCCTTCGTCGAAGACCTCGGCGCCGATCAAACCATCGATTACAAGAAAGAGCGTTTTGAAGACCTAGTCGAACCGGTCGATCTCGTCTTCGACCTCGTCGGCGGCGACACCCAGCAGCGCAGCTTCGACATCATCAAGCCCGGTGGCGCTCTGGTATCAACTCTGACGGAACCTGATGCCGAAAAAGCCGCCCAGAGAAAGATCCGCGTCGGACGCTACACCGCCCAGCCAAGCGGCGCTCAATTGCAGGAGATCGCCGATCTGATCGATGAAGGAAAGGTCAAGGTCGTCGTCGACAACACGTTCGATCTCGGCCAGGCGGCAGAGGCACAGGAAGCCCTCGAGAATACGCATGTTCGCGGGAAGCTCGTTCTTCGCGTGCTTGGGTAAACGTGCGTACCGGGATGTCCGGAGCTTCGTGCCACATGGCGACTGCGCTATCTGAGTATCCCATGCAGTCTTGCCAGATACAGGAGGTCTCTCATGAACCTAGTTCGCGACCGCGACCGCATGGTGGAGCAGCATATCATCCGCCGCGGTATTCAGGACAAAACCGTCGCCCGCGCAATGCGCATCGTACCGCGGGAGATGTTCGTCGATCCAGGCTTCGAGGAATTCGCCTATGAGGACGCGCCGCTTTCCATCGGCCAGGGCCAGACGATCTCGCAGCCTTTCATCGTTGCGCTGATGATCGAGAAGTCCGATCTCGATGCGGGAGACAAGGTGCTCGAAGTCGGCACCGGCTCCGGTTATGCGGCCGCAGTCGCCAGTCGGATAGCAAGACATGTCTACACCGTCGAACGGCATGGAGCACTGGCGCATCAAGCGCGAGAACGCTTTGCCCGGCTCGGTTACGGCAATATAGACGTCCGCATCGGCGATGGCAGCAAGGGGTGGCTCAAGGCCGCCCCTTTTGACGCCATCATCGTCTCGGCCGGGGCACCTGAGGTCCCACCCTCGTTGAAGGAACAGCTCGATCTTGGCGGACGATTGATCATCCCCGTCGGCCCCAACGACGAACAACGTCTCAAGCGCATCACCCGCACGGGTGCGGATGCATTCGAAGAGGAAGATCTCGGCGGCGTGTTCTTTGTTCCGTTGATCGGTGAGGATGCGTGGACCGCGACGCATCCGCTCTACACGCCTGCCGCGCGGACCGAAAGAACACCCGCGCAATTGATCGCAGACACCGCCGAGACATTTTCTTCGGTCGATGACGAGAACTTCACACGCCTGTTTGATCGCTTTGCCGACAGCCGGATCGTCCTTCTCGGTGAATCCACCCACGGCACGGCCGAATTCTACCATGCGCGCGCCGCGATCAGCCGGCATCTGATCGAGCGCCATGGCTTCAACCTGATCGCGGTTGAAGCCGACTGGCCCGATGCAGCCGCCATCGATCGATTGGTTGCTGGCCGAGAGCCTTCGCAGGCCCGCCCCTTCGGGCGCTTCCCTACCTGGATGTGGCAGAACGAGGAATTTATCGGGTTCGTTCGGTGGATGCGTGCGGAAAATATCCGACGCCAGGCATCGCGAGCGGATGCCATCCGTTTTCATGGGCTCGACCTCTACAACATGACGGAGTCCATCCGCATGGTGATCGATTATCTCGACCGCGTCAGCCCTGACGCTGCTGCGGTCGCCCGCGAACGCTACGGCTGCCTCAGCCCCTGGCAGACCAATCCAGTGACCTATGGACGCGCAATTCTGACTGACGCCTTTCAATCCTGCGAGGACGCCGTATCGCAACAGTGCAAGGAACTCCTGACCCGCTCTTTGGGCGAAAGCGAGGACAATGATGGTTTTCTTGACGCAACGCAGTCAGCGAGGCTCCTGGCAGCGGCAGAGCGATATTACCGCATCATGTATTATGGCGGCTCGAAAGCCTGGAACCTGCGCGACACCTACATGGCCGAAACAGTGGAACATCTCCTCGATTTTCATGGGCCGAACGCCAAAATGATCGTGTGGGCGCATAATTCCCACATCGGAGATGCGCGCTTTGCCGATATGGCGGCTGCGCGTGATGAGATCAATCTTGGCCAGCTCTGCCGGCAACGTTTCGACGGCATGACAAGCCTCATCGGCTGCGGCACGCATTCCGGCGAGGTTCTAGCCGCGAGCGAATGGGACGGGCAGGCCGAGAAGAAGAGGATCAATCCAGCACTTGCGGAGAGTTACGAGTATCTGTGTCATCAAGCCGGAAAGGAACGGTTTTTCCTCGATTTCGACCGCAACCAGGATCTCCGTGCCGGGCTTGTCGATCAACGGCTTCAACGTTTTATCGGTGTCATCTACAGGCCGGAAACCGAACGCGTGAGCCACTACATGCTAACCTCCCTGCCCCAGCAATACGACGCTTTCCTGTGGTTCGACGAAACCCATGCGTTGACGCCGCTCTACCGGCAGCAAGCTGCCGGGGGCAATCCGGAAACTTTTCCTTTCGGTCCCTGACTGATGGCGGCGGAGGCAGACCCAGTTGCCCTGCAGAGATCCGGCGCCTGCGATGCCCCTCAGCGCGATTCATCCGTCCATATGCGGCGCTCGCCGCGGTAGATATATTGGCCCGAGCCCTGGCGGGTGTTGTCGCGATAATAGTCCCGGCGATTGCGGTTGCGGTCGTCACCGGCGCAACGCTCGGGAAAGCGGCGACAATCCTGGTAGTTCTGCTCGCTGACACGCGGATTTCTCGGATCGACAGCCATTGCATTACTGGCGAGCATTGCTAAAGCTAGAATAAGAACAATCCTGATCATTTCACTCTCGTCAGTTTCCCGCAGACCATCGCCTGGAGTTTACCACATGCTGCCAAGCCGCTCACTTCTCATCGGCGTGATCGCAACATTGGCCTCCTCGCATATTGCATTCGCCGAAAACGTCCAGTTCCGAAACGCAAGAGAAAATGAGATCCGTCAGCGCCTGAAGGGTGCCAGCGAATTGGAGAGAGCCCCGAACGGTTATGAATACCGTAAGGGTAATCCTAACGGCTACAAGATTTCGAACGGGCAGATCTGCGTTCTTTTCCCCAACAAGCAGACCAACTGCATCACGATCAAGACGGATGGCAACGTGCTGCAGATGATCGACAACCTGGGCAATCGCACCAAGCTTTGAGGCTTGACGGTCTTTGCCCCATCCGGCCGGCCGCGTCTCCTCTTCTGGAACCTTTCTCAGAAAACGGCGTTAGCAACGCATGATTTGCGGGTCGCTCGCCCGCAGCCGCGATATGCCGCGCTTATCGAGCTTCAGCCCGATGCAATCGGATTCTGATTGAGTTTTCAGCCGCGCTCTTGGCGGCAGGGGGAAATCATGAAACTTCGCTTCGCATTCTTCGCAGTCGCCGGCTTCCTTTTCGCCGGCTCGGCGATGGCGGCCGATGCCATCGAGGAGGCTCCGGCCGCACCGGCAGCCGAGATCACCCCGGTCTTCACTTGGACGGGCTTCTATGCCGGTCTCGGCGGCGGGCCGACCTGGGCCAATGGAGATTTCGACGTCTTTTCGGAAGATATGAATGGTGGCCTGATCACTGGCTTCATCGGTTATAACTGGCAGCTCGAAAATAACTTCGTCTTCGGTATCGAAGGCGACGTTTCCTACAACTGGGACAAATCGGACGTGAGCCCATTTGAAGTTGGCCTCGAGACGGCCGGCTCGGTTCGCGCCCGGCTCGGCTACGCGATCGACCGCGCCCTGATCTATGGCGCGGCTGGCTGGACGGGCGCGCAGGCGCATATCGACGGGCCGGTCGGCAGCGACAGCGATATGCTGTCGGGATGGACGATTGGCGCAGGCGTCGATTATGCCTTTACCAACAATATCTTCGGCCGACTGGAATATCGCTACAATGATTACGGCAGTGCCAATCTTCTCGGCCTCGACGGGGACTTCCACCAACATGTGGTCATGATCGGCGTGGGCTACAAATTCTGAAGCCCCGCCGCCAATTATATCGCGGACAAAACGAGCTTACCGGCGGCCGTCTGGTGCGGCTGCCAAGCGGCATAGTTGGAAATCGTGAAGTGCGGCGTCTCGAAGGGCGTCGCATGGGTTTCGGTGATAACGGCAACATCCGCACCGGCGGCCTCCCCGGCAAGGATACCGGCAACCGCATCCTCGAAGACCAGGCAGCGGGAGGGATCGACCCCGAGGCGGCTGGCGCCAAGCAGATAACATTCCGGGCTTGGCTTGCCTGCTGATACTTCTTCGCCACTGACAATCATTTCCGGCACAGGAATACCCGCGGCCGCCATGCGGCGGCGGGCGAGCTCGATGGGCGCAGAAGTGACGATGCCCCAGCGATCAATAGGCAGCGCGTTCAGAAAGCGGATGGAACCCGGAATCTCGATGATGCCTTCGAAATCCTCCATCTCCTCCTTCAGAAGAAGCCTGGCCTCAGCAATCGGATCAACGCCGGGAAGGCCCAACTGACGAATAATGTCTGATGCGCGAATGCCATGAATAGTCTTCAGGAAAACCTTCGGCTCGAACCCATGCCGTAGAGCCCATTCGCTCCAGACACGCTCAACCACGGCAATGGAGTTCAGCACAGTGCCGTCCATATCGAAGAGGAAGGCATCGTAGGCCTTGTCGAGAACGCGATGAGATGAGGACACAGTTTGTTCCTTGCGAAGCGGAAATGCAGGCCTCCGCGACTAACCGAGCGCAGAGGCGCCGTCAACCTGAAGCACTTCGCGCAAAACTGTGCAGCGGCTCTAGGATGGGGATACCTGTCAAACAAAGAGCCGAAACGCAGTAACGACGATCACTATGCGCTTTAGTCGTTAACCTCGGGATGAGTGATGCTCCTCACATCCGCAAGACCGCGCGCGGCATCACGATTGCCGGTGGCGGCGGCGGCCTCGAAAACGCGTGTAGCATCGCCATACATCTTCAGATTCATGTAGCTGTAGCCACGCAGCACCATGAGATCGACGCGCTCCTGCTGCAGCTGGGCGCGCTGGTCGAGATAAATGAGCGCTTCACGATAGCGGCGGCCTTCGAAGGCGGCAAGCGCACGATCGGCAAGGATTGCCACCTGCAGCTCTGAGGCGCGGTCGCGGCTCTGCGGTGCCCTGGTGGCGGCGACCGCAGCATTGTTGGACAGGCCGGCTCGCAAATAAGCGAGGCTCTGACCGTAAGCGGCATCCTCACGCTCCTTACGCACGGGACTTGCCAGCGCAGCCTCGAAGGCCTTCACCGCTTCCATCGGCCTGTTGATGTCCATCAGGCACCAGCCGCGCGCCAGCGCTTCGCCGGGGTGGAGACGGGCAGGATCAATGGTCGTGGAGCAGCCGCGAATCTGGCGCGGGCGGCGTTCGACCGTGACCGTCTGCATGACCCGCTCGGACCTTGCCGGTTCAATGGGCTGGAGCTGCACTTGCGACGACTGCGATTGAAATTGTGCTGGGGGCCGAAGCGCCGCAGCGCTTTCGGCCGGTGCAGTCTGCGCTTTGGATGCAGCAGGTTGAGCTGCCCCGGGTTGTTCTGCTACCGAGCTGGGGGCCGGCAATGGAGCGCTGCTTCGGGAAGCGGCAGACATGTCGTTCAACGTGGCAATCCGCGGCGAACGACCAGCCCAGAGACGTTGGATTTCGGCAACGCCGGCGCGGTCGTTCAACTGCTGGCGGGTAACGGCAAGGCCGTAGGCAGAGGGTTCGTCATCCGGCTTCCAGCGCAGTGCCGTTTCGAACCAACGGGCAGCCGTCTGGAATTGATTCAATGAACGGGCATACCAGCCGAACTGCTGGGCCGTGGGGACGTATTTCTCCTCGATGGCCGCAGCAGCGATGCGGCCGAGCACGTCTTCGCTCAGATCGGCCGGCGGCTGCAAAGCCATCAGATTGGCGGTCGCGGCGAGATAAGTGGCGGTCGCATCCTTGGAATCGTCGCGCCATCTATACATGACATCTTCCGCTTCCTGCGGTGATTTGCGGGCGATGAGAGCCAGCGCCAGCCCCTGCGAAGCAGCCGCGGAATCTTGCTTCTGGTGGGCAATGCGAAACCACTTTTCGGCATCCGCCTCGTTGTTGCGGCGAAGCTGATACCAACCAAGCAGCAGAGCGTCCGAAGGCAGCTGCCGCCCTTCGGCAAGCTTTTCGACGCGAGAAATATAATCCGGAGCGACGTCAAGCTTGGCGTCGTCATTGCCATCGGCCACAAAGCGGCGGGCAAGATCGTCGCGGAGGCTGTCGAATTCCCTGGCACCATTGGCGTCCGCAGGCTTTTCAAGGGAGAGCAGCGCCTGCATCGGACCATATGGAAGAAGAGCAGCCGCCTTCTGGACGGTCGCCAAACGTTCGGCCGGCTCGGTGCAATTCTTCAGGATGTAGGTGTAGGCATCCTGCCCGCGCTGCTGCCTGTTCGTCCCAATAAATGCTTCGGCGACACGCCAGAGCACATCTATCTCGGCGCAGGTCAGCAGGCTCGGCGTTTCAGCCGCGATATTGACGACGGTCGCATATTGCTTGAGATCGGAGGCGTTGATCAGTCGGGCGCGGGATTCGGCCACATCGAGACGGTCGAGCAGGTCCGCCGGGGGCTGCCAGCCGCTTTCGGCAGCCTGACGATCGGCGATCGCCTTGCGCAGCTCGGCGTACCGGCCCTCCGAATAAAGCCGCCACATGTTTTCGAGCTGCCGGTCACCGTTTTGTGGGATAGCGAGCGGATCGGCAGGCGGCACCCAGTTCGGATAGAGCGCCTGAAGGCGGGAGATTTCCGCCTGCAGACGAACCTTGTCGCCTCGGGTCGCGAAATAACGAAGGGCGCTTTCATCAACGACCGGCTGCTCCGCCGCGCTAGTCTGTGGAGGGTTGCTGGATGTCGTAGCGGCACCCGCCGTCAATGTCGTAGCCGGCGGGACGACCGGAACCGGAGCCGGCGCTGTTTGGACGGGCGCGCTCTGCGCCTGGCTCGTTGGAGACGGAGTTGCCGGAGGCTGGGTCGTCTGAGCGACGCTCTGGGTCTGCTCGGAGGAATTGACCTGGGTCGCCGCCTGAATTCGATCCGACACGGTCTGCACGTCAACAGGCTGGTTGTCGCTATCCGGGCCCTTGACGCGGCCCATCATCATCAGTTCGGGCGTCCTGGCACCAAAGCCGAAACTTTCCTGCAAGGCTTCGCGGTCCTTCAGCGCCGTGATGAGAGTCGCCACGAAAACCGCTGCCGTGACCGCCACGAGAGAAGATTTCACAGACACTCTGGATGCTTCTCCCCGACATAGGCCAGCCCCAGAAGCTGAAGCGTTGATGGATAATAATAGGCAGGCGCAAATTGCAGCGCTTCGGCCGGAAGCTTGGTTCCGTCCAATACACAGGCCACAACGTGGTTAACAATTTCATAACCGGGGTCGGAAAGCTCCGTCTTCGGCCGCCCGGTGGAGAGATCAATGGTAGCTGCTACGCCATTTACAGTCATGCCTTCTTTCAGGCGCGTCAGCAGTGCCTTGTCGGACACGCCGCCTCGGGCCAGATAGAGTGGGATGCGGATCGCGTTGTAGCCGAACTCCTCATCGAAGCCTTCGGCCGGCTGCGGCTGACGCTTTAAGCTCACCCATTCGGCGGGCAGCTTGCGCGGGCCGAACTGCATGGCCTTGAGCAGTGAGAGACCGTCATCGGCAAGTTTCTGCCACTGATTGGAAGGTGCAAGCGCCGCCATGACGGGAAGCGCTTCATAGACCCAATAGGATGGGTTGATGACGGGACCATCATCACGATCCGCACCAGAAAAGCCTTCCGCACCGGGCATCAGCAAAGTGCGGCCGGCGAAATCGACCACGGTCTCCGACAGCGTCGACTGCGCCATTCGGGTGGCCGCGGTGATATAGTCGGCGCGGTTCCAGGCAGAGCCCGCCAGCGCAAGCGCATAGGCAATCAGTATGTCGCCATCGGAAGCATTGTTGCTGTCAGTCACATGAGGGGTGGCGGACGGATCCCATTTCCAGACGGCAAGGCCGTCATCGCGCAGAAGCAGTTCTGTGCGGGTAAAATACCAGATCTGCTCGAAATCGGCCGGGCTTGCTGCGAGGTAGGCAAGCAGCAGGCCATAGCCCTGGCCTTCGCTATGGCTGATATTGCCGTTACCGTTGTCGACGATGCGGCCGCTCGGATCGAGGAATTTCGCTTTATAGGCTGCCCATGCCTCGCCGCTGATCCGCGGCTGCTGGGCAAAGGCAGGCTTGCCGGCGAACGCCAGCATCATCGTGCCTGCCAACAAGAGGGTGGCCCAGCCCTTCATTTCGACCTGCCTAGCCTTGAGAGCATTCTCGAAGTAGCGAGACCAATCAGCAGCGACAGGACAACCAAAAGGAAAGAATAGGAAAGAATGTTGGTGGAAAGCCAGTTCGCCGCGATCAGCCGATAGTTCGCTATCGAGAGACCCTCTGTGGGCACGAAATCGAAACGCGTGACCGGCACGCTTTCGATCTTGCCGGTACGGCTGGAATAAGTGGTGATATGGCCAGATATCTGCGGCCAATTCATCTGAGCGGTGAGCGCATTCAGCCCTTCGCGCAGGTCCTTGGCCGACGGCGACGTGACCAGGGTCCAGGCGCCACCGCCATCGGGACTCTTGCCTTGAGCGATCATCAAGGTCGCTGCATTCGACGGCGTGAATACCTGTTCGGCATTTGGTACGAACTGCAATGAGGCAGCAGTGATGTCGAAGTTGCGGCGCAGCCATTCGCGAAGCGCTTCTATGCGCCCCTGTATCGCGCCGCCGGTGATACGCGAACGCCATTCCTCCAGCGCCTTCCCGTTATCGATTTCCGTCGGCTGCGAATCCGTCACCGGCCGCCAGGAGGCCTGGCTGGCCGTTGCGACATTGACCTGAGTAAGCACTGTTGCCGGCATTTGCGAAATCGAGCCGATGAAGATGGCGTTGCGGTCACCGATCACGCCTGGCGAAGCGACGGTTTCGATTGCGATCGGATGACCGGCCGCGATGGCGAGTTGGCCAAGCAGGGTTGCTGCCGCCGAAAGAGTGTCGGCATCGGTTCGGTCGATGAACAGCGGCGTCGGTTCGGCGCTGCGCCCATATGGATAGGATGTGCCGGCCATCGCCGCTAGGTTCGGGCGCTGACCGACGCGGGCGAAATCCGGCATGTGAAACTCAGACGTGTCGAACAGTGCAAAACGCGGCGTCTGCGACGCCGTTGTGCCAGGGGCGCAAGCGGCATCGTCCGCGGTCATCAAAACGGCTTCGATCGCGACGGAATTCAGGCCGGGCTTGAAGTGACGCATAGTTACGCGGATCGGAAGCTGGCGGAAGATACCGCCATTGGTCGTCGCGATCGGTACGGTTGAGGCGATATTGCCGTTCACGTAGATGTCGACATGGCTGCCTGGGAGCACTTGGCTGGAATAGGCCGCATCGAGCAGGATTTTCGCCTCGCCATAGGAATTGGCATAAAAATCTGCCGGCACGGCGATATTGAAGCTGGTGCGGAAGCGGCGGCCGGAAAAATCGACGGTGCGTATGCCGAGCTGCGAAAGCGGAATGCGCGTATCGGCAAAAAGAAGTAGTGCGTCGGGTGCTGTCCAGCGCTGCGTGGTCAGCACATCGCGGCGTGCTTCAGGGGCGCGATCGGTCGGAGAGACGATGGTGTCGATCGCTGTCGAGACTGCCTGCCAGGATGGACCGCTGATCAACAGAACGGGTGAGCCGCTGCGTGGATCCGTCACGAAGGCGGCGAGTGGTGCGCTTTCGGCGGCTGGGGGAAGACCAGCGAAGATCGGCCGCAGCTCAGCCGCAGTGCCGACAAGCACCGCCATCTTGCCAGGACCGCCTGCCGGCACTGTGTCGGCGCTGAACCCAAAAGTCTGGTTGGGCATGCCGCTCAGGAGCGATAGGCCTTGCGCCAGACGCAGGAGGGGTTTGGTGGTGCCGGGCTGCTCCATCGCCGGAACGACCAGATTGAACTCCGTCCTGCCGGCGCCATCGACGCCGATGGCGCGGATCGCATCCGTCCCGGAAAGCTGGCTTGCATCGCTGCCGGTAAAACTCAGATAGGTGCCCGCCGGATCGACGTTCGACCAGAGCTCATAGGTGGAGTCGATGCTGCAATCCGTGCGGTGACGCTGATTTGCCTCGAAGGTGACGAGATTTGCGCCAGGCTGCAGCAGGCCTTGAGGAATCTCTAAGCTGACCGCCGACGGGCTGTCGGGCGAGCCAACCTGCCGTTGCCCGATGATACGGTTGTTGATGAACACGGTCAGCGTTGACGCCTCA
Source organism: Rhizobium sp. BK650 (assembly GCF_014195325.1). Classification (GTDB taxonomy): domain Bacteria; phylum Pseudomonadota; class Alphaproteobacteria; order Rhizobiales; family Rhizobiaceae; genus Rhizobium. The sequence continues at coordinate 303,453 of NZ_JACIBK010000004.1, read as the reverse complement.
GGCGCGACGACGATGGCGTTCTGATAGGTAAAGGTAAGGCGCGCTTTCGCCGACGCTTGCTCCGTCGTCAGATAGATCGACCATGACCTGCGGTCGTATTCGCCAACCAGGCCGAGCTCAGAAAAAGGCACGATATAACGTCTGGAATCGCCGGTTTGCGGAGCCGCCGCGACAGGATGGACAGCAGGCGGCGTGGGCGGCTGCGCCTGCGTGGAGACCGAAGGCCTTGCCGGCGCAGGCGCTGTGGGAATGGCGTTCACCGGCGCGGCGGGCGTAGGCTCTTGCGGCTTTGCCGGGGTGGCAGGCGCCGCCGGTTGCGGGGGAACCGTCCGCGGCACGGCGGGGACAGGGGCCGGCGCGGGCTGCGCAGGCTGGGCCGGCAGCGTCAAGCGCGGGGCAGCCGGCGGCGCACCTGCTGGTCGCTCGCCTGACATGTCGAACGGGCTGATCTGCGCATAAGCGAGGACCGATGTGCCGACCAGAAAAAGGGAAGCGGCAAAGAGCTTTCTCATCCGGCGTTCACCTTTGCCGCCTGCTGCTGCCGATGCTCTTCACGCTCCGGACGCATGCTCCGGAAGAAATAGACCAGGCCACGGCTCGTCTGGTAAAGCGAGAGACCGAGAAACCAGATCGTGCCCCTGACAAGACCGGGATTGCGGCGGCGCGAGATCTGAAACTGCATCCATTGATCGGAATTGGCAAAGATCAGGTCGGCGATCAGGCGGTGATCCAGCGCGCTCTTGGGCTGATATTGGCAGCCGATATTGGTGATATCGCCCGTCGGTTCGATGTTTCGGACAACGAGCGGAAGCGTTTCGAGATCGGCGCCGCTATAGGGGCGGAAGCGGATCTGGCCGAGCGCGCCGACCTGCACCTGATCGAAATGCTTGCTGAAGATGTGCAGGCGCGCGCCGTGGACGGAAACATCCTCGATCGAGGCCATATACCACTCTTCGCCGACGCCGAATTCGCAGCGACGATTGACGCGCACGCGGCGCGAAGACGCCCTTTCCCCACGCTCCGAAACCACACCGAGCGCGCAGCCGGCAAGGATGAGATTGATGATGTTCCAGCCGCCGACGACGAGGGTGACGTCCGCCTTGTAAGGTTCGGCATAGATTTTGAAGATGGTGATTGCGACGGCGACGATCTGCACTGCAAAAATGACGAAGAAGGGCCTGCTGATTTCCGACAGGCGGCTGACTGCGATCGATTCGTCCTTGGCGGTGACCTTGAAGGTCGGTTTGCGCGGATTGAGCATGACCGAGACGACTGCCGGCAAGAGATGCACCGTCTGCACATATTCGTAGAGCTCGGAAATCCATGGCCAGCGGAACGATCCGTAGAGATAGTTCTGCATCATCAGGTTCACGATCATGTAGGCGAGCGTATAGGCGAGGAATTCGCCGCCGGAGGCCGTAAAGATTTCCAGATCGAAGAAGAGATAGAAGAGCGGTGCGAATAGGAAGATCGTACGCGGGAACGGGAACAGCCAAAACAACGACGAAGACATGTAGCAGAGGCGTTGCGGCAGCGAGAGCCCCCGCTTGAGCAGCGGGAAACGGAACCGCAGGATCTGCATCATGCCCTGCGCCCAGCGGCTGCGCTGGCCGATGAAGCTTGCAAAAGTCGCCGGCTGCAGACCCGCGATCAGCGGCTTGTCGAGATAGATGCTGTTCCAGCCGGCACCGTGAAGAGCAAGAGCGGTCTCACAATCCTCGGTGATGCTGATGCCGCTGAAGCCGTTCGTGGATTGCAACGCGCGGCGGCTCAAGACTGCCGCCGAGCCGCAGAAGAAGGCGGCGTTCCACTTGTCGAGGCCGCGCTGGATGATGCCGTAGAACATTTCGTTCTCGCTCGGCATCTTTTCGAAAGTGCGCAGGTTGCGCTCCAAGGGGTCCGGATTGATGAAGAAGTGCGGCGTCTGGACCAGGAAGAGCTTGGGGTCGTCGTCGAAATAGCCGACAGTCTCCAGAAGGAAGTCGCGCGCCGGCGCATGGTCGGCATCGAAAACAGCGATCAATTCGCCGCTCGAATGCTGCATGCCATTATTGAGATTGCCAGCCTTTGCATGTTCGTTGCGGTCGCGCGTCAGGTAATTGACGTCGAGATCGATACAGAGTTGCTTGAGTTCTGCGTGGCGGGCAGCGGCAGCCTGCGCCTCGATCAGTTTGCCGGAGTTTCGCTTCTGCAAGGTACCCCCGTCATCCAGCAACCAGACATGCAGCTTGTCGGCGGGGTAGTCCATCGCCTTGGCGGCGGCGAGCGTATTGGCCAGCAGGCCGGCCTCCTCGTTATAGGAGGGGACGAAGACATCGACATGCGGGAAGCGCTCAAGCTTGGCAGCACGTGACTGGCGCGGCGGCAATGGCGTGGCGACGATGAAGAGCGACAGCGCCAACATCATTACGCTGTACATTTCGGCGAGATAGAGCAGCAGGCCGGGGATGAAGTTTTCGAGCTGGTTGACCGGCGGCAGCGTATTGGTCGTGCGCCAGTAGACGTAGCGCAGCACGATGGACGTACCGAAGGCGAGCGCTACCAAACGCCATGTGCCCTCCCCCTTCAATACTTTGATAAGTGCCATGAGCGTGACCACGGTGATGCTGGCGATGAGCTGGGTCTGCAAATTGACGGGCAGCGTGATCAGGGCGATCACGCAGAGCGAGACCAGAGCCCATATGATAACATTGCCGGCCTTGCGCATGGAACGTTCCTTCGAAATGGCTCGCCCTCTGCGCTCCGGCGCATTTAGGGCATATTTGCTATTTCCGGCAGGCGGCCGTCATGGCCGCATCGCCTATGCAATCAGGCGAAGGCACGGTCACACCGATCGGCCTTGCCGTTTGTTGGATCATTGCCGGCGCTTCTTCCGAGGGCTCTATCGCATTCGTCTGCGTGTCGTCATTCGGCAGCGGCACGCGGGGTCCGACGGGGGATTGCGACACCGGCGCCACCGTTGCGGCCTGCGGCTGCGCGCGACGCGCGGCCGCAGGCCGGGACTGGCCGACCATAGCCGGAGCAGGCTCATAACCGATCGGCATGGTATTCGGGCGGTAGCCGCCCTCGTCGGGATAAATTGGCGCGCCGGTCTGGCCGAGCGTCGGATTGGCCGGCGGCGGAGCGCCATAGGGATTCCAGATATCGCCATCGAAAGTGCCGATGACGGTGTAGCCGTAGACGATACCGAGAAGCTGGCGCTCGGTGGCGCGGGTATCGCAGAGGCGCAGGCGGATCTGGATCATGCCGAAGTTGCGTCCTTGCGTGTGCGCAGACTGGCTGGAGCGAATCTGCTGCCAAGAATAGATGCAGGTATCGCCGGCTCGGCTTCGGCCGGAAGCATAACCAAAGGGACCGTAACTATTCTGCAGGAAGGTAGCTGACGTTGCCATCGGCACACCGGGGACAGAACGCGCCATCTCCCGGGCGATATCCCCTTCGCGGATCGTCCTGTAGGAATCGTTGCCGACGCCGGGATTGGCGGCGGACGCGCCGAGAAATTGCACCTTCAAGAAATTCTGGCCCTGAACCGATGAAGAGGTGAAGAGCGAGATCGTCTGTTCTACGCCATTTCCACGCTTTCGCTCAACGACGCTGACGATCGACGGCCCTCCGGGGGGCGGTAGGACAAGCGCCCGTTCCGGCTCCACAGCCTCAGGCCCAGCCGGCTGGTGCACTCCACCTGTCGACGTGCAGCCGGCCATCATGGCCGCAACGGCCACCACCGATATCGTCTTCAGAAAATGCATATCCTGGCCGTTGGTATCGTATTTTTAATCTCTGCCTGGAGGGACAGAGCGCGACGAATTTGCGAATCAACAACCCCGATGTCGTTCATCATGAACAAACGATGCCCATGGTTAACAAATGGTCAATGTCTTCCTCACAGTCGTAACCGGAAAATCGACGAACGCTCCACCTCCGCGGGCGCAGCCGGGGGGGAACTATGAAGCATGGCTGGCGTTCTGTCCGAGGCTGGTTGAAAAGGAGAATATTCATGCGCAACACCGTGGTGGCCGCAGCCGCCCTCATCATGACCGCAGGTTCCGCCCTCGCGCAGAGCAGCGTCATCGTCACCGAGCCCGCACAGACCGGTTCGACCGTGGTTCTTCCGGGGGAAGTACGCACCTATGTCATGGAGCAGAACGCTCCTTCCATCGTCTATGACGGCGACGTTACCGTCGGCGCCACGCTTCCCGATACTGTGGAAATCCACCCCGTCCCCGATATGAACGGCTATGGATATACAGTCATCAACGAACGCCGCGTGATCGTCGAGCCGCAGACGCACCGTATCATTCAGGTTCTGGAATAGGCTTTCGGCAAGGCGATGAGGCTTCTCCCGGGCCTCCCGCCAGTACAGCTATCAGAGTAAAAAGTGCTGAAGGCAGGCAGGCCTGAAGCGAAACGTGATCTTTCAGATCCGCTTGCCTCTGTTTCACACATATCGCGCAAGCGGTTGTGCCCCCTTGCGCGATATGTGCTTAGCGCACCTGATCGAGCAGGCGCTTGCACTCCAGGAGATCGTAAAGCGCTTCCTGGAGAAGCGCACGATCCTCCTTGCCGATACTCGACTTGCCGATCGAGATTTCCGGCTGGTCATCCTCGCCGCTGACGAAATTGAAGAACCGGCGCGTGATCGGTGGCTTGGCGCGACCGACAATCTGGTCCTCCTCAGCCATAGCGACGCGCGGTTCGCCTGCGACCGTATCGTTCACGTTGGCAGCAAGAGATTCGACGCTTGCCAAATCGCCGTGCCCGACCGCGACGACAAACTTGTTGCCGTTTGTCTTCAAGAGCTTCTGCACACCCTTGATCGTATAGCCGTGATCGTAGAGAAGATGGCGAATGCCTTTCAAAAGATCGACATCTTCCGGCCGGTAATAACGCCGGCCACCACCACGCTTCATCGGCTTTATCTGCGGAAAGCGGGTTTCCCAAAAGCGCAGCACATGCTGCGGCAGGTCGAGATCATCAGCAACTTCGCTGATGGTGCGAAAGGCATCCGGGCTCTTGTCCAACGTCATACTGCTACGCGACCTCGCGGATCGATCCAAACGGCGACTCATCATATTTCAACGGTTTGGAGCCGCGAATTCAAGTCACGTCTTCGCGTTGCGCACAGCCGTAAGGCCTTTGCAGCAAAAATTCCGTTCAACAGGAGAAAGATGATCAGGCAGCAGGGTTTTGCGGCTTGGCTTTGCCCTTGCGGGCAATATGGGATTTGAGAATGCGCGTCTTCAGCACATTCGAGGCCTTGAAGGTCATGACGCGGCGGGGCGAAATCGGAACTTCCTCGCCGGTTTTGGGATTGCGGCCGATGCGCTCGTTTTTGTCGCGCACCTGGAAGGTCGCAAAGGAGGAGAGTTTGACGGTTTCGCCGCGTACGATGGCATTGCAGATTTCGTCGATGACCGTCTCAACGAGCTCAGCAGATTCCGTCCGGGAGAGACCGACCTTTCGAAAAACGGATTCCGCCAGGTCTGCTCGCGTCACTGTCTTTCCGGTCATGGTTTCCCCGCCCAATAGAAAATATTTTGTGAAAGCGCCCAAAGAGTATTTGTCTTGCGCCTTACGGTCAAGCTCTTGTTTGACGCTAGTTTTTTAGGATTCGTGCCTACCAGCGCAGCAGAGCTGCGCCCCAGGTGAAGCCTCCGCCCATGGCTTCCAGCATCACGAGGTCGCCCTTCTTAATGCGTCCATCGCCGGCAGCCGTCGCTAGTGCCAACGGAATGGAGGCCGCGGACGTGTTGCCGTGAAGATCGACAGTGACGACAACCTTTTCCAGGGCAATGTTCAGCTTTTTGGCCGAACCGTCGATGATACGGCGATTGGCCTGGTGGGGAACCAGCCAGTCGAGGTCCTCAGAGGTCGTCCCGGTCGCATCGAAAGCCGCCTGGATGACGTCGGTGATCATGCCCACGGCATATTTGAAGACTTCGCGGCCTTCCATGCGCAACTTGCCGACCGTACCCGTCGAGGACGGACCGCCGTCGACGTAGAGCTTGTCCTTGTGAGAGCCATCGGAGCGCAGGTGCGCGGTCAGCACGCCGCGGTCTGCCGTCGTCCCCTCGCCTTCGGCTGCTTCCAGCACGATCGCGCCGGCGCCGTCACCGAAAAGCACACAGGTGGTGCGGTCATTCCAGTCGAGAATGCGCGAGAAGGTCTCGGCACCAATGACGAGCACGCGCTTGGCAAGGCCACCGCGTATATAGGCGTCGGCAGTGGTGACCGCATAAACGAAGCCGGTGCAGACAGCCTGGACGTCAAAGGCGAAGCCATGCGCCATGCCGAGGCGGTTCTGGATATTGACGGCCGTCGCCGGGAAGGTGTTGTCAGGCGTCGAAGTAGCACAGATGATCACATCGATATCATCGGGCGTCAGGCCGCCATTCGCGAGGGCTGCGCGCGCGGCCGTCTCGCCGAGCGACGCCGTGGTTTCGTCATCACCGGCAATGTAGCGCTGGCGGATGCCGGTTCGTTGGACGATCCATTCGTCCGACGTGTCGACGATACCTTCCATTTCGCGATTGGTCATCACGCGTTTCGGCAGCGCTGCCCCGAAACCACGAACCACTGATCGGATCATATTGCTTGAACCCCGTTGCTCACGCGGCTTCCGGCCCCATCGGGGGCAGCCGCTTGGCATGATATTTCTTGAGATCGTTTTCTATTTTCTGGGTCAGGCCGTTCTTGGCCATGTCATAACCGACTTCGATGGCCGCGGCTATGCCTTCGGCATTCGCCCCACCATGGCTTTTGATGACAATGCCGTTGAGGCCAAGAAACACCCCGCCATTGACCTTGCTCGGATCGAGCTTTTCGCGCAGCATGTCGAAGGCGCTTTTGGCGAAGAGATAGCCGATGCGGGCAAGCAGCGTGCGCGACATGGCGGCGCGCAGGTAGGCGCCGATCTGCCGGGCTGTACCTTCAGCCGCCTTCAGCGCGATATTGCCGGAAAAGCCTTCCGTCACCACGACATCGACAGTACCCTTGCCGAGATCGTCGCCTTCGACGAAGCCGAAATATTCGAGCGAATCGAGATTAGCCTCCCGCAGCAGGCGACCGGCCTCCTTGACCTCTTCCTGACCCTTGATTTCCTCTACGCCGACATTCAGCAGGCCGACAGTCGGGCGATCAAGTTCGAAGAGTGCACGCGCCATGGCGCCACCCATGAGGGCGAAATCCATGAGCTGCTGGGAATCGGCGCCGATCGTGGCGCCGACATCAAGCACGATGCTCTCGCCCTTTATCGTCGGCCAGATGGCGGCGATTGCCGGGCGTTCAATATTGGCCATCGTGCGCAGACAGAACTTGGCCATTGCCATGAGCGCACCGGTATTACCGGCAGAAACGGCGACATCAGCCTCGCCCGACTTCACTGCTTCGATGGTGCGCCACATCGTAGAGACATAACGGCCACGGCGAAGCGCCTGGCTTGGCTTCTCTTCCATGGTGACGGCAAGCTCGCAATCATGAAAGACGGAGCGCTCCCTGACCTTGGGAAACTTCGCCAGAACCGGGTCGCACTGTTCCTTAATACCGTAAAAGATGAAGGAAATATCCGGATGCCTGTCCAGCGCCTTGGCAGCGCCGGGGATGACAACCTGGGGACCAAAGTCGCCGCCCATGAGGTCGAGAGATATTTTGATCACGCGTCCCTGATCCTTTTTTTTCGCCTAAAGGGGGCGAAATTTCGGCCAAAATACCGGTTTTGGCGTCGCTTACAACTGAATTATGTCAAATGCCGGAGAGGCTTCAGTCCTTTTTCCAGTCCTTGAGCGCAGCGAATGCGGAGGGCTTTCTATCATTCTCGCCCGTATCTTCGATATGCGCCTCGAATTCCACGCCTTGCTTGCGCGGGTAAGGATCGATGGCGAGCGCTGCGAACTCCGCGATGATCTCGCCGGCGTCGATCGTATCGCCGACAAAGGTCTCCGGCAGGTCGGGACCGTCGGGATCGAGTACCATTTCACCAGCATCATTTGCGGGATGGCGGGCAAGCTTGGAATTTTCAGGCACAAAAATCTGCTCGAACGTCTCGTCGATTTCGGATTCGACCGGCTCGAGGGTCACGACGCAGGACTGGACGATCTTCGCCTGCACACGTCCCTTGACGCGAATGCCGTCGCGCTTCCATCTGTTGATCTGCAGATCGGCGTGGAGATTATCCACAGATACGACCTTCCAGCTTTCCGCCAGCGCCTTCAGCTCGTCCTTGTCCGCGGTGACGCGGACCTCGACAGGATTGGCGGAGATATGGCCGACCTTGACCGGGTAGGAAAAGGGAATCGCGCTCAGATCTTTTTTCATGATTCTACTCCTCGGGCGACCCCAGGAATCGTCGCCGAGCCGGTGGCGATCGCCTCTTCGGAAATGGCCGACAAGTGAGCTTCCGCCGCCAGCATCCATTCCGCCAGCCCGCTCAGGTCGGCAGGCTCGGCAACTTCCGGATAGATATTGCGCTGAAGCGCCGCGGAAAGGGCGGCAACATCACCGGCATCCATCGCCTTCGAATAGGCTTCCAGCCGGCCATAAAACATGCCCGCCAGCTTCTTCATGCGCTTCGGCACACTGTTGTCGCCGATGCCGAGTTCGCGAATCGAATAGTCTATATCCTGAAAGAAGGCGTCGACGATTTCCTGGGCGATCTCATGGCCGCTCGTCCCGGATGTGCGGGTGCGGCGGAAAAACAGGATCATGGCGATCGACAGCATCTCGAAGCGGCCCATGACGGTGTCGGGCGCGTTCAGGCGCTCATAGAGCTCCGGCATGCGGGCGGCAGCCGTCAGCGCGGCATATTGCCGATCGATGATCGCCTGGTTGCTGTTTCTCTTACCAAAGAGCCCGAAGATCATTTGTTTTTTCCGGAAATGCCTCATTCTTGGCGCCGAGCGACGCCGGGCCTTGTTGCATGATTTCGAAAGCTGGTTTACCGAAGCAGGCGCGAATTGCAATGCTGTTCGTGGCCGGTTTCGGGACAGGTGCGCTCCGGTGCACGACGAGGCAAATCGGGAGAATTCGACCCCGGAATGGCCACAATGGTTCTGCAGGAGGAAGCACGCAGTGTTTGGATGGCTGCTATCGATACTCAAGGGAGTAGATGTCGTTGAAGAAACGGTATTTCAAGTCTGACATGAAATTCTTCAGCAATGCGGCCATTGCCATCATAATCGCCTCCACCACCGCTCTTTCAGGCTGCCAGACGAGCACCGTGCTGAACGGCGGCTATATCGTCGACCAGCAGTCGCTGGCGCTGGTGCCCGAGGGTTCCAGCCGCGAACAGGTGCTGCTGTCGCTCGGCACGCCGTCCACGACGGCAACGTTCGATGGCGAAGTCTTCTATTATATCTCGCAGCGCCGCCAGCGCTCGATGGCCTACCAGAAGCTGCGCGTCACCGACCAGAGCATTCTCGCCATCTATTTCGACAAGGACGGCATCGTTACCCGCCGCGCCAACTACACCCTGCAAGACGGCAAAGTGTTCGACACGATTGCCCGTGTCACGCCGACCGGCGGTAAAGAGCTTACCTTCCTGCAGCAGATGCTGTCCGGCGGCAGCGCGGCCAATGCGGCCAAGAGCCTCTTCGGTGGCGGCGCCGGCGGCACGCCGCAGAACCCCTCCAGCCTGCGCTAAAGCAAGCTGTTTCCCATACAGAAAACCCGCCGGAGCGATCCGGCGGGTTTTTTTCATTCGTTTGAAGCGTTGTTCTCAGCTTGCGAGTATCGCCAGCAGCAGCAGTGCGACGATATTGGTAATCTTGATCGCCGGATTGACGGCAGGCCCTGCCGTATCCTTGTAGGGATCGCCGACCGTATCGCCCGTCACGGAAGCCTTATGGGCCTCGGAACCCTTCATGTGGCGCACGCCGTCCTTGTCGACGAAGCCATCCTCGAAGCTCTTCTTGGCATTGTCCCATGCGCCGCCTCCCGAGGTCATCGAAATAGCCACGAAGAGGCCATTGATGATGACGCCGAGCAGCGATGCGCCGAGGGCCGCAAAGGCGGATGCCTTGGAGCCGGAGATGACGAGCACGCCGAAATAGACGACGACAGGCGCCAGCACCGGCAGCAGCGACGGAATGATCATTTCGCGGATCGCAGCCTTGGTCAGCAGATCGACCGCTTTGCCGTAGTCAGGCCGTTCCCTGCCTTCCATGATACCGGGCTTTTCACGGAACTGCTTGCGCACTTCCTCGACGATCGCGCCGGCGGCACGACCGACGGCCGTCATGGCAATGCCGCCGAAGAGATAGGGAATCAGACCGCCGAACAGCAGACCGGCAACCACGTAGGGGTTCGACAGATCGAATGAGATCGTGCCGACATCCTGGAAATACGGGTACTGTTCCGGATGCGAAGCGAAATACCGCAGATCGTTTGCATAGGCAGCGAAAAGTACGAGAGCGCCGAGACCTGCAGAACCGATCGCGTAGCCTTTGGTAACGGCCTTCGTGGTGTTGCCGACCGCATCGAGCGCGTCAGTCGATTTACGCACTTCCGGCGGCAGGTGGGACATTTCGGCGATGCCCCCGGCATTGTCCGTGACCGGACCGAAGGCATCGAGCGCGACGATCATGCCGGCAAGGCCGAGCATGGCGGTGACCGCAATGCCGATGCCGAAGAGGCCGCCGAGTTGATAGGTGGCGAGGATGCCGCCGACGATGACAATTGCCGGTAACGCCGTCGATTCCAGCGACACCGCGAGGCCCTGGATGACATTGGTGCCGTGGCCGGTGACAGACGCCTGGGCGATCGAGACAACCGGACGCTTGCCGGTGCCGGTATAATATTCGGTGATGACGACAATCAGTGCCGTGACGACGAGACCGACGAGACCGCAGACGAAGAGCCTCGTGCCAGTAACGTCGAACCCGGCAACCTCACCGAGTGAACCCCAGCCGACCGTCAGGGAGGTCGCCGCACCGAGACCGATGATCGACAGAAGGCCGGTGACGATGAGGCCCTTGTAGAGGGCGCCCATGATCGAGCCGTTCGGACCAAGCTTGACGAAGAAGGTGCCGATGATCGAGGTGATGATGCAGGCGCCGCAGATTGCCAGCGGATAGATCATGGCCGAATGCAGAATGGGTGCGCCGGCAAAGAAGATTGCCGCCAGAACCATGGTCGCGACGACGGTCACCGCATAGGTTTCGAACAAGTCGGCCGCCATGCCTGCGCAATCGCCGACATTGTCGCCGACGTTATCGGCAATGGTTGCCGGGTTGCGCGGATCGTCTTCCGGGATACCGGCCTCGACCTTGCCGACGAGGTCGCCGCCGACATCGGCACCCTTAGTGAAAATGCCGCCGCCGAGACGGGCGAAGATCGAGATCAGCGAGGCGCCGAAGCCAAGCGATACGAGAGCGTCGATGACTTCACGCGAGCCGGTTTCATGGCCCAGCATGACGGTCAGCACATAATAATAGATGGAAACGCCGAGCAGCGCGAGACCGGCAACCAGAAGGCCTGTGATCGCGCCCGACTTGAAGGCAATGTCCAGGCCGGCCTTGAGGCTTACGGATGCGGCCTGGGCGGTGCGCACGTTGGCGCGGACGGAAACGTGCATGCCGATGAAGCCGGCAGCACCCGAGAGGACAGCGCCGATCAGGAAACCGATCGCGGCCGTGGCGGAAAGGAGCAGCCATGCTGCAATGAAAACAACAATGCCTACGATGGCAATGGTTCTATACTGACGCGTCAGATAGGCCTGGGCGCCCTCGCGGATATAGCCCGCGATCTCCTGCATGCGGCTGTTGCCCTGATCGGCTGCAAGCACCGACCGGGTTGCCCAGATGGCGTAGACCACCGAGAGCAGGCCACATGCGATTACCAATAAAAGAATGGTCATTCGCTCTTTCCTCCCATAAGCCGGAACTCACTCCTTCTCCGGCGACGAACGCTGCTGAATCGAGCCCTCTCCACAGAAACGCTCAACAGACGAGCGGAGATTGCGTGGTCGATAACGTCGCGTCAAGACTGCACAACTTTAAAAGCCTTGCAGTACCGCAGAAAGAACGGGAGGGGTTATTCGGCGGCTAAGTGCCTACTTCTTCTGGTCGCTGCGCACCTGCTTGGCGATGCGGTCCAGAACAGCATTGACGAGTTTCGGCTCGTCATCGTCGAAAAAGGCACGGGCGATCTCGACATATTCGGTGACGATGACCGCGATCGGGACGTCCTTGCGGTCAAGGAGTTCGAAGACGCCGGCACGCAGGATGGCGCGGACGGTGCTATCCAGACGCGAAAGCGCCCAGTCATCCTGCAAGGCGGAGGCGATCAGGGGATCGAGGCGGAGCTGCTCACGCACGACGCCCGAGACAATCGAGCGGAACCACCCGGCATCGGCTTTCAGATAGGTTGCACCGTCGAGTTCCTGGCCGAGACGGTGAGCCTCGTATTCCGCCACGATTTCCAGAACGCCGGTACCGCCAATATCCATCTGATACAGAGCCTGCACGGCCGCGAGGCGCGCCGCACCGCGCTGGTTGGCAGCCTTGACCGGTCGTTCGGTATTTTCGTCAGTCATTCTTTATGCACCCAGCTTCTTCTTCAGCTCGATCATGGTGAGAGCTGCACGGGCGGCAAAACCACCCTTGTCCTTGTCCGAGCGGCGCACGCGCGCCCATGCCTGTTCATCGTTCTCGACGGTCAGGATGCCGTTGCCGATAGCAAGCGACTCGCTGACGGCGAGATCCATCAGGGCGCGCGAGGACTCGTTCGAAACGATGTCGAAATGGTAGGTCTCGCCGCGGATGACCATGCCGAGAGCAACGAAACCGTCATACTGCGTGCCGCCATTATCCGCGCCATCGAGCGCCATGGCAATCGCCGCCGGAATTTCCAGCGCACCGGGCACGGTGACGACGTCAAAAGTGGCGCCAGCTTCTTCGAGCGCGAAGGTCGCGCCTTCCAGAAGAGCATCGGCCATGTCGTCATAGAAGCGCGCTTCGACGATCAAAATATGGGGAGCGGTCTCTTTCGGCATGGTTCACCTTCGTTTGGAGGGGCATTTTCCACTCGGGCAGGCCGCGGTCAAAACATGCCTTCGAACGAATGGCAAGCAAATTCGGGTGGCGCTCTGAAAGGAAAGGCAAAATATCTGCAATGGGATAGCGAAGCCAGGCGTTGTCAGGCGCAATGCCATGAAAAACACGCCCCGCCGGAGGACGGGAAAACGGCAAATCCGAGGCAGGTTTCATGAACAATTTTTAATGTCTTTTCAGTGTCTTACGTCATTGAAAGCTCGATGCTGCAGCGCCAAATCGAAGTCGTAACGCAGACGATCCCCAGCATCGACAGCTGCCGCACAGCAGACGAAAGGATATCACCATGAACCGTGTTGCTAAAATCGCTATTGCCGCCGCTTTCTCCTCCCTTGCATTTGCCGGCGTCAGCCGGGCTGAAAGCCTCGGCATGAATACCGCCCAAGGTATCGAGCAGACGCTTCGCACTTTTCAGGGCAATGACTTCAACGTTCAATATTTCTACAACTGGCGTAATCTCGACGACGAGGATACCGGCCCGCGTTCCGCCCCTCAACGGTCGCAAAGCGATGTCCGCGCGATCCAGGCTTCTATCGACGCCAATAAGTCGCTGGCACACAAGCTCAACAATGATGGGGTCAATATCCGCAATGTCGTGAACGCCGAGCAGGCGGCCGACGGCAGCATTACGTTCTACGTTCGCTAAGGCTGCCAACTATGGAGGCAAGCATGGACGGCTGACTCCCACCGCCCATGCTGCCATTTTCCTTGAAATTCTAGTTGCATTTCCAGTCAGATAGGATTGTCTTCTCGCAAAAAGCGGAGGAGCCCCATGGCAACGAACCCAAAACCGGTCATCAATACGGCCGATCTCTCCCTCGATCACTGGACAAAGGGACAGTTTTTCGAAAGCCGTGACAAGTCTTTCGGAAAAGATCTCGGGCTTGCCAATCTCGGCATCAGCTATAACGAAGTGCCTCCAGGCAAATCCGGCTGCCCCTTCCACAATCATCATGTCGAAGACGAGCTCTTTTACATTATCGAAGGCACGGGCGAATATCGCTTTGGCGATCAGCGCTACCCAATCAAGAAAGGCGATGTGCTCGGCGCGCCGGCGGGTGGCCCGGAGACCGCGCATCAGATCATCAATACCGGCTCGACGCCGCTGATCTATTTGGGTCTATCGACCAAAGCGAAGACCGAGATCTGCGAATATCCTGATTCCGGCAAGTTTCTCGCCAAGACCAATCGGGACGGCAGCTCCTTCCGCCATATCGGCAGGGGAGAGGATGCGCTCGACTACTGGGACGGCGAACCCGGCTTTTGATATGCCATTTTAGGGCGCCCTTTCATGATCGATATTCCAACACTGAAAACCAGGCGGCTTATCCTGCGCGCGCATCGGCTCGACGATTTCGACGCGCATTTCGAACTCTGGCGCGACGAGGATGTCGTGCGCTTTATCAGCGGCGTACCCTCCACCCGCGAACAGAGCTGGTCGCGCCTGCTGCGCCTTGCCGGTATGTGGCATCATATGGGCTTCGGCTTCCTCGCGATCGAAGAAAAGGAAAGCGGCCGTTTCATCGGCGAAGCGGGTTTTCTCGAAGCGAAACGGGAGATGCAGCCGTCGATCGAAGGCACGATGGAAGTCGGCTGGGCGCTAATGCCGTCAGCCCACGGCAAAGGCTATGCGACCGAGGCGCTGGAGACGATCATCGGCTGGGGCGAGGCGCAATTTCCGGGGCGGCCGATGACCTGCATCATCAGTCCGGATAACGCCCCATCGCTGAAGGTCGCCGAAAAACTCGGCTTCAAGGAAATCGCGCGGACGGACTATAACGGGCCGATCATTCAGTTTTCGCGTTAGCGCGCCGTGCGTCCATTCGAACGCGCTAATTTTTGAATCCACACATCAAGCCGATGCTGCAGGAAACTCAGCAAGGCGGGCGGCGTAGCGCGCCATCGTATCGACCTCGAAGTTAACGAAGTCGCCAGCCTTACGTTCGCCCCACGTAGTGACCTCGAGCGTGTGGCGGATCAAGAGCACGTCGAAATCAGTGCCATCGACAGCATTGACGGTCAACGACGTGCCGTCGAGCGCAATCGAACCCTTGGGTGCCACGAATTTGGCGAGATGAGCGGGAGCGCGCAGGCGAAAACGCGTCGCATCACCCTCCTCCGTTACCGACAGGATCTCCGCCTTGCCGTCGACATGACCAGAGACGATGTGGCCGCCAAGCTCATCGCCGATCTTCAGCGAACGCTCGAGATTGATGTGGCTGCCCGTCTGCCACGTCGAAACAGTGGTGAGGCGCAGCGCCTCTTCCCATGCTTCCACTTCGAACCAGCGGCCGTTGCTGCCCTCTTGCGGCAGGCCGGTCACCGTGAGGCAGATGCCGGAATGCGAGATCGAAGCGCCCATATCGATCGTCGCCGGATCGTAATTTGTCACGACCCGAAGCTTGATCCCTTCCTTCAGCGGCGAAATAGATTCGATCGTACCGATATCAGTGACAATTCCGGTGAACATCAGTTTTCTCTTTCGTATTCATCCAGCCGATCCGCGCCGAATATATAGGTGCCCCTGTGGGCAAAACCGGATGGTATGTCGGTTGCCTGCAACGGAGAGTCAATACCGCCCTCGCCGATGACGACAGGCGCCTGATAGAGTTGGATGCGGTCGACGAGACCTGCCTCGAGGAAAAGCTTTGCGGTCTTTGCGCCGCCTTCGACCAGAAGCGAAGAAATACCGCGCGTGGCAAGTGCCGGCAGAAGGACTTCCGGGTGATAGGGATTGCAATATACGACTTCGACGCCGGCGGCTTCGAGAGTGGCGCGGCGTGAGTCCATGTCGGTGCGGTCGGTGGGTGCGGCACCCCCCTCTGTCCTGCCGGACATCTCCCCCACAGGGGGGGAGATTGACTGGGAGCCCGCTCTCTGCCCTACATCGCCGCTCGAGGTAGACTCATCGCCGATAGAGGCTGGGGAACTCGGATCGTGCCCCTCGCCGATCTCCCCCCTTGTGGGGGAGATGTCCGGCAGGGCAGAGGGGGGTAATCCTTCCTCCGACCCCAGCGGCGATACCTCTTCACTCCCCACCACGATGACAGGCACTTCCCGCGCTGTCTCGACGAGCTTGCTCGTCAGCGGCAGCGCCAGATTGGGATCGAGCACGATCCGGACGGGCGACTGCGCCTCAAGGCCTGGTGTCCGCACCGTCAGCAGCGGATCATCAGCTATCGCCGTCCCGATGCCGACGAGGATGGCATCGGTTTCGGCGCGCAGCGCCTGCACCTGCGCGCGCGCCTCCGGGCCGGTAATCGCCACCTGCCCTATTCCCTTGCGGCCGATCATGCCATCGGCGGAAACGGCAAGCTTGAGAGTCACATAGGGGCGGTTCTTCGTCTGGCGGGTGAGATAGCCTGCGAGCGATTGGCGACCCTCCTCCTCGAGCACTCCAGTCGTCACCTCGATGCCAGCATCGCGCAGCATTGAAATGCCGCGGCCGGAAACTCTGACATCGGGATCGGTGACGCTGATGACAACACGGCCGACGCCGTAGGCGATCAGGGCCTCGGCGCAAGGCGGCGTTTTGCCGTGATGCGAGCAGGGTTCAAGCGTGACATAGGCCGTCGCACCGCGGGCAAGCTCGCCGGCTTCGGCGAGCGCCTGCGGCTCGGCATGCGGACGGCCACCGACGGCGGTCACAGCGCGGCCGACGATCGCGCCATCGCGAACGATGACACAGCCGACGGATGGATTGGTGGAGGTCTGACCCGTATGCCATCGCGACAGGCGGATCGCAGCTGCCATGAAGCGTTCGTCCTCAGGCTGCGCGATGCCCTCGCCCATGGTCATACGTCCAGCGGATCGCGCGCGATCTTGGCGTTGAGCTCGGCGATCAGCTTTTCAAAATCCTCGGCATGCGAAAAATCGCGATAGACCGAGGCGTAGCGCACGAAGCCGACATCGTCGAGGCTCTTTAGGGCTTCCAGAACCTGCAGGCCGATCTGCTCGGAGGAGATTTCCGTCTCGCCCGAGCTTTCCAGCCGGCGCACGATACCGGAGACAGCACGCTCGATACGGTCGCGATCGACGGGGCGCTTGCGCAGCGCCACATCGAAGGACCGAACCAGCTTGTCGCGATCGAAAGGAACCTTGCGGCCGGTCTTCTTCGTGACCATCAGCTCGCGCAGCTGCACACGCTCGAAGGTCGTGAAGCGGCCGCCACAATCCGGACAGATACGGCGCCGGCGGATGGAAGTGTTATCCTCCGCCGGTCGTGAATCCTTCACCTGCGTATCTTCCGAACCGCAATAGGGGCAGCGCATGCCTACTCCTTAGCCCATGTAATCATACATGGGGAAGCGATCGGTCAGATTCACCACCTTGCCGCGGACAGCAGCCTCGACGGCAGCATTGCCCTCGTCGGAATTTGCGACCTTCAGCCCATCGAGAACCTCGACGATAAGGTTGCCGATCTCGCGGAATTCCGCTTCCTTGAAGCCGCGCGTCGTGCCGGCCGGGGCGCCGAGGCGCACGCCCGAAGTGACGAAGGGCTTTTCTGGGTCGAAGGGGATGCCATTCTTATTGCAGGTGATATAGGCGCGGCCGAGCGCTGCTTCAGCGCGCTTGCCTGTCGCATTCTTCTTGCGCAGGTCGACCAGCATCAGGTGGTTGTCCGTGCCGCCGGAGACGACATCGAGGCCGCCTGCGACAAGCGTTTCGGCAAGCGCCTTGGCGTTCTTGACGATCTGAGCGGCATAATCCTTGAACTCCGGCTGCAGCGCCTCGCCGAAGGCAACGGCCTTGGCAGCGATAATGTGCATCAGCGGACCGCCCTGGAGACCCGGGAAGACGGCCGAGTTGAACTTCTTCGCCAGATCCTCGTCATTCGTCAGGATGACGCCGCCGCGCGGGCCGCGGAGCGACTTGTGGGTCGTGGTCGTCGCAACATGGCAGTGCGGGAATGGCGACGGATGCACGCCACCCGCAACGAGACCGGCAATGTGGGCCATGTCGACCATCAGGTAGGCGCCGACGCTATCGGCAATCTCGCGGAAGCGCTTCCAGTCCCAGATACGGGAATAAGCGGTGCCGCCGGCGATGATCAGCTTCGGCTTGTGTTCCTGGGCCTTGCGCTCGACTTCATCCATGTCGAGCAGGTTGTCGCCGTCGCGAACACCGTAGGACACAACGTTGAACCACTTGCCGGACATATTGACCGGCGAACCATGCGTCAGGTGACCGCCGGAGTTCAGGTCGAGACCCATGAAGGTGTCGCCCGGCTGCAGCAGCGCCAGGAACACGGCCTGGTTCATCTGCGAACCCGAGTTCGGCTGAACGTTGGCAAAGTTGACGCCGAAGAGCTTCTTGGCGCGCTCGATGGCGAGTTCCTCGGCGATATCGACGAACTGGCAACCGCCGTAATAGCGCTTGCCCGGATAACCCTCGGCATATTTGTTGGTCATGATGGAGCCCTGAGCTTCCAGAACGGCGCGGGAAACGATGTTCTCGGATGCGATCAGTTCGATCTCATGCCGTTGACGACCGAGCTCTTTTCCGATCGCGCCGAAGATTTCCGGATCGACGTCTGCAAGCGAGCGATTGAAGAAGGATTCGGTGGAAGCATTGGTCATGAGCGGGCTCCTACGGTGGAATGCGGCAAGGTATTAGCCTTCCGCAGATGCGAGGGCAATACGAAGAACGACATTTGCTGGGCTAAGCGCGCGGGGTCAGCACTTTGCATCGGTTACGGCTTCGCTCGAATGAAAAAGCCGCGCACGTGGCGCGGCTTTCTTGGAGATCGTTCGATGTCCTGACTATTGGACTGGCTGTTCCATACCGGAGGTCGTGTCGAGCGCCAGTTCGGCATTGCCATCCATCTGGTAGATGTCGTCGCGGAACTGAACGACGCCATCGGGCATGCCCCAGGCGGAGATATAGACGAAATAGACGGGCACTTCGACGGCAAGCTTGATCGGCGTGTTGACGCCGCTTGCGATCACCTGCTCCATCTGCTGACGGCTCCAGCCGGGGGTCTCGCGCAGCAGCCAGGTCGACAGGTCGCGGACGTTCTGGACACGCACGCATCCCGACGATTCGAAGCGCATGAGCTTGTTGAACAGACCCTGCTGCGGCGTGTCGTGCATGTACTCGCCGTTCTTGTTGTAGAAGTTGATCTTCGTGGACGCCATGGCGTTGATCTTGCCCGGGTCCTGACGGAACATCAGATTCGGCGCCTCGCCGTTCCAGTCGACGGTTTCCGGGGCGACTTCATTGCCCTTACCGTCGATCAGGCGGATCGCGTTCTTTTCGAGATAGGTCGGATCCTTGCGCATCAACGGCATGATGTCCTTCTCGACGATCGAACGCGGCGCCGTCCAATACGGATTCAGGATAACTTCATAGACCTTGGAGTTGACGAGATGCGTCGGGCGGCTCAGGCGGCCGACAACCGCGGTATGGCGGGTCGCAACGCTGCCGTCTTCAACGGCTTCCACGTAGGCGGCGGGAATGTTGACCATCAGATGGCGGCGGCCCAGGTCTTCCGGGAAGGTCTGGAGGCGGATGAGGTTGGTGTTCAGCTGCTGCAGGCGCACGTCAGCCGGAATGTTCATCGCCTTCAGCGTGAATTCGCCGAGAACACCATCTGCCGGCAAGCCGTGACGGGCCTGGAAACGCTTGACGGCACCATCGACATAGGAATCGAAGGCGCTCGAAAGGCCCGCTTCACGCGGCAGGTCGCCGGTGATCGCCAGACGCTGGCGCAGCGCCTGAACCGCCGGATGGGTAACGCCGAGCTGCAGGCGGGCATCGCCCGGATTGACTTCCGGCCAGCCGCCGGCGGAAGCGATCTGCTGATACTGCATGATCGCCTGCTGCGTGCTCGGCACGGACTGCGGGCTGAGGATCGGCGTATTGGAAAGGACGGCAGTCGCCGTGCGCGACGCGGCTTTAGCGTCGAACTGGTCATCCCAGTTGCCGCGTTTCGGCGCATTCAGCAGCCCGTCGAGGGCCGATTGCGCAAATGCGGGTGCGGCGAGCGCGCCGGCACCAACCGTTGCCGCCGACGCCAGGAAGGCGCGGCGAGAGAGAGCTTCAATTCCGTTCTTCTTAGACATTCGTCCCAACCACTCAATGCCGCGGTGGAGGAAGCCGCGGCCCTTTGCGATATCCTGCGTTTTAACGCAGATCCCTATTCACCCGTTCTTCCGGCGCACTTGGAAATTCCGCCAGTCCCATCACAAAATCGCGAGCAACCTGGATGGTGCCGATGGTCCATCGAGGACGCCGGCTATCGAATATTCCGCTGTCACATCAATATGGCCAATTCGTGTTTCCGGGCCTGGGACAGACTGCCGGTTGCCGGAAACTGAATGCAACGCACCATATGACGGGTAAACCGTGCTGGTTAATAACGACTAAAAAACGGCTTGAATACCGGGCTTTGCGCTTGGCTGCCATGCGTTGCAAAGATGCCACGCAGGGGTGAGCGGCAAAACCGGACGCGCAGGGGACGCATCCGGTTTTCATCAACCCTGAAAGGAGGCCTCGGGTCTCAGAGACGATACAAAATCTGATCGTTCCAGAAGCGGTCTAGCCGCTGCAGCAGCTTGTTCATCTGCGTAAACTCATCCGTGCCGATGCCGCCGACCTTGTCGATCGAGGTGATGTGGCGTTCATAGAGCCGGGCGACCGTTTCGGCGATATCCTGGCCGGTTTCGGTCAGGCTGATGCGGACCGAGCGGCGGTCGATGCGGGAGCGCTGGTGGTTGATGAAGCCGAGGTCGACCAGTTTCTTGACGTTGTAGGAAACGTTCGAGCCGAGATAGTAGCCGCGGGAGCGCAGCTCGCCGGCGGTCAGCTCGGAGTTGCCGATGTTGAAGAGGAGCAGCGCCTGGATGGCGTTCACGTCGCTGCGGCCCTGACGGTCGAACTCGTCCTTGATGACGTCGAGAAGACGACGATGAAGGCGTTCAACAAGATGAAGGGATTCCATGTAAAGATCACGGATGCCCTGTTCGTGTGCATGGAAAGTCGACGCCGCCTGCGGCTTGATTTTCGTGTTCATTTGACTGCCTCACTGTTTTGTTTGGCGGTGTCGTTTTCTTCCCGCCTTGAGTGAGACCCTATCGAATACATATAAAATTCGACTTAAACCGCAGCCTTAACAGAGGCTTACGAAAACCCCTTGATGTATCAGGGTAAATCAACGCTTACCTGGCGACGCTGCCGGCGCCGCTCCAGCCACAGGGAAAGCCTGAAAATCCAGTAGATGACGGCCACGATGACGTGGAACAGAATGATCAGGTGGTTGGGGCCGAAGATCTGCGAAAGCAGGCCATACATGAAGATCTGCCCGCCTGCGGCCAGCACCCAGATGACCGGCCCCCAGGAGACCGTGAGCCAGAGGCCCAGCGAGGCGACGGGGAAAAGAACGGCAAGGCAGGTGCTCGCAACCTTCCACGGCAGGCTCAACAGATCGAACCGGCCGGCGCCAACCAGCGAATAGCCGACGAGCATCGCCCAATATTGCAAGCCGAACCAGAAGCAGGAAACGGCAACGAGCCGCAGGAAGAAGATGAAGAGAATATCCGTCAACGTCCGTTTCGGCATCGTCGGAGAATCGGCTTCCATGGCGAGACCTCACGTTCCAAGTCGCGGCTTCATTTTCCGGGTTTCATCCGCCGCGGCCAATGGTCCGGTTTGGATTTCCCGGCGCGCATGATAATGACCGCTCCGATAAATGGAATGGCCCAGGGACAGATATCATGCAGGACAAGACGCATCTCGTCGATGAAATCACCGGTCACCGCCGCATGCGGCGCAACCGCAAGGCGGACTGGACGCGCCGGCTGGTACAGGAAAACCGCCTGACGGTTGACGATCTGATCTGGCCGATCTTCGTCGTTCCGGGAACCGGTATCGTCCATCCGATCCCGGCAATGCCCGGCGTGAACCGCATGAGCGTCGACAAGGCAGTCGAGGCGGCCAAGGAAGCAGCCGATCTTGGCATCCCCGCTATCGCCACCTTCCCCGATATAGAGATGGAATTGCGCGATGAGACAGGGTCGAACAGTCTTGTCGCCAATAATCTCATCAATCAGACGACGGCAGCCATCAAAAAGGCAGTGGCCAATATCGGCATTATTACCGATGTGGCACTCGACCCCTTCACCAGCCATGGGCATGACGGAATCCTGCGCGACGGCGAGATCGTCAATGACGAGACGGTCGATCAAGTGGTCAAGGCGGCTATCCTGCAGGCCGATGCCGGTGCCGACATCATCGCGCCCTCGGAAATGATGGACGGGCGCATCGGCGCGATCCGCCGCGGGCTCGATGCTGCAGGGCATCAGAGCGTCGGCATCATGTCCTATGCTACCAAATTCTCTTCCGGCTTCTACGGCCCCTATCGCGAGGCGATCAATACCAAGGGTCTGCTGAAGGGCGACAAGAACAGCTACTACATCAATCCGGCAAACGGCACGGAAGCGGTCCGCGACGCCGCCCTCGATGTCGAGGAAGGCGCCGACATGCTGATGGTCAAGCCGGGGCTTGCCTATCTCGACATCTGCTGGCGCGTGAAGGAGGCCTTCGGTCTGCCGACGTTCGCCTATCAGGTCTCGGGCGAATATTCGCAGATCAAGGCCGCGGCAATGAATGGCTGGATCGACGGCGAGCGGATCATGATGGAGACACTGCTTGCCTTCAAGCGCGCCGGCTGCGATGGCATCCTCACCTATTTCGCGCCGGAAGTGGCGAAAATCCTCGCAAAAAGGTGATTTTCGGGCGAATTATTGTATTTCACAGTAGCGATACCATATCAGCGACATCGTCTTTCGAAGGGAGATATGGATGAGCTACGATCCCAACCCGCTTTATGCCGCACCGGAGGACTGGCGCGCCTATAGCGGCGTGCTCAGCCGTCGCGTCTTCGCATTCATCCTCGATTATATCATCGTCGCACTGCTCTGCATTCCGGCGGCGATCGTGGTGTTCTTCCTGGGCATTGTCACGCTCGGGCTCGGTTTCATTCTTTATCCGGCCCTGTTCGTCATCGTTGCAGGCCTGTACTTCGGCATGACCGTCGGCGGTCCGTCGCAGGCTTCGCTTGGCATGCGCGCGATGGGTATCGCGATCGTTCGCGTTGATGGAAGGCCGATGGACTTCATCCTGGCCGTTGCTCACCTCGCGCTCTTCTGGATCCTGAACTCGGTGCTGACGCCGCTGATTCTGCTGGTCGGCTTGTTCACGGAGCGCTCGCGCCTGCTGCACGATTTCCTCGTCGGCACGGCGACTGTCCGCATCAACTGATCCCGTTCCGGCGGAGACGAAATAAAGTCTCCGCCCGCCCTTTGCCGGCCACAAAAGAACGCCATATCCAAGAAATCGAATGTTCGATTGCGCGGCACTGAATGCCGTGCTGTTGACGTTTTCTATTCTTGCGTCATGCTGTCTGGAATGACAGGCGCCCCGAAAGGAAATCTCCGCAAGAGATGAATACGCAGACTACGCCATCCCCGCAGTTTTACCTGACGGCTCCGGCTACCTGTCCGTATCTGCCGCATGAGATGGAACGCAAGGTCTTCACCCATCTCGTCGGCCCGCGGGCGGCGGAAATGAACGATATCCTGACCCAGGGCGGCTTCCGCCGGTCGCAGAACATTGCCTACCGCCCTGCCTGCGAAGCCTGCCGCGCCTGCGTGTCCGTACGCATCCTGGCACAGGAATTCGAGCCCACCAAATCGATGAAGCGGGTGCTGGCGGCCAATTCCGATGTCATTTCCACGGAGTTTGCGGCCCAGCCGTCGAGCGAGCAATATTCCCTCTTCCGCCGTTATCTCGACTATCGCCATCAGCAGGGCGGCATGTCGGACATGACCGTGCTCGACTATGCGATCATGGTGGAAGATACGCATGTGAATACCAAGATCATCGAGTACCGCCGGCGCGAAGAAGGTTCGGGATTGGAAGCGCGGCCGAAAGGCGAACTCCTCGCCGCTGCACTGACCGACACGATGAGCGACGGCCTTTCCATGGTCTATTCGTACTTCAATCCCGACCTCGACCGCCGCTCGCTCGGCACCTTCATGATCCTCGACCATGTGCGCCGTACGAAAGCGCTCGGCCTCCCGCATGTCTATCTTGGCTACTGGGTTCAAGGATCGCGGAAGATGGATTACAAGACACGCTTCCAGCCGCAGGAACATCTGACGCCGCGCGGCTGGGAGCGTTTCGACCCCTCGTCCCTTGAGGACGAACCGCGCGACTGATGCCCCTTCCCCACCTTTCCCATCATCGGAAGGGCCTGCTGCTGACGGCAGTCGGCGGGCTGGCGCTTTCCATGGACATTCCGCTCGTTCGCCTCGCCGATGGCGATATCTGGTCGATTCTCAGCGCGCGGAGCGTGGCGACGGTTCTTGCTACGTTCGTCATCCTGACTGCGATGCGCCTCTTCTCCGGCAGATGGCCGCTGCTCGTTCCGGGTCGTTCCGGCCTGCTGGCCGGGCTGCTCTACGGCCTCTCTTCCGTGACCTTCGTACTGGCAGTCTTCAACACGGCCACCGCCAATGTTGTCTTCATCGTCGCCTTCAACCCGATGTTTGGGGCGCTGTTGTCCTGGCTGTTTCTTAGAGAGAAGCCGCAGCCGGCGACGCTGATCGCCATGTTGTTCATGATCTTCGGCGTCGGACTGATCGTGCGTGAAGGGCTTTCGAGCGGCCATGTCTTCGGCGACGCCATGGCGATGCTCAGTGCGCTGGTGCTTGCTGCCGCCATCACAGTCGGGCGCGCCTCGCGCCGGGAAATGGGTTTCGTGCCGCTGCTTGCCGCAATCCTGCCGGCGGCACTCGGCCTGGCGCAGGTCCTCCCTTCCGGACTTTCAATCGCCCATCCCGGCTGGATCGTCTTCAACGGCGCCATCATGATGCCGGTCGCCTTCTGGTGCCTGGCGACGGGACCGCGTTATCTCTCTGCGCCTGAGGTCGGGATGTTCTACCTGCTGGAAACGGTGCTTGCACCGATCTGGATCTGGCTGATCTTTGCCGAAACGCCAGCCACCATGACGCTCGTCGGCGGTGCGATATTGGTTGCGGCGATCGCCGCCCATTCCGTCTGGATGGCGAAAGGCAAGGGCGTTCAGCCCGCTTGATTGGCGAGTGATTATGACCTATTTTCTGTTATAACCTTGTTATCACAGGAGGCGCTGATGAACGTCACCATTCGCAAGATCGGCAATTCTGAAGGGGTCATCATTCCGAAAGAAGTGCTTCAACGCCTCGGGCTCAGCAGCGGCGATAGCCTTGAGTTGCGCGAGACAGGCGGAACAATTCAACTCGTGCCGGAAGCGGCTGATCTGACAGAACAGATGCGCGCCGCACGCATCGGCATGGAAAAGTATAGGGTTGCCCTTCGTGAACTCGCGAAATGACCCGTTTGAAGTGGCTCAACCGGGAAGCGATTGAAAAGATGCATGAAGAGCAGATCGCCGAACACGGCGGTCTGCCAGGGCTTCGTTCTGTCGATTCATTGGAAATGGGATTGGCACGACCGATTAACAAAGCGGCTTATGGCGAGCTGGATATTTTCGCGTTGGCAGCGGCCTATCTACATGGGATCGTTCGAAACTATCCCTTTGCGGACGGGAACAAGCGCACCGGTTACCTCGCAGCTTTCACATTTCTCTATATCAACGGCTACCTTATCGACACTGACAACGCGCAGATCATCACCTTCGTGCTGGATCTCGCTGCAGGCGAAATAGACGAAGAAGGCGCGACGCGCTTCCTGCGCGATCATACGATCCCGCTCACGCCGTAGCGCCTGCAGACTGACCGGCTTCCGGTTTCGATCGTTTCGAACCAGCGGTAAGCTCCAGTTCCCGATCCAGCCCTTCGACGATATGTGTCCATCCCTGACGTGTCTTTTCCTCATATTCAGCCCATTCCGCGCACATTTCATGCGTGAGGGTCAGGCGGCTGCCGTTGCCGAGAGGTTCGATATCGATTTCGACGCGATCACAATTATGGTCGTGCTCCTCGACCGAAAAGCAGAAGACGATGCGCTTGGGGCGCTTCAATTCCAGGAAGACGCCGTAGTGAAAGGCGTCGCCCGTCGGGCGGCGGTCGACGATAATGAAGCGGCCGCCGACACGCGGGTCGATATCGGCGCGGATGACATCGCCGTCGTCGGTTGCAAATAAAAAGCGGCGGGCGATTTCGGGATTGAGCCAGGCATCGTAAACCCTGGCGGACGGTTCCCGGTAGCTATGGGTGACGTGCAGCTTGATCGTATTGGCGGCAGGCATCGACACTCCTCCATTGTTCGCGCGCACTCAAGCGCACGGCTCACGGCCTTCCGCCCGCCTACGGAACGACGTTGCCTTCTTTTTGGTAACAGGATTGAGATAGAGGAATTGCTCCGCCCGCCAAGGGCGGAGTCTCAAATTTCCGGGATCAGCCGGCGAATTTGCCGCTGCGCGGGAAGCCCTTCGGCACGGTACGGCCGGCGGTGGCACGGTCGGCCAGCCATTCGGCAAGCTCGTCCTTGTTCTTGGTAAAGGTGCGGCCGGCGCTGTCTTCCCAGCTCAGGCCATCGGCGATCGCAAAGCAGCGAACGTCGGAAATGCCGCCATCCTTGTAGCGCTGCAGGCGCACGCCCTTGCCGCGCGTCATTTCCGGCACCTGGTTCAGCGGAAAGACCAGCATCTTGCGGTTTTCGCCGACGACGGCGACGTGATCACCGACTACGGGAACGAGGAGCTTCGTCTCATCCGGCATGGAGACGTTCATGATCTGCTTGCCCTTGCGGGTATTGGCGACCATTTCTGCTTCCGGCACCACGAAGCCGTTGCCGACAGTCGAGACGATCAGCATCTTGCGCGCCGCATCGTGGACGAAGGCCGTCAGCACGTCCTGATCGTTTTCCATGTCGATCATGATGCGCAGCGGCTCGCCATGGCCTCGACCGCCGGGCAGCTTGTCGCCGCCGAGCGTGAAGACCTTGCCGCCGGTCGTGACGATCAGGATCTTGTCCGTCGTCTGAGCGGGGAAAGCCACTTTCAGGCCGTCGCCTTCCTTGAAAGCCAGCGTCGACGTATCGGAAATGTGGCCTTTCAGAGCGCGGATCCAGCCTTTCTCGGAGACGACGACGGTGATCGGCTCCTTCTCGATCATCGCATGCTGGATGGCTTCCTCATCGGCCTCGGGGGCTTCGGCAAACTGCGTGCGGCGGCGGCCGATTTCGGTCGCCTTGGCGAATTTCTTCTTCACCTCGCCGATTTCCCAGGCGACCGTCTGCCACTGCTTCTCATCGGAGGCGAGCAGCGCCTCGATGTCGGCCTTCTCCTTGGTGAGCTCGTCATGTTCCTTGCGGATCTCGAATTCTTCGAGCTTGCGCAATGCGCGCAGCCGCATATTGAGGATCGCCTCGACCTGAACGTCGGTCAGATCCCAGCGGGCCATCATGACGGGTTTCGGCTCATCCTCTTCGCGGATGATGCGGATCACCTCATCGATATTAAGGTAAGCAATAAGCAAGCCGCCGAGGATTTCGAGGCGCTTGTCGATTGCGGCAAGGCGGAAGCGCGAACGGCGCTGCAGGACTTCGCGGCGGTGTTCCAGCCATTCCTTCAGCACTTCGTTCAGCGCCATCACGCGCGGGATGACGCCCATCGACAGCACGTTCATGTTCAGCGGGAAGCGGCTTTCGAGTTCCGTCAGCTTGAACATGGATTCCATGAGGATGGTCGGATCGACGGTGCGGCTCTTCGGCACCAGGACGATGCGGATATCCTCGGCCGATTCATCCCTGATATCTTCGAGAAGCGGCAGCTTGCGCGCGATCAGCAGCTCGGCGATCTTCTCGATCAGGCGCGATTTCTGCACCTGGAAGGGAATCTCGGTCACGATGATCTGGTAGCCGCCGCGGCCGAGATCTTCCGTTTCCCATTTCGCACGTACACGAAAACCGCCGCGGCCGGTACGGTAGCTCTCAATGATGCTTTCTTTGTTGTCGATGATGATGCCGCCCGTCGGGAAATCCGGGCCGGGAATGAATTCCACGAGCTTTTCGACCGTGGCATCCGGATGCTTGATCAGATGGAGTGCTGCGTCGCAGATCTCATGCACATTGTGCGAGGGGATGGACGTCGCCATGCCGACCGCGATGCCCGAGGAACCGTTCGCAAGAAGGTTCGGGAAGGCGCCGGGAAGAACGACCGGCTCGGAATTGGATTCGTCGTAAGTGTCACGGAAATCGACGGCATCCTGATCGATGCCTTCGAGCAGCAGCTCGGAGACCGCGGTCATCTTCGATTCGGTGTATCGCATGGCGGCGGGACTGTCGCCGTCGATATTGCCGAAATTGCCCTGCCCGTTCACCAACGTGTAACGCTGCGAGAAATCCTGCGCCAGGCGCGCCAGTGCGTCATAGATCGACTGGTCGCCGTGCGGGTGATAGTTACCCATCACCTCGCCGACGATCTTGGCGCATTTCCTGAAGGCCGAGTTTGGCCGCAGGCCCATATCGTTCATCGCATAGACGATGCGGCGATGGACCGGCTTTAAGCCATCGCGCACATCTGGCAGCGCGCGGTGCATGATGGTCGACAGCGCGTAACGGAGGTAGCGCTCTTCAAGCGCCGCCTTCAGATCGACCGGATGAATATTGTCGCCGTCTCCGCCGGAAGGCGGTAAAATCTCTTGTCCCATGGACTCCTGACTAGCTCAGAAGCGCCTGTGGGGCAAGGAATCCGGGCGTTCCGGCTGTGGATGACTGTCTCCGTAGTGAGATGAAAACCTCAAAGGGTAATGTCCGCATTTGGAACTTCGTTTGCCGATCCTCTCAACAAATATTTAGGGGTCTGCAAATATAAAGCGGCATCGTTCCGCAATAGCTTCATTGCGATATTCAACGGCACTTGCCACCCAGGGGGCTTTCTCATGACCTTTTACCGCACAACGCGGCTGATGCTGTCGAGCGCAGCCATTCTTTCGTTCGCAGCTTCCGCTTTCGCGCTCGACGGCCAGGATCTCCTGAAGAAGATCAATGCCGCCTACGGCCAGCAAGGCGGGATGGCTGTCGCCGCCGATGGCGTCGATATCGACGGCACGACCGTCACGCTCAAGAATGTCAGCATCAAGCCAGCTGGCGGCGAGGCGCTCTCCATTGGCGAGATCACGCTTTCCGGCGTGGAAGAGCAGGATGACGGCAGCTACTATATCGAAGAGGCTGCCTTCCCGGATATCAACTGGTCCAAAGACGGCGTCACCGTGAGCGCTCAGGGGATGAGCATTGGCGGCATTTCCGTTCCCGCCAAGCCCGGCGACACCATTGATTCCATGTTCTTCGCCGAGAACGCCCATTCCGGCCCGGTCAAGATCGTCAAGGATGGCGCCGAGGTATTCTCGATCCTCGAAAGCGACATGAACGCAACGCTGCGCGAAGATGAATCCGGCTTCGATTTCGACGGCGCATTCAAGAGCATGAAAGCCGATCTCAGCCAGGCCGGCGAAGACCCCGAGAGCAAGGATGCGATCGAGAAGCTGGCGCTTCAGCACGTCCAGGGTGACATCACCATGAAGGGTGCCTGGGATCTCGAGCCCGGCACGATCGATCTTTCCGAGATTTCCCTCGATATCACCAATGTCGGCAAGCTGAACTTCGGATTCAAGATCTCCGGCTATACGATGGCCTTCATGAAGTCGATGCAGGATGCGGTCAAGCAGTCGGAAGCCAATCCGAACAAGGAAGAAGCGCAACAGGCATTTGGCCTCGCCATGCTCGGCCTTGCGCAGCAGCTTAACTTCGAAGGCGCACAGATCCGCTTCGAGGATGCCTCTATCACCAAGCGTGCGCTGGATTATGCCGGCTCCAAGCAGAACGTTTCCGGCCAGCAGATGGCGGAATCGCTGAAGGCCATGACGCCGATCATGCTCGCGCAGCTCAACATTCCGGAACTGCAGAACGCAATCGCCGCTGCTGTCAGCAGCTTCCTAGACAATCCGAAGAGCCTGACCGTCAAAGCCGTACCGGACAAGCCGGTCGCCTTCCCGATGATCGTCGGCGCGGCCATGGGTGCACCGAACACCATACCCCAGATGCTCGGCGTGAAGGTTTCGGCGAACGATTGAGCTCGTTTCCGATCCAACAAAAAGGCCCGGCGATAGTATCGCCGGGCCTTTTTTTCTGAGTAACCCTACACCTCAGTCTTTCTTCTGCGGCGGGATCGGGCGGATCGCCAGTTCGCGCAGTTGGGCGGGCGTTGCCGGGGTCGGCGCGCCCATCAAGAGGTCCTGGGCCTGCTGGTTCATCGGGAAGAGCGAGATTTCGCGCAGGTTCTTGGCGCCGACGAGCAACATGACGATACGATCGATACCGAAGGCGGCACCACCATGCGGAGGCGCGCCGTACTGGAAGGCGCGGTAGAGACCGCCGAAGCGATCCTCGACGTCCTGCTGGCTCAGGCCGACCTTCTCGAAGGCCGCGACCATAGTTTCCGGCGACTGGTTACGGATCGAGCCCGAGGCGATTTCGAAGCCGTTGCAGACCGCGTCGTACTGGAAGGCCTTGATGCCAAGCGGATCCTGGTTTCGCAGCGCATCGAGGCCGCCCTGCGGCATCGAGAACGGGTTATGAGCGAAGTCGACCTTCTTCTCGTCTTCGTTCCATTCGAAGAACGGGAAATCGACGATCCAGCAGAGTTCGAAACGGTCGCGGTCGATGAGGTTCAGTTCGTCGGCGGCGCGGTTACGGGCTTCGCCTGCGAACTTGTAGAACTTCTCCGGCTCGCCGGCGACGAAGAAGCAGGCGTCGCCGTCACCGAGGCCGAGCTGCGTGCGGATGGCATCCGTGCGCTCTTCGCCGATGTTCTTGGCGAGCGGGCCGGCACCCTCGAGCTTTTCGCCCTCCTTGCGCCAGAAGATATAGCCGAGGCCGGGCTGGCCCTGGCTCTGCGCCCAGGCGTTCATACGGTCGCAGAAAGCGCGCGAACCGCCGGTCTTGGCCGGGATTGCCCAGACCTGAACCTTCGGGTTGGAGGCGATCATGTTGGCGAAGACCTTGAAGCCGGAGCCGGCAAAATGGTCGGTCACCGCTTCCATGACGATCGGGTTGCGCAGATCCGGCTTATCGGAGCCGTATTTGCGGATCGCTTCGTCATAAGGAATACGCGGCCATTCCTTGGTGACCGGCTTGCCTTCGGCGAACTCCTCGAAGATTTTGGTCATCAGCGGCCCCATCGTGTTCCAGACGTCTTCCTGGGTCACGAAGCTCATTTCGAGGTCGAGCTGGTAGAATTCGCCCGGAAGGCGGTCGGCACGCGGGTCTTCATCACGGAAGCAGGGCGCGATCTGGAAGTAACGGTCGAAGCCGGCCACCATCAGCAGCTGCTTGTACTGCTGTGGGGCCTGCGGCAAGGCGTAGAAGGTACCGGGATGGATGCGGCTCGGCACGAGGAAGTCGCGCGCTCCTTCCGGCGAGGAGGCGGTCAGGATCGGCGTCGTATATTCGGTGAAGCCGACATTGCCCATTTCACGGCGCATGGCGGAAATTACCTGCGTGCGCTTGACGATGTTCTTATGCAGCGTTTCGCGGCGCAGGTCGAGGAAGCGGTACTTGAGGCGAACGTCTTCCGGATAGTCCGGCTCGCCGAAGACGGGCAGTGGCAGTTCCTTCGCAGCAGAGAGAATTTCGATCTCCTGCGCGTAGAGCTCGATCTCGCCAGTCGGCATGTTCTTGTTAACGGTATCTTCCGTGCGGGCCTTGACGAGACCGTCGACGCGGATCACCCATTCGCCGCGAACGGTTTCCGCCTGCTTGAAGGCGGGCGAATCCGGGTCGGCAACGATCTGCGTCGTGCCGTAATGATCGCGAAGGTCGATGAACAGCACGCCGCCATGATCTCGGACACGATGGACCCAGCCGGAAATACGGACAGTCGAGCCGACGTCCGATTTACGAAGAGCGGCGCATGTGTGGCTGCGGTAGCGGTGCATGATCTCAAATCCTGGCATTTGGCTTAAGACGGCGGCGTGGCCCAAAGGCCTTCTCGCCGACAAGAAAATCGGGCGGACAAGCGCACGGACGCTCTGATTTGTCAAGGCTTGGCGCGGCCAGCGGGCCGTTTGCGTCAGCGTTTCCTGGA
This sequence comes from Rhizobium sp. BK650, assembly GCF_014195325.1. Lineage (GTDB taxonomy): Bacteria > Pseudomonadota > Alphaproteobacteria > Rhizobiales > Rhizobiaceae > Rhizobium. The sequence continues at coordinate 271,317 of NZ_JACIBK010000004.1, read as the reverse complement.
GAGTTGGAGGAGCCGTCCTGCGGCAGTTTGGTCGAAGGTGCCATATTGATGAAGGCCATGGTCAACTTTAAAAGGAGGCATCATGCAAGACGGAGTTTCCGATGCCCCTGATTACACGCCGCAACCTCATCAAGGCTTCCGCCGTTGCCGGCGCCTATGGTACGGGCATGGCGATCGCGGGGCGGTTCGGGTTGGCGGAAGCGGCGCCCGAGCCACGGATACTGACTGCGCGAAAGACCGAAGCGCAGATCATCGAGGGTCCACGGACCCGGAACATCATGACCTGGGGTGACGAGGGCCTGCCGCCCGTTCTCAGAGTGCCTCGGGGAAAGCCCTACGCAGCAAAGCTGAGCAACAGTCTCGACGAGCCGACCACGATCCACTGGCATGGCCTGCGCATCGACAACAAGATGGATGGCGTGCCCTTCATCACGCAGCCCTATGTCTATACCGGTGATAATTTCGACTATCTCTTCACACCTCCAGATGCCGGCACCTTCTGGTATCATCCGCACTGCAACACGTTGACCCAGATGGGGCATGGCATGACGGGCGTGCTCGTGGTGGAAGATCCGTCCGATCCTGACTTCGACGCGGAGGTCGTGCTCAACCTGCGCGACTGGCGTCTCGGCGGTGACGGACAATTCATCGCGCCCTTCCGCCCGCGCGATGCAGCCAAGGCCGGCACTTATGGCACGATCCGCACCGCAAACTGGCATCAGGAGCCGACATATGATGCACCCGCCGGCGGGCTGATCCGGCTGCGTATCACCGTCACCGACGTGACCCGCATCTTCTCGCTGAAGATGGAAGGGGCCGATGCGACCGTCATTGCCATCGATGGCAATCCTGTGCCGAAGCGCTTTCCGCTGGACCTCCTGCAGATCGGACCTGGGCAGCGGCTCGATCTTGCCGTTCGCATGCCTGACGGCGAAGGTGCTAGAGCAACGCTGGAAGACATTCGCGGCACGACACCCAAACTGATCGCGAGCCTGCGCGCCATTGGGCAGTCATTGAAGCGCGACATCGGCGATCTGGGCCCGCTTGCAGAAAATCCGGTGCCGAAGGCCGATCTCTCTTCTGCGGAAGCAATTCCGCTCGTGTTATCCGCGACCGCAGAGAATGCCGCCGTCGAGAGCGTCTGCGGCACGCTCGGCTACAGCTTCTGGGCCATCAACAAGGTGCCGTGGCCGGGCGACACATCGGATCCGGCCGCGCCGCTCGCCGAGCTCAAGCTCGGCAAGAGCTACGTCTTCAATCTGGAAAACGTCACGCCGCACGCTCACCCGATCCATCTGCACGGTATGAGCTTCACCGTCGTTTCGTCGTCGACGCGCGAAGTCATGCCGCTGGTCTCCGATACCTACCTCATACAACCGGATGAGAAGGTGCAGCTAGCGTTCGTCGCCGACAACCCGGGCGACTGGGTGCTGCATTGCCATATCATCGAGCATCAAAAGACGGGTATGACGAGTTACGTTCGCGTGGTTTGACATGGTGTTGGCGATGGTCGCCATCGGCGGTTGGATCTCGTGCTCGTAAACGAACGCAGCAATCGCAGAAAACATCGCCCGCAGGCCGGCGAATAAAGCTTCACGAAGGCTAAGCCTGTTGGCTGTATTGACATATCTCTTCGAAAGAGGAAGGAAGGTTTAACCGACCTCTTCCTTGCGAATGAATTGATATGATCGAAACCACCGCCGATCTGGCGGCCGCCTGCAAAGAGCTGGCCAAGTCCGATTTCATTACCATTGACACTGAATTCCTGCGTGAGACGACCTTCTGGCCGGAATTGTGCCTGATCCAGATGGCGAGCCCGACAGTTGAGGTGCTGGTCGATCCGCTCGCGAAAGACATCGATCTTTCGCCCTTCTTCGAGCTGATGGCCAATCCGAACGTGCTGAAAGTTTTCCACGCGGCGCGGCAGGATATTGAAATCATCTTCAATCGCGGCAACCTGATCCCTCACCCGATCTTCGACACGCAAGTCGCCGCCATGGTCTGCGGCTTCGGCGACAGCGTTTCCTACGACCAGCTCATCAGCCGGACCAAGAACGTCCATATCGACAAGTCCTCGCGCTTTACGGACTGGAGCCGCCGGCCGCTGTCCGACAAGCAGCTCGAATATGCGCTGGCCGACGTCACCCATCTGCGCGACGCCTATCTCTACCTGAAGGCCGAACTGGAGCGCGAAGGCCGCTCCTCCTGGCTGCGCGAGGAAATGGACATCCTAGAATCGCGCGAGACCTACGATATCCATCCTGACGATGCCTGGCAGCGCCTGAAGCTTCGCCTGCGCAAGCCGCAGGAGCTGGCGATCCTGAAATATGTCGCCGCCTGGCGCGAGCGTGAGGCGCGGTCGCGCAACGTGCCGCGCTCGCGGGTGCTGAAGGACGATGCGATCTACGAGATAGCGCAGCAGCAGCCGAAGGATGCCGAGGCATTGGGCCGCCTGCGGACGATTCCGAAGGGCTGGGAGCGCTCTGGCGCCGGTGCGGCAGTGCTGGAAGCCGTCAATACGGCGCTTGCCCTGCCTCGTTCCGAAATGCCGCATGCGCCACGTCAGGCGCAGGCTCCGGAAGGTGCGGCAGCCGCCGTCGAGCTTCTCAAGGTGCTGCTGAAGCTGATCTCCGAAAAGCACGGCGTTGCGCCCAAGGTGATCGCCAATAGCGACGATCTGGACAGGATCGCGGCCGAGGGTGAGAAAGCCGATGTCGGCGCGATGCACGGCTGGCGGCGCGATCTGTTCGGCGAGCCGGCGCTGCAGCTCATTCGCGGCGAGATCGCCCTGCGCTTTGCCGGCCGCAAAGTCGAGACCGTCGACCTGCCTGCTTGAGGCGTGTCGCGATCTTCAAATCCTCTTGCCGGGGTTTGAGCCTCTGTTTTGCTATATAATTATCGCAAGACCGCTGCAGACTCTTGCACGACATGTTATAATGAAATGGTTGACGCCGCTTGAATGATGATCGGCAGAAAGCTGTAAGACCAACAATGCGGGCCTGAGAGAGTGTCCAATAACGTCGAGGATAAGCCGCTCTCAGCCGTCTTAATCTTTAATAGCACCAGAAATTGTATAAGAAATACATCTAGCTCTGTGTTAATATGTGAAGGTAGTCGTCGAGCTTACCGAGGGAATTGTTCATGATTTCCATTGGCCGTCTGATTGTATCTTCGATCGGGATTGCAGCTTCCGTACTGTTTGCTCCCCATGATGCTTTTTCGCAGTATGGGGTGCCACCCGCGCCTCCGGTAATTTTACCATATCCCCAAGCTTATCCCAGTCCGCAGGGCTATCCTCAGCCCCCGGCTATGGCGCCGCAGTTCAGTCCGCAACAGTTTCCTCAAAACCCCTATCAGAATCAGATGAATACAAACTTCGACAACCAGCAGCGGTGGGGGCAGCGCTGCTTCACGAATGTAGGCGCATGCCTAATACCTCAGCCTGTTCCACTCGGGTCCCCGTGCGGCTGCGGCAACGCGTACGGTCAAGTTTTCCCTGGTATGGTTGGTCCGTAAACCTACGGATTAAGATCCGTGAAAAGGGCTCTCGCGGGGATGTTGAGGATCAGAGAGATCTCTCTTTGGTTCACAGACGGCACGGGTTCGATTTCATCGACCCAGTCCGACACGCTCTTTGTGAGCAAACGAAGTCTGGTCGCAAGTTGCTCGACCGTCATTTGGTTCTCGTTTAGCGCCTGGCGTAACCCCACCGCCCACCGACTTTTGTCCTCTGTGTCCGCGCCGCCCAGAAGCGTGGAACTTGATCGCTCCAGAACTGCGACAGCGCGATTTGAAAGAAGACCCGCTGTCAGAGAAACGAACGCTATGACAAATGGGCTCAGATTTGCCGATCCTGTCTGTTCCGCATGGTCAGTCACTGCGATGAAACCGGCGCGAAGCAATATGTAAAGCACGAGCGAGCATATGAGACCGAGTATTGGCGGAACGATCAAGTCTCTAAAGTCCGGGTCGCGGTTAGATGTATGGGCTTCAAATACAATCTTCAGAAATGAGCCAAGCATTCCTGCGAAGCAGACGATCAGCAGCGCTATGAATTCGCTCGGGCTCATGATCAGACTCTCCAGGAGTTTCCGTGAGATGATATTGTAGAAGCGGTAACTTGAGACGAGTTCAAAATACTTTTGCTGTTCGGCGAAGGTTGACGCGGTGCGATTGGAACTTTGGCCTAGGGCTACAGCAATTAGATCCGGGTTGGTAATCGCTCCGTCTTTGGGGCTTGGTGTTGTTGCTTCTCCAACCGCCTGGGATTGCTGCTCAGCAGCAGGCTTGTCGCTGGCCGCCTTGTCACTCTTAGATCCAGCTGTGTAAGCTTCGAGCGGCTGGGCCGTGGTAGTTCGCGGCTGAACTATCTGCGGATCCTCGGCCTTCTCTGCGGACAAGGCGCCTACTGCATGATCCAAAGATGCGACTTTACTATCGCCTCCCGGTGCTGGAAGTGGTGGCTTATTCGCCGCCGTAAGCACTTCGATTGACGGTATTTTTTGTTCTGCACCCTCGCAGCCAATGTCATCGACGTCTCTATAGGTCCTAATTTGCTGAGAAATCCAACTCCGATAGTTACACTCCTCTATGTAGGCAGCTCTAGCGAGGACGTAACGCGGTTTCAAAGTTAGTGCGGACGCTTGATTTAGATACGCTATCAACGAAAGGTCGTTGGAATATAGGAATTCATACTCCGAGAACTTCTGACCCTGTGCTTCAGGGTCGCCCATATATTTCGTGAATTGGTCAGAAATCTTCTGCAGAGCATCTTTGTCTAGTCTGGGAATGACCGGCGCTGCCTCATGGTTCTCCTCTCTCTCTGGCGTGTCAACGACTAGGTCGAATGCCTTCTGCATTGAATCGTACTGCTCGGGCATGAAGTCGAAGGGAACTCTGGACAAGAAGGCTTGGCACTTTTCGACAAGGGCTTGGCTACTACCGTCACCTGAAAATGTTCTGCATAGGCGGTTCATACGGAATAGAAGTTCCGCCTGGTTCTTGGATAGGAGTAAAGTTGCCTTACTGAGTTCCTTCCCCTTCGCCTCGATCTTCTGATTGGATGCCGTAATGGCATCTTCCAGCCCTACGAAGTAAATCAGGCGACCGGCAGTGAGGTTGGGCTGCGCGAGTACCAACCTTCCTTGAAATTGCATAAGCGCGATCAAAACCGCAACGATCAGCACCAAAATAACGCTGCTGAAACATACCAACGAAAGGCATATGAACGAACGCAACTGGTCCCATCGGCGTGGCGGAGGGGACACCGGAGCCGTGCTAACAATCCCGCTACCACCTCCGTTCCCAGGACCGCCGCCCCCACCTGCTGATGAGGCTATGGGACTACCCGGAGTTGTCGACGAGCTATTCGCTGAAGTCTCAACCATTTCAGCACCTCCGTGGCTCAGCCCGTCGCGTAATTGCTAAACAACTAATCTTCGGGCAATACCCACACGGTCAGCGTTCGCTTTTGGCTGATCTGCGGGTCTCTCGAAACTTCTCACAAAGACGGCAACGGCAGCGAGCAATGAAGTCGTGGCACGAAATACGCGATCTACTGCCTTTTCGTTCGCAGCTATGTGATCCAACATGATCTCTATGTCGCGCGTGGGATCTTGCAGCTCCTCAGGCCGGCACTATGGCTAGGATCTCATAAAGTTGACCGAGCCTTTGCCGTAGCCAGCGTCCGCTGACAGAGCATTAAGAACGGCCCGAGAACTGTTCGAATGCGATGAGACCTTCTGCGCCGTGAAATTCCGATCTAAGCCAGCCGAAGTCGATGCACATGAATTGATTAAATAAGAAATAAAGGCGCGGAAGAGGGTGGCGATTAGTCGCATAACTTCCCTCGGTGTTTCATCCTCTCACCTGCATCTTCAGGTGTATTGAAAGGCAATTCCTGAAAAAATTCAAGTATTATTATTGGAAATTTACTTCCGTTCTGGATCTTGTCTCACTCATGTTTCCCGCTTTGCTATCAAGTTACCAAGGATCAGTGAGGTTAGAGGCAGTAATAGGGTTGCGAGATCATGGGACCAAAATCGCCGATTCCGGCAATGGCGTCCAACGACACTTATGAATCGGTCGGCATGGATCGATTCATAAGTATCGTTGATGATGTTGGAAGGTCGGGACGGCTTGGCCGAGACGCCTTCGGCGCACGGCTCTACTCGCTCACGTTCCCCGAACCTGCGAACGGTTTCGACCATCCGGTGACGATCCTCTCGCGGTTCTCAGCCCAGCCGTGTCTGGCACCATCCCAGCGCCTGGCGAGAGCCTCGCCGATCAGCTTGTCGCCGAGCGAGCGCCCGGACCGTGCAACGGTACGGGAGCAAACCACCCGCGCCAATTATCTCAAAACTCAGGCTATGCTTCCGCATGAAAGCAGCATGCTCTAAATTCGAAATCGCTTGACCACTGCCCAACGCCGGAAACAATAGCTGAGTGAAGTGCTTCGGCGAAGGAGCAGCATGAGAGAGATATCCCCGACGCAGAACTGGATTCTGATTGCGCTCGTCCTGGCACTCAGCGGCGTGGCCTATAATCTGTATTTCTCTTCGGGTCAGACGCCCGTCATCGGAGCGATCTTCGCGCTTTTCATCGGCATGCCCATCATCGCCTTCGAGCGCATGGTGTTCCTGCGCGGCCTCTACCGGCGCATTCAGAGACTGCCAACACTTCTCTTCATCGCTTCCGAACTCGTCATCTACGAAATTCTGATGAGCATCGGCTTTGCGGCGGCCGGTTTGCTCCTCGCTCTGCTTGGCATGCTGAAGCCACCGAAGATGCTCGACGTGCTGATCATGCCGTTCGATGTCTTCCTCTACGCGCTTGCCGTCTGCGCTACGCTGATCTTCCTGCTCAGGGTGCGCGAATTGCTGGGCCGCGAGGTTTTCATCAGCATGCTTGTCAGCCGCTACCGCAGACCGGTGAAGGAAGAACGCGTCTTCCTGTTCATCGATCTCGCCGAGTCCACCGCCTTTGCAGAAAAGCATGGAGACCTGCGCGCGCAGCAGCTTCTGAGTTCGTTGTTTGCGGCCTTCGCAGAGCCGGTGCGGCGCCACAAGGGCATGATCAATGACTATGTCGGCGACGCAGCGATCATCACCTGGCCCTTGGAACGCGGCGTCAAAGACGCGCGCTGCGTGCGCTGCCTTTTCGATATCCTCGCCGATATCGAAGCCAATGCTGCAAGCTGGAAGAAGAGCTACGGCCATGTGCCGAAGCTCAGGGCCGCTCTTCATGGCGGCAGCGTCATTACGGCTGAGGTCGGCGTCGACCATCACAAGATCAGCTTCTTCGGCGATACGGTGAATACCACGTCGCGGCTGGAATCGCTCTGTCGGACATTGAACCGGCCGGTGCTGATTTCCGCCGAGCTTGCCCAGCGCATGACGCTTCCCGAAGAGATCGTCAGCGAGAACCTCGGCAATCACGCTGTGCGTGGACGCGGCCAGGGGCTGGATGTCGTCGCACTTTCCTCCCGCGCCGTGACCGTTCTCAACCAGCCTGCTACCCTGCGGCGGGGTTGAGCTGCAGCCTTTTGCGCGCGTCACCAAAGCTTCACTCAACCGTCAATGTGGCGACATGAATGCCCTGCTAAGCGGATGGCGCTTTTGCACTCCGTTCTATGGGGACATCATGAAGAACGTTCTTTTTGCTTCCGTATCCATTTTCATGCTCGTCGCAGGCTCTGCCTCTGCCGACCAGCAGCTCTTCTCGGCAAAGCTGACCAGCCAGGCGATCTTGCCCGCCAATACGGTTGCTCCGGCTCCGGCCAATGCGCCGGCTTTTCTCAAGACCTCCGGGAAGTTCACCACCCCCGACCGCAAGCGCACCGAAAAGCTCGGCACGGTTGACGGCAAGGATGGCGCCCGCATCACCGACGTCAAACTGCCGCTCGACGGCCAGCCGATCCAGGGCTTCTCCGGCATCAAGACCATGCCGGACGGCACCTTCTGGACGCTCACCGACAATGGCTTCGGCAGCAAGGCCAATTCCGTCGATGCCATGCTCTTCCTGCACCAGCTGAAGTTCGACTGGGACGCCAACAAGGTTGACGTCGTCAAGAACGTCTTCCTGTCCGACCCGAACAAGATTGCGCCGTTCCCGATCGTCACAGAAGCTTCCGACACGCGCTACCTCACCGGCTCCGATTTCGACATCGAATCCATACAGCCGGTTGCCGACGGCTTCTGGATCGGTGACGAATTCGGTCCATACCTGCTGAAGATCGATACCGAAGGCCGCCTGACGGACGTCATCCCGACGACGCTCGACAGCAAGCCGGTCCTGTCTCCCGACAACCCGCTGATCCAGCTGCCGGCCAACCCGGCTGCCAAGATGCCGGCCTTCAATCTGAGGCGCTCCGGCGGCTTCGAAGGGCTCGCAATGTCCAAGGACGGTTCGAAGCTCTACGCCCTGCTCGAAGGCGCCATCTACATTGATGGCCAGATGGAAACCGTTGACGGCCACACCGCCACCCGTGTCATCGAATTCGACCTCGCTTCCAAGAAGTGGACCGGCCGCAGCTGGCTCTACCCCTTCGAAGACAAGGGTGCTTCGATCGGCGACTTCAACATGCTCGACGACTCTACTGCTCTCGTCATCGAGCGCGACAACGGCGCCGGCACGAAGGATAAGGCTTGTGCCGATCCCAAGCAGCCGAAGTCGAACTGCTTCGAAGCTCCGGCCGAGCTGAAGCGCGTCTACAAGATCGAGTTCAACGATGCCAACGTCGGCAAGGCCGTCCGCAAGATCGGTTACATCGATCTCCTCAACATCCAGGATCCGGACAACAAGAAGAAGGCCGGTGATATCCCTGGTATCTACAACATGCCGTTCGTGACGATCGAAAACGTCGACCGCGTCGATGCTACGCACATCATCATCGGCAACGACAACAACCTGCCTTTCTCGGCCGGCCGCGCTGTCGACAAGGCTGACAACAATGAGTTCAGCATCCTCGAAGTCGGAGAATTCCTGAACGCGAAGTAATCCGCAGTCCGATGTAAATTGAGGGCGGTGTGCAAACGCCGCCCTTTTTGTTTGCCGGCATTGCGTGTCGGTCTGCCTTCGTCGGGACAGACCTATTCGAAGCGGAACGCCAGCCGCTTGTTCGTCAGCCTCGACAATTGCTGCAGGCGGCCGTCGAGACGTTCGCCGGCGAAATCGTGGTATTCGTGCGGGACGACGAATTCCAGATCGAGATCGGGGGACGAAGCCTTGCGGAAGGTCAGGTTGCGCACGATGCCCGGCATCGAAGCCGAGAAGAGATAGACGACGCGCAGCATGCCACCGAGCAGCTTGGCGCGTTCGACGAATTGCGGGCCGGCGATGGAAGCGAGCGGCGCGGTAGAGCCGTCGTCATGAAGGCCTTCGAAACGGTAGTAATTGGTCAGCGCGATGAAGGCGCGGCCGGGATGGCTGATGCCGACGAAGGAGGAATGAGCGATGACGTTCAGCGCCTGAGCACCGCGATAATCAGGGTGGGCGCGCCAACTGATATCGGCAAGCAGGCAGGCCGCCTGGCGATAGCGGCTTTCCTCTTCAGTTTCCTGTATCCCGAAGAAAGGCATCATGCGACCGGTCCATTCAGCCAACTCGCGGGCATGTTCCGGCGAGCGGGCACGCAGGATGGCAAGCTCGCCGGCAGCAGCCAGCAGCGGATCTGTGCGGCGCTCGGATTCGGAGAGCAGCGAATAGAGATAACCTTCACGCACGCCCTGCGCGGAGAAGGAGATCACCGAAGGCTTCATGGCGTTCAGCACTTCCTTCATGGCGATGGCGCCGAAGGGCAATAGCGAACGGCGATGCTTGGAAACCGCCTGCAGGGCCGGCTCCTTGGAATCCTTGGCCGTGACGACCTGATCGAGGAACTGCGTCATGCCTTCGAGAGAGATTTCGTAGCCCTGCATCATGTGCAGCGGATAACGGGTGATCTCCATGTGCAGCTTGGCAATGTTTCGCCAGGTGCCGCCAACGGCGTAGAAGGTGCGCCCCTCCCCCTTGGAGAGAAGCTTGGCGGTCTTGACCTGCTTGCGGGCAAAGGCTCGCGCTTTGGCGAGGGATCCGCCAGCATATTCGGACAGGCGCAGACCGCCGAGCGGCAAGGTAATGCCGCCACTGACATCCTTGCCCCTGATATCGATCAGCTCCAGAGAACCGCCGCCCAGGTCGCCGGCAATGCCGTCGGGATTGTAAAAGCCGCTGATGATGCCAAGCGAGGCGAACCGCGCCTCTTCCTCACCCGACAATATACGGACGTGGCGCTGCAGGATCGTCTCTGCCTGATGGATGAAATCGGGACCGTTGCTCGCCTCGCGCGCGGCGGCTGTGGCCAGCACATACATGGTGGCGGCGCGCGCCTGATCGGAGAGAGCCTTGAACCGATGAAGGGCCTGGAGCGCGCGAGCGACGCTTTCCTCGTCCATCTTACCGGTCAGGGCTATGCCCTTGCCGAGGCCGCAGAGGACCTTTTCGTTGAAGAGGATGGTCGGCGAACGTGACAAGCCTTCGTAGACGACCAGACGGATGGAGTTCGATCCGATATCGACAACGGAGACCGGGGCGATACCCGGAAGTCGCCCCTGGGCTTCAGATTCAACCATAAGGTCCAGTTTACTTGTTGTTCCGGCCGGCAAGCTGACCGGCAATCAGCTTCGGCGCACTCGATTTCAGAGCTTCACCGCGGCCGGACAGGCTGGGATTGGTCATGAAATATTGCTGCGCATTAAAAGGTTCTTCGCCCTTGCGCACTTCCATGCGCCGTGACGTACCGTCGGGCAATATCTCGTAGCTTTGTTGATTGTCAATCACGTTGCCGAGCATAATCTGTGACAAAACCTGCTCGTGGACGGTCGGATTCGTCAGCGGAACGAGCGTTTCGACGCGGCGATCGAGGTTTCTCGGCATCATGTCGGCCGAGCCGATATAGACTAGGGCCTTGTCGGACGGCAGGCCGTAACCATTGCCGAAGCAGAAGATGCGGCTGTGCTCGAGGAAGCGGCCAACGATCGATTTGACGCGAATATTGTCCGAAAGGCCCGGCACCTGCGGACGCAGGCAGCAGATGCCGCGCACGACGAGATCGATCTCGACGCCGGCACGGCTCGCCGTATAGAGCGCGTCGATGATATCCGGATCGACCAGCGCGTTCATCTTCATCCAGATCGACGCCGGACGACCGTTTCGGGCATGCTCGATCTCTTCGTTGATGTGGCGAAGGATGCGCGAGCGCAGCGTGTAAGGCGAAACAGCAAGCTTCATCCCCTCCTCCGGCTCACCGTAACCGGTGATAAAGTTGAAGATATTTGCCATATCGTGGGCGATCACAGGATTGCACGTGAAGAAGGACAGGTCGGTATAGATCTTCGCGGTGATCGGATGATAGTTGCCGGTGCCGAGATGGCAGTAGCTACGCAGCTTACCCTCTTCGCGGCGCACGACCAGCGACATCTTCGCGTGAGTCTTGAGTTCGATGAAGCCGAAGACGACCTGCACGCCGGCGCGCTCCAGATCGCGCGCCCAGCGGATATTGGCTTCTTCATCGAAGCGAGCCTTGAGCTCGACCAGCGCCGTTACCGACTTGCCTGCCTCGGCGGCATCGACCAGAGCGCGCACGATAGGGCTGTCGTTGGAGGTGCGGTAGAGGGTCTGCTTTATCGCCAGAACATCAGGATCGCGTGCAGCCTGGAGAAGGAACTGGACCACCACGTCGAAAGACTCGTAGGGATGATGGACCACCATGTCCTTTTCACGGATGGCGGCGAAGCAATCACCGGCGTGTTCACGGACACGTTCCGGAAATCGCGCATTGTAGGGCGGAAAGCGCAGGTCGTCGCGCGGCGCCTTGGTGATTTCCGAGAGCGTGTTGAGCGCCAACAGGCCCGGCAGGACGGCAACACGATTGTCCGGGATGCTGAGCGCCTGGACCACGAATTGACGCAGCGAAGCCGGCATCTCGGAATCGGTCTCGATACGGATGACCTTGCCGCGGCGGCGGCGTTTCAGCGCGGTTTCGAAGAAGCGCACGAGATCCTCGGCCTCTTCCTCGACTTCGATATCGCTGTCCCTAATGACGCGGAAGGTACCGGAGCCCTGCACCTCGTAGCCGGGATAGAGCCGGTGGATGAAGATATTGGCGACGTCTTCCAGCGTGATGTAGCGGATGGTGTTGTGATCGTCCGGCAGGCGGATGAAGCGGTCGAGTGCCGGAGGCAGGCGTAAGAGGGCCGTCATCGGCTCGCGGCCATTGCGGCTAACGAGCTGCAGGCCGATCGAGAAGCCGAGATTCGGAATGAACGGGAACGGATGGGCCGGATCGATGGAGAGCGGCGTCAGTACCGGGAAGATCGACTGCTCGAATTCGTTTGCCAGCCATTGGCGGTCGGCCTCGTTCAACGCCCCGGGACGTACGATCAGAATATCTTCTTTGGCGAGATACTGCTGCAGGACGGCGAGCGAGGCCTGCTGCTCCATCTGCAAATGATCGATCTCGCTCAGGATCGAGTCGAGCTGTTCGGCCGGTGTGCGACCGTCCGGGCTCTTGATGATGATGCTCTGGCGCACCTGCCCCTCGAGGCCCGCGACGCGCACCATGAAGAATTCGTCGAGGTTGGCCGCCGAGATCGACAGAAATCGTACACGCTCGAGGAGCGGATGCTCGGTGTTCAGCGTTTCCTCAAGGACTCGGCGATTGAACTGCAGCCACGAGAATTCGCGGTTGATGAAGCGCTCCGGGCTGGACAGCAGCTGCTCCAGCGGCGGCAGGTCTGCACTGTTGTCCGGGGTGGATTCCTGATGTTCCTGATATGCACTATCCATGATCCACACACCCTGCTTTTACCCGCCTCGGCGAATATATCAGTTTCACGACGGAACTGTGACAGTCAATCGCCCGAGCCGGAATTGCCTAATTCATTCAATACTTCGGCGGCAAGCGAACGGGTAATCCCCGTGCCTCTGGAAAGCGCCAGCCGATCCAGCCTTTCGACAATCGTCTGGGCGGCATTGAGCGACCGCTCCATGCGATTGACGATATAAAGGACGAGTTTGTCATCTATATAAAGCTGCCGGTCGGCAAAGAGCTTGACGATGACCTGCGACAGCAGTTCCTCATCCGGCTCGCCGATCTCGACCACCGTCGCAGCCTTCAGGCGCGACCGCAGATCGGGCAGCGTGACCGGCCAGGACATCGGCCAGAGGCGGCTCGTCATCAAGAGGCTGGTGCCATTTTCCCGTACGCTGTTGATGACGTGAAAGAGCTTGACGTCGTCGAAGCCTGCGCGATCGACATCCTCGAAAAGAACAGGACCGTTCGCAGCCGTGATCGCGGCATCGGAACCGGCCCTGGGATGGATGGCTTCCGCTCCGCTCAATTCCTTCCAGATGCCGGCGAGATGCGATTTGCCCGAGCCGACAGGGCCGGCAAGAATGACGACTGATGACGGCCAGTTCGGCCAGGCATCGACGATCGAAACGGCAGCCGCCAGACGCTCCGAGACGAGGAGGTCGTCGCGGCCGGTTGCAGCGTCATGCGAAAAGGCCAGGGGAAGCTGCTCTCCGGCCTTGCGCTTCGGATCAGCGTTCTTCACGTCATTCATCGGAAACAGATTTCGTCTTACCGGCCCGGCCGCCCGGCGACCTGCCGTAGTAGAGGTCGCTTTGAAGGTAGCGCGAAAGCGCAAAGCGGACAAGGACGCCGACGGCAGCAGCGGCCGGCACCGCGACCAGCAGACCCACGAAACCGAACAGCGCGCCAAAGGCAAAGAGCGCGAACATCAGCCAGACGGGATGCAGGCCGACACTTGAGCCGACGAGCTTCGGCTGCAGGATATTGCCTTCCAAAAACTGTCCGGAGAAGAAGACCGCGAGAACGGCGACGATCCAGATATAGTCGGGCCAGAACTGTACGAGCGCCACGCCGACCGCAAGCACGAGGCCGACCAGCGAGCCGACATAGGGAATGAAACTGATCATGCCGGCGAAGAGCCCGATGAGCAGGCCGAAGTTCAGTCCGACGATCGAGAGGCCGAGCGCATAATAGATGCCAAGGATGATGCAGAGCGAGCCCTGTCCGCGGATGAAGCCGGCAATCGCCTGATCCACTTCCGTGGCGATCTGGCGCACGTCCTTCACGTAATCGCGCGGCACCCATTGATCGACCTTGGCAACCATGCGGTCCCAATCGAGCAGGATATAGAAAGCAACGACCGGCGTAACGACGAGCAGCGAAATGACGTCGACGATCGCCTTGCCGGAATTCCAGATCTGCGAGAAGAGCCCGGTGAGGAAGCCCATGCCTTCCGACAGGATGGTCGAAAAATTGTTCTTGATGGTGCCGAGCTGGCTCTTGATCCAGCCGGGCAGCACAGAATCCTGATAGTGTGTGATGAATTGCTGCAGCTGACTGATATAACCGGGAACGCGCTCGGCGAAATCGTTGAACTGGTTGATGAGAACGGGGATCAGGATCACCAGCGCCAGCGCGAAGACGATGACGAAGGCCACGAGAATGACGATGGTCGCCATCAGGCGGCTCAAGCCGAGGCGCTCTAGCCTGTCCGCTATAGGATCGAGGAAATAGGCAATCGACATGCCAGCAATGAAGGGCAGCAGGATAGAGCTGAAAATATAGAGGAAGGCGATGAAGATGAGCAGAACCGCCACCCAGAAGACGATCTGGCGCTTCAATATCGTTCCGCTGACCTGTTGTGGCATCGTTTCCCCGCTGATCCGCACGCTCGCCCGTGCCCACCCAGCACATAGGATGGAGGCGCAAAGATGGTCAACCCTGTTGCGCCAAATGCAGAAAGCGCACAGGGATTAGCTGGAAAATGGGGGCTTTTCCCTTGCAACGCTTGCATAAAGCGCACTCTCATGCAATTGCGACCCGCATGTGACGCGGTCTTTAATCCGCAGCTTCAAATCCTCCGGAGATCATCATGAGCCAGTCTGGAAAAAACGGCCTGACCTATAGCGATGCAGGCGTCGACATCGATGCCGGCAATCTGATGGTGGAGAAGATCAAGCCAGCCGTGCGCTCTACGCGCCGTCCGGGAGCCGACGGCGAGATTGGCGGCTTCGGCGGCCTCTTCGACCTCAAGGCTGCGGGCTTTACCGATCCGGTTTTGGTCGCCGCCAATGACGGCGTGGGCACGAAGCTGAAGATCGCTATCGACGCTGATTACCACGACACTGTCGGCATCGACCTCGTCGCCATGTGCGTCAACGATCTTGTCGTACAGGGTGCAGAGCCGCTCTTCTTCCTCGACTATTTCGCGACCGGCAAACTCGATCCGGATCAGGGAGCAGCGATCGTCGGCGGTATCGCTGCCGGCTGCCGCGAGGCGGGCTGTGCGCTGATCGGCGGCGAAACGGCGGAAATGCCAGGCATGTATTCCTCCGGCGATTACGACCTCGCCGGCTTTGCGGTGGGTGCTGCCGAGCGTGGCAAGCTGCTGCCGGCGGGCGATATTGCCGAAGGCGATATCATCCTCGGCCTCTCCTCGTCCGGCGTTCACTCCAACGGCTTCTCGCTGGTACGCAAGATCGTTTCGCTTTCCGGCCTCGACTGGGATGCGGAAGCCCCCTTTGCCGAAGGCAAGAAACTCGGCGAAGCGCTGCTGACACCGACCCGCATCTATGTGAAGCCGCTCTTGAAGGCGATCCGCGAGACGGGCGCGCTGAAAGCGCTTGCCCATATCACCGGCGGCGGCTTTCCCGAAAATATTCCGCGCGTGCTGCCGAAGCAGCTCGCCGCCGAGATCGACCTCGCATCCGTCAAGGTGCCGCCGGTTTTCTCTTGGCTTGCCAGGACGGGCGGCGTCGAGGCCAAGGAAATGCTGCGCACCTTCAATTGCGGCATCGGCATGATCGTTGTGGTCGCGCAGGAAAATGTCGCCGCCGTCTCCAAGGTGCTCGAAGCCGAAGGTGAGACGGTCGTCACGCTTGGCCGGATGGTCGCCCGCGCAGAAGGCGAAGCCGGCACGATCTACAAGGGCACGCTCGCCCTATGAGTTCGCCGCGCAAACGCACCGTCGTCTTCATTTCCGGCAGTGGCTCCAACATGATGGCGCTGGTGCAGGCAGCAAAGGCTGTGGACTATCCGGCCGAGATCGTCGGCGTGATCTCCGACAAGGCTGACGCGGGTGGGCTTGCCAAAGCAGCGGCCGAGGGTATCCCGACCTTTGCCTTCGTGCGCAAGGACTATGCGAGCAAGGACGAGCACGAAGCGGCAATCCTTGCCGCACTCGACGAGCTTGCGCCCGACATCATCTGCCTTGCTGGCTATATGCGGCTGCTCTCGGGTGCGTTCATCCAACGCCATGAAGGCCGGATCATCAACATCCACCCTTCCCTGCTGCCGCTCTTTCCTGGGCTGCATACGCACCGGCGGGCGATCGACGCCGGCATGCGGATTGCCGGCTGCACCGTGCATTTCGTCACCGAAGGCATGGATGAAGGCCCGGCCATCGGCCAGGCGGCCGTGCCGGTGCTGGCAGGCGATACCGCCGAGGCACTGGCAGGACGCGTGCTGACCATCGAGCATCAGCTTTATCCGCAGGCGCTCAAGCTTCTTGCCGAGGGCAAGGTGACGATGGAAGGCGGGAAAGCAGTCAGTGCGACAGCTTCCTACGGCGGCGCCAAATCCCAGCTTATTTCGCTGATCACTGACTAAAATGCACTGAGTTCAGGCCGCAAGGGCCTGAAGCGGATGCAAGGTGCCGTCGCTGTAGACGAATTGGCCGCCGCGGAATGTGGCTCGGATGCGATGGACATCGCCCGGTTCGATCACGACCATATCGGCGCGCTGGCCGACGGCGATCGCGCCGCGGTCCATCAGCCCTGCGGAACGAGCGGCATTCGACGTCGCCATGGCAACGGCAACAGGTAGACCGCCTTCGACCATTTCTGCCAGTTTGAAGATGCCGGGCACGAAGGCAGCCGGATGGTAATCGGCCGCAATCACCGTCAGCAGGCCGGCCTTTGCGGCGTCGAGCGCGCTCAGATTGCCGGACATGGACTTGCCGCGCAGCGCATTCGGCGCACCCATGAGTGTCCAAAGGCCGCGGCGGCGGGCTTCTTCGGCGGCCGGCAGCGTGACTGGAAATTCGCTGATCGTGACGCCGAGATCAAACATTTCGGCGACCTTTTCGACACTGTCATCATCGTGCGAGGCGAGCGACAGGCCATGCTCCTTCGCGAGTGCGACGACATGCTTCAGCTTGGCATCGATCTCGGGATTGTCGCGCATGGCAATGCGCTGGGCGACGATCTCTGCGGCCATTTCCTCCGATACGGCGCGGCGCTCGGAAATGCTCAGGATATAGCTCTTTATGTCGTTGTACTGGCCCTGCCCCGGCGTGTGGTCGGTCAGCGAGACCATATCGACCTGGCCGGCCTCCAGCAGGCGCTCCAGCGCCGGGGCTGCGCCGACATTGGTGATCTCGTAGCGGGCATGGACGCGGTGATCGATCAGCAGGTTGTCGCGCAGCGTGTTGATGCCCTCAATGACGGCGGAGGTCGTCTCCAGCGAACGGACATGGCCGTAGACGCTTTCCGTCGCGAAGGAGACGGCTGCGAAGGCCGTGGTCACACCGGCAGCGGCGAGCTTCTTGTCCAGTTCGTGGATACCGAAATCGATCGGCATGTGGGCGTTCGGACGCGGGGCGATCTCGCGTTCGATCATGTCGCCGTGCAGATCGACGAAACCGGGCATCAGCAGGCGGCCGCCGCCATCGATGACGGCATTGGGCACCGGCTCCTGCCTGATTTCGGCAATGGCGCCGTCTTCAACACGCACGGAACCTTCGCTCACGACCTCGTCCGGGAGAACGAGGGTGAAATTGCTGAGCCACATGGGCTTTCTCCTGACCATATTCGATGATTGGCAAACAGCAGCCGATAGAACGGCTTCGTGACAGTCGTATGAAATATTGAATCCTCATTATCTTAAAGCGCAAACCTGCGCTTTGGAAATGGTCGGATGCACCGCCACCAGTTCATGATTATCGATCCGGCCCGGCAAGTGTCCAGGAGAACCAGCCAGTCGGAGGCATAGTTGACTAGTTATATTTTAACTAGTAAGATTATAACTATGACATCAGTTAAGCGCTCTCCAATTGCCCTCGCAGTCCTTGCAATGCTCATGGAAGAGCCGCTGCATCCCTACCGAATGCAGCGTCTCATCAAGGAGCGCGGCAAGGATGAGGTGATCAATGTCACGCAGAGGGCAAGCCTTTATCAAACGATCCAGCGGCTCGAACGCGAGGGTTTGATCACCCCGCAGAAAACAGTCCGGGACGACAAACGCCCCGAACGGACGGTGTATGAGATAACCGTGAGAGGCCGCGACGTCGCGCTGGAATGGATGCGGGCGATACTCTCGACCTTGACGCAGGAATATCCGGAATTCCCCGCAGCCATATCATTTCTTCCCCTGCTTACGCCTGACGATGTCTCGCGCCAGCTCGAACTCAGAGCAAAAGCCATCGAGTCCGAGCTTCGCCGGATCGACGAAGCCCTGCAGGAGGCGCAGGCCGTTCCAAGGCTCTTCCTTCTCGAGATGGAATATCTCCGCGCGCTTCACGCAACCGAATTGTCCTGGGTCAAGGGCATTGTCGAAGACCTGCGCGCCCAGCGCATCACCTGGACGGAAGAGTGGCTGAGGCAGATCGCCGCAAAATTCTCCACTGATCCTAAGCTCGACTGAGGCTGGCACCATGAAGGTTTTGATCGTAGGAGCCGGGACTGGCGGCCTGGCACTCGCTCATCTGCTTAAGCAGGCCGGCATTGGCGTTGCGATGTACGAGTGCGATGTCGCGCCGAACGCCGATACCGGTGGCTATCGCGTCGGCATCAGTCCGGCTGGGAGCCGAGCACTAAAAGCCTGTATCCCCAGCGAACTCTACGACCTCTATATTGCCACCTGCGCCAGGTCGCCGCGCTATTTCAATATGCTCACCGAACAGCTCCGTGAGGTGTTGAGCTTCGACGTCGATGATGCTGGATCGAACGCTCTTGACGGTGAAAAGAACATCGTTCGGAAGACGCTAAGGCGGGTTTTGCTCAGGGGACTTGAAGACGACGTTTTCTTCGGGAAGGCGCTTGAAAGTTATACAAGCAATGCCGACGGGTCTGTCACCGCTTGCTTCCAGGACGGAAGCCGCGCGACTGGAGACGTCCTGGTGGGAGCTGACGGCACGAGCTCCACAGTACGCAAACAACGCTTGCCGGAAGC
The DNA here is from genome assembly GCF_014195325.1 of Rhizobium sp. BK650. Classification (GTDB taxonomy): domain Bacteria; phylum Pseudomonadota; class Alphaproteobacteria; order Rhizobiales; family Rhizobiaceae; genus Rhizobium. The sequence goes on along the minus strand of NZ_JACIBK010000004.1, from coordinate 252,074 downwards.
GCGCCTGGAAGACACGGGGATGCTATCGCTCGGCGGCAAAGTTGCGATGACCGCCGAGGCGAAAGCGCTGCTGTCGGACAAAATGTTTGAGGGCATGTCGCTGATCATGGCACCGATGGGCTTCGGCGCGATCATTCACTCGCTCGAGTTCGCCGGCGGCCGAAGCGACCCTGGTTTTGCTGCTCGTTGGCCGGATTTCGTCGAAGCGCTCGACGAGGACAGCATCGGCTGGGGCATATGGGGCGCTCGGCAGAATTTCCCGCGGGATCCGGCCGGCCTGAGCGGCGAACAATTAAGAGCGCTTGGCCTCGAGATCTCCCGGACCTGGCATCCGCACCTGCAGGCGCTCATCCGCATGACGGAGCCCTCGACGATCCACAATATCAAGATAAGGACCTCCGTGCCCCTGGCGCCCTGGACAAGTTCGAATGTCACGCTGCTCGGCGACGCCGTCCATACGATGACCCCGGGACGAGGCGCGGGCGCCAATACAGCGCTTCGAGATGCCGCTCTGCTTGGACGCATGCTGGTCGAAGCGAATCAAGGACGAAAGCCTCTCATCGACGCCATACATGCTTACGAAGTCGAGATGCTTCGCTACAGTGCCGAAGCAGTCCGAGAATCGAAAAAGCAGATGGATGCCGGCGATCTGGCCCATCGGCCGATTGCCGGTAGATTTCAGCTCGCTCTCATGCGCGGCGTCATGCGCATCATCAATGCAATCCCCGCGCTAAAGCGGCGCGCCTTTCGAAAGATGATGCGGGTTCGCGGGGAAAATTAAGATCGTCGCGACACTGTCGGGCACGCCAGCGGCAGCTTGAGGAACCAGGCGCCGATCGCCTTACCCGCTATCGAAGTTTGTCTTTGTTCAGCATGGCCCATTGCAACAGCGTAATCGTCTTCAGATCGAAGATTTCGCCGCTTTCGATCATCGCCATCGCCTCGGGCAGCGGGATTTCCAGCACCTCGATATCCTCGTGCTCCTCCTCCAGTCCACCGCCATTCGACGTGCGGTCGGCGAGATCGATCGCGGCAGCGAAGAAGTGGATGATTTCCGTGATGGCGCCGGGACTGCTGTAGGATTTGAAGAGAAAACTGACGTCACGCACCGTATAGCCCGTCTCCTCCACTGCCTCGCGGCGGATGGCGGCTTCGGGATCCTCGCCATCGAGCAAACCAGCCGGAACTTCGATCACCCATGCCGGGTCACCTTCGAGGTGGGCAGGCAGACGGAACTGCTTCACCAGCACGACGATATCGCGCTTCGGGTCGTAAAGCAGGATACAGGCGGCGGGCGTGCGGTGATAGATTTCACGCCTCAGCCGATGGGTCGCACCCTTACTGTCGGTATAATCGATCTGATAGCTTTCCAGCCTCGTCCAGGCATCGGACAGCGTTTGGCTGTCGACGATTTCCACTTTTGCCTTGTGCGTCATGCAATTTCCTTTACGGTGTCCTTGCGGAGCCAGACCTTGTTGTCGTGGACGGCAGCGCCGCCATAGGGCGCTACGGGATCGGCGCCGGTGAGAACATTGATGCCTTCGCCGTCGACATGCGCCTTGTTGGGCCAGAGACCTTCTGCAATCAGCACGCCGGGTTTTACCTCGGTCGTGACGCGGGCATGGATGCGCAGATCACCGCGCATATTGCCGATCCGGACGAGGTCGCCGTTGCCGATGCTATTGGCCTCGGCATCGACAGGGTTGATCATCACTTCGGGGCGGCCTTCCTTCTGGCGCGATGTCTTGGTTTCCGAGAAGCTCGAATTCAGGAAGTTGCGCGCCGGCGAGGTCGCCAGCCGGAAGGGATGTTCGGAATCGGCGGTTTCGATGACGTCGACCTGATCCGGGAACGGCGGCAGTTCAGCATAGGGGCCGAGCGTGCCGACCGAAGCCGGCGGCTTGTTCGGGGCAGCGCCGTTCATCCAGTCCGGCCGGAAATGGAACTTGCCGTCGGGATGGGCAAAGCCGTTGAGATAATGTGCTTCCTCGAAGACCGGCTGTCGGTCGAACCACTTGTGTTCGAGGAAATAATCGTAATCCGGCAGATTGCTGGCTGCCAGCACTCGGTCGATCATTTCGCGGGCCGTGAAGCCGAAGCCGGGGCGATCGGCGACGCCAAGGCGCTTTGCCAGTTCTTCGATGACGAAGAGGTTGGTGCGCACGGTCTCCGGCGGCTCGACCAGCTTGGGTCCAAGCAGAATGTGGTTCTGGCCGCCGGCGCGGTAGATGTCGTCATGCTCGACGAACATGGTGGCGGGAATGACGATATCGGCCATTTCAGCCGTCTCGGTCATGAACTGCTCATGGACGGCTATGAAAAGGTCCTCACGGGCAAAGCCGCGCTTCACTAGCCGCTGTTCCGGCGCGATATTCACCGGATTGGTGTTCTGGATCAGCATGGCGGTGATCGGGCCACGATGGCGAAGGGCCACCGCATCGCCCGTCAGCGCCCGGCCGATCTGCGACTGGTCGATCATGCGGATGTCGGCATCCTTCATCGACTTGCCGGTGAGCTCTGCATTGTTCATGCGGAAGATATCGCTGTTGGAATGGAAGGCGCCGCCGCCTTCATATTGCCAGGAGCCGAGCACGGTGGCGACCGAGGCGGCTGCATGCATGGCGACAGCACCGTTGCGCTGGCGGGTAAAACCGTAGCCGAGGCGGAAGAAGGTCTTTTTCGTCGTGCCGACGAGCTTGCCGAAGGCTTCGATCTCCTCGACCGAAAGGCCGGTTATCGCAGCCGCCCATTCCGGCGTCTTCGATTTCAGATGCGCTTCGAGACCGGCTGGATCGTCGGCATATCTGGCCATGTAATCGCGGTCGGCGTAACCGTCGCGGAAGGCGATGTGCATGACGGCGCAGGCGAGTGCTGCATCCGTGCCGGGCCTGACGACGAGGGCCATGTCGGCCTGCTTCATCGTCGGATTATCGTAGATGTCGATGACGACGATCTTGGCGCCACGCTCCTTGCGCGACTTGATCGCGTGGGTCATCACATTGACCTGCGTGGCAACCGCGTTGGTGCCCCAGATGACGACGCAATCGGTACGTGCCATCTCGCGCGGATCGGGGCCACGCAGCATGCCGGTGGCCATGGTGAAGCCAGTCCAGGCAGGATTGGTGCAGATCGAGGAGAAAAAGCCGGAATAGCGCTTGGCATGACGCAGCCGCTCGATCGAGTCGCGCTGCACCCAGCCCATGGTACCGGCGTAAAAATAGGGCCAGATCGCTTCGCTGCCGTCTTTAGTCTCGGCTTTCACGAAGGCTTCGGCAATCTCGTCCAGCGCGTCGTCCCAGGAAATCTGCTGCCACTGCCCCGCCCCCTTGGCGCCGGTGCGGCGCAGCGGATGCATGAGACGATCCGGATGATAGAGGCGCTCGGCATAACGGGCGACCTTGGCGCAGATGACGCCCGATGTATAGGAGTGGTCATTCGCACCGCGGACACGGCCGATGCGGCCGTCTTCCGTAATATCCACCTCCAACGCGCAGGTGGAGGGACAGTCGTGCGGACAGGCCGTGTGACCGATCCGGGATTTGGCGTGGATGGGGGTCGCAATGTTCATGCGATTTCTATATGCCAAGCCTCAGGCGGCCAAAAGGCACAAAAACTCCCTGTCATCCGAATTCATAACAGGCATCAGCGAAAATGAACTATCGCCATATCTATCATGCAGGTAATTTTGCCGATGTTCTGAAGCATGCGGTGCTGGCGCGGCTCATCCGTTACATGCAGAAAAAGGAGGGCGGTTTCCGGGTGCTCGACACGCATGCCGGTATCGGCCTTTATGACCTATCCTCCGAGGAAGCGCAGAAGACGGGGGAATGGCAGGGCGGTATCGGCAAGCTGCTCGAAATCGATCTCGGACCGCAGGTTTCAGAGCTTCTGGAACCCTATCTCTCCGCCATCCGCGAGCTGAATCCCCAGGGCGGTCTGCGCTTCTATCCCGGCTCGCCGAAGCTTGCCCGCATGCTCTTCCGCCCGCAGGACCGGCTTTCGGCGATGGAACTGCATCCGGAAGATTTTGTCCGGTTGCATCGCGTCTTCGAAGGCGATCACCATGCGCGCATCACCGAGCTCGATGGCTGGCTGGCGCTCGGCGCGCATCTGCCGCCCAAGGAAAAGCGCGGTATCGTGCTCGTCGATCCGCCTTTCGAAGAGGACGGCGAATATGAGCGGCTGGTGGATGGCCTTGCCAAGGCCTTCAGGCGCTTCCCCGGCGGCACCTATTGCCTCTGGTATCCGCTGAAAAAGGGCGCGCCGATCAAGGAGTTCCACGAGGCGCTGCAGGCGACGGAGATTCCGAAAATGCTTTGCGCCGAACTTGCCGTGCGCAGCGACCGCGAGACGACGGGACTGACGGGCTCCGGCCTCATCATCGTCAACCCGCCCTTCACGCTGAAGGATGAATTGCACCAGCTGCTTCCGGCTTTGAAGGACCATCTGGCGCAGGATCGTTTCGCCTCGCAACGTGCCTTCTGGCTGCGCGGCGAGACGAAGGCCACCAGGGGCGATTGACCGAATCTCCGGGGACGGGAAATAGTTCCGTCATCCGCAATTCAAAGGTGCCTCATGAAGCTTCTCTGCTCCCCGACCTCCCCTTTCTCCAGCAAGGTGCGAATGGCCGCCCGCCATCTCGGCCTCGAGATGGCGGAAATCCGGGTCGATACGAATGCAGGCCCGGCGATCCTTGTGGACAACAATCCGCTCGGCAAAATCCCGACGCTGCTGACTGACGGCGGCACCTCCGTCTTCGACAGCATCGCAATCATGCATTATTTCGACCGGTTGACGAAAGGTGCGCTCTATCCTTCAAAGAAGGGCAAGCGCACCGATGCCGAAGTGCTGGAGGCGCTTTGCGATGGCGTTTGCGATTGCCTGCTGGCGATCGTCTACGAGCGCCGTTTCCGCGATGAGGAAAAGGTGCATCAGCCCTGGATCGACCGGCAGTGGAAAAAGGTCGAGACCTCACTGAACTATCTGGCTGCCAATGCGCCGAAGCTCGGCAAGAAGCTGCATGGCGGGCATTTCGCGCTTGCCGCTACGATCGGCTACCTCGATCTGCGCTTCAAGGGCCAGTGGGAGGAGGACCATGCTGAGCTGATCGACTGGCTCGGAAAGTTCGAAAAGGCGTTCGACGGCTACGAGCAGCTGAAGCCCCAGGCTTGAGAAATTTGAGAGCAAGGAAGACGACAAAAAAGCCGGGCGCGAGGCCCGGCTTTTTCATGCTGGATGCAATCCGTATCAGAACTTGACGCCGATACCGACCTTGACGCTGTTTTCGTCGAAGCCGCGCGAAACGCTGCCGGAGTCGAGGTTGTAATCCTTGCTCTGGTAGTCGGTATAGCGGTATTCGAGGCGCGTCGTGATGTTGTTGGTCACGAAGGCTTCGACACCGGCGCCGACCGTGTAGCCATAGGCGGTCTTGCTGTCGGAAGACGTGCCGTCGGAGACCTTGGTATCAGCAAGCGCCAGACCCGCGGTACCATAGAGCAGGAAGGGGTTCAGGTCGTAACCGACGCGGCCGCGGACGGAGCCGTTCCAGCCGGTCTTGTTCTTGATGCCGCCTTCAGTGACGTCAGCGTCGCCATAACCGAGATCGGCTTCAGCGCCGTAAACGATCTGACCCTGCTGGAAATTGTAGCCGGTGAAGAGCTGGCCGCCCCAATCATAGGTGTTGCGGTCATGACCGAAGCTACCCATGTTGTAGGTGGCTGCGCCACCGAGATAAAAGCCCTGCCAGTTATTGACCGGAGCCGGGGTTTCCTCAGCGACCGGAGCCTGCGGAACCTGATCCACGGCGTCGGCTGCCTGTGCGACCGAGAAACCGCCAACGGCGAGAGCGGAAGCCATGAGGCCAGCAAACAGTATACGCATACTTATCTCCTTTCAGTCCCGCGCGCTCGTCAACTCAAACTCGGCGAAGCATTCACGGGGGATTACTAAATGTCCCTTCCGGATCGAGAGTGAAATTGGAATGCAAATGCGGATTTGAAAGAGCCAAATTGTGATATCATTGTGGCTGGGCGACGGCAGAAATTCGATGTTGCTTGAGTGCAACATACATTTTATTAAGGATAATATTCCGTTAAACCGAAACTACACTCTTTAATAAATCAATCCGTCAAATAATACATAGAATATCCACACCAGATGGGCAATGCTTTCGGCCTATTTATATAATGAAGACCCGCCCTTATATAGTCGACAACCAGACTCGCAGGACCAGAAGGCAGGAACTTGACCCAGAAGAGACTTCGCGCAGCGCTTGTAACCGGTTCCGCCAAAAGAATAGGCCGGGCAATCGCCGAAGACCTTGTTGCCAATGGTTTTTCAGTCGCGATCCACGCCAATGGCGCGATGGCTGAGGCTGAAGATTTTGTGGCGGAATTGCGGCAAAAGGGCCATCAGGCGGTTGCGATCAAAGCTGATATCGCCCAAATCGATCAAGCGAGCGGGCTTATCGAAAAGGTCTGCAAGGCGCTTGGACCAATCGATTTGCTTGTCAACAATGCATCGATTTTTCTTGAGGATTCGCTCTCCAAATTCGATGCGCAGGTGTGGGACCAGCACTTCGCCATCCATGTTCGTGCGCCGTCGATCCTTGCCGCCAAGTTCGCGGAACAGTTGCCGGAGACGGCTGAGGGGCTGATCGTCAATATCATCGACCAGCGTGTCTGGGCCCTACGGCCGAGTTTCTATTCCTACACACTGTCGAAATCGGCGCTGTGGACGGCGACACAGACCATGGCACAGGCGCTGGCTCCACGCATCCGCGTCAATGCGATTGGCCCCGGCCCGTCGATGCCAAGCGAACGGCAATTGCAGGAAGACTTCCAAGCGCAGGTCTCAGCCCTTATCTTGAAGCGTGGACCTCAGCTCAGGGAATTCGGCCGAACGATTCGTTTTCTGTTCGAGACTCCTTCGATCACGGGTCAGATGATTGCACTCGACGGCGGCCAGCATCTCGCGTGGCAGACGCCTGACGTGCTGGAGATCAAGGAATGAATGCCAAGAAGCTGCCCGATGGCGGTGTTCTTTACGACGAGACCGACGACAATGACGACGATATCATCGAGGTGGAAGGCGATGCCGCAGCCTCGCCGATTTCGGCGTCGATCGACTGGAATGCCGGCAGCATCAACGAAACTGGCCTTGTCGGCGCGGAGCTGATCGCCGAATTCGTCAAGCGCCTGCCGAACAGCCCCGGTGTCTACCGCATGTTCAACGAGGCGGGCGACGTGCTCTATGTCGGCAAGGCCCGCAGCCTGAAGAAGCGCGTCGGCAATTACGCAATGGGCCGCGTGCATTCCAACCGCATTGCCCAGATGGTGCGTCAGACCGCCAATATGGAATTCGTCACGACACGGACGGAGACCGAGGCGCTGCTCCTGGAAGCGAATCTGATCAAGCGTTTGCGGCCGCGCTTTAACGTGCTGCTGCGAGACGACAAGTCGTTTCCCTATATTCTGATAACAGGTGATCATCGCGCTCCCGCCATCTTCAAGCACCGCGGCGCCCGCGCCCGCAAGGGCGACTATTTCGGTCCCTTCGCCTCGGCTGGTGCGGTCGGCCGCACGATCAATTCGCTGCAGCGCGCTTTCCTGATCCGCACCTGTACCGACAGCGTCTTCGAAACACGCACCCGGCCCTGCCTGCTCTATCAGATCAAGCGCTGCTCAGGACCCTGTACGCATGAGGTCAGCGACGAAGGCTATGCGGAACTGGTGCAGGAGGCCAAGGACTTCCTTTCCGGCAAGAGCCAGAAGGTGAAGGAACATATGGCGGAGGCGATGAACGCTGCCGCCGAGGATCTCGATTTCGAACGCGCTGCCATCTATCGCGACCGTCTTGCCGCTCTGTCGCATGTGCAGAGCCATCAGGGCATCAATCCGGCCGGCGTCGAGGAGGCGGATGTCTTCGCCATCCATCACGAAGGCGGGATTTCCTGCATCCAGGTGTTCTTCTTCCGCACGGGACAGAACTGGGGCAACCGCGCCTATTTCCCGAAGGCCGACCCGCAACTGTCGGGAGCCGAGGTGCTGAACGCGTTCCTGGCGCAATTCTATGACGACAAGCCGGTGCCGCGGCAGATCATGCTGTCGGAGACGGTCGAGGAACTGGAACTGCTGGCAGCGGCTCTGAGTGAAAAAGCCGGGCACAAAGTCTCGATCCTCGTTCCCCAGCGCGGCGAAAAGCGCGATCTGGTCGAGCATGTAATCGCCAACGCCCGCGAGGCGCATGGCCGAAAGCTTGCCGAGACGGCATCACAATCGCGGCTGCTGGAAGGCTTCAAGGAGACTTTCGGCCTGCCCTATGTACCGCAGCGCGTCGAGATTTACGATAACTCGCATATCATGGGCACGAATGCGGTTGGCGGCATGGTGGTCGCCGGGCCGGAAGGTTTCGTGAAGAACCAGTATCGCAAGTTCAACATCAAATCGACCGACATCACGCCGGGCGATGACTTCGGCATGATGCGCGAGGTGATGACCCGGCGCTTCTCGCGTCTACTAAAGGAAGAGGGCATTCCGGACCGGACTGCGCAAAACTCCCCCGCTGATGCGGCCGATATGCCCTTCCCTGCATGGCCGGATGTCATCCTGATCGACGGCGGCCAGGGGCAGATGACGGCGGTGCGCGCCATCCTGGAAGAGCTCGGCATTACCGACAGCGTGATCGCCATCGGTGTCGCCAAGGGTGTCGACCGTGAAGCCGGGCGCGAACGTTTCTTCGCGCCAGGCAAGGGAAGTTTCACGCTGCCGCCGCGCGATCCGGTTCTCTATTTCATTCAGCGCATGCGCGACGAGGCCCACCGTTTCGCGATCGGTTCCCACCGCGCACGGCGTAAGAAGGAGATGGTCAAGAACCCGCTCGACGAGATCGGCGGCATTGGTCCGTCGCGCAAGCGGGCGCTACTGCAGCATTTCGGTACGGCGAAAGCTGTATCGCGCGCCGCGCTTTCCGACCTGATGGCGGTAGAAGGCATTTCCGAGACCGTCGCAAAGCAGGTCTACAATCATTTTCACGACGACGCCGCGAAATAGGCGGCGACGGTCGCAAATTCCGCCCAAAGGCGGCGAAAAAACAGAAAGAATGTTGACGGTCGAAGGGCAAAGCCGTCATCTACCGCCGCACTATCAAAGAGAACCGCTTCATGGCATCGCGCGCGTATAACATTCCCAATCTCCTGACTTACGGCCGCATCCTGGCGGTGCCGCTGATCGTCGTCTGCTTCTTCATCGAAGGCCGGCTCAACAGCAGCGACACGGCGCGCTGGGTGGCGCTGTGGATCTTCATCATCGCCTCGCTCACCGATTTTCTCGACGGATATCTCGCGCGCATCTGGAACCAGACGTCGAATATCGGTCGCATGCTGGACCCGATCGCCGACAAGCTGCTGGTTTCCGCGATCCTGCTGCTGGTCGCAGCCGACGGCACGATCGCCGGCTGGTCGCTCTGGGCGGCGATCATTATCCTCTGCCGTGAAATTCTGGTGTCGGGCCTGCGCGAATATCTGGCAGGGCTGAAGGTCAGCGTGCCGGTGACGCGCATTGCGAAGTGGAAGACGACGCTGCAGCTTGTGGCCATCGCTTTCCTGCTCGCCGGCCCGGCCGGTGACGCGATTTTCCCCTATACGACCTGGACCGGGATTGCACTTCTCTGGATCGCCGCACTCCTGACGATCTATACTGGCTATGATTATTTCCGCGCCGGCCTGAAACACGTGGTGGATAACGAAGAATGACACGGCTTGTCTATTTCGCCTGGGTGCGCGAACGCATCGGCAAGGGCGAGGAGGAAATCGAACTCCCCTCCTCCGTCGTCAGCGTTGCCGATCTTCTGAATCATTTGAAGAGCCTGGGCGAAGAATATGAGATGGCTCTTCAATATCCCGACGTGATCCGGGTCGCGATCGATCAGGAACATGTGGAGCATGACGAGCCCATAACAGGCGCAAAGGAAATCGGCATTTTCCCGCCGATGACGGGTGGCTGAGAACGGCAGTACCGTCGGGCTGAGGAGCCTGCTGTGACCATTATTCCCACCATACGCGTCCAGCGCGAGGATTTCGACCTGCAGACGGAAGTCGACCGGCTTTCCAAAGGCAAGCCCGGTATCGGCGCGGTCGTCACCTTCTCCGGCCTCTGTCGCGATGAAGGCGGCACACTCTCGGCACTCGAACTGGAACACTACCCTGGTATGGCCGAGGCGGAGATGACCCGCATCGGCGAACTCGCCATCGAGCGGTTCGGGCTTAACGGCCTCACCGCGATCCACCGCTTCGGCAAAATTGCGGCGGGTGAGAATATCGTGCTGGTCGTCGCAGCAGCTCCGCACCGGCAGGCCGCCTTCGACGGTGCCAACTTCGTGATGGATTTCCTGAAGACCTCCGCACCCTTCTGGAAGAAGGAGCACGGCAAGGATGGACATTCGGGTGAATGGGTCCCGGCAAAGGACACCGACGACAAGGCGCGCGACCGCTGGAAATAATCAGAGCACGACGCGTTCGCGGCGGCTCATCACCAGCAGGAGTACCAGCAGCGCGAAGATGGCGAGATCACGCCAAATGAAGGAGCCGTAGGCGCCCCAGAGCGTCTCGACCAGCGCCAGGCCGGCCGCGCCGCCCGCCGAGCGCAGCGGATCGGAATAGCCGCCGACTGCCGCAATCATCAGCACCTTGAGGCCGAACATCAGCCCGGCGCCGAAATCCATCGAACCGTAATAGAAGGTCGCTAGAATGCCGCAGCATGTGGCGACGAGCGCGGCCGCCGCGTAGGAAACCAAAAAGACGCGGCTGGCGCTGGTGCCGCAGAGTTCGGCGGCAAGCGGATCGTCGATGACGGCCCGCCACAGACGCCCCCATGCTGTGCGCTTCACGATCAACGTGCCGATCGCGATGATCGCGCACATCAGCAGAGTATCCAGAAGCTGGATATAGGTGAGGGTCACCTGAAAGACGCCGTCGCTCCAGAAGGCGACGGTATCATTCAGGAGTGGCGGCAGCCAGATGGCGCGGGTATTGGCGGCCAGGCGCGCCGTCTCCATCAGCACGATCATCATGCCGAGTGCCGCAACCATCACCGTGTTCGGCGACTTGCTGGCGAGCGGCTGCATGATGGATCGTCCGATCCAGATGCCTGCCCCGACCGAATAGATCAGCGAGGCGAAAACACCGATCGCGATCGCCGCCGGCAGCACCAGCCACAGCCGGTTATAGGCCATATCAGTGAAGAGCAGCAGAATCTGGCCGGCAAAGGCGATGATCGCCCCGTAGGTGATGTCGGCCCTCTTCGTCACGCCAAAAGCTATCGAGTAACCGAAGGCAAGCGTGGCGTAGAGTGCTGCGAGCGGCACCGCATTCGCCAGTTGCTGCAGAAGATAAGCCATTCCCGACACTCCGGATCGCTATAAATAATAACTGGCAAAATGTGTTTTACCAGTTATATTTTTCCCATGAGCTTTTCCTGGACCCCTCACCGCTTTTCCGGCGGCGCGCTGGCGCTTGATGTCGCCAACAGCGTCATCCTTCGTCACGACACGGCGCGCCGTATCGACCGCTTCGAGGCCGAAGAGCAAATGGAGCGTTTCCCGGCGGCGGCACAGGAATTCTGCGCCGAACGGGCGCTTTTCGGCGACATAGCGCCGGTAGGAGCGCAGAATAGAGAGAACTTTATCGAACTGCGCGAAGCGACGGACAGATACTTCCGGCAGCGCGTACTTGAGGGAAATGACGACAGGCTGCTCGCCGAACTGCTGGAGACGCTGGCTCGAACGCTGCGCGGGGCAGCGGAAAAGGGTCTCGATACGGCGACGGCTCATTCTGTCTTGCGGCTGCTCGCCATGCCGGACCCGCAGCGAATGAAGATCTGCGGCAATTGCGGCTGGCTGTTCATCGACCGCAGCAAGAACAAAAGCCGTGCCTGGTGCGACATGGCCGTCTGCGGCAATCGCGCCAAGGCGATCAGGCATTACCGGAGGAAAAAGAAGGAGGAGACGCCATGAAGCGGCGCTCAATCATCACGGCTCTAGCGGCAGCGGGACTTTTGCTTTCCGCTTGCCAGCGCCAGGCCGAAACCATGCTGGAAGTGACGGGGCACCTCTTCGTCTTCAATTATCGCGTCGCAAGCGCCACCTATCTGCTGACGCTGAAGAAGACGGCGCCTATCCCCGATGGGTCATCCATTGTCGCCGAATTCGAAAATCCGCAGGGCGGTGCGCCGCTGGTTCTGAACCAGAAGGTTTTTCCGATGGATGACAAGATTTCGGTCCAGAGTGAAAACCTGCACTGCGTGGTCAAGGACCGGCTCTATTCGGTGACAGTCAAGCTGGTCGATAAAGATGGCAAGGTCCTGCAGGAGTTGAAGGCGCAGTTCAAATCCGATCTCGACCAAACGGTGCTGCCGAGCAAACCGCTGGTGGTCGGCGCGGGATACGAGAAGAACCCTGAGGTTTTCAAACCGGACGGCACGACGGATTTTTCCAATACGGACAAGTGTCCGGCCTGAATCCGCAAAACAAAAAAGCCGAGACAAGCCCGGCTTTTCTCGATCAATTCAATGCTCGCGCGCTGAATCAGCCGACGATTTCGGTGTCGGAGAACCAGTACTTGATTTCCTGGGCAGCCGTTTCCGGGGCGTCGGAACCGTGGACCGAGTTTTCGCCGATCGAGAGAGCATGAACCTTGCGGATCGTGCCTTCGGCAGCGTTTGCCGGGTTGGTTGCGCCCATGATTTCGCGGTTCTTGAGGATGGCGCCTTCGCCTTCCAGAACCTGAACGACGGTCGGGCCGGAGGTCATGCCTTCGACGAGCTCGCCGAAGAACGGACGGTCCTTGTGAACAGCGTAGAAGCCCTCAGCTTCGCGCTTGCTCATCCAGACGCGCTTGGAGGCGACGACGCGCAGGCCGGCATCTTCGAGCATCTTGGTGATAGCGCCCGTCAGGTTGCGCTTCGTTGCATCCGGCTTGATCATCGAGAAGGTGCGTTCAATCGCCATAATTCAGATCCTCATACTCATCGGGGAAAAGTGGGCGGTCTTTACCCGCCTCACCGCCTGAAAACAAGGGGTCTATGGCAATTTCACGCCGCTGTCACAGTCCGGCCCCGGCTTTCATGGAGATCGAGGCAGCGCTCGAACCAGACCATGACGGGGTCGTCAGCAGCCAGCATGGCAAGGCCGGCGGCGATGCGCAGCCATTGCAGCGCCCCGAAGACGATGTAATCGGCAAAGAGCGGGCCGTCGCCGCCGATGAAAGGCTGAAACTTCAGCATATGGCGCATCGGCTCAAGCTTGGTGGCGAAGGCTTCTCTCTCCGCGTCGCGTCCGGCGGCGAATTCTTCCAACGGCTTGCCCAGGCGCTCCTCACGGCTGGCCCTGAAATAGGCTTTGTCGCCCTCATCGAGGATCGAATGAATATCGAGTAGCGCAATCCGCATGACCGCCGGATGAATGATCATTTGCGAATAGCCTTCAACCATTCGCGACAGGGCCTTGCCGCCCTCCCCCTTGAAGAGCGACGGGCGGTCGGGATAGGCCTCTTCCAGATAGAGAGCGATATCGAAACTGTCCGATACCAGCCGGCCATTGTCATCCAAAACCGGCACGGTTTTGGAAAAGCCACCGCCGACCGCGGCGATGCGGCTATAGGTCGTTGGTACCTCCTCGAAATCGAGGCCCTTGTGGGCAAGCGCCATCACCGCCTTCCAGCAATGCGGCGAGAAGAGGTGGCGCTCGTCAGCGCCGCACAGGGAATAGAGAGCTCTGGTCATATCAGTCCTTTCGATATCGCGGCTTTCTCCACTCCACGACAAAAGGCGCCCGCGATCAAATCAGGAAAATTCATGGCGTCATCACTCTCGCTTCTACAGACTGTGACGATTTCCTTGCCAGCTTCGGGCTTCGTCCAACTCACAGTGATCGCCATTTGGCTTAGAAGTTAGTTCGACGCCATCGCCCATGTATAATTCAGCAGAATTGAATGCTACAAATAGCGAAACCGCTGGAAATACTTACCCGATTTCTGCGCTAGACGCCTTTAAACTTGTAGGCGTCGTCCCTACGTGCTTAAGCGTTATGTCTATCAAGGCAACACCGATGTGAGATCACTCACGACTGCACCGCCCTTAGTGGGGACTCGGAACGCGCGGTCATTTTTCCAGACAACGAGCAGCCCAAGCGTTCGACACGTTCACAGTGCGTCGAGCGAATAGGCGCGCCCCTCCCCCTCTTATCAACCAACAACCAACCAGGCGGCCGTCGGGTGGACGAACCCGCACGCCCATGCGAGAGAAAAAATGGAAACCCTGCAATATCTTAGTCCGGCGGGATGGAAGGCAATCGAAATCGCCGTCCTGCTCCTCGTGCTGGCAGCCCTGTTCCGGTGGAGTGGCGTGGTCCGCTATATCCCAAACGACAGGCTCGGCATTCTCGAAAAACTGTGGAGTTTTCGCGGCTCCGTCGAGAACGGCTTCATTGCGCTCTATGGAGAGGCCGGCTTCCAGCCGGAAGTCGTGCGCGGCGGCCTGCATTTCTTCATGCCGTTCCAGTATTCGATGCATCGCGCCAATCTCGTGACCATTCCACAAGGACAGATCGGTTATGTCTTCGCCCGCGACGGCGAGCCGTTGCCGCCGACCCAGACGCTTGCCTCGAATGTCGACGCCGATGATTTCGAGGACGTACGCGGCTTTCTCACGAAAGGCGGCCAGAAAGGGCCGCAGCGCAAGATCTTGCGCGAAGGCACCTATGCTATCAATCTCGCGCAGTTCATCGTGCTGACCGCCCAGTCGACCTATGCCGTCAACCTGAATGCTTCGGAACAAAGACTGTTTGCCGACATGTCGACTTTGATTGCTGAGCGAGACGGCTTCGTGCCCGTCGTAATCCATGATGCCGAGGACCTGATCGGCATCGTGACCATCCATGACGGTCCGGCGTTGCCGGATGGCGAGATCATTGCCCCGAGCGTTGCCAACAACCCGAAGGATCCAAACTTCCACAACAATTTCCAGGATCCGGAGAAGTTTCTCAATGCCGGCGGTTATCGCGGGCGGCAATTGCAGGTGCTTGCCGACGGCAGCTATTTCCTCAACCGCATCTTCGCAACAGTCGAACTGGTCGAGAAGACGATTATCGACGTTGGTACGGTGGGCGTCGTTGTCTCCTATACCGGCCGTCGCGGCGCGGATATCTCGGGCCAATCCTATCGTCACGGCGAACTCGTCGAGACGGGCGCACGCGGTGTCTGGTCGACGCCGCTTCTGCCGGGCAAATATGCCTTCAACACCTATGCCGGCAATATCGTCATCGTCCCGACCACCAACTTCGTGCTCAAATGGACCAAGGAACAGTTCGGCGAGCACAGGCTGGACGAGAACCTTTCGGAAGTGTCGCTGATCACCAAGGATGCGTTCGAACCGGTGCTGCCACTCTCGGTCGTCGTGCATATCGACTATATGAAGGCGCCCCTCGTCGTGCAGCGTTTCGGGGATATCAAACGTCTCGTCGAACAGACGCTCGACCCGATGGTTTCGGCCTATTTCAAGAATATCGCCCAGACCAAGACCTTGATCGAGCTGCTGCAGGAGCGCAGCGAAATCCAGCGCAAATCCGGCGAGGAAATGCGTGAGAAGTTCGGCTCCTACAGCCTCGAACTGCAGGAGGTACTGATCGGCACGCCCCGCGCCGGCAGTGGCCAGAACAGCATAGAGCAGATCCTGATCCAGTTGCGCGAGCGCCAGATCGCCGTTGAAAAGGTCGAGACCTATAAATTGCAGGAGGCGGCTGCGATCCAGGAGCGCACATTGCGCGAAAAGGAAGCGCTCGCCGAACAACAGGCCAAAATCACGACATCGGCACTCACGATCGAGATCAGCGAAAACGAAGGCAAGGCGCAGCTCGCCCGCACCCGCCAGCAGGCGGAAACTATACAGGTTACCGCCAAGGCGGAGGCCGAGAAGGTGCGCCTTGCAGGCCTCGGCGAAGCCGACCGGATCAAGGCCGTCGCCCTTGCCGATGCCGAACGCATCAAGGCCACCGGTCTTGCGGATGCCCAGAAGGTGCGCGCCATCGGTCTGGCGGAAGCCGAGGCCACCGAGAAGAAAGTCGCCGCCTTCGGCGGGCCGGACTACCAGCTCAACTCGCAGGTCCTCATGCGCTTTGCCGAGGCGATCGAAAATGGCAGGCTGCCACTGGTGCCGCAGATCCAAGTCGGCGGCGGCGGCGAAAAAGGCGCCACCAATGGCCTTGTGGAAATGATGCTGTCGATGCTGGTCGCCGACCGGCTTGGAAGGCAGGGCTCACCGGCTGCGGTACCGGGGCCGACCGAGCAGAATTGAGTACGGATGGGCCGTTCATTCCGGCCCATTCTTTTTGCGCTGCCATCCAAAGCGGAACTGGGGTTTCGTCAAATTGGCGGCCATGACGGCGCTAGGCTCTTCCAGCCAGCAAGACCGCATTAACCGCCTTTGCCGGCTCCCCCGCCAATCCAGCGTTTCCCGTTGAAAATTCAGCCTCCATTAAAATCTTGCAGGCATAGCGGAACGAAGGAATCGAAGCCGGACTGCGGGGGATCGTCATGCAGACTGCCGTTGCAAATGCATTGAATGCGCGAGAGGCGACGCGGCCGGCGCCGGCGGCTGACGTGCAGAAAGTCGCTCAGCACATGATGCGGCTGAACGTGGCGGGCCTGCCGCGCAACTATGAACTGTTCCATGAGGCACTGATCGGCCTGAATGCCGGGCTGGCGCAGGATATCGCAGCCCTCGGTTCACGTCCGCAGCAAGAGGCTCTGGACGATCTCGGCCTGCGCTATCGGCTCGTCGGCCATTACGGGCTGGCGGGCGACCGCTCGCGCGACGAAGCGAGCCGCATTCTCAGGGAAACTGCCGAGCGGCTCGCCGAGGGGCGCCTGCATCACCAGGCCTTCTCGCGTGCCTGCGAGACAATCCTCAAATCCGTCACGGGTCAGCAGGAGCACCAGAGCCTTGCCGACTTCATGGCCGAGGTCGAGTATCTCGCCGCCTCGCTTTCAGCCGTGCTTGCCGCTGAGCGCACGATCGGCACGACGCTGGAAAAGGATATCGAACGGCTGGCGGCGCTGGAGCGCGGCATTTCGGCCGTGCAGGCGGCAACGGTCACCGACAAGATCACCGGCCTGCCAAACCGTATCGGCCTCAATCGTGCACTCGACGACCTCTATGGTCAGGAAGACGGTGCGGCCGGCAGCGCGCTGATCATGATCGACATCGATGATTTCAAGGGACTTACCGCACGCTACGGTGCGCAGACTGGCAACAAGCTTCTGAAGAAGCTTGCCGGCCTCTTCCGCAAGACGGTGAAGAAAAACGATTTCATTGCGCGCCTGGAGGCTGACGAATTCGCCTTCCTCTTTGCCAATGTCGGCATGCAGGATGCGCTGGCGATCGCCGAACGGCTGCGCAGTTCCGTCGAGGACAATCTCGTCTTCGCGGCGTCCGACACGTCGGCGGCAAGCGGCCTGACGATTTCGGTTGGGGTAGCACTCAGCGGCGATGCGGCAACACCCAGCCAGCTCCAGGCCAATGCCCGTGTGGCGCTGCTCGCCGCCCGGTCCAACCCACGCCAACCGGTGCAGGCCTTCGGGCGCTGACGCGGTGAACTATCGACGGCGGACAACAGTCATCAGCCATTCGCTGTCTACGACGAACCGATCGTCGAAGCCGGCGCTGCTCCATCTTGCCTTGGCGGCGGCTTTCGGCCAAAACCGCGCGCATGATCACGATTTCAGATATCTCCGCCCGCATCGCCGGCCGACTGCTTCTCGACCATGCCAGCGTTTCGCTGCCGTCAGGCACGAAGGCGGGGCTTGTGGGACGCAACGGCGCCGGCAAATCCACCCTTTTCCGCGTCATATCAGGCGATCTGGGAGCGGAAAGCGGGACGATATCGATCCCCAAGAATGCGCGCATGGGCCAGGTGAAGCAGGAAGCGCCAGGTACCGAGGAATCGCTGATCAATATCGTACTGTCCGCCGACAAGGAGCGCGCGGCACTGCTTTGGGAGGCGGAGACGGCCACCGACCCACACCGTATCGCTGAAATCCAGATGCGCCTCGTCGATATCGACGCGCATTCGGCGGAAGCGCGCGCCGCCAGCATCCTCTCAGGCCTCGGCTTCAATCAGGAAGCCCAGGCGCGGCCGGCCTCCTCCTTCTCGGGCGGCTGGAGGATGCGCGTGGCGCTCGCCTCCGTGCTCTTTACGGAGCCGGACCTGCTGCTGCTCGACGAGCCGACGAACTATCTCGACCTCGAAGGAACGATGTGGCTCGAAGATTACATCCGCCGCTACCCGCATACGGTCATCATCATCAGCCACGACCGCGATCTGCTCAACAATGCGGTCAATTCGATCGTGCATCTCGACCAGAAGAAGCTCACCTTCTACCGCGGCAATTACGACCAGTTCGAGCGGCAGAAGGCGGAAGCCGACGAGCTGCAGATGAAGGCAAAGGCGAAGAACGAGGCCGCGCGCAAACACCTGCAGAGCTTCATCGACCGCTTCAAGGCCAAGGCTTCCAAGGCAAAGCAGGCCCAGTCGCGCGTCAAGGCGCTGGAGCGCATGGGCACGGTCGCGGCCGTGGTCGAGGATCACGTTCAGCCGATCACCTTTCCCGAACCCGAAAAGCAGCCGGCATCGCCGATCGTCGCGATCAGCGGCGGCGCGGTCGGCTACGAGCCTGGCAAGCCGATCCTCAAGGGGCTCAATCTGCGCATCGACAATGACGATCGCATTGCGCTGCTCGGCTCGAACGGCAACGGTAAGTCGACCTTTGCCAAATTCATCTCAGGGCGGCTTGCGGCTGAGAGCGGTGAGATGCGCCTCGCACCGGGCCTGAAGATCGGCTTCTTCGCGCAGCATCAGCTCGACGATCTCGTGCCGAACGAAACGCCGGTCGAACATGTGCGCCGGCTGATGCCGACGGAGCCCGAGGCCAAGGTGCGCGCCCGCGTGGCGCAGATGGGCCTTGCAACGGAGAAGATGGCGACAGCTGCGAAAGACCTCTCGGGTGGCGAGAAGGCGCGCCTGCTGATGGGGCTTGCTGCCTTTCATGCGCCGAATCTCCTGATCCTCGATGAACCGACGAACCACCTGGATATCGACAGCCGCCGCGCGCTGATCGAGGCGCTGAACGATTACAATGGCGCCGTTATCCTGATCTCGCACGACCGGCACCTGATCGAGGCGACCGTCGACCGTCTCTGGCTGGTCAACAACGGCACGGTGACGACATTCGAAGGCGACATGGATGAGTATCGCGACCTGATCGTTGCGTCCGGCAAGAAGAAGGAAGAGCCGAAACAGGCCGACGAGTCTTCTTCGAAGGCCGACCAGCGCAAGCTGAACGCCGACAAGCGCGCCTCGCTTGCTCCGCTCAAGAAAAAGATCAACGAAATCGAATCCTTGACCGGCAAGCTGGAGAAATTGATTCAGGCTCTTGATGCGGAGCTTGCAGATCCGGCGCTCTACGAAAAAGCACCCGCCAAGGCCGCCGAAAAAGCCAAGCAGCGCGGTGAGGCCGCCGCCAAGCTCGCCGCTGCCGAAGAGCAGTGGTTGGAACTATCCTCGGAATATGAGGAAGCGATGGCGAGCTGACGCGTTGACCGCGCTTCGCACAGCCGGGCTCCGCGCAGGCCGGCTTTTTCATGCCTAAAAATCCACCCTTTTTTGGTACGCGGCGAAGTGCCGCGCAATGGCACAGATCGAGCCGTTCTCAACCGATCGTTAACCATAATCAGAAAGGTTGTCTCAACTTTCCTCGCTGATTTGTTGAGCCCTTTCATGTATCGTTTCATCGCCTTGTCCAGCATTGCGCTGACCGTTGCCCTTGCCGGTTGCGCCACTACCAAGCAGCCGGAACCGGATACCACGATCAAGACGTCTTCCATCATTGCGCCCGAGGGCAAAAGCCCCGCCAAAAAGAACGAGGAAGAGGCTGATGTCTCCCACTATGACGGCTGGCATCATCTGGCCGGCCGCACACTTGAGGTCTCCTCGCTCTCCGAATTGAAGCTGCATGACAAGGAAGTGATCCTGAGCTTCGACGACGGGCCGATCCCCGGACGTACCGACAGGGTTCTGGCGATCCTCGACAAGTTCGGCGTCAAGGGCGCCTTCATGATGGTTGGCCACATGGCCGAGTTGCACCCGGAGCTTGCCCGCAAGGTCGCCGAGGATGGCAATGCGATCGGAAGCCATACCTACCAGCACGCCGATCTCGCCACCCTGGGCTTCGATGCCGCGATGAAGGAGGTCGTCAAGGGCCAACTGGCCGTGACCAGGGCGACCGGTGAGGATGTGAACTTCTTCCGCTTCCCCTATCTTGCCGAAAGCCAGAAGCTGCGTACCGCCATCGCCATGCGCGACATGGTCGTCATGGATGTGGATATCGACAGCAAGGACTATTTCAACACGACGCCGGTCGCCGTCACCAGACGGACGATGGACCAACTGCACAAGCGCGGCCGCGGCATCATCCTGATGCACGACATCCACAAGCGTACCGCGACGATGTTGCCGACGCTGCTTTCGAAACTCGAAACAGAAGGCTACAAGGTAGTGACGCTGAAGTTCAAAAAGAGCTCCGCACCGGTGGAAATGGCTTCGCTCTGACAGGGGTGGCTTGCCCGCGGATCGCTTTCTGATAAAACGGCGCGCAATAAGTCATACTTTTAGCGAAACACCGAACGCGAGCTTCACCATGTCAGCCATCAACCTCGCCATCGTCGGCGTCGGCAAGATCGTCCGCGACCAGCACCTCCCCTCCATCGCCGCCAATGCCGACTTCCAGCTGGTGGCGACGGCAAGCCGCCACGGCACGGTCGACGGCGTTACCGCCTATACGTCGATAGACGAGATGCTGGCCGCCGAACCGTCGATCGATGCCGTTTCGCTCTGCATGCCGCCTCAGTATCGCTATGAAGCCGCATACAAGGCACTGGTCGCCGGCAAGCATGTCTTCCTCGAAAAGCCGCCGGGCGCGACGCTGAGCGAAGTGGCCGATCTCGAAGACCTCGCCAGCAAGCAGGGGGCGACACTGTTTGCAAGCTGGCACTCGCGCTACGCAGCAGCCGTCGAAGCCGCAAAATCCTTCCTCGCTTCAACCGAGATCAAGAGCGTGCACGTGATCTGGAAGGAAGACGTGCGGCACTGGCATCCGAATCAGGAATGGATCTGGCAGGCCGGCGGCCTCGGCGTATTCGATCCCGGCATCAACGCGCTTTCGATCGTCACGCACATCCTCCCCAAGGCGATTTTCTTGAGCGCCGGCACGCTGGAATTCCCTGAGAACCGTGACTCGCCGATCGCTGCCGATCTGCATTTTCGCAATGTCGACTACGTTCCGGTTCATGCCGAGTTTGACTGGCGCCAGACGGGCAAGCAGAGCTGGGACGTCATCGCGGAAACGGCCGCCGGTCAGATGGTTCTGTCCGAAGGCGGATCGAAGCTCTCTGTCAACGGCGAGCTGAAGTTCTCCGCGCCCGAAGCCGAATATCCGGCGCTTTACCGCCGTTTTGCCGAACTCATCAAGGACGGCAAATCGGATGTCGATCTGGCACCGCTGCGCCATGTCGCCGACGCTTTCATGCTCGGAAAACGGAAGTTCGTAGAAGCGTTTTACGACTGATCGGTCTCGCGGCAGATGCTATCCCTCCCGCATAATGCTAGAATGGGGCACCGACATTTGAGGGCCGCTTCCATGCAGCAGGAGCAGGATGATTCTTTCGGATTGGGCGTTCGGCATCTGACGGTCAGGCTTGCCGACGCCAATGCGAAATGGCGGGAAGCCTATCTGCTGGAAGAGGCCAGGATTCGCGAGGCGCTTGGCTCTCTGGCGATCGACATCCAGCATTTCGGCAGCACCGCTATTCCCGGCATCAAGGCGAAGCCGATCATCGACATCCTGATCGGCGTGCCGTGCCTCGAGGACGGGCTTGCCTGCATCGAGCCGATGGAAAAGATCGGCTACGACTACGCCGGGGCGGACATAGTGCCCGACGACCACCTCTTCGGCCGCGGCGTTACAGGCGAGACGCGCACGCATCTTGCCCATGTCGTCGAATATCAAGGCTTCAACTGGAGGCGGAATATTTTCTTCCGCGACAGGCTGCGAAACGACCCGCTGCTTGCGCTGGCCTATGAAGATCTGAAGATCGGCCTTGCGCAGAAATATGCCGAAAGCCGCGCCGCCTACACCGGTGCGAAGAAGGATTTCATCGACACGGTTCTGGCAGAAGCGGGCCTCGCCTGACGACCTAAAGCGCACTGCGATCTCTCAGATTCGCCTGCCGCGCTTTAGGCCTTTGTTTCGCTTATCATACTTGCAAATCCGCACTCTTTTGCGCGGCATGCTCCAGTCAGGCCTTCTTTTCCCAACGCCCCTCCGGGGTTTGCTGCCAATAGGTGAGGTTGTGCCCCTCGCCTTTCAGCCTCTTCCATTGGGAGCGGGCGCCTTCGAGCTGCTCCTGATCATAACCGTCGAACATGAAGACGATCCGCTCGTAATCTGCTGCGGGCGGCGGCTCGGCACCGTCGACGATGAAGCGGACGGTGGCGGCATTTCGGTTTTCCGTCGAGGTGGTGAGGAGAACAGGTTGATCCTCGGCACAATCGGCCTCGTCCGTCCCATGCGGCAGGAAGCTGTCCTCCCGATAGGTCCACAGATGCGCGTCCAGCGCGTCGCGCCGCGTGGCTTCCTTCATCTGGATGGCGACGCGCCAGCCGCGTTCGACACTCTTGTCGAGCAGCGGCGGAAGCGCGTCTTCCAGCTTCGATTCCGTCAGGTGGTAGAAGAGAATTTCCGTCATCGTGTTTCGTAGTTCGCACGCACCAGTTCATCGAGCAGGCGCACGCCGAAGCCGGACCCCCAGGACTGGTTGATCTCATCCTGCACCGAACCCATCGCAGTTCCGGCAATGTCGAGGTGCGCCCAGGGCGTATCCTGCACGAATCGTTTCAGAAAATGGGCCGCAGTGATGGAGCCGGCGAGGCGGCCGCCGGTATTCTTCATGTCGGCAAACTTGCTGTCGATCATCTTGTCGTATTCCTTGCCGAGCGGCATGCGCCACAGTTTCTCGTTCGTCACGAGACCGGCTGCGGTCAACTGTGCAGACAGCGGATCGTCATTCGAGAAGAGACCTGCATGGCTATTGCCGAGTGCGACCAGGATAGCGCCCGTCAGGGTCGCGAGATTGATCATGAACCGGGGCTTGAAGCGGTCGTTGCAATACCAGAGCGCATCGCAGAGCACGAGGCGGCCTTCCGCGTCTGTGTTGATCACCTCGATCGTCTGACCGGACATGGAGGTGACGATGTCGCCCGGACGCTGGGCGTTGCCATCGGGCATATTTTCCACAAGGCCGATGATGCCGACGGCATTGACCTCGGCCTTGCGTGCGGCAAGCGTGTGAATGAGCCCGGTAACGGCTGCGGCGCCACCCATATCGCCCTTCATGTCTTCCATGTTGGCGGCCGGCTTGATCGAGATGCCACCAGTATCGAAGACGACGCCCTTGCCGATGAAGGCGATCGGCCGGTCCTTGCTCTTGCCGCCCTTCCACTGCATGACCGCCAGGCGCGGCGGACGAACGGAGCCCTGGGCGACGCCGAGCAGCGCTCCCATGCCAAGACGACGCATCTCGCGCTCTGTCAGGATTTCCACCTCAACACCGAGCTTTTCCAGATCCTTGGCCTTGGCGGCAAATTCCACCGGGCCAAGGACGTTCGGCGGCTCGTTGACCAGATCGCGGGCGAGATTGACGCCGCCAGCGATCGCCTCGGCATCGGCAAAGGCCTTCTTGGCGGCAACAGCGTCGGCCGTGACGATCGTCACCTTGACCGACTTTGCCTGCTTCTCTTCGTCGTCATTCTTCTTCGTCTTATAGGTATCGAAGCTGTAGGCACGCAGCAGCATTCCGAGGGCAAAATCTGCCGCAGCCTTGGCGCTGACATTTACGCCCGGCGCGTCGATGAAGATTGTTGCCCTCTCGGTGTTCCTGATCCGCGAGGCGGCGCTGCCGCCGGCCTTCAACCAGTCGTGAACGGCAAGATCTGCCGCCTTACCGAGGCCGATGACGACGATGCGCTCGACAGGCGCACCCTCTGGCGCCACCAGGTCGAGGGCTGCCATCGATTTTGCCGAGAAGCGCGCAATTTTCGATGCCTTGGCGATCACCCCCGCCGGATCGGCGATATCGGCTCCAGCCGCAGAATCGGCCTCGGATGTCTTCAGAAGGATCGCGAGGCCGCCGCTCGGCTTTACCGATTTTGAGAATGAAATTTCGAATTTTGCAGACATGTCTTCTCCGATGGGATTCATGAAATCCGTTCGGGAGGGATAATTTCGCGTTTGGCAGGTCTGTCAATGGCCGACGACAGTTGTTATGTTCCGCGCGGCCGCCCGGCCAAATGGTTTTCGTCAGTTTCGTAGATGTTTGCGTTGACAGTTTTTTCGAAAAATCGATGGCGGGGTCCGGCAATCCGCCTGCCGCAAACGGCATTCGGCGTATTCGTGCTGCTCTTCTGGGTCTGGTGGCTTCTGCTCGCCCTGTTTCGGGCCTTTCCCGGGATAGATATTTATTTTTCCCAGCTTTTTTTCGTGCAGGAGGCATGCGGCCCATCGGCGCCCGCCACGCAGATCTGCGGCTCATTCCCTTATCGGAGCGAGGCTGTCCTCGGCCTCTTGCGCACGCTCTTCTTCTACATCCCCTATATCGTTACCGCCGTGATGCTATGGAAGCTCGCCGAGTGTTATCAACAGCATGGCGCGACGTTCAACGCGCCGCGTGCCCGTAATCTCAAGGTCGCGCTCGGCACGCTGCTCATCGGCCCTGTCCTTCTCGTCAATGTGATCCTCAAGGATCATTGGGGCCGGCCGCGCCCGGTCCAGACGGATTTCTTCGGCGGCACGCTGCATTTCGCCGAGGCCGGTTCACTCGCCGGCAAGTGCGTCTCGAACTGCTCCTTCATCTCCGGCGAGGCGGCAAGCGCGGGCTGGCTGTTCTGCCTGCTGATCTTCGTTCCGAAATCTCTGCGCTATGCGCTTCTGGCACCCGTTGCCGCCGTTTCCATCCTGACGCCAGCGATGCGGCTTTCATTCGGCGCTCACTATTTATCTGATGTGGTACTGGGGTGGCTTTCTTCGGTCGTCATATTCGCAGCGCTGATGGCGCTTGCTGAGTCGCCACGGCGACAAAAAAATTCTGAAATTTGAATGAATTTTTGACACTGCCTTGTCGCAAAACCGCGACAAACAGCGTAGAGGGAATCTCCTGTCGGCCATAACGGCCCGCAGGTGCTTTCAAGGGCGAGCATGAAACTACTCGAGACATACATATTGCGGCGTGTCGGCCAGATGTTTCTCGTGGCCCTGCTTCCGGTGCTCGCGATCATCTGGACCACCCAGGTCCTCCAGCGCATCAACTTGGTGACCGACAGCGGCCAGTCGATCGGCTCCTTCGCAATGCTGGCGACGCTGATCCTGCCGTCGATCATCCCGATCGTGCTGCCCTTCGCTCTCGTCATCGGCATTACCCAGACGCTGACGACGATGAACAATGATTCCGAACTGACCGTGATCGATGCGGCCGGCGCCCGCCGCAGCATCCTGGCGCGGCCGATTCTGCTTCTGGCCGTCCTCGTCAGCGTCTTCTCGTTATTCGTCGACAATGTCGTCGAGCCGCGCGCAAAGACCGTCGTGCGTGAGATGATCGCCGCCACCTATGCCGACCTTCTTTCGTCCGTGATCGAGGAAAAGACCTTCCGTAAGATCGACGAAGGCCTCTATGTACAGATCTCGCAACGCCTCGCCGGGCGCACGCTGAAAGGCCTCTTCGTCGCCGACGAGCGCGACCCGAATTACGAGCTTATCTATTATGCGCGCGAGGGCGCCGTGGACGATGTCGGTACGTCGCTGATCATGCATGACGGCGAAGTTCATCGCAAAACGGCCGATGGCAGCGTTTCGGTCATCAAATTCGATTCCTATTCCTTCGACCTTTCGGACATGACGGAAAACAACGGACAGGCCACACTTCGCGCCAGCGACCGCGATCTTGCCTTCCTGCTCAATCCCGATCCGAAAGATCCCGACTATATCGCCAAGCCTGGCAGCTATACCGCCGAACTGCATCGCCGGCTGACCGACTGGACGCTTCCCTTCGTTTTTGCGCTATTCTCGCTTGCCATAGCCGGGGATGCCCGGTCGCACCGAGAGGCGCGATTGCATCCGATGATCGGCGCACTGGGCCTCGCATTCGTACTGCGCTGGGCGGCATTTTACGTCGCCAACCAGATCGACAAGAACACGGTCTATATTCCGATCCTTTATGCGGTCCCGATCGTGACCAGCCTGGTTTCGATTGTTTTCCTGAACATGCATAAGCGGCTCGCCATGCCGGTTGTCGTCAGAGATCGAACTTCGACAATGTGGAAGCGTGCACAGAAGCGGGTCCTTGCCGCAACGGGCCGGACCGGCAGAGGCGCTACGCGATGATTTTCGGAACGCTGTCGCGGTACTTCTTCCGCCGCTATGTCGTAACCACCATGTGGTTCCTGATCGGCATGAGCGCCATCACCTTTCTGCTCGACTTCAGCGAGACGGCGAGTCGCATCTCCAATTTCCCCGGCTATACGCTGGGCGGTGCCGTGCTGCTCACCGCCGTTCGACTGCCGCTGATCCTGCAGCAGACGATCCCCTTCGTAGCGCTGTTCGTCGGCATTACCGTACTGATCGGCCTCAACCGGAAATATGAACTCGTCGTCACCCGCGCGGCCGGCATTTCGGTCTGGCAGTTCATGCTGCCTTTTATCGTCGGATCCCTGATTCTTGGCGTACTGACAGTTGTCGCACTCAACCCGCTCGCCGCCTGGGGTCAAAGGCAGGCAACCCAGTTCGAAACGGCGTGGCGCGGTCAGGACAATGCGATGATCAGGGCGCTGCAGGTTCCCTGGCTGCGCCAGATCAGCGGCCGGGACGATGTCATCATCGGTGCCAAGACCGTGCTGGAGAATGGCACGCTGCTCATGGACGCCGTGCTTATCCACTTCGATTCCACCGGTCAGGTCATTATGAGGCAGGATGCCTCATCTGCCAAATTGGAAGATGGTTACTGGCAGCTTAACAATGTCGTCGAACGCAGGCCTGGAGAAATCCCGGTGCGCAAGGCTTCGGAACAGCTTCGTACCAATCTGAAACAAGACTTCATCAAGGAGCGGCTGACAGCACCGGAAACAATTGGTTTCTTTGACCTTTCCAACCGTATCGCTGCCGCCAAATCCTTCGGAATCTCTACGAAGGCACTTGAGACTCAATTCAACTCGCTGCTGTCGCAACCGCTGCTTCTGGTAGCGATGACTCTCATTGCTGCAACAGTGTCTCTGAAATTTAGCCGGTTCAACCAGTCACGGTCCGTGATTCTGGGTGGAATCCTTTCAGGCTTCATGCTTTATGTCGTCACCGTGCTTGTAAAAGCATTCGGAAGCAGCGGTGTCGTGCCGCCGTTTGTGGCGACTTGGATACCGGTGGTCGTGGCGCTCGCTTTAGGCGCAACGATTCTGCTTCATCAGGAGGATGGCTAGTGGCGGTAGGCGACCGCAAGAACTTTAGTAAACAGTTGGTTGCCCTGCTCTTAGGCGCAGCTCTGTGCAGCTATTTTGAAAATGCTCCGCTGGCCTACGGCCAGGAGAACAATACAGGCATGCCTGCGATCGGCAGCAATATCTCGCCGGACGCAAAACTGATGCTGTCGGCAAACGAACTGGTCTATGACAAGGACCAGCAGATCGTCTCTGTCATCGGGGGCGTGCAGATCAATTACGGCGGCTACAGGATGGTCGCCCAGAAGGTCGACTATAACCAGAAGACCGGCCGCATGATGGCGTCCGGCAACATCGAACTGGCAACCCCTGACGGCAACCGTATTTATGCCGACAGCCTCGACGTGACCGACAATTTCGCAGACGGCTTCATGAACGCGCTGCGAATCGAGACGAGCGACAATACCCGGCTTGTTGCCGAAACCGGGCAGAGGGTCGGCGGCACGCAGATGATTCTGAACAAGGGTGTCTATACTGCCTGCTTGCCTTGCGCCGAAAAACCCGATCGCGCGCCCTTCTGGCAGGTCAAGGCAAAACGCGTCATTCAGGACGGCCAGAAGCACACGATCACGCTGGAACATGCTCGTTTCGAACTGCTTGGCCAGCCGATCGCCTATGTTCCGTGGATCACGGTCCCCGATAATACAGTGAAGCGCAAGTCGGGCTTTCTGTTCCCGTCGATGAGCGTTTCGCAGAATATCGGCTACGGTCTGCACGTTCCCTATTATTACGTCATTTCTCCGAGCTCGGATTTTACTGTCACGGGCAGCGGCTATACCTCTCAGGGCTTCCTGCTCGAGGGTGAATACCGCC
Source organism: Rhizobium sp. BK650 (assembly GCF_014195325.1). Classification (GTDB taxonomy): domain Bacteria; phylum Pseudomonadota; class Alphaproteobacteria; order Rhizobiales; family Rhizobiaceae; genus Rhizobium. Next base: position 223,622 of record NZ_JACIBK010000004.1, on the reverse strand, counting down.
GCCGCTTCGAAAACGGCACGGTGACGATGCACCTCGCCGGCATCGATCAGATGAACCCCGCCAAATTCAGTCCGGGTACGAGCGATGCGGAAGCCAAACAGCGCGGCATGGTCGCGTCGGCAGGGCATTTCGTGATCAATCCCCGCTGGAGCTTCGGCTGGGACGTGATGGTGCAGAGCGACAACAACTTCTCGCGCACCTATAAGATAGATGGTTACGACAATACGCCGCACGCCAACACCGTCTACCTGACTGGTGTCGGCAAGCGGAATTATTTCGACCTGCGGTCCTTCTATTTCGACGTACAGGATGCCGACCGTAACAGCACCGCGGAAAAACAGCAGGCGATCGTTTATCCGACGCTCGATTATCATTATGTCGCGCCGAGGCCGGTTGCTGGCGGTGAACTTTCCGCAGATGTCAATCTGACCAATATTTCGCGCACGCATGACGACTTCTACAACGTCGCCGGTTTCGACCGCTTCCGTGGCTTGGAGGGCCAGACGACCCGCTTGAGCACGGAAGTACAGTGGAAGCGCACCTACGTAACACCGACCGGGCTGGTTATTACGCCGTTGCTCGCGGCACGTGGCGATGCTTTCGCACTCAACATGGACAGCCCCGTCAATGCCAACGGCGTTCCCTATGCCGGCGATTATCTCGACGATAATGCGGCAACGCGCGGAATGGTGACGGCCGGGCTGGAAATGCGTTACCCGATCCTGTTTACGACCAGCAACAGCACACATGTTCTGGAGCCGATTGCCCAGATCTACGCACGACCGGATGAACCGCTCGCCGGCCGGCTTCCGAACGAAGACGCGCAGAGCTTCGTCTTCGATGCGACCAACCTTTTTGATCGTGACAGGTTTTCCGGCTACGACCGTATCGAGGGCGGCACGCGCGCAAACGTCGGTTTCCAGTATACCGGCACGTTCGACAGCGGCTACAAGCTGCACGGCATCTTTGGGCAGTCCTATCAGCTTGCCGGTCAGAATTCATTTGCGACCGACGACCTCGTGAATGTCGGCGCCGAATCCGGCCTGGAGACCGATCGTTCCGATTATGTCGGACTGGGCGGTATCGAGATGCCCTTCGGCCTCTCCGTGGCAGCATCCTACCGCCTGGACGAGAAGGATTTCTCCTTCAACCGCGGCGACCTGACGACGGCCTATCAGAACGATACTTTCTCGGGACAGGTGACTTACACGCACGTGACCGCTCAGCCGGCCTACGGCTTTGCTCAAGACCAAGATGAGATTCAGGCGAGCAGCAGGATCAAGTTCAAAGATTACTGGTCGATCTTCGGCGGCATCGCCTGGGATCTGAACAACGACGTCGTCGTCAGGCGTACCCTCGGCATTTCCTATGAGGACGAGTGCACGATCTTCACCATCGCCTATGTGGATAGGCGGGATACGACGGACCAAACGGCAAGCGACTGGACGATCGCCGCACGTCTGACCTTCCGCACGCTCGGCGATATCCGGCTGGGCACGGGTGACGCTGCAAACAGCCTCTGACGCCAGATGGGCGGCCGGAATCTCCGGCCGGGCCATTCTTTCGCCGTAACCCTGTGCAGGACATTGCGACCAGTCGTTATGTGAGGCATAGGGTGTCGCAGAGCATGAGAGGCGATTTCTGCTTGTCTCAGTCTATGGTAAGAACGCCGCGCCGGGTCGTGCGGCGCTATCGGGAGGTCAACGAATGATTGACGCGAAGAAAACCGTCACTACGCTTATTGCAGGCGCAGCCTTTATGCTTGCTGCCTTCGGTTCCCCAGCCCTCGCCGCCAGCGAAGTCAAGGTGGTGGTAAACGGTACCGCCATTACCAGTGGCGACGTTGCAAAGCGACAGGCCTTCATGCGCCTGCAGCGCTTGAAGCCCGATGCCAAGGCTGCCGAAGAACAGCTTGTCGACGAGACGCTGAAGCGGCAGGAAATCTCCCGTGTGCGCATGTCGGTTTCGCAGGACGACGTCAACGCCTCCTTCGCCCGTTTCGCCGCCAGCAACAAGCTTTCCGTCGAGCAGATGTCGCAGATCCTCGACCGCGCCGGCGTCGGTGTCGATCATTTCAAGAACTTCATTGCGGTACAGATGAGCTGGCCGCGTCTCGTCAATGCGCGCTACGGCTCCAGCGCGCGCCTCTCGAATTACGACCTGGTCAACCGGATGATGCAGAACAACAAGCAGAAGCCGGTGACGACGGAGTATATTCTGCAGCAGGTCATTTTCGTTGTCCCCCCGGCCAAGCGCAACGCGATCACGGCCAAGCGCAAGAGCGAGGCTGAGGCATCGCGCTCCAAATATCCCGGATGCGATCAGGCAAAGACCTTCGCTGCTACGATGCGGGATGTTTCCGTGCGCGATCTCGGTCGCATGCTCGCCCCTGAAATCCCGGCGGAATGGAAAGATCTCGTTGCTCAGGTCAAGGGCAATACGACGGCAACGCGCGTAACCGACAAGGGCGTGGAATATCTGGCAATCTGCAGCCAGCGCCAGGTCTCGGACGACCAGGCAGCCGAAATGGTGTTCCGTCAGGAGGACCTCGACAAGGCCAAGTCGGACAAGTCCGCAGCACCTGAAAACGAAAACAGCACCAAATATCTGGATGACCTGCGCAAGCACGCGCAGATCATCTATCGCTGATTTTCCATGGCGACACCGTTTTCGCAACCGCTTGCAGTGACGCAGGGCGACCCGGCCGGCGTCGGGCCTGATATCACCCTCATGGCTTGGCTTCGCAGACGCGAGCTCGGGCTGCCGCCATTCTTCCTCATTGGCGATCCCGATGTGCTTGCCGTGCGCGCACGACAGCTGAAGCTCGATGTTGCCCTGCGCAGCATCGGCACCGCGAGGGAAAGCCTCGGTGCATTTGCGGACGTGCTGCCTGTCATGCCTATTCCGGCCGGCATTGATGTTGCAGCGGGAGAGCCGCATGTCGCCACGGCGAAGGGTACCATCGCCTCGATCGAGACGGCTGTGGCGTTGGTGATGCAAGGCGAAGCCCTTGCGGTCGTCACCAATCCGATCGCCAAGTCGGTGCTTTATGAGGCGGGGTTCAGGTTTCCCGGTCACACTGAGTTCCTCGCCGATCTCGCCTTGCGTGCGACGGGCCAGTCTGTCATGCCCGTCATGATGCTTGCCGGACCGAAACTGCGCGCCATTCCAGTCACCATCCATATTCCGCTCAAGGATGTGCCGCAGGCGCTGACACTCGGCCTGATCGTCGAGACCTGCCGGATCGCGGACAGGGATCTGAGGCAGCGGTTTGGCATCGCCGCTCCGCGGCTTGCGATCGCAGGGCTTAATCCACATGCCGGCGAAGGCGGCGCAATCGGCAAGGAGGATGAGACCATCATCCATCCGGCGGTTCAGATCCTTCGCGATGAGGGCATCGATGCGATCGGACCCCTCCCCGCCGACACCATGTTCCATGACGAGGCGCGCGCGCGTTATGATGTTGCCGTCTGCATGTATCACGATCAGGCGCTGATCCCTGCCAAGGCACTCGGCTTCGATGATTCCGTGAACGTCACGCTAGGCCTTCCCTTCGTGCGCACCTCCCCGGACCACGGCACCGCTTTCGGTATTGCCGGCAAGGGGCTGGCACGTGAGGCAAGCCTCATTGCCGCTCTAAAGCTCGGCGCGCAGCTTGGCCGTACCGCTGAAAGCCATCGTTGATGGCTGCACTCGATAGTCTGCCGCCGCTTCGCGAGGTCATCCAGCGCCACGGCCTCGATGCGCGCAAGGCGCTCGGGCAGAACTTCCTGCTCGACCTCAATCTGACGCAGAAGGTTGCCCGCACCGCCGGTACACTTCAAGATGTGACAGTCTTTGAAGTCGGTCCCGGCCCCGGCGGACTGACGCGGGCCATTCTGGCGCTCGGTGCAAAGAAGGTCGTCGCCGTCGAACGCGATGCACGCTGCCTGCCGGCGCTGGCCGAGATTGCCGACCATTATCCCGGCCGGCTGGAGGTAATCGAAGGCGACGCCCTGAAGATCGATTTCGAGGCGCTGGCGTCGGAAGGTCCCGTCAAGATCATCGCCAACCTGCCCTACAATGTCGGCACCCAGCTTCTGGTGAACTGGCTGCTGCCAAAGACGTGGCCGCCCTTCTGGCAATCGCTGACGCTGATGTTCCAGAAGGAAGTCGGCGAACGCATCGTCGCCTCCGAGAATGATGATCACTATGGCCGGCTCGGCGTACTCGCCGGCTGGCGCACCCATGCCCGCATGGCCTTCGATATTCCGCCGCAGGCTTTCACGCCACCGCCGAAGGTCACCTCGACGGTGGTTCATCTGACGCCGAACGAAAATCCCATTCCCTGTTCAGTCGCCAATCTGGAGAGGATCACACAGGCCGCCTTTGGTCAGCGCCGCAAGATGCTGCGCCAGAGCCTGAAGCCGCTTGGCGGCGAAAGCCTGCTTGTCAAAGCCGGCATCGATCCGGCTAGACGCGCAGAGACGTTGTCGGTGGAGGAGTTTTGCCGGCTGGCGAACAGCCTTTAGAGCACTTCCTTCTCTTGGAAACGGGAGATGCTCTTTATCTCTTTGTTTTCACGCAATTCCAGACGCAAAAGCGCTGCACACTTCTGCTGGAATTGCGTTACAGAACCGGCGTCTCTTCCAGCAATTGTCGAACGAAATCGAACATGCCGTGACGACGATCGCGGCGCAGGCGTTCTGCCTTGACGATCGACTGCACGGCGTCGAAGGCGGCGTTCAGATCATCATTGATGATGACGTAGTCATACTCGCGCCAATGGGCGATTTCGGCACGGGAATTCGCGAGGCGCGTCTGGATGACCTCCTCGGAATCCTCGGCGCGGCGATGCAGGCGGGATTGCAGTTCGGTCATGGTCGGCGGCAGCACGAAGATCGAGACCACATCGGCCTGCATCTTCTGCTGCAATTGCTGGGCGCCCTGCCAGTCGATATCGAAGAGCATATCGCGGCCTTCCGACATCGCCTGTTCGACCGGTTCGCGGGGTGTACCGTAGAAATTGCCGTGAACCTCGGCCCATTCCAGCAGGGAGTCTGAATCGCGCAGCCGCTCGAATTCCCGCACCGTTTTGAAATGGTAGTGCACGCCTTCCACTTCGCTGGGACGGCGCTGGCGGGTCGTGACGCTGACGGAAAGGCCGATCTGCTTATCGGTTTCCAACAGTGTGCGCGCTATCGTGGATTTGCCGGCACCCGAGGGCGACGAGATGACCAACATCAGACCGCGGCGTGCGATCTGGATAGGCGATATTTTCGCCGGGCTCATGTCCTACTCCAAATTCTGGACCTGCTCGCGGAACTGGTCGATTACCACCTTCAGCTCGATACCGGCTGCGGTGACAGCCGATGCGTTCGATTTGGAGCAGATTGTATTCGATTCCCGGTTAAATTCCTGTGCAAGGAAATCGAGCTTTCGGCCAACCGGGCCACCTTTTGTCAGGAGATCGCGGGCGGCGCCGATATGCGCCTTCAGCCGATCGATCTCTTCGCGCAGATCCGCCTTCGTAGCCAGTAGCGCTGCTTCGGCATGCAGCCGGTCACGGTCGAGCGCGCCGGCTCCCTCCATGAGGAGCGCGACCTGCCCTGCGAGCCTTGCCGCGATCTCCTGCGGTGAGCGCGAGGGATCGGCCTCGATCGTACCTGTCAGCGCTTCGATTGTCGCGACATGGCCGAGAAGCACGCGCGCCAGGGCCGCTCCCTCCTGTTCACGCATGGTCTTAAGCTCGGAAAGCGCCACGGTGAGCCCCGACAGGATATCGGCATCACGGGCGGCGATCGTCTCTTCGCTGTCTTGTGCCTCGCGAAAATCGACGAGGCCGCGGATGGAAAGCAAGGTGTCGAGCCTCAGAGGCGCCGGATCGATAAGACCTTCCAGTCTATCGCGCATGGCGAGAACGGCAGCGAAGGCATCCTGATTGAGCACCGCTTCAAGCTGGCTTTCGCCTGTCGTCAGCGCCAGCGTGGCCTGCAGATTGCCGCGGCTGAAATTTTCGCCGGCAATGCGGCGGACATCCGATTCGAGCCGCTCCAGACCCGGCGGCAAACGGAGACGGAGATCGAGGCCCTTGCCGTTGACCGAACGCAGCTCCCATGCCCAGCGCCACCGACTGCTCGTTCCCTCGCGTCGCGCAAACCCGGTCATGGACTGCAATGCCATCAAAGGCCTCCCGATGTCAGTTGATCTTCTTTTTCTTGAGCGGGACCGCCGATGTATTGTCCGCAGGCTGGTCCTCCGGCTGTCCGTCGACGGCTATTTCGGGATCAGCGCCCTTATCTGCTTCCAGCTTGCGCCAGCGCTTGACATTGGCGTTATGTTCTTCGAGCGTCGCAGCGAAGACATGGCCGCCGTTGCCATTGGCGACGAAGTAAAGGTCCTGCGTCTTCCAGGGGTTGGCGACGGCTTCAAGCGCATCCTTGCCGGGATTGGCGATCGGCGTCGGCGGCAGGCCCTTGATGACGTAAGTATTGAAAGGCGTCTCTTTCTTCAGGTCCGACTGATAGATCGGCCGGTCGGCCGGTTTGCCCTCGCCACCGAACAGGCCATAGATGATGGTCGGATCGGACTGCAGGCGCATGCCCTTGCCGAGACGGTTCAGGAAGACCGAAGCGACATGGGCGCGCTCATCCGGCACGCCGGTCTCCTTTTCGACGATCGAGGCGAGCGTTACCAATTCTTCCTTACTCTTCAAAGGCAGCGAAGAATCGCGCCGTTCCCAGATCTGGTCGACCAGCTTCTGCTGAGCGGCGGCCATCTGGTCGATGATCTCGGACCGTTTGGTGCCACGCGAGAACTTGTAGGTATCGGGTCGCAGGCTGCCTTCGGCCGGCAAGGCCGCAGGCAGATCGCCTTCGAGAACCGGATCGTCCAACATGCGATCGAACATCTGCCGCACTGTCAGTCCTTCGGGGAAGGAGACGGAATAAAGGATCGACTTGCCCGATTTCAGGAGCTCCATGATCTCGTTCATGGATGCGTGCGCCTTGATCTCATATTCACCGGCCTTGAGGCTTTCGCCGGCATTGAGATGCGTCGCCGTCAGATAACGAAAGATGCGGGCATCCGAGATGATGAGGTTGCGCTCAAGATTCGTGGCGATTTCCGAAAGGCCTGCACCATTGCGAACGATGAAATTGGTATTCGTCTGCAGCGGGCCGGGGTTCTGATAGGCCGTGATCGCGTAGTAGACGCCGATGAGGCCAGCGATGCAGACGACGACCAACATGGTCATCACAAAATTCAGGAAGAGGACTACCTGGCTGCGGGCATTCCGGGAGCGCTTCGGCGGCTCGGGAACGCGTTCCGGGCGCAGGGCTTCGCTCGGCGACTTCGGGATGATCGGTCCCTTCTGCGCCGACTGACCGTTCTGGCCGTTGTCGCTGCTCTGGTTGGTCGTGTCGCTCACCGGCAATCCTCTAAAACTAGGCCCTGCTTCGCTATTTCGCGAAGTAATGCGGCAAAAAACAGGTTCTGCCGCGCTTCATGATGCCGTTTGACGTTCGCCCGCGCTTGAAAACCGCCTGTTACGCGTTGTAGCGGCGCAGCACCAGCGATGCATTCGTGCCGCCAAATCCAAACGAATTGGATAGCGCCACGTTAATTTCTCGCTCACGAGCCTTGTGCGGAACAAGATCGATCGCCGTTTCTCGCTCAGGATTGTCGAGATTGAGTGTCGGGGGGGCAACGTTATCCCGAATCGCGAGTGTCGTGAAGATCGCCTCGATGGCACCGGCAGCACCCAGCAGGTGACCGGTCGCAGATTTGGTCGACGACATCGAAATTTTCGATGCCGCATTCCCGACGAGGCGTTCGACAGCGCCAAGCTCGATTGTATCGGCCATGGTCGAGGTACCGTGAGCGTTGATATAGTCGACGTCGGCAGGCGTCAGGCCGGCGCGTTTCAGCGCCATGGTCATGCAACGGAACGCGCCTTCGCCGTCTTCCGAGGGAGCGGTGATGTGGTAGGCATCGCCGGAAAGCCCGTAGCCAACCACTTCGGCGTAAATCTTGGCGCCGCGCGCCAGCGCATGGTCCAGCTCTTCGAGGACCACGATACCGGCGCCCTCGCCCATCACGAAGCCGTCACGGTCCCTGTCGTAGGGGCGCGAGGCTTTCTGCGGATCGTCATTATGCTGAGTGGACAGCGCCTTGCAGGCGGCAAAGCCGGCGAGCGAAATGCGGCTGACCGGAGATTCCGTTCCGCCGGCAACCATGACATCGGCATCGCCAAGTGCAATCAGACGGGCGGCATCGCCAATCGCATGCGCACCGGTCGAGCAGGCGGTGACGACCGAGTGGTTCGGGCCACGCAGCTTGTGGCGAATGGAGACCTGGCCGGAGACGAGATTGATCAGGCGGCCGGGGATGAAGAAGGGAGAGATACGGCGCGGGCCTTTGTCGCGCAGCGTATAGCCCGCTTCGACAATACCTTCGATGCCGCCAATGCCGGACCCGATCAGCACGCCGGTCGCGATCTGGTCCTCATCGGTCTCTGGATGCCAGTTGGCGTCGTTCAACGCCATGTCGGCGGCGGCCATGCCGTAGATGATGAAGGGGTCGACCTTGCGCTGTTCCTTCGGCTCCATCCAGTCGTCAGGATTGAAAGTGCCGTCCGCGCCCTCGCCGACGGGAATTCGGCAGGCAATCTTGGCAGGGAGATCGTCGACCTCGAATTCGGTCACCAGACGAGCGCCGTTTACTCCCGCAAGCAGGCGGGACCAGGTAACTTCCGTTCCGCATCCCAAGGGCGATACCATACCGGTACCTGTAATGACGACCCTTCTCATCGACTGCTTTCCCCCCGTCTGTTATGTTTTATGGAGAAACATGCTCAAAAGAAAAGGGCGGACTCTTGGCCCGCCCTTTCTCAAATGCGCAGAATCAGGCCTGAGCCTTCTCAATGAATTTTACAGCATCGCCGACCGTCAGGATCGAGTCAGCGGCATCATCAGGAATTTCAACGCCGAATTCTTCTTCGAAGGCCATGACTAGTTCGACGGTGTCGAGCGAGTCTGCGCCCAGATCGTCGATAAAGCTGGCGCTCTCGACAACCTTGTCGGCATCGACGCCAAGATGATCAATAACAATTTTCTTTACGCGTTCTGCGATATCGCTCATGTCGGTTTCCTCGACCTTATGTCCTGATCGGAATGTCTTTCTGACACCCCTACCCTGTTTCAGCCTGCGATGTTTTCAGACACCCTCGGCAAACTCGTTTTACCCGGCTTTAGAGAAGTCCCAGGCTTGCGAAAAGCCCGCCGGTCCGTCTGCTTTTTCGGGACGACTGTACACAGTCATGGCCCGCTTAACATGCTTTAAGTCTGCCGCAAAGCCAGAAAATCAACCGTTCGTGATTGCTCAACACGCTATTGGCTGAAATCGGCGGCTGCGGCAGCTAATCGTTTCAGATCATGGCCATGCCGCCGTTCACGTGCAACGTCTGACCCGTCATATAAGCCGCTTCCGAGGAGGCGAGATAGACGACGGCAGAGGCCACTTCGGCGCCGGTTCCCATGCGTTTCATGGGGATCGCCCCCATGATCGCTTCCTTCTGCTTGTCGTTCAGCTTGCCGGTCATGGCGCTTTCGATGAAGCCCGGAGCGACACAGTTTACCGTCACGTTGCGCGTGGCGATTTCTTGTGCCAGCGACTTTGAGAAGCCGATCATGCCGGCCTTGGAGGCGCAGTAATTGGCCTGGCCCGGATTGCCGGTGACGCCGACGACGGAGGTGATGTTGATGATGCGGCCATAGCGGCGGCGCATCATCGGATGGGTGAGCTCGCGCGTCAGGCGGAAGGTCGCCGTCAGGTTCACTTCGAGAACGGCATCCCAATCTTCGTCGCTCATGCGCACGAAGAGGCCATCCTTGGTTATGCCGGCATTGTTGACGAGGATATCGACGCCTTCGAGATCGGCTTCCGCTTTCTGGCCGAGAGCCTTCACCTCGTCACGATCCGACAGGTTTGCCGGGAAGATCTTGACGCGCTCGCCAAGCTCGTTTGCCAAGGTCTCGAGCTTTTCGACGCGGGTGCCGTGCAGGCCGACGATGGCGCCCTGCTTATGGAGAAGGCGGGCGATTTCCTCGCCGATGCCGCCCGATGCGCCGGTGACGAGAGCCTTGCGGCCGGAAAGATCGAACATGAGGACGTTCCTTATATAAATAGAGCTATCAGGCCGTGAGAGCAGCAATGGCGGCGTCGATATCGCCCGGACCATTGACCGCGACACCATTGATATTCTTGTCGATGCGGCGTGCAAGGCCGGTCAGCACCTTGCCGGCACCGAGTTCATAAAGCGTAGTGACGCCATTTGCGCCAAACCATTCCACCGTTTCGCGCCAGCGGACCTGTCCGGTGACCTGCTCGACGAGAAGCCTGGCAATCTCTTCGGCATCCGTGACAGGCGCGGCGCGGACATTGGCGATGAGGGGCACGACTGGGTTTGCCTTTTTCACCCCGGCGAGCGCCTCGCGCATGGCATTTGCGGCCGGCGCCATCAGCTTGGAATGGAAGGGAGCGGAAACCGGCAACAGGATGGCGCGCTTGGCGCCCTTATCGGTCGCAAGGCCGGCGGCCTTTTCCACGGCCGACTTTTCGCCCGATATGACGAGCTGACCGCCGCCATTGTCATTGGCGATCTGACAGGAGCCGGTGGCGGCGGCCTCCTCGCAGACAGCCTGCACGTCGGCATGTTCGAGGCCGATGATGGCGGCCATGGCGCCGACACCGACCGGAACTGCGGCCTGCATGGCGTTGCCGCGGATGCGCAGAAGACGAGCCGTATCGGCGACAGAGAAGGTGCCCGCAGCACAGAGAGCGGAATATTCGCCGAGCGAATGGCCGGCGACGTAAGCGACCTTCGCCTTCAGATCGAGCCCCTTGGCTTCCAGAACACGGATGACAGCCATGGAGACGGCCATCAGCGCCGGCTGGGCATTCGCCGTCAGCGTCAGCTTGTCCTCGGGACCGTTGAACATCACATCGGAAAGCTTTTCACCGAGCGCTTCATCGACCTCTTCGAAAACGGCGCGGGCTTCCGCAAAATTCTCGGCGAGATCCTTGCCCATGCCGATGGCCTGGCTGCCCTGGCCGGGAAAAGTGAAAGCAACGGTCATTTTCGGTCCCTCGATAGTGCCCATCGGGCCATTTCGCCTCCAATTGACATTCTTTCTTTCAGAGTCAAGTGGCGGCGGATTCTCTCCAAAGCCTTCCGCCCCGGCCAGAACACCCGGTTTTTTATCTTGCGCTTGATCAAATCCGGCTTAGATTTGCGCAGCTCTTCCCAAGCCCTCCTTTCCCAGACCACGTCCAGGGTTCCCGATGAAATACAATAAATTAGGCCGTACAGATATTTCCGTTTCCGAGATTTGCCTGGGCACCATGACCTGGGGCACGCAGAACAGCGAAGCGGAAGCCCACGAGCAGATGGACTACGCCGTCCAGGAAGGCATCAATTTCTTCGATACCGCCGAGCTTTATCCGACCACGCCCGTTTCGGCCGAAACGCAAGGGCGCACGGAAGAATATATCGGCAGCTGGTTCGCAAAGACCGGCAAGCGTAAGGACATCGTCCTTGCCACCAAGGTCGCCGGCACCGGCCGTTCGTATATCCGCAACGGCGAAGGCGCCGACGCCAAGAACATCCGTCTTGCGCTCGAAGCCAGCCTGAAGCGGCTGAAGACCGACTATGTCGATCTCTACCAGATCCACTGGCCGAACCGCGGCCATTTCCATTTCCGCCAGAGCTGGCATTACGATCCCTTCAAACAGGATCGCGCCAAGGCCACCGCCAACATGACCGAAATTCTGGAGACGGTCGGCGCGCTGGTGAAGGAAGGCAAGATCCGCGCCTTCGGCCTGTCGAACGAAACGACCTGGGGCACGCAGAAATATGTGACGCTTTCCGAGCAGCTGAACCTGCCCCGCGTCGCGAGCGTGCAGAACGAATACAATCTTCTCTACCGCCATTTCGATCTCGATATGGCTGAACTCTCGCATCATGAAGACGTGGGTCTGCTCGCCTATTCGCCGCTTGCCGCCGGCATTCTGACCGGCAAGTACGTCAACGGCGAGAAGCCGGCGGGCACGCGCGCTGCGATCAACGGCGACCTTGGCGGACGCCTGCAACCGCTGCAGGAAGCGCCGACGAAAGCCTATCTGGAGATCGCCGCTCGCTACAGGCTTGACCCTGCCCAAATGGCGCTCGCCTTCTGCCTGACCCGCCGCTTCATGACGTCGGCCATTATCGGCGCGACAACGATGGCGCAGCTGAAGACGGATATCGGCTCGGCGAACGTGGAACTCAGCAGCGATGTTCTCGCTGAAATCGAGAAGGTACACCGGCTGTATCCGATGCCTCTCTGAGGCCCTCAGCTTTCGGATTTTTTAAGGGCGCGAGGTATCGTGCCCTTTCCACTTCCGGTATCGAGCATCTGCTTTTTGCAGTTTCTTGCCCGCTTCCCTTGCCTTCCGCTCAAAAATCCGTATAAGCGCGCCTGTTCGTTAACCCGGTCTTCTGGCTGGTGGCTGAACGGAGGGCCGGTTTGCATTTTGCAGATCGTTCGGAACGGAAGCGTTCCAGCCTCCCGTGTCTCCGCTCTCGACCGTCTCGGAAACGCTTTTCTTGCTTGGCGCCCGTCGTCTCTCAGGAGCAGTCGTTGAGGCTTAGCCGCCGAATGCCGGGTTCTGATCAACGCAAGAAAGGCAAAGCTGTCATGGCTCTTTATGAACATGTATTCCTTGCCCGACAGGATATCACGTCGCAGCAGGTCGATGCCCTCGTAGAACAGTACAAGGGCGTGATCGAAGCAAACGGCGGCAAGGTCGGGCGTATCGAAAACTGGGGCCTCAAGTCCCTCACCTACCGCATCAAGAAGAACCGCAAGGCTCACTACGCCCTGATGGACATCGATGCACCGGCAGCTGCGATCCAGGAAATGGAACGCCAGATGCGCATCAGCGAAGACGTTCTTCGCTACATGACCATCGCTGTTGAAAAGCACGAAGACGGTCCGTCTGCCATGATGCAGAAGCGCGACCGCGACGACCGTGGCCCGCGTGAAGGCGGCGATCGTGGTCCGCGCCGCGAATTCGGCGACCGTCCGCCGCGCCGTGATGGCGACTTCCAGCGTGCCCCGCGTCCGGATCGCGCACCTCGCGAAGACCGTGCATAAGGAGAAATAAGAATGTCTGAATCTTCCTCCGCTCCGGTCCGTCGTCCGTTCCACCGTCGTCGCAAGACCTGCCCGTTCTCCGGTGCAAACGCTCCGCGCATCGACTACAAGGACGTCCGTCTCCTGCAGCGCTACATTTCCGAGCGCGGCAAGATCGTTCCGTCCCGTATCACAGCCGTTTCCCAGAAGAAGCAGCGCGAACTCGCTCAGGCGATCAAGCGTGCACGCTTCCTCGGTCTGCTGCCGTACGTCGTAGCCTAATTGACTATGGGAGCTCCGGATTTCTAATCCGGGGCTTCCTCCCTTTCGCGATGGGCGCGGATCGGAACCTCAAAACCCATGTTGAGGCATCTCCCGAATTGATTCAGGGAAATCCTCTAACTGCTTGATGAAGCAGGACAGCGAAGTGACGAAACTGAACCCGAAAACGCTTGCGACCGGCGCTCTTGCCGGATTGACCGCCGCCTTGCTGGTGCTTGGCGCGAGCATGCAGCCGTCGTTCAGTGCCGTGCTTTATGCCGCTTCCGCGCTTCCGATCCTGCTCGTCGGCCTCGGCTGGGGCAATCTCGCCGCCATTTCCGCTGTTGTCACCGCTGCCGTTCTCGGCGCGATCGCCATCTCTCCGTCCTTTGCGCTCGTCATGACACTGGTGACGCTGCTGCCGGCAGGCTGGCTGAGCCACCTCGCCAATCTCGCGCGCCCCGCTTCCGAGCTTGGCGGCCCGGACAATCTGCTCGCCTGGTATCCGCTTTCCGATATCCTGCTGCATCTTTGCGGCCTCGTGACCATCGCCGTTATCGTCACCGGCATCATGATCGGCTACGGGCCTGAAATCACCGACCAGATGGTCGATGCGCTGATGGCCTCGCTTCAGCAGCAGCATCCGACCTTCGTTCCGGATCCCGTCGCCACCGCGCAGACGAAATCCCTCGTCGTTCTGATGCTGCCTGCAATACAGGGCGGCATCTGGGTGGTGATGCTGTTTGCCGCCTATTACATCGCGACGCGCATCGTTGCTGCATCCGGCAGGAACTTGCGCCCGCGCGAGGACATCCCCTCGTCGCTGCGCATGAACCGCAATTCGATCTTCGTCTTCCTCGCCGGTCTTGCCACCACCTTCATGGGCGGCGTTCCGGCGATGATCGGCGCCACGGTCGTCGGCGCCTTCGGCGCCGGCTTCCTGATGTCCGGCTTCGCCGCGGTGCATTTCCGCACGCGCGGCAAGGACTGGCGTTTGCCGGCCCTCATCCTCTGCTACCTGGCATCCACCATGATGCTGCCAGTACTTTTCATCCTCGTGCTCGGTCTGGCCGATACCCGCAAGGCGATCGCCCTGACCCCGACCAAGGATGCCGATGCTCCCAAACAAACCGATACCGAAATCTGAGAACAAGAAAGGAAAATCAACATGGACGTCATTCTTCTCGAACGCATCTCCAAGCTCGGCCAGATGGGCGAAACCGTAAAGGTTCGCGACGGCTTTGCACGCAACTACCTCCTGCCGCTCGGCAAGGCACTGCGCGCCAACGCTGCCAACAAGGCCCGTTTCGAAGCCGAGCGCGCAACACTCGAAGCTCGTAACCTGGAGCGCAAGTCCGAAGCCCAGAAGGTTGCCGACGTTCTTAACGGCAAGTCCTTCATCGTTGTCCGTTCCGCTGGCGAAACCGGCCAGCTTTACGGCTCCGTCGCTGCCCGTGACGTCGTCGATGTCCTGGCTGCCGAAGGCTTCAACATCTCGCGCAACCAGGTTCACCTGAACACGCCAATCAAGGCGATCGGCCTGCACAAGGTCGAGCTGCAGCTCCATGCCGAAGTTGAAATCAACATCGAGCTGAACGTTGCCCGCTCCACCGAAGAGGCCGAGCGTCAGGCCAAGGGCGAAGAGCTCACCTCGGTCGACGCCATCTACGGCGTTGACGAAGACGCTCTGCGTCCGGAAGACTTCTTCGATCCGGAAGCCGACGGCCTCGCCGAAGACGAAGCTTGATTTTTGAGAGATCCTCTCTCGAAATGGATGAAAGCCCGGTTCGCGCCGGGCTTTCTGCTTATTTGGCTGCCGTGTTCTGTCGCGGAGCAGCACTCTTGTCGACATCGACGACGACCGAGAGCCCTGGGCCGAGGTCCTTGACAGCCGGCTGGTCGGGATCGAAGCGGATACGCACGCCGACGCGCTGGGCGATCTTCACGAAATTGCCGGTCGCATTGTCGGCCTTGATAACTGCGAATTCCGATCCCGCGGCAGGAGAGAAGCCCTCGATATGTCCGCGCAGTTGCTGCCTGCCGAGCGCATCGACGGTGATAGTCACCGGCTGCCCCACCTGCATGCCGTACAGCTGGGTTTCCTTGAAATTCGCGACGACCCACACATCCTCCGGCACGACTGCCATGAGCTGCGTTCCGGCCGCTACATATTGCCCGAGCCGAACCCCGACTTCACCGAGATGACCATCGCGCGGCGCCACGATCTTCGTGTTCTGCAGGTCGATTTCCGCAAGCCTTACGGCAGCTTCGGCGCTCGCAACATTCGCCTCCAGCAGCGAGCGATTGACGATGATCGTCGCCAAGTTCTGGTTGGACACTTCCAGTGCGGCCTTCGCCTGGTTGACGGCGGCCTTTGCCTGATCAAGTGTCGCCTGCGCAGCCTCTGTTTCACTCTGGGATGCAATGCCGCGGTTGCTGAGATTGTTGACGCGATCCCAAGCCTGCTGCGCCCGCGTCAGCGCTGCGTTTGCGCTATCGACCTGCGCCTGGCTGGAAGCGATGCTCGCCTTTGCCGCGAGTTCGGATTGGCGGGAATTCTCCAGCGATGCCTTCTGCCCATCGAGCGCGGCACGTGCCTGGGCAAGCTTCTGCAGGTAGATGCGGTCGTCGATCTGGGCGAGCGTATCGCCCTGCTTGACCTGCTGATAGTCCTTCACGGGGACATCGACGACGTAGCCGCTAACCTGGGGGCTTATGATCGTGACATAACCTCGAACATATGCGTTGTCCGTCGTCTCAACCGAGGTGACGAACGGCGGCAGGCGCCACGCGTAGAGAATGAGAAGGACCCCGGCAATACCGGCGAGCACTGCGATGATGGTCGAGGGGGATCGAACATATTTCCACATGTCAGGCACTCAACCTCACGATTGGGCGGGAATTGCATTGGGCTCGCCACTCCCTGACCACGGCAGACGGCGCCATGCCTGATGCAGAAGAATGACGATCAGACCGAAGACGGAGGAATAGCCGATCACAAGGAAAGTGTCGTTGTAGGCGAGAATATAGGCCTCACGGCTGACCTGCTGGGCCAGCAAGGCCAGCGCTTCCGCGTTGAGCAACATCTTGTCGCCGAGCACTTTGCCATACGCAGCGCTCATCTGAGAGATGCGCTGCGCCACGATCGGGTCCTGCAACAGAACATGTTCGACGAGAATGCTCGAGTGGAATTTTTCCCGGATCGTAACAAACGTGCCGAGCATCGCGGAGGCGAAGAGCGAGCCGATGCTCTGCGTGAAAATGAAGATCACGAGAAAGTTGACAATATATTGAATGCCGCGGGCGGTCGCCGCCTTGAAGCCGTTCGCCATCACAGGCGGCAGGAACATGGCTGCACCGGCGGCGACCATCGCCTGGCTCAGATACATCTGAGGCGGTCGGGTGAGGCTCGTCGACTGGCTATCCAGAAAGGCTCCGCCTGCGATAAGGGCAAGCGCCAAGACGTGAGCGGTCTCGACATAGCGGGTTGTCATCAGAAATGCGCAGAAAAGACCACCCGCCACAGAGGCGAGAAGGATGATTGCATAGAGCGTTACGGTCTGATCGTTCAGAAGCCCCAGTTGCTGATAGAAGCTGGCAGCGGTCGACGACTGCTCGGAGGAGACGAAACGGAAGAGCAGCAGGACGCCTGCCATCCGCATGTTGGCGCCGGAGAACAGCCAGCGGAAATCGATCAGCGGATTGGCGCGCGGCAGCTCCAAGGCAAGCATGAGCGCAAGCGCGCCTACCGATACTGCCAGCAGCACGCCGATCCATGGCGCCTCGAACCACCAATAGAGCCGGCCGAGCGTCAGCACGATAGCGAGACAGCCGAAACCGACAGCCAGCAGAAGATAGCTCAATATGTCCTGCCGCTGAATGACTTTGGCCCGCGGCGGCGCCGTGAGCGGCAGCAAGTAGATGACCGGCAGGGCTATGAGCGCGAGCCCCATCTCGAATGTATAGAGTGCCTCGTAGCCGCCGAACTGAAGCAGCGAGGGCGAGATGATGCGTGCGAGCGGTGCAGCAAACAGCGTGCACATCAGGGCAAGGCTGAGCCCCAAGGACAGCTTCTTTGACGGCGGAAATGGTTCCAGCATGTACAAGAAACCGAGCGAGGAAAGTGATGCCGCAGCCATGCCGCTCAACGTGCGTACGACGATTGCGGAGCGCAGGTCGGTGATGAGAAGATTGAGCGCAGCCGCAACAACGAAGCAGATAATGCTGAGTTCAGCAAAACGGCGGAGACCGTATTGGCTGCGGATCTTGAAGAGCGCGATCGACATGCTGGCATAGGGCGCCATGTAAGCAGCCGAGAGCCAGGAAATTTCAGCCGTGGTTGCCGAAAACGAGCCCTGCAGCTGGTTAATGTTGGCAGTCAGCAGGTTCATGCCGAGGCCTTGCGTCAGAAAGAGCAGGAGCGAGGCCGCCATATAGAGCGGCCTTTTCCAGATAGGCATCGGCGCACCCGCCACGGGAGGCGATGACGGTGTGTGTTGCGCGTCCGGCCCAGCGGCCGGCCTTGGCGCCACATTGTCGTTAGCTGTCTCAGCGAGGCTCATTGGCAGGACCTCAAACTTCCCAATGCCCTACAGGTCGGTGCATGGCTCATGGGGTCTAAATTAGTCTCTGGATCGTTTTCGGGAATACCGGATGACCTGCGCCCGTACCTCCACTGTGATGCCGCCGGTCTCGCCGGGCGCGACCTTGCCGGTTTTATCGTTTTCCATGATTTCAGGTGATGACCGCCCCTGCGCGGATGCAAGTCTCGCTCAACTCGCTTAAACTGCCATGCAAGGCCTATGAAAGTGAGTCGTTTTCGGCCGTGCTCTGCAGGTCACACACTCAGTATTTTTGTACTGGCGAAGGTGTGACTGTGGAGAAGTCGAACAGTGTGCACAGCGCCGCCGATTTGACGACCGCCTGAAAGCTGTTGCCGCGAGCCACTTGATTTTGCGTGAGCGGCCCTGCAAATCCGGGTTTTGGATAAAAGACAGTACGGATGACGATGAACGAAGCTGCACGAAAGATTGCCGCCGTTGCTCCTGCAGAGCAGCACTATCGCGAAGCACCGAACAACATCGAGGCCGAACAGGCGCTGCTCGGCGCCATCCTGATGAATAACGACGCTTATTACCGGGTGTCGGACTTCCTGAAGCCCACGCATCTCTACGAGCCGCTGCACCGGAAGATCTTCGAGGTCGCCGGCGACATCATCCGCATGGGCAAGATCGCCAACCCCGTCACGGTCAAGACCTTTCTGCCGGCCGACGAAAAGGTCGGCGACATCACCGTTTCGCAATATCTTGCAAGCCTCGTCACGGGTGCTGTGACGATCATCAACGCCGAGGATTATGGCCGCGCGATCTACGATCTGGCGATCCGCCGCGCGCTGATCACCATCGGCGAGGACGTCGTCAACATCGCCTATGACGCGCCGCTCGACATGCCGCCGCAGGCCCAGATCGAAGATACCGAACGCCGGCTGTTCGAGCTTGCCGAAAACGGCCGCTATGACGGCGGCTTTCAATCCTTCAACGACGCCGTGGCGCTCGCCATCGACATGGCGGCCGTCGCCAAGGAGCGTGACGGCGGGCTCTCGGGCATTTCCACCGGCATCCATTCGCTCGATTCGAAGATGGGCGGCTTGCAGCGGTCGGACTTGATCGTACTCGCGGGACGTCCCGGCATGGGCAAGACCTCGCTTGCCACCAACATCGCCTATAACATCGCGGCCGCATACGAAGGCGAAGTGCAGCCGGACGGCAGCATGAAGGCGAAGAACGGCGGTGTCGTCGGCTTCTACTCGCTTGAAATGTCGTCGGAACAGCTCGCCACGCGTATCATCTCAGAGCAGACGGAAGTCTCTTCCTCGAAGATCCGCCGCGGCGACATCAACGACGCCGATTTCGAAAAGCTCGTCGCCTGCTCGATGATGATGCAGAAGGTGCCGCTCTATATCGACCAGACCGGCGGTATCTCGATCGCCCAGCTTTCGGCACGCGCCCGCCGCCTCAAGCGCCAGCGCGGGCTCGACGTGCTCGTCGTCGACTACGTGCAGCTGATGACCGGCTCCGGCAAATCCAGCGATAACCGCGTTCAGGAAATCACCCAGATCACCACGGGCCTCAAGGCGCTCGGCAAGGAACTGAACGTGCCGATCATCGCGCTGTCGCAGCTCTCGCGCGCCGTCGAAAGCCGCGAAGACAAGCGGCCACAGCTTTCCGACCTTCGTGAATCCGGCTCGATCGAGCAGGACGCCGACGTCGTGCTCTTCGTGTTCCGCGAGGAATATTACGTGAAGAACATGGAACCGCGCGATATCCACGATCCGAAATATCCGGAATGGGAAGCCTTGTTCGACAAGGTGAAGGGCACGGCAGACGTCATCATCGCCAAGCAGCGTCACGGACCGACCGGCACGGTGAAGCTTGCCTTCCAGTCCGAATTCACGCGCTTCGCCGACCTCGCCGATCCATCCTTCACGCAGTATGAGGAACATTGACGCGGCTTTCCGCGTCAATTTCCGTTAGAGACCTGCAGCCCGCAGCAAAGCCACTGTCGCGACCCCGATGACAACGCTTACCAGCATCTGCAGGCGGCTGGCAGCGATTGCGGTTGCCACACAGGCCAGCGTCTCCGCCCAGCCGGTCGCAAAGGCGGTCGGGGCAATGACAGCCATCAGCACGGCCGGCGGAATGGCTTCGATCGCCGTTCTCCGGTTCTCGTCGATCTCAACGTAGCGGATCAGCACGAGGCCGCTGAAACGGGTGAAGATCGTCGCGGCTGCCATGGCAACGATGGCGAGCAGAGTATTGAGATCGAGCGTCATGCGGCCTGCTCCTTTATCTTGGCCCGCCAAAGAGAGCCATTGCCAGACCAGCCAGCGCACCGGCGGCGATATACCAGACACCGGGCACGAACTGGTGCACGATAACGGATGCAATGCCGCTTGCGGCCAGCACCGCGCCGGTTCGCGACCCCTTCCAGAAGCCCATCACCAGCACGATGAAGACTGCCGGAAAGGCGAAGTCGAGGCCGATGACCGCGGGATCGCCGAGAAAAGCGCCAAGGAGCGCCCCTGCGAGCGAGGAGCCGACCCAGGTCAGGTAGAAGGGAGTGACGATGCCGGCATACCAGGCGGGTGTCAGCCGTGTGGTGCCGGCGCGAAATTCCGCCATTGCCCAGAGTTCATCGGCCAGGAACAGCATGGCGACATAGCGTTTGATGCCGGAGAAGGCCTGCATCTTCGTGCCGATCGAAGCGCTCATCAGCACGTGGCGGATATTGACGAGCAGGGCAGCGAAGCCGACGCTGATCCAGCTTGCCGGATACGTCCAGATATCCATCGCCACGAATTGTGAACCGCCGGCAAAGACGAGCGCGCTCATCAGCGTCGTTTCCAGCGTCGAAAGCCCTTTGGTGGCCGAGACCGCGCCGAAGACCAGGCCAATCGGCAGGACCGCGACGATCAGGGGAAAAATGGCGCGCACTCCGCCAAGAAATTCGCGGATCAGACTTTTGCCGGTTGGCTGACTCTGTTGCAACATCGGCAACCTCCACATCAAGACGGCGGAGAGGTAGCCGAGGCCGCTAAGGGCTGTATTGAACGAAAGTGATCAACCGACACGGAACTGGCCGGGAGTAACGCCAGTGCGGGATTTGAAGTGGCGTGTGAAATGCGCCTGATCGGCGAAACCGCACTGAAGCGCGACATCGGCGGGCATGTGACCCTCCCTCAGCAGCCGCCGGGCGACCAGCACACGCCGGTCGGTCAGGAAGGCATGCGGGGTGATGTGATATTCCCTGCGGAAAGCGCGGATCAAATGGGCGCGGCTCAACCCCGCTATCTTTGCCAGTTCCTCGAGGCCGAGATCGCTGTCGAAATTCTCGATCAGGTAATCGCGGGCGCGCGCGACAGCACTGCGCTCCTTGGTATCGATGGGCAGGACGATCGTGCTGCCGTAGCGGGCGAAGATAGCAGCCAGCACCGAGAACATGCTTTCATCGGATTCCAGCGCGCCCGCGCCACTCTCAAGCGTGCGGTGAGCATTGTGGAAAGCTTCGGCAAGCTGGGGATCGCGCGGCAGCGACCCGGCAAAGGATGGCGTCGCATTGAAGGCCTTGCCGGTAACATCCTCCAGAATGTCGATGAAGAGCTTCGTATCCGGATAGATCATCCGATAGCGATAGCCTTCGCCGCCGGGAGTGCCATCGTGCACCACGCCGGGATCGATCAGATAGAGGTCGCCCGGGCCGGTCTCTTCCCGCCTGCCGCGCAGCGTGGCGATCTGGCTGCCGCTTTCGATTGCGCCGATGCTGAACGTATCATGCGCATGCGGCGCATATTCATGCGTTAAAAAACTGGCGCTCAGGCACTCCATGTCGCAGAAGCGGCTGTCCCGCCAAAAGCGGGCCGATTCCACCTTGGCAAGCGGCATGGCGTCTGCCGCCTCTTTCTGGGAAACGTTCTGCATCCCGACAGACTAGCGCGGAGGCTTCCCTGCGTCTTGAACAAAAGTGATCGCAGGTGAGGAAAGCCTGGTATGTCGCCCCGCATGCTTTCTCTTTGCCACAATGGTCTCTAGAGTATTGGCAGCATTTTCCTTTCTCTTTCGGCGCGGCGATTCATGACAGATTTTACCATCCCCTTCGAAGACGACGATCTTTTCGCCTCTGCCGGCCTGCGGCTGACCGTCGATCTGACGGCGCTGGCCGACAATTGGCGGGATATGGCGCGGCGCTCGGGAAAGGCGCGCACGGCCGCCGTCGTCAAGGCGGATGCCTATGGGATGGGAATCGAGGATGCTGGCGAAGCGCTCTATCTTGCCGGCGCACGGGATTTCTTCGTAGCGACTGTCGATGAAGGTGTCACGCTGCGCATGTTTGCGCCCGAGGCACGCATCTTCGTGCTGGCGGGCATCTGGCCGGGCACTGAGCGGCGCTTCTTCGAAAACGATCTCGTGCCGATCATCTCTTCGGAAGAGCAGCTTGCCTTCTGGATGGCGGTGCTTGCCGACTATGGCGACTATCCGTGCGCGCTGCATGTCGATACCGGCTTCAATCGACTTGGCCTGACGGTGGACGAGGCGATTGCGCTCGCCAATGACGTGTCGCGGCCGGCGAGTTTCGCTCCCGTTCTCGTCATGAGCCATCTTGCCTGCGGCGACGATCATTCCGCTGACATGAACAAGCAGCAGCTTGAATCATTCCGGACGGTTAGCGCTGCCTATGAAGGTATCGATTCAAGCCTTGCGGCCTCCGGCGGCATCCTGCTCGGCGACGACTATCACTTCGATCTCACCCGGCCGGGCATTGCGCTTTACGGCGGGCAGGCCGTCAATGGCATGGCAAACCCGATGCGACCGGTGGCAACCGCCGAGGCGCGCATCATCCAGATCCGCACGGTCAAGGCAGGCGAATCCGTCAGCTATGGGCGGGCGCTGCAGCTGACGCGCGACAGCCGGCTGGCGATCGTCTCGGCCGGCTATGCCGATGGCTATATGCGCAGCCAGTCGAGCGGCGGCGTGCCGCTGCGCCAGGTCGTGCCGCAGGGTGGACAGGGGTTTGTTGCCGGCCAGAAGGTTCCGGTCGCAGGGCGCATCACCATGGACCAGACAATTTTCGACGTGACCGACCTGCCTGAAAATGCCGTGCGCGCCGGCGACTATATCGAACTCTTTGGCAAGAATATCCTCGTCGACGATGCCGCGAAGGCCGCGGGTACGATCGGCTATGAGATGCTGACGAGTATCGGCCTGCGCCACGAGCGCAAATACGAGACGGACGAGGAATAGCAGATAGAGCATTCCCGTTTTTCTTCGAATCACGGAAACACCCTATCTCTTTGTTTTGCCGCAATTCCGGACGCAAAACCGCGAGACACTTTTGCTGGAATTGCTCTAGCGAGTCGTGAGTGCGAGGCGCACGCCGAGTGCCACGAATAGCGCGCCGAGGCCGCGATCCAGCCACAGACCGATTTTCGTATTGCTCTTGAAAAGAGCGGCAAGGCGGCCTCCCGCCAGGATCAGCGGCGGCTCGATGAAAAAGGCCACCACAATGATCAGGCCGCCGTGAACGGCAAGCTGCAGCCAGGCCGGACCTGCGCCGTCGACGACGAATTGCGGCAGGAAGGCGAGGAAGAAGATCGCAACCTTCGGATTGAGCAGCGAGACCAATACGCCCTGTCGATAGATGCGTCGACGCCCAAGCGTTTCGCCCGCCGCCCGCACGAAACCGCCCTCGCCTTTCGAGCGCAGCGCCCGGATGCCGAGCCAGACGAGATAAATCGCGCCGACCCATTTGACGGTGGAGAAAGCGATTGCCGAGGCGGCCAGGATCGCCGACAGGCCGAAGGCGGCGAGAAGCACATGCATGCAGGCGCCGGTCCAGATGCCGAAGACGGCCGAGAAGCCGGCGCGCGTGCCGCCCTTCATCGTGTGGCCGAGGATGAAGGCCATGTCAGGACCGGGCGAGATGTTCAAAAGCACCGCCGCGGTGAAGAAACCGATCCAGTGAGCGAGCGAATAATCGAGCATGGCCTATCCTTTCAGAGCGTGGCAATGCTGACAGCCCGGTCGCTGATGGGAAAATCATTAGTTTTGATCGATGCGGGAAGCCATTATCTAGGGCAGAAATCCGATTCGGGCGCTTGCCGCGTCCCTCTACCCGAAAGCAGTCATTGATGGCCAAGGCCAGAACACAATTCATCTGCCAGAGCTGCGGCGCGGTGCATAACCGCTGGGCCGGCAAATGCGACAATTGCGGCGAGTGGAATACCATCGTCGAGGAAGATCCGATGGGCGGCATCGGCGGCGGTCCTGCCAAGACGCCGAAGAAAGGCCGTCCGGTCGCATTGACGGCTCTCTCCGGTGAGATCGAGGAAGCGCCGCGCATCCATACCGGTATTTCCGAGCTCGACCGTGTCACCGGCGGCGGCTTCGTGCGCGGCTCGGCCGTGCTCGTCGGCGGCGATCCCGGCATCGGCAAGTCGACGCTGCTCATGCAGGGGGCGGCCGCATTGTCGCGCCGCGGCCACAGGATCATCTATGTCTCGGGCGAAGAGGCGGTGGCGCAGGTGCGGTTGCGCGCTCAGCGGCTGGCTGCCGCCGACACCGATGTGCTGCTGGCGGCCGAAACCAATGTCGAGGACATTCTCGCCACCTTGGCCGATGGCAAGCGGCCCGATCTCGTCATTATCGATTCCATTCAGACGCTCTGGAGCGAGCTTGCCGAATCCGCACCGGGCACGGTAACGCAGGTGCGCACCGGCGTTCAATCGATGATCCGCTTCGCCAAGCAGACGGGTGCGGCCATGGTGCTCGTCGGCCATGTGACCAAGGACGGCCAGATCGCCGGTCCGCGCGTGGTCGAGCATATGGTCGATGCCGTGCTCTATTTCGAAGGCGATCGTGGCCATCACTACCGCATCCTGCGCACGGTGAAGAACCGCTTCGGGCCAACCGACGAGATCGGCGTCTTCGAAATGTCTGACAAGGGTCTGCGCGAAGTCGCCAATCCCTCGGAACTCTTCCTCGGCGAGCGTAACGAAAAATCGCCGGGCGCGGCCGTCTTCGCCGGCATGGAGGGCACGCGGCCGGTTCTCGTCGAAGTGCAGGCGCTGGTGGCGCCGACGTCGCTCGGCACGCCGCGGCGCGCCGTCGTCGGCTGGGACTCGGCGCGTCTGTCGATGATCCTTGCAGTGCTGGAGGCCCATTGCGGCGTCCGGCTCGGGCAGCACGATGTCTATCTCAACATTGCCGGCGGCTTCCGCATCTCGGAACCGGCGGCCGATCTTGCCGTTGCGTCGGCTCTCGTTTCATCGCTTGCCGGTATTGCCCTTCCGGCCGATTGCGTCTATTTCGGCGAAGTCAGTCTGTCGGGCGCTGTCCGGCCGGTTGCGCAAACAGCCCAGCGCCTTAAAGAAGCCGAAAAGCTGGGGTTTTCGGCGGCTCTTCTACCATCCGGCTCTGCCGAACTGCCGAGGGGCAGCGGTCGCTGGAGCGAGATCGAGAGCCTGCCGGATCTGGTTGCGCGCATTGCCGGCTCCAAGGGCGCGTTGCAGCGTGTGGAAGAAGACGTTTGATCCTTCATCACCAATAGCGGGGATGCTATAGGATCAGCCAAACAAGGCGCGACGCAGCCCGCAAGGCAGCAGTCTGGAGTGGAATTTACATGCCCATTACGATTTTCGACGGTATTGTCATCGGCGTCGTACTCTTCTCCGCCGTATTGGCAATGGTCCGTGGCTTCTCGCGCGAGGTCCTCTCGATCGCGAGCTGGGGCGGCTCTGCAGCAGCCGCCTACTACCTCTACCCCTATCTCGTGCCTTACGCGAAGAAATATACCGATGACGATCGCATCGCCATCGTCGGTTCGGCGGCCGTCGTCTTCCTGATTGCGCTGATCGTCATCTCCTTCATTACGATGAAGATCGCCGATTTCATCATCGACAGCCGCATCGGCGCACTCGACCGTACTTTAGGCTTCCTCTTCGGTGCGGCGCGCGGCATACTTCTGCTCGTCGTTGCGGTTGCCTTCTGGAACTGGCTGGTCGATGCCGATCACCGTCCGGCGTGGGTCAATAATGCGAAATCGAAGCCGTTCCTGGATTCCCTTGTCGTTCGCCTGCAGGCAGTGCTGCCGGATGAATTCTCCCAGATGATCCAGAAGAGCATTACCGAGAAGCTTGGTGGCGCACGCACGACAAATGAAAATGCGCCGGCCAATGATCAGGCGCCGGCGGAAGATGCAACACCCGCGCCTAACAATGGCGCACAGCAGCCATCGAATTGACGCAGTGTTCACTAGCTTGACCCGCGGCCTGGCAATTGCCATTTGAGCGGGACGTAAGACCAAAGGTCCGGCCGGGCATTTCGCTTTGCCGGGCCTCAGCCGTTTCAGAACCGGCGAACGGATTTTGAGACAGGTGCCGTTGACCGTGAGACTATCGGAAAGCTCAGAGATTTCCGGTATCATGCAATTGGAAATGCCAATCCATTCTTGTGAGAGCAAAGGCCCGCAGAAATGAACCAGTCCGATTCCTTCCCGACTGACGATCCGCTCGACGGAGATACGCTGCATGAAGAATGCGGCGTTTTCGGAATTCTGGGACATGCCGATGCCGCCGCACTGACGGCGCTAGGCCTGCACGCCCTGCAGCATCGCGGGCAGGAGGCGGCTGGTATCGTTTCCTTCGACGGCAAGCGCTTCCATCAGGAACGCCACATGGGCCTCGTCGGCGACCACTACACCAATCCGATGACGCTCGCCCGCCTGCCCGGCAGCATCTCGATGGGCCATACGCGCTATTCCACGACGGGCGAAGTGGCGATGCGCAACGTTCAGCCGCTCTTTGCCGAACTGGAAGAAGGTGGCATCGCCATTGCCCATAACGGCAATTTTACCAACGGCCTGACGCTGCGCCGTCAGATCATCGCAACCGGCGCGATCTGTCAGTCGACATCCGATACCGAAGTCGTCCTCCACCTCATCGCCCGCTCCCGCCATACATCCACGGCCGATCGCTTCATCGACGCCATCCGTCAGATGGAAGGCGGCTATTCGATGCTCGCCATGACGCGCACCAAGCTGATCGCCGCGCGCGACCCTACCGGCATCCGCCCACTGGTCATGGGTGAGCTCGATGGCAAGCCGATCTTCTGCTCGGAAACCTGCGCGCTTGACATTATCGGCGCCAAGTTCATCCGCGACGTGGAGAATGGCGAAGTCGTCATCTGCGAAATCCAGCCCGACGGTTCGATCAGCATCGATGCGCGCAAGCCGAGCAAGCAGCAGCCCGAGCGCCTCTGCCTGTTCGAATATGTCTATTTCGCTCGTCCGGACTCAGTCGTCGGCGGCCGCAACGTCTATACGACGCGCAAGAACATGGGCATGAACCTTGCCAAGGAATCGCCAGTCGATGCCGACGTCATCGTGCCCGTTCCTGATGGCGGCACGCCTGCAGCGCTCGGCTACGCTCAGGAAAGCGGCATTCCTTTCGAATATGGTATCATCCGCAACCACTATGTCGGCCGTACCTTCATCGAGCCGACCCAACAGATTCGCGCCTTCGGCGTTAAATTGAAACATTCCGCCAATCGGGCGATGATCGAAGGCAAACGCGTCGTTCTGGTGGACGATTCCATCGTGCGCGGCACGACCTCGCTGAAGATCGTGCAGATGATCCGCGAGGCGGGTGCCAAGGAAGTGCATATCCGCGTCGCCAGCCCGATGATCTTCTTCCCGGATTTTTACGGCATCGATACGCCTGACGCCGACAAGCTGCTCGCCAACCAGTATGCCGACGTCGAAGCCATGGCGAAGTATATCGGTGCGGATTCGCTTGCCTTCCTGTCGATCAACGGCCTCTATCGCGCCGTCGGTGGCGAGGATCGCAACCCGGCCCGCCCGCAGTTCACCGACCACTACTTTACCGGTGACTATCCGACCCGCCTTCTCGACAAGAACGGCGAGTCCATGGGCAACAAGATTTCCATGCTCGCCAGCAACGGCTGAACCGCTAGAGCGCCGCGCGTCCGTCTGAACGCACGGCACTCTAACTCCTCGAATCTACGCATCATGCTTTCCGAAAATCGATTCCGATTTTCGGGCCGATGCTTTAGCGCTTTGACTTTCCTATCTGGGGCGCTTATTGCGCCCCTTATCTTTTCAAGCACATGCGGAGCCGGGGCAGATGAACATCAATCTTGAAGGCAGGATCGCGCTGGTCACAGGTGCATCGCGCGGCATCGGCTATTTCACCGCTCTCGAACTCGCCAAGGCCGGCGCGCATGTGATCGCCTGCGCCCGCACAGTCGGCGGCCTGGAAGAGCTTGATGATGCCATCAAGGCCGTCGGCGGCTCAGCAACCCTCGTCCCCTTCGATCTTGCGGACATGGAAGCGATCGACCGTCTCGGCGGCTCGATCTTCGAGCGCTGGGGCAAGCTCGACATTCTCGTCGCCAATGCCGGCGTGCTCGGCGTCATCTCGCCGATCGGCCATATCGAGGCGAAGGTCTTCGAGAAGGTGATGAACATCAACGTGAACGCCACCTGGCGGCTGATCCGCTCGGTCGACCCGCTGCTGACCCGCTCGGATGCCGGCCGCGCCGTCATCATGTCCTCGGGCGCCGCCCACAAGTGCCGCCCCTTCTGGGGCGCCTATTCGGCATCTAAGGCAGCCGTCGAGGCTCTGGCGCGCACCTGGGCCGGCGAGACGCAGACAACGCCACTGCGCATCACCAGCGTCGATCCGGGCGCGACTCGCACTGCCATGCGCGCACAGGCCGTCCCCGGCGAAGATCCGATGAGCCTGCCGCATCCCTCCGAAGTGGCGAAGGCGATCCTCCCCTTGCTCGGCCCGGGCGTGACGGAGACGGGCAAACTGTTCGTCGTGCGGGAGAACAAGTTGGTGGATTATCGGCTGCCGGGATAGGCTGAGTTCTCAGTTTGTAGCAACGGCTGGGAAGAGACGTGCAAAGCCCGTTTCTGATGGGCACAGTGCATTAAGGTCCACTGCCCCCCGAATGCCGTCCACAGTGCCATTGTCAGCAAATTGCCAGATCGACCAACGGCTGCAGCTTTCCTGCGCAGGCTCCTTGAATACGCTTCGCAGCCAGAGGTAATGATCAGGAAAACGGCTTTCGTTACCTTTCAGATATTGGTCCAAAAATTCCTGCGTGACGTAAAAAATCGGCTTTTCGGGAAAGCTACTCTTCAGCTCGGCAAGGAACGCGTTCACTTCCATCACCATTTCCTCGAGCGTGGGGATCTTGTCGCAATTGCCGACAAATTCCAGGTCGATCGCGATCGGCAAGGCATCCGGCGTTTTCGGCACGGTTGCCAGGACATTCTGCGCCTGATCCCTGCGCGGGCGGCAGAAGGTGAAAAAGTGATAAGCGCCCCTCACCAGCCCCGCATCTCCGGCACGCTGCCAGTTCTCTGCGAACCGGGAATCCCGGTGATCGCCACCTTCGGTCGCCTTTATGATCGCGAAACGCACGTTCGGCTGGGCAGCCACGGTCTTCCAATCAACGGCACCCTGATGATGACTGACATCGATGCCTTGGATCGGATAACGGGTCAGTGATGGATTGTTGAAGCGAAGCATTCCAAAATCGTATGCCAAATATGCAGCGAATGCGACTATCAGAATTGCAGCCGCTCCGATCGCCCACCGGACCAATCTTCCCACTCGTTCCCCCCAACAATTATAGCAACGTCCGCTGGTTAAGGACGATTTGCGCCGCGAGAATGGCGGAAGCTTCAGAGCCTGCACTATATTTTCGCCAGACTTTGGTGCCCGCGGTCGGCGCATCGCAGGGACTAATCGAACTCCCGCCGAATGGGCTATCGCCCCCTTGACCAAACTCCGATCCCGCGCCATAAAACGCGTCATGAAAACGGTTACCTGCATTATTTGCCGGAAGATTATTCGCTAGCCCAAAGCTGGCCTGGCCGTTTTCGTCTCCCAAATGTCCAAGATGCGAAACGCCCCGGCCTGCCGGTGGTGGTATTTTCTGCGTATGCATTTTAGGAGAGTAAAATGGGCGGCACGCCGGAACTGAAGCTGTACAATACGCTGACGCGGGAGAAATCGGTTTTCAAGCCGATCGATGCCGAAAACGTCCGCATGTATGTGTGCGGCCCGACGGTCTATGATTTCGCCCATATCGGCAATGCGCGGCCGGTCATCGTGTTCGACGTACTGTTCCGCCTGCTGCGCCACGTCTATGGCGAAAACCATGTCACCTATGCGCGCAATATCACCGACGTCGACGATAAGATCAACGCACGGGCGCTAAGGGATTATCCGGGCTTGCCACTGAATGCGGCGATCCGGGCTGTGACGGAAAAGACCGAGAAACAGTTCCTTGACGATGCCCTGGCACTCGGCTCGCTGGAGCCGACGGTGCAGCCGCGTGCCACCGACAATATCGCTGAGATGGTCGACATCATCGAGCGGCTGATTGCGCGCGGCCATGCCTACCAGGCATCGGGTGAAGTGCTGTTCGACACGAAGTCGATGGCCGATTACGGCCAGCTATCCAAGCGCAACCTCGACGAACAGCAGGCGGGCGCCCGCGTCGCGGTCGATGCGCATAAGAAAAACCCCGGCGACTTCGTGCTCTGGAAACTCTCCGATGAAAACGAACCCGGCTGGGAAAGCCCCTGGGGCCGCGGCCGTCCCGGCTGGCATATCGAATGCTCGGCGATGAGCGGGCGCTATCTCGGCGACGTCTTCGATATCCATGGCGGCGGCCTGGACTTGATCTTCCCGCATCATGAGAACGAGATCGCCCAGTCGCGTTGCGCCCATGGTACCGATGTGATGGCGAATGTCTGGATGCATAACGGCTTCCTGCAGGTCGAAGGGCGCAAGATGTCGAAATCCGAAGGCAATTTCGTCACCATCTACGAACTCTTGCACACGGAGACATTCGCCGGTCGCCGATGGCCGGGCGAAGTACTGCGTCTTGCCATGCTGATGACGCATTACCGCGAGCCGATCGACTTCTCGGTCAAGCGATTGGAAGAGGCCGAACGCTTGCTCGCGAAATGGCCGGCGACTGAGCCTGGCGATGCCAAGCCGGACGAGACGGTGCTGGATGCTCTTGCCGACGATCTTAATACGGTCGCAGCCGTCCAGGCGCTGCATGCGCTCGCCCAATCGGGCAATAACGCGGTCTTTGCCGCCAGTGCGGCCCTGCTCGGCGTGCTGCCGAAGAAGACGGAAATCGATGAGGCGGTGGCCGCCGAGATCGATGCGCGCGTCAAGGCTCGGCTGGAGCTGCTCAAGGCGAAGAATTTCGCCGAAGCCGACAAGATCCGCGATACGCTTGCGGCCGAGGGTATCCAGCTCAAGGATGGCAAGGATCCGGTAACGGGCGAACGCGTGACGACGTGGGAGGTGAAGCGGTAGGATGGATTGGGTGGCGACACATACCCCCCTCTGCCCTGCCGGGCATCCCCCCCACAAGGGTGGAAATTGGCTGGGGGCGCCGGCTCGCCCTGATCATCCATATCGTTTGGCGAGGAGGGCTCGGCCCACCGACTTATTGTCGAAATTGACGGCTCGCAGCACGGGCTTGCGCATAATATCTCTTATGATGATGCGCGGACTCGACGCCTTCAGTCCGACGGCTGGACTGTCCTGCGTTTCTGGAATGACGAAATTCTCCGAGATCTCGATAATGTTTGCAGCCACATCATCCGCACCATCGGAAAGGACCCGCCATGACTGAGACATATACCGGTGGATGCCAATGTGGAGCGATCCGGTTCCGGGCGCGGGGTACGCTCCCGAGTTCCTCGATCTGCCATTGCCGCATGTGCCAAAAGGCGTTCGGCGCCTACTACGCGCCGCTGGTTTCCGTGCGCGGAATGGAATTCGAATGGACCAGAGGGCAGCGAAAGACCTTCCGGTCCTCGAATTTTGTCAGTCGTGGTTTCTGCGGCGATTGCGGCACGCCGCTGACCT
Source organism: Rhizobium sp. BK650 (assembly GCF_014195325.1). Classification (GTDB taxonomy): domain Bacteria; phylum Pseudomonadota; class Alphaproteobacteria; order Rhizobiales; family Rhizobiaceae; genus Rhizobium. The sequence continues at coordinate 191,726 of NZ_JACIBK010000004.1, read as the reverse complement.
ATGAGGCGCCTGATGGTATGGCGGTTGCGGCGGGCGCGTTCGATGATCCTTCTCTGCTGCCGCCAACCACACAATGGGGCGTGGAAGGCAAGATTGGCTTCGTCGATCATCTGCATGAACTGCCGGGCGAACGGACCGAGGCGGATGTCGCCGCAGGCTCCTTCCTCCGCGAGATCGTTTCCTATCAGCATCCGGATCACGACACGCCGGTCTGGCCGCCGGAGGATCACGCGTGATGGAAACGGTGGAGCAAACTGGCGGGTGCCAGTGCGGCGCAGTTCGCTATCGGGCGCGGGGCGAACTCGGCTATCCGCATATCTGTCACTGCCGCATGTGCCAGAAGGCTGCCGGCAATTATTTCATGCCGCTTGCTGCGGCCATGCGGGAAGGTTTCGAGCTGACCCGCGGAGAGCCGAAATGGTTCCACTCCTCCGGCCTTGTGCGGCGCGGCTTCTGCGGTGATTGCGGCACGCCGCTTTTCTACGATAGTCCCGATGCCGACTCCATCAACATCACGCTCGGCTCGCTCGATGATCCGCAGGCGGCAAAGCCGGTCATGCAGTCCAATCTCGACAGCAAAATGGTTTGGTTTCATGCGCTCGATGAGTTGCCTGTCGAACCGGAACCGGAAACAGCCGATCGCGAGGACAGGATCGCAGCGAGCAATCGTCAGCATCCCGACCACGATACACCCGACTGGCCTTCAGGAGCTCATCCATGACAGAGACGACGAGAACAGGCGGCTGCCAGTGCGGCGCCGTGCGCTTCCGCATCACAGGCAAGCTCGGACGCCCGTCCATCTGCCATTGCCGCATGTGCCAGAAACAGTTCGGCGGTTTCTTTTCCGCGCTGGTGACGGCGCCGGAAGACGGCATGGAATGGACGCGGGGCGAGCCCGCCTATTTCCAGTCCTCGATCAATATCGACCGCGGCTTCTGCCGCGATTGCGGCACGCCGATGACCTATCGCCATCCGGGCGGCCTGGAGCTTGCGATCGGCACCTTCGACGACCGCAGCGACCTCGCGCCGCAGATCCAGGTCAATTACGATGCCCGCCTGCCCTGGATCGAGACGATCTTCGACGCGCCTGTTCATAAGGATCCGGACTTCTATGCCCGGCAGGAGGCGATTATCTCCTTCCAGCATCCCGACCATGATACCGCCGTTTGGCCCGCGAAAGGCGTGAAGATATGACCGAAGCGCTGCGCACGCTTTACCCGGAAATCGAACCCTATGCGTCCGGCCATCTCGATGTCGGCGACGGCCATGTGCTCTATTGGGAACGCTGCGGCACGCCCGGCGCGAAGCCGGCGGTCTTCCTCCATGGTGGTCCGGGCGGCGGCATTTCGCCCGTTCATCGCCGCCTGTTCGCCCCTGACCTTTATGACGTCCTGCTATTCGACCAGCGCGGCTGCGGCAAGTCGAGCCCGCATGCCAGCCTTGAAGCCAATACGACCTGGCATCTCGTGGCCGATATCGAGCGGCTGCGGGACATGGCCGGTGTCGAAAAATGGCAGGTCTTCGGCGGCTCCTGGGGCTCGACCCTGGCGCTTGCCTATGCCGAGAAGCACCCCGAGCGGGTGTCCGAACTCATCGTGCGCGGCATCTATACGCTGACGCGGGCCGAACTCGACTGGTATTATCAGTTCGGCGTCTCCGAGATGTTCCCGGACAAGTGGGAGCGCTTCGTGGCACCTATTCCGCCGGAAGAACGCCACGAGATGATGCTCGCCTATAACCGCCGGCTCACCGGTTCGGACCGGGCCGTTGCTCTCGAGGCCGCGCAGGCCTGGAGCATCTGGGAGGGCGAGACGATCACGCTGCTGCCGGAGAAATCGACCAGCGGCAAGTTCGAGGAAGCCGATTTCGCCTATGCATTTGCCCGCATCGAGAACCACTTCTTCGTCCATGCCGGCTGGATGGACGAAGGCCAGCTGCTGCGCGATGCCGACAAGCTGAAAGATATTCCCGGCGTCATCGTCCACGGGCGCTATGATATGCCCTGCCCGGCCAAATATGCCTGGCTGCTGCACAAGGCATGGCCGAAGGCCGACTTCCATCTGATCGAAGGTGCTGGCCATGCCTTCTCCGAACCCGGCATTCTCGATCAGCTGATCCGGGCGACCGACCGGTTCGCAGGCAAACAATAAAGCCGCAAGCGGCGACAGGAAACACCACCATGACACGCGAAAGAATCTACCTCTTCGACACGACGCTTCGGGACGGGCAGCAGACGCCCGGCATCGACTTTTCGGTCGAGGACAAGATTGCGATTGCAAGCATGCTGGACGAGTTCGGGCTCGATTATGTCGAGGGTGGATATCCGGGCGCAAACCCGACCGATACCGCCTTTTTCGCCGAGAAGCGCACAAGCCAGGCAATCTTCGTTGCCTTCGGCATGACGAAGCGGCCCGGTGTTTCCGTCTCCAACGATCCCGGAATCGCCAGCCTGCTGCAAGCGCGCAGCGACGCTGTCTGTTTCGTCGCCAAGAGCTGGGACTATCATGTGCAGGTGGCGCTCGGCTGTACCAACGAGGAAAACCTCGAATCTATTGCCGAAAGCGTCAAGGCCGTCGTTGCCGCCGGCAAGGAAGCGCTGGTCGATTGCGAGCATTTCTTCGACGGCTACAAGGCCAATCCGGAATATGCGCTCGCCTGTGCCAGAACGGCCTATGAGAACGGTGCACGCTGGGTGGTGCTTTGCGACACCAATGGCGGCACGCAGCCACCGGAAGTGCGCGCCATCGTCGAGGCCGTGATTGCCTTCGGCGTGCCGGGGCACTGTCTTGGTATTCATGCGCATAACGACACGGGCCAGGCTGTCGCCAATTCGCTCGCCGCCGTCGAGGCGGGCGTGCGCCAGATCCAGGGAACGCTGAACGGCATCGGCGAGCGCTGCGGCAATGCCAACCTGGTGACGCTGATCCCGACGCTGGCGCTGAAGAGTGCCTACAACACACGTTTCGAAACGGCGATCGACGCCGAACGGCTGACCAACCTCACCCGCCTGTCACACGCCTTCGACGAGCTGCTCAACCGCTCGCCGGATCACCAGATGCCCTATGTCGGCGCCTCCGCCTTCGCCACGAAGGCCGGCATCCATGCCTCAGCGTTGTTGAAAGACCCGCGCACCTACGAGCATGTGCCGCCGGAAAGCGTCGGCAATTTCCGCAAGGTCATGGTCTCGGATCAGGGCGGCAAGGCGAATTTCATCAATGCGCTGAAGCGGCGCGGCATCGACCTCGCCAAGGACGATCCGAAGCTCGATCTCTTGATCTCGATCGTCAAGGAGCGCGAGGCATCCGGCTACGCCTATGAGGGTGCGGATGCAAGCTTCGAGCTTCTGGCGCGACGCACCATGGGCACTATTCCGGACTTCTTCACACTCGACGGTTTCCGAGTGATGATCGAACGGCGCTTCGATTCCCACGGCCGCATAAAGATCGTCTCCGAAGCCGTCGTGAAGATCAGCATCGACGGGCAGACGCTGATGTCGGTGGCGGAAGCCGAAGGCCCTGTCAACGCACTCGACCTTGCGCTACGCAAGGATTTTGGCAAGTACCAGCATGAGATCGACGATCTCGTGCTTGCCGACTTCAAGGTGCGTATCCTCAACGGGGGCACCGAGGCCATCACCCGCGTTCTGATCGAATCCACCGATTCCAGCGGCGTGCGCTGGTGGACGGTCGGCGTTTCCGACAATATTATCGACGCCTCGTTCCAGGCGCTGATGGACTCGGTCATCTACAAGCTGATGAAGAACCGTCAGCTTGCGGGCAAGATCGCCGCCGAATAAGTTAGAAGAGGCCCCAGTCCTCCTCCGAATACCATTCATCCCCTTGTCTCGGCGTCTTCCAGCGCAGCCGCGTGACCTCGTTCATGCCGCCGTGCCGGAAGGTGTCGTCCAGCGCCTTGTAGGTTTCGAGCGTGCCGGTCGCGCCATGGCCCCAGACAAAGATGGTCGGGCTCAGATAACGGGCGCGATAGCCGTCCGGGATGCATTCGATCAGGAAAAAACCGCCACGAGCGCTGAGCGGACGTAAATTACCGTTGCCGTCACGGGAGGGGGCGCTGAGCGGAAAGATCAGCCTGCCGCCGGCGGCGAGATTGTCGATCCATGCTTCGGCCGGCCTGTGGACCGCGAAATTGACGTAGACAGCATCGGCAGGCGATCGCGGCCATTCCAAGCCGTTGCCGCAGATAACCTCGACATTGCCGTAGGGGGCGAGGTTGGCGGCGGCGCGAAGCGCGAGATTGCGGTCGTATTCAATCGCCACCACATGGCCGTCGGAACCAACCAGGTGCGACAGCATGGCGGTGTAATAACCGCCGCCGGCACCGATGTGGCAGACCGTCTCGCCGGGTTTCGGTGCGAGCCAGTGAAGGCCGAGCGCATGCAGCGAAGGGCTGCCGTTGTTGACCTGCCGCCCCTCCTGTAGCGCGATTAAAACATCCTGGTAGAGGATGACGGGATCGGTCGACGGCATGTCCTGATAGCCGAACCCGTTCGCCATGCGCCATGGCGGCGGATCCAGGAAATCCTCCCGCGGCACCGTGGCAAAGACCTTTCGCAGCCGTTCGTCGCCCACGATGCCCATCTTCGTGAGCATCTGAGTGGCATAGGCTTGGCGGCAAATCACCAGTTCCTTTTCGCCCATATTTTGCCTCTACCCATAGCCAGGCAAGCGCCGGTCCATTCAAGGAAATGAATTGGCCTATTCACGTCGCTTAAGCTAATGCGGATCAGAAACAGAACAAAGATGGAAACACCCGATGTCTGCCGATGCAAGCGCCCCCTTGATTAAGAACGAAGATAGTCCACGCGGCTTCGCCTTCGCGCTGACGGCCTATCTTCTGTGGGGCTTTCTACCGATTTACATGAAGGCGCTCGCGCATATTTCACCGGCCGAAGTGATCGCCCACCGCATTCTCTGGTCGCTGCCGCTTGCCGGCATCGTGCTCCTGGTTCTGGGGCGCACGCAGGATGTCGCCATTGCGCTGCGTTCGCCGCGCATGCTCGCCATGGCAATGATGACTGCAGCGCTGATCACCGTGAACTGGGGCACCTATGTCTGGGCGATCGGCGCCGGTCATTCGCTCGACGCGGCCATGGGTTATTTCATCAATCCGCTTTTCAGCATCTTCCTCGGCGCAGTGCTGCTCAAGGAAAAGCTGCAGCCGATGCAGATCGCGGCGATCTGCCTTGCCGGCCTTGCAGTTGTCGTGCTCGCCTTCGATAGCGGCGGCATTCCTTGGGTGGCGCTGACGCTGGCGATTAGCTGGGGCTTCTACGCACTGTTTCGCAAGACGCTGCCGCTTGGCCCGAACCAGGGCTTCTTCCTGGAAGTGCTGATCCTCAGTCTGCCGGCTCTGCTCTACATTCTCTATCTGGAAATCGTCACCGGCGAAGGGCACTTGTACCGAACCGGCTTCAGCGATACCGCCCTGCTGCTCGGCTGTGGGCTGATCACCGCTGTACCGCTGATGATCTATGCCAACGGCGCCAAGCTGCTCAAGCTGTCGACCATCGGCATCATGCAGTATATCGCGCCGACGATGATCTTCATCATCGCCATTTTCGGCTTCGGCGAAGAGCTCGATACGGCGCGTATGATCGCCTTCCCGCTGATCTGGGCCGGCCTGTTCTTCTACAGCTGGTCGATGCTCAGGACGGCACGCGGGCGCTAGACTCCACGCATTTTTCACGCAACTCCGGGCAAATTGCTGCGGATTTTTGCGCACCTTGCTTGAGCAGGCTGGGCATTTCCGTGCCCTGCCTTCTTGATCGTGCTTGGGAGGGGATCGATCTGATTATTGCGTGCCTGCCGATGTGCCCAGCGGGTGCCGCTCCCGGACGCGGTTCGGGAGCGGCACGATGGCCTTACCTGACGTTATTGACGAATTCCGTCGTGTAAGTCTTCGACAGGTCGATCTGCTTGTCTTTCAGAGATTTCGAAAAGCCCTGCAGGACGGCGAGCACCGTTTTCGGACCATCTTGCGGCATGACGCCATCAGCTGTGAACATAGCCTTGCCGTGGTCGAGAGCCTGGGTGTAGCCGTCCTTGTCGCTGACGTAGAAATCCTTCGGCATCTGGTCGGTGATCTCAGCGGCAGAATGCGTATTGATGTATTTCAGCGTCTTGACGAAGGCATTGGCGAGCTTTTGCACTGTGTCCTTATGTGCGTCGACCCAAGCGGTTTCCATGTAGAGCGAAGCGGCCGGATAAGTGCCGCCAAGGGCCGCGCGGGTACTTTCCGTCGTGCGCATATCGACCAGGATGCTGGCTTCCCCAGTCTTCAACAGACGTGTGATGGTCGGTTCTGTCGTCATACCGGCCTGGATCTTGTCCTGTTGCAGGGCGGCGATGAAGGTTGCGCCCGCGCCGACAGGGACCGAGGTTATATCGGAAAGACTGAGACCATTCTTGACCGCCAGATATTGTGTCAGGAAATTCGTCGATGATCCCAATCCGGTCACGCCAAGGCTCTTGCCCTTGAAATCTGCAACCGATTTAATTTCGGGATGCTTCGTCGATACCAGCTCAACTTCGCCGGGCGCCTGACTGAACTGAACGACGGATTCGACGAACTTGCCTTTGCCCTGAAGATCGATGCAGTGGTCGTAGAAACCAACGACACCTTGGACCGCGCCTGCCAAAAGCTGGTTTTCGGCATCGACGCCGGCCGGCTCGTTCAGAAGTTCGACGTCGAGGCCCTCATCCTTGAAGTAACCCAAGGATTCGGCAAGCTTGGCCGGCAGGTAAATCTGCTTCTCATAGCCGCCAACCATGAGGGTAAGCTTGTCGGCTGCGCTGACAGTGCCTGCAGTCAAGGATGTTGCAGTAAGAAGCGTCGAAAAGACGACGGTGTGCAAAAGCGCGCTTGAAAAACGCATTATAATCTCCTCCGAGTAGTGTGATTTACATCGCTTCCGTCTCACGTCGATCGTGTCTCCTCCACGATGTATCCTTTGCGTAGAGAGCCGAAGCTTTCAGCGAGCTTTCAGGATTCTTTACAAATTCGTAAACAATGCCGACCGAGGGGCGCTTAGGCGTCCTGAATTGCGCTGCGGGAAAGCTCGGTTCGGGTCTTCCTCATATTCGACGGCGGCGAATTTTTAAGTGATGTCGACCAAATCCAGCAACAGAGCGCCTGCGACGTCAGGGTAAGGCCAAGCTCACTGATCGGCATGTGCCAGGACGCCCGAAAGCGGCTGAACAATTCCAGTGGAATGGCGATTGGAAGAAGGGCTGCCGGATAAGGCAGCAGGAGGCCGGGATCCCGCAGCCAGAACCGCCGTGCACTTCTGCCCGAATTGCTCTTTTTCCACGCAATTCCGGACGCAACACGGCTGCACACTTTTGCTGGAATTGCTTGCGAACTACATCTTCGAGATCACATCGTCTTCGCCGCTGCGGTCGGCAGCGAGCTCCGCCGCCTGGGCCATGATCGCCGGGATGATGCCGGAGATCTCGTCGACGACAAGCGGCTGGACGCGATGGGCAGTGTGCAGGAAACCCTCGCTCGTCATGTGACGCAGGAGCTCCATCATCGGATCCCAGAAGCCATTGATATTGGCGAAAACCATCGGCTTTTCGTGGCGGCCGAGCTGCGCCCAGGTCATGATCTCGACGATCTCCTCCAGCGTGCCGATACCTCCGGGCAGAGCAACGAAGGCGTCCGAGCGCTCGAACATCGCATGTTTGCGTGCATGCATGTCAGGGGTTACAATGAGCTCGTTGAGCTGGCCGAGGGAATGGCGAGTCGCCTCCATGTCAATCAGGAATTCGGGAATGATGCCCGTCACCTGACCGCCGTTGGATAGGGTCCCGCTGGCCACAGCACCCATGATGCCTTTCGTGCCACCTCCGTAGATGAGGCGAAGGCCATATTCCGCGATCTCTTTTCCGAGTGCGCGGCCGGCAGACATATGGGAAGGATCGCGGCCCGGCCGAGAGCCGCAGTAAACGCAGATGGATCGAATCGATACAGATTGTTCGGTCATAAGGGAAAAACAACTATTCCATTTCAATGCAGTCAAGAAAATTGACTGAAAAGCGGCGTCCGGAGCTTCTCTAATTGCTTTGAATGCTTGTGGAAAGCAAAGGGAATCGCTAGCAATTTCCAGATACTACGGCAATTTGCCGCTTGGGAGACGTAATGATGAAAAACCGTGCCGGCTTGCTGGCCCTCGCAGTGCTCGTAATCGCAATCATACTGATGGTGTTTTTCGTCATGCCCCGTCTCGGCCCCGACGTGGCGAAAGTGGGTGACGCCATCAACCAGGCCGGCACCGAGGTCAACAACACGGTTAACGAAACGTCTAAGACTTCCCGCCCGGCTGCTGCCGATGCCGCAGCAGCCGCCCAGAAGATCGGCAGCCTCACTGCCGATGCCGTCAGGTCTCTCTCTGGCCTGAAAGCATTGTTTGCCGATGGCAAGACCCCCGCCGCCGATGCGCTTTCAGGCGCCAAGACCGCAGCCTTAAACGCATTGACCGCAATCGTCGACTTCGCGGCCCCCGAAGGTCTCGAAACGACCACCGCAAGCCTCGTCTCCAGGGCCAAGGACGGTGCGGGCAAGGCGCGCGGCATCATCCAGAACCTTCCCGAAAGTGCCGCTGATGCGTTGGCCGCCCTCACGCGGGCCGAAGCCGCGCTGACCGGCGCGACCGAGCCTGCGGGCACTACCGATACCGCTTCCAGCGGAGGACCGAAGATTCCCGCATTCGACGTCTTGCGCGTAGAGCCCGATGGCTCGACCGTCATTGCCGGTTCGGCAGAGCCGCATGGCAAGCTGGAAGTGCTCGACGGCGACAAGGTGGTCGTAACGACCGATGTCGACGGCGCCGGCGATTTTGCCGCCGTTCTCGACAATCCGCTTCCCGCCGGCGACCATCAGCTCGTGCTGAAAGTGACAGGCAAGGATGGCAAGACCACCCTTTCTGAAGAAGTCGCGACCGTTTCCGTACCCAAGGATGGCAGCGGCAACGAGCTGCTTGCCATGGTCTCCAAGCCTGGCACGGCGAGCCGTATCATCACGGCCCCGAAGGCTGAGATCGCCAGCGCCGAGCCGCCGAGCGCCAATGACGCATCGGCAGCGGCTACCGGAGCCAACGATCAGGTCGCAATGCAGGCTCCGAATATGCCTGCAAGCGCAGGCGATACCGCCAAGATGGCCCCTGCAGTTCCCGGGACCCAGCAGGGCGGCGATAACCAGGCTGATGTAGTCATCAGCGCTGTCGAGATCGAGGGCGACAAGATTTTCGTTGCCGGTACGGCGCCCCCCAATGCCAAGGTCGTCGGTTATGCCGATGATGCTCTGATCGGCAAGGACACTGCTGGGTCGGACGGCCATTTCGTCATCGAGGGTGTGAGGAACCTATCGGTCGGCGATCACAAGATCCGCGTCGACGTCACTGATGGCACTGGCAAGGTGCTCGTACGCGCCACCGTCAATTTCAATCGTCCCGCGGGCGACCAGGTCACGGTTGCCGCCCAGTCCGGCAGCAATGCAAGCGCCAATCAGGCCATAGTGCCGCTCGATGAAGGCCAGCTGGGCAAACTCAAGGGCGATGCAACGAAGGCCTTCAGCCTGCTGAAGAGCCTGTTTGCGGATGGCAAGGTGCCGGGTGCGGAACAGCTTGCAGCGGCACGCTCGGCAACCGAATTCGCTCTGCGCTCGCTTGTTGACTTCCATCCGGCGATCGATGCGACCGATGCCTTCAAGCAGGCATCGGCATCCGCCTCGCAGATTGCCTCGAACGCTCTTACAGTGCTGCAGGGTCTGCCCAAAGATGCGAAATCAGTCGGCGCGGCGCTCGACCAGCTCGGCGGGATCATCGCCCAACTGACGGTTCCCGCTGCCGCGCCGTCGAACGAGCTATCCGCCGCCGGCCAGCCGAAGACGATCGAACAGGCGCCGCTGACGGCAAACAACAATGCGGTCATCATCCGCCGCGGCGATACGCTGTGGCAGATTTCCCGGCGCACCTACGGCCTCGGTGTGCGCTATACGACGATCTACATCGCCAATGAGGACAAGATCCTCAATCCGGACCGCATCCGTCCAGGCCAGGTCTTCGGCCTTCCGAAGGATGCGCTTCCGAATGCCGAGGAGCTGCATCGCAAGCGGCTCTCGGGCGGGCATCTCTAAATCAAGAAACGGCGGCCCATCGGGTCGCTGTTTTCGTTAGGACCGACGCGCAACAGTACGCTTATAAAATCGCTCTCAATGTTGTATTCCGCCTGCCGGTATCATATCTCGCGGGAACGGCGACAGGCCGCGGCAACAGCAGCCTTCCGGGCTGGAGACAGGCATGGCAAACGGCAAGACAGTTTCGGATTCCAACCTGCTCGGAACGCTCTACAATCTCTGGCCCTATATGTGGCCGGAGGGACGGCCGGATCTAAAGATGCGGGTCGTATGGGCTTCCGTCTACCTCCTCGTATCGAAGTTCGTCCTGCTGCTGGTGCCTTATTTCTTCAAATGGTCCACAGATGCGCTGAACGGCAGGATGGACCTGCAAGGATCCCTGCCGCCGCTGCTCATCGGCGCCACTGCCCTCGTCATCGCCTATAACCTGACGCGCCTCATCCAGCTCGGCCTCAATCAGCTCAGAGACTCGCTCTTTGCCAGCGTCGGCCAATATGCGGTGCGCCAGCTCGCCTACCGCACCTTCGTGCACATGCATGAGCTTTCCCTGCGCTTCCATCTGGAGCGCAAGACGGGCGGGCTTTCGCGCATCATCGAACGCGGGACCAAGGGTATCGAAACGATCGTGCGTTTCACGATCCTGAACTCTATCCCGACGGTTATCGAATTCCTGCTGACGGCAGCGATCTTCTGGTGGGGCTATGGCTTCTCCTATCTCGCCGTCACCGCCTTCACAGTCTGGGCCTATATCTGGTTCACGATCCGCGCATCCGACTGGCGCATCTCCATCCGCCGGGCGATGAACGACAGCGATACGGACGCCAATACCAAGGCGATTGATTCGCTCCTCAATTTCGAGACCGTCAAATATTTCGGCAATGAGGAGATGGAGGCCAAGCGCTTCGACAAGTCGATGGAGCGCTATGAAAAGGCTGCGACCGACGTGTGGACCTCGCTCGGCTGGTTGAACTTCGGCCAGGGCGTGATCTTCGGTATCGGCACGACCATCATGCTCGTTCTCTCTGCCTGGTCGGTGCAGCGCGGCGACCATACGGTCGGCGATTTCGTCTTCGTCAATTCCATGCTGCTGCAACTTTCTGTGCCGCTGAATTTCATCGGCTTCGTCTACCGCGAAATCCGCCAGGGGCTGATCGACATCGAGCAGATGTTCGACCTTCTGGAAGTGAAGGCGGAGGTTCTGGACGCGCCAGATGCGAAAGACCTTGCGATCGGCCAGGGCGCCATCTCCTTCAAGGACGTGCATTTCGCCTATGATCCGGCCCGGCCGATCCTGAAGGGCATTTCCTTCGAGGTGCCGGCCGGCAAGACGGTTGCGGTCGTCGGTCCCTCGGGCGCCGGCAAATCGACGCTGTCGCGGCTGCTCTACCGCTTCTATGACATCCAGAGCGGCTCGATTACGGTCGATGGGCAGGATATCCGCAAAGTCACACAGAAGAGCCTCCGTTCGGTGATCGGCATGGTGCCGCAGGATACGGTGCTGTTCAACGATACCGTCGCCTATAACATCCGCTACGGTCGCCCGTCAGCCAGCGAGGCCGACGTGAGGCAGGCCGCCGAAATTGCCCAGATAGGGCATTTCATCGAGACGCTGCCGGAGGGCTTCGAGACCAAGGTCGGCGAGCGCGGCCTGAAGCTTTCAGGCGGCGAGAAGCAGCGCGTAGCGATTGCCCGCACGATCCTGAAGGCGCCGCCAATCCTAATCCTCGACGAGGCCACTTCGGCGCTCGACACGACGACGGAGCGGGAAATCCAGACCGCGCTCGACGTCGTCTCCAAGAATCGTACGACGCTGGTCATCGCCCACCGCCTCTCCACCGTGATTGGCGCAGACGAAATCATCGTCTTGAAAAGTGGCGAGATTGCCGAGCGCGGCACACATGCCGCCCTTCTCGAACAGAACGGTCTTTATGCCTCGATGTGGAACCGCCAGCGCGAGGCAACGCAGGCCGAAGAGCATCTGAAGCAGGTCCGCGAGAGCGACGAGCTTGGTATCGTCAACAGGCTGGCACCGGCGAGCTGACCTCCAAACCGGCAAATGGGCGTTTTGTTGTTCAGAACCAGCGCATGGTAGATTGCCTGATATCCGTGGCATTGCTCCTCCGGTCGTTTTTATGTAACCAGCGGATACGAAAAACGACAGGAGCCCGGCACACATGAGCTTGTTCGATACGGTTCGCAACACGATCGTTCCGGTCCACAAAGAGGGTTACCCCTTCGTCGCCGCCTTCTTCGTCGCATCACTCATATTGGGCTGGATCTTCAAGCCGCTCTTCTGGATCGGCCTCATTCTGACGCTCTGGTGCGCCTATTTCTTCCGTGATCCGGAACGAGTGACGCCGCAGGACGACGATCTCGTCATCTCGCCGGCCGACGGCAAGGTTTCCTCGATCCAGATGGTCACGCCGCCGGCCGAGCTGAATCTCGGAGCCGAGCCGATGCTGCGCATCTCGGTCTTCATGAACGTCTTCAACTGCCATGTGAACCGTGCGCCGATGCGCGGCCGCATCGTCAGCATCAACTACCGTCCCGGCAGCTTCGTGAATGCGGAGCTCGACAAGGCGAGCGAAGACAACGAGCGTAACGGCCTCGTCATCGAAACCAGCCATGGGCAGATCGGCGTGGTGCAGATCGCCGGCCTTGTGGCGAGGCGTATTCTCTGCTTCTCGCATGTCAACGAACCGGTCGATGCGGGCGAGCGTTTCGGCCTCATCCGTTTCGGCTCACGGCTCGACGTATTCCTGCCGGCGAATGCGGCGCCGCGCGTCTCGCTCGGCCAGACAGCGATTGCCGGCGAGACGGTCATTGCCGAATTCGCTTCGGCAAAGGGTCCGGTCATCAGCCGCCGCAGTTAGGTTTCAGGAGAGCGCGATATGGAACCACCCTTTCCGCCCTTCGAACCGAACGGCCCGAACGACGATTCCGCCCGCGGGCCGCGTCTGCGCGAGATTCCGATCCGGCTCGTCGTTCCGAACCTGATCACCATCCTTGCCATCTGCGCCGGCCTGACCGGTATCCGCCTCGCCTTCGAGAGCCGCTATGAACTGGCTGTCGCCATGGTGCTCGTCGCCGCCTTCCTCGATGGCGTAGACGGCCGGATGGCGCGACTGATGAAGGCCACGTCGAAATTCGGCGCACAGATGGATTCACTTGCCGACATCGTCAATTTCGGCGTCGCCCCTGCCCTCGTGGTCTATGTCTACGCGCTTGACGAAGCGCGCTCGCTCGGCTGGATCGCAGCGCTCATCTATGTGATCGCCGCCGGCCTGCGGCTCGCCCGCTTCAATGTGATGTCGGAACGCGAGAACCGCGCGCCCTGGCAATCGGAATATTTCGTCGGCGTGCCGGCGCCGGCGGGCGCCATGCTGGTGCTGCTGCCGGTTTATCTCGGTTTCCTCGGCCTTATTCCCGACAGGACCTTCGCCTTCCTCTCCTCGGGCTACACGGTCCTCATTGCCTTCCTGCTCATCAGCCGTCTGCCTGTCTGGTCCGGCAAATCCGAGAGCCGTATGCGGCGCGATCTCGTGCTGCCGGCGATGCTCGGCGTCGTGATCTACGTCGCGCTGCTGATGAGCTTCACCTGGGAAGTGATGGTTTTCACGGTCTGCGCCTACCTTATTTCGCTGCCCTTCGGCGCGCGAAAATGGAAGCGCAAATATGGCACGCTGACCATCGAGGAACCCGGCGTCGGCGAGGATGACATCGGCCGTCACATCTGAACGTTTACTTTATTAAGTAAGTATTAACGAACGCAGGCTTCGGGTAAGCCTCGCGAATTATGGTCTATGTTTACATTTCCTGATCGGCGATGCCTCTCTTTTGTCGCTATTAAAGACAAAAGAACGAGACAGATAAAATTCTAGAGAAAACACGTAAGGAGAGTATCGTGACCTCGAAGAAGTCGGAACAGCAGCAGGCAGCAAAGCCGGATCTGGCGACCAACTACCGTCCGCTCGGAATCAAGGCCGTGGCTGCGGCCTCGCTGATGGCAAAGCCGGCACCGGTCAAGAAGCTCGCTTAAGCGGGCACGAAGAAGCGCACGAGCAATCTGATTGCCAGCAAGCTCATAACGATGCCGGATAAGTGGCATCCGGAGCCCGTCATGCGGTGGGTTGGCAATAATGGGCTGCGGAGACGCGCCCTGGCCGGAACCGGACCAACAAAAATCACGGGATCTTCCATTCAGCGGATAGTGGGTTCAGCTTCAGAAGAAGCTGAGCTGAGCGTCGTCAGAAGTTTTCTTCTGCAGCTGCTTCGGCACCTTTTCGAGCGGCACGGGATCCTGAAGATCCGGCCCCATATTGGCGACCTTGTTGACCTTGTCGGAAACCGGAATCGCCTCGAAGAAATCCTCCTGAACCGGTCGCATCAGGTCAACGACCTCGCGCGGCTCCTGCGTCTTGCAGTCCAGCCAGCGGGAAAAATCCTCCGGCTGGATGACGACGGGCATGCGGTCATGGATTGAGGAGATCGTGCCGTTGGCCTTGGTCGTCAGGATGGCGCCGGTATCGACCTCCGAACCATCGGCCGAGGACCATGTTTCCATGAGACCGGCAAAGGCGATAACACCGCCGCGGCGCGGCCGGATCCAATAGGCCTGTGCCCTCTCGCCGCTTTCCTTCGAAGGGCGATGCCATTCATAGAAGCCGGAGGCAGGTATGAGGATGCGCCGATGGCGCATGGCGGCGCGGAAAGAGGCCTTGCCGATTGCGGTTTCCGCGCGCGCATTGATCAGCAGCGGAAACTCCTTGGGATTCTTGACCCAACCCGGCATGAAACCCCAGCGCACCAGAAGCGCACGGCGGTCCGGCAGATTGCTGCCCGGTTCCTGCCCCTCACCGGCGACAACAATGAGAATCGGCTGTGTCGGCGCGATATTGTAGCGCGCCGGAAAGCCTTCCAGTTCGGCAAGGCTGAAAGTCTCAGCGATATCCTTGACTACTTCTGTCAGGGCAAAACGTCCGCACATGGGGATGTCTTTGCATCGTGCCCGGCATCGGTCAAGGCGGTTTGCCCTTATGCAATTGCGAATGGGAAAGCGCTGCACATCTTTCGCAGAAGGCTTTAACTGCGTGGCGCAAAGAGGATGATCGCCGTGCCGGCGAGGCACATCATCGCGCCCCCGATGTCCCAGCGGTCGGGAACGCGGTTTTCCGCCAGCCATAGCCATAGCAGCGAAGCGACGATGTAGATGCCGCCATAGGCTGCGAACGTGCGCCCGGCCGCCTCGCTCGGCACCAGGGTCAGCAGCCAGGCGAACAAGACAAGCGAAACCATGCCCGGCGCCAGCCACCAGACAGGCCTCGCCAAGCGCAGCCAAGCCCAGAAAGCGAAGCAGCCGGCAATTTCGAAGAGAGCGGCAAGGGCATAGATAAGGTAGGTCAAAGACACCTCACAGGAATCACGCATTCATATTCCACGCATTGCCGACGGTTGCGCAAGGCGAGCCGGCCGTGGGATAAGGCAGCATCACAGCAAAGCGCGCAAAGCAATGACCTCCCAAGCCAAACCCGCCTCCTCCGCCATCCTCGAACGTGATGGCCGTTTCCTTCTCGTGCTCCGGCGAAACCCGCCTTCGGCCGACATGTATGCCTTTCCCGGCGGGCGGGGCGAGCCCGGCGAAACACCCGAGGAAACGGCGCTACGGGAATTTTTCGAGGAAACCGGTATTCAGGTGCGTAACCCGCGCCTCTTTTCCACCTACGACCTGAAGACACACGCACCGGATGGCAGAGTCAGCAGCCATTTCTTTCTGTCGGTCTTCCGGGTCGAGGCGGATCGCCATCTTGTGGCCGAAGCCGCCGATGATGCGGCTGCGCTCGGCTGGTACAGCGTAGACGAGATCCGCCGCATGCCGGTGCCGCAAAGCGTGCTCGAATGCGCTGAACGCGTTGCGGCCGGCGAATGAGGTTCCTCGTGAGAATAGAAGTGGAAAGTGCCGTATTCGCCTTGTTCCTGTCATGCTCCCTGTATCAACTGAGAGCATGATTCCCGTTGGACGCGTTGTCTTGTCATGTCTCGTCGTTGCCGGCCTCGCCTGGGCTGGTCCCGCAATGGCACAGGGTGGCAAGAATGCGCCGCCTTCGCCGCCAGAGGAAGTCGCACCGCAGGCCGTGACGGTGCCCTATGACGACAAGCTAGCGCGGCTGGCGGAGGTCTTGGGTTCGGTACATTACCTGCGCACGCTCTGCAAGGCGCCGGGCGCGGACGAATGGCGGGCCGACATGCAGCAACTGCTTGATTCTGAAACGAATGGAGAGCCGCAGCGCAAAGAAAAACTGACCGCAGCTTTCAATCGCGGATACCGGGCTTTTGCCTCGGTTTATACGGATTGCACGCAGGCGGCCATCGTGGCAGAAGAGCGCTACCGTAACGAAGGTGCAACACTCGCGACAGAAATTACCTCACGCTTTGGAAATTAACGTTTAATTAACCTGTTTTCGCATGCGGACGTGTCGTTTTGGGAAAAGGCTGTTAGTGTTGTTAACGTAGCGGTAAGACATGAGAAGTTCTGAGGAAAAGATAATGGAACCAAGCCTCAACGACATCGACGACATGATCGTCCACGAAAAGATGCAGGCGGCTCTGGAATACCAGAACGAGGCTTGGGCCGACGGCATGGCCGATGGTATCGAGCCTGAAATCATTGCCGATGCTGCGATTGCTCACGCGCTGCGCGAGACGATCAGACTGCATGGAGAAGGTAGCGCCGAGACCTTGCTGGATTCGCTGCGCGACCGCATGCTGGCAGGTGAGTTTTCCACCAACCGGACCCTGCAATAAGGGCAATACAGAGAGTCTCATGCGCACCGGTAAAGATATTTCCTCGCGAATCCCGCTCGCGCCGGTCCTGCTCGCCGTCGGCCTTGCCGCAGGCAGCATACTATGCGCTTCTTCCGCCTATGCGCTTTCCGAACTTCAGAAGGTTCCGGGCCAACCCGATGCCCCCGCGACGACGGCGCAACAGGGTCAGACACAGCCCGCTGCACCGCAGAACGGTTCTTCCGGCATTCCAAAGCCCGATCCGCTCGTCAACAAGGACAATGGCCAGAGCGTCGATAAGACTCCGGGCGCATCCGACAACTCCAAGCCCGTCGAAGTGCTCTACGACATCAGCAAGGTGCCGGAGCCGGTGCGCAAAATGCGCGAACAGATCGTCGAGGCCGCAGCATCCGGCGATCTGGAACGCCTGCGCCCGCTGATGAGGACAGGTGCCGATCAGACGCAGGTGACCGTCGGGGAACCGACGGACGATCCGATCGGCACGCTGAAGGATCTCTCCGGCGATCCCGACGGGGACGAAATCCTCGCCATCATGCTCGATGTTATTTCGACCGGCTTCGTGCATGTCGGCCAAGGCACGCCTGAGGAGATGTATGTCTGGCCCTATTTCGCCGAGAAAGACCTGAAATCGCTGACGCCGCCGGAACGCGTGGAACTGCTGCGCATCGTCACTGCAGGCGATCTCGCCGACATGCAGGAGTTCGGCGGCTATAATTTCTATCGCCTCGGCATTGCGCCTGATGGTAAATGGAAGTTCTTCACCGCCGGCGACTGACGCCGTGACGCTTGCACCGCCAGCCTCAAAGACCTACCTCTGAGCGATCACCAACGCGACAGGTTTCGCCATGCCAGCCGTATTCCTGAAAGACCGCTCGCTCATTGCTGTTGGCGGCGCGGAAGCAGAATCCTTCCTGCAAAATCTCATCACCACCGACATCGTTTCGATGAGTGCCGAGGAGGCGCGGCCGGGTGCGCTGCTGACACCGCAGGGCAAGATCCTGTTTGATTTCGTGATCTGGCGTGACGGTGACGGTTTCATCATCGAAACGGATGCGGCCCAGCGCGAAGCCCTGCTCAAGCGGCTGGCCATGTACCGGCTGCGCGTGCCGGTGACGCTGACGTCTGTCACAGAGGACGGCGTGACCGTTTCCTGGGGCGAAGATGCCGGCGAAGGTGTCAAGGACAGCCGGTTCGCCAAGGCCGGCGTCACTGTTCTGCGCCGCGCCGGTCATCATGGCAGCCACCATGCGACCCTCTACGACGCGCTGCGCATCGAGAATGGTATTGTCGCGTCAGGACCCGACTATGCGCTCCAGGATGCTTTTCCCCATGATGTGCTGATGGATTTCAATGGCGGCCTCTCCTTCAAAAAGGGCTGCTATGTCGGTCAGGAAGTGGTGTCGCGCATGCAGCATCGCGGCACGGCAAGACGCCGGGTCGTGACTGTTTCGGCCGATGTTGCCCTGCCTGCCAGCGGCACTGAAATCACAGCCAACGGCAAGCCGGTCGGCACACTCGGGTCCGTCGAGGGCACGAGCGGACTGGCGATCGTGCGCATCGATCGTGCCGGCGAGGCGATGGCCACGGGCACACCGCTGCTTGCCGGGGATGTTTCCGTAACGCTTACCCTGCCGGCATGGTCCGGCCTCAGCTTCCCAACCTCCTCGGACGAGGCCAGCGCGTGACCGCTGCTAAGGCTCCACGCGCCTGGCAACGCATGTTGTCCGGCCGGCGGCTCGATCTGCTCGACCCCTCGCCGCTCGATATCGAGCTGACCGATATTGCCCACGGGCTCGCACGCGTCGCCCGCTGGAACGGCCAGACGTCCGGCGACCATGCCTTTTCCGTTGCGCAGCACTGTCTCGTCGTCGAATTCATCTTCCGGCATTTCAACGAAGCAACGCCCAGTGATTGTCTGATGGCATTGCTGCACGATGCGCCGGAATATGTGATCGGCGATATGATTTCACCCTTCAAGGCCGTTGTCGGCGGCGGATACAAGATGATCGAGAAGCGGCTGGAGGCCGCCGTGCACCTGCGCTTCGGCCTACCGCCGCACCCTTCCCGCGAGCTCAAGGACAAGATCAAAAAGGCCGACACGATCGCCGCCTATTTCGAGGCGACGGTGCTCGCCGGCTTCACACCCGTCGAAGCGCAGAAATTCTTCGGCCAGCCGCGCGGCATTTCCACAGATATGCTGTTGATCGATCCCCTTCCCGCGATCGAAGCACAGCGGCTCTTCTGCGAGCGTTTTTCCGAGATCGAGGCAGAGCGGGGCATGAAGCCGTGACCGTGATCGTGGTTTCTCCGCTCGCGCGGATCGCCGAAATGGCAGTCCGGCACAAGGCGCGCGAGATGATCAGCCTGATGGCCAAGGAGCAGGCCTTTCACCGGCCGGGCGTCATCCAGGCTGACCGGCATCTTCTGCTCAACATGAACGATATTGCCTTCAAGGGCACGGGCGATCTCGTAGCACCCGACGAAAATCATGTGCGGGCCATCATCGATTTCGCCGCCGGCTGGCAGCAGGAGACACCGCTGCTCGTCCATTGCTGGATGGGCGTATCGCGCTCACCCGCGGCGGCGCTGATTGCGGCGCTGTCGCTTGCACCTGAGCAGGAAGATCTGGCGCTTGCCCGCCGGCTGCGAACGGCCTCGCCCTACGCGACGCCGAATGCCAGGATTATCGAAATCGGCGATGCGCTGCTCGGCCGGCGCGGCCGGCTCGTCGATGCCATCAAGGCAATAGGCCGCGGCGCAGAGGCCGACGGCAACGCGCCTTTCGTGCTTTCTATCCGGGACAATACAAACGGTTGACGCTCCTGCCCCTTGCTCCATCTAGCCCTCGACGCGGCATTCGAGGAGCAAATAATGGAACAGCAGGCCTCTGACTTCATCATCGCAACCCGTTCAGCGCTCGGTCAGGCGAGTGCGCTTGCAGTTCAATATTCCTTCTCCATCGTCGGAGCGATCATCCTGCTCATTGTCGGCTGGGTGCTTGCAAGTCTCATCAGCCGCTGGGTCTATGAAGGTATCTCGCGCGTGCGCGGCATCGACGTGACGCTCGCTCGCTTCTTCACCAATGTCGTGCATTATGCGCTGCTGGTGCTGGTCTTTGTCACCGTTCTCGGCCAGTTCGGCGTGCAGACGGCATCGATCATCGCAGCTCTCGGCGCCGCCGGCCTTGCCGTCGGTCTGGCGCTGCAGGGCACGCTGCAGAATATCGCAGCCGGCATCATGCTGCTCGTGCTGCGCCCCTTCCGCGTCGGAGAATATATAGAGACGAGCACCGTTACCGGAACAGTGCTGGAGATCGGCCTTTTTGCCACCGAACTGAAGACTGGAGACGGTCTCTACCGGCTGGCGCCCAACTCAACGCTCTGGAACACGCCGATCACGAACTACAGCCGCCAGCCGACCCGGCAGAACGAAGTGAAGATCAACATCACTCATCAGGAGGATC
Source organism: Rhizobium sp. BK650 (assembly GCF_014195325.1). GTDB lineage: Bacteria > Pseudomonadota > Alphaproteobacteria > Rhizobiales > Rhizobiaceae > Rhizobium. Next base: position 171,307 of record NZ_JACIBK010000004.1, on the reverse strand, counting down.
TCGATCTTGTCATGGAGATGCTGATGAAGCTTGCGACCGCCGACAAACGCGTACTCAAGACGCCGGCGCCAAGCGTCTTCATCGATAGTCTCGGCGACAGTGCGGTCGGCGTGACGTTGCGCTACTGGTCATCGACCGGTGACTGGTGGGACCTCAGTCGTGACATCATCAAGCGCGTCAAGCATGCCTTCGACAGGAAGCGCGACGTTGGCGACGCTCCGGCTCCGGTTTCGAGCGCTCCCGTTTCCGAACCGGCATCAGAGGAAGCGCAGGTCAGGGTTTCGGGCCGCAAGGCATCCCCCCAAACGCAGCCATAATCTATTTGATCACGCCGCAGGCGATCCTGTCGCCGGCGCCGCCCGCCGGCTGGCTTCGGTAATCGTCGGATTCGGCATGCACCATCAGCGCACGTCCGCGCACGCCATCCTCCTTGCCGTCGAGGGAGACCATGCTGTCGAAGATCTGGGCGCGCAGGATACCGTCCTTTCCGACATACTGATTCGGCAGATCACCGGCGTGCGGCCCCTTGGCGGCCAGGAAGCCATGCTCGGCTTTGGTCGGGTTGAAATGGCCCCCGGCCGATTGATGATGGGTGGCAGCGTCGCAGCGGCCGGTTTCGTGGATGTGGAAGGCAACCCATTTGTTGGCCGGCAGGCCGGAGATTTCGGCTTCGATGAACACCCCGCCATTGGCGGCAGCCGTCAGCGTGGCGCGGCCGGCCTCCTTGCCGTCAGGGCCAACGAAATTTGCCGTTGCCGTCTGCTTGTCCTGCGCAAAGCCTTGGGACGTCGCCGCAAGCAGGCTAAGCGCGGCGATAATGGATATGATTTTCATCGAGTTTTCCTTCCGTTAGGCCCTGCGTTTCGGACCTGTGTCCGAGCGCCCCAGGAAGGAAAAGTGTTACTGCCTGGAGAAAAGGCAAGGAAAAGCCGGCCACGAGGCCGGCTCAGGCAGGCTGACTAAAAAGCGTCAGGCAGCGAATTCGCCGTAAGTATTGCGATAGAGCAGCATGGCTTGATCATCGCCATCGGAGGCAACTTGCTGCAGCGCAAAGGGAATGGCTGTGCCCGTCGCCGAACCGTTGTCGCGATAGTCCATCATGAGCGCTACGAGGCTGCTCGAATATTTCGGCTGCGAATTATCAGCATCCTCGTCTTCGAGAAATTCCCTGATGATGCCGGGCTTCTGATCCGCTGCCCGCTCGCTGCGGCTCAATACGCCGTCGCCATTGGCATCGAGCCGCGAGAGCGTTGCCAAATATGCATAAGAGATGTCTGAAACTGATGAAAGAGCAGTCATACAAACCTCCGCTCACCGCGTCTTCCGGCGAGAGTCTGTACGCAGTACGCGGGTGGAAAATATCTAGGACGACTCGTTGACTAAACTGATTTGCACGCTCGGTCAATAAGCTGTTAACTCTCGGTTAATCATAGTTGACAAAGCGTAACCGCCCGCCCCGGCAGCAGTTTTCATTCGCCTCATAAATCCCAGTTTCTTCGTTATTTCAGCGTTTTGCCAGATACAAGCAAATTGCCGGCCGGGTATAAACAGCTACCCCGTTGCAACCGATTGTTAATAGGAGCGGTAGAAGATGCCGCTTGCGAGTTGTCGGAAATAGCCACTTGCTACTTACAAAAATTGATTTCTTTGCGTACTTTTTGAAAGGTCTTTTTATGTCCGGCGCGATATGGCACCTTTGCCAATCGAAGGCCTTTTGCCATGCTTCCATCGCAACCTTCCCGCGAAGGGATCCTTGCGTATGAAAGCTGAGACACTTTTCTGGCAGCAGTGCGCGCAGGCCGTCAATGAGGACGGATCGATCGATGCAGAGCATTTGATGGAGCTCGTCATTGCCGCCTATCGCAGCCATCAAGGCGAATATGATGAAATTGAGCATAGCGCCAAGACGCTGCTCAACGAAAACCGCAAGCTGAAGAATGCGATCAGTTCCAGCACACAGGCGCTTGCGGAGCAGCGCAGACTCTTCGAAATCGTCCTGAACAACCTGCCGCTCGGCCTCAGCGTATTCGATGCGGGCCAGCGACTGACCCTTTCCAACCGGCGCTTTCGCCAGCTCTTCGGATTTAGCGAAGACGACATCGCGCCCGGCGCGAAGATTGCCGACCTGATGCAGAAGACGCGCGGGAGGGAGCAGACCGACGCCAGGCCGCGTGGAAAAAAGGAAAGTCAGGAAGCCTCTTCGAAGACAGGGCGCATCCGCAGGCGCGAATGGCTTATGGATGACGGCCGCATCATCCAGAGCGTCGTCACTATCCTTGCCGACGGTAGCAACATCGCCATCCATGCCGACATTACCGAAGACCGCAAGGCTGCCGAGCGCATTACCTATCTTGCCCATCACGACCCGCTGACCGGCCTGCCGAACCGCATCCGATTCCGCGAACAGCTTGATGTGGCCCTTGCCGAGCGCAAGAAAGACGAGCAGATCGCGCTCGTGCATCTCAATCTCGACCGGTTCAAATCGATCAACAACACGCTGGGTGTGTCGGCCGGCGACAAGATCCTGCAGCAGGTCGCAGAGCGCATCCGGGCCTCGGCTGGTTCAGAGAATATCCTTGCCCGTCTTGGCTCGGACGAATTCGCGATCCTTCAGAGGCACCGTCAGCAGCCATGGAACGTCACCGCGCTCGCCGACCAGATCCGCCGGGAGCTCAGCGAACCCTTCTTCCGCGGTGACAAGCAGGTGGAACTCAGCGTTTCCATGGGCATTTCGATCGCTCCTGACGACGCTGTCGAGACTGACAAGCTATTGCGCAACGCGGCAGTCGCCCTTTCCCACGCCAAGGCCGACGGGCGTCGGCACCAGCGCTTCTTCACCGTCGAGATGGACGAGAAGATGCAGGCCCGCCATGCGCTGGAAGCCGATCTGCGTGCCGCCGTGCTGAACGGTGAATTCGAGCTTCACTACCAGCCGCTCTACGACCTGACGCATCATCGCATCTGTGGCTTCGAGGCGCTGATCCGCTGGAATCATCCCGTGCGCGGCCGCGTTTCGCCGATGGAATTCATTCCGCTGGCTGAAGAGGTCGGCCTCATTGTCGATATCGGGCGCTGGGTTTTGCACCGCGCCTGCAACGATGCAGCGCAATGGCCCGAGGACATCAAGATTGCCGTGAATGTCTCGGCCATCCAATTTTCGACCGGCGATCTGCAGCAGTACGTCAATGAGGCACTTGCAGCCGCAGAGCTCTCGCCGTCGCGCTTGGAACTGGAGATTACCGAAAGCGTGCTGATGGAAAATCGCGATGAGGCCTTGCCGATCCTGCATGCACTCAAGGAGCGCGGCATCCGCATTTCCATGGACGATTTCGGAACCGGCTATTCTTCGCTGAGCTATCTCTCGAGCTTTCCCTTCGACAAGATCAAGATCGACAAGTCCTTCGTGAACGACATCGTCGATCACAAGGAAGCGCATGCGATCATGCGCGCCATCATCCTGCTCGGCGATGCGCTCGGCATGCGCGTGACCGTGGAGGGCGTGGAAACCGCAGAGCAGATGGCGTTGCTCGAACGCGAGGCATGCGACGAAATCCAGGGCTATTATATCAGCCCCCCAAAACCGTCCGAAGACGTTGCCCTCATGCTTTGCATGCCCCCGAAAAGGAACGACAGCATTGAACCATTCGCTACGCTCCAGCGCTGACTTCGGCATGTTGCGACTCGCCTGCCAAGCCGTTATCGACGGAATTCGAACCCGTTAGAGCGCCGTCCGCCATTCGAGGCACAAAGGACGCTCTAACTCCTTGAATCGACGCATCAGGCTTCCGAAGATCGTTTCCGATTTTCGGGCCGATGCTGTAAAAACCGGTGAGGACGATGTTCAGGGCCGAAGCCTTCTCTCCCCACGAGTCCCTGGCGGGGGAGCTCATTCCACATGCGACCGAGGGTGACGACGGGTCGCACGACCTTGCCCATATCCTACGCGTCTTCCGCAATGCCATGCGCATCCACGCTGCGGAAGGCGGCAACGCGCATGTGCTGGCAGCTGCCGTGCTGCTGCATGATTGCGTCGCCGTCGAGAAGAATTCACCTTTGCGCGCCCGGGCGTCGGCACTCGCCGCTGAGAAAGCCTCGCAGATACTGAAAGAGCTCGGATGGAGCGACGATAATATCGCCGATGTTGCCCATGCGGTGACGGCACACAGCTTTTCGGCTAACGTTCCGCCGGAGACGCTGGAGGCAAAAATCCTGCAGGATGCGGACAGGCTGGATGCCATCGGTATGATCGGCGCGGCACGTTGTTTCTATATCGGGGGACGACTCGGATCGGCCCTTTACGATCCTTTCGATCCATCCGCGAAGGATCGACCGCTCGATGACAAGCGGTATGTGATTGACCACTTTGAGACGAAACTGTTCAAGCTGGCAGATGGTTTTCAGACACGGACCGGCCGCGAGCTGGCAGCCGCCCGCGACAGGAGCCTGCGCGACTTCCTCGCGGCATTCATGGACGAGATCTAATTGGACGAAATGTAATCGGAACGAAATCTAGGAGCCTATGATGCGTGTCAGCGATCTCTTCATTTACCCGCTCAAGAGCGCCCGCGGCATCGCGCTGCCCTCTACGGATATCGACACCTATGGGCTGCCCGGCGATCGGCGTGCGATGGTGACGGACCTGGATGGGCATTTCATCACGCAGCGCGAGCTCCCTGCCCTTGCTCGTATCGGGGTGCGGCCCGAGGCCGGCGCCTTCCGGCTGCTGATGCAAGGCAAGCCTGAGATCGCCGTGCCGCCACCGCATCCGGACCGGCGGCTGGACGTCGTCGTTTGGAAATCAGCTGTCAGCGCGGCCGTTGCCGACGATGAGAGTAACACAAAGCTTTCGGAATGGCTCGGCCGTGATGTGAAGCTCGTCTTCTTCGATGGCCAAGCTCAGCGGACGGCCAGTGCCGAATGGGCGGGTGAAGGCTCGCCAGTGACTTTTGCCGACGGCTACCAGATTCTGGTGACGACGACGGGATCGCTGAAGGCGCTTAACGCCGATCTTGCTGCCAATGCCGAAGGCAGTGTCGGCATGGAGCGTTTCAGGCCGAATATCGTTGTCGATACCGACGAAGCCTGGGCGGAAGACCGCTGGGCCGCAATCGAGATCGCAGACATCCGCTTCGACCTCGTTAAGCCTTGCTCCCGTTGCATCATGACGACGCAGGACCAGTCGACGGGCTCACGCGACGTGCCAAACCCGATGCCTGCCATGGGCCGCATCCGCATGTCCGGCGACCGACGCGTACCTGGCCCGCTTTTCGGCTGGAACATGACCCCGCGCGGCAATGGCAGGGTCACGATCGGCGATGAGGTGAAAATCATCGAGGCACGGCCGGAAGGCTGGCCGCTGAAGGTTCGGGTGCGAGGATGATCTTCCTCAAACCCGTGCAAGCGCGGCGTCGATCTCCGCCATAACATCGGCCGGCAATGGTCCCTTTTCCAAGGCGCCGGCATTTTCTTCGACCTGGGCTACCGTCCGAAAACCGGGAATCGGCAGGGTGCGCGAGGAACGCGCCCACAGCCAGGCGAGCGCGCCCTGTGTCAGCGTGCGTCCGCCTGATGTCAGCAGGCTGCGCACAGCATCGAGCCTTGCCGCAAATTCCGGTGCGATGCGGCCGTCCTTGAAATAGACCATCCATTCGAGAGCTGCGCCGCGCACATCCTTGGCACCAACCGCCTTATCCGGCGTGAACTTGCCTGTCAGCAGGCCCATGGCCAGCGGACCGCGGTTGATGGAGAGAAGACCGTTCTTTTCGATGACATCGATCATCTGAGGCACGGGCTCGAAGACGTTCATCGTATGCTGGATAGAGACGAAGCCAGGACGACCGGCTTGGCGGGAAGCGCGATCGGGAAAATCCGTGCTCCAGCCGAAGGCATCGATCTTGCCCTCTCCCCGCAGGCTTTCAAGCGTATCGAAGACCGCGTCAGACTGGTCCAACGGAAAATCGTTGATGTGGAATTGCAGGAGATCGAGACGTTCACGCTTCAGCCGGCGCAGGGACGTTTCGACGGACTGGCGGATGAAGGCCGGATCGGCAAAAGCTCCGGTCGCCTGCTTCGTTTCCGGATTGGTTGCAAAGCCGAATTTGGTGGCAATGACGATATCGGGGCGGTTGCCGATCGCTCGCCCCAGAATCTCTTCCGAATGGCCGGCACCATAATTGGAGGCCGTATCGAAGAAGCGAATGCCAAGGTCGATCGCACGGTTGATGGCTGCTATGGACTCATCGTCGTCCACCTCCCCCCAGCCGAGCGGCGTCTCGCCCGCAAAGAAGGGACCGCCGATCGCCCAGCAGCCCATGCCAAGGCGGAGAACCTGCTGCCCGTTCCAGAGCTTGATTGTGGTCGATGTTTCCGGCTTAGTCAGCATGGCTTCCTCCTTGAGCGTTCAGTCGAAGGAGAGATAGGAGGGCGAACCACGGCGGTAAACCGCCAAAGTTGAAAGGTGTTTTGCGGAGATGAAAAACGCTCAGGCAGAAAGCTCATCCGGCCGAGAAAGCGTCCCGCGAGCCGGGTTCAGTGCCTTGAGTGCCGCCTGGACGAAACCCTCGCGTGCTGCCGAAGCCTCCAGGCCACGGGGCTCATAGACATGGCGATGCAGAAAGAATCCAGTCAGACGGAATGCTGCCGTCAGGCTCTCGAAATCGGCCGCAGTGTTTTTCTGCACACTCAGGAATGCCGGCAAAATCAGCATCTTGTCGGCCCAAGGCTCTCCGGCACCGCGACTGACGGCGCGGCCCGATTTCGGTGAGACATAAGCGAGATCGGTGCGGGCTCCGGTCGCGGCACATTCGGTGAGGTCGAGCCCGAAGCCGAGATCGTTCAGCACCGCGAGCTCGAAGCGCACGAAGAGCTCGCCAGCATCGACGGGATTGTGGAGATGATCGAGGATGACTTCCAGCGCCTCGAAGAGATGCGGATGCGGGTCGCGCTCCGGCAACAGGCGCAGCAGCGCGCCCATGGCCTGCACGCCGTAGACGGCAGTTGCCGTCTCCATCAGCCGCCCAGCACGCAGCTTCAGCGGTTCGATACGGAATTCGCCGAGGTGCTCATCCAGCCGGGCACGCCAGATGACTTCCACTTCATTACCTGGCTGCAGCACCGGCTGCATAGTGCGCGAACGGCCGGAACGGACGAGACCGAGATGGCGGCCGCGCTCACGCGTCATCACCTCGGCGATGACGCTCGTCTCGCCGTGGCGCTTGACGCCAAGAATGATCGCCTGATCCTGCCATTGCATCGGAAAACCGTCCTTCAGCCTGCCGATTCACTTTAAAGCCTTTCCTGGCCAGATTGAAGCACTCTGACCGGCGAAGGTTCTACAGCAAGGCCGGCGCCAGGCCGTTCATTCGGCAGGCGACGGGAAAAGCTTTTGGAGGAAGTCGCGCATCGCATCCTCATCGAAAGGCTTGACGAGAAGCGGAACGTCCTGAAGGTCGGTCGGAAAATCCTGAGTATCGGAATAGCCGCTGACGAAGCCGAAAGGGATGTTCGCCTGCGACAGGTCGCGGGCGAAATCGAAGCTCATCGCTTCGCCAAGATTCACGTCGAGAAGCGCGAAATCATAATTTGCAGCGCGGATCGCGTCGCGCGCCTGATCGAGGCTGCTGGCAATATCGATCGCGTCAGCGCCCACGATGCGCAGGATATCTTCCGCCTCCATGGCGATGATCATGCTGTCTTCCAGGACCAGAACACGGGTCTTTGCGTCCATGATCTTCATGCCCCTCGTGAAGCGAGAATTTTGCCGCACCTCTGCCATTTCGTAAATATCATTTCCGCGGTTCCCGCCTGGACCGTTAGGATGGTTGTCACTGCAACTCAATAGCCACATTTTCGCCTCCGGTCGATAAGAACGAAAATCAGAGGAAGGATGGACGACTTTAGTTTTGCCGACGTCGAATGACATTTAAAAAAGACATCAAGGTTGACCGATAAGACTCCAGCGTCAGCGCGTAAAGCGGAAGCGATTTCCGGAAAGATTGATATGTAAAATCAATTAGTTATATCCTTAAATGCTCCGTATGAACGGCGGCTCGAAGAAGATTTCAAAATGCGTCGCAATCTTTTGGATCTGCCTATGCCGCTTTAAGTCCTTGTTTTACGCATATCGTCAGCGCAAAACACCGCACACTTTTGCGCGACACGCCTAAATGAAAGGACGCTTTCCTTCCCGTAGCCCTTCCCAGCCGGCCGCTTGCATGAGGCCTTCCCCGTTCAGGACGTCGCAACCGCGCTCCTGCCAGCGGATCAGGTTGCGTCCTGCAAGCTTTTTCAGCGTTTTGTTGGTGTGAACGATCGAAAGACCAAGCGTATCGGCAACATGCTGTTGCGTGATCGGGATGACATTGCGCCCGTTGAAAAGGCCGTGCCTCCTTGCGCGCTCGAAAAGGAAGGCGATGAGATAGGCGGCTCTCTCGAGCGCCGAACGGCGGCCGATGCTCAGCAGGTGCTCATCGAGAATGCGCTCCTCCTGTGCCGCGATCCAGGTAATATCGAAGGCAAGCGAAGGGTGCTTGTTATAAAGCGTCATCATCTTATCGCGCTCGAAAACGCAAAGCGTTACCGGCGACAGGGCCTCCACCGAATGCTGCATCTCCCCCATGATGGTGCCCTGCAGGCCGATCAGGTCGCCCGGCACGACGTAGTTCAGAATCTGCCGGCGGCCATCCTCCAGCATTTTGTAGCGAAAACCCCAGCCAGAGAGCACCGTGAACAGGTGAGCGCTGTGGGCACCTTCGACCAGGATGGTTGCGCCGGCATCGGCGGCCAACTCCCCTCTCTTGAACTTTGCGACGAATTCCAACTCGTCACGGCTGAACTCGCGGAAATGCGGCAAAGGCCGCAATGGACATTGCTCGCAGGGCGTCTTGAAGGAATGGGTAGGTTTGGCCGTCGCCATCTTTTCCCTGTCGTCGCAAAATCGGCGCTGCAAATTACAGCGCCGCTATCAATGCGCAGACAGGGCGATTCGTTCCTTGGAACAGGCAGCGATTTTTACGTGGAAACAAGGGGCTGAGCGCCACTCGCCGATTTCGTTGTCACTTTAGTGCGTGCGACGATCTCGGCGGCTGCTCACTTTTGCGCGCGTGCTTTTGTTTGCCGCATCTCGTTATCGCAAAACCGATGCTCACTTTTGCGCGACATGCTTTTGTTTGTCGCATGTCGTTATCGCAAAACCGATGCTCACTTTTGCGCGACATGCGTTAGTGCGGGAATTCGAGCCCCATCTCTCGGAAGCGTTCGGGATCATCGCCCCAGTTTTCGCGGACCTTGACGAACAGGAAGAGATGCACGGGCTGCTCGAGGATTTCGGACAGTTCGCGGCGCGACGCCGACGAGATCGCCTTGATCGTTTCGCCGCCTTTGCCGAGCGCAATTTTCTTCTGGCTGTCGCGTTCGACATAGATGACCTGTTCGATGCGCACGGAGCCATCCTTGCGCTCTTCCCATTTCTCCGTCTCGACATGCGAGGAATAGGGAAGTTCCTGATGCAGGCGCAGGAAGAGCTTTTCACGGGTAATTTCGGCCGCGAGCTGGCGCATCGGCAGATCGGAAATCTGGTCTTCCGGATAATACCAGGGACCCTCGGGCAGCGTCTTTGCGAGATAATCCATGACGTCGCCGCAGCCCGAACCGTTCTCTGCGGAGATCATGAAGGTCTGGTCGAACTCCACCTTCTGGTTTGCGGTGGCGGCGATTGCCAAGAGCAGCTCACGGTTGACGCGGTCGATCTTGTTGAGAACGAGGATTTTCTTCTGCGGGACATCCTTCAGACCTTCGAGGATGGCTTCGGCATCGCCGCGCAGGCCGCGTTCGCTGTCGATCAAGAGCATGATGAGATCGGCGTCCTTGGCGCCGCCCCAGGCGGATGTCACCATGGCGCGATCGAGGCGGCGGCGCGGCTTGAAGATGCCCGGCGTATCCATGAATACAATCTGCGCATTGTTATGAATGGCGATGCCGCGGACGATGGCGCGCGTCGTCTGCACCTTGTGGCTGACGATCGACACTTTCGCGCCAACGAGGCGGTTGACCAGCGTCGATTTGCCGGCATTGGTGGGGCCGATCAAGGCGACAAAGCCGGAATGCGTCGGATTGCTTTCAGCGGAAGTTTCTGCCGCCATTTCGTTTTCTTCTGTCATTGATCCCGTCAATTTCCGGCAGATGTCTGCCAAATGCCTTCGCGCTCGAGCATTTTCGTCGCGGCGACCTGTTCTGCAGCACGCTTGGAGCGCTCTATACCCGTCTCCGGTGTAACGCCAGCGACGGTAACAGTCACCTTAAAGCGGGGATCATGATCCGGTCCGCTGCGTTCTTCAACCCGGTAGACGGGTGTAACGCCATATTTGGCGTGCGACCATTCCTGCAGTTCGGTCTTCGCATCACGACGGGCGCCATCGGCGCGCACCGCCCTGCCTTCCCAATAGCGCAGGATGAAGCGGCGGGCGACCTCCAGGCCGCCATCGAGATAGAGAGCGGCGATCAGGCTTTCAACGACATCGGCACGCACGTTCATCATGCGCTTGCCGGTCAGTTTCTTCACATCTGCGCCGGTGCGGATATAGAGGTGGAGATTGAGTTCGTCGGCAACGGCAGCGCAGGTTTCGGCACTGACGAGCTGGTTAAGACGCACCGAGAGCTCGCCTTCGGCCGCAGTCCCGAAAGTGCGAAACAGCAACTCGGCGATGCAGAGCCCGAGAACCCTGTCGCCGAGAAATTCAAGCCGCTCGTAATTGCCCTTGTCGGTGCGCGCGCTGGCATGGGTCAGCGCGCGGTCCAGACGTTCCTTCTCGGTGAATTCATGCCCGATCAGGGTTTCAAGCTTTGCGCGGTCCGCCGCTGAGAGCGTCTGCGCCTTGCTCATTCAACAACCTTGAAGAGGCGATCCCAGCGCATGTTGGTCGGCCATTTCCAGATTTCGCGGAAGGACGTGTCATTGCCCAGCGAAAAGAAGATGACGCTTGCACGGCCGACAAGGTTTTCTGCCGGGACGAAGCCGACATCGAAGCGGCTGTCGAGCGAGTTGTCGCGGTTGTCGCCCATCATGAAATAATGGCCTTCCGGAACAATGAACTCGCGGGTGTTGTCACCGCGCGAAACCGGCGACTGATCAAGCGTGTCGTAGGTCTTGCCGTTATCGAGCGTCTCGCGAAATACCGGCACGTCCTGGCCCGGATCGAGCTTATAGTCGGAGTTGAACGTACCGTCGGGCACCTTCGGAACGGGCTTCCCGTTGACGTAGAGAATACCGTCCGTAACCTGGATGTGGTCGCCCGGCAGTCCGACGACGCGCTTGATGTAATCGACATCGGGATTCGGCGGGAAACGGAAAACGACGATATCACCGCGCTTCGGATCGGAACCGAAAATGCGGCCGCTGAAAATATCCGGCGAGAAAGGCAGCGAATATTTCGAATAGCCGTAAGCAAACTTGTTGACGAAGATATAGTCGCCGACCAGCAGCGTCGGCATCATCGAGCCCGAGGGAATGGTAAAAGGCTGGAACAGGACCGTCCTGATAATCATGGCCAGGAGGAGAGCCTGGATGATGACCTTGATATTTTCCCAGAGGGCATTCGGCTTGGCTTCGACTTTTTCGGACACGCAGTCTTGTTCCTTCAAAACGCCGTAAAGGCGCATTTCTTTCTGATGTTCTCTCTAACGGCTTCGACCGGCGGCGGCAATAACGACGGCATTAAAAGCGACGAGGTCGCTATCATACGGCATCCGGCAGCGCTTCGATGATCACAAAAGCCTGAGCCAAGGGATAATCATCGGTTATTGTCAAATGAATGGCGGCCTTATGGCCCGCGGGCAGCATCGCCTGCAACACAACGGCCGCACCGCCCGTCAGATTCATCGTCGGCTTGCCGCTCGGCAGGTTGACGACTCCCATATCCTTCCAGAATACGCCCTGAGACAGACCCGTGCCGAGCGCTTTGGAGCAGGCCTCCTTGGCGGCAAAACGCTTGGCGTAGGATTCGGCACGGTTGGCACGGCGGTCCGAACGGGCACGCTCGATCTCGGTGAAACAGCGATGCGTGAAGCGATCACCAAAACGCTTGATGGATTTCTCCACGCGCCTGATATCGATGAGATCGCTGCCAATGCCGATGATCATGCGAGGCCTTTCTGGATGAATTTGTTTCGGCTCAGACGGTTGGCATATTGCCGGCGGGATCGGAGAGGCGAAGACGCGCACGCTCCATCAGCCGCGCACGGCGGCGCGTCTGAAAGCCCTTGACGGTGTAAAATGTCAATGCGTAAAGCGCAACCGAGGTGATGGCGCCCGGTGGGATGGCACCGATCAGCATCGGCTCCAGCACCGGCTTCCAGAGCTCCGTGAAATGCAGCTTGTGAAAGAGTTCGGCGAGATCGATCGTCTGGCCCTCTATCTGGGCCTGGCGGCTGAGCAGCAGATGACCGACTTCCCAGGTGATGCCCCAGATGAACGGATAGGTCAGCGGATTGCCGAAGGCTGCGCAGCCAAGGGCGGCGGCCACCATATTTCCCGACAGGAAATAGGCGATGACGAAGGCCATGATGAAATGCACGCCGATAAAGGGTGTCCACGAAACAAAGACACCCGCGGCAAAGCCCATCGCAACGGCGTGCGGTGAGGCAGACAGGCGCAGAACGCGCATCATGATATAGCGTGCAGGGCGCAGAAAACCTTTACGGGGCCAGACAAGCTCCCGTAGCTTTTCCTTAAATCCTGCTGGTTTGCGACGGCGAAATAACATGGCGCGTATTTAGTGCAGGGCACGTGACCATGACAAGAGCGGCAAATGGAACCGCTTAACAAACAGGCCGCCTATTCTTCTTTTCTTCCGAGGGGCGCGGATCATGCATAACGCCCCCTTCCTTACGTCAAGTATATCTCAGCGATTAGCGATTGCGGAAGATGCCGCGATCGATCTGACGCTGACGGTATTCAAGATCAATACGGTCATGCGAGCCGTTGAGATATGCGATTTCACGTTCCTGGGCGGTCGGAGCGCGAAGGGCGCGGGCGAACTTTCTGATCGGTTCAAACATTGCTTTGCCTCATCTTCGTTTCATTTTCTGATGACCAGAAGATAGTCGCGGCACTGGTTAATTACCACCGCTGTAACCTGAGCACAGCCATGCGCTTTGCGCATGGCTTGCCACTCCGATGCGCTGCTTCAGCCATGAAATGATCACAAAATATGCAAAGCGCAATTTTACGTTCGGCAGGACTTTAATAAAATCTTACTCGTAGAGACGCCGGACCGTCGCGATGCAATCCAACTCCTTGAGCTGGGCGAGCAGCTGATTGAGCTGGCGCAAATCCCAGACCTCGACTTCCAGCACCATTTCGGTGAAATCTGTTGCCGCACGGACCGTGTTCAGCATGCGGATATTGACGTCGAGGCTTGCCACCGTCTGCGCCACCTTGGCGAGCGTACCGGGCTCATTTAGTGCATTGACCATGATGCGGGCCGTGAAGCGGGATTTGTTGGCCTCATCCAGATCCCAACGCACGTCGATCCAGCGGTCCGGCTGGTCGTCGAAGCGCTGCAGCGCCGGCGACTGGATCGGATAAATGGTGATACCCTTGCCCTTTTCCATGATGCCGACGATACGATCACCGGGCACGGCCCCTGTCGGCGAGAACTTGACGTCGACATTGCCGGAAAGCCCGCGGATCGGCACGATATCGGGATCGCTCTCGGTGGAGGCACGCTCACCATCGAGGTCGGCCTTGCTCTTGCCGGGGATCTTGAAGATCATGCCTGCAGCGCTGCGGACGTTGAACCAGCCCTCGTCGCCGGCCGGCTTGACCGTGATACGCTCGTCCTGATGATCGGGATAGACGGCACGCAGCACATCGAGGGACGACATCTCGCCGCGGCCGACGGCGGCAATCGCATCTTCCACGTCCTTCTGCCCCAGACGGTGCAGCGCCGGCTTCATGGCTTCACGGGAGAAGATCTTGCCGGCGCGCTCGAAGGTGCGCTCCAGGATGCGGTGGCCGAGGCCGGCATATTGCTTGCGGATCGCCATGCGCGTCGCACGGCGGATGGCAGCGCGCGCCTTGCCGGTGACGACGATCTCTTCCCAGGCGGCCGGCGGCACCTGTACACCGGAGCGGATGATCTCCACTTCGTCGCCATTGTTGAGGCGGGTCACCAGCGGCATGATACGGCCGTTGATCTTGGCGCCGACGGTCGTATCGCCGATATTCGTGTGGACGGCATAGGCGAAGTCGATGGGGGTAGCGCCACGCGGCAGGGCGATCAGCTTGCCCTTCGGCGTGAAGCAGAAGACCTGGTCCTGAAACAGTTCAAGCTTCGTATGTTCCAGAAATTCTTCGGGGCTGTCGCCTTCGGCAAGCGCCTCGATCGTGTGCCGGAGCCAGGAATAGGCGTTGCTTTCGCGCGAAAGGATATCGCCGTCCGCGTTTGTAGCGCCGTCCTTGTAGAGCGTATGGGCGGCGATACCGAATTCGGCGATTTCATGCATGCGCTTGGTGCGGATCTGCAGCTCGATACGCTGCATCGACGGGCCGACGATCGTTGTGTGCAGAGAGCGGTAGTCGTTCTGCTTCGGCGTCGAAATATAGTCCTTGAAACGGCCGGGCACGACGCGCCAGCGCGTATGGACGATACCAAGAGCACGGTAGCAGGAGGGGATATCGTCGACGATGATGCGGAAACCGTAGACATCGGAAAGCTGCTCGAAAGAGAGCGACTTTGACTGCATCTTGCGGAACACCGAATAGGGCTTCTTCTGGCGACCTTTGACATAGGCGCTCGTCAACCCGTTGGCGATCAGCAGGTCGCGCAGTTCGGCCTCGATCTTCTTAACCAGGCCTTCATTGCGCTTCGACAGTTCCTCCAGGCGCTTGGTGACGGTCTCGTAGGCCTCCGGGTTCATGTGCCGGAAGGAAAGTTCCTCCAGCTCCTCGCGCATGTCCTGCATACCCATGCGGCCGGCAAGCGGCGCATAGATTTCCATCGTCTCCTCGGAAATGCGCGCGCGCTTTTCCTGCGACATGTGGTCGAGCGTGCGCATATTGTGGAGACGGTCGGCGAGCTTGACGAGCAGAACGCGCACGTCATCGGAAATGGCAAGCAGGAGCTTACGCAGGTTTTCCGCCTGCTTGGCCTTCTTGGTGACGAGGTCGAGCTTCTTGATCTTCGTCAGGCCTTCGACCAGGCGGCCGATATCCTCGCCGAAGAGCTCGTCGATCTCGGCGCGGGTGGCGGTGGTATCCTCGATTGTGTCGTGCAGGAGGGCGACAGCGATCGTCGATTCATCGAGATGCATGTCGGTCAGGATGGCGGCCACTTCGAGCGGATGCGAGATGTAGGGATCGCCGCTCGCCCGCTTCTGCTGTCCATGCTTCTGCATGGCGTAGACATAGGCTTTGTTCAGCAGAGCTTCGTTGGCATCGGGCTTGTATTTCTGAACCCGCTCCACGAGCTCGTACTGCCGCATCATTCCAAAGCCACTCCAATAAAATAAAAGGGCGCCAATCGCAGATTGGCGCTCACATGGGCAATAATATGCCTAAGCTTTACAGGCGCAAGATCGATGATTGGTAATCGTCAATCTTTTGCCGCGCAGTAAGCCCCAGCCCTTCAGGGCCGAGGATGCGCTTAATAATCGTCGCTCTTTTCCGGCGGGACGAGACCTTCGATACCAGCCAGAAGCTCTTCTTCCGACATCTGGTCGAAGGTGATCGTTTCCGGCAGGTCGTCCTGCTCTTCGCTGTCGGCAGAGGCGGCAGCGCCGGCGGCGATCAGGCTTGCCGGATCGGGCTCGGGCTCGTCCACTTCCACATGCTTCTGCAGCGAGTGGATCAGGTCTTCCTTGAGATCGTCCGGCGACAGGGTCTCGTCAGCGATTTCGCGAAGAGCCACAACCGGGTTCTTGTCGTTGTCGCGATCGATAGTGATCGCTGCACCCTGGGAAATCAGCCGGGCGCGGTGGCTGGCGAGCAGAACCAGCTCGAAGCGGTTCTCCACCTTGTCAATGCAATCTTCTACTGTGACACGGGCCATTGCCTGTCCTTTGCGGTCGTCTTTTCGGGATTAAAACGCCCGATACAATTAAAACCGGGCAAATTCAAGTTTTTCGTTAGGGTTCCCTCGCCTTTATCCGCGGCTGATCCAAATTTCCATGCACAATATGACATTTCCACCGGGGGTTGCTTGGAATATGCCGAATCGTGCCCTAAATCTTTCATATATGAATAATTCATAAAGTACGGAACAGCTCGACGCCACCTCCACAAGCCGCTGTTTTTATTGGGCTAAGTGGCTTATGGATTTCGATTACTCTCTTTGGATGATAAGCGATGTTTGACCCACGCGAAAAAATTGCACTATTCATAGACGGCGCCAACCTCTACGCTGCATCCAAAAGTTTGGGCTTTGATATCGATTATCGCAAACTCTTGAAAGCATTTCAGAAACGCGGATATCTACTGCGGGCTTACTACTATACCGCGCTGATTGAAGATCAGGAATATTCCTCGATCCGTCCACTCATCGACTGGCTGGATTATAACGGCTACAAGGTCGTGACGAAACCTGCCAAGGAGTTTACCGACTCCATGGGGCGCCGGAAGATCAAGGGCAATATGGATATCGAGCTTGCAATCGATGCCATGGAGCAGTCTGAAACGGTCGACCATCTCGTGATCTTCTCCGGCGACGGCGATTTCACCACCCTGGTCGAAGCGCTGCAACGCAAGGGGCGGAAAGTTTCCGTCATTTCGACCATGTCGACCCAGCCGCCGATGATTGCCGACGACTTGCGCCGGCAAGCCGATCACTTCATCGATCTTCTGTCGCTGAAAGCCGAGATCGGCCGGGATCCTTCCGAACGTCCGCCGCGGCCTGCCGAAGTGGCGCCGGCCAGCGATTTCGAAGACTGAACTCTCATTCGTAAATAGCGAATGCTGAACGCGCCGATCAGCCGTTGTCTTTCAACAGACGGCTCTTCTGCCTGTTCCAATCGCGCTCCTTCTCGGATTCGCGCTTGTCATGCAGCTTCTTGCCCTTCGCGAGCGCGAGCTCCAGCTTGGCGCGGCCGCGATCGTTGAAGTAGATCTTCATCGGGATCAGCGTCATGCCTTCGCGATTGATGCCCGCCCGCAGGCGGTTGATCTCACGTCCGGACAAGAGCAGCTTGCGACGGCGGCGCGGCTCGTGGTTGAAGCGGTTCGCCTGCAGGTATTCCGGCAGATAGGAATTGATCAGCCAGATTTCGCCATCCTCATCCGAAGCATAGGATTCGGCAATATTGGCCTTGCCTTCACGCAGCGACTTGACCTCGGTGCCCTTCAGCACCAAGCCCGCCTCATAGGTATCGATGATCTCATAGTTGAAGCGGGCCTTGCGGTTTTCCGCGACGACCTTCTTCACGATACGCTGGCTGCCTTTGGGGGCCATGACAATTATCCACTCCAGGGCGCGAGTGCCGCGCCCTCATTTCCTATCATTATGTAAGAGAACGGCCCGACCTTGTGAAGACGGGCCGGTTACCCTCAGTTGAGCAAGCCGGCGTGACGCATGGCAGCGTCGATCGCCGCTTCCGTCGACGGCTCCAGCGAGGACATAAGCGGCGAACGGACATTGCGGCTCATGCGGCCGAGCTTCGACAGGCCATATTTTGCGCCGCATACGCCCGGCTCCATGAACACCGCCTTGTGCAGCGGCATCAGCCGGTCCTGCAGCTCCAGCGCCTTGGCATAGTTACCGGCAATGGTCGCAGCCTGGAATTCCGCACAGAGACGCGGCGCGATATTGGCCGTCACCGAGATACAGCCGACGCCGCCGTGAGCGTTGAAGCCGAGAGCCGTCGCATCCTCGCCGGAAAGCTGGCGGAACTCCTTGCCGCAGGTAATGCGCTGCTCGGAAACGCGTTCGATCTTGCCGGTCGCATCCTTGACGCCGACGATATTCTTGTGCGCCCTGGCAAGCGCGCCCATCGTCTCCGGCGTCATGTCGATGACCGAACGGCCTGGGATGTTGTAGATATAGATCGGCAGTTTAACAGCTTCGGCGATTGCCGAATAATGGGCTATCAGGCCCTTCTGCGTCGGCTTGTTGTAATAGGGGGTGACGACCAGGACGGCATCCGCACCGACCTTTTCGGCATGCTGGGCGAGCTCGATCGCTTCGCGCGTATTGTTCGAGCCCGCGCCGGCCATGACAGGCACGCGCTTGGCTGCAACTTCGATGCACAGTTCCACCACCCGTTTATGCTCGGCATGCGACAGCGTCGGCGACTCGCCGGTCGTGCCGACCGGAACCAGGCCACTGCTGCCCTCCCCGATCTGCCATGCGACATGAGCGGCGAAGCTGTCTTCGTCGATCAGGCCGGCATCGGTGAAGGGAGTGACGAGAGCGGGGATGGACCCATTGAACATGCAAAGCTCCTCACGGCTGATATCCTTGCTTCAGCCGCATTCCATGAATAAGAGTTGCGCACCATAGAGCGGCAATATGGCCGCGACAAGCGCGCTTAGATGGGTTTAGGGCAAAATCCGATAGCAAATGTGAATGAATTTTACCTGGTTCGGTAAGGTTTCGTTAATGTGCCTCCAGCCAAATGGAAGGGCGTATTTTCGTTGCGAGTCATCCGGATGAAGAGAGCCGTTCTGATCCTGTCTGCCTTCGGTCTGGTGGCCGCGGCCTGGGGCAGCGCTGCATCGCAGTTGCCCGGCGAAGGCGCTCCCACGCCTGCCGTCAAGCCGCTAGGTTTCATCCCGGAAACCGCCTCCTTCCCAGAGGCGATCACCACCGGCGCCATCCCGCGCAATCCGGCGATCGCGCCCGTTAACAGCGATCTGAAGGCGGGGCTCGACGCTCTCTCCAACAAGGATCCGCAGCAGGCCATCGCCATCCGCAATACCATGGCAACGGGAACACTCGACCGTCATATCCTGACCTGGGCAATTGTCACCTCCGGCTTGAAGGGCGTTCCGTCCTATGAGATCGCCAGCGCCTCAGACGAGCTGAAGGGCTGGCCAGGCCTGGAACGTCTGCGCGGCAATTCCGAGCGCGCGCTCTATGACGAGAATCCCGCCGCCGCTGCCGTCCTGAACGCCTTCGGCGATACGGCGCCCGAGACCCCTCAAGGCGCGATGGTCCTGTCGCGCGCGCTTATGGCGACCGGCAAGTCTGCGCAGGCGGCGAAATATATCGGCAAGATCTGGCGCGGACAGGCGCTCGACAAGGCAACCGAGGACAAGATCCTCGCCGAATTTGCGGGCCTGCTGACTGCGGCCGACCACAAGACGCGGATGGACTACCTGATGTATCGCGGTCGCGTGGCGCAGGCTAAGCGCTTCGGCGATATGGGCCAGGCGCAGTCGCTCTACAAGGCCTGGGCTGCCGTCGACAACAATGCCAGCAACGCCGGTGCACTGCTGAATGCGATCGATGTCAAATGGCGCAACGATCCGGGCTTTCTCTTCGCGCGCATCGAATATCTGCGCAAGCAGGACAAGTATCTCGAAGCAGCCAAGCTCTTGCAGCAGATGCCGCGGGACCGAACCGAGCTGATGAATTCAGGGGAATGGTGGAACGAGCAGCGGATCGTCAGCCGCGGCCTCGTCGACCAGGGACAGTTCAAGGCAGCCTACGAGATCGTCGCCGCGTCCGTCGCGACGGTGCCGACGGATATCGTCGAAGCACAATTCCATGCCGGCTGGTACGCGCTGCGCGGTCTGCAGGACCCGACGACGGCCGAGACACATTTCCGCAAGATCCTGCAGGTTTCCAACGGCCCGCTCTCCGTTTCCCGCGCCTGGTATTGGCTCGGACGGTCCGCTGAAGCCGGCGGGCCGGGAAAGGCCAGCGATTTTTACGCCAAAGCCGCGAATTTTCCGGGGACTTTCTACGGTCAGCTCGCCGCCGAACGGCTGGGACGCAAGACGCTCGATGTCACCTATCCGTCGCCGACAACTGCCGACCGGCAGAATCTCCAGCAGCGCGAGGCCGTGCAGGCGACCGGACGGCTGGAAGCCGCAGGCCACGGCTGGCGCGCGGCAGCAATTTATCTGGCGCTTGCCGACCAGCTGCAAAGCCCTGGTGAATTGGCGATCCTGACGGCCAAGGCCGAGCAGGCGGGCGACCATCATCTTTCGCTGCAGATCGGCAAGATCGCCTATGGACGGGGCATCGATGTCGCAGCGCTTGCCTTCCCGGTCGGCGTCATTCCGGCCAATGCCAATATTTCCGGCTCGGGCAAGGCGCTTGCCTATGCGATCGCCCGCCAGGAAAGCGCTTTCAATCCAGCCGCCGTCTCCGCCGCCAATGCCCGCGGCCTGCTGCAACTTCTGCCGGGCACGGCGCAAGCCGTCGCCAAGCGGCACAGCATCACTTACTCCAAGGACAAGCTGACGGCCGACGCCGGCTACAACGCGACACTCGGCGCCCACTATCTTGGCGAACAGATCGAAGCCTTCGGCGGTTCCTATATTCTCACCTTCATCGCCTATAATGCAGGACCGAAGCGCGTGCCGGAATGGATCGGCCGCTATGGCGATCCGCGCGGCAAGCCGGTCGATGAGATCGTCGACTGGATCGAGCGCATCCCATTCCCCGAGACGCGCAACTACGTGCAGAGGGTGATGGAGAATTACGAGGTCTATAAGGCTCGCCTCGGGCAAACACCCGACATCGAGCGCGACCTCATCGGGGGCCGCAGCGCGACCTGAAGCCGATTGGCAGTTCTGGCGAAAGCACGTTACATCTCATTCCGACGGATGGATGGAGGTGTCATGGGCGACGAAGACAAAAACGCATTCAGCGAAAGATTCTTCAACTCGACTGATGGGCTGAGGCTTTATGCCTGCGACTACCGGCCAGCGAGTCAAGAGATCAATCGACTGCCGATCATCTGTCTGCCGGGCCTTACACGCAATTCCCGCGATTTCCATGACATTGCATTGATCCTGTCGCGGGATACAGTTTCTCCGCGCCGTATCGTTGCCCTGGACTATCGCGGACGCGGCATGTCCGAGCGGGATGCGAACAATACAAATTACAATCTCGTCGTCGAATGCGACGATGTTATTGCTGCCTGCGCCACGCTCGGCATCAACCGCGCTGTGTTCATCGGCACGTCGCGCGGCGGGCTAATCCTGCATCTGCTGGCGGGCATGAAGCCGGAATTGCCCGCAGGCGTCATCTTCAACGATATCGGCCCGGTTATCGAGCCAGCCGGGCTGATGGCGATCAGGGACTATCTCAACCGTGACCGTAAGCCCCAAAACTGGGGTGATGCTGTCGATCTCCTTAGGGAGAATCATGGCGCAACCTTTCCCGCGCTCGGTCTCGCCGACTGGGAGGGCATGGCGCGAGCTATCTATCGAGAGCGGGATGGCATACCTGTCGTCGACTACGACCCTGCTATTGCCGAGCAGCTGAAAACAATCGATTTCAGCAATCCTCTCCCCAGCCTTTGGGCGCAGTTCGAGAGCCTGCGTGCCATACCCCTGCTGGTTATCAGAGGAGAGAATTCCGATCTGCTGTCGCCGCAGACAGTGGATGAAATGGCGAAACGACATCCTGATATGGTGCAGATCGTCGCAAAGGGTCAAGGCCACGCACCGCTTCTGCATCTGGGAGATATTCCGGAACTGATCAGGACATTTATCGGCAGGCTGAGATGAGCTTTCGCGAGGCGCTTGGCGCCGACCCATCATAACACCACCCAGTCACAGTAAAGGTGGTAATTACAAAAAAGCCCGGCTCAAAAGCCGGGCTTCTCTATGACCTAAGTCAACTCAGCTTAGAACGAGCGCTGCAGACGGAAGTAACCCGTCCAGGTGTCGTCCTGATGTTCCGGCTTCAGGTACTGGACGGAAGCCTTGGCGTAGAAGTTGTCGACGATCTGGTAGTCGACCGTCAGACCGGCCTTCCAGGCATCGTCGAGACCGTCCCAGTCGTCCTGAACGCCAACCTTGGTCGGGGTGCCGTAGTAGTTGCCGTAGTACTGAACACCGGGGGTGATCTTCAGCTTGTCGGTAGCCTTGATGGCGTATTCGGCAGCAACTGCCCATTCAGACTGCGAGTAGTAGGAGTTCGGGCCGCTGGAGTAGACAGCAGCGAGGCCGAGCGTGCCCGGGCCGATATCAGCCGTACCCATGGCACGGATCGCGCCGTCTTCGTTGTCGATGTCCCAGCCGCCGGTGACCTGGTAGCTGAAGGCGCCAGCCTTGCCGCCGATGCCGAAGGCAACGCCGACGTTGTTCGGAGCTTCGCCAGTCTTGAAGACGCCGTCTTCCAGTTCGTCGACGCTGAGGCCAGCGTAGAAGGAACCAGTTTCGTACTGATAACGGATCGAGTTATGCAGCGTTACGACAGAGCCGATGTCGTCCGTTTCGCCGGAGAGACCATCGTCCCACCAGGAGTAGAACAGACCAGCGCGGAAGCCGGCGATGTCGAGGTAAGCCGAGTCGAGCTTCGTTGAATTGTCAGACGCGTTGTCGGCGTTTGCCTGAAGAACGATCACGCCGGTGAGCGGGCCGTATTCGGTGTCGCTCTTGGCCGTGAACTGAACCTGACCGCGGGTTACAGCATCCCAGCTCGAGTCGTTCGGGCGAGTGGCGGTTTCGCCAACGCTCGGGCCAACGTTAACCTGGAAGCGGATGTAACCGTTGATCTTCAGGCAGGTTTCCGTGCCCGGGATGTAGAAGTAGCCGGTGCCGTAAGCGTCGCAGACGCGAACGTATTCAACCGGTTCCGGCTCGGCTGCAACAATTGCGTCAGCAGCCTGAGCGCCGGAAACTACTGCCAAAGCGGCAGCAGAGCCAAGAAGAAGGCTCTTGATGTTCATAATGACCTCCAATTCAAGTTTCGATCGGAGGTAAGATCACGTCTTACGACGTTTCCCTGCCTTACCCCCGGTGCTTTAAGAAGTCGGGCGGTCAGGCCCTTGCTTCCGACGCTGAAAATACAAGACGGCGGCTGTCACGCAATCACCAACTTGTGTTCGACAGGGGTTTACGAAAGCCTTACCGAAACCCTGTTGCTGAAACGCCACAAGTTGGGCAGAGGGGCGACCGTTTGTTTAAGCTTTATTAAGAAAGCGTTTATTTTCTCGGTGTTTATGGAAACTCCACAAAATGAACAGGCGCGCACGCGTGCCAAATTGACACCAATTTCCCGCCAGATTCGGCTTCTTCGCGTAACCGGCCAACGATTGGGGCAAAGCTTGGCGGTGCAAAAATCGAAACCGACTTCAGCTTTAGCCGACGAGGAACGATTGATTCCATCGGCGATTCGCCAAGCGACTATCGCGATCCTGGGACGGGGCGTGGGACAGGGGGAATGGCGGAAAGATGACCGACAGCCGGATCGCCACCCCGTCCAACCTATGACCGACTGTCCGGCGATGCAGCCGCTCGGTCGACAAGGCCGTTCATCGGAGGTTCAGGCCTGATGGCTCAAGCTGAAAACCTGAGAGGATACGTCGATGAGGAAGCTAATATCAGCACTCGCAGCCGTTGTCCTGGCTGCATCTCTCGCCCCGCCGCTAAACGCGGCTCCGATTTTCGTGCCAAGAGCAGAACAAGCGCAGATCGGCAATGTCGAGCTGGTCCATCATCGGAGCCACTATTATTGGCGCGCGGATCGCTACTGGAACCATCGGTATGCCTACCGCTCCTGCGGATATTACGGCAGATGCTATTACAGGCACCCCCCGTATTACGGCTACAGATACCCGCGGTATTACGATCGCGGCTATTACGGCTACCGAGATTATTACGGCTATCGTGAGCAGCCAGGGGTGACTTTATATTTCCGCTTCTAGCCGGTGATGGTCGTCCGCCATATATCTGCGGCATTCGAGGGCCGTCGGCTCCTGCTGCCCCAGGGGCGCTCGAGCTGAACATCTTCACCAGGCCGCCACAGACGCTTGCTTCACCGTCGGCGGGCATTTCACGGCAAGGGACGGATCACGATTCCTGAGAAGCGGGAAATTTGCCGCCTGAATTTGTCTGGCTCGGCTGAGGCGGCAAAACCGCGTCACGACAGATGTTACGGCTAAATGGACACCGCTGCCATCCACCTGATTTCATTGAAAAAAGATAGATGGCGGAGAAGATGGGATTCGAACCCACGATACGCTTTTGACGTATACTCCCTTAGCAGGGGAGCGCCTTCGACCACTCGGCCACCTCTCCGGTGGGAGCCCTGATATGGGTATTCTCCCGTGCGATCAAGCTTTTTTTGAAGTTTTCACACGTCCTTTATATAGGCCATCGCTAGAATGATGACAGTTCAAAAATGCGGGCGCCTCAGTGACCCTCATGCGGGCGACCGCTCAGGCCAGCAATTCCTTCAGATCGGCTGCGGGATCGGCGAGAATGGCGCGATCGGGATTGATGCCTGATTCCAGCATCTTCTTGCCCGTCACATAGGCCTTCGCGTCGTTGATGGCGTCGACGGCGATCAGCCTGCCCTCACGGAAATACCAGACGGAGCTTGCACCTTCCCGCGCGCCAGGGCGCAGCAGCGTGTCGTCATAACCCATGTTAAAGCCGGCGATCTGCAGCTTCACATCGTACTGATCCGACCAAAACCACGGTTTCGGATCATAGGGTTCCGTGCCGCCGGCGATGACAGCGGCGGCAGCATCGGCCTGGTCGACGGCGTTCTGCACGGATTCCAACCGGATGCGGCCGCCCTGCCAAGGCAGACTGGCGCAATCGCCTGCCGCATAGATCGAAGGGTCGGATGTGCGGGCGAATTCATCGACGATGATTCCATTGCCGACTTCGAGCCCGGCCTCCTTGGCGAGAAGATCGTTCGGCACCACGCCGATGCCGACGATGACGAAGTCCACGTCGATGGTGGTGCCGTCGGAAAGCTCGGCACCGGAAACGCGGCCATTCTTGCCGATGAGATGCTTCAGGCCAGTCTTTTCACGAATCGTCACATCATGGCTCTTATGAACTGCGCGCATGATGTCCGCCGTCTCTTTGGCAGCGACGCGCTGCAGGATCCGGTCGGCCATTTCGATCACGGTTACCTCCAGCCCGAGATGGCGGGCGACGGCCGCGGCTTCCAAGCCGATATAACCGCCTCCGATGATGAGCACGCGACGGCCGGGACGCATTTCCCCGGCCAGAAGATCGGCGTCACGCTTATCGCGGGCGACGTAGACACCTTCGAGATCGCCGCCGATCGCTGCCGGCAGGCGGCGGGGCGTCGAGCCCGTCACGATCGCCAGCGTGCCATAGTCGAGGACGGAACCATCCTGCAGCAGGACCTGCTTCGTATCCCGCTTGATCTGCTCGGCCCAGGTCGAGAGACGGATTTCCACATTATTGTCGGGGTACCAATGTTCGGGACGGAACAGCAGACGATCGAAGGCCATCTCGCCGAGCAGGTATTTCTTCGACAGCGGCGGGCGCTGATAGGGAAGCACGTCTTCGGCGCCGATGAGCGTGATCGGACGCTCGTCCTTCAGCGCGCGCAACTTGGCTGCCAATGCGAAGCCTGCCTGCCCCGCGCCGATGATCACCAGTCTGTCCGTCACGATGTCACTCCCGAAAATGCGTCCTTCAACAGGGACAAGGCCTACCCCCTGCCCCAAACGCCGTCAACGGAAGCGAAGGCTTGCTTCAGCCGATCTCGATCCAGCGGCGCTCATGGAAGGACTGTGCCATGGCATGAACCGACTTCTCTATCCTGAGACCGTCTTCGAATGTCACGATCGACGCCGGCTCCCCGCAAATGGCCCGGATCAGTTCCCTGCATTCGATAATCTTCAGGTCGTTGAAGCCAAGACCGTGGCCAGGCGCCGGAATGAAGCGATCATAAGGCTGATGGGCAGGTGCCGCCAGTATCTTGCGGAAACCCCGTTCCGAGCCTCGGCCTTCGAACTGATAGAGCTCGAATTCGTTCATGCGCTCCTGATCGTAGAGGATCGAGCCCTTCGAGCCATAGATCTGCAGCGCAATGCGGCCCTTCCGGCCCCAGGCAGCGCGGTTTGCCATCAGCACCGCAGAAACGCCCCCACCGAGGCGCATCAGGACGTTGGCCGCATCATGATTCTCCACCGCGCGGCGACCGCCTCCTTTTACAGGACGGTCGGCATAGGGCTTCACCATATCTGTGGTGACCGCCTCGACATGACCAAAGAGATACCAGAGCAGCGAAAGCGGATGGACGGCGAAATCGTCGAGTGCGCCGTAGCCGGCCGAAATTTCGCTCTTCCAATAGAAAAGGACATCGGGATCGGCCATGAAATCCTCGTCCATTTCGGCGCGGATATGATTGACGGAGCCGATCGCGCCTTCGCCGATCAGCGTCTTGATATGCCGCATGATCGGGTTCTGGATATAATTGTAGCCGAGGACGGCGACCTTGCCGGATCGGCGGGCAACGGCAAGCATGCGTTCGGCATCGGCATAATCAGGCGCCATCGGCTTTTCGCACCAGACATGCTTACCGGCCTCGAGGGCCGCAATCGCCATTTCGGCATGGAACTGGTTGGGTGTTGTGACGGAGACGACATCGACATCCGGGTCGGCTATGAGGGTGCGCCAGTCGGCCGTCGCCTTCTCGAAGCCGAATTCTGCAGCGCGGGCGCCTGCCAGTTCGGCATTGGCCTCGGCGAGGTGCACGAGGCGCGGCCGCTCGACATCGCCGAAGACGGTTTTCACCGCATTCCATGCCAGCGCATGGCACTTGCCCATATAACCGGTGCCGATCAAACCGATGCCGAGTGGCTTCATTGCAGGTCTCCTCCTCAAATCCGCAGGAATTTTTGGAATATTTGGATCATTTTGACAAGCAGGCGTTGATGCATCATTTCGTGTCGGCTCTCTTCAAACTGTCCAAAACCGTTGATTTTCAGGCTATTAAAAACAATTAGGCGGGCTCGCGGAAATCGTTTATGCTTCGAAATATGGAATATTTGTTTCATCTTCTGAGCCGTCAGCATGGATAGCGATCCCCAGAGAGCGCGCGTGCCGCGCGATTTCGAAAGTCTGCGCAGCACCATCATCGAACGCAAGGCGAGCATGCCGAAGCGGCTGGCGCAGGTGGCCGCCTTTGCGCTCGGAAATCCTGATGAAATCGCCTTTGGCACGACGGCGAGCATCGCCGCCGCCTCGGAAGTACAACCCTCGACGCTGGTGCGCCTTGCGCATCATCTCGGTTACGAAGGTTTCTCCGATCTGCAGAGCATCTTTCGCGAAAGGCTGCGCGACCGGACACTGAGCTATGAGGAACGCCTCGTCACGCTGGAACAGTCCGGCGGGGACGACGAGGATGCAACGCTGCTTTCCGGTTTCATATCGGCCGCCAGCCAGTCCGTGAACCGGCTTGCTGCGACGGTGCAGACCGACACGTTCGCGAAGGCAGTCGATATCCTCGCGGCTGCCGAGACCATCTATCTCATCGCCAAGCGGCGCTCTTATCCGCTCACGGCGCATATGACTTATGCCTTTTCCAAGCTGAACATCCGCCACCAGATCGTCGCCACGCCGAACGGCGTCGATCCCGAGATGGTGCAGTTCGCCACGCCGCGCGATGCCGCCATTGCCGCCAGCTTTTCACCCTATGCGGCCGATAGCCTTACTCAAAGCCAGGAGCTTGCCGATCGCGGCGTGCCGGTCATCGCGATTACCGATTCGGCCTTTTCGCCGCTTGCTGCCTGCGCAACACACTGGTTCGAGGTGGCGGAGGCTGACTTCGGTGGTTTTCGTTCGCTCTCGGCCTCCATGGCGCTCACCATGGCATTGCCGGTCGCCATTGCCGAGCGGCGGCGCAAGTTGCAGCATTCCAAACTCGCAACGGCAAAAATGGAATAAACATTCCGAATTGACAAAGAGATGGAACTAATGTTTCATTATTCAAAATTCGCGGGCACCTCAGACCGTGTAAGAATCTAGCGGGAGGACATCATGGTACAACCGAATCCGGGCTCGCCGGAGCCGTCTCTCGACGTGATCACGATCGGCCGATCCTCCGTCGATCTTTACGGCCAGCAGATTGGTTCGCGGCTCGAAGATATCGGCTCGTTTGCCAAGTCCGTCGGCGGCTGCCCGGCCAATATCGCGATCGGCACGGCGCGGCTCGGGCTGAAATCGGCGCTGATCACCCGCGTCGGTGCGGAACAGATGGGACACTTCATCATCGAGCAGTCGGCGCGCGAAGGCGTCGAGACCAAGGGTATCAAGACGGACAAGGATCGGCTGACGGCGCTGGTGCTGCTGGCCGTGGAAGCCGAAGGCGTCTCGCCGATGATCTTCTACCGGTCCGATTGCGCCGACATGGCGCTCGACGAAGACGATATCGACGAGGATTTCATCAGGTCTTCGCGCGCAGTGCTCGTTTCCGGCACGCATTTCTCCCGACCCAACACGGAAGCCGCACAGCGCAAGGCCATCCGCATTGCCAAGGCCAACGGCCGCAAGGTGATCTTCGATATCGATTACCGGCCGAACCTTTGGGGCCTTGCCGGCCACGCCGAGGGCTTCGAGCGTTATGTGAAGTCCGACCGTGTGTCGTCCAAGATGAAGGAGACGCTGCCGGATTGTGACCTGATCGTCGGGACGGAAGAGGAAATCCTGATTGCATCCGGTGCCGATGACGTTCTCGGTGCATTGAAGGAGATCAGACGCCTCTCGCCCGCGACCATCGTTCTGAAGCGCGGGGCCATGGGCTGCATCGTTTATGACGGCCCGATCAGCGACAATCTGGAAGACGGCATTGTCGGCCAGGGCTTTCCGATCGAGGTATTCAACGTGCTCGGCGCGGGCGATGCCTTCATGTCCGGCTTGCTGCGCGGCTGGCTGAAGGATGAACCGCTGCAGACCTGCGCCACCTGGGCGAATGCCTGCGGCGCCTTTGCCGTTTCCCGCCTGCTGTGCTCGCCGGAATATCCGACCTGGGCGGAACTCGACTTCTTCCTCAAGAACGGCAGCAAACACCGCGCACTGCGCAAGGACGAGGCGATCAACCACATCCATTGGGCGTCGACCCGCAAGGGCGATATCCCTCTTCTGATGGCGCTCGCGATCGACCATCGTTCGCAGCTGACCGCTGTCTGCGACGAGCTCAGCGTCGATTACAAGCAGATCGTCGCCTTCAAGCGGCTGGCGGTGGAAGCGGCCGCCCGCGTCGCCGATGGACGTCAAGGCTATGGCATGCTGATCGACGAGCGCTTCGGGCGCGATGCCTTTTTCGATGCCGCCACGAAGAATTTCACCTGGATCGGCCGACCGGTCGAGCTGCCGGGCTCCAAGCCGCTGCGCTTCGAGTTCAGCCAGGATATCGGCTCGCAGCTGGTGGAATGGCCGCTCGACCATTGCATCAAGTGCCTGTGCTTCTACCATCCGGACGATCCGGCAGCGCTCAAGACGGAACAGCAGGAGAAGCTGCGCACGCTCTTTGAAGCCGCGCGCAAGGTTGGCCGCGAGCTGCTGGTCGAGATCATCTCCAGCAAGAACGGGCCGCTGACCGACGATACGGTCTCGACGGCACTCGAAGAACTCTACGCGCTCGGCATCAAGCCGGACTGGTGGAAGCTGGAGCCGCAGGCCTCAACCGGGGCCTGGAAAAAGATCGATGCTGTCATCGCCAAAAATGATCCATGGTGCCGCGGTATTGTGCTGCTCGGCCTCGAGGCTCCTGCCGACGAACTGGTGAAGGGTTTCGAGGCGACACTGGCTGCGCCCTCGGTCAAGGGCTTTGCGGTTGGCCGCACGATCTTTGCCGACGCGGCGCGCGGCTGGCTGTCGGGCAAGATCAATGATGAGGAAGCGATTGCCGATATGGCCGGCCGCTTTAAGCAGTTGACAGAGGCCTGGCTGAGAACGCGCGGGCTTCGGTAGAGTAGAATTTAAACCCCTCCCCAACCCCTCCCCACACGGGGGAGGGACTTAGCTTGAGGCTCCGCCTCACATCACAAACTAACGTTCTTGCGGATGCGAGGGAGTGATGAAACGCGGAGAGCCTGACAGGTTAGCCCCTCCCCCTTGTGGGGGTTGGGGAGGGGAAAACAGAAGAGCGTAGGTGCGGGAGGACCCGATGGGTAAGACAATCCGTTTGACGATGGCGCAGGCCGTCGCACATTTCCTCAAAAAGCAGATGACCATCGTCGACGGCAAGAAGGTACCGATCTTCGGCGGCGTCTGGGCGATCTTCGGCCACGGCAATGTTGCCGGCATGGGCGAAGCGCTCTATCAGGTGCGACAGGAACTGCCGACCTACCGCGCACATAATGAACAGGGCATGGCGCATGCGGCGATCGCCTATGCCAAGGCGAGCTTCCGCCAGCGCTTCATGGCCTGCACGACCTCCATCGGCCCCGGCGCGCTGAACATGGTGACGGCCGCCGGCGTGGCGCATGTGAACCGTATTCCCGTCCTCTTCCTGCCCGGCGACGTCTTCGCCAATCGCGCGCCCGATCCGGTGCTGCAGCAGATCGAGGATTTCGGCGACGGCACGGTTTCGGCCAATGACGCCTTCCGCCCGGTCTCTCGCTATTTCGACCGCATCACCCGGCCGGAACAGATCATCACCGCCTTGAAGCGCGCCATGCAGGTGCTGACCGATCCGCTCGATTGCGGCCCAGTGACGCTGTCGCTCTGCCAGGACGTTCAGGCGGAAGCCTTCGACTATCCGGAGAGCCTGTTCGAAGAGAAGGTCTGGACGGTGCGGCGTCCGCAGCCGGATGCCGATGAGCTTGCCAATGCCATTGCTCTGATCAAGGCGTCGCAGAAGCCGGTCATCGTTGCCGGCGGCGGCGTGCTCTATTCGCAGGCAACCAAGGAGCTTGCAGCCTTTGCGGAAGCGCACGGCGTTCCCGTCGTCGTCACCCAGGCCGGCAAGTCGGCGATCGATGAGCGTCATCCGCTGGCACTCGGCTCCGTTGGCGTGACCGGCACGTCGGCGGCCAATGCGATTGCCGAGGAAACCGATCTGGTGATTGCCGTCGGCACGCGCTGCCAGGATTTCACGACAGGCTCCTGGGCGCTCTTCAAGAATGAGAACTTCAAGCTGCTCAGCCTGAATATCGCGGCCTATGATGCGCTGAAGCATGACAGCCATCCGCTGGTTGCCGATGCGCGCGAAGGGCTAAAGGCGCTGTCATCCGGTCTCTCCGGCTGGAAGGCGCCGGCAGCGCTTGCCGAGAAAGCAGTGAAAGAAAAGAACGTCTGGATGGAGGCTGCTGCCAAGGCGATGGCCACCACCAATGCCGCCCTACCCTCCGACGCGCAGGTCATCGGTGCCGTGGTTCGTTCCATCGGCGGCGAGAAGACGACGCTGCTGTGTGCGGCGGGCGGCCTGCCGGGCGAACTGCACAAGCTGTGGCCGGCAACCGTCCCCGGCAGCTACCACATGGAATACGGCTTCTCCTGCATGGGCTATGAGATAGCCGGCGGCCTCGGCGCCAAGATGGCGCATCCGGAAAAGGACGTGGTCGTCATGGTCGGCGACGGCTCCTACATGATGATGAATTCCGAGCTTGCGACCTCGGTCATGCTCGGTCTCAAGCTGAACATCGTGCTGCTCGACAACCGCGGCTACGGCTGCATCAACCGCCTGCAGATGGCCACCGGCGGCGCCAACTTCAACAACCTGTTGAAGGACGCCTATCACGAGGTCATGCCCGAGATCGATTTCCGCGCGCACGCCGAGGCGATGGGCGCGATCGCGGTGAAGGTTTCCTCCATCGCCGAACTGGAACAGGCGCT
Organism: Rhizobium sp. BK650; assembly: GCF_014195325.1. Taxonomy (GTDB): domain Bacteria; phylum Pseudomonadota; class Alphaproteobacteria; order Rhizobiales; family Rhizobiaceae; genus Rhizobium. The sequence goes on along the minus strand of NZ_JACIBK010000004.1, from coordinate 139,587 downwards.
CGCCGATTCGAAGAAGAACGACCGCACCTCGGTCTTCGTGATCGATACCGACCCGTTGATCACGACGGATGCCGGTGGTCACTGGTGGGATGTGGCGGTGCCGGAGGTCAGCCCGCGCGGCGAGGTCAACAAGGCGCATGAGGCCTATGTCAAGGCACGCGCCGCCCAGCGGGTCGGCTGATAGATCATTCTCAATTTTCTGGAGGAGCGGGAACGCTCCTCCTCAATGTTTTCAAGGAGACTATTCATGAAGGCCAAACTCGGCATGTCGCCCATCGCATGGTGGAACGACGACCTTCCCGAACTCAGCGACGACGTTTCCCTTGAGGAATGCCTGCGCCAGTCCCGCACCGCCGGATTTACCGGCATGGAGCAGGGCCGCCGCTTCCCTGGCAATCCTCAGGAGATGCTGCCCATTCTGCGCGCCGCCGACGTGACGCTCTGCGGCGGATGGTTTTCCGGCACGCTGGTCAATGAGGAGCTTGCGGCCAACAAGGACCGCATCCAGCCGATGATCGAGCTTTTCAAGGCGGTCAATGCACCGTGCATCGTCTATGGTGAAGTCGGCCGTTCCATCCAGGGCGATCGCTCCAAGCCGCTTGCGACCAAGCCGCGGCTTGGCGACGACGAGATGAAGGCCTATGCGCGCCGCGTCACCGAATTCGGCGAATGGTGCGCCGAGCAGGGTATGCCGCTCTCCTATCACCATCACATGGCGGCCGTCGTCGAGACCGAACCGGAACTCGATGCCTTCATGAAGAATTCGGGCGCCGGCATTCCGCTGCTGCTCGATGCCGGGCATCTGGCCTTTGCCGGCGGCGACGTGTTGCGGGCGATCGACAATCACCATGCCCGGATCAACCATGTGCACGTCAAGGATATCCGCAAGGCCGTCGTCGATGGGCTCGACCGCAGCAAACAATCCTTCCTCGATGCGGTGGCGCTCGGCGCCTTCACCGTACCGGGCGACGGCTCGCTCGATTTCGGCGCGATTGTCAAACGTTTCGCAGATTATGGTTATGAAGGCTGGTTCGTGGTCGAGGCCGAACAGGATCCGCGCAGGGCGCCGCCGCAGAAGATGGCGGAGATCGGTCATGCGGAGCTGATGCGGGTGATGACGGCGGCTGGTTATACTGTCGAGACTGAGGGTTTCCCAAAGGGATAACGGAAGAGAAAGACCCCTCCCCAACCCCTCCCACAAGGGGAAGGGGCTGACCCAGCCTCTCTGACAACGCCATAAGCGACCTTCCTGGGAGTCGCTGCGGTGATGTAGAGGGAGACGGTGCGTCAGACTTAGCCCCTCCCCCTTGTGGGGAGGGGTTGGGGAGGGGAATTTCCAGGTAACGGAGGAAAACACCAATGCCAAACCTCAAGGTGAAACCGTCAGGCACGCATGGCCGCGTCACTCATGTCACGCCGGAAAGCGCCGGCTGGACCTATGTCGGCTTCGACATGTACCGCCTGAAACCGGGCGAGACGGCATCAGGCGAAACCGGCGAGCGCGAGGTCTGCCTCGTCTGGGTCAGCGGCAAGGGCAAGGCTTCGGCCGGAACCCGAGACTTCGGCACGCTCGGCGAGCGCATGAGCCCGTTCGACGGAGCGCCGCACGCGCTCTATATACCGATGGAATCGACATGGTCGGTCACGGCCGAGACGGATCTGGAGCTTGCCGTCTGCTCCGCCCCTGGCGGCGGCACCTATGAGGTCAAGGCCATTCCGCCCGGCACGCATCCGCCGCTGACGCGCGGCAAGGGCACGAACGTGCGCTACGTCAACAATATCATGCCGGAAGACGACAGTTCCGCACATTCGCTGCTCGTCGTCGAGGTCATAACACCCGGCGGCCACACCTCCTCCTATCCGCCGCACAAGCATGATCAGGACAATCTTCCGCATGAGAGCATGCTGGAAGAGACCTATTATCACCGCCTCAATCCGCCGCAGGGTTTCGGCTTCCAGCGCGTCTATACGGACGACCGCTCGCTCGATGAGGCGATGGTGGTGGAAGATGGCGATGTGACGCTGGTGCCGAGGGGATATCACCCTTGCGCGGCGACGCATGGCTACGACCTCTATTATCTCAATGTCATGGCCGGGCCGAAGCGTGTCTGGAAGTTCTACAATGCGCCGGAACACGAGTGGCTGCTGAAAGCCTGATCCGGGCTGCAGATCGCTAAATAATCTGACAGCGGGCGAGCCGCGCAGATGGTTCAATCCTCCCATTCAAACGCAATGGATGGAGGAACACCATGCGCGGTTCTAGCCTTACAGTTTATGCCCAGACCACTCGCCGGACGGAAACCAGACAGTCCCCGCTTCTTGCAGGTCTCGTGACGGGCTTTCGCCTGATAGCACGCAAGCTCGCCGAACGGCGCAGTCGCAGCGCCGTCATGGAGCTGTCCGACGATCAGCTCAAGGATATCGGCCTTTCCCGCGGCCAGATCGAAAGTGACGTGCATATCTCAAGCCACTACTGGAGCAACAAGGGATTGTGATAAGGTGCCGCGGCGGGCACTGCTCGCCGCGCAAAAATCCGGAAAGACCGATGTCGCAATTTTCGACTGCATTGCTCTTGAAGACGAAGACTGTCGCGATCCGCGACATTGTCTGCAATGGGGAATGCCGTCACAAGAGCGACGAGGAATGCGCCCACAAGACGAGCCTCGTCTATCCCTATCGTGGCGTCTTCATGCGTCATGTCGGGCGCACCGACACGGTGGCGGAAGCCAACCAGATGCTGTTCTTCAACGCCGGGCAGGGCTATCGCATCAGCCATCCCGTCGAGGGTGGCGATGCCTGCATCGATCTGTCGATCGACGGCGCCTTGCTTGCCGAGCTTGCGCCAAGGGATCAGGTGCAGGCCGGCGAGTTATTCGGTTTCAAGCGCCAGCGCCGGCGCATCGATCCACGCGCGCAGGCGCTTGTTGCGCTTCTTCGCCATGGCCTTCGCCGAAACGTTGCCGAGACATTGGAGGCCGAAACGCTGGCGCTCACCCTCGTGCGTCGTTCGCTCGGCGAGCGCACCTCACATGCGGCGGGCGCCAGCGCGGGGCGGCAAAAGCTTGTCGACCGGGCAAAGCTCGTGCTCTCCTCCGATCTCGCACGACGCTGGACGCTTGCCGAAATCGCAACGGAAGTGGGCGTTTCGCCCGTCTATCTGACCCAGGTCTTCCAGCAGGTGGAGGCGACCCCGCTCTACCGCTACCAGCTTCGGCTCAGGCTTGCCCGCGCGCTCGATCTTCTCGGCGAGTATGACGATCTGACGGCGCTCGGCCTCGATCTCGGTTTTTCCAGCCACAGCCATTTCACCGCATCCTTCCGCCAGGCCTATGGCCAGACCCCTGCAGAGTTCCAGCGCGCGACACGGCTTCGGGCGTAAAGTCGCTAAAGAATTCGACAGCGGAGAGAGGCCTCCGATGGTCTTATGATCCTGCCCCACAAGGACCCAAACGGAGGATTATCCCATGAAGAAGACCACATGCGCCGCCTGTGACTGCGAACTCGGGCCTGACGCGATCAGCGTCAAGCTCGGCGGCAAGACTGTCGAGGTCTGCTGCGAGGAATGCGCACAGGCGCTCGGGGAAGCGGAGGCTGCCACGGCGTCCGCACCCGCAGCCAGCAAGGATTGAAAGCCAAGGCCGCGCCGGACAGGCGCGGCCTTGTCGGCTTTAGGCGGGCAACAATCCATAGCGCCAGCCGAGCCGCTTGGCATTCCGCGTCAGGACGGCAAAGGCCAATAGGAACATGCAGGCCTCGGCAAAGACCGGCACCATCCAGATACCCATTTCGCCAAAGGCATGCGGCAGCAGGAAGGTCAGCGGCAGCGTGAAGAGATAGGCCCGCGAGAGGCCGAAGATCGCCGCACGTTTGGCATCGCCGATCGCCTGAAAATAACCCGACAGCACCACCATCTGGCCGAACAGGAAATACGCGCCGACCGTCCAGGGCAGGATGCGCGAGACCTCTGATATGACGACGGGATCGGCGACGAAGACGTAGCCGAGGCTGGCGGCCAGCAGCTCCACCGTGATCTCAACGCCCGTGCAGTAGACGAGTGCAGCGATCAGGGCGATCTGCAGGCTGCGACCGACACGCTCCGAAAGGCCGGCACCGTAATTATTACCGCAGATCGTCTGGAAGGCGATGTTGAGGCCAAGCAGCGGCAGGTAGGCAACCGTCATGACGCGGGTGATGATGCCATAGGCGCCGACGGTCGCGACATAATCCCCCTCGCCCCAGATCGACAGGTTGAAGATGACCGCCGCCGATGAGAGCGAGATCCCGATGAAGCCGAGGCTCATCGGCGCACCGAGCGCCAGGATCGGCCGCCAGTCGGCCAGTGGGAAACGTGTCGCCGGACGCAATGCACGCTCGTTGCGCGCGCGATAGATCAGCACCGCGACCAGGCAGACTGCCTGAGCGAGCACGGAGCCGAGAGCCGAGCCCGCCACACCCCATCCAAGGATCGCCATGAAGAACCAGTTGGCGGCGATGTTCAGCGCCGTCGCGGCCAGCATGACTACGGTCATGAAGCCGATCCGGCCCTCGCTGCGCAGGGCATCGATGTTGAGCGACAGGAAGAAGGCGATGGGCGCGGCACCGATCATGATGCCCATAAAGGTCCGGGCGTTCGCAGCAACGGCGAGATCTCCCGCCGCGGCATTGTCGACGATCCGCCAGCCGACCGTCCAATAAATGACGTTGACGACAAGCACGACGACAATCGCCAGCACATGGGCGGCGGCGAAGGTGCGCCGCGCGGCGTCGCGATTGCCGCCGCCGAGCTCGCGGGCAAGGATGCTCGCCATGCCGTTCGAGACGAGTGATTGCAGGGCAACCAGCATCATCAGGCCGGGAAAGATGAGGGTAACGGCCGAGAGAGCCCCAGCGCCGACATAGGCGCCGAGGAAATAGGCGTCCACGACGGCGAACAGGCCATTGATGGTGGTGATCAGGATGATCGGCAGCGCCGTGCGGGCAAAGACCAGAGGTAGCGGGCCGGTCAGGAAGGCATTGGTTTGCGAACGCGAGGTCATGGACGGAATCCGGGTGTTACAGCAGCACGAGACTGTCAGAGATCGAGAACGAGATGCGGCAGACCGTTGGAGGTCTTGCGCGGAGAGACGCCATTCTCGTCGATTTGAGCGTGAACGCGCTGACGAAAAGCCGAGAAGCTCTCGAAGGTCACGACATCGACGGGCTCGTCGAAATGGATGGTGATCCTGTAGAACTCGCTACCCGGAATGGCGGAAAGCGCCAGAACCTTGCCGGTGAAGGGCTGGTTCAGGTAGCGGCCGCGAATATGGGCGCCGACGAAGATCTGCGACGACGGCTTGTCGTTGGGCTTGGCAGCAAGGGCAGAGAGCGTGTTCCAGTCGCGGGCGCCATATTGGCGGGCGATCAGTTCCAGGGCGGCGGCGTGGGTGATCTCGCTGCCGCGCTCGGCCATGGCCTGGCGCAGGCGCTTTGCCTGGGCTTTCAGCTCGTCGACCGCAGGGTAAGTCATAGTCATGGGTTCAGCCTCTCAAAGGCATGCCATTCGACTGTCAGGGGGGCTCGCATTGCCGTCAGTCAGCATGCACCGGGGCTGTGACCATGATCGCGAGGGCTTCACCATGGATCTTCATCCGCGAGCGGCCGGTGCCTCGAACCGGCTCCTCTATGCGCGACGACAGGCCGCAAGTCAATGGCCGCGCAAGGATGGCGAAAAACTGGGCAGAATCCGAGCAGTCTTGCCGGCAACAGACGCGCTTTGCCGTTCAATTTTGCACAAGCTTTCAATTTTAAAGATATTGTTCAGCAGATGTGAGCAATCCTGCACTAAAGTCTGACCATACAACAAGGGGAGGCTGATATGGCCTTTCAGATGCACCTCGACACAGAACATCCGAAGCCCGAACAGGCTTATAGGGAATTCAACCTCGATCGACCCGGCAACATCATCTTCGTCGGCCATCATCTCAGCACGGGTACGCAAGTCCGCTGCCTGATCCGTACGATCACGCTCGCCGGCGCGCTGCTGGAAGTCAGCCCCAGCCTGGAAATGCCACAGCATTTTTTCCTGGAAATCCTTGGCATTCATGACGAGATCGGCTCGACCGTGGTCAAGCGCGAAGGTGAGTTGGTCACCATCAGCTTCAACATGCTGCTGAACCCCGAATTCCTGCATCACGTGCTACGGCTGAGCTTCGAAAGCAGCCTCTGATTTCAGACTTGTGCCACACAGGAAAACGCGGGCTTTCCAACCCGCGTTTTTGACAAGTGATTTATGGCGATCAGGCGGCGAGATGCCGCTCGATCTGGTCGACGGGAAGGTTGGTATAATCCTTCGCAACTTCGGCTGAGATCGCCGCCTGCACATCGGCGCTGAGATTGGGACGCAGCGCACCGAGCGCGCGCGGCGGGGCGACGAGAAGGATACGGCGTGCTTCCTTCTCATGGACAAGTTCATCGAGTTTTCCGGCCACCTCCTTCAGAAACTCTTCTTCCGCCTGGTCCTGCCAGTTGGTCTCCTCCATGGCGCTGCCGCTCATACCATCCGGCGCATAGGACCGGCCCGGCTTGTCGGTACCGATTTCACGGGTCGGCTGATTGGGCTGTGTGAGGGTCTCGCGGACCTGAAGGTTCATCAGCTCGGTGTCGCCGGCATTCTGCAGGATCAGGGCTTTCGCCCCATCGCACACGACGACCCAGGATTCCCAGGGAACTTTGACATCTGTCATTTGAGTTTTCCTCGCTTTGATGATTGGAGGCGACGCGTCGCTAGAGGAAAAACGCCGGACAATTGAAAGAGTTCGGGAAAAATCGACGCAAAGAGAATCAACCGCGATCCGCAAGGCGGGCCATGCCGTAGAACGAGGCAAAGTGGGAGATCGAAGACGATGAAAACTGCGTTTGTTGCCTATGCCGGTTGCCTTTTCACTCTTACCGTGGTCGATGCCTTATGGCTCGGCATCATCGCCCGCACCTTCTATCGCGACCAGTTGGGCGAGTTGATGCTTCCGGCGCCGAACCTCGGCGTCGCGGCGCTTTTCTATCTGCTCTTCACCGCCGCCGTCGTTATACTTGCGGTTTTGCCGGGGCTCTCCGGCGGCTCGATTGGCACGGCACTTCTCTATGGTGCCATTTTGGGACTGGCGGCTTACGGCACCTATGACATCACGAATTTATCGACACTGAAGAACTGGCCGCTCGCGATGAGCCTGGTGGATATGGTCTGGGGAACTTTTCTGACGGCATTGACCGCTGCCGGTGGCTATTGCGCGGCAAGATTGCTGGCCTGAGCGACGACGGCTCGTTCCCAAGACGGCACAATGGATGTGCCGCTAACGCACAAATGTCGAACTCGTTAAAATTGTAGTTTTATATTTGACGAATGTGAAAAACATTCGTGTGAGCCTCTTCGTCGAACAGCCCGAAATTTGAACTGCCCCAAATTTTGAACTGCCTGACGGAGAATGCGAAATGGAAATGCTCCGCGCAACGCACCTCGCCACGGTGAAGTCGGCTGTCTACGACATTCGCTGGGAGGAGTTCAACGTCAAACGACCGGCCCGTATCGTGGCCGTTCGCCCCTGTCTGACCGGGATTTCGATGCGCAGCGCCGAAATTCTCGACATTTCCCAGGGGGGCGCGACCTTCGTCGTGTCGACCACGGCAGGCCTGCCCAAACATTATTATCTGAATATTCTGGGGCTCGCCTACCGCATCGGCTGCGCCGAGGTCTACCGCCATCACGAGCGCATCGGCGTTCGCTTCATCAACCTGATCGAGCCGGATGTTCTGCGCAGGGTCGTGCGCGCCGACTTCATGATCGGCAATACGGAAGCGATCGACGCGCGCCGCAACGGCAGCCGCATCTGAGCTTTAGAGCGCCGTGCGTCCGTTCGGACGCACAAAGGAGGCTCTAATTCTTTGAAACTACGCATCAGGCTTTCGGAAAATCGATTCCGATTTTCGGGCCGATGCTGTAAATAATCTTGCTTGCCTTGGTAAGGCGAGAGCCTATTGTTGCCCGGCTTTTCAATAATTCCGGGAAATTGCCGTCGCATGTCTGCCTTCACGCGCCTCACGCCACTTGCCAGCGCCCTGCCCTCCACCGTTCCTTTCGTCGGTCCCGAGGCCATCGAGCGCCAGCGCGGCCTGAAGGTCGAAGCGCGCATCGGCGCCAATGAAAACGGCTTCGGCCCCGCCCCCTCGGTTCTTGCCGCCATGCGGGAACAGGCCGGCGATATCTGGAAGTACAACGATCCGGAAAATTACGCGCTGCGCGAGGCGCTCGCTATCCATCTCGGCGTGACACCTGCCAACATCGCCATCGGCGGCGGCATCGACGAGTTGCTCGGCCAGATCGTGCGGCTCGTCATCGAGCCCGGCGGCACTGTGGTTACCTCGCTTGGCGCCTATCCGACATTCAATTTCCATGTGAACGGTTTCGGCGGCCGGCTGGTCACCGTTCCCTATGCGGACGACCGGGAAGATCTCGACGCGCTGCTCGATACAGTCAAGCGCGAGAATGCCCCACTCGTCTATTTCGCCAATCCTGATAATCCGATGGGAAGCTGGTGGGATGCCCAAGAGATCGTCACCTTTGCGCGCGCCCTGCCGGAAACCTGCATGATGATCCTGGACGAGGCCTATAGCGAGACCGGCCCTGCCTCCGCGCTGCCGTCGATCGCCTCACTCATCGACCTGCCGAACATCGTGCGTACCCGCACCTTCTCCAAGGCCTACGGGCTTGCCGGCGCCCGCGTCGGCTATGCCATCTCGACACCGGGCACGGCACAGGCCTTCGACAAGATCCGCAACCATTTCGGCATGAACCGGCTGGCGACGGTCGCAGCCCTCGCAGCCCTCAAGGACAAGGCCTATCTGTCCGAGGTGATCGGGAAGATCCATGCGGCGCGTGACAGGATCGCTGACATTGCGAGCGCGAACGGCCTGCAGCCGCTGCCGTCTGCCACCAATTTCGTGGCAATCGATGCCGGGCGCGACGGCACCTATGCGAGGGCCATTGTCGACGGGCTGATGGAGCATGGCGTTTTCATCCGCATGCCGGGCGTCGCACCGCTGAACCGCTGCATTCGCGTGAGTGTGGGGCCGGAAGCCGATATGGCGCGGTTCGAAGAGGCGCTGCCGATGGTGCTGAAGAAGCTCGGCTGAAAACGAGTAAGCCAATAGGTAAACCGCGGCCGGCAGATGACAAGCCGGTCGCGGTTTCCTTCTCCTGGCATCGGCCCCGTCCAAAGCGCCCCGCCAGCTCCCCTCTTTTGAGGTTGTTATTTCTGCTTTTGTCGAATTGCCGTCGGGAAGACGTTCCTTAGTGGATCGTCATCCATTCGCGGGCGGCGCGGAGCGCTTCGGCGAGCTGCATCTTGCTCATCGTCGCGGCGACATCCGCACGCAGCTCGGCTGCGCGGTCGTTACCCTTGATCGCGGCGATGTTCAGCCACTTGTGAGCGGCGACGAGATCGATATTGCAGCCGCGGCCGGTCGCATACATCAGACCCATTTCGCAGAAGACATCGGCGCTGTTGTTGTCGCCACCCATGGTGGCCATTTCAGCATTGTGCATTTCAAAGCGTGCCATCGGTTCTATCCCTGTTTAGCCTGTTAAGACGTACCCTGTTTCACCTTTGGGCCTTGCCATCTTCTGCGGCTTGCGGCCTCTCCGGTCCGGCGGGTTTGCCCCGCTCGTTTGATGGGTTCACTATGCCGAACGGCTTTCAAAAAACGCCTAAAATGCATGATTAATTTGACGCAAACAAAGTGCAAACGCTTGGTAAAATTGGATTTTCGTTAAACATCGGAATGCCTGCGAATTAAGGATTTCCGCGCGCTTTTTACGAAAAATTAGGATTTGGAAATTGAGGAACTGTTTACCGTGAAATCAGCATCGATCAGGCCATCAGCAGAAAAACCCGAAGGCGAAAGCCGGATTTCAGCCGCTCTCGCAGCATATTTACCTTTACGTTCGCGTCAGTTATTTTCGCGCCGATTGACTTCATGGAGGAAAAGATGATCCGTACCCTCGTTCTCGCCAGCGCGCTGGCACTTGCGGCAGGCCTTGCGCAGGCGGAAGAGCCGATCGTCGGCAAATGGAAGACGGTCGCCGGCGATACCGCAGTGATTGCCCCTTGCGGCGGCGGGTACTGCATCACGCTCAAGTCGGGCAAATATGCCGGCAAGAAGATCGGCACGCTGGCTGGCACCGGCGACAGCTACAATGGTGAGATCACCGATCCCTCCAATGACAAGACCTACAGCGGCTCCGGCAGCGTTTCCGGCAGTTCCCTCAGGCTGAAGGGCTGCGTGATGAACGTCCTCTGCAAATCGCAGACCTGGACCCGCCTTTGAGGGGACTCGCCTTCGAGGGGCTTCGTCTTTAAGCGGACCCGTCTCCAAGAAGCTTAGCCGGCCTCGAAAACTGAACGCCAAATGAACCGCCATCTCAGCACCCGTTCAGCCGCATCATGGCAAAACATCACCATGAAAGGCGCATATCGGGGTAAGGACGTGGACGTGTTCATTCTGGCGAGACGGTTTACAATCATAACGCTCTTTGCGGCGCTCTTCGCGATCTCGTTTTCCGCGGTGGTCGTACACACTGGCGGCGGGGGAGCGCAGCAGTCGCATTTCGGCGCCAACTATACATGCCTGGCAGGCAGCGGCGGTTACTGCACCGCCATCCGCTGAGAGTTGAAAGATATTGGGGGGAAAAATCCAGGTCTCAGCCTTCGGGCGTCGTTTGCTTGTTAAAAACGACTCTCTATAATGCCTCATGAGCAAACGAATCTATCCGCTATCCGCTTTCGACATTTCGTCCCCTCCCCCTTTCGAGCCGCAAGCATTCGACGATCCGGCAAAAGCCGTCGAAGCTTTGACCGCTCTCTACGAGCGCAACACCTCGTTCCTGATCGAGAGCTTCACGAAGCTCGCGCAAGGAGCGCCAGTCACCTCCCGCTACCGCGCCTTCTATCCGCAGGTCAGCATCGAGACGACGAGCTTCGGCCATGTCGACTCCCGCCTCTCCTACGGCCATGTGACGGCACCGGGCGTCTATACGACGACGGTGACGCGGCCGAAGCTCTTCAAGCATTACCTTAAGGAGCAGCTTTCGCTGCTGATGAAGAGCCACAATGTGCCTGTCATCGTCTCGGAATCCCCAACGCCGATCCCGCTGCATTTCGCATTCGGCGAAGGTGCGCATGTGGAAGCATCGGCTGCGGCTTTCGTCGATATCCCGTTGCGCGATCTCTTCGATACGCCCGACCTGAACACCACGGACGACGAAATCGCCAACGGCGAATACCTGCCGCCTCCGGGCGAGCCCTCGCCGCTTGCGCCCTTCACCGCGCAGCGCATCGACTATTCGCTGGCCCGCCTGTCGCACTACACGGCGACGGGCGCAGAGCACTTCCAGAACTTCGTGCTGTTTACGAACTACCAGTTCTATATCGACGAGTTCTGCGCCTGGGCGCGCAAGCTGATGGCTGACGGCGGCGAAGGCTATACGGCCTTCGTGGAGCCCGGCAACATCGTCACGCTGGCAGGATCGAGCGTCCCGGAAACGGATGCCGTGCTTACCCGCCTGCCGCAGATGCCGGCCTATCACCTGAAGAAAAAGGGCCATGCCGGGATCACGATGATCAATATCGGCGTCGGCCCGTCAAACGCCAAGACGATCACCGACCACGTGGCCGTGCTTCGCCCGCATGCCTGGCTGATGCTCGGCCATTGCGCCGGACTGCGCAATAGCCAGCGGCTCGGCGACTATGTTCTGGCGCATGCCTATATGCGCGAAGACCATGTGCTTGATGACGACCTGCCGGTCTGGGTGCCGATCCCGGCACTCGCCGAAGTGCAGGTGGCGCTCGAAGCGGCCGTTGCCGAGATCACCGGTTATGAGGGATTCGAGCTGAAACGCATCATGCGCACCGGCACGGTCGGCACGATCGATAACCGCAACTGGGAACTGCGCGATCAGGCAGGCCCGGTCAAGCGACTGTCGCAGGCTCGCGCCATCGCGCTCGACATGGAATCGGCAACGATCGCCGCCAACGGCTTCCGCTTCCGCGTGCCCTACGGAACGCTGCTCTGCGTGTCCGACAAGCCACTGCACGGCGAACTGAAGCTGCCGGGCATGGCGACTGCCTTCTACCGCACGCAGGTGAACCAGCACCTGCAGATCGGCATAAGAGCAATCCAGAAGCTTGCCGCCATGCCGCCGGAAGCGCTGCATTCACGCAAGCTGCGCAGCTTCTTCGAGACGGCATTCCAGTAAGATATCAGGCCAGTAAGATATCAGGCCAGTAAGATATCAGGCGCAGCCCGTCTCGTTGGCCGGGCTGCCCTTTTGCGGTCAGTTTGCGGCAATCTGCAGCGCCTCGACAAGGCCGGCAAACGCAGCCAGCGCAATCACCGTCCTGACCAGCACCTTTATCACCTCGGCATTCTCAAGCGGCGGCATCTTGCTTACGCCGCGCGTGACGATCAGGTGTGCTATTCCGAATTCAAGCATGCTCATTGCTCCATCTCCTCGATGTTGTCGATGGAGCTTTGTCGAATGCTGCCGCGACCTTTCGACATTCAGGCCAGCCAAAAGATTTTTTTCTTCCCTGTCGAAAAGCGCCTAGCCTGTTCGTCCAAAGGCTGTGAAAAACACAACGCGGAGGGTGAGGCATGAAATATCTTTGCCAGGTTTGGATGGACGGTTCGATCTTCTCGAGCATGTCCGACGAGGAGCAGAAAAAGCTCGATCGAGATTCGCTCGCCTATGACCGCGATCTCGCCGACAGCGGTCATATGATCGTTGCCGAGGCGCTGCAGTCCCCGCAATCGGCGGTCACTGTCAGGGTGCGCGGCGGCGAGATGTCGGTGACCGATGGCCCCTTCATCGAGACGAAGGAAGCGCTCGGGGGGTTCATCCTGATCGAAGCCAAGGATCTCAACGATGCGATCCGGGTTGCGGCCGGCATTCCGCTGGCAAAGCTCGGCGCGATCGAGGTTCGCCCCATCCATGAATTCGGCTGAGGAGGTCATGCCATGAAATTTCTGGGTCAGGTCTGGTTCGATACCGAAAAGAGCAGCAAAGTCCCGCAGGAGGAGTGGGACGCGGTCACGCAGGAGTGCATCGTCAGCGACGATCACTGGCGCGACAGCGGCCATTTGCTCACTGCGCTCGCACTTTACGAGCCGGAGCAGGCCGTAACGCTCCGCGTTCGCAGCGGTGCTGTCGCCGCAACAGACGGTCCCTTCGCCGAAATTAAGGAGCATCTCGGCGGCTTCGTGGTGATCGAGGCGAAGGATATGGCGGAGGCGCAGTCGATCTTTTCGACATTCCCGATCCTCAAATATGCATGGATCGAAATCCGGCCGGCCTATTCGATCAAGGATGGGAGGTAAGCCATGCGCTTCGTCTGCCTCATCTATAATTCCGCCGATACGGATGGCACGCTCACACAGGCCGAGACCAATGAGATTGTGAAGGCGCATTTTCAGTTCGACGAAGAGCTTCGCAGCAAGGGTATCCTGATCCACGCCGATGCGCTGGAAGGACCCGACAGAGCTTCGGTGCTACGGGTGCGCGACGGGACGCTTTCCGCGACGGATGGTCCCTATGTCGAGACCAAGGAACATCTGGCGGGCCTCTACGTCATCGAAGCAACCGATCTGGCGGCGGCGCGCAGGATCGTCGCGCGCATTCCCTGCGCCCGCGTCGGCGCGATCGAATTGCGCCCGGTGCGACTGCTCGCTCTTCCGCAGTGAGGCTTGCCGTTGGAACAGGCAATCGAGGAACTTTACCGGCAGCATTCGCGCCGGATATTGGCAACGCTGATCCGACTGCTCGGGGATTTCGACCGGGCGGAGGAAGCGCTGCACGACGCTTTTGCGGCGGCGGCGCGGACATGGCCGATCGATGGCATGCCCAACAATCCCGTTGCCTGGCTGGTTTCGACCGGCCGCTTCAAGGCGATCGATCATCTCAGGCGGCGGGCACGCTTCAACGCCTCGCTGCAGCATATCGAAGACGGGCTTTACCCTGGTGGCACGGAAACGGAAATCGGCGACATGGAACCGATCGAGGACGACATGCTGCGGCTGATCTTCATCTGCTGCCATCCGGCCCTTGCCGCCGATGCGCAGATGGCGATGGCTCTGCGCGAGGTCTGCGGACTGACGACGGAAGAAATCGCCCATGCCTTTCTGGTGCCGGCGCCAACCGTCGCTCAGCGCATCGTTCGCGCCAAGAACCGGATCAAAACGGAGAAAATCCCCTATGAAGTGCCTGTAGGAGCGGAGCTACCCGAAAGGCTCGACCGGGTCCTGCATGTCATCTACCTCGTCTTCAACGAAGGCTATTCGGCATCCTCGGGCAATAGGATCGTGCGCGCCGACCTGACGGCGGAGGCAATCCGGCTGGCCCGGCTTCTCGCGGCCCTGCTGCCGCACCCGGATGTCGCGGGGCTTCTGTCGCTGCTCTTGCTGCAGGAATCGCGTCGCGCCGCCCGGCAGAATGGTGACGGGGCGCTGGTTCTGCTTGCCGATCAGGATCGCACCAGCTGGGACCGCAGCAAGATATCCGAGGGTCTGTCGCTGCTGGCGAGCGCCATGCGCACGCCCGAGATCGGCATCTATACGGTGCAAGCGGCTATCGCCGCCGAGCATGCGAAGACCGGCAGCATAGAGGAAACGGACTGGCGGCGGATCGCCTATTATTACGATCTGTTGGTTGCCGCCCATCCCTCCGATATCGCCGAGCTCAATCGCGCGGTCGCAATCGCCATGGCCGAAGGGCCGGAAAAGGGGCTTGCCCTTGTCGATGCCATCATCGCCAAGGGTCAGCTTTCGACCTATCACCTCGCCCACTCGGCACGGGCGGATTTCCTGCGCCGGCTTGGACGCAGGATCGAAGCGATCGAAGCATACGAGACGGCGCTGACATTCTGCCGGCAGGAGCCGGAACGGGTTTTCCTGCGCAAGCGCATATCGGAACTGACGGCTTCGCCTTGAAACGCTCAGGCCTTGCGGCGGCGGCCGAGCGGCAATGAGATCGCGGTACCTGTCAGGGCAGAGACGATAATGAGCAAGTGGGCGTTGACGCTCGCCTGCGCCAACAGGTCCAGCGCCGAGCGTTCGCTTGATGCGCCGAAGGCGATCGCTCCGGCAGTTATCCCCGCGGGGTATGTGCCGACGCCGCCGGGTGCATGGACCGGCAGAACCGAGGAAAGCTCGCCACCAAGCGCGCCGCCGAAGCTCGCGGCGATCGGCATGACGCCCATCAAGCCGAGCGCCCAGGCGATTACCAGCACCTTCACCAGCCAGTTGACGATTGTCATCGCCCAAGCGCGGCTGAAGGCTAAGGCATCGAAAGGCAGTCCATTCTCGATTTCATGAAGCAGCGCCTGCGCCTTCCGCGGCAGAAGTTTTGCACCGAGGCGCAGCAGCGGCTTGCGGGCAGCAAAGGCGAAGACCGGCAGGAACAGAAAGACGATCCAGACAAGCCACGCAAGAGCTGCGTTGGGAGCGGACACCGCAAAGCCGAGGCCGGCGGCGGCCAGCAGCGCATGCAGGTCGAGCAGGCGCATGACCAGCAGGGCAGAGGCGCCCCGCGTCAGCGGGATGCCGAATTCCGTCCGCATCAGCACGGGAAAGCTGGTCTCGCCGGCCCGGAAGGGCAGCATGATATTCAAGAGGTTATGAATCTGCGTGACACGGAAGAGCGCAGCAAACCGACCCGCCGTCTCCCGTGGAAAGTAATCGTAGATGCGCCATGTCCGCAGAAAATAGGTGCTGGTCAGGAGGATCAGTGCGCCGATGATTGGCCGTGGTCCAACCGCGGCCCATTGTTTCAGTATCACCGACCAGCCCCAGAACCATTCGATGAAAAGCGCATAGGCTGCGACGATTGCGACCGTCAGCAGGGTCATACGATTGCGCAGAAACCAGGATTGCCCGCTTTCAACACTCGGGGTCTTCATGTATCAGGCTTCCTAAGTTTGGCTGCGGCGGCTGGTTTTCCACGGGATCGTCCGTTGCCGGGCCTTTTAGGAGAAATGAAACTTGCAGACAACGGTAGAGTCCATTCGCGGTGCGAATGATCAGGTGCAACCGCTCGAACTGTCGCTGGTCGTCCCTGTCTTCAACGAGGAAGAAAGCATCGGCCCGCTCGTCGAGCGCATTGTCGCGGCCATGGCCGACTATCAGCATCGCTGGGAACTGATCCTCGTCGACGACGGCAGCACGGACGCAACGCTCGTCAATGCCCGCAAGTTCGTCGACCGCGGAGGGCTGACATTGCGCATCGTCGAGCTGCAACGCAATTTCGGCCAGACAGCCGCCATGCAGGCCGGCATCGATACGGCGCAGGGCCGGCTGATCGCCACGATGGACGGCGACCTGCAGAACGACCCGAAGGACATTCCCGCGATGGTCGCGGAGCTGGAACGGCGCGAGCTCGACCTGCTGGTCGGCTGGCGCAAGAACCGCCAGGACGGGCTGCTTCTGCGCAAGATTCCCTCCTGGTGCGCAAACTACCTGATCGGCCGCATCACCGGCGTCAAGCTGCACGATTACGGCTGCAGCCTGAAGATCTACCGCGCCTCGATCATCAAGCAGGTGAAGCTGATGGGCGAGATGCACCGCTTCATCCCCGCCTGGGTCGCCGGCGTGGTGCCGAGCTCGCGCATCGGCGAAATGGTCGTCACCCACCATGCGCGCCAGCACGGCACGTCGAAATACGGCATTTCACGCACTTTCCGTGTGATCCTCGACCTGCTGTCGGTCATGTTCTTCATGCGCTATAAGGCACGTCCGGGGCATTTCTTCGGCTCGCTCGGCCTCGGCCTCGGGGCTCTTGCAGTGCTGATCCTCATCTATCTCGGCTTCGACAAGTTCATCATGGGCAATGATATCGGCACCCGACCGATGCTGATGGTCGGCGTCGTGCTGCTGCTCTCGTCGGTGCAGATGATCACGACGGGCATCCTGGCGGAGATGATCGCGCGCACTTACTATCGCGACGACGCCTCGCCGAATTATATCGTGCGCCAGATCTTCTCTCGAGAAAGCTGACGTGCAGAGCCTTATCAGCCGCCGGCCGCATCTGATCCTGGCGGTGCTCGGAACCTATTTTCTGCTCCACCTGATCGTCCGGCTCAGCATTCCCAATGCACTGGAGCTGGACGAGGCGGAGCAGATATTGCTCTCGCAGTGGTTCGCCTTCGGCTACAATTCGCAGCCGCCCTTCTATAATTGGGTGCAGTACGGCGTGACATCGCTCTTCGGCGTGTCGCTGTTTTCGCTGTCGTTCCTCAAATGCACCATGCTGTTCCTCTCCTATGTCTTCTACTGGCTGACGGCGCGGCTGACGTTGAGGAACAGCAGCCTGGTGGTGATGGCAACGCTCGGCCTGCTCACCGTGCCGCAGGTCGTCTTTGAGGCGCAGCGGGATCTCACCCATTCGGTGGCGACGATCTTTGCTGGTTCGCTGTTCCTCTACGGCTTTTTCCGCACGCTGAAGACGCCGTCGGCCATCTCCTATGCCATCGTCGGCATTGCGACCGGCATCGGCATCATATCGAAGTATAATTTCGCGCTTCTTCCGGCCGCGGCACTCGTCGCCGCGCTGATCGATACCGATTTCCGCAAGCGCTTGTTCGACTGGCGGTTGATCCTGACCATCGTGATCTCGATCGCCATCGTCATGCCGCACGCAATCTGGTTCCTCCAGCATCTCGACCTTGCCCTCGACCGCACGCTTCACAAGATGATGACGGGGGAGGAGGCGACCGGCTTCTTGTCGCAGGTTTCCACCGGCTTTCTTCGCTTCCTTATTGCGATTATCGGCATCGCCGGCGTCTCCGTCGTCATCTTTCTAGTGCTCTTTGCCAAATCGCTGCCGGCAATGTGGCGGGCCTCCAGCCGCTGGTCGAGAGTTTCAGGGCGTATCTTGCTGATCGAAATCGGTGCGATTGCGCTGATGATCCTGCTTGCCGGCGTCGACAATGTCGCCGACCGCTGGCTGACGCCGCTCCTCCTCATCCTGCCGCTCTATATCTGCATGAAGGCCGAGAGCGCCGAGGTCGATACTGCAGCACCCTTGCGCGCATCGCTGGCGGTGAGCTGCGTGATCATGGGCGTCGTGCTCGCCGTGCTCGCCATGCGCGCCTATTACGGCCCGCTCTTCGGCAAGTATCAGCGGCTGAACATCCCCTATGCCAGCTTCGCCGAGACGATCCGCAAGGACATCGGCGGCGAGCCCGGGCTGATCGTCGGTTACGACCCGCATCTCGACGGCAACATGCGGCTGCAGATGCCCGGCACCCCGGTGCAGTCCTATTTCTACCCGGACTTCAAGCCGAAGTTCCAGCTGGACGCGAAACATCCCGTCGTCTTCGTCTGGCGCGACGACAAGGGCAAAACGCCACCGGCCTGGCCGGACTACTATTTCAAGGATGTCATAGCGCAAAACAACTTGAAGCAGCCGGAGACGCATGTCGTCACCCTGCCCTATATCTATGGCCAGCCGGGTGACACCTATCAGTTCGCCTACGCGGTGGCTTATCCCGAGATGTGAACTTTCAGGAGGCTCCTGAAAGCTCATATTTAGCGTGCGAATGCGTCGAAAGGATTGACCTCCGTCAGTTGGCGCACCGTGTCCCTGCTCGCGCCCGCGATCTGAAGCATTGGCAGCAGGCTGTCGACAAGGTGCGTATAAGGCCTCGGCGTTCCGCCACCCGGTTGCGCCGGATCATACCAGCCGAGGTCGTGGCTTATCAAAAGTCGGTTGCCCAATCCCGCTTCGAGGGCGCCCATTATCAGCGCGACCACTTCTTCATCAGGTGCCCTGCCGACATGGTCGTATTCGATCCACGCGCCGCGTTCCACCAGCGCATTGTGAAGCTGGAAGTCCTTTTCCTCCTGGGTATGGATGGATATGAAGCGCTCGGCTGAGCAACCCTCTGACTGAAGGATGTCCAGCTGGTCCATCACGACCCTTCCCCGGATCGTGTGCGACCCGATGACCGCATCGGTTCGAATGGATGCTCTTGCGGCTGCCCGCAGGATGCGGGCCTCCAGTGGCGTAATGCCATCGTCGCCGGCGCTCAGTTTTATCCATCCGGCAAGCACGCCGGTATCTTCGATGCCCTCGGTAAGCTCGGCCACCATCCATTGTTCGAGATCGACCTCGCTGGCTTCTGCTACCCAGCTGGGTATCCATGGCTCGCGATAGTTGCCGGTCGGCACGACGATCGGAAAGTTGGCGGCCTTGGATACGGCAAGATCAATATCTGCACGTCTTCCAACGCCGCCTGTCGTGCATTCGACGAGCAGTGAAATGCCTTGTCTTTTGATTGCATCTATCTGTGGGACCATCAGCGCCACGACATCGTCTACATCAGCTTCGGCATAGCCGGGCCGGTCAGGGGTTCGCAGATCGACAAACACATGCTCGTGCGGAAGGATCATGCCGAGTTCTTCGCGGCGTTTGGGTCCCAGAGTGGTGTAAATCTGCTTCATTAGTCGAGACTCCCCCAAATGACCGACGTTCAATGACAATGCGAGTGACGTCCTGACTCGACATCGCTGAGCAGCGACGGCAGGGCAGCCGCCGTCGCATCGTCGCTAGCCATGCAGTTCCTTCCAGGCCGCGTCCAGTGCGATCTTGGCTATGCGCGCCATCTCGTCCACTTGCTCATGGCGGATGATAAGCGGCGGCGAGGCCAGCATACGGTCGCCGGTGGCGCGCAGCACGAGGCCGTTTGCGAGGGCGTGATTGCGCACCAATGCGCCGATCGGATCGGGTTTCTCGAAGCGGGTGCGGGTCTTTTTGTCAGCGGCGAGTTGCAGACCGCCCATCAGGCCGATGCTTTGCGCCTCGCCGACGAAATCATGCTCGGCAAGCGCGGCCCACTTCTTCGCGAAATAGGGACCGATATCGTCGCGCACGCGCTCGACCAGCTTCTCTTCCTCGATGATGCGCAGGTTTTCAAGCGCTGCGGCAGCGCAGACCGGGTGGCCGGAATAGGTGAAGCCGTGGTTGAAATCGCCGACCTCGTTGATCAGCACGTCGGCAATGCGATCACTGACGAGAACGCCGCCGATCGGCAGGTAGCCTGATGACAGACCCTTGGCAATCGGAGCAAAATCCGGTTCGACGCCGAAATATTGATGGCCGAACCATTCGCCAAGGCGGCCGAAGCCGCAGATGACCTCGTCGGTCACCAGCAGTATGTTGCGCGCCTTGCAGATGCGGTCGATCTCCGGCCAGTAGGTCTCCGGCGGGATGATGACGCCGGCCGCTCCCTGGATCGGTTCGGCGACGAAGGCCGCGACATTCTCTTCGCCCAGTTCATCGATCTTGGCGTCGAGCTCGCGAGCAACCTTCAGGCCGAATTCGGCGGGTGTGAGATCGCCGCCCTCGCCATACCAGTAGGGCTGGCCGATATGGACGATGCCTGATATCGGCAGATCGCCCTGCTCGTGCATATATTTCATGCCGCCAAGGCTGGCGCCGGCAACCGTCGAGCCGTGATAGCCGTTGCGCCGCGCAATCACCATTTTCTTAGAGGGTTTGCCGGCGGCTGCCCAATAGACGCGAGCCATGCGGAACCAGGTGTCGTTCGCTTCCGACCCGGAACCGGTGAAGAAGATATGGTTGAAGCGCGGGCCGGCCTTGGACGTCACCTTTTCTGCGAGCAGCGTGGCTGGCGGCGAAGTCGTGCCGAAGAAGGTGTTGTAATAAGGAAGCTCATTCATCTGGCGCGCCACGGCATCGGCAATTTCCCTGCGGCCATAGCCGATATTGACACACCAGAGGCCGGCGAAGCCATCGAGATACCTTCTGCCGTGACTATCGAAAATATGGACGCCCTCGCCGCGCTGGATGATGCGTGTGCCGTCGGCGTTCAGCTTCTTCATGTCGGAGAAGGGATGCAAATGGTGGGCGGCATCGATCGCAGCAAGATTGGACAGCGGGTAAGTATCGGACATGATTAGACCTTCGGATTGAAAGGCTTTCGGTGATGGTTTACGACCTTGGCCTTCTGCGAGAGGATTTTCAAGGTCATGGCGAGCAAGGGGAATGAGGCTGAAGCGGGCGATCCGCGTTTCGAGATCCTGGTTGTCGGCATGAATGGCGATCTGCGCGGCAAGCAACTGCCGCTCTCGGCCGAAAAGAAGGTCTGGGCCAGCGATATTCGCCTGCCGACCTCGACGCAGTCGCTCGATATCTGGGGCGACGACAATGACGATATCACAGGCGTGTCGCTAACGATCGGCGACCCCGACGGCATTCTCATTCCCGACAGGCGCAGCTTGACCCCGATGCCATGGGCGCCCGAAGGTTCCATGCAGGTGCTTGCCACCATGCATGAATTCGACGGCAGCCGCAGCTTCATGGATCCGCGCGGCATTCTCGCCTCCGTTCTCGAACGCTATGCCGAGCGCGGGCTGACGCCTGTCGTAGCGACGGAACTGGAATTCTATGTGATCGAGGAAAACTGGCGTCAGACGGGCATGCCCTCCCCGCCCGCAAGCTTGACCTATCGCGGCGATCCGAACGGCTTCCAGCTCTATGACATGCGCGCCGTCGATGCGCTTGACGACTACCTGCAGACGGTGCGCGCCTATGCCAAGGCGATGAACCTGCCGGCGGAAGCGACGACGGCGGAATTCGGTCCCGGCCAGTTCGAAGTGAACCTGCTGCACCGGCCCGATGCACTGGCCGCAGCCGACGATTGCCTATACCTGAAGCGTATCGCCGAGCAGGCGGCGCGCAAGCACAGGCTGAAATCAACCTGCATGGCCAAACCCTATTCGGATCATGCCGGCTCAGGGCTGCATGTGCATGCGAGCATCGTCGACAGTCACGGCAATAATATCCTCGACGCCAAAGGAGGCGAACCGACGCTTCTGAAATCGGTGACGGCAGGCATGCTGCAGACCATGCAGGAGGCGCAACTCATCTTTGCGCCCTTCGCCAATTCCTATCGCCGTTTCCAGCCGGGATCCTTTGCCCCCACCGACCTGACCTGGGGCAACGGGCATCGCGGCACGGCGATCCGGATTCCTGACAGCAACGGGCCTGCGGCGCGCATCGAGCACCGCGTGGCGGGTGCCGATGCCAACCCCTATCTGCTGCTGGCGGCCATCCTTGGCGGCATGCTGCTCGGCCTCGACGGCGATCTCGATCCCGGCGAGGAAACGACGCCCGGCCATACCTCACCGAGCGCGAAACGGCTCACGCATGATTTCCTGACGGCGGTGGAAACCTTCCGGCAATCGGCCTTTATCGCCGATATTTTCGGCAAGGGTTATCGCAAGCTTTATGGCGACACGAAGTATAAAGAGGCAATCGCGCATCTGCGCACGGTATCGGATTTCGATTACCGCACATATCTCGCGCGTCTCTAAACCTTCGTGGTTAATATAACTCGCTAGATAACAGCCATTTAGACCCTTTTCTTAACCCTGTTGGCATTATCGCCGGCCTATACTCAAACTCGGTAATATATGCCTGATATCGGCATGTTCAGCGAGCGGCAACGGAGCCGGCGCGGATAACGGGACAGGGAAAGGGATCGGTTTGATGAACCGCATCACTCTTGAAGGAAAGCTGCTGTTTGCAACCGTTATCGTCGCCTTTCTCACCCTGGTTCTGACAGCAAGCGCCCTCATACCAACCTATGCAAGCTACCGTTCGACCCACGATAACCTGCTTGCCGTGGAGCGCTTCCGCCAGGTCCTGGAGGCTGCCACCCGCATGTCCGCGGAACGCGGCCCAGCCAATGACGTCATGGCGATCGAGCCGGGCAGCGATGCCCTGGCGATGGAGCGGCTAACGAACTTCCGGCGCATCAGCGATCTCGCGCTCGAGGCTCTCGACGAGCCGATTGCGGTCGAAATTTCCTCCTCCTCGCCCGACCTGCAGAAGGCGCTCGCCGATACAAGGGACCAGCTTCGCAAAGCCCGAGGGGCCGTGGACCGGGTTGCCGTAACGCCGCTTGCCGAACGCCGGCCGGAGGACGTCCAGGCCGCGATCGGGGAAATGATCGAGGTGATCGATACCTTCCAGGCCGTCGTCGACTGGCACGTGGAGGCTTTCACGAGCGGGCGGCCGGAGCTGACAGCACCGTTCCTGACGGGGCGGATGATCAGCGACATGCGCGAATATGGCGGCCGGGCCGCCTCCCAGATCATGGGGCCGATCGCCACGCGTCAGCCGCTGCGCGACAGCCATGTTACCGATGCCAGCCGCACCATCGGCCGGCTTCTGGAATTGCGTACGCTGATGCAGGGCCAGAAGGTCATCACCGATCACGATGCGTTGTCTGCTGACCTCATGGAGGATGTCGATACGATCTTTTTCAGGTCCGGCCTCAACCTCGTGAATATCCTCATCGAACAGGGCAAGATTTCCGGCGATTATTCGATCTCCGCCGTCGATCTGACGCGCGATTATGTTCCGACGCTGCGGCCGCTCGAACGGCTGCGCACGCTCTTCCTCGACGATGTGGTGAAGCGCTATCGAGCCCAGCATGATGCAGCCTCCTATCGGCTGTCGGTCATCGCTGTGATCACGGCTTCGGCTCTCGCAGTGCTGTTTATGCTTTTCCGCTCCATCCGCCTCCATATGCTCGATCCGCTGCTGACGGCGCGCCGGCAGATCATCGCACTTGCCGAGGGCGGCGGCATAACCAACCTCGAGACGATCTCCAAGGCGCCGGAGATGCGCAGCCTGTTCGAAGCGCTGGAACTGCTGGGCGGCAAGCTCGACGAGCGGGCCGAATACGAGGCCCGCTTGAAGATGCAGGCCGAAAAGGACGGGCTGACCGGCGTCTGGAATCGCCGGGCGCTGGAAGGCTTCGGCAAAGCGCCTTCGGAGCGCGAGGAAGATGTCTGCCTGATGCTGATCGATATCGACCACTTCAAGACGGTCAACGACACCTATGGTCATCTGACGGGCGATGCCGTGCTCATCGAAATCGCGGCGCTTCTGCAGAGCGCGATGCGGCCGGGCGACATCGTTGCGCGCTATGGCGGCGAGGAGTTCGCTGTTCTCGTTCCCACATCGGATCTTGCGAACACCATGGATTTTGCGGAAGAACTTCGCAGCCGCATTCAGGCGCATGTCATCCGTGATGCCGAAACCGGTATAGATCTCTCCATTACCGTCAGCATCGGCGTCGCCTCCAGCCGGGGCGGCGCAGATGGCTGGCGCCCACTCGTCGCATCGGCCGATGAGGCTCTCTACTGCGCCAAGAAGAAGGGGCGTAATCGCATCTGTGTTTTCGGCGGCGAGGCGGACTGGGATATTACCGCAAGCGCTCTCATTCCTTTCAGGGCGAGGCGCGCAGCTTCGCTCTGAGCTTCAGGCGGCCGGCTCGCGCCGCTCTCCCTCGCCTTCCTGAGCAGCCAATCCCTGCTTGACCAGTACCTTTAGTTCGCCCGGATGGAGCTTCACCGTGACATCGCGCTCGAGCGGCAGAAGTTCCCCGTCTATGACGCAGTTCGCCTTAGCGCGCAGCTTCGGAAAATGCAGATAGACTTCGGCCGGATGCATGACCATGACCGCATCGTTTTCACGGAACTTGCCGCGCAGCATGTCGATCGCCAACCGTGCGACACCGAGCGGCTTCAGCGGCTTTGCCGTATAAAAGCCGAGTTCGCCGCTGCGCAGATTGTCGGCATAGAGCAAAGCGTTTTCGCCGAAGGGGTTGTTGGAGACCGATATCGCCGAGACGCGTCTTGTCTCCCTCATGCCGGCCGCCTCGAAGGAGACCTCGAATTCCGGCGGGTTGAAGACGACGCCGAAGGCGGCGCGGGTACTGGCCCGCATCTTTCCGAGACGGGAGCGGTAGCTGTAGGAATTGCGGTAGCGCACCATACGCGCGTGCATGCCGGCAGAGAACTGGTGGATGAAGGGCCGGCCGTTGGCGCTGGCGATATCGACATTGTCGAGTTCGCCGAAAGCCAGCACGTCGAGCGCCTGCCAGATATCGAGCGGCACTTTCAGCGACCGAGCAAAGAGGTTCATCGTGCCAGCCGGCACGACGCCCAGCGCCACGCCGTTTTTCCAGGCAATCGAAGCGGCTGCCGAAATGGTGCCGTCACCGCCGCCGGCAACGATACCGTCGATGTCGTCGCGCCTTGCCGCCCGCTCCATAGCGGGAACGATCTCGCTGCCGGAGAAGACGATAGCCTCGAAATCATGCCCGGCGTCGCGGAAGACCTCCTCAGCCCGCTTCTCGTAAGCCTGCATGTCCGTCGTTCTGAAGGTACCGCCGTCGCGATTGAAAAAGCCGACGAGCTTCATGAGGTGCCTGTTCCTGTCCTCGCTGTCCTGTCTTCAAGAGATGGTCGAAACACCTGCGATTTCAAGCGCGATGGTTTTCTCGGTCACATCGACGAAACGCAAATATTGCAATGGACGTATGCAGATAGCAGGACGCTGCACTGCAAAAAAAGCGCTCGACACCTTGAGCTTCTCATTCGATAGATTGGACGATGGAGATGATATCTCCGCCTCCCGCCATTTCTGCCCACCTGATGTAAATGACGCTCCTGCGCCTTACGCCAGAGGCCGTCGATAAGCACAAATCCTCCGAGGATCGCCCGTGAGCCAGGTTGCCGTCAATGATTCCGTCGATGAGCCTATCGATTCTGGGCCGGAGGCAGAGCTTCCCTCGGCCATGACCGTCGCGCTGGTGCAGTTGGCGCTTGCCGCTGGCGGTTTCGGCATCGGCACCGGCGAGTTCGCCATCATGGGCCTGCTCCCTGAGGTGGCGGATACTTTCTCGGTCACGACCCCGCAGGCGGGCTATGTCATCAGTTCCTATGCGCTCGGCGTCGTTATCGGCGCACCCGTGATTGCGGTGCTGGCAGCCAAGATGACGCGGCGCATGCTGCTGCTCTGCCTCATGCTGCTCTTTGCAGTGGGCAATATCCTGAGCGCCGTCGCGCCGACCTTCGAGAGTTTTACGGTGCTGCGCTTCATCACCGGGCTGCCACATGGCGCCTATTTCGGCGTGGCAGCACTCGTCGCCGCGTCCATGGTGCCGGTGCATCGCCGCGCTCGGGCCGTCGGCCGCGTCATGCTTGGTCTCACGGTCGCGACCCTGCTCGGCACGCCGCTGACGACCTTTTTCGGCCAGGCGCTCGACTGGCAGGTGGCCTTCCTCACCGTTGGCATGATTGGCCTGGTAACGGTCGCGCTCATCTGGTTCTACGTGCCGCATGACAAGGTTGCCGAAGGGGCGAGCGCACTGCGCGAACTCGCCGCTTTCCGCCGTCCGCAGATCCTGCTGACGCTTGGCATAGCGGCAGTCGGTTATGGCGGCATGTTTGCCATGTTCAGCTATATCGCCTCGACGACGACGCAGGTGGCCATGCTGCCGGAAACGGCCGTTGCGCTTATGCTCGTGCTTTTCGGCGTCGGCATGAATGCCGGCAATGTCATCGGCTCGTGGCTTGCCGACAAGTCGTTGCTCGGCACGATCGGCGGTTCGCTGGTCTATAATATCGTCGTGCTGACGATGTTTTCGCTGACCGCCGCCAACCCGTACATGCTCGGGCTTTGCGTCTTCCTCGTCGGCTGCGGTTTTGCCGCCGGCCCGGCGCTGCAAACGCGCCTGATGGATGTCGCAGCAGATGCGCAGACGCTGGCGGCCGCCTCCAATCACTCAGCCTTCAACATCGCCAACGCGCTCGGCGCATGGCTCGGCGGCCTCGTTATTGCGGCTGGCTATGGCTTTGCTGCGACCGGCTATGTCGGCGCCGTCCTGTCTTTCCTCGGCCTGTTCGTTTTCGCGGCGTCGCTACGCCTGGAGCTCCGCAGCCGGAGCGCCTAAGGCTTTTGCGATACGCAGTTCGCGGCCTTCCGGGCTGCAGAAGACGAATTCGTCACCCCAGGCGGCGAGCGCCCGGATGACAGGCTTCAGCGTGGAACCGAGCGGTGTCAGCGCATATTCAACGCGCGGCGGTACGACCGGGTAAACTGTTCGTGAGATCAGGCCGGAATCTTCGAGTTCGCGCAGCTGCTTGGTCAGCATGCGCTGGGTGATGGCAGGCAAATGGCGTCTCAGTTCGTTGAAGCGCAACGTCCTGTCCATCAAGTGGAAAAGGATCACTCCCTTCCACTTTCCGTCGAGATAAGTCAGCGTCGCCTCAACCGGGCAACCGGGAAAATTCGTGACCAGTTTGGCGCGCGGGCGTGACATTTACAGTATCCTTTTTGGTACTACGTACAGAATTTGTGCATTCTTGCGTTGCCGGAACATAGGTCGCATCTAGCTCTCGTACAACAGATACAGGAGTTACCAAGATGCGCGCCGTCGCTTACAAGACCCCGCAGCCGATCGCTGCCGAAACCTCACTGATCGATGTCGAACTGCCGACCCCCGAGGCCAGGGGGCACGATCTCCTCATCGAGATCAAGGCGGTCTCCGTCAATCCGGTCGACGTGAAGGTCCGCGCCAGCATGGCGCCACCGGCCGACGAACTGAGGGTTCTGGGCTTCGATGCTGCCGGCATCGTCAGGGCCGTCGGCTCCGATGTCTCGCTGTTCAAGCCGGGCGACGAGGTCTTCTATTCCGGCGTCATCAACCGTCCTGGCTCGAACGCAGAATTCCAGCTCGTCGACGAGCGCATTGTCGGCCGCAAACCCAAAAGCCTGGATTTCGCAGCGGCGGCCGCCCTGCCGCTGACGTCGATCACCGCCTATGAAGCGCTGTTCGACCGGCTGCGTGTCACCGATCCTGTGCCGGGCGCTGCCCCTGCCCTTCTCATCATCGGGGGTGCGGGCGGCGTCGGCTCGATCGCCATTCAGATCGCCCGGGCGCTGACGGACCTGACGGTCATTGCCACGGCCTCGCGCCCGGAAACGCAAGCCTGGGTGAAAGAACTCGGCGCCCATCACGTCATCGACCACTCGCAGCCGATCGCACCGCAGGTCGAAGCGCTCGGCATCGGCGCACCGGGCTTCATCTTCTCCACGACGAATACTGACAAACACGTCGCCGACATCGTCGAGGCGCTGGCCCCGCAGGGCCGTTTCGCACTGATCGACGATCCCAGGACGTTCGATATCGTGCCCTTCAAACGCAAGGCGGTTTCGGTTCACTGGGAGCTGATGTTTACCCGCCCGCTCTTCGGCACGCCTGACATGATCGAGCAGCACAAGCTCCTGAATCGGATTTCCGAACTGGTCGATGCCGGCAAAATCCGCACGACGCTGTCGGAAACTGTCGGCACGATCAATGCCGCAAACCTGAAAAAGGCGCATGCGATGGTCGAAAGCGGCAAGATGAAGGGCAAGGCGGTTCTCGCCGGTTTCTGAGGTTTTCGAGAGCGAAAACCTGCCTCTTCCGGCCTTCGAAATATTGCGTAAACGATGCTGACTTATAATGCCGCGCCGAGGGTGCGGCATTCTGGCGTTAAACATTTAATCAGCTTGACTTTTTCCGCATTCGGGACCACCTAGTGTGACACGTGCATGACATATGTCGCGCACGGATATCAATGGAGCCATCATCAAGATGCCAAGCGACAGTAGCAGTCGATTGCCTTTGCCGTACGCGGCCGTCGCGCGCTGACCTGATGCTCCAGGCTCGCCCGCTCGGACGCTACGGCGGATCGACGGAAAGGCGAGCCAATGAATATTAACCGCTTCCCTCTGCGGGCCGGCTATGCCGCTCGTGCCTTCATGAATAACAACCGTGTTGCGACCATCGCCGAGCGCGTGGAATCGCTGAACGGGCTTGCCCCGGCAGAAGCCGGCCGCATCCTTTCGCGGATGCCGCAGGACTATGCCGTCAATATTCTCGACCGCCCTGAGCTGCGCAACGCACCAGCCATTCTGGCGCTGATGGACAGCACGGATTCGGCCCGCCTGCTGCATGGCATGTCCAACGACCGTGTCGCCGACGTCCTGTTGGAACTCGATGTCGAGGATCGCGTGCGGCTGTTCTCCAGCCTGGAAGAACCGGTGCGCGTCGCCATTCAGCATCTGATGGGCTATCCGCCGCGCACGGCCGGCAGCATCATGACGACGGAATTCGTCAGCGTGCCCGACGACTGGACCGTCGCCCAGACGCTGGACCATGTGCGGCAGGTCGAACGCTCCCGCGAGACCGTCTATGCCATATATGTGCTGGACCATAATTCCGGCGCGCTGCTGCATGTGGTGACGTTGCGCCGCCTCATCACCGGCGAGCCCGATGCCTCCATCCTATCAGTCGCACAGAAGGGCACTCCGGTTTCGGCCAATGCGCTGATGAAGCAGGAAGATGTCGCACGGCTGATCCGTAAGCACGACTTACTGGCGCTGCCTGTTGTCGACGATCACGGCATGGTGCTCGGCATCGTCACCGTCGATGACGTCATCGACACGATGATTGCGGACACGACTGAGGCCGCCCAGAAATTCGGCGGCATGGAGGCGCTTGGCCGGCCTTATATGAAAATCGGCTTCGGCGGGATGATCCGCAAGCGGGCCGGCTGGCTTTGCGCCCTCTTCCTCGGCGAAATGCTGACGGCCAGCGCCATGCAGCATTTCGAAGGCGAGCTGGAAAAGGCCGTCGTTCTGACGCTCTTCATTCCGCTGATCATGAGCTCCGGCGGCAATTCCGGTTCGCAGGCGACCTCGCTCATCATCCGGGCGCTCGCCGTTGGGGAACTGAAGCTGACCGACTGGTGGCGGGTGCTGCTGCGCGAACTGCCGACGGGCATTGTGCTTGGCGCCATTCTCGGGCTTGTCGGCCTCCTGCGCGTGATCTTCTGGCAGACGGCCGGGCTCTATGACTACGGCCCGCACTGGCAGCTGGTCGGCCTGACGGTGTTTGCGGCCCTGGTCGGTATCGTCACCTTCGGCTCCATGTCGGGTTCGATGCTGCCCTTCCTGTTACAGAAGCTGCGGCTCGATCCGGCAACGGCATCGGCTCCCTTCGTCGCCACGCTGGTCGACGTTACCGGGCTAGTCATCTACTTCTCGGTGGCGCTACTCATCCTCAGCGGGACGCTGCTCTAGATTCGGCTTCAGATTTCAGGCCGCCGGCCTGAGATCATCCGCATTCAGATGCTGTTTCACGCGATTCCCAACCCAAAACCGCTACGCGCGCCCCCTTATGCAGGATGAGCGTCAATTGCGCTCGGGCAGCTTCAGCGGCCCATGTGTCTTGATACTGCGAATGGCGAAATTCGAGCGGATATCGGTGACATTCGGGAGCGTCAGCAACGTCTCCGTCAGCAGACGCTCATAGGCAGAGAGATCTTCAACCACGACTTCGGCCAGGAAGTCTGCTGTGCCTGAAATCAGGAAGCAGGAGACGATTTCGGGGATGGCGAGCAGGGCCGCCTGTTGGGCCTCGGAATTTTCCCGGCTGTGATGGGCGACCTTGAATTCGACGAAGACGGTGAGGCCAAGCCCCACCTCCTTGCGATCAATGTCGGCCGTATAACGGCGGATGACGCCGAGCTTCTCGAGATTGCGGATGCGGCGCAGGCAGGGTGACGGCGAGAGGTTCACCTTCTCGGCGATTTCGACATTGGTGGCGCGCGCATCCTCCTGCAGGCATTTCAGGATGGCAATATCGAATTTATCCAGATTTGGCATAATTGCGAAATCCATCGTCATAAATTGGCAGATCATTGCGCATATCATGTTTTTCGAGCCATAGATAGCAAGGACATGCCTCGACCTCTGGCGCTAATGTTCTTTCCAGCCGGACGACATCCGGAACAGAGGAAAGGACAGAACGATGAGCACGATCGCATTTTCCAATGAGAAGTCGCCTTCGCAGGGATTGGGTTATGCCGCCGGCACCGTGACGGTGCTGATCTGGTCGACATGGTTTCTGGCGACGCGCCACAGTGCGGCAACGCCCCTCGGCCCGATCGATATCGGTCTTATCCGCTTCGGCATCCCGGCCCTCGTTCTCTCACCTATCTGGCTGCGCACCGGGCTGGTGCCGAAGGGGCTGCCGCTGCATCTGCTGGCGATCATGGTCGCCGGCTGCGGTGCGATCTTCTTCCTGGTGACGACGCTTGCCATTCATTCCACACCGGCCGCCTCATCAGGCATACTGCTCGGCGGCTCGATGCCGCTCGCCACCGCCCTGATCGGCGTTTTGCTCTTCGGCGAACGGCCGGATGCCACGCGGATCGCCGGGCTGATGGCGATCGTCGCCGGTGTAGTGATCCTGCTGGTGCGCAGCCTTGCCGATGCTTCCCTGCCCTGGACGAGCTTCGTGATGCTGCCGGCCGGTGCCATGCTCTGGGCGAGCTATACCCACGCCTTCCGCCGCTCGGGCCTGACGGCCATTCAGGCGAGCGCGCTGATTGCCGTCTGGTCCTTCCTGATCATGGCAGTACTGGCGCTGGTCTTTGGCATCTCACTGCCGCAAGCCCCGCTTCCGGAAGTTGGCCTGCAGGTGCTGAGCCAGGGCATTCTTTCCGGCCTCGTCGCCATGGTCGCCTATGGTACGGCTGTCCGCACCCTCGGCGGAACGCAGGCTGCGGCCTTCACAGCCCTGACGCCGGTTCTCGCCACCCTCGGCGGCGGCCTCCTGCTCGGCGAGCCGACGGGTCTTGCCGAAATCAGCGCCGCCATGATCACCGGCATCGGCGTAGCGCTCTCGACCGGCATTGCCGCCAAGCGCCGCTAATCGTTTCGACTAACGGAAGCCGCCGACAGACATCAGCTGCGGCGGCTTTCGCGAGACCAGTGCATCTCCGTTTTGTTCAGTCCAAATGAACGCAGGATTTTTTGAGTTCGTTCGACTTCTGTTTATGCGCGAATTTGGCAATCTGCCCTCCAGGACAGTGACCGTCATTAAACAGCACCGCCTGCCCCGCCGGCAGTGACTGAAGCGTGGGCCTTTGTGTAACGGTCTTGATAGCCGCCAGTGCAGGTAGAGCACCGGCGAGCATAGATACTACCACGACAGACGTTATCAAGCTTATACTACGCATAGCGGTCCTCCCTACATGAATAGACCGCAACAGACTGAGCGCACTTGCGCCACCCGTCAATTCACTTCTGTCGGCGACATTTTTCTTGTTTCGTCACGGCATCTCGTTGCTTTGCTACGCAGCAACAAAAGCACACAACACTGAGGATAGAGGCGGTCCGGATAAGGTGAAGCCCCAGGTGGCTGGATCGAGTCTGGGACGAGGGTTCAAGCTGTCGCCTGGATGACCACGACCTTAGCGCCGACCTCGACACGATTATAGAGGTCGATCACGTCGTGGTTCATCATGCGGATGCAGCCGCTCGACATGGCGAGACCGATCGATTGTGGCTGGTTGGTGCCGTGGATGCGGAAATGCGTGTCGTTGCCGCCGCGATAGAGATACATGGCGCGCGCACCGAGCGGATTGTTCGGGCCGCCCGGCAAGCCGGCGGCGAGCTTGCGATAACGCTCCTCGCGGCGCTGCATGTTTTCCGTCGGCGTCCAGCTCGGCCATTCCGCCTTGCGGCCGATATAGGCGTTGCCGGCAAAGGCGAGGCCTTCGCGGCCGACGCCAACGCCGTAACGCATCGCCCTGCCCTCATCGAGGACGTAGTAAGCGCGCCGCGCCGGCGTATCGATAATGATCGTTCCCGGCGCATGGCCGCCCTCGTAGGCGACTTCGGTGCGGCGAAGCTCCGGCTTGATCTGATCGATCGGCACCTGCCTCAGCGGAAATTTCTCATCCGGAAGTGCGGCGTAATTCGTCTGGCTGTTCAGAGTGGTCGACGAGCAACCGGCAACGAAAAGGGGCAGAGCGATCAGGAAGCCCCGGCGCGAGATCGTCATGAACGTGTCCTTAGTGCGTCAAGAAGATGTCGCAAGCTAAGGAGATTATGGTTAATGAAACGCTAAACACGATAACGCGGCATTAAAGGTGCCAAGGCTTTATTGGCTGCCGCATTGAGAAGCCAATCATTTGATGCCTTCTTTGATACATCAGCAGGCCGCAATGAATCTAGCTGAAAAATCCTATAGTATCAATGGCTTGTAGCAGACTACCGCCGTCACAGAGGCGATCTTCCCGTCAAACCGCTCGCAAAAGGTCATCATCCTGCACAACGAAATTTTGAAGCGCGCCGCACAGGGCGTCTTGCCAAGCGCTCAAAGCTGACGTTCCGAAAGTAGTGCTCCAGTCAAAGGCCGTCTCGCCGCGATCTAATAGCACAGCGTGCGCAACATCCCTTCGAAATTCGGCTTGGACTTGCAGCTCTCCGCCTTCGGCCGATGCGCTTCCGGACGGGTTTGAGCCGGCACCGATTGGGATGCTGGGGGAGATTGTGTCGAACATGCCGAACAGGCAATCGCAATCACCGGCACGAGCAAGAAAAGTCTCATCTCTTATCCTCCGAGAAAAGGCCGGTAGCCCAAAGCAGAGGTACAGGTGCCACGCTTCCCCCGTCCATCCGCCATTCGAGCGGGCCTAACAATTCCGAGACTTCACGCATGGTCAAACCGAGCTTCAGCAGCCCTAACTCTCCTGTCCGAACCCTGTCCAATTTGCGATGGTGAGGGACCATCTCAGGTCACATGTTCGGATAGACCGGCCCCTCGCCACCCTGCGGCGGCACCCAGTTGATGTTCTGGTTGGGGTCCTTGATGTCGCAGGTCTTGCAGTGGACGCAGTTCTGAGCGTTGATGACGAAGGTCTGTTCGCCGTCTTTCTCCACCCATTCATAGACCCCTGCCGGACAGTAGCGCGTCGAGGGACCGGCATAAATGCCGAGTTCGGAGGATTTCTGCAGCGCCATGTCTTTGACCTGCAGATGGACCGGCTGATCTTCCTCGTGGTTGGTGTTGGACAGGAAGACGGAGGACAGGCGGTCGAAGGTCAGCACGCCGTCCGGCTTCGGATAGTCGATCTTCTTGTGCTGTGACGCCGGCTCTAGCGAGGCGGCGTCGGTCTTGCCGTGGCCAAGCGTGCCGAAAAAAGAGAAGCCGAAGAGCTGGTTGGTCCACATGTCGAGACCACCGAGTGCGACGCCGAGGGCCGTGCCGAATTTCGACCAGAGCGGCTTGACGTTGCGCACCCGCTTCAGGTCCTTGCCGATATCGCTCTTGCGCCAGTCGTTTTCGATCTCGACCACCTCGTCATTGGCGCGGCCCGATGCGATCGCCTGGGCGATACGGTCGGCGGCCATCATGCCCGAGAGCACGGCATTGTGGCTGCCCTTGATGCGCGGCACGTTGACGAAGCCCGCGGAACAGCCGATCAGGGCGCCGCCAGGGAAGGAAAGCTTCGGTACCGACTGGTATCCACCTTCAGTGATGGCGCGGGCGCCATAGGAAAGGCGCTTGCCACCCTCGAAAGTGCCACGGATTGCCGGGTGGGTTTTGAAGCGCTGGAATTCCTCGAAAGGATAGAGATAGGGATTCTTATAGTTGAGATGGACGACGAAGCCGACGGCGACGAGATTGTCTTCCAGGTGATAGAGGAAGGAGCCGCCACCGGTCGATAGGCCAAGCGGCCAGCCGAAGGAATGCTGCACCAGCCCCCGCTTGTGGTTCTCCGGCTTCACCTCCCAGAGTTCCTTGATGCCGATGCCGAACTTCTGCGGCTCGCGATCCTTTTGCAGGTCGAACTTGGCGATCAGCTGCTTGGCGAGCGAACCGCGCACGCCCTCTCCAACAAGCACATATTTGCCCATGAGAGCCATGCCGCGCGCATAGTTCGGGCCGGGCTCGCCGTTCTTCTCGATGCCCATATCGCCGGTCCCAACACCGATGACGGCGCCCTCGTCATTGTAGAGGACTTCCGTTGCGGCAAAGCCTGGATAGATCTCGACGCCGAGTTCTTCCGCCTTCGTCGCCAGCCAGCGACAGACGTTTCCGAGCGAGACGATGTAATTGCCGTGATTGTTCATCAGCGGCGGCATCATGATGTTCGGCAGGCGAATGGAGCCGGCGGGGCCGAGCAGCAGGAAGTGATCGTCCGTCACTTCGGTCTTGAAGGGATGGCCCTCCTCTTCGCGCCAACCCGGCAGCAGGCGGTCGATGCCGATGGGATCGACGACGGCGCCGGAGAGGATATGGGCGCCGACTTCGGCCCCCTTCTCCAGGACGACAACCGAAAGTTCCGGATTGATCTGTTTCAGGCGAATGGCGGCCGAGAGGCCGGCAGGACCGGCGCCGACGATCACCACGTCGAATTCCATGCTCTCGCGTTCCGGCAGCTCAGTCATTTCGGTCATCCATTCGTCTCCGCTCGGCCGTTTGAGGGCCGTTCATCCCCAATCAGGCTAACTCTCTTGTCAAAACCGGAAAACATTGTCGAGCCGGGAAGCGACAGGCGATCCTCCAATTCGCGCAATGACAGGTCTCTACACAAAAGATTATATAACGCTTACGTTAACGTCAATTATTGAAGCCAAGCAGGTTCACCTTCATCCTTTTCTTCCGCATGGCTTGCGCCCTATAGAAAGGGCAACAGAAAATGGAGGAAATCATGGATCTCGGCATCAAGGGAAAACGCGCACTCGTGCTGGCGTCCTCGCGCGGCCTCGGGCTCGGCATTGCCAAGGCCCTGGCACAGGAAGGCGCGAATGTTCTTCTCTGCGGACGCAGCGGCGAGCAGCTGGAAGCCAATTGCAAGGCGATCAACGCCGAAGGAAAAGGCAAGGCCGACTGGATCTGGGCCGATCTTTCCGATGATAATTTCGTCCAGACCGTCACGGCTGCCGTTCAGGAGAAGTTCGGCGGGCTCGATATTCTCGTCAACAATACCGGCGGCCCGACGCCGGGCACGACCGAGGACATGACGCCGGAAAAGCTCGAAACCTATTTCCTCTCGATGGTGGCGCGGGTCATCACGCTCACCAACGCGCTTCTGCCCGGCATGAAGGCACAGGGCTGGGGGCGCATCCTGACGGTCGCCTCATCGGGCGTGATCGAGCCGATCGCCAATCTGGCTCTGTCGAACACACTGCGCCCTGCGCTTGCCGGCTGGAGCAAGACGCTGGCATCGGAAGTGGCCGGCCATGGTGTGACCACCAACCTGCTGCTGCCCGGAAGCATTCTGACGGCACGTCTCGACGATCTCGACGGTGCGGCCGCCAAGCGGGCGGGCAAAAGTCTCGATGATATAAGGTCCGAGAAACAGGGGCGCATTCCGGTCGGCCGCTACGGCAGGGTCGAGGAATTCGCCGCAACGGCAGCCTTCCTCTGCAGCCAGCCGGCAAGCTATATCACCGGCTCGTTGATCCGCTGCGACGGAGGCGCGGCACGCTCCGTCTGACCGCCATCATCCAGCATAGGCGGTAGCAACGGCCCATGCCCCGAAACTGTCGATCTTTGCGCCGATAAAGGCGGGATCACCGGCAAGTTCGGCGAGTTCGGACAGGCGGTGAAAGCCCGTAAGGATAGTAATGCGCCTGCGGTCGAGCTTACGGCCGGTCAGCGTTTCATAGGCCGAGACGATACGCGCGGTCAGGTCTGGCGAGATGAAGTTCGAATAGATGAACTCCTGATGCAGCGGCCCGAAGCCTGAATCGGCGAAGTCATAGAGGCCGTTCAACTTGCCCGCGGCTTGGTCGAAAGCCATGTTCCAGCCGTGGCCGTCGAAAAATCCGAAGGTAATGCCGTAGGGATCGGGTGGCAGGGCCTGGTAGTCCCGGATGACGGTTTCGGCATAGCTTGCCAGCTCGGACGGCAGCAGCGGCAAGGCCTTATCCCTGACGGTATCGGGCGACTGCCAGGGCAAGATCGGCCCGGCGCCAAGCGCGCGCATACGGTCGTCGTCGAGATCATGCAGTTCGGCATAGAAGCGGGCGAGATCATCGCCGAGGCGCTGACGGGCATCTTCCGGCAGCGTCTCATAATCTTCCGTCAAGAGATGCTCCCCCTGCAGCTTGGCGTGGCTTGAAAACATCGGCGGGCCGTCGTGGATGCGCATGTCGGGAACCGCCATCGACACGGAGGGCCTGATGAGGCCGAGGAGCGCCGCCTCCCTCACCAGCGCCCTTTCGGCTCCGGGGGTGCGGGGAAACTTGAAGATCAGCCGGTCGTCGACATCGACAGCCAGCGAATCCCAGCCCTTCGTTGCGAGCTTGAAGACGGAGGCCGTCAGTTCGGGAAAAGTGTTTGTGATGAGAGAGCGAAATTCGCTGGCGTTCAACTCGGTCATGACTGCCTGCCTCTGCGTTTTCCGGGTACTACCCTGCGCAAGACCTGCAACGCGGACCAAATACTGTTTCGCCAATACAGCCTGCGCTGGCAGGTCTCCAAAGTGGATGACTCCGCCCACCCAGCTATATATTGGGGCCGTTTGAATATTACAGATTGTTCATTACGAAAATTTAAGCCGCTATAACTGCTTAGTGATCGTACCATGGGGTGACTATGTCTTTTTTGCGCCGCAAAATAGGCGGCTCAATCACCATTGAAATCACGCAATCTGCTCAAGACAAGACCGGCTCGCCCATGAAGAAATTTTGGATCACCGTCAGCATTGTGGCCGTCGCCGCCGTCGGCTTCTGGCAGTTCGGGGACAAGGTTCCCTATGCCTCCGATATCCCTTACCTGTCGCAGTTCATCAAGAAGCCAGACACCGCCCGCAGCGGCGGTCATCAACAGGCGCAGGGCGATCAAGCTCAAGGCAGCGGGCAACAAGGTGGCGGGCAGCAGGGCGGCGGACGCCGGCGCGGCGCAAACGGTCCCACAATGGTCAAGACCGTGGCCGCCGTAAAAGCGACGCTGCCGATGGATGTGACGGCCACCGGCTGGGCAGATGCCGACGACAATACGACGATTGCCGCCCAGGAACAGGGCCTTATCGTCAGCATCGAGGCCAAAGATGGTGCCACGGTCAAGGAGGGCGACCTGATCGCCAAACTAGATGACCGGACGGCCAAGGCTGCCGTCGACAAGGACAATGCGATGATCGTGCGTGACGCGGCAACGCTCGCGGAATCCGAGACGGCGCTGACAAGGGCGCAGGATCTCTTCAATCAGAAGGCAGGCACGCAACAGAGCCTCGATCAGGCGCGAGCCGCCCGCGATACCGCCGCCGCAACCGTCGAAGCCGACAAGGCCATGCTCGCTTCGGATCAGGTTATCCTCGAACATACCGATATTCGTGCGCCTTTCGACGGCAGGCTCGGCGATATCGCCCTTAGCAAGGGTGCCTTCGTCAATGCGGGTACGGCCATCGTCACCATCGC
The DNA here is from genome assembly GCF_014195325.1 of Rhizobium sp. BK650. Lineage (GTDB taxonomy): Bacteria > Pseudomonadota > Alphaproteobacteria > Rhizobiales > Rhizobiaceae > Rhizobium. The sequence goes on along the minus strand of NZ_JACIBK010000004.1, from coordinate 101,420 downwards.
CAAATACGATCCGATCTATGTAAAGTTCCACCTGCAGGAACGTTACCTGCGTGACCTGAAAAAAGCGCTGGCTGTCGGTCCGGTCGAAGTCAGCACGGCGCCCAATTCCACCAAGGGAAGGGTGCGCAAAGGCGAGGTCAGCTTCTACGACAACACGGTGGACACGGCGTCGGGGACGATCCTTGCCAAGGCGAAATTCGAAAACGCCTCGGGTGCGCTGTGGCCAGGCCAGTCGATCAATATCGTCGTGCATTTCGACAACGACGAGCAGCAGGTGGTCGTGCCGACGGTTGCCGTCAGCCCCGGCCCCGACGGCTTCTTCACCTTCGTTGCCAAGGATGGCAAATCGCATCTGACGCCGGTTACCGTCGCCCGCGCCAATGGCGGCTTCACGGCCATCGCATCAGGCCTTTCGGAAGGCGATCATGTGGTCGTCGAAGGCCAGGGCCAGCTCAGCGACCAGCAGGCTATCAGCGAGCAGTTCGATGAGACGGCGCTGAATGTCGCCTCCGCCGATACGCCACACCAACAGCAGCAGGCCGAAACCATCGCTGTGGGGGCCAAGCAATGATCGCGAATTTCTGCATTCAGCGCCCGGTGGCAACGACGCTGCTTGCGATCGGCGTGATCCTGGCCGGCCTTGCAGGCTACAGGCTGGTGCCGGTCGCGGCCCTTCCGCAGGTCGACTTCCCGACCATCAACGTTTCGGCGCAGTTGAGCGGCGCTTCGCCGCAGACGATGGCAACCTCGGTCGCCACCCCGCTGATCAAGCAATTCGAGACGATCCCCGGCATCAGCGAGATCAGCGCGTCGAGTTCGCTCGGAAGCACCAGCATCGTGCTGCAGTTCGACCTGAACCGCGATATCGATGCGGCCGCCGCAGACGTACAGGCGGCCATTTCGCATGCGACGCGCCAGCTGCCCGACAACATGACGACGCCGCCGAGCTACCGCAAGACGAACCCGGCCGATGCGCCGGTCATGCTGCTTTCGGTGCAAAGCAACACCATGCCGCGCAGCAAGCTCGACGAGATCGCCGAAGACATCATCTCGCCGTCGCTGTCGACGCTTCCGGGAGTCGCACAGGTCAGCGTCTTCGGCGCGCAGACTTATGCGGTGCGCGTCGAGGTCGATCCCAACAAGCTTTTGACCCGCGGCATCGGCATCGATACCGTCAACAAGGCGCTGGCGGCTGCCAACAGCCAGCAGCCGGTCGGTACGCTGCAGAACAATTCGCAGGCCATGACCATTACCGCGAACACGCAGCGCACCAACGCCGAGCAGTTCCGGTCGCTCGTCATCGCCAACCCCAATGGTGCGCCGATCCATCTCGGCGACATTGCCGATGTGCAGGACAGCGTCCAGAACCAGTATACGGGCAGCTGGTATGACGGTCAGCGTGGCATCATCCTTGCCATCCAGCGCCAGCCGAATGCCAATACGGTCGACGTCGTCGACGCAATCAACGCCAAGCTGCCGCAGCTTCACGCCGAAATACCGCCCTCGGTCAACACGGTGGTCATGAACGATGCTGCAAAGCCGATCCGCGACGCCATCGCCGACGTGAAATTCACGCTGTTCCTGACGATCGGCCTCGTCGTTCTCGTCATCTATCTCTTCACCGGCCACGCCACGGCGACAATTATTCCCGGTCTTGCCGTGCCGCTGTCGCTGATTTCGACCTTCGGCATGATGTATGTGCTGGGCTACAGTATCGACAACATCTCGCTGCTGGGCCTGACGCTCGCGGTCGGCCTTGTGGTGGACGACGCGATCGTCATGCTGGAAAATATCCTGCGCCATGTCGAGGAAGGCATGCCGGTGCGGGAAGCAGCGATCAAGGGTGCCGGCGAAGTCAGCTACACCATCATCTCCATGTCGGTGTCGCTGATTGCGGTCTTCATCCCGATCCTTTTGATGGGCGGCGTCGTAGGCCGCGTGTTCAACGAATTCGGCATGGTGGTGGCGATCGCGATCATCTCTTCGGCGGTCGTCTCGCTGACGGTGACGCCGATGCTGGGCTCGCGCCTTTCCAACAACCACAGCCGTCCGCCACTTCTCATCCGTATGTTCGATGCGGGCTTCGAGCGGACGCTGCGCGGCTATGACAACGCGGTCGGCTGGTGCCTTCGCCATCGCCCAACAATCCTGGGGGTCTTCCTCGCTTCCGTCGCGCTGACCGTCTATTTCTTCATGACGCTGCCGACGAGCTTTTTCCCGCAAGAAGATATCGGCCGCCTGACGATCAGCACGCAGGCGCGGCAGGATATTTCCTATGCGGCGATGGAGGCCTTGCAGCAGCAGGCAGCAGCCGTCGTTAAGGCGAATCCGGCCGTCAACCACGTCATGTCGACGATCGGCGGCAACCCCAACAAGCCGCAGAACAACGGCTCGATGTTCGTCGAGCTGAAGGACAAGGATCAGCGTCCGCCGCTTGACCAGACGCTGCGCGAGCTGCGCGCGGCGATCAACAAGATCCCCGGCCTGCAGGCCTTCGTGACGCCGAACCAGAGCCTGCGCTTCGGGGGCCGCCAGACCGCCAGCCAGTATCAGCTGGTCATACAGGCGCTGAATGCCGACCAGACCAATCTGTGGGCCGGCAAGATGCAGCAGGCGATGCGTGCCGACCGGCTGTTTACCGACGTGACCTCGGACGCGCAGAACAATGCGCTACAGGCCAATATCGTCATCGACACCGAGCGGGCAGCCGCCTACGGAATCAACAACGACACGCTGCGCACGACACTGCAGGAATCCTTCAGCGGCTATACGGCGGCTGAAATCCAGTCGACCGGCGACAGCTACGACGTCATCGTCGAATACGACACGAGCAAGCCCTGGGACGACCAGAAGCTGTCGGAGATCCGCGTCGCCTCCTCCAACGGCAGCCTCGTGCCGCTGTCGAACTTTGCACATGTCGAGCGCACGGTCGGCCCCGTCACCATCAACCAGACGGGCCAGCTCGTCTCGACCACCGTTTCCTTCAACCTGCCGGAAGGCGTGTCGCTCAGCGACGCGACGGCCAGGATCGATCAGATCAAGACGGATATCGGCATGCCGGCGGATGTCTTCACCTCCTATGGCGGTACGGCGCAGATCTTCCAGCAGTCGCAGGGCAACACGCCTTATCTGATTCTGGCGGCGGTGCTGACCATCTATGTCGTGCTCGGCGTGCTCTACGAAAGCTTCATCCACCCGCTGACCATTCTCTCCGGTCTGCCGGCTGCGGCCTTCGGTGCGCTGGTGGCGCTGAAGATTATGGGCTTCGATCTCTCGATCATCGCCCTCATCGGCCTCTTGATGCTGATCGGCATCGTCAAGAAGAACGCGATCATGATGATCGACGTGGCTGTCGAAACCATGCGCACGACCGGCGAAAAGGCGCCGGCGGCGATCCACGAAGCCTGTGTGAGGCGCTTCCGCCCGATCATGATGACGACCTTCTGCGCCCTGCTCGGCGCGCTGCCGATCGCACTCGGCACGGGTGCCAGCTCCGAACTGCGCCAGCCGCTCGGCATCGCCGTCGTCGGCGGCCTCATCGTGTCGCAGCTTCTGACGCTGTTCATCACGCCCGTCATCTTCGTCGAGATGGACCGCTTCGGGAATTTCCTCCACCGAGTGCTCAGCCGCAAGAAGACGGAAGCACACGTGGCAGAGGAACCGCAGGCGATCGCCGCAGAGTGAAAAGACAGGAGAATGTCGCGGGTGGAGAGAATGATCGGCGTGTTTTGCGCAACGGTGCTTAGTCTCGCCTGCGCTACGCTAGCCTGCTTCGCTGCGTTCTCAGTCCTTGTCCGGCTGCCCGTTTCTAATTCGTTCGTGTGGTGGAGTCTCGACAGCTACACGGGACTTGCTACGGTCTTTGGCTCTCTCTTCCTGTTCACATTTTGCGCCTTGATGAGCTTACATCGACGTGCTTTGCGACGTGTAAGGTAGCCTTACCTGGACCAAAAACGGCTTTTCGCCTTCAGTTACAAGCTGCCCGCCAGCACCATTAATGGTATGCACCTGCGCGAACGGGATAAGCCATAGATCAGATCAGGCCATTGCATGGTTCGACCATATTTGCCGCTGAATTCGCTGCGCGCTTTTGAAGCCGCGGCGCGCCATCTTTCCTTCACGAGGGCGGCGATCGAGCTTTGCGTGACGCAGGCTGCCGTCAGCCATCAGGTCAAGCTCCTGGAGCAGCGGCTTGGGGTCAGCCTGTTCCGCCGCCTGCCGCGCGGGCTGATGATTACGGAGGAAGGGCTGGCGCTCTTGCCGGCGCTGCAGGATTCCTTCGACCGCATGGCTAACATGCTGGAGCGCTTCGAAGGCGGCCATGTGCGCGAAGTGCTGAAACTCGGCGCCGTCGGCACGCTTGCCGTCGGCTGGCTCCTGCCGCGGCTTGCCGATTTTCGCGAGCAGCATCCCTTCATCGATCTCAGGCTTTCGACCAATAACAACCGCGTCGATATCGCCGCCGAAGGGCTCGACTATACGATCAAATTCGGCAATGGCGCCTGGCACGACATCGAGGCCGAGGCCCTGTTCGAAGCGCCGCTTTCGGTGCTTGCTGTCCCCGCAATCGCCCGTCAGCTCTCCTCTCCAGAGGATGTCGCCCATCAGACGCTGCTTCGCTCCTATCGCGCCGACGAATGGCCCGGCTGGTTCGAAAAGGCCGGCGTCACTTCGCCGCCGATCCGCGGAATAGTGTTCGATTCCTCGGTGCTGATGATCGAGGCAGCGCTGCAGGGGGCCGGCGTGGCGCTGGCGCCGCCCCTGATGTTTTCTCGCCAGCTTGCGGCGGGTGAACTGGAACAGCCTTTCCCGATCTGGATTTCCAAGGGCAGCTACTGGCTCACACGCCTCAAATCCCGCTCGGTTACACCTGCCATGGAGATGTTCCGCAGGTGGATCGGCAGGATGGCCGAAGAGACGCGCGTGCAACTCGGAAACTGACTGGCATGGGTTGCTTTCCGCCTGCTCCTATGCGATCACCCGCCTCTCACACGATATCAGGGGCGCACACCAAGGCGCCCTTTCGCATTTCGGGGCATCCGCCCCGGCTCAGAGATTTTCGACATATTTGACAGGGAGCACGGCCATGGCACGGGCGCTCGGGCTTGACTTCGGCACGACCAATACTGTTCTGGCGCTGGCAGATGGCGGCGCCGATACTCATTCCATATCGCTGACCAGCAGCGCCGGCACGGCCGACAGCATGCGCACCGCGCTCTCCTTCATGAAGGACGCGCAGCTCGGCGCTTCGGCGCTGAAGGTGGAGGCGGGACACGCGGCGATCCGGCAGTTCATCGACAATCCCGGCGATTGCCGCTTCCTGCAGTCGATCAAGACCTTTGCGGCAAGCGCGGTCTTCCAGGGCACGATCATCTTCGGCAAGCGGCAGAGCTTCGAAGATCTGATGGAAATCTTCATCCGGCGCCTGCGCCACTATGCGGGCGGGAACTGGCCCGCGGATATCACCCGCATCATTGCCGGCCGCCCGGTGCATTTTGCCGGCGCCAATCCGGACCCGGTGCTGGCCGTGCAGCGCTACAACGAAGCGCTGGCGCGCTTCGGCTTTCCGGAAATTCACTATGTCTATGAGCCGGTTGCCGCCGCCTTCTACTTCGCGCAGAACCTGAAGGCCGATGCGACCGTGCTCGTCGCCGACTTCGGCGGCGGGACGACCGACTATTCGCTGATCCGCTTCGAGACCAAAGCCGGCAAGCTGACGGCAACGCCAATCGGCCATTCGGGTGTCGGTGTCGCCGGCGACCATTTCGACGCGCGCATGATCGACAACATCGTCGCGCCGCAGATCGGCAAAGGGAGTCATTTCAAGAGCTTCGACAAGATCCTTGAGGTTCCCTCGAATTATTATGGGAGCTTCAGCCGCTGGAACCAGCTGTCTATTTTCAAGACATCGAGGGAATTCGAGGATCTGAAGAAGCTGGTACGCACGGCGCTCGAGCCGGAGAAGCTGGAAATCTTCGTCGATCTCATCGACCATGACGAGGGCTACCCGCTTTATCAGGCGGTGTCGGCAACGAAGATGGCGCTCTCTTCGGCAGAAGAAGCGCCCTTCGATTTCGCCCCGCTCGGGCGCGGCGGCCACCGCACGATCAAACGCAGCGATTTCGAAAGCTGGATCGTCGACGACCTCGCCCGCATCGAAGGCGCCCTCGACGAGGTGCTGGAAAAGACCAATACGGATGCATCCGGCATCGACAAGGTGTTCCTGACCGGCGGCACGTCCTTCGTGCCGGCCGTGCGGCGCATCTTCACCGAGCGCTTCGACAGGGGCAAGATCGAGACCGGCGGCGAATTGCTGTCGATCGCCCACGGTCTGGCGCTGATCGGCGAACGCGATGATATCGACCAATGGACTGTGCAATAAGGGCCGAAAGGGCGCTGGCGCCTCTGCGCGCCCTTTCATTGCCGTTTTCGCTCCGCTAAAGTCTGCCCATGATCTCCGCCAGCGACCTGACACCGGCCGAACTTGCCGCACTTCTGCATTTCCATGCGGAAGCGGGCGTGGACTGGCTGCTGGAAGACGAGCCGGTCGATCGTTTCGCCGAGTTCGAGGCGATGAAGTCGGCGCGCCGTTCCGCGGCACCGGCCGCACAGCCGCAGCAGGAGAGGCAAGAGCCCTCCCGCCCTGCCCGGGCCGCGCCGGAGCAACGCGCTGCCCCCCCGGCGCCGATCGAGCGAAGCCCATCCCGCCCGCAGCCGGCAATCCCGGATGGCGAGGCAGTGCAGCAGGCGCGGTTTGCAGCCGAAAGCGCCGGTTCGCTTGCAGAACTCAAGACGGCGCTCGAAGCCTTCAACGGCTGCAATCTGAAACACAGCGTCCGCTCGACCATTTTCGCAAGCGGCGATCCGGCCAGCGGCATCATGGTGATAGGCCCGGCGCCGGGTGCCGATGACGAGCGCGAGGGTATAGCGTTCGCCGGCCGGCAAGGCCAGTTGCTGGACCGGATGCTGGCCTCGATCGGGCTCGAGCGGTCAGCCATTCTCCTGACGCAGATCATTCCCTGGCGTCCGCCCGGCAACCGCATGCCTTCGGCGGCCGAAACGGAAATCTGCCGTCCCTTCATCGAGCGCCAGATCGCGCTCGCCGAACCGCGGGCCATTCTTCTGCTCGGCAATTATACGGCGCGATTCTTCTTCGGTGAAAATGACACGATCCATGGGCTTCGCGGCCGATGGAAGGAGATCGCTGTTGCAGAACGGGTCATTCCGGCCATTGCCAGCCTGCATCCGCAAGACCTGTTAACTGCGCCCATCAACAAGCGGCTGGCATGGAGCGATCTTCTGGCCTTCCAGGCTAGACTTAGGTCGCTTTCCCTGCTTACAAATTAGCCAAGTTTAAAAATATTATGAAAATGTCCATGCGTTAAACGCATAGCTGCATCCTGCTAGGGTGCATTGAAGAATCAATGCTGCACTGCAATATAGAAGGCGTGTCTTGGGAGGAATGAACAGGAACCAAGGCCATGAGCAAGCGTTTTCGTCCTATACATTGCGGGTTTGAAACCCTGCGCAAAGCAAGCGATCAGGTTCGCAGCACCCAGGGCTACAGCCGTTTCGGCTTTGCCACGAACGAACAGATGATCGCCCGCGGTACTGGCATCAGCAACCGCACCTCGCGTCCGGCGATGATTTTCGCGGATTTCCAGGACTATTGAAGATTCCCGAATGATGATCCGGCAGGCGGTTCGCCTGCCTTTTCGCATTTCAAAAAGTAACGACCGATGTCAACAATTCTGATTTCGCTGCTGCGTCACCTCGAGTCTTTCGAGCACATCCGTGCTGCCGTCTGCGCCGCGCACGAATATCGCCGCGAGCTTTGCGACGCCTCGACCGAGTCTCCGGCTTCCGCCATCGCACTCTGAGGGCATTTCGCGCAATTCCGGACGCAAGAACCGCTGCACACTTTTGCTGGAATTGCGTTAGCCGCCTGCGCTTTCGAGCCTCGCCTTTGCCCATTCGAAGGCTTCGTCTACATAGGCGAACTTAACCGCCTGCCAGCCGACATATTGCTTCAGGAAATCCCGCGACAGCCACAGCTGCGACTTCTTAGGCTCGTCGTACCAGCCGAGACAGCCGCGCTGCGCGCCCTTGGCAAGCAGCCGCTGGAGATGGGTGCGCGACATCATGAAATCGCCGGCAAGAGTGCGGGTTTCCACTTTGCCGATCATCAGCCGCAGCGGATCGGCTCCTTCAAGATCAAGCCGGGACATGAAATGATCGACAACCATGCCGCCCGCTTCCGTCCAGAGGAACAGCGCCACCTGCTCAGGGGGTTCGCGCCAGTTGCCATCCTCGAGGCAATTATAGGCGACACGCGGCTGGATCTGGCGAAAGAGCAGTGGATTTTGCTGCAGGAACGTCGCCCGGTTTCCGCCGTCGATCAGATCAAGCGCGCCGAGGTTGGCGTGCAGCCACCCGAACATTGCCTGATGGCTGACCTCGGCCGGCTCGAAATGGCGGGGGCGACGGCGTTCGTCGCCGGGCGTGTGGGTGATGAAGCGGTAGGTGAAGAGCTCTTCTATGAAGGCGAGCACGGTGTTGCGGCTGGCGACCTTATGCGCCGTGATCTTGCCGGTCAGCCGGACGGCGGTGAAACCCGAGGTCGCGTCCTGCGGATCATATTCCAGGTGCAGTGCATAGGCCGTCTGCGTCAGCAGCCAGCGTTGATGCGAGGCCAGCAGGCGCGCCAGCCGCGGCCCCGCATCAAATAAGCCGCGCATCTGCCCGGCCAAAAAACGAATGCTCACTACAAAGGAGGGGTTCTGCGCCAGTTGCTCGGCCGTGAACGCCATAATCGCTTTTCCTCAACCCTTGCTCGCAAGCCAACGGTCGGAGCAGCGATACCGAACTCCCCGGCATCTATGGCCATCGATTATGCACAGCTTTGAATAAATGAAACTAATTCACTTTTATAACCATATTTTTGCGAAAAGCGATATCCCAAAATTTCACCACCCCGCCCCCTCTGAGGGGCTAGGAATGATTTTCAATTTCTGCGCTAGTAAAACCCGCCTGCAACGCGATATGACGGCTTGTTGGCGGATTGAACGCTTGAATCCGCCAGAAAATTTCAGGCCTGCGGCGCGCCGGCTTTTCGCGCTTCGCGGCGCTCGAGGCCAAGCTGATGCTCGCGGTAGATGATGAAGATGCCGGCGGCGATGACGATGACAGTGCCGAGCAACATGGTGCTGCTCGGAACGTCATCGAAGACATAATAGGCAACGATGCCGCCAAGCAGGATCGAGCTATATTCGAAGGGTGCGATGGTGGAAACGTCTGCGTGCCGGTAGCTTTCGGTCAGGAGGATCTGCGCGACACCGCCGCAGAAACCCGCGGCGATCAGGAAGAGAGCTGAGGACCAATCGAGCAGCAGCCAACCGAACGGCACCGTCAGCAAAGAGAAGACCGAAGCCGTGATCGAGAAATAGAGCACGATCGTCGCCGTCTTTTCTCCCTCGACGAGCCGGCGCACCTGGATCATCGCCATGCCGCCGAGCACTGCCGAGAGCAGCACGCAAAACGCGCCGACCGCCTGCTCGGCCGCCATGCCGCCTTCCCGGAACAGCGTGAGCTTCGGCCATGAGATGATGGCGACACCGATGATGCCGAAGCAGACGGCAGTCCAGCGGTAGATGCGTACCGTCTCGCCTAAGAAAACCGCTGCAAAAATAACGGCGACGAGCGGTGTGGCGTAACCGAGCGCGATCGCCTCCGGCAGCGGCAGATGCAGAAGCCCGTAAAAGCCGAGGCCCATCGAAATGATGCCGAGCGTGCCCCGTTTCAGATGGCCGATCGGATTGGCGGTGTAAAAGGCGGACTGCAACTGATGCCGGTAGCCCAGATAGGCCATGATCGGAAAGAGCGCGAAGAAGGAGCGGCAGAAGGTTACCTGCCCCGGCGGGATATTCGACCCTGCCAGCTTGATGAATGTCTGCATGGCCAGGAAGACCACGACCGACGAGACTTTCAGCGCAATGCCTCTCATCGGGTTTCTGAGAACCGATTCCATGATCCAGGCTCTTATGCGGGCATGCCGAGCGGGGAGACGCGTTCGACTCGGAACGCAAGGTGATTTTTTAATCGTAACTGAAGAAATGCGCCCGTGGGGAAAAATCTGCGCCCAGCAAGCGGCAAGTATTTACCCCGCATTTTATCTGCCGCTTTTCTGTGCAGTTCCATTTTCTGATGAAAAAACTTCGCTTTCTACGCTGACTCCCCCGAAAATGTTCACATCTGGCCTTATTGCGTTAACCGATTGCAAACCATGCAACCGCATCGTTCCCGTTAATTATCATAGAAAGACTCGCATTCGCTCCGTAGCCAGTCGCGTCAGATTTTTTCAGGATCTTCTTATGAAGCCGCTCAGCGCAGAGATCATATCCCAGTCGCAGAACGCAACGCCGCGCTCGATGCGAGTCGTGACCGACGGCATCAGCACGGATCTCGAGCGTTTCAGTACGGACAACACCAGCATCGTCAAGCAGATCAAGCTGCTTGCCATCAATGCGCTCATCGAGGCGGCGCGTGCCGGCGAAACCGGCAAGGGCTTTGCCGTCGTCGCCAACGAAGTGCAGCGTCTGGCGCAGATTGCTACGGAGATCACCGGCAAATTCGAAAGCAACGTGCTCGGGCGCATCGGCCTCAGCCGCGCCATGGCGGACTCGCTCGTCACCGAGATGGAGGGCGTGCGGCTGACCGATCTCGCGCAGACGCTGGTTCAACTCATCGTGCGCAATCTCTTTGAACGCACCGCCGACGTGCGCTGGTGGGCGACGGATACGGCGCTGTGGCAGGCATTGCAGGAGCCGGACAAGGATCGCATCGCCTTCGCTGCCGAACGGCTCGGCACCATCAACCGATTCTATACAGTTTATCTCGACCTTGTCATGACCGATCTCTCCGGCCGGGTGATCGCCTCGGCCAACCCGACATTCCAACGCAAGATTGCAGGTTCATCGCTTGCCGGCGATCCCTGGTTCCGGGCTGCAGCAGGCTGCACGTCCGGCGACGACTATATCGTCGATGAGGTAAAACCGAGCCTTCTCCACGACCAGCGGCATGCGCTCGTTTACGCCACCGGCATCCGCGAAGGCGGCAAGGTCGACGGCAAGCTCTTGGGCACGCTCGGCGTCTATTTCGACTGGCAGAACCAGGGTCAGGCAATTGTCGAGAAGGAGGCGAACCTGCCGCCGCAGCTTGCGGAAAAGACCACCGTCATGCTGCTCGATGGCGCAAGCCGGGTGATCGCCAGCACCAACCCGGCCCTGCTCTTCACCCATTTCGCGCTCGCCAACCAGACCGGCCAGCCGAAGGGCAGCTATTATGACAATAGTGGCTCGATCGTCGCTTTTGCCCGCACACTCGGCTACGAGGATTATGACGGGCTCGGCTGGTACGGCGTTGTCATCCAGCGGACGGAAAGCGACGCCGAGATCAAAATTGCGCTCAATCTCAAATAGCAGGCCTTCGCGTTTCAGCTGCATACACAGCAAATTGAGTACAATAATTTGGCTGCGAACTTGGTGCTCACGGTCTATTTGCTTTAACTTTAGTTCAGACTTTAATGTAATCATGGCGGCCAATTTCAGCAGAGTGCGCCCGCCTCTACATTCGGCCATTGTCTCATAAAGGTCTTCAGGGAACATGCGAACAGATACCGGCCAGGTCATCAATCTGGCAGATTACCGCCCAACCGATTTCGTGCTGGAACGCGTCGACCTGACTTTCGAACTGGATCCGACAGAAACAAAGGTGGAAGCACGGCTGATCTTTCACCGCCGCGAAGGGGCTGACGCTTCCGCCCCTCTCGTCCTCGACGGCGACGACCTCACTCTTACCAGCCTGCTCTTCGACCAGAACGAACTGGCGCCGGAACGCTACACGGTCACGCCCGAAAGCCTTGTTATCCGCGACCTGCCGGAAACGGCGCCTTTCGAAGTGACCGTCACCACAATCATCAATCCGGAAGCCAATACGCAGCTGATGGGCCTTTACCGCACCAGCGGCATCTATTGCACGCAATGCGAGGCCGAGGGCTTCCGCCGCATTACCTATTTCCCCGACCGGCCGGATGTGCTGGCGCCCTATACGGTCAACATCATCGCCGACAAGGATGCCAATCCGCTGCTGCTCTCCAACGGCAATTTCCTTGGCGGCGCCGGCTACGGCCCGGGCAAGCATTTCGCCGCCTGGTTCGACCCGCATCCGAAGCCGAGCTATCTCTTCGCGCTGGTCGCGGGCGATCTTGGCGTCGTCGAAGACACGTTCACCACGATGTCCGGCCGCGAGGTCGTGCTGAAGATCTATGTCGAGCATGGCAAGGAGCCGCGTGCGGCCTATGCGATGGACGCGCTGAAGCGCTCGATGAAGTGGGACGAAGAGGTGTTCGGCCGCGAATACGATCTCGATATCTTCATGATCGTCGCCGTCTCCGACTTCAACATGGGGGCCATGGAGAACAAGGGCCTCAACGTCTTCAACGACAAATACGTGCTCGCCGATCCCGAGACGGCGACCGATGCCGATTACGCCAATATCGAGGCGATCATCGCGCATGAGTATTTCCACAACTGGACCGGCAACCGCATAACCTGCCGCGACTGGTTCCAGCTCTGCCTCAAGGAAGGCCTGACGGTTTACCGCGACCACGAATTCTCGTCGGACCAGCGCTCGCGCCCGGTCAAGCGCATCGCCGAAGTGCGTCATCTGAAATCCGAGCAGTTCCCGGAAGACGGCGGCCCCCTCGCCCATCCGGTGCGCCCGACCAAATATCGCGAGATCAACAACTTCTATACGACGACGGTCTATGAGAAGGGCAGCGAAGTCACGCGCATGATCGCGACCCTGCTCGGCCGCGAGACCTTCAAGAAGGGCATGGACCTCTATTTCGACCGCCATGACGGCCAGGCCGTCACGATCGAGGATTTCGTCAAATGCTTCGAGGATGCGAGCGGCCGCGACCTCGCGCAGTTCTCACTCTGGTACCATCAAGCCGGTACGCCGCTGGTGACCGCTTCCGGCGCCTATGACGCGGCTGCCAAGACGTTCAGCCTCGCGCTGGAACAGATGATCCCCGCCACCCCCGGCCAGCCGACCAAGGAGCCGATGCATATCCCGCTGAGCCTGGCACTCTTTGCCGAAGACGGTTCGAAGATCGAGCCCGCTACCGTCGATGGCGCCGAATATGCCGGCGAGGTGCTGCACCTGACCGCCCGCACGCAGACGGCCGTCTTCCACGGCATCGGCTCGCGTCCTGTCGTTTCGATCAACCGCAGCTTCTCCGCACCGATCAACCTGCATTTCGACCAGAGCCCGGCCGATCTCGCTCTGCTCGCCCGCTACGAGACGGATCATTTCGCCCGCTGGCAGGCGCTGACGGATCTGGCGCTACCTAACCTCTTGAAGGCTGCGCGCGATGCCCGCGAGGGCGCCGCAATCGTCTGCGAACAGACCTTCGTCGATACGCTGATTGCAGCGGCCGCGGATGAAAGCCTCGAACCCGCCTTCCGCGCCCAGGCGCTGGCCTTGCCGAGCGAATCCGACATTGCCCGCGAGCTCGGCAGCAACATCGATCCCGACGCCGTGCATGCGGGCCGTCAGGCGATCATGAAACAGATCGCCGAAGCCGGCAAAGCCACCTTCGCAGCCCTTTACGACGCAATGACCACGCCGGGCCAATTCAGCCCGGATGCCAAAAGCGCCGGCCGCCGCGCACTGCGCAACGCTGCGCTAACCTATCTCTCCTATGCCGAAGGCAGCGCCGATCGCGCCAAGGCTGCCTTCGACGGGGCCAACAACATGACGGATCTCAGCCATGCGCTGACCATCCTCGCTCATCGCTTCCCCGACAGCGCAGAGGCCAAGGCGGCGCTTGAAACCTTCCGCAGCCGTTTCCAGGAAAATGCGCTCGTCGTCGACAAGTGGTTCGCGATCCAGGCCGGCATTCCCGGCCAGGCCGCGCTCGATCGCGTCAAGGCACTGATGGAAAACCCGCTCTTCAAGCGCACCAACCCGAACCGCATGCGATCGCTGGTCGGCACTTTCGCCTTCGGTAATCCGACCGGCTTCGGCTGCGCCGACGGCGAAGGCTACCGGTTCCTGGCAGCCCAGATCCTCGATATCGACCAGCGCAACCCGCAGCTTGCCGCCCGCCTCCTGACCTCGATGCGTTCCTGGCGTTCTTTGGAACCAGTCCGCGCCGATCACGCGCGTTCGGCCCTTATCGAAATCGAAAACTCCGACAGCCTTTCGACCGATGTCCGCGATATCGTCGAGCGGACTCTTAAGGGATGATTTTCGCAAGTGATTTGCGGCCTGGCTGTCTCCATCTTGAAAACAGCCAGGCGCTCGATTTGCGAATCTTCCTGGAAATCCAGCAATCACAAATGGTTAACAAATTTTTACCACCGGCTCTGGACAAGGCGAATCACGCATGATTCCATACGTGTAGTTCGAGCGAGCGGCGCGCGAATCACACGAGGGGACAAGGTTCAGAGATGGTGGACGTGCGACGGGCAACCGTGGCCGAAGGACGGCTGCGTGTCGATTTTGCCGGGGTCAAGGCCTGGCGCGACAGCCTGTCCGGGCAGGCCGCAAGCGCTCCCGAACCTCTGCTGCGCCACCTGCCGAAGGCTGAGCTTCTACTGAAGCGCACGATCCCGGTTCTGATCGTCGCCTTCCTTGCGGTCGTGGCCGCCTCGCACTTCTTCGGCATGGTCAGCGAATACAGCCGCATGGAGGCTTCCGCGCGCCATGCGACGGCGCTTTCCGCCGTGACGGCGGCCGCCATCTTTGCCGATGCGGCCGATCTGTTCGACAGCGGCGATGCGGTGGAAGCGCAGACGCGGCTTGCGAAATTCCTGCCGCAGGACCGGCTGGAAAACGGCGGCTTCGTGCTTCTCGTGCAGGCTGGCGGGAAGGTCTTTGCAGCAACGGCGGCAGGGGCCGCCTATGTCGGTGCCGATGTCTCGACCCTCTTTCCGGAGATCTCTGCTATCCGCCGGTTCGGCGACCGCACCGATGTCATCGAGACGAGCATCGGCGGCGAGCTGCACTATGCCGAAATCGCCCTGGTGGGCACCGCCGGCGGCTATATCATTTCCGCCACGTCGCTCAACGAGATCAACCGACTCTGGCGCGAGGAGCTGACGCTCAACGTCACGCTGTTTGCCGGCATCTCCTCCATCCTGCTGGTCATCCTCTACGCCTACTATATGCAGGTGAAGCGGGCGCGCGATGCCGACAATATCTTCCTGGAATCGAATATCAGGGTCGAAACCGCGCTGTCGCGCGGCCGCTGCGGCCTCTGGGATTTCGATTTCCACAACCGCGAATTCTTCTGGTCGCGCTCGATGTACGACATGCTCGGGCTTGCCGGCTCGGATAAGACGATGGGCTTTGCCGATGCGGCCCGCCTGATGCATCCCGAAGATAACGGATTGCATGAGATCGCCCGGGCCATCGCCAAGGGCAGCTCCGGCCAGGTCGATCAGATCTTCCGCATGCGCCATGCGAGCGGCCATTACGTCTGGATGCGCGCCCGAGCCCAGGTCATCCGCAGCCATTCCGGCCGCATGCACATGATCGGCATCGCCATGGACGTGACCGAGCAGCATCGGCTGGCGCAACGTTATGCCGAGGCCGACCAACGCCTGGCCGATGCCATCGAGTGCACGTCGGAAGCCTTCGTGCTGTGGGACAAGAACGACCGGCTCGTCATGTGCAACACGCATTTCCAGCAGGCCTATGGCCTTCCCGACAGCGTGCTGGTGCCGGGCACCGAGCGCACTGTCGTCCATGCCGCCGCAGCCCGTCCCGTCATCGAGCGGCGTATCGCCGATGCCGACGGATCCGGCTATTCGCGCACGACGGAGGTGCAGCTTGCCGACGAGCGCTGGCTGCAGATCAACGAGCGGCGCACCCGCGACGGGGGCCGCGTTTCCGTCGGCACCGACATCACGCTCTTGAAGCGCCACCAGGAGCGCCTGCGCGAATCCGAGCGCCGGCTGATGGCGACGATCAACGATCTCTCCGCCTCCCGCCAGACGCTGGAAACGCAGAAGGCAGAGCTTTCGACCGCCAACTCCAACTATCTGGCGGAGAAGGAGCGCGCGGAAGCGGCCAACAAGGCGAAATCGGAATTCCTCGCCAACATGTCGCATGAGCTGCGCACACCGCTCAACGCCATCCTCGGCTTCTCCGAAATCCTGCAGAACCAGATGTTCGGGCCGCTCGGCTCAGCCAAGTACAATGAATATGCCCGCGATATCCATGACAGCGGCAAGCATCTGCTCAACGTCATCAACGACATTCTCGACATGTCGAAGATCGAGGCAGGCCACATGCTGCTGTCGCGCGAGCCCACCGACCTTGCGCCGCTGATCGAGGAAAGCCTGCGCTTCACCGCCATTCCGGCAGCAGAGAAGAACATCGTCATCGAGCAGCGCATATCCTCAGGCATGACGCTGATGGCCGATCGCCGGGCGATGAAGCAGGTGCTGCTGAACCTGCTCTCCAATGCCGTGAAGTTTACGAATGAAGGCGGACGCATTGCCGTTCGCACCCGGCGCGTCACCGATGGTGTCATGGTCACCATCGCCGATACCGGCATCGGCATTCCCCGGACAGCGCTGATCAAGATCGGCCAGCCCTTCGAGCAGGTGCAGAGCCAGTATGCCAAGAGCAAGGGCGGCTCCGGTCTCGGCCTCGCCATTTCCCGCTCGCTGACCCAGCTTCATGGCGGCAGCATGAAGATCCGCTCGCGCGAAGCGGTGGGCACGGTGATCTCGCTGCGCATTCCGGATGCGGTTTAGTAGTCAAACAGGACAAAGGCCCCAGCTGGGAGCTTTTCAGGCACCTTTTCCAATGACGGCCAAATCACTTGCGCGTCGAACTGAGTGATCGTGGGACTGTTTTCGACCCTGTCTTTCCTTTATCCGTCTGATTTCGGCAAGCTGACCTTTGAGAACGGACAGGGCGTCCTGTTCGTCTTGCGAAAGGTTGTCCAACGAAACATGTTTCAGCAGCACCTCCAGCGCATCGCCGATACGGCCGATCTGCCGACCATAGCTCCCGACCTCGTCCAGAATCGCCTGTTCCGTTTCGGGCGCCGGCGTCGAGCCAAGGTCGATGTTGACGAAACCGATCTGCGATCCCTGCTGGTAAAATTTCCATGGGTTGATCGCCTGCCAGAGTTGCTGTGGCGCCAGTGCCAAGTTGAAGCTCTTCATCTTCCGTCTCCCGATAGTTGAGGCGGCAGTCTGTCAGGCAATTGCCACATCGACAATCCCGCAGATTTCCCGCGACGCTATCAGGCCTTCACGACACCAAGGAATATCTTCCTGACCGCTTTCGAAAGGCGCTTCACCTCGCCTTCGAGCGACTTGATATCGGGGCAATCGCCGGCGCGGCAGACGAGCTCGATGAGGCCGGCGGGCGCCTCCTTCGGTTCGAAGTGCGCATCGATGCAGAGCCGGATGAGCTGCGAAAGCTCGGTATAGAGCGCGAAAGCCTCAAGGCAGGTGTCGAGGTCGGCTGAGGCAATCAGCTTGTCACCAAGTACTTTCAGGGCTGCCCCCGTGGTAAGGCCATTCACGCTGATACCGACGCCCTTTGCCGGGGCGATCAGCGCCAGATATTGAGCGATGAACTCGATATCGACGACGCCGCCTGGGATGAGCTTGAGGTCCCAGGCGTTATCAGGCGCCTTCTCTTTTTCGATCAGTTCGCGCATCTCGGCGACATCATGTGCGACCTTGGCGATGTCGCGCTTCTTCGACAGGACGTCTGCGATGATGCTTTCGGCCTCGCCGATCAGGCTTTGATCGCCGCAGATCAGCCGGGCGCGGGAGAGCGCCATGTGCTCCCAGGTCCAGGCCTCTTCGCGCTGGTACTTGCCGAAGGCATTGATGCGGGTGGCGACCGGCCCCTTGTTGCCGGAGGGGCGAAGACGCATGTCGACTTCATAGAGCACGCCTTCGGCCGTCGGGGCGGAGAAAGCGGCGATCAGGCGCTGGGTGATGCGGGTGAAGTAGCGCGTCGCATCGAGCGGCTTTGCGCCGTCGGACTCGGCTGACGCATCGTCGTAATCATAGAGCAGGATGAGGTCGATATCGGAGCCTGCCGTCAGCTCGAAACTGCCGAGCTTGCCCATGCCGGCAATGGCGATCCGCCCGCCCGGATAGTCGCCGTGGGCTGCGCGTATCTCGTTCATGACCGCACCCAGCGCGGCTTCGATGATAAGGTCGGCCAGATGGGTGAAGGCGCGCGCGGCCATGTCGCCATTGATTGCCCCGGTCAGCAGACGGATGCCGATCAGGAAGCGCTGTTCCGACGCGAAGATGCGCAGCCGGTCCAGCACTTCTTCGTAATGCCGGGCCTGCACCAGCGAAGCCTTCAGGCGCTCGCCGAGGTAGTCACGCGTCGGCAGCTCGGCCATCAGGCCGGGATCGAGCATGCCGTCGAAGACATGCGGGCGGGCGGCGATGACCTCCGCCAGCTTCGGTGCCGAGGACATGATGTTGACGATGAGGGAAAGCAGTGCCGGATTGCTGCCGAGCAGCGAGAAGAGCTGGATGCCTGACGGCAGGCCGGAAATGAAGCTGTCGAAGCGTAACAGCGCCTCGTCGGCCCGCTTGCTTTCGCCGAAGACGCGCAGGAGTTCGGGCGCCAGCTCCGTCAGACGTTCGCGCGCCTCGACCGATTGCGTGGCGCGATAGCGACCGTAATGCCAGGTGCGGATGATGCGCGAAATATCCGAGGGGCGTTCGAAGCCGAGTTTCTTCAACGTCTCCAGCGTATCGGGATCGTCCCCCTGGCCGGTGAAGACGAGATTGCCTGTTCCAACGGAGAGCTTTGTTTCCTGTTCGAAGAGGTCGGCATAACGCCGCTCGACCGTTTTCAAGACCTCGACCAGCCGCTCGGAAAAACTGGGCGTATCGGTAAAGCCCATCATGAAGGCGATGCGCTTCAGTTCGCTGTCGGTTTCCGGCAGAAGGTGGGTCTGCTCGTCGCGCACCATCTGGATGCGGTGCTCGACATCCCTCAGGAACCAATAGGCCTTGGTCAGCTCGTCGCGCGTCTCCGCGTCGATCCACTTTGCCCTTGTGAGTTCGGCGAGCGTCTCCTCGGTCACGCGGGAGCGCAGCGCAGGCATGCGCCCGCCGGCAATCAATTGCTGGGTCTGAACGAAGAATTCGATTTCGCGGATGCCGCCGCGACCGAGCTTGACGTTGTGACCCTTGACCGCGATCGCGCCATGGCCCTTGTGGGCATGGATCTGCCGCTTGATGGAGTGGATGTCTGATATCGCCGCATAATCGAGATATTTGCGGAAGACGAAGGGGATGAGGCCGCGCAGGAACTGCTCGCCGGCCGCAATATCGCCGGCGACCGGGCGGGCCTTGATGAAAGCCGCCCGCTCCCAGTTCTGCCCCCTGCCTTCGTAATAGATCATGGCAGCATCGACGGGGATGGCGAGCGGTGTCGAGCCGGGGTCCGGCCGCAGCCTCAAATCGGTGCGGAAGACATAACCATCCGCCGTGCGCTCCTGCAGGATACGCACCAGGCGCCGCATCATGCGTGGGAAAATCTCGATCGCATCGTCAGGATCCGGCACGATGCCGGCTTCTTCATCGAAGAACACGACAAGGTCGATATCGGAGGAATAGTTGAGCTCGCAGGCACCGAGTTTGCCCATGCCGAGAACGATCAGGCCAGAGCCTTCGCTGGGGGCTGCGACATTGTTCAGTATTAGCTTGCCGCTTTCATGCGTCGACAACAGCAAGTGATTGATGGCGGCCTCCACAGAGGCCTCGGCCAGTTCGCTGAGCCAGCCGGTCGTCGCCCGACCGTCGACGATGCGGGCGAGATCGGCAAGGGCCACGAGGAAGGCCACCCTGCGCTTGACGATTCGCAGCTTCGTCATCACCTGACTTTCACCGGGCGTAGTTCCCCCGCCATCCGGCTTCCAGCAATCGCGCGCCTCTGAAATCAGCACCTCGATCTGCGGTTCCAGCGGATCGGTAATGGCTGAGGCGAGAATGGACGGATCGAGGTTGGCGATCTCACGCAAGTAGGGAGAAAGCGTCATGGCGGCGGCGATGAAATCGCGCAGCGCCCCCCCGGCCTCCAGCATGTTGGCGACAACAGGCTCGCTCTTGCCGATATCCTGCAGGTCAACCAGCGCCGCTTTCAGTTCCGCCTGGCTTAGTGGCCGCAGAAGTCCTTCGGCCACATCCTTCAGCCCGTGCTTCGATTTCGTCAGCATTCGCTCTCCCTGCCATGCCGCAATGCGACATTAAACTAGGGCCTCGAGACGAAAGCGCCAATATGAAAATAACAAGGAAAATCAGGCAGCCTTAGCAGGGAAAAGCATGCTGACGGTGAGGCCCGGACGCTCCGCATGGCCGGGCTCGGTGTCGGATAGTTCCAGTGTGCCGCCATGCAGCTCCATGATCGCCTCCACCAGCGAAAGGCCGAGGCCGGTGCCGGGTTTCGAGCGGCTTTCATCCAGTCGCACGAAGCGCTTCAGCACATCCTCGCGGCGGTCGGCCGGGACGCCAGGGCCGTGATCGGCGACGGAAAGGCAGATACCGTCGGGGCGGCGGGCGAGCTTCACGGAGACGGAGCCTGCCCCTTCGGCATCGGCAGAATATTTGATCGCGTTGTCGAGCAGATTGAAGATCGCCTGTCCGATCAGTTCGCGGTTGCCCTGAATCTCGATATCAGGCTCGATCTCCGAGGTCAGCGCCATGCCGGCCTCGTCGGCGACGGGCTCATAAAGTTCGGCGCTATCGGCAACGATGGCAGACAACTCGATCGGCGACATCTCGGCGGCGACGGAACCTGCCTCGACGCGGGAGATCATCAGAAGAGCGTTGAAGGTGCGGATGAGCTGGTCGGATTCGGAGATGATGCCTTCCAGCGCGCCGCGGCGCACTTCGCCGTCCTCGATGTCAAGCGCATCGGCGGCCTTGTTGCGCAGTCGCGTCAGAGGCGTCTTCAAGTCGTGGGCGATATTATCGGAGACCTGCCGAAGCCCCTCGTTCAGCTTCTCGATGCGTTCCAGCATGGTATTGAGCGAGATGGAAAGGCGGTCGAATTCGTCGCCCGAGCCACCGACCGGCAGGCGCTGCGAGAGATCGCCGGCCATGATCTTCTTGCCGGCGTCGGACATGCGGTCGATACGCTTCAAGGCATTACGGCCAATGCCGAACCAGATGATGATGGCGCCGAGGCCCATGATCGCAAGCGCGATCATCAGCGCCTGGCGCACCAGGACGCGGAAGCGTTCGGGCTCGCCCAGGTCACGGCCGATCAGCACCCGCAAGCCGTTATCGAGAACGAAGATATTGGCGATCGCCGTATGCCGGACCAAACCGTTGTCGGTATAGCGCTGATACGTGAAGGGTATCGAGGTCCAGCCCTGTTCCTCGAAAACTCCCGGCTGCACGGAGGCGACGTTGCCGGCGAGGATATCGCCCGAGGGGCCGGCGATGAGATAGAGATTGGCGCCCGGCTGGCGGGCGCGGCGCTCCATCGTGCGCAGCAGCAGGTTCATGCCGCCGGCATCATAGGCACGCTGGACCTGCGTCACTTCCTGAGCGACCGCCTCGCGGATCTGGCCGGTCAACAGCCGCTGGGACATCGCCGTCACATAGAAGACGAGCGTTGCGGCGCAGATCGAAAAGAGCAGGATATAAAGAGCCGAAAGACGGACTGCTGTGGACTTGAAGAGAACCCAGAAACGGCTCATCCCTCGTCCTTGATCATGTAACCCGCGCCGCGGATCGTCTTCAGCAGGGGCTGGCTGAAGTCTTTCTCGATCTTGGAGCGCAGGCGCGAGACATGCACGTCAATGACATTGGTCTGCGGATCGAAATGGTAATCCCAGACATTTTCGAGCAGCATGGTGCGAGTCACCACCTGGCCGGCATTCTTCATGAGATATTCCAGCAGGCGGAATTCGCGCGGCTGCAGCGGGATTTCCTTGCCGCCGCGGCGGACCTCATGCGAGAGGCGGTCGAGCTCGAGATCGCCGACACGGTAGACGACCTCCTGATCCGGCGTGCCCTTGCGGCGGCCGAGCACTTCGACACGGGCGAGCAGCTCACTGAAAGCGTAAGGCTTCGGGAGGTAATCGTCGCCGCCGGCGCGCAAACCGGTCACGCGGTCGTCGACCTGGCCCAAGGCAGAAAGAATGAGAACGGGGGTGTGGATACCCTTGCGGCGCAGTTCGCTGATGACGGAGAGACCATCGCGGCGCGGCAGCATGCGATCGATGACGATGACGTCGTAGGTATTTTCCGACCCCATGAAGAGACCGCTTTCGCCGTCGCTCGCATGGTCGGCAACAATGCCCGCCTCACGAAAGGCTTTCGTGAGATAGACCGCCGCCTCCAGATCGTCTTCGATGATGAGAATCTTCATTCGGCCGACATTACCCTCCGGCTGCTTTTCGGCAAGGCTGAAAGCGTTTTCCTGTGGTGCAGAGGTCATTGCGGGCGTCCTTCATAATTGAAGAATTTGGCAGCTGTGAAGAATTCGGCAGACTTAAATAATTTGACAGAAGCGGAAATCCGGAGCCGCGCAGCATCTGCGCGGCTCCATCGTCTGGGGCAGAAGATCAGCCCTGGCCGTTGATCGGAAGAGCGACGAAGCGGCTGCCTTCCTTCGACTGGATCTGGAACAGCGCGCGGGTGCGGCCGTCCTTCTTGGCCTGGTTGATGACGCGGACGACATCGTCAGCGCTGGAGACCTGCTGGTTGTTGACCGAGGTGATGGTCTCGCCTTCCTTGATGCCCTTGTCGGCAGCATCCGAATTCGGATCGATGCCGGTGATGGCGAGGCCCTTGCCGTCATCCGACGGGCCGACCGTCAGGCCGAGATCGGCAAGCGCCTTCTCGGAAGCCGGCGGCTGGGCCGGCTGCTGCTGGTCGCTGTTATCGTCGGCGGAAGCCTGCTGGTCAGCCGGCAGCGTGCCGAGCTCGACGGTCACGGACTGGGCCTTGCCGGAACGCCATACCGAAAGCTCGACCTTGCTGCCCGGCGTCATCGCGCCGATGCGACGGCTGAGATCACGGGCATCCTTGACCGGTTCGCCGTTGACGGCGGTGACGACGTCACCGGTCTTCATGCCGGCCTTCTGGCCCGGCGTGCCATCCTGTGCGGAAACGACCAGAGCGCCGCTCGCTTCGGAGAGGCCGAGGGAGTCGGCGATATCCTTGGTGACCGGCTGGATCTGTACGCCGAGGTAACCGCGCGAAACCGTACCGTCCTTCATCAGGTCGGCGACGACATCCTTGGCGGTGGAGGCCGGGATTGCGAAGGCGATACCGACGCTGCCGCCCGACGGCGAAAAGATCGCGGTGTTGATGCCGACGACTTGACCGTTGAGGTTGAAGGTCGGGCCACCGGAGTTACCGCGATTCACGGCTGCGTCGACCTGCAGGTAATCGTCATAGGGACCGGAGCCGATATCGCGGCCGCGGGCCGAAATGATGCCGGCCGTCACCGTGCCGCCGAGGCCGAAGGGATTACCGACGGCGACGACCCAGTCACCGACGCGGACCTTGTTGTCATCGGCCCAATTGACATAGGTGAACTTGCGACCTTTGCCGTCGACCTTCAGCACTGCGAGGTCGGTGCGGGGGTCCTTGCCGATCAGCTTGGCGTCGAGCTCGGTACCGTCATTCATGACGGCGACGAATGCCGAGCCGTCGGACACGACGTGATTGTTGGTAACGATGTAGCCATCTTCGCTGATGAAGAAGCCCGAACCCTGAGCGACCGGGCGCAGACGGCCCTCACCCTGATGGCCGAAACGGCGCTGCTGGTTCTGGCCCTTCTGCTGCTCGCCGAACTGGCGGAAGAACGGCTTCAGCGCGTCCGGCAGATCATCAAAGCCACGGCCATTGAAATCGAAGGAAAAACCGTCGCCATCATCGGAAGCCGGCTTGACGCGGCTTTCGACGCGAACGGAAACGACGGCGGGGGAGACGGCGTCAACGACATTGGCGAAGCTTGGAACCGAGGGAGACTGGACATTGACAGCCTCTGCGTAGGAACGGGAAACCTCGACCGGGATACCGGTTGCAAGCACGGCGGCTGCCAGACCTGCAACGGTGGATGCCTGAAGCACCGTTTTGAGGGACGGACGTCCGCGGAAATTTTTGAGCATGAGAGCACCTTCTCTTCTTGTTCAGATCTCGTTCCGGGCGATGCCGGATCCGTGAATGATCGAGATATAGGACGCCAGACCTTACTGCGAACTGTCCGGCCCATGAAAAATTCGTAATGTCCTGACATTCTTTGGCTGCACGCCGGGGCGAAGCCAATTCGCAGATGCGCATTTAACCGATCGGTTGACAGTAGAAGCTACAACGTGTATTTAACCATAGGGTTATATACGAGGCACATCATGCAGACCGATACTCTCAGCGCCGCTTTCGCAGCCCTTGCAGACCCCACGCGCCGGGCGATCATCGCGCGGCTGGCCGAGGGCGAGGCTTCGGTCAACGAGCTCGCAGCCCCCTTCGACATGAGCCTTCCGGCCGTCTCGAAGCATCTGAAGGTGCTGGAAAAGGCTGGCCTCATCAGCCGGGGCAAGGAGGCCCAATGGCGGCCGGCCAAGCTTGAGCCGATGGCCATGAAGAGCATTGCCGACTGGCTGGAGCAATTCCGGCGCTTCTGGGAATCGAGCTTCGACCGGTTGGACGGCTACCTGCAAAAAATCCAGAGAACGGACGACAGCGACCCTCGCAACTGACCGTCGACCCGCATTTTCAATCACGACAAGGGGAATATCATGGCCGATCAGCTATCGCGCCCCACATTGCATATGCAGCGGATATTCAATGCACCACGTGCTCTCCTATGGGCCGCCTGGACACGGCCGGAGATGGTCGTCGCCTGGCTCGGTCCCGTCGAATGGCCGGCCGTCAGCGTCGTGCAGGATCTGCGCATCGGTGGCACCTACAGGGCATGCCTGAAGAATGCGGAAGATGGCCGCCTGCTGTGGCAGAGCGGCGTCTACAGGGAGATCGAAGAGCCATCGCGCCTCTCCTTCACCTTTCAGTGGGAGAACTCGCATGAGGATGGCGAGCCGGTCGGGACACTGGTGACCGTCGTCTTCGAGGAATTGGCCGACGGCCGCACGCGGATGGATTTCACTCATGCGGACCTGAAATCCGAAGAGAGCCTTTTCGGACACAGATATGGCTGGGAAAGCACCTTCGGCAGACTGGAAAGCTGGATTGCAACGCAGGGACATCAAAGGGAGTGAGGACCATGAAACTCGTAACGAATCTCGTGTTCAAAGGCGAATGCCGTCAGGCCTTCGAATTCTACGCCAAGGTGCTGGGTGGCAAGCTGAACGGCATGTTTACCTTCGCCGAGGCGCCCGGCGACATGCCGATCGATCCGTCTTTCAAGGACAAGATCATGCATGCCTGGCTCGATGTCGGCGACCAGTCCCTGATGGGCTGTGACGCGCCTCCCGGATATCAGGAGGATATGGGAGGCTTCAGCGCCACCTATCACAGCGAGGATGCGGCAGAGACCAGGCGGGTCTTCGACGCGCTCTCGGAAGGCGGCAAGGTGACCATGCCCTTCAACGCGACGTTCTGGTCGCCGGGCTTCGGCATGTTCACCGATCGCTTTGGCACACCCTGGATGGTCAATACGATCCCGGCAGGTCAGCCATGAGCGAAAGGGCCATGATCTGGACCGGTCGCGTGCTGACCGCGCTTTTCGCGCTCTTCATGCTCGGCGCGTCGATCGCGCCCAAACTTCTGGGCCTGCCGGTCGCCGAGGAAACGATGACCCAGCTCGGATGGCCGAACGGCTATGTATTGATGATCGGCCTGATCGAGCTCACCTGTCTCGTGCTCTATCTCATCCCGCAGACGAGCGTCTTCGGGGCGATGCTGATGATGGGGCTGCTCGGTGGAGCCATGGCGACACAGATCCGCGCCGGGAGCCCGCTCTTCAGCCATATCCTGTTCAGCATCTATCTCGGCCTGTTCATGTGGGGCGGATTGTGGCTGCGCGATCCCGCCGTGCGGGCGCTGTTTCCCTATCGGAAGTCTTGAAGATCAGCAATTCCGCGGCCTCTGCGGCGGAATGGCTTTTACTTTTCCAGCAGTTCGTCGAGCTTTGCCTGTTCTTCGGCGGTCAGCTTGCTGCCGGTGGGTTTGCCGGCTCGCCTGCGGGCAAAGGCGATGAGGGAGACGCCGCCTGCGAGGATCAGCAGCACGGGAGCACCCCAGAGCAACAGCGTGCGCAGGCTGAAGCGCGGCTTCAGCAGCACGAATTCGCCGTAGCGCGAGACGATATAGTTCAGCACCTGCTCATCGCTGTCGCCATCGGTGATGCGCTCGCGCACAAGAAGGCGCAGATCCTTGGCGAGATCGGCATTGGAATCGTCGATCGACTGGTTCTGGCAGACCATGCAGCGCAGTTCCGCCGACAGGGTCCGGGCGCGGCCTTCCAGGGCCGGGTCGGAGAGCATCTCGTCCGGGTTGACGGCGAAAGCCGAGAGGGGCGTGAAGAGGACGAACAGGACGACAAGCAAGCGTGAGAGACACCGCGACATTTGCGAGATGCGCCGAGCCTCTCCTCCCCTCATTCCTGTGCTTGTCACAGGAATCCAGCCACGGCGCGTCCGCGCCGTGAATGAATCACTTCCAAAATTGAATGAGTCTCCCGTGCCCAAGGACTTGGGCACGCTGGATTCCTGCGACAAGCACAGGAATGAGGGAGGTTGGGGATGGCGCCTCATTCCGCCGGCTCCATCGCAGGTGCTGCCGGCTTGGCTGGTTTCCCCTTCCTGCTCGGCGCGCCGACACGCAGGCGCCGGTCGGTCAGCGACACGAAGCCGCCTGTCGCCATGACCAGCGCCCCGCCCCAGATGCAGAGAATGAACGGCTTCCACCAGATGCGCACGACGATGCCGCCATCCTTCGTGGCATCACCGAGCGAGACATAGAGCTGACTGAGCCCGAAGGTCAGGATGCCGGCCTCCGTCGTCGGCATCTGCCTTGCGCTATAGAGCCGCTTGGCCGACCAGACATCGGCGACCTCGGCACCGGCCCGGCGGATCGAGAAGTGGCCGCGCTCCTCGGTATAGTTCGGGCCGGTCGCCGGCTGCATGCCGTCGAAGACGATGCTGTAGCCGCCGGCCTCCGTCGACTGGCCCTGCTTCATCTCGACCACGTGCTCGGTCTCAAAGGTCGTGACCGCCACGATACCCAGCACGGTGATGCCAAGCCCGGCATGGGCCAATGCCGTGCCGAAGGCCGAGCGTGGCAGACCGGTCAAGCGTCGCCAGGCGATATCCGCCTTCACCTTGCCGATACCGGCGCGATACCAGAGATCGGCAACAGCGCCCAGGATCAGGAACAGGCCGGCAGCAAGGCCAAGCACGGCCATGACCGGCCCGCCATGTTCGATATAGAAGAAGACCAGCGCTGCGACGAAAGCGAGACCGGCGACGACGTAGAGCCGCTGAAGGGCGCCGAGCAGGTCGCCGCGCTTCCAGGAAAGCAGCGGTCCGAAGGGCACGATGACCAGAAGCGGCGCCATCAGCAGGCCGAAGGTCAGGTTGAAGAAGGGCGGGCCGACCGAAATCTTGTCGCCGGTCAGCGTCTCCAGGACCAGCGGATAGAGCGTGCCGGTCAGGACCGTGCCGCAAGCAACCGTCAGGATCAGGTTGTTGACGACGAGCGCCCCCTCGCGCGAGATCGGCGCAAACAGCCCACCGGCCGACAGGAGGGGCGCGCGGAAGGCAAAGACCGACAGCGCCCCGCCGATGAAGATCAGGAGGATGCAAAGGATGAAGACGCCGCGGCTCGGGTCGCTGGCGAAAGCATGGACGGAAGTCAGCACGCCGGAGCGCACCAGGAAGGTGCCCATCAGCGACAGCGAGAAGGTGAGGATGGCAAGAAGCACCGTCCAGATCTTCAAGGCCTCGCGCTTTTCCATGACGAGCGCCGAGTGCAGAAGTGCGGTGCCGGCAAGCCACGGCATGAAGGAGGCGTTTTCCACCGGATCCCAGAACCACCAGCCGCCCCAGCCGAGCTCGTAATAGGCCCAATAGGAGCCCATGGCGATGCCAAGCGTCAGGAAGGTCCAGGCAGCCAGCGTCCAGGGCCGCACCCAGCGCGCCCAGGCGGCATCGATGCGGCCATCAAGGAGGGCGGCGACGGCAAAGGAGAAGCAGACCGAGAAGCCGACATAACCGAGATAGAGGAGCGGCGGATGGATGGCGAGGCCCACATCCTGCAGCACCGGGTTCAGGTCCTTGCCCTCGGCCGGGGCCGGATCGAGGCGGGCGAACGGATTGGAGGTCAGCAGGATGAAGAGGATGAAGGCGACCGAGATCCAGGCCTGCACCGAGAGAACATTAGCCCTCAGCCTATCGGGCAGATTGCGGCCGAAGAGCGCCACCAGCGCACTGAACAGCGACAGGATCAGGAGCCAGAGCATCATCGATCCCTCATGATTGCCCCAGACGCCGGAATATTTATAGATCAGCGGCACCAGCGAATGCGAGTTCTCCCAGACGTTGCGGACCGAGAAGTCGGAGACGACGTGCGCATAGGTGAGCACGCCGAATGAGAAGGCGACGAGGGCAAAGAGCAGGATGGAGCCCAAGGGCGCCACATCCATCATCGCCTGATCGCCGCGCCTTGCGCCGATGACGGGCACGAGCGACAAGACGATCGCGGTAGCGAGCGCCAGAACCAGCGCATAGTGGCCGATCTCGATGATCATCGTGTCGCTTTTACCTCTTGCCCCTGGGCTTCCTGGCCTTTTGCTGCCTGACCTTGCTGTGCGGCTCCCTTGCCCTCCTGCCACAGGCCCTCGGCCTTCAACTTGTCGGCTACTTCCTTCGGCATATAGGTCTCGTCATGCTTGGCAAGGACGGTATCGGCGGTAAAGACGTTGCTGCCGGTCTCGAACGTTCCCTCAGTCACCACCCCCTGCCCCTCGCGAAACAGGTCCGGCAAGATGCCCTGGTAGCGGACATTGACGATCTCACCGCTCGGATCGGTGACGGCAAAGCGCACTACCGAACCCTCGCCGCGCATGACGCTGCCTGCTCCGACCAGCCCCCCGAGGCGGATGCGGGTGCCGGGCGCCACCGGATTGTTGGCAAGATCGCCCGGCATGTAGAAATAGGCGACCGACTGGCTGAAGGCGAACATGACGAGCAGCACGGCAGCGGCAATGAAGCTCATGCCGCCGGCAATCACCGCCAGACGTTTCTGCTTGCGCGTCATTTACTCTTTCCTTCCGTCGCTACCGATCCTTCGGTGGCGCCTGATTCTTCAGTGGCAATGCCGAGTTCTCTCGCCAGCGCCAGAAGCTGCCTGCCCTGATCGCCCGAAGCCGGGAAGGCAGCAATTCCGCGCTTCACGGCAGTTGCGGCGCGATCCTTGTCGTCTAAAACGGCGTAGGAGCGGATAAGACGCATCCAGCCCTCGAAATTGTTGGGATCGGCAGACAGTTTGGCATCCAGGCCCTCCACCATGCTACGGATCATCTGCTGGCGATCGCCGGTGCTCATAGTATCAGCCGCCGCCACATCCTGCTCCGTCGGCCCGCCCAGAGCGGGCGGCTGTGCGGCAGGTTGAGCAGGAGGCGTAACCGCCATGCCCCCGTTCCTGGCGATATGCTCGTTGACCAGCGGCAGCCACGGCGCATCGGCGGGTGACTGCTTCGCCAGCGCCTCGAAGGCCTCCCGCGCCTCATCCGGCTTGCCCGCCTGTTCCAGGCTCAAGGCAATATAGAAACGTGCACGCGGGTTGTTCGGCTCGAGCGTCAGCGACTGTTCCAGCGCCCTGCGCGCATCATCCGTCACCACACCTTCGGAGATTGCCATCAGCGTTTCGGCAAGACCGTCGAGACGGGCGGGGCTCGGCCCCAGCAGGCGAATGGCGTTGCGATAAGCGGTCTCGGCATCGGAGAGCCGCATGGTGCCGAAATAAATCGGCGCCAGCACATCCCAGCCCTTTCCGTCATCGGGGTTCTGCGCCAGATGACGCTCCGCCTTGGCGACGAGCACGGCCATGTCATTGCCGGGATTGGCAAGCCGCGCCTCTAGCGGCTGCGACGGCAGGTCGGGCCTGCCGGTATTGATATAAAGACAGAGCCCGATGACCGGCAGGAGCAGAACGATAAAGGCTTCGGTCAGGTGATGATGCCGTGCAGACCCCCGCTTTTCTGCCGGGGCAGCACCGGAAACCGCGATCAGGCGCCGGCCAATCTCGGCTCGGGCGTAATCGGCCTCGTCGGCGCTGATCAAGCCACCTGAGAGATCCCGGTCGAGCTCACGCAATTGATCGCGATAGACGGCGGCCTCTCCGGCACGCGTATCCTCGACCGCCTTTCCCCCATGCAAAAGGGGGTAAAGCAGAATGGCGGCGACGGCCGCCGTCAGAAAGGCCACGAGAATCCAGAACAGCATATCGGCCCAATTACTTGAAGCGCGCCTTCATTCCAACTGACAATGCCTCGTTGACGAAGATTTGAGGCTTTTGGCCGCAAGGATAACGGGCAAGAATGCTCAGCCGAGCGGCGACCAGGTACCGTCTTCGTTGCGGCAGGCCGCACCGCGCGCCAGCGTGTCCTTGCCATCGGCAGTCACTGTGTGAGTGTACTGGCGGCAGTTCTGCGAGCCGACCTGATACGGTGCGGCTGCCACGACGCTGCCCTTCGCATCACGGCCGGTCCAGGTGACCGGCTGTCCGACGGCAGCACCTTCGAGCGCACGATATTCGGCTTCCAGCGCCCGCTGCTTGTCGCTGTCACTAAGCTCCACGCCGGTGCGGGCGACGATACCGCCCTGCAATGCCGCGATGAACGCGGCCGAAGCCGGGGGCTTACCGCCGCCAAAAAGACCGCGCGTAGCGGCGCCCTTCGTCGTCGTGCAGCCAGAGAGCGCAACGGCGACGGCCAGCGAAGAAAGGATCATGCCTTGCCAACGTAAAGTCATTGCAATCGAACCACGATCAGGGGTGTCAAAATCAGCCGATCGAAGTGCAGAGTCCCCGTGTCAGCATTAAGGCAAAGCATGCTATACATTTGCCAGTATCTTTGTGACATCAAGCAGTTGCTCATGCAACATCCTTTGTCACACCCGGCAGAATAAGCTTGGCTTTCAACCCGCCCCACTCCCCGCGAAAGAGCTCCAGCCGGCCCTGATATTCGTTGGAAATCTCGGTGACGATGGAAAGGCCGAGACCGGTTCCGGGCTTGCTCTCATCCAGTCTTCGGCCGCGCTTTAGAGCCTCGCGGATCTGGTCAGGCTCCAGACCCGGACCGTCGTCCTCGACGGAAAGCTCCACCCAGTGCTTTCTGGCGCTGGCTTCTATTCCCTTCACGTCCTCGCCGGCTTCGACGGCCGAGAGACGCACCTTGCTCTTGGCGAAACGCGCGGCGTTTTCCAGGAGATTGCCGACAGTTTCCTCCAGATCCTGCTGCTCCATGGCGACGGCCAGATGCGGCGGCTGGACGATCAGTTCGAATTCGGTTTCGACGTTCAGGCGGCGCATGACCCGCACCAGCCGCTCCAGCGCCGGTTCGGCCTCGGTGCGCGCCAAGACGGATTCGCGCTGGGCGGCGATGCGGGCGCGGTTGAGATAGGACTGCACCTGGCCCTGCATGGCCTCGGCCTGGTTGCGCACGAGATCGCCATGCGAGCGCTCAAGCACCCGGGCTTCATTAAGCAGCACGGCGATCGGCGTCTTCAGCGAATGGGCGAGATTGCCGACCTGCATGCGCGCCCGCTCGACGATGCGGCGGTTGCTGTCGATCAGCGCATTGACCTCATTGGCAAGCGGCAGAATCTCGCGCGGGAAATCGCCCTTCAGCTGCTCGCTTTCGCCGGCGCGGATGCGCTCCAGGGCGGCCCGCGCCTTGTCCAGCGGCTTGAGGCCATAGAGAATGGCGAGCGCATTGACGATGAGACTGCCCACACCGAAGCCGGCAAGCGCCAGATAGAGGCGGTGAGAGAAATTGCGGACATCATCTTCCACGACATCGACATTGCCGGTCACGCGGAAGCGGGCCGCACGGCCGTCAGTGTCGAGCACCACTTCGGTTTCTGCCACCTGCACGCGGTTCCCGGCTGCGTCCGTTACCTGATAATAGCGCTCGTAATTCTTATCGAACGGCGCTTCGACGACCGACAGCACGGGGATGGTTGCCGAGCCCAGTGAAGGCGAGACGAGCGGCGCAGTCGTATAGGTGCCGAGGGGTTCCACCACCCAATACCAGCCGGTCTTCGGCTGGGCGAAGCGCAGGTCACCGAGCTGCGGACTGCCCGAAAGAGCGCCCTGATCGCCGATCGTCACGGAATTGATGACGTTGTAGAGCTGCGCACGCAGCAGATCCTGAAAGCCGCGCTCCGCGCTACGTCTATAGAGCGTCGAGATCAACAGGCCGATCACCACCAGCGCCACCGTCGACCAGACCGTGGTCAGAAGCAGGACGCGTGCGGTGAGTGACTTAATTCGCATTGGTCGGCGCTTGGATGCGGTAACCAAGACCGCGCACCGTTTCGATCAGATCGACGCCCATCTTCTTGCGCAGGCGTCCGACGAAAACCTCGATCGTGTTGGAATCGCGGTCGAAATCCTGATCGTACATATGCTCGACCAGTTCCGTGCGGGAGACCACCTCGCCCATGTGATGCATGAGATAGGCAAGCAGCCGGTATTCATGCGAGGTGAGCTTCAATGTCACGCCGTTGACGATCGCCTTCGAAGTCTTGGTGTCGAGCCGCACCGGGCCACAGATGATTTCCGAGGAGGCATGGCCTGCCGCACGGCGGATCAGTGCGCGGATGCGGGCAAGCACCTCCTCGACATGGAAAGGCTTGGTCACATAGTCGTCGGCGCCGGCATCGATGCCGGCGACCTTGTCGCTCCAGCGGTCACGGGCAGTCAGGATCAGGACCGGCATGGTGCGGCCGGCGCCGCGCCACTTTTCGAGCACGGTCACGCCGTCCATCTCAGGCAGGCCGATATCGAGGATGATCGCGTCATAGGGCTCGGTATCACCGAGGAAATGCCCTTCCTCGCCATCGAAAGCCTGATCGACGACATAACCCGCCTCTTTGAGCGTGTCGCTGAGCTGCCGGTTCAGATTGACGTCGTCTTCCACTACCAGAATGCGCATCGCTTCGCCTTCTTCCGCTGCAAATCACTGGAACCTTGATAAGCCGATTCCGCCTACATCGGAACCTTTACCGTCACTTTGCGCGGACGCTGGCCGTTACCCTGGACGAGAACGGTTATGATGCAACTATTGCCCACCGGCTGCACGGAAAGAAGCTGGCCGCCCGTCTCCTCCACGACCTGCTGGGCCGCGGCGCTGCAATCGCCCGACACGCGCAGGACAAGCGTGTGCGTATCGTCCGGCGAGGGCGCCGAAACCGCCAGGCCGGCGGCCAGTGCTGCGACGCTCAGAAGAGAGGCCATGTCCGTGCTTTCAATGTAATACCAACTTGTTCCGAATATGTACTCAAGCGACCTGAATGGCAAATGAATGCACGGTAACGCAGGTTTTTTAGAACAATTCTCGACTATAGCGCGAAATATGCGTGATTCCTGAATGATGGGCGCATGTCCTTCAGCCGCAACCGAAATCTCGGTGCCAGTCAAATTCGCATGACATCCGTCGATCAAACCTTTCGCCGTCTGGTTGAAACTGCTATCGCTTTACAGCCATTCTTCATTTCATTTCAGAATCATGCAAACATCATTTTCTCTCCGTACGGCGCAGACAGTTGGCGTGCTGGCAGTCACCCAGCTGATCGGCTGGGGCACGACCTTCGACATGCTCGGCGTCATGGGCCGTGTCATTGCGCCTTCACTTGGGCTTCCCAACGAAGCGATTTTTGCCGGACTGACCATCATGATGGTGATCAGCGCCTTTGCCGGCCCGTTGACCGGGCGCTGGCTCGGCCGCTACGGCGCGGCGAAAGTGCTGGCCGCCTCCTCGATCACCTTCGCGATCGGCCTGGTGCTGCTTGCCGCCACGACAAATATCGTTGCCTATGCCATCGCCTGGGTCGTGATCGGATTTGGCGGCGCGCTCGGCCTTTCCGCGCCGTGCTATACCGCGGTCGTGGAGCGCGAAGGGGTAAACGGCAAACGGGTCATCTCCATCCTCATGCTGTTTACCGGTCTGTCGGCGACCATCTTCTGGCCGATCCTGACGCTGCTCAACGAGACTTTCGGCTGGCGCATCACTTTTCTCGTCTCCGCCGGCCTGCAATTCTTCGTCTGCCTGCCGCTGCATCTCTTCGGCCTGCCGAAGCCGGTCGCCAGCCATATGCAGGGGGCAGCGGCCGAAACAGCGCCGGTGGCGCTTTCGCCGGCCGACCGCCGCAAGGCCTTTCTGCTGATTGCCGTCTGCACCACGCTCACCACCTTCATCACCTTCGGCGTTTCGCCATCGCTGCTCGAAATCTTCCGTCAGACCGGCGCATCGCCAGCCCTCGCCCTACAGCTCGGTTCGGCCCGCGGCGTGATCGGCATTTCGGCGCGCGCGCTCGACATGCTGCTCGGCAAGCGCGGCAATCCGATCCTGACATCGGTCACGGGCCTCAGCCTGATGCTCTTCAGCTTTCTGATGCTATTTCTCGTTTCGCCGTCGACGCCGCTGCTCGTTACCTTCGTGCTGCTTTACGGTTTCGGTTCCGGCGTTCTTGCGGTTGCCCGCGCGCTGCTGCCGCTCGCCCTCTTCTCGGCCAGGGAATACGGGCTGCAGGCCGCGCGCCTGTCGATGCCGCAGAACCTTGCCAACGCCATCGCACCCGTCATCTTCACCGCCATCCTCGACCGGATCGGCGCCGGCCCGACGATCGTTACCGGCGCAGTCCTTGCGGCCATCGCCCTGGTTTTCGTGCTGGTGCTGATGGCCCTGGTGCTCCGCGCCAAGCCGAGCGAGCAGCCGGCCTGACCGGCAACGGGTAAAGTGCCCCGCCGGCCGGAGGCCGAAAATCCACTCTGCCATCAGCCGCCAAAAGCCGCTCATGCTGCGTCGAGAGCGGCCGATCCGCTAGGTTTTTGAATCATTTACAGCTTTCCCCTCAAGAGGCGCTTCCGGTCCTTCACAGATCGATTCATCCGCAGCCGACATCGATTCCGGATTCCCTCTATCTATTTGAATCTGAATAAGAATTTTCAAAATGAGCCCATTAAAGCCATGTTTTTCGAGCTAAGTCGTTGATTCTGAATAAGTGATCCACTTACCCCCCAACTTACGCGTAAAGAATTTCAGAATCGGAGGCCGCGTTTGCTGAACGAAATTATTATAGAAAAGATCGATGTTTGGTGCGTCACTTATTCAGAATCAATGACTTACGCCGAAAGCACGGCAAAATGAACCGCCGCCGCAGAATACTTATTCATTTTCAATGTATTAGATAATTTCCGGGCGGCCCGACCGTTGCCGTCAATTCTGCAGGGGCCGGGTGACTGCCTTGCCGCTGTCGAAATCGGCCGCAATCCTGGTATCGCGGAGCGGCTTTACGGTGCGTGTGGAGCGATCATAGTCGGGATGCGCTTTATAGGCGGCGAGCGCTTCCTCGCTCTCGAATTCGCCGTAGACGACGAAATCGATCGCGTTGCCCCACTGGTCCGTCTTGACGTTTTCGCCGATCTCCAGCTTCAGAGCATGCGGAATGCCTGTCAGGATGGAAAGCCCCTTGCGCACCGCCTCGCGGTTTTCCTCCGGCACGGTGAAGAAGACAATATGGCGGATCACGCGCGGCACTCCTGTGGCAGTTCTCTGGGCTTGAATTCTCTGGGCCTGGGCCGGGCGATAACACGCGCCGCGTGGCCCTTCAACCGGGCCACAATGCCGCGTCAGGCCCTGGGGCGGATCGCTGCGAGGAAGGTTCGGCCATATTCGGCAAGCTTTTCCGCCCTGTCGGTGCCGTTGACGATGCGGCGCGCGTTCACCCAGTCCTCCTTCTCGTCATTGAGATGGTCGCAGAGCCGGTGGCTGGTGAAGCTGCCACGCAGCATGCCCTCGATCAGGATCGTTACGGCGGGCGCCATTTCCATGGCACGCTCGGGCTGAGCAACGAGATCGATACCGGTTATCTCGCTCATTGCCTCATAATTGCGCCTGTGGGTGAGTTGCACCAGCCCGCGGCCAAGCCAGCATTTGCCGTCCTCATCCGCACGCCAGTAAGGCGACTTCACCCAGGAGAGCCGGCCGGTCGCAAAGGCGGTCTCGAGTATCTCGACGGCGCGGGAATCGCTTGTCGCCAATGTCTCGCGCACAGGCTGCATCGTGTAGGCCGTCTCATGAAAGGCGGTGGCCAATATATAGGCCAGCCATCGCCGATCTGCGGTAGCCAAGTTCGCGTCCCAGTAGTCGATGATAGCATTCATGCCTTCGACCTGGCCCGGCGAGAGGCTGCCCTTGAACAGCGAAAGCTGCACGGTATCGAAGAAGAATTGCCGGTCGAAGGCGACGGTCATTATACGCTTCTCGCAGGCCTGTTGTGGTTAACGTCCGCTTAATCGATTGAAATTAATTTAATCGTTTCAAGTGTGACGCCGGTTTATTTACACGCAGTTTTTATTGTGCGATGCATCAATCGTAAGCACATCCTTGCTGAGGAAAAGAGGTATAAGATGCAAACCAGCACAGAAACTCCGACCAAGATCCCCCAGCACATCGTCGACCAAATGGAAAACGAGTGGCGCCAGGTGCGCACGCAGCGCGAGCATCCGCGCCCGGTCCGCCTGCCCTCTCAGAACGACGCCTAAACACAATCGTGACGGGTGAGGCCGTCTTTGATCCCTCACCCGTAGTCCGATCTGCCGTATCGTCGCTTCTGCCGAGCCAGCGGCCATTGCCTATCCCCACGTTTCATTGCAGCCAGCCTTCCGGCCAGCCGGCTGATCGTTCTGGCAAATATATCCCTGTCTTCCAGCGCCCGCGAGAGCACCAGCGCGCCTTGAATGCCGGACACTGCCTCTTCGGCGGCGGCAAGCGCGGCGTCGTCATCGCAGCCGGCGCGGATCAGCGCCCGGCGCAGCGCTTCGATCCAGCGGGCAAAATAGTCCCGGATGGCAGAGGAAAAACGCTCTCGCGTTTCGTCCAGCGCAAAGGCGCCGACGAGGCAGATGCGGCTGCCGGAACGGAAATAATCCATTACGTTCGCCCACATTGCATCGATCGCCGCGCTCGCGTCATCGCGGCGCAGAGGTTCATAGATGGCGCGTTCGAACCAGCCGTCGACATCGGCAAGAACGGCGGCCGCCATCTCCTCCTTGCCCCCGGGGAAGAAGTGATAAAGGCTGCCCTTGCCAAGGCCGGTACGCTCGGTGATGCGGCTGAGCGTCGTGCCCTCGTAACCGAGCTCGCGGAAGACCTCGGCAAGCAGCGGCACGACATCGGCACGTTCATAAACGGTCTTCACACTTCACCTTTGGATCACTTCCGGGCCACTTTGGGGCCGCCTCAAAGACCGAGGTCGGAAAGGCCCGGATGGTCATCTGGCCGCCGGCCGAGCGGCCAGTGGAACTTGCGATCCGATTCCTTGATCGGCAGGTCGTTGATGCAGGCGAAACGGCGCTGCATCAAGCCTTCCGCATCAAATTCCCAATTCTCATTGCCATAGGAGCGGAACCAATTGCCGCTGTCGTCATGCCACTCATAGGCAAAACGCACGGCGATACGGTTATCAGTGAAAGCCCAGAGCTCCTTGATCAGCCGGTAGTCCAGCTCCTTTGCCCATTTGCGGGTGAGGAAAGCGACGATCTCGGCGCGGCCGGTGGCGAATTCGGCGCGGTTCCGCCACTGGCTATCAGGCGTATAGGCGAGCGAAACGCGCTGCGGATCGCGGCTGTTCCAGCCATCCTCGGCAAGGCGAACCTTCTGGGTTGCGGTTTCCTGGGTGAAGGGGGGAAGTGGTGCGGGCATCTTGGTCTCCTTGCTCGACTGTACCTTTCGTTAATCATTGTACTGATCGGTACAAAAGCGCAAGAGGTTCCCATAGATGCCATCTGCGACATTTTGGCTAGAATTCGGGCGCATACCAAGCGCGTCTTTCGCGGATGTTTGTCAGGGCTTGCCAGCGTCGATGCGATGGTTCGCATATGCGCGGCAAAGAGGCCGATCGAGGAGCTCGAACGGCCTTTGCATTCCCAACCACGCGCTCTTTGCGCGTGACGCCTCGCATTGGGGGCGTCAGGCGAGCTTGCCCTCTTCCGCCTTATAGAAATACTGGCTTGCGACTAGCCATCCCTTCAGCGGTCTCAATGGCGGAATACAGGTGGCGAACATGAAGGGACCGGTCACCAGAAGCTGGACCCAGAGCGGCGCGGAGAAGGCGACTTCCAGCCACACGCCCAGCAGCACGCTCGGCACGCAGGCGAAGCAGATCACGAAGAAGGCGGGGCCATCAGCCGGATCGGCGAAGGAATAGTCCAGCCCGCAGACTTCGCATTCCTTCTGCAGCGTAAGGAAACCCTTGAACATATGTCCCTGTCCGCAGCGCGGGCAGCGGCCCCGGATGCCGGTCTGCATCGGAGGGAGAGGAGGATATTCGGCGTCCATGACGATCTCGCTTTCAGCGGTTCTAGGCATCGGCAAAATACATTCAATGCCTGATAATGTATGCATACAATATAATTACATTGAAAGCAAATTGCGAGTCTATTCGTCAGAATGACGCAGGGATTTTGTGGGTCGGGTTTATGAGGCGTGAGGAAGGCAAGATTTTGCGCCGGAGAAAAAGACCCCTCCCCAACCCCTCCCCACAGGGGGGAGGGACTAACCCGGCCGCACTGCCTCGCTTCATCCGAAACGTCGAAAATTTGGAAAGCGAGTGCGGCAGTTTAAGCCCCTCCCCCTTGTGGGGAGGGGTTGGGGAGGGGTCTTTTTTATTGAATCGATAACGAAAGACGGACCAGCAGCTCAGAAAAACGAAGCCGACATTTCCGGCGGTCCCTCGAGTGCATGCGCCATGAAATCCAGCGCGCCTTTCAGCCTCTCGCGGGTGATCGGGCCGCCGAGGCAGACGCGCACGGCCTCCGGGGCCGCCCCCTCCACCGTGAAGACGTCGCTTGCCACCACGCCGATGCCGGAGGAGCGCATATGGCTGCCGAAGGTGGAACGGGTCCAGCCGTTGATGAGCGGCAGCCAGATGTTGAAGCTGATCGGATCGGCTTTGTAGCTGCCTTCGGGCAGGATATTCGCCACCATCTGCTGGCGGGCACCCGCCTCCGCGCGGATGAACCGCAGGATCGTGTCTGCCGTGCCATCCTCGATCCAGCGCGTCGCGAGCGCCACCGTCATCGGCGAGGCCATGACATTGTTAGTGCGCATGGCGCTGACAAAGGGCCAGATCGCCTTGGTGTCCGGGGCGACCACATAGGCAAGGCGCAGACCGGCGCCGATGCATTTGGCGAGACCGCCAATATGCCAGGTCAGATCGGGCGCGATTGCCGCCAGCGGCGGCGGGCCGTGCAGCGGGATGAAGCCGTAGGCGTCGTCCTCGACAATGGGCACATGATATTTGCGGGCGACGGCGGCAATTTCCTCGCGGCGCTTTTCGGGAACGGTCAGCGTCAGCGGGTTCTGCAGGGTTGGGTTGAGGTAGAGAGCCTTGGGCTGCAAGCGCTCGCAGGCTTCCGCGAAGGCATCGGGCAAGATGCCCTCCTTATCCATCGACAGGCCGCAAAGACCGAGCCGTAACTGGGCGGCGATCGAGCGTATGCCGGGATAGGTGATCGCTTCCGAAAGCACGGTCTCGCCGGGCTTTGCGAGCAGGCTAAAGATCGCCAGCAGCGCCGGATGGGCACCGGGTGTCACGAAGATGCGCTCCTGCGAGGGCACGAGCCCGCGGCGGCTGAGCCAAAGGGCCGCTGCCTCCTTGTCCATGTCTGAGCCGCCGAATGCCTGATAGCGCAGCAGCGGAATGAGATTGGCCGACACTACCGCCATGCCCTCGCGCATACGGGCGAGCAACTCGGGATCGTCAGGTTCCGGCGGCAGGTTCATCGAAAAATCGACCACCGATGTCCGGCGCGGATCGGGCGCGGCTTCGGCAATCAGATCGCGCCGTTCCCTGCCCTTCCCGCCGGTCACGAAAGTACCCCGGCCGACATGGGAATCCACCAGCCCGCGTTTCTGCGCTTCTACATAACCGCGCGCCACTGTGGTGAAATCGATGTTCAGGCGTTTGGCGAGCTCCCGCTGCGGCGGCAATCGGTCGCCGACCGACAGTGCGCCACTGCGCAGATCCATCTCGATGAGATCGGCAATTGCCATGTAGCGGGGGCTCGAGGAGCGGCTGAGATCGGGATGCCAGTCTTTCATGTCGTGATCCGCAAGGTGTGGTCGGGGCAAGATCGGTTCGGCGGGAACCTGTTAGAATTGACTGTATATTGTTGCGTATCGATCCTGTCATCCGAAATATCGGTCTGCGACAGCGTATCACCCGGCCGACCGTTCCGCCTGCGTGAGTGCATCCCGAAGCACCTCGAAGACCCTGCTGTCCAGCGTCTGGGAAACATTGAAGCGCATGAAGCCGGTGGCCGATTGCGATAGGCTGAAGGCGTTGCCGGGTGCCAGCACGACATTCCGGGCAAGTGCTGCACGCGCGACCGCCGCAGCATCCAGACCATCCGGCAGGTGACACCAGAGGAACATGCCGGCCTGCGGCTGCAGCCAGGGGCGGATGCCCAAGCTCTTCAGCCGAGTCGTGACATCGAACATCGCCTTGGAAAGGCGGCTGCGCAGGCTCTCAGTGTGCTTGCGATAGCTGCCGTCGCTGAGCACGCCGAGCACCAGTTCGGCATTCAGCCGGGCACCGCCGAAAGAGGTGGCGATCTTGAGGTCGATCAGGCCTTCGATCCATTCCGGCCGAGCCGCGATGAAGCCGCAACGGGCAGCAGCCGAGAGCGTTTTCGAAAAGCTGCCGATATGGATGACGCGATCCAGCCCATCGAAGGCGGCAAGGCGCGGTGCCGGCGTCAATTCGAAATCGGCGAAAATATCGTCCTCGATGATGGTGAGGCCGTGTTGTTCGGCAAGCTTCAGGAGCCGGTGCGCCGTAACCGGTGAGAGCGTGGCGCCGGTCGGATTGTGGATTGCGGAATTGGTGATGTAGAGGCGCGGCCGATGCTCAGTCAGCGCTTCGGCGAAGAGCTCGATATCAGGGCCGGAGGGCGTATAGGGAACGCTGACGACCTTGGCGCGGTGGGCGCGGAGCAGCGCATGGAAATTGAAATAACAGGGATCGTCCACCAGCACGGTATCGCCGGGCTCGATCAGGAAACGGCAGAGGAAATCGATCGCCTGCGTGCCGGATTCGGTGAGCATGACTTGGTCCGGCGATGCCTCGATACCACGTTCGGCCATGCGGCGTGCAATCAGCTGGCGCAGCGGCTTGAGGCCGAGGGGGGAGCCATAATCGGAAAGGCTTGCCGCATCGGCGCGCGACAGGGATCGAAGGGTTCGACGAATGGCCTCCTCCGGAAGCCATGCGGGCGGCAGCCAGCCGCAGCCGGGCTTGAGGTCGCTTTCCTGCGCCTCCAGCGATTGCCGCGATACCCAGAAGGGATCGACGGCGCGGTCGAGCTTCGGGCCGATATCGGCGAGCGAGAGTGGCGCCGTTTGGCTCGCGACATAGAAGCCGGAACCGGGACGCGAGAGGATCGCGCCTTCGGCGACCAGCCGCTCATAGGCATCGACCACGGTCGAGGCGGAGACTTTCAAGCTTCCCGAGAGGCTGCGGATCGAGGGCAGCTTGGCGCCGGGCGTGAGGCTGCGGCCGGCAATGCGCTGGCGGATCGTCGCCATGACCATGCCGACCCGGCTGCCTGCCTGTATCTGCTCGTCCATCCGTACTGCTTCCTTCACCATAACAGTTTGAGCAAACTGTATCGAACTGTAGCTGGCAGCGCCAGTGCCGAAGGCGGATAAGCATGGGGCA
Source organism: Rhizobium sp. BK650 (assembly GCF_014195325.1). Classification (GTDB taxonomy): domain Bacteria; phylum Pseudomonadota; class Alphaproteobacteria; order Rhizobiales; family Rhizobiaceae; genus Rhizobium. Next base: position 59,431 of record NZ_JACIBK010000004.1, on the reverse strand, counting down.
AACAGAGGAGTGCCACCATGGATCGCACAGCGACCGGATGGATCAACGGTTTTATCGGCGTGCTCATCTTTAGCGGGTCGCTGCCGGCCACACGTGTCGCCGTTATGCAGCTCGATCCGGTGTTTCTCACGGTGGCGCGAGCGGCGATTGCCGGCATCCTGGCGCTCTGCCTGCTGATAGCCTTCCGGGAAAAGCGGCCCTCGCGGCAGGATCTCATCTCGCTCGTCGTCATCGCGCTCGGCGTGGTCGTCGGCTTTCCCTTACTGACGGCGCTGGCGCTGCAGCACGTGACCTCTGCGCATTCCATCGTCTTCATCGGCCTGTTGCCGCTCGCGACCGCAATCTTCGGCGTCATCAGGGGCGGTGAGCGGCCGAAGCCGGCTTTCTGGCTGTTCTCGCTGCTCGGCAGCGCGCTGGTCGCGGGCTTTGCGCTGACGCAGGGATTGACCGCCTCGCCTATCGGCGATGCGCTGATGCTCGGCGCCGTCATCGTCTGCGGGCTCGGTTATGCCGAGGGGGCAAGACTGTCGCGCCGGCTTGGCGGCTGGCAGGTGATCTCCTGGGCGCTCGTCGTATCCTTGCCGGTCATGCTGGTGGCTGCCATCGCCTACCGGCCGCCCTCGTTCACCGTTATCCAGACGCCGGCCATGCTGGGTCTCGCCTACGTCTCGCTCTTCAGCATGCTGATCGGCTTCATCTTCTGGTATCGCGGCCTTGCGCAGGGCGGCATCGCTGCCGTCGGTCAGCTGCAGCTGCTGCAGCCGTTCTTCGGCCTGGCGCTTGCCGCAACGCTGCTGCGCGAAACCGTCAGCTGGTCGATGCTTGCCGTGACGGTTGCCGTCATTCTCTGCGTGGCAGGAGCACGCAAGTTCGCGAAATAGGATCGAGCCTTGGAAAATTGATATCTTCGGACGGCTGCGCGTAAAACTTTCCGCAATTGGAAAGTGTCTTGCCGAATGGCACTAGCGACGCTATAGTTTCCAAATCCGGAAACTATAGGTGTTTCATGACGCTCACGCTTTACCTTCATCCCCTCGCCTCCTTCTGCCACAAGGTGCTGATTGCGCTTTATGAAAACGGGATCGCGTTCGACAGCGAGATCGTCGACTTCGGCAACCCAAACTCGGCGGCAGCGCTGCTCGACAAGTGGCCGGTCGGCAAGATCCCGGTGCTGCATGATCAGGCGGCCGGCCGGACGATACCGGAGACGAGCATCATCATAGAGTATCTGCAGACTCACTATCCGGGGCCGGCGCGGCTGCTGCCCGACGATCCGGGACAACTGCTCCAGGTGCGGCTCTGGGACCGTTTCTACGATCTCTACGTGAGCGTGCCTGTGCAGAAGATCGTCACGGACCGAATCCGCCCGGCGGATGCCCACGATCCCCACGGCGTTGCACAGGCGCGTGCGACGCTCGATCAGGCCTATACGATGATCGAAGCTCATATGCGGGACAAGCTCTGGGCGACGGCGGACGATTTTACCATGGCCGATTGCGCGGCGGCGCCGGGCCTGTTCTTCGCCTCCATCGTCCATCCATTCACCGGGGAGCAGCAGGCGCTTTCCTCCTATCTGGAGCGTCTCTTACAACGTCCTTCCGTCAAACGCGTGCTCTCGGAAGCACAACCCTATTTTTCGATGTTCCCCTATCGGGAGGCGATGCCAGCGCGTTATCTTGAAGCCTTGGTATCTTGAGGCAATGTCATGGCAGAACTGGCGCCAGCCGAATTCGACCGGATGTTTCAGGCGCTCGCCGATCCCTATCGGCGCGGCTTCGTGGAGCAGCTTTCGAAGGGGCCGGCCTCCGTCACGGAACTCGCGGAGCCCGCCGATGTCGGCCTGCCGGCCGTGCTGAAACACCTGCGCATTCTCGAAGAAAGCGGCATCGTCATTTCCGAAAAGGTCGGGCGCGTGCGCACCTATCGCATGCAGCAGCAGGCCTTCGGCGCCATCAACCAGTGGATCGAGCAGCGACAGGCAGAGATGCATGCCGCCTTCGACCGCCTTGCCGTGCTGATGGCAGAAACCCCTGAGGAAAGGGATCACTGATGGGTGTCACCGTCAATCATCGAACCTTCGTCATCGAGCGCGACCTGCCCGGCAGCGTCGCGCATGCTTTCCGTTTCTGGTCGGACCATCAGCTGAAGCGGCGCTGGACGGCCTGCCATCCCGACTGGCAGGTGACGGAAGATCATTTCGACTTCGATGTCGGCGGAGCCGAGCGCATGACATGGCGCATGCCCGACGGGACCGAGCAGGCGATGCGCGCCCACTACCTCGAAATCCACCCGCGCGAGCGCATCGTCTATGCCTATACGATGCTGACGGCGGGCAGGAGCATCTCGTCGTCGCTGGTGACGGTCGAGTTTACCGGGCGCGGCGCCACGACGTTGATGACCTTTACCGAACAGGCCGTCTTTGGCGACCCTAGGGATGGCGACATCAGGGAAAGCGGCACCGGCACAGGCTTCGATCGGCTCTCAGAAGAAATGGTGGCTACGCCTGACGGGCTCTAGTCTGAGGTCACGCAGAAATTATTGCCTTCCGGATCGTTCAGCACGGTGTAGTCAGCCGTCTCACGCACGAAGGTTGCGCCGAGCGATATCAGGCGCGCAACCTCCTTTTCGCGGTCATCGGCGGCGATATCGAGATGGACGCGGTTGCGGACCGGCCGCTCCCCGCGGCGAAGGTGGAAGCAGAGGCGCGTGCCGGGCCCCTCTACCATCACCACCGGGTCGGTCTCCGGTGTCAGGCCGAGCGCTGCGAGGCGGGCGATCTCCTGATCGTCATAGGGCAAGATCTCATAACCATCGAGTGCAGCGGCCCAGAAGCGGGCGACGCGGGAGGGATGATCGCAGTCGATGACGATTTCCTTCAGCCGCCCCATTTGTTCTCACGAATCTCCGGAGCGGCGCTGGACGAGGCGTTCAATCACCGCCCCGCCAGCGGCCGGCAGCAGGGCAAAAAGGACGAGCTGCGGCGTTCCCGTCAGCGTCAACAGGCTGGAGCGGAGGATGGCGACCAGCATTCCTGCCAGTCCGCCGGCCAGATAGGGAAGGTAATCCTTCAACAGAGCCTCCGTCTTATCGGGTTTCGGTCGACCTGATCGAACAAGAATAGGACGTCTTGTGACCGGTTGCGGCACGAAACGCCTTTAGGCCGATCTAGCCGCCTGCTTTCTTCGATGCGGATTTGCGCGTGGTATTCAGCGCCACCGCTGCCTGCACCAGCGCCTTCAGCGCCGGCTCATCGATCACCTCCCCTTCACGGATATCGACCGCACGGCGCGTATTGCCTTCCAGGCTGGAGTTGAAAAGGCCGGCGGGGTCTTCCACGGAAGCGCCCTTGGCGAAGGTCAGCTTCACCACCGCCTTATAGGTTTCGCCGGTGCAGATGATGCCGGCATGTTCCCAGACCGGGACGCCACGCCATTTCCACGTTTCCTCCACCTCCGGATCGGCCTCGCGGATGATGGCGCGCACGCGGGCAAGCGTTTCGCCGCGCCAATCGCCCAATTCCTCGATCTTGGCATCAATGCGTTCGGACGGAGAGGCTTCCTTGGGTTCCGCTTCCTTCTTCGTCGTCGACACCTTCTTCATGGGCTCTCCTTACATTTTCTCGCCGGGCAGCACGCTTGCCTGTTTCACCCAAGATGTAAACTGCGCCTCGTCGATCTCATCCCGTTCGTGGATGTGGAAATAGCGTGTTTCCGCGGTTTTGGATTCTCCCGGCGGAACGGGTCGCAAGGCAGCGCCGCGGAAGAAGGCGACCTTGATGTATTTGTTGAAACAATGGATGCCGAGGAACCAGCCGTCGCCTTTCTTGCCGTAAAGCGGCGAGTTCCATTTGACGGCTTTGTGTGCATCGGGAACAGCGCGCATGATCAGTGCGTCGAGGCGGCGCCCAACCTCGCTCTTCCAGCCGGGCATGGCGGCGATATAGGCCTGCACCGGGCCGTCACCCTCGCCCTTGGCGATCTGCGGATTGCCGCCGGAAAGCAACTTCGGTTCTGCCGCTTTGGCGGATGTTCTGTCGGCCATGAATTCCTCCACGGGTCGGGATAATAAGGGAGGCTGCCTCGATTTCCAGTCATACCGGCGCACCATCTCCAACATCACAGCTTCATGACGCTGAAAAACTAAGACAGGAGCGAAAACCCGTGGCATAAGGGCGCCAAATTCTCTTGAAGCCCCCGCGTCAGACATGATCCGTATCGAAAATATCAGCAAGCAGAACAGCCACCGCATTCTCTTCATCGAAGCCACAGCCGCCCTCAATCGCGGCGAAAAGATCGGTCTCGTCGGCCCGAACGGCGCCGGCAAGACGACGCTTTTCCGCATGATCAACGGCGAAGAGCTGCCGGATGAGGGCCAGGTCTCGGTCGAGAAGCACGTCACTATCGGCTATTTCAACCAGGATGTCGGCGAAATGGCCGGCCGCAGTGCGGTTGCCGAGGTGATGGAGGGCGCCGGTCCCGTCAGCATCGTCGCCGCCGAGCTGCGCGAGCTGGAAGCGGCCATGTCCGATCCTGACCGCATGGACGAGATGGAAGAGATCATCGAGCGCTATGGCGAAGTGCAGGCGCGCTATGAGGAACTGGACGGCTATGCGCTGGAAGGCCGGGCGCGCGAGGTTCTGGCGGGTCTCAGCTTCAGCCAGGAAATGATGGACGGCGATGTCGGCGCGCTTTCGGGCGGCTGGAAGATGCGCGTCGCGCTCGGTCGTATTCTGCTGATGCGTCCGGACGTGATGCTGCTCGACGAACCGAGCAACCATCTGGATCTCGAAAGCCTGATCTGGCTCGAGGAATTCCTCAGGACATATGAAGGCGCGCTGCTGATGACCTCGCACGATCGCGAGTTCATGAACCGCATCGTCACCAAGATCATCGAGATCGATGCCGGTTCGCTGAACAGCTATTCGGGCGATTACGGTTTCTACGAGCAGCAGCGGGCACAGAACGAAAAGCAGCAGCAGGCGCAGTTCGAGCGCCGGCAGGCGATGCTTGCCAAGGAAATCAAGTTCATCGAGCGCTTCAAGGCGCGCGCCAGCCATGCCTCGCAGGTGCAGAGCCGTGTGAAGAAACTGGAAAAGATCGAGCGCGTGGAGCCGCCGAAGCGCCGGCAGACGGTGGCTTTCGAATTCCAGCCGGCGCCGCGTTCTGGCGAAGATGTCGTCAATCTCAAGAACGTGCACAAGAAATATGGCAGCCGCACCATCTATGAAGGGCTGGATTTCATGGTCCGCCGCAAGGAGCGCTGGTGCATCATGGGCGTCAACGGCGCCGGCAAATCGACGCTCCTGAAGCTGGTCACCGGCACCGCCGATCCCGACGCCGGCAGCGTGACGCTGGGCGCCAGCGTCAAGCTCGGCTATTTCGCCCAGCACGCCATGGACCTGCTCGATGGCGAGCGCACCGTGCTGGAATGGCTGGAGGATTCCTTCCCGCTTGCCGGCCAGGCGCCGCTGCGCGCACTCGCCGGCTGCTTCGGCTTTTCAGGCGACGATGTCGACAAGCGCTGCCGCGTGCTTTCGGGCGGCGAGAAGGCCCGTCTCGTCATGGCCAAGATGCTGTTCGACCCGCCGAACTTCCTCGTGCTCGACGAACCGACCAACCACCTCGACCTCGACACCAAGGAAATGCTGATCAAGGCGCTCGCCGATTTCGAAGGCACGATGCTCTTCGTCTCGCACGACCGCCATTTCCTGGCCGCCCTTTCCAACCGCGTGCTGGAGCTGACGCCCGAGGGCATCCATCAGTATGGCGGCGGCTATAGCGAATATGTCGAGCGCACCGGCTATGAGGCGCCCGGCATTCACGCTTAGCTGCTGAACGCATCTACACCGGTCAATTCCGCCGAGAGCGTCCACAAACGGGCCGCCTCGTCGGGATCGACGGCGTAGGCGCGCACGCTGGTTTCTGCACCGTCATCGGAGATGGTGGCGACATCGCAGTCTGCACAATAGAGGCCGCCGAGCCCTTCGAGCCGCGGCGAGGTTGCAGCCCAGACCTGCGTCGTGGCACCCTGTGCGGGCGTCTTGAAACTCGGGTCGGCGGCATTGCCCTCGGCATCGATCCAGCCGGCCGCCACCATGTCTTCCTTCTCCAGATGCCGCTGCAGCGGCGTCAGGATCTTGCCGGGATGCAGCGAGAAAGCGCGTATCCCGGCATCCTTGCCCCGCCTGTCGAGATGCACTGCAAAGAGCGCGTTTGCGGTCTTCGACTGTCCATAGGCCTGCCACCGGTCATAACCCTCTAAGAACTGGACGTCACTCCAGCGGATGGGCGTGATGCCGTGGGCACCGGAGGAGACGGCAATCACGCGGGCTCCGCTTCCAATCGCCGGCCGGAGATGATTGACGAGCGCGAAATGGCCGAGATGGTTGGTGGCGAACTGCGCCTCCCAGCCCGGCCCTACCCTTGTCTCAGGGCAGGCCATGATACCGGCGCTATTGATGACCATATCGGCCTTGTGGCCCGAAGCGACGAAGCGCTCGGCAAACCGCCGCACGCTTTCGAGATCGGAGAGATCGAGCCTTTCTACCTCCACATTGGCGATGCCGACGAGCGCCTTGGCTGCCTCTTCCAGCCGGCGGGCGCCGACCAGCACATGCGCGCCTGCCCGCGACAGCGCCTTGGTCGTTTCCAGCCCAAGGCCGGAATGGCCGCCGGTGACGATCGCGAGCTTGCCCGAGAGATCGATGCCGGCGAGCACCTCGTCAGCCGTCGAGCGAGCGCCAAAACCGGAGCCGATGGGGTGTTGTGCATTTTCCATTGATGTCTCCTTACTGCGTTCGGCCGTAGACTAATGCGGTGGCGCGCATACGATCTATGCGCTAAAGTCCGCGATACGTTTGCGATCGTCCGGATTTTGGCATGAGTTCTGTTTCCGTGGATCCCCTTTCCGACGTCCTGGCGCTCTTGAAGCCGAAGAGCTACGTCTCGGTCGGCCTCGATGCCGGATGCGGCTGGGCGATCGATTTCCCGCCGCCGCAGGGCATCAAATTCAATGCCGTGCTGTCAGGCAGCTGCTGGCTCGAGGTGGAGGGCGTCGACCCCATACGGCTCGAAGAAGGCGATTGTTTCCTGCTGACGCAGAGCCGGCCTTTCCGCATGATGAGCGATCGCAGCCTGCCGACGATCCCGGCCCATGATATCTATGAGCATGCAAAGGACGGGATTGCCACCTGCAACGGCGGCGGCGCCTTCTTCCTGGTCGGCAGCCGCTTCGGTTTTTCCGGCGCCGGCGCGGACCTGCTTGTCGGCATATTGCCGCCAGTCGTCCATATCAGCCAGCATTCGGATCAGGCCTCCGTCCTGCGTTTTGCCATCGATCAGATGGCGCGCGAGTTGCGCGGCCGGCATCCGGGCGGCTTCCTGATGACCGAGCATCTGGCGCATATCATGCTGATGCAGATCCTGCGGCTCTATCTTGCCGCACCCAATACCGAAGGCATCGGCTGGCTCTTTGCGCTTGCCGACCGGCAGATCGGCCTGGTGATCGGCGCCATGCACGCCGAGCCCGCCCGCCGCTGGACGCTGCAGCAGCTTGCAGCGATGGCCGGCATGTCGCGCTCCTCCTTTGCCGAGCGCTTCCGGCAAAAGGTCGGAGCCGCGCCGATGGATTACCTCACCCGCTGGCGCATGATGCTGGCAAGCGAGCGGCTGACGAATAGTAGCGAGCCGATCGGCACGATCGCTCTTTCGCTCGGCTACGAATCCGAGAGCGCCTTCAGCACCGCCTTCAAGCGGGTGATGGCGCGCTCGCCCCGGCAATATGGCCGGGAGGCGGCCGCTCAAGCAAGATAAGGTCAAGTAAATAACGCCAACGAGCAAAAGACCGAAGGCGGCGGGTCTTGCAGCGGAGCCTTCCGCGTCCGGCCCTTGCCGGCCCAACTCCTCGGCCTAAGCTAAGCTTCCATTGGAAATCCATCAGAGCCCTAAACCGATACTGGCGTAGCTCTCGGTGACAATAAAACGCCAGGCCGTTTCAGAGATCTTCTTCGGCAACCGCGAACGTTTCGCCTCGGCTGGCCTTTGCCAATTTGCCGTCCTCGTCGATCTCGGCCAATTCCTCGCCTTCGTGCCGCATGCTCATAAAGGCTACGATGGTGACGATCGCGGCGAGGAAGATTGCACTCGTTATGATCGTGCCAAGGCCGAGGCCGCCATATTGTGCGGGCTGAGACATCAGATCGCCGAACGAAGCACCCAGAGGCCTTGTCAGAATGTAGACCAGCCAGAAGCCAAGTATCGGATCCAGACCCAAGAAAAAGTAGCCGATGGCGAGCGAGATGATGATCATGCCGAACAGGACGCCAGTCGCCAGATATCCCAGCGCGAATTTCTCGGCCACCAGATCGCCCGCCGCGGTGCCGAGTGCAAAGGTGAATAGGATTGCGAGCCAGTAGAAGGCCTCGCGCCGCCCGGTGGATATGGAGTGGATTGAAAGTGTCCGCTCCGTCTGGAACCACAGCAGGAAAGTCAGCGCCAAGGCTACAGAGAATGCAATGGTCGTATCCAACAGTGGCACACGGAAGTTGTCGACCAAATTGTCGGTAATCAACGTACCAACGATGCTGATCAGCACCACGGAAAGCCAATAGGCGGCGGGAACATATTTCTTCTGCGCAAACTGCCATACCAATGCGACGGCCAGAATGGCGGACATAATCAGTGATGTCGCCGTCAGCCCCAAACCCATTTGCACGTTAAGATAGTCGGCCGCGGTTTCACCCATGGTAACGGCCATCAGCTTGATGAGCCAGAAATCGGCCGTGACGCGAGGAACACGATTGTAAACGGCAGCTTTGGCAATCGGTGCAGACATAACGGGTCTCCTTGAACGGACGTTGAACGTCTCGCGGGCAATTCAGGCATGAGGGTAACGCGGTCCGCCGACCGCCTATTGAGCAGGCTGGGCCGGATTGTTGAGAACCGTCACGAGAGCGGCGAGCGTTTTATTGACTTTGTCAGCGGACGGAGCGGATTGACGCAACGCCTTCAGCGCCGCGTCGGAGGCGGCGTCGATGTTGTTCCAGTCGTTCGGGTTCAGCGGACGGATCGCGGTCTCGGCCTCGTCCCAGGCCGTCTCATAGTCGGTGATGCGCTTTGCGGCGGCCGACAGATCCCCCTTGGAAGCGAGGCTCTGGACGTCGGCGATGATGGCTTTGAACGATGAAAGATCGCCTAAATCCCCCGTTTTGGCGGGCGCGTTGTTGGCGTAGAGTTCAAAACTCGTGAAGGCCGCCACCGGAGCGGCAATGAGCGCGATGACAAGAAAGATCTGTCTCATCAGTGGATTCCCCGAATTTGGCAGTGCAAGGAAGGCGTCACTTCAGTGTCGCCCCTCGCCGGTTGAATGGTGCGCCCGCGGTGGGAGCGCCATACGTTCGCTCCTTTGCCGGCAGCGTTCGGCTGGCCCGCTTTGACTACGCGGGTACAATTAGCTGAGAATTAGAGCGGATGTCGGGGTAGTACCCGATAGTAATCAACCGGGTGCGGCGGCCGGTAATGCCATCGGCCGCCGCAATCTTTATTTTTGCGGAACCAGATGAGAGACAACCGCCTTACCGCCCTTGTCCGCATAGGTTAGCTGGACCTTCTCGCCGACACGAAGTTTGGTATCTTCGATCCCTTCGGGCAGGACGTAAGTCTTGCCGTCCGACAGCCTGATCGTATCGGCATTCTTGCTGATCGCGGTGATCGTGCCGGACGTCTGGGCAGCGAATACGGTACTGATCGGCGCCAGCACCAGCACCGCGGCCATAAGCATTTGCGTTTTCATTCTCGTTCTCCTTTCATGGCGTCAGCCCCATCTCTGCAAACTTTCACAACGGCAGCGCCCGTTCTCATTCACCTCTGAGCTTCTCGGTCACGTGTGTCCGGCTACGCATCGCTTCGCCGGTCGCGGCCAGCAAAGCGGCGCCGGCCGCCGTGACAATGAGGGCAGCGAGATAGAGCCAGGGCACGGAAAGGACATCGGGCGGCGGATCGAACACGCCGGTCAGCAGCTTGACGAGCACATAGGCAATCAGGGCGCCAGCCAGGAGACCGAGGACCATGCCGCTACCGATGACCAGGGCGGCTTCGCTCCAAACGAACGCGCCGAGTTGTCTTGATGTGGCCCCGAGCGCGACGAGAACGGCGAAGGAGCGCTCGCGGTCGGCAAAGCCCAGGCCAAGCACCAGTCCGCCCGAGGCAGCCAGCACGACCAGCGCGAAGATCAGCTCAAGCCGCGTCAAACCGGCGAGATCGACGGCGGTGAGGCTCGACCCGATCAGGGCGACCGCATCGCCGATCTGACTGACCTTGAGCCCAGGAAGACCCGCAGCCGCGCTCTGGGCGGCCCGCGCGATGCGGGCCGGATCGCCATTCGACCGGATGAGAACGATCTCGCTTTCCGCAGAACCTGTCTGCTGCGCAATGTAAGCGGCGTTGGCCACCAGAAACGAATCCTTGGGTGCAGTCGGGAATTCGCGGACCACGCCCACTATGTGGAAGGGCACGAGATGGTATTGGTGATCGGTCGCGTTTTGCAGGCGAAGATTGATGCTGTCGCCGCGACTGAGTTGGTAGTCGTTGACCGTTTCCTGCGATACGAGCACGCCATCGGGCGTTTGTGCGAGGTCGGAGAGTGTCGCCCTGGCGTCGCCATTGGCGAAATAGGCATCGGACATCGCCGTGGCTGTCCCGATGCGCACCGGATCGATGCCGTATAGGTCCTGAAGGTCGGTTCCGACGTAAGCGTATCGATGTTGCATCGGCTCGGAAGCCACTATGCCCGGCAACTTGGAAAGACGCTCGAGCGCCTGGGACGCAGGCACGGCGGATGTGCCTGTGACGGTGATGTCGGCCCCGTTGGTGAGTTCAGCGTCGACCCGTGCCTGAGCCTGATAGGTCGCGTTGAAAATCGCGGTCGATGCGGCGAAGGCAAAGGAAAGCGCAGCCAGGCCGATGCCCGCAGTCAGCCGCGGACTTTGCCGTCCCAATGTTGCGGCCACCACATCCGCGAGACGACCGGCGACGGGTCGTAAGCCTCTGGCGATCACCGACCGGCCTTGTTGCAACCCGGCCCCGACGAACCGCATGGCCGATAGCGCCATGCCAGTCCAGAGCAACAAGGGGGCGAGGAAGGCGGTGTAGTCGATCGCCGCCGCTGCCACGCCTTCCGGCGCAAGAACGACCTGGTATCCGCTCGCTGCCGAACGCCAGTAGAGCGCTGCAGCGAGCGCCAGCAGCACGAGGTCGAGATGGAAGCGGGCCCAAAGCGGTGTCCGGTCATTGCCGATTGGCCGCCGCGCGACCGCAACGGTCGAGCCGCGTGCATCGCGCCAGGCGGGGATTAAGATCGCTGCGAGCGAAAGCGCGATCCCAGCCACCGCCACAGCGCTGAGTAAAGGAACAGCTGCGCCCCGCAGGAGCACCACCCCGAGAATAAAATGTGCAGCAGGAGCAGCAAGGAGAATACCGAGGATCGCACCGCCGACGCCCGCAACTGCCGCTTCAGCGGCAGCCAAGCGAAGAACCGTATCGACCGTTGCCCCCCGCAAGCGCAGCAACGCCTGATCGCGGCGACGTTTGTCCCGTCCTGCTCCGGCTACGGCAAGGGTCAGCAGGATGGCAAAGATGGCGCCGGGGGCGCCAAGGAACAGGAAAACCAGCCGCGCATAGAGGGCATCCTCGCGCGCCGCTCCCAATCGGGCCGCCAGGTTGTTTGCAAGCAGCGCGGTTCCAGCGACGCGAGCCTCGAAATTGTGGCCGCGCTCAGCTGCCCAGGTGCTCGCAGCGACCGGGTCGGACGGAAGATCATGATGATCGAGCTTGACGTGAAACTCGGTCCGAATGGTATCGGGCCGGCTGGCGCTTTGCTGCTCGAACACCCGCTGCCACTGAGATATCGGCAACAGCAGAACGTTGTCCGGTGGCGCTTGCGGTGCGGCGCCAGCCGGGACGCCGATCGCCTGAAACATTGCATCGGCGTTCGGCAAATCGACGATGCCGGCGATCGTCGCGCTGACATCAGGCGCTTGGTGGCGGTGGATGATGACCTGATCCCCCACTGTGACATGCAAGTTGGCGGCAGTCTGCTGCGCTACCAGGACGCCGTCGACCGATCCTACGAGCCGTCGAACCTGTGCCGGGAATTGGTCGAAATAGCCCGGTCCGATGCCAAGCACCGTGCCGCCGCCCGTGGTCTGCACGGTATCTCCCGTGTTCGCCTCAAAGCCTGGTACGTCGGCATAGTTGATCAGCTGCAAGCCGGTAACCGGCGCGGCGGAGCGGGTCGCATCCTCGACTGCACTGTGGTCCGCCCCCGGCAGCGACTGGACCTGCCAGTCGACGGGCACTTGGGAAACCGACCTTACCGTCATCTCCGCCGCGCTGGATTGCAAAAAGGCGCCCAGGCACGCGATGAAGGCGACCGTGAGCGCCACACCGCCGATGGTGCCGACGAGGCGGCCGGAACGGGTTCGCACAAGTCCGATCAACCAGTGCCTGTACATTTGAGCCTCTCGTCCATGCTTTCAAATTTGCCATGACGCATGCGCCAGATACGGTTCATTTTCGCCGCTACGCGCTCATCATGGGTGGCGATGATGATGGCGCTCCCAGTCTGCTGTCCCCAGGCAAGGAGCCGGTCGACCAGCAACGCAGCGCCAGCCTGATCGAGTTGGCCTGTCGGCTCGTCAGCGACGATCAATTCCGGATTGGTGACAATGGCACGGGCTACGGCGATCCGCTCAGCCTGGCCGCCGGAGAGCTGCTCTGGCAACTTTCCCGCGAGCGCTTCGACGCTGAAAGTGGCAAGCGCTGCCAGGGCGCGCGCCTCGGCTTCGGAGCCGTTAGCGAGAAGGATCGGTAGCTCGACATTCTCGAGGGCGGTGAGCCCGGGTATCAGGTTCGCAGATTGAAAGACGACGCCGATTCGCTCGGGGCGCAATGTGTCGGGCGAGCCAAGCCCAGGCCATTCCACTCGTCCTGAACTCGGGACGCCCAATCCTGCGATCAGGTTTAAAAGGGTCGTCTTGCCGCAGCCCGACGGTCCCACGATTGCGATGGTTTCTCCCGCTTTAATCTTGAAGGAGCACCCTTGAACGGCTGCCAGGACGCCACGTTCGCGCTGGAAACTGCGCCAAACATCGGCGGCCACAACTAGGGTTCTAGCCATGCACGATGCCTCCATCCCGAATGTCGATCATGCGATCGGCTCGTGCGGCGAGCCCGCCGCTGTGCGTGACGACCAGGACGGCAGTGCCGCTGCGACAAATTTCGATGAGGCGATCGATGACGAGCTGTTCCGTTGCTGCGTCGACTTCGGCAGTGGGCTCATCGCAGAGCAGGATCTGTGGTTTCGCTGCGAGCGCGACGGCCAGGCCAGCGCGTGCTGCCTCCCCGCCTGAAAGGTGGGCAGGTAATATGTCGGCGAGGCCGTCGAGGCCCAGGCTGCCGACAAGATCGTCAATTTCGCCCGATCGGCCGCGGCCGGAAATCTCCATCTGGAGACGGATGTTGGCTCGCACCGTCAGATGCTCGAACAGATTGCCGGATTGCATGAGCATGCCAAAATGGCGCGCCCTAAGCCGAGCCCGCTCCGCCTCGGAGCGTCGGGTCATGCGCTCGCCCAGGACAGACACCATGCCCCCGTCCGGCTCGTCGAGCCCGGCAAGACAGGCAAGCAGCGTCGATTTCCCGCTGCCCGACGGGCCCCTCAAAGCGGTAAACTCCCCGGTATCGAGCGTGAGGGCAACCCCGCGCAAAGCCACGACTTCGTCGTCGCCTGCATGATAGAAGCGATAAAGCTCGGTCGCCTCCAGTACACGCATGTGGTCATCTCCACTGCAATGAGTTGGAGATCAACTGCCACTGGTCGACATTGTCCGCACCGGCCGGTGCGGCAAGATCGAGTGTGACCGTCCTGCCATCCTTGAACAGAATGAAGCGCTCGTGCTCGAGCCTGATCTGCTTGTTCGTCACCGGATTTGGCGCGGAGTTCGACACATAACTGATGCGAACGGCCGGCCCGGCTGCAAGCTTTACATCCTTAACTGCGGTGACTTTGACGGCGTGTCCGGCCGTTTTGAGGTCCGGGATCTCGTGGGCCTTTGCTGAGGAGACCGTTGGAGCAGCACTCGCGGCGCCAACGGTAGCATCGATTTCATCGTATTTATCGAAGAACCGAACGCCATGGTCGATCTCGGTGCGTGACCATCCTTCCGGCACCTTCAGATCAAATCCCTCAGGAGAGGTGTAGGTGACGAAGACCTGATTGTCCGGAATGTCGCCCGGCGGGTTCGTCTCAGGCGCAACGAGTTTCTCCTGCGCCTCAGCGGGTGGGACCGCGCCGGATGACACCATGAGAAGCAAGGCTAATGCGGCGGATATTCGATAGCGGACAGTCATGATTAGCGCTCCTCTTCGGACTCAAGCAGGCATGTGACGCCGGTAGAATTAGGAGGGGCTTAGAAGATCAGCCGTAGTGGAGTCGGCTTACACCAAATCTGTCCAGGTGGACGCGTTTAGGCTAGTTTGAAGCATGCGTATTCTCGTGATCGAAGATGATGTCATGCTTGGCCGGGCGCTCGTACAAGCCCTCGACGATGCCGGCATGTCGGTAGACTGGGTGCAGGACGGGCGCCTCGGGGACGAAGCCGCCGCCGTTGGCGGGCATGGTCTTGTGTTGCTCGACCTCGGCTTGCCTGGCCGTTCCGGCCTTGAAATTCTAAGCTCGCTGCGGGCAGCCGGCGACAAGAGACCAATCCTGGTGATCACCGCCCGTGACGAACTCGACGATCGCGTCACGGGGCTCGACCTCGGGGCAGACGACTATCTGGTGAAGCCGTTCGAGGTCAAAGAACTGCTCGCACGCATGCGTGCGGTCCTGCGCCGGCATGGAGGTCAGGCGGTTTCCATCCTCTACACGAGCGAAATCGAGCTCGACCTATCTAGCCATGAAGTGAAATATCGTGGGTGCGGCGAGGTGCTGCCGGCGCGCGAATTCGCGCTGCTTCAGGCACTCTTGGAGCGTCCCGGAACCATTCTCTCGCGCACCCAGCTTGAGGAAAGGCTCTATGGCTGGGGTGAGGAGGTGGAAAGCAACGCTATCGACGTCCTCATCCATTATGTGCGACGCAAGTTCGACAAGGACATCATACGCAACGTCCGAGGGGCCGGCTGGATGGTCCCGAAGTGACAAACACCATATCGATCCGACGCACGGCTTTCTTATGGCTCGCCGGTTTGATGGCGACCATCGGCGTCTGCGCGGCGACAACGTCATATTTGCTGGTTCAGAACGAGGCATCCGACTTCCTCGACAATCAGCTTCGGCAGATCGCACTTTATGTCGGGGATGCGCGTTCATCACCAGCGACAGGCCCAGATAGCAGTGCGCCGCACGATCCCGAAGACGACTTCGTGATCCAGGTCTGGGATGCGGCCGGGCGGACTTTGCGACAATCGCATCCCGCCGTTGGCATTCCCCGCCAGACCGCGACCGGGTTTGCCGACGTTCCGACCGGCAGTGACAATTGGCGCGTCTACACGCTGGCCGCGCCCGATCGAACCGTGCAGGTTTCCCAGGACATGAGCGTCCGCCAGGAATTGGCGGCCAATGCAGCGCTCCAGGCGGCACTTCCCATCATCGTTCTCATTCCATTGTCATTGCTGACACTGAGCTGGATCATCGACCGGATCATGGCTCGACTGAATCGCTTGGCCGTCGCAGTCGCCTCCCGAGACACGACGGTTGACAGCCCAGTTCCCACCGACGACGTGCCCGCCGAAGTCATTCCCTTCGTAAATTCGATCAATCTGTTGCTCGCCAGGCTCCGCGCATTGCTGGAGAGACAGCGGCGGTTTATTTCTGACGCGGCCCACGAATTGCGCACACCGCTCTCGGCGTTGCAAATTCAAATCGACAACCTCCGCCATGACGATCGGGATGGCCGTTTTTCCCAGCGTTTGACCGAACTCGAAGCTGGAATCGGCAGGGCCACCAGTCTTGTCAGCAAGCTCTTGCGTCTCGCGCGATACGACGCACATGAGACCGCGCCCGCGCCGCAGCCGATCGACCTCGTCCAGCTTGCACTCGACACGGTTGCGCGCCTGACCCCGCTCGCCGAGAGCCGGGGGATTGACCTTGGCATCACGCGCCGGGACAAGGCTATTGCGATCGGTGCGTTGGCCGATTTCGAGATCATCCTCGACAATTTGGTCGAGAACGCCGTACGCTACACGCCACCGAGCGGAACCGTCGATGTCGCAGTGGAGGTCGCCGGGCAAGAAATACGAATCGAAATCCGCGACACCGGCCCCGGCATCGCGGTGGAAGAAATGCCACGCGTCTTTGAACGATTCTTCAGGGCAAGGCCTCAGGAGAGCGAGGGGAGCGGCTTGGGGCTGGCGATCGCGAAAGCCGCAGCCGAAAGGCAAGGAGCGCGGCTGACCCTCGCCATGCGCGAGGACGGCCCCGGCCTCGTCGCAAGCCTCATTGTGAGAACGGCCTTACTGAAGGCTTAGCTTTTGTCTCCGCCTAACAACGTCAAGGGAGGCGGCCGCTCAAGCAAGATAAGGTCAAGTAAAATAACGCCAACGAGCAAAAGACCGAAGGCGGCGGGTCTTGCAGCGGAGCCTTCCGTTACATAGTTATCAAGGGAATGGTATGCGTCCGGCCCTTGCCGGCCCTCGCAACATTCCGAGCCTTTGTGCCGCGCCGTACGAGGATGAAACCATGAATATCGACAGGATCCTGCGGTCAGTTGTGGCCGTTCGCGCCTCCATCCCCGAAGATGCCTTCACCGCGAATACGCTGGGCACCCGCCGGGAAGGAAGCGGCGTCGTCATCAGGGATAACGGGCTGGTGTTGACCATCGGCTATCTGATTACCGAAGCCGACGATATCTGGCTGACGCGTCAGGACGGCAAGGTCGTGCCCGGACATGCGCTGGCTTACGATCAGGAAACCGGCTTCGGCCTTATTCAGGCGCTGGCGCCGCTGGATTTGCCAGCCATCGAAATCGGCGACAAGGTCAAGACGACGGTCGGCGACGCCGTGATCTTTGCCGATGGGCTTGGCGAATTCGTGGAGGCCCATATCGTCGCCAAGCAGGAATTTGCCGGCTACTGGGAGTATCTGCTCGACGAAGCGATCTTCATTGCGCCCGCTCATCCTTCCTGGGGCGGCGCGGCGCTCATCAGCGACGAGGGCAAGCTGCTCGGCATCGGTTCACTGCGCCTGCAGATGGTGCAGGGCGACGAGGTGGCCGACATCAACATGGTCGTGCCGATCAACCTTCTGCCGCCGATCCTCGAGGACGTGCTGAATCACGGACATATAGACAAACCGCCACGCCCCTGGCTCGGTGCCTATTCGGCCGAAAACAACGGCGAAGTCGTGGTCATGAGCGTTGCCAACGGCAGCCCGGCCGCCAAGGCAGGCCTGCAGCAGGGCGATGTGATCTCGGAAATCCGCGACGGCGAAGTCGACGGGCTTGCCGATTTCTACCGCAAGGTCTGGACGAGCGGCCCGGCAGGGGCCGAAATCCCGATGCGCGTGCTGCGCAATGGCCGCGAAGCCTGGCTGCGCATCAAGTCGGCCGACCGCAACAGCTTCCTCAAGAAGCCGCTGATGCAATAGGACGGGAGCTGTCCCCGGCGGCTTTCAGATACGCCATCCGACAGTTTTTAGATGTAAAGTGGCGCCATTCGGCGCCAGGCTCCGGCGCGGTGCGCCCTGCCATCCCAAAAATGCAATTGGTGGCCGACGCCCTTTTCGGCGAGCAGGCGGCTGAGATGACGGTTGTTGTCGAGGAAGGGATCCTCGTTGCCGATCGTCAGCACGATATCCACCCGCCGCAGCTTCTCCAGCCGCCAGTCGCTGCCGAGGCCGGGGAGGAAATGCGTCGGCATGTGGAAATAGACGGTCTCATCATAATAGCCGTCGAAGAGATCGAGGAAGGATTCGACCCTCATGGTCAGGTCGTAGCGGCCGGAAAAGGCCACGAGCTTGCGAAAGAGATGCGGGTGGCGGAAGACGAGGCTGGCGGCCTGAAAGGCGCCGAGGCTGCAGCCGTGGACAATGGTGCATTCGTGGCCGTTGCGGCTTTCCATCAGCGGCAGAACCTCGTTCAGCACATATTCCTCGAAAGCAACGTGGCGACGGATGCGATCGGCGGGATGGCGGCCGAAATCGTAAAAGGTTTCGTTCGCAAGCCCCTCGATGCAGAAGAGTTGCAGATATCCGGCCTCGAGCGTGTCAGCGAGGCTCGCGACGATACCGAGATGTTCATATTCCCAGAAACGCCCTTCCCGCGTCGGGAACATCAGGACTTTGGCGCCGGCATGGCCGAACACCAGAAGCTCCATGTCACGATGGAGCCGATCGCTGTACCAGCGCAGATACTCTCGGCTCATAGACCCCTGAAAAACCGCCCGACTCGCTCGCGCAGCGCAGTTTGCTGCATCGCACTGTCAGGATAATCGAAATGCCCGGCATCGAGGATGAAGATTTCATTAAATTTTGACTTCGGCAGAGCGTTCGCCACCGCGAACTGACAAGGGGGCGCAACGGCCGGGTCGAAGAGCGCGACAGCCGCCAACATCGGCACGGTGATGCGCGCCGCAGCCGTTGCGGCATCGAAAAGGCGCAGGTTTTCAAAGACCTCGGCGTGGCTCTTCGCATATTCCTGCACCGAATGGGCGCTACCAACAGTCGGCAGTGTCAGCCATTGCTTTCGATCGCCGAAAGTGGGGACGATGAGATGGCCGCGGGCGATCCTGCTGTCGAAGGGAATGCCGAGCGCGCCGATGCCACCGCCGAAACTGATACCGCTATAGCCGATATGGCCTGCGAGAGCGGGATAAAGCGACAGGAGCGCCGAGACGGCAACCCAGAGATCCTCGACGCAGCCGCCGATCACATAGCGATCGGGATCATCGATATCGTGCAGCACATGCCAGGGGGCGTCCGGCGAAATCGGCGGATGGGGGCTGCGCGACAGGCCGCGGAAACAGGGAAAGAGGATCGCGGTCTCCTCGACCAGAATATCGAATTCCGGCTGGTCGCGACCGCCATAGCCATGGCCGACGACGAGGCCGCGGTTGACTTCGCCCTTGCGGGGCGTGAGCAGCCACCCGCCGATCAAGAAATTGTCGGTGGAAGTGAAGACGATATCCTGCACCTGCCAGTCCGGGTGAGTATCCTTGCCAGGGCTCAGGCACGGCTCGGGCTTAACTGCCAGAGCCCTGGCATAGCGCTTCTGCCAGAAGGCCTCGAATCCCGGGGGCGCTTCCGGCGGCCGGATTGCCTGCAGGTCGACAAGCGTCATGCCGTAGGTCGGATCGAAGTCGAAGGGATATTCTGCCGGGATGCTCATGTCATGCTTGTTGCCGTGAAACCAGCCGGGGAGCAAGGCCTGCAGCCGGTGCCAACCGGTGATCAAACCGGCCTTTCCGCCTGAAATTGCGTGACAGCCCTGCCGGGCTGGTCTTAATTGCAAATATGGTCCCCCGACCGATGAAGTGAACGCCATCAGAAACAACAGACTGCCGGAGCGCACCTGACATGCTGCTTGGAGCCATTGCCGACGATTTCACCGGCGCGAGCGATCTTGCCAACACCCTTGCCCGCGGCGGCATGTCGACGATGCAGTTCGTCGGTCCTGGCCGCGGCAAGGTGAATTGCGAAGCGGGCGTCGTGGCGCTGAAGACACGCTCGATACCTGTCGAGCAGGCGGTTTTGCAATCGATGAATGCCGCGCGATGGCTGGTGGATCAGGGCTGCGAGCAGATCTTCTTCAAATATTGCTCGACCTTCGATTCCACACCCGAGGGTAATATCGGTCCGGTGGCCGAAGCCCTGCAGCGGCTGACCGGCGCCAATGTCACCGTCGTCTGCCCCGCCTTCCCGGCGACCGGCCGGCGGGTCTTCATGGGCCACCTCTTCGTCAAGGACAAGCTGCTCAGCGAATCCGGCATGGAAAAGCACCCGCTGACGCCGATGACCGATCCTGACATCCGCCGCTGGCTGCGGCACCAGACGCGCGGCGGTGTGGGCAGCATCACGCTCGATACGGTGCGCGAAGGTTCTGGCGCCATCCGCAGCCGACTGCGCGACGAGCTGACCGAGGGCAACCGCCTCGTCGTCGTCGATGCCATCGAGGACGCCGATCTGCTGACGATCGGCGAGGCTGTGGCCGACCACGCCCTGGTGACTGGCGGATCGGGCCTCGCACAGGGACTGGTGCGCAATTTCGCCAGAGATGGCAAACTGTCCGGCATTCCGGCCGAAGCGCCTGCGGTCAGTGGGCCGGGCGTCGTTCTCTGCGGTTCCTGCTCGCTTGCCTCGCAGAACCAGGTCGCCTGCCATCTGCAGAACCATCCGGGCCTTTCGATCGATCCGGCCGCCATTGTGCGCGGCACCATGTCGATCGACCATGCCGCTCGCTGGGTGACCTCCAACGCGGACGACAATCCGATCGTCTATTCCACGAGTTCACCCGATGTCGTCAGCTTCGTGCAGCAGCGCTTCGGCCGCGAGGAATCGGCAAAGATCCTGGAGGATTTCTTCGGCGGCCTTGCCAGGCGGCTTGCCGATTCCGGCACATGCCAGATCGTCGTCGGCGGCGGGGAGACGTCCGGCGCCGTCGTCGAAGCGCTTGGCCTCCAGCATATGACCATCGGGGCAGAGATCGACCCCGGTGTGCCGGTTCTGGTCTCCGATTACGGCCGGCCGACGCATCCGATCGGGCTGGCGCTGAAGAGCGGCAATTTCGGCTCGCCCGACTTTTTCGCCAAGGCTCTCGACAGGATTGCCGGCCATGAATGAGACAGCACTGCGCGAAGCCATCGTCCGTTGGGGAAAATCGCTTTTCGAGCGAGGCCTTACGGCCGGCTCCTCGGGAAATATCTCGGTGAAGACTGCAGACTTCTATCTTGCAACACCGACCAATTCCTGCCTCGGCTTCCTCGATGCCGACAGGCTTTCGAAGCTGGACAGCAACGGCAACCATCTTTCCGGTGACGCACCGACCAAGGAACTGCCGCTGCATTTCTCCTTTTACGAGAAGCGGCCGCAGACAGGCGCCGTGGTGCATCTACATTCCACCTATGCCACCGCGCTTTCCTGCCTTGCCGATACCGATCCCAAGGATGCCATTCCGCCGCTGACGCCCTATGTGGTGATGCGCGTCGGCAAGGTGCCTGTCGTGCCCTATACGCGACCGGGCTCGGTCGATGTAAAGCCGCTGATTGCTGAAATCGCCAGTGAGCACAGCGCGGTGCTTCTGGAAAATCATGGGCCGATCGTCTCCGCGGCCACGCTTGATTCAGCCGTCTTTGCTATCGAGGAGTTGGAAGAGGCGGCAAGGCTTTCCATCATCACCCGCGGCATGAAGGTTCGCCAGCTGAATGGCGAGCAGATTGCCGATCTCGAGCGGCATTTTAAGCTGCGTTAATTCTCGTGCAATTCCGGGCGCGAAACCTTGCTGAAATTGCTCATGCGAGATCGATCAGCAGCGCCCGATGATCCGAAACCTCGGGCTGTTCGACAATTTCGAAGCGCTCCACCACGACCTCCGGCGTCACCAGCATATAATCGGCAAAGCGCCCTTCCTTCGGATAGAGCGAGGTGCGGGTATCGGTGAAACCTTTGCCCGTGACGAGATCGTTGAGGCCGAGCCGGCCGAGTTTGTCGAAGGTGACGCTCTCAGGCAGGACGTTGAAATCGCCGCAGACGACGAGGCGTTCATTGCCGGGCCAGACGCGTTCGATCAGCTCGACCAGCGCATCGGCCTGGGCGTGGCGCGCCGGAATATCACCTTTGCCGGCCGGATCGCGCAGGCCGTGGAGCTGGGCGATGGTGATGGGAAAGCCGCCGGCATAATCGAACAGGCGGATGCAATGGGCATTGCGGGCGCGCGGATGCTCGCCCCAGCCATCGGCCGAAAAGCGGCCATGGATGAAATCCACCGCCTGGCCGATCACGGGGTATGATTTGCGCACGAAGGTGGCGATACCGAATTCGGTCGTAAAGACCGTCTCGCCATGAAAGAGATCGCCCCGCGCAAAGGGGCAGAAGAAGCCGTCATGGTCAGGCAGAATGGCGGCGATCTCATCGTAGAGATGGGCACGCTGCGGCAGCACGGTGTTGCCGTCGCGATATTCCAGCCAGTCAGGCGCATCGGCGGCCGACCGCACCACCTCCTGCAGGCAGAAGACATCGGCCTCAGCGCCCGCGAGATAGTCGATCAGCGGCGCGTGGATGCTGCCGCCCCAGACATTCAGTGAAATGATCCGCAAAGCCATGGGCACTCCCTTTTCGGCGAAACTAGCAGATTCGCGCAGGGAACAATGCCGGTCCTCCCCTGTTGTTCTCTCCGACAGGAAAGGAGAGATACCATGGGAATGAACAGCCCCAAGGATGGTGCGCCCGGCACCACGGATCAGTCGCCGCGCTGGGAAGGGCCGCAGGGCTCAAAGCCCGCGGGCTATCTGCATGCGAAGGATGATCCGGAGAAGGCCCGCGACGCCCACGGCGAAAACCTCAACCACCCCAAGGTGAAGAAGGTCTCCGACGCCATGAAGACCAAGGAAGATGATTAGGAAGACCAATGGCCAACCGGCAACCTTTAAAACCGGAAGCGGGCTCGCCCGCCGACGTCAGCAACCAAGATTCACGCGGGAAAGAGACCGGCAAGCCGCCGATCCTCAAGCCGGAAGCCGGCAGTGACGGCAAACAGCCTATTCCGGTCATCAACCCCTCGGGCGGTGGCGCGGTGACGCGCTAGATGCGGAGCCTCAACAGCTAGATCCCGTCAGCGATAGCCGGTGTCATCGGCCGGCTTGCCCGGCTCCTGCACTTCGGCGAGGTAGCGCCAGCAATCCGGCCGCGTGCCGTCGAGATCGGTGAAACCGTAGGCGTCGGCCAGCTGGAAGCTTGAGAGCGACTGACCGTTCCATCTGCTGCGGTCGGGATCGGCAGCGAGGGCAGCGACCGCCCGGCCGGTGAAACGCGGCGTTTCCGATATCACGAAATGCGGCTGGACTTTTGTGCCATCCCGCCAGTTCTCTTCCGTCACGCCGTAGATTTCCAGCATCATTTCAGAGCGCATCCAGCCAGGCGACAGCGACACTGATGTCGCGCCATGCGGCGCA
The DNA here is from genome assembly GCF_014195325.1 of Rhizobium sp. BK650. Lineage (GTDB taxonomy): Bacteria > Pseudomonadota > Alphaproteobacteria > Rhizobiales > Rhizobiaceae > Rhizobium. The sequence continues at coordinate 36,275 of NZ_JACIBK010000004.1, read as the reverse complement.
AGATCCCTGGCATGCGCCCAGGCCATGCGGTTCGTGCCCGTCTTGACGAGATCGTAATAGGGGCAGAGCCGGTAATGGGTCGCGTTATATTCCGCCGTACCGTCAGTCATCTCCACCAGCAGACCGCCCGGCTTTTCGATCATCAGCGCCAGAGCATAGTGAGCGGTGATGAAATGGGTATCGATCGCAAGTCGCAGCATGCGCAGGCCCTTGTCGAGAGAATGTTCCCAGACCGGCTTGTCCCATTCCGTCAGATGCTCGCCGCCCCAGATATCGTTGACCAGGATATCGAGCTTGCCCTGTTCAGCGCGGATGCGGGCGACCAGCGCTTCGACCTCGCCCGGAACCAGATGATCCACCTGTACCGCGATGCCGTTCCCACCCGAAGCGCTCACCAGCTCGGCGGTTTCCTCAATGGTTTCCGGGCGGCCATATTCGGATTGTTGCGCGCGTGTCGTGCGTCCAGTCACGTAGACGGTCGCCCCTGCTGCACCCAGTTCCACGGCAATGCCCCGTCCGGCGCCGCGCGTTCCGCCGGCCACAAGCGCTACCTTGCCCTTCAAGTCCGCTGTCATTTCGCTGTCCTCCCCGCTAGAAACAATCGATGGCCTGACCACCTTGCTTGAATATAAACGAACGTTCGTTCATAAATATGGCGAATGCAAGAGGAAATTTTATGCCGCGTCCGCGCACACTTTCCGACGAGCAACTGCTTTCAATGGTTCTCGATGTCATCAAGTCCGAAGGCCCGGATGCGGCTACCTTTGCGGCGGTTTCGAAGGCGAGCGGCCTCTCCGGTTCGACGCTCGTACAACGTTTCGCCACGAAGGCGGGCATGCTGCGCGCCGCCCTGCTCTACGCCTGGGCCCGGTTGGATGCGGAAACGGCGCGGCTTGCCGATACGCTGCCGAAGACTGTGGATGGCGCGATTGCGCTGCTGACCGGCCTTTCCCTCGATTACGGCGACAATCCCGCCTCCTATGCGGAAGGCTTGCTCCTGCTGCGGGAGGATTTTCGCGATCCCGTGCTGCGCGCCCGGGGCGCCGCTTGGGGTGCCATGCTGACAAGGGCGCTTGCCGAACGCTTCGAGCAGGAGAAGGAGCCGCAGATCATCGCCAGGCTTATGCTGTCGCAATGGCAGGGCTCACTTCTCTGGTGGGGCTTTTCGTCGGACGGCGCGGTTGCCGATTACGTGGAGAAGGAACTGCGGCTTTTCCTGACCGCACTTGGGCCTAGATTCTCCGGCTGACCATCAGCGCTGAGCCCCAATTTATCTAAGGTCTCCTGCGAGTTCTTATCGTTTGCGGCCGGGCAAAGTGGCGCGTTATCGACCGTGCACCGGCCATGTCGCCGATACAGATGCCGGATACAGATGCCCCGGATACAGATGAAGGAAACGCTCATGAATATCAGACACTGCCTCATCGCCCTTGCCTTGTCGGCAAGCCCGCTTCATGCCGCGGAAATGACCGATCATGCGTTCCGTGAGATTGCCGACCGCGTCTTTCAGCCGGTGATCAAGGAATATGACATTCCGGGGCTTGCCGTCGGGGCTTCGGTCAACGGCTCCGAATTCTACTACACCTATGGCGAAGCTTCGCGTGAAACGAAAGCGCCCGTCACCAGCGACACGATCTTCGAAGTCGGCTCCGTCAGCAAGATATTCAATGTTACGCTTGCCGCGCTCGCTGAACAGCGTGGTCTGCTTTCTCTGGATCAGCCCGTTTCAACCTATGTGCCGGAGCTCAAAGGCAGCGCCTTCGACAAGATCGCGCTCGTCAATCTTGCCACGCATACTTCGGGCGGCCTGCCGCTGCAGGTGCCAGACAGCGTGAAGGAGGATGCCGGATTGATGCGCTACCTGAAGGAGTGGAAGCCGCCCTACAAAGCAGGGACAATGCGCTCTTATTCCAATGTCAGCATCGGCCTTCTCGGGCGAATCGCTGGACAGCGTCTGGGCGGCAGCTACAGGCAGGCCGCTGAGGGCCAACTGTTTCCTGCCCTTGGCCTCAAGAGCACGTTTATCGAAGTTCCCGCCGCGGCCATGGATCGTTATGCCTTCGGTTATGCCAAGGCCGACAAGCCGGTCCGCGTCGGCCCCGGCATCCTCGACGACGAGGCCTATGGCATCAAGACCACGGCCCGCGACATGGTCCATCTGGTGGGACTCAATTTGAAGCCGGATGCACTGGCCCCGGAATTCAAAGCAGCGATCGAAAAGACCCATACCGGCTATTTCGATACCGCCACTTACACGCAGGATATGGTCTGGGAACAATATGCCTGGCCCGTTGCCCTCAATACACTTCTCGACGGCAACTCCGCCAAGATGAGCCTGGAAAGCCAGCCAGTGAAAGAGCGAGCAAAGCCGCTTGCGCCGCAGACGGCAGTGCTGATGAATAAGACCGGCTCGACGAACGGCTTTGGCGCCTATGTCGTGCTGGTGCCGAAGGCGCAGATCGGGCTGGTCGTATTGGCGAACAGGAACTATCCGAATACGGCACGCGCCGAAGCAGGCCTGAAGCTCATTCAGGCACTGGAGGATTATGCGGCGAAATAGCTGTGATTGGCCGGCCGGTCATAAACTCCAGCCGGCTTGCCACTGGCTGCCCCTATCCGTTCGTGTCGGAGGACAGGCCTTCTTCATCCGTGATATAGGGTCAAACGCCCCTAATCAGGATGTAATGCATGTCATGGCAGATGCTGGAAGATCCGCTGCTTCAGTTCGTTGCGCTCGTTCTCTTGAGCGCTGCGGCACGGCTCATCTACGGACGCGACCCGACCTTCCGGCTGGCCGCCAACCTCGTCTTCTTCGCGTTGCTGACGACGCTGCTCGTTGAGCACGATATTGCGCCCTACACGTCAGACATGGGCGATGCCGACGATCTCCTCCGGCGCATCTTCGTCGGGATCGCCAAATCCGTCTGGTGGATCGGCGGGGCGATGGTACTGGCAAGTACGGTGCGGCTCTTCCTAATCTTCGAGCGCAAGCCGCGCGAGGCTCGCCTCCTGCAGGATCTCGTCGTCGGCATCATCTATCTTGGCGCAGCACTTTCAGTCGTGGCCTATGTCTTCAGCGTGCCGGTCGGTACGCTGATCGCCACTTCCGGCGTCTTTGCCATCGTGCTCGGGCTTGCGCTGCAAAGCACGCTGAACGATGTATTCTCGGGCGTCGCGCTCAATCTCGGCCGGCATTACAGCGTCGGCGACTGGATCGTGCTCGAAGACGGCGTGCAGGGCCGCGTCGTGGAGACAAATTGGCGCTCCACCCATCTGCTGAACGGCACCAACGACCTCATCATCGTTCCCAACAGCGCGCTCGCCAAGGCGCGGCTGACGAACCTTACCAGCCCCGAAGAAGCCCATGGCATCTCGCTCAAGATCCGGGTCGTGCCCTCGATTGCGCCGGCGGCTATCGAGGAGACGATGCGCACCGTGCTCTTGAGCAGCAACGCGATCCTGAAATCCCCTGCCCCCGTTGTCAGCGTCACCGGGCTCGACAGCACCGCCATCGAATTCGAGCTCTCCTTCCGCGTCTCCGGACTTGGCGAGGCAACTGCCGCCAGGAACGAGATCTACGATCTCGTCTATCGTCACGCCAAAGCGGCGGGGCTACAGCTAGCGTCACCCGCGGGTTCGCCGGCCGTCCCGGTCGCCGATCCGCTGGAAGAAGCCGGAAAACATCCGAACTCGGCCTGGCGGCTGCTCAATGCCATTCCGCTCTTCTCAACGCTGACGGAAGACGAGAAAGAGTCCCTTGCGGCCGACATGAAACGGCTGACCTTCCGCAAAGATGCGCTGATCGCGACGCAGGATACTTCGCTGACCTCGCTGATGATCGTGCGGCGCGGCGTTGCCGTCGTCGAGCGGAAGGAAGGCAACGAGATCATCGAGCTCGCAAGGATTGCGCCCGGCGATCTCTTCGGGGAGCGGGGCGTGCTGATGGGTGCGCTCGAGCCGGCCAACATCCGCGCGCTCACGTCGGTCGTGGTCTATGAGATCTCCAAGAACCACCTTGCCACGATCATGCAGGAGCGCCCGGCGCTTGCCGAAGAACTGGGTCTGCTTCTGTCGCGGCGGATCGAAGCCGAGAAACATCATTTCAGTGCGGGCGTGTCGGCCGAAGCCAGCCATCCGACGACCCTGACGACGCGCATAAGGCATCTCTTCCAGATCCCTCACGGGACCTGGCAGTAACGATCAGCCGGCCGTTTCCTCGGCTTCCTCAGTTTCTTCACCAACGGTCAGCGGCCAGTCGACGACATAATCCTCGAAATCGTCGAGATCGACATCGTTTTCGCTGACCGTGCGGCCGCGGGCGGAAATGCCGGCGGCATGAACGGTCTCGGGATCGCCCGAGACCAGCGGATGCCACCAGTAGAGATCGCGGCCTTCATTGACGAGGCGATAACCGCAGGTCGGCGGCAGCCATTCAATCTCGGGGACATTCTCCTTGGTGAGCTGAACGCAATCGGGCACGAAGTCCCAGCGGTTCGGATAGCTGGAGCAGCGGCAGCTTTCGCTATCGAGGAGCCTGCAGCGGATCGAGGTGAAATAGACGTCGCCGGTATCCCATTCCTCGATCTTGTTGAGGCAACAGAGGCCACAGCCGTCGCAGAGGCTTTCCCACTCCTCTTGGTTCATTTCGGCAAGCGTCTTTCGCTTCCAGAAGGGCAGATCGTTCATCGTTCGTTTCTTGCAACAGACGCCCGCAAATTCACGTGACGACCGTCAACTCTCTTGTTCTTGCGCGCAAAATCAACCAATTATTCAACATGCTCCGGCTATCCGGAGAGTTGCGGCCCTTTCAGGCCCCGCTCCGGCGTTTGGTTCCATAGCCGCCGAGCGCGATTAGGCGGGAATATAGGACGTGCAGGATCCGGACAACCCACATAATGGGCCAGAAGAGCCTGAAAACGGGCAAGGCAAGAAGCAGCCGTCGAAAAACCGGCACCTGCTACTGCGTGTCGATTCATGGATCGACTCGACCGTCTGGAACGCCGGCTTCCGCGCCGCCGAGATCTGGGAAGACACCACGATTTTCTTCCGCCGCTTCCGCGTTCGCGGCTGGAAGCGCGCGGTGTTCGAACTCGCCGGCGAAGGGCTGACGCTCGGCGCAGCCGGCATGGTGCTGATGCTTGCGCTGGCGCAGCCGGCCTTCGAGGCCACCAAGGAAGACTGGCGCAACCGCGGCGATTTTGCCGTCACCTTCCTCGACCGCTACGGCAATGTCATCGGCCATCGCGGCGTCATCCATCAGAATTCGGTGCCGATCGACGAATTGCCGGATTCGCTGATCAAGTCCGTCATCGCCACCGAAGACCGGCGCTTCTTCGACCATTTCGGCATCGACGTCGTGGGTCTCTTCCGCGCCATGGTCACCAATGCTCAGGCCGGCGAGGTCGTGCAAGGCGGCTCGACGCTGACGCAGCAGCTCGCCAAGAACCTGTTCCTCTCCAACGAGCGCTCGATCGACCGCAAGATCACCGAGGCCTTCCTGGCCTTCTGGCTGGAAGCAAATCTCTCCAAGAAGGAAATCCTCGCCACCTATCTGGACCGTGCCTATATGGGCGGCGGCACGTTTGGAGCTGCCGCAGCGGCGCAATTCTATTTCGGCAAGAACATCACCGATGTGAACCTTGCCGAATCCGCGATGCTCGCCGGCCTCTTCAAAGCGCCGGCCAAATATGCCCCGCATGTGAACCTGCCGGCTGCGCGCGGCCGCGCCAACGAGGTCTTGACCAATCTCGTGCAGAGCGGGCTGATGACCGAGGGTCAGGTCATCGCCGCGCGGCGCAATCCGGCCAATGTCGTGGACCGCAACGAGGTCGAATCGCCGGACTTCTTCCTCGATTGGGCTTTCGACGAGGTACAGCGCCTGTCGCCGCGCTTCCATCAGCGCTCGCTGGTTGTGCGCACCACGATCGACCTAGGGATCCAGCAGGCCGCGGACGATTCGATCGAGACGTCGCTGCGCGATTATGGCGATGCCTATCACGCCAAACAGGGCGCTATGGTGATAATCGAGAATGGCGGCGCCGTGCGCGCCATGGTCGGCGGCCGCGACTATGGTGAAAGCCAGTTCAACCGCGCCACCAAGGCCCTGCGCCAACCGGGCTCCTCCTTCAAGGTCTATACCTATTCGGTGGCTATGGAGAGCGGGATGACGCCGAAGACGACGATCATCGACGCGCCGATCTCGTGGGGCAACTGGAGCCCGCACAATTACGCAAACCGCTATGCGGGCCGCATCACGCTGGAAACCGCCATCGCGCAGTCGATCAACACCATTCCAGTGCGCCTTGCCAAGGAAAAGCTGGGCATCCAGCCGATCCGGGCGATGGCCAAGGCGATGGGCGTCGAGACGCCGATCCGTGACGATGTAACGATCCCGATCGGCACATCCGAGGTGACCGTGCTGGACCAGGCGACCGCGTATGCGGTGTTCCCGGCCGGCGGCTACCAGTCGCGCCGCCACGGCATCACCCAGATTCTCGATTATAAGGGCGACGTTCTCTACGACTTCGACCGTGATGAACCGCCCGCCAAGCGCGTGCTTTCCGAACAGGCCGACAGTTACATGAACCAGATGCTGTCGCGCGTGCCCTATGTAGGAACGGCGCGCAAGGCAGCGCTCGACAACGGCGTCGTCACCGCCGGCAAGACGGGTACGACGCAGGCCTATCGCGATGCATGGTTCGTGGGTTTTACCGGCAACTACACCTGCGCCGTCTGGTTCGGTAATGACGACTATACGTCGACGAACAACATGACAGGCGGCTCACTGCCGGCCATGACCTTCAAGCGCGCGATGGACTATGCCCACCAGGGCGTTACGCTGCGCCCGATCCCCGGCATCGAAAACCCGTTGCCCTCCGAGAAGGACGTCGCCAAAGCGCAGGCCGACAAGCCGAAGGATGGTACGCCGACCCTGGTCCGCCCCCGCATGCTCTCGGTGCAATCCACCAACATTCTCAAGGGCATCGGGGAGAAGCTGAAAGATGCCACGCCGCTCGCGGTCCAGAAGATGGCGAGCGCGGAGTAACTCTTCCACTGTTTCAGTCAAATTAACATATCTTGCCTGCCAAGACATGGGGGACACATCGCCCCATGGCATTCCACCCTGCCGGAATCAGTGGTAACCCTTTCAACTGATTTGATCTTCAAGGGCGCAAGGTGTTTCGGTTTCCCCTTTTCATCCTGATCATGCTGACCGTTGCCTTTGGCGGCGGCATCATGATTTCGCTTTATGCGCTGGATGCGACGCAGGGCTTTGGAGCGATCAAGCTCGGTGCCTGGGAGGCTTTTCCGGAACTGCAGACCGTCGAAGCCGACCCTTATGCGAAGTCGCACCGGGCACGTGCCGGCAAGCTGCTCTATGGCAGCGCCGAAGGTCTGACCTTTACGGCTAGCGTGGATGATAGCGGCGAGCGGCTGAACGCCTCCTGCCATTACCGCATCGCCGGGCAGACGCCGCCGGCGCGGCTGTGGACGCTGTTTACCGCCGACAATGCCGGCAACCCGATCTCTCTGCAGCAAACGCTGCCCGCGGCGCTGAATTCCTGGACGGTGCTGCGCCAGCCGGACAGCAGCTTTGCCATCGACATCTCGTCACGCGCCCAGCCCGGCAACTGGCTGGCGCTGCCGCAGGCCGGCACATTCCGGCTGGTGCTGACGCTGTTCGACACGCCGACGGCCGGCAGTTCCGGGGTGATCGACCTTTCCATGCCGAAGCTCGCCAAGATCGGATGCGGCAATGCTTAGGGTGTTCTTCGCTGTCATAACGGGGCTTTTCGGCGCCGCGCTTCTGCACCTCGTCATCATCCTAGCGCTACCGCATTTTACCGGCCGCGATGCGGCGACGCGCGTAGAGGCGGAGGGCGACCCGAACAATTTCTATCTGCTGTCCAGCCGCTATGACGAGGCGGGGCTTGCCAATGGCGATCCCTTTGTCCGCACCGCGGTCTGTTCCTTCGATGTGAGCGAGGCGCCGGTGCACTTCACCGCGGAGGGCAATGTGCCTTTCTGGTCAATCGCGATCTATGACAGCGCCTCGAACGAGGTCTTCAGCATGAACGACCGCACCTCCGTAGGCGGGACGCTCGACGTTCTCTCGGCAAGCCCGATCCAGCTGACGGACCTGCGCAAAAACCTGCCGGAGGAACTGCAGCAGACGATCCTGGTAGAGATGGCGCACCCCGAGGGCTACGCGGTGCTGCGCACGCTGGCGCCGCAGGCAAGCTTCGATGAAGCTGCACGCGCCTTCCTGAGCCAAGCGGGTTGCGACGAATACACCACCCGCTAAAGTTGTTTTTTTCATTTACTTGTTCTTGACGCGCGGCGCAGGATGCGCCGGAGTCTTGTCGGGGGTATCGGCGATCCGCTCGTAACGAACGCCGGTGAACCAGAGGATTTTTGCTTCGCGGGGATCTTTGCCCGCGCGGCGGCGGGGCTCCTCACGCAGCCGGTCCGCCAATGCGACTACAATTGCCATTCTCGTCTCCATGCACTGCCCGAGACGGATGAACTTGCGATGGATTTCACCCTGCCCGCCATGTTGCGGGCCAGCGCGTCCTCAGACGCCGGATGAACCGGATCGAGGGCATTCGCGCCTTTCTCACGGCACCTGACTAAAATACCGTGATGCTGCGGAGCTTCCACGATCCAGACCTCCAAACCGCGTCGTTCCTGTCCGAATTGAGACACACGACCGTTAACAGATTACTAATATTCAGCCACTGCTTCAGGCAGCCTGCTAGGCATGAGTTAACGCGCAGAATGGTTGTTTGGTTTCAGTCGCCGAAAAGAAAAGACAGATGGAAGGCCGACCGATAAAATTAGAACTAATTCATACGGTTAACGGACCACACCTATTGAAGCGGCAGTTGGGCCTCGAGTGTTGCAAATATACGTCATGAAAATATTAATTGCGGCAGAGGTCGATGAGTGTATTTTGATCTTATCGGCCGAGAGTTTTAAGGCGCTGGCCGCTTGGGAGATTACACGTGCTCTTGCCGTCATTCGGAGAGCGGACCATGCCATTTCTGTATAATGCCTCATTCACCTCGGAAGACTTGGACGTGTTGCGCAGCGCACTGGATGCTTGGTGCGAGGAGAAGCATATCGACGTTGGAAGTGTCGAAGCACAGTCTGCTGCTTCGACCGCACTCGATCTTTACCAGTCTGGCCATTACGATCATGACAGATTGCTGTCGGCACTCAGAGGCCGCGTAGGCCTCTAGATTAGTCCACGGGTTTTATCGAAATGTTTAAAATGGGAAATCGTCATGCGTCCGGTATGACGTATTTTATTTTGCCGGCTCATGAACGGCTGCACGCAAAACGTGTATAATTCTGTTACATTTCAACAAAATCTTCAGCATGCATTAACCCTGCCGGTGTAGGATTTGTTCATAACCGTATGGTCTGACGCGCGTCCCGCCAGCGCTTGTCGGTCCCACGGTCTCCCACTTGTTCTGCGTTTTCAGGGTGTTCTTGTGCGTGACCGGTTTCGAGACCTAGAGGGCCCCATGGCCATCAGGAAGAAGGACGTGGTGTTAATGGCGACTGTCAGCAGTTTCGAGAACCTGTCTCATCCGACACGCTCCGAACTGCGCCAGTTCGCCGAACTGTTCATGCCGCTTTTCCAGGCCTCCTCCGAAGAAGCAAAGCGCCAAGCCGTCGCCGCCCTTTCCCAATGCGAGAACATGCCGGCCGCCGTCGCGCTCTTCATCGGCAATCAACCGATCGGGTTCGCCGCACCTTTCCTGACCTCGTCCAAGGCGATCAATGACGACACGCTGATCACGATTGCCCGCACACAGGGCGCTTCGCACGTCAGGGCGATCGTCAGCCGCGATTCCCTGTCGCCAAAAGTTATCGATGCCCTGGTGGCGCTGCGTCAGGCCGAACCGCGCCCGGCTGCAACTGAATCTGGCGAACCGCACGCCATGCCGCTTTCGCCCTTGCCTGTCGCGCCCGAGACGGATCAGCAGGAAGCGCGGCAACTTACCAATGAAGAGGCGCTGCGCGAACGCATTCGCGGTCTTGCCAGCCATCTCGGCCGCAACGACCAGGACCGGCTCGGCCTGCGCTCCCTGTCCGATATTCAGGAGGCGCTGCTGGTGCGTTTTGCGCGCTCGCGGGACGCCACGCATTTCGCTACGGCGCTCGCCGATGCCTTATCGGCCAGCCGCTGGCTCGCCGAGCGCATCATGCTCGACCTCTCCGGCCAACAGCTCGCCACGACGCTGACGAGCCTTGGCATGGGCTTCCTCGATGCCGTCTTCGTGCTGGAAAAGCTCTATCCGCATCTTGCCGAAGTGCAGCACAACGTCAGTCGTGCCTTCCTTGTGCTCGATGCACTGGATCCGGAAGAGTGCCACGCCCGCGTGGAGGCGTGGCGCCGCGCCGACAGGTATACCTACAATCCACAAGCCCCGGCGGCAGTCCAGCCGGCTCCCGCCGCACAGGCCGCCGCCGCTCCCCGCTACATCCGGCAGGCGCCGGTGCGTGATCTCAACAGCGTCAGGCGGGCGCGGTAGCAATGGCTCCGGAGGGTGCCGAGGTCACGGTCCTCATCTTCATGTCGTAACGGCAAAAACGCGGCATCGTTTTTGCAACGTGCTTTAGCGCGCCGGCAGCTCCAGCCGACGCGTAATGCCGACCATTTCCAGAAACACTTCATCGTGGCTGACAATCAGCAGCGCGCCATCATAGGCTCTCAGGCCGGCTTCGACGGCGGCGATGGAATCGATGTCCAGATGGTTGGTCGGTTCATCGAGGATCAGCAGCGCCGGCGGTGCCGCTCCGCCAAGAACGCAGGCGAGGCCTGCACGCAAGAGCTGGCCGCCTGACAGCGTCGAAACGGTCTGCAGCGCAGCATCGGCTCGGAACATGAAGCGGGCAAGCGCGGAACGGCAGGCATTTTCATCCGATTGCGGGTTGAGCCGCCGAAAATTATCACGGATCGACGTCATGGGATCGATGAGGCCGACGCGCTGGTCGAGCATGGAGAACGAGGTCAGCACGCGCACCGTTCCTTCCCATGGGTGGAGATCACCCGCAATCAGCGCCAGCAGCGTCGTCTTGCCCGAACCGTTCGGACCGGTGACGGCGATACGTTCAGGGCCGGTAATTTCGAAGGACAGCTTGTGGATGATCGGTTCGCCGGCCTCATAGCCGGCCGTGACGGCATCGATCTTCAGCACCGACCTGCTTGGCGGCAGATTGGTCATGGGTAGTTTGACGGAGAGCGGCTGCAGGATTTCGATACGCTTGCGCGCCTCCTCGGCATCCTCAAGCGCCTGCGCGTGACGCCGTTCGGCAAGGCGCGCATTCTCGCCGCTGGTATTCTCCGCCTGGCGTTTCAGACCGCCGGCGACGATGCGCGGCATGTCGCCCCTGGCGGCCTTCTTCTTGCCGGCGCTGTCCTTGCGCGCCTTGCGCTCGGCCGTTTCCTGCGCACTGCGGGCAACCTCCGCCACACGTTTCTTGGCATCGGCCAGATCGTGTTCGGCGGCGGCGAGTTCCAGCGCTTTGCGGGCACGGTAGTCGCTCCAGTTGCCGCCGTAGCGGGTGGCGCGCAAGGTCGTCAGCTCGACGATGACGTCCATCGTCTCCAGCAATTCGCGGTCATGGCTGACGACGAGGGCGCCGTGGCGCCATCCGTCAAGCAGTGAAACCACGGCTTCACGGCCGTCACGATCCAGATGGTTGGTCGGCTCGTCGAGGATGAGGAAGTCCGGCTCCTCGAAGATCAAGGCGGCGAGTGCTGCGCGGGTGCGCTGGCCGCCGGAGAGCGCGGCAAGCAGGGTCTGCGGTCCGACGGTCAAGCCGGCGCGTTCCAGTGCGGCTTCGATGCGGGCTTCGAGCGTCCAGTCGGCAACAGCAAGTTCATCGGCGCTCGCTTCGCCGCCCTCGGCACGCCGGAGAACGGCAAGCGCCTCCGTTGCGCCGAAGAGATCGGCGACCGTTTCATCCGGCCCGACCTGAACGCTCTGGCGCAAAATGCCGGTCGTGCCGGAAAGCGAGATGGAGCCGGTCTGCGGCTGCAATTCGCCGGCGATCAGCTTCAAAAGGGTGGTCTTACCCACACCGTTGCGGCCGACGAGGCCGGTGCGCTCGGCGCCGAAGCCCAGATCTATATTGGAGAAAAGCGGCCGGCCGTCAGGCGTGGACCACGAAAGATTGGAAAGGGTGATGGATGCAGGCATGGAAACCCCCGATAGCAAAGCGAGTTGGCGTTGCGATCAGGTTCAGCTCCATTGTGCACCATCCTGTTGGTATTGCGGACGGCGGTAAGGTAGGCAGGTATTGGCATGAATTCAAGGCAGCCGGTCAGCCGGCAAGTGGCACGAGCGTCGAAATCTCGTCTGCTTCCAATTCGACGATCCAGAGATCGGGGTCGAATTTGCGTTCCCGGTCCAGCATCTCGCGCACCTTGTCCGGCTCGGTACGTTCGAGCCGAATCTCGAACAGGCGGTCGCCGCTGCTCTCCTCGTCGAAGAAGGTTTGTGGGGCAGGCGCGTAGAGGGTTTCGAGACCGTCGCGGAAGCGCTGGCGGATGAAGATCGCCCCAGCCTCCTCCGCGCCCTTCTTCTCCACGGCAGCGAAATCGCCCGCGGAAAAAACCCTGCGGACAAGAGCCGAAACATAGATATCGGTGCGCAATCTCATGAGCGCGGTATAGAGCGCGTGGCGGGCCGCGGCAACGTTAGAACCAGCAGAATCCTGCAATCCAGCCAGGAGTTGCTTTAGACCTTGACTGCGAGCCGCAGACCGCCCCAATGTCTGCCGCGGACGGTGATCGGAGCGGAAATATCTTTCATCATGACGAAATTGCCTCCGCCCATATCCCGTCGGTACGTCTGGACGAGGAAGGGCGCGGTGCTCCTGCCGGCGGCAAGGCCGACGCGATCGTTGAAGATGCGGCGGTTGCGGCAGTTGGCGGTATTCCAAACGATATCGCCCGGCCGCTGCGGCGAAGAGAACTTGCTGTTGTGGGTCGGCAGATAGCCGTTTTCGTCGACGGCGGCGCAGAAGGCAATCCGCTCGTCCGAGCTGGCTACCGGCTCCTGGATCGGCGGCAGCAGGCGATCGGTCAGATTGGTGAAAGGGGCCATCATCTGCACCGGATCGGTACCCGGAATCGGCTGGTATTGCCGATTGAACAGGCGTTCGATACCGATTGCGCCTTCGGCGACGGCACGCTCCAGAGCTTTAGATATCTGGCCGGCGACAGATTGCGCCTGTTCGATCCAGCGGCGGTCGGCAGTTTCCACGCCGGCGCTCGCGGTCAACTGGATCAGCGTTTCCGAGAGCCCGACAACGCTATCGACGCGTTTGGCTGCCTGCTGCAGCCGGCCATTGGAATCCAGCACCTCGGCGGACATTTCGCCGAGCTTGGCGACGAAGCCGGCGCAATCGCGATCCACGGCCTCGGTCGTGTTGGCCATGACCGACGATGAATCGAGGATGCGGGTAATGACGTGTTCCATGTTTTCAAACGCGCCGCGCATCGCCTCGGATTTTTCGCTGACGCCAGCAGCACTGCTGCGCGCACCGCCGCCGACAATCGAGAGGCGGTCGATCTTGACGCGAAGCTGCTCCAGCGTTTCCTGAATGGAGCCCGTCGCCTTGGAGGTCTGCAGCGACAAAGCACGGATCTCTGAGGCGACGACGGCAAAGCCCTTGCCTGCTTCACCGGCGCGAGCGGCTTCGATCGCTGCATTGAGCGCCAGAAGATTGGTCTGGCGGGCGATGGTGCCGATTTCGGCGGCCACCTTGTCGACATCGGTCAGCGAGCGGGAGAAGCCGGAGATTTCCGTGCTGATTTCTTCCGAGGACCGGACCATGTGGCCGATTTCCTCGACCGAACCGGACAGTCGATCGGCCGATTCCTTCAGCATGTGGCGCGCCTGTGTGGCGATGCTGTCCGTCTCGCGCAGCGAAATGGCGACGGAGCGGTTGGTCTCGGCGATGGAAAGAGCGGTGCGGGTAACGTCGTCGAATGCGGCGGCATGGCGGGCAGACATCGCCGCCATGTCCTGGATAGCGCCGGCTATGTCGACGAGGTCGACGCCGAGCGTGGAGGCCTCTTCGGCAAGCCGCGAGAGGATATGGCGCAAGGCGTCGCGATCCGGTCCATCCGGCTCACAGGCTGGAGCTACTGCATTCTCCTCCACCGCCTTCAACGCCTGCACGATCGAGCCCCCCAAGCTACATTAGCGAAGCTTCAAACAACATGGTTAACAATCGGCTAAGAATATCAGGGCTTATACTTAGGTCGTACTCAGCCTTCGGCTCGGCGGCGCGGCAGGGATGACGCGGTTCCGCCTTTCGCTTTCCGCCGGTCCTGCTTTACCGGAACTGCCGATCAGATCGCGCCGATTTCCTTGAGCTTCTTCAGCACGGCTTCGCTGGGCTCGCCATTTTCCGGCAAGTTGTAGTGCTTCTGGAAGTGGCGGATGGCGGCACGGGTCTGCTCGCCGGCGACACCGTCGACGCCGACATTGGCGTAGGCCATGTTGGCGAGGCCCTTTTGGATCTTCAGCACCAGGTCCACATTGGCTATCGCCGATAGCGGAACCTGTTTGGGCGAGGACGGTGCCGTCTTGACGGTCTTTTCGGCGCTGCGGATGGCGGCGGCGACTGGGTCTTCCTCCGTCGCCTTCGATGTCACATCCTCCCGCGGTTTCTCGACGGGGACGGTCGAGGGGCCTGCAGCGTCGGTCTTCAGCGCGGCAAGCACCTCCGGTGTCGCGTCGCCGCTTTGAGGCATGCCGACGGTTTCCTCGAAGAAGAGAATGGCAGCACTTGTGCGTGGGCCGATGACGCCATCGGCATTGCCGTTATAGAGGCCGCGGCGGATCAGTTCCTTCTGGATATCCATGACGAGCGGGTTCGGCTGCTGGCCGGGAGCAGCCGGAGGCGTGGATTCGGTCGTCGCGGCCGCATCGCCCGGTCGCTCGATGCGGAAGGTAGTGACGTCCCCCTGCGGCTCGGTCTGCGGACGGAAGCCGATGGCGTAAGGCGCATCCGGATCGCGCGTGCGGAAGATCGGATGCGGGTGCGCTCCCGGCTGATACCAGAGCGCATTGGCGGCGACGAAAGAGAAGATGACGACGAAGGCGATCGTGCCGCCGGCAATGGAGGGATTGCGGCCAATGACGCCGCCGAGCACGCCGGCACCCTGAAGGCCGAGGCCGCCCAACGCCGTTGCGCCCTGCAGACCGATACCGCCGAGCGCCGCCGCACCGGTCATCAAAAAACCCTGCTGATGCCGGCCTCTTTTGCCCTTAGGCGATTTTCGCTTGCGCGCGGCCATCGAACAGCCCCTCCTCCACTTCTGCGGCATTTGCCGCACCCTTCAGCCGCGGCGGAAATTCGACCGCCCCCTTCTGTCCGGTGTCCTCGCCAGTGCAGGCGCCGGAACCGTCAGCCGCGATCTCGATGGTGATGATCGTGCCCTCGCCCGGCTGGCTGGCAATGCCGAAATGGCCACCATGCAAGGCCACAAGCCCTTTGACCAGTGAGAGGCCAAGACCCGTGCCTTCGAATCGGCGGGTATAATCATTCTGGATCTGGACGAAAGGTTGGCCGAGTGTCGCCAGCCTGTCGGCAGGAATGCCGATGCCGGTGTCGCTGACCGTCAGTTGCAGGATGCCGTCGCGCATGGCCGCATCGACAGTCACCACGCCGCCGGCTTCGGTGAATTTTACCGCGTTGCCGACGAGATTGATGAGGATCTGTTGTAGCGCGCGTTGATCGGCGACGACCTCGGCGATGCCGCGCTGCACGCGGCTCGTCAGCGTCACGCCTTTGCTTTTCGCCTGCAGGGCGAGCATCGATTCGCAGGAGCGGATCGAAGCACCGATATCGAAAGGCTCGAGCATCAGTTCGTAGCGGCCGGCTTCTATCTTGCTCATATCCAGCATCGTGTTGACGACGGAGAGCAGATGCGCGCCGGATTCACGGATGAGGCCGGCATATTCGCGCTGGCGTTCATTCTCAAACTTGCCAAAATATTCGCCGATCAGAATATCCGAGAAGCCAAGGATGGCGTTCAGCGGCGTGCGCAGTTCATGGCTGACGGCGGCGAGGAAGCGTGATTTTGCATCATTGGCCGATTCAGCATCGGCCAGACGCGTCTGCGCCTCGGCGCGAAGCCGCTGCTCGACCGATACGTCACGCAGCTGAGCAATAACGCCAGAAAGCATGCCGTCCAGATCCCGCCGCGCAGTCATATCCATGCGCAGATAAGCGAACTGCCTGTTATCCCGCGAGACGGAGGGACGCTCCAATCTCACATCGACGGTCGCCTTTTCCTCGCCTTGGCGCAGGGCATCCAGCGCCTGCAGGAAATGGATGCGATCGGAGACATGAACCTGTTCGAAAAAGCCCCTGCCTTTCGGATCACGCATCCAGGCGAGATAGTCGTGGCTGTCGCGGCCACCTGCCGTCGTCACGTTGCCGTGCGGATCGAGGAACAGCACGAGGCCCGGGCTCATTTCAAGGAAGAGATCGTCGGCGCTGGTCGCAACAGCATTCCGGGGTGCAGCCTGGCGGGCCAGCGCAATGCTGCCGACGGCGGAAAACAGGAAGGCGGCACAGACCGTGGCAACGCCGGCCGGCAGCGCAACAGCCGGGCTGGTGACGAGGGAGAGTCCGACAGGAGCGGCGACAAGGGCGGCGGAAGAGAGAAAGACGAGGCGGCGCAGAATGGCGAGCTCGCTTTGGCGCACAGCTTCGCCGCCGCTCGTCCGGGAGAGCCAGCCTGACGCTGCCCGGTCCACGAGGGCTGTCGCCCGACCGCCAATGTCACTCAATACACGCACGCAATACCTGCCCAAAAGGCCTTTCATTGACCTGGACAATAGGCCCCCGCGGCTTAAGGAAAGGATAAGGCAAAGTCGCCCTCCACAGTCCAAAAACGCTAAAAGTCCCGTTTTGGGCCATCTGCGCGGGCCTTTGAATTTTGTGGTTAATAGCCGGTAAGCAACGGATTTTCCTCATATTTCAGTATCATGTTAACTCTTGTGGCAAAGCGGCGGGCCAAAAGCCCAGCAATTGCAGGCGGCGGCTGCCACCATGCTTAACGGCACCAGGTAGAATTCGACTGAAATGTTCCGAAAATTGCGATCATTAAAATTTGAGACAAATTTGCCGCAAATGCCGACGAGTTTCGAAAAGCGGCATTCGCAACTTCACGGTAGGGTGCAAACACACCGGACAACCGGCCCGATTCGGCAGCAAGACCGGACGGGAAAACAGGATGGGCAAGACAATGTGGTTTCTGATCAAAGGATCATTCTGGTTTGGCCTTGTGCTCGTAGCACTCTCCGTTTTCTCTTCGGAGAGTTCCGACAATGCCGGCCACACGCAACTGCAGTTTTCCGACGCCTTCACGGCGGTCAGCGGCGCCTATGACTACATGACCGGCATGTGCGCCGAAAGACCCGAGGTCTGCACCAAGGGTGGTGAGACCTTGACCGCTCTCGGCTACCGGGCTCGTGAGGGCGCCCGCGTCGCCTACGAACTGCTCGACAGCCAGTTCAAGGACGACACATCCAAATCGGCTCCCGCGAAGTCGGCTATCCCGCCGGCGCCTGTGGCGCTCGCCGCTCCTTCCCTGCCGGATGCCGTAACCACCACCGTGCGCGAAGCACAGGCGGCATTGAACCAGCCGATGCCGCACATGCCGCAGCCCTACCGCCCACCCGTCGATGACGGCGCTTCGGCGGAACAGGTCGTAACCAGTACCATTCCGGCTGCCACCATTCCGGCCGGCGCGATCCCGCGGCCGACGCCAAAGCCGGCGATCTGACGAATTCTGCGGGCGCACCCGCCCGCATCCAAGCTTGCATCGGTGGTCCGCATGACGCGGAGATGCCCCATGCCTGACGTGCCTGCCCTGTTTATTTCAGCACTATGCTGCGTCGTGAGGATGCCCATCCCTCACGGCGTTTCTTTTTAGCGGTTCAATTCTGCGGTCGCTTCGCCTATATGATCAGGTAACAGTGAAAGGCCTGACAAGTATGGCAACCCTCGACCAGATCATCGACGACTTCTCCTTCCTGGACGATTGGGAAGACCGCTATCGCTATGTCATCGAACTCGGCAAGGCGCTGCCGGAACTGGCCGAGGAGAAGAAGACCTCCGAGAACAAGGTGATGGGCTGCGCCAGCCAAGTATGGCTGGTGACGCATACATCCGGCAACCCGGACAATCCGCTCATGACGTTCGAGGGCGATTCCGATGCGCATATCGTGCGCGGCCTCGTCGCCATCGTGCTCGCCACCTATTCCGGCAAAACGGCATCCGAAATCGCCTCGCTCGACGCTTTCGAGATCTTCTCCAGGATCGGCCTCACCGAAAACCTCTCCTCGCAGCGCTCCAACGGGCTGCGTTCGATGGTCAATCGCATTCGCGAGGAAGCGCGGGTTCGGGCTGCTGCCGCCTGAAGCAACCGAGCGCCCGGAGAAATAGCCTCCGGACGCCTCGCGATTTAGAGCCTTTCCTGGTTAGATTATTTGTCGCCAGCCATCTTTTCGCGCAGGCGCTCTTCCTGCTCGACGAGCTCCGGCGTAAAGGCTTCGCCGAAATCGGCGGCCTCGAAGACCTGACGGATTTCGATCTCACTCGGGCCGGGCATCGGATTGGGGCAACGCTTGACCCATTCGAGCGCCTCATCCATGTCCTTGACCTGCCACAACCAATAACCGGCGATGAGTTCCTTGGTCTCGGCGAAGGGGCCGTCGATTACCATGCGCTTGGCACCATCGAAGGCGACGCGCTTGCCCCTGGAAGACGGATGCAGCCCCTCGCCTGCCAGCATGATGCCGGCGTTGACGAGATCCTCATTATACTTGCCCATAGCGGCAAGCAGCTCGGTCGAGGGCATGATGCCCGCTTCGCTGTCCTCAGTCGCCTTGACGATGACCATTACGCGCATTGTCTCTTCTCCTCTTATGCGGCAGCATCAGCGCCTGCCTATCTTCCATCTCTTCATACAATTCCGAGCGCAAAACCCGGAATTGCTTTAGAGACGGATGGGCTATTGCCAGGCCGACATCTTTGTCGTGCTTTTTTGAAGATAGATAACAATGGCCGACGATGAGGGCCTTCATCGAAACGCAAATATGAAAAAGCCGGGCAAAAGGCCCGGCTTTTTATCGTCCAGCGGTATAATACTCAGCCGCGGCCGCGCTTGCGGCGCTGTCCCAGGCCCATTTCCTTTGCGAGGCGCGAACGCGCTTCGGCATAGGCCGGGGCTACCATCGGGTAATCGGCAGGCAGGTCCCACTTCTCACGATATTCTTCCGGCGCGAGATTGTGATGCGTCATCAGGTGGCGCTTCAAGGACTTGAAGTTGCCGCCGCATTCCAGGCACGTAATCTGCTCGTCCTGTACGGACTTGCGGACAGAGACTGCAGGCTTCTGCTTTTCGACGACCGCTGCCACCGGCTGCGGTACGGACGTGTTGCTCAATGCCGAGTGTACGTCGGAAATCAGATTGGCCAGGTCGCTGACCGGCACAACGTGGTTGCTGACATAGGCCGCGACGATATCGGCCGTCAGTTCCACAAGCAGCTCCGGCGCATTGCCGGTCGCCATATCCGTCATATTCTTTCTCCTGTTAGCATGCTCAAACGGTCCTTCTCCCAAGAGACGAAGAACCCTCGTCGCAGAGCCAAACAGCAAAAGAGCAGGTTGCAGCCTTTGTTTCGAAAAACCGGAAATCCACCCCTAGATTCCGAAGACCGTATTCTGCACCAATACTGCCTGAAGGTGAGCTATTACGTATTCTTCCAGGCCGCCACCCAGTTAGACATTGGCAATCAAGGCTAAGGGGCTTGGAAGCAGTACGATTCTAATTCACAATCAGAACTCTACTTGATTTTCAAATACCATCGTTTTCCCAAAAGGCCAATTATTAATTGTGATTTTGCTAGAAAAAAAATCCTTCACAAAGAATTGGTCAGCAGTTTGGAAAGCTTTACTCGCAATTCCAGTGCGTAAGTTTGCGTAAATTGCTTAAAATTCTGAATAGCCCTCACCTCGGCGCATTCGCATATCGTCACGTATTGACATAGGAGCCGGGAAATGACCAGTTTTATGCGAAGCTTTCGCAAGAAGGTGTGCAGAAACAGGCGCAGTTAGAATGAAAAACAAGAAACCGGCGAACGCTCTGGCAAACACGGCAAGTTCGCCCGAGTAAAACCCGGCCGCAAGCAGCAACAGGCCGGAACCAACCGTGCCGGCCTTCGAGGCGGCGTGCATGCGTGTGTAGAGATCCGGCAAACGCACGACCCCGATCGCGGCCACCAGCGCGAAGAAGGCGCCTGCCAGCAGTAGCGCAGCGGTGATTATAGCAAGCGCATAATCCATCATTCACTCCTCCTTCGCGTCTCAGGCTCAGCCTCTCCCACCGCTCCGCGCGAGAGCACGAAACGGGCGAAGGCGACGGTTGCGAGGAAGCCGACGAGACCGAGTGAAATGGCGATGTCGATATAAAGCGAGAAGCCGGTGCGCACCGCGACGACGGCAATGAAACCGATGGCGATGCCCGTCAGCATGTCGAGCGCCAGGATACGATCCGGCAGGCTAGGACCCATTACGACGCGCCAGACAGTAGCACAGAGCGCAACGCTGAGGATGCCAAGAGCCGCGGTGGCGGCGCCGGACACAATGGCGGCAGGCGTTATCATCCGAAGGCCTCCATGATGCGACGCTCGAGCCCACCGGCGATATCGCGCCTGACCGCCAGCGGATCGGCACAGTCCAGCGCGTGCACATAGAGCGTGCGCCGATCCTCCGATACATCGACGGAGAGTGTGCCGGGCGTGAGCGTGATCAGATTGGCAAGCAGAGTGATCTGGAAATCACTCGTCACCGTCAACGGGAATGCAAGAATGCCGGGAGCAAGCTGCAGGCGCGGCGACAGCACCGTCAGCGCCACCCGCCAGGCCGAAAGCGCCAACTCCGTCAGGAAAAGACCCGCTAGTAGGAGGACGTGCAGCGGACGGACACGGCGTGGCGGCAAGCGGCCGGCGAATGCCCCGCGCACGACGGCGAGCGACAGCAGCGACAGTGCCAGGCCGAAAACGAAATTATGCGGCGAGGCGCTGCCTGTCACGGCGACCCAAGCGAGGGCAAGCGGCAGGCTCAGGAACAGGACGATCATTGCATGGCGCCTTCTGGAAAGACGGAGAAGATATAGGCGGAGGGATCCGCAAGCCCATCGGCCGCCGATCGGGCAAATTCCAGCAATTGTTCCGGCAGGATGCCGAAGCCCACGACGAGGATCGTCAATGCCACAAGCGGCAAGCCGACTGTCCAGCCGGTCCGCACCGGCGGCAGGGACAGTGGGGACGGACGCCAATAGGCAAACAAGAAGAGGCGGCCGAAAGCGATGGTGAGCAGGAAACCGCCAAGCAGAATGGCGCCGGCCAGCCACCACGCACCGAGATCGAGCGAAGCCTTGAGCAGCAGCACCTTCGGCCAGAAACCGGAAAAGGGCGGCAGGCCGCAGGCGGCGAAGAACAGCATGAGCGATATCGCAGCGAACCGCCCGTTCTGGCGATAGAGGCCGCCCAGGGCGGCAATCGAGAAGGAGCCGCCCCGCCTGCCCGCTTCGCCGGCCAGAAGATAAAGCGCCGTCATCAACACGATCGAATGCAGCGCATAGAAGACAGCGCCCCCGAGGCCATCGGCCGTACCGAGTGCTGCGCCGACCAGCATGTTGCCGATGCCCGAGATCACCACATAGCCGAGCATCCGGCGCAGGTCGGTTTCGGCAAGCGCACCCAATGCGCCGACAAGAATGGTCAGTGCACCGACGACTGATAGCAGTAGACTGAGTTCGTCTCGCTCGGTGGGCAACAGCATGACGAGGACGCGCAGCAACGCGTAGACGCCGACCTTGGTCAGCAAGCCCGCGAAGAGCGCGGAAACGGCGATCCGTGGCGTGTGATAGGAGGCTGGCAGCCAGAAATTGACGGGAAAGGCCGCGGCCTTCATGGCGAAAGCGAGCAGGAACAGACAGGCGAGTGTCATGAGCGGTGCCGTGCCGCTCAGGCCCGCTGCCCGCTCGGCGATATCGGCCATGTTGAGCGTGCCGAAGCTCGCATAGAGGACGCCGACAGCGATAAGGAAGAGCGTTGTGGCGATGAGGTTCAGCACTGCATATTTCAGCGCGCCATCGATCTGCGCCCGTTCGGAGCCAAGGACGAGCAGACCGAAGGAGGAGATGAGCAGCACCTCGAACCAGACATAGAGATTGAAGATGTCCCCGGTCAGGAAGGCGCCAGTGACGCCGGCCACCAACAGCAGCAAAAGCGGGAAGAAACCGTATCTCCGGCCGCTGTCGGTCGTATCCGAGAGCGCATAGATGCCAGCCGAGAGGGCGGCGACAGCCGCGGCAAGTGCCATCAGCGCGCCGAAGATATCGACGGTGAAGGCGATGCCGAAGGGCGGCAGCCAGCGTCCCATGACCATGGTAAGCGGGCCGTTCTGGGCGACCTGCCGCAGGAGAGCGACGTCGAGAAGCACAAGAAGAACGAGGCCGGCAATGGCGATCCAGGCCTGCAGGCGGTGAAACCTGCGCAGCATCAGGAGCAGCGCGCCAAAGCTGATGCAGAGCACGACCGGCAGGATGGCCAGCCAATGGGCCGGCGGGACCGGCGTAATGACCATGGCGGCCGAAAGGTCGGAGACGGAGGCGGCCATCAGGCGGTGCCTCCCATGATAGTCGATGGGTAGGCAGGCCAGAGGGGCGAAAGCATCCGCACAACCATCCCTAATACCCCACGGGCGGCAACTGCCGGTCTTCCGGTTCGGCATCGTGCATGCGGGTCGTATCGTCCGTGCCGAGTTCCTGATAGGCGCGATAGGTCAGCACCAGCAGGAAGGCGAGGAAAGAAAACGAGATGACGATGGCTGTCAGGATCAGTGCCTGCGGCAGCGGATTGGCCGCACCTGATGGCAGTATGTCGGCCCTCGCCGGGATGATCGGCGGAATTTCGCGCGTCAGACGTCCTGCGGTGAAGATCAGCAGGTTGACGGCATTACCAAGGATCGCGATGCCGAGCATGATGCGGATCGAGAAGCGCGACAGGATCAGATAGATGGCGGCAGAAAAAAACAGGCCGACGAGGATGGAAAACAGCGCCTCCATCAGTCCACCTCCCTTTCTTCCAGCGCCAGCGCGATCGAGGCAACAGCGCCGAGCACGACGAAATAGACGCCGAGATCGAAGAGCATGACACTGGAGAGCCCCACTTCGACCCCGACGACGGTGGGATAGATCCAGAGGCCGGTCATGAAAGGCACGGCAAAGAAGATCGAGAGCAAGCCGGCGATGCAGGAAAGCAGCAAACCGAAACCGGCAATCGCCAACGGGTGGAAGCGAATAGCCCGGCGCACCGCCTCCACGCCGAAGGCAATGCCATAAATCGCCAGAGCCGAAGCGGCGATCAGCCCTCCGATGAAACCGCCACCCGGTTCATTGTGGCCGCGCAGCAGGATGAAAACGGAAAAGAGCAGCATCAGCGCGGTGATGAAGGGCGCGATCGTGCGGAAAATGAGGGTGTTCATGCGGCGGCTCCGCGAAGATGCAAGGCCGACCGCTTGAACATCGAAGCCGAATCTGGAGGCGTCCGCAACCGGAGCCCCCTCACCCTAGCCCTCTTCCCGCTCGGTAGCGGGGACGTGCCACACAAAGCCCTTAAGAGTGCATAGACGGCGCGGCAACACACTTTCCCCCCTCGGGGAGAAGGTGGCCCGAAAGGTCGGATGAGGGGGCCGAACCGCAATGCGCAAGTTGCTGTCCTCATGCCTCCTCCGCATCCGGATCGTTCGTCGCCAGCCGGCGCTCCGTATTGCCGCGGATACGGATGAGGGCGAGGATGGAAAGGCCCGTCACCGCCACGACGGCGATTTCGCCGAGCGTGTCCGTGCCGCGGAAATCGACGATGATGACGTTTACGACGTTAGTGCCGTGGGCGATCAGCTTCGAATGGGCGTTGAAGAAGTCGCTGAGCGCGGTGTTGAACGGCGCTTCGGTGGCACGCATCAAAAGCAGCGTGAAGCCGAAGCCGCAAGCAAGCGAGAGGACGATATCGAAGAGACGGCGGCCGCCGTGGCGCGGATCGGTCGGCGACAGGCGCAGGCGGGTCATGACGAGAGCGAGGATGACGACCGCAAGCGTCTCGACCATGAACTGGGTGAAGGCGAGGTCCGGCGCGCCGAAGAGCAGGAAGATCAGCGCAACAGCAAAACCCTGAATCCCAAGCGAGACGATCGCCGTCAGTCGGTCGCGGGCGATCAGGACGGCAAGAAGGCCGGAGACGGCGATGAGCATGATGCCTGCCTCGTGCGGCCGCAGGCCGGCGGGCAAGGCGAAGGCCAGCGGCAGCTCGCCATGGAGGATCAGCGGCACGAGCAGGATCGCTGCGACGCAGACGAAGGTGGAGGCGACATAGATATCCAGCCGCCTTGGCTGGACGATGCCTATAGTACGGTGCGCGAAACGGACAAGCCAGGTGATGGCATAGTCGAAGCCGCGATCGGGACCTCGGGCTGAATGCAGGAGAAACGCCGCCAGAGTACGAGCGCGGTCGAGCTGCCAGTAGACGGCGATGCCGAGCACCATCGTCAGCAGCGACAGGGCAAGCGGCACGCCGACATGCGGTGCGAGCGTGATGGATATGATGGTGGTCGCTTGACCAGAGACAGCAGAGGCCATAGGCGAGGATATCGTGCCATGCGTGAAGCCTGAGAAGAGCGCCGCAAGCAGGCCTGCTGCTGCGAGGATTGCCGGGCCGAGCCAGAGCAGGACCGGCGCCTCATGCGGATGGCTCGGCGTTTCCACCGGCTGGCCGGCAAAGGGCCTCAGCGCCACTGCAAAAGCGATTGCAAACATCAGGGCATTGCCGAATACGGCGACGATTGTGAATAGGATGGAACGGGGATCGCCGGCAGCCAGAGCCGTATAGATTTCCTCCTTGGCAAGGAAGCCGAAGAAGGGCGGCAGGCCAGCCATGGAAAGGGCAGCGGCCATGGCGATCGTAAAAGTCAGCGGCATGGCCCTGCGCAGGCCGCGAAGCCGTGTGATATTCCGCGTGCCGGTCTCATGGTCGATGATGCCGGCCACCATGAAGAGCGCGCCTTTGAAAATCGAATGCGCCACCAGATAGAGCACTGCCGCTTCGATGGCATAATCCGAGCCAAGACCGATCAGCAGCACCAGCAGCCCGAGGGATGAGACGGTCGTATAGGCAAGCTTCAGCTTCAGATCCGTCTGGCGGATGGCAAGCACCGAGCCCGTGACCAGCGTCAGGCTGCCGAAGACAGGCAGCAGGACTTCCCATGCAGGTGTCGCGCCCATGACCGGGTTCAGCCGCATCAGCAGATAGACGCCGGCCTTCACCATGGTGGCGGAATGCAGGTAGGCGGAAACCGGTGTGGGCGCTTCCATGGCATTCGGCAGCCAGAAGTGGAAGGGAAACTGCGCCGATTTGGTGCAGGCGCCGCCAAGCACCAGCAGCAGCGTGGCGAAATAGAGGGGGCTACCCCTGACGACATCGCCAGACTGCATGAGCTCGGAGAACTGCGCGACACCTGTCAGGCCCCAGAGCACGAGCAGGCCGGCAAGCAGTATCAATCCTCCGCCGCCGGTGACGACAAGCGCCTGAAGGGCGGCTCGTCGTGATGCCTCCCGCTGATGGTCGAAGCCGATCAGCAGGAAGGAGGTAATCGAGGTGAGCTCCCAAAAGACGAAGAACATCAGGAAGCTGTCGGAAACCACGACGCCGAGCATCGCGCCCATGAAGAGAAAGATGAAGGAGAAGAACCGGCCATGATCCGCATGGCCCTTGAGATATCCGCCGGCATAGAGCACGATCAGAGTGCCGATCCCGGTAATGAGCAGCGCGAAGGTGAGCGACAGCCCGTCCAGGAACCAGGAAAAGCGAACGCCCAGGCCCGGCACCCAGTCGTAACCGCCCGTTACGATTTCGCCGCGAGCGATATCAGGCACGAGCCGCAGAAAATACAGGAAGGTGAGCAAGGGGGCGACCGCGAGCAGCCAGGCGCCGTTTGCGCCGGCAATGCGGGTGACAAAGGGAGCGGCGAGAGCACCGATCAGCGGCAGACACAAGGCCAGAAATGTCAGAGCCGTGACATCGGCCATGTCCCCTCCCGCACTACGGATGAATGCCAGCAAAACAGCCTTCCAAGGCTTAGGTGAATCGGCTGACAGCCTCAAGCAATTTTCGGCCACCCGCGATGGATGCCGAAAGCCATTTCAGGCCTGACGTTCACGAAAAGCGTGTGACCAGGCGGGAAAAGGAACCGTGCAGGATGAAGAAAGCGAGCGGCAGCGGCCAGAAAAGGCAGGCAATCATCCCAGCAATGCGGTGTATGGTCCAGCGATCATGATTGACCCAGCCTTCCAGCAGGGTCACAGCCAGGGCGATCCCGGCAATTGCACCGTATAGAACCAGAATCAAAGAATGAAACACCTGATGTTCCCGAAACGCACACTATTAAGCTTAATGGCACACTAAAGATAAAGCACGGGTGATTCGTCGTCTTCCCCCAAATTGACTAGGCGACGAATGGGGCGAGGAGACGGCAGGCTTTGATCCAGGCCGGATCTCGGACTTGATCAATCATGCTCCGCGCCCCACATTTGCGCACGAAAAGAGATTGCCCCCGGCGAAAGGAACACTCCATGGCCGAAACGACCGCTAACCCGAAAGTTCACAAGACCGACGCCGAATGGAAGGAACTGCTAACTCCGGAGCAGTATCGCATCACCCGCCAACACGGCACGGAACGCGCCTTTACCGGTCCCTACTGGGATTCCTTCGAGACCGGTCTCTACCGCTGTGTCGGCTGCAATGCGCCGCTCTTCCGCTCAGACACCAAGTTCGATGCCGGATGCGGCTGGCCGAGCTATTTCGAGCCGGTTTCACCTGATGCGGTGACGGAGCACCGGGACACCACCTATGGCATGGTGCGCACGGAAATTCGTTGCGGCACCTGCGAGGCCCATCTCGGCCACGTCTTCCCCGACGGGCCGCCACCGACCGGCCTGCGCTATTGCATCAACGGGCACGCGATGGTTTTCGAGCCCGGCAAATAAAGGAAAGCGGACCCCAGAAGGTCCGCTTTTTTTCATATCAGGCCAGCGGGCGGGATGAGCGTCGAGCGCCTGCCTTCCAGCACATGGTCCGCAGCGAGCCGGCCAAGCACCGGTGCGAGAATGACACCGGGATGGCCTACCGCGGCATAGGCTCCCTCGACACCGGGCAGGAAACCCAGCCGCGGCATTCCGTCGGAGAAGAAAGGCCGGTAACCGGCAGCAGCCTCGACCAGTGAAACGCCTTCGGGCAAGCGCAGGCGCTCATGCATGATCTTCAGTATCCGCTGACCTACTCTTTCCGGCATGTTTTCCTCGTGATCATCGATATAACCCTTGGCGACATGCAGCCGGTTGTCCGCGGACTGGCGGATTTCCAGGCCGGGGCCTCGGAGGATGCGGTTTAGCACGGGTTCGGCGCAATTGTAGCGCAGGATGATCGACGGTGAGGCTTCGACGCCGGTGCGGAAGCCGAGGTTTTCCGTCAGATGGTCAACGGCGGTCCCGGCGGCCAGGATCACGAGATCGGCTTCGATCACGCCGTCATCGGCGAGGCGCACGCCGCTTATCGTGTTACCCGAAAGGATAAGGCTTTCGACCTTGCGGCCGAAGGTGGCGGTTACGCCGGCGGCATCGATCAAATCCCGTGCCAGCTTTGCAGGATCGAGCGCGAGATCGCGGGGCGAAAAGATGGCGCAGGCGGGAGGCTCCCGCAGATTGGGCTCCCATGCGGCGATCGTCGCGGCATCGACCAGTTCGACATCCGTCCCCGCCATGCGATGGGCCGCGGCGAAGGCCTCGGTTTCGGCGGCGCTTGCGAGCCAGAAGAGCGAACCGGGGCGTGCGGCGGCGAAGACGGCCGGCAGGTCTGTCTGCAGGCGGGCATATTCGGCGAGCGCCTCCTGCACGAGGCGGTAATTGGCAGGTCCCGGCACGATATTGATGATATTTACCCAGCCGAAAGCGCGTGACGTCACGCCGCTGCCTGCGGCCGAGCCCTCCACCATATGGACGGCGGCTCCACGCCGGGCAAAATGGAAAGCGAGCGAGGCGCCGACAATGCCGGCGCCTACAATGATCACGCGTATCTTCGCAGGCGCCATGGGCGGAAGTCCTCATATAGAAACGAAGCGGAAGCCGGTGCGGCTTAGGCGTAGTCCATGTCAGAAGGATGAAACAATGACTGCGATGCAGGAAGTTCTAAGCAGCGACCCGCTGGTGTTGCGAAACCACCGTCGCGGACGTCCTGGAGCTTGAGCGCATGCGCACCCGCGCGAGGCCATTGGGTAGTCGCTTTGCCTGAGCCAAAAGGCTCCGCTTTCGATTCCGCTCAGTCCTGCTCCTGCGGGCAGGGCCAGTTCGATGGGACGGAAAGCCCCGAGGGTAGCTTCGTGGAGGAATCGCCGCAGGCAAGGTCGATCTGCGGCTGCTGCAGGCCGGTGGCGGCGGACAGATCCAGCCCCTCGATGCGGGTCAGAAACATGAAGGCGCGGTCGAAGTTGATCGGGCCATCATAACTTATGCCAGTCAGGTCGGCGCGGGAGAGATTGGCGAGCGCGAAGCTGACGCCGGTCAGCACTGCCTTGTCGAAGTTAGCGCGGCCAAGCTCCGCCTTCTCGAAATTTGCCTTCGTGAGCTGTGCGCCGGTGAAATCGGCCCGCTGCAGCTCTGCACCGGCAAAGTTTGCACCATCGCCGATGGCACCGGCGAAAGTCGACCGATAGGCTTCGATTTTTGCGAAGTTGGCACCTTGAAGGGTAGCGCCTTGAAGCGAGGCCCGCACGAAGGTCGCCTTTTCTGCATTCGCAGATTTCAGGTTCGCGCCGCCGAGATCGGTCAAGGCGAAGTCCGTACCGGCGAGATTGGCGCCCTGGAGATCGCTGCCCTGAAGCATCAGGTTTTTCTTGTTGCACTCCTGCCAGTCAAGTTTCGGCTCAGCCGTGCTGCCGCAATTGGCGGCCATTGCCGGCAACGAGTAGGCCGCTACAGCCAGGAAAGCCGAAAGACCGAGCACCGGGCGTCCAAACATCAACCTCTCCTCTACGAGTCGCGCCTTCAGAGATTTCTACAAGGCCAGACTACGATAAAAATATGGTTAGTGCTCCGCCGGCAATCAATCTGGATATGAGCAATCTGGCTATGGGCAACCGAAGACGGCCCTGTCAGTCTTTCGGTACGCGCAGTTCCATGCAGGTCAGATCCAGCCAGCGGCCGAACTTGATGCCGACCTCGGAAAATGTGCCGGCGACGCGGAAGCCGAGCTTTTGGTGGAGCTTGATGGAGGCCGTGTTTTCAGCCTCGATGCCGGCGATCATGACGTGGACATTGCCGGCACTCGCGCGCTCGATCAATGCCCGCATCAGTCTTTCACCGATGCCTGAACCGCGGCAATCCTTGTCGACGTAGACCGAATGTTCGACCGTGTGGCGATAGCCGTCAAAGGCGCGCCAGTCGCCATACGAGGCGTAGCCGGCAACCTTGCCGTTCATTTCGGCGACGATGATCGGAAAGCCCCTGCCCTTGCGCGCCTTGAACCATTCCAGCCGGTTGTCGAGATCGACGAGCGTCTCGTTCCAGATCGCCGTCGTATGCTCGACCGCGTGGTTGTAGATGTCTCTGATGGCAGGAAGATCGGCTTGGGCGGCGTCCCGGATGAGAACGGTATCGGTCATGTGGGCAGGCCTGGTTGCGAATGGTCTCGATTTTTGGGGCATACGCCGGGCGCTGCGCGAAGTAAACGACAGATATCAGAAGGCGGGGACCGACAGGCTGAAGCAAGTCAGCACAGCCGAATAATGCACGGCGGCAGCGGCCACCACAAAGCCGTGCCAGATGGCATTCTGGAAACGCAGCCTCTCCCACACATGGAAGATGACGCCCAGCGAATAGATGACGCCGCCGATGACGATCAGCAGCATGGAAGTATAGGGGATGCGCGAGGCCACGGGTTCGGCCACCACCAATCCGCTCCAGCCCATGGCGAGATAGAGCAGGATCGCCAGCCGATCGCATTTGCCCGGAAAAACACATTTGACGAAGATACCGAAGGCGGCGATCAGCCAGATGAAGATCAGCATGCCCAGCAACAGCGGATCGTCGGCGCCGCGCTGCAGGAAGGGTGTGTAGGTGGCGGCGATCAGGATGAATATCGCCGAATGGTCGAAGCGGCGCAGATACCATTTGGTGCGCGAAACCGGCCAGATATTGTAGGAAAAGGAAATGCCGAGCGTCAGCACCAGCCCTACGCCGTAAACCCAGGCGGCAACCAGTGCGCCGGCCGGGCTCCAGAGAGTGGCGTAAAAGATCAGTACGGTCGCGCCGATCAGGGCAAAGAATAGTCCGACGCCGTGGACGATGCCGTCCGCGATCAGCTCATACTTGTCGTAAGCCCAGCGAATGCCGTTGAACTCGCCCATGCACGCACCCTTACTCAGAGTAAGAGGATCGTCGCACCGAATTCGCAAAGGCGCAACCGGACGCCTGGCGGTGTCAGGTTAAATCTTTGTGACACGCCATGTCCGTTTTTGATGGCGCCCTTACCTCCCCGCGGCGCAATCCTCGCAGAGCGGCGTCTGCGGCAGCACCGCAAGGCGGGCCTCGGATATCTCGGCGCCGCAGCGGGCACAGGTACCGTAGGTGCCCTTAGCGATGCGTTCGAGGGCGGCATCGATGGCGCGAAGCTCCTCCTCGCCTGCCTGGCCGAGGCCTTCCAGCACTTCGTCATTCTCGTTTTCGATGGCGCGGTCGTCATCATCGGCCGCCTTGGTGCGGCCGAGGTCCGTATCGATCCTGCGCAGGCGGGCTGTCAGTTCGTGCCAGCGGTCGCGCAGGATCTTTTCCTGAAGTTTCGTGTCCATGGCTTCACGTCCTACCGATCCACCAGCACCGAGCATTTGGCGTGGCGCACCACGCGGTCGGCGGTGGCGCCGATAAAGTAATTGTAGATATCGGGAATGTGCGAGGCAATCATGATGAGATCGGCACCGTGGTCTTTCGCCGCGGCAAGAATGCTGTCGGCGGGCGGGCCGTTGCGGACTTCGACAGTGGCCGAAATACCGGTCTTGGCGACGAGATCGTGCAACCGGTCGCGGCCTTCCTTCATGGCATCCTCGACGATGTTTCCTGGAAGCTCGATGGCGACATAGGTCGGAATATCCTCGACGACGTTTAGGAGGATGATCTCGCCGCCATTGTCGAGCAGCCCTGCTGCCTTGCGGAAAATCTTCTCGCCTTTTGCGATGCTGCCGATTTCAATGGGAACAATGATCTTCTTGTACATCTGATCCTCCTCAAGGTGTTGCTCTTCGTCATCAACCTCCTCCCTGAATAGATAAAGCGCATTGATTGATATCAAGTGGGGCGCGAGCGATCGTCAACACTTACAGAACGCTTCATCGTCAAAAACCGGCCTTCTGTGAACAATGGAAATGGGCCATATAGACATCAAGTACAGCAGCCGAGGGAGCTTACAGGCGAATGGACCGGCGAAAATTCTTCGCGCTCGCTACGGGCGGCACATTTGCCGCCACCGCCGGTACGCCTTTCAATTCATTGGCCAGTTCCATGGCAGGAGATCACCCCATGACGTCAACTGAAACCTCCTATGCGCTGACGCGCCCTGCCTATATCGACCAGTCGCATCTGGTTGTGAGAGACTTGGCCGCGGTGTCCGGTTTCTATCAGAAGATGCTTGGTCTCTCGGTGCTCGAAAAGACCGCAAGCGGTGAGGTTCTCGGTGTTGCCGGTCTGCCGCTGCTGACGCTGACGACGGACAGCAACGCCCGCG
Organism: Rhizobium sp. BK650; assembly: GCF_014195325.1. GTDB lineage: Bacteria > Pseudomonadota > Alphaproteobacteria > Rhizobiales > Rhizobiaceae > Rhizobium. The sequence goes on along the minus strand of NZ_JACIBK010000004.1, from coordinate 4,341 downwards.
AAGCGCCCCGCAACGCCGCCGGCCTGTTTCACACCGCTTTCCTCGTCCCCAATCGTAACGAGCTCGCGCGCTGGCTTCGTCATGCTGCGCAGAACAATGTGACGCTCGAAGGCGCGTCCGACCATGTGGTCAGCGAGGCGATCTATCTTTCCGATCCGGAGGGCAACGGCATCGAAATCTATGCCGACCGGCCACATGAAGGCTGGAAATTCCATCCAGACGGCATGGTGGAGATGGCGACGCTGCGGCTCGATCTGCAGGCGCTCTACAACAGCGCCCCCGATGACACCTGGACCGGCATGGCCGACGGTACCGCGATCGGTCACATCCATCTGCAGGTCGGCGACATTCCGCAGGCGGACGCCTTCTACCGCGACGTACTGGGCCTGAAGGTGATGGCACGTTATCCGAGCGCGAGCTTCTTTGCGACCGGTGGCTACCACCACCATCTCGCAGCTAATATCTGGAACAGCCGCGGCGCCGGCACGCGCGCCGACAATATGACCGGCCTTTCCGATTACAAGATCCGCTTCAACGATAAGGAAACGCTCGATAAGGCCGTCTCCAAGCTGGATGAGCTGGAGATCAAGAGCGAGAAGCGCGACGGCGGTGTCTTTCTGAGAGATCCTTGGGGCATCGGGCTCACGCTTTCGGCCTGAAGAATATCTTCCGAGGTTTTGGAAAGGACCGTTCTGGCTTCACGAGACGATCCTTTGCTTACGCTTTCGAAGCGAGGCATCTGGACGACAAATGGCGCCGTTTCCGGCGCCATTTCATTTGCAGATCTTAGCGCCTGCCATGGGTCAGCGACGTGGCTCGATCGTCACTTCGCCGAACATGACGCCACGCGTCAGCGGCTTGGCGAGGAAATCATGCGGAAAGCCGAGGACGATGGCGCTTGCCTCGGCGAGGCGGGCACGATGTTCATTCGACAGCACGACATCGAGCGCGCCGAGATTGTCTTCGAACTGGGCCATCGTCTTCACGCCCATGATCGGCGAGGTGATAGCCGGATTGGTCAGCGTCCAGGCGATCGCCACCTGTGCCGGCGTCCTGCCGATTTCGGCGGCAATTTCCTTGACCACATCGGCAATGCCGAGATTGCGCTCCGTCAACGAACCATTGCCGGCAGCGACATTCTTGCGGGTGCCGACCGCACTTGCGGTGCCACCGCCGATATCCAGGTCGGCGCGGCTATATTTGCCCGTCAGGACGCCCATGCCGAGCGGCGACCAGGGGATGACGCCGAGGCCGAGCTCATGCGCCATCGGGATCAGATCGCGTTCCACCGTCCGCTCGATCAGGCTATATTCGATCTGCAAAGCCACCAGCGGCGCCCAGCCACGCAGGTCGGCGAGCGTTTGCATCCGCGCAACCTGCCAGGCGGGTGTATCGGAAATCCCAGCATAGACGATTTTACCGGCACGCACGAGGTCGTCCAAGCCGCGCATCACTTCCTCGACCGAGGTCGTGAAGTCCCAGGCGTGCAGATAGAAGAGATCGATGTAATCGGTGTTCAGCCGCTTCAGGCTGTCTTCAACCGAGCGGACCATGCTGCGGCGGTGGTTGCCGCCGGAATTAGGGTCCTTCGGGCGCGAGGTGATCGTATATTTGGTGGCGATGACGAGCTCGTCGCGACGGCCTTCGGCAAAGCGGCCGACGAGTTTTTCGGATGTGCCGCCGGTATATTGGTTGGCGGTATCGATGAAGTTGCCGCCGCGGTCGACATAAGCGTCGAACATGCGCCGTGATTCCTGCTCATCCGCGCCCCAGCCCCAGTCGGTTCCGAAAGTCATGGCGCCGAGAGACAGCGGCGAAACACGCAGGCCGGAGCGGCCGAGCAGACGGTAGCGGTCAAGGGACAATGTATCGGTCATAGGACATCTCCTGTCGTTGCAGACAGAAGATGCGCCTTGCCGATACTAACAACAATGCTACATTATCGATATGGCTTATTTAGAAAAGACAGCATAATGCGCGGCAGTGACTATGCGGAATTGAAGGCCTTTGCGGCGGTAGCCGAGCAGGGCAGTTTTGCGCGTGCCGCGGCACGCCTCGGCATATCGCCCTCGGCACTCAGCCAGACGATCCGCGCGCTCGAGGAGCGGATGGGGATCCGGCTGCTCAATCGCACGACGCGCAGCGTGGCGCCGAGCGAGGCGGGCCAGCGGTTGCTTACGCGGCTTCTGCCGGCGCTTGCGGATCTCGATCGGGCAGTGGCCGATGTCGCGGCATTGCGCGACACCCCAGCCGGGCTGTTGCGCATCAACGCGCCGCGGGTCGCGATCGTCCACAGGCTGGCGCCGCTGATCGCGCCCTTTCACGCGGCCTATCCCGACATCGTCATCGATGTCGTGGTCGAGGACAAACTCACCGATATCGTCGCCGGTCGCTTCGATGCCGGTATCCGGCTGGGCGAGATGGTGGAAAAGGACATGGTAAGCGTCAAGCTCGGCGGCGAAATGCGGCTGATCGTCGTTGCCTCACCCGATTACATCGCGCGCCACGGCGTGCCGAAGACACCGCGCGACCTGCGCGATCACTCCTGCGTCACCTCTCGCTGGCCGACGGATGGCAGCCTCTATCACTGGGAATTCGAACGTGGCGATGAAAAACTGGAAGTGGCGGTCTCGGGGCCGCTCAGCACCACAGACAACGATCTGATACTGCGGGCGGTGCTCGACGGGATCGGCATCGGCTATCTCTTCGATTACCACGCGGCCGACAATCTCGCCGCCGGCCGGCTCGTCAGCATGCTCGACGACTGGACGCCGCCCTTCGCCGGCTTTCACCTTTATTATCCAAGCCGGCGCCAGATGCCGCCGCCGCTGCGCGCTTTCGTGGATTTCATCGGGCGCCAGCGATCTGTCTAAATCCTTCACGCGGAACCGGCAGCGACCCTTCCGCGTTGATTGCCGAAGCAATCGGGCTTCGGGGGACGGATCGGACATGGACACCGCCAACGGCATCAAGAAACAGTCTGGCAAGGTCCGTCCTGGCGAGAGCCATATAAGCGCGTGGGCACGAACGTTTCAGGAGGCGGCTGAGGAACTTCCGTCGGCTCCGGTGCGCCGCGTCGAGAAGGATGGACTCGATGTCAGCATGGCATGGGCCATCATCGGGATCTTCGGCATTCTGGGCCTTGCCGCCGTCTACCTGATGTCGCTGATCCTGATCCCGATTACCCTTGCCGTCGTCGTCGGCATGATCCTCGGCATGGCCGCGGAAAAGCTCTCGAAGATGGGCGTGCCGAGATTTGCCAATGCGGCGATCCTTTCCATCGGCGTCGCGCTCATTGTCTTCCTGCTCGTCAACTCGCTTGCCAACCCTCTGGCGATGCTCGCCAACGAGGCGCCCGGCTTCATCGACCGCACCACCCAGCGCATGATGCCCTATCTGGAGCGGATCGAATGGCTGCACATCACACCCGCCACCTTCCAGAGCGGACCGATGTCCATCGACGCGCTGCTCGCAAACACCGGCAACGTGCTGCATGTGGTAACAACAAACCTGACGCCTGCGCTCGTGCAGGGGCTGATCTTCTTTGCTGCGCTGCTGCTCTTTCTTGCGAGCCGGGTGAACCTGCGCAAGACGATCATTATGACCTTCCGCACGCGCGCGCAGCGGCTGGCGGCCATCCGTATCATCAATGCCGTGGAACAGGTGCTTGGCTTCTATTTCGCCACCGCCTCGCTGATTTATGTGGCGCTCGGCTTCATGATGACTGTTATCGCCTATGCGGGCGGGCTGTCCATGCCCGTCCTATGGGGATTCTTCGCCTTTCTTTCGAGCTTCATCCCCTATCTCGGCATCACGATGATGACCGTCGCGGTGGGCATTGGAGGCGTCATAACCCATGACAGCATCATCATCGGTCTTATCCCCGCTGCGGCCTTCTTCACGGTACATCTGGTGATGGAAAACCTGATCTTTCCCGCGGTCATGGGAAGGCGTCTGGAGATCAATCCGTTCGTCGTCTTCCTGGCGATCATCTTCTGGACATGGATGTGGGGCGCGGTCGGTGCGATGCTGGCACTGCCGCTCTCGCTCGTCGTCATGACCATCGTCGACGAGTTGCTGATCGAGGAAAGACCACAGCCGCAACTGCCGAAGTGAGCGCCATCCGGCGGCACAGGCTCGTTTCCCTAGAGCATTTCCGTTTTCTTCGAATGACCAGAATGCTCCAACTCTTTGTTTTCAGGCAATTCCGGACGCAAAACCGCTGCGCACTTTTGCTGGATTGCTTTAGGGTCGAAACCCAATCAACATATTGATTAAAATATCTCCGTATGATTCACTTTGGTAATAACAGGAGTTTGAATCATGGCAGGAGAATTCTGG
>NZ_JACIBK010000003.1 GCF_014195325.1 Rhizobium sp. BK650 | reverse complement strand
TATCAGTCCCATCCGCAATCTCCCACGTCATCAAAACGTGAGGAGAGTGACATTCCAACTTTGCAGAAACAGGACACTTTAACTTTGCGGCTACATACAAAGATCGCATAAGATAGATTATGGAACCAAGTATGCCAGAATAGCTACTGTGCCGCCTGCATTTCAGGCTGTGGCCATCGACGTAACGCTTCCCGACCAGCATCCGTCAAGCCATAGACGCCTCTGTCGAGCCGTTCGAACCAGCCGTAGACATTGGACAGCAGGATCTTGCCTGCGTCAGGCACACCGGATCTGATATCGCGCACACGCAAAGGTCCTGACATCAGCGCTGCCGCGCAGCCGAGCGCCTGCTGGCGATATGCGGTCATGACAGGCGTGCGCGTACTGCCGCCGAGCGCCGGGTCGCCGCGCCGTTTCTGATGCTCGCGCATCAGCCGCGAACGGCGCTTCGGATTGGTCCGCGGCATCGGCGATACGGAGCCGACGATAATGCTGACGTCGCCGGCGTCCGAAATGCCGAGCATGCCGATGCCGAGCCTGCGGCACAGGTCACGGTAGCGCCTGTCGGCTTCGCGGCCTTTTCCCTTGGCTGATACCTTGGCCGCAATCCACACCTCATCCGAAATGGCCGCGCGATCGACAGCCTGGAGGATGAGCTCGAGATTGAAGCTCATCTTCAACTCGCAGACCACGATCACAGGCGGATCGTCGTCGTTTAAGCCCACGAGATCGCAGCCGCCGACTTCGCCTTTGACGACATAACCTGCTTTTTCGAGGAAGCCTTTCACGGGCAGATAAAGCGACGTTTCCATGAGCCTGCGGATAGAAAAAGAATCGTTCCATAATCTACATCGATACGCCTCCGCGCGACACCGCATCAACCGCCATCGGCCGGCTAGGCGGCTTGACCGTGGATGTAGCCATCAAGGCATACCTTCGCTGGTTGACGGAAAAGCGCTGAGACGCTAGCACGCTCGAAGCATATCAGGGGGTAATGCAATATGGATATTTTCACAGCAGCCGGCTTGACGGCCTTGCTGCAGGTCATTGCTATTGACCTCGTTCTCGCCGGCGATAACGCCGTCGTCATTGGCCTTGCTGCCGCTGGTCTGGAGGCCGCACAGCGCCGCAAGGCGATCATTGTCGGCATTCTGGCGGCAACGGTTCTCCGAATCCTGTTCGCCAGTGTTGCGGTCTATCTCTTGGCGATTGTCGGTCTGCTGCTTGCCGGCGGCCTGCTCCTCCTCTGGGTCTGCTGGAAGATGTGGCGTGAGTTGCGCGCCGGCCATCATGATGATCACGCCGTTGAAGCCGGCGCATCGGCGCCGAAGAAGACGTTCTTCCAGGCCGCGATGCAGATCGTCATCGCTGACGTCTCCATGTCGCTGGACAACGTCCTTGCCGTAGCGGGTGCCGCTCGCGAGCATCCAAGCGTATTGGTTCTCGGCCTCGGGCTTTCCATCGCGCTGATGGGCATAGCTGCGAACCTCATCGCCCGCTTGCTCAACAAACATCGCTGGATTGCCTATATCGGCCTTGCGATCATCCTCTACGTCTCACTGGACATGATCTATCGCGGTTCGCTTGAAGTCATGCCTCTGGTCGGCGGCTAAAGCAAAAGATACCGCATTCCCGTCTTTCGAAGAAAAGACGGGAATGCCTTAGATCTCGACTTCGAAGCTCATCTGGTCGAACGCTGGCACCACATGATCAGGCGTCTGGGCCATGACCACGTCATAATCGAGCGGTGTATGCATGTGCGTCAGGATCGCCCGCTTCGGTCTCAGCCGCTCGATCCAGTCCAGCGACTGTTCCAGCGAAAGATGGCTCGGATGATACGCATATTGCAGGGCGTCGATGATGAGGATGTCGAGGTTCTGCAACTTCTCGACCGTCTGTGGCGGAAAATCGCTGACATCGCTGCAATAGGCCACGTCGCCGATGCGGAAGCCGAGCGAGTGGATGTCGCCGTGCTGCTGCAGATGCGGCACGCAGGCGATCGTTCCGCCCGGCCCGTGGATTTCGACGGGCTTCTCCAGATCCTCGATCACGATTGGCAATGCAATCGGCGGATAATTGCTACCAGGCGGCGTCTCCAGGCAATAGCCGAAGGCCTCCTGCAGCCTGCCCATGGTGAACGGTTCGGCAAAGATCGGTACGCGCCGGCGGGTATTGTGGAAATAGCCTCGCAGATCGTCGATGCCGTGAATGTGGTCGGCATGCGGATGAGTGTAGAGGACCGCATCGACATGATCGACCCCTGCCCTGATCATCTGTTCGCGGAAGTCCGGACCGGTATCGACGACGACAGTCGTCGCCGCACCATCAGCGGCGAACTGCTGGATCATGAAGGATGCGCGCGTCCGGCGGTTCTTTGGATTGGCTGGATTGCAGGCCCCCCAGTCACCGGTGATGCGCGGCACGCCTGGCGACGACGAACAGCCGAGAATGGTGAACCGCTGCCGCCGTGACACGCCGCTAGATCCTCGGCATTTTGGAGAACAGACGGAAAGCATTATCCGTCGCGATACGCGCAAGTTCCTCGTAAGGAAGGCCGATCGTATCGGCCAGTACCTCGGCCGTATTCACCACGTAGGACGGCTCGTTGCGCTTGCCGCGCCAGCGCTTCGGCGCGAGATACGGCGCGTCGGTTTCTACGAGCAGCCGCTCATGCGGAATGGTCTTGGCGATCTCGCGCAGCTCTTCCGATTTCGGGAAGGTCAGAATGCCCGAAAAGGAAATATAGCCGCCGAGGTCGACGCCGATCTTTGCGAGCTCGGGACCGGCCGAGAAGCAATGCAGAATGAAAGGAAAGGCCCCCTTTTCTGTTTCCTCGGTCAGGATCGCAGCCATGTCGGCATCTGCGCTGCGGCTATGGATGACGAGCGGAAGCTGCGTCTCACGCGCGGCTGCAATATGGCGCCGAAAACCAGTCTGCTGATCCTCGGGTTTCTGCGTGTCGTAAAAATAATCAAGGCCGGCCTCACCGATCGCAACGACCTTTTGATGGCTGTTGGCGAGCCGCACCAGATCTTCCGTCTGGATATCCAGCTCGTCACCAGCATTGTTAGGGTGCGTGCCAACAGAACAGAAGACGGACGGATATTTTTCGGTTATGGCGAGCAGCCCGTCGAGCTTGCGCACGCGGGTGCAGATCGTCACCATCTGCGCCACGCCGGACGCATGCGCGCGTGCGACGACCTCGTCGCGCTCGGCATCGAAATCGGCAAAGTCCAGATGGCAATGCGTATCGACCAGCACGGCCTCAAGCCTCCGGAGCCACATAGCGTGGGAAGACCGGCTTCGGCGCTTCGAGCGGCGTTCCCGGCACCAGACGGCCAGCTTCGCCCAGGCTCGCGAAGTCCCGCTTGTCCGCAGGTGCGGCCACGAGATCGAGCAGCTTGCCGGCCGATTCCGGCACGAAGGGTTGCAGCAGGATGGCGATCTGTCGCACCACTTCGGCAGTGACATAGAGCACCGTGCCCATGCGGACCGGATCAGTCTTCTTCAGCGCCCACGGTTCCTGGCCGGCGAAATAGCGGTCCGTTTCCGAGACGACTGCGATGATGGAAGCCAGGGCGCGATGGATCAGCTGCTTGCCCATGTCTTCGCGCGTCGAGGCATGCAACGCATCGGCCTGCGCTAGCATCGCCTTGTCCTCGTCGGTCAGGGGACCGCATTCAGGTATCTGGCCGTCGCAGTTCTTGACGATCATCGACAGCGAACGGCTGGCAAGATTGCCGATGCCGTTGGCAAGGTCGGAATTGATGCGCGTGCCGATCGCCTCTTCGCTATAGCTGCCGTCCTGGCCGAAAGAAACCTCGCGCAGGAAGAAGTAACGCACCTGATCGAGACCGAAATGGCTGACTAGGTTGACGGGATCGACGACGTTGCCGAGCGACTTCGACATCTTCTCGCCCTTGTTAAGCAGGAAGCCATGGGCAAAGACGCGCTTCGGCAGCGGCAGCTTGGCCGACATCAGAAAGGCAGGCCAGTAAACGGCGTGGAAGCGGATGATGTCCTTGCCGATGATATGCACATCGGCCGGCCAGTATTTCGCCCGCGGTCCGTCGCGGTCTTCGATATAGCCCGTAGCAGTGATGTAGTTCGTCAGAGCGTCGACCCACACATACATGACATGCGAGGGATCGTTCGGTACCTTGATACCCCAATCAAAGGTCGTGCGCGAGATCGACAGATCCTTCAGGCCAGACTTGACGAAGGAGATCACCTCGTTACGGCGCTCGGCCGGCCCGATGAAGTCAGGGTTTTCCTCGTAGTGCTTCAGCAGCCGGTCTTGGTATTCCGAGAGCTTGAAGAAGTAGCTTGCCTCTTCCACCCATTCGACGGGCGTACCTTGCGGTCCGTAGCGCACACCGTCGGCGCGCAGCTCGGTCTCGTTTTCCTGGTAATAGGCTTCGTCGCGCACGGAATACCAGCCAGCGTAGGAATCCTTGTAGATGTCGCCATTGTCGGCCATCAGGTTCCAGATGTTGCGCGAGGTCTCGTGGTGACGCTCCTGGGTGGTGCGGATGAAGTCGTCGTTCGAAGCATTGAGCAGCTTCGCCATCGCCTGGAATTCACCGGAATTGCGGTCGGCAAGTGCTTGCGCCGTGATGCCTTCGGCGCGCGCCGTCTGCTGCATCTTCTGGCCGTGTTCGTCCGTCCCCGTCAGGAAGAAGACATCTTTGCCGTCGAGGCGCTGGTAGCGCGCCATGGCATCGGTCGCAATCAGCTCGTAGGCATGGCCGATATGCGGCTTGCCGTTGGGATAGGAGATCGCGGTCGTGATGTAGAAGGGGGTCTTGTCTGTCATGGCGGCCAATTCGGGCTTACTCTATAAAAATCGTCAGCCGCTATTAGCGCATGTCTCGCATAAGCGAAACATCAAGTTTGGCAGCCGCCTACGATTTCGGGGCCGCGCATTGATGATCTTGACTCGGCTTCTGGCGCAATTTACCCCTGCTGGCGCAAGAGGCGGGACGGATGCGAAGTGCCATTTTTTGTCGATTGGAATAGTCGTGGCCCCGCGCTCTCGGAGGCACGTATTTGACATTCGAGCCTCTTTATTCTCTGTCCGGTCTCATGGTGGGAGCGCTGGTCGGTATCACCGGCGTTGGCGGCGGTTCGCTGATGACGCCCCTGCTCGTGCTACTTTTCGGTGTTCATCCGGCGACGGCCGTTGGAACCGATCTTCTCTATGCGGCAATCACCAAGACGGCGGGTACTGCCGTCCACGGCATGCATGGCCGCGTAAATTGGAAGATCGTCGCCAGTCTTGCGGCCGGCAGTGTCCCTGCGGCACTTTCGATGCTCTGGCTGATGGCTGGCGTCGATCGCAAAAGCATTGGCGTCACGAATACCATCACCACTGCGCTCGGCTGGCTTCTGGTCATGACCGCAATCATGCTGGTTTTCCGCAGCCAGATCCTTGAATTTGCCCGCCGTGCCATCGGGGAGCGCATGCCTCCGAAACCTGCGACTATCGCAGTCTTCACCGTCGGTCTGGGCTCTGTGCTCGGCGTGCTCGTCACCTTGACGTCGGTCGGCGCCGGCGCCCTGGGCGTGACGATCCTGCTTGTCCTCTATCCCAGCCTCGATGTGCGCGAGATCGTCGGCTCGGATATCGTCCATGCGGTACCGCTCACCCTGATCGGAGGCATGGGATACTGGTTCATCGGCGAGATCGACTGGACGATGCTCTTTGCCCTGCTCGTCGGTTCCATCCCCGGGATCATCGTCGGCAGCTTGCTTGCGCCGAAACTGCACGAGCGCACCATCCGCATCGTACTGGCCGTCACGCTCGCCCTGGTTGCCTGGAAGCTGCTGGCCGGCTGATTAGAACAATTCCAGCAAAAGTTTGCAGCGGTTTTGTGTCCGGAATTGCGTGAAACAAAGAGATAGAAAGTCCTTAGTGCGGGACGCACTAAGGACTTTCTACACGCGGGGTTGCTTGATCTCGGAAAGCACTTCCATGATCGTCTGCTTGCGGTCGAGATTGTAGGCGTCGGAGACGGTCAGCTTCTCGGTGATTTCGGAATAAAGCCGCGCCAAACGTTCGGCCGCCGCAATCCGCCCCTCACCCGCAGCGAGGCGCGCGCGGCTCATGACGTCGTCGCCGACATGGCTCACGAAGAAATCAAAAATCGTGTCGCTTTCTTTACCCGAAAGCGCATCCGCAAGCCGATGCATGGCTTTGCGCGCCGTAGGTCCCTCGGAGGAGAGAACTGCGTCATAGGCTTCGATGATCTCTCCGCCGCCATAGTTCAGCAGTTTGAGCGCCTCGCCCACACTGCCCTTGGCAGCGGAAAGTAGGGGCTGCCCCTCCCCTTGAATGCCGAGATGGGCAAGTGCCGAAAGCAACGCGCGATCGTCGAGTGGGGCAAGCTTCAGCGGCAGGCAGCGTGAACGGATCGTCGGCAGCAGCTTTCCCGGTGCGTGCGAAAGAACGAGGAACATCGCCCGCTTAGGCGGCTCCTCGAGGATTTTCAGGATGGCGTTGGCGGCGTTCCGGTTCATGTCGTCGGCGGGGTCGATGACGACGATGCGCCAGTTGCCGGTACCCGAGGTCTGCGAGAAGAATTTACCCGCCCGGCGCACTTCATCGATGGTGATCGCCGATTTCACCTTCCCGGTCTTGTCGTCGACAGGACGGGCAAGGTGCAGGAGATTGTGCGAGGCGCCCGATGCGATCTGCCGGCTGACAGCGGAAGCAGGGTCCGGATCGGAAATGCGCTCGGGCGCGCTCGCGGGATCGGGATGCGAGAGCACGTGGTTGGCGAAGCGGAAGGCCAGGGTTGCCTTGCCGATGCCCTCCGGCCCCTCGATCAGGATTGCATGATGTCCTTTGCCGGAGCGGTAGAATTGCGCCAGGAAATTCTCGGCTTCTTCATGGCCGAAGAGCTTCGTATTCTCGGCTGGCCAGATCGCGCCGTCGAGCAGTCCGGGCCTTTCCTCACTCATGGTGGGCAGCTTCCGGCATCCGCTCTTCGGGGGCTGGCTTCAGCAGTTGCCTTACGATGATGAGGATGTCTGCGGCGATCGCCTCTTCCGGCTGCGCAGCGTTGATGACATGACAGCGCTCTGGCTCGCGCGCGGCGATATCGAGATAGGCCTCGCGCCTCTTCTCGTGTGTTTCCAGCGTTTCTTTCTCGAAGCGGTCAGGTCCGCCGGCGTTTCGTTTGCTGACGCGCTCCAACCCCAGCTTGGCCGGAATATCGAGGATCAGCGTACAGTCAGGCATGACACCGTTGATGGCGATGCGCTGCAGCGTCTCGATGAAATCGGGCTCCAGATTGCCGGTGACGCCCTGATACACCCGCGAGGAATCCATGAAGCGGTCGCAGAGCACGATCTTGCCGTTGTAGAGCGCCGGTCGGATGACCTCTTCCACGTGATCGTTGCGGGCCGCGGCAAAGAGGATCGCTTCCATGCGAGTGCCGAAGGCCTCCGCTGCACCCGAAAGCAGCACATGGCGCACCGCTTCGGCACCCGGCGAACCGCCCGGCTCCCGGGTCAGCAGCACGTCGTGGCCTTCAGCCTTAAGAGCCTCGGCGAGGCGGCGGATCTGCGTGGACTTCCCAGCGCCCTCTCCGCCTTCAAAAGTAACGAACAAACCCTTACCGGATGACAATGATACTTTCCCGCATTCTGAGCGCCGCGCTCTTCCTCTATCTATCCGAAGATAGCGCGGAGCGAAACCTTTTGCCGCGGCGACATATTCGCCTTCCCCGGCAAATTACGGCTATATCGGTCTGAAAAGAAGTGTCAGCTCTGCTCGGGCTTGTCCCACAGCCAGGAGAAGAACAGTGATTCGCCAAGCTCGAGCAGCGCATCGACCGCCCGGCTGCTGAGCGATCCGACCTCCACGGATTGCGCGGTATAGAGAGGCACTTCACGCAACATCCTGTTGCCGGAAACGATGCGCAGGGTGCCGACTTTCGTATCGGCTTTCACGGGCGCCATTAGCGGCCAGTGATAGACGATGCGCGCGGCGAGCCGGTCCGGATTGCTGATCGGAACATAGACGCTGACGGGCGCTTTGGCGACGAGGTCGACGGTGCGCGCCGTGCCGCCGTAGACGCTCGCGGCACCGATCACCTCCTTGTCGGCGAAGACCTGGTGGCTCTCGAAGGCTGTCAGCCCCCATTCCAGCACCCGTTTGGCTTCTTCCGTGCGTTCCTTGTCCGAGGCAATGCCGGCAAGCACCATGAAGAGCCGCCGTCCGTCGCGCTGCACCGAGGCGACGATCGAGTAGCCCTCGCCTTCCGTAAAGCCTGTCGCCAGTCCGTCCGCGCCGAGATCCATGCCGAGCAGCGGGTTGCGGTTACGCTGGAAGATCCTGTTCCATTCGAAATCGGGCTGCGCGAAATAGGAATAGAGGTGGGGATAGGAGGTCTGCAGATCGCTGGCGAGCGTCACGAGCTCCTTGGCTGTCACCTTGCTCTTGCCGTCGGGAATCCCGGTGGAATTGCCGAAGGTGGCCTTTTCCATGCCAAGATCGCGTGCGCGCCGCGTCATCGAAGCCGCGAACTGGTCTTCGCTGCCGGCCATGCCCTCGGCAAGGATGATGCAGCCGTCATTGGCGCCCTGGATCGCAACGCCCTTGATCAGATCCTCGACACGCACTTTCGATTTCAGCGCCGCAAACATGGTCGCCGCACGCGAAGGCGCGCCGCCCGTGCGCCAGGCATATTCGGAGACGGCATATTCGGTATCGAGCGAAATCTGCCCTTTAGTGACCGCATCGAAAACGAGGTCCATCGTCATCAGCTTGGCAAGTGAGGCAGGTGCGAAAACCTGGTTCTCATTCTTGGCGAGAAGCACCGTGCCGGTCGAGGCTTCGATCATATAGGCCTGCGCGGCCTTGGTGACGAAACCAGCCTCGGTACCTTCTGCAGCAACGGCAGCGGAAGCAGGCAGGAGCAGGCATGCAAGGAGGCGAAGCAGCGGCTTCAACATCGCTAATCCCATTGAACGTGCGGGGTGATTCAGGAGGGTAAAGCGAGCCGGAAGCCGATGCAATTACACTTTATTGTAGGCTTTTATCGCGCCTTTGCGCTGCCGCCGTTACGCCGCTTGAAGGAGGCGAGAATCGACTCCTCGGTGAGCCCGTCGTTGCGCACCATCACGGCATCGAAAGCGAGTGGGACGTTCACCGTCGTCACGTCTTCCTGGTAGCCCATGGCCAGCGACGTGCCCTTCGACCAGCCGTTCGGACGCTCAAAGGGAATGGGTCCGATTTCCGGCAGAACCACCATCTGTTCCATCGTCTGCCCGCCCGTGGAGGGTGCGGGCGGCGGCGTCAGGAAATGCCCCCCCGGCGGTGCTTGCATCGGCACAGGGGCCAGTTGCGGAGCCGGAGCTGGATTATACCTGGCGCTTGGCGTGGAGCCTGGATACTTGGCGCTCGGCGTAGAGCCTGCATAGGCCGTCGACGAGAATGGCACCGGCACACTGGCAGGAGACGGATTCGAATAATCGCCGAGGCTTTGAAGCTGATCGCCGGTGATCTTCTTGCTGTTGGAGGCGACCATTACGCCAGTCGCAATCTGACCCTCGCCCGGATAGATGCCCGGAAGACGGCTGCCCTTCGGAATATAGGAGGCCATCAGATAGGGCATATCATGTCCGTCGAGCGGGGCCTTGCCGACATATTGAACGCGAACCTTCCCGGTGCCGCTGTGCTGCAGGTCGAGCATGGAGGCAGTCTTGTTGGAGAGGTCGATGATGCGGCCTTCATGATACGGCCCGCGGTCGTTGACGCGTACAATGATCGACGACCCGTTTTCGACATTGGTTACGCGCGCATAGCTTGGCAGCGGAAACGTCGGATGGGCAGCGGAAAGATGCATCTGGTCATAAACTTCGCCATTGGCAGTCAGACGGCCGTGGAAAGCCGAGCCGTACCAGGAAGCGATACCCACTTTGTTATAGGAGTAGTCCTCCTTGGGGTAATACATCTTGCCTTTCACAACGTAGGGGTCACCCACCATATAGCGGCCACCGCCCTTGGGGATATTGTTGCCGGTAGCAACACGCGGGCTGGCTTTAACGCCATATTCGCTTTCGGAGAAATATTCCTTGCCGTGGGATTTCTTCTTGGGAACTGCCTGCGTCGTGCCGCAGGCCGCCACTGTTGCGCACATGGCCGATATCGCCAGCCACCGTGCCGTCGTTGCGAAAGACGCCGCCCCGTAATTCAGTTTCATATGCCCCACGCCGTCAAAGACCGTTATGGTTAAGGAACTCACCCGTGAATGAGTTGGAGTTGCCTTATGCCCTGCCTGCCTAACGAGACTTTAATCTTGTGGATATCGTGGCGAATTTGCGAACGATTTCGGCACGATAGGTCGAATTCTAATGATTATGGTTAATATTTGATTGATTTTAACCTGTGCAGGAATGAAATCCTGCATGTATTTCCGCATTTTGGACCGTTTCGGATGATGACAGGCTTGCCGCTGGCGGCCGCTACCCTGTCCCGCCGCGAGACACCAAGCAGCCTATCTTTTCAATTGTTGTCCGATCTATCAGAACGCATTGACGCTGGAGCGCGAACCGCTATAAAGCCTGCCAAACAGCGATTTGCCCGTCGGGGAAAGTAGCCTCGTCAAGAACGAGCGCTTCCAGCGAAGACGAGGCAGGCCAGCTAGACGGAAGAGTGTCCGAGTGGTTTAAGGAACCGGTCTTGAAAACCGGCGTGCGGGAAACCGTACCGTGGGTTCGAATCCCACCTCTTCCGCCAACTTCAGATTGTCCTATCCTGGACCGATACCACCCCAGCACCCTCTTGATTTGAAGATGGGTTCACCCGACGATACCTGAAGCTGGATTGCGTTGTCGGGCCACCAAAAAATCGGAGGCCCCTCGCCGCATTTGGACGATGAGAGGGGAATCTCATGGCGGAGGAACTCGACCTCGACTGCGTCATCGTGGGTGGAGGTGTCGTGGGGTTGGCCGTAGCGCGCGAACTTGCCATGAATGGACGCGAGGTGGTTCTTTTGGAAGCGGAGCCTATGACCGGCAGCGTTACTTCTGCACGCAACAGCGAAGTCATCCATGCCGGGCTCTACTATGCCACCGGCAGCTTGAAGGCAAAGCTGTGCGTTGCCGGAAAACACAGGCTCTACGAATATTGCCGGGAGCGGAACATCCCCCACAGAGCTTGCGGCAAGCTCGTCGTTGCATCCAGTGAGCAGGAGCTCAGGTATCTCGAAAAGCTGTCCAGCCAGGCTGAAGCAAATGGAGTGGAGGACTGCTATCTGATCGATGCAGTTGAGCTCTCCGTTCGAGAGCCTCAGATCCGAGGCTTTGCAGCACTTGTCTCGCCGTCGACAGGTATCATCGATAGTCACAGTCTCATGCAAGCCTACATTACCGACATAGAGGCCAACGGCGGAGCCATCGTATGCAATTCGCCTGTCATCGAAGGCGAATTTGCCGAAGGCAAGATCCGTTTGTCCGTCGGCGGTCGCGATCCCGTTGTGATTCAAGCACGTCTCGTCGTAAATGCCGCCGGTCTGAATGCGTGGACGGTTTCCGAACGGTTGTTGGGCCTGAATGTAAACACGATCCCGTCACGTCACTACGCCAAAGGATGCTATTTCGCATTGACCGGCCGCGCGCCGGCAAAGCAGCTGATCTACCCGGTCCCTGAACCCGGCGGGCTCGGCGTGCATCTGACACTCGATCTTGCAGGCCAGGCACGTTTTGGTCCTGACGTCGAATGGGTTGACGCGATCGACTACGATGTCGATGCTAGCCGCGCGCAGGGATTCTATTCGGCAATCCGCCGCTATTGGCCCGATCTGGCTGACGGTGCGCTGCAGCCCGCCTACTCTGGAATCCGCCCGAAAATCGCCGGGCCGGACGCAGGTGGCGGTGGTGACTTCGTTATCCAGGGGCCGGAACAAACCGGTCATCCAGGCTATGTAGCTCTCTATGGAATTGAAAGCCCCGGCCTCACCGCCTCGCTTGCCATTGGGCAGAAAGTGGCGCGACTTGCGAAATAAAGTAAGTGTTCTGCAAACCCACTGATCGGCGGCTATCGCTCACCACAGACGCTTCGGTAACGATCTTGAGGGCTACACATTGAACACTCCATTCCGCCGTCGTCAGGCGGTCCATTTTACCTAGATTGTATACTTTAACAGTCATTAACGAGCGGCTTGCACAGTTGAGGCGGTGAATTATGTTTGCTTCCGTTAATGGGAGGATTCATGTTCACTCAGAGTTTGCCACACCGGTCTTTTCAGGACTGTTGTTTCAAATTGCGGTTGTCGTGCTTTCCAACGCGGTGACATTCGTTCATCCTTAACAGCGCTAAGCCCGCGACACCGCGGGAACTTTTTTCGATTGTTCTATCTCACGTTTGGGCAGGAGGGAGATTGCCATGGAAAATGCTGGTGTAGGTTGGATTGCAGCCATCATTATCGGCGGCTTGGCCGGATGGCTGGCTGAGAAATTCATGAACAGCAATATGGGCGTGTTCATGAACATAGTGCTCGGTATTGTCGGCGCGATTGTCGCCAATTGGATTCTGGGTGTCCTTCACATCCAGCCGCTCAACGGCTGGCTCGGATACCTGATCACGGGCTTTGTCGGCGCATGCATCCTGATCGCGCTAGGACGCGTCATCCGCCGCTGACCGGACACGGGAGAGAGTCTCGGGAAATTGAGGGCCGGACGTTCTGCGTCCGGCTTTTTTTGGTTAGCGCCGGCTGAGGAGGCCGAAGACATAGGCGATGCCGGCAGTAATGGCGATCGCAGTCAGCGGCTCTTCGCGCACTCTGTCACGCAAGCGTTCGGTCATGACCGAGGCCTCATCGGCGACTGCCGTCTTGGCGCCCTGCCCCAGCGCGATTACGCTCTCTGAAAGGCGGGCCAGGTCTTCGCGCAAAGCGGCGACCTGCGCGGACAGATCTTCGGCGGCAACTTCGGCCTTGACCCGCGCAGCGGTGGATTCGGCGGAAGCGGTTTTCAGTTCGGCCATGGTCTGCTCCTGTTCAGGTGGAATGCCGCATCAACGAAATCAGACCGGGAAAGGTTCCCAATCAAGCATCTTTTGTCGGCCGCAGCGGGCTAGCGAGAGCGTGTGCAAGACCCATAAGCTTTTCGCGCGACAAGCCTTCATTTCCTCGCAGCTTTGTTTTATGGAACGACGGAATGTCTGCCCTTTTGGGCCAATGATAATGTGAGGTTCGCGTTTCCATGTTCCATTTTCTGAGAAGAGCTGCTCAGACCTGGGTTGCCAAGCTGCTCCTGCTCCTGCTCGTCGCCTCCTTCGGTATCTGGGGCGTGTCGCGTGAGCTGATAAACGGCGGCAGCAGTACGACGGTTGTCACCGTCGGAGAACAGCACGTGGACGTCAACGAATTCCGTCTCGCCTATCAGCGTCAGGTTGCGTCTCTGAGCCAGCAGTTCGGCATGCGCCTGACGCCTGAACAGGCTCGCGCCTTCGGCGTCGAGCAGCAGGTTATTGCTCAGCTTGTGGCTGGTGCCTCGCTCGATCAGCTCGCCGACGACATGGGCCTCGGTCTCTCCGAAGATCGCCTTGCTCAGTTGATCGGCGACGATCCGGCTTTCAAGGCAGTCAACGGCCAATTCGACCGTCAGCTTTTCACCTCGCGCCTGCGCAATGCCGGGATTCGCGAAGACGACTATATCAAGGAGCGCAGCAAGGTCGCCGTACGCAGCCAGATCGTCGATGCCGTTTCCAACGGCTTCCAGGCTCCGGCAACGCTTGTCAACGCGCTGAAGCTTTATGGCAACGAAAGCCGCAGCGTCGATTATCTGCTGCTGACCAACGCGAATATCGAGCCGATCAAGGCGCCCGCTGACGATGTGCTCTCCAAATGGTTCGAAGGTGTCAAGCAGCGATACCGCGCGCCGGAATATCGCAAGATTGCCTATTTGAAGCTTCAGCCCGATGACATCGCCGATCCTGCGACCGTCACCGACGATCAGATCAAGGAAGCCTTCAATAAGGCCAAGGCGACCTACACGACGCCGGAAAGCCGCACGCTGGAGCAACTGACATTTGCCAGCAAGGATCTCGCCAATGCGGCTGAAACCGCGCTGAAAAGTGGCACGAGCTTCGACCAGCTCGTCACCGATCAGGGCAAGACTGCGAGCGATGTGCTTCTCGGTGAATTCACCAAGGACAAGGTTCCGGATCAGGCCGTCGCCGAAGCCGCTTTCGCGGTGAAGTCGGACGGCGGCACTACGGCTGTCGTGGATGGTACTTTCGGTCCCGTGATCTTGCGCGTAACCAATATCAAGCCGGAGAGCACCAAGAGCTTCGACGAGGTCAAGGAAGAACTGCGCAAGCAGCTTTCGGTTGCCAATGCCTCGCAGGAAGTCATCAACGTTCACGACCGCATCGAGGATATGCGCGCCGGCGGCACGTCTCTTGAGGAAATCGCCAACCAGCTCAAGCTGAAGGCCGTCGTCATCGATGCGGTCGACATGACGGGTGCGGACAAGGACGGCAATCCGATCAAGAATATCCCGGCCCAGCAGCAGCTTCTGCCGGAAGCCTTCAAGACCGATGTCGGCGCCGATGCGGTTGCCATTTCCGTCGGCAATGACGGCTATGTCTGGTTTGATGTCCGCGACATCATGCCGGAGCGCGACCGCCCCCTCGCCGAGGTGCGTGACAAAGCCGTCCAGGACTGGACCGGCGAGCAGCAGAAGGTCGAGCTTGCCAAGAAGGCAGACGAGCTGAAGGCTCAGGCGCAGAAGGGCACGTCGCTCGCCGATATCGCCGCCCCGCTCGGCATTACCGTCGAAAGCAAGAGCGGCTTTACGCGCTCCACCGACGATCCGGTTCTCGGCCGCGCCGGCATCAACGCCGCGTTCTCTGGCCCTGTCGATACCGTCGCAGGAGCTGTTGGCGCAGACCCGAGCACGCAGATCCTGCTGAAAGTCACCGAGGTCAACGACCAACCGACGACCGATGCTCTGAACAATCGGGACCAGCAGATCACCGCCATGGCAAATGCCGCCGGCGACGATATTCTGGATCAGATGGTCAACCTGTTGCAGAGCAAGTACGGCGCGCAGGTCAACCAGAAACTCGCCGAACAGGCGACCGTCCGCTAGGGGGAAGCGACGCATGACCGATCTGAAGCCGCTTTTGGCCAAGGCAGCAAGCCGCGAGCCACTGACCCGTGACGAGGCCCGCCAAGCCTTCGATATCCTCATGTCCGGCCAGGCAACGCCTTCGCAGATCGGCGGCTTCCTGATGGCGCTCCGCGTTCGCGGCGAGACAGTCGACGAGATCGTCGGCGCCGTCACCACAATGCGCTCCAAGATGCTGCGGGTCGTAGCGCCTCAGGACGCGATCGATATCGTCGGCACCGGCGGCGATGCCAGCGGCACCTACAATATCTCGACGCTCGCGGCGCTGATCGTCGCCGGCGCGGGCGTTCCGGTCGCCAAGCACGGCAACCGTGCACTGAGCTCGAAATCGGGTGCTGCCGACAGCCTTGCCGCACTCGGCGTCAATCTCGAGGTCAGCCCGGAAATGATCTCCCGCTGCATCGCCGAGGCCGGTGTCGGCTTCATGTTCGCGCAGCAGCATCATTCGGCCATGCGCCACGTCGGTCCCACGCGCGTCGAACTTGGCACGCGCACGATCTTCAATCTGCTTGGCCCGCTTTCCAATCCGGCCGGGGTCAAGCGCCAGCTCCTCGGCGTCTTCGCGCCGCAATGGGTCGTGCCGCTTGCGGAAGTCATGCGCGATCTCGGCTCCGAGAGCGTTTGGGTCGTCCATGGAGACGGACTCGATGAAATCACCACGACCGGCAAGACCAGCGTTGCCGCGCTTGAGAATGGCCAGATCCGCACCTTCGAGCTGTCGCCGGCCGATTTCGGCGTGGCGCCCTGCCGGCTCGCCGATATCAAAGGCGGTGACGGTGTAGTGAATGCAGCTGCCCTTCGTGAAGTGCTTGCCGGCGCCAAGAACGCCTATCGCGATATCGCGCTCGCCAATGCTGCTGCATCGCTCGTCATCGCCGGCAAGGCCCAGACGATCCGCGACGGAATGAAGCTCGCAACGGAATCGCTCGATAGCGGCGCCACCGCGTCCGCACTCGACAAACTGATCGCAGTATCCAACGATATCGACTAGGATCGTCTCATGACCGATATCCTGAAAAAGATCGAAGCCTACAAGCGTGAGGAAATCGCTGCCGCCAAGGCAAAGACCTCACTCGCCGAACTGAAGGCCATGCAGGCCGGCCAGTCCGCGCCGCGCGGCTTTCGCAAGGCGCTCCTCGCCAAGCGCGATGCCGGAGAGATCGGCCTGATCGCCGAGATCAAGAAGGCAAGCCCATCCAAGGGCCTCATCCGTCCGGATTTCGACCCGCCTGTTCTCGCCAGGGCATACGAAGCCGGTGGCGCCGCCTGCCTTTCGGTGCTGACTGATGCGCCGAGCTTCCAGGGCGCGCCGGAGTTCCTGACGGCGGCACGTGCCGCCTGCGCACTGCCTGCGCTCCGCAAGGATTTCATGTTCGAGACCTATCAGGTCCATGAGGCGCGTGCCTGGGGCGCCGATTGCATTCTGCTGATCATGGCCTCGCTGAGCGATGACGATGCCGAACGCTTGCAGGACGAAGCCTTCTCACTCGGCATGGATGTGCTGGTCGAGGTTCACGACGTGCCCGAAATGGAACGTGCCCTGAAACTCTCCTCGCCGCTTGTCGGCATCAACAATCGCAATCTGCGTACCTTCGAGGTTAGCCTGACGGTCAGCGAAACGCTGGCTTCAATGGTTCCGGCAGACAAGCTCCTTGTCAGCGAAAGCGGCATCTTCACCCATGAGGATTGCAAGCGCCTGCAGGCCGTAAGGATCAACACCTTCCTCGTCGGCGAAAGCTTGATGCGCAAGGACGACGTGACTGCCGCCACCCGCGCATTGCTGTTTGGCGAAGCCGCTATCGCGGCCGAATGACATGAGCGGTGAGAAGCCCGGCCTCACCCATATCGATGCCGCCGGTGAGGCACATATGGTCGATGTCTCCGACAAGACTGAGACCGTGCGCATCGCCACTGCCGAGGGCCACATAAAAATGGCGCCGGAAACGCTTGCACTCATTCGTCAAGGCAATGCCAAGAAGGGTGATGTCATCGGCACCGCTCGCCTTGCCGGCATCATGGCCGCCAAGCGCACCGCCGATCTCATTCCGCTCTGCCATCCGCTGATGCTGACAAAGGTCACGGTCGAGATAGGGGAAGACGCCGCCCTGCCCGGCCTGCGCGTCACCGCAACCGCCAAGCTCACCGGCAAGACCGGTGTGGAGATGGAGGCGCTGACCGCCGTCTCGGTCGCTTGTCTCACAATCTACGACATGGCCAAGGCGGCCGATAAGGCAATGGAAATCGGCGGTGTGCGATTGCTTGAAAAATCCGGCGGCAAATCGGGCGATTTCCGTCACCCGGAGGCGAAATGAACCTTCTATCGGTCGCCGAGGCCCAGAGCCGCTTGCTCTCCCGCGCAAAGCCCGTCACGGCGTCCGAAACGCTGTCGCTCGCTGAGGCTGAAGGGCGCGTCCTTGCCGTCGATCTTACGGCAGGTCTGACCCAGCCGCCCTTCAATGCATCTGCCATGGATGGTTATGCGCTGCGCCGCGAAGACGCGCCGGAGCCGGGTGCCGTGCTGAAAGTCGTCGGTACGTCTTCCGCCGGCCACGGCTTCGAGAGATGCGTCGGTCAGGGAGAAGCTGTCAGGATCTTCACCGGTGCGCCTGTCCCGTCAGGCGCCGATAGCGTGTTGCTGCAGGAGGATGCCGAAAAGATCGAGGGCGGTATTCGAACCAAATTTGCAGTCCGCCAAGGCCAGCATGTGCGTCCTCGCGGTCAGGATTTTGGCGAAGGTGAAGTCGTACTCTCCGCCGACACGGTGCTCGATTTTTCGCGGCTGACGGTCGCTGCCGGCATGAACCGGCCTGAAGTCGAGGTACTGCGCCGTCCGCTGATCGCAATCCTCGCCACGGGCGATGAACTGCTGCCACCCGGCAGCACGCCCGGCCCCTCGCAGATCATCGCATCCAATACGTTTGGCGTTGCGGCGCTCGCCCGCAAGGCTGGTGCCGACGTGCTCGATCTCGGCATCGTGCCTGACGATAAGACCAGGATCACGGCGGCGATCGACAAGGCGCGTAATGCCAAAGTCGACGTCATCGTCACGCTCGGCGGCGCTTCCGTCGGCGACCACGATCTGGTGCAGGCCACATTGATCGAGGCCGGCATGCAGCTCGATTTCTGGCGCATCGCCATGCGCCCCGGTAAGCCGTTGATGGTCGGCAGCTTCGGCGAAACCCATGTGCTCGGCTTGCCCGGCAATCCGGTATCGAGTCTTGTTTGTTCGCTGCTTTTCCTCGAACCGTTGATCCGCAAGCTCGCTTCGCTGCCGCCAGTACAGCGCGAGGCAACGGTGGAAACCACGGTCACCATGCGTGCCAATGACCAGCGGCAGGATTATGTCCGCGCAAGGCTTTCAAAATCCGCTGCCGGCGATTGGCTGGTCGAACCATTCGACAAGCAGGATTCATCGATGATGAAGATTTTCGCCCATGCGGATTGCCTCATCATTCGCCCGCCGCATGCACCCGAATTGCCGGCCGGAGCCCCCTGCCCAATCATGCTTCTGCGACCAGATCTCCTCGCCTGACATTTTCTGAAGCCATCGCAAGCCAGAAGCAGAGCTGCGCCAGCGCGCTAGCGCCGAGGATGACGGTTGCCGCCGCAAGCCCTGGATCGCCGCCGATGCCTGAGAGGGCGCTGCAGACCGCTCCAACAGCCATCTGCGTCGAGCCGTAGAGGCCGGAAGCGGAACCAGTGACCTTCGGATTGACGGTGACGGCAAGTGTCAGCGCGTTTGGCGAGGCCACTCCCGCGCCAATCGTATAGACCATGATCGAGGCCATTATCGGCAGAAGCGTCAGATGATGGGTTACGGCAAAGCCAAAGAAGACGAGTGCGGCTGCGATGCTCACAAGGTTGGAAATCACCATCAGCCGCTTCATCGCAAACCGGCCGATGAGCCGTGTCGCGATCACGCTGCCGATCCAGTAGCCGAAGATGAGCAGCGCCAGACAGAGACCGACTTCCGTCGCCGGCCGGCCAAGCTCGTTGATCACGATGAAGGGCGCGGACGCGGTGAAGGCGTACATGGAAGTCGTCGCGCAACCGCCGCCGATCGCGTAGCCGATAAAGGAGCGCGACGCGAGCAGTCCCAGGTAATCACGGCTCAGTGACTTGAGAGGGGTTTCCATGTTGCGTGTGCCGGTCTCTGATACCTTGCGCCATGTCAGCAGCAGGTTAACGACACCGAGAGCGCAGAGCGCTGCGAAGATCGAGCGCCAGCCAAGCGTGGAGGCGAGCGCCCCGCCCGCGATTGGTGCAAGCCCAGGCCCGACCGTCACCATCAGGTTCATGAGAGCAAGCCGTTTGGCCGTTTCATCAGGACTGGACGTGTCGCGCACGATCGCGCGGGCAATCACCAGACCGGCGCAGCCACCGAAGGCCTGGAAAAGTCGTGCGACGATGAGCGCATGTATACTGGGCGAGAGCAGCGCCGCCACGCCGCCAATCGTATAGAGCGCAAGGCCACTCATCAGTACCGGCCGCCGTCCGTAGCGGTCCGAAAGCGGCCCGTAGATCAGCTGGCCGACGGCAAGGCCGAAGATGTAGAGGCTGACGGTCAACTGCATCTCGCCGATCGAAGCGCCGAGATCGGTCGCCGCTGCCGGCAGGGCCGGCACGAAAATATGCATGGCCAGCGTGCCGCTGAAGGTGATGAGCCCGAGCAGCCAGATCGGTATGTGAAGCTTTGTGCCAAGCGGTCGGGCTTCTGTTATCGGGCCGGGATGCGAATTCACTGTTCGGGCTCCTCGAGCTTTCGGGCAAGCATGTCGCTGATATGGTCGAGCACGCGCCATGTGGTTTCGATGTCTTCGCGCGGGAGAAGAGCAAGCGCTTCCTCGCGAATGCCCTGCGCCACGCGTTCGACCTCCTCCACGGTCTTCCTGCCCTCCGCCGTCAGCAGGATCTCCTTGGCCCGCCTGTCTTCGCCCTCCCGCCGCTCGACCAGTCCCGCCATTTCCAGATTGTCGATCAGGCGCACGACCGAGGAATTGTCGAGCGAGAGCGACGCTGCCAGCTCCTTCTGGTGCATGGGCGTCGGCGAGCGGGCTATGCGCAGCAGCGGCAGCCATGTTGCCTCCGTCAGCCCGAAGGGCTGCAGGCGCAGGTTTGCGACCCGGCGCCAGTAGCGCGCGGTCTGCGAGACGAGGCTTCCGAATGAGGTTGTGATCTTGTCGTCGGTCATGGGAGTATCGATGGGATAACAATAGATGACATGTCATCTATTTCCGCGCAAGCCTGAATTGACCGATGTGCGGACGTAAATCAGATTTTCCGTAAATAAGGAATGTGTCGCTCAGCGCCCCTTTCGCCGCCAGGCGATCGCATCATCGACTCTGTCATGACCCCAAAAGAGTTCGCTATCGACGATGAAGGAAGGCGAACCGAAGATACCGAGCGATTTCGCCTCCTCCGTCGCGACACGGAGTGCCTCGATCCCTTCTTCGGAATTTGCTGCGGCAAGCACACGCTCCGGCTGCTGTCCGGCTTCGGCTATGCTTGCCGAAAGGTTCGGCTCGCTGCCGGCAGGCTCCTGTCGTTGGAACCACCGCCGGTAGGCGGCGACCGCATAAGCTTCGCACCATCCCTCCGCAGCGGCCACAAGCGCGACACGGTTGGCGAGTTCCAACTCAGCCAAGGGATAGGGAACGGGATAGTGGAGCGGCAGGCCGAAGCTTTCGGCCCGGCGCTCGATATCGCGCCACATATAAGCGGCTTTGACTGGCTTCTTGGCGAAGGGAATATTGTCCATCTCGATCATGATCGAGCGCACATTGAAGGGACGCCACCGAAAGGTGACACCGCTTGATGCGGCTATCTCCGGCAGCCGCATGACGGCCAGATAGCTGTAGGTGCTTCCTATCGAAAACCAGAAATCGATCGGCATGGCGAGACACCCCCGGAGAGCACTCGAGCTTAAATCCGCGGCCGCATCAGCTCAAGCGATAAACCGCGCTGTTTGCGGCCATATTGCGGATGCCTCCGCCGAAATCCGGCACGGAATAATCGGCAATCCGGACCAGAGATCCGCTCGGCAAAGGCGCCCTGCCCGGATCTCCGATCAGCACATCGATGCCGGCGGTGCTGCAGCGCTGAAGGAAAGGCAGAACGTGCTCTGCCAACGCCTCGTCATAAAAGATATCGCCGGCCAGAAGCACATCGACTGCAGGGGGGCTATCTCCTGTAATATCGCCCAGCCGAGTCTCGATCATCACATTGTTAGCCTGGGCATTCAGCTGCGCCGCGACGATCGCCTTGGCATCGATGTCGACGGCGAGCACACGGCTCGCACCACATTTCATCGCCACGATGGCGACGAGACCGGAGCCGGTGCCGAGATCGACGACATGTTTGTCGGTAACCGTTTCGGGATGGTCGAAAAGATAGTGGGCAAGCACCGTCCCACCCGCCCAAGGATAGGCCCAGTAAGGCGGCGCCATATCGGAATCGTCAGCCATCGCAAGGCGATAGAGGCCGCTCTTCGGTGTCGCCATATGCAGCCTTACGTTAGGTATCGAAGGCACGCCCGCAAGCGGCAGGTTTGCCTTGATGAAGGCGGTCAGTTCAGGACGATCATCTGCAGAAGCCGGTCTCATCTGCTATCGATTACCCTCGTTGCGACAGGCCACCTAGCCTCGAGGCAGGGCATAATACCTCGCTGCACCTTTGTATAGTTATGGAGCCGCGCGTCTCGGCGTAGCTTTCCTCCAGCGATCCCGTGAGTGCATCGCCCGTTTTTCCTAGAAGCCGGAGGATTCCACTATGCAACCGATCACCAGACGCTCATTCTCGGCCGCGCTCGTTGCAGGGGCGGCACTCAGCATGTTCCCAGCCGCCGGCCGGGCCGCCACCGTCGTCAAGGCGAAGAATGTCGTTCTCGTCCATGGCGCTTATGCCGATGCATCCTGCTGGCTGGATGTCATCCCCCATCTGCAGGCCGCCGGCCTGAACGTCATGGCCGTTCAGAACCCCCTCACCTCTTTTGCCGACGACGTCGAAGCCACCAAGCGCATCCTGGCGCTGATGGATGGCCCGACAGTGCTTGTCGGCCATTCCTATTCCGGCATGCTCGTCACCGAAGCCGGTGTCGAGCCTAAGGTCACCGCACTCGTCTACATCGCCGCTCGCGCGCCTGATGCGGGCGAGGATTATACCGCGCTTGCCAAGCAATATCCGACGCCGCCGGCCAGTGCCGGCCTTGTTCACAACGGCGGTTATGCCCAGTTGAGCGAGGAAGCTTTCGTGAGAGACTTCGCCGGCGATCTGCCGGTTGCCCGCGCCAAGGCGCTCTATGCCGTGCAGGGCCGCATTTCCGATACGCTGTTCACTGCCAAGACGACGGTTGCCGCCTGGCGCTCCAAGCCGTCATGGTACGCCGTTTCGAAGGACGACCGCACCATCAATCCCGATCTCGAACGCTTCATGGCAAAGCGCATGAATGCGACGACTGTGGAGCTCGATGCCAGCCACGTTTCCCTGATCTCGCAGCCGCGCGCCGTCGCCGATCTCATCCTCGCAGCAGCCGGTCAAAACGAACATATTTGAGACCTTTGCTGCATGCCGGCCGCATTGCCTTACCTGTGCGGCCGGCGACTGCCTTAGCGGTCCTTTTTCTTGGCGAACTTGCCCTTGGCACCATCAAACTTAGGGCCGTCGAACTTGCTCTTGCCGCCTTCGAACTTTCCGCCTTCGAATTTCGGCTTCGGGCCTTTCTTCGTCCAGGGCTTGTCGTCCTGACGCTCGGCGCTGGCGGGCCTGTCCTTGCCGAACTTGCCCTTCGGCTTGTCGCTGCGGAAACGATCATCGCCACGATCTTCGAACGGCTTCTTGGCATAGGGCTTGGCAGCCGGCTTGCTGAAATCAGGCATGCCGTTCAGCCTGACTACGCGGATGCCGCGCTCCATCGTCTTGTTCGGGCCGAGCGCGCCGAGAAATCCGTCAGCGCTATCAGCGGCGATTTCCACAAAGGTTTCGTCCGGCTGCATCTTGATCGCGCCAATCTCACGCTTGGTAAGGTTGCCGTTGCGGCAGAGCATCGGGATCAGCCAGCGCGGCTCGGCATTCTGCTT
The DNA here is from genome assembly GCF_014195325.1 of Rhizobium sp. BK650. Classification (GTDB taxonomy): domain Bacteria; phylum Pseudomonadota; class Alphaproteobacteria; order Rhizobiales; family Rhizobiaceae; genus Rhizobium. Next base: position 701,406 of record NZ_JACIBK010000003.1, on the reverse strand, counting down.
GCGGCCGACGGAGACGGAGAACCAGACGCTCGGGCCGAAGTCGTCGCGCGGTCCCTTCTGCGCCGGAGCAAATTCGCGTGCCTCGCCGTTGTCGCGGCGTTTGCGGGCGCGGTCGTCCTGCACCGAAACCTCGATCAGATCCTCAGGCGCAGACTGGTTGGCGCGATAGAGACGCACGAAAGCGGCGGCAAGCGTCTCGGCGCCATGGCTGGCGATCAGCTTCTGCACCAGATCCTGTTCTTCATCCTGCGGCTTGTCGGCAAAGATCGGATCGGCGAGCAGCCGCTCATCGTCACGCGCAGTCACTTCTTCGACGGACGGCGGACGTGCCCAGGTGGCGTTGATGCCGGCATTTTCCAGCAGCCGCTCGGCCTTGCGGCGAATATTCAGTGGCACGATGAGCGCGCTGACGCCCTTGCGTCCCGCGCGGCCCGTACGGCCGCTGCGATGCAGCAGCGTTTCCGGATTGGTCGGCAGGTCCGCATGCACGACGAGATCGAGGCCCGGCAGGTCGATGCCGCGTGCGGCGACATCGGTTGCGATGCAGACGCGGGCGCGTCCGTCGCGCATGGCCTGCAGCGCATGGCTGCGTTCGTTCTGCGTCAACTCGCCGGAGAGTGCCACGACATTGAAATTGCGGTTGTGGAACCGTGCCGTCAGGTGATTGACGGCCGCACGCGTCGAACAGAAGACGATCGCATTGCGCGCCTCGTAATAGCGCAGCACGTTGATGATAGCGTTTTCACGGTCGCTTGGTGAAACGACGAGCGCGCGATAATCGATATCGATATGCTGCTTCTCTTCCGCCTGCGTGCTGATGCGCACGGCATCGCGCTGATAGCTCTTGGCGAGCTTGGCAATGGCTGCGGGCACAGTCGCGGAGAACATCAGCGTGCGCCGATCGTCAGGCGCTGCTTCGAGGATGAATTCCAGATCTTCGCGGAAACCGAGATCGAGCATCTCGTCCGCCTCATCCAGCACTGCCGCCTTGAGTCCGCTCATATCAAGCGCGTTGCGGCGGATGTGATCGCACAGGCGTCCCGGCGTGCCGACGACGATATGCGCACCGCGTTCCAGTGCGCGGCGCTCGCTGCGAATATCCATGCCGCCCACGCAGCTGACGATTACGGCGCCAGCCATTTCATAAAGCCATTCCAGCTCACGCTTGACCTGCAGTGCCAGTTCGCGCGTCGGCGCAATGACGAGGGCAAGGGGTGCCCCCGCCGCCGCGAAGCGCTCGGCGCCTGCAAGCAGCGTCGGCGCAAGTGCCAGCCCGAATGCAACGGTCTTGCCCGAGCCGGTCTGGGCGGAAACGAGAGCGTCAGATTCTGCGAGCGCCGGATCGAGCATCGCCTTCTGGACGGGGGTGAGCTCGGTATAGCCGCGCTTCTGCAACGCCTTGGCGATCGCCGGAGAGACGCCGTTATAGTCAGTCATGTGTTCGATCTTTCGGAGCTGTCAGACGCGTAACGCGCCGTAGCCGGATCGTCCGGCCGAAGAGTTGGGCAGTTCCTACCCGCTCCGGGTGCGAATGTCAAAGCGTCTCGCCACGCCATGTGTAGATGACGATGCTGCCGGAGCGGCCGCGAAGCTTCGTCTCGAACGGTCCGGCCAACCGCCCCGTCTGCAATAGTATGGCATCGGGACCGGCGGCGTCGAGCAGGCTGGCGCTGAGTGCAAGCTCCGCGCCGCGGCTTGCCGCCACTTCCATGAGGCGCTGCGCGACATTGACAGTATCGCCCGTCGCAGTGATCTGCTGCCGGTCGCCGGTGCCAAGACGCGACGCGACGATCGGGCCGCAATGGGCACCGAGCTTGAAGCCGATCTTCCTGCGGCGAAGCTCCGGATGGCCTGCGAGGAAGAGGCGCGTGCGGTCGGCAAGCCGTATGGCGCAGGCTGCTGCCCGCGCCGAATCGTCCGCCGCCGGTGCCGGCAGGCCGAAAAGGATCATGGCGCCGTCGCCCATGAAGCTTGTGATCGCCCCGCCGCGCAGCCGCACCTCCTCATCGATCAGTTCAAAGAAGCCGCTGAGGATCTCACGCACCATGGCCGGTCCGACCGCTTCGCTGAGGCCAGTGAAGCCCGAGAGGTCGATGAAGACGACGGAAGCATTCTGCCGCACTGGCTCGGCGAGGAATGCCGGGTCGCGCGCCAGCCACTCCCCGAGGCCCGGCGCCTCGATGCGCTGCAGCCGCTCGGACTGATCGGCAAAGTGCCGCGCCCGGCGGCGGTCGCGCCAGAGCTCTGCAGCACCGAAAATAATCGCGGGTGGTAGCGCGGCCGCAATCGGTAACGCAGCGCTTAGCCAGTAACCGTTCGCGAAAGCGGCAAGGTTGAGCATCGCCCAGGCAATAACCGTGAGGCAGATGATGACGAAGCCAAGAGCGCTGCGGCGCCATGCGACCAAGGCGACGAGGAGAACAGGCAAGGCCGTCGCAATACCGGCATCCGCCTGCCGTGTCCTGCTGTCGCGCACCATGCCATCGCCCGCGATCAGATGGGTGATTGCGGTCGACATGACCTCGACACCCGGCAGGATGGGATCGAACGGCGTGGGAAAGACATCGCCGCCGCCGGTGACCGTTGCGCCGATCACCACCACCTTGCCGGTGACGGCATCCGCCGGCAGCGTGCCATCGAGCGCATCCGCAGCGCTAAAGGTGCTGATGCTGCCCGCAGGACCATAGAAAGTCAGCGGCAGGCGTTGCCCCGTATCCGTTGGAATGCGGTGCACGCCGAGCCGGATGCCATCCTTTTCGATCAATGGTTCGGTATCGAGCGCAATCGAGGCCGCGCGCAACGGAAAGGCTGCGTCCAGACGATCGGCGGCGCGAGAAAACAGCGGGATGAAACGCGGTACGCCGCTCTGATCCGTCGCCACATTGACGATGCCGAGCGGCGCAGCCTCGGCGAAGCGCGGCTGCGGCAGCAGAAGCTGCTGTGCCTCGGCGACCGTTGCAAGCGGATCTTCCGCATTCGCCGTCACTGACTGAAGGCTTTGAGGGAAGGTCGCAGCGCCGGCAATGATACTGGGCGCCGATTTGATCGCCGTTGCAAGCGCAGCATCCCCCTCCTCCGTACCGGGATCGACGAGCAGTATATCGAGAGCCAGGGCCTTCGGTTTCAACGCCCCGACGGACGTGACGAGCTGCGCAAGTGTCTCCCGCTTGAGCGGATAGCCATGTGTCGCGGCGGTGCGGTCATCGATCGCGACAATGGAAACGATGTCGGGCGGAGACCGGACGCCGACGATCATGCTGCGCAGATCGACAAGCGTGGCTTCCACACGCTCGATGAGGCCGGAGTTCGACTGCTGCTGGAGATGGAAATAGCCGAGGGCCGCGCCCCACAGACCGGCGAGCAGCAGTGCGATCACTGTCGGAAGCCGGTGGTTCATGAGACCGCTTATTGACCGAGACGTGAAAGAAGAGCCGCGACGCGGGGCGCCGGCCAAGTGCGAACGGTGAGTGGAGCGGTTCCGGGCGTGACATCGACCCCCTCGCCTGGTCCAAGCACGACGGCTGCCCCTGCCGGACGGCGCACGCCGACGCGGCCGCGTGTGACCAATACTGAGGTCGTGCCGCCTTTGACATCGACGGCCCATTGGGTACCGCGCACGGCCGCGATCGCCTGAGGCGTCACCACCTGGAAGCCGCCGCGATGCTGGCTGCTGTCGACGTCGACAAGGGCAGCCTTGCTGCGCAATGACAGCGAATCCGGGCTGCCGTCGCGATTGCTATCGGTCAGTCTGAAGGATGCCCCTCGTTCGGCAGTGATATTGACGCCGCCCGGGCAACGGAAGATCTGGTTGCCGTTTGCCGCACGCGAAATCGCGCAGCCGGCAGACTGGGCATAAGCTGCACCATCAGGCAGGAGGCAGATGATCAGCACAGCGGAAAACAGGCTGCGGGAGATTGCTGACATGGCTTTCATGGTCCGCCCCTCGTGAGCCGCCGACCCGTCTTCGGTTGCGCCGGTCCGCTCATACTAGCTGAATTCGTCGGTTTCCCTATGCAAAAACGTGAACCTGCGCAAGCCATTCGGAAACACTCAGCGTGCGCCCGGCGAAGGCCCCACATAGCGGGCGCGGGGGCGGATCAGGTGGCCCCTTTCGATCTGCTCCATCGCATGCGCCAGCCAGCCGGCGGTGCGCGCCAGCGCGAAGATGATGATCGGCGCCTCCTCCGGTAGGTCGAAGGCCGCCGTCATGGCGGCAAGCGCGAAATCAACGTTGACCGGCTCGCCCACGATCTCTTCGCCGGCCCACTGCACATCGCGGAAGATCGGCGGTATGTCGAAAGACGAGAGCAGAACGCGCGCCCGCACATCGCCGTCAGGATAAAGCGGATGCCCGAAGGCAACAGGCCTGCTACCCCGTAGCAGCTGGTGGCGGATCGCGTGCTCTGCCCCGATGTTGGATGCGGCTTCGACAAGGACATCGATACTCCGCCACGCCGAGCCATGCAGCGGGCCGGTCAGCGTCGCGAGACCTGAGAGCACAGCAGCAGAAAGCGCCGCCCCCGTCGAAACCGTTACACGGACGGCAAAGGTGGAGGCGTTGAGCTCGTGATCGGCAAGCACGACAAGTGCCCGCCTAAGGCAATCGGCAGCCTCCGGCCTGCCCCAGCACGCGGCAAGACGATGATGCAAAGGACGACCCGCATGCCCCGGCGCCAGCGCATCGGCGACCGTTGAAAGGACGCTGCATGCTTCCATCTGCAAGGCCAGGCGCGCGCGTCCGAGCGACGGCAGGTCGGCGCTTACCCGTCCCGCCAGTGCCAGAAGTGCCGCCTGAATGGAAGGCGATGCCGGCTCCGGGGCGCGTGATGGTACGCGGGTGAAACTCTCGGCATTCCATAGCAGCAGCGCCGTCTCCTCCAGCGTTGCATGAGCCGAAAGCTCCGCCGCATCCTGCCCACGATACAGCAATCGTCCAGCGGCAATGGTTGAGATCGTGGATGTCAGCACGGGATCGCCCCAGCTGATTGCTTCGGCGGCGACCGTCTCGCTCTTGCGTCGGCCGGCATGCCGCTCGGCGAGCCGTTTGACATCGCTTTGCTGGTAGAGGCTGCGGCGCGGGTCGGCTGGGTCGGCCTTAGCACGGATACGGCCTCGGCTGACATTGGCGTAAAGCGTCTGCGGCTTGGTGCCGAGTTCCGCCAACGCTTCCTCTGCTGTCAGCCAGGTCATCTCAGCCTCATATTGATCAATTACATCAAGATTGACGTCAACCAAACTAGGTCCGATCTTTCCTCCGGTAAAGGAGAAAGACCGATGAAAAATGGTTTGGAAGATGTCATTGCCGCTGAAACCCAGCTCTCGGACGTCGACGGCGAAGCCGGCCGGCTGATCATCCGCGGCGTCTCCCTGGATCATCTGGCAGGAAGCAGCGCCTATGAAGATGTCGCCGCCCTGCTGCTGGACGGGTTGATCGAACCGCATCTCGACGCAAGCGAATTGCGCCGCCGGCTCGGCCGGGCGCGAATTGAAGTTTTCGCCGAAGTCAAGTCTGCCGATACTCGCCTGCTGAAGCTGCCACCGGTCGATGCTATGCGTGCTCTTGTTGCTCGCCTACCTGACGGCGAGGACATAGATACCGTGCTCCGTCTGCTTGCCGCACCCGCCGTCTTCCTGCCGGCGGTTCTGCGGCTTCAGCGAGGTGAAAAACCGGTAAAGCCCAATGCGGGCCTCTCACAGTCGACCGATCTCCTGCGCATGCTCTCAGGCGTCGTGCCGAGTGCCGAGCAGACCGCAGCCCTCGACACCTATCTCGTAACGATCTCGGATCATGGCCTGAACGCCTCGACCTTCGCATCGCGCGTCATCGCCTCCACCCGCGCTGGCCTCACCTCCTCGGTGCTGGCGGCGATCAGCGCCCTGAAGGGGCCGCTGCATGGCGGCGCGCCGGGGCCGGTGCTCGATATGCTTGACGATATCGGGAGCGAGGCCAATGCCGGCCCCTGGCTGCATTCAGCGCTCGATCGCGGCGAACGGTTGATGGGCTTCGGCCACCGTGTTTACCGGGTGCGCGACCCGCGCGCCGATGCGCTTAAAAATGCGCTGAAGCCGCTTGTTGCCGGAGGTCAGGTGAATGCCGGCCGCATCGCGCTTGCCGAAGCCGTTGAGCAGGCAGCGCTTGCGATCCTGAAGGAGCGCAAGCCGGACCGGCCACTGGATGTGAATGTGGAATTCTATACCGCGCTGCTATTGGAGAGCCTCGGCTTCCCGCGCGAAGCCTTCACCGGCGTCTTTGCGATCGGCCGCACTGTCGGCTGGGTCGCCCATGCCCGCGAGCAGGCCTTGGAAGGCCGCCTCATCCGTCCGCGCTCAGTCTATGTAGGCCCGCTGCCGGAAGCGGCATGACGGAATGAAAAAAGCCGCTCCCTCGTTTCAGAGGGAGCGGCTGGAATTGTGTAGAAGCGAAGAACTAGACCAGTCGGCTCTGCTCTGTCGCCGCTTCGATGAAGCTCGCGAACAGCGGATGTGGGTCGAGCGGACGGGACTTCAGTTCCGGGTGGTACTGAACGCCGATGAACCAGGGATGGTCGGGATATTCGATCGTCTCCGGCAGAACACCGTCAGGCGACATGCCCGAGAAGACCAGGCCGCAATTCTCCAGCCGGTCCTTGTAGTCGATATTGACTTCGTAGCGGTGGCGGTGACGCTCGGAAATATCGGTCGAGCCGTAGATATCTGAAATCTTCGTACCCTTCTTGAGCGCCGCCTTGTAGGCGCCGAGGCGCATCGTGCCGCCGAGATCGCCCGATGCCGTGCGCTTCTGCAGCTCGTTGCCCTTCACCCATTCGGTCATCAGACCGACGACAGGCTCCGGCGTCGGTCCGAATTCGGTCGAGGACGCGTTCGGAACATCGGCAAGGTTGCGGGCAGCCTCGATAACAGCCATCTGCATGCCGAAACAGATGCCGAAATACGGCACCTTCCGCTCACGGGCAAAACGTGCCGCATGGATCTTGCCTTCCGAACCGCGCTCGCCGAAGCCTCCAGGCACCAGAATGCCGTGAACCTTCTCGAGATACGGTGCCGGATCTTCCTTTTCGAAGACTTCGGACTCGATCCATTCGAGCTTGACCTTGACGCGGTTGGCGATCCCGCCGTGATGCAGCGCTTCGATCAGCGACTTATAGGCATCCTTGAGGCCGGTATACTTGCCCACGATCGCGATAGTGACCTCGCCTTCCGGCGTGCGGATACGGTTGCAGACCTCTTCCCACTGGTCGAGGCGCGGCTTGGGCGCCGGCTCGATGCCGAAGGCGGCTAGCACTTCGTCGTCGAGGCCTTCCTTGTGATAGGCCATCGGCACGTCGTAGATATTGGCAACGTCGAGCGCCTGGATGACAGCGGACGGACGCACGTTGCAGAACAGCGACAGCTTGCGGCGTTCGGCTTCCGGGATTTCCCGGTCGGCGCGCACCAGCAGGATATCGGGATGAATGCCGAGCGCCTGCAGCTCCTTGACGGAATGCTGCGTCGGCTTGGTCTTCAGCTCACCCGCTGCCGGAATGTACGGCATCAGCGTCAGGTGGACGTAGATGGCCGTGCCGCGCGGCAGATCGTTGCCGAGCTGGCGGATCGCTTCCATGAAGGGCATCGCCTCGATATCGCCGACCGTGCCGCCGATTTCGCAGATGACGAAATCATAGTCGTCGTTGCCCTCGATCACGAAATCCTTGATCTCGTTGGTGACGTGCGGAATGACCTGGACGGTCGCGCCGAGATAGTCGCCGCGGCGTTCCTTGTCGATGATGTTCTTGTAGATGCGGCCGGTGGTGATGTTGTCGGTCTTGGTCGCCGAGCGCCCGGTAAAACGTTCGTAGTGGCCGAGATCGAGGTCGGTTTCCGCGCCGTCGTCGGTGACGAAGACTTCGCCATGCTGGGTCGGGCTCATAGTGCCCGGATCCACGTTCAGATAGGGGTCGAGTTTGCGAAGCCGCACCCGATAACCACGGGCCTGCAACAACGCTCCGAGAGCCGCAGCCGCAATTCCTTTTCCGAGGGAAGAAACCACGCCGCCAGTGATGAATACGTATCGCGCCATGGGAGTCACCGGATACCTTTTCAAAAACGATTCCACCAGCCCAAAAATTCTTTTCCAGAATTTTTGGAGCCGAATTGGAATCTGAACAAAAGAAAACCGGCAGACCCGAGGGCCTGCCGGCGGTTTATTTTCTGGACCGGCTTATTGTCCCGTGGGGACGCCGGAAGGCTGTGCCGCGGCCGGAGCTTCAGGCTGGGCCGGAGCCGTCGTCGGAGCCGCCGGAGCGGTCGCAGGGGCAGCCGGTGCTGGAGTTGCGGGCGCTTGCGCTGCTGGGGCAGCCGGTGCCGGGGCTGCAGCGCCGCTATTCGGAATGCCACTGTTATCGGCAGGCTTGGCCGGAGCCGGCGTATTGCCTCCGAGCGAATCGAGAATGCCGTTGCCCTGCCCGCTCGTCGCGGGAATGCGGTTGAGAATGTCGCTCGGGCGGCTTTCGTAACGGGTCAGGATGCCGAGGCCGAGCGAGGTGAGGAAAAACAGCGTCGCCAGAATGGCCGTCGTACGAGTCAGCGCATTGGCTGTGCCGCGGGCCGACATGAAGCCCGATCCGCCGCCGATGCCGAGGCCGCCGCCTTCCGAGCGCTGGATGAGCACGACGCCGACGAGCGCGAGCACGATCATGAGATGGATGACAATCAATACTGTCTGCATGGGTCCAGTCCTGCCCGTCTAAGGACGGACATAAAGTAAAAATCTGGCGGCTCTTTACATGAGGTCATCTGCTATTCCAAGCCCTTCGACCAGGAATATGCAATCGCTTCAGGCAAGCAGCTCTTCATATGCGCCGTAGATGGCGAGGAAGTCAGTGGCTTTCAAGCTCGCCCCGCCGATGAGAGCGCCATCCACATTATCGACGGCGAGCAGCTCGCGGGCATTCGAGGGCTTGACCGAACCACCATAGAGGATCCGCATGCTCTTCCCCTCGTCGCCGAAGCGCAGGATGAGTTCGTCGCGGATGAAGGAGTGGACGATTTCCACATCCTTTGCGGTCGGTGTGAGCCCGGTGCCAATCGCCCATACGGGTTCGTAGGCAATGACAGTATTGTCAGCCCTCGCCTCTTCCGGCAACGAACCGAAAAGCTGGCGCTTGAGGACGTCGAGCGTCTGATAGGCATCGCGCTCGTCGCCGGTTTCACCGATGCAGACGATTGCGGTCAGATCCGCCTGATAGGCGGCCTGCGCCTTGGCTCGGATCATATGGTCAGTCTCGGCATGGTCGATGCGTCGCTCCGAATGGCCGACGATCACGTAGGTGCCGAAGCAATCGGCAATCATCTCAGCTGAAATATCGCCGGTGTGCGGGCCGCATTGCTTCTGGTGGCAATCCTGTCCGCCGATCGCAAGCGGGCTGTCGGTCGCAAGCGCGGTCGAGACGTAAAGCAGTGTCGCCGGCGGGCAGATCAGCGTTTCGACCTTCTCGGATAAGGAAACCATGACGCCTTGGGCAATCGCCTTGATCTGGTCCAATGAATCGCGCGTGCCGTTCATCTTCCAGTTCCCCGCTACGAGCGGGCGTACGTCAGGTGTCATGCTGCTCTCCCAAAATCCGCATATTCGGCGGCCTTAGCAAACGCGTGGCTCAAAGGAAAGCGCTTGGAGTGGCCCCGGCGAAATATGATGGCCTGAAAGCCCTAGATCACCCGGAATCTACGCGTTCAGGACGCCAAAACCCAGTTCAGCACCTTACGCCAGTCGATCATGCGGATTGGCGTTCCATGATTGCCGTTCTGGAAGAGCGTGAAATGCGTCGGATACTTCGCCTTGCGGAGCCTTTCGTACAGCGCCTGCTGGTCGGCGGCGGCATAGACAGGGTCACGGCTGCCATGCGCAAACCAGAGCGGCAGCTTGGCCTTGTAGAACGGGCTTTTCACGAAATCCGGATCCGTGACGCCGCTCATGATCAACATGCCCTTCAGCCGCTTGACGCTTTCGGCATCGCGCGTGATGCCCCAGCAGATCTGGCTGCCCATCGAGGCGCAGCTGAGGATGATCGGGCGGCCAGGCGATTGCGCGCTCGCATAGCGGATCAATCCGGCAATGGCTGCGACGCCATTGGCGTCGAAGGTCCTGACGGTCGGCGAATAATAGACGCCGCCATTGCCGGCTGTAAGGTTCTTCAGCCGGTTGAAATTGCCGCCGAAGGAATAGTCATTGGCGCCGAGGCGCCGATCGCCGTCGCGGCCGTGGATGAAGATGACCGTGAAGGCGGCATTCTCAGCCGGTCCCACCCTGGTGACATCGAGTCTGATGCCGTCGAGCGACAGCGTTTCATCCGCCTGCAGATTCTTGATGCCGAGCGAGACATATTTCTGCTGCACCCGCTTTTCCGGGATCTGGTCGCGCCCGTTAATGTCGCGCATCTCGTCGTATTCGATCACTTCCAATGCGCCGTCATCGCCGGTCTGCAGCACTTTCTGCCTCGAAAACAGATCGTCCTTGTAGGGCGACAGCGTCTCTGCCGAGGTGGTCGTGACAACCGCGGACAGGAAAAAGGCCGCAATTGCCGTGATTATGATGCAATGACTTGTGGACATCGGCATTGAGATGGTTCCCGAAGAGCTGCCGCGACTTGCCATTCGGCGTCCGGCAACGCAAATCACATCTTGAAAAGCTCCGCAAATCCGGGGCGCGTCGCGTATCGGGGCGCTTTCTGTCAGAATTCCCCTGATTCGCAAACGCGATACGGACCGCGACTATTGTGGGCCAGCGGCGGCCCTTCACGAGAATGAAGATCTGAACGGTTCCATGGAAGACAGCAACGACCTCTTTTCCGGAATGCCCCTGACGCAAAAGCAGGAGGAGGCTGCAAAGCCTGTTGCGCCAGCTGAAAAGCCCTCAGTGGCGGCCGCTGCCCCCCGCCCTGCCCCGACGACATCGAACGGCGACGATTACGGCGCGTCCTCGATCCGCGTTCTGGAAGGCCTGGAACCGGTGCGCATGCGCCCGGGCATGTATATCGGCGGCACCGACGAGAAGGCGCTGCACCACCTTTTTGCCGAAGTCATCGACAACTCGATGGACGAAGCGGTGGCCGGCCATGCCGATTTCATCGATGTTCATCTCGATATCCACGGCTATCTGACGGTCACCGACAACGGGCGCGGCATTCCCGTCGAGAACCATCCGCAGGTTCCCGGAAAGTCGACACTTGAAGTCATCATGACCAAGCTGCACGCCGGCGGCAAATTCGATGGCAAGGCCTATGAAACCTCGGGCGGTCTACACGGCGTCGGTGTCTCCGTCGTCAATGCTCTGTCGGACTATCTCGAAGTCGAGGTGGCGCGAAACCGCAAGCTCTATCGCCAGCGCTTCTCGCGCGGACTGCCGCAGGGCGGGATCGAAGAGCTGGGCGACGTGCACAACCGTCGCGGCACCAAGGTTCGCTTCCATCCCGACCCGCAGATTTTCGGCGACCATGCGAAATTCGATCCCGGCCGTGTGTTCCGCATGGCTCGTTCCAAGGCCTATCTCTTTGGCGGTGTCGAAATCCGCTGGAGCTGTGATCCGGGCGTGCTGCCGGAGGGCTCCGACGTGCCCGACAAGGCCGTCTTCCACTTCCCCGGAGGCCTGAAGGATTATCTGCAAGCGACGATGGGCAAGGAGTTCACGGTCACCCGCGAAATCTTCGCCGGCAAGAGCGAGAAGGTCGCAGGCCACGGCGCGCTGGAATGGGCGATAACCTGGTATGGTGGGGACCCGCAGGTCCACTCCTATTGCAATACCATCCCGACGCCCGAAGGCGGCACGCATGAAGCAGGTCTGCGCATTGCGTTGACCAAGGGCCTGAAAAGCTATGCCGAACTGACTCAGAACAAGCGTGCCGCGCAGATCACTACCGACGACGTGATGATCTCGGCCGTCGGCATGCTTTCGGTTTTCATCCGCGAGCCCGAATTCGTCGGCCAGACCAAGGATCGCCTGGCGACCGTCGAAGCTCAGCGCCTCGTTGAGAACGCACTGCGCGACCCTTTCGACCATTATCTCGCTGACAATCCGGCCGAGGCGGAAAAGCTTCTCGACTGGGTGATCGAGCGCGCCGAAGAGCGTTTGCGCCGCCGCAAGGAGAAGGAAGTCAACCGCAAGACAGCGGTGCGCAAACTGCGCTTGCCCGGCAAACTTGCCGATTGTTCACAGAACACCGCCGAGGGCGCCGAACTCTTCCTGGTCGAGGGTGACTCGGCAGGTGGCTCCGCCAAGCAGGCACGCAACCGCGCCAATCAGGCGATCCTGCCGCTGCGCGGCAAGATCCTCAACGTCGCCAGCGCCGGCCGTGAGAAGCTGTCGGCCAACCAGCAGATCTCGGATCTCATCCAGGCGCTCGGCTGCGGCACGCGCTCGAAATACCGGGAAGAGGACCTGCGCTACGAACGCATCATCGTTATGACCGATGCCGACGTGGACGGTGCGCACATCGCCTCGTTGCTCATCACCTTCTTCTATCAGGAAATGCCGGAGCTGGTGCGTGGCGGCCACCTCTTCCTCGCTGTGCCGCCCCTCTACAAGATCACGCAGGGCGCGAGGTCCGCCTATGCCCGCGACGACGATCACCGCGCCGAACTCATGGAGACGGAATTCAAGGGCAAGGGCAAGATCGAGATTAGCCGCTTCAAAGGTCTCGGCGAAATGTTGCCTGCCCAGCTCAAGGAAACCACCATGGATCCGGCCAAGCGTACGCTGCTGCGGGTACTGATCGACGAGGTGGATTTCGAGGGCACGCGCAATGCCGTCGACGACCTCATGGGAACCAAGGCCGAAGCCCGTTTCCGCTTCATCCAGGAACGTGCGGCTTTCGCGGAAGATTTGGACATTTAAGCCACAGCGAATTCATCGAACTGACGAAGAACCGTTACAAGTCCGTCAAATTACCGGCGCAATAGAACGGCCGGCGCTTGAGGCCTCTCCCGAGGGTTTCGTGGGCGCCGGCCGTTTTGTTTCCACCCTTTGCCGGATATTTGCCATGACCAAGCGTTTTCTTGCGACTGCTGCATTTGTTCTCCTGTCCAGCACCGCCTCCTTCTGTGCCACCGATATCGGCGCTACCGTCGAGACCGCCTGCCCCTTCGGTGATTGCACCGCCGCCATTTCGCTCTCCCATCTCGGTGAATTCGTCATCCCGACCGGCCAGATGGAAAATGGTGTCGAATTCGGCGGCATTTCCGGCCTCGATTTCGATGCTGCCACCGGCCACTACATCGCCATCAGCGACGACCGCTCCGAAAAGGCCCCGGCCCGCTTCTACGATCTCGATATCGATGTCAGCGCTGCCGGCCTGAAGGGCGTCACCGTCGTCAAGCATGTCACCCTCCAGGACAAGAACGGCCAGCCCTTCGCTTCGCGCACCGTCGATCCTGAATCCATCCGCTTCGGCAAGGACGGCATTTACTGGGGTAGCGAAGGCGATGCCAAGGCGCTGATCGCCCCCTTCGTGCGCGTCACCTCTCCTGATGGCGCCTTCGTGCGCGAGTTCAAGCTGCCGGATGGGTTTGCACCAACCGCCGACAAGTCGACGGGCATCCGCGACAACCTCGCCTTCGAGGATATCGCAGTGTCTCCGTCCGGTGATGTCTTTGTCGGCGTTGAGGCAGCCCTCTATCAGGACGGCCCGAACCCCAGCCTGACAACAGGCAGCCTGTCGCGCATTATCCGCTACGACGGCGCAACCGGGGAGCCGAAGGCTCAGTATGTCTATCCGGTCTCGCCAATCCCGCAGGCCGCCACGAAGGCCGACGGCGGCAACGACAATGGAATGTCGGAAATGATTGCCCTTGACGATCACCGCCTGCTTGCCGTCGAGCGCAGCTACGCCCAGGGCTTTGGCAACAACGTCAAGCTTTTCATGATGGATCTCCACGGTGCGACCGATGTCTCCGCCATCGCCTCGCTTGCCAAGAGCGACCAGCGCGTCGTCCCGGCCCGCAAAAACCAGGTGCTGGACCTCCGCGCCATCGGCCTGACGCCCGACAATATCGAGGCTATGGCAATCGGCAAGGCGAAGGATGGCACTGATGTCCTGATCCTCGGTTCGGACAATAATTTCTCGACCGGCCAGAAGAGTCAGTTCTACGCTTTCAAGATCAACCGCCGCCCTCAATAATATCGAGGCGATGAGAAGCTGAAACAACCACGCTTTGTATACGCTTTATCCGGGCGGACCTTGAAACCGCCTGGTTCATAGCCCATAAACTAAGACAACAATAAAAAGAGGCGCGCGTGGGTGTGTTTGATCGTCAGAAAACCAATACCGAGCCGCGATGGCTTGGGCCGTCGGCGACGATACGTACGCCGCTGATCCCCTCCATTTCGGCTGCCCGCTGGCTGCTCGTGCTCGTCGCCGCAGCCGGCGTCTACTTCTTCTACGGCTTCGTCGTGCCGGTGCTTGCAGCCCTCGTCATCGGCTTTGCGAGCTGGCCGCTTTATCGCAAGCTCCTCGCCCGCGTGGGCGGCAATACGACCATTGCCGCGACCATCGCAATCATCCTTATTCTCACCTTCCTCGTCATTCCGATCGGCCTTGCCGTTGCCTACACGACCGGCGAAGTGCGCACCTGGGTTGCCTGGGCGATTCACGCCAACCGCTTTGGGGCGGAAACGCCGCAGTGGATCATCGCGCTGCCGTTCGCCGGTCCCTATCTCGATGAGCTCTGGACGAAATATATCGGCAGCCCTGGCGCCATGGGTGAGCTTATCCAGGCCGTCAGCGGCGCTCATATCGGCAACATTTACCGCGCGGTTCTGGCGGCAGGCGGCGGCGCCTTCCACCTGTTCCTGACGCTGCTGTTCATGCTGATTGCTCTCTTCTTCGTCTATCGCGACGGCTTCTCCTTCTCAAAGCAGATCGACATGCTGGGCGAGCGCATCCTGCCGAACCGCTGGGAGCGTATTTCCCGCGTCGTGCCTGCCACGATCAGTTCGACCGTCATGGGCATGACGCTGATTGCCATCGGTGAAGGCATCGTGCTCGGCCTCGCCTATTGGATCGCCGGCGTGCCCTCTCCGGTCACGCTTGGCGTGCTGACCGGCGTCATGGCGCTAATTCCGGGTGGCGCGCCGCTCTCCTTCACGCTGGTATCCGTCTATCTGCTCGCCAGCGGTTCGCATGTCGCCGGTATCGGCCTCTTCGTCTGGGGCACGGTCGAACTCTTCATCGTCGACAAGACGCTACGCCCGAAGCTCGTCGGCGGACCGATCAAGCTGCCATTCCTGCCGACCTTCTTCGGTCTCGTCGGCGGCGTGAAGACCATGGGCTTCCTTGGCCTTTTCATCGGCCCGGTGCTGATGGCGTTGCTGGTCGCGATCTGGCGCGAATGGATACATGAAGTCCGCACCGCCGATGCAGGTCCACAGATCGTTCTCGACGATCAAGCGCCGCCGGTGCAGCGCGCTGCGGAGCGTTAATCTTCCGTCAGTCGAAGGTCGCTTACAGGGTCAGTCGCTTTTCCATAAACAGGCTCAGCGGGTCCGGCTGATACGATCCGAAAGGCCCGATCTCAAAATATCCGTACTTCTTGTAGAGGCCGATCGCTTCCGGCTGGTAGATTCCGGTCTCGAGCCGGATGGCCTTGAGCCCCTTCTCCCGGCTAATATCTTCCAGCCGATCCATCAGCCGGCTTGCGACCTTCAGGCCTCTCGCTTCAGGATCGACGAACATGCGCTTAATTTCGGCCGTGCCGTCGCCCGCCTCGACCAGTGCACAGCAGCCGACGATTCCGCTGCCGTTGCGCGCGACGAGGAAACTCACCGACGGCTTTTCCAGCGTTGCAATATCGACGAGGTGGTTGCTCTCAGGCGGATAGAGCGACTGGGCATAGGCGTCGGAGAGTTCCAGAAGACGGATCACGCCATCCTGACGCGGTGGCTCCAGGCCAATGGTGACGAGCATTCTCACTCCAGTTCCTGCAATGGCCACGCAATTTTTCGCCTAGATAACGATGAGTTAATGGCGTTGCCTTCATTCCGTTGAAATTCAACTTTCGAAGATGATGACACGCTCAATAGCCATGGAGGCAGAATATGCAAGCCGTGCTCATCGCCATGACGATTCTCGGTTGCGATGATTCCGTCAGCCAGTGCAATTATGTCGCCACCGTCGACAAACACTGGGAAACCGTCGTCGCCTGCGATGCCGAAGCCGAACAGCGGCTGAAGGCCTATGCCAACGCCAGCTATCCGACTGTCATTGCCGTCTGCGAGGCGCCGAAATCGCTTGCTGCTGCCGAACCGGCCAAGCCGGCGCCTGTTGCGCCAGCAACCCCTGAGGTGGCAGAACAGCGGGATGGTCTGGGTGGGTTTGTAGACAATATTGCCGAGCGCGTTCGCACCAATCTGCCCTCCGGCCACGACGTGAAAAGCAAGCTGACGAAGCCGCTGCATTTTGTTTCGGCAACCTACTCCTGGGTCGCTGCGCGATTGAGCGATTAAGCAGCCGCAAGCGACGCGTAGACACGGGCCGAGCGGCGCTGCTCGGCCACATGCAGCTTTTCCACCATGTCAAGCAACTCGCCGACGGCATCATGCTGCCCGATCCGGTTGTGGAATTTCTCAAGCAGGCGCCCACAGATGCTGCCGAGCAGCGAGGTCGATGTCTTTCTCGAAGCCTCACGCCACAGGAACGTCGCTTCCACGAAGATAATGCTGATATCGCGCGGCAGGCCGGCGGATTCATAGAGCGCACGTACCGCATGCATACGGCCGGTGGCGAGAATCGCCCGCACGCGTCGGTCGCTGCAACCCGACAGGTTGACGATGGCGCAGGCGAAGAATTCCACCTTGCCGCAGCACAGCGCATGCATGAGGAAGGATGGCGTCAGCCGGTCGCTGAGGCGAAGATGTTCGACGAGATCAGGCACTTCGATTGGCGCGATATCGCCCGCGATGGAAACGATTGCCGCTTCCGTCGCCTCGCGGCTGATGCGCTGCAGTCTCTGCAGGCCGATCGCTGCCTGCGCCAACGGCAGGCCGACCAGCGCATTGCTGACATGCTGCGTCAGAAGCTGGCGGGCATCGGCTGGCAGGTCGCTGCGGTCGAGAAGCAGGTTCCTGATATCGCAGATGTCGCCAAGCCGTTCGGCAATCCGCTTCAGGGAATGGGCCGAAATCGACGCGCCATCATTTTCGAGCAGGCAAAGAACTTCGTCTTCGTCGCCGACTTCGGCGAGCGCTGCCGAAACCGGGCGAGTGACATGGGCACGCGCCGCAATCAGCATGCGCGTTGTGCCGCTACCGCGCGCTGCTAAGTCGACAAGATCGGCATCCGTCAACAAGGGCGAGCAGGTCACGGCATGGCAGGCGATCTCCGGCTGGTCCTGGGCGAGCGAAAGAATGATATTGCGCGGCGCATGCGGCGCCCAGGCGATCGCTTCTGCAAGTGCTAGCCGCACGCGCGGCGACGGATCGTCGAGCAGATAGGTCATCGCCTTTTCGGCAACGTCGCGCCGCTCGTCCGACATTTCCGATTTGAGATAGACGCGTCCGAGGGCGCTTGCCGCGGCCGCCCTGTCGGCGCTCTTGGCCGTTTCGACCCAACGAAGAAATGCCTCAATGATCACGAACGCGCCCCAGCACTGGACGCGATTCCCTCGCGCCTCATTCAATGCAATGACGGTAGCCGGAAAAAGTTTATGATTGGTTCACCATATTCGTTAGGATTTATCCAGGTTTGCGCGTCAGCCGTCAAACTCTCGGCCTGAACATTTCGAAGACGTCGCTGCCCTCGCAATAATCCATATAGCCCATGCGCGCGACCGGCTGCGCCAGCGCCGCATCGAACCGGCCATCTCTGATGATGGCTTCGTCGATATGGATGCCGACAACTTGGCCGAAGACGAAGACGTTTTCGGTCGCTTCGCCAGACAGTGTCTTCGGCTCGATGATCTCGGTCACCCTGCATTCTAGCACGGCAAGGGCCTCAGCCACATAGGGCGCGTCGATCAACTCCGCCTGCATTGGGGTCAATCCTGCAAATTCGAATTCGCTCACTCCATAAGGCAGGGCGGCCGAGGAAAGGTTCATCTTTTCCGCCAGATTACGGCTGATAAAATTGCAGGTGAAGACGCCGGTTTCTCTGGCGTTTCGCTGGCTGTGCTTATGCCCGCTCGACGAAAACATCACCAGCTTCGGCTTGTCGGCGACAGCATTGAAGAAAGAATAGGGCGCGAGATTGATCGATTCGTCTCTGCCCTTGCTGCCGATCCAGCCGATCGGGCGCGGCGCGACGATCGCCTTGAAGGGATCATGCGCCAGCCCGTGCCGGTTGGTATCCGTTGTATAGAACATCAGACTTCACCGCCGACCCAGGTAACAGTCTCGGTCAGTTCGGGACGCGGACGCTCGACAGCGGGGAACGTGGTCGAGCCGATATGGACAAAGCCGGCAACCCTCTCGCCCGGCTGAACGCCGAGCAGCGGATAAGCGCGCTCGTCATAAGCAAACCATTCCGTCAGCCAGTTGGCGACATAGCCATGCGCATTGGCAGCCAGGATGACGTTGAAGCACAGTGCCCCCGCCGACATGATCTGCTCCCATTCCGGGATCTTGAAATGTGGGCCGGCCTTGCTGACGATGCCGACGACGACAGGCGCGCGGGTAAAGCGCGTGCGTTCCACCTGGATCATTTCCTCGGAAAGGTCGGGCTTTGCTTCGAGCGCCAGCTTTAGCAGCTCTTCGCCGAGCCGCACGCGCTCTTCGCCGCGATAGACGATGAAGCGCCAGGGGGCGAGCTTGCCGTGATCGGGAACGCGCGAGGCAAGGCGCAGAATTTCCTCGATCTCGCTCTTTTCCGGGCCCGGTTCGCACATCTGAAACGCCGGTATGGAGCGGCGCACCGAGAGATAATCGATCAGCTTGATGTCGGATTTCATACGGGAGAAACTCTCATTTGTATGCAGAGGAAGCCAGAGGTCTTGAATTTGCCATGGCATTGGTCTTGAAGTGGACGCTGCGATTTCAGAAGTCAATCGGTTCACGAACAGGATGTTTGGCATTTTGCCTTTTGCACGAATCTGCCTTGCTGTTGCCCTCGTCATGCTGACGCCGTTTGGCGTTGCCGCCCAGGATGCTTTCAAGGGGTTCAAGCAGCTCGAATCGACACCGAAAATGCCGAAGCTCAATGCGTTCATCGCGCCGGGTGCGACGCAGGAAGGTGTACACCTGTGTGACGTTTCGCTGGAAGCGAAACTCACGGCCGATGGTGCGCCTGTCGACGACGGGCTTTCGTGGTATGTATTCAGCCCCGTTGCAGGAAGCGACGGCAAGCTGCCGCTGATCGCGAGCTCGCGGGGCGGCAGCGCAGCCTTCCAGCTCGCCGCAGGGGATTATTTCGTCAACGTTTCCTTCGGCCGCGCTGGCGTGACCAAGAAGCTGACGGTGCCGGATGAAGGCCAGGTCGACAAGCAGGTGATCGTGCTCGATGCCGGCGGCCTGTTGCTCAATGCCGTATCCGGTTCCGATGTCCGCATCCGCCCGGATCAGTTGAGCTTCTCGATCTATTCCTCGGAAGTTCGCGATGACGGTGAGCGCGGCCTTGTCATGGCCGACGTCCCGCCGAATACCGTGGTGCGCCTCAATGCCGGCACCTATCACATCGTTTCCGAATATGGCAACGTCAATGCCAGCATCCGCGCCGATATCCAGGTTGAGGCCGGCAAGCTGACCGAAGCAACGATCCAGCACAGGGCGGCGCAGATCAATTTCAAGCTGGTGTCGGAAACGGGCGGCGAAGCGATCGCCGATACCGCCTGGTCGATCCTGACGGCGGCAGGTGACAGCGTCGGTGAAAGTGTGAGCGCCTTCCCGACCATGATCCTGTCCGAAGGCGAATACACGGCGGTCGCCCGCAACAAGGACAAGATTTATCAGCGCGACTTCACGGTCACTGCCGGCGTCAACACCGATGTCGAAGTGCTGATGAAGGACCAGCAGGCCCAGCAGCCGATTGCCCCTGCCGCGACGGCATTGCCGTCGGGACAGACTGCGCCGGCACCCAAGGGCGTGCCCCAGCCGGGCGGACAGATACCGCCGCAGGCGCCTCTGCCGTCATATGAAGACCTTCAGGGCAGCGGCGACGGCGCCAGCCTCGATTGACGCCGCATCCGCAATACCAGGAAGTTCTTAGCCGGCGCGCTTGGTGGAGGCCTTCTTCGGCGCCATAGAGAAGACGGCCTCAAAGAGGCGAGCGAGCAGATCCTTACGATCGCTGCAGCTACCCAAATCTTCGAAGGACTGTACCCAGCCGACATGCGCTATGATCGTCGTGCCTGAAAGGCCACAAAGCTCGCGGATCGGCAGCGACAGGCGCAGCATCATCGAACCGGCGCTTCATGCGCGGATCCCGTTCGTTCGCGTAAGAAAGCTCTTTGAAGCGCCCTAGCATCCCTTTCGGGATTAAACCCGTCCCTGTTCTGTGGCGGCTATATTACTGTCGCATGTCAGATTTCTGACAGCGCCGGACAGATCAATGCCGGCGCTGCCACCGCCTGAAAGGCAATTTTCAGGCCGCCTTGGCCTTTTTTGCCTCGAGCTTGCGACGGATATCGGGTGGCGTTGCCTCCAGGGCAAGGCTTTCAATCGCCGAGTCGAGATGCATCGACACCTGTTCCTGGCTGCCGAGGCGACGGATATTGACCGTGCGCTCCTCTGCTTCCTTCCTGCCGCAGACGATGATGACGGGAACTTTCGTAACGGAATGTTCGCGGATCTTGTAGTTGATCTTCTCGTTACGGAAGTCGGTTTCGACATGAAGGCCCGCTTCGCGCAGCGCATCGGCCACTTCCTGGCCATAGCCGTCGGCTTCGGATGTGATCGTCGCGACGACGACCTGCAGCGGCGAAATCCACAGCGGCAGATGGCCGGCAAAGTTCTCGATCAGGATTCCGAGGAAACGTTCCATCGAGCCGCAGATGGCACGGTGGATCATGACTGGCTGCGTTTTTTCCGAGTTGCTGTCGATATAGAAGGCGCCGAAGCGCTCCGGCAGGTTGAAGTCGACCTGCGTCGTCCCGCACTGCCATTCGCGGCCGATCGCGTCCTTCAGCGTATATTCGAACTTCGGCCCATAGAAAGCGCCCTCGCCCGGCAGGATGCCGGTCTTGATGCGGCCTTCGGATTGCGCCTCAATCGTCTTCAAGACATCGGTCATGACGGCTTCCGCACGGTCCCATAGCGCATCGGTTCCGACACGCTTGTCCGGGCGGGTGGAGAGCTTCACGACGATCTCCTTGAAGCCGAAGTCCTCATAGACCGAGAGGATGAGATCATTGATCTTCAGGCATTCGGCGGCCATCTGCTCGTCGGTGCAGAAGATATGCGCATCGTCCTGCGTGAAGCCCCGCACGCGCATCAGACCGTGCAGTGCGCCGGAAGGCTCGTAACGATGCACCGTGCCGAACTCGGCAAGACGGATCGGCAGCTCGCGATAGGACTTCAGGCCATGCTTGAATATCTGCACGTGGCCGGGGCAGTTCATCGGCTTGAGCGCAAAGACGCGATTGTCAGCTTCCTTGTCTTCCGGATGCGTCATCGCATGCGCCGATTTCACGGCAAACATGTTTTCCTGGTACCATCCCCAGTGACCCGAGGTTTCCCAGAGCGCGGTGTCGAGCACCTGCGGCGCGTTGACTTCCTGATAGTCGGCAGCCAGGCGACGCCGCATATAGGCGACGAGCGTCTGAAAGATGCGCCAGCCCTTGCCATGCCAGAACACGACGCCCGGACCTTCTTCCTGAAAGTGGAACAGGTCCATTTCGCGGCCGAGCTTGCGGTGATCGCGCTTTTCGGCCTCCGCCAGCATGTGCAGGTAATTGTCGAGGTCGGCCTGGTCAGCCCATGCCGTGCCGTAGATGCGTGACAGCATGGCGTTGTTGCTATCGCCGCGCCAGTAAGCACCGGCAACCTTCATCAGCTTGAACGCCGTGCCGATCTGGCCGGTGGAGGCCATGTGCGGGCCACGGCAGAGGTCGAACCATTCGCCCTGATTGTATATCTTCAGATCCTGCCCTTCGGGAATCGCGTCCACGAGCTCGACTTTGTAGTTTTCGCCCTTGGCGGCAAAAACTTTCTTGGCCTTCTCGCGCGACCAGATCTGTTTGGTGAAGGGCGCATTGCGGGCAATGATCTCCTTCATCTTCTTTTCGATCTTGGGCAGATCGTCGGGCGTAAAAGGCTCGTTCTTGGCGAAATCGTAATAGAAGCCGTTCTCGATGACGGGGCCGATCGTTACTTGCGTGCCGGGCCAGATTTCCTGCACGGCTTCAGCCATCACGTGCGCAGCGTCATGCCTAATCAGCTCCAGCGCGCGCGGGTCCTTGCGGGTGATGATCTCGATCTTGCCATCCGTGACGGCATCGGAGAGGTCGCGTACGGTGCCGTCGATCGCAATGGCGACGGCACTCTTGGCCAGCGACTTGGAGATGGATTCGGCGACATCCTTGCCGGTCGCGCCGCTTTCGAAGCTGCGCACCGAACCATCGGGAAATGTCAGGGAAACGGATTGGGACATTGAAATTCTCCTTGTCCAGTCCCGCCAACGAATGCGGGTGGTTGAAACGGAAGCGCCGTCCGACTGCGGACGCGCTGCCGCCTGATACTGATATTTGCTCTCTGAGTAAAGGAAAAGCCTGCCTATACGACCATCTCAAAAAGGCCGCGCACGGTGTTCCAGTTGCGCAGCGTGCCAACGCCCATGCGCTTGGTCGTCAGCGCCGAAAGCAATTTCGACTGGCTTGGCTTGCCGTGGAAATCGATCCAGAGATCGCAGCCGACCAATTCCATCCGCTGCCCCTCGGAAAGAAGCGGCTTCAACGCCTCCACCTTTTGCGGATCGATCGGCAGCCGGCTGACGCGCACGATCACCTGATCACCCTTGCCGTCCTTGAACGGATTGGCGCTGCAAAGCGCCATCCAGGTGCATTCGCTGCGCACGATGATGTCGACATGTTTGCCGAATTTTTCCTCAAAGGCCTTCTCAAGTCGTTCCTCGACTTCATGCGGTCGCACCTCGTCCGCCTCGAAGACCAGATTGCCGGTCGAGACAAGCGTGCGCGGGTCGCGATAGCCGAGTTCTTCCGCAAGCTTTCGCAGATCCTCCATGATCACGCGACGCTCGGACGTCAGAACAATACTGTGCAGAAGTGCGATAAAGGTGCTCATGGCTGCCAGAACTCCTCCGCTCCCGCCGGCAGCGTCTTCAGCATGCGATCCAATGCTGCCGCATCGACATGCCTGCGTACCGCCCCTGTCACATCGCGTATCGCAGTGTCTGGGGAAAAATTGTGGTCGCCGCGCAGTGACTGCACTTCACGCGTCATTATTTCGCGGTCCTCGAAAGGATGCCTCGTCTCATCAGGATTCCAGTCGGCGACGAAGATTGCACGCAGCACGGGAGGCAATATATTGGCAAACCGCAAGGCATCGGCGGTTTCTAGCCGGCGCCGGAAGGTCTGGAAGACACCCTGCGTCATCGTATAGACGACGTTCCGGCTTTCGATCAGCGTATGTCCTCTGACATCGTCGAGATAATGCTCGAAATCTTCGGAGGCCCGCCTGTATTCGCCGGGTATCGTCATGGCACCTACCCCGCTTTCCGCCCGAGTGCGAAATAGCGCCAGGGCGTGAACCAGCGGAAGCGCATTTCCAAACGTTCAGGTACCGGGTCCAGTCCGCTTGTACCGCCGGGGCCGCATCGGCCGACACGGAAGAGTGTCATCCAACCGCCGGCCCAGAGCCCGTGGCGGGCGATAGCCTCATAGCCATATTCGGAACAAGTCGGGATATGGCGGCAGGAATTGCCGATGAAACCGGAAAGCGTCAGTTGATAGAGACGGATCAGCCCCATGCCGAAAAGGCGGTCCGGCGTCTTGCGAAACGGGCCGGTATAATTGCGGGAGAATTTCTGCGGCCGCGCCGGACGAGGCTTGGGGGCGGCGGCTCCCCCCTCGTCTTCCTCTTCACGCAGCAGGCAGAATTCGCACATAGCTCACGCCTCGACGGCTTCCGCACGGTTAGCCTCTATCTGGCCGATGGCATCGACGACAGCGTCGAAGGTCAGCATCGTGGAGGCATGACGCGCCTTGTAATCACGCACGGGGAGAAGATAGCGCATATCCGCAAACCGTCCATCCGGCCCCTCGCCATCCGCCTTCAGCATCGCGAGCATGTCCTCGCGCGCCTTGCGCACTTCCTCGGCAGTTGCGCCGACGACATGGCGGGCCATGATCGAGGAGGAAGCCTGGCCGAGCGCGCAGGCCTTCACGTCATGGGAAAAGGCGCTGATCGTATCGCCGTCCATTTTCAACCAGATGCGCACTTTCGAGCCACAGAGTCGGGAATATGCCTGGGCGCTCGCATGCGCGTCTTCAAGCGTTCCAGTCAGAGGAATATTGCCGGCAAATTCGAGGATTTTGCTGTTATAGATATCATCCATGACGGATTTGACTCCAAAAACGTCTGAAGAGACGCTAATTGCTATGTGATTGTCGTGTAAACAAAAAACACACAGTCTCACGACAGAATACTTACATAGCTGGGTCGTCTTCCTATATGTATGTCGTTCGAGGGCCATCCAAATGCAATGGTCTCGAACAAGTTTGATTGGGAAACCGTGCCGGAAGGGTTCGAGAAACGAGCTCGGAAAGCCCCGGAACCTGCCAAAGGTGCAAGAATTCCCGCTTGGGGTACCAGTGGCTAGTCCGACTACGGTCCGCGTTGCGGGCCAGGAGACCATTGAATATGGACGCCATCGTTAAGAATTTTCCGCAGACCACCCGTGAATCCGATCGCCCCTCCCAGCAGGAGGCAGAGGACGCAGTTCGCGTCCTGCTGCGCTGGGCTGGCGACGATCCGACGCGCGAAGGCCTGTTGGATACGCCTGCCCGTGTCGCCAAGGCTTATCGTGAGCTCTTCGCCGGTTACGAGATGAGCCCGGAAGACGTGCTCGGCCGCACCTTCGAAGAGGTGGCCGGCTATGACGACATGGTGTTGGTGAAGGACATCCCCTTCTTTTCTCACTGCGAACACCACATGGTGCCGATCATCGGCAAGGCGCATGTCGCCTATATGCCTGACGGTCGGGTTCTCGGCCTCTCCAAGATCGCCCGCGTCGTCGAAATCTATGGTCGTCGCCTGCAGACGCAGGAGACGATGACCTCGCAGATCGCCAAGGCGATCGACGAAACGCTACGTCCACGCGGTGTTGCCGTTTTGATAGAGGCCGAACATATGTGCATGGCCATGCGCGGCGTTCAGAAGCAGGGCTCGACCACATTGACGACAACCTTTACAGGGACGTTCAAGACTGAACCGGCCGACCAGGTCCGATTCATGACAATGGTAAGGGGCCGCTGATATCGGCTCCCTCCCAGGAGGGCCGCGATGAGTGCACTGATTTTCAATCAGCCTTCGGACGATAAATCCGAGTTGGAGGACGCCGGCGATTTCACGCCGCGCTTCGATGATCGCGGCCTGATCACGGCCATCGTTACTGATGCCGGTGACGGAGAACTCCTGATGGTCGCCCATATGAATGCGCACGCCCTGGCGCTCACCATTCAGACCGGCGTCGCCCATTATTTCAGCCGCTCGCGCGGCAAGATCTGGAAGAAGGGCGAAACCTCGGGCAATCTTCAGACTGTCAAGGAAATCCGCACGGATTGCGATCAGGACGCCATCTGGCTCAAGGTCGAGGTCGCCGGCCACGACGCGACCTGTCATACCGGCCGCCGCTCCTGCTTCTACCGCACCGTCACGCTCGAAGATGGAAAGCCAATGCTGACGATCATCGATGACGATCTGCATTTCGACCCCAAAGACGTCTACGGGAAATAGCCCAAATCCCGGCCGCCTGCCCCTTATTGCGACACAAGCCGCCTCTATATAGAGTTTGGTAAGGGTTGAGAGCGGCTAATAGGGATCCAAGTGTTCTGCCGGGAGGGAGGAACGCCATGCTGGGCTGGAATATGCATCGTCAAAGCGCCGAAGGCGGGAGTTCCGGCACGGCAGCGCTTCAGGATACGACAGTTCCCCCCGCTCCATCCCTATCGGAAAACAAAGCAAAGCTGGCATTGGCGCTCGGCGGCGGTGCCGCGCGCGGCTGGGCGCATATCGGCGTGCTGCGCGCGCTCGATGAGGCCAAAATCGAAATCGGCATGATTGCCGGCACCTCGATCGGTGCCCTCGTCGGCGGCTGCTATCTGGCCGGCAAGTTGGAAGAGCTGGAAGATTTCGCCCGTTCGCTCACCATGCGCCGCATCGCGAGCCTTCTCGATCTGACGATCGGCGGCTCCGGGCTCTTCGGCGGCATGCGGCTGACCAAGCGCATGCAGGAGCATCTGGAAGGCTTGACGATCGAGGACCTCGACCGTCCCTTCGTTGCGGTCGCAGCCGAGGTCAATACCGGTCACGAAGTCTGGATCGCCAACGGCTCGCTGATCACGGCCATCCGCGCCTCCTATGCCCTGCCCGGCATTTTCGAGCCGGTCCGCAGCAATAACCGCACGCTGGTCGATGGTGCGCTGGTCAATCCCGTGCCGGTTTCCGTCTGCCGCAGCTACGAGCAGCCGCTCGTCGTCGCCGTCAACCTCAACTACGATCTCTACGGACGCTCCGCCGTCGTTCGCCACAATGCCAGCCTCTCGCCTGCCGAAGTGCAGCAGCAGAAGAATGCGCCTTACGCTGCAAGGCTCGGCATGACCGGCGTCATGGTGCAGGCTTTCAACATCATTCAGGATCGTATTGCCCGCGCCCGCCTTGCCGGCGATCCGCCTGATATTTCGCTGCAGCCGCGCCTGTCGGACATCGGCCTGTCCGAATTCCATCGTGCGGGGGAAGCCATCGAACGTGGCTATGAGGAAGCCCGGGCAAGGCTGCCCGAGCTGCAGCGTATGCAGGAACTCTACGCCAGACACCCCTGACGCAGAGCCCTATTTTCCAGATCAGCTCGCAATATAAGCCTTGATCTCTTCTGCCTCGCGCTCGACCTCGGCGATGCGCGACTTCACGACGTCGCCGATCGAGATGATGCCGGCAAGCTTGCCGTTGGCTTCGACCGGGACGTGGCGGAAACGTTTTGTCGTCATCAGCTCCATGAGCTCGTTGACCGAGGTCTGTTCGTTGCAGCGGAGAACCTTCGAGGTCATGACGGAAGAGAGCGTCTGGTCGAGCCCGTCCTTGCCGGCCTTTGCGATGACATGTACGAGATCGCGCTCGGTGAACATACCGGAAATCTTGTTTTCCATCCCGACGACGACGATCGCGCCAATCTTCTTCTTGCTGAGAATCTGAGCCGCTTCTAAGACCGTGGTGTTCGGCCCGGTGGTGACGACGTCACGCCCTTTCAGATCGAGTATTGCTTTGACGGAACTGGCCATTCGAACCTCCTATGGCGAAAGTGAAACACTTGTCGGAAACACAGGCTCCGCGGCGGTCTCTCCTCCCATCGCGGAATAGGTCAATGGTGCACTCGTTGGGTCAGGATTGCAACTCGTCGTCGGGGAAAGACGCTTCGAATTGATCCTCCAGCGGCTTTCGGTCGAAGAGCGGAAAAAGGAAGAAGCCGAAGACGAAGCCGCCGATATGAGCATCCCAGGCGATCTCCTGGCTGCCGTCGCCGACGAGCGGGATTCCGACCGCAATCAGCGCGTTGCCGGCCAGCCAGAGCAGCATGAAGATGACCACCGTGCGGCTCTGTATCGCCTGCAGGACAGATAGCCGCGGATTGAGGTGCGCGGGGCCGAAGATCTGTCGCCCGGAGGGAAATGCAAAGCGGCAGGCCGCGCCCATCAGGCCTGAAACCACCCCCGATGCGCCGATGAGCAGCCCCTCGCTTCCCCAGTTCAGCGCCGCATGCAATGCCGCCGAAGCGGTAGAGGAAAGGATCCAGAAGATGATGAAGCGGGAGGTGCCGATGCGGCGTACGACGGGCGCGCCGAAGGCCATCAGCCAGAGGCCGTTGAAGACGATGTGTTCGATGCTTCCGTGCAGCAGCGAGTAGGTGACGGGCGTCCAGTAGAGCTGCGGCCCCTGCTCCGCGAGCGAGACGGCATAGCGCAGCGGAATGAACCCGAAATTGAACAGGAACCAGGAAAGCCCGTCGGGAGATAGCAGCGACTGTCCGGCGTAGGTCAGGACCAACAGCAGGAGCGTGGCAAGCAGCGCCGGCGGAAGATTGAAGACCGGCTGGCGCGGCGGCCGGGCCGGGGGTTCGGGCTGCGTAGGCTGAAATGCCTGATCAGGCCCGGACATCTTTTCGTTCATGCTCTTCTCGCCTCGTTGGAGGCCTCAGCCATACAGGAGCGGCCTTCAAAAAAAAAGCCGTCCGGATTTGGCCGGACGGCTTGCCTGGGTTCCCCGAGGTTGCCCCCTTCCCTGGCAGTTGCGTGCAAAACATCACTGGTCGAAGTGATGGCGGAACGGTCTCATGGCGGCGGTCCGCACTCAAGCAGAACCCTTTCTTAACCTTAACTCACCTGATTTGGCATGAAATCCGCAAGGTAAGAGGAGAAGGGGCGAAAACCGCCCGCCAATGAACCGAAATGAGACAGTGTCATGCGCCTCCGGACCACGATCGACATATTCGACTACTGGAATGCCCTGCGCGGCGAGCAGGACGCGCCGTTGAAATCGCAGATCGAGCCCGGCGCGATCCGTCACCTTCTGTCGAGTCTCTTCATTTTGGAGACCGAGGCAGACCGGCATATCCGCTTCCGTCTTGCCGGAACGAAGATCTGCGATCTCTTCGGTCGCGATCTGGGCGGCGAGCGTTTCGCCGCTCTGTGGGCCAAGGGTCAGCATCAGGATATCGAAAGAACGGCGGCTGGCGTCATGGATCACGCCATCCCAACGCTTTTCAATGCAACCGGCTACAGCACCGCCGGCCATCATGCGGCCTTCGAGATCATCATGATGCCGTTGCGTTCGCCCGAAGGCGGCTGTAGCCGCCTGCTCGGCGCCATTACGCCTGCCGTTGCTGCAACCTGGCTTGAGATCGTGCCGCTGGAGCTTCTCGCCCTCGACCGCAGTCGCCTGCTGAACGAGACGTTCGGTCGCACGATGCCTATTGAGCCCCGTCGTCCCGTCGCGGTCGCTACCGAACAACACTCGACCTTCGGTCGGACGATGCTGCGTGCCATGTCGCATTTTCTGAATGGGGCAACCGCTCGCTGACTGTGCCATTTCGGCTCGCCGACGTAGTGCTTTGGGGTTACACGGCGGTTGTTTCTACAACCTTCTATTAATGGATTGCGGGTAAGGATTGAGTCTAGCGATTTCATGAAGAAGCCCTTTGATGCACTCGTTCCAGCCCGCTCAGACGCACCGACCTGCGCCGCGCCCTGAACAGGGAATATTCCAGCGCGTGCCTATTAATATGCAGGGCCGTCTGATGCTCGCAAATTACGAGGAATTCGAGTGCATGGTGATCGATATGTCGCCCGGCGACATGTACGTCACCTGCTCCGGCCGCCCGCGCGCCAATGAACGCGTCGTCGCCTATATCGACCATCTCGGCCGCGTCGAAGGCCATGTACAGACGGTCGATATGCGCGGTTTCACCATGTCGATCAACGCCACCGAGCGCAAGCGCGAGAAGCTCGCGGCCCAGCTCACCTGGCTTGCCAACAAGCACGAGCTCGGCCTGCCCGAGGATCGCCGCCATGATCGCCTGACCCCGCGCGAGACCAGGACTGACCTCACTCTCGATGACGGCACCCGCTACACCTGCCGCATCATGGACCTTTCGCTCTCGGGCGCTGCTATCGATTGCGAAGTGCGTCCGCCGCTCGGCACGCCCGTTCGTCTCGGTAACATGCGCGGTCGCGTCGTTCGCCACTTCTCGGAAGGTGTTGCGATCGAGTTTCTGTCAGTCCAGTCGCGCGAAACACTGCGCGAATTCCTTTAGATCCTTCCCGACCAGAGCGCCACCCGCCCATCTGGACACCAAAGCTTTCTTGCTTTTCCAATCGACGCATGGTCGGAAAGCAGCGATTTCTGACGATGCTGCGGCGCTGCTAGGATGCCTATGTTGCACAGGCATTTCCGACACCCTCTGAAAAATGCCGGTTTCAATCCCATAACCGGCTGATATTTTCGCGTATAAGAGGAATAATTCTCAAATCCAATGCATCCTGTGTGGCAGATGCCGTGCGATCGCACTTCCTTCATCTATCCGTAACAGACCTGAAGAATATAGCACGCCCTCGATGAAAGCACGGTCATGTCAGTCCTGTTTCCTGAAATCGAACCTTACGAACATGGCCTGCTCGATACCGGCGATGGTAACCTCGTCTACTGGGAAGCCTGCGGCAATCCGGCGGGCAAACCGGCACTCGTTCTGCATGGCGGACCAGGGTCCGGCTGCTCCGCCGCAGCGCGCAGCTATTTCGACCCATCCGCCTATCGTATCATCCTCTTCGACCAGCGAAATTGCGGACGCAGCCTGCCAAATGCCGCTGACGTCGCGGCCGACCTCTCCCGCAACACGACCGCCCATCTCATTGAGGACATAAGGAGGCTGCGCAGCCTCCTTGGCGTGGAAAAGTGGATCATCTTCGGAAATTCCTGGGCTCGACGCTGGCGCTTGCCTACGCGCAATCCCACCCTGATCATGTAGGCTGTATCGTCATTGCAGGCGTCACCACGACACGGCGTTCCGAGATCGATTGGCTGTATCGAGGCATGGCGCCGCTCTTTCCCGAGGAATGGTACCATTTCGGCGAAGCGTTACCACCAGAACTCCGCGAGCTTGACCGGGTGAACGCCTATCATCAGCTGCTCAACGATCCCGACGAGCAGGTACGGCTGAAGGCGGCGCGCGACTGGCATGAATGGGAGGCGGCCACTATTCTGCTTGCCGATCCTGCCGGCCTGCCGCGGCGCTGGTCCGATCCGCGTTATCTCCTGACTCGTGCCCGCATCGCCACCCATTATTTCCGTGAGGGCGCGTGGTTGGAAGATGGCATCCTCTTAAAGAACGCCGGTCGCCTCGCCGGCATCCCGGGAATCCTCATCCATGGACGTTGGGACATGGAGGCGCCGCTTGTCACCGCGTGGGAACTTGCGCGCGTATGGCCGGGAGTGGAGCTCGTGGTGCTACCGAAGGCGGCTCATTCGACCGCAAACGCCGACATTGCCGCGGCGATCGTCGCAGCGACGAACAGATTTCGCGATCTCTGACGAAATTATTTTTTCGGCCGCAAATTCGAAGATGAGCTGGAATCGGTTTCCAGAACAGCGATCCCGTCCTTGTATGAGCTTCAGCCGGCTTTGCGCCAGCTGCCATTTCCGCCGCCGATCATCGTGGAAATTTGCTCGGCTTGTCGGAGATCGTTAACGGCCCGTGCGTTTTCCGGGCATTTCGGGGCAGAAAGCCTTTTTCCTATTCCTTCAATTTTAATCGAATTTGAGCCGAATGCATCTTTAATTTTAGGCGTATTCGAGCTTCATTTGAATCAAGTTCGTTGCGCATTTGAATAAACTAAGCCATTAATTTAATTGCGTAATTTTGCGTGAGATAAAAACGTCCGTGCCATTGTCGTCCTCATAACGGGGAGACGATAATGTCAATTCGAAACCTTCTGAGAGGCGGGCTTCTGGCCCTTGGCATGACAATGGCAATGGTGGGCGCAGGACAGGCAGCATCACCCGCCAGCATGACGCTTGCAGGCAATGCGAGCCCGCCGATCGGGCACTATGAATTCTGCCAGGCCAATCCGAGCGAATGCGCCTATGCCGGCGGCGACGCCGGTCCGGCGATCCTGACGGAGGATCGCTGGAAGGAAATTCTCAAGATCAACTACACCGTCAATTCGACGATCCAGCCGATGACCGATATGGAAATCTACGGTGTCGAAGAGCGCTGGGCTTATCCGAAGACGGCCGGTGACTGTGAGGATTTCGCCCTTCTGAAGCGCAAGATGCTGATCGATGCCGGCTTCTCTCCATCAGATACGCTGATGACTGTCGTGCTGCAGCCGAATGGCGAAGGCCATGCCGTGCTGACGGTCCGCACCGATCACGGTGACTTCATTCTCGACAATATGCGCAACAAAGTGCTGCTGTGGTCGGATACCGAATACACCTACCTGAAGCGCCAGTCCGCCGACGATCCGGCCCGCTGGACGAAGCTGCAGGACGGCCGCGCCGTCGCTGTCGGTAGCGTCAAGTAACAGGCATACCGGCCCCGGTCAGTCCCCGCATCCCCGTCCCGACCGGTGCTCAGAGCCGTTCCCGCTGTCCCGGGGACGGCTCGCTTCTTTTGTGGCACGTACGTTTAGTTGAGTTAACGGCCCGTTAACCCCTCCATCCCATCCTTCCCTAGAGATTCATCACCGGCACCGACGACTCGCGTTATTCTTACGGCGGCCCGCTATCCGAGGACGACGATGAGCCATTCCGCTGTGGGCCATCCTGACGAGCAGCCCCTTCTTTCGACCCGCTTCCTCATCCGTGCCACTGCGACGATTGCGGTCCTTGCCCTGTTGACGATTGCGATCAGCATCGCCGGCCGCTGGTTCGGTCGGCATATCTCGCTTGCCGGCAATACGGAAAACATAGCCACGATCACGTTGACCATCGGCCGCGATACGGTCGGCCTGCCCGCCAACACGATTCGCTTCCCCAGCGAACGGCATGACGGCGCGGCCGAGCGTGTCGATCTCTACCTCACTTGGCCGGAAATGCAGGGTTACGGCAAAGACACCCGTCAGCGTTTCGACGATATTGCTCAATCGGCTGGCTTGATTTTCCTGCAGATCACGCAGGGCACGATGTCGCGCGATATGTCGGGGCGGCTGGAGCCGATCTACTCGCATCTGATGGATGGCGCGCCGGAACCCTTTGCGCATGGCTTGACGCTGCATCGTTTGCGTGCCGATGCAGGCTATAACGGCGAGGCTCTGCTGACCGCGCCGCGTCAAGGTGCGGCCGATTATGTTGTGCGCTGCGTCCTGCCCTCTTCGGCGGAAATGGCGAGCAGCGGAGATTGCCAGCGCGATATCAAAGTGGGCAAAGATTTAAGTGTGCTCTACCGGTTCTCAAGCCGTCATTTGGTTGACTGGGACCATATTGATGCCGCGATCACGACCTTTGTGGAAACCCGGCTCGTGAGCCAGTCTGCGACATCTAGCTAAAATCCCGCCCAATGTCTGAAGAAAAGATTCATCATAAACGGATTGGTAACGCCGAACCTGTAGTTTTTCAGGTCAGCCGGTTGCGCGACAGGGGGTGCGTAGCCCGTCGAATATCCGAAATGCAAGCGAAGAGTGGAATAGTGTCAAGGTCAATTTCCTCCGTATCATCGCCGCGGTCTGCCAGTTTCCTCGCAAAGGTGCTGACGATCCTCTCGATGGCTATCGCGATCGTCGCGGTCGACTCGGTCAGTGCCGAAGCGGAAGCTGCAAATCCTAAATATGCCGGCATTGTCGTCGATGCGCGGACGGGAAATGTTCTCTACAGCGAGAATGCCGACCGTCTTCAATATCCGGCATCGCTGACGAAGATGATGACGCTCTATATGACCTTCGAAGCCCTTGAGCAGGGTCGCATTCGTCTCGACACGCCCGTGCCTTTCTCCGCACGCGCTGCTGCCCAGGCGCCGACCAAGCTCGGTGTGCGCGCAGGCGGCACGATCACCGTCGAGCAAGGCATTCTTGGTCTCGTCACGCTGTCTGCCAATGATGCCGCGACCGCGCTCGGCGAACTGCTTGGCGGCTCCGAAGATCGCTTCGCCCAGATGATGACCGCCAAGGCTCATGCGCTCGGCATGACGCGCACCACCTATCGCAATGCCAACGGGCTGCCGAACACCGCGCAGATGACGACGGCGCGCGATCAGGCCCGTCTCGGCATCGCCCTTCGTCAACATTTCCCGCAATATTACGG
Source organism: Rhizobium sp. BK650 (assembly GCF_014195325.1). Lineage (GTDB taxonomy): Bacteria > Pseudomonadota > Alphaproteobacteria > Rhizobiales > Rhizobiaceae > Rhizobium. The sequence continues at coordinate 667,490 of NZ_JACIBK010000003.1, read as the reverse complement.
TTATTTCAATACACGCGCCTTCAAGTTCGGCAACCGCGTGATCCGCAGCCATAACCGTCTCGTCGGCTCCGTTCGCGGCGTCGACGGCATCAAGACCGGTTATACCCGCGCGGCTGGCTTCAATCTGGTGAGTTCCCTGCAGGTCGACGGCAAGTCGATCGTTGGCGTGGTTCTCGGTGGTGCCTCCACCCCTGCCCGCGACGCGCAGATGCGTCGGCTGCTTGCCGACTATCTGCCAAAGGCCTCCACCAGCGGCGGTACCTACGTTGCCCAGTCGAAGCCGATGCCTGAGATGATCGAAACGCCTGCACCGGTCTCTCCTGCCAAGATCGCCCAGGTGGCGGAAAAGAAGACGGTCGCAGTCGATCAGTCGCCGGTCGCGGCCGCGGCCGCGGCCGATGTCGGCTTGCCGCACAAAGGCCCGCTTCCCGACAGCCGCTATCAGGCTGCCGGCACCGAGGTTGCCTATGCGGAAACCGCAGCACCCAAGACCAATAATCCTCTCCTTGCGCAGCCGATGCCGTCCCCGACCAAGGTCAAGACCGTCGCGATCAAGCAGCAGGAACAGGCTTCTATTCAGAAGCCGGCATCTGCCTACGTGCCGCCGGAACAGGGTGACACCTCGGTTGACGAGTTGACCACGGCTTCCACCAAGCCGGCTCCTGCCAAGGATGTTGCCGCCAGAGAAGTGCCGCAGCCGTCTGGCTGGGTTGTTCAGATCGGTGTGTCTTCCAGCCGTGAAGCGGCGATGGATCTTCTTCAGGACGCCAAGGCCAAGGGCGGCAAGGCACTGAATTCCGCCAAGCCTTTCGCTGTCGCTTTTGCCAATGGCGGCGACCAGGTCTACCGCGCCCGCTTCGGCGGATTCGATGACCAGCGTGATGCTGTCAACGCCTGCAAGGCCCTTAAGAAGGCCGGCGTCAAGTGCTGGGCTGCTGCCCAATGAGATATCCGGCGCTGCCTATGACTGATTTGGCGGCGCTCCTGCCTGTCGGCTGCGGTGTTCGCGCCGCCGACAGTCGATCCTAGTTCGATCTGTATTGCGTACGAGGAAGATGATGTCGATCAATGAGAATATTCCAAATGCGCCTGCGGGGCGCCGGACGGTCAACAAGGGCCGCTCCGGCTTGCATCCGCTGCATGAGGCAGCGCTGCGTCTTGCCGAAATCGGCCTGCAGCGCCCCAAGGCGAAGTCGCCGAAGACCCGTGATCTCATCAATCTGTTGCTGTGCCACGGCGCGCGCGCGTGGCGTTACTCGCAGCCGGAAGCGCATATCCATCTGCACATTACCTCGCCTGAAGGCCATTCGCCGGTCGTGCTCCGCCTGCGTTGATGCAGGTCAGGCGGAGCGCATGGGCAAGCTGCGTTCGTAAACGCGCAAAACCAAGCAATCAGAGTAGGCCAAGTTCCGACAGCTCGCGGCGAAGATCTGCGGGCAATTCCGCAATGCCGGCACCGAAACTGTCGAGATCGCGCGGCACGTCGTCATCTGGATAATAACGCCAGCCCTGGAAGGCGCGTTTCGGCTGAACCGCTGTTTCGATCACTTCCGGCCCGAGCACTAGGTGGCAGCGCCCGATGCCCTCTCCGTCCGTGAATGTCTGGATATCGAGAATCTTCTGCCGGGCCTGCACCTGCCCCTTGATCACCCAATAGAGCGAACCGCCGTCGAGCAACTCTTCCACGCGCTTCGGCACCATGCGTGTCGTGTGGACGGAATGCGGCTCCTGTCCGGCAGCAATGGCCCGCAGCGAACGCTCGGCCACCCATTCGCGCAGGTCTTCGATCGAGTCGCAGCCGACGCAGAGTTTGATCAGATTCAATGCCATGCTGCCGTTGAAATCCTTTTGACCGGCAGCGTCAAGCGACTAAAGCATGTCGCGCAAAAGTGTGCAGCGGTTTTACGATGACGACGTGCGCAAAACAAAGGGTTAAAGCGTCATACGTCCACAAACTCAACATTCGACGACGTTGACAGCGAGGCCGCCGGTCGAGGTTTCCTTATATTTCTCGCTCATGTCGTAGCCCGTCTGGCGCATCGTCTCGATACAGGCATCGAGCGGCACGAAATGTTGGCCATCGCCCTTCACTGCGAGCGAGGCTGCCGTGACCGCCTTGACTGCGCCCAGTGCATTGCGTTCGATGCAGGGAACCTGCACGAGGCCGGCGACCGGATCGCAGGTCATGCCGAGATGGTGTTCGAGCGCGATCTCGGCGGCATTCTCGATCTGCGCCGGCGTGCCGCCCATGACGGCTGCGAGACCGGCGGCTGCCATGGCGGCTGCCGAGCCGACTTCGCCCTGACAGCCGACTTCCGCGCCTGAAATCGAAGCATTGTGCTTGATGATGCCGCCGATTGCCGCGGCCGTCAGCAGATAGTCGTGGATGCCGTTCCGGTCCCAGTCCTCGTGGAAATGTTCGTAGTAGCGGATCGTCGCCGGAATGACGCCGGCCGCGCCATTGGTCGGCGCCGTCACCACCCGCCCGCCTGCGGCGTTCTCTTCGTTGACCGCCATCGCATAGACGCTTAGCCAGTCATTGGCGAGCAGCGGGTTGGCGCGGTTGCTGCGCCACTCCTCCTGCAGCTTGTCGTGAATATGCTTGGCGCGGCGCTTCACATTGAGGCCGCCGGGCATGATGCCCTCGACCTTCAGGCCCCGTTCGATACAGGAACGCATCGCTTCCCAGATGCGGTCGAGACCGGCGTCCAGTTCTTCGCGGCTGCGCTGGCTTTCTTCATTGGCGCGCTTCATCTGCGCGATCGACAGGCCGGAACGTTCGGCCATTTCCAGCATCTGCCTGGCGGTCGCGAAGGGATAAGGCACTTTATAATTACCCTGCGTCGCCTTTTTGCGCGCCCGCATCTGCTCCAATTCGGTATCGGTGACGACGAAGCCGCCGCCGACGGAATAATAGATGCGCTTAACGAGCAGCCGGCCGTCCTTGTCATAGGCGGAGAAGGTCATGCCGTTTGCGTGACCCGGCAGTGGCTGCTTCTTGTCGAAGATCAGGTCCGTCTTCGGCTGAAACTGATAGGCCGGATGTCCCTCGGGCGCGATATGGCCGCTTTTCTCCACCTGGTCGATGATGGCATCCATGCGGTCCGGATCGACCCTGTCGGGCGCCTCACCCATCAGACCGAGGATAACCGCCCTGCCCGTCCCGTGGCCGATGCCCGTATGGGCGAGCGAACCGTGCAGGCTGACTTTGATGGCGGCCACCTGTGCGCCTGTGGATGGACGCGGCCATTCGTTGGAAAGGATGAGATCAAGGAATCTGTTGGCAGCCGTCATCGGCCCCATCGTGTGAGAGCTCGACGGCCCGACACCGATCTTGAACACATCGAATACCGAGAGAAACATGAAGGCGCCTTTTAAACTTGACGATGCAGACTATCCGAGCCCGGTTCGGCATCCGCGTGGCGGACCGACATCGCCTTGAACCGGTGCGACATTCGAAGTGCGGCCACGTGCCAGTAATTCTCATCTTGCCGGTCATTGCAGCATTCGAACGCATCTGTAGAGTGGCCGCGTTTATACGGGAACTGACTCGCTGATGATGACGACGGCGGATTATATCGCGCTTGCCTTCTTTATCTTTATCTGGATGGGCTATTCGTGGCTGCTGCACGGCCAGACCTTCTTCGGGCGCACGAGCCTCACGCACGCCATGGCGGAGCGGCGTCGCGAATGGATATATAATTCCCTGCGCCGCGATCTGAAGATGATCGACACCCAGATCATGGCCGGGCTGCAGAACGGCACCGCCTTTTTCGCATCGACGTCCATCTTCGCGATCGGCAGCTGTTTTGCGTTGCTCGGTGCGACCGAAAAGGTGGATGCGGTCTTTGCCGATTTGCCTTTCGTCTTTCATAGCGGCCATGCGGCCTTTGAAATGAAGGTCGGTGGCCTGGCGGCTCTCTTCGGCTATGCGTTCTTCAAATTCGGTTGGTCCTATCGCCTTTTCAACTATTGCACCATTCTCTTCGGCGGTATTCCGATGGTGCATGACTCTGAGAAGGATATCATTGCTGCGGAGCGGGCGGCCGAGCGTGTCATCCGCATGAACGTCATCGCCGGCGGTCATTTCAACGAGGGCCTCAGGGCGATTTTCCTGTCGATCGGCTATCTCGGCTGGTTCATCAACCCCTATGTTTTTATGGGTACGACGGCCATTGTTGTTTTCGTCCTCACCCGCCGGCAATTTTTTTCGGAAGCCCGGCTCGCCATCATGGATGCGAATCCGCCGCCCAATCTGCACCTTTCCGTTGTTCAGCGCGACAAGCCGCCGACGAGTGACGGTGACGAATTGTCCGGGGGACTGTGAATGACATTGCTGACAACGCAAGCGACGGCTTACGAAAAAGCACCGCGTATCGGGCTCGTGGATACGGCGCGGGGCACAGCACTCATTGCCATGGCCACCTACCATTTCAGCTGGGACCTGGAGTTCATGGGTTATTTTCCGCCCGGGACAGCCGAGACCGGCTGGCTGAAGATCTATGCCCGGGCGATCGCCACCACCTTCCTCTTCATCGTCGGCGTCAGCCTCGTGCTTGCCAGCCGTCCGGAGATTCGCTGGCCATCCTTCTGGAAGCGTTTCGGGATGATCGCGGCTGCCGCCGCGGTGATCTCAGCCGCGACGCTTTATCTTGTGCCCGGAGAATGGATCTATTTCGGCATTCTGCACGCCATCGCGGCTCTGAGCCTGATCGGCGTGGTCTTCCTGCGCCTGCCTTTGCCGGTAACGCTGCTCGTCACGCTGGCACTGCTCGTCGGCTGGATAGCCGATACCTTCGTCATGCCGGGCGTACTCGATTCGCACCTTCTCGACCCGAAATATCTGGCCTGGCTCGGCTTTGCTGCGACGCCCGACCGGTCGAATGACTTTGTGCCGCTCTTCCCCTGGGCGACGCCCTTCTTCCTGGGCATGAGCCTTGCACGGCTGGCCTTCCGCACGAGCCTGCCGCATCGGCTCGCTGCATTTGGTACAGGCGGAACATGGTTTGCATGGCTCGGACGCCGCAGCCTCGCCTTCTACCTCATCCACCAGCCGGTGCTGATCGCCATCGCTTACGGCCTGACCTTCGTCATCGCGCCGCCGAAGCCGGATCCGGTCGCGACCTACCTGCGCCAGTGCAATACGTCGTGCACGGTCGAACAGGGCGAAGCGCTTTGCCGGAGCTTCTGCCAGTGCACACTCGATCAGTTGCAAGCGCAGCAGCTGTTTACCCCGTTTCAGGCAGGTGAGGTCAAGGCGGATGATGAGCGGATCATGGCTCTTGCCAGCGAGTGTAGCGCGAAGATCGAGCCGGCGCCGCAGTCTGAACCGCAGCCCCAGCCGCAATGATATCAGGTGGTAACGCCGATTTCTGCAAGACGACCGAGGCAGGCCTCTTCGATGTTGTCGAGCTCGGCGATCGTCTCGTCGATATCCTTGCGCTTCTGGCGCAGATCCTCGCGTTTTTCGTCGACACGCTTCATCAGAAGCTTGAGCTGGCCGAGTTCGCCCGGCGGCTCCTTGTAGACCTGAATGATTTCGCGAATCTCGGCAATGGTGAAGCCGATACGCCTGCCACGAAGGATCTCCTGAATGAGACGCCGATCAGCGGGACGGAACAGACGCGTGCGTCCGCGGCGCTCCGGCTGGATCAGCCCCTCATCTTCATAGAAGCGAAGCGTGCGCGTTGACACTCCGAATTCGCGCGTCAGCTCCGTTATGGTATAGTATTTGTTCAACAGCATTTCATCCCCGTCATCGAACCGGCATAATATTGACTTTTACGTAATAGTCAATTTCGGCATCTGTTCAGATACCGAACCACCATGTCGCGATGCCAAGAAAGGCGAAGAAACCTGTGCAATCGGTCACGGTCGTGACGAAGACTGACGAGGCGATCGCCGGGTCCGCCCCCATCTTGTCGAGCAACAGCGGCAGCAGGATGCCCGCAAGAGCAGCGGCCATCAGATTGATGATCATCGCCGCGCCGATGACAACCCCAAGCTGGTAGTTGTGGAACCACGTGCCGGCGATCGCGCCGAGCAGCATGGCAAACAGGATGCCGTTCAGAATGCCGACGCCAGCCTCTCTTCGGATGATGCGGCCGGCATTGTAGATATCGAGGTCGCGTGTCGCGAGCGCACGTACCGTCACGGTCATCGTCTGCGTGCCGGCATTACCGCCCATGGAGGCGACGATCGGCATCAGTACCGCTAGCGCAATCATCTTCTCGATCGAGCCGTCGAAGAGGCCAATGACACTGGCGGACAACATTGCTGTGCCGAGATTGATCAGAAGCCAGAGGAAGCGCGAGCGCACCGTCGAGATCACATTGTCGGACAGCTCTTCGTCGCCGACGCCACCGAGTCGTTTGATATCCTCATCCGCTTCTTCATGGATCACGTCGACCACGTCGTCGATAGTGAGCACGCCGACCAGCCGTTCGTTCTCGTCGACGACGGCTGCGGAAAGAAGGTCGTATTGTTCGAAGAGCTGGGCGGCCTCTTCCTGGTCCATCTCGGCGGGGATAGGATGGTTCGTTTCCCGCATAATGGCTTCGATCTTCGTCTGCCGCTTGGTGCGAAGGATCTGGTCGAGATCGACTGCACCGAGCAGTTTGAAGGTCGGGTCGATGACGAAGATCTGCGAAAAGGAGTACGGCAGGTCTTCTTCGTCGCGCATGTAGTCGATGGTCTGTCCGACTGTCCAAAATGGCGGCACAGCGACGAATTCCGTCTGCATACGGCGGCCGGCCGAGCTTTCGGGGTAATCAAGAGCGCGGCGAAGGCGGACCCGCTCCGTGAACGGCAGCTGCGCAAGGATCTCTTCGCGGTCTTCCTGGTCCAGGTCTTCCAGAATGTAGACGGCGTCATCCGAATCCAGTTCTCCGATGGCCGCCGCGATCTGCTCGTTCGGGAGCTGGTCGACGATCTCTCTGCGGATCGTCTCGTCCACTTCCGTCAGCGCCGTCATATCGAAATCGTCGCCGAGCAGGCGCACCAGTGCCAGGCGCTGATCCGGCTGGAGCGATTCCAGGAGGTCGCCTATTTCGGATTCGTGCAGGCGCGCGACGTTCTGGCGAAGAAACAGTGTATCGCGGTCGGCAATCGCGGCACCAAGGCGTGCCAGGAAATCGCTGCGCACATTGCCGTCTTCGTTATAGATATCGACGTCTTCGTCTGCCGGACGTTTGCGATTGCGGTCTTCGGTGTCGGTCGTCGTCATATGCCGCCCTCGCATCCCTATTTGATTTCAAAGACTATCGAGCCGCATTCGAAAATGTCGGCCGAAAATGCATTGTCAACAAGCGGATAAGCGAATTCCACGCGGCCCTTGCGCGGCCGGAATCGCTGATCGATCTGCTAGCGGAAAGCGCCTCTGCCGTAAAGCGCAAACCCGTCCCATCTGATGACAATGCCTGTGGTCGGCTATAGTTTCCGCTGCTATCTGTCGAAAGGAAGCTTTGCTGTGCCGATCCGCCCGATTCTCCGTTATCCGCATCCTGGCTTGAAGACAGTCTGCGCACCGGTAACTTCATTCGATTCGGCCCTGTCGGACCTTGCCGACGACCTGCTGCAGACGATGCGCGCCGCGCCTGGCGTCGGCATCACTGCTGCCCATATCGGCGTCTTCGAGCGGCTGACGGTGCTGGAACTCGACAAGGCCGATGGCGTGCGCATCTATGCCAATCCCGAGATTACATGGTTTTCCGGCGAGACAATGGTTCACGTGGAGGGCAGCGTCTCCATGCCGGGCGCGACGGATGAGGTAACGAGACCAAAAGCGATCCGCTTCTGCTATCAGGATATGAGAGGCCATCGGCACGAAGAAGACGCCTCCGGCTTCCTCGCCATCTGTATCCAGCACGAGGTCGACCAACTCGACGGCGTTTTCTGGCTGCAGCGGCTGTCCCGGTTGAAGCGGGATCGACTGATCCGGAAATGGGAAAAGGCGAAAAGCTGAAGACATAGCTACTATCGGCGAACCAACAGCATCCTTCCGGCGTTTGCCTTGCAGAATGAAAAGCTGGAAGGAGACGGCAATGCCCGGAAACAAAGACAAGTCCTCGCGTTCCCGCGAAGAGGACTATCGCGACTTCGAGGAACGCAATCTGGACGATGGCTGGCCCTACGCCGACGGCAGCGGCGCGAAGGCTGCGGACAGCGAAAACCGAGCTTATGGCGAAACCTCGGCCAATTTCGATCGCGACCGCAATAGCGGTTTCCGCATCGACGGAACGGACGAGGACGGCAATGAAAATCGCCTGAAGGATTCGCTCCAACCGGATACGATTGACCGCGATGAAAGCGACGAGCTCGAAGCCCGCGTGCATGACAATCTGGAAAATATACCCGATGTGGATATCAACAGTGTCGAAGTTCATGCCAATGGCCACATCGTGACGCTGGAGGGTTCCGTCGAGACGATCGGCATCGCGCGCAAAGTCGAACTTAGTGCCTTGTCTGTGGACGGTGTCCATCATGTTCGAAACCGCCTGGAGGTGACCGGCGTCGATGCCCATATTCCGAATGAGGATTGAGGCAAATTCCGAATGAGGATTGAGGCAAAACACGAAATTGCCACATTCTAAGGCCGGGAAGCGTCCTGCTTTCCGGCTTCGAGGTCTCTAAAGTTAAAAATAGTTAATCAATTAAAGATTGCAGATTTGTAACCTTGGCGAAAGTGTCGAAATCTCAGGGTATTAACTCGCCGGCTAAAGTCACCAACTCCTCAAGAATATTGACAAATATGTGATTTCATTTGGACAAAACGCCGCAAGCTGTCTGCCATCCTTCTCACAAAATCGCCCTATTTAGGGCGCCGACTTGCTTTTGCCGAGGGTGGGTTTTGCGTTGTTGAATTCAACAACAGATTGAGGAGATAGACCCATGCACATGAAATTCGCGGTCGCCGCCGCCCTCTTTGCCACCAGCATGGCAAGTGCCGCTTTTGCACAGCCGAAATATACGGACGACTATTCCAACAACGGCGATGGCCTCTACCAGACACCGGTCGCCCCGTCGAAACCCGTTCACTATCCGGCTCATGTGACGCCCCCGGCCTATTCCAGCGACTATACGAATGACAGCGATGGTTTCGCGCCGTCGGCGATGGCCAAGCCTGCGAAGGTCGATACTACCGCAACTGCCAGCATCAAGCCGCTGCCGGATTGCCACAGCATGATCGGCCCCAAGGGCTCCCACCAAAAAGGCGCCGATAGCGGTGCAACCCGCACCGAAGCATGCCGCGCAACACATTGACTGATCGGAAAAGGGCCGGCTTCCGGCCCTTTTCTCTTGGGAATTCCGATTTTCCCTTGCAAATTCAATGTCCCGTGGGGGGTCGTACACACCTCCGACAGGCTTTTAAAAAAAACTGTCATATCGCGCTTGTGTCCGTCTGAGGCTTTTGCTACATGCTGCCTCGCCGACGCAAATCGGCCCTACCACGATGCGGTCGTGGCGGAATTGGTAGACGCGCAGCGTTGAGGTCGCTGTGGGGCAACCCGTGGAAGTTCGAGTCTTCTCGACCGCACCAAGAAACCCGCTTCGGCGGGTTTTTTCTTTTCAAAACTAAGGTGTTGCCTCGGTAGCGATCATTGGCGGGCGTGTCGCGACAATGGATCCCTCCTGTATTTGGCGATAGGGCATTTGAATAGCACTTCGCCCGAGTCCATATAGAAGCCCGCGCCTCGCTTTCATTTCTCTGCGTGAGGGCGCCAAGGACTGCCATGCTACGCACCGATCTCGATTTCTCCATGCTCCCGAAACTCGGCTCTCACCCCGTGCGCTGGCGCATCTCGGATGGACTCGTTCCCTATGAGGGAGCGGTGGAGACGATGGAGCGGGAAGTGGCCGATATCGCCGAAGGCGGTGACGAGCTCGTCTGGCTGCTGGAACACCCGCCGCTTTATACGGCCGGCACTAGCGCCGATGCGAAGGATCTCGTCCAGCCGGATCGCTTTCCAGTTTTTGCCACCGGCCGCGGCGGCGAATATACCTACCATGGTCCTGGCCAGCGCGTCGCCTATGTCATGCTCGATCTGAAGCGCCGGAGGCAGGATGTGCGCGCCTTCGTGGCCGCCCTCGAAGAGGTCATCATCCGCACGCTGGATTCGATGAATGTGCGTGGCGAGCGCCGCGAGGATCGCGTCGGCGTCTGGGTCCGACGACCGGAAAGACCAATTCTGCCCGATGGCACAATGGCGGAAGACAAGATCGCCGCCCTCGGCATCCGCTTGCGTAAATGGGTGACCTTCCATGGCTTGTCGCTGAACGTTGATCCAGATCTCGATCATTTCAACGGCATCGTGCCCTGCGGCATCTCGGCCTATGGTGTCACCAGCCTCGTCGATCTCGGTCTGCTGGTGACGATGGCTGATGCCGATATTCGCCTGCGCGCCGCTTTCGAAGAAGTCTTCGGGCAAACTGTCAACGAGAGAGCGCACTGTCCCTGATTGCTGGCCTTGATCCGCTGAATGTCCTGTGGTTGATGACATCACCCGCAAAAAGCAGCCGTCATGTCCGAATCTCCCTCCACCCAGAATCCGCTCCAGGGCATGGCCATCATGGCCGGCGCCATGGCCATCCTGCCGACGATGGATGCGATTGCCAAATATATGGCGACCTTCGAGGGCATGTCGCCGGGGCAGGTAACTTTTTACCGCTTCTTCTTCCAGCTCGTCTGCACTCTGCCGATCCTTTTTGCCTTGTTCGGCATGCAGGCGATGTCGGCCAAGCGTCCGTGGATGAATCTTCTGCGTGGCGCGCTGCATGGCGCAGCCAGCCTGCTCTTCTTCGTCGCGGTTAAATACATGCCGCTCGCCGATGTCTTCGCCATATATTTCGTCGAGCCTTTCATGCTGACGGCGCTCTCGGCGCTGTTTCTGGGCGACAAGGTCGGCTGGCGGCGTTGGATGGCGATCGTCGTCGGCTTCGGGGGCGCCATGATCGTCATCCAGCCGAGCTATGAGATTTTCGGCCTGAAGGCGCTGCTGCCGGTCTTCTGCGCTTTCCTCTTCTCACTTTATTTGTTCCTGAACCGTGCCATTGGCGTGGCGGATTCGCCGCTCACGATGCAAACCATGTCCGGCATTGGCGGTACGATCTTCATGGCGGGCGCACTGTTTGTCGGAAGCAGTCTCGGCAGTGCCGACTTCACGCCCTCCCTACCCGCCTCGTGGCTCGGCCTTGTCCTGCTGCTGATCCTTGGGACGATTTCGGGCTATGCACACATGCTGGTCGTTAAGGCTTTCCGGTTGGCGCCGCTCTCGTTGTTGGCACCGTTCCAATATTTCGAAATCATCTCGGCAACCGTACTGGGTTACGCCCTGTTCGGCGATTTCCCCAATGTCTCCAAATGGATCGGCATCGCGATCATTGTCGCGTCCGGCCTTTTCATCATCTGGCGCGAGCGGGTGCAGGCGCGATCATTAAAATCCGCGTGAAATGCCGCATCCGCAGTTAACCCTGCTTCTTGAGAGATCTTCAATTCGGGATCGATAGAACCAATTCCGGCTTCATGAGGAAGTCTGGAGATAAAACATGAGTGAGTTCCGTCTCGCTTTTCCGGCATGCGTCATCGCCGGGAAGCATCGGCTGACGGCCGAAGACATTGTTCTGTTGCGCAAACACACCTTTCCGGAGGGAATCCGGACTTCCGATCATGTCGTGGTGATGTTGGCGCTCAATAATTCCTGCCCAGAAAAATGCTCCGAATGGAACACGTTCTTCGTTGAACAGCTGGCAGGCTTCATCGTTGACTACACCTATCCTCAGGGCTCGCTGGACGAGATCAATGTCGCGTGGATCATGCGCATGTTCACAACTGACGGCGTCGTCAATTCCGCCCTCGAGCTCGAGCTCATCCTGCATGTCATGGAACTGTCCGCCTACGTCCCCGACGAACTTCGGGCGCTGGCGCTCGACCAACTGCGCCTGGCGCTGTCTGAGGATATCGGCGGCTACAGGCTGACCCGTGCCGCCGACCGCAAGAGCATCACGCGGCAGGACGTGGAGTATGTCATGAGGGTTCTAAGAAGCGTCAGCGAAGGTGGCATCATTGGGATCTCGCCGGTCGAATACGGCGTCCTGCAACGCATCGAGGCGGCAACCCAGCCCAACACCAATCATCAGCGCTGGGGGGAGATCATGGCCGCGATCGAACTCAGAGATTATGCCCAGCCGAGGCGAAGCCGCTGGTTGCGCATCATCGACGAAGAACCTTTTGCTGTCGCAGTTGCATGATTCTTCAACCCAATTGTGCGTTCCGGCTTTTTATGCGTAAAACTCCGGAACGCATTTCCTGGGTGGAGTCTCGATGTTCAAGAAAATCCTGATCGCGAATCGCGGCGAGATTGCCTGCCGCGTGATCAAAACCGCGCGCCGCATGGGCATTGCCACCGTTGCGGTCTATTCCGATGCGGATCGGGATGCGCTGCATGTCGAGATGGCCGATGAGGCAATCCATATTGGCCCGGCACCCGCTGCCGAAAGTTATCTCGTCGCCGACAAGATCATAGCAGCCTGCAAGCAGACCGGCGCCGAAGCCGTGCATCCCGGCTATGGCTTCCTGTCGGAACGCGCCTCCTTTTGTGAGGCGCTGGAGAAGGAAGGCATCATCTTCATCGGCCCGAAGCCCAAGGCGATCACGGCAATGGGCGACAAGATCGAATCGAAGAAATTTGCCAACGCCGCGAGGGTTTCGACCGTGCCCGGCTATCTCGGTGTGATCGAAGATGCTGTTCATGCCGAAAAGATCGCCGCCGAAATCGGCTATCCCGTGATGATCAAGGCATCGGCCGGCGGTGGCGGCAAGGGCATGCGCATTGCCTGGAATGAGGCGGAAGTGCGTGATGGTTTTGACCGGGCCCGCTCGGAAGCTAAAAGCTCCTTCGGCGACGACCGTGTCTTCATCGAGAAATATGTCGTCGATCCGCGCCATATCGAAATCCAGGTTCTGGCGGATGCGCACGGCAATGTCGTCTACCTCGGCGAGCGTGAATGTTCCATCCAGAGGCGAAATCAGAAAGTCGCCGAGGAAGCGCCCTCGCCCTTCCTTGACGAGAAGACGCGCGCCGCCATGGGCGAACAGTCAGTGGCGCTGGCAAAGGCCGTCGACTACCAGAGCGCCGGCACGGTGGAATTCATCGTCGACCGCGACCGTAATTTCTATTTCCTGGAAATGAACACCCGCCTGCAGGTCGAGCATCCGGTGACGGAGCTGGTGACCGGCATCGACCTTGTCGAGCAGATGATCCGCGTCGCTGCCGGCGAAAAGCTGCCCTTCGTTCAGAAGGACATCAGGCTGAATGGCTGGGCGATCGAGAGCCGCCTCTATGCGGAAGATCCCTATCGCAACTTCCTGCCCTCGATCGGCCGGTTGACGCGCTACCGCCCGCCGGCGGAAGGCCGCGACGGCGATGTGATCATCCGCAACGATACCGGCGTCTTCGAAGGCGCCGAAATCTCGATGTATTACGACCCGATGATCGCCAAGCTCTGCACTTGGGCGCCGAGCCGCCTGCAGGCTGTGGAGGCCATGGGCCAGGCGCTCGATGCTTTCGTCGTCGATGGCATCGAACATAACGTTCCCTTCCTCTCGGCGCTGATGAAACATCCGCGCTGGCGCGAAGGTCGTCTCTCCACCGGCTTTATCGCGGAGGAATATCCGGACGGTTTTGCGCCAATGGCGCCCGATGGCTCGGAAGAAGCAGTCCTTGCTGCGATCGCGCTGTCCTGCTCCCTCATCGATACTGTGAGGCGTGAAGGTTTCGCCGATCGCCTGCGCCACTCGATTGGCCCGCTGCGTGAAGAATGGATCGTCAAGCTCGGCAGCAGCTATGTGCCGGTGAAGCTGGTCGATGGCCTCGTCACCATTCCTTTCGAGATGGAAATGGAAGTCGGCGGCCGCGCGGAAACCGTTATCACCGACTGGAGACCCGGGGATACGGTCTGGCACGGCAGGATCGCCAGCCGACAGGTAACGGCGCAGATCCGTCCGATCCTGAATGGTCTGCGCATCGACTGGCAGGGCCTGTCGGTCAAGGCGCGTGTCTTTACGCCTCGTCATGCCGAGCTTGATCGCCTGATGCCCGTCAAGTTGCCGCCGGACACTTCCAAGCTCTTGCTCTGCCCCATGCCCGGCCTCGTCGTCTCGATTGCGGTCGGCGAAGGTCAGGAGGTCAAAGCCGGCGAAACGCTTGCCGTCGTCGAAGCTATGAAGATGGAAAACGTGCTGCGCGCCGAGCGCGACCTCGTTGTCGGCAAGATCAAGGCCGCCCCCGGCGAGAGCCTCGCCGTCGATGCCGTCATCATGGAATTCGCCTGAGGTTTTTTCCCCTTGAGCCCTCCTCGCGGAGCGTGCAAGAGTCGCGCTCACAAATCACGAGGAGATCTAAGATGGATGTTCGCGCCGCCGTTGCCGTTCAGGCAGGAAAACCGCTCGAGGTTATGACCGTTCAGCTCGAAGGCCCGAAGGCCGGCGAAGTGCTGATCGAGGTCAAGGCGACGGGCATCTGCCACACCGACGATTTCACCCTGTCAGGTGCCGATCCGGAAGGTCTCTTCCCGGCGATTCTCGGTCATGAAGGTGCCGGCATCGTCGTCGATGTTGGTCCGGGCGTCACTTCGGTGAAGAAGGGCGACCACGTCATTCCGCTCTACACGCCGGAATGCCGCGAATGCCCGTCCTGCCTGTCGCGCAAAACCAATCTCTGCACGGCGATCCGTTCGACGCAGGGTCAGGGCCTCATGCCGGACGGAACCTCGCGTTTCTCGATCGGCAAGGACAAGATCCACCACTATATGGGCTGCTCGACCTTCGCCAATTACACAGTTCTGCCGGAGATAGCCGTCGCCAAGGTCAATCCGGACGCCCCCTTCGACAAGATCTGCTACATCGGTTGCGGTGTCACGACCGGCATCGGCGCCGTTATCAACACGGCCAAGGTCGAGATCGGTGCCACGGCCATCGTCTTCGGCCTCGGCGGCATCGGCCTCAACGTTATTCAAGGCCTGAAACTTGCCGGCGCCGACATGATCATCGGCGTCGACTTGAACAACGACAAGAAGGCATGGGGCGAACGCTTCGGTATGACGCATTTCGTCAATCCGTCCGAAGTCGGATCCGATATCGTTCCCTACCTCGTCAACATGACCAAGCGCGGCGCAGACCAGATCGGCGGCGCCGACTACACATTCGACTGCACGGGCAACACCAAGGTCATGCGTCAGGCGCTGGAAGCCAGCCACCGCGGCTGGGGCAAGTCTGTCATCATCGGCGTTGCCGGTGCCGGCCAGGAAATCTCCACCCGTCCGTTCCAGCTCGTCACCGGCCGCACCTGGATGGGCACGGCCTTCGGCGGCGCCCGCGGCCGCACCGACGTGCCGAAGATCGTCGACTGGTACATGGAGGGTAAGATCCAGATCGATCCGATGATCACCCACACCATGCCGCTCGAAAAGATCAACGAAGGCTTCGAGCTCATGCATTCCGGCAAGAGCATCCGCAGCGTGGTCCTCTATTAATGGCTGCTGTTGCCTATACGGCCGATCTCAAGGGTCTCGATGAGCTCTCCGCGCGGGAGCTCTACGATCTCCTGAGAATGCGGGTCGATGTCTTCGTCGTCGAGCAGAACTGCCCCTATCCGGAACTCGACGGCAAGGATATCGACGCCCTGCACCTGCGGCTCATGGAGCGAGGAGAACTTCTGGCCTCCGTCCGCATTCTGAAGCCGCACGATCTGCGCGATCCCGTTAAGATCGGTCGTGTCGTCGTCTCGCCTGCTCATCGCGGCAAGCGCCTTGGCGACGCATTGATGAAAGAATCGATCGCCGCCTGTGAAAAGCTCTTTCAGGCAAATCCCATCGCGCTTTCCGCACAGGCGCATCTGCGACGCTTCTACGAATCCTTCGGTTTCGCCAAAACCTCGGAGGAATATCTGGAGGACGGCATTCCCCATATCGATATGATTCGTCAGCTGGCCACTCAGCCGGTCTGAGGATATGACCATGATCTATGTTGATGCCGATGCCTGCCCGGTCAAACCTGAAATCCTGAAAGTGGCTGAGCGCCTTGGCATCGAAGTGACTTTCGTCGCCAATTCCGGCCTGCGCCCGTCCCGCGATCCGATGGTCCGCAACGTCATCGTCTCCAATGCCTTCGACGCCGCCGACAACTGGATTGCAGACCATGCCGGCCCTGCGGATGTCGTAGTGACTGCAGACGTGCCCCTTGCGGTCCGCTGCGTGGCCAAAGGTTCTTTCGTCACCGGCCCGACAGGCCGCGTCTTCGATGAAACCAATATCGGCATGGCAAGCGCCATGCGCGATCTCGGCGCGCATCTTCGCGAGACAGGTGAGAGCAAGGGCTATAACGCTGCTTTCAGCCCGAAGGATCGTTCGCGTTTCCTCGAGACCTTCGACCGTCTCTGCCGCAGGGCGAAGAACGCCTGACCCCAGGGCCGAACCAAACGGAAATCGGGTGGCATGGCAGCTATGCCAATTCCTAGCTTGAAGTGAGCCGTTCCCTCGTACATATGACGTATGACGCAGACGACTGCGGCACTCGGGCTTGCCCGGGTCGCAAAAGTCGCGGGGACGGCCTCGCTCTTAACAAGGAGAATATGATGGCCTGGTTCCTGCTTTTTCTCGCTGGCCTTTTTGAATGCGGTTGGGCAATCGGTCTGAAATATACCGATGGCTTTACCCGTCCGATACCGACGGTTCTCACAGTGACTTCAATGGTGGTGAGCGTCGTGCTGCTCGGGCTTGGCCTCAAAAGCCTGCCGATCGGCACCGCTTACGCGATCTGGACCGGTATTGGCACGGTTGGCACCGTGCTGCTTGGCATCTGGCTTCTGGGCGACGCGGCAAACGCCTCTCGTCTGATCTGCATTGTGCTGATCGTCGCCGGCATTGCCGGCCTCAAAATGACGGCCTGAAAAAGAAATATTTGAAATGAAGAAGAGGCTGCGGGCGACAACCCGCAGCCCTTTTGTGTCCAAAATGCTTTAAGCCGCCGCGTTTCTGTTATCGACAGACCACGCACCGGCGCCGGCAAAGAATAGATAGAGGAAAACGAAGCAGAACAGGATCGCAGCGTCACCCTGATTGAGAGCCGGGAAGAAGCTGCGCGGCGAATGCGCCATGAAATAGGCGATCGCCATTTCGCCGGCCAGCAGGAATGCCACAGGCCGCGTTGCGAAACCGATTAGCACCAGGATGCCGCCGACCAGTTCCAGCAATCCCGCAATCAGGAACAGCATGGGCAGCGGGCCATCGCCCTGGGCAGCTGGGAAGCCGAAAAGTTTCATCATGCCGTGCTCGATGAACAGAAGCGCGGTCATAATTCTGAGAGCGGCCAGACCATAGGGGCGGTAGGCAGACAGACGCTCGAAAGTTGACATTAGGTCTCTCCTAAAGGGTGTACTGCCGAGCGTTACCGAGTCTTTAAGAGGGATTGAAGACACGGTTTGCTGACGGGCGTTCACAACTTCGACAGTAGAAAAACACCTTAAGAGCCTGTTTTATTCGATCAGAGCGGAATGTTGTCATGCTTCTTCCAAGGATTGCTGAGATCCTTGTTCTTCAGCATCTTCAGCCCTCGCGCCAGCCGCCGTCGTGTCGAATGCGGCATGATCACCTCGTCGATATAGCCGCGCTCGGCTGCGACAAAGGGCGACAGGAAGCGATCCTCGTACATCTTCGTATATGTGGCGATCTTTTCGGGATCGGCGATGTCCTTGCGGAAGATGATCTCCACCGCGCCCTTGGCGCCCATGACAGCGATCTGCGCCGTCGGCCAGGCATAGTTCAGGTCACCGCGCAGATGTTTCGAGGCCATCACGTCGTAAGCGCCGCCGAAAGCCTTGCGCGTGATGACCGTCAGCTTCGGCACAGTCGCCTCGGCATAGGCGAAGAGCAGCTTCGCCCCATGCTTGATGAGCCCGCCATATTCCTGTGCCGTGCCCGGCAGGAAGCCCGGCACATCCACGAAGGTGACGATCGGAATGTTGAAGCAGTCGCAGAAGCGCACGAAGCGAGCAGCTTTCCGCGAAGCGTCGCTGTCCAGCACCCCGGCAAGCACCATCGGCTGGTTGGCGACGAAGCCGACCGTAGAGCCTTCGACGCGCCCGAAGCCGCAGACGATGTTTTTGGCAAAGCTTGCCTGGATCTCGAAGAAATCCCCCTCGTCCGCCACTTTCTGGATCAGCTCCTTGATATCGTAGGGCTTGTTGGCATTGGCAGGGATCAGCGTATCCAGAGAATTATCGACATCTGTCACCGACTGGTAACATTCGATCTCCGGTATCGGCGACGTGTTCGACTGCGGCAGGAAGTCGACGAGCCGGCGCACCTGCAGGAGCGTATCGACATCATTGTCATAGGCGCCGTCGGCAATTGAGGAGCGCGTCGTATGAACGGTCGCACCGCCAAGTTCCTCCGAGGTCACCGTCTCGTTGGTAACGGTCTTCACGACGTCAGGTCCCGTCACGAACATGTAGGACGTGTCGCGCACCATGAAGATGAAATCCGTCATCGCGGGCGAATAGACGTCGCCGCCCGCACAAGGCCCCATGATGACGGAGATCTGAGGAATGACGCCGGAAGCCAGCACATTGCGCTGGAAGACCTCGGCATAACCGCCGAGTGCTGCCACACCTTCCTGAATACGCGCCCCGCCCGCATCATAAATGCCAATGATCGGCGCGCGATTCTTCAGCGCCATATCCTGCACCTTGATGATCTTCTCGGCATGCGCCTCGGAAAGCGAGCCGCCGAAGACTGTAAAATCCTTGGCGAAGACGAAGACGGTGCGGCCGTTGACCGTCCCCCAGCCCGTCACCACGCCATCGCCGGCAATGCGGCTCTTGTCCATGCCGAAATCGGTGGAGCGATGCTCCACGAACATGTCGAACTCCTCGAAGGAGCCTTCGTCGAGAAACAGGTCGATGCGCTCGCGCGCCGTCAGCTTGCCGCGCTGGTGCTGCGCATCGATACGCGCCTGCCCGCCGCCGAGACGGGCAACATCACGACGGCGTTCGAGCTCTTCCAGAATGTCCTTCATGATCTCCCCTCGCCGTTTTCTGCGGTCATGTAGCAATTCCAGCAAAAGTGCGCATCGGTTTTGCGTCCGGAACTGCGTGGAAAAGAATAAAGCTATCTTCCGCTGAGTGCGAAGGCGGAGCGGATGCGCGCCGCTATATCTTCCGCCAGAATGTCATCTGCCAGATGAGGATCGGCGGTCAAGCTGGTGACTTCGAAGGAGGTAACGGCGATCACCGATCCGTCCTCCACGGACGCGGCATCGACGCTGACCTTCGCGACGTTGCGGTCCTTCTGGAAGCCGAGCCCCTTCTGGACGGACACGATACGGATCGTCAGCACCACACGCGGCAATTCGGTCGTGCGGACTGTTGCACGGATGGCGGTGTTGACGCGGTCGTTGATGCCAGCCAGCAGCTCTGCCGACATGGTCGCGCTCGACAGCACGACGGCACTGCGCACGTCATAGATGGGCTTTTCCTGCTTCTTCGGCATAAGGCTGGCGCAGGCCGTCAGCGCCACGCAAACAAGCGCTATCAGGCAAAATCTCGACCTCAGCCAATTCATTCCAATTCCCGCATATCCCCGTCCGGAGTCGCAGATTTCGTCATAAAGCCCATCAAAGCAATATGATTCAGGCCCTTAGCGCGAAAAAAACATCCGTTGCTGCTTTGAAATCCTCAAAACGCTTGGCACGGCGCTGTTCGGCTTCTTCATCGCTTCCCCAGTGCTCGATGGTCCAGTCTTCGTCGAGATGGGCGAGCGACCAGGCTTCCTCAGGTGTGATCTGCCCTTCTGCGATCGCCAGCGCCAGAAGCGCCGAACCGGTCAGCGTTGTCACCGTATGGAGAGCTGCAAGTTCGAGCGCGCTATCGTGCCGGCGCAACGCCGAACCGAAGGCGGCGATCGCCTCGCGCGGCTGCTCGTGATGCATGACGCCTTCGACGAGGATGAAGCGCGCGCCGAGATCGGCCGCAGCCCAGTCGAGTATCGGATCCCAGCAGTCGGTCTGGCGCTTCACCAGTTCTTGCGGACTCTCGGCGCGGTAACAGAGCAAATCGCTCGAAGAGAAGCGCAGGATGTCTTCGAACACGGCCTGCGTATCGGTGGCGACACCATCGATTGCCGTGTTGACGAGGCGTGTGACCGGCATCAGCGACGGGTCGATCACCTCGGCCTGCGCGTCCCACTCCGCGGCAGCGAGTTTCGCCAGCGCTTCGCTCGGCACGGCTAAGATCTGGCGGGCCGGTGTGCGCACGAGTTTGCCATCCAGCTCGATAGCAAAACCGTCTTGGTGCGCCGCCACGGAAACCGTCTTATAGAAGCGCTTCGGCAACGGCTTCTTCATCTGGATCTGCGCGCGGCGAATCGGATCGGGATGGCTCAGGTCTTCGGAAAGGTCGTTCAGCAGGTCGCGCATGGGCTCACCTCAGGAAAAATGGCGCAATATCTCGTTCGGATGGTAGGCGATCGCATCGGCGCCGTTGGCGATCAGCTCATCCACGCTGGCATAGCCCCAGGCAACGCCGATCGCCTTGGCGCCGGCAGCCTTTGCCATCTGCATATCGTAAACCGCGTCACCAATGACAATGGCATCGGCGGCATTCATGCCGGTTTCGTCGCAGCATTCGCTCACCATGGCCGGATGCGGTTTGGAGGGGCAATCGTCGGCGGTGCGCGCGACGATGAAATGCTTGTCGAAGCTATGCGTCTCCATGACAAGCTTCAGTCCGCGCCGGGATTTGCCGGTCACGGCACCGATCAGCAGATCCTCGCGCCCGCTGATCGCATCGATCATTTCGCGGATGCCCGGGAAAAGCGGCTCCCGGTAATCGAGATCCTGGCGCACGACCGTAAACAGCGATTTGTAATGTGCCGTCATGTCGATATCTTCTTGCTCGACATGCGGCTTGCCCTGCATGCGGGCAATCGCGATATCGAGCGTCAGGCCGATAATTGCCTTGGTGTCTTCGAACCGGGGTTCCGGCTTGCCGAATTTCGCAAACGTGCGGCGCATGGTTTCGTGGATCAGCCCGGCACTGTCAACCAGCGTGCCGTCGCAATCAAAAAGCGCAAGCTTCATTCTTCGTCATCCAGGATGGGGGCTGAGTTTTCGTCGAAGCCGAGCAGGTTCCAGCTCTGCACCATATGCGGCGGCAAAGGGGCCGTTACCCGCAGGCGCCCGCCGGAGGGGTGCGGAATATCGATATGGCGCGCATGCAGGTGCAGACGCTTTTGGATGCCGCCGGGAAAATCCCAGTTCGGATCCTCGTCGAAATATTTGGGATCGCCGATGATCGGATGGCCGATATGCAGCGCATGGACGCGAAGCTGGTGTGTGCGGCCCGTATAGGGTTCCATCTCCAGCCAGGCGAGACGCTGAGCCGCCGTCTCCACAATGCGGTAATAAGACACTGCATGATCCGCACCATCCTCGCCGTGTTTGGCAATCCGCATGCGGTCGCCATCCATGGTTTGCTCCTTGACGAGCCAGGTTGAGATCTTGTCTTCGCGCTTTCGCGGTACGCCCTTGACCAGCGACCAGTAGGTCTTCTTGGTATCGCGCTCGCGGAAGGCGGCTGTCAGCTTCTGGGCAGCGCCACGGGTGCGGGCAATGACGAGCACGCCCGATGTATCGCGATCGAGGCGGTGGACGAGACGAGGCTTCTCACCCTTCGGGCTCGTCCAGGCCTCCAGCATCTGGTCGATATGGCGCGCCACACCCGAGCCGCCCTGCACGGCGAGGCCGGCCGGCTTGTTGAGCACGATCACCTTCTCGTCCTCATGCAGCACCATGCGCGACAGGAGTTCGAAGTCACCGGAATGCTTCAGATCCTTCCCGGCGATCGGCCCGGACTTGACCTTCGCATCAACATCGAGCGGCGGCACACGCACCATTTGGCCGGGCTGCACACGAGCATCCGATTTGACACGGCCGCCATCGACACGGACCTGGCCGGAGCGCAGGAGTTTCTGCAATGGACCGAAGCCGAGTCCCGGATAGTGGATCTTGAACCAGCGGTCGAGCCGCATGCCCGCTTCATCGGGCTCCACCTTGATGTGTTCTATGCCTGCCATGGAGTTCTTTCGGAAAATGCGGGCGCTATCAAAGGCAGCGCCTCTCTTGCCGCTGCCTTTAGAGCATTTTTCAGAAAACGGAAATCGGAATCGAGATCAGAGGGATACGCGCGTCAGACCGGACAGCCATGACGGTAGCCATCCGTATGAGACGCGACGGCTGACATATATTGCAGAAGCGAACCGACATGCCGTGGACCGCGACAAGAACAGCCTGGGCCGTGTGTCCGGTTTTGTTGGGTTCCGCTCCGATCTCAATCGCATCTATGGAATTCTTATCATCCGTTAAAATGCCGATGATTTTCTTAAGCCGAACGCGAAGGTTGGACCGGTATGAGGGCCGAATGACGCAGCTTGGTTCCATATCTGCAAGCACTGCCGCCCTAGCCTTCGAGTCCCTGCGCATTCCTCAGCGCGTGGCGACCGGTACGGCTGCGCGCGATGCCCGCAAGCTCGCAGAACGCCAGCTCAATCAGAGCGGCGAGGATCCAGAAGACGGTGCCAGCGTCATCCAAAGCACTGAAGTTGCGCTTGATCTGATGACCAAGGGCTTTCGCCAGCCGCAGGCGGGCTTGAAACAGGCGCTGCAGTCTTATGAGGATGTGTGAAATTTAAGTTTTGCTGGGAGGAGCAAGGCCCGCGATTTGATCGCGGGCCTCTGTTTTTCAGCGCTTATTGTTTTCAGCGCTTATTTGCCCTGTGCCGACAGCACGTTCAGTACCAGATCCACCTTTCCGGCCTTTTCAAAGGTGAGTGTGACCGGCACCTTGTCGCCCTGCTTGAAGGGCGTCTTCACCTTCTGGAACATCAGGTGCAGATTGCCGGGGGCAAGCTCGACGGTCTGGCCGGCTGGAATAATGATCCCATCCTTGAGCTGGCGCATCTTCATGACATTGCCCTGCATGGCCATTTCGTGGATTTGCACTTCGCCTGAAGTCGGCGAGGTAACGGAGACCAGGCGATCGTCGGTCGAGCCATTGTTCTTCACCGTGAAGCCGCCGCCGCCGACTGGTTGGCCGGGCAGCATCGCCTTGGCAAAAGCGCCGGAGATTTCGAGATCGCCGAGTTTCACCAAGTCGCCACCCATGGCCATGTTCATGGAGCCCATGTTGCCCATGTCCATACCCTGCATGTTGTGATGATCCTGGGCGAGTGCGGATCCGATAAAGCCACAAGCGCACAGCAGGGCCGCAAAAGCCGATGTCCTGACGATTTTCATAGAGTATTTCTCCTCGCTCTCGGCTCGCGTTAGCTAATTTCGCTGGCAAATGCAAAAGCCCATTTGCCTGACATCGCAACCGGCTTCTCTGAGCCGCGACAAAAATTTGTACGGTCGCGACATTTTGCTTGCCAAGGCCTGCCGGCCCCGGATAATTGCGGCAACCTTGTTGGGAGAAGCCGGCTGCGACGCCGGTGCCGAAGGAGCAACCGCCCCGGAAACTCTCAGGCAAAAGGACCACAAGGGGCAGACGGAACTCTGGAGAGAGGCGTTCTCGAAACGTCCGCCGAAGGGATAACAATCTCAGGCGCAGGGACAGAGGGGGCTCAAGGAGACAAGGCGCAGCCGCGCCTTCAGTTTTGAGCCCGCGCCCGGATATCGGGCGCAAACCCCGGAGGCGTCGTTTGGACGATATTGCTGCCCTCAAGAAAACCCCGCTTCACGCGCTTCACCTGTCGCTCGGTGCCCGCATGGTGCCCTTCGCAGGGTACGACATGCCGGTGCAATATCCGGCCGGAGTCCTGAAGGAACACCTGCAGACCCGCACCGCCGCCGGTCTCTTCGATGTCTCCCATATGGGCCAGGTCATCATCAAGGCGAAGTCCGGCAAGTACGAGGATGCAGCCCTTGCGCTCGAAAGCCTCGTGCCGGTCGATATCCTGGGTCTTGCCGAGGGACGCCAGCGCTATGGTTTCTTTACCGATCAGAATGGCGGCATCCTGGACGATCTGATGATCACCCATCTCGATGACCATCTCTTCGTCGTTGTCAACGCCGCCTGCAAGGAGCAGGACGTCGCTCACCTGCAGGAGCATCTTTCCGGCACCTGCCAGATCACCGTCCTCGATCGCGCCCTGATCGCGCTTCAAGGCCCTCGTGCCGTCGATGTGCTCGCCGAACTCTGGGCCGATGTGGCCGCCATGAAATTCATGGACGTGCGCCATTGCCGCCTGCACGATGTGTCCTGTCTCGTTTCCCGCTCGGGCTATTCCGGCGAGGACGGTTTTGAAATCTCCATTCCCGCCGACAAGGCCGTCGATGTCACCAACCGATTGTTGGAGCATCCAGATGTCGAGCCGATCGGCCTTGGCGCCCGTGACTCGCTGCGCCTCGAAGCCGGCCTCTGCCTCTATGGCAACGACATCGACACGACCACTTCGCCGGTCGAAGCCGCCATCGAATGGGGCATCCAGAAGGCCCGCCGCACCGGTGGTGTACGCGCAGGAGGTTTTCCGGGTGCCGAACGCATTCTCGGCGAATTGGATAAGGGTGTTTCCCGCAAGCGCGTCGGTCTGAAGCCGGAAGGCAAGGCGCCGGTACGCGGCCATTCCAAGCTCTTTGCCGATGCCGAGGGGAAAACCGAGATTGGCGAAGTCACTTCGGGCGGCTTCGGCCCCTCCGTCGAGGGCCCCGTCGCCATGGGCTACGTGCCGGTCTCCTATGCGGCACCTGGCACGCAGATCTATGCGGAAGTGCGCGGCAAGTACCTGCCCGTAACAGTCTCCACCCTTCCCTTCGTTACGCCGACCTACAAACGCTGACCCTATTGCGAGAGGATTTTCCATGCTGAAGTTTACCCAGGAACATGAATGGCTGAAGCTCGAAGGCGATGTCGCGACCGTCGGCATTACCACCTACGCTGTCGAGCAACTCGGCGACCTCGTTTTTGTGGAACTGCCTGAGGTCGGCGCCACCTTTTCCAAGAATGACGATGCGGCAACCGTCGAATCCGTTAAGGCCGCGTCCGAGGTCTATTGCCCGCTGGATGGCGAGATCGTCGAAGTCAATCCGGCCATCGTTGCCGATCCCTCGCTTGTTAATTCCGATGCTCAGGGCGCCGGCTGGTTCTTCAAACTCAAGCTCAAGAATCTTGGCGATGTCGACGGACTGCTGGACGAAGCGGCCTATAAGGAGCTTACTGCGTAATGACGACGCCTACCGAATTCCAGTTCACCGACTATCAGCCTTATGACTTCGCCAATCGGCGTCATATCGGCCCTTCCCCGTCGGAAATGTCGGACATGCTCGGCGTCATCGGCTATAAGAGCCTCGACGCGCTGATCGACGCCACCGTACCGCCCGCCATCCGCCAGAAGGCGCCGCTCCTCTGGGGCGCGCCAATGACGGAACGCGAGGCGCTCGACAAGCTGCGTGAAACTGCCAACAAGAACAAGGTTCTGACCTCGCTGATCGGCCAGGGCTACTACGGCACGATCACGCCACCGGTCATTCAGCGCAACATCCTGGAAAACCCAGCCTGGTACACGGCCTATACGCCTTACCAGCCGGAAATCTCGCAGGGCCGCCTCGAAGCGCTTCTGAACTACCAGACGATGATCTGCGACCTGACCGGCCTCGATGTCGCCAATGCCTCGCTGCTCGATGAGGCGACGGCCGCTGCCGAAGCCATGGCGATGGCCGAGCGCGTCGCCAAGTCGAAGGCCAAGGCTTTCTTCGTCGATGCCGATTGCCATCCGCAGACGATTGCGCTGATCCGCACCCGCGCCGAGCCGCTCGGCTGGGGCGTCATCGTCGGCAACCCCTTCACCGATCTCGATCCGGTCGATGTCTTCGGCGCGATCTTCCAGTATCCGGGCACGCACGGACACGTGCATGACTATACCGGTCTGATCTCCCGCCTGCACCAGACGGGCGCGATCGCCGTCGTTGCTGCCGATATCCTGTCGCTGACGCTTCTGAAGTCGCCGGGCGAGATGGGTGCCGATATCGCCGTCGGTTCCTCGCAGCGTTTTGGCGTTCCTGTCGGTTATGGCGGTCCGCACGCCGCCTACATGTCGGTCAAGGATGCCATCAAGCGCTCCATGCCCGGCCGCCTTGTCGGCGTTTCCGTCGATGCCCGCGGCAACCGTGCCTATCGCCTGTCGCTGCAGACGCGCGAACAGCATATCCGCCGCGAAAAGGCCACCTCGAACATCTGCACCGCGCAGGTCCTGCTCGCCGTCATGGCCTCCATGTACGCCGTCTTCCACGGTCCCAAGGGCATCAAGGCGATTGCCCAGCAGGTTCACCAGAAGGCCGTTCTGATGGCAAAGGGCCTGGAAAAGCTCGGCTACCAGGTTGAACCCGAGACCTTCTTCGACACGATCACCGTCGATGTTGGCCACATGCAGGGTCTCATCCTGCGCGCAGCCGTCGCCGAGGGCGTCAATCTGCGAAAGGTCGGGGAAACGAAGATCGGCATCTCGCTCGACGAGCGCACCCGTCCGGCAACGCTCGAAGCCGTCTGGCGCGCCTTCGGCGGCAATTTCCAGATCGCCGATTTCGAGCCCTCCTATCGCCTGCCGAAGGATCTGCTGCGCACCAGCGAATACCTGACGCATCCGATCTTCCACATGAACCGCGCCGAAAGCGAAATGACCCGCTACATCCGCCGGCTCTCCGACCGCGATCTGGCGCTCGACCGCTCCATGATCCCGCTCGGCTCCTGCACGATGAAGCTGAACGCGACAGCCGAAATGCTGCCGATCACCTGGCCGGAATTTTCCGACATCCATCCTTTCGTGCCCGCCGATCAGGCGCTAGGCTATCGCGAAATGATCGATGACCTCACGGAAAAGCTCTGTGCCGTTACCGGCTACGACGCCTTCTCCATGCAGCCGAATTCCGGCGCGCAGGGCGAATATGCGGGCTTGCTGACCATCCGCAATTACCATATTGCCAATGGCCAGGGTCACCGCGACGTCTGCCTGATCCCGACCTCCGCGCATGGCACCAACCCGGCGTCCGCCCAGATGGTTGGCATGAAGGTCGTCGTCGTCAAGGTGCGGGAAAACGGCGATATCGACCTTGAAGATTTCCGCGCCAAGGCGGAAGACCATGCAGCAAATCTCTCCTGCTGCATGATCACCTATCCGTCGACGCATGGTGTGTTCGAAGAAACCGCCAAGGAAATCTGCGATCTCGTGCACAAGCATGGCGGCCAGGTCTATCTCGACGGCGCCAACATGAACGCCATGGTTGGCCTGTCTCGCCCCGGTGACATCGGCTCCGACGTTTCGCACCTCAATCTACACAAGACCTTCTGCATCCCGCATGGCGGCGGCGGTCCCGGCATGGGTCCGATCGGCGTCAAGTCGCATCTGGCGCCCTTCTTGCCCGGCCATCCGGAAACGGACGGCCGTTCGGGTGCGGTTTCGGCAGCAGCCTTCGGTTCGGCGTCCATCCTGCCGATTTCCTGGAGCTACTGCCTGATGATGGGCGGCGAAGGCCTAACGCAGGCAACGAAGGTCGCGATCCTCAACGCCAACTATATCGCCGCTCGCCTGAAGGGCGCCTATGACGTGCTTTACAAGTCCGCGGCCGGCCGTGTCGCGCATGAATGCATCATCGACACCCGTCCGCTGGTCGACAGCGCCGGCGTCACCGTCGACGACGTTGCCAAGCGTCTGATCGACTGCGGCTTCCATGCGCCGACTATGAGCTGGCCGGTTGCCGGTACACTGATGATTGAGCCGACCGAGTCCGAAACCAAGGCCGAACTCGACCGCTTCTGCGAAGCCATGCTGGCTATCCGTCAAGAAGCCCGCGATATCGAGGAAGGCCGTTCGGACAAGCTGAACAACCCACTGAAGAACGCCCCGCATACGGTGGAAGACCTCGTCGGCGAATGGGATCGTCCCTATTCTCGCGAACAGGCCTGCTTCCCGCCCGGCGCTTTCCGCGTGGACAAGTATTGGTCGCCGGTCAACCGCGTCGACAACGTCTATGGCGACCGCAACCTAATCTGCACCTGCCCCCCGGTCGAAGCTTACGCAGAGGCAGCCGAGTAGTGAGGAGCGATCGGGCAAAGCCCGAGCAATCGATCCAGTGAATCGATTTCAGCGACGAACGCCCTGAGCCTAAGCGAAGGGCTCACCAAACAAAGCCCCTTCCATCATGGGAGGGGCTTTCTAATTCTAATAAGGAACGCGAGAGGAAACCCCATGACCCAGGATCAAAGCGAAGCAAGAATGCAGGCGCCCTGGTCGAAGCCTGTACTCATCGCTCTCGACGAGCCCGGCCAATATGTCACAATCGATACTACCCAGGCTGCATCCTGGGCAATGATCGAAGATTGGCCGATCGAGGATGGCGCCGCGCTCGACCAGGCGTTGCTGGTCTGCGCCGATGTCATCAAGGGCAAGCGCACCGGTGAAGATGCGCGCAAGGCATTTATCGCCGCCGCAGCCGAAGCAGGTCTCGATATCAAGAACTGAACGGCTACACGTGCGCATTGATGGCGATAATGGATGCAGGCAGATTTTTTGGAGGGCTGGTGAACTATTTTCGGTCCGCCGCGTAACTAGCTTTGCTGGATGCTGCACAACCAGCAGGGAGAAGGGTTGTCTGCCCCTGTACTGGGCGCCCTTCTCCTTATCCGCCTTCTCGTACCAGACGTTAACCTTACCGCCTAACCGTCGATCGAAGCTTCACTCGCCTGCAAGCGCCATTTCTGGCATGAAGACATGACGCCCCTCGTAGCTCAACGTAAGAGCAGCTGTCTGGTTTGCAGCCGATCCAGGTTCAATTCCTCGGCAGGGGCACCAGCTTCCTGGTCCTCCGCTCTTCTTCAATGTCGAAGTATGCCGGTTCGCAGCTTGCAACAGCTACGGCGCGGCTTGGTGGAATGCGGCGCGGCGGTACTTCGATGTCCTGATTGCTGGAATGACCGTCGGCGGCTGATCTTGCGTGCCATTGCGGCACAACCCTCGCAGATCCCCACGCCTTTCGCTAACCGAAACCGTTCAGCTTTCCCTAAACCCTTGCCGGTAAAACACTTAGTGTCCGGAAACAGGGAAATGGTCGATGAGCATTTCTGCAATCACGCATACGGCTCTCTCGGGGATGCTCGCTCAGACGTCGCGAGCAAGCGCGATCGCCAAAAATGTCGCCAATGCGAGCACACCGGGCTATGGCCGGCTGAACACCAGCTTCCAGTCCGTCGAACCCTCGGGCGTTCAGGTAAGCGTTAACGCAACGGATCAGGGCGTGGACTTTGCGACCGAACTCACCGACCTCATCGAGACCGAACAGAGCTACAAGGCGAATGCTTCAGTCTTCGAGACCGGCGCTGATCTCTGGGACGTGCTGATGAGCATGAAACGCGACTAAGCTTTTCTTTCAGACAATCGAATAAGCCACGGAGCCGAGCGCCACTGCGCCGAAGGCAATCAGCATATAACTCGTCGCGCGGCCGACTCTGGCCGTGAAATCGGGCGACAACCGGTCCCGGGCGATGCTGACGGCAGCACTCAGACAGAACCACCAGAGCAGCGATCCGATGAAGACGCCGGAGACGATCACGGCTGAACTGAAGCGGCGCGTCTCCTCGGTCAGCCCAAGCCCGGCAAACAATGCGCCGAAGGACAGGATAGTAGCAGGGTTGGAGATCGTCAGCAGGAAGGTCGAAATGGTCGTATGCAGGAAGTCGGCCGCATCGATCTTTGCCGCCTTTACGATCCCCCTGCTCTTCAGTCCCCGCCAGCCGAGCCAGAGCAGCATCATTCCGCCGCCGAGCGCCAGCGGAATGGTGGCCTTCGACATGGTCTCGGAGAAGACCGCCAGACCGGCGACCGCGACCAGCGCATAGGTCGCGTCACCCAGTGCTGTTCCGAGCCCGCCGGAAAAGCCGAACCAGAAACCCTTCTCGAGACTGCGGTTGATGCACAGGGTTCCAATCGGCCCGAGCGGCGCTGTGATGATGACACCCAGCAGGGCGCCTTTCAGGAATAGAAAGAGCATTGTCCGCTTTTCTTCGTTGTCGCTTGTCGGTCTTCGGACAGGCTCGTCAAAATCAAAAGGCCGCCAATTATGGCGGCCATCAGGCAAATTCAACGAAAAAATGCTTAATGCTGTGCAGGAACCACTGCATCGCCGCGTGCAGCAAGCGCTGCAAGATCGACAGGTTTCAGTTCGACGGATTCGCCGCAGCCGCAGGCCGATGTCTGGTTCGGATTGGTAAAGGTAAAGCCGGAGCGCAACGTGGTGGTTTCAAAGCCGAGTTCGGTGCCGAGCAAATAGAGAACAGCCGATGGCTCGATCCAGACCTTGGCGCCATCGCGCTCGATTAGATCGTCCTTGGCGTTGGGCTCGGTCACCATGTCGATGGTATATTCCATCCCGGCGCAGCCACCCTTCTTGATGCCGACGCGAATGCCCTTGGCATCCGGTCCGCCATTTTCGACGATCGCCTTCACGCGC
This sequence comes from Rhizobium sp. BK650, assembly GCF_014195325.1. GTDB lineage: Bacteria > Pseudomonadota > Alphaproteobacteria > Rhizobiales > Rhizobiaceae > Rhizobium. Next base: position 636,946 of record NZ_JACIBK010000003.1, on the reverse strand, counting down.
TCTGCGGCGGCTGTCGTCATGCTCATTACAGCAAAGCCCATCGGCTCTTTCTCCTTCCACAACCGGGTTCAAGATCCGGCGCTTCGTGATTCAAATGTAAGGCGATGATCTTAATCGATCAATACCACGGTACTGTATCAGTACCAGCCGACTGCGACCTGCGCCTCTTCGGACATGCGGTCCGGCGTCCATGGCGGATCGAAGGTCATTTCGACTTCGACGCCTGAAACGCCTTCGACGGCACCGACGGCATTTTCCACCCAGCCCGGCATCTCGCCGGCGACCGGGCAGCCGGGTGCGGTCAGCGTCATGACGATCTTGACCATGCGGTCGTCTTCGATATCGATCTTGTAGACGAGGCCAAGCTCGAAGATGTCAGCCGGAATTTCCGGGTCGTAGACGGTCTTGAGAGCGCCGATCACGTCGTCGCTGAGACGCGCCAGCTCCTCTTCAGGAATGCTGGAATGCACGATCCCTTCTCGCACGTCGATCTTCTGTTCATCCAGGCTCATGGCTTCTTCCTCAAGCAAAGAACTTGCGCGCATGGTCGAGCGCGTCGGCCAGCGCATCCACTTCGGCGCGGGTATTGTACATGCCGAAGGATGCCCGGCATGTGGAGGTCACGCCGAAGCGTTTCAAGAGCGGCATGGCGCAATGCGTGCCGGCGCGGACGGCAACGCCCCGGCGGTCGATCACCATAGAGACGTCATGGGCGTGAATGCCCGCGAGCTCAAAGGAAAAGATAGCGCCCTTGCCCGGCGCATTGCCGAACATGCGGAGCGAGTTGATCGCCTTGAGCCGCTCTTCGGCATAGGCTGTCAGGTCCGCCTCATGGGCGGCGATATTCTCGCGGCCGATCTTATCCATATAGTCGAGTGCATAACCGAGCCCGATCGCCTGCACGATCGGGGGCGTGCCGGCCTCGAAGCGATGCGGCGGATCATTATAGGTGACGACGTCCTCGCTCACCTCGAAGATCATCTCGCCACCACCCTGGAACGGCCGCATCTCTTTCAGCCGATCCTTCTTGCCGTAGAGCACGCCGATGCCCGAGGGGCCATAGAGCTTATGGCCGGTCATGACGTACCAGTCGCAATCGATATCCTGCACGTCGACGGGCAGATGCACCGCACCCTGCGAACCGTCGATCAGCACCGGAATGCCGCGCTCATGGGCAATACGGCAGACTTCCTTGACCGGAACGATGGTGCCGAGCGCATTCGACATATGGGTAATCGCGACAAGCTTGGTCCTGGCGGTCAGGCTCCTCTCGAAATCCTCGATATGGAAAGCGCCCTCGTCGTCGACAGGTACCCATACGAGTTTGGCTCCCTGCCTCTCCCTGATGAAATGCCAGGGAACGATGTTGGAGTGATGCTCCATGATCGTCAGCACGATCTCGTCGCCCTCGCCGATTTTGGGCATGCCCCAGCCGTAAGCCACCGTGTTGATCGCCTCGGTCGAGTTCTTGGTGAAGACGATGTCGTTGATATCCGGTGCATTCAGGAAGCGGCGAACCTTTTCGCGTGCGGCTTCATAGGCTTCCGTCGCCGCATTGGAGAGGTAATGCAGGCCGCGATGCACATTGGCATATTCATGGCTGTAAGCATGCGAGATCGCATCGATCACCGCCTGCGGCTTCTGGGCGGAAGCGCCGTTGTCCAGATAGACCAGCGGCTTGCCATGCACCTTCTCCGCAAGGATGGGAAAATCCCTGCGGATGGCTTCGACATCATAGGCGGTTGCCGGTACGATCTTGTCCATGGCGCTATCCGATCAGGCGTGCTTTTCCAGCCAAGCCGAGATGACGCCTTCCAGCGCCTCGACCAGGGCTTCGTCTTCCAGTTCCTCGACGATCTCGGCTACGAAGGCATTGACCAGCATGGCGCGCGCCTTGTTCTCCGGGATACCACGGGCCATCAGGTAATAGAGATGGTCGTCATTGATATCGGCAACCGTCGCACCATGGCCGCACTGCACGTCATCGGCGAAGATTTCGAGCTCGGGCTTGACCGAAAATTCGGCATCGTCCGACATCAGCAGCGTGTTACAGGCCATCTTGGCGTCGGTCTTCTGGGCATCGGGCGCGACCCGGATCATGCCCTGGAAGACGCCCTTGGCGCGGTCGAAGACCACGTTGCGGATCACCTCGGTCGAGCCGGTATGCGGCACGTCATGGCCGAGCACCATCGTCACGTCTGTGTGCGTATCGCCGCCGAGCAGATTGATGCCGCGAAGCGTCAGATCGGCGCCCTCGCCGCTCACCTTGATGTTCAGTTCCTGACGGACCAGCTTGCCGCCGGCATTGATGACGAAAAGCTTCAGCTTGGCGTCGGCGCCGAGATCGACGCGGATCTGGCCGAGATGTGTATCTTCCGTCCCCTGCTGCTGCAGGATGATCCAGGTCAGTTCCGTACCCTCGCCGACCGTGATGTCACTGACATGCGACACAAGCGCGGCATCGCCGGTCACCGACTGGTGACGCTCGATAACAACACCTTTCACATTGGCGCCGAAGGTAACGGGCAGCCGGGTGTGGATATCGCCGCCGGCATGCACGAACTGGATTTCCAGCGGCTCTTCAAGCTCGGTGCCTTCAGGCACTTCGACGGCGTAGCCGTCCTTGACGAAACTGCCATTGATACGGCCGACAGCATCGTCACGGCCGAGCGCGTCGAGACCCGCAACGGCCGAGCCGTCGGTCAGCTGTTCCGAATAGGTGGAAACCATGAGGTCGCCGGCTGAGGCCTTCTTGGCAGCCCGGCCCTGAATGACGGCAAGGACCGGAGAGGCCTCGACCAGTGGTTCCAGTGCTTCGGAGCCGGCGTCGCCCGCCTTGGCCGGAACGCTGCGCAGCAGGTTCTTAAGGTCGGTATAGTGCCAGGCCTCGATACGCCGCGTCGGCAGGCCTTGCTTCTTCAGGTCGTCGAGCAGGCGGTCGCGCAGCGCAGTCACCGCACCATTGCCCGGCAGTTCGCCGATCTGTTCGTTGAACGCTTCGATCAGCGCCGATTCGGCCGCAGTCAGGCGGCTCGTCGTTTGCATGTTCATGGACGTCGTCCTTTCCGCCACGCTCAGGCTGCGGCGCCGATAATGTCGGCGTAACCGTTGGCTTCCAGCTCATGGGCGAGCGTCTTGTCGCCGGACTTGATCACCTGGCCCTTGTAGAGAACGTGGACGGTATCCGGCACGATGTAATCGAGCAGGCGCTGATAATGGGTGATGACGACGACGGCGCGATCGGGCGAACGCAGCGCGTTGACGCCGTCGGCAACGATCTTCAGCGCATCGATGTCGAGGCCCGAGTCGGTTTCGTCGAGAACGCACAGCTTCGGCTCGAGCAGCGCCATCTGCAGGATTTCGGCGCGCTTCTTCTCACCGCCGGAGAAGCCGACGTTCAGCGGGCGCTTCAGCATCTCAGTATTGATCTGCAGCTTGCCGGCAGCCTCCTTGACTCGGCGCATGAAGTCCGGCGTCGTCAGTTCGTCTTCGCCGCGCGCCTTGCGCTGCTCGTTCATCGCCACCTTCAGGAACTGCATGGTGGCAACGCCGGGAATTTCGACCGGATACTGGAAGGCCAGGAAGATGCCCTTGGCGGCGCGCTCAGCAGCATCGAGTTCGAGGATGCTCTCGCCGTTATAGAGGATATCGCCTTCGGTCACTTCATAGTCTTCGCGGCCGGAGAGGATGTAGGAAAGCGTCGACTTGCCGGAGCCGTTCGGCCCCATGATGGCGGCGACTTCGCCGGCCTTCACTGTGAGGTTCAGGCCACGGATGATCTCGGTGCCATCTTCGGCGATGCGGGCATGAAGGTTCTTGATTTCAAGCATCTTTGGTTCCTGCGTTCTGTCTGCGTGCTCATCGGAGCCTCGCCTAATTTCTAAGGGCATTAACACGTTGTGCTCTGCGCTACGGCCAGAAGATACGAATGATACGAATGACACGGATAAACGCGACCACGATGAGCCAAGGCACTTCTAGAAATTCCGGAATATCCGGAAACATCTTTGCCGATTTCTCCATGCGCTGCCGGAGAAACACATAGGGTCGCTCCGGCGGCGTTTCCGTCTCGTACCTTTGCTCGCGGGGGCCTACCTTCGATAGGATCTCCCCGCGCATATTCGTCAGGCGTTCAAGAATTCGCTTCTTGTCCGCCTCGCTCATGTCAGCCGACCGAGCCTTCCAGCGAAATGCTGATCAGCTTCTGCGCTTCGACGGCGAATTCCATCGGCAGTTCCTGCAACACTTCCTTGACGAAGCCGTTGACGATCAGCGCGATCGCCGCTTCCTCGGGAATGCCGCGCTGCAGGCAGTAGAAGAGCTGATCTTCCGAGATCTTCGAGGTGGTCGCCTCGTGCTCGAACTGCGCCGTCGAATTCTTCGCCTCGATGTAGGGCACTGTATGGGCGCCGCACTTGTCGCCGATCAGCAGCGAGTCGCACTGCGTGAAGTTGCGGGCGTTCGAAGCTTTCCGGTGGGCTGAAACCTGGCCGCGATAGGTATTCTGCGACACGCCGGCGGCAATGCCCTTGGAGATGATGCGGCTCGACGTGTTCTTGCCGAGATGGATCATCTTGGTGCCGCTGTCGATCTGCTGATGCCCGTTGGAAACGGCGATCGAGTAGAACTCGCCTCTGGAGTCATCGCCACGCAGGATGCAGGACGGATATTTCCAGGTGATGGCAGAGCCGGTCTCGACCTGCGTCCAGGAGATCTTCGAACGGTCGCCGCGGCAATCGCCGCGCTTGGTGACGAAGTTATAGATGCCGCCCTTGCCGTCCTTATCGCCCGGATACCAGTTCTGGACGGTCGAATATTTGATCTCCGCATCGTCGAGCGCAATGAGCTCGACCACGGCGGCATGCAGCTGGTTTTCATCGCGCTGGGGTGCGGTGCAGCCTTCGAGGTAGGAGACGTAAGCGCCTTCCTCGGCGATGATCAGCGTGCGCTCGAACTGACCGGTGTTCTTCTCGTTGATGCGGAAGTAGGTGGAAAGCTCCATCGGGCAACGAACGCCCTTCGGTACGAAGACGAAGGAGCCGTCGGTGAAGACTGCCGAATTCAGCGTCGCATAATAGTTGTCGGTCGTCGGAACGACAGAGCCGAGGTATTTCTGTACCAGCTCGGGATGCTCGCGGATGGCTTCCGAGATCGACATGAAGATCACGCCGGCCTTCTTCAGCTCTTCCTTGAAGGTCGTCACGACCGAGACGGAATCGAAGACCGCATCGACGGCGATCTTCGACTTCTGCACGCCGGCGAGGATTTCCTGTTCCTTCAGCGGAATGCCGAGTTTCTCGTAGACCTTGATGATTTCAGGATCGACTTCGTCCAGCGACTTCGGACCAGGCGTGCTCTTCGGTGCGGCATAGTAGTGGATGTCGTTGAAATCGATCTTCGGATAGTTGACGCGAGCCCAGGTCGGCTCTTCCAACGTCAGCCAGCGCTTGTAGGCTTCCAGGCGCCATTCGAGCATCCATTCCGGCTCCTGCTTCTTGGCAGAGATCAGGCGGATGATGTCTTCGGACAGGCCTTTGGGTGCCTTGTCCATTTCGATGACGGTTTCGAAGCCGTATTTATACTGGTCCACATCGATCTGACGAACGCGATCGACTGTTTCCTGGACAGCAGGCATGTCGTTCTCCAATCTCGCCGGAGAAAAGGTCCGGCAGCTTGTCGTGCGGGCAATTTTCGTTTGCCCCTGATATAAGCGGCCAAAAGGGACTTTTCAGCCCTGATGGCAAGCAGAAAATTGCGTTTCCGCAAGATTATATGAGGCGTTCAAGCCGCCTCGCCCGCCGGCTTTCGCCGGGAAGCAATTTTCCCAAAGGCAGCAATTGCCCGATCCACGTCTTCTTCCGTCGTCGAAAAACCGAGCGACATGCGCAAGGCCCCGAGCTTCGGATCGCGCCCCATCGCCGTCAGCACATGGCTTTCGCCGACCTTGCCGGAGGAGCAGGCAGAGCCCGCCGAGAGCGCCACACCTTCGAGATCGAAGGCAATCTGGCCGGTCTCCGCCTTCAGGCAGGGAAGCGTGAAGAAGATGGTATTGGCGACCCGCGGACCGCCGGCGCCGTGGATGATGACGTCAGGTGCTGCCGCGCGCATGCCGGTTTCCAGCCGGTCGCGCAGTGCGGCAATCGCAGCATTCCGTTCTTCGATGTTCTGCGTCACGGCTTCCGCCGCCGCTCCAAAGCCGATCAATGCCAACGAATTCTGTGTCCCTGAGCGGTGACCCTTCTCCTGGCCGCCGCCGCGGATCAGCGCCTTCGGCATTAGCGCCTCGCCGCGGGCAATCAGCGCACCCGCACCTTTCGGACCGCCGATCTTGTGAGAGGAAATGATCATGAAATCCGCGCCAATGCGCTCGATCTCGATCGGCAGACGGCCGGCCGCCTGCACGGCATCGACCACGAAGAGCCCGCCATGGGCGCGCACGATCCTGGCTGCTTCTTCGACCGGCTGAACGATGCCCGTCTCGTTGTTGACGTACATGATCGCCACCATCGGCAGGCCAGTCGACTTGTCATGGGCTTCGAGAAGGGCAGCGAGCGCCTTCAGATCGACGATGCCGGCATCGGTCACCGGTATCTCGGACGTCTTGCCCTTCGGGAAGCGGCCGCCCTCGCGGACCGCCAGATGCTCGACGGCGGAATGATAGAGACGCCCGAGCTTCAGCGGCGTGCGGCCCATGCTGAAGTCGGTCGTCAGCACCATATTGGCGGCTTCTGTGGCGCCACTGGTGAAAATCACGTTGGCAGGGTCGGCGCCCGCCAGCAGCGCCACCTTGCGGCGTGCGCCTTCGATGGCTGCACGGGCAGCCCGCCCTTCGCCGTGGACGGAATTGGGATTGCCGAAGACATCCACAGCACGCATGATCGCGTCGCGCGCTGCAGGGTGCATCGGCGATGTTGCGTTCCAATCGAGATAAAGGCGTGGCGGCGCCATTGTCTTCGGTCCTGCGCTTGACGAGCTTGCTTTGGCGTGGCGGCGCATTTTTCTTGAAATTTCCGCCGGGCTTGCCTTATGACACGTTCCACGCTGCGTGGATTGCCATGCAAGTTTCGAATTGTTCTAAACTGCGTTTTAGAAAAGCTGACAACCGTCGTCAAGTCATGTTGTCGCCAAACGTAGCGCGAACGCGAAATAAAACCCGGAGTACCGATGCCCGAAGTCATTTTCAACGGCCCAGCCGGCCGTCTTGAAGGCCGCTACCAACCCTCCAAGGAAAAAAGCGCACCGATCGCCGTCATTCTGCATCCGCATCCGCAGTTTGGTGGCACGATGAACAACCAGATCGTCTACCAGCTCTTCTACATGTTTCAGAAGCGCGGTTTTACGACGCTGCGCTTCAATTTCCGCGGAATCGGTCGCAGCCAGGGCGAGTTCGACCATGGTGCGGGCGAGCTTTCGGATGCTGCCTCCGCCCTCGACTGGGTGCAGAGCTTGCATCCTGATTCGAAGACCTGTTGGGTTGCAGGCTATTCCTTCGGCGCCTGGATCGGCATGCAGCTTCTGATGCGCCGTCCGGAAATCGAAGGCTTCATGTCGATTGCGCCGCAGCCGAACACCTATGACTTCTCGTTCCTGGCGCCCTGCCCCTCCTCCGGCCTCATCATCAACGGCGAGGCGGACAAGGTTGCGCCCGAAAAGGATGTCAACGGCCTCGTCGAGAAGCTGAAGACCCAGAAGGGCATTCTGATCACCCATCGCACAGTGCCTGGCGCCAACCACTTCTTCAACGGCCAGGTCGACACGCTGATGGCTGAATGCGAGGACTACCTTGACCGCCGTCTCAACGGCGAACTGGTGCCGGAGCCGGCAGCCAAGCGGATCAGGTGACGGCCTGCCGCATAGCGGCAGTCATCTCGAATTCTACGCCCTGAATACCTTCGATAAAGATCGGCCCGCGCTCCCGCATGCCGATCTTTTTCAATATGTGCTGTGAGACAAGATTGTCCTGATGGGTGAAGGCAACGATATGCGGCGCAATCCCCCGGGCGAAGAACCAGTCGGCGAGACTTGCTGCGATCTCCGTCGCATAGCCCTTGCCCCATTCGCGGGCGTAGAAGGCATAACCGAGCTCGTATTCGCCGGTATGAAAGAGCGATATGCCGGCACGCCCGATATAGCGGCCGTCCTCGCGGCTGAGGATCTTGTATTTTGTCGTGCCGTCGCGTGCCTGCTCGGTGAGATAGGACCGCAGCCGTTCCTCGGCCTTTTCGTGCGACCAGGGTGCCGCTCCTGACATGTAGCGTGTCGTCTCGATGGTTGAATGCAGATCGTGGACCAGATTGGCATCACCGTCTTCCCACATTTGGGCGAGAAGACGCGGCGTTTCGAAAATGACGTTGCCGCTCATGGCGCCGGTTCCGCTAACACACCGCCAGTGATTGGCTGACTGACGCCCGTCGTGCCGGGATAGGTGAGCGGCAGGCCCTCCAGCGAGCGCACGGCAAGATAGGCCCAGGCTTCCGCCTCCATCGCATCGCCATCAAAACCCGCCTGTTCGGCGCTCATCACTGCAGAGCCTTTTTCCCCGGCCATATCTGCAAACTCCGCCATGATCGCAGCATTCAGTCGTCCGCCGCCGCAGACGATATAAACGGAGGGGTTTTCCGGCAGATAGGAGGCGGATTTGACGATAGAGGCAGCAGCAACATGTGCCAGCGTGCGTGCGCCGTCCTCAAGGCTCGCCTCGCCATCGGCAAGCGGCTTGAAATCGCTTCGGTCGAGCGAGCGGCGGATATTGCCGCTGAAAAAGGGACTGCCGAGATAGTGGGCGGCGATATGGGGCACCACCTGCCCGCGACCGGCGATCTCGCCACCGGGATCGTAGGTCTTGCCGGTCTGCATTTCCACCCACTGATCGATCAGTGTATTGCCGGGACCACTGTCGAAGGCGGCGATGCGGCCTTCCGGGCCGATATAGGTGAGGTTCGAAATGCCACCGATATTGACGAAGCAGACTGTCTGCCCGTCCTTCTGGAAGCGCCCGGCAAGGGCGGCATGGTAAGCGGGTACCAGCGGTGCGCCCTGCCCGCCGTGCACCATGTCGTTGGCACGCATATCGTAGACGACGGAAATACCTGTGCGCTCGGCCAGAAGCGGGCCGTCGCCGATCTGGATCGTCAGCGCATCGTCAGGCCTGTGCAGGACGGTTTGGCCGTGGAAGCCGAGCACATCGATATCATCGCGGTTGATGCCGAATTTCTCGAGAAATGCCCTAGCGGCATCTGCATGACGCAAGGTCAGTTCAATCTCGATCTCGCGCAATTCATCCGGCCGCGCGCCGCGATCCGTCAACGGCCGCGCCAGATCGAGTGCCCGTTTCAACCGCTCGCGAAAACCGCCGTCATAGGGCACGCCCAGGAACGGACCACGTTCGATAAAGCCTCGTCCGTCCGTCCGCAAAAGCGCCACATCGATGCCGTCCATCGAGGTGCCGCTCATCAAGCCGATCGCAGTCCTGACGATATCCATTGCGCCGCGAGCCTTTCATGCGATTCCCGGATGCACTTTTGGAAAAACAGTGCTAAACGCGCCGCGACGGTTCAACAAGCGTCAATCCCATTTCCGTTCGACGTTTCAAGAGACGAAGCCAATGTATGAGTTCAAGTCCGATTTCCTCCGCACGCTGCAAGAGCGCGGCTTCATTCATCAAATCTCAGATGAACGCGGCCTCGACGATCTCTTCGCCAAGGAAACCGTGACGGGCTATATCGGCTTCGATCCGACCGCGCCCAGCCTGCATGCCGGATCGCTGATCCAGATCATGATGCTGCATTGGATGCAGAAGACCGGTCACCGCGCCATCTCGCTGATGGGCGGCGGCACCGGCATGGTCGGCGACCCCTCCTTCAAGGAAGAGGCCCGCCAGTTGATGACCGTCGATACGATCGAAGGCAATATCGCCTCCATCAAGCGCGTTTTCTCCAACTACCTCACCTACGGTGAAGGTCCGAAGGATGCGCTGATGATCAACAACGCCGAATGGCTGCGTTCGCTGAACTACCTTGAGTTCCTGCGCGATGTCGGGAAGCATTTCTCGGTCAACCGCATGCTGTCCTTCGACAGCGTCAAAACGCGTCTTGACCGCGAACAGTCGCTGTCCTTCCTGGAATTCAACTACATGATCCTCCAGGCCTATGACTTCGTCGAGCTTGCCAAGCGCTACGACTGCCGTCTGCAGATGGGCGGTTCGGACCAGTGGGGCAACATCGTCAACGGCATCGACCTCGGTCACCGTATGGGGACCAACCAGCTTTACGCGCTGACCTCGCCGCTGCTCACCACCTCGTCCGGTGCCAAGATGGGCAAGTCGGCCACGGGTGCCGTCTGGCTGAATGCCGACATGCTCTCGGCCTATGATTTCTGGCAGTACTGGCGCAATACAGAGGATGCCGACGTCTCGCGCTTCCTGAAGCTCTACACCACGCTGCCGATGGACGAGATCGCCCGCCTCTCGGCACTCGCCGGTTCCGAGATCAACGAGGTCAAGAAGATCCTGGCAACCGAGGTCACTGCGATCCTGCATGGCCGGGAGGCCGCTGAACAGGCAGCCGAGACGGCCCGCAAGACCTTTGAAGAAGGCGGCCTCTCTGAGAACCTGCCCTCCGTCGACGTTCCCGCCTCCGAACTCGACGCCGGCATCGGCCTTCTGTCGCTGATCGTGCGCGCCGGACTTGCCGCCTCGAACGGCGAAGCCCGCCGTCACGTCCAGGGCGGCGCCGTCCGTATCAACGACCAGGCTGTCAGCGACGAGCGCAAGATGATCGGCAGCAGTGAAATCACCGCTGACGGCGTCATCAAGCTGTCGCTTGGCAAGAAAAAGCACATCCTGATCCGCCGCGCAGCCTGACCGCGCAAGGGATACCAAAGCAAAAAGCCGGCCGTTGCGCCGGCTTTTTCTTTGTCTGCCTTGAGCCGAAAGCTCAGGAGCGCCGCTGGTAGAATTTCTCCATCACGAAATTGTAGAGTCGCTGCCCGCGCCGTTCAACGGTCTGCCGTCTGAGGACCTGGAACCCCTTGTGTTCGAAAAATGGCCGCGCCGTCAGGCTGGCATGCGTGTAGATACCCTCCATTTCCGATAGCTGGGCCTCTTCCTCAACGCGCGCCAGCAAGCGGCCAGCAACACCGAGCCCCTGAAATTCGGGATGCACGAACATCATGTCGAGGCAGCCGTCGGGCGTGAGATCGGAGAAGCCGACCGGCTTGCCGTCAATCTCCGCTATCCAAGCCGGGCGGCTAATCCTCCGTTCGGCCCATTTGGCAGGATCTTCCACCTGCGCCCAGGCATTGATCTGTTCAGGCGAATAATCTTTCGACGAGACTTCGCGGATGGCGCGCAGAAAAATCTCGATCGTAGCATCGCTGTCAGCGGGTCTGTAGGGCCTGATCAGGATCGAGTTCTTCACGGATAGTCCCCCAGCGATTTACTGGAATTCGAAAATCTGACGGAAGACACCGGGCGCGATAACCGACAACGGATTGATCTGCAGGTTCGGTTGCTCGAACTTGCCGGTCAACTTGAAGGTGATGCCGATCAGGCCACGGTCCGACCCATTACCGAGGATGACGCCGATCAGCGGCAGTTCGGCGAACAGCCGGTTGAGCCCATAAGCCGGCATGAAGGTGCCGGTCATGTCCATGTTGCCTCTTGCATCGCGCACCACGCCCTGGAAGGTGGCACCGATCTGGTCGCCGCGCAGAACGCCGTTTTCGATGGAAATAGCCCCGCCGCGTGAGACGACACGCGCAAAGCCCCGCTGGAAGTGCTGCGACGACGTATCGATGTCGCGTTTGACGGCCTCGCTCAGGCTGCGCTGGTCCGAGCCGACAGGCGTGGAGACGATGGAGCGCAACCGCTGTTCGTTGACGATCGAGAAGCGGCGCACGTCGAGCGAACCGTCCCAGCCGTTGGCACTGAGGCGGATCGCCAGGTTGAGCAGCCCGCCCTGCATGTGCTGATAGAGGTCGGCAAAGCGAGACACCGAGCCGGCATCGCCGCTGGTGATGTTGATGACGCCGCCGCCCTGCATCTTGCTGACGACGGCCTCGCCGCTATCCGTGACGCCGGAAAAATTCAGCGACTGAAGGTGGCTGCCGCTCATTGCGATTTGCGCCTGGAAATTGCCGATCTGCTCGTCGTTGAAGCCAATGATTTTCTGCAGCTTCGCCTTAACGGTCACGTTGCTGCTGTCTCCGCCGTCGCCATTGCTGCCCGAATCCGATTTCAACCGAGCAATGATCGGCCGTGCATCGGCGCTGGCGCCGAACACGGAAATATCGAAGCCGCCCTTGCTGCGCTTCAGCGACAGCCCGAAATCATCGACCGAGGACAGTTTCACGCTATCGAAATCCGCCGATATCAGGCCGCTCTTGCCGATCACGAGCGCCCCGGCTGCCCCGAAGCCATCGCCCTTCAGCCGGAAATTCTTGACCTGCGTATTCTCGGGTGGGCCGGAAACCTCGAATTCGGCATTGGCCGGAATGCCGCTGCCTTTCGACCAGCCGATCCACGGCAGATCGAGCGATGCCTTGCCGAGATCGAGCTGCACATCCTGCCGGTCCTCGTCGATGCGCGTCAGCACCAGCTTGACGCTGCCGCCCAGGATGCTGGACAGGCCAGGAAAAAGCCTGTCGCGTTGATCGCCGTTCAGCGTTGCCGTGATCACCCGCTGCGGCTCGATCCCAGAGGATTTGTCGACGGGCTCCAGCATATCGATATCGGCGGAGACGCCGTCGATGTCAGCCTTTCCCTTGACCTTCACCTGCTGCGGATCGGCATCGAGCACACCGTCGAGGTTGGTGATGACGCGTCCCGAGAACGGCTTGGCAAGCGCAACGTCGGTAAGCTCCATCCGCGCCTTCCATTCGGGTGGCGGCGGGTTCTGCGAGGAGAGCAGACCGAAATGCGCCTGCACATGCGCCTGAATATTGCCCTTGAGGTCGTCGGGCACGAAGCCCGCGCGCTGCAGAACCTTGATCGGCTTGTAGGTCAAGAGCTCGCCCACTGCATCGGCCGAACCTGAAACGGAAATGTCGGCATCGGCCATCAGCGGCTTGTCATAGACCGATGGCATTACGAAAGTGCCCGGCTGGACCGCCACGGAACGCCCTGACGGGAAATAGGAGGTGCCGCTCTTGAGTGAGATCGCAGCCTTTCCGCCCGTCAGGTCGAAATGCGCCGCGGTATCGCGCACCGGCGGAATGTCGCCGGCGACGTTCATGCGCGCCCCGGCAATGTTGAACGCGATACGGAGCTGATTTTCGTCGAGCCGCAGGCCGCGTCCTTGCGCCGCCTCGTCCAGCCGTCCGGCCGGAATAAAGACGGAAATGGAAGCGTCGCTTAACGTGCCGCCGAAGAGGTTTGCAAGCACCCAGACCCGCGCTTTGGAAGCCATCCAGAAGGGCCAGAGCTGCTTGACCGCCGTCGTCTGCATCTGCTGCGACTGGCCGGCAAAACTGATCTCCGGTGATTTCTCACTCAGCCGGATATGCAGCGCCCCATAGAGCGAACCAAGCGGCGAGGAAGCCACCATATTCGTAAACTGGAATTCGCGTCCAGCTACGAGATAGCGACCGGTCGCCTGCAGATCGAAGGACAGTGGCTGCTCGCCGGAATTGGGCGCGGCCGTGCCGCCACTGATCAGAGCATCGATGCCGAAACCCTTGCCCGCAGACGGGTCGAGCTTGTCGAGATCGATCAGCGCGCCGCTGATCGGCAGCACGGTCGGGCCGAGACGCAGCTGCGATTTGGCGATCTCCAAAGTCTGCTTGTCGAAATCATAGGCCAGATTGAGTTGCCCGTCCGTCAGCTCCTGAGAATCGCCATCGACGTAAATAAAGCCCGGATTGAGATTGAGAGCCGCATTGAGCGACGGCTTGACGCCGTCGGCGGCTCTGACCGCGGAAATGGTGAGGTCGCCGAAGGTCTTGAGGCCCTGGCGGATCTCGCCCTGATCGTTGCGCTTCAGTGTAAAGGGCGTGAGGTCAGCATGCGACAGTGTGGCGACGAGCCGGGATGCGTGCCCGCCTGCTTGGTCGGTGATCACATTGAGATCTGCCGCTTGACCGTTAATAGAAATCTGGCCGTTGAGTTGCAACGAGTTCGGCCCGGCATGTGCAAAGGCGAGATTGTCGACGACGAGCGAAAGCGGCCCGTTTGCCGTATCCGCGAGCTTGATGTCGATACCGGATATACGGACCGACGCGGTAGCGCCGCGTTCGACGAAGGTTTCGAACAGGTCGAGATGTGAGAATATCGTCTCCATTGCTGCCGGAATGGCATCGACGCGCAGATCGTCAAGCTTTATGGGCGCGCTTGATGGAAGCAGCGACGTGTCGAGGGCGATATCGTCAGCTTCGACCGACGAAATGGCGATGCGGCCGCGAAAGAGCTGCAGCGGATCGAGCGCCATGCGCATAGAGGATGTCGTGGAGAGATGCTGGCCGCTCTGCTGGTCGATCATATTGACGTCGCGTGCTTCCAGCGCCAGTCGCAGGCCGGAGGTGAAGCGGATAACAGTGGAGCCGACTTCTGCGCGGTAGCGCGGCCCGAGCGCACTGTTCAGGGCCGACTGCGCCTGCTGCGACAGCGGTGCGTCAATGACCCCGCTTTCGATCGTGAAAACGATGGCGGCCAGGATGAACAGGATGACTGCGCAGAATCCGCCGGTAGCTTTCGCGGTACCGCGCATGCGCGAGCGCGGCGGCGGGCAATGCACGATAAGAGGATTCTCTACCTGCGCTGAGGGTAGGTCGTGTAAGGCGACGATGTCCTTCTTACGGAACGTGACCTTTTCGCCGCGGATGGCTGACATGCGTCTCGGGGAACTCCTGAACTTGTTTGAATCGCCCGATTTCGTTTGAAACAGCTGGGCGGGACGCCGTGTCGTCCATTATATACCGGTTCGATATAGTATCTCCCCTAAACTCGGCAAAAGAAAGTTCTGAGATGTCTGCACCTGGTATTGGCTCCCGTGCTCCCGATTTCAGCCTCCCGCGTGACGGCGGCGGGCGCATTTCGCTCTCTGATTATCACGGCAAGCCGGTGGTGCTGTTCTTCTACCCCAAGGATGACACGACGGGCTGCACGACCGAATCTCTGGATTTTACTGCGCTTGCCGATGAGTTCGCAGCCGCCGGTGCTGCCATTGTTGGAATGTCGCCCGACTCGGCGGCCTGCCACGACCGCTTCATCAAAAAGCACAAGCTGACCGTCGCGCTCGCCTCGGACGAAGAGAAGACGGTGCTGCAGGCCTATGGCGTATGGAAGGAGAAGAAAATGTATGGCCGCACATTCATGGGCGTAGAGCGTACGACCTTCCTGATCCGCAAAGATGGCACCATCGCCACCATATGGCAGAAGGTCCGAGTGCCCGGTCATGCCGCAACAGTTCTGGAAGCCGTGAGGAATCTGGCTGCGTGATAGCAATCACTTCGCTGCGTGGCGGCGCAATCGATGCGATCCGATCCGCCGACCTCGACTGCAAGACGGAACTGGCACAGGAGAGCGCGAACAGATGGTTCGCCCGTCGCATTTCGCTACGCTCACCACTGGATGCAGCTTTGCCGGAACGCCCCGGCCGGCCGGAGAAGCCGGTGCTAGTACCGCCGACCCAGGTTGAGAAGCGCTCTCTGCACACCCTGCCCGGCCGCATCGCTCTGCTGCATGCCATTGCCCATATCGAGCTCAACGCCGTCGATTTGGCGCTCGACATCGTGGCGCGATTCGCCTCGGCCCATGTGCCGAACTCTTTTTTTGATGGCTGGATGCAGGTTGCCTTCGAAGAAGCCAAACACTTTCGCCTGGTGCGCAAGCGGCTTAACGATCTCGGCGCCGATTACGGCGATCTGCCTGCCCATGACGGCCTCTGGCAGGCTGCGCATTCGACCCGCAACGACCTGACGGCCCGGCTTGCCGTCGTGCCCCTGATTCTCGAAGCGCGCGGCCTCGATGTCACGCCTGCACTGCAGGCCAGGATGCGCGAGACCGGCGACCTCGAAAGTGCCGCAGTTCTCGATGTGATTTATAACGACGAAAAGGGTCATGTCGCCGTTGGCGCCAAATGGTTCCGCTTCCTCTGTGCTCGCGAAAAGCGTGATCCGGCAAGGACGTTCCAGGAGCTGGTGCGCGCCAATTTCCGCGGCCCGCTGAAGGCGCCGTTCAATGATGTGGCGCGCGCGGAAGCAGGTCTGACGCCTTCCTTCTATCGCTCGCTCACCTCGACAAGCCAGAGCTGATCTGCGAGCGCCTATTAGGCGGCGTAAACCGACCGTTAACCATAAATGTATGTAATCATTTCCCAATGAGGCGGGGCTGAAAAGCGAATCTTTGGGAGACCTCCGTGACGAGCGGACATCACAGTCGGGTATTCGGCAAGGGGGCACAGGAACACGTCCTCATTCTCGCCAGCGGCGACAAAGTGCGCCACATGACGGTGAAGCCGTGGATGGCGGCACTGGCCTTTTGCTTCGTCGGCGTCTTCTCGATCGGCTATCTGCTTGCCACCTCCTACCTCGTGTTGCGCGACGATCTGATCGGCGCAACCATGGCCCGCCAGGCCCGCATGCAGCACGATTATGAAGACCGCATCGCGGCACTGCGCGCACAGGTCGACCGTATCACCTCCCGTCAGCTTCTCGACCAGCAGGTCGTCGAGGACAAGGTCGACAAGCTGATGGAACAGCAGATGGCGCTGACCTCGCGTCATGGCAAGCTGGACAGCCTGCTTGACCGCGCCGAAAGCTCCGGTCTGACTGGCAAGGAAGTGCCTGCCGCAAATGTGCCGGCGCAAGCCTATGTGCCTGATATCAAAGACAAACGTGCGTCGCTCTCCGGCGGCGCGCAGGCGATCGACAGGTTGCTGGCAGGCGATAACAAGCCTGCCGACGCCGGGGCACCCGACAACTCCACCCTTGCCTATGTTCCATCAGAGGAAACCCTCGGCGACCGCGCCGACCGCATCTTTTCCAAGGTCACGCTCTCGCTCAAAAATGTCGAGCAGGTCCAGAGGAGCCGCGTTGATCAACTGACGAGCGATGCCGGCAATGCGGCCGATGCGATCGAGGGCGTGCTCGACCGGTTCCATATCCCGGTGCAGTCAGAGAGGGTTGCAGCGAAAGAGAATGAAGATAGCGCCGTTGGTGGTCCCTACGTCGAGCCTGAGAGCAACGACGACTTCAATAGTTCGCTTATTCAGCTCGATGGCGCGCTGACGCGGTTAGAAGCCGTGCGCAGCACTGCCGCGTCCCTGCCCTTCCGCAACCCCGCGGTCGGCAAGGAGGTCACCAGCCCCTTCGGTAACCGGCGTGATCCCTTCCTCGGCCGCCTTGCGCTGCATTCCGGCATCGACTTCCGCTTCTCCCCCGGCGAAAGGATCCGTCCCACTGCGCCCGGCAAAGTGATCTCCGCGGGCTGGACCGGCGGTTACGGCAACATGGTCGAGGTCGATCATGGCAACGGCATTTCGACGCGCTACGGCCATATGTCGGAAATTCTGGTGAAGGTCGGCGACACGGTCGGCCGTAACGATGTGATCGGACTTGCCGGCAGCACGGGCCGCTCCACCGGCACGCACTTGCATTATGAAGTGCGCCAGGACGGACGTGCCATCGATCCGATCTACTTCATGAATGCCGGCCTTAAACTTGCCACTTATATGAAATAGCCGGTCGCGGTAACGAATGCTTCACCTCGCTACCTGCGGTGGAGGCGCTCTTCCTTGACTTGCCGGCCATTTCGGATTATGTCGCCCACCATTGCGGCATGCAATCCTGCCGACTCGCCAGAGACCGGCCGAACGGAACGGAAACAGTTTTCCCTTTGACGACATTTGCTGACCTTGGTTTGAGCCCCAAAGTGCTCTCCGCTGTTACCGATGCGGGCTACACGATCCCCACTCCCATTCAGGCCGGGGCAATTCCTTTCGCGCTTCAGCGCCGTGATATCTGCGGCATTGCACAGACCGGTACCGGTAAGACGGCGTCCTTCGTTCTTCCCATGCTGTCGCTTCTGGAAAAGGGGCGCGCCCGCGCCCGCATGCCCCGCACGCTGATCCTGGAGCCGACCCGCGAGTTGGCCGCCCAGGTCGCCGAGAACTTCGAGAAATACGGCAAGAACCACCGCCTCAACGTCGCCCTCCTCATAGGAGGCGTTTCCTTTGAAGATCAGGACCGCAAGCTGGAGCGCGGCGCAGACGTGCTGATCTGCACTCCTGGCCGCCTGCTCGACCATTTCGAGCGCGGCAAACTCCTGATGAGCGGTGTTGAAATCCTCGTCATCGACGAAGCCGACCGCATGCTCGACATGGGTTTCATCCCCGATATCGAGCGTATCGCCAAGCTGATCCCCTTCACCCGCCAGACGCTGTTCTTCTCGGCGACCATGCCGCCGGAAATCCAGAAGCTCGCAGACCGCTTCCTGCAGAACCCTGAACGCATCGAGGTTGCCAAGCCCGCATCGGCTTCCAAGACCATCACGCAGCGTTTCGTCGCCTCGCACGGCAAGGATTACGAGAAGCGCGCCGTTCTGCGCGATCTCATCCGCGCCCAGGACGACCTCAAGAACGCGATCATCTTCTGCAACCGCAAAAAAGATGTCGCCGATCTCTTCCGTTCGCTGGACCGTCACGGCTTCTCCGTTGGCGCCCTGCATGGCGACATGGACCAGCGCTCGCGCATGACCATGCTTGCCAACTTCAAGGATGGTAACATCAAGCTGCTCGTTGCCTCCGACGTCGCCGCCCGCGGCCTCGATATCCCCGATGTCAGCCACGTCTTCAACTTTGACGTACCGATTCATTCGGAAGACTATGTTCACCGCATCGGCCGCACCGGCCGTGCCGGTCGTTCCGGTGCTTCCTTCACCATCGTCACCAGTCGTGACCAGAAACATGCTGACGCGATCGAAAAGCTGATCGGCGAGAAGGTCGAATGGCTGAACGGCGATCTCTCCGCCCTGCCGCCGGCAGAAGAAAGCCGCGACAGCGAGCGTTCTCCCCGTCGCGGCAAGGGTCGTGAGCGGGACAAGGATCGTGGCCGCGATCGCCGGTCTTCGAGTCATAAATCTGATATCAACGCCGAAGATAATGGTGGCGAAGTCGTGGAAGCAGCAGCAAAGGCCGACAGCGTGAAGAACGAGCGCAAAGCAGAACAGAAGCCGCAGAACAATGCGCGCCACAATCGGCCCTATCCGGCAAACGATGACAATCGTGAGCGTCGCCGTCACCGTGACCATGATGATGGCCCGACGCCGGTCGGCTTCGGCGACGACATCCCTGCTTTCATGCTAATCGCGGCAAACGCCAAGATCTGAGACCCTCGGTGGGCAAGCCCGGCATCGATTTCCCAGGCCTTGGAGTAGGCCTGGTGATTTTGCGCCACGGCAAAATCCTTCTCTACAAGCGCATGCGCCCACCTGAAGCCGGCTACTGGAATATCGTCGGCGGAAAGGTCGACCATATGGAGCCGGCTGAGGAAGCCGCGCGCCGCGAGGCGGAAGAGGAAACCGGCCTCACTATTACCCGTATCGAGCGCATTGGCTTAACCGAGCAGATCATCACAGCCGACCGTCAGCACTGGATTTCCCTTCTCTATATCGCCCGCGATGTGTCGGGCGAACCGCAGCTCACAGAACCGGACAAGCTATCGGATTTTGGCTGGTTCGGCCTTGCCGATCTGCCCGAACCATTGTCGGCTTTCACAAGAGCGGCGATCGCCAGCCTGCCTTCGGGCGAATTGCGCTGATCATTCAGCGCGCAACGCCGCTTCATAGGCAAGCCGCACCCAGCGCGCCATGACATCGGGGTCGTCATAGGCTTCGTCGGGGATACTCCAATAGGGCATCTTCACGGGCGCGCCCTTCTTGCCCTCGTAGAACCACTGGCTGGCACCCGCCGCGGCAAATTCCGGGGCGCTCTCCTCATCGGCTTTCAGCAGGATTTCGTCGCGAACTTCGAGCGCCAGGATGCGGCCGAGATGGTAGATGCCCTTGCCGCCGAACATGCGCTTGATGGTGACGGGTCCAAGCGACTGAAACATTTCCTCGATGCCGGCGTTGTCCATCGCTTAAGGCCTATATCGTGTGATAGCCGCGGTTCAGATAGAGAAGCGCCGGGTGGATCTCGGTGAAGCGAACGGCAGCGACTTCGCCGAAGATGACGTTGTGGGTCGGCATTTCCTTGATATCGGTCACCCGGCAGTCGAAAACGGCGAGTGCATCGGCAAGGACCGGCGCGCCGGTTGCCAGCGTTTCGAAGCGGGCGCTCAAGAAACGATCCTCGTTTTCCAGATGCGTTCGGCCTGAAAAAGCATCGGCAACACCCTGATGGTGAGCGCCGAGCGAGTTCAGCGCAAAGATGCCGCTGCGCCAGAAGATCTCGTTCTTCTCATTGGTGTTGTTGAGGCAAACGAGAACGGAAGCCGGATTATCGGATACCGAGCAGGCAGCCGTAATGGTGACACCACGCCGGGCTTCACCGAGCGCCGTCGTTACGAGCTGCACATGGCCGGCATAGCGGCTCATGGCGTCGCGATAGAGGCCCGGATCGATATGCTGCCTGTTCAACACATGCTTCTCCACAATCGGTGTCTTGTTTTTGTTATTTCATCAATATGGCGGGCATCGGTTACCTTTTCTACAATGGGCCCGCTAAAAGCTGCAGAACACGCTTGTTTTTCTTTGACGATTGCTGCCGTGCGGATAAAAGGGCATGAACAAGACGAGAGACCTGCACCTTTCATGATGACGCTCCGTGTCATAGCCGCCATTCTGTCGCTCCTGGCGTTGACGGTCGAAAGCCGCGCGGCGGGTGTGACGATTGGCGTCGTGGCGCCCCAGGATGGTACCTTCGCCTCGCTCGGCGCCCAGGTTCGGGCCGGCGCGGTTTTTCAGATTGGGCAGGCCGGCGACACGATTGTTCCGATCAGCGAGACCTGCCAGGACAACAGCGGCCAGGCGATCGCCGACGCGCTGATTGCTGCCAAGGTTCAGATCGCGATCGGCTTCCTCTGCAGCGAAACGCTGGAAGGCGCGCTGCCGAAGCTTAAGGATGCCAATATCCCCGCCATCACCGTGTCCGTGCGCTCGCGCCCCTTGATGGAGGATTCGCTGAAGAATGGCTGGCTGTTCTTCCGTCTCGGCCCTCAGGACGGCGACGAAGCCGCCAAGATCATCCAGGTCATATTACAGCAATGGGCGGCGTCTCCGATCGCCCTTGTCGAGGATGGCACGATCCACGGCCGTGAACTGACGGAAGCCGTGCGCAACGCTCTGGAGGAACACGGTCTGAAGGCGGTCTTTACCGATACTTACAGGCCGGGACAGGAACAGCAGATCGGACTTGTGCGCCGCCTGAAACGGGCGGGCGCCACCAAGGTCTTTATCGGCGGTGATAGGAACGATGTCGCCATCATCGCGCGTGACGCCAAGGCTGAAAACATTCCGTTGGATATCCTGAGCGGCGATGCGATGCGCGCTGCCAACCAACCGCTTGCGCTTGCGGATGGCGTACGCGCCGTCGCGATTCCGGAATACGCCCTTCTGCCGGAGGCAGATTCAACCGTCCACGCGATGCGGGTAGCAGGAGTCGAGCCCGAAGGTTATGTCCTTCCGGCGGCGGCGGCCGCGTTGATTGCCGATCAGGCCGTGCAGGCGGCGATGGCTGAAGGCAGGCCGGTCGCGGATAAGCTGATCGGCACGCAATTCAACACGCCGATCGGCCCAGTCACCTTCACGCCAGCCCATGAACTGTCGCAGAATCCCTATCGTCTGCTCGAGTGGCGCGGCGATACGTTCGTCCCGCCGACCGGCGGGACGAACTGACCTTTTGAAATTCGCCGTAAGGCGGCTTGCCGCTGCCGGTTTATACGGAGACCGAGACCATGACGACACTGCCCATCCGCATCGCCCCATCGATCCTGGCGGCAGATTTTGCCAAGCTCGGCGAGGAAGTCCGTAGCGTCACCGCGGCCGGCGCTGACTGGATCCATCTCGACGTCATGGACGGCCATTTCGTGCCAAACATCTCCTTCGGACCCGATGTCATCAAGTCGCTGCGCACCTACACGGATGCGACCTTCGACTGCCATCTGATGATCTCGCCGGCCGACCCCTATCTCGAGGCTTTTGCCAAGGCCGGCTGCGACCGCATCACAGTACATGCAGAGGCCGGACCGCACCTGCACCGTTCGCTGCAGACGATCCGCCATCTCGGCAAGAAAGTCGGCGTCACGCTCAATCCGGCAACGCCGCTCTCGGTCGTCGAGAACGTGCTCGACGATGTCGACCTCGTTCTCATTATGTCCGTCAACCCCGGATTCGGCGGCCAGAAATTTATTCCGGCAATGACAGACAAGATCGCAGCGGCGAAGTCACTCATCGGTGACCGCCCGATCGAGCTTGAGGTGGACGGCGGCGTGACGGTGGATACCGCGCCTGCCGTGGCAAAGGCTGGCGGCAATGTGCTCGTCGCCGGATCGGCAATTTTCAAGGGCGGCTCGGTCGATAGCTATCGCCAGGCGATATCAGCCCTTCGCAACGCGGCTGAGGGAGCTCGCTAAATGACGAAGCGCATGTTCATGGGCAGCCTTTTCGCTGCCCTGCTGACGGGGATGTCCGCCACGGCCTCTGCCGGCGATATCGCCAGTATGCAGCCGGTCGGTTTCTCCGCCGACGGCAAGGTCTTCGCCTTCCAGGAATTCGGCATGAAGGACGGCAAGATTCCCTATTCTGATACCTTTTTCATCAATACCGACACCGGTGAAAACCTCGAAGATACCCCCTATCATCTGGAGTTGACGGATAAGGATGCTGATCTCTCCAAAGCGCGGCGTCAGAACCTGACGGCTGCCCGCAAGCAGATGGACAAATATGACCTTCTGACCAATCCCGGCCTAATCGCCGCCTTCAATCCGCCAACCGAACTCGGCTCGCCGATGAAGACGATCCGCTATACGACGCTGGCAGCCGACGGCCCAGCGCGCGGCGCCTATACATTGTTGCTCGGAGATGTGCAGGTGCCGACACCCGACACCTGCAAGGGCGCGAGCCACGTCGTCGGCTTCGCGCTGCAACTCATCGAAAAGGAAGGTGCGCCGAACCGCCAGCTCGTCCATGAGGACAAGGCAATTCCTGATGACCGCGGCTGCCCGGTGGAATATCGCATGGGCGGCGCCCTCGTCTATCAGCCAGCATCTGGCAAACCTGTCCATATCGCCCTGATCCTGGCGCTGAGTGCTTCTCCTGACGGTCGCAATGGCCGCTGGATCGCCGTTCCGGTTCACCCCTGAGAATGAACCGTCTGCGGGCGGCATGGCCGTCCTTATCAGAACTTTTCATCGGCGCCCCGCTCTGGGGCATCCAGATGCTGATCTCGGCAATGATCGGCCTCTATCTGCGCCATGGCATGGAAGCGAGCCATGTGATCGATCTCGCCATCCTCTATTTCGGTGGTGGGCTGCTTTCCTGGCCTTTCAACCTCCTTGCCGGACGATATCTGGCGCTAGGCCATCGGGTAGAAGCGCGTTTTGCCGGTTTCTTCCTGGCGCTGACGACAGGCACGGTTCTGATGACGGCCTTTCTTTTCGCCATGGAGTATCGGGTTTTCTATTCCCGTTGGCACGCGCCGTTCGGTTCGGTCATCTGGGTTTTTCAGTTTGTCTTTACCGGCGCCAGCGCCGTTTATCAGTTCCTCGTTCTTGGTCTGGGGCTGTTTTTACCAGTGGGGCTCGTCTGTCTGCTTGCCACCAGCATGGCTCTTGCCAAACGCATGCGTTGAGATTGCCGGCCGTCTTTGCTACAGGGGCTGCAGCTACTGTCACGAAATGAAGGTGCTCGCCCATGATCCCTCGTTATTCCCGGCCCGAGATGGTCGCCATCTGGTCTCCCGAAACCAAGTTCCGTATCTGGTTCGAGATCGAGGCTCATGCCTGTGATGCGCTTGCGGACCTCGGTGTGATCCCGAAATCGGCCGCCGCCACCATATGGGAAAAGGGCGGCAAGGCGACCTTCGACGTTGCCCGCATCGATGAGATCGAGGCCGTCACCAAGCATGACGTCATCGCCTTCCTCACCCATCTTGCCGAAATCGTCGGCCCCGATGCCCGCTTTGTCCATCAGGGCATGACCTCCTCCGACGTGCTCGACACGACGTTCAACATCCAGCTGGTGCGTGCCGCCGACATCCTGCTTGCCGATATGGACCGTGTTCTCGCAGCGCTGAAGACGCGCGCTTTTGAGCACAAGGATACGATCCGCATCGGCCGCAGCCACGGCATCCATGCCGAACCGACGACGATGGGCCTGACCTTCGCCCGCTTCTATGCGGAGATGAGCCGCAACCGCGCCCGCCTCGTCGCTGCTCGTGCGGAAATCGCGACCGGCGCCATTTCCGGCGCCGTTGGTACCTTCGCCAACATTGATCCTGTTGTCGAAGAGCATGTCTGCGCAGCCCTAGGCCTCGTTCCCGAGCCCGTTTCCACGCAGGTCATCCCGCGCGACCGCCATGCGATGTTCTTCGCCACCCTCGGTGTCATCGGCTCATCGATCGAAAATGTGGCGATCGAGATCCGCCACATGCAGCGCACGGAAGTGCTCGAGGCGGAAGAGTTCTTCTCGCCGGGCCAGAAAGGCTCTTCGGCCATGCCGCACAAGCGCAACCCGGTTCTGACCGAAAACCTGACCGGCCTTGCCCGTCTCGTACGCATGTCGGTCACCCCTGCCATGGAAAACGTGGCGCTCTGGCATGAGCGCGACATCAGCCATTCGAGCGTCGAGCGCGCTATTGGCCCGGATACGACGATTACCCTGGATTTCGCGCTGAACCGTCTGGCCGGCGTTGTCGAAAAGCTCGTGGTCTATCCCGAGAACATGATGAAGAACCTCGACAAGTTCCGCGGTCTCGTCCACTCGCAACGCGTTCTGCTGGCGCTGACGCAGGCCGGCGTGTCGCGCGAGGATGCCTATCGCCTCGTGCAGCGCAACGCCATGAAGGTCTGGGAACAGGGCAAGGACTTTCTCGAAGAGCTGCTGGCCGACGCCGAAGTGCGGGCCGCGCTCTCAGAGGCGGATCTACGAGAGAAGTTCGATCTCGGCTATCATACGAAGCACGTCGACACGATCTTCCGACGCGTTTTCGGCCTGGCTTGATCGGCATAAAATATGTCATCAGACGGCGCCCACGAGGCGCCGTATTCATTTCCGCTTGCGCGGCGCGTCAGCGGCCGATGTCTTGCGTTTTCTTGATCCGCTTTTTTCAGGCGATGGATCGGCCAGCTCATCCGATATCCTACAGGCCTCTCTTTCGCCCCGGCCTTCCGCTGCTTTGGCCACCAGCCGGTCGAGATGCTTGAGATCTTCTTCATCCAGATTTTCAATGCCGATGAACCGGTTTTCGGCCTGACTCGTCAGAATGATTTCATTGAGCTTTGCCTGGATGGCGCGCGTGTCACGCGTCTGCGCATTCTGCAGCACGAAGACCATCAGGAAGGTGACGATCGTCGTGCCAGTGTTGATCACCAGCTGCCAGGTTTCCGAGTAGTCGAAGAATGGGCCGAGAGCAGCCCAGATAATGACCGCGATAAGCGCCAGGATGAAAGTCACCGGCTTGCCCGCCCACTCCGATGTCTTGGTTGCGAAACGGGCAAACAAATGGCGTAACGTCACCTTGAAATCCTCCTTCGAAGTCAGCGCAAGACAAACTCCAAGGAAGGTTCCGAGGTTCCAGAGTACAGTGAAATTCCGGGGTATCGTGTGAGCTTGCGAGACCCCGGATGCTGCCGTCACGCGGCAATCAGCTTACGGTAAAGATGCCACGTCGAATGGCCCAGTATCGGGATGACGAGCGCTAGGCCGATAAAGAGCGGGATTGTGCCGATGACGAGCAACGCGGCAACGATCAGGCCCCAAAACAGCACCGGCACCGGATTGGCAAAGGTGGCCCGGATCGAGGTGACCATCGCGGCCACCGCTCCGCAATCCCTGTCGAGCAAGATCGGGAAAGTCACGACGGTGATCGCCAGAACGACGAGAGCAAAGCCCAGACCGACCAGATTGCCCCAGAGGATGAGCTGCAGGCCTTCAGGCGTACCGAACACTTGCTGGAGGAAGAGCGACATGGAGCGCGGAAAGACCTCGCCGAGAAGGCTCGTATAAATCGTTTGCGCCGTTACCAGCCAGACGACGAAGATCCCAAACAGCAGGAGGCCAAAGGCGATGATCGACGGCAAAGCCGGCGAATGGCGTACATCGAGTGCATGTGTCCAGGAGGAATCGAGTCCGGCCTCGCGCCGGCGGCTGATTTCGTAGAGGCCGATTGCGGCTATCGGCCCGATCAGCACGAAGCCCGACATCAGCGGGAAGATCATCGGTGCGAGATTGGCGCCCGAACTCAGCATCGTCAGGAAGATACCGGCGATCGGATACATGAGACACAGGAAAACGTAATGTGAAGGCTTCTCCCGGAAATCCTCGAAACCGAGCCTGAGCGCGTCGAAGACGTCGGCTATGCTGATCCTGTTGACCACGGGCCGTGCGAAGCTTTCGCCAGCGCCCGTCATGACATGAAATGTCGTCATGGCTTTCTCCTCCTCAGCCAAGATGAGCCGGAGGCGAGTGTGTCGGCAACGAGGAGCCGACACGAGAACGCAACCGGCATGAAGTCACTCTAGCAAATTTTTTGAGCTAAGTCGCTCTTTCCCTTGACATCGCGGTTAAGCTTTCTCACATCGGCGGCACGATGAAAGCTTCAGACGCAGATATCCTCATTATCCCGGGCTATACCAATTCCGGTCCCGACCATTGGCAGAGCCGCTGGGAAGCAAAACTCAGCACTGCGCGCCGTGTCGAGCAGGCGGAATGGTCCAAGCCGGTGCGCGAGGACTGGACCGCCCGCATCGCTGAAGCGGTGAATGCCTCGACACGCCCCGTAGTGCTCATCGCCCATTCCCTCGGGGTGCCCTCGGTGATCCATGCGATCCCGCTGTTTCAAAAGCGCGTTGCCGGTGCCTTCTTCGTGGCGCCGCCAGATGTCGCCAATCCGGCTATCCGTCCGAAGCATCTGATGACGTTCGGTCCCTACCCGCGCGATCCTCTGCCCTTCCCGTCGATCACGGTCGCCAGCCGCAACGATCCCTTCGGGACCTATGAACATGCCGACGACATCGCCAGCAGCTGGGGTTCCTTCCTGGTGGATGCCGGCGAGTCCGGTCACATCAACTCGGAATCCGGCCACGGCCCCTGGCCAGAGGGCACGATGGTTTTTGCCCAGTTTCTCAGCCGCCTGCCCCGCTGAAAAGGAATACAGAAGCCGGTGATGTCGGTCCGGGCCAAGTGCTCGCGCGGCCAATGCGTGCCATGCAGATCCCCGCCGTTACCGCGGTGCCGCCCGGGCGCTGCAGACTAACCTGCGTTATTCATCGGCCGCACTTCTTCAAGGCACGACCTCCAGATAAAGACCTGTATAACCCATCCGAGATTTTGCCTTCATTTCACCGTAAACAAAAAGGCGGTAGTCTCATCTTGCGAAGACATTCGATTCTCTTTGCGGTATTCCCGCTGTGGCCGGAAACCGGGGAAGGAGTGACAGGCGGATTGTGAAACTCTCTCTTTTCCTTTAAGGGGACGCCACGAGATCGATCCACGCGCGCTATCCCAAGAGCGCCAACAGCAGAGAATAATTACAATGAACCGTCGCCGCCGTATCTACGAGGGCAAGGCAAAGATACTGTATGAGGGGCCCGAACCGGGCACGCTGATCCAGTTCTTCAAGGACGATGCCACTGCTTTCAACAAGAAGAAACACGAAGTCATTGATGGCAAGGGCGTTCTCAACAACCGTATTTCTGAATACATCTTCAGCCATCTGAACAAGATCGGCATTCCCACCCATTTCATCCGTCGGCTCAACATGCGTGAGCAGCTGATCAGAGAAGTGGAGATGATCCCGCTCGAGATCGTGGTGCGAAACGTCGCCGCCGGCTCGCTCGCCAAGCGCCTCGGCATCGAGGAAGGCGTGGTTCTGCCGCGTTCGATCATCGAGTTCTACTACAAGTCCGATACGCTCGAAGACCCGATGGTCTCCGAAGAGCACATCACGGCCTTTGGCTGGGCCAATCCGGCCGAACTTGACGACATCATGGCACTCGCCATCCGCGTCAACGACTTCATGACCGGCCTTTTCCTCGGCGTTGGTATCCAGCTCGTCGATTTCAAGATCGAGTGCGGCCGCCTCTTCGAAGGTGATATGATGCGGATCATTCTGGCTGACGAAATCTCGCCGGATAGCTGCCGCCTCTGGGACATCGAGACTCACAAGAAGATGGACAAGGACCTCTTCCGCCGCGATATGGGCGGGCTGCTGGAAGCCTATTCCGAAGTTGCGCGCCGTCTCGGCATCATCAATGAAAACGAGCCTGTGCGTGGCACCGGCCCGGTTCTCGTCAAGTAAAGCAGGGAAGAACAAGTGATCAAGGCTCGCGTCACCGTCACGCTGAAAAACGGCGTTCTCGATCCTCAGGGCAAGGCCATCGAAGGCGCGCTCGGCGCCCTCGGCTTTGAGGGCGTCGGCCATGTCCGCCAGGGCAAAGTCTTTGACCTGGAACTCGAAGGCACCGACAAGGCCAAAGCCGAGACGGACCTCAAGGCCATGTGCGAAAAGCTGCTCGCAAACACGGTCATCGAGAACTACGCGATCGCGATCGACTAACGATTATCGGCCTGTCCCTTAGACGGGCCTTGAGGACAAAGCGTCATGGTCGAAGCAAAGCTGGAGACGGAAGTCTCGAAATTCATGAGCTATGTTTTGCGCCATGCGCCTGAAGCCGCGGGTCTGACGCTTGATGCTGAGGGCTGGGTATCCTTCGATGATTTCGAAAACGCGGTGACATCGAAATTCGACGTCACTCGCGCTGATGTTATCGGCATTATCGAGAACAGTCCGAAGAAGCGCTTTGCGCTTGTCGACAGCAGAATTCGGGCCAATCAGGGCCACAGTGTCGAAATCGATCTGGCCTTGAAGGCGGTCGAGCCGCCGGCGACCCTCTTCCACGGCACGTCGCTGACCAGCTGGCCCGCGATCGAGCGCGAAGGCCTGAAGAAGATGGAACGACATCACGTCCATCTTTCCGCCGATGTGGAGACGGCGAAGATCGTCGCACGCCGCCGCAAGGGTGATTATGTAGTCCTGCGTGTAGACGCAGCCCGCATGTTTTCAGAAGGCCATTCTTTCTTTGTCTCGTCCAATGGAGTATGGCTCGCCGAAAGCGTTCCAGTTCAATATCTTTCGCCAAACGCGGGGACCTTATGAAATCAGCCGTCGTTCAACTTCCGGGCCTCAACCGCGATCGCGACATGATCGCCGCTCTCACCAAGATTTCCGGTCACCGGCCAGTGACGATCTGGCAGACGGAGACGGAAATCCCTGACGTCGACCTGATCGTCATCCCCGGCGGCTTCTCCTACGGCGACTATCTGCGTTGCGGCGCGATTGCCGCCCGCATGCCGGTCATGCAGGCGATCATCGAAAAGGCGAACAAGGGCGTGAAGGTTCTGGGTGTCTGCAACGGCTTCCAGATCCTCGTCGAGGCTGGCCTGCTGCCGGGCGCATTGATGCGCAACGCTTCGCTGAAATTCGTCTGCCGCGAGATCAAGCTTGAAGTCGTCAATGCCGAGACGGATTTCTCCCGCGCCTATGAAAAGGGCCAGATCATCCGCTGCCCGGTCGCCCATCACGACGGCAACTATTTTGCCGATGCCGAGACGCTGGCTGCGATCGAAGGTAACGGGCAGGTCGTCTTCCGCTATGCCGAAGGGACCAACCCGAACGGCTCGGTCAACGACATTGCCGGCGTCATGAACGCCGCGGGCAATGTTCTCGGTATGATGCCTCATCCGGAAAACTTGATCGAAGCTGCTCACGGCGGTTCGGACGGCCGTGGCCTCTTTGCTTCGGCGCTCGACGTCGTCGCTGCCTGATTAACCATCAGGCCGCTCGTTCGCCGGACCACTGGAGCAATATAGATGCGCCCTCACCTTTTCGCCGCCATTGCGAATGCCGCTGCATTTGCAGGACTTGCCGCAATGGTTGCCGCCTGCCAGTCCCCGACACCTGCGAGGGGGCCGGATCGCAGCGCGCTGTCGACGATGGAACGCGTGGCGCTTGGCGCCAACAGCTGCTGGTTCAAGTCCGGCGATCCGTCATTCGCCGCCTACAGGCTCGCGCCCGAACTCAACTCGTTCTCCGGCCGTCCGCGTATCCTCGTCGTGCACAAGGGAAGCCCGGAAAGCCGGCCGCTGCTCGTCGTGCAGGCCGAAGGCAATCCTGCCAAGATGCAGGCTTTCGGTCCGATGATGTCCGAGCCGGTTTCGGGCCGCATCGCTGCGGACGTCACCCGCTGGTCGGGCGGCAGCAAGTCCTGCAGCTAAGCTTCAGCTTCAATCCCAAAAGAACGACTTGCCGACTTCACGTGCCGCATCGGATTGCGACAGGCCGATATCCTTGAGCTGGTCCGCCGTCAGTTCGCGCAGCGACCGACGGCCTTCCCGCTTCTGCTGCCACAAAAGAATGGCTGCCCACAACCGCCCGAGCCACGTCGCGGCCGGCGCCTGTCCGGGCATGATAATCTCATGCGGGCCTTCGATGGAGACAATCGATACAATCTGACCGTTGCTGTGAGATACAGCGGACATTCCTGACTCCTGTAGTTTCCGCTAACGGAATTGTCTCATAGCCTTGACAGATGTAGGGTGACAATCTAACCATTGTCACCATGACAAATTGGCTCCCCGATCTCTCGCAGGGCTCAGGCCCAGTCTATATGCGGCTTGCGGACAATATCGAATCCGCCATTGCTTCCGGCGCCTTGCCGGCGGGCAGCAAGCTGCCTCCGCAGCGAAATCTCGCCTATGATATCGGGGTAACAATCGGGACAATCGGCCGCGCCTATGCGCTTGTGCATGAGCGTGGTCTTGTCGCCGGCGAAGTCGGCCGCGGCACCTATGTGCTCGACCGTGCCAATACGCCGCCCGGCGAACAGACGGATCCCATTACCCTTTCGTTGAGCGGCACGCGTGTTGCCGAGGTCCCGGCAAACAAGCTCCGTTTCGATACGACGGCAGCCCCAGACCTCGGCCAGGGCAAGGTCATCGCCGGCATCATGGCCGAAATCGGCGAGCAGCATCTGGCCGAGATCTCCTCCTATTCCCGCAGCTTTCCGCCTAACTGGTTCGACGCCGGCCGTCTGTGGCTCGCGCGCAATGGTTGGTCGCCGGAGGTCGAAAACGTCGTGCCGACACTCGGAGCGCATGCAGCGGCGATCGCTGTCATCGCCGCTGTGTCGGCGCCTGGTGACAAGATCGTCTTTGAAAATCTTACCTATACGCAGGTGAGCCGCAGCGTGCGTCTGCTCGGCCGGCGCACATTGATCGTCGAATCTGATGAATACGGCATCATCCCCGAGGATCTCGAGCGGCTCTGCCAGCAGCAGCATCCGAAGCTCATCTTTACGATGCCGACGGTCCACAATCCGACACTTGCCATCATCCCCTATCAGCGGCGCGTCGCCATTGCCGAGATCGCCAGACGGCATGGTATCTGGATCATCGAGGATGATCTCTATGGCGGCATGGCCAATGACGATACGCCGCTGCTTGCCTCGATCGCGCCCGACCGCACCTTCCTCGTCAACGGCCTGTCGAAATCGGTTGCAGCCGGCGTGCGCGGCGGCTGGGTCGCCTGCCCGCCTCACTTTGCCCAGCGCATCAAGGTAACCCACAGAATGGTGACCGGCGGCCTGCCCTTCATCCTAGCTGAAACCTGCGCACGGCTCGTCTTGAGCGGCAAGGCACATGAGATTCGCAATGCAAGTGTCGTGGAACTGTCTGCCCGCGCTGGCCTTGCCCGCGAGCAGCTACGGGGTTTTGAATTC
This sequence comes from Rhizobium sp. BK650, assembly GCF_014195325.1. Lineage (GTDB taxonomy): Bacteria > Pseudomonadota > Alphaproteobacteria > Rhizobiales > Rhizobiaceae > Rhizobium. The sequence continues at coordinate 605,017 of NZ_JACIBK010000003.1, read as the reverse complement.
GAATCTCACCCGCACGCACCTTTTCTGTGGCTGAAACTGCCGGAACCCTGGTTATCAGGCACCTTCAAGAATGCCGCCTTCCGAGATGGTGTGCTTGTGGACGACGAGGATGAGTTCAAGGCAGCGCGTGGCGAGAAAGTCTATCATCGCGTGCGCATCGGTTTCTCCTCGCCAAAGGATAGAAAGGAGCTCGTCGCAGGCTTTATGGTATTGAAACGCCTATTGGAAAACGGCGGCTCCGCTTACGACGGCGAGATCTGAACTGTTGCAGATTGGTGTCAGCACTGTGGAAAAGGCCATAATCGAAACACATGCGCTTTACCGCGAACGTTCGCATGTTACCTCTGTCCCATCCCGCTGTTTAAGCGGGAATCAAAGGACAGCAGATGAAATCCGAATTCCGTTCACTCCTGCTGCGCCTGTCGGGTATCGCGTCGGTCGCAGTCATTGCAAGCAGCCTGGGAATGTCGTCAGCGGCGCAAGCCGGAGATAAGGTTTTCGACGAATTGCGCTTCGGCGCATCCGCTTCCATTCAGGGCGGTCATTCGCATGAAGACGGCGTTTTCCCTGAAATAACGGTCCTTTTCGACCCCTTTGGCTTTGAGCAGGCAACCGGCTGGAAGCAGCAGCTCTTGCATCCGCGCGTTCATTTGGGCACCTCGATTGGGACGGCTGGCGAAGCGACGCAGTTCTTCGCCGGTTTCACCTGGACTGTCGACCTCAGCGACAAGATTTTCGCGGAAGCCGGTTTCGGCGGCGTCATCCATACGGGTGATATCGATGGTAATGACGATGAGCCTGATCTCGGCTGTCGTGTGCTGTTCCACGAATATCTTGGTGCCGGCTACCGCTTCAACAGCAAATGGAATGTCATGGCGCAGCTCGCCCATTCTTCGAACGCCAACCTCTGCGACGGTCCGAACGACGGCATGACCCGCGCTGGACTGATGGTCGGTTATAAATTCTAGTCGGATTTTGCCGAGCCGGTCCTCACGTCACGGGATCGGTTTTTGCAAAACAGCATAGAAGCGGCATTAAACGCATCTTCCCAAGAGTTTTCGCATCGGAACCTGTGCAGTCCAACCCAATTCGCTCATCGGCTTCGCCAATGGAAAACGGAGCCGGCATGTCAGATGATCTTTCCGCGCGCCACGACCGGCCAAGACTCGACTGAGGCCAAGCCGTTTCCTGTGACGAAAACCGAGTCGACCATGTTGGTGACGACGCACGCGTGGTTCGGCACGATCTGCAGTTTATCTCCCACCGACAGTCCGATTGATCCGCTGCTGATCAGGCGGCCATGTTCCTCGGATAGCTGGTCCACGACAATATCGTCGCGCCCCCGCACATGACCGTAACCTGTGAGTCCCAAGAGATCCGATGTCAGGATTTTTGAACCTGCATCAACGATCGCTCGGTTCGCGGCAGGTACGGAGACGACAGTTGTTAAGACGACGAGTGCGCAATCCGCCCAACCGCACGCGCCGCGCGATACGAGAGAGCGGTCGTTGTAGACGTAGGTTCCGGGGCGATATTCAGTCGTAACCGGTGCGCCTGCTGCGTGCATCATCGAAGGTGTCCCGCCTGACGTGATGACCGGCACTGTGATGCCGAGCGCTTCGATGCGAGCCTTGGCCGCCATCATGAAAGTCTCGACAGCAGCCTCCCCGCCCGCAGGAGGATAGGTCATGAGGCCGCCGAAGACGATACCAGGCATTGAGTGGATAAGGGCCGAGAGAGCCTCTGCCGCTTCGGGAGTGAGCACGCCGCAGCGGTTCGCGCCGGTGTCGCATTCCACCAGGACTGTCAGCGGCTGAACTTCGTTTCGAAAGGCCTCCGAGAGACCGTTCACGACAGCCTCACTATCGGCAACGACCGACAATTTCACCTTCTTTGCGAGCGCCTTCAGACGTTCAAGCTTCTCAACGCCGACGATGTTGTAGGTAATCAGCACATCGGTGATTGCACTGCTGGCGGCGACCATCGCTTCGGCCTCCGACACCTTTTGACAGGTGATACCGACCGCGCCGGCCGCAATCTGCAAGTTGGCGATTGCCGGCAGCTTGTGCGTCTTGATGTGCGGGCGAACACGCAAGCCGTGAGCATCCGCGTAACGTTGAAAACGGCCGATATTGGCGGTGGCGATATCGAGATCGATCAGAACGGCAGGAGTTTGAATGGCTGCGATATCCGCAGGCGAAAAAGTCATGGCAAACCTCGTATGGAACGAACCTGCGGTGCGGACAAATGTGCCGCTCTGTCGCGCCGCATCAAATATCAACCATCGCTATTGACAATTCATCAACCAGGGGACTTGATATGTCAATCCGATAACATGGACACATGTCCACTATATTGGATTAGCTAGAAACACTCGTTCTTAGGGGAACAATCATGACCATATCCTTCCGCGCCGGCCTGATTGCGCTGGCTGCAACTGCAGTTCTTTCAAGCCCGGTCTTCGCCGCCGGAAGTAAGCTCGATGAGGTTCTTGCTCGCGGTCATCTCGTTATGGGCACCGGCAGCACCAATGCGCCTTGGCACTTCAAGAGCGCCGACGACAAACTTCAGGGTTTCGATGTGGATATGGGCCACATCATCGCCAAGGCTCTCTTTGGCGATCCTGACAAGATCGAATACGTCAACCAGTCGTCCGACGCTCGTATTCCCAACATCACGACCGACAAGGTCGACATCACCTGCCAGTTCATGACGGTCACCGGTGAGCGCGCCCAGCAGATCGCCTTCACGATCCCCTACTATCGGGAAGGCGTCGGCCTTATGCTGAAGGCCGATGGCAAATACGCAGACTACGCAGCGCTTAAAGCTGCCGGCTCATCGGTGACGATTTCAGTCCTGCAGAACGTCTACGCGGAGTCGATGGTTCACGCCGCGCTCCCGGAAGCTACCGTCGACCAGTACGACTCCGTCGATCTCATCTATCAGGCACTGGAATCCGGTCGCGCGGACGCGGTCGCAACCGACCAGTCGTCGCTCGCCTGGTATATGGCGCAGAACCCGGGGAAATATCGGGACGCGGGCTACGGCTGGAACCCGCAGACTTACGCTTGCGGCGTAAAGCGCGGCGACCAGGATTGGTTGAATTTCGTCAACACCGCTCTCCATGAGGCCATGACCGGCGTTGAATTCGATGCTTATGCCAAGTCGTACAAAACGTGGTTCGGCAAGGAGCTGACGCCTCCGCAAATCGGCTTCCCGGTCGAATACAAGTAACTGGCCCAAGGGAGCGGGTCCGTCCCGCTCCCTCCCTGAAAGGGCGGTCTGCCATGGGTTATACGCTGAATTTTGCTGCTGTCTGGCGCAACTTCGATTTTCTTCTTAGCGGCTTGATGTTGAGCCTCGGTTTGGCGGTCATTTCGATCTTGATCGGGGCTGTCATCGGTCTGTTCGTTGCATTCGCGCTGCTCTCCAAGAGCCGTGCCGCGGTCGCGCCGGCCAGGATCTACGTTACCGTTATCCGAAATCTTCCTATTCTCGTGCTCGTCCTGTTCGCGTTCTTCGCGCTGCCTCAGATGGGCTTCCGGCTGGACAAGATCAAAAGCTTCGTTTTGGTTCTCTCACTCTATTCGGGAGCATACCTGGCGGAAGTTTTCCGCGCCGGACTTCTCTCGATTCCGAAGGGATTGACCGAGGCCGGAATGGCGATTGGCTTGACGTCGATGCAGATACGCACATCGATCATAGCGCCGCTGATGTTCCGCAACGTTCTGCCCTCGCTGTCCTCGACAATCATCTCTCTCTTCAAGGACACATCGCTTGCCGCAACGATTGCCGTGCCTGAGCTGACGTTTGCAGCCCGCAAGATCAACGTCGAGAGCTTCCGTATCGTCGAGACCTGGGTGGTAACATCGGCTCTCTATGTCGTCACCTGTTTCATCATTGCCGCTCTGATGCGTTTTGTCGAACGGCGTTTGGCGTTGCCGAGGTAAACCGATGTCTCAGACTTTTCTCGATCAACTTTGGATCGCCCGTCATGTCATCTTGAATGGCATGGCGATGACCGTCTCGATCTCCCTTCTGGCCATTCTCGCAGGCTCCGTGCTCGGCCTCTTCGTAGGTCTGGCGCTGGTCTATGGAAACAATGTGCTGCGCTTGATCGTGCGGGCTTATACGGATGTGATCCGAGGCACGCCCGTTTTGGTACTCGTCCTCGCGAGCTATTACGTCTCCAGTGCCGTGGGCCTGGAATTGGGGGCATTCGCGGCGGGTGTTCTGGCGCTGGCGGTATTCTGTTCGTCCCACGTCGGTGAGATCGTGCGCGGTGCTCTTCAAGCCATCCCGAAGGGGCAAACCGAAGCCGCAAAAGCGATCGGTCTGACGTTTACGCAGACGTTCACCTCCGTCCTTTGGCCTCAGGCGCTGCGCCAGTGCCTGCCCGCCTGGGTCAATACGGCGGCGGAAATGGTGAAAGCGTCCACGCTGCTGTCGGTGATCGGTGTAGCGGAACTGTTGCTGCGCACGCAGGAGATCATCTCCCGCAACTTCATGAGCCTGCAGTTCTATTTCCTTGCAGGGGCTCTCTATTTCGTCGTCAACTTCGGTATCGAGCGCTTCGGCAGATTTATCGAGCGCAAGACTGCCCTTCCATCCTGAGGAGCCGATCGATGGCCAAAACAATGCTTGAAATCAAGAGCCTGCGCAAAAGCTACGGCCACCACGAAGTGCTCAAAGGCGTCGACTGCTCCGTACAGGAAGGCGAGGTTATTTCGATTATCGGCTCATCCGGTTCGGGCAAGACTACCATGCTGCGCTGCGTGAACATGCTGGAGGAATTCCAGGGCGGCACGATCAGCCTGGACGGTGAAGAGATCGGGTACCACGTCGAGGGAGCGACCCGTCGGCGCAAGAGCGAGAAAGAGATCGCCCGCCAGCGCGCGCTCACCGGCATGGCCTTCCAGCAGTTCAACCTGTTCCCGCACATGACAGCGGCCCAAAATGTCATGCTCGGCCTCGTCAAGGTCAAGAAGATGCCGAAGAGCGAGGCGAGGTCAATCGCGGAGCGTTGGCTCGACCGCGTCGGGTTGTCGGCACGGGCCGATCATTACCCGGGCCAGCTCTCCGGCGGTCAGCAGCAGCGCGTGGCGATCGCCCGTGCGATCGCGATGTCGCCGCGTCTTATGCTGTTTGATGAAGTGACCTCGGCTCTCGATCCCGAACTGGTGGGCGAAGTGCTGCAGGTCATCAAGGGGCTTGCGGCAGATGGAATGACCATGCTGCTGGTCACCCACGAGATGCGCTTTGCCTACGAAGTATCCTCGCGGGTCATCTTCATGAACCAGGGGGTGATCTGCGAGGAAGGCAATCCAAGAGAAATGTTCGTGAACCCCCGGACCGAGCGCCTGACTGAATTCCTGAAGACCTCCAGCTTCAACTAGAAAGGAAAGTGAAAGAATGACTATCAAGCGTTATGGGGCTGGCGAGACGGGCGCAGGCGGACAACCATTGCCCTTCGCCCGAGCCACCGAAGCTGGCGGCTGGCTATATGTTTCCGGCCAAGTGCCCATGGAGAACGGCGAGATCGTTCCTGGTGGAATCGTTGCCCAGAGCCGAAAAGCTATCGAAAACCTGATTGCCATTCTCAATGAGGCGGGCTACAGCCTCGAAAACGTCGTGCGTGTGGGCGTGTGGCTTGACGATCCGCGTGATTTCTGGAGCTTTAACGGCGTGTACGCTGAATATTTCGGAGAGAACCCTCCGGCCCGCGCTTGTGTCCAATCCAGCATGATGGTCGACTGCAAGGTCGAAGTTGATTGCGTGGCCTACCGCGCGGATCGCGCCTAATATCGGAGAAAGCATGGCTGAGACTGGTATCGACACAGTATCACGGCGCACCCGAGGACTGGATCGTGCCTTCGAGATCCTCGAATTCCTTCGGGTGAAGCGACAGCCGATGCGCCCGAACGAGATTGCGGCCGAAATTGGCGCGCCTCGGTCTTCGGTCTACGAGTTGGTCAATCTCCTGCTCAGCCACGGCATGCTTGACTACCATGGAGGAGACGGCCGCGTTAATCTTGGTCGCCGCTTGTACTTCCTTGGAACGGCCTACGCCGAACAGTTCGACCTGATGCGTGAATGCGACCGCATGCTGGTGCGGCTGGCCGAAGAAACCCGCGAGACGGCACAGATGTGTCTGCTCGAGGGACGCAAATACACCGTCGCCATGATGCGCGAGGGGATCCGACCGTTCCGCATCTCCTCCAATGTCGGTGAGCTCGTTTCCATTCCCTGGACGGCGTCCGGACGTTTGCTGGTTTCGCATCTGAGCGATCAGGAGATTATCGATCTGATTCCGCCGGAGGACTTCGTTCTCCCGAACGGCCGGCAAATGAATCCGGCCGAATTCATCGTCCAGGTGCGTCAGGCGGCTCGCGATGGGTTCTTCACCTTCAACAGCGAGGTGGAGAATTTCACGCATTGTTTCGCCGTACCGGTTCATCAGGCCGATGGTGCCTGCATCGCCACCCTGTGTCTCGTAACTCCACGCGAGGACGGCGTACGGAATAGGACGAAGTATCTGGAGAGCTTGCTTGGTGCGGCCAACGAGATTTCGGAGAAGCTCGGATACCAGCGAGTTCAAAGGTCGGTCGACGTCGAGGGGGCAGGCAGGGTCTCAGCCAACGTGCGGTAGCAGAGTCTCTCGATCTGCGACCTCCAAGTCACCTGTAAGGAACCTATGACGCCTGCCCTCTGTTGACGGCAGGCATTTTCCTGTCGCGCGCAGTTCTTACATAGGCTAAAGACACGGCAAACGCGCCTAGGCAGGGATTTTCGAGAGCTCATGACCATTCCCAACACTATCAAGATCACGCCGGAACTCATCGCCTCACACGGCCTCAAGCCGGATGAATACCAGCGCATTCTGGATCTAATCGGCCGTGAACCGTCTTTTACCGAGCTCGGCATCTTCTCGGCCATGTGGAACGAGCATTGCTCCTACAAATCCTCCAAGAAGTGGCTGCGCACCTTGCCGACCAAGGGACCGCGCGTCATCCAGGGGCCGGGTGAAAATGCCGGTGTGGTCGACATCGATGATGGAGACTGCGTCGTTTTCAAAATGGAGAGCCACAACCACCCCTCCTACATCGAGCCCTATCAAGGAGCTGCGACCGGTGTTGGTGGCATCCTGCGCGACGTGTTCACCATGGGGGCGCGTCCGATCGCTGCCATGAACGCGCTGCGCTTCGGCGAACCGGATCATCCGAAAACCCGCCACCTCGTCGCCGGCGTCGTTGCCGGTGTGGGCGGCTACGGCAATTCCTTCGGCGTGCCGACGGTCGGCGGCGAAGTGGAATTCGACGCCCGGTATAACGGCAATATTCTCGTCAACGCCTTTGCAGCCGGCCTTGCCAAATCCAATGCCATCTTCCTGTCGGAAGCAAAGGGTGTCGGCCTGCCCGTCGTTTATCTCGGCGCCAAGACCGGCCGCGACGGTGTCGGAGGCGCGACCATGGCGTCGGCTGAATTTGACGAGTCGATCGAAGAAAAGCGCCCGACGGTTCAGGTTGGCGACCCCTTCACCGAAAAATGCTTGCTGGAAGCCTGCCTGGAACTGATGCAGACCGGCGCCGTCATCGCCATCCAGGATATGGGCGCGGCCGGCCTCACTTGTTCGGCCGTCGAAATGGGCGCCAAGGGCGATCTCGGCATCCTTCTCGAACTCGACAAGGTGCCGGTGCGCGAAGAGCGCATGACCGCTTACGAGATGATGCTGTCGGAGAGCCAGGAGCGCATGCTCATGGTTCTGCAGCCGGAAAAGGAAGAGGAAGCCAAGGCAATCTTCGTCAAGTGGGGCTTAGATTTCGCCATCGTTGGCAAGACCACGGACGACCTGCGCTTCCGCGTTATGCATCAGGGTGAGGAAGTCGCCAATCTGCCGATCAAGGATCTCGGCGACCAGGCTCCGGAATACGACCGCCCCTGGCGCGAATCCGGCAAGCGCGCGCCCCTGCCGGCCAATCTCGTTGCAGCACCGGAAAACTATAACGAAGCACTGCTCAAGCTCGTCGGCTCTCCCAACCAGTCCAGCCGCCGCTGGGTTTACGAACAGTATGACACGCTGATTCAAGGCAACTCCCTGCAGCTGCCGGGCGGCGACGCCGGCGTCGTGCGCGTTGAAGGCCATCCGCTGAAGGCGCTGGCCTTCTCCTCCGACGTCACCCCGCGTTATGTCGAGGCCGATCCCTTCGAAGGTGGCAAGCAGGCGGTTGCCGAATGCTGGCGCAACATCACCGCCACCGGCGCCGAGCCGCTGGCGGCAACCGACAACCTGAATTTCGGCAATCCGGAAAAGCCCGAAATCATGGGCCAGTTCGTCGAAGCTGTGAAAGGCATCGGCGAAGCCTGCCGCGCGCTCGACTTCCCGATCGTTTCCGGCAATGTCTCGCTCTATAACGAGACCAATGGCGTTGCGATCCTGCCGACGCCCACCATTGCCGGCGTCGGCCTGATGCCCGACTGGCGCAAGATGGCCCGCATCGGCAGTGCTGCCGAAGGCGACAGGGTCTTGCTCATCGGCATCGACGGCAGCCATCTCGGCCAGTCCGTCTATCTGCGCGATATCGTCGGCAGCACCGAAGGCCCGGCGCCGGAAGTCGATCTCTTCGCGGAACGCCGTAACGGCGATTTCGTCCGCTCGGTCATCCGCAACGGCCAGGCAACTGCCTGCCACGACATTTCCTCGGGCGGTCTCGTGATCGCGCTTGCCGAAATGGCGATGGCATCGGGCAAGGGCCTCAAGATCAGCCTTAATGAGGGCAAGGGTGCGCCGCATGCCCTGCTCTTCGGCGAGGATCAGGCGCGCTATGTGCTGACGGTTCCTGGCGATGTCGCCGATTTCGTCTGCGCCAATGCGGAAGGCGCCGGTGTACCCTTCCGCCGCCTCGGCACCGTCCAGGGTGATGCGCTCGTCGTCGACGATCTGATTGCGCTGCCGATTCAGCAATTGCGTGATGCCCATGAATCGTGGTTCCCTGATTTCATGGATAACCGCGGCGAACTTGTCGCCGCGGAATGATGCGCAAGGAGTAACGACCATGGCCATGAAACCCGGCGATATCGAAGACATGATCAAGGCCGGTATTCCCGGTGCCAAGGTGACGATCCGCGATCTGGCCGGCGATGGCGACCACTACGCCGCTGAAGTCGTCGCGGAGGCCTTCCGCGGCAAGAGCCGCGTGCAGCAGCACCAGATGGTCTATGAGGCGCTGAAGGGCAATATGGGGGGGATCCTGCATGCGCTCGCGCTGCAGACCTCGGCGCCCGATTGAACTGACATCCCGGCTTCGATCGATCGAAAATTGGAAATGAAAAGGCCCGGCCGGAAGACAGTCTTCCCGCCGGCCTTTATTTTTCGCTGGACGCCGTCGCTCGAAGTGATCGACGCCCCCTCACCGCTTTGTTCGGCCTATTTCTCAGGCCGGCAGCTTGTCTTGCTCGGGATAGGCAAAGACCGACGCCGGCATCGGCCCGGCCGTCAGCAGCGTGAAATCGAAAGAGGATTTCATGTCAGGTCCCAGGACATACTGGCGATGGACACGTAGCTGATCCCCGCGGATTTTCTTGTAATGCTCCGGCGTCAGCATCTGCCGCACCCGGATATGGATCATGCTCGCCTGCGGCGCATCCGGATGGCCGGAAACGCTGACGACCGGCACCTTGTAGAAATTGATCGAGTCCGTCAGGCACTGCACGTCCAGCCAGAAGATATCGGGGCAACGTGCAATTAGGCCGACGCGCGAGCGCAAGAGCGTCGCCGATGACATCAGAGCGCATTGCAGGATGGCGCCACCAAGTGTGGCAAACACCACGCGCTTGCCTTTGAAGATGTCAGGTTCCCGCTCCAGCAGAATGCCCACGACATGGGCCGCGACGCTGGAGCCCATGCTGTGTGAGGAGATGACATATTCATCGGCCTCCTCGTTGAGCGCCTCGCGCACCGAGGTCGCGCATTGCTCGAGCCAGTCGTTGAAAACAAGCCTGTCCATGCGCGCCAACGCCACCGCCATTTCCCAGTCGGCGAAAAGATGCAGCGTATGGAAGCGTTCCGAGAACGGCAGGAAGCCGAAGGTGAAGAAGATGGCCGCCAGCGGCGCACTCCAGCCGAAGTGCCAGGCGGGAAGCCCGAGCCAGTAATGCAGCAGCAGGATCTGCAGCGTGATGACGATTGCGAGCGCCGTCAGCAGGAAGGGAAAGATGAAGAATAGGCCGAAACGCCAGGCGTGCCGGAAATAGCCGGCCATGCCGCCTTCCCGCACCACCTGCCAGAAGCTTCGAAAGCCTGCCGCGATCCGGCGTGCCGTATTGCCTTTGCGCAGCCGCCGCACCAGTTCGTTATGGTCGAAGACATGCACGCGCGTCTGCGTCTGCCAGCCATTGGCGCCTGTGCCGACGTCGAAAGAAGTGTAGTACCCCTCGCCCGCAGCACTTGTTTTGATGTCATAGCCCCAGACGGATGCGCTTTGCCGGGCGGTACGTTCATACCGCGCCCGGTGCGCTGCGCCATCAAGCGGCTCGAAGCCAGGGAAATGCACCACAACCCGCTTGTCGATCAGTTTCATAGTCTTTTTCTTCTTTCCCGGCGGATCGGGACGCCGTTATCAGGATGACGGAGTCGCCTGAATGCCGGCGGAAATCCGATAAAGTATGGAGCCGCCTTGCTAAGCGAACTTGTTGGGAATTCAATAGTGGGAGTGCGTTTCGCTAGGATTCGGGGAATTTTGTGGCTAATCCGCCTCAACTTGCAAATCAGTCGGTAACGCACGGGCAACAACCCGAGTCGAAGAACGTCGGGATTGGTGTTTTTTCGGTTTCGCCGGGTGGAATTCCCGCCCCTACATGCTATCTAAAGGAAACGATTGAAACGGCGGGCCTTTACCCCGCCTGTTGAAAGGATTAGGTCCCATGAGCGGTATCAACGAATTCATCGACAACGAAGTCAAGAACAACGACGTCGTCCTTTTCATGAAGGGCACGCCGCAGTTTCCGCAGTGCGGTTTCTCCGGGCAGGTCGTCCAGATTCTCGATTACCTCGGTGTCGACTACAAGGGCATCAATGTGCTCGCCGATTCGGAAATACGCCAGGGCATCAAGGATTATTCCAACTGGCCGACGATTCCACAGCTCTATGTGAAGGGCGAGTTCATCGGCGGCTGCGACATCGTCCGGGAAATGTTCCAGGCCGGGGAACTCCAGCAGCATCTCCAGGAAAACGGCGTCACGGTTAAGGGCGCCGCCTGATCGGTCATCGGGCGTCCGTCCGGTTTCCAAATCCGTATTTTGAGTTCGAGGCGCTGCGCCAAGCAGCGCCTTGACCTGTTTATGGGAATTTCATTGTGGCAGAATCATCACAAGCCATGTCCGCGGGCCGCTTGCCCATGGGCAAGCTGGAATTCATCGCGCTTGCGGCTCTCCTGATGGCCGTCAACTCGCTGGCGATCGACATCATGCTGCCCGCGCTGCAGCAGATCGGTGCCAGCCTCGGTGTTGAGAACGAAAATCACCGCCAGTACGTCGTTTCCGCCTATCTCTTCGGTTTCGGCATCGCCCAGCTTTTCTATGGACCGCTTTCCGATCGTTTCGGCCGCCGCATCCCTCTGCTGATCGGCCTCGCCATCTACATTGTTTCCGCTTTCGGCATTGCCGTCGTTCCGAGCTTCGCCGGGCTTCTGGCGCTGCGCTTCATTCAGGGTCTCGGTTCGGCCGCTACCCGCGTCATTACCATCTCCGTCGTCCGCGACGTTTATGGCGGGCGGCAGATGGCCGAGGTCATGTCGCTCATCATGATGGTCTTCATGATCGTGCCGGTCATTGCACCCGGAAGCGGTCAGATCATCATGCTGATCAGCACCTGGCACATGATCTTCGTCTTCATCGGCGCCATGGGGACAGCTGTCGGTGCGTGGATGTATCTGCGTCTGCCGGAAACGCTCGATCCGGCCAATGTCCGCCCATTCACGGTGCGGTCGGTCGCGCAGGGCTTTGCGATCTTCTTTTCCAACCGCATCGCCCTCTGTTACACCATTGCCAGCACGATCCTCTTCGGTGCGTTGTTCGGCTTCATCAACTCCGCCCAGCAGATCTATGTCGGCATATACGGGCTCGGCGTTTATATGCCTGTCGCCTTTGCCGCTGTGGCGCTGTTCATGGCCTTCTCGTCCTTCATCAATTCCCAGCTGGTCGGCCGCTTCGGCATGCGTCGCCTGTCGCACGCTTCGATCCTCGGCTTCTGTTGCCTGAGTTTCGTCTGGTTGATAGTGCAGATATCCGGGCCGCAGCCCATGCCCTTCGTGATCTTCATTATCTTCTTCGCGCTGGTCATGTTCCAGTTCGGCTGGATCGGCTCCAACTTCAACTCGCTTGCCATGGAGCCGCTCGGTCATCTTGCCGGCACGGCCTCCTCGGTGATCGGCTTCATGAGCACGATCGGCGGCGCATCGATCGGCGCCATAATCGGACAAGCCTTCGACGGCACGGCGACGCCGATGATCGCGGGTTACTTCATTGTCTCGTTGATCGGCATCGTCTTTGTGCTGGTTGCCGAGAAGGGCCGGCTCTTCAGGGCGCAACACGCGCCGTTGTCGAAGGACGCATCAATCTCCAGCTTCACCGATATCGGACACTGACGCGTCACATCATCCGGCGGCGGGGCATCACGGTAGGGGCTCCGCCGCCCTTCCACATCGAATTCGGCCGCGTCTGCGGCCGCTCTTCCGTCATTCAGGGGGATTCGAATGACTCCGACACACAAACCGCACACGGAAAACCTCGGCTCGGCCCGCATCGGCATGGGCTTCGTGGAGTTCGTGATAACCATCGCCATCATGACCGCCAGCATCGCCATGGCGATCGACAGCATGTTGCCGGCGCTGCCCAATATCGGTCATTCGCTTGGTGTGACCAGCAACAATGACGCGCAGCTGGTTATCGGCGTCTTCTTTCTTGGCTTCGGCGTTTCGCAGATCGTCTTTGGCAGCCTGTCTGATGCCTTCGGTCGACGCAACATCCTGCTCGGTGGCCTGGTTTGCTACATCGTCGGCATGTTTGCAGCAGCCGCCACCGGAAGCTTCGAGATGCTGCTGATCATGCGCTTCGTCCAGGGTATCGGCGGTGCAGCCGTACGCATCACCACCATGGCAATCGTCCGCGATTGCTTCGGCGGCCGCGAGATGGCGCGCGTCATGTCCTATGTCATGATCGTCTTCATGATCGTGCCGATCGTCGCCCCTTCGGTCGGCCAGCTCATCATTACCTATGCCAATTGGCACTGGATATTCATTCTGCTCGGTATCGTCGCGACGATCCTCTTCGTTTGGGCGCTGCTGCGCCTGAAGGAATCGCTGCCGCCTGAAGAGCGCATTCCACTATCCTTCGGCGCTGTTGCCGATGGTTTCAAGACGGTCCTCACCAACCGCATTACCTGCGGCTACATGATCGGCCTCACCATGTTCACCGGCGTCATCAGCGCCTATGTGATCTCGGTACAGCAGGTTTTCGGCGAGGTCTACGGGCTCGGCGACTGGCTGCCGATCGCCTTTGCGGCGACGGCCGGTGGCATCGCCGTCGCCAACTTCGCCAATGGCATGCTGGTGCGAACCTTCGGCATGCGCCGCATCTCGCATGCGGCCATGCTGCTCTTCACCATCATCTCTGCGATCGGCTTTGTAGCGGCGCTCGGCGGCACCCCGTCCTTCGCCTTCTCCTATGCGCTCTTCTCGATCCTGCTGATCATGTTTGCTGTCATCGCCACCAACTTCACGGCGATCAGCCTGGAGCCGATGGGCAATCTTGCCGGCACCGCAACCGCCATCACCGGTTTCGTATCAACGACGTTCGGCGCCCTTCTCGGCGGCGGTGTCGGCCAGCTCTTCAACGGCACGGTCCAGCCGCTTTTCGGCGGCTTCGCGCTCTTCGGTGCCGTTACCGTTGTCATGGTGCTCTGGGCGGAAAAGGGCAAGCTCTTCACCCATCCCGGCGACAGCCCGCAGATCGACCCAGGCGCGGTTCACATGTAATGGTGCCTGAGAGACAATAGCTGGAAGGTCGCGATGAGCCGTTTCTGGAGTCCCGTTGTACAATCCTTGACACCCTACGTGGCGGGCGAACAGCCTGTCATCACCGGCTTGGTCAAGCTGAACACCAATGAGAATCCCTATGGCCCATCGCCGCGCGCACTAGCGGCGATCGCTGAAGCCGTCAACGACACGCTGCGTCTTTATCCTGACCCGACGGGCTTGAAGCTGCGCCAGGCGATCGCCACAAGCCATGATCTCGATCCCGGCGAAGTCTTCGTCGGAAACGGTTCGGACGAAGTTCTGGCGCATACCTTCCAGGCACTGCTGAAGCACGCGCTGCCCCTGCTCTTCCCTGATATCACCTACAGCTTCTACCCGACCTATTGCGGCCTCTACGGCATCGATTTCCGCGAGGTCCCGCTGGACCAGAAGATGCAGGTCGGGATCGAGGACTACCGGCAGCCCTGCGGCGCGATCATCCTGCCCAACCCGAATGCGCCGACCGGCTCTGCGCTGCCGATAGCGGCAATCGAGGCGCTGATATCTGAACATCCGGATCAGGTTGTCGTCATCGATGAAGCTTATGTGGATTTCGGCGGCGAAAGCACCATTCCGCTGGTGCCGAAGTATCCGAACCTGCTGGTCATCCAGACCTTCTCGAAATCGCGCGGCCTTGCTGGCCTGCGTGTCGGTTTCGCCGTCGGCCAGCGGCCGTTGATCGATGCGCTGGAAAGGGTCAAGGACAGCTTCAATTCCTACCCGCTGGACAGGCTGGCTCAGGCCGGCGCCGTTGCTGCCTGGGAGGATCGGGACTGGTTGCGGAAGCATTGCGACCTGATCGTCGCAAGCCGCGAGGGCTTGACGGCCGCTCTCAGGGAACTCGGCTTCGAGGTCCTGCCCTCCTCTGCCAATTTCGTCTTCGCACGGCACGGAGAACGCGGCGCTGCGGAGCTTGCCGCGGAACTGCGCAAACGCGCGGTCCTCGTGCGGCATTTCCGCGGGGAGCGCACCGGGAATTTCCTGCGCATCACCATTGGCACCGATGCCGAATGCGATAAGCTTCTGGACGCGCTGAAGCAGATTCTCGCCTGACGGCTCAGACTGTGACGACCTCACGGCGCAGGATGTCCCAGCTTTCCTTGTCGGGCGTAATCAGCAGTCCGCCGGTAACATGATGCGGCAGATAGGCCGAGCCATCGAAGCGCGCGGCATAGCCGCCGGCTTCCTGGCTGATCAGCGTTCCGGCCAGATGGTCCCATGGCATCAGCTTGTTATACATCAGGTAATGCACATGGCCGCCGGCAAAGGTGCGGTATTCATGGGCCGCGCAGCGGTAGTTGATGAGGAAGCGTACCTTGGCGAGATTGCCGAGGATCTCGGCGCGCTTCTCCTGCGGAAGGTAGCCGGTGGAGGCCATGCCGACCATCTGGTCGAGCGCAACGGGCTCGGCCACCTTCAGCCGCTGCGCGTCGCCGTCCGGCCGGCGCAGCCAGGCGCCGCCGCCTTTTTCTGCCATAACCCAGTCGTCGCCCATTGGATCATAGATGATGCCGGCAACCGTCTCCCCCTTGGAAACGACCGACGCCATGACGCCGAATGCCGGGATGCCGGACGCGAAATTGAAGGTACCATCGACGGGATCGACGATGATGGCAAGATCGGCAGCTGCGAGCTCATCGAGCAGTGCAGCATCGGCAGCGACCGACTCCTCACCGATGAAAAGCGCTTCCGGCCAGAGGCGCTGGGCCTCCGCCTTCATTATTCTCTCGGCCTGTTCGTCCGCTTCGGTAACGAGATCGGTTGCCTCCGTCTTGGCGCGCACATCATCGCTGCCCAGCCGGCGAAAGCGTGGCAGAATCTCAGCTTTCGCTGCCTGCCGCAGGAGATCGGCAAGCTTCGTCACATCTACGGCAGTCGTCATGGCGGCTTCCCCTCGGTTTATCAGTATCCGACAATCTCGTTGCGGATCATTCTCCAGCTTTCCTTGTCGGGAGCCGAGATGATGCCGCCGGAAATCTCGCCCGGCCTGTAAGGCGTTTCGTCGAATTTCGCGGTATGGCCGCCGGCTTCCTGATGCGTCAGCACGCCGGCAAGATGATCCCACGGCATCAGCTTGGGGTGGCCGATGAAATGCAGCTTGCCGGATGAGACCATCCAATATTCATAGGCTGAGCAATTGAATGCGAAGGTCATTTTGATCTTGGCCATATTGGCGGCGACGCGCGACCGGTCCGGCTCTTCCATATGGCTGCAGGCCATGGCACCGATCATGCGGTTGAGTTCGATCGGTTCTGCGACCTTCAGGCGGACAGGCTCGCCATTGCGCTTCTGCTGGAAGGCGCCTGCACCCTTGAGAGACACGACTGTATCGCCGAGCGCCGGATCATGAATGATACCGGCCACCGTCTCACCCTTCACTGTCACTGCGAGGATCGTGCCGAAGACCGGCATGCCAGCGGCGAAATTGAACGTGCCGTCGACTGGATCGATGACAAAGGCAAGGTCCGCATCGGCAAGAGCCGGTACCACGGAACGATCGGCCTCATAGGCCTCTTCGCCCACGATGAGCGCGGTCGGAAAGCGCTCGCGGATCGCTGCCGTAAGGTAAGCCTCTGAGCGCAGGTCGGCCTGCGTGACGAGATCGATGGAAGATGTCTTTTCGGAAACATTGGCCGCGGTCGCATTGCGGAAACGCGGCATGATCTCTTCTTCGGCGACATGCCTGACGCAATCACCGAGGAACTCTATGTCTTTGTCTGAGAAAATCATTTTGGACTCGTTGCATGGAACTGCTGAGGCTCATAGCAAGTCAATTATGATGTTTGGGTGACGGTCAGCTCAGAAAAGTCGAAAAGTTTCGGATCGAGCAGATGCGACGGGTTCACATGGGCGAGAGCACGCAGCATCGTGTCCTTGCGGCCGGGCATGCGGCGCTCGATATCGGCGAGCATATCCTTCATAGCATTGCGCTGCAGGCCGTCCTGCGAGCCGCAGAGATCGCATGGAATGATCGGAAATTGCATGGCGGCAGCAAATTTCGCCATGTCGTCCTCGGCGCAATAGGCGAGTGGCCGCAGCACCATCAGATTGCCTTCGTCATTCAGAAGCTTTGCGGGCATGGCGGCGAGCCTGCCGCCGTGGAAGAAGTTCATGAAGAAGGTTTCGAGGATGTCCTCGCGGTGATGGCCGAGCACCAGCGCGTCACAGCTCTCTTCTTTGGCAATACGATAGAGGTTGCCGCGGCGCAGGCGCGAGCAGAGCGAACAATAGGTCGCGCCCTCGGGCACCTTCTCCTTCACGATAGAATAGGTGTCGCGATATTCGATGCGGTGCTTGGCGCCGATCTTCGTCAGGTACTCCGGCAGCACGTGTTTCGGAAAATTCGGCTGGCCCTGATCGAGATTGCAGGCGATCAGCTCCACGGGCAGCAGCCCGCGCCATTGCAGGTCCAGAAGCAGCGCCAGCAGCCCATAAGAATCCTTGCCGCCGGAAATGCCGATCAGCCAGCGTTTCTGGCCCTTGAGCATGTCGAAATCGTCGAAGGCCTGACGCACCTGCCGCAACAGGCGCTTGCGCAGCTTGTTGAAGGAGACCGAATGCGGCGCATCGGCAAACAGCGCATGGCCAATGCCGGTATCAGCCGTTTCGAGGTCATCGGCAATATTGGCTGCGATATTCATCTTCTTACCCGTCTGATGTGCCTGCCCTGCTTAGCAGAAAGCCGCAGCCCGACACAGCCTCAATCGCCGAAAACGGACCAGCCGGTGCGCGCTGCCAACATCTCCAGCGCGACAGCGCCCAGCTGCGAATTGCCGACCTTATTAAGCCCCGGCGACCATACCGCGATTGACGCAATGCCCGGCGCCACTGCAAAGATGCCGCCGCCGACGCCGCTCTTGCCGGGCAGGCCGACATGATAGGCGAAATCGCCCGACCCGTCGTAATGGCCGCAGGTGAGCATCAGCGCATTGATGCGCCGCGCCCGCTTCGGCGACACGACCGAATGGCCGGTCAGCGGATTGCTGCCGCGTGCCGCCAGAAACAGACCGGCGCGGGCCAGTTGTTCGCAGGTCATGGAGAGCGCGCATTGATGGAAATAGACCCCGAGCACATGATCAACGGGATGATCGAGATTGCGGTAGGAGCGCATGAAATTGGCAAGCGCGAAATTGCGATAGCCCGTCGCCGTTTCCGAACGCGCCACCTTGTCGTCGATGGTGATGGATTCATCGTCCGCGAGGTAACGTACGAAACGCAGCAATTCGCCGATCGCCTCGCGTGGCGCATGGCCGGCCATGACGACATCGCTGACCGCAATCGCGCCGGCATTGATGAAGGGATTGCGCGGGATTCCGTGCTCATGCTCGAGCTGGACGATGGAATTGAAAGCCGAGCCCGAAGGCTCGCGGCCGACGCGCTTCCACAGCCCCTCGCCCACCTTGCCGAGCGCCAGCGTCAGCATGAAGACCTTGGAAATGCTCTGGATGGAGAAAGCGACATCGGCATTGCCGACGCTGTAGACTTTGCCGTCGACAGTGACGATCGACATGCCGAACTGATTCGGGTCGATCTTGGCAAGCTCCGGAATATAATCCGCGACCTTGCCCTCGCCGATACGGGGCGTCAGCTCCTTATAGATGCTGTCGAGGACTGCCTGCAAATCCATGATGGCTTCTCTCCAGGTACGAAAAAGCCGCCCCGAGAGGCGGCTTTTCCAGAATGCGAAAACGCCTCGCGCTCTGCTGCGCCGCACATCGAAGATGTGCAAAGGACGCAGCAGCATCTTAGAGACACATAAGCCTTTCCGACAATCGAATCGATTGTCGGGGTTATGCGTTAACGCGAATAGAATTCGACGACCAGATGCGGTTCCATGACAACCGGATACGGAACGTCGGCAAGCGTCGGAACGCGTGCGAAAGTGGCGACCATCTTGTGGTGGTCGACTTCGACGTAGTCAGGGACGTCGCGCTCTGCGAGCGAAACCGATTCCAGAACCGTAACGAGCTGCTTGGACTTTTCACGAACTTCGATGACGTCGCCGACCTTGCAACGGTAAGAACCGATGTTGACGCGCACACCGTTGACCGTAACGTGGCCATGGTTGACGAACTGACGGGCAGCAAAGACCGTCGGAACGAACTTGGCGCGGTAAACGATCGCATCGAGGCGGGACTCCAGAAGACCGATCAGGTTTTCCGAGGTGTCGCCCTTGCGGCGGTCGGCTTCAGCGAAGATCGCGCGGAACTGCTTCTCGCGCAGGTCACCGTAGTAACCCTTCAGCTTCTGCTTGGCGCGCAGCTGCACACCGAAATCCGAAAGCTTGCCCTTGCGGCGCTGGCCATGCTGGCCCGGGCCGTATTCGCGGCGGTTCACCGGGGACTTCGGACGGCCCCAGATGTTTTCGCCCATACGGCGGTCGATCTTGTACTTGGACGATTCGCGCTTGCTCATCGTATTTCCTTTCAAAGTGTTGTGACGGTTTGTTGCCAAACCGCGCGAAGGAAACACGCCCTCCTTTGATCCCGTTTCCGGGAGCCGACAGGATCTTTCCATTACGCGAACGGATCTGATCCACGGGACATGTCAAATGAAACACCGGACATTGCTGCCCGGTGCTGGCGCGGTCTTTAGTCGGGCGTCATGAAAATGTCAACAGCGACAAGGCGCTGAAAGCCTTTTATTCTGCCGCTTCCTGGCCGTCGCTGTCATCGGGGGCATTGGCATCGCCAGGTGCGGTCTGGCAGCCGAAATCGGGGAAAGCCACGATGCGTTTGCCAGAGAAATCGGTATGCACGACAATGCTACCCTGCTCCTCGAAATAGCCGAGAAGCCGGCGAGCACGTCGGGCCGAATGCGTGCCGTAGGCGCGTGCGATCCGCGCATCCGACGGGCATGGTTCGCCGCAGACTGCGGCCTTGGCAAGCATCAGAAACACGCCTTGCAGATCGTCGGTGACGGAGGCAGAGAGTGACAGCGCCGTCGACCAGTTTTCCGAAGCAGCCGTCTCCGCGTCCACGCCGGACCGGGAAATCGCGACACGCCGCCGGAATTCCGGCAACGACATAGGCGGTCCGGGAACGCGTCGCATCCGCAGCCGAACGAGGAATTCCTGATAGAGAACAGCGTCCGTTCGGAAGCCGGAACCTGGATCGTCGAGGATTTCGGCGAGCACGGCGGCAAGCCGCTCTTCGCGGTCTTCCGCTGACAGCTCTGGCTGTGCCACACGCGGCTCGGCAGCCTGAATGGGACTGGCTGCCGGCGTCGAGCGTGAAAGCTCGGCAAGGATATCGGTTGTTGGGCGCGGCGCCGGCGGCGCGCGGCGTACGAGCGGCCGCTGGAATTCTTGCGGGTCCGGGGTGAAGATCAGGTCTTCTACATCCTGTGGCGAATCCGGCAGCGGCATCAGCTTCGGACTGGACGAGCGCGCCGAGGTTTCGACCGCACCAATCTGGATCGGGAGCGGGCGGCGCGACAGCGCCGGGCCGAGTGCAACGAAATTACCGCGCTTCAGGTCGCGGAACATTTCGGCCTGGCGCCGATCCATGCCGAGCAGGTCGGCCGCACGCGCCATGTCAATATCGAGGAAGGTCCGGCCCATCAGGAAGTTGGAGGCTTCGGCCGCAACGTTCTTGGCAAGCTTTGCGAGGCGCTGCGTGGCGATGACGCCGGCAAGCCCCCGCTTTCGGCCGCGGCACATCAGATTGGTCATGGCGCCGAGCGAGGCCTTGCGCGCATCTTCCGACACGTCACCGCCAACGGAGGGCGCAAACATCTGCGCTTCGTCCACCACGACCAGAACCGGATACCAATATTCGCGATCGGCATCGAACATGCCGTTGAGGAAGGCGGCGGCCGCACGCATCTGCTGCTCGATATCGAGCCCTTCCAGCGTCAGGACGCAGGAGACGCGGTGTTGGCGGATACGGTTGGCAATGCCGACAAGCTCGGCCTCTGTGCGCTCGCCATCGACCACAACATGGCCGAAGCGCTCGGAGAGCGTGACGAAATCGCCTTCGGGATCGATGATGACCTGCTGCACCCATTGAGCAGACTGTTCCAGCAGGCGGCGCAGAAGATGCGATTTGCCGGAGCCGGAATTGCCCTGCACAAGCAGTCGCGTCGCCAGCAACTCCTCGATATCGAGTGTCGCCGGACCTCCGGACGCCAATCCCATATCGATCCCAACCTGCAATGCGAAACCTCTCCAGAGACTCAAATCAGCGACGCGCCATCCTTCCAGAAATGGCTGGCTTTCGTCTATCAAAGAATGCAGCTGATATCAGGGGCTGATTGAGGCAACCCACAGGGATTGTGTCGGCCTGTCAGGCACTCAGCCCGAAACCCTGCATCAGCCGCCGCGTAGCGAAATCGGGATTGCCCGAGGTGAAGACCGCAAAGTCGAAATTATCAGGGTGAACGGCATCCGCCACCTGCGGCACCAGTGCGCGGGCGCGCCGTGCAATGGCTTCTGCCGGGTCCAGCCAGTCCACCGGCCAGGGCGCCAGTCTGCGAAACATGTTGGCCATGAAAGGATAATGGGTGCAGGCAAGCACAACGATGTCGGTCCTGCACCCGTCCTTCTCGACGAAACACTGGTCGATTTCGGTCAGGACGGCATCGTCGGATACAGCGTCTCCGCGGATATAGGCCTCGGCCATGCGCGCGAGGTTCTCAGAACCGACGAGCCGCACATGGCATTGCTGCGCGAAAGACTGGATGAGGTCGCGCGTATAGGCGCGCTTGACGGTGCCGGGGGTCGCCAGCACCGAGACGAGGCCGGAACGCGTCCGCTCGGCGGCCGGCTTGATGGCCGGCACCGTGCCGACGAAGGTCATCTGCGGAAAGGCGACACGCAGATCCGCGCCGACGAGCGTGAAGGCTGTATTGCAGGCGATGATGCAAACTTCGGGATCGTATTCTTGGAGCAGTTTGGCAAAGAGACCGATGATCCGCTCCTTCAGCGTATGCTCTTCCCAGCTGCCATAGGGAAAACCGGCATCGTCGGCAACATAGATGAAGCCGCGTTCGGGCATCAGCACACGCGCTTCGCGCAGCACGGTCAATCCGCCTATGCCTGAATCGAAAACGAGGACGGGTTTCAGCTCATTCGTCGGCGCTGTCATCTGTCGGGGCACCTTTGCCGGATCTGGTAAAGCCGCCTTTGCGCGGGCTGTTGCGCGAAAAGCGGTCGAGGGAGGAGATGACGCCGCGCAGCACGCTTATTTCCTGTTCCGTGAATGCCCGGCGGGAGAGAACAGCACGAAGGTTGTCGACCATTTTCGGCTTTTTCGAGGGCGGATGGAAATAGTTGCGGGAATCGAGCGCCTCTTCGAGCTGCTCGAATAGGCCAAAGAGCTGCTCCTTTGTGGATGGCCGCTGCTCGAGCGCCTGGAACGGCACCGCCTCCAGATCCTCCATGCCCGATTTCATCCATTCATAGGACATCAAGAGCACAGCCTGGGCGATATTGAGAGAGGCAAAGGCCGGGTTGACCGGGAAGGTGACGATCTCGTCGGCAAGCGCCACTTCCTCGTTCGTCAGGCCCCAGCGCTCGCGACCGAAGAGGATGCCGGTCGCCTCCCCTGACCGGAATTTCGTACGCAGCGTTTGCGCGGCAAAGACCGGCGAGCGCACCGGCTTGTAATTGTCGCGACTGCGCGCCGTTGTTGCGTAGACGAAGTTGAGATCAGCAATCGCCTCTTCCAGCGTATCGAAAACCTTGGTGCCTTCGATGACATGATCGGCCTTGGAGGCTGCGGCTTGCGCCTTCTCATTCGGCCATCCGTCGCGCGGATTGACGAGGCGAAGATCGGCAAGGCCGAAATTCGCCATGGCACGCGCCACCATTCCGATATTCTCACCCATCTGCGGCTCGACCAGAATGATGACTGGCCCTTCGGCCAAAAGTTGACGCTCGCTGTTCGTGCCCGCCATGTGCTTCCTATTCCTGATTTACGGGCGCAATAGCTTTGCCCGCCGCAAACGGCAAGTCCTGTGTCTCCTCGGGGTAGAGCCGGTCCAGCGTCGAGCCGATCATTTCCACCGCCAGCCGCGCCCCTTCGCGCCACAGCGGCAGGTGACGGCTGACGTGCCGCATCTGCTTGCGAGTGACGAGGAAACATTCCGATCCGCGCGGCGCAAATCTGTCCAGAAGGCCGATATCTGCGGTGATCCGCCCCTTGAGATCCTCCTCGACGGAATCGGCGGTATTATTGCGGGCCAGAACGCGCGACCAATAGGTAACTGAGAGGAAAATCGCCAGAGTCTGGCGAATTTGTCCCGGCCTGGTGACAATGGACCAGGTCGAGCCGAGCGGGCGCGCCGAAAGCGTGATGTCGCGATAGCAGGCATCGACTTTCTGCGAGATGACGATGAGCTCCGGCTGGCTCCTCTTCTCCGATGCGGCCAGGAGCAGCTCCTTTAGGGCGTCGAACCATTTGGCGACCGCCGTATCGAGTGTTTCGCGCGTGCGTGCCGGCAGGACAAGGAAGGCGACCAGCGTTCCGGCTACCGCCCCGATCAGCGTCTCCTCAAGTCGTAACTTCAGGAGGTCGAAAGTCAGCACACCCATCATGCCATAGACCAGGCAGAGCACGATCGAAATGAAGAAGGTCATCGTCGCATAGGAAATCTGCAGGAAGTAGAAGGCAAGGAAAACGCAGGCGATTGAAGCCGCTAGTGCAACCACCATATGGCCTGTCAGCAATGTCGCCAGCACGAGACCGAAGGCAATGCCGAACAATGTGCCGACCGAGCGCTGCAGCGCCTTGATGGCGGTATCGCCACGCGAATTGGTATTGGTGAAAACGAGGAAGGACGCGAGCACCGCCCAAAACCAGCGTTCGCGAGAGAGCGCCAGGCCGAGCGT
Organism: Rhizobium sp. BK650; assembly: GCF_014195325.1. Classification (GTDB taxonomy): domain Bacteria; phylum Pseudomonadota; class Alphaproteobacteria; order Rhizobiales; family Rhizobiaceae; genus Rhizobium. The sequence goes on along the minus strand of NZ_JACIBK010000003.1, from coordinate 581,116 downwards.
CATGGCAATCGCCGAGGCCAGTGTAATTTGCAGCGCTGAGCGCATAAGCGGATTCTTCAGCGAAAAATCGATAGGTGCGGATGTGCTCGTTTCATCGACCGAAGCGATCTCGGCAAAATCCGTCCTGCGTCCGGCATCGATCGTTTCCATCAGCTGCCGGCGCGCCGCACCAAGCCAGAGCACCGCACGCGCTGTCTCGCCCTGCGGCTGGCCTTCGATCTCAGCGACTGCTTTTTCCTCAGCCGACAACGAGGCTGTGTCATCCTCGATCACGGCATGGACCAGCGCAATGGATGGTGGGCTCTGAAAGCTCAGCACGAAGGCGCTTTCCGTTGCCAGATGCGCGTCGAACAGCCGGATCGCCAGTTCTGCGGCGGGCGCCGAAGCACCATCGAAGACGCCGCCCGGCGGGCGCGGGATGAAGCTCTCGGCCATCAGCACCACTTCTTTCAGCCGGTCTTCCAGCTGGCGCAGTTCCTGCCGGTCGGCGTCCTCGACCTTTCCTTTAGCAGCGACGGCGGCGAGCTTAAAGAGAATCTGGTTGATGCGGCCTCGCACGCTCTCGAGCGAGCGCAGCAGATCGCGCCGCCAGTTGTCGGGCAAGAGCATTGCCCTCACCCAGTGGCTGACAAGTGCCGAGACGACGGGGCCGATCAGCACCAGAGGCAGTTCTGCGATCTTCGGCTGAAAATAGGAGCCCATGAAATAAGAGGTGAAGGCGAACATGCCGATGGCAAAGCCGCGCGGGCCATAGACGCGGCCGGCCGAGGCAAGGAAGATCACCACGAGGAAAATGAAATCCGAGAGAACGCGTTGCGACTCAAGCGCAGCCGCAACGCCGACGACGAGCAGGCTCGCAAGACAGCCGAGCAGGCGGGTAATGAGCTGGCGTGTCGAGCCCTTGTCACGCACGGCGACGCCGCCTTCGATCGACAGCACGATGCCGAGACCGTAAGAGGCGGTCGGCAACGACACGATGAGCTTGTCGATCAAAAGCAGGATTGTGAAAGAGAGGATGATCGACAGTGTAACGCGCGAGCCCATGCGCAGGCGCGAAAGTGCTGGGTCGTTGGCGAGCAGCCAGTCTCGAAGCTCAAACCCGAAAATCACCCTTGCCAGTCCCTTTGCGCGCCAGACGCGGAGCAGTGCCGAGAGCGAGATACCGCCACCCTAGCAGAAATCAAATCACACCGGGTGTCACCAAAGAGGTGATCACCCTGTGTCACGTCGTCAGTCAAGGGCGTAGGAAGTCATTCGCCGTTGGCGATCTGAACCATGGTCTCCTTCAGCGAGATCGGCCCCTGCCCCTCTTCGCCCTGAATCATGATGTCGTCGATCACGGGTTTGCCGTTCTCCTCGATCACCTCGAAACGGACGGTCGTGAACTCGTCTTTGTTGGGTGCGCCTTCCATGCAGGTCGCCGCCTTGAATTTCACCGTCACCTCGGTCGCGCCGTTTGCCGGCTGGCCGTTGTCGATGGAAAGATCCTGCAGCGGACAAGCATCCTGACCATTGACGATCACGTCATAGTCGAACGGCGAAATGCCGTCTTCGTCCGCCGCCGGATTCTTGGCGGCTGCCTTGTATTTTTCGCCGAAGTCCTTGCTATAGAGCCGGTCGAGCGTGTTCTCTCCGAAAATATCGATCCAGTCGCTGACGTCGCTCGCCCAGTTCTTCTTCGTATCGTCAATGATCTCCTTGACCGGCGCAGTCGCATCGGCCGCAAGCGCAAGGCCAGGCGCGACAGACATGGCGGCAGCAAGGCCGGCGAACAGAGCGGCGATCTTCTTCATGGCAAAATGTCCAGGACTCGGGGGCTTATGCGGGCGAGACTAGACATTTTCCGGCACTTGGCAATGGCGGCAAAAACGTCAGCGTCCGACCCGTTCCGCTTTGCGTTCCAGGCTCACAATGCTATAGCGCTCCGGACCCACATCACCCACCCGGGATATCAGTCCCTTTCTTAAAGCTTACGAGGCAGATACATGAAGAAGATCAAGGTCGCCAATCCCGTCGCCGATCTCGACGGCGATGAAATGACTCGCATCATTTGGCAGCTCATCAAGGATAAGCTGATCCATCCGTATCTCGACCTCGATATCGACTATTACGACCTCTCGGTCGAAAACCGCGACGCCACCAACGACCAGGTCACGGTCGATGCCGCCAACGCCATCAAGAAGTACGGTGTCGGCATCAAGTGCGCGACGATCACGCCGGACGAAGCCCGCGTGAAGGAATTCAACCTCAAGGAAATGTGGAAGAGCCCGAACGGCACGATCCGTAACATCCTCGGCGGCGTCATCTTCCGCGAGCCGATCATCTGCCGCAACGTTCCCCGCCTCGTTCCCGGCTGGACGCAGCCGATCGTTGTTGGTCGTCACGCCTTCGGTGACCAATATCGCGCAACCGATTTCAAGTTCCCCGGCAAGGGCAAGCTGACGATCAAGTTCGTCGGCGAGGATGGCACGGTCATCGAAAAGGAAGTCTTCAACGCGCCGGGCGCCGGCGTTGCCATGGCCATGTACAACCTCGACGAGTCGATCCGCGAATTCGCCCGCGCTTCGATGATGTACGGCCTGATGCGCAAGTGGCCTGTCTACCTGTCGACCAAGAACACCATCCTTAAGGCCTATGACGGCCGCTTCAAGGACATCTTCCAGGAAGTCTACGAAGCCGAATTCAAGGCACAGTTTGACGAAATCGGCATCACCTACGAGCACCGCCTGATCGATGACATGGTCGCGTCCGCTCTCAAGTGGTCCGGCGGCTACGTCTGGGCCTGCAAGAACTATGACGGCGACGTCCAATCCGATACGGTTGCCCAGGGCTTCGGCTCGCTCGGTTTGATGACCTCGGTTCTCCTGACTCCCGATGGTAAGACGGTCGAAGCCGAAGCCGCTCACGGCACGGTGACCCGCCACTACCGCCAGCATCAGAAGGGCCAGGAAACCTCGACGAACTCGATCGCTTCGATTTTCGCCTGGACCCGCGGCCTCGCACACCGCGCCAAGCTCGACAACAATGCCGAACTGGCCAAGTTCGCCTCGACGCTCGAAAAGGTCTGCGTCGACACGGTCGAGGCTGGTTTCATGACCAAGGACCTGGCGCTGCTGATCGGCCCGGATCAGCCGTGGCTCTCGACCACCGCTTTCCTCGACAAGATCGATCAGAACTTGCAGGCCGCAATGGCCTGAGCCCTATCAGGATAGAGATCGAAAGACCCGGCCATTGTGCCGGGTTTTTTGTTGCCGGTCAGCGCTTCCAGATTCTAAATTAGCAATAGCTTTAGCAAGTAAGCCTCGCGTAAGTTGCAGGACCTATTCAGAAACTCGCCTAGGCATGGAGGTTCTGATGGCCAAGAAGAGTTTCGTCCCCGAATTCCTGCAACTTGTAAGGCTGCTTGCCCGTCGTGAGGGCCAGGATATGATCGTCTTCTATCTCGATCTCGCGTTACTCGAGACCCAGACCCAGCACTATAATCAGCGTTTTCGCTCGCCTCATGGTCAGACGGGTGCTGGCGAATTGCCCCCTTCGACTGAAATCATTCCTCGCGCGGCCGTAAAGGCGCCGCCCGCCCCAAAGGTTGAAATCTCGCGCGCCAATGCTACGAAAAGAGCATGGGATAAAGGAGAGCAGGATGACCGAGGAAATCACCTTCTACACCAATCCGATGTCGCGCGGCCGGATAGCGCGATGGATGCTGGAAGAAACCGGCGTACCATATCATACCGAAATCCTGACCTTCGGCGGGACGATGAAGGAGCCGGACTATCTGTCCGTCAACCCGATGGGCAAGGTGCCGGCGATCCGTCACAGGAAGACGATCGTGACGGAATGCGCAGCGATCTGTGCGTATCTTGCGGACGCGTTTCCGCAAGCAGGCCTCGCGCCGCAGCCCGATGAACGCGCCGATTATTACCGCTGGATGTTCTTCGCCGCCGGGCCACTGGAAGCTGCCGTCACGCTGAAGGCGCTCGGTTTCGAAATCCCGCAGGAACGGCTGCGCATGGCCGGCTGCGGCTCCTTCGGCGATGTGATGGGCACATTGGAGAAGGCGGTTTCGGCCGCCTCCCCCTATATTGCCGGCAAGCGCTTCACGGCAGCCGACGTTTACGTTGGCTCGCATATCGGCTGGGGCCTCGCCTTCGGCAGTATCGAAAAACGACAGGCCTTCGTCGACTATTTCGGCCGACTTTCCGAACGCGATGCCTTTAAACGCGCAACCGCGCTGGATGAAGAGGCGGCGAAGGCCATGCAAGCCGCCTGAAGGTTTCGCTCAGGCAAGGGGCATATAGATATCCGTCCTGAGTTCGGTCGGCGCGACTTCGCGCGGATTGTTGAGATATTCCTCGAACATCACGCGATCCCGGATCTGCCGGCCGGAGGCAGGCAGCCACTGGGCATAGAGCCACTGATAGGCTTTATACATATCGGCATAAGGTCCCTTGTGATGCAGCACGGCATAATCGCCCCCTTCCAGCACGCGCCGTTCCAGCGGCGCATTGGCGGTCGTCTCCTCACCTGCCGCGATACAGGCGACGGAACGCAGGCTCTCGGGCTGCACGAGATCGGGATCGTCGAGATAGACTCCGATCATCCGCATCTCGGCCTTTGCCAGTCCACGGGCAAAGAGCGTGCCGAACAGCGTCTCGAAGGCCTTACCGATCTCCATATAGGAGCCGGTATGGGGAACGCCGACGAGTTCGAGCGGCGGGATGGTTTTCAGGGTGACATCAAACATGGCTTGAGCCTTTTCGGAGATTGAGGGTTCGAAGACTGTGTGGCTTCCCTCTTTCCGGTAGCGTGCCGGCGGCATTCCATAGGCCGTTTTGAAGATGCGGTTGAAGGAATGGAGATTGGGATAGCCTGATCGCTTCGCAATCTCGCTGACCGCAAGATCCGTGCGGACGATATCGCCCGCCGCGCGATGCAGCCGTAGCCGCTTGACGGTTGCCGCGAGCGTCTCGCCGTAAATCGCCCGATAGATCCGGTGCCAGTGATAGCTCGACAGGCAGGCGATTTCAGCCAGCCGCTCCATATCCAGATCCTCATCGAGATGATCGTAGATATAGGCCGAGACTCGTCTCAGACGGTTCTCGTAAAGCGCCCATGCCGTTTCACCCACCATGTCAAACCCTTTGCAAATCGATCGGCTGCAGCAAAGCATAGCCCGATTTGACAAATCCTGCGGACTTCTCATGACACGCAGGAGGTCTGTGCCTCGTCGCGCTCCGAACGAGTCCACGCATAACAAAAGCGACGCTCGCCCAAAAAGAAAAGGCGGGAATACATCCCAGCCCCTAACCTAAATGTGGAATCATTACGACCACATTCAGCAATACCCTCTCTACCGTCGGTTATCGGGGTATTGCTCGTGCCGGAGATTTCTTCAGAAAAAGCCGCATTGTCCAAACTTCGGCTCGCCGCTGATGTGGAAGATCAGTGGTAGGTCGACAGGGAACCAACAGACACCGTATTACGTGACAAGCGCTTCCACGGGATAGAGATGTAGCTGCCGACGACTACAGCCCACTGCCAACCCACAATCGGGACGGGGGTCTCTCGATAAGTGCCGGGTTGCCCACTCGCACTGAGCGGGTTCTTCGAAGCAGTCCCTTCTTCGCCGTAGTATATCGCTGACAGAATAGCACGCCCAATTCGGCTTGAGCCTCGCCAGCTTCCACGCAAATAGCATCCCATTTGCGTCCCTCAAGTGTGATGAAGCCGTCCCAAGCTATTGCGTACATCGCAACCGCTCCAGTCGACGCGACACTATTCTTGGCAGCTTGAACACCATCTTCGAGCTTGCCCATGGCAAAGCGAGTGAGCTTTCTTTGACCCGCCGTGTCCACAAGGACTGTGAAAGGAATAAGCGGCCCCCCACCATCTTCAACACTCGCGAAGCCGTGGTCGATGGCAAAAAAGAAAAAATCAGCAAAGGCTTGGGATGGACTGAAATTGCTCATGCTTTGCGTTCCGGGCTTTCTGTCTAACGATAGGATTTTAAGTCTTTTTCGCTGACGGACAGCAACGCGAAACCGTAAAACTTTACCGATTCCACATTTAGGTGAGTGGCTGGGGAACACATCCCGCCTTTGCAATCAGTCCATGTGCGAGTTCAGCTTGCGAGTGCCGCCGCAACGGCCTCAAGCGCCTCGTCAGCTTTGGCGCCATCGGGGCCGCCGGCCTGGGCCATGTCGGGACGACCACCGCCGCCCTTGCCGCCAAGGGCTGCAGAGGCAACGCGCACCAGATCGACGGCGCTGAAACGGCTGACGAGATCGGGCGTCACGGCCACGACCGCGCTTGCCTTGCCATCTTCGGATACGCCGATCAGCGTCACGACGCCGGAGCCGATGCTGGCCTTGCCGTCATCGGCAAGCCCCTTGAGGTCCTTCGGGTCGACGCCGGCCACGGCCTTGCCAAGGAACTTGATGCCGGCTACGTCGCGCACGGCATCGGCAGAGCCGCCCTGCCCGCCGCCCATGGCGAGCTTGCGCTTGGCATCAGCCAGTTCCTTTTCGAGCTTGCGGCGTTCATCCATCAACGCCTCGACACGGCCAAGAACTTCCGACGGCTGCACCTTCAGCGAAGCAGCGAGCGTCTTCACCCGATCGTCCTGTTCGGCGAGATATTCGCGCGCGGATTCACCGGTGACCGCTTCGATACGGCGAACGCCCGCACCGACAGCGCTTTCGCCCAGGATGCGCACTAGGCCGATCTGGCCGGTAGCCGAAACATGCGTGCCGCCACAGAGCTCGACCGAATAAGGCTTGTCCTTCTTCGCGCCATGAAGGCCCGTGCCCATCGAAACGACACGGACTTCATCGCCGTACTTTTCACCGAAGAGCGCCATTGCGCCTTCCCCGATGGCATCATCGACGCTCATCAGGCGGGTGGTGACCGGCGCATTCTGCAGCACGATCTCATTGGCCATCTCTTCGACGACTTTGAGCTCTTCTGCAGTCATCGGCTTCGGATGCGAAACGTCGAAGCGCAGGCGCTCGGGCGCGACCAGCGAACCCTTCTGCGCAACGTGAGTACCGAGCACTTCGCGCAGCGCCTCATGCAGCAGATGGGTGGCCGAGTGGTTGGCGCGCAGGCGCGAGCGGCGGGCATGATCCACCGTCAACGCGACAGCTTCGCCGGCCTTGATCACGCCTTCGATCACAGCGCCCAGATGCACGAACAGGCCCTCGCCCTTCTTCTGCGTATCCGAGATCTCGATCTTGCCGTGGTCGGAAGAGATCACGCCGGTATCGCCCATCTGGCCGCCGGACTCGCCATAGAACGGCGTCTGGTTGACGACGATCTGGACCTTGTCGCCGGCCTTGGCTTCGGTTGCGACGGCGCCTTCCTTGACGATCGCCTGCACCACGCCTTCGGCAGTCTCGGTGTCGTAGCCGAGGAACTCAGTCGCGCCGTGCTTTTCCTTGAGCTCGAACCAGACGGTTTCGGTGGCCTTCTCGCCGGAGCCGGCCCAGTGCGAGCGGGCCTCGGCCTTCTGGCGTTCCATCGCATCGGTGAAGCCGGAGATGTCGACGCCGATTTCGCGGGCGCGCAGCGCGTCCTGCGTCAGGTCGAGCGGGAAACCATAGGTGTCGTAGAGCTTGAAGGCGGTCTCGCCGTCCAGCATGTCGCCCTTGGAAAGGTCGGCCGTTGCGTCAGACAGAAGCGACAGGCCGCGCTCCAGCGTCTTGCGGAAACGGTTTTCCTCAAGCTTCAGCGTCTCGGAGATCAGCGCTTCTGCGCGCACCAGTTCCGGATAGGCGCGGCCCATCTCCTGTACCAGCGTCGGCAACAACCTGTACATCAGCGGCTCTTTGGCGCCGAGAAGCTGGGCGTGGCGCATGGCGCGGCGCATGATACGGCGCAGCACGTAGCCGCGGCCCTCATTTGAGGGCAGCACGCCGTCGGCGATCAGGAAGGCGGACGAACGCAGATGGTCGGCAATGACGCGGTGGCTGGCACTGCCCTCGGCCTTGACGCCAACAGCATCTTCAATCGTGCCGGTCAGCGTGCGGAACAGGTCGGTGTCGAAGACGCTCTGGACGCCCTGCAGGATGCAGGCCATGCGTTCCAGGCCCATGCCGGTATCGATCGACGGACGCGGCAGCGGGTTGCGCACGCCGGGCTCGGTCTGTTCGAACTGCATGAAGACCAGATTCCAGAATTCCAGGAACCGGTCGCCATCCTCTTCCGGCGAACCGGGAGGGCCGCCCCAGACATTCTCGCCCTGGTCGATGAAGATTTCAGAGCACGGACCGCAGGGGCCGGTATCGCCCATCTGCCAGAAATTGTCCGAGGTAGGGATGCGGATGATCTTGTCGTCGGAGAAACCGGCGATCTTCTTCCAAAGCGTCGCCGCTTCCTCGTCTTCGGAATAGACCGTGACCAGCAGGCGGTTCTTGGGCAAGTCGAAACCTTCGGTGACGAGCTTCCAGGCAAGCTCGATCGCATTCTCCTTGAAATAGTCGCCGAACGAGAAGTTGCCGAGCATTTCGAAGAAGGTCAGGTGACGTGCGGTATAGCCGACATTGTCGAGGTCATTATGCTTGCCACCGGCGCGCACGCACTTCTGCGAGGTTGTCGCCGTCGAATAGGGGCGCTTTTCCAGGCCGGTGAAAACGTTCTTGAACTGCACCATGCCGGCATTGGTGAACATCAGTGTCGGGTCATTGCGCGGCACGAGCGGGCTCGATGGAACGATCTCGTGGCCGTTCTTCTTGAAGTAGTCGAGGAAGGTCGACCGGATATCGTTTACACCGCTCATTTCATGCCCTTCGATGCTGCCAACAGGCAGGTAAAATTAAATCCATCGGCTTTTATCGTCCGACCTTGCCACTGTCCAGCAACAAACAAAACCGGCCGCATTCTCGTGAGGGAATGCGGCCGGTTCGAATTCGTTATGTGCTCAGGCTGGATTACATGTCGCCATCGCCAGCATCATCGCCAGCATCGGGGCCGCCATTCTGCAGGAAGCGGTCGGCGATCAGGCCGGCATTCTGGCGCAGCGCCGTTTCAATCTCGCGGGCGAGATCCGGATTGTCGCGCAGGAAAATCTTGGCATTTTCACGGCCCTGGCCGAGACGCTGGCTGTTATAGGAGAACCAGGCACCGGATTTCTCGACGATGCCGGCTTTGACGCCGAGGTCGATGAGTTCGCCGGTCTTGGAGACGCCCTCGCCATACATGATGTCGAATTCGACCTGCTTGAAGGGAGGCGCCATCTTGTTCTTGACGACCTTGACGCGCGTCTGGTTGCCGATCACTTCTTCGCGCTCCTTCACCTGGCCGATACGGCGGATATCGAGGCGGACGGAGGCGTAGAATTTCAGAGCGTTACCGCCCGTCGTTGTCTCGGGCGAACCGAACATGACGCCGATCTTCATGCGGATCTGGTTGATGAAGATCACCATCGTATTCGACTTGGAGATCGACGCCGTCAGCTTGCGCAGCGCCTGGCTCATCAGGCGGGCCTGCATGCCAGGCAGATTGTCTCCCATTTCGCCCTCGATTTCGGCGCGCGGCGTCAATGCTGCGACCGAGTCGACGACGAGAACGTCGATCGCGCCGGAGCGCACCAGCGTATCGGTGATTTCGAGCGCCTGTTCGCCGGTATCGGGCTGGGAGATCAGCAGGTTCTGCAGATCGACGCCAAGCTTGCGGGCATAGACCGGATCGAGCGCATGTTCGGCGTCGACGAAGGCGCAGATGCCGCCCTTCTTCTGAGACTCCGCAATGGTCTGCAGAGCGAGCGTCGTCTTACCGGAGCTTTCCGGACCGTAGATCTCGATGATACGACCCTTCGGCAGACCGCCGATGCCGAGGGCGATATCGAGGCTGAGCGAACCTGTGGAAACCGTTTCGATCTCGACGATGTTCTCGTTCGAGCCGAGTTTCATGATCGAGCCCTTGCCGAACGACCGCTCGATCTGTGAGAGTGCCGCTTCGAGCGCCTTGCTTTTGTCCACCGATTTGTCCTCTACGAGCCGCAATGAATTCTGAGACATTCGATCCACCTTTAGGTTATTGACGCTGCTCTAGCAATGTCGCCGCTGATGCGAAGTTTGTACCTGATTTGTTCTTATTTCGCAATGGGGTTGCAAATAATTGAAAGAAAAAGGTAAAAAGGCCTGTGTTCTATTTTTGTTTTATCGATGCAAAGCAACGGCTTAATGTTCTGCAGGCACTGAATCCTGCCGCTTCGCGCCGCATTCGATTCGCTTTCGAGGTGCAGAAATGAACGGCAAGATTCTTGTCCTCGGCGGCGCCCATATCGATCGCCGCGGCCGCATTTCCGGCGAGACGGCCCCTGGCGCCAGCAATCCTGGAACCTGGTTCGAGGAACCAGGTGGCGGCGGCTTCAACGCGGCCCGCAATCTCGCCCGCCTCGGCTTCGACGTGACGATGATTTCCCCGCGCGGCGGCGATCCGATCGGCGAGATGGTGAGCGAGGCGGCCGATTTTGCAGGGATCAACGACCGTCCTTTCGTCTTCCTCGACCGCAAGACGCCAAGCTATACCGCGATCATTGAGAAGGATGGCAATCTGGTAATCGCACTGGCCGACATGGAGCTCTACCGCTTCTTCGTGCCGCGCCGCCTGTCGATCCGCTGGGTGCGCGAGGCCTTCGCCGCCACCGATTTCATCCTCTTCGATGCCAACCTGCCGGAGGAAACGGCAGCCGCGATCGTCGCAAGAGCCAAGGCGCTCGGCAAGCGGGTCGCGGCAATTGCCATTTCACCGGCCAAGGTCGTGCGCCTCCTGCCCTGCCTCGGAGGCATCGACTATCTCTTCATGAATGAGGCCGAGGCTGCAGCCCTTGTCGGCCACCGGCCGGAGGATGCGTCCGCGTGGCCTTCCCTACTCGGTGACGTTGGCGTTGGCGGAGCGGTCGTCACCCGCGGCCAGCGCGAGCTTGTCGCCTTCAAGGACGGTCGCGCACTTCTCCTGCAGCCGCCGATCTCCGACGATGTGGCCGATGTCACTGGTGCGGGAGATTCGCTTGCGGCGGGCACACTGTCTGCTTTGATGCAGGGCCATCCGCTCGAAGAAGCGGTCCGCCATGGTGCTGCGGCAGCAGCCCTCACCGTCCAGTCGCGGCATGCGGTGAACGAAAATCTCGCACCGAACCTTCTTCGTGACACGCTTTCGCTTGTCCCGGCGGCGAGAATTCTGCAATGAAGCGGCAACATCGATAAACGGATACGGATCATGACCAAACCCATCTCGCCCCTTCTGCCGATCTCCTATTCCAAGGAAGTGGCCGCCGCCAAGCAGCGCGGCGCACCGATCGTGGCGCTCGAATCGACCATCATCACCCACGGCATGCCCTACCCCGGCAATATCGAGATGGCGCGCAGCGTCGAAGCGATCATCCGCGACCAGGGTGCCGTTCCCGCCACCATCGCGGTCATCCACGGCACGCTGCATATCGGCCTGGAGGCTTCCGAACTGGAACAGCTCGCCAGGGCCAAGGACGTGATGAAGGTCTCGCGCGCCGATATCGCCTTTGCGATCGCTGAGCGCCGCACCGGTGCGACGACCGTTGCCGCCACGATGATTGCAGCGGAGCTGGCCGGCATCAAGGTCTTCGCGACCGGCGGCATCGGCGGCGTACATCGCGGCGCCGAAGAAACATTCGATATCTCCGCTGACCTCGAAGAGCTCGCCCGCACCGGCGTCATCGTCGTCTGCGCCGGCGCTAAGGCCATCCTCGATATTCCGAAGACGCTGGAAGTGCTGGAAACCCGCGGCGTGCCCGTTGTCACGTATGAGAGCGACGAATTCCCGGCCTTCTGGTCGCGCTCATCCGGCATCCGCAGCCCCCTGACGCTCAACAGCCCTGCCGCGATCGCCAATTTCCAGACGACCCGCGAACAGCTTGGCATTGAGGGCGGCATGCTGATCGCCAATCCGGTTCCGGAGGCTGATGAAATCGCTCGCGAGGAGATGGAAATCTATATCGAGCGCGCGCTCGACAGCGCCGAGCGTGACGAAATCACCGGCAAGGCGGTAACGCCTTACCTGCTGAGCACGATCTTCGATCTGACGGATGGCCAAAGCCTGAAGACGAATATCGCGCTGGTGGAGAACAACGCGCGACTGGCGGCGGAGATTGCCGTGGCGCTTGGCGAGTAAATGATGATGGGCGGACTGGTCCCGCCCTTTAAACGGCTGTCTCGCGGACTACTATCTTGCGATAGGTTGTCCCGCGCGGCACCCCCTCACCGACTACCTAAAGCACTCAGCTATCCAGCGTCTCTTTCACCACCACGGCCAGCTGCTTCAGCGAGAACGGCTTCGGCAGGAAGCCGAACTTGGCTTCCGGCGGCAGGTTGCGGGCAAATGCATCCTCGGCGTAACCCGACACGAAGATGAACTTCAGGTCGGGATATTTCTTGCGCAATTCGCGCAGCAGCGACGGTCCGTCCATCTCGGGCATGACGACGTCGGAGACGACGATGTCCACCTTGCCTTCCAGCTCCTCCATGATCTCGAGAGCTTCGACGCCTGACCCCGCCTCATGGACCGTATAGCCGCGCGTTTCCAGCATGCGCTTGCCGCCGCGCCGTACGGCCTCTTCGTCCTCCACAAGCAGGATGACGGCCGAGCCGGTCAGGTCTTCCGGCTGCTGCGGCTGGACCAGTTCCACGACGTTTGCACCGCCCGCCGCAACGGCTTGATCGGCGGCTTCGGCTTCAGCGGCAACTGCCGGCTCGACGATATGGCGCGGCAGGAAGATGCGGAATGTCGTGCCCTTGCCGACTTCTGATTCCGGCTGGATATAGCCGCCCGACTGCTTGACGATGCCATAGACCATGGCGAGGCCGAGGCCTGTGCCCTTGCCCACTTCCTTCGTCGTGAAGAAAGGCTCGAAGATCTTGTCCATGATTTCTGGCGCAATGCCCGTGCCGGTATCGGTCACCTCCACCAGCACCATGTCCTCATGCGGCATATAGGAATAATTGAAGGCGGCGACTTCTGCGGCCGGAAGGTTGCGGGTGCGCAGCGTCAGCGTGCCGCCCTGCGGCATGGCATCGCGCGCATTGACACAGAGATTGATCAGCACCTGCTCGAACTGAGAAAGGTCGGTTTTGACCGGCCAGAGATCGCGGCCATATTCGACGTCGAGCTTGACATTGGTGCCTGAAAGCAGCCGGTCGACCAGCATGCGCAGGTCGCCGACGACATCGGTGAGGTTCAAGACCGTCGGCCGCATCGTCTGCTTGCGCGAAAAGGCAAGCAGCTGGCGCACCAGCACCGCCGCGCGGTTGGCGTTGCGCTTGATCTCCATCAGGTCCGCAAAGCTCGCATCCGCGGGCCGCGCCTGCAGGAGCAGGTGATCGGAGGAAAGCAGGATTGCCGTCAGCACGTTGTTGAAATCATGAGCGATGCCGCCGGCCAACGTGCCGACTGCATTCATCTTCTGCGTCTGCGCCATCTGCGCTTCCAGCGCCTTCTGCTCGGTCACTTCGACGGCATAGACAATGGCCGCCTCCTCCGGCGCCTCGTCGCTCTGGTCGATCACGGCATTCACGTAGAAGCGGAAGAAGCGCGCGTCGTCGGTCGGCGTGCGGGAATCGATCGGCGCGATATCGCCTTGCCGGTCCTTGGCGGCGGCAAGCGCTGCGGCAATCTGCGGCCGGTCGCTCTCCTGCACGATCGTTTCCAAGAGCGCGTCGCGCTCCAGGTCGTCACGCGAGACGATATTGGAAAAGAGTTTCAGGAAAGGCGCATTGGTGCGCAGGATCTTTCCCTTGCCGTCCACGGAAGCGATCGCCATCGGCGTATTGTTGAAGAAGCGGGTGAAGCGCATGGCAGCTGCCGAGGCGGACTGCTCGTTCTCCTGACCTGCTTCGCGAGTCAGCACAATCGTGCGGCTTTCGCCGGGCGCGCCGTCGCGCATGGAGGTGACGCGATGGATGATTTGCACAGGCAGGCTCTGGCCGTTCGATTTGCGCAGGTCGAGATCCAGCGTCACGGTCTTCTTCAAACCGGGCTCGGCCTGCACCGACTGGATCAGCGCCAGCCCCTCGCCCGCGACGAGATCGCCGATATTCATCGAGCCCGGTATGAATTTGGTGAGGTCGAGACCCAGCCATTCGGCAAGCGTGGCGTTTAGATAGAAAATCTCGCCCTTGCGTCCGGCAGAGAAGAAGCCTGCCGGCGCGTGATCGAGGTAGTCGATCGCGTTCTGCAATTCCTTGAAGAAGCGCTCCTGATCTTCGCGCTCGGCAGTAATGTCGGTGATCTGCCAGATCTGCAGCGGCTTGCCGTCGCCCTCTTCCGGCTTCAGCAGCCGCGCCTTCAGGCGATACCAGTGGGCGCCGGCACTACTGCCCGGTCCGACGGCGCGCAGCAGGCGGAATTCCTCGCGCCCTTCCCGGCCCTCGCGCAGCCCGTTCACCAGCCTGTAAAGCGCCTCGTTCGATTCGCGGTGACGCGACAACAGCGTTTCCAGCGTCTGCACCTCGGTCGCTTTGCGGGCGCCTGTCAGCGCGCCGTAAGCCGCATTGGCATAAACGATGCGGCCCCTGTCATCTGTAATCAGCGAGCCGTCGGGATGGCTGTTGAGGAAGGCGCGCGCCAGGCTGTCGGACTGACGCTGCGGCATGACCTCGATGAAGCCGATCACCGAAGAAACAAGGAAAAAGATGCCGACCATGGCGAGCACGCCGAGACCGCCGAGCACCAGCTCGTTGCCGAGCGAATCCTTGAAGAAGACGAAGGCTGCCGCCGCCGCAATCAGCACGATTGCCAGCAGAATGATGCGTATCGCCGTGCCCGAACGCCCCCCACGATCCACAAGCGGCGCGTTATAGTCGTCGACCTGACGCGATTTCGTCATCTATTCCTCACATACGCCCGACCTGCCGCGCTTGTAACACCGTCGCGAAGCGGGAATCAGGCATTCTTTTTCTTCTTATCAACTTGCTGCGCCCTCAAAAACAGCAGGCTTCCGTCAGACTGCTTGAATTCACAGGCAAACGCGCCACTTTGGCGCTAAAGCCTCACCTTGTCTGACTGCAGCACTTGGGCCAGGGGGGCTTCTAACCCCGTTCCGTCAAATAGGTTGCACAACACGAAATCGCCTTCGCCGGTGACTGGACAGACCGGCCGGCTCTTGCCTAAGGAGCGGAAAAGTCGTCTGTTATACCATATGCGAAATGGAGTGAGTGCCTATGTTCGATGATGTTGTAGGGGCTTACGGTAGCCGCTTCTTGCTTGCCGCCGGTGGTGTCGGCATTGCGCTCATCCTGCTCATTCTTGTCTTGTGGTTTCTGCGCAGCCGTGCGCCCTCGCCCTTCGTCCGCGGCGGCCGTAACCGGCAGCCGCGCCTGCAGGTGCTCGATGCTGCTGCAGTCGATGCACGCCGACGCCTGGTGCTCGTGCGGCGCGATAATGTCGAACATCTCGTGATGATTGGCGGTCCCACCGACATCGTCATCGAGAGCCGCATCCTGCCGGAAACTGAGGCAGAGACGGTCGCAGAGTTCCGCCCGCAGCCTGTCGAGGAGCGTCCGATCGTCCAGGAGCGCCCAATTGTCAACGAGCGTCCAGCCGCCGTCCCGCTCCGCGAACCGCCGGCGGCCCCACAGCCGCGGCCACAGCCCGTTGCACCGCCTATGGTCGCGACCACCGAGCGCGATTTCGAACCCTATAACCAGGCGCCTGCCCCTGTTATCGCGCCGCCGGCCGAGCCGGTCCGTCAGCGTCCTGAGCCGACGGTCGCTGCTCCCGCCGTCACGCCGCCCATGGCAGCCCAGCATACCTCCGCGCAGCAAACGTCGAGCCAACATGCGGCCCAGCAGGCGCCGACGCCGCAGGTCTTCACTGCGCCACTCACAGCCGAGCGCGACGACACGCAGCGTTTGGCTCAGGTTCAGCAGCGCCAGCCCGAACGTCCTGCTCCACTGACCGATGCGGCGAATGCCGCCGATATTCTCGATGCAGCCCGCCAGCGCGTGCTGCCGCAGCAGCGCATCGAGCCGGAGATTTCAGCGCCGCCGGCCCAGAGCATTCCGAATGTTTCGCGCGGGGCGCCGGTAGATACGAACGACGGCGACCTGGAATCGGCCGCTATCCGTAGGGATTTCCAGCGTATTCTCGATGAGGAAATATCGGCCAATCCTGCTGCCGAGCGCGTGGTTTCGGCACCGAACGCATCCTCGGTCCGCCCTGCGCCGCAGCCCGGTTCCTCGCAGCCTGGCCCTCCCCAGCCTGGCTCAATGCCGCGTCGCGACCCTGAAATGGCTCCGATATCAGGTGCGGACGCAGCACTTCAGAAGGAAGTCGCTCGTATATTCGGCGAAATGAGCGTTAACAGGGACAAGTAAAGCCCGGGATATCCGGCCATCCAACGCGGCAAGCACCAAAACAAAAAGGCACCGCGATTCGTCTCGCGGTGCCTTTTTCATGTCCGGTCTGAAAGCAATTATTCGTCCCGATAAACCTTTTCGCGACGCTCGTGGCGTTCCTGCGCCTCGATCGACAGCGTGGCGATCGGGCGGGCGTCGAGACGCTTGAGGCCGATCGGCTCGCCGGTTTCTTCGCAGTAGCCGTAGGTGCCATCTTCAATGCGCTGCAGCGCTGCATCGATCTTGGAGATCAGCTTTCTCTGACGGTCGCGCGCACGAAGTTCGATTGCCCGGTCGGTTTCGGAGGATGCACGGTCTGCAAGATCCGGGTGGTTTGCGCTCTCTTCAGCCAGATGGTCGAGTGTTTCGCGCGCTTCTCTAAGGATATCGTTTTTCCAGGCGATCAGCTTGGCTCTGAAATAAGCACGCTGGTTCGTGTTCATGAACTCCTCGTCTTCCGAGGGAACATAATTGCTAAGATCGATCTTCTCACTCAACGCGATTCTCCTGAAGAACATCTCATCTGGCGGGGTGTATATCCCAAGCGCTATTGGCGATTCAAGCCAAATAAGACAGGTAAACAGATTTTTAAATCTGTCATAAATTTAGGCTAAGAGTCTATTTTGTCATCGTTATTCCGAATGGCGATTCGCGCTTCACATTCGTCGTGCCCTGTCGCGGTCGCCCTTTTCCGCTCGTGAAACCCTTTCGACAGTTGACGTTGCCGGACCGCAACCGCTACTGAAAAGGCTCCGTTCGAAGCTGGATTTGCCCATGGCCGCCCTCCTGCCTCCACCCCATCGGATCTACCTCCTCCGTCATGCTCAAGCTGCCCAGGCAGAGCCTGGACAGCGTGATTTCGATCGTCCGCTGAGCGAGAAGGGTTTTGGCGATGCCGAGATCGTTGCCGACCGCGCTGCCGATAAGGGCTATCGCCCCGATATCCTGATCAGCTCGACCGCACTCCGCTGCCGCGACACCGCAGAGGCCGTGCATCGAGCCATGGGCGAAACCCTCGATATGCGCTTTGTCGATACGCTCTACAACGCCTCGGTCGATACCTATCTCGAAATTATCGATGCACAGGATGCGGCAAGCGTCATGCTCGTCGGCCATAACCCGACCATGGAGCAGGCCCTGCAGGCGTTGATCGGCCAAAAGGCGATGGCAGCCTCCTTGCCGTCAGGCTTCCCCACCGCCGGTCTTGCTGTCATCGACTACGTCGCGACGACTGCGGCCTGGCGTCTCGTCGATTTAATAATAGACTAGGAGAACTCCAAGCTCTTTTGCGCCGCGTCTTTTTCAAGCCGGCGCCCTTTCCTATATTGCGGGCCTATATTGCGATCAGTGCCATCAGGGATCCCGATTTGCCGCCACGCCTGACATCCTTAGCCGACGATGCGCTGATCGCGCTGGATAATCTTGCAGACCGTGCCAGCGGCCTCGTCAACCCGACCATCCGACTCGGTGTTACCGGCCTTTCCCGCTCCGGCAAGACCGTGTTCATTTCTTCGCTGGTCCATAATCTCCTGCATGGCGGTCGCCTGCCGCTCTTCGAGGCGGTACAATCCGGCCGCGTTTCGGCGGTGCGCCTCGAGCCGCAGCCCGATGATGCCGTGCCGCGCTTCCAATATGAGGATCACATCCATGCGCTGGTAAAGGAGCGCATCTGGCCGGATTCGACGCGCGCTATCTCCGAACTGCGCATCACAATGGACTATCAGAGCGCCAGTTCCTGGACACGCATGTTCTCGCCCGGCCGCCTGTCGATCGATATCGTCGATTATCCGGGCGAGTGGCTGCTCGACCTGCCGCTGCTCGGCAAGGATTTCCGCACCTTCAGCGAGGAGACGATTGCGCTTGCAGCGGCCGGCATCCGCGCCGAACTGTCGAGCGCCTGGCTGGCGCTGACCAGGGCAACCGACATCAATGCGTCCGCCGATGAAATGGTCGCTCGCGGCCTCGCAACAAGCTTTGCCGACTATCTGAAGGCCTGCAAGGCCGATGAGCGATCGCTTTCCACTCTGCCCCCCGGTCGTTTTCTGTTGCCCGGCGATCTCGATGGGTCGCCTGCGCTAACCTTCGCACCGCTTGCCCTGCCCGCTGAAGGCCGGCCCGAACGCGGCTCGCTCTGGGCGATGATGGAACGCCGATACGAGGCCTATAAGTCTGTCGTCGTCAAACCCTTCTTCCGCGAACATTTCGCTCGTCTCGACCGGCAGATTGTGCTGGTCGACGCATTGCAGGCGATGAACCGCGGCCCCGAAGCAGTGCAGGATCTGGAGCGCGCCCTCACTGACGTGCTCGCCTGCTTTCGCCCCGGCACCAATTCAATCCTCTCTTCATTGCTTGGCCGGCGCATCGACCGCGTGCTGGTCGCCGCCACCAAGGCTGACCATCTGCATCATGAAAGCCATGATCGGCTGGACCGGCTGACGCGCCGCCTCGTCGATCGCGCCATAGACCGCATCGGCATGGCCGGCGCCGGCATCGATGTCATGGCGCTCGCTTCCGTGCGCGCAACGCGCGAAGCCACCGTGCGCGGCGATGGCCAAGACCTGCCGGTCATCGTCGGCACGCCCATGGCCGGTGAAAAGATCGCTGGCGAGACTTTCGACGGCGAGCGAAAGACGGCGATCTTCCCCGGCGATTTGCCGGAAAATCCCGAAACCCTGTTTGAACGCATCGAAGCCGGCGACAGCTCTGTTGAGCTGCCCGACATCAATGTCGTACGCTTCCGACCGCCGCAGCTCGAACAAACCAGCGGCGGCGTAAAACTGTCCGTGCCTCATATCCGCCTCGACCGCGCCATGCAGTTCCTGTTCGGAGACCGTCTCGCATGAGCAAGCCGCCGATCGATCCGCCCAACGTGCCACGCCGGGCACCAGCCGCCTTCACCTATGAGGACGACGACGCGGCACCCGAAATCCCGCAGACGGAACGTCGCAAGCCGGCAAGTTTCTCCGGCGAAGTGGTGCTGACGCCAGACGAGGAAGATCCTTTCCTCAATCCGGAGCAGGATCTGAGCTCGCTGCCGGTTGCGACACCCCGCAAGCGCCATACGTCCTTTGCCAGCATAGCCGCCGGCGCCTTCGGCATTCTGCTGTCGCTCGCCCTCGGTCTCTGGACCGACCAATTGATCCGCGACCTCTTCAGCCGCGCCGACTGGCTGGGTTATGCCGCGCTTGCCGTGCTTGCGGTCGGCATCCTTGCCGTCATCGCCATCGTCATCAGGGAGACGGCAGGCATGATGCGGCTTGCCGCGGTGCAGACCATCAAGGCGGAGGCCGATGCCGCTATCCTCGAAACCCGTCCGGCCAGGGCTCGCGCCGTCGTTTCCCGGCTCACCGGCCTGCTCGGCAACAAGCCGGAAACCGCCAAGGGCCGCGCGACGCTGAAGGCAACCGAAGGTGACGTCATCGACCCTCCGCATCTGATTGCGCTTGCCGAGCGCGAGCTGCTTGGCCCGCTGGATCGCCGCGCCCGAGCGCTGATCGTCAATTCTTCCAAGCGTGTTTCGATCGTGACGGCCGTCAGCCCCCGCGCCATCGTCGATCTCCTCTATGTGCTCTTCGAGGCCGCGCGCCTGATCCGCGCCATGGCCGAACTTTATGGCGGCCGGCCGGGTACGCTCGGCATGCTGAGATTGATGCGCGATGTACTCGCCCATCTTGCCGTGACCGGCTCGATTGCCGTCGGCGACAGCCTTGTGCAGCAGGTGTTGGGCCACGGACTCGCCTCGAAGCTTTCAGCCCGACTCGGCGAAGGTGTCGTTAACGGGTTGATGACGGCCCGCATCGGCATTGCCGCCATGGATCTCTGCCGTCCGCTGACATTCCGCGCGCTCAAACGGCCGGGAATCGGCGATTTCATCGGTGACCTGACGCCTTCGATGACGGGGCGCAATGGCAACCCCTAAGCCAGACTCCTGATTTTGACATATTCATGCCTTGTTGCTTGCGGCATGGAAAATATCAGCGGATTCAACGTTCTAAAGACGCATCCTGAGAATATTTGCCTTACGAAAGCCCTGTATTTCCCGCGCATTTTGGCGCCTCGGAAAGAAAGCATTAACCATTCTCCGGCAAAACTTCCTGGCAGTTCCCGAGTGGTGTTTGCCAAGGAAAATCCATGTACTCGCGCAAGTTCCTTTTTGTATGCGGCCTGGCCGCCGCGGCATTGTCTCCGGTCGCAGACGTCACGTCAAACGCCACGGCCGCAACCCGCGACAAGGCCTTCTTCGAATCCGTCGCCGGCACCTGGAAGGGTCCGGGCGAGATCGTCGCCGGCAAGTACAAAGGCACGAAGTTTACCTGCAATCTCGTCGGCTCGCCGGCCGATGATTCGGCCGCTGGTATCAAGCTTGATGGCACCTGCCGTGTCGGCGTGTTCAAGCAGCCGATGACCGCCGTGATTTCCCAGTCCGGCTCTACCTACAAGGGCAAGTTCCTGGACGGCGCCGAAGGCAAGGGCCTCGACATCGTCTCCGGCGCCGTCAGTCAGGATACCGTCGTCGTCGGCATCAACCGAGCCAAACTGAATGGCGCGATGATCGCCCGAGTTCGCGACGACAAGACGATGAATGTCACTGTTTCGGTCAAGGTCGAAAGCCAGATGATCCCGGTCATCGGCCTGACGCTGACCCGTCAGGTCGACGAAATGGCGGTCGGCTCGATCGAGTAGAGCCATTCTGTCAGAATGGATATTCCTGAAGCGGCGGTTTTCCGCCGCTTTTGTTTTGAGCATGGAAAGCCATGACCACCCGACTAGGTTGCCGATGCCTAGCCCGGAGAAATCTTGGCGTCTGAATTCAATATTGAAATGAAAGCATGAAAAAAGCCCGCGGTTTGCGGGCTTTTTCCGATTGGTCAGGCTTTAGTGAGAGTTCTTGTGGCTCTGCTGACCGGCCTTCACATGTTGCTCATGCGTGCCGCCGCGGGTCCCCGAACCGGACTGGTTATCCCGCGAGGAAGCCTGCTTCTGTGAGCCGGTATTTTTATGGCTCTGCTGACCTGCCTTGACGTGCTGTTCGTGTGAACCGCCTTGGTTTGCCATGATCAATTCTCCTTTGAGATTGTTTGCGAGAGCAGCTTGTCTGCCGTCTCGGAAAAGAAACTGCGCGAAGCGCGGCATCGTTCCGCATTTTAATATTTCGTGAATTCCACAGGATCATTTCTGCATCTGCGCAGTTCTACGACGACAACAAGGAGAACTGCGATGAAGGCCCTCACTTGGCACGGCAAACACGACATTCGCTGCGAGAGCGTCCCCGATCCCAAAATCCAGGATGGCCGCGATGCGATCGTCAAGGTCACCGCCTGCGCGATCTGCGGCTCCGACCTTCACCTTTTCGACGGCGTCATGCCGGAGATGCGCAGCGGTGACGTCATGGGCCATGAAACCATGGGTGAGGTTGTCGAGGTCGGCAAGGACAACAAAAAGCTCAAGGTCGGGGATCGTGTCGTTGTTCCCTTCACGATCTCCTGTGGTGAGTGCTTCTTCTGCAAGCGTGGTTTCTTCTCCGGATGCGAGCGCAGCAATCCAGACGCCTCGAAGGTGCGCAAACTGTGGGGAAACTCCCCTGCCGGCCTTTTCGGCTATTCGCATCTGCTCGGCGGCTACAGCGGAGGACAAGCGGAATATCTGCGCGTGCCTTACGCCGATGTCGGCCCGATCAAGGTTCCGGATGGGCTGACGGACGAACAGGTTCTTTTCCTCTCCGACATTTTCCCGACCGGCTATATGGCAGCCGATTTCTGCAACATTCAACCCGGCGATACGATTGCCGTCTGGGGTTGCGGCCCTGTCGGCCAGATGGCCATCAAGTCGGCCTTCATTCTGGGCGCCGAACGCGTCATCGCTGTTGATACCGTGCCGGAGCGGCTGGCCTTGGCAGAAGCTTCAGGCGCCATCGTCCTCGATTTCATGGACGAGGATATCTACGACAAGATCATGGATCTGACGAATGGTCGCGGCGCCGATGCCTGTATCGATGCCGTCGGCACCGAGGCTGAGGCTGCTGCAAGCTGGGATTCAAGGCTCGATCGGATCAAGGTCGCCACCTTCATGGGCACGGACCGGCCACATGTCCTCCGTCAGGCGATACACTGCTGCCGAAATTTCGGCACCGTCTCCATCGTCGGCGTCTATGGCGGCTTTCTCGACAAGATTCCGATGGGTTCGGCGATCAACCGTGGCCTGACGTTCAAGATGGCCCAGACGCCCGTGCAGCGCTACCTGCCGCTACTGATGGAACGCATTGAAAAGGGCGAAATTGACCCGTCCTTCATCATCACCCACCGAGCCTCCCTGGAGGATGGTCCCGGCCTTTACAAGACTTTCCGCGACAAGCAGGACGGCTGCATCAAGGTCGTCCTCAAGCCATAGGAGAAACGAAATGGCTGATACTGCTTCGACCAAAGGGCTTGCCGTCGTCACAGGGGCGTCCACCGGAATAGGCTACGAACTTGCCAAATGCGCGGCACAGGATGGCTACGACCTGATCATTGCCGCCGATGAAGCGCGCATTGTCCAGGCAGCCGCAAACCTCAGGGAATTCGGCGTGAGCGTCGAAGCGGTCGATACCGATTTGTCGATCCTTGAGGGCGTGGACAAGCTTATGGAACGCGTCGAAGCCGATGGCCGGTCGGTCGATCTGCTGATGGCAAACGCAGGTCGTGGCCTGGGCAAGGGATTTTTGGATCAAGATTTTTCCCGCGCGCGGAAGGTCGTCGATACCAACATTACCGGCACGATCTATCTGGTCCAGCAGATAGGCAATCATATGCGGGCACGTGGGCAAGGACGCATCCTTCTCACCGGCTCCATTGCCGGCTTCATGCCGGGCTCCTACCAGGCCGTCTACAATGGAACAAAAGCCTTCATCAACAGCTTCTCCTTTGCCCTGCGCGAAGAGTTGAAGGACAGCGGCGTCACGGTGAGCTGCCTGATGCCTGGTCCAACCGAAACCGAATTCTTCAAACGGGCGGACCTGATGGATACGTCGGTTGGCCAGGCGAAGAAGGACGACCCGGCCGATGTGGGCCGGATCGGCTATGATGCCATGCTGGACGGCGAAGGCGATGTCGTCAGCGGCTGGAAGAACAAGCTGCAAGCCGCCGTCGCCAACGTCACTCCGGCCAGTATGCTGGCCCACCAGCACGCGAAAATGGCGGAGCCGGGTTCGGGTGCAAAGTGAGGCGTTCCGCGGCGGTGCCAAGCAAAGGAGATCATGACATGAACGCCACGAATACGGATACCGAAACCAGGAGCCTGAAGCTCGCCAAAGAATATCTGCGCCTCGGCGGGCACCGCCGCTCCAAAATCGACGACAACATTACCACCGTGCGCCAGTGGGAGGAGGATCCGCCGGAGGCTGAGCGTTTCTGGCAGGAACAGATACAGCCACTATCCCCCGCCGACCGCAAGCAGGTCGAGGACTTCCTCCCTACCATCAACTCGCCTTGAAAGGTGGAAGTCTCAGAACCGATGTGCGACAGCTGGATCCATCTCTGCATCGACATGCAGAGAATGTTCGCGGAGCAGACGCCGTGGCATGTGCCGTGGATGGCGACGGTGTCACCGCAGATCGTCGAACTTGCAGGCCGATATCCGGAGCGAACGATCTTCACGCGCTTCATGCCGCCGCCGACCGCTGACGCTATGCCGGGCATGTGGAAGAATTACTACAAAAAATGGCCGATGATGACCGGCGAACACTTGCTGCCGGAACTCATGGATATTGTCGCCGATCTGAAATCTTTCGTCCCGCCGGCCCGCATCTTCAACAAGAGAACCTATTCTCCCTGGTTTGACGGGCAGTTGCACGAAATACTTACACGAGAAAAGGTCGAGACTATCGTCATCACCGGCGGTGAAACGGATATATGCGTGCTCGCCGCGGCGTTGGGCGCGGTCGATCTCGGCTATCGCGTTATCCTGTTGAAAGACGCCGTCTGCAGCAGCGCTGACGAAACCCATGACGCGACGCTTGAATTGCTGGGCGGCCGTTTTTCGGTTCAGGTGGAGATTACCGAAACGGACGCGTTCCTCTCCGATCTCTGATCCCCTTCCCTTAACTCCTCGGAATGATGCTGATGTAGCCGCTCATCCTAAGAATTGCAAAAAGCCCCGGGTGACGGGGCTTTGAGAGAATGGCTGAGTGTTTGCAGTCTGCTCTTATTTGCATTCGCCCTGGCTATTGAGCTGCGCTGTGTTGTCGTTCTGAGTGGGCGATGTCCCAGTCTTCGGCCGGCAATTGTCATCATTGCCATTGTTGTTACCGAGCGAGTTGCTGCCGCCATTGACCGACCCGGTCGAATTGTTGTCGGTGCCGCCGCCGTTCGGGCCGCTGCCCTGGCTGTTGTGGGAGCCTGTTCCGCTCTGACCATTCGTATTGCCGGACATGCCGGTGCCGTTGCCGCCTGAATTGCTGCCTCCAGTGCCAGCGCCGCCGGACTGTGCAAAGGCCGATGAGGCCATGCCGAGAGCAAGCAACGACATAGCAATGATTCTCATGCGCATGATTTTCTCCTTGGGTTTCCTTACCGAGGGTCAACCATGCGGATATGAGAATGTTCCGATCACAAAAAATTCAGGAGCTTCTGGCCCTCACGCCTTGCGCCACCAATCGCGGCTCTCGTCGGCGATCTCAATTCCCGCAATGTCGGCGCGGACGAGCCAGTCGGCAACCGCCCTGCCCCTGACCACGAGTTCGGGCGCGATATCTGCAAGCGGCATCAGTACGAAACCTCGCTCCGTCATGCGCGGATGCGGCAGTTCCAGCCTTGGCGCATCCTGCTCGACGCCTTCATAAGTCAGCACATCGATATCGAGCGTGCGTGGTCCCCAGCGCTCGATACGCTCGCGCTTCATCTGCCGCTCGATGGACAGGCAGAGGTCAAGCAGCGCTTCCGGAGAAAGGCGTGTTTCCACCGCCGCGCAGGAGTTGAAGAAATAGGACTGGTCAGTCTTGCCCCAGGGCGGCGTCCGGTAAAGCCTCGACACGGCAGCCACTCGGCAATCCGGATGAGAGGCCAGCGCCGCAAGCGCCGACGCCATGGACTTGACCGGATCACCAATATTGCCGCCCAGGCCGAGCGTTGCGAGACGGAACGATTTATCAGGCACGATGCTCAACGGTCACCTGCACGAAGTCGAGCACGCCGGGGATCGGCGCATTCGGCTTGCGCACGGTGATCTTGGCCCGGATGATTTGCGGGAATGTCTTACAAAGCCCCTTGGCGATATCGAGCGCCAGCGCCTCGATCAGGTAACGCCGCTGGCCGACGACAATCTCCTCGATGATGGTGAAGGCGGTGCCGTAATGGACGGTCTCGTCGATGGAGTCGCTTTCCAGCGCACTGCCCGCTTCCACTTCCAGTTCCGCATCCACGAAAAAACGCTGGCCGAGAAATTCCTCCTCGGCATGCACGCCATGGCGAGCGAAGAAGGCGCAATTCTGCATCAGGATCGTATAGGTGCTCATGTCGGCCTCCCCCTAAAGCATGTCGCGCAAAAGTGTACAGCGGTTTTGCGATTAAGACATGCGAAACAAGACTGAAAGCATGTCGCGCAGAAGCATATGGCGGCTCTGCGATAATGACATGCGGAAAACAAAGACTTAAAGCTTGGCGGGCAAATCTGAAAGATCGCAGCTCGTTTTAGAATTATCGTTTCGTGCTGCCAGCATAGCATCGGCTACGGCAAGCGCATCCCTGTTGATTGCGACATTGTGTACCCGGAAAACAGCGGCCCCCTGCAGCCTGAGAAGCGCGCTCGTCGCAGCCGTCGCCACATCGCGCTCTGCCGGCTCCCGGCCGGTGATGGTGCCGAGAAACCGCTTGCGCGACGTGCCGGCGAGAAGCGGCAGGCCGAAGCGATGCAGCTCCTCGAAACGCGCCATCAGCTCGAGATTCTCGTCGGGCGTTTCCTTGGCAAAGCCGAAGCCGGGATCGAGAACGATACGGTCGCGCAGGACGCCGGCAGCAGAAGCGATCGCCAGCGAACGCTCCAGAAAGAAGACCTGGTCTTCGATGATATCGGCAAGCTTCTGCCGGTCGCGGCCGGTATGCATGATGCAGAGCCCCGCCCCGGTCTCGGCCGACAGCGCGGCAATGGCCGGCTCCTTCTGCAGGCCGAAGACGTCATTAACGATATGTGCGCCAGCACCCACGGCAAGCCGTGCTGTTTCTTCCCGATAGGTATCGACGGAAATCAACGCCTGTGTGTCTTTCTTGAGCGCCTCGATAACCGGCAGCACGCGCGACTGTTCCTCCATCGGACCGACCGGGGCGGCATTCGGCCGCGTAGACTCACCGCCGATATCGAGGATTTCGGCGCCGTCTGCGATGGCCTGCAGCGCATGCTCGACGGCGGCGTCGACCGTCTGGTAACGCCCGCCGTCCGAAAAGGAATCCGGCGTCACGTTGATGATGGCCATGATCACCGAGCGCTTGCCGAGCTCGATCTCGCGGCCATGCGCCAAGCGCCAGAAACTGCTGTCGAGCTGCTTCACCAGTCTAATCCCGTTGCTAGCGAAAAAAGCCGCTATCCGATATTGCGCTTGCGGTGGCTATGCCCCAAGCTCCGCCAAACTTCAACACGGGTTCAGTTCAGAATGCCGCTTGCATTGCGTTATATGCGCCTTTCCATAGCCTTTTCCATGACTGCCTTTTTTCTCTGCGGCCCCGCGGCAGCGGAAGTCGTTGCAACGAAAAGCTATTCCTACTTCGACATCAAGGGAAAGACGGCTGATGAACTGGACGACGAACTGAGCCGCCGCGGTCCGACGGCAAACGGCTCTTCCGCTCGCCACCCCGGCGCCACCAAGATCCGCTTCGGCGGCGAGGCGACCTATATCCAGGAAAATGGCCGTTGCCGCGTCGGCAATGTCAAGGTCACCGTCCATACACAGATCATCATGCCACGCTGGAGCAACCGCAAGGGCGCGAGCCGCGAGCTGTCGATGATCTGGGACGCGCTGTCGAGCGATATCAGGCGTCACGAGGAGCGCCATGCCGAAATCGCCCGCACCCAGGCACGCGTCATGGAGCGTGAACTCAAGGCACTGCCGTCGCAGCGCAATTGTGAGGCCATGCAGGAACTCGTTTCGAATGAGTCGGCTCGCGGAATAGAGGAGCATGACAAGCTGCAGGCCCGATTCGACCGCGTCGAGGCCGTCAATTTCCAGAATCGCATGCTGAGATTGCTCAACAACAGACTCGGCGGCAAGGGCGGCGAAAGATAAGCTTTTTTCCCGCTCGAAGCGAGCGAATATCGTTAGCTGCGCAATGAAACTTGTGCGGAACTTGTGCGCTTCCCAGCCTTTTACCGATCATTTTTCATTCTGGTAGACTCAACCGTAACGCGGTAATATGACTATATTAGAAAGTGCAGTAAGGCAGCTGGCTTTCGTGATTGTGTTCTCCTGGCGCGTTCCGAAGCCGCGGGTGTTCCTCCCTCATCCGTAGGTAATGCGCCCGCCTCGCCTCGCCCGCCCCTGGCGTGCGAGGCTCTCTTTTTGGAAAGAGCCGCGGCAGTATTGGAGTTAAGCTTGCCGTTCCGGGACGTGGACGATGAGGCCATCATAGGCGGCCTTCATCTTGATTTGACAGGAAAGCCGTGAGGTCGGGCGCACGTCAAAAGCGAAGTCCAGCATATCCTCTTCCATCGCTTCCGGCGCGCCGACGACCTCACTCCACTGCTCGTCGACATAGACATGACAGGTCGCGCAGGCGCAGGCGCCGCCGCATTCGGCCTCGATGCCGGGCACGGAATTCCGGACCGCATTCTCCATTACGGTGGAGCCTGGATCGACATCGAGGTCGAAGCGCGTTCCGTCAAAGGCGACGATAGTCAGTTTAGGCATCAGGAGTATTCCGGTTTCTTTGGGTGGGCGAATTTTCTTCCGACAATTCGGCGCATCAGTCAACATCGCCGGTCACCCTCGAACCTCGCAGATCGGGACAGGTTCCGCCATTCTCAATGCGTCATCGAGGAGGTCGTAAAAAGACCCGCCGTTCCCTATTGGAACAGCGGGCCTGAAGTCGTTTGCAGCCTGTCCTGCCTTATCCCCGGCAGAGTTTCAGAATGAAATTTTCGGCGTCCACAACAGCCGCACCGAGCGCCGCCATTGCGGCGATATCGCCATTATCCTTTTCGACGGCTTCCGCCGACTGCGAAACCCTAAACGCGCCGACGGCACTCGCGGCCCCTTTCAGGCGGTGCGCGGCCGCACCAACCTTCATCGTCTCGCCACTTGCAATCTCTTGCAGGCAGGCACGCGCCTGACGCGCAAACATCTGGAGAACCTCGATTTCCACCGCCTTGTCGCCCATCGTCTGGCGTGCAAGATGGACAAGGTCGATCGGACGAACCTTTGAGGGTGAAGGCCCTTTGGAATTGTCAGGTGTTTCGAACGCAACGCTCACTGCTGCCATTTGCCAATTCTCCTGCCTTACATCACCCGCGCTTTGATACTGTTGTGCGGTCGGAGAATGGACATCGCGTTAAATTCCGGCACATCCGACGCGGAAATCTGACCGTATGGTTAACATCCCTTAAATGTCGCTAAAATATCGGCTTTTGAGCCGCTTCTGAAATTCAAAGGTGTTAACAACGGGTTAAGAGGCGTGGAAACGCAAGGGTTCATTAATTGTGTAAGGCACCCAGATGTGTCACTACGATACTGTTGAGGCGAGCTCATGCCGCGCGCCTTTGCCGATAGAGTGGATAATGGTAGTGTTTTGATACCTTTCGTTTGAAAAATCGACTATCTACTCTGAAATGACATGCTTATCCGTCCGTCTTGGATGGAGGCTGGAACGGCGAAGGTTCTTCCGGGCGAAGGCGGTGGCCCGGACGCGCTGCCGGACTGGCCGGGAATAGCGAGGCGTATCGGAATGGCGAATAATAAGTACAATGAATCGATTGAGGACAAGGCGTTCAAGGCATTGGACGAGGCACTCCAGATCGATTTTGGCCAGGAGGACGCCCCGTCTCGCCGCGGTAATGCGTCCCACGCCCCGGAGGCAAATGTGACTGACCCATCCAACGCCCGTAATCAGTCTCAGGAAGAAGCGCAACGCCGTCGCGGCCGCACTGCCCGCACGGGTGATCAGCAGGCTCCAAGGTCGCCGGCCTTTGCCCCCGCCAATGATGCCAACCGCAATTCACCCGCCTCGCTTTTGAAGTCGCTGGAAAACGGCTCCAGCCGTCCTGCCTTGCGCACGGCCACTCTCGTCTCCATTTTGTGGGTGGTCTTCGGTCTCGGGCTGATGTTCATGCTCTACGCGCAGCAGATCGCTCAGATCCGCTCGCTGACCGATCTTGCCGCCTTGCCGGGGGTGATCGCCGGCACCGTCGGTATCATCGTGCCGGTCCTGATGTTCTATGCCTTCGCCATCATGATCGCGCGCGCCCAGGACATGCGCAATGCCGCCCGCTCTATGGCCGAGGTGGCACTCCGTCTTTCCGAGCCGGAAACCATCGCTTCCGAACGTATTATGACGGTCGGCCAGGCCGTGCGCCGCGAAGTCTCGGCGATGAACGAAGGCATCGAGCGCACCATTGCGCGCGCCTCCGAACTCGAAACGCTCGTGCATTCCGAAGTGAATGCGCTGGAGCGCTCATATGCAGATAACGAATTGCGCGTGCGTGGCCTCGTCCACGAGCTCGGCTCCGAGCGCGAAGCAATCGTCAATCACGCTGACCGCATTCGCTCTTCAATTGCCGGCGTACATGATCAGCTCAAAGAAGAACTGTCGCTTGCGACAGAAGAGATCGCCATCCGTCTTGCGACCTCGGGCGAAGCCTTCGCATCGCTGATCGATACGCGCTCTGCTGCGATTATGGAGAAGTCCGACAGCGCCATCCAGTCGCTTGGCACGCTGCTGGCCGCCAAGACCGATACGCTCCTCAATACGCTGACCGCCTCGGGCCTCGCGATCGGCAATGAATTCGACAACCGCCTGGATGCGCTGACCAATACGATCAATGAACATGGCGAGCGCCTGCTCACCCAGTTCGAAACGCGCGCCTCCACGATGGACGCCAGCACCGAGCGCCTGAACGCCGCACTGCAGGAGCGCACCCAGCAGCTCAACGAGATCCTGGTTTCCCGCACCCGTGAGATCAATCAAAGCCTGACATCGGGCGAGCGCACGATCACGGGAACGCTCGACGACGTGCTCTCCAGGCTGAACGCAGCGCTCGACGAAAAGGGCGCGAGCTTCCGCCAGAGCTTGCAGTCGACCGCCGACGATGCGGTCATGGATCTCGACGTGCGCTCCGGATTCTTCGAGGAACGCCTGCAGACGACCGTCGCCCAGCTTTCGACCGCCTTCGACGAACGCGTGGCCGAATTCACCGACGCGTTCGATAAGCGTGCCGGTTCGCTCGACACAAAGCTCATCGAAAGCCTCACCCGCATCAACGAGACGCTGTCTGGCAATGCCGATTCCATCGAAGGCATCCTCAATACCAATATCGATCGCCTCGGTTCGTCCATGAGCGAGCAGTCGCTGGCGCTGGCGACCACCTTTGCGACCGGGCAGGAAGTGTTGGAAAGCACGCTTGCCAACCGTGCGGAAGAGATTACCTCAGCCCTGGCGACCCGCACCGGCGAACTGAGCTCTGCCCTTGGCAATGCCACGTCCGAAATCTCGCTCGCACTTGCAGCCGGCACCTCCGAGATGCGGAACAACCTTGTCGCCCGGGCAAACGAATTCCGTGAAACACTCCAGGCGACCACGACAGAACTCGCCACTGCTGTCGATAAAGGCACCGAGAAGGTCACAGGGGCATTCGGCGGTCGCGCCGAAGAGCTGAGCAGCGTTCTCGCTGCCCGTGCCGCTGAGATCACCGATGCGCTGCAGACTGCCCATACCGGCCTCGACAGCGTGATGGCCGAACGCGGCGGCGCGCTGATCGGCGCTCTCGCCGACCATCACAGCCGTTTCGATGAGGCGCTCGCGAGCCGCTCGGAAGCCATCATCAATACGGTCTCAGGCACGCATGACCGTCTTGCCGAGACCCTCGACGAGAAGGCGATGGCGCTGGCGATCTCGCTGAACGAGACGCAGTCGCGCATTGAAGACACGCTCTCGACCCATTCGGAATCGCTCATCAACGCCGTCTCCGGCACGCATGATCGGCTCGCTGACACGCTCGACGAAAAGGCGATGGCGCTTGCCATTTCGTTGAACGAGGGCCAGGCGCATATCGAGGATACGCTTTCGACCCGTTCGAAGGCCATCATCGATGCCGTTTCCGGCACGCATGACCGCCTCTCCGATACGCTCGACGAAAAGGCGATGGCGCTCGCCATCTCGCTGAGCGAAGGTCAGGCCCGCATAGACGATACGCTGGCGACCCGTTCGGAGGCACTTATCAGCGCCGTCTCCGGCACCCATGACCGCCTCACCGAGGCGCTTGATGAAAGGGCCATGGCTCTTGGCATCTCGCTGAACGAGACGCAGTCTCGCATCGAGGACACGCTGACAAGCCATTCGGAATCGCTCATCAACGCCGTCTCGGGCACGCATGACCGTCTTTCCGAAACCCTCGACGAAAAGGCGATGGCGCTTGCCATCTCGCTGAACGAGAGCCAGAACCGCCTGGAAGACACGCTAACGGCCGGTACCAATGCTCTTGCCAATGCGGCTACCGGCACACATGACCGGATCGCCGCAGCGCTCGGAGAAAGCCAGCTCCGCATCGAGGAAGCGCTCACCAATCGCGCCGAATCCATCGTTCAGGCTGTTACGAACAGTGCGGACCGCCTCGCCGATACGCTCGACGAAAAGACAATGGCGCTCGCCATCTCGCTCGACGACGGCCAGAGCCGCTTCGAATCCGCTCTCGAAAATCGCAGCAATGCCATCATGGACACCGTTGCCAGCGCCGAAGAGCGCGTTGCTGGCGCCTTCGCCGACCGGACAGAGGCGATCCGCGCGGCCTACACGGACAATCAGGCCCGTCTCGAAACCGCGCTTGCCGAACACAGCGCTACACTCTCGGAAGCCCTGGATGCCGGCGGTGCGCGAATGGAAGGCATCATCGGCAGCATGACGGGCCGCATCGAGGATGGCCTGACTGAGGCCCAGAAGCGGATGGCCGCCCTTGCCAACGATGCCGCAAGCAGCGTCGAAGGCGGTCTCGCCGCAGCGCACGACCGCATCCGCGCTACGCTCGACGACCGTACCAATGCCATCAAGCTGACGTTGACCGAGGCCCATAACCTTATCAACGATACGCTCTCCGAACAGGCGACCTCGATCGGCACGTCGGTTGCGACGAGTGTCAGCATGCTCGAAATGTCGCTGGAAGATCGCGAGGCTGCGATCCGCCAGGCGATCGACAGCAGCGCCCAGACGCTCGAGGATCGCATGCGCGAAGGTGCGGGCCAGATCGCCGGCCGCTTCCAGGAAGCAGCCAACACGATCTCGCGTTCCGCAGCCGATTTCTCCGGCCATCTCGATCATTCCGTCGACAATCTCACCGGACGTTTCGCTGAAACCGGCGCCCGCGTCGAAGCCGGCCTTGCCGCCATCGAAGCGCGCATCGCCGACGGTGTCGGCGGCGTGGCGGATAAACTCGATGCTGCGGGCAATAATTTCTCCGGCGTATTGGACGACGGCATCTCCCGCCTCGGCGCAATCGGCGACGATGCAGCCCAGCGCATCGCCGCAACGCTCGGCAACAGCGCCGCAAACTTGACGCATGCGCTCGACAGCCGCAGTGCCAGCCTGACCGAGGCCCTCGATAGTCACACCGCCCGCCTGACGGACGCTTTCGACGGCCGCAGCGCCAGCCTGACGGAAGCACTGCGTTCTGGCACTGCCAACCTCACCCAGGCGCTCGATAGCAGCAGTGCAAACCTTACTCACGCGTTGGACAGCCGTCGGGCACAGCTTGCCGAAACGCTCGACAGCGGCAGCGCGACCATGGCGCAGTCGATTGACGGCCGCACTGCGGCGCTGAGTGACGTGATGGATCGCGGCAACGCGCGCATCGAAGAGCGTCTTTCCACCATGGACCGCGCTCTGACCGTTGGTCTGGATGCCGTCAATCGCACGATCGAAGGCAAGGCAGCCGGCCTCGCCGCAAGCCTGCGTAGCGCCGTCGCCGAAGCGGCCGAAGGCATGGATGGCGAAGCCGCGAAGTCCTCGGAACTGCTCAGTCGCACGGGCCAGCAGTTCGCCGAAGCAATGGACGAACGCTCCGCGCAGATCGTCAACCGTGTGGCTGAAGCCCAAAGCCGCCTCGCCGGTCAGGCTGCCGCCGTTGCCCAGACCTTCTCCGAAGCCGGCAATGTCATCGTCAGCAAGGTGGCGGAAGCAGAAAACATCGTCAGCAGCCAGGTCAGTGCCATCAACAACGCGCTTGCCGATGCGGGCCAGACGCTGGAAGCGCATGGCAATTCGATCCGCTCGACGCTGGCGGATGCCGGCAGTCAGATCACATCGAGCATGGCCGAAGTAGACCGGGCGCTCGAAGCCCGCAGCAGTATTATCCGCTCCAGCCTGGAACAGCGTGCCCGCGAAATCGATACGACGCTCACCGATATCGACAAGGCGCTGGAAGCACGCGGCAACTCGATCCGTACAACGCTCGACGAGCGCACCCGCGACTTGAACTCTATGCTTGCCGGCCGCTCCACCGAACTGACGCGCATCTTGGACGAGACGGCGCGTCCGATCATTGATCGCTACACCGATGCCGGCCAGGAAGCTGCAGCTCGCATCACCGCAGCCGCAAGCCTCAGCGCCGACCGTCTGCGTGCCGAAAACGATGCACTCACCCAGGCTGTCGCTGCACGCGCCGAAAACGTCGCCAATGCGGTCGCCGCCATCGAGAACAGCCTGACAAACAACGTCAACGGCCTCGTCCAGCGCCTGTCGGAAAGCAGCGCCGTAATGGCCGACATGA
The DNA here is from genome assembly GCF_014195325.1 of Rhizobium sp. BK650. Classification (GTDB taxonomy): domain Bacteria; phylum Pseudomonadota; class Alphaproteobacteria; order Rhizobiales; family Rhizobiaceae; genus Rhizobium. The sequence goes on along the minus strand of NZ_JACIBK010000003.1, from coordinate 546,818 downwards.
TGACGCGCGCCGCCGATCAGCTGAGCGGCGTCGACAGCCGTCTCGGCGATACGACGACACGGTTCACCGACTCTGCCGCCAAGGCCGCCGAAATGGTCTCCGCTTCGACCCGCCTTCTCGAGGGCAAGGTCGATCGCCTCTCGGATATTTCCGGGCAGACGCTTGCCCAGGTCGGCAGCATCATCGGCCGCTTCGACGACCATTCGAAGGTTCTGGGCCAGGCCTCGCAGCTTCTCGCCGCCGCCCAGTCCGGCCTCGTTTCGACACTGGAAGAGCGTGAGACTGCCCTCCAAACGCTGGCAGCCGGCCTGGTTCAGCGTTCGAGCGAAATCGAACGGACCATGCGCGGCCTCGGCGGCATGATCGAAACGGTATTCGAACGCGCCGAGCAGCGCTCCAACCAGGTCACCGGCGCCTTGCGCCAGAGCGTTCAGGCTTCGTTTGCCGATATCGGCCGCGTGCTTTCGGACACCGAGAAGCGCGCCGAGGAAGCAGCCTCCACCATGCGCGAAGCGATTAACCGCGCCGGAGAGGAAGCCAATGCGACGATCGACAGCAGCTTTGCCAATGTCGAGCGCCGCTCGGGCGACCTTACCAACCGCCTGCGTGGCGGCCTGACGGCCTCGCTGTCGGAAGTCGAGCGCATGCTGGGCGAAGCAGGCCGCGCTTCCGACAGTGCGGCGCAGAACCTGCGTGAATCGCTTCGCGATGCAATCGATGAAGCCGTCAGCCGCTTCTCGGGCGCAACGGAGGAGATCCGCCGCTCCGCAGCCGATATTCGCAGCGAACTCGACAGCACCCGCGCCGAACTGAAGCGCGGCGCCTTCGACCTGCCGGAAGAAGCCAAGGAAAGCGCATCCGCTATGCGCCGCGCGGTCGCCGAGCAAATCAAGGCCCTGCAAGATATCTCGCAGATCGTCGGCCGCTCCAGCCAGCGGCTGGAACTCTCCGAACCGGTCGCTCGCACACTCGCTCAGGCCGAGCCTGCGCCGCGTGTCGCCCAACCGGTGATCCCGACGGCGCCGGCCCCGCAGCCGGCACCGACGGCACGTCAGTCGATCGAGTCCATGGGCCTGCGCGGCGCCATCTCACCCGCCGCGGCAGCAGCTCCGGCTCCCGCTCCCCAACGTCCGGTCGCGCAGGCTCCCCAGCCGGCGCCGGTTCGCCAGGAGGCTCCTCGTACGGAAGCCGCCAGCGGCGGCTGGATCAGCGACCTCTTGCGCGGCGCCTCGCGCGACGAGACGGAAGAAGCTCCGCGCGCTCCGGCCCGTCCGGCAACGGAAGCTGCCGCTCCGGCTCCTGCTCCCGCCCAGCGCGCCAATGACAGTCGCAACCCGCGCCACGTCGTCGAATCGCTGAACTCGCTCTCGGTCGATATCGCCCGTGCCATCGATCATGACGCATCGGTCGATCTTTGGCGCCGCTACCAGCGCGGCGAGCGCGACGTCTTCACCCGTCGCCTCTACACGCTAAAGGGTCAGCAGACCTTCGACGAGATCAAGCGCAAGTATGATCGCGAGCCGGAATTCCGTACCGCTGTCGACCGCTACATAGGCGACTTCGAAAAACTGCTCGCCGATGTCGCGCGCACCGATCCGAACCGCACTGTGACGCAATCCTATCTGACCTCGGATACCGGCAAGGTCTATACGATGCTCGCCCACGCTGCAGGTCGCCTGAGCTGAGCGGCGCAAAAGATCGGTGAGACAAAAAGGGTCATCTGTGGATGGCCCTTTTTTATTGCTCGAGCTCCTTCATTCCGTCACAAACATTCCCGATCCGCGTGGATCGACGGGGGGCAGCAGGCCCTCAAGCCAGAGTTTCGCCAAGCCAAGTGCTTGCCACGATAGAGACCGTAGACATTGATGACCAAGATGACCTCCCGGCTGATAGTCGCCGCCTTTTCGTCCGTATTTCTTCTGGGCGCGTTCATTGAGGCTGAAGCCGGCCAAGCAAGCTTCCTTGTGGACGTACAGTCCGGCCAGGTTCTGGAAGCGTCCAATCAGGATGATTTGAATTATCCGGCGTCGCTGACGAAGATGATGACGCTCTATCTCACTTTTGAGGCGCTGCGCGACAAACGCCTGACCTGGGATCAGAAGATCACTATGTCGGAGAATGCCGAGAGCAAGGAGCCCTTCAAGCTCGCGATCGGCGCCGGCCGTAAGGTCACCGTCAGGGAGGCGGTCGAAAGCATCGTCGTTCTCTCGGCCAATGACTCTGCTGTGGCGCTCGCCGAGCAACTCGGTGGCTCCGAACAGACCTTCGGGACGCTCATGACGGAAAAGGCCCGTCTGCTCGGCATGAAGGACACGGTTTTCAAGAACCCGTCGGGCCTGCCTGACCCGGAACAGGTCACCACGGCGCGTGACATGGCAACGCTCGGCGTTTCGCTGATGCGTGACTTCCCCGAGGAATTCAAGCTCTTCTCCATGCGCGGCTTCCAGTTTCGCGGCATGAAGTTTCGCGGCCATAACAACCTCATGTACCGCTACAACGGCGTCGACGGCATCAAGACCGGCTTCACCGATGCGTCGGGCTACAATGTCGTGACATCCGCTGCCAAGGATGGCCGCCGCGTCGTCGGCGTCGTCATGGGCGAAAAGACCGCCAACCTGCGCGACGACAAGATGGCCGGCCTGCTCGACAGCTACCTGCCTTCGGCCGCAAACGCGACCGCATCGGCAACGGGCGGCAACCCGACGATGACGGACGCCCAGCCGACCAAGTAAGCCCTCCGAACCGGAAACGAAAAAGCCCGAAACCGTCTGACGGTTTCGGGCTTTTTGTTGAAAGGCGAAGGCTCAGATCAACTTCAGCGTCCAGCCAACAATCTGGTCGGTGACCGATGTAAAGGCACGGCCCAACCCCTTGACGAAACTCACGTTGTCACCGCCTGCCGGAGCGGTTGCCCGGAAGACCTGCTGGGCGCGCACCGTGCCGTTGCGATCGTTGAGGATCTTGGCGGAAATCTCCACCACAGCCTTGTTGCCGGATGCCGCGTCAATCTCGAAGGAGCGGATGTCGGTCACGAGTTGATAGTCGATTGCAAGTCCCTGCCCCGGCTTTCCGACGCCGCCGAGCTTGCCGGAATTCTCGAAGGCTTGGACAAGTTTCGATTGCACCATCCGTGGCAGCGTATCACTCCACTGGGAGCGTGACAGATACTGAATTTCCGAGGGTGAAACGCGGATGACGATCTGGTCGCTGTTCAGCGCCTTCAAAGCCGTAGGATCGGCAATCAGGATCTGCTTGTTCTTGGCCGAAGGACCGGTGCCATCCACTGATGCTGCTGAAAGATCAAAGGTGTCGTTCTTGGCCGTCGATCCACAGCCGGTCAGAAGCGCTGCTGTCAGCGGCAAAATAATCGCCGTTCCACGGACCCAGGAACGGCGCGACATCACATGCGATAGACCCATATTACGCTACCCCTGACCTCTGTTTTTCTTTCCCGCAATTCCGGACCTAAAACCGCTACACACTTTTCCTGGAATTGCGCTAGCGCCGCGTGCGCCCATCATATTGCTTGACCGTTGGCCCGCCGAAGATGATCCGCTGCGGGTTCTGGTCGAAATTGGTAATGGCATTGTTGAGGTTGTTTGCCGTGCCGCGCAGTTCATTGACCAGCGTCTCGACATCGCGCAAGCCGCTGCCCGAGAACCGCTGCAGATTGTCGGCAATCGGCCCGATGCGCCCATTGAGATTGTCGGCGACCTTCTTGAAGGATTCCAGCGTGGCGCGTGCCTCAGTGAACAGCGAGTTGGTATTGTCGGAGCCGAGCAGTGCATCGACCTTGATGAGGATGCCGTCGACGCGCGTCGAAGCCGAATTGAGCTTGTTTGCCATCTGCTGGACGTCCTTGATCGTCTGATCGATGTCTTTCCGACGGTCCGCCACCGTATTCGAGACATCGCGGATCGACGCGACGGCCGCGCGCGCATCCTTCGTTGCCTGCGCGATGTCGTCGACGGAACCCTTGACCTTGTTGGGGTCGATGGCCGCAACCAGCGTATCGACACGATCGAGCGTCACCTGCGCCTTCTTGCCGAATTCGTTATAGGTCGTCACCGTCTGATCGATCTTGGCGACTAGGCCCTTGAGATTACCCGAGGCATCGGCCACATCACGGCTGACCTTTTCTGCATTGCCCAGGATCGTATTAATCTTCTGCGCATCGACCGCCTTCACGAGATCCTCGACCGCAGCAAGGGTGGAGTCGACGCGGCCCGAGACATTGCGCACCGTATTGGAGAGGTCGCCGACGCTCTGAAGGAAGCTGTCGATATTGCCGGAGTTCTTGGCAAGCGCGTCGGAGAAGGTTTCGGCATTCTGCAATGTCTTGGTCAGCGGCCCGCGCGCATCGCGGACAAAGCCCTGCACGTCGCCGACGGCATCATTGGCGCGGTCGAGGATCTTGTCAGCGGTTGCAAGCAGGTTGGTGACGCTCGACTGGTCGGCGACGATAACGGCACGTTTGCCGCTTTCCAGCGCCTGCTGGAGAATGTTCTTCTCTTCCTTGCGTCCGCCCGAAAGCTCGATATAGGCCGCACCCGTCAGGCCCTGGATTTCGAGAGCCGCCTTGGTGGAGGGGTAGATCGGCGCATCCGAGCGCACTTCGGTAAAGGCCAGCGAATATTGCGGGTCGTCGGCATCGATCGAGAGCGTCAGCACCGAGCCGACCTGAATACCGTTGAAGCGCACGGGTGAACCGACGCTGAGGCCGTTGGCGGAGCCTGGAATGCGCACGATCAGCTCGGCCATCGGCCCGCTGCGGCCGTATTCGGCCATCCAGTAGACGAAGCCGAATGCGGCCGCGATCACCAGAACGGTGAAAAAGCCGACGATCGTATAATTGGCCCTGGTTTCCATCGTCTCCGGTCACTTCCCGCTGTCATGCTGCGCCTGTGCCGGCGCGTGTTCCTGCGGCACGATCGAACGCGCCCGCTTGCCTTTGAAGTAAGCCTGAACCCACGGGTCGTCATAGGCCAGCATGTCGTCGATCGTCCCTTCCACCATTACCCGCTTCTTTCCGAGCACGGCAATACGGTCGCAGACCGAAAACAGGCTGTCGAGATCATGGGTGACCATATAGACGGTTAACCCCAGGCTATCGCGGAGATTGGCGATCAGCTCGTCGAATTCCGCAGCACCAATGGGATCGAGGCCCGAAGTCGGCTCGTCCAGGAAGACGAGTTCAGGATCGAGCGCCAGAGCACGGGCGAGAGCCGCACGCTTGATCATGCCGCCCGAAAGCTCGGACGGATATTTGTCGGCAGCATCCGCTGCCAGGCCGACCATCCGAATCTTCAGGTGCGCCAGCTCGTCCATCAGCGAACTTGGCAGGTCCAGATATTCGCGCATCGGCACCTGGATATTCTCTTTCACTGTCAGTGAGGAGAAGAGCGCGCCCTGCTGGAAGAGGACACCCAAGCGCATGTCGAGCGCATTACGCTCCGGCTCGTCCAGTTCGTCGAAATCCTGCCCGAGTATCTTGATCGTGCCGGAGCGGCGCGGCAAGAGGCGCAGAACGGTGCGCATCAGCACCGACTTGCCGGTGCCAGAAGCGCCGACGAAGCCGAGGATTTCGCCGCGGTAAATATCGAGATTGAGCTTGTCGAGGACGACCTTGGGCCCAAAAGCGACCGTCACGTCACGCGCCGACAGCACGATGTCGCGATTGTCGTTCTTGATCGTTTCGATCGGTTGCTGATTCACGTCGCCCGCCATGTCAGAAATCGATCGCTGCATAGAACATCGCAAAAAGACCGTCCATCAGGATGACGACGAAAATCGCCTTCACGACGGAGGCTGTAACATGCTGGCCGAGCGATTCGGCGCTGCCGCCGACCTTCAGGCCCTCGACTGCCGCGACGATGCCGATGACGAGCGCCATGAACGGCGCTTTGATCATGCCGGCAAGCACGGTCGAAAGCGTCACCGCCTCATGCAGGCGTGAGAGGAAAGTGGCGAAGGTAATGCCCGAATAGGCATAGGCGACACCGGCAGCGCCTGCCAGCGAGGCGAAGTTGGCTATCACCGTCAGAAGCGGCAAGGCCACGGTCAGCGCCACCAGCCGCGGGAAGATCAGAACGCCGATCGGATTGAGCCCCATCACCTTCAGAGCGTCGACTTCCTCGCGCATTTTCATGGAGCCGATTTCGGCTGTTATTGCACTGCCCGAGCGGCCCGCGATCATGATGGCAGTGAGGAGCACGCCGATTTCACGCAACTGCAGGATGCCGACGAGATCGACGACAAAGATTTCCGCGCCGAAATAGCGAAGCTGGAATGCGCCCTGCTGCGCGATGATCGCGCCGATCAGGAAGGACATGAGCAGGATGATAGGAACGGCGCGAACGCCCATATGATCGATCTGGTTGACGATCGAGGCCGGCGAAACGCCGCTGCCGCGGCCGAATTTCATCTGCGCGCCGCGCACCGCCGAACCAAGGATATACATGGAGGCGGCGACATTATCCCAGACGTCTAAGGTCATCCGCCCGATCGGCGCGAAGATGCGCTGAGCGATCGAAAGCTTTTCCTTCTGTTCCGGTTCCTGTTTTTCCGGTTCTTTAGAGAAGGTGGCGATCAGTTCGTCGATATGCTGGTTCGTGCCTTCGAAACGAACCGTCCGTCCGGCTGCCTCTTGTTGTTTCCTTAGCCGGCAAAGCAGCCAAATTCCTGCCGTGTCGATATCGGTTACGCCGGAAAGGTCGAGCGTCAGGTCGCCACTGTTGTTCCGCGCCAGCTTCTCGAAATCCTGCAGGACGAGATGGATGGTGGCGCTGCGCCAGTTACCTTCTAGATGCACATGCTGGTCCGAGCCCTCGACTCGGTCGTCCACATGCAGCGAGGCGGCGTTGCGTTTCTCGGACTTCAAAATATTTGTGTCTTTCAATGCTTGCAGCGACAGTCGCGACTCGCGAACATTATATTCGCCGCCCGGCGCGTTAATATACAGAAGCAACGGGCAATTTCCATGCTCGCAGGAGAGCAAATATGCCGCGCCACCTTGATATCCAAATGAATTCATTCCCGATTGCGGGCACCTTTACCATTTCGCGGGGGGCAAAGACCTCGGCTGAGGTGATCACCTGCACGCTCACGGAATCAGGCGCCGGGGGGCTGGGCGAATGCGTGCCCTATCGCCGCTACGGTGAGACGATCGAAAGCGTCATAGCCCAGATCGAATCGGCCCGACCGCTGATCGAGGCGGGCATCTCGCGCGCCGAATTGCTGCATGCCATGCCGCCGGGGGCCGCCCGAAATGCCATCGACTGTGCCCTCTGGGATCTCGAAGCCAAGCTGACCGGCAAGAGCGTCGCCTCCCGGCTCGATCTCCGCAAGCTGAAGCCGCTGACCACGGCCTACACGATCTCGCTCGGCGAACCCGATGTCATGGCGGCCCAAGCTCGCGAACATGCGCAGCGCCCGCTCCTGAAGGTCAAGGTCGGCACCGGCGATGATGAAAGCCGTATTCGCGCCGTGCGTGAAGCCGCACCGAACGCGGCCATAATCCTCGATGCCAATGAGGGCTGGGCGGAAGACCGGCTCGAACATCACCTGCGCATCGCTGCCGAAGTCAATATTGCGCTGGTCGAACAGCCGCTGCCGGCCGGGCGTGACGACATGCTGGCGGAGATTGCGCGCCATGTTCTCGTCTGCGCCGATGAAAGCGTGCATCACACCGGCGATCTCGCAAGCCTCGCCGACCGTTACGACGCCATCAACATCAAGCTCGATAAAACCGGCGGCCTGACGGAAGCGCTGGAAATGAAGGAGGAGGCACAGCGGCTCGGCTTCTCCATCATGATCGGCTGCATGGTCGGCACCTCGCTCGCCATGGCGCCCGCAGTGCTTCTGGCGCAGGACGCCGATTTCGTCGATCTCGACGGTCCGCTGCTACTGGCGCGCGACCGCGAGCCCGGCCTGACCTATGCCGGCTCCCTCGTATTTCCGCCCGAAGCCAGCCTCTGGGGCTGAAGATAATAGGCAATGATGACGAGGCCGAGCCCGAAAGCCGCGACGAGCGCCATGATGTAATAGCTGGTGAGACCGAAAGCGGCATAGATATAGCCGGACGCGATGGTCATCAGCCCCGAAGCCATGCCGATATGGAAGAAATAAGCGCCCTGGGCCGAAGCTTCCTGCGTTTCCTGCACCGTGGCGACGATGCGCCGCTGCACACCGGTATGCACGAAAGCATAGGTGAAGCCGTGCAGGCATTGCAGCATCAAGAAGCCGATGAAGCTCGTCTCCGTCGGAAAGAACACCCAGCGGCAGATGCTGACGGCGCACCCGAAACGGATCAGCGTCCACGCGTTGAAACGGCGATTGAGGCGCCGCGACAGGAAAAATACCGTCACCTCGGAAGCAACCCCCGCACTCCAGAGAAGGCCGACTTCGGTGCCGGAGAAGCCGAGCTGGTGCCAGTAGATCGAGGAAAAGGCATTGAGCAGCGCATGGCTTGACTGCTGGATCGAAACGCCGAGCAGCAGGAGCAGCAGATGCGGCTCGCGAAGCCCGCTGCCCGTCGTCGCCGGAAGATTGATAGGCTGGCCGCGCCGCCGCGTTGGCCCGATCCGCGGACAGAAGATCGCCATCGTAATGGTCAGCACGAAGCCGAAGATCATCACCGGCAGCACCATTTCGCCGCCCCAGCGCCCGACGAGTTCACCGCCGACGAGCGTCGATATGATGAAGGCGATCGAGCCCCAGACGCGCATGGAACCGTAATCCAGCCCCCAGCGGCGCACACCAGAAATCACGATCGATTCGACGACAGGCACATAAGGCGCGAAGGTCGCGCCTTGCAGCGCAAAGACGACCAGCACCGGCCAGAAATTCGTCGTCCAGAAGAGCGCGATCGCCGTCAGCAGCGACAGGATGCCCGACCACAAGAGCACATGCGCCCGCTCCTGCATGCGGTCGGCAAAGACCGCCACGATCGGCGCCACGAGAACGCGAACCACCATCGGCACGGCGAGGATAGTGCCGATCTGATGATCGTTGAATTGGTGCGTGGAAAGCCAGACGGGAAAGAAGGGCAGGACGATACCGTTGACCAGCAGCGGCGCGCTATAGCAAAGCGCGCTGAGCTGCCGGAAGCGCGGCGGCGCTCCCTCACCCGTGAAGGAATTTTGTGCGGGAATCATGATGGACCTGGAAGGAAACTCAGCGTTGCCTAACACATCCAATCAAACACGACTATGGCGAGAAATAGTCTTATCGAACCGATTCAAAAAATAAGCCGAAACGATTTAAAAAATAAATAGGGCCTGTCGCCAACCGGCAACGGCTAAATTGATAGTGCAACGGCAGCGACTGCCGGTGCGGTACGCACACATTAATCATGCAGCCTGCGGGGCGAGGCCGCCCTCTTCAATGAGTTCGACGGATGTCAGCGCCGGCACATTGCTGGTGAGCGCACGCCAGGTGATGAGTTCGAACCTGCCGTCTTCATGTTCCGCGATCGCCGTGCAGCTTTCGACCCAGTCGCCGGTATTGATATAGCGAATGCCATCCATGTCCTCCATCACGGCATGGTGGATATGGCCGCATATGACGCCGTCGGCACCACTCTTGCGGGCCTCCTCGGCCACCACGCGCTGGAACTCGCCGATGAAATTGACGGCGTGCTTGACCTGCAGCTTCGCCCAGGCCGAAAACGACCAGTAAGGCATGCCGAGCCGGCGGCGCACAGCGGCGAGAACCACATTGATACGGATCGCCGTGTCATAGGCCCAGTCGCCGAGATAGGCGAGCAGACGGGCGTTGCGCACGACGACATCGAATTCATCGCCATGCAGGATCAGGTACTTCTTGCCGTCGGCGCCGTCGTGAATGATGCGGTCGACGACTTCGATGCCGCCGAAATGCGTGCCCGGAAAGGCACGCAGGAATTCGTCGTGATTGCCCGGGATGTAAACGACGCGGGTACCCTTGCGCGCCTTGCGCAGGAGTTTCTGGACCACATCGTTGCAGACCTGCGGCCAGTACCAGCTGCGTTTCAGGCGCCAGCCATCGACGATATCGCCGACGAGATAGACGGTGTCCGCCTCGTGATAGCGGAGAAAATCCAGCAGGAAATCTGCCTTGGCGGCCTTGGAGCCGAGATGCACATCGGAAATGAAGAGGGTGCGGAAGCGCCGGGGTTCCATCATGTCTGTCACAAGCCTTTCCGCTCGTGTCCCATCGTTCTTCGTCTCGCCTTCCAAAATCAGACTCGTGTATCAGGAAGATGACAAACCGCAGGAAAGCCCTGCAAAGCCGTTCAGTCCGCTGGCCAATGTCCGCTCCGGTTGACCGTCAGGGCCAAAAAACTTCCCTGCCGCTATTTCCGTACTGTCCAGGCCGGTCGATTGATGTATGGAGGAGTCTTCAAAAGACTTCGAAGGACGATTGGACGCGGCGATGGATCACCAGGATAAAGCCCAGGAAAAGCACAAGACGGACAAAAACCTGACGGGCGGAAGCCTCGATGATCAGGCGCTTTTCTTCCACCGCTATCCACGCCCCGGCAAGCTGGAAATCCAAGCAACCAAGCCGCTCGGCAACCAGCGCGATCTGGCGCTTGCCTATTCTCCCGGCGTTGCCGCCCCCTGCCTCGCCATTCGCGACAATCCTGAAACTGCGGCCGATTATACATCGCGCGCCAACCTCGTTGCCGTCATCTCCAATGGCACCGCCGTGCTCGGCCTCGGCAATATCGGCCCGCTGGCTTCCAAGCCCGTCATGGAAGGCAAGGCTGTTCTCTTCAAGAAATTCGCCAATATCGACGTCTTCGATATCGAAGTGGATGCGACCGACGTTGATCAGATGGTCGCGACCGTCGCCTCGCTGGAGCCGACCTTCGGCGGCATCAATCTTGAGGATATCAAGGCGCCGGAATGCTTCCGCATCGAGAAGCAGCTGCGCGAGAAGATGAAGATCCCGGTCTTCCATGACGACCAGCATGGCACCGCGATCATTGTTGCCGCCGCCATCCTCAACGGCCTCGAACTCGCCGGCAAGAAGATCGATGAGGTGAAGATCGTCGCCTCCGGCGCCGGTGCCGCCGCCCTTGCCTGTCTCAACCTGCTGGTGACACTCGGCGCAAAACTCGAAAACATCTGGGTCCACGATCTCGAAGGCCTCGTCTATGAAGGCCGCGTCGAGCTGATGGACGAGTGGAAGGCCATCTACGCCCAGAAGAGCGACACGCGCACGCTTGCCGAAAATATCGGCGGCGCCGACGTCTTCCTCGGCCTGTCCGCCGCCGGCGTGCTGAAGCCGGAGCTCCTGGCGCAGATGGCCGAAAAGCCGCTGATCATGGCCCTTGCCAATCCGACGCCGGAGATCATGCCGGACCTTGCCCGCGCTGCACGCCCCGATGCTATGATCTGCACCGGCCGTTCCGACTTCCCGAACCAAGTCAATAACGTCCTCTGCTTCCCCTATATCTTCAGGGGTGCGCTGGACTGCGGCGCCGAGACGATCAACGAGGAAATGAAGATGGCCGCCGTGCGCGCCATCGCAGCGCTCGCCCGCGAGGAGCCGTCCGACGTTGCCGCCCGCGCCTATTCCGGCGAGACGCCCGTCTTCGGCCCCGACTACCTCATCCCCTCACCCTTCGATCCGCGCCTGATCCTGCGCATTGCGCCTGCTGTCGCCAGGGCCGCGGCCGAAAGCGGTGTGGCGCGTCGCCCGATCGCCGATTTCGACGCTTATCTCGATCAGCTGAACCGCTTCGTCTTCCGCTCCGGTTTCGTCATGAAGCCGATCTTCACCGCGGCCAAGGTGGCGGAGCGCAAGCGCGTGATCTTCTCCGAAGGTGAGGACGAGCGTGTGCTGCGTGCCGCCCAGGTGCTGCTCGAAGAAGGCATCGCCGAGCCGATCATCATCGGCCGTCCGCAGGTCATCGAAACGCGCCTGAAGCGCTACGGCTTGCGCATCCGTCCGCTGTCGGATTTCGATGTTATCAACCCCGAGGACGATCCGCGCTTCCGCGAATATGTCGATCTATATTTTTCGCTGGTCGGCCGCCGCGGCGTCATTCCGGAAGCAGCCCGCACCATCGTGCGCACCAATACGACCGTCATCGGTGCCTTGGCACTCAAGCGCGGCGAGGCTGATGCGCTGATCTGCGGTCTGGAAGGCCGTTATGAAAAGCACCTGCGCGACGTGCGCCAGATCATCGGCAAGCGTCCGAACGTGCGTGATTTCTCTGCACTCAGCCTGATGATCTCGCAGCGCGGCGCAACCTTCTTCACCGACACCTACGTGACTTTCAACCCGACAGCGGAAGAAATCGCCGAGGCAACGGTACTGGCAGCAGAAGAAATCAAGCGTTTCGGCATCACGCCGCGCGCCGCCCTCGTCTCGCATTCGAATTTCGGCTCGCGCGAATCCGAAAGCGCCACCAAGATGCGCAATGCCCTGCAGCTCGTGCGCGAGGCGGCCCCCGATCTCGAAGTGGATGGTGAAATGCATGGCGAAAGCGCGATCTCCGAAGAGCTGCGTCGCCGCGTCATGCCGCACACGACGCTGAATGACGAAGCCAACCTGCTGGTCTTCCCGAACCTTGATGCCGCCAACATCACGCTCGGCGTCGTCAAGTCGATGACCGATGGCCTGCATGTCGGCCCGATCTTGCTTGGTGCGGCAATGCCAGCCCATATTCTGGCGCCGTCCGTGACCTCGCGCGGCGTCGTCAATATGGCCGCACTTGCTGTCGTCGAGGCATCGCAGCCGGCGTAAGCTCAGCTGCGGCCCTCTGCGAACCACGGCCGTTGGCTTCTGGCTTTCAGGCACGCCGTATTGATCGGCGTCCCTGATCCGACAGCCTATCAGCGCGTTCATTACCTTCAATGCCGGAATGGCCCTTGCACCAGGCAATCGCTATCAGGGGATTCTCTAATAGTTTGATATCGAGGACTTTCCAGAGTTCTGCATCCGATATCGCCCGATTTCTGGCATAACCATTCGGGTTGCTTTTCTTCCAGCCATTGTTCTTCCAGATCGGACGCCAGCTGTTGCAGCCTTCGACGGCGTAGATGGAATCGGACCAGATAACCGCTGCTACGTCCGGTGCGGTGCGGCCGATCCAGATTGCCGCCTCGAGCACGGCGGTCAGTTCCATCGCATTATTGGCGGAATTCTCCGCGCCGCCGAAGCCGGACGCGATTTCGACGCCATTCCGGTACGCGACGAAGGCCCACCCGCCATGCCCGGAACGAGGCTCAAAACAGCCATCCACGAAAACGTGAAGACCGTGCCTGATTTCGGGTATTCCCGACGGCGTTTCAGTGGAGCGGATTTCGACGGGAATACCTGTCATATCTGTTATCTGTCTACCGATAGGCCCGCGCGATTGCAGGAGCGACGGGATGGAAGCGTCAGGCTTGCTGGATAAGATCGCAAAAATGCGCTAGGAATTACGCCAAGCTTATTAAGAGACATACGTTAAGACAAAGCGCGGTGGATTGAAGATGCAATTCACCGATAGATGCTTTTCTTACTCCGGGACGACGTCGTGAAGCGCCGAAACCTGTATCTCGTTTTCTTGCTGGCGCTCGCGGTTCCGGCGCAGGCGCAGACCAATGCGATCTGTGAGGATTTGCGCGGCCGGCTTGCCGACCTGCCCCAATCGATCGGCAATAGTAACGGGGGGGAGATGCGCCAATATGCAGGCGCGCTTACCGAACAGAACCTCGAATTGCGTAAGGTTCGCAGCGATCTGCGCCGGTATGGCTGCACCTCCGGCAGCATGGTCGTCGTCGGCGGCGACAATGCCGACCTCTGCAGCGAGCTGGAGCAGTCCGAAGCCAGGATGGTGGACAATATCCGTTACCTGCAGGGCCGTCGCGACGAACTGCGTCAGTCGGGCGCCGATCCTGCCCGACAGGGGCTGATGGCCGCGCTCGAAGACAATGGCTGCAACAGCGACAGCTTTAGTGAACCGGCACAGGGCGATGCCTATGCGCCTGCTCCTTCCATTGAGGATCAGGCCATGCGCGGCGACACCTTCATTCCGCTCGGCGGCGGCGAACGTTACGGCCTGCCGCGCGCCGAAATGCTCTCACCCGTCAGCACCATTTGCGTGCGCACCTGTGACGGCGGCTTTTTCCCGATCAGTAACAATGCCACCTCGGTCGATTTCGGCCGCGATGCCGCGACCTGCGCCAAGATGTGTCCCGGCGTCGAGACCGAGCTCTATTATCGCGACATTTCCAGCACCGAGGCCGCAAACATGATTTCGACGGCAACGGGTGCCCCCTACGGCGCGATGAAGAATGCTTTCGCTTACAAGACTCGCGCGCCCGGCGAGAAATCCGCGTGCTCCTGCAATCTCAGCGCCTATTACGAGGAAATGCGCAAGAGCAAGACGGCCTCTGCGCCGGCGCCTGAGCCCAAGGGTTCTATCACCACGATCCGAACGGAAGCCCCGAAAGCCGCAGGCGACCCGCCGTCCCCGCAGACACAAGTGCCGGATCGCCCCTATGATCCCGCCAGCAACAAGGTGCGCCAGGTCGGCCCGCAATTCCTGGCCGGCGATCAGGGCAAGATCGATCTCGCCAATCCGGCCGTATCAGGCCCTCAGCCTCAACAGCAGTGAGCGGCTAACGGCCCTGCTGCCCCCAGCCGTCATGGAAAACCAGCTCTTCCAGCGCCACCCGCTGCCGCCAGCCTTTGACCGCCAGTTCCGGTTCCTCGTAGAGCCGGTCGACGAAGCCCGCACAAAGCCAGGCGACGACTTCGATATGATCGGGAATGCCGAGGATTTCCTTGAGGTCACCCTCGCGAAAGATGCTGACCCAGCCGATGCCGACGCCTTCGGCGCGCGCCGCGAGCCACAGGTTCTGGACGGCGCAGACGGTGGAATAGCTGTCCATGCGCGGATTATGCGTGCGCCCGAGCACGACGCTGCCGCTGCGGGTCGGATCGCAGGTCACGCAGATGCCGAGCGGCGCCTCGACGATGCCTTCGAGCTTCAGCGAGCGATAGGCCTGCCGCCGCTCGCCTTCAAACATCAAGGCAGCTTCCTCATTGGCCTTCACGAAGGCATCGCGCACCCGCGCCCGCACCTCGGCGTTCCTGACCAGGATAAAGTTCCATGGCTGCATGAAGCCGACAGAGGGCGCGTGATGCGCCGCCGTCAAAAGCCGGGTCACAAGATCATCCGGCAGGGAATCAGGCTGGAACTGGCTGCGCACGTCGCGCCGCGTCATGATTGCGTGATAGACGGCCTCGCGTTCGGCCGCAGAGAAGCTGGATGCCGGACAAACGGCATCATCAATGGGTCGCATCGTCAAATCCCCAACAACGCAACCGCCCGCCGTCCGCGCGGGTTGGGTCTATCTTGCCAGGCCGGTCTTCTGACTCGGCGTCAGCCACTTGGCCGCAGCCTTCCCGGCCCTGCGGCCAGTGGCGTTCTATGCGGCAAGCGTCGGCCTTACAGCGTTGGGCACGTTCCGGTCTTGCACCGGATTCCCGATTCTCCCGCTTGGAAAGGGCGGGCACCTGACATCAGATCTATGGCGCGGAAACGCCATGGCCGCAAGCCACATGCGACATTCATTTCGCGAATAGACCTGGAGCGGAACTGCTTCTCGGCCCTTGCCCGGTAAGGGACTGTCATCTGTAAAATTCTACGTGACAATTCGTTTCCGGATAGCTACATACCCAGCATGTCGATTTCGTCCGTTTACGCATCGCGATTTTATTCGTACCGCTGCTCCCAGCGGATGCGGGTCTGTGCGTAACCGAAACTGACGCGACGACAACCCGAACAGCCGCTAGTCTACCTGGCGGCTTTTTTGTTCCGCACGGTATGACCAAACAGGAGAGCATACCGTGACTGACACCATTGATGATCTGCGCATCGTCGAGATCACCCCGCTGACCAAGCCTGCCGACATCATCTCGGAAATCCCGCGTGACCGCGCGATTACCAAGACCGTGACCGGCACGCGCGACACGATCCACGACATCCTCACCGGCAAGGACGATCGTCAGCTCGTCGTCATCGGCCCCTGCTCGATCCATGATCCGGCCGCTGCCCGTGAATATGCGTCCCGGCTCGTCGAGCAGCGACGACGCCTGGCCGGCGAGCTCGAAATCGTCATGCGTGTCTATTTCGAAAAACCCCGCACCACCGTCGGCTGGAAAGGCCTGATCAACGACCCGCATCTCGACGGCAGCTACCGTATCGAGGAAGGCCTGCGCCTCGCCCGTCGCCTGCTGCTCGACATCAACGCCATGGGCCTGCCGGCCGGCTGCGAATTCCTCGATACGATCACGCCGCAATACATCGCCGACCTCGTCAGCTACGGCGCCATCGGCGCGCGCACGACCGAAAGCCAGATCCACCGCCAGCTTGCCTCGGGTCTCTCCTGCCCGATCGGCTTCAAGAATGGCACGGATGGCGGCGCGCGCATCGCGCTCGATGCCATCGTCGCAGCCTCTCAGCCCCACCACTTCCCGGCTGTGACCAAGGATGGACAGGCAGCGATTGCCTCCACCACCGGCAACGAGGACTGCCACATCATCCTGCGCGGCGGCAAGCGCCCGAACTACGAGGCTGCCGACGTACAGGCTGTCATCGCCGAGGCCGTCAAGCTCGGCGTCGATCCGCGCATCCTCATCGATGCCAGCCACGCCAACAGCAGCAAGGATCCGATGAACCAGCCGAAGGTCGTCCGTGACGTCGTCGGCCAGATCGTCGCCGGCAACAGCCATATCAAGGGCATGATGATCGAGAGCAACCTCGTCGCCGGCCGCCAGGATCTCGTTCCGGGCAAGCCACTGGTCTACGGCCAGTCGATCACCGACGGCTGTATCGATTGGAATACGTCTGTCGAGGTTCTCGAAGATATCGCCCAAGCCGTGCGCGACCGCCGCAAGGCCGCCGTCGCGGCCTGAAAGCGACACTATCAAGCGCGGCGGGCAGAACACCCGCCGCCCATTCACTGGGAAGTGTAGTGGTCCCTTTGGGCCCGCCCGCCGTCACTCCTGGAGATCGGCATCGTGAACCTTTTTCAAACCGTCACATCCGCCAAGTTCTTTTACGGCGGTGGAAGCCCATTCCCGCACCTGGTTTTCAGACAGTTGCAAGTTCTCGTCTCCATCCTGCGCCAGCTGTTTGATGGTCGCGTCCTGCATTTTTGCGATGGCAGTCTCATACACTGTATAGATCTCAGTTCCAGGTCCGCACCCGTGCTTCTCAAGATATCCCAAAAAGCGTGGCCGCATCGGCTTCGGCTCTGCCATGCAGAGTCTTTCTGCGAGAACATGCATAATCAGCGCGTAATCAAGTGCCATGAAGCGCCCTTCCACCGGCTCATCGGGGGCGTAGCCTCTAGTACATGAGCTTATTGGCGCGGCATGGGCTTCAACGAGCGGCAGCAAGACAAGTATTAGGGCGAAAAATCTCATTCTGATCCTCCTACCCACCGTTAAATCCATAAGTGGACGGCCTGAGTAACAACGCATTGCTCAACGAAACTTTGGTACACATTCGACTTCATTGGGCTGACCAACATGCCCGCCTGTGACGAGCTTCATTTCCGAGGGTGGGCATGAATCGTCGGTGACGATTACCTGTTGCCCTTGCCTGAGCGCGCCCTTGTCAGGAACCTTGTCTACAACCGGGGGACTGCAACTAGCGAGCGCGGACAGACACAATATGAATGGCGCACCACGAGTCATTTGTTATCCCATTCGCCAATAATGGCGGTGCGCCGCTCTCAAGATCTCGCCGGGAAATACCGCACATAAGCGAATTCATCGCCTTCGGGCGACCAGTTCGGCACATTGACCGTGCCCTGCCCGCCGAAGAGCTCAAATAGCGTCGTCAGGTTGCTGCCATCCATGTCCATCATCCTGAGCCGCACATTCAGATCACGCGGATGGTCGAAGACATTAGGATCGTAGGAGAGGATCAGCACCTTGTCGTTGTTGGGCGACGGATGGGCAAACCAGTTGCCGTAATTATCCGATGTCACCTGCTGGAGACCCGTGCCGTCGGGGTGGATGCGCCAGATCTGCATCAGTCCGGTGCGGCTGGAATTGAAGTAGATCCACTGTCCGTCCGCCGACCAGTCCGGGCCGTCATTGCGGCCTTCGCCATGCGTCAGCCGCTTCTCCTCGCCGCCGTCGACCGAGATCGTGTAGATGTCGAAGACGTCGTTGCGGATGCCGCAATAGGCAAGCTCGCGCCCGTCGGGCGACCAGCCGTGCCAGTAGGACGGCAGGTTCTTGGTGATCAGCCGCGGCTTGCCGCCCTCGATCGGCAGGATATAAATTGCCGACTTGCCGAACTCGGTCTTGTCGGAAATCACGATCTCCTCGCCGTCAGGCGAAATGCCGTGGTCGTTGTTGCAGTGAACCGCAAAGCCGGTATCGACCCGCTCCACCAGGTCGCTGCCGTCGAGACGCAGCCGATAGAGCAGCCCGTCGCCATTGATCAGCAGATAGGCGCCGTCACGGGAAAAGTTCGGCGCCTCCACTAGCGCTTCGGTCTGCCAGACGACGCGGCTTTCGCCGCGCCTCACGTTGTAGATCTCCACCGAACTGCGCATGTATCCCTCCCCAGATCCTTGAGGCGTCTCAGCGATCCCGGAATCGGTTGGTGATCGGGTAGCGCCGGTCGCGGCCGAAATTCTTCTTCGTGATCTTCACGCCCGGAGCCGACTGGCGGCGCTTGTATTCGGCGAGGTAGAGCAGATGTTCGATGCGGTGCACCGTATCGACATCATGGCCGCGCGCCACGATCTCCTCGACGCCCATTTCCCGCTCGACCAGACATTCGAGAATGTCGTCCAGAACAGGATAAGGCGGCAGCGAATCCTGGTCCTTCTGATCAGGGCGGAGCTCGGCTGACGGCGCCTTGTCGATGATATTTTGCGGAATGACCGCGCCCGAAGGGCCGAGCGCATCCGGCGGCACATTCTCGTTGCGCCAGCGGGCCAGCGCATAGACCTGCATCTTGTAGAGGTCCTTGATCGGGTTGAAGCCGCCGTTCATGTCGCCGTAAAGCGTCGCATAGCCGACAGACATTTCCGACTTGTTGCCTGTCGTGACCACCATCGAGCCGAACTTGTTGGAGATCGCCATCAGGATCGTCCCGCGCGCACGGCTCTGCAGATTCTCCTCGGTAATGCCGCTGTTCGTGCCCTCAAAGAGGTTTGAGAGCGCCGAAGAGAACCCGGTCACCGGTCCTTCGATCGGCACGATGTCGTAGCGGCAGCCGAGCGCCTTGGCACAATCGGCCGCGTCCTTCAGCGAGTCCTCTGACGTATAGTGATAGGGCAGCATGACGGTGCGCACCCGTTCTTCGCCGAGCGCATCGACGGCAATCGCCGCGCAGATCGCCGAATCGATACCGCCCGAGAGCCCGAGCACGACATTCTTGAAACCGTTCTTATTCACATAATCGCGGAAACCGAGCAGGCAGGCGCGGTAATCGGCTTCTTCGCTTTCGGGTATGCGGGCCATCGGCCCTTGCGAGCAATGCCAGCCGTTTTCGGTGCGTTTCCAGGTGATCACGGCCAATGCCGTTTCGAACTGGCTGAGCTGGAAGGCGAGCGACTTGTCGGCATTGAAGGCGAAGCTTGCGCCGTCGAAGACGAGCTCGTCCTGGCCGCCGAGCTGGGCGGCATAAACCATCGGCAGGCCGGTTTCGATGACCTGCTTCAGCACCACCTGATGGCGGATATCGACCTTGCCGCGATAATAGGGCGAACCGTTCGGCACGAGCAGGATTTCCGCGCCGCTTTCGGCTAGCGTCTCGCAGACGCCGAGATCGCCCCAGATATCTTCGCAAATCGGAATGCCGATGCGCACGCCACGGAAATTCACCGGCCCCGGCATGGCGCCCTGATCAAAGACGCGCTTCTCGTCGAACTCGCCGTAATTCGGCAGGTCGATCTTGTCTCTGATCGCGATGACCTTGCCGCCATCGAGAACGGCGACGGAATTATAGCGGCCCGTTTCGTCCTGGCGCGGGAAGCCGATGACGACGCCCGGTCCGCCATCGGCGGTGTCGGCCGCAAGGCTTTCCACAGCCTTCCAGCAGGCGCGAATGAAGGCCGGCTTCAGAACCAGATCTTCCGGCGGATAACCGGAGATGAAAAGCTCGGTCATCATCAAAAGATGTGCGCCCTGCCGCGCCGCATCGGCGCGCGCCTCGCGCGCCTTGGCAAGGTTTCCGGCGACATCGCCCACTGTCGGGTTCAGTTGGGCGATGGCGATGTTGAACGTTTGGGAGAGAGCATTTTCCTGTGTCATGCCATTCATTTAGTCCGCCCCGTCGTGCACGGCAATAAGCCGCTTGAAAAGCCGTAGCCATCCGCCGCAAAAATTTGATGAAGGCGGGACTGTCCTTGCTTCATCCCTCAGTTTGCCTTGCGTGACGCCGATACACATTGCAATTTGCAGCGACGGCGGAATACTGCGCCCAATTCGATCCATTCTCGGGGCAATGCCATGCATAATCTTCCAAATTTCGTTCACCTGCATTTCGGCAAGCCGGCCGAAGAACTGGGCGACATAGAAAAGCGCGTTCTCGCCAAGGCCCATGAGCGCAAGATCATCTCCACCGACGTCAATGCCGCCTTTTCCGCCGAAGCCTCTTTCGGTGAGCGGCTGGCTGACAGTATCGCGCGCGTCGGCGGCTCCTGGTCTTTCATTCTGGCCTTCCTCGCCTTCCTTGTCGTCTGGACGATCGTCAACACGGTCATCCTGCTGAGCAGGGCCTTCGATCCCTACCCCTTCGTCTTCCTGAACCTCATCCTTTCCATGCTGGCCGCCATCCAGGCGCCGATCATCATGATGTCGCAGAACCGGCAGGCCGAACGCGACCGTTTCGAAGCCGCCAAGGATTATGAGGTGAACTTGAAGGCCGAGCTCGAGGTTCTGTCGCTGCACCAGAAGATCGACATGCGGGTGCTGACGGAACTGACCGCACTGCGCGAGGACGTTTCCCGGCTGAACGCCATCCTCGCAGAGCGCGGGCAAGCCTGAAACTGCTGAAACAGAAAGACTAAACGTTTGAGATAGCGCGCAATCCCAAGTTTTCAACTTTGCAAAGAAATATTTGCAAAGGTTCGTTTGCAGTGCTAGGCTGCCGCGATGAAAACACCTGTCCCTACATCAGCGGCAGCGACATCCCGCAGCGTTAGCCAGATCGTCCCTGATGTTACCGCGCTTAAGGCGCTCGCCCATCCCGTTCGTTTGCGCATGCTCGGCATGCTCCGCGTCGACGGCCCCGCCACGGCAACGCAGCTTGCCGCACGGCTCGGCCTCAACAGCGGCGCAACGAGCTATCATTTGCGTCAGCTGGCCCAGTACGGCTTCATCGAGGATGCGCCGGGACCGTCGCGCCGTGATCGCTGGTGGAAGGCGTGCCACGAGCTCACCTCGGTAAGGCCGGCGGAAACCGAAGGCGAAGCCTTCGATATGGATGTTGCCTTCGCACAGGCGGTCCTCTCACAGCAGGTCGGCCAGATGCAGAAGGCGGCAGAGGAATATGCCGAGCTGCCGCTCGAATGGCGCAAGGCCAGCACCGCAAGCGACATTATCATTCCGCTGACCTCCGAACAGGCCGAGGCGCTGACGAAACGGCTGAACGATATCCTCCTGGAAGCAATGAGCGAGGCCCCGCCGCTGGGCGAACCCTTGCCATCGGGCACGGTGCCCTTCACGGTCATGTTGCACGCCTTTCCCTATCCGGGCCGTTTGCCCCATGGCGAGGAAGGGAGCGAGCCATGAGCCGTCGCCCCTTCGTCGCGCTTGCGATTGCCGAAACCCTCTCCCTTTCCGGCACGCGGCTTTCGGGTGTCGCCATCCCCTGGCTGGTGCTGAGCACGACGGGCAGTCCCCTGCTGACCGGCCTCGTCGCCATGATGGAGATGCTGCCTTATGTCGTTGCCAAGGCGCTCGGCGGCCCGCTGATCGATCGCCTGGGTCCCAAGCGCATTGCCATCCTCTGCGACAGCGCCTCGGTGATTGCGGTCGGCTTCTTGCCGCTGCTGCATCTCCTCGACCTGCTCACCATGCCTCTCCTGCTTCCCATCGTCTTCGCCATGGGCGTGCTACGCGGCCCCTCGGATGCCGCCAAACAATCCATGGTACCAAATATTGCCGAGCTCGCTTCCGTGCCGCTGGAGCGTGTCACTGGTGTCGTTGGCGCCATCGAGCGACTCGCATCGACCGCCGGGGCGGCAGGCGCGGGCGCGCTGATTGCCCTCGTCGGCCCGAGTCAGGCGCTTACCGTCAACGCCCTCACCTTCGCCGCATCCGCCCTGATCGTTGCGATCGGCATCCCCGTTTCTCCGCGTGCTCCTAAGGCCGAAGCAGCCGGCATCCTCGCCTACGGCCGGGAACTGGCCGAAGGCTGGCACTTCATGCGCCGAGACGGGGTGCTCGTCGCGATCGTCCTGATGGTGGCGACGACCAATCTGCTCGATCAGGCCTACTTTGCCGTCCTGCTGCCGGTCTGGACACAGCATTCCGGCCAAGGCGCCGCCCTGCTCGGCGCCTTGTTTGCCATCTTCTTCGGCGCCTCCATGATCGGCGCGGCGATTGCCGCTCTGATCGCCGATCGTATGCCGCGCCTTCTCGTCTACACGGTCGCCTTTCTGCTCGCAGGATTTCCGCGCTTTTTTGTCTTTGCGGTGGATTCACCCCTCGCTACGATTTTCGCAATTCTTGCGGTTGGCGGCCTCGCCTCGGGCTTTCTCAATCCGATCATCAACGCGGTATTGTTCGAGCGCATTCCGAAGCCGCTGTTGGGCCGTGTTACCTCGTTGAACGCTGCGCTCTGCTGGGCGCTCATTCCCTTTGGTGGCCTGGTCGGCGGCGCTTTGATCGATGCATCGGGCCTGTCCGCCGCAATGCTTATCACCGGCCTCGCCTATCTCGCTGTCACGCTTGCTCCACTCGCGCATGGCAGCCTCCGCGGTTTCGACAGGAAAAAGCTTGCGGATAACATAGTGTCTTCCTGAGGTTCATACGTCTTATGGCGCATTGCCGTCATGATAGCTTTGCATCAATTTACGACGGTCAATTCGCATCCTCGCCGGAAGTGGGTCAGCGTGTCTTCGTCGAAGAGGCGCGAAGAAGCCCACACGGAGGTGATCATGCCCACACCTATGAATAGACGCAGCATGCACTGACGGCAGATGCCATGCGGCGAGACGTTCTCCGGCAGGCGCCGCAATTACGGCCAGCGCCTGTCGAAAGCCACCCTTGCCACGACCAGTCCACATCACCAGAAAATCGGAGCCAAACCATGCCTTTCATCAAGACTACGGACGGAACTGAAATCTTCTATAAGGATTGGGGTTCGAAGAATGACCAGCCGATCGTCTTCCATCACGGCTGGCCGCTCAGCGCCGACGATTGGGACAACCAGATGATGTTTTTCCTCGAAAAGGGTTTCCGCGTCATCGCCCATGATCGCCGCGGCCATGGCCGTTCCACCCAGACCTTTGACGGCAACGAGATGGACACCTACGCGGCCGATGTCGCCGCACTGACGGATGCCCTTGACCTTAAGAATGCCATCCATGTCGGCCATTCCACGGGCGGAGGCGAAGTCGTCCATTACGTTGCCCGCGCCAAGGAAGGCCGCGTCGCCAAGGCTGTCATCATCGGTGCGGTGCCGCCTGTCATGGTCAAGTCGGACAAGAACCCCGGCGGCCTGCCGCTCGAAGTCTTCGATGGCTTCCGCGCGGCCCTCGTCGCCAACCGCGCGCAGTTCTTCCTCGATATCCCGACCGGCCCCTTCTACGGCTTCAACCGTCCAGGCGCCAAGGTCAGCCAAGGCGTGATCGAAAACTGGTGGCGTCAGGGCATGATGGGCGGCGCCAAGGCCCATTACGATTGCATCAAGGCTTTCTCGGAAACCGACTTCACCGACGACCTCACGAAGATCACCGTTCCTGTTCTCGTCATGCATGGCGACGACGACCAGATCGTCCCCTATGCCGACTCCGCACCGCTTTCCGCCAAGCTGCTCAAGAACGGCACGCTGAAGACCTATCCCGGCTTCCCGCACGGCATGTGCACCACGCATCCTGAAATCATCAACCCGGACCTCTTGGCCTTCATCCAGGGCTGAGGTGTCTTCGTCAATACCGGGAGGCGCAACCTCGCTCCCCTAACACGACGTCATCCTCGGCCTTGTGCCGAGGATGTACTACGGATCGGCGCGCCCTGTGTGCATTACAACCACCGGTAGCAGATGCTCGGCACAAGGCCGAACATGACGGAAGAAATATTTCCTTCTCAACCAGTCCCGGCTCAAATCAAAGCGCTCGCTGTCGCGTCATTTCTTGCGAATACAGCCAATACGTTTATTAGCTAAAGCAAAATTAACAAATGCTGATTTACAGTCTCAACGGCTGGTCGAGAACGGAGCTCGGCAGCAAGCGAGGTGAAACATGAAGCTGTATCGCCGTTTCCACGCCAATAGTGCAGGCGCCGCCGCCATCGAATTTGCGATCATCGCGCCGCTCTTCATCCTGATCGTGCTGACGATGATCGCCTACGGTATCTATCTCAGCGCAGCCCATTCCATTCAGCAATTGACGGCCGATGCCGCGCGCACGGCTGTCGCTGGTCTCACCAGCCAGGAACGCACACAGCTCGTCAGCGACTTCATTTCCCGATCGACCATCGACCACCCGCTGCTCGACCGCTCGAAGCTGCAGGTCAGCGTTACCACCGATCCGACAAATGCCAACCAGTTCACCGTCTCTGCGACCTATGACGCGTCCAACCTTCCGATTTGGAATCTCTACACATTTCCCCTGCCCGACCACGTGATCCATCGTTTCGCCACGATCCGGATGGGGGGCATCTGAGATGTCGAGATTTTGTGCCTGGCCGGCCCGCTTCGCGGTCGATGCGGGGGGCAATATTGCCATCACCTCGGCCCTCTGCGCGCCGCTCGTTCTTTATACGCTCGGCCTCGGCATCGACTACGGCATGATGACGCTGCAGCAGCGCCGCCTGCAGGAATTGAGCGATCTCGGCGCTATCGTCGCCGCCTCCGATATCAACCACGCGGCCCAGAACCTCGTCACCAATTTCAGCCAGAACGGCTTGAACGTCGCCGTCAAAACCGCAAACGGCTATGAAACAAAACAGGGCGTAAAGCAGCTTTCGGGAGCCGACCTCGAGACATTCGATGCTGTCGCAAACCTGGTGCCGGGCACCTATGTCGCCGATATGTCCATGGCACTCGGCAGCCGGTTCTCCCCCGGTATACAGCCTTACGACGCAGCGAGAGTGGATCTCAGCCAGAAGGCCGAGCTGGCATTTGCCGCCATCTTCGCCTCTGCGCCGACCCTGAGTGCCACGGGAACGGCCTCCGCCTCGAAGCTCGTCGCCTTTTCCATCGGCTCGCGGCTTGCGAGCCTCAATGACGGCGTGCTGAATGAGCTGCTCGGAAGCCTGCTCGGCACCACGATTTCCCTCAAGGTCGCCGATTACACCGCACTTGCAGCTGCCAATGTCGAGTTGCTCTCCTTCCTCGATACTCTGGCGACCGATCTCAATCTTACCGCCGGCAGCTATGACGATGTGCTGGCGACGGAGATCTCCTACCCTCGCCTGCTCACAACGCTGAAGAAAACCCGCGGCTTGACATCCACGACAACCAAGGCGCTCGATGCCATCGAGAAGGCACTCGGCACCACGCAGGTCAAACTGAAGCTGGAAGACCTTTTGAACCTTGGCACGACGGGCGAGAGGCTTATTGGCAGCGGCTCGCATCTTTCCGTCGATGCCGGTGTGATGGATATCCTCTCAGCCGCCGCGATCGCCGCCAACCAGAAGAAGCAGGTCGCCGTCAATCTGAATACCGCCATCCCCGGTCTTGCCGCCGCGAAGCTCACGCTTGCGATCGGCGAGCCGCCGAAGGAGATGGCCTCCAATGCCGTCGGCACGACCGGCACTGCCGTGCGCACTGCCCAGGTGCGGCTCGCAATCGAGGTGAACGCTCTCGGCATTGGCTCGATTGCAGGCATCAAACTGCGCGTGCCGCTCTATGTCGAAGCCGCCTATGCTGAGGCCAAGCTCGCGAATGTGTCCTGCCTTGGCGCGACTGCTCAGAACGCCAATGTCGGCATTGATGTCGTGCCCGGTGTCGCCGAACTCGATCTCGGCGATGTCGACACCAGCGCTTTTGCCAATTTCGGCAGCAAGCCGCGCGTCTCCCGCGCCAAGATCATCGACGCCACGCTGCTCAGCGTCTCCGCGCTCGCCGAGGTCAACGTCACCAACCAGAGCAAGACCCGGCTGACCTTCCAGCCACAGGATATCGCTGCCAAGACCATCAAGAATGTCTCGACTAAGGATACACTGACCTCGACCGTCGCCACCCTGCTCGCCAACACCGATATCCAGGTCACCATCCTCGGCCTTGGCATCGGCCTGCCGAAATCGGCCATTCAGGGTGCCGTCGCCGATACGCTGGCCGGCCTCACCAAGCCCCTCGACGAGTTGCTCTTCAACACCCTGACCCTACTCGGCATCAAGATCG
Organism: Rhizobium sp. BK650; assembly: GCF_014195325.1. Taxonomy (GTDB): domain Bacteria; phylum Pseudomonadota; class Alphaproteobacteria; order Rhizobiales; family Rhizobiaceae; genus Rhizobium. The sequence goes on along the minus strand of NZ_JACIBK010000003.1, from coordinate 520,288 downwards.
GCGAAGCCGATGTGCGGGTCACGGATGTGCGATGCCAGCAGTCGGTATTGGTGCAATAGAGGGCGGCGCGTCAGGTCACGCCATGGGCGTGCCTTGATGGAAGACGATTTTCCAACCTTCCTCAGCGCGACGCCAGATCGTCGAATGGCGCGTAATGCGCTGCGGCTCTTCAAGCGTGTAGGACAGAAGGTAGAGCCCGTCTGCCAGCACTGTTATGGTGAAATCCCGGCAGGGCCAATCATGCGGCTCCGGGCCGTTCTCGTATCGCGCAAGCGATGTTTCGATAACATAGCCGCGCTGATAGACTTTCCCGCTCGCGCCAATTTGCCAGAAGTCGTCGTCGATCATCCGCTCGAGCTCGGCCCGCGAGGTGCCGAACTCCCGCCGGTGGAAGATCGGCTCGCGGGCAGCAAGGTCTCTAAGGATTTGGTCAAGATCGAGGTCGCTCATGCCGCCAGAATGCATGGGCCGACGGGCGACTGCAACGCGAAAAGCCGCTTTGACAGGCACGTGAGAAAATGCGGCCGGCTGTCGAGCCTGTCGCCGAGCGGGGACTATTCCCGAAGATCGCGATCATTGCGGTGCCCAGATCGTCGAGGGCTGCCGCCTGATCGGGCCCAACCATTGCATCGCGGTATGTTCATCGCCAAACAGGACAGGCTCTGCCCCGACCGCGGATCAATGTCACCTCCCTTGCCCTTGCCGAAGCACGTCATCTTCAGCCACTGTGCGAAACCGCGCGGCTGCCCCGCGTGCGATGGAGGAGCTGTCCATGGAAATTCCCGAGCAATTCCATGTATGCGAAACGACCGGCTGGCTCGTGAACCATCGCATCAATTCCGCCCTTCCCGGCTATCTCATGATCAGCTCCCGAAGTTTCACCAATGATCTCTCGGAACTTTCTCTGGCGCGAGTTTGGCGAACGGACCGAGCCGCCGCCGATCGAAGGACCATCCGTGACCGAGACGATCGAATTGCTGAGAAAGGCAATGCGCGCATGATATTTGCAGATGAAGCGTTTAGCATACCCATCGACCACATCCATTGCCGTCTTTCGGGGGAATTCCAGCTCGCCGCAGCAGTAGAGGCAGAGCGGAAGTCGGTCTGGGACCGTCTTCTTGCCAGACATCCTGCCGCCTTTGACGGCCGGCTCCTGCGCATGGCTGCCTACGGTATCGAAGACGGCCGGCTGACCATCACCGCTGAAAGTACATGCTTTTCCGCCTATGTGGCGACCCGCCATCCGGACTTTGCGGCGGCGCACCCGCAGGCTGAACGCGCTGATCCACTTGGTCTCACCGTCGTTTTGATAACGGCAGACCAGCAGGTGATCACTACCAAACGAAGCCTTGCCGCCGAGCAGAATCCCGGTGCCCTCTATTTTGTCGGCGGTTATGCCGAGCCCGCGACCGGCGAAGAAATCGATCTCTTCGACGAGGCTGCCCGTGAACTTGCCGAGGAAATCGCCGTTACCGATATCGAGCGTTCGCGGTCCTATGCCATCGGGCTCGCCTATGATCCCGTCTTCTGCCATCCGGAGCTCCTGCTGCTGATGGCAAGCCGATCCACCGCCGCCGATATCCTCGATGGCGCCCATCACGCGCCAGATCGCAACGAGGCCGCCGAACTCTTCGCGTCACCGCTGAGCGACATCCTGAATGACGACGATTTTCTGCCAGGTGCCCCGCGCACATGGAGCTTCCTCAAGGCCCAGACTTTCCTGCAGCACCATTTCCGCCAGCGCCACTCTCTCTAGAGCGAGTTCCCTTCATCACACCATCTGCGTGACGAAAGGCCTCGCTCCCGAGTGCATCATGGTTCCGGCTGCAGGAGCACGTGTCTCTTCCTGCCGACCGACAGGCGGATGACGCCGTCCCTCATGTCCGCATATCCGAGCTGCATGGTCTCGTCGAGCACAGCGCGGCTATTGACCCGCACGCCGCCGCCAAGCACCAGCCGGCGGCCTTCGCTCTTCGACTTGGCAAGTCCGGACATCACAAGCGCATCCGGCAGCGGCATCCCGTCCTGCAATGCCGCGCCACTCACCCTGACAGTCGGAAGGCCGTCCGCGGTCTCGCCCTCTTCGAACATGCGCCGCGATGTTTCGGAGGCTTCCCCTGCCGCATCTGCGCCATGGCAGAGCCGCGTGACCTCGTCAGCTAGCACCTTCTTCGCCACATTGGCCTCGGCGCCTTGCAGCGCATCCAGCCGCGCGATTTCATCGAGGGGCAGCTCGGTAAAGAGCCGCATGAAACGGCCGACATCGGAATCTTCAGTGTTGCGCCAGAACTGCCAGAATTCGTAGGGCGACAGGCGGTCGGCATTCAGCCAGACCGCCCCGGAGGCACTTTTGCCCATCTTGGCGCCCGAAGACGTGGTCAGCAACGGTGCCGTCAATCCGAACAATGTCCGCCCGCCCGCACGCCGGCCGAATTCCACGCCGCTGAGGATATTGCCCCACTGATCGGAGCCCCCGAGCTGAAGCCGGCAGCCATGCATTTCGGCAAGCACGTGAAAGTCATAGCCCTGCATGACCATGTAGTTGAATTCGAGCAGCGAGAGAGACTGTTCCCGCTCGAGCCGCTGGCGCACGCTTTCTGATGTCAGCATGCGGTTGACCGAGAAATGCGGGCCGACGTCGCGCAGAAAATCCAGGTATTTGAGGCTGCTAAGCCAGTCGGCATTGTTGACCATGAGCGCACTGGTCGGCCCATCGCCGAAGGTCAGAAACCGTTCGAAGATGCGCTTGATACTGGCGAGATTTCGCGCGATCTGCGCCTCGCTCAGCAAGGGACGCGACGTGTCGCGAAAACTCGGATCGCCGAGCCGGGTCGTGGCGCCGCCCATCAGAGCGATCGGTCTGTTGCCGGTCTTCTGGAACCAGCGCAGCATCATGATGGGGATGAGATGTCCGACATGCAGGCTGTCGGCGGTGAGATCGAAGCCGTTATAGGCCGTGCCGATCCCGGCGCTGAGCCAGCTGTCGAGCGCTTCGAGGTCGGTACATTGTTGGATGAAGCCGCGCTCCACGAGGACACGCAGGAACTCCGATCGAAGCTTGGTGGACGACTGAAAATTGATGCTCATAAAAGTCTCCATGAGGGCCGATCAGGCCGGAGACCTTTGCTGAAACACGCCGCCGCCGACCGTGCGGCGTTTCGGGTTTTCGAATAGATGACCGTCGCCGCTCTATGGGAGCAGCGTGTAATACAGGCCGGAAGGGGTCGGTACACAGGTCATGTATCTTGCATATATGGCGGGCGGCATATCGACAAGGGTCTTGTCTCTCCATATCCGCCGGGAACAATCCCCTTGTGTCACTATCCATGACAATGGCGAGGCGGCGTCATCCTCGGCATTGTCTCGAGGATCGGCCGCGTTTGCAGATGTTAGAGACAAGCCCGAACGTTAGACTGGCTCCACAAAACAAAAAGCCCGGCGCTGGGCCGGGCTCCCGATCTCTATCCGCAGTGCTCTCACGCGCTGGCAGCCATCCGCTTCTCATCGCGGCCGCCCTTCATGCGCTCCGCCAGCAGGAACGCCAGTTCGAGCGCCTGGTCGGCATTGAGGCGCGGGTCGCAATGGGTGTGGTAGCGATCCTGCAGGTCCTCGGCGGTGACGGCGCGGGCGCCGCCGGTGCATTCGGTCACGTCCTTGCCGGTCATTTCGATATGGATGCCGCCCGGGTGCGTGCCTTCGGCGCGATGGATCTGGAAGAAGCTTTCGACTTCCGAGAGGATCCGCTCGAAGGGGCGGGTCTTGTAGCTGTTAAGCGTGATCGTGTTGCCGTGCATCGGGTCGCAGGACCAGACGACCTTCCTGCCTTCGCGCTCGACGCCGCGGATAAGCTTCGGCAAGCTGTCGGCGACCTTATCGTGGCCGAAGCGGCAGATCAGCGTCAGGCGGCCGGCCTCGTTGGTCGGGTTCAGCACATCGATCAATTCGATCAGGTTGTCGGGCGTCAACGACGGGCCACATTTCAGGCCGATCGGGTTTTTGATGCCGCGGAAGTATTCCACATGCGCATGGTCGAGCTGGCGCGTCCGGTCGCCGATCCAGATCATGTGGCCTGACGTCGCGTACCAGTCGCCAGACGTGGAATCGACGCGGGTGAGCGCCTCTTCGTAACCCAGCAGCAACGCCTCGTGACTGGTGAAGAAATCGGTCTCCCGCAGGCTCGGATTGTTTTCGGAGGTGATGCCGATCGCCTTCATGAAATCCATGGTTTCGCTGATGCGGTCCGCGAGCTTGCGGTAGCGCTCGCCCTGCGGGCTGTCCTTGACGAAGCCGAGCATCCACTTATGCACGTTTTCGAGATTGGCGTAGCCGCCCATGGCGAAGGCGCGCAGGAGGTTCAGCGTCGCAGCAGATTGGCGGTAGGCGTCGAGCTGGCGTTCCGGGCTCGGGATGCGGGCTTCAGGCGTGAATTCGATACCGTTGACGATATCGCCGCGATAGCTAGGCAAGGAAACGCCATTCTGCGTTTCCATCGGTGCCGAACGCGGCTTGGCGAACTGGCCGGCGATGCGGCCGACCTTCACGACGGGAAGCTGGGCGCCAAAGGTCAGTACGACGGCCATCTGCAGGAAGGCGCGGAAGAAGTCGCGGATATTGTCGGCGCCGTGTTCCAGGAAGCTCTCGGCACAATCGCCGCCCTGCAGCAGGAAGGCGTTGCCCTCAGCCACGTTGGCGAGTGCACTCTTCAGGCGGCGGGCTTCCCCGGCAAAAACGAGCGGCGGATAGGTGGAAAGCACGGCTTCCGTCGCCGCCAGCGCGGCCGCATCGGGATAGTCCGGAACCTGCTGGATTGGCTTGTTCCGCCAGCTGCTCGGGGTCCAATTCTGTGCCATGTCACTCATCTGCTTCCCCACCCGGTCTATCCCGGATGCCTGCCCGTTTAATAGTCCGGCGGCTTATAAACCTTTCGGCTCCCCTTGCCTAGCGCATTCGGCGCCCCAAAAACGCCGGCCTGAAAATCGGAATCGATTTTCAGAAAGCCTGATGTTTGAATTCAAAAGTCAGGATGACCGAATGAGCTCACAGCGCTCCGGCAGGCGTTTCTCCGCTGCTGCAAATGCCCGGCGAACGAGCGGAATAGCTAGCAGTTACAACCATTAAACCGAAATATACCATCCGATTTTCCAGATAATTTAGATTTCCCTTGTAGATCGGACCCTAGATATTAAGGGGATACGGCATGGGCATCCTTTCGTCCACTTTTCTGGCGGACCGATCAGGTAATTTCGGAATCATGACGGCACTTTTGATGGTTCCGCTGGTCGGCACCGCCGGCCTTGCGCTGGACTATGCCCATGCGCTGAGCCTGCGCACCCAGCTCTATGCCGCCGCCGATGCCGCCGCCGTAGGCTCGATTTCCGAAAAATCGGGTGCGGTGGCAGTCGCAATGACCATGCAGGGCAACGGCACCATCTCGGTCGCCAAGACGGACGCTCGCAGCATCTTCTTCTCGCAGATGTCCGGCGAGCTGACCTCGGTGCCGGTGAATTTGAGCATTGACGTCACCAAGACGGCCAACAAACTTAATTCGCAGGTCACCTTCAGCGCCTCCGTGCCCACCACCTTCATGCATGTCCTCGGACAGGACTCGATTACCATATCGGGCACGGCGACGGCGGAATATCAGACCGCCTCCTTCATGGATTTCTACATCCTGCTGGACAATACACCCTCCATGGGCGTCGCCGCGACCCCGACGGATGTTGCCAAGATGGAAGCCAAGACCGGCTGCGCTTTTGCCTGCCATCAGGTGGATAAGAGCGTCAACAATTATACGATTGCTAAGGACCTCGGCGTGGCGATGCGCATCGACGTGGTGCGCCAGGCAACCCAGGCGCTGACCGATACGGCCAAGACTGAGCGCGTCAGCGCCGACCAGTTCCGCATGGGTGTCTACACCTTCGGCACCAAGGCCGAGGATGCCAAGCTGACGACGATCTCAAATCTCACTTCGGATCTGACGACGGTGAAAAACTATACCAACGCCGTCGACCTGATGACCATTCCCTACCAGAATTACAACAGTGACCAGATCACCAGTTTCGACAGCGCCATGACGCAGATGAATACCATCATCGATCCGGCCGGTGACGGAACGTCGAACATCAGTCCTGAGAAAATCCTGTTCTTCGTGGCGGATGGCGTCGGGGACAGTTACAAGCCTTCGACCTGCACCAAGAAGACGACGGGTGGCCGTTGCCAGGAGCCGATAGACACGTCCTTCTGCAAGCCACTTAAGGATCGTGGCGTCAAGATCGCCGTGCTCTACACCACCTACCTGCCGCTGCCGAGCAACAACTGGTACAATACCTGGATTAAGCCCTTCCAGAACGAGATACCCTCACGCATGGCCGCCTGCGCCTCGCCGGGCCTCTATTTCGAAGTGACGCCGACCGAGGGCATTGCCGATGCGATGAAGGCGCTGTTCTTCAAGGTCATCCGCGCGCCGCGCCTGACGAGCTGACCAACTGCGACTGGCCCTTTATTCCGCACCGGAATTCTGGATCAGAGGCGCTGGCCGTCGCGGACGCGGTAGCTCGGCGCATACATGGTCACCAGTTCTTCGGCGGCCGTCGGATGCAGCGCCATGGTGCGGTCGAAATCGTCCTTGGTGCAGCCGGCCTTCAGCGTGATGCCCAGGATCTGCGCCATCTCGCCGGCATCGTGACCAAGGATATGGGCTCCCACTACCTTGCGGCTTGCGGCATCGACGATCAGTTTCATCATCATCTTTTCCGCCCGGCCCGACAACGTGGCCTTCAGCGGCCGGAACTGGGCGCGATAGACTTCCAGCTCCTGGTAACGTTTGCCCGCCTCCTCCTCGGAGAGACCGACCGTGCCGATCTCCGGCTGGGAGAAGACGGCGGTCGGAATGAGGTCGTAATCCGGCTTGGTCGGGTTATTCTTGTACTCGGTCTCGATGAAGCACATGGCTTCGTGGATTGCGACCGGCGTCAGCTGGACCCGGTCGGTGACATCGCCGAGTGCATAGATATTCTCGACATTCGTACGCGAGTAATCGTCGACGATGACGGCGCCGCGTTCGTTCACCGCAACACCCGCCTTTTCCAGCCCCAGCCCTCTCGTATTCGGATCGCGGCCGAGCGCCAGCATAACGATACCGGCATTGAGCGTCTCGCCTTTCATGGTCTCGATGACGAGGCCATTTTCGCCTCTTGTCACCTTCTCCATCACATCCTGGCAGAGGATGCGGATGCCCTTGGCAACCATGGCTTCGTGCAGGCCGCGACGCAGGTCCTCGTCGAAGCGAGAAAGGATTTCGGTGCCGCGGTAGATCAGTGTCGTCTCGACACCGAGCCCATGGAAGATATTGGCGAACTCGACGGCGATGTAGCCGCCGCCGGCAATCAGGATGGACTTCGGCAGCTCTTCCAGATGGAAAGCTTCGTTGGAGGAGATGCAGAGCTCGTGGCCGGGTAGTGCCGCATGCGGGTTCGGTCTGCCGCCGGTCGCAATCACGATGGTTTTGGCCGTCACCGTCTCGCCGGTCCTCAGAAGCTTGATCGTATGGGCATCGACAAGTTCGGCGCGGGTTTCCAGGATTTCGGCATTGGCGCCGGCAAGCCCTTTCTTGTAAAGCCCCTCAAGCCGCGCGATCTCATTATCCTTGGCCGCGATCAGCTTCTTCCAGTCGAACGCGCTTTCGCCGACTGTCCAGCCAAAGCCAGCTGCATCCTCAAAATGCTCGTGGAACTGTGAGGCATAGACGAAGAGCTTCTTCGGCACGCAGCCGCGGATCACACAGGTGCCGCCGTAGCGATATTCCTCGGCGATCGCCACCTTCTTGCCGAGCGAGGCCGCGACGCGTGCGCTGCGCACCCCTCCTGAACCGCCGCCGATGACGAAGAGGTCGTAGTCGTAGGAAGGCATGATGATCTCCGGAGGGAATCGCTGGATGGGTCGTTCACATATAGAGCAATTCCAGCAGAAGTGTGCAGCGGTTCTGCGTCCGGAATTGCGTAAGGATAGTAGAGCAATTCCAGCAGAAGTGTGCGGTTCTGTGTCCGGAATTGCTTGAGAACAAAAGAGATAGGGGCGGCGCCACAAAAACAAAAGCCCGGGCGAGCCGGGCTTTTGTCGAAATGAAAGATAGTCTTACTTCTTGGCGGGTGCCGGTGCGGCCGCCGGAGCCGGAACCGGGCTTTCCGTTGTCGGCGGCGGAGCCTTGATGACCTTGGAAAGCTCGGCGTTGCTCTGCTTTTCCAGGTCGCGGGAAATGCCCTGCGCCCAGATATCAGCAGCCTTGGCGGTTTCGCGCGAGGCGACCGGGCCGTCACGCAGCAGCTTCTTTCCGACGTCGGAATTGTAGAAATCGGCAATTGCCTTCAGCTCGTCGACGGTGAAGGCTTTGGCATAGGTGAGAGCCGCTTCCTTTTCGAGGTCGGCGCGGCGCGGTGCCAGAGCCAGCGCCTGCTTGTCAACGGTCGCAGTGATGACATCCTGGTAGTTCGGCGAGTCCTGTATGAGACCTGCCTTCAGGCGCTCGGCAAGACCCGGCAGGATGTTGTCATACTGGGTGGTTGCGCCGATCGCGTCCATGGCTGCGCGGGCAGCCTTAAGCTGCTCCTCGGAAACTTCCTGCGCTCTTGCGGCAGAGCCGAAGGCAAGCCCGGAAAGAACGATGGTCGCAGCGGCAAGACGGCCGAGGCCTGCAATGTTCATCATGAATTTCTATGCTCCTGTTATCTGTTTGCCTGCAGCGTGCGGGCACCTGCAGGACCAGCAATGATCGCAAGCGCCGCCATGTTGATGAAAAGCCCGTGCTCTACGACACCGGGTATGGAATTCAGTTCCCTCGAGAGCGCCTCTGCATCAGGAATGCGGCCAAAAGATGCGTCGATGATGTAATGTCCGCCGTCTGTCGTAAACTCTCCATCCCCGGACTGACGCAATGTCAGTTCGCCTGAGAGACCGAGGCGCGAGGCGGTCTTTTCGATGGCCATCCGCGTCGAAAGGAGGCCGAAGGGATTGACCTCGATCGGCAGCGCGAAGGCGCCGAGCGTCTCGACCAACTTGCTTTCGTCGGCGATGACGATCATCCGCGTCGAGGCGGCCGCAACGATCTTTTCGCGCAGCAGCGCGCCGCCACCGCCCTTGATGAGCCGGAGCGCCGCATCGACTTCGTCGGCGCCATCGATGGTGAGATCCAGTTGCGGCAGTTCGTCAAGCGATTTCAAGGGTACGCCGAGTTCGACGCACAGCCGCGCCGTTCGCTCGGAGGTCGGAACGCCCTCGACTTTGAAGCCGGCTGCGACCTTTTCGGCGAGCAGACGAACAAATTCCTCCGCGGTGCTTCCAGTCCCGATTCCGAGACGCATGCCGTATTCGACGTGGACGAGTGCTGCCTCGGCGGCCTTGATCTTCATTTCGCGGGCATCCATGCGCCGCCAGCTCCTGATATTGCGTTGGATGTGCTGTTTACACGGCTCGTATTGCAAACGAAAGCCAAAATCATCGTCTTGCGATTGAAAGCCACGCGTTTCGGCTGCGACTTTTCTGTCAGCCGTCCTGGCGTTGCTTTTCGCCGGTTCATCGCCTAATCCCGGATAATCCTACCCTGCAAAGAGGCCTCACTTTGACCCCCGCTCCCGAAAATGCCGACCAGGCTCTTCCCAAGGATAAAGGCCTCGTCGTCTTCGATCTCGACGGCACGCTTCTCGACACCCATGTCGATCTGGTCGAAAGCCTGAACTACACGATCGCAGCTCTTGATCTTGAGCCCGTCACCTATGACAATCTCACGCATCTCGTAGGCCAGGGAGCGCGCGTGATGATCGAGCGCGCCTGCAACCTCCAAGGTCACCCGTTGACATCGGATGAGGTTCCTAAACTCGTCGAGCGTTTCGTCGCGCATTATAATGCCAATATGCCGGGTCATACCGAGCCCTACCCGGGTCTCGTCGCCGCCATGGAACGGCTGAAGGCGTCCGGATACCGCCTCGCCGTCTGCACAAACAAGCTGGAAAGCCTTGCCACCGGCCTGATCGGAAAGCTCGGCCTGACGCATTATTTCGACGCGATTACCGGGGGCGATACGTTCGAATACCGCAAGCCCGATGCCCGGCATCTAACCGGCACCATCGAACGCGCTGGCGGTCACGTCTCTCGCTCGGTCATGATCGGTGACAGCATCAACGATATCGCTGTGGCTAAGAATGCCAACGTGCCTTCCATCGCAGTGCCCTTCGGCTATTCGGATGTGCCGGTTTCGAGCCTCGATCCGGATATGATCATCACGCATTTCGATGAGCTGACGGCAGAACTGGTGGAGATGTTGTTCCGGAAATCTGCGGCGAAAGTTGCTGTTTGAGGGCTGGTACGCCTGATGCGCTGGCGACCCGAGCGCCTCCTTTTCATTCCGATCCAATAATACAAAAAAACGAAACGGGCGGCCCGAGGACCGCCCGTCCAAATGCCCATCTGGCGCTAGCGTCAGATCTGCGCCTCACGCGATTTCGTCGTCACATCGAACGCCTTGTCCACATAGGCGTCGCGACCATACACGTCGTCGAAATATTCGATCACTCCATCCTTGTTCGGCCAGGCGGTGAAATAGGATACATAGACCGGGATCTTCTGCGGCACTTTTACGGCATGGTTCTGGCCGGTGGCGATCTGTTTGGCGACCTCATCGACCGTCGTACCGAGAACGGCAGCAGCCATCGCGCGCGGATCCGAAAGGCGCACGCAGCCGTGGCTGAGAGCCCGCATGTCACGCTTGAAGAAGCTCTTCGAAGGCGTGTCGTGCATGTAGATGGCATGGCTGTTGGGGAACAGGATTTTCAATTCACCCAGCGCATTGTCGCTGCTTGGCGGCTGACGAACCGAAATATTCTGTGTCGAGCCGTACCAGTCGACGCTGGAGGACGGAACGGCACGGCCGCCGACCTCAACCTGATAGCCCAACTGATCGAGATAGTCGGGGTTGGAACGCAGCTTCGGCAGCATTTCGTTGATGATGATCGACTGCGGCACGCCCCAGAACGGGTTGAACTCGACCGTTTCGATCTCGTCGTCGAAGAAATAGGTCTGGTTGTTCTTGCCGCCGACAACGGTGCGCATCGCAAGCTGCTGTTTGGAGTCGTTGAAATAGTAGGCCATGAAGGCGGGCTGGTTGATCATCACGTAGCGTGGGCCGAGATCGGCGGGCAGCCAGCGCAGCTGCTCCATCGCTATGATGAGCTTGTCGATCTTGGAGGCATTGTTGTCGCCGCCGGTCATCATGCGCACGGTTGCCTGACCGATTACGCCATCGGGCTTCAGGCCGCGCTCCTTCTGAAAGTCCTCGACCAGTGACACGATCTCGGGCGAATAATCGCTGCTGCCGGCATAAGCCGAGAAGGTGGCCGCATGCGCGGACTTCAGCTCTGCCGAACCATGCTTCTGGATCGCCTTGACGATGTTGGCGACTTCCGGCGAGCTGTCGCCCGGGTGCAGCAGGGAATCGAGGGAAATGGTGATCCGCTCCTCGTTGCCACCATCGGCTGCGCGCAGCTTGGCGAGTTCGGCCTTCAGCGCCAGGAACTGCGTGCTGTCGGGATTGCGGCTGGACAGATAGGCCGCAACGTCGGGGCTCAGGCGGGAGAGTTTCAGCACGGGATCGAGCTTTACGACCTTTCGCTGGAAATCATGGTAGCCAGACAGCTTGTTGGGGTCGACGCGGCCGCGCGTCGTGTCCTGCACGTAAGAGAGAACCTTCGAGGAAAGTGCGAGTTCGAACTGCGTCAGCGCCTTGTCGCGAGCGTCCGGGTCCGGATTGGCCGGATCGATTGCCGGCTCGGCGACGGCGTAATCGGCGGGGTCGAGGCCAACGCTTGCTGCATCTGCAAGCACGCTCATCGCTGCCTTGCCGCGTTCATTGACGCCCTCGCCGGAAACCCAGACGAGGGGATTCTTGCCGTCGCCGTAATAGGCCTGCAGGGCCCTCGCGACATCGGCATTGGCGCGAACCTTGGCCTCCGTCAGGAAGTGACGCTGCGGAGCGCCGTCAGTCGCGGCAGCACCGGAGACGTCCGCGACTGCGCCGGTCACGACAGGATCGGCAAACTTCGTCGTATCGACGGGCACCAAAGGTTCGGCCTTGTAAGTGTAGTAGCGCGGGCCGGAAACCTTCGGCAGCGCAGCTTCGGGATCAATGTCGCCGCCAAGGCCGCCGTTGCGATTGCCCGGAGTGCCGCGGATCGGCGCCGAGGGGTCCATGATAATGGTGCTCTGGCCCCTTGCCCGGTCGCCGCGCAGCATATCCATCAGCGTATAGGCATGCGCAGGAACCGCGCCAATCACGCAGGAAAGTGCCAATGCGGAAACCGCGCTTTTCAAAACGAACTTCATCTTGTCTTCCAGTTCCAGTATCATGCTGTTGTCGAGCAAAAGGCTCAGATCAATTCTTCCAGAATTCCCGGCAGCCGCGGCCCATTCATCAGAAATCGGCCCGCGACGCCAGCGCTTTCAGCACTCAACTTCGTGTGACGGAGTCGAACGCAACGCCGGCCGTCAGTTCACACAAAATTATGAAATTATTAGTTAATTTTTTACCGAATTTTCCAGTTCGAGAAAGGGTGCTTTCTGACGCTTTCTGCATTAATTTTCGGGCGTGACCGAAAGAACACGCCGGATGAAGCACAGGTGGATGACGTAAAACATGAGGCCAATATTCAATATTTAGCATTGGATCTGGTTTTCTTGTTAAGCGTTCCACCCTATAAGTCTCTCATCTTCAAGGACTGCCCTAAAGAGCATGTGACAGGAAGGCACCAAGCCATGAGTTCCACCCGCACCGAAACCGACACATTTGGCCCGATCGAGGTCGCCAGCGACCGCTATTGGGGCGCGCAGGCGCAGCGTTCTCTCGGCAATTTCAAGATCGGTTGGGAAAAGCAGCCGCTCTCGATCGTGCGCGCGCTCGGTATCGTCAAGCAGGCGGCAGCACGCGCCAATATGGCGCTCGGCCAGCTCGATTCCAGCATTGGCAAAGCTGTCGTGGATGCCGCCCAGGAAGTGATCGACGGCAAGCTGAACGACCATTTCCCGCTGGTCGTCTGGCAGACCGGTTCCGGCACGCAATCCAATATGAACGCCAACGAAGTGATCTCCAATCGCGCCATAGAAATGCTTGGCGGCGTCATGGGTTCCAAGAAGCCGGTACACCCGAACGATCACGTTAATATGAGCCAGTCGTCGAACGATACTTATCCGACGGCCATGCACATTGCCTGCGCCGAACAGATCGCTCACCACCTGCTGCCGTCCCTGAAGCATCTGCATGCGGCCCTCGACATGAAGGTCACGGAATTCAGCCACATCATCAAGATCGGCCGCACGCATACGCAAGATGCCACGCCGCTCACGCTCGGCCAGGAATTTTCCGGCTATGCCGCGCAGGTCGGCTCCGCGATCAAGCGAATCGAGATAACCCTGCCCGGCCTCTGCGAACTCGCCCAGGGCGGCACCGCCGTCGGCACAGGTCTCAATGCGCCGGTCGGCTTTGCCGAGAAGGTCGCCGAAGAGATAGCCGCTATCACCGGTATGCCCTTCGTGACCGCGCCGAACAAATTCGAGGCGCTCGCATCGCATGATTCAATGGTCTTCGCCCACGGCGCGATCAACGCGGCAGCCGCCGCCCTCTTCAAGATCGCCAACGACATCCGTCTGCTCGGCTCCGGCCCGCGCTCGGGCCTCGGGGAGCTGGCCTTGCCGGAAAACGAGCCCGGTTCCTCGATCATGCCCGGGAAGGTGAATCCCACTCAGTGCGAAGCGCTGACGCAGGTCTGCATCCACGTCTTCGGCAACCATGCGGCGTTGACCTTCGCCGACAGCCAGGGCCATTTCGAGCTCAACGTCTACAATCCGATGATGGCCTATAACTTCCTGCAATCAGTCCAGCTCCTCGGCGACGCCGCCGTCTCCTTCACCGACAATTGCGTCGTCGGCATCGAAGCCCGCGAGGACAATATCAAGGCCGGCCTCGAACGCTCCTTGATGCTGGTGACCGCGCTCGCCCCGAAGATCGGCTATGACGCGGCTGCCAAGATTGCCAAGACGGCGCACAAGAACGGCACGACGCTGAAGGAAGAGGCACTGGCGAGCGGGCTGGTGACGTCTGAGGAATATGACGCGATCGTGCGTCCGGAGACGATGATCAGCCCGAAGTAATTGGGTTCGCATGAGTATCGGAGGTCGGCGCTGTGCCGGCCTTTTTGCTTTTGCGGCAGACGCCGCCGCAGAGGTCTGGCGCCTCACCTTCCTTATCGAGTCAGGTAATGGGCCACGGCGCACCACGTTCCTCGTTGATTGACTTGAGGAGCAGCGAAAGCACCGCGGCATTTTTGCCGCCAATCCCGCCTCCTCCGTGATTGATTTTGGCATCCGCCACAATTAGACCGGTTCCAAACTATCCCACCCAGAAAGGTCACTTCGATGACTGACGATCTCTTTCCCCTTGGCGCCGACACTACCCCTTACCGCAAGATCAGCAGCGACTATGTCTCTGTCGATACGTTCAAGGGCCAGGAGATCCTCTCGGTCGATCCCGGGGGCATCCGCCTGCTCGCCGAAACCGCCTTTGCTGACATCAACCACCTCTTGCGCCCAGGCCATCTGAAGCAGCTCGCTGCGATCCTCGATGATCCCGAAGCCACCGACAATGACCGCTTCGTCGCCTATGACCTGCTGAAAAACGCCAATATCGCCGCCGGCGGCGTGCTGCCCATGTGCCAGGATACGGGTACGGCGATCATCATGGGCAAGAAGGGTCGCCGTGTGTGGACCGAGGGCGGCGATGCGGCAGCGCTCTCGAAAGGGGTGCTCGACGCCTATGAAAAGAAGAACCTGCGCTATTCGCAGCTCGCGCCAATCAAGATGTTCGAGGAAAAGAACACCAAAAACAATCTGCCGGCGCAGATCGATATCTATGAGGAAGGTACCGACAGCTATGACTTCCTCTTCGTCGCCAAGGGCGGCGGCTCGGCCAACAAGACCTTCCTCTTCCAGGGTACGCCGTCGCTTCTAACGCATGAGCGCATGCTGGACTTCCTTAAGGAGAAGATCCTCACGCTCGGTACGGCAGCCTGTCCCCCCTACCATCTGGCCATCGTCATCGGCGGCACTTCGGCCGAGATGAACCTGAAGACGGTCAAGCTCGCCTCCACCCGCTATCTCGACGACTTGCCGACGGAAGGTTCCGAAAGCGGCCATGCCTTCCGCGATCTCGAGATGGAGAAGGAAATCCACAAGCTGACCCAGAACCTCGGCGTCGGCGCCCAATTCGGCGGCAAGTATTTCTGTCATGACGTGCGCGTCATCCGCCTGCCCCGCCATGGCGCCTCGCTGCCGATCGGCCTTGGGGTTTCCTGTTCCGCCGACCGTCAGGCCAAGGGCAAGATCACCCGTGACGGCATCTTCATCGAGCAACTGGAAACCGATCCGTCGAAATACATGCCTGACATCGACGAAGCGAAACTGTCGGAATCCGTCGTGCGCATCGACCTCAACCAGCCGATGGTCGGTATACTCTCGGAGCTTTCCAGGCATCCGGTCAAGACGCGCCTATCGCTATCGGGCACGATAATCGTCGCCCGCGACCTCGCCCATGCCAAGATCCGTGAACGCCTGGAAAAGGGCGAAGGCATGCCAGCCTACATGAAAAACCACCCGGTTTATTATGCCGGCCCGGCGAAGACGCCAGCTGGTTACGCGTCCGGCTCCTTCGGTCCGACGACGGCAGGCCGCATGGATTCCTATGTCGACCAGTTCCAGTCCTTCGGCGGCTCCATGGTCATGCTCGCCAAGGGCAATCGTTCGCGCGCGGTGCGCGAGGCCTGCAAGAAGCACCGGGGCTTCTATCTCGGCTCGATCGGCGGTCCGGCCGCACGCCTGGCGCAGGACTGCATCCGAAAGGTCGATGTGCTGGAATATCCCGAGCTCGGCATGGAAGCCGTCTGGAAGATCGAGGTCGAAGATTTCCCGGCCTTCATCGTTATCGACGACAAGGGCAACGACTTCTTCCAGGAGCTGAATCTCGGCTGATACCTAGAGCAATCAGCTACCGGACCGAGCCGTCTGGGCCGTATCGATAGTGGCCGCCACTGGTTTTTCCATGGCGGCGATATCGGATGTACTGAGAACGTCCTCCGCCTTCACACTGGCGAGGATGTCGGTGCTGAAGATGCCATTGAAGAAGCCGCTCTGCTGCAAAAGGAAGATACCGCCGGCGAGGACGGCGACTGCGAGAATGACCGGCGAAGTATCGCGAGACGATTCCATGATCTCATGCCTTCGAAAGGGAGCCGTAAACCGCTCCCCGTAAATCAGGATTCACGAAAGAGAATTTGTCATTTCGCCCTGCCTGCCAGTAGACCAAAGAACAGACACCGACAGTCAACGAAGCAAAAACAATCCTCGAAAAGAGAAAAAGACTGAACTTTTTGGGACGTCTCGCGCATAAGAGGTGTCTCTTTCGCAGTCGAACTTACAAAATTCTGAGAAAAATCATAGGAGTGATCGTAGTATTGATGCCCATCAAACTTATCGTATGTAATCTTTGGTATATGTCGCTTTAATCTTTTCCCAAGAAATCTAAGCTAACAAATAGAAGATTGCTTAAGAATTGGATGAGGAGTTGCCGGAATGAATACGGCCGTTGCGCCCAAGGTGCAGGTTCCCGATGTGGCGGGTCAGATCACCTATGCCATGCGTGCCATGGGCGTTGCACCAATTCCCCGCAATTATGAACTCTTCTACGAGGCTTATATCGGCTCCAACCCGGCCCTCACCCGCGACCTTGCTGCCCTCGGCAGCCAGGCGACGCAAGCCGAGCTCGATGCGCTCGGTGCTCAGCATTGCGCCCATACGGCACCGGCAAAGATCTTCGATGACGCGCATAGCCGTATTGCCGGCGAGCTGGAAGGCCTGCTGCGTGTGCTTCGCCAGGAACAGACTTCGCTCGAAAGCTATAACAGGCTGCTCAACGAGACCTGCAAGCGTATCAGTTCCAAGAGTTCGACGAGCGCCGACCTCATCGAAAATGCCATCGATCTCCTCACCCAGGCAACCGGCGATACGATCAGCCATGGCGAAAAAACCGTAGAAGACATGGTCCAGCGCTCACAAGAGATGGACCAGGTTCGCAAAGAACTCGATGAATATAAGCGCATCGCCAACACGGATTCGCTGACGCGCCTTTCCAACCGCCGCGCCTTCGACGACCGCCTGGCCGCCGTCTTCAACAATCCGGCGCTGCGCCCGGTCACGGCCCTGCTGCTTGCGGACATCGACAATTTCAAGAAGATCAATGACACCTATGGCCACCCGGTCGGTGACAAGGTTTTGGCGACGGTCGCTTCCGTCATCCGCGCCAATGTCCGCCGCGACGTTTTTGTCGCCCGGACCGGCGGCGAAGAGTTCGCTCTCATCATCGACGGCAACACGCTGGAGGAAGTGACTGCGATTGCAGAGCGCATCCGCCGCACGCTCGAAGCCACACCCTTTAAGAATTCCCGCACGCGCGTCAATTACGGTCCGGTCACGGTCTCCATCGGCATCTGCATGGCCTCGCACGCCGAGGATGCCGGCGAGCTCTATTCCAAGAGCGATATCGCTCTCTACAGCGCCAAGAATGCCGGCCGCAACTGCACCGTCGTCTATGAAGACGGCATGCAGAAGGAATTCACCAAGAGCTGGCTGATCTACAAATCGTAATATCAGGGACATTCCCGGCCGCTTGTGCTGTCGTCACGCGCTCACCGGGTGCGTTACTCAAGGCGGGGAGATCGGCAGTGATCGCCCGCTCTCACGCCACCTCTACTCTGAAATCCACCCCTTCCCAGCGCTGCGCATCCGTCCAGAAGATCGTGAAATCGATCGAGCCGGCTGGAAGCGCCTCGGTATGCAGGTCGAAAACGTAGGTGCCGAAACCGCTGTCGTGGCATGGCGTGTCCGAGGCATTTGCCCATTGGTCGATCGACCAACGCACCCTTGCCGGCGCAGGCAGTTCGATGCGAAGAACCCTCCCCGCCGGCATCCGCTCGCGCCGGTCCGTCGGGCGCCAGGAAAAAGGCGGCGATACCGGTTCCGTTGCCGCGACGTAGCGGGCAAATGTCTGTGGCGGCATGTCGAAGACCACGCCGTCGCGGAGCGACCGCAGCAGTTTGATATGTTCGGCATGCGCCCAGACCAGCGGCATGGCGCTGCCGGAGGGGCGGCCAAGGAAAAGCTCGCGTTCCGGCACATCCTCGCTGTCCCAAATCTGTTCCGGCAACAACCCGCCCTCGCTGGCCGATGCTTCGAGCGCAGCCAGCATCCGCCGCGCCTCGTCCACCCGCCCCGCGGCAAGCTCGTAATGGGCGCGCTCGCCTGTCAGCAGCGGCCAGAGCCTGCCGACACCGCTCCCGGCGAAGGGTGCGCCGCCGATGCGCTCGCCATAACCGTCGTCATTGTAGCGATACCAGTAGGGCCCGGCTGGAAGGTCGCGCCGCAGCTCCGCATCGATCGCCGCGACCGTGCCGAGAATACGCGGATCGTCTGCCGCCCTGAGGCCAAAGCGCACCAGGGCCAGCGCATCCGGGCTGATCAACAGATCAGCCTCAAGCACCTCGCCGAGATCGTCGCGATTACGGATCGGAATGAAGTCACGCCTCAATGATAAGCCGCCGTCGGTACCCGAGGCGATGCGCACATAGTATCCCTCGATGCCAAGCCTGCGCGACAGTTCCGTATCGGTGGCGTATGTCCATTCCTCGATCCGCTCGTTCCATCCGTCTGCTACCTCGCGCAGATAGCGCGCCGCATCCACCCGCCCGGCAGCCTCCACGGCATCGGCGGCCGCAAGCAGGCCGGCGATCTCGACGGCGAGCGTGAAGGGCGAATAGCCGGCATCCTCCTCCCAGCGGTCCTCCTGTGTGGCGGGACCGTTTCGAACGATATAGCCTGCCGCCGCCTCGATCATCGGCAGGTACCGGTGGGCCTCCGACGCGCCGATTTCGCCTGATCGCAGCAGCATGTCGTAGAGAAGGATCGGAAAGGCCGTCTCGTCCATCTGGATGCCGTTCCAGTAGGGCCGCCCGTCGAGCCAGGCGTTCTGTACCCAATGGCCGTCCGCTTCCTGGATGACAGTGAGATAGTCGAGCACCGAACGTGCGTCCGCCGCCGCCCCGGCGGCAAGCAGACCGCCCGCCGTCTCCACCAGATCGCGGGTCCACACGAGGTGATAACCGCCAAGGTCGTCATCGCTCTTATTAAAACCCCACGGGATGGAAAGACTGGCGATAATGGCGCCCGAGGCATCGTCGCGGTGGGTTGCGAGCACGCTGGTACTGACGCGGTAGCGGTTCAGCTGGTTCGGATCATGCGGCTCGTCGAGCGAAAGCAGACCGGCCTGCCACTCCCGCCAGCCGTTGCGATAGTGTTTCAGCGCCGGCTCGACGCCCTGTTCCAGGCTGAGCAGCGCCCGCACGGCGGCTTCCTCCGGCTGCGTGCCGAAGCCGATGGCGATCAGCGCCCTTCCCGCATTCCCTTGGCCCTGGCCCGCCTGAATATCGAGCGTTCCCGACAGTGCGATATTGCCCGACGTGGCGCAGCAATAGTCCTGTCTGAGCCCCTCGCCGCGCGACAATGTCTGCCAGCCGTCGGAAAAGCCGACATAGCCCACGGAACGGGTAAGCCAGGGTACAGAGGCGGCGATTGCGAGCGACCGCCCGGACCCTTCAGCAAAGAGCATCGGCTTGCGTTTGAAATCGGCATACCAGCCGGTGTTGTCGGCGCCGCCATTGACGAGATGCGGGGCGGCCAGGGCATGCAGCCGGTAGTCGGAAAGATTGCCGGTCAATGCCTCGAAGCGGATATCCTGCAGCACGACCTCGCGCTCGGGGTCTGAAAAGATGATCTTGGTGATGCGATAGCGGCCGTCACGGGCGGTATTGATTAGGCGGAAGGCCGGGACCCCATCCTCGATCGCCTCGACGCGGTGATCGGCGTCGCGTTTCTCCTCGGAGAAATAGCCCTCTGCCGTGACGATGAAACCGAAATCGCGCATGCAGGCCATATCCAGCCGCGGCGCGTAGATCTCGTTGAGGATGCCATGGCTTGCCGTGAACCAGACGCAGCTCGCAGCGCTCACGGCGGTCCCGACCGCGCTCTTGTCGCTGGAGGTCCAGCGAGGCTGGATGCCTGGCGCGCCTGTCGGTACGGCGGAACGGGGTTGCAATGTCGCAATGGCCAAGTGCAGTTCCTCCGTTTCGCGATGCTCCTGCGAGCATGCCATCCTGAGACGAAATCAGGCGATCCGCAATATACCGGCCTTGACAGCGGGCGACGATCTTGCGCCGGATAAAAGTAAGCAGGGAATGAAGCGGGTATCGCGCAGGGAGGAGCGCCAGCATGGCCGACATGATGGAAACATCCGAGGCAAAACAGACCGGTGAGAACCACAAGCCGGAGGCGGCATCCGGAAGCCGCATCGTCTTGGCTGTCGACATAGGCGGCTCGCATGTGAAAGCGGAACTCAGCAGCGGCAGCGAGCGGCGCTCGGTCGCTTCAGGGCCTAAGATGACTGCGAAGAAGATGGTGGACGCACTCCGCGATCTCACCGCTGACTGGCATTACGATCTCGTCGCCATGGGCTATCCCGGTCCCGTCGCCGCCCACCGCCCCGCAGCCGATCCGTTCAACCTCGGACCGGAATGGAAGGGGTTCGACTTCGAGGCAGCTCTCGGCAAGCCGGTGCGTATGGTCAACGACGCGCTGATGCAGGCGATCGGCAGCTACGAAGCCGGCCGCATGCTCTTTCTCGGCCTCGGCACCGGACTGGGCTCGGCCATGATCGCCGAGAACGTCTGCCTGCCGCTCGAACTGGCGCACATGCCCTACAAGAAGGCGACCTTCGAAGACTATGTCGGCGAACGAGGGCTAGAGGGGCGCGGCAAGGGCAGATGGCGAAAATCGGTCTTCGACGTTACCGATCGCCTGGCTGCTGCCCTGCAGCCCGATTACATCGTTATCGGCGGCGGCAATGTCGACCGTCTCAAGGAAATGCCGCCGAAATGCCGGCGCGGCAGCAATGACAACGCCTTCCGCGGCGGTTTCCGGGTCTGGCTGGACGATAGCCTGCGGCTGTGAGCGGCGCTCGGACAGGCAAGTCTGACGGCAGCTTTGGGCGGATTTTGATTATGGCCTGATCGAACCCCAAACCAGTTTCGTCTTGACGACGAAACTCAGTCTTTCGTTGGATGCGTAGGGAGCTAACATTTCACGGAGTTCCAGATCGAACTCGCTCATCCTATCTGCCAGCCGTGCCGGTGCGAATGTATCGCGCGAGTGCTGGCAGCGAATGAAGTCTTCGACCTTCTGTTCAAATGGCGAGGAAAATTCTTCGGAGCCGTCGATATCGAGATAGGTTTTGTATGCCAACCAGTTCTCTTGCTTGCCGATGGGATCGAATGCCTCGCCTGATATTGCAGGAACCCATTTGCCGAGAAAAGACTGCCAATCTGCCTCCCAAGCCGGCTGGAACGGCGCGTCGCCGGAAATCACCGCGACCTTGTGATCGGAAGCGGCATAGGTTCTCAGCCTCGCAAAAAGCCGCTTATGATCCATCCAGTGGATGCTGGCGGCGGCGACGATGAGATCGGGGCGATCGGAGATATCGACATCCTCGGCGAAACCGACGATCCAGTGGAGATTGCGTGCCCGTCCCTCCTCCAGGCTCTGGCCGAGTTCGATCATGTGGCGCGATGGGTCGATGGCAATGATCTTTTCGAACTGCCGCGAGAGAGGTCGCGAAATCTTTCCCGGACCGCAGCCTATATCCAGCAGGCAATCGCGCTTTGGCGCTATTGCCACCAGCTTCTCGTAGACGTCATCGGGATAAGATGGACGATAGGGATAGTTGCTGACGACATCGGCATCCTCGAAAGATACCCCGGCTCGTTCCCGCAGTGTCCCGGCCATGATAGGCTCCACACTCTGTTTCCGTCGAGAACCACCCGTTAATTCAACAAGATGTCAACATAGTAACAGGCGCGATGGCGAATTTCGAAATCGAAAGGCTTGAAGGCCGGATAAACGGCGTCTTCGTCACGCGGCCGGGTGCCGGAGAGACCGGTGTCGTCGTGCTCAGCGGTTCCAGTGGCAGGATTGATACCGATCGTGCCAAACTCTTTGCCGAGGCTGGCGCGAAAGCATTGGCGCTGCAATGGTTCGGCGGTCCCGGTCAGTCACCCGGCATCTGCGAAACTCCGCTGGAAACCTTTTGTGATGCCGCGGACGATCTGATTGCTAGAGGATGCCGGCGCATCATCTTCATTGGAACGTCGAAAGGCGCCGAAGCGGCCTTGCTGACATCCATCGTAAACCCTCGCATCAGCGCCGTGATTGCGATCAGCCCCACCTCGGTCGTGTGGGGCAATATCGGTCCCGGCAAGGATGGCATCGCCTGGCCGGAACGCTCGTCATGGTCATGGAAGGGAGAGCCGCTGGATTTCGTGCCTGCCGCGCCCTCTTGGAAACGGGTCTATCGTGATGGGCTGGTATCCTATCGCTCCTTCTTCCAACAATGCCTGACGACGGACGAGGAAACCCTGCGACAGGCGCGGATTCCGGTCGAGAGAGCCGCCGCGGACCTTGTGCTCATAGCTGGCGCAGACGATGCGCTCTGGCCGTCGGATGAATTCGCGCGCGAGCTAGCCCGTCGCCGCGAGGACAGCGGCAGGCCAGTGTCACTGATCGTTGACCAGGAGGCAGGCCATCGCGTATTACTCCCCGGCGAAGCGACGCCTCGCTCCAGCCTTCATGCCCATGGCGGAACCGACATTGCGGATGCTAGGCTGGGCCGGGCGGCATGGGCGGCGGTGCAAGCCGCTTTGCTATAGAAGCGTTTCCCGGCAGATACAGTTCAGGCGACGACCTGCAACAGAATCGCACTCGCCGCCATCAGCAGCACGACAATCCATGGCGGCGCCTTCCAGACGACCAACAGAAGGAAGCCGGAGAGCGCGAGGGCAAAATCGGCCGATGTGAGAACCGCGCTTGTCCATACCGGGCTGTAGAGTGCCGCACCCAGCACGCCGACTACGGCGGCGTTTGCGCCTCGCATCGCTGCCTGTGCCAGCAGATAGGCGCTGAGCCTGTCCCAGAAAGGTAGCGTCCCGAGCAGCAGCAGAAAGCCGGGCAGAAAAATGGCGACCAGAGCGATAGCAGCACCGGTGATGCCATTGGGAGACGGCCCCGTCACGGCCCCGAGATAAGCCGAAAAGGTAAACAGCGGACCGGGCACCGCCTGCGCAACGCCATAACCGGCGAGAAACGCGTTTTCCGAAACCCAGCCCGGCCTCACCACTTCGGCCTCGAGCAACGGCAGGACGACATGCCCGCCGCCGAATACCAGCGCGCCTGAGCGATAGAAGGCATCGAAAAGGCGCAGCCCCTGCGTATCCAGGATGGAGATGATGAGCGGCAATCCGAACAGCAGGAGCAGGAAGACCAGCAGGCAGGCGAGGCCCGCAGATCTCGATATTCCGAACGATAAACCTTCCTTGTGCTCGACTGCGACCCCGCGGCAAAGGACGAGCCCTGAAACGGCGCCTAGCACGATGGCTGCAAGCTGGCCGAACAATCCCCCTGAGATAACCATGAATATTGCGGCCAGCGCGATGCCGGCGCGCGGCTTGTCGGGCGTCAGTGATCGCGCCATGCCCCGGACGGCCTGCGCCACGACCGCAACGGCGACGAGCTTCAATCCGTGCAGCAGGCCCTGCCCGGCGGGATTGTCGAGTGCGGTGGCGGCCGTCGCGAAGATGAACAGGATCAGCGCGGACGGAAGCGTGAATGCGCTCCACGCCGCAAGCGCCCCAGCGGCCCGCCACGCATGAGACCCATGGCGAAACCGACCTGGCTCGATGCGGGACCGGGAAGGAACTGACAGAGGGCGACGAGATCGGCATAGCCTTTCTCGTCGATCCATTTCCGCCGCGTCACGAGTTCGTCGCGGAAATAGCCGAGATGTGCGATCGGTCCTCCAAACGACGTGAGGCCCAGCTTGAGGAAGGCGCCGAACACCTCATGAGGCGTACCTGTCCGCGGAGCTGCGGTCCTCTCTCTGGTCATTTCATTTGCATCCACGCCATCATCCCCAATCGTGCCGACCGATATCCTCATCATCAATGACGGCACGATGACAACCGGTGATTTTCGATGTCGGCGGAATAAGCGCCGTCACCAGGTGGTCATAAAGGATCAGGCAGTCTGACGGGCACGCGCTCGGGCGGGCAGCGTCATGGCGTGAGATGCCGATCAGGCCAGGCCGCCAGGGCTCTTCCGAAACGATCCGGTCGATGTCATAGATGGTGCCAACAGAGGAGGAGGACGATATGACTGAAATGACGGTTCTTGCATTCGCGCTCGTGGCATTCATCGGCATCGCCACACCCGGCCCGACCGTGCTTCTCGCCCTGACGAACGGCTCGAAATTCGGGGTGCGCAGGGCGATGTCAGGCATGATCGGTGCTGTCCTGTCCGACTTCGTGCTGCTCGGCGCGGTCGCATTGGGTCTTGGCGCCCTGCTCGCCGCCTCGGAATTGTGGTTCACCGTCGTCAAATGGGTCGGCGTCTGCTATCTCGCCTTCCTGGGTGTCATGCTGCTGCGTTCGAAGGGAACGCTGGATGTCTCGCTGCGCTCTGAAAACGCAAACGCATCCGGCTCAGTGGCGGCGATCTTCCTCAAGAGCTTTCTCGTCGCCGTCACCAATCCCAAGGGCTACCTGTTCTTTTCGGCCTTCCTGCCGCAATTCATTGATCCCGCCGGTCCGCAGGTCGAGCAATATGCCATGCTCGCCCTGGTCTTCGCGGCCATCGATTTCATGGTCATGTTCGGTTACGCAGCGCTCGGCTCGCAGGCCGTCCGGCTGCTACGGAAATCGGGCGCGCTCTGGCTCGATCGGATCTGCGGCGGCGCCTTGCTGACGCTTGCCGGCTCCTTGGCGCTCTACCGGCGCGCGAGCGCGTAATCTCCTGCCGGTTTACAGCGAGTCTACAGTAACGTACTTATCCCAACTCCCCCGATCTGTATTTAATAGCCCCGAGAGGCGCCATATCGGCTGCCGCAGCAGGAGGGCTTGTGCATGTCTGGAATAGGGAGACTGATTGGCGCGGCGGCGATCACCGTCATCGCCGGGACGAGTGCCGCGAAGGCCGACACCATCAGCTATGCCGATGCGGTAACAGTGCTTGCCAAGGATTGCGGCGCCGACATCAAGAAGCTCTGCAAGGGGCTGAACCTCGGCAACAACAGGATTGCCGATTGCCTCGCGCAGAATGCCGCCAAGGTTTCGCCAACCTGCACATCCTCGCTTGCCACTGTTGCGGCATCGATCCAGAAGCGCGAGCAGGCCCAGGCGGATTACAGCAAGCTCTGTGCCACCGATATGGCGCGACGCTGCAATGGTGTCGTCGGCGACGGCTACATTCTCGCATGCCTGACCAAAAAGCAGAAAACGATCAGTGCCCAGTGCAATCAGGCGATATCGGATGCAGGGTGGAGGTAAGGTCATGACGATGAGAAAATCCGCTCTTGCCGGCTTCGCCGCCTTTCTTTTGCCCGCCCTTGCGTTCGCTCAACAGGTCTCCCAGGAACGAATTGTCTCCGGTCTCGGAAAGCTCCAGGGGGCAGCGCCCATCGTCGACGTCGAACTGCTGAGACAAGAGGCGATGAACGGGTCCGGAAAACAGATGTCCGGCCTTCCGAACTGGAGCAAAGTCTCGCGCCTGCCGCAGATGGTGGTCGAGATTGCCTTCGCCAACGACTCGGTCGCGATCGAGCCGGAATCCTACCGCACGCTCGGCATGATCGCCGATGCCCTGCACCACCCGAACCTCTGGGCATACAAGTTTCTCGTCGTCGGCCATACGAGCTCGACGGGCACGGACCAGCACAATCTCGAACTCAGCCAGCAGCGGGCCGACGCGATAAAGGAGATCCTCTCGACGACATTCGCTGTCGATCCGGGACGCCTCTATGCGGTGGGCGTGGGCGAGTATTTTCCGATCGACGGCTCGAAGTCGGAGGCTGCCAACAACAGGCGTGTCCAGCTCTACAATCTCGGGGTCTTTACCAGGAAACAATGATCGGACGGGATCGGATCTGCCATCATGGACTTCCTCCGCGATCTCGCCGGCTGGAGCAGGCTGGCCGTCGGCGTGATAGCGCTTGACGCGCAGCTTCTCGCGCAGGGGATCGGCTATGACGTCGGGGCCGGCCGAAAGACAAATATTCCGGCCAGACGGAAATGTCGACGTGGTCGTTGCGTTTTTCACATTACGCCGTCGCGGAAGCTCCGGCTGCCTCCGCGACGGACTTACGAGGACTATTGCGGCGCGAGCCGCTCCAGCTCGTTCAGCCGTTTCAGGGCTGCCTGTTGCCGCAGCAGCCCGTAGTTGATGCCGCTGGCATTTAGCGAGCTGCCCTCCTGGTAGGGATACTGATCGAAGTCGGAGAAGAACTCCTTGATTTTCCCCTGTATCGGAACGAGTAGCCATATGTTCCGGGCAAGAAAGTCGGTCGCGCCGCCGCCTTCATCCATGCCCCGTTCATAGGGGTCCATGCGCAAGTTGGAAATCAGGGCCCAGCTTGGAACCTCGCGTGTCGCCGTGGCGATGTTGCCATGGCTGGCGATTGCGAAGCTGAGCTTCCAGTCGTTCCACCTGATGGCGTTGAGGTTTCCGCCCTGGTCGAAATAATAGACCGTCTCGCGCGGACCGCTTTGTACCTCGCCCTTCAACAGAGGCATCAGATTGTAACCGTCGAGATGTACTTTGAAGGTCTTCGCGCCGGCCTGGAAGCCTGCCTTCATCTGCTCTTTGAGATCATCCATACCGGCCGCTGCCGCAAATGTCGGCATCCAGTCCATCAGCGTGACGATGTCGTTGATCTCGGTGCCGGCTTTGACGACGCCCGGCCAGCGCACCATCATCGGAATGCGGAAGCCGCCTTCCCATGTGGTGCCCTTTTCACCGTGGAACGGCGTCATCGCGCCATCTGGCCAAAGAGCGATCTCGGCACCGTTGTCAGTCGTGTAGAGGACGATGGTGTTTTCGGCGATCCCTAGATCATCGAGTTGATCGAGAAGTTGGCCGACATGGCCGTCATGCTCCACCATTCCATCGGCATGGATGCCCTTGCCAGTCTTGCCAAGCGAATCCGGTTTCAGATGGGTGAAGACATGCATACGGGTCGAGTTGAACCAGCAGAAGAAGGGCTTGTCCGCCTTCGCCTGGCGATCGATGAAGTTCTTGGCGGCTGCCAGGAATTCCTCGTCCACGGTTTCCATGCGTTTGGTGTTCAGCGCACCCGTATCTTCTATCTTACCGTCGGCCGTCGATTTGATCACGCCGCGGGGGCCGTACTGACGGCGGAAGGCAGGATCCTTCGGATAGAAATAGCCCTCCGGCTCCTCCTCGGCATTGAGGTGATAGAGATTGCCGAAGAACTCGTCGAAGCCATGTTTGGTTGGCAGGTGCTGATCCTGGTCGCCGAGGTGGTTCTTGCCGAACTGGCCGGTCGCATAGCCCTTGGTTTTCATCACGTCGGCAATGGTCGGCATCCAATCCTGAATGCCATGTGGATCGCCAGGCATGCCGATGGTGAGAAGGCCGGTACGGAACGGCTCTTGCCCAAGGATGAAGGAGGCGCGGCCGGCCGTGCAGCTCTGCTGCCCGTAGGAATCCGTAAAGATCGCCCCCTCCTTGGCGATACGGTCGATATTCGGCGTCCGGTAACCCATCAGCCCCATCGTATACGCGCTGATCTGGGGAATGCCGATATCGTCGCCGAAGATGACGAGAATGTTCGGTGGTTTTCCCAAACCACTGCTACCTGCCGGCGCCTTCTGCTGTGTTTGCGCCGCAGCCTGATCGATCGCGGACGAGACGGCGAGAGCCGTGATCGCAAGCGACGTGCCACCAAGCAAAAGATTACGGCGGCTGACGGGTGCCAACGTATCATCCTGCTCTTGAGTTTCGACGTCCTTCATCGAATTTCCTCCTTGAGATGAAACTTGCACGCGAATATTTTGCTTAATTCAGGGATTGCGTAAGTACGTTACGGTAAACACCGGGCGTAAACGGCCGCGTTAACGGCTCCAGCGCGAATAACGAGGTTTTGCAGCACCGGATCGGCCGTTTCGAGAAGGTGCCAGCTGTTGGAAAAGAGCGCTGACGATACGGAATGGAATATCGGCGAGCCGCTCGCCGCGACGAATTTTATCATCACCCGAAGCAGGCGAATAACCGGCGAGCCTGGCGGTCAGCGCGACCAGGGATCGGCCTCAAACTCGCTGCCTGCCTGCAAGCCTTGCAGGATAGCGATAAGCTGCGGCGCCATTTCTCTGATCTCGGTGAGATGAATGGCGGTCAGCCGCTTCAGCACATCGATCGCCTTTTCGGTCAGTTCCAGCGTCTGGCGGCGCTTGTCAGCCGGGTCAGTGCGGCGGGATACGTAACCGGCTGTGACCAGCCGGCCGACGAGTTCTGTCGCCGAATGCGGCGCGATCAGCAGGCGCTCGGCAAGCAGACCGATCGTCATCGCGTCTTCGCCGCGATGGCCGCGGATGGCAAGCAGCGCCTGATGCTGCTGTGCCGGCAGGCCCTCCTCCTGAGCGGCCGAGGCGCTGAAATCCATGAAGCGGCGCAACGTATAGCGCAGGTTGGACAGCGCCTCGTAATCGGCATCCGTCAGATCATCCTTCGGCTTCTTCACCATGCGTCCCCTGCGATCACTGCATCCATGCGGCCACTTCCATCCGCCGGTGATCCTGCAGCATGCGCAGCGCCTGCATGAGTTCCGGTGCCATCTCGCGGATCTCGTAGAGATGGGCTGATGTCAATCGACGCAATAGCCCTTCTGCCTGTGCTGTCAACATGACGGTTGGCCGGCGCTTCTGCTTCGCAACTACGGAAACAAGGCCTGCCTCCTGCAGCGAAGCGGTGAGTTCGGCGGCTTGAGCCGTCGAAAGAAAGAGCTTGTCCGCGAGACCCGACAGGCTCATGCGCCCGCCGACGCCTAGCCCCTTGATGACGAGCAGCGCCTGATGCTGCTGCCGCGTCAGCCCGAGCTTTTCGGCCGCCCTCCCGCTGAACTGGCGGAACTTGCGGATCCTGTATCTGAGATTGGCGAGCGCCTCATATTCGATTTCGGACAAGGCCTGGTCTTTGTTCGACATGGTTCCAGCTCCCGATTTTGTCTGTTGATTTATATCGCACTACGATATATTTGCCGGTTGAACCAAGCCGTCAACAGGATCTGCAATGCCATCCCAGAAAAACACGCATCGCCCCCATGATTTCATGGGCGGCCTCTCCCGGCGCGAGGCAGGGGATTTCACCACCGACAAACGTGTTCTCGCCCTCGTGGGCATGGCTTTGATCGTCGGCACCGGCGGCGCCTTTGCCGCCTGGGTCCTCGTCAGCCTCATCTCGCTGGTAACCAACCTCGTATGGTTCCATCGCTTCAGCATCGCCGCCGTCTCGATGACTGACGCGCCGCGTTCGGTCTGGATGGTGCTTATCCCCGTCGTCGGCGGCCTCGTGATCGGTTTGATGGCCCGCTTCGGCTCCGAGAAGATCCGCGGTCACGGCATTCCGGAAGCGATAGAGGCGATCTTGATCGGCGGCAGCCGCATGTCGCCGAAAGTGGCGATCCTCAAACCCCTCTCCTCGGCAATTTCGATCGGCACGGGTGGTCCCTTCGGTGCGGAAGGCCCGATCATCATGACGGGCGGCGCGATCGGATCGCTCTTCGCCCAGTGTTTTCACCTGAGCTCGGCCGAGCGAAAGACACTGCTGGTCGCAGGTGCCGCTGCCGGCATGACCGCGATCTTCGGCTCGCCGATCGCTGCCGTCATGCTCGCCGTCGAACTGCTGCTGTTCGAATGGAAGCCGCGCAGCTTTATCCCCGTTGCCGTCGCGGTCTGCGTCTCGATCGCCTGGCGCCCCTTCCTGTTTCAGGCAGGCCCGCTCTTTCCCAAGCAATTCCATATGGACCTCCCCTGGTGGGGCATCCTGCTCTGCGCCATCATGGGCATCATCGCCGGCCTGCAATCCGGTATCCTGACGACACTGCTCTACAAGATCGAGGATCTTTTCGAAGCCCTGCCGATCCACTGGATGTGGTGCCCGGCCATCGGCGGCGTCGTGATCGGCCTCGGCGGCCTGATCGAGCCGCGCGTACTCGGCGTCGGCTATGACATTATCGACGGCTTGCTGAACAGCTCTATCGTGCCGGCCGCCGTGCTGACCATTCTCTTGGTGAAGGCGACGATCTGGCTTGTCGCTCTATCCTCGGGCACATCGGGCGGCGTGCTGGCGCCGCTCCTAATCTTCGGCGGCGCGCTCGGCTGGCTGGTCGGCCTTTTCCTACCAGGCGATCCCGGCTTCTGGGCCCTCCTTGGCATGGCCGCCATGATGGGCGGCACCATGCGTGCGCCGTTGACCGGCACCTTCTTCGCTGTGGAGCTGACGGGCGATGTCTCGTCACTCCTGTCGCTGCTCGCGGCGACCGTCTCCGCCTATGCGGTCACGGTGCTGCTGCTGCGCCGCTCGATCCTGACGGAAAAGATTGCACGCCGCGGCCAGCATATCACCCGCGAATATGGCATAGACCTTTTCGAATTTGCCCGCGCCCGCGACATTATGATCAACCATGTCGACACGTTCCCGGCTGATATGACCGTCGGCGAGGTGACCAATTTCTTCGTGGCGACACCGAAAACCCACCGCGTCTATCCGGTCGTCGATGGCAAAGGCATCATCAAGGGCCTGGTCTCGCGCGGCGATGCGCTGCGCTGGCAGCAAGACGGTACGCAGGCCGACCTGACACTCGGCGATTTCGTCTCCGACAGCTCGCTGCCGACAGCCCACCCAGATGACACGGTGGGTTATGTCGCCGATCTGATGCTGGCGACCGACGCCGGGCGCGTCCCGATCGTCGATGCCGAAAGCGGTGAGCTGCTCGGCCTTGTCGCCCGCAAGGACCTGCTGCGGTTGCGCCATTCTCTCAGGGCCACCGAGACGGAGCGCCAACCCTATTTCGGACCGCGAAGGCAGATGGAAGAAGGACGTACGTGAGGTCGCACACCGATTGTATCGTGAAGGCCGCCGTCAGCTGTTGATGGCAGCGACGCGGCGTTCACGGGCCCGCCCTATGCCTGCGATCTCTCATGGCCTCTTCGCAACGCCCGAAAGAGGAAGAGACCTAGAGTGACGGCGGCGAGATTATAGAGCGTCGCGGCCGCGAAAGCTGTTCCGTAGATACCGGCGGCTCCAATAGCAGAACCGGATTCATGGCCGCTCCCGTCAGTCATGCCGAAGAGGATCATGCCGACGATCGTCACGCCAAAAGCCGAACCCGCAGTCTGTATTGTGCTGAAGACGCCTGACGCCATACCGGCTTCGGCATTTGTAACGGTGCTCAGAACCATGTTGAGCAGCAGCGGGATGACAATTCCCTGACCGAAGCCCTGGAAGATCACCGAGACGGCCAACACTGATCTCCCTCCTCCGTCAAGGCCGTCAACGACTGCCAATAACAAGCCTAAGGTGAAGATAGCCATGCCCAGTGTTGGCGCCTGATGCTGCAACCGCTTCGCAAGCGGGGCCGACACTACGGAGCCGGCGAAGAAGGCGACCGTGGATGGCAGGAACAGCATGGCCGCCTGCAGAGGGCTTTGGCCGAGGCCGACCTGCAGGAAAATCGTCAGCGACAGCGAGAATGAACTGATAGCCGAGAAAAACAGAAACGACGCCGACATGCCGAGGGTCACACCGCCGTTCCTGAACAGCGAAGGATCGATGATCGGAACGCCGTCGCGCCGTATCAAGCGATTTTCATAGGCGACGAAGGCCGCAAACAAGGGCACCGACGACAACAGGCTGATGAGCGCCCACCATGGCCAATGTTGTTCGTGTCCTACCATCGCCGGCAGGAGGACCGCCGTGAGTGCTGAGGCGCCGAGAAGTGCGCCCGTGAGATCGAGCCTTGCCGATGTCGCTCCTCTGGTTTCGACGATGAACCATTTCCCGGCGATGAGGGCATAGGCAGCGATGGGCAGGTTGACGAAGAAGATCAGGCGCCAACCTAGGCTGCCGATATCGAGCGCCATCAGGCTGCCGCCGAGCAGCTGCGAGGTGGCGCCGGCGATACCCTGTACCGCTCCCATCACGGCAAAAGCCCGTCGGCGCTCATCACCATCGAACAATAGCCGCAGAGACGCGTAGACCTGCGGCATCAGCAGAGCCGCCCCGATGCCCTGCAGTGCGCGTGCGGCGATAAGGCTCCAGGGCGACAAGGCCATGCCGCACATCAAGGAAGCCAGCGCGAAGATTGCCATGCCGGAGAGAAAGATGCGCCGCCGGCCATAAAGGTCGCCCAGTCGTGCTCCATTGAGCAACATAGCGCCATAGGCGACGCTGTAAGCCACCATGATCATCTGCAACTGGGCGTTCGATGCCTGTAACTCCCGCTGAATATCGGGCAACGCCACGTTGACTATGAAGAGATCGAGGATTGTGACAAAGTTTCCCGCCAACAGCACTGCAAGCGAGGACTTTGCTCCTGCGCCTCTCCGTTCCCCCTGTATCAATGTCATTTTCGTCTCCGTAAAAACAGGAACTGGACGCGCCTGCGCGGACGACGATATCCCGTCTCAAATCTTGGGCAATTACCCAGAATGGACTTACATTCAGGACAAAAAGTCCTTAATGATGAGGGATGGATAGTCTCAGCAGTCTTTCTGCCTTCGTTCACGCCGCCGAACGACAGAGCTATGTGGCGGCGGCCCGCGTCGCCGGTGTGTCTCCATCGGCCATTGCCAAGTCTATCTCTCGCCTTGAAGCCCGGCTTGGCGTTCGGTTGTTCAACAGAACGACGCGCAATATTAGCCTCACGGAGGAAGGCGCTGTTTTCTATGAGCGCTGCAAGCGCATCATCGATGACCTAGAAGATGCGGAGGCAAGTCTTATAGAAAGCCGAAAGCGCCCGAGGGGGCGCCTGCGCGTCAGTGTCCCGCACATTGTCGGCCGTCATCTGTTGATGCCGATCCTGCCGGCCTTCGTTGAACGATATCCCGAGATAGAACTGGATATCGACTTTGAAGATCGTGTGGCCGATCTGGTCGCAGAGGGGCTGGATGTCGCCGTTCGCAGCGGAGAACTCGCCGACACGAGTCTGATCGCCCGCCGGCTCGGCGAGCAGCATTTCGTCGTTTGCGGCAGCCCCGGCTATTTCGATCGCCGCAAAGTACCAATGGTGCCGGCCGACCTCGCGGAACATGCCTGCATCCATTTCAAATACCCAACCAGCGGCCGCCTGGCGCCTTGGGCCTTTGCTCCTCACGACGAAAAACTGATCTTGCCGCGCAGCCTGACGTTCAACAATACGGACGCCGGCTTGCGGGCCGCACTGGATGGTTTGGGAATCGCTCACCTGCCGATCTATGTAGCGGCAGCGCATATCCGCCGCGGATCGCTTGTGCCCGTCCTGACGTCGTACATGGTCGCGTTTGGCTCATTGTCCCTCGTCTGGCCGTCAAATCGCCAATTATCGCCGAAGGTTCGCGCCTTTGTGGATTTTGTAGCCCAGCGCCTTGCCGCTCGTCCTGACGCTTTCCAAGCAGCCGCGGCTCGACCGCGAATTACGTGATTTGATCGGCCGGCGCGACACTTTGACCTTTCCTAAACAGCTTCGCAGGATGCCGGCGAGCAGGCGCATGATTGCGGCGCGAACCACGACTCCCCGGCCGTGGTTGCGAACGATCATCCTGCCGAACGATCACGTGAGAGCCTTGGATGTGAAGAAACGTTCCAGCTCCTCGGCAAGCGCTTCCGGAGCCTCCTCCGCCATATGGTGTCCGCTATCGATCCCGGCCCCTGTTACCGTCTGTGCCGCCCATGGCTGCCACACGGAAACCACATCACCGTAGAGCTCTTCCATGTCGTCCCGTTGAGACCAGAGGACATGCACCGGGCATTGGAGCTTGCGGCCGGCCACGCGATCCTCCCGGTCATGCTGAGGATCGACGCGGATACCGGCGCGATAATCGCCAAGCATTCCTTTGACCGTTTCGGGATCATGGATAGCCGCCTGGAAATCTCTGTAATTCTCCGCGCCCATTGCTTCTGCCGAGCCGCCATACCAGGCATCGGGATCGGCGAGGATTGCCTGCTCCGGCTTGTGGCGCTGGGCAAAGAAGAACCAGTGCCACCATTTGGATGCAAAATTCGCGTCACAGCGTTCGAGTGCATCCAGGATCGGCACACCGTCGAGCACTGCAAGCTTCGACACGCTGGACGGATGGTCCATGGCGGTACGGAAAGCCGTGTAGCTTCCCCGGTCATGGCCTGCCAGATGAAAGCGGTCGAAACCCAAATGCTTCATGAGAGCCACGCAATCGCGCGCCTTTGCCCGCTTCGACGATGCCTCGTCATCGTCAGCATCATCAGGCTTGCTGGATTGGCCGAAGCCACGCAAATCCGGGCAAACCACGGTAAAGCGCCGGGCAAGCAGTGGCGCGACCCTGTGCCAGGTCGTATGCGTTCTCGGATGCCCGTGCAGCAGCAGGATCGGCGGACCGGAACCGCCGTGGCGCACACGAAGCGTCGCCTCCGGCAATTGAATCATGTCGAGTTCGAAACCCGTAAACATCGCGCCTCCTGCCTATGAACAGGTGGAGCAACGGCCATCTTCGTGCTTCGTTCCCTATCTGAGCAGTCAGCCATTGCGGCAGACGTCGCTGCCGGACACGAAGCGTCACCGCCCGAGCCATCGATATTCCTCGATCGACGCCTTTCCGGTTTTCTTGTCGTAGAGGCAGATCAGGTTGACGTTCTTGACCTTGTTCTTGCCCTTGCCCATCGAGCCGCGCAACAGCACCGCGACCTTGCCCGTCGCATCGTCGAAGACAACAGGAGCGGTCGCCTCCGGAGTATCCAGGCCTGATTGGCCGATGCAGGTGCCGTTCACCTTGGCGAAGAGCGTGCTCCACGCGGCATCGCTGGAGGCGCCGGCATAGTGAGCCGAAAGCAGCATCGCCGCGGCCGTGATCGTCGTTTTCTTGATCATTCTCAAACCCTTGTTGAACGGAAGAATAGCTGATTGCGTAGACCTTTTGGTGATAGGCGAGCTCGGCCAAAAGAAGGCGGCGGTTGGTCATCGTGCTCGCTCTTGCAGAACCTTGCTTGCCGCGCGGGGCTCGCTATCTCCCAACAATTAAGGGAGGGCCTCGAAACTAAGAGATCGAGTTCCCAACCGCTGCTATCATATTGTGCTTATAGTGTCCTCGTGAGAGGTTATGACATACGGGAGGTAACTGTGATGAACGGTGCAGACAGCCTGTGTGATACGCTCCTGGCAAACGATGTGAGCGTATGTTTTGCCAATCCCGGTACGTCGGAAATGCATTTCGTGGCGGCGCTCGACCGCAAGCCCGAAATGCGCTGCGTTCTCGGTCTTTCCGAGGGTGTGGTGACGGGAGCGGCTGATGGATATGCGCGCATGACCGATCACCCGGCGGCGACATTGCTGCACACTGGGCCGGGCCTCGCCAACGGCCTTGCCAATCTTCACAACGCACGGCGCGCCAGGGTACCCGTCATCAACATCGTCGGCGATCATGCCTCCTATCATCTTCCCCTCGACGCGCCGCTGACCTCCGATATCGACAGCCTGGCGGGGACGATGTCCAACTGGGTGCACCGCATTCGCGGTCCGGAAGATATCGCCGGCGGCACAGAGGCCGCCTATCGTGCCTCGTTGTCACCGCCCGGTGTGGCAACGCTCATCCTGCCGGCGGACGCAGCATGGGGCGATGTCGAATTGGCTCGACCGATCAAGCTGTCCCGGCCGCTCCCTCATGCCGTGAACATGGACGCCGTGCGCGAGGTTGCCGCCGCCATCAGAGATCTGCCCGGCGAGGCTGGAATTCTGGTCAGCGGTGCGGCTGCCCGCGCCAAGGGCCTGGAGATCGCGGGCGCAATTGCGGCCGCCAGGGATGTACGCCTCTTCTGCGAGATGCAGTTGCCGAGGGTCGAGCGCGGCCGCGGCCGGGTTGCGCTGACCCGCATCCCCTACCCGATCGACGCTGCCCTTGCTCTGCTGGCCGATATCGACGTTCTGGTATTGGTTGGCGCCCCCGAGCCTGTCGCCTTCTTTGCCTATCCGGGCAAGCCGGGGCGGCTGGTGCGGAAAGGCTGCAAAGTTCTGACCCTTGCGAGACATGGCGATGATCTGCAGGGCGCACTGGAAGCACTGAGGGACGAACTCGGTGTCCGGCAGTCACCGCCTCCGGCGCGATCCGGGGGGCTGTCAGACGATATCGTTCCGTTCGGGCACCTGACCGAAGATGCGATCGCCGTGATGGTGGCGGCAAGGCTTCCCGACAATGCCATCGTCTGCGACGAGGGTGTCACTTCCGCCCGTCGCCTTTTCGAACTTTCGACCGATGCGGCGCCACACGACTACTTGATGAATACAGGCGGCTCGATCGGCTGCGGCATACCGCTTGCGACGGGTGCAGCGATCGCCTGTCCTGACCGCAAGGTTATCAATCTGCAGGCGGATGGCAGCGCCATGTATACGGTCCAGGGCCTGTGGACGCAGGCGCGTGAAAATCTCGACGTGATCACGGTCATTTTCGCCAACCGCGCCTATGCCGTGCTTCATGCCGAGATGCGCAATGTGGGCGTCAGCGGCATCGGCGAGAACGCCCGGCGGATGATGGATCTCAATCACCCCGCCCTCGATTGGGTGTCGATCGCCAAGGGCATGGGCATCGATGCCGCAGGCGCGCACAGCTGCGAGCAATTTGCCGATCTCTTCGAAAGCGCGCTCAGGCGGCGCGGACCGTTTCTTATCGAAGCGATCATCTGAGCTTTCACACAAACCCGGTTGGCAAGCCGGTCTTTGAGACGTAGCATCCGGTCTCAAGCCGCAAACCGGGGCCGATCATGACCGCTTCAACCCTGCAGACGTCGCCGCAGATCCTGTTGACCAGTGCCGGGCGTGCATGGAGCGGGCTCATGGCCGAGTTCGTGCATATTCCGCGCGGCCTTTCGCATGTACCGGGCGGTGACATGCATCGTCTGGGCATCCACTTCGGCCCGCCCGTCAATGCCGATTGCCGCTGCGGCGGACGGCGCATGCGCCGCGTCCAGAAGCCGGGTGATATCGACGTTATCCCTGCCGGTCTCGACGGATCCTGGGAGGATGACGCCGATTGCCGCATCCTGCGCGTCAGTCTCGATCCTTCGCGGCTGGAGCAGGTCGCGGAAGATCTCGGGCGGGATGCCGGCCAGATCGAGCTGC
The DNA here is from genome assembly GCF_014195325.1 of Rhizobium sp. BK650. GTDB lineage: Bacteria > Pseudomonadota > Alphaproteobacteria > Rhizobiales > Rhizobiaceae > Rhizobium. Next base: position 482,913 of record NZ_JACIBK010000003.1, on the reverse strand, counting down.
AGCCGAAATTCCAGCTGCGCGATGCCGGCATCGAGGCGATCTGCCGGGCGATCAAGGCGGATCTGGAAGCCAAAATCCCGTCCGATCCGCTTTATGTCGACCTTCTCGCCAATGCGCTCGCCATCCGGCTGATCGAGACCTCTAGCGACGGCGCGCGCGGGCCTGAGATTGACGGCGAACCGAAGCTTTCGGCCCGGCAATTGCGGATGCTGACGGAATACATCGAGACCCATCTGGACCGGAAGCTGCATCTGGCAGACCTTGCGGTCGTCGCCGGCGTCAGCGTCACCCGATTGAAGAACCTGTTTCGCAACAGCACCGGCGTGCCCGTGCACCAATATGTTATCCGCCGCCGTGTCGAATATGCCCGTGCCCTGATGACCACGACGGATATGGCCGCAAGCGAGATCGCACTTGCGGCAGGCTTTGCCCATCAGAGCCATATGGCGGCGACTATGCGCCGGCTCATCGGCCAAACGCCAGGCGAGATCCTGCGCGAAGTCGGCGAATTCCGTCCGAAACTGCAAAGACCGGCCTGAATTTGTGCGACGCCTTTGGTGCGTCCTTTTAGTCCTTGCGCATCATCAGCAAGGAGAAACAGATGATTGCAATCCTGGGGGCCGCTGGAAAGATCGGCTATTCGACCGCTAAGGCGCTGCGCGAGGCAGGCGTGCCGGTGCGGGCTATCCTGCGCGATCCGGCAAAGGCTGACCGCCTGACCGGCATCGGCTGCGATGTCGCGCTTGCCGATCTGCAGGACGCCAAGGCGCTCGCCGGAGCGATGTCGGGTGCCGACAGCGTCCAGGTCATTCTGCCGGCCGACCCGCGGGCCGAAGACATAAAGGCCGACATGCGCCGCTCGATCGAAAGCATTGCAGATGCATTGGAAGAAGCGCGGCCTGGCCTCGTGCTTGCCATTTCTGATTACGGCGCCCATCTCGGCGAGGGCTTCGCCATACCGAGCATGTTCCACATGTTCGAACAACGCCTTCGTCAACTGGATATGCGCCGGATATTCCTGCGGTCGGCGGAGCATATGGAAGGCTGGGGCCGCGCCGTGCCGGCGGCGATCGCAACCGGCATCCTGCCGAGCTTTCACGACCCGGTCGAAAAGCAGATCCCCAACGTCTCGGCGCAGGATGTCGGCCGGATTGCCGCAGATCTTCTGCTTCGGCCCGAGATCGAAACGCGCGAGCAGATCGTTCACGCGGAAGGCCCGCGCCGCTATAGCGCGAGCGACGTGGCCGCGGCACTGAGTCAGCTGCTGGGGCGCACGATCACCGCCAAGCCCCTGCCCCGCTCGCAATGGCGCGAAAGCCTGGGCCGGGTGGTGAGCGCCAGCGCCGCCGATCTTCTGACCGAGCTTTATGAGGTTCACAGCCGGGGCGGCCTTATCGACGTTGAGCCGAACGCAGGCGATGTCCGCTACGGCACGACAGAGTTGATCGACGCGCTTCGGCCTGTTGTCTCCGTAGGGTGACGTTAAGAGAGATCGTCCCGCAAAGCCGGAACCAGATGGGGCTGAGGGGATTTACTCCTCAGCATAGGAGGTTCAGATGATCCGCAAACTGAAGTCAGGCGAATATCGTCTCTATTCCCGCAAACCCGATGCAAAGACGCATAGACGCAAGAACCTTGGCACCTTCAAGACCCGGGAAGCAGCCGAGAAGCATGAGCGTGAGGTGCAGTATTTCAAGCATCACTAGTGAATCTCGGCAAAGTGTCGAGCGAATGCCCAGCCGGCTGCCAGGAGGTCGGCTGCGCCTCAGCGGCCGATCACGCCCTTCGGATCGTTCCGATAAGGGTCGCTGCGGTTGGGATCGCTGTAATAGGTCCGGTAACCGCCGCTCGAATAGGTCTCGCGATAAGTGCCATTAAGTTGCTGATGCGTCTGCGAGTAGAGATCTCCGTTTCGATACGTATTGTAGCCGCCGCCGAGATTCTGCTCTCTGATATAGGTATTGTCCGAACTGTCAGTAGAGCACGGAGCCGCAACCAGTTCGCAGGAAGCGGACGCGTTCCCGGCAGTCAATAACAAGATCCCAAACAAAACCAGCTTCATACAAACTCCTGAAAAATCGGCGCCGCGCACGGGCAATGTAACTGAACGGCGAAAAAGAACAAACGGAAAACATCTCGGCTCTGCACACCTCATCGCCGCCTCTTCTTGCTGAAGCAGCTCGGCCCTATTCCCTCACAAAGGCGCTCCGCAGCCAATCGAGGAAATGGCTTGCGGCCGGTGACAGCGCCCTGCCCGGCTGGATGACCGCCACGAAGCCGCCTTCATAGGTCAGGAATTCCGACCGCTCCACGAGCTTTCCGCTTTTCAGCTCATTCAGCGCAAAGCGCCGCTCCACCAACGCCACGCCGAGGCCGGTCACGGCAGCGCTGACGCAAAGATACATATGCGGGAAATAAAGTTCCGACTGCACCGAAACCCTGTGCCCGGTCGCAGCCTGCCAGTTTGTCCATTGTTCGCTCATATTGTCGGGCGAAATGCGTGTCGGAAAGCTGAAGTCGTCGCCCTCTTTGTGAAAGGGATAGTCCGGTGCTGAAACCAGCCCAAACGAGACGGAGGCGAGTGGGATATGCTCCCGCCTCATCTGCGGCCGCGACAGGCGATCCCAACTCAGCATGATGTCCGCCCCGTCCCTCGCCCGGTTCGTGCCGCCATCACGCGCGCTCGAAGACATAGATAGCTGCACGCGACAGTTCGGATAAAGGCTGTAGAATTCCGCCAGACGCGGCACGAGCCAGACCATGGCGAAGGTGGCGCTGCAGGAAAGGTGCACGCTCGCTTCGTTGCGGCTCGACTTCAGCTCCTGGTAGCGCTCTTCCAATAGATCGAAGGCGCGCGACACGGTGGCAAAGAAGGCCGCTCCATCCTCGTTCAACCGAAGCCCGGTCCCCGATTTCTCGAACACCGGAAGCCCAAGCTGCTCCTGCAGCAGCTGCAGCTGCTTCGAGACGGCCCCATGCGTGCGGCCCAATTCATCGGCCGCGCGTGTCACCGACCCGAGACGTGCGGTGGCCTCAAAGGCTCGCAGATAAGAGAGCGGCGGTAGATTGCGGGCCATAGCTTCCACGTATGTGAGTTTTTCTAACTGATAGTGTCAAGATAATGCGCTTTTCCATCATCTAATACCGACGTAAAACCACTTATAGATCAGCAAAACAAGTGGAGTGACCGCTTCGGATCTCCAATAACTATAGGTGAGTTTTGCCAACAGAGAAAGGAAATTTGATCATGCACGTGACAGATACGCTCCGCCTGTGGCGCGAACGCTGGAGCGAACGCCGCCTTTTCGCGCGCGAACTGGATATGCTGCCCGACGAGACGCTCAAGGATTTCGGCATGACCCGAGAAACCGCCTATGAGCAGAGCCACCGCCCCTTCTGGCGCGCGTAATCGCTTAAGAGAAATCAGGCCGGCAATTGCCGATGCCATAAGAGCTCGACCGGATGGAAGGCAACCAGTGAGATTCGGTGCAGGCTTGCGCTCATCGGCTGCCAGAGGCCCATCGCCCCGCTGATTGCCGCTCCTGCCTCCTCGAGGGTCAATTGCTCCCCGAGCGTCACATGCGGCACCCAGTTTCCTGGCAGGTAATAGGACCAACACGCTGCCCCGGCCGAGTCAATAGCCGTATGGAAATCCCGATGCAGGGCAAGCAACTCGGCGGAGACGACGGGCGCTGCGAAGAGGACAGGTGCCGATCCGGGAAAGAGACCAAGACTGGAAAGCCTGACGACAGGCGAGCGCATGCCGTCGCTGAACTGGTCCAGCGCTTTGATAAGCGGCTCGGGGTCGAGCCCGTCGTAAACGGCAAGCGATATATGCGGCTCGATATTCAGCCGACGCGGGGTCCTGGCACTGGGCGAAATACGCTCGACATGCTCGACGATCGGCTGGAGCTCCGCGGCGCTGTATGAATCCAGCTCCATATGGACGGCAAAAGGCAAGACGTCACCTGCATGTTGGAAGCAGCATCGGTGACGCCATTATGGGTTCAATCGGAGTCGTAGCAAGCGGGTTGCCGCCGGCATCTTCGCATTCCCTACGCTGGTGGCATCTTCTCGAATTTCGGCACGGCCGGATCGAGATTATCCCAGGCGTATCCGGCCGCGGTCCAGGAGACCAGCTGCGGCTGGTAGCGGCTCGGGTCGTCGAGGCTTGCCGGTGTGACGATGAAGACTTCTGGCATATCGGGGAACGTCATGTAGACGGCTGAGCCGCATATCGGGCAGAAGCCGCGTTCTTTGACGGTTCCGCCGTCCCCAATCGCCTGCCATGTGGATGCCTCTCCCTCCACCTTAACTTCGGCCGCGACAAATGTCAGATGCGATTGATGCCCGGTGCCGCTGGAACGCTGGCATTGCCGGCACTGGCAATCGACCATGACGGCCGGTTCGCCTGATATCTCGTAGCGGACCGCACCACAGGCGCAACCGCCGGTGTAGGACTTGCTCATGTCTTTCTCCTGTTTTTTCAATGCAGCGTTTGCGAAGAGGCCTGCTCGGAGACGACGGCGTCGAGCCGCTCGACCACTTTCTTCCAGCCCTCGCTCATGTTGCGATAGGCGGTATCGTTCTTAGGAAGCACGAAGCCGGAATGGACGAGACGCAGGCGCGTGCCTTCCTCGGTCCCGGCAAGGGTGAAGGTGACGACTGTTTCCAGTTTAGAGCCATAGCCGTCATCGTTGCTCTCATGGCCGCCCTTCCACGCGTAGGACAACCGCTCGTTCGGCACGACCTCGAGCACCTCGCAATGGATGGTGCCGTCCCATTCGCCCGCCGGCCTGGTCTGGAAGGTAAAACGGTTGCCGGGAACGGGTGCGAAGCCGGTTGGCTCCATCAGCCAGCGGCCGATCAACTCACCGCTGGTCAGCGCTTTCCATATGACCTCGGGCACATGGGGGAAGACTTCGTCGACCACGATGGCCTGTGTGGCGGAGGCGTGCCTCTCGGGCTGAATGACTTGGTTCATGGGTCGATTTCCTTCAACAACTTTCTGAGATCGGTGAAGCGTTCGCGCCAGAAGGTGCCGTAATGGTTCATCCAGTCGGCCAGCGGTTCAAGACCACCAGGCTCGGCGCGGTAATAGACCTTGCGGCCCTCGGGGCGCTCGCTGACGAGGCCGGCCTGTTTCAGCGATTTGAGATGCTGGGAGATGGCGCCCTGCGTGACATTGCTGCCGCGCGTCAGCTCGACCACGGTGATCTCCTGGGAATTGACGATGCGCTCGAACACGGCCCTCCGCGTAGGATCGGCAAGGGCGCGCATGACAGCGGTGATGGTTTCGGCTTCGATCATGACAAATCAAATAGCGCACACTAATCAATTAGTCAATGCTATTGAATTTAATCGCATCGAAAACGGGTGATGCAACCGGCACTTCGCCCTACGATCTGGTATCGGTGAGATCATCCTGCTCGGCTCGGGCGCGGCCCGCCGCATCGAGCGCCTGCACACTGACGGCGGCAACGAGGCCTGTCAGCACGATGCCGCAAAGGCCGATCGGCACGATCAGGATGCGTGCTATCGTATCCTTCGGCGCAAGGTCGCCATAGCCGATCGTCAGGCCGGTGACGAAGGTGAAATACACGCTTTCACCGATGCCCCAACCCTCGATCCAGCCGATAATGCTGCCTGCCCCGAGCATGACGATCAGCACGCCGGAAAAAATCGGCCAGAGGATGCGGATCTGGTTGAAAAGTGCTGCGAAAAACAGACGCCTCATCCGTGTGCTCGATTGAAATGTCGTGCCGATTTTAGTCGTCATGTCCCTGCTTTTCCCTTCCTGCAATCCATAAGGCACGCGTCCGTGGTTGCCATTCGGCGGGGCGAACGATCAGGATGGGCTTGCCGGCGGCAGGACGAACAAGGTGAAAGCGAAAATCCCGTAAAGCGCGAGAGCCATGACCCCTGCATACCAGGCGCCGCGTCCGCCATTGGACAAGAGGGTAGCGGCAAGCGTGGCAACAATCATCATCGTCACCGCGCCACGCCAGAACTGCAGCGTCATGGGTTCCGGGCCGATGAAATAGCTGACGAGCACCAGCACGGGCGCGACGAAGAGCGCGATCTGCGCTGCACTGCCGAGCGCAATGCCGACGCTGAGATCGAGCCGATTGGCACGCGCCGCCGAAAAGGCCGTCGTCATTTCTGCAGCCGCACCCACCAGCGCCACGACGATGAAGCCGACGAAGGCCGGCGTCATGCCGAGATGTTCGGCGGCAACCTGCACCGATCCGACGAAGATTTCGCTGACCAGCGCCACCAGTAGCGTTACGACGACGAGCAGGACGAGAGCCAGCGTCATCGGCCACGGTTTCTCCTCTTCACCGCCATGGCTGACGCTAGCAAAAAGCTCCTTGTGCGTGCGCAATGAAAAGAACATGCCGAGCGCGTAGACGACGATGAGCAGGATCGAAAGCCCGAGGCTCAGCGTCTGCGACACCTCGGGTGCCGGCGGCTGGTCCACTTCGCTGATCAGCGACGGGACAAGAACCGCAATCGTTGCTAGGAACAGCATGCAGGCCTGGAAGCGCGCATTGACCCTGTTGAATTCCTGAATGTGATGCTTGAGCCCGCCGAGCAGGAAAGAACCGCCCAGCATGAACAGCGTATTGGTGACGATCGCGCCCGCAATCGACGCCTTGACCAGTAGATATTGCCCCGCCTGCAGCGCCGCCAGCGAAATGACAAGTTCGGTCAGGTTTCCGAGCGTCGCATTGAGCAGCCCGCCGACCGCGTCTCCGGTCTTCGCGGCAACCGCCTCGGTTGCCCGGCTGAGAAGTGCGGCAAGAGGTATGATCGCCACGACGGACATCAGGAACAACAGCGTGTGCGCGTCGGGCGTGAGCCGCTCCAGCACGATGACGACAGGCACGAAAACGATCAGCGCGAGAATCGGCGATTGACGGATTTCGTCTACAATGGCCTTTCCCACTGATGATGAAGGCGGAATCGAAGACCCTTCTGCAAGCTTGCCCATGCCTCATCCCCCACAAGACGAGCAATCAATGCCTGATTCTACCACTGTCTCCGGTTGTTGTCGCGGAATTCCCATACCGGCTCATCGGCTGCCACACAGATACCTGACCGGGCGGAAGACGCGATCCAACTCGCCTTGCGGCGGGTGGCCGGCGCCGCATGGGCGATCAGCCCGCCACATGGGCTTGAAGCCCCATATCAACCGCCCTTACTGCGCGTTTTCGTTTTCGTCGTAGAGCCGGACGTTCGGAATCGGCGGCATCCAGGGTTCACGTCTGACAGTCCAGACCTCGACCATCGGCCGGATATCGTTGGGCGCCTCGTCCAGCGTTCCAAGGAACACTTCCACGCCGTCGTCGAACGTGAAGAACAGCCGCGATCCGCAGATCGGGCAGAAGGATCGCTTGTCATAGGTACTGATCTCGCCGTCCATCTTGAAGTTCGAGCGGCGCCAGTTCGCCGTTGCCGAGAAAATTGAACCAGTCAGCTTCCGGCAATTGGTGCAGTGGCAGAGACCGGATTGATAGGGTTCGCCTTCGACTTCATATCTGACCGCGCCACAGGCACAGCCACCTGTTCTGACAGAATCCACCGCCATTGCTTCCTCCGAACATGCCTCAACCGCAGGATAGCCGATATCGCGCCGAAAGCAGCCCGCCTATCCAGGCAATCGCGCCGCTGCCAGCAAGGTTGATGTGGACCTTGATGGCGCCTCAAGGGAGGGTATTCGCGCCTGCCCTCGCCGCCGCATCACCGCCCGGTGATCTCCTCCCTCACCACATGGTCTTGGCGGCGCGCGCCGGCCATTCGCGGTCGTAGGTCTCGTGATCGAAATCGCCGACCGCGTCCTTCAGCATCTGGCCGGGCGTGGGCAGGCTGGCCGGGTCGACGAAATGATCGCTGTTCCACAGTTCGGCGCGCATCACGGCGCGGGCGCACTGGAAATAGACCTCGACAATGCTGATGACGATGACGGTACGCGGATGTTTGCCGTCCATCTCGAAACTCGCCAGCAGTGTCTCGTCGTTGGAGACGACACCACGGCCGTTGATGCGCATGACGGTGTTGGAGCCGGGAATGAGGAACATCAGCGACAGGCGTGGATCGCGCACGATGTTGGAGAGCGAATCCACACGGTTATTGCCGCGCCAGTCGGGCAGATGCAGCGTCTCATCGTCGATGATGCGCACCACACCGCCGACATCGCCGCGTGGCGAACAGTCGAGTCCTTCCGGGCCGACAGTGGCGAGCGCCACGAACGGCGAAGCCTCGATCATCCCGCGATAGAGCGGCGTCAACCTCTTCGTCACCTTGTCGACTGAAGCCTGCGACAGCCCTCCGCCATAGATTTCGTTGAGCTCTTCGATCGTGCTGATGATCTTCATCGATATCCCGTCCGGTTGACGGCCGCCTGACCTGCGACCGGGCGGACGCTACACCGATGCGCGGCGTGCCGGAAGCTCAAAAATCGGAATGATCTCAGCATCTTTTTTGATATCTTCTTCGGCAAGGAAGGCCGCGATTTCGCTGAGAACAGGACCTGCCGACATGATGCGGCGATGGCCGAAGCCGTTCGCCCAGGAAAGCCGTACGTGACTGCCCGAGGCCGCATAACGGCGCGCATGGGCGGCGCTCACTTCCTTGTCGTCCTCAGCGTGAATGATCAGCAGCGGCTTGCCGATACTGGCCGACTTCCTGCCCACATCGAAATCCTCAAGTCTCCGTCCGGTGATACGCTGAACGACATCCTCGAGGGCAGCTTGCGCGGCCGGCTTCAGCCGCAGCATCCGGCCGAAATCGGTAAACAGCCATTGCATTTCGCTCGGCGAGCCGATCAGCACCATACGCTCCGCCGAGACCGGCTTCACATCGGGCAATATGGACAGAGACGACACCATCAGCGCCGCGCCACCGAAGGAATGGCCGATGACGGCATCGAAGCGGCCGAAACGCGCCTCGGCTGCGGCGATTGCTTTGACTGCCAGCGCCATATGCAGGAAGCGTCCGCCGGATCGCCCATGACCCGGAAAATCAAGCGCGATCACTTCCGCGCCCGTTGCCGCCAGCATCTTGACGAGATCGGCCATATAGGCCATGCCGGAACCCCAGCCATGGGTGACGAGGTAGCGCTTTCGCCGGCCGAGCGCGCCGCCATTCAAGCGGTAGGCATGGGCGCGCCTGCCATCGACGGCCAGCATGAAACGTTCCGCATCGGCAAGCTTGGCGACACCCGCCGCATGCGCTGCCTTCGCCTTCTCGCCTTTCGGTCTCGCAGAGGGCGTGCGGCAGAACAGCCGGAACGCGGCCTCGCCCGCCAGACGCGGGGAAACGGATTGCATGAGCGAAAATCCGAGGCGCGTGACCTCCAGCGCAAAGTTTGCCATGATGGGATTCCGATAATGTTCAACACTGAACAATAAAGTACAACTATGAACAAAAATCAATCCCTCCCCTGGGATCATCCGCGTTTTCGCAGCTGGATCGCGGTGGCTCGCGCCTGCCAGCTCATGCAACAATCCCTGACGCGCTCGCTATCGGATCTCGATATCAAGCCGCCGCATCTCGACATTCTCGTCAATCTCTACCGGTTCGAAGGCATTTCGCAGCAGGAGCTGGCAAGAAAGCTCCTGGTCGGCCGCTCCAACATGAGCATGCTGCTGCCACAGATGGAAAAGCGCGGCCTGATCATCCGCCGCGACGATGAACGCGACAAGCGCGTGCTGCGCCTGCACCTTACGCCGGAGGGCCGCAAGCTGACCGAGGAGGCCATGGCCATCCAGACGGCCCTCATCGAGCGCACCTTGTCGGCCGAGCCGATCGAACAATGTATGGCGACCGCCGATTCGATGGAGCGCATCATCGGCGTGCTGCTGCAGGATTTGAGGGACGAGGATTAGCTAGTGAAGCACCGGTCCGGCCGGCACACGCGTCAGCGATTTATACTCCCACGCCGCAACGATGATCAGCACCAGCGCCGCCAGGATGCCCATCACATAAACCTGCATGAAGGGTGCCAGGAAGGCGCAGAGGATCAGGATCACGATGCCGGCGAGATGCGAGAGTGGCATTCGCCCGCTGGTCGCCCCTTTGAACCAGAGATTGCCGATCAGGAAGAGGCCTGATCCGCCGAGCACGGAGGTGGCGATGGCGAGATTGCCGGTCTCATGCGGATGTTCGAACATGAATTCCACCGCAACCGCATGCACGATAATACCGGCAAGGACAGGAATGTGCGCATAAGTAAAGGCCTGGCGCGCGAGGCTTCCGGGCGCATCCTCATGCTCGATGCGATGCGCCGCCCGTTCATGGCCGAAGCGAAAATAGAGCCACCACATGGTGACCGTGCCGACGAAACCGATCAGGAAGACCACGCCGGTCATGATCGAGAATTCCATTTCGGAGAAGGTGCGGCCGGACACCAGGATCGCTTCGCCGAGGCAGATGATGATGAAGAGCGCGCAGCGCTCCGCCATATGCGCACCGGAAACGTCCCATTCCTCCGTCTTCGACTTGCCCAGGCCCGGTACGGCAAAGGCGAGCGCCGGCCCTGAATATTCGATCAGAAGCGCGATCACCCAGCAGATTAGCCGCGCCTCGTGCTCCAGCAGACCGCCCGCGATCCAAAAGACGCCGGCAACGGCAAGGTAGGCCGTGATGCGCACGAAGTTGATAGTGGCAGAACGGCTGGAGGCGCGCATCGCATAAGTGGTGAAGGCCGAGCGGCCGACCTGCATCAGCACATAGGCCGAGGCGAAAAGCAGGCCCTTGTCGCCGAAGGCTTCGGGAATGGAGGCTGAGAGAACGAGGCCGAGCAGCATCAGCACGATCAGCATCGAGCGCACCGGCATGCGCTCCGGATCGAGCCAGTTCGTCACCCAGGCGGTAAAAATCCACACCCACCAGACGGCAAACATCATCAGCGCGGCTTCGACGGCACCGAGCGGCGTGTAATGCGCAAACAGCGCATGGGAGAGCTGGGAGACGGAAAAGACGAAAACGAGGTCGAAGAAGAGTTCCAGGAATGTGACCCTACTGCCGGTATGCCCGTGGGCGCGCAGCCAGCTCTTTTTATGCGTTTGCGTCATCTGCCCCCGTTTGCCCCCTCGTGCCTGTTGATATCAGCGCGGCTTTTCCGCGACGTCCCGGCTCATTCCCTTGGCTGCAAGCTCTTCCTCGTAGGCGGAAAAGAGCTCGAAGCCGCGCTCGCCGAGTTCGCGCAGATAAGTCCAGGTGTAGATCCCCGTATCGTGCATATCGTCGAAGCCGATGCGTACGGCATAATTGCCTGTGGGTATGACGGAGACGATGGCGACGTTGCGTTTGCCCGGCACCGTGACCTTCTGCCCCGGCCCGTGCCCCTGCACCTCGGCAGATGGCGATAATACGCGCAGGAGCTCGGCCGAGAGATCGAAGCTCTGCCCGTCGTTGAAACTTACCACCAGCCTCTGGCGGTCTTTCGAGACCCGGATTTCGGTCGGCCAGATATCGCTCATCTTTATGTCCTCTTCTTCTGCGAGGAGTAGGCGCTGATCTTTTTCGGCGCAAGCGCAAATTCGCTTGCCGCCGAAGCCTGTTTCCCTTGACGACACAATAGCATATGCCCATGTTGGAACGAGTGCGGAGATAGAAGTGAACAGCATAGTCGGAACGATAGGCAATGCCGCGCCGCTTGTTGCGGACGCCGCCCCGATGGTCGATCCGTTCGGGCGGGCGGTTACCTATCTGCGCGTCTCCGTCACCGACCGCTGCGATTTCCGCTGCACCTATTGCATGGCGGAAAACATGACCTTCCTGCCGAAGAAGGATCTGCTCACGCTGGAAGAGCTGGATCGGCTCTGTTCTGCCTTCATCGCCAAGGGCGTGCGTAAGATCAGACTGACCGGCGGAGAGCCGCTGGTGCGCAAGAACATCATGCACCTGGTGCGCCAGCTCGGACGCCACCTCGGCAGCAATACCGGTTCTGGCCTTGAAGAACTGACGCTCACCACCAACGGCTCGCAGCTTGCCCGTCATGCCGAGGAACTCTACGATTGCGGTGTACGCCGCATCAACGTTTCGCTCGACACGCTCGATCCGGACAAATTCCGCAAGGTCACCCGCTGGGGCGATTTCGGAAAAGTGATGGAAGGGATCGATGCGGCCCAAAAGGCTGGTTTGAAGATCAAGCTCAATGCCGTGGCGCTTAAGGATTTCAACGAAACGGAAATGCCCGACATGCTGCGTTTCGCGCATGGCCGCGGCATGGATCTGACCGTCATCGAAACCATGCCGATGGGCGAGATCGAAGAGGACCGCACAGACCAATACTTGCCGCTCTCGGAACTGCGCGCCGATCTGGAACGGCAGTTCACGTTCACCGATATCGATTACCAGACCGGCGGCCCTGCCCGCTACGTGACCGTTGCCGAGACCGGCGGCCGCCTCGGCTTCATCACGCCCCTCACCCATAATTTCTGCGAGAGCTGCAACCGCGTGCGCCTCACCTGCACCGGCACGCTCTACATGTGCCTCGGCCAGAACGACGCCGCCGACTTGCGAGCAGCGCTCCGCGCGACCGAAGACGACGGGCTGCTCCATGCTGCGATTGACGAGGCGATCACCCGCAAACCCAAAGGCCACGATTTCATCATCGACCGCACGCACAAACGGCCGGCCGTTGCCAGACACATGAGCGTTACGGGTGGGTGAGGCCCGGTGCTGCGGAGCGGCAGCAAATCGATCCGGCAAGGTCCGGTGCCGCGCAGCGCCAGCAGTGTCTGTCAAATTTCTGCATATCTTTGATCGTGCTTCACGGATCGGGACAGGTGTGATCAGCAACAACGATATCCCGACGAAGCAGGCGCGCCGCACCGATCGGCTGCTGCTGCGCCCGCCGACGATCGCGGATCTTCCTTTTCTGACGGAGTTGTTCGCAAGGCCTGAACTGGTCGCCCACCGGCCCGTGCCTCAGCCGGACAGTCCCGAAGAAAGCGCTGCACGACTGGCGAAGGACATGGCGCACTGGAAAGAGCACGGCTTCGGCCGCTTTGCAGTACTCGCCAAGGGTGAGCTGATCGGTTTTGGCGGAGTGACCGTGTCGAACGAATTCGATGGTCTGAACCTCTCCTATCACCTCGATCCGCGAAGCTGGGGATACGGTTACGCAACCGAACTCGTTTCCGGCATACTGAGCTTTGCCGTTGGAGAATTGGGTGCCCGCCGGATTATCGGGCTGGTACGTCCGGCCAATCCCGCATCTCGCCGCGTTCTCGAGAAATGCGGCTTCGGCTTTGAGCGCGAGGTCATGCTCCACGGTGCACCGACGACCTCTACAGCCTCATATCCTGAGGCTTCGGAACAGACCCTCAAAGCCTGGCATTGCCTTACTCGAGGATTGGCACATGCGGCGCTGCTGAGCGCGGCAAAACTCCGGTCAACCGAGGATCGTCCGTGACCTCGATCATGAAGGCATAGGGCTTGAAACCGGACCGTTGATAGAATGGCAGTGCATTCGGATGGTCGAAATGGCAGGTGTGGACCCAGAGCCGCTCGATCGGACGCGCCCAGGCGATGGATAAAGCATGGTTCATGAGGTAGCGCCCTGCCCCGGTCCCAATGGCGTCCTTGCCAACGCCGAAAAAGACCAGTTCACATTGGCCGGCCTGTCGAAAATCGAGCTCCAGCATTCCGACTTGCCGACCGCCTGAGAACAGCACGTATACCTCCACCAGGGGGTCGCAGATGATGGCCTTCAGCGCTTCATCGGTCATGACCAGCCGAGAAACCCACAACCAGTCTTCGCCGATCGCCCGGAAGAGCTGACGGTATGTCTGCGGATCAGGCGCCGGCATCCTCTCCAGGGAAAGTCCTGCGCTGCTCTCGGCCTCCCTCAGTTGCGGCTTCGCGGTCATTTCCAGGCAGGTGACCGCGTTTGCAAGTTTGCCCCTGGGAACCGGGGAATATCCCATGGGGAGCTCCGGGTTTGACTTCTCTGGTTTTTCCGCAGTGATCATGGCTCTTAAATCCTGTGTTCTGTTCCAAGTATCTAATGGAGAACAGGATTCGGCTGTAGCCTCAACTCGCTTTGCTGCGGCTAAAACCGGCACGAAAAAGCCCCACGTAAGCGGGGCAGAGTGTTTCTGAATAAAGTACTGATGTCTGATTTTTATCAGTGCCAGGTCTGGCTGTCGTACCAGGTATCGACATCTCTGCGGATGCGATCCTTTTCGTAACCGTAACGCTCCTGCAGCTTGCCTTCGAGCTGCTCGCGGCGTCCGTTGATCTGGTCGAGGTCGTCGTCAGTGAGCCTGCCCCACTGTTCCTTAACCTTACCCTTCACCTGCTTCCAATTGCCTTCAACACGGTTCCAATCCATCACAGTCATCTCCTTTGTTGGACATGTGTTGAAAACGAACGAAAAGCTCAAATGTTCAAAAGAAAGAAACCCGATGTCCGAAGACCGCGGGCCTCTCCAGTCTCATCTGAATTGTCGTGTCAGGCAGCCCTGCCCGCCCAGCGACCCTCGGCACGGCCATAACCATGTACCTCGCCTTCGTCGCCGGTACGGAAGCGGTTGATCTTGTCTGCGAGCATGTCCACGCGCTGGCGCAGGCCGTGGATTTCGGCATTGTTCTCTTCAACCATCGCGGCATTCTGCTGAGTGATCAGTTCGACGTCATGCACGGCCCTACTGACCTCATGAATGCCGGTCGACTGCTCGCCGGTGGCCGCCGAAATCTCGGAGACGAGGCGCTGTACGCCGCTGACATGGCTGATGATTTCAGCAAGCGCCTTGCCGGTTTCCTCGACAAGCTCCACGCCGCTCTGCACCTGGCCGGAACTTGCCGAGATCAGTTCCTTGATCTCGCGGGCGGCCTTGGCGCAGCGCTGCGCCAGTTCGCGAACTTCCTGCGCCACGACCGCAAAGCCGCGTCCCGCTTCGCCGGCGCGTGCTGCTTCCACGCCGGCGTTCAGCGCCAGAAGGTTGGTCTGGAAGGCGATCTCGTCGATCACGCCGATGATGGTGGCGATCTTTTCGGACGAGCGGTTGATTTCGCCCATGGCATCGACCGCCTTGGCGACGACCTCGCCGGAACGGGTGGCGAAAACCTGCGTCTCGTTGACCGATTGCGCCGTCTGCTTGGCACGGTCGGCAGTGGAGCGCACGACATCGCTCAGGTGGCGTAGCGCCCGCGAGCTTTCTTCCAGTGCCGCGGCCTGCTGTTCTGTGCGACGGGCAAGGTCGTCGGCAGAGGATGCGAGATTGCCCGTGCCGCCCTTGATCTCAACGGTGGCGCCGCGCACGTCAGCGAGCGTCTGGCGCAGTGCCTCGACAGCATGATTGTACGTATCGGCCATATCGACGAAATCGGCGGAGAGATCCCGGCGCATGGTGACTTCCAGATTGCCCTGAGCCAGCGCATGCAGCACATCGGAAAGCGCATTCAGCGCCTGCTTCTGCTCGGCCTCGATACGGGCGCGCTCAGCGGCGCGACGGTTGGCCTCGTCGGCGGACAGCGCACGCGCGCTTTCCGCTTCCCTCTCGAGCCGGACGTTTTCGACGGCCGCATCGCGGAACACGGCGACCGAGCGCACCATGTCGCCGATCTCATCGCCGCGATTGCGGCCTTCGATGGCCACTTCGAGATCGCCATTGGCAAGCCGTGTCATGACGTCGGAGACACGCTTCAGCGGGCCGCGCAGCGTCTCCACCAGCATCAGGCTGCCGACGATCGCAAGCAGCGTGCCGAGGATCATCGCGAAGACGGAGACTTGCGCCGAACGCTCGCTGTCCTCCTTGCCGATTTCCTGCGCCTGGCTGACGAACTGACGAAGCGATGCCATGGCGCCGGAGAGGATTTCCGAGGACTGCTGGCGGGCAGCCTTCCAGTCAGCAGCCGCCTTCAGCATGTCGGCCGAGCCTGAGCTCAGAGAAGCCGCGGCGGGAGCAACCTTGTCGGCGAAAGCCTTCATGACGGCGTCATTGGCGCCGAGCGCAGAAATCTTCTTGGCGGTTTCTGTCAGCACCCTGAGGTCGGCGAGAACCACGTCGCGAACAGCGGCATCACGCGCACTCAACATCTGACTGACATGCACCTGTAACCGGTCGGCGCCCTCACGCACCTGATCGACGGAGGTCAAGAGCTCGCGCTGTTCGGCAATGCTCTTGTCGAGGCTGACGAAACGGGCCGACGCCGTGTCGCTGTTCTTTGCCGACTGCAGCGTCATCTGCCCCTCGGTATTGACGAAGCCGGTGAGCAGCGGCGCCATACCGGAGGCTTTCTCATCCGGTGTGCCTTTGCCTTTCAGGAGTGCATCGAGCTTTCCAGCCGTCTCCGCCACCTGCCCAATCAGCGGCTGGCCATCCTTGGAGACCATCGCCCTTGCGGTATCGAGCTGTTTCAGGATCTCGGCGATATGCTGCTGGGCGGCTTCGATCTGCTCCTCGGGCGTAAAGCCCATCTGGATGTCGACGCGCATTGCCCCCATGATATCGGTGAGCGACTTGAAGGCGGCAGAATCGTAAAGCAGCGCCTTGGCGAAAACTTCCTTGTCGGTGAAATCCTTGCGCACGATATCGGTCTGTCGGCCGGCTTCATCGGCCGCGGCCGAGATTGCCTGCACCGTCTTGTTGATGGCGCTGACACTTGCGTCCTCGCTCTGGCGCAGACCCCACAGCAGATCCTGCTGCTTGCGCATGGCGCCGGCAAGACCGCTGACCTTGGTAAGTTGGCTGCGCTGGTCATCGGTCTTCAGGAGGCCGTTGAGACGCACCACGCCGCTCTCCTGCGCATCGATCGCCTTGCCGAGACCGGCCTTGCTCGCATCCGACGGTTCGGAGACGAATTCCTGGAGTGCGGCCTGCAGGTTCTCGAAATCGGAGATGTTCTCGATCGTCGCGCGGGTCACCGTCATGTGCCCGTTCAGGATATTGGCGGTGTGGTAACCAAGGATGCCGACGCCGGCAATCAGCACGACAAGCGGGATGACGAACAGCAGGACCTTGGTGACGATACGACGGCTTTGCAGAAGTCGGTCGATGAAGTGCATGGGAGCGGCGCCTTGAAACGATGTACCGTCCATTCCGCAATCATTCCGGATGGTTCGGCGGCACCCTCCATCATGGAGAGTGGTCGCATCTTTCGCCGAATCGATTGATACAACCTTAATCCGTAACCGAAATATCTTAGAATTATCCTTATATTTCTTATATTTGCCGCAACTGCACAAGGATTCGCTCACCTAACGGCAAGTTGCGTTGCAGTGCAGCGTCGAATTATTGAGAGTGTGACATTCCATCGATTCCCTTGCCGCCCTTTCCCTTCTAAAAAGGCCTGCAAGGTAAGGAATCCCCAGCATGCCCCGATCACGCAATACCGAAGGCGCCATCTATATGAGCATGGCTATGGCGGGCTTCTCCTCGAGCGACGCACTTTCCAAATCCGTCATAGCCTATATGAATGCCGGCGAGATCATGTTTCTGCGTGGCCTCTTCACCAGCATCCTGGTTTATCTGATCGCCTGGAAACTCGATGCGCTGCGGCCCTGGCGCGTCATGCTCAAACCCGTCATCGCGCTGCGCATCACCTGCGAGATCATCGCCGCCGTCACTTACATTACAGCCCTTGGCATGATGCCGATCGCCAACGCCTCGGCGATCCTCCAGTCCCTGCCGCTGGTCGTCACCTTTGGCGCGGCACTCTTCTTCAAGGAACCGGTCGGCTGGCGGCGCTGGATGGCAATCCTTGTCGGCCTCGTCGGCGTGATGATCATCATCCGCCCCGGCCCGGAAGGCTTTACCGCCGCAGCCTTGCTCTGCGTTGCCAGCGTCGCCGCCACCGCCGGCCGCGATCTTGCCACCCGCGGGATCAGCAAGGACATTCCCTCGCTGATGATCACGACGGTCACGGCGGTCTCGGTCGCGATCTTCGGCGCGCTGATGATCCCTTTCCTCGGCGGCTGGGAACCGGTCAGCGTCACCTCGCTTACGCATCTTCTGCTTGCCTCAGTGCTGGTGCTCGTCGGCTACCAGTCGGTCATCCTCGCCATGCGCACCGGCGAGATCTCCTTCGTGGCGCCCTTCCGCTATACGAGCCTGATTTTCTCGGCCCTGCTCGGCTTTTTCTTCTTCGCCGAAGTGCCGGATTTCTGGACGCTGGCGGGCGCCGCCATCGTTATCGCCTCAGGCCTCTATACGTTCTATCGTGAGGCCAAGCGCCATGTGCCGCCGGTCGCGCAGGAATCGGCGCCCCGCTCACCTGTATAAGATGCCCCCGGTGAGAGACTGAGGTAATGTCATGACTGACTTCGTGCTCGACCAATCGACTATTCCGGGTGTTGTCCTAGCCGGCGGGCGCTCGTCCCGCATGGGCCGCGATAAGGCAGCTGTCACCCTTGGCGGTCGCAGCCTGCTTTCGCACGTTCTGTCCCGGCTTGAGCCGCAGGTGAGGCAGATTGCCGTCAATGCCGATGCAGCTGACGGACACAACCTGCCTGTCATCTCCGACCGCATTCCCGGCAAGGCAGGGCCGATGGCCGGAATCCATGCCGCCATGGTCTATGGAGCCGGCCTGCCCGCCACCCATGTCGTCACCGTCTCGGTCGATTGCCCGTTCTTTCCGGCCGATCTCGTCGGCCGGCTTGCCGCTGCCATCGACCATCCGGAACAGATCGCCATCGCTGCTTCCGAAGGCCGCAGCCATCCGGTCTTCGGCCTCTGGCCGACCGCGCTTGCCGGCGATCTGGAGGAATGGATGAAGACCGATGACAAGCGCCGCGTACGCGACTTCCTCTTGCGTCATGACGTTACGGAAGTGCCCTTCCCGTTGCATCCGACCCGCGCCAGCGTTCTCGATCCCTTCTTCAACATCAACACATCAGACGATTTAATCGAAGCCGAACGCTGGCTGGGGGCACTTCGTCCATGAAAGACACCGGTGCATGAAGGAAGATAGGAAGATGACACAGAAGATCTTTGGCATCGCCGGCTGGAAGAACTCGGGCAAGACCGGGCTTGCCGTCCGCCTCGTCGAGGAATTCACCCGTCGCGGCTATCGCATTTCCACCGTCAAGCACGCCCACCACGATTTCGACATCGACAAGGTCGGCGCCGACAGCTATCGCCACCGTCAGGCCGGCGCCCATGAGGTGACGATCGTCTCCGGCACCCGTTATGCCATCATGCACGAGCTGCGCGGCGCGCCCGAACCGAGCTTCGAGGAGATATTGGCGCGGCTGGCGCCTTGCGATCTGGTGCTGATCGAGGGCTACAAGCGCGAGCCGATCCCGAAGATCGAGGCGCGGCGGCTGGAGGCGGCAAGGCGCGATCCTCTGGCCTCTGACGATCCGCACATCGTGGCGATTGCCGCGGATCATCCGGTAGAGGATGCCGGCGGGCTGGCGGTGTTTGATCTCGACGATACGGTCGCAATAGCGGATTTTGTAGCGCGTACGGTTGGGCTTGGGACGCCGGCAGAGGCTTGAGAAAACTCGCAGGTGCCTACCGAGATGAAATGGCTGACGGAGCGCCAAGCGATACCCCCTCTGCCCTGCCGGGCATCTTCCCACAAGGGTGGAGATCGACAAGTGGCTTGACCTTTGCACATCTCTAACCTCGTGCAGCCTGCAACGCTGATTGTTTGGGGAAGCCGCGCCCCCAAGCCACTCTCCCCACCTGTGGAGAGATGCCCGGCAGGGCAGAGGGGGTATCCGACGGCAGGCCTTGTCCTCCTTCCAATATCCACAAAACAAAAAGGCAAGGCCTCGCGACCCCGCCCTCCTTAATCGATATCGGTAACTAATTACCTCTGCGCCACAGGCCGCACCAGAGGCGTCACACGCCGGATGGTCACGCGCCGGTTCTCCTGGTTCGGCCCCAGCGTATTCACTTTCAGATACTGTTCGCCATACCCCTGCGTCGCGAGGTTCTCAGCCGGAATGCCATAGACATCCGTTAGGACATTGGCGACCGATTCGGCGCGCTGGTCGGACAGGATCAGGTTGCTTTCGGCCGACCCCACCGCATCCGTGTGGCCTTCAATCAAGAAGGTCTCGCTCTTGTTCCTGTCGAGCACTTTATTGATCGCATCGGCCACTTTGCGCAGCGTCCGGGCCTGGCTCATCGGGATTTCCGCGCTGCCCGTCGCAAAGGTTATCGTGTCGAGGTCGATGCGGCGGACCTTGTCGCGTATGCGGGCAGAATATTTCACCTCGTTCAGCGAATAGACGCGCTCGACGGGTTCCACAGGCGGCTCGCTCAGGAACTCGTAATAGTCTCGGTCAGGCTCGGTGCTGGTGTCGATGATATAATCGTCCAGCGGCACGCGCAGGCGCATCGGCGGCAGCTCAGCACCCGGATCCTCGAAATAATCGCGATTCGGATCTTCGTAGAGTTCGGGCGAGTAATAGAGAACGTCCTCGCGGCCGCGGGCATCGATACGCGAACGCTGGATGATGTCTCCGTAGCGATTGCGGATCGTCACGATGCGATAGCCCTCGGGCCGTACGATCGTCTCGCGGTAGCGGTCATCCGGAAGCTCCTCATAGATTGGCCGTTCACCGTCGCGTAGGAAACGGCGGTCGTCATCGCTCCGAACCACCGTTCGGTCGCCCAGCTGGATGATGATGCGGCTATCGTTGGTTTGCTCGACGTAATTTGCGCCCTCCGGCCGGGCGAACTGCGGGCGGCTGTCTATACGACGGCCCTGCTCAGCGGTGACCGCTTCCATCTGCACCGGCGCACGCTGCTGCCTGCTGAACGTTTGGGCTTGAGCGTCCGACTTGGGCAGTTGCACCTCCTGGCTTTGCGCGCGCTGAAGGTCGAGGTTGCGACGACCCTCCTGGCCCTGCCTGCGGAAGGCATCCTTGTCGCTGTCAAGGACAGCGGCACCATTTTCGACCGGCAGGATGACCGTCTCGTTGCTCTTGGCCGGATCCTTGGCGATCTCCTTGCGGCGCTCCAACTCCTGCGGTGTCACCTTTTCCGGTGCCGGTATGGTTTGTTCGGCCTGCTGGGGCGCGCCGGCAGCCGGCTGTTCGCCCGGCTGGGGTGCGTTTGCGGCAGGCTGTTGGGGCTGCTGACCGGGTGCCGGCGGCACGGCTTGGCCGGTGGCCGGTTGCTCGCCGGCGGCAGCAGGCTTTTCGGCTGTCGCAGGCTTCTCTGCAGGCGCAGGCTGTTCGGTCCCTGCGGGTTTTCTGGTCGGCGCAGGCGCCTCGCCTGATGGTGCCGCCTGCTCGGTGGCAGCGGGCTTCTCTGCCGGAACAGCAGGCTTCTCAGCAGCGGGCTTCTCCGCCGGCACGGGTTTTTCAGCCGCTGCGGGCTTTTTGGTTGGCGCAGGCGCTTCCCCTGACGGCGCCGTCTGCTCGGTGGCGACGGGCTTCTTGCTACCCTGCTGCGGCTGGGCAGGCGGTTCCGCGGTCTGCTCCGCCGGCTGTTCGGCGGCCTTGGGTTTCTGGCGCGGACGCTGCTTTTCGGCGGGCTGCTGGGCCTCGCCGGCCACAGGGGCCTGTTCGGCCGGCTGCTGCGCCTCCGGTGCTGCCTGCTTGTTACGGTCGCGCGGGCGCTGGCGTGCCGGCTGTTCTGCCTTGGGTTGCTCGGCTTGGGGTTGCTCTGCCTGTGGTGCGGCCGGCTGTTCCGGCTGCGCCTGGCGCTGGCGACGCGGACGCTGGAGATCCTCGGCAGGCGCCTGTTGTTCGGGTGCTGCCTGCTCGGGCTGTGCCTGGCGTTGGCGCGGACGAGCGGGTTCTGCAGCGGCCGGGGGCTGAGCTTCCGGTGCGGCCTTCGGTTCGGGCTCGCGTTGACGCTTGGGCTGCTGTTCCGGTTCTGGCGCGCGCTCGGCGGGTGCTTCACTCTGCCTGGGCTTTTCGGCTGGCGCTTCCTTCGGCCGTTGCTGCTCCTCTTCCAGCTTCTTCTTCCTTTTCAGAAGCTCCTCTTCCGAAGGCGCATCCTGTGCCACCTCATAGCTTCCTTCGACAACCGGGCGAGCTGCGCCCTGCGCTCCACCGCCGGCTGCGGCGTAAGCGCCCATCGGCGGCACCGCCAAGGCAAGGGAAAGCAGCGGAAAGGCCGCGCTGGCAAACAGTCTGGATTTCATGCCCATCAGGGATTCCTCGTCCTTATTCGACTTCAACCGGGACTGACTGTCCCGCAATCACGGCATTTTGTGCACCAAGCGAAGCACAAATCGTTAGAATGCCGATTTGTTCCGAAGGCTAGGAAAGGCGGGATTAACCTTCCCTGAACATCGCGGTCGGCCCCCGTTCATGTCCGCTGTCGGTTGCAGCGCACAATTGCGCGGGGAATTCCTGTTGCAATTTTGCGAAAAAAGGTTTGATTATCGCCGCGAGACGGTGGTGGCACCGTCGAAGTGTGCGGCCGCCGGCGAACAACAAAAAGACCCGGCGATACCAACAGAGAGGATCCTCATGCGCATTTCCACCAAGCTCCTTGCTGCAGCCTCGCTCGCGGCAATGTCCCTTTTTGCCGGCGCGGCTCTCGCCGACGGCGAAAAATACGTGATCGGCACGGACTCGACCTATCCGCCGTTCGAATTCGTCGACGCCAGTGGCACGATTCAGGGCTTCGACATCGATATCGCCAAGGCGCTTTGCGCTCAGATGAAGGCTGACTGCACCTTCGTCTCGACCGACTGGGACGGCATCATCCCGGCGCTGAACGCCAAGAAGTTCGACATGATCGTATCGTCCATGTCGATCACGCCGGAGCGCCTCAAGCTCGTCGATTTCTCCAACAAGTACTACAACACCCCGCCGGCAATCGCCGTGCCGAAGGACTCCAAGGTCACCGACGTTGCCGGCCTCAAGGGCAAGGTCATCGGCGCGCAGACTTCCACGACCCATGCCAACTACGCCGAGAAGCACCTCCCCGACACCGAACTGAAGCTCTACCCGACGGCTGACGAGTACAAGCTCGACGTTTCCAGCGGCCGCGTTGACGCGGTCATCGACGACGTCGTCGTTCTCTCCCAATGGGTCAAGTCCGACGCCGGCTCCTGCTGCAAGATCCTGACGACCCTGCCGGTCGACAAGGAAATCAATGGCAACGGCGCCGGCATCGCCATCCGCAAGGGCGACCCGCTGAAGGAAAAGCTGAATACCGCGATCGCCGCGATCCGCGCCAGCGGCGAGTACAAGAAGATCCAGGACAAGTACTTCGATTTCGACGTTTACGGCGAATGATAAATTCGCTATCTGGCCGATGAAGGAAATGGCGGGAGGCTTGCTCTTCCGCCATTTTTGTTTGACAAAGGTGGCAAGATCAAAACGGCAAAAGCCGTGAGGGGAATTCTGGCATGGGCGGATTGTTTTCCGCGCTCGGCTCCTTCTGGAGCCTGCTTGTGCACATTTTCGACCCGCTCTGCGGACCTGTCGGCATCTTCACGTGGTTTGGTCAGTCGACGATCCTGGCCTGCGGCGACGTCGGCTGGGGCGACGAGATCGCGCTTGGCCTGCAGGTCACCGTTTCGGTGGCGCTCGTCACCCTGCCGATCGGCCTTTTCATCGGTTTCCTCGTGGCGCTCGGCCAGCAGTCAGAGGAAAAGTCGCTCAGGCTGGCGACCGGCATCTACACGACGATCTTCCGGGGGCTGCCGGAGCTGCTGACGCTCTTCATCATCTATTACGGCATGCAGATGCTGATACAGTCTCTTTTGGAACTTGCGGGCTATGAAGGACCACCGGTCGAGATCAACGCCTTCCTCGCCGGCGTCATCGCGCTCTCGGTCGTCTTCTCCGCCTACTGTTCGGAAGTGCTGCTGTCTGCCTTCCGTGCCATCCCCAAGGGCCAGTATGAAGCCGGAGATGCGCTCGGCCTGCATCGCGGCAGAACGCTACGCCTTATCGTCCTGCCGCAACTGATCCGAATCGCCCTGCCCGGTCTCACCAATCTCTGGATGGTGCTGCTGAAAGACACCTCCTATGTCTCGATCATCAGCCTTTCCGATATCCTGCGCCAGACAAGTGTGGCGGTGCGTGTGACTAAGCAGCCCTTCTTTTTCTACGGTATTGCCTGTTGCCTCTACCTGGCGCTCGCCATCCTCTCATCGTTCCTGCTTGTCTATATCGACCGCTGGGCCAAGCGTTCTGAGGTGCGTCGATGAGCTACGCCGAAACGATGATCCCGCCGCAGCCAGCTCCCCGTACAGTGGCAAAGCCGATCACCGGATCCCGGATCGGTGGTTGCATTCTCGTCGCCTTCTGGTCGCTGCTGGCAATCCTCCTGGTCTACACTGTTATTGCTGGCTGGGATCCAGACAAGTTCGCCCGCTACGGGCCGCGCTATCTGAACGGCCTTCGGGTGACGCTCAGCATCGTTGCGCTGTCCGTCTTCTTCGGCGCCATTCTGTCGCTGCCGCTCGCCATGGCCCGCATGTCGAAGGACCCGCTGCTGAATTGGCCGGCTTATGGCTACATCTATTTCTTCCGTGGCACGCCGCTGCTTGCCCAGCTTTTCCTCGTCTATTACGGCCTGGGCTACTACCGCTCGGCCCTGGAAACGATCGGTCTCTGGTGGTTTTTCAAAGATGCCTGGTATTGCGGCGTTTTCGCCATGACCATCAATACTGCCGCTTATCAGGCGGAAATCCTGCGCGGCGCGATCGAAAGCGTTCCGCACGGCCAGCGTGAGGCGGCCGCTGCCCTCGGCATCCACAAGAACATCGCCTTCTGGAAGATCGTCCTGCCGCAGGCGCTGATCGTGGCGTTGCGCCCCTACGGCAACGAGATCATCCTTCTCATCAAGGGATCGGCGGTCGTCGCCATCATCACTGTGCTCGATCTCATGGGCGAGACGCGCTACGCCTTCTCGCGCACCTTCGATTACCAGACCTATCTATGGGCGGCGATCTTCTACCTCGCCATCGTGGAATCCTTGCGCCACGTCTGGAACTGGCTGGAACTACAGCTGACACGTCACCTGAAGCGGTAAGAAGCTTGGCAGCACTCTCCTCTCGCTGCTGCCAAGTCTTTGAAATCAAAAATAAATGGCTCTTTTGCTTCGCATCTGTCAAGCTTCGGTTAACCACGGCATGATTTCATATCATGCTGCGCTAATAAGCGCGGAGTGGGAACAAGAAGAAGTGAGACAAAATGCACAAGGACATGGAAAAGCAGCTTCAGGGTTATGGGCTGACAACTGCCCAGATCCTCTACCGCATGCCGGATCACCCGGCCCTTCTCCAGACCTATATCTGGCAGGACTACGACCTCGCCCCGGACTTTCCGGAAATGCGCGGCTTTCTGAAATTTTGGCAGGAGAAACTGGACGGGCCGCTGCACTCGGTCCGCTATATCCACCGCAGGCTCATTTCGGCAACGGAGTGGCGCTCCCTTAAGGGCGAATTCATATTGCACTGAGATTGCAGTTGCGATGGTAAGCTGCGGGCTCTAAAACGCCCGCATGAGCAAAAAGAAGATCGACGAAGAGGCTCTCGCGGAAGCCTATAACCGCGCTCTCGCGCTTGAAAAAGCCGGTGATATCGATGCAGCCGTGGACGCCTATCAGGAAGTCCTGGCAATCGATCCCGACGACCACGGCGGCGCCGCCGTCCGTATCGCCTCCATGGGCCGCGGCGAAACGCCAGTTCGCGCGCCAGACGCCTATGTCGAAACTCTCTTCGACCAGCATGCCGAAGTCTTTGAAGACGTGCTGGTGGAGCAGCTCGGCTATCATGTGCCGATGCTCGTGCGTCAGCGCTTGCAGGACCTGAAGCTCGGCCCCTTCAAACGCATGCTCGATCTCGGCTGCGGCACGGGTCTCACCGGCAGCGCATTGAATGATCTCTGCGAAGAGATGGTCGGCATCGATATCTCCGAAAACATGGTCGTCATCGCCGACGAGAAGGAAGTTTACGAGACGCTCTTCGTCGCCGAGGTCGAGGATTTCCTCGACGACAATGAAGAAGACCCTTTCGACCTCATCACCGCTACCGATGTGCTGCCCTATCTCGGCGCACTGGAGCCGCTCTTCTTCGGCGCCGCCGAGAATATGAACCCCGGCGGCATCTTCATCTTCTCCTCGGAAACCCTGCCAGAAAAGCTGGCGGACGGCCGGCCCTACATGGTCGGCCCGCACCAGCGCTTCATCCACACCGAGACCTATATCCGCGAGCGCCTCGCCGCCACCGGCTTCGAACTCATCGAGATCTTGGAGATCAACGTGCGCATGCAGGAAGGGCAGCCGAGCCCCGGCCATCTGGTGACGGCGCGCTACACCGGCTGACGGCCATCTGGCTTTTTTGGGGCGCCTTGCTAGTTTCCTGACCTGAAATTCTCAGGAAAGGTCAACGTATGGCGCTTGTTCTCTACCAGCATCCGCTTGCCTCCTTCTGCCATAAGGTGCTGATCGCGCTTTACGAAAACGCGACACCCTTCGAAAACCGCTTCGTCGATCTCGCTGACGAGCAGTCGAGCGCCGACCTTCTGCGCTTCTGGCCGGTCGGCAAGATCCCGCTTTTGCGCGACGAGACGCGTGACAGCACGGTTCCCGAGACCAGCATCATCATCGAATATCTGGACCGGCACTATCCAGGCCCCGTCTCGCTCGTACCCAAGGAGACGAATCCCGGAATGCAGGTGCGTCTCTGGGATCGCTTCTTCGATCTCTATGTGCAGGTGCCGATGCAGAAGATCGTCGTCGACCGGCTGCGGCCGGAAGGATCGAGCGATCCGCATGGCGTCAACGAAGCGCGCGGCATGCTGTCGCTTGCCTACGACATGGTCGAAAAGCAGATCGACGGCAAAGCCTGGGTTACCGGCGACGCCTTCACGATGGCAGATTGCGCCGCCGCACCCGCCCTCTTCTACGCGAGAACGCTGGTGCCGTTTACGGAGAAGCGGCCAGGACTGGAGGCCTATTACCGGCGTCTCCTGGAACGCCCTTCCTTCGCACGCGTGCTGAAAGAGGCGCTGCCCTATTTCAAGTTCTATCCCTATAAGGAGGACCTGCCGGAACCTTTTCGGCCGCGGTAAGCGGCGGGTTAAGCCTACGGAAAGGCAAGCCGCTCATCGACTGTCGCAGCGATCTCTAGCATATCGGTGTTAGGGACACCTTCGGCAACGAATGGATCGTCCTTTACACGCATTTCCAACTCTTCGCGGCCATGCCGTGGGCAAGGATTGCACCGCGCCTTGGAAACAACGGTGGCTCAGTGACCGCCGTCACTGCCGAGGATCGCCGACAGCAGCCGTCCTTCGAGCTCGGCAAGCGCCGGATTGCCGTGGCGGCGCGGATGCGGATAGGGAATGGCGAGATCGAGCGCAATGCGCCCCTCCTCCAGCACGATTACCCGGTCGGCCAGATGCACCGCCTCGCTGACATCGTGGGTGACGAGCACCGTGGTGCATCCGAGTTCGCGCCAGACGCGGTTCAGCAATTGCTGCATGCTGATGCGGGTCAGTGCATCGAGTGCGCCGAGCGGTTCGTCGAGTGCCAGAACGCCGGGCTTGCTGACAAGGGCGCGAGCAAGCGCCACGCGCTGACGCTGACCGCCGGAAAGACGCGCCGGCCATTCGCCGGCTTTTTCGGCAAGCTGCACTTCATCGAGTACAGCCTTGGCTTCTTCCAGTGCGCGCTTCTTCTCGATACCTTCGCCGAGACCGACGACGACATTGTCGGCGACACTGAGCCAGGGCAGAAGCCGCGGCTCCTGGAAAACGATGCGGGCATTGGGCTGGGTTTCGCCACCATCGGCGCCTTCGAAGCGCAACTCACCATCAGTCGGCTCATCTAGGCCCATCAGGATACGCAGCAGCGTGCTCTTGCCGCAGCCGCTCTTGCCGATGACGGCGATGAACTGGCCGGCCGGAATATGCAGGTTGATGCCGCGCAGCACCCGGTTGGCGCCAAAGCTCTTTTCGAGGCCGGAGAGCGTGATCGCTGCGGCACCGGCGCCCGCCGCAATGCTCGGGCTCTCATTATATTCTACTGCTTCCGAAGGATGGAAACGCTCATGCGTGATGACGGTCATGATTTGTCTCCTGTTTGGCCTATTTCGCGTAAGCCGGGTTCCACTTGAGCGTCTGGCGCTCCAATGCGCGGGCAACGACATCGGCAAGCTTGCCGAGCACCGCATAGATGACGAGCGCCAGCACCACGACATCGGTCATCATGAATTCTCGGGCATTGTTGGCCATATGACCGATACCCGAGGAAGCGGCGATCGATTCCGAGACGATCAGCGTCAGCCACATGATTCCGAGCGCATAACGCAACCCGACGAAGATCGACGGCAGGGCGCCGGGGAAGATCACCTTGCGGAACAGCGTCCAACCACTCATGCCGTAGACCTTGCCCATCTCGATCAGGTCGCGATCGACGTTGCGCACGCCATGATAGGTGTTGAGATAGACCGGGAAGAGCACGCCGAGCGAGGTGAGGAAAAGTTTCGACTCCTCGCCGATCCCGAACCAGAGGATGACCAGCGGGATCATCGCCAGATGCGGAATCGTGCGCAGCATCTGCAATGTCGTATCCGTCAGCTGCTCCGAAAGCTTCGAGACGCCATTGGCGATGCCGAGCAGGAAGCCGATGGAGCCGCCGACGAGAAGGCCGGCGAAGGCGCGCGCGGCGCTAACCAGCACGTCCTGAGGCAGCTGCCCGGAAACCGTCGTCGTCCAGAAGGCGGCGGCGACATCGGCGGGCGATGGCATGATGCGCGAGGAGATCCAGCCGGCGGAACAGCCGAGCTGCCAGAGTGCGACGATTGCAACGGGCACCAGATAGGGCAGCAGCTTGTCGCGGCCGGGCAGCGGCAGGCGGAAACCCGCCCTGCCCCGATTCGCTCCGATCTTTTCAGTGCCGGCGGCAGCCCGCGCAAACGGCGTATCGAAAGTCGACATGAATATCTTCCTCGCGCTTTGCTTCAAAGCAATTCCGGGAAACCGTGCGGAGTCTCTTGTCGGAAATTGCACTAGAAAAACCGACTCCCATCAGGAGCCGGAAACGACCTTCAGGTTGCCGCCATGGCTGCCGCCGGCAAAAACCTTCTTGCGGCCGAACTCGTTGTTGAAGCTCAAACGCTGTTCGTCCCTCTCGATGCCGAGTTCCGGGAAGAGCAGTTCGGCAACGCGATAGGCCTCTTCCAGATGCGGATATCCGGAGCCGATTACCGTATCGATGCCGACGTCTTGATATTCCCTGAGGCGTGCGGCGACTGTCTTCGGCGAGCCGACGAGGGCGGTACCTGCGCCGGCACGGACCAGGCCGATACCGGCCCAGAGGTTGGGCGACACTTCGAGCTTGTCACGCCGGCCGCCATGAAGAGCTGCCATGCGCTTTTGGCCAACCGAGTCGGATTCCTTGACAAAGCGCTCCTGCGCTTCGGCGATCGTCTGGTCATCGAGATGGCGGATCAGGCGGTCTGCGGCTTCCCATGCCTCCTCGTCCGTCTCGCGGACGATGAAATGCAGGCGGATGCCGAAGGAAACGTCGCGGCCCTTGCCGGCAGCAGCGGCGCGTACCTTCTGCACCTTCTCGGCAACCTGTGCCGGCGGCTCGCCCCAGGTAAGGTACTTGTCGACGCGGCCGACGGCGAAGTTGATGCCGGCATCCGAGGAGCCGCCGAAATAGAGCGGCGGTCGCGGCGACTGCACCGAGGGGAAACCGAGGCGAGCCTCGGTCGCCTTGATATACTTGCCGTCATAGCTCGCGACGCCCTTTTCGAGCAGCTCTTCGAAGACATGGAAGAATTCGTCGGCATGGGCGTAACGCTCGTCATGCTCCAGATGGATGCCGTCGCCGGCAAGCTCGGCCGGGCTGCCGCCGACAACGATGTTCAGCAACAGGCGGCCGTTGGAGATGCGGTCGAGAGTGGTGGCAAGGCGCGCATAGTAAGCCGGGGACGCCGTGCCCGGACGGATCGCCACCAGAAATTGCAGCTTCTCGGTTTGGGTCGCGAGCGCCGAGGCCATCACAAAGGATTCCTCGCAGGCCACACCCGTCGGCAGCAGCACGCCGGAATAGCCGAGGCGGTCCACAGCCTGGGCGATCTGCGTCAGGTAGCCGATTTCAGGGGCGCGATTGAGATCGGATGAGCCGAGATAGGTTCCGTCACCCGACGTCGGGATGAACCAGAGGAAATTGATCGGGTCGGATGAAGCGGTCATGAGCGCATTCCTTTCTTATAAATGTCTGAAATCGGCTGATATGAGTGATCAGCTTAACCGGCGGCTGTCAGCTCGCCCGGCGGCTGTCAGCTCGCCTTGGGGTGCCAGACGATATCGGCGATCTTGAGCGGCTTCGGCACGATCTTGAGCTTGTAGAAATCGTCGGCGAGCGCCTGCTGATAGGTGAGCGCGGCATCGGGAACGAGAGAAACCTTACCGAGGTCGGCCTGGCTGCGGGTAAGCGTGACGCGGGTAATATTCGCTGGTACGCCGGTGATCTGGGCAAGCGCCTTTACCGTATCGTCGAGATTGGCCTGGGCAGCAGCACCCACCTTGGCAAGCTCGTCGATCACATCGACGATCACTTCCGGATTGGCATTGGTGAAGGCGCCGTTGCCGAGGAAATAGCCCCAATTGTCGAGCAAGCCTTCCGACGTCGTCAGCACCCGCGTGTACGGATCGGCCTCGGCCACCGCGAAGAAGGGATCCCAGATCGCCCAGGCATCGATGCTGCCGGTCTTGAAAGCAGCGCCTGCATCCGGCCGCGGCAGATCGACTTCGGTAATATCGGAGAGAGAAAGCCCTGCCTTGGCGAGAACCTTGAGCGCGAAATTATGGGCGCTGGAGCCGCGCTTGTAGGCGACCTTCTTGCCCTTGAGGTCTTCGAGCTTCTGGATCGGCGAATCCTTCTGCACGAGCAGACCGTGGAAGGCAGCCGGCCCACGATAGGCGCCGACATAGAGAAGGTCGCCGCCGGCAGCCTGGGCAAAGAGCGGCGGCACATCGCCGGTCACACCAAAATCGAGCGCGCCGGCCCCGACGGCTTCGAGCAGCGGCGGGCCCGAGGTGAATTCGTTCCACTGAACGGACACCCCCTTGGCATCAAGCCGTTTTTCGAGCGCACCCGCAGCCTTGGCCAGCGGCAGCACGCCGAATTTCTGCCAACCGATGCGGAGCGTCGTTGCCGCAGCTTTTGCGGAGCGAACCTTCGGCAGAACGGTAGTGGCGGCCGCAGCACCGAAAAGGCCGAGCGTCTGTCTGCGTGTGAACATGAAATCTCTTCTCCGTTCTGACGGCGTTCGGCCGTTCCCTCTTTCAAACCGATATCGCGAACCGGTCGCGTCTGGCCTTGCAGAGATACTGGCATAGACGACCAATTATATCGACAATATCAGTTTGCTATTCTAATTGGGTCTGGAGAATAATTTTTCCCGATTCCGCGGCATGGGTTCGCTCCCATGCCGCGGTCGCGGGATCCCACCCCAACGCCACCCCTAGCTGCAGGTGAGATGAGCTCGCCCCGGAGGCTGTTAGCTCGCCTTGGGATGCCAGACGATATCGCCGGTCGTGAGCTTCTTCGGAACGATGCCGAGATCGTAGAATTCATCGGCCAGCGCTTGCTGATAGCCGGCTGCCGCATCGGTCACCGTCGTCACGCTGCCGAGATTGGTGCCAGGACGCTGCAAGGTCACACGCGTAATGTTCTCGGGCACGCCGGTTATCTCCGAGAGCTCCTTGACCGTCGCATCGAGATTGTCCTGCGCCGAGCGGCCGACCTTGGCGAGCTCGTCCAGCACATTGACGATGACGGTACCATTTGCGTCGGTGAAATCCTTGTTGGCAAGGAAATAGCTGTAGGATTCGACGATCCCTTCGGCGGTCGTCAGGATGCGCGTATCGGGATCAGCCTCGGCGATCGCGAGATAGGGATCCCAAATCGACCATGCGTCGATGCTGCCGTTCTTAAAGGCTGCGGCCGCATCCGGCGGCGCAAGATCGACTTGCACGACATCCTCGGGCTTCAGCCCCGCCTTTCGCAAAACCTTGACCGTCACATTATGGGCGCTGGAGCCGCGCTTGAAGGCGACCTTCTTGCCCTTCAGGTCTTCGAGCGTCTTGATCGGAGAGTCCTTGCGGACGAGAATGGCCGAGGCCGCCGGACTGCCCTTGTAGATGCCGACATAATAGAGCGCCCCGCCCGCAGCCTGCGCAAAGAGCGGCGGCACATCGCCCGTCGCGCCGAAATCGAGCGCGCCCGCACCGAGTGCTTCCAGAAGCGGCGGGCCTGACGTGAATTCCGACCAGCTCACCGTTATCCCCTGATCGGCAAGCCGTTTTTCCAGGGCGCCACGGCGCTTGGCGAGTGCCAGCACGCCATTCTTCTGCCAGCCGATGCGGAACTCTTTCGCCGCGGCCCGTGCCGGCTGGACGGACGGCAGAATCGCGGTTGCGGCCGCGGCCCCGAAAAGTCCGAGTGTCTGTCGACGTGTAATCATCTCAATCCCCTTCCTTTGGCGGCCGTCGCTCCTGCTGCTCAGCCTGCCCGTTTCGATGGATGAATGATGATTTACTCTATAAATTGGATCGACAATTAAATTTATCATATTCGCAGTATCTGAAACTTTCCTGTCTCCGCTTCTCGACCGTTTGTGAAATTTTGTTCCAGGCAAGGCGGCTTCCTCCGCTCTCCTGGCTTTCCGTGCCCGGTCGTTTCCGCTAATCCTCTCACCCTGTTTGCAAGCGGTTATGGAGGACAGCATATGGCGAAAGTCGCTTTCATCGGTCTCGGCGTCATGGGGTTCCCGATGGCGGGGCATCTGAAAACAAAGGGCGGCCACGATGTCACCGTCTATAACCGCACGGCTGAAAAGGCGGCCGCCTGGGTGGATACATTCTCCGGTAAGTCCGCCCCTACCCCGGCTGAGGCAGCCGATGGCTGCGATTTCGTCTTCGTCTGCGTCGGCAATGACGACGATCTCCGTCAGGTGACATCGGGCGAAAAGGGTGTACTGAGCACCATGAAGCGCGGGTCCGTTCTCATCGACAACACCACGGCAAGCGCCGAAGTCGCCCGCGAACTCTACGAGGCCGCCAAGGCAAAGAGTGTGGATTTCATCGATGCCCCTGTTTCCGGCGGCCAGGCCGGTGCCGAGAATGGCGTGCTCACCGTCATGTGCGGGGGTGATGAGGCCGTCTTTGAAAAGGCAAAGCCGGTCATCGACGCCTATGCCCGGATGGTTGGCCTCATGGGTCCGGCAGGTTCTGGCCAGCTCACCAAGATGATGAATCAGATCTGCATTGCCGGCGTCGTGCAAGGGCTTGCCGAAGCGGTGCATTTCGGCAAGCGCGCCGGTCTTGACATCGAAAAGGTGGTCGACGTCATCTCCAAGGGGGCGGCTGGTTCCTGGCAGATGGAAAACCGCCACAAGACCATGAACCAGGGCAAGTATGATTTCGGCTTCGCCGTCGACTGGATGCGCAAGGATCTCGGCATCGTGCTGACCGAAGCCCGCCGGAACGGCGCCAAGCTGCCGCTGACCGCCCTCGTCGACCAGTTCTATGGGGATATTCAGGCGCTCGGCGGCAACCGGTGGGATACGTCTTCCCTGCTCGCCCGCCTCGAAAAATGACCGGCTCTGCAGAATGATTGGCCCTTCTTCGAGCGCAGCCGAACTGATTGCGCATCTGCACACGCTGCGCTCTGAAAGCAATATCGCCGGCATGGTGCGTTTCGGCATCGTCACCGAAAACGCCATCGGCATTTCCAATCCTGATCTGCAAAAGATCGCCCGGTTGGCAAAGAAGGATCACATCAGGGCGAAAGAGCTCTGGGCAAGCGGCGTCCGCGAAGCCCGTATGTTGGCACTCTACACCTTCGACCCGAAGAGGCTGACGGAAGCCGAGGCACGCACCCTGGCCGCTGACTTCAATTCCTGGGAAATCGTCGATTGCGCCGCTGATCTCTTCGTGGAAGCGGATCTTGACGCTCTCATCCCCGAATTCGCTGCCGATGAGCGCGAATTCGTCAGGCGAACCGCCTTCGCCATGATCGCGGGTATGACTGTGCACAGGAAGAAGGACACGGACGCAAGCTTGCTAACCTACCTACCGCTGATCGAAGCCCACGCGACAGACCCGCGCAACTTCGTTCGCAAGGCCGTCAACTGGGCGCTTCGCAATATCGGCAAGCGCAGTCATGCCTGCCACGGTCCGGCGCTGGCCCTCGCCGAACGCCTTGCCGCAAACGTCGACAAGACGGCCCGCTGGATCGGCAAGGACGCCGTCAGGGAATTGACGAGTGAGAAGCTGCTGGCGCGCCTCTGAGCCTACTGGGCAGCAATCGCCGCAGTCGTCGTGACGATCCGGTGCTGCTTGGATTTCTCGACCAGGAAATCGATCAGCGCGCGTACAGCCGGCGGCATGCCCTTGGTCGTCGTGAAGACGAGATAGAATTGGCTCTCTACCGTCTGCCACTCCGGCAGCACGCGAACCAGCCGGCCCGCCTGAATATCAAGGGCACAGGCATGTTCGAGAATGAGCCCGTAGCCCACGCCTGCGCGCGCAGCGTCAAGGATCGCCGTCATGCTGCGGCAGGTGAGCCGCGGCTGGTGCCGCACGATCTTCCTCTCCCCATCGGGGCCGACCAGTTCCCAGGTATGGAAGGACATCCAGCTGGACATGGCAAGTGTCGGTCCATTGCTGAGTTCGTCGACGCAGTCGAGTTCGCCCATGCGTTCGACCAGCGAAGGACTGGCGACGAGAATGCGTCGCGCCCGGTCGAGCTTGCGCATCGTCAGGCTCGTCTGTGTTTCCGGCTCGTTGGCCGCCCGCACTTCGACATCGATGCGCTCGTTGATGAGGTCGGTGCGCCGGTCGGAGCCGATGATCTGCAGCTTGATCTTGGGGTAGCGCTCCAGAAATTCGGGCAGAACCGCGCCAAGTGAAATATCGACGAGACCGAGCGGGCAGCCCATGCGCACGATCCCCTGCGGATCGGATTGAGCTTCCGTCACGATCGACTTGGCGCGATCAGTTTCTCTCAGAATCGTCTGACATTGCTCGTAGAAGGCCTGACCGATCTCTGTCACCCGGAAGTGACGTGTGGAGCGCTCGATCAGCCTCGCGCCAAGGCAATCCTCCAAACGGCTGACACGCCGGCTGAGCTTGGAGCGCGGTATTTTCAAAGTTCTACTTGCGGAGGCAAATCCACCGCTAGAGACGACGGCTGCAAAATAAAAGTAATCGTTAAGATCGTCCATTATCGAAACCTACCCGAGAGTAGTAATGAATGCCAACCCCGAAATGCTTATAGCGCCTCACCGGTTACGTTACAGTCACATTATCGGCATCAAATCCAAGAGGATAAAATCCGGCCGGTATACTGTTTGCTCGAAGAGGTGACGCAATTGTAAGTTGCATTTGCCGCAACAAAAGCGTGCGATCAATCAAGGGCAACGAATATGTTGATAATTTTAAATCCGCTCGATCATCGAGGAAATTTCCGCAGGAAAGCCCGCTTAATGTCGAGTGAAATCGCCAGGCGTGGCGGCGCGCCTTTGGCTTCACATTGGCCTTCGACTGCAAAGGACTGGCCCAGCAGGGAAAACCGGACCAGTCCCTCGTTACTGATCGGAGGTCATTCTGATCAGAAACTCGTGGGTTGGAGACCCCCGGCACAGGGCCGGGGGGTCCTTCGTTCAGATTAGAACGAGCGCTGCAGACGGAAGTAACCCGTCCAGGAGTCGTCCTGATGTTCCGGCTTCAGGTACTGGACGGAAGCCTTGGCGTAGAAGTTGTCGACGATCTGATAGTCGAGCGTCAGACCGGCCTTCCAGGCATCGTCAAGACCGTCGAAGTCATCCGGAACAGCCTTGGAGCCGCCGAAGTAGTTGCCGTAGTACTGAACACCGGGGGTGATCTTCAGCTTGTCCGTTGCCTTGATGGCGTATTCGGCAGCAACTGCCCATTCAGCTGCCGAGTAGTAGGAGTTCGGGCCGCTGGAGTAGACAGCAGCAAGGCCGAGCGTGCCCGGGCCGATATCAGCCGTACCCATAGCACGGATTGCGCCGTCTTCGTTGTCGAAGTCCCAGCCGCCGGTGACCTGGTAGCTGAAGGCGCCAGTCTTGCCGCCGATGCCGAAGGCAACGCCGACGTTGTTCGGGCCTTCGTCAGCCTTGAAGACACCATCTTCCAGTTCGTCGACGCTGAGGCCAGCGTAGAAGGAACCGGTTTCGTACTGATAACGGATCGAGTTATGCAGCGTTTCGACCGAACCGATGTCGTCCGTTTCGCCGGAGAGACCATCGTCCCACCAGGAGTAGAACAGACCGGCGCGGAAGCCGGCGACGTCGAGGTAGGCCGAGTCGAGCTTCGTGTTCTGGTAGGCCGACGATGCAGCGTCGGCATTGGCCTGGAGAACGATGACGCCGGTAAGCGGGCCGTATTCGGTGTCGCTCTTGGCCGTGAACTGAACCTGACCGCGGGTGAATGCATCCCAGTCAGAGTCGTTGCCGGCTTCGCCGTGATCGGCATTCTGGCCGACGTCAACCTGGAAACGGATGTAGCCTTCGATCTTCAGGCAGGTTTCCGTGCCCGGGATGTAGAAGTAGCCGGTGCCGTAAGCGTCGCAGACGCGAACGTATTCAACCGGTTCCGGCTCTGCAGCAACGATTGCGTCAGCTGCGAGTACCGGGGTCGATGCAGCAAATGCTGCTGCCGACGCAAGCAATACCATCTTGATGTTCATTGTAGAATTCCACTCCTTTGTCGATCGGGGCTCTACCCTGTCTCCGAAGATCCAAAGCCGACCCGTTTGAACAGCCTCACGGCGTGCGGATCGATCGAACCGCCGAACGTTCATCCCACAGACATCTGACTGTAGCAATTCGTGAACCGTACCAACCCACAGCCGGAGCATGCTTTCTGCGCCAAGCGTGGTTTTTATACAACAATTTCAAGGGGGTTGGATAGGAAACGCACAGATGCCGCCGCGATAACCAACGGCTATCGCAAGCGGCTGAATGATCCTCCCAAAGGCACCGCAAAATTGGAGCAAGCTCGAACAATCTAACGACGCGGTCGAACTGTAGCGCCGGCTAAGGACTATATAAAGATAGGAGAACAGGACATGGTGTCCTGAAATCGAACCTAATGGTGCGGATGGCGACCACTAATCGATTTCAGGCCTGCTTTTTGCTGTATAAACAACGGAAGGCGTCACTTAAGCGTTTCGCCGAACGCACAAAAAAACGGTGCATAGCGCGATATCGCGCTGCACGAACATTATAAAAGTGTTCCAGATACCCCCAGACACTACCCTGAACTAGCCCCCGTGCCTCCCAACGCCCAGGCCAATTCACGGCTTGCGTGGATTCGCATAGCTCCATGACAGCAAGATTACAATTTGGAAAGGTTTTCCGCCGCCGTCAAGTGGCCGATGCCTCAGGAGCACCCTCAAAATTCACGGATGAACTTTCCTTGAGTCTCCCTGCGCAGCTTACCTGCGCAAATGTCTCCAGGGGAGCGTCTGCTCTCGCCAAAGCAGGCGCGATTCGCTCGCGCCTGTCCGACATCATGTACGCTGTATTGAGGACCTGCCCTGCTCAGTCCTCATTGGACTTGGCGTTTTCGAGAAGCATGTAGTCGAGCGGCAGCTGCGTCGAGTACTTGATCTGCTCCATCGCGAAGGCAGACGAGACATCGCGAATCTCGATCTTGGCGATCATCCGCTTGTAGAAGGCGTCATAGGCGGCGATATCGGGCACCACGACGCGCAGCAGATAGTCGACATCACCGCTCATGCGGTAGAATTCCACCACTTCGGGGAACTCCGCCACGACCTCGGAGAAGCGGCGCAGCCATTCGATGGAATGGGTCGCGGTGCGGATCGACACGAAGACCGTGACCTTGGTGTTGACCTTTTCCGGATCGAGGATTGCCACGCGGCGCTTGATGACGCCGTCTTCCTCCATCTTCTGGATACGCCGCCAGCATGGTGTCGTAGAAAGCCCCACCTTCTTAGCGAGGTCGGCAACGGCGAGCGTCGAATCTTCCTGGAGCAGGCGCAGTATCTTTCGGTCGAGGCGGTCCATGCGAAATTAAGTCCCTTTCGAATTATTTTCTCTGTATAGCGCGATTCCGGCCGACGAAAAGAATTTTGTTTCAGCAGGTGAGCATTTTGATTCGCCGTCGCAGTTCAGGCAGCAGCTCTTCTTCGAACCACGGATTCCGCTTTAGCCAAGCCGTATTGCGCCAACTTGGATGCGGCAGCGGAAGCAACGCCGGCTGACGGTCGGATTCCAGGCTGTTGCGCCAGGCTCGCACCGTCTCGGTCATGTTTTCGCGCCGCATCGCGCCCATGTGCCAGGCCTGCGCATGTCCGCCGACTGCAAGCACCAGTTCGATCTGCGGCATGACCGAGAGCACGCGGTCCTGCCAGACCGGCGCGCATTCCCGGCGCGGCGGCAGGTCGCTGCCGTTGGCATCATAACCTGGAAAGCAGAGGCCCATCGGCACGATCGCGAATCGATCCCGGTCGTAAAAGGTCGGCCGGTCCACATGCAGCCATTGCCGCAGCCGGTCGCCCGAAGCATCGTCGAACGGCAGGCCGCTTTCATGCACGCGCAGCCCCGGCGCCTGGCCGGCAATCAGCACTCGGGCGCGCCTCGAAAGAACAGCAACCGGCCGCGGCTCGTGCGGCAGGCGATGACATAGGCCGCGTATCGGCGCATCGCGACAGATCCGACAGGCGGCGATCTCGTGGCGCAATGCGTCCAGCCCGTCATCGGGCTCACTATCAGTCATTCCCATCCTGTCCATTCGCCGATTAGCCGCTGCAGGCCGAAGCTTTGATGCCGAGCCTGGTCCCTGACGTCACGCGGCATCTCGAAACGGCCAGCCCAGAGCCCGAGCTTTTGCGCCTTCGCCTGCCCTTCTTCCTGCTGATAACCGCCATAGGCAACCGCCATGCCCGACGCCACCATGCGCGCATTGATATCGCCGGCATGATTGCGGCAACTTACCAGAAGCCGGCCATAACGATCACGTTCGCTCCCGCCACACTGGGTACCATCTTCCGAAACCAATTGCTGCAGCGCGCGCTGCGCCATTATCCCGCACGGCCAGTCCTGCCCTGCCCGCTCGCATCTCTGCGACAATTCCGGCGCATCGACGCCCTTGAGCCGCATGCGCTCCCCATCAAGAGTGAGGCTGTCGCCATCGGCGGCACGGAAGGCGCCTTGGATGTCAGGCCTGTCGTTCAGTTTGGCCGCGATTAATGCAACGAAGACAAGAAAAGCAAGGGCGGTTGCACCGTCTCGGGTCAACGCGAGAAGCCGTGCCACGCTTTTGCCTCCTTGAAAAACAAACCCTTGGCAAAGATGGCAAACATCTTCTTAAGAATTTCCGATTAAGCTCTTATTCATCTGCAGGCAAAGTTTCAACGTGCACATGAGTACCGGCGTCAGCACCTCAACCGACAAGAATATTGTCGATAAATCGCGCGGCCACCGCAACAAGGCGGTATCCAAGGCCGTGCGGCAGACGCGCGAACGCCTGCAGTCCGGTCAGGCTTCCAGTTCTGCTTTCGATCGCGACGTGCTGCAGATGTATGTCGCTGCAGTGCTGCAAGGCGCAGCAATCATGCCGCTCTTCATCATCATCGTCGCGGCACTCGGCACTTATTTCACTGAGGATGCGAGCCTCTTCTTCTGGGCGTTGCTGACCCTGACCTGTCATACCGTCAACATTCTTCTGGCACGCCGCGCCAGGAAGCAGGAAACTACTGCTGATGGCGTGCGCCGCTGGCGCAATCTCTTGCTGGCGGCCCAGTTCCTGATCGGCTGCTGCTGGGCGGTCTTTGCCCTGCAAGACTGCTCAGTCTGCGAACCTTCGAACTTCACCCTCTATAAAGGCGCCACCCTGTTGATCGCTTTGTCGGTCACGACCATGTCGAATTTCATGCTGACGCCTGCCGTGCTCGTCGGCTTCGCGCCTGCCGTCGTGGCGCTTGCGGCAAAAAGCGGCCTGTCGCGGGATATTCTCGAACTTTGCCTGACCGCGGTTTTTACCACGACAGTCGTTTTCTTCAATTACATCAGCGACCGACTCTTCCAGTCGAGCCTGAAAATCCTTTCTTTCCAGTCGGAAAAGGACGATCTGATCGCTGAGCTGGAAGTGGCAAAATCCATGTCGGACGAGGCGCGGCGCCGTGCCGAGGAGGCAAACCTCGCCAAATCGCGTTTTCTCGCTTCCATGTCTCATGAGCTTCGCACGCCGCTAAATGCCATTCTCGGCTTTTCCGAAGTCATGTCGGCCGAAGTCATGGGGCCGCTCGCAAACCCGATGTACAAGGAATATGCCGGCGATATCCATCGTTCCGGCCAGCATCTGCTCGATCTTATCAACGAGATCCTCGACCTCTCGCGCATCGAAGCCGGCAAGTATGAGTTGAGTGAAGAAGCGGTTTCTCTGCTCGATATAACAGAGGACTGCATCGGTATGGTGCAGTTGCGCGCACGCGCCAAGAACATCACCATAAACGACCAGGTCGAGCGCCAGCTTCCGGCAATCTGGGCGGACGAGAAATCCATGCGCCAGGTTGTGCTCAATCTTCTTTCCAATGCTGTGAAATTCACACCTCAGGGTGGAGAAATCAACGTCAAGGTTGGCTGGACGGCCGGAGGCGGCCAGTACATCTCGATTAGAGACAACGGCCCCGGCATTCCTGAAGACGAAATCCCGATCGTGCTCTCGGCCTTCGGGCAAGGCTCGATCGCCATCAAGAGCGCCGAACAGGGCACCGGCCTCGGCCTCCCCATCGTCCAGGCGATTCTCGCCAAGCATGACGGCCAGTTCATCCTGAAATCCAGGCTGCGCGAAGGCACCGAAGTTATCGCCATCTTGCCGGCCAAACGCGTGCTGCAGAGCATCCCCGCCGTGGAAGAAGCTCAGCCGGTCATCAAGAAGCGCAAGAGCTTCGCCTGATCCCTTCTTTCCTTAGAGCATCTGCGTTTTCTTTGAAAGACGAAGCGGCGTCGCTCACAGAGCGCCTACCGAATTGAGATACAGGCTCATAGTCGAGAAGCCATCGTCGTCACGACATCGTCTTCAACTGCCACCTGATGAGACTCTCCATTACATCTGTCCGCGCCGTCTTATGTATTCGTCGCCCGTCATCAATAAGGGTGACCAATAATACTATCGACGTAATTGTAATCGTCAGTCGCGTCTATAGTCTAGGAAGTGATTTGCACGCGGACCCACGCCGACGTGAATTGGCTGGATTTGTTTTTGAAGACCTATTCAGATCGACAATATCGTGGGCTTCAGCATTTGCGAGGAACGGCGAATTGCGCGCTTTGATTCGGAAGCGCGTGAAGGCTTCGGTTTGTGCGGTCGCCATGACGACAACTTGAGCGCCAAATCTATCTCAATCGAGGAAAAGCACGGTCACCGGTACGCCCCTGAGCCACCAATCTTTGTTGTCGTTGAGTAAAAGGGTAGCACTATGGTTAAACGAGTAGTTTTGGGCTTAATGGCGCTGCTTGTCTTATACTTCCTTGGCGGTATGAGTGCGAGACACGACATCTTTCCATGGCCGCAGCTCTCAGCGGTGAAGCAACAGGTCG
The DNA here is from genome assembly GCF_014195325.1 of Rhizobium sp. BK650. Lineage (GTDB taxonomy): Bacteria > Pseudomonadota > Alphaproteobacteria > Rhizobiales > Rhizobiaceae > Rhizobium. The sequence continues at coordinate 441,412 of NZ_JACIBK010000003.1, read as the reverse complement.
TTGGAACCGATCCCCTATCGCCAAGTCGCTACAGGTTCGACGAGAATCATCGGCTCATCGCTGATGAGACAAAGACTGTCGTACCATGTCCGATTCAGACCGATCGCACTGCAGTTTTACTGGTCCTCGGACAATCCAACGCTGCAAATGACGGCGGCCAACGGCATAGATCGGCTTACGGTGACAGAGTTATCAACGCCTTTGACAGTCGCTGCTTTATTGCGGCGTCACCGTTACTTGGAGCCACCGATACAAAAGGAGAATACTGGACATCGCTCGGCAACTCTTTGATTGCGTCTGGTCGATACGACAAAGTCGTCATTGCGCCGCTGGCCTATTCTGGATCCGAGGTCGCGCGATGGGCAAAAGGCGGTGACCTCAACGGCGAGCTGGTCGATACCCTAAAACGACTAAAACAAGTGGGATATCACCCCACGAATGTCATCTGGGTGCAAGGGGAAGCCGATTTGGTCAAGGGCACAAGCGCGCCCGACTATGAGGATAAATTTCTTTCAATGGTGGACACGCTGCGGGGACAGGACGTAGGTGCGCCTGTTTATGTTGCTATCGCCTCGAAATGCCTGGAGCCGAGCAACGGTGGGTTTAAGGTCCACGTACCGGAAAACGCAATTGTCCATGCGCAACAGGCTTTGTCCAAGAGAGGCAATGGTATCCACGAGGGTGTCAATACCGACGCGCTACTTACCGAAGATGACCGTTATGACGACTGCCATATCGGCGGGTCAGGAGCGGACAAAGCATCGCAGGCATGGGCGAGCATTTTGCTTGACGACCGCCACCTGGAGGCCGCTCGGTAGATATCTCCCAGCGCGGTATCTGCCTTGTCGAAAGCGGACGACATGACCTGGATAATCAAAAATGCTGGCCCGAAGCAGCTGAGCAGCATCTTTTGCGATCTAATACTTTCAGAAGAACAAATGCCTGCAGATGACGAAGCCCAGATAAAGGCAGCAGGCGGCGATCATGCAGCTCACTGCGAAGGAGCCGAGATCCTTGGCGTGTTTGCCGACGATGGAAATCTCCGGTGAAATCCGGTCGATCACTTCCTCGACAGCCGTATTCATCGCCTCGATGGAAAACAGCCCAAGAAAAAGCATCATCGCGATGACGAATTCCGCGGCATCGGCGCCGATAAGGAAAAGCACGATCAACGACACCGCGAAGAAGCCGAGCTCCTGCCGGAAAGCTGCCTCCCTGAAGACCCGCAAGAAGCCGGCCCAAGAATAGCCGGCCGCGGCCAGGAAATGCCGAAATCCCGTCTCCTTGGTCACGGCAGGCTTTGCCCCCGGTTGCATTTATGGCCCTCGCCTCCTCTACACCCGTCTTCGAGCTTGCGTTGATTCATAAGCGATTAGGCAAATACCGTTTCCTCAGCCACTACGCAAGCAATGGGATGACCAGGCTTCGTTTCGGATATCAGGACCGCAACGTATTGCGGTACGGGCCGCGACCGGCTCGGATGGTGATGACATGCCGTTGCCATGCAATTCGCTCTGTTGCACGGGTTGGCGAACTTCCCAATGCTCCACAAGCCTTCCTTCCGAAAGCTGCCAGACGTCGTCGATTGCAAGCTTCTCATCGATCCGCGCCGGCAGATTTTGCCTCCGTAGGCGCAAAACCGACGTTCGAGCCTTAGTGTTTGCCGGAAACACCGGCCTGGCTGAAAGTCGCCATACCGGAATGACAGGCGGCAGCCGCCTTGACGATGCCGGCGGCCAGCGCCGCACCCGTGCCTTCGCCCAGCCGCATGCCGAGCGCCAGGAGCGGCGTCTTGCCGAGCATTTCGATGGCCCGCAAATGGCCGGGTTCGGCAGAAACGTGACCGATCAGGCAATGGTCGAGCGCCGAAGGGTTGGCCGCTCTGAGGATCGCGCCGGCGGCCGTTGCCGTATACCCGTCGATCAATACCGGAATGCGTTCCATGCGCGCCGCAAGGATGGCGCCCGCCATCGCAGCAATCTCGCGCCCGCCGAGGCGGCGCATGATCTCGAGGGGATCGCCAAGGTGATCGCTGTGCAGCTCGACGGCTCGCTCGACGGCATCGATCTTGCGCTCCAGCATCTCGCCTTCCGAGCCTGTGCCGGGGCCGACCCAGTCGCGCGCCGTGCCGCCGTAAAGCGCATAGTTGATCGCAGCCGCAATCGTCGTGTTGCCGATGCCCATTTCGCCGATGCAGAGCAGGTCCGTGCCGCCGGCAATCGCTTCCATGCCGAAGGCCATGGTTGCGGCGCAATCCCGTTCGGTAAGCGCTGCTTCCTGGGTAATGTCGCCGGTCGGATAATCGAGAGCTAGATCGAAGACTTTCAGGCCGAGGTCGTAGGCAACGCAGATCTGGTTGATCGCCGCCCCGCCGGCCGCAAAATTCTCCACCATCTGCTGCGTCACCTCGGGCGGAAAGGGCGTGATGCCCTGCCGGACGACGCCATGATTGCCGGCGAAGATCGCTACCAGTGGCCGGTTGACGGCCGGTGTCCGGCCCGTCCAGGCGGCGAGCCAGAAAGCGATTTCCTCAAGGCGGCCAAGCGCGCCCGGCGGTTTCGTCAGTTGCGCGTCGCGTTCACGCGCAGCGACCAGCGCGCGGGCATCCGGTCCCGGCAGATCACGAAGAAGGGCGCGAAAATCGTCGAACGGCAGGCCTGAAACGCTCATCTGGATGGCTTTCCTTGTATTCTTGTCTTATCCCGGCAAATCGGGTTCTTTGCGTGGCGACTCTCTTAAAGCGAGCGGCCTAAGCGAACAATCTGAAAAAGCAAACAACGCCAAAAGCCGCAGGGAGACAAGAACGCTGGGAGAGACGGGGGACCGCAGAGAATGATCTTAGGAATGATAAAAGCCATCGTGGTCGATACCGCGCGCTCCGTGGCTTTCCTCAGCCGCATCCCCATGCCGTCATGGCTGTTTGCCGGCTATGAGGGCAAGCTGGGCCGGATGGTCCGCGTCTTCCCGCTCGCCGGGATCGCTATCGGCGCCCTGCCCGCTCTCGTCTACCTCGTCATGCTGGTGTTTCATGCCGACCGTCTGATGACGGCGCTCGTGGCGCTCGCCGTGCAGACGGTCCTGACCGGTGCGCTGCATGAAGACGGGCTTGCCGACACGGCGGATGGAATCGGCGGCGGGAAATCGCGCGAGCAGAGCCTTGTCATCATGAAGGACAGCCGCATCGGCAGTTATGGCGCAATTGCCCTCTTCCTTTCCTTTGCGCTCAGGGCTTCGGCCCTTGCCGCGATTGCCCGAGAAGCACCGCCTTTTGCCGCCGCACTTGCCATTCCCGCCGTCGCCGCACTCAGCCGCGGGGCGATCGCCTGGCACTGGCAGCGCCTTCCCGCCGCAAAGCCGGATGGGCTCGCGGCCTCGGCCGGAAGCCCCACCGAGGCGGCGACGCAGATCGCCCTGGTATCGGCCGGTTTTGCGACGGCAATCCTCGTCTGGCCGGTCCTCGGACTTCAGCCGCTTGTCTCAATCCTTCTTGGCGCAGGCATCGCCACGCTCGCCTTCACCTGGTTCATTCGCCGCAGGCTCGGCGGCCACACGGGCGACACGCTCGGCGCCACCCAGCAGATTTGCGAGGTTGCGGCCTTCTGCGCCCTTGCCATGGCTGTCTGAAATCCCGATATATCGCCCATGCGAACACCCTGCATCCGCGTCTGCTCTTTGGATCCTTTCACTGGTCTTTGCACCGGATGCGGCCGCACAACAGACGAAATTGCCGGCTGGATGCGCTTTTCCGATGAGGAACGCGAAATCATCATGGAAAGCCTGCCCGCCCGCCTCGCCGCCCTTTTCCCGGACTCGGCCGAAACGCTAGAGGCCGCAGGCTGATGCGCCTCATCCTCCTGCTCGCCGTCATCGGCATCGGCCTTGCCGTCCTCCTATTCAATGGCGACCAGAGCCGTATCATGGGCCTCCAGAGCGACGATTTCGGCCGCTTCGTCTATCTGCTGCCGATCTCCCTGATGCTGGCGGCCGGTATCTGGGGCAGCCGCCGCAACATCGGCCAAACCCTGCGCCAGTTGATGATCTGGCTGGTCATCATTCTGGCTCTTGCCACCGTCTATCTTTATCGCCAGGACGCGGCTGCTGTCGGTAATCGGCTGCTCGCTGGCCTCATGCCCGGCCGCGCCGTCGTCGTCACGACGAGCGAAGGCGGTCAGGAAGTCATCGTCCACAAAATGCTGAATGGCCATTTCCAGGCCGAAGTCTCGATCAATGGCCGATCAGTGCCGATGCTCGTCGATACCGGCGCCAGCATGGTGGCGCTCTCGCATGAGGATGCGCTGCGCATCGGCATCGATCTGAACCAGCTTACCTATTCCATGACCGTAATGACCGCCAACGGCCGCGCCCGCGCCGCACCCATCACGCTCGATCAGGTCGCGATCGGCCCGATCGTCCGCACCAATGTGGCTGCATCCGTCGCCGAAGACGGCAGGCTCGACCAGAGCCTGCTCGGCATGAGTTTTCTGGAAACGCTGGGTTCGCTGCAGATGCAGACGGATGAGCTCAGGATGCGGGACTAACATCCCCGTCTTTATCGAATGACGGAAATGCTTTGTCCCTTTCGTCGGCGCTTTAACGATCGATCGTCGCCATGATCCAGTCTGCATAGCGGTTTCCGGAAATCGTCCCCGCCACCAGAGCGTCGTCGAGCTTCTGCATTTCCTCGGCATCCAGACGGATGGAGGCCGCAGCGATATTCTCTTCCAGATAGGTTCGGCGCTTGGTGCCGGGGATCGGAACGATATCGTCGCCTTTCTGCAGCAGCCAGGCGAGCGCGATCTGCCCGGGCTTCACACCCTTGGCGGCGGCCACATCGAAGACGATGCGTGCTGCTTGCATATTGGCATCGAAATTTGCGCCCTGATAGCGGGGATCGATGCGCCGCGTATCACCTTCGGGATAATCCTCGGCACGCTTGACGCCGCCTGCAAGGAAGCCGCGTCCGAGCGGGCAGAAAGGCACGAGGCCAATCTCGAGTTCACGCAGCACCGGAATGATCTCCGGTTCCAGATTGCGCTCCCAAAGGGAATATTCGCTCTGCACTGCAGAAACCGGATGGATGGCATGGGCGCGGCGCAGGTTGGCGATACCGATCTCCGAAAGACCGAAGAACCGCACCTTGCCCGCCTTGACGAGATCGCCGACCGTGCCGGCGACATCCTCGATCGGAACGCTTCTGTCGAGGCGGTGCTGGTAAAGCAGGTCGATATGATCCGTCTGCAGCCGGGTGAGGCAACCCTCGACGACCCGGATGATGTTTTCCGGCCGGCTGTCGGCACCGATGATCCTGTCGCCATCGAAGCGCGAACCGAATTTGGTGGCGAGCACCACTTTATCGCGCCGATCCTTGAAGGCCTTGCCGAGAAGAGCCTCGTTCTTGAAAGGGCCGTAATTTTCCGCCGTGTCGAAGAAATCGCAGCCAAGCTCGATGGCGCGATGCAGGATCGCGATCGATTCCGCTTCGTCCGCCGGTCCATAGGACTGGCTCATGCCCATGCAGCCGAGGCCGATCGCTCCGACTTCCAGGCCCCGATTTCCAAGTTTGCGTCTGCTCAATGTCATGAAGATTCTCTCTGTCGAAAACCGCCGGTTCGGCGGCATGGATCAAAGTTAGAACCATCCTTTCGGATTATGAATGCTTGAACGTGCGGAATACTTGCGCGATAGTGCGGGAATGGCACCCGATCCCTTTTCCGATATCCTGAAATTCACCAATGCCGAAACGCTTGTCACCGGTGGGTTCACGGCTGGAGGTCCCTGGGCGATCCGTTTTCCGGTGCCGAAGACGATCAAGTTCTTTGCCGTGGTGAAAGGCAGCTGCTGGGTCGATATCGATGGCGAGCCGGAGCCGATGCTGTTCGAAGCCGGCGATGTCGGCCTTCTTTCGGCACGGCGTTCCTTCGTGCTGTCGAGTGCGCCGGGTGTTCCTGCCGTAGAGGCGATGAGCCTGTTTTCCGGTGCCGGACGCTCGACCGCGCAGCTTGGTGATGGCGAGGACTTCGCCCATATCGGTGGCCATGTGCTCCTCGATCCCGTCAGCGGCCGCTTGCTAGCCGATGTTCTGCCGCCTTGGATCCACATCAGCGCAGCATCGCGGCAGGCTTCGACTATCAGATGGATTCTCGACCAGCTCGTCAACGAACGAGCCTCGGCAGAACCCGGTACTCGTCTTGCCTGCGCGCAACTTGCCCAGCTTCTCTTCATCCAGATCCTGCGCGCCCATCTGAAAACGGCTGCGCTCATGCCTCCCGGCTGGCTGCGAGCGTTGTCGGACCCGCGCCTAGCACCCGCACTGCGCCTCATGCATGGCGATCCCGCCCGTTCCTGGCATCTGGATGAGCTTGCCAGCGCCTGCGCCATGTCGCGCACGACCTTCGCTTTTCATTTCCGCACGATCTCGGGTGCGGCCCCTTTGACCTATCTCGCCGAATGGCGCATGCACCTTGCCCAACGGGCGCTCAGGGAGGAAACCACTCCTGTCGCCGTTATCGCCCGCTCGCTCGGCTATACGTCCGAGAGTGCCTTCAGCAATGCCTTCAAGCGCATGACGGGTAGCTCCCCGAGGGCCTGTCGCGATGCCGCGCGGGCTGCGCTTCCACAGTCCGCCTTGAACCGGACCGATAAAGAGGCCGAGGAACTCGAGAGCCTCTAGCCGGCGGACCGAAGGCCGCACCCGCCTTGCGGCATCGGCCGTCCCGCCCTAATCTCGGTTCATCCCGGCAAAGAGGTGTCATTCGCCAATGTCCACCACCATTGCATTGTTCGGCGCCGGCGCCACGGGCAGCGCCGTCGGCCGTCGCCTCGCCGAGTCGGGCGCGAGCATCATCACCCTTCTGGAGGGGCGCAGTGAAGCGACAATCGGGCGCGCCCGCGCTGCTGGCCTCCTGGCTGCACCGCTTTCGGCCTTTGCCGAGGCCGACATCATCCTCTCGATCGTCCCCCCGGCCGAAGCACAAAAGGTGGCGGATCTCGTGGCTCCGGTGCTGCGGCAATCCGCGAAGAAACCGCCTTTCGTCGACCTCAATGCCATCAGCCCCAAGACGATGGAAGCGCTTGCGGCAAAGCTCGCTCCCGCAGGCGTCAAGGTCATCGACGGGTCGATCATCGGCGGTCCGCCGGTATCGGGCAAGGCCGGCCCGGTCATCTGTCTCAGCGGAGACCTCGCCGGCGAGCCCGACCTGCTCGCCCGTTTCGGCCTGAAGATCCGCCGGGTAAAAGGTCCGATCGGTGCCGCCTCGGCCTTGAAGATGTGTTATGCCGGCATCAACAAGGGCATCACCGGGCTCTCTGCCGCCATGCTGCTTGCCGCTGTCCGCAACGGCGCCAGCGAAGCGCTGAAGGTGGAACTGGCCGAAAGCCAGGCCGAGCATCTGCGCCGCCTGCGCCAGTCCATTCCCGACATGTATCCCAAGGCCTATCGCTGGGTGGCGGAAATGGAAGAAATCTCCGAATTTCTCGGGGAAGACGATCCCGCGGCTCTCATCTTCAAGGGCATGGCCGGCATCTTCCAGACGATCGCCGACGACCGGACCGGAAGTCAGGAACTGATCGCCGCGCTCGACCGGATGCTGGAAGACCGGCACTAAGCATCGGCCCTCATCGAAATCAATTTTCGAAAGCCTGATGCCCGAGGGGGTGCCGCCCGGCATAGCTTCAGCAGATTAGCCGAAACAATTGCCAGCTCGCAAAAGACGACGGGATTCTCCAATTCAATGCACCTTGCCATGCAGCAATGTGTCGAAGACCATCTGCTTGAATGCTTCGAGCGGCGCCCCGCTGCGCTCGGCGCGCATGCGTAAAAGCGCTCCCTCCCAGCTGTTCAGGATGAAATCGGCAAGTGTTTCGGCAGGCAGGTCGCCGGCAAGCGCGCCATCCCTCTGGGCTTCGGACAGGCATCCGGCGATCACTCCGCTCCAGCGGCGAAAATGTGCCGCCACATGCTCACGGATCAATTCGCTATGATCGACCGTCTGGGCGCTGAAATTGCCGAGCACGCAGCCCTGCACAAAACCTCTCAAGGCAAAAGAAGCAGCGCGGTCGTCGAAATAAGCCTTTAGCCGACGAAGCGGCGGTTTGTCGGTATCGGCAAGAAAGCCCGTGAGCCGGGCAAGCGCCTGCTCGGAGTAACGATCGGACACCTCCGCGCCGAAAGCCTCCTTGCTGTCGAAGTAATTGTAGAAGGAGCCTTTCGGCACGTTGATGTCGTCGACGATTTTCTGGATGCCGGTCGCGGCGAATCCATTGGTATGGATCTCTTTCAAACCCGCCTCGATAAGCTTTTCCCGCATCTGCACATTCGGCTTCGGGCCGCGGCGGGCCGGCTTGGCTGCGTCCATTTTACCCTCTTGAACAATTATAGACGACCGGTCATATATTTATTGTTTTGCTGCGAAATTCAAGCGATTTCACCCCTCACTCCAACTCTTCCAAGGAAATTGCCGCCATGACGTCCAACCCCTCCACCAGCCTGCGCTACGATGTCCTGACAATCCGCCGCCCCGGCCTCAGCCGCGATGTGCCGGCCGGCGATCCGTCCCTTCAATGGGTCGCCAATTCCGCCACGCTGATCTCGGGCGAGCATCATGCCGTGCTCGTCGATACCTTCCTGACCGAACCGCAAACGAGGACCCTCGCCGACTGGGTGGAAGCGAGCGGCAAGCGGCTGAAAGCCATCTACATCACCCACGGCCATGGCGACCATTTCTTCGGCATCGGCACGCTGCTCGAACGTTTCCCGGATGCGAAGGCCTATGCCATTGCTGATGTGGTGGAGGCCATGCGCCACCAGAGCGCGCCCGAAATGCTCGACGGCTTTTGGCGCAAGCTGTTTCCCGGCGAGATCGCCGAAACCATGGCTGTCGCCGATGTCCTTGAAGCACCGGACCTCGATCTCGAAGGCCACAAGCTGATACCGATCGATGCCGGCCATACCGACATGTCGTACTCGACCGCCCTGCATGTGCCCTCGATCGGCCTCATCGTCGGCGGCGACGTCGTCTATAACGGCATCCACTGCTATCTCGGCGAGACCACGCGCGAGAGCCGGCAGCACTGGATCGAAACGCTGGACAGGCTGAAGGAACTGAAGCCGAAGGCCGTCGTCGCCGGCCACAAGATCCCCGAAAATACCGACGATCCTACTATCATCGACGAAACCCAGCGATATCTGCGCGATTTCAACCGGCTCGAACTGGAGACGACGACAGCGCGCGAATTGTTCGATGCGATGCTGGCGCTTTATCCGCGCCGCGCCAATCCGGGCTCGCTTTGGGGCGCTGCCAAGATAGCCAAGGGCGCGTGAAGCCGCTACCGGCAAAAGGCCTCGATGACCTGCATCCGGTATTGACGCATATCAACGGAAAATCCATCTCAGAGATGGCGCGCCGTCAGGCACGGCGGAACTCCTGCGAAGCCTGAACGTCTATTTCAGGCAGTGCCGAAGAAGAGAAGGATATCCCGTGCGCGATGACATCGGCATTCTCCACGGTTTTCGCTTGCTCGTCCGCAATCCGGATTGTGCACGGCTCTCGGCCGATAGCGGCTTCAATGCCCTGATCGGCGACGCCCTCGGCGAATCCGTCGATTGGGTGGTGCTGACCGTCGAGCACCTGCCCGAAGGTTTTCTGAGCCTCCGTTCCGGTGTCGCCGGCGCAGCGATCCAGAAATTCGTGAACTACCGGCTGCGCGTCGCCATTATCGGCAGGATCGACGCCGAGCTTGCCGAAAGCCAGGCGCTGCGAAGCTTCGTCGATGAGGCCAACCGCGGGACGGATTGCTGGTTTCTCGATACGATGGAAGAGTTCGAGGCAAGGCTGTCGGCCTTCAGCACACCGGCCTAAGCCATGGTTTTACTGTGATAATGCTTAAATCTGCAAACTGCATCACGCAACGGCAGCCTTCCGGCCATCCCACCATTTCAGCACCCTGAGTGCACGTAGCGTCACCCAGCGGGAGGGCTCGCCCTCGCCGTCATCCATGACGAACCACGTCCTGCCGGATGCGCGCCAGTCGAGCGGCCAGCTTCCGTCTTCAAGCCGGCGAGAGCGGAGGTATTCAATTGCCTCCGAAAGGCGCGCATCGGGTGCCGCACCCGTCAGCATCGCCGAGGCGCGGAAATATTCGAGCGCCCGCAGCACATCGAAACGCCAGCGGTTCGGATGCAGGAACTGCATGAATTTTTCATCGACGGGCTCGCCGGTGCTGAGCCGGCGCATCAGATGCCGCGCCAGCAGATATTCCTCGCCGGAACGCCGCGCCTCGCGCGACTGCGCCGTCCCGCCGGTCGCCCGCTCATATTCCAGCAGTCCTTCCAGCACGTTGATCGTCGTGTGGAAGGAGGAACGCACCGAGCCATTTGCCCGCTCGCAGTTCCAACCGCCATCGGCCTGGCGCTCGCCGAGCAGCCTGTCGACGATGGGCGAGACATCGACGCCGAAATAGGCGCCGTCCGCAACCGTGCGGCCATTGATGCATTCCTCGACCTCGCCCTCCCAGAAAGGCTGGCCGCCTTCGTCCCAACGGCAATTGGCGCCGATGAGCGAGACGGTCATTTGCGCCCGCTCCGACTTCGGATCGAGCCCGAATTCGCGCAGCTGCGTCAGCGAAAAATTCGTCGCCGTCCAGGGCTGGCCGGTCGCCTGCCATTCCTCGCGGGTGAAATCGCTGGGCAGGAAGCTCCCACCCGCCCACTGCCCATCGGCATCCTGATAGGAGAGCAGCCTGGCACCCCACCCCTCCGTCTCGACCTTCTGCCGCTCGGCCGACCAGACGGGCTCCGGCGCATCCAGGAGATCGCGCAGGACCTGCCAGCGGATGGCGGGATCGGAGGCGAGCAGCCAGTCGATGACGGAAGTCTCTGAAGGCATCGGCAAGTCTCCTTGTCACCCGCAAATACCGGGCAGAATTTGGCCGAGCATAGGTCTGTCGTCAACATTGCAGTCCCGGCGGACGGTCAGCGCCTGGCTGTCACAGCCAGATGGAAAGACTCCCTCTTCGCACCGCCGGCTGATATAGGCAGAAAGCGCCGTCCTTGCCTCAGAGCGCGGAGCCTGCCATGAACCCACGACAATTGAAAACCTTCCTTGCGGTCGCAAGGCACGGCAATTTCACCCGCGCCGCCAGCGAGATAAACCTTGCCCAGTCGAGCCTCAGCGACCAGATGCAGGCTTTGGAAGAGGAAACGGGCGTCCAGCTTTTCACCCGCTCGCGGCAGGGTGTGACCCTGACACCGGCCGGTGACATGCTGAAAGCCTATGCGCAGGAGATCCTTGCGCTCAACGACGAGGCCATGGCGGCCGTTCGCACGGCGGCGGGCAGCCGTGGACAAACGCTCTCGATCGGCACGCTCGAAACCGTCGCGGTCAAGAAGCTTGCGCCCTTCCTGTCACGCTTTCGCAAGAGGAACGCCGATATCGCCCTGACGCTCAAGATCGGCGGCAGCGGTGAATTGCAGCGCCGGTTGGAAGACGGCTCGATCGACATCGCCTTCACCTTCGATCGCGGGATGGAGGATGAACGCTTCGTCACTCGCCTCATCTCGCGCGAGCCGCTGGTGCTGATATCGGGCCACAATGCAGCAGAGCCGCCGAAAGACCTCGCAGAACTCAGCCGCCTGCCCTTCGTCGCCACCGAGACCGGATGCGTCTATCGCCGCCTCTTCGATACCGCCTTCACTGAAGCCGATATCGCCGCGCCTGATATCGTCACCCAGGCCGACAGCATCACGACGATCATTCGGCTTGTCGCAGCAGGTGCCGGTTACGGCCTCGTGCCGCGACTGGCATTGGGCGCAGATATGGCGCACGGTGATGTGAGAGAGCTGCCTTGGCCAGCTAATACCCCGACAGCCTCGCTCGTCATGATCTGGCGCCGCCGGCGCGTGCAGCCGCCGGCGCTTTCCTCGCTGCTTGCTCAAGCGACCGAGGATTTCCGGTCGGTCAGACCAGCCGATGCCCGCCTTCGACGTGCAGGATAGTGCCTGTGGTAAAGCCGTTGCCGATCAGAAAGCGGATCGCATCGGCAATATCTTCTGGTCGCCCCACACGGCCGACCGGCAAGCGTTTGGCCATCGCCTCCAGCGTCGCCTGCTTGGCGTCGCCCGCAACGAAGCTCCAAATCGGCGTATCCACCCAGCCCGGCGACACCGCGTTGATGCGCAATGGCGCAAGCTCCACCGCCAGCGCCCGCACCAGCCCCTCGAGTGCTGCATTGACGGCCGCCACGACCGAACCGCGCGCCGCCGGCCGATAGGCCGCGACCCCTGACGTATAGGTGATGGAGCCCGAAAGCGGCAGGCAGGGTGCGCCGTATTTGGCGAGCAGCAGCGGCCCGTAGAACTTGCTTTCGACCACCCGCTGCGCCGCCGCAAGCTCGATATCGGGCAGAAGCTGATAGGCTCCTTCGATATCCGCCGCCGTACTGACGATGTGATCGACCGGCCCGCAATTGCGGAAGAACGCCGCAACCGCCTCTTCGCGCGTCAGGTCGAGGCTGGCCGTCTCGAGAGCAGGATGATCGCCCAGCTCCCGCCGCGCCGTTTCCAGCCTCTGCGCACTGCGCCCGGCGATCGTCACCCTCGCACCCTCGTCGAGCAAGCGCCGCGCCAGCGCCAGCCCCATGCCGGAACTGCCGCCCACGATGACGATTCTGGCGTCTTCGATCCTGATCTCATTCATCTGCCTTCTCCTTCTTGGTTGGGAAAGCAGATGCCGAAGCCCGGAGCAGAAGGGAAACGGAAGAAACCGATGGTGCCATCGGGTTTTCCGATGATGCGTCCGCCTCTATCTCAGGCCGGCCAGAGCATTCCGGCGACGGCGCAGCCCAGCAGCACCGGAATGACAGCCAGCTTGAACCGGAAGATCGCGATTGCCGCCGCAAGGCTCAGCAGCAGCGACGGCAGCGACAGCGAGGTCCAGACGGGCAGCTCGATCGAGAGTGGTCCAAGGCTGTGAACTTCAGCGCTCCGGAACAGGAAATGCAGGCCGAACCAGATCGCGAGATTGAGGATGACGCCGACCACCGCCGCGGTGATGGCCGACATCGCCCCTGCCAGCGCGGCGTTGCCGCGCAGCTTCTCGATGAAGGGCGCGCCGAGAAATATCCAGAGAAAACAGGGAACGAAAGTCACCCATGTCGTCAGGATGGCGGCGAGCGTAGCTGCCGTTATCGGTGAGAGGCTGCCGGGATCGCGATAGGCACCCATGAAGCCGACGAATTGGAGAACCATGATCAGCGGGCCGGGTGTCGTTTCCGCCATGCCCAGACCGTCGAGCATTTCGGTGGGCTTCAGCCATCCATAATGCTGGACGGCTTCCTGCGCGACATAGGCGAGCACCGCATAGGCGCCGCCGAAAGTCACCATCGCCATCTTGCTGAAGAACACGCCGATCTGCGTGAAGATGTCGTCGGGTCCGAGGAAGAGATAGAGCAACAGGATCGGCAGCAGCCAGAGCGCCAGCAGGACCGACGATATCCTCAGCGACCAGCGGAGGTTCGGTCGCGCATGGTCAGGTATGTCTTCCCCGAGCAGCGCGTCGGCGTCGGACAGGACCGCGCCGCCGGCTGCCTTGTGCCCGCCACCGCCCTTGAACAGGCGGGAACCCGATTTCGATCCCAGGAATCCAATGATGGCGGCTGCAAGGATTATCACGGGAAAAGGTACGTGCAGGACGAAGATCGCCAGGAAAGCGGCTGCCGCAATCCCGATCATCGCCCGGTTTTTCAGCGCCCGGCCACCAACCCTGACGACCGCCTGAATGACGACGGCAAGCACGGCGGCCTTCAGGCCGAAGAACAGGCCCTCGACCGCATCGACACTGCCGAGGGTCACGTAGAGATAGCTGAGCGCCAGGATAGACAGGAAACCCGGAAGCACGAACAGGGTCCCAGCTACCAGGCCGCCGGCGGTCCGGTGCATGAGCCAGCCGATATAGATGGCAAGCTGCTGCGCCTCCGGCCCCGGAAGCAGCATGCAATAGTTCAGCGCATGCAGGAAGCGATGCTCGCCGATCCATTTCTTTTCGTCGACGACGATGCGGTGCATGACGGCGATCTGCCCGGCAGGTCCGCCGAAGCTGAGCGCGGCGACCCGCAGCCACACGCGAAAGGCCTCGCCGAAGGTGACGCCATGCGGGTTTGGCGACGCCTCTGTATCGGGCGCCGCATTAGTGACGGCACTGTTCACGTCAGCTCCCCTTCTTCGCGGAAGGCCAGTTATGGGTTTCGTCCGTGGCATCGCGGCACCAGCGGTAGAAGGCATCATAGAGCAGCATGCCGGCATCCAGCTGCTTGAGGTCGTCGACGAACATACGCGACAGGCCGAGCGAGGCCGCCAGGAGCCCGGCCGCTTCGGGGGCAAGATCCGGCCGGGCGGTATCGGCGCCGCGAACGATGGTCGCGAGCCTCGACAGCGGCCCCGAAGCAAGGCCGAATTCCGCAACCATCACATCGAAGGTGCAGAGCTCGCCGCGATGGCTCCAGAAGACCTCTTCGATATCGAAGGGTACGGCGCCGAAGCGGTCGGCAACCGTCAAGACATCCGATGTCGGTACGAAGAGAAAGACGGCCGAAGGATCGACGAATCGCCGGATCAACCATGGGCAGGCGATACGGTCGATCTTCGGGCGCGCCCGCGTGACCCAGACGGTCCGTCCCTGCCGGTCGCGCGGCGGCAGCCGGTTGACGGGCACAGCTGCGCCGCCCGCGCCGATCCAGGCTTCGAATCCCCCTTCCAACACTTCCGCACTGCCGCCGGCATGCCGGATATGGGCGGCGACCCCGTGGCTGAGCTTGCCGCCCTTCTGGCAGACGACCACCACCGGGCCGGTGAGGCTGCCCGCCCATTCGGTGACATCGGTGTGGGATTTGCGGATCGAACCCGGCGGTAGCCTCGGATCGCGGGCGAAATCCTCCTCGATGCGCACATCGACGATGACAGGCGCATTGGGTACGCCGACGATACGGGCGAGTTTATCTGCAGATATTTCGAGAAATGACGGCATGACGCGTCCCTCCGTTGTTCGGTTTCAATGGACGCGATTCTTCGGCATGTCGCCTCGTGGGGTGATCGCAACCCCATATGGTTTTTATGCGCGCCGTCGTTTTTGGTGTCAAGCTGCGGCGGGTCTATGAAACGGCAGTTGGCAGCCGACCCAGCAGAGAATCCGCGCGTGCTGCGACGTCGACCTCGGGCAGGATCACGATCTCGCAGCCGATCTCGGGATAGTCACCCTTAACCGCTCATATCGGCAACCGCCTCTTCAAAACCGCGCCGCCGTTCGGGATCGTTGATATAGATCTCCGGCCAAGGCGGCGTAGGAAAACACCGTCTGGTGGACGCCGCGCGCGACGACGCCCAACCGTGATCGGCGTCGGGCTGTGGCAATCCCGCTCACCAGTCCAAACGGATCGCGAGCTTGCCGAGATGGCCCCCGGCCGCCAAGGCCGAATAGGCATCCGATAGTTCGCCAAGCTTGAACACATGGTCGACAACGGGTTCGATTCTATGGGCGGCGATGGCGGCTACGGCCTCGGCAAGGTTCGCCACCGACCCGGTGTTGTTCCCAACCACTCGGACCGCTTTCACGATCAATGGCATGAGGTCGACTTCGAGCTTGGAGCCCGTGACAAACCCGACGGTGTACACTACGCCCCCTTGGCGCACGGCGGCGAGCGACCGGGCAAAACTTGAGGCTCCGACCGTATCGAGTACCAGATCCGCCCCGACACCCCCGGTCAGCTTGAGAATAGCCGTCTCCCAATCCGGGTTGGTGCTGTAGTTGACCGTCTCGTCTGCACCGAGCGCTCGCGCTCGTTCGAGTTTCTCGTCCGAAGACGAGGTGATGATCACGCGACCGCCGCGCGCTTTCGCCAGCTGCAGTGCGAAGATGGAGACGCCGCCCGTGCCCAGCAGAGCAACGGTCGAGCCAGGTCCGATCTCACCGGTGGCAAGAGCGTTCCAGGCTGTCGTGGCGGTGATTGGCAGGGTCGCGATCGCCTCCCAGGACAGATGGTCGGGAGCCTTGACGAGCGTAGCCGCATCGACCGTGGCGAGCTCGACGAGCGAGCCGGGCCGGTCAACGCCCCGCATCGTCCGCGCTTGCAGTGCACTTGCGCGCCCCGCGTGCCAGAGGACCTTGGGGTGAAGGGCCACTCGATCGCCGGTGGACACGTTGATCACCTCGGGACCAACGGCGACGACCTCCCCCGCGCCATCGGCAACGGGGATGAGCGGGTAGCTGATGCCGGGATAAATCCCTTGGGCAACAGCAAGGTCTATGAAGTTCAGGCTTGCTGCGCGCATTCGCACGAGCGCTTGTCCTCTTCCCGGCGGTAAGGGTTCGTGTCCCTCGCGGCGTTTGAAGTTGTTCAGCCCTGCTTCAACCAATTCGACGTAATGCATGGTGGCTCCTTTTCGGCAGAAATTACCTTGCATCCGATACGTAATACTGCGAACGCCGGCTTGAACTGCTCGCCTACGCACTTTAAAACTGCGCATTATGCAGCAATCGACCACCAATCCCGATCTTGGTGACATCTCCGCCTTCGTGACGCTGGCGGAATGCGGATCTTTCGTCGCGGCGGGCCACAGACTGCATCGCAATCCGACGGCGGTATCGCGCAGGGTTCAATCGCTGGAGGCCCGGCTTGGCGTGCGACTGGCGGAACGCAGCACTCGAAAGGTCGTGCTGACCGAAGCCGGCCGCGAATATCTCGAGCGGATCAGACCGCTTCTCGAGGGTATTAAGGCCGCGGAACTCGAGACGGCCGCCCTTGAAGGCGAGCCGCGCGGCTGCATCAAGCTTGCATTGCCCTCGGCGTTCGGCCGCCGTTGGATCTCGCCACTGCTACCGCTATTCTTGCGCAAGCATCCGCTCGTTTCGATCGACGTGAGTTTTTCGAACACCTACGTTGACCTGATCGGCGAAGGTTATGACTTGGCCGTGCGTCTCGGAAGTCTTGCGGATTCACGGCTTATCGCGCGCAAGGTCGTCGACCGTCACCGCCTGCTCTGCGCCGCTCCTGCTTATCTTGAAGAAAGAGGAATGCCGCAGACGCCGGATGAACTCGTGAACCATGCATGTCTTCGGTTCACGGGAAAAGTGAACCCGCACGTCTGGGAGTTCATCGACGCCGAACGCCGTGAGCATGTTGTGCCAGTCTCGGGGCCGCTGGCGTCAGATGATGCTGAAGCCCTCGTGCAGGCGGGAATAGATGGCCTCGGGATCGTCTATGCCACCGATTGGCTGGTCGGGCGCGAACTTGCCGACGGACGCCTGGTTCGGGTCTTGCCCGATTGGTCGCTTCCCAATGAGGGAGGAATATATATCGTAACCCCCTCGACGGCAGGTTTGCCCACAAAGACGCGAGCCTTCGCAGACTGGATCGCCAGGCAGCTTGGTCGCGCACCGTGGTCGGACCCGTCGGCTTGAGTCGACGTCTGCGAGTAATATTGGGGCAACCTAGGCTATCGGACGACAAGCCGCTCGTTAAGGGATGCCGGCGTTGGCAGCGAGCCCTACGCGCCGATTTCCAGGTCGAAGACATGGCCCTGTCTGCCGGCAGAACGGCGAAGCGACCCCCGATGGATCGCGGCGATGCGCTCCACGATCTTGAGGCCGATCCCAAGGCCGTCGGCATGGGCAGCAATATCGGCACTCTGCCGGATGCCTGCCGGATGCCGGTCCGCGACACGGATCAGATTGTGGCTCACCTGCACGACGATATTGGTATGCGCAGGCGTGTGGCGAACAGCGTTGTCGATCAGGTTGCGCACCGCATCCTTCAGCAGGGCCGGCACACCCTGCACGATGGCCGTATCGACCTGTGCGGAGAGTTCCAGCGAGTGATCGTTCTCGTAGACCCAGGGAGCCAGCTGCTCGACGACATCGGATGAAAGCTCGACAAGGTCGATTTCCTCGAACATGCCGTGATCGAATGTATCGAGCCTCGCAAGCGCGGTGATCTGGCTGACGAAGCGCACGAGATCGTCGAGGTCCGCCTCCGCCTTGCGCGCCCGCGGATGGTCGATATGGCCAAGCTCCAGCTTGATCGCCGCAAGCGGTGTGCGAACCTCATGCGCAATGCCCGATGTCAGGATTTTCTGGGATCGCATCAGCTCGCCCACACGCGCGAACGCTCGGTTGACGGCTGCGGCGAGATGAGCGACTTCCCGCGGCATCTCGCCGAATTGCAGATGCGAGCGCGAATCCATCGGGTCCATGCGTTCCGCCGCCTCGGCCGCAATCCGCACCGGTTTCAGCGCCTGGCGCACGGAAAGCAGCGTGGCGCCGAGCACCAACACCAGCAGGATGCTCATCGGCACGATCATATGTTCGATCACCTCATTCCAGAAGACATCCGATATGACATCCTGGGGATCGCCCATCGTCGCAATATCGACGAAGAAGCGCTGCCCGCCGATCGTGAAGGCCCGCCCTCCGACCAGCGTCAGCGGCTTGCCCGGCGCAAGCGACCGCAGCCAGAAATCCGGCGGGTTCACATCGGGCGGCAGGAAGCGGCTTTCGCAGGCGGCATCGCAGGACTGGAAAACCAGGTCGCCGTCGGCCCCGCGGATACGCGCCACATAACCGGTCTGCGCCTGCCCATAGCGCCCTTCGACGCTGTCAGGAAGCCGGTAGCGGACGGTGTCATTCTCCTCCGCCGTAATGCCGGAGGCGAGCCGTTCGGTCTCCTGCTCCACGAACAGGCGCGAAAGCTCGCCGACATTCCAGTAATAGTCGGAGAAAATCACCGCGAGCTGCACCACCATGGCGAGCACCGCAAAGAAGGCGATCCGCCGCGTGAGAATTGCGCCCAATGTCGGCGATCTCAGGCTCACCCGCGCGCCTCCCGGATCATGTAGCCGACACCTCTCACGGTCTCGATCAGCGCCTTGGTCGGATGTCCGTCGAGCTTCTTGCGCAATCTCGAAACAGCAAGTTCCACGGCATTGCTGCTGCGCTCGTCGCCGAATTCCGAGAAGGCATGTTCGATCTTCGGCTTGGGCACCACCTGGCCGCCATTGCGCATCAACAGTTCGAGCAGACCCTTTTCGGAGGGCGCGAGCGCGATCTCGTCATTGCCGCATGTAACCCGCCGCGAAGCGATGTCGTATTGCAGAGCTGCGAATTCCAGAACCGGCATCGCGGTTGCCGGCGCGCGCCGGGTCAGCGCGCGGATGCGGGCGATCAGTTCGCCATTGTGAAAAGGTTTGACGAGATAGTCGTCGGCGCCGGCATCGAGCCCGGCGATGCGTTCGTCCACCGCGCCACGCGCCGTCAGTACCAGGACCGGCGTCTGAATCTTGGCGGCCCTGAGCGACCGCAGGAACGTGATCCCGTCCTCATCGGGCAGGCCGAGGTCGAGAAGCAACAGGTCGTAATCGGTTCCGTCAAGCGCAGCCCGCCCCTCCTGCGCAAAGGCAAAGGCATCGATCTTCCAGCCGGCATCGCGGATGGCTTCGCAAAGCAGCTCGCGAAGCCGGGAACTATCCTCGATCAGCAGTATCCTCATGTCCTCTTTCGACCTGTGACCATCGACCAGACGAGATTTTCCCTGTGTCTCCAGCTTTGGATGATGGCAGCGCCTGCATGGGCGAAGGCAAGCACCATGATACCGTTTGCAATGGTACCATGCAGTTCTTCCAGCCATTTCTCGCCCCAGAAGGCGTCGAGCGTCGTCATCCAGCCCGTCAGCGCCGTCGCCGCCAGCAACCCCATCAGGGTGAGCATCATAACCGATGCCAGCGGATTGTGACCAAGGTAACGTTTCTCGTTGCCATCGATCATATCAAAAATCTGGTCCCTCACCCTGCGCGGCGTCGGCACAAAATCGGAAAAGCGAGCGTGTTTTGTACCGACGAAACCCCAGAGAATGCGAATGACGATTGCCGCAGCCACGACATAACCCGTGATGCGGTGCCAATATTTGCCTTCTTCGAGAATGAAGAGATTCAGCATGCAGGCCGTAACGATGGTCCAGTGAAACAGCCTGACGACCGGGTCCCACACCCTGATCGTCCGGCGGGCGGTATCGGAGGGCTCGAGGCCCTCCTTCTTCGACGTGATGACCGTCATGGCTCAATCGCCCTTCTGGACGATCTCGCCGGAGACCGGGTTGAAATAGACCTCGGCCCGTTCGCCGTCTTTGTCCTTGCCGTAGATCTCGTAGCAATTGCCGGTGATCTCGAAGGTCTTGACCTTGTAGCCCATGGCGTCGATCTTTGCCTTCATCTCGGCCTCCGGCATCCACTTGGATTTCGGCTCCTTCGTGCAGCTCGGACTTGCGAACGCCAACGCTGGCGAGAGCGACAGGACGGTAAGAGCGGCGATCAGTTTCAGCTTCATGATTTGACCCTTTTGCTGCTGCCCCTTGTGGGCGACGGGCAGAGGGGTAGCGCGGCGAAGCTGTCTGTTTGCTGTCTGTGTCGGCAGCTGGCTGTTGTCTAATCGCCGCGCGGCAGCGGTCGCAGGAACAGCCTTTCGTAACTCTTGAACGGCGGATCGGCCCCGAAACGCGCATTGGCCGCAATACTGTCCGGATCGGCAGCAACACTGGCCCGGTAGTCGAGATAGGTCTGCTCATCCGGGAAGGTGAAGAGAGCGACGGCGATATTGCCTGCGCCATCCACGCCGGCGCCGGGAAAGCTCAAGCCCGCCCCTTCGGGCTTTTCGCGCGGCATGAAATAGCCGTGATGCGTTCCGCCATAGCGCTCGATCAGCTGGACCCAGATCTCGGCATAGGCTTCGAATTCCGCGCGTTTCCTGGGATCGAGGCGGTAGCGCACCTCGCATGTCACTGGCATGGTCGATTTCAAGGAAATTCCTCCCATGTCAGCATATAGCCTATCAGGGGATGCAAACCATGCCTACATTGCCGGATCTGAAGGAATTGCAGGAAACGCGGTTGCGCCTGGAGGCGAAATACCTCCCCGCTTCACCATTCCGCGAGAGCTATGAGCGGCTCTGTCGGCGCTTCGAGGAGGACCTCGCCGATGAACGGGACCGCCTGCTCAGCCGCTGTGCAAGCCTGATGCTCATCAGGTTCATTCAGGAGGATATTGCAGATGTAACGGATTGAATGCCGGTTCGAAGCATACAGTCCCGTCATTTCCAGCTTGTCGCGAATCGCAGCGCCGGTTACCTCTTGAGCAAGGCTCGACCCAAGCCTCCTCCCTCCATCCGGGAAGCATCGTCCATGCGGGGTAACCTACGACCGAACCATCTGTTCGAGCACCGCATAAGGAGGGGTTGCGTTTCCGGCTCGCAATGGAGGTTTGAATGAAACTGTCTCAACCCATCTATCAGTTGAAGCGCAAAGCGAAATCGCTGGCGCGGACCGATGCGATCCCGCTTCACCAGGCGCTGGACCGTATCGCACAGGACGAAGGCTTCTCCGCCTGGAGCCTGCTTTCCTCGCGGCACGAAACATCTGCGCCATCGATGCTGTCGCAACTATCAGACGGCGATCTGCTGCTGATCGCCGCCCGCCCTGGCCACGGCAAGACCCTAGTCGGCCTGCAGCTCCTGCTCGACGCCGTCAGGGAGGCGCGACGGGCGAGCTTCTTCACGCTCGAGTATACGAATGAGCAGACCATAAAGCGCATCCATACCCTGCCGGAAGGCAAAGCGCTCGGCGACCGGATCGAGATCGTCACCTCGGACGAGATCAGCGCCGATTACATCATGCTCCATCTCGCAGGCGTGCCCAAGCGGACGGTCGCGGTCATCGACTATCTGCAGATCCTCGACCAGCAGCGCAGCAAACCGAGCCTTTCCGAACAGGTTTCGGCCCTTCACACCTTCGCCCGGAACACCGGCACGGTGCTCGCCTTCATCTCGCAGATCGACCGATCCTTCGAGGCCGGTGGCAAGAACCTGCCTGATCTTCAGGATGTGCGGCTGCCGAACGAGCTTGATCTTGGCCTCTTCACCAAGGCCTGCTTCCTGCACGATCGCGAAGTCCGGCTGCAGCACGTCGCCTGAAACGTAAAGCCAAGGTCGGTGCCTGTCCAAGCGCCGGCGCTCGGCACGATCTCGCCAGAAGTCCCTGTAATCACCACTTCACATTGAAGGTGAGCTTGCCGCCGATTGAGTAGCTGTCGCCAAAGTCCTGGAGGCTGGTGCGTGCGAATGCTTCGCCGTTGATGGAATAGCGCTCGTCCGACCAGCTATAGGAACCGCCCAGGCCCAATCCGCCCCACAGCGCCCGGTTCTCGCTGACGAGCCTCGTTCCCGAGACGTCGACATCCGATCCGTCGAGGAAATCGTAGTAGAGATTGGCGATGCCATAAACGCCCGAGCGGCTTGTCCGGCCTGCGCCATCCTTCCATTGATCGTCATAATCGGCGGAGAGCCCGAGACGGCCGACCAGAGCATCGCCGTCGCCCAGCGATACCGCGGCGCTGTAGGGATCTGTAAAATCGTCGAAACGCACGGAAGAGTAGGAGAGCTGGGCCTGCGGCGTCAGCGACCATTGCGGACCAAGGCCGATCTTCTGTCCTGCCTCGATACTGAATGCGTAGCCGAAGCCGCTGTTGCCGTTTGCCAGCGTCCTGTTCAGGGTGTCGGAACGAAGATCGCTGTCATACCAGGTCAGTTGCCCTTGAGCATCGACGTAGAGGCCGCAATTGCCGTACCAGGTCAGCGTGCCGCCAAGGCCATAGCCTGTCGTGTCAATGTCCCCTCTGCCGAACAGCGAGGATACATCTGCGGAAACCGTACCGTATTGCACGCTGACACCGCCAATCAGCGTGCCGGCTGCGCCCTCGGCCAACGCCCCGTCCACGCCTGTCTGCAGCTTCCAGACGTTCGCACCGTAGTCGGTGCCGGTTGTCGATGTCCCCGGTTCCAGATGGTTGTGCGAAGCCTCGATCCGTCCCCAGATGCCCCGCGCCCTCGCGCCCTCGTCGTTGGCATCGACCGAAACGCCGCCCATCCAGGAGCGCCCGCCGGTGCGCTGCTGGAGGGTGCCGAGCTGATTGAAGCTCTGCAGGACACCCGCATAGGCCTCGTAGAGCGGCACGCCCGGTGCATAAAGCGGAGATGTGCCGACGGTCGGATCGTTGATCAGATGCGACCGAAGATACCAGTCGCCGTCGCCGGGCGTGCTGACGCCCCCCTTGTAGAGCCGATACGCATAGGCACCGCCGACGACCGCCTGGTCGCCCTGGAAGACGTAGTTGCCCAAAAGCGAAAAGGTGCCGTTGGAGGCTCCGCCGACATCGACGACCTTGATGCCTTCTACTGTCTGCGCACCGCCGCCGCCGACATTGATGACCTTGAGATTGGTGCTGCCCGACGTATTGCCGGTAACGACCAGCCGGTCGGTGGCCGAGGCATCGTTCCCCAGCACCGTCTCGATCTCCAGCGTGCCACCATTGCCGGCATAATTGCCGCTGATCGTCAGTGTGCCGATCGAATTGCCGGGGGCGATGATGCCGGCGTTGCCGATATCGCCCACGATCATGCCGTAGCCCTGCAATCGGCCGCCGGCAAGCACGTCGAGCGGCCCTGTGAGCGTAGCCGAGGCATGCGCGGCGTCGCCGACGACGAACGTCCCGCCCGACACGGAGGCGCCGCTCGAGGCGGTGCCGGCGCCGTTGAGGATCAGCCTGCCGCCATTGACGGCAAGCGTGTTGGTAGCAAAGCTGCCGTCGATCTCGGCCGACCCCGAGTTCATCGCGACGCTGTTCACGCCACCGATGCTGTAAGGCGAGCCATAGGTGAAGCTGTTGCTGGTGCCGAGATCGAAGCTCAGCGCGGTGTTGCCGCCGCCGTTGATATTGCCGTTGATGGCGCCGCCGGTGATGTCGAGCATATTGCTGGCGGCGCTGAGGTTGACGTTGCCGGTCACAGTGCCGGCCGTGGTGATTGCGGCCGCGCCGCCGGTCTGGCTGAGAGCGATACCAGAGGCTCCGGCGTTGACGACGGCACCGGGGCCGATAGCGATCGTGCCGCCCGAGGCAGCCGCGGCATGGATGGCGGCGCCCGTGCCCGAACCGCCGGTTACCGTGCCGCCGGTCAGGCCGATGTTGTAAGTCCCCGTACCCTTGTTGTTAGCGAAGAGGCCATCGCCGCTGCCGTTGTTCGTGACGGTGCCGCCGCTCATGGCGATGCTGGCTGTGCCTGTGCCGGCGGCATTATTGACCACCGCGTTCAGAACGGAATTGGCACCGCCTTGGACCGTGACCGTACCAGCTGTCATTGTAATGCCGGCGCTGCCGCGCTCCGACTGGCTCAGCACGCCCGTGCCCGAAGCTGTCATCATCGTACCGCCGCTGATGGCGACGCCGGCGGCGCCGGAAGAGGCGGCGTTAGTGATGATGGCGCGCATGGCAGTGCCCGTGGTGGAGCTGACCAAGCCGCCGTTCATCGTGACGGTGGCATTGCCCGTACCGGCATTCTGGGCGCTCACGCCTTGGCCTCCCCCTGTATTGCTGGCCTGCCCGCCATTGAGGGTGATCAAGGCATTGCCACTGTTAGTGGCGTTGGTGATGCTCGAAAGAAGTGCGCCGGGAAGAGGACTGCTGCCGCTCGCTATAACGGTGCCGGTGTCCATCCGGATGATGGTGCTGCCGCCGGTTCCCGAATTCACCGCACCAACGCCGTTCGACAAAGTACCACTCGTTTGAATCGATTGGAACATGAGCGCATTGATGACGATGTCATTGGTACTCGAACCGCTGACGAAGACAGCGCCCTGGCCAGTCGTCGCCTTCACGGCGACCAAAGCAGGATTGTTGAGTGTCAGGGTCAGGCTGCTTGTAACCGAATAGCTGATACCCGGCGAGGGATAATTGTTCCCCGCGCAAGTGACCGCGCCGGCGACCGGCGCGCCGCATTCATTGGCCGCCTCGGCCGCGTCGTGCGCCCCAGTCAGCAGCGCGAAAGCCAAGGCGATCGTGGAAATCGACATTCGCTTCGTCACGAATCGCTTGCCCGCCGCAGCCGGTTTTGATCGCACCACCTTCATCTCCTGGAAACGTTTACGACTCTAGGCACCAGATTCTTCTCAGTCGTCAATTTATGCAATTCGAGATTTATCAACGAGCCTGAATGATTTCAGGTGTGATGGAAGCGCAAAAAAAGATAATGCTTTGATTGCAATTAGTTAAGACAACCTTAAGGCCCGCACTTAACGGAACACCGCCAATCCAGCAATTGGTTTGGATAAAAGAACTCTCGCATAAGCTGATTTTTTTAAGACTGCTCCGCGGGCAGCGGCTTAAGACAAGACAATAGTTCCGGACTTTATTTGAATCGTCTTCTGCCACGCCCTCAGCATAAGTTGCGTAAATGCCGCAATCCCGCAGTTCATATGCTCGAACTGTAACCTGTCACTCCCTTTCGGCCAGATCATCTGCTATCCATTCGCCCGAAGAGCATGGGCGCATCGAGGGTGACTTTGCCTAAGTAAGAACCGGTCTCAATCCAGTTTCACCTGTACGGCCTGGCGGCGACAGCTGCCGGCGTATGAATGCGTTCATCGGGTGGTGGCGAGAGACCGGTTTGGCATTGTTCTCAATGTGCCAGTGCAGCTCCGCTGTCTCTGCTCTTCAACCACCCCAAGGCATCGCCACGCCGCGCCCTCAAGGCATTTCTCTCGCGCCATCTTGGTGAACTTCCGAATGGAAGACCAAGACTTATGTGCGACACCCTGCGAGTCCGATGGACCGTCACGCCGAAAACCGCCCCCCAACCCTGGATCTCTTGCAGTGGATGCGGCGGAATGAGGGCCTTTCAATCCAGTGATAAGATCAGGCTGAATGCCAATGGCCGCAAGCTGGATGCCTGGCTGATCTACAAATGCCTCACCTGCGACAAGACCTGGAACCGACCGCTCTTCGAGCGTCAGAATATCAGCGACATCGATCCGGCCATTCTGGAGGCGCTGCACTCGAACGATATCAGATGGATCCGGGCGGAAAGCTTCAACCTCGACGCCATCAGGCGTAAGGCGCAGCGCATCGACGAATTCCCTGAATTCGACATTGCCAGGGAGGTACTGCGGGAGACTGCCGGGTGGACGCGGCTGGAAATCGAACTGGTCGTGCCGTTGCCTGCGGGCACACGCCTCGACCGTCTGCTGGCATCCGAACTGAAGCTTTCGCGCTCGCGGCTCCAGACGCTCCACGAGAAAGGTCTGCTCCTGACGAATCCGGATCGTCCCGACATCCTGCGGCGGCGCATCAAGACCGGCGTCGAGGTAACGATCGACCCTGGGACGACGGGGGATCGCGAACTCTCCTGGAGGCCTTTGGCGACCGGCAGCCCCCGGTAACTCAGAACGAAGGCCCATATGCCGGGCCTTCGTCGCTCCGGCGCACATCCCGCACCAATTGAAGGCGGTCACCGCGAGGTTGGCAGAGTGGCGAGCGATACCGCCACGTCGGCCACAGACCGCCGGCCGGCGATCCGGCGCGGCTTAAGCCGATCCTGGGATGACAGGGGATTGTCCGTGTCGACAGACCGGAAGAGCGCCTGCAACTCGGGTTCCTCGACGAGCTCCGCCGCTTCGGCTGGCGCAATCCAGATCTTCTGCCTCTGGGTGCGCTCCGGAAATTGATCGCCCTCTTCTTTGAACCGAAGCAGATGGACCGAAACCGTGAGCGGCGTCTCGTTATCCTTGAGGTAGGTGTAGTAGCCGAGCGGCCTCTTCCTGACCTTGCCGATAACGCCCGCTTCCTCAAGCGCTTCCCGCTGGGCGCAGCGATAAGGCTTTTCCTTTTTCTGCAGATAGCCCTTCGGGATCACCCATCGTCCGCTATCCCGGCTGGTGACGAGCAGAACGCTGACCCTTCCGCCCTTCTCGACCCGACAGCAGATGGCGCCGCTTTGGTCGACCTTGCGGCTGCTTTGGCCTGCCGGCATTTTCGCATTCGACTCAGGCAGATCGTCAGATGGATCCATTGTCCGCTCGTTGTCGCCCTTTCCTTGCATGGGAAATAGAGCGCAACGGATGATCGAAAATAGCGCCTTGAAAATTAACTACCGGCGCATCGAACGGCCCCTGCCCTCAGGCAAACAGGCTCGCAATCCCATAGCACGCGGCGGCGATGGCAGCGGCGGCCGGCATGGTGACGACCCAGGCAATCACGATATTGCCGGCAATGCCCCAGCGGACGGCCGAAAGACGGCGCGCAGCGCCGACGCCGATGATTGCGCCGGTGATCGTATGCGTCGTCGACACGGGAATGCCAAGCCACGTCGCTCCGAACAGCGTCAGCGCCC
Organism: Rhizobium sp. BK650; assembly: GCF_014195325.1. Lineage (GTDB taxonomy): Bacteria > Pseudomonadota > Alphaproteobacteria > Rhizobiales > Rhizobiaceae > Rhizobium. The sequence continues at coordinate 414,164 of NZ_JACIBK010000003.1, read as the reverse complement.
CGCCGGTTTCCGCGCAAAAGCCCTGCATCGGATTGAGCCGGGTGATCTTCGAGCCCATCGTGTGAACGATCCGCCAGCCGCCGAAGAGGGTGCCGAGCGCCATGGCCGACTGGCAGGAGATGACCACCCAGAGCGGCACATGGAAGCTCGGGCCGAGATGGCCCTGGCTGAAGAGAAGAACGGCGATGATGCCCATGGTCTTCTGCGCATCGTTGCCGCCATGGCCGAGCGAATAGAGCGAGGCCGAAATGAACTGCATGAAGCGGAAAGTGCGGTCGACTGCAAAGGGTGTCTGGCGCACGAAGAGCCAGGACACGACGAGGACGAAAAACAGCGCGAGCAGGAAGCCGATCGCCGGCGACATGACGATGGCGCCGACTGTCTTCAACAGACCGCCCCAGACGATGGAGCTGAAGCCGACCTTTGCCCATCCCGCCCCGACAAGCCCGCCGACCAGCGCATGCGACGACGACGAGGGAATGCCGAACAGCCAGGTGACGATGTTCCAGACGATCGCTCCCATCAGTGCCGCAAAGATCACCTGCGGGGAAACGATAGAGGGATCGATGATGCCGGTTCCGAGCGTTTCGGCGACATGCAGGCCGAAGAACAGGAAGGCGATGAAATTGAAGAAGGCTGCCCAGCCGACGGCGTAATGCGGCCGGAGAACGCGAGTGGAGACGATCGTCGCAATCGAGTTTGCCGCGTCATGCAGCCCGTTGAGGAAATCGAAGAACAGCGCCACGCCGACGAGACCGATCAGCAGCGGAAGGGAGAGAGAGGCTTCCATCAGACGTTCTCGATGACGACGCCGCTGATTTCATTGGCCACGTCCTCGAACCGGTCGACGATCTTTTCCAGGTTGGAGTAGATCTCGCTGCCGATCATATAGGCCATGGCATTGCCGCTGGCGCCATGCCGGCGATAGAGCTCCTTCAGCCCTTCGTCATGCAGCTCGTCGGCTCGACCTTCCACCCGCGTGATCTCTTCGGCGATGGTCGAGAGCCGCGACGCATTGGCGCCGATCTTGTCGAGCAGCCCGATGGCCTTCTGCATCAGGCCCGCCGCCTTGACGATCTCGCCGCCCATTTCCTGCATCAGCGGATCGAAGCTCGATTGCTCGAAGAGGCGGATGATCTTCACGGTCTTGTGCATCATGTCGATCGCGTCGTCCATGGACTGGATCAGGTCCTTTATGTCGCCGCGGTCGAAGGGCGTGATGAAGCTGCGGCGGATGGCAAGCAGCACTTCACGGGTGATCTGGTCGGCCTCGTCCTCCAGTGCGACGATGCGGTCGCAATTCTCCTCGACCGCCTCGCCTCTCAGGAGTTTCTCCATCGCGTCGGCGGCTTCCACGACGGTTTTCGCATGCCTGCAGAACATCTCAAAGAAGCGGTCCTCCCGCGGCATCATCTTGCGAAACACGCTCATCATCTCAGGCGATCCTTCCCTTACGCGGACGACGGTCATGGAAGACTGTCATAAATCTGTCATAAAGCGTCGCAGGCAATTGCTCGAAAAAGTAAAAATTGGCAATGCTTGAGGTCATGAAATCCAGCAAAAAAGGCGCAAAATCCCGCGCCGGATCATCAAGGCCCCTGTTGAAGCAGCTTGCCGAACGACCGGAGAAGCTCTTCTCCGGCGCCTTTCGCCAGCAATATGGCGCTCTCTGCTTTCGCTACAGGAAAGGCAGTCCCGAAACCGACCACGCCGACCTCGAAGTTCTCGTCGTCACGACGCGCGACAGCGGCCGCTGGATCATTCCCAAGGGCTGGCCGATGAAAAAGAAGAAGCCGCACGAGGCAGCCGCGATCGAGGCCTGGGAGGAAGCCGGCGTGCGCGGCACCGTCAGCAAGCAGCCGATCGGCCGCTATACCTATCTCAAGGAACTGGATGACGGCGACGTTGTTCCCTGCATCGTCGATATCTTTCAGATCGAGGTTGAGGATACGAAAGACGAATTCCGTGAACTGGGCCAGCGCATGCTGGCCTGGGTCAGCCCCGACGAAGCGGCCCGGCGCGTGCGCGAACTCGAACTGAAATCCCTGCTCGTCGATTTCCGCCCTCGGCCTGGCAAGGGGCAGCGCAAGAAGAAAGGCTGACGAGCAAACCTTCGAAAAGCGGCTACTGCCGGTCGCCGCGCTTCTCCTGTGACATGAGCTGGCCCAGCGTTACTGCCGGGATCGCATCGGCGGCGTAGGTAAAGGTGCCCGACGATTTCACCTCCTCGGCCGCCCGCATCAGCGCCCCAAGTGCTGCGCGCGCAAAGGATCCGCCCACGCTCACGCGGCGCACGCCGGCGGCCGAGAGTTCGGCAACGCTGTAACGAGGCCCTTTCAGCCCCATCACTACATTGACCGGCTTGTCGACGGCGGCGCACACGGTTCGGATGGCGTCGAGATCTGGCAGGCCGGGCGCGTAGAGCACATCGGCGCCGGCCGCCGAGAAGGCCTGCAGCCGCCTGATCGTGTCATCGAGATCCGGCCGTTCCCAGAGAAAATTCTCCGCCCTCGCCGTCAAAAGGAAGGGCAGTTTCCGCGCCGCTTCCGCCGCCGCCTGAACGCGCTCGACCGCCTGCGAAAGATCATAGATCGGCCGTGCCGGATCGCCGGTAGCATCTTCGATCGATCCGCCGACCAGCCCGACCGCTGAGGCGAGCTGGACCGTTTCGGCGCAGGTTTCGGGTTCCGGGCCGAACCCGTCTTCGAGATCGGCCGACACGGGAAGATCGGTGGCGTTGACGATCTCGGCGGCGTTGTCGAGTATCTCGTGGCGCGTCAGGCTTGCAAAAGAGTCCCGTTTGCCTTTCGAAAAGGCATAACCGGCGCTGGTCGTCGCCAAGGCCTCGAATCCTAGGCTCGCCAGTATCCGCGCCGAACCGGCATCCCAGGGGTTCGGGATGACGAATGCCTCATCCCTGCGATGCAGCGCCTTCAGCCGCTCGAACTGCGCCCGTTGCTCCGCCACGACTCTCCTCCTCCGCCAATGACAGCGAAGCCACACTAGCAGCTGCGAACAAAATGTGAACGATATTTGTGACGTCTAAGCGGATTGTACCGACTTTGTGGCTGGATTCTGCCAACCCGTTGCCGCGATCAACGCTTCACGCTCTGCAGCCGGCATGGAACGGATCCTGCGCCTGGCTGTCGCTCGGATCACCGCAAATCCCGCAATCGACAGCGCAACCTTGGTGGCGATTCCAAAGATCGTCATGACTGTCGCCCAGGTCGCGAGATCGGCATTCAGCGCAAGGTAGGCGTTGAGCCCTGCAGAGATGAACATCAGAGCCGCCCAGGCAAGGCCTACATAGGTGGCGACATCGGCGGCTGTGGCCTTGGCAATCGCGGGCAGATAACGGTTCATCCAGCCCGGCCGCAGCATCACCACGCCGACGATCGTGTAGATCACACTCGGCTTGAACAGCACGAAACGCGGATCGGTCGTCAGAACCGTCGCCGTACCGGATGCGATGACGAGGAACAGGCTTAGCCACTCCATGGCATCGACCGGTCTCTTGCGGACGAGTTGAACGCCGATCTGGACGAGACCGAGCGCCATGCCGAGACAGGCCGCGAGAACGGCATTGCTGGTCAACGCATAAAGGATAAGGAAGAGGAAGCTCGAAGCCAGATCGCTGAGCAGCGTTCTCGCCATTTGCAGAAAAGCTTTCATCGCCTCTATCCGTTAGTTGCGCAGCCTGTAGCCCGTCTTGAATATCCAACCGAGGGTCGTCAGGCAAATCACCAGAAACAGCGAGATCATGCCGAGGCTGACCAGCGGATTGACGTCGGCAATGCCGAAAAAGCTCCAGCGAAAACCGCTGACGAGGTAGAGCACCGGGTTGAAATGACTGACGGCCTGCCAGAAGGGCGGCAGCATGTTGATCGAGTAGAAGCTGCCGCCAAGGAAGGTCAGCGGCGGCACGACGAGCATGGGGATGAGGTTGAGCTGCTCGAAATTCGTCGCCCAGATGCCGATCATGAAGCCGAACAGGCTGAAGCTGATTGCCGTCAGCAGGAAGAAGAGCACCATCATGAAGGGATGCTCGATGCGAACATCGACGAAGAGATTGGCGGTCAAAAGGATGATGGTGCCGATGATCAGCCCCTTGGTGGCCGCCGCCCCGACATAACCGATCAGGATTTCCGTCATGGCGACTGGTGCCGATAGGATCTCATAGATCGTGCCGGTGAATTTCGGGAAATAGATGCCGAAGGAGCCATTGCCGATGCACTGGCCGAGCAGCGTCAGCATGATAAGGCCGGGTGTGATGAAGGCGCCGTAGGAGATGCCCTCCACCTCCTGGATACGCGAGCCGACGGCAGCGCCGAAGACGATGAAATAGAGTGAGGTGGAGATGACGGGTGAAACGACGCTCTGCAGGAGCGTGCGCCGCGTGCGCGCCATCTCGAAATAATAGATCGACTTGATCGCCTCGAAGTTCATCTTGCGGCTCCCACAAGCGATACGAAAATATCTTCGAGCGAGCTCTGCCGCGTCGAAAGATCCCGGAAATTGATGTTGTTTTCCCCGAGCCGTGTGAGAAGCGATGCAACGCTTTCATGCTCATTGCGCGTGTCGAACTCGTAGACGAGCCTGTTACCCTCGGCCTCGACCGACAGGCCGTTGCCTTTAAAACAGTCGGGCAACTCGTCCAAGGGCTCGTTGAGCTCGAGGATCAGCTGCTTGCGGCCGAGCTTGGCCATCAGCGCCTCCTTGTCTTCGACGAGCAGCAGCTCGCCGCCATTGATGACGCCGACGCGGTCGGCGATCTCCTCGGCCTCTTCGATGTAATGCGTCGTCAGGATGATGGTCACGCCTTCGGCGCGCAGCCGCTCGACGACATGCCACATGTCCTTGCGCAGCGTTACGTCGACGCCGGCCGTCGGCTCGTCGAGGAAGAGGATGGAAGGCTCGTGCGACAGGGCCTTGGCGATCAGCACGCGCCGCTTCATGCCGCCCGAGAGCTGGCGCAGCGTATTGTCCTTCTTGTCCCAGAGCGACAGGTCGCGCAGCACCTTCTCGATATGGGCGGGATTGGCCTTCTTGCCGTGCAGCCCGCGCGAAAAGCTGACCGTATTCCACACCGTCTCGAACTGGTCGGTGGTCAGTTCCTGCGGCACCAGCCCGATCAGCGTGCGCGTGGCGCGGAAATCCTTCACCACGTCATGCCCGTCGACGGTGACGGAGCCGCCGCTCGGATTGGCGATGCCGCAGATGATGGAAATCAGCGTCGTCTTGCCCGCCCCGTTCGGCCCGAGCAGCGCCAGGATTTCACCGCGCTCGATTTCGAGGTTGATGCCCTTCAGCGCCTGGAAGCCATTTGAATAGGTTTTCGTGAGATTTCTAACGGAAATGATCGGTGCCATCGGGCTCTTCGCGGATATCAGGTCGAATTTCGCCGCTATATAGCCCCTTTGCGAAACTTTGACATCCCGAGGGGGATGAACACAGAATTCATGCCATCAGCCTATCCGGCGACAATGTTGGGCATCGAATGCCTGATCGGTCGATGAAAAGAAAATCATTCTCGTCCTTGCCGATGTCATCAATCGGTGATGTTCGTCCCTCATAAACACATCCGAGGACAGCACCGGCCTCCGCCCGCCGCCCACTCCTTTGCGGAGCCGCCCTCTCGGCGATCTCGTTACGCCTTTTCTGCTGACCTCGGCATTGGTGTGAAATTTATTGTCAGTCACGAAATGCCAGGAACCGGCCAGTATCCCCTGTTTAGCCGCGTTCGTCTAAGCCGGCCCTGTGCCGGCTTTCTTTTTGCCAGCAGACGAGAGCCGATACAGTAAGTGGTCTCCTGCACGGTTCGATCACCTGTTTCGCTCCGGCGCGCGAAAGGTTACATAAGGCGAAAAAATAAACGGCTCGCCTGCCTGCCGTTGCCGCCCTATTCTTGCTCCTTTCGGCCCTGTTTTTCAGGCCTCTACCCGATGGATGAGCGATGCCAGATATAGCCAACCGCGTCATGGCCGTGCGCCAGCATGTCGACGAAACCGTTGCTACCGCAATGGCGCATCTGATCGAAGACGCGCCGGATTTCGGCCTGAACCGCGTCAATCCGCTGGCCTTTGCGCGGACGAACGGGCTCGGCGAACAGGAGAGCATCGCCGCCTTTCTGCATGCCACCCAGCTCGGCCTCTTCGAACTCTCCTGGAACGTCGTCTGCCAAAGCTGCGGCGGCGTGCTTTATCAGGCGGAATCGCTGCAGGGCATTGACCAGCATCACTATAATTGTTCCTTCTGTTCGCTGGATTGCGAACCGACGCTCGACGAAACCGTGGAGATCACCTTCACGGTCGACCCGCGCATCCGCCACATCGCCGCCCACGATCCCGACAGCCTGCCGCTCTGGGACTATACGCGCCAGATCTTCTGGAGTTCGGGCAGCGATCTGCCCGAGCATCTTGCGCCCATCGTCAGCGAGGTTGTTCTCGACGCGTTCGAGATTGTGCCGGGTGCGCGCATGAGCCGGCAGGTTCAGATGAGCGAGGGTGTCGTCATTCTCTTCGATCCCGTGACGCACAGCTCGCGTTTCCTGGAAGTGAGCGGCGAACCGGCCGAAGGCCAGCGCCTGTCGATCGAGCTCGACGATGCGCACCAGGCGGGTGAAGCGCTGCGGGTGGCACCGGGTCTTCTGACGCTCGATCTGGAAAACCGGACCAACCGCAGAATCATACCGATCCTCTGGATCGCCAGCGAAGCGCTGGAAGCGATCCTGACGCGGCGCGTGCCTGTCCTGACCGCAAAGCGACTACTGACGCACCAGACCTTCCGGGATATTTATCGCACCAATGTTCTCGATCTCAACCAGCGCTTCAGGATCACCAGCCTGACCCTTCCTGTTCACCGACCTGAAGGGATCGACCGAACTCTACGAGCGGATCGGCGACCTTGCCGCTTTCGATCTGGTGCGCTCGCATTTCCAGCTCATGTATCAGGTCGTTTCCGCCCATGGCGGCGCGGTGGTCAAGACGATCGGCGATGCGATCATGGCAACCTTCCCGACTCCGGCGCAGGGCGTGGCCGCCGCACTTGATATCCGCAAGGTGATCGACGAACTCAACCGGCGCGACAGCCGCGACGACCTGTTCCTGAAGGTCGGCCTCCATAGCGGCCCCTGCCTTGCCGTGCTGATGAACGAGCGGCAGGATTATTTCGGCCAGACGGTCAATGTTGCCTCGCGCCTGCAGACGATCGCCACCCCGGACATGATCTTTGCAACGACACCAGTGGTCGAGGATGAGGAGGCGCGCACGTTGCTCGCCGCGCTCGGCCGCAGCCTGCACGGCACAACCGCTTTTCTACGGGGGCTCAGCGGCGAGATACCGGTCTACGGCATTCCCGCCTGAACTGAACGCCAAGCGGTAGCAAGCCGGCACCAGGAAGCGCAGCACCATGATCAATTCCGTTGACATGAGAAAGGGGTCCCGCGCTCAAAGATCCCTGTACATCACGAGCGCATCGACGAACCCAAGGGTCGGATGCCGAAACGCCCCCGGAAGCCGGCCGACCACCTGAAAATCGAGCGACTGCCACAGCCGCACCGCCCGCTCGTTTGAACTGACGACGAAATTGAACTGCATGGCCCGGAAACCGCGCCGGCGCGCATGGCCAAGCGAGTGCTGGTGCAGGGTGCGCGCCACGCCCTGCCCCGCCGCTTGCCAAGCGGTCATATAGCCGCAATTGCAGACGTGATTGCCGCCGCCCGCCTGATTGGCCTTGATATAATAGGTGCCGATGATGCTGCCGCCGTCATCGGCGACGAAGGTTTCCTTGTCGGAACCGAGCCAGTAGTCGAGCGCATCGGCCTCGCTCATGTCGCGGTCGAGCGTATAAGTCTCACCCGCCCGGATGACAGGTTCCAGGATCGCCCAGATGGCGCCGCGGTCTTCCGCTCTGGCAGGTCGGATCAGCATGGCCTCATGTTCGCACGACCAGATGGCGCCCCGCAACTGCGGCATAGGGTATGGAAGCGGGCTACGGAACAAGAAGAAGTGAAAGGGTCAGTCGTTGAGGCTCTCGAGGATATCGTCGAGAAGCCGCTCGGCATAGCGCATCGTTTCGAACTGCTCCTCCGCCGACAGCTTGTGGGCAACGCACTCAGCCCGAATGGCTGTCCTCAGCTTCGCCAGCAGGGCTGCCTGTTCATAAGGCGTAAAGGCGCTGTCGCGGACGGTGATTTTCGCGATCGTCTCCAGGATGGCGATCCGCCCTTCCACCTGCCTTGCCGAGCCGACATAGGATGGTCGTGACGGCCGCAGATTTCGGCGCGGAAATGTTACGATATTGCCCATGCACCCCTCACAGGGCCGGTGTCTTGAAATCGGAACCTGACAGCATGGTGTGCAGCTTGTATTCGCTGTCGGCGCCCTGCCGGTAAAGGTCGATTGTCATACGAGCGAGTTCGCGCGCTTCCTTGCAGTCGCGCGACAGCCCCCGCTCGGCGCAAAGCCTGTCGAAGGCCTTCTGCACGATCGCAAGCTCCACCGCACCAATCCAGCGGTCAGGCGCATCCGTTCTGATATTCGGTTGCATCATTTCCTCCCGATCGCCTTCTTGAAGATGCTGCCAAACGCACGAAGGGAGAGAGAGTTCCACAGAAAATGCAGAATGCAAAAATTTTCCTCAAAGCCGGGACCCATACCCCGGCCTCAGGCCTGAAAGCGTTCACGCAGCCACCCTCTGTAGAAAAACATACGCGTTTGGAACTTTTGTGTCCCTTCTCGGTTAGCTCCAACCTGAAGACGGCGCTCGTCCCGAGTGGTCGCCCGCCAGGACGGCAGGGGGACCCATCGGTCCCTTCCTAGGCGAATCCCCTGTCGATCCCATTGTCACGGAGGAGAGCCTGCATGAACATGCGCTCTCAGCGAGCCGGCCTTGGTTTGCGCCCACGGAAACTGCGACGGCGATATCAGTATTCCCCTTCGCTCGACCAGCGGACGCCGGCGGCATCCGCCGCGTCGATAAAGGCTTCCCGCGCCTCGTCAGCCTGAAGCTCGCCCTCCGAGACGGCCGCAAAGGAGGCCAGCGCATTCTCGAAGGCCAGACCATAGGTGACCGGCCACTTTTCGGCGAGAAGCGCTGCCGCGTGGCCCGTGCCACGCACGGTAATGGGGCTCTCCTGGCCCGGAAGCCGGATGTGCAAAGGTATGGTCCAATCTGACATGTAAATAGCGCCGTGGCCTGGATGGATCGTTTCGGCCCGCCGAACGCGCCGGCGAGGATAAAGTTCCCGCAAAATCGCTCTGAATATCTCACGCGGGATCACCATTTGGTGACGAGCCATAAGCCGCAGGAGCGCGGAGGCTGAACAGGATCGCGGTTGCCGCCAAAGGCACCCGCAAAATCGACTATAGCTGGGAACTTCAGCTGTCGACCCGGGTCTGGAGACCGACAAAGAGGATGATTATGGACAAGGCGCTCAATACGGCCGGCGACAATGTATTGCTCGCAAGGATGGACGAGGAGGCGAAACGGCACCTCGCCCCTCACCTGGAGCCGCTCGTTCTGCCGCGGGGATTTGCGCTGTCGACTTCGGGCCATCAAGTGAAATATTGCTACTTCATCGAGGAAGGCATCGCCTCGATTATCGCGAGATCGGCGACCGAACGATCGAGCGAGGTCGGCATTGTCGGGCGCGAAGGCGTCGTGCCGCTAGCGCCGATCCTCGACGGCACGCACGCAACTTTCGACATTTTCATGCAGGTGGAGGGGCATGGTTGGCGCGTCGCCACGGAGCCGCTGCAGGAGGCGCTATTGGCCGTGCCGTCGCTGCGTGGGCTCCTGAACCGCTATGTCCAGACGTTCATCGTCCAGGCAGCCTTCACCTCGCTTGCCAATGCCAATTATCCCATCGAGCCACGGCTGGCGCGCTGGATCCTGATGTGCCACGACCGCATCGACGGCGACCGTATCGGTCTGACACACGAGTTCCTGGCCCTCATGCTGTCGGTCAGGCGCGCCAGCATCACCAACGCGCTGCATGAACTGGAAGGCAGGCGGCTTATCTGGTCGGAACGCAGCATGGTCATCGTCCGCGACCGGACGGGCCTCGAAAAATTTGCAGGTGATTCCTACGGCCGCCCCGAACAGGAATATCGCCGGCTGATCGGCGAACTCAAACAGCCGGAAGCTATTTAGAGCGCCGCGCGTCCACTCGGATCCACAGAGGATGCTCCAATTCTTTGAAGCCAGGCATTAGACTTTTGCTGTAGCCACTATTTGGTCAGCGCCAGTAGGGCGATAAGCCAGCTCACTGAAAGTAGCCGATGTCATGCGCGATGCGCTGCCTGGCCCGGTTTACCCGGCTCTTGATGGTGCCGATCGGGCAATGGAAATGATCTGCCGCTTCCTCATAAGAGCGGCCGTCCACGAGCACGAAAGCGAAGGCGGCGCGGTAAGGCTCAGGCAGGTGCCCGCAGGCAGCTTCCAGCTCATGGCCGCGCAGATGCCATTCCTGATCGGCCGGCACGCTGCCCTGCGACGAGGCGCATTCTTCCGAACCGAGCGTCTCACGTTGCCTGAGGCGGAAGCGCGTACAGAAGGCATTGCGCATAATCGTGAACAGCCAGGATTTCATCTTCGTACCCTGTTTGAATTGCTCGATATTGCCCAGCGCCCTGACGAGAGTTTCCTGCACGAGATCGTCCGCATCCGCGGACGACCGGTAAAAGGTACGGGCGAATGCCCTGAGCGCCGGAATGAGTGCGACCACTTCCTCTTGTAGAATTTCACGGGAATGTTTCATGTCCCAGCTCCCTGGAGCATTTCCGCTTTTCCTTGAATTGCGCAAATGCTCAATCTCCTGTTTTACGCGATTCCGAACGCGAGACGCTGCGCGCCTTAGCTGGAATTGCGACGCATCTAGCCCTCCGAAAAACGGTTCTGCTTTCGGGCCAACGTCGTAGCTTTCATATGGAGGGCTCTTGAGTTGAGCCCCGGATATCGAGCGCTTCGGCTGCTCAGAGAAAAAGGGGGCAGTCTTCTCTTCGTTCCATGAACGGGCATTTTGGTACGGTACCGTACGGTATCCATGCTGCCGATACCTGTAAGGCCGGCGTCAAGCGCCGTTTTCGCGCGACGCAAAAAGCGCCTTGGCGATCTCGACGAGGACGGTAGGGCTCTCGCTCAGTTGGTAGCCGCCATATCCTGGGGGGAGACCCGCACCGGCATGAGATATCGCAAAAACAAAGGGTATTTTGGCGTCCTGCAGCCGCTCGGCGAGCGGAAACACCGTGTCGCCCTCGATGCGAATATCCAAAACGGCGCCGTCGATCCTGGCGATATCGAGCAGCGCCAGACTGATTTCGACCGACGATGCAGGCCCGACGATAACAGCCCCGGCCTGTTCCAGCGCAAGCCGCACCGCGTCGGCGACCATGTCACCGCTTTCGACAATGAGCAGATGCTTTCCCGCCAGGAGCCCGAGATCGGCGATCTCCATCCATCCCCGCAATCGCCTGATCCTGTGATCAGGTCAAGCCTCACTAACTGCCCACTGCGCCAATGGTTTCCGGCGAAAGGTCAGGATATTCAATCATTCTCTGGCAAGACAGACGAAAACGGTCTCTTCCGGCAGAACGCCCATGGCAAATGCGCCGCAGGCGCCGGTGCCGGTGCCGGCGTCGAACAGGGTGCGGCCAGGGAATCGTCAAGCTGGTCTTCGATGTCGAGGATGTCGAAACCTTCTGCGCTCAAAGCGCGCGAAACGGCCTGACATTCGGCCAATGCATAAGGCGGACGGCTATGTCTACGCCAATGCGAAAGACGCCTGCCAGAACCCGATCCAGGTTTCCAGCCGGCATTCCGGAAGGGCCGTTGACTGAAACGTTAGGCCTGCGCCTTCAGGTGCGCTGCAGGCGCAAGAGATCCTGCACGTGCCTATGGATGACTTCGGCACTCTCCTTCGCCGAAAGCAGAGTAACATCGAGGTCGAGCGCATTGGCGTGCCCGGGATCGAGCACCTGCAGCCTCCGGCTGCGCTCTCGCGAAGCCTCGGAATTGACGGACTTCAGCCGCTCGCGCCGCTCCGGCATCGCCACTCGCCTCGCCAGTTCCTCCGCCTCGCAAAGCAATCGCACCGGTATCAGCAGCGACCCGCGCTGCTCCGCGGCATTGGCAATCTGCCGGAAGGTCCGATGACTGCGCTCATCGCCTTGAATGCCGACATGAGTGAAGATGAAATTGGCCGACGGCGCGCTGAAAGCGACGATCGTATCCAGAACCGCCTGCCTCACCTTGCCCGTCTGCTCCCAAATCTCCTTCGGCAACGGCTTCGTCAGATCATGGTCAAGAACGCCGAGCACGGGATTGTTCACCCAATGATTGTCGATGATCTTTGCCGAAAACACCGGGCTCAACCGCTTGGCAATGGTGAGCTTGCCGGTGCCTGGAAAGCCGATGAGCAGGAGAAAAATGCCGGTCATGTGGGGCAGCTCGATATACCACTCACGCTTGGGGGATGGCGCGATCTGTCCTTCCTACCGCTCGCATCATCGAAGTGACCTAGCAGTCCTCCTGCTGCAGCTACTTGCACACCGTCTTTCCGCTTCTGCGCGACATCAGATCGAAATGAAAGTGGTTCCAGTGCTCCGGGTTGTAGCCGGGGCCGAGCACGGTCGTGAAATAATTGCAGCTGTCGCTCCGCACGGCTTTCAACAAGCGCCCTTCCCGGAATGAAAATAGCCCCTTCTTGCGCACGTCAATTTCGTGGCCGTTCTTGAGCACGAACTTGCCGACGTCGATGGCGTTGCCTTTTGCATGTTCGGACATCGGATTGTATCTCTGACGGCTGTTATTCATCCGCCGGCAGGAATAGCCGCCAAGCGGCTCGATGGTCTGGATGCCGGTCCAGTAGCGGAAGCGGGCAGACGGCGCGAGCTCGTTCTTCACCCATTTGGCGAAAGCCAGCGTCACCTGGCAGTTCAGGATCACCGCCGGCTGGACGCCGATATTGCCCGAAAGCCCCTTGAGCGACACCGGATAAGGCACTTGGCAGGCCGGCCCGTTGGAGATCGGCGGGCGGTCTTCGAAGATCACGCCCATGCGCTTCAGCTCGCGCCGGCAGGCAAGTTCCGAGGCTGGCATGACGCCAGGATTGATGGGAGCGGCCGGCTCGCTCATCATGGGATTGTTCGGCCTGAGCATGGCAACCTGTTCCGGCTCATCCTCTTCCGGCACGCGCGTCGGCGCGACAACCGGGCTGCCGTCGCTCCAGGTTTGGGCTTGATTTCCGGCTGCGCGCATCGGTGCCCTGCTCATCTGGCTGGCTGCGATCGGCTGCGGCATGGACCGCTGATTGAGCTGTCTGGGATTATCGGTGCCGATGCCATCGACGACCGGCTGCGTTGCATCGCCCTCGGCGATCTGCTGCTGCTCGTCCTGCGCCAGCCCGACGACCGGCTCGTTGCCCGGCTCGGCGCCGAGTTCCGCATCCATGTTGACGCCGCCTTGAGGAATCGCGAGAGGCTTCACGCCGCCCCAATTGCCGTTCGAGGCGACTTGCTGCCCCGGTTGCGGCGTGGCCATGGGCGCTGATTGCCGCGGTCCAGATCCGGCAAGGTTCGGCGTATTGAGATAATCGATCTGCCCCTGCGTATTGCCGACAGGGGCGCTGGCGACAGGATAAGGCTGCTGGCTCTGAACAGGCGCCATACGCACGGCCCCGCCCCGCGCCGGCGCAATGGAGCTGACGCGTGTGCTGCTATCGACATTTTCAGGCGGCACCAACCCATCGCTGATCGAACAGGTCGTCAAAGCCGCAGAAAGCAGGACTGGCAGGGCGGTACGCTGGAGAAGGGGAAGGAACGCCATACTTATCGCTTCCGCATGCGGCCTGTGATCGGAAAACCTCGATTCAAATTTAATTAAAAACGGTGAATGAAAGCTTTACGTGTGCAGCCTGCACCGTTACCGACGGAAAAAGGCCGCTGGAGCGGCCTTAGGTTGCGTTTCGCCAGTGTCGCAAAGAGCCTAGCGGTTCGTGAAATTGATCATGTCGGCCATGGTAAAATGGCCTGCCTCCCTGCCCGGCAGGGTCGGCCGCCATTTCGGCCATTGCGCCAAGAAGGAATGCCGATCCTCGCGGATGAGGCCGGCGATAACTTCGGCAACGATCGTGCCGCCGACTGGCCCGAGATGCCGGCTATCCGCCGCTATTTCTGCTTCGCGAAGGATGTAGAACCAGAGCGGTGCATTGTCCTGGAAGATGCCGGGGTGCTGCCTCAGCACGTGGCCGCGGGCGGCCCTCACATCGGCATCCTCGCTGTCGAAAAGCTCTTCGTCTGACAACGCCTCCATTTCCATATGGCGCGCGACCGCCTGCCCCGAAGGCAGACCGAGACGCCAGCCGCGCAAAAGGTTCAGAGCAGCTAGCGCCCTACGGATCTTGATCGGCTCCTGTTGGTGGTCGGGCAGGCTCGTCAGCGGATCGACCAGCAGCGTATCGATCTTGTAGGAAGGCTGCGGCAATACGGCCCCAGCAGGCGCCGGGCCATCAGGCGTAATCCCTTCGAAGAAGAAGGACCAGTCGATCGCCCAGAATCCAGGCAATTCGCGGAAACCGTTCAAATTCGCCCTAGGATGGTCCGCGACGTTCATCAGCGAGAAAATCGGGATGCGATGGAACGTTGCCTGCTTGCCATTGAACGGCTGCTGCACGGGATCGGGCGCCACCACGATCCTGTTTAGCGAGTAGCTGGGGCGCACCATCGAATGGCCGTAGCGATACGCGGCGACCGAAAACTCCACCGGAATGAAAGCGTAGCGCCCCTGCGGATTGTAGAAGCGGATCACGGGCTTTTCGCCCCTGCCGACAATGACGCGCTTATAGGTGTCTTTGCCGACGATGCGTGGCAGGAAGTCGTGCAGCACGATCCACTGATAATGCCAACGCACCGTCTGCTGACAGAGCTCGAAATCACGGGTGCCGAGCGTATCGACGACCTTGTTGTGAAATCGCAGGAAAGTCGTGTGGAGCTGCGAGACGATCACATTCTCATCATTGCGCTTGTCGCCGAGGAGCGCACGGCGGATCTTCGCCGTGTTTCGCGGCAGGTCGGGGCGCTTCTTGCGCCCTTGGTCGAAATCCTTGTCGTCGCCGACCAACAGATGCAATTCGTCCGGTTCATAAAGAAAGGGCTGGTCCGCCGGACCGGACCCATAGACCGAATCCAGGTCGAGACGCGGCGTACGGAAATCCTGCAGCGCATTGGGGTCGTTGAAACGATCGAGCGAGGATGCGGGATCGAAGGTGATGTCGTGATCGAGAAACTGGCCGAAATAGGTGAAGCCGGCTGGAATGGTCGGGTTCTCATCCTCAGGCTCTCTCTCGTTGAGTGCCACGTCGACAGGCTTATTTGCCTCGATCTTGTCTGCGAATTCCCCCTGAAACATCGTCTTGGCGAGATCGGTCAGCGCATCCTCGGTATAGGCGGCGGACGGCAGGTTGCGGAACATGCGCCCGAACCGTTGGTCGCGGACGCTGGACTGCGCGACATTCTCCATGCCCCTTACGGGCGAACCATGCTTACTCAGAGCCATTTCGGGCCTCCCTCGGTTACAAATTGAAATGCGATGGCGAAAACCGTGTTTTCGTATGCACGTCGACAGCGAGGTCACGGGGCGTAGAGCTGAATGCAGATGTCTGCTGCCGGCAAACACGCGCTCGCCGGGCCGAATTGCGGAAATGGACAATGGCCACAGCAAGGCAGCCGTGACGATGGTCTCGGATCTCAGTGGATGCGGAAAAATGTACTGGCTTCTATTCCGGTAGCGATCGCTGCCTGGGATATTTCGCCCCTCAAGTACAACTTAATTTTGCATATAACCGAAATATTTGCAACGATATTCTCCTTTTACTTGAATAGGAGACTCCTGATACATGAAATCGCGCAGCATCTTCGCCCGCGAAAGCTCCCGATCTCCTTGGTTGAACTCGGCAGTTTCAACCGGCAGCAGATCCCAGCACCTGCCGGACCTTGCTGCACCTCAACCAGTCTATGGCCACACTGGTGGCGGCCGTCACCATCCGATGCTGAAAGCCGCGGTCATCGTCTGACGACCGCTACGCAAGCCGGCAGGGCAGAAATAGCAGAAACCGATAAAGTCCAACGCAAAAAGAAGGGGCCGCGGCATCGTCTGCCGCGGCCCATATATCAACCAATCAACCCCTTAGGCAGCCCGGCCGTAGCGCGCACCCTGCTCGGCCTGGGCGCTGAGCCGGAACTTCGACAGCAGCGTCCGTAACTGCTGGCTCTCTTCCGCCAGTGTTTGGCTCGCAGCCGTGGTCTCCTCGACCATCGCGGCATTCTGCTGGGTCATCTGGTCCATCTGGTTGACCGAGGTGTTAATTTCATGCAGGCCGGTTGCCTGTTCGCGGGCCGCGGTGGCGATGGTGTCGACATGGGCGTTGACGCGGTTGACGAGCGCCTCGATCTCGACCAGCGCATCACCTGTGGAGCGCACCAGCGCCACGCCGCCTTCGACTTCTGTGGCCGAGCTTGATATCAGCGCCTTGATCTCCTTCGCCGCATTGGCCGAACGCTGCGCCAATTCACGCACTTCCTGCGCGACGACCGCAAAGCCGCGACCCGCTTCGCCGGCACGGGCCGCTTCCACGCCGGCATTCAGCGCCAGCAGGTTCGTCTGGAAGGCGATCTCGTCGATGACGCCGATGATCTGGTTGATGCGGCTCGAGCTTTCCTCGATGCGGCTCATGGCCGAGATGGCGTTGCGGACGATCTCGCCGGATTTACCGGCGCTCGTCTTCGTCTCCGCCACCATGCTGCGAGCCTCGTTGGCGCGTTCGGAGGCTGTGCGCACCGTCGCGGTGATCTCGTCGAGTGCGGCGGCCGTTTCTTCCAGTGCAGCAGCCTGCTGCTCCGTGCGCTTGGAAAGATTGTTGGTGGCCTCGCTGATGTCTCGGGCGCTGTCATTGACGACATGGCTCGATTCTGCGATCGCATTGATGACGCTGTTCAACGCATCGACGGCCGCATTGAAATCGCTGCGAAGCTTCGCATAGTCCTGGCCGATATCGTCGATCGCAACCGTCAGGTCGCCGGCAGCAAGCCGCTCCAGGCCGGCGCCGAGCGCCCGCATCGCCGCGGTCTGGCGTTCGGAGGACGAGCGCAGGCTCGCCTCGTTGTCGCGCCGCTCGCTTTCGATCTCCCGCAGGCGCTCATCCTCGCGCACCCGCAATTCCGCCCGCTCGGCAACGGAGTCGCGCAGCACGATCAGCGATTTCGCCATCTGGCCGATCTCGTCGCGCCGATCGGCATCCGTGATTTCGACTGAAGCATCCTCATCGGCAATCGCAGTCATCGCCGCCTTCAGGCGGGCGACCGGCGAGGTAACGCTGCGCACGATCGCATAGGCGATCAAGAGCGTCGCGACGGCGCCGAGCAGACAGAGAGCCAGGGCCCAGATCGCATTCTGGCGATAAAGTGCGGCGAGGTCGTCGGCATAGACACCGGTGCCGACAATCCAGCCCCAGGGCTGAAAGCCCGCCACATGCGAATATTTGAGAACCGGCTGATCGGCGCCCGGTTTCGGCCAGTAATAATCGACGAAGCCCTGCCCGCTCGCCTTCACCGTATTGACGAATTCGACAAAGAGGTGTTTGCCGTTCGGGTCCTTGTTCTGGCTAAGGTCCGTGCCGTTCAACTCCGGCTTGACCGGATGCATCACCATGGTCGGATGCATGTCGTTGATCCAGAAATAGCCGGTGCCGCCGCCATAACGCATGGAAGCGATCACATCCTTGGCTGCCGTCTGCGCCTGCTCGCGAGTCATCGTGCCCGCTTGCTCCAGCTTGTAATACTTGTCGAAGATGGCAAGCGCCGTCGCATCCATTTGCGCCAGGCCGGCTTTGCGCTCGGCTTCAAGCTCGGAATAGGAATAGTTAAGGAAAAAGATCATGGTCGCGGTAAGCACCGCGAGTGCAAAGGCGACGAGGCCGTAGAGGCGGGTTGAAATCCTGATGTTGCGCATGGGTTCCGGCGGCTCTCATATGTGACAATCATCAGATACTGATATGAGCCGCTTACCGGACGGTAAAACTTGATTAGATGTTGATGAAATAACGCTACGTAAGGCACGATGAGATCTGCGCCAACAGCAGCATCAAACATTTGAATTCAAACCGTATTTTACCTGATAAAAAATTTGAGAGGCCGACACCCCGCCTCGCGACAATGCCAATGAAAATGGGGCTTTTACAGGCCTTCGCACCGCTTGGCCTTTGCATTACGGTGATTCCTGATGAATCACCGGCGAGATAAGGAGCCCTTGATGACCGACCCCGCCAAGCCGACAGGCGAACTCACACTGCGGACACTCGCCATGCCCGGAGACGCCAATCCCGCCGGCGATATTTTCGGCGGCTGGGTCATGGCGCAGATGGACCTTGCGAGCGGCATCCGCGCCGCCGAGCGCGCCAGAGGTCGTGTGGTCACGGCGGCAGTAAAGGAAATGGCCTTCGAATTGCCGGTCAAGATCGGCGATACGCTCTCTATCTACACCCATGTGGAGCGCGTCGGCCGCACCTCGATCACCTTGCGCGTCGAAGCCTGGGCACACCGCTCCCGCTATAACGAGCAGGAAAAGGTCACCGGCGGCACCTTCATCATGGTGGCGCTGGACGAAGACGGCAAACCGAAGGTCGTCCCGCAGGAGTAAGCTCATGCAGGCGGCGACACCGGAGGTTTACATCTATATCCGCACCGTCATGTCGATGGTGATCGGCCTCTCGCTCGCCCGCCTGCTCACCGGCCTCGGCGGTATCGTGCAGTCGCCCGGCAAGTTCAGGGTCTACTGGGTGCATCTCGGCTGGGTCGCCTCGATGTTCCTCTTCATCATCCATTTCTGGTGGTGGGAATATCGCCTGCAGTCGCTCGCCGTCATCTCCTTCGGCGTCTATCTCTTCCTCATCAGCTTCTGCTGCCTGTTCTTCTTCCTCTGTGTCCTACTCTTCCCGACGACGCTGGAGGAGTACGGCGGCTACGAGGAATATTATATCTCGAGACGCCGCTGGTTCTTCGGCATGCTGGCCGTGACCTATGTGGTGGATTTTCTCGATACGCTTTTGAAGGGCAAGGCATATCTGGCAGCGCTAGGCTGGGAATATCCGGTGCGGAATGCAGTGTTTATCACGCTGAGTATCGTGGCGGCATGGACAGCGAATCGGCGGTTTCATGCAGTGTTCGTGACGGTGGGGTTGATCTATCAGGTCACCTGGATTTTCAGGCTTTATGATTTGATTTGACGGGCCGCGGAGTCATCTGATTAGCGACCTACCCAACAAATCGCTCCATCAAAACCCGGCAACGCACCACATTTTCTATTGCAACGCAGCACTCTCGACCAGCTTCGCGCAAGTACGGTCAAGTATTGTCCGGCTCATCAGGATGATCCCGATCAGGAGACTGCCCATGCGCATCGATGGAAGCACCGCGAGCTATTCCGTCTTTTCGACCCAGAAGAAAAGCGTCACTTCAGACTCGGCCTTTGCCGCAAGCCTCGACGATTTCGACCAGCCGGTCGGCGAGGACACCTCGGGCGAAGAAGAACGCGGTCCCTACGATTTCAGCCATATGACGCCGGCCGAAATGCGCGATCTCTCCATCGACCTCTACGATTCCGGCGATCTCGACCTCGCGCAGGTGCTGCAGCTGCAGCTCTCCGGCCGCCCCTTCGGCAAGATCGGCCCTGACGGCACACTGCTGCCGCTTTCGAATGACGAAAGCTCCGCCTATGACAGCACCTCGCAGGATTTCCTCGACATCGCCAGCAGCGCGATGGACCAGATCGAATCGCAGGGGCGCGCCAGCGACCCGACTTCAGGATATCAGAGCTGGCAGAGCATTCTCTCGATGTTGAACAGCCTGCAGGTCAATGGCGGCACTGAGGATGAGGTGGGTTGATCGGGCGGTTATTCAGCTTCTCGATGCGATTTGAGAGGTTGGCAGTGCCTCAAGCCCGCAAAAACTGCGACCCCTTGTCAAAGCTCACTCCGGGAAAAATCTTCCCCGTCAGATCCTCTGCCGATACATCGAACTGCCGGTAGAGCATCGCCGCAGCCAGTTCCCGCACATCCGCCGTTGGCATCAGGTCGCGGTCATCGAGCAGCGCCCCGTCTCCGAGCCCCGGCCACTTGCCGAGAATGCGCCCGCCGTTGATGGCGCCACCCGCCAGCACCGCGCAGCCGCCTGTGCCGTGATCGGTGCCACCGGAGCCATTCTCGCGCACCGTACGGCCGAATTCCGTCATCGCCAGCACCACCGTCTTCGACCACAGATCGGCCCCGATCGTCGCCTTCAGCGTCGTGATCGCCTGCGCCAGATCCTGTACCGGCCGCTTGAACTGGCTAAGCTGGCCGACATGCGTATCCCAGCCGGTGATCGAGAAGCTGGCGATGCGGTAATCGCCCTTCAGCATGTTGCCGGCAAGGGCTGCGACATCGGTGATCTTCTCGCCGCGCTGACCTGATGGTTCGGCCATCATGGAGGCACCATTGGCCCGGATCGCCTCCTCCATTGCCTTGGCAAAGGCCGGGTCGCCGGCATAGAGCCGCATCAGGAACTGCATCTCGTCCTTGGCCGGCCCGAGATTGGAATCGGAAGCCCAGACGTCGACATTGTTCGGCCCGGTCAGGATCAACTCCGTGGATGTATTGACGTCGATCGCCTTCCTCGCATCCGAGCGCGGAATGACGGCCAGCGCCCGGTTGAGCCAGCCGGTCTTTTCCTCGGCCACATGCTCTCCGCCGGATTCCAGCATGTCCTGCCCGTCGAAATGGCTACGCTGGTCGCGGTACGGCGTGGAGACGGCATGGACGAAGGCAAGCTCCGTCGCCTTCCAGAGCGGCATCAAATCGGCCGCTGCCGGATTGAGCCCGAAATGCCCGTCGAGATCGAGAAGCCCCTTATCCGGCGTCAGCGACAATGTCGGCCGCAAGGCCGCAAAGCCGGCATCGCCATAGGGCTGCACCAGATCGAGTCCGTCCATCGCGCCGCGCAGTACGATCGTCACGAAGCGGTTGTCGCCGGGCATGGCCGCGAAGGTCACCGGCGTGAAAATGGGGGCCGCGGCAAGGCAGCAAGCCGATGCCAGAAAACCGCGGCGCGAAAGCATAAACTCTGTCATGGCGGGCTCCTAAGGTAATTCCAGCAAAAGTAGCGGCTTTGCATCCGGAATTGCGTGAAAACAGGCTCTATCGACGGTTGAATTCCGGGGACGCGAGAACCAGCGTTAACCCGCTGATCTTGTTCGGCGCCTGCGAGACGACGCGGATCGTCTCGTCGCGCGCGGCATCGGCGAGCGTCGCCTTCAGGAACTCGCGCGGATCGACATCCTTGCCGAACTGGGCGCTGGCGCGCCGCGCCCAGGCAAGCCGCTCGGAGAGCTGGCTGGCGGTAATCCAGGCGGAAAAATTCTCCTCGAAACCAGCCGGGCTCGGCGGCAGCCATGTTGGCTGGCCCATGCGGCGAAGAGCGCCCTGCCCGAGAGCACGTGCCATCTGGAACGCCTTGCGCCGCTTGATGCGCGCTTCGTCATCCGGGCCAGGCGGCGCCTTCATCGCCTGCGTATCGGCATCGGACGCCGCATCCTTGTTTTGCGGCATGTCCTTGGCAGGTGACATGGCCTGTGCCATCGCATCGTCGTCGGTCGCATCATCTTCCTGATAGGCCTGCATGAAGGCCGCGACATCGCCGGCACCAGAGCCGCTGTTCAGCGCCCGCAAGCCCGCGACGATAAAGTCGAAAGGCTGGCGCGCTTTTGCGCCCTCGTTCGCCCAGGCGGCAGGATGATCAAGCATGGCGCGATAGACGGCTGAGAGTTCGCCATCCGTCTTCTTCCAGGCCTCGCTCATCGCTTCGATCATCTCCTGTGGCGGCTGGTCCGAGATGAAATGCACCGCAAGCTTGCGGCTGATATGCTGAGCCGTCTTCGGATGGGCGGCGAGATCGTCGAGCATGGCAAGGTAATCCTTGCGCGTGCGCTTTGCGCCGCCATAGCTGACACCCAGCACTTCATGCTCGCCCGGCTCGGAGATCTGCGGGCGAAAAGCCGTTTCCATTTCCTGCGGATCGACGGTTAGTCCGGTCAGCACCATGGCCGCCGAGCGCACATCCGCCTGCGTATAGCCGCTGCCCGCGCCCAGCGTATGCAGTTCGAGAAGCTCACGGCCGAGATTCTCGTTGAGCCCCTTGTTGCGTCGCATACCACCCTGCGAATCCGGTCCTAGCGACTGCGCCTGATCGAGATAGATCAGCATGGAGGGATGCTCGGTGGCGCTGCGCAGCAAGGTCGAAAATTTCCCGCCCATATAGGGCCGGATTGCCTCGGCTTCGTAAAGCGGCACGATCAGCCGCATCGGCAGGCTCTTGGCGCCACTGGTGGAGAAATGATTGGTCCAGAATGTGGCAAGCCGCTCGTTGAAACCGTCAGGCGAAAGAACCGCCTGTAACAGCCGCGTGTTGGCGTCCATCTGGAAGAGCATCTGCGCCCGGCGCTGCAGCAGGCGCCGCTGCTGCCGGCGGGCGATATCGTCGCCATCGGCCTGTCTGAACTGCTTGAGCCGGTCCTGCAGATCAAGGATCTGCGCATGCCGCGCCTCGATGCCGCCGACGGGAAAGCTCGGCACGATGCCGGCACCGCGCGTCACCTGTCCGATCAGATCATCCTTCGTCTGCGGCGGACTTTCGCCCGGTCGCAACCCATAACCGAACCGGATCGCCGCCATCGTCGGAAAAGACAGGCTCATGACCGCTCACCTCCGCATCACCTGATGGTGACAGGGTCTCAGTCAATTGCGACGGCAATCTGTACGAATTGCGGCAATTTTCCGACATGGACGATTTGTAATCTATTGAAATCGTTGAGATTGCCCCGAACGAACCCCGACCGCAGAGCCAAACCGATCGCAGCAGCGGCTCAGTCATTCAAGTCTCGATGAGCTGATATCCGCTCATTAGCCGTGTTGTTCGGATGCGTGATAGAGGCGCGGCCCCGACATGTCGTGCGGCGGCTCGCCCTCAACCATCACCTTGTTGCGCCCGGCCTCTTTGGCGGCATAGAGCGCCTTGTCGGCACGCGCGATCTGCTCGTAGAGGGAATGATCGGCAGCGTTCGCGGCGGCAACGCCGAAGCTCGCAGTGACCTTGCCGTCGAAGCCGATCGCTTTCCGGTCGATGGCCGCAAAGGCAAGCCGCACCCTGTTGGCAAAATCGGCGCCTGCCACAAGCGGCGCTGACGGCAGGAAGATCACGAACTCCTCGCCGCCGAAACGCGCCGCAAAACCGCCTTCCGGCAGCCGCAGCCGCAGCATCTCGGCAAAGGCGCGGATCACGTCGTCTCCGCGCCCATGGCCGAACGTGTCGTTCACCCATTTGAAATTGTCGATATCGCAGATGATGACGGTGCCTTCCGCGCCCCTGCTTTCTTCGACCATGCGGTCGAAGCCGCGCCGGTTCAGCAAGCCGGTCAGCGGATCGCGCTCGGCGGCATCGCGGTGCGCGGCGATGGTGTCCAGCGTGGCCGCCGCAAGCGCCGACAGCGCAAAGACCAGCGCCGGAATGGAAGCGCCGGCCTGCATGGCGAAGGCGTAGTTCGAGGCGAGAAAACCGCCGGACCCGCCATAGGAGGGCGCGATGAAGACGAAAACGGCGTTGCGGATAACGGTCTCGGCGACCACCAGAGCCGATGCCGTCAGCAAGGCCTTGTCGGCCGTATGACGCACACGCCGCAGGCTCATGACGATGGCAAAGGCGAGCAGGAGCACGCAGCCGAGATCATCGAGTAGGAATTCGATCGGAACGCTCTCGGCCACAAGCGCAGCATAGAGGATGCCCGCATACATCGCCCCGATGAAGGCCAGGCGCGGCATCAGCGAGGAGGGCCGGCCGAAACGGCAGAGCAACGCGCCGGAATAGAAAACGAACGATATCAGAAACAGGAGATCGGCGATCAGAGAGGCGGCACGGTCAGGGATGAAGCCCACGATCAGCGGCATCGAAAAGGCGGCAGCGCTGACGAGATACCCCGGTCCCCAGAGCTTCGCCTCCCGCGACCCGAACCGGCCAACGATCAGGAACGTGCAGCCGAAAATCAGCATCATGACCGGCAGCAGGAAGGCGAAATTATTGGCAGATTCCATGGGCCCTCGCGACGGGACGCAATACATGACCGGCGCATCAACGAGGTTAGACCGATCGGGTTAAGAAAGACCTATGGTAGCATTTTTTTGCAAGAAGCCGACGGACAGGCCCTGGCCGCCGAAAAATAGGGAAGGCCGCGGATATATGCGTTTTTCCTCCGTCCGAAAGCGGCGGCGAGCCGGTCCCCGGCACGACCCCGGTAGACCGACAGGCCAGAGGGGGTGCCGCACGGCATGCCGTCGCCTCCTCATTTCCTCACGAGCGGCGAAAGCCTCCCTCCCCGCTCATCAATCTGAGCCACGGCCCGACATGGAACAGGGTCATCAGCAGATACATCGGCATCATGCCGCTGAAGACCGAAGCCTCGTCCATCGGCATCCCGCCCATGGAGCAGATCATATCGGCAGCCGGCCCGCTCGCCGACAGCACCGCCATGACTCCAAAGGTCGGCGCCGCCGCAAAGGACAGACTGCGCGCAATGCCGGACGGCAGGCTGGAGCCGGCGGAATTGCCGGCCCCGGATATGGGTGCTGACATGCGCATCAGGCTGCCTCGTAGCGGTCGTGATGACGCCACCAGACGCCGTCCTCATTGCGGCCGAGCGGTGCGCGGTCGAGCCACTGGAACATGCCCCACAGGCCATCCAGCCCGCGGGCATAGGAAGAATAGGTGTGGTAGATATCGCCGTCCCTCATCACAAAGGCGCTGAGGCCCGGGCGCTCGCGGGTGAAGGTGTTGAGATCGGTGCCGGTCATCGAGGCCATGAGATCGGCTGGACTCTGTTGGCCCGGCGAGGCCTGCTTCTGCAGCACGGCCGGGATCGGCGGCTCGCGGCGGTAGTTATAGTCGATGCCGCCGCTCTGCTGTTCCTCCGGCGTGAACCAGACATTGAAGTCTCGGTTGAAATCGCTGCGCTCGGACGAGGCCCAGTCGAAGCTCCAGCCCATGCGCTTCTTGAACGCGAGAAGCTTGGCGAGCGGCGCGCGAGAAATGGCGCTGAAGGCGACATCGTGGTTTTCAAGATGCACGGTGATGCCATTGAAGCCGTCGGCGATCGACGAGCAGGATGGGCAACCGGCGGTGTAATCAGGGCCGAACATGAAATGGTAGATCAAGAGCTGCGAACGGCCCTTGAAGAGCGCCGAAAGCGGCACGATGCCGGCTTCCGTCTCCAAGTGGTAATCCTTTTCGATCTTCACCCAGGGCAATTCCTGGCGTTTGGCGGCGATCTCGTCGCTGCGGCGCGTCAGCGCCTTTTCCTCTTCGAGCAGCGCAACCCGCGCCTTGAGCCATTCCGCCCTTGTTCCGGTCTTGTGCATCATCATGTTCTTCTCCTCACTTCCTTTGAAAACATGCGTGACGGCGGGCCGTTGCCTGCCGATGCGGAATAACTTAGGTCTTGATGGACGAGGGGTGGGAGTTACAAGTGTGACGGGATTCCTATGGACTCGCTGATTACAGCTGCCGCACAGGCGCTCGCCATGGGCGATCCGATCGGCGCGATGAAGCGCGTGGCGCTGCGTGATGACCCGCCGGCGCTGGCGCTGCGCGGCATTGCCATGGCCCAGCTCGGCGATCTCGGCCGCGCCAAGGTGCTGCTCAAAAATGCCGCCAAAGCCTTCGGCCCGCGCGAAGCGGTGGCGCGCGCCCGCTGCATCGTCGCCGAAGCCGAAATTGCGCTTGTCTCGCGTGATCTCGCCTGGCCGGAAAAGGCGCTGGAAACAGCCCGCGCCACGCTTGCAAGGCGCGGCGACCGCGTCAATGCCGCCCATGCCCGTAATCTGCAGATCCGCCGCCTGCTTCTGATCGGCCATCTCGATGCCGCCGAAAAGCTGCTGGCTGATCTCGACCCCTCACCGCTGCCGCCGGCCTCCCGCGCCGGACATGAGCTCGCCGTTGCCGGCGTCGCCATCCGCCGGCTACGCACTGGACAGGCCCGCGAGGCCCTCGCAAGGGCGGCCGAAGCGGCACATAGGGCAAATATACCCGCCCTTGCCGTCGAGGTGCTCGATGCAGCACGCGTTCTGGAAGCGCCGGCCGCACGGCTGATCGATGGCGGAAGCGAACGCCTGCTGCAGCTCGAAGAGGTCGAGGCGCTGCTCGCCTCCGATGCACTTGTCGTCGATGCCTGCCGCAACGTGGTGCGGGCCGGCGTCGAGATCGTGCCGCTCGCCAGCCGCCCGGTTCTCTTCGCCCTTGCGCGAACGCTTGCCGAGGCAGCACCGGATGATGTCTCGCGCTCCCTGCTGCTTGCCCGCGCCTTCCGCGCCCGTCATGCGGACGAATCTCATCGCGCGCGGCTGCGCGTCGAGATCGGCCGGCTGCGCGCCGCCCTTGCAAGCCTCGCCGAGTTGAATGCGACAAGCCGCGGCTTTGCGCTTACCCCGCTTCACGGCCGCAAGGTCGTCGTGCTCACCCCGCCGGTCGAGGAGGAACATGCCTCGTTGCTCGCCCTTCTTTCGGATGGCGAATCCTGGTCGAGCACGGCGCTTTCGATCGCGCTTTCCACCAGTCCGCGCACGGTGCAGCGGGCACTCGATGCGCTCAGCGAAGCCGGTAAGGTACAGTTTTTCGGCAACGGTCGCGCCCGGCGCTGGATGATGCCGCCGGTCGTCGGCTTCCCGACAACATTGTTACTCCCCGGCCCGCTGCCGAGCGATTAACATTAGTCTTCTGAGTGAGGATGAAGCCATGAAGACAGCGAAGGCAGAGATCGTCAGAGAATACGGCCCCTTTGAAGACGCACCGCGCGTCAACGGCGTCAGCTATGACGGCCGGCAGGTCTGGTTCGGCTCCGGCGACAAGCTGCATGCCATAAACCCTGAGACCGGCGCTGAAATCCGCGCGATCGACGTCGCCTCGCATGCCGGCACTGCTTTCGACGGTCGCTACCTCTTCCAGATCGGCGAAGACAAGATCCGCAAGATCGACCCCGAAACCGGCGCAGTCGTCGCCACGATCCCGGCCCCCGGCAATGGCGGCGATTCCGGCCTTGCCTGGTGCGAGGGCAGCCTCTGGGTCGGCCAGTATCGCGACCGCTGTATCCACGAGATCGACCCGGAGACCGGCAAGATCCTGCGCACGATCGAATCCAAGCGGCATGTGACGGGTGTGACCTGGGTGGATGGCGAACTGTGGCACGCGACCTGGGAAGACGACAGGAGCGACGTGCGCCGCATCGACCCCAAGACCGGTGACGTGCTCGAGCGGCTGGAGATGCCCGAAGGCACCGGCGTTTCCGGACTGGAATCCGATGGCGGCGATCTTTTTTATGCCGGCACGGGTGGAGCCGCTACAGTGCAGGCGATCAGGCGGCCTCGGTGAGACGACGCCTGATAGAGGCGCCTGTCGCATGGAACGGTTTACTTGCCCTGCTTCCGAAGCGCGTCGATCAGAACGAGCGCTGCGGGGCCTGACGATGCGGGGTTCTGGCCGGTGATCAGCTGGCCGTCGGTCACCGTGTGAACACCCCAGTCCTTGACCTTTGAAAAGATCGCGCCGAGGCTCAGCAACTCGTCCTCGACGAGGAACGGAACGACCTTCGTCAGACCGACGCCTTCCTCCTCGCCATTGGTGAAGCCGGTCAGCTGCCGACCGGAAACGAAGGGCGTTCCATCGGCATTCTTGACACGATGCAGCACGCCCGGCGCGTGGCAAACGAGGGCGATGGTCTTGCCGGCGGCAATGAAGGACTCGATCAATCTGATGGAATTCGGGTCTTCGGCCAGATCCCACATCGGGCCGTGCCCGCCGGGATAGAAGACCGTGTCGTAGTCAGCCTGGTTGACGCTGTCGAGCCGGACGGTGTTTGCAAGCCGCGCCTTGGCGGCATCGTCGGCATTGAAGCGGCGCGTAAGCTCGGTCTGGAAGTTCGGCTCGTCACTCTTGGGATCGAGCGGCGGCTGGCCGCCTTTCGGCGAAGCGAGCGTCATCTCGGCGCCCGCGTCCTTGAACGCATAGTAAGGAGCGGCGAGCTCTTCGAGCCAGAAGCCCGTCTTCCTGCCGGTATTGCCGAGCTGGTCATGCGAGGTCAATACGATCAGAACTTTCATGATGCCTGTCCTTCCCTGGGATTGGCCCGGCCTTGGGGATTGGCTGGGGCTACGTTGATGAGGAGTGAAACCGATGATCCGCCGTCATGCAGATGACGGCACCAATCATTCCAATTGCCTGAAGTCTTGGGTCTGGAGCGGACGTAGCGGAGAAAAGTGACGAGGGAATAGTGCTAATGGGCGAAAGCGGGAGCCCTCATAGAGGGTTTCCCCTGTCTCTTAGCCTGGAGCCGTGCCCTTCAAACGAGTTGGAAGGTCACGCCGATATTGCCGCGCGTCGCCTTCGAATAGGGGCAGATCTGATGCGCTTCCTCGATCAGGGACTGCGCCACGTCGCGCTCTACGCCGGGAATGCCGACGTTGAGCCGCGCCGTCAGCGAGTAACCGCCATCCGAGAGGTTGAGATCGACTTCGGCGTCGATCGTCACATCCCCTGACAGAACGATCTTCTTCTTCTGCACGATTATTCCAATCGCGCTTTCGAAGCAGGCGGACCAGCCGGCGGCAAAGAGCTGTTCGGGATTGGTGCCGATCCGCGCCGAGCCCGGCACGGAGAGGCGCACGTCGAGCCGCCCGTCGGACGAGCGGGCAACGCCGTTTTCGCGCCCGCCGCTTGTGTGTGTCCTTGCGGTGTAGAGAACTTTCGAATGCTGATCCATCGATGTCACTCCTTTGAGACATTGGTTGAAATGAAGGTTTGCGGGCACCTGCCCGAGCGTTCACGCGGGCTCTGCGTTGCGCATGGCCATGATTGCAGCGACCACCTGTTCCGTCGTCACGATGGCGCTCGCATAGTTCGGCATGTTGATGACAAGCGCGGCATGCATCATCTCGTCGGAATAATCGGCGACGGCGTCTTTCACGACCGTCACGTCGTAGCCGAGCTCGGCGGCGAAACGCACCGTCGCCTCGATGCAGGTATGGGCGATCAGGCCGATGACGATCAGCCGGTGAATGCCGCGTCTTTTCAGCTGATTGTCGAGATCGGTATTGGCAAAACCGCTGGAACACCAATGTTCCGACGCCACGACCTCACCGGCGACTGGGACGAACTCCGCCTTGAACTCGCCGCCCCAGGTGCCGAGTTCGAAAGTGCGGCGGTTCCAGGCGAGCTTCTGGATCGGGGCGATATACTTCCAGTTCTCGTAATCGCCCTCGCGGTAGCGATGGTGCATGGCGAAGAACACCGGCAGTTTCGCCTCACGAGCCGCTTTCAGGATCTGCTCCATATGCGGCACGCAGTCATTGGCCTCGGCAACCGCCTGAATGCGCGGCCAGATCTTGCCGCCTTCGGAAATGAAGTCGTTGTATGGGTCGACCACCAGAAGCCCGGTGATGTCGCGCTCGTAGGAAAGGTTTGTCATCGCAACTCTCCCTGGCTTCAGGCCGCTTTGGACGGCTGATTGCGAAGCGCGAAGCGCTCGATGCTGGCGGCAAAGAGAGGCGTTTCGCCCTTGTTATGGGCGATCGACATCGGTTGGCGCTGCGTGCGGAAGATGTCGAAGGGAATGCCTTGCCGGTCGAGGAAGGCCATCATCTCGTCGGTTGCGAAGGATTGAACACGGTTGGTGAATTCGCTCCTGCCGGCATCGATTGCCCTGACGCTGAGCTCCCAGGTCACATGGATGGTGATGCGGCCGGTCGGCGTGAAGACGTCGGAGTCGGAATCGAGGATCAGGTGATCTCGCTCGGCAAGCGTTTCGACATAGTGCTGCACCATCAGGCTGCCGCCGATCGTCTCGACATTGATCGACATGCGCGTGCCGTCAGGCGCAGTCGTAAAGCCTGCGGCGATATGGGCCGGCGAGCAGGATTGATATTCCTTCTCCGGCAGCGTGAAGCACCATCTCGGAATATCGATCTTTTCGATGGGCACGTTGATGATGGCGGTGAAGCTGGAATCGACGATCTGGTTGTCGCGCATGGTCTTTCTCCACTGGGTGAAGTGCGAGTTGTAGGAAGGCGGCGCGGGGTCGCCGCGCCGCCCTTGGGAGGTCAGATCTGCTCGCGCAACGACTTGAAGGCGGTGCGCAGCTCGGCGGTGAAGATCTCCGGCTGCTCCCAGGCGGCAAAGTGGCCGCCCTTTTCCGGCCGTGCATAATGGATGAGCTTCGGATAGGCCTTCTCGGCCCAGCTCTGCGGCGCCTGATAGATTTCATCCGGGAAGGCGCTGACGGCGACCGGGATCTTGATGCCGCGCGGATCGAAGAAACCGCCCGAGGGGAAATGGGCATTGTCCCAGTAGAGCCGTGCGGACGAGATCGCCGTATTCGTCAGCCAGTAAAGCGTGACATTGTCGAGGATATCGTCAGGCGTCAGGCCCTCCTTCTCCCCGTCGAAGGAGCGAGCGATCATCCGGTAGCTTCTGATATCGTGGTCGAGCATCCAGGAGGCGAGGCCGATCGGCGAGTCGACGATGCCGTAAAGCGTCTGCGGCCGGTTGTTCATCTCGATCGCATAGCCAAGGCCGTTCTTGTAGAAATCGGCGAGCTGTTCATAGGCGCGCTTTTCGTCGGCGGAAAGATCGGTCGGCGCCGGTGAGCCCGAGGACAGAAGCTTGGCGATATCGGCTGGGACGGTGGCTGCCATATTGGTGTGGATGCCGATGAGGCCGGCAGGCTCCTGCACCGCCATCAGTTCGGTCACGGCATTGCCCCAATCGCCGCCCTGGGCGACATATTTGGTATAACCGAGACGCTGCATCAGCACGGCCCAGGCCTTGGCGATGCGCGGCGGGTTCCAGCCTGCCTCCTTTGGCTTGCCCGAAAAGCCATAGCCCGGCAGCGAAGGGATGACGACATGGAAGGCATCGGCCTCGGTGCCGCCATAGGCGGTAGGATCGGTCAGCGGCTTGATGATCTTTAGCTGCTCGATGATCGAGCCCGGCCAGCCATGGGTGATGATGATGGGCAGCGCGTTTTCGTGCTTTGACTTCACATGGATGAAATGAATATCCAGGCCGTCGATCTCGGTCATGAATTGCGGGAAGGAATTGAGCCGGGCTTCGGCCTTGCGCCAGTCATGGCCCCTCCAGTGCTTGGCGACTTTCTGGATGGTGTCGAGCCGCACGCCCTGTGTATCGTCGGACACTGTCTCGCAGTCCGGCCAGCGAGTGGCGGCGATCCGCTGGTGCAGATCCTTCAGCTGTTCGTCCTTGAACTTCACCTGGAACGGGCGGATGGCATCGGGGTCCGTCGCTGCGGCCAGTGGTGACGGCATCAACGCCATCGTGCCGGCAGCGGCCAGTCCAAGCGTTGCCGCCCCCAGAAGCATGCGGCGGTCCTGATCGATTTCTTCCCTTTCGATATGCATGGCAATCTCCTCGGTTCGCGATGTTTCAGCTGCACCTCAGTGCTGACTGAAACCTACGAGAGAAAGCCGCCGATAGCCCGTTAGCGCTTGTGAGGCGCTGTTAGCTCTTGCGAGCCGCATGCGGTGATCCGCAAAACGGCTACTAACGATCCCACGATAAATCGGGGTTCGCGTAGCTTGTTCCGTCAGCCGAAACAGCCGCGATCGGTGTATGGCGCGGGCCGGCCAGTTGCTTTAAAGTTCGCCGGCCACCGGGCTGGTGCGGGAGATACGGCGTGGCGAATGGGGTGGACGAGGATATTGGCGGATTTCACTTCGGCCCGTTCCGGCTAGCCGTCAACGAAAGGCTGTTGACCAGAGACGGCATGCCCGTCGAGCTCGGCGGACGGGCGCTCGATATCCTCATTGCGCTCGTCACCGCCCCCAACGAGATCATCAGCAAGAAAGATCTGATGGCGCAGGTCTGGCCCGATGCGCTGGTAGAGGAAGGCAGCCTGCGCTTCCATATGACTGGACTGCGCAAGGCGCTCGGCGATGGCCAGGGTGGCGCCCGCTACATCGCCACGGTCGCCGGCCGCGGCTATTGTTTCGTTGCTCCCGTCGCGCACGCACCTGTCAAACGCACCGACCAGCCCGCCGCAACAAGCCATTTTCCGCATGCCAATCTTCCCCCGCGGCTCGGCCGAATGATCGGACGCGACGTTGACGTAATGAAGCTCGCGGCACAGCTGACGGATTCCCGTTTCGTCACCATCGTCGGCCCCGGCGGCGTCGGCAAGACGACGGTGGCGGTCGCCGCCGCTCATCAGGTCGCCGATCATTTCGCCGGCCATGTGCTTTTCGTCGATTTCAGCGTGATAGCCGAACCGGATCTGGCAGCAACCTCGATCGCTTCCATGCTCGGCCTGCCGGTACAGGCCGAGGACCCGACGCCGGATATCGTTCGCTTCCTGAGCGGCAAGCACTTCCTATTGGTGCTCGATACCTGCGAACATCTCATCGAGGCGATTGCCGCGATGGTCGCGACCATTCTGGAGGCTGCACCCGACGTCCATGTGCTCGCCACCAGCCGCGAAGCCCTGCGCATCGAGGGCGAGCGAATCTATCGGCTGGATGCGCTGGGCTATCCTCCTCCGGATGCGTCGGGCCTTTCCGTCAGCTCCATCGAACAGTTTCCGGCAACGCAATTATTCATCGAACGCGCAATGGCGAATGGCGCTCGTCTTGATGTCAGCGATGCGGAAGCGGCGATCGTCGGCGCTATCTGCCGCAAGCTCGATGGCGTGGCGCTGGCAATCGAGCTCGCCGCCCGGCGCGTCGAGGCCTATGGTCTGGAACAGACCGCAGCCCTTCTCGACCAGCGCCTCACACTCCTATGGCACGGGCTGCGCACCGCTCCGCCGCGCCAGCAGACATTGCAGGCGACCCTCGACTGGAGCTACAGCCTGCTCTCGGATCTCGAACGCACGGTACTGCGCCGGCTCGCCGTCTTCGTCGGCCATTTCACGCTCGATGCCGCGCTCGAAGTGGTGACCAACGAAACGCTCGACCGTGCCGCCGTCTTCGAGGCGATCGATAGTCTCGTCGAAAAATCCATGGTCGCCGCCCGTCCGCTTGGCGCCATGATGCGCTACCGCCTGCTCGATACGACCCGCGCCTATGCACTCGAGCTTTGCACCGATAAAGCCGAATGGACCGAGCTTTCCAGCCGCCACGCCAGCTATTACCGCCGCTGGCTCGAGCAGAACGGCAGCGAATGGTCGTCCCTGTCTACCGGCATGGAACGCGCGCCGCATTTTGCGGCGCTCAACAATGTGCGTGCCGCGCTCGACTGGTGCTTTAGCGAGAGGGGCGACACGCAGGTCGGCATCGGACTTGCGGCAGCTGCCGCTCCCGTCTCCCGGGCCATGGGGCTGCTGACCGAGTGCCATCGCTGGACCGAACGCGCACTTCAGGCGCTGAACGAGACGACCCGCGGCAGCAGCGAGGAAATGCAGCTACAGGCCTCGCTCGGCGTCTCCATGATGTTCACCCGCGGCCATCACGAGGCGACCGTCGCGGCGCTGAACCGAAGCTTCGAGATTGCCGAAATGCGCGGCGATTACCTGAATGCCGTGCGCCTCATCGGTCCCATCTATTTCTACCATCTGCGCAGCGGCGAACAGCGGCAGTGCCTGCTCTATGCGAAGCGCTGCGCGGATATCGCCGCGACACTCGGCGATCCCTCGGCATCGGCGCTGGCACACACCCTGATGGGTGTATCGCTCTGCATCATGGGAGAACTTGCCGGGGCGCGCACCGAACTCGAAACCGTCCTCGAACCGGACAATCCGCCGGCAAGCCGCCAGATCCACTACGGTTTCGACCATTACAGCTGGGCCGGCATCGGCTGGGTCACGGCCCTCTGGCTGCAGGGCCATACCGACCAGATGCGCGAGGCGATCGCCGAAGCAATTCGCGAAGCCGAAGCCATGCGCCACCCCGTTGCTTTCGCAATCGTCATCAACGCCGTGGCGGCCCTCCTCTGGGTCGGTGATCTCGATCTTGCCGAGGCGCATCTGAACTGGTTCATCGCCCGTGCCGAAACCCATGCCACGGGCCCCTATCTGCATATGGGCAATGCCTTCAAGGCCGAGCTTTCCATCCGCCGCGGCGATATCGAAAATGGCGTCGTCACACTGCAGCGCCATCTTGAAAAACTCCACGCCACCCGTTTCGAACTCTTCACCATCCGCTTCCACATCGTCGTCGCCACAGGCCTTGCCGCCACAGGCCGCTTTGCCGAAGCCTGGACGCTTGCGGAGGAAGCGGCGGTACAGATCGAGGAAAAAGGCTACACCTCCTATCTGTCGGAACTCTTGCGGCTCAGAGGTGCGATCCTGCGTGCTGCCCCCGAACTCAGCAACAGGTCGGCGGAGGATTATTTCACCCAGTCGCTTGATCTCAGCCGCGTGCAGGGCGCAAAGGCTTGGGAAATCCGCGCCGCCACCGACCTCTCCCTGCTCTGGGCGGCGCAAAACCGCGCAGCGGATGCCGAGGCGCTGCTGCGGCCGATCTTCGAGCGCCTTACGGAAGGGCGGGACACGCCGGATCTGAGAGCGGCGGCGAGTGTGCTGGCGAAGCTCAGATAGCCGATGGAGGCGCCGCCTCAATCCCTTTAGTGAAGCGCTAACCATATCCGGAACTCGCCGGAACCGCTGACCATCGCAGAACGTTTCCTTCCCTCAGCCAATCGGTGAATGTCATGGTCCAGTGGTTTGAGGAACGCTACATTTCACGCGAGGAGCATCAGCGCATCGTCGATTACTATCGCAAGCTGGTGGCGCAGCTCTATTGTACCGTGCGGGACCTGCGGACGGCTGGCGAGATGCAAAAGGTGCAAATTCCAGCAGCCTCCAAGGAGCCGGGAGATATTCCGGCAGCTGCTCAGCACTCCGTCGGCCTCAACGTCATCACCGTCGATTTCCGCCGCAGGTCCGCGCACCGCCGCTAACGACCGTGGCAAGCGCTTTGTCATGGAACCTTCCGGAATCGTGGCTGTTCTCATGCTACGAGCAGCCGAGGCCGCCTGCAGGCGCGGGCTTGCCTTGCGCGCATTCCATGAAGCGAAGCAAAGGGAGTCATTCACATGGCCAATCTCCGCAACGAGAACATCCCGACCTCTGCCGCCGGCACGCAGGTGAGCGCGCTTACCGCATTCTTCGACAGCCGCGCTGATGCCGAACGGGCGCTCGCACGGCTCGAGGATGCGGGCATTCCGGCAGATTCGATCCGCTTCCTTCCCGGCTATGAGGCCGATGACAACGCCGCCAATGTCGCAAGCGACGACCGACGCGGCTTCTGGTCGATGCTGGGAGGCTGGCTATTTCCCGATGACGATCGCGCCGTCTATGCCGAAGGGCTGCGCCGCGGCGGCTTCCTCGTCTCCGTGCAGGTGGACGATGCCAGCTACGAGACCGCGCATGACATCCTGGACGACGAAGGCTCAATCGACATGGATGAGCGGGCCGATCAATGGCGGCGCGAAGGCTGGACGGCAAGCCATGCGCGCGAGGCTTCAGCCGCCCCCGCCCATGACCGCCGCGCTGCTGCCGAGGACGACCTGACGGTGACGGAGGATGCCTTCGCTCCCGACCGGACCGCCACGGAGCGCGCAATGGACTCTTCCACCGTCTCGGACGAGGCGGCTCCTGTCGGCAAGCGCGATCTCAGCAACGGCACGCCGCGCGTACGCTCCTATACGTCAGGACAATCTGCCGCCGATGAGCCCGAGGTCGGTGTTCCGAAGACGGCGCCGCATGGCAGCGAGACGATCGAAGGCAGCGCCCGCAGAATGATATCCGAAGCTGACGGCGGCCAGTCGCAGTCGCAGGACGCTGACGGCCAGAGCCAGTCGCAGTGTTTCCGCCGGACCTGAGGGCGGCAGTCGGTGACGGACGCTGACTGCAGCTGGCCTCAGCCCGGCACCCTACCCCGGCACGCCCAGGCGACCGAGGCGAAGGAGCGCGCCCCGTCCGGCTCTCCGGCCTCATAGGCTTCCCTGACCGCGGTATCGACCCTCGTGCGCGTATAGGCATCCAGCCCCGCCACATATTTGCCGAGCGGCCCTTCGCCGGCGGCGATCGGCGCCCAGTAATCGTCGAAGGAATCGTACTCCATGCGGATGGTCAGCGATGTCTCCTCGACATCGACGAGGCCGTTGGCGGCAAAGCTCGCCTTCATTTCCCCCGGCCGCATCATCGGCTGGAAGCAATAGCGATGGCGCATCGCCCGCGCATTGGCGTCGATCATGGCGACCGTATCCCACATCATCCGCATGCCGGACATGCCGCCATAATGATCCCAGACGGCAGCGGCCACGGTGCCGCCCGGCCGCACGACGCGGCGCATCTCAGCCACCGCCTTGCCGGCGTCAGGCACGAAATGCAGGACGAGCAGCGAAAGCGCCCGGTCGAAACTCTGATCCTCGAAGGGCAGCGCGCAGGCATCGGCCTCCTGAATGGTGATGCGCGGGTCAGCGTTGCGCCGGTTTGCCGCCTCCACGAAGACGGGCGAAAAATCGATAGCCGAGATCGATTTGAGACCGGGCCGTTCCGCAAGCGTGAAGGTCAGGCTCCCCGTGCCGCAGCCGACATCGAGAATGCTCTCGCCATCGGCAAGCCCGGCGAAGTCAATGAAGCCGGGCGCGAGCCGCTTGCTCCAGCGCCCCATCAGCCGCTCGTAACCATCGGCACTTTCGACATTGAAACTCGAAGCCATCGCAGCCTCCCCCAAGAAAGCGACACGTAACCGGGACGGTGCCCCCTTTATTTTTAGGGCTTGTCGGCACCACGACAAGCGGAACGAACCTTAATTCATCGCGACAACAGCCGCATTGAGCGCGGTGGCATAGGCGACCCAGAGGCCGTAGGGAATAAACAGCGCCGATGCCAGACGATCCCGCCGCCACGACAGCCCGATAAAAGCAAGGATCATCACCAGCAGGGCGATAATGATCACGAGGCCGAGTGCGGGACGCTGCAGGCCGAAAAAGGCCGGCGACCAGGCGAAGTTGAGGACGAGCTGCGCAACCCAGACGACCATAAGAGGTGAATTGCGGCTGTGCTCGAAGGTCCGCGCGCCGGCGATGCCGATCAGGAAGTAGAGGATCGTCCACGCGGGACCGAAGAGCCAGTTCGGCGGCGTGAACCAGGGCTTGGCAAGCGACGCGTACCATTCGCCCGAAGGGCTCATCAGGCCGATCAGCAGCCCGCCGCCGAGCGCCAGCAGGATGAAAACCAGATAATGATCGAACCTGTGCACGGGGCCCTCCGCTTTCAGTGACGAATGAAGTGGTGCCCCGCCGGCCGCGGTCAAGAGCATCGCAGACGCGCAACATCCTGCCCACCGTCGTCGCCTAACCGGAAGCATTCCCTGTTGCCAAACCCGCCGGACTGGCGGAAGCTGCCATATTAAGAGGATTGCGGCCATGACGACCACGACAGCGATCGGGCATCACGCAAAACCTGGCAGCGCCGGCATCTGCCGCGGCTGCTGGGACCAGATGCATATGCCGATCCCGATCGGCGGCCCGCTCTCGCTGCCGCTCCGCGCCTTCGGCATCACCAGAAGCAAGATGAACCCCGACATCTGCACGATCTGCGAGCGCTCCTTCCAATATGTGAAGAAGCAGCGCCAGATCACATCAGGCGCCACCATCCTCTTTGCCGATATCAGGAACTATACCGGTCTGTCGGAACGCATCGGCGCCGTCGAACTCAGCCACATCGTCAGCCTGTTCCAGGACCGTTCGGCAGGCGCGATCTGGGCCAATGACGGCATCGTCAACAAGCAGATGGGCGACGGGCTGATGGCGATCTTCAATTTCCCGATCACCCGCAAGGACCATGCCGCAGCCGCCATCATGGCAGCACTCGAAATCCAGCGCGCCTGCGCCGAAGCTCTCGCCGAGATCGACGTCGGAGAACCGCTCGGCGTCGGTGTCGGCATCCATACCGGCGAGGTGCAGATCGGCGAATTCTCCAGTTTCCACAGCGATTTCACGGCGATCGGCGGCGTGGTGAACCAGGCCGCAAGACTGGAATCGCAGGCCGCACCGGGCGAGATCCTGATATCGGCGGAAACCGCGCTTCAGGCCCCGGGGCTTGCGGACCACGGCGAGATGCGGATGCTCTCGTTGAAGGGTATCGGGCAGCCGGTGGAGGCGCGGATTTTGCGGGTGGGCTGAAGCACTAAAGCCTGGACTTTCAGCCGCCGGCGATCAAGCCTCCCCACACACATCCTCCGCCCTATATCCGCCCGGCACAAGCACAAACGCCGGGGAAGCCCAATGCCGTCCACCTTCATCGCCAGAGGCGCCGAGGCCTATGAAGCCACCATGGGCCGCTGGAGCCGCAAGCTCGCAGACCCCTTCCTCGCCTTCGCCGGCGTGCCTTCGCACGGCCGCGTGCTGGACGCCGGCTGCGGCACCGGCAGCCTGACATTGGCGCTATCGACCCACCCCGAACTCGCCGCCATCGAAGCCCTGGATTTCGAAGAAAATTTCGTCGCCGCGCTGCGTACCCGCACCGACGACCCGAGGATATCCGCCCGCCAGGGCGACGTCTGCGCCCTGCCCTATGAAGACCAAAGCTTCGACGCCGCCTATTCCCTGCTCGTCCTGCACTTCGTCTCCGACGCCGACAAGGCCATCACCGAAATGCGCCGCGTCCTGAAACCGGGCGCCACCGCTGCCGCCGCCGTCTGGTCCCATGACGGCATGCCGAGCTGGCGCCTCTTCTGGAACACGATCCGCGCCCTCGAACCCGAAGGCGAAGGCAACGGCATTCCGTCAGGCCCAAGGCCAATGACATCAGAGGGCGAGTTGCGGGCGCTGTTTGCCAGCGCCGGCTTTGCCGATGTCATCGAGGCAAGGCTGACGATCATGATGGACTATGCCGGTTTCGATGATTTCTACCTGCCGAAGGTCTATGGGCAGGGACGGTTTGCGGCCTTCTTCGAGGCATTGCCGGAGGCGAGGCAGAAACGGCTGCGGGAGGCGCTGAAGGCGGCTTATCTCGATGGCAGGTCAGAAGACGGGCCGCGTGGGTTTGAGAGCGTGGCATGGGCGGTGCGAGGCATCGCTTAGGTGCAGGAGTCCAGCAGAAGCCGCCGCGTCAGACATCCTTTCCTCGGAGCGCTTGCGGAAAACGGCGCCTGATCAGCACGGCGAAACACAGGCACGACATAGCCAGAGACGGAACGAGCACTGCGAGCGGCGCTACCGTCAGGAACGCTTGATGATCGCCCGCATGCCAGAACCACGCCGTGGAGAGAGCAGCCGACAGAAACACGGCGGAAAAGAACATCATGCCTGACCAAAAGACTGGCCGCTTGTGGAGCCGATAGGCGTTCGTGCCGTAGATCAAGAAGAAGAAGAGGTACAAGGGAACCGAAAGGATGCTTTTCCAGACCATCAGTATCCCCGCGACGCAGCCGAATAGGAACGGGACATGCCCGAGGAGCATGCCCACGAGATAAGCCAACACGAAGAGGTCGACCTGCGGCAAACGAACGTCTCAATCCATCCCGCTCTACGCGATGAATGCCATTGGACGTGGCTGTTCATCAAGATTTTCGGAGCAAGCAAATGGACGGCGGCGATATCTGCCTGCCGGTTCCAGACCGGATATCCCGGCCCTGCCGCGGAAGCCGGGATATGTTACGGGCGGTCTCTATCACCAAGCCTGCTGTGTCGGCATTACAAACACCTCGGCAATATCCATATGCGGCGGCGATTGCAGCGCGAACAATACTGTCTCGGCAATATCCTCGGCCTTGAGGAACTCCATCTGCGTCTTCAGGTCTTCCATCTGCTGGCGCGCCGCCGGATCGGAGATCTGGTCGTAAAGTTCAGTGTCGACAGCGCCCGGCTGCACGCAGGTCACGCGGATATTGTGCTTCTTGCCAAGCTCCATGCGCATGCCATCCGACAGCGCCGTGACCGCATGTTTCGTCGCGCAATAGACCGTAAGCCCCGCAAAGACCTTGCGGCCGGCAATCGAGGAGGTGTTGACGATATGGCCGGATTTCTGGCCGATCATGTGCGGCAGCACGGCGGCCGTGGTGTTCAGCACGCCCTTGATATTGACGTCCACCATCCGCTGCCATTCATCCACCTTCAGCGCTTCGATATCCGAAAGCGGCATCAGGCCGGCATTGTTGAAGAGGATATCGACGCCACCGAATGCCTGCGCCAGCTTGGAAACAGCCGCTTCGACCGAAGCGGCGTTCACGACATCCATCTCCAATGCGATGCCCTGCCCGCCTGCCTTTTCGATCCGGGAGACGAGCTCTTCCAGCCGGTCGGTGCGGCGCGCGGCAAGGCCGACCCTTGCGCCATTGGCCGCAAGCTTCAGCGCCGTGGCTGCGCCGATACCGCTCGACGCGCCGGTGACGAGGGCGATTTTTCCTTCGATAGACATGGTCTTTCCCTTTCATTGCCGTCCTTGAGACGGTTGGTTTCGACGGGGAGCAGACTAGAAAAACACCCGCATGCCTGCGCTCGGCCGCTTGCTTAAACTGTCGGGCATTTGCTGCGAAAAGAGAGCATTACGCAGCGGGACTTGCGTCCCCAAAACCCTACCCGCGATAATCCCGCGGGCTGACACCGACCTGCCGGCGGAACACCTGCGCGAAATGGCTGGGGCTGGAATAGCCGAGATCGAGCGCGATCTGGATGATGCTGGCATCCGTCTCGCGCAGCAGCCGGCGCGCCTTGTCCATCTTCAGCTGGATGAAATAATCCGACGGCGAAGCACCGGTCGATTGCTTGAAGACGCGGGAAAAATGAAAGGGGCTGAGCTCTGCCTCGGCCGCGAGGCTTTCAAGATTGAAGGCCCGGCCGAGCCCCGCCTCCATCATCCGCACCACCTTCTGCAGCTTGAAGGCCGGCAGCGCCCCGCGCCGGGCCGGCGCTGCGCCATCCCGCCTGCCGTAATGCCGCACGAGATGGACGGCGAGCGCCTGCGCAACGCCCTGCACCGCCATTTCGCTGGGCTCAGCGGCATCCGTCAACTCTTTCAGGATCATCCCCATCAACCCCGAAATCGCCTCGTCCCGCGCCCCCGAAACATCCGCCAACCGAAACCGCTCCGCGCCCTCGGTGCCCAAAACCTCCGCTATCGCCCGCTGGTAGATCGGCAGCCCGAGATAGAGATGCATGACGCAAAGCGCCTCGCCGGCGCTCGTCTCCCATCTCAGTTCATAGGGCGTCTCGCTATGCGTCAGATAAAAATCCCCCGCCGAGACCTCCACCGACATCCATTCGCCGCCGATGTCGCGCTCCTCGATGCGCGCCGAGCCGGAGACGATCCAGACCAGCAATGGTTCGGCGACGGCGGGCACGAGGAGATTGGTTTCCAGCGGCTGATGGGAGAGGAGATGGACGGAAATGGTGCTCCATGCCGGGCCTTGGCTCTTGGCGAGAAGGCGGGCGTGGATACGCTGGCTCAGGGTTTCGGGGGTGGATTTATCGGGCATGGTTAGGGCGACAACCTACTCCGATGGATAAGCCTCTATCGGAGCGCGCCGAGTACGGACTGCTAGAGTGCTACAAAGTCGCGGTACAATCCTCTATCGACGCAGAAAATGACAGTCGGTACCCGTATCCAACATATCGGTGAAGTCCCCAAGTGACATTCGGTCCTCTAACCCTATCTTAAAAGTTGTGGCATTTGAATAGAAGACGTCAATATGGTTCTTAGGATGCAACTTTCCATTTTCACGCGCAATATCGTGATCAAACCGAAGATATCCGTCGTCACAAATCATCAGATACTTAAAAAGCCCCCACATCGATGAATCAACCTCTAAGGACGCGGAAATTGGGTCGAGAAAAACATAAATATCGCTAATGGAAAGTATATTGTGAGTAGTTATTAGCGACAATACTTCAGAGGTAATCTTGTTGTCTACACAACCAGAAGATAACGAACTAAAACGTATTTCGTCCTCTGCAATCTGTGTAAAAAAGGGGAAATTTACCGAAAATACCTTATTCTCATCAATAAAGAAAAGTCGACTCATCTGATCAACATGGAGACGCATAAATCCCGCTACCAGTTCGGCTTCTGGCTCGACATATGCTGTCATTATCTTAATGGAACGCATCCATATCTTTATAATATCTTCCTTGCTTCGCACCGGCGAAAACAGTTGGTTTAGCTGGAATCTATCAAGCTTAAAGTCAAATGTCTTCAAGATCGCCGTGCTCCAGCATCATCTTATAGTTGAATTCAGCCACCATGAATACGTTATCGTGGTCAAAATCTTCACCTACTGTATTCTTGACAACATCAAGTAGCCTTGACCTAAAGAGCGGCAAAACATCTATTTCGTCGAAAATTTTCTGGACAAAATCGTAAAATGATTCATTTGCGTTTGAGTGCTTTATAGTCGTACGTATCCGCTCTTTTTCCGCTTCACTAGGAGGCTGAACTTCAATATACCCGAGCTCATTGATACCCTTAAGTCCAGACCTAAGATTTTCTAAAACTGAATTATTTGCAACACTTGATACAACAAGGAATGATTTAATAAATGACCGCGTAATTGTCATATATAACGCATTTCTGTACGCATATGACTGACCGATTTGACCGGTAACACAGATAACAAAGGGGAACTCCAAACCTTTTACATTGTTTCTGTTACTGACAAATAACTGGCTTTTAATCCTCTGTTTAGTCTCGTGCGCCTTGTTAACATTCCAACCTGTGGCGCGCGGGATCATTTGTTCCAACATGTCTGCTAGAGCGTATGTCCGGTTGTTGTTATCGAGGAGAATAATTCCCACGTCATCAGCAGTAAGGGTCGGGTTTTCATGCGAAATCCGGAGAACGATCTCGACAACAGACTTCGCTGCGGCAACCGTAAACTCACCGTCGATCGCTACGATCTCAACACAATCGATATTTTCTTTTTCTATGTCCTCGAACCGACGCAGCGGTTCACGCTTCAATCGATAAAACGAATCGCCGGCCTTTTTCTCGACGCTATATCCGCACTTCACCCATTCGTCGTCTTCAAGCCATCTTAATTTCCGGGATTCAAATAGGCCCATTCCAACGGAGTGGGCGAACATCAGTGTCTTGGGATCGGTTCTATAACACTTGCTTAGCAGGAAGTCGGGAGAAATCGAGGCAGTAATGGTCTCATCAAATATGCTTTGAAATATGTCACCAGCAATGAAAACAGTCTCTTTGCATACATATTCACAAAGCTGAAAAAACGACTCCGGAAAATCTTGACTTTCATCAATTAGAATATAGTCAAAAGCGTATTTCCTTTCCTTAAAATCTTTTATCGCCGCAAGCGCCGCGGCACATACCCGATCGAATGTCGCCGAGTAACTATATCGCTGAAATGGAATTCCATAGAAATCACAGATGTAGCGATAAGTCCCAGAGTTCCTATCGTTCGATGAGCCCCAAGCATGGACACACCAAAGGCGCTCATCCCATTTGATTTGCTGTTCCACTTTCATGAAGTTAAAGAAATCTGGGATTCGCCGTTTTAGGCTATCGGCCAAAATCCTATTGTGGCATGTCATAACGATCTTGCTATCAGG
This sequence comes from Rhizobium sp. BK650, assembly GCF_014195325.1. Classification (GTDB taxonomy): domain Bacteria; phylum Pseudomonadota; class Alphaproteobacteria; order Rhizobiales; family Rhizobiaceae; genus Rhizobium. Next base: position 370,521 of record NZ_JACIBK010000003.1, on the reverse strand, counting down.
ACTCTGGATGTAAAGTTCCTTAAGCTTATGGAGTAACAGCTCCGTCTTTCCAGTGCCCGAAAGACCCTGTATTCGAATCGGGGATTTCTTTAATTTCTGATAAACAAATCGTGTCTGATCCCCATCAAACAGGAGGATTTTGCGTTTTACTTTCTCGAGAAGATTTCCAGGTGGGTCGGCACGCACTCTTTCGATGTCGTTGATGCTGCCAGAAAGAAGAGAAACTAGAAGCTCTGCAATACGCTGTTTGGCTGGATCTTCGATCCACACTTCGTCCTGAATCGATTGCAGATTGAGAGAATTCCCCAAAGGAAATTTACTAACCAGATCCCTCTTCCATGACCTGGGTCTTCCGATAGATTCCTTGTATCGATACTTGTCGGAGATTGAGCCCAAATCTTCAATGAAATCATCAACGAAAGAATCAAAAGAGTCTTCATCGCCGGAGAAATCGATAAAAGTAATCCGACGCTTAGGTGATAATAAAACGATATAATTATCATGGTCATATGAATATTTACTATCGCCAAGCGGCCGATCTATAACGTACGCCTGCGTTTTTGTTTCGTCAGCCCACCTTTCAATTTGATCGATGAGATTCTTATTAGTATCGTTTTTTTCGGCTTGAAGAAAAAAGAAACTGCTTGCCATCCTGAGAATCCAAAAATGCAATCGTTGCCAGTGGAGGTTACAGGCTGCAGTGCGGCTGGGCAACACGCATTACGTGCCTTTAGCTATTTTGCTTAGTAGCTCTATCGGACGGTTGAATTGCTTAACGTCTGAATTTCTGCGCAGGGACTCTTGTTGAATTATTGAACGCTGGATACTTCCGAACCGGGAATTCTGCTTCGTTCGATCTCACTCCCCCACTACACCCCCAGCCTTCTTCCAAGCATCAATCCCACCCTCGATATGACACGCCGTCCCCATTCCCGCATCCTGCGCCGCCTGCACGGCCATCGCCGACCGCTCCCCGAACGCACAGTAAAACACGACCCTCTTCCCCGTCGCCGCCGCCAGCTCATGCAGCATCCCGCCCGCTGACAAGTTCTCCTGCAGATCCGCATAGGGCGCATGCAGCGAGCCCGGGATCACGCCATGCCGCTCCCGCTCGCTCCTCTCGCGCAGGTCGACGATGACGACATCGCTCCGCCCGCGCAGGTCAAGCGCATCCTTCGCGCTCACCGCCCAGCCCTTGCGGGCGATCTCGTCCTGGTGGAGGCCGACATGGATGTTGGCAGGGACGGCGACGTCCATCATCTTGGGGTTGGGCAGGTGCAGGTTGTTCATGAGGTCGACATATTCGTCGATCGATTTCACCTGCAGGCGCGGGTTGAAGCGTTTTTCCTCGCCGATGGTGGAGACCGTGTCGCCCTTGTAGTCATGGGCGGGGAAGAGCAGCGTTTCCTCCGGCAGGCGGAGCAGCTTGTTGAAGATCGAGTCATATTGGGCGCGCGGATCGCCGTTCTGGAAATCGGTGCGGCCGGTGCCGCGGATGAGCAGCGTATCGCCGGTGAAGATGCGGTCGCCCATCAGGTAGGAATAGGAATCGTCCGTATGGCCGGGCGTATAGAGCACGTCGAGGCTGATGCCCTCGATGGTGACGCGGTCGCCTTCGGCAACGCGCATGGCGACGACATCCGCCTTGGTCTGCTCGCCCATCACTGTGATGCAATGCGTCTGGTCGCGCAGCGCGCCGAGGCCGGTAATGTGGTCGGCATGCAGATGCGTATCGACTGCCTTGACCAGTTTCAGGTCCAGCTCGCGCACGAGCTGCATGTAGCGATCCACCTTTTCCAGCACGGGATCGATGATCAGCGCCTCGCCGCCGCGCCTGGAGGCGATGAGATAGGTGTAGGTGCCGGAAACACTGTCGAAAAGCTGTCGGAAAATCATCTGTCCCTCCATTGCTTCCTGGCGGCTCTGCGCTTTCCCCCTTTAGGAATGGCGAGCCTTGCCTGCGGCTGCTGATTGCATCGGACGTCTGCGCCGATGATATCTTTACGCCGGGAAAAGCGGAAGAAGCCGGCAGGGATAAGCGCCGCATTCCGCCCTCGCCCAATCTGAGTAGCTGATGTAAGGCAAGGTGGCTTTCGCCTTGGGTAAGATGGGCTGCAGCACGATGCAGATAGCGCCTTCGGCCTTAGCGGAAGCCGGGCGGGATTCTGCAGCCGTTGGGTAACGACAACGCCCGCCGAAATCGCGCCCCTCCGGCCCACGGCGCCGGCGCGGCCGCGAATGTCTTGAGCAAGGCCGGTCACAAGCGATTGGAAGTCCAGTCAAATCGCGGTTTTTACTGCGCAAAAATAATGCAAATGCCCGGCAGAAAGCATTGCCGGGCATCTGTTAAGCATTGCCTGAAATAATTCGCCGCGATTCAAAAAGTGAAATGGCGGTTTCATCATTCCGGTCTACAATACCCCACGCTGGATGCTGCAAAACCAGTGGAGAAGGGTATTCCGGGCTCCTAAGCGGATTGCCCTTCTCCTTCTATACCGCAAGCGCCGCTCTGTTTCTATTACGCGTGTAACATTGTGAACGGTCTTTGAAAGAATCCTCTGGGCAGACCAGGGGCCGCACGATGACGTGATCTCCTTCTCGTTGAAGAATGCAATCTGCGCCCTACAACGTTCCCGGGGGGACGTGTGAGGGCCGGGGATGAGGGAAGTCGATGATCAGAGAGAAAATGTCGGCGAGCCAGACGCCGATGCAGGAAGAGGATGTGGCCGTTTGTCAGCGCGTCTATGACCATATCTGCGAGGCAAGGCATATCTCGACCGACAGCGAACGCGAGGAACTGGCGATCCAGATCCTGCATTTCTATCAGCATGGGGTGAAGGATCAGGGCAGCCTGGAGCGGCTGTTGCTGTAGCGTGCCCGCTGGAGGTGACCGAAGGCGTAAGAGCAGTCATGGGCTAACTCCTTCATCGGGCCGGATAACAAGCAATGTGGTGCGCCGTGGCCCCCTCATTCGGCCCTCCGGGCCACCTTCTGCGGGGGCGAAGGGGGAATCCGCGGCACCCGTCGCCACGGGACGAGATGCTTTGGGACGAGACGCTTCAATGGGGAGCGGGACGTAGCGGCGAGGTCCCTTCTACCCTGGGGGGGCGACGGGCACCAACGCATCTTGCGTCCTGTCCTTGCCACAGCGAGTTTGAGGCACCTGCACCACCTATCCCGCCGCGTTCAACCCACCGGCCCGACAGTTGACCTCCCCACAAAAGCCCTACCTAAAATCCGGCTGGTATGTTCAGGAGGCACCGGTGTCGGCACTGATTGAGGATTACGCGCTCATCGGCGATTGCGAAACCGCCGCACTCGTTTCCAGGAACGGCTCGATCGACTGGCTCTGTTTTCCGCGCTTCGACTCCCCCGCCTGCTTTGCCGCCCTGCTCGGCACGAAGGATAACGGCTTCTGGTCCATGTCACCGCCAGGTGAAAACGTCAGTGTCACCCGCCGCTACCGGGACGACACGCTCATTCTCGAAACCGAGTTTCGGACCGAGACCGGCACCGCGGTTTTGATCGACTTCATGCCGCTGCGCGATAATACCAGCGATCTGATGCGCATCGTCGAGGGCAAGAGCGGCACGGTGACCTTCGAGACGGAGCTCAACCTGCGCTTCGACTACGGCCGGACCGTTCCCTGGGTGACGCATGGCGAAGACGGCGGCATTACCGCGATCGCAGGTCCGGACAGGCTGACGCTGAATTGCGCCGTTCCGCTTAAAGGCCGCGGCCTGAGCACGGTCGGCTCCTTTTCCGTTGCCGCGGGCGAGAGCCAGGTCTTCACCCTCACCTGGTCCCCCTCGCATCTGCCGCAGCCGGCCCGGCGGCAGGTGGAATATGCGCTGCCGGACACGGAGGAATTCTGGCAGTCCTTCGCCGCAAAATGCCCCAAGGTCGGCAAGTGGACGGAACAGGTGAAGCGCTCGCTCATCACGCTGAAGGCGCTCACCTACACGCCGACCGGCGGCATCGTCGCCGCCGCCACGACCTCCCTGCCGGAAAAGATCGGCGGGCCGCGCAACTGGGACTATCGCTATTGCTGGCTGCGCGACGCGACGCTGACCCTGCTCGCCCTGATGAAGCTCGGCTATTACGAGGAGGCCCATGCCTGGCGCAACTGGCTGCTGCGCGCGGTCGCCGGCGCCCCAGCGCAGATGCAGATCATGTATGGCGTGGCCGGCGAGCGCAATCTGCTGGAATGGCAGGTGCCCTGGCTGGCGGGCTATGAAGGCTCGCTGCCGGTGCGCATCGGCAATGCCGCCGCCGAACAGGTGCAGCTCGATGTCTATGGCGAGGTGGCCGACGCCATGCTGCAGGCGCGCAAGGGCGGCCTGCCGCCGCATCATCGCACGCGCGAACTGGCGACCGCCATCCTGCCCTTCCTCGAAAAGGTCTGGGTTAAGCCCGACGAGGGCATATGGGAGGTGCGCGGCGAGCGCCAGCATTTCACCTATTCCAAGGTCATGGCTTGGGTGGCCTTCGACCGCGCCGTCAAGATCGCCGAGGACGACGGCGATCCCAGAGCCGCCGCCCGCTGGCGCGCCGTCGCCGATCGCATCCATGCCGAGGTCTGCGAGAAGGCCTTCAATGCCGAGCTCGGCTGCTTCACCCAGGCCTACGGCTCCACGGCAATGGACGCCAGCCTGCTGCATCTCGGCATGGTCGGCTTCATCCCGCCGGATGATCCGCGCTACATCGCGACCGTCGAGGCGATCGAGCGCAAGCTGAGACGCGATGGCCTGCTCTTGCGCTACGAGACGCAGGAGGTCGACGACGGACTACCAGCAGGCGAAGGCGCCTTCCTCGCCTGCAGCTTCTGGCTCGTCGATGCGCTGAACATGATCGGCCGCCGCGAGGATGCGCTGAAACTGTTCGAGCGGCTGCTTGATATTTGCAACGATGTCGGGCTGCTGGCGGAGGAATACGATCCGGCCGCTGGCCGCATGCTGGGGAATTTCCCGCAGGCGTTCAGCCATATCGGGCTGATCAATAGCGCCCTGAACCTGGCGCGGGCCGAGGGGCCGGCGGATCAGCGTTCGGCGTGATGGAGTGGCAAAAACCCCTCCCCAACCCCTCCCCACAAGGGGAGGGACTAACTTGGGGCGCTCTCCCCACCTCTTCCGAAACGTCTGACATGTGGAAGGCGGGCGCGGCAGTTTAAGCCCCTCCCCCTTGTGGGGAGGGGTTTGGGGCGGGGCCTTTTTGTTTCACGAGACGTTTCTTCAGAAATCCCACTATTCCAAAATCCCGAACGATTCATTCGTTTCCCTTTTGTACTCTCAACCCCTTCCATTTCTGCACCACAACAGCCATATTCCGCGCATGGCAAAATCTCCGAAGAAATCCCCCGCCTCGACCGGTTTCGAGGAAGCTCCCCAATCGTCCTTTGAAGGCGCCCCGCTCAGCGGCTCGGTCGCCGACTGGGTGAAGCAGCTTGAGGCCGATGCGGAGCAGGCTGGCATCGAAAGCCAACGCGAAATCGCCTCCAAGGCGGGCAAGCACCGCAAGAAGGTAGAGAACGAGGCGCGCAAGCATACCGAGGCCGTCAGCGTCAACAAAAAGGCCACCGTCAGCAAGACGGCGCGTGGGGTCTCCATCGGCGGTTCGTCAGACCCAAAAACTCGTGCCGCGGCGGGCCTGAATCCCGTGGCCGGCCTCGATATCTCGCTCGAGGATGCCAGCAATATCTCCCCCGGCGGCGTCACCGCCACGGTCGAGGCGTTGTCGAAGCTGATCGAGAGCGGCAACCCGCTGCACAAGAACGGCAAGATCTGGACGCCGCACCGCCCTGCCCGGCCGGATAAATCCGAAGGCGGCATCACCATCCGCATGGCCTCGGAATACAAGCCCGCCGGCGACCAGCCGACGGCGATCCGCGATCTCGTCAGCGGGCTGGAGAGCGGCGAGCGCAGCCAGGTTTTGCTCGGCGTCACCGGCTCGGGCAAGACCTTCACCATGGCCAAGGTGATCGAGGAAACGCAGCGCCCGGCGCTCATCCTGGCGCCGAACAAGACGCTGGCCGCCCAGCTCTATTCCGAATTCAAGAATTTCTTCCCCGACAATGCGGTGGAATATTTCGTTTCCTACTACGATTATTACCAGCCGGAAGCCTATGTGCCGCGCTCCGACACCTATATCGAGAAGGAAAGCTCCATCAACGAGCAGATCGACCGCATGCGCCACTCGGCCACGCGCTCGCTGCTCGAACGCGACGATTGTATCATCGTCGCCTCCGTCTCCTGCATCTACGGTATCGGCTCGGTCGAAACCTATACGGCCATGACCTTCCAGATGAATGTCGGCGATAGGCTGGATCAGCGCCAGCTGCTGGCCGATCTCGTGGCCCAGCAATACAAACGCCGCGACATGGATTTCCAGCGCGGCTCCTTCCGCGTCCGCGGCGACACGATCGAGATCTTCCCGGCCCACTTGGAGGATGCCGCCTGGCGCATCAGCATGTTCGGCGACGAGATCGACGCCATCACCGAATTCGACCCGCTGACCGGCCAGAAGACCGGCGACCTGAAATCGGTGAAGATCTACGCCAATTCGCACTATGTCACCCCGCGCCCGACGCTGAATGCCGCGATCAAATCCATCAAGGAAGAGCTGAAGGGCCGCCTGGTGGAGCTGGAAAAGGCCGGCCGCCTGCTGGAGGCCCAGCGCCTGGAGCAGCGCACCCGTTACGATATCGAGATGCTGGAAGCGACCGGCTCCTGCCAGGGCATCGAAAACTATTCGCGTTATCTCACCGGCCGCGACCCCGGTGACCCGCCGCCGACGCTCTTCGAATACGTCCCTGACAATGCCATCGTCTTCATCGACGAAAGCCATGTCACCATTCCGCAGATCGGCGGCATGTATCGCGGCGACTTCCGGCGCAAGGCGACGCTCGCCGAATATGGCTTCCGCCTGCCCTCCTGCATGGATAACCGCCCGCTGCGCTTCGAGGAATGGGACGCCATGCGCCCGGACACGATCGCCGTGTCGGCCACGCCGGGCAGTTGGGAGCTGGAACAATCCGGCGGCGTCTTCGCCGAACAGGTCATCCGCCCGACCGGCCTCATCGATCCACCCGTCGAGGTGCGCTCTGCCCGCAGCCAGGTGGACGACGTGCTCGGCGAAATCCGCGAGACCGCCGCCAAGGGCTATCGCACCCTCTGCACCGTGCTGACCAAGCGCATGGCCGAGGACCTCACCGAATATTTGCATGAACAGGGCGTGCGCGTGCGCTACATGCACTCGGATATCGATACGCTGGAGCGCATCGAGATCATCCGCGACCTGCGCCTCGGTGCCTTTGACGTGCTCGTCGGCATCAACCTGCTGCGCGAGGGCCTGGATATTCCCGAATGCGGCTTCGTCGCCATTCTCGATGCCGACAAGGAAGGCTTCCTGCGCTCCGAGACATCGCTGATCCAGACCATTGGTCGTGCAGCGCGTAACGTCGACGGCAAGGTCATCCTCTATGCCGACAACATCACCGGCTCCATGCAGCGCGCCATGGACGAGACGGCCCGCCGCCGCGAAAAGCAGATGGCCTATAACCAGGAGCACGGCATCACGCCCGAAAGCGTCAAGGCCAAGATCTCCGACATCCTCGACTCGGTCTACGAACGCGACCACGTCCGCGCCGATATCTCCGGCGCCTCCGGCAAGGGTTTCGCCGATGGCGGCAACCTCGTCGGCAACAACCTGCAGGCCCATCTCAACGCCCTGGAAAAGTCCATGCGCGACGCCGCCGCCGACCTCGACTTCGAAAAGGCCGCCCGCCTGCGCGACGAAATCAAACGCCTCAAGGCCGTCGAACTCGCCGCCATGGACGACCCGCTCGCCCGCGAGGAGGCCAAGTCAATGGAAGGCAAAGGGCGCGGCAAATCGATCTCCCCCCTTGTGGGGGAGATGTCCGGCAGGACAGAGGGGGATGCCACACCCACCTACTTCGCCAAACCCCACCTCGACGAAATGGGCCGCCACGTCGCCACCCCCGCCGACGGCAAGAGCCTCTTCCGCCGCAACACGCTGGACGAGATGACCGTTGGCCGGACGGAAAAGCCGGTGACCGGGCATGTGCCGGAAAAGCCGGAAGCGTCTATGGGCACGAAGCGGTTTTCGCCGTTGCTTGAGGGTCAGCCGGAGCGCGACGACGTGCGCCCGCTGGTACGCGGCAAGACGGGTGTCGGGAGCTACGAGGATCCCGGCGAGCAGAGGCGCAAGGGGCGGACGAAGGGCAAGACTGGGCGGCCGGGGCGGTAAAAAGGCGTTTCTCTTGCTGCCTATAAACGCCTGACCTGATCAGGCGTTTTGAGCCCCAAAGCAGCTGCCGTGTTCGATACCGCCCTGAGCTACACTTCGCCGTAGAGGGGCGGCAGATGTCACCAACGCCTATGCCTGCACTCAGGGATGTCGTCTGTATCTTGTTGACCGATAAATAGCGTGTAAGACAGCTGCAACACAGAAAGCAGATTCAACAGCTGAGAGCGCGGCTATCTATCCATCTACGATGCCGCGCGTTAATTTGGATCAAAACGCCGCGCACAAATAACATAGAGGGCAAGCTGTCTCGTGTCAGTGCGCGCTTCGCCGTATTTCTTCGGAGAGTTCGTAGACCTCTTCCAGTCGGAAGAGCTTTGCACCAACACTCTGAAAATCACTTCGCAGGTTATCAACGAAACGATCGGGTTGAGTGCCGAACTCGCCCACGACAATGAGGCGTTTTCCCAGCATCTCGGAGAGTGCCTTCCCTTCCAAAACTCGCTTTCCGGCTTCAGCAAGACCCCGCTGCGGATTGTCAAATCGAGCGGCGTCGATCAGGTTGTAAACTCCGTTCTGATAGCCGTAATCAGCTTGAACGCTCACTCCATACTGCTCAATGTGGACAGGCTCGGGGCGCTTGTCGAGGAGAGACAGGACGCCAGCATCGCGAAAAGCAGTCGTTAACAACGTGTTAATTCGCTCAATTTTCTTGGAATGACCATGCCAAGCGACCAATTCGATGAAGAGTTTCTCCGCGACATCATCAGCTCGCTCGCCAGCAACTGCGTTCATCGGTGTCAGGCGAAATAGATCGGCTCTCTTAGAATTAAACTCGTTTATAGATGTAGCGGCAACCGCCGATCGAGAGAAGTTATGCACGACCCTCTGCGAAAAATCGTGAACAGCGCTTTTTAGGAATGTCGCGTTGAAGTCACCAAAGAATTTTTTCGCGCGTGCAAAGTCGTCTGCCAGTTTAACGACAACCTTGCCCTTACGGTTTTCAAATACCACAACTCCCAAGTTAACGTATTCAAACCGCTCCGGAAACGGGCTGAACTGTACTATAGAATAGAATAGTTTCATTGATTCCATTTCAAGCCTCCTTCCCGCCTAGATCAAGTTCCATTTGGTCGAATATCGCGTCAGGCAGCCATTCGCTCATCCGTTTTGCCCGTTGCACTAGCAAATCAGTCAGACGATTGGCAGTGCTGGCAGTAAAGCCCCACTCCGCCGGCGGCGAAAGACATATATTCCTTATCTCGCCAATTGCCACACCGCATAGTGTATCAAGCGCCGATTTCACGTCGCCGCGGGTCAGCATTGGGGCAAACTCCTTAAACAAACCGTAAACCGTTTGTTCGGTAGCCCAGGAATCGTTGATTTCGTCATCCAGCGAGGTCTCAGCGAACGCATGGCTGTGATCAATGACCAGTAGCTTTGTTCTCCGCTTATCTGGCACGAACAGGATGTTGTCGTAGTTCAGGACGGCACCGTTTGCATCCTCTGCAAAGCGATCCTTATTTCTGATCCAAGTGTCGAATGCCACCAGGAGTGCTAGGTCGCTCGGCGTCCGTAGATTGGCCAGAAGCTTCGAATTTGGCGATAAGCTCTGAGCCTGCTCCCAGCGAGAAAAGAATGCCGGACCGCCCTGAACTGTGACAAGCGGGTCAGTAGTTTCGACGTCCGGTATCTCCACCACCGCAAAGTCTGGCGTGCGGAGACCAATTTTGCCGGCAAGTTCCGCTGCTAGCAGTTCTGTTACTAATGCATCTAAACCTGCTCGGTTACCCATGTATTTCACAAGTGCCGTGCCTACATCGGTGACCACCAGCAGTGGCCTAGTGCTTGTTGCAAGCACCATATTCACGCGCTCTATTCGCGCAGGTTGCCAATGTACCCCAGCTAGCACTCTCACCCCCGTTAAGTTGGTGGTACACTAGCGAAGCGACAACTTCAATGTGCGGTCCAGGCGGCGGCATTTACGCTGCTGTCTTGGCTTTGCCCGCGACTGGGCATCCGTCGGTCTAAACCTGCCCTACCTCCACGCGGGCGCCGCATCAGACCCTGGAACGGCGACGTGGCGGCCTGTAAGGCCGATGATGCGAGCGGGAACGGTTAGGCTTTCAACAAGGCGCCAGCGCCGCAATCCGGAACAAATACACCCCTTCCCCAAACCTCCCACCACTACTGACAGAAACTGTCAGCACACCTCCCGCATAATGCCGGCGCCGCAACCATGCGAGCCAAGCGCGCGGCAAAAATGTCCGGCCATGCCGAGGGAAGCGCCGGGCGTCCATCCAGATCGCACCGGAGGAGCGCCCCGAAATGAAGCCCCATCACCGCATCTTTTTCATCCAGTTCGCCGTCGCCGTCTCGCTCGGCGCCCTGGTCTCGCGCCTGCCCGATCTGCAGCGCAAGTTCGGCGTCAGCGAAAGCGAGCTTGGCTTGCTGCTGGCTGTGATGTCGACTGGCGTGCTGTGCGGGCTGACATTTTCCGTGCGGTTCATCGAGAGGCTCGGGGCGCGCAGGATGGCCTTCATCACCGTGTTCGGCGCGTCGTTCTTCTTCGCGCTCATTCCCTTCATGCCCTCAGCGCTGCCTGCGCTGCCATTGTTCTTCATTGCCGGGCTGTTCACAGGCGCCTTCGAGATCAATGCCAATATCGAGACCGATCGTCACGAGGCGCTGCTCGGCTACCGGATCATGAGCCGGGCGCACGGCATGTGGAGCCTCGGCTTCTTCATGACAGCCTTCATTGCCGCCGGCCTGCGGCAGGCCGGCGTCTCCATCGAGCTGCACAGCGTGCTCGTCCTCCTGGCCGTCCTGATTTCAGGCTCGATCGTCTTTTCCGGCATCAGGAGCGCGCCGCCGCGCAAGGGTACGGAGACGAAAAAAACGCCGCTCGTCGCTTTTCCCACGGTCGGGTTGCTGCCGCTTTGCCTGATCGGCGCCGCGCCGCTTCTGGCGGAAGGCGCGAGCGTGGACTGGTCGGCGATCTATATGCGCGACGTCTTTGCGGCGGCCCCCTTCGTCGGCGGGCTCAGCGTCACGCTCTTCTCGCTCTGCATCGCCATCGGCCGGCTCGGCATGGACCCGATCGTCGACCGCTTCAATCCGCGCCCGGTGGCGCTGACGCTGCTGGCGATCGCCGCCGTCGGCCTCGTCCTGGTCGCAACCGCCATGCATCCCGTCATTGCGCTCATCGGATTCGGGCTGACGGGCATCGGCTGTTCCTCGGTCTATCCGCTGGCGATCTCGGCCGCCGCCCGGAGCACGGACCGCGCGGCCTCCGTCAATGTCGCAGCGCTCGGGCAGACGACCTTTCTCGTCTTCTTCGCCGGGCCGCCGTTGCTCGGCTTTATCGCTGAACATTTCGGCATCCGCTTTTCCTATTGGGCCGTCGTGCCCGTCATCCTTGCCGCCCTTCTGGTCAGCCGGGCGCTCGCACCCGCAGCTTCGATTGCCGGCGGCCCGGAGCCCGTGAAGACGCATGGCTAACCGCCCGCATCTACGGTAGTCTTGCCGGGATCAGCCCCCGGAAATTATGCATGCCAGATATCCGCATCGACCCTTTTCCTACGCCGGAAGAATTCGCCGCCCTTTGGCCCGCCGCCTGGGATGGCGCCGAGGCACCGGATTTCGCCCGCATCCTGCCGCGCAGCCTTGCCCATCTCGGCGCCTATCATGAAGGCCGGCTGATCGGCTTCGTCAATGTCGCCTGGGATGGCGGCGGGCATGCCTTCATCCTCGATACCACGGTGCATCCGGATCTGCGCCGGCAGGGCATTGCGACCGCGCTTGTCATGGAGGCCGCGCTGATCGCCCGGGAGCGCGGGGCGCAATGGCTGCATGTCGATTTCGAGCCGCATCTGACCGGCTTTTACCGCGCCTGCGGCTTCAGGCCGACGGAGGCCGGCTTGATCCGGCTGACCTAAAGCTGGGTCTACGACAGAAGCGGCCGGTAGCCGCCGCCGGCTTCGCGCCGCGTCAGGAAGAAATGCAGGAGATTGGCATAGCCGCGAGCATCGTCGATGGCGCGATGCGTGTGCTCGACATGGCCGAGCCATTCGCGCGGATAATGGGCGATATCGCACTCCCACGGTTTGCGGCCCGTCGCACCCGCCACCATCGACTGGATACAGAGCGGCGGATGGCAGAACAGCCGATCGGCAATCCACGGCCCTTCGAACAGCGGCCGGCCGGTAAAACGCTTCAGGTAATGATCGATCCAGGGGCCGTCGAGCGCGAGCGGATGGGCGGCGAAGATCGGCTCGGCGCCGAAGGATGTCACCCAGGCGGTGAAGCGGGCCATGACCTCGGCCGCGGGTTCCGGCCTCTCCGTCGCCGCCGCGAAGGCCTGCGGATGGGCCTGCCAGAAAGCTGAAGTCCGCTGATCGCGCCCCGCGCCCTCCAGCGGCTGCAGCACGGCTTCGAACTCGCCTGCGAGGAGGCCAGCTTCGGTGACGGCGACGCAGGCGAAGGAGAGCATCGAATGAGCGCCCGGTACGGGGCCGTCGAATTCGCAATCGGTGACGATGTAGATATGCGGCACGCCTGTTCTGCTCCCCGGTGTGTTTTCGTGTTGGGGTGAGCATAGCGGGATATTTGCGGGTTGCCATGGGATTGTAGCAGAGGAAAGCCGGGGTGGTGTGGGGCGTGATTGTAAACGCTTTGCCGTGGAGCACCCCCCTCTGCCCTGCCGGGTTGCCGGGGTCGAGCCGCGGGTCTCGACCCGTCCTTCGGACCCCCCACAAGGGTGGAGATCGACAAGCGGCTTGACCTTCGCACATCGCTAAGGTCGTGCTTTGCAACGCTGATGTCTGGGGATACCGGCGCGCCCAGCCAATCTCCCCACCTGTGGGGAGATGCCCGGCAGGGCAGAGGGGGGTGCCGCACGGCATGCCCTCGCCTTCGTCTTCTCGATTTCCTTCAGCTCCCGAAAGCGATGGCCATAAGAAAACACCCGGCCACCTCACGATGACCGGGTATTACTCGACCCGCGCCGTATCCGGCTTCAGGGCATCAGTTATTATGCGCCGCGCAGGCTTCGTCCATCGGGGTGGCGTTGCTGGTGCCGCCCTGGGTCTGCAGCTTGCCGGGGCCGGTGCCGCTGCTGCTGGCGTGGCCGGGGCAGCGGAGCTTATGCGTCTTGGTGTGGCTAGACACCTTCATGTTGTGCGGCTTGACCTTATGCGTCGTCATTGGCTTCTTCGCAGTGGTGCCAGCGCCGCCGCCGGTATCGACGGTGTTCTTGTCCATGGTCGCGCCCGTCGGGGCCGGGTTGGATTGGGCAAAGGCGGATGTCGCCATGCCGAGGGCAAGAAGCGAGGCTGCAACAATTTTCATACGCATGGGCTTTCTCCCAGGTAGATCAGTTGATCGATGCTTACGGAACCTCTGATAACGCTGATTGTTCCACCGCAATTTCCACAGCTTTTCCCCAACTCAATTTGAGGGCGAGCTGTGCCGCAGGTTTCAATCGGAGTACATTGTCGGAATTGCATGCGCCGGAGGAGGAGACGGCCGCGTAAGGAGGCAGGGCGGAAACGAGCCGCCAGGCCCGTCATCAGATCTAAAGCCCGGAAACCCCACCGGGCTTTTTTCTTGGAAGCCCCCATCCCGAGTTTGCCCGTCTCATGCTTCTGGCACGCCCGCGAGCAGCAATCTTCCAGCACCGCTTCGATTCCCTCCGGCAGCAGCCACTCGGTGGCGTTTCAGAGCAGCCATCATCGCCGCCGCATTGGCCGCCATCCTGCGCGAACAACGGAGAACATCCGCCGCCGGAATCGCGGCGAACTCGGATCGATGGGATCACCGCTCATCCGTGTCTCTCCAGTCGATCTAACTTGATTGCAACGGCAATTCACGATATCAAATCTGATGTACGTACATCATATGAACTTCCAAGGGGAATATAACGATGGCGTTCAATTTCAATCCGGAATTTGCCATAGCAGATGAGCAATCTCTTCGAAGTCTGTTCGAGGCGACGCATGCCCTGGCCATACAGAAGTGTCGGGGCACGCTCGGCATACACGCCCAAGAGTTTATCCGGCGCTCGCCATTTCTCTGTATCGGCACCCAGAATCCTGACGGCAAGGCCGATGTCAGCCCCCGTGGCGATCCTGTCGGCTTTGTCAAAATTCTCGATGAGCGCACGCTGGCGATACCGGACCGGCCCGGCAACAACCGCCTCGATACATTGGTCAATGTTCTCGCCAATCCGAGTGTCGGGCTGCTGTTCATGATCCCGGGTTTCGACGACACATTGCGCGTGAATGGACGCGCCGTTCTGACGACGGACCCTGATCTTCTGGACAGCATGAAGGTCAACGATCGCCTTCCCAAACTCGCCATCGTGGTCACGGTGGACGAAGTCTTCATGCACTGCGCCAAGGCTTTCCGGCGCTCTCACCTGTGGAACCCCGAGCACCACCAGGATCGCTCGGAGATGCCGTCGCTTGTGAAGATCATTCTGGACGAAACATCAGGCGCGCCGGAAGACAAGGACGAGCAGAGCAGAATGGATGCCGATCTCGAGGATGCGTATAAGCGGACGCTTTACTGACGGATTGAGGCTTCGCTTGCCGAAGCCGAGACGGATTGTCGGGAGAAAAATTGGAGTGCTGGCGCCTGGACCGGTGACCACTATCGTTGAGGGGTTTGCGGCCCATTTTGAGCATGAATGGTCGAATAGAGCGTCGCCCTACTCCGCAGCCTCCTCACGCTGCGGCTCCGCCACCTCCACCATCTCAAGCTCTTCCAGTGGCGCGGGAGCCTCCACCTCGTAGGAATAGCCTTCGAGCATTGTATAGGTATGCTCGATGGTCGCGATCTGCTTTTCCGTCTTGCGGATGGCCTCGGCGATGGCTTCGCTGCGGGCGCGCATCATGGAGCCGAGCACGTCGGTTTCCGGCCGCCGGCCGAGGCGGTCAATATGTTTGCGCACGCGGGCGCGGTGGCGTTCGAGCTCCAGGATGTGGAAGCGGCTTTTGACGATATCGTCGGAGAGCTTGCGGCGCATGGCGGCGACAGGGTCGAAACTGCCGGGCTCGCGCTCGTCGAGGATCACCTCGTTGACGAGCGATTCCAGCATCAGCACGCCTTCGAGATCCTTGGGGTCGGCCAGCTGCGGATCGTAGCCCGTATCGTCATAGACACGCCGGCGCACCGGATCCTGCAGGAGTTCATAGGCGATCTGCAGCCGGTTGAAATGATCGCTATCGCCGCCGGCATCCGGATGCGCGCCCTTGGCGGCCTTGCGCCAGGCAAGCTTGATCGCCTCGCCACTGGCGTCGCGCTCCAGTCCAAGCATGGCATAGGGATCGATCACGCCGGCACTTCCTTCATTCACTGCTTCGTCCCTCCGAGACCTAACCGCAGGCGGCCACCGCATCAAGCCCCGAAACACCCTGCCATAATTGCGGCCGCTCGGGACGAAATTGTGGAACGGGACGGATTTTCCCACAGGTGAACGGTTAACGCGATGCGATTCCCGCTGCTGAGGTGGTTTACCTCTCATTCCCTCCTCGTGCTGTCACGAGGGATGATGTCACGGAACGAGGGAGCTGGCGCCCTCAGCTGGAAGTGGCGGGGGATCGCCAAAGGGTTGTAATTCCCGCCATGCGCCGCTTTGATACACGTTTATCACTCTATGCTAACGCTCCGCCAACCATTTGAATCATCACCGTTTCCAGCGACCGGATAAGCCATGCCACAATATTGCCGCTTGCTTTTTGCCCGAAATGCTGGCACGAACTGCAACACTCGGGCATCTCGCATGCCGGTGACTGGACTGAAGTGGTACTGCCATGTCGGAGCGCCAATTCCGATAGGGCGGCATGGGTGACACCTATGCGCGTAGATGTTCTTTCCCCGTACGTGACGTCTCGACTGACCCTTCGCGTCCGGCTTCTAGGCCGAAACGCGAAAGCTAAAGCCGTCCGCCTCCCCACCGCCGGGGGTGCGGATAAACTAACTAGAATGGGAAAAGGACTATCCCCATGGCCACCAAGGGCACCGTAAAATTCTTCAACCAGGACAAGGGTTTTGGTTTCATCACGCCGGAAGGCGGCGCCAAGGACGTTTTCGTCCACATCTCCGCTCTCCAGGCTTCCGGCATCCAGTCGCTGCGCGAAGGCCAGCAGGTTTCCTTCGACACCGAGCCGGATCGCATGGGCAAGGGCCCGAAGGCCGTCAACATCCAGGCCTTCTGATCTGACTTGACTGCTTTAGGCAGACGACGGCGCTCCGCAAGGGGCGCCGTTTTTGTTTTGAGGGCTTCGAGGGGCTGGGATTCGTCCATACCTCGAAAAAAGACCCTTCCCCACAGATGGGAGGGGTTCTACCGCATCCTCAGCAATCGCCCTTATGTTCGCCGAGCAACTGGAGCAGAGCCTCCATACCCCGCACCCGCATTAGCGCCCTGCTCGCCTGACCCGCGCCACATGCTCACTGAAATCAATTCCGGCTGATCATACGACCACGCCGAAATAGGCTGAGATATAATCGCCCCGCTTCCACAGGCCGGCGTGCAGCCGGGCTTCGATACCCTCCGATGTCACCGCTTCGAGAGACAGGATACGATCGGCAATCGCCTCGCCCGGCTGCAGGATCGACTCGATGGCAGCCGCTTCCGCAGCGATGGTCTGATAGTCGGGCAGCGATTTTAGGCGTCGGTGCGCAAGCTTGGCAGCCTCATGCAGGTCGCGACCGAGCGCAATGAGCATGGCGTCCTCTTCCGGCGCGAAAGCGGCTTGCTCAGTTTCCTTGCACCGCGCAGACTCCCGGCCGCTCGCCTCGGCGATCGCCCTCTCCTGGCAGAAGCCGCCTGAAAGCTGCGCGGCGCGAACCAAAGGCTCTTCCGGAAAAACCTTCAAGCGGCTGTCCCGTAGCGCCCGGATGGCGCACTGGCGCCGCGCGTCTGGATTTTGGTGATATCGCTCCGTTCGAGCGGGCAGGCATGCATGCAAAACTCTCCTGTTACAATCTCGCTGCCATCATAAGGTTGTATCCGCCATCATCGACAACAATCAAGGAAATTATTCCTACCCCCAATCACAATTCGTGCGGGATTGAATTTTTTCAAGGACTTGCCAGGCCGCGAAAGCGGGCAATATCCAGATCTCCTTCCCTAGCTGGCATGAATGCCGGCTCAGGCTACCTGGCTGTGACGCTCGACGAGCTCGGCCCATTCCATCGCCGCATGGCGCCCGAGCACTGTCTTGTCATTCTCGATGACAGCGGCGATGCGCCGGAAAAGTTCGTCGGCAAAGGGTGCCGGCCGGCCGGATTCCGTATTCCCGGCCGGGCGCAGCATGGTGCCCTCGGCAAGATGGATGGCTTCGACGCTGAACCCTTCATGGCCGCCCGAGAGCGCGGCCGAGCCGTAGAGCAGCAGGCCATTGTCGTTCCGGCCGAGGATGGGGATGATGAGCTCATCGAAATCGAACCGCAGGCTGAAGGCATTCATCGGCCGACGACCTCCTGGTTGAAACGCTCTGCGCGGACAAGCTGGCTTTCATAGCGGCCCGCGAGCGACAGCACGAAGCTGGCCGCAAGCACGAGACCGGCAAGCGGCTGGACCATGCCGATGGCTTCGCCCCGGCAGGTGCCATGAGTCCGCGTCGGCATGCGGAAGGGCGCCCGGCCCCGTTCTCCAGAATATTTCGATACCATGCGGCAGCTCCTGCATCGGATCTGGTTTCAGCGATGCGGGAGGATGCAATGCCAATGGTTGAGCGATGGAACTGGCGGGCTAAACCGCAAGCGAGCGGATATCCTTGGCGATATCGGCGAGATCGTTGTCGAGCTGGTGATCGCGTCCCGGCAGAGAGCAGACGACCGCATCCGGGATCGCCCTGGCATATAGCTCGATATGGGCGAACGGCACGGTATCGTCTTCGCTGCCGTGATAGATGAGCACGGGCAGTCCCTCCGGCAGGCTTTCGGCAAAGTCATCGCAAGCCGAAATCTCGTCGCTCTCCCATCCGCCCGCGCCGATGAAGGGCGGCGCGATGAGGATGACGGCGCCCGGCTCGAATGCCGGCCACGCTTCGGCAAGCGTGTGGAGAAGCACCGTGCCGCCGAAGGAATGACCGATGAGGATGGCGCCCTCTTCGAGGGTTTCGAATTCCTTCAGCAGGGCGGCCTTCCAGACGGAATAATGCGGATCGGCTTCGTCGGGCATGCGCGGGTAACGGATCGCATGGGCTTCGCCGAGTTCGCGGGCGAGGCTGTCGACGAGCTTGTTGTCCCATGCGTCATGGGTAGTTTCCCCTGCGCCCTGGATGAAGAGGATCTGTGTTGGCATGGATAGCGTTTCCGGTTGTGACCGTCAGTGAGATGGGTCGGTGCCGGCGCAGGGCAAGGCTGTTGACCCTACCTCCGGAGACCATTCGACGGCTCGGAATTCGCTAGCAGATGCCGCTAACCTTGGCGGTGCTGTTCGGGGTGCAACCTTACCAGCGCTACCACCTTCCGCCGATGCGACGTATATCCACAACGCGGCCATCGCGTTGGCGTATGGAGATCTCGAACCGGCCGTTGCCTCTCCGGGCACGGTAAACGAAGAAGCGACCACGGCAGTCGATCCGCCTGACCTCCCTGAAACCGCGGTTGCGGAGCAGCCTCTCGCCCTGACTGCAGGTAATCCCCCTGCCTCTATTGAGATTGGTTCCGACACTGATCGAGACGTGGGTCTGCGCGCTTGCTTCGGTCGGCACGGATATTGTTGGGACCGACAGGCCGACAACCAACGCTAATGATAGAAACAACGATGATCTGGACAAGGCATCCTCCCTTGAATAACAGGCCTGGAATACACCATAGTCGTTTGCTATTGTAGTTATACAACCCCAAGGATGGAAGCGATAGAGGGGTCGCCTCAGGAGGAACCATCTCCATTGCCCGGGAGATATTGAAGATCAGCTCGGGCGGGTCGAGACCGCTGGTTCGACTCCGGTGGAACGGAGGGGCGCTTCCGCCCCCCTCCTTATCCATGCAAGTCCGATGCATCACCCCTCGGTGACCACCGTACCTCGCCTTAAGGCCACGGCAATCGCGAAACCGCAAACCGCCGTCATCCCGCCGACCAGGAACACGCTCGCATATCCGGTCCGATCGGCAAGCATGCCGGCCAGCGGCCCGGTCAGCCCGTAGGCCAGATCCTGAAAGGCCGAAAATCCCCCAAGCGCCGTGCCGCGCAGATGTGGCGCCACGAGATGCACAACTTCACGCCCCATAGCGGGAAAGATCATCGAGCAGCCGAGGCCGGTCATGAAGGCGCCGATCAGCGCCACGATCGGATCGGCAGCACTCCAGATCAGCAACTGGCCGATGGCTTCGACCGCAAGCGAGACGACGGCAACAGCCAACCCGCCATAACGATCCGGCAGATGGCCGAAGACGAGGCGCACCAGCACGAAGCCGCAGCCGAAGGCCGTCAGCCCGAGGCCGGCATGATCCCAGCCGAGGTCACGGAAATAAAGGGTGAAGAAGGAGCCGATCGCGGCAAAGCCCATGCCCTGCAGGCAGACGATCAAACAGTGTACCCAGATGCGGCCGATGACGGCGGCAAGCGGCGGGCGCTCCCTGCCCGGATGGGCGGCTACGGCGGGAACGCTGCGGATCGCAGCAAGCCCCAGCAGGGGCAGCACGGCGCTGACGGCCATCGTGCCGGCAAAGCCGAGATGGTCAAGCAATAGCAGTCCGAGCGGCCCGCCAAGACCGAGCGCCCCGTAGATCGCCGCGCCGATAAGCGCCAGCACCCGGCCGGAACGCTGCGGCCCGACGATCCCGATACCCCAGGCAATGACACCGACAGCAACGAGGCTTTCGCCGAGTCCGATCAGAAGCCGCCCGGCAGCGAGGGCGGCGAAGGCCGACTGTGGCGCCTGCTGCAAGAGCCCAGCCGCAAGCGAGATCAGCGCACCCGCCGCATAGAACACCAGGCCGCGTTGCACGGCAACCCTGGCGCCCCTGCTGTCTGCTAACTCGCCCGCATAGCCGCGGGTAAGAATAGTGGCGAGAAAGGCAATGCCGACACCAAGGCCCGCCCAGCCATTGCCAAGGCCAAGCGCGCTCGTCACGAACACAGGCACGACCGGAAGCGCGATCGCAACGCAGAGATAGGAGATGAAGAGGATCGCCGTCAGCAGGTAAAGCCTTGCCTGCTCGCGATCATCGGTAAGACGGAAAGCCATGAAAACCTCCTGGCTGTTCCCTCGTCGACGGGCACAAAAAAACGCACTCCGACCGGCGAGGATCGATAAGTGCGTTGCTTGACGTCAAACGCTTACGGCCAGAAGACTGGCATGGCCTAGCAGATACGAGATATGTGGATAGGTGTCAATGGGCGGTGTGCCGCCGCACCACCTGTTTCATGCCTCCCTTATGTCAATCAGTGGTATCATGTTACCGTCCCGATACGGCCTCAATCAGCTGCCGCCTCATGAAGTGGCTTATGGGCGTCGCCGTATAGGGTGCAAAAGGCTGACATGGCTTGTACCCGCCGCGACGATACAGTTGTTGTGCTTCGATGTTGCGTGTTCCAACTTCGAGCAGCATGGTCTCTGCTGCGAGCGTCAGGGCCTGAGCTTCCGCTCGCCGAAGCAGTGCCATACCGATACCAGCACCCCGCATACCGGCATCCACGATCATACGCTTCAGTTCCGTGGTGCCGTCACCTCGCTCAAACAGCACACAAAGTCCGACCGCCCTGTCGGCGAGACGCGCGATGAGTACATGCGTACCCGGTTTTGCCAGCGACTCCGCAGTGATCGGCCGACGGTATTCGCCCGGATAGAGCGCTGCGGCGACAGAATCCGACTGCGCCAGAAGCGCCGAAACTTCGTGCTGCAGCGCCGGTTCGATAGTGACGGAAACTTCAGACACCACGCCGGCACTCACCTCGTGCCCACCTAAGCTGATTTCACCACGCCGGCATTAAACCTGGAGCGATCGACAAGAACATCTCTCTTCTGCCCCACGAAGAAGCCGAGGACGAGATTCCTCGCCTTGATGCTTTCGAGCTCCAGCCGGCGCGCGAGCTTGCGCAGCTTGCTGAGCGGCAGGAAGACTTGGTCCTTTTCCGGGCGAACGAAATCGCCGCTCTCGGCCTCACCTTCCAGAAATCGCTGCTGGATCACCGGCGCCGGCTCGATCTGATAGGCTGCAAGCCAGGAGCGGTGCCAGAAATGCGCATCGATCAGCGAATAGCTTGTGGTGTCAGCCAACGCGCGTTTTGCCGCCTCGGGGCCGATGACATAGCCCGCGGTCCCCACCCGGTTCTGATAGACGCGGGTCGCGCCGAAACGGCCGGCTTCGTCCTGCCAGGCGCGCTGGCGGTTGAGGATATGGCGGCGCGGCGCAAATTCGAGGTCGTAGACGTTGTTCCAGGCATCCTTGCGAGCCTCGATAGCGGCAATAACGGCCGCGATATCATCTGACAGCACCGCATCGTCTTCGAGAATGAGCGTCTTTGCGCCATGCTCGATCACCGCTTGCCAAGCCTTGCGATGCGACAGGAAGCAGGCAATGTCCTGCCGCCGCGTCGGGCTCGGCCAGTTGCTGGCAGCGGTCTGACACTCCTCGGCCGACAGGTCCGCCGCTTCGAATGCGTCGAAAAATTCGAAGGTGAGGCCAAGTGCGGCCAGTTGCCGGATCTGGAAGCTCCGCCGAACCTCGTCTGCCTTGCGGCTGATGATCAATATTCTCAAGTGAGCTCCCTGGCGCTCCATGCCTACCATATCAGCGCACATATAACTATGTTTCGAGGCGCGCAAAAGGGTTCCGATGCAAGCAGGCCGCTCATTGCGGGTAAAGCGTCGCAACACGGCCAGCGAAATAGTAGGCGACGATGCCGATCCATTCGCGCACGCCGGTGCTCAGCAGCCCGGCATTGATGAGCGGATAGGCGACCGTCACCTTCAGGCCCTCCTCTCCCGTCGTGCGGTAATCGGCGACCCAAGGAGTGACCTCCATGCCGAGATTGCGGAAGATCGCGACGGCCCGGGGCATATGGAAGCCCGACGTCACCAGCAGGCAGCGGGAAAGGTTCAGCCGCTGCAGGATCACGCGAACATTGATGGCGTTTTCATAAGTGTCGCGCGATTCCGCGTCATATTCGACGCGGGCCGGATCGATATGGAAATCGTCGAACATCCGGCGAATGACATCCGCTTCCTTCATCCCGACGCCTTCAAGGCTGCCATCGCCGCCGGACATGATGACCTTCGCATTGGGGTAAAGGCCGGCAAGCCGCACCGTCTCGATATAGCGGTCACCGCCATCATCGAGATCGTAGCCGCCGCGCGCGCCGTCGACCAGCGTCGGGATGCCGCCGCCGAGCACGATGATGCAGGCGACATCGGCGGGTGCTGCCGGCCGCGGAAAGCGATCTTCGAGCTCCTGCACGATCAGCGCGCCCGCCGTGGTGTAGAAGCTGACGAAGACGAGCAGCAGCGACAGCAGCCCCGCGGCAACAGCGAGCCGCCGGAAGGAAAAGAGCATCAGGAACACGCTCGCCGCCATCAGGAGGAAACAGATCGTCACCGGCTGGGAAGCGATCCAGAAAATCTTCGCGAAGAAAAACATGGGCATGCTGGGGTCCTGCTGAAACGCGGCCACGAAACCTTATTCGTCTGCCGCCCGCAAGCCCGGTTTTGAAGCGCCCCCAGCTATGAAGGCGCTCACCATATTCCGGCACCCGTCAGCCCCGCTGCTGGACGTATAGCATGCGCTCGCGCGTGGCGAACCACTCCTCGGCGTAATCGTCATCGCGGTATTCGTCGAAATAGGGTCCGCCATCGGTGAAATGCACGATCTTGGCGTCATCGCGCTTGTCATATTCGTTGACGAGATAGTTCCAGGTGACTGGCAACTCGCCGATCAGGTGGTCGCCGTCCAGCCACTTGAACTGATGGAGCTGCAGCCCGGTCGCGGTGTTGACATAGTCGGGCGTCAGCGCCGTGCATTTCGCGTTGTTGAAGAGGATCAGGCTCGACCAGTTCTTCTTTTCGTATTTCGTCTGCACCTGACCGAAAAACTTCGTCTCCACCTTCGGCTGATAATCGTGCTTGACGCACATGAGCGAATGGCGATCGTCGCGCAGCGCCCAGAGCTCGGCAATATCGGTGCGCGCCAGCATGTCGCAATCCATGAACAGGCTCCAGCCCTGATACTGGCTGAGATAGGGCGTCAGAAAGCGCGAAAAGGAGAACTCGGTCGATTGAAGGGCGTTGCGCTCGCGCGTGAAGATGCTCTCGATATTGCGCAGGTAGATCGGCGTGATGCGCACCGGCAGGCTCGACTTTTCGAGGATGCTTTGAGAGAGCACATGATGGGCGATAACTTCCTTCGAATCGAAGCCAACATAGATGTTGACGATCTCGGTCATGTCATTTTCTCCTTGGCACAATTGCTTGGTCACGAATGTCGGCCGCGTTCAGGAAGCCTGCTTCGCCTGGCGGTCGAGCGCGCGCTGCTTGCGGGTCTTCGGGCGCGCCTTGCGAAAGGCCTGATCGAGCGCCCGCTGCCATTTGGTGAGCGACATCAGCCCGTCGATGAGGGTGAGCGCATGATCGAGGCGGGTGGCCAGCGCTTCGTTGATCGCAGCCTGGATCTCCCCGTCTTTCGCATCCGGGAAATGTCGGTTCAGCATGTCGAAACGTGACGGGCCGGCATGCTCGGCGCTGGTAATGGCGCCCCGTTGCGCGAGAAGCCGAAAATAGATCCGCTCGAAGGTCCAGTCGTGAACATCGAAAACCTTCCAGCGCGCGCTGCGCTTGCCGGAAAATCCCGCCAGCACGATTTTCGGTTTCAGCTGAAGCTGCTTCATCCAGGCAACGAGCGCAAAGCCGCTCGTCGGTATCTTGTCCGGCGGATAGTAGCCGGCCATCAGCGGTTCGAGATCGCCGTGCAGGACCTTTGCCCCGTTGAATGCGCTTGCGGGACTGAACCGTTCTTCCGGCGCAGTGCGGATATTGAGGATGCCGAGGAATTTGTCGGTGGTGAAGAATTTCAGAACGTCGGCGACCTCGCGCCGGTGGACGATATTGGCGCCCATCATCCCGCTGCGTGCCACGAGAATGGCATGCCCCGGAAAGCTGTCGTCGAGAACCTTGTATACCTTGTTGAAGAACACGAACAACGCATCGTCGGGATATTCGGTCCGGATCGTCTGCAGATCGAGTGCCTCACTGTTGGCGACCAGAACGATATGCGAGTAGCGGTCGAAGAAGGCCTGCCAGCCTTCCGCGCTCTGCGTGTGAAAACGGTCGCTTCCGCTTTGTGCGGCGCCGGGATAGTTGTCAGACATGACGTCTCCGTTGCTGGCGCCGAAATGCGCCTTCAGATGCCGGGAGCGGTTCATCGCGCCGGCGCACTTGCCGAGGGCCAGGAGGTAATCGGAGGTTTTCTGGAAGCTGCTGCGCCGGCTGACGAACCCCGCCCAATGCGTCTTCGACAGCATCTCCCAGTAGATCCCGGCATAGAGCGAATGCCCCGCCTGGACGGAAGCATGCCAGGGCTTACGGCGCCCGGTGAAATGCACCAGCACGGGATGGGTGATATAAGGCATGATGCCCGTCTGGACATTCCATCGGTTGTCCAGCCGCTGCCATTGGCCGCTAAAAGCGATGTTGAGAATATCCTGGTCGTTGAAGGCAAAGCTCCGCCCCGAACACAGAAGCGACCGCGCCGTCTCAAAGAAACCGCCGGCCCGGACGGCGGCGCAATCCAAGAGAAAGACCCCGGCATTGAAATAACGCGATCCCGGAGCAAGACCGAGCTCACGCTCGCGCTGTCCAATCTTCTCGGGAAAGGCGGTGACGTAATCGTCGACCGCGCCGATCGCCTTGCCGTGCAGGTCGGCGTCGAATATCGGATCGACATTGCCGACAGCCAATATATCGGCGTCGAGATAGAGAATGCGCTCCAGCCCCTCGCCCATCAGCCGGTCGAGATAGAGGCGCGCAAGCGTCGACTTGCGCCAGCGACCCTCAGTGCCGGGCGTATCGGCGGGAAAGGCGAAATCGATGACCTCGATATCGACGCCGTTGACGGTATTGAAATCAGCGACATTGGCCTTCTGCTCGTCGGGCAGGTCGATGCCGATGACGACAAGCTTCATATCTTTCTGTCGACTGTTGCGTGTCACAGACAGAAGCGCGCAACAGGCCGCCGGCAGCATGCCCGTATCCGTGAATGTGTACAGGGCCTTGCTATGCATGCCCGCCAGCCGTTGATTTCAATCCCGCGGCTCCCACTCAAGATATGAAGCGTTGAATGAGATCGGCGCCCTGCCGACATCGGCTGATCGCTGGGAACTCTGAGAAAACCCTGCGGTGTTCAACGGCCTCAGGGGGATGACACTATGCGCAGAGGAGTCTTGTCAACTTTAGTTGCTAATATTCGAATATTTTTTTCTCTTTTTATACGAATATTCTTTTATGGCTATCGATAGAGGCGGCCGCGACCTCCGGAAATCTGAGGAGCGCCCCAGCGCCAGCGCTCTCTGAGCCCGACAACCCCCACGAATTTACGCCAGAGTTTACGGTAACGTACTTCCCCGGCATGCGCGTAATATGTTTAGAACTTCAACCGGCTGGGGAGCGGAGGAGTTTCTGTGAGACATCGTCAGGAAAAGAACCCGCAACGGCCCGGCTTTCGTGCGAGGGCGATACTTGGGGCAGTGGCATCCATCGTCATCGCATCCGGCCCCGCTTGCAACGCCCAGGCGGCCGAACTCGTCATCGCCGTCCCGAACTGGCCCTCCGGCCAGGCGACGGCCAATATGTTGAAGGTCGCGATCGGCAAGACATTCGGCCTCGAGGCAGACCTCCGCGAGATGGGAGAACTCAATGCGTTCGCCGGGCTGGAATCCGGCGAAGTCGATATTCATCCGGAGGTCTGGCGGCCAAACCTCGATGCGGCAGTCGCCAAATATGTGGATGAGAAAAAGACCGTCGTTCTGGCCGGCCGCGCAGTTGCCGCCTGGCAAGGCCTCTGCGCCACCGAAGATGCCGAAAATGCCGGCATCAAAAGCATCAAGGACCTGTCGGATCCGAAAAAAGGCGCATTGCTCGACACGGATGGTGACGGCCGCGGCGAGCTATGGATCGGGGCCGAGACCTGGACCTCGACAGCCATCGAGCGGGTGCGGGCCAATAGTTATGGCTATGCCGCCAATCTCGAACTGGTCGAGGCAGAGGAAGATGTCGGCATGGCCGCCGTCGATGCCGCGGTCGCCACCGGCCGGCCGATGGTCTTTGCCTGCTATGCGCCGCATAACGTCTTCGAACTCCATAAGGTGACGCGACTGGAGGAACCGGCCTACGATCCCGCTCGGTGGCAGATCGCGCCTGGCAGCGATCCCCTTTGGATCGAGCATTCGAAGGCGGATGTCGCCTGGCCACCTTCCTCCTTCCATATCGCCTGGTCGACCGCCTTCGGCGCCAAACACGCCGATATCGCCGCCTTTCTGGAAAGGGTCGACCTGACGCCGCAGGAAGTGACGGCGATGACCTATGCGCTGCAGGTGGAGCGAATCCCGCCTTCCGACTATGCGGAAAAATGGGTGGCCGATCATGCCACCCGCATCGATGGGTGGGCCAAGCCATGAACCGGACGTTCAAAATATCAGCCCTTACCTCCCTCGCCGCCTCGCTGGCCGCCTTCGTGGCGCTCGCAGCCCAGACGCAGATCTACGATCCCAAGACCCGGCAATGGGTCGACTACGACAAGAATACGGCTCGCAAATACTATGCCCGCAATAAGCAGGTTCCCGATGCCTTCCGCCGGCAGGTCGTGACCTTCCGCACGGCAGAAGAGCCCGGCACGATCATCATCGACGGCAACCAGCATTTTCTCTATCTCGTGCAGCCTGGCGGCCAGGCGATCCGCTACGGCATCGGGGTCGGTCGCGAAGGTTTCGGCTGGGCCGGCATCGTTCGCGTCGGCCGCACCGCCGAATGGCCGACCTGGACGCCACCCGCCGAAATGGTGGCCCGCGATCCGAATGCCGCCAAGTGGGCGGCCGGCCAGCCCGGCGGCCCCGACAATCCCCTCGGCGCCCGCGCACTTTATCTTTATGCGGGCGATGCCGACACGATCTACCGCATCCACGGCACACCGGAATCCTGGACCATCGGCCTCGACGTGTCCTCAGGCTGCATCCGCATGAACAATGACGACATCATCGACCTGCATTCGCGGGTGAAGATCGGCGCCAAGGTCATCGTCCTCATGCAAGGCGCCGCCCTCTACAAGGGTGTTTGAATCGAGGGCGTCTGAAACAGGGGAAAGATATGCACCTTTTATTGAAGAGCCGACCGCTTCCGACGCTGATCCTTGCTTCGCTATCGGCACTTGCCGCCTGCCAGTCGTCTGCCCCGCCGACGCCGGATCAGATGTCGCGCAATGCTGTCGAGACCGCGCCTGCCGACTTGCAGCTGCTCTGCGCCGACGCGGCTGCCAAAGAGGCCGGCCTCGACCGTGCCAAGGTCCTGCCGACGGGCTCACGCCCGGTCGAAGCGGGCGGCTTCAGCGTCGATCTCAACGCCTCCGGCCGCAAATTCGCCTGCGTGATCGACAGAACAGGCGTGGTGCGGAGCGTTCAGGCGGTGTGAGGCGGTGGCAACTGGGCTCGCCCGTGGACACCCCTCTCTTCTGCAGGGCAGAGGGTGCCCCAGCCGCAACGCAGGAAGAGTTAGACCAGCTCGGACCATTCGCTGCCGCTGCTTTGCTGGTCTACCTTACCCTCCCTTCCGAAGGTTACCGGAACCGTCGGCTAATCTTCAAAAAAGAACGGTATAGTAGCAATACGCATCTGATCTGCAGCAACGCATCCGTTTTCTCGGTACCATCTATCTGAGGAGGAAGGTAAATGCCGTTTGTGGAATCTCAGGTCAACAAGTTCACCGCCAACTTTCAGTATAGTGCTGCGACCACCCAGCTGCCGGACGGTGGATGGGTGATCACTTGGGCATCGATGCTGGAAGATGGCAGCGGTGCTGGAATCTACCAGCAGGTCTTCGACGCGACGGGCTCCCCTTCCGGTCCCGAAACTCGCGTCAACACCACCGTCGAAGGCAACCAGGACATGCCGGCCGTGACGGTCCTTGCCGATGGCGGCTGGGTGATCACCTGGGGAGAACAGGGAATCTCCACCCCTGGCGTCCATCTGCAGGCATTCAATGCGGACGGCACGCCACGCGGCGGCGAGACCCAGGTCAACACCTATGAGGGTGCGGGACAGGGGTTACGATCGGTTATGGGGCTTTCCGACGGAGGCTGGGTCGTCAGCTGGCTGTCGGCAGGCCAGGACGGTTCCGGATACGGGATCTATCAGCAGGCCTTCGCCGCTGACGGCAGCAAGATCGCTGGAGAGACCCGGGTCAATACACACACCGATGGAAACCAGTGGCAGGGCTCGATGGCGCCACTCGACGGCGGCGGCTGGGTCGCGACTTGGTCATCGCCTGGGCAGGACGGTTCCGAAACCGGCGTATTCCAGCAGATCTACAATGCCGACGGCACGCCGTACGGCGGGGAAACGCTCGTCAATACCTACACCAATTCCTATCAGGACAGCCCATCCATAGTGGCACGCGACGGCGGCTGGGTCGTCATCTGGGAATCGCTCGGCCAGGACGGCTCCAGCCGCGGAATCTATCAGCAGGCCTATAATGCCGATGGAACGCGGCTCGGCAGCGAGACGCAGGTCAATACCACGACCGACGGCAACCAAGCCTATCATGGCTCCGCTGCATTGGGCGACGGCGGCTGGGTCGTGATCTGGATTTCGGGCGACGCCCATCTCATGCAGCAGGCCTACAATGCGAACGGGACGCCGCAAGGCGGCGAGACCCAGGTCGATACTGACGGGACATATCCAGGGAACCAGAAGGTGACTGCTCTTTCCGACGGCGGCTGGGTGGTGACCTGGATGGTGATCGGCAGCAGCGAAACCTTTTACCACGTCTACCAGCAGGCGTTTAACGCCGACGGGACGAAAAACGGCGACGAGACGCTGCTCAATACGCTGACCCACAGCTACAAGGATGTTCCCCAGGTCGCTGCGCTCGATGATGGCGGTTGGATCGTCAGCTGGGCATCCGACAGTGATTACAACGATGTTCAGGGATATGACTCCGGCATCTTCCAGGTCCGCTTCGATGCCGACGCCCATGCGGTGGAGCTTCCGAGCAACCGCATCTACGGCACCTATCCCGACAAGAACCTGGTCGGCACGCCTGCAGACGACGCGATATATGCGAGCTCCGGCAACGACACGCTGGCAGGCCTTGCGGGCAATGACCATCTGGACGGAGGATACGGCCACGACCGGATGACGGGCGGCCTGGGCGACGATACCTACATCGTCGACACCCAGGCCGACAGGGTTGTGGAGCTGGCAGGACAGGGTACCGACACGATCCTTGCCCAGGTGAGCTACTCGCTGGGGGCCAATGTCGAGAACCTCGCCTTCGTCGCGGAGGGCAATCTCTATGCGAGCGGCAACGCCCTCGACAACGTCATGACGGGGAATAGCGGTAACAATAGCCTCGGCGGTGCTGCGGGAAGCGACACGCTTTCCGGTCTCGATGGCAACGATTATCTCGATGGCGGCGCCGACAACGATAGGCTCTCCGGCGGCTCCGGCGACGATATACTCGCGGGCGGCACCGGCGACGACACTATGGATGGCGGGGATGGAAACGACAAATACAAGGTCGACAGCGCCGGCGACGTCGTCCACGATACCGGAAACGGTATCTTGGATTTCAACGATATCATCTATTCCACGGCCGAAACCTATTCGCTCGCCGGAACGGGCGCCGAAACACTGATCCTTCAGGCGGGCGCCGTTACCGGCATCGGCGACAGCGGCAACAATCAGATAACAGGCAATGCCGCCGCCAACACGCTCGTCAGCGGCGGCGGCAGTGACGGCCTGGCCGGCGGCGGCGGCGCCGATACGTTCGTTCTCGCCGGACCCAGTCCATCGAACTTCGTTTTCATCAGCGACTTTGGCGCCGACGATTTCTTGTCGTTCCGGTCCAGCGATTTCCAGGGAATGACTGCATCCACGCTGGACTTCCATCTCGGCAAAACCGCCATCGGCACCGAGGCCCAGTTCTACTTCAATACCTCCGACCGCACGCTCTATTGGGATGACGACGGCACCGGAGGAGACGGCGCTGTTGGAATTGCCCTGCTCAACGGAGCCTATGTCCTGCAGTCCGGCGACTTCCTGTTCGCCTGATCCTGTTCGACTGATGAAACGCCGACAGCGGCAGGCAGGACTTTGCGAGGAGAAATGGCAGCCGTTTATGCGGCCGTTTCTTTTGAGTGTTTCAGCGCCGGTTCGCCCGGAACACCCCCCTCTGCCCTGCCGGGCATCTCCCCCACAAGGAGGGAGATTTGCTGGGCGCGCCGGCTTCCCCAATCAATGAGCGTTGCAAACTGCGCGACGTTAGTGATCTGCAAAGGTCAAGCCACTTGCCGATCTCCCCACCTGTGGGGGGTCCGAAGGACGGGTCGAGACCCGTGGCTCGACCCCGGCAGCCCGGCAGGGCAGAGGGGGGTACCACATGGCACAACCTCTCCAACATCACCCCTACCTTCCCCCAAGCTCCTGCCCGACCAGCGACAGCCAGTATCGCACCCCATGCGCAATCGCCTGGTCGTTGAAATCATAGGCCGGATGGTGCAGGCCGGCACTATCCCCGTTGCCGATCAGGATCATCGCGCCGGGTCGCTTTTCCAGCATATAGGAGAAATCTTCCGCACCCATCGACTGTTCGTACGCCGCATCCACCCGGCCCTCCCCGGCCGCGCGCCGAGCCGCCGCAACGACCGCCGATGTCCTGCCGGCATCGTTGACCGTCACCGGATAGCCCGGCCGCCAGTCGATCTCGGCTTCCGTCTCGAACAGTTTCGCGGTCCCATGCACGATATCGCGAAACCGCTGCTCGACGGCCTTTCGCGTCTCTGGCTGCATGGTGCGGATCGTGCCGCCGAGGCGCACAGAAGCGGGAATGACATTCAGTGCCTTGTCGTTGCCGGCCTCCGAGAAGGTGACGGAGACGACGACGGGATCGAAGGGATCGGTAAAGCGCGAGGCGATCGATTGCAGCGCCGTGACCATATGGGCGCTGACGAGAACAGGATCGCGCGTGAGGTTTGGCGAGGCCGCATGCCCGCCCTTGCCGTTGATAGTGATGACGAAACGGTCGGCGCCCGCCATGAAAGGGCCGGCACGGGTGGCGAAAGCCCCGATCTCCAGGCCTGGCTCGTTATGCATGCCGTAGACCTCGTCGATGCCGAATGTTTCGAGCAGCCCCTCCTCGATCATCACGCGCGCTCCGCCACCGCCCTCCTCCGCCGGCTGAAAGATCAGCACAACCTTGCCGGCGAAATCCCTGTTTTCGACAAGGCATTTGGCGGTGGCAAGCAGCATGGCCGTGTGCCCGTCATGGCCGCAGGCATGCATGCGGTTGGCATTTCTGGAGGCATAGGGAAGATTGGTCTGCTCCGACATCGGCAACGCATCCATGTCGCAGCGAAGCGCAATCGTCTTGCCTGGCCCCTTCGTACCCTCGATGACGGCAACGACACCGGTCTTGGCAAGCCCGGTCGTGACGTTTTCGCAGCCGAATTCGGCGAGCTTGCCCGCCACGAAGGCCGCCGTCTCCGGCAGATCGAAGAGCAGCTCCGGATTCTGATGGATATGACGGCGCCAGCCCTTGGCCTCCTCGGCGACGGCTTCGATAGTGCTCATGCTGGTATCCTCGTGATGGTGCGGTCTGGCGAAGACGCCTGACGACGGAAGGTGAGTTGGTGTGAGACTAGCCGCGCAGAGGGTGGTTTGCCAACGGGAAAGGGCTCGGTATGAAATTAGATCCGAAATCTCCCCCGGTAGGCATCTCCCCAAAATCCGAGTTTGCTTTAGGTACCTGTGCCACCCCCTCGCCCCTCATCTCTGTCCCCGCATGCTATTAACATACCCTCTTGACCTAAAGTGCACTTAAGGTTGTAGGGAACCTTTCGAGGCATGACAACATAAGCGATTTTCTCGATGGGCCGCGGTCAGGATAACGGATGGTTTTCTTCAGATATTCAAAAGTCCGGTACTCCAGGGGACGCGCGGCGCTCGCGGCTATTGCTTCGCAATCCTTTGCAATTGCGTTCCTCGTGCTCATGTTTCGTTCGATCAGTACCTATAGCGCAGCATCAACTCACTCCGTCTCAGAGTTTGTGACAGCGATCGTTGGCTTTGAAATTGGTCTTTTCTACGCTGTATTGGCCTGGCCGCTAACGGTTCGACGCGCCATGCTCGTTTTTGTCGTAGCAGTCGCGTTCGCAGCGTTTTACTGGGCAGTTTCCCCGGAGCCCGAAGACCGGTGGCTTGCCCAAATCATAGCTGGCGCGGGGGTTGGACTCTTATCCGCAGTTGCATTTCGATGGCGGTTTTTCACGCCGCCTGCTTTTCCGAGGGTGCGGTGACGCTTGTATCCGGACACCCGCGA
Source organism: Rhizobium sp. BK650 (assembly GCF_014195325.1). Taxonomy (GTDB): domain Bacteria; phylum Pseudomonadota; class Alphaproteobacteria; order Rhizobiales; family Rhizobiaceae; genus Rhizobium. The sequence goes on along the minus strand of NZ_JACIBK010000003.1, from coordinate 337,723 downwards.
TACGCAATATCAGGGCAACTTCTCTCAATCATCGGAAGGCGCAGTAATGGTCAAACTGCTCGGCGATAGCGACCTCACCGGCCAGGATGTGATGGCTAGGGCAATCGATGTCATGGAACTGGCCTTTCGAGCGAGGCTCGATAACAAGATCGTATCGCCACCAAGGCATCACGTGTCCTTCGGAGAGCACGGCGATCTGGTGTTCACGGTGGGAGGGATTCTTGGCGAAGCTCCACTGGCCGGCTTCCGTGTGTACGACACGTTTCAGAATTCGAAGCAGTCTCAAATCGTCGCTGTCTGGTCGCCAGATAAGGGGCGACTGAAAGGCCTGGTTCTTGGGGAACGTCTCGGTGCCATCAGGACTGGCGCAATTGGCGGCGTGGCGATACGGCATCTGAGCTCGGAGAATGCGAGATCTGTTGCCGTGATCGGTAGCGGTGTCCAGGCCCGAACTCAGCTTGCTGCGGCCGTAGCAGTGAGAACGATATCCTCTGTTCGTGTCTACAGCCGAGATTTGGTCAACAGAAAAGCTTTCGCCCAGGAGATGCAACGCGATCTCAATGTAGAGGTCACGCCTGTCGAGAGTGTTGCGAAAGCGACGACGGATGCCGACATCGTTATCTGCGCTACGTCAAGCCGGAGCCCGAAATTACATGCTGCAGATCTGACGCCGGGCGCTCACGTCAACACAGTTGGCCCCAAGCTTGTTGAAGGGCATGAAATTGGGTTCGACGTCGCTGATACTGCTAAGATCATAGCCACCGATGCACCCGAACAAACACGGGCCTACGCGTCGCCTTTCTTTCTAGCCGGCACACGACACGAAAATCGAATGGTCGATCTGGCCGAGTTCGTTTCTATCCCCAGCAGGACCCGGTCTTCGTCACAGGACATTACCCTGTTCTGCTCTGTTGGGCTCGCCGGAACCGAGGTGCTGTTGGCATCGGTTTTGCTCGACGCATTTTGACCTCATAGATATTTCCGCGGCTTACGCGCGGTAGCTGCGTTCCTGTAACGGCACCGTCGCTCGCGCTGGTGCTCGTGATCGATGCAATCCGACCAAGCTCTCCGGACCACGCGCACGTCCGGCGCATGGTCCCGAGAAAGTGGGCTCGATGCCATGCTTAAAAATCCCAGGTTCTGACGGCCACAAGGGATGTTCCTGCATGGCGCTGGATTGCGCCCTTCACCCCTGCACAGCCGCCTTCCGATAGGCCGCAACCGTCATCCACACTGCCGACAGCAGGAAATAAAAGGCACCGAACCCTGCATAGGGCGCAATGTCGAGAATGCTCGGTACTGCGGTTCCAAAGGCACGGCTGATCATGAAGCCGCCCGCGAGCGTCGATTGCGCGCCGCTGAGGACCATCACCCATTGCGCCCCATATAAACGCCAACGCCTCACGGCTGCTGAAAGCTGCAGGAGGCCGGAAAGGATCGCCCAGACGCCGAAGACGGCGAGGACCGCATAGGTGCTGTTGAAGACGGCAATGATGACGGCAACCGTGGTAATCGTGCTGACCGCGACGTTGAGGGACTGGGCAGGATTGACCTTCAGGCCGCCGTTGACCCTGGCGTCCACGAGGTTCGCCACCGCATCCCAGGCCGGATAAATGACGAGCAGCACGGAGGCAAGCATAGATTGGCTTCCCGACATAGTAGCTGAAAGGATGGCCGCAATAATCCAGCCGATCGAAAACAGCGCTCGGACGAAATAATAGGATCGCAGCCAGTTCGATTGCGAAGATGATTGGTTCTGCATGACAGGCTCCTTGTTTGTCTTCCTACTAGTAGGTAGATATATTTCGGGAGTCAACCAGCCGTGGGCCGCCTAACCGTGCTGGCCCAAACACATATCCGTGAAATCGCCCGAACAGGTAAACTTGACAGGCTCCCTACCAGCAGGTAGGCCAGCATCATGGAACAGACGACCTCGGAAAAAATCCTTGATGTGGCGCAGAACCTCGTCGTGGCGGGAGGCTATAACGGTTTCAGCTATGCCGATATTTCCGATGCGATCGGCATCCGCAAGGCGAGCATCCATCACCATTTCCCGACTAAGGCCGAATTGGTGCAGGTCCTCGTCGACCGCTATACGCAGCGCGCCGAAGCCGGCCTCAATGCGCTTCGCGAACGCGTCCCCGGTCCTGCAGGGCAGCTGCAGGCCTACGTGAATTATTGGCGGACCTGCATCCTCGACGCGACAGAACCTTTCTGCGTCTGCGCTATGCTCGCCAGCGAAATGCAGATGCTGCCGGATACTGTCGCATCCCACGTGCGCCGGCATTTCGAGAATCTCGCCGCCTGGCTGACATCAGTGCTGAAGGCCGGCGCCGAGCAGAAGCTCTTCCGGCTTGCCGGATCGCCCGAAGAGGAAGCGCAGATCCTGATGGCCTCGGTCCATGGCGCCATGCTGTCGGCCCGCGCCCTCGCCGACCGCAACCTGTTCGCCGCGATCGTCGGCCCGCAGCTCGCCCGGCTGAAGGCGTAGAGCGCAGCGCATCCAACTGCGTCTACCAAGGGCGCTTCGCCCCTTTGAACCCACGTATCAAGATTTCCCGAAAATCGGTATCCGTTTTCGGGCCGGTGCTTCAGGCCAGCCAGTCCGGCTTGCGGGCGACAAGCGGCTGATGCGGGCGGGAGGCGAGATCGTCCAGCCATGCCAACTCATCATGCGGGACCAGTCGGCCTGCCTCCGGCGCCTCGCGCCAGCGATCCCATTCGGAGGTCACGCGATCGTTGAGGACATGGTGGTCGCGCAGGACATTGACCTTGAGAAACCACAGGCCTGTCGTGTTCTCATGCCCGAAGCTTGCGGGCTCGGCCTCGCCGCGACGGCACGTCAACCACGCCTCCCCCGCCATCAGAAAAGCGTTGCGGGGCATGTCCGCGGCATCGAATTCGATATGCATTTTGCGCCTCAGCATCGCGTCTATTTGCGCGTCGGCAAGCCGCCACCTACCGGTCTCGCCATCCTGATATTCGCAGATCCAGTGATCTTCCCATCCCCCGGAGAAATAGGACGCGAAGCCGCAGCGCACACGCGCAGGAACGCCCTTGCCCCGCAGAAAAGCGCAGAGCATGAGCGCGAAATCCCGGCACGTCCCGACGGATCGCCTGTCGGCAGGGCGGGCCTGACCGAGAGGACGGTCGTCGCGCTTCATGATATCGGCAAGCCGCTCGGCAATGGACAGGGTCTGCCGTGCGGTCGGCCCGAGCGTCGATGCGTCGAGACCATAGTCCGAGAGCCAGCTGGAATGCAGCAGAAGGCCCTGAACGATGCCGGCCAGATGCCCGACCTCGTCAGGGAAAGAGGCGATGGTTTTCGCGTGGAGGCCAGGGTCCGACATCGGCATGTGGGCAGTCCATCGCTCAAGGCTGGTCATGCTGGCGCTCCGGTTGCTCTCGATGGGGCCTAGCCAAATCGATCCGCGACCCGCCGGCAAGGTCACGAAGCGGCAAACCGGTCACATCGCCGCATGATATTTTTCAAGGAGCTCCCATCTGCAATTGGACGAGAGATTGCGGCACGCTTCAGAATATCCCCGACTCCTCGTGGGCGGGAGCGCGATTTGGCCGGCAACGACGCGCCGGAGCCGCCGAGCAGATGCCCTAGCGATCCTCATCGCAGGAACAGCGATTTCTTCCGAGCCGCAGGCTTGCGCGGCGTCGACGGCAGGCCGGCGTCGCAATTCCGCTCAACGAGGGTTTCGGTGACGGACTCCTCCGCATAGGTTTCCTGCATCCGAATGTAGACCGCTGACAGGCCCGGATCGAGGGAAAGCGCCTCCCGAACCAGGAATTCCGCCTTTCCGGCGTCGCCGCAGGCCATGCTGGCCGCAACCTGGTAGAGCGACTTGCGCCTGGTCTGGAAGGGCAATGTCAGCGCCACCTGCATCATCTCCTCGAAACGACCGAGCGCGTAGAGGGCCGCCACCCGATCTTCGGTGATCCAGACCGGCAGGAAGGGATCGAGCGTCTCGGCGCGATCGAGCATCTCGAGCGCGTGCTCGGCCTCGCCCGCGTAGACATAGAAGGCCGCGCTGCGGCCGAGAATATAGGCGTCGTTCGGCGCAAGCTCATGGGCGCGAATGTGATGGTAACGCGCCGAAACGAAATCGCCCGACTTCATCTTGATCGCGCCCATAATGCGGTGGGCTTCCGGGTCGGACGGGTCGAGGGCGAGCGCGTGCGCAACCTGCTGTTCGGCCTTTTGCATGTCGAAGCTCGGCAGGTTGCTCCACGAGCAGACATGCATCGCGAAGGGACGGCCGAAACCGGGGTCGGCAGCCATCGACCGCTCGAACCAGGCCATGGCTTCATGGATGTGAAAATCCGAGACGCCCACCAGACGGTGATGGTCGAGACCCCGCAGATAATACTCGTAGGCCGTCATGTTTTCCGGCCGCTTCAGCCGCGCTGCCGCAAGTTCCGACTGCTCGATGCGTCCGGACACGGTTGCTGCAACACGCGCGATGATCTCATCCAGCACATCGAGCAGCTCGCCAAATGGACGCTTGATGCGATCCGACCAGATGACGAGGCCTTCCGCGGTTTCCGTAAGGGAAATATTGATCCGCAGGTCATCGCCCGCTTGCCGGATCGAGCCGCTGATGACGTAGCCGACGCCGAGCAGGCGGCCGATCTCGACCGGGTCTTTTGTCGTCAGTGCGGTTGCTGCCGAGCGGGAACTGACGAACAGCCCCTTGAGGCGGCTGAGCTCGAGCGTCAGGTCGTCCGTAATGCCCTCCGCCAGGAAACATTGGTCCGCCACTGCGCCGGGCGCCACGTCGAACCGCGCCACGGCGATCGAGTTGGATCGAGGAGCCTGAACGGCATTGGGGGCGGATCGCGTCGGCGCGAACTGAAAGACGTGACGGTCTATCAGTTCGGTCACCCGGTAAATCCGGATCGGCTCCAGAATTCCCTTCAGCTGCCGTTCGCCGACATCTTCGAACCCGCAGGGCGAGACCCGCCGGACCTGATCGTAGAGCAGTCCTGAGACCTCGATTGCGCCAGGCGGCGCAGACGCCTCGATGCGCGCGGCGATATTCACTCCGTCGCCGCGCAGATCCGAGCCAACGACGACGACATCGGCGACATGTAGGCCGAACCGCATATCGCCGCCGCTCGCTCCAGGCAGGGCTGCGATCTCGGCGCGCGCTTCGATGGCGGACCGGAGCGCATTGACAGGGCTGGCGAATTCGGCAAGCAGGGCATCGCCCGCCGTGCCGAAGACGCGGCCTTCATGGCGCTGGACGACCACGCGAACGGTTTCGAGGACGGCGTCGATCCGGCTGATCGCTCCCTCTTCGTCCGTTTCCATCGCGGGAGTGGAGCCGACGAAATCCGCGACCATGATCGTCGCCAGCTTGCGCTGCATTCTCGATCCCTCCCGCTGCAGAAGCACGTGATGGCGCAATGTAGCACATTCGCGAGCCTCGATGTTCTGCGATTGGCAATGCTATCGGCAAGCAGGCCGGTTATTGGCCGCTTTCGGCCCGAAGCGGGCGCTTCACGAGAGATGAACGGGTCCGTGGAGAACAGAGTCGCTGACATGATCGCAGTCGGTATCCAGTGTCTTTTTCCATCTCGAACGCTTTCAATTACTGTACCCGATCTCCTCAGATCGGGTACAGCGTTTGGAGGTAAGCTTAAACCTGCCGCAAGCCGCCGTCGACGCAGAGTTCGGCACCAGCGATGTAACTCGCGTCATCGCTCAACAAGAACAAGGCGGCCGCAGCCACTTCTGAAGGCCGCGCCATTCGCCCCATCGGGATCGGAGCGACAAGCGCCGCACGCATGTCTTCCGGAACCGCAGCCATCATTTCCGTATCCGTTGGACCTGGCGCAACAACGTTGACGCGTATACCCTTGGGCGCGAGTTCTGCCGTCCAGGTTCGGGCATAGGAACGAACGGCTGCTTTGGTGGCGGCATAGGTTCCGTACGAAGCGTAGCCCGCACTATCGGCGATGGATCCGACGAGGACGACCGACCCACCTCCTGTCATTACGGGGAGAGCAGCCTGCAGACCGAAAACCATCCCGCGGACGTTGACGCCGAAGTGGCGGTCGAAGTGGTCTGGCGTTATGTCGGCGATTTGCGCGGGCTCGGAAAGGCCTGCATTCAATACGAGCGCGTCAATACGGCCGCATGCTTCGCGCACTTTTTCGACAGCCTCCACCATATCTTCGGGCACACTGGCATCGGCGGCAATGCCGACCGCGTCATTCCCGATACCCTTGGCCGCCTTCTCGGCATCTTCACTTCTGCGACTGGTAATGAAGACCTTCGCCCCTTCGGCAGAAAGCCGCTCTGCAACTGCCAAGCCGATACCCTTGGCGCCCCCGACGATCAGGGCAACCTTGTTACTCATTCGAGCCATCGTGAATCCTTTCAATTGATGGTCTCGTCATGATATACGTCCTATATCTGGTATCAATTACGCACCTGAAGTAGCCTAGATATGAACGAGTATACTGGCTTGGAAGCACTTTCTCAGTCCGCCTTTGACGACATGGCACGGGTTCGCCCGGTGCTCGACAAGATCGCCGATAAATGGACGATCCTGATACTGACAGTGATCTGTCCCAAACCCTCGCGCTTCAACGAGATCAAGCGGCGTCTCGATGGGATCACGCACAAGGCTCTGGCCGACGCTTTGAAGAGGCTTGAGCGGAACGGCCTTGTGACGAGAACCGTACTCCCAACGCAGCCGATTGGCGTGGAATATGCAATTACTCCACTAGGCCATTCACTACGGGAGCCGTTTGAAGCGCTGTGTTCATGGGCAGCAGCCAACGGCGACAAGGTCGAGGCGGCCACACTCCGCTACGACAACACGGGAAATCGTCGCTGACAATGTCGCTATGACCGCTTCTGACACATAGTCATGCCAATCGGGCAGGCGCAGCTTGAGTGAGATCAAGGAGAAATCCTGTTACTGTGCCACATTGCCGGGCGCATAAAGGGCGCATAACGGACGCCTGGCGATGAATCTAAGCATCGATCCTGCGCATCCAAGAGAAAGCCCAAGCGGAAAATGGGAGGCGTGCGGCCATGAGCGTTTTGGACGAGGCGAAAGCTCAGCCCCGAATTGGCGTTTCCGGCGAACCGCGCGCATGGGTGACTGACATCGGCTTGCAGTCGACGATCATGGCGGCGGCAGCGGTACTCGGTCTCGCGGGCGCTTTCTTCCTTTTCCTAATGGATTTCGGTGAGGCGAGCCGGCTTGCCCTAGCGGCAAGCACCGGTGTTGCCCTTGCCTTTCTGTTGCTCGACATCGTTGCCAAGCTCAGAAACGGCGATTTTGGTCTCGACCTGATCGCCGCGCTCGCCATGGGCTCAACCCTCTGGTTCGGCGAATATCTGGCTGGAGCGATTGTCGCTTTGATGTATGCCGGGGGCCAGTTTCTGGAAGCCTATGCTCATCGGCGCGCCGACGAAGGCATGTCGGCGCTCCTGGCGCAGGTGCCGCGAACGGCACTTCGCCTGCTGCAAGACCGGCTGGAGGAAGTTGCCATTCCGGATATTGCAGTGGGTGATGTCCTAATGATCCGCAGGGGCGATGTCGTGCCCGCAGATGGCATGTTGCTGTCGGAAAATGCATCGATCGATCAATCCGTCCTGACCGGCGAAGCCTTCCCGGTTCCCCTGTCGAAGGGCGCGCGGATCGAAAGCGGCGCGACGAATGCAGGAGATGCGGTCGAGATCAAGGTAGAGAGCCGCGCCGAAGACAGCACCTATTCCGGTATCGTCAAGCTAGTCGAGGCGTCCAGGCGCTCCAAGGCGCGCATTGCGCGCCTCGCCGACCGCTATGCGATCATTTTTCTCCTCCTGACGCTGGCAATCGCGGCCAGCGCCGCCATCCTGTCCGGCGACATGGCGCGCATCGTCGCGGTTCTGGTCGTCGCAACCCCCTGCCCCCTGATCCTTGCCGTTCCCGTCGCGCTCGCTGCCGGCACCTCAAAGGCGGCAAAGGCGGGCGTGCTGGTGAAGGGCGCAGGTCCGCTGGAGGTATTGGCGGACGCCTCTGTCGCGGTCTTCGACAAAACCGGCACGCTGACGGCGGGCGATCCGGAAGTCGTCTCGATCGACGCGCCCGAAGGCGCAGACAAGATCCTGCGTTTTGCCGCCTCGCTCGATCAGGCATCGTCGCATGTTGTCGGGCGGGCGATCGTCAAGGAGGCGCAGAGGCGTGGGCTCGCGCTGTCACGCCCCACTGAGGTATCGGAGCTTGCAGGCGCCGGCATTTCCGGGCTTGTCGACGGCATCAGGGTGAGCGTCGGCGGCGACAATTACTTCACGCCGGACGACGAGCCCTCCCGCGCCGCCGGCCAGAAAGGCGGAAAGAAAGGCCGGATGCAGGCAAAGGTCTTCCTCGACGGCCGGCTTGCCGGCGAAATCGGTTTCGAGGATCGGCTGCGCGGCGATGCCGTCGACCTCATCGGAAAGCTGCGCAAGCTCGGTTTCGGCCGGATCGTGCTTGCGAGCGGCGACGAGCGAAGTATCGCCGCCGCCATTGCCGGTTCCCTGTCGCTGGATGCGGTCGAGGCGCGGCTCTCCCCCGTCGAGAAGGTCCAGGTCATCACCAGGGAACGGGCGGCCGGAAGGGTGATGATGGTCGGCGACGGCGTCAACGACGCCCCGGCGCTCGCAGCCGCCGATGTCGGCATTGCCGTCGGCGCCACCAATCTGGCGGCCGCCGCCGAAGCCGCCGATATCGTCCTGATCCGTAGCGATCTGAACAGGATCGCCGTCGCAATCGAAATCGCCAGGCGTTCCCGCGCCATCGCCGTCCAAAGCATTCTCGCCGGCATCGGCCTTTCGCTCGTCGCCATGATCTTCGCCGGCGCCGGCTTCCTGCCGCCGGTCACGGGCGCCCTGCTGCAAGAGGCGATCGATGTGGCCGTGATCGTGAATGCGCTCAGGGCGCTGCGCTAGCCAGTCAACGCTGAACCGATCAAGCTAGGCGGCGTGGACAAATCTAAGCCAGTATCTGGCGGTGGTGAGGTGGACCATGTCGGCATCCGGTGTGCTGGGGTAGGTCGATCAAAACATCATACGCCTTACAATCCGCCGCTTCGCCAATAGTCAGCAGCAAGCCCTTCAAAAATGCGCCATTCTGCTTCGGTGGGATCGCCACGGCTCAAACCTGCCTCCAAAAGGGAGCCTTGAATCAATCCTTTCCGATAGCGTCAAGCCAGCACGTTTCAAAATCTGCCTTGGTGATCGCCTTGGCCTGAAATTGCGGGTCTAGGTTGATCTCATTCAAAGGAGGAACGGGAACCTTACCGAGCCGCGTTCCACTGATCTCTCCTGCGTCGGAAGCATAGCCTACCCGTCCGTCAGACCATATTTCGACCTTCCGAACCTCCTCCCGATCCGCGTCAAGCTCGCTCCAAAGGTCTGCCGGATCATCAGAAGATGAATGAAGCCAACGGACGCGAATGTAGGAATATTGAGACATAACCAGAGATTGGCCTCATGCCGCACCGACCGCAATACCGGCGTAAAAGCAACACTCAAATTTGACCACGCCGCCTAAGCCTTGCCCAGATGTTTCGGCCAGAATGCCTGATGGACCGCGGCGGCTTCCTCTTCGAGGTTCGTCGGTCCGTCAACGGTGACGATGCGCGCGCCGGTTTGCAGCACCGCTCGGCTCGGCACGTTCAATCCGATCCCGGCGATCTCGCCAAGCCGCACTTCGGAGCACGCAAACACCATATGCCCGATGCCCGACCAGTAGATCGCCCCGGAGCACATCGCGCACGGCTCCGTGCTGGTATAAAGCGTACAGTCGGCGAGATCAGCAGTGTCGTAATGCTGCGCCGCCAGTTTGACCAGGTTCAGTTCGGCGTGGTTCGTCATGTCGCGGCCGGTGAAGACAGTGTTTTCGGCGCGCAGGATGACCTCGCCGTCTTTCACCAGCACCGAGCCGAACGGTTCGTCGCCGTTTTCCATCGCAGATTTCGAAAGCGCGATCGCCTCACGCAAAAACGGCTCGTGGTTCTCCATCAACCTCTCCCCCGGAACGGCGCCATCTTGACTTGAACCCGCGGGATTTCCAAGAGGCTGCCAATGCGGTTCAAGCGGGCGGTCCGCGCGCCGCAGCCCGGCCCTCTTCTTTACCGCCCCCGGACCTTGGTCCGTATCGGACGGATGCGTTTGCGTGCATGATCTGGAGTTAGATCGCAACGCTGGGGAGGACACTGTGATCTACGAAGAACGGAATGTTGCCGACAGTCCGAAAGAACGGACGCGCTTGAGAAGGACGCGGCCGACGCCCTCAACAGGTATTACCGACGCCCGATCGCTATCTGGTTTTCCTGGCAGCCAGGTCGGGAGCCCAATACGATCGATCTGCGGGCCACTCCGCAGGTTCTAGCTTAAGCAGAGGACCCAGGACCAAGGCGAGTTCCGTGACTTTCAAAACGGGCTGGGGAGAAAGCAGGCCGCGATCCGTCCGATCGCGGCCTCTGATGTTGACCGCCTCGATCGTCCTGCTCAGTGGGCGAGGAACAACGGCAGCTGGCACTCCTCGATCATCCTTCGGGTGACGCCGCCAAACAGGCTCTGCTGCCATCTCGGATGGTTGTAGGCGCCCATGACGATCAGGTCCGCATTCATATCCACCGCATGCCTGACGATGATCTGGTCGGCGCTCTTGCCCTCGCCGGCAAGGCGATCGACCTGCACGTTGACGCCATGGCGGGCAAGGTAAGCCGCGATATCGGCACCCGGTTCCTCGCCGTTGACGCCCATGCGGGCATCCGGATCGACCATGGTCACATGCACGACCGCGGCCTTTTGCAGGAGATCGAGCGACTCGCGGGCGGCCCGCGCTGCCTCGTCGCTGGAATCCCATGCCAGTATCACGTTCCTTGGCGAGGTGATGCTTGCTTGTCGCCCGCGATTGATCACGATCGGTGTCGGCGTCTGGAAAAGCGCGCCGTCGAAGATCCGCTTCTTGAGGCCCGTATCACCCACCACGTCGGGCCCGAGCAGCACGACATCGGCATAAAGCGCCCGCTCGGCAAAATCCTGGTCGGCCCATGCATATTCCGTGTAGAGATCCTGAACCTCGAAGGAGAGATCGGTCTGCGAAAGCGCCTCCTTGATTTTTGCAGCCGTCTCGATGAGGTCATCGATCTGCCGCTGTCGCTGATCGATCCAGACGCTCGAGAGCGCGGCGTCATATTCCCCCAGCGTCGGCGGCGCGCCGATGGAAACGGCAAGTGCGGTCAGATGAGCGCGCTGGGCCACGCACAAGTCGATCGCGCCCTTCAGATCCTGCTCGAATTTGCTGCTCTTCAGGATGCTCAGAACTGTCTTGATGGCCATGATGGCTGCCTCCGTGATCGATTGCCACAATCCTAGCAGATCGACCCGATGCGGTATTTGACCCGCATCAAGATCGTCCATGCGCGGTCCCGGCGGATGCGCCACCCCCCTGCCTCCACCAGCTCGCGTCACAGTATACCTTTGCTGGCGGTCTGCGAAATACGCAACTGTAAATATATTGAGTCCTGTTGCCGGAACCGTCAGAGCGGCCCCGTATCGGCCTCGAGTTCGAGCAGCTGCTCGATCGACTGGCGCTTGCGGATGAGCGAGAGCTTGCCAGCATCCAGCATGACCTCGGGCGCAAGCGGCCGCGAATTGTAGTTTGACGACATTGTCGCGCCATAGGCGCCGGTGTCGCGCAGGATCGCGAAATCGCCCGTCTCAGGCAGCGGAAGATCGCGGAACTCGACAAAACCGCCGTCCTGCTGGGTGAAAACATCGCCCGCTTCGCAGAGCGGCCCGGCAACAGCGATCGGCGAGACCGGCCCGGCAACCGGCGCTCCCTCAGGCGTGACGAAGACGATATCGTGGTGGCTGCCATAGAGGATGGGGCGGGCGAGATCGTTGAAGCCCGCATCCACGAGCACGAAATGCTTGTCGGCCACTGTTTTGACGGCGCGAACTTCGGCGACGAGTACCCCGGCGTTGCCGACGAGATACCGGCCCGGCTCCAGTTCGAGGCGCAACGGCCCGCCGGTGATCTTTTCGGCCTCCTGGCGCGTCTTGTTCCACGCGTCATAATATTCGGCAATATCGATTTCCGGGTCGCCGTGCCGATAGGGAAGCGAGAGCCCGCCGCCGGCCGAGATTGCCTCGAGCGGCCGATTGGCGCGACGCACGGCATCGAGCATGCTGTGGCAGACGCGATGCAGGTGCCGGTAATCGACGCCCGAGCCGATATGCATGTGAAGGCCGATCAGGGTCAGCTCGTATTCGTCGACGAGACGCAGGCAGTCCTCGAATTCCTCATGCCAGATTCCATGCTTGCTCGATGGTCCGCCCGTATTGGTCTTGCGATTGTGACCATGGCCGAAGCCCGGATTGATGCGAAGCCAGACCGGATGGCCCCGCCCTGCCCGTCCAATCTGCCTGATCATGTCGGGCGATCCGCAATTGACGGGGATCCGCAGCGCGATGACGCGGGCGAGCGTTTCCTCGTCGATGATGTCGGCGGTGAAGACGATCTCATGCGCTTCCGTTCCCGGCACGTAGCCCGCCCGCAGAGCCCGTTCGATCTCGCCAAAGGACACGGCGTCGACTGCAACACCCATCGAGCGCAGGAGACGCAGGATATGCGTGTTGCTATTGGCCTTCTGGGCAAAGCGCACGCATTCGAACATCGACAATTGCCTGACCCGCTCGCGGATCGGCTCGGCCTCATAGAGCCAGAGCGGCGTGCCTACGGCCCGGGCGGAGGTCAGCGCCGCATCGATCAGCTCGGATCGCAGGAATTCTGGTCTCATCGGAAATTGTCTTCTGTCAGGAATAGCTGGCCCAGTGTTTATGACATTCCCGGCTGCCGAGAAACCACAATTTCCTTTGTGACATCTTGATGAATATCAAAGCTCGGAAGCTGTCAGAAAACGGCGCGTATCCTACCGTATAATACGTTGGCGCATTCTGAATTAAGTCTGTGAGCTCCCGCCGAGAGGTGAGCCAGGAGGTTTGGCATGTTTGGCGTGTGGTATCCTTCCAATCTCGCGAAGTTCGATCTTGCGACACAGTTCGGCCCCGCCGGTATGGCCCTCGATTATGTCAGGGACACTGCCCAGCGCAGCGTTCTTTTCTGGGACGTCATGCGAAAGCGCGGCAATCAATATCGGCTCAGTTCCGAAGCGATGGCTCCTCATGTGCTGAGTTTCACGCCCGAAATACTGCTCGACGGGCGCACGCTGGAGCGGCCCGTCAACTATGCGCTGGTGCGCATCGTCCCGCCCAAGGGCGTCGAGATCGACGAGACCCGCCGGCCTTTCGTCGTGGTCGATCCGCGCGCCGGTCACGGGCCTGGTATCGGTGGCTTCAAGGCCGATAGCGAAATCGGCGTGGCGCTTGCCGCCGGCCACCCCTGCTATTTCATCGGCTTCCTTCCGGAGCCGGTCAAAGGCCAGACGATCGAGGATATTGCGCTTGCCGAAGCGATCTTTCTGGAAAAGGTGATCGCGCTGCATCCGGACGCCGATGCCAAACCTTGCGTGATCGGCAACTGCCAGGCCGGCTGGGCCGTCATGATGCTCGCTGCCGTCCGCCCGGAACTCTTCGGCTCGATCATCATTGCCGGCGCACCCCTGTCCTACTGGGCGGGCGAACGCGGCAAATATCCGATGCGCTATACCGGCGGCCTGCTCGGCGGCTCCTGGCTGACGGCGTTAGCCGGCGATCTCGGCCACGGCAAGTTCGACGGAGCCTGGCTGGTGCAGAATTTCGAGAACCAGAACCCCGCCAATACGCTCTGGTCCAAACAGTACAACCCTCTATTCCAGGATCGATACAGAGGCACCGCGCTATCTCGGCTTCGAGCAATGGTGGGGCAACCACGTCAACCTCAATGCCGAGGAAATCCAGTTCATCGTCGACGAGCTTTTCGTCGGCAACAATCTCGCCGCCGGCCGTATAGAGACTTCGAAGGGAGAAGCCATCGATCTCAGGAACATCCGCGCGCCCGTCGTCGTCTTCTGCTCCAAAGGCGACAACATCACCCCGCCCGCCCAGGCGCTCGGCTGGATCACCGATCTCTATGACAGCGTCAACGAAATCCGCTCGCACGGGCAGACGATCGTCTACACGGTGCACGAGAAGGTCGGCCATCTCGGCATCTTCGTCTCCGCCGGCGTCGCCCGCAAGGAACATGGGGAATTCTCCAGCAATATTGACCTGATCGACGCGCTGCCGCCCGGCCTCTATGAAGCGATCTTCGAAGCCAAGACCGACGCGACCGTCGGCGGCGATCTCGTCGAGGGCGACTGGATCATGCGCTGCGAGGAAAGGACGCTCGACGATATCCGCGCGCTCGGCTGCAACAATGCCGCAGATGACAGGCGCTTTGCTACGGTGGCAAAAGTCTCGGAAAATCAACCTGTCGCTCTACCGCACCTTCGTCCAGCCCTGGGTCCGCGCGATGGTGCCGGAACAGGCGGCCGAGCAGATGCGACAACTCCATCCGCTAAGGCTGCAATATGAGCTGCTCTCAGACCTTAACCCCCTGATGGCGCCGATTGCCGATCTTGCCGTCAGCGTAGAGGAAGAGCGCCATCCCGCGGCGGAGAACAATCCGTTCGTCGCCCTGGAGCAGATCGCCTCGCGCCAGATCGTGGCCGGGCTCGACGCATGGCGCGACGCGATCGAAGCGATGAGCGAGGCGACGTTCCTCGCCGTCTATGGATCGCCGTTCCTGCAAGCCGCCGTCGGCATCGATCCGGCGAGCGACAAGCCGCACCGGCGCGCAAGCAAGACCGCGTTGCATGCACAGGTGCTGAAAGCCAGGATCGAGGAACTGAAAGCGGCGATGAACAGGGGCGGCCTGCACGAAGGCATGGCGCGCAGCCTGCTCTATGTCGCCATGGCAAGTGGCGCAGCCGACGAGCGCGGCTTTGCCGCCATCCGCCGCATGCGCCGCTCCGAGGGCGGCATGCCGAAAATGACGCTTGCCGAATTCAAGGCGCTGATCCGCGACCAGTTCCTCATGCTCGTGATCGATGAACAGGCCGCCGTCGATGCGATCCCGCGTTTGCTGCCGGCGGATGAGGAAGAGCGCCGTCGTGCGCTGTCGGCGCTTCAAGGGGTCGTGAGCGCCCGCGGCGCCCTGTCCGGCAAGGCCGAGGAACGCTGGCAGAATATCGTCGGCCTCTTCAACGTTTCCGAAGCGCCGCCCGCAGCGCCTCTAGCGCCAGTCGCAGAGCCGGCAGCGGCGGAAAGCCCAAGCGCCAGCCCCAGGCCGATCAAGGCCATCAGGCGCGTGAAATAGCCTCCTATATCGCCTGACGCGGAGCATTTGAACGCATCGTTGAAGAGGGAGAAAGCACATGCCGGATTGGGAAAACCCGGGCGAAACCGGAAGGCACGAGAAATATGAACGGCTCATCGCCAAGGCCAGGCTGGCGCCCGAGATGACGACCGTCGTCGCCCACCCCTGCGACGAGTCATCGTTGCGCGGCGCGGTCGAAGCGGCCGAAACCGGGCTGATGCGTCCGATCCTCGTCGGCCCGGTTCAAAAGATGCGGACCGTTGCAGCGGCGCATGGCTTCGATATCTCGCCTTTCGAACTGGTCGACGCCCCGCATAGCGATGCCTCGGCCGCAAGGGCCGTCGAGATCATCCGCGAGGGCCGCGCCGAACTCCTGATGAAAGGCAGTCTTCACACGGATGAGCTGATGCGCGCAGTAACCTCTTCGGCGACCGGCCTGCGCACCGCACGGCGCATCAGCCATGTCTTCGTCATGGACGTGCCGCATCATGCCGAAACGCTGTTCATCACCGATGCCGCGATCAACATCGCCCCCGACCTCGATGCTAAGCGCGACATCATCCAGAACGCCATCGATCTCTTCATCGCAGTCGGCCTCGGCACGCCGCGCGTGGCGATCCTTTCGGCGGTCGAAACGGTGACCTCGAAAATCCCCTCGACGATCGAAGCGGCAGCGCTCTGCAAGATGGCCGAGCGCGGCCAGATAACGGGCGGCATTCTCGATGGCCCGCTCGCCTTCGACAATGCGATCGATCCGGAAGCCGCGCGCATCAAGGGCATCAAGTCCGAGGTCGCCGGCCATGCGCAGATCCTCGTCGTTCCCAATCTCGAATCCGGCAATATGCTGGCAAAGAACCTCACCTTTCTGGCGAGGGCCGATGCCGCCGGCCTGGTGCTCGGCGCGCGTGTGCCGATCATCCTGACGTCGCGGGCCGACAGCGTGCGGGCTCGCCTCGCCTCCTGCGCCGTCGGCGTCCTCTTCGCCGAAGCCCGCCGCAATAACGCGCCGATCCAAGGTGGTTAATGCCATGGACACGATCCTCGTCGTCAATGCCGGCTCCTCCAGCCTGAAATTCGAGGTCTTCGCCGCGGCAGACCTGCTGACGCGGCTCGTCAAGGGAAAGATGGAAGGCATCAGCACTGCGCCGCACCTGACCATCAAGAGCGCCGGCGGCGACCGGCTTGCAGATGAAGCCTATCCGCACGAGACCGTCCCGGATCTCCTGGCGGCGATGCGGCTCGTCGGACAATGGCTGCGCGAGAGACACCAGGGGCAGCTGATCGCTGTCGGCCACAGGGTCGTTCATGGCGGCCCCGACCATATGCGCCCTGTACGTATCGACGAAGAGATTCTCCGGGAACTGGAGCGCTACACGCCGCTTGCGCCGCTGCATCAGCCGAACAATCTCGCTCCGATCCGCGCGATCATGGAGCACCAGCCGCAACTCGCCCAGGTCGCCTGTTTCGACACCGCCTTCCATCGCGGCCATGACCCGATGACCGATCACTACGCCATTCCCGCCCATTATTTCGCCGAGGGCGTGCGGCGCTACGGCTTTCATGGCCTGTCCTACGAATATGTCGCCGGCAAGCTCGCCGAGGTCGCACCTATGACCGGCAAGGGGCGGGTCATCGTTGCGCATCTTGGGAGCGGCGCCTCGCTATGCGCACTCCATCAGGGAAAGAGCGTGGAGAGCACATTGGGCTTCACGGCGCTCGATGGCCTGCCGATGGGCACGCGCTGCGGGCAAATCGATCCCGGCGTGCTTCTCTACCTCCTGCAGGAGCGCGGCATGACGCCGGCTGAGCTGCAGGATCTTCTTTACAAGGAATCCGGCCTCAAAGGACTTTCGGGCGTCAGCAACGACGTGCGCGATCTCCTGGCAAGCGAAGCCCCGGGTGCCGCACTCGCGCTCGACCATTTCGTCCACCGCATCGGCTTCAACACCGGCGCGCTGGCCGCGGTGCTGGGCGGGCTCGATGCCTTCGTCTTCACCGCCGGCGTCGGGGAGAATTCGCCCGTCATGCGCGAGCGCATCACCAAGAAGCTTGCCTGGCTGGGCGCCAGGCTCGATCCCAGACGAAACGCTGCCGGCGAGCTGCTGATCTCGAGCGACGACAGCAGGATCGCCCTCTATTCTGTGCCGACCGACGAGGAATTGATGATCGCCCGGCACACATTCGCACTGATTACCGCGTGAGACGGCCCACAGCGCTATTGGGCCGGCAGGATCTTTTGACCGAACAGAGGGCTGACGATGATTCCGGATGTGAAGGCGAAACTTCTCGAAGGCAAGCGCGGGCTGGTGGTCGGCATCGCCAATGACCAGTCGATCGCCTGGGGCTGTGCCAGGGCCTTCCGCGCGCTCGGCGCCGAACTCGCCGTGACCTATCTCAACGACAAGGCCAAGCCCTATGTCCAGCCGCTGGCCGACGAGCTGGAAGCGCCGATCTTCCTGCCACTCGACGTGTCAATGCCTGGCCAGCTGGAGGCGGTCTTCGATCGTATTTCCGAACACTGGGGCGAACTGGATTTCCTCGTCCACTCGATCGCCTTTTCACCGAAGGACACGCTGCAGGGCCGCGTCGTCGATGTGCCGCATGACGGTTTCCTGAAGACGATGGACATTTCCTGCTGGTCATTCATCCGCATGGCCCATCTTGCCGAACCGCTGATGAAACGCGGCGGCACACTCTTCACCATGACCTATTACGGCAGCCAGATGGTAGTGAAGAACTACAACATCATGGGCGTCGCAAAGGCCGCCCTCGAAAGCGCGGTGCGCTACATCGCCGCCGAACTCGGCCCCAAAGGCATCCGCGTCCACGCCATCTCCCCCGGCCCGCTGGCGACACGCGCCGCCTCGGGCATTCCGGAATTCGACGAGCTGTTGAACAAGGCGCAGGAGACGGCGCCGACGCGCAGCCTCGTCTCGATCGACGATGTCGGCATGGCGACGGCGTTCCTGGCGCATGATGCGGCGCGGCTGATTACGGGTGATACGATTTATATCGATGGTGGGTATCACATTATCGATTAGGTCACTGGTGGGTGGCGTCGGGTCGGAGTTCCACCTGTGTCACACCAGGCCGACAGATCCTCAGGCAGGATTAACCATACGGCACGACCTCACTCTGCACGACCTCGCTTGGGGCACCCGCGCCCACACCAAACTCCCGTCATTCCTGTGCTTGTCACAGGAATGACGGAGAATGGAGGGACGCGCCGCCTCTTCAGCACCGCACTCCAGGTAAGCAAGCCTCCGCGAAAAGCGGCCATTAGAAATACGCACATCGGGCCGGCGAACGCCGAAACTCACCACCCTCACTCCTCCACCACCTCGATCTCCGGCCACCCGGCGAGCGTCAGCCGCAGGCGGCCACGGTCGGCGCGTTCGAGCGTGATCGGGCCTGCCTTTTCCTCCAGCCGCCGGCGCAACAGGATCAGCCTCGTTTCCAGATTGTCCTTGAAGTCGGGTAGCTGCAGGCGCCGGTCGCGGCGGATCTCGCGGTTCTGAAAATCCTGTTTGCCGGTGCGCACATAGTCTTCGAGGAAATGCAGGAGCAGCCGCCCCGGCACCCCGCGAATCAGATAGTCGTCATCGATGAAGAGCGAGCCGTCTCGCGGATAGAAGCGCACGGTGATGCGCCGTCCGGCGGGCACGCTGCCGGTCTGGCCGGCGGGAGGCTCCGCCTTTTCCCGCCCGTTCGTCTCCGCCCGCTCGCGTTCCTCGGACAGGAAGGAGAGCGCGGTGGCCAAATGCGCCGCGATGACGATCAGCGCCTCCTCGTCGCGGTGGCGGAAGGTGAACCGCTCGGTCGATTCCGAAAACAGCACGCCAACAAGCCTGCCCCGCGCCACAAGCGGCAGCGCGATCTGACTGAGCGGCTTGTCGAGAGCCGGAAGCGGGATCGGCGCCGCATCCTCGACGCCGGCCATCGCCCGCACCGCCTCAATGTAGCGCTGGCCGCGGCTGAGATCGGTGATCCGCACGTTGCGCCGCCGCTCGGCCGCAAGCCCGATAATGCCGCGCCCGGCCGGAACCTCGGCGCCGAAACCGAACTGGTCGTAGCCTCGGCTGGCGATCGTCGTCAGCCCGCCGCGTTCGCCATCCGGCACCAGCACCATGGAATGGCTGTAGCCGAAGAGCTCGCCCAGGCCTTCGAGCGTGGCGTCGAGCAGCGTTTCGGGATCGCCGCAATCCGACATCCGTGCAGTCAGCCGCGCTACCTTGCCCATCAGGTCGGGCAGGAAGAGCGGCTCTGGCTCGACCAGCGGATGGGCGGCTGGCACGGCCCGGCAGTCCTCCACCCGATAGATATCGACGGCGCGCAGCTTCATGATACCGCTCATCCGGCTTTCCAGGATCGCCAGATGGATCGCCACCCGCTCGAATGTCTCGCCCTCCGTCTCGGACCGCTCGAATACCAGGTCCAGCACGTGCTGCTGACCGCTGTAGCCATCGACCACCATCACGGTCGCAAGCCCGTTACGCGCCACATTGGTAGCGGTCTTGGAGAAAAACTGGTTGGAGAGCGCAACATGCGCCTCGTCGACGTAATGCACGTGCGAGAGATAGGAAATATTGGGCATTCCCTCGGCATCGGTGGTGGCGATGACGGAGGGAATGACGCCTTCGAAACTGTCCCGCAGCCTTTCGAGCGGAATCATGCGGTTGCTTCCGGCGTCAGCCTGCGCCCCGCGCCCGGCCCCGGCGTCTGCTCGAAGATCGCCTGCGGCTCGATCGTCAGGCAGACGAGGTCCTGGTCCGACAGCGTGCTGGAGAGCTGCATGCGGGTGACCCCGAGCGCCATCATGCGGGCGAGCTGTTCTGCGACATAGGCCTCTCCCCGTGCCCGCTGGGCCTCATCGGCCGTCCCTGCCTCCACGATCCGGCCCTTGATCTGGCAGGCCTTGTAATCGGTCGCCCGCACATAAGTCGTGGCAATCGGCCGGCCGGCCCGCGCCTCGCCAACGGCTCTCGGCCACTGGCTGCGGGAGGCGAGAAAATGCAGATGCCCGCTCTGCCGGTCGACGCGCACGCCCGAACCGCGGCCGATCATCGGCCGGCCGGCCTCGTCACGCGTCGCAAACAATATCATGACGGGACTTTCTATGAAGTCTGTGAGTTCCGGCCCGAGCAATGCTTTTCCCCCATGGCGGCCGATGATATTTATTTAGGATATTCTTAGCAATCGTCTCACTTGCTTAGGATGGTTTTAGGAAGCGTCTCGCAAAGGCCTCGGCTATCTCCTGCTCATCAGCCCGGCGCACATAAGGAGGCGCCGGCCGACGAGAGGAAAAACCATCATGAGCCATGAATTCTCGCTTGCCAGCATCCCCGATCTCAACGGCCGTTACGACATTTACGGCGCCATACACAAGGGCCTGCGCAAGGCCGGCTGCGACCTGCTCGGACGCCTCGGCACGGCCGATTTCCAGAATGTCGAAGAGACGGTCTTCCTGATCGACGACCTGCGCCATTATCTGATGCTTGCCGCCTCCCACGTGATGCACGAGGACGACAACATCCATGTGGCGCTCGCAGAAAAGGGCGTGTCGACCGTCACGCTGGACGAGCAGCACGACGACCACCGCACTGCCTTCCGCGAGTTGGAAGAACTTGTTGTCGACTGGGAAAAGGCCTGGCCGCTGCACAAGGCCGCCTGCGGGCGCAAGCTCTATCTCGCCTTTGCCGCCTATATCGCCGATGACTTCGCGCATATGCACGAGGAGGAGGCGGTCACCGGCCCTCTCCTGTGGCGCCACTTCAACGACCAGGAGATCTTCGGCATCGAGATGAACATCATCGGCTCCCTGCCGCCGGAAAAGAGCATGGCCTTCATGCGCATCATGATCCCTGCGATCAATCCGGCGGAGCGTGCCGCACTTCTCGGCGCCATGAAGAAGGATGCGCCGCCGGAAATCTTCCAGGCCGTCATCGACTTCGCCGTCCGTCCGGGGCTGTCGGCCGGCGATTTCGCCAAGCTTGCAGACGCGCTGAAGCTGGCCGCCTGAACGGCAGCAAGTGTGCGCCGGTGAAGACTGCTGCGGGCGGAGGACCGGGGGGCTCCGCCCGCAGCATCGCCGAAAATGTCTGGAAAAAAACCATGTGCAAACCAAACAGCGAGGCCGGCATCGCGGCCGCTTGTCCGCGCCGGGGCGACTGTCGCGGCTGCCCACATTTTACGTTCCGAGATGGCGAGGCAGAGGATCGGAGGGAAACGGCGCCGCAATCTCCCGACGCGAGCAAGGCCCTTCGACGCCCTGCTGCATAACGATCGCAGGCGCGCGGCACAATGCGGCGACGCTCTTGGTCCGAAGATTCCGATCAGAACCTCAGTGCATCCCGCCGATGCATAGCCGCCGTCCACCAGGATGCCTGACCTGTGGCGAATGCCGCCTCCGCACTAGCCAGCCAAGTCACGGCGCCGGCAATATCATCCGGATGGCCGATGCCGGCATGCGGCCCGGCGGTTTGCTGCATCCGGGACATGATGGCGATGCGGCTGACGCCGGATTATTGCACCACCATCGTCGGCTCATCCGTCTATTTCGAAAACAATCCGACGCCGAAGGTGCCGGCCGATCTTGCCGCTCACGGCTACATCTTGACGACGTTCTGGACATTTATCGATTTCATCACGGGAGCAAGGATGACCGACGTCAGCGTGAGGTTCTGCGCAGCTGAGGCGGCTATCCCGCTGTTACTGTGCCCCTACAAATCCCCAGGAGGCTGGATCGAGATATTCATGAGGCGGCTGCATTTCATCCATGTGCACAGGCCGACGCGTTAACGACACGATCCTAAATATCTCGCCGTCACCCCAACCAGACCAATGGTTGTCTATGAGCGGGATACCGTCCGAGGTCAGGCATTGCCACAGGCCCGCGTCGGCCGAGTCGGGCTGCCGGTCAAACCACGCGCAGTCCTCGCCGAGCAGGCGCTCCTGTTTTCCCATGTCGGCCATTCCATAGACCCCATCGAACCTACGGAAGAATTGACCTGGGTTCGCCAAAGAGCGGACGCCTCTGAACTCGCGTTGCCCCTTGGACAAGGAATATTGAAGACCTTGGTCTTCGCGTTCGTTCCAGACTGTGATCAGAATGAATCCATCCTCCCGACTGCGCTGTCGGAGCCACCAGGGATAATGCCGTAAAAGCCTCTCTTCGGATCTGTCGCTGACCAGCCTAGCATCAAAGTCGGGAGCGTTCGGCGTGTAATCCTCATAGCCCGACAACGGCTTCAGCCAGTTGCTGGCTGTGAAGAGCTGTAAGGGCGGTCGTATCGCCGTCTCGGGCACGGGGCCGCGCTGCAGCTCGACCAGCCGCGTCTCGGATGTCACCTCACCTCGGGAGAGGAGCACTTTCGTGGCGACCTCGATCCCATCACCGGTCAGGCAACTCAAATAGAAAGGCCCCGAAAATCCCTTCTGTGGCTTTCCCCGAATGAACTCACGCCAACGACACTGTTCACCGCCCACCGTCTCCACATCGTCGATTTCCTTCACTTCCCTGATGCCATAATAATCTTGGGACGGCTCGACCTGGCGAACCATAAACGACGTGATCTCTCCATCCTTCCTGTTCGCGGTCAAAATCACGTTCTTGAAGAAATGTCCGTAATAGACATCAGTTTCATCGCCTCTTTCCTCTTCGATATGGGTCCAGCCATTGTGATGCTGGACGATCCGCTGGCGCCCCCCCTCCTTCGAATAGTTCTCATGCACGATCATTCTTGCGGTGTAATCGGGCACGTCAGGACTGGTAAAAAACGGAATCTCGCTCGCACGCGCGGAGCCGGCCGCAATCGCAATGACGGAAAAAACAATCAATCTCTTCATCGATGCCCCTCGCCCACATGGCTTCAACAGCTATAGGTGGTAATATGGCAAAACGGGAGATTGAGTTCGAAATATTGGCGCAATGGCCTTTCTGACTCTCGTCAGCATACTGCATCGCCGGCCCGAAAATCGGAATGATTTTCGGAAAATCCAATGCGTAGATTCAAAGAGTTAGAGCGTCCTTTGCGCGCCCGTGGACGCAAGGCGCTCTAGCAGTTCGGGCGCAACTGTGCGGACGAATCCGATTCGGGAAGTCCCGACGCCGCACCGGTGCCGGACATGCCGTTACAATCGGGCGTTCCGCGGCCCATTCCATTGCCGGTGCCGGAGGGACCGCGCACGCCCGGATTGGTCGTATCGGGATCGGGGACCGTGCTGTTGGTGCTGTTCATATCCGGCGACATCGTATTGCCGATGCCTGTTCCGGTATCAGCACCGGCGCCACCGACGCCACTGGGATTGGTCAGACCGCTGCCGGACGCGCCACGAGCACCGCCTGCGCCACCGGCGCCAGGGACGAGCAGAACGCCGCCGGAACCGCTACCCGCGCCGGCTGCGCCGCCTCCGGTACCGCCTGCGCCACCGCCGACGCCTGTTGACTGCGCCATCGCGGAGGTGGCTAGCCCGATGGAAAGAGCGGATACTGTGATGAGCTTCAGAAGCATGAAAACCTCCATGTGCTTCAAGAGTCATCCGGCAAAACTTGGGGCTCGGCTCGAGGTTCCGTTCTCACGCATAAGTTTTGGCTTTGTCGATAAGCGGGTGCTGACGCGCGGAGGCCGCATCTGTCGCTGCCTTATCCGTCCGCCATTTCGCTGAACAGCCAATCCCGAAATGCCTTGACCTTCCTCTGGCGCAGCGCCCCCTCGGGATAAACGACGTAATATTTCCATCTGGACTTCAGGCCGAGGTCGAAGGGGCGTATCAGGCGCCCTGCAGCAAGGTCGGCCGAAACGAGCGCGCTTCTGCCGAGCAGCACGCCCTCGCCCTGCACGGCAGCCTCGACCGCGTAAGCGGCGGAATCGAACCTCAAGCCGCCGCTGGGATCGATATCGTCAAGGCCGGCGGCCTGGAGCCAGGTCGCCCAGTCGATGCGGAAATTGTCATGGATGAGCCGGTGAAACTTCAGATCGGCCGGCGACCGCAGAGGATGTTCGCCCTCGACCAGTTCCGGACTGCAGACGGCAAAGACCTCCTCGTCGGCAAGGAACTCCGAGACGACGCCCTCATAGTCGCCGGCGCCGAAGCGGATCGCGATATCGATCCCGTCCCGCAGGAAATCCGCAAACAGGCCTGAGGTCGAGAGCCGCACGTCGATGTCGCGGTGCGCGCGGTGGAAGCGATTGAGCCGCGGCACGAGCCAGCGGCCGGCAAAACCGTCCGATGTGCTGACATTGAGAATACCGGACGAGCGCGGCGCCGAGGCGACGACCGTCGCTGCGCCGATCCGATCGAGCGCGGCGCCGATATCGGCAGCATAAGCGGCCCCAGTCGGCGTGAGCTGGACAGACCGGGTTCCTCTCTGGAAGAGCCGCGTGCCGAGCTGCTCTTCCAGATTGCGGATCGCCCGGCTGATGGCCCCATGCGTCACATGGAGTTCGGCCGCGGCCTTCGTAAAGCTCAGGTGGCGGGCCGCAGCATCGAAAGCGGGAAGCGTGGTGAGCGGAGGAAGTCGGCGTGCCATCGTTTTACCTGTGAGTACTACTCACAAATACTGCAGGAATATTCGGTTGTCGTCCAGCCTCAATCAGCGCAACTTCGCCTTATCAGACAGGCCATTCGGCCTCTGACAGAACGAATCGAAGCAAGACGGAGGTTCCTGTGACCATCTCTCATACGTACGACGAAGCACGCGGCTGCATCGCGCCGATATCTCTACGCCGGCCCATTGCAGACATGGCAGGATTCATCGCCGCGGTCGGCGGACGAACCGCACGCCTGTTTGCAGCCCTGCGGCAGCAATGGACGATGCGGCAGATTGCCCGTTTTTCCGATCACCGGCTGCGCGACATCGGCTTCGAGCGCGATTGGGACGGGTCCATAAACCGGATGCAGGACCGGCCGGCAGCGGCTCGCTGCGGTTATTGAGGGAGAAGCGAAATGAAGATCTATCCCCATCTATGGTTCGCATCGCAGGCCGAGGAAGCGATGGAGTTTTACACGTCCATCTTCAAGGACTCGAAGGTCGGCGGCCGTATCGAACTTCCCGATCCCGAATTGTCGGTCGTCCGCTTCGAGTTGACCGGCCTGCCGGTCGCCGCTCTCAACGCCCACTCGCGCGTACCCTATAACGAGGCCTTTTCGTTCCTGATCGAGACCGGCGACCAAGCTGAGACCGACTATTACTGGAATGCCCTGACATCAGGTGGCGGCAAGGAACAGCCGTGCGGATGGCTGACGGACAAATTCGGTGTCTACTGGCAAGTCAGTCCGACGGCCTTGCTGCAGATGGTCGCCGATCCGGACAAGGAGAAGGCAGGGCGCGTCCTGCAGGCAATGTACAAGATGAAGAAAATCGTTATCGCCGATCTTGAGCGCGCCTATCGCGGGTAGAGAGTAATTCCAGCAAAAGTGCGTAGCGATTTTGGGAGTTATTCTGAACTCCGATTGGTCGTCAAAGCTCACACTGGCGCCGAGGCAGGAAAAGGCTGTTAGGGAAAACGACATGGTGAGGTGGCTGAGGCTCGCGTCAGTTTGACGCTGCTTCACAGAGGGGCACCGGACGCGGCGGCGGTGCGGGATGATTTTTAGTGTACTGGACGATAATCGGCTCGAGTTTCTCCTTCGCCCAGAAAGCAGGAGAGCCGATGTCCTTCAGGCAGGAAGAGTTCCAATACAGTCCGCTGCGGGCGGGAGATTGACCCGCTGCGACAGATTGCGAGACCGCCCTGATATCGCGGGACTCTGGATAGATGTAGAGTGTCGTCGGATTGTCTTTCACCATCGACAGAACCTGTGGCGTTTCTGCCGGCGACCAGCTGGTGCAGCCATCGCTGCGTCCGCCCGCATAGGTCACTAGCTTTCCAAGCGGAACGAAACCGTCACGATCGGCATAGGTACTTTCGGGCTTTTTCTGCATGCATATCCCCGAAACAAGGGCTGCAGCATGCCCACCAATCGCCCGCTGTCTGGCATTCGCCGTCTCCCCAATGCCGTCGAACTGCACGAATGATCGGGTGAGGACCGCTTCTCGATCGGCGGTTGTTCGGTAGTAGCCTCTGAAGGTCGTCTTGATCTCGCTCGTCAAATACGCTCCTCCGGCGGTAAGGTTGGAATCCAGCGCATTGCCGAAGTTTTTTGCGCATTTCCGGTCGTTCGAAAAGTTCACGACGCCCGGCAGATTGCGACCGCCGCCATGGCCGGCGGAGATCACGCGAAACGAATGTTCTGCCTCGCAGATCATGTAGAACCGCCCGCCCGATTGCCCGTTGCTCAGGTCGTTCGGCCGCGTTGCGTCCATGGCGAAATAGCAGGCGTTCTTCACTTTGCCTTCTGCGATTTGCGAGAGGTAAAGCGCCCGCGCACGCTCCAGCACCGGGCGCGCAATCTCGCCATTTCCTTCGCCGACGTGCTCCACGAGCCAGTCAGGGATCGGCGAGCTATGTTCTGCTGCGGATGCCTGCGCGGAAATCGATACCGCAATCGACAAGGAAAGAAGGCTGGCAAAGCCGGCGAGCGAGCACCCTTTGGGCACGGCACATTCTCCTGAAATCTGCACGACGCCTTTTATCGTCGAGGGAAAGTCATGATAAACTTTACACACGCTCATCCATTGTGGTTGAGAAAGACTTAACAGCGCAGTTCCAGCCGTATCGCGACGTCTTGTCAGCATCAGAAGCCGTCGATGCTATCGGTGCCTCCGAAATGTGCCATCGCGCGCATTTTCTCGCATGCGATGGCACTTCGGATTTTTGGGCGTCGATCAATGAATATGTCCGCCGAGTTCCGCTTCTGTCAGGCTGATAGCGCGTGAGCTCAGTAATTGAGCTTCGGGTACCAGTCCGTGCCGCGGCCGGCCGGCGTCATGTCCAGAATATTCCAGAGTGGTGCGATATCGACTGCGCCCCTGGGATCCTGGCCGGGGTCCGCCGCTTCGGCCGGCATCTCGCCATTGTAGAAGACGCGGACATCTCTCCCGTCCTTCTGGTAGACCGTGAACCCCGGATTTTCAGATCCGTTGTCGTTGAGGAGACCCAGGTCTCGGGCATAGTCGTCGCCAACGGTCTGGATAAAATCAAGGTTACGCCAGCCGCGTTCGATAGCGAAGGCGCGTTGCCGTGCCACCGGGCTGCGACCGATGATCTTGAAAGCGACCCGTTGCTTGATGTCCGCGCCGTTTCCGTTCGCTCCGCCGAGAAAGTTCGTGCACATGGGACACGGCCGTTCGCGCTGCGGGCCGAACATCCAGAAGTACGTTACAAGGGTATCATGATGCCCGAATAGGTCTACCAAGCCGACTTCGCTGCCGTTCTCGTCCCTGAAGCGATAGTTCTTCTCAACAACGGGGCCCGGAGGCAGGCGCCGGCGCTGCTCCGCAAGCCTGGTGAGATGTCGCCTGACTTCGATTTCCTCTGCAAGCAGGGCCGTCCTCGCCTCGGCGTATTGCGGAGTTTCGTTCGTGAACTTGCTCACACGTTTCGCGGCCAGTTCCTTCGCGGGTCTCAATTCGCTCATGTCCATGTGTTCGCTCCCTGGATCTATTCCGACCGTCTCACGATGCGACCGCCATTCGGCCATCTCATGCTTGTTGTCGGAAGTTGACGGGCGCGCATGATGGTTTTCCGCGCCCTCACTTGAAATAGACGTACGAGCCGATCCGTTCTCGACAAGAGCGTAATGTTTTTTTGGTTCAGCTCCGGTTGCCTAAAATTCAACCTTCTACCTGCAGGCATCCAGCTCCTCAACACGCCGTCACTGTCTTAAGTCCAACCTTGATCCTGGAGCCTTCGAGATGGACGACGGCCCTACGCCGTCAATCCGGACAAGGAAAAGGCGGAGCGGTTTTGCAGGCAATGTAAAAGATGAAAAAGATCGGTATCACCGACCTCGAGCGTGCTATCGCGGGTAGAGCAATTCGAGCAAAAGTGCGTAACGGTTTTGCGTCTAAACAAAGAGATAGAGCATTTTCGTAGTTCGGACGGAAATGCTCTGATTCGCGAGAGCGTGATCAATGGCAGTGCGCCGCGGGGCCCACGCGCCTTTCGATCACCGGCAGACGTCGATGGTCGATCGACAGAATATCGATGAGGTCGACGAGTTTGAACTGATGTTCGACGCCGCCGACATCGATACGAACCCGGCCGCCACTGATGTGTAAGCCCACGGCGACAAAGTTTCTTTCTTCACCCTCGTCCAATACGGAGACTATAAACAGAGGACCCTCCCTCTTTCGTTTATACCTATTGATAGAGCAGATCAGTGAATACTTTATTATTAGAAACCGATAATAGATATATTCGATACATTGCTATAATTCAATGCGCAGCCCCTCAGACATGCGCCGTTGTTCGGATGCGCCAATCACGGGACCGCACCCAAAAGCGCTCGCGTCTGGATCGCGGCAATTGCACCGCCCGCTGTTCAAATGCATGGCCATGTCCTACTAAGGGCGGTCACTATTGTCAGGGATAGCGCCGATGACGATACCCACGACACTGGCAGACTGGCTCTCTGCCGACCGAGCCGCTTTGCTGGTCTACGACATGCAGGTCGGGATTTACAGGCAGGTTCCGGGCGCGGAAGAAACCGCCCGCCGCATCGCCGAAATCGTTGCCGCCGCCAGACGCGCCGGAATGCGGATTGCCTTCTGCCGCCATCTTTCGCTGCCCAAACCCTGGATGGGGCTGTTTGCTACGCGCATGGCGATGGCATGGCAGCGCACCGACGATCCGGACGCCGTGAAACCCTGGTTCCTGCGCGACAGCGAAGCGGTCCAGATCATTCCGGAACTCCCCCCGCGGGAGCAGGATT
Organism: Rhizobium sp. BK650; assembly: GCF_014195325.1. Lineage (GTDB taxonomy): Bacteria > Pseudomonadota > Alphaproteobacteria > Rhizobiales > Rhizobiaceae > Rhizobium. The sequence goes on along the minus strand of NZ_JACIBK010000003.1, from coordinate 308,603 downwards.
TCGTCTTCGACAAGCTCGGCATGTCGGCTTTCGAGGGAACACCGCTGGAACTCGCGATGCGCGATGCCGGCCTTTCAGCGCTTGCCATCTGCGGCATTGCGATGGAAATCGGCATCGAACCGACCTGCCGCCATGCCGCCGACCTCGGCATCGTGCCGATCCTGATCGAAGACGCGTGCGGCTATGGGGATGCCGAGGCCGCCAAACGCTCCATCGACGGGTTGCGCTTCATGGGTGACGCCATCCTGACGAATACGCAGGAATTCCTGTCGGCAGTCGCTCGTCCGTAGCCGCGCCGGCCCGGACATCTTTGGGGCTTTACTGCGATTGCCGCGGTCGGATCAGCGCTGCCACGGCTATAGCCGTGGCGGTGACGCCACCCGCTGCGCAAAGCCAAAAGGCAAGACGTACGCCGCTCGCCAGATCGCCGGCGGACATCTTGCCCTCTGCGAAACCGGCATGGGCGTTGGCAAAGCCAACAAGGACGGCAAGACCAACTGCGTTGCCTATGTTCATCGTCGTGGACGCCATCCCTGATGCAACGCCCTGTTCGCGATCCGGTACTCCGGAACCGGCGATGATCCACATTGCGGTCCACACGACGCCCTGACCGATCCCCGAGACGAGCAGACCGGGAACGATGGCTGCGTAGCTGCTTTCAGGCCATGCCCCGCTCACCATGATAATGGTGCCCGCCGCCCCTACCAGCATTCCCGCGATCAATGTCGATCGCGCCGAAAAGCGTGACGCATAGCGCTCGCCGATTTGAGTGCCGGCAGCAATGGCAAGCGAGGGAACCAGGAAAGCAAGACCCGTCTCTGAGGCTGTGAAATGGTGGATATCCTGAAACAGCACTGTCAGAAAATACGGCAGCGCCCCAAACGTACCCATGTAGAGAAAGGTGATGGCCATGCTTGCCACCAGCATGCGATTGCCAAACAGCCTGAGAGGCATCAGTGGATCGCGACTTTGCGACTCGATGATCATGAACGCCAGCAGAAGAAGCGCCGATAGAGCGAAGGACCACAGAATCGGTGCGGCATTCCATCCGAACACCGGTCCCTGGACGAGTGCGAACACCAGCAGAGTGGCGCCTCCGGTAACCGCCAGCGCTCCCGGCAAGTCGAAGGAGCGGCCATGAGACACGCGCGGATCTCGCGGGATGACGAAAAAGGCTGCGACGATTGCAATCAAGGCAAGGAAAACATTGACGAAAAACACCGACGGCCAGCCAAAAGCGCTCGTTAGAAAACCGCCGGCAAGCGATCCAATCGTAAGACCGCTGGCACCGGCCCCTCCCCAGACCGCCAGAGCCCGGTTACGCGCCGCGCCCTCCGCAAACAGCCGGTTGACGAGCGAAAGCGTGGCAGGAAAGAGAAAAGCGCCGCCAATGCCTTGGATAGCTCGCGCTGCGATGATGACCGCGGGCACCCGAGCCAATCCCCCCACCAATGAGGATGCCGCATAGAGCCCGAGCGCCGTGATGAACAGCCGGCGTTGGCCGATAAGGTCCGCCGCACGTCCGCCGAATAGCAGAAAACCGCCGCAAAAGACCGTGTAGGCACTGACGACCCACTGCAGCGTCTGACCCGAAAAGTTGAGGCCTTCGCCGATCTTGGGCAAAGCGACGAAGACGATGTTGATATCGAGCGAGATGATCAACTGTGCAAATGCGAGGAGCGCGAGCGCAGCCGCCCGGTTGAAATTTGCCGTGCCGGTTCCGACCGATGATCTTTCTGCAATGTGGTCCATTTATCCTCTCCGTCAATTCTTTGTCGATCAACAAACAATGTGAGGCTTGCGTAGCCGAGTCAAGGCCATTATTTGTTGAGTGACAAAGATTGAGGTCGAAGATGGCAGGAAGGCCGCGGGAATTTGATCGCGACGAGGCGCTGGCCAAAGCCCGCGACCTCTTCTGGGAGCGAGGCTACGAAGGCGTCTCGATGGCCGATCTCGTCGAAGCCATGGGCATCGCTTCGGCGCGCATCTACGCCGCTTTCGAATCGAAAGAGGCATTGTTCCAGGAAGCGGTCACACTGTATGCCTCCGGCGAGGGTGGATTTGCCACTCGTGCGCTGGCTGAAGAACCGAATGTTCTCGATGCCTTCAAGCGGCTTCTGCGGGATGCGGTCCTGCTTTATACGCGTCCAAATCACCCGCATGGCTGCATGATCGTGATGGCGGCCACCAACTATACGATCAATAGCCAAGCCGTTCGCACGCGGCTCGGCCGATACCGGCGGGACCGCGCTGGATCCCTACACGAGCGTCTGAAAAAGGCGTCGGAGACAGGCGAGTTGAAATCTGATGCCGACCCCTGCGCGCTGGCCGAATTCTACGCTGCTTTTCTCCACGGCTTGTCGGTGCAGGCGGCCGACGGGGTGCCAAGAGAGATCCTGCTGTCTACATTGCCTCACGCTCTACTGCCGTTGAAGAGCGCCATGTCCGTGAAGGCTGACAGTCTCTGAACCGATTGCAGCCCGCATCACATATTGTCGATAGTCCGTTTTCCCAGCAAGCGGAGGCTGTTGCCCGCCGGACGCCAGGAGAGATTCTCATTTTTTCTCCTGCGAGGTCGCCATATTGCCGGAGCGCACGCCGCCCGTCGGCCGGCTGTCCAGTAGACGTGACAGCACATTGCGCTTCCTCCTGCGCGGGATGAGATCGATATCGCTCACCAGCTTTGCGCCGCCCTCACGCCGCTCCAATATAATCTTGCGGCTGTGGTAGGCTTCGAGCTCGGCGCGGTGCGCAACGCTGATGATGGTGACTTCGGGCAATTCGCGGATCACCATTTCCATCATCTTGTCCTGGCTCTTTTCATCGAGGGCGGAGGTCGCCTCGTCGAGCACGATGATGTCGGGATGGTGCAGAAGCAGCCGCGCAAAGGCGAGCCGCTGCTTTTCGCCGCCTGACAGGATTTGGTCCCATGGCGCCTCTTCCTCGAGCTTCACGTCGAGATAATTGAGCCCGACCTTGTCGAGCGCCGCCTTGATCTCCTCCAACGGCCAGCCGTCTGCGGCATTGGGATAGGCGACGGCGCGGCGCAGCGTGCCCGACGGAATGTAGGGCCGCTGCGGCAGCATGAACAACCGCCTGTCGGGATGGAAATCGACGCTGCCATGGCCCCAGGGCCAGAGGCCTGAAATGGCGCGCACCAGCGTGCTCTTGCCCGAGCCGGATTCGCCGGCGACGAGCACCCGCTCGCCGGGCTCGATCTCCACCCGGGTCTCCTTGACCACGGCCGTGCCGTCGTCGAGCGACACGGCGAGATCGTTGAGGCTCAGCATCGCCTCGCCTTTCGTTTCGCCATGCTGGATGCGCCCCAGGGCGTCGCTCTGTTCGGCGCGCTCCAGCCCGTCAAGCGACATCATCAGCGAAGCGACGCGCCGCGCACAGGCATTCCAGTCGGCAAGCCGCGGATAATTGTCGACCAGCCATCCGAAAGCGGTCTGAACGATGGCGAAGGCCGACGCTGCCTGCATAACCTCTCCGAGCGACATGTTGCCTTCGAGAAACTTGGGGGCGCAGAGCAGGACGGGCACGACAGGCGCGACCAGCATCGATCCATGCGACACGAAGGTCGTGCGCATATGCTGGCGGGCAAGCAGCGCCCATTGCCTCAAGACATTGCTGAACGTTTTGTCGAGGTCGCTGCGCTCTTCCTCTTCACCGCCGAGCAGCGCAATGCTCTCACCATTTTCGCGCACATGCGTCAACGTATAGCGAAATTCGGCCTCCACCTGGTTCTTGACCTCGGAAACCCGAACGAAATGACGGCCGATGACGGCAATCGTGGTCGAGGTGATGAGGGCGTAGAGCACCGCCGTGACGACCAGGAAGCCTGGAATGGTGACGGTCATGTCGCCGATCGGCAGGCTCAATGCTCCGCCGATCGTCCACAGAACCACGATGAACGTCGAGGCCGACAGGAAGGCCGAGATGACGCCGGCAATGAAATCGACGGGCGATTCCGTGGCGATCCGCATATCCTCGGATATGCGCGCCTCGGGATTCCTGTGATCGCCGCCGATGAGGTTCAGCTGATAATAACGGCCGTTTGCCAACCAGCGAGCAATTAGCGCGGTCGTCAGCCAGCGTCGCCACCGCCGCTGGATCATCATGCGGACATAGACCTGCGTGGTAACGAGGACGACGCTTCCGGCCACGAGCGGCAGAAAGACGGCGCTGAGATAATAGACAGTGCCGGCGTCGTGCCGCTCTATGGCGTCGAAAATTTTGCGGTTCCAGAGATTGATCCCATACTGGAAGCCGACATTGGCGCCGATAAGAACGAGCAGTGCGATGGTGCACGGCCACGCCCAACCATCGCCGCCGCGGCCCCAGTAACCCCGAGCGCTGATCCAAAACCGCCGCAGCAGATATTTCTTGCGCACCCGCTCAGCCTCCTCGGGCGTGAGCGTCGGATCGGGTTCGATAACGTCTGGCGGCGGCGCGGCCTCGGCAGCCGCCACCTTCCCCCTGCGCGTCTCCTCGGCACCATCGGCTTTGGCGCCGTCGACCGATGTCGAATGGGTTTTAGCGTCGGTCATGACAGCGACAACGGATGACAAATCGAAAGGTTTCACAGGCGGGTGGCGCCCTCACCCGCAGCATGAGTGCATGGGCCAATAGCCAGCAGCCCAAGCATAGGGTGTCCATGGCCGCCCCAAAACCGATTGCGATTTAAAACCGGCAAAGCTATGCTGAAACCGATTGCATGATGCAATTAGAACCGGGACTCAGGAGGAAGAGGCCATGGCCAAGCTCGTATTCGGAATGAACCAGTCACTGGACGGCTACGTGGACCATCAGGCATTTGCGCCTGGCCCCGCGCTCTTCCGTCACTTTATCGATCATGTGCGCAATCTCTCGGGCATCGTCTACGGCCGCCGCCTGTATGAAGTGATGCGCTATTGGGACGAAGACCATGCCGACTGGGAACCGGCGGGAGGAGACTTCGCGGCTGCTTGGCGGTACCAGCCGAAATGGGTCGTGTCGCGCTCGCTGAAATCGGTCGGCCCCAATGCCACGCTCGTCGGAGATGACTTCGAGCCGGTGATACGCGAGCTGAAGGCTCGGCTCGTCGGAGAGATTGGCGTCGGCGGACCGGATCTGGCGCGGAGCCTGAGCGACCTTGGCCTTATCGACGAATACCGGCTCTACCTCCACCCTGTTGTGCTCGGCCGCGGAAAACCGCTGTTCGCCGGTCCCCGGCCGCGGCTTCGCCTCGTGGCCAGCGATCGTATCGACGAAGACGTGATCAGGCTGACCTACGTTCCGGCCTGATCACGCAAACGAACTGCAGCGGCCGAAGCAATAGGCCGCTGTTGCAGGGCTATTTCAGCGGCAGGAACAGCTCCGCCACGACCTCATGGATCGGCACACCAGGGAAGAAGGAAAAATGCCGTTGGCAATAGATCGGGAAATCGCGCGCTTCCTCGCCGCTGGCCGGCAGCCAGTCCCGATAGAGGTAGAGTGCCGCGGGCTCCAGATTGTGGGTATCGCTGACGACGCGAATGACGGCGCAACGCCCGCCGGGGATCACGCCTGATTTCATCACCTCGTCATCGGCATCGATCGGCCGGTCCGTCCCCACGCACAGATCCATGCTGTAATCGGCGGGATTCGCAGGCGTCCTCGGGGAACGGAAGATGTTGAAGGTCGGGCTCGTCTCGGGTGACAGGCCGGCCGCCTTGCGCCAGGCTATGAACCGCTCGATGCTGGCGTTAAGCCCCGCCCGGTCGCCCCGATGCTCCAGGATCGCCACCGGCGTTTCAGGCACCTCGCGGATCGTCACGTCACTTTCTTCATAGATAATCTGCATCAGCTTGCTCCTTGCGTTTTCGAGAGGCCTGAAGGCCGCAAGCCACGGAGCCCAGTCTGGCGATTTCCGGAACGACGAAGGCGATTGCCCGAACCTTTGCCGAAAGGCGCGGGCGAAAGCATCCGGCGCACCGTAACCGGCGTCCATCGCGATGTCGGTGACGCTCTCGTTACCGTTCGCAGCCAGCCGGTGCGAAGCGCGCTTCAAACGGGCAAGCTGGACATAGCGATGCACCGACAACCCGAAGGTTGCGGAGAACTGCCGGTGAAAGTGAAATTTCGAGAAGGCTGCGATGCCGCTCAGTGCCTCCAGGTCCAGATCCTCGTCCAGGTGCTGGTCTATGTAATCCAGCACCCGCTGCATCCGGGCATGATAGTTTCGAAGCGCCGCCTTCATTATTCCGTATCCTCCGTGGCGGCACCAACTAAACGCGGGCGGACATGATGCGCTCGACCGATCTTGCGGTTTTACCACGGGTGGCAACCCCGCCGGCGCCGGCAGGGCAGATCAGGCCAGCAGCCCATGCAGAACGAGATCGAGATGCGCCTTCACATAAGCATCTTTGTCCAGCACGCGCCGCTCGTCGAAGAGGAGCTTGAAAAACAGGAAAGTGATGGCGGGAGCCACGACTGCGTCGGAAAACGCGGCCGGCGCCGAGCGGAATTCGCCAAGCCTTACGCCGTCATCGATGACAGACTGCAGTTGCATATCGAGGGGATCGATGAAGGCCTCGTGGTGCCTGTCGACGATCTGGGGGAAGCGCGAACCTTCGGCGATGATGAACCGCATCATCTCGCGCAATCTGCGATCGCTGATCATGAGATCGTAGATCTGCTCGATGGTCTTCTGCAACCGTTCCACTGCGGTGCCCTTCTCTTCGGTTACCCGCGTCAGAAAACCTTCCAGCGGCACCGAAATGTGCCTGATCATCGCTTCGAAGAGCTGCTCTTTCGTCTCGAAGTAGACATAGACCGTTCCCTTCGTGACCCCCACCCTGGCGGCGATGTCTTCGACGCGCGTCGCGATAAAACCGCGCTCGACGAACTCTTCGAACGCCGCCTCCAGGATCTCTACCGGTCGACGGGCCTTTTGCTCGGCGCGTGTCAGTTTTTTCGTATCGGGCATGCCTCACCTTGAGCTTTTTTCGTGGCTGGGCGTCAAGAAATTTTCATTGACTGATTGGTTAGTCAATATTATGCGTCTGCCGAACCAATGCAAGAGGTCAACCATGAAAACTGTCCTTGTTGCCGCCTGGCTGGGTGTGAGCGCAGCCGCGCTCGCCTCATGCGAAGAGCAAAACGCGAGAGAGGCAAGGCCGAAAAATGTGGAAGCCGTCGTGGCCAAGGTCACGCCGGCAGTCGAAACCAACGCCATAACAGGCGAGGTCAGCGCCCGTGTGGAAAGCGACCTGTCCTTCCGGGTCAGCGGGCGCATCGTCGAGCGTCTCGTCGATGTCGGCTCGTCGGTGAAGGCCGGTCAGGTGCTGGCACGCATGGACGCCGAAGAGCAGAAGGCCGATCTCGGCGTCGCCACCGCAAACCTGCAGTCGGCCATTGCCCAGCGAACGCAGGCCCAACTCGCCTTCGACCGACAGCAGAGCCTTTTCAGGACACAGGTTGCCACCCGCGCCGCACTCGATCAGGCCCAGGAAGCCCTTTTGACTGCCGAGGGCGGCGTGAAACTGGCACAGGCGCAATTCGATACGGCGCAGGACGCGCTCTCCTACACGGAACTGCGCGCCGATGCCGATGGCGTCATCACCGCCAGAAATGCAGAAGTCGGCCAGGTCGCTCAGGCAGCACAGCTGATTTTCACGCTTGCGCATGACGGACCGCGCGATGCCGTCTTCAACGTCTTCGAGTCCCTGTACCTCGGCCGCAACCTGGAAAGCACTGTCAGCGTCAGCCCCCTCTCGGCGCCGTCCCGCAAGGTCGAAGCCTCGGTGCGCGAAATCTCGCCGACGATCGATCCGTCGACCGGAACGATCCGGGTCAAGGTGGGTCTCGACCCAACGCCGGACATGCAGCTCGGCGCGCCCGTCGTCGGCTCCTTCCGCACGAAGGCGAAAGATGCGATCGAGCTGCCGTGGTCAGCCATGTCCTCCAGGAGCGGCCAGCCGGCCGTCTGGATCGTCGATCCCGCCTCATCGAGCGTATCCCTCCGCCCGGTCGATGTCTCCAACTATGAGACCGGCCGTTTTGCGGTACGCGCCGGTGTTGCACCCGGAGATATCGTCGTCGTCGACGGCACGAAATTCCTGCGGCCGGGCGAGGTCGTCACCTATGACAAGGAAGCGGTAGAATGAATATCCGTACCACAGCCGGCCTTGCGATCCTCGCATCACTGTTGCTGACCGCCTGCCAGAAGCAGGAAGAAGCCCGCCAAGAGCCGCCCCGCCCTGTTCTCTCCGTCGTCGTCGCGCCGACCGCGGCCTCCGCGCTGACCCTGCCGGGCACTGTCCAGGCGAGAATCGAGACGCAACTGGCCTTTCGCGTGCTCGGGCGGGTCATCGCGCGCAAAGTCAGCGTCGGCGATGTCGTGAAAAAGGGCGATGTCGTTGCCGCCATCGATCCGCTGGCGCTGGAGCTTGCGGTCAAAAGTTCGCAGTCGGAGCTTTCCAACGCCCAGGCGCAGTTGGCGAATGCCGCTTCCACCGAAGAGCGCCAGCGCTCCCTGCTTGAAAGCCGGTCGGGAAGCGAAGCGGCCTACGAAGAGGCCGAACTCGGGCGCAAGAGCGCCAGTGCTGCGGTCGCCAAGGCGCAGGCCAATCTGGACAAGGCCGAAGAGCAGCTGGGATATGCCCAGCTCCGGGCGGAATTCGACGGCGTAGTCACCGCCACGTCGGCCGAAGTGGGCCAGGTCGTTTCCGCCGGCCAGAGCATCGTCACTATCGCCCGCCCCGAACAGAGCGACGCGGTGATCGACATTCCCGTCGCAAGCTTCGACGGCCTCAAGGTCGGCTCGCCCTTCGAGGTCGCCTTGCAGCTCGACCCGACCATCCGCACGAGCGGCACCGTCAGGGAGATCGCCCCAGAAGCCGAATCCACGACGCGCACGCGACGCACAAAGATAGCGCTCATCGCTCCGCCGCCGGCCTTCCGTCTGGGATCCGTCGTCACCGCAACCGCAACCGTAGACGCCCAGCCGACCATCCTGCTGCCTTCCTCCGCCGTCCTCACGAAAGATGGAAAGCCTGTTGTCTGGGTGGTCGATACCGCCGCCGCCAAGGTTTCCATCCGTCCGGTCAGGATAGACGGCGACCTTGCCGAGGGAGGCTCCGTTCGCATCGCCGAGGGCATCAGCGCGGGCGAACGCGTCGTCGTTGCCGGTGTTCACAAACTCGTCGATGGCCAGGCCGTCAGAATAGACTGAGGAAAATTCTCCGTGAAAAAATTCAACCTCTCCGACTGGGCGCTCGAGCATCGTTCGCTCGTCTGGTATTTCATGATCGTCTTCATTCTGGCCGGCGCCTTTTCCTATATCAGCCTCGGCCGCGAGGAAGATCCCAATTTCACCATCAAGACCATGGTCATCCAGGTGCAGTGGCCTGGCGCATCGGCCGAGGAAGTGACCAAGCAGGTCACCGACCGCGTCGAAAAGAAGCTCGAAGAGCTGGAATCGCTCGACTACACCAGGAGCGAAACGGTGGCCGGGCAGACGACCATCTTCGTGGAACTGCTGCCGACGACCAAGGCCAAGGATGTCAACGCCATCTGGATGCGCGTGCGCAATATGATCGGCGACATCAAGGGTGATTTCCCGAGCGGCGTCATCGGGCCGTTCTTCAACGATCGCTTCGGTGACGTCTTCGGCAATATCTACGCCTTTACGAGCGACGGGCTGACGCAGCGCCAGCTTCGCGATCTGGTCGAGGATGCGCGCGCCAAAGTGCTGACCGTGCCTAATGTCGGCAAGGTGGACATTATCGGCGCGCAGGACGAGGCGATCTATCTCGAATTCTCGACACGCAAGATCGCCGCCCTCGGCCTCAACCAGCAATCCGTGATCGAAACGCTGCAGGCGCAGAATGCCGTGACGCAATCGGGCTTCGTCGATGCCGGTCCCGAGCGCATCGCCTTGCGGGTGAGCGGCCAGTTCACCTCAGAGGAAAGCCTGAAATCGATCAATCTTCGCGTCAACGACCGCTTCTTCCCGCTGACCGATGTCGCCACGATCAAGCGCGGCTATGTCGATCCGCCCTCCGCGCTCTTCCGCTATAACGGCCAGCCGGCGATCGGGCTTGCGATCGGCATGAAAACAGGCTCGAACCTGCTCGAATTCGGCGAAGCGCTCGACAAGGAGATCAAGCAGGTCACCGCCGATCTTCCCGTCGGCGTCGATGTCGAACGCGTCTCCGATCAGCCCGCCGTCGTCGACGAGGCTGTCTCCGGCTTCACGCGTGCGCTTTTTGAAGCGATCGTCATTGTGCTTGCGATCAGCTTCATCAGCCTCGGCGTGCGCGCAGGTCTGGTGGTCGCCATCTCCATCCCGCTGGTGCTGGCGATCACCTTCCTCGTCATGGCCTATAGCGGCATCTCGATGCAGCGAATTTCGCTTGGCGCACTGATCATCGCCCTTGGCCTTCTGGTCGACGACGCGATGATCGCGGTGGAAATGATGGTGGCCCGCCTGGAGGTCGGCGACGATCTCCGAAAGGCGGCAACCTATGTCTACACCTCGACCGCCTTCCCCATGTTGACCGGTACGCTGGTGACGGTCGCGGGCTTCATCCCCGTCGGCCTCAACAGCAGCGCCGCTGGCGAATTCACCTTCACGCTTTTCGTGGTCATCGCCGTTTCGCTCCTGGTCTCATGGGTGGTGGCGGTCCTGTTCACGCCGCTGCTTGGCGTGACCATCCTCCCGAAGACCATGAAATCGCATCATGAGCAGAAAGGCCGTTTCGCGCGGATCTTCTCATCGCTGCTCGGCCTGGCCCTGCGCTGGCGCTGGATAACCATCGGCGCGACGCTGGCGGTGTTTGCCCTCTCCATCGGCGGCATGAGCCTCGTGCAGCAGCAGTTCTTCCCCTCCTCCGACCGGCCCGAACTGATCGTCGACTGGAACCTGCCGCAGAACAGCTCGATTTCGGAGACGAACAAGCAGATGGCGAAGTTCGAAAGCGAGATGCTGGCCGGCAACAAGGATATCGACCACTGGACGAGCTATGTCGGCCAGGGCGCTCCACGTTTCATCCTCTCCTTCGACGTGCAGACGCCCGACGTCTCCTTCGGCCAGACCGTCATCGTCACCAAGGGGCTCGACGTTCGCGACAAGGTCAAGGAGGAGCTGCAGGCCTACCTGACGAAAACCTTCCCCGGAACCGACGCCTTCGTCAAGCTGCTCGACATCGGCCCGCCGGTCGGCAAGCCCGTGCAGTATCGCGTCAGCGGGCCTGACATCCAGAAGGTCCGTGAGCTCTCCCACCAGCTCGCAGGCATCGTCGGCCAGCATCCGCTGCTGTCAAACATGACCTTCGACTGGAACGAACCGTCGCGCGTGGTCAAGGTCGATGTGCTCCAGGACAAGGCACGCCAGCTCGGCGTCTCCTCGCAGGATATCGCCACGGCGCTCAACAGCATCGTCGAGGGCTCGGCGGCCACGCAGATCCGCGACGACATCTATCTCGTCAATGTGATCGGCCGGGCCCAGACCTCGGAACGCGGTTCGATCGAGACGCTGCAAAACCTCCAGCTTGGCGGCGCCAACGGCAACTCCGTGCCCCTGTCGGCGGTTGCGAATTTCCACTACGAACTGGAGCAGCCGACGATCTGGCGGCGCACCCGCATACCGACCATCACGCTGAAGGCGGCAGTCGTCGGACCGACGCAGCCAGCGACGATCGTCACCGAGCTGAAGCCGAAAGTCGACGAGTTCCGCAAGGGCCTTCCGAGCGGCTACCGCATCGTCGATGGCGGTTCGGTCGAGGAAAGCGCCAAGGCACAGGGGCCGATCGCTGCTGTCGCGCCGCTGATGCTGTTCATCATGGCGACGATCCTGATGATCCAGCTGCAGAGTTTCAGCAGGCTCTTCCTGGTCTTCGCCGTCGCACCCACCGCGCTGATCGGCGTTGTCGCGGCGCTGCTCTTCAGCAATTCGCCGATGGGCTTCGTCGCGATCCTCGGCATCCTGGCGCTGATCGGCATCCTGATCCGCAACTCGGTGATCCTCATCGTGCAGATCGAGCAGCTTCGAAGCGAGGGCATGCCACCCTGGCAGGCCGTCATCGAAGCGACGGAGCACCGGATGCGCCCGATCATGTTGACGGCGGCTGCGGCCACACTCGCGCTGATCCCGATCTCCAGGGAGATATTCTGGGGCCCGATGGCCTACGCGATGATGGGCGGCATTGTCGTCGGCACGCTGCTGACGCTGCTCTTCCTGCCGGCTCTCTATGTTGCCTGGTTTCGAATACCCCGCGAGGCCTGACAACATCGGGCCCGCCCGGATCATTCCGGGCGGGCCGCGTCCTGCTGACTGCGGTCGATGCAGCCATTGCCGGTACGCCGACGACGCCATCGGTCACCGCGCGGTAACCGATGGCGTCGCTTGCCGAGGGCCTATTTCGCGCCCGCAGCGGATTCGATGACCGCAGCCACCTCTTTGGCATGCGACGCCAGCGAGGAATGGCTGCCGTCGACCGTCGTGACCCTGGCCTTCATCCGTTCGGCAAAGAAGGCTTGAGCGTGCGGATCGAGGAGTTGGTCCTGTGCACTGAGAACGTACCAGCTCGGCTTGACATGCCATGCGGCGATCTTGGTGACCTCGTCGAAGGCGGTGTGATTAAGCGGCATCTGATGGGCTGCGAGATACGCGCCGACATCCTCGGGCAGGTCGGCCGCCACGGCTGCCGGGAAGGCTGCCGGGTTGATGGTCAGATAGCCCTTGTCGTCGGCCCGGATGGCCTTGACGCCCGCGGTCGCCGGTCCGCTTGCCGCGAGCGCCGAAACCGTTTCACCCTTGTCTGGCGCGAAGGCCGAGACATAGACCAGGGACGACACCTTGGCATTGATGCCGGCTTCGCCAATCACCACGCCCGCCCAGGAATGACCGACGAGAACGGTCGGCCCGTCCTGCGCATCGAGTGCCGCATTCGTGGCGGCGACATCGTCGGCAAGCGAGGTCAGCGGATTCTTGACGGCGGTCACCTTGTAGCCCTTGGCCGTCAGAATCGCGGCGACGCCATTCCAGCTCGTCTCGTCGACGAAGGCGCCGTGAACCAGCACGATGTTCTTGACGACGCCGGCGGGAAGCGTCGGCTGGGCGGAAGCCGGCGCAGCACCGAAAACGGCGGTGGACAGCATGAGGGCGGAGAAAATGAGGTTTTTCATCGGGGCTCCATTGGGTTGCACTTGCTGCGGGGTTGATTTCAATCCGGATAATCTGCAATATTCCTGACCATTGGCCGTTTTGGCAGAACCACCCGATTATTCTTCATAAGCATCTGTATGTTCAGTAGTTTGTTCGCTGAACACGGCCAAAACTTAGGATTTGAAACGATGAAACGCCATGACCCGAACCCCGCAAGTCATGCTCCATCGTCCGGAAATGCGGGCATGCTTGCGGCCCGGGTCGATCTCCTGTCGCAGATGCTGACGCTGATCAGGCTTGAGGGAGAGCTGGTGTTCGCGGCGGAGCTGACACAACCTTGGGCGCTGCGCTTCGAGCCCGGATCGGCCTATTTTTTCGTCGTTCTCGAGGGCGAACTGACGGTTCTGGCTGCCGACGGGCCACCGGTCCGCGCCGTGGCCGGAGATCTGGTCATGCTGCTGCGCGGCGCGGGTCATATCCTGAGCGACGGCGGCAATTCACCCGCGGCGGCGGTGAGCCGGCTGATGGGCGAGCAGTTCACGACCGAGCGGCTGAGCATGAGGCACGGCGGCGATGGCGCCCGAACCAAATTGATCGCGGGAGCTTTTCATTTCGAGAACGAGTCCATGCCATGGGTCGTCTCGTCGCTGCCGGCCGTGATCCACATCCCGAAGGCGGGAGGCCAGACGGCAACGTGGGCGGAGGGTCTCGCCCATTTCATGATGGTCGAGGCGCAGGAGGTCCATCCCGGCTCGTCGATCATGATCTCGCGGCTCATCGACGTGCTGGTCATCCGCATCCTGCGCACCTGGGTTCAGATGGAAAAGGCCGGTGATAGCGGCTGGCTGGGGGCGCTGGCCGATCCGCGCATCAGCCGCGCCCTGAAAGCCATTCACGACGAGCCGTTCCGGCGCTGGAGCGTGATCGAGCTTGCGCATGTGGCGGGCATGTCGCGCTCGAGCTTTGCCGAACGCTTCTCCGCGCTGGTCAAGGAGGCGCCGCTTTCCTATCAGAGCCGGTGGCGGCTGACGCTTGCGCTCGACCTGCTGCGCCAGGCCGATTCAAGGGTCAGCGACGTGGCGCGACAGGTCGGCTACGATTCCGACGCGGCATTCAGCAGGGCCTTCAAAGCACAGTTCGGCATTGCTCCGGTGCATGCCAGGCGCGCCACGCCGCCGGAGCGGCAGTCGAGCCTCATTCAATCCGACGGCTAGATTGAGGGCTCATCTGCCAACTCTGATTTAACGAGTCCCGACCCTGGCAGTCGAGCGCGGAGCCAGAGCTCTCAAGCGCCGCGCGGTCAGGCGATATAGGCTGCCAGTTCGTCCGGCGTGCCCATCGGAAAAGCCGCTTTCAGATAGTCGAGAAAGGCCGATACGCGCGTGCTCAGCAGCCGCCGCGAGGGATAAAGCGTCCAGAGCGCGATCTCCGGCACGTCGGCATCTCCCCAATGAACCAGCCTGCCGGCGGCAAGATCGTGACTGACGAGCGAGATGGGAAGGCGCGCGGCGCCCACGCCCATGCGCACCGCGTCACGCACCATGATCAGCGACGACAGTCTGAGCACCGGGTCTATGGCAATGTCCGACCGGCCGTCTGCTTCCCGGACATGCCAGACCAGGGCGGTCTGATCGCCTGTCCCGCGCACGACGGCCGGAACCGCCGAACCATCCGCCCGCCGGACAAGCGCCGGGTTTGCCACGACCACCAGCCGGTCGCGCAGGAAGATCCGCCCGACGAGGCTCTCATCCGGATCCGGATTGACCCGGATCACCAGGTCGTAGCCCTCCTCCACCATATCGACTGCCCAGTCCTCCGTCGTCACCTCGAGCCGGACCTCCGGGTAGGCGAGCGCGAAGCCGGCGGCGAGCCTGCCCATTGCCATCTGCGAAAACAGGAGCGGCGCGCTGATCCGCAGCCTGCCCCGCGGCTTGTCAGCGCCGGAGGCGATCGCAGCCGCCGTCTCGTCGAGCTCGGTCAGCAGGGCTCCGGTGCGCTCGTAAAGCGCCCGCCCCTCCTGCGTCAGCTTGAGGACGCGCGCTCCGCGCTCGAAGAGACGCAGGTCGAGGCTGGCCTCCAGCTCCGCAACCCGGCGCGAGAGCGTCGCCTTCGGACGTCCGGCGGCACGGGCGGCGCGACCGAACCCGCCATGGCGAGCCACAAGATTGAAATCGGCAAGCGCAAGCAGATCCATCTGTTCCACCCATGAGACGAACCGTCCAGATTAACGGTCTACCGGATCATTTCTGAACCATCCATCTTGAGGATGTCAAGCAACCCAACACGGAGTAATTGCCATGACCATCCTCGTTACAGGCGCCACCGGCACTGTCGGACGCAATGTCGTAGAACTGCTCGTAAGGCGCGGCGCCGAGGTGCGCGTTCTCGTCCGCGATCCCGCAAAGGCCAGTTTCTCTGCCGGCGTCGCCGTTGCCCAGGGCGACTTGCTCGATGTCGATTCCCTGCGCCGCGCCCTCTCGGGCATTTCCACCCTTTTCCTCTTGAATGCCGTAGTGCCGGAGGAATTCACGCAGGCCCTCGTCGCGCTCAACCTTGCCCGCGAAGCCGGAATCGACAGGATCGTCTATCTCTCGGTCATTCACAGCGATGTCTATGTGAACGTGCCCCACTTTGCCGGCAAGTTCGGCGTCGAGCGGATGATCGAGCAGATGGGCTTCGGCGCCACCATCCTGCGCCCGGCCTATTTCATCGACAACGACCGCACGATCAAGGACGTCATCGTCAACTACGGCGTCTACCCTATGCCGATCGGCGGCAAAGGCCTCGGCATGGTCGACACCCGCGATATCGCCGAGATCGCCGCAATCGAGCTGGTCCGCCGCGAACGGGCGGCGGCACCGCTGCCGTTGACCCGGCTCAATATCGTCGGTCCCGATGTGCTGACCGGCGCAGGAATCGCCGGCATCTGGTCTGATCTCCTTGGCCGCCCGATCGCCTATGGCGGCGACGAGACAGGCGGCTTCGAGCTGAACCTGCGGGAGTTCATGCCGGCCTGGATGGCCTTCGACATGCGCCTGATGGCAGAACGCTTCCTAACTGACGGCATGTTGCCGGAGGCCGGCGATGTCGAGCGGCTGACCGCGCTGCTCGGCCGCCCGCTGCGCTCCTATCGCGATTTTGCCGCTCAAATAGCCGCCTCCGTCTGACGGCGGCGGCCCTCAACCCAGCAAAGGAATATGACGATGATCTATTCAAGTGCCACTGTTCCGGTCAATCCGGAAGGCGAGACCCCGCTTACCCGCGCTGAGGCATGGCAAGGCCTTGTTCTCAAGGCCCGGGACGCGCGCCTGTTTCTGCCGCCGAACCTCTGCAGGGCTTGCGACGTGGTGGAAGAAAGCGCCACCCATATCGTGCGCGAGGCGACGATCGCCGGACAGGATCTGCGCGAAATCATCACCTTCGAGCCGGAAAGCAAGGTCACCTTCTTCCAGGCCACCGGGCCGCGCGAAGGCGCGATCGTCAACGAACTGTTCGAGGAC
This sequence comes from Rhizobium sp. BK650, assembly GCF_014195325.1. GTDB lineage: Bacteria > Pseudomonadota > Alphaproteobacteria > Rhizobiales > Rhizobiaceae > Rhizobium. Next base: position 291,968 of record NZ_JACIBK010000003.1, on the reverse strand, counting down.
GAGCAAGGCGCGCTGCAGCTGCGCTTCTACTGCTACCTCGGCCTGCGCGGCAAAGAACCGAACGGGCCTGAGGAACAGGCCGAACAGGCCTGGATGGACGGCGAAAAGGGCTACAGGAGCGCGCTTGTCTCGACGCTGAAGCGGACCCGCGAACTGCTCGCAGCGGGCAATCTGTGATCATCAACCGGAAACGACGGGACGGCCCCATGTCGGGCCTCCCGCCTCGCGAAAAGGAACGAAGCCATGAGCAATATCGAAACCGATCACCCGAAAATCCTGATCCTTGGGGCAACCGGCCCGACCGGCCGCCTGATCGTCTCTGAAGCGCTGGCGCGCGGCTACGATGTCACCGCGCTGGTGCGCTCGCCCGAGAAAGCAGCTGACCTGAAGGGCGCCAAACTCATCGTTGGAGATGCGCGGGACGAAAAGATCCTGCGCCAGGCTCTCCAAGGCCGCGACGCCGTCATCAGCGCGCTCGGCACGCCGGCGAGCCCCTTCCGCGAGGTCACGCTGCTGTCGACCGCAACGCGCGCACTCGTCGATGCCATGAAGGCCGAACGCGTCTTGCGCCTCGTCTGCATCACCGGCATCGGCGCTGGCGACAGCGCCGGACATGGCGGCTTCCTGTTCGACAGGCTGATCTTCCCGCTTCTCCTCAAGAAAGTCTATGCCGACAAGAACCGACAGGAAGCAATCGTAAGAGACAGCGGCCTCGACTGGACCCTGGTGCGCCCCTCGCTTTTGAACAACAAGGCCGGCGATGCACCGGTCCAGGCGGTGACCGACCTTTCCGGTTTTCATGGCGGCAGCATTGCGCGGGCGGCCGTTGCAGCCTTCGTTCTCGACCAGCTGCGTCAGGACCGCTGGCTGCACCAGGCTCCGCTGATCACGCAGTGAACTGATCTTCGCTTCTTTTCCGCTGTCCGCGAAAAGTACGGGAGATGAAGCGGCGGCTATCGCCCGACTGCCGCTCCCAGTTTCTCAAGCGCCTCCCGTACCCGCCCACGAGCGGCCTCCGGAAGGCCAAGCACTGGCCGCGGCGGCGCAAATCGGCCGAGGCCGAGGAGATCGGCAATGGTGTACATGACGCGGAAACTGCCGAATTCCTTGAACAGCACCCAGAGCGGCACGAAGGCATCGTCGATGCGTTTCGCCTCCTTGGTATCGCCCGCCTGCGCGGCTCGCGTCAGCCTCAACGCCTCGGCGGGTAGCAGGCCCGCGACCACGCTGTACCAGCCATCGGCGCCTGCCGTGAGCGCAGCCGCAGCGCCCCAGTCACCGCTGTAGCCGACCGAAAAACCGTCAGGCGTCACCGAGCGGAGACTTGCGATCTCGGTTGCGAAATCGCCACTCGCGGGCAGCGGCATCTTCACCGCTTTGACTGTGCCGAGCTTGGCAAGACGGGCGATCAGTTCGACGCTGAAGGTGAATTTCGTCGTGCCCGGATTGTTGTAGATGCAGAGCGGCAGCTGAGCGGCATCGGCAACGGCGGCGAAATGCTCGTAGACCTCGTCATCGGTGAGCGGCGTATAGGAGACCGGCGCCAGCAGCAGGCCGTCCGCGCCCAGTTCCCGCGCATCCTTTGCGAGCGCCTGCGCCTCATCCGTCCGGAGCGCCCCGACGCCGACGATGACGGGAATCTTGCCGCCGACAGCAGACATTGCCGTTTCCACCGCCCGGCGCCGCTCTCGGCGCGACAGGAAAGCGTAAGCGCCGGTGCTGCCGAGAAGGCCGATGGAATCGGCGCCGGCCGTTTGGATGCGGGCGAGCACTGCGGCGAGCGCACCGGTATCGACGACGCCGGAGGCATCAGCCGGCGTGATCGGAAAGGCGGAAAGGCCATGGAAAAGCGGCATCTGGAGTAGCCTTTATGCGCGTGACAGCAGCAGCTTCATGCCCGCCGCCCCGAAAACGAGCGCCAGCGTGCCCTCGATCCAGCGGCGCGCGTGGCGGTACATGCGGATCATCGGCGCGGTGGAAAAGACCAGCGCATAACCGCAGAAGATGGTGACGCTGAGAATGGCGCAGCCCGCAAGGATGACGGCGACGGTTGCCGGCGTCGCACCCGGCCCGAGGCCGAGCGTCATCGTCGCGATCCAGCCGAGCAGCGCTTTCGGGTTGGTGAGATGCATCAGGAGGCCGCGGCGATAGAGGCCGAAACCCGAGGCCTTGGCGGCATCGATCGCCCCGCCCTGCCTGTCGTCCGAAGTCATGGCGGATTTGGCGGCCTTGAAGGCGAGCAACAGCAGGTAGAGACCGCCTAATATTTTCAAGACAATCAGCGCCTGTGCGTATTGCGCCAGAATGGCGGAAACGCCGGTCGCCGCCATCGAGCCCCAGAAGAGCGAGCCGCTGACGACACCGGCGGCAATCATCAGCGCCGACTGGCGCCCCTGATGCATGGCGACCCCCATGATGCGCATGTTGCTGGGACCGGGGCTGGCTGCGGCGATGATATAGGCGGTGAAGACGAGAGCAAGGTGATGCAGATCGACGAACATTCCGATTTTCCTGAACTGTGCGCAGCCGTCACATGCCGTTCAAAAGCTTGAACGCGATCAGCCACATCACGAAGGCGATGATTGTTTCGAGAATGCGCCAGGAAACCGGCCGTGAAAAGATGGGCCGGAGCCAGGAAGCACCATATCCCAGTGAAAAAAAGAACAGGAACGAGCCCGTTGCGGCGCCGGCGGCAAAAGCCGGCTGATGCCCGGCAAAACGCGTCGAGATCGTTCCGAGCAGGATGACGGTGTCGAGATAGACATGCGGGTTGAGCCAGGTGAGCGCCAGGCACAAGGCCATGGTCTTGCCGAAGCTTGCCCCCGCCCCATTGGCAACCTGCAGCGCGCCCGAAGACCGGACGGCAGAATAGAGGCTTTTCACCCCATACCATATGAGGAATGCCGCCCCGCCATAGCGCATGACCGGATCGAGCCAGGGCATCAGGTTTATCACCTGCGCCAGGCTGGTGACGCCGACGATGATCAGGATCGTATCCGAGAGAGCGCAGGCCAAGCAGACGGCGAAGACATATTCGTTGCGCAGCCCCTGCCGCAGGATGAAAGCATTCTGCGCGCCGATCGCGACGATAAGGCTGAGGCCGACGGTCATGCCAGTTAAGTAGGTCGGGAAGTAAGTCGAGATGTCCATGATATCAGCGGGTTCCGTCGCGTTGTTGACACGCTCCATAGACGGATCGTCCGGATTAGGCTAATTAATCATCCTTACGTCAATTAAGCACAGCTTACCATGATCGATTATCCCGCCCTTCGCGTGCTGCTCGCCGTCGTCCAGACCGGCAGCTTCGAAAAGGCTGCCGCCCTCCTGAACGTCACGCCCTCTGCCGTCTCCCAGCGTATCAAACAGCTGGAAGAGCGAGTGGGTGCGGCCCTCGTCGTGCGCGGCACGCCATGCACGGCAACGGAAAAGGGCGACTGGCTCTGCCGCCACATGGAAAATGTCGGCATGCTGGAAAGCGAATTGCTCGAACATCTGCCTGATCTCACCGACCGCGACAGCCCCGAACAGCGCGTCACGCTGCAGATCGCCACCAGCGCCGATAGCCTCGGCGCCTGGTTTCTGGAGGCCATGGCGGATTTCTCGAAGAACTCGAATTACCTGCTGAACATTTCCATCGAGGATCAGGACCACACGGCCGAGTGGCTGGAGCGCGGCCGCGTCATCGCCGCCGTCACCAGCATGGAAAAGCCGGTCGCCGGCTGCCGCCGCTACTCGCTCGGCGCCCTGCGCTACCACGCGGTCGCCAGCCCCGAATTCGTCCGTCGCTATTTCCCCGACGGGGTCACGCCCGATACGCTCGCCCGCGCCCCTTCCTTCACCTTCAACCAGAAGGACCGCCTGCAGGCGCAATGGATCCGGCGCACGCTCAAGACCGACATCAACGTGCCGACCCACTGGCTGCCGGCCACGCAAGGCTTTCTCGATGCCGCCCTGTTCGGCATGGGCTGGGGCATGAACCCGATCCAACTGACCGAGGCCTACATCAAGGCCGGCCGCCTCGTCGAACTGATCCCAGGCACGCCGCTCGATGTCGTGCTCTACTGGCAGATCAGCCGGCTCGCCGCCGACCGGCTAACGGGCTTGACGCAGAAGGTGATCGAGGTGGCGAGGCGGTCGCTTGTTTGAGGGTGGGTAAGCCCCGCTGCCTTTCTGATGAAAAGCCCTCCACAAAGTCCTGCAGGTCGGCCGGCTCTATTCCCTCAAGATCGTGTCGCTCATCAAACGATGTCCATAGTCCGCGCACGGTCTTGTCACCCGCGGATCAAGCTCCTGAAACCAGCGTGTCGATTTCGGCCGGTCCCGTTCGATTAAGACGGAGTGCCGTCAGCCAGTCGAAGGAGAGACAAGTATGGTTGCCACCAAGCATTTCGAACAAGTCGAACGACAGCCGCCGCACCTCAGCATCGTGCGCACCGTGCAAGCCGTTTGGCTGCTGTTGAAGCGTCAGCGAAGGTACCGCCAAAGCGTGAACGAGCTCTCGCGGTTTGACTCTCGCCTGCTCCGTGACATCGGCTTGGAGCCCCCGGAGATCTCCATTGGAAAGATCGGAGAACGGGTTCCTCCTATCCGCTAGCTCCGGCGCAGAGGTGAATATCCAAGAAGAATGGCGAGCACGCAAAGCGAAGCGAACAAGAGCACTATGAGGCAGTGGTCACGCAGAGCAGCAGGCAGCTCGCAGCAGATAAGCAGAACTGGCAATATTTTTTGCTCTTTGTCGAATAGCGGTGTCCAACTTCGACTAACATCGACAGCACCATGGAGGAACCGGATGCGCTACCTTTGTCTCTTCTACGTCGATCAAACACTTGCTGATGCCGCCAGCAAGGAGGAATGGGCCGAGATCGACAGGGAGTCCTTGGCTTCCAATGAAGAACTCCGACGATCGGGCCACTATCTCGCCTCCAATGCTCTTGCCGACCCAAAGACCGCAAAGACATTGCGCGTTCGCGCCGGCAAGGCGAGTTGGACCGACGGACCCTTCGCAGAGACCAAGGAGCATCTGGGTGGCTTCCTGCTCATCGAAGCGAAGGACCTTGCGGAGGTAATGGAGATCGTGGAGCGGGACTCGCTTGCTCGGATGGGTGCGATCGAGGTGCGCGAGACCGCCGGCTTTTAGATTCGAAGTGCCCCGGCTACTTCCGCCGGCCATGCCGCTGCACGTTATGATGAGATCACACGAATCTTTTTCGCAGGCTTGTCCCCGCTGATGATGAGACACGCCCCAAAGAGCCGCGCTGGCGGCGCGAAGTGTGCTGATTGTCAGGGCCGGGAGAAGCGGGTCTCCCTAAAAATGTGCAGCGCCGCGTACTGGAGGAGCATGATGGTCTTGCCGTCGCGGATGCGCCCATCGGCGACCATCGCCAGCGCCTCCTCGATCGTCGGCTCCAGGCGTTCGATATCTTCACCCTCCTCCGCGTTGCCGCCGCCTTCGGATACCTTATCGGCGGCCGAATAGGTGCCAACGAAGAAGTGCACGCGTTCGGTCACCGATCCGGGGCTCATGAAAGCGTCGAAGACCTGCCTGACATCGGTGACGCGATATCCGGTCTCTTCCTCGACCTCCGCCTTGATGCGCTCCTCGGGTGTCGCCTTGTCGAGAAGCCCGGCGGGCGTCTCGATCAGAAGGTCGTCATATCCGTTGACAAAGGCCGGGTAGCGGAACTGGCGGGTGAGCAGCACTTTCCGTCGGTCCAGATCGCAAAGCAGGATCGTCGCGCCATTGCCGCGGTCGTAGGTCTCCCTGCTCTGCCTCTGCCACTCGCCGTCCGACCGGCGGAAGCTGAACACCGTCTTCTTTAGGACATACCAATCGTCCGAAAGGGTCGTCACCTCTTCGACGCGGATCCGATCTGCCACCGACATTCAAGTTCTCCGAATTGCCTTTGCACGAAAATGCACGAACTCTGCCCAACAACATCTTTCTCGGCATCTCGCCGCTGGACCGGGCATGCACGATGTTGCACGAAACATGAATTCGTGCAATATACGGCGCGTGATTTTTGCAGGAGTTATTATGCTGACAACCGAACGCAAGGCGCTGCTCCTCGATATTCTCGGCAAGGAAGGCCGCGTCGTCGCCAAGGAGGTCAGCCAGAAGCTTGGTCTATCCGAGGATACGATACGCCGCGATCTTCGCGAGCTTGCTGGCGAGGGTCTGCTTCAACGCGTGCATGGCGGCGCCCTTCCGGCATCCAAGGCACTGGGAGATCTTCCCACGCGCAGAAACGTCTCCACCGACGATAAGGCTGAGATCGCCAAGGTGGCGGCCGGCATGATACGGGAAGGACAGATCATTTTCCTCGATGGAGGCACGACCACCGTCAGTCTCGCGCGCGCCTTGCCGAAGGCTCTGAGGGCGACTGTGCTGACCCACAGCCCTGATATCGTTACCGCCCTTCTTGATCATCCGGCCGTGGACGTAGAGCTGATCGGCGGTCGCATCTTCAAGCATTCGAACGTAGCTGTCGGCGCCGTCGCCATCGAAGCGATCTCACAGATCCGCGCAGACCTTTACTTCATGGGCGTGACGGGAATTCACCCCGAGCACGGCCTGACGACGGGCGACCGTGAGGAAGCGGCGGTGAAACGCGCGATTTGCCGGCAGGCCGCCGAGACCATCGTGCTTGCCTCAAGGGAAAAGCTCGGCGCCGTCTCCGCCTACGGCGTTGTTAGCCTGCATGAAGTCGACGGGCTCGTCGTCGGCAGCAAGTGCCCGGAGAACCTTCTTGGTCCTCTGCGCGACTTGGGAATCCACATTATCGACACTTCGGCATGAGCAGGCCGCGCCACCAACCGCATCGAGCCGGATGACAGCGCTCCGGCTCTTAGCCCACCACTCCGCATTTCGACAGGATGTCATTGACGACAGCGGCGAGCGGCCGCGTAGCGTCGATACCAGTCGCATTTGCGGGAATATCCTCCTTCGTCGCGTGCACGCGCAGAACCAGATCCAGCTCGTCCGGCTTTCCGCCGAACTCGTCATCGCCTCTGCCGGCCAGCCGCCTCTTCAATGTATCCGGATCGACATCGAGAACGAAAACCCCATCGAACAGGTCGATGAACTGATGGAAGTTCCTCGACCCGCCGCAGAAGAAGGAGATCGGGTGGCTTCGATCGGCCGCAAGCGATCTGACCTTACCGACATCCCAGATATGATGCTTGTGCTTGAAAGCCACATCCAGACTGTTCATCTGAAGTACGGAACCACTCAATGGCTCGCCCGTCCGGGGATCGCCCTGATAGGCGAGCTCACGGTCGCCATGGACGACGTGGTAACCGCGCTGCTGCAGCTCGGTGGCGACCGAAGTCTTGCCGGTCCCGGAAACGCCTTCGATCAGATAGTTCCTGACACCCATTTCGCTCTCGTTCGATTATGGAGCCGGTGATATCAACTCGACGGTCGGGAAGTAAGCGCGGTAACGGCCGACATCGCGCGTCAGCACCGGCAGCCTCTGAACTGCAGCATGCGCGCCGATGAGAAAATCCGGCAGGACACCGGTCCGCGACCCGCCGGCGCGGCGATACTGCGTGAATACTTTTCCTGCCAGAAACAGCCCAGCGCGCGGGAAAGGCGCCAGGATCAATCCCGCTTCATCGATAAACGCATCAAGTTCTTCGATGCGTTCGTAGCGGACGGCGAGCTCCGCATAGATAATGTCATTGATGAGCAATGACCCCGCAAGACTGGCCGCTTCGAGCTGAGCTATCGACCAGTCGGCCCAGACCGGGTCGTTCGTCACGAGGTCGAGCAGGACGTGGGTATCGATGAGCGTCACGCATCACCACGGGTGAGCGCCATGATCGCATCGGTACTCAGGCCCGTTCCGGCATGCCCGCGAAGTTGCTCGAAGCGGCTGGCCGGCTTTTTCTCGTCAGCCCGCATCAGCACCACGCTGCCATCCGCAGCCCGATGAAAGTCCACCTTGCTTCCAGGCGTGATCCCCAGCAAGTCGCGCACCGCTTTCGGGATCGTCACCTGCCCTTTTGCCGTCACCGTTGTCGTCATGATCGCAAGCCTGTAATACCAGTCCATTATCAGGTATTACTTCCTTTCTCCAATTTCAAGTTCGGATGGTCCATCGCCAATCATCGCACCCACGCCGATTCGCTCCCTTTGAACCAAAGTCGAAAGGCGCGGATTCCCCGTTCGCGACGGCAACAGTCCCCGAAGTTACTGAAACCCTAACATATTGATTTACAAAGCCGTAGCATATGAGGTTTTTGTTGCTGCTCTGCAACAATCCGTCGCCTTCGGCACAGTCGAAGTCGCTTTACGATCAGCCGATCTTGCGACAGAGACCAAAGCGGCGCACAAAAGTACATCCTTAAATCGTATGTTTATATTAGAAACAACTTACAGAGGCGAGCATGGGCTCTGGCATTGTCAGCATGAAAACGTTTGAAAAAGGCTGTCTCTTCGCGAGCGTCAGCCTAGCTGCCCTTGCCATCGGATGCTTTCTCTCCTCGCCCGCATTGGCGGGCAGTTATACCGCCAGCAATGCCACCGAATTTGCCAACGCGGTTACAGCCGCCAATGGTGACCCCGATGGGAGCGCGACGATCACGCTGACGGGCAATATTACGGGAACCATTGCCACGCTGCCGAATGCCACGAAGCCGATCAGCATCAATACCAACGGCTTCACCATGACCGGCCTGCAGATGCTGACGAGCAATGGCAATACACTGACCTTCTCCGGGGCTATCGTCGGCAATACCAATCAACGCGGGTTCTCGTTCAATAACGCCACTACCCCTTCTTCGCTGATCAACAATGGCTCGATCACCGGCGGCGTCAACGGAGGCAGCCTCAACAGCGCAGGCATCCAGTTCGCCGGACCGGGCTCATTCACCAACTACGGAACGGTGACCGGCGGAGCCAGTGCGGGAGCTGCCCTCGGCGGCCATGGAATCGCGGCGACTCGAGCCGTCACCATCACCAATTATGGCCTGATCCAGGGAGGAAGCAGCGTCACAGGTGCTGGCGGCGTGGGCGTCAATCTGGGTGGGTTTGCGACAGTGGCGAATCCGGCCTCCCTGATCAATAGCGGCACGATCCGCGGCGGCAATGGCGCCACCACGACAGGCGAAGGCGTGCATCTTCTAACCGGCGCCACACGCCTTGAGAATAACGGCTTGATCGCGGGTGGCAGCAATTCCCCTGCGATCGGCGTCCAGCTCCCGGACGCTTTGATCGTCAACAGCGGAACCATTCAAGCCGGCGCCGGGGCGGCCGACGCCATCCACATGAACACCGCGGCAGGCTCCATAACCCTGGAGCTTCACGCGGGCTCCAACATCATCGGCAATGTCATCGCCAGCGCCACGCTGACCGATACGCTGCGCCTCGGCGGCACCGGCAGTGACAGCTTCGATGTCTCGAAGATCGGTGCCGCCCAGCAATACCGCAACTTCGACACGTTCGAGAAGACCGGCAGCAGCACCTGGCTTCTGACCGGCAACGGCACGGTGGCGACGAACTGGACGATCTATGACGGCACGCTGCTTGTCGGCGACCATAGCGCGCCAGCAAGCGTCATCGGCAACATCACCAATTTCGGCAGGCTCGGCGGTAGCGGAACCATCATCGGCGATGTCAGCAATTCCGGCATGGTCGCCCCCGGCAATTCGATCGGTACGCTGACAATATCAGGCAACTATACCGGCAATGGCGGTACGCTCGATATCGAGAGCGTGCTCGGCGGCGATGCCTCGCCGACCGACCGCCTCGTCGTCACCGGCAATACGGCAGGCACGACCAATGTGCGCGTCACCAATCTCGGCGGCGGTGGCGCGCAGACCGTCGAGGGCATCAAGATCGTCGATGTCGGCGGCACCTCGGCCGGAACATTTTCACTGCTCGGCGACTATGTCTTCCAGGGCGATCAGGCCGTCGTCGGCGGCGCCTATGCCTACCGGCTGTACCAGAACGGCATATCGACACCTGCCGACGGCGACTGGTATCTTCGCTCGGCGCTTATCGATCCCGCCGGAGCGGTGATCGGACCCGTCTACCAGCCGGGCGTTCCCCTTTACGAAGCCTATCCACAACTGCTGCTCGCCCTCAACGGATTGTCGACGCTGCAGCAGCGCCTCGGCGGCCGCTATTGGCCTGGAGATAGCGCGGCGGCATCGGCCAGAGGACCTGACAATGTCTGGCTGCGCACCGAGGGCATGCATGCCGGCATCGAGCCGGACAAAGGCACGACCGTCGATAGCTACGATTACAACCTGTTCAAGCTGGAGGGCGGTCTCGACGGCGAGCTCTATCAGGACAAGGGCGACCGGCTGATCAGCGGCCTGACCGTCCATTACGGCACGATTTCAGGCAGTATCGACTCCCTCTACGGCAATGGCGATATCGACGCATCAGGTTTCGGACTCGGCGCCACGCTCACCTGGTATGGCGACAACGGCTTCTATGTCGACGCCCAGAGCCAGGCCACCTGGTATGACACCGACCTGAAATCCGATCTCGTCGACGGCGCCATGGAAAGCGGCAACAACGGCTTCGGCTATGCGCTGAGCCTCGAGGCCGGCCGGCGCTTTGCAGCCTCCGGCCCATGGTCGATCACGCCCCAGGCACAGCTCGTCTATTCCTCCGTCGATTTCGACACGTTCAACGATCGGTTCGGCGCACGTGTTTCGCTCCACGACTGCGACAGCCTGCTCGGCCGGCTCGGCGTAGCGCTCGACCGCGAGGAAAACGTCCAGCGCGCCGACGGCCAGACGGCGCGGGCGAAAATCTACGGCATCGCAAATCTCTACGGCGAGTTCCTGGATGGCACTGCAGTCGATGTCTCCGGCTCCGGTTTCGAAAGCAAGAACGATCCGGTCTGGGCTGGCCTGACCCTCGGCGGCAGCTACAGTTGGAGTGAGGAACGGTTCTCTCTCTACGGCGAAGTCGCCGCAAAATCCTCGCTGAAAGACTTCGGCGACAGCTACGCGCTCAGCGGCACTGCCGGCTTGCGCGTGAAGTGGTAAAGGCGGACGCGTGAAGCCCCCTCGTCCGCCCTTCGGGCATTTGACCGGGGTCGAGCCGCGGGTCTCCTTCACCGCATGGCCTCTGCTATCCGCAACAAGGCTGAATAAATGATCTCCGGATCGCTCGGCGCAACGGCGTTTCGGGCCAGCGCTTCGGCATCAGCGACAATCTGGTGAGCCGCGCGCAATGCCGACCGCCCGGCCGGCGTCAGTTCCGTTGTCAGGACTCTTCCATGGACCGGGTGGGCTGTTCGCGTGACGAGACCATCCCGTTCGAGTGTCGCGATGATGGACTGCATCGTCTGCGGTGTCACGAAGGCCCGCCGCGCCAGCTCCGCGCTCGACAAGCCCGCGCTGATCTCGAGTCCCGCCAGGACCGAATATTGCGGAGTCGTCAAGCCGATGCTTCTGAGTTCCGTGTCGAGATGGCCTCGCAGCGCCTGTTGCGCCCGCTTCAGCGCATATCCGAGCGAGCGGTAGGTATCATCAACAGGCGGATCGATCAGGCTGGACATATCAGGGCCCTTACATTATATCAGGGCCCTGACGATACAGCGTCGGGTATAAAAAGGAAAGATAGCTCATGCCTCGCCTCATTGGACCGGATTTCATCGGAATCCAGACGAAGGATCTGGACGCCGCACGGACCTTCTATCAGGACATTGTCGGGCTCACGCCGGCGGCAAAAGCTCCTCCGGGAGCGGTCGTTTTCGAAACGCAGCCTATCCCGTTCGCCGTCCGCACGCCGATCGAGGACCTTGATGATAAGGACAGGCTCGGGGTCGGCATCGCGATCTGGTTTGGCTGCGACGACGCTGACGAACTGCACGCTCATCTCAGCGAGCGCGACGTGCCCATCGCTTTCCCGCCGAAGGACGGTCCGTTCGGGCGATACTTCGCCTTCGTCGATCCGTTTGGCTATACGATAACGGCGCATACCGTTCCGACATCGTAGTTGAAACCGGGCGACACCGGTCACCGCGATGCGGCCGGCCTCACCTCCGCACCGTCAATAACATAGGTCGCGTAGCGATGGTCGCGGATCAGGCTTATCTTTTGATCCCGCCATTCTATCAGCATGAAATAGGAAGGGCCGTTAGACGGTTCGGCCGATACCAGCAATATTTCCCGGCCTTCCAGCCACGCCGGTTCGAGCCTGACCTGCGGATATTCGGCATAATAGGTGAAAAAGCGGCCGACGTCGGCAGCACCTGCGATTTCCGGCCGCCGCGCCTGACGAAGCCTGACATCGTCGGCCAGCAGGCGGCGCAGAGCGTCCCAGTCCCGGGCGTTGAAGAGCGCTGCAAAATTCAGAGCCTCCGGGCTTGGCGGCGGCGCAACCTCGGACCGCACATCGGAGACGGTGCGCAATCTCGCCCGACCGCGCGACAGATGCGCCTTGACGGCATCAACGCTGAGGTCCAACAGCGCTGCAATGTCCGCAAGCGACTCTCCCAGGACATCCTTGAGGATGACGGCGCTGCGTTGCGGCACCGGCAATTCTGCAAAATGGCTGAGCGCGACCCGCACCGTGTCTTGCCGGATCAGCGCGTCCTCCGGGCCGATGGCGCTGATATCGGCGAGATCGAAGGCCGTCTCAAGGGGTTCCGCTCGGCGCGTGCTGCGCTGGCGCAGGGCATCTACGGCTCGGTTATGGACGACGCGAAAGAGCCAGGGGCGCAGCGGCGTGCCCGGCGGGATCGGCTCAGCCCTTGCAAATACTCTGGCGAACGCATCCTGGATCACGTCCTCGCCGTCGATGACCGACCCGACTAGGCGGGAAGCATAGCGATGCAGTTCGGGGCGAAGCGCGTCCGCCTCACTCGCCAGGGCGGCAAGCAGGGTTTTCCTCTCTTCGGCGTCGAGAGCAGCCTCTTTCGTCATTCGATGACCGTCACACCCGTATCCCCGCGCACAGCGTAGATCATGGCGTCGGCGAGATCCGTCCTGCCGATCAGGTCGGCGACCGTATCACCGAAAGCCCGCGGCGTCATGTCGGGCCAGGTGGCGGCCTGCTCGGCAAATGTCCGGCCCGCCTTCTGGGCATAGGCCCTAATGCCGGTATCGCCCACACCGGTTCCGACGAACATCTGCCGGGGAACGATGACCCGGAAGCGCAGGCCAAGGCCGAGTTCCGCCGACAGGCCCTCGGCATATTTTGCAATGAACCACTGCGCGCGCTTGGCGCCTGCATAGCCGCCCGATAGCGGCGACCCCTGCACGGCGGCTCCGCTCGAGACAATGACGACAAGCCCGCCCGCCGTCATCGGCAGGGTCAGGGCGGCCTGTACCCAGTGAAGTGCAGCCTTGACGTCCACATTCCAATTGGTCGTGAAGGCCTCCCAGCCAATCCTGTCGATCCGTTCCATGGGCGGCTCCGCACCGGCATTCATGACGACGATATCAGGCCGCGTCTCTTCCATGATCCGCCATGCCGCGTCGACATCGGTTGCATCGGCCGATATGGCGGTGACCGCCGGTCGCTCAGCCGCCCCTCGCACGGCATCGACGTTTCGGGCGACCACGGTGACGTCGGCCGCGCGTGCCACAAATGCCTCGGCAAGTCCCTTCCCCAAGCCACGGCTCCCGCCGACGACGACAATTCGCTTTCCTTCCAAATCCATCTCTCATTCCTCATTCGGGTCGGACCGCTCGACGACGGTCGCAACAACGACGTTTCAAGGAGGTGAAAAGAGTCATCGGCATCTGCGATTTGTGGGGGTTGACGTTAAAAAAGCCTGGCTCGAACCCGGTTTTGGCTGATCTTGCGGAGGGGAAAAGAGAGCGTGGTCAAAATCCCTCCCCAACCCCTCCCCACAAGGGGGAGGGACTAACCTGGGGGCACCCGCCTCGCTCCCACGGAAACGTCAAATGCAGGGAAAACGCGTGCGGCAGATTGAGCCCCTCCCCCTTGTGGGGAGGGGTTTGGGGCGGGGTCTTTTGAGGTTGGGGAGGGTTCTTAAGAGGTCCTACTCTCGAAAACCTCGGCCAGCACCCGTGTCCCCATATCCGCCTCCGCCTCGGAAAGGCCGGAGAAACCGAACAGCAGCCGCGACCGATCGGTCGATACCACGTTCATGCGCGACAGCGGCATCACCACCACGCCTCTCGCCAGTGCCGCGGCGGAAACCGCCGTATCGTCGTCCCAGCTGCCCGTGCTCCTGACCGTGAGATTGATCCCCTGGTCCGGCAACAGCACCGCGACATGCTCGGCCAGCCGCTCCGCCAGAAACGCTGCCAGCATGTCGCGCGAGGCGCGAAGCCTGTCTCTCAGACGCCGCAGATGCGCCGGAAAATAGCCCTCCTCCAGGAAATCGGCGATCACCCGCTGCTGGAAGCTCGGCGGGCACCGGTCGACGGCGGGGCGCACGGCGCGGAAGGCGGGCACGAGATCGGCGGGGATCACGAGATAGCCGATGCGCAGGCTCGGCAGCAGCGCCTTGCTGAAGGTGCCGGTGTAGAGAACGCGGCTCGCCTTGTCGAGCCCGTGCAGCGAGGCGATCGGGTGGCCCTGATAGCGGAATTCGCTGTCGTAATCGTCCTCGATGATCCAGCAATCGTTTTCCTCGGCATAGGACAGCAGCCCGAGCCGGCGCGAGAGCGAGAGAACGGAGCCGACGGGATACTGGTTGGAAGGCGTCACGTAGAAGGCGGCGGGCGGCGCGATCGTACCGTCGCGCAGCCGCGCCATGTCGATGCCATCAGCGTCGACCGGCAGGCCGATCACCTCGATGCCGTTCAGCACAAGGCATTGGCGAGCCGGCGGATAACAGGGGTCTTCGACGATGGCCTTATCACCTGGCGTCATCAGCACGCGAAAGGCAAGGTCGAGCGCCTGCTGCGTTCCTGCCGTGATGAAGATCTGCTCGGGGCTGCAGCGCACCCCGCGCGAGACGGCAAGATGGGCGCTGACCGCCGCTCTCAGCCGCGGGTCGCCCTGGATATCGCCGTAACCTTCGAAGGCATAGTTCATGTGGCGGACGGCGATGCGGTTCAAAAGCCGCGCCGTGCGCTCGTCATGGGCGATGCGGCCCGTGACGAATGGCAGCGCCTTTTGCGGCTCCAGGCTCGGCCCGCGCGTCAGGATATTGGTGGCAGCGACTGAGACGCCGCGGCGGGCGGGCGGCGCTCCCTTCCCCTCAAAGTCACCGATGCGAGACACGCCCTCCGGGATCGCCGAGGCGATATAGGTGCCGGAGCCATGGCGGGCGACCGCAAAACCCTCCGACATCAGGATTTCATAGGCCTCCGCAATGACGCCGCGCGAAATTCCCCATTCCGTTGCGGCAAGCCGCGTCGAGAGCAGCCGCTGCCCGGCAGCCAGCCGCCCTTCCGCTACGGCATTCCGTAACGAGAGGTAGAGCTGTCGCGGCAAAGGCGCCGATGACGAGGGATCGATATCAGGCCGGAACGCCGCCGATGGCGCTTCGCGTCTTCTCACAACAGTCATCGGCTCTCCCGCAGCCATTCAAGCGGCTTATTCTCATGGTCGATCGCACCACACGCGATCTAAGTGGCCTACAGGATCATGGCAAAGTGGCTCTGTCAAATGGATCATAATTGCTTCTAATATGAGCCACTTTCTAGAAGGATTCGCATTGCAGTGCCTGACGGAGACGACATGAACCAACCCAAACTCGACGTGCCCTATTTCAGCCAGTGGGAGTCACCCGAGATGACCCTGCCCGTCCTGGCGGAAGGCGCGACAGCGCTTCACCGCGATCCGCTGTGGAAGAATTCCGGCGCCGAGACGATTGAGGAATATGCGCGTTGGGCGGTGAATATCTGCGGCATGGCCTGCCTGAAGATGATACTGGCCGCGCGCGGCGAGGCGCATCCGATCCTGTCGCTCGCAAGGGCCTGCACCGCCTATGGCGGCTATGTCGTCAATGAGGCCGACGCCTCGATCAAGGGGCTGATCTATGCGCCCTTCGTGACCTTCGTGCGGGAACGCTTCGGGCTTGTGGCCGACGTGCGGACACAGGTGCAAGCGCAAACCATTCCCGAAATCCTAGCGGAAAACAGCTTCTTCATCGCCTCGGTCAGCAGCACCATCCGCTGGCCGGAGCGCGAGCCGCCGGCCAAGGGCGGCCATTTGGTGCTGGTGACGGCGGCGGATCAAGAGAGCGTGCGCTTCCACAATCCGTCCGGCCATGAGCGCGCCACACAGGCCGATGTCACCCTGCCGCTTCCCACCTTCGACCGCTTCTTCGCCAACCGAGGCATCGTGGTCAGCTTCTGAAATGAGGAGAATAACTTGAGCCCTTCACACACCAGGCTGCGCATCGCCGTGCTCTTCGGCGGCCGTTCCAGCGAGCACGACGTCTCCGTCATGTCGGCCACCAATGTCATGCGCGCCCTCGATCCCGAGCGGTATGACGCCCTGCCCGTCTACGTGGCCAAGGACGGCCGCTGGCTGCAAAGCCGCTTTGCCGACGGCGAACTTGATAAGCCCTCCTCCGGCACCGAACTCTGCCTCGTGCCCGGCGGCCATGGCCGGCTGCTCTCGATCGCGCCGGATGGAAAGGCATCCGAAGCCGGCAGGATCGACATCGTCTTCCCGGTCCTGCATGGCCTGCATGGGGAGGATGGCGCCGTCCAGGGTCTCTGCCAGGTGGCGCGCGTGCCGCTTGCCGGCTGCGGCATTCTCGGCTCGGCAACGGCGCTCGACAAGGATATCGCCAAGCAACTGCTGAAGGCGACCGGCCTGCCGGTGGCGCGCTCGGTGACGCTCGATCAGGAGAGCCCGCCGGCGCTGGAAACGCTGGAAGCCGCGCTCGGCCTGCCGCTCTTCATCAAGCCGGCCCGCCAGGGCTCCTCCGTCGGCGTGCGAAAAGTATCGGGCAGCCAGGAATTCGCCCCTGCCCTTGCCGAAGCCTTCAGCCACGACAGCAAGCTCATCGCCGAGGAATTCATCGCCGGGCGCGAGATCGAATGCAGCGTGCTGGAAGATGTCAAAGGCGGCCTCTTCGTCTCCCGCCCCGGCGAGATCGCGCCCGCCGAAAGCCACGGCTTCTACAGTTACACCGCCAAATATCTCGACGAGAACGGCGCTGCCCTGAAAGTGCCCGCCGAGCTTCCCGCCGACGTCGAAGCCAGGATCCGCGACATGGCCGCCCGCGCCTTCCGCGCACTCGGCTGTGACGGCATGGCCCGCGTCGATTTCTTCCTGATGGAAGACATGCGCTTCGTCGTCAACGAGGTGAACACCATTCCGGGCTTTACCGATATCAGCATGTATTCCAAGGCGATGGCCGCAAGCGGTGTCGCCTATGCCGAGGTCATCGACAAGCTCGTGGAGCATGGTCTGGCGCGGGGGGCATGAGAGAAGAGGTTGCGCCGCAAGCTTCTCCACGCGGGATGTTGTCGTTCTGTCCTTCTGGCCGCGACGACGCAAAGCCAGCTTCCACAGGAAGATGACATGCTCCCTGAATGCCTGGACAGATTGGCAGATATCGCGTGATACTGATAGCACCCTCGTACGATCTGCCGAAGCCACTTCGCCTGCTCGCGAATTGGCCGGTTTCTTAG
Source organism: Rhizobium sp. BK650 (assembly GCF_014195325.1). GTDB lineage: Bacteria > Pseudomonadota > Alphaproteobacteria > Rhizobiales > Rhizobiaceae > Rhizobium. The sequence goes on along the minus strand of NZ_JACIBK010000003.1, from coordinate 274,433 downwards.
CCTTCGCAGCCGATCCTTGATCTCTCGCAGCTTTGCTCTCATCCGGTCGCAGCGCGATTTCCGCAGAAGCATGAACTGCCCCCGCCTAGACTTGCCGCAGATGTGGGTAAAGCCGAGAAAGTGCGGCGGTGAATGCCCAGCTTAGGTGCTATTTGAACATTTCTGCACAGAAGGTTCCGTCGCAATCTCAACGAGCGCGTCCGCTTTGCCTCATCCGGCCATCGTTTCCTTCAATAGATGCCGATACGGGCGAGCGGCACCTCTTGCAACCGCCGCATCGGCGAGCGCAGTGTAATGCAACATCTCGCAAGCACTCCAGGTCTCGAACTCGTCGACGAAGTCGGCGCTCAGATGTTCGAGAAAACCATAGCGGTCAGTAGAAAAATCACCCGAATCCCTAAGGCCGCGTAAGACGTTTGCGACATGGGAAGAAGAGGTATCGTAACGCTTCGCCAGCGCGTTGGTTGAGAGCGTGATCGGGCTCCTGCCCTCGAGCCGCCGGTAATGCGCAGCCATCAGTGTTACCAGGAGTAGATAACCGCAGTCCCTCGAGGCAAGGCTGAGAATTGTCGGAAAAGGATGGATGACCGTGCCGTGTACCCTGACGAACCGAGCGCAGTGACAAATGACGTCTGCGAGCAGATCAGGGTCGCGGGCCACCTGCCCTGCCCGCAAGGGCTCCCCCGTCAAAATGCCTTCGGCTTGTATGTAGGCAAGCATGGAGCGCCCGATCTCGCGGATGATTTCAGGCGAAGGCCGCAGAAACTTGACTCGCCTGTCGCTGCCAAGGCTCTCGACCGTTACCAGGCGACCCGCTTTGAGCGCGTTCACGAGGTTGACGGTCTGACGGGGGCTTAGCCCGGATTGCTTCTGCAGTACCGCAGCCGTTGGATGGGCTTCCCCATATTGCTCCCACGCAACGTAATTGTGGATCAGAAGATAAGTGGCGAAGTAGCGGCTAAATTGGTTGAGGAGCTTCCAGATGGGCCAACCTTCGGGCGCCGGCTGGCTCATCGAATCGCAATAATGGGCAACGGCCTGGCGAAACCGCGGATGGTTCTTGTGTTTCGCTGCGGACGCAATCAGCTTCGCAACTTCGTGCGAAACCGCAAACTCGCTCTTCAAGTCGTATCCCATCCCGCTCCGCCGATCCACGATGTTAGTGGAGTATCATCTAGCGCATAGCATCGCGAACCGGAACCGGTACTTTCACCGGAAGACACCTGAATTCAGGGTGTTATCGCCTGACACGCCCTCCAAAAACTGCAGAAACATGCAACTTTTGCGAATGTGCGCGTCGGCCTCCGACGCTAGGGTCCGGCCGAACAAATTACTGACAGCCCCGTATCCCGGAAGCCCATGAAGCTCATCACGCGCCGCACCTACGCCTGCTTGCTTGCAGGCGTTTCCGCACTTGCCGCATCGCGCGCAAGCGCCGACGAAGTCGTCACCGGCAACAAGACCATCTATAACGGCAATGAGCTGAGCGGCTTCACCTGGCTCGATGGCGGCCATCTCAGATACGGCACCGTCGACGTCGAGGACACCTTGCAGGGCGAGCTCATCGTCGGCGATGGTGATACCGGCGCCCTCTCCGTCACGCCGACATCGACCATTCACGTCAACTTCAGGCAGTTGCTCAACGGTTCCACACTCAATCTCGGAACAGCGACAGATACCGGGAAGATCATCGTCGACCACGTCCAGATCTACGGCGCCTCCGACCCCACGAAATACAATATAAACGGCGGTACCGTCGTCGCCAATGCAGGCCTTTTCCTCGATTACCATGAAGTCGGCATTTTCAATGGGGCGACTCTGGAAATGGGAGCCACCTCGCGCGCGAGCCTCGTCAATCTCCACGGCGACGGAACGTTCGTGGCCAACGGCGCCGACGTCAATGTCTTTGGCGGCCTGTTCGACGGCACCATTCAGAATGTGGGCGCTCTCAGTTTCAGGCAGATATCTTTGATGGGAGTCCCGACCAGCGCCACGGCTGCCCTGCGCGGCCGTTTGATCGATGTTGGTTCCCTTTATGTCGGAGGCCCGATCACTCTCGATACGACCGATAGCGACATTGCCGCCGATCTCTCGCTCATCGGCTCTATCGGCGTCGACGGCACGATGGATCTTGGCCTGAACGACGCAACGCTTCACAATCTCTCGGGCGCTGGCCTGATCGGTACGGCAGGGAAAGTGACCGTCGCCTATTCGAACTACGCGGGGCAGGTACAGGCCGGCCAGGGCATAACCTTTATCGGCAACAACAACTTGTCGGGTGCTCTGATTGGCAACGTCGACATTACCGCCGGAGCCTCCCTCTTCACCACCAATGCTTCCGCCTTCAACAGCGCCACGGCGCTTACAGTCGACGGGTCCTACTGGATGCAGGAAGGCACCACAGTCGGAACGCTGGTGGGCAGTGGCTCCATCAACCTCGGCTTTGGCGAGGCTCTTTCCATCGTCGGCAACGCCGCCTCCAACTTTTCGGGACGCATCAGTGGTGGCGGTTCGCTCATCAAGGATGGCACAGGCACGCTCACCTTGAGCGGCGCCAATACCTATTTCGGCGGCACGACAATCCTGGCGGGAACATTGATTGGCGATACGAACAGCATACAGCGCAACATCGCGAATTATTCCGGCGTGCTCCAGTTCGACCAGGCTTTCGACGGCGAGTTCTCAGGCAACATCATCGGAATGGGCAGACTGGTGAAGTCGGGAACCGGCGAGTTGAAACTGACGGGACAAAACGGCTACTTCGGTGGCACCACCATTTCAGGCGGCGCACTTTCCGTCTCCAGCAACAGCATCACCGGCAACATCGTCAACAACGCCACGCTGATCTTCGACCAGGATTTCAACGGCGCCTTCGCCGGCGACATATCCGGCACAGGCGATTTCGAGAAGCGGGGAAGCGGCAAACTTACGTGGACGGGAGACGGCACCTATACGGGAGCGACTGACGTCGTGGAGGGAACGTTGTCGGTCAACGGCAGCCTCCTTTCTCAGGTCACCATCCATGACGGAGCCTTTCTCGGCGGCAACGGCACGATTGCCTCGTTCAGCGCCTCGGGCGGCGGCACGGTCGGACCTGGAAATTCCATCGGCACATTGACGGTGGCGGGCAACGCCGATTTTCACCCTGGCTCGATCTACGCCGTCGAAGTCGACGGCGCCGGACGCTCCGACCTGATCAATGTCGGCGGTATCCTCACCATCGCTCCGACTGCAGGCGTGGCCGTGAGGCCGGAAAACGGGATCGATACCGGTGTAACGTATAGTTCGCCGCTCACCTATACGATCGCAACCGCCGCCGGCGGCGTCTCGGGCGCCTTCGGCTCCGTCACAGACAGCTTCGCCTTCCTCACATCGTCGCTGAGCTACGATCCGACCAACGTTTATCTTACCCTTACGAGAATACCGTTCTCGTCCCCTGGCGGCACGACAAACGAGACCGGGGTGGGCGGCGCGATCGACACAATCGGGCCTGGCGCGCTGTCCGACGCGCTGCTCTTCGTCACCGACGACGAGCGCGAGGCGGCTTTGCGATCGCTCTCGGGAGAAATCCATGCCTCGCTCCAGCGCAGCCTCGTCGATGAGAGCAGCCGCTACAGCGGTGCCGCACTTTCGCACCTCTTCGACGAGAGAAGCGGCCCGTTCTGGTCCGTTGCCTATGGTGGCCGCTCCCACTACGCCGCAAACGACGATGCTAGCGGCTTCAACGGGTCCGGCGGCGGACTGATCATGGGCGCAGACCTCGTCCGTACGGAGGAGGCGACGACCGGCCTCATGGCGGGTTACAGCAACGCCTCCGCCAATCTCGACCAAACCCCCTCGAGCGCCACGATCAACGGTGTGCATTTCGGCGCCTATGGCGCTTTGCGACTGGAGGACACCTCCGTCCGCTTCGGTGGCCTTTGGAGCGGACACGATATCGCAACCAGACGAAAGGTCGAATTCACATCGCTTTCGGAAACGCTTACAGCCGACTACGATGCGACGACGTCACAGGCTTTCGTCGAGGCCGCCCAGCGCCTGACTTTCGGCGACCTCGACCTCGAACCCTTCGTCAACGGCACCCTCGTCTACCAGAATACGCCGTCATTCGAGGAAGATGGCGGCGTGGCCGCATTGCATGGCCAAGCCGACAGCATTCTCAATACGTTCCTGACTGTGGGCACGCGCTTCGATCAGGCGCTTGTCGACGAGAAAGCGAGATTGTTCGGGGAGGTCGGCTGGCGCCATCTGTTCGGCGAGCCCTCTTCCAGCGCTGTTGTCGCCTTTGACGGCAGCCAGGACTTCAGTATCACGGGCGTCACTTCCGCCCGCGATTCCGCCTTCGTCAAGCTCGGCGCACGGGTTCAGCTGACCTCCTCCTTCTCGGCCGATCTCTCCTATGACGGCAGCTTCTCCTCGGGCCCGGACAGCCATTCGATCAAGACGGGCCTCAGCCTCAGCTTCTAGGCCGGTGATCGCAGCCACCCCACCTTGCGGCGTCTGTTGCAAGTTCGAGTTTGATCAAGATGCTATGGGCCGAGACCACCAGCGGGAGCCATTCATTCAGCGTGTTGGGGGCGTCTCGGCGGTGGGATGCAGGAATCCGCCGCCACTTGGAGGAAGAACAATGCTTCTTGACGGCCGATATTCCTCGACGGCGGCGACAACGCCGAGTCCTTCTCCGTAGCGTGGAAGCGAAAGCGTCGCCATAAACGCCTGCCTGCAAGTCGAAGAAAACGGTGCTAGCTGGAGGAGCTGTCGCTTTGAACGCGCGAACGTCGGTAATGCCGCTTAGCCTTTGCTAGATTTCCGCACTCCACCGCATACCGATCCGACAGGATCCCTCGAAAGCAAAGAAGCGTATCGCAGCTTTCAGCATAGCGGTCGCGCGGAAAACGCGGGATTCGCGTCACACGAGGACGTGAGGAAGGGTAGCCGCAGGAGCGTCAGCGTGAGTGGCCCGAAGGAGACGCGGGACCGACTGGCCCGCGACCGACGCGTCTGGCCGTTCGTCGGCTCGTCGCTGCTCGTGCCAATAATCGCCGAACCGTCGTCGGAGGGTGGGCGCCGGCCGGATTCGGGAATCAGGTTGACGAGCCGGCTCCGAATATTCGGCATTCGCCGGCATCGCTCACACCGTTCTGGTTGCTGTCGCGCCAGCTCCGGACGCCGTTCCAGCGGCCGCAATGTCCCGATTACTCAATTTCTTAGGCGTAGCGATGTTTTAGGTCCCGCACCCCTGATCAAAGCAGGTCTCTGCTTTATAGTCAGGCCCATCAAAGCACCATTCTCCGCAGCTTTCAGTTCCGTCAAAATCCGTCGGACCGTGCTTTCCCCGAGTCCGATAGTCAACGCAATCTGTGCTGTTGACTTGCCCCGCTCCTTCATGTTGAGGATTTTTTTCCTAATCGATTGCGTCGCTTTCGGTCGACGTCCACCTTTCCGGCCTGTCTCCGCCTGGCCTGCCTTGACGCGCTCGGAAATCTGCTCGCGCTCAAACGCAGCGAGTACAGCGGCTGCCTCGATAAAGGTTCGACCGCCTGATTTCGTATCGATCCCCTGCGTCAGGGATGCGAAATCGATACCTTTTTCTCGCAGCTCGTCGATGAAGAGAACAATATCGACCACGCTCCGGCTCAAACGGTCCAATTTCCAGACGACAAGCTGATCGCCCGGCTCCAGCAGATCGAGGACCTTCTTCATCTCCGGTCGTCTTCGAGGATTGATGCCTGCGGGCACCGTGTCGATGAAGATCGTATCACAGCAGGCCTCCACAAGTGCCTGTCGCTGCAGCTCCGGACTTTCCTCGGCCGTGCTGACCTGTCCGTATCCAATCTTCTTCATTTGCGGTCTCTTTTCCGACATCTATAACATGTGATTCTCGGAAAGGTTCCGAGTATCGCATTTTACCGCCCACCCCAATATCTGCGGGCTAGGCTCAGGACTCGTTAGAGCCAGAAAATGACGGCTGCAGCGATGCAGATGGCTGAGAAGAAGGTGTGGGCGCATCGGTCGTAGCGAGTTGCGATGCGGCGCCAGTCTTTGAGTTTTGCGAACAGGTTCTCGAGCTTGTGACTCGATCGTCTCCGTCGACCTGTCCGGCTCCGTTTCGACTAACGACGGAGCGCGTGCCCCGGCAGCCGGCCTTTGCCACAAGCCGCACGGCGGGTTCTTACTCCGCCGTGCGTATATTTCCGGATGTCGGAACGATCGTTGCGGCGATCGGACGACCGCCGCAACAGGTATGGTTACAGGAGGAAATCGTCCGCCCCCAGGTGGACGAGGCCGTGCAGCTGGATCTCGAAGTCGTGAATGCCGTCGCCGTTCAGGTCGCCCTGGATAACGGTCGTATCGTTCGAGGTTCCATCCCTGTCGTCATAGTGCCAGGCGAGCGCGCCGGCCTTATGGTCAAAAAGGGCATTCTCCTGTGCCTGGAAATGGAAGGTTCCATTGCCCGCCGCAGAGCCGTTCGCATCGATCGCCGCAAGGTCGATCTTATCGACGCCGTGCTGGAAGTCGGTGATGAAGTCGCGGGTCGCGCCCGACCCGGCTTCCGCCGCTGTCTTGAAGATAAACGTATCTGCGTCGGCGCCACCGGTCATGATGTCCTTTCCGGCACCACCGATGATGAAGTCCTTGCCGGCGCCGCCGTTCAGGTTGTCTGCGCCTGCACCGCCGTCCAGCTTGTCCGCACCAGCCCCGCCAACGAGAACGTTGCTACCGCTATTGCCGGTCAGCACGTCGTTATAGCTGGAACCAATCAGGTTTTCGATGCTGATCAGCTTGTCACCGGTGGCATGCCCGCCCGATGCGGCCCCGGTCGCCAGATTGACGTTGACCGCTGTGGAGCCCGCATAGCTGGCCGTGTCGTTGCCACTGCCGCCGTCGAGCGTGTCAGCACCGGCGCCGCCCGTCAACACGTCATTACCGCCAAGACCCTTGTAGGTTTCGTTGCCGCCGTTGGCCTGACCGTTATGCGGCATGATGTCGTTGCCGTCGGTGCCGGTATAGACCTTCGTCCCCGTGGTTGGCGTCGACGGTTGCGTCGGCGTGGTTGGCGTTCCAGAGCCGGTACCCGGATCCGTCGGTGTAGTTGGTGTAGTTGGCGTAGTCGGCGTGCCCGAGCCGGTGCCCGGATCCGTCGGTGTAGTCGGCGTGGTCGGCGTGCCCGAGCTGGAGCCGGATTCGTAGGCACCGGCATCGACAGTTCCAACGACGCGGTGGTCGCCGTCCAGATCGACAGAGCTCAGGCCGTACTTGGCGGTCCCGTGGTCGATTGCGGTCGAACCGGAGCTGAGGTGGAAGTTGTCGCTCGCCGCCCCTACGAATTTGGGGTCAACGCCAAGCTGGTTGCCGTCCGCCGCGCTCGGCATGGCGTTGCCGCCATCGGTCTTGACCGAGGCCTCGCCGGCCTTGCCGTCGTAGGTGACGTTGTTGGCCCAGACGACGTTCTTGTTGACGTAGCCGTTAGTAGACGTGTTGTCGATCGCAGTATTGTCCTTGTTCACCGAGGGGTCGGAGACTGCGATATTGTTGACCCAGGTGTTGTTGCTCGATGCCGAGTTGCTGAGCTCACCGCGCCAGGTGCCGCTGTTCTGCGTGTCCTGATTGTTGTGGTATGCGGTGTTGTTCGACACAGTGACGGAGTCGCTCCAGGTAACCTGGATGCCTTTGCCGCCGTTACCGTAGACGAGGTTGTTGTCGACCAGGGTCTTGTATGTGTAGTTCGGATGGCCGTCCGCCTGGGTGCTCTGGAAATCGTCGATGATGATGCCATTGCCATCGGTGTGCTCACCCGACTTGGTGACGTTGTCGTGCGAGATGTTGTTGCGCACGATATTCCGGTAGCCGTTCGTCGAAGTATCGCCGGTGATGTTCCGGTTCTCGTAGAGCGAGATGCCCGAGAACCAGCCTGACGATGCGTTATGGAAGGTCTCGTTCCCCTCGACCCTGATAAAGTCCGACCAGTTGAACTGGATGCCCGACTCCCCGGCGTCGTGGACCGTGTTGTTGAGAACCGAGACGTGATGGACGTTGTTGGCTTCGATACCGTCGCCGTTGCCGCCCTTGATGTCGAAGCCGTTGATCGTCACATAGTTGCCGTTCACGCTGACGGCGTTATAGGAGCCTGCCGGCGGCCGGATCAGTGCCGCGCCAGGCACTTCCGAGCGCAGCGTGATGTCGCCTGCGGCCGAGCCGCTCTTGTCGATACTGATGGCCTCGTTGTAGGTCCCCGGCTTCACTACGACTTCGTCGCCAGGCTTGAGGTTCGCCCCCATCGCCTCGCTGATCGTGCGAAATGGAGATCCTGCACTGCCGTTACCGCTGTCACTGCCGGTTGTCGCTACATAGTATGTTGTCATGATCTTTTCCCTCAACCCCAGCATTGCATTTACCGGTTAATACTTTTGGTTAACCGGCGGTTACGGCGGGGGGTTATAGGGTGACATTTCGGAGTAGGCAACAGCAACGCGCCGGTAAGTACTTGAGAATAATAGCCATATTGCTGCCACAATATCAAAATCGATCCGAAGTTACGGTTTGTAATACTTATTGAATTTCGAACCGGCCAAAATGTGGCAGTATTAATGTCCCGTTCCCCGCGAATTATTCTTTCTGCAACTAAAGCGACATGCTTCCATTGAAAACAATGGAAAAATTCGATAGGCATGGCTGGATTCCTCCCCCCAATGGCGGAATCGACATTTTTTCTGAAATTAGCAATTTTTTGCCCACGCCACCCACAAAATACGCGGTCTTTTGGCACGATCCCCAACATTAGAGCGCGAATCACAGCGCTCGCGTCACCCCGGCCGCGGCGAAAACGCGTGCATTTGAGATGAGGCGTAAATGGGAGCCGCCGCCGGTCCTCAGGCACCGAGGATTTCATTCACCAGCAATAGCTTTAAACCACAGATCAATCGGAGATACGGATCGGCGGCACGACACGGAACTTACCGAGCCTCCTGCCGCATGCGATAGGATCGCCCGAGTTGCATTCCCTCACTCGAACGCCCTATTTCCAGGCAGGCTCGTTTTTCTTCTCGTAATCGCCGAACGCCTTCTTCAGCCCGCCCAGCACTTCGGCTGCGGTCTCGAACATGGCCTTCAGCTGCGGCTCGTCGACATCGACGATATCTTCCCGCAGATGGTCCATCATCTCCTGAAGGCGCACCTGCATTTTCTGCGTATGGTGACGCGGATCACGATCGGCTTTGCTGACCATCGGCAATCCCCTGTGGTTCGGGTTTAGTGAACCGCCATTCGTCTGGCGATTGCAGGCCAAACTTTCGACCACCGGTCCCGGTTCCCGATATCGCGCACCAAGGCTATAGGGTCTCGCCCGAACTCGCCGTCACAACACGTATCCGTGCGTCCATCGCCTGTTCCTGCCCGTCGCCATGTTCGCGGTCGTCGGCGGCCCGATGAGCATCGATTGCCACCCTCGGCAGCGCCGTGTTTGCTGCATCTGGTCATCGATCCCGCCTCCCGTTAGTAAGGCTTCGACTTGCACATTCCAGGGGGATTCGATGACGAAAGAAGCGAACGGGATCATCGGCACATGGTACATCGATGCCGACGCGGAGGATAAGATGGCCGACGGTCATGCGCCGATCTGGCGCCATCTGATCGACCTCATCGTCGAACGGGACCTCTCGCAGAAAGCCGTTCTCGACTTCGGCTGCAATCAGGGCGGACTGCTCAGGCATCTCTATGCGATGAGGCCATTCCGCAAGGCGCTCGGCATCGATATCGCCGAGGCCTCCGTCGCCAAGGCGGAGACGCTGACGGGCAATCTGCCGATCCAGCACCAGGTCGGCGGCCGGCTCGAAGGCTGGATCGAGGAATTCGATCTCGCGATCAGCCACGAGGTCATCTACCTCGTTCCTGATATCGACGACCACGCAGCCGACATCTTCAAAGCGCTGAAAGCCGGCGGCGTCTATTACGCCGTCACCGGCTGCCATACCGACAACCCGCTCTGGCCCAAGTGGCGGGAACTCGTCGCAAACCGCACAAACACCGTCGTCCAGGATCGCTCGATTACCGATTACGGCCGCGCCTTCGAAAAGGCCGGCTTCACGGTCTCCGCCCGCAAGCTCGAATATCCGGGCTTCATCCCCTTCGTCGCCGACGGATGGACGCCCGATTTTGCAGAGGCGCTAGACTACTACACGCAGACGAAGATCGTATTCAGGCTCGTGAAGAGTTGATGTGAGCTTTCAGGCGCGTGCGGCGGTCCTCTGCAGCCGCGCGAGCTCGACGTCGAAATGGGGGCGTGTTCCGTCGGCGACCTGCACGAAGCGTCCCCTCACCTGGAAAATATCCTGAATCAACCTGCCGGCCGCAAGATCCTCCGGAAGGCCGTCGAAACGCAGCCGCCCCTTTTCGAGCACCGAGATCCGGTCGCTGACCGCAAGCGCCTGATTGATGTCGTGGATCGCCATGACGATCGTGACACCCCTTTCGCGGCTGAGGCGATGAAGGAGGTCGAGAACTTCGACCTGGTAGCCTATGTCGAGAAACGAGGTCGGCTCGTCGAGGAGGAGAATTCCGGCCTCCTGTGCCAGGGCGACAGAGATCCACGCGCGTTGCCGCTCGCCGCCCGAAAGCTCCTGCAGGCTGCGGTCTGCAAGAGCCGAAAGCCCCGTGCTCTCGAGCGCCCAGTCGATCGCCCGCTCATCGGCGATGGTGTAGGAACGGAAGAGGCCGACATGCGGATACCGGCCCTGGCGAACGAGTTGCACGACGGTCATCTCGTCGGGCGCGGTCGGTTGCTGAGGCAGGAAGGCGAGCTTTTTTGCAAGCGTTCGCCGCGTCATCGAGGCAACCGGCTCGTTCGCGATGCGTGCATGGCCGCTGGCGGGACGTATCAAACCTGCAAGGGCTTGAAGTGCCGTGCTCTTGCCCGACCCGTTCGGCCCGATCAATGCGCGCACCTCGCCCGGCTCCAGCGAAATCCGGAAGTTGTCGAGGGCCCTGCGCTCGCCATACATGACCGAAAGATCTGAACAGGATAGCGGCATTTGCGGGCTCACGTGGTTTTGCGCAGCAGGACGAGGAGAAGCGGAACGCCGCACACCGCGGTGACGACACCGATCGGGATTTCTTCGGCCTGCCCGAGAAGCCGTCCGATCAAGTCGCCCGATGTCACGATCGCGGCGCCGAGCAGGATGGTCAGAACAAGCGAAAGCAGGAAGTTCGTGCCGGCGAGGAAGCGGGCGAGATGCGGAACGATCAGCCCGACGAAGACGATCGGCCCGACAGAGCCGACCGCGCTCGCCGCCAGCACGCAGGAGACGAGCAGCGCCACCGAGAACTGCCGCCGATACGCGAGCCCGAATGAACGGGCCACCGTGCCATCGAACTGAAGAAGCGTCAGAGGGCGATAGATCACCGGCAGCATGGCAAGGCCTGCGACCGTGAACGGAAGCAGGAACAGCGCGTGATCCCAGGTGCGCGCGTAAAGGCTTCCGGCGAGCCATTCGAGAATGATCTCGATGCGTTCCGAACCCCAGCCGGATATGAGGCCGATCGCAAGCGCGTGAAGGACTGCGCCGACCGCCACGCCGCACAAAGTGATGCGCAGCGCGCTCAGGCCGAGCCTGAAGGCAAGCAGGTAGATCACGCCCCCGGCGAGAAGTCCGCCGAGAAGTCCCGCCGCGGGCAGCCATTTGATCGGAAGCTCGGCCAGCGTGTTCGATCCGGGATGAAAGATGTAGACGGTGAACATCAGGAAGACGGTGACGGAGAATGTCGCTCCCTGCGAAACGCCTATCAATGAGGGATCAGCGAGCGGATTTCGCGTTATCGTCTGGAGGAGAAAACCCGCGAGCGCAAAATGAATGCCGGCCAATATGCCTGTGGCGATGCGCGGCAGGCGGATATCCAGGATGATCGACCGCGCCTCGGGCGATCCCTGTCCGGAAAAGACGTCGATGACATCGCCCATCGGAAGGTCTGCAACGCCGAAGAATATCGCCGCGCTGATCGAGACGAGCGTCAGACAGGCCAGAAGTGCAGCCATCGGCAGCGTTGCCCGCCCGCCCGCCGCAAGACCGCCCGCCGCAACACCGCTTGTCGCAAGACGCTCGATCATCGGCCAACTCCGAGCTGTATGCGGCCGCGCTGGACGAGATAGATGAAGACCGGTCCGCCGAGCATGGCAGTCGCGATTCCGACGGGAAGCTCGCGCGGCACGGCGATGCTGCGACAGATGACATCGGCCGACACCACGATCAGCGACCCGATCGCTGCGCAAAGGCCGATCTCCCAGCCGGTGCCGCGTGGCCGCAGAAGCCGCGCGATATGCGGGGCTGCCAGGCCGACGAAGCCGACAGGCCCGGCAATGGGCGCCACACCCGCCACCGGGATGACGGCAAGGACGAGGATGACCGGCTTCCACAGCCCGAGCTGCAGGCCCATGCCGGCCGCAGCGTGATCGCTGAGCATGAACATCCCGATGACGCGGCGCGCAAGAAGCGCACCGAGGACGCCGGCCAGCGTCCACGGGAGCATGTATGCCAGATGCGACCAGGTGCGGCCCTGGAAGCCGCCCGACACCCAGAACAGCAAAGAGGCCGACTGCGGCCCGGTGAGGAGCAGGACATAGGTCGTTATCGCCCCCAGGAAGAGCGATATGCTGATGCCGCCGAGCGCAAGCTGCAACGGCCGGCCCTGGCCACCCCGCGAGACCCAGAAGGTAACGGAGGCCGCAGCCAGTCCGCCGGCAAGCCCGATGAACGGATAGGAGACGGGAGAAACCGAGGGAAGAAAAACGAAGGACCAGACGATCGGGGCAACCGCGCCGGCCGTGACACCGGTGATACCCGGATCGGCCAGCGGATTGCGCGTCAGCGTCTGCAGAACATATCCCGACACCGCCAGACCGGCACCGGCGGCCGCAGCGGCGAGGCTGCGCGGCAGCCGGAGCGTCCAGACGAGGATCGAGTCGATCTTCCCGTCCGGCGCCAGAAGAACCCGGATCGCCGTCCCGACCGAAAGCGGCCGGGCGCCGACCAGCAATCCGATGACGAGGACCAGCATCGAAGCAGCAATGAGGAGCCCGATCGTCATACAGGATTGCCGAGGGCTCATCGCCTGCCTGTCACCGTTACTTCTGCGCTTCGGCAGGAATGATCTTTGCCGCTTCCGCGCGCACGTCGACCGCCGGGAACGTGTCGGGATAGAGATAATGGGCAGCCTCGCGCAGCACGATCTCGCGCGCGATCGGGCCATTGGTCTCCACCCACTGATCCCCGACATAGAAGACGCGGTTGTTCTTGACCGCCGTCAGCTGCGACCAGATCGGATTGCCCTCATGCGGACGATCGGGGCCGGAATCGTAGATGAAGAGCACCTCGGGATCCTTCTCCAGCATCGTTTCCAGGCTGAGATCGATGCCGAATTCGCCGCCGGCATCCTTCGGCCCGGCGATATTGTCCCCGCCGATCGCGTTCACGATCGAGGCGGCGGTGTTTTCATTATGGAAGGCAAAGGGTGTCGCGCCGCCCCACATGATCGCGTAGCGCGGATGCACGTCCTTCGGCGCCTTGCCGGCAAATTCCGCCAGGTGCGCGGCAAACGCCTTGTTCAACTCCACGCCGCGCTCCGGCTTGCCGAGAAGTTTGGCGACTTCGGCGATCTCGCGATCGCTCTCCTCCAGAAGCTCCATGTTGTAGGCGACATAGGGCGCGATCTTCTCGAGCTGCGCCGCGCTGCCGACGGTGTAGCGACGGATCGCGATGATGATGTCGGGCTTGGCCTGCGAAAGCAGTTCGAGATTGGGCTTGGCCCGCTGGCCGATCTGCTTCATCTGGGAGGTCAGCCCGAGCAGGAAGTCAGGCTCCCGGCCCGCGGTCATATAGGTGCTCGCCACCGGTTTGACGCCAAGTGCCAGCGCGACGTCATCAGCGAAATAGGAGATGGCGGCGATGCGTTTCGGCTGGGCCGGAACCTCGACGGTAACCCCGCGATCGTCCTTGATCGATATCTTGGCGCCCTCGTCCGCGAAACTCGCGCCCGACATCAAAAATGCCGTCACGCCAACCATATATGCGAGTTTTTGAATGTAGCGTGTCACCGCTGAGCCTCCCCGAGATAACGTTGGGGAGGATTAGAGGATAAAGCGGAGAATTTCAATCATGATTTAGCGTGATCGGCAACGGAGGGCTCCGGTCGTACATTTCAAAGACCCCTCCCGATGCGCGTCTGCATTTTCCGCATGGCATACGATCGACTCTTTGCTGTCGCCACCACCGCCCTAGCTTATCCGAAGGAGGAATTAATATGGCCACTGTCAGCGTTCGTTATATCGTCGACGACGTCGATGCAGCGATTGCCTTCTATACGCAAGCGCTCGGCTTTACGCTCACCATGCATCCGGCGCCGAGCTTCGCCATGCTCGCCAGAGGGGATCTTCGCCTGCTCGTGAATGGAACGACGGGGCCAGGCGGCGCGTCCCAGCCCATGCCGGATGGACGCCGGCCCGAACCCGGCGGATGGAACCGCATCCAGCGGAGGTCGACAATATCGAAGACGAGGTCGCACGCCTGCGCGGATCAGGCGCGAAGTTTCGCAACGAGATCGTCGCCGGAATGGGCGGCAAGCAGATCCTCGTCGAAGACCCCGCCGGCAACCCGATCGAATTGTTCGAGCCGCCCAAGAAGTAGCTGAAGCAATTCGGCTCAGGCAGCGCGGATTGCCGTGACTGCGGGCCGTACAACGGCGATCCGAAAGCGCGAAACGATCTCTTCCAGCGCCAGGACCTGCTCGTTGAGCCCCTTGCAGGCCGAGTTGGTTTCCGCCGCCATGGCGGAATTGCGTTGCGTCACTTCGTCCATCGCGTGAACCGAGCTGTTGATCTCGCCGATCGCCGAGGACTGCACGTTCAACGACGTGACCACCGCATCGATCAACTGGCCGACATGCTGGACCCTGGTCTCGATATGGGAGAGCGCTTCGCCCGTTCGGTTGACGAGCGCCACGCCGGAGCCGACCTGGTCCGAAGATGTCGAGACCAGAACCTTGATCTCCTTGGCGGCGTTGGCCGAGCGGGAGGCAAGTTCGCGCACTTCCTGTGCCACGACGGCAAAACCCTTGCCGGCTTCACCCGCGCGGGCTGCCTCGACACCGGCATTGAGCGCCAAAAGGTTGGTCTGGAAGGCGATGTCGTCGATGACGTTGATGATCGAGCCGATCTGGTCCGACGAACCCTCGATCCGCTGCATTGCCGCGATTGCCTCGCGCATCAGGTCGGCGCATTGCAGCGCAGCCTTGCTGGTCTCATCAGTCATTCGGCTTGCCTCGGCCGATTGTGACGAGGAATTGCCGACGGCCGAGGTGATCTCGGTAAGTGCGGCCGATGTCTCCTCGATGGTGGCTGCCTGCTGCTCGGTCCGCTTCGACAGCGCCTCCATGGCGCCGGCGATATCCTGCGAAGAATGGCGAAGCGTGCTGGTCGCGCCGGAAACGGAGTCGATCGAGCTGGACAGCGTATCGACGCTGGAATTGAAGGCGGCGCGAAGCTCTTCGTAGGCGGGCGGGAACCTGGTATCGATGCGGAAGCCGAGATTGCCGCGCGACAGTTCATCGAGCGCCCGGGTAAGTGTGTGGATCACCGCGTCACGCGCGCCTTCCTCGGAAGCGCGGTCCGAGGCCAGCTGCCGCTCGCGGATCACTTCGGCTTCCTTGGCCGCCGCCTCGCGCAGGTGCGCTTCGCGGCGTTCGAGCGAATTGGTGCGGAAGACGACGACGGCCTGCGCCATCTGGCCGATCTCGTCGTTGCGCTCGGCAAAGGGCACGTCCTGCGAGAAGTCGCCATTGGCAAGGCCGCTCATATAGCGCTTCATGCCATCAATGGGCAGAATGGCGCGGCGGCGGAAGAAATAGAGCCCGGCGAGCAGCAGCAGGAAGGACGCGAGCGAGGCCGCTGCGGCGGCCGAGGTCCATGTCATGATCTCATCGGCAGCATTCTTCTCCTGCCCCTTGAGATAGGTATCGGAATTGACCACCAGCTTTTCGACAGCATCCTGATGTTCGTGGAAGGCGGTTCTCAGCTTGACCATCGGTTCGGCCGCGGCGCCGCCTTTCCCGGTTTTGAGCGCCGGAATAACGTCCTCGTCCATCACCTTCCAGAAAATGTCGCCCTTGGCGACCACGTCCTTGTTGAGCTCGTCCTTGAGCGGCTGCGGCAGGTCGGTTGTCTGCCAATAGGCGCGGCGATCGTCATAGGCTGCCTTCAGCGTCGCGATCTTGGCGAGGTTGGCATCAACAAGATCGGGAAAGTCGTTGGCCTCATGCGACAGCATGTAGGATTCGACCACGAAAAGCGGCGGCGGGAGGATATCGGCGATCAGATCCTTGCCATAGACGATCTGCTCGTAGATCGGTCCGTTGACCTTGAGCCGTTCGAGCGCGGTCTGCTGCAGCCCAAAGGAAGCGAACATGCCGACGGAAACGGCGATGCCTACGACGGCGAGATTTCTGGCAATGGTGAGCTTCATGATCGATCCCCGATATGCGGCAAGCCGCCGTTTGCGCGCTCGATCCACCTCCCGAGCGAGCACATGTCCGGACCGTAATATTGTATGGTAAATAAATAGTCTCGATTGCCATGCTATCTTTAACATCGAGACGACAGGAAATATTATTTGTCAATTCCAACGTCAGCGCCGCCGTAGAAACCGATTTCTTTCTTCGGCGGCGGAAATTCATACTTGATGCTCTCGGCAAGCGACGCAATCGCATAACAACAACGCGGCGCAACGTCACGGGCGCCCTAGTTCGACGGCGCGGCCGCACTGGTGATGAAATCCGCCACCTCCTGCGGATGCGAAAGCATCACGGCATGGCTGGATTCGATTTCGACGGTCTTGGCGCCGGCCCGCGCTGCCATGGAGCGTTGCTGGCTGGGCGGGATCATGTGGTCGTTCTTCGTCACCATGAAGTAGGTAGGCTTCTCCTTCCACGCCGGCGTGGTGATTTTGGTCTGCACCGCGCCGAGCCCCCAGGGAACCTGAGATGCGGCCATGAACTTCGTTTTGGCGGGATCGACATCGGCTGCGAAGGAGGTTGGGAACTTCGCAAAGTCTACCAACAGAAAACCGTCGCTTGGCGGAAGCAGCGGCGCCTTGTCTTCGCCCGGCGTCGGTGCCGTGCCGATGTCGTAGACCGACTCGCCGGCTTGAAGCGCGTATGCGGCGAGGTAAACCAGGCTCTTGACCTTTGGCAGGCTGCCGGCCTCGGTAATGACGGCGCCGCCGTATGAATGGCCGACAAGGACCACCGGTTTGCTGGCTCGGGCGATAACCTGCCTGGTGGCATCAACGTCACCCTGCAGGGTAATCGTGGGGTTCTGGACGGCCAGCACCTCGTAGCCCTCGGCAGATAGGATGTCGTGAACGGCCTGCCAGCCCGAGGCATCGACGAACGCACCGTGCACCAGCACGATGGACACGGGTTTGTCAGCTGCATGGCCGACGACGGCGGAAGCGGTTGTGATCATGACGGCGAGCAATCCTGTTATCACGCTTTTCATCAG
This sequence comes from Rhizobium sp. BK650, assembly GCF_014195325.1. GTDB lineage: Bacteria > Pseudomonadota > Alphaproteobacteria > Rhizobiales > Rhizobiaceae > Rhizobium. The sequence goes on along the minus strand of NZ_JACIBK010000003.1, from coordinate 256,891 downwards.
AGTTCTCTCCCTAGAGCAATTCCAGCAAAAGTGTGCAGCGATTTTGCGTCCGGAATTGCGTAAAAAACAAAGAGATAGAGCATTTTCGTGGTTCGAAGAAAAACGGAAATGCTCTGGGTTAATCGACCTCGACCGGGTCGAGGGTGATCGGTGTCCGGTCGGCGAGATCGCCGATCCGGGCGGCATAGTCCTTGAAGTGCGGGCTATCGCGATGGGCGGCGACGGCCGCGTCATCGACATAAAGTTCGTCGAGCACCAAGCGGTCCGGATTGGCCTTGTCTCGCCAGATATCCCACCGCAGATTTCCGGGCTCGGCCCGGCTGCGTACTCGCATTGCCGAGAGAAACGCTCCGAGTTCGGATGCCTTGTCAGGGTGCGCGGTCAGGATACCTACGATCTTCACGTGAGTGGACATGGTTCATCCCCATCTTGGACGTGACCCATCTTGGATGTGAGTTGGACAAATGCCGGCCGCAGTCTGCAACCGGCGAACCGGGCCGAAGTGCGGCCCGGTTCACAAACTCACGCCCGATCTCCCAGAGCAGCGAGCAACTCTTTTGCGAGCGGTGCCGCCGAGGCGGGATTCTGGCCGGTGATGAGGCGGCCATCAACGACAACATGAGGTTCCCAGTTGGAGGCAGACGAGTAATCGGCGCCTTCCGCCCTCAATGCGTCCTCGAGTTCGTAGGGTACGTCTTCGCGAGCATAGTCAAATTCCTCCTTTTTCGAGAAGGAGGTGAGCTTCTTGCCGCGCACGAACGGCGCGCCGTTGCCGAGGTCCACGCCGAGCAACGAGCACGGCCCGTGACAAACGGCACTCACGAGCTTGCCGGTTGTCCAGGCGCGCACGACGGCCTTCTGGACGTCGGCATTTCGCTGGATGTCGACCATCGGGCCGAGGCCGCCGGGGATCAGGATCGCGTCATAGTCCGCGGCGTCCACCTCGGATAACTTGCGGCTGTGATTGAGGCGACGAAAGGCCTTGCTCTCGAGAAATCCCTTCTGTGCAGGATCCTTCTCGTCATAGGCGTCATACGGCGTCCATCCCCCAGCGGGTGAGGCAAATTCGATTGCAATCCCGGCCTTGTCGAGCACATCGTAGGGATGAGCGACCTCGGCGAAAAAGAAGCCGGTCTTGCGACTATGTGGGCCAATTACGGATGCGTTGGTGACGATGAACAAGACATGTTTTGTCATGGCTCTCCCCAATTGAATGACAATAATGCCGGAGATTCCGGCTGAGGGCGGATTCAGGCTAAGGGCGTCCGCAGTCCCCTTTGGGCAGCGACGCGTGACATGGCCTGGAGGCAATCCGGTCCCGATCCGCCGCCTCATCACCGCCGCTTGGCATCACAGGACACTTGGTCGGTGCCCTCTGATCGCGTTTTAATGCTATATTGACAGCCGGCGGGAGCTTGGCATCCTAGACTGCGCCAATACATCTGCGCCGTCGAATTCTATTACTGACATTTTAATACTTGGCCGCCTGGGCGACCGCCGTGTTTCTATCGAGCAGTCAGGGCCACGCCCTTTCCGCAAACTATCAATGCTCGTGAGCGCCGAATTTTTGCTTATGCAGCCAATCTACATGTGCATGCCATCTGCCGCCCGTTAATTGAGGTAAAATCTGGTTATCAGCTCCGCCGCTCCGACCCATGCCAGCCACTTCGCCCCTCGCCGGCTTCGACCATGAGGACGGCGCGACCTTTCTCTGATCTCGTGGCCTTCATCGAAGGAAAAAGATTGTGACGAGCGACCTTGCCGAGCGGCCTTCCCGGTCCTTCTCCTTTGGGCCTTTCGTGCTTATTCCAGAGCGCCAGCTGCTCTTGCAAGGCAATGCCCCGGTTCGGATAGGAGGCCGCGCGCTGGACATCCTGACCGTCATGGTCGAGCGCCCGGGCGAACTGGTGAACAAGAGCGAGTTGATGGCGCGTGTCTGGCCGAACGTGGTTGTCGATGATGGCAACCTCAAGGTCAACATGGCGGCCTTGAGACGAGCCCTCGGCGACGGGGTTGGGGCCGCGCAATACATAGCTACCGTTACCGGCCGGGGCTACCGGTTTATCGCGCCAGTCGCGGTCAATGGATTGCCTGGCTTGGCGCCATCCTCGCCGGTCGCGGCAATACGCCGACACAATTTGCCGATCGCGACCACAAGTGTCTTCGGGCGGGCTGATGCGATTGAAGGCGTCGGACGCGATTTGGAGGCATCCCGGCTGGTTTCGGTCGTCGGTGCCGGCGGCATCGGAAAGACAACGGTTGCGCTGGCCGTCGCCGAGCAGAAGATTGGGAAGTTCGGAGACGGCATTTGGCTGATCGACCTGGCGCCGTTGAAGGATTCGTCGTTTGTGCCCTTTGCCATCGCGAGTGCAATCGGTCTGGCAACGCACTCTGCGGATATGCTGGCTGCCTTGGGCAGCTATCTCCGCGATTGCGAGATGCTCCTTCTGTTCGACAGTTGCGAACATATCATCGAAGCGGCGGCCTTCTGTGCGGATCGGATACTGGCCGAAGCGCCACGCATCAGGATTCTCGCCACCAGCCGGGAGCCGCTCCGCGTGAGAGGCGAACGCGTCCGCCGACTAGCGGGGCTGGACGCGCCGCCTGCGTCGTCCGACTTGAAAGCTGCCGAAGCGCTCACGTACCCCGCCATTCAGCTCTTCGTGGATCGCGCGACCGACAGGCTCGAGTCGTTCGAACTGAGCGACGCCAATGCAGTGACGGTTGCCGAGATTTGCCGGCGGCTCGATGGTCTTGCGCTGGCGATCGAACTTGCGGCGACGCGCGTCGATTCTTTCGGCACGGACGGATTGCTCGCGCATCTGGACGATCGATTTCGCCTGCTGAGCGGGCATCGCGCCGGACCCGAGCGCCACCGCACGCTGACGGCGGTGATCGACTGGAGCTATGATCTTCTCTCGCTGGGCGAATGCGCGGTCATGCGCAGACTGTCGGTCCTTGCCGGTTCGTTCAGCCTCGACGCGGCCTGCGCCGTGGCCGGTGAAGGCTTCGAACGGGTGCGGGTGATCGATGACGTGGCCAACCTGGTCGCAAAGTCTCTGCTTTCGGTGGATGTCGTTGCCGACAAGCTTGTCTATCGCCTGCTGGAGACGACGCGCGCCTACTGTCTCGAACGGCTGCAATCGAGCGGCGAGGAGGAGATCGTCCGCCGCCGTCATGCGGAGCATATTTGTGCGGTCCTGGAGCGGGCAGCGAGCGAGTGGGCCTTGCGCCCCGCCCCGGAGTGGGCACGCGCCTATGGAGGCGTCCTCGATGACCTTCGATTGGCGCTGGATTGGGCCGGCGGGGCCGCCGCGGACGGATCGCTGTACATCCGTCTCTCTGTCGCTGGCTGCCTGCTCTGGAACCACTTTTCTCTTACCGAAGAATGCCGCGTCCGCGTCTCGCGGGCGCTCGAGGAACTCGACGCGGCCGGACTTGTCGGAACCGCGGCCGAGATGCAGCTTCAGGTGTCGTTCGCAGGCGCGACGATGTTCATGCGCGGCGCCATCCCCCTCGCCCTCGACGCCATGCGACGGGCGCTGGACATTGCCGTTCGCATCGGCGACATCGATCATCAGCTCCGTTGCCTGCGGATGATCGGTACATATCAGCTGTTCGGCGGCGAACACGATGCCGGAATAGCAACGCTTGAGACCTTCGTTTCAGTCGCCGCCGCGGCGGACCCTTCCGCGCTGCCGGCCGGCGAAACGCACTTGGCGGTAGCCGACTTGTTCATCGGCCGGCTTGAAAGCGCCCGGCAGCAGATCGAACGTTTCTACGGCAACTACTTGAGAGACTCCAACGATCCGCGGTTCGCACGTTTCCTGTACGACAGGAATGTCGACGTCGGGAATATCCTGTCGCATATCCAGTGGCTCACGGGTTTGCCCGACACGGCCGCTCATACTGCAGAAGTGACAATTGGGCTAGCGAGAGAAACCGGGCATGAGCTTTCGCTGAGCAATGCACTCGCATGGGCCAGCCTGACCTTCCTTATGATAAGGCATTATCAGGAATGTGGCCGCCTTGCCGCGATGCTCGACGATCAAATCGTCCGGCATGGCATTATCATCTGGCGGCCGGTTGCAACCTTCTGTCGCGGTGCAGTGGCATGCGCTGAGGACGATACGGCGGCCGAAGGATTGGCTCTGCTCGAACAAGCTGTCTGGGAGTTTCGCACTATCAGGCATCTGGTGCGGTTCCCCTTCTATCTCGCCGGCTTTGCGGACGCATTGGCCAAGCGCGGCCGCCAGGCGGACGCTGCCGCCATCATCAAGGAGGCACTCGATTGCGCCCGCGCACAGAACGAGCAGTGGTGCGTTCCGGAGCTTCTTCGCATCCGGGCCTCTATTCTTACGGCCGAGGCCCGGCCCGATGAAGCGGAGACGCTCCTTGTCGAGTCGATGTCGCTCGCCCTGGAAATCGGCGCGCTGTCGTGGCGATTGCGATCAGCCTGCGATCTCGCAAAGCTCTGGCATGTCTCGTCGCGGGCGCAGGATGCGCGCAGAATGCTGCAAGCAGTTTACGCCGAATTCACCGAAGGCTTCGAAACGCACGACCTTGTCGCCGCAGCCGACCTGCTCGCCTCGTTGGCGCATCTTTAGGGGTGGTAAGGCATTGCTAAAGCATGTCGCGCAGAAGTGTGCAGCGGTCTTGCGACCACGACATGGGCAGAGCATGCTGCCCAGTCGGTTTGGTCCCATGTGAGATAGGGCAGTCCCCAAATTTTAATTCGGGATGTCGGCATCAGTCTCGCTCGAACGTCCTTGGGGAATATCAAGACCGCCCGCCCCGGGCCTCCGCCTGCCTGAACGAGCTTTTTTGCATCAATAATCCACCCGCACAGCGAATTCCCGGTTTGGAAAAAGACCACAGGAGATAAACGTGTCTGTATCAGTGCTCTTCATGTCCATGTCACTGGACGGGTATATCGCGGGACCGAACGATGAAGTGGGCAATCCCGGCGGCGACGACTTTATGCGCTTGCACGAGTGGTACGGGGATTTTTCCCGACCGGCCGGACCACTCGGACAATTGTGGGACGAATGGAATGGGCCGGGTGCGATTTTGGCCGGTCGGCGAACCGTGGAGCAGGTCGATCACTGGGGCGGTGACAATCAAGGCGTCCCGATCTTCGTACCCAGTCACAGGCCGCCCGGGCCATCCGTCGCGAATTATCCGTTGGTCAAATATGTGAGCGACGGGATCGCGAGCGCAATGGCGCAGGCAAAGACCGCCGCCGGGGACCGGGACGTGTTGGTGCTTGGCGCGTATACGGCGCAACGGGCGCTGGAAGCTGGCGTGCTCGACGAACTGCAAATACACCAGGTTCCAGTCTTGTTTGGATCGGGCCGGCGACTGTTCGACGTCTTACCATCGCGCATCGAGTTGGAGATCGTTCGGGTGATCGATACACCCGAGGCCACGCACATCCGCTACCGCGTCCGCCGGCCATCGTGATCAGTCGTCGGCAAGCGGCGGTCCAGTGAAGCGAAGGCGATGCCTGCCGGCAGATTCCGCGATGCGATCCATATCCTGCGGGATTTGGAACTGGCCCGCCGCCATATCGGCAAAAAAGCCTTCGAAGCCGCCCGGCGTCAGGATCACCAGATGCCGCGAAGGCATGCTGCCGATGACCCTGAAGGTATGCTCCATTCCGCGCGGCACGAAGACGGTCTCACCCGCCTGCTTGATAAAGGTCTCGCCCTCCACCCAGAATTCGCAGGATCCGGAAATGAGGACGAAGGTTTCATCCTCTCTTTCATGGATATGTCGCGGCGGTCCGCTTCCAACGGGCGAGAGGCTGTCGACGATGGACATCGCCCCGCCAGTTGCTGCAGCCGTAAGAATAGTCCGATAGGTCACTCCCAGCCACTCAATCGTGTCCGGGCATTCAAGTAGGTCGATCATCGTTTCCTCCTGCCGTCAGAATGAAACGAAAGCGCTTTCGTCTTGCAGTTTCTAGCACCGCCTCCATTATTAAAAAAATCGTTTGATGAAATAGAAGCTATCGGTGAAATGAATTTCGCGACCTTTGATCTCAATCTTGTGCGCGTGCTCGACGCCTTGTTGCGGGAAGGTTCGACTGTGAAAGCCGGCGAGAAACTGGGAATGTCCCAGTCAGCGGTTTCCGGCGCACTTTCCAGATTGCGCCATGCCCTCGGTGATCAGCTGTTCGTCCGCCATGGCCAAGGATTGCGCCCGACCGATTATGCAAGAGGTTTGGCCATGCCCCTTCGTGAGGCGCTCGACAGGATGGAGGCGCTGTTGAGCAGCACCTCTTTCGATCCTGGCAGCGCCAACCTCACCTTCAAGCTGGCAGGCAGCGACTTCTTCGCGGAGATGCTGATGCCGCGGCTGGCACGAGAGATACACCAACGTGCGCCTGGTATTCGGGTGCAGTTGGTCGACCTGGTGCCGAACAGCTACATCGACTCTCTCGAGCGGTATGAAGCCGACATGGCTCTCATCCCGGATGCAGAGTTTCCAGATTGGATCGACCGGCGTCCGCTGTTCCGATCATCCTTTACAACGATCGCTCGCAGAGGAAACGGCGCGATTGAAGCGGCCGGAATAAAGCCGGGTGAAACCTTGCCGATCGATCTGTTCTGCGATCTCGGACACATCCTCTTCTCGCCCGAAGGAAAAACAAAAGCCATGGGCGATGCGGCACTCGCCAAAATCGGGCGATCCCGGAAAGTCGTCATGACCGTTCCAGTTTTCTTTGGCGTCTGTCGGGCTGTGAGCGAGAGCGATCATATTGCGCTCGTCCCGCGCCAGTTGGCGGAGCGCTTGTCTGACCTTTTCGGGTTCTCGCTTTATATCCCTCCCATGCCGCTTCCGCCGGCACTCATTGTCGGCGTATGGCACAAGCGCGCGACAGGGAACCCCGCCCATCGTTGGATTCGGAACCTGATCGCCGAGATATTGCTGCCCCTCAATGTCGGAGAGCAGGCACTGCCGACCGAAACGCGCTGAGGTGCTTCGCTCAGCCTGCGTTCGACTGTTCCGGCGGTCGTCCGTAGGCGCTGAGAATGGCCTGGATCAGACCGGGAAAGCGCCGATCCACTTCCTGACAGCGCGAATGGTTGCGCATCTCCACGCCATGACGCTCGCCGCGGATAAGGCCGGCCTCGCGCAGCACCTTCATATGCTGCGACAGCGATGATTTGGGAATGACGCGGCTGCCGAGATTGGCAAGCGCAGTACATGTGCCGCTGGAGCCAAGGCCCGCGATTTGCGCGAAGATCGCCACGCGCTCCGGATCGGAGAGCGCGTAAAGGATCGCTTCCGGCTTCAGATCCTCGACGGCTGGGTGAAAGAGCGGTCTCATGAATTTTTATATAGGGCTACTTGATATCATGATCAACAGTTCCGAATTTCTGAACTACGGAACGAAGCCGTCACTCCCGGCGGCACTCCGGTCGAAAGGAATTGATATGTCTAAGCTTGCTGGAAAAGTCGCCGTCGTGACAGGAGCCTCCAAGGGGATCGGCGCTGGGATTGCCAAGGCGCTCGCCGCTGAAGGCGCAAAAGTGGTGGTCAACTATGCCTCGAGCAAGGCCGGCGCGGACGCTGTCGTCGACGCGATCGCTGCCGCCGGCGGCAAGGCCGTCGCGGTCCAGGGCGATGTGTCGAAGGCGGAACAGGCACAGGGACTGGTCGACGCCGCGATCAAGGAATTCGGCCGTCTCGACGTGCTGGTCAACAATTCCGGCGTCTACGAATTCGCAACGATCGAAGAGATCACCGAGGAACATTATCACCGCCAGTTCAACGTGAACGTTCTCGGCCTCCTGCTGACGACCCAGGCCGCCGTCAAGCATATTGGCGAGGGCGGCAGCGTGATCAACATTTCCTCCGTAGTGACCAGCCTCGCCCCGCCCGCCACCGCCGTCTATACCGGGACCAAGGGAGCCGTGGACGCCATCACCGGCGTGCTTGCCAAGGAGCTCGGTCCGCGCAAGATCCGCGTCAACGCCATCCTCCCTGGCATTGTCGAGACCGAAGGCGCGCACGCCATAGGCGTCATCGGCTCCGATTTCGAGCACACCGCCGTGGCTCAGACCCCGCTTGGGCGTATCGGCCAACCCGATGATATCGCGAGAATCGCAGTCTTCCTTGCTTCCGACGACGCCGGCTGGCTGACCGGCGAGCGAGTGACTGCCGCCGGCGGTTTCCACTGATCGTCTATCCCGGATGCGTGCTCTTCGTGGGGCACGCACCCAGCCTCCGGCTGCCGGTGCATGGGACGGCTTTCGACATGCGATCAGTCCGGAAACTCTTCCCAGACCTCGGCATAGGCCTTGAAGCCGCTGCGCTCGTAAGTGGCCTTGGCTTTGGGATGATCCCAGGTGTCCGTGTGGAGCCAGACGCGCTCAGGCCGATCGTTCCATATCGCCCTGAGCGACCAGTCCAGCAGATAAGGTCCGAGACGACGGCCCTGGACCTCGGGAACGAGGCCGAAGTGTTTCAGCTCCACATCCTTCTCCCCAATGCCCGTGAACTCGCATAGCCCGACTGGCCGTCCTTCGTGCCGCAAAATGTAGAGAGCCGTGGAACTGCTGCACAGGAACGCAAGAAGCCCTTCCCTCGTCATCCGCAGACGCTCGTCCCACTGCAGGGGCATCCCGACGGACCGATAGAGCCGAAGATAGTCCTCTGCATCCGGACACTCCTTCGCGATCCCGGCCTCCGCAGTGGGAGACGACTGCGCAGGCCCTCGCGGCGGCGCGAGCTGTTCCATATAGGTGATGAGAAGACGGACCATAAATGTGGGAACCCCTGAAATCGATATCTCATATCGACTGACCAGCGATACAGCCGAACATCCGGAAATCATGGAACGCGTCTTTGAACCATGCTTTCTGACGGAGCGTCCCCTCATACCGGAACCCGGCCTTTTCCAGAACGCGGTCCGATGCCGTGTTGCCGGGCAGCGTCCATGCCTCGATGCGGTTCAGGGAGAAGTGATCGAATCCGCATTTCGTGACGGCTTTCACCGCTTCGGTCATCAGCCCCGTCCCCCAGACCGAAGGGTGTATTTCGTAGCCAAGCTCGGCCCACTTCCAATGCCTGTCGATGCGGTTGAACCTGATAGCGCCGAGAACCCGGCCCGACATGCGATCTTCTATGATCCAGGCGCAGCCCTTTCCTTTGGCGTAGGCCTCGCACATCCATTTCATCGAGCGTCGGGCCTGGGCTATTTTCGGAGCATCCGGCAAATCGGAAAAACGGGTAACCTCCGGGATCTGAAGCAGCCCGTGGAAATCGTCGCAGTCGCCGATATCGGGCGAGCGCAGGCTCAACCTGTCTGTCAGAAGCAGAGGGAAACCGTTTTCCTGATGTGGCATGGCAGGATCAGGACGCCTGGGATTTTCGGTAGGCCGCAACGATCTCTTCGAGCGGCACCCCGTCGAGCATGGCGCCAGGCATGCGGCAGTTGGAAAAGGTAACACCGGAGAGATTGATGTTCTGGAATTGCGATCCGGACAAATTGACGTCGTTCACGTACCAGCCGGTCATGTTGCTGTCGTTGAATTTGGCGCCGGAAAAGTTGATCTGGTTGAACCATGTTCCCGTAAGATTGGCGTCGTTGAAACGTGATCCCGACAAGTCGGTGTCGTTGACGTCAAGCCTTTGCGTCGTCCGATGCAGCATGATCTCATCGCCGACGACTGAGAAGAGAAGCGGCTTGTCGCCCGCATCCTGCCCGACCGCAGCAGAAAGCGTGTTCCAATCCTTCACGCCAAATTGCTTTGCAATCAGTTCCAGGCAATCGCCGTGGGACAGCTCTATCCTGCGATCACTGAGGGCCTGCCGCAGGGCTTTCGCCATGCCCTTGATACCAAGTGTCCTAAGCATTCCAGTTCCTCCAGGGCAATCAAAACGTCAGAGCTCACATTGCTGACCGACTGCCGAAGGGCTGGAAGTCGAACGGGGTATCAAAAAGTGTTTTCACCATACCAGGTTTGGCGTGAGCGGCGGGCAACACAAGGCCTTGGCGAATTACTACCTGCCATTGCGCGATTGTCAACAAGGCGGAAAGGCCTGCGCTGGCGATCGTGTCGCCATCGCCATCGCCAACGCCGGCGCGGTGAACTACTGTTCGAAAATCCACGCGCTCGAAACAGGGGAATTTTCATATGGACGACGGCTGGAAGGTGCTCGAAACGAGGACGATCCTGCAGGATCGATGGCTGAATTTACGGGCCGACGATTGCCTGACGCCTGACGGGGTGACGATTTCGCCTTATTACGTGATGTCCTATCCCGATTGGGTCAATATCGTTGCGATCACCCCGGACGATCGTCTTCTGCTCGTTCGCCAATATCGACACGCGGCGGCTAAGTTCTTCCTGGAAATACCGGGAGGCGGCCTCGACGAGCGGGACACCGACACTGAAAAGGCGGCCCGCCGCGAACTGGAAGAGGAAACCGGATACATTGCCCAAAACTGGCAATTGATCAGCAGCTTGTATCCAAATCCGGCCTCTCACACGAACCGCCTTCACACCTATCTCGCGACCGGCGCCGAGCGCCGATACGAGCAACGCCTCGACGCCGGGGAAGAGGGCCTGACGGTTCACGCCCTTCCCATCGCAGAAGTACTGGATGGATTGCAGACCGGCCTGATCGGCCAGGCCCTTCACGTATCGTCCATCCTCCTGGCGCTGCAGACGGCCGGGCGGCTAAGGTAACAGCCAAGCGCTCCACGAAATGGGAACGGCGAAGAGCCAGGCGGCCCTTGAGAAAAAGACCCCTCCCCAACCCCTCCCCACAGGTGGGAGGGGCTGACCCGGCCGCGCCGCCTCGCTTCTTCCGAAACGTCGAAAATTTGGAAAGCGGGTGCGGCAACTTAAGCCCCTCCCCCTTGTGGGGAGGGGTTTGGGGCGGGGTCTTTCTTCGGTCCAAACCGGCTACATCCAGCAAAGACCAGCGAAGAACCAGCCGGCCTCACGCCTCTCCTGCGCCGAGCGTGAGAAGAAGCTCGTCCAGCTGCTCGAACTGCTCGGGCAGCCCGCCCTCCGCCCCGGAATTCGCGTCGAGCGCTTCCTTCGAAGGATAGACTTCGTGCACTACCAGCAGCGTCTTTCCATCCTTTTCCTCGAAGGTGACGGTGGTTACAGAACCGTCTTCACTTTCCTCATTGGTCCAGACGAGGCGCGCGTTCGGTATCACATCGAGATACTTACCGAAGAATGCCATGGAATTCGAGGCATCCTGGCCGAACTCGAGACGGTATGTGCCCCCGGTGCGAACGTCCATGTCGCAGGAGAGCAGCGGCACTCCTATCGACTTCGGCGCCCACCACCGCATGAACAGTTCGGGCGTCGTCCATGCCGCAAACACGATGCGCGCGGGAGCGTCGAAGGTTCTCGTAACGACCACTTCGCGCTCGGACTTCCGCTCCACTGTCGTGGGGTTCTTCTTAAGGTCAGGCTTACTCTCCATCGTCCTTCTCCTTCTGTTTCAGTTCCTCGACAAGATTGTCCAACGCATCGAAGCGGGCGTTCCAGAGTTGGCGGTAGCTCTCGATCCAGCCCGCCTCCTCCTCCAGCCGGCGCAGGCCGAGCCTGCAGGTGCGCACGCGCCCAATCTTCTGTGTGGTGACGAACCCTGCCCGCTCCAGAATGCCGACATGCTTCTTCATACCCGTCAGCGTCATATGAAATTTTTCGGCAAGATCGGTAATCGAAGCATCCGCACGCCCGAGCTGCTCCAGAACGCCGCGCCGGGTGGCGTCCGAGAGCGCGGCGAACGAGGCATCGAGACGAGCTGTCGAATACTGAACCATTTGGTTCAGTTTATAATCCAGAGATGCGCGGTGCGCAAGTGGACCGGCCGGCCTGCAATCCAACCAGCACCTCCGCAATGGGAAGGGCATGAAGGGTCAGCCCCCCGCAACGCAGGGCAGGCAAATCAGGCGGAGACTATGACCACGGGCTTGCTCCAGACGGTTCCGGCTATTCCTGCGCTGTCGAAATCGCGATTACGGGCTTCGAGCGGGCCGTCGAGCATGTGGATGCCGTCGTGCGCGATCTGCGCGAGCGATCCGATGTGGACCAGAACCGGCTCGTCATCGCCGGAGTCTCACGCGACGGCATCCTGTCGATCGCAATGCGGGCATGCGCCCGGCGATCTCCATTGCCCAGAAGGGCGCAGCCCTATTTCTGCTGCTGCGCCGGCGGCGGGGCGCCGATCTTTTCCAGAACTTTCTTGGCGAGAGCAGGATCGCTTTGTGCGGCCGTCAGAATCGACGAGTATTCCTCGACAGAGATGCCGTTAGAGGCTTCGACGGTATCGACCATCTGCTTTTTGGCTTCTTCCTGCAGCTTTTGCTTCGCAGCCTCGTCCTTCGTCGCGCCGATTTTGGCCGAATATTCCTGCCTGACCTTGTCGACCTGCAGATAGGCGACGGCAAAGGCCTCGATTTTCTGATCGCTGACGGGGGCGGCTGCACCATTGCCGCCCGCCTGCCCCTGCATCGGTGCCCGCCCTTGCGGCTGCTGTTGCGCCTGGGCTATATCCTCGGCGGATGCCGGGCTGAGAGCAAGCAGGCTGAAGACCACAGCGGTCATCGTTGCGACTTGTGTGTAACGAGTGATCATAGTCATTCCTTTTCACGTGCATGATTTGATCGGCAGCAGGACCGCCTCGGTCGATCGCTCAGCCGCTAGGGCCTGGCGAGGTCGCAACGATGGACTGTTAAGAGGGCACGGTGCGGCGGTAGCGGGGCAATTTGCTGACGATTGAGCGGCAGCTTTGTGACTACCGACATGCCGGCCGGGCGCGGATAAATCCGGTGCGAGTGAAAATTCTCCCGTTCTTATCAAGTGCACCGACTTTGAGGAACATCCGTGTCATCGGGATCGCAATAGATGGCGCTTTCGCCCGTCACGTCTGCGTTCGCCCTCTCATACCGTCGCCTACTTCTTTTGGAGCAGAAATGTACGGAACGATAATTTTCCGTACGCGAGGATAAGGACAATTGCGCCCCATGGCTGTATTTAAATAGCCACGGTCAATTCCTAAAGACAGAAAGAGACCAGAATATTTCACCTTCCAGCGCCGCGTATGGACAGAGCAATTCCAGGTGAAACGGCAGGAATTCAACAAGAAACACGGAAATACAAGGAGGGCAGCCATGAACTGTCCGGGAAATATTCGTGCGTGTTCTGCATAGGCTTCAGCCTATTGCGGAGCCTCTTCGTCACACAACCCGCAGCCGCTAAAAAGAATACTTATAACCGGCTGTACAGGCCTCCTCGATCTCTCAGCTGGGGGGAGAATTGAGGCGATCAATGGCAAGGCCATGTGTGACGAAGCGAGGGGTTGCGCGCAAGCTCAGGCGCTTGAGTCGATGCGTATGAGCCTGATGCCGACGCGCAACCCCATTTTATCAACTCATCTATCGAACCTGAGAATTCTGATGCGAGCTGCCCTCTCATGGGCAAACGGAGGCTAAGATGATCACGACGGAAGACCAGAACCACATCGAACTGAAACAGACTGCGAACTGCAGAAGGGACGTCGAAATCGCAATGATGGGAATGCTCACCAATCTGCAGAAACATGGATGGTCGGCAGCGGAGCTGGCACTGGCGCTTGCGGATGCCTCCGAAGAGCTCGTCATGCTGATCGCCAGCAAGACGGTGAGATCGAATTAAAGCACGTCGCGCAAAAGTGCGTAGCGATTTTGCGGCAACGACATGCGTAAAAACTGACGGAAGCGGCGAGTTTGTCGTATCGCATTGCGATACGACGCCGCTGTTTGAACTTGGCAGCGAAACCCGTGGCACCTCTATCGCGATTGCTGCGAAATCAGTCCTTCCTCATGAGCTCGCGCCCGATAGGTTTGGCGGGCTCGCTGCGTAAAACGATCGCAGTGTTGACCGAGCCGTAGCGGGCAATGGCGTCGACGATGCTTTCCAGCTTCGCCGGCGAAGGCACGATGACTTTCAGGTGAAAGCAGTCTTCTCCAGTCAGCCTGAAAACTTCAATAACCTCAGGCATTTCCGAAAACTGCTTCAAGCAGGTCTTGATGTATTCGTGCGTGGTGCGCAGACGGATGATCGCCATCATCCCAAGCCCGACCGAGGTGGGGTCGATGACAGCCTTGTAGCCGCTGATGATGCCGCGTTCTTCAAGCCGCTTCAGACGTTCCGATGCTGCCGGCTGCGAGAGGCCGACCCGTCTTCCAAGTTCGGAGACGCTGATGCGCCCGTCGCCCTGCAGGGTTTCGATCATGGCAATGTCGGTCGGGTCGAGCTCGGCACGACTATCGAAATATTTCGCCATGAACTTTGAATCCATCGGTTTGCGGTGAACTTCTCCGATGAATGCCAATTTATCCACGTTGAGTAAACGGTCATGTTGGCGCGGTAATCGAGAGAGGTGACGCATGACCGAAATCATCCATCTGCCGGGCATCGGCAATTCCGGAGATTCCCATTGGCAAAGCCGTTGGGAGAGCGCCGATCCCTCCATCCGCCGTTTTGCCCCTGCGAGTTGGGACGAGCCGGATCTCTCCGATTGGATCGCGGCGCTGGAGCAGGCCGTGCGTGCAGCGCGAACGCCGCCCGTTCTGGTGGCTCATAGCCTGGCCTGCCTGCTCGTCGCACATTGGCATCAGGTTTCCGATCTGCCGATCAAGGGGGCAATGCTGGTCGCCGTGCCGGATCCCGCGTCTGCGGCTTTTCCCGCGCAGGCGGCAAGCTTCGCCGAGGTACCCCGGAAGCGCTTTCGATTTCCCTCTCTCATCGTGGCAAGTACCGATGATCCCTATGGTTCGCTGCCCTATGTCGAGATGCGGGCAGAGCAATGGGGAAGCGAGTTGAAGGTGATCGGCGCGGCCGGCCATATCAACGGCCAAAGCGAACTCGGCGATTGGCCGGAAGGCCTGACGCTTCTGAGAAGCTTCGAAAGCCGCCTGTAGCCGCGTGGCCGGCAACGCGAAAAGACCCCTCCCCAACCCCTTCCCACAGGTGGGAGGGGCTTAACTTGCCGCACTCCGCTTCCCCATATTCAGCGTTGCGGGAGGTGCGAGGCAGTGCTCAGGGTTAGTCCCTCTCCCTTGTGGGGAGGAGTTGGGGAGGGTCTTTGCCCGGTCCACCGAACTGCCCTGCCCGCAGGTTTCATCGCTGGCTGAGGCGGCGTGCAGCTACCAGATCGACCACCGCGCCGGCTTCAGCCGACCGGGCGCTGTGTCGATGTTCGCCTGCCCCGCTCGCACTGCCCCCTACTTGAAACTGGTTGACCAGCTCGCGCAGGCGCCCTGCTTCCGAAGACAGCGACGCGACGGCTGCGGTCGACTGTTCGACCATTGCCGCATTCTGTTGCGTCGACTGATCCATCTGGTTGACCGCGGTGTTGATTTCGGCGAGGCCGGTCGACTGTTCACGTGCCGCGGTGGCGATGGCGTCCATAACCTGATTGATCTGCGCGACATAATCGCCGATCGATTTCAGCGACGCTCCGGTCTGGAGAACGAGTTTCACGCCATTCTCGACTTCGGCCGACGACTGCTGGATGAGCACCTTGATTTCCTTCGCCGCTTGAGCGGCACGCTGCGCGAGCTCCCGGACCTCCTGCGCCACGACGGCGAAACCCTTGCCTGCCTCGCCTGCGCGGGCCGCCTCGACACCGGCGTTCAATGCGAGAAGGTTTGTCTGGAAGGCGATTTCATCGATCACGCCGATGATGTTCGAAATCTGCTGCGAACTGCCTTCGATGCGCCGCATCGCCTGCTCGGCTTCCGATACCACGGTTGCCGAATGCTGCGCGCTGGCATTGGCTTCCCTTGCCACGTGACGCGCTTCCTCGGTCCGCTTGGTCGCGGTCGAAACCGTCGACGTAATCTCATCGAGGGCCGCCGCGGTCTCTTCGAGCGAAGCCGCCTGCTGCTCGGTCCGTTTCGACAGGTCCTGGGCACCCGAGGCGATCTCGCTGGTGCCGTTATCTATGCTGTGCACCGTCTGCAGGACGGCACCGATCGTTGCCCCCAATTGGTGCAGCGAGGCGTTGAAGTCCTGGCGCAGGGCTTCATATTCCGCCGCGAATTGCTCGGAAAGCTGAAAGGATATGTCGCCTTCCGACAGACGCCGCAGTCCCTCACCCAGCGCCGTCGTCGCAAAGCGCAACTGCTCCGCCTCGCGCTCGGCCCGCTGCTGAGCCGCCGCGCGCGCCGCTTCGGCTTCGCTCCGCGTTGCCGCAGCTTCCCTTTCGAGCCTCACGACATTGAGCGCATTCTGCCGGAAGACTTCGACGGCACCCGCCATGTCACCGATCTCGTCGGCGCGACCGGCATAGGGGATATCGCTGTCGAGATCGCCGGCTGACAGCCGTCCCATTGCTGATGCGATCCTGCGGATCGGAGCGGCAATTCCGAAGATTGCGAACATAATGCCCGCCGCGGCAATCGTCACCGCAAGCGCCGCAATCACTGCCGTCTGCGTGAAGGCCGAATTCGCCGAAGCGCTGCTCGCATCCACGAAACCTTCCGCCTGGTTGAGGATGAACTCGACGAGATCGCCGATGCGAGCAGTCACCACCCTGCCCTGCGGCTCCATCACATCCTGGAAGAGGTTTGCGGCGTCGGATGGCTTGCCGCTGGTCTGCAGGGAAACCATCTGCTTCGCCAGGTCTTCGAATTTGGAGAGCTCGGGCTTAATCTGATTGATCAGTTCACGCCCCCGCTCGGTGCGGACGCCGTTTTCATAGTCGAGGACGAACTTGTCGAGGGAGGCGGCCGCAGCGGTGATCTGTTGCTTGCCGTCGCTCTGGTCTTCGGCCGTCACATCCAGGAGGAAATCGGAATAAGCCAGCTGCAGATCAAGAAAACTGCCCTTGATCTCGCGCGCCGTCACGAGCCGCTGCATCCAGAAGTGACCGATCTGCTCCGCGTGCGAGCTGATCGTCGAGATCGTACTCAGCGACACATAGGACAGACTGATAACGAAAATGCTGATGGCAGACAGCGTCAGAATAAGGGCCTGCTTGATACTTGGGCGTTTCATGCGAGTCTCCTATCGCAGTGGCCGGACCAGCTTGCCGGCCGATATGAAATCTCACCTCGCATTGATAATTTAGTCTTAACTAAACCTCGTCCCTGCTTCATTTTCCGCTAACGCGCGGCTGGCTGTAACTTCTGCGTTCATTCTGCTGCACCACAATTTCCGGATCCACAAACCCCGGTATTAACGGCACCGCAAGGTGCAGCGGCCGCTAGAAACTGATGATGCGCGAATTTCCGCATGCGCATGATTCGTCATCACGGCAGCAGCAATATACTGCCCGCCGCCCTGCCCGCTTCCATCTCTTCGTGCGCTTTCGCCACATCCGCCAGTCGGTATTCGGCCGCGATCTCGCAGACAATGCCCCGCTCCATGGCGGCGACGGCAGCCCCCGCCGCCTCGCGATAGCGGTCGAGATCGGTGCTCCAGGCCATGATGCTCGGATGCGAGAGCGATTTGCCCGGCCGAAGCTCTTCCACGGCACCCGCGGAATGGGGCCGGCGGCCTGGCCGATGGTGATCGCCGTGCCGAACGGGCGCACGGCGCGGATGCTCTTCAAGAGCATGTCGCCGCCGATGCCGTCATAGGCGACATCGACGCCGTTTCCACCAGTCAGCCGCTTGACCTCCGCGACGATATCGGCCCCTCGCCCGACGATCAGGTGATCGGCGCCGTAGGATGCGGCAAGCGACGCCTTCTCGGGCGAACCGACCGTGCCGATGACGGTGGCGCCGAGCGATTTCGCCCATCGCACGAGAATGCTGCCGAGCCCGCCGGCGGCGGCATGGATCAGCACGGTGCTGCCGTCGCCGACACTGCAGACCTTCTGCAGTAGCATATAGGCCGTCATGCCCTTGAGCAGCGAGCTTGCCGCCACCTTCGCCGAGACCGCATCTGGAAGCTGGATTGCCCTTTCGGCGGCGATGATCCGGCTGGACGAATAAGCGCCGGCCGGCGGGCCGCCATAGGCGACGCGGTCGCCTGGCGAGAAGCCGGTGACATCGCCGCCAACCTCCTCGACGACGCCTGCCGCCTCCACGCCGATGACGGCGGGATAGGAGGGCAGCGCGTAAAGCCCCTTGCGGTGATAGATATCGAGGAAATTGGTGCCGATGGCCTGATGGCGGATTTTGATTTCGCCGGCGCCGGGAGACTGCGGCAGCTGACCCTGCAGGCTGAACTGGCTGACATCGCCGGGAGCGTTCAGCAGGACGATCTGGTCTGTCTTCGTCTGGTCTGGCATTGGTCGTTTTCCTTCATGGGGATGCGTTATGGAGGAAACTAGGCCGTAGCCTCATGTGTGAAAATTCCCTATTGTCGCACAATGATTGGGAAGAAAATCACACAGATAGCCAATTTCACACAGATAGATTGGGACGATCTCAGGCATTTCCTGGCGCTGGCGCAGGCGGGAACCTTTCTCGGCGCAGCAAGACAGATCGGCGTCGAGCACGCGACGATCAGCCGGCGCGTCGCAGCCCTCGAGAAAAACCTCGGCCGCAAGCTCGTCGACCGGCGCGGGCGGCGCATCGTGCTGACCGCTGAGGGCGAAGAGGTTGCACGGCACGCGGCGAATATCGCCCAGCAAACGGCTGTTATCGAGCAGCTTGGCCGCACGAGTGCCACCGACACGCGCGGCCATGTGCGGATCAGCGCCCCGCCTGCGCTTTCGAGCGTGCTTCTGGCAAAACCCATTGCCGCCCTCAGACGACAGCATCCGGGCATCGAGATCACACTGACTGGCGAAAAGCGCTTCGCCTCGCTGAACCGCCGCGAAGCCGATATCGCGGTGCGCCTGTCGCGGCCGGAAGACGGCGATTATGCCATCACCAAGCTCGGGGAAATCGCCTTCCACCTCTATGCATCGAAAGCCTATCTCGAAAGCGTGCCGGAGGCGCAATGGACCTTCATCGGCTATGACGAAGGCATGAACGCCTCGCCCCAGCAACTGCGCCTCTTCGAGCTCGCCGCCGGCCGTCCGATCGCCATCCGCTCCTCTGTTCTTGAGTTTCAAGCTGCCGCCGCAAGATTCGGCGGTGGCGTCGTCATGCTGCCTGATTTCGCGGTGCCGGATGGGGATGGGCTTGAGCGGATCGAGGACGAAAACCCGCTGACGCGGGAAGTATGGCTGGTTGTCCACGCCGAGATCAGGGACGTACCGGCTGTGAGAGTGGTGATGGAAGCGCTGAAGGGGGCGTTTTGAGATGTAGCAAGGACGTAGGAGGAACCATCCTCACTGCGGACGGCGGCTTGGACACCTGAAAGGCTCGTCAAAACCCCTCCCCAACCCCTCCCCACAAGGGGGAGGGACTCTTCGTGGCACCCACCTCGCCCATTTGAAACGCTGAGGGTGTGGGAAGCGGTGCAGCAAATTAAGCCCCTCCCCCTTGTGGGGGTCCGAAGGACGGGTCGAGACCCGTGGCTCGACCCCGGTCACGTTTGGGGCGGGGTCTTTTTACGAAATCGAAGGACTGAACTTCGCCCGGGTTTGCCCATCGTCTCACCAGCCCGCCCACCAGATCACTGCACATGGCAGCTGGTCGTTCTGCCCGGCGCCTCCAGTTGCGCATCGTTGCCTTTGATCCAGAACAAGACTTTCCCATCCGTATAACGCGCACCGGAGCCAGACAGGCCCTGCGGCAGGCGGAAGCTCTGCCCGCCCGTGGTCAGCAGCACCTCGCTCGGCTCGCTCACGAAACGCGCCGTCGCCCCCTCGCCGTCATCGCAGCGATAGATGACCGCCGCCTTGTCCTCGGCAGATGCCGGCGTGACGTTCATCAAAAGCACCGCACCTGCCAATGCAGATACACTGCTGTTCATCCTGCTCATGCCCGTCTCCCTCGGTTGGAAATTGCGTGAGCGACCCGAGCCACCCGCACTACGACCTGCTCGACCTCTGGGATTGCCGGCAGGATGACCTCTGGAAAAAGATGGCACCAGCTGTCGAATTCGCGCCCGCTTGCGCGTCATCTTGTCAGAGACGTCAAGGAGAACAGCCATGACGATGACCACGACCGCTTTCGAATGCCCGCTGCAATTGCCTTGTTTTTGTCACTACCTTGACATGTGTTCTTTACAAAGGCAACCTACTATAGGTAAGGAGATGGAGGATAGGCCATGAGCGAGATGACTGCATCGGACATGCTGAGAGATCCGCTGATCCGCCAGGTGTTGCGGGCCGACAGGATCAGCCTTGCCTCTTTCGCAGCGCTGCTCGACGCCGCCAGCCAGCGGCAGGCCCGTCGCGCCGCCGAAAACGCGGCTCCGCGGCCTGCAGCTCCGGAGGCCTGGAGCGGCGAGGCTCTTTCCACCGTTTGACATTCCCCTGCCCGATCAGGGCTACCTTCGGCTCGCCCTAGCCAGGCGGGCTTTTTTTTGCGCCGTGCCCGACCGCGCCAGGCCACCCGGTGGCGATCGGGGCGGCGTTGTTGACCAGACAGGGGATGTACACCTGCAATGCATTCACAGGCGGCAGCTTCTCAATGCAAGCTACAGGAATTTGCCACGGTCATGATTGAAGCTTCACGCGATTTTGCAAAAGATCGGTGATTGCCGCGGCCAGAAAATCAGCGACACGGCGGATGCGGGCGCTGGTGCGCACCTCCTCGTGCATGACCAGCCAGACCGGCATCGGTGGCATGAGATCGATTGGCACGCGCTCCAGCGTTGGAACTTTGTCAGCCAGCATGACCTGAGCGAAGCCGACGCCGAGACCCGCGAGCGTCAGGTTCCAATAGACCATTTGATCGTCGCATCTGATGGGAAACATGTTTCTCTGAACAGGCTGGCCATTGGCCGCAAATACTTTCAGAATGACTTCGCTTCGATCGAAGCCGATGATGTCGTGCTCCAGAAGATCCCGCATCGTGGCGATGCGGCCACGCTTGTCGAAATATGACCTGGCGCCATAGAGGCCAAGGGGCGCATCCCCGAGCTTGCGCGCGATCAAATCGCCATGTGTCGGATCGGCCATCCGAATAGCGATGTCGGCGTCTCGTCGGAGAAGATTTTGATTTGTGTCCGAAGCGACCAGTTCGATCTGAATACTCGGCTCAGCCTGTCGAAGCTCGGCCAGGATGGACGGCAGCCACATATTCGCGACCATGACCGAGCTCGTCACGCGTACGGTGCCTGTCAACTGTTGCGAGCGGCCGAATGCCTTGAGGGCCAAGGCTTGAGCAGCTTCCCCCATGTTCCTGGCGTCGCTGATGAGCCCGAGTGCGGCTTCCGTCGGCTCGAGCCCACGTGCCGTACGGACGAACAGTGTCACACCAAGCACGCCCTCCAGCTCACGAACATGGCGACTGAGCGTGGGCTGAGCCACCTTCAAGCGCGAAGCTGCAGACGAAAGCGATCCGGATTCCACGACCGCCAGAAATGTTCGCAGCAAGGTCCAGTCTAGTCGCTCCATGCTCTCCCCAAACCGATACTAGGCTGCGATTTTCCCGACATGTCGGCGCACGGGCTATGCAAAACTGTATAGGTCGCATCCATTTTTAGCCAGTCCAAATTGTTCCAGTCCTGTCTAAGTTTAGGTTAGCTCCTTCGATGAGCTGTTGAAAATGTTTAGTATTCATCGGGTTTTCGTCCACTTACGGGAATCGCGCCAAATATCTCAAAGAGCAGATCACGGTTGATGCTTGTATAAAAAGAGTAATTCCGCGCTACGGCGCGTTGAAGAGGATGTGAAGATGAAAGTTGTATTCAAAGACGACCATTTCGCATTTGAACTCGTCAGAAACCTCGGCTTTATGTACTACGGAGGATCTGACCTCGGGGAAATCGTAGCCACCGGCAGCAAGATCAAGGAAGGAGACTTCGAGAACTGGTTTGACGAATGGGACAAACGCGCCCGGCGCACATTGTCTCGTGCCGACGACAGTTTCTCTAGGGGGCACCTGGTCAGCGCTCGCGAGGCCTATCTGCGCGCATCGACGTATTTTCGGATGGCTGAATTCTATCTCCACGGCAATCCGGATGATCCGCGGATTATCTCAGAATCCCGAGCTTCCCAGAAGGCTTACAACAAGGCCGCGGATCTCACGGGTCCCACATGGGAACGGGTTGAAATCCCTTATGACAACACGACGCTCCCTGGCTACTTCTACAAGGTGGACAACAGCGGCGAACCACGGCCCACCATCATTTTTCACGGTGGTTTCGACTCCAGTCTCGAGGAGCTGTTCTACTACGGCGGTGCGCCCGCCAATAGGCGCGGGTTCAACTGCCTCACCTTCGACGGCCCGGGACAAGGCGCCCCGATGCGTGAACAGAAGCTGCCATTCCGGTATGATTGGGAGAAAGTCGTCACTCCAGCCGTTGACTATGCGTTGTCGCGATCTGATGTCGACGGTTCCAATCTCGTCCTTATCGGCATGAGCCTCGGCGGCTATTTAGCAGCTCGTGCGGCGGCATTTGAACATCGTTTCCGCGCCTGCGTCTTTTTCGACGGGGTCTACGATTTTCATGAGAGCCTGCACAAGCTCTTGCCGGCCGATGCGATCGCGGCTTTCGAAGCAGGCGACTCCGACCGTTGTCAGGAAATCGTCGAGGCAGCCATGCCTCACAGCACTCCCCTCCGTTGGGCTGTTACACAGGGGACCTGGTCACTTGACGTAAAGACGGTTGCGGACCTTCTGGAGATCACCAAGGCCTACACCATCAAGGACGTTATCAAGCAAATCAGATCTCCGTGCCTGGTTCTGGAAGCCACGGGAGACATCTTTTTTGTGGGCCAGCCGCAGCGTGTTTTCGACGAACTCACGGCTCCGAAGAAATTCGTGGCGTTCACGGAAGAAGATGGAGCGGAAAACCACTGCCAATCCGGCGCCCTTGCGTTCAAGGATCAGGTCGTATTCGACTGGATCGATGAGACATTGAAGTCGTAAGCCGTTCAGGTCAGGAGGCGGGCGAAGGTTTGATGAACCTTTTGCCCATCCGACACGGTGAATCAATCCAAAATCAGGAGGCACCAATGGAGCACGTCAACAGCGGGCTGGGCGGACGCTTGCCGCTTTTCAGACCAACGCCGGCAATCGCGAGGCGAGCATCGCCAAGCTTAAAAGGCTGAGGGAGGAGAATCGGCAGCAAGTCGACATATTCTGCTTGCCGCATGGGCCTGGCGACGGCGTCAAACATTGCGGCTACAGATAGTGCGGCCTGCCAAGGCTAGGAACAAATGCGAACCGCCGGGGTTCATGCCTCACATGACAAAGGAGGAATCTCATGGACCATAGCAATCATGTTCGGTTGGCAGCGGATGAACTCACGCCAGTAAACCTCGAAGGTGCTACCGTCTACGGAGCCAATGACGAGAAGGTTGGAACGGTAGATCACATTCACGGAACCAGTCTCGCAGTCATAGACGTCGGCGGCTTCCTTGGGATTGGAGCCAAACCGGTCGCCGTCCCATTCAAAGACTTCGACTGGATGAGAGATGAGGACGGCGTCGTGCATGCCGTGACGGGCTGGACCAAGGACCAGCTCAAAGACATGCCCGAGCACCGGGATTGAAGCGTCGCCCGGCCCAAGTGCCGGGCTTTCCGCTCCGCCGGATTACATTCTGCATTGTTCTTGTGTGGGGGAAGGAATGGAAGCGCAAAAGATGTTTTTTGACAGAAGCGACTGGGTGCCTAACAACCAGACGCTTCCGGTTATCGTCTATCGCGAAATCTTCATCTGCGATGACGGGTGCGAGGAGTTCGCGCGCCTATTCACCTCGCACGGATGGGAAGGTATATGGCGCGATGGGGTTTTCGATTATCAGCACTATCATGCAGGCGCTCACGAAGTGCTTGGGGTCGGAAGAGGAACGGCCAAGCTGCTGATCGGCGGCCCTACCGGTAAAGTGCTTGAGTTGCACCCGGGAGATTGTCTCGTCCTTCCAGCGGGGACGGGACATCAAAAACAGGGCGCGAGCAGCGACTTTCAAGTGGTCGGTGCCTACCCTCCAGGCCAACACCCCGATATTCAGACAAGCGCTGCGACCGCAGAACTCCTCAAAAAGATCGCCGAGGTTCCATTGCCGGAAACCGATCCGGTGCAAGGCGCCTCTGGCCCGCTGTTTGAAGCTTGGCATCTGGGCGACAAGCAAGCAACCGATTCAGATATCGCTTCGGCAGGAAAAAGCGGTTGAATGTTTTGACGGTATCGCTCTTGTTTGCCTGTCTTGCCAGCACCCAGGCGGCCTCCTCGTTCTGCGCACGGGCCCGTCAAAGGGAGCCATGGTGTAGAAACGAGTAAGCGAAGCCGATCCGACGCTTGTCTGGCGAAAAAGCCAATCACCGCCGCATATCCAGCGTCTTGCCCGCAAGATCGCCCGGCGTCTTGCCCGCAAGATCGCCCAGCATCGCCAGCGCAAGATCGCGCGCGACATGGTGCGGCATATGGCCGACGCCGTCGAGCAGTTCGATCTTTGCCGAAGGATGCCTCTCCTGCAGCCAGTCGAGATGCCACAAGGGCTCGATGACCCGGTCCTCGCGTCCGAAGAGGATGGAGAGCGGCAGATCGGCCGGCAGGCTTTCGAGCGGCTGCATGTCGCCGTTGAAGGCCCAGAGTTCCTCGGCCATGGTGGCGATCGAGGCGGCATTGACCATATGCATGGCCGGCAATGTGGAAAGCCCCGATGTCACCGGATTGGGATAGGAAGAAGCGCGCAGGCCGCGCTCGAGGAAATAGGCCGACCAGCGGGCAATCACATGCTGGCGGATGACCGGGCCGACGAACGGCGCCATGGCGCTGCGCAGAACGATGAACGGCTTGAACGGAACGGGCCGGCAGCAGGGCGAGATCAGAAACAGGCCCTTCACCAGATCCGGCCGGCGGGCGGAAAGATGCAGCGCCGGCGCACAGCCGATCGAATGGGCGGCGAGCACCACCTCCTTGAACTCCAGCGCCTCCAGGAAGCGCTCAAGCCAGAAGGACTGGCCAAGCGGGCCCCGCTCGCCGGCGGGCAATGCCTGGCTGAAACCATAGCCCGGCCTGTCGGGCGAGATGATGTTGAGCCCGCTGCCCGCAAACGGCATCATCACCTCCTCGGCGATACTGCCGCAGCCATGCAGCAACACGACGGGATTTCCGTCTGCACTTCCGCTTTCGAGCATATGGATCTGCTCGCGACCGGTTTCGATGATTTCGCCGACCTGAGGGGAAGCGGCCGGCGGAGGAAGAGGCTGCCCGTACTTCATGACCCGCAAACGCAAGCGCGCGGAAAACGTTCCCCTCGCCGCCTGAAATCAGGCTGCTTTCAGACGGTTAGAGCATGGCGATCGGCCTGCAGCCGCGCCCATTCGTGCTAGGCAAGTTCCAGCCGCTTGGCGAGGAATTCTCTATCGGTGAACAATTCCCAGACCCGCTCCGCTTGCCCCACGCGAAAACGATTTCCATCATCCCGTGTCGGATTCCCGCCCGTTCGGCCGTCTTCCAGGCGGCTAGATCATGGAGAACTGTCATGACGATTACCATTACTGCCTTCGAACGCTCGCCCGACCGCGGCAGGGGTCTTGCGCGCGACATGCGCGTTCGCTGGGCGCTCGAAGAGGTGGGTGAGCCCTATGAGGTCCGCCTCGTCTCGTTCCAGGCGATGAAGCAACCCGCCCATCTGGCGCTTCAGCCTTTCGGGCAGATTCCGACCTATGAGGAAGGCGATCTCGCCCTCTTCGAATCCGGCGCGATCGTCCTGCACGTCGCGGAACACTATCCGGGCCTGCTGCCGGACGATGCCAATGCCCGCGCCCGCGCCATCGCCTGGCTCTTCGCCGCCATCTGCACGATGGAACCCGTCATTGTCGACCGCGAAACCGCCAGGCTCGAAGAGGGCAAGGAGCCCTGGCACGAGGAGCGCCTGGCCTATGTCCACGAGCGCATCCGCAAACGGCTCGGCGAACTTTCCGCTCGGCTTGGCGCTGCCGAATGGCTGGACGGAAGTTTCAGCGCCGGCGACCTGCAGATGATCTCGGTACTCCTAAGGCTGGAGGGATCGCCCCTGCTGGACGAATATCCGAACCTCTGCGCCTATATCGCGCGCGGACAGGCACGCCCTGCATATAAGCGTGCCTTCGAGGCGCAGAGGGCGGTGTTTCTGGCCGCATTGGCTGGCGGGCAATAGTCCCGATCGGCCGATGGACGGCGAGAGCCGTGACCGCTTTGCGTTAATAGCGTCATGCCAGGCGTTCGCGTCCCCTTGACTTCGCGCGACACGCGCGCACACTTCGGCTGCCGCGGTATTGTGTATCGCGGTATCGCGATGGGGCCATCGTGGACTGGGGGGCAGAAGACCCCAGCCCGTCTGAACGACGTGAGGTGCGCGATGAACGATAACCGGACAAATTTCTTCGGGATCAGCGGCTACTTGGCTCCGGAGGAAATCAAACTGCTCAGGAATGTCTACCAAGCCATCGCCGACCAGCCATGGTTCACGTCCGACAGAAATGCCCGCGACCGTTTCGCGGCACACATGCTCGAGATGTATCGACGCGGACTCGTTGTTCCGGAAAAATTGCGCGATTTCTGCATGACAGTGGCTCGAGCAAAATACTCCGAGATTGCCTGCGCGGATCACCCGTTGACAAACCGTCGCGTCCTCGTCGTTGAGGACTGCTGGGATCAGGCGCTTGAGATGGTCCGTGTTCTCTCGCATTGCGGAGCAGCCGTCGTCGGCCCCGCCTCGAATGTCGTTGACGCAATGTGGCTGCTCGACAAGCGACGCGTGGACGGAGCGCTTCTGGACGTCCGACTCGGTGGCGAGAAAGTATTCCCGGTCGCGGAAAGACTTCGGGACGAAGGCGTGCCTTTCGCGTTCATCACGGGGTATAATGATCACATCCCCAAAAGCCTTGGCACTGCGCCGCGAGCAATCAAACCGATGACCCCGGAGCAAATAACCGGTCTGGCAACCACGATGGTGCTCTGATCGGTCAAAGCCGACTGACGGCCTCGACGATCTGTATCATTGAGATGGGTTTCTGAAGACGCGGAACGTCCCGCATATTGTCGGGAATGACTTTGGCGTCGTATCCGGTCAGGAAGACGAACGGTATTCCCTGGCTCCTGAGCACTGCCGCTATTTCAAAGCGCGCACCGCCGCCGCCGAGGTTCAAATCAAGGACCGCATACGTGGGTTTGGTGGTGTCGAGCAGCGCCAATGCCATCTCCTCGGTCGGACACGGCCCGAGAACGTCTGCCCCGGCACTTCGAAGCGCGGAAGCGATGTCGGCGGCCATATAGTATTCGTCTTCGACGACAAGAATGACGCGGTTCTTGAGATCAGGTGCTCCGGTCATGTCGAGGCTGCCCCCGCGAATGGTGATGGGCGCCGGCGCGTCGGTTTCCAGGATACTTTCACCGTCGGTCAGCGGGATTTCCAAATGACATCTCGCCTGAGCGTTTTGGATGGTGACCTTGGCATTGCCTCGCAGTTCGTAGGGAATTTTCCCCTCGATAAGCTCACTGCCGAAGCCGCGTCGGGTCGGCGGATCACGCAGCGGCGCGCCCTCCTCGGTCCAATCCAGGATTAGCCAGTTCGTACCGCGCTGATCGAAGGTCGTCCACCGCACGGCGACCTTGCCGTTTTCAACGGAGAGCCCCCCATATTTGAGCGCGTTCGTCGCAAGCTCGTGGAACGCGAGCGTGAGCACTTCGACGATCTTGGGAGAGACGGTGATGTCGGGACCGACGAGTTCATATTGGCCATGGTGGTGGGCCAAAGCGCCAATCTCGTTTTCGATGACGACCCTGAGCGACTCGCCGGCGTTGGCATTGCGCGTGAGCAACGTCTGAACTCTGGCGAGAGCAAGGAGCCTGCCCACTAGCGCGGATCGATAATCCTCGACCGAAGCTGGACCGTCGGCGCTTCGGTTTGCCATAGAGCGGATCATGCCCATGATGTTCCTGACGCGGTGCTGCAACTCAGCAAGAAGGACGCCTTGATGCTCAACCGCCAACTTCATCTCGGTGACGTCTTCCGCAATGCCGCCAACGCGCACCACGTTTCCCGTCTCGTCGTAGAGCGGAAAGCCTGTATCCCTGATCCAACGGAATGAACCATCGTTCCGCCGAATGCGGAATTCATGGACGCCCGGCTCGCCGTGGCGCGCCTGCCTGACGTGGTTCATAGCCGTGTCCCGGTCCTCAGGTACGATCATCGCGGCCCAGCGCCTGATGTCGCCGAGGAAAGTGTCGGGTGCGGTGCCATAGATTGTCGCAATGGCCGGGCTGACGAACTCCATGTTAAGCGTCTCGGCGTCCCGCATCCACAGCGCTGCTGCGGAGGCGTTGGCGAACTGCTGAAACCGCTCCTCGCTGTCGCGCAACGCCGCTTCGGCGCGGGCGCGCTCGATAAAATCGGCCGCCTGACGAACCAACACGTCAAACAGTCTTAGTTCATGTGGCTCTGGGCGGTGAGGATTGCGCCAGTGGGTGGAGATCATCCCGATGATCTTGCCGTCACGTCCGATGAGCGGTGTGGACTGAACGGCGACGATTCCGCTCCCCTTCCAGTAGGGCATATTATCGGATGTGCGGGTCAGCTCGTCCGTCGTCACATCTTCGATGATCACGCGCTCACCGTGGCTTAGCGCCGCACCACAACTCGATCCGGTTGCAACCGACACCCGTTGCCAGAAATTTTCGGCTTCCGGGCTGAAGTTCCGGGACGCTATCAGGCGCAGTTCGCCCTGCTCCTGGTCCATCAGCTGGATGCTACCGAAGTCGGCGCCCAGGATTGCGATCGCGGTGCCGACAATCTGTTCGTAGAATTGAGAGCCGGTATCCTGGATGAGCTGGCCGCTCAGCGCCTGCAGGCTTTCGGCAGCGGCCAAGTCGGCCGCCAACCTCGCCTCGCTTTCACGCAGGGCGATCTCGGCACGTTTGCGTTCGGTGATGTCATAGAACACGCTGACCAGCCGCCTGCTTCCAGAGCCGCCGATGCGTGCTGTAGAACTATGAATCCATCGACCCGTGGGTTGGTGCCACCTTTCAATTTGCTCGGCCTCTCCGGTTTCAACCACCCGACCAAATGTTTCAATCCAATATGGCTCCGTTCCAGGCATTACCTCGCTAGCCAGCTTGCCTGCGACATCCTTCAATCCGCTCTGCTTTTCATAACCGGCATTCGCCTCGAGAATCTTCCAATCGACAGGTCTGCCAAGGTCGTCATAGATCATTTCAAAGATGCAGCAGGCTTCGATCATCGTTTCAAAGACTGCACGAAACTTTGCGTCGCTCTCGCGCAAGACTTCGTTCCCACCCCCGCCGTCCGCGAGGACTTGCTGAAATTCCCCTGCATCAGCCATCGCAAAGCTCCTCGCGTGGAACATCGCCCACGAAGTCCATAAGCTGCATCGTATCACACTAACTAGCGGTCGCTGGGCTCTTTCAGAAAAGCCCAAAAGGCTAACTGCCAACCGCTGCATAACGCGGCGAATCGAAAGAGGAGGCCGCTTCAGGCCGACGCATGGCGAAAGCCACAGCCAATTCGCGGGGTAATGAGGGCCACCCCCTGACATCGAGGAGCGCCGCCCCAGACCGGGCGCTAAGCTTCCGGCGAACACGATCAGCGCAAGCAGCGTAATATTCGTTGCCGAGATGCCGGGTGCGAACTGGTCGCTGAGGAGCAGCGAGACGACGAAACAATATTTCCACTGGCCCGGTCAAAGCGCGTGTGTCAATCTTTTGCAACCGACAAGGCGCGTGGCGGTGAAGGTGGCACATGTCGACAATCGAGCTCCCGGGACTGCTGTCTTTCACCATAGCGATCCTCGTGTTCTTCGCCGGCGCGCATCTCAATCGGCTCATCCCTGCCCTTACCCGCTGGAGCATCCCGGAGGCGGTCACGGGCGGGCTCCTGGCAGCGCTCGTCACGCTCGTCGCCTATGAGTTCTTCGGCATCGAGATCAGCTTCGAGCTTGCCGCACGTGACCTGCTGCTGCTTTACTTTTTCACCGGCGTCGGCCTGAACGCGCGGATTTCAGATCTCCTTGCCGGAGGCAAGCCGCTTCTTATCCTGCTCGCCCTCACGCTTGCGTTTCTAGTAATCCAGAACCTCCTTTCCATGGCGGCGAGCGAAGTGCTCGGTCTTCCGCAAGGCATGGCAATCCTTCTCGGTTCGATCTCGTTGATCGGCGGACACGGCACAGCGATTGCCTGGGCACCGATCGTGTCGAGCCGTTTCGGTCTCAGCAATGCTCTCGAAATCGGCATAGCCAGCGCAACGCTCGGCCTCGTCATCGCCAGTCTCATCGGGGGACCGATCGCACAGTATCTGATCGCCCGGAACGGCTTGAGCGGCCCCAAGGACGAGGAGCTGACGATCGGCGTGTCGCGGGACGCCGTTGTCGGCCAGGAAGACGATGTCAGTTACATCAGTCTGTTGCGCACATTGCTCGTCAC
This sequence comes from Rhizobium sp. BK650, assembly GCF_014195325.1. Classification (GTDB taxonomy): domain Bacteria; phylum Pseudomonadota; class Alphaproteobacteria; order Rhizobiales; family Rhizobiaceae; genus Rhizobium. The sequence goes on along the minus strand of NZ_JACIBK010000003.1, from coordinate 226,487 downwards.
AAATATTGCAATCATCATCGGCTACGCCCTGCACGAGGTTATCCTCGAAGCCGGAATCAATCTGCCGCTGTTCGTCGTCTGCCTGCTGGTCGCCATCGTGATGACGAACAGCATTCCGATCCTGGCGCCGCACTTGCCCTGGCCGGCACACACCCGCGGCCTGGCGCTCATATCCGATCTCTCGCTCAACGTATTCCTGGCGATGTCCTTGATGAGCATGCAGCTGTGGAGCCTGAGCGGACTGGGCCTTTCGCTCGCTATCGTGCTCGCGGTACAGACGCTTGCTGCCATCGTCTACATCATCTTCGTCGTGTTCCCGGCCATGGGGCGTAACTACAATGCCGCGGTCATTTCAGCAGGCTTTAGCGGGATTTCGCTCGGAGCGACCCCGACGGCAATAGCCAACATGACGGCGGTCACCAAAATACACGGAGCAGCAACCGTCGCATTCATCATCCTGCCGCTCGTCTCCGCATTCTTCATCGATCTGGCCAACGCAGCAGTGCTCGGTTTCCTTGTCCGGTGATTGGTCCTGCATCCCGGGATGCAGCTGCTAGACCCTCATCGCCTGGCGGGCTCGTCATCCCCGGCCGTTGAACGACACGCTTGAATGCGAAACTGCTGAGGTCCCAGAGATCGCCCATCCCCCGCCGCAAGCTGAAGCTTCTGCAGGGGCTGCCCGTTCAGGCTGTCCACGACTGCGTAATCCAGTTCTCCGGGTTCAAAGCAATGCTCCTCCCCCCATTGCCAGAGAGCGACGAGGACTACGCTGAGGTCGTAGCCTTTGGGCGTCAGAAGATAGAGATGGCTGAGGGCGGAGTCAGGGTCCGGCTCTACCGTGAAGATCCCCTCCTCCACGAGCTTTCGCAGGCGAGCCGACAAGATGTTCTTCGCAAGCCCGAGGCTCTTCTGAAACTCGGAAAATCGCCGAAGCCCCTTGAAAGCCTCTCTGATGATGAGAAGCGACCACCAATCTCCGACGGCTTGCAGAGAACGCGCGATCCCGCACTGGGCGTCCCCCATGTCAGTTCGCTTGCCCTTCATTTTTCCGCCTTTCGTCCGAATAACGGTTGCAAAGTTAAACCATATGGATTTAGATGTCGATAGGTTTCAAACTTAAACCTTTACGATCATCACGAACCGGAGGGTCTTGACGTGACCGACCTATTGGATCTGGCAATCGAAGCGCATGGCGGCCTGCAACGCTGGCAGCAGATCGAGCGATTGCATGCACATATCAAGGTTGGCGGCGCGGTCTGGCATGTGAAGGGCTGGCCGGATGTCTATGCCGACATCCGCACCTCGATCTCCACCCACCGTCCGCACACCGAATTCACTCCCTTCCTGCAGGAAGGGCAGCATTGCGTCTGGGAGCCGGAGCGAACGGCTGTTATCGCTGACAGTGGTGATATCATCGAGCAACGCGCAGCGCCGCGCTCCTTCTTCGAAGGACACACGATCCCCACGCCCTGGGACCGGCAGCATCTGATCTATTTCACCGGCTATGCCATGTGGACCTATCTGACGACGCCGTTCCTCTTCGGGCTTCCCGGTTTCAGGACGCAGGAGATCGAGCCGTGGCACGAGGAAGATGAAATCTGGCGCCGGCTGAAGGTAACCTTTCCCTCAACAGTCCCGAGCCATTCCACCGTGCAGACCTTCTATTTCGATCCGGACGGTCTGTTGCGGCGCCATGACTATAGCGTCGATATCATGGGCGGCACCAGGAGCGCCAACTATGCAAGCGATCACAAGAGTTTCGCCGGCCTGACGATGCCGACCAAGCGGAGGGTTTACGCGACCGGTGCGGACAACCGGCCCATCCTCGATCGTGTCGCCGTCTCGATCGACTTGCTCGAGGTCAGCGTCGAGCCGTAGCGGCCGCCGGCAGCACCGTTGTTTTCGATCGCATCGGTATTTTCCATGCCCGCCAGAGCGGACGCCTCGCTTGCAGTCAGGAATTCGCTTCGTTGAATGAAGGATCTGCGGAAATCTCGCAGACGACACCATCCGCGTTATAGGAAATAACCGACTGGCCATTCAGCTCGGAGGCAAGCAGGCGCTCGATCAGAAGCGAACCGAAGCCCTTCCTGGCGGGAGGGCGCACAGTCGGTCCGCCTCTTTCCATCCAGCGGAACCTCAGCCCCGAGCCATCCTGCTCCCAAGCGATCGAAACCCGTCCGTCCGGCACGGAAAGCGCGCCATATTTCGCGGCATTTGTCGCAAGCTCGTGAAGCGCCAGTGAAAACGCCACGACTGTCTTGGCGGGCAGCAGGACCGGGCCTCCCCTCACCTCGAATTTCTCGGACGCAAAGGGCGAAAGCGCCTGTTCGACCACCGAGCGCAAATCAGCTTTCTGCCATCCGCCGTGGGTCAGCAGATCATGAGCCCGGCCGAGAGACGCCAGGCGCGCGCCGAAGGTTTCGACGTCGGCCTGGTTCGCCTCGCTTCGCCCGAACGTCTGCCGCGCAACCGCGCTGACGGTTGCAAGCACATTCTTGACCCTGTGGTTAAGCTCGCCGACGAGCATCGCCTGGAGCCGCTCCGCCTCTTTGCGAGCCGAGATGTCATGAGCTATTTTCGAAGCGCCAACTGCATGTCCCGCACTGTCGAAGATCGGCGAGACGCTGAGGAGAACATCCACCAGCCCTCCATCCTTTCGCACCCTGACCGTCTCGTAGGGCTCGACGATCAGGCCGGCAGCGATCCGCCTGAGAATGGCCGGCTCCTCATGCTTGCGGTCATCGGGGACCAGCATGAGCACCGATTGCCCGATCACCTCGGCTTCGTCATAGCCGTAAAGCTTCTTTGCCGCCGCGTTCCAGCTGGTGATCCTCATGTCGAGATCGATGCCCATGATCGCATCGTTCGAAGAGGCGATCATCGACGCCAGATGCGCCTCCACCTCGCGGACCCGCTTGCGCTCGGCTATGTCAACGATGATCGCAGCGGCTTGGTTGATCCGGCCGGTTTCGTTGCGGATAGGAAAGACCGAATTTGCCGCCCAGACGAGTTCGCCGTCCTTGCGGACATAACGCTTTTCGATATCGAAGCTCTCGCCGGTCTCCACCATGCGCCGGTAGAGCCGCAGAGTTTCGGCGCGGTCCTCCTCGAACGTGATGTCCTCGATTGTCATGCCCACAAGCTCTTCGGCGGAATAGCCGACCAGCTCGCATAAGCGCTGGTTTACGCTGAGGATCCGTCCGCCCAGATCGGCCTGTGCGATACCGGCAGCAGACTGGGCGAAAATCGCTTGCAGGCGTTGCTCGTTTTCCCGCAATGCGGCTTCGCTGCGGACCCTGTTCGTCGTCTCGTTGACGATGCAGAAAACACCGCGAACATGCCCCTGCTCGTCACGGACCGGCGAATAGGAAATGTCGAAATACACGGTCTCCGGAACGCCATATCGCTCCAGGTAGAAGGGGCGGTCCTTGGCGGCAACGGTTTCTCCGCTATCGAGGACACGGCTCAAAAGAGGCTCGAGATCGTCCCAAAGCTCGCTCCAGTTTTCCCGCGCCGGCCGGCCGAACGCCCGTGGATGCTTATGGCCGATCGTCGGCGCATAGGCATCGTTGTAGAGTGCCACGAAATCCCTGCCCCAGAACAGGACGATCTCGGCCCGCGAGGGAAGCATGATATCAACGGCGGATTTCAGGCAGTTCGGCCATTGGTCCATCGGCCCGAGACTGGTCCGCGACCAGTCCGTTGCGGAGAACAACCCAGCCATTTCTCCGCCCATGATCGATCCTTTGCCCCCGGACATCTTCCCAACGCGATTTCTTGCGCAATTCAGGGGCTTATGCCAGCCCTTTCAATCCGCCAAAGTAAAAATTTAGTGCGCAACCAATGACGCGCAAGGGCGTGCAAGAGCGAAGGCAATAAAGTGTGGCTGACGGGACGCACCCTGGCGCTGCGCGGCCGAGAAAGCACCTGCTGAAATTGCATCGACCGCACCCAATGGCCTGTGGCCGGCAGCGCCTGTGAAAGCTGCGAGGCGTGTCGCATGCGTCCGGATCGGTGGGGCACTTCAATGCGCCCGCGATCCGTCCTCTTCTTGCTCGGCCGCCGGCACGACGATGCCGGAATAGAGCACAGGTGATCCGCTGTGATCGCGAAATGCCCGGCCGAAGGCCTCGACCATCCGATATCGGCCGTCCCTGCCCTGGACGCGATACGTGCTCTGCTGTGCGATATCGGCGACGAGCACCTCCGAGATCGTCTTCGCCAGCTGCGGCCGGTCGTCGGGATGCACACGCGCGAGATAGTCTTCCAGCGGAAGGCCATGCACGGTGGCGGCGGGATCGAGGCCGAAAAGCTCGGCAAGCGCACTATCTGCGAAAACGAGGTTCTTCACGACATCCCAAGTATAGATTCCCGCATCGCAGGCTGCTTCTTCGAAAGCCTCGAACGAATAAACGGCCTCGCCAGTCATTGCCTGCATTCCCCCTGCAATTTTGTCGGGCGAGACTAAATGTCTGTTGCGCAACCGCAAGGTAGGGGAAACCACAATAGTACATCAATGCAGACAAATGTTCCTCCCGGCGCCGATTCGGATATCGCGGCGCCGGCGAGACCGGCGGCGGGCAGTTCGACCGCATCGCCGCCGGCGCGCTTTAGAGAATTTCGAATATATCGTACTCGACGCCACCGGCGCGACGGCCACCTTGCGCGACCGCGACAATCTGGTTGAGCCACTCATGCCTCGGCGCAGCCGTCTCGAAATAAGGTGTCGTCCGCAGATAATACTCCGAGGGGTCGACCTCATCGCCTTCAGCGAGACGCTTGTCGACGGCCTCAGAGGAACGCCTGACGCCGCGATAGGTCATCAGGATCAGGCCGCCGTCGTCGGCTGTCAGCAGGAGCCTGACATCCTGCTGGAAGGTGCCGTCCGCACGCCCGAGCAGAAGGTCAGAGCCGATCTGCGGCGAGACCTCTCCGTTTAGCCGCTCGCCCCGGAAATGTCCGCCGGACACGGGAAAAATCCGGCGGCTGCCGGCCGGCGTCCGGCCGAGATCGATCGCCGGATGAAGTGTCAGGAAGAGTGTCATTAAGTGGCGAGATTGCAGGGACATTTGAGATCACCTATTGTTTGCGCGAGCCCTGAAGCGCCGGATAACCAGTTCCGCTGCCGCGCGCCGGGTCTTCAAACTCTAGCCGAAGGCGCCCTGCCCCCAAAACGCGCTTTGCTTAAGATATTCACAAGCAAAACTGATCGAGAGAGAAGAGACCATGCGGCCGCCACTGGAGTCCCTGCGAATTCTGGAAGCCTGCGTTTCCGCCTCCAGCTTCGCCCGCGCCGCCGAACGCCTGTGCCTGACGCCTGCGGCCGTCAGCCTGCGCATCCGCACGCTGGAGGCCGAACTTGGCCAGCCATTGTTCGTGCGCGCCGGGCGGCGCGTCGTGCCGACCCCTGCAGCTGCCCAGCTGGCTCTCCGAATTCGCCAGGCCTTGGATGGGATCGCCGGCGCGCTCGATGAATTTCAGGCGGCGACCCCGCCGCTCAGATTGACGGCGCCGCCGACATTCGCCTCGCGCTGGCTGGCGCCTCGGCTGGCGCGCTACCCCTTGTCGGGAGGAGCGCAGATCGAGCTCGACGTGTCCGCCGATATTCGCGATCCCGCCGCGTTCGACGTCGCCATCAGGACGGGACGCGGCGGCTGGGACGGGCTCGACGAATACCGGCTGGCACCCGTCGAAGTGACGCCCATGTTGTCGCCCGCCCTGCTCGGAACGCGCACGCTGGACGTGCCGGAGGCGCTGGCCGATTTCGAGCTCCTGCCGCATCCCGATTGGTCGGCATGGTTCAGGGCCGCTCGTTGGGATACGCCGCCGGCGCTCCGATTTCTATCCGTCGACTATCCCACCCACGAGCTGGACGCCAATGCGGCCGTGGCAGGCGCGGGTGTGGCGCTTCTATCGCCATTGCTGTTTCGCCCGCTTTTGGAAAAGGGTCTTCTGATCGCTCCTTTTCCCTATGTGCTGAGCGGGCCGTCCTGGCATTTCGCCTTGATGCGTACAGACGACCCTCGCCTCGCACCCCGGCAACTCTGCGCCTGGCTTCACGAGCAGGCTCACGAGCCAGGCGGAAGCTAGGACCCCGCCGGTCACGTTGCGAAGTAGCGCGTCGGTGTCGTCCCGAGCGCCTTCTTGAACATCACGATGAAGGCGGTGACGGACTCGTAGCCGAGGTCGCTCGATACCCTCTGGACCGTCGCGCCGCTCGCGAGTTCGCGCAGCGCAATGACGAGGTACAGCTGCCGCCGCCACCGGCCGAAGGTCAGCCCCGTTTCCTGAACCATCAGCCGCTTCAGGGATCGCTCGCTCATGGCAACGTGGTCTGCCCATTCCGCCAGGGTGCGGCGGTCGCCCGGCTCCGCCGTCAGCGCTGCGGCGATCATGGCGATCTTTGGGTGGCTGGATACCGGCAGCTCCAGCCCCTCTTTCGGCATGAGCGCCAGTTCGTCCAGCAAGACCCGCACGAGCCGGCCGACATGGTCATCAGGCGTATAGCTGGCTTGTACATCCGCAAGCCGGAGGATCATCTCGCGCAGCATCGGCGATACGGACAGCGTGCAGCATTCTCGCGGCAGCGCCACAGCGTCAGGTTCGACGAACAGGTAGGACAGGCGGGCGTTGGAGGTGACCTGGTTGCTGTGCGGCACGCCGCCCGGGATCCAGACCCCGCAATCCGGCGGGACGATCCAAAGGCCGTTTGCGGCCGTGCAGGTCACGGCCCCGTGCAAGGCAAGGACGAGCTGCCCCTGCCGGTGCTGGTGTTGCGGCACCTCGGCTTGGTAGTCGCTGAAGTCGACACGAAAGGCGACCGCCGGGCGATCCGACCGGTCGGGATCGAAGTCTATGCTGCAGGGGCGCCGCGTCCTGGCGGATTGGCCTGATTTGGAGATCATATGGCATTATCTCCAAATTCGCATGCACTGCAATTCGCTACAAGCAGACATCAACAACCCGATGGAGACTATCATGCGAATTGCAGTCGTCGGCGCAACCGGCAGGATCGGCGCCCAACTCACCCGGAACCTGCTTGGCGCAGGACATCAGGTAAAGGCCCTGTCGAGGGGCGGTCCAGCCCTTCAGGCACTGGTCGAAATCGGAGCAGAGCCATTCCTCGGAAGCTTTGACACGGGCGCGGGAGAGCTCGGCAAATTCTTTGCAGATGCCGATGCCGCCTTCCTGATGGTCAAGACCGACTGGAACAACATTGAAGGGCACTACCCCGCAGTTGCCCAGCGCTTTGTCGATGCGCTCAGCAATTCTCCGGTCAAGCTGGCTGTGAGCCTGTCGGCCATGGGATCGGACGTGAAAGGCAAGACCGGCCATTTCGAATGTTTCTACCATCTGGATGAGAAGCTGAACGAACTTGACAATATCGACCTGGTCCATCTGCGCGCTGCATGGTTCATGGAGAATGCGCTGGCGTGGACGGCGCCGGTCGCCACATATGGTCGGATCGCCTGGTCCTGTAAGCCTGATCTGAAGATGCCCTGGGTGGCGACGGATGACATTGCATGGCTTGCGGCCAGAGAACTGATCAATCCGACGGGCAGGCACCGGGTGATCCGCGAGGTCGGCTCGGAAGATATCTCGATGAATGAATTGGCCGCGCTCATCGGCAAGGAGATCAGCCGGCCGGTGGAGTACCGCTACATCGAGAGAACGCGCAAGGATGTGGAAGCCGAATTTGTGAAGCGCTTCGGGACGTCAGAGCTATGGCACGACGACACCCTGACCGCCGACGCTTTGAACGATGGCCTGATCCGGTTCCACGGCGACCACGAGGTTCGCCCGCCGATGCCGACCACGATGGAAACGTTCATCAGAGAGGTCTGGAAGCCGCGTTACCTGGAGGCGGTTGCGGACGAACACGAACCGGAGACATTTCAGATGTGGAGCGCAAGGGGCTAGAGTAATTCCAGGAAAAGTGGGAACCGGTTTCCGTCCGGAATTACGAAAAACAATAAACTAGAGCGCTTCCGCCGATTCCGCTTTAGTCGGAAGCGCTCTAGTAGGATTTCCGCTTGATGCTGAGCTTCCCGTTGGAGAGAAGGCGAAGCTCGGCACCGGCCCATTGGTAACTCTTCCTGGCCAAGAGGACGGCCTGTGGGGTTTGAACCTCAGTATATGCCGGCGACCGCTTCGGCTGCCGGACGGCGGTTTCTCAGCAGGAGCAGGACGAGAATGGCGCTTGCGGAGCAAAGCAGGCACAGGATCAGCACCGCCCTGCTCCCGAGACCGGTCATCAGCGAAATCAGCACCGGAGGAGAGATGGCCGAGATCCAGTTCAAAGGCAGGGCGATCCGCGAGAGCGCCCTTGCGAACTCACCCTTGTCGTAGAAGACGAGCGGAATGGTCGACCTTGCGACGGCGAGCGCACCGCTGCTGACGCCGTAGAGAACCAGGAAAACGGCGACGAGGACAGGCGAACCTTGCGCACCGATGAGAATGAGGAGCGACAGGCTAAGCCCCGCCGACGAGGCAACCCCGACGGTCACGCCGTCCCAACGCTTTTCTCCGATGAGGTTCAGACCCCGAGCGAATATCTGCACGATGCCGAGCGCCGAAGCGTAGGTCAGCGCCAGCGCAGGGCTCAGGCCTTCGGCCTTCAGCAGCTCGATCAGAATGGAGCTGAAGCCGAAGGTGATGAAGGCATTGAGCGCGATGGCCGCAACGATGAAATAGAATGTCCGGTCATAGGACCTTGCCGGACCCGGGGACGCCGCCGCCTGGATATCCGCCGCGGCTTTGTTCCTGCGCGGCAGGCCGAAAATGTAGAGCGGCAGGCAGACCACGATCAGGACCGCCGCATAGGTTTCACACGTGCCACGCCATCCGATTTCCCGGGACAGGAAAGATGCCAGAGGCCAGAACACCGTGGCCGACAGGCCAGAAACCAGCATCAGGCTTGCGATCGCCCGCTTGGAATTGCGGCCGGCGATCTCGTTGAGAAGGATATGGGCCGGCGTGGTGAGAGTAGCGCTCCCGCCGGCGCCGAGAACCAGCCAGCCGAGGAAATAGATCGCTGGCGAGTACGACAATGCGACGAGCACGAGGCCGAAGGCCGACACGACCGTTCCGCCGATCATGACGGCACGCGCCCCGATCCCGGTAAAAAGGCGCGAAAGAAACGGCGCGCAGGCACCCATCGTAACGTAGAAGACGGTGGTGCCCGCAAAGACCGAGGCTATGTCGATATTGAGATCCGCCGCCATGTCCCGGCTGACGACCGCCGAGAAACTGACCGCACCCCAGCCGATCAGCTGCGCGAGGGAGAGTACGATCAGGGGCAGCAATATGCCCCTCTCCGATTCAGATTTGTCCACGAATCCATTCCTAATTGCAATTGCAAATCATTAGCAAATAAACAGCAACAGCTTTATGACAGCGAGCCCGATGCGGCAGGCTCTCTGGGCTTGGGTCGATATTCGGCCGCGTCTCCCATCCAGCTTTCCTGATCGCTCGCCTTCCCTTACAATCCATTTCGGACACGGAGGATTGCACCATGAGCGAAGACGCCTTCAATATGTCTATCCGGAAGTTCCTGAAGGAAGTCGGCGTGACCTCGCAGCGCAAGATCGAGGAAACCGTGCGTGACGGGCAGATCGCCGGCAAGAGGCTGAAGGTCCGCATGACGCTGACGGCGGAAGGCGCCGCCCTCAACCATGTGGTGGAGGGCGAAATCGAACTTCCCTAGAGCGCCGTGCGTCCATTCGAACGCACAAATTTTCGAGCCGATGCTGTAGAGCATGTCGCGCAATCTGTGCAGCGACATCAGCCGTCGGCGCGGCCATCATTAGTAAGGCGAGACGCACACTTGCCGCGGACCGTGATTGGGCTGGAACGTGTCGTCGTAAGCCCTATAGGACCGGTAGCGCGCGAGGCACCAGCGCACATGCGAACTGCCGCCATAGTAGTAGGCCCGGCGATAATAATAGCGCGGCGCATAGTAGTGCGGCGCGTAATATCGCGGGTGATGGCCGAACTCGTAATAGCCGGAGTCGTAATAGCCGGAATTATAATAGTTCCGATCGTAATAGCCGGAATCGTAGTAGCCGCCATAATAGGGCTGTGCCAGCGCTCCGCCGATGATCAAGCCGGTCGCCAGGCCGCCGAGCGCCCAGCCCCAGCCGTTGCCGCCATGGTGGTGATAGTATCCGCCATGGTAGCCGCCATAGTAACCGCCGTGATAGCCCCCGTGGTAATCTACCGGCTGCGCCTGCAACGCCTTGACATCGGGAGCGGCAATGATGGGAAAAGCCTCGGCCGGCAGCGCGCTCGTCAGCGCCGTCGCCAGCGACAGGGCAATGATTGGGAGCCTCTTCATTTGCTTCACCTCCGTCTAAATCGCAGCCGAGCATTATAGCGCGGAAAGGACGGCGTAGCACTTAATTTCGAAGTCGGGATGGTGCGTCAGTGGCCTCAGCCGCTCAGCGGAATATCGCATAGATGTGGAAACCGGCCATCTGTTAAATTGGCCTCTTCTTCTGCACCCCTGCCGAGTATCTGATTGCGATGAGGGTGGCGTCCGGCCCTCTGCTCATGGCCGCCCTTCAAGCGCCTCAAGCGTAATGTCCTGCCCGCCGTAGAAGATCCCCAACACCAAAACGTGCTCCTCTTCGACCACGAAGCGATACTCACGCTCCGGCGGTAACCAATAATGCGAAGGCCCGGGATGAGACCATCCCTGACCGTTCCCGCTTAGAGCGCCGTGCGTCCACTCGGACGCACAAAGGACGCTCTAACTCTTTGAATCTGCGCATCAGGCTTTCCGAAAATCGATTCCGATTTTCGGGCCGATGCTGTAGGGGAACGTCGCCAACTCCGCGATGAATTGGCCGATACCGCTGACATAATTCCAGGCAATAACAGGTCCGGCTTTGTCGTCGCTGGCAAGATCGAGGTAAAGCTGCCGCAATTCCCCTCAGCCCGCTCATGCAGGACAATCTTATATGTCTTCATCCTACTTGGTTTTCGTCAACCGGGCCTGATGTTCAGCCTCAAGGCGGGCGAAGGCATCATCAAGGGAAACACCCTTGGAAGGGTCACGCTTCAATTCTGCATAGCGGCTCGGAACTTCCTGACTCAGCCAGCGTTCGCGAGCTTCTTCCTGATCTTCCAGCAGCCGCAAGCCAGCCCGGACTTGTCTTTGCCTTAAATCCCGGTCACACCGAAGACATGGCCGAATTGAGGGCTAACGGTCTACCAGCCTTAGCTCGGCAATTCCTGCCGCAGCGATCAGGCCATTGCCCGCTCGCCGGCGGGTGCTGCGCGATAGGCCTCCCGGCCGCCGACGAAGGTGCGGCGAACGGCAGGCGTCCCACCTTCCGGCCAGTCGACCAGCACGAGATCCGCCCGCTTGCCGAGCTCGATCACGCCGCGATCGGTAAGGCCGGAAGCACGCGCCGGATTGCCCGAGACGAGCGGCCAGAGCGCATGGAGCGGCGCCACGCCATCGGCCTTCAGCCGTGCCAGGCCGAGCAGCATCGCCGGATAATAATAGTCCGAGGCGAGAATGTCGCAGAGCCCTTCGCGGATCATGTCGGCCGCGCCGATCGAAGCGAGATGGCTGCCGCCGCGGGTGGCGTTCGGCGCGCCGAAGACGATGAAATCGCCGGCATCGCGTGCGGCCCGCGCCACCCGCCGGTTCATCGGGAATTCCGAGATCCGCGCCCCGCGCTCACGGAAGAAATCGCGCGTCTCGATCTGGCTGTCGTCATGCGAGAGCATCGGTGCGCCGGCGGCCTTCCCGAGGGCTGCCACCTCCTCGACGGCACCGGGCACCTGCGGCCGTCGCGCCCACATGTCCCGCAGCAGCGCCACCATGTCCGCGACCGGGATTTTCGCCCGCTTGGCGCGCTCGGTCATCTTCTCGGCGAAGGAAGGCGTTTCAGGATCGACCGTCGGAAAATCCGGGTCGAAATCGAAGGGCCGCTCCTGCAGCGAGATCGAGGGATGCAGCATCGCCATCGACGTATGGTCGTTGAAGGCGATCGACGGCAGGCGCGGGCCGGCAAGCGCCTCGCGGATGAGATCGATCGCCTCGAAGCAGAAGGTTTCCCAGCGCAGCTGCACGCGATTGTCCACCGTCAGCCGCGGCGTCAGAGTATCGAGCGCCCGCACGATGGCATAACCGGTTTCGACCGAGCGCAGCCCCGGCTCCCAGCTCAGCGTCAACGCATGATAGGCGGTGGCAATACCGTTGGCGGCCAACTGACGATCGGTTTCGAGCAGCGCGGCTGCGACCGGCAGCATGGTGCCCGGCCGCGGCATGACCTGCCGCTCGAAGGCATCGCCATGAATATCGACGAAAGCCGGCCCAAGCAGATGGCCGCGCCCATCGACGATATCGGCTCCGTCGCGCGCGCCATCGATAGCAACGATCCGCCCGCCTTCCACGCGCACGGAGGCCCGTTCCAGGCGGTCCCTGAAAACCACGGTGGCGCCCTCGATGATCACTGGCCTGTTGTTCTGCATGGGTCTGGTTCCGGAAAAGAAGAGATGAAAGCCGCCGATCGGCTGCGCCGGCCGCCGCTTCTAACGAGACCATATGACAGATTTGCGAACGTTGTTGTGCATTGATGAGCATCGGTTTGTAAAGGTTCGTTTCGTGCCGCAACCACCGAAATTGCTGCACGCCACCAAGCAGAAATCGCATGCGCTTGATCTCTGCTATGGAACCTCAGCATAGCGGATGATGCTCTGGTTTTGGACGTTGGCGACCAATTCATCAGAGCGAGACAAAAATCGGCGGAGCAAAGGCGAGGAATTGGAATCGTTGTATCCTAAGGTGAGATCAATTGTCGGAGGCACACCCTCGAGTGCTCTGGCAACGACATTTGGCGTCAGCATATTTTGCGCATAAAGCGGAATAAGCGTTATTCCACCTGTAGACACGACGAGCGACATCGCTGACGGTAGACCGTCACCTTCGTACTCTGCCTTGAGTGTGATCCCAACGTTCGACGCGTAATCCTCGATCACGGATTGCAATACGGGAGAAATTTTAGCCGCACTGACGTAGGTTTCGCGGGCAAGGTCCTGCGGCTGGATCTTTTTGCGCGACGTCAAGCGATGGTCCGCCGGCAGCACGGCGATCAGTGGCTCCTTGGCTAAAAACTTGTAGGACACACCAACACTCAGCGTCTCGGGGCGAAGGAAAGCGACGTCCAGCTTGCCTCGCATCAGTGCCAGAGCAAGGTCCGGGGAAGACTGGCTGGACAATATGATTTCAACCTCCGGCGCTTCCTCACGAATAATGCGCAATGCATGGGGTAGCCACACAATCTCTTGCCCTGCGAGAAAACCGATCGTGAACGACTGCTTTTCCGGCCGTTCTGCCCGCCGGGCCCCTTCTGCAGCCGCCTCGACCTGCAATAGCGCCAGCCGCGCGTGATCGAGAAACACTTTACCGGCGGCGGTGAGCGTCACGCCGCGCGACTGTCGCTCCAACAGTTTTACACCGACCTCGGTTTCCAGATCGCGAATTTGCCTGCTGAGTGAGGGTTGGGACGTGTGAAGCCGCCGTTCTGCTGCAGTCAGTAGGCTTCCCTCCTCCGCAACGGCAACAAAATAGCGCAAATGCCTCAGTTCCATCGGGTCCCCGCTATACCTTCAAGGCATAGCTCGAACGTACAAGGTATTTGTCTTCGATAAAAGGGGGATTTAATTAACGTCGCAATTCGGAACATAATCTAACGCGCCTCACCGAAGTATTTCTCAATCAACTCTGTCCAATCGGAGAGGGAACGCTAAATGTCTGAAAGGGCTATTGCAGTAGCGCGTGGATAAATGGCTCTAATCGATTGATTCTGATCTTAAAATTAATGTTTAAACATCGCAGATGGAGCGACGCAATGCCTACGATCACAACTAAAGACGGCGTAAACATCTTCTATAAGGATTGGGGGGCAGGCCAGCCAATCGTTTTCAGCCACGGTTGGCCGCTGACAGCGGACGACTGGGATGCCCAAATGACATTCTTCCTTCATCAGGGCTATCGGGTGATCGCCCACGACAGGCGCGGCCACGGCCGGTCCGACCAGCCCAGCACCGGCAACGACATGGACCACTGGGTTGCCGACCTTGCGGCCCTGACGGACCACCTCGACCTGCGCGACGCGATCCATATCGGCCACTCGACAGGTGGCGGTGAGGTGGCTCGCTATGTTGCTCGCCACCAGGAGCGCGTCGCGAAGGCGGTGCTGGTCGCTTCGCTGACGCCGAACATGTACCGCAGTGAGGAAAACCCGGCCGGTCAGCCGCCGGAGTGGTTCGAAGCGATCCGGGCAGGCGTGCTTGGCAACCGGGCGGAGTTCTACCGCTTCGTCCCTGAGAATCCGTTCTACGGCTACAACCTCGATGGGGCGAAGCCTTCGGAGGCGGTCATTGCGAACTGGTGGCGCCAGGGCATGGCCGGCGGTGCCCTCGCTCATTACGCAACCGTCGCCTCTTGGCTCGAAGATTATACCGAAGACCTCAAGAAGATCACTGTGCCGGTGCTGGTGATGCATGGCGAGGCCGATCAAGTCGTCCCGTTCGCAAGCTCAGTGCCACGTGCGGTCGACCTGCTTAAGAACGGGTCGCTGAAGACTTATCCCGGCTACCCCCATGGCATGCTCACTACGCATGCGGATGTCCTCAACCCCGACCTGCTCTCCTTCATCAGGTCTTGACGACATTGAGCGGATCACGACCGACACCCAACGTCATCAGGACGATCTGTCACCCGGCAGTGCCGGGTGACACCTGTTGGTGCTGGCAGATGGAGCGTTCCCGAAAGGGCGCTTCCGGCAGTGGCAAATGGCAGCTTTGGGACGCTGACCATCGTGTCTGAACGGCTGAAATGTGGACTGTCATTCAATTATCCCGACTTCGAAGTCGCCGCGCTAGCAGCGACATCACACTTTTGGGAGCCACCTCATCGCGCATTGCCAGCAACACGGAATGACTTATCCTCCGCCCCCATATTTTCGCTGGAGAGCGGTGACATCTCATGTTCTGCACATTGCGACGCCTGCCATTTGCCGCCTTCCTTTTTCTCCTCGCCGGCACAGCCGCCCGTGCCGACGAAATCCTGACCTATAAATGGCAAGGCGTAGACCGCACCGCGATCCTGCATATTCCCGAGGGAGCGGCGGGGCGCCCTGCCCCTGTCGTCATCGTCATGTACGGGTCCGACGACAAGGCCGTCAATTTTCAGAAAAACAGCGGATTTGATGCCGTCGCGGATCGCGATGATTTCATCACCCTTTATCCCGAAGCGATCGATGGCGCCTGGAATATCAGATCCAGGAAACCCGCCATCAATGGCGAGCCGGTCGACGACATCGGTTTTTTCCGCACCATGATCGACGATCTGGTGAACCGGAAGATTGCCGACGGAACACGGATCTATGCCACCGGCTTCTCCTTCGGTGCGCTGATGACCTATACGCTCGGCTGCGCGCTGCCTGACAGGATATCGGCGATCGCGCCCGTCGCCAGCGCGATCAATGAGAGACAGGTCGAAGACTGCAAGCCCGGCCACCCCATGCCTGTCATGATGGTGAACGGCACGAGCGACGACGTGCAGCGTTACGACGGCTATATCCGCTCCTTTGGCAGGCTGCTTTCCGTGCCGGAGGCGGCGGAATATTGGCGCCGGGTCGACGGATGCAGCGGGGAAAACCTCACGCCGCTGCCGCATCTCAACCCGCATGACCTGACGCGCGCGAGCCTCGTCCAGTGGACCGGATGCCAGGCCGGGACTGCGGTCCAATTGTATCGCATTGAAAATGGCGGCCACTGCTGGCCGCGTCTTGCAAGATCCGATGCCGGCTCCGGTATTGATCCGGCAGACGGCCCCCGTTTCGGGGGATGCAGCAACGATTTCGAGACGGCGGTCGAAGTATGGAACTTCTTCCGACAGTATCACGGCGTATGATCGAGCCAGCACGATGAAGTCGTCGGTTATAGGGGCGAAAGCCTCGACTGCTTATCGGGGCTCGCCGTCAATGCATCCCTCGCCACTGTGCCGGCGTGACGCCCTCCCAGGATCGGAACGCCCGGTAGAACGAGCCGGTGTCCTGAAATCCGAGCAGGAAGGCGATCTCCTCGATGCCGTTCTGCTCGTCCGAAAGCAGGCGCCGGCCAAGCTCCTGCCGCGCCTCGTCCAGCAGCCCGCGATAGCTCGATCCCTGCGCGGTGATACGGCGTTGCAGCGTCCGCTCGCTCATGCCGAGTTCGCGCGCCACATCGGCGACATCGGGCCTGCCGCTTGCAAGGCGGCGTTTGATCAGGATCTTCACCTGTTGCGATAGCGAGGATTGTGCCTCGATCTCCCCGAGGGAGGCGGCAAGTGCCGGCTCCAGGATCGCCAGCAGTTCGGGGTTGTGCCCGGCGAAGGGAAGATCGAGATCGTCGCGATCGAGCACCAGCGCGTTCTCAGGACAACCGGTGCGCATGGGCGCGTCGAAATAGCTGCGGTGCGCCTCGGAAACCGGTCCCTGCCGCACCATTTCGGCTCGAAGCGGCCTGATATGCCTGCCGGTTCCCCTGCGCCCGAGTTCGAGGATCGCGGCGAAAGTGACATCGGCTGCGGCGTTCGGCTCGGCCTCGCCGGCATGGAGCCAGCGCACGGAGACCCGGCATTCGCCGCCGCTTTCCGTTACCGAAAGTCCTTCGGGCGTGCACAGTTGCTTGAAACGCGCCAGCCGGTGCAGTCCGTCGCGATAGTCGCGGGCAAAGAAAGCCGACATGGTGGCGGGCGGCTGCACCGACGTGTCGGTCTCGACCGTCATCCTGATGCCGGCGGCCGGATCCTGCGAGAGGTCCTCGACCGCCCGCCACAGCGCGAAATATTGCGCCGTGGTCAGCCATGCATCCGGCGTGACGTGCAGCGTGGCCGGAAGCTTGGCCTGCCGCAGCAGAGCCGGGGCTGGAAGCCCCATGCGCTCCGTCGCCCGCCAAAAGGCCTGCGGCAGCCTGCACCTGTCGCTCACATTCCTGCTCACGCACCATCCTCCAGTCTTTCTACATCTGGCTCTTGATCACCCTGTCGAAGGCCCGGTCGCCGAACCACTTGCGCACGCCGATCAACATCCTGGCATATTTGCCCGCCGCATAGCGCGTCCTCGGGCGAGTGGATCTGACCGCGTCACCCACCAAGTCGGCGATGACCTTGGGATCGGTGCCCTGACCCTTGCCGTAGCTTCGCTCTATGGAAGCAGCGATGCTCTGCGCCATCTTCGCATAGGGACCATTGGCCGAACGTTCGAGAAGACCCTTCGAGGCAGCCGAACCGAAGCCGGTCTCGATCAGGCCCGGCTCGATCACGACAACACGGATGCCGAACGGCTCGGCTTCCAGACGCAAACTGTCCGACCAGCCTTCCAGCGCGTGTTTGGTCGCGTGATACCAGGCGCCAAGGACGGTGTAGATCTTGCCGCCCATCGAGGTGATATTGACGATCGTGCCCCTGCCCTTGGCCCGCATGGCCGGCAGCAGGAGCTGGGTCAGGCGGGCGGGGCCGAAGACATTGACCTCGAACTGATAGCGCGCCTCGTCGAGCGGTATCTCCTCGACAGGTCCGTAGAGCCCGTAGCCGGCGTTGTTGACGAGCACGTCGACGCCGCCCGATCGCTCCGTGATCGCAGCAACGGCTGCGACGATGTCTTCGTCGCTTGAGATGTCCATGCGCAGCGGCACCGCACCGAGTCTTTCCAGATCCGCCATCCTGTCGACGCCGCGCGCGGCGACATAGACCAGATAGCCATCGGCGATCAGGCGTTTGGCGATGCTCTTGCCCATGCCGGACGATGCGCCGGTAACGAGGGCGGTGGGTTGGGTTCGCGTAGTCATGTCAGCACCTCTTGCTCTTGCATTTGAGGCAAACATAACTCGCTCATCATGCCACAGCATTGGCGGAAGACGCCACGGCTATGGCGAAAGATGCCAATGTTCTGAGCAAGGATCCGGAACAGGACAGGAGTCTCGAGGCGCCTAGCGCAAAGCCCTACGGCATCGGCTCGAAAATCGGAACAGATTTTCGGAATGCCTGATGCGTAGATTCAAAGAGTTAGAGCGTCCTTTATGCGTCCGAATGGACGCACGGCGCTCGAGTGACGGCCTTACTTCACCGAGATGCTCATGCCGCTGATATCGGCGTTGACTTGAAGGCCGACCTGCCTGCCTGTCAGTTCGAGCTCGGCGCCCTTGTTATTGGTCATGACGATAACCTGGGCTCCCTTGCCGACCGCGCCTCCGCCGCCCGCTGCACCGTAGACACCCGCCACATCCTGAGCGCGGCGAATGTTGCGCACGGTGCCCTGGAAATAGGTTTTCGAAGCACCGAAGGCGAGGCCGCCCGAGATGCCGCCGATCGAAATCGGATATTTGTGCCCATGGAAGGTCAGTGTGCCGTCGCCTCCGGAGCCGCCGACGAAGAAGGCGGCCTTGTAGACGGAAAAGCGGATCGTACCGCTATCTGCATGCGCGCCGCTCGCAAAGCCGACGCCCGTAGCGGCGATAACGGCAACGGTTGCCAAACGAAATCTGGACGAAATCTTCATGATGACAGGCTCCTCAAAAAGCACCGCTTACCCAGTCAGCCGGGGGACGTCGGCATCGTCTCAACGCCAGAGTCCGAACAGTCTCTTAAGTCATGAGTTCCAAGGCAGTTTCAAGGCACGGGGGGATGATTCATCTGAGCATTCTGCTTCGCTACGTCAAGCGCTTTCGAAAGCCAAAGGTCGCGTCTTTGATGCGCTCAGGCAGAAGCCTTAGACCGTTCCGGGACTCCGGAAGCAAAGACCCCTCCCCACAGGTGGGAGGGGCTAACTTGGCCGCACCACCTCGCTTCTTCCGAAACGTCGAAAGTTTGGAGAGCGGGTGCGGCAGTTCAAGCCCCTCCCCCTTGTGGGGAGGGGTTGGGGAGGGGTTTTCCCTGGGTCCGAACCGGCGACTTAGTGGACAGTGTAGACCGGAGACATAGTGGACACTTCCGACAGCAAAGGAGAGCTTTGCCGATGCTGTGGAAAGAGACCTGTACGATGGATAAGTGGATACGGTTTGTCCTGACTTGCCTGGAGGGCGGTTCCCGGATCAGAACGTGCCCGGCCACCAAATCAGCCCAGTCCCTCCTCGGCAAGCGCCTGGATCTCCGAGGGCCGCGCGCGCATGCGGTCGAAGAACCTTGCGAGCGCATCCGGCAGCGCGTCACTCTTCATCTCGCATTCAGGTTTGGTCCCCGAAAACAGCGGGAGAAGGCGAAATGGTAGGTACATGGCAGAGAAAGAAGCTAGCTCAGAGAGTTTCCAAATTGGTCTGAAATCCTTGCTCGACAGGCATCCTGAACTGAGGCCCTACGTGCCGGTAGCATCCCGTTGGACCGAGCTTATCGAAACATATGGTGATGCCCTCATGGCAAAAGCGAAGTGGCAGAGCGACACCTCCGATCACGAAATGATTTTGGACCACTACGTTGCCGTCTGCGATGAGCTGGAGGCAACTCTTCTTGCGAACTTCAGGGCCGAAGGCTGGTAGTCACGCCCGAGACCGCAACCTGCTGGTCATCGGCAGGTGGCAATAGCGCGAGAAGCTTGTTCTGCAGAAGTGACTGCGGAGAAGTCGTCATGGCCTTGTAGTTCGTCAGGATCACCCTGCCGCTGCAGCGGCAGGGTATAACGCTCAGCCGTGCGGCTTGTCAGAACGACAGCTCCTTGGCTTGCGCATTGATCTTCTCACAGGCCTCGCCGAGCGGATCGCGCCTCGGCACGAGTGGAGAAACGCCAAGCAGGAGAAGCGCTTTCAAGTGCATCCAGCCGCCTCCCAGCACTGGCGCATAGGATGCCATCACGACCTTCTCTTCCCCATAGAGGCGCTTATATTCGGCAAAGTTCGAGAAGATCTCGTGATTGCTATCCTTGAGATGGAAGCTCTCGGCGGCTGCCCCTTCGGCAAGTATGACTTCATGCGTATCGAGCATGAGGGCGTAATACTCGATCGCGGTGTCGTCGGCCGGAATGACCGGTGCGATTGTCTTGCCGTTCACCAGTTCTTTCACCTGGATCAGAACGCCGTCCAGAAACAGCGCATGTCCGGGCGACAGGTAGAGATCGGAATGTGGTGTGCGACCGTCCAGCGCGCCGCGGGAGACGCGGATCGGCACGACGTCTTTATGCCAGCGCGCGCCGCTCCTCTTGAAGGCTTGGCGGCCGATCCACTTGATCGGACGAGCGCTGCCGTCGGGAAGGGCAACGCGGTCGCCGATGCGCAGATCCTCGACCGGCTTTTCACCGCAATCCGTCAGGATCGCCGTCCCGCGCAGGAAGCAGTTTGCGCCACCGCCACCAGAGGCTCCATCGGGACGACTGCCATGGGAGCCTCCGTGTCCACCCCACCAGCCTCCATGTCCACCAGATTCGCCCCGCCCCCAACGGCGCCCCATGGCGCTTATGGGAGACGTCGAAATTGCCGTCGCCAAGGCTGCAAAGCCAGCAAGCTTAGCGCCGGCGGCGGCAGTAACACCTAGAAAATGTCTGCGCGCGACATCGCGTGGCAGCTTCGGATCTTCCGTGGATGACATACCTGGTGTCCTTTTTTTGAAAACAGTAACACCGGCGAATTTTACAATAGGTTCAATCCCATACAATTTCGCAGAACAGCGGTAGTATCTACCGAAAAGGGAGAGTGCATTCTCTCTAAGGCTTTGGACTTTGGTCTCTAAAGGCACCGGACTTTGGTCGGATTGCGGGCCGCGCTTCGTCCGCTAGTTACAGTCCTGCTGGCGCCATAGAGTCGGTAGGAAAAGGGGTGGCTCTCACCGTCAGGAGCCGCCCTTTTCTGTTTTTGTCGAGGCCTATTTGACCGCG
This sequence comes from Rhizobium sp. BK650, assembly GCF_014195325.1. Taxonomy (GTDB): domain Bacteria; phylum Pseudomonadota; class Alphaproteobacteria; order Rhizobiales; family Rhizobiaceae; genus Rhizobium. Next base: position 205,623 of record NZ_JACIBK010000003.1, on the reverse strand, counting down.
CGGAGCTTTAAGCTGCACGCCGCCGCCCGCCATGATGTTCAGAACGCCCTCGCCTCGCCCTCACCCGCCCTCACCCGAATGCAGCATTGACTGTCCGCTGCCCCGGCCTAGAATCTGCGGCAGGTCGACGTATCGGGCTGGGGCGCACGCATCTATGGAGGGTGCCATGCAGAAATCCGATATCCGTGAATCCGATCCTAAATCCGGTGGGCAGAAAGCCGATATGAAGCAGCCCGACATGCAGAAGGTCGATGCGCTCGTCGGCCGTCTGGTGGGCGATCTCGGCGCCAGTGTGTCGGGCGTTCTCGTCGTGCTCGGCGATCATCTTGGCCTGTTCAAGGCGATGATGGACGGGCGGCCGCGTTCCTCGATGCAGCTTGCCGAAACGATGGGGCTCGCCGAGCGCAACGTGCGCGAATGGCTGGCCGCGATGGCCGCCGCCGATTACATCACCTGGCACGAGGCCTCGAACAAATTTCTCATGACGCCCGAACAGGCGATGGTCTTCGCCAATGAGGACAGCCCCGCCTTCTTCGGCGGCGCGTTCGAAATCGTGCAGTCCATGTGGATGGACGAGCCGAAGGTGGAAGATGCCTTTCGCACCGGCAAGGGCCTCGGCTGGCATGAACACAGCACCTGCCTCTTCCGCGGCACCGAGCGCTTCTTCCGCCCAGGCTATAACAGCCATCTCGTCGAGGAATGGATTCCCGCGCTGAAAGGGGTCAAGGAAAAGCTGGAGCGCGGGGCGGAAGTTGCCGATATAGGCTGTGGCCACGGCGCTTCGACCATTCTCATGGCCAAGGCCTTCCCGAAATCGCACTTCCACGGCTTCGACTATCACGGCCCCTCGATCGAGCGCGCCAGGATGGCGGCAAAGGAGGCCGGCGTCGACGATCGGGTGAGCTTCGACAAGGCCAGCGCCAAGGAAGTCCCCGCCGGCAACTACGATCTCGTCGCCATGTTCGACTGCCTGCACGACATGGGCGATCCTGTCGGCGCCGGCCGCCATATCCGCGAGACCATGGCCAAGGACGGCACCTGGATGATCGTCGAGCCCTTCGCCCATGACGGGCTGAAGGATAATCTCAATCCCGTCGGCCGCGTCTACTACGGCGCCTCGGCAATGATCTGCACACCGGCCTCCATGGCCCAGGAAGTCGGCCTCGGGCTTGGCGCGCAGGCGGGCGAATTGAAGCTGCGCAAGGTGGCGTTCGACGCGGGATATCACCATTTCCGCCGCGCGAGCGAAACGCCGTTCAACATGGTCTTCGAAGTGCGGGCCTGAATGGGTTTGACGGCGCACAGCTTCGCGCAAGAGGACCGGAAGGTGGCGCCCGGAGCCCCTCATCTGGCCCTTCGGGCCACCTTCTCCCCGGGGGGAGAAGGGGAGCCAAACACGGCGGCAACGACACCCCTTCTTCCCAATGGGGAGAAGGTTCCCGAAGAGCGGATGAGGGGGCCACAGCGCACTACCTTGCTGATTTTCTGATCAATCACGGGAGAGCAGACGGCCCCGCTAGACCCGTGTGAACAGGTACAGGGGCGGCGTTAGCCCGGCGAACTCCTGACGTCTCGACACCTCATGCAAATTGACGACGCCTTACGACAATTAACTCGTCCTGGAGCTTCGTCAGGCGTAGCAATCCAGGGCATCCGACGGCCGACCATGCCCAAGATCAATCAGTTTCGCCGTCACCCTGGAGGTTGAAATGAACAGATTGATGTTGAGCCGGGCAACGCTTGTCTTGATGTTCGCGCTTTCCGCGTCCACAACCATTCCAACGACATCCCTTGCCGCCAAGAAGTCCGCAGTCGAGCACGGGCTCGTCGTGCCGCAGGTTACCTACCACACGGTTGATATCGACGGCACCAAGGTATTTTACCGAGAGGCTGGACCAGCCGACGCGCCAGTCGTACTCCTGTTGCACGGCTTCCCGACCTCGTCGCACATGTTCAGGAACCTGATCCCGATACTCGCCGACAAGTACCATGTGATCGCACCCGACTATCCGGGCTTCGGGCAGAGCGACGCGCCCGATCACACCAAGTTCTCCTACACCTTCCAGCACTATGCCGACATCGTCGACAGCCTGCTGGGCAAGCTGGATATCAAGCAATATGCTGTCTACCTCATGGATTATGGCGCCCCGGTCGGCTATCGGCTCGCGTTGAAGCATCCCGATCGCGTGTCGGCACTGATCGTCCAGAACGGCAATGCCTACGAGGAAGGGCTCAAGGAATTCTGGGACCCGATCAAGGCGTACTGGAAGAACGATACGCCTGAGAACCGCCAGGCCCTGATGGTGCTGTTCAAACCTGAAACCACGAAGTTCCAATACACCGATGGGATGAGCGATATCACGCACATCGACCCCGACAATTGGGGGCACGACCAGCCGCTCCTTGATCGTCCCGGAAACAACGATATTCAATTGGACCTCTTCCACGACTACGGGACCAACGTCCCCCTGTATCCGAAATTCCAGGAATTCTTTCGCGAGAAGAAGCCGCCGACCCTTATCGTCTGGGGCAAGAACGACAAGATCTTCCCGGCGGACGGAGCGTCGCCATACCTGCGGGATCTGCCCCACGCCGAGATGCACCTTCTCGACAGCGGGCATTTCGCGCTCGAAGACAAGCTGCCCGAGATGGCGCCGCTGATCCACGATTTCCTCGATCGGAAGCTCAACCGAAACTAGATCGAGGCCCAGCCACCACGCTCGCCTCCCTGTATGGTGGCCCTCTCTTTACCGAGACTGTCAACGCTGATGGAGCCGGAAATGAACAAGCACGACTATGCACTGTCACGACGTGGTTTCTGCCTCTGCTGCCTCGGTGGAGCAACCTTTGCCGCCTCCGGAGGATGGCTGACGCCGGCAGAGGTATTCGCCGCGGCGAAGAGTATCGTCATCCAGTTCCGTGAGGCGGCGGCCGCGGCAGACATCAGGACCGCCACGCTTCGCGGCGGGATAAGCGCGCTTTCCGGTTCCGGAGGCAACATCGGCGTCCTCGTCGGCGACGACGGGAAGCTGCTCGTCGATGCCGGGCTCACAGGTTCCCGCCCCAGGATCGAGAAAGCTCTGGCCGACCTCGGTCAACAGCCGATCACGCACCTCATCAACTCGCACTGGCATTTCGACCACACCGATGGAAACGAGTGGCTGAATTCGGAGGGCGCGGTGATCATGGCCCACCCGAACTCGCTCAAGCATCTGGCTGCCGCGACCCGCGTCGAGGACTGGAACTTCGACTTCCCTCCGTCGCCGAAGGGGGCCCTGCCGACAGCCTTGATGAAGTCAGACGAGGAGACGCTGAAGCACAACGGCCAGACGATCAGGCTGAAATACTACGGTCCCGCGCACACAGACAGCGACATCTCCGTCTTTTTCCAGGAAGCCAATGTCGTCCATATGGGCGACACCTTCTGGAACGGCGTCTATCCCTTCATCGACTATTCGACGGGCGGCAGCATCGACGGGCAGATCCAGGCCGCCGAGGCGAACGTCAAGATGGTGGATGATGAGACGATGGTTATCCCCGGGCATGGAGAGATCGGAAGCAAGAAGGATCTCACCGCCTGGCGGGACATGCTCGTCGGGGTCAGGGAAAACGTCGCCAGGCTGAAGAAGGACGGGCGCAGCGCGGAAGACACCGTCGCCGCCAAGCCCACGGCGGAATGGGACCCCGTCTTCGGGAACTGGGCGATCTCGCCGGCGCTCTTCACCCGCCTGGTCTACGAAGGCGTGTGAACGGACACTCTCCGCGGTGTGCATGGCCGTCGGAAGCCCTCCTTCCGACACACTATGACTTGTCGACCATCAAGCCGGTTCATCTGTCAGCCATCAGCCTGGGCTGTACACTGAAAAAGACCCCTCCCCACAGGTGGGAGGGGCTTAACCTGCCGCGCCGGCTTTCCAAACTTTGGGCGTTCGAAAGAAGCGACGCTGTGCGGGCCGGGCTAGCCCCTCCACCTTGTGGGGTCCTTGTGGGGAGGGGTTGGGGCGGGTCTTGCGTTTGTCATATTCGAGCTAGCCGGCCCTTTCGGCGCTTCAGCCATGATCTGCACGCCCGCCTCCATGGCCCAGGAACCGGCCTCGAGCTCGGCGCGCAGGCAGGCGAGATGAAGCTGAGCAAAGTGGCGTTCGACGCTGGATATCACCATTCCTGCCGCGCGAGCGAAACGCCCTTTATATTAGATTTCGTCGAGCTGGAACAATGGCACGCCATGCATGTTAGGCAGTCCCCCCAATACGGATAAAGGACTTTCCCATGGCAAAGCAGGAACAGCGTAATCAGGGCCAGCGCGAACAAAAGAGTGGCCAGCGCGAGCAGCAAGGCGGCCAGCGTGACCAGCAGGCAGGCCAGCGCGACCGGCAGGGCGGCCAGCAGAACCGCCAGGACCAGCAGGAAAGACAGGATCAGCGCCGCTGATCCGGTTCGATGGAGGCGGGAGAAATCCCGCCTCTCTCACGAAAGCACCCTGCCGACCAGCCCATGTTCGAGCGCCTCTCCGGCCGTCATGTAGCAATTGGATTCCGCCCGGCGCAGAAGCTCGCTCGCCGATAATTTGCTGCCCTCGACAAACTCGGCAAAGCTCTCCATTTCCAGCCGCCGGCCCGTCTCCAGCATCGAGAGTTTCTCGCGGACGATCTGGATGCAGGCCGCAATCGGCCCTGTGAGCTCCAGGCTCTGCTGGAGCCTGCGCTCATGGATCAGAAGAACCGCATCCGAGGTCAGGTAGCGGTTCTGCGTCTTGAAGGCGGCCAATATGGTCACGCCAGCGGAATAGACATAGGTCTTGCCGACGCAATAGGCCGAGCGGCCTGAACGGGCGGTAAACAGCCTGATCTCCAGCGCGAGCCGCCGCGCCGCATCGGCGTCTCCGCCGATCGTGTTCAGTTCGAGAACGAGATCCTGAGTGCCGGCGCGAACAGCTGCCATCTGATCGAGGAATTTGGGAATGGTCTGTTCCTCAATCGGGCCATTGAGGAAGACGTTCGGTTCGAACAGAAACCTGTCTGCATCCCCGTTCCAACCGCTGATCGTCTCTTCCATCGCCTGATGCCTCATCCGTTCGGTCCGTTCCCGAAACCGGGCAGCGGGGCAGATGTTCCCGCAAGGGGCGCTTAGCGGCAGGCGATGCCATGCCAGCTTGAACCGTCGTGAAGACCCCTCCCCACAGGTGGGAGGGGCTTAACCTGCCGCGCCGGCTTAACAAACTTCCGGCGTTTCGAAAGAAGCGAGGCGGTGCCGCCGGGGTAGCCCCTCCCACCTGTGGGGAGGGGTTGGGGAGGGTTTGCATTTGTCATATTCGGGCAAGATCGGAATGCCCTACCGGCGGCTCCGAAACGAGCCAGAATCCGCCGTCAGCACCTAAGCCTCGATGATATAAACGATCGCGAGACTGTCGGGATCGACGATGACGATGCGGCCGTCTGCGAGTACGAAGTAGCGGTAACCCTTGTACTCTGGCACGATCTTCACGATTCGGTCCGGCAGTTTTGCAAGGTGGACCTTCTTCGGGATCGTGGTTCCGACAGACACCGTGAAATCCGTCTCCTTCACGGGCGCGACGTGAACTTCCTTTACGGCCTGGCGAATTTCGGTCTGCTGTTCCGTGGTGATGTTGACGGTCGTCGTGTTCGAGGTCTGGTTCTTCGTCGTGGTGCTGCCTGTGGTCTCACCGCTCGGTTGTTTCTGCTTCGTCATCGCGCTGCCGGAATCCGGTTGCGCTCCGGGCTGTTTCGTCGTGGCACCGCCGGATGCGTTGCCCGTTTCGGTTCCGCCGGCCGAGGGGTTGGTTTTCGAGGGCTGCTGGGCGTTCTGCTGCATGTCCGCGCCCTTGCTTGACTTCTGCTGCGCCTGGTTGCCCTTGCCTTGAGATGGGCAGGCGCCCGATGCATCAGGTGTTTGGCAGGCCGCGGAGCCTGACTGCGACTGATCGGAACCGGATTTTGACTGATCAGATCCCGGCTTCGCCTGGCCGGAGCCGGATTGCGACTGGCCGGAGCTCTGCTGGGCCGATGCTGGGAATGCTGTCAGCGGCGATACGCTGATCGACAAGGCCGCCAGTATCATGGTTAGACGAGTGGTATTCATGGTGAATCTCCTCAGATTCCAGGCGCGCCGTGCCATTTGATCCAACGGTCGCTTCAAGCGGCTCCGTTGGCCGTCTCACCGAACTGAAGAGTGCAAGAATAGTTCCCGATCGCCTCATTAATTCTAAGGATCTCAAGTCTTACGTCGGGAATTATTCGGCCAGATTGGAACAATGACTTGTCATGCCAGTTATCATCCAAGAAAAAAAGGGATAAGGCCATGACCAAAGTCCTGAATGCACGCACCATCGTCATCTCGTCGGATCGCCTCGACGACTGCAAGGAATATCTCGACAGCGAGTTCCACCTGATGGTCGATCATGCCCTCAGCGTCGGTTGGTCGCTTGACGAGGTGGTCGTCGCACTCAGCGGCCTGGCAGAGGAAGAGATCACCGTCCCGGAGCGCGCGATCACCCTGCACTGAAATCCGCAAACGTCCTTATGGAAAAGGCCGGGGCTTTGAAACCCCGGCCTTTTTGTGCGTTGGCGTTTGCTGTTACGCGCCACCAAAACAAGCAGGATGTGCGCCTGTGGCCCCTTCATCCGACCCTTCGGGCCCCCTTCTCCCCGACGGGCGAAGGGGGAGTTCGCGGCACTGTCCGCGATAGAATGAGACGTTTGATAGGAAACGGGGCATTGCGGCAAAACTCCTTCTCCCCTGGGGGAGAAGGTGCCCGAAGGGCGGATGAGGGGGCCACGGGTAACAGCCCGCAATACCCCACCAAAACAAACTACCGCTTCTTTACCGCCTTGACCTTCTTCGCCGGCATTTCCGGCACCTCCTGCGCGAGCCTCAGCGCACGCAGCTTTTCCGTTTTCTTCTGACGGGCGGCAGCTTCGCTGGCGAGAATCGTCTTGGCGACGGATGTCGTCTGCTCGGCCTTTGCCTGCGGCGAAAGCTTTTCTGGCTTGAAGAATGTGTCTTTCGTCTCGGTCATGTTTCCTCCTTCTCGATGGATTCGGAAACCGGGAAAACGTCAGCGACCGCCGCGGGCGATCACCTTCTTCTTCGGTGCCGGCAGGAGGCCTTCGCGCTGCGCCTGTTTGCGGGCGAGCTTGCGGGCGCGGCGGATGGCCTCGCCCTTTTCGCGGGCACGCTTTTCCGACGGCTTTTCATAGGCGCTGCGTTCCTTCATCTCGCGGAACACGCCTTCGCGCTGCAGCTTCTTCTTCAGCACGCGCAGCGCCTGATCGACATTGTTGTCTCGGACGAGTACCTGCAAGTTTTCTCCTTAATCAGCGTTTCGCTGCTACTTCTTGATGCGGATCACGTTCGAATTGATCCAGCTCGATTTCGTCTTTTCGGGTGCCGACACTGCTTCTGAAAGCAACGGCGCCGAAGGTGATGCCTGGATGTCGATATCATCCTGGCGGATGCTGCGCTCGAAATTCTCGTTCTGGAACCGGACGCGATAATGGGCAAAACCCTGCGCGGCCGGCAGAATGGATAGAATATTGCCGGAGCCCGCAGGCTGGGCACTGCCGAGAACGCCATGCTTGAGCATGATGGTGTCACCCGGTCGGTAACGACGGTTTACCATATCGTTCTCCTTAGGAATTGAAAAAAATAAAAGGCCGGGACTACTCCCGACCTTCCCCGGCCATTGCTGGCCTCAGTCATCGCCCTCGCGCGCCAGTACATCCGTGGTCGCGCGAAGTCGTGACAAGTTCTTAGGCGGCGCGCAGATTGTCAGCCGAGCTCTTGCCCGAGCGGCGATCCTGCACGATGTCGTAGGTGATTTTCTGACCATCCGAAAGCGAACGCAGGCCTGCGCGCTCAACTGCGGAAATATGGACGAAAACGTCCGTACCGCCGTTGTCCGGCTGGATGAAACCAAAACCCTTGGTGGAGTTAAACCACTTGACTGTACCTGTATTCATAACGATCTCCTTTCAAAGTAACCGTTGAAAAATCCCGCGATACCCTGCGGGCTTGGGTCGATTGTTTGGAGGGAAATCTGACGAGAGCGCAAAGGCCCTTGAATGACGTCACAAGCAATGGTCGATGATCGCAATATAAGATCAATTTTAAATTTGGCAACAGACGCTGGCGAAAAACATCGAATCGATCGCAGGTTTTTGCTATAAATATCTGATTTTTAGGTAGAATATTTATTATCAGAATGACTGGGAGACCCTCCCGCAAGCAACCGTGTGCTGTCGGGTAGCCCCTCTGTCCCGCCGGGCATCTCCCCCAACAAGGGTGGAGATCGGCTGGGCGCACTCGCTTCCCCAGACAATGAGCGTTGCAACTGCCGGAACGGTGGATGGATGGGAGGAGCACGCCACATGTCGATCTCCCCCTTGTTGGGGGGATGTCCGGCAGGACGGAGGGGGTGCCCCACGGCACAACCTGAAGACAAAGGATATGGCCCCGACAACGGCGACTCGGGAGCCTTCATCACCACCCAGACAGCATATGGCCTTACACCCAGCCGCAATGTAATCATCATCTTCGCCCACCCCGACGCGCCACGACGCAAAACCACTGGAACCACCATGCCGACGAAGCCGGTTGAACATGCAGTCACGATCCGCCCGGCCAGGGCCGGCGACATGGACATTCTCGGCGGCTTCGGCGCCCGGCTCGTCGCGCTGCATCATGAACTGGACGCGAAGCGCTTCATCGAAGCGGCCAAAAGCACGCCGCTCAGATACGCGCAGTTCCTCAAAAGCCAGCTGGCGCGGCCCGAGGTCATCGTTATCGTCGCCGAAGAGGACGGCGCGCTGCTCGGCTATGCCTATGCCGAGCTCGAAGGCTTCGATTACATGGCCCTGCGCGGACCGGCCGGCGTCATCCACGATCTCTTTGTCGATCCCTCCCGCCGGCGCAAGGGCGTCGGCCGGATGCTCATGGAAGCGGCGATGGCTGGCCTCAAATCGCGCGGCGCGGAACGCTTCGTGCTCTCCACCGCCCACCGCAACGAAACCGCCCGCAGCCTCTTTGCCGCCATGGGTTTCCGCCCGACGATGATCGAGATGACGCGCGAGACGGATGGCTAAGCAATTCCAGCAAAAGTGCGCAGCGGTTTTGCGTCCGGAATTGCGAGAAACAAAGAAGCAATTCCAGCAAAAGTGTGCAGCGGTTTTGCGTCCGGAATTGGGAGAAACAGAGAAGCAATTCCAGCAAAAGTGCGCAGCGGTTTTGCGTCCGGAATTGCGTGAGGCAAGAACTGAAGCAGTTCCAGAAAAAGTGCGCACCGGTTTTGATCGAATTGCGTGAAACAACGAAGCAAAAAGTGAACAGCGGTTTTGCCTCCACCGGTATCTAGCTACCGGCGGCACCATCCGAACCCCTCGCCTATATGCGCCATTGCGAATAAAATTGTGCAGGGCTGCCATCCTGTCTTGCCCTTGCCTCCGGTTGGCGATTTAGGGAACCTCCGGCTGCATGGAGAATTCATAGATGACGCATCCCTCGCCTTTTCCTCCTGTGGCAGGAGTGGACCATGGCAAAGGCAATTGAGTTCAAACCCATCAGGACGCTTGCCATCGCGCTCAGCGCCGCCCTGCTCTTCAGCGGCGCCGCCAAATGGCCGGCCTTGCCGAACTCGGGCTTTCTGACCGGCCGGGGCGCTGCACCGGAAGATGTCGATAACGGCACCGCGATCTTCGCGACCGGCCAGGACGGCGAAGGCTACGGAAAGCCGCTCGATATCAGAATCCCGCAATACGGCTATTTCCGCCAGGAGAACAAATACGTCATCATCCTGCAGGCCGAAAAATACGACGGCCAGAGCATCATCGGCGCCGAGACGTTCGACGGCAAGAAGGTGGTCGGCCTGCTCGACGAGTTCGACCTGCTTGGCGTTCACGCAAAGTAGTTTTTGTTGGCGTGATCAGCGCGCATCGCGACGAACGGCGCTGAAGCACGGAATTATATTGCAATGCCACCAAACGCCGCTTTCGGCTCGAAGCGGACATCGTATACATTGTCTGCATGGAGAGCTATGCACTGACCCTGATCGAAAGCGCTAACGATGCCGCCGCCTATCACGAGATTAGGCATCACGTCTTATTCGGTGGGAGCGAGGAGTACATTCGTAATGGCCCAGAGGAGGTAAAGGCGGAAAATCTGTCGCTTCTTTTGAAATTCGAAGGAACCCCAATAGGAACTGTGCGCCTTGATCAGAAAGGCGACAATAAAGCCATCGTCCGCCTCGTCGCAATCGTTTCCAATTTACAACGACAAGGACATGGTACCGCCCTTATGGATCAAGTGGCACGGCTCGCCTTGTCGCTGGGGATCAAGGAGCTTCTGGTCAACGCGCGTCCCAGCGCATCTGGATTTTATCTGAGGCTGGGGTACTCGCCATTCACTTTCGAGCCTGACAATTACGGGGGTATTCAGCTTCGCAAGATGATCTCGTAGAAGCCCGCTATTGGCGGCAAAGCTGCTAACGCCTCATCGTTATCCGTTCGTGGCAGTTGCTCCATAATTCCGATAAAGAATGGCGCGGTACAGTCCGGAGCCCCCTCACCCTAACCCTCTCCCCGCTGGGGCGAGGGAACGAGGCATACGACGCCTCGTTGTAAACGGAGACGGCGCGGGACACCCCTTCTCCCCAGCGGGGAGAAGGTGCCCGACAGGCGGATGAGGGGGCTCAGGGCACAAACGAAACTTCTACCCCGCCGTCTATGGAGTCAAAGCTGACTAGAGACGGGCGGCGCGACTGGTTTGCACCACTATTTCAGCCGAAGCCGAAGAGCGTTGTGCGCCCAGCACCCTGCTTGTAACCTCACGCTATCAGGAGATGCTATGCCTCGCACCCTATTCGCCCTTATCCTGCTCCTTGCCGGCACCCTCGCCGCCAGAGCGCAGGCCCCGGATGACGGCAGCAGGCCCGCACCCACAAACCCCTGCACCCGTCAGACCTTCGAAGGCATCGCCTATGTCGTCTGCAGCGTCGATGCCGCAAAGGCGGATCTGCGCCTGTTCTGGAAGGATGCCGCAGGCACGCCCTACCGTCTCTTTTCGGGCGTCGCCGAAGCAGTCACCGGGCAAGGACATCGGCTGCTCTTTGCCATGAATGCCGGCATGTACCGCGAGGATTTCACGCCGATGGGGCTTTATGTCGAAGATGGCGAGGCGCTGATCCCGGTCAACAGGGAGGCGCCGCCGAAGGTGTCCGGCCCGGTGCCGAATTTCTTCAAGCAGCCGAACGGCATCTTCTATCTCGATGACGCCGGCGCCCATATCATCCCGACTGCGGATTTCCTGAAGCAGGGGCCGAAAGCGCGCCTCGCCACCCAATCCGGCCCGATGCTGGTCATGGAAGGCAAGATCAACCCGATTTTCATATTGGGCTCGACTGACCGCACGCGGCGCAACGGCGTCGGCCTTGCAAGCGACGGCACACTCCGCTTCGTCATCAGCGAGGACAGCGTGAACTTCCACGATTTCGCACGCTTCTTCCGCGACGAACTGAATTGCGAAAATGCCCTCTTCCTCGACGGCGGAAACGGCACCGGGCTCTACAATCCGGCCCTTGGCCGCAACGACACATCCTGGCACGGCGGCTACGGCCCGATCCTGGGGCTGGTGGAAGAAAAGCGCGACTAGGCCTCTTTGCAGAGGGCCATCAGGCCGGCTGCATCGCCACCAGCTGCTGCGTCTGGACGATCTCGGCGAAATCGGATTTGAGATGCGCCATCGTCACGTCAGTTTATCGAGGGCAAGCCGCTACGAAACGTCGGCCATACCGATCCCGATAATAGCACTGCCCGGGTTGCCCCGCGACGTTGCCGATCACCGCGCCTGCAGCACCGCCGATTGCCGCCCCGACAGCGGCGCCACGCACGTTATTCGTCACCGCGCCGCCAACCACGGCGCCTGTGGCGGCACCTATTCCGGCGCCTTGCTGTGTTGGAGTGCAGCCTGCAATGATTGCTCCGCTCAGAAGCAACAAAGTTAAAACACGACGCATCGCTTTTTCCTTTCAGGTTTACACCGGTCGTGAGGACCTTGAACCCCTGCCGGTCGCTGGAGGATCAATATTTTAAAGGCAGAGCACGCGTTTATCATCCGGCGACCAGAAGGGAGCAGTCAGCTTTATCGAGACCAGGCACTATGAGTTCAGACATAGTTCCCTCCTTGATCTGCCGCATATCGAAATAGAGCCGGTCTGAACGACGTCCAGAGGGACGAACTACCTTTCGTTGCATTTGCGGCGCTCTACCATCGAAAATCCTTGTGGGCCGGACTCAGACTAGACCGCCGTGCCTACGATCGCACCTATCCCCGCCGTCAACGCCATGGCGAAGGCACCCCAGAACGTCACGCGGGCGCTGGCTTTCAGAACACTGGCACCGCCTGCCCTCGCCCCTATGGCACCGAGAAGCGCCAGGGAGATCAGCGATGCGATGGCGACCGAGTAGATCAGTGTCCGTGCAGGCGAAAGGATGACCATGAGAAGGGGCAAGGCAGCCCCCACGGCGAAAGTTGCCGCCGAGGTCAGGGCCGCCTGAATTGGGCGCGCCTCCAAATGTTCGACAATTCCGAGTTCGTCTCGGGCATGGGCCTCCAGGACATTGTTGGCTGACAATTGAATGGCGACCTGCCGCGCCACATCGTGAGTGAGGCCCCGCTCGACATATATCCGGGTCAGTTCGTCGAGCTCCGCCTCAGGCTGCGTCTGAAGCTCCACACGTTCGCGAGCGAGGTCGGCCTTCTCCGTGTCCGCCTGCGAGCTGACCGAAACGTATTCGCCCGCAGCCATGGACATCGCGCCCGCGACGAGGCCCGCCACGCCCGCCACCAGCACCTCCGATGTCCCTGGCGATGCGGAGGCGACGCCCATGATAAGGCTGGCTGTCGACACGATACCGTCGTTTGCACCAAGAATAGCTGCCCGCAGCCAGCCAATGCGGGCGATAAGATGGCTTTCGACATGCGGTCTGACCATATTCATCTCCCGTCACCGCGTTCCGGTGGGTTCGATTGTGGCGATGTCGCCTTGCCTGATCAACGTCGAAACAAGGCGTTTGTCTGAGACGTCAGGGGGCTGCGCCGACACTCAATTACCCGTCGTCTGGCAGTGAAGAGCGCCATTCCTTTGGTGGCAACGGGTCTGGAAATCGGTGAGCGGCCGCTGGTGTTGCTGTTGTTTTCTTTTCGCGTCGAGCAGGCCGGCTCTGACGGTTGCACTCCCCGCGGGAATTTCCGCTCGCGTGATATCGGCCGCAGGAGCCGCACTGCGACAGCCGGCCAGCGCAGCGACCGTCCCTACTGCTGCGGCGAGAAGGAACGTGCGATTCATCGATTTCGTCCTCTCCGGCTATCTGAAGGGGCATTCCATCGAGCTTAACAACATAGAATTGCGCTGAAGAATTCAAGACGCCAAAGACGACCCGTTCCGGTGCAATCCACCAGAGGCGCATCGGCGCCGCGTTCAGAATCGCGTGAAAACAATGAGATACAGCATTTTCGCGATCCAGAATGCGCTAAACCTTACCCAAGGTCAGGCGGGCTGCATCGCCACCAGCTGTTGCGTCTCGACCATCTCCGCGAAATCGGATTTTAGATGCGCCATCGTCACGTCGAAGATCGTGCGTGCCGAGAGATCGGCGTCCGGCAGGTCGAAACCAAGCACGGCATCCTTGACGACGCTCATCCTGAAGCCGAGATCCGAGCCCGCCCGCACGGTCGTATTGACGCAGAAGCCGGCGACCGCGCCGACCACCACCAGATCCGTGATGCCGACCTCGCGCAGATAGCCGTCGAGCTCGGTGGAGGCAAAGGCCGACGAGGTGGATTTGATGAAGACAGGCTCGTTATCACGCGCCTCGGCGCAAGGCATCGGCCGGCATCCCGGCGCATCCTTGTAGAGTGCGGATGCCGGGTCGGCCTCGACATGTCTGATATGGATGACCGGCTTGCGGGCGGCGCGGAAGGCGGCGATGAGGGCTGCGATATTCTGCCCCGCTTCGCCGTTCACATGCTCGCGCCCGGCATCGAGCCGTTCCTGCATGACCATCTGCATATCGATGATGAGGAGTGCAGTCGTCATGGTCGATGCCCTTCAGGTTCGGTGGATGACGCTCTCGGAATGTAATTTCAGCTTTACCATTTGCAGCGCAGCAAGTCCCTCCCGAAATGTCGCGAGGGGCTGAGGTCATGCAGTTGTGATCGTGGCTAGGGTCTGGCGCCGGCCCCGGCAGTGAAGACATATACTTTCGCGCGCTTCGCATGGCTGCACAATTCAAGGTAGTGCAACATCCGCTAGAACAATCCTCGGCCGCCAACCTACTTTCCTCGCATAATCAACAATGGCTAGTTGTTGTTACCGACACCTGCTGCGCATCATTGCCCGGCAGTTTGGGAGACGCGATCGAAGATCATCAACATCAAGATGGAGGGAAGAAACATGAAGCGCATCACAGCATTCGCAGTCACTCTTCTTATCGGCGCAATCCCCGCAATCGCCGCGACGGCCATGACGGGCAAGGAACTGACGGCCCTGCTGTCGAATGGCAAGGAGCTCACCCTGGGCGGACCGAAGGAAGGATACAGCGGCACGCTGTCCATATCGAAGGACGGAACCGCCAAAGGCCAGGTCAAGCTCGACAGCGGGAACGTAATCCCGATCGAAGGCAAATGGCACATCGCCGGCAACAAATTCTGCCGAACCTGGAAGGCCGGCCGGGACGCCGGAAAAGAGATCTGCGAGACCTGGAACAAGGTCGGTGCGAACGCGGCGCGTGTCATGAGCGGCAGCCGTGATCTCGGCCTCAACTCATGGTGATCGCCTGAACCGGCAGCCGCTCATCCTAGCAGAACAAAGAGGCGTGCCGCGCGGTACCCTCGGCTCGGGTTCCCCCGCCGGAGATGAAAGAAGAAATTCGTCCTACTTCAAAAGCTGGGCTTCAGCCCAGGTTACCAATTCTTCCAGGCGCTCCAGTGCGCGCTCGGCATCGTCGCGCGTCTTGGACCGTGAGCCGTATTGCACCTCGTCCTTCTGGTCCAGAAGCGCCTTGAGATTGGCCTCCTGACGGTTTGGTAATTCTTTGCCGAGGGCCGCCCGAAGCAGCTTGACCACAGCACTGTGGTCGCCCTGATTGATTTCGCCGCGATATTTTGCGGTTAAAGCATCGGCATAAGCAATCGCGCAATTTTTGACCGCCGAGATTGACGGGTTGCCGATATCGCCCGGGTCAGCCCAATCATTGCTGTTCCTGGCTTCCTTGAGATAGGCCCGGGCCACGGTCAGTCGCCCGGAAATATAGGTGGCATCCTTCTTCTTCGTCGATCCGGTTCTAGCCACTGAAAGCAAATCCAGGCGCGCGCGAAAGTTCTTCGGGACGCCGGCCTGCGAGCACCGTGGCATCCCGCACCACGTTGGACCACCAGGGATCGTCGTCGCGGGAAAGCCGGCGGACATCATCGAGATCGAGGCCAACAACACTTGGAGAAAAAGCCAGGCGTTCGGAAGGAATGACGAGACCTGCCCTGATCGCCTCGACGACTGCTTTCAGGTGAACGGCGTCCGCGACGACGCCAACGTCCAGATCGCTGTCGAAATGGTCATCTCCCCGCGCAACGCTGCCATAGACCCACAGGCTCTCGACATGCCGTGCTTGGTCGCCGGGGCCATTGCGTACCGCATCGAGAATGGCGGTAAAACGGCGATCTTCTGCGGTAAACAACGCCTCGATCGCTGACGACAGATCATGCCGGACATTCAATCTGTAGAGCCTGTTATATCCCGAGCCTTCAGCCTGCACGATGCCCGCCGCCTCAAGCCCAATGAGGCCGAGACGGGTACTGCTTTTCGACAATCGGGCGCGATGGCTGATATCAGAGCTGGAAAGAAGCCCGCCATGACGCGCAAGCACGCGCAGGACCCGGACGTTCGAGTCAACGCCCAGAATACGGTCGAGCGGATACCTGATCGTACTTTCCGGATTGGTTCTGGCCATTATAGTCCCTCCAATATCGAAGCGATGATCCGACAGCGATCCAATCGATCTAATATTAAATCAATCGATCCGATATTAAACACCACTCGGTCTCTGCACAAGAGCCCACCCTACGCAGCACCCCGCCGCGATTCAACGATAACCCCGCCCCACCTACTCCTCCCCCTCCTCCGCCCCCGGTTTGCTGCTGAACAGGTTCTTCAGCGCATTGGTCTTGGATTTCTGCGCCTTGCTGAGCTTCAGCGCGCGGTTGGCGGCCTTGGCCTGTTCCAGCATCATTTCGATCTGGATCTGCTGGATCTCCGTCAGCCGTTCCCACTGCCGGTTCAAGAGGTGGTCGACCTTTTCGTGCAGGTGGCGGATTTCCAGTTCGGCCTTGAGATTGACCTTGTAGTCGTTGAGCGCTCTCAGCCGGTCCTTCGCTTCCTGGCGGCGCTGGCTCATCATGATGATCGGCGCCTGCAGGGCGGCGATGGTGGAAAGGATCAGGTTCAGCAGGATGAAGGGATAGACGTCGAAGGCGTTCTTTTCGCCAAGCGCCAGGTTGATGCCCATCCAGACGGCGAGGAACAGGCAGAAGGAGATTATGAAGGTCCAGCTTCCGCCGAAAGCCGCGACGACATCGGCGACGCGGTCGCCGAGCGAGCGGTGTTCCTCGTAATCCTCTTCGATGTTTTCGGCGAGCGTGTCGTGCGTCTTCAGGCTCTCGACGACCTCGTCCTCGAGGTTGGAGAGCTCGCCGCGCTCGTCGCGCAGCAATTCGGCAATGTACTGGCCGCGATAATCGTCCACCAGCTTGCGGCTGATATAATCGTCCGAGCGGATGCCCGGATGTTTCTGCCGCACGAAATCGGCAAGCGAAGGGCGCAGGTCGTCGAAATGGAAGGCGTCTTTCTTCTTCAGTGTGTGGCCCGTGATCGCGTCCACGAGCTTGACGGATTTCGCCTTGGCCTGCGCCAGGCTCTTGGAATAGTCGTCCATCTCGACGGTGGCAGCCTCGCCGTGGCCCGCGTCGAAATCGACGATTTCGCCCGTCAAATCCTGGGCCTTTTCTTCTGCCATCCGCCGATCCTCGCTCGCGATTTTTTCGCCCGTCTAGTCATCAATTCGAACAGGATTGTGACAATTACCTTTCGATAGATTGAACGATATCTGCGGCAAATTGGCCGCCTCGGCGCGGGGTTCGGCTGCCCCGCGCGGAAGGGGTTTAAGCCTGCCGATTGCCGAAAGCGGCGAGGAACACCCCCACGGCCTGCGCGGCGTGCCGGCGCAGCGCATCAGGTTCCGGTATCCCCGCATCGCCAAGCAGCATCGCCTGGTTCAACGGCTGCGACATGATAAGCCAGTTGAAATGCATGGCAGCGACGCTAGCATCGTCGATCCGCAACAGGCCGCGAGCGGCCAGGCGCTCGAACGCCGCCGCCATCGCGCCCATCGCCCGCTTCGGCCCGCTTTCGTAGAGCGCCTTTCCCAAAGCGGGAAAGCGCTCGACCTCCCCGATCACCACCCGGCGCAGCTGCATGAGCCGGGGTGTCAGGACGATAGTGAGTTGCCGGTTTGCATAGTCTTCCAGAAAGGCGCGCAGGTCTCCGTCCGGCTCGAGGGCGGGAATGTCGTCATGCACGGCATCGCTACCCGCATTGGTCAGTCCGGACACGATTTCCAGGAACAGCGCCTCCTTGCTGAGGAACTGCTTGTAGATCGTCTGTTTGGAAACATCGGCTCGCTGCGCGATCTCGTCCATGCTGGCGCCGAGGTAACCGTCCCTCAAGAAAGCGATCGTACCGGCGTCGAGGATCGCCCGGCGCTTTCGCGCCGTGCGGCCGCCTTCGCCAGCGGGTCGATCGGTCGTGTCCGGGTGCTTCGCCATAATGTCTCGTCCTTACACCTTTCGATTGACAGGATCAAACTGATCAGTCTAGTTTTGCACAAGTGGACTCATCAGTCCAGTTTTTCGCGGAGCGCGCCCATGCATATCCAGTTTGCCGAGCTTCCGGTGTACGATCAGACCCGGGCCAAACAATTCTATATCGACAATCTCGGGTGCACGGTGGCGGCCGACGCGCCGATGGGGGGCGATTGGCGGTGGATCGAACTGGCGTTCGCCGGAAGCGAGACCAGGCTCCATTTCATTCGCGCCAGGGCGGGCGACATCGCCGACGATCCCGTCCTGGTCCTCGTCGCAGAGGATGTCGCAAAGACCGTGGATGCCCTTCGCACCAAGGGCGTGGAGATCCTGACCGAACCCCATTCGCCGCCTTGGCAGCCGGGACGGACCGTCGCCGAATTTCGCGACAGCGAAGGCAACCGCATGATGATCGGCAGCCGATGACCGCGAAAACCCGGCTATCCGCCACCTGCACGTGCGGACAGGTCGCGCTGGCGGCAACCGGCGCCCCGATCCTCAGCGCCGTCTGCTACTGCGGGGATTGCCGCACGGCCGCCCGCCAGTTCGAGGCAGCACCGGGCGCGCCGCCGGTTTTGAGCGCCGACGGCGGCGTGGACTACTGCCTTTTCCGCAAGGATCGGGTCGCCATTACCAGCGGCGAAGTCCATCTTCGTGAGCACCGTCTTACGGAGGCTTCGCCGACCCGGCGCGTAGTAGCTGCGTGCTGCAACACCCCGATGTTTCTCGATTTCACCAGGGGACACTGGCTGACGATCTTTCGCGATCGCCTGCCCGCGAGCGCCCCTCCCGTCGAAATGGGCCTTATGGTGAAGCAGAAGACCGGAGATCGACCCTGCCGCGACGGCCTGCCGGCTTACCCGGCTTACCCTGCCAAATTCATGATCAGGGTCGTGCTCGCCTGGGCTGGAATGGGCTTCCGACGCCCCACCCTGACCTGGTGACTAAGCTGGATCGACGGGCGGCCTCTCGTTTGAACATATCCGGCTTTCGCATCGGCTCGGAAAAACCAACGGAAACGATCGGCTGCCGCCATTGTTCCCAGAACTTGCCGCTTGGTACGGCAGCGCACCCTTCCCCCGTCCAGGCCGCAAAAGACGGAACATTGAGAACTCCCTCAGGTTGAGTCCCAGTTACGAAGCTCCAACCGAAAAGGCGGATATCCATGTTTCTGAAGATCCTCACGGCCTCGGCCCTTGTTCTCACCCTGGCAGCCCCTGTCATGGCGCAGTCGTCAGGCGCTTCCGGCGGCGCCTCCGGCAGCGGCACCTCAGGCACAAGCACCTCAGGCAGCGGCACCGCCGGCACCAGCAACTCTGGCACCAATAACAACGGCACCAACAGCAACGGCGCCGGCAGCAACATGAACGGCACCGGCACCAATAGCGGCTCCACCGACAGCAACTCGACCGGCTCGATCAAGGGCGCGGGCAATCCATCCAGCGGCACCCAGACTCCGGGCGCTTCCGGCGGCGATCCGAACGATTGCCAGCGCACGACCAACAGCGGCACCGGCAACCCGGCGCCCACGCCTTCGGTCAACTCGACCCTGCCCGACGCCGCCAACGCCTGCTGATCCTCCCTTGGCAGCAGCGGCCCGGCTCGTGGCAGATGAGCGTCTGCCACGAGCCGGGTGTGTCTCGAGAAACTTCCGGACCGTGTGAAACAAATCCTGGAGTTGCACGTTTACACGTGCTGCTTTGGGCTCGGCGGATAGCCGCATGGGGGGTAAAGATCGCGTTTTTGCATATGAAACTTCAATCGCCCGATTGCGACGAGACGATTGCGAGCGGAAGGTAACCAATGTCGAATATCGAGGAATTTCCGCTCGCTCACCGCAGGATCAGCGAATACGATGCGCTTGTCGCAGCCGCGCCGAGCGTGCTCGACGCCATCCCCGGTGCAGTTTATCTTTGCGACGACAGTGGCTGGCTCGTCCGTTATAACAGGGAAGCCGCCGAACTCTGGGGCAGAACGCCACCGCTAGACGAAAGGCGCGAGCGTTTCTGCGGCTCGCATGCGCTGTTCCTGCCGGACGGAACGCCGCTACCGCACGAAGCCTGCCCGATGGCGACGGCCGTTTTCGATGGAACGGTAACGCGCAATGCGGAGGTCGTCTTCGAAAGGCCGGATGGCTCGCGCTTCGCCGCGCTGGTCAACATCCGCCCGCTCAAAGACCACGAGGGACGGATTCAAGGAGCGATAAACTGCTTCCAGGACATTTCGGCGCAGAAAGCCATTGAAGAGGAGGCCCGGCGCAAGAACGCCGATCTCGAGGATTTCTTCGAAAACAGCGCAATCGGGCTGCACATCGTTGGCGGCGACGGCATCATCCAGCGCGCCAACAAGGCGGAGCTGACCCTTCTCGGCTACACCGCCGACGAATATGTCGGACGGCATATTGCGGAATTTCATGCGGACGCTCCTGTCATCGGCGACATTCTGCAGAAACTGTCATGCGGCGAGAAGCTCAATCGCTATCCCGCGCGCCTTCGCGCCAAGGATGGCTCCATCAAGCACGTGCAGATCACCTCCAACAGCCGGTTTGAAAACGGAGAGTTCCTCAACACGCGCTGCTTCACGACCGACCTGACCGATCTCCACGAGGCCGAGAGCGCACGCCGCGACAGCGAGGATCGACTGGCGGCGACCTATGAAGCTGCCAATATCGGCATTTCGGAAGCCGACTCCGCCGGACGCCTGCTCCGGGTGAACGACGCGCTGTGCCGGATGCTCGGGCGCTCCCGCGAAGAGCTCCTGACGATGACCTTCTGCGATTACACCCAGCATGACGACCGGGAGCGGGATGCTGCGCTCTATGCACGCCAGGCGGCCGGAGAACTCGACAGCTATGTGCTGCGCAAGCGCGCCACGAAACCGGATGGCAGCATCGTCTATCTCGATATTCACAGTTCGTCGGTCCGCGATGAGACCGGCGGCTTCCGCTACGGCGTGAGGGTGATCCAGGATGTCACCGTTGCGAAACATATGGAGGACCAGATCCGCGCGAGCGAGCAACACATGCGCGATCTGCTGGAGGCGCTGCCGGCCGCCGTCTATACCACCGATGCGACCGGACGGATTACATTCTACAACAAGGCAGCCGTGGAAATGTCGGGGCGAACGCCCCAGCCTGGCGACATGTGGTGCGTGACCTGGCGTTTGTTCAATCTCGACGGCACGCCGCTGCCGCATGACCAATGCCCGATGGCGGTGGCGCTGAAGGAAGACCGCCCGGTCCGGGGCGCGGAAGCGATTGCCGAACGGCCTGATGGCACGCGGGTCCCCTTCATACCCTATCCGACGCCGCTTCACGATGCCGACGGGCGTCTTGTCGGGGCCATCAACATGCTCGTCGACATTACCGAGCGCAAGCGGGCCGAGAGCAGGCAGAAGACGCTCATCGACGAGCTCAATCATCGCGTCAAGAACACGCTGGCAACCGTGCAGTCATTGTCGCGGCAAACGGCAAGATACTCCGACGGCGTGGACGACTTCCTGCGCCGCTTCGACGACCGTTTGCTGGCGCTTGCACGCGCCCATGATCTCCTGACCAAACGCCACTGGGCTGATGCCCCGTTGGATTTGCTCGCGCGGGAAGTGCTGCTGCCGCTCGCCGGTGAAGCGGGCGAGCGCATCGAAATCGACGGGCCGCCTGCTGCGCTCAATTCGCGCACGGCGCTCAGCCTGACGATGGCTCTCAACGAACTCGCCACCAATGCGATCAAATACGGAGCCCTGTCCTGCGAGGCAGGCTCGCTGTCCCTCGCCTGGGATCTGGAGGATGAGGCCGGCGCGCCCCCGAGGCTGATCCTCGATTGGCGCGAACATGACGGACCGCCTGTCACTCCCCCGACCCGCCGCGGCTTCGGCACCCGGCTGATGGAGCGCTGCATCGAGCGCGACCTCGGCGGCGAGTTCGACTTCGCCTTCGAGCGAGCCGGCATATCCTGCCGCATCTCGATACCGGTAGAACTGGTGAACGGATGAGACGCTTTTCCGGCCTGAAGGTTCTCGTGGTCGAGGACGAGGGCATGGTGGCTCTCATGATCGAGGACATGCTCCATGATCTCGGCTTCAAGGTCGTCGCATCCGTATCGCGGCTTGCCGATGCAAGAGCGGTCGCAGCCGAGGTCGAGGCCGATCTGGGCGTGCTGGATGTCAACCTGGCCGGCGAACCCAGCTTCTCGGTCGCGGAAATCCTGCGCGAACGCCAGATCCCCTTCATATTCAGCACCGGATACGGGCTGAGCGGATTGCCTGACGAATTTGCCGATCAGCCGCTCGTCGGCAAGCCCTTCTCCACGAGCGAGCTGCAACAAACGATCGAGGCGGCATTGAGCCGCTGATGAGAGCCGGGCGTGTCTCGAACGCCGATGAAAGATCGCTGCGAGCGGCTGGACGATAGTTTACCGCAATTTGGCTGCGCGCCCCCCCCCGACGACTGCCAACGCAACGGTCGCTTGAGGGCGCCACCTCTGCGAACGGATCAAAGCCGTTCGAAGCGGACATTGCGGATGCGGCCACTGTTCATCAGCAGGCCGGTGACGCGGCCGTTTTCGTCACGGGTGAAAGTAAACCGGTCACAATCACCGAGAAAATGGTCCGGAGCGACGGCTGTCAGCTTGATTTCCGGGGACTTCACGGATTTGAACACGAGACCCGCCTCCCCCACCCTGACCTGGTAGGGCATGTCGTTTTCGACTGGACGGTAGGAGCCCGCCAGAGCGGCAAGCTCAGTTGGCGACGGCGTATATGCCGGCAATCGCCGGTATTGGTGTCTTCGCTTGCCATCGAAATAAGACGTCAGTTCGCTCGCCGGCTCGCCTTCCTGTTGCTCTAGTTCGATCTCGCTGTTGGGAAAATCGCTGAAACGGAAACGACGATGATCTACCGCTTCAAGCGCATAGCCGTCGTAGTCGATGTCATAGCCCCCCAGCAACTTTCCATCACGAGTGGCAAGGCGGGCCACCCGTCCGGCTAGCCGCGGCTCGGCATAATAGCCGGTCAACAGTTCCAATGCATCCGCGGCGGGCTGCGGGAACGTGCTCGGGCCAGGCTTCGGCGCCGGCTGCAACACATCCGCGAGATAGATATCCGCGATCCGCCGGACGAGGTCACTGGGCACGATCGATCCGAAATTGGCGAGGATCGCGACGGAGAAATGCTGCTCTGGAAAGCGGATGATATCGGAGCGGAAGCCGGCATCGCCGCCGGTATGTTCGACGATCGTCAGACCGCGATAGGTGCCGATGCCGAGGCCCGAGGCGTAGCCGATTTCACTGCCATCGTTCAGCCGGCCGCGTTCGAGCATTTGAGCAATGACATCCGGACCGCCGACACGCGGATGGTAGAAGTTTTCGTCCCAAAGCGCGAGATCTTCGACTGTCGTCAGCAGGCTGGTCGCGCCCACGGTATCGAAATTGGTGTTGGATATCTCTATCCCGGACTGCGTCTCTACATAACCGTCGGCGACATTCCTGACGACCTCGGCGTAGTTGTCGCGAAAGAACGTATTGCGCATGCCGAGGGGTTCGAAAATCCGGGCCGAGGTAAAGGCACGCAGGGACTGACCGCTGACCGTCTTCACCACTTGCGCCAGCAAGGCATAACCCGTGTTGCAATAGAGATGTTCGTCGCCCGGCTGGAAATTCAGATCCTGCTGGCGGGAGACGACGGCCAGGATATCGTCGTCGGTGATCAGGTCCTTGGAGTAACGCCAGCCAGCGAGGGAGAGCAATTCCCAATGATCGCGCAGCCCGCTGGTATGGTGGAGCAGATGTCGCAGCGTGATCGGTGCGCCGAAATCCGGCAAGTCGGGCACGTATTTCTGCGCGTCATCATCGAGCGACAATTTTCCTTCGGCTGCGAGCAGCAGAATGGCAAATGCCGTGAACTGTTTGGAGACGGACGCCGAATGAAAGACAGTGGACGGCCCGATCGCAATGCCGTGGGCCAGATTGGCCATGCCGAAGCCGCGCTTATAGACGACACTGCCATCTCGCAAGACCGCAACCGCGCAGCCGGGTGAATCCAGATTGTTCCAAGCCTCGAACAGTTGATCGATGCGTTCGGCTTCCGTCATCCGTGCCTCCCCATTACTTTACAACCGTAAGGAAGCTGAGAGCCGGGCAAATTTCAAGGCGCTTTTCCGCCTTGGCATCGAAAACAGCCATGGTGGCGAGTGCTGCAGTGTCGCCCTTCGTTGGGCGAAGACGCCGTCGGCCACAAGCAAGGATGACGGCTCGATCGAGGCGGAGAGCGCTTGGACTACCCCTACCACGTGTTGACTCACCCGCAGTTGAACAATAATTTGCTAATTTGGTCATCGGGCTTGTCCTCACATGACGGATCAATCTCTTCAGCGCCGCCTTGCCGCCATCGTCGTTGCCGATGTGGTGGGATATTCACGCCTGATGGAGACAGATGAAGCCGCAACGCTTGACAACCTCAGGGAACTCCGTTCCGGCACGATCGAGCCGGCTGTGGAGCGCCACAAAGGCCGCATCTTCAAGGTCATGGGCGACGGCTTCCTGATCGAATTCGCCAGCGCGGTGGAAGCGGTCGCAGCAGCGTTGGAAATCCAACGCACCACCGCTGCTGTCGAGGCTTCCGGAGACCGGCGCCTGCTCTTGCGTATAGGCGTCAATCTCGGAGATGTCATTGACGAGGGTTCAGACGTCCTCGGCGACGGGGTCAATGTGGCAGCGCGCCTCGAGAGACAGGCCGCGCCGGGAGGCATCTGCATTTCAGCCGGCGTTCACGGCGAGATCCTCGGCAAGATCGACGACGACTTCTTCGATGCCGGCGAACGCTACCTGAAGAACCTCACTCGCCCGGTCCACATCTGGCATTGGCCGGATGAGCTGCAGAGCATATTGCCGCTGCCGGAAAATCCCTCGATCGCCGTATTGCCGTTCACGAATATGAGCGGGGATGAAGCGGACGCGCCTTTCGTCGACGGCTTGACCGAAGACCTGATCACCGACCTTTCGCGCACGGCCGGCCTGTTCGTCATCGCGCGCAATTCCGTCTACGGCTACAGGGGCAAGCCGGTCAACGTGAAGCTGGTCGCCCAGGAACTCGGCGTCCGCTACGTCCTCGAAGGGAGCGCCAGGCGCGCAATGGGCCGCGTCCGCATCAATGCCCAGCTGGTCGACACGCTGGGCGGCGGACACTTGTGGGCCGAAAGATTTGACAGGACAGTGGAAGATGTTTTCGAACTGCAGGATGAGGTCAACGCCAAGATCGTCGAAGCCCTCGTCGGCCGGCTGACCATCCCGCCGCCGCGCAATCGGCCGAAGAACTTCGAGGCCTACGACCTCTGTGTGCGCGCCCGCCTGCTGACGGAAGAGTCTCCGCAAACCGAGCGCGAGGCTCATATGCTGCTCCAGCGCGCGCTCAAGCTCGAGCCATCCTATGCCGAGGCGCTCGGTCTGCTCGCCTATAACCGCTGGCTGGCCTGGACCCATTTCGGCGAGCCCGAAGACCCGAACCGGAAGATGGCGGTAACGTCAGCGCAAAAGGCCGTCGACCTCGACCCCAACGATGCCGGCTGCCGTTACGTTCTGGGGACCATCTTGGCCTATGAGCGGCGATGGGAGGAATCCGAGGCCGCCTTCGCCAAGGCCCTGGAGCTGGACCCCAACCACGCCGACACCTGGGCCGCCATGTCGGACATTTCCGTGCTGGACGGCAGGGTTGCCGACGGACTGGCGCAGATCGAAAAAGCCCTGCGGCTCAATCCCCGCCCAGCCTGCTGGTATCTTTGTCACCTCGGACAGGCACAATATGCCGCGCGTGACTATGAGGCGGCAGCCGCGACACTCCGCAGGGAAGACACCTATCGCACCAACTCACGCAAATTCCTGGCTGCCACGCTTGCGCAGCTGGGCCACCAGGAGGAGGCGCGGCGGGAAGCCGAACTCTTCCTGATCGCCCACCCTCATTTCACCATCGCCCATTGGCTTAGCTCCCAGCCGCTGCGCGATGCATCCGTACGGGACCATTTTGTCGACGGTTTTAGGAAGGCTGGGCTGCCGGAGATGTGACAGGGGTGGGCGTGCGCCTATGCCGCCCGCACATCAAGGAGATATTGTGGGACTGGCGCCACCGCTTGCAGCAATATCACAGCGCGCGAAAGCAAACATTGCCTCAATTGCAGAGTGTCGCCGGGCATGCAAAATATTGATGTCTGCGCGTTTGCAAAATTTCATTCCTCTCCGATAGGTCCGTATGAACTACGTCGTTTTCATGCTGTGCGTGTTCTCCATTTTTATTCTGCTTTCCGTCGCCGCAACTGCAATTTTCTTTCTTTGGCTACGCCGCCTCTGGCGACGGACGCGACCCGACCAGTTCGTCCGAAGAAGACTGATTGTCGCTGTTGGTCTGGCGGCGATCGTATTGCCCTTCGTTGGGATGAAAATCTGGGAGCGAAACTTTGTTCTCGCACGCGTTCCCGAACCACTTGAAGTAGCGGAGATCGAGTATCGCCTGGAGGAATCCTGGGGCGTCGGTTTCATGCCCGGCGACAACGAGACCGGGTTCGTTGTCTATCGGCTGACCGATACGAGTGCAGACTGGGCACGGCAACAGGGAAGCAAGCTGAAGGACATGCTTTCAGGAGGACAGGGAGTCTGGCACGCAACACCGGTCGACGACCGTAGCGACGAAGCAGCCTTGGGCAGATGGCATCCTTACGACGACGATCCAGATATGATGTCCGTCGAGCTTCCAGAGCGCCATCCGCCGACGATCTCTGAATACCTGGGAAAATACGGCTTCGATATCTCGATTAAAGACGGGCGCGACGGCGAAGCGGACAAAGCGATCCAGTCAACCGGATCATTCTACTCATACGGAACGGGCGGCAGCATCACGATAGTCGATCCAGGTCGCGGCAAGGTTTTTTTTCCCTTATGCGGGGTGATTAGCCGGATTGATGGTGGTGTCCCATCGCTCCCGTCATCCTCTTCTCGTGCTGGCCCTCACAATAATCGTGACGGACATCAGCTATATCACAGCCCCGATGACGATGACCCGCAGCTTCGGCCCGCCGCTTCCCGCAGGCGACCCGAGCACAGTCCCGTGGCTCCGCCTCAAAGGCGTCCGACATCATGGCGGGGCTGCTCGAACTTGCTCATGCTTTAGGGCACACAGCGCGAAACCGGAACTATACTCGAACGTCGCCGACGAGCTTTACGGCATCAACCTAGTGAAGTTCGAAAACTGAGCCATCGTGTTCGTACTGGCTTCATCAGCAGGATTGGTCTACTCATGTTGCCAACCAACTCGCCGAAAGTTTTCCACTCATTGCCGAGCATTCACTAAGGCCGACGGCTAGGAGACGGTTACTACCGGAATCGGTAAACCTGAAGGGCGATTTGGGCTGTCACCGATCGTCATTGTTGGGCGATCGCATCGGACGACAATGCGACACCGGCAGCTGGATCGGTGCCGTTAGTGCTCGCTGGAAATAGAAGCTCCTGTAGTGGCACTGAACGGGCTGCGGCATCACGATACGCAAGCGGTGGATCTATGCTGGTCGCCGCCACCGCAACTTCGTCTGGCCTTAATCGAAACTCGATCGCAACATCAGCTAATTCCGCTGCGCGCTCAGGAGCCCATTTGTTAAGATATCCCATCATTGACGACCACCAAACTGCATCGTCTGGCCTTCTCTCCCACGTCTCAAGCTGCACGACAGGAAATCCTGCTCCAGAAAGCACCGACGATATATAGGTGGCGCAAGTTAAGCCTTCTCGATCACTTTGGGGAGTATAGCGTCCATCTGAATCGAAGGCACTTGCGGGGGGATTTGGTCCGTAAGGAATTTCCTTGGACTGTGCACAGAGTTCAATGAAACTGGCAACGAAGTCGCTCAAAGAGTCGTCTTGCGCAAGTGCTTCACATTCTGCCCACAGGTAATTCTCACCAGACGGAAGAGGTTCATCATGCAAGTCATTGTGCCAGGCCAGATGAGCGAACTTTACGTTACCATTGGAATGCCTGTAGAGAAGTCCAACATGCATACTTCTCTCGCCAAGCGGCGTAGATCTGATGGCAATACCCACATAATTCGGATTAGCAACAACGCTGTCGCAATGCTGAAACGTCATTCGTACAATCCGATCAGCAACCGATTCACAGGAGCGCCTCGCTTGTTAAGCTCGGAGGCGACGCGGTCACGGAATCCATCCCAATCTTTCAACCTGGTTTTGAAACGGTAGCTTCCGCGCAACAGCGTCATCAGGGACGTCTCCGCAAGCTGCGAAACGGGGGCTTGGCGGAGAGCTACATCGATTTCAGAATAGTCGCCAGACCGCGCAAGCTCCTGCAACTTAGCCAATACGCTCACCCTGTAGGCGCGATCAGTTCCTTCATGGCCTGTTTCAACGAATGGTCCGAGCCAATCAGGAAGCAAGCCGCCGGCTAGATTTTGCGCCAGCCGAATCGCAGGGGGGATAGACTCTAGTCCCAAGACTGCTGAGGCCGCGGCTTCTGCAATACCCTTGTCGGCGTCCGATCCCTTGTAGGGCCGTTCGTAATAAGCGTACGAGTACTTCGCCAAGATTTCGATTTCACGAGCGAAGAGATCACGCGAGTTAAACAAGTCTATCAGCGGAACATCAAGAATGTAGCGAGGACTCATATCGAACTGTCCGCCACTGGTGGGTGGCGCGTGTTCGGCAATCAGATTGAAGAATGCCTCGGAGTTGAGCAACGCCAAGTATGCGAGCTCGATATGCCTCAGCTCTAACGGCGGCAGATGCGAAATCGGATTCTGGCGGATGACCCATCCAAATCCCTGAAGTACGACAGCCTGAGCTGGAGTGTGGCGAACGAAGCCTCCAGGTTTTGCCCAGTATTTTGAGACAAAAGCGGGAGGGGCATTTTCCATACCTGACCGGCGTTCGCTGAGCTCCCACCACTTCCCTCCCTTCGCTCGCCGTTGGGCGAGCTTCTGCCGAAATGGCTCCAGGTATTTTACGCTAAATCGCGGCAGTCGCTCACGCAGGTCAAACTCAGTGTTTATAGTGTGCTCATTTCCATAGGGGTAAAACACGTAGAACAATTGGGTTACCCGACCGTCCAAGATACCCTTTGAGGAGATCGCAGGACGGAAAAACGGTCTTTCCTGCTCGGGTAGCTCCAGCCATTGCCCGTGGTCTAGAACAAACGCCGTGTTCTCCCCGGTTCGGATACCTTGCCTTACATCGAATATGTCCCTCACTGTCGTGGCGACAGATCGCTGTGCATTCGTTGTTAGCGGACGCAGTCGGCCGAGATGCGCACTCCAGTCTGTGCTCACTGGCGTCGCAGCTTTGTTCAGTGCGGAACTTCTCGCCGCGGGCACAAGACTGAGCGAAAATCCTACGTTCGCGTTGGAATTCCAGCGTTTCAGCCTCAACGCCCGTAAAGAGTCCCCCGCATTCTCCGGACCGGACCCTGCATGAATGCGAATGCTATCTTGAACATCTTTACCGCTTAGGACTAAGGCACCAACTCGAACCCGAGCATGCGAAAAGATACTCTGATCGTCGAACAGGGCTGACAAAAAAATCTGCTTTTGATCTAAGAGCCTGCTTCGCCATGCCGAGGCGGACTTCGCATCAAGAGCGGTGGCGGGCAACAAGGTCGCAACCGCACCGTCGGGCTTCACGATGTCGAGCGCGCGCTCGACGAACGCCATGCTGAGATCTGGCCGAGCTCCTGCATGCTTCCCAACGATGGCAGACAGCAAATCTCGTTGAGAGGCGCTCAACTCCTGCCATCTGGTGAAGGGCGGATTCATAACCACCGCATCTGCCAGAAGCTTCGGTTTATTTTGAAGAGAATCGGCTACTTCCAGATCCAGTGCAATCCGGTTGCTCCCCGGCCATTCCTGCCCGGCTACTCCAAGCACGAAACGCGCCATGTCGATTGCAATTGGCGACGTGTCTCGACCGATTAGGGTAATGTCCCCTCGATACTCCATTCGCTCCAACGCGCGAAGTGCTT
Organism: Rhizobium sp. BK650; assembly: GCF_014195325.1. Classification (GTDB taxonomy): domain Bacteria; phylum Pseudomonadota; class Alphaproteobacteria; order Rhizobiales; family Rhizobiaceae; genus Rhizobium. The sequence continues at coordinate 175,701 of NZ_JACIBK010000003.1, read as the reverse complement.
CCACCAAGAATGCCGCGGACCCACACGCGATGTCCGCAATGACGATGTGCTTACGATTTTTGAGATCACCCAGAGCCTGCAACACTTGCTCGGACAAAGCCCGAGCCAGGAACGGGGGAGTGAAATGCACTCCTCCGCGATCCGGTTTGCGCGCAGTCGCCGGTGCCACATAGTTGAAGAGGTCGGGTGGAGGACCCTGAACAAGAACATGATGCGCTTCTTGGAAGATAGCGCCCGATGCGTGCCGAATGGCGAGGGACACGTCCGCGGCAAGTGATCTGTTGCCCAATCTAAGTGTTTGGAATTCATCGTAAATAGTCTCTACCTCCCCCTGTGGAAGCAAGGAGACAATATCCATCGCACCATCTGGCAATTGAAGGGCGTTATTGACGCTCGCAAGGTTTCTTTTGGTGACTTGTTGGCCGCTGGCAAATAAACCGAGGAATGTTAGATAGGCTGCTATCGATTTCTCATCTGGCAGATCCGCATGGTGAACAAGGTTGCGCACCCTTTTAAATAGGGACATCGAATGTTCAACAATCGTGCGAGGGTCGATTGTTCTATCGGAACGTAGATGCTCATAAAAATCAGCAGGATTGTCCAGCACGCGGCTGGCATCGAACTCACTCTTCTCGTCTGGACGATCCCACCTCGTCACTCTAACTCGGTCGCCCGTCATCAAAACGTGGTGCGGAACGTTTGATGACCATACCCAAGACGAGGCGTCTACAGGATCGATATCGTCGGCTATTGACACCGCGAAGCTGCCAAACGCTCCGTCGAGCAATACCTCGTGTTCGCCCTCGCGGGATCTATCATCTCCACGGAACAAGCGCGCTCGGGCCAAACCGTGCTGTTGCGCCATTGCGCCGATTTGGTCGTGGGACGTGGCCATTGCTTGCTACAGACTCGTGTTCAGAAGGTCATTCAGTAAACAGACTAGCTCATCGTAGAACCAACTACAATCTGGGTATTGAATTCTGGTTAACCACCATCTCATCTGCTCGATGTCTTTCCATGGAACGTTGGCTGCAATGGCGAGTTCTCATTTTGTTCTCTCTCAATCCTATGTCAAGGCCAACACCTAATGATATTCTGTGGGACGGGTCGGATGCCCACTTCCGAGCTCTCACATTAGATATCGCAACGCCTTCTATGAAGGCGCAAAGCAATATTATCCTTCGAAAAGTAGGCTTTTCCGCAGAAGCGGCCGGCGAGCCCGCTGCAAACGTCGCCGCGAAAGATCCCCAGTGCAACGACGGAGACGAGTGACGCGCGACCCTCCCTCCAACCTCGCGGCTCTGAATCCCGCGCCCCCCCAAAACAGGTCTGGGGGCAGCGCCCGCGAACCCTCGGCGCCGCCCCCATCCCCTGGCAAGTGCAGAAGCCCCTCCCTGCACCTCGCCTGCGGACCCCTCAGTTCGGTTCGCGGATGGCGTCATCCAGCCCGCGCAGCAGCGGATAGAGGAAATACGAGATCACCGTGCGTTTTCCGACCTTGATTTCGGTCGACACAGTCATGCCCGGCAGCAGCCGAACCGGCACGTCCGAGGCGTTCAGCCTTGTATCCGCAAGCAGGATGCGAGCCTTGAAGAAGGGTGCGGCCGGCTGGCTGGGCGTGGCGGTTTGCTCCGGCTGCTGGCCGGTCATGAACGTGTCCTGGCTGATGGTGCGTACCTCGCCAGATGCGGTGCCGTATTTCTGGAAGGGATAGGCGTCGAGCTTGATGCGCGCCTCCTTGCCGACGGCGATGCGGCCGATGTCGCGGGTGTTGATCGACACTTCCGCTTCGAGCGGCACATTGATCGGCACCAGCGTGACGATCGGTTCGGCCTCGCGCACGACGGAGCCGATGGAGCGCTGGGCTAGATCGAGCACGACGGCATCGGCGGGTGCCGTCAGCGACACCATGTTGCGGCGCAGCTCCATCTTCTTCAGCTCTTCATCGGCCACGTCGCGCTGGCCGCGCAACTCCACCAGCTGTTCCATCGCGGCGCGGCGGAAATCCTCGATGAAGGCCTGGCGGTCTGCGCGCAGCTTTGAATAGGCATGTGCGGCCTCGTCACTCTTGCCGCGCACGGCGGTCAGGTCGGATTCGACCTCGAGGCGGGCGTCGCGCGAGCCGAGCATGGTGATCAGCGAGCCGCTCTGCTTGTCGTAGAGCCGCGTGCGCGCATCCTCGACCCGGCCGAGCGTATCGCGCCTTTCGGTCAGCACGGCCTCCTGGTTCTTGGCCGCGGCAAGGGCTGCCGACTGGCCGGCGATCTGCTGGTCGAAATTCTGCAGCTGCGCCGTGTAGAAGGCGTGCCGCTGGCCAAAGAGCTGCACCTGCAGCATCTCGTCAGGCGTGTTGCCGGCCATGACAGTGTAGTCGTTGCCGGCAAGCTCCGCCTCGATGCGCTTCACCTGGGCGTCGAGTGCGGAAAATTTCGCGTGCTGCTGGTCGACATCGGCCTGGCTGAAGGTGGCGTCGAGTGTTGCCAGCGTCTGGCCGGCATGCACCACCTCGCCGGCCTTCACGTCGATCGTGCGGATGATCGAGGTTTCGAGCGGCTGGACGACGATGGTCGGCTGCGTGGTCACGAGCTTGCCGGGCGCGATCACCACCTCGTCGATCTCGGAGACGGTGGCCCAGATGATGGTGGCGGCAAGCAGCGCCGTCACGCAATAGAGCGTCATGCGCGCAATGCGCGGCGGAGCGCGCTCTTCCAGCTCGACGGCGTCGGACTGGAATTCGGCGATGACAGGCGGCAGCGGCGGGCGCGCGACAAGCTGCCCGCTCCTTGCCTGCGGCGCCTTCTCCGAAGAGGCCTTGTCCGAAGGTTCGTTGTCTGCTGCAACGGGCAGGTTCTCGCCGGATTTTCTGACATGCGCGTTCATGCGACCTGCCTCATCTGTTGTGCCCAGAGATGGCGGTAGGTCATGCAGCGCGACACGAGCTGGTCGTGCCGGCCGATATCGGCGACCTTGCCGCGTTCGACGACGAGAATGGCATCGGCATCGACGAGTGTCGAAAGCCGGTGCGAGACGATGACGACGGTGCGCCCGGCGGCGATGCGGCTCAGGTTCTCGCGGATGATCGCCTCGCTGTCGGGGTCGAGCGCGCTGGTTGCCTCGTCGAAGATCAGAAGCTTCGGATCGGTGATCAGCGCGCGCGCGATGGCGAGCCGCTGCTTCTGGCCGCCGGAGAGATTGGCGGCGTTTTCTTCAAGCATCGTGTCGAAGCCGCGCGGCAGGCGCTCGATGAATTCTTCCGCGCCGGCGATGCGGGCGGCCTCCATGATCTCCTCGATGCTGGCATCGGGCTTGGCGGCTGCGATATTGTCGCGCACCGTGCCACGGAACAGGAAATTGTCCTGCAGCACGACGCCGATGCTGGTTCTGAGATGCACGAGGTCGATCTCGCGGCTGTCATAGCCGTCCATCCGCACCAGGCCTTCCTGGCTCTGGTAGAGCCCCTGGATCAGCCGGGTAATCGTCGTCTTGCCCGAGCCGCTCTTGCCGACGATGCCGAAGACGGAGCCGGCCGGAATGGCGAAGGAGACGTTGTCGAGTGCGGGTGCGGCATCCGGCGCATAGCGGAAGCTGACGCGGTCGAATTCGATACGGCCATGCAGATGTGGCCTGACCCCTCGCCCACGTCCGGCCTGTTCCGGCCGCTGGTTCATGATCTCGCCGAGCATGCGCACGGAAAGCGCCACTTCCTGATATTCGTGGACCATGGTGACGATCTGCACCAGCGGTCCCGATACGCGGCCGGCGAGCATGTTGAAGGCGACCAGCGCGCCGATCGTCATCGAGCCGGAGAAGACATCCAGCGCGCCGAGCCCGATGATCGCGACACTCATCAGCTTTTCGAGAAGCCCGGTCAGCGACTGGGCGATGGTGGAGATCTTCTCGACCCGGAAACGCACCGAGATCGACTGGGCCGAATAATCGTCCCACACCTTGCGCTGGCGCGGCTCCAGCGCCAGCGATTTGACGGTGCGCATGCCGTGCACGGTTTCGACAAGCAAAGCCTGCCGGTCGCCTTCGGCCTGGTAGAGCGCCTTGAGCCGCCGCTGGAACGGCCCGACGAGCAGCATGACGACGAGCCCGACAAGGGCTGCAAAGCCGAGCACGACGAGCGTCAGCTTGACGCTGTAGAGAAGCAGGATCGGCACGAAGACGAAGAGCGATACGCCGTCGAGCAGCGTCAGGAACAGCCGGCCGGTCAGAAACTCGCGGATACGCCCGGTCTGCTGCATATGCTTGACGAGAACGCCGGCAGAGGCCTGCTCGAAAAGCGAAATCGGCAGGTTGAGCAGATGGCCGAAGGTGCGGGTCGCGACGCGGATGTCGATCCTGTTGGTGGCATAGAGCAGCAGGTAGCGGCGCAGGAAGCTGAAGGTCGCGTCGAAGATCAGCGCCACGGCGATACCAACAGTCAGCACCGTCAGCGTCGCGTAGCTCTGATGCACCAGCACCTTGTCGATGACGAGCTGGAAGAACATCGGTGTTGTCAGCCCGAGGCCATAGAGCACGAAGGCTGCGAGCGCCACGTCGCGGAAGAAACTGCGCTGTTTGATGAATTCAGGAACGAACCAGCGGAAGCCGAAGGGCCGGTCCTCGTCTGCCATGCGATAGTTGCGCTTCAAGAGAACCACCGAGCCGAGCCAGGCCTTGGCGAACTGCTCCTCGTTCAGCATCATCACTTCCGGGCGGGCCGCCAGCGGGTCGAGAACGCGGATCCGCTCCTCCTCGCCCTCGCCGATGGCGCCCGCGATCACCACCCAGTTGCCGTTCGAAAGCTCGGCCAGCACCGGGAAGGCCTCGCGGAGCTGAAACAGGCCCCGCCAGTCGAGCGTCAGATGCTTGGCCCTGAGGCCGGCGTCCTTGGCCATGCGCAGCATCTGCCGCACGGCAACCGGATCGTTGCCGACGGCATAATCGTGCTGCAGGCGCTCAGGAGAAAGATCGACGCCGTGATGGCGCGCGACGAGCGCAAGACAGTGCAGGTTCGTATGCAGAAAACCACTCATGGCCCACCCGAAACAAAAGAGACCGAGGCTGTTGCTATCAGTTGAAGTTCGGCGAAGCGTTCGACCCGCCGGCCGTTGCCTGAATATCGGCAGCCGCGGCAGCCGACATGTCGCCGATGCGGCGGATCGCTCCTGCCTCGACCAGCCCGCCGAGCGCCTTCTGCATGAGATCGACAGCATTGGCGAAGGCATCGACCGGCATGATGATCCGCTGGCGGAAGACCGGCTTCGGATTGTTGTTGGCGTCACGGTCGGTCGCCGAGAGCGACATCAGGTCGATCCGCACGATCGTTCCCGTGATGGTGATCTCGCCGATGCCGTCTGCATAAAGTTCGCTGCTCATAACTCTCTCCTCTGGTTGATAAGCAAAACCGTATTCACCTTTGAGTCCGACGCATCGGATTATCCGAAAACCGCTTCACACTTTTCGGTCCGATGCGTGCATATCGTGCCGCCATGCCGGAAACGGGTCGCGAAGGCCGATGGCGGTCTGCGGATCGAAACCCGTCTCTTCCCCGACAAGGCAATCGTCGAGCGCTGCGCGGATCGCCTCTTCGTCGAAGCCGGAGCCGATGAAGACCAGCTCCTGGCGGCGGTCGCCCCAGATATCGTCCCAATGCCTGTCGATGAGCTCGCGGAATTGCGGAAATCGCGGCCATTGCGCCCGCGGCACCGAAGCCCACCAGTAGCCGCGGGTGCCGATGCGGCATTGCGTGCCGGCAATCGACAACAGGCCGATCTCGTCCGGCCGGGTCGCCAGCCAGAAATGCCCTTTCGCCCGGATGATGCCAGGCAAAGGCTGGTCGATGACGGCGCTCAGCCGTGCCGGATCGAAGGGCCGGCGGCTGCGGTAGACGAAGCTCGATATGCCGTATTCCTCGGTCTCCGGGCGATGCGCGCCCCAGCCGTAAAGCTCCTTGTGCCAGAAGGGATGGCGCGCGGCCTTCGCCTCGGAAAAGAGGCCGGTATCCATGATGTCAGACAGCGGTACCTGGCCGAAGACCGCCTCGATGACATGGGCATCCGGATTGAGCGCCATGACGACCCGGCGAACTTCCGAAAGCATCGCGGGCGGCACGTCGCCTGCCTTGTTGACGATGACGACATCGGCAAATTCGATCTGCTCGACGAGGAGTTCCACGAGCTTGCGCTCGTCGTCCCCGTCCCGCCTTTCGCCGCGCTCGGCAAGGAAATCCGCGCTCCGGTAATCGGCGAGAAGATTGACTGCGTCAACGACGCAGACCATCGTGTCGAGCCTTGCCACGTCGCAAAGGGCAGCCCCGCTCTCGTCGCGGAAGGAGAAAGTGGCTGCGACCGGCAGCGGCTCGGCAATGCCGGTGCCCTCGATCAGCAGGTAGTCGAAACGGCCGGCGGCCGAAAGCCGGCGCACCTCGCTCAGGAGATCGTCGCGCAGCGTGCAACAGATGCATCCGTTGGTGAGCTCTACCAGCGTCTCGTCCGTGCGCGAAAGGTCTGCACCCCCTTCGCGCACGAGATCCGCATCGATGTTGACCTCGCTCATATCGTTGACGATGACAGCAACCCGACGACCCTCCCGATTACTCAGGACATGATTGAGGACAGTCGTCTTGCCGGCGCCGAGGAACCCGGCGAGGACGGTAACCGGCAATCTGTTGTCTGCACGCGCCATCGATACTCTCACTCGTTACAATCGCTTGGCCTTACATCCTCGCGGCCTCTGGAGCGCCGTCTCCCCGTTCGGGCGCACGGCGCTCCAGCTTTCAGTCAATTCCAGCACCCCCCTGCACGCTTTTGCTGGAATTGCTTTAGGCCGCGAGCTGCGGTTTGAATGCCACGTCCACATAGTAGTTGCTGTTGTTGTAGCTGGCGGTCGGGAACAGCCCGCCAGCCCCATAGGCATAGACGCCGTTATTGCCTGATGGCGCCTTGAGATCGCCGTTCGTCACGTCGCTGGCAAAGTAATTGCCGGTCGCCGAATAATTGCCATTGGTCGAGTAGGAGACGACGTAGGTCGTATTCGCCTCGATCGCCACCTGCTGGGTCAGCTGCGCCGTCTGCCAGCCGCTCACCGTTTCATTGCTGAACGCGACGCTGCCGATGAGCGTGCCCGAAGCGGTCCAGAGATAACCGTTATGCGGGCCTGTATTGTCGGCACCCTTGTAGAAGCGGATGCCGGTGATCCAGCCCGACGTATCGGCCTGGAATTTCATGCCGAGATTGACCGGCTGGTTGTCGTTGGTCGCGACGACGGCGGGCGTCGCATCGGCGGCAAACAGGTGCTGCTCGGCTGCCGGGTCGTTGATATCTAGCGAAACCTGCGCCGATGCCGTGCCGCCCTGTCCGTCGGCAATGGAATAGCTGAAGCTTGCCGGGCCGGAATAGCCGGCGTCAGGCGTGAAGGTGACGGTCTTCGCCTGGCTGTCGAAGGAGACCGAGCCGTTGACCGCGCCGCTGACCCCGGTGATTGCGATGGGATCGCCATCGGCATCCGTGTCGTTGGCAAGGAGCACCGAGGCCTGGATGGTGATCGGCACACCCTTGTTCGTCGAGAACCCGCCGTCATTGGCCGCGACCGGAGCGACGTTCTGCTTTGCCTGATAGAGCACGTCGACCCAGTAATTGGTCGCATTGTAGGAAGCGGTCGGGAACAGGCTGCCAGAGCCGTAGGCATAGACGCCGTTGCCGCCGCTCGAAGCACTCGACGGCGCCGTCAGCCCGTTGCCCGTATGGTCTGATGTGAAATAGTTCGCCGTTGCCGAATAGAAGCCGTTGGAATGATAGCTTGCCACATAGGTCGCACCGGCCGAAACGGTGATCGGCTGGGCAAAAGTAACCGTCTGCCAGCCGCTTCCCGTTTCGGCGGTGAAGGTCGCCTGCGCCAGCAGCTGACCGCTGCTGCTCCAGAGCGAGCCGACATGCGTGCCGGTATCCTGCGCGCTCTTGTAATAGCGCAGGCCGGTGATCTCGCCGCGGGCGGACGCCACGAACTTGACGCCGAGCTCGACGGACGAATTGTCGGCGGCAGCACCCGCCGGTGTGTCGGAATCCGCAAACAGGCCGGAACCGGGCTGCGGCCCGACATTGAGGTTGACGGTGGCCGCCGCCGTGCCGCCATGCCCGTCGGAGACCGCATAGGAGAAGCTCGCCGCACCCGTATAACCCGTCGCCGGCGTGAAGGTGACGGTATTGGTCTGGCTGTTGAACGTTACCGTCCCGTTGACCGCTCCGTTGACTCCGGTGATCGAGAGCGGATCGCCGTCGGCATCGGTATCGTTCGCCAGCAGGCTAGCCGCGGCAATCGACAGCGCCGTGTTGGCATAGGTCGTAAAGCCGTTGTCGTTGGCCGCGACCGGGGCCGTATTCGATGTCGACTGGTTATAGACGACATCGACCCAGTAATTGGTCGACTGGTAGCTCGATGTCGGGAAGGCCGTGCCGCCCACTGCATAGACGCCATTTGCGCCTGATGGTGCTGTCAGCGAGCCGTTCGTATGGGCTGACGTAAAGTAGTTTGCCGTCGCCACATAGCTGCCGGTCGTGTGGTAGGAGGCGATATAGGTTGCGCCGCCCGTGATCTGCAGCGGGCTTGAGAAGGTCGCCGTCTGCCAGCCGGAAAGCGACTCGTTGGTGAAGCTGACGGTGGCGACCAGCGTGCCATCGGCCCTCCAGAGCGAGCCGGTATGGACACCGGTATCGCCGGCAGCCTTGTAGAAGCGGATGGCTGAAATCGTGCCGTTGGCCGAAGCGACGAATTTCATGCCGAGTTCCATCGGCGTATTGTCATTGAAGCCGGCGCCCGCCGGCCCTTCGCTCGATGTAAACACCGTCTCGCCGGCAGCGCCCTGTTGGACCGTGAGGCCGACATTGCCCTGCGCCGTGCCGCCGCGGCCGTCCGACAGCGTATAGGTGAAGCTTGCCGGGCCGGTATAGCTGGCACTGGGCTTGAAGATCACGGTTCCCGACTGCTTGTCGAGCGTGACGGTGCCATGCAGCGCATTGCCGACGCCGGTAATGGTCAGCGCATCGCCGTTCGCATCGGTATCGTTTGCCAGAAGCGTGGCAAAGGAGAGCACGAGCGTTCCGTCGTGGGCAATCGTAAAGCCGCTGTCGTTCCCTGCGATCGGCGCCGTGTTGGGCCCGGCGTCGAAGACCACGTCCACCCAGTAATTGGTGCCGCCGGGGTTCTGGCCGGGAAATGTGGCGGGCGTGGTGCCATAGGCGAAGACGCCGCCGCCATCGACGGCCTTCAGCTGGCCGCTGGCATAGGGCTCGTTGAAGTAGTTCTTGCTGAGCGAGTAGTAGCCGTTGCTGTGATAGGAGGCCACATAGGTCGTGCCGGCCTGGATCTGGATCGGGCTGGAGAACATCACCGTCTGCCAGCCGGAAAGCGATTCATCGGTGGCCACGCCGGTCGCCAGCAGCGTCCCGTCGCTCGCCCAGAGGCTGACGACATGTTGGCCGATATTGTAGAAGCCCTTGTAGAAGCGGATGCCCTCCACCGAGCCTGCGCTCGTCGCCTGGAAGCGCAGGCCGAGCTCGACGGAATCGCGGTCGATCGCCACCTCGGTCGCGGGCTTTTCGGCGAGCGTCCACAGGCCCTGCGTGCCGGGCAGCGTGACGGTGACCTGCTTGCCGGCCGAAGGCGTCTCCAGATTGACGCTGTCGTCGACGGCGCGCGACATGATCGTGTAGGTGCCGCTTGCCTGGACGACCCAGTTATAGCTCCAGTTCTCGCGGCCGGTGGCCTTGAACCAATGTTCGCCGCCATCGGTGGAAACTTCCACGCCGGCAATGATGCCGCCGCCGAAATCCTGCGCCGTGCCCGTGATCGTCACGTGCTGGCCTTCGAGGAAGGAGGCGCCGACGATGGGCGTCGATATCGACGAGGTCGGCTTCAGCGTATCGGTCGATTGCGTGGCGAGGATCAGGCTCGCATCGAGCGTCGTCGGCTGGATGCCCATGTCCGCGAACATGTTGACCATTGCCTGCTGCACGTTGCGATCGGTTGGCGTTGCCGGCCCCTGATGCTGGGCGTTCAGCCCCCAGGACCAGAAGACGGTGCCGGCGCCGAAGACGAGCGCGCCGCTCGCCGCCCGGTACATGGTCAGGCTGTGGGTCGCCACCGCATCGCCGATCGTCGAGCCGTAATCGCGCAGATAGGTGTTGACGGCGACCGACGACAGCGACAGGTCGATCAGTCCGGCCGGACGGAAGCCGTTTTCGACATCGGAATCCCATTCATAGCCGAGAAGGTTCTGCGTCAGATTGTAGGTTTCGCCTTCATTCAGCTGAGCCACATCGGTATTGCGCCAGAAGCGCAGGTTCGAATAGTCGTAGGGAATGGAGATCGTGTCCTGGCGGTAGCTGTCCACCTGAAACATCGTGCCCGTCAGCGAATTTTCCGGCTCCTGCCCCGGATCGGCATAACGCGGATCGCGCCAGGTGCCGGTGCCGACACCGCTCGGGTCCGTGCTCGTGCCGTAGGTCTCCTTGTAGCAGACCATGGTGCGGTAGGCCTGACCGCTGCCGTCGATGCTGCTTTGCCAGCGGACCTTCCAGTAAACCTCGTTGCCGCTCCAGAAGGCGAGGTTGACGCCGGCATCGCGCGCGGCCTCGACATTGCTGCGCTGCTCGGCCGACCAGTATTCGTCATGCCCGACCGACAGGAAGGCCTGATGGTTGAGCAAGAGATTGCCGCTGCGCGTCGCATCGACGCCGGAGATATAGGAAACGTCGTAGCCGTTCTGCTCCAGCCACTGGATGGCCGAATGCTCGACGCCGAAGATGAAATCGTGCGAGCCGCCGACCGGGCTCGTCGTCGTGATGATCGGCCGGTTATAGCTGATCGCCGAGGCGCGGCCGATCGCCTGCAGGCCGCAGCTGCAGTTCGGCGGCAGGTAGCCGATCATGGCGGCGGGATCGACGGGAACGTCGCCGTAATAGAGGCTCGCCCCGCCCCAGGCATTATAGGCCTGCCACGTCGTGTCCGAGGTCTGGAAGACGATATTGCTGTGCGAGGAGTCGTCGCGCACGACGAAGGGGATGATGCTGGCATCCTCGGTGCCGTCCTCGCGCACCAGCTTGGCGAAATAGACGCCGGAGACGGCGTCGGCCGGGATCTGCCAGCTTGCCGAAACCGACCAGTTGCCGCAGTCGATGAGGCCGAGCGACATGTCGACGATCGGATGCGGTTGGACCTGCGCCGTGGTCAGCGACTTCTCGATCGAGTCGACCTTGCGGGCGCCTGCCCCGCCGTAATAGCCCATGCGGTAGATATCGATACGGTAATGGGTGGAATCCGTGGCGATCTTGAAATCGACCGTCTGGCCGACATTGGTGCTGATCTCGGTGGCAAAGCCCTGGATGGTGCCTTTGCCATCGTCCTCCATGCCCCACTCGCTGATCGGATTGCCCGTCTTCAGGTTCTCGAGCGCGATCTTGTTGAGAACGGGCGGTGTCACAGGCGGTGTCACAGGCAGCGTCGTTCCGAGCGTCGCCGTGGCAAGCGGCGCGGAAGCGCTGAGATTAGGCGTGAGCGAGATCGAGGCGATCGAGGTCTGGAGCGTAAGCGGCGTCGTGCCGGCAGTCGTGGATGGGCCGAGCGGGGCCACGGTCTGGGTGCCGGTACTGGTTTCTCCCCCTGTGCTCGTCAGCGTCGGCGCGGGAGGCAGCGTCGCGGCCTCCTGATACGGATCGGGGCCAAGCACGGTGCGCTGCAAGGTCGTGGTCGTCGTCTGCAGCGGCGAGGTTATCGACGCCGTCGTGGAAGTGTCCTGACCGCCGCCATCGGGCGCCGGTATCGCCGTCGACGGTGCGGTGGGCGATTGCCCGCCCACCGACGCCCCAGTCCCCGAAAGCCCAGCCCCCGAAAGCCCACCCCCCGAAAGCAGAGAAACAGACGCTGTGCCCGCGTCGGTCAAGGATGACGGCGGGGCTGCACTGTCCAGGCTGGCAAAGCTCTGGGAACCGCCGAGGCCCGAAGAGGAGACGAAAGCGGCGGTTCCAATGACTGCGCTCCATGTAGAAGGAGCAGGACTGACACTCAGAATTCCACCAACACTACTGAGATACTCGTTATCAGTGACTCGAATTCTCCGCATCAGCGGCGCCCCCTTACGCAACTTCGGCTCTTTTTGGCCGTTATTACAAGACCTTCATCATTGCACCTTTTGCGAGAGAACGGACGACAGCAATCAGGGGTACGCGGGTGGTGCCCCCTTACGCCAATATGATGATGCACCCGCTCAGGCGGCCTTTCGTGCATGCGCCTGGGGGCGCGCCGAAACCCTACCCGTCAACGACTTCGCTGATCTGCACGATAGGCGCGATGTCCGTATAGTTGGCGATGTCGGCGACGATCTCCGCACGGTGGGGATCGAACGCCTTCTGGAACATCTCCAGGGTCGGCGAGTAGACGTGGCACGCCGCGACGAACTGCGGCGCGCTTCCAGGTTCGAGACCCGCAAGGCCCTTGTCGATGTCGTAGCGCAGACAGGCATCGCCGAGCCGTTCCCTGAGCAGCGGCATATGGCGGGTGCGGTAGTACTCGTGATCGAACTTCGAACCGCGATCGGCCGGATAGTAGACGCTCAACTTGATCATGATCGGGCTCCTGCCTGAACGCCGCTCCTAATGTCCGACGGGCCTTTCTGAACGGGAAACCGCGCGGCGAAGACGTCCTTGGCCGCAAACAGCCCGTTGAGCGCAGCGGGAAAGCCGGCATAAACCGCCATCTGAATGATGATCTCGGTGATTTCGTCCCGGGTCAGTCCGACATTCAGCCCCGCCTCGATATGGACTTTCAGTTGCGGCGTCGCGGTTCCCATCGCCGTCAGCGCCGCGATGGTCGCGATCTCGCGGGAGCGGAGATCGAGGCCGGGGCGGCTGTAAATGTCGCCAAACGGGAACTCGAACACGTAGTTTGCGAAATCGGGGGCAATGTCGGCCAGGGCCGCAATGACATTGCGGCCGGCTTCGCCGTCGATTTCAGCGAGCGCCCGCTTGCCGCGTTCCAGCCGGCTTTCGCCGCTGTTCGGGGCGCCCGTCTTCGGGGCGCTGGCGTTCGGGGATTGATACGTCATAGTCCTTCATCCTCTGTTCCTTGCCGGCATATCCGGCAATCTTGGTGTCGAGGACGAGAAGGCAGGCTTGCAGTTTGGCCACATGCGCGCGGACACGCTCACGGTGCTGTTCAAGCAACACGCCGCGCTCCGCTTCCGTGTCGGCGCCGCGCTCCCGCAAGGCCGCGTAACGCAGCATTTCCCGAATAGGCATCCCGGTCGTCTTGAGACGGTCGAGAAACTCTATCCAGGTCAGGATCGATGCGTCGTAGTCACGTTGGCCCGATCGGTCCCTGTCGGCATGCGGAAGCAGCCCAATCCGCTCATAGTAACGGATCGTGTGGGCAGACAGTCCCGAACGCTTCGCCAGCTCGCCAATCTTCATCAACGCCTTCTTTCGTCACGACGCAGGGAAAGCTACTTGTTAGAGCGCGCTCTAAGTCAAGAGGCGTTTTTCGCTTTGTCGTCTGACGGAATATTACCGCAGGGCGCGCCCTGCCCCACGGGGCCGCGGCAGATGCGACGCCGCAGGCTTCCGCGTTGCGGTCACTGGCTGCTCTGGCTGGTTGCTGGCGCGCCCCGCGGAGTCTTGGTCACGACGCCGGGGGTGAAGAAAGTCAGATAAGCAAGCGCAAGAATGACAGCGATGACGATGAGCGTCAGCACATGCCTGACCATGCCCTTGCCGGGCTCATGTTCGGTGTCGTTCATGGCGATCCAACAAGCCGGAAACGAGAAGGTTCCGACATATTCGGCTCGGTCGCGAGATTGGCGGCGGCGGACCGGACGCGGCGCAAAGCCTGGGCGAGCTTGGCTTATCGACGAATACCGGATCTATCTCCACCCTGTCGTGCCCGGCCGCGGCTACCGGCCTTACTCAGCAGCAATCACCCTGCCCGTCAGCGCAAAACGCCGGAGCGACAGGACAGGCTTTTCGATAAAATGCCAGGAGAGTGCCGCAACGCAAAGAACGACAGTAACCGTTACCGCCGTCAGCATGACGACGCCGGGGATCGTGCCGACGAAGACCGACGGCGCCAAGAAGATCGAAAGCTGGATGAACGGCACGTGGTAGAGATAGACGCCGTAGGAATAATCGCCGCGCTCGAGAATTTTCGGCAGCGGCAGGCGCGACAGGCCGGCATAGACCGTGATGTAGGTGAGAGCGGGGATCAGGATCAGCCGGTTTGCGACGCTTCCGCCCGCGGTCACGTCCAGCAGCAACGCGCTGTCAAGCACAATGGCGATGCAGATATAGAAGAGCCCCCTGCGCATCGGGATCCGGTCCCTGAGCTGATAGGCGAGCACACCGCACAGGAAGGCCGTGATCAGCTTGGCACCGCGGGTGACGAACAGTGTGTGAAGGCCGGTGATCTCGCCCGGCCTAACAGGTATAAGATGCTCGATCACAAGGCCCGCGATGAAGAATCCCGCCAGCAGCAGCAAGGTCGCCGCCGCCCGCTGCACCGCGCCTGTTATCATCATGAACGCCATGACGATGTAACAGTTGATCTCCCAGGGAATGGTCCAGAGCGCGCCGTTGACCTCCGGAATGGGGTTGCGGGTGAAGACACCGGGCAGCTGCAGATGCACCAGGCCAATGGTGTTCATGAAATAGGCCAGGAAACCCGTATTCGTGAAATATTCGCCCGGGGATAGCGTAGTGACGGCCGGGCCGATGATGAGGGCGCAGATCAGGATATCGACCGCGAGGGCAGGAACGATGCGCAGCGAGCGATTGAGCAGGAAATTTGCAAGGTCGAGCCGCTGGGCGCTGGCGGTGATCAGGAAGCCGCTGAGCGCAAAGAACATGGGCACTAGGCTGTATTCGAAAAACCACAGAACCGGCCCATGCGCGACTGCGTAGTAACCGTCAGCGCAAAGAACATGATAGAAAACGATGGTCAACGCGAGCCCAAGGCGCAGGAAATTAAAACCCGGGCCAAGGCCCTGATGGCTCGCCAGCACCTCTCCAAAGCTCTTCACAGCCCCTCCGGAAAACCGACCCTTACGCCTCGTGCCTGCCGCGTGAAAGCAACCACCGCGAACAAAGCGCATTTCCGGAACAGCCTATGCTGTAATTTTTCAACGAAAGGTTATCGGAGCATGCTTAGAAATACAGCTTGTGCTATATTGTTCACCAGGCTGCCGAACTTGTTGGGGGCGTGCAATCACCTATTGTCGGTCAGCATACACCTCTGCCTTCAGGCCGAAGATCACCCTGCCGTGTCCTCGTCGATACGATCGCCGATTCCGGCTGCTCGATCGGTCCGACGGGGGAGATGCATGTATCGCCGGAGCTGATCCCATCCGCGCAGCCGGCGGCGCAATTCGACGGCATCTGCCGGACATGCCTTAGATATCGGCCATCCTGAGCTCGATCAGTTCACGCGCCAGCTCATAGGTTCCGTCCTCGTCTTCGCCCGAGGCTTCGTCGATCAGCTCGGCAGCGGAGCGATAGACTTCCCGCTCCTCGTCAGGGGAAAGCAGGCCTTTATTGCCGAGCACGGAGATAAGCGAGTTCAGAACGGCGGCGGCCGACAGTGTTATTGCCTCGGAGGTGAGACGCGTGGATTCTGGAGACATGTTTATTCCTCGATCGGTAGAAGAACGCCTGAACAATACGTCGAACCTTGCAACAAGTTCCAAGTCGAGGCCCGACGGGAAGAACAGGTTTATCTTAGCGCGACAATAAAGACTGTACCACCCCCGATGATTGCAGGAAATGTGCCGAACTCGCGGACAGATTTCGTCTGAAAGATGCCAATATTTTAGCCGCTCGATAGCTGCGTTT
This sequence comes from Rhizobium sp. BK650, assembly GCF_014195325.1. GTDB lineage: Bacteria > Pseudomonadota > Alphaproteobacteria > Rhizobiales > Rhizobiaceae > Rhizobium. Next base: position 159,844 of record NZ_JACIBK010000003.1, on the reverse strand, counting down.
ATTTACGTGCAATCTTTGCCTGCGCAGGAATGGCACAGTAGCGCGAAGATCTGTCTTCCGAAGGAGTGCGTTATCGGGATGCTGGATCGAGCTGTCTTCCATTTTCGCTTGGAACCCGGTGGGCAGCCTCTACCTCCGAAATGGTTTCGTTGAAGCGGGACGACCTGATCGAGAAAGCGCCCCATTTGCGGCCATCATCTGAACGAGATGACAATCTCCGCCGGCAAGACGCCGAGCGACAGGGAGATCGATTTCGAAGCCACGGCTTGGAACAGGATCACCCGCTCTCTTGTCGAGACGGGAATCTCGCGTTCGCAAAACGTTCAGCTTGCTCCGCAGTCTCCCAAGGAACCTCCGGCTCAGGATGTAGCGAAGGGGACGGCTCGTTCAACGCAATTAGGTGTTTTAGCCAAGCGTGCGCTTGTTCTTCCTGTCGCAGGAACGATTTGGCTAGCTCGAGCGAGGCGACAGGGTCGAGGCCCGCGTACCTCAACCTCTCAATTAGATCAAGCTGGCGCTGATAACGAAAATCCGCTCGCACAACTTGGCGAGACGCTTCGCTGATCGACTTTTCCAATTGCTCTGACATGGCCCTCACCTCCACCCAAAGCTATTCGATTATATGCCGCCGCACTCTGTGCTTCCAAATCAAAAAACAATTGAAGTACAACCACGGTTCCGCCCTATCACCCTCACAGGGGGAGGGGCTAACCTGAGGCACCGCCTCACTCCTCCTGAAACGTTGAAAATTAGGAAAGCCGGCTCGGCAGTCTAAGCGCCCTCCCCCTTGTGGGGGTCCGAAGGACGGGTCGAGACCCGTGGCTCGACCCCGGTCACGTTTGGGGCGGCGTCTTGCGAAATGTCTGAGGCAGCGACTTATCCAGCCGCCGCGCAAACGCCTCGAACCGCCGGTCATACGCCCCGAACGCCCCTTCCCCCTCGAAAATTCCCCAATAGTTCCGAAACGACGGCTTCTCGATCTGCCGTTTGAGAAACGCCTCCCAGCCGGGCCAGAAATGCTCGGATATCTCCGGGGTCTTGTGGCGTTCGAGAAAGGCGCGCTCGAAGATCGAGATCATCATCTCGTAGAAAATGTCGCGGCGGTTGAGATCAACGAGGGAAAGATCGGCGGGCTCTTCCTGCCAGGGGAAGATGCCGAGATGGGGATATTCGACCGCCAGCTCCAGCAACCGGTGATAGGCATCGCTGATCGCCAGATAGGAGCTGTTGAACTCCTGCTCCTTCGCCTTCACATGCTCGCGCCGCGCCTTGATGAGCTCGACGACACCGGCAACGATCGCAACGAAGGTGCCGACCGCCGTCAGCAGCGAAATGAGATCGGCATATTCGATCAGCGCGTTGCCCATGGGCACAGGCTACATCTTCGCCCCCACACGTCAATTGCACAGGTCAATCACTCGGTCCATCGCGTGGGCGCCGGCGCCGATCAGACGCGATCGAGGAAGGCACGGACCCTGATCGTCAGAAGCGCGGTCGCATCGGCGTCATAGGACGGCAGCGAGCTGTCGGCGAAATAATGCTGGTCGCCGGGATAGAGGAAGAGCTCCGCATCATCGGCCTTCTCGACGATCTCGCGGGCGGCGTCGATGTCGCCCTCGCCGACGAAGACCGGGTCCCTGTCCATGCCGTGGATCTGCACCGGAACGCCATCCGGCCAGGGGCCGAGGGCCCATTCGCCGCTGATCGGCAGGCAGGAGTAGAAAAGCAGGGCTCCGCGTGCGCCCGGCCGCGTCTGCGCCAGCTTCTGCGCCGGCAGCACGCCGAAGGAGAACCCGGCATAGACGATCCCGGCGGGCAGCGCGTCGGCAAGGCGCACGCCGCGCTCGCGCATCTCGTCGAATCCGACCCCGCCGATATAGGCGAGGCCCTCTTCGATGCTTGCGAACGTGCGGCCTTCGAAGAGATCGGGCGTGTGCACGATATGGCCGAAGGCCCTGATCTCCTCGGCGAAGGCGCGCACGCCAGGCGTCAGCCCCTGTGCATGGTGAAACAGCAGGACCTCGGTCATGGGGAGCCTCCGGTGAGATGATCTGGCGCAGGTGCGGCCAGTCTACAAGCTCATCGCCGCGCCGGAAAGGGCGCGGACAGGTCACGGCTGCGGGGTCGGGATCTCAGTTACCGGATTGATGTGCACTTCGCGTCTGCCTTTGTGTTCTCCGGCGCCCCCTCATCCCTGCCCGCGCTTGGCTGTCAAGAAATCGATCAGTCCGTAGGGCGCGCGCTCGCCGACGCAGAGGTCCAGGATGAAACGGGCGCCTTCCGCCTCGATGGCGCTGCGGGCAAACATCGCCTCCTCGAAGGCGGCAAGCGCTGCTTCGATATTCTCGGGCTGGGCGGCGATCGCCTTTGCGAGCTCCGCGCCGTCGAACATGGCAAGGTTTGCCCCCTCGCCCGATGGCGCCATCAGATGGGCGGCGTCGCCGATCAACGTCACGCCGGGAACACGCGGCCAGCGGATTGCGTCCGGCAGCGCGTGGATCAGGCGTGGGGCGAGCGGCGTATCGCTCTCAGTGATCAGTGCGGTCAACGCCGGCGCCCAGCCCTCGAATTCTGCGGCGATCCTGGCCTTGGCCGCGGCGCTATCGGAAAAATCGATGCCGGCGATCCATTCGCGCGAGCAATTCATCTGGATATAGGCGTGCAGCACGCCGCCCGCCTCACGATGGGCAACGATGCCTTTGCCCGGCGAAAGCGCAAACATCGCGCCGCGGCCGACCGCTTCCGCCGCGGCCGGATGGCGAATATCGGCATCGTGGAGATAGGTTTCGATGAAGGCCGTGCCGACATAGGCGGGCTTGGCATCCGAAAGCAGCGGCCGCACCTTCGACCATGCGCCGTCGGCGCCCACCAGCAGATCGCTGACGACGCTCGTCCCGTGTGCAAAGCGCAGTTCGTGCCGGCCGGCGCCAAGTGCGGCAACGCCAACGAGTTTCTTGCCCCACCGGATCGTGTCACCAGGCAGGGACTCAATGAGGATGCGGCGCAGATCGCCGCGCAGCACCTCCGGGCGCGAGAGCGTACCGTCATCGGCCTTCTCCATGAGCACCGCGCCATGCCGGTCAAGCGCGCGCGAAGCCTGGGCGCCGTGGTGGATGATGGCACGGAACGCTTCGGTAAGGCCGGCAGCCTCCAGCGCCTTCTGGCCGTTGTGCGGATGAATATCGAGCTGGCCGCCCTGTGTGCGGGCTCCGGCCGAAGCCTCCGCCTCGTAGATCGTGGCCTTTATGCCAACGACGGCGAGGACGCGGGCAAGCGTGAGGCCGCCGAGGCCTGCCCCGACGATCGTGACTGTCTTGGTCATCGTGTTCCTTTCCCGAGATGAATGGAACATCGTTCCATAAATAGTAATTGGAACGTCGTTCCATTCATGTCAAGATGTGGTCCATGGAAAAGACTCAGCGGACTAGAACCCGGCGCAGCGAGCGGCGCACCGATGCGCTTTCGAAGGACAAGATCGTCGAAGCGGCGATCGCTATCCTCGATGCCGAGGGCGAAAATGCCCTCACCTTCCGTGCCCTTGCGGCGCGTCTTTCGACAGGGGCCGGGGCGATCTACTGGCATGTCGCCGACAAGAGCGCATTGCTGACCGCCGCCACCGACGCCATCATCGGCGGCGTCCTGGCCGGTCTGGCGCCGGATGCCATGCCCGATCAGTCAATCCGCGCCTTCGCGCTCGGCCTGTTCGACGCGATCGACGCCCACCCCTGGGTCGGCACCCACCTCTTCCGCGAGCCGTGGCAGGCGGCAATGCTGGAGATCTTCGAAGCGGTTGGCGGAAGGCTACAGGCGCTCGGCGTTCCCGAAGAGGCGCTGTTCAATGCCGGCTCGGCGCTCGTCAACTATATCCTCGGCGTCGCCGCACAGAACGCCGCCAACGCCCGCCTGCAGCCGCATGGCACGGACAGATCGGCCGTCCTCGGCACTGTTGCCGCAAGCTGGACCGAGCGCGACCCGGCGCGCTATCCCTTCGTCCACCACCTGGCGACGAAACTCCGCGACCACGACGACCGCGAACAATTCCTCGCCGGCATCGACCTGATCCTTGCGGGCATTGGACAACTAAAGGGGCGGATGAGCTGAGGCCTTGAGTAGGCCCTGCCGCCCCGTGAGGCCTCAGTTGCTGGATTGACGCCTACATCGCGTCGACCTTCGCATTCTCCGACACCCCCTCTGTCCTGCCGGGGCAACCCGGCAGGACAGACGGGGTGTCCCACGGCACGCCCTCTCCGTTCGCGCAATTCCCCGCTCCAGCAGGCCATATCCCTCTGGACCACGCAATAACCCATTGATCCTGAATAAGAATTTGGAAAAATGGGCCGAAAACGCCCAAAAATCCCACTAAGTCATTGATTCTGAATAAGTGATCCACTTACCCCTCAACTTACGCGTAAAGAAAATTCAAAACGGGAGAAAGCGCCGGATGAACGAAAAAAATATAAAAGTTTTTCCGCTCTGGTGCGTCACTTATTCAGGATCAATGACTTAGCCACTTTTGCAGCCATGCCGGCAGCATTCCGCCGTGATGGCGCGGCGGCGCGCGGTGGAGGCTTGGCTGTTGGCCGGCGTAACGGTGAAGCCAGGGAAAGGAAAAGCGCCGCCGCGGTTCGTCCTCGGTGCGGGGAAAGACGCTGTGGATGTGCTGCGTGTAATACCAGCCCGGCGATGGCGCGGTGACCAGGTTTTTGACGACGCCCGGCGGCACGTTGTAATAGCGGCGGCGGCGGTTGAGGCGCAGCTCGACCTCGAGGATCCGCGTCCTCGGATTATAAATGACTTCCTTGATCAGCCGTGATGAAAGTTCCATTGTCGCCCCTCGCAAAGAGTGCGCAGCGATCCCCTTCGGGATCTCAGAAATGCGCCCTGCGCCTTTCGGGAGCAGCCGCCGCCCTTGCTCCCATGTTCATGCCCCCCGTGTTGATCGTTTTCATGCTTTGAGCCCGCATGCCGTGAACCCCGGCGCGCATGACCTCCATGGTGTGGGCGCCAAAGCCCATAACCCCGAGGCTGGAGCCTGGCCTGATATGGATGCTCGCCCGAGTGCTCGTGCTCGCAATGGTTCTGGCACCCGATATTTCCAACGCGACATTGGACGGCGCGACCTGGGTCTCGTAATAATCGAGCTTGTCGGCCGCAACGCGCAGGCCGACGATATAGCCCGGCATGACATTGAGATGCGTACGCATGCTACCATCGCTAAAGACGATGACGAGCCGGGAAGGATTTTCGCTATAGCCGATCCAGGTAATCTCCCTCTCACGGTAGTTCTTCCGAGCAAAGCCAAGCGCTTTTCTTATTTTTTTAAGCATCGCAAATATCCTCTCCCCTATGGCGCAGTATTGTCAAAGCCATTTTCAACGCGCCCCAGGGGGCCTTTCTTTGAGTTACGAGCAGCGGTCATTTCCCCCTGGCCGCGATCCCGAGCCATGCCGGGATGGGCACATCAGCAGGGCCAGCAACGCAGGAAACGAGGTCTGGCAGAAGCGCAAAACGCCGCGTGTCCGAAAAAGTTCCGGCATGGGACTTTAGTCCGATATCGCCTCGACAACCGTTGGCCTGCACTCTCTGAGGCAAACCGGGAGCCGATCGCGAGCGAAGTGATGGGCGCGCCAACAGCGCTTCGTGAAAGAATATCTCGTCGATCCTGTCGGAGCGCAGGCGGCGATCAGGGCGGGCTATTCGCCGGGCGACGCCAAGAAGAGGGGCTGGCTGCTCTTGAAGAAACGGGCCATTGCCGCCGCCATCGCAAGAGCGAGGGCGAACGCTCGGAGCGCCACCAGGATCGATGTCGACTGGATGCTGGCGCGGTCGCGGCCGAAGGGGGAAGCCGATCTCGGCAATCTCTACGACGAGAACGGCGGTTCAAGCCGATCAGGGAATGGCCCTGCAGCTGGCGGCGGGAGCTGGAGCGATCTGCTGGCCCTAGTTCCGGCCGACTGCGCCGATATTGGCGCCCGTCCGCTGGTCCTGTACCCGCCGGTTGATGATCCGCGATCCGAACATGTGGGACGCGACCCCCAGCGCGAGCATTGCCAACGATCCCCCTACTCCCGGCAGGAAAATGTTGGCGGCGCCCGCCGCCAGTCCGATCAATGGGTCGACGAGATCGGGGCGTGCGCCCACTTGCGAGGTCTGTTGCGAGGAATTCGACTGGCTGTAGAGTTTATCCAGATCCTGAATCTTATTCCTCACGGCATTGGTTTCGTCGCGACTGAGGCCGAAGAACGGCCCGTACTGGGTGGCACTGAAGGCGTTCATCGAATGCGCGATCTGCTGTTCAACGGGAATTGCCGAATTCGTTATGGCAGTCTGGGCGGTCGATGCCGTACCAACAGATCCACCGGGTCCGCCATAGTCGCCGAGCGTCGCCTTTCCCAGCCCGAGCGCGCCCAACACCGATGTGAGGATCGCGACGATCTTCGTTCGATCGGCGTTCAGGACGATTTGAGAACCCATCCGCCTGAGATCGTCGGCGCTGGCGTTCAGCCGGTCCTCGGACAGGGGGCGATTGGCCGCATTGGCCAGCATCTCCCATGTCGGGCCATCGACGGTGCCGACATGATCCGTCGGCACGTTGTAATCGATCTGAAAAGCCGCGACCGCAGCTGTGGTCAATGAACCATAGATGCCGTCGATCTTGCCCACCTGATAGTTGCGGCGGCTGAGGGCCTCCTGCAGGGCCTGCACAGCCGGCCCGCGGTCCCCTGGCTTCAGCGCCAGCTGCGGCATAGGCGATATGGCGATCGGGGTCGGAAAAGGCTGCGTGTTCGAAACGCCCAGTCTTTCCCAGAGCGCCTCGAGAATCTTGGTAATGTCCGGCTGCTCCGTGGTAACCACTTCCGGACCGGCGTAGGAACCCGGAGAAGGCGCGTCGTATGCAGCAAGAATGGCAGCCGGTGATACTTTCTGCAGGCTCGCCCATTCCGCACGAAGCCCGGGGACGCTGCGCCCGCGCCGGTTGATAAGCATGGTGGCAAGGCGATCCTGCAGATCCGGCGAATAGAGTTCGTTGCCAGTCAGGCCCAGTTGCGTTCTGAGGCCGCGCAGCGTCGTGCGGACGATCTGATAGCGGCCCAAAGCGGAAGAATTCCACTTGTTCTTCGGGTTGTTGAGCATCAGCGTCTGAAGCGCGTCGATCTGATTGAGGGTCATGTTCGTCAGCGTCTTTTCGCCGCCGGTCAGCACCCCGAAACCGAGCGAAGTATTATATCCGCCATCCGGCTGCTGAGCCGTTCCCTCATGGTTGGCGATGAAATCCAGCAATACCCGAAAGCGTTCAACATGTATTACATCGACCATTGTTTCGGTCTCCCCAAACATCTCTTCTTCAAGCACCGGATCGCTCGGAACGTCCGTATCGAAATTCTCGTCTTCTTCATCTGGCTTTGGAGAGACCTCCTCCAGCCTTCTGACCGTTCTGTTATCGAGCCCCCTTGCGAGTTCTTCGGGCGACACGTTGATAAAGAAAAGGCCCGCGCTCTTTTTGGTAGGCCGATCGCCTCCCCAGCCGAAGACCCGCTTCTTGTCGAGCGTTCGCACTGCCTTGATGGCATCAATCATATCGGCCGACATGTCGGTGTCTGCGGCATTCTCCAAGACATCGTGAGCTCGCTCCACTTGTGTCGGCTTGCTCGAGAACCACACTTTCCGTTTGTCGGTCGTTTGCCTCTGTGGATTTGAAGCAGCGTTGACATTCACTGCAATTCCGAATGATCGAAGATCATTCACAGTCGAATTCGCGGCTTTGGGAGTGTATCCCGAAGTCTCGTTTGGGCTGACCCTGTAGTTAAAGGAGTGCATGATAGCTTCGAGAGCGTCCCATGCTGATACAGTCGGCCTCGCGACTCGGATCAAAGCATCACCGAAATATATATCGGTCATTAGATCAACTTTTTCTTCGTAGTCACGCCAGAACCGGCGTTGCTTGCTATCTATCAACATCGCATCGCCTTTGTACTCATCAGAATCTGATGGTTTTGCTATTTACGAAAGATCAAACTGATGAGCCCTGAACGGGTTATCTTAGTGTATAAGGATCTAATCTAGCACATACTTATATGACGGTCAATTCCAACGTGCATGAACTCCAGAAATTCAATTTCTACAGCGTAGAGCTGAGATTGCCGGCGACATTTACAAATTCTCGCTACCCTGCCTTGGCTCCTCCCGTTCACCGCCACAACTTTCCTCCGGTTATGGCTAACCCCAAACCGGGGTGTAGTGACATGAGCGAACTGACGGCGCGCCAGCAGCGTTTCGTGGAAGAATATCTCGTCAATCCCTGCGGAGCGCAGGCGGCGATAAGAGCGGGCTATTCCCCGCGCGGAGCGGCTGTGACGGCCTATCAACTCCTGAAGAAACCGGCCATTGCCGCGGCCATCGAAACGGCGAAGGCCGAGCGCTCGGAGCGCACGCGGATCGATGCGGACTGGCTGTTGACTCGGCTCGCCGCCGAAGCGGAAGCCGATTTCGGCGATCTCTATGACGAGAACGGCGATTTCAAGCCGATCGGGGAATGGCCCGCCATTTGGCGGCAGGGGCTGGTGACGGGTGTCGAAATCTCCGCGCTCTATGAGGGCACGGGCAAGGAGCGCCGCGAAATCGGCCATGTGAAGAAGGTGAAATTCGCCGAGCGGCTGCGCCGTCTGGAGCTGATCGGCAAACATATCCGCATCAATGCCTTCAAGGAGATCGTCGAGCATAAGGGGCTTGGGGCGCTCGCCGAACGGCTGGAGCGGGCGCAAAAGCGCAATGAGCAACGCGGCGACGGCGAGGCGGAGGAGCGATGATGCCGCAAAAGCCCCTCCCCGCCACTGTCAGCGAAAGCCGCGACCCGAACGACGCTATCATCGAGCTCGCATCCTCCTGCCGCTTCAGCCCCAAGCGCTGGAGCCGGCTCGCCTGGGACTGGGGCGTGGGCGAACTTCAGGGCTTTGACGGCCCCCGTCCCTGGCAGGACGAGATCAACGAGGTGATCGGCGCCCATCTTGCCGACCCCGCCACCCGCTACCAGCCGCTGCAGATCGCAGTCGCCTCCGGCCACGGCATCGGCAAATCGGCGGAAATGGGCATGCTGTCCAACTGGGCCATGTCCTGCTTTGCCGATTGTAGGATCGTCACGACGGCCAATACCGAGGGCCAGCTGCGCACCAAGACGGCGCCCGAGATCGGCAAATGGTTCCGGCTTTCCATCACCGCCCACTGGTTCGACGTGCAGGCCATGTCGATCAAGTCGCGCGACCCTGATCGCGGCGAGAGCTGGCGGCAGGATTTCATCTCCTGGAGCGAGCACAATACCGAAGCCTTCGCCGGCCTGCACAACAAGGGCCGTATCATCCTCCTGCTCTTCGACGAGGCCTCGAAGATCCACGACAAGGTCTGGGAAGTGGCCGAAGGCGCGCTGACGGACGAGGATACCGTCATCATCTGGATCGTCTTCGGCAACCCGACGCGGAACAGCGGCCGCTTCCGCGAGTGCTTCCGCCGCTTCCGCCATCGCTGGATCGGAAGGCAGATCGACAGCCGCTCGGTGCCCGGCACCAACAAGCAATTCCTTCAGCGGTTGGTGGACGATCACGGCGAGGATAGCGATATCGTCAAGGTGCGCGTGCGCGGCCAGTTTCCGAGCCAGTCCGCCCTGCAGTTCATCTCCGCCGACGATGCCGACCGCGCCCGCAGCGTCCATTTGCGCCCCGAGCAATATGGCTTCGCCCCCGTCATCATCGGTGTCGACCCCGCTTGGACGGGCGACGACCCGACTGTCATCATGCTGCGCCAGGGCCTCTATTCGAAGCGTCTCGCCACCATTCCCCGCAACGACAACGACATCGAGGTCGCCAATCTGATCGCCCGGCTGGAGGACGAATACCAGGCCGACGCCGTCTTCGTCGATGCCGGCTACGGCACCGGCATCGTCAGCGCCGGCACGGTCATGGGCCGCTCCTGGCAGCTCGTCTGGTTCGGCTCAACCAAGGTGCTCGACCCCGGTTATTACAATATGCGCGCCTATATCTGGGGCCAGATGAAACGCTGGCTGAAGGCCGGCGGCGCGATCGATCCGGCCAACGAGATGCTCTATCAGGATCTGGTCGGCCCGGAGACCGTGGCGCGGCTCGACGGCAAGATCCAGCTGGAAAGCAAGGACGACATGAAGGAACGCGGATTGCCCTCGCCGAACGAGGGCGACGCGCTGGCGCTGACATTCACGCAGCCGGTGACGAAGAAGGCACGTCACCGGGCGGGGACAGAGGCGAAGGCGGCGGTGGACTATGATGTCTATGGGTAGTGGCGGATGACGGGGTGCGGCGGCATGGCCGCTTTCGCGCCGGCAGATAGGCGACCTTGGCAGCTTAGAGCCACGGACATTGAACTGACTAGTTCCATCCCCACTTGCTGGCTTGGCTGCCGAGGAAAGCGAGTACGGCAAAGAGAAACATTAGCGGGAATAGTCGTACTGAAAGCCATGCAGACAGTTCTGGGGTCATTTCTTTGACATCATGAATCTTACCTAAGAATGGGATCATGATCGCAAGTATGGCGAAGAAAATGACGACGGCGGCAGCTAAGCATAGGTTGGTAAACATTCACCAAGTATACAATCGCAGATATATAAATCAATGACTGCTTCGCGCCAACAGCGGTCATGCGGCCCGGGTAAACAGTTGCGCGTACATCCCAAAACTGCTTCTCTTCGGGCACAACCCCTGGGGGATTATTTATTGAGCAAAATTCAGCTTTTTGCTGCACTCATCACAGCGGCCGCGATGCCGTCTTTGGTCCGGGCCGATGGCGGTGCATGGAACAGAGAGACTTTCGAATACTACGCTTCTATCATTCGTCAGCAGCCGGGAACCCATTCGCGAATTATCCAGGCATGTACTGAGAATGGGTTGGCAGCGATGACCGATCGAGCAAGGACAGAGGTCGAACGGGATAGCGGAATGCCTCCGGAGAAGGCGACTGCCGAGGCGTGCCGTCGCATGGTCAAGGGGATTGCGTCCGGTGCCGTGAAATATGAGGCTTATCGAGCGTGGGCGGACGCGCCTGATGACAAGAAGGTCGTCTTTCCCGATTACAACTAAGGTCCGCTAAGGGCCCGAAGGCTCGGCATTGCCGGCGCTTGAGGCGCGTGGTTCGCCAATAGCCGCCACTTAAAAATGTGCTGGCCACGTCCTTCCTCGTCCGTTCGCTCATATTCGAGGCACAACACCTTCCTCCGCCGAACGTTCAGACTACACGAGTCGACCCGGCAGCCTATCTCCGTTTGCCGGAAAGGCTGTGATCCGGCGCCTCAGCTGGAAGTTCCGGTGTTTCATCAAAGGCGACACGACATGATGCGACGTTGCGGCTGCCACAGAACCATCTATTCTCTCGTCGCAGCAATAGATAAAACAAGCTAGATTTCGGGTGGTTCTGCCGATGACACCGGACGAATTAAAGATCGTGCGTCACGCTTATGCAAAGCAGATCACGGCGGCTGTCAGGGTCGTCGATGAGCGTGTCGAGACCGCGTTCGCCGAAGTGCCGCGAGAGGATTTCCTTGGTCCTGGTCCGTGGCCGATCTTCCGGATGCGGAGGGACTATGTTCCAACTCCGACCGCTGATCCGGTCTACCTGTATACAGATGAGATCGTCGGCATCCTCCCCGAGCGCCACATCAATAACGGGCAGCCGTCACTTCATGCCTTCCTGCTTTCGCACGTTGCGCCGCAAGCAGGCGAGCATGTCGTGCATGTCGGCGCTGGTGTCGGCTACTACTCCGCGATCATGGCTAACCTTGTTGCCGCATCCGGCAAGGTGACGGCGATAGAGTTCGAACCGGAGCTGGCTGCACGGGCGAAAGAAAATCTCAGGACCTATCGGAACGTTACTGCGCTTCAGGGGGACGGCAGCTCCGTGGCTTTCGCTTCAGCCGATGTGATCTATGTAAATGCTGGAGCAACCCGTCCGGCGGATATCTGGCTCGACCGGCTCAATGATGGGGGAAGGCTGGTCTTGCCGCTCACGACTGATCTTGGATTCACCAGCAGCAACTGGGGCAACATGCATCTTCGGGGAGCGGTGTTCCTCGTCACGCGTAAGGGTGAGCAATTCCACGCGCAATGGATTTCTCCGGTGGCCATCTTCCCCTGTGAAGGAATGCGCGACGCGGAATCGGAAAAGGCCCTTGCGGTGGCATTCGAAACTGGCGAGCAAAGGAAGGTCACGCGGCTGTACCGTCACGATGAACTGCCGCCCGAGCAGTGCTGGGTTCGCGGTCCGGGCTGGTGCCTAGCCTATGCCTAGCCAACAGCGGGCATCGTCGTGTCGAGCAAAGCCGAAACTCGTTGATACGGCTGACAACCGCCGCCTTGGGTGACGCCTGTCATGACGCTGATGAGTTGCATATCTCGCAAGCTCGCGGCGCTGGCGGCCAGACTCTCTGAGGCCGGCGGGCTGACCCCTGGGACTGCACAAAGATCGAGAACACTCACCGAGGGGGCAAGATAATGAACGAAGATCATACGAGACGCATGATCCTTGAGTTCCTGAGAAAGCACAGCTTGGCAGTCATTGCGACCTGCCATCGTAATGGAACGCCGGAGGCTGCTACGGTTGACTTCTCGGTGCGCGACAATCTTGAGGCCGTGTTCAGCACTTTCAAGGAAACGCGAAAGTTCGACAATCTCGCGGAGCGTCCCGGCGTTGCGTTCGTAGTCGGATGGAACGACAATATCACGGTTCAATACGAGGGTGAGGCAACAAGGGTTCCTGCTGCCGATATCGAACAATACCAGGAAGCTTATCTCAACAGCGTTCCGGCTGCCAGGCCGTTCATCGAGAGAGGGGCCGTGATGTTCAAGGCGACGCCGCGGTGGATTCGATATTCCGATTTCAACAAGGAGCCTCCCGAGCAGATCGTGCTTCAATTCTGACAGAGGCAACGGCTTCGGGTAGCCGTCCGCGGGCATCGGCAAAATCGTGATACCCGCCTTGAGGGCGCGTTCCGCGCGATTTCACGTACCCGCCGACAGCGCTTTCAGCGCCTTGATCGCGCGCGGGGCATCCGCCGCCGGCATGAAGATGTGGTCGTGGTAATACCCCGCGACGACATTGGCGCTGATCCCTTCTTGCGTCAGTGCCGTTGCAAAGGCGGCGGTCAGGCCGACCGCCTCCAGCGCAGAATGAACATTGAGGGTGATCCAGCGCAACGGCGTGCCGATCGCAAATCCCCGTTCCAACGCCACCTCGACCGGCAGGATCACCGTCACGCCCTCTGCCTCGCGAAACAGTCCCAGCGGCCGCAGGGGCTGGCAAGCGGCAAGCGCCTCTTCCGAAAGCGTACAGAAGGCGAATTCCCCCTCCTGCAGCACGGGATCCATCGTTGCCAGCAATGTCGCAAGGTCGGTCACGGCCGCCATATTCTTACCCCTCGAAAAATCGACGCGGGTCGTGGCGGCGAGGCTTCGCATGCCCCTGAACCCGCCCGACCTTATACAGGCTTTCTGGAACCCTAGACAGGCGTCTACGTCCGGATTGCTTCCTCTCATGAAGGGGCGGCAGCCTCGGCCGAAAGCGATCGTAGACTGAAATGGCAGGTTGCGGCGGCGGTGCGGCTCGGCGGCATGACACTTGGCGCCGATAGCGCTCATCGGCTAAAGCTCAGCGCACGGCCATCCCGTCCATGAACACTCCGACGAGACGAACTATCTGCGCCTTTGGCAAACTCTCTTGCCCTGTGGCGAGCGAGATGGCGGTTGCTATGCATACGATGTCGCTGAAGTCGATGTCATGCCGGATAACCCCCGCCGTCTGCGCATTTTCCAGAAGCCGCATCCCCTCCTTGCTGGCTGCCGCACAGCCGGGTGTACCGACCTGCAACACTGTTCCAAGCGATGCGGCGAGGCCACTATAGACGTTGGTGTGCTGAACGAGTTCTTCCAGATAAGCCCGCATCGCGTTCAGCGGATCATGTCCTGTGTCTCTTGCTCGGCTGGTTTCGGCAAGGGCCAAAAAGCGAGAGCTATAGGCTGCAGCCAGAAGCTCCTCTCGTGTCGGGAAGCGACGGTAAAGCGTCCCGATGCCGACGCCGGCACGCTTTGCGACATCATCCAGCGACGCGGTGGCCCCCTTTTTAAGAAAGACTTCCTCGGCTGCGGCCAGGATACGTTCCCGGTTTCGCTGGGCGTCGGCCCGCAATGGAATTTCATCAGCCAAAAGATTGCCTCTCAAAATTTGCCCTGATGCGACTTGCTAAGTGGAGCGTACCTCCATATAGAAAGTGGAGCAATCCTCCACTTAATTAGGAAGCGAGCAACGACATGGTGAAACGGTTTGACGATAAGGTTGTGGTGATAACGGGCGGCACGGACGGCATCGGCCTGGCCACGGCCAAGGCATTCGCAGCAGAGGGTGCTCACGTGTATGTCACAGGGCGCCGGCAGGACCGCCTGGATAAAGCGCTCGAGGACATCGCGAATGGCGCCGTCGGCGTTCAGGGCGATGTGAGCGACCCCGCCGCCCTCGACAGGCTCTACGCACGGATAAAGCGCGATCATGGTCGCGTGGACGTGGTGTTCGCCAATGCAGGCATATCCGAGTCCGCCCCGATCGGCGGTATCGAGGAGGACCATTTCGACCGTGTCTTCGACATCAACGTCAAGGGGACTGTCTTCACGGTGCAGAAGGCTCTGCCGCTGATGTCAGCCGGCGGCGCCGTCGTATTGGCCGGATCGTGCGCTGGCAGCAGGGGCTTCCCCAGCCTCTCCGTCTATAGCGCGACGAAGGCGGCCATCCGTTCGTTTGCGCGAGCCTGGACAATCGATCTCAAAAGCCGCGGAATTCGTGTGAACGTCATCTCCCCCGGCATGGTCCTGACACCGGCAATGCAGACCTATCTTCAAGACAATGCCGGCACGGAGGAATGGATGAAGCAGGCCATTCCTTTCGGCAGGCTCGCTGAGGCGCAAGAGGTCGCCAAGGCGGTATTGTTCCTGGCGTCGGATGAAAGCAGCTACGTCAGCGGCGAGGAACTGCTCGTCGATGGCGGCTTCGCAGCGGCCTGAGGCTTCGGCGCAAGATATCGGCTGATGACTTCCCACACGGCCGGCGCTGGATTTTTCGGCGTCGACCAACCCGGCTTCTCCACGGCCTTACGCCGCAGGCTGATCTCTATCGAGCGGGATCATGTGTCTGCAAAGATAAGCAACGAGTTGCCTGGCCTCCTCCGATTCAAGCAGGACCGAAGTGACATCCACTTCCGCCGGCTTTCCCGTTACTTGATCGATGACATCGTACAAGCCGAAGCGGGACGCGACGGGGCGATATCTCGCCTTGATGTCCCCACGATGTTTCATTGGTACACCCATCAAACAAGGCCAACTCTTTCACCATGTTAGCCGGGCTGCGAACCTCCCGCATTGAGCGGGATCAAAGGCCCAAGCTAAGGGCGACATCGAAGGTTGAGCGTGGCCGGATGGTGGACCGGGCGGCAACAACGCCGGGCCTGCCTCACCTTCGGCGGATGCTCACATCAGGTCATCCGCCAAGATGGCTTGAACAACTGCTTTAGCCCTGACGAGCGTGTTCTGCCTTTCTCCAAGGCCCATGATATCGATTTCTACATGCGCTAAATAGTTCACGACCTCGGCTTCCGGCGCTCCTCCGCGAAGCTTTGCGGCCGCGCTTTTCAGATAATGGTCGTATTCGTCTTCGAAGCCGGATGCAGCATCGTCACGCCAATTCCATCCCTCCGGCATCAGTCCGATAGGATCCCACAGCGACCAGCCGATGTCTCTCAGTCTGGATAGACTTGGCTCTGATGAGTGGGATGACGGCATAACTGCACCCTGAGCGGCTCCAACGCCCTAATAGTAGATCGATAAAGGTAAGACCGCCATGGCCGATCCCTGCCCCCGCAAGCAAGGCTGATTATCTATGGCATTTCTTCGCGTGCGAGGAGACCGCCGCACCGGCACAGGAACCTGCGGTGCCCCTACCAAAAGGCGGCGTCGTGATCGGCGCATTGCTCGGGGCTCCAGCCCTGCTGGCCCAGCTCCCGCCAATAGGATGGGGCGACAGCCTTCGTGTAGGTTTCGGGATCGCGCACCGGCGCTTTTCGTCCCGCCCGTAACAGAAGTTGCAGCCGGTTGTAGAAGCGCTGGCAAAATTCCTCTTCGGACATTGCTGTATGAACCGTGGCAATCGAGCGCAAAGAAACACATAAAGGACCGGTTTGTTCCCGAGCGGCCAGAAAAAGGGCCTGCCGGGGTGGTGGCAGGCTAGGCTCTCTCCGATGAGGGGGACGGATCCCGCCTGTGTTTAACCACGATTCCCGGCAGCCGGGGCGGTCTGTCCTATATCGTACAGAGACCGCGGATGGGCCGCGGTATAGTGCGAGATCGACGGCTAAGCTTTCGGTGGACGGCGCGGTCGCACGGGGTCGAACGAGGGCGGCGGCAGCCGGCCGCAGCCTCGGGCGCGGTCCGTCAATGCGCACAAACGTTCAAGACCGTGACGCAGCCGCCGTGTTTCTTCCGGGGCTCCAGGCTTCCGGGTAGCCCACCGGCGAGCGACTGGCGGATCTATTTGTCAAAGGCGAGAAACATGAAAACAGTCAACCTCGAGGAAAAGCTCGGCTGCTTCTCAAGTCACTGGGACCCCCACGTCATCGCGGATTACAATGAAAATGACGTGATGGTCGTCAGGTTCCAGGGCGAATATCCCTTTCACAGGCATGAAACGACCGACGATTTCTTCCTCGTGCTCGAGGGCGAAATCGAGATCGATATCGAAGGAGAGCCTTCCCGAACGGTCCGGGCCGGCGAGCTCTTCGTCGTCCCCAAGGGCGTCGTTCACCGGCCGCGCGCCGCAAAGGAAGCCAAGGTCCTGCTGATCGAACCCAAGGGCGAACCCAATTCCGGCAATTCCGACCGAGAACCTTCCCCGAAGCCGCGGATCTGATTGCGGGCCGGCAGCTGTTTTATCGGGCGGCCGCGAGGGGCAACCGGCGCCTAAAAGGTGACCATCTTGACACGTGACCATTTAGTCACGTATTGTCGTCACATGGATGAAATCTTCAACGCCCTGGCGCATCCGCTCCGGCGCGAGCTTCTGGACCGCCTGCGCGAACGGGACGGCCAGACGCTGAGCGAGCTTGAGCGGGACCAGCCCGTCACCCGCTTCGGGGTGATGAAGCACCTCGGCGTGCTCGAAGACGCCCATCTCGTCGTGACCCGCAAGATCGGCCGGGAAAAGCTGCATTATCTCAATCCGCTTCCGGTTCAGGAGATCGCGGATCGCTGGATGTCGCGCTTTTCTGCGCCCTTCGCCCGCACGATGAGCGACCTTAAAACCGCTGTCGAGAGAAAGGACGCGACCATGGCATCTGCTGCACCGAAACATGTCTGGGAAATGTTCATTCGCGCCACGCCGCAAGACGTGTGGGCCATCTTGACCGATGACGAGAAAACGCCGCTCTGGCAGCACTTCAACATGACCTCGAATACGGAATGGGTCGCAGGCGGCGCCATTATCTTCCATGTCGGCGAGCGCGCGATGATCGTCGGAAAGGTCCTGGAGATCGATCCGCCCCGCCGCTTCGTGCACTCTTTCAGCGCGCAATGGTCGCCGGACGTCGCCGTGGACCCGGCCTCGCGCGTGACCTGGCTGCTGGAACCCGTCGGCGACAAGGCCTGCAAGGTGACGCTGACCCATGACGATTTCGGCGGAGAGACCGCCACCAGCAAGGCCGTCGGCGGCGGCTGGCCGGAAGCGCTGTCGCGACTGAAGACGCTCGCGGAAACCGGCGAACCTTTCTACATGCCGGCGCCCGTATCAGCCTGATCGGCACGAACGTACGGCGTTTCCCGCTCTTACCGCTTCCTTAGGTGGCTGCCCGGCATCGTGTTCGTCCGTCTGTCCCGGTCATGCCCGTGATGCGACAGAAAAGCCGGGCCTTTGCGAAAAGGTCCGTCTTTTCCATGAAGAGGGCACCCCCTCCCGATGGGGCAGCGAGTGGTCGGACACAGGCAGCGGCCATTCCGCGTCAGCGGCTCATGCACCTTGACGCAGCTTCGCCCTCAACCAGGCCGAAGTGCGAACGGAAACGATAATCGATCCCACAGCTATCGCGATCCAGTACGCATAAGCGACGTTCAACCAGATCGGCCCGTTACTGGGCTTCAGCCAGTAGAAGGGGAGAAGAGTCAGCACGGGCCAGACGGACAATGCGATATTCACCAAGGATGCGCCGGGGAAATTGCGGCACTGGAACCTGATAGGCTCTCCGAAGCAATATTCGGTCGACACGTCGGCGATAATGATTTGCGCGACCCAGAAGAAGAGCGCTGAAGTCCAATACAGAACCACGAAGCTCACGACCAAGCGGTAAATCCATGGCTTCATATCAGTCCTACCGCGCTGACCATCTGTTTCGACTGCCAGCTGAGGGTCTTTCTCGATACCTCACCTCGCGTATTGCGTGGCCAGGATATCTCCTTCCGGGAAATATCCTTTACCCCACCGGCATTGAGAATCTCTGAATATGGCCTGTTTTGCACATGCTGTGAGCAATCGAGGCTAAGCGCAGCCGCTCCTTTGAGCCCGTCATCTTACCGCTGTTCAAGGCAACCCGGCCCGGCGTCACGCCGCGGCCTGCCTGCCCCAAAAAGCATGCCTTCACTCGGCCGAGAATTTGACCGTCACGCCGCGCTGGCGGAAATAGGCCTGCATCAGCTTCCTGCCGGACCGGTTGTTCTGCACGAGCCTGGCGGGGTCGAAGACCGCCTCCTTCAGACCAGCCCGCGCCAAGGCTGCCTTGAGAGTGGCGATATGCCGATCGATATCCTCATTATCGGCCCGCAGTGACTCGTAAATGCGCTTCGTCGCATCTTCTACCGTCGGTTCGCTCACCATTCTCTCCCTTTGTTCTGCGCTTGCCGCCCATCTCGGCTCGATCCTATTAAGGCGAAAAATGCCCTCGTCAATCCGGGACCCGGCTGGAACGCTGCATTCCCCTCAAGGAGGCGGCACGCGGAGCCGAAGGCGGGATCATCTCGCGCGGCCTGCCCTCGCCCAACGGCCGCAACTGGCCGGGCCGAAGATCTCTTGATGCGGATGACCCAGTCACCGCGCCGCCGAAATATCGAGTTGACATCACCGGAGCGAACCGACCGTCCCCCTACGGGCTAACCCAAATGCGCCGTTCCGACTTTATCCACAGATTTATTCCCGCGCTCCAGGCAGAAAAAAACCCGCGAAAACAGAGCCCCTCTGCCACAGGCAGCTGAACTAACCCAACTGGTTGAATTGCTGTCCTTGACGCGCGGAGGTCTAATCGAATTGTCGCGGTGGAGGCGCAGATGAAACAGCACCGGGGCCGGGGCTCGTCTTGGTGCTGGGTGGCGAGCCCCCAAAACGTTCGCCAGCCATCCGACGACACTGCGCCAGAAAAGACGCCTCGGGAGGGACACTTAAGGATGAGCTCCATCTTCAGAAGGTCCGCCAATGCCGCCTTTGCTCGACGCCGACGATCCGAACAGCCTTGATATTGTCTGTGATGTCATCCTGGTAGACTGGTACAATGCAGGAATAGACACGTTCGATATCCGGGATTTTCGCGAAGAAATGGAACTGCATTATCAAGAGATGGGCAGACCCGTCCCCGCGGAAATCGCAGACCCCCAAAAACTCGTCCCGACCCTCCGGCTCTTGCAGGCGCGCATGCACATCGTCAAGCCGACGCGGATTACCGGTATCGAGTGGCAATTCGTCCGGAATGGAAACGGGGATTGAAGACCCGTCGCCAGATAATCGAGAGCGCTGTCGCTCCAAGGCTTGCGCACACCATGTGGGGCCCACGCCGCCTTAACCGCCTTGCATCCGCGCTTAAGTCACAACTAATATGATACATTGACTCAACCGCCTGCCCGTGAACATTTTGAGAACAACGGAGACCGGGCATGTGCGGACGCATTTACGTCAAAACCACGCTTGAAGAGCTGATCAGAAACTTCGCCTTTGCCGTTAAGGGCGGCGACATCGATGCGCTCGGCAATCGGTTCCCCCGCTGGAATGGCGCTCCGTCGCAGGATTATCCCATCATTATCAGGTCTCTGGTGCGCGAACCCGATACATTTGGGCATATTTTCGAGGCCGCAAGCTGGGGGCTCAAGCCGCGCTTCTGGAAGAAGGGCATGAACGCGCCGTTCAACGCCAGATGCGAGGATATCGCGACGAAGCCGATGTTCAAGACCGCCTATAGATCGCGGCGATGCCTTGTGCCGATCAATGGCTTCTTCGAATGGAAGGACATCTTCGGCACGGGCAAAAACAAGCAGCCTTATGCCATAGCGATGAAGGACGATTCCCCCTTCGCGCTCGCAGGCCTGTGGGAGATCTGGAAGGATCCCGAGACCGGCATCGACCTCAAGACCTTCACCATTATCACCTGCGAACCCAATGAAATGATGGCGACGATCCATGATCGCATGCCTGTCATCCTGCACCGGGCGGACTACGAGCGCTGGCTTTCGTCCGAACCGGATCCTCACGACCTGATGAGGCCCTTCCCGGCCGAGTTGATGACGATGTGGAAAATCGGCAAAGGCGTTGGATCGCCCAGGAACGACAGTCCCGAGATCATCGAGGAAGTGGCCGACGACCCCGATCCGGAACCGACTCTGCTCTGACTTCATCGTGCGGATTACCGGTATCGAGGGGCATTCGCCCCAGGAGGAGCCTGTTCTCATCGCGAAGATTTGCCCGTTCGGGTCTGATGGCGTTCGAAGCACTGCAGCCGGAGAGACTTTGCGGATCGCTTCCCCACCCTAGTTCTCCTGAGGTCAAGGATTGGAACCGGCGTCTCCCAGTCCGCAACCACAAAGGAGGGTATCCCATGAGCGTCTTCGACCGCATCAAACAGGCGATATTCGGCAAAGCGCAGGCCGCCCCTGTTTCCCAGCCCGCTTCCGCCGCCCCGCAAGCCGCGCCTGCGCCCGCCGCAGGTGCCAAGCCGACCTCCAGCCAGGCAGCGCCTGCCGCGCTGGTGACGGAACCGGCGACCGGTGCGCCGCCGCCGGCAGAAACGCGCCCGGCCGATATCGAGCAGATCCTGAACGCAGCCGTCAAGAAGTCGGGCCAGAAGCTCGACTGGCGCCATTCGATCGTCGACCTGATGAAGGCGCTCGGAATGGACGCGAGCCTCGCGGAACGAAAGGAGCTTGCCGCCGAACTCGGCTACAGCGGCGACAGCAACGACAGCGCGAAAATGAACATTTTCCTGCATAAGGCGCTCATGAAGAAACTGTCGGAAAACGGCGGCAAGGTGCCGGCCGACCTTCTCGACTGAGCGTCAGGCCGCAGCCGGCGCTGCCTGGATTGAGAGCGCCGGCATGCAGCCGGTTGGGACCGCTCCCGAACGACCGGGTTGATGATCGGCATTTCGGACCGGGATGATAGCTGACAGCTTCCGTTTTCTTGTGTGTGCTGCTTTAGGCTCTGTCAGACATCTGCCCGGCTGAACAATCGGGATCGAAATTGCCAGGATTCCCGTTCAGCATATCCGCCGCGATCGTCAATCTGATGCCGCCAGAGAACTGGAGATCACGCTGCCGACCGACCTGGTGGATTCGGCCATCAAGGTCTAGAGCATCGGCCCGAAAATCGGAATCGATTTTCGGGAGGCCTGATGCGTAGATTCAAAAAGTAGAGCGTCCTTTGTGCGTCCGAATGGACGCACGGCGCTCCAGCGCGAGGACTACCGCGCCGCCTGGCTGGCCATCCTCTTGCCCAACTCCTCTTTCAACGCCTCAAGATTGAAGCTTGCGCCTTTCTGCATCGGCGGGAAGTCGAGGAAGGTCTGAGCGGCCTTCGCCACCTCCTGCTGCAGGAAAACGTAACGCCAGAACTCATAAGCCCACCAATCCTTCGCAAAGAGGGACTGGCCAAGGCCCGTGCGCTCGAACGGGTCCAGGCGGAGATTGAGCAGGATCGGCCAGTCGACCTTGACCGTGGCGCCGAACCAGCCATTCGGCTGGTCTGTAAGCCGGTATTTGAAATCGTCGATGCGCACTGCACCGAGCGTGGATTCGGCAAAATAGAAGATTTCATGACGCTGCGACGGGCCTCTGCCGGTGATCAGGTCGGTCTGGTCATAGCCATCGAGATGCACCTTGTAGGTCCGGTCCCCGATCTGCTTGCCCTGCTGCAATTCGGCGACGATATCAGGATTGCCGGCCGCTGCGACGAAAGTCGGGAACCAGTCCAGGCCCGAGACGATGGAATTCTCCACCTTGCCTGCCGGTATGTGGCCGGGCCAGCGGATGATCATCGGAACCCGGAAGCCGCCTTCCATGACCGTTCCCTTGCCACCCGCAAACGGGGTCTGCCCGCCGTCAGGCCAGGTGAAGTTCTCGGTACCGTTATCGGTCGAGAAGGCAATGATCGTGTTGTTCTCAAGCCCGTTGTCTTTCAGATAGCTCATGACCGAGCCGACGATATCGTCGAGCTGCGCCATTCCGGCTTCCTCGAGGGACCAGCCGTTCTCGGGTGTGCGCATCTTCTCGTATTTGTCGGAGAGATGCGTAACCACGTGCATGCGCGTGGGATTGAGCCAGAGGAAAAAGGGCTTCTGCTCCTGCCGGGCATGGTCGACGAATTTGAGCGCATTCGCCAGTATCTCGTCGTCAACCGTCTCCATGCGGTCCGGGCAGAGTTCGCCGGCATCCTCGATCCTCTGTTTCCCGATCTTGCCCCAACGCGGCTGAACGGTGGGATCGTCCCTGTCGATCGCATAGCTGTGAACCATGTTTCGCGGGCCCACCATCGCCTTTACCGCCGGCGGGTAGGTGGAATGGCAGGGGTCCTCCATCGCATCGAGGTGATAGAGATAGCCGAAGAATTCGTCGAACCCGTGCGCCGTCGGCAGGAACTGGTTGAGATCCCCCAAGTGGTTCTTGCCGAACTGGCCGGTGGCATATCCCATCGATTTGAGGACGGTGGCGATGGTCGGCGCTTCGTCCGGCATGCCCAGGGTGGCGCCCGCCTGGCCGACAGTCGTCAGCCCGGTGCGGATCGGCAGCTCGCCTGTGATGAAGTTCGCGCGGCCCGCCGTGCAGCTCGCCTCGGCGTAATAATCGGTAAAGCGCATGCCATCCGATGCCATCCGGTCAAGGTTCGGCGTCCTGCCGGCCATGATGCCCTGATTGTACGCGCCGATATTGAACCAGCCGATATCGTCGCCCATGATGAACACGATGTTGGGCTTCGGTTGCTCCTGCGCCTGGACGATCGACGTGCTGCTCAGGAGAACCGCCCCGACGGTCAACGCCGCCGCGATACAAGTTGCTGCTTTCATCTGATTTTCCTCCCTCGGAGACCCTGGACTGCGGCCAGGGCCGGTTGCGCCGGATGCGGCCTGAATTCAGGACAGCCTCCCGCCCATGCCGGCACAACGTGCCGTCATTCTTTCCCGTAGATTTCTCAGTAAATGCAGAGCGCCGTTATTATCGCACAACCTGAGCTCGCGCGGAAGTATTTGCAATAACTGGGCAGTATTTGTCATAAGGAAATAAAAAAAGGGCTTCATCCCTGAAGCCCTGATTTTGCTTGCATGTGCCGGCTTATGCCGATCTTGGATCGCCCTGAAGACCCCTCCTCCCTCATCTCCGCCTCCCCGGCCCAGCCCGAGAATGTCCGGAGACCCGGCGCGCCCGATGCCCTCGGCGCGGATGGCTCTACGCGATACATGCGAGCCATCAACCGGATTCCTGTGACATATCTTACGCCAGCACGCCGACACAGGAACGAGGGAGGAAAGGGTATGCGCCCGGCAAATACTGGCGACTGATGCCGTCGCCGGGCCGCATCCCGTTATGCTTTTGAAAGAAGGGCTTCGTTTATGAAGCCCCTCCTTCCGCTCTGGATCGGGTTGGAGCGCCCCCGATCACCCATGGTAGCGGTCGCCACCTGCCAGGCGCTATTTGCCGCCCTTGCCACCACCGTGGGAGCCACCGCCGGCATTGCCGCCGCTATTGCCGCCCGCGTTGCCACCGCCGTTGCCGCCAGCATTGCCGCCGCCGTTGTCGCCGCTATTGCCGCCAGCATTGCCACCGCCGTTGCCGCCAGCATTGCCACCGCCGTTGCCGCCAGCATTGCCGCCACCATTGTCGCCCGCATTGCCACCGCTGTTGCCACCACCGTTGTCGCCGCCGTTGTTGCCGCTGCTGCCGCCACCGTTGCCACCGCTGTTGTCGCCGCCGTTGTTGCCGCTGCTGCCGCCACCGTTGCCACCGCTGTTGCCGCCACCGTTGCCGCCGCTGTTGCCGCCACCGCTGTTGCCGCCACCGTTGCCACCGCTATTGCCGCCGCTATTGCCGCCGCCGTTGCCACCGCTATTGCCACCGCCGTTGCCGCCGCTATTGCCGCCGCCGTTGCCACCGCTATTGCCACCGCCGTTGTCGCCGCTATTGCCGCCGCCGTTGTCGCCGCTGCTGCCGCCGCTGCTGCCGCCGCTATTGCCACCGCCGTTGTCGCCGCTATTGCCGCCGCCGTTGTCGCCGCTGCTGCCGCCGCCGTTGTTGCCGCTGCCGCCGCCGCTATTACCGCCGCCGTTGGAACCGCCCTTGTCGCCCTTGTCGCCCTTGTTCGAGCCGCCATTGTGCGGGTGGTCGTTGCCCTGGCCCCAGCCGGGACCGTCATTGCCATGATCTTTGTTACCTCGGTCGCCGTGGTCCTTCTCACCGCGATCGCCATGGTCCTTGTCGCCGTGATCGCCATGGTCCTTGTCGCCGTGATCGCCGTGATCCTTGCCGCCACGATCGCCATGATCCTTGCCGCCATGATCGCCGTGATCCTTGCCGCCGTGATCGCCGTGATCCTTGCCGCCGTGATCGCCATGATCCTTGCCGCCGTGATCGCCGTGATCCTTGCCGCCGTGATCGCCGTGGCCCTTGCCGCCATGATCGCCGTGATCCTTGCCGCCATGATCACCACCCGGGCCTGCGCCGCCGCCAGGACCTTCGCCACCACCGGGACCTTCGCCACCACCAGGGCCTGTGCCGCCACCGGGACCTTCGCCGCCACCAGGACCAGCGCCACCACCGGGGCCTTCGCCGCCGCCAGGACCTTCGCCGCCGCCGGAGCCTGTGCTGCCGCCATTGCCGGAGCCCGCGCCGCCGCTATTGCCGGAGCCGCTACCGCCCTGATTGCCCTGGCTGCCGGAAGGGTTCCTGTTCGATGCCTGCCTGTTTGAGCCGAAGTTGCCGCTGCCGTCGTTGTTGACGGTGCGGCTGTCTTTATCGGTGCGGATGGATTTCGTCGGCAGGCACAGCCGGGCCTCGATCGAGCCAGGCGCAGCCTTGGCGCAGTTGACAACTGCCGGCGCGGCCATCGTGAGGCTGCTGCTTGCCAGAAGGTAAGCAACGGCAACGCTATACTTCGCTGCTTTACGGAACATCTGTTTTCTCCCCAAGGTTAACAGTTTGTTAATGAGGGGAGTTTTTATATTAGCAGACTGTTAATTCCAAGAATAAACGGTGGATAACGGCACAAGTTCTTAATCTATAGTTAATTACGCAAGTAATGATTTTTATTAAAGTTTTAGTACAAACTGTGTTATCCTTCTCGCAGGCAATAGAGGGGTGATTCATGCGGTGGCTTGTTTGTCTTGTTTCGTTTGTTTTCTTTCCCGCGCAATTTCAGGCATTTGCCGGCCAGCCTTTACCCATCGCCAGAAGCATCGGTGCACCGGTGGGTTTTGCTTCCGCCTGCGCCCGATACCGCTGGCTCTGCCATGAAATGCCTGCCCATGCGGCCGCCGGTCCCAGCATGTCGCTGCTGCGCAAGGTCACCCGCGCCGTCAATGAGCGCGTCCGGTCGGTGGAAGATGTCTCATCCGATACCTGGACCTTGCCGGTCGGCGGACAGGGCGATTGCGAAGATTACGCCCTGCAGAAGATGAAGGATCTGATCGACGCCGGCTTTCCCGCCAACCGCCTGGCGCTCTCGGTGGTGATCGGCCTGCGCGACGAAAACCACGTCGTGCTGATCGCCCGCATGGACGATGGCGATTACGTGCTCGATAATCTCAACAATGCGGTAAAACCCTGGCGAGCCACGCCCTACACCTTTCTTGCGACCCAGGATTTCCTCAAACGGTCGACATGGCGCGTGACGCTCGCCGGCCCGAGGGCGAACGAATTTTCGTAAGTGGACCGACGACTGGCCACGATCGCCAAGCGGCCGCTACTCCCTTCTCCCCTCGGGGTCCGAAGGACGGGTCGAGACCGCGGCTCTACCCCGGGCAGGTGCGCGAAGGGCGGATAAGGGGCTCCGAGTGCGGACGCCAACCCAAAGCCCTCACCCATTATCGCCTAAACTTGCGTCTCGCCGCCCGCGTCGCGCTTTCCGCCAGCGACTGGCTCCCCATGCAGATCGTGATATTGGCGCAGCCACCGGACCGCGAAGAAGGAGCAGGCGGCAAGCTCCTTGTGTTCGGCAAGGCTCGCATCCATTCGATCACCTTCATGAGGTCAACGATCGAATGGCACGGCTCGAGACAGTATTTGATCTACATCAGCCCGTGGGCGGTACGCGCCATCAAGCAGGCGTCGTCGCCCGGAAGGCAAGCGCGGCAAACGTCCGGCCTGATGTCGTAGACCATGCACGATACGTCCGAACCCACGGTGCCTGAAAGCGCGGAGCACCGCTCTCCATCACAGCGCATGCCGAACTGGTCTGCCGCAACGAAATGCACCGGCAGCAAATCGAGGTCTTCTTCGCTCTCGGTTGAAAATCTCGGCCATTCGCTCGAATAGGAACAGCACGCGCCGCAGGCCTGACAGTCTAACTCTGTTGATAAGGTCATGACCCGCTCTTAGCACTATCACTGCCGGGGATGCAAAAAATGTCCATGGCTCGATGCCGGTCCAGACAGCAACCCTCGGCAGCACGCGGGGGCCGGAATAGAAAAAGCGCCCCGTCACCTCGTATCCCCGTCACCTCGTATGGCCGCCCCTTGTATGGCAGAGCGCTTCCACCCGCAGGCTGTCGCCCGCCGGATCAATTCTTTGCCGCGGGGCTTGCGGAATAAGTCGGCCCTTCAATGCCGATGTCGCCCGTCCCCGAAATGCATCCTTTTACCGCGTCGAACGTTTGTACTTCGCAGAAAGCAAGGAGGCCGAAATGGCGAATATCACGGGCGCCCCCGAAGGCAGAAAAGAGATAACAGAAATCGGCGAGCCCATGCCCGCCGCCCCTGCCGCCCCCCTCGACGTTGCGCCGTCAGACGGTGCATCGGCGAAAAAGACGACCGAAGGTTTTGCCAGCGAGGCGGCCTTTGAGGATTATCTGGATGCGGTTGCCGAGGATGTGCTGACCGAAGAGACCCTGGTTGATATCGAGCGGGCCGCCGCCCGCGAGGAACTGCAGCGGCAGATCGAGGACGTGCGCGATGAAATCGGCAATCTGCGCGCCCGGCTCCATATCATCCGCAATCGGGCGGGCAGTGTCGTAGAAGAAAATATCCGCTGGGCGGATGCAAGCGCCCATGCGCAGCTCGGCGACTATCCCTGGCTGAAACTATCAGGCGCCATGGCCGCAGCCTTCTGCGTCGGCAAACTCCTGCAGCGGCTGCCCTTCGGCTCCCTCGCCACCGCCGCGGCACCGCTCATTCTGGCGGCGGCGCGGGAAAGACGCCGGTAACCCGTCCCCTCCGATTCCGAATGCAGATGGAGCGACGGCAGCATTAGCGGAGACTGCACGGAGTTCTGCAAGGATGGGATCGAGATCGGCAATATCGCCGGGCGGTAGGGATTGGATTGTGAAGGGCGAGGTTTGCGCCCGGAACCCTCACTCATTAGCGCTTGAACTTGCGCCTCGCCGCCCGCGTCACGCTTTCCGCAAGGACGACGAGACAGCCGGCGACGAGCAGCACGGCTCCCGCCGTCGGGCCGATCAGGCCGGATTTTACCGCAAGCCCCACACCGAGCACGAGCAGCAGGCTGAACAGCGCTAGCGCCCCGTCATCGATGAACATGCCGATGAATTCCTTGAAGGCGATCTTCAGAATGTTCATCGGGCGACGGGCTCCGCATGCAGATCGTGATACTGGCGCAGCCACCGGACCGCGATGAAGGAGAAGGCGGCGAGCCCGAGGAAGAGCACCGGCAGCGACAGGTCTTCACCCGGCCATGCCGTGCCGAGCCCCTCGCCGACCCAGAAGATGCCGAAGGCCGTCAAGAGCAGACCGACGATGAATTTCAGCGTGTTTTCCGGCACCGACGATAGCGGCTTATGGACGAGCAATCCGATGACGAGCACGGCGATGCAGGCAACCAGCGCCCCGATGGCCGCATAGGGCAACATGCCGGGCTTGGTGCCGGTGGCAATGACGATGAAGACCACCTCGACGCCTTCCAGGAGCACCGCCTTGAAGGCGGCCGTGCCGGCCAGAAAATCGGCCCGCCGATCGGCAGACTGGCGAGCAAGCGCATCCTTCTCCGCGGCGAAGGCCTTCTCCTCGTCATGCAGCGCAATGAAGCCAGCGGCTCTCAGAATGGCCTTTCTCAGCCACCGCATGCCGAACAGGATCAGGAGCGTGCCGATGGCAAATTGCAGGATTTCGACCGGGATCAGGCCGAGCAAGGGCCCGAAGGCCAGCACCAGCACGGCAAGGACCGCGAGCGCCAGCCCCGTGCCGATAAAGGCAGGCCGCCAGCTCTGTGTCACGCCGACCGCCAGGATGATGGTGAACGCTTCCACGACCTCCACGAAGGAGCCAAGGAAGGAGGCAGTCATCGTCGAAGTTATGCTCGTGATCGTCGTCATCGTCACCTCGGTTTTCTTCATCGAAGGGCTAGGCAAGCGGGGGCCAGAATGCCAGCGGAAAACCCGGCCTGTCCACTGCCGTCATGGGCGTGCCGGCATCGGCTCCATGCAAAGAAGCAGATGAGACCGATGACCGCTTTCGGCCAAAGGAGACATCCAAAGCCGTCGGCGACGCTGATCACCAGCCGCAGGCATCTCGGCACGGAACCGGATTCTACGTGATGTTACGGGCCGAGAATTGGTTCGAATGTTATGATACGGCCGTTTGCGGGAGGGCCCGCCATGACCAGTTCTGACGCTCCGCATCGTCAAAGTGTTCGTGCGCACCATGGCTTGTCCAATGTCATTGATCAGTCCGCAGGCCAACCCGTGGAAGTGGGAGCAACCGCAGTACTTCCGGGGAAGTATCGAGGATATAGGAGGACGATATGAAAAGAATTGCCGCCGCGTCACTTGCCTTTCTTACGATTGGATTTACGGCGCCGCCCATGGATACCGCAAATGCTGTCGTCTATTGTCAATATATCAGTTATCCGGCGGGCTGCGTCGTCAGACCCGGGGTGGTGCTGAGGCCGCGCCCGGTTGCTCGGGCAGCGCGTGGTACGGTGACGCACGGAACTGCTGTCAATAAGGGTGGTCCAGTGAACCGCGTCGGTCGTCGCTAGTTGTCGATTTCGACGCCATCGATGCGGTCGCAACCATGTGGGAATTTCGCACCAATCCATGAGCAGCCGGATAGAGGTTACGCGATGCTACAGGCACCGGCGTGCACTGCCTGCCGCTGTCGGCCCATTGCCGTCATCGGTCCAGGAACCTCGCGATCTCCGCTACACTTTCTTCCACAGACAGATGGAACGTATCAATCCGTAGATCGGGCTCCCATCGCTCGTAATGCAGTGCCTGGATTTCGGCCCAGCTGGGCGGGCTCAGGCCTTCGACGGCGGCCACCCTCGTCTCGGCGCGACGACGGTGGGTCGCAGCATCGGAACAAACGACTTCGACCTCGATGAATGGACTATTCGCTTTACCCGCGACGTTTCTGAATGCGTTTCGGGTGATCGCCAAGGGGTTCACGGAATCGGCGACAACGCTATGACCGAGCCGCAGGTTATCAAGCGCCAACTGATAGAGCACCACATATCCGCTCGGGCCGACATCGCTTCCTTCCTCCAACGGCAGGGAAGAGCGAATTGCCTGTTCGATCGTATCTACCCTCAGATAGCAGGCCTTTATTCGCGTCGCCAAGGCCTGCGCAACCGTGCTTTTGCCGGAACCAGGCAATCCGCCCAAAATGATAAGCATCCGCATCCTCGCTGACCGAGTGTAGGCAATCATCGTTTGATGTCTGCTATGGCGCGAACCAACCGTTGTGATCAGCGCCGGCCTGTCGACTGCCCTCGTGGCTCCGTGAGAACAAGCATATGACAGCTTTCGGCGCAAAGCGGACATCAAGTTGCGCTTCCATAACGCGGCAATCGCAGCCTATTGGTTCTCGCTGTCAAAGCCGTAAGCTCGCTGCACAAGAGCGACGCGAATTTCGTATTTTGAATACCAGTCTTGGCGACCTCGGCGCTGTGCTTCAACATGATCGACGACGCCCTTCCATGCCCGGATACTTTCTTCGTCCTTCCAGAACGATATCAGTATTCCGAAGCCATCTGCGCCGCGAGCGCTTTCGAAGCCGAGATAACCCGGTTGTTGACTTGCAAGATTGGTCATTGCGTAACCGATCTCCCCATAGCCATCATCTACATCCGTTCGCTGCGAGCTGAAGCTGACCATATAGTATGGTGGTTCCGGTAGGGCGGATGTGTGCATTTGCTTTCCTCTGTGTTGTCGGCAGAAGCGACGGAAAGAACACACTCTGCCCACCGGCCACCGAAGCGATCAAGCGGCAGGCAGGATGCCGGCGTAAAAACTTGCCCTCCACTGCCCTCATTGGCCTGCTGGCATCGGTTCCAGAAGCAGATGACAGCGATGACCGCTTTCAGGCCCTTTTGCTTTTACGCGTGTCGTCGCCGCGAAACCGCTGCACACATTTGCCCGATATGCTTTGCCGCCATTCGAGGTCGTCCGAGGAACCTGTGCTAGAATGCGGCCCGGAGACTGAATGCGACAGACGCACTGCGAGGGGCGGTGTGACCGAACCGGAATTCGCGCGGCCGAGAGCCGACGATGTGCTCTTGAAGGGGGAGACGAGGACGATGCCGACACCACAGCAGCCCAGCCTGATAGTTCGACAGAAGTCCCCACCGAACATCGAGTTTCCGTTTGCGTCGCTCTCCGATTGGCTGATCCCGACCGAGCTCTTCTTCGTGCGAAACCATTTCCCGTCGCCGGATCTCGATGCGCGGGACTGGAGATTGCGCGTTGACGGGGCGGTGGAGCGGCCGATCGCACTGGACCTCGACAGCATCAAGGCAATGCGGAGCACGACTTTGACCGCCGTCGTCGAGTGCGCAGGGAACGGCCGCGTCTATTATGTGCCGCCGAGGGAGGGGTTGCAGTGGCAGAACGGAGCCGTTGGCAACGCCGCCTGGACTGGTGTTCTTCTGCGCGAGATCTTGGAAATGGCGGGCGTTAAGCGAACAGCATGTGAGGTTCTGCTCGCAGGCGCCGACAGCGGCGTCGTCGATACGAACAAGAAAACGGCGTCTCCCGGCCCCATCGCTTTTGCGCGCAGCTTGCCGCTTGAAAAGGCCATCGCTGACAGCACGATCCTTGCCTATTCGATGAACGATAAGCCGTTGACGCGCGATCACGGCTACCCGCTACGCGCGGTCGTGGGCGGCTGGTTCGGCATGGCTTGGGTCAAGTGGATCACGCATATCACGGTTGTGGAGCATCCGTTCCTCGGCTACTGGCAGGCGCGCGACTATTTCCGTTGGGAGCGCAGCCTCGGGGAACCCAGACTGATCCCCCTTGCGGAGATGGAGGTCAAATCGCAGATCGCGCGTCCGGTACAGGGGGCGCAACTCGTCGTCGGCCAACCGTACCGGATTTTCGGAGCCGCCTGGAGCGGAGAGGCTGCTATCCGGCAGGTGCAGGTCTGCACCGGAGATGGCAGGGGCTGGCGCGAGGCAAGGCTCCTCGAAACAGAACGTCCGTTTGCATGGCGCCTGTGGGAGTACATCTGGACCCCTGCAGAAGTGGGGCAATACACACTGCGATGCCGCGCGACCGATGCGGCGGGCTGCGTGCAGCCCGACCACCAGCGTTCCGACTGCGAGAGCTACGTCGCCAATTGGATCATTCCGGTGGAGGTTACGGTCGTCCCCGAGCCACAGAGGTACGAGGAGGAATTCGTGATCTAATCACCTGGATGGGGCGGAGCGGCGGCTTTTGGCGTAGCCACCTCAGGGGCGGCAAGCTATTACGACGCGTAAAAATACCTGTAGGCGATCCATGCAGACGCTGCCGCGATGGCGAGCCAGATGATCACGATCGCGATCAGGCCAGCCCGGCTGGCGGGTCGC
This sequence comes from Rhizobium sp. BK650, assembly GCF_014195325.1. Lineage (GTDB taxonomy): Bacteria > Pseudomonadota > Alphaproteobacteria > Rhizobiales > Rhizobiaceae > Rhizobium. The sequence continues at coordinate 127,544 of NZ_JACIBK010000003.1, read as the reverse complement.
CTTTCCTGCTGTGCGGCCAGTTGGCGGAATTCCTGCATAAGAGGCGCCGGGATCATCCTGATGGCCAGCAATATGCCGCAAGGCACGATCAGCAGGTCGTCGAGATAGCCGAGCACCGGAATGAAGTCCGGGATCAGGTCGATGGGAGACAGGGCATAGGCGGCAACGGCCCCTGCAACCAGTTTCGCCGCGATGGGCGTTCGCGGGTCGCGAGCAGCTATCCAGAGCGCGAGCACATCACGCTTGATCGATCGTGCCCATTGTTTTGCCGAGCTGATCCGCCCGGCCCAGAGCTGCCCCATATCTCCCTCCGCTGCCGCATGGAACGACCGCTATATCAGGAGCGGTCCCATGGATACAAAAATTGCTGCGCGCGTGGCGAAAGGAGAAGGCTGAGCACCGCCCAGGCCGAACGCCCTATAATAGATGCAATTACATCTATATTGACGACAAAACCATGCCCCGATATACATGCAATTGCATTAATCCCTTACGGAGACCATCCATGAACCAGGAACGCATGACCGATTATGCCGTAACGCTGCTGCGCATCAGCCTCGGCGCGATGTATCTCGCCCATTCCATCGTACTCAAGCTCTTCACATTCGGCCTTGCCGGCACGGCGGGCTATTTCGAATCCATCGGCCTGCCGGGATGGCTGGCCTACGTGACCTTTGCGGCCGAAGCCGTGGGCGGCGTGATGCTGGTGCTCGGCATTTATGCTCGGTGGGTTGCGCTGGCGCTGACCCACGCCCTGCTCGGAGCGATCATCTGGGCTCATTGGGCCAACGGCTGGGTGTTCACCGCACCGAACGGCGGCTGGGAATATCCGTTCTATCTCATTGTTCTGTCCCTCGCCCAGTTCCTGCTTGGCGACGGTCGCCATGCGCTTCGCCCTGCCCCGCTTTAAGGAGCCTGTCATGTCGACTCGCCTCGCATCCCGTTGCAATTGGCAGTCGCACGACTAACTTTCATATCGGGCCACGCCATGTCGGTGGCGCAGAGACAATGAAGGAAGGCGACGCATGTGCCGGAATATCAAACCCCTGTTCAATTTCGACCCGCCCGCGACCGACGAGGAAATCCATGATGCGGCACTTCAGTTCGTGCGTAAGCTGAGCGGAACCAACAAGCCATCGAAACGCAACGAGGCCGCTTTCGAAAAAGCCGTCATGTCGATCGCCAGATGCGCTCATGAGCTGCTCGATTCGCTGGAGACGTCTCAACCGCCTCGCGACCGCGCGGAGGTCGCCGCAAAGGCGCGGGCGCGATCGGCGGCCCGCTTCGCATGAGGGTGTAACCGTTATCGGGCCGAGCCCACAATGGCCGCCGGATCATCGGCGGCGGTCCTGCCAATCGCCACCGCCGTCAGCATGATCGGCCGGAATTCGGCATTCAACTGCCCAACGCGGATGGCCGATCCGTTTGTTGGCTTACAAATCCGTAAGAATTCGATAAGTTCGCCGACACAATTCTGCGCGAATTGTGGGTCGTGACAGCTGCTGCCCTGTTCTCGGTGAGGATTTGGATCGATCATGCGCATTCTCGTCGTCGAGGACGATAAAAAGACAGCCGATTTCATCGCCCAGGGCATGATCGAGGCAGGCCATGTCTGCGACATCGTCGGGGATGGGCGCGACGGGCTTTCGCGGGCGACAGGCGAACACTATGACGTGCTCGTCGTCGATCGGATGCTGCCGGGCCTCGACGGCCTGTCGCTGATCAAGGCGGTGCGTGCGGCTGAGATCGGCACGCCGGCAATCTTCCTCACCTCGGTCAGCGGCGTCGACGACCGCGTCGAGGGGCTGGAGGCCGGCGGCGACGATTACCTCACCAAGCCCTTCGCCTTTTCCGAACTGCTCGCCCGCGTCAATGCGCTGGCCCGCCGCCCGCCCGTGCCGGACCAGAAGACCGTGCTGCGCGTCGCCGACCTCGAGCTCGACATGATCCGGCGGCAGGTGACGCGCCAGGGCCAGCCGATCGAGCTGCAGCCGCGCGAATTCACCCTGCTCGAAGTGCTGATGCGCGACGAAGGCCGGGTGCTGACGCGCACCATGCTGCTGGAACGGGTCTGGGATTTCCATTTCGACCCGAAGACCAGCGTCGTCGAAACCCATATCAGCCGTCTGCGCGCCAAGATCGACCGCCCCTTCGACGTGCCGCTTCTCCATACCGTGCGCAATACGGGGTATAGCCTGCATGTGCCGCGCTAAAGCATCGGACCGAAAAGTGTGCAGCGGTTTTCGGGTAATCCGATGCGTCGGGGAAAACCAAGCATCGAACCAAAAAGTGCGAAGCGATTTTTGGACAATTCGATGCTTCAAAGGAAAGCCATCGGACCGAACAGGGTGCGGCGGTTTTCGGATAATCCGATGCTGAAGAGAAAATGGAGATTGTTGCGGAGCACACCCTTTCGGCTGGCGCTTGCGTTCGGCCTGCTCTTCATCCTTGCCTTTCTTGTGGCCGACATCATCACCTATCAGCTCCTGAAACGCGATCTGGCGCAAGCGCTCGACGATTCCGTGCGCGATACCTATTCGGTCGTCGCCTCCACCTATTCCTCCGATGACGCCGAAGATTTCGTTGCCGCGGTGGCGACCTATGCCCGCCTTAACAGTCCCGAAGACAGCATTTTCCTGCTGGTCAACGAAAAGGGCGAGCGGCTTGCCGGCAACGTTTCGCTGTTTGCGGCAAAAGACGGCTTGTCGACCATCAACGCCGCCGATATCGGCGTGAAAGGCGATGACCGCATCCGCATCCAGGCGGGCACCGTCAGCGGCAACCGGCTGATCGTCGGCGAGAGCTATTCCGACACCGACGATCTGGAACGTATCGCCTTTATGAGCTTCGTCTGGGCGTCCGGCGTTATCGTCATCCTCACCTGCGGCGGCGGCGCCTTTTTCGCCGCCCGCGCCCAGCGGCGGCTCGACGGCATCGAGCGCGCCATGAGCGATGTCTCGGCCGGCAATCTTGCCCGGCGCATTCCGCTCGAAGGCAATGGCGACGATATCGATGTCGTCGCGGCCCAGATGAACGAGGCGCTGGACCGGCTGTCGGCCCTCGTCGAAGGCATGCGGCAGGTGAGCACGGATATCGCCCACGACCTGAAGACGCCGCTCAACCGGCTGCGCATGACCATCGATCAGGCGATGCAGCAGAGTGGGCGCGGCGGTGATATCCAGGCCTTGCTGCTCGACGCCCGCGAAGAGAGCGACCGCATCAGTGCCACTTTCGAGGCGCTCCTGCGCATCTCGCAGATCGAGACCGGCGCCAGGAAGGCGCGTTTCCTGCCGGTCGATCTCGCCGACATCATGAGTTCGGTTGCGGAAATCTACGGCAGCGTCGCCGAGGACAACGGCCAGTCGCTCGCCTTCGCCGCCCGGCCGGCCTCCCCCTGCATGGTCAATGGCGACCGCGAGCTTCTGACCCAGCTCTTCGTCAATCTCGTGGAAAACGCCATCACCCATTGTCCGCCGAAGACATCGATCACGCTCGGTCTCGAGGCTGACGACGGCAGCTTTTCCGCCACCGTTGCCGATGACGGCCCCGGCATTCCAGAGGAAGAGCGCGAACTGGTCTTCCGCCGCCTCTACCGCCTCGACAAGAGCCGCACGACGCCCGGCAGCGGTCTTGGCCTCAGCCTCGTCAAGGCGATCGCGGACTTGCACGGCGCCGAAATCACGCTTGACGACCGCCACCCGGGCCTCGGCGTTAGCATGCGCTTTCCCGCCCAACAATGAGGATAGGACATGAAGAGACGCTGGAGCATCCTTGCGCAATTCCGGCAGAAGCGCGTGGCGGCTTTGCCTCCGGGTGTCCGGGAGGACGTAAGCACCGAGACATTCCCGCAAAACTATGCGGTGGTTTTGCGCAGGGAGAGAAAGCGAAAGCCTGCCGGTATCTGCAAACATGCTCTCGCCGCTTTCGGCGCGGCCGCGCTGTTCTTCGGCCTCTATCTCGGCGGGCTGCAGCTGTCGGGCAATTTCCATGAGGTGCTGCCGGGCGAGCTCTACCGCTCCGCCCAGCCCTCGGCCGCCGACATCGACAAATATGCGGCTCGCTACGGCATCAAGACGATCCTCAACCTGCGAGGCGAAGACAGCGCCGACTGGTACCTCAAGGAGACCGAAGCGGCGAAAAAGGCTGGTATCACCCATATCGACTACGGGCTTTCAGCCTCCACGGAGGTGACGTACGAGCAGGCGCACGAGCTTCTCGCCCTGCTGCGCAACGCCCAAAAGCCGATCCTCATCCACTGCCAGGCCGGCGCCGACCGCACCGGCCTCGTCTCGGTCCTCTACCTGCAGCAGATCGCCGGCCTCGACGAGGCAACCGCCGAAGAGCAACTCTCAGTCCGCTACGGCCATATCGGCATCCCCTATCTCTCGGCAGCCTTTGCCATGGATGTGAGCTGGGAAAAGCTCGAGAAGGTTTTCGGGATCGATAGTTAGGGCTTGCTCCTTTTGGGATTGGCAAAGCAGACTGTCCCTCTCGCCCGAAGCTCTCTTGTGGCACCGAAGCCTCTCCCTCCCCGTCATTCCTGTGCTCGTCACAGGAATCCAGCAGCCGCGTGTCCACGCGGCGGAAGACTCTTACACGTGCGGCAGCTCGGTGCCTCATGAGATAACAGGAAATATCCTCGATGCGGAATCTGCGTCGTCGCTGTTTTTCAAGCGTCTTTTCGGCTTGCCGACGCAAGCCGGCTGGATTCCTGTGACATCCCTCGTGCCAGCACGAGGAGAGAATGACGGAGGAGAGATAGCGCTCGCCGTATCTTCCATCCGCACTCGACAGTACGGACCGCGACCGGCGCAGCTATCCTGCGCCATGAGCAGGGTAAACCCACCTGCCTGGATTATTCCTTCGGCGGCCCGCCCCGCCGCTCCAGCGCCGTCTTGCGGATGGTCTCCGCGATGTCAGGACTACTGCTCGACAACATCTGGAAATCCACGGCGTAGAGCGACAGCAGCGATACCTCGGTTGCTGCGCTGACCGTCGCTGAGCGCGGTTCGCCGGTGATCAGCGCCATCTCGCCAAAGAAGTTTCCGGCGCTGAGTTCCACTGGATGGTCGGATGTCGCCACGGTGACCCGCCCCTCGACAATGAAGAACATCTGATCGCCAACATCGCCCTTGCGGCAGATTACGGCACCGGCGGGGACAATACGCGGTCGCAACGCCCGAACGATCTCGATCAGGGCTGCTGAACCGAGCTTCTGGAACAGCGGTACGGCAGCGACCAATTGCCAGTTGCGGACGAAGTCCTGGCGGCGAACCTCTTCGTAGAAGCCGGTGGCGAGGATGCCGGCCCAAAGTGCAAAAATACCGATCCCACTCATCATCACCAATCCGGCCAGAACCCGACCTGCAAGGGTCTGCGGGATTTCGTCACCGTAGCCGGTCGTCGACAGCGTCACGACCGCCCACCACATTGCCTGCGGAATGCTGCCGAACCTGTCGGGCTGCACGTCTCGCTCGATGACATAACCGGCCAACGCAGCACCGAAGAGAACGATGCCAAACACCGATGTCACGCCAAGCAGATTGCGCGATTCATTCGCGACTACCTTTGCCAGCAACCTGAAAAAGCTCGAGTCGCGCAACGGCTTGAGAAGCCAAATGGCGCAAAAGAGGTTTCGATCGCGGGAGCCAACGAACAAGAATGCAGCAGCCGGAACCAGAACCGCGAGCAGATCGATTACGAGAGCCGGCATCCCGACCGACAAGCGGTGTCGCCGTGACAGCAATGTGCCGCTTAATTGGAGGACATAGGCCAGCCAAATTGCCGCAAGCAGCAGCTCATAGACAAGCCTCTCCTGTCCGGCAAGGCCCTCCGTCGTCAGGGCGGCAACGATCAAGAGACCGATTGTAGCGAGCAGCGCATTGAGCGGCGTCGAAATCTTCGAGAAAGGCATTGCCGACATTATAGACTCCCAACCGCCCGGCATTCGTCGACAATAGATGCGTTCGGGCCGCACGCAAGGGGGCGACAGGCTTCGACAGAAACTCACGCACCGCGCAAGCCAGACGTCCCGTCCCCCTCACAGCCCCTCCCCATCCGCGCGCACAATGAAGCGCTTCGAGACGACCCAGCACAGCAGCGCCCAGAGTGATCCGGCGACCCACCCGGCCAGCACGTCGGTCGGATAATGCACGCCGAGATAGACGCGGCTGAGGCCGATGATGACGGCGAGGAAGATGCCGGCGCCCATGACGAAAATGCGGGTCGCCCGATAGCGCTGCGTGCGCGCCAGCAGCGTCCCGAGCGTGAGATAGGTGACGGCCGAGACCATCGCATGGCCGCTCGGAAAGCTGAAATCGTTGACGTCGACGAGATGCGGAACGATATCCGGCCTGGCGCGGGCAATGAGAATCTTCAGCCCCGTACTCGCCAGCCAGCCGCTGAGAACCGAGACGAACAGGAAGACGGCGATAGCCGTCCTGCGGTCGAGCAGCAGATAGATGGTGGCGAGCAGCGTCAGGATCGACAGCACCGTGATGCCGCCAAGGCTGGTAATGTCGCCCATCGCATGAGCAAGCCAGTGCGGGCCGATTGGCTGGCCGAGGTCGCCGGGCTGGCGCAACCAAAGCAGGATCGTCCGGTCGAAGCCCAGCGTCTCTCCCTCCAGCACCTCGCTCGTCAGCTGCTGCAGCAGGAAGAGGCCGCCGGCAAGGCAGGCGAAAGTGATGAGCGTCATCGGCTCATACTGGTTCAGCCAGGTCTTGATACGCTGCATTCTTCTCCCATCCAGGCTCGCTGACTTCATCAACTGTGTGCAGGACCTTGATTTTGCAAGGGGCTCATCACCTCAAGGCCGCCCGCGCCTCGCTCGCCACCCTGACGCTCGTGGCCGCCGGCCTGATGAGCTACGACCTGATGCCGGTCAGCCCCTGATGCCGCTGGGGCTGCTGATTCAGCGGAAGTAGCTGCGTTGTTCAACCGGCAAAGACCCCTCCCCAACCCCTCCCCACAGGTGGGAGGGGCTTAACTTGCCGCACTCTGCTTCCTCACATTCAGCGTTGCGGGAGGTGCGAGGCGGTGCTCCGGGTTAGCCCCTCCCCCTTGTGGGGAGGGGTTGGGGCGGGGTCAATCTTCTGGCCAAAACCATTCAACCCCCGCCACCCCCATCAAAGCCGGATGGCCGTCTCCTCTTTCGCCGTCCGGATGACGATCATCGTGAAAAAGCGGGCGACGTTGTTTTCGTCGCGGAAAAGGCGTTCGCTGAGCGCGTCGAATTCCTCCATGTCGCGCAGCCGCAGCATCAGGACGACATCGGTTTCGCCTGTCACGGAATAGGCGTGCGAGACCGCCTCTTCGGCAACGGCGATGTCGAGAAAGCGGCGCATATGCACTTCCCCATGCAGCGTCAGCTCTACGGTCACCAGCGCCTTGATGCCACGTCCGGCCTTTGCCGGATTGAGGATCGCGACGATGCGGTCGATGACGCCGGATTTGCGCAGCCGCTGCACGCGGCGCAGGCAGCTGGAGGGCGCAAGACCCACCTCGTCGGCCATGTCGACATTTGTGCGCGAAGCATCGCGCTGCATCAGGTTCAGGAGTTTTCGGTCGATACGATCCATTTTCGCAGCATATCGGCCAGACGCGCCTTTGCAATAAAATTGCAAACATATGCAATCTTTGACCGCAAATTCGAACCGGATAGAGCTAGCAGATTGAGACATCGCAAAAGGGGTCTCAAATGCCGTTCCTGTCCTTCATCCAGCGCAATACCGCACAAACACTTGGCATCTACTGGGTGCTTGTCCGCATTACTGTTCCCATCGCCATCCTGACGGAGCTGTTGTCAAGAATGGGAGTGGTCAAAGCGGTCGCGCCAGCCTTTGCTCCTGTCATGAACCTGGTCGGGCTGCCGCCGGAACTGGGTCTCGCCTGGCTGACGGGCATGCTGGTCGGAATATGGGGCGCAATTCCGCTCGTCTTCACCCTCGTTCCCATCTCCTCGCTCAGCATCGCGGATATCACGGTCTTCTCGGCTCTCATTCTCTTCGCCCACGGCCTGCCGATCGAGCAGAAGATCATCCAGAAGGCCGGCCCGGGCATGATTGCGACGACGGTGCTGCGCATTGCGGGCGGCCTGCTCTACGCCTTCATCCTGCACCATGTTCTCGCAGCGACGGGCTGGCTGTCGGCCCCGGTCGCTCCTGTCTGGTTGCCGATGAGCGCAACGCCGGACTGGTCCGATTACGCCTGGGGCCTTGCCGAAACCATGGTCTGGATGCTCCTCATCCTCGTCACCCTCTCCTGGGGCCTTGAAATCCTCAGGGTGACCGGCCTGATGGCATTGATGATGAAGGCCCTTTCGCCCGTGCTGCGCCTTGCCGGCATCAGCGGCGAGGCCGGGCATCTGACGGCCATCGGCCTGTTTCTCGGCATTTCCTACGGCGCCGGCCTCCTGATCCGCGAGGCGCGATCGGGCGCGGTGGCGCCGCGTCAGATCTTTCTCTCCTGCGTATTCATGGGTTTCGCGCACAGCGTGATCGAGGATACGATCGTGGTCATGTCGCTCGGCGCCAATCTGCACGGCGTCCTGACCGGCCGGCTGCTCTTCGCGGTTGCGGCCTGCTCGGCGATCGCGGCCCTCTTGCGCCGCCTGCCCGACGAGGCATTCTTCGCGCAGATGTTCCGGTTGAGATACATGGCAGCCGAACGGCGATAATTCCAGAGATGTCCCGAGGCTGTCGTACCGCATGCCTGACACGCGGTACGAAAGGAGGCTTACCCGCCTCTGTTTACACCAGCGGCCCGCGGCTCACCGCAACCAGATCTTCCTCCTCATCGCGCTGATGTCCGCCGAAAGCGGCAGCCGCAGCGGCGATGAAGGCGCCGACGAGCAGCGACAACGAGCCGATCAGCGCCGAAGTCGCAGTCGCCTTGCGGGCCTTGTCGGCGGCGGCTTTTGCTGCGGTCTTGGCATCGTCGATCTGCTTCAGCACGGTATCGACCCTAGCGCGGGCATCGGCTTCCGAAAGCCCCGTGCGGGCCGAGACGATGCCGGCAATATAGGTCTTGTCGCCGTCGGGCACCGAGCCGTTGACGGCGCCTTGCAGCAGGATGCGGGAAATCTCGGCCGCGGCCGCGCCATTATCCTCGTTGGCGCGATTGGCGATATTCTGCGGCCGCAGCAGCGCATCGGTGAAATAGGCGGTGGATAGGCCGGGCCCCGTCGAATTCGTATCCGAAGCCGAGGCCGCCGCGGCGGAGCCTCCGGCGACACCGGCGGCCATCGCGGCCTGGCCGGCGGCACTTGCCCCAGCGCCGGCAAGCGAGGTCAGCGATGATGCCAGAAAGCCGGCGACGAAGACCGTCGCGAGCGCCCAGCTGAGGAAGCCGTGCGCGGTATCGCGGAAGAAGACCTCGTCCGTATGGATTGCCGCCCATTTCGTCCTCAGACGCCCGGTCAGATATCCGCCGAGGGCGGAAGCCAGCCACTGCACGACAACCAGCCAGATTGCCGCGGTGACGCCGATGGTTGTGGCCGAGTTGCTCTGTCCCGACCAGGGGGACACCATCGTCAGCCCCACGCCGGAGCCTAGCAGCAGGAGAATGAGCGTGATGCCCGTCGCTGCCACGGCGCCTCCGATGATCGGCCCCCAGGCCATGGCCGATTTCGATGACTCGACCGGCATCAGGCCGGTCCGCCCGCTTTCGAGGCCAGAGCCTTCGGCAACGGACCTGTCTTCAGCAAGAGACATGGCAGCCTCCTATCGCATGAAGAGAACGAGCAGGATGACGATCGGCAACGGGATACCCAGAAGCCAGAGAAGAATACCGCGACCCATTTGAGAATCCTCCGTGAATTGAATGTGTTCGCGAGGGATCGAACGTCGCCGGATGCTGTTTGTTCCAGGAGCGGGTGTGGCGCTGACGTAGCAGGATTCAAGCGGGGTCCATCCGCCAGCCGCAGAAGTGGTGCCTCGAACCAAACCTGTCTTTGCGAGTTCTCCCCGCAACCAAGGGAGACGCATCATGTCCGCAGGCATCATCGAAGGCTTCACGCAACTCCGCCTGCCCGGTGACGGCGTCGAGATCCATGCCCTCATCGCCGGCAGCGGCCCGCCGCTTCTCCTCCTGCATGGTTGGCCGCAGACCCGCATGTGCTGGTCGCGTGTCGCGCCCGCCCTCGCTGCGCATTTCACCGTTGTCGTTCCCGACTTGCGTGGCTATGGCCGCAGCGGCAAGCCTGAAGGCAGTGGCGATCACGAGACCTATTCCAAGCGCGCCATGGCTCGCGATCAGATCGCCACTATGGGGGCTCTGGGCTTCGAGCGCTTTGCAATCGGCGGCCATGATCGCGGTGCCCGCGTCGCCTATCGCCTCGCCTTCGACCATCCCGATGCCGTCACCCGGCTTGCGAGCCTCGATGTGATTCCGACCGCCGACATGTGGGCGCGTATGGGGGCGAATGAGGCCGTCTCTGCCTGGCATTGGTCGATGCTGGCCCAACCGGACGGGCTGACGGAGAAGCTTGTCGGGGCCGATCCCGAGTGGTTCCTCCGCTACATTCTCGCCCACCAATCCGCACCCGGCTTTGCCTTTCCGGAGGAGAACCTGGCGGACTATCTCGCCTGCGCCGGCGATCCCAGGAGCCTCCATGCCTGGGCCGAGGACTACCGCGCCGGCTGGACGATCGACCGCGAACTGGATGAGAAGGACCGCGGCTGGAAACTCGATATGCCGCTGCTGATGCTCTGGGGCGAACGCGGCACGCTGAAGGGCGCGGATGGACTGGAGCCCTGGCGCGCCTGGGCGGAAAAGGTGGAGGGCGAAGCCCTGCCTTGCGGTCACTTCATTCCCGAGGAAGCGCCTGACGCCGTCATCGCGCATTTCACCCGCTTCTTTGGCGCGGGCGCCTGATCGACCTTATAGGGCCTCTGCGCCATCCGGCTCAGAAGCGGCAAGGCCCAGCGCAACCCATCCCATTCAGGCGCATCGAGCGGGTCGGCGAGCGGATCTTTCCTCCGCTTGCCGCTTATTCTGTGAAGCTCGTTTGAGAGCATGATCCAGTTGAGAAGCATCATCCTGCCTCCATCTATGTCAGATGCAACTGACCTAAGGCGCACCCGCCGGCAAAGGTAGACGCGCGGATAAAAGGGGGTTTTCATCCATGAAAGAGGCAAGCTGGGATGACCTGCAGCTCTTCTTCCATGTCGCGACATCGGGCGGCCTGACGGGAGCTGCGGCTCGCACCGGCCTCAGCGCGCCGACGATCGGCAGGCGTATGCTGGCGCTGGAGCGGGCGACGGGGCGCACGCTCTTCCGGCGCGGCCCGACCGGCTATCTGCTCGCCAAGGATGGCGAGACGCTGCTCGAGCGCGTTCAGGTCATGCAGGAGGCGGCGGAGACGATCGCCGACTGGCGCGGCGACGTCTTGAGCCTGCCGATCGTTTCGACCGGGGCGGATGCCTGGATGTTATGGTTCATCGCCGGCCACCTGCCTGCCGTCTGGCAGCCGGAGGACCGGTTCCGCATGTGCTACAAGGCGCTCGATACCGGCCTGGACCTCACCTACCGCGAGGCGCATCTCGCCATCATGCACGGCCGGCCTGAGCGCGGCAATTTCGCCACGCGCCGTTCGGTTTGCGTTGCCCACGCAGCCTATCAGGCCGCCACATTCAGCGCCGCCAATCACAACTGGATTTCGCTCGGAACCGAGATTGCAACGACCCCGGCCGACAAATGGACCTTCGAGCAGCCGGACCATTGGATCACCAGCTGGACGAATACGCCGCTAATGCTGCTCCATCTCATTCGCGGCGGCGCCGGCCGCGGACTGCTGCCGTGCTTCATGGGCGATGCCGAGCCCGGTCTCGTGCGCGCCGGGCCAGTGATCGACAGTCTCACCTACGATATCTGGATCACCGTGCATGAGGATGAGCGTCAGCGGCCGGAAGTGCGAACAGTCATCGACAGGCTGAGCGCGCTCTTTGCCGCCCATGCGGATCTGTTTGCCGGCCGATGCGAGCATGCCTGAAGAGGCGTTACAGCGCAGCTGGTGCTGCCCCATGCCGCGGCCATTGCGGGACCTGCACGGCTGGATGCGCGATGCCCTCGTCGTCGGCATCCTCATCGCAGCTCGCCCGGAGTTTCATCGCTTTGCCCTCGATCTCGTCGAGCCGGGCCTGGACATCGTCGAACCGATCGAAAAGCCGGTGGGTCAGCTTCTTGAATTTGCGTCTGGACATGATGGCCTCCCTTTGATCCGGGAACGCGGCGGATCGAAGAAAGTTCGGGTGCGGATACGGCATCTTTTCCTGCTCGCGGGAAGGGATACCTACCTTGAAAGCGCTGGCAATACCATCCATCTCATAGTAGGTTACATGTAACCTTTTTTGGAGGATCGTTATGGCTGGAGCATCAGGTCCGAAGTCCTCGCGCGAGAAAGTACGCGAACATCGCGAGCGCCTGCGGTCGCAAGGCCTGCGTCCGATCCAGATCTGGGTGCCGGATGTGCGTGCGTCGTCGTTCAAGTCGGAGGCGCATCGTCAGTCTCTGGCTGTGGCCGCCAGCGCTCATGCCAATGCCGACCAGGCGTTCATCGATGCGGTCTCCGACTGGGACGACGAATGAAGCGCGGAGAGATCTGGACCGTCGCGGGCGGCAAGGATTACGCGGGCAAGCCACGCCCCGTCGTAGTCGTTCAGGACGACAGCTTCGACGCGACGGACTCGATCACGATTTGCTCGTTTACCACGGACCCGACCGACGCACCGCTGTTCCGGCTCCCGGTGGAGCCAAACGGACGAAATGGCCTGCGCTCTCCCTCACGGCTGATGGTAGACAAGATCACGACTGTCCCCAAATCCACGGTCGGCGACCGGCTCGGACGGCTCGACGATGAGGACATGGTCCGGTTCAATCGGGCCGTGATGGTCTTCCTCGGACTGGCGGTCTCCCCAAGACTTGGCCGGAACGAGGAATGATGGAAAGGGCGTCCGGGTCGTCTCGGAAGGCGACCTTACAAGCGATGCCGGCACATGCCACCTGGCGCGGTTCGTCCGCCCTCACCCCAAGCAGGAACGAACTCCATCTTAAACTGTTATCCGGCCAACGATATCAGGATCGGATCGGCCGATGCGAATGCTCATGATGATAATTGTGGCGCTGATGATCGCATCGGTCATCGGCATATTGGTGGTGAAAATGTTCGACGGCGGTGGCGGCACCAAGAGCAAGACGCCGCCGCCAGTCATCCAGCAGCCGGAACCAAAGTAAGCCCCTCACGGCCCCATTAGCTCGCCCATCACCTTTTCCGTCAGCCGGTCGCATTTCCAGCCGGCGAAGGGAAAGGCGTCGAGCGCGATCGGGCCGATCAGCTGGTCGAGTTCGCGGCGCAGGAGCGCGCGTGCCCGGTGCAGGCGGCTGCGCACCGTTTCGGGCTTCAAAGCGAGAAGCTCGGCGGTTTCCTCCACGCTCATCTCCTCGATCACCCGGGCGATGAAGACGAGGCGGAACTCCTCCGGCAGCTTGTCGGTCGCTTCTTCCACGAGTTTCAGTATCTGTCGCTGCGCCATTGATGTCTCGGGATTGTCGATGGGCGAACCGGTTGGGAAATCGAGGACGCGGCTCTCTATCGTCGCGGTATCGACGGATACTTCGGGCGTTCGATTTGCCTTGCGCAGCCTGCCGAGCGCCTCGTTCATCACGATGCGCGTCAGCCAGGTCGAAAAGGCGCTGGCGCCTTCGAAATTGGCAAGGTGGCGGAAAGCCCTGAGATAGGCCTCCTGAAGCGCATCCTCGGCCATCGCATCGTCGCGCAATATGCCGCGGGCGATGCGAAACAGCCGCCGGTTATAGCGGCGCATTATGGCGCGGAAAGCTGCAGGATCCCGCGCCAGCGCCAGTGTCACGAGTTCTTGGTCGTTTCTTTCTGCTAACGGAATTTCCGCCTGCTGCGCCATGGCTCATCCTTTTTCCCATTGGATGCCGGGGCAAGGCGAATGTTCCCGGCATCCGGAAAAAATCTTTTCGGGAACGTCCGGCCGATCCCGGCATCCAAGTCTGTGTAGGAAACATCGACCGGCGCCGTGCCGCCGGATGGAGGACCAGATGCAGAAACACCTTATCGCCGCGTTTGCCGCTTTCGCGCTCTCCGCGCCTGCGGCTCTTGCCGCCGGCGCAGCGCCCACAGATCCGCAGATTGCCCATATCGCCTATACGGCCGGCGTCATCGATATCGAAGCAGCCAAGCAGGCGGTCGAAAAATCCAGGGACAAGGAGGTCGTCGCCTTCGCCAAGGATATGATCCGCGACCACGAGGCCGTCAACAAGCAGGCGCTCGACCTCGTCAAGAAGCTGAATGTGACGCCCGAAGACAATGATACGAGCAAGTCGCTCGCCTCGAACGCCAAGAAGGAGCGGGAAAAGCTCTCCAAGCTCAAGGGTTCCGCCTTCGACAAGGCCTATGTCGAGAATGAAGTCGCCTACCACAAGCAGGTCAACGACGCCCTGAAGACGACGCTGATCCCGGCCGCGCAGAACCCGGACCTGAAGAGCCTGCTCGAAACCGGCCTGAAACTCTTCGAAGGCCATGAGCAGCATGCCGAGCATGTTGCCTCGATGCTGAAATGAGCGTCTTGCCGAGACTCTGCCTTGCGGCCGGCCTTTCCCTTATGGGAACGGCCGCAAGCGCTGCGACGATCGAGGTCACCATCGAGCAGCTGACATTCAAGCCGGCAGTAGTGACGGCGCGGCCGGGCGATACGATCCTCTGGCGCAACAAGGATGTGATGGATCATACCGCGACGTCGAAGGGGAATTTCGATGTGGTGATACCCTCGGGTAAGTCGGGGTCGACGGTGGTGAAGAACAGTGGCTCCTTCGATTATGACTGCCGGTATCATCCGAATATGAAGGGGCGGATCGAGGTAGGGCGGTAAACCTACCCCGGGCTGCTATTTTCGGTATGCGACCAACGGCACGGACGGCACGGACTGTGCCGTCTTCCTCTCTGAGGCGTCTATGGGCCCGGCAAACCGCCGGCTGAGTTCTCCGTAGCCGACCACGCCGGCGCGGCCCGCGCCCGCGAGGATGACCTCGGCTGCGATGAAGGGATGCTTCTTGATGAGCTGCAACATCATCCGCACAAGGCCCGCCACCGCAGCCTTTTCCAGCCCGGCGCGGCCGAAATGCGCGAGCGCAAATCGCTCTATGGCGCCACTATCGATCTTTTCATCGGAAACGGGCGCGATCGTCAGTGCATCGCGCCCTGCTGAGGGCGGTCCCGCATATCCCTTCGGATCTTTTTCGGCAGCGCGTCGCGTGCCGAATTCTTGATCACGTCGATAGCCGCATCGGCGGCGCTGCTCATGGCCGAACCGGCAATGCCGAGCGCCCGCTTGCCCTTGCGGGCGCCCTTGCCGGCAGCATCGGAAATCTCGTCGCTTTCGCCGAGCAATACGGTCGCGGCAGCACCCGCAGCAGCCGTCAGCGCTTTGGCGAGTATGCTCCGCCCGATGTCGCTTGCAAGCAACCCGCGTATCGTCGCCGACTTCCGTAGAGTCTTCGGGATCTTATAACCGGCGATCTTCTTGGGAATCCTGTTCTTCTTGGCCATGGTGAAGCTCCTTTCGTTTTTCGAACGACGGCTCGCTTGCTTTTGTTCCCCGACTTTGCGCCGCCGCGGAGGTTCCAGCGCCAAGCCAGGGAACCAGGACGATGCCTTTCCTGTTGTTCAGTCCTGATGAAACGAGGCGGACTGGATGAGCCTGGAGATCGAGCGGAAATTTCTCGTTGTCAACGACGCCTGGCGCGCCGGCGTCCATTCGACGGTGCGCATCGCCGATCACCTGATCGCCCAGTTCGACGGCGGAAAAATGCGTATCCGTTTCTGCCGGCAATCCTCCACGCTGACGATCAAGGGAGCCCGGCGCGGGCTGGTGCGCAGCGAATACCATATCCCCCTGTCCGACACTGACGCCGAGGCAATGATCGGGGAGTTCTCGGACGGGCCGGCGCTGGAGAAGCGGCGCCATGAGGTCGACGTCCATGGTCTCTGCTGGCAGGTCGACGAGTATGAAGGCCCTCTGCGCGGGCTCGTGACCGCAGATGTGGAATTGCCGGACGCGGATTTTCCAGTGGCGATACCGGACTGGGCCGGCCCCGAAATTACCGGCGATGTCACATTCGCATCCCGCCGGCTGGCCGACGCCATCGCGACTGGACCGGTGGCAGTCTCAGGCATTCTCGACACCTATCGGACCATGACGCATCTGTAAGCGAAGCAGGGTTTCCGCCAGGCTTTGAGGAAGCCTTGTGCCGGAATCCCACCGGCTTAACCGCTCATCACGACCAGAGCTCGGCGTCCGTATAGGCCTCCATCCAGCGCCAGATCCATGCCATGGCGAACATCGTCAGCAGCCAGCCAAGCATGACGTCCGAAAGGAAATGAGCGCCGAAAACCACGCGATTGAGCGCTACCAAGAGCAGGCAAGGCACCAGCAGTATCGCAGCCGCGCGCCTGAACCTGGCGGGCACCAGAACCAGCAGCGACAGTGACGCCGCAGCGGCGGACGCCTCGCCGGAAGGGAAGGAACAGTCGCGGCTGCATGCGGCGGAAAACTGCCACACCGGCGTAAAATCCATGGTGCCGCCAAACTCGGCAAGCTCGCTCGGCCGTACGCGCCCGATGAGAACCTTGAGCGTATGGACAATGAGCAGCGGGCCTGCGGCAAAGCTCAGCAGGACGAACAAGGGTTTGTGGGGCGAAGAGAACCACAGTCTTCCGGGAAGGAGCCGCTGCAGAGCGATAAGTACGATCATCGCCCCGATAAGCCAGGGCTGCGCAAGCCGGCTGATATCCCTTACCTCCATTAAGAACGGATTTTCGGACAGAACGAAGGCCTTTCCGCTGACAAACCAGCGCGACACCATGAGATCGAGATTGGGAAAGACGACAAAGACGAAACTGACCCAGACGATCGCCACACCGATGACGGCAAGCGCCCGGTTCGCCTCGGATGCAGTTGCCGGCAAGCCCACCCCGCTCGCGGCAGAATTCCGATAACCGAACGCAAATTTTCGCATGCCGGCATCTCCCAAAGCATCGGCCCGAGCGTCCTTTCATGCGTCCCAATCGACACACCGCGCTCTCATCGGTGGCAAGCTGAATTCCAATTGTCAAGAAATGGCGAAGAAGCGATCGAAGCATTGTTGAGAAGAGGTTGTTCGGCTGCTGAAAGCGCGCTTGAAAATTGCGGAAATCTTTCCTGTCCGCGATAGTGGATCTCAGCCGGCAAAGCCGGCAAGGAGAATGAAACAAACGCAGGGCATTGGGGTGGATAACAGTCTCGTTCTGATCGTTGAGGATGAACCGGCAATCGCGCAGATACTGGAAGGATATTTATCGCGTGACGGGTTCCGCACCGTTCGCGCCGGCGATGGCGAAATAGCGCTTCAGCATCATGCCCATCTGAAACCGGATATTGTGCTGCTCGACGTGCGCTTGCCGAAACTCGACGGCTTCGACGTGCTGGCGCGCCTGCGCCAGGCGGGCTCGACGCCTGTGATCATGGTGACGGCGATTGCCGACGATATCGACCGCTTGGCTGGTCTGCGCCTTGGCGCTGATGACTATGTGGTCAAACCGTTCAACCCGCAGGAGGTCGTGGCTCGGGTCAAAGCCGTCCTGCGACGGACGCGGGGAGAACAGGACCGTGCCGTCAAACGGTTCGGCGCCATAGAGGTCGATTTCACCAGCTACGCCGCGTTCGTCACGAGCGGCGAGCGCCGCACGCAACTATCCCTGACGCTCAGCGAATTTCGAATTCTCGCCTATATGATCCGCCATCCCACCCAGGCTTTCGCACGCGCCGATATTCTCGACGCCTGCCTGCCGGAAAGCGACGCTCTGGTGCGCACTGTCGACACGCATATTTCCAACCTTCGCCGCAAACTGGAAGAGTTGGGGCAGACCGGCTTCCTTCCTGCCGTAAGGGGAATTGGCTATCGTTTTTCGGATCCATGATGAAGATATTCAAGCTCCCCTCGCTGCCGCTTGCGACGGTTACCGCTGTCATCATCGCAGTGATGCTGCTTCTCAGCGTCGGCATGACCTATCTCGGGGCCATCTGGTATTCCACCTATCTTGAAGACAGCATCATTGAAAACCTGCCACCGAGAGCTGCGGTTGCTTATCGCGATCTGGACAAGGGCGTCGTCCCCGACCAGGATTCGCTCAAGCTCCTCCTCGCTAACCTCAATGCGCTGCAGGAATCGACCAATTTCGATTTCAAGCTCCAGATGGTGATCCTCATCTGCGGCCTGCTTTCGGCCCTTGTCTGCGCCATTATCGGCATATTCCTGTCGCGGCAGATCGCAAGGCCTCTGGCAGAGCTGACATCTGCTGCCGACGGCTTGAAATCCGGCGACTTTTCAGTGAGCGTCACGACCTCGCGTCACGCCACCCGAGAAGTCTCCAGTCTCATGGGTACGTTCAATGCGCTGGCGGGCAGTCTCGACAGCATGGAAAAAAGACTGCGCTTCAACAATATGGCGGTCGCCCACGAATTGCGCACGCCGCTCACGATCCTGCGGGGTTCGCTGCAGGGCATGCTTGATGGCGTTTTTCCAATGGACCGGAAGATGATGTCCGATCTCCTGGTTCAGGTGGAGGGTCTCGGGCGAATTGTCGAGGATCTGCGCACCCTGTCCCTGGCGATCGGCCAGAAACTCGTGATGGAGCGTTCACCGACCGACGTGTCGCAGGTGGTAGAAGCAGTGCTGACATCGGCCAAATCTATGCTGGAGACGGGCACGCTGACGCTCGAAACCGGGCTGCAGCCCGCCTTCCTATCGATCGACTCGTCGCGTATTCGCCAGGCCGTGCTGGCGCTTCTGGAGAACGCCTGCCGCTATGCGGCAGACGGCAATTGGCTGCGGTGCGAAACGGAGCAGTTGCCGGACAAAAGCGTCGTCATCCGCCTTCTCGATCGAGGTCCCGGATTTCCTGAAGGACTGGATGCGGTGGCCACGAACCCGTTCTGGCGCGGTGATCCCTCGCGGTCTCGTGCAACGGGCGGCACGGGACTCGGACTATCGGTGGTGCAGGCCATCGCACATGCCCATGGCGGACATCTTGAATTTGCAAACCGGCAAGGCGGTGGCGCGATGGTCGCAATCCACCTGCGCCCGGCATGAGGCGCAAGGATCCGGACACCACCGCGACACGAGGCCGGCACCCTCAATAGAATAGTTCGCCGACCATGTAGAAACGCGATTTGCTCCGGGTGCACCTGTCCGCTCCGCCGGTTGCGGCCTTGGCCACCCTGAACCCGTAGGATCGGCAGAGCGCTCGGCCCCGAACGTATCGACCGCCGACAGCATCATGGAACGTCGTTTGCGGCGGCGGTATTGGATCGGCTGCCTGGCCCGCGACACGGCCAGGAAATGCGGGATGCGGCCTTCGATATAGCCTGGGTTTGATCCAGACCTTGTGCCGTGTGGCCCCCTCATCAGACCCTTCGGGCCACAACCTCTCCTCTCTCATCAGCGAATATTCGTCCTCAATGTCACCCCCTCAACCTTTCATCCTGCAGGTTGCCTCCCATCGACGCCGAACCAGCGGATGAAGCCCTCCTCCGTCCGGTTCAACCGCTCACCCCTGACGATCGGATGACCCTCATGTGCATGTTCTCCTCGCCGCCGAAAGCCGAGCCGCCGCAGGCGCCACCCGAATACGCCCAGCAGAAGACACCCGATTATGCCGCGGCCCAATCCACGGCCGCGCGCCGCGCCTCCGACAAGGTGAAGGGCGCGCCTTCCACCATCCTGACCTCTCCATCCGGCGCACCGCCGCTTGCCGATACGCAATCGCCGGTGCTGTCGGGCAATGTGCTCAAGAAGACGCTGCTCGGGCAGTAACGCGGAGATATCGATGGAAAATCCCCGCCGCGCCAATGAGACGCAGATCGCCTATCACCGCCGCAGGCTCGAGGAGCTGAAACAGGTGCGCCAGCCATGGGAAAGCGAATGGCGTACGCTTGCCGATTATATCGAGCCGACGCGCCTTCGCCTCCACGCCGAAAAGGAAGGACCGCGCTCGCGCGACAGGATCATCGACAGCACCGGCACCCACGCCTACGAGACGCTGAAATCGGGCATGCATTCGGGCCTCACCTCGCCCGCCCGCCCCTGGTTCCGGCTGACGACCTTCGATCCCGATCTGAAGAAGCAGGATTCGGTAAAGGTCTATCTCGCCGCCGTGCAGGACAAGATGCGCGAAGTGTTTGCCGCATCGAACCTCTACCGCGCCTTCCATATCGGCTATGGCGATCTCGGTCAGTTCGGCCAGTCGGTGGCGATCCTCGTCGAGGATCAGGAGACCGTCATCCGCGTGCAGCAGCTGGTGCACGGCCGCTTCTGGATCGCCCGCGATCACAAGGGAAAGGCGACCACGCTCTACCGCGCCTTCCGCTGGTCCGTGCAGCGCATCGTCGAGCGCTTCGGCTACGACAATGTGCCGGAACGGCTGCGCAGCCTTTATGACTCGTCGAGATATGGCGAGTGCTTCGATGTCTACCACGCGATCGAACCGCGCTACGACCGCGACCCCGACAGGATCGACAAGCGCAACAAGGCCTTCCTCTCCAATTACTGGATCGACGAGCTCGGCGGCGATCTCCTGGAAGAAAGCGGCTTCGATTCCAACCCGATCATCGCGCCCGCCTGGGAGCTGTCCGAGGACGATCACTATGCACTCTCGCCCGGCCAGAAGGCGCTCGGCGATATCAGGATGCTGCAGCTCGAACAGACGCGAAAGCTCGAAGGCATCGACAAGAAGGTGCGCCCGCCGATGAACGCGCCGACCTCGATGCTGAACAGCCCTGCTTCGCTGCTGCCCGGTGCCGTCAACTATGTCGACGATCCCACAGGCAAGGGCTTTCGCCCGGCCATGGAGGTCAATCTCAGCCTCGCGGAGCTGCGCGAAGATATTCAGGAAGTGCAGAACCGCATCGAGAAGACCTTCTTTGCCGATCTCTTCTTCGCCATCACCAATATGGAAGGCGTGCAGCCGCGCAATCAGTTCGAACTGACCCAGCGCAAGGAAGAACAGCTGCTGCAGCTCGGCCCCGTGCTCGAAAACGTCTTCGGCGACCAGCTGGGGCCGACCATCGACCGCACTTTCGATATTCTGGCGGCCCGCGACGAGCTGCCCCCGCCCCCGCCGGAATTGCAGGGCACGGAGCTGAAGGTGGAATATATTTCCACGCTGGCGCAGGCGCAGCAGGCGGTGGCGACGGGCGCCATCGAACGCGGTGTCGCCTTCATGGGGCAGGTCTCGGCGGTCAAGCCGGAGGCGCTGGACAAGCTCGATGTGGACGAAGCCATCGACCTCTATTTCGACGCGATCGGCGCGCCGCCGTCGATGATCCTTGCCGATGACAAGGTGGAGGATATCCGAGCCCAGCGCGCCCAGCAGATGCAGGCGGCACAGACGGCGCAAATGGCCGCGCAGGTGGCCCCTGCCCTCAACCAGGGCGCCAAGGCGGCACAGGTGCTGGCCGATGCAAATGACAACCCGAACGGCGCGGCCCTTCTGCGCCAGCTGGGGCTCGGCTGATGGCGCATTTTACGCATCAACCTTTTACGCCCGATAGCTTGGCGCGAGACGAAATGTCAGCGGCGTTTCGCGAGGTCTTCGCGACCGCCTCCGGCAAGCGCGTGCTGTTCTGGATGTTGGAACAATGTGCCGTCTACCAGGAGGCCTATGCGGGAGAACTCGGCAACGCGACGCATTACACCCTCGGAAAGCAGGGCGTCGGCCGACGGCTGATCGCCGAGCTCGATCGGATCGACCCGACGCTCTATCCGCGCCTGCTGCTCGCGATCGCGGATCTGAAAGCCACAGACAAGGCAGCGGCGGCAAGCCGCGCAAAAGATGAGGAAGGCGAAGACCATGACATCGATGCTTAGCAGGATCGGGCAGCCCGCCCTTGCGATGGGCGCTGAAGGGCCAGGCAGGGGTGGCGGTGATACCGGCGAAAGCGCTTCGCCGGAGAGCATTCTCTTTCCCGACGAAGCAGGATCACCGGATGGTGACACGCATGGAAACGGCGCTGCGGACGCCGGCAAGGCCGACGACACCGCAAACGATGATGCTGGGAACAACGGCTCTGGGAACGACGATCCTGATGACCGCGTGCCCGACGACGGCCGCTACGCCCTCACCATGCCCGAAGGCGTCGAGCTCGATCAGGAATTGATCAATGCGCTCGGTCCTGACTTCCACAATCTCGGCCTCACCAACCGTCAGGCTCAGCAGCTGGCCGACCGCTTCATCGAGATCCAGGGCCGCCGCGGCAAGGCGGCTTCCGAAGCCTGGGCCGGCCGCGTGCAGGGCTGGGCCGACGAGGCGCGCAGGGACCGCGAGATCGGCGGGGCGAAATGGGCAGGCACCGTGGGCTCGGCCCAGCGCGCGCTCTCCCGCTTGGGCACGCCTGAACTGCGCGAGTACCTGAATAGCAGCGGCGGCGGCAACCACCCCGAGATGATCAGAATTTTCGCAAAGGTCGGATCGATGATCCAGGAGGACAACCCACCGAATGGCGGCGCGGGCGGAAACGGCAGGAAAGCCGAAACCGCGCACCTGATGTTTCCCAAAGACGCACCGAAGGGCTGATAAAACATGGCCACCATTGGCAGCTACTACCCCAACCTCGTTGACGCATACAAAGGCTCTGCCGAAGGCGCCGTCATCGAGCTTCTCTCCCAGCAGAACCCGATCCTCGACGACGCGATGGCCGTCGAATGCAACATGGATGCCGTGCACTGCCATATGGTCCGCACCGGCCTGCCCTCGGTCTCCTGGGGCCGGCTCTACCAGGGCATCAAGCAGTCGAAGGCCACCATGCAGCAGGTGGACGACACGACCGGCTTCGTGCATGCCCGCTCCGAAATCGACATGCGCCTGCTCGATCTGGCACCCGACAAAGCCAAGGCCCGCCTCGTCGACACCATGCCCTTCATCGAGTCGCTGAGCCAGGAAATGGCGTCCGGCCTCTTCTACCACGATACGGCAACGACGCCGGAGAAGTTCAAGGGCCTGTCCGCCCGCTACTCCGCCTATAATCCGAACCTGCCGAACCCGGCGCAGCCGAACATCGCCAACCAGGTGGTCAACGGCGGCGGCACGGGAGCCGACAATACCTCGATCTGGTTCGTCACCTGGGGCGACCACGCCACCCACCTTCTCTACCCCAAGGGTACGAAAGCGGGCGTGAAGATCGACGACAAGGGCGAGCAGCGCGTGCTCGATGCCAACGGCGACCCCTACTATGCCAAGGAAACGCTCTATACCTGGCATATCGGCGCGGCCGTCAAGGACTGGCGCTACAATGCCCGCGTCGCCAATATCGATGTGTCGGACATGATGGCGGGCACCGTCGATCTCTGGTCGCTCTTGCGCAAGGGCTACTATCGCCTGCAGTCGCGCCGCCTGAACGCCAAGGCGAGCCGCATCGCCATCTACATGAACAAGGATGTTCTCGAAGTGCTCGACGTGCAGTCGTCTGACCGCGCGCTGACCTCCGACCGGCAGAACACCGTGCACCTGACCACGCAGTTCGTCGAAGGCCAGGAGGTGAAGTTCTATCGCGGCATCCCGATCCGCGAGACGGACGCCATCCTCAACACCGAAGCCGCCGTTCCGGCGCTCGTCTGATCGTCTCCCCCCAGTCCCGCCGCCGAAAGCGGCGGGCGACCCTCCCTTGAATAAGCCCGCCGCCTTGAGCGGCGAGCCTTCCCCAATCTAACGAAAGGCACTCTCATGATTTTCGACCGGCAGACGCTGCTTTCGGACGCGCAGGCTATCACCGCAACCGGCCCCAGCACCAATGTCATCCATCTCGGTCCGATCAAGGCCGGCCTCACCCGCGATATCGGCAAGGGCGAACCGATCCCCTTCCTCATGCAGGTGGTGGAAAGCTTCAACAACCTCACCTCGCTCGCTGTGACCATCCAGACCGACGACAACGAGGCCTTCCCCTCGCCGAAGGCGGTCATCACCACCACGCTCAATCTCGCCGATCTCAAGGCCGGCAAGATCATCCCGCCGAGCCATATTCCGCGCGGCACGGACGAGCTCTACCTGCGCCTGCTCTACACGGTGACGGGTACTGCCCCGACCACGGGCAGGATCACCGCCGGCGTCACGTCAGGGGTTCCCTCGAATGGTTGATGTCGTGGCAACCGCATCCGGCTATTTCGGCGGCGCCAGACGCGATCCCGGCGAGCACTTCAGCCTGCCGGACGCGCTCTGGAAGGACGAGAAGCGCCGCCCGACATGGGTGCGGCTGGCAAGGCAGGGCGACAAGGCGACCGGCAAGGGCGAAGCGGACCCGGCAGACAAAAGACCTGCCGCAAAGCCCGCAAAGCTCCCCACGTATTCCGAGCCTGCCATGCCCTCCGAGACGAAAGGCAACGGCGTGCAGGAAGCGCTCGGCGGCCCCGCCCCGGACTGGCTGCCGCCGGAACTGCAGAACCCCTCCCATCCTGGCGACTGACACCCTGGTCACAGGCCAACTCTGGAGCGTCGTTCGTCCATTCGCGCGCACAAAAACGCTCCAGCTTTCTACTCGACGCATCAGGATTCCGAAATCGATTCCGATTTTCGAACCGATGCTGCAGCGGCTTCGGCCGCTCTTTTCCCGGTTCAGCGAGGAAGACGTGCCGATGGCGAAACTCTACAATATGCAGCCCGTCCAGGGTGTGGTGATCGTCCCCGACGGCACGCGCATGTTCAACAACCGCCCGGTCATCGGCATCCGCGATGTGGGCGACGCCACCCTCTTTGCCCATAACTGGCCTGTCCTGGGTGTCGAAATCCTCAGCAATGGCGAAACCGTCCATAACGGCCTGCCCGTGCTCGGCGCTGTCAGGATATCGGATGGGCGCAGCCTCTATGGCAACGCGCCGGTCGTTCCCGTGAAGGGCGCAGCCGTCGTCGTACCGCTGCCGGCCCTGCCGCTGCCGGCCGGCGCAAAGATCATGGGCCTTGGCCACAGCTTCATCGGCCTCGGCGCCGCGCAAACCTATACCGCCGGGCAGGCGGCGACGAGCGGCCATACCGGCTTTTATGAAAACGGCCGAACGGTCCTCTCATGGATCAAGGCAGCCGATGGCCGCTTCAACCTCGACATGTTCGCAGAACTCAGCCACCCCTTCTTCGCGCCGAGTTCCTTTGCCGCCTTCTCGGGCGCCATGGGCGGAAAATCCGGCGACTGCCTCTTCCCCGTTCCCGGGATGGAAGCGCAGTTCCCCGGCACGCTGGCCCGCACTGCCTATGCTCTCGGCCAGAAACCCGACATCGTCTATATCGACATCGGCTATAACGATATCGTCCGAGGCAGGACGCTTGCTGAGATCGTTGCGGATCTCGACACCCAGGTGCAACGCATCGTCGATGCCGGCATTTACGTGATCCTGCAGACGCTGAGCTGGACCAACACACTCGACGACCAGCCCGGCACCGACGATCCCGCCTGGCCAGGCATTCTCAACGGTATCAATACCTGGATACTGGCGCAGGCGGGGCGCAACGGTGTCGTTCTCTGCAACACCCTCGCGCTCGACGGCCCGGCCTCGGGCATCTCGTCGGCCATGTTCGTCGACGGTCTTCACCCCAAGCCCGACCTGATGGCCAAACGATCCGATATTCTCCTGCCGGTCCTTCGTGCCATGGTATCGCCGGGAGAAACACGCTCGCTCGATCCTCTCGCCGCCTACAACCTCTTTCCGCAGAAGGGCACGCCCGGCATGACCGGCACCAAGACCAACGTCACCGGCGACGTCGCCACCGGCATGCGCCTGGTTCGCGGAACCGGCACCTCGACCTATGTCGGCAGCAAGGAAGCGGTGGCGGCCGGAAACGAAAAGCAGGTCATCACCATCACGCCGGTCGATGACGCGCTGGCCGTCCACACCGTGACCTACGGCCTGCCCTCCGCTCTCAGCCTCACAAGCCTCGGGCTCATCGCCGGCGACTGGCTCGAAATCCAGATCCCGGTCGAGCTGAACGACTGGGCCGGCTGGGACTACCTCGACAGCTCCATCCGTGGCCCGGTCCAGATCGGCAACACGGTAACAGTCACCGGCGGCGGCTGGACGACGGGCAACTACATCGGCGCCCGCGGACGTTCCCTCATCTGCGGTTCGAAACTCTGGCTGCCGACGGGACTGACGATGACGAACATCCGCCTCGATAACCTGCTCATTTTGCGGCATCTGTGCAATACCGGCGGGACCGGAGTCGCCAAGATCGGGGCACCGGTCATTCGCAAGATTGGTAATCCGCGACTGGCCTGGCAACTGGCGGCCTAGCGGAGATTCTCCTGACTTAAAAGGGGAATCGTAAGATAACTGCTCTACTCGGCGAGGAGCGGCGGAATCTTCATTTCAAAGTAAAAGGACGTCCCCCGGTCAGGGAGGGACGCCCTTTTTATGTCGACTCTGAACACCTATTCCACGCTGACTCTGAACGGACAGCTCGACAGAAAGTAGCGCACGGACTGCGATATGTAATCGGACTAAAGTCCGAGGCTTCACAATCCTTTCGTGTGAGGGATCAGTGGGCGAGCTGCGCTTCGGCATCTATCAGGTCGCCAGCGACATCAACATGAGACGACAGATTTAGGGCTCCCGATCACCATCTGCCGGCGAGAACTTTCCTGCCGAAGAGCTTTGCAATGAAAGCCGCTACCGCATGCAAAGCAACTGGCATGACAGAGTGCCGGCGGACGATCGGCTGCAGACCAGCCTTCGGACGGGAAGCCGGCGGTGGACGGATCTCATCTCTCGCGGACCAACCATCGCCTTTCCGACGTCCGAGCGCCCAAGAAAAATCGTTTCCTTGAACGGTCTTGTCCTTGGAGATGGCAGGACCGGAAAGCTCGCGCCCGTCTGCAGCAATGGCCTGTATCAACTCGTCTATGTCGTAAACTTGCTCCGTTTCTTCAAATAACTGCTCAATACCCATTCCACCTGCCCCGGAAACCTCAACCGATGGGCAGCGGTATCAAGTTGAAAATTGCACGTAAATCGCGCAGAGCCGCGAGGCCGGGAGAAAGTCCAATCAAGGTGAACCGGTAAGGTTAAATACCCGCCCCTCGCCCTTTTGCGGCAGGTTGAGGCACGATTCCTCATGCTGACGGGCCTCCCACCACCTCGTCAGGGCCGAGCACGGCGGGAGGGTCCACTCCGCTCATCGCCACTGACGTGCCAATCGCCGGAGCGCTCCTGCAGGTCAATGAAGAACTACAAGCGCGGTAACGCCGGCTTCATCTGCGGCCCGGATGATCGCCGCCCTGAGCTGGTCAGGTTCGGCTTTGCCGGTCATCACGTCCAGGCAGGCCTTGACGGCAGACAGGAATTCCTCTCCGTCGTCAGACGGAAAATCCTTCATCAGCGCGTTGGCTGCTTCTCCGACCGTTCGGACAACCACACGCTTGTCCCCGTCGTCGAAGAGGAGGATGACAGGATCGAACGATGCCGAAGTGTCCCATTTCATGACGCCTGGTTCCCGATGAACTGAAATATCGGTAACCTTGCAAAAGCCATGCCGCCACACGCAGAGGTTCGGCGATCGCACGGCTCGATGACAAAAACGGCCGGCGAGAGCCGGCCGTTTCAAATGCAGTCCCTGCGTTACTCAGACCAGCAGCGAGCTGTTGATCAGGATGTCGCTGTGGTCGAAGAAGGCCTTGTTGACGCCGACGAAGGCGATGTCCTGGGCGGCATCCTTGCCGGCGCCGTCGTGATCGTAGGAGAGCACGCCTGTCGCGGCATTGTAGGTCAGGACCGCATGATCGCCGCTGACCTTCGGACCATTCTTGACGAGCACCAGAAAGGCGTCGTCATCGACGATGCCGTCATTGTTCTTGTCGAGGCCGGTGAAGACGGAGCCGAGCGAGATCTTGTCGTCGGCATCGAAGTCCCAGATCGAATCCTTGTTGGCAGCACCCATTTCGTTGAAATGGAACGTATCGGCGCCGCCCTTGCCATAGAGGCTGTCATTGCCGGCGCCGCCGGCGATGATGTTGGCCGCAGCATTGCCGGTGATCATGTTGGCAAGGCCGTTGCCGATGCCCTTGATCGCGCTGCCGGAGAGGCGGAGATTTTCAACGAAGGCATTGTCGTTGAGATTGACATTGACCGAAGCCCAGATCGTATCCGTACCACCGCCGGCCGCTTCGTCGACGACCCGGTCGCCGATATTGTCGAAGACATAGCCATCGTCGCCTGCAGAGCCATGGATCGTATCGGCACCGGCGCCGGCGTCGATCCAGTCATTGCCCGATGTGCCGTAGAATGTGTCGGCTGCGGCCGAACCGACGATGGTCACGCGCTCGACTGACGTCAGCGAGACCTTCGAGTGGTAGCCGTCAGCGCCGAGGATATCGTAGACGACCGTGCTGCCGTTCACCGTTGCGGTCACGGATTGCGCAAGCGAGAAGTCGAGTGCTGCAGAGTCGTTGCCGTCTTCACCATCGAATATGGCTGACTGGCCGTGGTCGAATGCCCAGGGAAGCTCTCCTCCGCCCAAGCCCTGCTTGTAGACCAGCGTATCGTCGCCGGTGCCGCCGAAGATTGCGTTGCGCGATTGGTCGCTTGTGACGAGGAACTTGTCGTTGCCTTCTCTGCCCTCGAGCACGTTATTGCCCGCGAAGCCGTTGAGGATGTTATTGCCATCGCTTCCCGTGATGCGGTTGTCGAGTTCGTTGCCATAACCCGATGAGTCCCCCCTCCGCAGGTCGAGGTCCTCAATGTTCGCCCCGAGAGTATAGGTCAGGAGTGTTGTGTGAACGCTATCGTGAGAACCAAAGTTGCCGCCGAGTTCGATCACCTGATCGCCAACATCATCGACCGAATAGTCGTCCATCTCCGTTCCGCCAATCATTATGTCGGCGCCAGCGCCGCCATTTAAGAAGGCGCTTCCAAAGGAGCCACTGACGGAAATGTAATCATTGCCTGCACCCGTAA
Organism: Rhizobium sp. BK650; assembly: GCF_014195325.1. GTDB lineage: Bacteria > Pseudomonadota > Alphaproteobacteria > Rhizobiales > Rhizobiaceae > Rhizobium. Next base: position 98,552 of record NZ_JACIBK010000003.1, on the reverse strand, counting down.
TGATGTCGGCAAAAGTTGAACCGGTTACCTCAACGTGATCATCGCCATGGCCTCCATACACTTTGACAAAGTGGGCGGTCACATTCGCGTTCAGCGGTGAATTGGAAGTCACGCCGGAGGAATAGGCGGTCCACATTGTGGCATCGCCGGATAAGTATGGATCAAACGACGGCCCCGATCCGAGAGTAACGCCTAGCGACGTGTCGAAAGAACCGATCGACAGGGAGGATGTATTTGTTGATCCCCCGGTAAATGTTGTTCCGTTGATGAACTGGCCCAAATAAGCGCCATCATCGGTGTAACTAATTACAAGCGTTCCCATTAAAACCCCACAAAAAATCTGCGCACGCGGGATTTCTTCCACAGCCACAACCAGAAGTCAAAGTCTTAGTTAACGAATACCCAATACTGTTGCAACCCGGCAATATTTTAGATTATATAAATATTTCTATACTATGTGGCGCGCTATCTCACCTCTAAAAATGAAGGGCAACCAGCTTCCCGCGCTGCCGAAATACAGCAAGCCGGAGACAAGTCTTCCAATCTACCTACCGCAGCCCGGCCTCCGCAAGCGAAGACCTCAATATACTGTATCCACCCGGCGCCAGATGCAGTTTATCGACGACATAATTCGAGCATCCCTGCTTGGCAAAGCCGCATGTCAACGCATTCTCGTCAATCTTGACGAGCGTCACGCCGGACTTTCCAGCGAGCTCCCGTTCGATGCCCGCATTCGCTTCGAGGCGATCCTTGGCGCGGAAGGTGAAGCCCGATCCGCGCGGCAGGATGGGCACGACATAGATCTTGCTGTCGCTCCAACGGCTTCTCAGCTGATCGACGACAGCAGCGATGCCCTGCGAAACGCCGCAAGGGGCAAAAGAGCCGTCCCACAGGTTGTTGGTTCCGATGATAAGGACGATGTTTTTGGGCTGAATTGCCGGCGGCATTTCCTTCAGGCGCCAGAGGAGCTCCTGGATATGGTCGCCGAAGATGCCGAAGTTTCCGATGGTCGCGGCCCCGAAATCCCGATTGAGATCCGGCCCCCAGTTCTCCGCCAGCGAATCCCCGAAGATCGCCACATCGAGCGCGCCGGAGATTTTCTGCTGCTGCCGCGCCTTCATCAGCCGGACGGGAGACTGCTCGATGACTGGGGTTTGCGCCACAAGCGCCTGCACGGGATCACAGGCCGGGGCGGCATTCGCCTGCGGCGCAGCCAGGAGCAATAGTCCGGCGATCGCGCAAGGGAGCCACCGCATCACAAAGTCCGTCATTTCGAGCCTCTCTGCCAAAGCGTGACGGACGATCGGGATTCGCCGGCCACGCTTGTTGTTTTCCGCATGCCGTGAGCGCCAAACCACGGGCGCCCGTTTGCGCGACGCAGTTTAGCGTGGGGATTTTGCCCCGATTGTGATGGCGCCGATAAAAAGAACAATTCCGGCAAAAATACGAAGTGACTTTGAGACAGAAGCCCTATGAAAACAAAGAGATAGAGCTTCGGCCGGCCCGAGAAAAATGGAAACGCGCTAGAAAAGAAACCACAATAATACCGCCAGCAACAGCGCCGCAGCAATGAACTTGAGCACCGTGGCTGGAGACCGCGGAGGCTGCTGGCGCGCGGTGACATAGGGCTCGATGATATTCAGGAAGAAGATGTCCCGGTCTTCGGGCCGCGTGGAGACCAGCTGTTCGTATCGGGATATCGTGATGCCGCTGGCCTGGCCGCTGCCGCCATCGGCGTAGAGGATATCGAGCGTTCGCTCGCGCGCGTGGTACTTTACTTTCCGTACCTTCTTACACTCGAAGGAAGTCCAGGTCATTGTGGCGTCCAAATAGAATTATTCCCGATGTTAACGACTATTGCTCGCCTGCGGTATGCGACACTCAGGCAGGCACCATAGTTACCGATGACGCTTATCCTGACAAATTACCCATAATAGTTACTCCAGAGGAATTCTTTAGCTGTAATACTAACCCGCCATCCGTTTGTGGTATGTGACGATCGTTATATCTTTTGATGACAAGCCGGAGTAGGATGACAGGAAGATCAAGGTTCGTCTCCTGCCGACTTTGCAGCATCGGCAGGGTAAGTGAGAGCGGACACAGGAAAGCCGCTGGAACTTGCGGATTGCAACGACTGCAGAAAGCGCTGCTCAGGTGAGAAACTCACCTGCTTATGACACCAGATGAAACCACTGCATTACATCTTGATCCTGTTCGTTGCGCCGCCGCTCATTGCGCTTGCGGTGGGGATTTTCATAATCGTGTCGTCATTCCGCAATGAGCCGGCGGACCCGCGCCCGACAGGAACGATCGGCGTCAAAAAAGGCGGCAGGATCGGCGGCCCCCGCTATGTGCTTCCGCCGCCGCCATCAGACGGCAATTTTCAATAGGACTGCTGAAAGCCTGAGAGCCCCCGCTGTCAGCGCTGGTTCAGCGCGAGCCGGATCCTGCTGAAATTCTGCGCGTCCAGGTTGGCCTTCACATCGCATTGCTTCGTGCCGACGGCCACGGTCGCGATCTCGCCGACATTCCTGCTCAGCCAGATCGGTACCTCGCGGGAATAGGAGCGGCCTGGCAGCGCGCGCCAATTGGCATAGAAAATACCGATCTCCTCCCCGGCGCCATCGAGGAAACTTGCGACGATGCAGACCTGATCGTCATCATCAGGGTCTTCGTTTCGCAACGAGACGCGGGATATGACGGAATTGGCCTGCGGGTCCGTGCGGAATGAAAACGAGTAATATTGCGGCCGCTTCCAGTCCCATTTGCCCTCGACGAGTTTGCAATAGCCCTTCTCGAGATCGAGGCATTGCTGCGCCGGCTGAACGCGCCAGACATAGTTTACCCAGCCGTCCTCATTGGGAACCGGAGACCGGTCGCTGGTGAGAAGGCCTAGGGCAATGGAGAGCTGTTTGAGAGTCGGCATGCGAGATGCTGTCTAAATTTGCCGCGGCGCGCAAGGCATCCGCCTCGCGCTCCGGTCAAGATTTCCGCGCCAGCGGCGGCAGGGAAACGAAGGGGTTTTCGGAATCGTAGCTCATCTTCGGTCTGCTTCCCTTGCCGGCTTTACCGGTCTTCAGCAATCCCGGCGCAAGATGCCCGTCCGGGCCGAATAGATAAGCGCTTCCGGCGCAGAGATGGGCAAGCGCGCGATAGTCGAAATAGCGGAAGGTGCTGTCGGCGAGGAAGGCGGCCTCGTTATAGGCCTTGCCCTTGATGTCGGCAAAGCGGGTCTCGGTCATGAAGGCGTAGAGCGCCTTTTTGTCGAGCGCCGTCCCGCTGCAGAGAGTGGCGAGCGTATCGGCGAGCTTCACCACCCGCAATTTCTGCGCATCCGGATTGTCGAGCGGCTTCATCGCCTCGGCGACATAGTGGTTCGTTGCCGGATCGGCGGTCATGGATTTCTTCCAGAACGCCGGCATCTCCTCTGCTGCGGCCAAGCCTGCAGACACGATCATGAGACTTGCGGCCAACAGGCCGGATCTGAAACGACGAGCCAAGATATCCCCTCCGAGCACCCAGACTGGCTTCTATTCGCAACGCAACGGAAGTCAATTTCGGGCAGAAAAACTTTCTCGGCGACAAACATGCCGTCGCAGATAATGGCAACGGCGACGCCGGCTTCTCCCGAATGCCGTCCGCCGTCCCGCCGCATTCAGGAAAGCTGGTCGCGACGGCCGAGAATTGCCTTGAATGCCCCGAGGCGGCCGTCGGCGCCTTCGGCCGAGCGCGGATATGCATCGCGGATGTGGCGCGTATAATACCAGCCGGGCGAGCTCGCCGTGATCAGGTTTTCATACACGACCGGCGGGACATTGAAATAACGGCGATGTCCCTTGAGGCGGATCTCGATGTCGAGCACGCCGGTCGACGGGTCGTAGGCAACGGATTTCACGAGCTTTGACGAGAGTTCCATTGTGGCTCCTATGTTGCGTCGCACAAAGGAAACATTCCTGCCGATATAGTCAAGCATTTCTATGTCTTATCCTCAGCCAAGGCCGCTGCGCCTCCTCACATTTGCGTGCGCAAATGGCCGCTGCCTTGGCCGAAAAACAGGAAGCAAATGCGTTTCGGCGCCGGTAGATGCCCGGAAAATCTGGTAAGACTTCATCCCATAGCGGGAGTCAAAACGGAGGTGTCGATGACCGAAGACGGTTCTCTCCATACGTTCGCCATTGGCGATGTGCATGGCCGCGCCGACCTGCTCGGCGAGATGCTGACGGGTATCGCGGGCAAGGCGCGCCAGGAGGGAATCAGCCATCGGATCGTCTTCCTCGGCGATATCATGGACCGGGGGCCGGAGAGCCGCGCGGCGATGGATCTCGTCATCAGGACGTTGCGGGAGGTTCCCGGATCGAAACTGATCCGCGGCAACCACGACGCGATACCCCTTCGATTGCTTGGCGAGCCCGACCCGGCCACCCAGGTGAGCCTCGCCGCACACTGGATGGATCTCGGCGGCGGCGAGACGATGCTCTCCTACGGCCTCCCCATGGGAGCAGCCATCACCCCGGCCGAGATCCGGCGTAGGATGAACGAGGAGCACCTGGCCTGCCTGCGCGATGCGGAGCGCTATGTCGAACTCGACCGGCACATCCTCGTCCATGCCGGTCTCAAGCCCGGCATTCCCCTGAACGAGCAGGATTCTCATTCGCTGATGTGGATCCGCGGCGAGTTCCTCAACTCGCCGGAATCCTTCGGAAAAATGGTCGTCCACGGCCATACGATTACGGCAAGCGAACACGTCGAAATTTTCCCGAACCGGATCGCGATCGACACCGGCGCCTTCGCGACAAACACCCTGTCGGCCCTTCACATCAAGCCATCGGGAGATGTTGCCGTGCTGCAGGTGTCGGAGATTCATCCGGGCTCGTGCCGTTTTGGAGAGGGCAAGCCGGTGTACCTGACGCATGGCGATCCGGGTGCGGTGTATTAGAAGGAGGCGACTACGCGTCTCTGGCGGTGGCACGCGAGAGGAACTGCCGGTATCAAGTGGGGACGGACATGCCATCTGAACAGATGGAGCTGCTTCAAGGTCCTGTACGCCGTGACGCCGTGACGACGAGACGCGTTAACTCAGCGAGACAACCGTCGTCCGACATTAAGAGTTCGTGCGGCTTTTACCGAAGACCCTCATAGCAAAAGCTGCAATCGTATGCAGTACAACGGATGCAGCGGATGGCCGGCGAACTATCGGCGGCAGGCCAGCGTTCAGCCGCGAACGCGGTGTCAGATGAACGGTATCATGCATCGACCACCCGTCTGCCTCGCGAACTTTGATTAGGCCTAGCGCTTCTGCCTCTTTGACGACCTTATCCTCTGAGATGGCAATGCCAGAAAGTTCGCCCTTATTGGCGGCTGCCTTTTGCATCAGATCATCAACGCTGTGAAATTGCTGCTGTTCTTCGAACAGATGCTCAGTATCCATTTAACTCCGCCCCCGGAATATCAACCCAGAGGCAGCGGTATCAGGTTGTGATTTACACGTAAATCGTGCGGTGCAGCAGAGGTTGCAAAAGTCCGAAAAAGGTCAAACCGGCGAGTTGAGGCCGATCCCCCATCATCATCTGCTTCGTAACGAGGCTCAAGCACAGCAGTTGCAGCGACTTATCGGTTAAATCGCTGTGGCCGTGGAAACCAAGCTTTGCACGGCTAGCGCCTTTGCCGGCTTCGGCGAATGAGATTCACTAATATTGCGTAAAATCCGACCAAAGCCAAAGCAGTCGCAGAGCTACCAAAAATATCAGCAAAATACAGGCTTCCGAATATCGAGCTTCTGCTTCCAATTAACATCTCCAATAGAGCGCAACGTCCCGCGTTACAGCGCTCCGTCGGGCGAAAATAAATAAACAGGAAGTCAATTAAACCGAGGACAACAAGTATAAATAAGGTTTTCTTTGATATATCATTGATATCGAGATCCTTTATTAGAACTTTCTGGGGATTTGAACTTTGTATGTTGATAAAAATGAGCGATGAAACGAAGGCGACCGCAATGAGAAATTGATTCACGACGAGGACCAGACCGAAATTGCCCACAATCCACAGCTGAGACGCGAGCGGGACTAGTCCCACAAAAAACGCGAACGTTGATACCACTACTTTTGTGTTGACGCTCTGACGGGACAAAATTGCGGCGGCGAGCACGTATCCCGCCCACAAGGTCGCGATGATTGGAAGTGGGCCTATGGTCCAAGGTGCACTGGATAAAAACATGTTCCTATCCGCTCGGCGATGCTGCTCAATTCTTTGACTTGCCTTGGAAGAAAACTCAATTCGCAGCGCGTTGCTGGGTCCGCATGGGGTTGATTGCTGCTATAGTACTACCATCCCATCATCATCTCATGGGACTCCACATCGTAAATACGCAGTTCCGTCCGGCATCTGCCGGAAGCTTTGGGCTTGCGACACCCCTCACCTCAGATGACTCATTCACCGCGCAGACGCGCGGTGGCTGGATCTCTGTGACAAGCACAGAGATGAGGGTGGAGAGGGCCGCACGCCGGTGCTCTCGCCGATAGCATCCCCTCCTGCCTCATCCCCTCGCCTACAACTTGCACCCCTTCGACAACGCCGCGCTCTCCATCGCAGAAACCTTGCCCTTCGACACCGCGACCTCGCCTTCCTTATCCCCGCCGGCAACACTGCCGATCGGCACTCCCACCAGGAACACACCGAAGGCGTCGCCGTTGGCGGCGGAGATCTGCTGCTTCGACAGGTCGTCGAGCTTCTTCTTTTCGGTCGTGTGGAGCTGCGCAAGCTGCGGACAGCTGAGATTGGTATAGGCCTGCATCGGGATGTCGGCCTGGACGATGGCGTCAGGTCTTTTCGCGCAAGCGGTAAGCGCTGCGGCAAGAGCCGCGGCGAGGATGAGTTTTTTCATGATGTAACCCCAGTTGGCAGGCGTTCTCTAGCATTGCTGCGCGCCCCGCGCGAGTAATGCGCAAGAACAACCACAGAAGAATCTTGTATCAGGCCCTGACCCCGTCGGCCTTATCGGATAGCCCGTCCCACATGAGCGCCTCGCAAGCATGGCTTGTGCAGCTCCTCAAAAAGCAGTTAGCTGCGGGAATTGGCGACACCCGTTCCTGCGCGGCTGGAGGAGCCCTGATAGTCAGGGCAAATGGCTGGCGCTGAATGCGTCCGCCTTTCGAGGGAAAGCGCGTGCACTGGTCCAAACCTCTGAGGGTGCATCTCGGCGTGCTGGTCGTAGCATCGCTGCTCTGCACGTCGACGCCAATCATCTGGATGGCGTTCCGGCATGGAAGCGATGCCGCGGTGCAGGCCGGCGCCCGGCAGATGCGCGAGATGAGCCAGCTGCTGATCGAGGGATATCGCAATACGCTGCAGGGCGGGGTGGAAGCGGTGGCCTTCGCCTCCGCCCTGCCGCAGATCTCGACGCCGCCTCCGCAGGATATGAAGGCAAAACAGGAATTCTTCCGGGAAGTCCTGCACAACGTGCCTGATGCCACGAGCGTCTATGCCGGCTACCCCGACGGCTCCTATCTGCAGTTCATCAACACCGAAAGGCAGGATGTCAGGCGCATCCTCGCAGCGCCCGACGGCACGGCTTTTGCCATCCGCACGATCGCCAAAAGAGACAGCGCCGATCCCATATCGATGTTCGAGTTTCTCGACAGCAAGGCGAACCTGATCGAGAAACGCTCTGTTGAATATTCCTCCTTCGATCCGCGCCAGCGCCCCTGGTACCAGGCGGCCGTCCAGGATGGCATGCCGGTTTCCGTCGGCCCCTATATTACCAGCACGCTCAAGGTTCCGACGCTGACGATCGCCGCACCGATGAAGGACAATGCCCAGGTGATCGTCGGCATCAACATTCATCTGGAGACCGTCAGCCGTCTTCTCGATGCGCGCTCGATCTCGCCGCGCGCCCGCAGCTATATCGTCGATGCCGGCGGCGATCTTGTCGCCCATTCCGACCCCGATATCATGAACAGGATCATCGACATCTGGTCGAGACGTGCCGGTGCCATGGAGGCGACGGCCAACGGCTTCGACACGAGCCTTCAAACCGTGAACGGGCTCAGGCAGGATCCGGCCTTCGCCAATGGCGGGCTTGCCCGTATCTCGCTCGATGGCGAGACCCATCTCGTGCAGGTCGCCCCTGTTAGCGTCGACGGCCTGTTCAAGGGAAGTGCGGCGGCCATCATCGTGCCAATGGAGGATCTGGTGGCGGAAGCCAACCGGCTGCTCGTGCGCAACCTGCTGGTTGCGAGCGGCTTCCTGGTCGCAGGCGTCGTCGCGTCGGTGACGCTGTCGCGCATGGTCAGCCGCTCTCTCAATCGGCTTGCGGATGAGGCTCGCCGCATCGGCGACCTCGACTTCGGCGGCAAGCCCGTGACGCATTCCTGGATCACCGAGATCAATACGCTGGGGACCGCGCTTGCGGCCAGCCGGCACGCCATCAGCCAGTTTGCCCTCTATGTGCCGCGCGAAGTCGTAAGGCGCATCGTTAATCCCGAGGGAAGAACGGTCTTCAGGGGCATACGGCAGGATGTGACCGTGCTCTTCACCGATATCAGGGATTTCACCAGCATATCAGAGCAGCATTCGCCCGAAGAAGTGGTCGATACGCTGTCAGCCTATTTCGAACTCCTGAACACAACAGCCGAACGCCATGGCGGCACCGTCGTGCAATATCTCGGCGACTCCATCTTCGTCATGTGGAATGCCCCCGTCGAGGATGCTGATCATGCCGAGCACGGCTGCCGCTGCGCGCTCGCGATGAAAGGGGCGGTCGACGAACTGAACGCGGAAAACAGGCAGAATGGCCGCCCCGAACTCGTCACCCGCTTCGGCCTCCACACCGGCCCCGCCGTCGTCGGCAGCTTCGGCGCGATTTCGCGCCAGCAGTACACGGCCATGGGCGACACGATCAACGTCGCCTCGCGGCTGGAGGGATTGAACAAGGATTACGACACCTCGATCCTCGTCAGCGCCGCCATCCGCGAGGCGGTCGGCGACTGTTTCGAAATGCGTTCGCTGGGTCTGGTGCAGCTCAAGGGGCGTGCTGAGAAGGTGGATCTATGGGAGCTGGTTGGGGAGAGCAATTCAAGCCAAAGCGCATAGCGGTGCCACGAGAAAGCGGGCGTTTCCGTTGCCGATACCCAATCTTTACCGAGACACGGCATCCTCCACCCCATTTGGAGGATCGGATGCGCGACGGTTACAGGACTTCCCAGATCGCCCTTCACTGGCTGATCGCCGGGCTGCTGCCCGTGCAATACCTGACGGGAGGCAGCATCGAGCGGATCCACCATGCGGTGCACCTGGGCATGCAGCCCTCGTCTTTCGATGTCTTTCAGCACCTGGTCCACAATTATACGGGCATGGCGATCGGGGCCTTCATGGGCTTACGGCTCCTGCTGAGGATCATGCGCCCGCCCTCACCGCCAGCATCGCCGGCGGCCTCGGAGCTGCCGGCAAAGGCCCTCCACTTCGGCTTCTATGCCGTCATCATCGCCCAGGCCACGCTTGGCTTCGTCGCCAGCTACCTGACCTTCTCGGTAGCACCGCTCCATGTCGTCGGCTCGTATATCATCCTGGCGATGGTCGCCCTCCACTTCGCCGCTGCAGCCTGGCATACGCTGATCAGGCGGGACGCAACACTCGACCGGATGATCCTGCCGCGCAACGACCAGACCGCGGCTTGAAGCGCCGACACGGAGAAAACCGCAATCGGGCGCGATAAGGATATTGACCTTCCAGTAGGGGGAAGCTCTAGACGCAGATCCGAACGGCCTCCTGGGGATCACGAATCATAGGAAGGCCTGTAGAGGATAGTGAAGCGGAGCGGCCCGATGGCAGCTCCGGAGTTATGGGCGAAATGTATCTGAACGCGCTGGGCAGACTGCTCCTTTTCGTGCGGCTGGTGATCATCGTATCGCTGGCGGGATACACGCTGTCCAATGCCAATGCCGCCATGCACGGTTCGGCTTTCCCCGATCTGCAGCCGCCGGCAATATCGGCAGGCGGGCACGATCACCACGCCATGTCAGGCGAGGATCATGCCGCCTCGGGCGATCACGGCGTCGTCCAGAATGCCTCCATCGAGCATGATCACGGCTCGACGCCAAGCGACGACGAACAGCTTTCCAAGCAGCAATGCTGCAAGGATTTCTGCGGCGGCTTCGGCATCGTCGGGCAAGTGCACGAGATCGGCGGACCGATCATCTCTTCGATCCGCCATTTCGCCGACGATCAGAGCATCCTCGGCGAACTGCCACCCCTTCATCGCCCGCCCAAGATCTGAATAGCGACTCCCCGCACCTGCGGGTCCGAAGGCATGCCGTGGTGAAACCGCGCCTGCCCGTGAATGTCTATTATTCGGATTTTTAAGATGAAACCTTCCATATTGCTGGTGGGGCTGCCGCTTGTTGCGGGCGGCTGCGCATCCACGCTACCTCCAGATGTCATTGCACCCGTGGATATCGGGCAGGCCTATTCCGTCCGGCCGCTCCGGTATCGTTCGCCCGTCTCGGGATTTGTCGCCCGCCAGCCGGTCGATCCCAAGCCCTGGGGGCAGCAGAACGAAGAGCAGTCTCCGCAAAAGGGAGACGCTTCATGAGCATAATCAAAAAGCTTCCTGCCCTCACAGCCCTGCCCCTCGTCCTTGCAGGCTGCGTCAGCAGTGCCGAATATGCGGCGAAAGAGGCAGGCTTCACGACCGTCTCCGCCAAGGTCGGCGGTGCCGCCTCCAAACAGACCGTCTGGGTACAGAACCGGCAGGAAGCCGAAGTGGCCTCCGCCAAGGTGAAAGCGCTCCTTGCCGGCAGGAAGACGCTGGACGCGGAAACGGCCGTCCAGATCGCCCTCATCAACAACAAGGGCCTGCAGGCCGCCTATGCCGATCTTGGCGAAAGTGCCGCCGACGCATGGCAATCGACCATGCTCTTGAACCCGACGGCCTCCATCGGCTTCTCCGGCATCGGCACGCCGGAACTGGGAGCGTTCAAGACGATCGAAGGCGCGATCACCACCAATCTCCTGGCGCTGATGACCAAGAAGCGCGATATCGAGATTGCCGATACGCGTTTCCGCCAGGCCCAGCTGAATGCTGCGGTCCGCACGCTGCAGCTCGCGGCCGACACGCGCCGCGCCTGGACCAACGCCGTCGCCGCCTGGGAGAATGTGACCCAGCTCCAGCGGGCCCAGGCGGCCGCCGATGCAGCCTCCGAGCTTGCCGAGAAGCTTGGCGAGACCGGGGCGATGACCAAGGGCGCGCAGGCCCGCGAGCATGTCTTCGCAGCCGAACTCGCCGGTGAAACCGCCAAGGCCCGCCTGGCCGCCCGCCTGGCAAAGGAAGAGCTGACAAGGCAGATGGGCCTCTGGGGGCCGGATACTGAATTCCAGGTGCCGAACAGCCTGCCGCCCCTGCCGAAGGCGCTGATGAAGCGCGATACGATCGAGGCGGAAGCGCTCGGCAACCGCATCGATCTCCAGGTCGCCAGGCTCGAACTGGAAGCCACCGCGCGCTCCTATGGCCTGACGGAAGCGACCCGCTACGTCACCGATCTCCAGATCCTCGCCGGAGCCGAGTCCGAGAGGGAGGTTGGGGAAGACGGCGACAAGAAATGGGAGACGACGGCGACCGGAGAGCTGGAATTTTCAATCCCGATCTTCGACACCGGCAAGGCCCGCATGCGCAAGGCCGAGCTCGGCTACATTCGTGCGGCCAATCAGTTGGCGGAGAAGGCCGTCAACGTCCGCTCGGAAGCGCGGTCGGCCTATGAGGCCTATCGGTCGAACTACGACATCGCCCGCCATTACCGCAACAATGTCGTTCCGCTGCGCACCAAGGTCGAGGAGGAATCCCTCCTCTCCTACAACGGCATGATCACCAACACCTTCGAGCTACTCACCGACACGCGCGACAAGATCAACTCCATCCTGCTCTCCGTCAACGCCAAGCGGGACTTCTGGCTCGCCGACGTCAGCCTCGCGCCCGCCGTCTATGGCGGCGGTACCTCTGCGGCATCGGCCGGGACCGAGGCCGCTTCGTCGTCCGAGAACGGCGGCGGTCATTGAAAAAGGATTTTCACATGTTCAACAGAAGACAACTCTTCGGCGCCGGTGCCGCCCTGATGGCGGCCGGAGCCTGGACGAAGACCTCGGCAATGGGCTTGCCGGACGCACCAACCATGGAATCGGCCGACATGCAGCCGCCCCTGCATCCGACCTCCGGGCCTGACTATCAGCCGGTCGTGACGCTGAATGGCTGGACGCTCCCACATCGGATGAACAACGGCGTCAAGGAATTCCACCTCGTCGCGGAACCGGTGGAGCGCGAGATGGCCGACGGCATGACTGCTTACCTCTGGGGCTATAACGGACAGTCGCCGGGGCCGACGATCGAGGCTGTCGAAGGCGACCGCGTCCGCATCTTCGTCACCAACAAGCTGCCGGAACATACGACCATCCACTGGCACGGCATGATCCTGCCTTCGGGCATGGACGGCGTCGGCGGTCTGTCGCAGCCTCACATTCCCGTCGGCAAGACCTTCGTCTACGAGTTCGACCTCGTGAAGTCGGGCACCTTCATGTACCACCCGCATTCCGACGAGATGGTGCAGATGGCGATGGGCATGATGGGCTTTTTCGTCATTCATCCCAAAGACCCCAAATTCATGCGCGTCGACCGCGACTTCGTCTTCCTGCTCAACGCCTATGACATCGATCCCGGCTCATACGTGCCGCGGATCATGGAAATGACCGACTTCAACATGTGGTGCTGGAACAGCCGGGTCTTTCCCGGCATCAGCCCGCTGGTGGTCTCGAAAAACGATCGTGTCCGGGTGCGGGTCGGCAACCTCACCATGACCAACCACCCCGTCCACATGCATGGCTATGATTTCGAAGTCACCTGCACGGATGGCGGATGGGTGCGGCCGGAAGCCCGCTGGCCGGAGGTCAGCATCGACATTCCCGTCGGCGCCATGCGGGCCTACGAGTTCGACGCCAAATATCTCGGCGACTGGGCGATCCATTGTCACAAGTCGCATCACACGATGAATGCGATGGGCCACGACATCCCGACCTTCATCGGGGCCGATAAGTCGAAGCTCGCCGAAAAAATCCGCAAGCTTCAACCTGATTACATGCCGATGGGAACCAAAGGCATGGCCGATATGGGCGAAATGGAAATGCCCATTCCCGAGAACACCGTGCCCATGATGACCGGCTGGGGTCCGCACGGCCCCATCGAAATGGGCGGCATGTTCTCCGTCGTGAAAGTCCGCGAAGGCATTTCGGCGGACGATTACGCCGATCCGGGCTGGTACGAAAACCCGCCCGGCACCCAGGCCTGGGAGTGGACCGGCGACCTGCCGGACGCGACCAAGGCCAAGGACGCAAACACCACCATCACGCCGAAGTCGATGCAGCACGGCTGATGCAAATCCCCAGCAACCAAAGGACTTGAAATGAAAATTCATACTCTCGCACTGGCTCTTGCGGCCATCGCCGGCCCAGCGCTTGCTTCCGGCAACCATGCCGGCGGGCACGGTGAAAAAATGGCGGTCGGCGAGCCCGGCGACAAGTCGAAGGTCACCCAGACCATTCGCGTCAGCATGAAGGAAACCGAGGACGGCAAGATGCTGTTCCAGCCCGCCATGATCAAGGTTCGCAAGGACCAGACGGTCAAGATCTCCATCAAGAATGCCGGGCAAAGCGACCACGAATTCGTGCTCGACCAGGAAGACAAGATCCTGGAGCACAAGAAGGTCATGGAGAAATTCCCCGAGATGGAACATGCCGATGCGAACTCGCTCCGCCTGACGGCCGGCCAGTCCGGCGAGATCGTCTGGAAGTTCACCACCGGCGGCGAATTCCAGTTCGCCTGCCTGATCCCCGGCCACTACGAGGCCGGCATGCACGGCGACGTCAGCGTCGCTGCCGAATGACACATCCCGAAAGGAGACCGAAAATGAAAACTGCAATCAAGATCACCCTCGCCTTCCTGCTCTCTGTCGGCACTGCTGCAGGCGCAATCGCACAGGAATACACCAGGGGCATCGTCGAGAAGGTCGATGCCAAGGCGCAAAAGGTCACCATCAAGCACGAAGACCTGGAGAATCTCGACATGCCCGCCATGACGATGGTGTTCCGCGTCAAGGATGCCGCGATGCTCGGGAAGCTGAAGGCAGGCCAGAACATCGAGTTCGTCGCCGACCGCGTCGAAGGCAAGCTGACCGTGGTTGAGGTCAAGTAGGCCGGTCAGGCCCGGGTCTGTCGCGGACCCGGGCCACCCCGATGCAGAGAAATGGCATAAAAGGAACGTCATTCCGACAGGTTGGTTACCTGCCTCAATAAAGGTCGCCTAAGAAGGTTGCATATTTTCTTTCAGAACTGAGCGAACAGCTTCAGTAAACCCCATCGAAATGCCCCCATTTCTGCTTGCTGCCGGCGCCGCGATGACTCACGATCGCTTGAAACTGCAGCCGTTTCGGATGAGAGAGCAATAAGCCAGTTATACGCCGAGCCTCTCCCACCACCCGTGTTCGAGCGGGCTTCGCTAAGCACTGGAAATACGAAAAAGCCGCCAAGGGGTGTTGGCGGCTGATGAGGAGAAAGAGTTGAAAAGGGCGCTCGAGCTCGGGACAATAAGACACCCTTTTCATGCTGACTCTGGAGTCATCAGCTCAATAGAAATTAGCGGGCCGATCACCGCCTTCAATCGGACTAAAGTCCCACCCTTACGGCGGAAATTCGGTAGCAGTTGCCGCTCCTTGCGTCGAGCGCCCATGCGCGAGCGAACGAAGAATTGCTTGGAGCCGATACATGACTTGCTTGCGGTTTTTCCTCTGCCTATCATGATCAATGAAAATATCGGAGCGTTGATTGAGGAAGCCTCAACTAGACGGATTGCGATCTATTGCCCTGTTGTCGGTTTTCTACTCTCATTTCTGGGAGGAAAGTTCGGACTTAGGACATGTTGGCGTCCGGCTATTCTTCGTGTTGAGCGGTTTTCTAATCACAAATATCCTCCTGGAAGCCAGAAGCGGCGACGAAAACGCGGCAGCGACCATTGCTAGATTCTTTATTCGAAGAGCTGCAAGAATATGGCCGCCGTACTTCTTCATGCTCGGATGTTTCGTACTCCTGGCACACTGGCTGCATTTCAAGATGATGCGTGAATCGTTGCCGTGGCACGCATTGTTCCTCTCGAATTTCTGGTATGCACTACACGGCCCCGAGCCCTGGCCGCTGCAGCACCTTTGGACACTCGCTGTCGAAGAACAATTCTATCTGATGTGGCCCTTCGTGATCTTGGCGTTGCCTTCGCGCCATTTTCTGAAATTTTCCGGCGCACTTATTTCCTGCACGCTGCTCTATCGAATATTCGCGTTTGCCCTTGGCAAGGTCGAGATAGCCAATGCGCTGCCTTTCGATTCGATCGATGCCTTGGCGGCCGGCGCCAGTCTCTCATTCCTCTCCGAAAAAAGGTGGAGTCCTCCGCGGCGGCTTGTCTGGTTGTCCGTGGCGGTCGGTATATCTGGATTGATCATATTAACCGGCTTTGACCTCGGCGACTTCGTTGAATGGGTAATCCTGGAAGCAGCGCTGTTGTTGCCACTGGTCGCGCTGGTCGTCTTCGCCTCAAAAGGCCTGCTCCCGAAGATTTTGGAAAATAAGTTCGTAAGCGGCCTCGGCCGTATCAGCTACGGCGCTTATCTCTACCATCTTCCGATTTGGGCCGTCCTTTTGAAATTGAGTGATGATATCGGCTTCAGCTTCTCGCGCGGCCTTTTCACGATGGTAACCGTTGGATCGCTGTCCGTGCTATTTGCCTGGGCGTCGTGGATGTTGCTTGAGCGCCACGCGATATCATGGTCGAACCGGTGGAAGGGTCAGTCTGCACCTGCGTAGAACAGTTAAGGGTAACGCCCATCGCTCCCTGCCCGCCTGCGAAAACACGCGAACTCACACGACATCGAACCGCAGCCCTCACGACAATGCAAATATCCGCACCTCGCGCCCGATGCCATGAAGCTCCTCCATCCGCGACACAGAGCTGATGCCGCCGTCGCGCAGGATCTCCGAGACCTGCTCGTTGTCGACCACGGCCTCGGTCGTCAGGATCACATGCGGTTCGGCGAGCTCCTGCACGCGTGAGGCGATGTTGACGGTTTGGCCGAAATAGTCCTGCCGGTCGTTCATGTTCACGGCAAGGCACGGTCCTTCATGGATGCCGATCTTCAGGAGAAGATCCTCGCTGCCGCGTTCGGCGTTCAGCCGCAGCATGGCTTCGCGCATCCTGAGTGCGGCCGCCACCGCCCGGTCCGGACTCGGGAAGGTCGCCATCACGGCGTCGCCGATGGTTTTCACGACTGCGCCGGCTTCGCCCGCGACGATCTCGTGCAGAACCCTAAAATGCGTGCGCACCAGATCGAAGGCCGAGAGATCGCCGACACGTTCGTAAAGCGCAGTCGAGCCGCGCAAGTCGGTGAAAAGGAAGGTCAGGCTGGTGATCTTCAGGCGCTGATCGACATCGAGCGTATCGGTCCGGTAGATGTCGCGAAAACTCTGGTTCGTCAGGAGCCGCTTGGCCGTCAGGAAGGGTCGCCTGTGGCCCAATATGTCGTGCAGCTCGTCTCCCGCGACGCAGACATTCGGCAGCACCCTGCGATCGGTGTGGTTTTCCAGCGTCAGCCGCAGCGGGCCCGGCCGCAGGACAAGCGTTTCGTTCGGCGCATGCCCGTTGCTGAGGACCATCGACAGAGTTTGCCGTTCGTCGGTCGGTTCGCCCTGCACGTCGATGAACTGGGCGGAATGCGTCACCGCATCGAAGATAATGACGAACGCCGCCGGCAGCTGCAGCGAGACGAGAGCCCTCTCGCCCGGCTCCAGCTCGACCTCCTCCAGAAGGACGTGTGCGAATCTTTCTTCGAGATTGTCGGGCAGGTCGACGCCGGTGCTGAAAAAGATCTGCCGGTAATATTCGAGCGAAGGCAGCCGGTCGGGATCGTGGGCAGCGATCCTGCGCACCCGCGGGCTGACCGTGAAGGTCACCTCGACCATCTCGTCGAGGGTCGGCTCGTAGCCGGCAGCGCAGAGCGCGCAGTGATAGCAGTCCCGGTCGACGGTTTTCAGCGTCGCGCCACTGTCGAGCACGCCGCCGCATCCGGGGCAAAGCACGTTCCAGGTCATCTCGAAAGCCCCCATGCGGGCGGCATGGAGGAAGGCCGCGATCACCTTCTCTTCATCGAGACGATGTGCCGCGGCAAAGGCCAGCGCGTTGATGCGATTGAGATCGCGATCGGCGCCACGCCTGACGACGTTTTCGATACAGTCGGCCGTCTCAGGATCGGCCGCCTGTCGCAAGGCTGCAAAAAGCACGTCCATTTCACTCATCGGACAAGCCTCTGTGGGCGAAACTCCACGGCTGACAAGGCCGCTTGGAAGATTGAAATTATATCACGGAATCGCTTGATAGACATCAGCCTGTCTCAATGGTGGACAACCCCGGATCGAACGTCGATTTTTTGAAATGCTGCTGATATCGGTTCACGCCGTACAATTGATACGGGAATATTCGAGGGTCGATCGGCGCCCGATCAGGGAGGGACGATGCGGATAATCAGGCTTCCCCACACCGTGGGCCTTTTTCTCTGGCTGGTGATCGTTCCAGCCGCACTGTTCGGTCTCGGGCTATGGCAAGCCGAGAGAGCGTCCGAGACGGCGACACAATCGAAAGAACAGTCGCAGGAGCTTGAGGCGACGCTGGCCGAGATCAGGAAAATCGCCGCCACCGATCCGATGACCATGCTGACCTTCCAGACGGAAGCGGGGCAGCAGACCGTTTCGGCGATGGTCGCCGTCTCGCAGATCGAGGCGGCGCTGAAGCAAGCGCAAGAGGATCTGGAGATTTCCTCGATCCGCCGGCCGCTTACCTGGGGCACGATGGGCGGCGCGATCCTGGCGTTTGCCAGCGGCATGTTCGGGCTTGCCACCGCTGCTGTCAGCGGCTCGAGGGCGCGGCGATCCCAGGAGCAGTTGATCGCAAGTTTCGGGCGCCTGCGCGTCATCCTGCCTTTCATTCTTGCGGCGCTCATCATCGGATTTTGCGCCGGCGTGGTCTGCGCAGCCGTGTTCGAGGCGGTCAGCATGGGCCTGTGGGCAGATTTCTCGTCGGGCAGCGCGAGGCTTTTCGTCCTGGCCCTCGGCCTTGCCGGGCTTGCGGCCTACAGCGCCTTCCTGGCATTGCGCGGCCTCAAGAACGTCTTTGCGCTTTTCACCTCCCAGCCGATGGATATTTCCGGGCGCAGGGTGGAGGAAGCCGACGCGCCCGGGCTCTTCCGCTTCGTCCGCGACCTTGCCGACCGGCAGGAAGCCGTGCAACCGGATACCGTCATCGTCGGCCTTACCAAGGGCTTCTTCGTCACCGAAAGCGAAATGCGGCTCTGGCCGGAAAAAGAAATCATCCGCGGGCGAACGCTCTACCTCCCCGCGCCCTATCTCGACCTGCTCGACGAGCCAGAGGTCGCGGCCATCATCGGCCACGAACTGGCGCATTTTTCCGGCAAGGATACGCTCTACAGCCAGAGGTTCACACCGATCTATGCCGGCCTCTGGCGATCGCTGACGGCCCTGCAGAGCGGCGATGGCGGCAGTTTTGTCCTCTATCCGGCAGCCATGCTCGGCTTTCACGCCCTCCAGCAGTTCGATCATGCGGTGAACCATTGGAGCCGCATTCGCGAGTTCGAGGCCGACCGAAGCGGCGCCCGCTCCAGCTCGACCGTCGGCGCGGCCTCCGCCCTGGTCAGAACCGGGCTGATCGCCCCTGCCCTCGACCACGTCTTCAGCCTTGCCGCCGATGGAGTGCTTGCTGCCGATGATTCCGAGCCTGCGCTTGACGTGGTTGCCGAGACCTCGGAACTCGTTCGCGTCAATGGCTGGCCCGATCCTGTCTCCCTGCTCGAAGACCGACAACCGCATCCGACCGATACGCACCCACCGACCATCCAGCGCATTCAGGCGATGGGGCTCACAGTCGACGAGAGATTGCTGAACCTCGCAACGCGCGCGCCGAAACCAGCCGGCCTCACCTTCGCCTGCGGGCTCTTCTCGGATTGGAAGGCACTTTGCCTGCAGCTGAGCGGCGATTACCT
This sequence comes from Rhizobium sp. BK650, assembly GCF_014195325.1. GTDB lineage: Bacteria > Pseudomonadota > Alphaproteobacteria > Rhizobiales > Rhizobiaceae > Rhizobium. Next base: position 79,422 of record NZ_JACIBK010000003.1, on the reverse strand, counting down.
GGAGCAGGTGCGCAATCTACGCACGGCCCGCCGGCAGGCGCTCGAAGCTCTTGCCGCGGCCGCACCCGGCGAAACGATCCTCTACAACAATGTCAGGCCGATGATCTGGACGATGGCGATCGTCGCGGCCATCTTCGCAGGCTTCGGGCTGATGGTGACAGTCTTTGCGGCGGAGATCGGCTTTGCGCATGATCAATCCGCCCGGACTTTGGTATCCGGCATCGCCGCAGCCGGCGTCGTCCTTTGCAGCCTCTACGCGCTCTATCTTCACAAATCGGCGGGCCAACCGCTCTTGATCCTGACACCGGCAGAGTTGCGGGCCTCGACGCTCGACGGCCCGGTTGCCTGGACGGATATTGACGCCCATCAAGTCCATGCCTCGAACCGCTTTGCGCTTCGCCTCTGGTTGGCGCCATCCGCCTCGCTCCCCGCAAAGAAGCGGCGGGCGCTCTACAGCAAGATCGACCGCAAGCAGCGCCTCGTCACGATCGGGGCAATGGGCATTCGCGGCATGAAGGCGGCGGAATTCAGCGCGCTCGTCAGCCGTTACCACGATGCGGCTCACGCGCAGAGGGAGCTATCTCAATCTGCCGGAGGGGGCGCGTCTGCGGCTGTCTGATGCCGCAACGCGACAAGCTCTGCATCGTGTCAGGATCATGAAATCAGTCGCAAAAGCCTGCCGCTCGCCTTAAGCCCGGCTGGAAATTTAGCAGGGGTCGTGGGATGGAGTGAGGCCGGACCAGAAGAGGAAGACACAGAGTTGCAGCAGCAAAAATTACCGATGGCCGCATCCGCCCTGGCGGTCGTCACATCCCTGTGGTGCGCAACCCCCTCGCAGGCGCAGGAGCCGTCTGGCGGGCCGGCATGGTCCAAGGATCCGGCAAGCCATTGCCAATTCGTCTCCCCCGCGTCCCTCACGGCTGGCCCGACCTACTGGACCGGCGCTTGTCCCGACAACAAGGCGTCCGGACCGGGAATGCTGCGCCGCCGCGACGGCGATCGTGCCGGTCCGGCTTTCTTTGGGGAGATGCAGGCCGGTGTGCCTGTCATCGGCGTGATCGACGACGAAGGCTATCGGGTCGGCCGATTCAAGAATGGCGATATCGGCAGCGATGCGGAACTGGAGCCGCAAGTCAGGCTCGACGCCTTCCGCGCGGCGGCAAAGGCTGCTCGCGACGTTGCCACCCTTTACGCCAAATAGGGGAATGCCGCCTCGTCGCGCCACTATGAGACCGTCGCGCAGCAGCTGGATGCGCAGATCGAATGACGGCGGGCGGGTTTACAGCGCGCCAAGAAATGTAAGGTTCGCAACCCAATGACCAGGGGACGACAGCACATGGTGAAGCCACTTTCCGTTCTTGCCAGACCCGTTCTCCTCGCACTCTTCCTGTCTCATGGCGCATATTCCGAAGAAAGCGCCCCGATGCCTCCGCCTGCGGGCAGTGGTGCAGCAGCGCCGACGCCCGCCACCCCGGACAACAAGCTCCAGGCATTCATAAAGGCCCACCCGACCTGCAGATCATTAACTGATGGTTGCAGCATTTGCAGCCAGTCCGACAAGGAAGGCTTGATCTGCTCGACACCCGGCATCGCCTGCATCGTCGGAAATTGGCAATGTTCAGATGTCAAGTAACTCCCGGAGATGGAACGACATGCCGCTTTTCGCTGGGAACATAATGCTGTGTCCGAAACGATAGCCGTCAGGGTGGGTACCGGTTGAACAAGAAGTCGCGATCCTTGGGCCAGCGGATTGATATCCACCTCGTCACATTTCCTCGGTAAACGTCTCAACCGTGATCTCGAACACGACGATCCGCGGCCACTCGCTGCGGCTGGAAACCATGGTTTCCTCCGAGACCATGGAGATCAGGAAGTCGCGACCCATTGAATCGCGGAACTGGCTGGCGGGCGAATCCCATATGCAACAGGAACGCTTGAGGCGGTTCAAACCCACGGCCTTGATGAGATAGGCCTCGGTGGCAGCCGCAAACCGGCCGGATACGCGGTATGTCGCCTCAAGCGGTTTGCCCTGGCGATCCGGCGCATAGCTGCACCCGGCATATTCTGCATGAGCGGGCTTCTTCCCCATCTGCGTCAGGAAATCGGCGCAACCCGGCGCCGACGCCTCCGCATCGGAAGTGCCGGCTGACGCTGGCAATAGCGGTGTCGCGGCGGCGCTGCCCAGCGACCATATGGCAAGAAGACAGATCGCAAGCTTCATATCCAACCTCGACTGCGCCGCCCCGACACCTTCATCCGCAACAGCGGTCTTTATACGGATAGTCGAAATCAGGACAGACGACCGCCTCACGGCGCGTACCGGCTGAACACGAAGTCGCGGTCCTTGACGATTGAGTGGCAGGAAAAGCAGGCTTCAGGCATTGCTGTCGTGGAAGGTTTGCCGTCATCGAACTCGACATATCCCCAGCCGCCGGTCGCGGCGAACTTCTTTGCATCCTTGACCATGAACTGCACGCCGTTCTTCGGCAATCCCGCGACGAAAGACTGGGGAGCGCCGAAGGCTGCCTTGCTTTCCTCCAGCGGGTGATAATCCCAGGCGAGGCGCCCGATGATGGTGCCGTCGGGAAAGGTAGCAGCCCCCTCCCGGAAGGCCCTGATCGCGATATCGTTGCCCAGGACGGCTCTGATATCGTTGAGCTTGCCCTCCTCATGCGCCACGGTGATCAGCCGCCAGTCGCGGTAACCGTCGGGAAGTTCGGTCAGCGCCGGCGCGCGTGCGGCATCGGTCTCCCCGGACGCTGTCGTATTGTAACCGATCAGGCCGGTCGCCAGACCGGCCGCCAGGGACACCGCGATAATCCGCTTCATCGAAACTCTCCTGCCGTTAGAGCAATGAAACGATCCTCGCAGATATTCCGGCAGGCGAAATCATACTTTGATATGGTGGACACCGTTTTCTGAAAGTCTGATGTGTCGATTCAAAGACTTAAGGCCTTGCCCCACGCGGCCCGCGTCCTGTGTCCTACAGTAATATACGTGGCTGTTGAGCCGTTTCGTGCATAATGGCAGGGTCGATCTCGATCCGGTGGTCGCGATCGAAGGCTGGGCGAAATCCTGAAGCGCGATCCTCTACGGATGATCTTATCGCCACTTGTTCTGACGCGGGATCGCCCGTGCACGCACTTGCCCAAGACCATGAACCTTCCGAGGGGGATTCGGAGGCATGTCGAGAGGAGTGAGGCAATGGTGAGATTGAAACCCTTGTGTACAGCTCTGTTGGCCACGATGTTCCTTGCAACGTTGCCGGATATCTCATGGAGCACGGAGCAGGCACAGCAACGACGCGCCGGACGAGACGTCAAGCAGGATACGCGGCAGGGCGCGCGCGATACGAAACAGGCCTGTCGCGCTGCCAACGAAAAGAGCAATGCCGCCTGCCGACAGGACAAGCGGCAGACCAAGCAGAGCGGCCGCCAGACTGCGCGCGACCTTAAATACTAAGATCAGGCGTTTTGGGCATAACAGCTGGAACGGCCGGAAATTGGCAGTCCCGCCTTTCAAGCGCACCAAGATTGTACCGCGCCGATCGACAGCAAGAACGGCGCGGCATCTGCCGGGCGGGGACCTGGACACCGGGGGAAAAACATGGGCTGGAACCGGCTCTATAGCCTGAAGAGCTACATCAAGTCGTCGCTGTGGCTGGTGCCGTTCATAGCCTTGCTCCTCTATGTCATGGCAATTCGCATCGTCTCTCTGCTTGAGCCGTGGATCCTCTGGATCGAACCTTGGCCCTGGGGAACGGAGGGTACCCAGAGGCTGCTCGAGACGATCATCACGATGACGCTGACCTTCGTCGTCTTCACCTTCGGCTCGCTGCTGGTGGCGATTCAGATCGCAGGCGGCCAACTGACGCCCAGGATCATTGCGACGACATTGCTGAATGACAATGCCATCCGCTTTACCGTCGGGCTTTTCACATTCACCCTGCTCTTTGCGACCGGGGCGTTGGTGCGGCTGGAAGCTGCCGTCCCGCAGGCAATCGTGGAGTTAGCCGGCCTGCTCGGTTTTCTGTCCATCGCCGCCTTCCTCTATCTGATCGACTATGCCGCCCGCCTGCTGCGGCCGGTGAGCATCATCCTGCGCGTGAGCGAGCAAGGTCGCGCGGTGGTCGACGAGGTCTACCCGGAAATGGCGAAGGCCGAGGCCGACACGGTCGCCACGCATCTGCGCCCCGTCAACGAGCCGGACAGGGTCATCCTCTACCGGGGGCGGCCTGCCATTGTGCTTGCCGTCAACAAAAGCCGCCTGCTGGCGCAGGCCGAGAAGACCCGCTCCGTCATAGAGCTCGTCCCGCGGATCGGCGACTTCGTCGCCTCCGGCGAGCCCCTCTTCCGGCTCTACGGCATCCTGTCACCGGACGAAGACAAGCTGAAATCGCTGATTGCCTTCGGACCGGAACGCACCCTCGAACAGGACGCGACTTTCGCCTTCCGGATCATCGTCGACATCGCGATCAAGGCGCTTTCGAAAGCGATCAACGATCCGACGACGGCCGTGCTTGCGATCGATCAACTGCAGCGCCTGCTCTGCTTCGTCGGCAAGCGTGACCTCGGCAAGCAGGAGATCTTCGGCGCGGCCGGGCAATTGCGGCTCATCTGCAGGACCCCGAACTGGGAGGATTTCGTGAAGCTGACCTTCAGCGAAATCAGGCTCTACGGCGCCGAGAACTTTCAGATCGCCCGCCGCCTGCGGGCCGTGCTGGAATATGGGCTGCAAGTGCTGCCCGAATTTCGCCGGCCTGCCCTTGAAACGGAAATGGCTCTGCTGGATCGATCGCTCGCCAAGGTCTACGACTTTCCAGAGGATCTGGAGCTTGCAAAAATAGCGGATACGCAAGGCCTCGGCGGCTCGAAATCCCTGCCCCCGAAAGTGCAACCAGCAACCGGCTCCGTCACCCCTTTTCGCCAATAGCGGTCGATGATGCTCTGACTGCTTGCCATAATCTGGGCGGCAAGCGCGGGATTTCCGCCGGTTCAAAGGCCGGTTCTATGCCACTATCGGCGCTTGTTGCGACTGATAACATCCTCAGCCGACACAGTGACAAATTCGCTGTTGTGTTCTTAGTGTTCATCACGGCAGCCGGCCCCGGCAGCAGCCACAGAACGGCCGGATCCGCAGATGCGAACCCGGCCCTCCTCTATTGCGCTCGCCCAAGTTCCTCGGCAAGGCCGATGAGAATCCCTTCGGGTCCGCGGATGTAGCAGAGCCGATAGGCGTCCTGATACTGGACGACATCGCCCACGAGCTCGGCGCCGCGCGCACGCAGCCTGTCGAGCGTTTCGTCGATATCGTCGACGGCGAACATGACGCGAAGATAGCCGAACGCGTTGACCGGAGCGTTGCGGTGATCAGCGATGACGTCAGGCGCAAGGAAACGGGAAAGCTCGAGCCGGCTGTGTCCGTCTGGCGTGCGCATCATCGCAATCTCGACACGCTGGTCGCCCAGTCCGGTTATACGCCCGGCCCATTCTCCTTCGATCATGGCCTGCCCCTCCAGTTCGAGGCCAAGTTCGCGAAAGAAATCGATCGCCTTTCCGAGATCTTCGACGACGATTCCGACATTGTCCATTCGCTTGAGCGCCATGCCCCGGTCTCCCTCATCGTCTCAAATTACCAAGTCCCATGCTTACTGGTTGATTTCAGGCTCGGCGAGGCGGGCGAGATTGCGCAGCGATTCCTGCCAGCCGAGATAGCAGGCCTCCGGCGGGATGAAATCCGGGATGCCGGACTGCACGATCTCAAGTTCGGTGCCGACCGAAACCTTCGTCAGCGTCACGGTGACCTCCATCTGGCCGGGCAGATTGGCGTCGTCGAATTTGTCGGTATAGCGAAGCTTCTGGCCGGGAACGAGTTCCAGATATTCACCGCCGAAGGAATGGCTATGGCCGGTCGTGAAGTTGCGGAAAGACATCCTGTGCGTTCCGCCGACGACAGGCTCCAGATGGTGCACCGTGCAGGTAAAGCCGTTCGGCGGGAGCCACTTGGCGACTGCATCGGCTTCCAGGAAGGCGCGATAGATTTTGTCCGGGCTGGTGGCCAGAACGCGGTGAAGACGAATTGTGCTCGGCATGTGATCCTCCTTTGGATTGAACTCTTGCAATGCCTCCAGGACGTGCCAGACCTACCCGGTCCGACACTGCGGGCTAAAAAAATTCCGGAACGAGTCCTGCAGCCGATCTTGCGATGACCGCATCGAGCGATCGGCCGCCGCGAACGGTGTGACGATCGGTTGCCTGTCGCTCAGGCTTGCGGCTAATCTACGCCCCATGCCGCGAAAGAAAAACCAAGACGTCACCTCCTGGTATCAAGCTCCGGAACCCGACATCTGCCCGCTCTGCGGCCGGTTCGTGCCCCCCGAGCAGCGGGATGAGCATCATCTCGTGCCGAAGAGCCGCGGCGGGCGCGAAACCCAGGTCCTGCACCGCATCTGCCATCGCCAGATCCATGCCCAGTTCAGTGAGGCGGAGCTGAAACAGTCCTATGCGACCGTCGAGGCTCTTCTCGCCCACCCCGCCATCCAGACCTTCGTCGCCTGGGTGAAGAAGAAGCCGCCCGGCTTTTACGACAGCACGCGACGCAGCAACCGCCGGCGGGAGTGAACCGCCACCGGCCAATCGTCCGGCGCTGGCAATCCTGCCGCAGCTTTCGGGCGTCGCGGGCTATGTTGCAGCCATCATCGTGCTCACGCCCGGATACCAGCTTTTCCAGGCTGCCAACAATACGGCAGCCCTTGCCGATGTGCCGAAGGACCGTCGCGGCACGGCCTCCGGCCTGCTCGGCCTCTCGCGCAATATCGGCCTGATGTCAGGCGCATCCCTCATGGGCGCCGTCTTCGCCTATGGCGCCGGCACGCAGGATTTCATTCATGCGGCGCCGGCGGCGATTTCGGCCGGCATGAAACTGACTTTCCTGCTCGCCGGCGGGCTGATGCTATCAGCCATGGCCCTTGTCTTCGCTCGCGTCTTCGAAGGGATATCGGCCAGAGCACAATAATCTGAACTCGGCCTCGGGCGGCGCCACCACCGCCGAGGCCATCTCACCCTACAGCAGCCGCACCGACATGCCGCCATCGACGATCATCGGGCTGCCGGTCATGAAGCTCGACTGGTCCGACAGCAGGAAGAGCGCTGCCTGTGCGATCTCCTTGGCAGCGGCCATCCGCTTCATCGGATGGAGACCGGAGATATAATCGAGGAATTCGGGGTTGTTCTCGCCCCCGGCGGGCGTGATGGTGCCGCCGGGCAGCAGGCTGTTGATCCTGATACCATCGGCCGCGTAATCGGCGGCGACCGATTGCACGAGGCCGATCAGGCCGGCTTTAGAAGCTGCATAAGCCCCCATGCCCGGCAGGCCGCCATTGCTGTATCCGACGAAGGACGAGGTGAAGACGATCGAGCCGCTGCGCTGCGCTTTCATGACTGGCAGCTGCGCCTTCAGCGCAAAGAAAGCGCTCGTCAGGTTAGTGGAGATCACCGCCTCCCAATTGGCAGCGCTCATTTCCGAAAACGGCCCCATCTCGCCGACGATGCCGGCATTGTTGAAAGCCCCGTCGAGCCGGCCGAAAGCATCGAGCGCCCGGTCGACCAGCGCCTGCGCATAGGTCTCGTCGCGCACATCACCAGCGAGAGACACGGCTGTTCCGCCCGTCCCGATGATCTCCGAAACCAGCGCTGCGAGGTTCTGAGCCCGCCGCGCACCGAGCACGAGTTTTGCGCCTCTCGCCGCAAACAGCCGAGCGGCAGCCGCTCCGATGCCGCTGCTCGCACCGGAGATCATGATCGTCTTGCTGTCCAGTTCCATGTCCAAAACTCCTGTTTGATGGTCACGGAGGCGTAGGAAATATCGGAACCGGCAGCCACCCGATTCCAGATCGGCGGTCACCACAGCATCGGTCCAGAAATCGGGATCGATTTTTGGAAAGCCTGAGGCGTTAGATTCAAAGGGCGCTCTAGCCGGCGGCGCCTGGCAAACGGTGCGGCGACGAAACCTTAACCATCTCTCGCTCCTTAAGACCATGGTCCGACGGACACCGGACCTCGGTCCGATGCAAGTTCCGCAATTCGCACCTAACATCCTCCTAATCCTGATTGCCCTCAGATTCGGCGATCCGGTGCCTTCAAATAAAAACCGTTCCGCAACGGAGGAAACGATGCGTATCGCAACTTTGGCATCCATGGCCGCCCTTTCCATCATTATCGCTTCGAGCCCTGCTGCGATTGCCGGCTTCGATATGGCCGCATTCGCAAAGGGCGGCGGCAATGGCGGCGGTAACGGCGGCGGCAACGGTGGGGGAAACGGCGGCGGCAGCGGCGGCGACCATGGCAACAGCAATGGCGGCGGACAGAGCGATACGCACGGACAGAGCGATACGCATAGAAGTAGCGACACGCACGGAAAGAGCGGCGATCATTCCGGAAGCTCGGCGCTGCAGGGCGAAACCCGGGGAAAATCCGGCAAGACCACCGAGAAATCGCTAACCGCGAAGACGACCACCGACGATATCAAACAAAAGAACCTCCATTCCGAACTCGCCGGCCTGAACTCTCTCAACCGAAGCTATAAGGCCTATATGCACACGTCCGATCCGCGGATGACGGCGATCTCGGCCTATGCCACGGCCTACGCCCAGTTCGAGCTCGACAACGGCTTCGCGCCCGCAGCCGACGATCCGGTCCTGGGCGACGCGGCACTGGAAAAAGCGCTGGAGGCCGCCACGCGCTCCGGCCAGTTGAGCCCTGCGGCCTTCGAGGAAGCCAAGGCCATCCTCGGCGTCGGAAATGCCGACGGAAAAATCGATGAGATCCGTGAGTCCCTGTCGCACCAAGCCCCGACTACGACAGAGGATTGACGGCCGCTCGATCCGCCGGGTCTCCAGTCCCGGCGGATCGATGCACCTGTCATGAATTTTCCCGCGGGAAGGAAGCTTCCCTGCAACCGGCCATTCGCCGCGCCGAACTCGAAAAACGCGCTGGCGCTCGTCACTTTGCCGGACAGCCCTCGCCAAGGCTAGGCCCTCCTCGGCGTCCGAGATACCGACAGGAAGGCCGACGAAATCCGTCAATCGCTGTCAACCCGCCCTGACCGTGACAGCGAATTGACGGCCGCTCGATCCGCCGGGTCTCCATTCCCGGCGGATCGATTGCGCCTGTCATAGAGCCTCTCCCACCGACAGCGTCGTCTCCTTCCCGCCAATTGCGTCGCGCCGACGCGCGGCAGCCCGTTTCCGGCGACATCACAGCCCCCCGCAACAGGCCTGGAAAAAAGTGCGAAAAACCCCTTGAGCCGAACCCAGCGTCATAGCTTAGAAAGGCTTCCGAGATATCGCGGGGGGCTTGATGGACGCCAAGGAACGGGAAGAGAGCTGGCTGACGGCGGCGCAATGTGCCGAGCGAATCGGCATGACTGTGCGGGCGCTGAGGCTCTATGAAGAGACAGGCCTCATCCGGCCGCTGCGCACCGGAAAGAACTGGCGGCTCTACGGCGCCAAGGAAATTGCCCGGCTGAACGAGATTCTCGCGCTGAAACGGCTGGGGCTCAGCCTGCAGGACATCGCCCGGCTGCTGGCCGGCCACGCGACCGATCTCGACCGCATGCTCGCCATGCAGAATCTCTCCCTGCAGGAACAATTGCGCCGCACCCAGCACAGCCTCGCCATCATCGACACGCTAAGGGCAAAAATTGCCGCCGGCGATCTCCTGTCGATTGACGATCTGTTGAAGCTCGCAAAGGAGACAAACATGACTGACACCTCGGCCGATGCCATCGCCTGGCGCCGCTACAAGCAGGCGCGACCGCGCACTGAACAGAAGATCGACCCGGCGCTCTATGCCAATTATGCCGGCTTCTATCTTATCGACACGCTCGGCTGGCGGATCACCGAGAGAGATGGCAGGCTCTTTCGCGCCTAACCGGCCAGCCGGAGCTCGAAATCTTCCCCGAAGATGTTGACCGCTTCTTCTACAAGGCGGTCCAGGCGCAGCTGACATTCTCTCGCGATCAAAGCGGCGCAGTGGCCGGCCTCGTGCTGCACCAGAACGGCTATGAACAGGAAGCGCCTCGCGTCGACGCCAGCGTCGTGACGGAACTGGAAGAGGCGCTTGCCGGGCGCATCCGGGACAAACGCCCGGTGGAAAACAGCAAGGCGCTGCTGCGGGAGGTCATCCACCAGCACCAGCGCGGCGAACCCGACTACGAGCGGATGGCCCCGCCGCTCGCTGCCCTCGTGCGCGAACAATTCCCCGTGATCAAGGCCGATCTCGACCGCATGGGGCCGCTCAAGGATCTGTCATTTAAGGGCGTGACGGCGGAAGGCTGGGACGTCTATGAGGTCAGTTTCGACAAGGGCAATCTGGAATGGAGCTTCATATTGGCGGCCGACGGGAAATTCAGCGGGATGTTTATCCGGCCGATGATGTGATGTGGTGGGCAGCCGCCCCTCGTCAAAGCCCCTCCCCAACCCCTCCCCACAAGGGTGAGGGACTCCCCCATGGCAGCGCCTTACGCCTCCCCAGAAGCGTCGGAGATACGGAGTGCGGGCGCGGCAACTTAAGCCCCTCCCCCTTGTGGGGAGGGGTTGGGGAGGGGTCTTTGGCCCGGTCGTTCAGCCCGCAGACGCCCCACCTTACACCTGCTCCTCGATCGCCGCCTGCGCGACATCGGCCGTACCGCTGTTGATCCGCGTCGCGATGAAATGGCCGACAGCCACCGCACCGATGCAGAGCACGACGGACGTCGCCACATTGATGCAGGCCCGCACCACGGCGCCTGTTCGCAACAGTTCGAGCGTCTGCAGGCTGAAGGAGGAGAAAGTCGTAAAGCCGCCGCAGATGCCGACGATCACGAAGAGACGCATATCGTCGGACACCGGAAAGCGGCCGTTGGCGAGCGTCAGCGTGCTGAAAAGGCCGATCACCAGCGAACCCGTAATATTGATGATGATCGTACCCCAGGGCAAATCACGGCTGATCGGCATGGCGAGTACGGAGACGGCGTAGCGGGCGAAAGTGCCGAGCGCGCCGCCGGCCATGATGATGAGACAGGTATAAAGTGACATACTCGCTCCAATAATCTCGGGCGGGCAACAAAAAACCCGCCTGCAGCGGGTTCCGGATAGATTCCCACCGCGGTTGAACACGGTAGGAGTCATCAGCCTTACGGCGGTTTCGGGGGCACTCCATCCCCATCGTGGTGATGTATAGCGCGAGTTGCGGTGGGCTTGCAAGGGGAAGATGGACGCGGTGTGGAGTTGTCACGGCAGAAGGCGTTCCTCGATACGTCAGCTAGGAGAACCGTCGAATTTAAAACGCGCCCACGAGGGAGCGGCGCTTAACCTGGCGCCCCGCTTTCCGGATATCAGACGTTTCGGAAGGAGCGAAACTGTGCCTCATGGGAGCCCCTTTGTGGATGTGATGGGTCAACCCAATGTCATTTTCCTGTCGCTCTCATTCCTGTGCCCTCGTGTTGGCGCGAGGGAGGATCCAGCAGCGGCGTGCCTACGCGGCGTGAGGCTCATTCGTCCTGGGAGTGGAAATGAGCCTTTCCTGCCCAAGAATTTAGGCAGGCTGAATTCCGGGACATCCCTTGTGCGGACACGAGGGCACAGGAATGAGGAAGATATTGGTCAGCCGTTCAGATCACTCGCGATTTCGCGAATACCTCCCGTCCCCATCCCCTCCCCGAACGCATCCGAGGAGGGAACGAGGCAAGCGCCGGCCGCCGCCCCTCAGCAAAGCGGCCAAGCGCGGGTAATCAGGCGCGGGTAATCAGGCGCGCGCAGTCTGCGGGCCGATCTCCGAGGCGATCTCGGTGACGAGATCGGCCGGGAAGCCGCCTTCGCGGGCGTGGCGGTAGACGGTTTCGGCACTGTCGGCCTCATGCACGCAATAGATCTTGTCGCCGGCGACATAGCTGGTGATCCAGTTATAGGGACGGTCGAGGCCGGCAACGACCTCGTTGGACGTGGCGGAAATCTCCCGCAGCTGCTCGGGCGTGAGCTTGGCTGCACCGGGGATGTTCCGTTCGATGAGATATTTCGGCATGGCGACCTCCTGTTCGCGCTGGCATCGACGGCATGGATGCTATGCCTGAAAGCCCGGGGCCACATCGGGATATATCCCCATTTTCTTGCCCTCGCCGCCCTATTTTGGCACGCCGCTATTTCCAGCCGTTGATGATGCTGGCAATAATTTGCCATGCGACTAATCGAGCGCGCCCCCAATCTCGATCATCTGCAGTCGTTGTTGCGCGAAGCCGCCGACGGCCAGGGCCGCCTCGTCCTGCTCGAAGGGGAAGCCGGCGCCGGCAAATCCTCTCTTGCCGCGGCTTTTTCCCGCGCCGTCCCTGTCGATACACGCGTGCTGTCCGGTGCCTGCGAAAATTTCGGCACGGCCGAGCCACTCGGTCCCTGGCGCGACATTGCGCGGCAGGCGCGCTGGAGGCTGACCAGGGTTTCAGCCGGCAACTGGATTTCCCTCTTTTCCGAAGTGCTCGATCTCTTGATCGCCGATCGCCAGCCAACGCTTCTCGTCATCGAGGATATTCACTGGGCGGATGACGCTACGTTGAACCTGATCCGCTATATCGGCCGGCGTATCCGCAATACCTGTCTGCTCTCGGTCCTGACGGCGCGGAACGACGACACACCCGGCCAGACGCGGCTAAGGCGGCTGCTCGCCGATATTCCGCCGGCCCACTGGCTGAGGATCGACGTGCCGCCGCTTTCGAAGGCCGCTGTCCTGGAACTTGCGCAGCAGAAAGGCCTCGACGGCGAGGCGGTCTTTTCCGCCACCGGCGGCAATGCCTATTTCGTCAGCGAACTCGTCGATGGCGGAAGCCGCGATCGGTTGCCGGCCACCATCCGCGATGCCGTGCTGGCGCGGGCCGATACGCTTTCGCAGGCAGACAGGGAGGTGCTGTATGCGGCCTCCACCTCGCCCGATGCCTTCGCCCCTGACCTGATCGAAGCGATCTGCGGCAAAGACACGCGCACGGCGCTTGAGGCCTGCACGGCCTGCGGGCTTCTGGTACCGGCTGGCGACTTGTTCATGTTCCGCCATGAGATCGCCAGACAAGCGATCGAGCAATCGCTGCCGCCGCTTCGCCGCCGGGCGCTGAACGAACGCGCGCTCGCCTATTTCCGGCAGTCCGGCGATGCCTCCGTGGCGCGCATGGTCCACCACGCCAACGAGGCGCAGGATATAGACGCAATCCTGGAGCTCGCGCCGAAGGCCGCAGCCGAGGCCGGCAGGCTCGGCGCCCACCGGCAGGCGGTGCGTCATTACGAGCTGGCGCTCGCCCATGCCGGGGCTTTGAACGATGCCAGGCGCGCCTGCCTCTACGAAGGCTATGCCTTCGAATGCCACCTCACCGGCCAGATGGAACGCGCCATCACCGCACAGACGAACGCGCTCACGCTCTACAAGGCCATCGGGGATATGAAGCATGTCGGCGACAACATGCGCTGGCTCTCACGCCTGAGCTATCTCGCCGGAGACCGCAAGGACGCCGATGCCTTCGGTCGCGAGGCAGTCGAGGTGCTGGAGCAGGCGGACGCCCACGCCGAGCTCGCCATGGGCTATTCCAATCTGTCGCAGCTCGGCATGCTGGCAGGTGACGCGGAAACCGCCACCCTTTACGGCGAGCGCGCCATCGCTCTGGTGACGACGGAAGACATTGCAAGGCCCGAAGTCCTCTGCCACGCGATGAACAATGTGGGCACGGCCATCTGCTGGCGCGAGCCCGAACGCGCCCGCCAAACGCTCGACGAGGCCCTGGCGCTCGCCCTCGACCATGGTTTTCAGGAACATGCGGCCCGCGCCTTCACCAACCGCGCCTGGGTGGAAATCCAACTCCACGCCACCGCTGCCGCCGAAGATATTCTGGCTCGCGGCATTGCCTATTGCATCGAGCACGATCTCGATACCTGGCGCGACTACATGCGTGGCGAGCTTTCCGAACTGCTGACCTTTCTCGGTCGCTGGGATGAGGCCGCAGCTGCTGCGCAAGCCGTAGTCGATAACCAGAATGCCCCTGCCCTGTCGCGCTATCCCTCGCTCGTGGCGCTGGCGACACTGAAGACCCGGCGCGGCGAACCCGCAGGCGAACTGCTGCAGGAAATGGAGAAATTCCTCGCAAACACTTTCGAATTCCAGCGCCTCTCGGCCCATGCCGCGCTGATGGCCGAGCGCGCCTGGCTCGGCCTCGGCGATCCGGAAAAGGCACTCGCCGGCCTCCGGCAGGCCTCTTCCCTGTGCAGCGAAGACGCGGCCGGCTCGATGATCGGCTTCTGGGCCCATATTCTTGGCGAGCCCGCCCTTGCAGCCGCCAGCACGGGGGGCGATGCCGCCGTGACCGCCATGCTCAACAGCCGCTGGCAGGAAGCCGCCGATATCTGGACGGACCGCCGCGCGCCTTATTTCGCCGCCCTTTCCCTGCTCGACGGCGACAGCGACGCGCTCTACCGGGCCCTGGCGGCGCTGGAAGCCCTCGGCGCCACCGCCGTCGTCAACCATGTGAAGGAAATGATCCGCAGACGCAGCGGCCGGCTCGCCACGCGCGGCCCGAGAGCCAGCACCCAGGCCAACGCCGCCGGCCTCACGACACGGGAAATGGATGTGCTGCGCCTGATCGACGAGGGCCGCTCGAATGCCGAGATCGGCGCGCGGCTGTTCGTGTCTGCCAAAACGGTGGATCACCATATTTCCTCGATCCTTGCCAAGCTGAATGCAAGGTCGAGAGGACAGGCTGCGGCCGAAGGGCGGCGGCTGGGGTTGCTGGGGTAGACTGGGGCGATGGCCGTTTTCCTCATCATGGCAGTACATGAGGAAAGCGAGGCAAAAACCCCTCCCCACAAGGGGGGCTAACCCGAAGCACCCGCGTCGCTCCTTCCAAAACGTCGAAGAGGTGGAAAGCAAGTGCGGCAGTTTAAGCCCCTCCCCCTTGTTGGGAGGGGTTTGGGGCGGGGTTTTTTCATCACCAACCACAGGCTCCAAAGCCTCACGAAGAACCGGCCCGCCCCGCCAGCTCGAACAGCTGCGGCACCGCCGGGTTCCTGCCCGCCCGCGGCGCGCACAGCACGACATCGAATTCCGGCGCATCCTCGAGCATCCTCGCCACCACCCCCTCGGCAAGATCACTGCAAAGCGACTGCGGGATCAGCGCCACACCCAGCCCCTCCTGCACCAGCCGGATGATGGTGTGCTGCAGGCGGGGCTCGAAGACGAAATTCGGGATGACGCCCCCGCCGGCGCAATAGGTGCCAATCGCCGAACGCAATGTCGGCGCAACTGTCGCGGGGGCTGCAATCAGCTTTTCTCCGGCGAGCGACTGCGGCCCGATCATCTCGCCATCCGCCAGCCGATGACCCGCGGGCACAATCAGACAGAGACGGTCGCGGGCGAGCAGCAATGTGCGCAGATGCGGTGCCGCGCTGCCGCCGAAGGTGACGGCGGCGTCGAGCCGGCCCTCGGTCAGCATCTCCTCGATATCGGTAGGGATGCGCTCTTCGAGGATGAGGCGTACATCCGGCCGCGCCTCGGAGTAGAGCCGCACAAGCGCCGGGATGACGCTATGGGCGGCGTGCATCATGAAGCCGAGTTTCAATTCGCCCTTCATGCCGCTGGCGACCAGCTGCACATCGCGGCAGGCGGCATCGAAACCTTCGAGCACGGCGCGGCAATCGGCAAGGAAATGCTGGCCCGCCGGCGTCAGCGCCACATTGCGCGAATTGCGCTCCACAAGCTTTGCCCCGAGCCGCTTTTCGATCGCCGCAATCTGGCGGCTGAAGGGCGGCTGGCTCATGTTCACCCGCCCCGCCGCATGGCCGAAATGCAGCGTTTCGGCAAGCGCCACGAAATAGCGCATATGGCGTGTATCCATCTGATACCTCAGAAGTATCAATCAGCATCAAAGATGACATTGGATTATCTCGATCGCATGATCTAGGCAAGGATCGCTCCCGATCGTGGAGCCGCGCCGAACTACCCGAGTTGCCTCCAATGCTGACGAACCTTTCGATTGTCCTGCCGATCTTTGCTCTCATCCTCGCCGGCTGGATTGCCCGAAAGGCCGGGGCGCTCAGCGAAAATGCCACGCGTGAGGTCAACCGGCTGGTCGTCTATCTGGCCCTGCCCGCCCTCCTCTTCGACATCATGGCCAATGCCAGGCCCGCCGAGATCTGGCAGCCGGGCTTCATCATGGCCTTCACATCAGGCTGCGCCGTCATCTTCGGCGCGACCCTCTCGTGGCGCGTCGCCAAGGGCCGGCATCTCGTCGACGCGGCGATCGACGGGCTGAACGCGAGTTATGCCAATACTGGCTTCATCGGTTTTCCGCTCGTCCTGTCACTGATAGGCGACACCGGGATGGGGCCGACGCTGATCTCCACCATCCTCACCGTCTGCGTGCTCTTCGCCGTCGCCATCATCCTCATCGAAGGCGGCCTCCAATCCGAAACCCGGCGGCGCGATATCGCCCTCAAGACGGCCCGCTCGCTGGCAAAAAACCCGCTGCTCGTAGCACCCGCCCTCGGCGCGCTTGTTATGGTCTCAGGCGTGTCGCTTACGGCTCCCGTGCATACCTTCCTGAAGCTCCTCGGCGGTGCCGCCTCGCCCTGCGCGCTGATTGCCCTCGGCCTCTTTCTCGCCGACACGAGGGCGGGCGAAGCAAGCGCACGAGCGACGACGACAAGCATTCTCGTCGCCCTGAAGCTGATCGCCCAGCCCGCCGTTACCTGGCTCATCGCCGCACCTTTGCTGAACCTGCCGGCTTCCGCCACCCACACCGCAGTTCTGCTCGCAGCCCTTCCGACTGGCACCGGCCCCTTCATGCTGGCGGAATTCTACGGCCGCGAAGCAAGCCTGACGGGCCGCGTGGTGCTGGCCTCGACCGTGCTTTCGGTGCTCACGATCTCGGCCTATCTGGCGGTGACCGGATAGGTCCGTACGCGTTGTTGCCTGTCGCGGCTCAGCCGAACAGGCCGATGAGCCGCGCCGAGCTGATCGCAAGGCCAGCGATCGCCACCAGAATGAAAAGGCTCGCGATGACGAGAAAGATGGGGTTCTTCACTTTTTCTCCTTCGAGGCCGGCGATGGCTGAAAGGGAGGTAGCAGGTGCGGTTGAGAGCGGCAACCGTCCGCCCGCCGTCAAAGCCAGATATCGCCAGGTTGTGCCGTGGGTATCCCCTCGGCACGCCACTAAAGATGATTGTCCGCCCCACTTCACCCCCACAACCATCTGCACGCTAGCCCTATTTCAACTCAAGAGGTTGGTTCATGGCTACCGTCGTCTCTATCTGCAATCTCGCCCTTTCCAATATCGGCAAGGACAATATCAACGATCTCACCGAAAAGAGCGCCGAAGCGCGCGCCTGCAACCAGTTCTATGCGCAGACCCGCGATGTGCTCTTGCAGTCCTTTCCTTGGGCTGCGGCCGGCAAGACGCTGGCGCTCGGTGCACTGGACAATGACAAGCCCGGCGTCTGGCGTCATTCTTATGCGCGGCCGGCCGATTGCCTGCAGATCCGCTGGATCAGGCCGCGTTATTCCACCGACGCGGCAGCGGTGCCGGAAACGCTCAACCCCGATCTCGACGAGGCCGGGCGCGAGATGCAATATCCTTATGCGCTCGAGGGCGACCGGCTCTATTGCGATCTCTCGCCGATGCTGCTGCGCTACACCTGCCGCCTGACTGACCCTACGAAATATCCGCCGCTCTTCGTCGAGGCGCTCTCCTGGCATCTCGCTGTCCGTCTCGCCATGCCGCTGACGCGCGATCCGAAAATCCGCGCCGATGCGATGGCGCTTGCTGAGAGAAGCCAGCGGGCCGCCGAACAGGCCGAGGCCAATCAGGTGAGGCATACGAGCGAGAATTTCGTCAGCGAGCTGATTGCGGTGCGCACCCATGGCTGATTTCCGCGCCTACCAGCCTTCCTTTACCGCAGGCGAACTCTCGCCTGCCCTCGGCGCCCGCGTCGATCTCACCAAATATCAAAGCGGCCTGCGCACGGCGCTGAATGTCTTCGTCCATCCCCATGGCGGTGTGTCGAACCGGGCCGGCCTGCAATTCATCCATGAGATCAAGGACAGTTCGAAACAGGCGCGGCTGATCCGCTTCCAGTTCAATACCGAGCAGACCTATATCCTCGAATTCGGTCACCAATATATCCGCGTCTTCCGCGATGGCGGACTGGTGCTCTCCGGTGCCGCCCCCTACGAGGTCGCAACCGCCTATACGGCTGATGACGTGCAGGATCTCGTCTTCGTGCAGGAAGCCGACGTGCTCTATCTCTGCCACGTCAATCATCCGGTGCGCAAACTCGGGCGCCTTGCGGACAACAACTGGACGCTGACGACCGTCCAGTTCAAGCCGCTGATCAATCCGCCCGCGGGCACGCCTGTTGTCACCAAGCCCGGCGATACATCAGGCAAACCGGGCTATGTGGCAACCACATACCGCTATCGCGTCTCTGCCGTCGCCGACAGCGGCGAGGAAAGCCTGCCGTCCAACGCCGGCGCCGTCGTCAACGACCTTGCCATCCAGGGCGGCATCAACCGCGTCGCCTGGGCGGCGGTGTCAGGCGCGGCGCGCTACATCGTCTACCGCGACGACAACGGCATCTTCGGCTATGTCGGCGGCACAACAGGCCTCACCTTCGACGACGAGAACATCACGCCCGATCTCTCCGACACGCCGCAGTCCGGCCGCAACCCCTTCAATGCGGCGGGCGATTATCCGCGCTGCGTAACCTTTATCGAACAGCGCCTCGCCTTCGCCTCGACGCGGAACGATCCGCAGGCCGTCTGGCTCAGCCAATCCGCCAATTACGAGAATTTCGGCGTCTCCTCGCCCGCCAAGGCAAGCGATGCCGTGACCTTCCGCATCCGGGCAAGGCAGGTCAACGAGATCCGCTCGATGATCTCCGTGCGCGGCCTGCTGCTGCTGACATCAGGATCCGAATGGATCGTCACCGGCGGCTCGGCCGCCGATGCGATTTCGCCCTCCGCCATCAAGCTCGACAATCAGGGCTATCGTGGGGCCGCCAAGGTGCAGCCGATCGTCGTCGGCAATACGGTGCTTTTTGCCCAGCGTCTTGGCGGCGTGGTGCGCGACTTCTCCTATGACTATACACAGGACAGCTATGTCGGGAAGGACCTGACCATCCTCGCCCGCCACCTCTTCAAGGGCCGCGAGATCTCAGCCTGGGACTATGCGCAGGCGCCGGATTCCGTCGTCTGGGTGGTGCTCGATGACGGCGCGCTCGTCTCGCTCACCTACATGAAGGAGCAGGATGTCTGGGCCTGGACCCGCCACGAAAGCGGTGCCGATGCCTTCTTCGAGGATGTGACCGTCATCGAGGAGAATGGCGAGGATGTACCCTATTTCATCGTGCGGCGCACGATCAATGGAGTGCAAAAGCGCTATATCGAACGGCTGCACAGCCGCGCCTTCGAGGATGTTCAGGACGCCTTCTTCGTCGATTGCGGGCTCACCTATTCCGGCCCGCCGGCCACCACGCTGACTGGGCTTTCCCATCTCGAAGGGCAATCGCTCGTCGCGCTGGCCGATGGCAATGTCGTGCGCAACCTTACCGTCAGCGGCGGAGCCGTGCGCCTGCAGAACGCGGCGGCGAAAATTCATATCGGCCTGCCGGTGACGGCGGCGATCCAGACGCTCGATCTCGATGTCGGCCAGGTGCAGGGCCTCGGCACCGTGCAGGGCCGCTCGAAATCCGTCTCCGAAGTGACCTTTCGCGTGGAAAATACCCGCGGCATCTTCACCGGCCCTGCCGATGGCGAGCGCGACAGCAACGTGCTGGTGGAATACAAGCAGCGCCGCAATGAAAACTGGAACGAGGCGATCAGCCTCTATACCGGAGATCTTACCATCACCCCCTATTGGGACTGGAATACCAGCGGCGCCATGTGGGTGAAACAGTTCGACCCGCTGCCGATGACCATCCTCTCCATCATGCCGGATATCACCCTTGGCCGCTGAAATCGCGATCATGCCGGCAAAGCCCGCCCATATCCGCACGATCGCGGAGCGCATGCGCCAGGCCGACCGCGGCGAGGTTTTCGCCGCCTCCGGTCGCTCGCCGCTCTCTGCCCTTTCCTTCTCCTGCCGCCATTCCTCGCTTGCCTGGACAGCGCTCTTTAATGGCCGGCCAGAGGTTATGTGGGGTGTCGGCGACATCAATATCCTGACCGGCATCGGCGCGCCCTGGCTGCTCGGCACGGATGCGGTTGAAGAGAATTTCCGCGCCTTCCTGCGGATCTCGCGCGATTGGCCGGCTCAACTGTTGAGCCGCTATGCCGTGATCAGAAACTTCGTGGATGCCCGCAACACGGTCTCGATCCGCTGGCTGGAATGGCTGGGCTTCCGGCTGTTCGATCCGGTTGAGATCAACAGGCATCAATTCCGGCTATTCGAAATGGGAGCAGCTGATGTGTGATCTTGGTCTGGCTTTGACACTCGGCTCGACGCTGCTTGGCGCGGCCGGCCAGGTACAGCAGGCAAAGGCGACGGCGCAGGCGAACAAGTACAATGCCCAAGTCGCCGAAATGAATGCGCAGATCGCCGACAAACAGGCGAAGGACGCAATCGAGCGCGGCAAGCAGGAAGAGCAGCAGAAGCGCATGCAGACGGCGCAGCTCGAAGGCCGCCAGCGCGCCGCGATCGCCGCCAATGGCGTGGATATCTCCTTCGGCTCGCCGCTCGACACCATTGTCGATACCGCCAAGATGAGCGAGATCGATGCTCTGAACGTGCGCACCAATGCCTATCGCGAAGCCTATGGCTACAAGATGCAGGGCACCAATCAGCTGGCAAGTGCCAAGCTCGACCGCATGCGCGCCGACGCCGCCGTCAAGGGCGGCTATCTCGAAGCCTTCGGCACCGTGCTCGGCGGCGCGGGCAAGGCCTATACACAGGGCAAGGGCCTCGGCTATTTCAACTGAGTGATGCCGCGGGCGATACGGCAACACGAGCATATTCCGCGGGATTTGCGGTTGGCGATCGAGGCGGCTCTGACGCAACGAAGCCGCCCGCAGGCTCATGGAATTATGGCTCAATATTAGATAGTTATGGTGAGATTCTGATCTTAGACTTCAGTAAGACCTGCCATTTCCGAGCCATGACCGATCTCGATTAATCACTCGCTTCGATCGATCGAGCACTCTCGAAATGCTGCTTCAGCCGCTCGACCTCCTCAGGCGACCAGCCGGGCGGGTCCGTGACCGCCAGCCAGGCATCGATATAGTGCTGCGGCGCATAGACATGGCCGAAGCCCATCGGCGAGGTGGTGGCGATCATGGCGTCGAAGCCGAGCTGCAGCGCGGTGACGATCGGAAACCATTGAAAATGCGGTGATACGTCTCGGCCGCGCTGCCCCTGCATCCAATCCGGCTCCCGATAAAGCGCCCGCCAGTCGAAGAAGGTGACGGGATCGCTGGCATATTGCAGGAAGACGATGCGCACCGGCCCCCAGGCGGCACCGGCAGTGGTGGCAGACGTCCATTGATTGGAGAACCGGATCATGCTGCCATCGCGAAATTGCGGCAGCCAGGCGGGCGATCCTGGATTGCGGTTTGCCGTCAGATAGGACCATGTGGCACTGGCAAAGGGCGGCCCGCTCCACAGCGCCCCCTGGAACGGGTCGTCGAACACTTCAAAGAGATTGACGGAGGACTGGGAATTCAGCGCGCCGAGGCTCAGGCCATGAAGATAGAGTTTCGGGCGATGATCGCGCGGCAGGGTGCGCCAATAGCCATAGACTTCCCGAAACAGCGCCCTTGCCGTATCGGACCCGTATTCCGGCTCGACCATCAGTGACAGCCAACTGCTGAGATAGGAATATTGGATCGCGACGCTGGCGACATCGCCGCGCAGCAGATATTCGACTGTATCCAGGGCTTCCGGATCGACCCAGCCGGTTCCGGTGGGCACGACGACGATCAGCGAGGATCGCTCGAATGCACCTTGCCGCCTCAGTTCGGCGAGCGCCAGGCTCGCCCGCGCCTGTGCATTGTCTGCGCTGTTGAGGCCGACATAGACCCGAATGGGATCTTTTGCGGAAGAGTTCAGGAACGCGCCGATCTGCTCCCTCGTCGGGCCCGAGGCGATGAAATGACGGCCCCGTCGTCCGAGTTCCCCCCAGTTGACGAGCGAGACAGCGCTTCCCGTCCTGGCCGGATCGTCGGGCATCGGCGTATCGTCGTCAATCAGCGCATCGGCCTCCCGGAAAGAGGAATCAAGAACGCGCAGCGCGACATGGAACAGAACGCCATCGACTATGGTCCAGAAGGCGAAGGCAGAAATCAGGATGGCAGCAAGGGCGGCAATCCGCTTCGGGACGACCCGGCTGGCGCGTTCATAACTCGCAATTACCATCATCTTGAAAAGCCGGCCGATCGCGATGAGCAGGATGAAGATAAGGATTGCCGTCAAGATCAGCAGGAAGGGCTCGATCGTGGCATTGGGCGGAAGCTGCATCAGCGCCCGGACCGAATTCTGCCAGGACGACGCCTGCCACACGAAAAACGCCGCAATCGATACGCCTGCCATGACCGCCACCGATCGCACCACCCATCCGGGGCGGAACCGGAGCGAGGGGATCTCGAGATAGATCCAGAGCCATTGCAGGATGACGCCGCAAAGATAACCGACCGCAGCACTTGTACCCGACAGGGCACCCTGCACGAACCACGACCGCGGCATCAGGCTCGGCGTCAGCGACAGGCATAGGCAAAGCAGCGCAAAGAAAAGACCCGGCCACGAAGGCGGCCTGACGTAAATAATCGTTCGATATCGCATGATTGCCTCACACCATGCCGAATGCTGCACTCCCTGTTTTATGTCAGGTTTTGCCTGCAATCCAGAAGCGATGCGCGGCCGCTTAACAGACCCTGAGATTTGTCTGATGACGGCTGGCTTATATTGCGTAAAAGCGGCATCACGCAATCTATATCTCGCCTCATTACCTCACTCCGGCCGTGGGTCCAGTGCGAGCGGAAAAATGAGGGCCATAGGCACAGATCTCGTCGATGTAGACGCGGGCGCGTGGCCGGCGCATGTCCTCTCTGAAGTTGCTCCCGGCTCCGGCATACGGAATCCACGATCGTGCGCGTGGCGGCATCGGTATCGACCACCACATCAGTCCGACAACCTTCTTGCGCCTATGGTCACCAAAACCAGAGGCGTGATCTATGACAATTTCAAGCGAGACAAATCGGTCCGGCCCCTATAGCGGGGATGGCACCACCACGGCCTTCGAATACAAATTCAAGATCCTTGAACCCCAACATCTGCAGGTGATCCGAACGGATGCCTCCGGCACGGATACGATCCTCGTACTGGATGCCGATTACACAGTTACCAGGATCGGCAACGATGGGGGCGGCAGTGCGCTCATCACCCCTGCTCCGGCGGAAGGCAGCCGGATAACCTTGCTGCTGGACGTGCCCTTTACCCAGGAAACCGACTTGGAGAACCAAGGCGCCTACTACGCCGAGACGGTCGAGCAGGCGCTCGACCTGATCGTGATGCGGCTTCAGCAACTGAAGGAACGGGCGGCCCGCGCCGTTACCATTCCACCGAGTTACGATTCCGCTACCATCGATCAGCTTATTTCCAATGTACTGGCGCTGAGCGACAAAGGTGCGGCGATCGAAGCCGTCGCGGCCGTGGCGCAATATCTGAAATTGGTCGCCGATATCGCGGACGTTATTTCAGATGTCCCGGAACTGACGCAAATCGCCGGACAAAAAGCGGGCGAAGCTGCCCAATCGGCGGTGGCCGCGAATACAAGCGCAAATCTCTCGGCCGCCTATGCGAGCAATCCCGAGGATGTTCAGATCCCAGGCACAGGCGGCCTTTTCTCCTCATTTCACTGGTATCGAAAAACACTCGCACTCTACGGTTCGGTTGCCGCCGGCATCGCCGGAATGTTTCACAGTTCGGCCGCAAAAGCGGATATCGCCGATAGCGACGAATTCGCTATGGCTGACAGCACAGATAGCTGGACCCTGAAAAAGGTCCTAGCAAGCAGTATTGTCAAATATGTCTGCGTTGCCACCGGCTTTGATTTCTTTACGGGCTTTATCCCGGCTTATGCCGGAGTTGCATCTGTAACCATCGGCCCAGGCGCTGGATGGTTTGGCGGCAAGAAGCACCAGACCACTATTGCCACGCCTAAAACGCTCGCTCAGCTGCTCGATACCGGATCTGTACAACCGTCAAAGACGTATTTCCTCTACGCCGTCAGGAAGACGATAGATGGTACCACGGATTTCGTGATGTCGCTGTCGGCATCAGAGGCAGGTGTCATCAAGCCAACTGGGTGGGAATGCCTGTCCGGAAGCCGCGTTGGCCTGATCCTCACCAACTCATCGGGGAACGTCGTCCCGTTCTGGCAGACGGGCAATGAGGTCAACACCGATAGCTACGCGTGGTTCGTCGCCAACACCAATGTGCAGGGCCTCGCAATACCAAGCAATACCCCCGTGGGATTGAGTGTGGACATTTCGGTGCTGATCGACACCATTGTTGCAAGCACAGGGCAGGATTGCATCGGGATCGTCTCCGATGCCGCTGCCGCCAGCTACATCGCCGGCGCCGCCCATCAGGTTCGCTGCCGCTCACGCTCGGGCAACGATTATCCCGATCAAAGCGCGGCTGCTGGTAAGGCACGCAGCAATATTAATGGCCAGCTCTGGAGGTATGCTGCGGTGTCGAGCTCGGCCTGCGCTGCCTCCTTCTTCGTCTGCGGCTGGCACGACTACACCTGCAGGAGGCTATTTGCATGACAACCGTATATGTTTGCTACGACAGCGCCGGAACCATCCTTGAAATATTCTCTCGCAATCAACCTAACATGACCCTCACCCCTCACGACGATCAAGAGCCCGCGATCGCAAAATACCTCCGCGATCCCACAGGGTCGGAAGATCGCTTCCCCACTCTCCGGAAGTGGCAGCTCTGGCTCGCCGCGCTCGAACTTGAACCGCCGATTTTCAAGGCGGATGTCCTGGCCACGATCGACGGCATGGCCGGCATGTCGGCTAAGGACAAGGAAACCGTTCGCATCATGATCGAGGATGCGCAGGAATATTCCCGTGAAGATCCCCGCGTCGATCTGCTCGCGGTCGCCATGGGCATCCCGCCGAACCAGATGGACGATCTCTGGAAGTGGGCGGCCCGGATCGAGCCCGTGTGACTTCCACCGGCCTGAGACCAACGGTGAGACCGGCCCAGCCGGCCGGTCTCGTCCATCATCTCACAGCGGCAACGGCTTGCCCGTCTGCTCGGCCATCATGTATTCCGCATACCAGTCCGGCCAGTTTTCATCGTGTTTTCCGCCATTGCGCTTCTCATGCTCACCATGTGCGGCGGCTGCCCGGCTGAGCGCTGCGGCAATATCCTTCGCCGTGCCGAAGGCGGCAAGGTCGGAGGTGATCCGGCCGGGCAGCCGGGCGGTGATTTCCTGGAACAGCCAGCCGTTGCCGTCAGGGTCGCTGAAGGCCGCGAAGGAGCGATAGCTTCCGCGGTCGGGATCGGGGCCGCTGACCCGCCGCCGGCCGAAAAGATAGGGCACGTCGGGACCGCTATAGACCTCTCCCTCGGGATGGAATGCCTCGCTGACCTCAACGCCACGCTCCTTGAGCTCCTTGCGGGCAGTCTCGATGTCGGAGACGACGAGATAGAGGCCCTGCGCGGAGCCGGGTGCCGCCGGCGTCACGTTCTTCCCGAAGATGACGGATGCGTTCGAGCCAGGAGGGGTGAACTGGATCACCCGGTAGTTATCGCCCGAGGAATAGTCTGCATCAAGGCGCCAGCCGAGCCCGCCGTAAAAAGCCTTGGCCCGGTCGACATCCGACACCGGCACGACGATGATCTCCAGCTTCATCTCGCTCGTGCCGTTGCCGGTCATGTTGCTTGCGATGCTCATGATCTTCCCCTTCCACGATGATGTTGATGATGATGGCGATACGGCGAATGCATCGCCCGCACCTACTCTACCACGTTGAGGTCCGATGATCTCTGCTCAACCTTCTCGCGGCATCGCTTTGATGAAATCGATAAAGGCGCGCAGCGGCGCGGGTACCTGCCGCCGGCCGGGATAATAAAGGAAGGGGCCGGAAAAGCTTTCCCACCATTCCTCCAGCACCGGCTCCAGCGCGCCGCTTTCGAAATAGGGCTTCAGCCAGTCCTCGAAGGTGAAAACGATGCCGGTTCCGGCAACCGCCGCATCGATGGCGAGATCCGTTCCGCCGCCGTTCTGCACGATCAGCGGGCTCGGCGGATCGACCCTGACGATCTCGCCATCGCGCTCGAATTCCCAGACCGGGATGGCGCGACCGGCAAACCGCCCGCGGATGCAGGCATGTTGCAGCAGATCGCGCGGATGCTGCGGCCGCCCGTGTTCGGCGAGATAGGCCGAGGATGCACCACCGGCAAAACGCTGGCGGCGCGGGCCGATCGGCACGGCGATCATGTCCTGCTCCAGCCGCTCGTCATAGCGGATGCCTGCATCGCATCCAGCGGCGATGATGTCGACGAAATTCTCCTCGGTGACGATCTCGAGGCGGATATCCGGATAGCGCTTCAGGAACGGGGGCACGATGCGCGGCAGCACCAACCTTGCGGCGCTGACAGGCACGTTGAGCTTCAGCGAGCCGGCCGGCCGATCGCGAAAATCCTTCACGAAGTCGAGCGCCGCGTCGATCTCGCCGAAAGCCGGACCGAGCCGCTCCATCAGGCCGCGGCCGGCCTCTGTTGGCACCACGCTGCGCGTCGTGCGGTTGAAGAGCCGCACCCCAAGCTCCGTCTCCAGCCGGCGCACCGCATCACTGAGCCCCGAGGAGCTCATATGACTCACCCGCGCCGCCTCGCGAAAACCGCCGGCCCTTGCGACGGCGAGAAAGGCGCTAACGTCATTGATCTCAGGCGCACCTCGTTTCATAGTCCCAGCCTCCCTCTATTGTCCTATAAGCCGGACAGCCCGTCCGGGTTTTAGCCGATTGTCCGGGCCGCGATACAGGCCTATTTCCTGTCCGCCTTCAATCGGAGATGAGATTTCATGTCTACTGTCGAAAAATCCGGAAGCTTCAAGCTCGGCGATCGCAAGGTAAAGCGCCTTGGCTATGGCGCCATGCAGCTTGCCGGCAAGGGCGTCTTTGGTCCGCCGCGGGATCGAAACGAAGCGATCGCGGTGCTGCGCGAAGCCATCGAAAGCGGCGTCAACCATATCGACACCAGCGATTTCTACGGCCCGTACGTCACTAATGAGATCATCAGGGAAGCGCTTCACCCCTATCCCGATGATCTCGTCATCGTCACCAAGGTCGGCGCGCTGCGCGGGGCCGACGCCTCCTGGAACCCGGCCTTCTCCAAGGAAGAGCTGACCGCGGCAATCCACAGCAACCTGAAAAACCTCGGTCTCGACGTGATCGAGGTGGTCAATCTGCGCGCCATGTTCGATGTGCATGGCCCGGCCGAAGGCTCGCTCGAAGCGCCGCTCACGGTTCTGGCCGAGCTGCAGCAGAAGGGCCTGATCAGGCATATCGGCCTGTCGAATGCCACGGCGAAACAGGTAGATGACAGCCGCAAGATCACCGAGATCGTCTGCGTCCAGAACCAGTACAACCTCGCCGATCGCGGCGACGATGCGCTGATCGACAAGCTCGCCGCGGAAGGCACGGCCTACGTGCCCTTCTTCCCGCTCGGCGGTTTCTCGCCCCTGCAATCGTCGACGCTCTCTGATGTCGCCGCCCGCTTGGGTGCCACGCCCCTTCAGGTGGCGCTCGCCTGGCTTCTGAAACGCGCGCCGAATATCCTCCTGATCCCCGGCACATCCTCGCGCGTTCACCTGCGGGAAAATCTCGCGGTCGCGGATATCGAGCTGCCTGACGACGTGATGGCGGAGCTCAATGGCATTGCCGCTGCGAAGGGCGCATGACGCGACGAAACGCGGCGGACTGCCGCGTTCCGCAGGACACATCCCAAGATTGACGAATCGCCGCGGCCCGAACATCATCGTGTTCAGGCGTGGCCTGCGCCCAACCTCCAGCGATCCTCCCCGGCAGGGTCTTTAGAACGGAGGCAAAGGGACTTCCGTCTCGGGTTCGAAAACCTTGGTCCGATCGTTCGGGCGTGGTTGCCGGGGAACATGCGTCCGTGACGGAAAGGCCTGACAATGACCCAAAACGGAAATCTCAAACGCAAGGTGCGCGCCCGCGCCGCACGAACCGGCGAATCCTATACTTCAGCCCTCAGCCACATCCGCAGGCCGAGAACAGATGAGCCCGCCGGAAAATCTCTGCGGCTGGCGGTGGCCCAGACCACTGTTTGCCTCAACCCGCGCGACGCGGATGCTTTCCGCGCCAATGGCGCCGAAATGCGCCTGCTGATGCGCCAGGCGAGCAAGGCCGGCGCCCGGCTGATCCACTTCCCGGAAGGCACGATCTGCTTTCCCAACAAGCGTCTCATTTCTGAAACCGGCCCCAGGGAGATCGGCGCCGACTGGAGCCACTATCGATGGGAGGTTCTGAGCGAGGAGCTGGAAAAAACGAGAAATTTGGCCGCCGAGCTGAAGCTGTGGACCATCTTCGGTGCACCCCACCGGCTGACCCCGCCGCACCGACCGCATAACAGCCTCTATGTCCTCTCCGACCGGGGCGAACTGGTGACGCGTTGTGACGAGCGCCTGCTCTCCCACACGAAGATTTCCTTCATGTATTCGCCGGGCAAAGTGCCCGTCACCTTCGAGGTGGACGGCATGCGTTTTGGGTGTGCCGCCGGGATGGAGTCGCACTATCCCGAAATCTTCATCGAATATGAGAGCCTCGATGTCGATTGCATGCTCTTCTCCACATCGGGAGAAACGCCATCGGCATCGCCGCCTTTCGCAGCCGAGGTGCTCGGCCACGCCGCAAGCAATACCTATTGGGTCAGCTACGCCGCACACGCGCCGCAAAGCGAGATCGCGCCCTCAGGCATCGCAGCCCCCAATGGCCGATGGGCAGCTCTCTGCCTTGGAGATGGCACGCCCGGCATCGCGATAGCGGAAATCGCCACCAATCCGGAAAACCCTGCCCGCCCCTGGCGGCGCACCGCCCGCGGCGATCTCTACCGGCCGCACCAGATCGTGGGAGATCCGAGAAGCGACAGCCGCGAGGCTTTCTGAAACGCCCCACCGCCGGGCAATCCGCCCATCGGTGTCCCCGGCGTGATGACAGAAACGGCCAATGCGATCAGGTCGACGCCGGCCTCGCGCGGCTTGATCGGCCATGCTTTTCGATTTCAACCGTTCGCACTCTATCCATGATGCCAAAAGAGGAATGGCATCATGGATGAGGCAACCCGCAACGAACTTGAAAAGCTCCATAGCAGGATCGGCGATTTGAAGGAGCGTGTCGTCTCTCTCGAAGCCCAGCAGCCGCATATCAATGCCGCCCTGCTGCGCATCGAAGGCAGCGTCGAGAAGCTGGCGAACCGCATCGGCAAGGCGCTCTGGGCGGTCGTCGCCATCCTGCTGACGCCGCTTGCCGGCCTGCTGATCAAGGCGATTGCCTCAGGCGTGCTCGCCCGCTTTCTCTAGCATCTGCTACCTTTGGATTGGTGTCAGACATCATCAACCGTGGGAGATATCAAGGACAACCCGAGGACGACGGATGAGAGGCCGACTATTTACGCTGGAGGCGACGGGTCGGTTATTTCAGGCTGGCACAGCGGTATTGCGAACTCGGACAGGACAGAGCGCGGGCCTAACAACATGCTTGAGAGAGACTTCCCTGCCGGTGCCAAAAAATGATAGCCACTCGTCTATTACCCGCTCCAAATAGATAGCTGGCATTTCGCTGATGTGCTCCAGCTTTTCAGTTTCCCCAAATGCGGCCTCGTCGTGTTGAGTGATGTAGTAATTCTCATCCACTGAAACGTGTGCGGGGCAGAGCCGGCGCGGATTCGTCAACTTCCCATAGTTATTAATGGTACGCTTAGCGAGGTCATGCCAAATCCGTTGCGCCTTACGGAGCATCTGTTCTTTAGATGCGTCAGAATTTTCGCCCGGCGTTTCGCGTTTACTCTCAATCAATTCCTCCACCAAGAGAGAAAAGCCGTAGAGATCGGAGGTTTGGTTGATGCACAGGACTGGGGCGAAATTGGAAGGATCGTACAGTGGGTCGTCCTCAATCAGAGCTTGCGGGTAGAAAGCCACCAAATCAAAATCATAATACTCAATCTTGCGCTCGCTAATGGGGCAGCGGGCCGAAATGCTCTGAGACAGGTGACCTAGTTTATTTTTAGAAGTAACGGTATTGGAGATAATCTCGTTCTTTAGAACATCAACTGCATCACCTACCGTTTTCAGTTTCGTGGCAGCCCCGTGATTTCTGTAAATGTAGAGACAAGAAGATACTGTGCCGACGGCTATGTCTTCCAAATATAGGCGGTTGGCCTCTTCAAAGTCTGACTTCGTTTCTACAACGGCGAGCAGATAACGGCCTTTAGCGTATTCGCGCCGGCCGAAAAGGCATCCCACCTGCTTCCTCATCCAACCGTCTACAAGCTCCACAAGCGCGCGGTCTTCTTCCGTTTTTACACCGTACAACTGCGTCATAGTGCTTTAACCCCCAACCTTGACAGCGTCCAAAGGGACTGCCAAAACATATGCATGCCGCATACATTGTCAACAAGGAGAAAAGCATGACCTATACGAATTGGAATTTAGTCGAGGAAATTGACCTTAGTGCTGGAGAGAAGGGAATAGTTGCCAAGAGCATTATTGCCGAAGGGACGCTGCTCGGAGTTTATGACGGCGAAATACAAGTATTTGACGTTGAAAACAATCAACTCATCAACAACAGGGAGCATAAATATATTGTACAAGTGGCATTGATCGAAAGCAAATTACTCGGGCTCGTCACTGAAACTAGATCGGGCGTTGACTACATAATTCATAGCTGCACGCCTAACGTAGTCCCCGTTGATCGCATAGTTTTGAAGGCCGCCCGAAGGATCGAAAAAGGGGAAACGCTGACCATGGATTACACGAAATGGGATTTTATTCCTGAAGGAATACGATGTTGGTGCGCTGATGCCAAATGCGTGCTGTGAAGGCGATGCCATGCAAGCAAATTCATCCCGCTCCCTCGTCACCTATCTGGTTTGCTTCGTCGGATTTACCGAAGCGATCATTTATGGCTTCTCGTTCCCCTATTACTCCCTTTTGCTTGAGCAAAGGGGCCTAAGCAGCACACTCATTGGCATGAACGCCATGCTAGGGTCATTGGGGGTTCTCGCTGTCGGTCCCTTAGTGCCTGGACTGATTGTGCGCCTTGGCTATGCGAAATTCTCAATCGTAGCGATGCTAACGGCAGGCGTGAGTTTTGCCGCCATTGCGGTTGTAAACGACACCTGGGCACTTTTCGTCTATAGAACCGTGCTCGGTACCGCTCTGGCGGGCCTATGGATTTCAACGGAAGCATGGCTGAATCATGTCGTCGATAACCGCTACCGTGGCCTTATGAATGGCATCTTTCAGATGGGCTATTCCTTCGGCTTTTTCCTTGGCCCATGTCTGATATATGTGACGGACATTTCAACGCTTTGGGGGCCGGCTGCCGCGGCGAGTATCGCCCTGGTGACGATGGCCGCATTGTCAGCATTCAGAGACAAGGGCAGCTCAGATTTTGAGGAAGAGGACAGCGTAAATTGGCAGGTCGCATGGCAGGCTCGTGGCTTGCTGCTTATCGCGGCATTGGTCGGTATAGCCGAAACCGCTCTTTACACGCTGTTGCCGGTCTTCGGCATCGGCATCGGACTCACTCATCAAGTAGCTGTTGCCATTCTGGTGACTTACACATTCGGCGAAGTGATACTGACAATGCCGCTAGGCTGGCTGGCCGATCGCCTTGACAGACGCAAGCTCCTTGCAGGTTGCGCCCTGGTCGCTTCAGTCTCCGTATTTGCAGTTTCCGCCGTCAATCCAATTCCAGTCGCTGGCTGGACAGGTGCATTCATAGCTGGTGGAACTGTAGTTGGCCTCTATAATCTCGCTTTGGTCGTTGTAGGCGAAACATATAAGGGCAAGAATTTGCCTCTCGTCAGCACGGCCTTTTCAATGGCGTATTCTTTGGGCTGCGCAGCCGGCGCCGCTGTTGGAGGCGCCGCAATGGATCTGTTCGGCCCACAGGGCCTCATCGTAAGCATTGGGCTCATTCTGATAGTGTTCTGTATCGGAGCATATTTCGGCCTTAGTGGACTTGGCCGACAGGCGGCGCCCACCAAAGCCATTGCTGAGACGCTTTAATTTGCAACAACTGGGCAGGCATCCTGCGGGCATGCCTGCTCGTCGCACAGGCGGCAAATGCGAACGGCGTCATCGTGGGTTTTTGCAAACCCACCGAGTAGCATCGCCAGCAGGTCTTCTAGCTCGGCCTTTTTTGAAGCCGGCAAGGTATCCGCGATACTGGCGATGATGTTTAGTCGAGTGCTCAGCAGAGAACTCATGAGCGCGGCGCCCTTCGTGGTCAGATTCAGTGATATGTTCCGCGCATCGCCGTCCTGGCGGTCTTTCACCAACAAGCCGCCTTCCAATAGCTTAGATACAATACGCACGGTGGCGGAATGGCTCAAACCCAATATACGGCTAAGGTTCGAGATTGTTAAATTCGGCATTTGGCCAATTTGTATAATTGCTGCGGGCGCTTCACCGCCAAGCGCAGTTACACCTGCAAAGGCTTTGTTTACCCGATCATCGACTGCAACCGACAGTGCTCCAATTAGATTTGGAAGCCGCATTTCCCCTTGGCACATCGTGTGACCCCTAATATTGTATTTATAATACATATAATATAGTGCCACTACTTCATCAATAAGGCACAAACTCGTCGGCAGAGATCAGGGACAAGCCCAAAGATGACGGATGAGAGGCCGGCGATCTGAGGTTCTTTGTGAGCCATGCCACTCACCCGGCGTCATGCTCGGGCTTGTCCCGAGGATCTGCCATGGGGAAAAGATTAGGCGCGAGGCCGAAGACAAGAGTGTCGAGAGCAATGCAGCAAATACACAGCTAACAACCTATTGAAAATAAACACTCTCCCGTGCTCCAAGAAAAACTGCAATCACCGCGAGTTCAGCCTGACAACCTTTCTCGAGCGATCCTGCGGCCATCCATCATCATCATCACGGGCAGCAGACATGACCCTCGTCCTCATCCGCATTCTCCTGCGTTACCTCGCGGCCGTCCTCGTCACCAGAGGACTGATCGCGCCCGATCTCGGTGAGATGATCTCGCGCGATCCCGATGTCGCCGTGGCCTTCCAGGTCGCCTTCGGCGCGCTCATCGCCGCCATTGCCGAAGGCTGGTATTATCTGGCGCATCGCTGCGGGTGGGCGAAATGAAGTGGCTGAGCGACCTGCTGCTCGGCGGCATCATCGAGAAATTCACCGGCCCGTTGCTTGCCGCCTACCAGGCGAGACTGGAGGCTGAGACCGATCAGCAGAAGCTTGCCGCCGCGGAAGTGATCAAAGGCATCGAGACCGCCCGCGACATCGCCGTTGCCGAGGCCGCCGACCGCTGGAGCGCCACCCGCCTCGGCCGTCTTCTCATCGTCGTGCCGTTCGGCTTCTGGTGGGCGGCGATCTATCTGGTGCAGATCCTCAATCCCTGGTTCGGCCTTTCTCTCGTCGTCATCGACGTGCCGCCCCGTATCCATGACATGGCGCTGGTGCTGATCCCGGCAATCGTCATCGGTGATGCCGGCGCGCTCCTCGCACGGCAGCTTAAGAGATAGTCAGGGCGCGCCCTCAACCATCTGCTGCGATCATCACGTCATCAAGGGAGCGCTGGGTTGGGGGCCGAATTCCTCCGGTGACCTTGCGAAACGCCTTCGGCCGGAGCCAGGCGCTCTCTTGATGCCAATTTCCCGGTGATCTTTACTGCCAGAAACGCCACCATGGACGCTTCACGGCCGGTGATTCTGATCCAGGCGTCGATGTGACATCCGCTATGGGTTCCCCATCGGGGCCATAGAACTCCCCGTCATCACCCTGAACTTTGGCGCCAAGGCGTTCAGCGATCGACCACATCTTGCGGCGAATTTCGGGATCAGGATTCTTCACGTCGATATTATCGCTCTCGCTCCAGGCGAGCCAGCAGACGTCATTTCCCCGCTCTCCACCGGAATAAGCCGTCCAGACACACAGGCCCTTCCGTTCGACGCGCAGAACGTCGCGTCCATTCAAGGCAGCTTCGGCAAAACCATCATGCCTCAGTTCAGGATCGCTCTCCACATAGCCAAACCAGTCCTCGAGCGAAAAGCCCGGGGTCGCGTCAAACCAATTCTCTTTGCGAGTGATATGAAGATCATATCCCATTTGCCTCGCCCTCCGCAGGAATCGCACATCCTGGGTGACCTTACGTTCGGCACATAAACAAAAGGTTGCATGTGACGGCCCGTTGCGGCCGACTACGCTCTCGATCGCGGAGATAGATTCGGGAAAAGTCAGGCATGACGGAAGAGACCTGCAACGAGATCACCCTTGTTTCCGCCGAGGAGCGACCCGACCTCATTCCCGCCTTTGATGAACTCGGCGCGGCCGTCTGGCCAAAATTCATCGGCGGCGATGAGATCGTCGTCAAATATTGGAATAGCCTGTTCTCGGAAAATCTGCGCCGCCATCAGTTTCTTGCCCTCGGCATCGACCGCCACGGAAACGAACAGGTTCTGGCGACGTCGAACAGTATTCCTTTCGTCTGGGGCACCCCCGACGACGATGCCTCCCTGCCCGATGCCGGATGGGATGCCGTTCTCGCCGACGGAGTGCACATCCTCACACAAGGCCGGAAACCCAATGCACTCTCCGCGCTTGCTATCGTCGTGTCGCCGGCCATGCGCGGCTCGCATCTCGCCGAACGCCTGATCGCGAACATGAAGGCCGACGCCGGACATCACGGCTTTCAGGCTCTCGTCGCACCCGTGCGCCCCACGAGGAAACAGGCCTATCCCCTGATACCTTTCGCAGACTACATGGCCTGGACGACGGCTGACGGCGCCCCTTTCGACCCCTGGGTGCGCAAGCATTGGCAGCTCGGCGCCCGCCTTGTGAAAATCGCACCGCGTTCGATGCGAGTTTCTGCGCCGCTATCGCAATGGACGGAATGGACTGGCCTGCGTTTTCCAGTCTCCGGGCCGTATCATGTGGAAGGCGGTTTGGCGCCGCTGATCGCCGATTGCGAGAACGGTATCGGGCTCTACGAGGAGCCGAATATCTGGATGCGCCATCGATTGCAGAATGCCGATCTATGATGGTTCAGGGAACTGACCGTCAGACATGTCTCCTAACATCTGTCAGGTATGTCTCCAGGCTTTACAGCTTCGCGCGGGGAGAAAAGCCCTTGCCGGCAACCGAACGCGCCACTCTGCCTACCCTGACAACGGCGCAATCGCCTTCTGCTCTCGCGACCTCCGCTTGGGCAGCTAGTTACTGTTACGTACTTTCATGCCGTGCACAAAGAGCCTAAACTTGCGACGACACTAAAATGCCATTCGAGGGGAATGCTGGCATGGGGCATCGAGACAAGACTGAAAGGCACCACAACCGCCACGGGACCGGTATCGGTACGGCCGCCACGATGGCGATTCTGAGCGCTCAAACCGCAGCGGCTGCGGATACTGGAACGGCAGCGCAGCCCTATCACGCCGCCCTTACCGATCATGTGCCCGTCTTCATCACCGCGCCCGGGCAAACCGACTATCTCTTCGTCACCGTCATCGTGCTGATGCTGTTGATGATCCTCGCGATCGGCAATTTCTACTTCCAGCTCCATGCCGTTCCTGAACGCATCGCGCACCGGGCAAACAAGGTGCAGCTGGAGATCGTCGCGGTGTTGGCGCTGATCTCCCTCTTCACGCACAATCATATCTACTGGATTATCGGCCTGCTGCTGGCAATGGTCCGTATTCCCGATTTTTCGACGCCGCTATATTCCATCGCACGGTCCATTGCGAGGCTCGCGAGCCGCAGTCCCGAGGCCGGCATCGCTCAGGGAACTCCCGTCCCTCCGGCCGAAGCGCTCCCCGTTGAGGAGCCTTCGGCTGCAGCCGCCCCGCGTCATGAGGCCAATCACGGGTCGACCGGCGCCCCCGTATCCGGCGCCCCCGTATCCGGCGCCCCAGTCTCCGGCGCACCGATCGCGCCTGCCCCGTCGCCTCAGCCGCAGCTCGTCCAGCCGGTCGTTAAAGCCAGCGCCCAGGAAAAAGGTATCTGACCATGCTGGAATTGATGCTCTGCTCGATGCTGACCATTTTCCCCGATTATCTCTTCCGCCGCTATGGGCAGGGAAAGCGCATCGGCCGCGAGATCACGCTCTACAGCGTGTGGTACGAGTTGCGCTGGGGCATCTCGGCCTGCCTGATCCTGACCATCTCGCTGATCACCATGATCTTCTATTTCCACCCCTCGACATCGAGCGTCACTGCCGTCTTCCGCACCGTCACCATCCTCCCCGAGAGCATCGGCCGCGTCGATGAGGTCTTCGTCGGCGTCAACCAGAAGGTCGAGGCCGGGGCGCCGCTCTTCCGGCTCGACGATTCCGCCCAGAAGGCCGCCCTCGACGTGGCGCGCAAGCAGATCGCCGAGGTCGAGGCACAGACCAAGGTGGCCGAAAGCGAGCTTGCCAGCGCCGATGGCCTGATCCGGCAGGCCGAAGGCGCCCTACAGGTTTCGATCGACGAACTGCAGATGAAGACCCAGCTCCTGAAGAACGATGCCGTCGCCCGCCGCGAAGTGGACCGGCTCACCAATACGGTCGAAAGCCAGCGCGGCATGGTCAGCGCCGCCTATGCCAGCAAGGAGACTTTGCAGACCAAGCTCAGCGTGCTCCTGCCGGCACAGAAGGCAAGCGCGGAGGCAGCGCTCGCGCAGGCCCAGGTGGAACTGGACAAGACCGTCGTCAGAGCCGGTATCTCCGGCACCGTCCAGCAGTTCACGCT
Organism: Rhizobium sp. BK650; assembly: GCF_014195325.1. Taxonomy (GTDB): domain Bacteria; phylum Pseudomonadota; class Alphaproteobacteria; order Rhizobiales; family Rhizobiaceae; genus Rhizobium. Next base: position 42,409 of record NZ_JACIBK010000003.1, on the reverse strand, counting down.
GCGTCGGGGTGACGTGCTGAACTCCATGCTGCGCCCGGCCGGCATCCTGGTGCCGAGCGAGGCCGGCCGCGGCACGCTGGTCGCCGGCTTCGGCCAGATCGAGGCGCAGGTCATGAGACCGGGCATGGTGGCCGAAGCCACCTGCGTCGGCAAACCCTTCGCCATCATTCCGCTCGTCGTCACCGAAGTTCAGGACGTGATCGCCGCCGGCCAGCTGCGCCCGACCGACCAGCTCGTCGATATCACGCAACTGGCAAAACCGGGTACGTTGACCGTCTTCCTGCAACCCCTCTTCCCCGGCGGCCTGGACGACGTGCCCCCCGGCGGCAGCTGCATCGCCAATGCCTATACCAGCAACCACGATGCACTCGCCGACCCCAATATCGGCACCTTCAAATCGATCGGCCTGCATGTCATCGACACGGTCGGCCTGGTGCACGCGATGATCCTGCGCATGCAGGCGCTGTTCCTGCCGGTGCAGACGCTGGTGCTGACGGGACATTGAGGCAGGCGCCTAGAGCGCCGTGCGTCCATTCGGACGCACAAAGGACGCTCTAACTTTTTGAATCTACGCATCAGGCTTTCCGAAAATCGATTCCGATTTTCGGGCCGATGCTGTAGCTGGCCGTGGTCCGCCTGCTATTGGAGGGGCACGAACAGGCCGAGCTTGACGTCCCGCAGCACGACATTCGTATGCATGCGGCGGATCTGCGGGTTTTCCGCCATGATCAGGGCCGCGATATCGTCATAGTGCTCGACGTCGCGAGCGGTGATGATCGCGATCAGATCGACCGCACCCGTGACGTAATAGACCTGCTGTATGTGATCCTGCTTCTCCGCCCAGAGGCGGAACTTCGCGAGCGCGTCGTAATTGTCCCGCTCGATCTCCATCCCGACGATGAATACCATCGATGTCCCCGTCGCCTTCCGGTCGAGGACGGCCACCTCCGCCTTGATGATCCCCTCCTCGCGCAGGCGCTTCAACCGCCTCTGCACGGCCGAGACCGATAGGCCGACCCGTTCGGCGATCGTTTCGGCCTTCAGCTGGCAGTCGCGCTGGACGATATCGAGAATCTCACGGTCAAAACGATCCAGTTGTTCCATTGTCCAGTCCAGATTTTCGTCGCGGCGCTTTCAGCATTCTGCCGCATTTGCCGCATGAAGTAGATTATTTTGCATAAAATATGCAGAATGAATAAAAATTGCGCGAAAAAACCGCGTTATTTTATCATTATCCTTCGCAAATTCAGTTCAGCCGGAACCATGCATGCCAGATCGACCCTTTCCTGCTCTTCGCGTCGAAGATCTCCATAAAAGCTTCGGCTCGCAACAGGTTCTCAAGGGTATCTCGACCGAGGCCCGCAAGTCGGATGTGATCTCCATTATCGGCTCGTCAGGTTCTGGCAAGAGCACCTTCCTCAGATGCATCAATTTTTTGGAAACGCCTGATCGCGGCCGCATTGCCATGAACGGCGAGGAAGTCGCGATGAAAGCCGGCCCGGGCGGGCGGCTGCAGCCGCGCAGCTGGCGGCAGATCGAACGGCTACGCACCGGGCTCGGCATGGTCTTCCAGAGCTTCAATCTCTGGGCGCATCGGACGGTGCTGGAAAACGTCATCGAGGCGCCGGTGCATGTCATGGGCATTTCGCGGCGCGAGGCCATCGAAAAGGCGGAGGCGCTGCTCCACAAGGTCGGGCTCTTCGATAAACGCGACGCCTATCCCGCTTTCCTGTCCGGTGGCCAGCAGCAGCGCGCGGCCATTGCCAGGGCGCTGTGCATCGATCCCGCCGTCATGCTGTTTGACGAGCCGACGTCGGCGCTTGATCCGGAACTGGTCAGCGAGGTGCTCAAAGTGATCCGGGACCTCGCGGAAGAAGGCCGGACGATGCTGATGGTCACGCATGAAATGCGTTTCGCACGCGATGTCTCCAGCCGGGTTCTGTTCCTGCATCAGGGACGGATCGAGGAGGAAGGCCCGCCGGAGCAGATATTCGGGGCGCCGGTGAGTGCCCGCTGCCGGGAATTTACCGGTCTCAGCGCCCACTGACGCGCGAACTCTCATCGACAACACAAACCAGGAGAATCCTGCGAATGAAGCTGATCCCCACCTTTTTTGCCGGCGCGGCATTTGTACTTTCCGCCGTCGCCGCGCAGGCCGAAGTCCGCTTCGGCGTGATGAACGAATCCTATCCGCCTTTCTTCGCCAAGGATGCCTCCGGAGAATGGCATGGATGGGAGATCGATCTCATGAATGCCGTCTGCGCGGAGATGAAGGAGAAATGCTCGATCGTCGACATTTCCTGGGATGGTCTCATTCCGGCTCTGCAAAGCAAGAAGTTCGACGTGATCTGGTCGTCGATGTCGAACACCGCGGAACGCTCGAAGGTGATCGACTTCACCGACAAATATTACAACACGCCGAGCAACCTGATCGGCCCCAAGGACCAGAAACCAGGCGCCACTGCCGAGGACGTGAAGGGCAAGACCATCGGCATCCAGGTGTCGACGATCCAGTCGGAATATTACAAGAAGTATTTTGCCGGCGTCGCCGAGGAAAAGACCTACCAGACGCTCGACGAGGCTTTTCAGGATCTCGCCTCCGGCCGCATCGACTACGTCTTCGGCGATTCGCTTGCGCTCGATGCTTTCCTGAAAAGCGATGCCGGCAAGGATTGCTGCGCCAACATGGGCGACGTCGCCGACGACAAGGAGATCCTCGGGGCTGGCACTTCGGGCGGCCTGCGCAAGGAAGATACCGAACTGAAAGCCAAGCTGAACAAGGCGATCGCCGCGGTTCGCGCCAGCGGCCAGTATGACGCGATCACCAAGAAATACTTCGACTTCGACATCTACGGCGCAAAGTAATAGTCCTGATGGCGACCGCGCAACAAGGCATTCTCGACCTGCTGTCTCCCTATCCTCCGGGATGGGGCGGCGTTCTCCTGGCAGGCGCGGTCTCCACGGTCGCCATCTCGGCCTGCGCTTTCGCGATCGGCCTGCTGCTCGGTACGGGCGGCGCGCTTGGAAAGCTTTCGGGCAACCGCGTTCTCCGCCTGCTGCTCGATGTCTACACCACGCTCATTCGCGCCGTCCCTGAGCTGATCCTGATCGTCGGGCTCTATTATGCCGGCACCGACGGTCTCAACCGGCTCCTGGCCGCGTTCGACCTGCCGCCGGTCAACGTGAACGGTTTCATCGCGGCCGTCGCGGTGCTGGGCTTCGTGCAGGGGGCCTATATGACGGAGGTGCTGCGCGGCGCGATCCTCGCCATTCCCGTTGGCCAGATCGAGGCTGCCAAGGCCTTCGGCATGGGGCCGGCGCTGAGATTTCGCCGCGTCCTGCTGCCGGCGCTTCTGCCGAACGCCCTGCCCGGTCTTGCCAATCTGTGGATGTCGGTCACCAAGGACAGTGCGCTGGTTGCGGTCGTCGGCTATCAGGAACTGGCGCTCGCCACCCGCCTTGCGGGGGCAAGCACCAAACACTACTTCGTCTTTTTCCTCGCCTCGGCTCTTCTCTACCTCGCCATCACGCTCGTTTCCAACGTCCTTTTCAAACTGATCGAAGGGCGGATGCGGCGGGGCCAGCCGCGCCTTGCCTGAAGAGAACGCCCGATGAATTTCACCTGGATTTCTTCCTATTGGCCGCTGCTTCTGACGGGCGCCTGGCAGACGGTCTGCCTGCTGGTGATATCGGTGGTGTTCGGCTTCGTCATCGCCATCGGCCTGGCCTTCGCGCAGGTCAGCGGCGGCAGACTGACACGGCTGCTCGCTCGCGGCTATTGCACCTTCTTCCGCGGCACGCCGCTGCTGATCCAGCTGTGGCTTCTCTACTACGGCGTGGGTTCGCTGCTCCCCATGATCCCCGGCATCCGCCAGAGCCTGTTCTGGCCGATCCTGCGCGAAGGCTTCTTCTTCGCCGCGGTCAGTTTCACGCTGAACTATGCCGCCTATGAGGCAGAGGTATTGCGCGGCGCGCTGCTTGCCGTTCCCAAGGGGGAGCTCGAAGCCGGCCGGGCCTTCGGCCTGTCGCCCTGGAAGCTGACCCGCCGCATCTGGCTGCCGCGCGCCGTTCGCATCGCCCTGCCGACCATTGCGGGCGAGATCGTCATGCAGCTCAAGGCGACGCCGCTCGCATTTACGGTGACGGTGATGGATCTCTACGCCGTCGCCAACAAGGTCCGGCAGGACACGCTGCTCGTCTATGAACCGCTGCTGGTCGTCACCCTCTTCTATCTCGCCTTGACCGCTGTGGTCGCCCGCGTCTTTCGAGGTCTCGAAGCGCAGGTGCCGGTCCGTCGCTAGACCCAAGAGCCGGCCATGAACTCGCTGACGCACGAACCATCTGCACCCCGCCCACTTTCTTATGAAAAACCCGACGCCGGTCACGGCGCGACAGACCGAATGGAGACCTCTTCGTGAGCATGACCCGAATTCTCGATGGCGGCATGAGCCGCGAGCTGCAGCGGCTCGGCGCCGAGCTGAAACAACCGGAATGGTCGGCATTGGCGCTGATGAATTCGCCTGACATCGTGCGTGAGGTCCACCGGGAATTCATCGCCGCCGGCTCCGAGGTGATCACGACAAACAGCTATGCGCTCGTGCCCTTTCACATCGGCGAGGACCGGTTTCGGAAGGAAGGGCCGGCGCTGATCCGTCTCGCGGGCCGCCTGGCGCGCGAGGCGGCCGATGCCGTTAGGGATCGGAAGGTACTGGTCGCCGGGTCGCTGCCGCCGATCTTCGGCTCATACGAGCCGCAGAACTTTCAGCCTTCGCGGGTGCAGGACTATCTCGAAGTGCTTGTCGAAAACCTCGGCCCCTTTGTCGATATATGGCTCGGCGAAACGCTGAGCCTGATTGCCGAGGCAGAGGCCGTCCGCAAGTCGGTGGCGACATCAGGCAAGCCGTTCTGGATATCCTTCACGATAGCGGACGACGAAGCAGCCATGAAGGGCGCAGAACCAAAACTCCGCTCCAACGAGAGGGTCGAGGACGCCGCATCCTGGGCGGCATCCTCGGGTGCTGGAGCGCTCCTGTTCAATTGCAGCAAGCCTGAGGTCATGCAGGCCGCCGTAGAGACGGCAGCGCGCGTACTCCGGAAGATGGACGCTCCCCTCGAAATCGGCGTCTATGCCAATGCCTTCGAAGGGGAACAGGGTCAGGCAGCCGCCAATGAAGGGCTGCACGACACCCGCAGCGATCTGAATGACGATGCCTATTCGCGCTATGCCTGCTCCTGGGCCGAAGCGGGCGCGACCATCATCGGCGGCTGCTGCGGCATCGGCGCTGCCCATATTCATCGCTTGAGGACGACGTTTTCGGATTGAAGCACCCGCCGGCGATACTCCTGTTCCTGAGCAAAGAGCGCGGCTGCATCGCCAACGCCTATATCAATAGCTACGATGTCCTCGCCGCAACTGGCGTGCAGCTTTGCCATGCCGCGTACCAGCACTATGATGAGACGCTTCCATAGAACAGGTCGCGCCCGAGAGACCTCAATGCACCCAGCAGACGACGATTTTTCCCGCGCGCTCGCCCTCATCCCCGAAGGCTATAGCGAAGGTGCCTTCGAGAACCGCCGCTGGGGCGCCACCGTGAAGCGCTCGCCCGGTGGCAAGCGCATCTGGCTCTATGCCGAATATCTCGCCGGCAGCGATATCGTCAGCTTCAACCTCTATCTGCTGGAGGCGAGTGGCAGCACGCTGAAACCCTGCGAAATGTCCTCCGCGAAGGTCATCGCCTTCGTGCTCGGCTACCGGCCCGATGAGCCTCAACCGATGCTGCCGGCAAAACGCTCGGCCAGCCGCTGACGCTGAAAACCTTCGATGACGAAATCGATGAATACCCGCGTTTTCAGGGGCAGCAGCCTCTTGTTGGCGTAATAGATCGAGATCGGCCCGATATCGACATACCAGGAGGGCACGAGCCTGATCAGCTCGCCGCTGTCGAGATAGGCAAGCGCATCCGGCTTCGAGATCAGCGTGACGCCGAGCCCGAGAAGGGCGGCACCACGCATGGCGGCGGGATCGTTGACGACGATCTTTGGCGCGAGATCGATACGCTGCTCCTCTCCCGCAGCGTTACGCATCTGTCGCTGCGGAATGCGTCCGGTATTGATCGATTTCATGACGATGCCGTCGAGCCCCGCAAGACCGGCCGGATCGACCGGCGGCACGCGGCCCTGCATATAGGCAGGTGACGCCACCGCCACGAGATGGGCCGGCGCCAGCGGCCGCGCCACCACGCCCGAGGCAAGCTCGAAGCCGCCGCCGATTGCCGCATCGTAACCTTCGCCGATCAGATCCACCTGCCGATACTCGAACATCCATTCCGGTTGCACCAGCGGGTAACGGTTCATGAAGTCGGGCAGCATGGGCAGCATATAGTTGATGCCGAAGGCCGGGCTGACGCTGACCTTCAGGACGCCGGCCGGCTCCGCCTGCTCGTTGGAGATCTCGGCAATCGCCCCCTGCAGCCCCTCGAGATGATCGCGCATGGCGATGAGAAAGCGCTCGCCCGCCTCCGTCAGCGTCAGGCGGCGCGTGCTGCGGTGAAAGAGCCGCAGTTTCAGATTGGTTTCGAGCGCTGCCACATTGCGGCTGACCGCCGCCGGCGTCAAGCCGAGGCGACGCGCGGCGCCCGAAAAGCTGCCGAACTCGGCGCTGCGCACGAAGGATTCCAGGTTAGCCAAGCTTTCCATCAATCAGAACCTTCAAGAGATGCTTGAAACTGATACCATCCATTCCGGTCTAATCAAAGGGGAATGACGGCGCGATATTGGCTCCAGCAAAACCAACACGACATGCAGAAAGGAAGCTTGTCATGTCCATCGGTATCATCGGCGCCGGCAATATCGGCTCGGCCTTCGCCCGCGCTATCGCCCGTAACGGTATCGCCGCCACCATCGCCAACAGCCGCGGCCCCGAAACGCTCGGCGAACTGACCACAGAACTCGCACCGCACATCACAGCCGGGACGATCGAGCAGGCCGCTAGCGCCGATATCGTCCTCATCGCCGTGCCCTGGTCGAAGCTGCCGGCAGCCCTGTCCGGCCTGCCGCATTGGGCCGGCCGCATCGTCATCGATGCCAATAACCCGATCGAGGCGCCCCTCTTCAAGCCGGCCGAACTCGGCGGACGCCTGTCAAGCGAAATCGTCGCCGGCCTCGTGCCTGGCGCCCGCCTCGTCAAGGCCTTCAATCACCTCTTCGCCAATCTCGTCTCCGCCGACCCGCACGCCGAAGGCGGCAGCCGCGTGCTCTTCTATTCCGGAGACGATGCGCAGGCGAAGGCGGAAGTCGCCGACATCATCACGCGCCTCGGCTTTGCCGGCGTCGACCTCGGCCCACTCAAGATCGGCGCCAGCCTGACGCAATTCCCCGGCGGCCCGCTGCCGGCCCTCAACCTCGTCAAGTTCGGCTGAAAGAGAAGCATCATGTCACCTCTCGAAACCGCAAAAACCTTCTTCGCCCACTGGAGCGCCAACCGCATCGAAGAGGCGCTCGCCATGCTCTCGGAAGACGTGCTCTACGACAACGTGCCCCTGCCCGATATCGTGGGCCGCGAAAACGTCGGCAAATTCCACGCCGATTTCGGCATCGGCACCGCCTTCGAGGTGGACTGGCAAGTCACGGAAATCGCCGCGTCGGGCAATGTCGTGCTGAACGAGCGCATCGATATCTTCACCCACGAAAGCGGCGGCACGATCACCCTGCCGGTCATGGGCACGCTGACGGTGGAAAACGGCAGAATCACCGTCTGGCGCGACTATTTCGATTTGGGGAGTTTCGAACGGCAGCTGGCGGCAATCGGCCGGTAGCTGCGGCGACCCTCACGCGATAGGGGTTGTAGACGGCGTACAGCGTCTCGCACTCGTAGCAGCCACCGTTCGCACGAAGACGGTCGAAGCCCTCCCGGATGGGCTTCGACCGGTTCTACGCTCCGAACTCGCTGTAGCCGCCGGCAATCGCCTCTTCGGCGAGCCTCAGCAGCGGTTCATAGTCCTCATCGGACAGCACTTCGAAGCGGACAAGCCCCAGCGTGTCCCGCACTGTCGCGAGCGAAGGCTCTGCAATGGCGGCGGCAAGTGCCTGCCGCAGCAGCGTCACCTGCTCGTCCGAAGCATCTCCCGCCGTGATGAAGGGCAGTCCCGGGCCGGAAACGGTCTCGGCAAGGACGCGCACGCCGGCAAGCCGCTGCGGATCGAAACGCTGGATATTCCCGAAGGTGATGCAGTCGATCGCCGCGCAATCCGCCCTTCCCTGCGAGACCGCATCGATGCTCGCCCCATGGCTGCCGGTCTCGATGACGCCGGCGAAGAACCGGCCATTTTCGGCAAGCGGCGCCACGGATGCCCGAAAGAGATTGCTGCCGGAATTGCTGTCCGGACTGTTGATGGCGGCAATGCTGCCGCGCAGATCCGCCGGCGAGCCGGCTGCGTTCGTTCTGCTGACAATGATGAAGCTGCGCATGAACGGCCCGTCGCAGCCGGGATGGGAATAGACCGGCGTTGCCACGAGACGCACCCTGCCCCGCAAGGTCTTCACATAGGGATAGCCGCACGTCTGCGAGAGGAGGAGATTGGGCTGGAGCCAGGCTTCGTCGTGAGCGATATCGGTATCGAGAGCTTCGGGCAAACCAGCAAGCCCTGCCGCTGCCAGTTCCCCGCGAAGAAACGCCCAGAGCTCGGCAGTGGCAGCCGCAAGCGCCGGCGGCGTGACATACATCGCCATGCTGGCGAGAGACACCCCGTTTTCCGCCTCAGTCGCGGCCTGCGGGAAACCCGCTTGCGCCGCACTCACTGCTGCTGAAGCGCCAGCCGCACGCCGAGCGCCATATAGATCGAACCGATGACCTTGCCCTGCCAACGGCCGATCGTCCGGTTCCGGCTGAGCCAGCCGCGCACCGAGCCGGCGCCGAAGGCGAGAGCGGAGGTCACGCAGGCACTGAGCACCACGAAGATGATGCCGAGCAGCGCGAATTGCCCGATCACCGATCCGCTTTCGGGATGGATGAACTGCGGCAGGAAGGCGAGGAAGAACAGCGCCGTTTTCGGGTTGAGGATCTCAGTGAATATACCCTGCCGGAAAGCCTTGCCGGGGCTGATCTCCGGGGCGGCTGTCACCTCGATATTGCCGGATTTTTCGATGAAGGCCCGGTATCCGAGATAGATGAGATAGGCGACGCCGATATATTTGACCACTTCGAAGGCGAGCGCCGAAGTGGCAAGCAAAGCCGAAAGGCCGAAGGTCGCCATGGTGGAATGGATGAGGTCGCCGACCGCAATGCCAAGCCCCGTTGCCATGCCGGCCCGCCTGCCGCCGCTGACCGATCGGGCGAGAACCAGGAGTGTCGCCGGCCCAGGGATCACCATCAGCCCGAGCACGACAAGAACATAAGTCGTCAAAACGGCAATGCTCATCTTCGATTTCCATTGCTTGAAATATCCGTCTTCAGATTAACGGCTTCGTCCGCCGGCGCAACTCCTGTGCCGCGAGAAACGCCTTGCGCAAAACACGGAACGAGCGCAGGATTCGGCGACTGGCAGCCAGGTCGCCGCCGGTTCAGGGCGTTCGTCCTCGCCCCAACGAAGGAGGAGGAAATGTCTTCCGACTTTTATTCGCCGAGCCTGTCTCGCAATCTCATCCGCACCGGCGCATTCGCCTACCGCGAGAATATCGTACTGGGCATTCTCGATCGTGCCGAAGATGCTGCTGCCGGACTGGAGGACGGGCATTTCGAAGCCACCGGAAGCTTCGCGGCCTTCCCCGATTTCAGTCACGGGCCGAATGTGCCGCACGCCGGCTCCCCGGAACAGCCCGAGGGCCAGTCGCGTCCTTCCACATTGGCAGCCTCTCTGGATGAGCGTTCTGGCCTCGGACCCCGGCCCCTCTGACGCCGCAACGACCGCGCAGGTCAGTTGGCAGCAGCCGCAATACCGAATCTACCCGCGTCACCACATCAGGAGGAAACCATGGCGAAGGGCCAAATCCGCAGCAACCGCGAAATCCGCAAACCCAAGAAAGACCGCTCCGCCCCGCCGGCACCTGCCGCGCCCGGTATGCAGGTCAAGATGGCAAGCAGCGGCGATAAGAAGAAATAGTGCCGAACCTCGTGCCGGCGCGACGGCCTTTCGGCCGTTGCGCGGGTGCCAGAAGCGCGAACGACATCCCTCGCCGCCTCGTCCTGAAACCGCCGGCCCAGGACGCCACTCGCGGTTGCCTGCTGCCCGCATTTCAGACGACGTCTCCACGCCTTCCTTCGGCAAGGTGGGCAAGCGCTGCTAGAACATCAGGAAAATCGGCCGAAATCATCGGGCCGATTTCGGCCGCGCCATCGCCCCGCGCAACGACCGCGTAGGTAATGCGCGTTCGCATCGAGCTCAGACGCTTGATCCGATGAGCGACCGTGACGACGAGATCGCCAATGCTGGTTTCATCCACGAAGCACTCGTTTTCATGGACTTCGATCAGTGTCGAGCGAAAGGCCGCCTCGCCAGGCGGTTTCATCACGAAGGTGGTCCCTTGGGCAAAGGGACCTTCGAGGACAATAGTTTCAATGCCGGCGTTCCAGCGCGTCCATCCAGACACGTCGCGGAACAATGCCCAGATTTCCTCGGGAGCGGCATCGGATTCGATGCTGTATTCTGTCTGCCAGGCCGGTAGCGCGCCCATCCTCTTCTCCTTGTTCAGAACGTCACGTAAGCAAATACGAAGTCCGTGTCCAGAAAGCCCAACGATCAACCGAGCTACACCATTTCCTGGCACATCATCCGCGACCCGATGTGGCTCGCCGTGGTGTCATAGTGCACATATGGAGCGCAAAGAAAGCCGCCGGCGCCGCGCCCCGTGCCCAAGACTGGTCCCAGACCTGTCCGAAGGGATTCAGCCCCGCTTGAGGGCCTCGATATCACCGCTTTCCAGCGCCGGCAGATTGGCCTCGATCTTGTCGATCGGCCAGTCCCACCAGGCGAGTTCGAGGATCTCGCTGATGACCTCGACGGGATAGCGCATCCGAATGATGCCGGCCGGATTTCCTCCGACGACCGCATAGGGCGGCACGTCGCGGGTAACGACGGAAGCGGCAGCGACGATCGCCCCGGCGCCGATCCTGACACCGGGCATGATGACGGCATCATGCCCGATCCAGACATCGTTCTCGACCACCGTATCCTTCACCGGCAGATCCTTGTAACCGAATGTTTCCGGCTTGAAGATGCGGAACGGATAGGTGGTGATGCCGCCCATCGGATGATTGGCCGAACTGGTGATGAAATAGCTGCCGCGGGCGATCTGAACGAACTTGCCGATGATGAGCCTCTCCCGGCAACCCGGCCCAAGATAGGGTGCCAGGATCTCGGCCGTCTCCTCCAGCTTTCCGTAATGCGTGAAATAGCTGTAATCGCCGATTTCCATCCGCGGATGATCGATGACATTCTTCAGATACACCGTCGCCTTGGAAACTCGACCATCGGGATAGGTGATAGGAAAGGCGAGATTTGCATCGAGAAGCGGCATGAAGAGATCCTTGCGCGGATATGTGAGCGCGTGCCGGCGATGTGGCGACACGGTTTCGATCGTCACCGGATGAAAATCTACCTGCCGGCGAGCCACAGCGACATGGCCCGCCGAAGGGAATCCACAACAGAATTCCCGGATCGAGCAAGGCCCCGACCCATGCGCCGACATGGGCAAAACCTGAAAATCGATACTGCCGCCTGAAAACGGCAAGGTGTCAGTCTCGCACGAGGCCGTCGATATCAGCCGCAAGCTTCGTGATATCTGCTGAATAGAAGCCGGCAGAGTTGATGCAATTCGTCTCCAGGAGTTTCAGCCCCTCCTCCGTGCGGCAGATATCGATCACATAGGCCTGCGAGTAGCCGGGATTGATGTCCACCATGCGTTGCCCGAAGGCCAGCGCATCCGCACCGATCTCGCGGCGGTGGATGACACGCGACCCGTCTTTGTAGAGCGAATAGGTGACCACCCGCCCTCGCACAACCCAGAGCCGCCATTCGCGCAGAATACGAACGGGTTTGGTGAGCATCAGCAGCGTATCGTGGCGCAGTGATCCCTGCGGAATTTCATCTTCGTCGAGGACCAGCACGCGTTTGGCCATGCGGATGATCTCGCCCACTGTCTTCACATTGCCGGGCTCTTCCTTGCTGTCGTCGACGGGCCGCAGGAACCATTCGCTGCCGTCATCGGCAAGGCGCGCGGGTACATCCCGCAAGGTCATGAACAGAGCATCGGCGCCGTTCAGCAGATAAGGATGCCACACCTCTTCCTGCACGAAAGGCCGCAGCTTGAACATGCCCGGCCGGTAGCCCTTGGCCTCGGCATATCGCCACAGCGAATAGGAACCGAACATGACAACGGCGTCAGGATCGACAACGACAGGTTCGGGGATCAGCTCGCCCACGAAAGGCACGACCTTGTGCCATGTGTAGGAGATGCCGAGCCGGTCGAGCGCTTCGGCCAGCTTTCTGGTATCGTCGAACTCCTGGAGAAGCCACTGCATCAATTGCAACCCTTCATTGATCTCTCTTTTCCCGGCAACAGCCCTGCAAATAAAGGCCGCCCTATGGACAGAGCGCCGCCGACGCCTATCTGCTGCATCTGTAAATGCAACTGGAGGGTAAGCTATGTCAGAACTTGTAGTGCTTGGTTTCGATACTGTCGATAAGGCCGATACCGTGCTCAACCGGCTCGTCCAGCTTGAGAAGGAATATCTCGTCGATCTCGAGGATGCCGTCGTCGCCGTGCGTGATGCTTCCGGCAAGGTACGCCTCAAGCAGAGCATGAACCTCATGGCTACGGGCGCTGCAAGCGGCGGCGTCTCCGGCGCGATCTGGGGCACCCTCGTCGGTCTGCTCTTCCTCAATCCGCTGGCCGGCATGGTTCTCGGCGGCGCCTTCGGTGCCGGCTCCGGCGCGCTCGCCGGCTCGATGACCGATTACGGCATCGATGACAACCTCATCAAGAAGCTGGCAGACACCATCCCCGTCAACAGCTCCGCCCTTTTCCTGCTGATCCGCAAGGTACAGCCGGAAAAGGTCCTGGCCGAATTCCACGGCCAGAACGCCACCATCCTGCGCACGTCGCTCTCGCCCGAGCAGGAGGAGAAACTGCGCACGGCGCTGGCGACGCAAGCCGCAGCCGCGGCGCCTGCGGCGTGAGCTACGGACGAAATGCCGGGCGCAAAGCTTGCGTCCGGCACACTCGCATCAGAACGGGCATAAGTGGAGGCTGGATTCCTGTGACAAGCACAGGAATGACGGAGTCGGAGGAAGCCGGCTCGACAAGCGAGGTCGCGCAGTCCTCGATGATCAGCAGGTCCCCTCGGCTGCCCACTTCGCCACCGTAGTCGCTACGGTATCAGCACCAAGACCGGCGCCGCCGTCGCCAGCATCGCCTCCTCGATCTTCCCTGCCGGCAAAACCACCCTCGCCTCGCCCGTCTTGCGGGCTCGGTCGAGCCTGGCGAGTATCTGTTTGCCGCCCCGCAGGCCGCAGATGGAAAGCGCGCCGATTGCACTTGGCTCGATGCCGTCGCTTGGCGCAAAGAACAGCACGGCGTCGTCCCAGATCGATAGCGGGCCGGAAGAAGCGCGCAGTTGGGCGGCGATGACGGCGCGGTGGCGGCTGGCGCCGATTGCGAGCGGCGCTCTGTCGAGGATCGCCTGCGGCAGGGGCTGCGGCTCAGGAAGTGCGCGGAGTTCGCCATCCTCGCCGATCATGGCCGAGAGCAGGATTTCCGGACCCAGGCTCTCGCTATCCCCAGGCGTGCGAGCACGCCCGGCAATACCGGCGTGATGCATGACCTCGGTGACGGATGTGCCGAGGAAGGCTGCGATTTCCACTGCCTCCTCCATCGTCATGCGGCGCTTGCCGGAAAAGGTGCGGGAGATGGCCGAGGCATCCTTGCCAAGATGGCGGGCGAGCGCGCGCAGCGACTGGCCCCTGCCCTCCAGCTGGCCATGAAACCATTCGCTGTCGATCTCGGCCATCAGCTTCCCCATGCGCATATGCAGCGTTGCTGATTTGTTGCAAAAAACGCAACACCACACAAGCAACCGTTCCGCGCTTTTTACCGTCAACCTTTCACATGGTTGATCTGCTGTGGTTGCACCGTCAACTGCCGAAAAGCCCTGAATACGAGCTTTTCCGCAGCCAAATAAGAAGATAGGTATTTTTTCCTATTTCGGATTGACGATGCGATTTCGACAACATAATCTCAACCCTAACAACAAGGGACGCAAGGCGGGAGGCAGAGATCAACATGGCAAAGGCGAAAATGCCCCCGCAGAAGATCGCCCCCTCCGACTCGACGCCGGAGGAAGCGGATGCGTAAGGAGCCGCTTTCCATGCTGGCGCAATCGGAGCTGATCGATACGCTCATCGGACGCTGCGTCATGCGCGGCGGCGAAGCCGCCGGCGAAACGCTGCTGGTGATCGACCACGAGGCTGTCGACGACCTCGTGCACATCGCCAACCGGCTGCGCCGCCTTGCCCTTTTCGAAAACCGTATCCGGGCAATGGTGATGGCCCCGCTGTAAGGCTCGGCCACGCCCGGAACCGACATTCCCGAAACCTACGAAATCAGGCGGCCGCCCGATCGGACGGCGCGCGTCTATAAATATGTGAGGACCGATATGCAGACGATCACGACCCGCCCGACCCCATCGGCAGCGCCCGCCCCGCTCACCATCGCCAAGCCCCTGCTTTGCCCCTGCTGCAAGCAGCCGGTCACCGCCCCGCAGCCGGAGATCGTCATCGATCACTATAAGCTGACGCCGATGGAAGGCCGCATCTTCAATGCTGTCTGGAAGGGCAAGGGCCTGCCCGTCGTCACCGAGCGCATCTTCACCGCCATGTTTATCGACGATCCCGATGGCGGCCCCTCGCCGGACAAGATGTACCTCGCCTTCAAGGTGGCGCTTTGCCACCTGCGCCAGAAGCTCGAAGGCTCCGGCATCGGCATTGCCAATGTCGGCTATCGCCGCGGCTACCGGCTGGTGTTGGAAGGCAAGTTTCCGGGTACTGCTGGCTAAGTGATTTCGGTCTGCAATTCCTAGCGCAAAGCCGCGCCCAGTTTGCTGTGCTGGATGCGTAATAACCATGGCCGCCGCCCGCAGCGCGCCGGCCATGGTGCGATCCTGACAACACTCCTTGCAAGAGCCGCAACATGCCTTCAGATCTCGAACAGCTTCGCCGCGATGTGTCGCTGTCCGAGACAGCGGCGCGTTATGGCTGCAGGCTGCAGAGGAACGGTCAGGAGCATGTCGCCTGCTGCCCGTTCCACACCGAGGAGACGCCGTCCTTCACCATTTTCAGAGGGCAGGACGGCATCGAGCGCTTCCATTGCTTCGGCTGCGGCGCCAGCGGCGATGTCCTGGATTTCGTGCAGCAGATCAAGGGCGTGGATCTCGCGGAAGCCGTTCGGATTCTCGATGGCAGCGGCCATATCAGGCCGAAGGTAAGCCCGCGCAGTCAGCAGGTGCAAGACGCCTATGAAGGCATCACGCCGCTGACGCCCC
The DNA here is from genome assembly GCF_014195325.1 of Rhizobium sp. BK650. Classification (GTDB taxonomy): domain Bacteria; phylum Pseudomonadota; class Alphaproteobacteria; order Rhizobiales; family Rhizobiaceae; genus Rhizobium. The sequence goes on along the minus strand of NZ_JACIBK010000003.1, from coordinate 26,877 downwards.
CATCCGAGCCGATCAAACAGGGCGCCCGCATCCGTCTCTATAATCCCAAGCGCAAGGGCGACCGTTCCGAATGGGGCTCGTTTTCCCCGTCCATGGTCTTTCCCTATCGCCGGGCCGATGGCGCTCTGACAGGCTATGTGCTGCGTCATGATCTCGCGGATGGCGGCAAGGAAACGCCGATGGTCATGTTTGCCCGTCTGCCGGACGGGAGCGAGACCTGGTGCCGCTATCCCTTTCCCAAGCCACGCCCGCTCTACGGCCTCGAAACGCTCGGCAAGGTGCAGCAGGTGATCGTCGTCGAGGGCGAGAAATGCCGCGACAGGCTCGCCCAAAAAACCGGCCGCACCGTGATCTCCTGGGCCGGCGGCACGCAGGGCGTGAAACACACCGACTGGTCGCCGCTGGCAGGCCGCGACGTGGTGATCTGGCCGGATTTCGATGCACCCGGCCTTTCTACGGCAGACGAGATCGCCGCCATCCTCTCCGGCCTCGGCGCGCGCGTGCGGCTGACAGGCTTTGCCGATGCGAAAGCCGCCTCCGATCTCGCACCTTTTACTCATGCAGACTGGCAGGCGGGCCGCCTTCCGGCCAAGGGCTGGGATAGCGCCGATGCCGTCGATGCCGGCTGGACGCGCCTCGAGCTCGATGCCTTCATGCGCGCCACCGTCCGCCGCTATGTGCCCGCCTCGGCCGCGCCGCCGCCAGAAAAGCCGGGCCCAGAAAAACCGGGGAAGACAGAAAAGCAGGGCAAGTCCGGCCCGAAGATCGCTCCGCCGGGTGCCGATGGCATAGACCGCATGCCGGAATGGTTTCCGAGCCAGCCCTTCGGTTCCGAAGTCTGGCTGGCGCGTATCTTCAACGAACATCTGGAGCAGGCCTGCGGCGGACGGATCGTCCGCGCCGATGGCAAATTCTGGGCCTATGGCCCCTCCGCCTGGCGCCCTATCCCCGAGCAGAAAATCCGCCTTGCCATGCATGCCTTCGATGCCATCGGCATCGGTCCGAAAGAAAAGCCGCTGAAGCTCGGCCGGCACATGCTCGACGGCATCGTCAACGAGCTCGGTACGCGCATTGCCGATCCTGGCTTCTTCGACAATCCGGCCATCGGCGTCAATGCGCTGAACTGCACCGTCACCCTCGACGACAGGGGCAAGGTGATCTGCCGCGAGCATAACCCGGATGACCGTTTCCGCTTCACCATATCGGCGGACTATAACCTGCACACGGAAAGCCACCCGCCAGAGGGCTCGCTGCTGCACAGGCTGCTCTACGGCACTTTCCTCGGCGATCCCGATGCCGCCCACAAGATCGACCTCATTGCCGAAATGCTGGGGGCAGCCGCCTTCGGCCTTGCCACCCGCATCCGCCAGCCCAAGGCTTTCATTCTGCTTGGCGAAACCGCCAATAACGGCAAGTCCACTATCGCCTCGCTTTTTCGCGCGCTGCTGCCTGAAGGGTCCGTCTCCTCCATTTCTCCGGCCTTCTTCAATGATGAGAAGCGCATCATCAATCTCGCAGGCAAGGCGGCGAATGTCGCCGACGAACTGAGTGCCGCGGCAATCGCAGGCGAGGAATTCAAGGCTGCGGTGACAGGCAATCCGCTCGAAGGCCGCAGCCTTTACAGGAACGTCGAAAGCTTCATGCCCCGCGCACTGCACTGCTTCACCACCAACACGCTGCCGCGCTTCAACGGCGGTATCGACCGCGGCCTGCGCCGCCGCCTCGTCGTCATCCAGTTCAACCGTTCCATTCCCGACAAGGAAGTCATCCCCGACATTGCCGAGCGCATCGCCGATGAGGAGCTGGAGCTGCTGCTCGGCCTTGCTGTCGCCGGCGCCCAGCGGCTGAAGCGCAACGGCCACTACACCATCCCCGAAAGCTCCAAGGAGGCGCTGAATTCCTGGCTGCTGCTCGATCCGCTGAACGAATGGTTCGATATCCGCGTCCAGCCCACAGACAGCGAGCCATCCGGCGGCTGGCTGCGCACCGCAAGGCTGTTTGAAGATTTCCGCAAATGGGCGATCGACCAGGGTTACCGCGAAAGCTTCCTGCCGCCCGTCAACACCTTTTCCCAGCGGCTGAAATCCATGCCGGATGTGCGCCTGGTACGGTTTGCGAACGGCATGATCGCCCAGGGTGTCGCGCTGAAGGAAAGTGCCGCTTCTGCGATGAGCTACGGCGACGTTTTCTGAGATGCTGGAGCTTTGTTTTGACGCAATTCCTGCTGCACACTTTTACTGGAATTGCTGTGAAATAAGGAAGCCGCGAACGGCTCATTCCGTCGCGGCTTCGCTTATCCCGTTTTGCCCGCATTACGCTGCCGAAATGTCGTCATCCCGAGCGAGACAGCGCCCTCTCTCCGAGGGACGATGCGAGCCATTGCCAATCACACAGGTCTGATTGCCAGGAGTTTCGCCGGGTTTCGTCATGCGACGGTACCAACCATTATCGGCGAAAAGTTGTCGCGATATCCCGGACAGAAGGACCCGCGGCATGACCAGCGCCAATTTCCCCGAATGCCTCTCCATCACGCTCGCATCCGAAGGCGGCCTTTCCACCGACCGCAACGACCCCGGCAACTGGACCGGCGGCAAGATCGGCAAGGGCATATTAAAAGGCACCAAATACGGCATCTCCGCTGCCGCCTTCCCCGCTCTCGACATCCGCAACCTGACGCTCGACGACGCCAAACCCATCTACAAGGCCAGATACTGGGACATGATCGGCGGCGACGCCCTGCCCTCAGGCTTCGACCTCGCCACCTTCGACTACGCCGTCAATTCCGGCCCCGCCCGGGCGCAGCGCGACGCCCAGACGGTGATCGGCGCCGCCGCCGACGGCACCTTCGGCCCCATCACCCGCTTGCAGGCCGCAGGAGCCGGCATCGGGGAAATCAAGGCCCTTTGCGCAAGGCGGCTGAGCTTCATGCAAAGCCTGGCAATCTGGAAGAGTTACCGCAAAGGCTGGTCGGCGCGCGTGGCGAAGATCGAGGCGGAGGCGGTCGCGATGTTTTTGCGCAGCCAGCCCGGCGTTGATGTGAAGGCAGCCCTGGCGGATGAGGCCAATGAGGCCGAGAAGGCTGCGGCGACGCTACGGAAAGCGGGTGCGGCGATCGCGGTGTCGGCTTCGAGTGGTGCGGGGACCGGTGCGGCCCTGCCGGCGGAGCCGAATTTGGTGGTGCTGGGCGGGCTGATGCTGGTTGGGTTGATTGTGGCTGGTGTACTGGTGGTGAAGGCGATGCGGGAGAAGGAACGGGCGGACGCTTATCGGGCAGCAGAAACAGCCATCGGGCGCTAAGACCGAACGTTGGTTCTATCGCTGGTGACGTTCGCTGGCTCAAGAACGAGCCTAAAGCATGTCGCGGAAATGTGTGCAGCGGTTTTGCGGTAACGACGTGCGAGAACAAAGACTTAAAGCGTGGAAAGCGAATCTCAAAGATCGCGACGCGCTTTAGGGACCTTCCGCCTGCCGCCCTCATCGACGCAGGTCGTTTTCAACCCTCTTTAGAAGAAATCAAAATAACTCGAAGAACAGAATTCCCGCAAAGCGAGAATCAAAATAAAGATGCCTCGTCAATCACAGCACAAAACACCGTCAGCAGCTTAATTGAGGAATAATCATGCGCGCCACTATTGCAATGATATTGATTGCCACGGGATTGCTTGCCGGCTGCGCGCCGAGCGAACAGCAATATGATGCCGCCGTCACCATGCTGCAGGGAAGCCAGAAGGCGAGAACCGAACTCCTGAACGATTGCACCAAGGCGATGAGTGCCAAGGATGCAACGTGGCACCATAATGCGGCTGTCGTTATGAACGTATCTGACAAGGATGCCCCGCGAGTTGCCTGCAACCGCTACATTAAAGCAATGGTCTCCGGTCGCGCCACCTATCAGGACGCGCTCGACATGCAAAACCGCCGCTATACCCCGAAGCTCATCAAGATCTTCCAGGACCGCTGAGCCGAGCACATCAGATGTTGCGCCCGCCTGCAAACAGCACGGCGGGCGCAGGCAGCCAAAAGCCGGGAATCCGGAATCGGGAGAGATGAAGGCAGTGCTACCCGACACAGCCCGGATGTTCGCTTCAGGCGCTTGCAAAAGGGACTGCATCATCGCCTGATACCGCAAGGCAATAAGCTCCGCCGTCCGGCATTTCACGCAGTCCCCGCCCACACCTCAGCTGTTCAGCTTGAGCGCCAGCTGCTGCCCGCCAAAAACCTTCAGCACATGTTTGTTGATCGGCCGCATCGCCTCGATGCGTCGCTGCTCTTCCCGCCGGCGCGCTTCGTGGCGCTCGCGGTCTGCACGCAGCTGCGCGGCAAAGGCCATGGCCCTGTCTGCTGCTCCTGAATAACTCGGGCTTGCTGCCATCGAACTCTCCATCAGAACATAGCTGAGAACGTCTATATGTTCTCATTTTGTTCTCATTTTCGGATAAGTCAAGAGCGTCGTTTCAGGGCAGTAACAAGAGTGGGCTTCCGGCGCGGGACGAGCGGTGCCGGCAGAAAGGTGAGAAAGCGCCAAGTCTTTGGCGCAGCGAACTATTCTCTCGTCTGGAGCCAGACCATGGCGAAAGACATAAGACCGCAAAGGATCGCGATCAGAAGCAGGCTGTCCATCGAACTCCTCCTGTTTGTGGCAAAAACGCGGCAGAAGGATTTTGGTTCAATTGCTCCTTTATTTCAGGCGATCTTCTCCGTCTATGCCGGCCTAATCACGGTCATGATGACGATATTGCCCGCTTCGTCCCGGGCGCTGTCCGTCGTTGCAATGACCTTACCATCGAATTCCGCCTCAGCCTCGGCGAATGCCTCCCGCACCAGGCGAAGCGTTTCCAGATAGGCGCTGTTGTCCCGCCTCGGCATTTCAAGCAATGCCCTAATCCCTGCGCTATCGTCCGCCATGAAGCTTGTCACTCCTTTGCTCGACCTGTCGAGAATACCAGGATCGTCCCGCCTTGCCTTCCGGTAAAACAACATGTGGGTCAAGTGCCTGAAAATGCCTCCGCGCAGACGGCAGCCGCGTCCTTCTACACTACATCTCGCTTTATCCGCATCTCTCATGTATAAGCCCTCGTCCCATTGCCGCCCGGCCCCGGCCTTTCGCCTTTGGAGGGCTTGAAGGATCGGGCCTCTGCCACGACATGCGGCCGCGGGACCGACGACCGCACGAAAGAAGAATTGAGATCATGACAACGGCGAAGACGGCAACAGAGACGAACCAGCGCTATTTCAAGGCGCCGGTCTTTGCCGTGGCGCCCATGATCGACTGGACGGATCGCCACTGCCGTTATTTCCACCGCCAGATCAGCCGCAACGCCCTGCTCTATACGGAAATGGTCGTGGCCGACGCCATCATCCATGGCCCGCGCGAGCGCCTGCTTTCCTTCGATCCGGCCGAGCATCCCGTCGCCCTGCAGCTCGGCGGCTCGGACCCGGCCAAGCTTGCCGAGGCCGTGCGCATTGCCGAGCCCTATGGTTATGACGAGATCAACCTCAATGTCGGCTGCCCGTCGGATCGCGTCCAGTCCGGCACCTTCGGCGCCTGCCTGATGCAGACACCTGAGACGGTTGCAGACTGCGTCGCTGCCATGAAGACGGTCGCCAAAGTCCCGGTCACCGTCAAATGCCGCATCGGCGTCGACGAGCAGGATCCGGAAGTGGCGCTGCCCACCCTGATGACCCGGGTACTCGATGCCGGGGCCGACGCGGTCTGGATCCATGCCCGCAAGGCCTGGCTGAAGGGCCTGTCACCGAAGGAAAACCGTGAGATCCCGCCGCTCGATTACGAGATCGTCTATCGCATGAAGGCCCGCTTCCCCGAAGTCTTCATCGGCATCAATGGCGGCATTCAGACGCTGGATGAAGCGGCAGCCCATCTTGCCTATGTCGATGGCGTCATGCTCGGCCGCGCTGCCTATCAGAATGCCGCAATCCTTTCCGATGTCGATCATCGCTTCTTTGGCGCGCCCGCCGCCGAGCCGGACTGGAACGCATTGCGCGACCGCATGATGGCCTATGCCGAGAACCATATCGCCAATGGCGGCCGCCTGCAGCACGTCGCCCGCCACATGGTCGGCCTCTTCACCGGCCTGCCCGGCGCGCGCCGCTATCGCCAGATCCTGTCGACCGATGCCGCAAAACCCAATGCCGGCCCTGAAGTAATCGCCGCCGCCTTTGCAGCGGTCGATTTTTTGGGCACGGCGGAAGCCGTCAGCGCCTGAGGCGACATCGGGTAACACCGGACCCTCGCAGAAATCGGGGTTGAAGCCCGACCCATTTCCTTTCGTGTTTGAACGAAGTTCGATCGAACGCGTTTATGACTGTCCCCCAAGGAAGGAACAGGAAAGGAAACGCTCATGAAGAACCTCATGATTATCGCCGCTGCCGCCTCCCTCGGTTTTGTCCCCGTGGCGGAGGCCGCAGGCCAGCACAAGCAACCCAAACACGCCGCCGAGCAGGTCGCGAACCAACCGAGACAGCGTCTCGGCACTCTCTCCTGCGAAGTCGCCGGCGGGGCCGGTATGATCATCGGCTCGAACAAGGCGATCGATTGCAGCTTCAAGCAGAAAAGCGGCAAGGTCGAGCACTACACAGGCTCGATCGGCAAGCTCGGCCTCGATATCGGCGTCACCGGTAAATCCTACCTCAGCTGGGTCGTCGTCAACACAGCCCCCACCCGCGTCGGCGACGGCGCTCTCGCCGGCACCTATGTCGGCGCCTCGGCCAATGCCGCCCTCGGTGTCGGCCTCGGAGCAAATGCTCTTGTGGGCGGAAATTCGAAGAATTTCGCATTGCAACCGCTCAGCGGCGGAACCGGAACCGGCGTGAACGTGGCCGCAGGCGTCTCTCGCCTCGAGCTGAGAGCGACGCGGTAGCAACGTTGCCCTAGCGTTCGTGCAAGCTGTCCTGGAACGTCTTGATAAGCGGAGAAAAGAAATAACTGATCAGACGTCTCTCCCCGGTGACAATGTCGACGCTCGCGGTCATCCCTGAGGCGAGGCGAATTGGCCGGCCATCGATATGCATGGCCGGTTTCTCGAGTTTCAGGCGAACGGCATAGACCCAGTTCGATTGCTCGGCATTCTGCCGAGCATCGGCTCCCACTCCGCTGACTTCCGCCGCAAGCATCCCGAAACGCTCGGCAGGGAAAGCTGCCAGCTTCACGTAGGCGCGTTGGCCGGGCCGCAGAAAACCAATGTCGCTATTGTCGAAGAGCGCTTCTAATTCAAGCGGCGAGTCCTGGGGAACAATCGTCATTGTCGGCGTGCCTTCATCGAGAAAGCCGCCGATCGTCGAGACGCTCAAGTTTTCGACGGTCCCATCCACCGGCGACACCAGCGTCATGCTGGCAAGATTTTGCTTGGCTGCCTTGAGTTCGGCAGCGGCCCGAGCCATTGCAGTCGTGGTATCGTTCAGCTGCTTTTGATAGGTCACCAATCCAGCAGAGATGACCTTCTGGCGCTGCTTGCGGATTTCATCCTTCTCGGCGGCGAGCTGCTGCAGCGTTTTCGAAGCAATGTTCACCTCCCCTTCGACGACGGTCACTTCCCGCAGCCGGTCAAAATAATCTGCCCGGCTGATGACGCCCTGCTTTTCCAGTGCGTCATAGGATTTGAATTTGTCGGCCACGATCCGGTAATCGGCATCGGCGTTGGCGAGGCGGGTCTGGCTGACGCTTTCGGCGGATTCGGTCTTGTGCAAGGCGGAATCGAGTTGGGCGACATCATCGCTGATCGACACCAGGGTTGCGCGAACCAGGGCCGACGTCGCATCGGAGGCTGCGTACGGTTGACCAGACAACCGGTCCAGTCCCGACGATACGAAGATGGGAGATGCGGGATCCACCCGAGACAAGGGCGTCAAGATTGCCTGAGCGGCTAGGTGATCCTGTTCGAGCGCCCGAAGGTTCGCGGTGAGCTGGTCGACGAGGCTACGAGCCTCCGTATCCTCAAGATTGATCAGCGCATCCCCTTGCGAAACCCGCTGGCCTTCATGGACATTGATAGCGGCGACCTTCCCCTGAAAACGCGATTGAATGGTCTGCACCCGTGCGATCGGCACGATGCGCCCCTGTCCGGTCGCAATGATCTCAGTCTTGAACACCACGCTGCCGACTACGAACGACACGAACATCAGGAGAAATACCCAGATCGTCAGACGGAGGGTGGGCGACGGCGCTGCGATGGCGATCGTATCAGGCATGCAGCACCCGAAGCGGGGAATGGGAAGACGTACCCAGATCGATGACATTGACATCCTCGCCCAGCAGATCCCGGCGATGGGTGATGACGACAGTCGCGACTGTCTTGCTGACATTGGCGATCGTGGCGACAACGACGCTCGCCGCCTCATCGTCCAACGCGCTCGTCGGCTCATCGAGCACGAGAATCGAGGGCTTTGCAAGGAGCGCGCGCGCAATCGACAGCCTCTGGCGCTGGCCACCCGACAGAAAGCCGCCGCGTTCGCCGACCTGCTGCTCGATACCGTTTTGCAGGTTCGCCACGAAATCATCGCTGGCGCTTGCCTGCAGCGCCCACGCGATTTCCTCGGCGGTCGCCGACGGGTTGGCGATCATCAGGTTTTCAAGAATCGAGCCTGAAAACAGCACCGGCTCCTGCGGCGCGTAAGAAAGGCTCCTGCGCAGGCTGTATGGATCGAACTGGGAAATATCCCGCCCGTCGACGGCGACAATGCCCGATGTCGGCTGGTAGAGCCCGACCAGGATTTTTCCGATAGTCGACTTGCCGCAACCCGACGGGCCGACGATGATAGTGGGCCGGTCGGCGGTTATCCTGACCGAATATCCTTTGATGATGAAATGATCCGGCTGATAGCCGAACCAGATGTCCTTCATCTCAACCTCGGTAATATCTTGCAGGTCGAAGGCCGGCTTGGATCCCTCATCTTCAGGGGGCTCATTGATCAACTCCCCGAGCCGGTAACGGGCGACCTTCAAGCCAAGCCACTGCTGCCAGACCGTCGACAGCGACATAATCGGCCCGGCGACCTTGTCGGAGAGCATGTGAAAGGCGATGAGCTCCCCGAGCGTAATAGTATTGGCAAAGACCAGCTGGGCGCCAAAATAAATGATCAGAATATTGGAGGCGCTGCCAATGATGTGCTGGATTGCACCCGAGCCAATGTCCCATTTGACGACGCGGAACTGCTCAGTGAGGCTGGCGGTCAACGTGTCCTGCAGCCGGGCGAGCTGGATACGCTCACCGGCCATCGCCTTGACCGTGGTGAGGTTGCCCAAGATCTCGACAAGCCGGGACTGGTGAAAGGACTCCGCCAGGAACGCGGTCTGCATGCGGCTGCGGAGGAACGGCCCGAGCGCGCCAAAGGCGACGAGCTGCAGCGGCAGCGCGATTAGCACGACGAGGGTGAGAAACGGACTGAGCGCGAATAGCGCGACGACATAGATCACGGCGAAGAGGATATCGACCACGACGCTCGCCACCGTACCGGTCAGGAAGCCGCGCACCGTGTCGATTTCGCCGATGCGCGCCAACGTCTCACCGACCTGCCAACGCTGCAGGAAGGCGAGCGGCAAGCTGAGGACGTGCCGGAATATCCGGTTGGCCAGTTCCGCGGTCAGTCGGTTGGCGATATGATTGCTCAGGTAGGTTGACAGAGCATCGAGGATCACCGTGAACACGGCCGCGACCATCAGAATACCGACGATCAGAACCAGCGACGCCTCCCGCTGGAACGGCAGTACACGGTCAATCACCGTCTGGAAGACGAACGGCTGCACCAATCCCATCAGTCGGATGACGGAGGCGGTCAGCATGACTTCGGCGACGAGAGGTGTATAGGGCAAGGTCGATTTGGCGAACCACGCCAATGAGGCCGGCTCACCGCTGTTGCTTGAGGAAACTGACATGAATAAGCCGAGAAAACACCCGAATGAAATGGGCCTCTGCTTACCGCAGATGAGCATTGTCCGCAACCTGCCCTAGAAAATTCTCAAGACCTCAAACTTTTTCGGTCACATTCTCGAAGGTGAAGCTATGAAAGTCCGAAGCTGATCTTCCTCACACAAAAAGCAGCACGCGCGGAGACCTGAGCATGGACCAGCATTGCCGACGGTTATAGGCGATATTCAATTTAAGGATACTGATCTCGCACGCCCGCCCTCCAATTTACAGGTGATACTAGGTGTAAACGTGGAAAAGCTGCCCCATTAGCAGAACTTTCTTCGACACACTTGATTAAGTTGCAAAATACAGCATATTTCCTGCGCGCAGTTCGCGCATTCACAACTATTTACATTTTTAAGGAGAACATCCATGGCTTTCGGCAGCGCTCTCGGCAAAGTCTTCACATCGATCCCCTTGAAGGTTAACCCGAGCCTTCTCACCCCAAAGCTGGCCACGGGTTTCCTCCCAACTACCAGCAATCCTCTGTCGGCGTTGCTCGCGACAGCCCCCAAGAACTCCTTGCAGAATCTTACCCCGGCCCAAATCGCCGCAGTACAGGCCCTGCTCAAGAAGTAATGCGACCGGCGGACTGTCCTATCGTAGAGACGGTCCGCCGGCCGATCCTTGATAAGCAATCCGCACAACGGAATCGCGGGTGACGAAACGCTGATCGAAGCGCCGCAGGCCCGCCAACTGGTCCCCGCCCCCTACCTCTATCGCCGCACCGGTGGTCTTCCTGGCTTCACAATAGCACGGTGGCATCGTATTTTCGTTCCCTTAAGGCGGCCCAGATCCCCGCTCACTAGTCGCGACCGTAAACAGCCGTCGTATAGGAGCCAGCCAACATGAAAGACGTCGTCGCCTTGGTAACGGGCGCAAGCCGCGGTGTCGGCCGCGGAATTGCGCTTGCCCTGCTCGCCGAGGGCGCCACGGTCCACGTGACCGGCAGGACGCGTTCCGAGGCAGAGGCAAGCGAGATTAAGCGGATCGGATCGCTGGAAGGGCTCGCGCTTGAGGCTGCGACACTCCCCGGACGCCTTGTCGTTCATCACTGCGACCATAGCAACGATGCTGAGACCGAGCGCGTGGCCGCAGAGATCAGGGCCGGTGGCAGGCTGGACATTCTGGTGAACAATGCATGGCCAGGCTATGAAAACATGGTCGAAAATGGCGATTTCACCTGGCCCCGCGCTTTCTGGGAGCAGCCTGTCTGGCGATGGGATGCAATGATCGGAACTGCGCTGAGGGCGGCTTTCGTGATGTCGCATGCGGTTGCACCCGTCATGGTCTCGGCCGAGCGCGGCCTGATCGTCAATATCTCGTTCTGGGCAGCGCAATTCTACGACGGCAACGCGGTCTACGGCATAGCGAAAGCCGCCGCCGACAAGATGGCCGCAGACTTCGCCCATGATCTGCGTCCGCACCATGTTGCCGCCGTCGCACTCTATCCCGGCCTGGTGCGCACCGAAGCCGTCATGCAGAACGCCGAATATTTCGACCTGTCCAATTCCGAATCCCCGCAATTCATCGGCCACGTCATATCAGGGCTCTGGCGAGACCCTGGGCTGATGTCGAAATCCGGGCAGGTGCTGGTCGCGGCGGAGCTTGCTCGCGAATATGACATTGCCGACATTAACGGCTACAGGCCCGTCCCCCTCACAGCGGCGGATTTTGCGAAGAGCTGAGTTCACCGGCCTTTTCGAGTGCCGGCTGCGGATTCAAGCCATCACCAGCAGCAGCACATAAGCCACGACCGTCACCATCAGCCCGCGAAACGCAATCGTGACGAAGCGGTATTTGCAGCGCGCTATATGCGAGAGAATGTCGGCATTTTCCACATATTGGTCGAAGAGATAACGCTCGTCGCGGCGGATGGCCGCCTCGAAGAAAGAATCGCGATGTTTTGGCCACGCGCCCCAGAACATCGAGGTGGAGCGATCGAGCCGGCGCGGCAGCACGACGAGAATGGCCGAGAGAATCGAAAAGACCGAGGCCCCCGCCAGTAGCCCGGAAAAGAGAATGGCCTGTGGCGTGCCCTGCGCATAGCGCGCAAAGGTGAAGACCGCCCTGACCTCGGCGGAGCTCACAAGAAACGCGAGCATGAAAGTAAAGATATAAGCGGCCTTCTGATCCGATATCTTGATCTGATCGTAGAATATATCGTTGATTTTCTTGATATGGTCGAAATATTCTGAGCCTATATCCTCACTGGATGGAGAGGCGGAAGGCAGCTCCGCATAAATCTCGAACTCGCTCACTTAAATCCCCCGGCCTAGATAGTGTTTCCCTAATAATACACTCGAAGCCTAAAGCAAGAACACGTGTGCATCCGGCTTGACTTTTGAGCCCTGCTTGGCCAAAGGGGAAAAAGATGCGGGGGTATCTGGAATGTCGGGGTGGAAGTCTTTTCTGAGCGCAAGTACATCTCTTGCGATCACGTTATTTCTGTTTGCATTTCCGGTTGCGGCCGAGCCGCTGCAGCGCCCGACGCCGGTTGCAGGCTCCGTCATCGCCCGCAAGACCGGCGAGGAAGTGCGCTTCGTCGATGTCACCAACTGGCGCGTCGTCGATCTCAATCAGGACCTCCTGGATGGAGACGTGCTGCGCACCAACGCCACCGGCCAGCTCGCCATCCTCTTTTCCGATCACACGCAGATCCGCCTCGGCCGCAATTCCGCGCTGCAGGTTAAGAAGATGTCGGCGACCGGCGACACGATCCTCAACCTTCAGTCCGGCACCATCTGGGCGCGCGCCCAGCGCGGCGGCCAGGGCCTGACGGTCGAAACCCCCGCCGCCGCAGCCGCCATCCGCGGCACGGACTGGACCATGACCGTCGAAGGCGCCAAGACCTCGATGATCGTGCTCGAAGGCCGGGTGTCGCTCACCAACCCGCAGGGCAGCGTCGACGTCAACGAAGGCGAAGGCGCTGTCGCCACCATCGGCCAGGCGCCGCACAAGATCATCAGCGTCAATCCTGACGATCGTCAGCAGATGCTCTTCTATCTGGACCTGCGCGACGGTTTGAGCGTGCCGACTTCGCCGTTGCGGGCCGACCGCATGGCGAGCGAACGCCGCCGGCTGCTGGCGCTGCCGCCGGAACGTCGCACGACCGAAGACTGGCTGGAACTCGCCGAAGTGCAGAGCGCCTTCGACGGACGCCAGGCTGCGGCAGCAACCTTGAAGAATATCCGCGGCCGCAAGCTGACGGTCGCCCAGCAGGCGCGCGTCGACCTCCTCGACGCTACCATCGCCGGCTCCGAAAAGCGCTATGGCGATGCCGCTAAGCTCTTCCAGAAGGCCCTGCCGCATCTCGACCCGACACGCCGCAACATGGCGCAATATGGCGGCTATATCGCCCGCTCGCTCGCTGACCCCTCCCATGTCGAATCGCCACCGGCCACCACAACCGGCCCCTATGGCGCGTTTATGCAGGCCTATACGGCAGGCTTCTTGGAAAACCCACGTGCAGCGATCGACGTCCTCCGGAAGGCGGAACGGCGCTACCCTGACGATCCGACCCTGCCGGCGGTCCGCGCCTCGTTCTCGCAGCTCATTGACGACCGCGAGCAGATGAAGGAAGCGATAGAACGCTCGTTGGCGCTCGACCCGGATCATCCGATGGCGCTCGCCGCCCGCGCCGAGTACAAGGCAGCCTATGAAAGTGATATCAACGGCGCGCTTGCCGACCTGAACCGCGCCATCGAGCTTGCCCCCGGCGCATCGGGCACGCTGAATTCGCTTGGCATTCTGCAGAGCTCGCGCGATGCCAATGACGAAGCGGAAGAAGCCTTCAAGAAGGCGATCGCGCTCGATCCGCAAGATCCGGTAGCGCATGCCAATCTCGCCATCCTCTACCTCGACCAGGGGCGCATGAAGGATGCCAAGCGCGAGATCGACGCGGCGCTCGCCGCCGAGCCGGACTTCTACCTCGCCCTTCTCGCCCGCGGCCGCTACTATCTGCAGACCGGCGAGCGCGACAAGGCGTTGGAAGACCTGCTCGCCGCCAGCACCGCGAATCCCGCTCATTCCCAATCCCAGTTCATGCTTGCAGCCGCCCATTACGAAAAGGGCGACCGGGTTCCTGCCGAACAGGCACTCGACAACGCCAATCGTCTCGACGAGAACGATCCCATCATCTCGTCCTTCCGCACCGCCATCGATATTGACGACTACAATGCCGATGGCGCGATCGCCAACGCGCAGGAATTCCTGCGCCGCTCGCGCGCCCGCGGCGGCGATTTCAGTGGGCTCGGCGCCAATGCGAGCGCCGGCTCGACATTGAACGACGCCTTCCGCCTGCAGGGACTGGATGCCTGGGGCCGCTATTATGGCGATGCCGTCTTCGATCCCTTTAACGGCACCGGTTACATCGACCAGTCGATCAAGGGCAGCATCTTTCCGTTCGTCAACGCAACGAGCTTCAGCGACGACAGCGTCAGCCAGTATCGCCTCAATTCATCAGCCTACTCATCCTTCATCCAGGGCCTGCTGCTCTCGCCCCACATGCTCTCCGGCCGTTCACGCTCGGCATCGCTGTTCGACGTGCCCTTCATCGAAGGCGCGCTCGGCGGCGGCATCAACAGCGTCGACGGCCATACGCGCCGCACCGGCGAAGCTGAAATCCAGGGCTATTCAAATGCCACCATTCCAATGAGCTTCCGCGCCGATCTGAGCTGGGAAGAACTGGCGCTGGACGGCGACTACCGCGATTTCGGTGGGTTCGCGCTGGACAGAAAACTGCTAACGGGCAATGCTTATCTGACGGCCACGCTGACGCCGGATGACCGTATCGTCAGCTTCATCAACCATGGCAAAAGCTACGGGCCGCTGAATGCTCTGACGACAAGCACGGCATTCACCGACCGCCTGAATGAAGAATTCTTTCTGCCCGTCTTCGGCGGTTTAATTGTAATACCGACGTTGGATCTACCCCTCTATCAAAACAGATATGATGAGGGTGAGACGACGATCGGTGGTATCGGCTGGAGCCACACTTTCGGGTATCGGAATGTGCTCAATACCGCCCTCCTCTATTCCGAAGGCAAAGCGAAAACCGTTTTCGATCAGACGTTTGATGTCTCCGAGGTGACCGGCGCTCCCCCTCCAGATCTTCTCCCGTTCATGGAAACGAGCTTGGAGAGCGCGTCCAAAACCTACATAGCAGCGATCAGCCATAGCATCGGCGATGACACGCTGACCTGGCGATACGGTATCGAAGGCGGATGGACCGACAGCAGCGACAAGACAACGATTCATCTGGATACCCTTTTGCCGGGCTTCGTCGACGAGCGGACATTTGGCCCGGACGACGAGAGCAGCCGCGTCAATATCGGCCGCGCCTATATCGACCTCCTTCACGAGATCACGCCTGATCTGAAGGGTGAATACGCATTGTTCGCGACGCGCCTGGAAGGCGACGGTACGGATGTCAGCCGGCTTGAACCGCGTTTCGGCCTTGCCTGGCAGCCCGTGCAAAATCAGTGGCTGCGCGCCGCCTTCATGCGCCAGGGTCTCGAACCGGGCGTACCATCATTGGCGCCGGTCGGCATCCTCGGCCTGCAGGCCAACCAGTTCTCGGTAGGAGCAGAGGGTTACGCGGATACTGTTGCCTTGCAATGGGATGCCGAATGGACGGACCGCTTCTTCACATCAGTCGAATATCAGCATCAGGAACTGCACGATTTCTCGATCGGTCTGCCAATCACTGGCCTCGCAATCGTCGACAGCCAGACTTACGGGCGCGGCACCATCGATCGCGCTGCCGTTACGGCCAACGTTGCTCTGGGGGCCGGCTTCGGCCTCTCGGCCACCTATGCCTATATGGATTCCGAAAACGAGGATCCGACGACCTTCAATTACCACGGCGACCTGCCTTTCATTCCGCAAAACTCCGGCCAGATCGCGCTGACCTGGGTCAATGAAGCCAAGGTGAAAGCCACTGTTGCTGCAAACTATATCGGCGAGCGCTCCGGCGATCTGGTCGGCACGAAGCTCGATGATTACTGGAGCCTGGACGCCCATCTCATCTGGGAACCCTTCGACAAGCGCATCGCGCTCGAGGCTGCCGCCTACAATCTGCTCGACGAAGATTTTGAGGTTCTGCCTGGCACTCCCGGCTGGGGTCGCGCCTTCAAGGGCAGCCTGAAGATCCGCTTCTGATGATGGCGCGCCCGGCCGCCCTGCAACGCCTTCAGGCAGAGCGGTCGCCAGAACCGCGCCTTGAGGCTGGTCGCCCGCCCGGCTGGCCCTTTTCCAGCCGCGGCATCCGTCTTCTCGTTCTGGCGCTGGTCACGCTGGTGACGATCTCGCTGCTCTCGCGCCTGCCCGCCTGGACGCTGACGGAGCTGCGCACCTTCGACTATCTCTCCACCATCGACGACCCGACCCCGCCCGATGGCGGGCCGATCATCGTGGCAATCGATGAGCCCTCACTTGCCGATATCAATGCGCAATGGCCCTGGCCGCGCAGCCTGCATGCCGAACTCGTCAAGCAGCTACGCGCTGCAGGCGCAAAGGCGATCGCCCTCGATATCATCATGGCCGAACCCTCGACGCCGGAGAACGACCAGGCGATAGCGGCTGCCGTCGGCCCGGATGTCGTGCTCGCCGGCGACGAAACGCTGATCCAGACGCCGCAGGCCGCTCAGCTGCTGCGCACGACGCCGCTGCCGCAGATGACCGAGGCAGGCGCGCGCACCGGCATCGCCTCCATCACGCTGAATGGCGACGGCGTCTTCCGCAATGTTCCGTCCTATGAGGACGGCTTCGCCATGGAGCTTGCGAAGGCCGCGGGCATCCAGGCGCCACATCTGCCGGCAGGCTCCCTCATCCAGTCCTTCGGCCCGGCCCGCAGCTATCCGACCGTTTCCTACTATCAGGCGCTCGATCCGAAGAATTTCCTGCCGCCCGATACGTTCAAGGATCGCGTCGTCCTCGTCGGCCTCAGCCTGCAGAACGCCCCCGAGATCGACAAGGGCGGCGTCGATGCCTATGCCACGCCCTATACCGTCCACACCGGCAAGCTGATTTCCGGCGTCGAGGTGCAGGCCACGATCTACGACAACATCGTCCACGGCCTGGCGATTTCCGAAGCCGGCCTGCCTGTTGTCGCGATCTGCATTCTCATTGCGGTCGCGCTCGCAGCAGCCACCGTCTGGAAAGCCACGAACTGGCGCACGCTGGTCGCAACCGCCGCTGCCGTTCTCGCCTTTGCGGCGGCAAGTTATGCCGGCATCCGCTTTACCCATGTCTTCGTCTCGCCGCTCGGCCCGACCGTCGCCTTCGTCGCCGTCGCCTTCGGACAGGCCGCTTTCGATTATGCGCAGGAGCGGCATCAGAAGCGCCAGATCACCCGCGCCTTCGCCCAATATATCTCACCCGATCTCGTCAAGCGCCTCTCCAACGATCCTTCCCAGCTGAAGCTCGGCGGCGAACGGCGCACGCTGACGGTCCTGTTTTCGGATGTGCGCGGCTTCACCACCATCGCCGAGACGATGAAGGACGATCCGGAGCAGCTGACGACGCTGATCAACCGCCTGCTGACGCCGCTTTCGGATGTCGTCATGGATCACGGCGGCACGATCGACAAATATATGGGCGATTGCATCATGGCCTTCTGGAATGCGCCGCTCGACGACCCCGACCATGCGCTGCGTGCGGTCAAGGCCTCGATCGCCATGCAGGATGCGATCGGCACGCTGAACCGCGAGCTGGAGCGGGAAGCCGCCGCCACCGGCCGCACGCTGCATGTGCTGAAGATGGGCGTCGGCATCAATACCGGCGAATGCATCGTCGGCAATATGGGCTCCACCCGCCGCTTCGACTATTCCTGCCTCGGCGACAGTGTCAACCTCGCCTCGCGCCTGGAAGGCGCCTCGAAGAATTATGGCGTCGCCCTGCTTCTCGGCGAGGAAACCGCCCGCCTTGTCGCCGACCGCTACGCCGTGGTCGAGCTCGACCGCATCATCGTCAAGGGCCGCACAGTGCCCTCGCCGATCTTCACCGTGCTCTACGGCGCCCATCGCGATGCCCTGCCGGAGCATAATGCCTTCCTCGAAGCCAAATATGCGGGCCGGCTCACCATGGCAGATCCGGCTTTCGAAACCCTGCCGAAAGCGATCCCCGAACTCTCGGCCTATTATGCGCTGGTGCGCGGCGGTCTCGCACAGGACTGACCCGGCCCCCACCGCACTTTCCCCCGGCGGCTTTTTGCGTCTAGGATGTCAGCTGACTCTTTAGACAGTCCATTCGTCCGATCGCAATTTCGAAACAGCCAAGAAGCATCGCCATGTCTCTCCCCGCCACCGTCATTCCCTTGCCCCAGCCCGTCCTCCTGCCCGTCGAAGGCAGCGCAGAAAGCTTCCCTGTCCGCCGCGTCTATTGCGTCGGCCGCAACTATGCCGACCACGCCATCGAAATGGGCCATGACCCGAACCGCGAGCCGCCCTTCTTCTTCCAGAAGAATGCCGACAATCTATTCGCCGGCAAGGATTTCCCCTATCCGCCGCTGTCCAATGACGTACATTTCGAGGTCGAATGCGTGCTGACGCTGAAGGCCGGCGGCGCTGTCATTCCCGCCGAAAAGGCGCTCGACTGCATCTATGGCTATGGCGTCGGCATCGATTTCACCCGCCGCGACCTGCAGGCCGAAGCCAAGAAGCTCGGCCGCCCGTGGGAGCTCGCCAAGGCCTTCGAACATTCCGCGCCGGTCTCGCCCATCGTCCCGGCAAGCCGCATCGGCCATCCCGCCGCCGGCCGCGTCTGGCTGGAGGTGAATGGCGTCAAAAAGCAGGATGGCGACTTAAACCAGATGATCTGGAAAGTGCCGGAAATCATTGCAGAGCTTTCGAAACTCTTCGTTCTCGCACCCGGCGATGTCATTATGACCGGCACGCCATCAGGTGTCGCCGCCATCAACAGGGGCGACAGCATCTCCTGCGGCGTCGACGGCGTGGCAACGCTGTCGCTCAAAGTGGTGTGAGGAGGAAAAATGGCGATTTATGCGCTCGGCGATGTAAGACCGAAACTGCCTCAATCAGGCACATTCTGGATCGCCCCCGACGCGCATGTGATCGGCGATGTCGAGCTCGCCGAAGAGGTCGGCATCTGGTTCGGTGCCGTGCTGCGTGGCGACAACGAACCGATCTCGATCGGCAAGACAACCAACCTGCAGGAAGGCGTCATGGTCCATACCGACCCCGGCTTCCCGACCACCGTGGGCGAAAATTGCACCTTCGGCCACCACGCCATCATCCACGGCTGCACGATCGGCAACAACTCGCTCATCGGCATGGGCGCCACCATCCTGAACGGCGCCAAGATCGGCCACAATTGCCTCGTCGGCGCCAATGCGCTCGTCACCGAAGGCAAGGAATTCCCCGACAACTCCCTGATCGTAGGCGCGCCTGCAAAGGCGATCCGCACGCTGGACGAGGCGGCAGCTGCGAAGATCACCCAGTCGGCGAGGAAGTATGTGGGTAACTGGCAGCGCTTTGCGCGGGATCTCAAGCGGATTGATTAGCATGGCTTCTGCCGGATATGGCAAAGCAGCATTGATGCGTCGGCGCAATCCGTCGGACGAGCAACGCTCGGACTGCCCGAGACTGCCGGGGACGCTCATTGGTATGCGCAGAACATCTGGCATCCGCAAGCCGACGCTGGCATAAATGAGCTTCATCGAGGGAAGCATCATGATGCAGAAGAACGCGCCGGACTTCAGCCTTGCGGGCAAGGTGACTTTGGTGACGGGAGCGAGCCGTGGCATCGGTCGAGCTTGCGCACTTGCCTGTGCCGCAGCAGGCTCCGATATTGTTTTGGGGGTCCGTGATGTCGCAGCCTCGGCGGGCCTCGTTGCCGAAATCGAGGGCGCGGGACGAAAAGTTCTCCCTATCGAACTGGACATTCCCAACAAGGCCCATATCGCACAAGCCGTCGATGCGGCGATTGCCACGTTCGGTCGGATCGACATCCTCATCAACAACGTCGGCGTAGCCCCGGGCAATCTCGCGGAACTCGTTGAGGAGAAGGACCTTGACGAGATACTCGATGTCAACATCAAGGGCACCTTTCTGATGACGCAGGCAGTGGGCCGTCACATGATCAAGCGAAATGGAGGCCGGATCATCAACATCAGTTCACAGGCCGGTACCGTGGCACTGCGTGGCGAGGCAATCTATTGCATGAGCAAGGCGGCAATCAATCACCTCACGCGCTGCCTCGCAGCCGAATGGGCACGCTACGACATCACCGTAAATACCGTATCGCCGACGTTCATTCACACCGACGGTACAGCGCCTTTTCTATCCGATGCCGACAATCGCAAAGCGACCCTCGATCACATTCCACTCGGTCGAATCGGTGAAACCGATGATGTGGTGGGTGCCGTAGTCTTCCTTGCATCGCCGGCTGCGAGCCTCATCACCGGCGCGAACCTGCTGGTGGACGGTGGGTGGTCCGTCGCCTGAGGCCGAGACGCCAGCGGCACTTTCCTCCGCAACTTGACGCGGCTCCCACGATTCACGGCCTAGTTTGCATCCTCAATATCAAAGCGGACGATCGTGTAGCCCTCGATGCGCCGCAGCCTTGTCCTTCAGCCATGACTTTGCCCCTACAGCAGCCGGCCATTCAGACCGAATAGCCTCTGGATCACCTCGATTGACTGCCGACTACCGGATCAGCTTGCGCCGATCGGGGGTGGACCGACCATTGCCGAGAAGACAAGCGGCGAACTCTGGCACGCATCTCCTCTGCCAGCGCTTTCGAAGGATGCGAAAAACGCCGGCATCGGCCAGCCTTTTCCTAGTGCTGATCTTCTGAAGCCCAGACGCCCTCAGGTGTTCAAGCCGCCATCCACATTGAGAATGGCGCCTGTGATGTTCCTTGCAGCCGGACTTGCGAGGAAGGCTACGGCAGCCGCCACATCCTGCGGCTCGCCGTAGCGGCCGAGCGGTATCAGCGCGCGCTGGAAGTCGGCAAATTCCCCATCGGCCGGGTTCATGTCCGTATTGGTTGATCCCGGCTGGATCAGGTTGACGGTAACATCCCGAGGTCCGAGTTCGCGAGCGAGACCGCGCGTGAAAGACTGCAGTGCGGATTTCGTCATGTAATACACCGTGCCGGTGTCGCCGACGATGCGTTCGGCGCCAGCCGAGCCGATATTGATGACGCGGCCTCCCGCTTGCAGATGGGGAATGGCGGCCTGCGCGGCGAGCACCGGCGAGCGCACGTTGACATCAAGCAGCGCATCGATTTGCGCGACGCTGAACCCGGCAATCGTATCGTAAAGCGCGATGGCGGCATTGTTGACGAGAATGTCCAGGCCGCCAAGCGCGCGAGCCGCCTCCTCCACCGAGCGCTTCACGGCCGCTGGATCGGCGCTGTCGGCCTGGATTGCAAATCCCCGCCTGCCCTTGCTCTCGATAGCGCGAACGACCTCGGCGGCGCGATCGGCTGAGCGTTCATAGGTAATGGCGACATTGGCGCCCTTTGCAGCGAGCGCCACCGCAATGGCGGCACCGATCCCACGTGACGCGCCCGTCACGAGAGCACGTTTCCCAGCGAGTTCAGTCATCAAGCGTCCCTTTCTGTGTTGATCGACACAGAATTACTTGGCGACGACGAAGGCGCCCGTCAAGAATATTATATCGATCGATACAAAATATTTTCGCACCGTTGCCGAGGCGCGCTGGCGGGTTTAAACAGTAACCGATGCAGAAATCCGACCAGACGCCGCCAGCCCAGCATACGACCACCAACGAAATGACAGCCGCACGCACCCGCGGGCGTCCGCGCGCCTTCGACCGGGAAGCTGCGCTTGCGAAGGCGACCCGCCTGTTCTGGGAAAAGGGTTTCGAGGCGACGTCGATTACAGACCTTACCGAGGCGATGGGTATCGGATCGCCAAGCCTCTACGCCGCCTTCGGCTCGAAGGAGGCGCTCTATGCCGAGGCATTGAACTATTACCAAGAGACCAATGAAACGCTTGTCTGGGCTGGCTTTCGCGCCGCCCCTACGGCACGCGAAGCCGTCAAAGCGTTCCTCATGGACTCCGCGGCGGTCTTGACCGGCTCCGTCGTCGATATCCCCCTCGGCTGCATGGTGGTCCTCTCCTCGGTCGGCAGCGAGGGTCATGCCGAACTCGGCGAACTCGTGCGGACCGCCCGCGCCGTCACGCTAGACCTTTTGAAACTGCGCCTGACGCAGGCGGTATCGGCGGGCGAAATTCCACCCTCGACCGACATTCACGGCCTCGCCCGTTTCGTGCAGACCGTCCAGAACGGCATGTCGATCCTCGCCCGCGATGGAGCAAGCCGCAGCGAACTGGAATCCGTCGCCGAAGTCTCGATGCTCGGATGGGACGCCCGCACGCAAGGACGATCATAGCGGGACGATCGGCATGAGCCGGCGTCGGATGACCGCTCTTCCCTGTTAACCCGCCCTCGCCGATGTCGAAGCGGATGATCCTGTCGCCCTCCATGCGGAAGACTGTAGTGTCTCCCGCGCCGCGCTGACCTTATGCGGCCGGCTCCACCTTCCGAGCAAACGGCACCCACAACAGCGCACACCCCGTCAGCACCGCAACCACCATCCACGCCTCGTTGAGCGCCTGGACGGTTGCGGCCGTTTGCACAAGCGGGTCGAGCAGCGCCGTCATATCCGCATCGAACTCCCCCTGATGCCCCGCAATCGCCTGCAGCGGCGCGCCGACGAAAGCGGCAATATCGACATCCCCCGCCTTCAGCCGATCCCATATCCCCTGGCCGAGCGGGTCCGAGCGGGTGTAGATGACCGTGTCGATCAGCGCGATGCCGATCGCGCCGCCGAGATTGCGCATGAGGTTGAACAGACCACTGGCGTCTGGAATGCGCTCCGGCGGCAGGGTGCCGAGGGCAAGGCGCGTCGGCGGCAGCAGGCAGAACATGATGGCGCTGCCGCGCACAATCTGCGGCCAGAACATCGCATCGTAATCTGTCTGCGGATCCTGAAAGGCGCTCATGCCGATGCCTGTTGCAAAGAGCGCAAAGCCGGCGGCAGAGAGCCATCGCGCATCCGTGCGCTTTTCGAGAGCCACCGCAATCGGCGCGGTGACGAGTTGGGCAATGCCCGTCACCAGCATCGTCATGCCGATTTCAAGCGCATTGTGCCCGCGCACGAAAGCGAGAAAGACGGGCATGAGATAGACGGAGCCGAAAAGGCCGATGCCGAGAATGAAGCTCAGCGCCGAGCCGGCCAGAAAATTCCTGTTGCCGAAATTGTTGAATTCGACCACCGGCATTGCTCTGCGCAGCGTCCGCCACGCAAACACGCATCCCGAGATCAGGAACAACCCGAGCAGGCCGGCGACAGTGAGCGAGGTCCAGCCGCTCGTCGGCGCCTCCTTCAGGCCGATTTCCAATGCGGCAAGGCTCACCGCCATCAGCAGCAGCGAGACGATATCCAGATGCCGGAGCTCGGAGAGGTTGACGCTCTCCCGGGGAAGCGAGCGCATGGCGACAAGCGCGGCCAGAATGCCAGGGATGATATTGATCAGGAACAGCCAGTGCCACGAATAGGTCTCCGTCAGCCAGCCGCCGACAACCGGCCCGATGGTCGGCGCAAGCACGGCGAGAACGCCGGCAATCGTCGTGGCAAGCGCCTGCCGCTTATCCGGAAACAGGATGAAGACGGCCGAAAAGACCGAGGGGATCAGCGTGCCACCGGAAAAGCCCTGGACGACGCGCCAGGCAACGAGCTCGCCAAAACTGCCGCTCGCAGCACAGCCCGCCGAAGCGGTCACGAACAGCAGGAGCGAGGCGACGAACAGCCAGCGCATCGTCAGAAACCGCGTCAGGAAACCCGTCAGCGGTATCGCCACCACCTCGGCGATCAGATAGGCGGTCTGCACCCAGCTCATCTGATCCGGATGAATGTCGAGCGCCGATTGGATGGTCGGAAGCGAGGTGGCGACGACCTGGACGTCCAGGATCGCCATGAACATGCCGAGGCACATCGCAAGAAAGCCGATCCATCTACGCTGTGGCGCAACTTCTCGCGAAACGGGTTCAGACCGGTCGGACATGGAATGGTCCTGCAAAAGCGCCGTTCTGAGACGCGGCCGGGATGGCCGGGATCGACGCATGGCAGGCGACAATAGCAGGGCATGGCGCAGCCTGCCAAAACACAATGGCAGGAGAGGCCCAGGAGCAATCACCTGTTGTCGATGAGAAATTCAGCGATCAGCCGCGTTGCCACGGCCGCATGCGTTTCCAGCAGGAAATGTCCGCCATCGAGAATATGCGCTTCCGTTCTCGGCAGCGCCTCCATCCAGGACAGGATTTCCCTGAGGTCGAAAAAAGGGTCGTGCCGTCCCCAGACCATCAGCGAAGCCGGCTGGTGGCACGCCAGATAATCGGCGATCGCACCAAATTTCGAAACATAGTTCCCGTAATCCGCAATCAGGGCGCGCTGCGTCTCTATGCGCCCCGGCAACTGCATCACGCGCCAATCCTCTTCCCAGCGGTCCGATTGAATTTGGCAGGCGATATCGTCGGGAACGCCAGCCACATATTGAGCGCGAATGCCCTCGAAAGTCAGGTGCGCGGTGGCCTCGGCTTCGTTTTCCCGCGAGGGGTTACGCCAGAAAGCCTGCGTAGCTGCCCAGGCTGGCCCCTGCCCGGTCGCATGGGCATTGGCATTCTGGATAACGAGGCCGAGAACAGCTTCCGGCGCTCGCATGGCGATCTCAAAGCCGACAGGCGCACCAAAATCGTGAAGATAGACATAGCGCGGGCCGATGCCGAGATGCTCCAGCAGCAGGGAAATCATTTCGGCGAAGGTCCCGAAGGATGGTGCCGGCAAGACGTCGGATTCGCCGAAGCCCGGCAAATCGGGCGCGATCACCTGCGCCACCCCGGCCAGGCCGGGGATGATATCCCGGAAAGTCCGCGACGAGCTCGGAAAGCCATGAAGCAGCAATATCGGCGGCTTCGATGCCTCACCCGCCGTCACGAAAGACATCACTCTGCCGGTGGGAAGGCGAAACTGCTGGCGTTCGGGTGATCGCATTGCAGGCTCCCTCATCGTCGCATCGTCAAAGGGAAATGCGCGCCGGTCCCCAGAGTTCCTGTTTCCTGCATCCGGCCGCCGTCTCGTGGCGCAAGACCGTCCAGCAGGAAGTCCAGGCCCTTCCTGAATGTGCCGTCCCAATCATCGTCGAGAAGCAGACGCGAGCGCTCGATTGTCGGGTAGTGCTCGGTGAGACCGGTCAGGCGCTGCTGAGCCGCGGCCCGGTTTTCGACCGAGAATCGAAGCTCGCCCGTGTGACGGTGGCGCCGATCACGTAATTCCAGAGCGACCATATCGCGACATTCAAATCCGCATCCGCCACACCAGCCGCAGACAGGATGCTGCTTAACCGTTCCAGACGTCCGATGATGTTAGGCCCAAGCGCCCGGTGCGGTAAAAGCGAAGCCGACCAGGAATGGCGCAGCATGCCGACGCGCCAGTGCGGCCAGGACAGCGCCGGCGCCTCTCGCCTGATTTCGCTGCCCAGGTGAAACAGGCCTATGCCAATCTCGCGTGGCCCTTAAGGCGCTCGGCGCGAGGCCAGATCAGGTCGCTAAACTCACCGTCTACGTCGTCGATCATGACATGTCGAAGCTCGAGCTGCTCACCCGGAACGTCAAGGAAATGTTCGACGAGACCCTGCCGGCGCAGACGCTCGTCCCCGTTCCCAAGCTTGCAATCGACCCGATGCTCTTCGAGGTCGAAGCTGTCGTCATTCTGGATTGATGGCGGCGAAGGGGTCCAGCGCCGCCGTCATTGTGATCTCGCCGCCACAGCCCGGGCGTTCACCCCAAGATACAGGGGTGAGAAATATCGAAGATTCCGACATCTCGCCTCTTGCAATCCGCCCTGCCACACATCATATCGCGGCTTCACCTGAAAACGAACTTGCGCTTGGTATCGACGTTGGTCGAGCCGCGTTCGAGCTTCACAGGACAAGGGCGCTCCCCGCAAGGGTCGAGCGCCCTTTTGATTCAAGCATGGTCAGGCATAAGCCG
The DNA here is from genome assembly GCF_014195325.1 of Rhizobium sp. BK650. GTDB lineage: Bacteria > Pseudomonadota > Alphaproteobacteria > Rhizobiales > Rhizobiaceae > Rhizobium. The sequence goes on along the minus strand of NZ_JACIBK010000003.1, from coordinate 911 downwards.
TGCCCGCCATGGCAGCCGTCACGCCCACGCTTCCCTGATCGACGAGCGCGAGAAAGGCGGCCTTCGCCTTGTCCGTATCGCGGCTTTCCCGAAAGATCCTGTGCGCCTCGATGAAGGCGACGCTCCAGCCCGCGAGCAGCATGGCGGCCGCAAGTTTGGCGGAGGGATCGCCGGCCTCCTGCCCTGCACTTTCGGCAAGCGAGACAGCCAGTTCCTCCGCGATCTCGTCGCGGATCGCGCGCGCCCTCGCCTTCAGCGTTTCGCTGTTCTCCACCGTCTCGATGAAACCCTGGCTCGCCGTGGAAAATAGCAAATAAGGCGCCTGCTGCCTGACGAGCTGATGCGCGAGCAGCCGCAAGGTTTCGATGGGAGAGACGCTGCCATCGCGTTGCCGCAAGGCTTCGCGCAGGGTCTCGCGCGCCTCCTCGTCGCGATCGAAGAACATGTCTTCCTTGCGCGGGAAATGGTTGAAGACCGTCATTCGCCCGACATCGGCAGCCGCGGCGATCTCATCGACCGTTACATTCTCGAAGCCCCGCTCGAAAAACAGCCGGTCGGCGGCATGCGATATGGCGCGGCGTGTCGCGAGGCGCTTGCGGGATCTTCGATCTGAGGGTGTTTCGTCTGATGGCGTCGTCATGCTCCTCCCATAACAGGATTCATGTACTGAGTACACCGATGTTGACAGGCAGCGACCGGCAGGCTAATACTGTACTCAGTACATATTAATATGCAGTACATCTATCGCCGAATGAACGCGGAGCCGGGCCGCCTGCCCGGCGCCGCGAGCGGCCGGACCTTGCCTGCATCTGCCGAAAGGAGGTGGCATGAAAGAGGCCACGCCCGTTGAGAGAAGGGATCAGTGAGATGTATTCGATGATCCAGGGACAGTCACACTTCCAGCCTTTCGG
>NZ_JACIBK010000002.1 GCF_014195325.1 Rhizobium sp. BK650 | reverse complement strand
TCGAGGGCAGCCGAGGTTTCTTCCAGGCTGGCGGCCTGGCGCTCGGTGCGCTGCGACAGTTCGTTGGAGGCGCGGCGGATCTCTTCCTTGGCGACGCCGATGTCGCCGCCCTTGGCGCTGACCTGGGCCATGGCCGCTTCCAGATGCGAGAGCGCATCGTTGAAGTTGTCGCGCAGAGCCGCGTATTTCTGGCCGATGTCGGCACAGCGCACCGTCAGGTCGCCGCGAGCGATCTGTTCCAGCGCCTGGCCGATGGTGCTGACGACCCGGGCCTGCAGGGAGGCTTCGTCCTGCTGATGGCGCAGGTTGGTCTCACGCTCGCTTTCGAGTGCCAGCTGCTGGGCCGCCTCGCGCTCCGACATCGCATGACGCTCCCGGATCTTTTCCTGCAGCGACTGCGTCGCCTTCGCCATCATGCCGACCTCGTTGTTCATGCCCGTATGCGGGATAACAATCGACACGTCTTCCTCGGCAACAGCCTGCAGGGCGGTGTGAACATCCTTCAACGGATTCGATATGCCGCGGATAAAATAGGCCGCAACGGCCATGCCGCCGACAAAGACGATCAGCGAGGCGGTCAGCGCCTTCCAGATCGTCGCATTGATCTTCTGCTGCAGGTCGTCGAGATAGACCCCGGTACCGACAACGATCTTCCAGGGTTCGAAGGCCTTGGAATAGGCGCCCTTGAGGAACACCTGGTCTTCCGGCTGGCCGGGCTTGCCCCAGTAGTAGAAGGTACGGCCGCCGCCAGCCTTGCCGTTGTCGACGAGAGCCTGACTGAATTTCGCGCCTGTCTTGTCGACCTGACCGCTCATATTCTTGCCGATATTGGTCGGATTTGGATGGAAGACCTGGACGACGTTGTAGTCCATGCCGAAGAGATAGCCCGATGGCTGGAAGGTCACGCGCTTCAGGATGTCGAAAGCTTCGGCCTGGGCAGCCTCATGCGTCATCTGGCCGGCCTTCTCGCGTTCGTAAAAGGTGTTGAGGACGGAGATACCGGATTCGACCTGCGTGCGAAGCATATCGAAGCGCTCGTCATAGATCGCCTGTTCGGATGTACGGATTTCAAAGTAGGTAGCGACTGCAAATGCAGCCATCAAAACACCGACCAGCGCAAAGAGCTGATGCGCAATCTTGAGCTTCTTCATGATTGACCTCACGGAAAAGGTGAAAAGCAATATTCCCGGATCGGTCAACTCCCGACCTGCGCGCCAAATATCGCGCGCTCAGCTAGCGCAATCATGCGTCCTCCGGTTCCCCGTAAGTAAAATTAAAGTGAATGATTAAATTATCTTTTAACGAGAAGGGCAGTTCTACTCGGGAAACCTAGTAGAATTGATCGGTATCTTCTTACAGACTTGTACAGGTTGCAGTTATTTATAACTGCAATTCAATAAATTAGAATTTTCTAACTTATGACGGCTCGCGCACCCCTGCTTTACTCAGAGATGCACCCGGTCCTTTGTACCGGCGCATTTGCAATGCTCGGAAATTCTGCAGCGGGAAACTGGCTCAGAAACGGAGCTGGAAGGTGGAAGCGTCGAAAGGAGTGGCCCCCTCCATGTCAGCCGCTATGGGTTTCTCGTCGCCACCGACCACAGCTGCCGTCGCCGCGTTGTCGATACCTTCGGCGGGCACCGGCGGGGCAAGCGCCAGCATCTGTTCTGGGGTGGCCTTGCTGACGAAGAGAACGGGAGAGCCGCCCATCCAGTTTTCGGTGCGGTAAATCTTCTTCTCGCCGCCGATGTCACGGACTTCGGCCTGCTGGAAAGCACCGGGACGCAGTTCCGGCACCGCGTAATCCTTCTTGGAGGCTTGCGTCTCAGGTGGCGGGCAATGCGCGCAAGTTTCAATGACGATGCTGCCGGCCTCCTTCGGCTTGTTCGGCCCGATCACTTCGATCGAAGAAGCCATGGCGGAACCAGCCGCCAGCAGAAATACTGCACTGAGGAAAATCAGACGCATCACGCCACTCCGTCTCACATCAGGAGCCAGATTAGCGCCGCTTTGTTTCCATCCCGTCAGAAGAAAAGGTAAAAATTTAGCGAAACGAGCCGTTGCGGCCGCTCGCTATGCCTTTTCGCGTTCGACTGCGCGCCAGCCGATGTCGCGGCGGCAGAAGCCGTTTTCCCACTTCACCCCCCTCAGCAGGGCATAGGCGCGGTTCCTCGCCTCGCCGACCGTGCGGCCCGTTGCCGTCACGTTCAGGACGCGACCGCCCGTTGCAACAAGCACGCCATCCTTCAGCGATGTGCCGGCATGGAACACTTTCTCGCCTTCGCCAGCTTCCGGCAAGGCGGCGATGGGGGTGTCCTTCTCATAGGAGCCTGGATAGCCTTTCGAGGCCATGACGACGGTCAGCGCCGGATCATCGGTCCATTCGGCCTTGACGTGATCCAGCGTGCCGTTGGCACAGGCAAGCAGCAAAGGCAGCAGATCGCTCTTCAGCCGCATCATCAGCACCTGGCATTCAGGATCGCCGAAGCGGACATTGTATTCGATGAGTTCCGGTCCCTTGGCGGTGATCATCAGCCCAGCGAAGAAGACACCGCTGAAGGGATGGCCGCTTTCGGCCATGCCGCGAATGGTCGGCTCGATAATTTCCTTCATAGTGCGCTCGGTCATCTCGGCCGTCATGACAGGGGCCGGCGAATAGGCGCCCATGCCGCCAGTGTTGGGGCCGGTATCACCCTCGCCGACGCGCTTGTGATCCTGCGCGGTTGCGAGCGGCAGAGCACTCTTGCCATCGCAAAGACAGAAGAAACTCGCCTCCTCGCCATCGAGATAGGCTTCGACGACAACTTCAGCACCCGCCTCGCCGAACGCTCCCTCGAAACAGTCGTCCACTGCGGCCAGCGCCTCATCCAGCGTCATGGCGACGGTGACGCCCTTGCCGGCGGCAAGACCATCGGCCTTGACGACGATCGGCACGCCCTGCTCGCGGATATAGGCCTTGGCCTTGGGCGCATTGTTGAAGCGTTGATAGGCGCCGGTCGGAATGCCGTAGCGGGCGCAGATATCCTTGGTGAAACCCTTGGACCCCTCGAGCTGGGCCGCCGCTGCAGACGGGCCGAAGACCGCAAAGCCTGCGGCGCGCAGCCGATCGGCAATGCCGGCTACGAGTGGCGCTTCCGGTCCGATGACGACAAAATCGATCGCCTTTTCGCGACAAAAAGCGACGACTGCATCGTGGTCGTCGACATTGATCGCGACCAATGTCGCATGTTCTGCAATGCCCGGATTGCCGGGCGCGGCGTAGAATTCCGTCATCAGCGGGGATTGCGCCAGTTTCCAGGCAAGTGCGTGCTCGCGTCCGCCCGATCCGATCAACAGAACCTTCATGCCTGATCCCTTCTGCTGCTAGAGCGCTTCCGGCTAAAGCGGAATCGGCGGAAGCGCTCTATATTGTTTTTCGCAATTCCGGACGGAAAACCGGTTCCCACTTTTCCTGGAATTGCTCTGGTCTGGCCTATTGGCCGGGCCTGTTGGTCTGGCGGTTAAGCGGGAAGGCCCGAAAGGTCAAGCGGGAAAGCTTACCAGCCCCCGCCTCCGCCACCACCGCCGCCTCCGCCGGACGAGCCCCCGCCGGAAAAGCCCGAGGACGAACTGGAGGGGGGCGGTGATGGGATGGTCGATGCAATTGTGGAGGCCATGGACGACGAGAAGCCGCCAATTCGATCCGAAAAGCTGCCGCTGTTGAAATCGCCGGAATACCAGCCAGGGCTGTACGCCGCGGCAGCGCCTGCGGAAGCCGCCGCCAGCCAGGTTTCGAAAGTGCGCGACCACGGCTTTTCGACGCCGAGGGCCACGGCATAGGGCAACAGGGTTTCGAAATGCTGCGGCGACATTTGCGGCGCGCCTGCCATGTTCATGCGGTCCTTTTCCGCAAGCGTCAAATATTGCCGCAAGCCATCGACGCCTGCCGTCATCTTGGCGCCGAGCGGCGTCGGTGCACCCATGATGAAGAAATAGAGGATATTGAGGAGCACTATGCCGCCGACGGCAAAGAGCATTGGCGTCTCATGGAATTCGATCATCGATGAGGCGAGCACCAGCACAAGACTCGAGAGAATGCTCAATCCCACGAAGGCTGCAACTGCGATGGCAATGACAGCGAAAATCTTGCTCACAAGCGAGCGGCCACGGTGGAGTGTCTTCGCAAAACCTGCCACGAAAACAGACAGGAAGACGGAAATGCTGATCGGGATGATCATCAGCGCAATCGTATCCGGCTCCAGCGAGCCAAAGACGAAGAGTGCCACAAGCGCAACGGCGCTCAAAATCACACCGACGGTGATGTAACCGGCATTGGAGTTGTAATATTTGCCGCGATGCTCCCGCTCGATCGACGAACGGAAGCTCTGGCCGACGGATTTGACCTTTTCTCCATTCGCCTTGTCAATGATCAGCGTGTCCCCGCTGCCGCCAATAGCTTTCAGAAGCTCCGCCTCGCCGGCCTGGAGCTTTTCCTTGCCGAGCGGCTTTTCGGTGCGGCGAATGATGATCGAGTCCTTGAGATCGTCGAGCCTGACATAACCGCGCACGGCAAGATCAAGCGCCGTAGCCGAAAGCGCCGTCCAGCCCTGTCCCGAAAAGCCCCTGTTGTCGATGTAATTGACGAGCGCCGGAGAGATGCCTGAAGGCGGATCCCAGCGCGGAACGACGATTTCGCGGGCCGGATCGCGGCCAACCTTCAGCCAGGACCGTGTGTAGTAGAGGAAGACGAGGATGAGACCGCCGAAACCGATGAAATAATCTCGGTTATCGCTGAACCACCAGCTGCTCTGCTGATCGGCGCTCGGCGGATCGATCGCACCCTTCGGCAGTTTCGCAGCAAATGTCAGTCCTTCCTGCGCGCCGAGGGGCGCGGTGGTCGCGACGATCAGTCGACCATTATCCACGCTCGATCGCGCATTCTTGCCGGTACCACCGACGGGACCCGTGAAGACGACGACATCTTCGGGCACAACGCCCTTCGGAAAAGTGACCGTCGCCACCGCCGAGCGGATCGGAAAAATCCAGCCATTGCCGGTGATGTTCCAGTAGAGCTCGTCATGATCGTCGAAATAACGGATCTGACGGTTCGTTTTATAGGTGAAAACATATTGGTGGCGGCCGGTAGAGACCGTTACGTCGTCGGAGCCGGCATAGATGCGGACGCCGCCGGAGATAGATTCCGTGTGCCAGGGCTCGTCACTGCCGTCACGCTTGACCGAGACGACGCTGAAATCGACGCTGCGGCGCCGGCCGGACACATCGACAAATGTCAGCGGGAAATCGCGGAAGATGCCCCGGCGGATGCGGTCGCCTTCGGCGTTGACGGTGATCGTTTCCGTCACTGTCATCGCCCCGCTCTTTTCCAGCTGGATAGCGGAATCGAAGGAGGCGATGAATTCAGCGCTGATAGCGACCTTTGCCGTCAGCACCATCAGCAGTGCGAAACAAATGCCGAAAAACCGCCGGACCATATTCCCTCCCCGTTGCGGTTCAGCCTATTGCGTGTCGGATCCTAGGCTTCGTCCTTGTAGGCAACCCCGAGCCCTGCAAGCGTGCGCCAGTAGGCCGGGAAGGTCTTGCCGACGCAGTCAGGGTCCAAAATGGTGATCCCCTCGATCTTCAGACCGGCGAGCGCAAAGCTCATGGCGATGCGATGATCGGCAAAGGTGTCTATCTCGGCTGGCAGCGTCTGACGGGCGAGAGAGGGATCGGAATGGACGATCAGATCGTCGCCCTCCTCAACCGCAAGACCTCCGCGGACATTGTTCAGCCCGGTGGACAGGGCGCGGATGCGGTCGCATTCCTTGACGCGCAGGTTGGCGATGCCGACGAAGCGGACCGGTGTCTCGTTGAAGGCGGCAAGAACGGCTATGGTTGGGATGGCATCCTGCATCTGCGAGCCGTCAATTTCGGCCGGCAGATGCGGGAATTTGGCGATCGTCTCATAAGCCTTGGCATCCGGCTGGGTGAAGGCATCGTTCGCCACCCCGAGATCGATCTTGCCGCCACTCAGCACCTCGGCCGCCCAGAGATATGTTGCTGCTGAGGCATCCGGCTCGATGACGAAATCGGTTGCGGTGTAGCCGGTCGGCTCGACGCGCCAGGTCGCGGCATCGAGCTGCTCCACCTTGGCGCCGAAGGCTTCCATGGCGGCAAGTGTCAAATCGACGTAGCCGCGGGCGCCGATATCGGTACCGGCGAGCGCGATGGTGACCGGCGCGTTGGCGCCCGGATTGGCGAGCGGTGCTGCCATCAGAAGGGCCGACACATACTGACTGGAAAGTCCGGCATCAATCTCGACGCGGCCCGATGCAAAATGTCCGTTGCCGCGCACGGTCACCGGCGGGCAGCCGGTCGGCGCCTCGGCGTCCAGTCCCAGCGACTTGAGTGCCGCGACCAGCGGGCCGATCGGGCGCTTGCGCATATGCTCGTCGCCATCGACAACAACAGTTCCTTCGACGGAAGCAACCGCCGCGGTCAGAAAGCGTGTCGCCGTGCCGGCATTGCCGAGGAAGAGCGGCGCTTTCGGCGGCAGGAGCTTGCCGCTGCCCGTCACGACAAAGGTCGTGTCATCGGGTTCATCGATCTGCACATCCATGGCCCTAAGCGCCTCGGCCATATATTTCGTGTCGTCGCTCTTCAGCGCGCCGGTCAGCCGGCTCGTGCCCTTGGCAAGACCTGCCAGTAGCAGGGCGCGGTTGGTGATCGACTTGGAGCCCGGAACCACGGCACGACCGGTGAGCGGTTTGCCCGGCGGGATGATGGTGAGCTTGGCTTTACTCATTGCGCTTGTCTCTTCTGTCCATTGCAGCGGCCGCACACGGCCACGTCGGACTGCTCATAGCAGTTTTTGCGCAAAGACAAAGGTCAGAACTTGACGGATGGTACGGCGCGATCGGCCTCGTTGGTGATTTCGAAATATTCGCGCTTGGCAAAACCGAACTGGCCGGCGACGAGGTTCGAAGGGAAGCTCTCGACCCTGACGTTCAGGTCCCGGGCAGCACCGTTGTAATAACGGCGAGCCATCTGGATTTCGCTTTCCATCGTTTCCAGCGAGGCCTGCAGTTCGGAGAAATTCTGGTTGGCCTTCAGATCGGGATAGGCTTCGGCAAGCGCTATCACGCGGCCGAGCGCCTGACCGAGCAGACCTTCCGCCTGCGCCCTGCCCGCCACATCGCCAGCGGGAACCGCCTGCGCCTTGTTACGGAGTTCGACGACCTCCTCGAGTGTGCTCTTTTCGTGGGCGGCATAACCCTTGACAGTCTCGATGAGGTTCGGGATCAGATCCGCACGGCGCTTCAGCTGCACATCGATACCGGACCAGGCTTCCTCAGCCATCTGCCGGGAACGGACGAGGCCGTTGTATATAAAGATGACGTAGAGTGCGATCAGAACGATGACGCCAAGAGCGATATACATCGCGAATCCCCCGAAAAGCCAATGTGCCGGGAGACTACGCAGGTTTCGCAGATATCGTCAAACAGGAGGTGACGCGATCTTTCATCGCGCCGCAGCAGGATCAGGCGGCGGCGTTTACCAGATCAAAACCACCCGCATCCGTCAGCAGGAATGCTTCGCCGCAGGCCTTGGCAAGCGTGCGCACGCGCAGGATATAGCTCTGGCGCTCGGTGACGGAGATCACGCCGCGGGCGTCGAGCAGATTGAAGACGTGACTGGCCTTGATGCACTGGTCGTAGGCTGGGAAGACGCATTTGTGCAGGCGCTGGTTGGCGTTGTCGCCAGGCGCGCCGGCGGCGAGCAGCGCCTGGCATTCCTTCTCCGCATCGATGAAATGGCGATGCAGCATCTCGGTATTGGCGAATTCGAAATTGTGGCGGGAATATTCCTGCTCGGCCTGCAGGAAGACATCGCCATAGCTGATCTTCTCGTCGCCCTCGCGGCCATTGAAGTTCAGGTCGTAGACATTGTCGACGCCCTGGACATACATGGCGAGGCGCTCCAGACCATAGGTCAGTTCACCGGCAACTGGCGAGCATTCGATGCCGCAGACCTGCTGGAAATAGGTGAACTGCGAGACTTCCATGCCGTCGCACCAGCATTCCCAGCCAAGGCCCCAGGCGCCGAGCGTCGGGCTTTCCCAGTCATCCTCGACGAAGCGAATATCGTGCAGCAGTGGGTCAAGGCCGATGGCTGCGAGCGAGCCGAGATAGAGCTCCTGCAGGTTCGGCGGGTTCGGCTTCAGGATGACCTGGTACTGATAATAATGCTGCAGACGGTTCGGATTTTCGCCGTAACGGCCGTCGGACGGACGACGGGACGGCTGAACATAGGCTGCCTTCCACGGCTTCGGGCCAAGCGCGCGCAGAGTAGTGGCCGGGTGGAAGGTGCCAGCGCCGACTTCCATGTCATAGGGCTGCAGAACCGCGCAACCCTTATCCGCCCAGTAATTATGCAGGGTCAGGATCAGCGCCTGGAAGGAGCGCTTGGGGTTCATGTGATCGGGAATGGCAGCAGACATGGAACGGTACCGGTTGCTTGAAATATGAGCGCGACAGGTGCCACGCAGCGCCGCAGGGGTCAAGGGCCTCGCCGTCCGAGTACGCTACAGAAACGGATTGACGATCGTCAGTTGCTTTTCGACAATCAATCCCGCCTGCATGTCTTCGGAATAGAGTTGGTCGCAACCGGCTCTGAGAGCGGCAGCAACAATCAGGGCGTCATAGAATGAAAAGCGATAACGGTCGGCGAGATCGAGCGCGGCGATCGTGAGATCCTCATCAAGCGCCACAACTGCTGACGCCAATATCAGGATGCTTCCCATTGCCTCCCGAATTTCGGGCCATGACATAGCCAGCTTCTTGCGGCCGATATTGGCAAACTCGTTCAGTACCTGAGCACTGACGACCGGTGAAGCGGCAAGCAATGCTTGCGCCTTATCCGACCGAGCATCATCGCTGAACGCATAGATTACGACGTTTGTGTCTATAAAGGGCATCAGCGAGCGTTTGCTTCGTCGCGATCAAACTTCCAGTCCGACGGCAGCTTGCGCCTAAAGCGTCTAATACTTTCCAGCGCCCTTTCACGGCTATCGTCCCTCTTTATTTCGAAGGCTTTGTCCTCGGTGATCCGTACGACGACATCGTCGCCTTCCTTTAGCCCCAGAGCGTCGACAACTTTTGCAGGGATACGAACCGCCAGGCTATTTCCCCATTTTGCGACTTGCATGGCCACCTCATGATATACGTTTTCTCATGTATATCATCATGCCTTTTTCCAAGGAAGCTTCTATTCGTCTTCCCGCTTGAGACGATATTCCCCGGTTACAGGATCCTTTACCAGCGTGCCGATCGCGCCCGTCTGGCGCTCCTTCTGGGCGCGACGAGAGCGCTCGGCAAGCTTCTGCGCATCGGAGACGAAGCGGCGATAGAGCCACCAGCCCGCGCAGACGATGATCAATAACGTGATAAGCTGTGCCATGCCCCCTCGTCTCTCCCGTCAAAGCCCGTAGCGGCTCCACAATGCTCTTTCCTCCGCCGCTTCGACAAGTCCTGATGCAAGGCCGGATGCCGCACCTTCGAGCGAGACGGGCGAGACACCGGGAATACGGCGGCCAAACAGACCGCGGGCAGCGGTGATGAGCTGCAGCTTCGTCTTCTGACCATAGCGTTTTTTCAGCTCCTGGCGCATGTCGCCGAGCCCATCGACGAGGCCGAGCTCCAGGCCGCGCGTGCCGCTCCAGAAGAGGCCGGAGAAAACTGTTGCATCATCCGTCAGTTTGCCGGCGCGGCGCTCGCGCACCATCGAGATGAAGACCTGGTGGATCTCGAGCTGCAGGCTCTTCAGATATTCGATGTCCTTTTCCTTCTCAGGCTGGAAGGGGTCGAGGATCACCTTGTTTTCGCCAGCCGTATAGACACGACGCTCGACGCCGATCTTCTTCAATAGTTCCGGAAAGCCGAAGCCGCCCGAGACGACACCGATCGAGCCGACGATGGAAGTCGGGTCGGCGATGATCTCATCACCGGCGAGCGCAATCATATAGCCGCCGGAGGCCGCCACATCTTCCACGAAGACCAGCACCTTCTTCTGCTTTTCGCGCGCAAGCTCGCGGATGCGCGTGAAGATGAGACGGGACTGGACGGGCGAGCCGCCCGGCGAATTGATGGAGATCGCAACTGCCGGCGTGTCCTTCACGGCGAACGCCTTCTCCAAAACCGGCGCGACATTGGCGAGATTGAGGGTCGGGCGGAACTGGCCGCCACCACTGATGATTGCGCCCTGCAGCCTGACGACGGGGATGACGATCCCATCGTTACGAAACCGCTTCGGCATCAGCTTTCTCAAAAATCCGGCCATTTCTCTTCCTTTACATGATCGGCGGCGCCAGCATGCATATGCACATTACAAGGGCATTGCATGTATGCGCTGGAACGGCAAACGCAATGGCTGCGTTCCGAAAAGGACAGGCAGCATTTTCTTGTTGCGAATGACTTGCATTATCATTCCAATCAGGCATAGTGCCGGCATGGCTAAGCAGGTAAATATGGCATGGACATCGTAAATCCGAATGCAAAGGGCGGCTGGCGGACCGAACGTGAGGAAGCTTCGCTCTCCGACGTCTACCGTACGGTTGGCACCGGGCGGCACAGTTCCGCGTGGCGCCGTGCGGCAGCCTTCCTCGGCCCCGGCTACATGGTTGCGGTCGGCTACATGGACCCTGGCAACTGGGCGACCTCGCTCGCAGGCGGATCGAAGTTCGGCTATGCCCTGCTGACGGTGGCCCTGCTTTCCAACTTGATGGCAATCGTGCTGCAATCGCTCTGCGCGCGTCTTGCGATCGGTTCCGGCCGTGATCTGGCACAAGCCTGTCGCGATGCCTATCCGGTCTATGTTGCGGTGCCGCTCTGGGCCTTTGCGGAAATTGCCATCATCGCCACCGATATTGCCGAAGTGATCGGCACAGCGATCGGCCTCAACCTGCTCTTTGGTATTCCGCTTGAGCTCGGCGTACTCATCACGGCGCTGGACGTATTCCTCATTCTTCTCCTCCAGAGGCTCGGCTTCCGCTGGATCGAGGCCTTCATCATCACCCTGCTCGGCGTCATCGCGCTCTGCTTTGCGATTCAGATCTTTCTCGCCGATCCGCAATGGGGCGCCGTCATCAGGGGCTTCCTGCCCACGACCGAGGTCGTTACCAATCCGCAAATGCTCTATCTGGCGCTTGGCATCCTGGGCGCTACCGTGATGCCGCACAATCTCTACCTTCATTCCGGCATCGTTCAGACACGCGCCTATGGCCATACCGTGCCGGAGAAGAAGGAAGCGCTGACCTTTGCCACCATCGATTCCACTGTTGCACTTTGTTTCGCGCTGTTGATCAACGCCTCGATCCTGATCCTTGCCGCGGCGGCCTTCAATGCCAACGGCAAGACGGATGTGGTGGAACTTGGGGAAGCGCATTCACTGCTGTCTCCGCTGCTCGGCCTTGCGATTGCGCCGACGCTCTTCGGCATCGCGCTGCTCTGCTGCGGCCTGAATTCGACGGTCACCGCCACGCTTGCCGGGCAGATCGTCATGGAAGGCTTCCTGAAAATCCGCCTGAAACCTTGGGTCCGCCGGATGATCACCCGCGCCATCGCGATCGTTCCCGCGGCTTTCGTGACGATCTGGTACGGCGACCAGGGCACCGCTGAACTGCTGATCCTGACCCAGGTGGTGCTCAGCCTGCAGCTTTCCTTCGCCGTCTTTCCGCTCGTCATGTTCACGGCCAGCAAGGCGAAGATGGGCGAGCTAGTGGCGCCGAAGTGGTTGAGCGCCGTCGCCTACGTGATCGCTGTCGTGATCGCCGGCCTGAACGTCAAGCTGCTCCTGGACTTCGTGACCGGCGGCTAGTTTCCGGCGCTGATTTAAAGCCTGCCATAGGCGGCGCGGCCATTGTTGAAATCATCGACGAGAGGGGAGAACTTGTGGCTCCCCTCTTCGTGCATGATGAGCGGAGCACGCAGCGAAAGCCGTGCCCGTGAACCCTTGATCGCCGTCACCAGGATGCGGACGGCGTTTTCCCCTTTACGCGGATGAATGGCAGTGATCTCTATGCCGCCGAAGCGTTTGCCGCAGGCGTCGATGATCTCGGCGATAGATTGCGGCCTTGCGATCAGCGACAGTTGTCCGCCCGGTATCATGATGGCCCCGGCTGTGCGGACCCAGCTTTCGAACAGGCCGTCCGTCATGGCATGTGCTTCCGCCTTCAGCGCATCCGGCGTCCTGCGGTCGCCGGCATCGTTGAACGGCGGGTTCATAATAACGTGATCGAAGCTTTCGTCGATGAGACCTGCGTCGTTTCGCGCCTTGGCCGTCAGCGTGACATCGGCCTCAACGACCGAGACGCGGCCCGCCATATGGGCGTTGTCAGGCAGTTCGATGCTGCGGCGGGCGTAGTCGGCCATCTCCGCCGATCGCTCGAAAAGCACAACAGAGGCCTTCGCAAGGCGCGAGGCGACGGCAAGGCCGGCTGCACCGGCTCCGGCACCGAGATCGGCCACCTTGATCGGGCGATCATCGGCAACGAGAGCGGCGAGCAGCATGGCGTCCATGCCAGCGCGATGGCCCCTGCCCTTCGGCTGGACGATATGGAAAAGGCCGCGATGAAAGGCGTCTATGGTGTCGGTCACCGCCTGCGTCATCTGTTCACTTCCGCTCGCGCAATTCGCCGCCGAGACCCGCATCGGTCAGGATGCGCCGGGCCTGATCGGCCATCGCCTCGTCAACCAAGAGACGGCGCGGCAGCATGCCGAGCGATCCTTCGACCACGCTCATGCCCTGATCGGCAATGAAGCACGCAATTCCCGCATCCTTCATGAGGCTCTCGGCAAAAGAGAGCAGAACGGGATCGTTTGCGCGGATAAGCTCATGCATTTGCCGTTATTTTCCCTTCCGAATTTGCTGGCAGCGACAATTCACCCCTTGCCGCCTCCATCGCCCCTTTCTATTGTCAAAGGCAACGAATGAACAGGAGTCCGGGTCGTTGGGCGTGGTCATACCGCTTGAAGAAAACAAAAACAAACTGGCTTCCATCAAGCCGCTGGTGGACCTCACCAAGGCTGACATGGAGCGGGTGAACCAGCTCATCCTTTCCAAGGCCGGCTCCGATGTCCAGATGATTCCGGAGGTGGCGAACCATCTCATCTCCTCTGGCGGCAAGCGCCTGCGGCCGATGCTGACGCTCGCTGCAGCCTCGCTTTTCGGCTACAGGGGCGAGAATCACATCAAGCTCGCGACATCAGTCGAGTTCATGCACACCGCGACGCTGCTGCATGACGACGTGGTGGATGAAAGCGACCTGCGCCGTGGTAAATCGACCGCGCGCACGATCTGGGGCAATCAGGCGAGCGTCCTTGTCGGCGACTTCCTGCTCGGCCAGGCCTTCCGCATGATGGTGGAAGTGGGGTCGCTGGAAGCGCTCGATGTGCTTTCCTCTGCCGCCTGCGTGATCGCCGAGGGCGAAGTGCTGCAGCTTTCCGTCGCAAAGAACATGGAAACGACCGAGGATGACTATCTCTCGGTCATCCGCGCCAAGACGGCAGCACTCTTTGCAGCTGCTGCCGAAGTCGGCCCGATCGTAGCCGAGACCAACAAGTCCAACCGCAATGCACTGAAATCCTACGGCATGAATCTCGGCCTCGCGTTCCAGCTGGTAGATGACGCGCTGGATTACGGCGGCAAGGCTGCCGATCTCGGCAAAAATATCGGCGACGATTTCCGCGAAGGCAAGATCACCCTTCCGGTCATCCTCGCATATCGCCGCGGCACGCAGGACGAGCGCGCTTTCTGGCGCGATGCGATCGAAGGTGGCAACAGCAGCGATGCCAATCTGGAAAAGGCGCTCGGCCTGATCACCAAATACGGAACGCTCAACGACACCATCCAGCGGGCCGTGCATTACGGCACGATCGCGCGGGATGCGCTGGCACCCCTGCCGGACAGCCCCTGGAAATCGGCCTTGATAGAAGTCATCGACTTCTGCATCGAGCGCGTGAACTGAAGTGTGCCTCGACGAGAAGCATGACTTTGCCGCAGGGCCGCCGTACGCTTTGGCGCGGCGCTTTCATCAAACGTCCTTGAACGTGGGCTGAATTTCTTGCAGGGCCGCTTCAAAAAAGCCATCCTGTTGTGAATCAGTGTTTGCAACTGATTTTGCGGTCGGCGCGTTGAGTCGGCCGTCCCTGAAGAAAGGTTTTCTAATGCGGCAGAGATTTGTCACCCGTCTCCTTTCGAGCGCAGCCGTCGCGGCAGTGCTTTCGCTCGGCGGGATCGGCGGCGTGAACGCCAAAGACGCGGCCAAGGCGGATGATGCCGGCAAGACCGTGACTTTCGATCCGGACAGCGTTACCACCTTCTCGGGCGCGTTTCTCGCTGCCCGCACGGCCGATGTAGACCACGACTATCCGACCGCGATCGAGCTCTACAAGAAAGCCTTGCAGATCGAGCCGGGCAACCCGGAAATCCGCCAGCGCCTGATGATTTCTCTGCTGCTCAACGGCGACATAAAGGACGGCGTGAAATATGCCAATGACCTGAAGGGTGACCCGACCGTCGAGCGCATCACCACGATCGTGCGCGGCATGGATGCGATGCGCCGCGGCGAATTCAAGACAGCGGAATCGATTCTGAAATATGACGGGCCGAACGATCTCGATCGTATGATGAACGACTTGCTGCTTGCCTGGGCGCGTGTCGGCGCCGGT
Organism: Rhizobium sp. BK650; assembly: GCF_014195325.1. GTDB lineage: Bacteria > Pseudomonadota > Alphaproteobacteria > Rhizobiales > Rhizobiaceae > Rhizobium. The sequence goes on along the minus strand of NZ_JACIBK010000002.1, from coordinate 760,426 downwards.
CGCGGCAAGGAAGGGCTCACCATGGTCGAGAAGATGAAAGGGCCGGATTGGGTTCGCATCTTCCAGAACTATAATGCCGGTGCGATCGCGATCGTCAACGGTGATGTCAAATCGGCCCGCCAGCATCTCAACGATGCCGTGCTGGACAAGGAAGGCGGCGCGACTGCGCCTGATACTTTCGTGCGCGCCATCATGGCGCTCGCCCGCCTGGAAGCCTCGCAGGGCAATAAGCAGAAGGCGCTTGACGCCGTCTCCGTCGGGGACAATCTGCTGCCGAACTACGCACCGCTGAATGCACTGCGCGACAGCATCGAAAAGGGTGAAAAGCAGGAACAGCAGGTCAAGAGCGCCGAAGAGGGTGCGGCCGGTGTACTATTCTCGGTCGGCGGCGCGCTGAACCGCGACGGCGCTGAAGACATCGTCTCGCTCTATCTGCAGACCGCCAACGCGCTCGATCCGAACAGCGCCGATACGCTCGTGCTCCTCGGCGGCATCGCAGAAAAGCAGAACCAGATGGATCGCGCGATCGCGCTTTACCAGAAGGTGCCAGCGAATTCGCCGATGCGCCGCATCTCCGAACTACAGCTCGGGCTGGCGCTCGCGCAGGGCGGCAAGGTGGATGAGGCGCGCAAGCATCTGCAGGCGCTGATCGCTTCCGATCCGAAAGATATTAGAAGCTACCTCGCCTATGGCAGCGTGCTTTCCGACGCCAAGGATTACCAGGCGATGGCTGACAACTACGACAAGGCTGTCGAGATAATCGGGCCTCTGCCGGGCCGCGCGGACTGGAGCGTTTTCTTTCAGCGCGGCATCGCCTACGAGAGGCTGAAAAAATGGGATCAGGCAGAGCCGAACTTCCGCAAGGCGCTCGACCTTAATCCCGACCAGCCGCAGGTTCTGAACTATCTCGGTTATTCCTGGATCGACATGAACCGAAACCTAGACGAGGGCCTTGAGATGATCAAGAAGGCCGTCGAATTGCGCCCCGATGACGGCTACATCATCGATTCGCTCGGCTGGGCCTATTTCCGCCTCAACCGCTACAGCGATGCTGTCGATGAATTGGAACGTGCGGCGCAGATCAAGGCCGGCGATGCGACAATCAACGACCATCTGGGCGATGCCTACTGGCGCGTCGGCCGCAAGCTGGAAGCCGTTTATCAGTGGAACCGGGCGCTGGCCTCCGAACCCGAGGAAGCCCAGATCCCGAAAATCAAGGAAAAGGTCGCCAACGGCCTACCTGCGCAGGACGACGACTCCAAGACCGTCGACAAGAAGCAGCCGGACCCGCAGCCGGTGACGCCGCCGCCGGTCGACAAGAAGTCCTGAGGCCGCATGCCTGAAACGGGCATGCTTATTTCCGTAATAGGCGATTTCGCCGTTACCGAAGACGCCTGCGCAAAAATCAATCTGGCCCTGCATGTGACGGGCCAGAGGCCTGACGGCTATCATCTGCTCGAAATGCTGGTGACATTTGCACGCCATGGCGACCGGCTGGGTTTTGCGCCTGCCGATGCCGACGATTTTACACTTTCAGGCCAGTTCGCCGATGTGCTGGCCGACGAGCCCGGCACCAATCTGGTTCTGAAGGCGCGCGACCTGCTGCGCGAGGCGGCGGGCGGGGCTCCGCCCGTGCACATCCATCTGGAAAAGAACCTGCCGGTTTCCTCGGGCATCGGCGGAGGCTCCGCCGATGCGGCTGCGACGTTGCGCGGGTTGGTGCGTCTGTGGAACCTGACTCTTCCGGCTGAAACCATCGCCACTCTGGCGCTGAAACTCGGGGCCGATGTACCGATGTGCCTCAGGAGCGTACCGCTAATCGCGCGTGGCATTGGCGAGGAGATCGAGACGGCCGATACGCTGCCCTCCTTCGCCATGGTCCTCGCCAACCCTCTGAAAGGCGTTTCCACGCCCGAAGTGTTCCGACGGCTTGTCACAAAAAACAATCCCCCATTAGCGCTGCCCAGGACACTGCACTGGATGGAGGCCATCCGAGCGACACGCAACGATCTTGAGCCGCCCGCGCGGGACTTGGTACCAGAAATCGCCGAGATTTCCGCCATGCTGGCTTCGGAGGGCGCGCTCCTCACCCGTATGTCGGGTTCGGGCGCGACCTGTTTTGGCATCTTCGAGACGCCTATTGCAGCACTGCGTGCAGCCGAGCGTCTTCACGCGGCCCATCCGGACTGGTATTTCCAGGCGACGGAGACTTTCGCAGGAGGCGCATGATGGCAGGCCCGGACGAAACACGAGCTTTTATTCCGCTCGGCATCGCGGTGCTGACCGTTTCGGATACGCGTACGCTGGCCGATGACAAATCCGGCGATACGCTGGCGGCGCGGATTGCCGAAGCCGGACACCGGCTGATCGATCGCGACATCGTGCCTGACGACCGCGAGAGGATTGCCGCGCGCGTGCGCGCCTGGACGGAAGCTAAGGAAATCGACGTCGTCATTACCACAGGCGGGACCGGCTTTACAGGCCGAGACGTGACCCCCGACGCTTTGGAGCCGCTCTTCGAAAAACGGATGGACGGCTTTTCGGCCGTGTTCCATCGCATTTCCTATGACAAAATCGGCACCTCGACGATCCAGTCGCGCGCCACGGCGGGCGTTGCCAACGCCACATTCATCTTCGTGCTGCCGGGCTCTCCCGGCGCCTGCAAGGATGCCTGGGACGGCATCCTGAAGACGCAACTCGACTATCGTCACATGCCTTGCAATTTCGTAGAGATCATGCCGCGGCTCGACGAGCATCTCAAGCGCGGCGCTGCAAAATAGGCTGGCGGCGACAGCGCATTTCCTACGTCGCACCGATTCGGAATCGATTTTCGGAAAGCCTGATGCGTAGCTTCAGCGATTACGAGCGGCGGCGCCGCTACCGCGCAGCGCGGGCAACCCAGGAAGGAATCAATTCACTGGAAAGCTGACGCAGCTTCTGCCCCTCCGCAAATTCGGCAAGCCCCATCCCGCTCCTTGCAGTAGCGACAGCGAGCTTCTTCGGCATCAGCAGACCGAGTTCTAGCGGTGGTCTTGCCCGACGGACGCGCTGGAAGAAGGGGCGTCGATAGCCGCGTGAAGCGGTGAAACGCGCCGACACCTTGTTCAGTGCAACATATTCCAGGATCTCATCGATCCATCCCGCCTGCGGCCTCGCACCCGGCTCGACGAAGAGCAACCATTCGCCGCGAGCGGAGCGGATGATGTCCTTGATATCCCATTGTGAATGAAAACGGCAGCCGGCGGCATCCGCCACCCGCGAGGTGCCGTCGCGAGAGCCGTGATCGAGCACGACCACATCGCTGACCAGGCCCTCAACAGCGCCTGCCACCAAAACGGATAGGGTCTGGGCCAGCTCGGGTTCCTGATCCTGGCATTCGAGAACAACAGTCAACATTGCCTTTTTATAGAGCGACGCACAAAAAATTGCCAGCGGCACTTTCCTCATTTTGTTCTTGCATTGTTCTCCTTTTGCGGATAGGAATTTAATCATCAAAACGAGCGGGATCGAGCGTTTTCCGCCTCTGGAGAATCCAATGAGACCACAGTCCCTTGCAGGGGAGGCCGCATTTGCGCCTGCCAATAAGGCAGATATTGCCGACGCGATGATCGCGGCCTCGGGGCTGCGCATCGAGGCGGACCGGCGGCGCGGCCGCGGCGCGGGGCTGAACCCCAGCGGCCGCTTCGAGCCCACACAGCGCGAGACCTTCGACGATGGCTGGCAGACACTTGAGGAACTGCCGCCATTCAAAATGGATGTGCAGATCGAGAAGCCGCGTACGGCAATCACCCGCAACGAGTCTCCCGATCTTTCCTTCGACCGATCGATCAATCCCTACCGGGGCTGCGAGCATGGCTGCATCTACTGCTTCGCCCGGCCGACACATGCCTATATGGGGCTTTCGGCCGGGCTGGATTTCGAGAGCAAGCTCTTTGCCAAGCCCGACGCGCCCAAGCTTTTGGAGCGGGAGCTTGCCAAGCCCGGCTATAAGGTGCGCGTCATTGCGATCGGCACCAACACCGATCCTTACCAACCGATCGAAAAGGAATGGCGCATCATGCGGCAGATCCTCGAAGTGTTGAATAAGGCGAACCACCCTGTTGCGATCGTCACCAAATCGGCGATGATCCTGCGCGATCTCGATATTCTTGCAGAAATGGCGGCGAAGAACATCGTGCGTGTTGGCATTTCGGTGACCACGCTCGACCGCAAGCTTGCGCGCGTGATGGAACCGCGTGCTTCGACGCCGACGCGCAGGCTGGAGGCGATCCGCGGGCTCTCGGGGGCCGGTGTGCGTACCTCGGTGATGGCGGCGCCGATTATCCCGGCACTTAACGATCACGAACTGGAACGTATTCTCGATGCCGCCAAGGCGGCAGGAGCGGAAGAGGCAAGCTATGTGTTGTTGCGGCTGCCGCTGGAGGTGAGCCCGCTGTTTCGCGACTGGCTGCTGCAGAATTATCCTGATCGCTACCGTCACGTCATGTCGCTGGTGCGCTCGATGCGTGGCGGCAAGGACTACGACGCCGAGTTTGGCAAGCGCATGAAAGGTGCCGGCCCCTATGCCTGGCAGATCGCCCGACGCTTCGAGATGGCGGCAAAGCGGCTGCAGCTTACTCGTCGAAGCCTTGCCCTGCGCGACGACCTCTTTGTACCGCCGAATGGTAGTGGCGTGCAACTTTCGCTGCTCTGACTGATTGTCTTTACGCAATTCTGGACACGGAACCGCTGCACAGATTTCGGTCCGATGCTTTGATAACGAGTTTGCGTAAGGCGTGAAGAAGACCTGCCCTGCGTCTTCTGCCTTGCGCATTTCCCGCGGATGGCCCTGACCGCACCATCCGCCGGACCGCCCCCGGCCGTCGCCGCCCTGATCCGGGGGCTTGCAGGAAATCGGGTTGGCGTGCGAGGTTCAACCGCATGAAACGTCGCACGTCACCCGATTCTCCTCTGCTCTTTGAAGAGGCTCCCCTCGTGCCGGATTTCCGGCTGGAGCTGAAAGCCCGCAAGGCTGGCCACTGGCCTGTCGCGGGCGCCGATGAGGCTGGTCGCGGGCCGCTTGCCGGACCTGTCGTTGCTGCCGCGGTGATCCTCGATCCCAAGCGCATTCCCGAAGGTCTCAACGATTCCAAGCAGCTTTCGGCGGAGAAGCGCGAGGAGCTGTTTGTCCAGATCCTTGCGACCGCGACAGTCTCCATCGCCTCGTCCAGTTCCACACGCATCGACGAAACCGATATCCGCAAGGCAAGCCTCGACGCAATGCGCCGCGCAATCTGCGGCCTTTCGATACCGGCAAGTTATGTGCTGACGGATGGGCTGGACGTGCCTATGGGGCTCGACTGCCCAGGTCGGGCCGTTGTGAAGGGTGACGCGCGCTCCGTTTCCATCGCGGCCGCCTCCATCGTTGCGAAGGTGACGCGCGACCGAATGATGGCGCGCGCGCATCTGGTGTTTCCCGAGTACGGTTTTGCCGCTCATGTCGGATATGGCACGGCCCAGCATCGCTCCGGCATCGAGAAACATGGGCCGTGCTCGCTGCACCGAATGAGCTTCCGGCCACTGCGCAAGGACGGCGTGGTGGAAGAGATGAACGGAGAGATGCTGGAGGAATAGGCTCCAGTGCGAAATCCGCCGCGGTTTCCCCTCAGGACGGAGGAATAGGAAGGTGACAGGGACATTTCCGTTGCCGGCACCAAAAGGTCTCAGCGGGAATCTTCCGGAAAGAGCTATCCGTTATTTTTCAGCTCTGCGCATCAGAGCTCACGCCTGGCACAGCAAGCATCTGCCACAAGACAGAAAAAGCCCCACCGAGGCGAGGCTTTTCTAATCTGCAAGGGCTGAAGTTCAGTTCAGGCGAGTCTTCACTTCGCCGACGGCCTGACCGAAGAGCTCGGACTGGACCTTGCCATCGGCCTGCTTGCCAATGACCGATTCAGCGGCTGCAATGGCGAGATCGACTGCAGCAGAGCGAACAGCCTTCATTGCATCGGCTTCAGCCTGCTTGATCTTCTGTTCGGAAAGAGCCGTACGGTTGGCGACGAATTCTTCCGTCTTCTTCTTCGCTTCGGCAGTCAGCATTTCGGCTTCGCGTTCAGCAGCAGCAACGATGTGAGCGGCCTCGGCTTCTGCTTCCTTGCGCTTGCGCTGGTATTCGGCGAGCAGATGCTGGGCTTCTTCGCGCAGACGCTTGGCTTCCGCCAGCTCGTTGCGGATCTGATCGGCGCGGTCGTCAAGCGACTTCGCCATCATGCCCGGGACCTTCAGGTAGACGACGAGGGCCAAGAACAGGACGAGGCCGACAAAGGCGAAGAAAGTTGCATCAAAAGCAAATTCCATCGATCAAGCCTCCTTCTTGGCGGCTGCAACGGCCGCAGCGACATCGGGTTGGGCAGCAGAACCGCCGATGAGCTGTTCGACGACGGCGGCCGCGGTTTCCTCGGCAATGGCGCCGACATCGGCAAAAGCCTTTGCCTTCACATCGGCGATGCGGGCCTCGGCAGCCTTCAGCTTTTCGTTCAGGCTTGCCTCGACCGCGCGACGATCTTCCTCGGCCTTGACCTTGGCGGCGTCACGAGCGGCGGTGCCGATCGAATTCGCCTTGGCGCGGGCAGCGGCAAGCTCGCCTTCGTAGGTTGCGACGGCGGCGTCGGCTTCAGCCTTCAGGCGGCCAGCTTCTTCGACATCCTGCGCAATACGGTTGTGACGCTGCTCGAGGATGGCGCCGATGCGCGGGGCGATGACCTTTTGCATGAGCAGGTAGAAAATGACGAACGTAATCACCAGCCACAGAAGCTGGGATGCATAGGTCGACGAATCGAAAGGCGGGAAAGGCCCACGCGCGTGCTCGCCTTCGGCGACGCCGGTCTCGGTATGGACCTCGCCGGCAGCCGGAGCGGCATGCGCATCCGTCGCGGTTCCCGCCGGTGCCTCTTCAGCGTAGGCCGGGGTCACAAAGTACATGCTCACCTCCAGGTGTACTGCAAATGCAAAGGATCACGGCTCGCTGTTCGCAGGCCGTGATCCATCAATCCACCGATCTCAGACGGCGAAGAGCAGAAGGAGAGCGACGAGCAGCGAGAAGATGCCCAGAGCTTCCGTAACGGCGAAGCCGAATACCAGACGGCCGAACTGGCTGTCAGCTGCAGACGGATTGCGCAGTGCGCCGGAGAGGTAGCTGCCGAAGATATTGCCGAGGCCGAGAGCCGTACCGGCCATACCAAAGCAAGCCAGGCCTGCACCGATGTACTTTGCTGCTTCCGCTTCCATGTTGAACTCCTTTGAAATGGTTGTTGCGGCGAATGACTGACGCCCTGGAGACGTCGATGTCGTTATCCTTAGTGCCCGCCCGGGTGGATCGCGTCATTGAGGTACATGCAAGTCAGCACCGCAAAGACGTAAGCCTGAAGGAAGGCGACGAGGAACTCGAGACCGGTCAGGGCGACCGTCATGATGAGAGGAAGAACGGCTCCGCCGACACCGACAGCACCGAGGGCTCCAAGCGAGGCGACGAAGCCTGCGAACACCTTCAGCGTGATGTGACCGGCGAGCATGTTGGCGAAAAGACGAACCGACAGTGAAATCGGACGGGACAGGAAGGAGATGATTTCAATCGAGACGACCAGAGGCAACAGAATACCCGGCACGCCCGAGGGCACAAAGACATTCAGAAAATGGAAGCCGTGCTTGTAGAAACCGTAGGCGAGAACCGTGCCGATCACCAGAATTGCCAGAGCGAAGGTGACGATGATCTGGCTGGTAATCGTGAAGAAATACGGGAACATGCCGAGCAGGTTTGCCGTCAGCACGAACATGAACAGCGAAAAAACCAGCGGGAAGAATTTCATTCCCTTTGTGCCCGCGCCCTCCTTTAGCATTCCTGCAATGAACTCGTAGGACATTTCGGCAAGCGATTGCGAGCGGCCAGGAATGATGGCGCGGTTCGAAGTCGAGAAATAGAGGAAACCAGCAGCGATAGCGGCTGAAGCCACCATGAAGAGCGATGCGTTAGTGAACGAAAAATCAATTCCGCCGATCTCGATCGGCACAATCTTGAAGATCTTGAACTGATGAGTCGGATCGCTTGACACCGGTTGCTCTCTCTCTTTGATCCGCCGGACGGCGAAAATTGCACTGGGCCAGACGGCCCTTATTTCTCAGGCGTTCTGCGATCCAGGGGTTGGGCGACCTTCCCCGCTGCGCGCAGAACATTCAGTACGCCGGCACAGAATCCAAGAAGCAGAAGAACAATCAACCCCCAAGGCGCCGTACCGACAAAACGGTCGAGGAGATAGCCAAGCACAGCACCGACAACGATGGCTGAAATGAATTCGCTCGAGAGCTTCATCGCCTGCGCATAGCCCTTGCGGCTCTGCTCGGCGCTGGCCTCCCGCGCTTCTTCCTTCATGTCATCGACACGCTTGGAGGCAAGTTCCGCTTCCAGCTGCCGACGGCGCTGCTCAAGACTTTCTTCGCGGTCATCCGCCATCGTGCTCTCCTCCGCTCCCGTCGCCCGCAATCCCGCTACCCCGGTTTTCCGAACCACGGACGCAAAGGTTAAAGAACCTTCCGGCCCGTTCTGAAGTCGCGCGCAACATAGTTTTAGGGATTAGTATAGTCAAGGCGTAGAGAGCCGGTGTCCAGCCATAAAATAACCGCATAAAATCAAATATTTAAGCGGAATCCGGCCGCTCCGACACGATTTCATCCAAAGAATCCGTCTTTGATCGGCGCCGGTCGGCGTAAAATCCGCAATCAGCAGCCCTTTGCCTCAGCTCCAACCGCCGCCATAAGTCCGGTAGAAGACATGCATGCCGATGCGGCCTACCTTTTCCATGGTCCTCGCCCAATTCGGCCGGACGTAGACGGCATGGTAATGCGTGGCCGAGCCAACCTGCGGCAGCCAGATCCTGCCGGCGGTCACGGCCATGGCGACGTCGCGGGCAACGCGCCAATGATATTCTGAATTCACGCGGTCCTTGATGTTGTCGCAGGCGAAGGAAAACTGGCAACGGTTGCGCCAGTCTTCGTTCTGATAGACGACACCGCAGATGGTCTTCGGATAGGCGGGGTTGCGGACGCGGTTGAGGATGACCTGCGCAACGGCCGCTTGGCCCTTCACGGACTCGCCGCGCGCTTCGAAATAGATGCCGGACGCAAGACACTGCTGCTCGCGGGCGGAAAAGACAGTGGGTGGCAGGATGCTGGCAGCCCAGGCATGATCCTTCGGGCCGATCTGCGGCACGAAGCGGCCTTCATTCTTGTCGGTCAGGATCGAATCGAAAGGAGATTGGCGGGAATAATCCGGCGCAGCAGGTGCGTAGGCCGTTGCCAATACATCCGCCTTGTCGCTGGTCACCAGGCTTGCCAGCATGGCCGGTACGGCATTGTCCTGGTGAGGAGCCGGCTGCTTTTTATAGAAGGCCGTGGCGATCTCGATTTCCTTGCCTTTGATCGTCGGCTTCACGAAAGCAGACTTGTCCTTGAGATCGAGGACCGGGCGGAAGAGAAGTCTGGTGCGTTCGAGGATGGAACCGGCGGAGAAGTCCTTCGGCGGCTGCACCTTTTCGACGGCGACGACGCGGCCTTTCTTGGCGTTGCGGTTGACTCGGTCCTCGTCCGGAGTCGCTTCTTTGCCTTTCTCACCGGCAACGAATGCAACCTTGCGGCCGTCGGGCAGCACCATGCCGGCACCTACAGCGATCGAACCGGTGGCAGCGCGATCGGCAAAGGCGAGTTCGGCCTGATGAATGGAGCCGGCTGGCGAATTGGTCAGCACCATGCGCCAGCTTTCGCCATCATTGTCGAGACCGGCGAGCATGGTGGCGAGATCGGCATGAGAAGCGACGCTTGGGAAGATCAGCCATCCGGCAATACCGAAGATTGCGGGAGAGACCCAGTTCTGGGGCAAGAGACGCAGCTTGCTGCGAGAACGGCCATTTCGACGCAACGCGGACTCCGGACATGGGACGCAGGACAGTCCAAAGAAAATCTCGCATTAACCTTGATAGCTGGTTAACGCTCCGTGCCGGAATATGCCCATGAGGATTTATGGATGTTCTAATTCGGCTGACGCTTCCATGAGATGGATCATCTCGTTGTGTGCCGTCAGAGAAACAGGAGAGGACGAGATGGCGCCCTCTCCTTCCGTCTCGTCAGATGATGACGTGCGAACCCAGTTCCACCACGCGATTGGCCGGCAGGCGGAAGTAGTCGGAGGGGTTGGCGGCGGCATTGGCGAGCGCGATGTAGAGGCGGTCCTGCCAGTAGGGCATACCGGACTTTGCATCGGGCACCAGCTTGCGGCGGCCGAGATAGAAAGACGTCGTCATGATGTCGAACTTCAGGCCAGTTTTGCGCAGTGCGGCCAGCGCCTGCGAAACGTTCTGCGATTCCATGAAACCAAAGAGCAGCTCGACGCGGGAAAAGCGTTCGGAAATCTGCTCGACCTTGTAGCGCTCCTGCGGCGAGACGCGCGGCTTGTTGACCGTGCGGATCGTCAGGATGACGTTGCGATCGTGAAGCACGTGATTGTGCTTAAGATTGTGCAGCAGTGCGGCAGGTGCCGAATCCGGGTCGCTGGTCAGGAAGATTGCGGTGCCGGGAACATGGGCCGGCGAATGCTCGCTCTTGCGCTCGATGGAACTGACGAAGGAGGCAAGCGGAATGTCGGTGTGACGGGTCTTTTCCGTCAGGATTGCCGTGCCACGACGCCACGTCCACATGATCACGGTGAAGGCCGTCGCAATCATGATCGGGATATACCCGCCGTCATGGATTTTCAGAAGGTTGGCGCCGAGGAAGATCAGCTCGAGAATAACCAATGGCAGCAGGGCGATGATTGCAACCGGAAGCGACCAGTTCCAGCGGACGCGGACGAATTCAAAGGCCATGATCGAGGTGACGACCATCGCGCCGGTGACCGAGATGCCGTAGGCGGTGGCCAGCGCATCCGAGGTCTTGAAGCCGAGCACAAGGAAGATGACGCCGAAGAACAGAACCGCGTTGACCGAGGGCACAAAGATCTGACCGGTATTGGTCTCAGAGGTAAAGAGAATTTCCATGCGCGGCAGGAAGCCGAGGTTGATCCCCTGGCGTACGAGCGAGAAGGCGCCGGTGATGACGGCCTGGCTGGCAATGATGGTGGCGGCAGTCGCGAGGATGACGACCGGCAGCAGCGCCCACTGTGGGTACATGAGGTAGAAAGGATCGGACATCGTAGCCGGATTGCCGAGAACGAGCGCGCCTTGGCCAAGATAGTTCAACGTCAGTGAGGGGAAGACCAGCACAAACCACGCCCACTGGATTGGACGCCGACCGAAATGGCCGAGATCCGCATAAAGCGCTTCCGCGCCGGTGACGGTCAGGAAGACGGCGCCGAGAACGACAACGCCGTAGAAGCCTTCATGCAACAGAAAGCTGACGGCATAATAGGGATTGAAGGCGGCGAGGATACCGTAGTCATCCGAAATATGGGCGATGCCGGCGGCAGCCATGACGAGGAACCAGATTGCCGTGATCGGGCCGAAGAAGCGGGCGACGGCACCTGTGCCATGGGACTGGACGACGAAGAGCAACGCCAGGATCGCCACCGATATGGGCACGATATAGTCCGACAGGCTCGGAGTCACGAGCTTCAGGCCTTCGACGGCCGACAGGACCGAGAGCGCCGGGGTGATCATGGCGTCGCCCAGGAAGAGCGCCGCGCCTATCAGGCCAAGCAGCATCAAGAGCGCGGTATGGCCGTTGGCGGTCTTCATCAGGAGGGCGAGCAACGACAGCGTCCCGCCTTCGCCGTCGTTGTCGGCGCGCAGCAGGAAGAGCACGTATTTGATGGTGACGATGATGGTCAGCGCCCAGATCATCAGCGAAATGAGGCTGATGACTTCGAAACGAGTGAGACCGTCATGGGCGACCGGCTTCAGCGCCTCGCGGAACGCATAAAGTGGGCTCGTGCCGATATCTCCGTAAACGACGCCTACCGAACCCAGCGCAAGATAGAAGAGCTTACGCGGCCCAAGGTTACGTTCGTGAGAATGGCTTTCTTCAGACATGAAGCAATACAGGCTCCTCAGAGCCAGCCTTTCCAGCGGAAAAAGAAGAAGGGAATAACGGCGGAGATCACCATGAGCCCCAGCGAGTAGGGATAACCCGCGGTCAAATGCAGCTCCGGCATGAATTCGAAATTCATGCCATAGATGGAGGCGACCAGCGTCGGCGGCAAGAACACCACCGAAGCAATGGAAAAAATCTTGATGATGGCATTCTGCTCGATGTTGATGAGACCGAGCGAAGCGTCGAGCAGGAAGGTGATATTGCCGGCGACGAAGGACGCATGTTCCGAAAGGGACTGGATGTCGCGCGAGATCGTTCGGCAGAGTTCTTTGGTTTCCTGATCGTGCTGCACGACCGGGATCGTATAGAAGAAGGTGAGAAGGCGCGAGAGCGAACCGAGACTATCGCGCAGCTTGCTGATCATGCGGTGATGACCGGCAATGTCTTTCAGCTTCTCTTCCAGATAGTTCGAGGGTTTGCGCACTTTCTTGGCGCGATCACCAAAGACGTGGACCGACAGAATGTCCAGCCGGGATACCGAGACTTCCAGGACTTCTGCCGTGCGGTCGACGATCGTTTCCAGCAGCTTGGCAAGAAGAGCAGCGCCGCTGCGCCATTGCTCGGGTATGCGAGGCAGGGCAGCAATGAAAAGCGCGAAAGACTTCGGATGGGCATAGCGGATGGTCACCAGTTTGTCGCCGGCGAGGATGAAGGCAACATCCGTCAGGGTCGGCGCTTCCGTTTCCGCTTTCCATATCAGCGAGGCCGTCATGTAAACCGCGCTGTTTTCGACATAGAGCCGCGCGGAGGGTTCTATCGCCCGGAGATCATCGCGGGTCGGCACTTCGATGCCAAGGAGCTTTTCGACATGCAGTTCCTCCTCGCGAGTCGGCTCGATCATGTCGATCCAAACGACATCTGCCGGAAACTCTGGTGGGGTCGCAAGATCGCGAATCTCGATCGATTTGCAGTTGGAACAATATGCGGTGATCACAATCCGCATCTCCGGCGCCGGCAACGCGCAGCCGCTCGTATCCTTTTCATCGAAAGCCCTTCCATGCGGCCGCGAGCGCGGTCCCGCCAGGCGCACGCATCATCGATCGTAACGGAAGCAGACAAAAAGAGTTCATACAACTCCGGCCACATGCGGCCTCCGGCCGGGTCGCTCCACCGCATCGCAGTCACCAATCCTTCGATCGACAAGTCAACTCCGAACATGCAGTAAGGCCGAGACTTCATCGACAGGCGGCCATCGCAGAGCATTTGCAGACGCCATCATGACGCCGGCGCGCATATGAAGCAAAGCCGGAAAATAATCAAGACATCTTACGTGAACTGCGCCTTTTCATCTCATTTCCCCCACAATTCAAGGTGAGCAGCGTGATTCTCGCTATTCGAAGATGATCGCAGGTGCTTCGCGCTGCGGCTTTTCGCCGACCTGCTCCCAGACTCTGGCGGCGATGGCGCGGTAGATACCGGCCACGATGCCATTCGGATCGGAAGCGACAAGAGGCGTTCCGGCGTCCGAAGTCTCGCGGATGTTCATGGTCAACGGCACTTCGCCCAGGAAGGGAACACCGATGCGCTCGGCCTCCTTGCGGGCACCGCCGTGACCGAAGATGTCGTAGCGCGTGCCGGTATCGGGCGCGACAAAATAGCTCATGTTCTCGATGATGCCGAGAACCGGGACTTCGACCTTGCGGAACATATTGAGGCCCTTTCGGGCATCGATCAGTGCCAGATCCTGCGGCGTGGAGACGATCACGGCGCCCGCGAGCGGCACCTGCTGGGCCATGGTGAGCTGGGCGTCACCCGTGCCGGGCGGCATGTCGACAACAAGCACGTCGAGCTCGCCCCAAGCGACCTCACGCAGCATCTGCAACAGCGCAGACTGGACCATCGGCCCGCGCCAGATCATGGCGGTCTCCTCATCGACCAGGAAGCCCATGGACATGACCTTGAGGCCGTAATTTTCCATCGGATTGATGATGCGGCCATCGATCTGCGTCGGGCGGCCGGAAATCTTGAGAAGGCGCGGCATCGAAGGACCATAGATATCCGCATCGAGGATGCCGACACGAAGACCGTTGGCCAGCAGTCCGAGCGCCAGATTGACGGCTGTGGTCGACTTGCCGACGCCGCCCTTGCCCGACGCAACGGCGATGATGGCGCCAATGCCGGGAACGCCGATCTTGGCCGTGTGCGGCTGCTGTTGCTGTGGTGCGTGGGAGTGGCCGTGATGGCTTTGGCTCGCATGGGGTGCAGCGCGCGCTGCAGGTGCGTTAGCGGCGGCCTTCTTGTCAGCCGTCAGTGCCACGAGCGCACCTTTCACACCCGGCATTTCCTTGATGACACGCTCGGCGGCGAGACGCATCGGCTCTAGCTCCTGGGCGCGTTCGGCCGGCACGGTGATGGAGAAATAGACTTTGCCATCGGAAATGAAGACGTCGGAAACCATGCCGAGTTCGACAATGTTGTGCTCCAGATCCGGCCCACGCACGGTCTTCAGCGTTTCCAGAACTTGTTCTTTGGTGACCTCGGTCATTCCGCCCTCACTGCTTTTCCTGTCATAGATAGTGGAGGCCAGTGGCTTCGCCAACCAAAATCGGGCAACGGCAAATCGCATATAGAGTGGAAGGGCGGCGCGTTCTCTCCCGTTGCGACCATCAAGTCCGCCGGGCTTTCGCCCTGATGGTCGCAACGGCTCCTCGAGAACCAGCGCAATTGGAGGCGAGTTAGCGCAAGCTGAAAAAAAGACCAGAAAAAATTCGAAGAAATTGTCCGGTTTCGGAACAGCAGCTGAAGGCGGTTGCCCAAACGCAACAGCCACCGCGACATCGGGACCGGGAGAAAGCGGCAGCGATATCGGCGGCGGCGTGTCGGTCGCACCATTGAATTGGTGCTGTTTTCAAAGCCCCCTCTGGACCTCTACCGGAAGGAATGCAGGAAGCATGCCAGTTGCGAAATTCGCTGAAAAGGGATGACAATTATCAGTTTGGGCAAACCGGCCAGGAAACTACGCTCAGATATTGAGCAGCCCGGCTGCACCTGACGTAATTTTAGGCTGGCAGCGCCTTACTTTATGAGGCCGATGCGCAGCGCCTTGGCGACGGCCTGCGTGCGATTGACCGTATCCAGCTTCTTGGTAGCGCGGTTCAGATAATGATTGACCGTATGTTCCGAGAGAACCAGGATCTCGGCAATTTCGGCGCTGGTCTTGCCGGCAGCCGTCCAGTTGAGGCAGTCGATCTCGCGATCCGTCAAGGTATCGGTCATGCGTGTGTCAAGATTGCGAATTTCGGCGAGCCGGTCGAAGACGTGGATGGCGATGTAGCTGAGCTCACGCATCTCGGCTGGCGTAAAGGGTTCGCGATCGCCGGCAAAGGAGACTGCACCGCGCGCGCCTGATGGTTCATGTGTCGGAAAAAAAGCGCTGCGCACCATCTTGAAGCGTTCGAAGAGAGCGGCAACCAAGCCCGTTTTGCCATCATCGCGCGGCCAGGCGGTCCGTCCCGTATCGTGGAAGAACGGCAGGGTTGAGGTACGCAGCCGCCGTAAGACCGGGCTGTTCATCATCAGCCCTTCCTGGTCGTAGGTGGACAGCAGTTCTGCCGGCCAGCTCGTAATGATAGTATTGCCCTGCAGATCGAAGGAAGTGATCGGCGGCAGGTTCAGGACCATAAAAGCTCGGCTGCGATAGGCTTCCGTCACCCGCTTCATGAGTCGGAAGATGTCGAACTGGGTCTTAAGACTGGCGACCTCCTGCACATAGGCGTCTTCCACCGGAATTTGCGGTAAGCTTGCCATCAGATATTTTCGCCTTCGAACCGGGCTTTGGGGAAACCGCTGGCAGCCTGTGGAAAAACGGTCAGGTGCAGGTGTTTACACAACGCCCGTCAGATCAATAGGATTCAGCCAGGGCGCCGCAGCGCACTCGGCCGGTGAATTGTCGATGATTTCGCGGACGACCCAGTTGGCGTGATTCGCCGTCAAATCTCAATAACGCACTCATCATAAGCATGCTACGTACACCACGTCCAGCAGTTGACGCGGTCAGACCGGTTTCAACCAGATCGGTGTCAACGCCTCGGCCCGAGGCGGATGCGCATTTCGTCCATGATTTTCCGCGCAGTCATCTGGGCCGGAACGGCCCATTCGTGGAGAAGTTCCATTGACAGGCGGTAAGCGGGACCGGTGACAGAGACGCCCCCGATGAAGGAGCGGTCGTCCGACCAGATTGGGGCCGCGACGCAACGGATGCCTGCTTCGTGCTCCTCCCGGTCGTAGGCATGACCGGCAGAAACTATATCGCCGATCTCCGTCAGCAAGCTTTCAGCATTCACATGTGTCGCCGGGGTGAAACGGTGAAAATGCAGGCCGGGAAGCAATTCGCGGAGCTTGTCTGCCGGCAGAGCCGAGAGGGCTGCCTTCCCGACACCAGTACAATAGCAGGGTGAGGCGTTTCCGATCTGTGAATACATGCGTACCGGCTGATGCCCTTCGACCTTATCGAGATAGATAATGGAGGATCCGCGCAACACCCCAAGATGGACGGTCTCTCCTGTCTGCCGATGCAGGGCGGCAAGATGCGGCGCGGCAATCAGACGGAATTCGTTGCGCGCCCAGCTTCGGGAGGCAAGATCTAGCAGCCGAAGGCCCGGTGCATAACGGCCTTCGGCGTCAAGTTCGAGGAGCCCTTCGTCGACCAGATGGCCGAGCTGCCTGTGGAGCGTGCCGCGCGGCTGTCTGGCAAGCGCCAGGATGTCGGTGAAGCGCAAGGGAGCCTCAGCATGGGTGACGAGATCGAGCAGGACCATCAGCTTGCCGAGGGTGCCAGTATCCCGTGCGCCTTTGTCATCCGTCTGCGCCATGCTGTGGCCGATCCTGCCTATTGCTCTTCTGTCCTTGACATGAAACGCAGCCTAACCGAATAATTCCATATAATCAAATTAAGTTCCAAATAATGGAAGTAAGGATATCGGGAGGAGATGGTAAGGGCTGTGTCTGCACAATTCCCAGAATTCCAAGACCGGACGGTGCTGGTCAGCGGCGGCGGTTCCGGCATCGGTGCTGCCATTGTCGAGGGTTTCGCAAAGCAGGGCGCAAGGGTTTCCTTCCTCGATATCGCTGAGGTGGAAAGCCGGGAACTGGCGGAACGCCTTTCCCGAGAGAGCGCTCATCCGGTCGGCTTCTACCGTACCGACCTGCGCGATATTAAAGCCATCAAACGCACGGTGAACGAGGTTGTCGAAAAGTCCGGGCCAATCCGGGTGCTCGTTAACAATGCCGCCTGGGATGACCGGCACGAATTCGATGATGTGACCGAGGACTATTGGGACAATAACCAGGCGGTCAACCTGCGCCATGTCTTCTTCACCTCGCAGGCCGCTGTCCCTTCGATGCGGGCAGCCGGCGGCGGCGCGATCATCAACATGTCCTCGATCGCCTTCAAGCTGAATATGGGCGTCTTTCCCGCCTATGCCGCCGCCAAGGCTGCGATCGTCGGCCTGACGAAGAGCATGGCCGGAAGGCTCGGCCCCGACAATATCCGCGTCAACTGCATCCTGCCGGGCATGGTGGTGACCGAACGGCAAATGAAATTATGGCTGACGGAGGAGAGCATTGCCCATTCCGTGCAAGGGCAATGCCTGAAGGTCGTCTTGAAACCGGATGCAATCGTTGGTCCGGCTCTGTTTCTTGCATCCGACTGCGCAGCCGGCATGACCGCGCAGTCCCTGATCGTCGATGGAGGTGTTCTCTGATGCCAAATCCCGCTTACGTCGCTGTGGACTGGGGCACCAGCAGCTTCCGCCTCTGGCTTATCGGCGCAGACGGCAGCGTTCTTGCGGAACGCCGCAGCGGCGAAGGCATGACGACGGCCGCTAAGACCGGCTTTTCCGAGGTGCTCGCCGGACATCTAGCGGCAATCAGCGCCCCGGCAGAACTGCCCGTCATCGTCTGCGGCATGGCAGGGGCGCGGCAGGGCTGGGTGGAGGCCGGTTATATCGACGTGCCGGCTTCGCTTTCCTCGATTCTATCAGGTGCGGTCTCAGTGCCCGGGGAAAGCCGCGATGTCCGCATTCTACCGGGCCTCGCACAGCGCGATGCGGCAGCACCCGATGTCATGCGCGGTGAAGAAACGCAGCTTCTCGGCGCACTCGGGTCTGCCAGTAAGGGAATGCAGTCCGTCTGCATGCCGGGCACGCACTCCAAGTGGGTGCATGTCAGTGATGGGAAGGTGATCGGCTTTTCCACCTTCATGACGGGCGAGCTTTTCGATGCCATTACCAAACATACGATCCTCACGCATGCGGTCGCCGGTGCCGAGGACCAGCCGGCCGACGCGGCGGCCTTCGAGGCTGCGGTCGCGACCGCGTTCAAACAGCCGGCGCTCGCGTCCAACCTGATTTTCACCGCCCGTTCAGGCCAACTTCTGCACGGTATTTCGGCGGCCGCGGCACAGGCGAAACTTTCCGGCACGCTCATCGGCCTCGAAATCGCAGGCGCTCTGCAGAATGCCGGAAAGGATGCGGCCATTACTCTCGTCGCTTCCGGACGCCTGCAAACGCTTTATGAGCGGGCCTTTCACACACTCTCCCTCGCCTTCAACGCCATCGATGCCGATGCTGCCGTTCGTGGCGGCCTTTCGGCCGCTGCCCAGGCCATATGGCCGAACTGAGAAAGATATCTCCCATGAACCGTATCCCTTTTCCCGACATGAAGCGCCCGCTGATCGCCATTCTGCGCGGCATCAAGCCCGAAGAAACTGAAGCTGTAGTCGGCGCGCTGATCGAAAACGGCCTGACGGCGATCGAGATCCCGCTCAATTCACCGGAGCCCTTCAAGTCGATCGAGATCGCTGCGAAGATGGCGCCTGATAATGTGCTGATCGGTGCCGGCACCGTGCTGACAACCGAAGCCGTCGACAGCCTACATGACGCCGGCGGCAAACTGTTGGTAACCCCAAATGTCGAACCCGACGTCATCGTCCACGCTCGCGACTATGGCATGGTAACCATGCCCGGCGTCTTTACGCCTACCGAAGCGCTGCAGGCTGCCCGCGCGGGTGCGACCGGCCTCAAGTTCTTCCCCGCCAGCGTTCTCGGTCCCTCCGGCATCACCGCGATCCGCGCCATTCTCCCACCGGACCTGGTCATTGCGGCGGTCGGCGGTGTGTCGGACAAGAACTTCTCAGACTATACCAGAGCCGGCATTCTCGCCTTCGGCCTCGGCACCAGCATTTACAAGCCTGGAATGACCGAGGCAGAGGTTGCCGAGCGCGCCAAGGCAACCATCTTAGCCTATGACGCGGCCATAGGAGCATAGACGTATGACTGATATTTATGAATTCGAGGGCAAAACGCTTTGCAATACCAATTCGGTTCTCGGTGAAGGCCCCACCTACGATCCTATTTCCAATACCGTCTGGTGGTTCAATATCCTCGGTAAGGAGCTTCACGAACTCAATCTTTCGACTGACGAAAAGAAGGTGCATCCGCTGCCAATGATGGCGAGCGTTTTAGCCCGCATCGACTCCGGCCGTCAGTTATTGGCGACCGAAGAGGGCCTTTTCGTACGAGATATAGCCGGAGGCAACCTGACCTTCTATGCGGCGCTGGAAAACGACAAACCGGAAAACCGTTCTAATGACGGGCGCACGCATCCTTCCGGCGCGTTGTGGATCAGTACGATGAGCAAGCGCGCCGAGCAGCAGGCGGGTGCAATCTATCATGTGGCTGCCGGCAAGGTGACGAAGATCTTCAGCGGCATCAGCATCCCGAACTCCATCTGCTTCTCTCCCGACGGCACAATCGGGTATTTCACAGACACGCGTATCAGTCGTCTTATGCGCGTGATGGTCGATCCTCACACGGGCCTTCCGACTGGTGAGCCGATCGTCATGGTCGACAGCATGGACGAACCCGGCGGGCTGGACGGTTCGGTCTGCGATGCCGATGGCTATATCTGGAACGCCCGCTGGGGCGCCGGCGTCGTCGACCGCTACAGCCCCGATGGTCTGCGCATTGCCCGCTACAAGGTACCGGCGGTGCAGCCTTCCTGCCCGGCCTTCATCGGCGTCAATGCCGACCGGCTGGCGGTAACGACGGCCTGGGAGGGGCTGGACGAGGATGCCCGCTCCGCCCAGCCGAGCGCAGGCGCGCTACTCGAACTCGGGATCACGGTGAAGGGCGTTTTCGATCCGGCCTATGTCATCTGAGGGCAACGCCAGGAATTCAGAAGGCGCTCCATTGCAGGGCGCCTTTTGCTTTTTCGGCTGTTTTCTGAACAAAGTTCCGTGAAAATCGCAAAATTTTCCGTGTCTTCGTCCGGAACCAATAAGCGCACAGGTCATTTCACTCTTGAACCGGCGTGGCAGGAATGCCTGGAAAACGGGCGCTGCCGGGCTAGGGATCACTCAAGGAACAAAGGTAGGTTCGAAATGACACGCAAACTTCTGACGACCGTTGCCGCTGGCGCCTTGTTTGCCACGGCCTTCGCACCGGCGGCATTTTCGCAGACGGCTTCGCAGCCGGCCAATCCCGCCGCCCCGACGCAGTCCGCCCCCGCCAATCCGGCATCTCCGGCACCGGCAAAGCCCATGGTGCCTGCAGGCGGTGATGCCGCTCAGGCTCCGGCCCCGGCAGCGAGCACCGATACGGCTCAGGCAGGTGGCGGCAGCTATCTGACGCAGCAGGCTCCAGACCAGATCAGCGCCAACACCTATATCGGCCAGTCCGTCTATAATGGCAACAATGAGAGCATCGGCGACGTCGATGACCTGATCATGAAGAAGGATGGCGGCCTGGTTGCAGCAGTCGTCGGTGTCGGCGGCTTCCTCGGTATCGGCGAAAAGAAAGTCGCTGTTCCGATCGGGAAGATCACCGTCGCTCAGAACACTCAGGACGGCTCCGTCAAGCTGACCACGACGGAAACCGCCGAGTCGCTCAAGGCTGCCCCGGAATTCAAGACACTGGCAATGCAGTCGGCTGAAAAGGCTCCGGCATCAACCGGTACGGGCATGCCGACGGACAACACTGCGACAGGTTCGACGACCAACAAGTAATTCGAATGGCTATAGAGGCCTAGGCGACGGCGTCCTTGGGGCGCCGTCGTTTTGTTTTTCCTGCGGCTAAGCGCTGGCACGTTCCGTCGCGTTAGTATCGTGGTAGTAGTAGTTTTCGTGCAGGAATCGCAGGGTGGCTATGCCATCGGCGGGCCGACCGAAATGGTACCCCTGCCCCATGCCGCAGCCGAGCATACGCAGCTTGACTGCTTCCGAATAATCTTCGATGCCCTCTGCTACGACTTCCAGTTCAAGGCCTTCACACATGGCAAGGATCGCCTTGATGATATGCTCGGACGCGCGATCGGAATTGATGCGTGACACGAAGGCGCGGTCGATCTTGATTTTGTCGAAGATGAAATCACGCAGACGTCCGAGGCTCGACTGACCGGTACCGAAATCGTCCAGGGAGATGCGCACGCCGGCCGCCCTGAGATCGGCCAGGATCCGATGCGCCGTATCGGCGGAGCTCATCACAGCCGTTTCGGTGATCTCCAGTTCGAGGCGGTGCGGATCGAAACCGACGCGACCGAGGATCGACAGAATACTGCTGCTTGTGCCCGGGTCCATGAGCTGGGCGGAAGACAGATTGAAAGACAAGAAGAGCTCTCGCGGCCACGAGAGTGCAGCTTCCGCTGCCTTGCGCAGCAGTGCTTCCGACAGGGCGTCGATGAAACCTCGCTCTTCGGCAAGCGGCACGAAGACGCCGGGGGAGACGAAACCGAGATCGGGGTCGTTCCAGCGGGCAAGGGCTTCGAAACCCACCACCTGATTGTTAGCAAGCGAGACGATCGGCTGGAAATGCACGTCGATCGCATCTGATATGATGGCGTTTCTGAGCGCCTGTTCGAGCTGGGTCGCCCGCTTCATCTCCTGCGCGATCTCGCGTGAATAAACCGTGATCTGACCGCGGCCGCGACGTTTGGAGCGATAGAGCGCGGTTTCTGCGCTTTTCAAAAGCTCTTCCCACTCCTCGCCGGCAAAGGGATAGATCGCAAAGCCGAAGGAGGCTGAAAGGCGCACGTTGCGGTCGCCGAGATCATAAGGTGCCGACAGGACTTCGCGGATCATCTGGCCGAATTTCTCCGCACTGGCGCGCTCGAAAATAAGCGGCAGGACGAAGGCGAATTCGTCGCCGTCATGTCGGGTCACGAGAGCACCATCAGGAATACAAGCCTTCAGGCGATGGGCGACCTGGCAAAGGATTTCATCGCCGGCGGCAGAGCCGAAGAGATCGTTGATCGGCTTGAAACTGTCCAGATTTGCAATGCCGATGGTGAAGGGTGCCGGATCGCTGGCGCGCTCGGCAGAAATCTGCATCACCTTGTCCCGCATGCGATACCGGTTTCCCAACCCGGTCAGTGGATCGGTATAGGCCATCGCCTGCAGCTCGTTCTGACTTACCGTCATGAATGGTATTTCCGCCGACACCATCACTGCAAACCCAAGCTTTCCTCCACACCAGGGCAAAGAATGATCGGCAAACCTTAACAATTCGATAGTAAATTTGCGGCGATACAACCCGAAGCATTCCCAAATTCTGGGGAGTTGACCCGCATTTTGTTTATTTCTGCGCCTTGATGGTCCCACCCATTAGGTGCTTCTGAAATACAGTTTCGAGAATATCCGGGCTGACAGGCTTCATGACGACGTCATCCATGCCGGCCTTTGCACATTCGGTGCGATCGCGCTCGAAAGCCTGCGTCAGCACGCCGATGATCGGCGTGTGTACTCCCTGCCCTTCTTCCATTTGGCGAATGAGGCGTGAGGCCTCGAAGCCGTTGAAGACCGGCAGTGAAATATCCATCAGCACGATCTGCGGCCGGTGTTCGGCCCAAAGGCGGACAACTTCTTCGCCTGTTGCGGCGATCAGATGGCGGTAACCGAGGCCCTCGAGGATCTGCGAGAACACGATCTGGTTGATATCGTTGTCTTCGGCGACGAGGACCTGAAGGTCCACGCCGATCTCATCTGTCGTGGTGATTTCCCAGTCTCCGTCGGCACCGGCGCCGCGTCCGTTGCGGTTGAAGTGGCGGGCGATCTGGAAAGTCAGTTCGTTGGCGATCTGGAAGCCATCCATGACGAGGGCGGGTATGCCGTATTGTTCGGCAAGTTCCAGGCAGCGCATACCCATCTGGTTATCGATGATCAGAAGATCAAGCGAGATGCCGGAAGAGCTGGCGATCTCGAGGAAATGCTCCTGCTCGTCCTCGCCGCGGACGGAACAGGATTCGAAGCCGTATTTGGCGAGCGTTCGCAACGCGGCAGTTTCGGCGGCGAGATCTGAGGTGACGACGAGGATTTTACGGCCGGAGAAATTTTCCGGAACGATCGCCTCCATCGCTGCGGGCTCGCGGCGTTGTGATGCGTCCGGCATCGGTACGTAGGCGCGGCGATAGGTCTGGTTGCTGGAGGTGGTGATCTCAGAGGCTTCACTAAACTCGTCGAGATCGTTGCCCTCACGCGGCAGGTCCTGCATGGTCGAAACGAGGAAGTAACGTCCGGGCTTGCCGATCCTGTGTTTGCGGCTGACGATATCGCGCTCAGTACCGTCACGGGCAATTTGACGCTGGCGGACGACCGACATCTCGCCGGTTTCCAGCACATGACGGTCGCTTTCCTCGAAGCGCTTAGCGATGTCAGGTGAAAAAAGATCGCCGCTCTTGCGGCCGAGAACCTCGTCCGCCGTCGTCTGGTACTTCTCACAGAAGGCCTTGTTGACGGCGACATAGGCGAGGTTGCGATCCTTGACGAATAGCGGGAACGGCAGGTGATCGAGAATGTCCTCGGTGAGTTGCACGCGCTCCAGATCGTAGCGCCATTGTTCCTCACGCTTACGCGCCTCGGAAATATCGGAGATGACGGTCACGCCGTAGCCGTTCGGCAGGCGACGCTTCAAAAAACGCACCCACCGATCAGCGCCGTGACGTTCGACGGATTCGAAGCGTTCGCGCCAGTGGGAAGCGATACGCTGGGACAGCCAGTCCTCGCGGCTGAGCGAAACCACCTCGCGCGCGAGGGTCTGCTCGCGGACGCCGGTATCGTAGACCGCACCCAGAAAATCACGAAGTCGTGTACCCGGCCGCAGCACAGCCGCAGGCACTGCAAAGAATTCCACGACCTGGCGGCTGACGAAGATAAGAAGATCATTGCGATCATAGATGACGAAGGCAGCAGAAAGACTGTCGCATACAGCATCGAAAAGTACCGTCTGAAGGTCAGCCTCAGGCGGCAACGCGTCACTCACAGATGATGTGTCCGCCTTTTCGAAGCCGGCACTCATTCATTCACATCCCATATCTGTCCGATTTTCGCAGTTTCGGAGGTATATGAATAAAATGCCGTTCTTGTCTTAAAAGCCGCTTAACAATGACCACCCCCAAATTTGGGGAGAAGCCTGAAGCAGTTGCCTACAACCTGACAAAATCCTTTCCTCGGGGCTGCGAATCCTGGAAAATAGACCTATGGTCATCAGACAGCTCTCAGAAACGCTCATCAATCAGATCGCCGCCGGTGAGGTCATCGAACGGCCGGCGAGTGCTGCGAAAGAGCTGATCGAAAACGCGCTTGACGCCGGTGCTACACGCATCGAAATCGCGACCGCCGGCGGCGGCAAGGCGCTGCTGCGCGTCAGCGACAACGGTACCGGCATGGATGCCGCCGATCTCGAGCTTGCCGTCAAGCGTCACTGCACATCAAAGATATCGGAGACGCTCGACGATATCCGCACGCTCGGCTTCCGCGGCGAAGCACTGCCATCAATCGGTTCGGTGGCGCGGCTCAGTATTTCGAGCCGCAGGCGCGACAGCGCGGCAGGCAACGAGATTGCAGTCGTCGGCGGCAAGATCGTGCATCTGCGCCCAACAGCCGCCAACCCGGGAACGATCGTCGAAGTACGCGACCTGTTCTTCGCAACGCCGGCGCGGCTGAAGTTCCTGAAGACGGAAAAGGCGGAAGCTGCAGCAATCACCGAGATCGTCAAGCGCATGGCGATTGCCTTTCCGGGCGTGCGTTTCGTGCTGTCAGGCCCTGATCGCTCGAGCCTGGAATTTCCGGCCACCGGCGGGGATCACCTGGCGCGCATGGCACAGGTGCTCGGCAAAGAATTCCGCGACAACGCCATCGCCTTGGACGCCGAACGTGAAGCCGTGCAGCTAACTGGCTTCGCCGGCGTGCCGACCTTCAACCGGGGCAACTCCGCCCACCAGTACGCTTTCGTCAACGGCCGGCCCGTGCAGGATAAACTCATCCTCTCGGCGATTCGCGGCGCCTACGCCGAAACGATCCCGGCCGGGCGCTATCCCGTTGCGGTGCTGTCGATCACACTCGATCCGGCACTGGTGGACGTCAACGTGCATCCGGCAAAATCCGACGTCCGCTTCCGCGATCCGGGGCTGGTGCGCGGACTGATCGTCGGTGCGATCCGCGAGGCGCTGGCGCGCGACGGCAGTCGCGCGGCAACGACTGGCGCGAGCGACATGCTGCGGTCTTTCCGACCCGGCTTCCAGGCGGCATCACCGCGGCCGCAGGCGCCGTGGTCCGCGGCAACATCCCCTTCCCGGCCATACCAGCCGACAGCCGGTTTTGCCGAAAGGCCGCAAGCCTCCTTCGACGGACTCGTCCACCCGACGGCGCGGTCCGAGCCGGTTTTCGAGCAAGCGCCGCTGGCTCAGGCGGCCGCAGTCGAAGCGATGGCGCGCTATCCGCTCGGTGCCGCCAGGGCGCAGATCCATGAAAATTATATCGTGGCCCAGACCGATGACGGCATCGTCATCGTCGATCAGCACGCGGCCCACGAGCGGCTGGTGTTCGAGGCGATGCGCAAGGCGCTGCATTCGAAGCGGCTAGCCTCGCAGGTACTGCTCATCCCTGAAATCGTCGACATCCCCGAGGAGGATTGCGATCGGCTGATGGTGCATGCGGCAGAGCTTGCCGAGCTCGGCCTTGCAATCGAACGCTTCGGGCCGGGCGCCATTGCCGTACGCGAGACGCCGGCCATGCTGGGCGAAGTGGATGCGCCGGGCCTCATCCGTCAGCTTGCCGACGAGATTGCCGAATGGGATACGGCCTCCGGTCTTTCCACCAAGCTCGAATATGTGGCCGCGACCATGGCCTGTCACGGCTCCGTGCGATCAGGACGGCGAATGCGGCCGGAAGAAATGAACGCACTTTTGCGCCAGATGGAAATCACCCCGGGCTCCGGCCAGTGTAATCACGGACGGCCGACCTATATCGAACTCAAGCTTGCCGATATCGAACGGCTGTTCGGCCGGAGCTGAAAAAGCTGGCAAAACGGCCTCTCGGGGAGTATGGCAAGCGGATGACAGGCCATAGGGAATGGAGCGCATGAACTTGTTTGAAGGGCACGGGAACCGCGAAGCGAAAATCCGTTATCTCGACGGCGACTTCCAGATTCTGTCGCCCGGCTCCTATGTTGTCTGCGCACTCACCGGCAAGCAGGTTCCGCTCGATGAGCTCCGCTATTGGAGCGTAGCGCGACAGGAAGCCTACGCAGACGTCGCATCGGCGCTCGAAGCCGACCGCCGCGCCGGTGTTTTGCCGACCCAGCGTTAACTTTTTGCCTTCGCCTCTTTGAGCCGCCGTTGACGGCAGGCCTCGAAAGCTCGGTCTATGATGAGGCTAGGGGCAAGTGGATCCGTGAAGGCCATTTCCACCTCGACGACCCGGCAGCGGACCGCTAGCTGTTCGGCCTTGCCGTGATGACCGGCGAGCCGCACGAAGTCCTTCGAGGTCGTAACGATCGTCAGGTTCTGCTGGTCCGCAGTCTTCAGAAGACCCTCGATCTCTTCTTCGCTAAGGTGTTCGTGATCGCCGAAGGAGGTCGCGACCTCGATGGTCGCGCCAAGCGAACGCACGGTGCGAAAGAATTTCTCGGGATCGGCGATGCCCGCAAAGGCCAGCACTTTCAGGCCTTCCAGGTAGTTTTCGCCCGAGATCTTCAGCGCAGCCGTGAAATAGGGCTTTGCCGCGCGGGCTGCGATACGGACGATGCGGTCGGCCGCATTGCCATCTCCAACCTTCAGAAGCGCGGTTGCCTGGCGCAGTTGCAGGCGCACCGGTGCGCGCACCGGTCCGCTTGGCACAATATAGCCATTGCCGAGACCGCGCGTCGCATCAATTACCAGAAGTGCATAGTCGATCGCGAGGCGCGCGCTCTGGAAGCCGTCATCCATAATGATGAAATCGGCGCCCTCCTCAACCAGTCTGATCGCACCATCGACACGCCGGCGGGAGATCACCGTCAGTGCTTCCTGCGCCAGCAGCAGCGGCTCGTCACCGACGGCAACAGCGCGATGGTGCGCGGGATCGACAACTGTTGTCACATCAAGGGAGCCGCCATGGCCGCGGCTGAGGAAACCGGGGTTCAGACCCTTAGCCTTCGCGGCACGGGCAATTGCAATCGCGGTCGGCGTTTTGCCAGCGCCGCCGACGGTGAAATTACCGACGCAGATGACGGGGATTGGAACCGAGGCGCGGCGCGCATGGATCATGCGGTAACCCGCCACGCGG
The DNA here is from genome assembly GCF_014195325.1 of Rhizobium sp. BK650. Classification (GTDB taxonomy): domain Bacteria; phylum Pseudomonadota; class Alphaproteobacteria; order Rhizobiales; family Rhizobiaceae; genus Rhizobium. The sequence continues at coordinate 732,780 of NZ_JACIBK010000002.1, read as the reverse complement.
CCATAGAGGAAAGAAAGGGGCGATAAAACCCAAGCCTGCCAGCCTGCCCGCCTCCACCAGAAAGGCGGCGCTTCTGAAATCATAATGCCGTCCCGTTTCCCTTGCCCCGGCCGTCAGGACGAGGTCCTCCAAAATCAATCGGGCGGATTGAGAAGCCAAAACGCATGAAAATGCAAGTCTTTGCGCGTCAGGCCGGCTGAAGATCCGGCAGCAGGGCCACAATGCCAGTGATGTCGTCTAAGACATGATCGGCAGCCGCAGAGAGCGACTCAAGCGAGCCGGTGCCAGTCAGAACCGCGATCGTCAGGCCCACTTTGGCGTTCCTGCCCATATGGAGATCGTGGTTATTGTCGCCGACCATGGCGACCTCTTCCGGCGCGAGACCGGTCGCAGCGCAGAAGCCGAGCACCATGCCAGGCTCCGGCTTACTGCCGAAGCCGCTGTCGTAACCGGCGATATAATCGACATATTGGGAAATGCCGAAACGCTGGGCCGTCTGGCGGATAGAGCGCTCGTTATCGCTGGAGGCAATGCCGAGCTTGAAACCGCTCTTGTGCAGGCGCTCGAAGAAAGCGGCGAGGTCCGTCACCGGGACGGAGAATTCGGCGGCATTGGCAAAGAGGTTGTCGAGCTTGATCGTCAGTTCGATGACATCGACCCTCGAGCCGGCAGCGACCAGGCCTTCGGCGATCTGGCGGGTGTTGCCGGCAGCTAGCAGGCTGTCGGGTACGATATGCCCGGTCACCGGGTCCATGCCGCACTGGGCCAGAAGATCGTCGGCGAGAGCGGCATCACCTTCGGCAGCGATGCGGGCAAGCTCGCGATTTACCGGAAGCCAGCTTTCATCATAGTCGAGCAGCGTGCCGTCCTTGTCGAACAGGATGCCCCTGATCTTCACCTCCGCCGACATGATTGCTCCTCAGGCCTGCGCCGCGGTTTTGGGCAACAAGCGCGCCTTCACCGTCAGCGGGTTGATATAGGGCTCCAGCCCCTTCAAGGTGGCGCTCAGCGCGCCGCGCATTTCATGAACGGTGGCGATTCCGGCCTGGATCATCTTGCCGCGCGCCTCATCGTTGGTCAGCAGGTAATGCACGCCCTTCGCCAGCATCTCGGTATCGCGCACCATGCGGGCGCTGCCGCTGCGGGCGAGCTTCTGATAGGCTTCACGGAAGTTCTGCACATTGCCGCCCGAGAGGATGGCACAGCCGAGCATGGCCGGCTCCAGCGGATTCTGGCCGCCTTCGGCAAAGAGCGAGCGACCGACGAAGGCCACTTCCGTCAGACGAAGATAAAGGCCCATTTCGCCAATCGTATCCCCAAGAAAGATATCGACATCAGGCGTCAGAACATCGTCACGTGTGCGGCGAGCGACCTTCAGTCCCTGCTTGACAAGAGTTGCCTCGATCTCGTCAGAGCGCTCGGGATGGCGCGGCACAATGATCGTGAGCTGCTTGTCGCGGTCGCGGAGCGCCCGGTGGACGATGCCAGCCGCATTTTCCTCGCCGTCGAAGGTGGAGATCGCCGCCCATGTCTTGCGGTCGCCGATTTGCTTCTTATAGCGGGCGAAGACAGCGCTATCATATGGCGGAGCGTCGGTGTCGACCTTCAGGTTGCCCGAGGTGATTACCGGCACGGCGCCAAGATCACGGAAACGTTCGGCGTCCAAATCAGACTGGGCTATGACCAGCGCCAGATTTTCGAAGAGAGCCTCGGCAAGCGACGGGCGGCGGCGCCAACGGGCAAACGAGCGGTCCGACATACGGGCATTGACGAGGATCTGCGGAATGCGCCGCCGCCCAAGTTCCAGCACGGTCGCGGGCCAGATTTCGGATTCAGCGATGATGGCGCAATCGGGCTGCCAATAATCGAGGAAACGGCCGACAGCGGGCTTCAGATCGAGCGGTACATATTGATGGATGGCGTCGGTGCCGAGACGTTCAGCAGCAAGCTTTGCCGAGGTGATGGTGCCTGTCGTCAGGATGACATGGATGTCACGGCGGCGAATTTCACGGATCAGGGGAATGACGGCGTTGGTTTCGCCCACACTTGCGGCATGGAACCAGACGAGCGGGCCTTGCGGCCGATTGGCGCTTGCATACCCAAACCGTTCCAGCCGGCGGGCACGGTCTTCCTTGCCCTTGGCCGTGCGGTAGGTGATGTAGAGGCCGACGACCGGCGAAGCCACGGTTCCCGCCAGACGGTACGCGTTCAGACCGACCCGCGCCATCCGGGAGCTCATTCGGCAGATCTCCGATCCATGCAGATCGACATCGATCCAATTCCCTAATTATCGTTGCGGCCGCAATGACCGATTAATTTGTTCAGAATGCGTCCACGGAAGCGCGAAACCGATGCGCAAAGGCCTCCGCTGTGGACAGCGGAAAGCCAGCCTATTGCTGTTGGGGCTCACTTGCTCCCGGTCGTATCCTGCGGGTCGAGCAGACGATGCATGTGGACGATGAAGTAACGCATATGCGCGTTATCGACCGTCTGCTGCGCCTTGGCCTTCCAAGCCGTCAATGCCGTGGCATAGTCGGGAAAAATACCGACAATATCGAGATCCCTAAGATCCCGAAACTGGATGCCTTCAAGGCTTTCGAGTTCGCCACCAAAGACGAGGTGCAAGAGCTGCTTTTTACCGCCGGAGTCCGTCATTTTTATTCTCTTTCTGCTATTCTCCTCCGGCCCCTCATCTGAGGGATTTTGACGGAAACGTCAACCGTCTCTTAGCTGAGTGAACAAGTCCAGATATTCGCGGAGACGCGGGACAGGCGAAGCGCAGAGAGCCTCGTGGCTGATTTTCTCTCTATTATAGGTTGTCGGATGCCCGGAGAGATCGACGAGGCCGCCGCCGGCACGTTCGAGAATAAGATCCGCTGCCGCGATATCCCAGTCATGGGCATTCCGACCGACAAACGTCGTGTCCAGCCGGCCGTCAGCCACCATGGCGATGCGGTAAGCAAGCGAGGGGATATATTTGACGCGCTCGCTGCGTTCACGAACCGCCGCCGGCAGAATCTTGAACAATTCCTCGCTGACGGCAAGCCGACTGAGGTCGGTCTCGCCGCGCGTGGAAACGGAAATCGGCTTGCCGTTTTTCAGGGCCTGACCGCCTTCCACCGCTTCATAGAGCTCGTCGAGCGCCGGCGCATAAAGTACACCCGCGACGGGGCGACCGCGATGAACGATACCAACGCTAACGCACCAGAGAACCTTGCCGGCGAGGAAGGCCCGTGTGCCATCAATCGGATCGACGATGAATAGCGTCTCTTGTTCCAATCGCCCCGCATCGTCGTCGGTCTCTTCCGACAGCCAGCCATAGGCCGGCCGTGCGTTGCGCAGAATGGTTTCGAGCTTTTTATTGGCCGCAAAATCGGCTGCACTGACCGGTGAGCGATCCTCGTTTTTCCACCAGACTTCCGGCGACTTGTTGAAGAAACCGAGTGCGATGGCGCCCGCCTGTTTTGCAGCATCGGCGATCAGTGCGAGATCGCTTTGCCAGCGGTTGTCCGTATCGCTCATCGCATCGATCCGTTCATCAGCGGCCGGCAAGCGTCATGCCTTCAATCGCGAAGGTCGGAGCCGCCACGCCGAACTTACGGTCGATGTCATTGGCGAGCGTCATCCGCATGAACATATCCTTGAGGTTCGAGGCGATCGTCACCTCCGATACGGGGAAAGTGAGTTCGCCGTTCTCGATCCAGAAACCGGTCGCACCTCGGCTGTATTCACCCGTTATCATATTGACGCCCTGGCCGATCAACTCGGTCACGTAGAAACCGTTGCCGACGCTGCGGATCAGCTCTTCAGGCGATATGTCACCGGGCTCCAGTGCCAGATTGGTAGAGGCGGGCGTGACCGAAGTGCCGCCGCGCACGCCGCGGCCATTGGTCTCCAGGCCACCGATTTCATTCGCGGTCGAGGTAGACAGGAACCAGTGCTTGAGCACGCCGTTCTCGATCATCACCAGCCGCTCGCCAGACACGCCTTCGCCGTCGAAGGGACGAGAGGACGGCCCGCGCACGATCAGAGGATCGTCAGTGACCGACAGACCTGCTTTCAGCACCTGCTGGCCCATCTTGTCACGCAGGAAACTTGTCTTGCGGGCGACCGACGCGCCATTGATAGCGCCGGCGATATGGCCGACGAAACCGCGAGCGACACGCGGATCGAAGATGACGGTAATGTCCTTGCCGGTCGGAACTTGCCGCGGATTGACGCGCTTGATGGCGCGCTCGCCGGCACGCCGGCCGATCTCGGCGGGATCATCCAACTCGATATAATAGAGGCGGCTGTCGAAATCGTAGTCTCGCTCCATGCCGGTGCCTTCGCCGGCAATGACGCTGACGGAGTTGCCGAAGCGGGATGCCATATAGCTGCCTTCGAAGCCGTGCGACGTAGCAAGCACCAGCCCGCCCATGCCGGCCGAAGCGCCGGCGCCGGAGGAATTGGTGACACCTTTGACTGCAAGGGCGGCCGCTTCTGCAGCAAGGGCTGCTTCCCGCAGCTGATCGGTGCCGACCTCCGTCGTATCGAGCAACTGCAGATCGGGATAGGTTTTCGCGAGCCGGCTCTCGTCAGCAAGACACGCGAACGAATCCTCCGGCGAGACCTTTGCCATGGCGACGGCGCGCTCGGCGAGCGCCTGCAAGTCGAAACCCGGATTGGCCGAAACGCTTGCCACCCGCTTGCCGATGAAGACGCGGAGCGAAAAGTCGTCGCTCTCGGAGGACTCCGTTCCTTCAACCTTGCCTAAGCGAACGCTGACCGATTGCGCACGCGAGCGGACGACCACAGCGTCGGCGGCATCGGCACCTGCCTTTTTCGCCAGATCGATCAATTGAGTTGCACGGGAAAGAAGCGTCGAGGAATCGATTTTAGGGGACATGATTTGGCCTTTCCTTCCAGTTCCATTTATTGTGCACTCCCGAAAGCATCAAGGCCGTGGATGCCGATTCTTTTCCTGGCTGCCTGCTTGCCCCGCCGTCGAAAGAAACGAAGCATGTCCGCACCCAACGCGCTTTTCTCCGAAACCATCCTGCTGCTCGGCGGTGCGGTCGTAGCCGCACCGATCTTCAAGAAGCTCGGACTAGGAACCGTTCTCGGCTATCTGGCGGCTGGCGTCGTCATCGGACCGATCTTTCATGGCATTACCGATGGCGAGCAGATCCTCGATGTCGCCGAACTCGGTGTCGTCTTCCTGCTGTTCATCATCGGGCTTGAATTGAAGCCCTCCCGTCTCTGGCAGATGCGGCGCGACATTTTCGGCCTGGGTACGGCACAGGTGGTGGTGACGGGCCTGGCCCTGACCGCACTCGCCTGGGTCTGCGGCGTTCTCGACTGGCGCGGCAGCATCGTCGCGGGCTTCGGGCTGGCGCTTTCGTCAACTGCCTTCGCCATGCAGATCCTCGAAGGCGACGGCGATGTGAACACGCGCTATGGGCAGCGCTCCTTCTCCATGTTGCTCTTTCAGGATCTTGCGATCGTGCCGCTTCTGGCCGTCGTCACCATCCTCGATGGCAACAAGGGCAGCGGCAATCCGCTTGCTGATTTCGCCATCTCCGTTGCGGCGGTTGGTGCAATGATCATCATGGGCCGATATCTGCTGACGCCCCTCTTCCAGATCATCGCCCGCACCGGCGCGCGCGAGGCGATGATCGCAGCCGCCCTCTTCGTCGTCATGGGGTCGGCAAGCCTGATGCAGCTTGCCGGGCTTTCGATGGCGATGGGCGCTTTCCTGTCAGGCGTCATGCTGGCGGAATCCTCCTACAGACATGAGTTGGAAGCCGATATCGAGCCTTTCCGCGGCGTGCTGCTCGCTATCTTCTTCATTGCCGTCGGTCTGTCGTTGCAGCTTCAGGTGTTGCTCGACAACGTGCTCTTCATCATCATCGCTGTGCCAGTTGTCATGGCCGTGAAGGCGCTGATCATCTATGCGCTCTGCCGCCTGACACGCTCTTCGCATGACGATGCCGTGCGCATCGCCTTCCTGCTGCCGCAAGGCGGCGAATTCGGCTTCGTGCTGTTCACCGCAGCTGCCGTTGCCGGGTTGATGCCGAGCAGCACGGCCTCGCTTCTTGTGGCAATCGTCACCCTTTCCATGGCACTGACGCCCCTGGGTGCGGCCCTCTCCAAGCGGATGCTGACGGGAGACGCGCATGAGGAACTGGACGAGGATTTCGAGGGTGCCGGTGCTGACGTCCTGATGGTCGGCTTCTCGCGTTTTGGTCAGATCGCCGCACAGATCCTGCTTGCCGGCGGGCGAAGCGTCACCGTCATCGACTTTTCGGCCGACCGCATCCGCCAGGCCTCCTCCTTCGGTTTCCGCATCTATTTCGGCGATGGCACCCGCAAGGACGTGCTGCGCTCGGCGGGCATCGACCGGGCGAAGATCGTACTCGTCTGCACCCAGAAGAAAGAAATTACCGACAAGGTGGTCGAACTGATCCAGGCCGATTACCCGCAGACGACACTCTTCGTGCGTTCCTATGACCGCATCCACTCCATCGAGTTGCGCAACAAGGGCGTCGATTACGAGCTGCGCGAAACGCTGGAATCCGGTCTGCTCTTCGGCCGGCGGACGCTGGAAGCGCTCGGCGTTTCCGAGGTCGATGCCTATGAGATCGGCGAAGACATTCGCAAGCGCGACGAGGCGCGGCTGGTTCTGCAGGTATCCGAGGGTTTGCAGGCGGGCCAAGATCTCTTGTTCTCAACGCCGATCAAGCCGGAACCGTTGGTCAAGCCCAAGCGCGCACCCGATCCTTTCGACACCGATCCACTGGCAAACAGATCAGACGTGACGGCCGATGCCTAAACTTCCACATGGGTGCCGAATTAGCGCTTCAACCGCGCTTCTATTTCCCGGTCGAGGGCATATTTCAGTTCATCCTTGACACCAACGGACATTGCGAGCACGTCGCGCGCCTTCAGGAAATCCATGACGCCGGTGCGGCCAACCGTCGGGCGCAGGAAGATGTGCGGGCGCAGGAGCTTCAGCTTCAAGGAAATCGCTGCTTGCATCATCAGTTGACCGGAACCGAAGATGCTTTCCATGCGGTTCGGGATGTGGGTTCCATCGCCCTCGGGCGCACCGACGACATCGATGCCGATGACGATATCGGCAAGGTCCATCAGGCATTCGTAGGGTACTGGATTGGCGATGCCGCCGTCGATCATCACCCGGCCATGCAGCCTCACCGGCATGAAGACGGCAGGAATGGCCGACGATGCGGCTAGCGCCGGAAAAAGCTGTCCATGCTCGACTATGACCTCGGCCTGGCCGTAATAATCGGTGGCGATCACCTTCATAGGCACGAGCAGATCTTCAAAACGTTGGGGAAGCTCAGATGGCAGGAAGGCTTTCAGAATACGTTCGAGATTGAACTGACCGATGCGAATACCCTTGGCCACGGCATCGCGCACAGTCGTCGGTCGCAATCCCCAGATACGGCTGACGACTGCGGCCTTGTTGCCCACAGTCGCCAGGGCATGTTCGCGGATTTCAGCGCCCGACATGCCGGCCGCCATGCCGGAGCCCATGATGGCGCCGATGGAAGAGCCTGAGATCGCCACGGGACGGATACCGAGTTCATCCAGCGTTTCGATCACATGGATATGCGAGAGGCCGCGCGCACCGCCACCGCCGAAGGCGACGGCGACCGTCGGAAGATCGCTGATCGCAGGCGATTTCGGACTGATGATTTCCGCCTGCGGCACGATCTGCTCCCAACGTGCCGGCTACTGCGGCTGATACCGGAAGAAATGCACTCTGGTGTCGCCGAATATTCGGCTTTCGAGGAAAACATAGGAGGGATGAACCGAAACAGCAACCTCCGCGCGCTCTTCGAGAACGACGATCGCATCGGGCTTCAACCAGCCGCCGTCGGCCGCCGCCGCAAGCGCTTTCTCGCCCAGACCCTTGCCATAGGGCGGGTCGGCAAAAAGCACGTCAAAAGGTTCGAGATTGCCGATGCTGCCGAGGTCGGTCGCATCACGCCGCAGGATACGCGTGCGGCCATGCAGGCCGAGCGCATCGATGTTTTCCCAGAGGAGCGCCCTGCCCTCGACGCTGTTTTCGACAAACAGCGCATGGCGACAGCCGCGTGAAACGGCTTCGAGGCCGACGGCCCCGGTGCCGGCGAAAAGATCGAGAATCCGGGTGCCGTCGATACATTCCGGATAGGCATGGCTCAGAATGTTGAACAGGCTCTCACGCGTCCGGTCCGCAGTCGGCCGGATGTCGTTGGATTTTGGTACGGCTAGCGGCCGTCCGCGAAACTCACCGCCGACGATCCGCACCGCGCGTCATTCCCTTGCCTTTCGCACCACCTCTGGACGGCCCGCCGGAAGGCCTGCCGCCGCCACCCGGCCGATCGCCTTTCGGCTTGCCGGAAAAACTCTTTCCGCCACGGGGTTTGTCCCCAAAAGGCTTGTCGCCGCGCGAACGTTCCGAACGGCCCTCACCGCCAAAGCTTCCAGCCGGACGGGAACGCTCTCCGCCCTCCTCGCGAGAGCGCTCACGGAAGGGGCGCGCACCTTCTTCACCTTCCGCACGCAGACGGCGCTCACCGCGCGGCTTCGCGCCGAAAGGCTTGTCGCCAAAGGATTTTCCGCCACGGGGACGTTCCGAACGGCCCTCGCCACCGAAGCTGCGCGCCGGACGCGATGAGCGTTCGCCGCCTTCGTCACGCGGACGATCGCGGAAGGAACGCAGACGTTCCTCCCCTTCCGTGCGCGAACGGCGCTCGCCACGCGGCTTATCACCAAAGGGCCGATCACCGCGAGGACGATCGGAGCGGCCCTCACCGCCGAAGCTTCTGGCCGGGCGCGAACGCTCGCCACCTTCTTCGCGCGCAGGGCGATCGCCGAAGGAGCGCTTGCGGCCGAAACCTTCGTCCTCGTCGCGCTTGCGGGGTGCCTCGCTCGAACGAATCCACTCGCCATCCTCTTCGTGGACGCGATTGATCTGCGGACGCGGACGATCGCTCGTGCGGTCGAAACGCGGTTCCTTTGCCGGGGCGGATGTTTCACCGCGGCGGCGGGCGGTCTGCGCATTCTTGGCGGCCTTGGCCGCAGCTTTCTCGCCGAGCGGACGGGCGCCGGGCGCCATCCAGACATTGGCATTGCGGCGGCTGCCGAGCGCGGGGCGCTTCGGTCTGTCGTCGTCACCGCGGCGGTCATCCTTTCGATCATCCCGGCGGTCGTCGCGCCTGGTGTCGAGGCGGCTGAGAGCACGCTCGCGCTTGTCTTCGTCGCGGCGCGGGCGCTCGCGACGAACGGGCGCCGGCTCCTCGGCCTCTTCGGCGGCAACCGCGGGCGCGTTATAAATCGGCGCATCGAAATTCGCCTTGGCATCTTCGATGAGGCGCGGGCCAAGCTGGTCGCGCAGCGTGCGGCCGCGGACCTCGATCACCTGGCCCTCGGGCAGTTCGCCAAGCTGGAAGGGGCCGTAGGAGACGCGGATCAGGCGGTTGACCTCGAGGCCAAGCGCGCCGAGCACGTTCTTGATTTCACGGTTCTTGCCTTCGCGCAGCCCCATGGTGATCCAGACGTTGGACCCCTGAGTGCGGTCGAGCGTCGCTTCGATGGAGCCGTAGAGAACGCCATCGACGGCGATGCCGTCCTTCAGCTTGTCCAACGCGTCCTGATCGATATCGCCATGGGCGCGCACACGGTAGCGGCGCAGCCAGCCCGTGGTCGGCAGCTCCAGTGCACGGGCGAGGCCGCCATCATTGGTGAGCAGCAGCAGGCCTTCGGTATTGATGTCGAGGCGGCCGATCGACATGACCCGCGGAAGCTCTTCCGGCAGATTGTCGAAGACGGTCGGTCGTCCCTCCGGATCCGAATTCGTCGTCACAAGTCCCTGCGGCTTGTGGTAGAGCCACAGGCGCGTGCGCTCGATGCCGCGGATCGGCACGCCATCGACTTCGATCTTGTCTTCGAGCGTGACGTTGACGACGGGCGTGTCCAAGAGCCTGCCGTTCAACGTGACGCGGCCGTCCATGATCATGCGTTCGATATCGCGACGGGAGGCGACGCCGGCGCGCGCCATCACCTTGGAGATGCGTTCCGCCTTGGGGTCGCCATCCGCTTCGTTAGCCGCGACTTTCGCCGCAGCAGCCTTGAACGGCTTCTCGCTACCGGTCTTCGGGCCGCTTTTGGACCGGGCTTCGCGCGCCGGAACCTTGCTGCCTGGGCGTTTTGGCTTGTCTTTGGATGTCATTTGTTGTTTGCCTGCCTTTTCCGGCCTGTCTATCAGGTCATGCACCCGCGGTTAAGTGGAAATTCTTGCGAACGTGAAGACAAATCGATTTATGGAGATGGCACTTGTAGAAGCGCGCGCCGCCGGAGAACGCGGCGAAGTGCCGATCGGTGCCGTCGTCGTCGTCGATGGCGAAGCAGTCGCAAGCTCCGGAAACCGCACGCGGGAACTCAACGACATCACCGCCCATGCGGAGATCGCCGCGATCCGCATGGCTGCCGACAAGCTTGGCCAGGAGCGGCTCGTCGGCGCTGATCTCTATGTCACACTCGAGCCTTGCACCATGTGTGCGGCCGCCATTTCCTTTGCCCGGATCCGAAGGCTCTATTACGGAGCAGAAGACCCGAAGGGCGGCGCTGTCGATAATGGCGTGCGCTTCTACGCCAAGCCAACCTGCCATCACGCACCGGAAGTTTATTCCGGATTCAACGAGACCGAATCTGCGGATCTGTTGCGCACATTCTTTTCCGGGAAACGCGACCTGCCGTGATGTGCACGCTCCGTTTGCGAGCCATCTCACACCATGCTGACCCAACGCCGATTCTCGGCGAACAGCCGTCAGCCGATCCTACTGAAGGATCTGCCACCACTTGGTGCCGCTGTTTGCGACTGCGGCGTCTTTCTTGCGCTGCTTTTCCTTCTTCTGCTCCGGCGTGCCGAGGTCATCGAGCTTTGCCGGATCGTCGACGGCGCGATATTCGGTCGGCGGATCGGAAATATAGCGGCGCTGGTCGATATAGGCACCCTTCTGCAGGGCGCGAGCTTCGCGATAGGCTTTGGTCTGGGCTTCCGTCGTCTGGCGGCCGCCTTCGATGGCGGAGCTGGCGAGCGGCGAGCGATAGCTCGGATTGTCCGAGTTCTCGTCGGCTTCCTTGACAAGGCGCTTGCGGGCTTCCTCCGGGGATTCAACCCACTGCGGATTGTCCTTGTTGGCTACCGTTTCCTGCGGCTGAACCAGCGTTTCCTTCTGGTCCTTCGCGGGCATGACCAGCGTCGGTCGCGGCGTATACTTGACGCCGGAATTCTTAGGGCCGGGGCCGGTCAGCGAAACGGACTGGCCGAGGTCGTCGGCAAGCTGTTCCATGGCGGTCTTGTCGGTGCCGTAGGTCGGGCTGCTGGCGCAACCTGACATCATGGAGCTTCCCGCCATCGCAAGAGACAGGCAGGCGCCCAAACGGAACCAATGCGTCGCTAACATGAAATCCCTTCCCGCATGCCGGAATCAGTACTGCCCACCGGACAATCGTCCCCCTGACGCAAAAATCCGGCCATTTTCAGGCAGCTTTTACCGGATGAACGCCGCAAAGGCAATTCACCCGGCAAATATCTTCAGGCCCTGATGCCGAGTTCGCGGAGTGCGGCCGCGTCACGCGCCGAGACGTCGGGATAATCAGGATCGGAACCGACATCGGTGGTGATGCGCCAGGAACGGGCGCACTTTACGCCTTCGGCAAGCTTGGGAACGACAGCGACGTCAGGGACTTCCGGCAGCCGGAAAGCGTCAGCCGGGCCGGCATCCGGCTCGATCGCGATACCGGAGGTGATGCAGACTTCGCTGAAATCCTGACCTTCGAGCGCCTTCAACAATTCCGCGTCGGTGACATAGACGACCGGTGCTGCCTCGAGCGACGAGCCGATGCGCTTGTCCTTGCGCTCGATTTCGAGCGCGCCGGTCACGACGCTGCGGATCGCGCGGATCTTCTTCCACTTCTCGGCCAGAGCGTCGTTGCGCCATTCTTTCGCGACCGGAGCGAACTGCTCCAGATGCACAGAGACGGCCGACGGATTGCGCGAGAGCCACGCTTCTTCGGTCGTGAAGGGCAGCATCGGCGCAAGCCAGGTCACCACACAATCGAAGATCATGCGGATGACATAGAGCGCCGAGCGGCGGCGAAGGCTGGAAGGCGCATCGCAGTAGAGCGCGTCCTTGCGGATGTCGAAGTAGAAGGCCGAGAGTTCGACATTTGCAAAGTCGATCAATGCTCGGGCGATCTTCTTGAAGTCGAAAGCGTCATAGTTCTCCCGCACGAGCTGATCGAGCTCTGACAGGCGATGCAGCATCAGCTGTTCCAGCTCCGGCAGATCGGCGAGCGCGATGACCTCGCCCTTGTCGTGCGCCAGCGTGCCGAGCATCCAGCGGATGGTATTGCGCAGCTTACGATAGGCATCGACGTTGGTCTGGATGATCGTCTTGCCGACGCGCAGATCGTCCGCATAGTCAGAGGTCATGACCCAGAGACGAAGGATGTCGGCGCCGGCATCCTTCATCACCTCCTGCGGCGAAGTGACATTGCCCTTCGACTTTGACATCTTCTCGCCCTTCTCGTCCATGGTGAAGCCATGGGTAAGGACGGCGTTGTAGGGCGCACGGCCGCGCGTCGCCGCCGATTCCAGAAGCGACGAATGGAACCAGCCGCGATGCTGGTCGGAACCTTCGAGATAAAGATCGGCCGGCCATTTCAGGTCGGGGCGGTCTTCCAGCGTGAAAGTGTGCGTGGAGCCCGAGTCGAACCAGACATCGAGGATGTCCATGACCTGAGACCACTTGGCCGGGTCATGCTCATTGCCGAGGAAACGTTCCTTGGCGCCTTCGGCAAACCAGGCATCGGCGCCTTCGGCATCGAACGCATCGAGGATGCGCTGGTTGACGGCATCGTCCTGCAGCACTTCGCCGTGCTCGTCGACGAAGACGCAGATCGGCACACCCCAGGCGCGCTGACGTGACAGAACCCAGTCCGGGCGCTGCTCGATCATCGCGCGCAGGCGGTTCTGGCCGGCAGCCGGCACGAAGCGGGTATCGTCGATCGCCTTGAGCGCCCGAGTGCGCAGCGTCGTTCCGTCGGCGAGCGTCTTGTCCATATAGACGAACCACTGCGGCGTATTGCGGAAGATCACCGGCTTCTTGGAGCGCCAGGAATGCGGATACTGATGCTTCAGGCGGCCGCGGGCAAAGAGCGCGTTACGTTCGATCAGCGCCTTGATGACGCGGTCGTTGGCATCGCCCTTCTTACCGTTGTCGTCGATGACGCGCGCGCCTTCGAAGCCGGGCGCGTCAGCGGTGTAGAAGCCGCCATCGTCGACCGGGAACGGGATTTTGGTCTCGATACCGCGTGCCCCGATCTCGCGGCTATGCGCCATCCAGACATCAAAGTCTTCGCGGCCGTGGCTCGGCGCGGTATGGACGAAGCCGGTACCTGCATCATCGGTGACGTGATCGCCATCGAGCAGCGGCACAGTGAATTCATAGCCACCGTCGAGACCCTTCAGCGGATGGTCGCAGATGATGCTGGCGAGATCTGCGGCCGTGACGTCAGCGAGACGCTTGTATTGCAGCTTTGCCTTGGTGAAGGATTCTTCGGCGAGCTTATCGGCGAAGATCAGCTTCTCGCCTGGACGCGGGCCAAAATCGTTCTCGGCGGCCGTCACTTCGTAAAGGCCGTAGGAAACGCGCGAGGAATAGGCGATCGCCCGGTTGCCGGGGATCGTCCAGGGGGTTGTGGTCCAGATGACGACGAAGGCATCCTTGAGACCATCAGAAGCCTTCGCGACCGGGAACTTCACCCAGATCGTGTCGCTCTCGTAGTCATGATACTCGACTTCGGCTTCCGCCAGCGCCGTGCGCTCGACGACCGACCACATGATCGGCTTGGAGCCGCGATAGAGCTGGCCGCTCCTGGCGATCTTCAGCAGCTCGCCGGCGATGCGGCTTTCCGCATGGAAGTTCATCGTCAGATACGGGTTTTCAAAATCGCCGACGATACCAAGGCGCTGGAATTCACTGCCCTGGATGGCGATCCACTTTTCGGCATAGGCGCGGCATTCGCGGCGGAATTCGATCATCGCCGACGGCTCTGTCAGGTCAGGCTTGGCCTTGCCCTTGGCGCGATAGTTTTCTTCCTCAATCTTCCATTCGATCGGCAGGCCGTGGCAATCCCAGCCCGGAACATAGTTGGAGTCGTAACCGCGCATCTGGAAAGAGCGCGTGATGACGTCCTTGAGGATCTTGTTCAGCGCGTGGCCGATATGGATATTGCCGTTCGCATAGGGCGGGCCGTCGTGCAGGACGAATTTTTCGCGGCCAGCGGCGGAGGCGCGCAGCTTCTTGTAGAGGTCCATCTGCTGCCAGCGGGCAACGAGTTCCGGCTCCTTCTGCGGCAGGCCAGCGCGCATCGGGAAATCCGTCTCAGGCAAATAGAGGGTCTTCGAGTAATCGATCTTTTCGGCTGTGTCGGTCATGTGGGACAATCGTTTCTGGCGGCCCAACAAGGGCACGCGGATATGAAATCTGTGGTGACGGAGAGCGCTCGTTCAATCCAAGCGCCGAAAACCCGGACCTTCCGGCCGCTCAGCGCGCGCGGAAGACCGGGCCGATAATTCGTATCGAGTGCGCCAGCCGGAATTTACTCATCGGGCCGGTTCATAGGCGCTTTTCAGCGGAAAAGGAAGAGGGATTTCAGTCCCGCTATCTCACGAATAACCGCAGGCCGAGCGCCTGACGCACCAAAAACGACCGACAAGCAGTGGCGACACGCCGTGGCTGCGACCTTGTTGCTACCGATGCAAAAAATCCAAAACCGCTGTCGAATTCCTCGTTGGCCAAACGTCTTTGACTCGTGGGCACAAGAAATTCATCATCCCGGTCAAACCCGCCCGCAAGGAGTGATGTCGATATGAGCAGTTCCTATCGTTGGGTTATTGTCGCTGCCGGCGCACTGATGACGTGCGTTGCTCTCGGCGCCATGTTTTCTCTCGCCATTTTCCAGCAACCGATCGCCGACGCGACAGGCTGGTCGCATGCAGGCATTGCCAGTGCCATGACGCTGAATTTCATCGTCATGGGCATAGGCGGCTTTTTCTGGGGTGCTGCCAGCGATCGGTTCGGACCGCGCCCGGTGGTGCTGATCGGTGCCGTCATCCTCGGGCTGGCCCTGGTTCTCGCCAGCCGCGCGCAAACGCTTCTGCAATTCCAGCTCACCTATGGCGTGCTCGTCGGATTTTCGGCCAGCGCCTTCTTCGCGCCGATGATTGCCGCGACAACCGCATGGTTCGACGAGAACCGCGGTCTGGCCGTCTCACTGGTCTCGGCAGGCATGGGTGTTGCGCCGATGACGATCTCGCCCTTCGCGCGTTGGCTGATCACCGCCTATGAATGGCGCCCAGCGATGATGATCATCGGCATCGGCGCGCTGATCCTGATGATCCCGGCAGCACTTCTCGTGCGCCGGCCGCCGTCGCCGCCGCAGGATGCCCATGAGGCCATCGTGTCGGCCGATGGCAGTGCCCCCAATCTGTGGAAGGTTTTCCGCTCGCCGCAGTTCATCGTGCTCGGACTGACCTTCTTCGCCTGCTGTGCCGCCCATTCCGGCCCGATCTTCCATATGGTGAGCTACGCAACGCTCTGCGGCGTCGCCCCGATGGCTGCCGTCAGTATCTACAGTGTCGAGGGTCTTGCCGGTCTCGGCGGGCGTCTGCTCTATGGCACGCTGGCGGACCGGATCGGCGTGAAGCCGGTCATCATCGCGGGCCTGCTGGTGCAGGCGGCCGCCCTTGCCACCTATCTCGCCGTCAGCAAGCTTGGGGAGTTCTATGCGCTCGCCGTCATCTTCGGCAGCGCCTATGGCGGGGTGATGCCGCTCTATGCCGTGCTGGCGCGTGAATATTTCGGCCCGCGCATCATCGGCACGGTGTTCGGGGCGGCAACGATGCTCTCCAGTATCGGCATGGCCTTCGGCCCGCTGATCGGCGGCTGGATCTACGATACCTATGCCAATTATTCGTGGCTCTTCATCGGCTCAGCGTTGGTCGGGCTCGGTGCGGCAGCGATTGCGCTCGCTTTCCCGCCGCTACCGCGGCAGAAGGCGCAGCCGGCGCTCGGCACGGCCTGAACGGTCTTCGTTTTTACGCAATTCCGGACGCAAAACATCCGAGCACTTTTGCTGGAATTGCTCAGTCGAAACAGAGCTTCCGGTCGAGCTCGCCGAGCGGTCTCACACCTGATAGCAGTGCCCTCGCCTCCTCCTCGTCGCGCTTGATCTGCGCGACGAGCGGATCGAGCCCGTCGAATTTCAGTTCGGGGCGCAGATAGCCGAAGAAGGAGACTGAACAGGTCTGGCCATAGAGATCACCGCTGAAATCGAAAAGATAGGTTTCAAGCAGCGGCGCACCGTTTTCCGTCACCGTCGGGCGGCGGCCGTAGCTTGCCACCGCATCGTAGAGCCTGCCGTTTTCGAGACGGAAGCGGACTGCGTAAATGCCGGAGGCGAGTTCCGCTTCCGGCGGCAACTGCATATTGGCTGTCGGAAAGCCGAGCTGCCGTCCAAGCTTCTCGCCATCAATGACCTTCGACTGTACCGTATAGTGATAGCCGAGCATGGCAGCGACGGCTGAGACGTCGCCTTCCTTCAAAAGTGCCCGGACATGGCTCGAGGAGACGACATCGGTGTTCTCGTCGCGGAAGGCGTCGATCAGGGTGACTCCGAAGCCATATCTGTTGCCCGCATCCATCAGGAAGGCAGGGCCGCCTTCCCGGCCACGGCCGAAATGGAAGTCGAAGCCGGTCACCACCTCGGAAGCTCCGAGCCAGTCCTTCAGGATGGAATGGATGAAATCCTCTGCCGAACGCTGTGAAAAATCATAGTCGAACGGATATTCGATGACCGCGTTGAAGCCGAGTTCTTCCAGGATGCGCGCCTTGAGGGGCGCCGGCGTCAGACGGAAGACCGGCGCGTCCGGCTTGAAGACGGTGCGCGGATGCGGCTCGAAGGTCAACACCAGAGCTGGAACAGCGCGCTCCCGCGCGATATCGAGCGCCCTGTTCAACACCGATTGATGGCCGCGATGGACGCCATCGAAATTGCCGATGGCGATAACGCCGCCTTTGAGGTGCTCAGGCAGGGGGTCGCGGGTTTCGTTGCGGTGGAAAACGGTCATCGGATTGAATTCTCTTATGCGAGGCGCGGCATCCACCACTCGGGTGCGGCTTTTTCCCGTTCGAGATAGGCGTGCAGGATCGCCTCGTCGGTCTCGCCGTTCAACGTATATTCCTTCGCATGGATACCACCGCTGATGTAGAGCAGGTCGAGGCCATAATTCAAGGCGCCGCGAACATCTGTCGGCATGCCGTCGCCGATCGCCAGAACGCGTTCGATCGGGAAATTGCCCCGCACTTCACGGGCTGCGGCAAGCGTTGCTTCATAGATCGGCCGGTGCGGCTTCCCGGCAATACGGGTGGAACCGCCAAGCTGCTCGTAGTAGGCGGCCATGGCGCCGGCGCAGGGAATGATGCGGTGGCCGCGCTCGACGACGAGATCGGGATTGGCGCAGATCATCGGCACGTTGCGGGATTTGAACTCCAACAGCATATCTGTGTAATCCTCGGGCTTCTGCGTCTCGTCATCGAAAAAGCCGGTGCAGACAACGGAGGTGGCCTCGCCGGCTGAAGCACGCTCGATATCCAGGCCTTCGAGAATTGGGTTGTCACGCTCGGGGCCGAGCAGGAAAACCTTGCGCGGACCTTCGGCAATCAGTGCCCGCGTGACATCGCCTGAGGTGACGATGCGGTCATAGGCCCCGTCGGGCACGCCGATCTGGCGCAACTGCTCGACGACCTGCCAGGAGACGCGTGGTGAATTGGTGATGAGAACGACAGTCAGACCCGCGGCGCGAGCGGCCTGCAGCGCCTCGCCAGCTTTGGGAAACGGATCGACGCCGTTATGGACGACACCCCAGACATCGCAGAGCACCGCGTCATATCGATCGGTAATCTCAGAGAAGTTCGCAATCCGCTTTGCCATTCCGCTTTCCTGCTTCGCTTTCGGTCCCCGGTGACATTGCAAAGGCGGGCTTCGATGGCAAGGCATTTTCTGCGTTTGAAGAGTGTGAGGGAGGAGGATAAAGATGGCGGGATTAAAGCCGGACGTGGCCCGGGCTCGATAACCATATTGACGAATCCCGCCCGCCTCCACAATTCCGGCGCAAAAATCCGTGAAGGCTCTTCTTGACTCCTTTCGGAGCCATCCCTAAATGCACGGCGCTAGCACTCACAGCAGTTGAGTGCTAACATCATCCTTGTGGGCCACCCGGTCCGCGAATGTCATTTGATCGAGGGATTAGACAATGGCAAGCACCAATTTCCGTCCGCTTCACGATCGCGTCGTCGTTCGCCGCGTTGAATCCGAAGAGAAGACCAAGGGCGGCATCATCATCCCGGATACCGCTAAGGAAAAGCCGCAGGAAGGCGAAATCGTCGCTGTCGGCTCCGGCGCCCGTGACGAGTCCGGCAAGGTCGTTCCGCTCGACGTCAAGGCCGGCGACCGCGTTCTGTTCGGCAAGTGGTCGGGCACGGAAGTCAAGATCAACGGCGAAGACCTTCTCATCATGAAGGAAGCCGACATCATGGGCATTATCGGCTAATCAGCCTGATGTCTTTCACCTGATACGTTGACACCCCTTTTCAGGAGTTCTCAAAATGGCAGCTAAAGAAGTAAAATTCGGCCGTGGCGCGCGCGAAAAGATGCTGCGCGGCGTCGATATCCTCGCTGACGCAGTGAAGGTCACCCTCGGTCCGAAGGGCCGTAACGTCGTTATCGACAAGTCCTTCGGTGCTCCGCGCATCACCAAGGACGGTGTTTCTGTCGCCAAGGAAATCGAACTCGAAGACAAGTTCGAAAACATGGGCGCCCAGATGGTCCGCGAAGTTGCTTCGAAGACCAACGATGTTGCCGGCGACGGCACCACGACTGCAACGGTTCTCGCACAGGCCATCGTTCGCGAAGGCGCAAAGGCAGTTGCTGCCGGCATGAACCCGATGGACCTGAAGCGCGGTATCGACCTCGCTGTTGCTGAAGTCGTCAAGGATCTCCAGGCCAAGGCCAAGAAGATCAACACGTCGGAAGAAGTTGCCCAGGTCGGCACGATCTCCGCAAACGGCGAAAAGCAGGTCGGTCTCGACATTGCTGAAGCAATGCAGAAGGTCGGCAACGAAGGCGTTATCACCGTCGAAGAAGCCAAGACCGCTGAAACC
The DNA here is from genome assembly GCF_014195325.1 of Rhizobium sp. BK650. GTDB lineage: Bacteria > Pseudomonadota > Alphaproteobacteria > Rhizobiales > Rhizobiaceae > Rhizobium. The sequence goes on along the minus strand of NZ_JACIBK010000002.1, from coordinate 713,497 downwards.
GAACTCGAAGTCGTCGAAGGCATGCAGTTCGACCGCGGCTATCTGAGCCCCTACTTCGTCACCAACCCGGAAAAGATGGTTGCTGACCTCGAAGACGCCTTCATCCTCCTGCACGAAAAGAAGCTCTCGAACCTGCAGTCCATGCTCCCGGTTCTCGAAGCTGTCGTTCAGACCGGCAAGCCGCTCCTCATCATCGCTGAAGACGTCGAAGGCGAAGCCCTTGCGACCCTCGTCGTCAACAAGCTGCGCGGCGGCCTGAAGATCGCTGCTGTCAAGGCTCCGGGCTTTGGCGACCGTCGCAAGGCCATGCTGGAAGACATCGCCATCCTCACGGGCGGCACTGTCATCTCCGAAGACCTCGGCATCAAGCTCGAGTCTGTCACCCTCGACATGCTCGGCCGCACCAAGAAGGTCTCGATCTCCAAGGAAAACACCACGATCGTTGACGGTGCCGGCGCCAAGTCCGACATCGAAGGCCGTGTTGCCCAGATTAAGGCCCAGATCGAAGAAACCACTTCCGACTACGACCGCGAAAAGCTGCAGGAACGTCTTGCGAAGCTCGCCGGCGGCGTTGCCGTTATCCGCGTCGGCGGCTCGACGGAAGTCGAAGTGAAGGAAAAGAAGGACCGCATCGACGACGCGCTCAACGCGACGCGCGCTGCTGTTCAGGAAGGCATCGTACCGGGCGGCGGCGTCGCTCTGCTGCGTTCTTCCACGAAGATCAAGGCCAAGGGCGAAAACGACGACCAGGAAGCCGGCATCAACATCGTTCGCCGCGCTCTCCAGGCTCTGGTTCGCCAGATCGCTGAAAACGCTGGTGACGAAGCTTCGATCGTTGTCGGCAAGATCCTCGACAAGAACGAAGACAACTACGGTTACAACGCCCAGACCGGCGAATATGGCGACCTGATCCAGCTCGGCATCGTCGACCCGGTCAAGGTTGTCCGCACGGCTCTGCAGAACGCAGCCTCGGTTGCTTCGCTGCTGATCACCACGGAAGCCATGATCGCTGAGCTGCCGAAGAAGGACGCTCCGGCAATGCCGGGCGGCATGGGCGGCATGGGCGGTATGGACATGATGTAAGAAGCCGAGGGGCTCTTACAGCATCGTCCATAAAACCGCCCATCCTCTAAAAGTGGTTCAGCGCGTCAAGCGCGCTGAACTGGCGGTATGGACATGATGTGAGACCCTTCTGGTCATACATCTGAGCTATCCGGTTCAGTTCGTGGAGGGCGGTCTTCGGGCCGCCCTTTTCTCTTATGCGGCGATTCGAAAATACCTCGTCGCCTGAGCGTTTCAACCAGCCGCTGGCGGCGACGTTTTGGTTCGAAGCTTTCGCGAAGCTTGCGCACTACAATATTTTCCAGCCGCGGGAGATTCTCCATCCGGGCCCTCTAACTTACGAGATTGCATGCTACGGTGTGGGTGGAACCGTTTCCACAACGCAAAAATGATACTTTTTACGACAGGAATTAGTGAAAAACGCGCAATTTCCTCCCAAATCCCGATCATAACGTCGACCTAACGCCCCGGAAAAAGCCGTTGCCGTTTGCGCAAAAGCTCCTATAAATCCGCGCTGCAATTGACGTTCGCACCGGACGCCTAAAGACACTGTGCATGAACATTCGGGCTTTCGAAGGTCTCCGCCAAGATACGAAAGTAAACATTGCGGGAGGTATTCGAGCGGCGACCATCAAAGGCGCGGCCGAGCAGCTGTTCCTTCGAGACGCAGCACAGGCATGATGCCTGGCGCTACATGATCCTGTTTCTTTGTGTTTGCCGAGTGTGGCAGGGGAGCCGCACCCGAACTGGGGAACGCCTTGTTTAAGATCGCCAAAGCCAATGCTGCCGCACCCTTGATGCCCGGCTCGCTGGACTACAACAATCACAATCACGACATGTTGGCGCAGTTTTCCGTCTCCGAAAGCTGGATCGGAGATTTCTCGACCGGAGTCATCAGGCTCGGAGAGTGGAGCGCGATGCTGCACGGCCTCTCGGCGCAGGAATGCGGCCTTTTGAGCCTGGTGCGCTGCTATGACGCCAAAGACCGCAACCATATTCTGCAGCTCTTCGAACAGGCGGCGACGCTTTCTTCATCCTTCTGTTTTTCAACGACCATCGTCATGCCGAACGGCCTCCGCCAGCCGCTTTTCTGCATGGGGGAATCCAACGGTCTGGAAGAAAAGTACAGCGGCAGCATGGTCGGCGTTTTCATCTTCCCGCGCTTCAAGCTGGAAGGCGCCGGCCAGATCGCCAGCCGCCAGTAACTTGCCTGCACGAGCATGAGAAAAGGCCGGTCCTGCGACCGGCCTTTTCTGCTTCACCCCTTTTGTTCTGGCGCAATTCCGGGCCTGAAACGTGTTCAGACCGGCTTCACCGGAATATTGAGGCCTTTCTCGCTTGCCGGACGGGCGATGCAGCGCTGCAACCAATCCATGACGGCAGGGAATTTCGCGTAGTCTAGGATCTCGCGACCGCCATAAAAGATGTCGGCGCCGCGAATCCACGGGAAGGTGGTGATATCGGCGATGGTATATTGATCGCCCATGATCCACTGGCGGCCCTGCAGGCGGCTTTCCAGCACGCCGAGCAGGCGCTTTGCTTCGTCACGATAGCGTTCCACCGGATAGGAATTGTTGGCGACCTTGTCTGCGGCAAATTTGTGGAAATGGCCGAACTGGCCGAACATCGGGCCGATGCCGGCCATCTGGAAGAAGACCCACTGGATAGTTTCGTAGCGGCCGGCGGCATCCGCCGGGATCAGCTTGCCGGTCTTTTCCGCAAGATAGAGCAGAATGGCGCCCGACTCGAAAAGCCCGATCGGTTTTCCGTCCGGACCGTTGGGATCGATAATTGCCGGGATTCTCCCGTTCGGATTCAGCGAGACGAATTCCGGCGTCTTCTGATCGGTGGCCGCGAAGGAGACATAATGGGGTTCATAGGGCAGAGCGAGCTCCTCCAGCGCCACCGATATCTTCACGCCGTTCGGTGTCTGCAGGGAATAAAGCTGGATTATATCTGGATTTTTCGCCGGCCAGCGGCTGGTGATCGGAAATACCGATAGGTCCATCAGAGTTCTCCTTGGGTGAGGCGGCGACCATAGAAGACGCCCACCCCGCAAGGCAAGTCACCGCATCGTTTCATATTAGTGAACAAACTGTCCGCTGGCGTTTATCTTTCCCTGATCGCAGAAAAAGGCGAAATAGGAGGCATTCGAGGTCCAACATGGTGCAGGGGCATCAAGACCTCCAAAGTCGTTCAACGGAGCAACGTCCATGTCGAATACGAACAACGTCCTCATCCTTCTTGCCCGCATCCTCCTGTCCTTCATGTTCATCCTTGCCGGCTTCGGCAAGATAACCGATGCTGCCGGTACTGCAGGCATGATCGCCGGTGCCGGCCTGCCGGCCGCTACCCTGTTGGCCTATGTCGCAGGCCTCTTCGAACTGCTGACCGGCCTTGCAGTTCTCACGGGCTTCCAGGTGCGCATCGTTGGCTGGCTGCTTGCCGGTTTCTGTGTCTTCACGGCCGTTGTCTTCCACCTGCCCTACGCAAGCGGTGCGGAACTCGTGAATATCCTCAACCAGATCATGGTCATGAAGAACATCACGCTGGCCGGCGCGTACATCCTGCTCGCCACAGTCGGTGCCGGTGCCTATTCGATCGACGCACGCCGCCGCGGATTGCAGGCCGTCGCTGCCCGCTAATTCCATCTCCTCCCAAACATGCAAAACCCGCCGTCTTCTGACGGCGGGTTTTGCATGTTCAGTAATTCCATTCAGAGAACCGAGCGGACAGCCTCGATAATCGCCGCTACGGCGGGCATATCGGCATGGGCGTCCTTGCGGGCGCGCACCAGGCAGGCTTCCGAATGCAGAATGACGCCATCGGAGAGCACCTTAAGGTGGTTGGCGCGCAGGGTGGAGCCTGTCGAGGTAATATCGACGATGATATCGGCCGAACCTGAAGCGGGCGCTCCTTCCGTAGCGCCGAGGCTTTCGACGATACGATACAGTTGAATGCCGTGCTGACTGGAGAAAAACTGCTGCGTCAGACGCCAGTATTTCGTGGCGATCGCCAGCCGACGGCCATGACGGGCACGAAAATCGGCAGCGACGTCAACGAGATCGGCCATCGTATCAACGTCCAGCCAGATTTCAGGCACGGCGACGACGACATCGGCGTGGCCGAAGCCGAGCCGGGCGCAGAATTCGACCCGCTTGTCAGCTTCCGCAAGGCCTTCGCGCACGAGGTCTTCGCCGGTGACACCGAAATCGATCGAGCCGTTGCCGAGCTCGCGTGAAATTTCCGAGGCCGAGAGGAAGGCGATCTCCACATCGTCCCAGCCTTCGACGCGGCCGCGATAGGAGCGCTCATTGCCGACGGCATGGATTTTCAGGCCGGCGCGCTCGAAGATATCAGAGCAGTCGTCCTTCATGCGGCCCTTGGAGGGAAGCGCAATGGTGATCGTCATGCGGCTGCCCTTTCGGTTTCGATACGGTCGAGCCAGAGAGAGAAGCCGACGGCGGGAATACGGTCCTTGGCGCCGAGGAAAGTCATCAGTCTGTCGAAACGGCCGCCACCGGCCAGTACCGCCGAGGAGCCCTCGACCATCACCTCGAAGACGAGGCCGGTATAATAATCGAGCGGCCGGCCGAAAGCGGCACGGTATTCGATAAGCGAGAGATCGACGCCGGCATTGAAGAGCGCTGCAACACGGCCATCGAAACGCGCCAGTGCATTGCCAAGCTTCAGCCCGGCTGCATCAGCGAAATGCGAGAGGGCGGCGGACGCGTTGACGAGCGGCACGTTCAGAGACAGGAACTGCTCCAGAACCTGGAAGGCCGCGTCATCCAGCCGGGTCTCGGCGAGAACGAGCTTTTCCTTCAGCCGCCGGGCGATCTCCTGCGGCGAGCGGCTGGCATTGGTGGAATAGCCGGTCGCCTGCATCGTCTCGTCGATAAAGGCGATCAGCGCCTTCTCGTCGTCCTGGCCAACGAGGCCAGCGACCTTGTCGTCGAGGCCGGTCACGAATTGCGGGCTGACGAGCCTCGCCAGCAGGCTCTCCAGCTGGATCATGTTGCCAAAGGCGTGGATCAACCGCTTCTGCCAGCCGAGCGGCAGGCCGAGCGCTTGCACGACGGCTTCGAACACGGACTGATCGCCGATGGTGACGGAGAGCTGCCGGCCGGGCAGCAGGCGGGAAAGTATACCGACGGCATCGCCGATCGCGCGAGCGTCGGCGCTGGCGAGATTGATATCGCCGAGGTCTTCGATGCCGGCCTGATAGAATTCATTGCTACCATCGCGGCGCTGGCGGAAGACTTCGCCGAGGTAGGAATAACGCTTTGGCGTGCCCGTGGCGCTCTCGATATGACGCAAACAGACGGGAATGGTGAATTCCGGGCGCAGGCAGAGGCTGGCGCCGGTCTCGCTTTCCGTCATGAAGATGCGCCGGCGAAGATCTTCTCCGGCGATATCGAGAAACGGTTCGGCCGGCTGGATGACCGGCGTGTCGATGCGCTCCGCCTTGCGAGCGGAGAATTCGTCCAGAAGCTCGCCGGAGAAATCAGGGAGGTTGATCAGGGGCATCGTTGTGCTCCTGGGTAAAGTCCCCTCCCCAACCCCTCCCCACAGGTGGGAGGGGCTAACTTGGAGCGCTCGCCCCACGACATCAGATTCGTTGAAGCGGAGGCAAACGTCGCCTTTGGCAGGCCAGTGCCGCGGTGAGCCCCTCCCCCTTGTGGGGCGGGGTGGGGGAGGGGTCTACTGCGCATTCGCAGCCCTCTTCCGGTCCTCCGCCTGGGCGGCGAGGATTTCCTTCACTTTGGCGACGAGATCGGTTTCCGCAACGGTTTCCTGCGCCACACGCGCCTCGCGCCAAGTCGTGTTGTCCTCGATCTCGCCGGAGAGGCGCTTACCCTCGATCAGATCCTTGATCTGGACAACGCCCTGAGCGCGCTCGTCGCCACCCTGGATGATGGCGATCGGGCAGCCGCGGCGGTCGGCATATTTCAGCTGGTTGCCGAACTTCTTCCAGTTGCCCTGGAACATTTCCGCGCGGATGCCGGCTGCGCGAAGCTCCTGCGTGAAACGCTGGTAGCGGCCCATGGCCCCGACATCGCCATCCATGACGGTGACGAGAACAGGCTCGATAATGTCCTGCTGGCCAAGCTTGCCGAGATTCTTCAGCGCCGTCATCAGTCGCGAGACGCCGATGGAGAAGCCGGTTGCCGGGACGGGCTGGCCCATGAAGCGGGAAACGAGACCGTCATACCGGCCGCCGCCGCCGACGGAGCCGAAGACGACCTTCTCGCCCTTTTCGTTGGTGACGTCGAAGAGCAACTCGGCCTCGTAGACCGGGCCAGTATAATATTCGAGGCCGCGGACGACAGAGGGATCGATCTTGATGCGGTCGGACTGGTAGCCGGCGCTGGTAACCAGCGCGCCGATGAAATTCAGCTCCTCGACGCCTTCGACGCCCTTCTCGGTGCCGGCGACCAACTCGGCGAGCCGGGCTGCGCTTTCGGCATAGTCTTTGATGCCGACGAAGAACAGCACCTTCTCGATCTGGCTCTGGTCAAGGCCGGCACCCTTGGTGAAGTCGCCGGATTCATCCTTGCGGCCGGGGCCGAGCAGCAGGGCGACGCCTTCAGGGCCGAACTTGTCGAGCTTGTCGATGGCGCGCAGCACGTTGAGGCGCTGACCGGCCTTGTCGTCGCCGCCGAGGCCGATTGCTTCGAGCACACCGTCCAGAACCTTGCGGTTATTGACGCGGATCATATAGTCGCCGCGCTTGATGCCGAGCGCTTCCAGCGTATCCGACATCATCATGCACATTTCGGCATCAGCCTGGACGCCCGGTGCGCCGACTGTGTCGGCATCGAACTGCATGAACTGGCGGAAACGGCCTGGACCCGGCTTCTCGTTGCGGAAGACGTAGCCGGCGCGGTAGGTGCGGTAGGGAAGCTGGATCTCGTTGAAATTCTCGGCGACGTGACGGGCGAGAGGCGCCGTCAGGTCGTAGCGCAGCGACATCCACTGGTCGTCATCGTCCTGCAGCGAAAAGACGCCCTCGTTCGGGCGGTCGCTATCGGGCAGGAACTTGCCGAGGGCATCAGTGTATTCAAGCAGCGGCGTTTCGACCGGATCGAAACCATAATGCTCATAGACCTTGCGGATCTTCGCGGTCATTTCGTTGACGGCGCGGAGATCGGCTGCGGAGCGGTCGACGAACCCGCGCGGAAGGCGGGCCTTGAGCTTTTGCGGTTTCTTCTGCTTGTCGTTCATTTCGGGGGATTTCCACATATGTGACAGTGGCGGTTTCCTAGCGGATTGGGCGGGGAGCGGCAAGGGCAAGGGTCTTGATATGGCGACCAGAATCGATGGATCGATGCGGAAACGACCTGTCATCAGGATATATCAATGATCGCGGAAGCCCTGCAGTATCTCGCCACGTCAGCGCTTACGGGCAGCCAGCACCGCCGCTATATCCGCTATTCGGTCAATCTCTGGTCCCGCGCGAGCCGCTGCAGCAAGGACTGGGCCTCACATGAAGCGAATTGCAAGGATGCAGTTCGCGCCGCGATATCAGGGCTCTCGCAGCGGCGGACTGCCGTGGTGCTCGGCTCGGGATTGCTCAAAGATGTGCCGATCGAGGATCTGGCTGAGAGCTTCGACACGGTGGTTCTTGTCGACCTCGTGCATCTGGTGTCAGTGCGCCTGCGGCTGAAGGGCAAGCGCTATCGGAACGTGCGACTGATCGAGCGCGATCTCTCTGGCTATGACGACCTGAAGGCGGGTCGTGACCCAGAACCGTTCGGCTTCCTGCGCGGCGTACCCTATCTCGATTTCGTCGTTTCCGCCAATTTGCTCTCGCAGATCGGGCGTGGCGTGAAACGGCAATTCGAAACCGAAGTCTCATCCGGAATGCCGGCCGATAGCGTCGAGAGGCTGATCTCGGCGCATCTTCAAGGGCTGGCTGACCTCCCCTGCCGTACCTGTCTGGTAACCGACATTTCCTATGCCGTCATTGATCGCACCGGCAAGGTGCACGAGGAAGCCGATCTGCTGCATGGCGTGGCGCCACCCGAGGCCAAGGCTCGCTGGGACTGGCCGGTTGCGCCCCTCGGTGAGGAAAGCCGCGACTATCAGATCGTTCATAAGGTCATTGCTGCGTGGTGAGGCGCTTGGCTTTTCGTTTGTACCTGCCTATGTTTTTCGCATGCGCGCTTTGGCTCTTATCGCGATGTTCTTCGGCTGGCTGGTTTACAGCACCATGTCCGCATGGGCAGGCTGTCCGACCTGCGCGTCGATGAGCATGGCCGTTCAGGCCGAGGCTGGCTCGCCGCATCATCACGCCGATGGCATGAACATGGCCGAGGTGGCAGCCAAGGCCAATTCTGCGAAAGATCCGTGCGCCACGGGTATCGCCCATATGCCGCTCTGTGCGGCCTGCATGGTTCTGCCGGTGGCCGATCTGTTTGCCGACGGCGGCAAACATGTTTTCGCCTATCCATCTCCGGCGCTCGATCGTGCGCTGAGAGACACCAAACCCGCGCCCCAGGCGCCGCCTCCCCGTTTCATCTGACCGATCCTTCTCGCAGAGCGGCAGCCGCAGGCTGCTACCCAACCTATTGTCAGACAGAGGAAGGAATACTCATGTCTCTGAAATTGATCGCACTTTCCGCCACTATCGCCTTTGCTGTGCCGGCCTTGGCCGAGGATATGCAGGGCATGGATATGGCCAAGCACATGGGCGGCAACGGTCCGTCCAGCCAGGCTTTCACCGAGGCCAATGACAGAATGCACAAGAACATGATGATCGAACTCAGCGGCAATACCGACGTCGATTTCGTCCGCAGCATGATCCCTCATCACCAGGGCGCGATCGACATGGCGAAGATCGAGCTGCAATACGGCAAGGATCCAAAGATCCGCAAACTTGCTGAAAGCGTCATCAAGGCCCAGGAGGCGGAAATAGCTGAGATGAATGCCTGGCTAAAGGCACACGCCAAGTAAGCTTTCGCAATGCAAGGGCCGCCGTCGTCGACGGCGGCCCTTCGCTCAATCAGGCCTTCGGTTCGAAATCGGCCGGGCGGCGGCCGGCAGCCTGGCGGGACAGCATCCAGCCCGGATATTCCGCAGCCAGAGCACTGACCTCGTCGAGGCGCTTGATCTCGTCGGCATCGAGCTTCAGTTTGACGGCGGCAAGGTTCTGGTTGAGCTGGTCGACACGCTTGGCGCCGATTATGACAGTTGTCACAAACGGCTTGGCAAGGATGTAAGCCAGCGCCACGGTGGCGACGCTCACGCCACGTTTTTCAGCAATCTCGCGCATGACGGCAACGCAGGCCCAAGCCCGGTCCTTGTCGACGGGCGGGAAGTCGAAATTGGCGCGGCGGCCTTCGCCATTGCCCGGTGCGCCCGGGCCATACTTGCCCGAGAGCAGGCCCCCTGCGAGCGGCGACCAGACCATGAGACCGAGCTTTTCTTCCTGCAGCAGAGGCACGATATCGCGTTCGAGGTCGCGGCCGGCAATCGAATAATAGGCTTGTACGGTCTCAAAACGGGCATAGTCCTTGCGCTCGGAAATGCCGAGCGCCTTGGCGATGCGCCAGGCCTGCCAGTTGGACACGCCGACGTAACGCACCATGCCGCGAGAGACGAGATCATCGAGTGCGCGTAGCGTCTCGTCGATCGGCGTAACCGGATCGGTGGCATGGATCTGATAGAGGTCGATATGATCCGTCTGCAGGCGCTTCAGGCTGGCTTCGACGGAATCCATGATATGACCGCGCGAGGCGCCACGATCATTCGGCTTGTCGCCCATGACGCCATAGACCTTGGTGGCGATGACGACATCCTTGCGCGGAACACCGAGATTCTTCAGCGCCTGGCCGAGCAACCGCTCGGATTCGCCAAAGGAATAGACGTCTGCGGTGTCGATGAAATTGACGCCGGCATCCAGCGAGCGCTGGACGATTTCATCGGCGACCTTCTGATCGACATCGGCGATGGAACCCCAGATGGTGCCTTCCTTGGCTTCACCGAAAGTCATAGTGCCAAGGCAGATTTCAGATACGAAAAGTCCGGTATTTCCGAGTTGATTGTAACGCATGTCGAGAAATTCCCTTGTGTCTGCCGCAATAGGGGCTTGCGGACTGCTGAACTCTATTTTTTGATTATTGGCCTGAGCGTGACAGGCACAGCCGGGGCTGGCTGCAAGGTGAGGCAACCTTCATGTAGGTCTCCGGGTCGCGCTTTTCAATGGAACACGGCCTCGTTCAAACCAGCAGCAACGCCCTTGTCTCGACACAGGCCGGGAATAGATTGCTTGCCGTATTTTTAGAGGTGCGCATATGACCGCCCGACCATTGACCACGATCGGTTTCGACGCCGACGATACGCTCTGGCAGAACGAACATTATTACCGGCTGACGGAAGAGCATTTTAGCAGCCTTCTTGCCGATTTCGCCGATGGAGCAAAGATTTCCGAGCGGCTTCTCGAAGCGGAGAAACGCAACCTTGCCCATTACGGCTTCGGCATCAAAGGCTTTACACTGTCGATGATCGAGACGGCAATCGAGATCACCGAGGGCAAGGTGCCGTCGAGCGTGATCTCCAAAATTCTCGATACTGGACGCGATCTTCTATCCCATCCGGTCGAGACCCTGCCGCATGTGCGCGAAACGTTGGAGACGCTCGCGGGGAAGTATCTGCTGGTGTTGATAACCAAGGGCGATCTTTTCGACCAGGAGCGCAAGCTTGCCCAGTCCGGGCTCGGGGACTTCTTCGACGCAGTCGAGATCGTTTCGGACAAGACGGCCGTCACCTATCGGCGCATCTTCTCCAAGGTCGGCGACGGGCCGGAGCGGGCGATGATGGTCGGCAATTCGTTGAAGTCCGATATCGTGCCGGCCATTGCCGCCGGAAGCTACGGCGTCTTCGTGCCGCATGAGCTCACCTGGGTCTTGGAGCGGGTCGAGGAACCGAAGGACGCGCCGCGCTTCCGCAAGATCGATCATCTTGGCGAACTGCATGGGTTGATCGACGGATTGCACTAAAGCGTGTGGCGATCTTTCAGGTTCGCTTTCCTCGCTTTAAGCGTTGTTTTCGCATGTCGTCACCGCAAACCGCTGCACACATTTGCGCAACATGCTTCAAGCGAACTATTTCCGCTTCGGAAAGAGCGATGGCCGCTCTTGCTGGGCGGGCGCCGGCTGCAAAGGCTGGGGCGCAGCGGCAAGTGGCTCAATCAGAATACTGTAGGGTGCGCCCAGCCCGCGACGGGGCGAGACCTTGGAATAATAAGGCCGCAGCAGCCAGGTGGCGTTTTCCCTGATCGTCGTTTCGTAGCTTGAGCCGTCCTCGTCGGTGCCGAAGAAGGCCTCATCATCGGGTTTAGACAGATCGAAGATCGCAAGAAAAGCGAATTTGCTCTTCGTCTCGAAACTGATCTTCACATGCTGGCCGGTACGTACGGGCAGCGTATAAACATGGCTGTTGCCGAACTTGGTCCAACCTTTCAGCTGCATGGTCACGGCTGGAAACTGCAGCTTTTCAAGCTTTTCGCCGGGATCGAGCTGCGGCGTTTGCGCCAGGGCTGCAGAAGCGGAAAGAAGCAGCGCTGCGGCAAGCATAATAATCGACGACTTCATGGACGTACCAATGCTGCGCGCATCGCCTCCACTTCCGCACGGCAGAAGCAGCCTTCGAGATGATCGTTGACGAGACCCATTGCCTGCATGAAGGCGTAAACTGTGGTCGGCCCGACAAAGGTCCAGCCGCGCTTCTTCAAATCCTTTGATATCCTGACCGACGTTTCAGTCGTCGGGTTGGCAACGAGATGTTCGCGATCGACGATATCTGGCCGATCCTCGGGACGTGGTTCGTAGCTCCAGAAATAACGAGCCAGAGAGCCGAATTCATTCCTCAGATCGATCGCACGCCGCGCATTGTTGATCGTCGAGACGATCTTGCCGCGATGGCGAATGATGCCGGCATCGGCAAGACAGCGGGCAATGTCCTCGTCGCCGAAGCGCGCCACTTTTTCGAAATCGAAACCGGCGAAGGCGGCGCGGAAATTCTCGCGCTTGCGCAGGATCGTCAGCCAGGAAAGGCCGGACTGGAAACCTTCGAGGCAGATCTTTTCGAACAGCCTGATATCATCGGTCACCGGTCTGCCCCATTCCTCATCGTGATAGCGCAGATAGTCAGGCAGATTCGCATGCCAATGGCAGCGGCTCCTGCCGTCTTCGCCTGTTATAAGGCCGGATTCGCTCATATTTTCGTCTCGTATTTTGCTTGCGAACCCGGCTTTACCATTTGCAAACCTTCTTTCCAAACCCAACGGTAACCCTGACGAAAAGTTTATCCCGTCCTTCGCCCTTTAATGAATCCGCATTTACCATTCGCTGGCGGACGCGATGGCAGCATGACCGCAGGCGGGCAATTCCGCCAGCGCATTTTCGGTCATTTGTAGAGAGTTCGTCCGATGATGAAACCCCTTATTCTTGCCGCAGCCATGCTCGGCATTCTGTCCACGGCCGCCCTTGCAGACGACCGCTATGCCAACCGCCCGCCCGTCGTGCTCAGCCCCGATCTCACTGCCCCCTGGGTCAACCAGCTCGGCGGCGGCTCGGTTCGCCCCATCGTCTATCAACGGCCGGTCATCGTGCAGCAGCGTGGTCTCTTCCAACCGCGCCGCACCTTCATGCAGCGTACGCCACAACCGGCGCCACAGACGGTTTCGGCCGTCCGTCCTGGCATTCCCGTCATCCGCGGGCAGGTCGAGCCGCAGTTCCTGCCGCAGATCATCGACTATGACACAAAGGAAAGACCCGGCACGATCGTCATCGATACCAATAATCGCTTCCTCTATCTCGTCATGGAGGGCGGCAAGGCGCGTCGTTATGGCGTCGGTGTCGGCAAGCCAGGTTTCGAATGGGCGGGCGCGCACACGATCACCCGCAAATCGGAGTGGCCAGACTGGACGCCGCCGTCGGAAATGGTGAGCCGCGAAGCTGCCAAAGGTCACTATCTTCCTGCCCGCATGGATGGCGGTCCGGAAAATCCGCTCGGCGCCCGCGCCATGTATCTCGGCTCCACACTTTACCGGATTCACGGCACCAACGCTCCCTGGACGATCGGCAGCGCCGTCTCCTCCGGCTGCATCCGCCTGCGCAACGAGGACGTGGTCGACCTCTACGATCGGGTTAAAGTCGGCACCCGCGTCATCGTGATGTAAAGGCCAAACAAAGCCCGGCGGGCGGCAAGAACAGCCGCCTGCCGAACTGCAAAAAACCGCGTCTCACCTCTCCGACTTGAAATTCAACCCGATTTGACTAGCCTTACGCGGTCCTGAAGGAGAGGGTATCGAAAATGAAGCAGTTTCTTAGGCTCGCAGCGGCGGCTGCCGTTGCGCTGTCCTGTACAGTTGTGACCGTCAGCGCGGAACCGGTCATGACGGCAACCGACGCGGTGCGCGGCGTCAAGCAGACCCACGAGATCAAGCCGCAGTTCCGTAAGCGCGTGGTTCGTCTTGCCACCAGCGAAAAACCTGGCACTGTTATCGTCGACACCAACAACAAGTTTCTCTATCTCGTCGAAGGCAACAACCGCGCCACGCGTTATGGCATCGGCGTCGGTCGCGACGGCTTCGGCTGGTCGGGTGTCGTGACGGTCGGACGCATGGCCGAATGGCCGAGCTGGACGCCGCCGGCCGAGATGCGCGCCCGTGAAGCCCGCGAGGGCCACAATCTTCCGGCCGTGCAGCCCGGCGGCCCAGACAATCCGCTCGGCGCGCGCGCCATGTATCTCTACAAGGGTGGCCACGACACGATATTCCGTATTCACGGCACGAACCAGCCCTGGACGATCGGCCTCAACATGTCATCGGGCTGCATCCGCATGATGAACGACGATGTTGCGCATCTCTACGACCGCGTTTCGATCGGCACCAAGGTCATCGTCGTCGGGCCTGGCAACAAGCAGGGCAATGTCGCCTTCCAGGACAAGGGCATTGATATACTGCGCACCATGTTTGGCGGATGAGCAACACTTTTCGGAAAAATGAAGGCGCATTCGGATGCGCCTTTTTTATTTTTGAGATTTTAAGGCAGAATTCTGCCAGAGAATCGATCAGATAATTTTCTGGTATTCCGGGGATATTCAATGACATCTGCGTTGCGTCTTTCCACCACGCTTCTGGGAGGCATCGCGTTTTCGGCGATTGCATTGGTGGCTGGCACGGCTTCGGCCGAAGATCTGGAGTTTTCCATCTACGGTGGTTACCAGACCGCGCCGCACAGCCATGTCGACGTTTCCGACGGAACCTCCTTCAGCGCCGGCTGGGAGGGCAAGTCCTTCGGAAGCCCGCCCTATTACGGCGGCCGCGTGACCTGGTGGCTGGGTGACTTCAACCTGCCGAACTGGGGCGTATCTCTCGACTACACCCATGACAAGGTCTATGCCGACGACGATACCATGGCGCGCACGCCGGGCTGGACGCATTTCGAATTCACCGATGGCTTGAACCTGCTGACGATCAATGGGCTCTACCGCTTTAAGGATCCTGCTCGCCGCTGGACGCCCTATCTCGGTGCCGGCGTCGGTGTGAACATTCCGCATGTCGAAGTCACTCGTCCCCAGGGCACGACCTTCGACTACGAATTCGGCGGCGTGACCTTTCAGGCGCAGGCTGGCGTCGATTTCCGCATCACCGACAACTGGTCGACCTTCGTAGAATACAAGGGCACCTATTCGCGCGTCGACGTTCCGATCGACAGCGGCGATCGCCTGAAGACGAACATCGTCACCAACGCGGTCAACGTTGGTATTTCGTACCACTGGTAATGGGAATCAGAGCTGCGGGCCTATTTCGTACCGCAGCTCACTTTGCCTTCGACGACGAAGAAGCTGGTGCTGCCTTCGACGCGCAAGGCATAAGTGCCGCTGAAATTCGGCGAAGTCTTGCCGTGCTGACCGGCAATAACTGCGAGATCCAGAGACTCGCTTTCACCTTCAGCACCTTCCGTCGCGAAGACCTCCAGACGCAGATCACCATCGCGCGACCAGCGATTCGTCAGATCCTTCGATTCGAGGATCCGCTTGGCGAAATTCTTGGTTTTGCCGGCGTCCTTGAGCATCAGCGCACCACGGAAATGGATCAGCGGGTGGCCGCCTCCATCTGCGAAAGCGCTTTCGAGCGTGAAGCGCACATCCTTGTCGTCCGCAGAACAGAAATATCTGACATCAGCGTGCGCTGCACCAGCCGCGCCGAACAATACGGCAAGCACCATCAATCCACGCCACATGGTCAAAGCTCCTGAGATCGGCCCTGCGATCCATCAATGAATCGGTGCTTTCAGGCTAGCGGCAAATCCCTTAATTTTTCAGGCACAGCGCCCCCATAGGCCCAGTCCAGAAGCTCGACGGTGTGCAGGATCGGGATAGCCGTGCCGGATCCTATCTGGGTCATGCAGCCAATATTGCCTGTCGCGATGATATCGGCCTTGGTCGCCTCGATGTTCTTCAACTTGCGGGCCTTGAGGGCTGCGGAAATATCCGGCTGCATGATGTTATAGGTGCCGGCCGAACCGCAGCAGAGATGTCCCTCGGCCGGATCACGGACCGTAAAACCGGCCGCCTTCAATAGGTGCTTCGGCGCCGTGGTGATCTTCTGGCCATGCTGCATGGAGCAGGCGGAATGATAAGCGACCGTGATGCCTTTCGGCATATGTGCAGGCAGATCGAGTCCAGCCAGATATTCGGTGATATCCTTGGCAAGCGCCGAAACACGCGCCGCCTTGCCGGCATAGGCAAGGTCGAGGCGCAGCATGTGGCCGTAATCCTTGATCGTCGTGCCGCACCCGGATGCAGTAATGATGATCGCGTCAAGGCCGCCGGCCTCCATCTCGCGGGTCCAGACATCGACATTGGCGCGAGCCGAGGCGAGCGCCTGTTCCTCACGGCCCATATGGTGGACCAGCGAGCCGCAGCAGGTTTCACCTTCGGGCACGACGACCTCGACGCCGATGCGAGTCAGCAGCCGGATGGTTGCTTCGTTGATGGCGGGATCGAGAACCGGCTGCGCGCAGCCGGTGAGGATCGCGACGCGGCCACGGCGTTCGCCTTGCGGCTCGTGCCGGCCGGGCCGGGCAAATGGCGATGGCGGCGGAACGCTGCGCGGCGCCAGCGCCAGCATCGCGGCAAAACGCTTCAACGCCGGCCCGCGCATCAGGCCGGCGAAGGGACGACCGATGCGGGCTAGCGTGAGCGCGGCGCGAAACCGTCCGGGATAGGGCAAGACCGCTGCCAGGATGGCACGGGTCAGCCGGTTCATGAACGGCCGCTTGTAGGTCTTTTCGATGTGGACCCGGGCATGGTCGATCAGATGCATGTAGTCGACGCCGGATGGACAAGTCGTTGTGCAGGCGAGGCAGGAGAGGCAACGGTCGATATGGGTGACGACCTCGACGTCGGCCGCGCGGCCATTTTCCAGCATGTCCTTGATGAGGTAGATGCGCCCGCGCGGACTGTCCAGCTCGTTGCCGAGGGTCACATAGGTCGGACAGGTGGCGGTGCAGAAGCCGCAATGGACGCATTTGCGCAAGATCTGCTCGGATTCGGCGAGATGCGGGTCGGCAAGCTGGGCGAGCGTGAAGTTGGTCTGCATTCACGCGATCTCCGCTGTCCCCTTCGCCCCAGCGGGGAGAAGGTGGCCCGAAGGGTCGGATGAGGGGGCCGCACGGCACGTCGTCCGCTGCCCTTCCGCGCTCTCTGCGGGTGAGGCCCCCTCATCCGCCCTGCGGGCACCTTTTCCCCGCTGGGGCGAAGGGGGAGCAAGAGGCGCCATTGTGCGATTCATCAAGCGTCCATATTCCCGAGTAGGCATCTCCATCATCCCATCTTGCCCGGATTGAAGATTCCCGCCGGATCAAAACTCTGCTTTACCCGCCGCGACAGCAAGGCCACCGCTTCCTCCTCGGGATGGAACGCCGATATCCCGGCCCTCGCTTCAGCCGACGCGCGGATCAGCGTCGCATGGCCACCACCGAGCGCCTTGACGAAGCGGCGGACGAGATCGGCTTCCGGATCGGCTTCCATGCGCATCCAGACGAGACCGCCCTGCCAGTCGTAGAAAGCATCGACGCCGGCTTCGAGCCTCAGGGCCGCAACGAGCTGATGGCCGATGCTAGGCGCCATGGAGACGCGCCAGACAGGCCGCGCGGTTCCATCGGCATAGGGTGCCACGTCGCGGATCTCCTGCCAAAGCAGCCGGCTGGCAGTCTGATCGAGCCTGGCGGCCTGACCGAACGCCCCCATCGCCCACAGAAGCTTTGCGGCGCGCGAGTCCACCGAACCCGGCAGGCCCTCGATGCGCAGCGCCGTTGCCTCCCCCTCCGGCAGCTTGCCGGCGAGGAATTTCCAGGTCACCGTCAAAGGCAGGTGGGCAGCACCCGAAACCTCCACAGGCAAAGCCATGGCCGCTGCCATCGCATTTGCGGCCTCGGCATCGTTGAGGCCGGAGATGACGACGGTCTCCTCCGTCTTCGCACACGGCGGTACACGGAAAGTCACCTCGGTCAGGAAGCCGAGCGTGCCGTGCGAGCCGGCGAGCAGCTTCACCAGATCGAGGCCGGTAACGTTCTTCATTACCCGGCCACCGGCCTTGACGATTTCGCCCTTGCCGTTGACGAAGCGGATGCCGAGCAGGCTGTCGCGTGCCGCACCCGCCACGAAACGGCGCGGACCGGAGACGTTGGCCGCAAAGACGCCGCCGATCGTCGGTTCGCCGCAGGTGCCCATCAGAGCGCGATGATCCATCGGCTCGAAGGCGAGCATCTGGCCGTTTCCGGCAAGGGCGGCTTCGACGTCCGCAAGCGGCGTGCCCGCTTTCGCAGTCATCACCATCTCACCGGGATTGTAGGAGACAATGCCGGACAGGCCAGTCGAGCGCAGGCGATCTTTCGCCTCGACCGCATTGCCGAAACCAGAACGCGTATCACCGCCGCTGATGGCGAGCGCCCTGCCCTCTTGCGCATGCGCGCGGATGATGGCCGCGGCCTCCTCTTCGCTTGCCGGTACCAGATCGATCATGCAGCCGAACGCCCCTCGAGCGGGAAGACCTTGGACGGGTTCAGCAGCCATTGCGGATCGAAAGCGGCGCGCGCTGCCATCTGCTGGGCAAGATCGGCCTCGGAATATTGATGGCGCATCAGGTCGCGTTTTTCGATGCCGACGCCGTGTTCGCCGGTCAGACAGCCGCCGGCGTCGACGCAGAGTTTCAGGATATCGTTGCCGGCCGCCTCGGCCCTTGCCGCGTCTTCGGGATCATTGGCATTGAAGAGGATGAGCGGGTGCATATTGCCATCGCCGGCATGGAAGACATTGGCGACGCGCAGACCATAAGAGGCGACGATTTCCGACGTGCGCTGCAGCACGAAGGACAGCTGGCTAAGCGGCACCGTGCCATCCATGCAGATGTAATCGGCGATACGGCCTGTGGCACCAAAGGCGGACTTACGCCCTTTCCAGATGAGCGCCGCCTCGGTCGCCGACTGGCATTCGCGCACCGTCTTGACGCCGTGGGTGCGGGCGATCTCGACAATGCTTTTCAGCATGTCGTCCATCTCCGCTTCCGATCCCTCGACCTCGACGATCAAGAGCGCGCCGACATCGAGCGGATAGCCGGCATGGGCGAAGGCCTCGCAGATCTCGATTGCCGGCTTGTCCATGAATTCGATGGCGACGGGAATGATGCCGGCGGCGATGACATCGGCCACACAGCGGCCGGCTTCTTCCGAGCTTTCGAAACCGAACAGCACCGGGCGGGCGCCCTCCGGCTTGGCGATCAGGCGCACGGTCGCTTCAGTGACGATGCCAAGCTGGCCCTCATGGCCGCAGACGAGGCCGAGCAGATCGTAGCCTGCGGCATCCAGCGCCTTGCCGCCGAGTTCGATCACCGTGCCGTCGGTCAGCACCATCTTGACGCCGAGCAGGTTGTTGGTGGTTACACCGTATTTCAGGCAGTGCGCGCCGCCGGAATTCATGCCGATATTGCCGCCGATGGTGCAGGCAAGCTGCGAGCTCGGGTCCGGCGCATAGAAGAAACCGTCCGCCGAGACCGCTTCGGAGATATTGAGATTAGTCACACCGGCCTGGACGACCGCGCACCTATTGGCAAGGTCGATGTCCAGGATTCGGTTCATCTTCGACAGACCGAGCACGACGGCATCTTCCTGCGGGATGGCACCACCCGAAAGCGAAGTGCCGGCGCCGCGGGGGACGACCGGAATGCCGTAGCGATGGCAATATTTCATGACGGCTGCGACTTCCGCCGTCGAGCGCGGCAGGGCGACGGCAAGCGGCAGGCGACGATAAGACACGAAAGCATCTGTCTCGAAGGGCACGAGTTCGCGCGCTTCGTGGATCAGACATTCGGGCGGCAGGAGATCAACGAGATCGGCGACGATTTCCTTGCGGCGGGCAAGAACGTCGGGGCGCGGAGCGAGAAACGAAATGGCGTCGGACATGGCGTTCTCCCTCGGCCGGCATGACGAAAACCGGCCGCAATTCCTCCCTGTGACCGATCGCTTCGGCTTAGCACTTTCCCGAAACCGGCGCAAATGTTAAGCACTTATGCCGAAAGTGGAAAAAGTTACAGACGCTTATGACCAATCTCGGTGATCTCGAAATCTTTGCCAAAGTCGTTTCCACCGGCAGCATGTCGCTCGCCGGCCGTGCGCTTGGTTTCTCCCCTGCCGTCGTTTCCAAGCGCATCAAGCGGCTTGAAGACCGGCTCGGCACGCGGCTTTTGCAGCGCACGACGCGGCAGATTTCGCTCACCGAGGCCGGCCAGGGCTTCTACGATCGGGTTCTCGGCATTCTGGCGGGGTTAGAGGAGGCGGAATTCTATATTTCCGGCCGCTCCGCGCAGATGCACGGCACGCTGAAGATTTCCGCCCCCACTTCCTTCGGCCGCATGCATATCGCGCCGTATCTGAAAGCCTTCATGGAGGCGCATCCGGAGCTGGCGATCAATCTGGTGCTGACCGATGAATTCAGCGACATCGTCGGCGGCGGCTTCGATCTCGCCATCCGGATCGCGGAACTCACCGATTCCAGTCTCGTGGCGCGGCGGCTGGCCCCAGTGCGCCGCGTGCTCTGCGCCTCGCCTGATTATGTCGCTGCCCGTGGCATGCCCAGACATATCGACGAGCTGAAGCAGCATCGGTGTCTGCCGGCCCATAACAATGACGTCTGGCGACTGGATGGCCCGGATGGCGCGTTCAGCCTGCGGCCCGAGGGCATGCTGACTACCAATTCCAGCGAGGTTATCCGCGAGACGGTCATTGCCGGTCTCGGCATTGCGCTGCGGTCGACCTGGGACATCGGCGAGGAACTGAAGAGCGGCAAGCTGGTGCAGGTGCTGCCGGCATACGAGGGCTCGCACAATGTCACGCTCTCGGCGGTCTATCCAAGCCGGCAGTTCCTGCCTGCCAAGGTTCGGCTGTTCATCGATTATCTTGCCGACCTTTACGGTCCAGTCCCTTACTGGGAGCGCTGAAGCGGACGATTATTGTGCCAGCCGCTCGATGACCAGATCGAGAAGCGCCCTCAGCCGCGCCAGCCGCTTCATATCGCGGTGATAACCAACCCAGGTATCGCGACCCGGCGGCGTTTCGCCGAGATCGACAGGTTCGATGGCCGTAATGGCATCGCCAAGCGGGCGTGGCAGGACGGCAAGGCCGGCGCCTCTAGCACACAGGGTCGCCTGCACATCGCGGTTATTGCTGCGCATGGCGATATCCGCTTTTGGCAACAGCCGCTGCAACCAGCCGACATCGGGCATGCCACCGAAGGCCTCGTCCATGGTGACGAGCCGGGCGCCTCTGCCATCGCCCGCCACAGGATGCGGCAGACCGCGACGGATATAAAGGCCATAGTCGATATGCAGCAGCTTGCGGGAGATGACCTCGGCCTCGGTGAAAGGCGCAATCCGGAAGACGATATCGGCTTCGCGGCGTGAGAGGCTAAGAAGTCGGCTGTCGGTCAGCAGTTCGACGACGACCTTGGGATAGGCAGCAGAGAACTCGGCAAGCACGGGTGAAAGAACATGGGCGCCGAACCAGTCCGATGAAGAAAGCCGCAGCAACCCGTCGAGCTGTCTGCCCTGGCCGGCGAGCTCGCGCTCCAGCCCGAGTGCCTCCTCTTCCATGCGCTCGGCATGGGCAAAGACAGTCGTGCCTTCGTCCGTCAGGACAAAACCATCGGCGGTGCGCTGGAAGAGCGTCTGGCCAAGCGAGATCTCAAGCGCCCGCAGGCGGCGACCCATGGTCGGCTGTGTCAGCCCGAGGCTGCGGGCCGCGGCGCCGAGTGTTCCGAGGCGCGCGATTGCGAGGAAGAGTTTAAGATCGCTCCATTCCAAAGGTCTGGCCTCAAACAAAATTGTATGATCTTCATTCTTTATCTTTCATTTTCATTCATAATTCAATGAGGCATTCTGCGTCCAGCAAACCAAGGAGAGTTCCATGAGCACGATGAAAGCCGCGCTTATCGAAGCACAGAATTCAGAATTCAAGATTGCCGATATCGCGAAGCCATCGACCCAGGCCGGCCAGATCCTCGTCCGCATCAAGGCGGCCGCACTCAATCCGCTGGATCTGAAGATCAGGGCCGGTGAGGCCGCTCATGCCCGTCACCCCCTGCCCGCCATTCTCGGCATCGACATGGCAGGTATCGTGGAAGCAGTCGGCCCAGGCGTCGAAGGCTTTCGCCCCGGTGATGAAGTCTATGGCATGA
This sequence comes from Rhizobium sp. BK650, assembly GCF_014195325.1. Taxonomy (GTDB): domain Bacteria; phylum Pseudomonadota; class Alphaproteobacteria; order Rhizobiales; family Rhizobiaceae; genus Rhizobium. The sequence continues at coordinate 691,690 of NZ_JACIBK010000002.1, read as the reverse complement.
CCGGTGGTGTCGGCGGCCTGCAGGGATCGCTCGCCGAATTTGCGGCCGTCGATGCCGAACTCGTGGCCCTCAAGCCGCGTAATCTCTCCATGCGTGAAGCGGCGGCCTTGCCGCTGATTGCAATTACCGCCTGGGAAGGCCTGGAGGAACGTACGCAGGTGAAGGCCGGGCAAAAGGTGCTGGTCATCGGCGGCGGTGGCGGCGTCGGCCATATCGCCGTTCAGATGGCGGCTGCCGCCGGTGCCCAAGTCTTTGCCGTCGATGGCGGCTCGAAGGCCGAATATATCCGCAGCATCGGGGCAACGCCGATCGACTATGCCATGGAGACGACGGAAGTTTATGTCGGCCGGTATACCGACGGAAAAGGCTTCGACATCGTCTATGACACGATCGGTGGCAAGGGGCTCGACGCCGCCTTCCAGGCTGTCGCCAAGTTTGGCCATGTCGTCACCAGCCTGGGTTGGGGCACGCATTCGCTGGCACCGTTGTCGTTCAAGGGCGCGACCTATTCCGGCGTGTTCACGCTGGCGCCGCTGCTGACGGGTGAAGATCGCGCCCATCATGGCGAGATCCTGAAGCAGGTCGCATCACGCGTCGAAGCCGGCTCGCTGATGCCGAATCTCGACCGGCGGCAATTTTCGCTTGGAGACGTGGACGAAGCCTACCGGCTGCTCGAAAGCCGGCAGGCTGAAGGCAAGGTGGTCGTCGACATCTGACGACCTTCCGCAATTCCGGACGCAAAATCACGATGCACTTTTGCTGAAATTGCTCTAGCGCGCCAGATCGAGGTAGGCGCTCGCAACCATCGCATCGATATCCGCCGGAACCGGCACGAGGCAGGATTCGGCGCCGACGCCGCGCTTTGCGACCCGCTCCAGGCAGCGGGCCTGCAGGGTGAAGCCGAGGTCCATGGATTCCACGGAATTGCCAAGCGGACGCGGGCCGGCCAGGTTGGCCATATGGCCGCCGCCGAGAACGTGGAATGAGCGGCCGTCCTTCAGGTGGAAGGTCTCGATATCATCGGCTTCATAACGGTCGATATCGACAATGTCGGGATGGCTGCGGAAAGCGGCCACATCGATCTCATGCGGGAAATGTCCGCCGTTCATGAGGATTGCGCCGTCCTTGATCAGCGTCAGATCGGCTGCTGTGACGATGTTCGGGAAACCCGTAACAGTGGCGATCACGTCCGCCGAGCGAATCGCCTGTTCGCGGAGCGGCGTGACGAAGCCGTCGAGATGCGCCTCAAGTCTGGTGACGGGATCGATATCGACGACGCTGACCGTCGAGAAGGCATTGCGGAACGCAGTTGCGGTGCCCTTGCCGCAGGCGCCGTAACCGAAGACGGTCACGCGTTTGCCATTGGTGGAACGGTTGGTGAAGCGCATATAGCTTTCGAACAGGCTCTGGCCGACAGCATGCCTGTTTTCTGCGAATTGCTTGATCGGACTGTCGTTGATGACGAGGATCGGCATAGCGAGCTTTTCGCGCATCGGCAGCAGCCGGGTGCGGCCCGAGGTCGTTTCTTCGGTGCCGCCGAGCAGATTGGCATAGGGCTTGTCGGCGGCAATGGCGAAAAGATCGCCGCCATTGTCCAGCAGGAGATCGGGCTTCTCGGCAACGACGGCCTCAAGGCTTTTCGCATGGGCGACTGGATCGGTCGTCTGGGTCGCAAAGACAGTGACGCCATGCGCGCGCAGGAATTCCACGGTTGCCGGCTGCGTACTGTTCAGATTGCCGGTGCAGATCAGCCGCGCCCCGCCGGCCCGCAGGGTCATCAGCAGAGCGGCCGTCTTCGGCTCCAGATGGATGCCGGTGCCGATCGAAAGACCGGCAAAGGGGCGCGTCCTTTTGAGTTCCGCCGCCGTTGCCTTCAGCAGGCGGCAGCTATTACCGATCCAGTCTATGCGTGTCGCAGGTTCTTCCATCTCATGCCCTTTCGTTCCCCTCTGTCCTAGCGAGGCAAAGATAGGACGGGCATGGAGATACTTCTGATGAAAGGGCAGAAAAACTGCTCTTTCAGGACGCGCCGCCTGAGCGCAGCAGCCAGCTGCGGAGCGCCGCGATGGCCGGCCGTTTCGCGTCTGATATCCGGCAGCAGAGGCTGTAGCCGGCAGGCCGACGGATGAAGCCGTAAGGGGCGACCAGAATGCCGCGGGCGAGATCGTCCCCGATCGAGGCTTTCGGCGCCATCGCAACGCCGAGGCCCGCTCGGGCAGCGCCGACAGCCAGAACAATATCTTCAAACTCCCGGCGACGGGAAAAGGCAACAGGCGGCGTGCCACTTTCTGCAAACCATTCCGTCCAGAGTTTTGGCGCGCTGCGGCTGACAAGAATGTTTGATGCCGCCAAGGCCGCAACATCCACTGCAAGCCTGGCGGCCATTGGGGGCGTTGCAACAGGACCGAATTCGTCCTCCATGAAGCGTGTCTCGGCGATACCGGCCGAGGATCTGATCTCGCCGCCCATGATCACCGCATCAAAGTCAGGATGTTGCGACAAGGGTTCGACCACCGTCATCGGCACGATATCGATCTCGATATCACCAAGGCTTGCCTGCATGTCGGCCACACGCGGCATCAGCCACCAGATTGCGAAAGCCGAGGGCACGCCAATACGAATGCGCCGTTTGTCCGCCTCTTCGAATTCTTCGGCGGCGCGTCTCAACATGGCAAGCGCCACTCCTGCTGCCTCGGCAAAGGCGCGCGCCTTTTCGGTCGGAACCAGACTGCGGCCGTCACGCACGAAGAGCTTGCTGCCCAGGTGATCTTCGAGTGTCGATACCTGCTGGCGCACGGCGCCGCGCACCACACCCAGTTCTTCGGCCGCCTTCAGAATGCTGCCGTGACGACAGACCGCTTCGAAGGCGCGGATCGCATTGAGGGGTGGGAGTCTCATGGTTGCCACACTTCGGAAAATGCTGCTGGAACAAATGATCGCGACATTGATTAGGATGCCGGATCGGCCCATATTGTACACCTGCGCAAACGACGCATTCGGGACAGGAAATGGCGGAATTTCCGAACCTGCCGAGCTTCGATTTTCCCTATGTACAATGAATCAAATCTTGTGCCGGCCGTTTTGAACGTATGGATCGCGCAAGCTTTCCATATCATACTAATATAGTAACGACTCGGCTTGACGATCGTAAAGGTGAACCGACAATTGACTCTTCTTGCCCGCTTGGCTTCCGATGTGCAACTGATGTTTCGGCGTCCGCCGCGACAGCAATATGCTGCGCTTTGCTATCGGATCAAAAAGAAGACGGGCGAGCTCGAAGTTCTGTTGATGACCAGCCGCGACACGGGCCGCTGGGTGATCCCTAAGGGTTGGCCGATGGCGCGCAAATGTGCCTATGAGGTGGCAGCCCAGGAAGCTTTCGAGGAGGCCGGCATACACGGCACGGTCGATACGGAAACGCTCGGCCACTACACCTATTCGAAGGTTCTGCGCGACGGTCTCAAAGTAACCTGCAAGGTCCAGGTCTTTGCTCTTGAAGTGACAAGCATGGCGAAGAACTTCAAGGAAAAGGGTGAAAGGACGATCGAGTGGGTTTCCTGCGATGAGGCCGTCAAACGCGTGAACGAACCCGATCTGCGCGATCTCTTCCTTGCCTTCAAGCAACGCATGGCGGAGCGGCGTTCCGGCAGGATGCCGAAACAAATTCCGGCAGAATGAGTCTTGCCATCTTGTGCTGCTAAGCATGGCAGCGCAAAAGCAATGCTCAGCCAGGAACCAGAATGCAGCAACGCAACGCCGTCCTTACGAAACGCACGCTTGATAAGGATCTCGACAAGGTCACCCATGTCGAGGATGCTGCCAAATATGTTTCGCGACGGCTGGTAGCGCCGGGGCTTGGCTTGATCTTTCTCGGCCTCGCCATGCTTTTTGCCGGCGTTTACGTGTTCGACAGACCGGGCGCAGTGCTTGTGATCGCGGCTGCAGCCCTCGCCGCCTACATGGCGATGAATATCGGCGCCAACGACGTGACCAACAATGTGGGCGCGGCCGTTGGCGCCCGCGCCATCACCATGAAGCAGGCGCTGATCATAGCCGCCATCTTCGAGGTGCTGGGTGCGACGATTGCCGGCGGCGAAGTCGTCAAGACGATCTCCTCCAGTATCGTCGATACCGTGGCGGTGCCACGGGCCATGCTTGGCTGGATTATGATGGCTGCGCTCATGGCCGCCGCGCTCTGGATCAACCTCGCCACCTGGATGAATGCGCCGGTTTCGACCACCCACGCGATCGTCGGCGCCGTGATCGGTGCCGGCATCGGAGCGGTCGGGCTCCACCCGGTCAACTGGCGGGTGATGCTGGAAATCACCGCGAGCTGGATAACGTCGCCATTGATCGGCGGGCTGATCGCCGCAGGGCTCCTCTATCTGGTCAAGACCCTGATTATCTATCGCGAGGACAAGATCGCCGCTGCCAAGCAATGGGTGCCTGTCATGATCGCCGTGATGGCCGGCGGTTTCATGGCTTATATGGTGCTGCAGCTCTCGCCGCATGGACGATACCCGTCGCTGACGATCCTCCTGATCGGTATCGGAATCGGCATCGTCAGCTGGCTGGCCGTGCGGCCTGCCGTCCTGCGGCAGTCAGAGAATCTCGAAAATCGTCGCAGCTCGCTTCGGACATTGTTCCATTTTCCGCTGATCGGCTCGGCCGCCCTGCTCTCCTTCGCGCATGGCGCAAACGACGTTTCCAACGCGGTCGGCCCGCTCTCGGCAATCGTTCATTCGGCTGGTATCGCCGACAGCAGCATGATCGGCCGCCCGCCGCTCTGGGTCATGCTGATCGGCGCGTTCGGCATCTCGGTCGGCCTCCTGCTGTTCGGGCCGCGCCTTATCCGGCTCGTGGGTTCGGAAATCACCAAGCTCGATCCGACGCGCGCTTATTGCGTTGCTATGTCGACCGCCTTCACCGTCATCGTCGCCTCCTGGCTTGGCCTGCCGGTCAGTACTACCCATATTGCCGTCGGCTCGGTCTTCGGGGTCGGCTTTTTTCGCGAATGGTACACGCGCTATTCAAAGCGCCGTATCGAATTCGTGCGTCGCAAGGCCGAGACTTTCGAGATCGAAGAGCCGGAGCCGAACGTTCATGAAGCCAGGCGACGCTATCTCGTCCGACGCTCGCATTTCATGACGATCGTCGGGGCGTGGATCATCACCGTGCCGGTCTCGGCCGCGCTTGCGGCAGTGATTTATTGGGTTATGTTCGCGCTCTTCATGTAAGTCGGGATTTCAGAATGCGCGCCAATTTCCGCATGCAGCGGCTTTTCATCGATGTTCCCTTGTCAAAAGGCGCCGCCTTCGAGGCCAATTCCGACCAGTTCAACTATCTTGCCAACGTGCTGCGCATGGAAGAGGGCGCGGAAATCCTGCTCTTCAACGGCCGCGACGGAGAATGGAAGGCGAACCTCTCCTTCCCGACCCGCAAGCGCATCCTGCTGACGGCGACCGAGGAAACCCGGCCGCAGCCTGCTCCTTCCGACCTTCACTATCTCTTCGCGCCGCTGAAAGTCGGCCGTATGGATTATCTAGTCCAGAAGGCGGTGGAAATGGGCGCCGGCCTCTTGCAGCCGGTCATGACCCAGCATGTACAGGGCAAGATTACCAATCTCGACAAGATCCGCGCCAATGTTATCGAAGCGGCAGAACAGTGCGGCATCCTCGGCCTACCGAAAGTCGCCGAGCCGGTGCGCCTTGCCGATCTGCTCGACCGCTGGTCTTCAGACCGTCGCATCATTTATTGTGACGAGGGCGATGCCGGGCAGAATCCGCTGCCGCTGCTTTCCCGGGTGAGGGAAAGGAAGCTCGCGCTGCTGGTGGGCCCGGAAGGCGGTTTCTCGGAAGAGGAGCGGACGCGGCTGCGCAGCCTCGATTTCGTGACCGCTATTCCGCTCGGGCCGCGCATCCTGCGTGCCGATACGGCTGCCGTCGCAGCCATGGCGGTGATACAGGCTGCCATCGGCGACTGGAATTGAGTGCCGCATGCCGATTGGGCTAAGGCGCCGCTATTTTTTTGATGACCTGTTGAAACAATTTCACTTGCAACTTGGTTGGCTTGCGCACTAATCACCCTTCCAACTGCCCCGGCCCCGGCGCCTTCGAATACAGGTACTTTCATGGCTCGCGATACTACCGACCAGACGCCGATCTCTTCGGTTCAGGAGCTGACCGATTATCTCGCCGCCGGCAATAAGCCGAAGGAGCGTTTTCGCATCGGCACCGAGCATGAGAAGTTCGTCTTCTTCCGCAAGGACAACAGTCCGGTTCCCTATTTCGGCGAGGCCAGCATTTCAGCGCTGTTGAAAGGCCTGCAGGCCAAGAGCGGCTGGGAGCCGATCCTGGACGGCGACAATATCATCGGCCTTGGCGAGCAAAGCGGCATGGGCGCCATCTCGATCGAGCCCGGCGGCCAGTTCGAGCTCTCGGGCGCGCCCCTCGAAAACATCCACCAGACCTGCAAGGAATCCAACCAGCATCTGGCACAGGTGCGCGAGATCGCCGAGCCGATGGGCATCGGGTTCCTTGGGATCGGCGGCAGCCCGAAATGGACCTATGCGGAAACCCCGCATATGCCTAAGTCGCGCTACGAAATCATGACCGGCTACATGCCTGAGGTCGGCACTCGTGGTCTCGACATGATGTACCGCACCTGTACGATCCAGGTGAACCTCGACTTCTCCTCGGAGGAGGATATGCGCCGCAAGATGCGCGTGTCGATGAAGCTGCAGTCGCTGGCGACCGCGCTCTTCGCCTCCTCTCCCTTCACCGAAGGCAAGCCGAACGGCGCGCTTTCCTGGCGCGGCGATGTCTGGCGCGACGTGGACAACCGGCGCAGCGGCCTGCTCGACTTCACGTTCCGCGACGATTTCGGTTTCAGGGACTATGCCGAATGGGCGCTCGACGTGCCGATGTATTTCGTGATGCGCGACGGCCATTATCACCGCGCGACGCATGTTACTTTCCGCCAGTTCATGAACGGCGCGCTGAAGGGCGAGATCGCGGCATATGAGCCGACGATGGGCGATTGGACGAACCATCTTTCGACGCTGTTCCCCGATGTGCGCCTGAAGCGCTTTCTCGAAATGCGCGGCGCCGATGGCGGTCCGTGGCGGCGTATCTGTGCCCTGCCGGCCTTCTGGGTCGGCTTGCTCTACGACGATGCCGCTCTCGAGGCGGCCGACGAACTGACGAAGGACTGGAGATTCGACGAGGTCAATGCTCTGCGCAACGTGGTGCCGGACGACGGCCTTAAAGCCACCTTCCGCGGCCACGCGCTGATCGAGACGGCGCGTGAAGTCGTCAATATTTCCCGGGCGGGTCTCAAGGCGCGCAACAGGCTGAACGGCGACGGCGTTGACGAAAGCGTCTTCCTTCAGCCACTCGACGAGGTTCTGGCCAAGAAGGCGACGCTGGCCGAGGATCTGCTGGCGCTTTATCACGGCCGCTGGAACGGCTCGGTCGAACCGGTCTTCCAGGAATATCAATACTAAGAGGCGGTTCGCCCTTTCCAAAAAGCCGTTTGCGCATTCCCATTTCGAGCTATAGTGGCATATGTGCCGCGAATCTGGGAAAGGGACTTTCATGCTGCCGCTTTTCGACATGATGATGCAGGCGCAGAACGGGGCGGCGATGGATGCCATCGCTAGGCAGTTCAACCTCGCACAGGAACAGGCGGCGAAGGCGATGGCAGCGTTGATGCCGGCTTTTTCTGCCGGCCTCAAGCGCAGCACCAGCAACCCCTATGATTTCGTCGGCCTCATGCAGGCGGTGGCATCAGGCAATTATGCCAAATATTTCGAGGACATGAGCAAGGCTTTCACACCCGAAGGCATTTCCGACGGCAACAACGTCCTCTCCCAGCTTTTCGGTTCCAAGGAAGTCTCGCGCGCCGTTGCCGCGCAGGCGGCACAGATGACCGGCATCGGCCAGGAAATCTACAAGCAGATGCTGCCAGTCATGGCCGGAACGCTGATGGGCGGGCTTTTCAAGCAATCGACCGGTCAGATGGCCTCGCCGGTCAATCCTTTCGTCAATACCGCCATGGGCGAGACGATCCAGAAATGGCTAGAGAGCACCGGCTTTGCACCGAAGCCGAAAGCGGCACCCGAACCCAGCATTTTCGACAATCCGTTCACTCAGGCCATGCAGCTGATGTTCAGCGTGCCGAAGCCGGAACCTCAGCCGCAGCCGGCGAATCCCTTCCTCGACAATCCTTTCGCCAAGGCATTCCAGGACATGATGGCGGGGCTTCAACAGCCGGCAGCGAAGGCTGCCGAGCCGCCGAAGGAGGAGCCGAAGGCCGAAAACGATAGCTACGCGCAGATGCTGAACACCATGTTCGACAGCGGTCTCGAAGTGCAGAAAAGCTATCAAAAGGGCCTCGAAGCGATTTTTGAGGCCTACCGGCCGAAGACGGCGACCTCCCCTGAAGACCCTTCTCCCGCTGCCAAGACATAAAAAAACCCGGAGATGGCTGGGAAAGCCGATCACCGGGTTAAGCGGCAGGGCTATTGGCTATCACCCTGCGGGGAAACGTGTGCGCTCAGTCCCTGTAGGGGGGCGTGGCCGAGGTGCGCCAGCGGCGCTTGGCTGCCTGCGTCAGATGCTCCGACGGATCTTCGAAGAAGGTCGAAGCAAGGAAAGCGGAGGTAAGATCGGCCCGCGTCAGGCCGATATCCCGCAACTGATTATCATCGAGGTCGTAAAGCCCATTCACCTGCGAGCGATTGCGCACAATGCGAAGAGCGGCTGCCAGCGGCGCAAGGGCGGCCATGAGACGCTGGGTAAACGTCGGGGCGAGCTTGCCGCAGTCGAGTTCTAGTGTCTGTTCATGAGTGCGCATCGAACTCTCCTTTCTTCGGGCGCAGAACAGCCCGCCCCGCCTGCGAGGTCGTGCAGGTGGGGTGAAGGCTGGTCACAGGCTGGACAGGCAGGGCGTCTGTCCTTCACTTTGCTTGATTTGCATCCCGAAGATGCCAAAGAGCTATTGATCAGTCCAACGAATGTTTCTAATGATTAGCATCAGCGATCTTTATGGATGGACATGATCATGTCGGCGCCGCTTGATATCGACCAGTTGCAGACTTTCATCGCAATCGTGGACTCCGGCAGCTTCACGAAGGCCGCCGACAAGGTCTACAAGACACAGTCGGCCGTCTCAATGCAGATGCGCCGTCTGGAAGAGCGCATCGGCAAGCAGCTCTTCATCAAGGACGGCCGCGGCAATCGGTTGACGGTCGAGGGCGAAAAGCTGCTCAATTACGCGCGCCGGATCATCCGCCTGAACAATGAGGCGATCGCCGCCTTCGACGACAACAGGCTGGAAGGCACCCTGCGCATCGGCACGCCCGACGATTATGCCGACCGCTACATGCCCGAGATCATCGGCCGCTTCGCCAAGACGCATCCGAATGTCGAGCTCTATATCGTCTGCGAGCCTTCGGTCGACCTGGCCGAGCGCATGCACAAGGGCGAACTCGATATCGCGCTCGTCACCCACAATCCGCGCGAACGCATTTCGGACGTGGTGCGCACGGAGCCGCTCTGCTGGGTGAGCTCGGCCAACCATCCGATCCGCGACGACGCCCCGGTGCCGCTTGCCGTCGGCCGGCGCGACTGCCAGTGGCGCCAGCTCGCCTGCTCGGCCCTCGATGCGGTCGGCCGCGAGTATCAGGTCCTGTTCACGAGCTGGTCCTGCACTGTTGTCGCTTCCGCGGTGCTCGCCGGCATGGCGGTTTCGGTCATGCCGGAATCGGCGCTGCGGACGGGCATGAAGGTGTTGAGCCAGGCGGACGGCTTCCCGGCACTGCCGCCGGTGCAAATCGGCATCATGAAGCGGCCCGGCGTTTCGCTGTCGCTGATGAATGCGATCACTGCGCATATCACAGCCTGCCTGGACAACATCACGCCGACCGTCATCGAAGACGGATTGGAGCAGGATGTGAAGACGGGTTATGCTCGTCACTATCCGCGGCTCAAGGCTGCGGCCAGCATGATGCCGAGCTGGTAATATCAGGCTGCCGAAGCGGAGGTCGGAGCAAAGAGGGAAGCGCGGATGACGCGCTTCCATTCATCAAGGATACGCTCTCCGAAACCGTCTTCGCTGAGGACCGCAAGGCGGATGGCCGCGCCGATCAGGTGGCTGAAAAGGTAAGTACGCGCTTGCATCTGCTCATCGCAAGATTCCGGCGCCAAGCGGCGCACGGCGGCTTGAAAGATCTCTGCAACCTGCCCGCTATGCTCGATGTTCAGGCGCAGAAGATCCTGATCCGTTTCCGTGCCCATCCAGACACCGAGATAGGCAGCATCGTTGCGATATTCGGCATAATACCAATCTATCATTGTAGCGATCAGGTCGAGCGCTTCGTCGACGGACTGAACGTTGGCGAACATTTCCGCCGTCTTCTGCTGGATCGCCTGGGCGTGACGGTCGAACAGCGCTTTGACGATCGCCGCCTTTTCCGGGAAATATTGATAGACAGACCCGATCGGAACCTTTGCGGCGACCGCAAGCTCGGTCATACGCATGGCGCTGACGCCCTTTTCGGCGATGATGGTGGCGGCGGCGTTGAGGATCAGATCCAGCCGCTGGATGCTGCGCTCCTGTTTCGGCTTCCTGCGAAGCGCAATGCGATCCGAACTCTCCGCGCCCATTTGGTTCCCATCTGTCTTGTTATTGAGCGACGGAAGCGAGGTGTCATACCGGCGCGTGAGGTCGATATGACATGCACGTATTCATCCGTCGTAAATGGAAATGGTCGGATTTTAACCAATGGCAAGAGCACAGGCGAAACGGAGCATTACACCCCGTTTTGGTCAGTCCAAAGAGACCTCGTAGCACTTCATTCAGAGGGCCGGCTGACTGCTCGCCGGCCCGCTTCGTTGCCGCGCGGTATACTGCCGAAGCGAGGTCAGGCGAGGTTCTGCTTCAGGAATTTGACCGTGCGACCCCAGGCAAGATCGGCCGCCGCCTTGTCATAACGGGCAGCGGACGTATCGTTGTTGAAGGCGTGGTTGGCGCCGTCATAGATATAGATCTCGAATTTTTTGCCATTCTCCTCCAGCGCCTTCTTGTAGGCTTCGATGCCGGCATTGATGCGGTCATCGAGGCCGGCGTAGTGAAGCAGCAGCGCCGCCTTGATATTGGGCACGTCCGACGCCGGCGGCTGGGCGCCATAATAGGCGACGGCCGCCTTCAGTTCCGGTGATTTCACCGCGAGATTGTTGACGGCACCGCCGCCCCAGCAAAAGCCGATTGCGCCGACCTTGCCGTTCGTCACATCGAGCTTCGAGAGATAGACAACCGTCGCCTTGCCGTTTGCCGCAACCGTGGCCGCATCGAGCTTGCTGAACATGTCGCGCGCCTGATCCTCATTCTCAGGCGTGCCGCCCAGCGGCGAGAGGAAATCCGGCGCAAGCGCCACGAAGCCTTCTAGCGCGATGCGGCGGGCGACATCACGGATATGCGGGTTGAGGCCGCGGTTCTCATGGATGACGATGACGGCGCCGAGTTTGCCGGAGGCATTCTTCGGCTGCACCAGATAGCCCTTCATGTCACCGCTGCTGCCGGGATAGGTAATATCCTGCCCGATCAGGCGGTCATCATTTTCGGCGACGATCTCGGCGGCTGCCTTGTTGGCGGCGAGCAGCGGCGCGATGGCCGCAGCCGCAGTTGCCGAGCCGGCAAGTTTCGTGAGCTTGTCCATGAAGCTGCGGCGATCCAACGTCAGATGAGTATATTCATCATAGGCGTTGATCATTGCCTGCGTAATGACGGGCTTTTCCATGACAGTCCTCCTCTGGTCTCTACCTCGCGCCCAATCGGCAGGAGAGAACATAGGTCAGTGCCCGATAACGCAGGAACAAAACTGTGTTACTGCCGGCTCCGGATCAGGAGAACAGCATCCACCCGGCAAGCCACGCCCACATGGCACCGAGCACGACAAAACCGGCGGCGAAGAGCGGGCTGCGCAAGCGCAGATCGTTGCTGGTGACATGCACATAGGCATGAGCATATCGCAGGGCGACGAAAAGCCAGGCAAGCACGACGGCAACCAGATTATCAGCCTCGGTAACGTAAAGAAGAATGCAGCAGGCATAGAAGAGCACCGGCAACTCGAACTGGTTGGCGATGCTGTTCTTGACGTAAAGGCTTTCGACAGGCTCATCGCGATTTTCGCGGTAACCGGCCTTCTTCATCCGGCCTTCGCGGACATCCTTGCCCCGGCGCAGGCTGAGCAGCCCGTAGAGGAGATAGACCAGCAGGACGTGGGCAAGCAGGGGCCAGAACATCTCAAAGCCGGTCATCAATCATTCCTCTTATTTCGGCGACTGCGGGAGCAGTAGCGGAAAGGCGGGACGGATGCCAGAGCCAAGACGGCCCGCTTTAAAGCGGGCCGTGGTACCATTCAGACCATCAGGAGTTTCAGACTTGGGCGATACCGCCGTCGACAAAGATTTCGGCGCCGGTGATGAAGCTCGAGTCATCGGAAGCGAGGAAAAGAGCGGTTGCGGCGATTTCTTCCGGGCGGCCGACGCGGCCCATCGGAACCTGCGAGGCCATATAATCCAGCAGGCCCTGCTGCTGTGCCTTGTCCTGGCCGGCGAGCTCGACGAGCCCGGTCGTCTCCGTAGGGCCGGGGCTTAGCGTGTTGATGCGGATGCCACGGTCCTTCACGTCGAGGATCCAGTTGCGTGAGAAGTTGCGGATTGCGGCCTTGGAGGCCGCGTAGACGCTGAAGGCGGGCGTTCCGGACGCTCCCGCCGTGGAGCCGGTCAGGATGACCGACGAGCCCTTGCCAAGCAGCGGCAGCGCCTTCTGCACCGTAAAGAGCACGCCCTTCACATTGCGCCCAAAGGTATCGTCGTACTGTTCCTCGGTGATGGCGCCGAGCGGCGCAAACGAGCCGCCGCCGGCATTGACGAAGAGCACGTCGATGCGGCCGGCCTCTGCCTTCACCTGATCGTAGAGGCGATCGAGATCGGCAAGCTTTGCCGAGTCCGCCTGGATGCCTGTCACGTTGCCACCGATCTCGGCGACAGCCGCATCCAGCACCTCTTTACGGCGACCGGTGATGAAGAGGCGCGCGCCTTCGGCTGCGAAGCGCTTTGCGGTGGCAAGGCCGATGCCTGAAGTAGCACCGGTGATGACCGCGATCTTTCCATTCAGTCTCTGCGATCCATTCAGTGTTTGGGTCATTGTCGTCTCCTGTTGTTCGACTGAACTGAAGATGTGGACGCCGCTTTTGTTTCTGAATAGAAAGAAATGAAAGGTATCATTGCAGGAATGAAACGATGAGTTTTCCGGATTTCGAGGGGCTGGCGATGTTCGCCAAGGTCGCAGAGGAGCGCTCCTTCGCTCGTGCCGCCAAGACCCTCGGCGTGTCTGTGCCGACCGTGTCGCGGGCGGTCAGCAGGCTGGAAGACCGGCTCGGGGCGCGGCTCTTCAACCGCACATCCCGGCAACTGGCGCTGACCGATTTCGGCCTGCGGCTCGTCGACCGCGCGCAGCGCATCTATGCGGAGGCGGAAGCGGCGGAGAATGCGGCACGCGAACTTTCCAGCCAGCCGCGCGGGCTGATCCGCCTTGCCGTGCCGATGGTCTTCGGGCGGCAGTGGCTGGCGCCGATCCTGCCCGATTTCTTCGAGACTTACCCCGATGTCTCGATCGATATGCATATGAGCGATGCGGTGGTCGATCTCGTGGGCGAAGGCTTCGATGCAGCCCTGCGCATCGCGGTGCTGCCGGATTCCTCGCTGGTTGCAAAGCGGCTGGCGCCGGTGGCACCGTTCATTCTCGCAGCCCCCTCCTATCTCGAGAAATATGGCTGCCCGCAGCATCCGCGCGAGCTTGCCGCCCATCATTGCCTCGGCTACGCCTATCGGCCGCGGCAGGATATCTGGCGCTTCGGCAACACGGCGGGAGAAGAGGAGATCGTCGTGCCGACGGGGCCGCTGAGAGCAACCAATTCGGAGGCGCTGATACCTATGGCTTTACGCGGTCTCGGCATTGTCGAGCTGCCGGAATTCATGGCCTATGAGTATCTGGTCGATGGACGCCTGAAAGCGATCCTGACCGATTGGAGCCTGCCGAAGGGCGCGCTTTATTTCGTGACGCCAACGGCGCGCGCCCGGCCGGCGAAGGTGGAAGCGCTCGGGGATTTCTTCGCGAATAGGCTTTCGAACCCGGCATGGCGCTGGCCGCGATAGAGCAACTCCAGCAAAAGAGTGTAGCGATTTTTGCGCCGGGAATTGCGCAAAAGGAAGCGCTGCCGGTGCTCAGTCTTGGCGTGTCCGGAGGAGAATCGCACCGCGCACGATGAGGATGGCACAGACGGCAAGGCTCGCGAATTTCAGCTTCGTCATCCACGGCAGGATCTGTGCGGCAAAGCCTGCAGCACCGCTATCGCCGAAGGCAACAAGGCTCGACAGATTTTCCGCATAATCGGCAAAGCCGTAAATGAAAGGCAGGATATAGGTGATCCGGCTGAGCAGCCGGGGTGCCTGCCGGCCGCGCCATGTCTCGATCGGCCCGAGCCGTAGAAAAATCAGGAAGAGCAGTGCGGTCAGCAGAGCTGGAAAGATGAGCTCCGGACCGAAATACATGGCCCGGAGAATACGGCTTGCCGTCTCGTTCTGATCGAGCAGCGCCTGCATGTGAAAGACGGCAGATACATCGTAACCGGAGAAATAGGTATCAAGCACCGCCTGGCCGGTCTCATGCTCGAAGGGCACGGTGTAGCCGAAGGTAGTCCAGCCGAGAACGACGAGGCAGAAAGCCGCGAGCAGCGCGATGATCCAGAGCGGAATTGCGCTGCCCGTTTTCATCGTCAGACGCCGACGCCCGGATAGTTCGGGCTTTCGCGGGTGATCGTCACGTCGTGCGGATGGCTTTCGCGCAGGCCGGCGCTGGAGATGCGCACGAAGGTGGCGCGCTCCTGGAATTCCTTGATGTCCTTGCCGCCGACATAGCCCATGGCAGCCTTGAGGCCGCCGGCGAGCTGATGCAGAACGCCGGAGACCGGCCCCTTGTAGGGAACCTGGCCTTCGATACCCTCAGGAACGAGCTTCAGCGTGTCGCGCACTTCCGCCTGGAAGTAGCGGTCTGCCGAGCCGCGTGCCATGGCGCCGACGGAGCCCATGCCTCGATAGGCTTTGAAGGAACGGCCCTGGTAGAGATAGACTTCACCCGGGCTTTCATCCGTGCCGGCGAGCAGAGAGCCGACCATGACGGCCGAAGCGCCCGACGCGATGGCCTTTGCCACGTCGCCCGAGAACTTGATGCCGCCATCGGCGATCACGGGAATACCTTGTGCCTCGGCGGCCTCGACCGCCGACATGATGGCGGCGAGCTGCGGAACGCCGACACCGGCAACCACGCGCGTCGTGCAGATCGAGCCCGGGCCGATGCCGACCTTGACGGCGTCGGCACCGGCATCGATCAGCGCCTTGGTGCCGTCATAGGTCGCGACGTTGCCAGCCATGATGCGAACGGAATTGGAGAGCTTCTTGACACGGGCGACGGCTTCCAGAACGCGGGCCGAATGACCATGCGCGGTATCGACGACGAGCAGGTCGACACCGGCATCGATCAGCCGTTCGGCGCGCTCGAAACCATCGTCACCGACGCCAACGGCAGCAGCAGCCCGCAAGCGGCCCTGCGCATCCTTCGACGCGTTCGGGTTCAGCTGCGCCTTTTCGATGTCCTTGACGGTGATCAAGCCGACGCAACGGCCCTCGCCATCGACGACCAGCAGCTTTTCGATACGATGCGAATGCAGCAGACGCTTGGCTTCCTGCTGATCGACGCTTTCCTTGACCGTCACGAGATTGTCGCGGGTCATGAGTTCGAAGATCTTCTGGGCCGGGTCGGATGCGAAGCGAACATCGCGATTGGTGAGGATGCCGACGAGCAGGCCGGACTTTTCGACGACCGGAATGCCGGAAATGCCATGCATCTTCATCAATGCCAGCGCATCGGCAAGCGTCGCGTCGGGGCCGATCGTCACGGGATTGACGACCATGCCGCTTTCGAACTTCTTGACCTGGCGAACCTGCTCTGCCTGTTCAGCCGGCGTCAGGTTCTTATGAATGACGCCCAGGCCGCCGGCCTGGGCCATGGCGATCGCCAGACGGCCCTCGGTGACGGTATCCATCGCGGCCGAGATGATCGGGATATTCAGCTCGAAGTCGGGTGCGAGGCGCGTTGCCACACTCGTCTGTCCCGGAAGGACTTCGGAATGACCGGGTTGCAGCAGCACGTCATCGAAGGTGAGTGCGTCCAGTCCGGTTGGCGTTTCTATGATGCGAGCCATGGCCAAATTCCTTCAAGAAAGAAAAATGCGACCCACCCGGTACGAATCGTCCGCACCGGCGGTGTGCATGAGTTTATGGAAGTTGGCGAGGGCTGGTAACACGTCTATGACAGGAAGGAAATAGCAAAAAAGCCCGGCAAATGGCCAGGCCTAAAAAGCCGCGCATCCGTTCGGACCGCCGCAGAACGCTCTAACACCTTGAATTTATGCGTCAGACTTTGGAAAATCGACTTCGATTTTCGAGAAGATGCTTTCGCATGGGAGCCATGCACCTGGCTCAGACGTCAAATAGCTCAGCCGGATTTCTTGCCCTGGCCGCGTAAGCATATTTCAATCTTGGGAGACGAAGGTGCCGAACAGCCGTCTCACGCAGTCGTGATCCAAACGTATCACCGGGACCGATTGAGGGATTGGCAGAGCCCATAACTGGGACTACACAGCACGGGCCTCCGAAGCCCCCGCATCCATCAAGGCATTCGCCTATGAACCGCATTGTCCCCCTGATCCTTGCCGTTGCCCTCTTCATGGAACAGATGGACTCGACCGTGATCTCGACGGCTCTGCCGGCGATCGCGGCCGACTTGCATGTCGGGCCGATTACGCTGAAACTGGCGCTTACCTCCTATATGGTGGCGCTTGCGGTATTCATTCCGATCAGCGGCTGGATGGCGGACCGCTTCGGCGCCAAGAAGATCTTCCGGCTTGCGATCTGCGTCTTCGTCGTCGGCTCCATCTTCTGCGCCTTCTCCTCCAGCCTCGTCGAGTTCGTCTTCGCGCGCTTCCTGCAGGGCATGGGCGGCGCGATGATGACCCCTGTCGGACGCCTCGTGCTGGTGCGCACCACACAGAAGAGCGAGCTTGTCTCGGCGATGGCGCTCTTGACGATCCCGGCCCTTGTCGGCCCGCTTGCGGGCCCGCCGCTCGGCGGATTCATCACCACCTATTTCAGCTGGCACTGGATCTTCCTGATCAACGTGCCTGTCGGCGTCATCGGCGTATGGCTTGCGACGATCTTCCTGCCGGAAATAGAGGCGACGGCTCCGCCGAAGCTCGACTTCAACGGCTTCATCCTGACCAGCCTTGCGGCTGCAGGCGTCGTCTTCGGCCTGTCGGTCGTCAGCCTTCCGGCCCTGCCGCCGATCATCGGCATATCGGCCACGGCAATCGGCATCATCTGTGGCGTGCTCTATGTGCGCCATGCCCGGCGCTATCCGACGCCGATCCTCGACCTCAACCTGTTCAACAACTCGACCTTCCGCGCCTCGACGACCGGCGGCACCCTGTTTCGCATCTGCGTCGGGGCCATGCCCTTTCTGACGCCACTGATGCTGCAGCTTGGATTTGGCCTGACACCCTTTCAATCGGGCCTTATCACATTTGCCGGCGCGATCGGCGCCATCACCACCAAGTTCATCGCACGCCGCGTCTACAAGGCGATCGGCTTTCGCACCACGCTACTTTGCGCCGGTGCGGTGACGACGGTCGTGACCGCCGCCACCGGCCTCTTCACGCCGGAAACGTCGCATCTCGTCATCATCGGCGTGCTGCTGCTCGGCGGCTTCTCCCGCTCCTTCATGTTCACCGGCGTCAACGCGCTGGCCTTTGCCGATATCGACGATGCGCAGGCAAGCCAGGCAACATCGATGGCCTCGGTCATGCAGCAGATCAGCCTGGCACTCGGCGTTGCCCTCGCCGCCTCGATCCTGGAGACCTCTATCTATTTCCGCGGCGCAGAGCTCCAGGTCGTCGATTTCCACATCGCCTTCTTCGTCATCGCCGGCCTGACCGTGATCGCAACCATCCCCTTTGCCCGCATGGCCAAGGACGCAGGGGCTTCCGTTTCAGGCCACCGCGCCAAGCGCGTGCCGCCGACGATCAACGCGGAACAGGCTGTCAAATAAAGGGCGGTTCTTCGGCTTTCTCACAGACGGCGCACAGCTTGTTGCCGTCGAGATCCCGGACATAGGCTGCGTAGAAATGCGCGTGATAGGAGCGCAGCCCCGGCTTGCCTTCGTCGATAGCACCGGCCGCAATTGCTGCCGCATGGAAAGCATCCACCGCCGAGCGCGTTTCCGCCTCGAAAGCGACCATGGAGCCGTTGCCGCTCGTCGCGCGGCGCCGGTTGAAGGGAGTTACGACCCAGAAACGGCAGCGGGTGTCGCCATCGGCGGCATAGCCGATCTCCTCCTCAGAATGGCGCTGTCGCCGGTAGCCGAGCACCGGTAGAACGGCATCATAGAAATGCCGGGCGCGATAGAGATCGTTGGTTCCGAATGTAACGTAAAGAAGCATGGGATCGATGGTATCCAGTCCTGGGAAATCATCATCCGCAGGACTGGCGCAAAGATCAAGCGTCCTCGGGCTCCGCCTCGGCCTTGCGGCCCTTGAAACCCTTCGCCAGAAGGAACATCTCGACCGATTCGGCACGAGATGAAGCAGGTTTGACGTGCACGACCTGGCGGAAATGCTGTTTCAGCATGGCGAGCAGGTCCCGCTCGGTGCCGCCCTGGAAGGTCTTCGCTAGAAAATGCCCGCCCTCGCCCAACACTTCGATGGCGAAATGCGCTGCGACCTCACAAAGGTGCATGGTGCGCAGATGGTCGGTGCGGTGATGGCCTGTTGTCGGTGCCGCCATATCCGAAATCACCAGATCCGGCGTTCCGCCGACGGCATCCATCAGCTTTTCCGGAGCCGAGGGATCGAGGAAGTCGAGCTGGAGAATCGTGACGCCGGGAAGCTGGGCCATTTCCAGAAAGTCGATCGCGGCAACGCGAACATCCTCGTCCGTCGATCCCGTCACCTTCGCAGCAATCTGCGACCAGCTGCCGGGGGCGGCGCCGAGATCGATGATGCGCTTTGCGCCCTTCAGGATATGGTACTTCTCATCGATCTCCAGCAGCTTGAAGGCCGCACGGGCGCGATAGCCTTCGAGCTGGGCGCGCTGCACATAGGGATCGTTGATATGGCGCTGCAGCCATTGGCGGGAGGAAGCCTTCAGCTTCTTTTTCTTGACGCGCTGGCCGAGCTTGCGGCCGATCGGTGCCTTGGTCATGCCTATCCCTTGTTAGCCCGCTGGCCGCGACGGTTGCGATGCCGCCGCCAGACGCCGTCATCGGCCATCATGTCGGTGAGCAGGCCTTCTCTCAAGCCGCGATCGGCAACACGCATGCGCGGGCTCGGCCAACGGCGGCGGATCGCCTCCAGGATGGCGCAGCCGGCGAGCACGAGATCGGCGCGATCCGGCCCGATGCAGGGATTGGCGGCGCGGCTTTCGAAATTCCAGGAGAGAAGCTTGGCCTGCATGGCGGAAACTTCGTCATCCGACAGCCATATGCCATCGACCTTGCGGCGATCGTAACGCGGCAGGTCGAGATGCACGCCGGCCAGCGTCGTCACAGTGCCCGAGGTGCCGATCAGATGGAAATCCCCGTCCTCGGCGATCTCGATCTCCGGGCAGTCGAAATTCGACAGCATGTTCGCGACTTCGCTCACCATGCCTTCGAAAACATCAGGTGTCACATCACGGCCGCCGTGACGCTCCGAGAGCGTGACGACGCCGACCGGCAGCGAGGTCCAGTGGGTGATGTGATTGGCAAGGCGGGCGAACCTGTTATCGCCGATGCGGATGACAGCGATTTCCGAGGAGCCGCCGCCGATATCGAAGAGCACGACGGAACGCGCCTCGCGGCCGACCAGCGACGAGCAGCCGGACACGGCAAGCCGCGCCTCGGTTTCACGATCGATGATTTCGAGCTCCAGCCCGGTCTCGACCACCACCCGCTTCAGGAATTCCTCGCCATTGTTTGCCTGGCGGCAGGCCTCGGTCGCAATCAGCCGCATGCGGCGTATCTCGCGGTTTCTGAGCTTGGAAGCACAGATCCTCAGCGCATCAATCGCCCTCTCCATCGCCTCATCGGAAAGCCTGCCGCTGGCGGCAAGTCCTTCGCCGAGACGCACGATGCGCGAAAAGGCATCGACGACGCGGAACTGGCCAGGGCGTGTGGGCTGGGCGATCAGCAGGCGGCAATTGTTGGTGCCGAGATCGAGCGCGGCATAAAGCTCGTCCGGCCAGGGCTGATCGCTTCCTGCCCACGCCTCTTCATGAACTGGCTGCCGGTTCCTGCGATTTGCCGCTTCGGCGTCACTCACCTCGCGCGGCGCGGGGCGCAAAGCGGCCTCGGCGTGGTGCTCAGGCCTCGCAGATGGCGGCGCCGGCGCGGGGGCAAGCGGCCTGCCCTGCAGGCCGCGCTTGCTGCGATGCTTGCGCCGGTTACGCCGGCTGGAGGACGAATCTCCATCCGGTCGCGCACCATGAGAGGCGACGGGTTGAACCACGGCCTGATGCTGAGCAGCAATGTCTGGTTGGGATGTGCCACGCCCGCCACGACGGCGGCGCTTCCGCTTGCGGGCGGGGCTTTCCGTCTCTTCCTTCGGGCGCGCCGCCTCGCCGGCATGGCCGGCAAGATCATGCGAAGCGGGATGAGCGGCGCTGCGGGATTGCCCGCCTCGCTTGCCCTTGCGGCGCCTGGACTTCTTGCCGTCCTTGCGCCCTGCCGCCGACGCCCCGTCAAATTGCGGCCTTGCGCCGCCTTCGGGGTCTTCCACGTTCGTTTTCCATCGCGCCGCGCAAGTCCAGAAAGGTATGCAGCAGGCGCTCATTCGATTTTTGCGTTGGCGCGAGAATATCAGCCACCGACGAAATCACCAAATTCTTTTTAATTCCGGATTTTAGGCCGTAAATTTTCAGCCGGATTGAACCGGCCGAATTTTTTCAAAACGGGTATTTGCAATCCGCCAGCTTTTGTTTATAAGCGCCGCACACCAGCCGAGCCGATCAAGGTTCGCAGCTGCTGGGGAATAGTTCAATGGTAGAACAGCGGACTCTGACTCCGTCGATCTTGGTTCGAATCCAGGTTCCCCAGCCAATTCTCCCCTGAAATCTTGATTGCTGATTTTTCAGTCGCGCCGGATATCGTTTGGGTATCTCACGGCCTTATCGCTGTGATAGCCAAATCTGCAATCGCTGCCATTCGCGTGCAAATTGCGTAACCTCGATAAAATAATAATATCCTATACTTAACGGAAGAAATTACAGAATTACGAAATTACGGCCTGTTTCAAACCCTTATGGGGATAGCCTACAGCTCCTTGAAATACCGCTGTCTCTCCATTTAAGTTTCACGATTATATCGGTAATTCGGTAATAACAACCATAAGCGACTGAAATCATTATGGAAACACGATTACAGAACGTGCGTAATCAATCGTAATCGCTGTAAGCAATTCTGCCGGTCGGCGCAAAAGAACTGCTGGAAGACCTGGCTCCGGGACGGTGCGCTCACACACTTGGGAAGACCCGTTCACCTCTCCGGGCGTGCTCGAACTCATGACGACCATCCGTCCATCTCGCCCGAGGCCTGCCGCTCACATTGCCGCGAACGTGCCAATCCAGAGGCGCCTGACGCTCTCGGCATAGAGCGAGTTTCCGGCACCGGGTTTTCCGAATGGGTGATCGTTGATGGAACGTTCAGCGCGCTGTCAAAACCGTCGATGCCGAGGAATTCCTGCGCTCGCTGCGGTCGTCCTCATCGATCCACAGAGTCGCGCAGTGAAATGGATGATTTCGAGCTGTCACTAGCCCGCATCCAGAGTCC
The DNA here is from genome assembly GCF_014195325.1 of Rhizobium sp. BK650. Taxonomy (GTDB): domain Bacteria; phylum Pseudomonadota; class Alphaproteobacteria; order Rhizobiales; family Rhizobiaceae; genus Rhizobium. The sequence continues at coordinate 669,709 of NZ_JACIBK010000002.1, read as the reverse complement.
GCCACGGTAGCAAAACTTCAACCTTCCATCGATAGAATCGCGCTGCACCTGGAGATGGTTCGAGCCATGAAGATCTTTTCTGCATTATTGCTGACAGCACTTCTTATTCCGGTGACGGCCCGGAGCGAAACGGCATCGGGCGAGACGGAATGGATGGGCGAAGCGCGGCAGTGGTCGGTCGGGTTCGTCGGTGAGAAACCGTCCTATTGCCGACTGGTCTGGAACGACGAGCTCGGCAAGACGGTTGAATTCCGCCAAAGCCTCGACAGCGTCATATGGCTCGTCTCGAAGGATGGCTGGGATATCCCGAAGGGCACGACGACCAAGGTGACGCTCGTCGGCTATTCCGGTACCAAGGCCGTACCGGCCGAATTCTTCGACAGCAAGACGCTTCGTATCCTGACAGCCAGCGACAAGACGGGCGTGGCGCAGATCAAGAAGATCCTCAAGAATTCCTTTATCGGCACGCCCGATATGGAACTGGATTTTGCCGGAAATGAAGGATCATGGGTGGTGCCGCTCTCGCGGCTCCAGCAGATGTATACGAGCTATGTCAACTGCCTGAACCGACTCGTTCCCGCCAATCAGATCAGCCCGGTTTCCGACAAGACCCAGCCGTTCTGAACGCTCTGTTTCCACGCAATTCCGAACGCAAGATCGCGCACATTTAATGGACTTTCTACCCGTCTGCGGCGCCACGTCGCAGCGATGTGCCACAAATTCGGCCGGCGTCACAACGATCATCGTCCGCCCGCGTGCCTGTTCACGCGGGCCGTTGGATGGTGTTTCTTCCATTTCAGGAGGTCATTGTGCAAAGCCCTCGTATCGCATTCCTGATGAGTGCCGCTGTGATCGCCGCCGCAGAACTTGCCTGCCCGGCCGCGGCCGAGACGATCGCCCACAAATCCGCTAATACCCACGTGCTCGTGGTGCGACTGCCGGATGGTTCCATTGAACAAATTCGCTATGCCGGCGAGCGGCCGCCGCAGGTCCGCATCGACGGTCAGCCGGAGCCTGGTCTCTTCGATCCCTTCTGGCCTTCGGCACCCTTTGCCGATCTCGACCGCATATCAGCCGACATGGATCGCGTGGCTGCCGCCATGCTGCAGCAGGCCGACAGCATAATGCCGATATCACCCGGCAATCTGACGACGACCGGTCTCAACGAGCTGCCGGCCGGAGTGCGGGGATATTCCATGGTCTCGACTATAACAGGCAACGGCGTCTGCACCCGCAGCGTCCGCTACTTCAGCACCGGCAACGGCAAGCCCCATGTCGAGAGCAACGCGTCAGGCAATTGCGCTCCCGGCAAGGCAGCGAGTGCGCCGGTTCCGGCCAAGACGCCGCGGCCGGTCGTCAGGCCGAAAGCATCTGGCGTCATCGAGGTGAACGCCCAGCCACATGTTCTCCATGCGTCACAGGCAAATCTTCGGCTTGCGAGCGCAGCGAATTGAGGCCGTCCCGTCGGCCTATGGCATTTCCGTTTTTCTTCGAATCACGAAAATGCCCTAGCTCTTTGGTCACGCAATTCCGGGCGCAAAACAGCTGCACACTTTTGCTGGAATTGCTCTAGACGGAAATCTTGCCCCTGATGGCGTCGGCGATCTCCGTCATGCGGTCGACAGGGGCATGGCCGATCAGCATGAAGGCATGGGTGGCGCTTGACCAGTAGACGACATTCATGCCCTTGCGGCCCTCGATATCAGGAGCCTTGAGGCCGACGTCGGAGGCGACGATGCAGAGCGCCATGGGCCCGCTCTTGGGATCGAGATAAGCGATCTGCGCGAGCGGCTTGCCGTCATATTGCAGGATCTGGGCGCGCTTGAAATCGATATCCGGCAGGGCGATCTGCTCCGGCGTGAGTTGCAGGCCGAGGTTACCGTCCAAACTGGCGAGCTGCGCTGCCTGCGCGTCTCTCGCCGGAACGGGACCGGCGAGCGTCTCCGGGGTATAGAGCGAGATATATTCGGCAACGACGGCGCGCCATTCGCTGTTTTCATCCTTGCCCGAAAAACTTGCTCCGAGACCGATCATGGCGCGGTCGACGGCGATGCCGACAACGAGCGAAGCGGCAAGCGCGCCGAGAAAGCCGCGACGGGTGACGAAGGCAGCCGGCCTTGCGGGTCGGGCGGCGGGAATGGCTGAGAGCATGGCTTCGAGCTTTGCCTGCGGAGCGACATCGAGCAGCGGCGCAAAGGATTCCTTGTAAGGCAGGCTCGCACGCGCCAGGAATTCCAGCCGTTCGGCGACGGCTTCGTCGGCCTCGATCAGCGCTTCGATGCGGGCAGCCTCTTCGGGCCCAAGTTCACCATCGATGAAGGCGGTCAGTTCCTCGTCGGAGGGCATTCTATGTATCGTGCTCATTCGAATCCCCCTGCCGATGCGATCTCCGAGAGCTTCGCGCGGGCAGCTGCCAGCCGGCTCATCACGGTGCCGATCGGAACATCCAGTATGGCAGCGACCTCGCGATAGGAAAGTCCTTCGACATAGGCGAGGAAAACCGCCGATCGCTGCGCCTCCGGCAGCGCATTCACTTGTTTCAAAACCTGGTTTGCCATGACATGCGTTTCGGTATCGCGGGCGCCGTCGAAGGTGAGTGTCTCGTCGGCATCGACGAAGCCTTGCCCCTGGCGGACGCGGCGGGCGCGGATTTCATTCAGCCAGATCGAATGCAGAATAGAAAACAGCCAGCGATCGAGCCGTGTCCCGGCGACGAACTGATCGACCCGCTCCAGCGCGCGAACGCAGGTCGCCTGCACGAGATCATCGGCCACGTCGCGCTGATGGGAAAGGACGAAGCCATAGCGCCACAGGCGGGCAAGATGCTCCGTCAGGCCGCTCCTGATATCCACTGCACTCGCGATGACCGCCTCCGCGTGTATCGGCTGTTTCGGAACCGCCGGTGGGGCCGGCGATTCCGTTCTGGCGCGACTATAGGCAGGAAATGTGGTGCGTGCGACCGGCATCGGGGAATAGCCTTCAATCAACCTTGCCTCTCTCCTGCCTCGGTGCAACTTTGCTTTACGCAATTTGCGGACGCAAAACCGCTGCACACTTTTGCTGAAATTGCTCTAGATTTTCGACGGATCAAGAATGGCGGCGTTGAGGTCCTGATATTCCTCGCAACCGGTGCCGCAGATCGCCTTGATCGTCGTCAGTTGCTCTTTCGCGAGATCGAGTTCACCCTTGATGACATAGGCTTCGCCGAGATATTCGCGGACCTTGGCATATTGCGGATCGAGCTTCACCGACTGCAGGTAGTAGGAAATACCTTCATCCGTGCGGCCGAGTTTGCGGGTCGCATAACCGCGATAATTCAGCCATTCGGCATTGTTCTGATCCTTGACGGTGTCGAGCATGGCGAGCGCTTCTTCATAGCGTCCGGCCTTGGCTAGCGAGTAGGCGTAATCGGTGCGGTTCTCGTCCGTTACGTTGGCGCTCTGCTGCTTGACGCATTTCTTTGCCTTCTTGTCGTAGATCTCGCCCTTCTTGCAGACCGGCATGGTGCTGCTGTCGTCGCCGATCGCGAAGACGGGGCCGGAAAAGACGGACGCGGCAATGCAGCCGCCGAGCAGGAGGGACGCAATGCGGACAGTTTTCGTCATCATGGGCTTGATCGTCATGAGATAACTCCTCGGAAAATGACGTTGCGAGGAGTGAACACCGCTGCCGACAACTTTATTCGGAGGCTTTTGAATTTTTCCGGTCACGGCTTCGTGAAAAGTGCCGAGTCGAATAAACTCGGCAGCCAGCGTGTTTTCCGCTTGTTCCGCCGGGAACGACAAGGAGAATATTGTGTTGCAATCCGTCAGACTCTTAAGTCTCGTCACCGCCGTGCCTGAACATATCATCTCTCAGCGCCAGGCTGCCGAGGCTTCCGCCCGCCTGTTTGCCCATCGCTTCAAGGAATTCCGCCACCTGGCACCCGTCTTTGAGAATGCCGGCATCGAAAAGCGTCATGCCGCACGTCCGCTTTCCTGGTTTGAAGAGATGCATGGCTGGCAGGACAGGATGGAGGCCTATGAGGAGGTCGCGTCTTGCCTGTTTGTCGAGACAGCAACGCGCGCGCTCGACCAGGCCGGTCTGACGGCGGATCAGATCGATTGCATCGTAACGGTTTCCTCGACCGGCATCACCACGCCGAGCCTCGATGCGCGGCTTGCGGGTCTGCTTGGATTTCGTGCGGATATCGAGCGCGTCCCCGTCTTCGGGCTTGGCTGCGCCGCCGGCGTTTCCGGCTTCGGCATCGCCTCGCGGCTGGCGCGCAGCCGGCCGGGCTCAGTGGTGCTCTTTGTCACCATCGAGCTTTGCACACTGGCCTTCCGGCTCGATGAATTGACCAAACCGAACATTATCGCCACCGCCCTTTTTGGTGACGGGGCTGCTGCCTGCGTGCTGCGATCAGGCGAAGGTGGCCTGGCGGAGGTGGAATCTGCCGGCGATCACCTGTTTCCGGATACGCTCGATATTATGGGCTGGAAGATCGACGATACCGGCTTCGGTATCCTGCTGGCGCAATCGCTGCCGCCTTTCGCGGAAAAGGAGCTCGGCCCGGCGATAGACGGCATTCTGGCGCGTGCCGGCCTCACGCGCGATAATATCGACCGCTTCATTTGCCACCCCGGCGGCATGAAGGTGGTGGTGGCGATGGAGAGCGCGCTTTCCATGGCGCCCGATACCCTCGACATCGAACGATCGGTGCTTGCCGAATACGGCAATATGTCCTCGCCGACAGTGCTCTTCGTTCTTGAACGAGCCATTCGCAGAGGATTGCCGGACCGGGCGGCGATGATCGCCATGGGGCCGGGCTTTACGGCAAGCTGCGTGACATTGCGGAGGATCGCATGATGTGGCCTTCCATCGCTCTGCTGACTTTCGTGACTGCGCAGCGGCTCGCCGAACTGGTCATCGCGCGTCGCAACACGATGGCGCTTTTAGCGAAGGGCGCGTGTGAGATCGCGCCCGATCATTACCCCTACATCGTAGCGCTCCATACGGCCTGGCTCATCGGGCTCTGGGTGCTGGCGACGGGCCAGCCGATCCAGCTCTTCTGGTTCGGCCTCTTCATGCTGCTGCAGGTGCTGCGGCTCTGGGTGCTGGCGACGCTCGGAGAGCGCTGGACGACGCGCATCATCATCCTGCCCGGTGCGCCGCTCATCGAAGGCGGCCCCTACCGCTTCTTCAAACATCCGAACTACATGATCGTGACAGCCGAGATCGCCACGCTGCCGCTCGCCTTCGGCATGCCGTTTTACGCGCTCGTCTTTTCGCTCCTCAATGCCGCCATGCTGACGATCCGTATCAGGGCCGAAAATGCCGCGCTGAAAAGCGCAATGATTTTGAAATGAAATGCAATTTTTCGTTTGCGCCGCAGCATTGAGATGGGCATTTTAGGCCTCAAATACAGCGGAATGCAGGGGAAAATGACGAAAAACGCAATCGTGCTCGGTGCCGGTATCGTCGGGGTTTCGACGGCCATTCATCTTCAACGTCGCGGTCGGCAGGTGACTCTCATCGATCGCAAGGAACCGGGCAACGAAACCTCCTTTGGCAATGCCGGTCTGATCCAGCGCGAAGGCGTCATGCCCTACGGTTTCCCCCAGCAGCTCGGCCTGCTGCTGCGCTATGCGCTGAACAACCGCATCGATGCGCATTATCACCTGAAGGCATTGCCGAGCCAGCTCGCCTTCCTTGCCCGCTACTGGTGGAATTCCAATCCGAAGCGGCATGAGATGATCACTAAAGCCTATGCGCCGCTGATCGAGAATTCGATCATTGAGCACAAAGACCTGATCGAGGCATCGCATGCCGAAGCGCTGATCCGCAAAGACGGCTGGATGAAGATCTTCCGTACGGAAGCCAAGCGCGACGAAGCCTTTGCGGAAGCCGCTCACTGGAAGGACCAGTTCGGCGTCGGATACGAGAGCCTGACCTCATCCGATATTGCCCGTGTGGAACCAAATATTACGGGCGATTTCGTCGGCGGTCTGCGCTGGATCGACCCCTGGTCGGTTCTCGATCCGCATGCGCTGACGCGCGCCTACCGCAGCTATTTCGAAAGCCTCGGCGGCCGTTTCGTCACCGGGGATGCGGCTTCGCTCGGCCAGGCCGGCTCCGGCTGGAAGATCATGACGGCGGAAGGTTCGCTGGAGGCAGACGACGCGGTGCTGGCGCTCGGGCCTTGGGCGGCGGTCGCGACGCGCCGCCTCGGCTATTCCTTCCCGCTCGGAGTCAAGCGCGGCTATCACATGCATTACAGTGTCAAGGGCAACGCGGTGCTCAACAACTGGACACTCGACTCGGAGCGCGGCTATTTCCTCGCTCCGATGAACAAGGGCGTGCGCCTGACGACAGGGGCGGAATTCGCAGCGCTCGACGCACCGAAAACGCCGGTGCAGCTTGACAGGGCCGAAGCCGTGGCACGCACGATATTCCCATTAGGTGAAAGACTGGATCCGGAGCCGTGGATGGGCGCCCGCCCCTGCACCCCTGATATGATGCCCATCATCGGCAAGGCGCCGCGCCATCAGGGCCTGTGGTTTGCCTTCGGCCATGCCCATCACGGGCTGACGCTTGGGCCGGTGACGGGACGAGTGCTGGCGGAATTGATGACCGGCGAGACGCCTTTCATCAATATCTCAGCCTATTCGCCGAACAGGTTCAACCCGTGACGCCGAGTGCGGCGAGAGCCTTCAGGGCTTCCGCCGCGATGGCCGCGATCGTGGCGTCAATGTCTACCGTGACGACGCCCTTTTCGCCTGTCGGTACTTCCAGCGTCTGCAGCTGGCTTTCGAGCAGCGAGGTGGGCATGAAGTGGCCCTTGCGGTGCGCCATGCGGTCCGTCAGCAGTTCTTTCGAGCCTTCGAGATAGACGAAATAGAGGTTGCCGCCAGCTGCCGCCCGCAAGCGGTCGCGGTATATGCGCTTCAGCGCCGAGCAGGAAACGACGATGCCCTCGCCCTTGGCAAGCGATGCCTTCATCATCTCGCCGATCCGGTCGAGCCAGGGCATCCGGTCCTCGTCGGTCAGCGGAATGCCTTTCGACATTTTTTCGACGTTGGAAGCGGGATGCAGCGCATCGCCCTCGGCGAACGGCAGGCCGAGGCCTGCCGCTATCTTTTCGCCGATCGAAGATTTGCCGGAACCGCTGACGCCCATGACGATGATTGCATGGAGGGCTCCGTTATTCTCGGTCATCGCTGATCTCGCTCATCGTTGCGGCGTGGATGCCTACGGGTTTATGAAGCCGCAGGCAGGGCAGCATTCTTGCGTGCAAGACGCGCCCTGATGGTATCGACATCCGCGCGCGGCGTCGCTGCAAACAGGGTCTTTGTATAATTGTGCTGCGGGTCGTTGAAAACCTGCTCCCGCGTGCCGTATTCGACCGCCTCACCGAAATACATGACCATCACCTCGTCTGCCATATAGCGGACAACCGAAAGGTCGTGGCTGATGAAGACATAGGTCAGGTTCAGTTCGTCCTGCAGGTCGGCGAGCAGGTTGAGCACCTGTGCCTGTACAGACAGGTCGAGCGCGGAGACCGGTTCGTCGAGAACCAGCAACCGCGGATTCAGCATCAGCGCACGGGCAATGGCAATGCGCTGGCGCTGGCCGCCCGAGAACATGTGCGGAAAGCGGTTGAAGTGAACGTCCTGCAGGCCGACCTTGCGCAGCATCGCCATCGCCAGGTCGCGCCGCTCGGCAGCCGGCGTATTGGTGTTGATGATCAACGGCTCCATCAGGATGTCGCCGATCTTCTTGCGCGGGTTCAGCGATCCATAAGGGTTCTGGAAGACGATCTGCACCTTGCGGCGGATTTCCGGCGTCAGATCGCCTTTGAAGATATCGACTTTCTTGCCGTCGATGAAGAGTTCGCCCGAGGTGGCGGGGTCGATCATCGTAACGATACGGGCAAGCGTCGACTTGCCGCAGCCGCTTTCGCCGACAATCGCGAGCGTCTTGCCCTGCTCGACGGAGAAGCTCACGCCCTTGACGGCATGAACCGTTCTCGCCTTCTTGAACATGCCGCCCGGCAGATAATAGTCGCGGACGATATTCTTTCCTTCGAGGACTGGCGTCATCAGGCCGCTCCCTCCACAGTCTTGTTCGGATTGAAAAGTTCGCCAATGGTCGGCAGCCGGTCACCCGTCGCATTCTCCGGGAGGGCGGCGAGCAGGGCGCGGGTATAATCGCTCTTCGGGGACTCGAAGAGCGAGAGCACGTCGGCTTCCTCCATCTTGCGGCCCTTGTACTGGACGATCACCCGGTCGGCCGTTTCCGCGACCACGCCCATATTGTGCGTGATCATGATCAGGCCCATGCGATGCTCCGTCTGCAGGCGCATCAGCAGATCGAGGATCTGCTTCTGGATCGTCACGTCGAGCGCGGTGGTAGGCTCGTCGGCGATCAGCAGCTTCGGATTGCAGGCAATCGCAATGGCGATCATGACGCGCTGGCACTGGCCGCCCGACATCTGATGCGGGAAGTGGTTGAGCCGCTCGGCCGGATCAGGGATGCCGACCGCCTGGAACAGCTCGATCGCGCGCTTGCGACGCTCCGCCTTGCCGAGGCCCAGATGGATTCTCAGCACTTCCTCGATCTGGAAGCCGACGGTGAAGCAGGGATTGAGGCTGGCGATCGGCTCCTGGAAGATCATCGACATATCCTTGCCGATGATTTCGCGCCGCTTGGCGCCGGACATGCCGAGCAAGTTCTGGCCGTCAAAGATCATCTTGTCCGCCGTCACTTTCGCCGTCCAGGGCAGAAGGCCCATGGCAGCCAGCATCGAGACCGATTTGCCGGAGCCGGATTCCCCGACGATCGCCAGAACTTCGCCGGCATCGACCTTCAGCGAAACGCCGTCGACGGCGCGGAAAGGGCCTGTCGACGTCTGGAACTCGACGACGAGATTTTCAATTTCGAGAAGCGCCATCTCAGGACCTCTTCATCTTGGGATCGAGCGCATCACGCAGGCCATCGCCCATCAGGTTGATGGCGAGAACGGTGATCAGAATCGCAAGACCCGGAAATGTTACGACCCACCAGGCGCGCTGGATGAATTCGCGGGATTCGGCGAGCATCGTACCCCATTCAGGTGTCGGCGGCTGAGCGCCCATGCCGAGGAAGCCGAGGGCGGCGGCATCGAGGATCGCGGCAGAGAAGGCAAGCGTTGCCTGGACAATCAGCGGACCAAGGCAGTTCGGCAGGATCGTCTTGAACATCAGACGGAAGGTACCGGCACCGGCAACGCGGGAGGCCACCACATATTCCTTTTCACGCTCGCTCATGACGGCGGCGCGGGTCAGGCGCACGAAATGCGGCTGGTTGACGATCGAGATGGCGATCATGGCATTGAGCAGGCCGGGACCCAGCACCGCGACGAGCACGAGGGCCAGAAGCAGCGAAGGGAAGGCCAGGATGATATCCATGAGGCGCATGATGACGATATCGACGCGACCACGGAAATAACCGGCAACGAGGCCGATCAGTACGCCCGCAAACACCGACAGCGTGACGACCACGACACCGATGAACAGCGAGAAGCGCGCGCCGAAGATCAGGCGCGAGAAAATATCGCGACCGACAGCATCCGTTCCGAGCGGATAGGAGAAGCTGCCGCCATCCATCCAGAAGGGGACAGAGAGCAGAAGTTCGCGGTTCTGCTCGTTCGGCGCATGCGGTGAAACGAGGGGCGCGAAGATCGCCATCACGAGGATGATGAGGAAGACGAAGAGGCCGATGACGGCGCCCTTGTTTCGCGAAAAGTAGTACCAGAATTCCGTGAGGGCGGAGGGCTGGTCGGATTTGGCAGTAACCGTGCTCATGGGCCGCTCCTAATGTCTGATACGCGGATTGATGAAGCCGTAGGCCAGATCGACAATCAGGTTCACCAGCATGATGATGCCGGCAATCAAGAGAAGACCGCCCTGGACGACTGCATAGTCGCGCTTGAAGACAGCATCGACCATCCACTTGCCGATGCCCGGCCAGGAGAAGATCGTTTCGGTCAGGATAGCGCCTGCGAGCAGCACGCCGACCTGCAGGCCGATCGTGGTGATGACAGGGATCATGGCGTTTCTGAGCGCATGAATGCCGACGACGCGCAACGGTGCCAGACCTTTGGAGCGGGCGGTGCGCACGTAGTCCTCACCCAGCACCTCAAGCATTGCCGAACGCGTCTGGCGGGCGATAACCGCGAGAGGAATGGTGGCAAGCACAACGGTCGGCAAAATGAGATAGCTGACGGCCGAGGCAAAGGCGCCCTTCTGGCCGGACAAGAGACTGTCGATCAGCATGAAGCCGGTGACGGGCTTGAAGAAATACATGAGCGAGATGCGGCCGGAGACCGGCGTCCAGCCGAGATAGCCGGAGAAAAAGATGATGAGCAGCAGGCCCCACCAGAAGATCGGCATCGAATAGCCGATAAGAGCGACACCCATCACGCTCTGGTCGAACCAGGTCCCGCGCTTGACGGCCGCGAAGACGCCGGCCGGCACACCCAGAAGAATCGCCAACAGGATGGCGCAGAGCGAAAGCTCGAGCGTTGCCGGGAAGAGCGTGAAGAACTCGCCAAGAACCGGGCGTTTGGTGACGATCGAGGTGCCGAGATCGCCGTGCAACACTTTTCCCAGATAATCGATATACTGCACAAACATGGGTCGGTCGAAACCGAGGTCGTGCATGATCTGGGCGTGACGTTCCGGTGCCATCGTTCGTTCACCCGACAACAGCATGACGGGATCGCCGGGAAGCAGGCGGATGAACGAGAAGGCGATGAGCGAAACGCCGAGGAAGGTCGGTATCAGGACTGCGAGGCGCCCGATGAGAAATCGCAACATAGCAGGTTGTCCAATAGTTTCCGGCGGTCAGGTGGAGACCTGACCGCCGGTCTGGCCCGGTTTCAGCCGGGCAGTTTATCATTTTTCTTATTCGGCGATATCGACGCCATCGAAGCGGTGGATACCGAGCGGATCCATGTGGAAGCCCGACACTTTCTTGCTGACGGGAACGAAGACCAGCGAGTGGTCGAGCGGAGCCCAGGGAGCTTCCTTCTTGAAGATTTCCTGAGCTTCTTCGTAGAATTTCGTGCGAGCCGCAACGTCAGCCGTTTCCTTGGCCTTGGTCATCAGCGCGTCGTAATCCTTGTTGCACCACTGAGCGCGGTTGTTGCCGCCGACGGCATCGCAGCCGAGCAGCGTGTCCATGAAGTTATCGGGGTCGCCGTTGTCGCCGGTCCAGCCGAGGATGACGGCGCCATCGCGCTTCACGTCGGAGGAGAGCTTCAGGTATTCGGCCCATTCATGGGTAACGATCTCGACATTGACGCCGATCTTGGCAAAGTCTGCCTGAATGAGTTCGGCAGCGCGGCGAGCGTTCAGCATGTACGGACGCGAAACCGGCATTGCCCAGACCTTCATGGAGAGACCCTTCGCGCCAGCGGCCTCGAGAGCCTTCTTGGCACCTTCCGGATCGTACTTGTCGTCCTGGATCTTGTCGTTGTAGGACCACATGGTCGGCGGGATCGGGTTCTTGGCAACCTGGGCGGCACCCTGGAAGACGGCGTCGATAATCGCCTTCTTATTGATCGCCATGTTCAGAGCGCGGCGAACTTCCGGCTTGTCGAACGGAGCCTGCTGGGTGTTGTAAGCGAGGAAGCCGACGTTCAGGCCCGGCTGTTCCATGACGGTGAGGTTGGTTTCCTTCTTGAGGTCGGCAACGTCAGCAGCGTTCGGGTAAGGGATGAGGTGGCATTCGCCGGCCTTCAGCTTCTGGGCGCGGACAGCGGCATCCGGGGTGATCGCGAAGACGAGATCGTCGATCTTTTCCTTGCCCTTGAAGTAGCTTTCGTTGGCCTTGTAGCGGATGACGGCATCCGGCTGGTAGGCGACGAAGGTGAACGGACCGGTGCCGAGCGGCTGCTGGTTGAGCTGAGCCATCTTGCCGTCGGCTGCGAGCTTGTCGGCATATTCCTTGGAAACGATCGACGCGAAGTCCATGGCGAGATCGGCCAGGAACGGGGCTTCCGGATGGTTGAGCGTGAACTTGACCGTCAGGTCGTCGACCTTCTCGACCGACTTGATGAGTTCAGGGAAGCCCATGCCGGCAGCGTATTCGTAAGAACCGCCCTCGACATACTTGTTCCACGGATTGTCGGACTTGATCTGGCGCTCGAAGGAGAAGACGACGTCGTCAGCGGTGAGATCACGCGACGGGGTGAAGAAATCGGTCGTCTGGAACTTCACGCCGGGATGCAGCTTGAAGGTATATTCCTTGCCGTCGGGGGAAACCGTCCAGCTGTCGGCGACACCAGGCTCGATCTCCGTACCGCCATGCTTGAATTCGACGAGGCGGCTGTAAACCGTACGCGAAGAAGCGTCGAAGGTCGTGCCCGCGGTATAGAGGCTCGGATCGAAGCCTTCCGGCGATCCTTCGGAGCAATAGACAAGCGTCTTTGAATACGCGGCGGTGGCCATGACCGAAGCCAGGGCTGTCGCTGCGAGCAGGACAGAGAACTTTTTCATGATGTCGTTTCCCAGGTTTGTTCTTTTTTGATCTTTAGAGATCGGCGCTCATTACCCCGATCAGCGGGCCGATGGAACGATATTTATTTGCTGAAAGCAACGGCGTGCGCAGAAAATTTTTCCAGAAAAACAATTTTAGAAATTTTCGGTCAAAAATAGACCAAGATTGGCAAGATTAAGGCAGATTTGATCCGATTCCCGTCGCTTTTGGTATAATTTCGCGTCGCCAACGGCGGTGAAAGCGGTTTCAGATTCCCCTGATATATCAACAGTCTCTGAAGCGCCAATGAAAAACCACGGCCAACGAAAGTGACCGTGGTTTATAACAACATCAGAATATTTGCCCTATCAGGCGGCCGGCGCGGGAACCGCGGGCTTGCGATAATCGTGGTCGCCGGTCAAGCCGAGCAGGAAGTTGATCTGCGGCCGTGCCTTGACCAGATCGTCGATCGAATATTCGGTCAGCACGTCGAAGAAAGCATTGAGCGCCTTGCGCAGCGCGGAGTTCAAGCCGCAGCTGTCGACCAGCGGGCAGTCGATCGCGCCGTCTTCGAAGCACTCCGCCATCGCGAAGCTGTCTTCTGTGACCTTTACTACGTCGAAGAGGCTGATATTGGTCGCCGGCTTGCCAAGGCGCACGCCGCCATTGCGGCCGCGTACCGTCTCGACCAGGCCCGCCTTGTTGAGTGGCTGCAGGATCTTGAAAAGGAAAAGCTCGGAAACACCGTATGCCCTGGCGATTTCCGGGATCCGGCTCAACTGTCCTTCATTGGCTGCACAATACATCAACATGCGAACCGCATAGTTGGTCTGCTTCGTCAACCGCATGCCGATCTCCTGAATCTCTTTACAGAGCGTATATAGTGGCTTTCGCAGTTTTGAACAATTCCAAAATATGAAATTCACATTCACGTTTCCCGCGGCTGCTCGCCGCACGATTCTCCACCGCATCGGCCCGAAAATCGGAATCGATTTTCGCAAAGCTTGTGCGTAGATTCAAAGAGTTAGAGCGCCGTGCGTTGAAGAACGCACGGCGCTCTAATGAAAACGGGCCTTTTCAGGCCCGCTCCAAAATAAGAAAGTTGTTCGGCTCACTTCATCGTCGGCATGACGAACTCGGCATCGCCCTTGATGCCCGAAGGCCAGCGGGCGGTGACGGTCTTGGTCCGGGTCCAGAACTTGATCGAATCCGTGCCATGCTGGTTGAGATCGCCGAAGCTCGACGCCTTCCAACCACCGAAGGAATGGTAAGCGAGCGGCACCGGGATCGGAACGTTGATGCCGATCATGCCGATATTGACGCGGGAGGCGAAGTCGCGGGCGGCGTCGCCGTCGCGGGTGAAGATCGCGACGCCATTGCCGTATTCGTGCTTCATCGGCAGGGAGAGCGCTTCCTCGTAATTATGGGCACGGACGACCGAGAGAACCGGTCCAAATATCTCGGTCTTGTAGATTTCCATCTCGGGCGTGACGTTGTCGAACAGGCAGCCGCCGACGAAATAGCCGTCCTCATAGCCCTGGAGCTTGAAATCGCGGCCGTCGACGACGAGCTTGGCGCCCTCTTCGATACCCTTGTTGATCAGGCCCTGAATGCGGTTATAGGCATCCTTGGTGACAACCGGGCCCATGTCGGCCTTTTCGTCGGTGTAAGGACCGATGCGCAGGGACTCGATCTTCGGCGCCAGCTTTTCGACGAGGCGGTTAGCGGTTTCCTCGCCGACCGGAACGGCAACGGAGACGGCCATGCAGCGCTCGCCGGCCGAACCGTAACCAGCACCCATCAGTGCGTTGACGGCCTGATCCATATCGGCATCCGGCATGATGATCATGTGGTTCTTGGCGCCGCCGAAGCACTGGGCGCGCTTGCCGTTCGATGCAGCCGTCCCATAAACATAACGAGCGATCGGCGTGGAACCGACGAAGGAAACGGCCCCGATATCGGGATCCGTGAGGATCGCATCGACTGCGGTCTTGTCGCCGTTGACGACGTTCAGGATGCCGGCCGGCAGACCGGCTTCGATCATCAGTTCGGCAAGACGGATCGGCAGAGACGGATCGCGCTCGGAAGGCTTCAGGATGAAGGCGTTGCCGCAGGCGATCGCCGGGGCGAACATCCACATCGGGATCATGCCCGGGAAGTTGAAGGGCGTAATACCGGCGCCGATGCCGACCGGCTGGCGGATGGAATACATGTCGATCGCCGGACCGGCGCCTTCGGTGAATTCGCCCTTGGCAAGGTGCGGGATGCCGCAGACGAATTCGCAGACTTCGAGACCGCGGATGACATCACCCTTGGAGTCCTCGACCGTCTTTCCATGCTCGCTGGAAAGCAGCGTCGCAAGCTCGTCCATATGCTGATTCAGGAGGTCGACGAACTTGAAGAAAACTCGGGCGCGCCGCTGCGGGTTGGTCGCTGCCCATTTCGGCTGCGCGGCCTTGGCGTTCGCAACGGCGGCGCGGAGTTCTTCGACGCTTGCCAGCGCGACCTTTGCCTGCACTTCTCCGGTTGCCGGGTTGAAAACGTCGCTGGTGCGGCCGCTGGTGCCGGCGACCTTCTTGCCGCCGATGAAATGACCAATCTCACGCATGGGTGTTCCTCCTGATCTTTTGGATGACGCAACAATCGCACTTCAATTTTCACAAATCAATGCGCTATATTAAGCAACCGTTGTGCGCGTATTATAGCTCAACGCTGTAACCGATGCTGCTACCTCAAACTGGCACGGCATGTAGACAAGTCAAAGGGAAGATCGGATCGATGAGTGGGAAACCTGTCGTGAGAATGGCGGAACTGGAGATCGATCCGGACACGATCGAAACCTATCGCGCGCTGCTGACCGAGGAAATCGAAGCATCCGTTGCGCTGGAGGACGGCGTCATTTCCTTGAACGCCGTCGCCATCAAGGATCATCCGAACAAGATCCGTATCCTCGAAGTTTACGCCGACCGGCAAGCGTACGAGGCTCATCTGCAGACGCCGCATTTCCTCAAATACAAAACCGAGACATCAGGCATGGTCACGTCGCTGACGCTGATCGATGTCGATCCGATCGTGATGCGCGCCAAGCCATGAACTGGGACGACGTTCGCATTTTCCTCGCCGTTGCCCGTACCGGGCAAATCCTCGCCGCATCAAAACGGCTGGGGCTCAACCACGCCACGCTCTCGCGCAGGCTGACTTCATTGGAAGAGGCACTGAAGACGAGGCTTTTCATCAGACGCACGAATGGCTGCGAGCTGACGGCCGAAGGCGAAGTGTTCCTTGGATCGGCCGAGCGGATGGAAACGGAGATGCTCGCCGCGCAAGCCAATCTCGGCCACACCGATACGGCCATTGCCGGGACGGTGCGCGTCGGCGCGCCCGATGGGTTCGGCGTTTCCTTCCTCGCGCCGCGTATGGGCAGGTTGATCGAGCGCCATCCAGCCCTGAAAATTCAGCTCGTGCCGGTACCGCGCTCCTTCTCGTTGTCGCAGCGCGAGGCGGATATCGCCATCACGCTGGAACGGCCGGAACAGGGCCGGCTCGTTTCCTCCAAGCTCACCGATTATACGCTCGGCCTCTACGCGTCGGGGGATTATCTGGCGCAGCATGGAACGCCCGAAGATGTCGATTCCCTGAAGGAACATCCGCGCATCGGCTATGTCGAGGATCTGATCTTCACCGCGTCGCTGAATTTCTCCGGTGAAGTCATGCGCAGCTGGGATGCCGGGTTCGAGATCTCGACGGCGATCGGTCAGACAGAGGCGGTGCGCTCGGGTGCCGGCATTGGCATCCTGCACGACTACATCGCCCGGCAATATCTCGAGTTGGTGCGCATCCTGCCGAAGGTTTCCATTCGCCGCGCCTATTGGACCACCTATCACGAAAGCGCGCGTGATCTGGTGCGCGTGCGCAGCGTCGTCGACTTCCTGCAGGAACTCGTTAATGAGGAAAGGCAGATATTTCTCTAATCGATAGGTGTTACGCAATTCCGAGCCCAAAACCGCTGCACACTTTTGCTGGAATTGCTTTAGAGCGCCGCGCGTTCATTCGGACGCTCTAACTCTTTGAAT
Source organism: Rhizobium sp. BK650 (assembly GCF_014195325.1). Lineage (GTDB taxonomy): Bacteria > Pseudomonadota > Alphaproteobacteria > Rhizobiales > Rhizobiaceae > Rhizobium. The sequence continues at coordinate 653,135 of NZ_JACIBK010000002.1, read as the reverse complement.
CTACGCATCAGGCTTTCCGAAGATCGATTCCGATTTTCGGGCCGATGCCATAGAGATGCTTTGCCGGTTCCTCGTTCTCGTCTGGATTGGGACGCGGCGTTTCATCCGGCAGGCGGTCGGGGTCAGGCTCCTTGATCGGCGGTTCCGGCTTCCAGCCTGGCGAAGGCATCGGCGGCTGGTCGGGAATGGGTTCGTTCGGGACGGACATGGCCGGCTCCTTTACGATTGCAATATCTGATTACTTGTCTTGCTTGACGACTTCGGCAGCGCGCACCGGCATTCCGTCGATGATGGCGAAAAGTTCGCCTGAGGTGATCGGCTCGCTGACCTTCAGCTTTACAGTACCGTCCTTGCCAAGCAGGAAGGCGGTAAATTCACCCGTGTCGGACGCGTCCAGCTCCTGCCGGAGCGCCTCACCGTCGAGTCCGTCACCGCTTCCAAACAGGGGTTTGATGCTCGATCCGACAAGTTTAAGGACAACCATGTCCCGCTCCTCAAGAGCGGTACGGTCTGAAAGCAACTGATTTTCCTGACGGGCTGCGCGCGAGTTGTCGCGGTCGGCAATGACAATGAAGACGCGATTCTTCCACTGGAACTGTTCGAGACTGGCAACAGCCGCATAGGCCGCATTCGTCTCATCGATTTTCGTTGCGCCGTAAAGAAGGGTCTTCGACATATACATACTCCCGTCGAGCGTTGAACGGCGCGGGAGGCACAAGAGTTCCAACCATTCCCTCAAAAGCGGACGACGGCCGACCAAAAATGTCGGTCGGCCCTGTCGCCTCGTCAAATATGCAGGAAGGCAGAAATCGGAACCTGCAGGGCTGCAGCAATACGCTTCAGCTTAGCCGGATCGGCGCTTTCGCCATTTTCAATTTCGAGGATTTCGCCATTGGCCAGACCGCAGGTCACTGCGAGGTCTTCGATGCTGTAGCCAACCGCACTGCGTGCGCCCTTGACCGCAGCTGCCACGTCAATCGGGGAAACAGCGGTCGACTCCTCAATATTCTGAACAGAAATGGACATCAAATTCTCCTTAATGCCTCGGTGGATTGTCCCTACCCCCAGGCGGCAAGCCGCCAGCATTTCGCGACGCAACGAAGACATTGGGCAATTGCTGCATCGCACCGCACATAAATAGGTAAACGAATGTTAACGGCAATAGCAAAATGCGAGCAGGCATCATTTTGACGTCAAAAAGCGTCCATGCCGTGCATAGCCGAAAAGCAAAACCTACCTATGAGAGAGATGGTACGGTTGAGTGGGGTCGAACCACTGACCTCAGGTGCCACAAACCTGCGCTCTAACCAACTGAGCTACAACCGCACAATGCCGCGTTTGGCGCGACGGGGGTCACATACGAGGACTTGAACTTTAATTCAAGCCCCGATTTGCACTCAATATACAAAAAGGCTGAACGCATGGTCCAGCCTTTTATTGGCTATCGAGAGCAACCGGTCAGGCAGCCTTGAAGGATGCAACAGCCTTTTCAGCAGCATCCTTGGAAGGCTTTGCAACCTTCTCGGCAACCTGCTTTGCGGTTTCCTGCAGCGACTTCGCCTGTTCGACCGTCAGCTCGGCCTGCTTGCGCAGGAAAGAGGTCTGCAGCTCGACGAATTCGGCGACGGATTTGACGCCGAGAAGCGCTTCCATGTGAGAAAGAGAGCTTTCGGCATTGACGCGCAGCACATCGATTGCCTTGAGGCCAATTTCAACAGTCCCGGCCTGTGCGGTCTGGACCGTTGCTTCCAGCGTCTTGCCGGCTTCCTCGCCTGCAGACTTCAGCTTGGCATAGGCTTCCTTGGACTGCTGAGCACCCTTTTCAGCGAAGTCACGGAAGGACTCGGCCAGCTTGCTCGGATCGAAAGAAGCAATTGAAAAAACGTCATCGGTCTTTATGGTAGCCATCGGATTGCGTCCTTTGAGATGGGCAAAACCCTGCCCGCGTTAAATTGGATATGTCTTATATAGGGCATTTCGTTGTGCATTGCAATATCATTGTGCACTGCACAATACGTTAACCTTTCCGGGCGAAAGCTGCCCGCTCTTCTGGACCGGTCCCAGACCTGAAGTTATTAATAAGCAGTTAATTCTAATAGGCCGAAAGCGACAGGTTCGATCATGCCCGCAGTCCAATATCCGTTCATTGACATTGCTGTGCATGCGCGGGTGCGTGAGCGATTCTCGCGTGGTGAGGCCATGGTCCTGTTCTCAAGCGACCTTTCTCGCCTGCTCTGGGCAAACGGTGCAGGCGCCGAGCTTTTTGGCCATGCGGCGGTTTATGACCTGCTCGATCAGGGCGTCAGCCATGCCGACATCACCTTCCGCCAGCTCGAAGCTGCTGCCCGCCAGCTTGGCGAGATCGGTGACCAGAAAACGTTCGTCATCCGCATCGCCAAGGGATTCCAGCGTGTTCAGACTCAGGCCTCGTCCGAGCTCATCCGTCTCGCTTCCGGCGAGAGGGCGATCCTGTTTTCCGTTCCGGTTTCCGCACGCCCGCTGACGGAAGGCGCAAGGGCCGCGCAGATGCTGCAGGGCCTCGACGACCCGGATACACATATGGCGGTAATCGGGGCGGAAGGCGAGGTCATTGCCGCTTCGCCGGGTTTCGCCTCGCTCGGTATCGCGCAGCAGGTGACGAGGACGCTGATCGCACTAGCCGGCGCCCATCCGGACCGCCTGGTGAAGCGGCCCGTGGCGACTGGCCGTGGCCACTTGCCGGCTGCCGTCGGCAAACTCAACGACGAGCCGGCACTGCATCTGCTCTTCGCCGTTGAAACGGCGATTGGTCATCTCGACCCGCTCGGGTCCCCTGGCAATACTGAGGAGGCCGCACCGCCGGAAATAGCGCAGGCAGAAGCTGCAGCAGAGGAAACTCCTGGTGCCGCCGCACCTGTAGCGGGCTTTTCGGAAGCGGAAGCGATCGATGCCGTTTCCGGCATCGAGGAGGTCGAGGAGACGCTGGAAGAGATTGTCGGCGAGGACCCGGTCGAGGTGAAAACACCGATCGAAGCCGAACCCGAGCCATCAGCGAGGCTTTCCGAACCTCAAAAAACTGTCGTCGAAGACGCCGTCAGGCAGGTCGAGCAGCCGACTGAAGTGTCTCTTCCTGAAAAGGAAAACGTCGAGGCAAGTGCAGAAGCTCCTGTTGTCGAGCACTTTGAGCCAACGGCTTCCGTTGCCGAAAACTTCGCGGCAACACCCATCGCGCCCGAAGAGCCTGCAGACACCCAGAAGAAGAAGAAGGACAGCTTCGTCTTCACGCCGAACAGCCGCGCCACCCGCTTCGTCTGGAAGATCGATGCGCAGGGCCGCTTCAGCGAAGTTTCCCACGAATTTGCCGAGGCTGTCGGCCCGCATGCGAGCGACATCATCGGCAGCGCTTTCTCCGACGTTGCAGCACTGTTCAATCTCGATCCGGAAGGCAAGCTTTCCGAGGCGTTGGCGCGGCGCGACACCTGGTCCGGCAAGACGATCTACTGGCCGATCCAGGGCACGAGCCTCGTCGTCCCTGTCGATCTCGCCGCTCTGCCGACCTATACGCGTAATCGCGATTTCGACGGTTTCCGCGGCTTCGGCGTAGTGCGCCTGTCGGATACTCAGGAAGACCCCCTTGCTCTCGGACTGACGCTCGGGCTCGACAGTGTAGGCCATGATGCCTCCTATCTTGGCCCTGCCAATGAAGCCGCGCCGGGAGAGCAGCCTCAACTCATTGCCGAAGCTGTGCCGCAGACAGAACCCGATGTCGAAGACGATAACGCAGCGAAAGTAGAAGCCGCGGCGAAAGTACCCACCCCGGAAGAGCCTCAGCCGCGTGATGGACAGGACGAGCCGCCGGCGTTGCGCATTTCCGAAACGCCAAGCCGCCGCTTGACCGACAAGATCGTGCAGCTTCACGGCGCCAGCAACGGCCTGACAGCCGCCGAGCAGGCGAATTTCCGCGAGATCGCCAAGCGCCTCGAGGCCTTCGGGGCGCCCCGCGAAGAGCCGGTAGTCACACCGCAATCGGAATCCGATGTCGGGGAAACACCGGCGGCGGAAGAAGCCGCCGCAGAAACGCCCGTCATCGAGCAGGCAATGCCACAGGAGGCGATTTTCGAGGCCGCGGCAGAGCCGTTGCCGGAAGAGGCTGTAGCCGAAGTCGAAGAACCATCCGCCGCTGCAGCCGACGAAGTGACCGAGGGTCTGCAGGAGACGGTCAGCCAGATCGAGGTTCTGAGCAGCTTCATTCCGCCACGGGTGAAGATGACGGACGGGCTCTCGGCTGCCACCGTCGATCTGCTTCCTGTTGCCGTGCTGATCCATGCTGGCGACCAGCTCATTCATGGCAATCCGGAATTCCTGCGCCTGACGGGCTACGATTCCGTCGAGGCCCTCGCCGACGTGGGCGGCATCGATGCGTTGCTGCAGCGCCACGATCTCGAAAACGGCACGGGCACGATGATGCTCGTCAAAGCCGATGACAGGCTGGTCCCGGTCACCGCCCGTCTGCAATCGGTTCGCTGGGAAGATTCCAACGCCCTGATGCTGGCGCTGATGCCGGTCGGCAACCGGGAAGAAGGCAAGGGCGAGGTTATCCGCTTCGACCAGCGCTCCGACCGAATGGTAGAGAAAGTCGCCAAGCTGCAGGTCGAGGTAGAGGAACTGCGGTCGATCCTGGAAACGGCAACCGATGGTGTGGTAGTCATCGGCACGGAAGGCGATATCCGCTCGATGAACCGCTCGGCAAGCGCCCTTTTCAATTATGACGAACAGGAAACGCGCGGGAAACCCTTCGTCATGCTGTTTGCGCATGAGAGCCAGAAGGCGGTGCTCGATTATCTGCACGGGCTTGCCGGCCATGGCGTGGCAAGCGTGCTAAACGACGGACGCGAAGTGATCGGACGTGAGGCCGCCGGCGGTTTCGTGCCGCTATTCATGACCATGGGCCGCCTGACCTCTTCCAACGGCTATTGCGCCGTCATCCGTGACATTACCCAGTGGAAGCGCACCGAAGAGGAATTGCGTAACGCCAAGGGCGCGGCCGAAACCGCCAATGCCCACAAGACGGATTTCCTGGCGCGCGTCAGCCATGAAATCCGCACGCCGCTCAACGCCATCATCGGCTTTTCCGACATGATGGCGAGCGAGCGCTTCGGGCCGATCGGCCATCCTCGTTACATCGAATATGCAAACGACATCGGCCGTTCCGGCCGGCACGTCCTCGACATCGTCAACGACCTGCTCGACATTTCCAAGATCGAGGCAGGCGAGATGGATCTCGATTTTGCCTCGGTCGGCCTTAATGAAGCGATCTCGGAAGCAGTGGCGCTGGTGCAGCCGCAGGCGAACAGCCAACGGGTCATCATCCGCACTGCGCTGTCGCAGTCGGTTCCCGATGTCGTGGCCGATCTGCGCTCGATCAAGCAGATCGCGCTGAACATCCTGTCAAACGCCATCCGCTTTACGCCATCAGGCGGACAGATCGTCGTTTCCACGTCCTATGAGGCAAATGGCAGCGTTGCGATGCGGGTGCGTGACACGGGCATCGGCATGACACGCAGCGAGCTCGATCAGGCGATGAAACCGTTCCGGCAGGTGTCCTCCACTCAGTCACGCCATCGCGGCGATGGCACCGGTCTCGGCCTGCCGCTCACCAAGGCGATGGTCGATGCCAATAGGGCAATCTTCTCGATCCATTCCGCGCCGAACGAAGGCACGCTGGTGGAAATCACCTTCCCGTCGCAGCGCGTTCTGGCGGGTTGAGGCATCTCTTTTCGCGCAGTTCCGGACGCAAGCCGGTCGCATATTTTCGCTGGAATTGCCGTTCAAAAAAGAAAAGGCAGCCAGTGGCTGCCTTTTAAAGTTGGTGCTGGTAAAACAAGAGCTTAGCCGATCAACGTCATGTTTCGGGAACCGGAGTTCCAGGCCATCTCTTCATGTACGGCCTCCAAGTTAGCTTCACCTTTGACGAACCTTTCTTAACGAACCGTTTCCAAAACGGAGAATTGATCAACGGCAAAAGTTTGTAGTTTAGTAGCTACTATCAAAGCTTTAGCTCTTCCAAATCGGCAAAAAGCTTCAGCGCCTCGGGGTTGGCGAGCGCCTCCTGATTCTTTACGGGCCGGCCGTGCACGACCTCGCGCACGGCAAGTTCGACGATCTTGCCGGACTTGGTACGCGGGATATCCGGCACCGCAATGATCTTGGCCGGTACATGACGCGGAGAGGCGCCGACCCGGATGCGGGTCTTGATCGCCTTCACAAGGTCCTCGGTCAGAGCCACGCCAGGCGCCAGCCGGACGAAGAGCACGACGCGCACGTCGTCGTCCCAGTCCTGGCCGATGCAAAGCGCCTCGGCCACTTCTTCCATCTGCTCGACCTGATTGTAGATTTCCGCCGTACCGATGCGCACGCCGCCCGGATTGAGCGTCGCATCCGAACGGCCGTGGATGATCAGGCCGCCATGCTCGGTCCATTCGGCGAAATCGCCATGACACCAGACATTCTCGAAGCGCTCGAAATAAGCGGCCCGGTACTTGGCGCCATCAGGGTCATTCCAGAACATGACCGGCATGGAAGGAAAGGCCTTGGTGCAGACCAATTCGCCTTTTCCCTGACGAACCGGCTTGCCTTCGTCATTCCAGACATCGACCGCGAGGCCAAGGCCTGGTCCCTGGATCTCGCCGCGCCAGACGGGCTGCAATGGGTTGCCGAGCACGAAACAGGAAACAATATCCGTGCCGCCTGATATCGAGGCCAGTTGGACGTCCTCCTTGATGCCTTCGTAGACGAAGGTGAAACCTTCAGGCGAAAGCGGCGAGCCGGTGGAGGTGATCAAACGCAGGCTCGACAGATCGTGACTGGTGCGCGGCGTCAGCCCGCCCTTGCGCACGGCGTCGATATATTTTGCCGAAGTGCCGAAGATCGCAAATTTCTCCTGAGCGGCGTAGTCGAAGAGCACGTTGCCGTCGGGGGCAAAGGGCGATCCGTCGAAGAGGCAAAGCGTGGCACCGGAGGCAAGGCCGGTTGCCAGCCAATTCCACATCATCCAACCGCAGGTGGTGAAGTAGAAAAGCTTGTCTTTCGGCTGCAGACCACAGTGGAGGCGATGCTCTTTCAGATGCTGGAGAAGCGTGCCGCCGGCCGAGTGTACGATGCATTTCGGCACGCCTGTCGTGCCCGAGGAAAACAGGATGTAGGCGGGATGGGCGAAAGGCAGTTGCACGAAGTCAATCGGCTTCGGCTCGTAGGGAGCGATGAATTCGGCCAGCGTCTTGCCGCCGACGGTTTCCCGCGCGGCCGCTTCGGCATCGCCGGCGTAGTGGACCACCAGCGTCGGCACACCGAGGCTTCTTGCGACGTTCGCCACCTTCTCCTTCACGTCCTGCAGCTTGCCATTATACCAATAGGCATCGCAGGCGATGAACAGTTTCGGCGCGATCTGGCCGAAGCGGTCCAGCACGCCCTGCTCGCCGAAATCCGGAGAACAGGACGACCAGACGGCGCCAATCGACGTTGCCGCCAGCATAGCCGCGACGGTTTCGGGCATATTGGGCATCATGGCGGCCACGCGGTCGCCCTCAGCGATACCGAGCGCACGAAAGCCCTGCTGGAGCTGTGATACAAGCGCACGCAGGCGATCCCATGACCAGCGGTCCTCGACCTTGTCTTCACCGCGGAAAACGATGGCATCGCCCTGCCCGCTTCCACTGAGCAGATTTTCAGCGAAATTCAGGCGTGCCTGTGGGAAGAACCGCGCTTCCAGCATTCGGTCGCCGTTGACGAGAACCTCTGCGCCGCGCTCTCCTTTCACGCCACAGAAATCCCACAAGGCCGACCAGAAATTTTCCCGATCTGCGACAGACCAGGCATGCAGATCCTCAAACCCTTTCAAGGCGAGACCAAAGTCATCATTGCAGCGCTGTATAAAGGCGTGGATCGGACTATTTTCGATCCCAGTTTCCGTGGGCTTCCAGAGCGGTTGGTTTTCCTGCATTCAATCCTCCTCCCCAATGCGCGTGTTATATCATGCTGCATTGCATTATAAAGTGTGCAACGGCGCGACCGGCCACGCGCAGGATTTGCATATGTCCGGTATTTCATATATCCGGCGAAATCAGAAGATAACGGGTAACCAGCTGAAATTCCGGCGGAGCTCATGGGTACGTCCAGACAAGGCAGATGGCGAAGATGGATCGGCCCCGCCTCGCGCTGGCTGCCGGCCTTTGCCCGTGTCTCCACCATCGTTTTGCTGATCGGGCTTGCCTTCTTCGTCGCACTCAGGATTGCGGCCCCTTATCTCGTCTCAACCGGTTTCGTCCGCTCCGGCATCGAGGATGCTCTGTCGAAGTGGACAGGCTATCACGCGGAGATCAAGGGTAATCCGGTCCTCGAATTCTGGCCGACGCCGCGCATCACGCTCAATGAGGTCACCATCCGCCAGCCGCGCGAAAGCGGTGACAGGCTGCTTGGCCGTATCGAAAGCCTTTCAGCCGATTTCAGCCTGATCGATGCCCTGCGCGGCCGGACACGTTTTCACGAATTTCACCTGCAGCGACCCGACCTTTCGCTCACGCGCGACGAAAACGGCCTGATCGACTGGAGCTATGCCGGCCTTCTGGCACGGGCGATCAGGGGCGTGCGGGATGAAAATGGCGCCGAGGTTCTTGCTCCGAAGCTCGACGCCGACATCGGCGCCGTGACCGTCGAGGACGGCACGCTGACAATAACGGATACGCTGACGGGCAATATCTACCACCTGGACAACGTCGCGGCCGATATTGCCTGGCCGAAGCTGTCGAGGCCGATTTCCGCCGTTATCATTGCCCGCTTCAATGGCCAGGACCTGAAGATCGATTTTGCATCCGCCGCGCCGCTGCTCGTCTTCGCCGGCAAGAATGCCGAGATGAAAGCCTCAATCACTTCCAACCTCATGACGGCGCGCTTTCAGGGCGTCGGCAGCATGGTGAGCCTTTCGAACATATCTGGCAATTTCAACGCGAGCTTCCCGGATGTACCCGCCCTTTTGAAATGGTCGGGCAGACCGGTGCCGGGAATCGAGACGCTGAAGAGCGCGTCGATGAAGTCGGATGTGACGTCGGCGTCCACCGGTTTCCGCTTCAACAATCTCAGCATGACGCTCAACGATGCGAGCGCCACGGGTGTGATGGATTTCACCACCGCGTCCGGCAGGCGGCCGAAGATCGGCGGGACGCTCGCCTTCGATCAAATGAATCTCAAGCCGTTCCTCGATGCCTTCGCACTCAGACTTGCGGCCGGTGGCGTAAGCGACATCCTTTTGCGTGGCCCTACCGGGCCGTTGCAACTTCTCGATCTCGACGTGCGGCTTTCCGCACGTCAGGCGCAAATGGGCATCTTCTCGCTTGCAGATGTCGGCGCCAGCGTGATCGTCGCCGGTGACGAAGCGAAATTCGATATTGGCGACAGCCAATTCGAAGGCGGCGAAATGACTGCCCATCTCGAGGCCACCCGCCGCGATTTCGATGGCGGCGGCAAGTTGCAGCTTTCCATCCGAGACGCCGATTTCAACGCACTTGCCGAAAAACTGCAGCTCAAAGGGCCGCTGCCTCATGCAACCGGCTCACTCGATCTTTCGCTGCAGACGCCGAAAGCAATCTGGACGACCGGACTTGCCGACGTCACCGGAAAACTGAAGTTCTGGACAAGCGCCGGTTCCATACCCGGCGTCGATGTCTCTGCAGTTCGCACGCAGGCGGCTCAAAAGTCATTTTTCCCTTTAAGCACCGCTGCAAACGGCGCATTCGCGTTCAACAAGCTGGATCTCCAGGCCGACTTTGCCAATGGCACGGCGGAAATCCACGACGCGCGTTTTGTCGGCTCCGAACAGACGCTCGCCTTGTCAGGCGTCATTACCTATGAATCGAACGGGCTTGCCCTTTCCGGTTCGCTGGAGGCGACCGATCCGGCAAGAGCAGCCGATCTGCCGCTCCTGCCCTTCTTCATCGGCGGCTCCTGGCCGAACCCGGTGATCTCGCCGGTGCCGCTGCTCGCTACGCCCGCAAAGACCCAGCCCTAGAGCTTTTCCTGGTTATCGTCTAAGCGGTGGCTGCGGCGGCCCGTTCATCCCGCTCGCGCTGCACTTCGCGACGTTTGGTGACGACAGATGCGCAGATGACGCCAACTGCCACGACGGCGATCAGAATGGTGCAGACCGCGTTGATTTCCGGCGTCACGCCAAGTCGCACCTGGCTGTAGATCTTCATCGGCAGCGTGGTTGCGCCTGGGCCGGAGGTAAAGCTCGCAATTACAAGGTCGTCCAGCGACAGGGTGAAGGCCAGGATCCAGCCCGAAAAGACCGCAGGCGAGATGATCGGCAGCGTGATCTCGAAGAAGGTACGCACCGGCGGTGCACCAAGATCCTGAGCGGCTTCCTCGATGGACTGGTCGAAGCTCAAAAGCCGCGACTGCACGACAACAGCGACGAAGCACATGGTCAGCGTCGTATGCGCCAACGTGATCGTCCAGAAGCCACGATCAAGGCCGATCGCCACGAAGAGCAGCAGCAGTGACAGGCCGGTGATGACTTCGGGCATGACGAGCGGCGCGTAGACCAGTCCTGAAAAGAGGATGCGGCCGCGAAAGCGCGTGAAGCGAACCAGCGTGATCGCCGCCATTGTGCCGAGGATCGTCGCGAATGTGGCCGACAGCAGGCCGACGCGGATCGTCACCCAGGCAGCATCGAGCAGGGCCTGATTGGAGAGCAGCGAAACATACCATTTGGTCGAGAAGCCGCCCCAGACGGTGACGAGCTTCGATTCATTGAAGGAGAAGATCACCAGAAGCACGATCGGCAGATAGAGAAATGCGAAGCCGAGGACGACTGAGGTGATGTTGAAACGGGTCCATCTGAGCATGGCTTATCTCCCTGCCTCGTCGGCTTTCGCCTGGACGTTCTGGAAGAAGACGATCGGGATCACGAGTATGAGAAGCAGGATTGTCGCCACGGCCGAGGAAACGGGCCAGTCACGATTGGAATTGAATTCGTTCCAGATCGTTTTGCCGATCATCAGCGTCTGCGACCCGCCAAGCAGGTCCGGGATGACGAATTCGCCAACGGCAGGAATGAAGACCAGCATGCAGCCGGCGATGACGCCCGGGATCGACAGCGGGAAGGTGACGCGCCAGAAAGCCCGGATCGGCGTGCAGCCGAGATCCTGCGCCGCCTCGATCAGCGTGCCGTCCATCTTTTCCAGCGCCGAATAGAGCGGCAGCACCATGAAGGGCAGATAGGAATAGACGATGCCGATATAGACGGCGGTGTTAGTGTTGAGGACGATCAGAGGGTTGTCGATGAGATGCAGCGACAACAGAAGCTGGTTCAGCAGGCCCTCCGGCTTCAGGATGGCAATCCAGGCATAGACGCGGATCAGAAAGCTCGTCCAGAAGGGAAGGATCACCAGCATCAAGAGCGTCGGGCGCACATTGCGAGGCGCCTGCGCCATGCCGTAGGCGATCGGATAGGCGATCAGCAGCGTCAGCAAGGTAGAGATGCCGGCGATGACTACGCTTGAGATATAGGCGTTGAAATAGAGCGGATCGGCAATCAGGTAGCCATAATTGTCGAGCGAGAAGGTCGAAATCTTGTCCCAGAAACCTGACCAGCCATCAGCGAGCGCGAAGACCGGCTCATAGGGGGGCATCGCGATCGCCGTCGCCGACAGCGAAATGCGGAAAACGATGAAGAACGGCGCCAGGAAGAAGAGCAGGAGCCAAGCATAGGGAATGATGATGACGAGACGGCTGTAGAAGCGTGAGGCAAGTGTTCCCATGATCTCAATCCTTCAGCAGCACGCCGCCGTTCTCATCGAAGGAAACCCAGACTTCCTGGTCGTAGGTGAAGGGGTCATCGACGGAGCGCTGCGCGTTGAGAGAGGAGGCCTTGACGACATTGCCGTTCGACAATCTGACGTGGAAGACCGTCATGTCGCCGAGATAGCCGATGTCCCAAAGTTCGCCCTTGGCGGCGTTGATCGAGGCATTGGCGGGTGCTGTGCGCGTGACGCGGAGCTTTTCCGGACGGATGGCAAAACCGAGCGCGGCACCGATGGCCGGCGCATCGGTCGAGGCCGTGCGGACTGTGAAGCCGCTATCGACGGCAATCTCGACAGCACCGTTTGCGGCCGTTGTCACCTTGCCGTCGAATATGTTCACGTCGCCGATGAAATCAGCAACGAAGCGGCAGTTCGGTGCTTCGTAGATTTCGGCCGGCGTGGCGACCTGCACCACCTTGCCATGGCTCATGACGGCAATGCGGTCGGCCATTGTCATGGCTTCTTCCTGGTCGTGGGTGACGACGACGAAGGTCAAGCCGAGGCTCTGCTGCAGGTCCATCAGCTCGAACTGGGTTTCCTCGCGCAGCTTCTTGTCGAGCGCGCCCAGCGGCTCATCGAGCAGGAGAACCTTCGGGCGCTTGGCGAGAGAGCGGGCGAGTGCGACGCGCTGGCGCTGGCCGCCGGAAAGCTGGTTGGGCTTGCGGGAAGCGAATTGCTCGAGCTTCACGAGCTTCAGCATCTGCGAGACACGCTCGGCCATTTCGTCCTTCGGCATGCCGTCCTGCTTGAGGCCGAAGGCAATGTTCTTCTCGACCGTCATGTGCGGGAAAAGAGCGTAAGACTGGAACATCATATTGACCGGCCGTTTGTAGGGCGGCGTCCCCGAAAGATCGGTGCCATCGAGAATGATCTCGCCCGATGTCGGCTGCTCGAAACCGGCCAGCATGCGCAGCAGCGTGGACTTGCCGCAGCCGGATGCGCCGAGCAGCGCGAAGAACTCGCGGTGATAGATATTCAGCGATAGATCGTTGACGGCGGTAAAATCGCCGAAGCGTTTGGTGACATTTTTGAAGACAATGAACGGTTTTGCGGACGGATCGGACCAGGGGGCGAATGCGCGGCGAATATTGCCAAGAGACTTCATATTATTCCCCGAAAATACAAGGTTTTAGTCGGCCTCCAGCCGGGCCGGGAATGGAAAGGCCCGGACGTTTCCGTCCGGGCCGAAATCTCGATTACTGGCCGGTGACGACCTTGGTCCAGATTCGTGTCACCAGGCGCTGCGTTTTCGGATCGAGTGGCGGCACCGTGAAGAGCTTGGCCATGATCTCCGGCGTCGGATAGATCGCCGTATCGTCGATCACCTCCTTGTCGAGGAACTGCTGCGAAGCCTTGTTGCCGTTTGCGTAGAAGACGAAGTTGGATGCCTTAGCGGCGACTTCAGGCTTCATCATGTAATTGATGAATTCATGCGCCTCTTCGACATGCGGCGCATCCTTTGGGATGCCGAAGACATCGAAGAAAATCTGCGCACCTTGGCTCGGGACCGAATAGTCGACATTCACGCCGGCCTTTGCCTCGGCTGCGCGATCTCGGGCCTGAAAGACGTCGCCCGAAAAGCCGAGCGCAATGCAAATATCGCCGTTAGCGAGCGCGCTGATATATTCAGAGGAGTGGAACTTGCGAACGAAGGGACGAACGGCAAGCAGGACGTCCTGCGCCTTGTTCAAGTCCTCCGGCTTCTTGCTGTTCGGATCCAGGCCGAGATAGGCAAGAACGGACGGAATGACGTCTGTCGGCGAATCCAGCATATAGATGCCGCAATCCTTGAGCTTTGCGGCCTTGGCCGGATCGAAAAGCGCATCCCAGTTCGGCTTTTCGTCCGTGCCGAGTGCAGCCTTCACCTTATCGACGTTATAGCCGATCCCGGTCGTGCCCCACATGTAGTCGACGGAATATTCGTTACCCGGATCGAAGGTGGCGACGCCTTTCATCACGACGTCCCACATGTTCGACAGGTTCGGCAATTTAGACTTATCGAGCTTCTGGTAAACGCCGGCCGCGATCTGGCGCTGCATGAAGGACACGGTCGGAACGACGACATCATAACCGGTGCCACCGGCCAGGAGCTTGGTTTCCAGCGTCTCGTTGGAATCGAAGGTGTCGTAGACGACCTTGATGCCGGTTTCCTCGGTGAAGTCTTCAAGGATCGAGCTGTCGATATAATCGGACCAGTTGTAGACGTTGACCACACGCTCCTGGGCGAAAGCCGGAGCGCCGGCAAGGAGAGCGGCAACGGCAACTGCCGTCAGGTTGGGGATTCTTGACCTCATGATATCTCCTGTTTTTTTAAAGGTATCGCGCCCCCGGACACCTCTTATTCCCTCTGGTTTGGCTGCAGACTAGAAAGGAATTTTAAAGCCTACAAGCGCAAAATCCTGTGGCGTCAATGATTTCGCATCACTGAAAATCGAAGCTTCCGAGGCCGGCAGAGGTCTCGTCCAGGGCGAGTGGACGCGTCAGCGGCGGCTCGGCCCGTGAAAGGCACCCACGCCGTTCACAGAGACGGCAGGCAGGGCCGACCGCAACCGGCAGAACATCGCTTCTGCCATAGACCAGACTGTCGCGCAGGGCGGCATCGCAGCCGATCAGGAGGGCCGTGCGCCGCGCCCGTTCGCCAAATTCAACAACCGGTCCTTCGAGCGTGCGCGCAATCGTCAGGAAAGTCGAACCGTCAGGCATGGCGACCGTCTGGACCAACACCCTGCCCGGCTCAAGAAAGGCGGTGTGGACATTGAGCTTCGGACAGTTGCCGCCAAAGCGGGCCTGCGGAAAACCCTGGGCGCCTGTCCTGCGGATGACATGACCCGCAGCATCGCTTTCGATCAGGAAGAAGGGAATACCCGAAGATCCGGGACGCTGCAGCATGGCGAGGCGTGACGCGGCCTGGCCGAAGGAGACAGCGAAACGGGCGCGGATGAGATCGATGTCGTATCGGGTATTCTGTGCCGCAAGGAGCAAGGCTCCATAAGGCATCAGCAACGCGAGAGCGGCACTGCGCGTGAGCTCGAAGCGGGCAATGCGACGCGCCTCGTCGGAGGATAGCGGCAATTCGTCAAGCGCGGCTTCGATCTGCGACCGCAGCGCAAGTCTTGCCACTTCGATGGCTATTTCCTGCGCTTGATCGGCCCCCGATAGACGCTCGGACAAGAAAAGACGCATCGAGTGACGGTCGAAGCGCCGGCGCAGGTCCGGCATGACATGAACAGGCAAGATCCTGACGCTGATGCCCCGTTCGGTCTTCAGCCAATCCTTCAGACCCAAGCCAACGGCAAGTCCGTTGACGAAGCTTTCCGCTGCCACGTCTATCTCACCAAAATAGGCAGGACGGCGCTCCAGCACTTCCCTGACTTCATCCAGGGGCAGGCGGCCGGGGGCGACAGGCGCAGGACCTTCGCCCGCCATCAAGGCCGTCAGGTCGGAAAGCCGGGCGGCCTGCTCGCGATAGGCGCGGTAGAGCTTGATCATTCCGCCAGCCGCATTGGGCGCGGCATCGGCCACTTCGACAAGCTCCTGATCACCCGGCAGTTCACCCGACAGCAACGGATCGGCAAACACCTCCTTCAACTGCCCGAGGCTGCCGGCGGCTTCGCCCTGCAATTCCTCAAGATCGATGCGATAGACAGAGGAGAGCTTGAGCAGCAGCTGCACCGTCAACGGGCGCTGGTTGCGCTCGATCAGATTCAGGTAGGACGGGGAGATTTCCAGCGCCTCGGCCATGGCGGTCTGAGTCAATGCCAGCGCATTGCGGATGCGCCTGACTTTCGGTCCTGCGAATATCTTCCGTTCCGCCACGTCACATCCTTTACATGCCAGAATTTACAGTCTTTTACAAAATTACTGATTGTCTCGTAAATCCTCTTCATCCTAACCTCTTTCTTCGCCTGAAATCAAAGGTTTTTCTGGATAATTTGGCCAATCTTGTAAATCCTGTCATCAGCGCTTGAGGCGTTGGCAATTGAGAGGAGATTGGCAATGACAGAATTTTACAAACTCATCCGCAATGCACCTGACCGACGCTTCGATGGCATCGAACGGCCCTATACGGTCGACGATGTCGAGCGTCTGCGGGGATCCGTGACACTCCAGTATACGCTGGCCGAGATGGGGGCTCAGCGTCTATGGCAGCTTCTGCATGAGGAGAATTTCATCAACGCGCTCGGAGCGCTCTCCGGCAACCAGGCTATGCAGATGGTGCGTGCCGGGCTGAAGGCGATCTATCTTTCCGGCTGGCAGGTCGCCGCCGATGCCAATACCGCGTCATCAATGTATCCGGATCAATCGCTCTATCCCGCCAATGCCGGACCGGAGCTCGCCAAACGCATCAACCGTACGCTTCAGCGCGCCGATCAGATCGAGACATCCGAAGGCAAGGGGTTTTCGGTCGAAACCTGGTTTGCGCCTATCGTAGCCGATGCCGAAGCCGGGTTTGGCGGGCCGCTGAACGCCTTCGAGATCATGAAAGCCTATATCGAGGCGGGAGCAGCCGGCGTTCATTTCGAGGATCAGCTTGCGTCAGAAAAGAAATGCGGCCATCTCGGCGGCAAGGTGCTGATCCCGACCGCCGCTCATATCCGCAACCTCGACGCGGCGCGGCTTGCGGCCGATGTCATGGGCGTGCCGACGCTCGTCATCGCTCGCACCGATGCTGAAGCGGCTAAGCTTCTGACCTCCGACATCGACGAGCGCGACCAGCCTTTCGTCGATTATGACGCAGGACGCACGGTCGAGGGTTTCTATCAGGTGCGCAACGGGCTGGAACCCTGCATTGCGCGTGCCGTCGCCTACGCATCGCATTGCGACCTCATCTGGTGCGAAACGTCGAAGCCGGATTTGGAGCAGGCGCGTCGCTTTGCCGAAGGCGTCCATAAGGTGCATCCCGGCAAGCTGCTTGCCTATAATTGCTCGCCTTCCTTCAACTGGAAGAAAAACCTCGACGATGCGACGATCGCCAAGTTCCAGCGCGAACTTGGCGCCATGGGCTACAAGTTCCAGTTCATCACCCTCGCCGGGTTCCACCAGCTGAACTACGGCATGTATGAACTGGCCAGCGCCTATCGCGAGCGGCAGATGGAAGCCTATTGCGAACTGCAGCAGGCGGAATTTGCGGCGGAGCCACGCGGCTATACCGCTACCAAACATCAGCGTGAGGTCGGCACCGGCTATTTCGATGCCGTATCACTGGCGATATCAGGCGGCCGGGCCTCGACGACGGCCATGGGGGAATCAACCGAACACGCGCAGTTCAAACCGGCTGCCGAATAGAGGAGGAAAGGACATGGCATCCATTGCACGCGTCCGCGAACGGACGGAAGAACAGGCAAGCAGCATGACCGACAATCAGCAGACGGTGATCCGCATGCTCGCCAATGACCTTCACAGGCTGAACCAATCGGTGATGACGGCCGTCGAGGCCGGTGTTTCGGTCGAGCTGGTGCGCTCTGCCCGGCATCACGGCGGCGACGGAAACTGGGGGGATCTGCTGATACCCGTCGTCGTCGCAAACAAGAATTGATACCAAAGGTCCGGCGGCACAGTCCGCCGGACCTACGCAATTTGACGCAATTGTCACCCCAATAAAGTCACGGCATAATGAGCATGTCTTCGAACGGAACTGTATATGCCCGGTTCGCCGCATGCAAAGCTCGAAGTTCTGACTGATCTGATCTATGGCGCGCTCTTTGGCGAAACGTCGTGGCAAGCGTTTCTCGATGCGTTAACGGCGACTATGCCCGACGCCAAGTCTACGCTGTTCTTTCATGATGCCGTCGCGCGCACTGGTGGGCTTTCGCTATCCTCGGGCCTCGAAACCGCGGAGATCGAGGCCTATAACCGCTACTATGCGGCCATTAATCCGTGGATGCCGCGTGCCGCCATCCGGCCGATCGGCCTTGGGGTGATCGCCGATCAGATGCTGCCACGCGAGCAGCTTCTGAAGACGGAGTTCTACAACGACTACATCCGATGGATCGGCTGCGAGAGCAGCGTCGGCGTCACGATCATGCGGGAGCACGGACGCTCCTTCAATCTCTCGACACTGACTTTTTCCGCAGATCCGGATTTCAATCGCAGCAATGCCGAGCTCCTCAGCGATCTCGCGCCGCATCTGCGGCGCGCCTTCGACTTCATTCGCCGCGAGCATAGCAATCCGCATCGTGACGAGAACGGATTGGCACTCTTCGATGCGATCGGCATCGGCATCGTCTATATCGGCGAAGATCAGGCCATCCGCTCCATCAACAGCGCAGCCGAGGAAATGATCGCGGAAGGCGAAGCGATTGGCGTGAGTACGACGGGACGGATCTTGATCAACGACAACGAGCTTGCCTCTCGCCTTTCTGCGCTGCTGTGCCGCCGCGTTCCGGCACTTTCGCCGGCAAGCACCCGGATCAGGATGAAGAACGCCAGCTTCAAGTGCACGCTGATAAAGATGCAGTCGGATTTCATCACCGACTTTCTGGAAGGACCGAGGGTGGCGATGATCATCGAGCGGACGAGGCTGCCGATGTGCCCCGATCCCGACGATGCCATGCCCCGCATCGACCGTCTGACGGCAGCGGAAATGCGGGTCGCAGCCGGCATCGCAGCGGGCCTGTCGCTGCGCGAAGTCGCCCGGGCGAACGATGTCAGCTACGAGACCGCCCGCTCACATCTGAAAAACATCTATTCGAAACTCGGCGTAAACAGCCAGGTGGGGCTCGTGCGCCGGTTGATGCCATAGAGCGTTGCAAGAGGAATTATCCACGGCTGGCGCGCTTGCCTGCGAACAGGTCGGTATAGCTTTTCAAAAGTCTTGTCATGCGGTCGGCAACAGTTCGAATTTCCGGGCGACGGCGATCCTCCGCATTCATGACAATCCATTGGCGATGACGCAGCTCGGCCAGTTCACCGCCGCAACGATCCAGCTCCGGGTCGAGATCGCCGACGAAGCAGGGCAGCACCGCCTTTCCCGCACCCGCACGAACCAGATCGGGCAAAGAGCGCGGGCGATTGACCGTTGCGACGATCGCGGATCGAGCATTCTGGTATGGCCAACGCAGGTAGGCGGAGATCGCATCCTCTTCGCCGACGGCAATCCACCTGGCATCATCCTTGCTGGCGTTGCGCCTGATATAGACGGCATAGGCGACTTCGCCGAGCAGGCGGGCGGCGAGATTGGTCTCCTCCGGCTCGAATGCGCGGATGCCGATGTCACTTTCGCGGTAATTCAGGTTCGCGCGGGCCTCGCCGATTGTCAGCGAGATGCCGAACGTGTCTCCCGGCATCCGGATCGCAGAAAAATTCTCCGTCAGCAGCCAGGATATCCACGTGCCAGCTGCGACCCTGACTGTGGCGCCTGCCTCAGATGATTGCCGCCACGCTTCGACCTTGCGGGCAGCCGCCTCCATCTCCTGCAGATGATCGAGGAGGGTCTGTCCATCTGGGGTCAGCCGGTAGCCTGTCTGGCTGCGGTGAAAGAGCGTGCGGCCGAGTTCCTGCTCGAGATCGAGCATTCGCCGGCCGATCGTCGCTGGGCTCAAAGCAGTCGCGGCGCTTGCGCCTGTCAGGCCGCCGGTGCGGGTGACCTGCAGAAAAAGATGATAGGAATCCCAGTTACCGTTTTTCATGAGTGAAAAACATAATAGGATTTTGCCTGTTTAAGAAGCCAATTTTGATGCGTAGATCAACTGATGTCCACAAACGAAAGGACATCACAATGATTGAAAGTTTCCTGATCGCCAACATCATCGGCCATATGCAACAGGCAAGATTGCTTGAGGGAACGAGACGCAACCGGATAAAAGAAGAACAAGCCTTTTACGACAGTGCTGGAAGCAGCCTTCCGGTCCGACTTGCAGCATGGCTAACGCAGCCGGCAGATGAGGTCACCGGTCGCACCAGGGTGCGATCCGGCAAAGACGAATGCGGATGTCAGGCCGCCTGCCTCACGCGGCCATGAACGGCCGCGCCTTCGGCAAGCCGGAACTGCTCGATGAGCGCCATCAGCACGTTGGCCTCTTCCGCGAGCTGGCGGCTTGCCTGCGTGGCTTCGGCAACCATCGAGGCATTCTTCTGCGTCATCTGGTCCATTGCATTGACGGAACTGTTGACGTCCTGAAGGGCCGCCGACTGGTCACGGCTTGCCGTGGCGATGGTTTCGACATGGCCACTGATCGCGATGATCTCGTGGCTGATCGAGGCGAGCACGCTGCCGGTCTTCTGTACCAGTTCCGAACCGGCATTCACCTCGCGCGTCGACTGGTCGATCAGCGCTTTGATCTCCTTGGCGGCATTGGCCGAGCGCTGGGCAAGCTCACGCACTTCCTGCGCGACGACAGCAAAGCCCTTGCCGGCTTCACCGGCGCGCGCTGCCTCGACACCGGCATTCAGCGCCAGAAGGTTGGTTTGGAAGGCGATGTCGTCGATGACGACGATGATTTGTTCGATACGCTGCGAGGCGTCTTCAATGCGGCCCATGGCAGCGACCGCGTCGCTGACGACAGCGCCGGAACTGTCGGCCGTCCGTTTGGTCGCGGCAACGACGTTGTTTGCCTCATGGGCGCGCTCGGCCGACGAGCGGACCGTGACGGTGATCTCTTCGACGGCTGCAGCCGTTTCTTCGAGGCTTGCGGCCTGCGATTCCGTGCGCCTGGAGAGCTCGTCTGCAGAGGCGGAAACCGAACCGCTGTTGCGCTGGATGGAAGCGGCGCTCGCCCGAACGCGCGTCAGTGTATCCTGAAGGCGCTCGAGCGACGTGTTGAAGTCCATGCGAAGCTGTTCGAGCCGGCCGACGAAGGGGGTTTCAATGGTCTGCGAGACGTCGCCCTGGGACAGGCGTCCCAGACCGGCGGCAAGCTGATTGACGGCAAAGTCGATCTGGCCGTCGAGCGTACGCTTCTCCGCATCGTTGCGGCTGCGCTCGGCATCGTTCAGGGCGCGCTGTTCGGCGGCCTGCGTCTCCAGTTCCTGTCGGGCGATCGCGCTGTCGCGAAAGAGAGCGAGCGCACGGCCGATGTCGCCGAATTCGTTCTTCTTTTCGACGCAGGGGACGGCGCTGACGAGATCTCCCGACGAAATGGCGCGCACGCTTGATGTCAGTGCCTGCATCGGCCTGACGGAGCGGCGGATCGCATAGAAGGCGAGCACGCCGACGAGCAGCATCACTACTGCACCGACACTGAGAACCAGCGTCTGCAGTTGGTTCATGCGCTCATAGTAAACTTCCATAGGTATGCCGATGAAGAGGATACCAATCGTGGCACCGGAGGGATTCTTGACCGGGAAATAACCTGTCATGAACTTGCGGCCGAAGAGATCCGCCGGACCGTAATAGGCGTTGCCCTGAGCAAGCACAGGCTGGGCGGGATGATCGGCTGCGAGCTTCGTGCCGATGGCACGGTCGCCATTTTCCTTCTTCACATTTGTGGAGACGCGGACGTAGTCACCTCCCTGCTTTTCGAAGATGGTGGCGACGCCGGCGATCGACTGCGCCGTACGATCAACAAGCGAATAGTCGCCGAAGGCCGGGATCTTGTCCTCGGTGACGCTGGACAGCGCGTTGTTCTTCACATCGACGCGGACATCAGCGTCGCTTGCGCCATAGAGAACCGCCATCGAACGGCTCGCATCCTTCGCATCGGAGACCGCGCTTTCCATGACATAGCTGCCGAGATTGTAATAGGTCACGCCGACGATCGCTGCGGTGCTGACCGCAAGCAGAAGCAGCGTGATCGCAACGATCTGACGCACGATGGACGTTGAGAAGAAGAGCGGCATCTGGAACCCCTGGCAAACACAACCGGTATCAGCTTCATAAGAATGCGTTAGGGAAAATTTTCCCTTAACGCAGGGGCACTGGAAGCGCTCCACTCGGGTTTTTCCAAATTTAGCAGGACTTCATGGATGCCTAAGTCACTATCCGAGCAGAGAAAATTCAACCTTTCTCCTATTTTGCACAAGCTGTGCGAGTATTTATGAAGAAACAAAAACGGCCCTGGGGACCGGGGCCGTTTATATTGCATGCTGAAGGTCAGAATCAGGCGGCGCGATACATATGCATGTCGCTGTCGCCGTCGATTTTGAACTGCTGTACAAGGTGCAGCAACGCGTCTGCCTCGTTTGCGAGCTCGCGGCTCGCGGCAGTGGTTTCTTCCACCATCGCAGCATTTTTCTGGGTCATCTGGTCCATCTGGTTGACAGTGGAGTTGACCCCTTGCAGCGCGCTCGACTGGTCGTGGCTTGCGCGGGCGATCATTTCGACGTGCTGACTGATGGTGACGATCTGGGCACTGATCTTCGCAAGAACCGTGCCCGTTTCCTGTACGAACTGCGAACCCGAATTGACCTCGTTCGTCGACTTGTTGATGAGGCCCTTGATCTCTTGCGCGGCAGCGGCAGAGCGTTGGGCAAGCTCGCGGACTTCCATGGCGACGACGGCAAAGCCCTTGCCGGCTTCCCCGGCGCGAGCGGCTTCGATGCCCGCGTTCAGAGCGAGCAGGTTCGTCTGGAAAGCGATTTCGTCGATGACGCCGATGATCTGCTCGATCTGGCGCGACGCATCCTCGATGCGGGTCATGGCGTCGATCGCATTGTTGACGACGACAGCGGAGTCATCGGCGCTGCGCTTGGCCTGGCGGACGATCTGGTCGGCATCCTTGGCGCGCTCGGCAGACGAACGGACGGTGACGGTGATCTGATCGACGGCGGCAGCGGTTTCTTCGAGCGATGCAGCCTGCTGCTCCGTGCGCTTGGCGAGATCCTCGGCAGACTGGGCCATCTGGTTGCCGTTGCCCTGTATCATCTGCACGTTGTCGCGAATCTGGCTCATCGTGGCCTGCAGGCGCATCATCGAGCCGTTGAAGTCCTGGCGGAGTTGTTCGAGGCGACCGATGAAGGGCGTGTCGATCGTCGTGGAGATATCGCCCTGCGACATGCGCTCGAGGCCGGCAGCGAGCTGATTGACGGCAAACTCGATCTGACGATCCATTTCGCGCTTTTCGGCATCGTTGCGCTGGCGCTCGTGCTCGGCGGCTTGGCGCTCTTCGTCGCTCTGCTCCTCAATGCGGATCTTGGAGATGGCATTTTCCTTGAAGATGCCAAGTGCGCGGGCCATGTCGCCGATTTCGTCGGAACGCTTTTCACCGGAGATGCTGGTATCGAGCGCACCCTCAGCAATGCGGCGCATGGCGGCGGTGATCTGAGCGATCGGCCGCTGCAGCGTCAGCACTAGCGCGATACCGCCGACGATAGAGACCAGGATACCGAGCGCGGTGGTACCGACGGAGATGCTATTGGCCTGTTCGCGCTCCGCGCCCGCAGTTTGCTTCTGCTCTTCCGCGAAGCTGGTCAACTGACCCCAGACACCGTCGAGTTGTTGACGCGCGGCGACGTAATCGGCCGTACGCTGGTTGATCACATCGACGAGGCTCTGTGCACCCTTGTCCATCGAAACGAGAGCGGGTGTAATCGCATCGACGATATCACCGGCGAAGTTCATACCCTTGGCGCTGGCCTGAAGGGTGTTCAGCATGGTGTTGAGCGTTGCGATTTCCTGATTCAGGCGAATACGATTTTCCTTGTTCGGCTTCGCGTTGAAATCGGCAAGTACGAGCTGCAGCGAATAGATGGAGCTTTCGAGGCGCCGGGTGTCTTCCAACACGGAGTTGGTCTGGGCGATGCGGCTGTCGAGCTCCACGAAGGTCGTCGTCGCCTCGCGCATCATTTGCGTGGCGGTGAGCTGTGTGTAGGTGGACATCTGGCGGAAGCGGGAGACGAGACGGCCGAGATTGGCAACGCCGTCATCCGTGCTGGCCTCGGGTAACGCCGCCTGAGCTTTCAGGTCGCTGATGGTCTGCGCCATCGACTGAGTCATGCTCTTCTGATTCTGCGGCACGGAGATGTCGATCATGCGCTGCGCCTTGACGATCGCAGGTAGCGCGTCGGTCACGACCTTCAGCTTGTCAGCCGAAGTCTGCGCCTTGTTGAAGTCATTCATCGCAGCAGCCAACGTATCGCCGCCCTTCAGGAGACGGTCGGCTGCGCGCAATGTCGCCGTTGCGTTGCCTTCGTCGGTGCGAATGTTTTCTTCCAGCTGCTTGGCGTCATAGCTGACATTGAAGCGGTTGGTAATCATCACCTTCTGGGCATCGTCGATCTGCTTGCGAAGGGCCATTTCCTGCTCGTGCAGCGTCCAGAGTTTGCCGACGGTATCCGAAATGCCGTTCGTGCCCTCGATGGCAGCCTGGAGGTTTTCATGACCGGCGTTATCGCCGATCTGCGCCATGGTGGCATTCAGCGTCTGACCCTGGGCTTTGATATCAGCATGGAGTTTGTCGCGCGCCTGCTCGTTGGTGGTCTGCAGGAAGTCATCCATCGAGGCATAGAGATCCTTGAACCCGCTCAGCGACTGGAGGACGCTGTTGGAAATCTCCATCCGGCCTTGCAGCAGACCGGAGGCATAAAGGCCGGTCAGACCGACAGCGGAAATGGTGATCACGAATGGCAGAACAAAAATCAGAACCTTGGTCTGAATTTTGAAACGAGAAAGAATCTTGTCAATGAACATCGCGTGCCGTGCCTTTCATACACCACTCCTCCCGCAGGCAGCCTTATGGCGCCAGCCGGGTGCATAACAGCTGATCTACTAGCAGTTTGGGAGCCCCTGAAGCGGGCGGCAATCATTGCCAGTCCATTTCCGGCAAGACCGGAAACACCCAAATATTCGTCTACAATGTGTCTGATTAGATATTAATTTTCGGATAAGCGGAAAGAGCGCCTTACCCTTGATTGCACAACAGTTGCAATTTATGCACTGCGGAGCCGCGATATGTCAGTCGCGAAACCGGAAACTTCCATTTCAAGCTGCTGCAAAGATCAGATGAAGTGGGAGAGAAGAACAGCGATACTTGCGGCGGTTGCGCCGGCTGCGAGCATCAGATAACGCAAAGCTATGAGCTTCGTATCAGGCTTTGCCTGGGCGATTGCGATGGCGCGGGCGCGTCGAGTGTTTCTGTCCATTACGAAACCTCACTTCTATCTGTACACGACAATCCGACAAAACGGCCTGCCGGTAAAGGTTAATTTAGGAACCACTTTGCCAACGTGCCATTGGGACAGGATGGCGCAGCCAAATTAAGAAGTCTTGAATCGTCCAAATGTTTCAGCTCGGCTTTTATAATGACTCACCGGCAGCAAAACCGGATGCCCAGGCCCACTGGAAATTATAGCCGCCGAGCCAGCCGGTCACGTCGACGCATTCGCCTATGAAGTAGAGGCCAGGAACGGTCTTGACCTGCATATTGCGCGAATCGAGAGCTGTCGTGTCGATGCCGCCGAGCGTGACTTCTGCTGTCCGATAGCCCTCGGAGCCGGAAGGCTTCACGGACCAGTTCTGCGCCGCACCGGCAAGCCGGTTTAGCAGCTTGTCCGACAGGTCTGCCATGTTGCCGCTGACCGCCTCCCGTTCGACGATATATTGCGCCAGGCGCTTCGGCAGGATTTCTCCGAGTGCCGTCTGCGCAGACTGGCGCCCGTTTGCCTGCTTGGCCTTCTTCAGATGCGCGGCGATATCGACATCGGGTTCGATATCGATGGTGAGGGTATCGCCTTCCCGCCAGAAGGAGGAAATCTGCAGGATGGCCGGGCCGCTTAGTCCGCGGTGGGTAAAAAGCAGGGCTTCGCGAAAGGCAGTTTTGCCGCGGCAGATCTCGGCAGGCACGGAGATGCCTGAGAGCGGTGCAAGGCTTTCGAGCAGGACCGGGTCGAGCGTCAGCGGTACGAGGCCGGGACGCGTTTCCGTAACGGCGAGGCCGAATTGCTCGGCAATACGATAGGCAAAGCCGGTCGCGCCCATCTTCGGAATGGATTTTCCGCCGGTGGCAATGACGAGCGAGCTGGCCTCGCAGGTGCCCTCCGATGTTAAAACTCGGAAGCCGTCTTTAGTCTTTTCTACACCTGATATCTCCAGGCCGAGATGCCATGCTGCGCCCGCCGCACGCATCTCGTCGAGCAGCATGAAGATGATGTCCTTGGCGCTGTTGTCGCAGAAAAGCTGGCCGAGTGTCTTTTCATGCCAGGCGATCCCGTGGCGGTCGACCATGGCGATGAAATCCGCCGGTGTGAAACGGGCGAGCGCCGATTTGCAGAAATGCGGGTTGGCGGAAAGGAAGTTCTTCGGGCCGGCATTGATATTGGTGAAATTGCAGCGGCCGCCGCCGGAGATGCGGATCTTCTCGCCGACGGCGCGGGCATGGTCGAGCACGGTGACCGAGCGGCCGCGCCGAGCGGCGCGAATGGCGCACATCATGCCTGCCGCACCCGCACCAATGACGATCACATCGCTCTTACGCTGCAAAATCCATTTCCTTGTTGAAATCGCGTCTTCTTTTTCCATCAAAGGGCTTATGTCAACGCCTTACACCCCCTCGCCAATTGCCAAACTCCGGTTATGATGGCGTCACGATCAACACAAACCGGTGTGTCATGTCCCCAAAAAAGACGACGCTGAAGCCTGCCAGAAACCTGCCCCCCGCAAAAAAATCCCCTCCCGATCCCGGATCTCTGCGCGGTGTTGCGAACTGGAAGGAAGCGGCGCAGTGGCTGAGGGCACGTGGGATCGAAGACATTGAATGCATCACGCCGGACCTTGCCGGCGTGCCGCGCGGCAAGATGATGCCGTCCTCCAAGTTTACTTCCAACACATCGCTCGCACTGCCTTCGGCAATCTACCGCCACACGATATCAGGCGAATATCCAGAAGAGACCGAAAGCTTCCGCTACGAGCCGCGCGACAGCGACCTGAAGCTCGTGCCTGACCTTTCCACCCTATCCGTGGTGCCTTGGGAGACCGATCCGACCGCGCAGGTCATTTGCGACATCGTCAACTCGGACGGACAGGAAGTCCCCTATACGCCGCGCAACGTATTGAAGCGCATTCTCAGCCTCTATGCCGAACGCGGTTGGAAGCCTATCGTGGCCCCGGAAATCGAATTCTACCTGGTCGCCACAAATGACGACCCGGACTATCCGCTGCATCCGCCCAAAGGACGTTCGGGTCGTTCGATTCTCGGCGGCCAAGGCTATTCGATCGCCGGCATTAACGAGTTCGACGAACTGATCGACGACATCTACCATTTCTCGGAAAAGCAGGGCCTCGAGATCGATACGCTGATCCACGAGGAAGGACCGGCGCAGCTCGAAATCAACCTCCGTCACGGCAATCCGATCGAGCTTGCCGACCAGGTGTTTCTCTTCAAGCGCACGATCCGCGAGGCGGCGCTGAAGCACGATATCTACGCCACCTTCATGGCAAAGCCGATGCAGGGCCAGCCGGGTTCGGCGATGCATATCCACCAGTCCGTGGTGGACATCGCGACCGGCAAGAACGTCTTCTCGAACAGTGATGGCTCGGCCTCGAAGGAATTCTTCCATTTCATCGGCGGCATGCAAAAATACGTGCCGAGCGCGCTTGCTATGCTGGCGCCCTACGTAAATTCTTATCGGCGTCTGCAGCCGGATATGTCCTGCCCGGTCAACAATGCTTGGGGTTACGACAACAGAACGACTGCCTTCCGCGTGCCCGTCTCCGATCCGCAGGCCCGGCGCGTGGAAAACCGCCTGCCGAGTTCAGATGCCAACCCTTATCTGGCCCTCGCCGCCTCGCTTGCATCCGGTCTGCTCGGCATTACGAAGGAAATCGAGCCCACCGCTCCGACCGAGGATTCGGCCAATGAAGGCTCGATCGATCTGCCGCGCGGCCTTCTCGAAGCCGTAGCACTCCTGGAAGACGAGCCGGCTTTCGAGGAAGTCTTCGGCAAGGAGTTCATTGGCCTTTATGCGGGGGTGAAGCGGGGCGAGTTCGAGACCTTCATGCAGGTGATTAGCCCCTGGGAGCGGGAATTCCTCCTTCTGAACGTGTGAGGGATCGCCATGACGAAAGAGACATGGCAAAGTCCCATCGCACCGGGTGTATCCTGGTATCAGGCAACAGTCGACGAGCGTCCCGACTATCCGGCGCTCGACGGCTCAAGGCAATGCGACGTCGCCATTATCGGCGGCGGTTATACGGGTCTGCAGGCCGCTTATAATCTCTCCAAAGCCGGGGTCTCCGTGACGCTTATCGAGGCTAGCAGACTTGGCGACGGCGCCTCGGGGCGCAATGGCGGGCAGCTCGGCACCGGCCAGCGCTGGTGGCCGGAAGAGCTGGAAAAGAAGATCGGTTACGAGCGCTCCAGGGCGCTTTTCAGTCTCGCCGAAGACGCCAAGCGGCATCTCATGGATTTTGCGACCGAGCACCAGATCGATATCGACTATGTGCCCGGCCAGCTCAATGTCGCCCACAAGGAAAGCTACAAACGGGAATACTACGAGAATGCGGAGATCGCCGCCCTGCGCTACGACTACCCGCATATCCGATTCATGGACCGTGAAGAAACGCAGGAGCGGCTCGGCTCCAAACGCTATTATTGCGGCGTTCGCGATACCGGCACAGGGCATATCCATCCGCTGAAGCTGCTGGTCGGCCTCGGCCGAGTGGCTGCCAATGCCGGCGCCGATATTTTCGAAATGACGAGGGCAAAGTCGATCGGCCAGGGCAGCGGCAGAGTTATCATCGAGACCGATCGCGGCACGATCACCGCCAACCGGGCGCTGATTGCCTGCAACGGCCATATCGGCAATCTGGAACCGATCACGGCAAGCCATGTGATGCCGATCCGCTCCTTCATCGGCGCAACTGTACCGCTCGACCGGTTTCCTGATGTGATACCCGGCGGCGAGGCGGTGGCGGATTCGCGTTTCGTCGTGCGCTATTTCCGTAAGTCGAAGGATGGACGGCTGCTCTTCGGCGGACGCGAGGCCTATACCGCCGACAACCCGCGCGACATCTCGCAGCATATCCGTCGGCAGATCGCTGAAATCTATCCGGCCTTGAAAGATATCGACATTACCCATGCCTGGGGAGGATCGGTCGGCATCACCATGCCGCGCCAGCCCTTCGTGCGCGAGGTGATGCCCGGGGTCACGTCGATCGGCGGTTATTCCGGCCACGGCGTCATGCTGTCAAATTATTGTGGCAAGCTTTACGCAGAAATGGTGCTGGGAAAATCGGCCGATCTCGATCTCTTCAAGGCGCTCGATATCCCTGCCTTTCCAGGCGGCGCGCGCATGCGGGCGCCGCTGCTTTTCCTTGCCCTGTCGTGGTTCGCCCTCCGCGACAAGTTTTAGTTCGATTGCGGATTTCCTCTCCAGGCAATTCGCTCTAAAACCGATGTCCGAGAGATTCATTGCACCGCACACTGGCTTTTTTAAATCGATTAGATTAAAACGGCCACCAACCAAGCCTGATTGAGAGACAAGCTCATGAGCAGCCAGATTATTCCCGTTGAGCCTTTTGATTACGTCGTCTTTGGCGGCAGCGGCGACCTTGCCGAGCGCAAACTTCTGCCCGCGCTGTATCATCGCCAGATCGAGGGCCAGTTCTCGGAACCGACCCGCATCATAGGCGCATCGCGCAGCCCGCTGTCACATGAGGAATATCGCAAATTCGCCAAGGATGCCCTGAAGGAGCACCTGAAAAAGGGCGAATATGACGAAGCCGAAGTCGAGAAATTCTGCTCGCGTCTGTTCTATGTTTCCGTCGACGCCCGCACCGACTCTGGCTGGGATCAGATGAAGAAGCTGCTCGATGAAGGCAAGGACCGCGTTCGCGCCTTCTACCTCGCCGTCGCTCCCGGCATCTTCGGCGACATCTCGCAGAAGATCCATGAGCACAAGCTGATCACCAAGTCGACCCGCATCGTCGTCGAAAAGCCGATCGGCCGCGACCTTGCTTCGGCTCTGCAGCTCAATGACAATATCGGCCGCGTCTTCAAGGAAGAGCAGATCTTCCGCATCGATCACTATCTCGGCAAGGAAACGGTGCAGAACCTGATGGCGCTGCGCTTTGCCAATGCGCTCTATGAGCCGTTGTGGAATGCCAACTATATCGACCACGTGCAGATCACCGTGGCCGAAGCCGTCGGCCTCGAAGGCCGCGCCGGTTACTACGACACAGCCGGCGCGCTGCGCGACATGGTGCAGAACCACATCCTGCAGCTTCTCTGCCTGACCGCTATGGAAGTTCCCTCTTCCATGGATTCGGAGGCCGTCCGCGACGAAAAGCTTAAAGTTCTGCGCGCCCTAAAGCCGATCAACGCTTCCAACGTCGAGCAGGCTACCGTTCGCGGCCAATACCGCGCCGGCGCCTCCGGCAGCGGCCCGGTCAAGGGCTATCTGGAAGAGCTCGAAGGCGGCGTTTCCAATACGGAGACCTTCGTCGCCATCAAAGCCGAGATCAACAACTGGCGCTGGGCGGGCGTGCCCTTCTACATCCGCACCGGCAAGCGCCTTGCCGGCCGCATGTCGGAAATCGTCATCACCTTCAAGCCGATTCCGCATGCGATCTTCGATCAGGCCGCCGGCCGCATCAGCCAGAACCAGCTGATCATCCGCCTGCAGCCGGACGAAGGCGTCAAGCAGTCGCTGATGATCAAGGATCCGGGTCCTGGCGGCATGCGCCTGCGCAACGTCTCGCTCGACATGAGCTTCGCGCAGGCCTTCAATGTTCGCAATCCGGACGCCTACGAGCGCCTGCTGATGGACGTCATCCGCTCCAATCAGACGCTGTTCATGCGCCGCGACGAAGTCGAAGCCGCATGGCAGTGGGTCGATCCGATCCTCAAGGGTTGGGAATCCACCGGCCAGCAGGTGCAGGGCTACACGGCCGGCACCTGGGGTCCGAGCCAGGCCATCGCGCTGATCGAACGCGACGGCCGCACCTGGCACGACGACATCTAAGTCCAAGGGTCCGAAGATATGGCATCGACACTGCATTCCTTCGCTAACGCCGCCGAACTCGCCGCCAACCTTGCAGACAAGGTTTCCGGTGCTCTTTCGGCAGCCATCGCAGCCCGCGGAGAGGCGAGCATCGCCGTTTCTGGCGGCTCCACGCCGAAAGCCTTTTTCCAGGTGCTTTCGACGCGCGATATCGACTGGCCCAAGGTGACGATCACGCTTGTCGACGAACGTTTCGTTCCCGCCGACAATCCGCGCTCGAACCACCTGCTGGTCGATGCCAATCTTCTTCAGAACAAGGCGAAAGCGGCACGGTTCGTGCCGCTTTACCAGCCGGCAAGCTCTGTCGAGGAGGCTGCAAAGCTTGCGACGGCAAAGAGTGCGGAGATCGGCATCCCCTTCGATGTCGTCATCCTCGGCATGGGCGGCGATGGTCACACGGCCTCGTTCTTCCCGGGCGGCAACAATCTGAGCGTCGCGCTTGACCCGCAGACGCCGCGCAGCATCATTACGATGGACGCGGAAGGAGCAGGCGAGCCGCGCTTGACCTTCACCTTCTCCGCGCTTGAAGATGCCAAAATGCTCATTCTCCACATTGAGGGCGAAGGCAAAAAAGACGTTCTCGCCAAGGCAGAAGGGAGCGGCGAAGAGGCAGAAATGCCGATCCGCGCCATTCTGCGCCGGGCCACTTCCCCGGTCGAGATCTACTGGGCTCCCTGATACGGCCGGACAGGCCCCCGGAGCCAGTGAACAGATAGAGACGAACCAGAATAAGGCAGGGGTTTTCCATGTCCGCTCACGCACGCATTGCTGCGATCACGAATCGCATTGTCGAACGCTCGAAGCCGACCCGCGAGCGCTATCTGCAGCGCCTGCGCGCTGCCGCCTCTCAAGGCGTCAACCGCTCGGTTCTCGGCTGCGCCAATCTGGCCCATGGCTTTGCCATCTGTTCCCCCGCCGAGAAAGATGCACTTGCGGGCGACCGCGTGCCCAATCTCGGCATCATCACCGCCTATAACGATATGCTTTCGGCGCATCAGCCGTTCGAGACCTATCCGGCGATCATCCGCGAGGCGGCGGCTCAGGCCGGCGGTATTGCACAGGTCGCCGGCGGCGTGCCGGCCATGTGCGACGGCGTGACCCAAGGCCAGCCGGGCATGGAGCTCTCGCTTTTTTCGCGCGACCTGATCGCCATGGCAGCCGGGGTCGGCCTATCGCACAATATGTTCGATGCCGCCCTCTTCCTCGGCGTCTGCGACAAGATCGTACCCGGCCTCGTCATCGCTGCGCTTTCCTTCGGACATTTGCCGGCAATCTTCATCCCTGCCGGGCCGATGACCTCGGGCTTGCCGAACGACGAGAAGTCGCGCGTGCGTCAGCTCTTTGCCGAGGGCAAGGTCGGCCGCGCCGAACTCTTGGAAGCCGAATCCAAATCCTATCACGGCCCCGGCACCTGCACCTTCTACGGCACGGCCAACTCCAACCAGATGCTCATGGAGATCATGGGCTTCCACATGCCGGGCTCGTCCTTCATCAACCCCGGCACGCCGCTGCGCGAGGCGCTGACGCGCGAGGCTACCAAACGGGCTCTCGCCATCACTGCGCTCGGCAACGAGTTCACGCCGGCCGGCGAGATGATTGACGAACGATCTGTCGTCAACGGCGTCGTCGGCCTGCATGCGACCGGCGGCTCGACGAACCATACGATGCACCTCGTCGCCATGGCGCGCGCCGGCGGCATCCTGCTGACCTGGCAGGATATTGCCGAACTCTCGGAACTCGTGCCGCTGCTTGCCCGCGTCTATCCGAACGGGCTTGCCGATGTGAACCATTTTCAGGCGGCCGGCGGCATGGGCTTCCTGATCAAGGAGCTTTTGAAGCAGGGCCTCGTGCATGACGACGTCCGCACCGTCTTCGGCCAGGGTCTGGAAGCCTATACGGTGGATGCGCAGCTTGGCGAAAACGGTTCGGTCGTCCGCAAGCCGTCGCCGGAAAAGAGCCACGATCCGAAGGTGCTCGCCAGCATCGAGACGCCTTTCCAGGCGAATGGCGGGTTAAAGATGCTGCGTGGCAATCTCGGCAAGGCGGTCATCAAGATCTCCGCCGTCAAGGCCGAGCGCCACATCATCGAGGCGCCAGCGATCGTCTTCCACGGCCAGCAGGAACTGCAGGACGCCTTCAAGGAAGGCAAGCTCAACCGCGATTTCGTCGCCGTCGTGCGGTTTCAGGGGCCGAAGGCAAACGGCATGCCGGAACTGCACAAGCTGACACCACCGCTTGGCGTGCTGCAGGACCGTGGTTTCCGCGTGGCGCTCTTGACCGACGGGCGTATGTCCGGCGCATCCGGCAAGGTGCCGGCGGCAATCCACGTCACGCCCGAGGCGGTCGACGGCGGCCCGATCGCTCGCATCAAAGATGGCGACATCATCCGCCTCGACGCGATCAAAGGTACGCTGGAAGTTCTCGTCGATGCCGCCGACATGGCCGAGCGCGAACCTGTCGTGATCGATCTCTCGGATAATGAATTCGGCATGGGGCGGGAGCTCTTCGCGCCGTTCCGTCATGCCGTCGGCCCGTCGGATCAGGGTGCGAGCGTGCTCTTCCACGCCCACTGACATTCCACCATCGATGGAAAAGAAAAAACCGCGGCTGAAACCGCGGTTTTTCGTGCCCGGTGAATGCGAGACTGGTTACGCGCGGATATCGAGGACGTAGTCCTTGTGAGCCGGGTGCGTGCTGTAGACGAAGATCTTGTTCAATTCCTTCTGCGTCAGCAGGCGAAGGAAGCGAACCTCGATCGTGTTGTTCGGGAAGGTCTTCATCAGCAGGCAGCCCACCTTGGTGATGCGGGCATCAGGAATGTCCAGGTAGAACTGCTTCGGCAGCGTATACTGCGTGAGAATCGCGAGGATCGCGCTGCTCATCGAGATACGGACGATATCGCATCTGCGCGAGGCGGCGTGCATGACGCCCTTTTCGGTATATTCTATGCGCGCGGCGTTCATCGTGTCTTCCATTTTGAACCGCGATTCACGGTCGTACATGAAAGATTCTTCCTTCGCCAGGAAGTGCGATTTCGGAGGTGTCGGATTCGATGCGGCCATGGCCTTGGTCCCCTCAGTCTTGATGAGAAAAGGCTAGCACCGCATGTTTAACAGAAAGTGAGAATCCTCCCCCTCCACAGCCTCAAGAAGAAGGATTCCACCAAAAATGGATGGTCACTTCCTGTAAGTGTGACCGGCCGCATCGAAGAGGTGCAGTTTCTGCCTGTCAGCGACGAAATGCATCTTCTGGCCCCTCTTTACATCATAGATGCCGGGCAGCTTGACGATGATCGGCTCACCCTGAACCAGGCCTTCGATATAGAGAAGCGTCACTTCGCCGAGCGCCTCGACGATCGAGACTTCGCCCTCGAACAGGTAATCTTCGCTGGGATCGGCGATGCGCAGGTCTTCCGGGCGAACGCCGAAGCTTGCCTGCTTGCCCTTTTCCGATGCCGCAGTGGCGACATCGAGCGTCACCGACTTGCCGCCCGTCAGCGTCACCGTCGTCGCGGCGCCCGCATCGGTAATCGTTGCCGGGATGACATTCATGGCCGGTGAGCCGATGAACTTCGCGACGAACAGGTTCGCCGGGCGCTCGTAAAGTTCCAGCGGCGCACCGACCTGCTCGATATTGCCGGCAGAGAGAACGACGATACGGTCCGCCAGCGTCATCGCCTCGACCTGGTCGTGCGTGACGTAGATCATCGTCGTATCGGCCATCTGCTCGTTCAGACGGGCGATCTCGATGCGCGTTGCGACGCGCAGGGCTGCATCGAGGTTGGAGAGTGGCTCGTCGAAGAGAAAGACCTTCGGGTTACGGCAGATGGCGCGGCCGATCGCCACGCGCTGACGCTGGCCGCCGGAAAGTGCCTTCGGCAGGCGGTCGAGATATTTGGTCAGTTGCAGGCTGTCTGCTGCTGCCCGCACGCGGCGATCGATCTCCTGCTTGCTTTCACCGGCGATCTTCATGCCGAAGGCCATGTTGTCGAAAACGGTCATATGCGGGTAGAGCGCGTAGGACTGGAACACCATGGCGATGCCGCGCTTCGACGGCGGCACGTCATTGACGAGCATGCCGTCGATATACATCTCCCCGCCGGTGATGTTTTCCAGGCCGGCGATCATGCGCAGCAAAGTGGACTTGCCGCAGCCGGAGGGGCCGACGAAAACGATGAATTCGCCCTGGTTGATCTCCAGGTCGATGCCGTGGAGCACATCCACAGAGCCATAGGATTTGCGGATATCCTTAAGCGTCAGTCCAGTCATTTTCCTCTCCCCTCCTGATCCTTACGCGAGGCGGGCGAAATACGCCCCCCAGGCCGGAATATCGATCTTGTCGCCGTAGTTGTTGCTGGTAAAGCCGTGCCCCGTCAAAGCCTGCCACTCGCCTGCCGGAAGGGTGACACTGGTTTCTGCCGGTCCCATGTTGAAGATGCAGAGCAGCGTCTCATTGCCGTATTCGCGCGTGAAGATCAGGGCGTCGTCCTGCGGATCCTCGAACTCGATCTCGCCTTTGGCGAAGGCCGGATGCTGCTTACGGAACGCGATAAAGCGGCGGTAGTGCTCGAGCACGGAATTCTCGTCGCCCTGTTGCACGCTGACGGCGCGCAGGATGTGTTCGACCGGCACCGGCAGCCAGGGTTTCACCGTCGAAAAGCCGCCCTGGGCGACTTGGCTGTCCCAGACCATTGGTGTGCGGCATCCGTCGCGGCCCTTGAATTCCGGCCAGAACTGGATGCCGTAGGGGTCCTGCAGGTCCTGGTAGGCGAGATCGGCTTCGGTCAGCGCAAGCTCTTCGCCCTGATAGAGGCAGATCGAACCGCGTAGGGTCATCAGCAACGAAGCATAGAGCTTGGCAAAGGCATCGTGATCGGCGACCAGCGAACCCCAGCGGCTGACATGGCGCATGACGTCATGGTTCGAGAAGGCCCAGCAGGCCCAGCCGTCGGGAGCTGCGGCACCAAAATCCTTCATGACTTCCTCGACGCGCTCCGGCGTAAGCGGATCGGGCGCCAGGAATTCGAAGGCGTAGCACATGTGCATCTTGTCATTGCCGGACGTGTATTCGCCGACGATTTCGAGGCCACGCTGGCTGTCGCCCACTTCGCCGACGGCGGCGATTGCCGGGAACTCTTCCAGCACCGCGCGGAAGCGCTTCAGGAATTCGAGGTTCTCAGGGCGGTTCTTATCGTAGAGATGCTCCTGGAAATTATAGGGGTTCACGGCCGGAGCGGTCGAGGCATTGCGGCGTTCCGGGGCAAGTGCCGGATTATCGCGCAGCAGCTTGTCGTGGAAGTAGAAATTGATCGTGTCGAGACGGAAGCCGTCGACGCCGCGCTTCAGCCAGAAGCGGACGACATCGAGCAGGCGGTCCTGAACTTCAGGGTTATGCAGGTTCATGTCCGGCTGCGAGGTCAGGAAGTTGTGCAGATAATACTGCATGCGCGTCGGATCCCACGCCCATGCCGAGCCGCCGAAGATCGACAGCCAATTGTTCGGCGGCGTGCCGTCAGGCTTGGCGTCGGCCCAGACATACCAGTCGGCCTTGGCGTTGGTCTTGCTGGAGCGGCTTTCGACGAACCACGGATGCTGGTCGGAGGAATGCGAGATGACGAGGTCGATCATCACCTTGATGCCGAGGCGGTGCGCTTCAGCAATCAGCGTGTCGAAATCGATCAGCGTGCCGAAGATCGCATCGACATTTTCATAGTCGGAAACGTCATAGCCGAAATCGCGCATCGGCGAGGTGAAGAAAGGCGAAATCCAGATCGCGTCGGCGCCGAGGCTTGCCACATGCGGCAGACGGGCAGTAATGCCCTTCAGGTCGCCGATGCCGTCGCCGTTCGAATCCTGGTAGGAGCGCGGATAGATCTGATAGATCACCGCACCGCGCCACCAGTCCTTGTCGACGGTCAGATTGGATTGTGAAGCCACACTCATGGGATATCCTGTTTGAAATTGCGTCTTGGGATTTCTCAGCCTCCCTTGACCGACCCCGCCAGCAGGCCACGCACCAGGTAACGCTGCAGACCGAAGAAGACGAGCAGCGGGATGATGATGGTGACGAAGGCCGATGCCGTCAGGATCTCCCAGTTGCCGCCGCGTGAGCCGAGCAGCGCATTCAGCGCTCCGGTCAGCACGAGGTGATCCTTATCGGTGCCGAGGAAGACCATGGCGACGAGCAGGTCATTCCAAACCCACAGGAACTGGAAGATCGCGAAAGAAGCGAGCGCGGGGAAGGACAGAGGCAATACGATGCGGGTGAAGATCTCGAAATCGCTCGCGCCATCGACGCGGGCGGATTCGATGATCTCCTTGGGCAGACCGGCAATGTAGGCCCGCAGGAGATAGATGGCGAGCGGCATGCCGAAGGCGGTGTGCGCCAGCCAAATGCCGGGATAGGTCTTGGACGGCTGGCCGATCGCTGCGCCGATCTCGTTATAGAGCCGCAGGAGTGGAATGAGCGACATCTGCAGCGGCACGACGATGAGACCGACGACCAGCGCAATCAAGAGCGCGCGGCCGGGGAATTCCATCCAGCTCAGAGCATAAGCGGCGAAGGCGGCTATAAGGATCGGGATGATGGTCGCCGGAATGGTCACCGTCAGCGAATTGATGAACGACTGCCCGATGCCCTCGCTTGTCAGAACTGTCCTATAGTTCGCGAGCGTGAATTGCGGCGGAGCCGATGCCGCGACATAAATGCGGCGCGGGCGCTCGTCGGGCGCGAAAGCAACGTTCTTCATGTAACGATAGGTGCCGTCGCTGTTGATAAGTAGGCTTTCGCCATCGCCGAGATCGGCGGTCTGACCGGCGTCGAAGGCGGAGGGCTGCTGTACACGTACGCCGAAAGCCTTGACCGAGCGGCCCGGCTGGTCAGCCAGCACATTGCCCGTGATGACGTAGATGTCGCCTTCCTGCTTCTGCTGATCTGGCGTGCCCAAACGTGCGGCCACCGTCTGGGTGGAACCGGCAAAGGCCGTCCACCAGCCGGAAACGGTGATCTGGTCCCTATCGCGCAATGCGCTGACGAAGATGCCGAGAGTCGGCACCAGCCAAATGATGACGATAACAAGGACGCAGAGGTGGACAAAGAGGCGAGCGGGGCCGATCTTGAAGTAGCTTGCAGCTCTGGTCATCTCAGCGCCCCCTCAGCTCGGCATTGGCGCGACGTACGTTCCACACCATGATCGGCGTCACGGCAAGCATGATGATGATGGCGATGACGGCACTACGGCCGGAATCGCCACCGCCGCGGAACAACCAGTTGAACATCAGGTTCGCCAGCACCATGGTCTGCCATTGGCCGTTGGTCATCGTCAGCACGATATCGAAGACCTTGAGGACGAGAATGGTGATGGTCGTCCAGACGACGGCAATCGTGCCCCAGATCTGCGGCACCATGATGCGCCAGAAGATCTGCCAGCCATTAGCGCCGTCGATAACGGCTGCTTCGATCGTCTCCTCGGGAATGCCGCGCAATGCGGCCGAGAGGATGACCATGGCAAAGCCAGTCTGGATCCAGATCAGGATCACCATCAGGAAGAAGTTGTTCCAGAAAGGGATGGAGATCCAGACTTGCGGCGTGCCGCCGAACGTCTGCACGATGGCATTCAGGAGGCCGATCTGCACATCGTTGCCGCCGCGATATTCATAGATGAACTTCCAGATGACGGAAGCGCCGACGAAGGAGATCGCCATCGGCATGAAGACGATGCTCTTGGCGATATTGCCCCACCAGATGCGGTCGGTCATGACTGCGATGACGAGGCCGAAGAAGGTGCAGGCGGCGGGCACCACTGCAAGCCAGAGGATGTTGTTGAAGATCGACTGACGGAATTCGCGGTCGTTCAAGGCCCACAGGTAGTTCTGCGCGCCGACGAACTCGTTGCCGGACCGGTCGTAGAAGGACAGGATGAAAGTCGCGACAACAGGATAGACAAGGTAGACGATCAGCAGGAAGAGCGCCGGGAAGAG
The DNA here is from genome assembly GCF_014195325.1 of Rhizobium sp. BK650. Taxonomy (GTDB): domain Bacteria; phylum Pseudomonadota; class Alphaproteobacteria; order Rhizobiales; family Rhizobiaceae; genus Rhizobium. The sequence goes on along the minus strand of NZ_JACIBK010000002.1, from coordinate 614,449 downwards.
GAACAGCCAGGGGCGGATCATCGCGCGCCGGTTCAGATTGCGCGAGGCCTGGCGGATATCGCCGTCCTTCACCGGCAAGGCAAGATCGAGGATCTTGTTCGAGAAAAAGAAATAGGCCGAGCATGCGAAAACGGCGACGACCACGACGACCAAAGCGGACACTATCTGCGACAGCATTTCGTCCCTCCCCCTGCTTCCCTGTCTTATTTTGAAGGGTGAATGCCGGATATCGTCAATATAGCTTGTGCGTTTGACCACAAGATCCGGCACAACCGGGCTCCCCCTCTGGAACCCGGCCGTTCATTCCGGTGATGCCGCCGGTCGCCCGGCGGCACAAAATGGCAGGAAATTACTTGATGCCGTCCCAGGCGCTCTGGATTTCGGCAGCGGCGTCCTGAGCGGACTTGCCGCCGACGAAATCAACCATGCCGGTCCAGAAGGCGCCGGCGCCGATCTTGCCGGGCATCAGGTCCGAGCCGTCGAAGCGGAAGGTGGTGGCCGAGGTGAGGATCTCGCCTTCCTTCTTCATCTGGTCGTTGGCATAAGCGTTGACATTGACGCCTTTGTAGGGCGTCAGGAAGCTCGACTGCGCCATCCAGAGTTCATGCGCAACCGGCGTCTTCAGGAAGTCGATGAAGGCGCGGGCAGTCGGGGAATCCTTCGCGATGGTCACAAGCGTGCCTGCACCAAGAACCGGCTTGCCGAGATCGGCATGCGCAGCATAGGTCGGCATGTAGAAGAAATCGGCATCCGTGCCGAGCTTCGTGCCTGCCGGGAAGAAGGACGGAATGAACGAAGCCTGATGGTGCAGATAGCACTTCGGCGGGACCGCGAAGAGACCCTTCGGGCTGTCGCGGAAGTCGGTCGAAGCAACGGCCGCAACGCCGCCATCAACATACTTCTCGTTCTTTGCAAACTTGCCGAATTCATCGATGGCGGCAACAACGGCCGGATCGGTGAACTTCACTTCGTTAGTGGTCCACTTGTCGTAGACGTCAGGCTTCTGCGTGCGCAGCATGATGTCTTCGACCCAGTCGGTTGCCGGCCAGCCGGTTGCGCCACCCGAACCCAGACCGATGCACCATGGGACGCCGCCGTCCTTGACGATCTGGTCGGTCAGGGCGTGCAGTTCTTCCATGGTCGTCGGAACCTTGTAGCCCGCTTCCTGGAAGTTTTCCGGCACGTACCAGACGAGCGACTTTACGTCGGCCTTGTAAGGGAAGGCGAAGAAGGCTTCCTTGCCATCCTTGCCTTTATAGGTGCCGTAACCGACCCAGCTGTCGCCGGCGCCGTAATTATCCTTGACCCACTTGGACGTATCGTCGCCGAGCGGCGTCAGATAGCCCTTGCCGGCGAGATCGGCCAGGAGGCCCGGTTGCGGCAGGATCGCGATATTCGGCGGGGAGCCTGCCTGGGTATCGATGACGATCTGCTGCTCGTAGTTTTCAGATGAAGAATACTTGGCGTCAATGCCGGTTGCTTCGACAAAGTAGGCGAGAATGCTCTGGAAGAAGGCTTCGTCTTCGCCGCGCCAGGGGCCGAAGATCGTAAGCTGCTGACCCTTGAGGTCGGCATGAGCGGCCTTAAAGTCGTCGTAGCTCTTCCAGTTGAACTTAGAGTCCTGACCCGGTGCGAATTTCAGATCCGCCGCCGATGCGGCGCCGGCAAAAAGCGCCGCAAATGCAACGCCCATCAAGAAAGACTTTTTCATGTGATCAACCTCCCATCACAATCAGATAGCGCAGATTTTCATTCAAAGGAAATTTCAAAGCGCTTTGACAACGCAACTCATTCACTTTCGCTAGAATGAAGTCAAGCCATTTCGCGAAAACGGTTGTAAAACCGGGCCATCATCGCGCCGCCACAAGGCTTAACGGGGGATATGGAGCGATTTTTCTTGAGTCAAGCGCAGCAGATGCTACATATTTGAAAGCGCTTTGGATGCCGTGGGGAGGCGGCGGCCAGTATTTGCGGCCACAGGGCACGCCGGGAGGAAGCATAGCAGGTGAATCTCAAACAGCTATCGGAATTGCTGGGGCTTTCGCAGACGACTGTGAGCCGCGCGCTCAACGGCTATCCCGAGGTCAACGAGGCGACCCGGGAACGCGTGCTCCAAGCGGTCAAGGAAACAGGATACCGGCCCAACAAGGCAGCCCAGCGGCTTGCGACCGGCAAAGCCGGTTCTATCGGACTTGTCATGCCCACAGCGCCCGGGCATCAGTCCGATGTACATTTCGGCGAGTTCCTGACCGGTCTCGGCGAGGAAGCGGTGCGTCACGATTTTCACTTCGTCATTATGCCGGCGGATCCGGATGACGAAGTCGCAGCATTGCGGCGACTGGCGATCAGCGGCAATGTGGACGCCTTGTTCGTTGCCTATATGCGCGGCCACGACCCGCGGCTTGCCATGCTGAAATCGCTTTCCATGCCCTTCGTGGTGCACGGTCGCTCCTTCGGCACGGAGCCGGATTACCCCTATCTCGACATCGATAACGAGGCCGCCTTCTATGATGCGGCGCGGCTTCTGCTGCAGCTCGGCCATACACGCTTTGCGCTGATGAACGGGCCGGCGCATCTTGATTTCGCCATCCGCCGCAGGAACGGCCTGATCGCTGCGCTCGGCGAGCGCGGCCTGGAGCTCGCAGAGGATTGCACGAGCCATACCGTCATGACGGACGAAGAAGGACTGGTCGCCATGGAGCGCTTCCTGCAGCTAGCCGAGCGACCAACTGCCATCCTGTGTTCCAGTACGGTGCTGGCTCTCGGCGCGATCCGGGCCGTCAATCAGGCAGGATTGAAGCTTGGCGAGGATATTTCGCTGATCGCCCATGACGACGTGCTGCCGCTCCTGAAGCCGGAAAATTTCTCCGTGCCGCTGACGACCACCCGCTCGTCACTGCGCGCCGCTGGCGTCCGTATCGCCCAGCGGCTCATCGGCACGGTCAAGCAAGCCGGTCCTTTCCCCGAGCAGGAGCTCTGGAAGACGGAATTGATCGTCAGGGCCTCGACGGGCCCTGTTCCGCAGAGCTGATCGGCGCCTCGATCTGATCAGAATGATGGCGCCGTCAGCCCTGCCGAGCGATGGGCGGCAATAAGGGTATTGGCCATCAGCATGGCGATCGTCATAGGGCCGACGCCGCCGGGAACCGGCGTGATGACGGCAGCAACCGGAGAGACCTCGGCGAAAGCCACATCTCCCACGAGGCGGGTCTTGCCCTCGCCCCGTTCCGGCGCATCGATACGATTGATGCCTACATCGATGACGGTTGCACCAGGTTTCACCCAGTCAGCCTTGACCATTTCCGGACGGCCGACGGCAGCGACGAGGATATCGGCGTTGCGGCAGATTTCAGCTAGGTTCTTCGTGCGCGAATGAGCGATGGTAACCGTCGCATTGGCGTTCAGCAGAAGCTGAGCCATCGGCTTGCCGAAGAGATTGGAACGACCGATAACGACGGCGTTGAGACCGGAAAGGTCTTCGCCATGCGTGCGGCGAACGAAAACCATGGCACCGGCCGGCGTGCAGGAAACGAGGCCCGTCTTCAGGTCGCCGGTCGCTAGCTTGCCGGCATTGACGACGCTCAAGCCATCGACGTCCTTCTCCGGCAGGATCGACTGGATAATCGGTTCGCTGTCGAGATGTTTCGGCAGCGGCAGCTGCACGAGGATGCCGTGGATCGAAGGATCGGCATTGAGCGAGGCCACGAGCGCTGCAAGCTCCTCTTGCGTCGTCTCGACGGGCAGCGTGTGCTGGACGGATTTGAAGCCGCATTCCTTGGCCATGCGGCTCTTGGAGCTGACGTAGGTGTGGCTGGCCGGATCGTCGCCGACGATGATGACAGCAAGGCCCGTCTGGACGCCTTTGGCGGCTTCCAGCGCAGCATTTGCCGATTTCACGGTTTCAATTACGGAAGCGGCAACCTGCTTGCCATCGATTACTGTCGTCACGCGTCTTCTCCGCCCAATTTCGCGCCAGTCTATTCGCCCGCGGCGGGAATGATTTCCCGATAACGCCCTATCCCGTTTAAAAACGGCAAATGCAAGAGCAATCTGCGGGCTGGGCGTTCGTCTATCGTGCGGCCTTGTATTCGTGGAAGCGAGCGCGCAGGCTGGCGATCTGCGAGCGCATCGCATCGACTTCACCAGCCGCCTGCGGGACCAACGTCGGCTCCAGGACCCGCGCCACCGCTGGGGCCGGCGCATATTCCGGCATGAGGTTGAGGACCGGGACCTGAACTGGAATTGGGACCGGGGCGTGTTCTGGTACTCGGCCGAAGAACCGCGGCAAGAAAGCGAAGCCGAGGCCGAGCGCCAGACCGGCAAGGCCGCCAATCAGCGAATGGACACTGAGACCATCGTTGTCGGAAGCCGGCAACGCAAGAGCAGGTTTGCGAACCGTCACTCGGCTATTACCGATGGCACTTGTCGTGGACACTTCCTCTTCCAGCCGCGAGCGGGCTGCAGCCGCCCTTTCCCGCAATTCGGTCAGCTTGGCGAGATCGACGCCGGTATCACGGCTCTGGGCGATCAGCGCGTTGCGGCGATCATTGAGCTGCCTGCGTGCATCGACGGCGGTCTTGGCGGCTGTATTTGCGTTCTGCACGAGGCGCGCCAGTTCCTTGCTGATGCTGTCCTTCAGACCGTCGACCTCCGCCTGCTGTTGGAGCAGACGCGGATGGCGCGGTCCGAGATCTGCCGAAAGCTGTGCCAATGCGGTCTTGGCAATCGCGTATCTGTCGCGCAGATCCTGCAGGGCCGGCGAGATCATATCCGGAGCGAGCGAGCCCTCCAGCACGTCAGAGAGTTTGGCAGCCTTCAACCTATCGGCCTGCTCCTTGCCGGCCAGGATATGATCGTCGGCGCTCTTCAGGTCGGCATCGAGCCCGGCGATCTGACGCTGCAATTGCGTCGCGACCTTGACATTGCCCTCGCCGCTCTTCTGGCTGAAGGCCGTGAGCTCTGCCTGAGCCTGATCATTATCCTTCTTCAAGGCAATGGCCGTTTCGGCCGCCTTGTCAGCCGCGCCGCCGCCGGTCACGGCATCGGACAGCCGCGTGGCGATGCGTGTCGATTTGTCGGCATCGTTTGTCGTTACCATCAAACGGACGACACCGGTGCGGTCGTCTGGAATAACTGCTATGGCAGATTTCAGAGCAGTCTCTGCGCGCGATGCTGGATCGGCGGCTGCCCCGCTGCCGGAGAGAAGATCGAAGGCGACGCCAAGCGCATTGGCACTGTTACCGGCGAACTCCGGATCGCGATCCAGCTTCAGAGCCGTAACGGCAGAGGCGATGGCAGGTACTGAAAACAGCGTTTTGACGGTATCCCCGAGGAGCGCAGTCCGATCGCCCGCGCCTGCATCCACTCCAAGTGTCATCTCTGCGGTGTAAAGGGTGGGTGAGGTTGGCATCAGCATAGGAGCGGCAGCACCGGCCAAAGAGAGAACAGCGATGATGAGCGCACTTCCGCTCCAGTTCGGGCGCCGCATCTCACGCGAAACCGTCGGAATAAACGCCTTTTCAATGGGAGCGACTTCCCGAACCTCCGTGATCTGGGTCGTCGTCTCCGGCCCAGCTTGGGAGGGCTCCACCACCGGAGCGCAGGCGATGTCGTTTGCAGCCTGCAGACGGGAACCAAGGATCGTTTCGATCCGGTCCACCAGCGGTTCCGTCTGCCGGGTCCTGGCGCGCTGCTCTTCGAGCAGTCTCCCTATTGCGTGCAGCAGTTCGGCTTCCGACGGACGGATTTCCGGCAGCGGGGTAGCCGTTTCAGCATAAGTCTTCCGGTTGACGCGCAACAACGAAGTTGCCCGATCATGAGAACTGCTTCTCGCCCTGGAATCGTGCATTGGCGTCACATCTCACGCGCATGATGGCCGAGTTCACTCAACCGCTCACGCGGATGATTAAACTAGCCTAAATATACATGGCAAAGAAATGGTTAACCGCAGCCTCAAGAAATCTGTCATCAACCGGCTTTTTTCGTCTGCTCGATTCTCTTCTGCTCGCCTGCGGCATGTGTGGCGATGGCTGGTTCATCCTGCTGACCGAGAATGCGCGCGCGCCGGCTGAATCGATACTGGAAGACCCGGAAGAGGAAGACCGGAATACCGATGACATAGCGGCGCCATAGGCGCGCCGGCTCCTGCACCAGGCGATAGGCCCATTCCAGACGCATCATGCGCACAGTTTTCGGCGCGCGTGGCACAGTGCCCGAAACGAAATCGAAAAGTGCACCGACCGTCAAAACGAGACGCGCGTGATCGGCGCGGATATTCTGGTGGACCCATTTTTCCTGCAGCGGCGTACCCATGCCGACGATCAGGATATCGAGCCGCTGACGCTCTACTTCGGCAGTCACGGCCTTCGGATCGGCCTTGTCGAAGAAGCCATCGGAAATGACACAGAATTCGTGCCAGGGCGAATGCTTGGAAAAATTCTCGGCCGCCTTTTCGACAACCGCCCGCGTGCCGCCGATAAGGCCGATACGGCGCGGCGTTTCCATGAAAGTCAGGAGGGCCGGGACGAAATCGGTGCCGTTCAGATTGGCGGGAAAAGGCGAACCGTGCGTGACCTGGGATGCGATGTTAAGGCCGATGCCATCGGGCAGCACGAGATTGCGCGACATGATCTGATAATAATCATCGTCGCGCAGGGCCGTCAGCATGTTATGGGCGTTCACGAAGCAAACCACGGTCTGCCCGACGGGAATGGAAGCCAGTTCGTTGATGAAAACCAGCGCATCGTCCCAGCCGAGATCGCAAACCGGCAGATCGAAAATCGTCCGCCGCGATGCGAGCACCGCGAAGTTTGCAATCAGATTCATTCCAACCTCCCACCGAGGGTGCGTCATCCGCCAGACATCCCGGAAAATAGCCCACATTTCCGCAGCGGAGGTCCTGTAAGGACCTGCAGCGTCACGCTTGAAGCGACCACCCGGTGGCGGCATCCCCAAGCCTGTGCTGCGTTTGTATCAGCTTGGCTTCAAACAACCCTTAGGAAAGAAGCTTGGATTTTCATGCGCGCATAAGCTGTTCATTAACCAAGGCAAGAACGAAAAAAACGACGCCTTTCGGCGCCGTTTTCTGGTGAGCGGCAGCTGGCAATCAGTGACTGGAGGACGGGGCCGGCGTTCCGGAAGCCGGCGCGGTATCGATGATCTTGACCGGCGCACCAACCTTCGCCGGCTTGCCGCCGGAGGTTTCCTTCACGTCTTCCTTGGAGAGATAGTCGAGCTGTTCCAGCATGACTTCGGCGACATACTCGCCGCCAAGACGCTCGTTCATGCCCTTCTTGATCTCCTCGCGGAAGGCCCCGGGATCGAAAGTCTTGATGTTGGACACATCGACCATCTTGTTGCCTACAAGCAGACTGAAGAGTTCGTCGGTCGTCATCTCCGTGATCGGCAGGTTCAGGCCCGCGATCATATCCTTATGCATCATGAAGGACATACGGCCAAGGAAATAACCGTTGACCGCACCATTGCCGATGACAGGCACAGTGATCGTCTCGCCCTTCACCAGCTCGAGCGCGCTCTGCTTGGTATCCGATTCAGCCGGCACCGGCGCAGTCGCCATGTTCACCGAAAAATAGACCGATGCCAGCGTAACGGCGCAAACCCAGACACCTGTGAGGACGAGCTTGATCATTAGGCATCCCGAGCGACAAACTGTTCCTGGGAATAGGTGCCGTCGGCGTCGGCATCCTGCACGGCATTCTTCAGAAGATCGGCAACCGCGCGAACCGCCTCCAGATGCGCTTCGACACGGCGGGCGTTCAGCACCAGTTTCTTCTTCAGACCGTGAAGCTGGTCCAGATGCGATGCGGCCAGCTCGCCCGGATCTGTATCGCGGAAGAGCATCGAGAGCTCGTATAGGCACCGGCTCTTATGCGCATTGGAGACCTTGAGATCGAACTGCGGATCACTGCCGATCCGGTTGTTCTCATTGTCGATTATCATTTCGAGGCGCCCGAGAACGGATTTGATCCTGTATTCATTCGAAACTATTTCCATTTTATCCTCGATTATGCGTCACTCGTTGCGGACTTGTTGTCGGCAGTCGGGGTGCCGAAGGTCTTACGCTGAAATTCATCGATCATGCCCATGGCCGTCTTGCGGTCGTCTTCATCCGTGGAGGCATTGACGATCTTGCCCTCCTGGCGACGCAGCTGCTCGGAATACATCTGCTTGGCAATGCCGATACCGTCGCCCTTGGCCATGACGTTGCCGAGCTGCTCGGCCATCATGCCCTTCCAGATGTCGCCGGTGGCGCCCTTGCCGAAGACGTTCTCGGCATCGCTCGGCAGCATGGACTTCACGAAATTCTGCAGAACCATGGCCTCGAACTTCCGGTAGGTTTCCGGTACTTCCTCAGTCTTCTCGCGGTTCTGAATATTGTGCAGGCCGGTCTTCTGCTTGACGTGGTCGAGAATGTCGACTGCGGAAGAAAAGCCGTTACCGGCCTCAGCCAGGCTGTTTGCGGCAAAGGCGGCGCGGTTGGCCTTCAGCTTTTCCTGGGCAGCCTGAACCTCCATGGGGTCGGCCGCCTTGACGACGTCCATCACCAGATCGCTGGGGGGTGAAATAGCCACGTTACAATCCTCTAATGTAAGATCGTGGCGATTATTATTTTTGAAGCTTGCTGGAGGCTGGCGTTGCGAACTGCTGATCGATTACGTCGTAGACGGCATTGTCCTCCGCCTCGCGACGCTCGGCCTGGAGGGCATCGAACATGCTCTCTTCCAGACGGTCGCCCTTGGCGCGCTCGCGCGTCAGGCGCATTTCATGCACCTGCTGCATGCCGGTCAACTGCTGGTCCTTGATGGTCAGCCTGCCGAAGCGGTCGGCATAACTCTGCGAAAAAGCACGATGGACGGGGTCCAGCGAACCGAGCGCAAGAATGGCGACATCCATGGCCGCATTGACCTCCGCGCGCTGGCGGCTGGTTTCGGCCAGATCGTATTCGGCCATTTTTTCAAGATGTCGCTGTACTGCGACCAGGCGTTTGAGCTTGTCGGAGCGTTTCTTCTCGATCATCGCCCCTCACCTGCCCACGAATATGCCGGCAAATGACTGGCCGAACTGGCTGATCAAGGCAGCGATGGAGAAATAGAGCAGGAAGAGGCCGCCCATCAGCAGATAGGGCGTGGAGATGAAGTAGACCGGGATCTGCGGCGCGAGCTTGTTGATGAAGCCGATAGAGATGTTGAAGATCAGTCCGTAGATCAAATAGGGGCTCGCAAGACGCAGCATGATGTAGGTGGTCTGCTCCAGCGTATCCGTGAAGGTGATGAGCGTGGAACGCATCTGCAGCAGCCCGCCGAAGGGCATGCTCGTGTAGGAATCGATCAGCGCGCGGAAGACGATGTGATGGAAATCCATGATGAACAGAACCATCAGGCCAGTCATCGTAATGAAGGCCGTCAGGCTGATTTCGGCGGAATCTTCAATGACGTCAGACGTGCTCGGCTGCGTGTAGCCGACCATCATCGACACGATAGTGGCCGCGAATTGCAGACCGAGCGTATAAAGACGGGCGAGCATGCCATACATGACACCGATCAGCGATTCGCTGAAAATCAGACCAATATAGGTGCCGGAACTGGTGTGAACCGAAGGATAGACCGTGTCCCACAGCACCGGCAGCACCGCAAGCGAAAGCGCGGCTGCGATGAAGATCCGCAACAACTCCGGCACGCGAGCGGAAGAGAAACCCGGAAGGGTCAGCACGCAGCCACCGATCCGGCAGAAAACCAGAAACAGCGCCAGAACTGTCCCTTGCGGGTCTGAAATCATGAAATCGAGCCCAAAATCTTGATTTCGATGCCCTTGGCCAGTTCCACATGCGAGAGCACAGGAAGCGTTGCGAAGAGTCGCTCGATGATCATGCGCACATAGGAGCGTGTTTCCGGCGAAGTGACAAGGGCGAATGGCAGGCCCCTGTCCATGAATTCACGGATAACCTTCGTCGCCTGCTCGCTGAACTCTTCGAGCGTGCGTGGATCGATGTCGAATTCGACGACTTCCCCCTTTGCATCGCGCTTGAGAGCCTGGTGGAAGGCAAGATCCCATTTGCTGCCGAGTCGCAGCACGCGCAGCACGCCGTTGTCGGCAAGATCGCCGCAGAGCTGCTGGGCCATGCGGATACGGACGTGCTCGACGATCTGCTCCGTCTTTCTGACGTGCGGGGCAAGTTCGGCGACCGCTTCCAGGATGAGGTGCAGGTTGCGGATCGAGACACGCTCGGCAAGCAGCAGCTTCAGTACCGCCTGCAGGCCCGAATACGACATGTGGGACGAGCAGATCTCATCGGCGAGCTTTTTATATTCAGGGTCCAGACGATCGATCAGTATCTTCACGTCCTTGTAGGAGAGAAGCTGCGGCAGGTTGTTTCTGATAACCTCGCTCATATGCGTCAGCACGACGGAGACGTTGTCGATCGGCTGGAAGCCTTCACGCTTCAGATCGTCGGCGAAGTTTTCGAGGATCGAAACCGCCGGCATGCCGAAAGCGGGTTCGCGGATTTCGTCACCCGGAATGCTCGGCTTGCGGCCGGCGCCCGTGACGACGAGGACTTCGCCGACACGCAGCAGGTTCGAGGCAACCGTCGTGCCGTGAATACGGATCTGGTAGGACTTTTCGGGGATGCCGATATCGTCGGTAACCTTGATTTCCGGCACGACGAATCCGTACTGGGTGGCGAACTTCTTGCGCATCTTGCCGACGCGGAAGGCGAGCTCCTGGTGGGCGCCGAGCAGACGGGTCGAAACCATTTTGCCGAGAGCAAGCTCGATTTCAGACGTGCGAAGTACCGACTTGACCGAGTCCTTTTCGAGCTCCTTGTTCTGGACGACCTTCTTTTCTTCGGCTTCGCGACGGATCTTGTTCTCCGCTTCGATCTGACGCGGAATGAACCATGCGCCGAAGGCGAGGAGACTGCCGAGGACGACGAAGGGCAGCGTCGGCAGTCCCGGCATCAGGCCTAGCACGAACATCAGGACGGCCGAGACGGACAGTGCGCGCGGATAGCCGCTGAGCTGATTGACGACCGCCTGGTCGGTGGATCCGACCGTGCCGCCGCGAGAGACGAGGAGGCCTGCAGCGAGCGAGACGATGAGGGCCGGCATCTGCGAGACGAGGCCGTCACCGACCGACAGCTTGACGAAGACATCAGCGGCCTCACCGATCGGCATGCCGTGGCGGAAGTAACCGATGATGATGCCGCCGAAGACGTTGATGCTGGTAATGAGAAGGCCTGCGACCGCATCACCGCGCACGAACTTCGACGCACCGTCCATGGCACCGAAAAACGAGCTTTCCTCTTCCAGTTCCTTGCGGCGCCGCTGGGCTTCCTTCTCGTCGATGATGCCGGCCGAGAGGTCGGCATCGATCGACATCTGCTTGCCGGGGATGGCGTCCAAGGTGAACCGTGCGCCGACTTCCGCAATACGCGTCGCACCCTTGGTGATGACGATGAAGTTGATGGTGATGAGGATCAGGAAGACGATCAAACCGATGACGAAGTCGCCAGACATGACCAGACTTGCAAAGCCCGCGATGACGCCGCCTGCAGCGTTGTGTCCCTCGTTGCCATGCGAAAGGATGACACGGGTGGTGGCGATGTTCAGCGCCAATCGCGTCATCGTCGCGATCAGAAGGATGGTCGGGAAGGACGAGAAATCGAGCGGCTTCTGGATCCACAGTGCGACCATGAGAATCAGCACCGAAAAGGCGATCGAGAATGCCAGTCCCATGTCGATCAGAAACGGCGGGATCGGCAGGAAGAGGATGCAGATGATACCGACGATGCCCAAAGCAAAGCCGATGTCACGCATGCTGGGAGCGACTTTCGGAAGGGGTAGTGCAGGTGGTTGCGCCATTGCGATTCCGTCTCTTCATGAGAGGAGGCGAACATCGGAGTCCGCCCAGTTCCCATCGACAATTAATTGGCGAAGCTTGCGCGAAGTTGGCTCAGAAGCCGGACTGGATGCGCGAGAAAACCAGATTGGTGAAGATGGAAATCTGGGAGCCCACGAAGGGAGCGGAAATGCCGATCGTGACCAGTACGGCGACGATCTTCGGAACGAAGGTCAGCGTCGCTTCCTGCACCTGGGTCAGCGCCTGGATCAGGGCAATGACGAGGCCCACCACCATAGCGGCGATGACAGCGGGACCGGCGGCGATCAGCACGGTCCAGATCGCGGCCTGGAAAAGATCCAATGCATCAGCTTCGTTCATCGAAAGGCAACCTCATATCGCCTTGAAGCGGCCCGCCTTGGCCAGGCCGCGATTGTTGGCGTCAAATCGGCGCGCCGGCCGCTCGCGTCAGGAACTGCTGCTCGGAGCCTTGTCGGCAACGGTGATTCCCGCTTGCACGAGTATCTTACCGCCATTCTCGGTCGTCGCAATGATGCCGTCGGAATAAACCTTGACGGAATCGATGACGCCCTTGACCGTGCCGTCGGCGCTTTCCATGTACTTGCCGACGTAGCTGCTGGCCTGGGTGAGGCTCGAGCTTGCTAGAAGCGTATCCAACTTGGTGTTGGTCTGGACCGTCTGCTCGACCTGCGAGAAAGTCGCAAGCTGCGCCACCTGCTCGCTCGCCTTCATCGGATCGGTCGGGTCCTGGTTCTTCATCTGCGCGATCAGCAGCTGAAGAAAGTTGTCGTAATTCAGCGTCGCCTTCTTCTGGGCCGAGTTCGTCGTATCAGTCAAGGGTGTGGAAGTGTTCACCTTCGCCGTTGCATCTACCGCCATGGTGCGATCTCCCTGCGAATCTGCTCGACCATCGTCGGCGGCAGCTCGTGATTGTTGAGGATACTGTCTTCGATCGAGTAGAGACCGCGGATGGCCTTGAGCGCATCAAAAGCGCGGCCGGTCGAGACGAGCGCATCGATGCGCTTCAGTTCGGCGAGGATCTCTTCGTTCTTGAAGCAGGTGAGAAGCATCGTGATCGACTTGCGGAACATCGCCGTCGAATGTTCCTTGCCCTCTGGATTGATGAGGATCATCTGAGCAATGAAGTAGAGTTGGCGAAGCGGCGTGGTTGCGCCCTCGGGCTGCAGCACGTGGTTTTCGAGAAGGAACGTCACATCATTCAGGAATTCCAGTGCGACCTTACGGTCGACACGCAGGACAGCGCCGTTGATGAAGATTCTTTCTCCGGCTTTCAGAGAAATGCGAAGTGTACTTTTCATTTAAGTCCATCCCTGATGATGGTGGTAACGTCGATTATGCCCTGGTAGTTATTCGACTGACGTTTTCTAATTCTGTCGCATTCTTTCAATATCCAGATCGCAATCGAGATAAGGTTCGCCCTAAGCCCGACTTCCAGCTGGTTATCGGGATGCTTCAAATCCTCGATGAAGCTGATCCATACCCTTCGCGTATAGAAGAGAGCCTCAATAGCCTCCCGGCTGTACTTCTCTTTGTCGCGCGCCACCGAAAGCAGTTCGATCGAACGTTCGAGAACCTGCCATTCCCGCTCTTTCGCGTCGGCCACCGAGTCTTGCATGACCTCGGCATAAGAGAACTGATACATTCATGCATCCTTCTTTATATTGCGCGCCTTTGCTCATCAAAGGTAGTTCACGAGACTCAACTGCTGGATCTTCGAAACGATCGTATAAGCGGTTTCAAGCTGCGTTTCCAAAGTCTTGACGAGGGTCGATGCTTCGTAGGGATCGACGCCCTGGAGATCGACGATTTTGTTCTTAATGATGTTGGACTGGGCATCGAGAGCATCGTTCGACTTTTTGACGCGCTCTTGGGAAAGGCCAAGCTGGCTTGCCTGCGTCACGAGGCCACTGGTCGCCTTCGTCGTATAGCTAATCGCATTGCTGGAGACCTTGCCCATCGCATCGGCGCTGAGATTTTGCCCCAACAATGCCGAGGTCATGACCGAAGCGAGCGCGAAATAGCGCATGCCTTCGGAATTGGCATTGGTCGAGGATTCAATCACTTCCGAGTTGCTGATGCGGCTCGTCATGTTCTGGTTCGACGCCTGCGACCAGCCGGTCGCCGGGTTGGTCCAGTTGGCCTGGCTGAACATCGGCTCGACCTGCGTGGTGATGAAGGTGTCCATTTCAGCGCCGGTCAGCTGGTTGACTGGCTTGCCAAGACCCGTGGCATAGGTGTTCAACGCCGTAACGATGGCCGCGCTCGTCGCCGCCGTCTTGTCGGTCAGCGGCAGCACATCCGTATTGATGCCGGAGAAGAGATATTCGCCGTTCACCATGGTGTTGGCCGTATCCATCATGGTGGACAAAGCGCTGGTCGCCGACTGGATGGCGACGGTGATGCTGCCGGGGTCGTGGCTGCCCTGAAGCGCCGTCAGCTTCGACACGAGGCCGTCGCCAACATCCTTCATTTTGGAAAGGCCGAGCTGCGAGGATTCCATGCGCGCGTTGACGAGCGAATTGCTCGACTTGATAGAGGCTATCCTGTCGACCTCGCGATTGAAATCCACGCTTCTGGCGGCACTGCCGCCAAGGGAGACGCCGATATCCGCATAGACCCCCGTCGTCGCTTCCGTCGACGCCTTCGTCATCTGGTTCTGCGCCTGACGGATCGTCAGCCGCATTGCGTTCTGGATGGCCGAACTTGAAATAAATGAGCTCTTCATGGCTTAACTCGCAATATCCAGCAATGACTTCAACATCTCGTCAACGGCGTTCAGGATCTTGGTCGCCGCCTTGTAGGACTGCTCGATGTCGAGAAGCAGGGTCAGTTCCTCGTCGAGGTTGACGCCCGTCTCATTGGAATAGGCCTCGTCGGAACGCGACAGCGCCGCCGAGGTGTTTTCCGCCGCCGTCGTGGCGTTGCTGCGGTACTGCTCGAGCCAGCCCAATGAATTGGTCGCGTATTCCATGATGCTGACATTCGAGTCGATGCCGGTCGAGGCGTCGAAGCCAACCACCGGTGCAGCCGGATCGAAATCGATGTCGGAGCCTAAGGCGGTATAGAGACGATCAAGGTCTGTCGTATAACCGCTGAGGTGGGTGGGATTGTTGACGACGCCGTTGACATTGACGCCGCCGTCGCGCAGGCGCATCGGATCGCCGCCTTGCGAGGTGATCACGCGAGTGCTGACGCTGATCGTCGCCGCCATGCCGGCAACTGCGGTGGCACCGGTGTCGACCGTGCCGCCGCTCCAGGTAAAGAGGCCGGGGACATAGGCCGGACCAGCTGCCGTATTCTGCTCCTTGAAGAGCGAGACCAGGCCACGGGCGATTTCGTCAAGCTGCTTCTGGAAGTTGGGGGCGATCTCGTCGCGAACCTGGAGGAGCGATTGAAGGCTCCCCTGCCCCGTCGTCGTCGATCCGCTGCCGCGCTGAAGCGCTACGCCGTCAATATAGACCGAATTGCCGGTGATGCTGGCGTTATAGACATCCTGGGACTTGAACGTCACCTTGCGCGGGATCGTTTCGAAGAGGATCGTCCCGTCTGATGTGCTCAAGACCATGTCGTTATTGTCGCGCGTCGTCGTGCTGACGCCGACGATCTGCGAGATCTGCTTGAGGATCTTCTCACGCTCATCGAGAGCGCCCGACGCATCCGCGCCCGAAGCCGTGGCGGTTTTCACCGCATTGTTGGCTTTTTCGAACTGGCTGAGGAGCGTATTCAGGCTGTCGACCGCCGTGGCAATCTGCTTGTCGGCGGAGGCGCGAACGTCCTGAACGGAACTCGATGCGTTGTTCAGGGAATTGGCGACATCCTGGGCAGCGGTGATGGCGCCCTGAGCCGCGACCGTGCTCCCCGGCGAAGTTCTGAAAGCCTGCAGCTTCTGCTGGAAAACACCGAGGTAGGTGGACGGCGCCGTTTCGTAATCGTTGCCGCCCATGATCGACTTGAGATCCCCGAGACCGCTTAGCAGCGCCTGCTGAGCACTGTCCTGCGAGGACGACTTCAGATATTGGCGCAACAGAGCGTCTTCCTGTGCCCGGTCTATCTTGACCACCTGTGCGCCGTTCAGTGACGTGGTGAGCATCGCCTGCCGGCGCACGTAATCCTTGTTGCCCGCGTTCGAGATATTGTTCGATACGACACTGCTCTGCGTGCCGGTATTGTTGAATATGTTCTGCGCGGTATTAAGTGCGGACGTGAGCGACATAGCTTACCCGTTACCCTACTTATCTCTTGAGGTTGACGAGGACGTCCATGATGTCCGAACCCGTCTGGAAGACCTTTGAATTGGCGGTATAGCTGCGTTGTGCTTCGATCATCTCGGTCAACTCGCCGGCAAGATCGACGTTGGAACCTTCGAGAGCGCCCGATTTGATCGTGCCGAGACCGTTGGTCTGCGGGAAGCCGGTGACGGTGACGCCCGATTGGCCGTTGGCGCTGTAGACGTTGCCGCTCATCAGCGTCAGCTTGTCAGGGCTTGCGACATTGGCGAGCGGAATGCGGTAAAGCGGCTTGGTGCTGCCGTCTTCGTACTTGGCGTAGACGATGCCGTCGCCATCGATCGTGACGTCCTTGACCGGGCTCGCCGCCTGGCCATTCGGCGTACCGGTGCCGGCAAAGGCGGCGCCAAGCTGCGTAAAGCCGGAGAGATCCATGCCGATCGACAGAGCGTTCCTCGTATCGTTGATCGTGATGGCGCCGCCTGTGAGCATCTTGCCGTCGCGGTCGAAGGTGAGCGGTCCGGAGGCGACAATGGCGCCGGCGCCACCGGTGTATGGGAAGGAGGTCGTGCCGCCCGTCGCCGCATCAGCATTGCGGAAGACCGCAACCTCCCAGGTGCTGGCAGTAGCGCCGGCGGCCGGCACCGGTGTCACCACCGAGGTCTTCGTAAAGTAGAAGTCGTACATTACCTTGTTGCCGAGATGGTCGTAGGCGACCATCGAGAACTTCTTGGTATCGGCCGTCGTGGTGGCGGCGTTGGCGCTCGGCAGCGTCGCGGGGGCGACCGGTGCGACTGCGGCGCCGGAATCGAGATTGCCCTTGAAGACGCCTGATGTCGAGGCGATGGCGGTCAACCCTTCCTGGTTGACGTTGACAGGAACGAGGCCATCGAAACCGTTGACGACGACGGCAGGCGCGCCGGAATTGTAGGAATAGCCCATCAGCTGGAAGCCGGCAGCATTGACGAGGTTGCCTTCGTCGTCCTTCTGGAAGTCGCCGGCGCGGGTCAGGACCGGAGTGCCATCAGGACCCTGGACGATGAAAAAGCCGTCGCCCGAGATGGCAAGGTCGGTGGTCGAGGTGGTATAGGAAATATCGCCCTGGTCGGAGACTGCCTGGCGGACGGAGGTCTGAACGCCGCCGGAATTGTAGTTGCCGCCCGAGGAAGGCAGAACGAGCGACGAGAAGCTCGTCGAGACGGCCTTGTAACCGGTGGTATTCACGTTTGCAATGTTGTCGCCGACGGTGCTGAGGCGGTTCGCTTGCGCGTTCATCCCCGAGACTGCCGTCTTCATGCTGCCGAAAATGCTCATCTGAAAACCTCGTTTTACCTGCTAGGTGCAACAGTATTTGGCGGGCCTTGCGTGAAGCTGTCTGTTAATGCCGGATCGCCGACCGAAATATTCCGGCTCTCCGCGCGGCGCAGCCCGCGCCAAAAAAATTAATTCCAATCAATGCAATAGCCCAGGAAGCGCTTGGAATCGACCGGGTCGAAGCCGAGCCGCTTGCGGAGCTTCTTGCGCAGCTTAGAAATATGGCTTTCGACGACGTTTTCTTCGACTTCCTCATCGAAGATGCCGTAGATCGCATTGAATATCTGGGTCTTGGTGACACGGCGGCCACGATTTGCAATCAAATATTCGAGGATGCGGCGCTCGCGGCGCGGCAAGGCAAAAATTTCGCCGTTGATCTCAGGATCACGGCCATCCGAGAAGACACGAATCGCGCCGATGTCGGTGTAGTTGGCGATCGCCTTCAACCGGCGACGAATGGCTGCGGCCCGCGCGAGGATTTCTCGGGGATGCACCGGCTTGCGTACAACGTCGTCGACGCCGCAATCGAAAAGGGCAAGGGTGTTTTCAAGTGACGGCTGATCGCTGACAGCGATCACGGGCGCCATCGAACGATCCCTGATCGCGCGGGGCAACTCCAGTGCGCGCTGACCCTGACCGATCAGGAACGCTTCGACTGCAGCGATGTCAGAATCGGCTGCCGTCTGCACCCATTCACCAAACTCATTGGGATCAAAGCCGGTCGAGGGAATGCCCTCACGGCCAAATAGAGAAGTGTAACCATCCTTCACGAGCTCACGCTCATCAACCACTACGATCATTCGTCCGCCTCCGAATCAGTGTGGCACATCGATGATCTATGGGTACGAATCGCACGAATCAGCGGCAACTCGTGAAAGTTAATGGCGGAAATTAATAATTGATTAAGAATTGGGTGCCGATTTGATCTACATATAGTAGGTCATCATTGTTATGCACACAAAAATTTCGTGGAAAAGTTAACGTCCGCTTAATTGTGTCTTGCAAGCGGGTTTCATGCCGGATTCCTGCCACACTTCGACACAGTTCGGTCATAATTGGCTAATTCAATTAAGAATTGAATTAATTTGCGCAGAAATTGCTCGCATTGGGAGTCCACTTGCCGTAGCCGGTGGCGACCAGATTTGCGATGACGCGGCAGACATATTGCTTCTGCGCGGGGTCGTTGTTCGGTCCCGCATGGTATCTAGCTACCGCCATCGTCCATGTGTCATGCCGGTCGTGGAGGTTGCGCAGGAATTTCGCGGCATATTCCACGTTGCGATGAGGGTCGAACATTTCCTCCACGGAGCTGAAGTTCTCGCCGTGGAAATAGTGATTGATCTGCATGCATCCGATATCGATGAGCTTCGCGCCGCCCCTGCTGGCGGTGTCGAATTGCTGCAATGCGGCCTGCTCGGACGCCGGAAACAGAGCCTTGCCCTCGATGTTCATGGCATAGGGATAGAGCGATCCCTTGCGCCCGGTTTCCGTCAGCCCCACCGAATAAAGAATTCCCTCGGGAATGCCATATTTGGCTGCTGCGGACTGGATTTCGCGCTCACAGGCGCCAGTAGAAGCCGATGCGCTAGAGGTAGACGCTGCCAGAGCGGCCGTTGCCAGCATCGACAGCAGAAGCGTTCTCACCACCGTTCCCGCCCGCACCATTAAAGCCTCCATTCGTCTGCTGCGCTGTCTGGTTCTGGCGCTCACGCGCCTCGCCCTGACCCTGTCCCTGCTGGGCAAGTGATTGCTGCTGGGAGGCATGACCCTGGCTGTTCGCCTGGTTACCGGCATCGGTTCGTTGTACAGGGGCCATGCTGATGGTCACGTTATCGACCGCGTAGCCCTGACTGCGCAACGCTTCGAGAATTTTGCCGTGATCTTCCTTGAGCTGGCGATAAGCAGCCCCCGTCTCGACCTTCAGGTCGACGTTCAGGGTATTGCCTGACAGACGCATTGTGGCCGTGACGAGGCCGAGATCAATCGGGCTCATCTGAATCTTGAGGGTATTGACGACCTTGCCCGTGCTCGTCCATTCGGCTGCATTCGACAGAGCAGAACTCGGCTGCATGGCATGCGCCCATTCGCTATCGCCTGAAAGCGCCGCTGTCACGGTCGCCGAATTCGGATTCTGCACCAGACCGAGATAACGGCGGGACTCCAGGACGGATACATTTTCGACGCTCGACTTTACCGGCTTGTCGGAGCCGGGCTGCTCTGCGCCGATATGCACATCCATCGACTGGCCGCGGCCGTCGGCACGGCTGATCCTGAAAGTCTTGCCTTCGACGCCTTCGGCATTCTCCGTTCCCGGTATGCGCGCGTCATCCTGATGCGAGGCGACGGCCGCCAATGCGTCCGACACATGCGCATCAGCCTTGGCGCCATATACGCCTTCGATTTTCGCGTCCTTCTTGCCAGCCGCTGCGTCATCAGCCTTCGCGGCCTGATGGGCGGATGCCTGTAGGACAGCCGCGGCATCAGCAGGGTCCTTCTTCAGAAGGCCGAGGACATCGGCGATATCGCCGGCTTCGGCCTCCCCACCTGCGTCAATATCGGCATCGCTCCCAAGCTTATTGATCTTGGCATATTTGGCAGGCTTGCCCAGCGCTTGCGCGACAATCTCGGCTGCCTGATCTCCGGCGCCCGACTTGCGCAAACCCAAAACGGCGGTGTTCTTGCCCTGATCCTTTTCGGACTTCACAGGTATCTTGCCGACGTCTGCGACAGTCTCAGGCTGCACCTCCATCTGTCCCTTGGGAGAGCCATCATTCAGATTGATGACCTGCTTCGGATGGCGGCCGCGCAGGTTGCGGGCCGTGGCCTCTGCGCCGTCGTCGGTGGTCCGCCGCTCAGACGTGTCGACTGCTTCCCGATCGCCATTGCCTGCCTTGGAGAGAACATCGGAAAAACCGCCGTTCTCATCCGCAGTCTCGCCCCTGCCGGCGCCACGACCAGTTCTTACGGACGCAGACGCATCCGTGCCGGGCGCTCCGCCCGAGACGCTGATATCCATCATCATCTTACTTGCCTTCTTGGGCCAGGAGACCGTCGATTTCGTCGAGCTTGGATCGATTGGTCGTCACGAAAGAGGTGAATGAAGGGTCGACATCCTGGCCTCCCGTGCCAGCAGAAGCCGCGCCTTCGACAACAGGTTCCGGGGCAGCAACCGACGCTCTTCCCGGTTGTGCAGCCGTGGCGGCTGCGGCCTGTTCAGAAGTGATTTCTTGATTAGTACCATTAGGAGTGGAGCCTTGTGTCAGGCTTGCCGGATCCGGAGCCCGCAATATCTGCTCGGCGACGGATTTTGCGGCGGCCTGCAGTGCTTGATCCTGTGGCGAAAGCGATGCGCCTGAAATATTGGCGATGTATTTTGCCGCCCGGTCAATATCGCCGGTGGGTACGTTCGCCATGCCGTTGTAGAAATCCGCAAGCGGTCCAAAAGGATTGTCTGTCCCCTCGCCCAGCGACTGGACGCGTTGGGCAGCCATCCGGGCGAGGTCGGGCTTCCCGGCAATCGCTGCAGCACGCGCGACACGCAGATAAACCTCGCGCTGGCGCGGCGCGTCCATGAAGGACAGGATATCGACAACCGTCTGCGGATTGACATCGTGATCGTGGCTGACGATCAGCTTGACGAAGAGATCGGCGAACTGGCTTGCATAGGGTGAATGGAGGAAGCGGCGAACATAACGCTGAGAATAGGCGAGCCCCTTGTCGACCTGGCCCGTTTCGACGCTGATGGCAACCGAACGGCGCAGCGCCGCCTCCTCCACGATGGTGCCAGGCGCATCGAGCCGCGCCCTATCGTATAACGTAAGGGCATCAAGCGGTCTCGTTGCGATTAGTACATTGCCGCCGATCAGCGCCAAATAGGGACCGATCTTCTTGCCTTCATATTCCTTGGCGGTTTCTTCCAGTGTCCGGGAGACAAGCAGGCCCTTTCCGTTCAGATATTTCCGCAGCACGTCGGTGACGCGATTATCGAAATAGCCGTTGACGTCATGAGAGACCAGATACTCGAGTGTCTGAGGATTGCCGCCGCTCATCACGTAAGTCAGCGCCGCGTCGACGTTGCGGTCGTCATCATAGACAGACGGGTCGACGGTGCGCAGGCGCTGATCGATCTTGCCGAGCATGAAGCGCTGCATCTCACCGGCGGAATGATCGCCAAGGACGACCGAGTCCTGGACGAACTGCAGGGAGCGCAGCATCTTGTAAGGCGCGAGATCGTCCGGATCCGCAGCATGACCAATGGCGGGCGCCATCATCGCCAGACTGAAGATCGCATATCTGAAATAGCGAGACTGCCTGCGCGTCATCCGACTATCCTTGATCTGCCTGAACGAGAATCTCGATCCGGCGGTTTGACGCATTGTAGGGGTCGTCGGGCACCTTCAGGCGACGGTCAGCGAAACCGGAAACTTGCGAGATGCGCTTCTCCTCAAGGCCGCCGCGAACGAGCATGTAGTAAGCGCTCTGGGCACGGTCCATCGACAAACGCCAGTTTTCGTTGAGATCGCCTTTGAACTGCCTGCCGTCCGTATGGCCACGGATGGCGACGGCCCCTTCCCTCTGCTTCAGGATCGCGCCGATCTTCTGCATCGCGAGGACCATTTCCTGCCGCGGCACTGCAGAGCCGATGTTGAACATGGAGTCGTCGTTCTGGTCGGAGATGCTCACCAGAAGGCCGCCCTCCGACGCTGTAACCGTCAGGCCCTCGGCGAGCTTGCCGGCGACGCCGGCGATCTGCTGGGCGATCTCCTGCTGCAACTCCTTGGCCTGCTGCTTCTCCTCGGCCTGTTTGGCCCGTTCCATTTTATCTTCGGTTTTGTCGGCGTCCTTGGTTTTGTCCGCCTGCTTATCTTTGGTCTTATCCGCTTGCTTATCCTGCTGCTTCCCAGCAGAGGCGGCGACGGCCGCGCTGTTGGCATCCTTGCTCGGCAGCGTCGGAGGCTTGGCGTTCTCAGCCTTGGCAAGTTCAGTCGGCTCGGCCTGCGCATCGAGCGGCGAAGGCTGTTGCGGTTTGCCAGCCGTGGTAACCTCGACCTGCTTTGTCCAGAAATCCGGGTCGAAGGGGTCGCGATAGGCTTCGCCACCATCGGCACCGGTCGCCGGACCAGAATCCGCCGCGCCGCCGTCACCTTTGGCACTGACGTTTGCCTGCTGGCCAACCTCCTGGGCGATCTCGGCGAGAACCGAATAGGGGTTTTCGAAGAAATCGGCTTCAGAATAATTGGTCTTGTCGCCGGAGGTCGAGGTCTGGTCGTCGCCATCGGCGGCAGACTTGCCCTCGTTCGGATTCTCCTCCTTCTCCTTCGACTTTTCCTGGTTCTGCTCGCCTTTGGCCTGGTCCACGGGCTTTTTCAGACCTTTCTCAGTCGGCTTTTCGTCGGAGAGTTTGATCGGGTTGAAGTAGGTAGCGATCGAGGCCTTGGTTTCCTCGTTGGCGGCATTGACGAGCCACATGACGAGGAAGAAGGCCATCATTGCCGTCATGAAATCGGCATAGGCAATTTTCCATGCACCGCCATGGGCGCCATCGTGATCGCCACCACCATGTTTCTTGACGATGATGATCTCGTTTTTGCCGTGGTGATGGTTTTCGCCGTCGCTCATTCGGAGACTTTCTTCAAGCTAGCCGCCCAGGCGGAAATACGGGTCACAAGCACGGTCTCGCCAAGCTCGACGGCAAGGTCGATATCATCAGCCTCATGATGGCGGATCAGTGCGGCGTGCTCTCCGAGTTCATCCTTGAGGATATCGAACAGCTTGGCTGGACCGCGCACGATGATCGGAGCTGCTGCGCCGTCGAGGATCGCCTCCCGCAGCAAGACAGCAAGATTTTCGGTCGCTTTTTTAGAGAGCGCCTCAGTCATGACAGGCGCGATCGCCGTCGCTGTTACGTCGCTGACGAACGCTGCAATCTCTTCGGCCATGTCGCGGATACGAGACGCGATCACCGCAGCCGCTTCGATCTCGTAGCGGAGTTTCAACTCCTCGATCTCCCGGACATGCGCTTCGGAGGCAGCCTGGGCTTCGCGTTCGTATTTTTCGGTCAGCTCCACGGTCGCCGCCGCGAAGCCTTCGGAATAAGCTTCACGTCGTTCAGCTTCTATGTCGATTTCGGGCTCCTGCGGCAGCTCCCCAAATGCGGAGGCGGTTTCGGTCGCGAAATCATCGACATCGATGATCGGTGCCGACGTATTCGGCTCACCGAAATCCTTCAAATACCGGGAAAGCATAATGCTCATAAAAAACCGTCCAGTATCCGGGGGACACGCGGCATGCCCCCGCTTGAAAATGACATCTTCCTTGGCGGCACGTCGTTCCGGTTCGGGAGAGGCTCAGGGCCTGTCGCCGGCAAGGATTCGGACGCTACCTTCATGCCGAAGGCTAGAAACCCAAACTTGCGCGAGGATGAATGATGCCGCCCTCGCGCCGCACTTACTCGAGCAAGATGAGAATCTTGCTGGCGGAAGTGTTGAGGATGGAGATAGCTTCAACGGCCATCTGCTTCTGGGTTTCAATGGCTTTCTGGCGGGTGGAAGCTTCGTCCATATCAGTATCGACAAGGGCGCCGACGCTCTTGTCGACAACATCGGACAGGTCGGCGGTGTAGTCGATCTGATCATCGATGCGGGCCTTCATGATGCCGATTCCGGCTGCTGAATTCGTAAGCTGCTTCAGCATGGCGTCCGTGGCGGTCAGCATGTCGATGAGCTGCGAATCGGTGGTCGACTTGCCGATCGAGATTTCCGTACCGGTCGCCGGAACCGCAGAATTCGCGTTCAGCAGATAGTAGTTGCGCACCGGCGTGCCGTCGACATTACCATTGACAGCCTTCGTCAAAAGGCCGCCATTGGCATCATTTCGGTCGATCATGATGGTCTGCGATGAGGGAAAGTCGATCGTCTGAGCCTGGTATTCACCGGTCGGAGCACGCACGAAGCTGCCGATAATCTTCCACTGTGGAGGCGCTGCCGGCTGGCCGTTCACCAACCAGTTTTCGCCAGCGAAGGAGGTCGCGTCAACCATCGTCTGGAGTTGATTCTTGTACTCGGTGATCTCTGCGTTGATCTTGTCCTTGTCAGCGCCGGGCTCACGCGCTGCAACCAGCTTGGCCCTGATATCGCCAAGGAGATCGATGGCGGAGTTCATCGCCGTGTAGGTCGAGTCAACCTTTGCCGCACCGAGGCCAAGCGCATCGCCGATGGTGCCGAGATTGGTGCTGTCGCCACGCATGACGCTTGCGATCGACCAGTAGGTTGCATCGTCGGCCGCGGTGTCAATTCGCTTCAGCGTAGAGATCTGCTGCTGCACGTTGGTTGATTCTTTATTGATGCTGCGCAGCACTGCAAGCGCACTCACCGCGGCCGCGTTGGTAATCTTGACGGTCATCGACATGGTCTCGGAAAGATGAAGGGATCAGGCCGGTTTTGCCGGCGGCGACTGAGCTGGCTTCATGCCCCGGCAGGTTTCCCAACCGGTGTGTCGCAAAACAAATCAATTGCGAGCAACGTTAACCTGATAGCAACCACTTTCGCAAGAGCCGAAGAAGAGATTGAAATGGTGCTTGCTGCGACAATACAAGCGGTTGAAATTAAAAGGAAAACCGCGCCTTTTAAGCGCGGTTTCCAAGTTGCCGCCCAATGGCAGCATAAGGTTTGGTCCAGCTTCGGCCGCCGCCTTAGCTGCGGAAGAGCGTGAGGACGTTCTGGGCGCTGGAATTTGCGATCGAGAGCGACTGGATCGCCAGCTGCTGCTGTGTCTGCAGCGCCGTGAGCTTGCTCGATTCCTCCTCCATGTTGGCGTCGACAAGGCGCCCGACACCCGAGTCGATCGAGTCGCTCAGAGCCGAAACAAAGTTTTCCTGCAGGTCGATACGGTTGGAGATGGAGCCAAGCTGAGAAGCTGCCTTCGTCATCGCCTCCAGGCCCGATTCGATTGCCGTCAGTGCCATAGCGATCTCCGCCTGACCAAAGCTAGTGATGTTCATAGTATAGATCGACCCGATCGTGCCGTTGGAGCTGCCGATAATGCCGGTGCTCGAATCGATAACCCCGGTTGAGGTCATGCCGAACAGGACGTTACCGTTGGAGGCCGCGTCCAGGACATAGTCGGTCGTCTTGACCGAGACATTGCCGTTGCCGTCGCGGACGAAGGTGGAAACGACGCTCTTCGTCGTATTGCCAGCGACCCAGTTTTCACCGGAGAAGGAAGCCGACTGCGAGATGCTCATCAACTGAGCCTGGAGTTGGCTGATCTCTTCCTGGACCTTGGTCTTGTCGACGCCCTTCTCGGTGGCGGCGACGATCTTGGCCTTGATTTCGGTCACGACGTCGATAGCGTTGTCCATGGCGGTGTAGGCGGTGTCGACCTTTGCGGCGCCGAGGCCGAGAGCATCGGAAACGGCCGAGACGGCCTTGTTGTCGGAACGCATGGTCGTAGCGATCGACCAATAGGCTGCGTTGTCTGCTGCCTTTTCAACGCGATAGCCGGAAGATACGCGGTTTTGGGTATCCTCAAGATTATTGCTGATGCCGCGGAGCGTCTGGAGGGCGGCCATAGCCGCTACGTTAGTCAAAATACTTGTCATGAAATGATTGCCCCTTGTTGGCAGACGTTAATAAAAGGGACATTCGGGAATAGCGCCCGGGAACGACGATCAGCCTTCATGCCTGTTAACCCGTTCTTAAATTTGGTTAACTCGTCGTCTCGTTGGGACGCAGAAGACAGCAATATGGTTAATCAACCGTTAACAGAAATTAAAAAAGCCGCGCTCCATCGAAGCGCGGCTTGATTTGTGTAGGTCCCGCCGGTTACCCCGCGGATTATATTTCGCGATCCTATCAGCCGCGGAAGAGCGACAGGATGTTCTGCGAAGAGGAGTTGGCGATCGAGAGCGACTGGATCGCGAGCTGCTGCTGCGTCTGCAGAGCAGAGAGCTTGGAGGACTCTTCTTCCATGTTTGCGTCGACAAGGCGGCCGATACCGGAGTCGATCGACTTGTGAAGCGCGTTGACGAAATCGTCCTGCATGGTGATGCGGGTGGTGATCGAACCGAGCTTTGCGCCGGCCGAAGTCATGCCCTTCAGGGCGTTTTCAACGTTGGTCAGAGCGAGACCGAGGTCGGTCAGGCTGAGGTTGGTGATATCGAGGCTGTAAACAGAACCGACAGAACCAACGCTCGAACCCAAGATGCCCGTGGAGGTCTCGATCTGGCCGCCGCTCATGCCGAACAGAACGTTGCCGGTCGAGCTGTTGTCCAGGACGTAGTCGGTCATCTTGACGGAAACGCCGTTCGAACCGTCACGAACGAAGGCGGAAACAACGCTCTTCGTGCCGTTGGCGCCAGCAACCCAGTTTTCACCGGAGAAGGAAGCCGACTGAGCGATGCTCACCAGCTGGTCCTGCAGCTGGTCGATTTCTTCCTGAACCTTCTTCTTGTCGACGCCGTTTTCGGTTGCGGCAACGATCTTCGCCTTGATTTCGCCCACGACGTCGATGGCGCTGTCCATGGCGGTGTAAGCGGTGTCAACCTTGGCAGCACCGAGGCCGAGAGCGTCGGAAACGGCCGAGAGAGCCTTGTTGTCCGAACGCATGGTCGTTGCGATCGACCAGTAGGCAGCGTTGTCAGCGGCCTTGCCGATACGGTAACCGGAGGAAACATGTTCCTGGGTCTTCTGGAGACCCTGGTTGATGCCACGCAGCGTCTGGAGAGCTGCCATTGCAGCGTTATTGGTGTTGATGCTCGTCATAGTTTGCTTGCCCCTTTTGGCAGATCATAGGAAGGGACATTCCGGATTTGGGCCGGCCCACAGCGATCAGCATCATGCCTGTTAACCGTTCTCGTTAGGGTTAACTCGCCGTTTCGATGGGCCTAGAAAACAGCAAGATGGTTAAAGAAAGCTAAATTTGAAAATGAAATTTGGTAAAAATATCTGATACTTAGAAGCGTTTCTATTAACCTTATGTTAAAACATTCGAGGCCGGGAGCTACCCGGCCTCGACATTTTTCGCGATGTGGCTGAGCCGTTCTTAGCGGAAGAGCGACAGGATGTTCTGCGAAGAGGAGTTGGCGATCGAGAGCGACTGGATCGCGAGCTGCTGCTGCGTCTGCAGAGCAGAGAGCTTGGAGGACTCTTCTTCCATGTTTGCGTCGACAAGGCGGCCGATACCGGAGTCGAGAGACTTGCTCAGGGCGTTGACGAAATCGTCCTGCATGGTGATGCGGGTGGAGATCGAACCGAGCTTTGCACCGGCAGAGGTCATGGCCTTCAGGGCATTTTCGACGTTGGTCAGAGCCGTGCCGAGGTCAGTGTTGCTGAGGTTGGTGATGTCGAGCGAGTAGACCGAGCCGACAGAACCCGTGGAAGAACCAAGGATACCCGTGGAGGTTTCGATCGAGCCGCCGCTCATGCCGAACAGAACGTTGCCGGTCGAGCTGTTGTCCAGGACGTAGTCGGTCATCTTGACGGAAACGCCGTTCGAACCGTCACGGACGAAGGAGGAAACAACGCTCTTCGTGCCGTTGGCGCCAGCAACCCAGTTCTCACCGGAGAAGGAAGCCGACTGAGCGATGCTCACCAGCTGGTCCTGCAGCTGGTCGATTTCTTCCTGAACCTTCTTCTTGTCGACGCCATTTTCGGTAGCGGCAACGATCTTGGATTTGATTTCGCCAACGACGTCGATGGCGCTGTCCATGGCGGTGTAAGCGGTGTCAACCTTGGCAGCACCGAGGCCGAGAGCGTCGGAAACAGCGCCGAGAGCCTTGTTGTCCGAACGCATGGTCGTTGCGATCGACCAGTAGGCAGCGTTGTCGGAAGCCTTGCCAACGCGGTAACCCGTGGAAACGTGGTTCTGCGTGGTGTTCAGGCCCTGGTTGACGTTACGCAGCGTCTGGAGAGCTGCCATTGCGGAATTGTTCGTGTTAATGCTCGTCATAAGTGTGTCCCCTAGAAAACTAGATACAAAAAAGGAGGACATACCGGACTATAAATACCGGCGATGACGGACCAGCTTCATGCCACTCGGTGCCTATATTTCCTGGCCCAAACCCGTCATGTCCAGGGCAATCTCGCAGCCAATACTTGCCAACTTCTTAAAGGCTGA
Organism: Rhizobium sp. BK650; assembly: GCF_014195325.1. Classification (GTDB taxonomy): domain Bacteria; phylum Pseudomonadota; class Alphaproteobacteria; order Rhizobiales; family Rhizobiaceae; genus Rhizobium. The sequence goes on along the minus strand of NZ_JACIBK010000002.1, from coordinate 585,896 downwards.
ACTCCGTGCCAAGCGCTTCAATTCCATGGTTAATGTTGCTTGAATCCGCCTCCGATGCGGCTTCGCCAAAAACAAGCATCCGACTGCACCGGTTTCAAGCAAGCTTCGAATGGCAGTGTGGCAGAAGCCGGGATAGCATCGTCGGGCAACCTGCATTGCGCGGGCGGCCTGATTGCGCTCCCGCAAATCACCAATTCATGCCGGAAATTTCCTCACGGAGTTAGGTTTTGAACAGCAAAGTTTCGTTCTCGGCGGCATCCCGGGACTATCAGGCCGGCCGCTACACACAGTCCCTGGCGACGCTCAACCAGCTCATCGATACCCAGAAGGACGCCAAGACCTACGCTCTTCTGGCCAAAAACCTTTTGCAGCTCGGCTTCAAGACAGATGCCGCCAAGGCCTATGGACTGGCCGCCGATTGCGCCGGGCAAGGTGCGTTCGAATTCCTGAAGACTGCCGCCAAGATCCACCTTGAGGCCGGCAACGAGGACGAGGCTCTTCTGATTGCGATGCGCAATCTCGGCAAGGCGCAGGAAGATGCGGAACTCGCCTTCATTATCGCATCGATCTATTTGCGCCGGCAGCGACGCGATCTCCTTCGCCCCTTCAAAAAGGTTCTATCGGAGAGCCAGAACCCGGAGCATGGCCGCCTCGCCGCGCTGTTGCTGAACGACGACCTCATGGACGAGACGAACCAGACACTCGCCCGCAACCTTTTCCGGCGCTACCCTGGCAATCTCGCCTTCCGCTTCCTCTATCTCGTCTGCGTGCGCGAATTCAACGAATTCGATGAAGCGAACAAGCACCAGGCACCGATCGACGCCGCACTCGCCAAAAACGAGCTCGATACGCTGAGGAAGGATAACCCTTTCTATCACCTGCACTGGTGCGGCAACGAGGATTACAATCGTTACGCAACCATCGGCACGAAGCCGCTCGACCCGGCTCGGGTGGCCTACCGGCGCGGCCTGCCGCATTCGTGGTCCAAGAACATTCGTATCGGTTACATGTCCTCGGACTTCTGGGATGCGCATGCGACGATGAAGCTGCTCCAGCGCGTCCTCGAACTTCACGACCGCAATCGTTTCGAAATCACGCTCTTCGACCATACCCAGCCTGAATATCTGGAGAAGAACAGAACCGATCGCAGCCGCTGGGGCAAGATCATCGATGTCTACGGCCTCTCCGACGAAGCGATCCTGAAGACTGTCCGTGCCGAAAACATCGACATCATGGTCGATCTCAAGGGTCATACTTCGGGAAGCCGCGCCTCCGCCTTCAATCTGCCGTTGGCGCCGATCCACGTCGCCTGGCTGGGTTTCCCTGGCAGCACGCTCAATGTCGATCTCGATTATGTCATCGGCGATCACTCGGTGCTGCCGGACGTGGCAAAACCCTTCTACCACGAGAAATTTCTGCGCATGCCGGAAAGCTATCAGCCGAATGACCCCGCGAACCGCCCACGACCGCAGCCGGTGACCCGCGAGCAGCTCGGCCTGCCGGAAGATGCCTTCGTGTTCGCATCCTTCAACGGCAACCGCAAGATTACCTCGCAGGTGGTCGACAGTTGGTGCAGGATTCTCAAGCGTGCGCCAGATAGCGTGCTCTGGCTGATGGCGAATACGGCCCGTAACAAGGAAAACCTGCTGGAGCGCTTCCAGGCCGGCGGGATTTCGCCGAAGCGGATCATCTTCTGCCCGCGTGCGCCATATGAGCAGCATATCAGCCGCCAGCAGGCGGCCGACCTCGGTATAGATACCTTCCCCGTCAATGGTCACACCACTACCTCGGAACAGCTCTGGGGCGGCCTGCCGGTGCTGACGGTGAAGGGCACCAATTTCGCCTCGCGTGTCAGCGAGAGCCTGCTCAGAGCAATCGATTTGCCCGAACTCGTCGCCGACGACCTGCAGGCCTACGAGGATCTGGCTGTCGAGCTCGCGCTCAATCCGGAACGCGTCGCCGGCTACAAGAAGCACCTGCAGGCGAAGCGTTACATGGCGCCGCTCTTCGATGCCGAGCGCTTCTGCCACCACCTCGAACACGCCTACGAGCTGATGGCTGATCGCAGCAAGCAGGGCCTCGCTCCCGATCATATCGACGTTCCGGCGTTGCCGCCGCGCACCGAGCCTTTCGGTTCGAACGGCTAGGCCACGCAGCAGGCCCATTCACAAACACAAAACCCGCCGGATCGCTCCGGCGGGTTTTGTGTTTGTGAATGGGAATGGCGCGAATTAGCTGTCGGCCTGCCGTCAGCTGAAAGAGCGCACGAGACTTCCGACCAGAAGGTTCCAACCGTCGATCAGCACGAAGAACAGAATTTTGAAGGGCAGCGAGATCGAGGTCGGCGGCAGCATCATCATACCCATCGCCATGGTGATCGTGGCAACGATCAGATCGATGACGAGGAATGGCAAGACGATGAGGAAGCCGATTTCGAAACCGCGCCTAATCTCAGAGATCATGAAGGCAGGAAGAAGGATCCGGTAGTCGATGGGCTCGGTGGTCTGAATGTTCTGGCCGCGCTCTCGGGCAAGGTCTGCAAAGAGAGCCAGGTCCTTGTCGCGTGTATTGGCCGACATGAACGTGCGGAACGGCTCGGCAATGCGCTGGACCGCCGTCGCCTCGTCGATCTGGTTGGCCAGCAACGGCTGAACACCGTCCTGCCAGGCCCGGTCGAAGGTCGGCGACATGACATAGAAGGTCATGAACAGCGAGAGCGACAGAAGGATCATGTTCGAGGGGGTCGAAGACAGACCCATGCCCGAACGGAGGATCGAAAAGGCAATGACGAAGCGCGGGAAGCTCGTCACCATGATGAGGATGCCCGGCGCGACCGAAAGCACGGTCAGAAGGCCGAACGTCCTGATGATCCAGGCGGCGACGGAGCCGTCGACCGGGATGTTCAATAGATCAGTCGGCAGCTGCTGGGCTACCGCCAGTTCCGGCACCGCCATCATGGCGGCAAGGAAAGCTATGAGTCGAATCATTCGATGACAAAGGTCCTGAAGATGACCTTCGATACGCGCCCTTGAGAGCGAAGGTCAACACGTTCCTGGATGTCATCCTTGAGATATTGAAAGCCGCGCGGCCCTTCGATCTGCTGAAGGGAAACAGTTCTGATATAAGCGAGGATATCCTGGTGAATATCCTCGGCGACCTTGACATCCGGCTGCCCGTTGAACATCAGCGCCACCTCGAGTCGAATCCAGTTTTCCGAGGGATAGGCCAGGTTCGATGTGACAGGGTCGAGCAGTACGATGTTGTTGGCTTCGGTGGCAATTTTCGGAAGACCGCCCTCGGCCTTCTTCTTGGCCTCCGCCTCCTTTGCCTGTTCTGCCTCCGCGGCGCTGCGGATGTTCGGGGCCACCATGTTGCCCACCGCCCAACCACCGCCAGCTCCCACGAGCGTCAGAACGGCAAGGCCGATGATCGTCATCATCATGCCGCCCGACTTCTTTTTCCCGCCTTCGCCTGTTTCGTTGTCTGCCATCTTGTTCAGCCTCAGAGCGGCGAGAAGAGATCGATAGCCTGCTGGCCGCGCGGCGGCTGCTGCACTTCCATCAGGCGGCCGCGGCCACCGTAGGATATGCGGGCTTCGGCGATCTTGTCGTAGGAGATCTGGTTATCCGAATTGACGTCCTGCGGACGCACGATACCGGCAACGTTGAGGATGCGCAGTTCCTGGTTCAAGCGGACTTCCTGCGAGCCGCTGATGACGAGGTTGCCGTTTTCGAGAATGCCTGTCACGACTGCGGCCACGAGAAGGTTGAGCTTGTCGGTGCGCTCTATCTTGCCCTTACCGTCCGTACTCGTATCGGAGCCATAGGTCAGATCCGTCTTGGATTGAGGCGTCCAGCCGAAGATCTGCGCATCAACATCCCAGTTCATCCCGCTCGAATTTTTGCGGCTGCGGTTGGTTTCGTTGTCGAAGGATCCCTTGTCGTTGATCTGGATAACGACCGTCAGGATGTCGCCGACATTGAGCGCACGCGCATCCTTGAAGAGGGCAGCCTGCGAATCGCTCCACAACGAATAACCCTGCGCCACGGCACGCGGCTGCTTCGGATAGAGCGCCATCTGCGGCGTCTGGCCATAGGCGAGACCGCTGCCGATCGGGCTCATGGCGGGCGCGCGGCCGATCTCCCTAACTGCCGTGGACTGACAGCCTGCAAGGAGGGCGACGGCGGCGATCACAGCCGGTAAACGCTTATTCATGAAGGATCCTTCGAGGTATTGGGATCAGATGCACTTGCGATGATGCCGGCGATTTTTGCGGCCTTGGTGGAATCCATCTCGTTCAGGATCTGGCTCGACTGGCGCGGCCCAAGCCGCATGATGACGGCGGCGGCCAGTTCTGGCCTGACGTCCTGCAGCTGCAGGGCTGCCGCATCCGGTTTCATCTTCTTGTAGATATCCGTCAGGCCGGCTTCAGCCTGCTTGAGGAAATCATCGCGCCGCTTCAGCCAGTCCTGGTATTCTGCCTTGCGCCTGTCCATTTCGGCAATGCGACTGTCGATATCAGCGCGCAGCTTCTCAAGTTCCTGCTTCTGCAGAAGGTAGCGCTGGTCCCGAGCCGGATCGGCGATATTCGTGCAGAACTGCTTGACCTCGTCCGTCGAGGTGATGTCGCCTGCCGGAGCCACGTCCTGAGCGAAGGCACCGGGAATGGAAAGCAGCACCAAGCCTGCCGCCGGCAGGGTCAGCCGGCGCAGAAGGTCGATGATTGGGCTCCGGTTCGTGATATCCATCATTGCAGCACAAGCTCCGCCTGCAGGGCGCCAGCAGATTTGATGCCCTGGAGAATGGCGATGATGCCATCCGGTTTGACGCCGATATTGTTGAGACCGGCGACGAGGGTGCGGAGATCGGGACCGTCGATGATGGCGACCCGTCCGCCGGTCTTCTGCGCTTGGATATCCGTCTGCGGCTGGACTGCGGTCTCACCACGCGAGAAGGGCTCCGGCTGGATGATCTGCGGCGTTTCCGTCACCTGCACCGTCAATGTGCCGTAGCTGACGGCGACCGGTGAGACGCGGACATCCGAGCCGATGACGATCGTTCCCGTGCGTTCGTTGATGACGACCTTGGCCGGCGTGTCGGTTTCGACCACGAGATTTTCGATATCGGCCATCAGGCGGGTCAGATCGGCTTCGCGCGGCTTCGCGATGACGACTTCCTGCGAATCCTTGGCTTCGGCGACCGGGCCGCCGAAACGGGCTTTGGCATAACCGTTGACGATATCGGCAATACGGATCGCCGTGGAGAAATCGGGATTGCGCAGCTGCAGGACGAGGTTGATCGAATCCTTGAAGCGGGACGGCAGCTCGCGCTCGATGATGGCACCGCCAGGGACGCGACCAGCGGTCGTGACACCTTCGGTCACAGTTGCGGCCACACCCTGCGCCTGGAAGCCGGAGACGATGACTGCGCCTTGCGCGACAGCATAGATCTGACCGTCGGCGCCTGACAGCGAGGTCATAACGAGTGTGCCGCCGCGCAGCGACGTCGCATCGCCAAGCGAACTGACCGTCACGTCGATACGACTGCCGGGACTTGCGAAGGGCGGCAGGTTGGCAGTGACCATGACGGCAGCGGTATTTTTCGCATTCGACTGACCGCCTTGCGTGGAGATGCCGAGGTTCTGCAGCATAGCGCGCATGGACTGCTCGGTGAAAGGCGAAGCACGGAAACCGTCGCCGGTGCCTTGCAGGCCGACGATGAGGCCATAGCCGATGAGCTGGTTGTCACGACCGGCCTGAAGCGAGGCAATGTCCTTGATGCGAGATGTCAGCGCCCACGCGGGCGCGACATCGGTCAGGCTCATCGCCAGAACCGCAATAAAGCTCAGAATCCGAAAGAAGAACTTCATTTTGCCCTCACATGGACCGTGCCGTCGGCGAGCACGGTGCCGCTGACGATGACGCCGGAATCCATATTGCGTGCACGGATCATCTGGCCGGTCGCACCGTCTTCAAGAGGCGATCCGGCAGCGGAAATGGTCATCTGGCCGAGCTGGAAGACCAGTCGGATACTGGAACCGCGCGTGACCGTGTAGGGCTCGCGCAGGGCAGAGATCGAAATCGTCCGCCCCGGCAGGAGCGTGCGCTTGGAAACCAGGCCCTCTACCTGAGAGACCGACTTTGCATAGTCTCCGGCGAGGTTGGGATTGGTGACCTCGACTTCCTGAAGCTGGCTGCTCGAAATCGTGTCGCCGGGGTAGATGATCGTCGTCGGAACGACGGCATAACCCATGCCGGCATCCGCTGCTGCCGGCATGACCATGCCGGCGATTGCGATCGTGGCCGCAGCCACCCATCCTTGGATGTGTCCTGCCCGGCGAAACATCATGTTCGGCCCTTTCCTCTTACTTCAGGTTCTTGCTGACGATGGATGCCATTTCATCAGCTGTCGTGATTACCTTGGAATTCATTTCGTAAGCGCGCTGGGCCGATATCAGCTCGGTGATTTCCTTGACCGGATCGACGTTCGAGGATTCCAGGTAGCCCTGCTTGAGGTAGCCCATATTGTCTTGGTCAGGATTGCTGACGACGGCTTGACCGGATGCCGGTGTTTCCTGAAAGAGGTTGTCGCCGATTGGCTGCAGGCCTGCCTCGTTGACGAAATCGGCGAGCGTGATCTGGCCGAGAGTGGTCGGTGTGGTCTGGCCGGGCAGCTTGGCGGTGACTTCGCCGGAGCGACTGATCGTCAGTTCGGTAGAGCCCTGCGGAATGGTGATGCCCGGAATGACTTCGTAACCGTCGATGGTGACGAGCTGACCCTGGTCGTTCTTGTTCAGAGCGCCAGCACGGCTATAGAGCGTCGTGCCATCGGTCGACTGGATTTGAAAGAAGCCCTTGCCGACGATCGCAACGTCGAGGTCGTTGCCCGTCTGGGTCAATTCGCCCTGGAGATGCAGGTTGCGCACGGCCGACGTCTGGACGCCCAGACCGATATTGGCGCCTTCGGGAACGACAGCCTGATTGGCGCGGTTGGCGACACCCTTGGCGCGTTCGGTCTGGTAGAGAAGATCGGTGAATTCGGCGCGGGCGCGCTTGAAACCGGTTGTATTGATATTCGCGATGTTGTTCGCGATGACTTCCAGATTGGTCTGCTGGGCATCCATGCCCGTTGCTGCGATGGCGAGCGCTCTCATGTGTTCGTCCTCAAATCAGTTACATCTGCATCTTGGTGACTTCGAGGAAGGCCGAGACGACCTTGTCGCGAATAGCGATGGCAGTCTGGAGCGTCTGCTCCGCCTGCAGCATGGAATCGACGACTTCGCGCGTGGAAGCCGTGCCCTTGATGCCGGCAAAAGACATGTTTTCCGCGCCCTTCAGGCTGCTGACGGCTTCGCTCGCCATGTTGCCCATGACGGAGGCGAAGCTCAGGCCGTTGGATATGCCGGCCGCGGCAGATGAGGGCGCGGCCGAAGAAGAGGCGGAATTTTCGGTATCGATGGCGCCGAGGGCGCGGGTCATCGAAAGATTGCTGACATTCTGTACGCTGCTGATCATTATTGTCCGCTCTTCAGGAGATCGATCGTCGAGGAGATAAGGTCGCGAGTCTGCTTGATCGTCTGCAGATTGGCGTCATACGAGCGGTTGGCTTCACGCATGTCGGCCATCTCGATCAGGATGTTGACGTTTGGCATCTTGACGATGCCCTTGTCGTCGGCAGCAGGGTTGCTCGGGTCGTATTCCTTGGTGAAATCGCCTTCGTCGGTCCCGATCTTCTTGACGTTGACAGTCTCGACGCCGCTGGCGCGATCCAGCTGCTGCCCGAAGGTGATCGTCTTGCGGCGATAGGGATCGGCACCGGGCGTATCGCCGGTCGAACGGGCGTTGGCGATGTTTTCCGAGACGATCCGCAGACGTGTCGACTGCGATTCGAGCCCGGAGCCTGCGATTTTCATTGCTGCTGAAAGCGGATCCATCCGTCTACTTCCTTACCGTCATCAACATCATTCGATGAAACGAACTGACGAGCGAGGTATTCAGGTCATACTGACGCTTGATCTCGCCCGACTTCGAGAGCTCTTCGGCGACACCGACGGTATTGCCGGATTCCTGGACACCGATTTCCTGGTCGAGAGCGGCGTCCTTCACGTCGATGTCGCCGCTCGTGCTGAAATCGTTGCCGCTCAAATGCATCGGGTTGGTACGCGTCATTGTCACGTCGGACTGGTCGAGCACCGCCTGAAAAGGCGTCACGTCCTTCGCGCGGAACTTCGGCGTGTTTGCATTCGCGATGTTGCCGGCAACAACCTCCTGACGGATCGTCAGCCATTCCGCCTGCTTTGAAGCCAAGTCGAAAAGTTGAATCGGTTGCATGAGAACTCTCCGTTTTTACTACGCTCAAACTAGGGCGGTAATCTTGCGTGGGACTTACGGTAAATGCAGGCTTTGCAGGCCAATCTTCGGGATTACTCGCCGACCTCGACGACCGCCGCCCGCCCGCTTAATCGAGTGAGCTTCGCAGCGTCCTTTGGTCTGAACTAGTTGTTTCCGTAGACCTCGCCCTTGGAGGTGACGATCACCCACTTGCCATCGCGCTGTTCCAATGTGGCAAGGCGGCTTTCGTCAGGCAGGATCGAACCGACGCGCACAACATACATGCCCGAGGGATCCTCGATGAGCGCCCGGCCGTTGGCCACATGCAGCAGACGGAAAGAGCCCTTACCGGGGAAAGGCTGATCTTCCATCGGGGCGTCGCCGTCACGCTCCTTGCCAAGCTCCGAAACAGTCGCCGTCGTGACGTTATCGATAGGCGGAACCTTCTTGTCGGGCTCGTTCTTGTTGACCATCGCAAGCGGCGAAACGCTGAAGACATTGCGCGCCGGCCAATCCGGCAGCGTGCGTGAGCCCCCTGTGTCGGCAACGTTGATGCCGAACTTGTCTTCGTTGAAGAAGACATACCAGGGGAAGAAGGCGGAAGCGCCCGCAAGCGCCAGACCGACAAAGGTCAGCATGCGGTCGAGCAGCGCCCCCTTGTTGCGCCCTTTCAGCGCCGCGATCTGTTCGTCGTCGTAACCGGCCATGATCAGGCCCTCCTTTGAATGGGCGCACTCGGAGTGGGTACGCCGGCGGCGGCCTTGAGAGCACCGGCAAGATCGGCGAAGGCATCGAGCGATTCGCGCTCTCCGGGAGACTGTTTCAGGACGTCATAGATGATCGGCACCTGCTTGACCGCCATGTCGAGATCGGGATCGGCACCAGGCCGGTAGCCGCCGATGAGGCGCAGGTCGCGCGTTTCCTCAAAGCGGTGGATCAGTACCTTGAGGCGGGCAACCAGCTTCTCCTGATCAGGAGTCCAGGCCTTGCGGGCGAGACGCGAAATGGAGGCCAGCGGATCGATCGGCGGATAGCGACCCTCCTCCGCCAGGCTGCGCTGGAGAACGATATGGCCATCCAGAATACCGCGCGTGGAGTCGGCGATCGGGTCGTTATGATTGTCGCCATCGACGAGGATGGAGATGATCGCCGTGATGGTGCCGGTGCCTTCCGGGCCGGGACCGGCGCGTTCCAGAAGACGCGGCAGTTCGGTAAACACGGAGGCCGGGTAGCCGCGAGCGATCGGCGGCTCGCCGGATGCGGTCGCCACTTCGCGAATGGCGTGGGCAAAACGCGTCACGCTATCGACGATGAAGAGGACGTTTTCGCCTTTGTCGCGGAAATGCTCGGCGATCGTCACGGCGGTCAGCGGCGCCATCTTGCGCAGCATCGGACTTTCGTCGCTGGTGGCAACGACTGCGATTGCCTTCTTCATGTTGCTGCCGAGCGTATCCTCGATGAATTCGCGAACTTCGCGACCACGCTCGCCGACCAGAGCGATCACCACCTTGTCGAAGGCGTCGGCGCGGGCGAGCATCGACAGCAGCGTCGACTTGCCGACACCGGAGCCGGCGAAAATACCGAGGCGCTGGCCGAGGCAGAGCGGCGAGAAGATATCGATCGCGCGCACACCAGTCTTGAAGCCGTTTTCGACGCGCCGACGCCTCATTGAAGGCGGGGCGGTGTTCGAGATCGAACGGCGGTCCAGGCCTTCGCTGATCGGGCCAAGACCATCGATCGGCTCGCAGAGAGAATTGATGGTGCGGCCGCACCAGCTGTCTGACGGAGAGATGCGGAAAGCACCCTTGCGGATGACGACGTCATGGATGCCGATCGGCTCCCCCGGTTCGATAGGGCAGACATAGATCAGATCCGGCTCGACCCTGACCACTTCGCCAAGATGGATGCCAGTCGCGGATTTATGCGCTACGAACTCGCCGAGGCGCACATGCCGGGAAAGGCCGCGGACGGTATAGTGGCCGGCGGCGATCGTCTGCACGCGACCGCCGTGAGCCACCGAGAATTCGGGCGAGGCATAGCGTTTTGCAAGGTCGCCGAGATGTGTAAGCTTCGGCGAGAGCGCGTCCTCGGTCAACAGGGTGGTATTCATACTTCACGCCCTGCCCTTAGCGGCTACCGCCCAGCGTCTGTACTGCTTCCTTGAACGAGTCTTCGCTATCGCGCATCAGCGACGATACGCTCTCGAAGGCCCTGTTGACCTCGATGAGCTGTGTCATCTCATGCATGGCATTGACGTTGGAATTTTCGAGATAGCCCTGCTCGACGCCGACATTGAAGCGATCGACCACCGCGCGCGGCTGGTCAGTCGTCATGATGCCGCTGTTTTCGAAGCGAAGGTAACCCTTGCTGACATCTGCTTCAAAGAGACCGAGTGAAGCGACCTGGCGGTCATTCTGATAGATGATACCATCCGTGCCGACCTTCGGTTCGCCGCCGGCAGTGTTGAGTACGATCGGCGCACCGCCGGCATCGAGAACCGGATATCCGCGGATAGAGACCAGCTCGCCGGTATCGCGAATTGTGAAGCGCCCGTCCCTTGTCAGAACGCGGCCGGCGGGCGTGTCAAGAGAGAACCAGGCGTCGCCCTTGACTGCAAAGTCGAGCATGTTGCCGGTATGCTGCATTTCACCGTGAGTGCCGTCCAGATAGTCGTTGCCCTGGGAGACGAAGGCGACCTTGGTGTTGGTCTTGTTCTGGTTATTCGCCATCATTTCGTCGAACTTCACCTCCGTGCCGCGAAAACCGGTGGTGTTCACGTTGGCCATGTTATCGGCGATCGTCGTCAGGCGTTTTTCGAGGGCCATCTGCGACGACAGGGAAACGTAAAGACCGGATTGCATGTCGGTAAGCTCCACATTGGCGATAAACGGGACGAAACACCTGGCTCCTTTTCGTTCGGCCACGGGTTCCGCTGAGCGGCATCTCAGACATGGGCGCGCATGGGCCCACTCGTCACGTTCAATGTGAAGGCAAATCCTTGTGCGAAGCTGACAGCGCAATCGAATGCCCAAAAGCCGCTTTCATCAGCCTCACGCAAGGCACAAACCCTATCGGTGGCAAAGAAAAGTAACGTTCAGATTGGGCTGACGATGAATATTATTATCGGATTTGTAGTTGTCTGCGGCTGTATCGTCGGTAGCTTCATGGCGATGGGCGGCGAAGTCGATGCCCTTTTTCAGCCCTTCGAATTCCTGATCATCGGCGGCGCAGGCATCGGCAGCTTCATCATGGCGAACCCCATGAAGGTAGTGAAGGACTCCGGCAGGGCGCTCGGCGAGGCCTTCAAGCACTCCGTCCCGAAGGAGCGCAACTATCTTGACACGCTCGGCGTGCTCTATTCGCTGATGCGCGACCTGCGCACGAAATCGCGCAACGAAATCGAAGCGCATATCGACAATCCGGCCGAATCGACGATCTTCCAGTCAGCCCCAACGGTCCTGAAGAACAAGGAACTGACGGCCTTCATCTGCGACTACGTGCGCCTGATCATCATCGGCAATGCGCGCTCCCACGAGATCGAGGCGCTGATGGACGAAGAAATCAACACCATCCTTCATGACAAGATGAAGCCCTACCACGCGATCCAGATCATGGGTGATTCATTCCCAGCCATCGGTATCGTTGCGGCAGTTCTCGGCGTCATCAAGGCGATGGCGCACATCAACGACTCGCCGGAAGTGCTCGGCCACCTCATCGGCTCGGCACTCGTCGGCACATTCCTCGGCATTCTGCTTTCCTACTGCGTCTGCTCACCGCTGGTCTCGCAGATCAAGGTGGTGCGCTCCAAGCAGCACCGCCTCTATGTCGTCGTCAAGCAGACCTTGCTTGCTTACATGAACGGCTCGGTGCCGCAGGTCGCCCTTGAATACGGCCGCAAGACGATCTCGGCGTACGAACGTCCGTCGATCGACGCAGTGGAACAGGAAATGATGAACCCAGGTGGCGAAAACAAGGCAGCTTAAATGACTATGAGCAATGCTTCGCATGACAAGCAGACAATGGATCCCGCCCTTCTCGCCAAACTGACCGGAGGTCTCGGCGACAAGGGCAGGGTTGCCAAGCTTTGCAGCTCCTTCGGCGATATCTACAGCGAATTCCTTCCAGACATGCTGAAGAGCGAAACCGGTCTCGACGTGACAGTGGGCTATCTAGGCTGCGAGATCGGTTATAAGAATGATCTGATCGACGATCTCAGCACCAACATGACGCTGGTCGATGCGACGCTGCGCAATTGGTCCCAGAACATCACCATCGGCTGCGGCAACGGCTTTGTCATTACCCTGATGGAGCATCTGCTTGGCGGTAGCGCCGAAACGATCGAGGAGCCAGCCGACCGGCTTCTTTCCGTGATCGAGCTCGATCTCGCCGGCATGGTATTCGACAAGATTTCCAAGGTGCTGCGTTCCGCCGTCAACGCGCCAGGCGGATTCGAGCCCAGTCTGTCGGCTCCCTATGCTCTTGAAGCCCGCATTCGCCCGCCGGAGGACCGTCCCGACGAATTCGCAGCTGCGATCAACATGTCGATCACGCTTGCCGGCATCGTCTCGGAGTTCAGTCTGATCGTCCCCCAGACCGCACTTTTGAAGACCAAAGTTGCGCCGCCGAAACCGAAAAAGCAGCCGAGCAAGTCGCCGGAATGGACGGAGCAGATCGGCGATCAGGTTCGTCGTTCGCAGGTGACACTCGAAGCCAAGATACGCCTGCAGGATCTGACGCTGCGGACCATTTCCAAACTGATGGCCGGCGACATCATTCCCTTCCGTGACAGCGGTGACGTACGAGTCGAAGTCAGCGCCAATAGCCGGGAATTGTATGTGTGCGAGTTCGGTCGTTCAGGCGACAATTATATGGTGCGTGTGAAAGACACCATGAATTCGGATGACGAGCTGATCCGGCACTTAATGAATTAATCGGTTCTCTCGCTCTCGGCGCCGCAAAGGCAGTTTGAGGCAAGTTTCAACTGGAATAGTGATTTCATGGCTACGAAGAAGACACAGCAGAATAGTGACCTCTCCCTGGACATGCCAGGCAATGAAGCCGATCTGGATCAGGCTATCGACGATCTGCGCGGCGTGCTGAAGAAAGATTCGGACGGCGACCTCTCACAGTTCGGCGATGACCTGCAGAGCGATGCTTTCGCAGCAGGTACAGACCTCTCGCCTTTCGGGGGCGATGCCGGCGAAACCTCCTTTGGGGACGGCGATTTCTCAGGCAGCGATTTCGGTGGCAGCGATTTCGGGGGCGGTGATTTCGGTGGCGATGCCGCGGGCATGAATGCGTTAAGCGCCTCCGGCCTTGACGCCGCGCCAAGCTTCGGCGGCAGCTCCTTCCAGTCCCAGCAGGCACCGCTCGGCAGTGCGCTGAACTCGAACCTCGACCTGATTATGGATATTCCCATCGATGTCCAAATCATGCTCGGGACGAGCCGCATGCAGGTATCCGGCCTGATGAACCTCACCGAGGGTGCCACGATCGCGCTCGACAAGAAGATCGGCGAGCCGGTCGAAATAATGGTGAACGGCCGCCGGATTGCGCGCGGCGAGATTACGGTTCTTGATAATGACGACACGCGATTCGGTGTAAAACTGATAGAAGTTTTGAGCACGAAAAAAGCCTGATCCCTGTGTGGGACGGAGAGGTTAGACCATGATGGACTTTGACGATTTCGGCGGCGCACTTGCCGGGAAACCGTTGACCCAGGCTGAAAAGGCGGCGGCAGTTCTTCTCGCTATGGGGAAGGGCGTCGCCGGCCGACTGCTGAAATATTTTACGCAGGCCGAGTTGCAAACCATTATCGCATCTGCCCAGGCACTTCGCGCTATCCCACCGGACGAGCTTCTCCAGCTTGTCAGCGAATTCGAAGATCTCTTCACCGAAGGCGCCGGCCTGATGGACAACGCCAAGGCAATCGAGGCCATCCTTGAAGAAGGGCTGACGCCTGACGAAGTCGACAGCCTGCTTGGCCGACGCACCGCCTTCCAAGCCTACGAGACTTCCATCTGGGACCGCGTCGCCGAGGCGGAGCCTGGTTTCGTCGCCCAGTTCCTGCTGCGCGAGCATCCGCAGACCGTTGCTTATATCCTGTCCATGATGCCTTCGTCCTTCGGAGCGAAGGTACTGCTGCAGCTTCCCGACAATCGCCGCGCCGACATCATGAACCGCACGGTCAACATGAAGGGCGTCAGCCCGAAGGCCGCGCAGATCATAGAAAACCAGGTGATGACGCTGCTGGCCGAAATCGAAGCGGAGCGCAACGCATCCGGCTCGGCCAAGGTCGCCGACCTGATGAACGAAATGGACAAGCCGCAGGTCGACACCCTGCTTACCTCGCTCGAATCGATCAGCCGCGAGGCGGTCAACAAGGTTCGTCCGAAGATCTTCCTTTTCGAAGACCTCATGTTCATGCCGCAGCGCAGCCGCGTCATGCTGCTCAACGATATCTCCACCGATGTTCTCACCGTCGCATTGCGCGGCTCATCGGCTGAAATCCGCGAATCGGTGCTCTCAGCCATCAGCCCGCGCCAGCGCCGCATGATTGAATCGGATCTGCAGAGCGGCATGGCCGGCGTCAATCCGCGCGAGATCGCGATTGCCCGACGTGCCGTTGCGCAGGAAGCGATCCGCCTGGCTAATGCCGGGCAGATCGAACTCAAGGAAAAAGAAGGCGGCCCGGCGGCAGCCTAGAGCTATCGCAGCTGTTGACAAGACCGTTCGCCGGCGAGGCAGCGGTTGAACGGCGGCAAGCACCAGACTACCCTTCACGGAAACGGGCCGCGCTCCAGCAGCGGCCTTTTTCTTTGACGGAGGGCCGCGCATTTGGCCGATGAAGACAAGGACAGCAAAACAGAAGCCCCTACCGCGAAAAAGCGGTCTGATGCGGCCGAAAAAGGTAATACTCCTCATTCGCGCGAAATTTCCATTTTCGCGACGATACTGGCGACTTTCATCTATCTCGTCTTCTTCCTTCCAACAGCAACGTCACGTATGGCCGAAACGCTGCGCGACATCTTTGAGCAGCCAGATCAATGGAAGATCGAAACCGGGCCTGATGTCATCTCACTCTTTGCGAAGCTTGGCTGGGCCGTGGCTGCGTTTCTGGCTCCTGCATTCATCATGTTCATGGTGTTCGGCATCGCTTCCTCCGTCTTTCAAAACTTGCCGACGCCGGTTCTCGAGCGTATTCGTCCGCAGGCATCGCGTATTTCAGCAATCAAGGGATGGTCGCGGCTTTTCAGCCTCCAAGGCCTCATCGAATTCGGCAAATCGCTCTTCAAGGTGGTGGTCGTCGGAGTGATTCTCTCCTTCGTCCTCAAAAGCGAATATTTCGGATCGATCGATGCGATGTTCTCCGATCCGCAGACAATCATGGTTCGCATGATGACGGCGATGCGTAAGATCGTCATCGTCATGCTGATCGCCACCGCTATCGTCGCCATCGCCGACGTCTTCTGGACGCGGTATCATTGGTTCACCGAGCTGAGGATGACGAAGCACGAGGTGAAAGAGGAAAACAAGCAGTCGCAGGGCGATCCCTTCGTCAAGAGCAGGCAGCGCTCCGTCATGCGCGACCGTGCCCGCCGGCGTATGATCTCCAGCGTCCAGCGCGCCACCCTCGTCATTGCCAACCCGACCCATTATGCCGTGGCGCTGCGTTACGTTCGCGAGGAAAACGACGCACCGGTCGTCCTTGCCAAGGGCCAGGATCTTATCGCGTTGAAAATCAGAGAGATCGCCGAAGACAACAACATCCCCGTGTTCGAGGATCCACCTCTTGCGCGCTCCATGTTTGCGCAAGTCTCGGTGGATAGTGTCATACCGTCAGTCTTCTATAAGGCCGTCGCAGAACTCATTCATCGGGTTTACGCCGCGGAGGCCAAGAACAAACGGGTAAGATAAGTCGAATGAAAAAGTGCCCCTACTCTGCCCAGCGTGAAAAAATCCTTGCGGAGGCGATCAGCCCGGTCGCAACCGAGCTCAGGCTTCTGGACGCATCCGATCTGATTTCTCTGCTGCGTTTCGAGTATTACGGCAATCTCGCCGACCTCGTCGCTTCCGCCGCGGAATTGTTTTTCCATCCCGGCACTGTCAACTTCGGCCTGGGTGGAAATTATACGCTGGAATGGGGTGGCAAGCCCGAAGTTGTGCTCGATCTCGAAATCAAGCCGCGCGGCGTAACCGTCTATGCGCAGCTGACTTTGGCTGAAGACCATGCCGGTATCGAGATCAATCATATTTCCTTCCAGAACGCGTCAGGCGATCCGGATCAAAACACGGCTTTCCTTGAAAAAAGCCTGCGTGAATCGCGCTATACGGTGGCAGGGCCACGGGCGCTCGCTGGCTAAGGCAATTTTCCCGCTTGGAACTATCAGGCCCGGCCCGCAAGGCGCCGGGCCTTGCTGCATCAGCTGATATAGCCCAAGCGTATCGCCTTGGCGATCGCCTGGATCCGATTGACCGAATCGAGCTTGATAGTTGCCGAACCGAGATAGGCGTTCACCGTGTGGACGGACAGGCCGAGTTTGTCGGCAATTTCCTCGCTAATGCGGCCGTCGCCAGCAAGCTGAAGACAGGCAATCTCGCGCTCGCTCAATGCTTCGGTCGCCGCTGCACGCCGCTCATCGAGCGATAGCAGGTCCATCATGATGTTGCAGCACCGACCGTGTAGCTCGACAATCGCATCGCTCCGAGGATCGAGGTCGTCGCCCGTGAAGAGCACGAAGCCGTTGCCAACGGCGCCGAGTCGCACCGGAAAGGCAAGGCCGGAAAAGGGTACTATTCCGTCTTTCAGCCTCACCATGAAAGGTGAAAAGTCGGCTGGACCGGGAGCCGCACGATCATGGCTGCCCGCCCAGAACAGCGGCAGCAGCGAACGATCAATATGGTCGAGCAAAGTATCGCCGTGGGCATCGACGAAGGCCTTGCCGAAGCCGGAATTCGAGGGACCCCAGTTCTCCAGCTCGCAGATCAGCCGCTGCTTTGCCGGTACGCCGGAGCCGCTGACACGAAAGACGGCGAAAGCTTGGGCGTCCGCAAGCTTTTGCATGGCAATCAGGCGCGGGAAAAGGTCGGACCGGCTGGAAATCCTGTTCGCACGCACCATGCGCATCTGGTCCGTATTGCTTATTGCCCTGCCCAGTTGATGCCCCATAATCTCCCTCAAACGAGATTGTTGCGAACGGCAAAGGCTATCGCCTCGGAACGCGTCTTCGTTGCAGTCTTACGCATCACGCTGGTGATGTAGTTATTAATGGTATTACGCGAGATACCGAGGATCATGGCAATCTCGTCGCTGGTCTTGCCCTCTGCGATCCAGAAGAGGCATTCCAGCTCTCGCTCCGTCAGTTCGAAATCGCGGTCAACCTTCGTGCCCCCGCACCGAAGGAAGCTTGCGAAATAGCCCGCAAGGAGGCCGACATCCCGCAGACGTTCCGGCGAAAGTACGAAGCCTTCCTTGAACAGAAACATCAGCGCCAGCCTGGAGCGGCCGACATTGAAGGTCAGCGAGCAATATTGGTGGCTTGCACCATAT
Organism: Rhizobium sp. BK650; assembly: GCF_014195325.1. Classification (GTDB taxonomy): domain Bacteria; phylum Pseudomonadota; class Alphaproteobacteria; order Rhizobiales; family Rhizobiaceae; genus Rhizobium. Next base: position 568,016 of record NZ_JACIBK010000002.1, on the reverse strand, counting down.
GGAACTTCAGTTCTCTCGGGCAGAAGCGCAAAGCCCGGCTGCAGCACCTGCATGCACTTCTCGAACTCTGTCGAGCGCGCATAACCGGTGACCAGATCATTAGCGACGTCCTTCACCAGATCGAAAGGCCAATCGGACGAAACGATAAAATCCAGGCCGCTTTCCTGGATGAGGTCGCAGCGCGCCATCAGATAATGCATGGCCCCGACATAATCGGTTAGCGCCCGCAAGCCGGCCTGCAGTTTGCCGGTTTCAGCAATGACACGCAGGCAATCGATCAGTTCGTCGCGCGGCTGAAGGTCTGCCACATTGACGCCGACGAAGTTCGCCATCTGCTTCTCGCCTTTATTCGCCTGAAATATATCCATATCCATTGGCAGTGCCTGCGGCTGAGAAACTGTCGATTCTCGCATAGAAATTCAGTTTTGTGAAAGGGATTCAAACACATGCCCCACGCGAATCCCACTTCGAATCACCTAAGCGTAAGCCAAGCAGAGTAAATCACCATCTCCGACTTCTGGGGATTTACTTTCGCGAACTTTCATGCGGTGATTCGACAACCCCTCCACTCTCGCAGAGATATGCTGAGCTAAGATGATTCTGGCATTGACCGCAATGTTCCTCGCCCTATGCGCGAGTGGCGGCGGGCGGGATTATCGTTAACAATGATCTAATTGTCACAGTTCGGGACCAATTGAACGACGTACCGGCATGCCCACAGGAAGCAAATCTCAAGCACGTAAAAGCAATGAACTACCGTTGTGATGGAGATATACTTTCGGCCCACTCCACGCAGGGCTTGGTTCTTCCGCGAAGCGATACAGCACTCTTCACATCGGAATTCTCCGTCACGAGAGAGACCGGCTCTTCGCGACCCGGTTGGAGTTTCCAATAGCGTTCGTTAGGCCCTCTACAGATGAAAAAGGCCGGTTTCCCGGCCTTTTCATCATGCTGCTTCGTCGATAGCCCATTTCCTGAGGATCTTTGCGGCGCGCTCCTCGTTGATCTCCACCATGCGAGCAAGCTTGCGTTCCGGACCTTCCTTGACGCGCCGGTTGAAATTGCCGTCGTCGTCGCCAAGGCTGAGCAGATCCTCGGTGCTGTCGAAGCCGAAATCGGAGCCGAAGCCATCCATGAGCGCGCCGCCCGCGGAAGCGCTCGCCGGTGCGAAATCCGGCAGTTCCAGGCCTGCAGATTCCGGTGATGTATCGCCGAGCGCTACTGCGGAGGAGCCGGAACCATTGACGGTGCGGATGAGGGGACGAACACCAAGCCAAACCACGACGAAGGCGACAGCGACGAAGGCAAGCGAGTTGATGATGCCAGCGAGGTTGCGGCTCAGCATATCCATGACATGGATGCCGCTGTTGGCTTCGTCGAGAAGCTGGTTCTCCAGGAAGTCCATTGCGGTGACGGTGACCACGTCGCCGCGGCTGGAGTCGATACCGGCGGCCGAAGCGACGATCTTCTGCATTTCGGCGACATAGGCGTCCATCTTGGCCTGGTCCGCCGGTTCGCCAACCATCTTGGCGATGCGGCCCCTGTTGACGACCACGGCGACCGAGAGTTTTTCGACCCGGTAGCTGTTGCGCGTCGTGGCCGTGGTCTTGCTGTTGATTTCGTAGTTCGTCTGTTCTTCGCGCTTGTCGGACTTGTCCTGCGACTGCGGACCGTTGGCGCCGCCGGCCTGAGGCGCGGCCTGCGGAATGTTCTGCTCGACCGTCGTCGCGTTGTCGGCCTGGTTCTGCTGTGACTGCTGCGCTTCCTTCGTGGAGCGGACAGAGCGCTCGACCTTGGATTCCGGATCGTAGGTGGTTTCCTGGATCTGCTGGGCGTCGGTGTTCAGGTTGGCCGTGACGCTGGAGCGGAAGTTGTCCATGCCGAGGAAGGGTGCGAGGGCCTTATCGATATTCGATTCGACTTCCTGCTGGACGTTCTGAACGATGTTGAGCGAGCGGTTAAGCGTACCGTTGGCGGCGTCATCGCCGGAGGCAAGAAGCTGGCCGGCGGAATCGAGGATCGTCACGTCGGCGACATCAAGCCCCGGCACGGCCGAGGCGACGAGGTGGCGGATCGAGGTGGCGGCGTTTCGCCCTGTCGCGGCACTGGCGCGAATCATCACGGAGGCCGTCGGCTTCTGTTCGGCTTTACGGAAATTGCCGACCTCGGGCATGACGATGTGGACGCGCGCAGCGGTGATGCCGGAGATCGACTGAATGGTGCGAGCAATTTCACCTTCGAGAGCGCGCACGCGAGTCACTTCCTGCATGAAGGAGGTGAGGCCGAGGGAACCGACGTTATCGAAGAGTTCGTAACCGGCATTGGCGCTGTTCGGCAGACCTCGTTCGGCGAGCAACAAGCGGGCTTTGCCGGTCATGCCGGCCGGTACGGTGATGCTGGAACCGTCGGTTCCGACCTGGAAATCGATGTTGCTTTCGGCGAGAGCCAAGCTGATCTGGTTCAGATCCGGCTTTTCAAGGCCGACGTAAAGCGTTTCCTGGGCCGGTTTGTTGACGAAAATGGCCGCCGCCAGAATGATTGCGATGGAAGCGGCGCCGACCCCACCAAGGATCATCAAACGCGTCCGCCCAAGGGAACCAAAGTTCTTAAAGATCTGAACTAATTGATTTAACAGATTCATTCTGTTCTCGCACAATCCGTCAAAGACAAAGCAGGCTTATTGCCTCATTTGACGAATAGACGCCGAAACTTGTGCGAGCGTTTCGTTCAGCGCCTGCAGTAATGAATTGCCGTCTCAGAAGAAATCGAAGTCGCCGGCCGCTTTGCTGAGCGGCTGGGAGTGGCCGTGACGAGTACCGCCGCCGAGGGCTTTTTGCATTTCAGCAAGCTTGACGAGGCTCAGCGCGGTGGCGACATCGATCGACCAATTTTGCGGAATTTCACCGGTGATGGTGTCGATGAATTCAGCCAGGCCACGCGATTTCTGCACGGCAAGATCGATACCCTGCATGACCTTCATGCTGTCGGGAGAGTTCAGGATTTCCGTGCCGCCAAGTTCGACCAGCTGGGGCTCGATCCGCTCGATCAGATAGGCAACGTCATGGAGCTCGGAGACAATACGCATCAGTACGTCGCTCAGCGCTTCAACCGGCGCCGGCGGCTCCATCATCGGTGTAAAAGTCATATGAAAATCCTCGCCATCAAAAGAATTCGATACTTGTCTCGGCGGGCTTCTGCGGAGCGGTGGGACGCTGTTCGAGAGCGGCGGTTCGCTGCGTTTCGGCGCCGGTCAGGGGATATTGACGGGCACGGCCGGAAACAGGCCAATATTCGATCTTGCGTCCGTGCTCGCCGCCGGTGCTGGAGCTGACCACTGGAATGCCTTCATCCCGAAGGAACTGGACGGCGAAGGCCGCGTTCTGCTCGCCGACATTCGAGAATGTCGAGATCGTCTTCGCGCCTCCGAATATCTTGGCCTCCAGCCGGTCGCGCCGGGCGCCCTTTTTCAGCAGGCCGTTGATCAGCAGTTCCATGAGATGCACGCCGTATCGCGTGGCGTCGCCGCCGGTCATCGGGGTGTTGCCTGTCCCCGGCAGCAGGAAGTGGTTCATGCCGCCGACACCAGCGACGGGATCTCTGAGGCAGGCAGCCACGCACGAGCCAAGGATCGTCGTGAGCACCGCATCCGGATCGCTCAGGACCTTGTATTCACCTTGAATGATGTGCACGCGGCGGGCCGCACCCTCAGTGATCATTTCAGGGCTCCAAACACGGCTTCGATAGCCGCTTTCATCTTCTCGATGGTGAAGGGCTTCGCCAGAACGTTGTTCGCGCCAAGCTGGGCAGCTTTCGTCACCAACGCACGGTCGCCCTGTGCGGTAAGGATGATGAAGGCCGCCTTCTTGGTATTGGGGTTACTGCGAACAGCCTGCAGGAAGCCGATGCCATCCATCTTCGGCATGTTGAAGTCCGAGATCACGAGGTGGTGGGGCTGCTCCGACATGATCTTCATGCCCTGCTCGCCGTCACCGGCGGCCGTGATCTGCTTGAAGCCGAGCTGCGTCAGCGCGTCGCTGAGCAGCAGACGGCTCGTAACCTGATCGTCAACGATCAGAACTTTGATTTTCTCCGCGATCGACATTATTCGGTCCCTTCCTTTCGGGCGGCTGTCATTTTCAATATTTCTTCGCCGATAGCAGCGAGCGGGAGCTGCTGCTCAACTGCGCCAAGTTCGTAGGCAACTCTTGGCATTCCGTAAACAACACAGGTTTTTTCGTTCTGGCCGAGCGTTCTTGCTCCTGCGTGTCGCATTTTTAACAACCCGGCGGCCCCATCACGACCCATGCCGGTGAGGATCACGCCGACGGCATTGCGTCCGGCGAGCTCGGCAACGGAATCGAAGAGCACATCGACCGACGGGCGATGGCCGTTGACCGGTCCCCGCTCGACCAGTCTGCAGCACGGGGCCGATGCATTGGAAACCTGCAGATGACGCTCGCCGCCGGGGGCCAGATAGACCTTGCCTATCTCAAGACGGGCACCATCGGTCGCTTCTTCCACGACGGGCGCACATAGACGGTTCAGCCGTTCGGCAAAGCTCTTGGTAAAGGTCGGCGGCATATGCTGGGTGATGACCGTCGGCGGGCAATTCGCCGGGAATTTCTGCAAGACGGCGATCAGGGCTTCCACGCCACCGGTCGAAGAACCGATGGCCACGATCTTGCGGCCGACACGGAAATCCGCGACTGCGGGCGGCGGCGCGACGACAGCAGGTTTGGCCGGTTGGGCGAAATTGCGCTGCGTGCGTGCGGCAGCCTTTACCTTCTCGACGAGGTCGCCGAAGGGGCGCGGCTCGCCCGGTTGCGGTTTACCAACGCAATCGAAGGCACCGATTTCGAGAGCAGCGAGCGTCGCCTCCGCGCCGCGATGCGTCATGGTCGAGACCATGATGACGGGCATGGGCCGTAGGCGCATGATCTTTTCGAGGAAGTCGAGGCCATTCATATTCGGCATCTCGATGTCCAACGTGACGACGTCGGGGTTCAGCCGCTTGATCGCTTCGCGCGCCTCCAGGGCGTCGCCGGCTTGACCTATGACATTGACTTCGGGATCCGAACTCAAGACAGCCGAGATCAAGCCGCGCATGGTCGGCGAGTCGTCAACGACGAGAACTCTTGCCGGAGCGCTCATGCCTTCCTCCCGGTACCCTTGGTCGTATAGCGATAGGTGGTGATGCCTATATTGTCGAAGACGTGCTTGGCCTCGCCCGAGACGCGCTCGGAGTGGCCGATATAGAGATGGCCGCCCTCCGGCAACAGGCCGGCGAAGCGCTGCCAGATCTTCATCTGCGTCGGCTCGTCGAAGTAGATCACGACGTTGCGACAGAAGATGACGTCGAACTTGCCCTTGAACGGCCACTGAGCCATCAGATTCAGCTCGTTGTAGGTGATGAGGCGCTTCACGCGGTCGTCGATCTGGAATTTACGGCGCCCCTGCATTTCGACCTCGGTAAACCATTGCTTACGCATGGCAGGCGAGACTGTTTCCAGCGCGTTTTCGTCGTAGGCGCCGGTCCGGGCGATCGCGAGGATTTTCGGGTCGATGTCTGTCGCGAGGATCTTGAAGTCGTAGTCGGCGACATTCGGCATCATCGACAGAACGGTCAGTGCGATCGAATAGGGTTCCTGCCCATCCGAGGACGCAGCCGACCAGATCCGGACACGGCCACCTGCGCGCGCCCGGTTCAGAAGGTCGGGCAGCACGTTGTCACGCAAATGTTCGAAATGATGATTTTCGCGGAAAAACCGCGTGAAGTTGGTCGTCAGGTGCGACAGCATCTCACGGCGGGGAGCAGCACCTGCCGGCGAAGCGACAAGCTCGCAATATTCCCGGAAACCTGAAAGGCCAAGGTTGCGGATGTGCTTCGACAAACGAGAGTAGACCAGCGAGGCCTTCGTCTCATTGAGATAGATTCCCGCATCCGCATAGATCATGGCCGCGATTTCCGAGAGATCGCGGCGCGTCAGCGGGTATTCCCCGCTCGCCAAAACCTCATCGGCACCAGGCTGCCTCTGATCTCTTATGCCAAGTGCATTCATGCGGCTTCGCTTTCGATGTCGGGGAACAGGGCTTCGAGTTCGATCAGGCAGATCATTCGCTTTTCGATCGAGAGAATGCCGCGGGCGAACTGACGCTGAAGGTCCGAGGAAATCTCGGGTGTCGGCTGGATGTCATCGTCGGTGACCGTCAGAATGTCGGAAACCGCATCGACCAGCAGGCCCACCACTTTGCGGCGGACCTGGGCGACGATGATGACGTGACGTGCAGTCGGATCGACAGGCTTCATGCCTAACCGGGCGGACAGATCGATGATCGGCAGCACAGCGCCACGCAGGTTGATGACGCCAATCATATAGGATGGCGAATGCGGCATCGCGGTCGCCGGAGTCCAGCCCCGGATCTCGCGGACTGCCATGATGTTCACGCAGAATTCCTGATCGCCGATGCGAAATGCGATAAGCTCGTTTCCGCCCAGTGTCAGATTTTTTGCCGTGTACGACATTGCCTCTTACCCTACTGCCGCCAATGACATTTCCGCCTTGAGGGACTGACCGCGCGAAGCGCCGACGACTGCATCCACATCAAGAATGAGCGCCACACGGCCATCACCGAGGATGGTTGCAGCGGCAATACCCGGAACGTGGGTGTAGTTTGCCTCAAGGCTCTTGATGACGACCTGGCGCTGACCTTGGATCGCATCGACCATGAGCGCGCGCTGACCGCCGCCCTCGGATTCCACCAGAAGCGCGACACCTTCGACCGGGTTGGCCTGGGTGGCGCGGAAGTTCAGAATGCGACCCACATCGACCAGCGGGCAGAAGCTGTTGCGGATCGAGATCAGGCGATGGTTCGCACCAAAGGAGTGGATCGCGGCGGCCTCCGGCTGCAGCGTTTCGACGATAGCCGTCAGCGGCACAACCAGAGTCTGGCCTGCGACCGTGACGACCATGCCGTCGAGAACGGCAAGCGTCAGCGGCAGACTCATCGTGAAGACCGAGCCCTGGCCCGGTCTCGATGTGATGTTGATGCGACCGCCGAGCGCTTGGATAGAGCGCTTGACGACGTCCATTCCGACACCGCGGCCGGAAATGTCGGAGATCTTGTCCGCCGTGGAGAAGCCCGGCAGGAAGATCAGGTTGTCAATTTCCTCATCCGAGAGGTTGGCGTCTGGCGAGATCAACTCGTTGGTGATCGCCTTCTGACGAACCTTCTCGCGGTTGATGCCGGCTCCGTCGTCGGCAAGCTCGATCAGGATGCGACCTGAACGATGTTTGGCGGTGAGGCGGACCGTACCTTCGGTGTTCTTGCCGGCGGCCGCACGTTTTTCGGGCGTTTCGATGCCGTGGTCGACAGCGTTACGGATCATATGCGTCAACGGTTCGGCCAGCTTGTCGATGACAGTCTTGTCCACTTCGGTGTTTTCACCTTCGGTGATCAGGCGGATCGACTTGCCGGTCATGTCGGCGATTTCGCGGACGATACGCGACATACGCTGGAAGACCGGTTTCACAGGCTGGGCACGGATGGCCATGACCGAGTCCTGGATCTCGCGGGTGAGCTGCTGCAGCTCTTCGAGGCCCATATTGATCGACGAGGTGCCGGTCGTGTCGTTTTCGATGACGCTCTGAGAGAGCATCGCCTGGTTGATGACAAGCTCGCCAACGAGGTTGATCAGGCGGTCGACGCGATCGAGATCGACGCGGATCGTCTGGCCGGCGCCGGCAGCGGCATTGTTCTGGGCTGCGGCACTTGCCGCTGCAGCGGCAGCGGCAGCGGCCGATTCCTTCTTTTCGACACGGGCAGCGGCGGCAGCCATCTGCGTGATGTTGGTCGCCGATTCGGCGGCAGCAACGGCGGCTGCCGTGTCGCTGACCCTGGTTTCAGTGGCGGCCCGTACTTCGGAGGCACCGCCTTCATCCAGGATGGAGAGATCGAAGGGAACCGGGATCATCGGCAGTTCTTCATTGGTCTCGCCTGGTCGGCCGTCCTCTGCCGGCTTCACGGTCAGATCGCAATCCCATTCGGCAAATTCGAAGACGGAGCGGATGGCGTCTTCGCCCTTGTCCGTTTTGATCGTGATGTTCCAGAATAAATAAGCGCCTTCCGGATCGAGCTCTTCGAGGCCCGGCAGGGCATCGGCGTTGCAATAGATGCTCATCTCGCCGAGACGGGAGAGGTCGCGCAGCAGAAGGGTGGCGTCGTTACCCTTCGAATAGAGTTCGAAGCGCGGCTTGAAGATGATTTCGTAGGCCGGCAAATCGATAGGCTTTTCTTCACCGCCGAAATCATCGAAGGAGAAAGGGATCGGCTGAAAGCCGCTGTCGTCGGTCGGCACGGGAACTGGGGCTGCGGCAACCGGAGCAGGAGCGGCCTTCGCAGCCGGCTTCGGCGCAGGCGCTTCGGAAACTGCCGAGGGAGAGGGCAGCTCGCCATGAGCAAGCGCTTCCAGTTCCTTGACGAGGCCGCGGCTTCTGCTTTCATCGACGCTGCCGCCATCGCGGGCGGCATTGGTCAAGTCGGCGAGCACGTCGGCCGACTTCAGCATAACCTTCAGCACGTCCTGGTTAGGCTCAAGCTTATTGGAACGAACGCAATCAAGTGTGGTCTCGAAGACGTGGGCGAAGGCGACGAGATCATCCAGACCAAAGGCGCCGGCACCGCCCTTGATCGAATGCACTGCGCGGAAAACCGCGTTGACGGTTTCCGGGTCACGATCGCCATCATTCATTTTGAGGAGACCGGATTCCAGTTCGGCGAGCTGTTCCTCGCACTCCTGGAAAAAGATCTCTTTGATTTCGTTCATATCCATAGGAGCAAATCCTGGGCTTTTAAGCGGTTACACGCTCGATGGCATCGATCAGCTTGGCGGGGTCGAAGGGCTTGACGATCCAGCCAGTGGCACCGGCCTGACGAGCGCGGTTCTTCTTTTCCGCATCGCTCTCAGTCGTCAGCACCAGGATCGGGATCGCACGATACTTCTCGTTGCGACGGACACCTTCAATGAAGCCGAAGCCATCGAGGCGCGGCATGTTGATGTCGGTGACAATGACGTCGGGATTGGACTCCTCGAGAACTTCGAGGCCCTCAACGCCGTCTTCAGCCTGTATCGTCTCGAAACCCGCATTGTTCAGCGTCACGAGAAGCATGTTTCGGATGGTGCGGGAATCGTCCACCGTCAGTACTTTTTTCTTCATTGCCGGATCTCCTTAGCAAGCAGGTGGTCGATATCGACGCCAACCAGCTGCATGGTTTTATGAAATGCGTCGGACACCTTCGAGAAGGTGAACGACTGCTTGTCCTGGCCCCAGGTCTTCTCGGCGGCCATCAGAACCTGGGCGCAAAGAGCGCCGACGCGTTCGACTGCGGAAGCATCGATCGCCAGAGGGTTGCCTCGCACGGAGAGAAGCTTGTCGCGCAATGCGGAAGCCTCATTGAGATCAAGAACCGCTGGCAACTCCAGCGTCTTTCCACTCTTCTTTGCTGCCATCAGCTTTTCCTTGTCCCCTTGTCCCCGACCCGTGAAAACGAGCCGACGTCATAATCCGATAGGTTAGTAAACATTCCGCCCACCTCCGGCGCTTGCGAGAGGCTGCGACATGCTGAAATCCTCATTTTCATATTCGTCTTCGACCATTTGCGGACGCGCTGCGATCGCAACCGGCCGAGGCTGGACCACGCGCGCCGGCTGCTGCCGTGTTGCATAGGCATTTTCCCGAGCGATGCGGAACTCGCGGATCGTTTGGCCGAGTTCCAGAATGACCGTGTAGAGATGATCGGCACCTTCGGCGGACCGTTCCGCCAGGCCGGCATTGTCGGCCACTTCGCTGCCAAGATCTTTCACGTCGGCGGTCACGGCATCGAGGCCGGCAGCATGTTCTCCGGTCGTGCTGGCGATATCGGCAATCGCAGTATTGATGTCGGTGACCTGACGGACAATGCTCGCGATTGAATCCTGCGTGCGGCCGACCATTTGCACACCCGCATCCACCTGAGTCTTCGTGGTGGTCACGAGAGTTTTGATCTCGCGGGCAGCTTCGGCGGAGCGCTGTGCGAGCGCCCGCACTTCCTGTGCAACGACGGCAAACCCTCGGCCGGATTCGCCGGCACGGGCGGCCTCAATTCCGGCATTCAGAGCGAGCAGGTTCGTCTGGAAGGCAATCTCATCGATCGTGCCGATGATCTGGCCTATCTTCTCGGCCGACCGTTCGATATCGGCCATGGCGCTGATCGCGCGGCCAACCACCTCGCCGCTTTCCTCCACCGCCGCACGCGTGGCTGCGACTGCCTGTTCGGCGGCGCGGCTGCCGGCAGCGCCCTCGCGGACACGCTCGGCAATGCCGGCAAGGGCAGCTGCCGAGAGCTGCAGGCGGTCGGCCTGGCCGGCGGCAGTGCCGGCAAAGTTGCGGGATGCAGCGAGGACCGACTGCGTTGCAGTTTCTGCCTTGGAGTTGCGCTCGGCAATCGCAATAAATTCTGCCTGCAAACCGTCGAGGGCAGCATTCAATGCGGCCGCGATGTCGGTATGAGCACCGTCGACCGGCGCGCGCTGCGTCAGGTCGCGGGCAGAAAGACCTTCAATGACCTCGCCGAAAATACGGGCGATTTCTGCTTCCCCTTCGGTACGCCGGTCGGCAAGCGCACGCTGCTGCGCAGAGCGCAGTGCGTTGAAGCGCAGCGAGACGGCAATTTCCACATCGACAATGACGATACGAATAATAGATGTCATGAGATCGGTGATCTCACGGGCGCGGCGCTTGGCTGACGGCAGTACCGGCCGGCCGGCGAGCTCGTCGGCGAGACCCGAAATCACGTGTTCCAGCATGACCCCATGACCGGCGACGTGCCAGCGCGGGTCGAGACCGATCTTGCTTTCGGTATCGGAGAGAACCTTGACGCGCTCTGCATAAAGGCTGTCGAAACGTGCATCTGTCAGCACATCCCAATGCGAGGACTGCAGGTCGTGGAGACGCTCGATTTGCCGTTCGCTTTCGAAATTGCGTGCGGCATCGGGGAAGGACTGGAAGCGGTGGAAGAGATCGCGCAGGCCCGCCTTCAGATGAGCTTCAAGAGCGGGCCGGTTGCGGCGGACCATCTCGCACTGGTCGGTATCGAGACCGGCAAAGCGCAGGCGGTCGCGAAGGCTGCCTGCCTGCGCTCCACGAGCCTGTTCTGTTGGCATATCCTGCCTCAACGCCCTGTCCCCAACCACTTTCCGGGCGAACCCGGCCAAAAACTTTCGCAGCCTCCGATGAAAGATACGCGGAGACGGTCTTCGCCACCGGTCGCAACCGGGGGGCTGAAGCCTCCTGGTCAGCAATTCTGTTCGGAGTTGCCTGAAGAGATGGATACCGGATCGACCCGGTACGGCGGTACGGCGTCATGCCTGGTGGGAACGAGTGCATCTTCCCATTCCGACGTGTAACCCAATGTTTATGGTTAATTCCTTGCTTGAAGGTTAATAAGCCCTCCGGCCTGTAGCTTTTGAAACAATTAGCCAGGCTTCTGACAGTAAATACCGGCTTGGAGTTGCATCGCTGCTACAAGGCACGCGCAAGCTCTATGCTATAGGCCCTATGAAAGAGCCTGACATGACGTCTACAAGGAAAGAGAAATGATAGTTCTCGGAATGGGTTCATGCCTGATCGCGATTGCGATCGCCGCAGCCGTTACCCTCCTCGATACGATCGCGGCGCACCGCGACAATCGCACGCTTCGCGTCTTCTAAGGTGCCAGCGCGCCTTAAATGTCCCTTTACCTTTCCCGTTGGCAGTCCCGCATCGTTGGTGTATCGACACGCGCTCCTTTGTCAGCGGAAGTAAGGGATTTATGTCAGCTCGGACCGGCTTCATCATCATTCTGGCGTTTACGATCTTCCGTGTCGTGGCGCTGCATTTCGATACGACGGACCTGTTCGTCGATGAGGCACAATACTGGTTCTGGTCGCAGAATCTCGATTTCGGCTATTATTCCAAGCCGCCGATGATCGCATGGGTGCTCAGGATCTTCACCGACCTTGCCGGCTCCAGTGACATCTATTGGCTGCGTCTTCCGGCCCCCCTCTTCCACATGGCAACCGCGCTGGTGCTGATGAAACTGGCGAAGCGCTTCATCGGGCCTGATATCGAAGGCTGGGTCGGCGCGACCTATATTACGCTGCCGGCGGTTGCGCTTTCTTCAGTCTTCTTCTCCACCGATGTCATCCTGCTCTTCTTCATAGCCATTGCGCTCATCGCCTATTTCGAGTTGACGCAGCGTCGCTCCGTCGGGCTTGCACTTCTCATGGGTATTGGTGTCGGGCTGGCGTTTCTGACGAAATATGCCGTGCTCTTCCTTGTGCCTGGCGGAGCGATTGCAATGCTGCTCATTCCGGCGGCACGGATTGCGGTGCGCGACTTCATCATCGCGGTCGTCACCTCCGCGATCATCGCGTTCCCGAACCTCTGGTGGAACCTCCAGAACAATAATACGACGGTGCGCCACACGCAGGATATTGCCCATTGGAACGATCTCGGCAGCAATATTCGCGGCGGGCTGGAATTCTTCTCCGCGCAGTTCGGGGTCGTCGGCCCGATCGTCTTCTTCGCGATGCTCTGGGCCGTCTGGAACATGATCTGCGGCCGTAGCGAACCGCGTGAGAAGATGCTCGTCTGGCTGTCGATCCCGGTCGTGCTGCTCATTACCCTGCAGGCGTCCGTCGCCAAGGCCTATGCCAATTGGGCCGTCACGGCCTATGTGGCCGGCATCGTGCTGGCCGTCTGGCTGCTTCACCGTCTTTGGCCAAAGGGCCTCAGAACCTCGCTCGCGATCAATGGTGTCGCCTGCCTGCTCTTCCCTTTCGCAACGATCTTTTCGCATCAACTGGTGCTGCCGAACGGCAAGGAAGTCATGGAACGCTATCTCGGCCGGGCCGAAGTCAGCCGCGAAGCTGCCGATCTTGCCGCGCAAGCGGGCGCCAGTATCATCGTCACCGACAACAGGGACATGGTCGCCGATCTCTTCCACACGCTGCGGGATACGTCCTATAAGATCTATGCCCGTCCGCCGGCCGATCTGCCGGATAGCTATTACGAGCAGGAATTCGCCTTGCCGGCCGATACCAGCGGACAGGTTCTATTCCTGACTTCCAAACCCCTGAGTTGCTCGAACGAAACGCCGGATATGCTGAAAAGCTGGCAGCCGGAAAAAGGTAACTACAGAGGCGACACGATCTATGTCTACAAGGTCGGCGCGGCGTGCCTGATGCAGCCCTGAGGAAACTCAGTTCACGGAGCCGGGCAGGCAAAGGCCGGTTCCACAGCCCTCTATCTCGACGAATTTCACGCCCCCGTCCTCGAAGGCAAGGCGCAGTTGCGCTTCCGTCGCACGATGGATTTCGTGATGATGGCCTTCATAGTCGCGTATCGTACTACGGGAAACCGCAGCCTTCTCGGCGAGCTCGGCCTGCGTCCAATCAAGCAGACCGCGCGCAGCGCGGCACAAAGCGGGCGTCAGAATTGTTTCTTTTGCGCCTTGACCCATTATTCCAAACCACCCATATTGGTCGATATAGATCATATATGTCATTTTTTGAACAGGATTTCCAGATCGGAGAGAGCAATGCCGCACGACACGCCTTTAATTTCGACTATTGTCGGGGGCCTCGTGCTGGCATTTATTCTGGGCGCGATAGCCAATCGTCTGCGCCTCCCGCCTCTTGTGGGATATCTTGTCGCAGGGGTGCTCGCTGGCCCACACACGCCGGGTTTCGTTGCCGATCAAAGCCTCGCGCCTGAGCTTGCCGAAATCGGCGTCATTCTGTTGATGTTCGGCGTTGGCCTTCATTTCTCGCTCAAGGACCTGCTCTCTGTGCGCGGCATTGCCGTGCCGGGGGCGGTCGTTCAGATCGGTTTTGCCACTTTGCTCGGCTGGGGCCTCGGCGCACTTATGGGATGGCCGATGGGCGGCAGTCTCGTTTTCGGCCTTGCGCTTTCTGTCGCTTCGACGGTGGTGCTGCTGAAAGCCCTGCAAGAGCGGCGCCTTGTCGAGACTGAGCGCGGGCGCATCGCCGTTGGCTGGCTGATCGTCGAGGATCTCGCCATGGTGCTGGCGCTAGTGCTCATCCCGGCGGCCGCGAGCATTACCGGCGACAGTCACGGTCCTGTCGAGCCGCTTTCGGCGGGTCTCAACCGGCTTCTCGGCCTCGATCTCGGCGTCGGCGGCATTATCGCCATGACATTGGTCAAGGTGGTGCTTTTCGTCGCTCTGATGCTGGTCTTCGGCCGCAAGCTCATTCCCTGGACCATGCACCGCATCGCTCATACCGGCTCGCGCGAACTCTTCCGCCTCGGTGTGCTGGCGATCGCACTCGGCGTTGCCTTCGGCGCTTCAAAGCTTTTCGGCGTATCGCTGGCGCTCGGGGCCTTCTTCGCCGGCATGGTTCTTGCCGAAAGCGAGCTCAGCCACCGTGCCGCACAGGAAAGCCTGCCGTTGCGCGACGCCTTCGCGGTCCTCTTCTTCGTCTCCGTCGGCATGCTCTTCGATCCCTACATCCTGATCGAGCGGCCGTTGCCGGTGCTTGCGACCATCTTCATCATCGTCATCGGCAAATCGGCCGCCGCCTTCCTGATCGTCCTGCTTTTCAAGAAGCCTGTCAGCACGGCCCTAACGATTTCAGCAAGTCTCGGGCAGATAGGCGAATTCTCCTTCATCCTCGCAGCGCTCGGCGTCGAGCTCGGTCTGCTGCCGCAGGAAGGCCGCGACCTCATTCTTGCCGGCGCCATTATCTCGATTATTCTCAACCCGCTGCTGTTCTTCATCTGCGATCGTATGCGACCGCTGTTGGAAAGCCCGACGCGCGAGGAGCCGGCAGCGGAAGCTCCTGCTCCGACGCCCGATGCCGGAAACGCGCATGAAAAAGAACAGCCGGACAGCGACGAGGTTCATCCAACGACACTCACCGACCACGCAATCCTCGTCGGTTATGGTCGCGTCGGCAGCATTGTCGGCCAGAACCTGAAGTCGTCAGGTACGCCTTTCCTCGTCATCGAGGATTCCGACAAGCGTATTGCAGAGCTGCGCAGCCAAGGCATCAAAGTACTGTCGGGCAATGCCGTCGCCCGCGAAACGCTCGATCTCGCCAATCTCGCCGGCGCGCGCAGCCTCGTCATCGCCATTCCGAACGCCTTCGAAGCCTGCCGCATCGCCGAGCAGGGCCGCGCCACCAATCCTTCGATCCTGATCGTCGCGCGCGCTCATTCCGATGCCGAAGTCGAGGAACTGCGGCAATACGGCGCCGATACCGTCATCATGGGGGAACGGGAAATTGCGCTTGGCATGGTTGACCAGCTCGCCCAAGTGCATCATGACAGTGCACCCTATGAAGACGGACCTTCGGCTGGTACAATCCTGCCGCCGGTGGAGCCTTCACCGGAAAAAGAATGAGAGATTGCCGCGCCTTTGAGCCGATTTGGGAGTGAAATCACCGAGACAGGAGAGACGGAGCTGGGACAGCGCCGCCGGGTAAGCCGTATTGCCGCCTCTGTCGTCGTTGCGATCTTCGCTTATCTGGGCCTGCTTTTCGGCGGCAGTATCGCCATCGGCCCATCGTCGACGCCGAACAGCCTCTCTTCTTCCAGTCGAGATTCGCAACAAACGCAGGTCACGGCGCGCGACGCCATCCGTGGGCTGCTGATCAGCGACCGTAAGGCCGCGCCGAAACAGCAACTCCAAGATGCCGGATCGGCAGTTCTCAATGCCGCTCCGGCACTGAAATTTGCTGACTGGCGCCAAGCTGCCCCGGTATTCGCATTCGAAGCCTCGCTTCCCCCTATCATAGCCCAGGCCCACCAGCCCCGCGCACCGCCGCAGGCTGCCTGAATTAACGCCCCCGGGCGCTTCTGATCCATAGACATGCCGCAGCGCAGTCGCGCCGGCAAAGCATTATCCAAGGACTTAAAATATGCGTAATTCACCATGGCTGGTGTTCACCTATACGGTGATCATCCTGCTCGGCCTGTTGATCGCCCTTCCAAACGCCCTGCCACCGAGCGTACTCCAGCGCATTCCTGCCTGGCTGCCGCATAGCCAGGTCTCTCTCGGTCTCGACCTTCGCGGTGGTTCGCACCTTGTGCTCGAAGTCGATGAGGCCGACCTCACCAAGGAGCGCCTGAATTCGCTGCTGCAGGACGCCCGCCGCGTGCTGCGCGAAAAGAACATCCAGCCGAAGTCCGTCGTTCGCAACAACAACAATATCGTTGTTTCGCTCGCCGACCCGTCGCAGAGCGACGCGGCCGTCACCCAGCTTCGCACCCTTGGCAACGTGATCTCCAGCGGTATCAGCGCCGGCCAGTCCGACCTTGCGGTTACGGCCGACGGCGGCAACATCACCATCGGCTTTTCGCCGGCCGGTATTGCAACCAATGTCGACAATGCCGTCGCACAGAGCCTTGAAGTCATCCGCCAGCGCGTCGACCAAGTCGGCGTTGCCGAGCCGACGATCCAGCGCATCGGCGCCAACCGAATTCTCGTGCAGCTTCCGGGTGCGCAGGATCCGTCCCGCCTTCGCGAGCTTCTCGGCTCCACTGCCAAAATGTCCTTCCACATGCTCGCCCAGAACGGTCAGGCCGGTCCGGGTGTGACGATCATGAAGGATGACCAGGGCAACAGCTATCCGGTTCTCGATCGCGTCGAGATTTCCGGCGACCGGCTCTCGGATGCCCGCGTCAGCTTCGACCAGAGCCAGCAGCCGGTCGTCACCTTCCGCTTCGACAGCGCCGGTGCAACCCGCTTTGCTGATATCACCCGCCAGAACGTTGGCAATCCTTTCGCGATCGTGCTTGATGACAAGGTGCTGAGCGCGCCTGTCATCCGCGAGCCGATCACCGGCGGTTCGGGTCAGATCTCCGGCAATTTCACCACTGACAGCGCCAATACGCTCGCCGCCATGCTGCGCGCGGGCGCCCTACCCGCCAAGCTGACCGTCATCGAAGAACGCACCGTCGGTGCCGATCTCGGCGCAGATGCGATCCGCATGGGCCTCTATGCCGGCGTCGTCGGCTTCGTACTTGTCGCCGCCTTCATCCTGGTGCTCTACGGCACTTGGGGCATCCTTGCGAATATCGCGCTTCTCATCCACACGATCCTGACTTTCTCGGCGCTGACGCTTGTCGGCGCGACGCTGACCCTGCCGGGCATCGCCGGCGTCGTGCTCGGTATCGGCCTCGCGGTCGACGCGAACGTTCTGATCAACGAGCGCATCCGCGAAGAAACCCGCAAGGGCAAGAGCGCCTTCGCGGCCATCGACACCGGCTTCCGCCGTGCGTACTCGACCATCATCGACGGCAACATGACGGCGCTTATCGCAGCCGCCATCCTGTTCTGGTTCGGCTCCGGCCCGGTTCGCGGTTTTGCCGTGACCATGGCGCTTGGCCTCATCATCTCGATGTTCACATCGGTCGCCTTCGTGCGCGTCACGATGATCGAGATCACCCGTCGCCGGAAGATGAAGGTCCTGAACATCAAGCCGCTGATCCCCTTCAGCCCTTATGACAGGCATATCCAGTTCATGAAGGCGCGCTTCTTCGGCGTGACCGTCTCCGCGCTGCTGTCAATCGCTTCGATCGCCCTCTTCATCTATCCGGGTCTCAACTACGGCGTCGACTTCCGTGGTGGTATCCAGATGTCGGTGAAGACGCAGGAAGCCGCCGATCTCGGCCGCTTCCGTGAAGGTCTTAACGGCCTTGGCCTCGGCGAAGTGGCGCTGCAGTCCTTCGGCGACAACAATACCATGCTGGTGCGCGCACAGCGGCAGGAAGGCGGCGAAGAGGCTCAGACCGCAGCCGTCACCAAGCTCAAGGCCGAGATCGTCAAGATCGACCCGTCCGCGACCGTCACCGGCACTGATGTCATCGGCCCCAAGGTCAGCGGCGAGCTTGCCTGGGCGGGTATCCTGTCGGTCGTGATCGCCAGCCTCGCGATGCTGTTCTACATCTGGTACCGCTTCGAATGGCCCTTCGCGGTCGGCGCTATCGTGACCCTCATCCTCGACGTGACCAAGGCGATCGGCTTCTTCGCGCTGACGGGGCTCGATTTCAACCTCACGGCCATCGCGGCGATCCTGACGCTGGTCGGCTACTCGGTGAACGACAAGGTCGTCGTCTATGACCGCATGCGTGAAAACATGCGCCTCTATAAGTCGATGCCCCTGCGCGAGATCATCGACAAGTCGATCAACGAGACACTGGCCCGAAGCCTCTACACCAACGCGACGGCCTTCCTCTCGCTGCTGCCGATGGCGATCTGGGGCGGCAGTGCGGTCGAAAGCTTCGCGATCCCGATGGCGTTCGGCATTCTCGTTGCGGCCGCATCCTCGATCTTCATCGCAGCGCCGATCCTGCTCTTCCTCGGTGACTGGCGCCGCCGCCATGCCAAGGCAGTCGCGGCTTCGAACGATGCAGCCGTGGAAATCATTCCGCCGGATGCTGGCCAGCCGCGCAAAACCGCAGGCTAAGCCGCCGATATTTAAGATGGACTTGGAGAGGGCGCCGGTTGCACAGCCGGCGCCCTCTTTCTATGTTCAATTCAAAGAGATCGGGAGCACACGCCATATGTCTTTCAACCCGACGTCAAAGAAGCCGGAAGCCGTTTCCAGCAGAGAGCAGGAGGAGCGTATCAAACGCTTCCTCGCGACCGCCTCACATGACCTGCAATCGCCGCTCCGCCACATCGCCATGTATGCGGAAATACTACTGGACGATCTTCAACCGATGCTGGACAGCGAACAACTGCAGAGCCTCAAGACGATCATGGACAAGGCCCAGACGGCGCAGCGGCTCACGAAGGCATTGATGGGCTTTGCGGGAACGGCCCCGCAGATCACCATCAACGATGTGCACCTCGGCAATGTTACGCGGGATGCCTGGCGCCAGGTGCTCGAGGAATTTCCCGCCGGCGGCGCGTCACTCGATGCGGACAATCTACCCCTTATCCGCAGCGACGCTGCACTTCTGACGATTGTTTTGAAACACCTTTTCTCCAATGCACTGGACCATCACGGCACTGCGCCGCCGCATGTCACCGTTACGGCAACACGCGAGGGCGCAGATTGGCGAATCACTGTCGCCGACAATGGCTGCGGTATCGAGCCGGCCTATCAGGAAAGGATCTTCGATGCGTTCTGGAAGTTGCCGAAAGCCGATAAAGTATCCGGACCGGGGCTTGGCCTAACGATCACGAGGGAACTGCTCGGCGCGCTTGGCGGCGATATCAGCCTAAACCATTCCGATGAGAGTGGCAGCCGCTTTGCGATCCGCCTGCCGGCATAGAGCTTCTTCCTGGTCAAATGCTGTAATCATCCTTCCAAAAATCCGGGACATCATAGGTCACGTATTCTCGGATGATGTGCTGCAGCGTCTGGACGTCGATCTCATCTTTGCCGATACGGAAATCGACACCGTAATCGGGGAATTCCTGGAAATAATTGCCTGATATGTCGGTCGAGATGACGCCAATCGGGCCGGTATAGCCGATACCCCTCAGTTCAGGCACCGTCTCGCGAAAATCAGCGTTTGGCAGCAGGCGGTTGTCGAGAAGGACGAGATCGAAGCGAGCAGACCTTATCTTGTCCAATGCATCACCGATCGATTGAGAATATTCGACGTCGACGGGCGGCTCGGAGAGGTCTGCGATCTTCTTTTTGAGCGAACGGAACTCGATGAATTCGTCATCGACGAACAATACTTTCACCGCATTCCTGCGCGTTGCTTCCGCACTCATCGTTTCACCTTTCCCCGACGTGAAACCGGCTCACGAAACCAGACCGTTTCGCAATGCGATCGCCACCATATGAACCCGGTTGACGGCGTCGAGTTTCCGGACTGCGGCCGTTATATGCGAATTGACCGTGTGTTCGGAAAGACCGAGGATGATGGCAATCTCCGCGGAAGTCTTGCCCTCGCTCGTCCACTTGACGATTTCGGTTTCACGTTGCGTGAGTCGGCCGGACATTTCCTGCGTCAGGATTTCCTCATACAACTTATCGAAGATGCGCATGGCATCGAGCAGAATATCCGCCAGTTCGCCCTGGTCCGGCTCCGGACGCTGGCCGCTGAGCACCAGGCTGTAACGACGTCCTTCCGGCGTAAACAGCGGGATGAAAAGAAATGTACTGCCGCTGAATTCGTTGAAGACCAGATCTGAAGGGTAGCCTTCTATCGCCGCACTTTTCCCATGCACCGGCGTCGTCAGGAACTGCGCCGTCCGCGCCTTGGCAGTTCCCAAGGCTTCCTTGAGAGTCTTGACAAAGAGGCTCATGCGCCGTTCGGCGACATTGGTGATGACGACATCGCGTTCACCGAAAGGCGCTGCAGCCTCCGAGATACGCGCCAAGGTAAAATTGTCGAAACTGTAGTGCTGTGCGGCCGCCCTCAGGAGGCGAAAAAAATCCGTGCGATTGATCGCCCGGCTCAGTTCCGGACCAGTATGAAAGGGAACTGCGGCAGCACTGGTCATTCCCACTCTTCCTCCTCCCCAATTCTCAATCCGCCGATCCCGAAATCTTGGGATATACGTCTAAA
The DNA here is from genome assembly GCF_014195325.1 of Rhizobium sp. BK650. Lineage (GTDB taxonomy): Bacteria > Pseudomonadota > Alphaproteobacteria > Rhizobiales > Rhizobiaceae > Rhizobium. The sequence continues at coordinate 547,443 of NZ_JACIBK010000002.1, read as the reverse complement.
ACGCGAACAGCTACAAAAATTGCGAGACGGTTGATGATCGATAGCGAAACGGGGACTTTCGATATCGCAAGCGGAGACATCTCAACTACAGGTGATGCATAGGGCAGTTTACTCAAATAGTAGCTCTTACCTAGGTATCCCAATCTCTCTGCATTCAACATCCATGAATGCGGAAGACAGTGCCGGAAGTAAGCGCGGGAGAGCCGGTCGGGCCATTCAGCTAAGGGGTTGGCTGACGTTCGTGGCGGCGAACATGGATCGGGCGGCTCTCTCAGTGCTTTAATTTTCTTCTCTCGGGTTGCATTTTGAAATGCGCTGCCGGGCTTGTCAATTGTGCTTTCTCGCACGCAATTTGCCCCTGCGAGCGAGTTCATTCACATTAAGCAATCAGCGATTATCCATGATCCCGGCTAGATCCAGTGGCTTTTCAAGGTAGAAATCGGCACCGGCAGCAAGCGCCCGTTCACGGTCCTCCACCGCATCCGAACCGCTGCAAATACCAAGCCGCATTCCAGAAAAGCGCTCGTCCCGCCGCAGCCGCGCGATCAGTCCAGTGCCGCTGTCCAGAGGCATATAGAGATCAGCGACCAATATGTCCGGCATGCCTTCGTCTCTCTCCAGCCACTCCTCGAGCGCCTCGAATGCTGCCTCTGCGGTCGAGAAGCAGAATAGATCAACATCCACCTTCTGCTTCTTTCGGATATAGTCGATATAGAAGAGATCATCCCTGCTATCGTCGACGTAAAACAAGATCGGCATCTAGCACCGCAATCTGGATATCGTTTCGCTCGTCCTGCACTGTCCTTCATTGGGACATTAACGCCAGTTCACTAAAATTCGATATCGGCCTTCAGAAGTTGCTGTCGAAAAAGCGCGTTCCGCACAACAATCTGCCTCTTGAGAATTCGGCAATTTCAGAAAAGATGTTTCACCCACAAGGATATCGCAAGGAGGTGATGCGCGTGCGGGATACCGCTAGATCAGGGTCGGGCGGGACGGAAAGCGGACGCTACCGCCTGGTCGCGCTCGCCATCGGCTGTCTGCTGGTCCTGCTCGGCCTGACCGCTCTGAGCGGGTGGTTGCTGGAGATCGAGATCATCATCTCGGTCGTACCGGGCTTTCCGTCCATGGCCTTCAATACCGCCCTCTGTTTCGTGCTGTCGGGTATCGGGCTTGCCACGTCGATGGAGACAGGCACGCGCTACCGCATCGTGTCGGTCGCTACCTGCAGCCTCGCCGTCGTTCTTTCCGCAGTGCGCCTGGTGGAGATCATCACACTCGGCCGGACGATTCACAACGTCGATGTGCTCCTGACGCAGTTTTTGATCTCTCCGGCCTTTGTCGAACAGATCGGCGGCGGCATGGGGCCGAACACGGCGCTGATCTTCCTCATATCGAATCTTTCCATTCTTTTTGCTCTCCAAGGGAGACGACCGAGCGGTCAGCTCGTGCAGGAACTCACCAGCTATATCGTAATCACGCTCGGCATGATCGCGCTTGCCGGATATATCACGGATGCCGAAAAGGGCTATCGCTGGGGGCCCTATGCCGCGATGGCCCTGCATACGGCTATCGGAATGGTGGCTTTCGGCTGTGGGCTTCTCGCCAGATCCTGGTGGATGTTGCCGACCAACAGGGCGCAGATCCCCCTGTGGATACCGGCAACGATCTGTTTTACCGGCCTCATCGTCGATCTCTATACGCCGCTCGGCGTGGCAAACGGTATTCTCTATGTTCCGCTGGTGCTGACGGCGCTCTGGTTCGGAAATCGCAACGCCCCGATCTTTTTCGCCTTCGTCTGTACAGTCCTGATCCTGCTCGGCTTCTTTGCCGTCAATCATCCACCGGACGAATACTGGCGTGAGGCCGCCAACCGCTCGATCACCTCGGCAACGCTCTGGCTGGTTGCCATCTTCGTTTTCTATTTTATGCGCAACACCCAGCATCTGGAGACTGAGCGCATCCGCTTCAGCGCGTTGGTACGCAATACGCCTGATGCGGTTATCGCCATCGACGAGGCGGGTCGTATCATGAGCTTCAATCCCGCCGCCGAGACCATGTTCGGCTACACGCCTCAGGAGGCGATCGGCAACAACATCAAGATGCTGATGCCGGAACCCTATCATTCCGAACACGATACCTATCTCGGCAATTACCGTCGCACCGGCGAGGAGCGCATCATCGGCACGACGCGCATGGTTTCCGGCCGGCGCAAGAACGGCGTGGTGTTCCCGATCGACTTGTCTGTCAGCGCTGTCGCCAGCGGCTCTAGCAAAACCTTCGTCGGCATCGTACGCGATATCAGTGAGCGCGTGCGGCAAGACGATCGGATAAGAACTACGCTTGCCCAGCTCGAGGAATACACGGCCGATCTCGAACGCTCCAATCACGATCTCGACGAGTTTGCTTATATAGCCTCGCACGACCTCAAGGAGCCGCTGCGCGGTCTTCACAATCACTCCCGTTTCCTGCTCGAAGACTATGAGGACAAACTCGATGAAGACGGCGTGCGCCGTCTCCACCGACTGGTCCGCCTCAGCCAGCGCATGGAAAAGCTCGTCAACGACCTCCTCTATTTTTCGCGCATCGGTCGTCAGCAGCTCGCCGTCAAGCGAACCGATATTGGTTCCATTGTCCGCGACGTCGTGTCAACTATGGAGCTTCTTCTGGAGGAGCAGCATGCGAAGGTCGTCATTGAAGGCGTCCTGCCGGAGGTCGTCTGCGATGCACCACGCCTGACCGAGGTGTTTCGCAACCTCATCACAAATGCCGTCAAATATAATGACAAGCCACTGCCAATTGTCAGCATCGGCTATCTGGAACATTATGCCGGCAAGGATGGAATGACGGCACGCAACGTCTTCTATGTGAAAGACAATGGCAAAGGCATACCCCAACAGTTCTACGATGATATTTTCCGCATTTTCAAACGGCTTGAAAAATCGCAGGATTCCGACGACGGCACCGGTGCCGGCCTCACTTTCGTACGCAAGATCATTGGGCGTCACAATGGCGAGATATGGCTAGAATCCGAAGTGGGCGCCGGCACGACATTCTATTTCACTCTGGGAAGGAAGCGCGAGGGTCAGAATGCAGCAGCGTGACACGCAACCGATCCTCGTCGTCGAGGACAGCGAGGACGATTTCGAAGCGACGATGCGCGCCTTCAAGCGCACCAATCTGCGCAACCCCATCCGCAGGGCCGCTTCCGGCCAGGAGGCGCTCGACCTGCTCGCGTTCATGGCTCCGAAGCCCGGCCTCATCCTGCTCGACCTTAACATGCCCGGTCTCGACGGACGCAAGACACTAGAGGCGATCAAATCCAACGCGCACTGGCGCAAGATCCCTGTCGTGATTCTAACGACATCGGACGACGAGCGCGACATCGAGGGCTGCTATGCGCTCGGCGCCAATACCTACGTACAGAAGCCGGTCGATCTCGATGGGCTGTTCGCCGCCATCCAGCGGCTCAAGGAATATTGGTTCGAAATCGCGATCCTGCCTTTAGAGGACTGACGTTTGGCGGAAGACTGCTGCGTTCTCATCATCGATGACAACATAGACGACCGGGAAGTCTATCGGCGCATGCTCGCGCGCGTCTCCGGCATGAACTATATCGTCATCGAAGCCGAGGGCGGTGACGAGGGCCTCACCCTCAACAGACAGAGGCACCCTCACTGTATCTTGCTCGACTATTCGCTTCCCGGCCGCGATGGCCTCGGCGTACTCTCGGACATCCTCGAGCAAGATCCTGCGGCCAATGTGGTAATGCTGACCGGTCAGGGCAACGAGACCGTGGCCGTTGAAGTGATGAAGAGCGGCGCGCGCGACTATCTGACCAAGGATGCGCTTTCCCCGGAGACACTGCACCGCTGCATTCAGAATGCCGTGATGCATGGCGCCCTGGAAGCAAGGATCGAGCGGAAGCGGCAGTCGCTCGAAATCTTCACCCGCGCCATGGCCCATGATCTCAAGGAGCCGCTGCGGACGATCAAATCTTTCAGCCGCATCCTGCACAGTTCCACCGAATTGCCGGCCGAAGATCGCGAGCTTCTCGATTATATCCTAAGCGCCGCCGACCATATGGAAGACCTGATCGTTAAAGTGTCGGGTTTCACGCGGCTGGAGGCTTCGAGCGACCTCGAGCTTAAACCGGTTTCGCTGTCGGCCGTGCTCGATCAAGTAGAGCACAATCTGCATCAACAGATCGAAAGCCGGCAGGCGATCATCATCCGTGGCCGATTGCCGGAGGTTATGGGCGATGCGACGCTACTGATCCAGCTTGTGCAGAACCTCGTCTCCAATGCGATCCGCTATTGTGAGGATAGCATTCCGGAAGTGCGGATTTCAGCCATAGCAGACAAAGGGGTATGCCGTCTGATCGTCAGCGACAACGGGCCGGGCATCGATCCTGATCATCGTGAGCTGATCTTTCAGCCCTTCAAGCGCCTCGTGGGCCGCGGCATCGAGGGCACAGGGCTCGGGCTAGCAATATGCCGTCGTATCGCGCAGCTGCACGGCGGCTCCATCTGGTGCGAAGCGAAGAGCGGCAGGGGTGCGACATTCCTGCTCGAAATACCGCTCGCGGAAATATCAGCCAAACAGCCGGCCGCCCGCCAACAGCCGCATCCGGCAAAAGCATCCGACCATACGAACCAGAGTCGCGGCAGGCTTGCCGAAGTGCTGCTCGTGGAGGACAGCCCCGCCGATATCCAGCTTCTGAAGATCAAGTTGATGCGGCGCGAGAAGGTGAATTTCAACCTGCATGTGGCTGCCAACGGCCGCGAAGCGATGCGGCTTCTGGAGCAGCGCGCCGGCATGACTGACGAGCCGCAGATCGACCTGATGCTGCTCGACATCAACATGCCGATCATGGATGGTTTCGAGGTGCTGAACGCGCTCTCAGCCGATCAGAGACTGAGCCGGATCCCGGTTTGCATCCTCAGCACGTCAAGCGACGAAGACGACAGGCAACGGGCAAAAGACCTCGGCGCACTCGCCTATATGGTCAAGCCGCCGACGCTGCAGCAACTCGAGGAAGCATTGGAGGAAGTCCATACGCTGGAGCTCCTGCCGCGTGGTGACTCACTTGTTCTTTTTGCGGAACAAAATTAGAGAAAGGGCCATTGGCAAGGGCATGACGCTAGCAACGACTCTCATACTCGCGCTCCTGGCTTCGCCTTTTCAATTCGGGCTTTCATCCATGGCTTCAGGCATACACCATATCACGCTGATCACCCGCAAGGTGCAGGCGAACGTGGATTTCTACGCCGGGTTCCTCGGCATGCGGCTCGTCAAACAGACAGCCGGTTTCGAAGACGCCACGCAGCTTCATCTCTTCTATGGCGACGCCGAGGGCACTCCAGGCTCACTCGTTACGTTCCTCGTATGGGAAGATGGAGCGCCCGGCCGTGCCGGCTACGGCCAGATCAGCGAAATGTCGTTGGCAATCGATCCGGCCAGTATCGGTTACTGGCTGACGCGTGCCATGCGCTTCGGCTTCCGCTCGGAAGGCCCGGCGGATGAGTTCGGTGAGCCGGTACTGCGATTGAAGGACCCGGACAATGTTATCGTCAAGCTTGCCGGTGCCAAGGATTTGAAATCGCAGGCAGTCTGGGATGGCGGCGATGTGCCTATAGAGCATGCCGTGCAGCGCGTGCGCGGCGCGACCATGCTGACCGAAAAGCCGGCCGAGAGCCGCCATTTCATCGAAAGCCATTTCGGCTACAGGTTACAGGCAAATCGCGGCACGATCGACCGACTCGTATCTCAGTCGGGGGATATCATCGACGTGCGCGATGCACGTGGCTTCTGGTCCGGCGCGCCGGGTACCGGCACGGTCGACCATGTGGCCTTCCGCGCAGATGACGACGAAGCTGTGCTTGCCGTTCACAGGGCGCTCAAAAAGGAAAATGCCTCGGCCACCAATCTGCATGATCGCAAGTACTTCCGCTCGCTCTATGCCCGTGAGCCCGGCGGCACGCTTATGGAGCTTGCCACCAACCAGCCGGGCATGATGGTGGATGAGCCGAAGGCCACACTTGGCAGCAAGCTTTTCATCCCGCCGAAGGATGCGATCACCAATCTCAGCGACCTGAAGGTCGTGCTGCCGCAGTTTTCCATGCCGGGCCAGGCGCGCATCAATTATCGCGACCTGCCTTTCGTCCATCGCTTCTATACGCCGCCGGAACCGGACGGCAGCGTTTTCGTGCTGTTGCACGGCTCCGGCGGCAACGAGACGACGCTGATGCCGCTGCTGAACAAGGTCGCTCCACGCGCCACCCTTCTCGGTGTGCGCGGCCGTGCGACCGAGGAAGGTTTCCCGCGCTGGTACAAGCGCATCACGCCTTTCTCCTTCGACCAGGACGACATCAAGAATGAGGCCGAGGCCTTCGCCGCTTTTATCGAAGGCGCGGTCAAATCCTATGGCCTCGATCCAAAGAAGATCGTCTATGTCGGCTATTCCAACGGCGCGAATCTTCTGAATTCGCTGCTCTACCTACACCCGAACCTGGTGCATAAGGCCGTGCTTCTGCGCTCCATGCCGGTGCTCACCACCTATCCGCACGCCGACTTGACGGGCACTGACCTGCTGGTCATCAGCGGCAAGATGGACGCCTATGGCAAATATGCGGGCGAGCTGGAAGAGCGGCTGAAGACGTCTGGGGCAACTGTCGATTCCGACGTCATCTCCGGCGGTCACGATCTCGGCGATGCCGACGTGCCGATCATTCAAAAGTGGCTGCTGCAGGAAAATAAGCTGCAGGAATCACAATAGCCCGGACGATATCCGAGAGCGAACTAACCGCGCCTTGCAATCATGATGCCGGCAAGAACAATTACGCCACCTGCAGCCTGCATCGCGGTAATTGGCTCGTTCAGCAACACCCAGGCGAGGATTGCCGCGACGACCGGCTGGAGAAGCAATGTCAGCGAGGAGAAGGCCGCTGGCAGATAGGCAAGCGCATAGGCGATCGCCACTTGCCCGCCCGCATGGCTGACGAACGCAAGACCTGATACCACCGACCAGCCGTACAGGCTTGCCGGCAGCATGTGACCTTCGAAGACGAACGCGAGTGGGAAGACACCGACTGCGGCAGAGGCCGTGCTCCACAGCATGATACGGATCGTATCGAAGCGACTGCGCAGACGGCCGATTGACAGAATATAACAGGCATAAAAGAAAGCGGCGATCATGGCGACGCCATCGCCGCGCAGATTGCCATTGCCGAACGCGGCAGGTCCACCCTTCAGCACGACTACGCCAGCCAATGCGAGGAGGAGGCCGAGCACGAAAAAGCGGGTAACCTTAGCCCCGAAGAACAGGAAGCCGATGGCGGTCACGAAAACCGGCGCAAGGTTTGCGAGCAGCGTCGCATTGGCAACCGAAGTCATGGTGATCGACAGATGCCAGGCAGAGAGATCCAACGCCAGTACGGCGCCAGGCAGGACCAGCATGCCATAATCGGCAAGGCTCTTTGGCTTGGGGCCTGTATCCTTGCGCAGAAGCGAGAAGATGAAGATCGGGATCAATGCCAGCGCCACGCGCCAGAAGGCCGTCGCCATCGGCCCCACTTCGGAAAGCCGCACGAAGATCGGCGATCCGCCAATCGCCGCACCGCCGAGAATGAGAGCGAAGAGCGGAAGGCGGCTGGAAGAGGGAGTTTCGGAAACGGCGGAAGCGGCCTGCGACATGAGATCTCGATGCTTTCTGCGCAGCTCATTTCGCTAGCCACGGTAATGCTGCCACTATCAGAAGTCGCAGACCAACGACAGTCAGAGAACGACAGATCGACCAGAAATAGGTCGCGAATTGTGCCGCTCAGCGTCTTTAAGCTTTTCGGTGATCTCGCGGGCGATGAAGACCGTATGTTCGGTGATCTGCGGCAATCCCATCAACTCGCCGAAAGTGCCGCGCGCAAGCGGACCGGAAATCAGCAGGGACGAGATCACTTGACCATCCGGCCCCAGCGCTTCGGAACGCTCGGAACAAGCAAGCCCGAGACCGGTCGGATCAAGGGCGAGATAACCTTCGCGCGCAAGTTCACCGAGCCAGGGCTGGGTCTCCAGAATCCCGCCATGCGCCGGCCCGGTCGTGACGATGACCGCATCGACGATCCGCTCCAATCTTCCGCGGGCATGCCGCGGCTGCAAGATGACTCGGATCGCTTCACCTTCGACCTTTGCATCCGCGACAGATGCCGCCAGAATTTCCAGCCGGCCGGCTTCGATTGCGGTGTCGAGCACGGCCTCCACCTGCGGAGCGATGCGGAAACGGTGAACGTCCCAATAGGGGCGCAAGTGCCGGACGATACGGCGCCTCTCAGCTATCGGCAGCGCCCGCCAGAGCTCATGGCCTTGTGAGCGGACCTGATCAATGACAGCATGCCAGCTCAAACCCTGTTCGGCAGCCTGGCGAATGGTCAGTCGGACTTTACGCAGCAGTTCCGTCGCCGAAGTGGCGGGCTCGGCGATGAAATCGCCGAATGCTTCCTGCGGAGCCGCGGCATGGCCACGCGAACGCAGGCCGCGGCGCGAAATGGCGACAACGGGGCCTTCGTGGCCGTTCCGGGCAAGCGAGGCGATCACGTCGGCCGCCGTCAGTCCATTCCCGATGACCAGGACCCTGTCCTGTGGACGCACGACTTCGAGGGCACCTGGTTTCGTAGTGTCGGCAATCAAACGCGGATGGCCGGCAAGAGAGGCTGCAAGCCTGCCTAGTGCGGCCGGTGGCGGATGGCTGGTGGCGATGGCGACAATATCAGCTTGCGTCAGTCCACCCTTATCATCGAGGATCACCCACCCATCGTGTACACGACGGACAGCGGTCACGGTTGCGCGGCGATGGGTAATAGCGCCCGATTTCAGGAAGGGCTGAAGGAGCGAGCCGACATAATCGCCGAAGACACGGCGTCGCGGGAAAAGCTGGCCATTCTCATGCGCAGCTTCGGGATCGTCGCGCACTGCATCATTCGCCTTGATCCAGCGCTGGAATTCCTCGACATCGTCCGGTTGCAGGCTCATCTTGGCGGCCGGCACATTGATACGGTGAGCGGAATCGGCGCTATCATAGGCAAGGCCGCGACCAAGCATCGGCCGCGGCTCAAAGACCACGATTTCAGGTGCGCCGCCGCCCGTCAGCTTCGACAGATGATAGGCGACGCCACCGCCGGAAACGCCGCCGCCGATGATGGCGACGACCGGCCGCTGGGATTTCTGTTCCGTTGAAGGCTTTATCTGGGACTGCATTTCGGCCGGCGTGATTTCACTGGATGCCAGAGCATAAAAGCAGCGTGGAAACCACGCAATGCTCCCAGCCTATAGTCTATAATTTTTATGCAGAAATTTGCGACTACCAAGATCAGCCTGAGATCGTGGTCGCGAATTCCGGGGTGCTTCTGATCGTGTTGCTGACCGTGCAGATCTCGTCTTCCGCCATGTGGGCGATCTTGCGACGCGTTTCCTCGTCGATATCTCCCTTGATGGAGAAGGATATGTTGAACTTGGCCACACGTGACAGGCCTTCCGCTGCCTTCTCACCGGTCACATCAGCAGTGATTTCGGTGATCTTGTCGAGAATGCCGAGCTGGCTTGCCGCCATTCGGGCGCTCAGAACGAGACACGCCGAAAGCGAGGAATAAAGCAGATCGAGTGGGTTGAAACCCGGCTGCGACGGGCTGGTGACGATATCGATCTCACCCCCGGTGACCGATCTGACGTGCGGGAAACCGGTGCGTCCGAGGACGGCATTTGCACCGGTGGGACGGGGACGAGCCTTGAGATCGGCCATTTTGAAACCCTCTATCGATATAGCTTTCAAATAGTGTTTTCCGCCGAGCGCCGCAATGCAGCGATTTGATTATCCTTGCGTTGCCAGGCGGAACCTTTCCATCGGTCATCGGTTTTTCCAACGAGGCAACCTCATGAAGAGGCAGAATTTTCCCATGCCCGACATTCGCAAAGTCGACCGTAAGCCGGGCCGCTTGGATGCGCGCGACCGGCTGATCGTTGCGCTCTACGCACAGCTCAAGGCCGAGCGGGAAACACGCGAGACGTTGGAATGGGCAATCCGCAACGATGCCATCTCCAAGGAGGTGCTGGAGGCGATCGCGGCCGATCCGGTCCCCGTGGTCACCAGCGAGGATATTGCGTCGCTTGAAAAGATCATCGCGCTCGACGAGCGGCGCAGCCGCTCACGCGGCAACGACTGACGAGAAGGAGCACACATGGCTTATATCACCTATCAGATCGTCCCGCATGACAATGGCTGGGCCTACAAACTCGGTGATACGTTGTCGGAACCCTATGCCACGCGCGAGCAGGCGATGGACCGCGCAAGAGACGTCGCCTCACGCCAGAAGATCGGCAACGGCGATGCCCTGCTTGCCTATCCGTCACCTGACGGCAACGGCTGGAAATTTCAGCCGCTTGAAACAGATAAGAGCAGTAGCAGGCTTTGAACGGAGACGAGCATGGCGGCACGCGCAAGCTGGAAGGGCCATTTGAAGGTCGGCAACCTTGCCTGTGCCGTCGGCCTTTATACGGCCGTCTCCTCATCGGACCGCCTCTCCTTCAACATCATCAACCGCAGGACGAGGCATCGCGTGGAGCGCCAGTTCGTCGATAGCGAGACCGGCAAACCGGTGGAACGTGACGACCAGGTCAAAGGCTACCGGATGGAGAGTGGCGACTACATCCTCATCGAAGGTGATGAGATCGCCGAGATCATGCCGGAAAGCGATAAGGTGATGGACGTTAAGGGGTTCATTCCATTCGACGGCATCGACAAGCTCTATTTCGACCGGCCTTATTACCTGGCGCCGGTCGACGAACATGATGCCGAAGCTCTCGCGTTGATCGCCCGCGGCATGCAGGACGGAAAGGTAGCGGCACTCGCCGAAGCAGTGCTTTTCCGCCGCAATCGCACGCTGCTTATTCGCGCGCACGACAATCATATCATCGCAACCATGCTGAACTTCGACTATGAGGTTCGCTCTGCGAGTTCCACGTTCAAGGACATTCCCGACATCAAATTCGACAAGGAGATGCTGGAACTCGCCGGGCATATTATCGGCACCAAAATGGGCAGCTTCGACCCCAGCGGATATCACGACCGATATGAGGCAGCCCTTGTCGAACTGGTGAAAGCCAAGATCGAAGGGCGTGCGACGCCGAAGCGAAAACCCGAGCCGGAGCGCAAGGTAGTGGATCTTATGGAAGCGCTACGCCAAAGCGCCAAAATGGGCGCCAAGACGGGCGGCAAAGCGCCGGCGAAAAAACCTGCTGCGCGCAAGACGCCGGATAGAACCAGCAGAAAGGCGAGCTGACCATGGCGCTCGAAACCTATCAGGCGAAACGCGATTTCAGGATCACGCCGGAACCGCGCGGCAAACAGGGAAGCGCGAAAGGCAACAGTTTCGTCATCCAGAAGCACGATGCCACGCGCCTGCATTACGATTTTCGGCTGGAGATGGACGGCGTGCTGAAAAGCTGGGCCGTCACCAAAGGACCTAGCCTCAATCCGGAAGACAAACGCCTCGCCGTCCATGTCGAGGACCACCCGCTCTCCTACGGCGACTTCGAAGGTATCATCCCCAAGGGCCAATATGGCGGCGGCACAGTCATCGTCTGGGATCGCGGCACCTGGACGCCGCTCGGCGACCCGCACAAAGCCTATCGCAAGGGGCACATGGAATTCGAGCTCGACGGCGAGAAATTGAAGGGACGCTGGCATCTCGTGCGCATGCATGGAAAACCTGGCGAGAAGCGCGAGAACTGGCTGCTGATTAAGGGCGACGATGAAGAAGCCCGTCACGAGAGCGAACCCGATATCCTTACAGAGCGTCCGGAATCGGCGAAGACCGGCCGCCAGCTGGAAGAGGTGGCGGCGAACCCGGAGGCAACGTGGCACTCCAAGCCTCAAGGCGGCAAGGCCGTTACCGTCAAGGCGAGAGCGCCGGTTCGGAAGGTAAAGCCCGCTGCTCCGCGGCGGCGGGATTGGCCGAAAGGGGCAAAAAAAGCAGCCATGCCCGAATTCACCGAGCCGGAACTTGCCAAACTCAAGCCCAAGGCGCCGTCCGGCGAACGCTGGATACACGAGATCAAGTTCGACGGCTACCGGCTGCAGGTAAAGATCGAGGACGGGCGCGTGACAATGCTGACACGCGGGGGGCTCGACTGGACAGAGAAATTCGGCAAGCACATTGTCGATGCCTTCGCCTCTCTGCCAGTCGGAACGGCTGTTGTCGACGGAGAGCTCGTTGTCGAGCGCAATACCGGCGCATCGGATTTCTCCGCGCTGCAGCAGGACCTGAGCGAAGGCCGCTACGATCGCTTCGTCTTCTACGCCTTCGATCTCCTCTATCTCGATGGTTACAGTCTCCTGGACGTAAGCCTTCTTGAACGCAAGAATTTGCTGGAAGAGCTGCTGTCCGACGACAATGGCAAGCTGCGCTACAGCCCGCATTTCAATGAGAATGGCGGTTTGGTGCTCGAACACGCCTGCAGGCTCAGCCTCGAAGGCGTCATCTCGAAACAGCGTGACAGCAAATATGTCTCCGGCCGCAACGGCGAATGGATCAAGTCGAAATGCTCGCAGCGCCAGGAATTCGTGATCGGCGGCTATGTGCCTTCGACTTCCACGAAAAATGCCATCGGCTCGCTCGCCATGGGCTATTACGAGAACGGTGCGCTGAAACATGTCGGTCGCGTCGGTACAGGCTATACGGTCGCAACCGCGCAGATGCTTTACGAGCGCCTCTCGGCGATGGAGATGAAACAGAATTCCTTCGACGACAAATTGACGGCAGAGGAGCGTCGCGGCCTGCATTACGTCAAGCCGCACCTCGTCGCCGAAGTGGAGTTTCGCGCGTGGTCGGCGGATGGTAACCTGCGCCACGCCGCCTTCCGTGGATTGCGGGAGGACAAGCCGGCAAAGGATGTTGTGCGCGAGATGGAAAACACGACCGCGAAGAACCTGCCGATATCGGCAGTGCAACTCACGCATCCCGACCGCATATACTGGCCGGATGAGGGCATCACCAAGGAAGGCCTCGCCAATTATTATGCGCAGGTCTGGCGTTTCATGGCGCCTTATGTCGTCAACCGGCCGCTGGCGCTCCTGCGTCTGCCCGACGGCATTTCCGGTCATCAGCGCTTTTTCCAGAAACATGCCTGGAAAGGCATGAATGACCACATTGAGGAGATTATCGATCCCAAGGATAAGGGCGGCGAGAAGCTGCTCCGCATTACCGATTTCGACGGTCTCGTGGCACTGGTGCAGTCGGCTGTGCTGGAAATCCACCCCTGGGGCGCGACAACGGACAATTGGGAGAAGCCCGACATGATCACTATGGACCTCGACCCCGGAGAGGACGTGCCATGGGAAAATGTGATAGCTGCGGCTTACGAACTGAAGGAGCGCATCGAAGCCGAAGGCCTTGCGGCTTTCGTCAAGACGTCTGGCGGCAAAGGGTTGCACGTGGTGACGCCACTGGAGCCGAAAGCCAGCTGGGCGGAGGTGAAGGCCTTTTCTAAATGGCTTGCCGACAGCATGTCCGCGGATGATCCCGATCACTATCTTGCAACCGCAACCAAGGCAAAACGCGGCGGCAAGATATTCATCGACTATCTTCGTAACGGTCGGGGCAACACCGCCGTTGCCGCCTACTCAACGCGTGCTCGTGCGGGTGCTGCCGTGTCCATGCCGCTGGAATGGCGCGAGCTAACCACTGAAATCGGCCCCGCCTATTTCACGGTCGACAACACCCCGGCACGGCTGAACTCTCTTTCCAAAGATCCTTGGGACGGCTTCTTCGCTGCGGCCAAGCCCTTGCGAAAGCGCAAATCGCAGTCGAGATGACCGGTGGACCGTCCGGATTAACGCGACTTGCCGCGCCCGCTTTCGGCCGCGAGGCTCTTCTTCAGCGCATCCCTGATGTCGATGACATTGCCTGTCGATTTGACAGGCGCCGGCTTGCGAGCCGGGCTGGCCTTCTTGAAGTTCTTCTCCTTGCCGCGGATCAATGCTTTCAAGCGCTTCTGAACCGGATCCTGAACCATGGAAGGACTCCAGTCCTTCGTTTCTTCCTTGACCAGCTTTTTCATCAAGCTCAGCAATTCGCTATCGACCTTCGCTTTCACGTCGAGATCGCCCGCCGGTTCGCGCAACTCGTCGCCATAGCGCAGCGTCCAGAGAATGATGCCCTTGTCCTGCGGCTCCAAGAGGACCGCGCGCTCACGGCGGTAGAGCACCAGCCTAGCAATACCGACAACGTTATTGGCACGCATCGCCTCGCGGATCACGCAAAAGGCTTCGGTTCCGACCTTGTCTTCCGGAGCCAGGAAATGCGGCTTGTCGTACCAGATCCAGTCGATCGATCCGCGTGGCACGAAGCTGTCGATGTCAATGGTGCGGGTGCTCTCCAGCCCCACCTCCTCGATCTCCTCGTCCTCCAGCAGAACATAGTCATCCTCGCCGCGCGGATAGCCCTTTACCTGATCTTTTTCGGCAACGGGTTTATGCGTGACGCTATCGACATAGCGGCTTTCGACACGGTTCTTCGTCGCGCGGTTCAGCACGTGAAACCGCACCTTGCTCGACTCCGTCGTCGCCGGCGTCAGTGATACGGACGCGGTGACAAGCGAGAGCTTCAGGTAGCCTTTCCAGAACGCTTGTCGGGCCATGCTCATAAACGAAAATAATCGCGCGAGGTTCCGTTCACCCATTTATCGAGCAAAATCCCGGGCCTCGGCGAAGTTGGTGCGGGCGACAGCTTAGAGCGGGTCCGGACGAGCTCATGCGAGGCGGGCTGGCTGCGCCCTCAATGCGCGGCTTTGAGCAGAATGAAGGGCTCCCACTCAATACTCGGCGAACCCTCCGCATCGGGTTCGGTCCTATTAATCCTACTACCGCCGCGTGACTACTTTCCTCGCGACATTACCGATTCGCAACTCATCCAAAAGGGTTAGATACAATGCGGCACGCGGATAGCGGATCGCGGTCATTGAAGAACAGTGATAACTGTAATGCCCGCTTCGTTTGCAGCCCGTATGATCGCTTTCCGCAGCTGGTCTGCATCCGCCTTGCCATTAATCACATCCAAGCAGGCTCTGACAGCCGACAGGAATTCCTCGCCGTCGTCGGATGGCCATTCCCTCATCAGAGCGTTGGCGGCTTCTCCGACGGTACGAATAGTTATGCGTTGGCGCCTGTCTTCGAAGACAAGGATAAGTGGAGCAAATTCGGCCGAGGTGTCCCAATCCATGGCACTTGGTTCCTAAGGAAAGAACATATTGGTAACCTTGCAAGAGGCGTGCCACCAATCCGTGTAGCAGGGGTGCCAGGACCTATCAAAGCGCGCTTGATGCCACGTCGCCAGCTTCGGGCACCAGCCATTAGATGCTCGAATTGAATGTTCAAATCGGTGGAGGAACAGGAGGCCAGCACAGGCTCACAAATCATGCAGGCCGAACTGCCTTTGGGTTTTCGCTCACAGATTTAACGCAGTAACCGATGTAGTGCCCGCTCTGTGGAGCGAAGCCTTTCGACGAGCGAAAACAGGCCAATTCATCGGAAGATCAAATGGTGCCCAGGACCGGAATCGAACCAGTGACACGCGGATTTTCAATCCGCTGCTCTACCAACTGAGCTACCTGGGCTAACCACGCTTCCTAAGAAACATTCCAGTTGGAACGTCAGGGCCTTGGTTCGCCCCGGAAGCGAGCGGGGTTATAGCATCTTGTTCGCCCATGGCAAGCATCAAATGATAGTTTTTTGACGGCTCTGCGGATTTTGGCGATTTGCGAGGAAAAATAAAGGCTTCGCGGTGGAGAACCTAGTTTTCCTCGTCGGGGTAATCCGCCTTTGTCTCATCGTCGGCCACGGGGATGGCGTATGAACCCGTCAGCCAGCGCGACAGGTCTACCTCGCGGCAACGGTTGGAACAGAAGGGATAGTGCTCGCGGTTCGACGGTTTGCCGCATTCCGGGCACGGACGCGTCTTGCGCAGCGGCTCTACATTGCCGCCAGTCTTCATTTCATCGGACATATTTTTCCTCCTACGGCACCGGCTCGAAAATCGTTCGATTTTGGGAAAGCCCGATGCGTCGATTCAAAACGGTAGAGCGCCCTTTGTGCGTCCGAAAAAACGCACGGCGCTCTAGCAGGAGATCAGCCCTCGGGCCAACGGCTGTGGACATCGAAGCCCTCGCCGGTCAGAAGCAGGATGGTTTCATAAAGCGGCAGTCCTACGACATTGGTGTAGGAACCCACCATTTTCTGCACGAACGTGCCTGCCAGGCCCTGGATGCCGTAAGCGCCGGCCTTGCCGCGCCACTGGCCGGAGGCAATGTAGTTTTCGATCTCGAAACTCGACAGGCGCTTGAAGCGCACCTTGGTCTCGACGATCTTCTGGCGCACCTTGCGATCGGGCGTGATCAGACAGATGCCCGTATAAACGACATGGTTGCGGCCTGAGAGCAGGTGCAGGGAATTCGATGCCTCATCGGCGAATTCCGCCTTGCCGAGAATGCGGCGACCAACGGCAACGACCGTATCGGCGGACAGTATATAGCTGCCCTTCCAGGTAATGTCGCCCTTGACGGCAGCGAGTGCCGCCTCCGCTTTTTCGCCCGAAAGGCGGCGGGCGAGCGAGCGCGGATGTTCCGACTTCTTCGGTGCCTCGTCGATATCCATCGGCATCAGGCGCGAAGGCTCGATGCCGGCCTGGTTAAGCAGATCGACGCGGCGGGGCGAGCCCGAAGCCAGAATGAGCTTGTATTTCAGCGCCATGGAACCTCGACCATCGGCAGGCGGGAGCGAAAGCTCATCGAGTTTCGCAGACCAAGCTTACTTGAAGCGGTAGGTGATGCGGCCCTTCGTCAGGTCATAGGGCGTCATTTCGACCAGAACCTTGTCGCCGGCGAGAACGCGGATGCGGTTCTTGCGCATGCGGCCGGCGGTGTGAGCAATGATCTCATGCTCGTTTTCGAGCTTCACGCGGAATGTCGCATTCGGCAGAAGTTCGGTTACGATACCCGGGAATTCGAGGACTTCTTCTTTCGGCATTTAAGGGTTTTCTTCCTGTATGTTGGATAAAGAGGCGCAAGGCGCCCAAAAATTTGCGCGGAAACTACACAATCAACGGGGATTTGTGAACCTCGTAGATCGGGCTTTCTGACTTTTGTTTCACGCCGATTGCGCGGCGATACCGTTTCTCTTGAGTAGCCGGCCTTCGATAAGGCTGGCCAGATGATCGCGAACCTCGCGATAGCTATCCAATATCTGCTCGCGCGTCCCGGTCGCCACCGTCGGATCCATGGACGGCCAGTAGACGACATCGACGGCGCTGGAGCGTGTCAGTTCGAGTGCGGCGTGATGGGCCTGCGGCGAAAGCGTGATGATGAGATCGAAATAATCGTCCTCAAGCTCCTCCAGAGTCTGCGGCTGGCGGCGGCCGAGCGAAAGGCCGATTTCCTCCAGTACGACATCGACGAAGGGATCACGCTCGCCGGCGCGAACGCCGGCAGACCTTATATAGGTATTGCCGGGGAGAATGCTACGGGCGATCACTTCCGCCATCGGCGAGCGGATGACATTCAGCCCGCACATGAAGAGGATGGCGCCTGGCCGCTTTCCGTCCTCGGTTTCGACGTGAGGCTCCATCACCGTCATCCGCGCCAATAGAGCACGCAGACCAGCGTGAAGAGCCGCCGGGCCGTGTCGAAGTCGACGTCGATCTTGCCGGAGAGCCGGTCCTTCAAGGTTTGGGAGCCTTCATTGTGGATACCGCGCCGGCCCATGTCAATCGCTTCGATGCGGCTCGGTGAGGCCGAACGGATCGCCTCATAATAGCTCTCGCAGATCATGAAATAGTCCTTCACGATCCGCCGGAAGGGCGTCAGAGACAGGATATGAGTGGCCACGTCCTCCCCTTTTTCCGTGGCGATGGCAAAGACCAGCTTGGAATCGACCAGCGAGATGTTCAGCCGGTATGGCCCTCCGGCATGGCCTATGGGTTTGAAGGAGTTTTCTTCGATCAGATCGAAGATCGCAACCGCCCGTTCGTGTTCGACGTCAGGCGTCGAACGGCCGATCGTATCGTCAAGGACAACGTCGCAGAGCCGGAAGTCGTCCCTTGCCATTCCCTCACCTTTCGAGGTTCAGGCGGATCGCAACGGACCGCGCATGGGCATCAAGGCCCTCCGAAACGGCAAGCGCAATTGCCGCCGGGCCAAGATCGCGAAGCTGCTGCGGACCGAGCCGCAGGATCGAGGTGCGCTTGACAAAATCGAGGACCGAAAGGCCGGAGGAGAAGCGGGCCGAGCGCGCCGTCGGCAGCACGTGATTGGAACCGCCGACGTAATCGCCGATCACTTCGGGCGTATGGGCGCCGATGAAGATCGCGCCGGCATTGCGGATTTTGTCGACGAACGCATCCGGATTGGAAAGCGCAAGTTCCAGATGTTCGGCGGCTATGCGGTTTGCGAGCGGAATGGCGTGCTTCAGGTCGGACACGAGGATGATCGCGCCGAAATCGCGCCAGCTGGCAGCTGCGGTTTCCGAACGGTTTAGCGTCTTCAGCTGCCGCTCGACGGCTGCTTCCACGGCCTTACCGAACTCCTCGTCGTCGGTGATCAGTATCGCCTGGGCGCTCTCGTCATGCTCGGCCTGGGCGAGCAGATCGGCGGCGATCCAGTCGGGATTGTTATCTTTGTCGGCAATGACGAGGACCTCGGAAGGGCCAGCGATCATATCGATGCCGACAGTGCCGAAGACCTGGCGCTTGGCGGCAGCGACATAGGCATTGCCCGGACCGGTGATCTTGGCGACGGGGGCGATCGTTTCGGTGCCATAGGCAAGGGCGGCAATTGCCTGCGCACCGCCGACGCGGTAGATCTCGTTAACGCCGGCAAGCTTTGCGGCCGCCAGCACCGCCGGATTGACCGAGCCACCGGTTGCGGGAACGGCGATGACGATACGATCGACGCCCGCGACCTTGGCCGGGACAGCGTTCATCAAAACCGAGCTTGGATAGCTCGCCGTGCCGCCCGGTACATAGAGGCCGACGGCTTCGATCGCGGTCCAGCGCGAGCCGAGGCCGACGCCCATTGCATCCTCATAGATGTCGTCCTTCGGCATCTGGCGGCTGTGATGGGCTTCGATGCGGACTGCTGCAACTTTCAGCGCGCCGAGCACTTCCGAGGGCACGACCTCGACGGCATTTTCGATCTCTTCTTCGCTCACGCGCATCGGCACGGTGGCGTAGTCGATGCTGTCGAACTTCTTCGAGTATTCGGCAAGAGCGACATCCCCCCGTGCGCGTACGTCATCGATGATCGTACGCACAACGGCGTTGACGTCTTCGGAAACCTCGCGCTTGGTGGTCAGAAAGGCCGCGAAACGCTGCTCGAAACCGTCGGATACCTGATTGAGCCAGATTGCCAAGGCGGTACTCCTTTTCTACTCGAAACCGTTCGTTCAGGTGCCGGGATGGCGCGGTTTGGAAGTCGTTTCCCAGGCGCCGCCGATATCGGCAAGCTGCACTTCGATGCATTCGACATCGAGGAGAATCGATGCCGTACCCGATAGCGAGAGTTCGAGCGTGCCTTCCGGCCCGTCGCCCTTCTGGTTAAATTGCAGGGCGAGCAGCGACAGGACATCGTCCCGTCGGGAACGGTCGATGCCGATCGAGCGGACGGAGAGCACGCGCTTGAATACAAGGGCGGCACGGCGGCGTTCAAAACCCTTGCGCTTGCGGACCGCCTCTTCCCAAACAAAACGGTTGGCGGCGATTGCGAACTGCTTGTCGCGCGGCGACCAGTCGATGTCCGCCACCTTGAAGACGCTATCCTGCATATGTGCGGAAATGACCGCAAGGTCCTCATTATCAAGCGCAAGGAGCTTCAGATCTGCCATCCGGCCTCTATCCCATGTCTTTCTGCCGCACCTGCGGCGATCTGTCAGACAACGGAAATAAGGCGCGGCGGCCAAATACGCAACCGGGATAAAGGGCGTAGAGGCGCCCTTTATTATTCGCTGACGCGTTCGACGATTGCACCGCAGCGCGTGAGCTTTTCTTCCAGTCGCTCGAAACCGCGATCGAGGTGATAAACGCGGGAAACCATTGTTTCGCCCTCGGCAGCAAGGCCGGCGATGACGAGGGAAACGGACGCGCGAAGATCGGTCGCCATGACCGGCGCGCCCTTCAGCCGCTGCACGCCCTCGATCTTGGCGGTCTGGCCCGACAGCGAGATCTTAGCACCTAGTCGGGCAAGCTCCTGGACATGCATGAAACGGTTCTCGAAGATGGTTTCGGTGACATGCGAGACACCGGAAGAGCGGGTCATCAGCGCCATGAACTGC
The DNA here is from genome assembly GCF_014195325.1 of Rhizobium sp. BK650. GTDB lineage: Bacteria > Pseudomonadota > Alphaproteobacteria > Rhizobiales > Rhizobiaceae > Rhizobium. The sequence goes on along the minus strand of NZ_JACIBK010000002.1, from coordinate 527,078 downwards.
GCCTGCAGGTCGGTCGGGAAGCCCGGGAACGGATCGGTGACGATATCGACGGGCTGGATGCCGGCGCCATTGCGCCTGATGCGCATGCCATTGTTGGTCGACGAGATCTCCGCGCCGGCGCGGCGCAGCGTTTCCAACGCCGTTTCCAAGAGGGCCACGTCGGTATTTTCGAGCACGACGTCGCCGCCGGCCATGGCGACGGCCATGGCATAGGTGCCGGTTTCGATACGATCCGGCAGGACGCGATGGCGCGCTCCGGACAGCGAAGTGACGCCCTCGATGGTGATGGTTGAGGTGCCGGCACCGGACACTTTGGCGCCCATGGCATTCAGGCAATTGGCGAGGTCGACAACCTCGGGCTCGCGTGCAGCATTACCAATCACGGTCGTGCCGCGGGCAAGCGTTGCTGCCATCATCAGCACGTGCGTCGCGCCGACGGACACTTTCGGGAACGTGTAGTGCGTGCCGATGAGACCGCCCCGCGGCGCCTTAGCGTTGATGTAACCGCCATCGATTTCCATCGTCGCGCCGAGCGCGGTGAGGCCTTCGATGAAGAGATCGACTGGGCGCGTGCCAATGGCGCAGCCGCCCGGCAACGAAACGCGGGCTTGGCCCTCGCGAGCCAGAAGCGGACCGATGACCCAGAAGGAGGCACGCATCTTCGCGACCAGTTCATAGGGAGCGGTCGTATCGACGATGGTCCGGCAAGTGAAATGAATCGTGCGGGCGTATGAATCTTCCTGGCGCTCCCGGCGGCCGTTGACGGCGACGTCGACGCCGTGATTACCCAGGATGCGCATCAACAATTCGACATCAGCCAGGTGTGGCACGTTTTCCAGCGTCAACGTATCGCTCGTCAAAAGCGAGGCGATCATCAGCGGCAGCGCGGCATTCTTGGCGCCGGAAATCGGAATGATGCCATTGAGCTCATTACCGCCGACAATTCTGATACGATCCATGTGCACTTACGGGCGAGGCCCGCCTTTCCTGAAAGTGTTGCCTGTGGGGGCAAGGCAAGAAGTGGGGGTGTTTAGAGCAAATCCCCCGACGCTTCAATTCGTCGCGGACCGAACATTACGATTCGTCCATTTTTGCGGCGGGCTTTTTTGCAGCAGGCAAACCCTGGGTCTCATCCGCCTGGCCCGAACGGCGGGCGCGCACCTGCTGTTTGCGCCTTGAAAGATTTTCTCTCAGCTTTTCGGCCGCCCGCTCGCGCCGCAATGCCGCCTGGGCTTCCATGGCCGCTTTCCGGCTCTGTCTGGCCTTTTCAGTCTCTTCGTTCATGCCTCAGAAGTAACCGAATTCGCGCCATTCCAAAAGTGCTCCGAACGTTATTCCCAGAGAAGTTGGAATTTGCGGCTTGCACTCCTGCCGAACCTGTGGCAATAGCCGCCCCGTTCACGCGAGTTGAGCGTTTCCGCTTCACGCGTCTGGTCCTGCTGCCGTAGCTCAGTGGTAGAGCACACCCTTGGTAAGGGTGAGGTCGGTGGTTCAATCCCACTCGGCAGCACCAGCTTCTCCTCCGGAGTCATTATCCACCGCGCCAATCGGCCACCATTGCTGCCGGCGAAAATTTCGTTAGAATATTAGCATCTTGAGGTCTCGGGACAGGAACCCGAAGGCTTCATTCAATGTTTCTATCGAGACATGCTGGAGGAGCATCGATGGCAACTGAACGATGGAATAGTCCGATCAAGGTAGGTTTCGAAGGGTCAGGAGCGCGCACGGTTAACGGACCGTTCGATGCCTTGGCATGCCTTGCCGAACATTGGCCTGCCGTGCGCGGATTGAAATATCTGAAGGCACGCAGCGCCTGCCGCGCCGCACTTGACGGTCGGAAAAGCGTCGAAGAGGCCCGCGCGGAGTTTATGGCGGCGGCCGAGGAGGCAAAGCTTAAAGTGCATTAAGCTTTCGGCGGCGATGCCGACATCAAAAATTCGATCCGCCGGAAACCGAGCAATGTCTAATTCTTCGCTTCACCCTGCGCCGAGTTCGCGCAGGGCTTTGTTTCGTTCATCAATAGAACGACGGCAAGCCATCATGTTGATTAGAGGATCGTATCCTCTGCGGGAGGCTGCTGACGAGCCTCGTTTGACAGAAATTTCCATCAGCAGTCGGAGGTATTTTCGTCATCAATCTCCATATATCCGACTCCGATAATTGTGCCGTCTCCAGTGCGAATGAAAGACGGCAGGTAATGCGGTTCAGCGGGCTTGCAGACGGCAGTGCTGGTATAGTCGTTCAATGCGATTTGATCTTTCGGCAGGGCCGAATAATTCATATCGGTTTCGAGCGAGGCGTAGGCGGAGCCGGCAAAGGCCCCGTCTGCGAGCAGGAGGGCTCCCGCCCACAGGCATATAAGCGTTTGCATCATTGTCTCCGGCGTTGAAATCAGCTTTTCAACACGTGAGGCGGGGCGTTGGTTCCTTGGAAAATCCTGTCCCGGGGCGTTATTTATCTCGCCGTCATGCACATAAGTACTTCTGAAAATGGAAGACGAAGTTTTGTTGCCACGCCCTGCCGGCCCAGTGCATAGTCAGTGGGATTGCGGTGCTCGGATACCTCGCGACAGGTGTCACCGCCGCGCTGTGCGGTTCCAGGAGACGATGATGAAAGCGCTGGTGCCCGCCCTTCTTGCCACAACCGTTGTGGCCGCACCCTTGCTGGCCGGCTGTTCCGCCGTGGATACGACTGCGTTGGAGCCTATTCCCGGCAGCATCACCTATGGCGGTCAACCGCGCACGAAGCTGACGAAGTCGCCGATCGGCAGTGCCGTCTATAACGACTTTCACAATCAGCATGGGGAACACGTCTACGAAACCTACATCCTCCAGCCCGACCGCAGCCTGAAGCTGGTGCGGCGCCAGATCGTGCCTGATTTCCCGTAATAGAGCGCCATGCGTCCATTTGGACGCAAAAGGACGCTCTTACCCAATGAGACAACGCGTAAGGTTTTCCGAAGATGGATCTCGACTTTCGGGTCGACGCTGCAGTGCATGACGGCCGCGGCTGCTTGACAGCAGCGGCAATCGAGAACATCCAAAGAACATCTGAATTTATTCGCTAGTACTGATTCTCCCGCGAAGCCCAACCGGACGGCTGGATGTATCTCGAAAGACTCAATCCCCAGCAGCGCATGGCCGTCGAACACGGCACCCTCACAGACGGCAGCCATGTGGCCGGGCCGCTGCTGGTCATTGCCGGCGCCGGCTCCGGCAAGACGAATACGCTTGCGCACCGCGTTGCCCATCTCATCCTCAAGGGCGCAGATCCGCGCCGCATCCTGCTGATGACCTTCTCCCGCCGGGCGGCAGCCGAAATGGGCCGGCGTGTCGAACGCATCTGTGGCGAAGTTCTCGGCAAGAATTCCGGCATCATGGCAGACGCGCTCGCCTGGAGCGGCACATTCCACGGTATCGGTGCGCGGCTGCTGCGTGACTATGCCGAACAGATCGGCGTGGATCCTGCCTTCTCCATCCATGACCGGGAAGACAGCGCCGACCTGATGAACCTCGTGCGCCACGATCTCGGCTTCTCCAAGACCGAGAGCCGGTTTCCGACAAAGGGCACCTGCCTTGCGATCTATTCCCGCGTGGTGAACTCCGAAACGGAACTGCCGCTGATTTTGCGTGACGCCTTTCCCTGGTGCGCCACCTGGGAAAAGCAGCTTCGTGAGCTTTTTGCCTGTTATGTCGAGTCAAAGCAGAGCCAGAACGTGCTCGATTACGACGACCTGCTGCTCTACTGGGCGCAGATGGTGGCTGAGCCTATCATTGCCGAGGATATCAGCAGCCGCTTCGACCATGTGCTAGTCGATGAATATCAGGACACAAACAAGCTTCAGTCTTCGATCCTGCTTGCTCTGAAACCTACCGGCCAGGGGTTGACGGTCGTCGGCGACGATGCCCAATCGATCTATTCCTTCCGCGCAGCGACAGTGCGCAACATTCTCGATTTTCCGGCCTCTTTCAGCCCGGCTGCCAATATCGTCACGCTCGACCGTAACTACCGCTCGACGCAGCCGATCCTTGCCGCCGCCAACGCTGTCATCGACCTTGCTTCCGAGCGTTTCACAAAGAACCTCTGGACGGAACGGGAATCGCCGGAGCGGCCGCGACTGGTGACGGTGCGCGACGAGAGCGATCAGGCTCGTTATGTGGCCGACAAGATCCTGGACAATCGCGAAGAGGGCGTGAAGCTGAAGAGCCAGGCTGTGCTGTTTCGCGCCTCACACCACAGCGGCCCGCTGGAAGTGGAGCTGACGCGCCGCAACATTCCATTCGTGAAGTTCGGCGGCCTGAAATTCCTCGACAGCGCACATGTGAAAGACATGCTGGCGGCATTGCGCTTTGCCCAGAACCCACGCGATCGGGTGGCAGGCTTCCGGCTGATGCAGATCCTTCCGGGGGTCGGACCCTCTACGGCGCAGAAGGTGCTGGACCACATGGCCGAGGATCCGAGTCCGGTCACGGCGCTCGCCGCCATGCCTGCGCCGCCGCGTTCGGGCGACGACTGGACCTCCTTCGTTTCCACCATGCAGGAACTGAAGACCGGCAAAGCCGGTTGGCCCGCCGAGATCGAACTGGTGCGGCAATGGTATGAGCCGCATCTGGAGCGGCTGCATGAGGACGCAAGCGCCCGGCTTGCCGATCTCATCCAGCTTGAACAGATCGCCGGCGGCTATGCCTCTCGCGAGCGCTTTCTGACAGAACTCACGCTCGATCCGCCCGATGCGACCTCGGATCAGGCGGGCGTGCCCCTGCTCGATGAAGATTATCTCATCCTTTCGACCATCCACTCGGCCAAGGGGCAGGAATGGACCAAGGTCTTCATGCTGAACGTCATAGACGGCTGCATCCCTTCCGATCTCGCCGTCGGCACGACGGCCGAAATTGAGGAGGAACGGCGGCTGCTCTATGTGGCGATGACACGCGCCAAGGACAGCCTCGATCTCGTCGTACCGCAGCGTTTCTTCACCTATGGGCAGAATTCGCAGGGCGACCGGCATGTCTATGCATCACGAAGCCGCTTCATTCCGGCAACGCTGCTGCAATTCTTCGAAGTCTGCGGCTGGCCGCAGGTGAAGGCCGATACGGCGGCGGCACAGCAGGCGCGCCAGGTGCGCATCGATGTCGGTGCGCGCATGCGCGGCATGTGGCGCTAAAGCAGCCTCTGACCAGAGGCGCTAAAGCGCGAGCGGCGGCTTGGCCGGCTCGAAGAAGCGGCCGATCATTTCATCGTTGACCAGGGCGATCGTCGGCGGCGACCATTTCGGATTACGGTCCTTGTCGATAACAGCTGCACGGACGCCCTCGTAGAAATCCGGACCAAGCAGGATGTGCATGCAGGCGCCGAGTTCGCGGGCCAGGCATTCGGCAAGCGTACGGCTCTGGCGCCCGGCTCTCAGCAGCCGCAAGGCGAGCTTGAGGCTGGTTGGCGAGCGTGTGAGCATCACGCGGCGGGTCTCCGCGGCGAACTCACCCTCCTCCTGAGCAAGAGCCGATACGATGTCCTCGACGCGGTTGAAGTGGAAGGCACGGTCAATCATCGCGGCGTTGGCCTGCAACCGCCCCTCGCCTGGTTGATCCGATAGAGCGCGCAGAGCCGCGTCCACATCATCCGAAGAATTTCCGGCAGGCATATCCGAGAGGCGCTGGACTGCCTCTTGGAGGCGCGAGGACGGCATATAGAAATCTGCAAGCCCGGCATGGATCGCGTCGGCCGCATTGATATCGAGCCCGGTCAGGGCCATCCATGTGCCGCTTTCGCCCGGCGTGCGGGGCAGCAGCCATGTAGCGCCGATATCGGGAAAATAGCCGATGCCGGTTTCCGGCATGGCAAGGCGGGTGCGGTCAGTCACGATCCGATGGCGGCCGTGGCTGGAAAGCCCAACGCCGCCGCCCATAGTGATGCCGTCCATCAGCGCCACATAGGGCTTTGGATAATTGGCGATCCGGTGATTGAGGCGGAATTCCTCACGCCAGAAGGTTTCCGCCAGGCCATCGCCGGCACGCCCACTCATATGAATGGCGCGGATATCGCCGCCGGCGCAGAAGCCGCGTTCGCCCTCGCCCATCACGATAACACTCGCCACGGACTGGTCGCTAGCAAACTCATCAAGAGCAGTAGCGATCGTGCGCACCATCGGGATTGTCAGGCTGTTCAACGCCTTCGGGCGGTTCAGCCGGATGAGGCCCGCCGTGCCCTGCCGTCCGACGATGAGCTCGCTCTGATTGTTGTTGTCCATGGTCCCACCTCGCTCCTGCTTTATGAATAAACGGGGTCGGGCCAAGGTTCCAGTGGGCGGTTGTTATAATCAGGCCGAGAGGGACCGCGAAACGGCCAAATCGCGCCTGAGTGCGTAATCGATCGCCAGCTCCAGCGGCAGCGGCCGGGAGAAATAATAGCCCTGCGCCAATTTTACGCCGATGCCTTTTAATGACTCCGCCACGTCCTCACTTTCGACCCCTTCGGCCACCGAAGCAATGCCAAGGTTCTGGCAGAGATTGGCGACAGAGCGGGTGATGTTCATGCAGCGCGCGTCGCGATCGAAATTCATCACGAAGGCCTTGTCGATCTTCAGTTTATCGAAGGCCAGACGGTGGATATGGCTCAGGCTCGAATAGCCGGTACCGAAATCGTCGAGCGCGATCGAGACGCCCGCCGCCCGCAGCACACCGATCACCTGATCGGCTGTGTCGAAATCCGAGAGCAGTGCCGTCTCGGTGATCTCGAATTCGATGCGTTTGGGATCGACACCGGAGCGATTGATCATGGCGAGCAGAGCCATAGAGGTTTCATGATCGCAGATGTCGCGGGCCGACAGATTGAAAGAGACTCGCAGGTACACCGGCAATATCTTCAGTGCGTCGAGCGCCTGAGCGAAGAGGATGCGGGTCATGCGGCCAATTACGGCGGTACGTTCGGCGGCCGGAATGAAAGCATCCGGACTGATGCGGCCAAAGCGTGCACTGTCCCAACGGGCAAGCGCCTCAAAACCGACGACACGGCCGCTGCGCAGTTCTACGATCGGCTGGTATTCGAGTTTCAATTCTTTGGCGAAATTCTCCGCCTGCAGTTCCAGCTCGATGAGGTAGCGCTGGGTCAGGATCTTTTCATGCTCGGGCGAGAAAAACTCGACACCGCCGGTGCGCTTGCTCTTGACCTGATAAAGCGCGAAGTCGGCTTTTTCATACAAATCTTCGGCGGTGTAATCGCCTGCCTCGGGATAGACGATGCCGCAGGAGCCGGAGACGCGTACCGAACCGTCCGGAATTTCATAGGGGTCTCGCACGGCCGCACAGAGAGCAATGCCGAGATCAGAGACGGCCCTGAGCGTCATGTCGCAGGGAAAGATGATGCCGAACTCATCGCCGCCGAGGCGCGACACGATGCCCTGATCGCCGACCAGTGAGACGAAGCGGCGCGCTGTTTCTTTCAGGACGAGATCGCCGGCGGCATGGCCGAAGATATCGTTGACCGGCTTGAAGCCATCGAGATCAATGATGCCGATAACGGCCGGGGAGGCCGGATTTTTCTGCAGCATATTTTCGAGCGAGAGGAAGAAGCTTCGGCGGTTGGCGAGGCCGGTCAGTTGATCCTGCAAGGCATTGCGGCTGTTTACGAGGTTCAACTCCTCCGCTTCCGCCTGCTTTTGCTTGAGCTCTTCTGCAAGTCGAACCAGATGGGCGAAATTCTGAAAATAGCTATTGATGACGCGCAGGAAGGGCAGCACCAGGAAAAGGCCACTGACCGCTGTGGCAACGAAAACCGGATTGCCGGAAAAGAGGAAGGTCACGACCATAGCCGTGAAGGTAATGACTGTGGTGATTGCCGCGGCGAGCGGCAGATGCATCAGGCAGAAAACACAGGAAATGCCCGTTACAACGAGAAAATAGGCAATCTGGCCCTGTTGCGAGGCGTCACCATATTGATAGAGGGCGATGGCCCAGCCGCCGAAGCCGATCGTCAGGATCGTGGCGCCTATCAGCGTTACTTTCATCAGCCGCAACGCGCGCTCGGGCGTGACATTTTCCTTGCCCGATATCTCCCACCAGCAGAGGCGGAAGACGCAGACGACGCTGAGGCCAACGGGAATGTAGAGCGAAAGCCAGAGAGGCGCCGACTTGATGTGCGTGATGGCCACCGCCAGCGCGTTGATAACAAGAAGAACGTAGAGAATCGGAATCTGTGACGACAGAGCTTTGAACTGTGCCACCAGAAACTTCGGATTATCCCTTTGCAGCCGTAACGAGGCTATGAAGTTCTTCATGATCCCTTTTCCCTTGGCTAACCGGCCAGAGAAAGCTTGATTATTCCTTATTCACATGACGCCAGGCCACCCGCCCCTGCGCCAGATGTTAAATCTTCGATTGCGCCTCAGAAGGAAGCCGCAGCCAGCGCGCGATGAATGCTGTGTAGGTCGTCGACGCTCTTGTTCATCAGGAAGAGTTCCCAATCGAGCGAACTGCGGACGATGGTTTCGAGCGAGTCGTATTGCGGCACCCAGTCCAGCACACGGCGTGCAAGTGTTGCATCGGCAACGACGCTTGCTGCATCGCCCGGCCGACGGGGTCCCATATTGATCTTGAAGGAGTGGCCGTTGAGGCGGGTGACCATGTTCAGAACATCGAGGACGGAATAACCATTGCCATAACCGCAATTGGCAACCAGCGGGCCCCTGCCTTTGCGCAGATGTTGAAGCGCTTTCAGATGCGCTGCAGTCAGGTCGCTCACGTGGATGTAGTCGCGCACACCGGTACCATCATGGGTCGCGTAGTCGAAGCCGTAGACGGCAACGGCGTCGCGTTTTCCAAGGGCGGCTTCGCAAGCGACCTTGATGAGATGGGTCGCACCAGACGTAGACTGCCCGGCGCGCAATTGCGGATCAGCGCCGGCGACGTTGAAGTAGCGTAACGCCACATAATCGAAATCATAAGCGGCGGCGGCATCGCGCAGCATCATTTCGGTCATCAGCTTTGATTGGCCGTAGGGGTTTTCCGGATTGAGCGGCGCCGTCTCCTTGACGGGAGCGGAACTTTTCTGCTGACCGTAAACAGCGGCGGTCGAGGAAAAGACGAAGTTGCGAATACCGGCCTTAATCGCAGCACTCAACAGCACGCGTGTCTTGCCGGAATTGTTGTCGTAATAGGAAAGCGGATCGGAGACCGAGACGGGTACGACGGCAGAGCCGGCGAAATGGATGATCGACTCGATATCATTCTCGATGAAGATCTTCTTCAGAACGTCCGGATCGGCGACATCGCCGAGATAAAAGCGCGCCGCCGGCGCAACGGCCCAGCGAAAACCGGAGGAGAGGTTGTCGAGTACGATGACGTCTTCACCGGCATCGAGCAGCGTCCAAACCATGTGGCTGCCGATGTAACCAGCCCCACCTGTAACCAGAACCGCCATGTCTGCATTCCCTGTTTATATTTTTCGGGAGCATCAGAACGGCTTTTTCCTTTCTGATTTTATTATCAAACGACCTCGGAAAGCCTTTGCGGCCAGTATGTTTCGACATGTGGTTAGAGGCGCATTTCAGGCTTTGTTACAATTTTATCGGCCAGCCGATTTTGGGACGAAACCGCCTCGCGGCCCCTCTCTTTCAGCTCGTTGACATCGAACACGCGGCGGGGCAAATTGACGCCATGAACAAGTTCGCGTTCCAGGCTATGACGAAGGGCATGACGACCACACTTTGCGGTGGGGACGTCGGTTTGTGACCTGAAACTGTTCACTTCAACCGATCCAACCCCGCCGGACAAGCGCGGGGTTTTTTATTTTTGCCCCGACGTCCGGCTGATGCAAAGGACTTCTCGTGGCACAAGATCCTCTCCTAATGTTCCCTAGCCATCTGCCCCTTCAAGACAGGGAGCAGCGGCGATGAGGCTTTACCTGTCATCCTACCGGCTCGGCGCCAGCGCCTTCCGGCTAAGGAAACTTCTCAAAGGCGGACGACGCGCGGCCGTCATCCAGAATGCGCTGGACTTCGTTCCGGCCGAAGCGCGCCGCGCCTATGAGGCTAATATCTATGATCCTAAGGCAGAGCTTGCCGATTGGGGGATCGAGGCGGAAGAGCTGGATCTGCGGGACTATTTCTGGCAGCCGTACGCGCTTAAAGAGGCACTTGCCAAGATCGACCTCGTCTGGGTGGTTGGCGGCAATGCCTTTCTGCTGCGACGGGCCATGCGGCAGAGCGGATTCGATCGCATCATCGGGGAATTGCTGCGCGAGGATGCGCTCGTCTATGGAGGCTTCAGCGCCGGGGCGGTCGTTGCGGCGCCCTCGCTCAAGGGCATCGATATCATGGATGATCCACGGCAACTCGCATCAGGCTACGATGACGCTGTCATCTGGGATGGCCTCAGCCTCGTCGATTTCTCCATCGTTCCGCATTATCGCTCTGACCATGACGAGGCCGAAGCGGCTGAAAAGACCGTCAGTTTCCTGGAGGAGTCCGATATGCCCTTTCAGCCATTCAGAGACGGCGAAGTCATCATTGTCGAGGGCCGGAATGTGACGCTGCTCCCGGTGCTGCCGGAAGCGATGCGCCGCTTAGCTTAAATCCTGAGGATGTAATCGCAGAGCCGTTCGGCGGCGACCGTTACCTGTGCCGGATCGCGCAGGAAGCAAGCGCGCAGGAAACGCTCACCGCCTGCTCCGAAGGCCGTACCAGGTGCCAGACCGACCCAGGTCTTGTCGACGATGTCGAGTGCCGCCTTGCGGCTATCGGTGACGCCGTCGATCTTGAGGAAGGCGTAAAGTGCGCCATCCGGCTTCAGAGTTTCGACGCGGTTGGTGGCGATCAGGGCGTCGCAGAGGATATCGCGAGAGCGGGTCGCCTTATCGATATTCGCCTGCACGAAGGCGTCACCCGAGTTGAGAGCAGCGACTGCGCCCTTCTGCATGAACTGGGCCACACCCGACGTGGAATATTGGATCAAGTTTTCCAGCACCTGCCCGGTCTCCGGCGGAGCGACGATCCAACCGACGCGCCAGCCGGTCATGGACCAGTTCTTGGAGAAGGAGTTGACGAACATCACCTTGTCGCCGGGCTCCATGACGTCAAGAAAGGACGGTGCACGACCGCCGGCGTAGAAATAACGCGCATAGATCTCATCGGCCATGATCCAGAGATCGTGCTTGCGCGCCACAGTCAGGATATCGGCCAGATCCTTCTTCGTCGCGGTCCAGCCTGTCGGGTTCGACGGGCTGTTGACGAAGAGCCCGCGGGTCTTCGGCCTGATCGCTGCCTCGATGCGATCAAGATCGATAGTCCAGGCGCCGCTTTCAAACTGAAGTTCTACGCCAACCGAGCGTGCGCCGGCGACTTCGAGGGCGGCTGCGATATTCGGCCAGGCGGGGGTGAGATAGATGAATTCGTCACCGGGCGAGGTCAGCGCTTGAACAGCGATCTGGATCGCCTGCATTCCGGAGCCGGTTACATAGAAATGCTCCGGTGGCAGGCTGACGCCGAAATGCCTGAAATAATAATCGGACAGAGCCTGCCGCAGCTCAGGGATGCCGCGCTGCCAGGTATAGAAGGTCTCACCGGCAGCAAGCGCCTGCATGGCGGCCTGATTGATGAAATCGGGGGTAGGAAGATCACCCTCGCCGACCCAGAGCGGCAAAAGGCCTTCACGGCCACGGGCATAATTGACGACTTCGACGATCCCGCTTTCTGGCGCTGCGACGGCGCGCGGGCTAAGGCTGCTTATGATCGACATGCATATCTCCGGTTCACGCCTTCATAGCGGATTTGCGGACGCAAATCCCATGACAATGCGTGATGGCATATCGATTTTCGTTATGGGTGAGCCCGGCCGGAGCGGACGGACTCGTAACCGGATCAGACGGCTGGGCGCTTGGCGAGAAGATCGCGGATTTCGGTCAGCAGCGCGACATCGGCCGGCGGCGGCGGAACCTCTGCAGGCGCTTCCTTCTCCTTGCGCTCGACCTGCTCGCGCAGAATGTTCACAGCCTTGATTATCAGGAAGATGATCAAGGCGAGGATGAGGAAATTGATGAGGACCGTGATGAAATTGCCATATGCGAAAACGGCCCCGTGGCTGCGGGCCTCTGCAAGGGTTGCCCGCCCAAAGGCGTCCTTCGCCAGCGGAATGTAGTAGTTGGAGAAGTCGAAACCGCCGAAGATCGCACCAACGATCGGCATGATGATATCTTCGACCAGCGACTTGACGATGCCACCGAAGGCGCCGCCGATGATGACACCGACTGCGAGATCCATGACATTGCCGCGGGCGATGAAAGCTTTGAATTCGTTGAGCATCCGATCTGTCTCCCCTTGATGCATTTTCAAAGACATGCCGTTGTTTTCATTAGCTACACCTTCACCTCAATTAATCAATCGGCAATTGGAAATATTCGGATGCTGCCCTCTGCCGCGTAGAACTTAAGACCAAGGCCGCGGGAATTTTCAAACTTGCTGAATTGCCTTAATCTGGGAACTGTTCCGGGAGGACGGTGGATAGTCCGCCGGCGGAGGGTCGATGCTTCCAGGCTGGGTCATATTCGCGTTTGCCTTGGGCTATCTTCTGCTGCTTTTCGCAGTGGCAAGCTACGGCGACCGCCGGAGCCGGAAATTCGGCGTGCCGGAAGGCGGCCGACCCGTGGTCTATGCGCTGAGCCTGGCAATCTATTGTACGTCCTGGACCTATTTCGGCGGCGTCGGCCTTGCGGCCCATAATGGGTTGGAATTTGCCGGCATTTATATCGGACCGATCCTCGTCTTCACGCTCGGCATGCCGCTCTTGAAACGAATCATCGAACTCGCCAAGGCCGAGAAACTGACGTCGGTCGCCGATTTCGTCGCCGCGCGCTACGGCAAGAATTCCACCGTCGCAACCATCGTTGCGCTGATTTGCCTCATCGGCACCATTCCCTATATCGCGCTGCAGCTGAAATCCATTTCAGCGACTGTCACGGCGATGGTCAACCCGTCGGATTATGGCATCGGCAGCGGCAACCTTTATTTCCTCGACCTGCCGCTGATCGTCACGCTGGTGCTTGCCTGCTTCGCCATCATGTTCGGCACCCGCCATACCGATGCGACCGAACATCAGGACGGGCTCATCCTTGCGGTATCGATGGAATCGATGGTGAAGCTCGTTGCCTTCCTGACGGCAGGCGTCTGCGTCATCTGGTTCCTGTTCGACGGGCCAAGCGATCTCTGGCGAAAAGGATCTGGGAACGAGTTGGTGTCTTCCGCGCTTGGCTATCAGACGCCGCTCAGCCGCTGGATCACGCTGACGCTGCTCTCTGCCTTCGCGATCATCATGCTGCCGCGCCAGTTCCATGTGACCGTCGTCGAAAACCGTACCGCAAAACAGCTCCGGCTCGCGGGCATTCTCTTCCCGCTTTATCTGGTCGCCATCAATCTCTTCGTATTGCCGGTCGCGATCGGCGGGCTGCTCGTCTTCGGCGGCAACGGCAATGTCGATCTTTATGTTCTTACGCTGCCGCTTGCGGGGCAAATGCCTGTTGTCTCGTTGATCACCTTCATCGGCGGCTTTTCAGCGGCAACCGCCATGGTGATCGTCGATTCCGTGGCGCTTTCCATCATGGTCTCGAACGACATCGTCATGCCGTTCTTCCTGCGCCGGAAGCTCGCAGGTCTTGCGAGCCAGCGTGACGACTTCGCAAAGAGCCTGCTCAATATCCGCCGCAGCGCCATCTTCGCCGTGCTGCTGCTGGGTTATGCCTATTACCGTTCGACGGACAGCACGACAGGCCTTGCCTCGATCGGCCTGCTGTCGTTTGCCGCTATCGCGCAGATCGCACCCGCCCTCTTCGGCGGCATGATCTGGCGGCGGGCGAATGCGCGCGGCGCCATCCTCGGCCTCTCATCCGGCTTCGTCACCTGGGTCTACCTGCTCTTTCTGCCGTCGCTCGGCGGGCCGGATTATTCCTATGTCGCGAGCAATTTCCTGGGCTTCATCTTTCCCGGCACGACGCTCTTTATCGGGCCGAATGCCGATCCCCTCGTCAACGCGACGGCGATGAGCCTGCTCGTCAATGCTGCCGCCTTCATCGTGGGGTCGCTGACCCGCAATGCCAAGCCGCTGGAGCGCATCCAGGCCGGCATCTTCGTCAAGCGGCATTCGCGTTCGCAATTTGCGACACGCGGCTGGAAGACCCGCATCAGCGTCGGCGACCTCAAGACGGCCATCGCTCGCTATCTCGGCGAGGAGCGCATGCAGCGCTCGCTTGCAACGTATGAGCAGAGTTCCGGACGCAAACTGGAGGACGACCAGCCGGCCGACATGGCGCTCATCCATTTCACCGAGCAGCTTCTCGGCAGCGCCATCGGCTCGTCCTCGGCGCGGCTGGTGTTGTCGCTGATCCTGCAGAAGATCGAGGATGCGTCGTCCGACACCGCATGGCTGCTCGATCAGGCGAGCGAAGCGCTGCAGTATAATCAGGATATGCTGCAGACCGCGCTTTCACAGATGGACCAGGGCATTGCCGTCTTCGATAGTTCCAACCGATTGACGATCTGGAACCGTCGCTTCCGGCAATTGCTGGACTTACCTGAGAATGCCGGCCAGGTCGGCTTTCCGCTCTCGGATATCGTCAATATCCTCAGCCAGCGCGGCGATATCGCGCCCAGCGACCAGGGCCAAGCGGTGCGGCATTTCCTGACGCTCGACAAGCCCTTTCCGCTGGTGCTCGCCGGCGGCGAGCGCATCATCGAAGTGCGCTCAAACGCCATGCCGGACAAGGGTATCGTCGCGACCTTCACCGATATCACCCAGCGTGTGACGGCCGACAGGGCGCTGAAACAGGCAAACGAGACGCTGGAACAGCGCGTGGCGGAGCGCACCGCGGAACTAACCCGTGTCAATACAGAGCTTGCGGAGGCACGCGCTGCGGCAGATGAGGCAAATATCGGCAAGACGCGCTTCTTCGCTGCCGCCGGGCACGATATCCTGCAGCCACTCAATGCGGCCCGGCTCTATTCTTCGGCCCTCGTCGAACGCATGGCGCAATCGGAAAACAGCCTGATCGTGCGCAATATCGACTCTGCGCTTGAATCGGTCGAGACCATTCTCGGCGCCGTGCTCGATATTTCCCGGCTCGATACCGGCGCCATGCGCCCGCGGCTCGCGTCCGTGCCGCTTTCCGACCTGCTTGCGCGAATCGAAACCGATTTTGCGCCCATCGCCCGCGAGAAGAAACTGAAGCTCAGGGTGATGCCAACGTCACTGCAGGTACGCTCCGATCCGAACCTGCTGCGCCGTCTGGTGCAGAACCTCGTTTCCAACGCCATCAAATATACCATCAGCGGCAAGGTGCTGGTCGGGGTCAGGCGACGTGGCAATCAAGTGATGATCCAGGTGATGGATTCCGGCATCGGTATTCCGCCTTCGAAATTCCGAACAGTATTCAAGGAATTCGCTCGGCTGGATGAAGGGGCCAAGACCGCATCGGGCCTCGGCCTCGGCCTGTCCATCGTCGACCGCATCGCCCGTGTGCTCGGCCATAAGGTCGAACTTCATTCGACGCATGGCAGGGGTACGGAATTCCGTATCCTCATGCCGCTTGATATTTCGAAGAGCGCGGAAGCCGCCACAGCCGTCGTTCCTGTCGACGGCACGGCCCAACCGCTGAAGGGATTGCGCATCCTGTGCATCGACAACGAACCGAAGATCCTCGAAGGCATGCGGCTCCTGATCGAGGGATGGGGCTGCGATACCGAAGCCGTGGATTCACTCTCCGCCGTCCAAACGCTTTCGATGCGTCAGCCGCCGGATCTCGTCATCGCCGACTATCATCTCGCCGACGGAAGCGGGGTCCAAGCAATCATGCATCTCAGACAGAATTTCGGCATAGAGATTCCTGCCCTTCTCGTTACAGCCGACAGGACGCCGGAAGTGCGGGCCGAGGCGGAAAAGCACGGCATCGCGGTGCAGCACAAGCCGGTGCGTCCGGCTGCATTACGCGCCTATATCACGCAGATCTCCGGCTTGAAGCGCACCGCCGCCGAGTGAAGATCAGGCGGCCTTGCGCCGACCAAAGACTTGACCGACAAGCTCCTGCACGCGGGCGGCAGTCGGGACGTCACCGAACAGGATACGGTACATGATCGGAGCCACCACGCGGTCCATCACTGCATCGACCGCGGGAAAGGTCTCGCCCCTTTCCTTCGCCCGACGAGCGATCGTCTCGATCTGCTGGCGGGTGAAGTTGCAGCATTTACTTGCGTTGTCGCCTGTCTGGGCGGAGAGCACATCCCGGACATATTCACGACCGGGGCCGGAGGACATTTCCTCTGCATATTGCTCGGCCCATGCTTGCAGATCACCGGCGCCAGTGCCGGTATCGACCGGCTCCATGTCAGGACGAAGACGCTCGACGGCGACGTCGGCCAACAGTTCCTGCAGATCGCCCCAACGGCGATAGATGGTGGATGGGGTCACACCTGCACGCGCCGCGATCAGCGGAACGGTGATTTCCGTGCGGCTTATCTCCGCAAGGAGCTGGCGTACTGCGGCATGGACCGAAGCCTGAACACGCGCACTTCTGCCACCGGGACGGATATTCTCTTTCACTGCCATTTCGAACCCAACTTTTCCGCCCTTAAGCGCACCGCGACCTTTCAGATTCGCCTGGCACGCTTCAAGTGTTTTAGCACGCCGCGGCCTCAAATCGATCTACACTTTTGCTGCAATTGCTTCAGTACCCGATAGTTCAGAAATTTTCATCGACCTATTAACGCAAATTATTTGCTTTTGCTATTTCCCTTACCTAGATGAATTTAACGCAACGATTTAGCTTTAAGAGATTTTAATATGGTCGCCGCTCCTGAATCCGTCAAGAACTCCTCGCCCATGGGGTTCCATGCTCTGACGCTTGCCATCCTCTTCGGAGCTTCGGCAGCGCCGACGCCGCTCTATCGTATCTATCAGGAAGCCTTCGCCGTCTCTCCCATCCTCATCACCGTCATCTTTGCCGTCTATGCCTTCGCATTGCTTGCAGCCCTCCTGATTGCCGGTTCCATCTCCGATCACCTTGGACGACGGCCGGTCATTTTCGGCGCGCTGGTGCTCGAAATCATAGCCATGGCCCTATTTACCATCGCCAGCGGGCCGGAATGGCTGATCGCCGCGCGCATCGTGCAGGGGATTGCAACCGGTATCGCCGGCGCCTCCCTCGGTGCAGCGCTTGTCGATATCGATCGGGCCAAAGGGCAGATCGTCAACTCCATCGCGCCGCTCTCCGGCATGGCGATCGGTGCGATCGGCACCAGCGCGCTGATACAATATGGGCCGGAGCCCCTGCATCTCGTCTATGCCCTGCTGCTTGCGGCCTTTGTGGCACAGGCCGCAACGCTGTGGCTGACGCGAGAAACCGGCGGCACGCGGCCTGGCGTCTTCGCCTCGCTGAAGCCGACGATCTTCATTCCGCAGCAGGTGAAGAAGCCGCTGTCGCTGGTGACGCCAATCAATATCGCCAACTGGACGCTCGGCGGCTTCTACCTGTCGCTCGTGCCTTCACTGGTCGCCTCGACCACCGGCAGCCGCGCGCCACTGACCGGTGGCGCGGTCGTCGCAGCACTCATGCTGTCGGGTGCAATTGCCGTCTTCCTGCGCCGCAGCCGCAGCCCCAGCGCCAATCTTGGCTTCGGCGTTACGTCTCAGACGATCGGTATCGCAACGGTCGTTGCGGGCGTGCATCTTGCCAACGTGCCGCTGCTGCTTATCGGCACGTTTTTTACCGGTGCAGGCTTCGGCACGAATTTCCTTGGTTCGATCGGCACGATCATGCCGCTTGCCAAGCCGGAAGAGCGGGCCGGCCTGCTTTCCGCGTTTTACATCCAGAGCTATCTTGCCTTCAGCCTGCCCGCAATCCTTGCCGGCTTTCTCGTCAGGTCGATCGGCTATGGCATGACCACCGATATTTACGCGACCGCCATCGTCCTCGTCAGCATCGGTGGTCTGATGGCGATGCGCACGACGAGGAAGACGGCGACGGCGTAGCCCCGTCGCCCAGCGCGATCACCGCCAGCCGAGCGCCGGAGCGACATATTTCAGGATCGATTCAATGACGTGGGCGTTGTAGTCCACGCCAAGCTGGTTGGGAACGGTGAGCAGCAGCGTGTCGGCCTCGGCGATCGCCTCGTCCTTCTTCAGCTCCTCAATGAGAGCGTCGGGCTCGGCTGCATAGGAGCGACCGAAGATCGCCCTGGTATTCTCGTCGATGAAGCCGATCTTGTCTTGGCCTTCATTGCCGTAGCCGAAATAGGAACGGTCGCGATCGTTCACCAACGCAAAGATGCTGCGGCTGACGGAAACGCGCGGCTCGCGCTGATGGCCGGCTTCCTTCCAGGCCTCGCGATAGGCGCGGATCTGTTTGGCCTGCTGAATATGGAAAGCTTCTCCGGTTTCATCATCCTTCAGCGTCGAGCTCTGCAGGTTCATGCCAAGTTTGGCGGCCCAAACCGCCGTCGCGTTCGAACCCGCGCCCCACCAGATGCGCTCGCGCAGACCCTCGGAATGCGGCTCGAGGCGCAGAAGGCCGGGCGGGTTGGGGAACATCGGCCGCGGATTGGGCTCGGCGAAGCCTTCGCCCTTCAGCACTTCCAGGAAAACCTCGGCATGGCGGCGGCCCATATCGGCGTCGCTCTGGCCTTCCGGCGGGTTATAGCCGAAATAGCGCCAGCCCTCGATGACCTGCTCGGGCGAGCCGCGACTGATGCCGAGTTGCAGGCGTCCGCGCGAGATCAGATCGGCCGCACCAGCGTCTTCCGCCATGTAAAGCGGGTTCTCATAACGCATGTCGATAACAGCCGTGCCGATCTCGATGCGATTGGTCCTCGCACCGACGGCGGCCAGCAGCGGGAAAGGCGAAGCAAGCTGCCGCGCAAAATGATGGACACGGAAATAAGCGCCATCTGCACCCAGCTCTTCCGCAGCGACCGCAAGATCGATCGACTGCAACAACGTATCGCCAGCCGACCGCGTCTGAGATTGCGGCGAGGGCGTCCAGTGCCCGAACGAGAGAAAGCCGATCTTCTTCATGATTTCATCACCTAAACTGAAGTGTGCCTTGCACGCTTCTTGTCATGATTCCGGATTGGCATATAGGCGTTGCGCGCGAAATTTGTGAGCCCGCCCGGCTGGATCGGTTGAAGATGCCGATTGATATCTTGACGAAGTCAACGAGGGATGTGCGGCGGGCGGCTCCGGTTCTGACGAGCCGCGCCGCCTCACCAATTACGCCGCCTTACCGGCGGCCGGATAAGGATCGAAGCGACCGTAGAATGTCTCGCCTTTGGCAGCCATGTCCTTCAGCAGCCGCGTCGGCTTGAAATGGTCGCCATAGCTGGAAGCCAGCTTTTCGGCTGTCTCCACGAAGGCCTTCACGCCCATACCATCGATATAGCTCAGCGCACCGCCGGTATAGGGCGCAAAGCCGAAACCGAGGATGGAGCCGACATCAGCCTCTCGCGGGTCGGTGACAATGCCCTCTTCCATGGCGCGGGCCGCCTCGAGCGCGATCGTCACCAGGAAGCGCTGCCTCAACGCGGTGACGTCGATCTCGTCGGCCGGTTTCTGCGGATAGAACGTCTTCAATTCGGGCCAGAGGAATTTCTTGGCGGGCTTGGCCGGATATTCGTAGAAGCCCTTGCCGTTCTTGCGGCCGCGACGGCCGAGCTCGTCCACCAGCTTGTTGATGAGGGCAAGGTGGCGTTCGTCGACGGCCATGGGGCCGAGATCGGCGACGGTCGCCTTGAGTATCTTCTGTGAGAGATCGATCGCCACTTCATCGTTCAGCGACAGCGGACCAACCGGCATGCCGGCCATCTTGGCGGCATTCTCAATCATCGCCGCCGGCACGCCTTCGATCAGCATGTCATAGGCTTCGTGGATGTAGCGGAAGACGCAGCGGTTGACGAAGAAACCCCTGGTATCGTTGACGACGATCGGCGTCTTCTTGATGGCCGCGACGTAATCGAGAGCCACGGCAAGCGCCCGGTCGCCGGTGTTCTTGCCGAGGATGACCTCGGTCAGCATCATCTTTTCGACTGGTGAGAAGAAATGCACGCCGATGAACTGTTCCGGGCGCTTCGAATTTTCGGCAAGGCCCGTGATCGGAAGGGTCGAGGTGTTGGAGGCGAAGATGGTGGTTTCCGGGATGACGGCTTCCACCTGCTCGATGACCGCCTTCTTGACGGCGCGATCCTCGAATACCGCCTCGATGACGAGATCGACGTCCCTCAAATCGGTGTAGTCGGCAGAGGGCGTGATGCGAGAAAGAAGGGCGGCTCCCTCCTCCTGCGTAAGACGGCCCTTACCGATCGAATCCTTGACGAGGCCTTCGCCGACGCCTCTGCCCTTTGTGGCGGCTTCGATATCGCGGTCGATGAGGGTGACTTCGAAGCCGGCGGCGGCCGTGACATAAGCGATGGAGGCGCCCATGAAGCCCGCGCCAACGACGCCGACCTTCTTCAGCTCGGTCTTCGGCACTCCAGCCGGGCGGCGGGCGCCCTTGCCGAGTTCCTGCATGGAGATAAAGAGCGAGCGGATCATCGAGAAGGCTTCGGTGGTCTGCAGCACCTGCGTGAAATAGCGCTGCTCGATCTTCAGCGCCGTGTCGAAGGGAACCTGCAGGCCTTCATAGACGCATTTCAGGATGGCAAGCGCGCTTGGATAATTGCCTGATGTTTCGCGGCGCAGGATGGCGGGGGCTGCCGGCCAGAGCTGGGCCGCAGCCGGCGTCCAGATGCCACCGCCGGGGACCTTAAAACCCTTTTCGTCCCAGGGGGCTACGGGCTTCAGACCGTCCTTGATCATCTGCTTGGCGGCGGAAATGAGCTGGTCCGGCTCGACCACCTGATGGACGAGGTTCATCGCCTTGGCGCGGGAGGCGTTCAGCGACTGGCCTGTGGTCATCATCTGCAAGGCGGACTGGGCATCGGTCAGGCGCGAGACGCGCTGCGTACCACCGGCGCCTGGGAAGATGCCGACCTTGACTTCCGGCAGGGCGATCTTGACGCTTTTCGAATTGGAGGCGACGCGGCCGTGGCAGGCGAGCGCCATCTCGAAGGCACCGCCCATGCAGGTGCCATTGATGGCCGAAACCCAGGGCTTACCGCAGGTTTCGAGCTTGCGAAAGAGGCCGGTCATGCGGCCGACGAGATCGAAGAGTTTTTGCGCGGCACCATCGGGGTTCGCGGCCTTCTCCTGCTGGTAGAAGGAGAACATCGACTTGATCATCGAGAGATCGGCGCCGCCTGAGAAAGAGGACTTGCCTGAGGTGATGACCACACCCTTGACGGCGCTGTCGGTAACCGTGGCATCGATGATGGCATCGAGCTCGTTCATCACTTCCTCGGTGAAGACGTTCATCGATTTGCCGGGCATGTCCCAGGTGACCAGGGCAATACCATCCGCATCGGTCTCGACGGTGAAATTGGTGTAGCTCATCGTCTCTCTCCCTTAGACGCGTTCGATGACGGTTGCCGTGCCCATGCCGGCGCCGATGCAGAGAGTGACCAGCGCGGTGTTGAGATCGCGGCGCTCCAGCTCATCCAGAACGGTGCCGAGGATCATGGCGCCGGTGGCACCGAGCGGGTGGCCCATAGCGATCGCGCCGCCATTGACGTTGATCTTGTCGTGCGCGATATCGAAGGCCTGCATGTAGCGCAGGACGACTGCGGCGAAGGCCTCGTTCAGCTCGAAAAGATCGATATCGGCAAGCGTTATGCCCGTTCGCTTCAACAGCTTTTCGGTGACATCGACGGGGCCGGTCAGCATCAGGGCTGGATCGGAGCCGATATTGGCGAAGGCCCTGATGCGGGCACGTGGTTTCAGGCCCATGCTTGCCCCCCCGGCCTTCGAGCCTAGCAGAACCGCAGCCGCGCCATCGACGATGCCGGAGGAATTGCCGGCATGATGGACATAATTGACACGTTCGACTTCCGGATGGGCCTGAATGGCAACGGCTTCGAAGCCACCCATTTCGCCCGGCATCTGGAAGGAGGGATTGAGGGAGGCGAGCGCCTGCATATCGGTGCCGGGTCGCATATGCTCGTCATGGGCAAGGATGGTCAGGCCATTCTGGTCCTTGACGGGAATGACGGAATTCTTGAACCAGCCGTTGTTCCATGCATTCGCCGCCCGCTTTTGGCTTTCGACGGCATAGGCATCGACATCATCACGGGAAAACCCATATTTGGTGGCGATGAGATCGGCCGAGACACCCTGGGGCATGAAATAGGCCGGGAAATTCACCGAAGGGTCCATGAACCAGGCGCCGCCGGACATGCCGAGACCGACGCGGGACATGCTCTCGACGCCACCGGCAATCACTATGTCATCGGCGCCCTGCGCGATCTTGCCGGCGCCGAAATTCACCGCATCCAGGCCTGACGCGCAGAAGCGGGAGATCTGCATGCCGGGCGCCCTCGTAGAATAACCGGCTTCGAAAGCAGCGGCCTTGGGGATGACGGCACCGGCATCCATGACCGGATCGACACAGCCCATGATGATGTCGTCGACCGTTTCTGTATTCAGTCCGTTGCGGTCGCGGATCGCCTCCAGCGTCTTTGCCGCGAGACGCACGGAGGGCACTTCGTGCAGCGCGCCATCCTTCTTGCCGCGGCCGCGGGGCGTGCGGACGTGATCGTAAATGAAAACCTCGGTCATTATCTCATCTCCCTGGCGGCGCAAAGGCGCCGGTGAATTCCATTTTTTCCGACCCTTCGGTCCACCTGACCGGGGTCGAGCCACGGGTCTCGACCCGTCCTTCGGACCCCCGCTGGGGAGAAGGAGATTCCGATCAAAACGCTTCAGCGGCCAATTCCATCATCGTGTCGGCGCCGGTTTCGATGCGGGCCTTGCGCAATGCGGTTTCAGGCATGATGCGCTCCATGAAAAATTTCGCCGTGATCAGCTTGTTCTTCAGATAATCCTCGCGCGCATCGCCCGAGGCAAGGCGTTCATTGGCGGCTTTCGCCATGCGCGCCCACATATAGCCGAGAACGACGAGGCCAAAGAGGTGCATGTAATCGGTCGAGCCGGCACCGGCATTGTCGGGCTTGGCCATGGCATTCTGCATGAACCACATGGTCGCGCCCTGCACATCGTTCAAGCCCTTCTTCAGGTGCTTGGTGAAGAAGGTCAGCTGCTCGTCGTTGCGGTTTTCCTCGCAGAAGTCGCCAATCTCCTTGAAGAGCGCCATGGCGGCGCGCCCGCCGTTCAGCGCCAATTTACGGCCGACGAGATCGAGCGCCTGAATGCCGTTCGCGCCCTCGTAGATCATGGCGATGCGGGCATCGCGCACATACTGGCTCATGCCATGCTCTTCGATGTAGCCGTGGCCGCCGAAGACCTGCTGAGCCATGACGGCATGATCGAAGCCCTTGTCGGTCATCACGCCTTTCAGAATCGGCGTGACTAGGCCGAGAATATCGTCCGCTGTCTGGCGTTCCTTCTCGTTACTGGCGCGATGAGCAATATCGGATTTCAACGCAGTCCAGAGCAAAAAGGCGCGGCCGGCCTCATTGAACGACCGGATGGTCATCAACGCGCGGCGGATATCAGGATGGACGATGATCGGATCGGCCTTCTTGTCGGGTGCCTTCACGCCTGACAGCGAGCGGCCCTGGATCCGATCACGGGCGTAATTGGCGGCGTTCTGATAGGCGATTTCGGAAATGGCAATGCCCTGCAGGCCGACCATCAGGCGAGCCTCGTTCATCATCACGAACATGGCGTTGAGGCCTCGGTTTTCCGCGCCGATCAGATAGCCGACCGCCTCATCATAATTCATGACGCAGGTGGCATTGCCGTGGATACCCATCTTGTGCTCGATCGCGCCGCAGGAAACGCCGTTGCGAGCGCCGAGCGCGCCGTCCTTGCCAACGAGGAATTTCGGAACGATGAAGAGCGAGATGCCCTTAGTGCCCTCAGGCGCACCCTCGATGCGGGCGAGGACCAAGTGGACGATATTGTCGGTCAGGTCATGCTCGCCGGCGGATATGAAGATCTTCTGGCCGGAGATCCTGTAGCTGCCATCGGCCTGCGGCACGGCCTTGGTGCGCAACATGCCGAGATCGGTGCCGCAATGCGGCTCGGTGAGGTTCATGGTGCCGGACCAGGTACCGTCGACCATCTTCGGCAGATAGGTCTGCTTCTGCTCATCGGTTCCATGGACGAGGATCGCGGCGATGGCACCCTGCGTCAGGCCCGGATACATCATCAGCGACATATTGGCGGCCGATGTATATTCGCCGACAGCGGTATGCAGTATGTAAGGCAGGCCCTGACCGCCGAATTCCTGTGGCACGGCAAGCCCGATCCAGCCGCCGTCCCGATAGGCCTGATAGGCCTCTCTGAAGCCCTTCGGGGTCGACACCGTGCCGTCGTCGTGGCGCTTACAGCCTTCCTGATCGCCGGAATAATTCAGAGGGAACACAACCTCCTCGGCCAACTTCGCCGCTTCACCCAAAATGGCTTCCACCATATCAGGCGTGGCATCGGCAAAACCGGGGAGATTGTTGTGGCGCTCGAGACCCAGCACGTCGTTGAGCACGAAGAGCGTGTCGTTCACCGGGGCCTTGTAGATGGGCATGGTTCGAATTCCTCCAATTCGGCGGCCGGATCGCTTCGGCCTTGAGACTCTCTTACAAAATATTGACGTTTGCGTAAACGTCAAATTCTGCATGCGCGCAATTTTGTGAGCTGGTGCGAGGAGCGCGGCAAAAACGGAGCACCGCCAATATTGCTCCGGGAATAGTCCGTTGCTTCTCCGGCTAAGCGCGCTACACTCGCGATGCGACCTTGGAAAAGCCTGGGAGGAGCTGTTCATGAAGAGAGCGTGGCCTGCGGAGTTCAATTCTATCTTCGATGCGGCAGAGGAAGTGACGATCGAACCCGTGACGGTCGAGCCGATCAACGGCGAAAGACTTGTTACGCATGACGAGCCGCCTGCTCCGCGCAAGGCGCTGAGAGTGCGTATTCCCATGGAAACCTACGAACGCATCTGGCCCCTCGCCGAAATGCGCTTCCGGCCGGCCGAAGGCCCCTATGCCGGTAAGGCGGTGACGCTGATCGCCACCAACCCGCATTACCATCCCTGGCACCCCGCCGACGGCGGCTCCGAGGAGAAAGTCGCCGACAGCGGACGACACTACAAGACCGATTATCTGGTCGTGCATTTCCTGCTGGATGATGCGCGTGAATCCGTCGCCGCCTGAGCGAGGATCTCGAAGCCAAACGGCTTGAAGACAAGGTCGCTCCCGGACTAGGCTTGCGTCAGCAACGTCTATTCCGGGGGTCGAGCCTTGAGCGATTTCGATATTATCCGTCAGCGCGCCGAGCAAAGAAAAGGCGGTGTCGACGCGCTGAAGGCGATGCTGCCGGCCATGCCGGATCACGAAGCATTGCGCGCTCTGTCCGACGATCGTATCCTGTCGCAGATGACGCGGCGCATCTTCTACAGCGGCTTCGTGCACAAGGTCATCGATAATAAATGGCCGGGTTTCGAGCAGGCCTTCGACAGTTTCGATCCTGCTGCCCTCAATATCGCTCCCGACGAATTCTGGCATGACCTGACGAGCGATGACCGCATCGTCAAGAACGGCGCGAAGATCATGTCGGTGCGCGCCAACGCAGCCTTCGTGCGCGAACTGGCGAATGAGGCGGGCAGCGCCGGCGCCTTTTTCGCAAACTGGCCGCGTGAAGATCATATCGGTCTGCTCGAAGTGCTTACCAAACGCGGCAACCGACTGGGCGGCGCTACGGGTCAATATTTCCTGCGCGGTATCGGTCGCGACGGCTTCATCATGACGACAGATGTTCTCGCCTGTCTGAGAAATGCGGGCGTGCCGCTTTCGGCATCCGGAACCGGCAAGAAGGATCAGCAGCTGATCCAGCAGACATTCAACCGCTGGGCCACCGAAACGGGGATGCCGCTTGCCTATCTCTCGCGCATCTGCGGGCTTTCGATCGACGCTCCCGATGCGTGAAATATTTCGATCCTCCGGTTTTTTGGGGAGCCATGACTGCCTACCTCTCCAGAAGGTTCATCCAAGGAGAAGGTCATGGCCGAGTTTCCCTATCGCAGCGCACTGATCGTCGGCGCAGGTTCCGGCATCAGTGGTTCACTCGCCCGTAAGCTTTCAGAACGTGGCGTGACGGTCGGCCTTGCAGCACGCAACATCGGCAAGCTCGGGCCTCTGCTCGACGAAACCGGAGCGAAGGCATTCGCCACCGATGCTGCACAGCCAACGGCGGTTTCGGCGCTGTTCGAACGCGTCGACGCCGAGATCGGCGAGCCCGATATCGTAATCTATAATGCCAGCGGTCGCGTTCGCGGACCGATTGCCGAGCTTGATCCCGCAGAAGTGGAACAGGCGATCGCAACTAGTGCCTTCGGCGGCTTCCTCGTTACGCAACAGGCGGCAAGACGGATGATCCCCCATGGGCGGGGTGCAATCCTGCTGACGGGGGCGACGGCCAGCATCAAGGGCTATGCGCAGTCGGCGCCCTTTGCCATGGGAAAATTCGCGCTGCGGGGTTTGGCACAAAGCGCCGCCCGCGAACTTGGGCCGCTTGGGATCCATGTGGCGCATTTCATCATCGATGGCGCCGTGCGTTCGCAGATGAGACCCGATCGGGAAGACAGGCCCGACAGTACGCTTTCGCCCGATGCGATCGCACAATCTTATGTCGACGTGCTGCTGCAGCATCGCAGCGCCTGGTCGCAAGAGATCGAATTGCGGCCTTGGACGGAAAATTTCTGATCCAGCCGGTCACGATAACGCATATCTTCTTTCCCGCAGATGTCGAACCCGATAGGATTCAACCAAGCTTCGACAGCCTGGGAGGGAACGATGCTGCGTCTGGACCATGTGACGATCGAAACACGCGATGCGCCTGCCATGATCGCTTTTTTCGAGAACATTCTTGGCGTGAAGGAAGGCTATCGGCCACCCTTTCCTTCGCGCGGTCATTGGCTTTATCTCGACGACAAGCCGGTGATCCATCTGAGCCTGACGGAGCGGGCGGTCGATTTTCCGCCCGGCATCTTCAATCATGTGGCTTTCAGCCTCTTCGAGTTCGAACCGGCGCTCGCTCGCATCAAAGCCGGCGGTTATCGCTACGAATATCGCGATATCCCGGATACCGATCTCGGACAGGTATTCATCTACGGGCCTGAAGGCGTGAAGATCGAGTTGCAGTACAAGCGGCCGCTCTGAAGGCTTCAGCGCCCATAACCGGGTTGAAAGAAGCAAAAGTTAAAAAATTCTCATTCCGGTTAACGAGTTCTTTACCACGTTTCGTAAAAGGTGCGCGGTGAGCATTGGCGATCTGCATTCCTTTTATTTGTCTCGCGTTTCAGGAGTGCCGCCAACAACCTGTCCAGCCTGAGGAAAGTCTAATTGATTATTTCCTTATGGATGGCGCTCTCCGATGCGTGCCCCGGCACGCGTCGGAAAAGGCAATGATCGAGCCCAGACCGGGCAATCGAAGCGAGCAAGAACATGAACGGATCGCGATCTCATTCTTCCCGGCAGTCCGATAGGACCTCGCTTGATGCGCTAAACCGCACCATTGAAGGCCTGGAAGCACGGATCGAGGGCCTGATCGGCAGCGCACGAGAGCAGCGGCCACGCAGTCCGGTGCCGGAGCACGATCCCTACGCCGGTTCTTACGCGCCGCGGGCGGCCGACCCGCTTGCAGAAATCCGCCAGCGCCAGCGCGCGCTCGACGCCAGCCGCGAGCGCGCCTATACGCGCGAACCGGCGCAAATTCTGCCACGTGAACCCACCCCTTCCCCGCAGCGTGCTTCGATGCCGTATCAGGCGGCACCAGCCTTCCGCGCCTCCGACGACACAATGACAGAAATCGCCCAGGCGCTGGTCAACCTGCGGCAGGATCTGAAGCGTGACATTTCCGAAGGCGTAACCCGCGAAATGAATGCGCTGCGCACCGAACTGCGCGAGATCAAGGCAAGCGCGCAGGACCGGCATTTTGCCGACGACATCCGCGCCGATATGGGGCGCCTGTCGCAGAGCATTGCGCAGCTCACCAGCCGCTCGGCCGGCCCGGAAGCGAGCGGCCTGCGCAACGAATTCGAAGAGTTGCGTTCGCTGATGGACGGCTTGGCGCGCGAAGATTCGATGCGTCACTTGGAACAGCGCTGGGACAATGTGGAAGGCCGCTTGGCGGAACTCGACACAGCCGGGCTGCAGGAGGAGCTGGTTTCGCTCGCCTACCGGCTCGATGATATCAAGCGGCATCTCGGCGGCATGGGCGAAAGCCCGGCCGTGCAGGCGCTGGAAGACAAGCTCATCACGATCGCCTCCGCTGTGGAGCAATTCGGCAATTTGATCCAGCCGCACGACCGGATCATGTCCGAGCAGTTCGCGGCGATGGACTCGCGGCTCGACGAGATCAGCCGCGCGATCGCTGCCAGTGGACGTACTGCCGCCGGCACCGACCCGGCGCTGATACAGCGGCTGGAAAACCGCCTTTCCGCACTTGGCGAGCAGATCGAGCTGATGGGTCGGGCCGCCATGAGCCGACCCAACCCAGCTGAAGATATGGCGAGCCGGCTGGAAGCGTTGACGGCGCGCGTCGAAGACCTCGCCAAAGCCGAAGCGACATCACGTCTCGACGAGCGGCTGGAACATCTTTCCTACCTTCTTGAGCGCACGCAGAAGGCGACGCCGCAGCAAGACCTGACCGGCGCGCTTTCCGATATTTCCCGTAAGATCGATGCGCTGGAAAGCGGCTCGGTCAACGATGCGCTCGCCAAGCGGCTCGACTATCTGGCACGCCGCATCGATGAGATGGAAATCCGCCCTGCTCCCGCACCCGTGATCGACGACAGCGCCTTCCGCCGTCTCGAAGGGCGTCTCGGCGACATTGCCGCGCGGCTCGAAGAAAGCACTGCGGCCGCGCCGACCGATGCACGCGCGCTGAAGAACCTCGAGGAGCAGATCGCCAATCTCTCCGAGCTCCTGAACGCGCCGCGCGAAAACGCCGAACTCTCGGCAGATCTCGATCGCCGCATGGGCGCCATCGAAGATTATATCGCAACGAATGACGAGTATATCATCGAGGCGGCGCGGCAGGCGGCCGAAGCCGTTGTCGATGCCTATTCGCGCAATAGCGGAGTACAGGGTGCTGCACCCGAGTCGGCCGACATGTCGGCCTTGGTTGCACTTGCTGACGATCTGAGGCATCTCGAAGATCTGAGCCGCGACAGCGAAGAGCGCACCCACAAGACTTTCCAAGCCCTGCACGAGACGCTGGTGCATATTGCCGACCGGCTGGATACGATGGAAGAGCGGGTGCGCCCGGCTGCCCGGATACCCGCGGCCGAGGTCGATTTCAACGTCGATCCTTACGCACTGGTAGACGCAGGCCGGGAGCCGGCCAAGGCTGCGGTGATGCAGGCGCCAAAGGTTTCCCCTGTGGTGCGCCCTGCCGACATCGCCGAAGAAGCACCGCGTAGGCCGGAAGCGGCGCTGGCCGACAGTACCAGCGCAATCGCCATCGAAGCCACCAGTCAGCCGGACAAGCCCGCCGTTCCGGCCAAAGGAAGCCTGCTTGCAAGTCTTGGCCGCAAGCTGCTGCCAGCGCGCAGGACGGAAGCGAAGGCCGCCGCCACCGATCGCACGATCATCGATCCGGCTCCGTCGATCGATCCCGTCGACGTGGTGTCCACTGAGGCGGCAAACGAGCTGTTGGAACCCGGCTCGGGCGCGCCTGATGTCAAGAAAATCCTGGAGCGCGTGCGCGCCAGCCAGAATGCCCAGCGCGGAAAGCCGGCCACCGAAAACGATCGTGCGGATTATATAGCCGCCGCGCGTCGCGCTGCGCAGGCCGCCGCCATGGAGATCGACAGCAGCGCAAAGTCGGCGACTCGCGCCGAACGTCGCGCTGCAAAGCCGGAGAACGCCGGCAAAGGGGGCCCATTTTCGCGCTTTCGCCGGCCGATCCTGCTGGCGATCGGCGCCGTGCTGCTTGCCATCATGGCTTTCCCGCTTGCCCGCACGTTGACGACGGGCGAAAAGGCGCCGCCCCCGGCTGAAGTCTCAGTCTTGACCGGCGCGGCCGAAACGCCGGAAGCCAACATGACAGTCCCGGCACCAGTTGCGCCGGAAGCAATCGCGCCCGAAACGACTGCGCAGCCGCCCGCAACGACACTGGAACCTGCCAGTCCGGAGACAGCCGCTCCAGCAATGCCGCAGGCGGCAGCACACGATCACATGACCGATGTCGCGCCGCTCGATGGTGA
The DNA here is from genome assembly GCF_014195325.1 of Rhizobium sp. BK650. Classification (GTDB taxonomy): domain Bacteria; phylum Pseudomonadota; class Alphaproteobacteria; order Rhizobiales; family Rhizobiaceae; genus Rhizobium. Next base: position 496,799 of record NZ_JACIBK010000002.1, on the reverse strand, counting down.
AGGTGCAGAGGATTTCATTCAGACACCGCCACAAGATACGTCCGGCGATCCGAACCCTCCCACGGCGCCTGCAACAGTGCCTGCCGCCCCCGGGGCCGCTTCGATTATCGTTCCCGATACGATCCAGCCGCAGCCGCTTGCCGATGCGGCACGCAACGGCGATGCGCTGGCCCTCTTCGAGATCGGTGCACGCTATACCGACGGCCGCAACGGCCTTGCCGCCGACCAGAAACAGGCGGCAAACTGGTACCAGCTTTCTGCCGACAAGGGCTTTGCGCCGGCGCAGTACCGTCTCGGCAGCATGTATGAGAAGGGCAACGGCATCGACCGCGACGTGCAGAGGGCCAAGGCCCTCTACGAACAGGCTGCAGGTCAGGGCAATGCCAGCGCCATGCACAATCTCGCCGTTCTCTACGCCTCGGGTGCACTGGGCCAACAGGATTATGCGGCGGCGGCCACCTGGTTCAAGAAGGCCGCCGATCTCGGCGTCACCGACAGCCAGTTCAACCTCGCCATCCTCTGCGCCCGCGGCAATGGCGTGCCCGCGGATCTGGAAGAGTCCTACAAGTGGTTTGCGATCGCCGCCAAGTCCGGCGACAAGGATGCCGCCCAGAAGCGCGAGGAAGTGGCGAATGCCATGAAGCCTGATCAGCTTGAACGTGCTCGCGCAAAGGCCGATATCTGGAAGCCGCAGCCGCTCGACAACAAGGCGAACGGCATCGAGATCCCCGACACGTGGGCAAGCGGCTCAGCACCGAAGACGGCGACCGTCGACATGAAGAAGGCGATCCGCAACATCCAGGCTATCCTCAACAATAACGGCTTCGACGCCGGCCCGCCGGATGGCGAGATGGGCGCGAAGACCGTGGCCGCCCTCAAGAACTTCCAGAAGTCGATCGGACAGGAACCGACCGGCAAGGTTAACGACGACACGGTGAAGGCGCTTCTGGAGCGTAACAAACCAGGCGCCAAGGCAATCTAGGTTAGCCCGGCGGCGCTATGCTGCGGGGCTTTTCGCCTTTTCGAACCGACTGTCACAAAACCTGAAAAAAGCCGGATTATGCGGGACATATCGGAGCCTGCATCCGGCTGATCATGGCTTTTTCCTTCGAAAGCCTCTGGCAACGATTTCACAGTAGGATGCGCCATTCGAATGGGAACGTGAGAGGGCCGCCCTGGCGGGAGCGGCAATAACTGGGGTCGGCTGTGACAATCTATCTGCCCATCGCAGAATTGTCGGTGAACATCTTCATCATTCTCGGCATGGGGGCTGCCGTCGGCTTCCTGTCCGGCATGTTCGGCGTCGGCGGCGGCTTCCTGATCACGCCTCTCCTGATCTTCTACAACATTCCTCCGGTCGTTGCCGTCGCCACGGGCGCCAACCAGGTGGTGGCTTCGTCGATATCGGGCGCGATCACACATTTCAGGCGCGGCACTCTGGACGTGAAGCTCGGCACGGTGCTGCTTGTCGGCGGTCTTTCGGGCGCGACGGTCGGCATCTGGATTTTCTCGCTGCTGCGCGCCATCGGTCAGCTCGACCTCTTCATCTCCCTGCTCTACGTCATCTTCCTCGGCACGGTCGGCGGGCTGATGCTCTGGGAAAGCATCAACGCCATGCGCCGTGCGGCGCGCAACGAAGCGCCTGTCCCGCGCAGGCCTGGCCATCAGCACTGGGTGCACAAGCTGCCGCTGAAGGTGCGGTTCAAGAAATCGAAGATCTATCTGTCTGTCATTCCGATCGTGACACTCGGCTTTGCGATCGGCATTCTCACCTCTGTCATGGGCGTCGGCGGTGGCTTTATCATGGTGCCTGCCATGATTTACCTGCTGCGCATCCCGACCAACGTTGTCGTCGGGACCTCGCTCTTCCAGATCATCTTTGTGACGGCCTATACGACGATTGTGCAGGCCGCGACCAACTATTCGGTCGATATCGTACTTGCCTTCGTCCTGATGCTCGCCGGCGTCATCGGCGCCCAGTATGGCGTGCGTGTTGGTCAGCGGCTGCGCGGCGAACAGTTGCGCGCGCTGCTTGGCCTGCTGGTGCTTGCGGTCGGCCTGCGCCTGGCCGTTGCGCTGGTGCTGACGCCTGAAGATATCTTTTCGGTGGTGATGGGAGTGGGGAACTGATGTTTCGGCTCCTCGTGGTCCTTACCCTTCTCATCCCTGCCGCCGCCTCGGCGCAGGTGCTGCTACCCGGACAGGGAACTCAGGCCGAGCGCGAGGGGCTGGAAATCGGCACCTCCACCAGCGAAATAGCCATCACCTCCGATTTTCGCGGCGCCGACCTGACAATCTTCGGCGCAGTGACCAATACCGACGAATTGTTGCTCGCCATCGGCCAGTATGATGTCATCGTGGTTCTGGAAGGCCCGCGCCAGGACGCCACGGTGCGCCGGAAGGAACGGATCTTCGGCATATGGGTCAATGCCTCGTCGATGACTTTCGCCGACGTGCCGCATTCCTATTCAATGTCGAGTTCGCGCTCAATCGATGACATTACGACTCCGCTCGACCTGACTGGAGAGGGCATCGGCATTGACCATATCCCGCTGCGGCCGATCGATTTTGCCGGCAACTTCAACAGTCTCAACGAATTCCGCACCGCGTTCCGGCGCATACAGCAGGTAGGCGGGCTCTACGAGCGCAATCCGAGCGGCGTGCGCTTCGTTTCTTCAAATCTCTTCAAGGCAAGCCTGCGGCTACCGGCCAATATTCCGAACGGCGTGCATACCGTGCGCGCCTATCTGTTCAAAAGCGGGAAGTTCGTAACGCAGAAATCGCAGCCGCTGCGGGTCATCAAGACCGGCATTGAGCAGACGATTACCGATGTGGCGCATCGGCAGCCGATTTTCTACGGCTGCTTCGCGGTGCTTCTGGCCGTACTGACCGGATGGGGCGCCAGCTTCATCTTCCGCAAGGATTGACCGGACGCGCTTTCGTCTGGCGGAGACTTCTAAAATGACCTTCCTAACCGAGGCCGAGCGCAGATGACGCTCTCGGTGGCAGCCGCTTCTCGTGGTTCGATTAAAGCCGGAGCAGACAGGCCTTCCACCCCTTCTCAAAACTGCTTGCGTTTTGCTATCAGTCGAGTTATCCCTAACTAGTTCTAAAACGCAACCGGTTTTAATCTTGGTGCAGAAAGCGGAGGATGAGATGAGGAAGCTTGTTGTCTGGAACCTGATGACGCTGGATGGCTATTTCGAAGGATCGAAACCGTGGGATATCGATTTCCACAATTTGGCCTGGGGGCCGGAGCTCGAAAAATATGCCGAACAGTTCGGTGAGGAAGGCGATCTCCTGGTCTTCGGCCGCAAGACCTATGAGGGCATGGCCGCCTATTGGCCGACCGCCGAAAGTGAAGACAAGATCAAGGCCTATATGAATGGCATCGCAAAGATCGCCGTCTCGCGGACCATGGAAAAAGCGGATTGGAATAACACGCGCGTCGTCAGCGATCCGGTGTCCGAACTGGCGCGGCTGAAGGAAGAGGATGGCAAGACGATCTTCATCTTCGGCAGCGCCGAGCTTTCCGATGCCGTGCTGAAGGCGGGGCTGATGGATGAAATACGCATCTGCCTCGTTCCCGTCATCCTCGGTGGCGGCAATCCGCATTTCAAGCCTGCGGATGCACGGCAGCCCCTGAAGCTGCTCGACTCGTCCGTAACGAAGAGCGGCGCAGTGATCCTGCGCTACGAGCCCGTCAGGGCGGCCTGATCATTGTCCGCGCTGGCTGCGGGACGGCACCAATCCCTGGCCCAAAAGCTGCCGGAACATCTCGTATTCGCATAAAAACCGCTCTTTAACGTTTACGAGTTAGTAATCTCTCGGAAACGAGAGGTTTGTATCATGCGTACTCGTACCGTGCTTGCGGTCCTCGGGTTGGCTTTGCTCGCCGGCTGCGCGACAGCACCCCGCCAGACGCGCAATATCTGCGCCGTCTTCGATCAAAAGGATGGCCTCTTCACCAGCTGGCAGGGGGCTGCGGAGCGTGCGGAGAAGAAATATGGCGTGCCGGTGCCGATCCTGATGGCGACCATGTATGTCGAATCCGGTTTCCAGCCCTACGCGCGTCCGCCGCGCACCAAACTCTTCGGTTTCATTCCCTGGACGCGGCCTTCGACGGCCTATGGCTATTCGCAGGCGCTGGACGGGACCTGGGACCACTACCAGTCGGAAACGGGCAACTGGGCGGCGCGGCGCACGAACTTCGCCGACGCGATCGATTTCATCGGCTGGTACCACTACAGCAACGCTCAAGCGACGGGCATTCCGCTCAACGACGCCTACAACCTCTACCTCGCCTATTATTCCGGCCCGACCGGCTACAAGCGCGGCGACTGGCGTAACAATGGACAGTTGCAGCAGACGGCGCAGAAATTCGCCCGGATGGCAGGAACCTACCAGCAGCAATTGCAGGGATGCAATTAACCGCGCAAATTGTCGTATCGGACGGAATAGATCCGGTCGCGGCCGAGGAGATGCGCGATCAGCGAGGTCCTGTCGAACAGGTCTTTCATCGCCCTGTGACCGAGGTCGAGACCGCCGCTCATGACGCCGAAGGCGGGCATCAGCAGTCGAGCGCCGTCTGTCGCAAAGCAGGGACGGCGGACGGATTTTTCGCGGCGGCGGACGGTGGCAGCCGGATGCAAGTGGCCGGCGATCTCGCCTTTCTGAAGGCCGTCGCGCGGCTCGTGGCGAAAAGTCAGACCGGCATAGAAGAGCTCGTCCGAGCAGCTACCGGGCAGATCGACGGTGCCATCGGGATCGTGGTTGCCATTGATCCAGATCCATTCGCGGCCACGCGCCATTTCGACGATCAGCGTGCGGAAGGCATCCGGCAGATGTTGGGAGCCCACGCGATCATGGAAATTGTCGCCGAGCGAAATGACGATCTGAGGGTCGTAGCGGGAGACGACGGCGGCGAGCACTGTCAGTGTCGCCAGCGTATCGTAGGGCGGCAGCATCATCCCGCGGCGGGCAAAAGCTGCGCCTTTTTCCAGATGCAGGTCGGAAACGACGAGTATGCCGGCATCCGGCAAATAGAGCGCGCCGAGCGGGTCGCAGACGGCGGCAACACCGTGAATGGCGGTTTCGACGCCCGGTATTGCGGCAAGGCCAGTCATGTCGCGCGCAAGGGCGAGGCGGTTCATCACTTCAGTTATTCCAATCATTTCAGGCCATTGCCTCGGCGATCAGATCGTCGGCGGCTTCGGCAAGCAGCGCATCATGGGCCTGACCCGGCACCGATTCCCTGCCGATTTCCAGCATGACCGGTACGGCGAGCGGCGAAATATGATCCAGCGCCCGGTGGGTGATATGGCCCTTGATTCGCTTCAGCATATCGCCAAGACGGGAAATATCCAAAAGGCCGGTCGAGGCGTCCTGCCGCGTTGCCTGCAGCAGGATATGATCGGGCTCGTGGCTTCGAAGCACATCGTAGATAAGATCGGCAGAGACGGTAATCTGCCGGCCGGTCTTTTCCTTTCCCGGATGACGCCGCTCGATCAATCCCGCAATCACGGCGCAATTGCGGAAGGTGCGCTTTAAAAGGAAGGATTCGTTCAGCCAGGATTCCAGATCATCGCCGAGCATGTCTTCGTCGAAGAGATCGGACAGGCTGAGGCGGCCATTGGCGATCATCAGGCCGAGGTCCTCGAGCCCCCAGATGCCGAGAGAATAATCCGTGGCGACGAAGCCGAGCGGTTTTGCTCCGGCCCTGTCCAGACGCCGGGTCAACAGCATCCCCAGCGTCTGATGCGCCAGCCGTCCCTCGAAGGGATAGATGACCATGTAGCCGCGGCTGCCGCGCGGAAAGGTTTCGATCAGCAGCTCATCGTGCTTTGGCAGCAGGGATTTTTCCTTCTGCAGGGAGAGCCAGTCGCGCACTTGGTCCGGCAGTCGGTGCCAGCGGTCAGGATCATCCAGCATCGAGCGGACCTGATCGGCAAGATAGGTCGAGAGTGGAAATTTGCCGCCGTTATAGGAGGGGATTTTCGGATCGAAGGAATAGGCCGGACTGACCAGCGCCTCGCTTTCCCTGATACCCTCAAAACGCAGCACTTTGCCGGAGAAGATGAACGTATCACCCGGCGCAAGCTGCTCGAGGAAATATTCCTCGACCTTGCCAAGCACGGCACCAGGGCGACCGAGCCTGCCGCCCTCGCCGCGCTTGGCCACGCGGATATTCAGCATCGCGGCCTCAACAATGGTGCCGAGATTCAGGCGATATTGCTGGGCAACCTGCGGATTGGAGACGCGCCAGCGGCCTTCTTTGGTCTTTCGGATGCGGGCATATCGCTCGTAGGTGCGCAGCGCGTAACCGCCGGTCGCGACGAAATCGACGACGCGTTCGAAGGTCTCCCACGAGAGGTCGGCATAGGGCGAGGCGCTGGTGATCTCATCATAGAGTTCCAGCATGTCGAAGGGGTCGGCGCACGCCATGCCGAGCACGTGCTGGGCGAGCACATCGAGCCCGCCGCGACCGACAGGCGGCGTATCCTGTGCGCCGATATAATTCGCGTCGAGCGCTGCCTGGCATTCCATGACCTCGAAGCGGTTGGCGGGCACGAGGATCGCCTTTGATGGTTCGTCCATGCGGTGGTTGGCGCGGCCGATGCGCTGGGCAAGGCGCGAGGCCCCCTTCGGCGCGCCGACATGGATGACGAGATCGACGTCGCCCCAATCGATACCGAGATCGAGCGTCGAGGTGGCCACGACAGCCCGCAGCCGGTTGGCGGCCATGGCGGCTTCGACCTTGCGGCGCTGGGCAACATCGAGCGAACCGTGGTGGAGCGCAATCGGCAGGTTCTCCTCGTTGACCGTCCAGAGCTCCTGGAAGAGCATTTCGGCCTGCGAGCGGGTATTGACGAAGAGTAGCGTCGTGTTGTGCTCAAGCAGCTGCCGGTAGACATCCGGGATCGCATATTTGGCGGAATGGCCCGCCCAGGGAATGTGCTCTTCCGTATCGAGAATGGAGATATCGGGCTTGGCGCCGCCCTCGACGAGCACGAGGCCGGCATGGTTTTCCCTGCCATCTTCCTGCGCCACCAGCCATTTCTGCAGATCCAGCGGATCGGCGACTGTGGCAGAGAGGCCGATCGTCTTCAGATCGGGTGCCAGTCTCCGCAACCGGGCAAGGCCGAGCGAGAGCATGTGGCCGCGCTTCGACGTGACGAGCGAGTGCAGCTCATCGAAGACGACGTATTTCAAATCCTTGAAGAAGCGCTCGGCTTCTCGGTTTGCCAGGAGCAGCGCCACCTGTTCCGGCGTCGTCAACAATATATCGGGGGGATTGAGCTTCTGGCGCTGACGCTTGGCGTTCGGCGTATCGCCGGTGCGGTTCTCGATCGATATCGGCAGACCCATTTCCGTGACTGGCTTCGTGAGGTTGCGCTCGATATCGACGGCCAGCGCCTTCAACGGCGAGACATAGAGCGTATGGATGCCGGTAAAGGCCGAGCCGGGCGGGATCTCGCCGCGGCGTGTGAGATCGGTCAGCGACGGCAGGAAACCGGCAAGGGTCTTGCCGGCACCGGTTGGCGCGATCAGCAGCGTGCTTTCGCCTGCTTCGGCGCGAGACAGGAGTTCGAGCTGGTGGGCGCGGGGACGCCAGCCTTTTTCCGCAAACCAGCGGAGGAAGGGAGCGGGCAAGGCAAGACTGAGGTCGGTTTCGATCTGATCCACGGGGCAAATGTAGTTCAAACGCTGACGAATAGAAGCGCTATTGACTCGCCGCTATAATCGTGGATATAATTTATCCATGATTAAGGAGGTCACTTGTGAAGCTTGGTGACGGTGTCGAACAGGCCATTCATTGCACGGCGGTACTATCAGGGCTCTCGGCTGGCGGCGTGCTTTCGGCGGCGGCCCTTGCCGAATTCCACGGTGTGTCGACCAGCTATCTGTTGAAGCACCTGCAGGCGCTTTCCGGAGCCGGCATTCTGGAGACGGTGCCGGGGCCGAAGGGCGGTTACCGGCTGGCAAAGAAACCTGACGACATTTCTTTGCTCGATATCGTGCTCGCGATCGAGGGGCCAGCGCCGGCCTTCCGCTGTTCGGAAATCCGCCAGCGAGGCCCGAACCCGCTGCCGCAGCGCTATTTCACCAAACCCTGCCAGATCACGGCCGCAATGCTGAGAGCCGAACGCGCCTATCGCGCCGAACTCGCGAGCACCAGTGTCGCCGACATCCTGGCCGAACTTTCCGCGGAGGATGATGGCGGGATCGCCGCCAGGGGATGCGCCTTCATGGAAATACACGAGAGAAAGGCGGCTCGCTGAGCCGCAACACAAACCGCAACCTCAATTCCAAACCTAAGGAGAAATATCATGCAAGCACGTTTCAACTTCGGCAAAGCCGCTCCAGATGCCTATAAAGCCGTCGTCGCACTCGAGCAGTATGTGCAGGAATCCGGACTGGATAAGCGCTTCATCCACCTGATCAAGCTTCGCGCTTCGCAGATCAACGGCTGCGCCTATTGCGTCGACATGCACTCGAAGGAAGCTCGCCATCATGGGCTTTCCGAACAGTGGATCAATCTGATGTGCGTATGGCGGGAATCGCCGGTCTACGACGCCCGCGAACGCGCGCTGCTCGGCTGGGTCGACGCCGTGACAAAGATCGCGGAAACCGGTGCGCCGGATGCCGATTACGAGGCCCTGAAGGCGCATTTCTCGGAAGAGGAAATGACCAAGATCACGGTCGCGATCGGAACGATCAATATCTGGAACCGGCTTGCTGTTGGCTTCCGCGCCCAGCATCCGATCGATGCGCCGCAGAAGGCTGCATGACAGGATATCCGCTTGAGGGAATTCATCCCGGCGACCGACCCGAGAGCTTCGGGTCGGTTGACTATGGTCACGCGTGATCCGTCGCGGCCTTGATAGCAACGGCGTCAGGCAACCTGCCCGATGGGTCGATGCCGTTGAATATATCGCGGACGACATTCGCGATTTCCTTTGCGGAAGAGCCCTTGGCGTATTCTTCCTGCATGCGGCGTCTGACAAGCTTTTCCAAATCTGACATAGCTTACCTCATCATATCCGGCGCAAGGAAAAGTGTCGCGCTCGGGGTGATCATAGGCAAGTTACGTTTTGTTTAGAACGGCTTACGGTTTTGTAACTTTACAAAGCGATGTAGCGGTCGGCGCGGTGGTTGATGGCGACGAAGAGGTTGAGCACGACGGCGCCGAGCACGGAATAGAAGACAACCGGCGGCGTGGTGACGAAGAAGGCGGCTGCCAGAACGCACATGTCGATGGCGAGCTGCACGAGGCCTGCGCGAATGCCGAAACGCTCCTGCATATAGATGCCGAGAATGCCAACGCCGCCGAGGCTGGCGCGATGGCGATAGAGCGCAAGCAAGCCGTAACCGAGCAGCAGACCGCCAAGAAGTGCCGCCCAAGCCGGGTGAATGGCTGCGATCGCCATGACCTTCGGCTGCAGGCTGGTCAGCGCCGAAGTCAGGCCGATGGCGATGAAGGTCTTGATCGTAAAGGCCATGCCGAGACGCTTCCACGAGAGATAGAAGAAGGGCAGGTTAAGCAGGAAGAAGGCAAGGCCGAAATTCACGCCGAAAGCATAGTGCAGCAAGAAGGCGATACCGGCAGTGCTGCCGGTGAGAAGGCCAGCGCTGGCAAGAACATAGAGGCCGAGCGCGGAAATGAGGCTGCCCGAGAATATGCCCTGCACGTCCTCGACCGGCGTATGGCGCGTCGCGGTGGTATTCCAGAAACCGAGGGCACTGATGAGCTGGCTCATGTCGCGATCTCCGATAGCGGCTGCTCCGGTCAGGCCGGAGGAAGAGGAAATGTACGGTTGGATGGGCGCGTGCCGCATTTTTTGAGCGGTCCGCTTTCTCGCTGAATGGCCGAATTATCAGGCTAATCAAGCTTGCGCACAAGCGAAATACGTAAGCAATGCTGACCTATTTGAAAATCGCAAGAAATATGCGTTCAGACAGTCTTGCGCGTAAGGAACAGAATGCCCGAAACCGGTTCGCCGCCATCTTTGCGAATGATAGTTTTGACGACCTCACGGATTTCGAGGCCGTGAGCAGCCGCAAGCCCTTTTACATAGGTCCCGGAGTGGGCGTAGCGCAACGATGGCGCGAGATGAAAGCCGTTTCCTTCACCGCCGTCTTCCACCGAAAACGCGAAATCGGCGCCGGGTGCGGCAAGCGCATCGACGATCGCGAAGACACTTTCGAGATTGCCGAGATACATCAGGACGTCGGCAGCTGTCACGAGGTCGGCGCGGTGCCGTTCGCCATCCGCCAAGACGCCAGAGGCCTCGGGCGACAGCGACAGGTCCGCCTGCGCCAGATGATCATAGACACCCTTTTCGGCAGCCTTTGCCAGCATGTTCTGCGAAAGATCGAAACCTTCGAGTTGTGCAACCCGAGAACGAATCTCGGGGCCAAGCAGACCTGTGCCGCAGCCGAGGTCGACGGCGCGCTGGTAGTGTCGGTCCGTCGAAGCAACGAGTGCGGCAAGCTTCTGCGGGACGGAATAATCCAGTTTCTCGACAAGCGAGGTTTCAAAGCGATCGGCATAATCGTCGAAAAGACGCTCGACATAGCGGCTCGGCGGCTGGTCCGGCGTTTCGGCGTCGCCGAGCAGGGCGAGCTTCAGGCCGGCCCCAAAAATATCCTCCGGGTCGAGCTTCAGCGTGCGGCGATAGGCGTCGACGGCGGCGTCCATCCTGCCTGCCTTTTCGCGGTAAGTGGCGAGGCGATACCAGCCTGCCGCCCAAGCGGGCGTCAGCTCCAGTGCCTGCTCCATCAGTTCGGCTGCCGCTTCCGCTTCGCCGCCCTCGTCGAGCATTTTCGCATAATCGGCGCGGCGGTCGGCGATGACGTCGCCGGAAGAAAGCTGGCTTGGTTGCATGATCGGACCCTGTGACTTCGCGGCATTTGGCGGCGGCCACAAAAAAACTCAAGTCCTATTTCAGAGGCGGTGCTGTCTTGGCGGAAAAGGCTTGCGGGCGAATCGCCGCGGCCGTATCTCAAGGCAAACAGGAGATGGCGCATGTCCGATCAGGTGAACAGGTTTCTCGGCGATTCCATTGGCCGCACGATCATCAAGCTCTTGGTGGTGTCGCTGATCGTCGGTTTCGTCATGGCCATCTTCGGGCTCACTCCCTGGGAGCTCATCTACAGCTTCCGCGATTTCGTCGTGCATCTGTGGCGGCAGGGTTTTTCGGCGCTTGGGCGCGTCGGCGACTATCTGATGCTAGGTGCCACTATCGTCATCCCGATCTTCGTCATCATCCGTCTTTTCAGCTATCGAAAATAACATGGCTCCTATCATCCTTTCACGCCGCTGCATGCTGCAGCTTTCCGGTCTCGCGGTCGTGGCCGGCATCGCCGGCTGCACAACCACCCCGAAATTTGCGACCACGCCCTCCAATGCCTCGGACGAGACAGCGTCAGCACTGCCGCTCGTCAATCAGCTTCGAGCCAAGAAGGGCCTGCCGCCGCTCAGCGTCGACCCGCATGCGAGTGCCGCCGCGATTTTCCAGGCGAAGCGCATGGCAAGTGCCGGCAGGATGGCGCATTTGATGGGTATCACCGACAGTTTCGGTGCTCGTGTGAAGGCGAGCGGCGTTGCTCTGCCGGCCGCCGAAAACATCGCGTCTGGCCAGCAGAGCGTCGACGCGGTCGTTGCCGCCTGGATCAATTCCCCCCACCATTTGGAAAATATGCTCGGACGCTATAGCGGTATCGGCGTTGCCGTTGCACATAATACGTCTTCTAAGAATCTGCCCTATTGGGCAATGGTGCTTTCCAGCTGAGGCGATCCTGCCTCGGCTATCCCGAGGCGAATATGGATACCGGCAGCAGCAGAAATACATTGGCATTCGACGTGACGCACCGGTTGGTGCTGTCGATTGCCATTCCCATGACGCTTGGCTTCATGACCACGCCACTGCTCGGCATTACCAACACCGCCGTCGTCGGCCATATGGGCGATCCGGAAGCGCTGGCGGGGTTGGCGATCGGCGCCATGCTGTTCGACCTCATCATGGGCAGCTTCAACTTCCTGCGTGCCTCGACGACGGGGCTAACGGCGCAGGCGCTTGGCCGGCGTGACGCCCATGAGCAACAGGCAGTCTTTTGGCGAGCGATCGTCTCGGCACTCGGCTGCGGCCTAGTGCTGCTCATCCTGTCGCCGCTCTTGATCTTCGTCGGACTGAAGCTGATGGGCGCGGAAGGGCGGATTGCCGAGGCGACCAGCACCTATTTCTCGATCCGGATCCTCGCAGCACCGGCAGCCCTTGCCAATTACGCACTTCTCGGCTTCGTGCTCGGCCGCGGCCAGGGGCAAATGGGGTTGCTGCTGCAGGCACTGATCAACGGTATCAATATCCTGCTTTCCATCTATCTCGGCCTGTCGCTCGACTGGGGTGTCTCGGGTGTCGCCTGGGGCACGATGGCGGGCGAGACGGCAGGGGCGCTCGCCGGTCTTTTCATCGTGCTGCGCAGCTTCGACAGAGCATATCGGCCGAACCGGACGGAGGTGTTTTCACGGAGCAAGCTTGCCGAACTCTTCGCCCTGAACCGCGACATTCTGATCCGCACCTTCGTCCTGATCGGCTCCTTTGCGATCATGACCCGCATCGGTACGAGCTTCGGCGCGATCACACTTGCGGCTAACGCCGTGCTGATGAACTTCTTCCTGCTGTCAGGCTACTATCTCGATGGCCTTGCCAATGCCGCCGAGCAGATCACCGGGCGGGCGATCGGCGCACAATACCGGCCAGCCTTCGACCGCGGCTTGAGGCTGACGACCCTGTGGTCCTTCGGGCTGGCGGCGATCATTTCCGCCTTCTTCTATTTCGCCGGCCCTGCTCTCATTTCCGGGCTGACCAGTTCGCCAGAGGTGCAGGCGGCGGCGGGGACCTATCTGCCCTGGGCGGCAGTGACGGGGCTGACCGGCGCACTTGCCTTCCTGATGGACGGCGTCTTCATCGGCGCGACATGGTCCGTCGACATGCGCAACCGCATGCTGATGTCCTTTGCAGGCTATCTTGCGATGCTTGCCGTCTTCGTGCCGCTCTTCGGGAATCATGGCCTGTGGTTGGCGATGAACGCCTTCCTGCTGTTTCGCGGCTTCTTCCTGGTGGTGCTGATCAAGCCGCGGGCGGCTCAGACGTTCCGCGCTGCCCAGTAATCGACGCTGATATCCCTGAGATCGCGGATCGATGCCACCTTCTCGCGATCCAGCAGCTTCGACAGGCCGCGCACGATCGCGCCGGGAAGGCCCGGGCCTTGATAGACCATGCAGGAATAGAGCTGGACGAGATCGGCCCCTGCTCTGACCTTTTCCAGCGCCGTTTCGGCTGAGGAGACGCCGCCGACGCCAACGATCGGAAGGGCTGAACCGACACGCTTGCGCATCTTGGCAAGCACGATCGTCGACTTCTCGAAGAGCGGTGCGCCGGAAAGGCCGCCCGCCTCCTTCGCCTGAATCTGATCCTTCAGACCGTCACGCGAAAGCGTGGTGTTGGAAACGATGAGACCGTCGAGCGCATGCGAGAGCGCCTCGGCGGCGATGTCATCCATGCCCTCTTCGGTCAGATCGGGGGCGATCTTGAGGAAGACCGGGATTTTCCGGCCGGCCTTCTCTGCTTCCTCGTCACGCGCCGCCAGCACGGCGGTCAGCAGGGTCGCGAGACTTTCGCGCGCCTGCAGATCGCGCAGACCCGGCGTGTTGGGCGAGGAAATATTGGCGGTGAAATAGCGGGCAACCGAATAGAAGCGACGGATGCCGGCAACATAATCGGCGATACGCTCCTCGCTGTCCTTGTTGGCGCCGATATTGACGCCGACGATGCCGGCGCGACCGATCTGCGAGAGGCGGCGGAAGGCCGCTTCATGGCCTTCATTGTTGAAGCCGAGGCGGTTGATGACGCCTTCATCCTCCACCAGGCGGAAGATGCGCGGGCGCGGATTGCCGGACTGTGGCTTCGGCGTGACGGTGCCGATCTCGGTGAAACCGAAGCCGAGCTTCAGCAGGGCTTCCGGCACTTCGGCATTCTTGTCATAGCCCGCAGCCATGCCGAGCGGATTGGGAAAGTCGAGGCCGGCAACGGTCTGGCGCAGGCGCGGATCCGGCGCGATGCGGCAGGCGGGTACGACACCTGACTTCAGTGCCGCAATTGACATGCCGTGCGCGGTTTCGGGATCGAAGAGGAAGAGGCCACGGCGGGCGATACGTTTGAAAGGATCGATCACGGTACAAGCTCCGGGAAGCTATGAAGGCCGGCATCATCGAGCGGCAGGGCGGCCTCCCAGAGGACAGCCGAAAGCGACAGTGCGGCATAAAGATGCGGGAAGAGCGCACCGCCGCGCGAGGCTTCGAAGACCAACTTGTCACCGAAACCGCGCCCATCAATGGCGACGAGGACAAGGCCGGTCTGACCGGCAAAATGCAAGGCCGCCGTCTGCTTGACCTGCTCTGCCGTCGAGAAATGGATAAAGCCGTCCTTGATATCGATGCCGGCGCCATGAAAAACGCCGGTTTGTCTAGCTTCCTGCCAGAGCGCCTCCGGCACGATCTTGTAAAGGGTCGGTGTCGCGGTCATGATGATCTCGTTGGTTGGCCTGTTAGGAGGGCTTTGCCCCAAAGAGACGGCGATGTCCACGCCTCGGGCACAAAAACGGACGGTATCTCGCTTTGCGGAGGATGAGACAATGAAGGCATTTGCAATCCTGCTTTCTGCCGGTCTTCTGCCGCTTGCGGCGCTGGCGGCGGAGCCCGATGCGGCACGTTTTCAACTGGAGCGCAGCGGCGATCATTTCGTGCGCCTCGACCGGCAGACAGGCGCCATGTCGCTCTGCACCGAAAAGGATGGTGCTTTGGTCTGCCGCATGGCGGCCGACGAACGCGCCGCCTACGAGGACGAACTCGACCGGCTTGCCGACCGTGTCAGCGCGCTGGAGAAGAATACCGCCGCCCGTCCCGCCTTACCGACGGATGCGGAAATCGACCGCTCGATCGGCATCATGGAGCGGATGATGCGCAGTTTCATGGGAATTGTGCGGGAATTCCGAGCGGAGGGCGAGGCCAATCCCCTTCCGCAGCGGAGTTGATCTGGTTATATTCATATGAGTAGAGAGTCATGTTCGTGCAGGGGAGCCGGACAGGGCTGACGGGATCGAGCTCTTGGGAGGGAGTTTTCGATGCAACAAACCATTATCATTGCTGACGACCACCCGCTTTTCCGCGACGCGCTGCGCCAGGCGGTGCTCGGCATGGAAGGAACGCAGGCAATCGTCGAGGCCGGAGATTTTGCAGCGGCAAGAACGGCAGCGGGTGACCACCCGGATGCCGACCTGATGCTGCTTGACCTCGCTATGCCCGGTGTCAGCGGCTTTTCGGGATTGATGGCCCTGCGCTCGGAATTCGTGAGCCTGCCGATCGTCATCATTTCGGCGACCGACGATTCGTCAACGGTCCGCCGGGCGCTGGAACTTGGCGCCTCCGGCTTCATCTCTAAATCCTCAGGTATCGACGATATCCGCCGCAGCATCCAGACGGTGCTGGCGGGCGATATTGCAACGCCTGAGAGCTATCGCGGCGGGCAGGAGCAGGACCCCGATGTCGCCGACCTCATTCACCGGCTGCATACGCTGACACCGCAGCAGAGTCGTGTGCTGACCATGCTCGGCGAAGGGCTGCTGAACAAGCAGATCGCCTATGAGCTCGGCGTTTCCGAGGCGACGATCAAGGCGCATGTCTCGGCGATCCTCCTGAAGCTCGACGTCGACAGCCGCACGCAGGCGGTCATCCAGCTTGGCAAGATCAACATGGCGATGGTCGCCTGAGCCTGCGGAATCGATTTTCGGGCCGATGATGTAAATCTAGAAAGTTAGAGCGTCCTTGTGCGTCCGAATGGATGCACGGCGCTCTAAAGAGACAGGATTTTATTCCTCATTTGCGCTTTACTCGGGAAAATGCCTCGGCTAATCTGCCGGCGATAGAAAGCGGCCGGACGGACCGCGGAACCGGACGCATATGCTGTCACATGATCAGATCTGGGGAGCGATTGACAGGCTTGCCGAAGGGCATGACCTGACGCCGTCTGGTCTTGCGCGGCGGGCGGGGCTTGATCCGACCTCCTTCAACAAATCCAAGCGGCTCTCGGCAGACGGGCGCCTGCGCTGGCCGTCGACGGAATCCATCGCCAAGGTGCTGGAGGCGACGGGCGCAAGCATGGAACAGTTCCTCGGCTTCATGCGGCCGGTAGGTGCTGCCGCCACCAGCCTGCCGGAGGGTATTTTTGCCTCGCAGCGGAGTTCAATTCCACTGCTCGGCTTTGCGCAGGCGGGCGCCGGCGGCTTTTTCGACGATGGCGGCTTTCCTGCGGGCCAGGGCTGGGATGTGGTGGAATTTCCGGCCGGCCCCTCGCAGAAGGCCGGTGTCTATGCGCTTGAGGTGCAGGGCGAAAGCATGATGCCGCTTTATCGCGACGGCGATGTGCTGATCGTTGAGCCTGGCGCTCAGGTGCGCCGCAACGACCGCGTCGTCGTCAAGACGCGTGAGGGTGAGGTCATGGCCAAGGTGCTCCTGCGCCAAAGCCCACGCTCCATCGAACTTTTGTCGCTTAATCCCGAACATCCTAACCGGACGATCGAGCTTTCAGACGTCGAATGGATTGCCCGTATCATCTGGGCCAGCCAATAGGAAAATAATCATGCGCCCTGCAGCCTTTATCACAGGTATCGCGGGGGTAGCGGTGGTGGTCGGCCTGCTTTTGGCAGGACAAGCGCGGCTCAACGGAAGCGAAAGCCCGTCATCTGACGCTAATGCCGGAAACGCCGTCGCGGCGGCGCCCGATATGGCAGAACCGCCTGCACCGCTCACGGACGAAGATGCTGAACTGATCGCACGGGCAACGGCGCCTGCGCCGGCAGAGGGAACGGCGGCTCGATCCGAAAATGCTGCAGGCCCTCTTTCCGAAAAGGCACCAGCGGATGCAGGTGCGGTTGCGCCGGCTGAGGCGTCATCAGCTGCGCCCGTCGGAAAGGGCAGCGTGGAACTGCTGCGGCCGGCGGTGGAGAGCGCCGGCATTCTCTCCTTCGGCAAGCGCAGGCTGCAGATTGCCAATGTCATCGAGACGCCTGCCGACAAGAGCTGTGGTTCGGGCGGCAAGCAGTGGCCGTGCGGCATGATGGCGAAAACTGCACTGCGGCTCTACCTGCGCAACCGCACGATCGATTGCGACCTGCCTTCCGATGCGTGGGAGGATATGGCAAAGGCTGCCTGCCGGCTGGGGCAGCAGGATATCGGCACATGGCTGGTTGAAAACGGCTGGGTGGAGGCGCAGCCGGGCTCGCCGCTTGCCGCTGCCGGCGAAAAGGCAAAACAGGCAAAACAAGGCATTCACGGCGAGGATCCGCGCCGCAGACCGGCGTCTACGCGCCGGCCCGAAGCGGCCGCTCCCTTGTAATTGAGACCGCCAATTCCTAATCTCCGCTCATCGAAGAGGGAATCAGACATGAACAAGCCGCTTTCCGCCCATGACGCGCTGATCTATGTGATGGTGATGGCATCCGCCGTCGACAGCACTATGAACGACCGGGAAATGGAAAGGATTGGCCAGCTCATCGGATTCCTGCCGGTGTTTCGCGATTTCGACGACGACAATCTGATTTCCATCGCCCGCGACTGCGCCTCGCTGCTGGCCGGACCGGAAGGACTGGACGTGGTGCTGGAGACCGTTCGCGACACATTGCCTGCCCGCCTCTACGACACGGCCTATGCGCTGGCGGTCGAAGTCGCCTCGGCCGACCTTTCCGTCAAGGCGGAAGAATTGCGGCTGCTCAGCCTGCTGCGCGATCGTCTCGGACTCGACAAGCTGACCTGTGCGGCCATCGAGCGCAGCGCGATTGCCCGTTTCCGCAAGGGCTGAGGTTTCAGCTTTTCTTTACGCAATTCCGGACGCAGAACCGTTAGGCACTTTTGCTGGATTTGCTAGTAGAGCCCGTTAGGGAAATAACGCAGATAGATTTCCTGTAGGCGACCGTTGCGCGAGAGTGTTGCCAGCGCGTGGTCGATCGCTGCCGTCAGCACGCTGTCGTTCTGGCGCAGCATGATTGTCATGCCCTCGCCCAGGAAATGCTCGGACATATAGGGGCCGTCGAATAAGGCGCAGCATTTGCCGGAAGCCGGCGAAGCTACCCAGAAGGAAAGTTGCAACGCGTCTGCAAAGGCGGCATCGACCTTGCGTTCCTTCAAGGCCGTCAGCAGCGCGTCCTTGGTATCGAAGGACTGAGCCTTGATGGCGGGGAAGAAGGCCGCCAGCATTGCCTCGTGCACAGTACCTTTGACGACACCGACGGAATGGCCGGCGAGGCCAGCAGCCGTCGTTCCGGTCACGGACGCGCTCACGTTGCGGACGAAGCGGGCCGGCAGCATCAAATAGGGGCGGGAGAAGAGGAATTCGCGGCGCAGCTCGGGCGTGACGGCAAGGCCGGCGATGACCGCATCACCCTGCGAGCCGGCAAGCGCCTTCTGCAGGTCGGCAAAGGGCAGCGCCTGAATCTGGCATTTGTCGGCAATCTCAAGCTCGCTGCAGATCTCGCGGGCGAGATCGACGTTGAAGCCTGCGAGCTTGCCGTTCTGATCGGTGAAATTGAAGGGCGGGAAATCCACCGAAGTCAGGAAGCGCAAGCGCACGAGCGAGGAGAGATCAGGCTTTGCCAGGCGCTCGCGAGAATCGAAAAGCAACGGCAGGGACGGACCTGCCTGCTGAGCAAAAACGGAAAAGGCCGACAGCAGTACAACCGAAAACAGGCAGAGGATGAACATTCCTCCGGGAGCCGGAAACGCCGGTTTAGATCGCACCATTATAACCTGCCTCGGGATTGAGAGCGGCGCTCGGCCACAGCCGAGATGTAACAGAATCATATCTATCGGGGAATACGGTATGGTGGAGTGGTAGATGGCTACCGAACGGAATACCATCCATGCCGCCGGCCTTGGCACTTTCAGAAGACGCGGCTTTGCGCCGGCCACAGAGACTTCCGCATAAGTTGCATTTTTTTGGCGCCCGGCACGAACGGCAACCGCGCCCCCAAAATTCATGGGCAATCGCCGGGCCGTTAGCGCGGAATTAAGCAATATCCCGTCTTATTTGACGCGACGACATCGGCCTCACCGGCCGACTGCATGACGCGCATGTCGAGCCTCTTAGGGTATCCCACTGGCGCAAATACCAAAGAATTGTTCTGCAACAAATGATTTCAAAAGCACCGGGTTTGCAACACGCCCGGGCAATCGGGTGAGCTCATGCTGAAACATCTGAAAATCCGCACAAAAATCATATCGGTCGTGGCGCTGCTGGGGCTGATCACGATAGCCGGACTGATCTATGTCATCTCCGAATTTCGTCGCGCGGACGTCGCCTACAGCGCCTTCATCGATCATGAGGCGCTGGCTTCGATGCAGAGCGCGCGCGCCAGCGCTTCAGTCGTCGCCTCGGTGCTGCAGGTGAGCCTGCTTGCCGACATGAAGCCCGATACGCCGGCATTCCAGACGGCGCTTGCCACACCGAGCAAGCTGCCGCAGGCACGCGACCGCATGAACCAGGCGTTGGCGCTTGTGCCCAGCCGCAAGGCGGCGATCGAAGAAATCCTGGTTGCCATTGATGAAATCGAAGCCCTGGCGAACAAGATCGTCGACCAGAGCAAAGCTAAAGACAGCACCGGCGCACTGGCGAATGTCGGCCTGATCAATGCCAAGCTCAACGCGCTGACGCCGAAGATGATCGCCAACAACGATGCGATGATGGCGATGCTCAATGACGGCGGCGACGCTCTTTCGGCTTCCGTCAACGAACGCATCAACCTCTGCTTCGCATTGATCGGCCTGGCCGTCGTCGGTGCCATCGGTCTCAGCATCGTCGTCGCCCAGATCGGCATCACCAGCCCTATGGCAAAGCTGCGCGAGCGCATGACGAGTCTCGCCGAGGGTGACACGGACAGTGACATCGCCGGGCTCGACCGTCACGACGAAATCGGCAAGATGGCGGAGGCCGTCTCCGTCTTCCGTGACAACGCAATCGCGCGCGTGCAGCTCGAAGCCCGCGCCGAAGCCGATCGCAGCCTCAGCGACAGCGAGCGCCGCGAACGCGAAGCGCAGAAGGCCGCCGAAGCCGCCGATCTCGAACGTGCGGTCAATGCGCTCGGCGACGGCCTGCGCAGGCTCTCGGCCGGCGACCTCGTCTCGCATATCGACACGCCCTTCGTCGCGCATCTCGATGCACTGCGCCAGGACTTCAACAATTCGGTCGAGAAGCTCAACGAGACCATGCACACGGTCGGCTCGAATGCGCGGGCGATCGGCGCCGGCGCCAACGAGATCCGGTCGTCTGCCGACGAGCTTTCGAAGCGTACCGAACAGCAGGCAGCCTCCGTCGAAGAGACGGCAGCAGCGCTTGAAGAGATCACGACGACAGTGAAAGACGCAGCAAAGCGCGCCGAAGAGGCAAGCCAACTCGTTGCCCGTACTCGTCTTGGTGCAGAGAAATCCGGTGACATCGTCCGTAAGGCGGTCGCTGCTATGCATCAGATCGAGCAGTCTTCCGTCGAGATTGGCAATATCATCGGCGTCATCGACGATATCGCCTTCCAGACGAACCTCTTGGCGCTCAACGCCGGCGTTGAAGCTGCGCGCGCCGGTGAAGCCGGCAAGGGCTTTGCTGTCGTGGCGCAGGAAGTGCGTGAGCTTGCCCAGCGCTCTGCAAACGCCGCCAAGGAGATCAAGGCGCTGATCACCACATCAGGCACGCATGTGCAAACCGGCGTCTCGTTGGTGGGCGAAACGGGCAAAGCGCTCGATGCGATCGTCCACGAGGTGCAGGAAATCAACCAGCACGTCCACGCGATCGCCGAAGCTGCGCGCGAGCAGTCGATTGGACTGCAGGAGATCAACACCGCCGTCAATACGATGGATCAGAGCACGCAGCAGAATGCAGCCATGGTCGAGGAATCGACGGCGGCAAGCCACGGCCTTGCCACGGAGGCGACGGCGCTCAACAACCTGCTCGGCCAGTTCCGCCTGACGGGCACCGGCGGCTTCGTTGCCGCCGCGCCGATCCCGACGGCGCCGGCCGGGCAGCGCACTGCCTCACGCCCAGCCGCCAGAGCCCCGGTTCGCGTTGCCGAAAGCACCGCACGCCCGAAGGCTTCCCCGGCCCGCGCACTTGGCCAGAAGCTCGCCAGCGCCTTTGGCGCGAGCAATGCCGCCGCCCCGTCCAGCAGCCAGGAAGCGGACTGGACGGAATTCTGAGCTCGAGATCGAAGTGAGTGACAAATGGGCGGCTTCGGCCGCCCATTCTCGTTTCGAGCCCTATTCAGACTGGCGGACGCCAGCCAATCTCGACAAGAATATTGCCGGGGGCCGTGCAGTAGAACAGCCAACCGCCGCGGATGGCGGCCGGCGGTCCCGAGAGGACGGCGTCATCTGCCACCAAGCGGCCATAGAGCCGGTCGACGTCAGATCTTTCGGAAAGAATGAAGCCGATATGATAGGTCTGCTTTTGCAGTTCGACCTGATCGGCACCGCCGAATTTCGGGTGCGGGCGACTCAAGACGATCTCGGCGCCCTCACCGTCATGAAGGATCGCCCGACCGATCCGCTCGTTCATCTCCTGCAATGACAGGCCAAAATAACGCAGGAAGAAATCGGCCGTGGCGGCGATATCGGGGACGTAGAAATCAAAATGGTTCAAGCGCATGAAAGTCTCCTTCGAAAATGAAATCCCGGAGGAGTGCGTTCCTATACGCTCCGCATGCCGCCGGGACCCCGCATTCGCATGCGGGCCACGTCGCGGGTTCTCGTGTGAAACACGGAGCAGAGCTTCCCATGATGGGAGGGACCGGGCTTACCTTATCCGGTCCTGCCTTTTTCGACAGTGCCGATTTAGCAGATCGCACCACGAGTGGCAAACGCAGGTCAATCGAGCGGCATCGTGACGCCGGCGGCCTCTACAGAAAGCTGGTGACGAGATCAGATCGAAGTGATCGCTCCGTTTCCATCGTGAGCTTTCCGCGAATTGCGGTACAATGCCACCGTGCAGCGGAAGGAAAGGCTCTGGACATGAAACTTATTGCACTTGGCCTCTTTGGCGCGCTGACGCTCGCCGGCTGCACGACTGTCGAATATACCGGGCCCGGCATCGAGCCCATCCCCGGCAGCATCACCTATAATGGCCAGCCGCGCACGAAACTGACGAAATCGCCTGTCGGCTCGACTTTCCCGCATGATTTCATCGATCAGTATGGCCGCCAGGTCGAGGAGATCTATATCATCCGCCCGGATCGCACGCTGGCAATCGCTCATCGCCGGTACCGGCCGATCAATATTTTCGGAAGAGATTGAGAGGTAGCTGGAGCGGGTGAAGGGAATCGAACCCTCGTATTCAGCTTGGGAAGCTGCTGCTCTACCATTGAGCTACACCCGCCAACCACTTGAGACTTCCAACAGATGGCCGTCGCTGTCAAGTCGCGGCATCACCGCATATCAGATGCGGAAATGCTTCGAGAGCTTCAGGCCCTGGGCCTGATAGTTGGAACCGAGGCCTGAGCCGTAGAGGCTCGACGGTTGCTCCTGCATGTGCTCATAGATCAGGCGGCCGACGATCTGGCCGTCTTCGAGGATGAAGGGGACTTCGTGGCTGCGCACTTCAAGCACCGCGCGGCTGCCGCGCCCGCCGGCCGGGGCATGGCCGAAGCCAGGGTCGAAGAAGCCGGCGTAGTGGACGCGGAATTCGCCGACCAGCGGATCGAAGGGCGTCATTTCGGCCGCGTAGTCGGGCGGGACATGCACCGCCTCGCGTGAGACGAGGATGTAGAACTCATCCGGATCGAGAATCAGCTCGTTGCGGCCGCGGCTGTAGAGCGGCTCCCAGAAATCGTAGATATCGTGCTGATCCTTCTTGTCGACATCGACGACGGCGGTGTGGTGCTTGCCGCGATAGCCGATCAGGCCATCCTTGTCGCCCGTCAGATCGATGGACAATGCGATGCCGCCGCCGGAGATATTCGGCTGCTTGGCAGCGACCAGCGTTTCCGCTTCGTGCAGCTTCAGAAGATCCGGTTCGCTGAGAACCGAATGGCCGACGCGGAAGCGGATCTGCGACAGGCGAGAGCCGCGGCGCACGACGATCGGGAAGGTGCGCGGGCTGATTTCGAGATAAAGCGGGCCGGAATAGCCCGCCGGGATCTTGTCGAATTCCTGTGCATAGTCAGTGATGACACGCGTGAAAATATCGAGGCGGCCGGTCGAGCTCTTCGGATTGGCCGAGGCCGACATATCGGCCGGCAAGTCGAGATGCTCCATCAGCGGCACGATGTAGACGCAGCCGGTTTCCAGCACCGCGCCTTCGCCGAGATCGATGACATGCAGGCTCAGCCGGTCGAGCTTGTCGGAAACGAGATGGGACGGGCCCGGCATGAAGCTGGCGCGCACACGGAAAGCCTTGGCGCCCAGCCGCAGGTCCAGGCTTGCGGGCTGGATCTGATCGCGATCGAGCTCACGTTCGCTTTGAAGACGCCCCGTTTCAAACAGCGCTGCTATCGCGCGGTCGGCCAGAATTCCAGTGTCGCGAGCCATCATGCTCCATCCATAATTTGCTGCCGACAAAACCAAAGTCGGGGAATTGACGCAAGCGCAGAACGGCAGTATTGCAATTTTATCCCGTGGTGATTTGGCCGGTCGGCTTGCAGCCACGTTAAACAAGTGGCTAAAAAGACCGGGTTGAAACCGGTCTGCATTTGCGGCCGGTTTTTTTGTTGTTTGAAAGTGGTGATGGCATGAGCAAGACTTGGCGCCCGGCAACCCAACTCGTCCACGGTGGTACGCTGCGCTCGCAATATGGCGAGACTTCGGAAGCAATCTATCTCACGCAGGGCTTCGTCTACGATACTTCAGAAGCAGCGGAAGCGCGCTTCAAGGGCGAAACGGACGGGTTTATCTACGCGCGCTACGGCAGCCCCACCAATGACATGTTCGAAAAGCGCATGTGCATGCTGGAAGGCGCCGAAGATGCCCGCGCCACCGCCTCCGGCATGGCCGCTGTTACCGCTGCCATCCTCTGCCAGTTGAAGGCCGGCGATCATATCGTTGCAGCGCGTGCGCTCTTCGGCTCCTGCCGCTGGGTGGTCGAAACGCTGGCGCCGAAATACGGCATCGACTGCACGCTGGTTGACGGCCGCTATCTGGAGAACTGGGAAAGGGCTGTTACACCGAAGACCAAGGTCTTCTTCCTGGAAAGCCCGACCAACCCCACGCTGGAAGTCGTCGATATCTCGGGTGTCGCCAAGCTCGCCAATCAGATCGGCGCAAAGGTCGTCGTCGACAATGTGTTTGCGACGCCGCTCTTCCAGAAGCCGCTGGAGCTCGGCGCCCATATCGTCGTCTATTCCGCGACTAAGCATATCGACGGCCAGGGCCGCTGCCTCGGCGGCGTGGTGCTGTCGGACAAGGAATGGATCGACGAGAACCTGCACGACTATTTCCGCCATACCGGCCCGGCCATGTCGCCGTTCAATGCCTGGACGCTCCTGAAGGGCATCGAGACGCTGCCGCTGCGCGTCAAGCAGCAGACGCAGAATGCCGCAAAGATCGCCGATTTCCTCGCCGATCAAGGCAAGGTCGCCAAGGTCATCTATCCCGGCCGCAAGGATCATCCGCAGGCCGATATCATCGCCAAGCAGATGTCGGGCGGCTCCACCCTCGTGTGCTTCGAACTGAAGGGCGGCAAGGAAGCGGCCTTCGCTCTGCAGAATGCGCTCGAGATCGTGAATATCTCCAACAATCTCGGCGACTCCAAGAGCCTGATCACTCATCCGGCTACGACGACGCACAAGAACCTGACGGACGAGGCCCGCGCCGAACTCGGCATTTCGCCGGGAACCGTCCGTTTCTCGGCCGGCATCGAAGACACGGATGATCTCGTCGAGGATTTTGCCCGCGCGCTGTCGAAGGTTTCGGCCTGATCTTCTCCAGTATCGGCTCTGAAGATCGGGATCGATTTTCGAGCCGATGCGTGCGCTTCAAGTGTAGAGCGGGAGGGATCATCCCGCGACCGTGGCATTTGCCTTGAAATTAACACCGAGAGTTAGGCTTAATGAACGAAAGGCCGCCCAGCCGGGAGTGGCAGGGCGGTGATCACTGTACCATTTCTTGACGGATGGGGCCTCTTATAAGATACGGGTAACTTATCTTGACTAAGGTGTAAGGCATGTATCGCGCCCTCACACGAGACATCGAAGTGGTTGTCGAACCCTTTTATCTGGAGGAGCAATCCGATCCGGACGACGACCGCTATGTCTGGGGGTATCGTGTGGTCATCAGCAACAATTCCAAGATCGCCGTACGTCTCGTCAACCGCTACTGGAACATTACCGACCAGAACGGGCAGATCGACGAGGTCAGCGGCCCCGGCGTCGTGGGCGAGCAGCCGCGGCTGCAGCCGGGCGACACTTACGAATATTCTTCCGGTTGCCCGCTCGATACGCCATCCGGCCTGATGTTCGGGCATTACCAGATGGAGACGGACGAAGGCGAGCTGTTCGATGTCGACATACCCGCCTTCTCGCTGGATTCCCCCGGCCTGCTCAGAGTGCTGAACTGATCACTCCGCCGGTGCTACCTCATGCACCGGGAAGCGATAGGTCGTGGAGCAGAACTCGCAGGTAACCGAGATCTCCCCGTTTTCTTGGCTCGCCTCGATCTCCTCGGCGCTGAAGCCCTTCAGCACGCCACCGATCTTTTCGCGCGAACAGCTGCAGCGGTCGAAGACGGCGCGCGGATCGTAGACGCGCACACCGCGCTCGTGGAAAAGGCGGAAAAGCAGGCGTTCCGTTCCGACCTGCGGATCGGTCAGTTCGTCCGCATCTACGGTTTCGACGAGCGAGCGGGCTTCGGTCCAGGCATCGTCCTCGACATTGGCGCGGGTCTCCGTATCGCCATCACCGCCATGAAGGTCGGGCTGGCGCATGCGCTCCGGCGCTTCCGGCAGGAACTGGGCGACGAGGCCCCCTGCCCGCCAGCGATGACGCGGCTTGCCATTCTCATCGCGATCAAAAAGCTCGGCGGCTGCGAGGCGCACGCGCGTCGGGATCTGTTCCGACTGGCGGAAATAGACGCCGGCAATGTCTTCGAGCGAGGTACCATCGAGCGCGACAATGCCCTGATAGGGCTGGCTGAACTTGCCCTGATCGATGGTGAAGGCCAGTATACCCTTGCCGAGAAGCTGCTCGGGCTCGGTTTCGCCTGCCGCGATCGCCTTATCGAGCAGCCCCCGGTCGAAACGGGCATAGGCCCGGACATTTTCCGGTGTCGAGAAATCGGCAACCAGGAGATCGACAGGACCGTCGCTCTTGGTCTGGACCGTGAATTTGCCCTCGAATTTCAGCGAAGTGCCGAGCAGCACCGTGAGCACCACCACTTCCGCCAGAAGGCGGGCGACGGGTGCCGGATAGTGATGGCGCTCGAGGATAGAATCCAGCATCGGGCCGAGCTGGACGGCGCGACCGCGCACATCCAGCCCTTCCACCTGGAAGGGGACGACATGATCATCGCCGGCGAAATCGAACTCGCCGAGGGCGGCGGCAGCTTCTGCCATGGCTTTCACTCCTGTTCTGTCAGAGCAGCCGGCTAGCGCACCGGCTGCTTGCGCAGCCGCGAGTTTTGAACTCGCGACATCCGATTATGGTTCAGATCGCGCCCAGGCACCAAGCAAGAATCGACTTCTGCGCATGAAGACGGTTTTCCGCTTCATCGAAGACCACGGATTGCGGGCCGTCGATCACCTCATCCGTCACCTCCTCACCGCGATGAGCGGGAAGGCAGTGCATGAACAATGCGTCTTTGCCGGCCTGCGCCATCAAATGCGCGTTGACCTGATAAGGCTGGAAGACATTGTGACCGCGGGCCCGATGTTCCTGATTCATGGAGACCCAGGTATCGGTCACCACACAATCGACGCCGGCGACCGCACGGTCAGCATCATGGTAAAGCATGATTTCGGCGCCCTCATTGCGGGCCCAGTTCAGATAGTGATCCTTAGGCTCGGAACCAAGGGGTACGGCCATGTTCATACGATAGCCGAAACGGGCAGCCCCCTCCACCAGCGAATGCAACACGTTGTTGCCGTCGCCCGTCCAGGCGATCGTCTTTCCCTTGATCGGGCCGCGATGCTCTTCGAAGGTCATGATATCGGCCATGATCTGGCAGGGATGGGTGTCGTCCGTCAGCGCGTTGATGACGGGTACGGTCGCGTGTTCGGCGAGTTCCAGCATACGGCTGTGCTCGGTCGTGCGGATCATGATCGCATCGACATAACGCGACAGAACCTTCGCCGTATCACCGATCGTCTCGGCGCGGCCGAGCTGCATTTCGGTGCCCGACAGGAACAAAGTCTCGCCGCCGAGCTGGCGCATGCCGACATCGAAGGAGACACGGGTTCGGGTGGACGGCTTTTCGAAGATCATGGCAAGCATCTTGCCGGCGAGCGGCTTGTCCGCGGTGCCGGCCTTGAATGCCTGCTTTCGCAGCTTGGCATCGTCCATGATGGTTCTGAGGTCGGATGCGGTGACTGCGGAGAGATCGAGGAAATGTTTCGGGGAAGCCATTGTTCTTTACCTGCTACGCCCGCCAGCGGGCGGGGCAATATTCTATCAAGCGCTCTTCTTTACCTTGGCGGCACGGATGCTTTCGGCAGCGCGTTCGAGGCGGGAAAGACCCTCGCGCGCCTCCTCGGCGGTTACGACCAGCGGCGGCAGCAGGCGGATAACGTTGTCGCCTGCGGGGATCGCCAGAAGGTGTGCTGCGCGGATTTCCTTCAGCAGTTCAGCCGATGGAATGGCAGCCTTGATGCCGAGCAGCAGGCCTTCGCCCCTGATATCTTCGATCACATCGGGATAACGATCCTTGAGCGAGGCAAGGCCCTGGCGGAAGACGAGGGCGACATCGCGGACATGCTGCAGGAAGCCTTCAGCCAGGATGACGTCGAGGACCGCGTTACCGACAGCCATGGCCAGCGGGTTGCCGCCATAGGTGGAGCCATGCGTGCCGGCCTTCATGCCCGAGGCGGCTTCTGCCGTTGCAAGGCAGGCGCCAAGCGGGAAGCCGCCGCCGATACCCTTGGCAACCGCCATGATATCGGGCGTTATACCCGACCATTCATGGGCGAAGAGTTTGCCGGTACGGCCGACGCCGGTCTGGACTTCGTCGAGGATGAGGAGCAGGCCGTGCTCATCGCAAAGCTGACGGAGCGCCTTCATGAATTCTGATGTCGCCGGGCGGACGCCGCCCTCACCCTGCACCGGCTCGATGAGAATGCCGGCCGTCTTGTCGGTAATCGCGGCACGCACGGCCTCGACATCGCCGAAGGGCACCTGGTCGAAACCAGGGGTCTTCGGGCCGAAACCTTCGAGATACTTCTCCTGGCCGCCGGCGGCGATCGTCGCCAGCGTGCGGCCATGGAAGGCGCCTTCGAAGGTAATGATGTGGAAGCGCTCCGGATGGCCCTTGGAGAACTGGTAGCGGCGCGCCGTCTTGATAGCGCACTCAAGAGCCTCGGCGCCGGAATTGGTGAAGAACACCTTGTCGGCGAAAGTGGCTTCGGTCAGACGATTGGCAAGCTTTTCCTGGCCGGGGATCTCATAGACGTTGGACAGGTGCCAGACCTTGTCAGC
Organism: Rhizobium sp. BK650; assembly: GCF_014195325.1. Lineage (GTDB taxonomy): Bacteria > Pseudomonadota > Alphaproteobacteria > Rhizobiales > Rhizobiaceae > Rhizobium. Next base: position 468,086 of record NZ_JACIBK010000002.1, on the reverse strand, counting down.
CTGATCCTTGAGGGCCGCTACGACATGCGGGTTGCCGTGACCCACCGACGTGACGGCAACGCCTGCGCCAAAATCCAGATATCGCTCGCCGGTTTCGGTGATCAGCCAGACGCCTTCACCTCGCTCGAACCGCAATGGGGCACGAGAATAGGTGTCATAAAGCGGCGAGGCTTCAGCCATGGCGCGATCTCCTGATCAGATTCTGAGGCACCGGACTCCGGCTAAGAAAACCAGGTCCGAAAAATTAAAAATGCCGCCTTTCGGCGGCCTGGAGCACTATTTACTTTTCGCACTGCAATGTCAACAAAACTGAGGATTTAGCGCATGCGTCAAGCCTGTAATCGGCTTTACAGGTCTATCAACAGCTAATGTTGCAGAAATGACTCTCCCGGGAAGCAAGTTGGGGAAAACTACGAATTCGGATTCATCGGATTCCTGCGACTCTTGTCACAGAGTCAGCCTCACACTAGGTTAAAGTTCAATTACTAGACTGCATGCGGCGGAACTAGTCACCAAAATTGATCAGGCGTTTCTTGCTTCGGAGACCTCCGAGGCAACGGTGAGGGATTCTGCCATCACCAACGCGAAAGGTGGAGACAGGGCAATGAACTGGACAGACGAGCGTGTCGAGAAGCTCAAGAAGCTTTGGTCGGAGGGGCTGAGCGCCAGCCAAATCGCTGCGCAGCTTGGCGGAGTGAGCAGAAACGCTGTTATCGGCAAGGTTCACCGGCTCAGTCTTCCCGGTCGCGCCAAGGCCGGCGGCACGGCAACCGCGGCGCGCGCACCGAAGCGCACGACTTCGGCGCCCCGTGCCCCGAATTATGCATCTCGTATCGCTACTCGCACCGTGGCACGCCAGCAGGGCGCAACGATGCTGAAGGAAGAGATCGAGATCGAAACCGCCGAGGAAATGGAATACGTGCCGGCCAAGAATGTGGTCGTGCCGATCTCCCGCCGCCTCGGCCTGACGGAGCTGACGGAGCGCACCTGCAAGTGGCCGGTCGGCGATCCGCTGAAGGACGACTTCTACTTCTGCGGCTGCGACTCGTCGGACTCGTCGCCCTACTGCAGCTACCACCAGCGCCTCGCCTACCAGCCGGTGAGCGAACGTCGCAAGGCTGTCCGGGTCGCCTGATCCGCGCTTTTCATAATATGCAGCATTCCGTTGCCCCTCCTCGCCGACGCGAGGAGGGGCAATATTTTTAGCCGGCATAACAGCTTGCTTGAGAACGTCTTGCCCGAGCGAGCTAAGCAAATTGAAGCTTGCCGATCAGTTACGCAAACGGGCCGCCCGGCAAGCGAGCGACCCGTCTGGACCTCCGATCACTCGGATTAAGCTTCCATGGAATATCCGGCGCCGCGGACGGTGCGGATGACATCCTGCATGTTGGAAAAGTTCAGCGCCTTGCGGAGGCGACCGACATGGACGTCGACGGTACGTTCGTCCACATAGATATCGTGGCCCCAGACGCCGTCGAGAAGCTGCGAGCGGGAGAAGACCCTGCCGGGCGACGACATCAGGAATTCCAGCAGACGGAACTCGGTCGGGCCGAGGCGGACTTCGCGGCTCTTGCGGTGGACGCGATGGGTTTCGCGATCGAGCTCGATATCGCCGCATTTCAGAACGGTGGAGAGTACCTCCGGGCGGGCGCGGCGCAGCATCGCCTTGACGCGGGCGACGAGTTCCGGCGTGGAGAAGGGCTTGACGACGTAGTCGTCTGCGCCGGTCGAGAGACCGCGAACGCGCTCGCTCTCTTCGCCGCGCGCCGTCAGCATGATGATCGGCAGGCGCTCGGTCTCCGGCCGCATGCGCAGCCTGCGGCAGAGCTCGATGCCAGAAACGCCCGGCAACATCCAGTCCAGGATGAGCAGGTCCGGCGTGCGCTCCTGAAGCCGGATTTCGGCCTCGTCGCCACGCAGAATCGTATCCACCTCGAAACCTTCGGCTTCGAGATTGTAGCGGAGAAGCACGCTCAGCGCCTCTTCATCTTCAACAACTGCAACTCTTGGGATCATGCGTGTCAGTCTCCTAATGCATGATCCTTAAACCGGGGGTGATTTAGGCAGGGGATCATGCAGGAATTCGGAATTGGCTGCACCTTGCGCGCCCGGCGCGGGCGCGCATGCAATGGGCCGGTCCGGATTACTCCGTCACGGCGCCGACGGTGTTGGAACTGTCGTCCTTCGGACGCTCGCCCTCCGGCTGGGCGCCGGTCGCCATATAGTAGATGGTCTCGGCGATATTGGTCGCATGGTCGCCGATGCGCTCGATGTTCTTGGCGCAGAAGAGAAGATGGGTGCAGCTCGTGATGTTGCGCGGATCCTCCATCATGTAGGTCAGGAGCTCGCGGAACAGCGAGGTGTACATCGCGTCGATCTCGTCGTCTCGCTCGCGGATGGACTTGGCCTTGTCGGCAGACCGGTTGGTGTAGACGTCGAGCACTTCCTTGAGCTGGACGAGCGCCAGTTCGGACAGATGCTCAAGACCACGGGCGAGCTTGCGCGGAACGCCGGTGCTTTGGACGGCGATGACGCGCTTTGCGGTGTTCTTGCCGAGATCGCCGACGCGCTCGAGGTCGGCGGCGATGCGGATCGAGCCCATGATCTCGCGAAGGTCGGCGGCCATCGGCTGACGGCGGGCGATCGTGACGATCGCCTTGTCGTTGATCTCGCGTTCGGCGTGATCGAGGATCACGTCGTCGGAAATGACCTTCTGGGCGAGCGCGGTGTCACCATTGACCAGCGCGCGGACGGCGTCGGCGCCCATCTGTTCGGCAAGGCCGCCCATCTCGGAAATGCGCCGGGACAGGAATTTCAGATCGTCGTCATAGGCGGAAAAAATATGTGTCGATGCCATGGGGCTTTGTCCTTGCAAAACGGGAAAGTTCACAACGCCAAAATCAGCCGAACCGGCCCATGATATAATCCTGGGTGCGCGGATCGTCGGGATTGGTGAACATCTTGTCGGTATCGTTTTCCTCGACAAGGTTGCCGAGATGGAACATGGCGGTGCGCTGCGAGACGCGGGCGGCCTGCTGCATGGAATGCGTCACGATGACGATCGTGTAGTTTTCACGCAGTTCGTGGATCAGCTCTTCGACCTTGGCGGTCGCGATCGGGTCGAGGGCCGAGCACGGCTCGTCCATCAGGATGACTTCCGGGCTGACGGCAACGGCGCGCGCAATACACAGACGCTGCTGCTGACCGCCGGAAAGGCCGGTGCCGGATTCATGCACACGATCCTTGACCTCGTTCCAGAGGCCGGCGCGCTGCAGGCTCGACTCGACGATCTGGTCGAGGTCTGCCTTCGACTTGGCCAGGCCGTGGATACGCGGTCCGTAGGAGACGTTCTCGTAGATCGACTTCGGGAACGGGTTCGGCTTCTGGAAGACCATGCCGACGCGGGCGCGCAGTTCCACGACGTCGATATCGGGATCGTAGATGTCATCGCCGTCGAGCGTGATCTTGCCGGTGACGCGGCAGCCGTCGATCGTATCGTTCATGCGGTTCAGGGAACGCAGGAAGGTGGACTTGCCGCAGCCGGACGGACCGATGAGCGCGGTCACGGTGTTTTCGCGGATGTTCAGATTGACATCGAAAAGCGCGCGCTTCTCGCCGTAATAAACGGAGACGTCCTGACCGATCATCTTAAACGGGACATTGCTCATTTTCTGGTCCAGCGCTTTCTCGACTGCTGCTTCCGTCAACATATTCATGATCTCTACTCCGTTTACCAGCGGCGCTCAAAGCGACGACGCAAGAGGATAGCCCCAATGTTCATGACGATCAGGAACAGGAGCAGGACGATGATGGCACCCGAGGTTCTTTCCACGAATGCGCGCTCGGCTTCGTTGGCCCACATGTAGACCTGGACCGGAAGTGCGGTGGAAGGATCGAGCGGCGTGGCCGGCGCCTGGGCCACGAAAGCGACCATGCCGATCAAGAGCAGCGGCGCGGTTTCGCCGAGTGCGTGGGCAAGGCCGATGATCGTGCCGGTGAGGATGCCCGGCATGGCGAGCGGCAGCACGTGGTGGAACACCATCTGCATCTTCGAGGCGCCGAGGCCGAGAGCGGCCGAACGGATCGACGGCGGCACGGCGCGAAGTGCTGCACGCGTCGCGATGATGATCGTCGGCAGCGTCATGAGCGTCAGCACCAGGCCGCCGACCAGCGATGCCGAACGCGGCATGCCGGCGAAGTTGATGAAGACCGAGAGGCCGAGCAGACCGTAGACGATCGAGGGAACGGCTGCGAGGTTGTTGATGTTGACCTCGATCAGGTCCGTCAGCCTGTTCTTCGGCGCAAACTCCTCGAGGTAGATCGAGGCGGCGACGCCGATCGGCAACGCAAGCGCGAGAACGATCAGCATGAGGTAGAGCGAGCCGATCAAGGCGACGCCGAGGCCTGCCGCTTCGGGACGGCTGGAGTTGCCGTTGACGAAGAGGCCGGTGTTGAACTGCTTGTGCAGCGCGCCGCTCGCCTTCAGCTGGTTCATCCAGCCGACCTGCTTGTCGTTGACCTTGCGGTTCTTCTCATCGACGCGCAGATCGATCTGGCCCTTGTTGGCGCTGTCGATATTCGCATCGGCGAGAACGGTGACGTTGACGGTTTTGCCGATGATCGACGGATCTGCAACGACCATGTCACGCAGCTGGATCGGCGCACCCTTCGAAATCATGGCGGACGCGTCACGCACATCCGAACGGCTCGAGGGGTTGATGCCGAGCTGCTTGACGATCGCGTCACGCAGCAGGACCGGATAATTGGCGGCGATCAGAACCGAGGGATCGGTCGCGCGCTTGTTGTCGGGGTCGATGGTCTTTTCGGTGAACTCGATCGGCAGCGTGATCGCCGTCTGCTGGAAGGCGGTATAGCCGTTGCTGATGACGGTCCAGAGCAGAATGAAGAGGAAGACGAGGCCGAAGGCGATAGCGGCGATGCCATAGGCCTGGAACCGGCGCTCGGCGGCATAGCGGCGCTTGATACCGATATCGCGGCGCGCGGGCGCCTTGGAAACGGTGACGCCGGCGACGGGAGAAACAATATTCGTCATTCGTACTGCTCCCGGTATTTGCGCACGATATAAAGTGCGTAGATGTTGAGGCAAAGCGTGATGCAGAACAGTGTGATGCCGAGTGCGAAGGCCACCAGCGTCTGCGGCGAGGTGAACTCGAGGTCGCCGGTCAGCTGGTTGACGATCTTGACGGTCACGGTCGTCATCGGTTCGAAGGGGTTGATCTGGATGCGGGCGGCGACACCGGCCGCGAGAACCACGATCATGGTTTCGCCGATGGCGCGGGATGCCGTCATGAGCAATGCACCGACGATGCCGGGAAGTGCGGCTGGCAGGACCACTTTCTTGATGGTTTCGGAACGGGTGGCACCGAGACCGAGGGAACCGTCGCGCAACGCACGCGGCACGGCGGTGATGATGTCATCCGAGAGCGAGGAAACGTAGGGGATCAGCATGATGCCCATGACGATACCGGCGGTGATCACGCTCTGCGCCTGGATGAAGTTGGTGTAGTTGCCGGTCAGCAACCCATTGATCTGCGATGAGAAATCGCGCAGGAACGGGCCGACCGTGACGAGGGCGAAGAAGCCGTAAACGATGGTCGGAATGCCGGCCAGCACTTCGAGAAGCGGCTTGGCGAGCGAGCGAACCCGGGGCGAAGCGTATTCGGCCATATAAATGGCAGCGAAGAGGCCGACGGGAACGGCAACCAGCATGGCGACCAGGCCGATATAGAGCGTGCCGAGCAGCAGGGGAACTAGGCCGAACTGGCCGAAGGAGGAGCCGCCTGCACCTGCAAAGCGCGGATCCCAGACCGTTCCGAAAAAGAAGTCGGCGAAGGGAACGACCGAGAAGAAGCGGGCTGCTTCCGACAGCATCGAAAGCACGATGCCGATCGTCGTCAGGATGGCGATGGAGGAGGCGAGGAGCAGCGCCCAGAGCATGACGCGTTCGACACGGTTGCGGGCGCGGAAACGGGGTGCGACCGAGCGCAGGGCGTAGAAGGCGCCGGCAACGGACAGGACCAGCACGATGGCCGTCATTATCATGCGGCTCGTCATGCTTTTCGCATTCAGGGTCTTGGCAGCATCGATCATGAAGGGCTGCGGTTCGCCGGCGAGCGGCACGCCCTTTTCATTGAGCTTTGCCTGCAGACCGGCGGGATTGCCGGACAGCGACGAAAGCTCGTCGGCGGTCAGGAGGTTCATGCCGCGGGCGACCGTGGCGACCATGCCATAGGCGAGGTCCTGCTGGGCGGCGGGCTGAGCCTTCACGTCGTCGGGAAAGGCGCCGCGAACGGAGGACGAGATGATGCCCGGGCTGACGGCCAACCAGATGCACAGGACGATCAAGGAAGGCAGAACGGCCCAGATCGCAGCGTAGGAACCGTAATAGGCCGGCCGCGAATGCAGGACGGAAGACCTGCCGCCGGCAAGTGCCCCGGCGCGGCTGCGCGCGGCCACATAGGCAACGGCGCCGATCACCAGCAGGCACAAGAGTATCATGGATGTGCTCATTCGTTACGTCCCCAGGCCCCACAGCCCCAAAAGAGCCCGGCAGCTCCGGGAGCGTGCCGTCGGCTTCGATATCATGGAGAAGAATGATCCGCCCGGCGCCAGGTGCGCCGAGCGGATAAGGCGATACCGGCGCGACGCCCCAAGCGCCGCGCCGGTAAAGTCATTACATGGTCTTGCCAGCCTCGACGTCCTTGCGGATCGCGTCGCGCTCTGCGTCCGGAGCGGCAACCAGGCCGTATTCGGCGAGCGGGCCGTCAGGGCCGATCATCTGGTCGGATACGAAGAAGTTGACATATTCCTTCAGGCCCGGAACGGCGCCGAGATGCGCCTTCTTGACGTAGAAGAACAGCGGACGGGAAACCGGGTAGGTGCCGTTGGCGATGGTTTCCGTCGACGGAACGATGCCGCTCATGGTCGCAACCTTGAGCTTGTCGGCATTGTTTTCGTAGAAGGAGAGGCCGAATACGCCAACGCCGGTCTTGTTGGCAGCGATGCGTGCCAGGGTTTCCGGATAGTCGCCGTCGATATCGACTGCAGCGCCGTCCTTGCGGACTGCGACGCAAGCCTTGGTCTGGGCAGCCTTGTCGGTGATTTCCTTGGCGATGACATCGAGAGCGCCGGAGGCCTTGCAGCCGGCGGCGAGAACGTTCTGTTCGAAGACTTCGCGGGTGCCGTGCTTTTCGCCGGGGATGTAGGCAGCGATATCAACAGCCGGGAGCTTCGGGTTGACTTCCGACCACTTCTTGTAGGGATTGGCGACGAGCTTGCCGTCGACGACGACCTGGGCAGCGAGGGCCTTGTAGATGTCGGCCGGAACGTAGGCGACATCCGGGTTGGAAGCGTCGGTTGCGAAGACGATGCCGTCGTAGCCGATCTTGACTTCCTGGATGTCCGTCACGCCGGCTGCCTTGCAGGCTTCCAGCTCGCTCTTGTTGATCGGACGCGAAGCATTGGCGACGTCGATCGTGTCTTCACCGACGCCCTTGCAGAATTCCTTCAGGCCGGCGCCCGTGCCGCCGGATTCGACGACCGGCGTCTTGAAGTTGGTGAAGGTCTCGCCGAAGGATTCAGCGACGATCTTGGCGTAGGGCAGGACGGTGGAGGAACCAGCAACCTGGATCTGGTCGCGGGCGACGGCAACGCCAGCGAAAGCGGCGGTTGCAGCGAGCGCGGCAACAGTGAGTTTAAAGGTGTTCATTAGAATCTCCCGGGCATTTGGGCTTGTGTGAGTGCGGCCTCGAAGAGGCCCCCGCATTGCCTTTTTTCATCGGCAGGACTCTCTTAGCGCCTTAAGCACCGTCCTTTTATGTCAGATCGGTGAAACATTTATGACAGCTTAAACTATTGATTCTTAAGCTAAAAATTTTTGTCCGTTAAATAAGGTGCGAAATATTGCGTCAGAAGCGTACCGTAAACTCGGTTCCTTTGCCGACCTCGGATTTGACGATCAGGCGTGCGCGATGGCGTGTGAGAATATGCTTGACGATGGCAAGCCCGAGGCCGGTGCCCTTCTTCGAACGGCTGTCTTCGATGCTGACGCGATAAAAGCGCTCCGTCAGGCGCGGCACATGTTCGGCCGGAATGCCGGGACCTTTGTCTATGACGCTGACTTCCACCGGCTGGCCCGACCCGTTCCGCAGCCAGACATCGACGGTCTCGCCTTCCTGGCCGTATTTGCAGGCGTTTTCCATCAGGTTCTCGAAGACCTGGACGAGTTCGTCGCGGTCTCCCAGCACTTCGACCTTGCCGTCGGGCAGATGCAGGTTGATCGAGACGCCGACATCCCTTGCAAGCGGTACGAGCGAATCCCTGACATGGCCGAGGAGCGGCACCAAATCCACCTTTTCATCGGGGGCGATATGCGACTTGAGCTCGAGCCTTGACAGAGACAGGAGATCGTCGACCAGCCTGCTCATGCGCGTCGTCTGGTCGAACATGATGCCGAGAAAGCGCGCCTGCGCCTTCGGATCGTTCTTGGCCGGCCCCTGGATGGTTTCGATGAAGCCGCGCAGCGAGGCAAGCGGCGTGCGCAGCTCATGGCTGGCATTGGCGACGAAATCCGAGCGCATGCGGTCGATGCGGCGGACCTCGGAAATATCGCGGAAGGAGAGGATGTAATAGCGCTCTTGGCGGCCGTCATCCTCCACGAATTCGATCGGGGCGCTGCGAACGATATAGACACGCTCGGAGGGAAGCCGCTCGGAATGTTCGATCTGGTTCGGGGCGTTGGTGGCAATGGTTTCACGCACCATGTCGAGCACGCCGGGCGAACGCAGCCTTGCCGATATATGCGAGCCGGGCGTCACCTCGCCGAAGGCTTTTTCAGCCGCACGGTTCTGAAAGAGCACCGAGGCATCTTCCGACAGCACCATGACGGGGATATCGAGACCGGCCAGCGTGGCGGAGACCTCCGGCAGACGGCTCGGGAGCTCTTCAGGCTCCGGCTCGGCCGGCTCGACGACATCGGGCTTGATAACCGGCGCCTCGTGGAAGAGCGCGGTGACGATCATGGCGAGCAGCAGGGCAAACACGATCCATTTGTTCATGCCCGCGGCAAGCGCCACCAGCGCGCTCAGCAGCGCCGCCAGCAGAACCGGGCGCTCGCGCCGGATACGCGCCAACAGGCTTTTCGTCCACGATCTTTCGTCTTCCAAAGCGCCCCTCACGGCATCGATTCGTTTTCTTTATATTCAAACTCTGCCTGATAGCCGCCTTTCATGACAGAAGTTTTCCATTTGAGAAACTTGCGCGAAAAGCCGCGGCCGCACGATGGCGATTGCGCTTCGCTTACCCAGCGGATTTGATTTTCAATGATAAATATGTTCGCCTGCTGAAAAACGAAACGATCAAGCACCGGAGGGAGCGATGGCCGAGGATGTCGAACGCAGAACCGTGGAACTGGAGATCGGGGGCAAGAAGCGCGTCTTCGATATCGACGATCCCGTCTTGCCCGACTGGGTGGACGAGCATGCGCTGGAATCCGGCGGCTATCCCTACAAGAAGAAGCTGAAGGACGACGAGTATCTCGACGAGCTCAAGACGTTGCAGGCCGAGCTCGTGAAGGTGCAGTTCTGGCTGCAGGCGACGGGCAAGCGGGTGATGGCGCTCTTCGAAGGGCGCGATGCGGCCGGCAAGGGCGGCGCGATCCAGGCATCTTCAGCCCATATGAACCCGCGCCTTGCCCGCGTGGTGGCGCTCGCCAAGCCGACCGACCGGGAACAGGGCCAATGGTATTTCCAGCGCTATATCGCGCAGTTTCCGACATCGGGCGAGTTCGTGCTCTTCGACCGCTCCTGGTACAATCGCGCCGGGGTCGAGCCGGTCATGGGCTTCTGCACACTGAGGCAATATGAAGATTTCCTGCACCAGGCGCCGCAGCTCGAAAAGATCATCGCTCACGAAGGCATATTCTTCTTCAAATTCTATCTTGATATCGGCCGGGAAATGCAGATCAAGCGGTTCCATGACCGGCGGCATGACCCGCTCGCCGTCTGGAAGCTTTCCTCGATGGATATAGCCGCATTGACCAAATGGGACGATTACAGCGAGAAGCGCGACCGCATGCTGAAGGAGACCCACACGGAATTTGCGCCCTGGACGGTGATCCATGCGAATGACAAGCACCGGGCGCGGCTCAACCTCATCCGCCACATGCTCAAGACCATCGACTATGACGGCAAGAACAAGGAGGCAATCGGCACGCTCGACGACAAGATCATCGGCTCCGGTCCCGGCTTCCTGAAATAGACTCTCGCGAATAGCCGGACCGCTTATTGGCCCGGCAGGATGCGCACCGCAAAGAGATTGATGCCGCGGGCCTTGCCGTCGACATCGCCATTGATCATCAGCTTGCCGGGGGAATTCGGCGCCAGCGAGCGGTCGAAGCGCACCTGCAGCAGGGCGTCGGATTTTTCGCGCGTGACATTGAAACGATGGCGGGCACAATTGCCGAGCGACTGGAAATCGCACTCGACGGTGATCTGCGTGGGCTCGTCCGTGGTCGACTGCAGGGTGAGTGCCACGGTCGAGGACTTACCGGCGAGCTGCTGCAGCACGTTGGCGGGAATGCTGATCGAGACATTGCCATCGGCATTGCCGCTCTGCGAGGTCAGGCGGACGGCCGGGCCTTCGGTCTCGGTGACATTTTCCACACGGGCGCGCGGCCCGGCCTGGATCTTGTCGGCATCGGAAGGCTTGAAGATCTCGATCCAGTCCGCGGAGAAACCATTCTGCGGATCGATGGTGACCGGTTGATCACTATGCGACGCGCGGTCGCCGGCACTTTCCTCGCCGTTGAAATCTTCCGGCTGGGTGCTGGCGGGCGGGTTGGCGACGCTCGTGTCTCGCTCCGCCGCCGTCTTCAGCAGACCGGAACTATAGACCCACCAGGCACCCGTGCCGATGAAGGCGAGCAACACGCACCAGACGAGCAGGCGCGAGAAGAACTTGCGCGGCTTGCGGCGGACAGCAGCCCGTTCGGGGCGAAAATCCATGCCGCCGCGCCTGTCCGGCGCCCCGCGCATCTCTCCGCGCATCTCTCGATCGGGCGCCGCCCCCAGGTGATCGGCGCTTCTGGCATGCACATCATCCAGGCGTGCATCGTCCACATGAGCGGCATGGTAGCCGCGGGTTTCGCCGACGACGGCGAGATTGTCATCCTCATGCTCGCGATAAGCGGGCTCTTCGGCGCGAAAGGCAGGCTCTTCTCTATGATGCGCGGGCTCTTCGGCGCGATGCGCGGGCTCGGGCATCTCGACGATGGGCGGGACCGGAACCTCCGGAGGCCCCTGACGCGGATGCAGACGGGCGCGCTCCTCGCTCTCGATCGTATGGATTGTGGTTTCCAAACGATGGCGGTGATAGGCCACGACATCGGCATCGGTGATATCCTGCTTGCGCAGACCAGCTTCCAGCGCCTGACGCGCAGACTGATAGATACGTGCGCGGACTTCCGCATTGTCGCGGTCGGAACTATCGAGGGCAGTTCTGATGGCCGTTTCTAGTCCGCTCACGTCAAGTCCTTCACGTTTCCAGCGACATTCACCGCAAAAGATAAAATGCCCATCGAAATTGGGTAGCGGCAAGTGCGGCAAACCGCAAGCCTCGCAGCCCTTGCGGAGCGCATCGGCGGGGGATAGGCGCCACGCAATGCTCCAGATCTGGATTAGATAATCTGAAACTGGACAGGATTACGGAAAAGAGAGCGCGTTCCCCTCTTGCTCTTTTCCTCTTGCTCTTTTCCTGGGGCTCCCTTTTCCTCGGGCGCTGGCTCTGATAATCAATTGACGTTTTCGTAAACGTCAAAAAATGGTGAAAGCATGGCCCTGCCCGCGATCCTCAAGGACAATCTGAGACTGCCTGTTATCGGCTCGCCGCTTTTCATCGTCTCCCATCCGGCGCTGACGCTCGCGCAATGCAAGGCCGGCGTGATCGGCGCCTTTCCGGCGCTCAACGCGCGGCCGGAAAGCCAGCTCGACGAGTGGCTGGCGATGATGTCAGAAGATCTCGCCCATTATAATGCCAGGCATCCGGAGCGGCCGGCCGCCCCCTTCGCGGTCAACCAGATCGTCCATATGTCGAACAAGCGGCTGGAGCACGATCTGATGCTCTGCGTGAAATATAAGGTGCCAATCGTCATTTCCTCGCTCGGCGCGGTGCCTGAGGTGAATGCGGCGGTGCATTCCTATGGCGGCATCGTGCTGCACGACATCATCAACAACCGCCATGCCAATTCGGCGATCCGCAAGGGTGCGGACGGACTGATCGCCGTTGCGGCGGGCGCCGGCGGTCATGCGGGCACGCTTTCCCCCTTCGCATTGGTGCAGGAGATCCGCTCCTGGTTCGACGGCCCGCTGCTGCTCGCAGGCTCGATTGCGACCGGCGGCGCCATTCTGGCCGCAGAGGCGATGGGCGCCGACATGGCCTATATCGGCACCCCCTTCATCGCAACCGAAGAGGCCCGCGCCGCCGATGCCTACAAGCAGGCGATCGTCGAAGGAGCGGCGGCCGATATCGTCTATTCCAACTATTTCACCGGCGTACACGGCAACTACCTGAAACCCTCCATCCGCGCCGCCGGCCTCGACCCTGATAACCTTCCCGAAGCCGATCCTTCGAAGATGGATTTCGAACAGGCAACCGGCGGCGCAAAAGCCTGGAAGGACATCTGGGGCAGCGGCCAGGGCATCGGCGCAATCAAGGCCGTGGAGCCGGTCGCAAAGCTGGTCGACCGGCTGGAAGCGGAATATCATGCCGCCCGCGCCCGGCTGGCGCTCTAACCGCCGGCCTTTCCACAAGCTTCAGCTTTTTTGCCCGGGGGCCTAAGAGGGTGCTTGAAATCTTCAGACAATGCCTGTATCAGCCCCATGCAAATCGCGGGCGACAAGCTTCTCCCGCCGGATTGCCGCTTTAGCTCAGTCGGTAGAGCACATCATTCGTAATGATGGGGTCACGTGTTCGAGTCACGTAAGCGGCACCATTTCTTCTCTCGCTAGCTTCTTATAATCACTTATAAATGGCGCTTTGAATCAGGACTAAATACTAGTCCAGCGTTGCGGTTTTGATTGAGACGTGGACAAGATCGGCTTCAACAGAAGTGACCTTAGATCCCGCTTTCTCTTTAAGTGCTTTCTTTAGTGCAGAAGCGAGCGCCCCCTCCGACGAGGTGTCGGGGAGCGGATTCTTCTTGGGACGCTGCATGACGGTGCTGTGCGTCGCCACTGAATGGATACGTGTCCAGAAGTACTTTTCGTAAAGAGCATAGTTGTCGAAATCGGCGTCAATCTTGTGGTTCCACATGCGACCCACGATTGTCGCAACCCAATCAGCGGCTTGGATATTCTGATTGAGGTAGCTCTCGACCTCAAAAGGCGGGCTCAATAGTCGCCTTACCGGTGTGTGACCAAACATTGTCTTGGCCGCTGTTTCCAGGAGTTCTTTTCTCGAAGAGTGTTCGTCCACGATCAAAACAAAGCTCTCGTCAATGCTTTCGCAATACGCATCGATCTGCCTGATGGCGTTCGCAAAAACCGTAGTATAAAGGCCATTTGCGCGGACGTCCTCAGTGTCGCGGATCTTCTCCCGACCTGAGTAGAAAACTTTGCCGGATGAATTCCTTATCTCGTTGATCAACCGGAACATTGCAGCGCGAATGTGTGGGTATCTTACGATCGAGTTGGCGGTAAAAAGATTTGAGCCCTTTTTTTCCCACTCATAAGCTTGCTTGTCTGATTTCTCTATTTCGGGCGCCAACAGTGCAGTTTTCAGTTTTAGGAACCGCGTTGCAAATGGGCGGATCGCATTCTCAGGAAGGAGAAATCCACCGAGGCCAAAAACAGGACTGGTGTTGAAACGAGGATGGTTTCGCCCGTAATACGGCCCAGCGTGGCCAAACTCATCGAGATAGGCAAATATCATAAACGCGGAAGCCCGCACCTAGAAAAGCACGGGCCCCTGAATGAGCGCGGCGTTTGTTCCGCAACTCCGAAACCTAAATACGCAACGGCGGTAAAAGTTGCAAGAGGTAGAAGATATGTAATTGCCATTAGCGTTGCACTCGAAACGGGAATGGTCGATTTAATTACATCACGCTGAACAAATAAGAAAGTGGTAGCTGAAACTGATAAGCGACCTTGGCGGGCTGCCTAGTATGAAGTCTATGAACCGGCGGTCCGCCAGGTCCTGCAGATGATTGCCCTTGGCGGCCGTTTTGGCTAGGCCGTCCAACTTATCAAAGATGACAGCGGCCTTGTGTTTCCGGCAACTTCGTCCAGGAGGTCTATCAGGTAATTGTTCGGACGATTGTGCCGAAGAAATTGCCCTTCAATGAAGGCAGGCATCAACTTTGGCTGCGATCCCATGAAGTAAATTGCGTCCTTCGAACAGGCTTGGATCATCTCGTTCACCTCATCCACCATCCATGGCGGGGCCAGGAACGAGGCGCAATTCGGCGTGACCCGCATAGATCTGGGCGTGCAAACATATATGCACAAATGAGGCGTGAGCGGCATCAGCGCTCGGCCATCAATCCGATAGCCGTTGAGCCCTTGAGATAGCCAATCAAATTGTCCGTCGCCGAAAACAAACCGCTTCCAAGGCGAATGGAGCAAAACGTAATAGCGATTTGAGAGGGAACCAGTCTCACACTGCCGCTTAGCAAGCGAATAGGCTTGCCGCATATTCAACTTGCCAACGTTCTCATTAGGCGGCAAGCCGACCAGCTGGGGGTAGTTTTCGTATCGGAAACGATTGCCTGGACCCCTAATCAATAGCGATAGGATAAGTAGCAAAAGCTTCCGGTTTGTATTTTCGTCAAGGTTGTAAAATCGACATGTATCCCTAAGATGCCGATCACGCTTGAATAGGAGCCGAAACATATGCAGGGCTTCGCTAGGTGTTAGGCCGAACGGTTTGAAGCCCAGCAACGTCTCGACAATTTGGGGCGCGGCATCATCGACGGATTGAAAGTCACCCTCGAAATTGGTTTCCCAAACCTGACCATGAAAGATGGTGTGCCCGTGGGCCTTCTTGGCAATCTTGCGGTTTCGAACGCGCTTTCTGTCGATCTTTCCTTGCGGTGATATCCAAGCTAGATCGCCGTTTTTATCTGCCCAAAATTTTTGTAGCCCCACAGGCCACCAGTGATGTTCTCTGGATTTTGATCCGCCGCCCAGCATAGCCCCCGTGCCCAACTCCTACATTCTCTCAAAAGAAGAGATTCGGATAAAGCGGGATATAGGGGCGACGCGGCCAAAACTCACCTTCGATCCAGCCGTTCGAACACACATCGGCTCGGATCATCAAAAGCCGCGATTGCGTCGTGAAAAGGCAACGGCGGCGGAGAACGAATTGTTCTAAGAGTAGCCGGATGCGGTGGTTCCCCTTCCTGATCGCAAAGATCGGCATCAAACTAGGTCATTCAGGTCGACGTTCAGCGCGACCGCGATCGCCTTCATCGCGTCGATCGATCCGCTCTTCTTGCCGCTTTCGATTTCGGAAACATAGGGCTGCGATAGGGTCGCCGCCGCCGCAAGCTCGGCCATCGTCATGCCGCGATATTTGCGGAAGACCTTGACCGGATGCTTGCCGGCAACGAGAGCGCCGACGACTTCTTCGGGCCAGGTTTCCTCGCCGGCCGCGATCCTGGCTTGTGCGGCGGCTGCGTCCCTGATGTCGATCATGTCCTGATAGTCCGGTTCAGGGAGAAGAACGTAATCCTTCCCCTCGATAGTCAATCGTGTAAGCTCACCCATGTGTTTCTCTATCCCTTGTAGATGTCCCCGCGTGGGCCGACAAGCCGCGCCATCGATCCGCGGCGGAGGTGGCGTAGGTTAAAGCGCGTTTTCCAAGAGTAGCCGGAAGCACCCTATATTTCGCCCAATAAAGCCGGCAAAACCCAGCTTGCGGTACCTTTCAGCAAACAACCTCCTCCACCTCCTCCAGCAGGTGATAACAATTTACGATCAATTACTTACCCCGGCGGAGGTTACCTCCTCCATAACCTCCTCCACCTCCACGAACCTCCGCCAAAACCTGCCTTCGCTGGCGGAGGTTCCATGCCTGGAGGAGGTTGCCTGGCGGAGGTTCGCATTCCCAGGGAAACAAAAAACCCGGCTCGATGGCCGGGTTGTCAGGGTCGGTGCGCGTTAGAAAGGATCGTCGCCATATGCCGGCGCGTGACTGTGAGGGCTCCATTCCCGGGCGTCGTCCGGATCGCCGCGAAGATAGGCCGTCTTTCTCTCGCCGTCGCGAAAGCGGATGCCTTTATCCTTCTTCTCGAACCCAAGGCCGACCATCGCCGCACGCATATGGGCGTGATGAGCCTTCGTCAGCTTATTGATGGTCTCCGGCCCGTCGAAGCCGACGAGCTTCCAGGCATCCGTGGCCTTGATCTTCAGCGGACCTTCCGGAATGCGCTCGCGAAGGATTTCCAGCCAAGGCCCGAAATCCGATGCCTCATGCGCAACACCAGCCGCTGCATTCCGCAATGCCGGGTCATCGAGCCACAGGTTCTCATCCGCCTCCCTCTCCGCAGCCTCCGCCCATAGCTGGTCTCGCGCCGCCGCGATGCCCGTGGGATCAGCAGCCTTGGCGCGGACGATCCAGAAGCGGCGGTTGCCGGTGGTGTCGGTCAGATAGCGGCTTTCGTTGGTGGTGCCGAAGAGGACGAATTGCCGTGGGCGTTTGGTCGCAAAGCGGCCATAGGAGAGCCTGGCGACATCTTTCCGCGCGGGGATGAAGGATTTGACGCGGTTGATGTCGCGGCGGCTCAGGCCGTCGAGTTCGGGCATTTCCAGGATCCAGTGGCCGGCAGTTTTTTCGATGGTCACTTTGGCATCGGCGCCGATTTCGAGCTGGTCGGTGAACCAGTCGCCGTCATGGCAGAGCGCCAGGACGGCGGAGGATTTGCCGATGTCCTGAGGGCCTTCGACGACAAGCATATGATCGAATTTGCAGCCCGGATGCCTGACGCGGCGAACGGCGGCGCAGAGGATCTTGCGGCCGAAGGCGCGGTTGAGGGCCGAGTCCTCAGCGCCGAAATAATCGACGAGCCAGGTGTCGATGCGCGGCTTTCCATCCCATTTGACACGGGCGAGATAGTCGTGCACCGGATGGTAGGCTCGCCGCTCGCCGATCAGCACCAGGGCATCGACAATGTTGTCCTTGGACGACTCCCTGCCCCGGGCCGCGCGGGCGAGCTCGAAGCGAATTTCCGCCAGCCGCGCGTCGCTCATGGGAACGATGCCGCTGTCACGATGGATCTCCAACTCGCCCGAAAGCAGGTTGAGCTTGATGAACCATTGGCGATCGACCAACCATTGTTCGAGTTCGATATCGAAGCGCGCGATGCCCATCAGGCGGCCGAAATTCCGGGGCGCATCCCCGGCAGGCGTGATCGCCCGCGTCGGCTCATCGTCTTGGACGAACGCATCTGGGCCTTCGAACGCATATGGGTCTTGGGCGAACGCATCCGGGACCGGCTCGGGACGTGCGCTTATGGAGGCCTGCACAGAAATTGTCCGATTGAACTGCACGACGCGCCGCTCCTCCATCTCAGAAACGGGCTCCATCTCGGCAGCGGGCATCTCAGCAAGCGGCTCTGGCCTCCAGTCGCGAAGCGTGGCGCTCATGAAGGCGTCGAGCTGGCTTTGCGTCCATCCGGCATCGACGGCATCGGCGCTGTCCCAGCCGCGGCGTGGAAAACGGCCGGCCCGCCAATCGTCGAAACGGTAGCGCTCGATATCGGACCCGTGCGCCGCATCCGTGAAGGCGACGCATTGGACATGCGCGCCGACCGCGGTCAGGCGGGCGGCGATATCATCGGCAGCCGCCAGGCCCGGACCGTCGAAATCCGGCCAGATCAGCACGTGCCGACCCGAGAGCGGCGACCAGTCCGTGTGCTTTGCGCCTTGGGTTCCGCCCGGCCAGGAGACGACGGTTCGCCCGCTCGCCTGGCTGAGCCGGTCGCGGCACTTCTCGCCCTCGACGATCACCACCTGCTTGCCGTCGCCGATCGTTTCCAGCCCGTAGAGCGGCCGCGGCTTCGGGAAGGGGAAGCGCGACCAGGTCTCTTTGCCATCGGGGAGGCGAACGAACATGACCATCGGCGTCTCCTTGCCGCCATCAGGCAGATCCCGGCGCAGGACATAACCTGACAGCGAGCCATCGGCCTTTCGATAGGGAAAGACCATCGATGGGGCGAAGGTGCCCCATTCCGAGGGCGTCCCCCGGCGTTTCGGATTATAGAGCGTGATGCGCCGGCCGGCCTGAAGCAGACCGGCCGGCGGCGGAAGGGGCACCAGCCCCTCATAGATGTTCCCCGCCTGGACATGCCGAGCGGGAACGTTCGGCCTGATGTCGTCGCGGCCGCCGAGAATGCGGATCGCTCCCTGAAGATCGACGCCTCTGACCTCCTGCACCAAGTCGAGGACATCGCCTTTCCTGCCGCAGCCGAAGCACTGGAAACGCTCGATCCCATCCTGGCCGGCGAAGATCGTGAACGACGGGGTGTCTTCGGCGTGGAAGGGGCAGCAGGCGGAAAATTCCTGCCCGCTGCGGGTAAGCTTGCAGCCGTATTGCGCTGCTGTCGAAGACAGGGAAACGTCGCGGCGCAGCCGTTCGACGCAGCCTGAGACGCCCGCCGCCTGCGATGGCGCGTATTGCGAGATTCTATCCATGGATTTTCCGATGAAACTTGGGGGGCCGACGCTTATTCGCGTTCCTGAGAAGGGGCTTTCGGATTTGACGCAACGCGCCTCAAGGACATTTCATCCATCCAGGCGCCGACTTCGTCGGACCTCCAGAAGTTGTTTTTCGCGACCTGTATGGGCGCGGGAAACTTGCCGTCCCTCACCCAGCGCCAGAGCGTCACGTTCGAAACCGGAGCGATCTTCTGAACGTCGCTCGTGCTTAAGAGTGTGTAGGGGATTGTCTTGCCAGTCATGCTCGTTCCTCTGAACTTCCGATCAGAAGCAGGATGCGCGGCGACGGTTGATTATAAGAAATGCGATGTATTTCAACGGGACCCATGCCGGTGCGCTAACGGCATTGCTCAAGGGATGTCCAATCACAGGCAGGATCCACGGCGGCAACCTGTGGCCGCTGTGCCACGCCTGAAAATTTCAGCCCCGACTTACTGATATCTCCACCCGCGACAGGCTTGCTATTTGCGACCGCATGTTGCGATCTGTCAGGAGACGACCTGCGAATGCCGGGGGACCGACGACGATGAGAGAAATGACTGACTGGCTCGGGCTTGGCCCAGGTCAGGCCGGAGATGCCGCATCGCATAAGACGAGGCCAAGGCCGAACGACATATCGCAACGAACCCTCCCCTAAATGTTCTCCATTCAAGTCGGCCTATCATGACAATTGAAAGCACGTTGCCCTCGCCGGGCGGGGAAAATGTGATTGCCGAACGCGGATCGGTGCTCTCCGGCATTGGTCAAAGCGTTGCGGCGGCAGGGTTTTTCCTGGCGGGCTATTTCGTTCTCAACATCGTGCTTCGCCTGATACAGCCCGACACGCTCGGCCTTGATGAATCCGAGCAGGCGTTCTTCTCGCAGTTTCTCCTCTTGGGCTACGGCCCGCAGCCGCCATTCTACAACTGGCTGCAATATGCGGTCGTTTCGGTGGCCGGCCTGTCGCTCTGGACGCTCGTGGTTCCCAAAAACATCCTACTTTTTCTCTGCTATCTGTTCTATGGCTTTGCCGCACGAGAAGCGCTGAAGGACAAGTCGCTCGCAGCCATTGCCATGCTGAGCCTTATTATCCTGCCGCAGGTCGGCTTTCTCGCGCAGCGCGAGCTTACCCACACCGTGGCGCTTCTGGTTGCGACCTCGCTGTTTCTCTACGGTTTTTTCAGGACGCTTCGGCGGCCGACGCTTGCCTCCTATCTGCTGGTCGGCATCGCCGTCGGCGTCGGGCTGATCGCCAAATATAATTTCGCCATTCTGCCGGCTGCGGCTTTCCTTGCGGTCTTGCCGGACAGACAGTGGCGCCGCCATCTTTTTGACTGGCGCATGCTCGTCGCGATTGCCGTTGCCATTCTCATCGTTCTGCCGCATGCGCTGTGGCTGCCGGACAACATCGAGAGCGCTTCGGCTGCAACCCTCGAGCGGATGACCGCCGACCACGAAGCGGGGAGCGCGATCCTGCGGATCGGCCAGGGGCTTGTCTCACTCTTCATTGCCATCATCGGTTTCACGGCACTGCCGATTGCCGTGTTTGCAGCCTGCTTCCGGCGCGATTTTTTCCGCGCTCTCAGGGCAACCAGCCCCCTGATACGATTGATCGAACGCATGATGGCGGCAAGCCTGCTTTCGGTCGTCATCGTCATCATCGGCGGCGCAAGTCATATTCATGAACGGTGGCTCGACCCGTTTCTTCTCGTCCTGCCGATCACCCTTTTCCTGAAAATGCAGGCTGCGGGCTTCGATATGTCGGCCGGGATTCGCCGTTTTCTGCCGATCGTGCCGGTGGCGATGGTCATTATCGTATCGGTGTTGACCCTCAGGATCGTCGGGGCCGGCCTCCTTGGGAGCTATCCGATCCTCAACGTACCGATGGCGGAATTCGCATCAAGATTGGGCGAAAGCCGGAAGCCGGTTCTCGTCATCGCATCGAACAAATACCTGGCCGGCAATATTCGCCTGCAATGGCCCGACGTGCCTGCCGTCTTACCCGATTTTCCCGATCCTCAAACGAGCAGCTACGCACGCGCCGATGGACCGGTGCTCATCGTCTGGCGCGGCCGCACGGCGAGCGACGCGACGATTCCACCGGAGTTTGCAGCCCGCCTGCAGGCAGCTGGGATTGAACTGCCCGAAACACAGGCCCTGACGCTGCCCTATCTCTACGGAAATCCCAAGCATGTCTTTTCCCTCGGCTATGCCTGGATCGACGGACCGCTGTCGGATGGATCTGCGGTGCGATGACCGCCCGCATCTTTTAACGCCCTCACTCGCGCTGCAGATCGATGCGGCTCGTCACCACGGACCGGCCCGACACAGGATCGCGATCGATGGTCTGCAGGCGAAGCCCGTTCTGACCCACCTTTTGGATCATCATATTCGCGCTTCGGTCGCCATTGGTGACACGCGCCCAGGTGATATCGAAGGTCAGGGCATCCCCTTTCCTGCTGCCGACAAGCCTGGAAGGCAGGCCTGAGGGGCCGGTATAGTTGCCGGTGTAGCGTTGGCCGGCTGCCTTCACATTGGCCGTAAAGCTTCTTGTGATGAAGGCGAGACCGCGGCAGCTGCCATTCATGTCAACGGTCGAGGGGCTCGCATCGGATTTCAGATTGCAGGAGACATTGACTTTCGCGCCGCCGATCCTGGTCAGGACCATGCCGGTTCCGCTCCAGTCGCCTGCCAGCGAATTGAGAAAATCTGCCTCGGACGCATTGGCGCCGGCAGCCAGGCCAGCGAGCGAGAGCGACGTTGCGAACAGAAAAGGACGCATGAGAGCACCCAGGGATTTTCCTGGGCAGTGAACATTTAAAGCGAGAAATTGTTCCGCTGAATCGGAAAGTTTGGCCGTCACTCATGCCAGTGCTCGGCCACCCAGGGCGTGGGCAGGATATAGTGGCGCAGGTAGCGGAAGGGCGGCTTGCCGTCGCGTTGGCTGGCGTGGACGACACGCTTGATGTGCTCGAGCCTGGTTTCGGCCCGGCCTCTCGGGCCGAATTTCCCTTCGATGGCGTTCTGCGGATGGAAGCCGCGCGGGAAGAGGACGACGCGGGCGCTGGAGGGCAGGCGCGGGGCGAGGAAATAGTTCAGCGGAAAGGCCCAGTGACAGTCCTGCCGGAAGTGCAGAACCCACCGGCGCGGGAAAAACTTCACGCCTCCGGGTGCATTGCGGGTAACGAAGCGCTGTTCGTACTGATACTCGTCGGCCACCTTCTGCGGGTCGGCCCTGAACTTTTCCTGCAGCGGCAGGAGCTTGCCGACCGGAAAGCGAAAGAGCGAGCTCTGGCCGAGCCTTTCGAAAGGCGTCGTCTGGTTGCGGGCCATGACGACATCGTCAGGGCCTCCGACTTCGAAAAAGCCGTCAAGGGAAGAGACGACGACCAGGTCGAGGTCGAGATAGAGGACCGGCCCGCTCAGGCTTCCGAGTTTCGGTCCCCAAAGCATCGCCTTCGGCCAGATGCCTCTCGTATTGACGGGCATCTTAACGTCCAGAGGCGGCAGGTCCTCGCACAGGATGGCGGGATGGAGATCGTCCCGGCAGTCGGTGAAGCAGGTGAAGGTAAAGGGCGGCGTGATGTTGCGCGCCACCATCGCATACAGCCGGTTGATGAAAGTCGGTCCGTATTTCGTACCCCAATTGATGCAAATTACCTGTTTAACGCCGCCGCTCGCGGCCAAAACATGCGTCATCATATCTTGCCATTTCCGTGCCCGGACCCGAACCCTTCGCATCCGCGATGGACCGGTTCACAGGCCTGCGTCAGGTTTTCAGTTGGGAATAACCTGGCGGAAATGCAATCCTGACATCCGAGAGCCCTGGCAGCCTGCCAGATCTCCTTTTCCGGCGGGTACCCGCCAAAACTTCCTTCGCAAAATGCCTTGTATTTGAAATTTGCCGGGGCCGGAAGCAGTTTAACTCGTCGATATAGTAGAAAGGATTCACTTGCGCTTTACCTGCTACCAGCAGGAGCATAAAAGACTGCCGACATCACGCATTGCAACTTGGCCACTAGAGCGCCGTGCGTCCATTCGGACGCACAAAGGACGCTCTAGCTTTCTGAAGCTACGCATCAGGCTTTCTGAAAATCGATTCCGATTTTCAGACCGATGCTGTAGTCGACACCCGTCTCGCTGAGAAAGCCCGAGAGGTTCTCATGTCCGCCACTACCCAGCGATCCAACCGCACGCTCGTCGTTGCCACCATCATGCTTGCGACCTTCATGGTAGCGATCGAGGCCACGATCGTTGCCACCGCCATGCCGCGGATCGTCGGCCAGCTCGGCGGCTTCACTTATTACAGCTGGGTCTTTTCCGCCTTCCTGCTGGCGCAGTCGACGACGACGGTCATCTACGGCAAGCTCTCGGATATTTTCGGCCGCAAGCCGGTGCTGATCGGCGGCATCCTCGTTTTCCTCGTCGGCTCGCTCTTTTGCGGGCTGGCCTGGTCGATGGCCTCGCTCATCGTCTTCCGTCTGGTGCAGGGGCTTGGCGCCGGTGCGATCCAACCTGTGACGATGACTATTATCGGCGACCTGTTCAAGCTCGAAGAGCGCGGCAAGGTGCAGGGCGTGATGGCAACGGTCTGGGCAACCTCGGCGGTCGTCGGACCGCTCGCCGGCGGCATTATCGTCGATACGATCTCCTGGGCCTGGATCTTCTGGATCAACCTGCCGATCGGCGTCCTGTCGATCATCGCCTTCCTGATCTTCCTGAAGGAGGACGTGGCGCATAAGAACGCCAGGATCGACTATCTCGGCGCCATCCTGTTTTCGATTTCCATCATCGCGCTGTTGACGATCCTGACGGAAACGAGCGCGCCGGGCTGGTTCCTGAGTTCGCTGGTGATCGTTTTCGTCGTCACCGGCATCCTGTTCGTGCTGCAGGAGAAGCGCACGCCGGAGCCGATCATTTCGATTGCGCTGTGGAGCCGGCGGCTTGTCGCAACCAGCAATGCCTGCATGCTGCTCGCCGGCATGGCGCTGATCGGCCTATCGACGATCCTGCCGCTCTATGTGCAGGGCGTGCTCGGCCGCTCGTCGATCGTCGCCGGTTTCACGCTCACCATGCTCGTGGTCGGCTGGCCTTTGTCGGTGATGCTGTCGAGCCGCTTCTTCAGGGCATTCGGCATCCGCAATACGCTGAGGGTCGGCAGCTTCATGTTCCCCTTCGGCGCCTTCTTTCTGTTGTTCCTCACGCCGGAAAGCCATCCGGCCGTCGCCGGCGCCGGCTCCTTCTTCATGGGCTTCGGCATGGGGCTCATCAACCTCACCAGCATCGCTTTGGTGCAGGACAGCGTGGAATGGTCGATGCGCGGCAGCGCCACGGCCTCGATCATCTTCGCCCGCAGCCTCGGCAATACGCTCGGCGCCACCGTGCTCGGCGCGATCCTCAATGCCGGGATCGATCATTATGCGACGGGTGCAGCGGCGGACCGCCTGCACGATGTCCTCAACGAGCCGACCGGCCTCTCGGCGCTTGCAAGCGATCCGGCGGTGCGTGGCGTCTTCGATGCGGCGCTGCACTGGAGCTTCTGGGGCGTCGTCGTCGTGGCGGTGCTGACCTTTGCGACGACCTGGCTCATTCCGATCGGCCGGGGGGTGAAGAGCGAAGGTGCGGGAGGTGCGGCGAGCGAGGCGGCGTCGCGTTAGAATAGAGCTGATCGGTTGGAATCGGTGGGTTTGGCCCCCTCATCCGGCCCTTCGGGCCACCTTCTCCCCTGTGGGGCGAAGGGACATGCCGCGGCGTCTCGATTCCCTCTTCTACCCATCGGGGAGAAGGTGCCCGAAGGGCGGATGAGGGGGCCACACGGCACACCCTTGATGATGACAATTCAGATACTTTCCGTCGTCTGCGGGATGGACTGCAGCAGCGTCTGCCGCGCCGAGCGAAGGTGGACGCGGCAGGCGGCCTCGATCTTTGCCTGATCGCGAGCTTCAAGGGCTGCGATATAATCGAGATGTTCGTAGATCGCACGCTCGTTGCGATCACGGGCGGCCGTTTTGTTCCATTGATAGTGATAGTGGAAGATGATGGCGATCGCGTCGTAGAAATCGGCGATGAAGCGATTCTTCGAAGCGCGGTGGATCAAAAGGTGGAAGCGCTCGTCGAGGGCCGAGAATTCCTTGAAGCGGTCGTCGATATCGGAGAGTACGGACGTATGCTCCGCCTTGATCGCCGCAAGATCGGCCCAGGCATGATGGTCGGCGGGAAGCTTGCCGAATTCGGCGGCCGAATGCAGCTCGAACATTTCGCGCACGTCCGCGAGTTCCAAGGCGAATTCGCGGGTAAAGCCCTTCAGCGTCCAATGGCTGTTCGGGCGTTTTTCAATCAGCCCGAAGCGGGAAAAGCGGATCAAAAATTCGCGCACGCTCGTCGTGCCCGTGCCGATCTCGCGGGCGAGCTCCAGCTCGTTGATCTGCATGCCGGGTGCGGCCTCATCGGAAAGGATGCGCTGCATGAAGCTGCGCTCGATGATGTCGTGCAGTGAGTCGGTTTCTTCCGAGGGGAAGAAGTCGCGATCGGTCGGCTGGCGCAGCACGATCTTCTGGCGCTTGTTCCAGCGGATGATGCCTTCGTCGCTGAGGCGGGTCAGGATGGCGCGCGCCGTGCTGCGGCTGACGCCGAGCTGGGCGGCAATTTCGGGCTCCGAAGGCAGCGCTGTGTCCAGGCGCAACGCTGCCGCATATCGATTATACGCTTCCTTGAAGACCGTATTCTGTCTTGCCATCAGACCCTGCTTTCCGCCCAACCCGACGGTCCTGGCGACGCGGCGATGATGCCCGCCGCCGAGAACGGGCATAGCCGGACCAGGAGCCTCTTCAAGCGACTTTTATCTTATTTTCAGTCGCATGCGGCTGTTTGCCTCCCTCGTCCACAGGATCAATATTCCCGTTGACTTGAAAATGTTTATTGTAGATAAAAAACAAAATCAATGCGCATTTCGCCGATGTAGCGAACGCTTCCCTAGGGAGAAGAAATTGGACAGACAGAACTGGATCATCCTGTCGGCCGGAGACAATGTCGCGGTCGCAACGGCACCAATCGCTGAAGGATCCGATGTCGCCAATGTGAAGACGCGGCAGAAGATCGACGCCGGCCACAAGATCGCCATCACGGACATTCCGCAGGGAATGCCGGTCGTCAAATACGGCCAGGCGATCGGCCGCACGACTGCCGATGTAAAAGCGGGCGACCACGTGCACAGCCATAATCTCCATTTCGAGAACGACAGGCTTGCGGCAACGGCCAATTCCGCGCCGGAAGAAGCAAGTGCTGATGACAAGGCGCGCACGTTCATGGGCTATCGCCGTGCCGACGGGCGCGCTGCGACACGCAACTATATCGGCATCATCGCCAGCGTGAACTGTTCCACCACGGTCTGCCGGGCAATCGCCGACGAGGCCAACCGCACCATCCTGCCGCATTACGACGGCATTGACGGTTTCGTGCCGATCGTTCACGACCAGGGCTGCGGCATGAGCTCGACCGGCGACGGCATGAACGTGCTGCACCGGACTCTTGCCGGCTACACCCGCCACGTCAATTTCGGCGGCGTGCTGATGATCGGCCTCGGCTGCGAGGTCAACCAGCTCACCCTCTACGGCCAGAGCGGAGCCGGCGCCTCCAAGCGGCACTTCAACATTCAGGATGCCGGCGGTTCGCGCCGCGCGGTCGAGCGCGCCATGGGTGTGTTGCGCGAGATTGCTGCCGATGTCGGCCGGGAAAAGCGCGTGCCTATATCCGTCGGCGAGATCATCATCGGCCTGCAGTGCGGCGGCTCCGACGGCTTTTCGGGCATCACCGCCAATCCGGCGCTCGGTGTTGCTGCCGATCTGCTGGCAGCTGCCGGCGGTACGGCGATCCTTTCGGAAACCTCGGAGATCTACGGTGCCGAGCACTTGCTGCGCAGCCGCGCGGTCAGCGACGAGGTCGCCAAAAAGCTCGACGAGAAGATCGCCTGGTGGGAAGACTATGTGGCTTTGCACGGCGCTTCGCTCGACAACAACCCATCGCCGGGCAACAAGCGCGGCGGGCTGACGACCATTCTGGAAAAATCCCTTGGCGCCGTTGCCAAGGGCGGGCGCTCGCCGCTGACTGCGGTCTATGGCTATGCCGAGCGCGTCACGGCCCCCGGCCTCGTCTTCATGGATACGCCCGGCTACGACCCGGTTTCGGCCACCGGCCAGGTGGCCGGCGGCGCGAACATGATCGCGTTCACGACCGGCCGCGGCAGCTGCTTCGGCTGTCGTCCCGCCCCCTCACTGAAGCTCGCCAGCAATTCGGCGCTCTATGCCTCCATGGAAGAGGACATGGACATCGATTGCGGCACGATCGTTACGGGCGATGCGACGATCAGCGGCAAGGGCCGCGAGATCTTCGATCTGATCGTCGAGACGGCCTCGGGCAAAAAGACGAAAAGTGAAATCTTCGGCTACGGCGACAACGAATTCGTCCCGTGGCATCTCGGCGCCACACTCTGAATAGTATTTATTGAATTTCGGGTCTTCACGAGGAGGAATGATGAAGACGAGGAGAATTGGCAACACGGCGCTGGAAGTGACCGAAATCAGCTTCGGCGCCGCAGCCCTCGGCGGCCTTTACCGCGCCTGCCCGCGCGAACAGGCGATGGAAACGCTGGAAACAGCATGGAGCTACGGCATCCGCTACTACGACGTGGCGCCGTGGTACGGCCTTGGGCTTGCCGAACGACGCGTCGGCGATTTCCTGCGCGACAAGCCGGAAAACGATTATGTGCTGTCCACCAAGGTCGGCCGCCTGTTGCGCCCGGTGCCGACAGGCACTGTTCCCGATTACAGCTATGTCGACCCGCTCTCCTTCGATGCCGACTACGACTATTCCTATGACGGCATCATGCGGTCGGTCGATTTCAGCTATGCGCGCCTCGGCCTCAACCGCATCGATATTCTCTACGTCCACGACATCGGCAGCTATACGCATGGCGCTGCCAGGAATGCCGTGCACCTGAAGAATTTCCTCGATACCGGCATCAAGGCGCTGGAAAAGCTGAAATCTTCGGGCGCGATCAAGGCTTTCGGTCTCGGCGTCAACGAAGTGCCCGTCTGCCTCGACGTGATGCGCAATGCCGATATCGACACGATCCTGATGGCCGGCCGCTACACGCTGCTCGACCGGTCTGCCGTTGCCGAACTCATCCCGCTCTGCCGGCAGAAGGGCACGTCGCTCGTCGTCGGCGGCGTCTTCAATTCCGGCATTCTCGCAACCGGGCCGGTGCCGGGATCGCATTTCGATTACATGCCCGCCACCGACGAGGTTCTCGGCAAGGTCGGTGCGATGGAAGAGGTGGCCAAGCGCCACGGCGTGCCGCTTGCCGCCCCTGCCCTGCAGTTTCCGCTGCGCGACCCGATCGTTTCCTCGGTGCTGATCGGCACCGCGAAACCTTCGAGCCTCGTGCGCAATATGGAAAATTTCGAGCCGCAGCTGCCTGCGGATATCTACCCCGAATTCGAACCCTACACGCTGGTTGCCGCGCCGCTTGGCGAAGAAGCCGTCCGGGTCTGAGGAGACAACATGCTTAAAGGTATTCATCCGCTTCTTGGTCCCGATCTGCTCTACGCGCTGAAGAGCATGGGGCACGGCGACGATATCGTCATCGCCGATGCCAATTTCCCTGCCAGCAGCATGGGCCCCGACGTCATCCGCGCTGATGGCGTCAGCGCTACGGCCATGGCCGAAGCGATCCTCACCCACATGCCGCTCGATACGTTCGTGCCGCAATCGGCATGGCGGATGGAAGTGGTCGGCGACCCCAAGGCGGTGCCGGAGGTCTGCGCCGAATTCCAGGAAATCGTCACGCGGCGCGCGGGTGATTTTCCGATCGCATCCGTCGAACGCTTCGCTTTCTACGAAATGGCACGGAAGGCGGCCTATATCGTCGCGACCACCGAATTCCGACTGTACGGCAACCTCATTTTGAAGAAGGGCGTCGTGCATCCGCATGAGGTGCAATTCAACTAAAGACCTCATTTTAGGTCTTTATGTATATGAAATAAAAACAATCGGTTGGGAGGCAATTCAGTGAATCATAAAGGCGAGATCAGCGCACTTGCAATTTGCCTGGACCTCAGCTAGCTTCTCATCGTAAATGTTTTTTATCGATAAAAATCGTCCGCCTGCGTTCAGCGGTCCGGTTTCATTGGAGGAGAACGCACCTGAGAGGAGAACCCTTATGAATATCGTGAAATCCATTCTGTCTCGCCGCGCCTTTACGGCACTTGCAGGCGCTGCCGTCATCGCCACGGCGATGCCGGCCGCGTCCTTTGCCGCCGAGGTGACGATCCCGATCATCGTCAAGGACACGACGTCTTTCTACTGGCAGATCGTTCTGGCCGGCGCACGCAAGGCCGGCAAGGATCTCGGCGTGAAAGTGCCGGAACTCGGCGCACAGGCCGAATCCGACATCAACGGCCAGATCTCGATCCTGGAAAACGCCGTTGCCGGCAAGCCGGCCGCCATCGTGATCTCGCCCACCGAGTTCAAGGCGCTCGGCAAGCCGATCGATGAAGCCGCCAAGTCCGTTCCGATCATCGGCATCGATTCGGCAGCCGACTCCAAGGCATTCAAGTCGTTCCTGACGACTGACAACGTCCAGGGCGGCCGTATCGCTGCCGACGGCCTTGCCGCCGCCATCAAGGAAGCGACCGGCAAGGAAGAAGGCGACGTCGTCATCCTGACCAACCTTCCCGGCGTCGGCTCGCTGGAACAGCGCCGCGAAGGCTTCCTGGATCAGATCAAGACCAAGCATCCGGGCCTGAAGGTGGTCGCCGATAAGTACGGCGACGGCCAGGCAACGACCGGCCTCAACATGATGACCGACCTGATCACGGCAAATCCGAAGCTCGTCGGCGTCTTCGCCTCGAACCTGATCATGGCGCAGGGCGTCGGCCAGGCGATCGCCGAAAACAAGCTCGGTGGCAAGATCAAGGTCATCGGCTTCGACAGTGACGACAAGACGGTCGGCTTCCTCAAGGATGGTGCGATTGCCGGCCTCGTCGTTCAGGACCCCTATCGCATGGGTTATGACGGCATCAAGACCGCTCTTGCCGTCTCCAAGGGCGAGAAGGTCCCGGCAAATGTCGATACCGGCGCAAACCTCGTCACCAAGGCGAACATGAAAGAGCCGAAGATCGACGCGCTGCTGAACCCGAAGATCAAGTAAGACGACAGACGGCCGCGCCGGCTACTGCATAATTCCTTAAATCGGATCGATCTAAGGACAAAATTATGCAGAAACTCAAAGTGTTACAGCGTCCTTTGCGTGTCTTAAAAGACGCGCGGCGCTGTAAAAACCGGCGCGGCCTTTCTCATCCATGGTATGATTCACCAGGGATGGAGCAGACGTGACAAGAGGAGGAGAGGTCCATGGTCGGACTGGAAGAGGTCAGTCATCGCCACGATGACAGCGCGACGCTGAAAGAAGCCAATCGAATTCCCGCCGGATCGCCTATCCTCGAACTGAAAGGCCTGCAGAAGAATTACGGTCACGTGCAGGCGCTGAAGCCTGCGACGCTGACCTTCCTTGCCGGTGAAATCCACGCCATCGTCGGCGAAAACGGCGCCGGCAAATCCACACTCATCAAACTGCTCACCGGTGTCATCACCCGCACGGCGGGCGAGGTGCTGTGGTGCGGCCATCCGGTGGGACTGTCGACGCCGAACGAGGCGATCGCCCGCGGCATCAACGCCGTCCACCAGGAAGTCGTGCTCTGCCGGCACCTGACCGTGGCCGCCAACCTCTTCCTCGGTGACGAGGTCAACCGTTACGGGCTGATGCGCAGGAAGCAGATGGAGAAGATGGCGCAGTCCGTCCTCGACGATCTCGGTTTCGGCCTGCCAGCCGGTGCGCTTCTGAGTTCGCTGACGATCGGTCAGCAGCAGCTCGTCGCCACCGCACGCGCGGCCATGCGCGGCACGCAGTTCCTAATCTTCGACGAGCCAACCGCCTATCTCACCCGTCAGGAATCCGCCCAGCTCTTCAAGCTGATCCGCCGTCTGCAGGGCGAGGGCGTCACCATCGTCTATATCAGCCACCGCATGGAAGAAGTCTTCGAGCTTGCCGACCGCGTTTCGGTGCTTCGCGACGGCACGCATGTCGGTACACGCCTGATCGGCGAGACCAATGAGGCCGAGCTGATCGCGCTGATGATCAACCGCTCAATCGAGCAGATCTACCATAAGGAAGACATTCCGATCGGCGAGACAATCCTCGACGTCAGGGGTCTCACAGGCCCGGGCTTCGAGGACGTGACGCTCTCCGTCAAGGCAGGACAGATCGTCGGACTTTATGGGCTGATCGGCGCCGGGCGCAGCGAATTCGCGCTCGGGCTCTATGGGCGCCAGCCGACAAGTGCGGGCGAAATCCACTGGATGGGCAAGCGCGTCGACATCAGGAACGAACGCACCGCGATGGAGCTTGGCATTGCACTGGCGCCCGAAAGCCGGCGCGACCAGGGGCTCTGCCTCAACCTGCCGATCGGCCTCAATATCAACCTGCCGGTGTTCGGACGCCTCAGCAACGGCCCGGTCATCAACCACACACGCGAATCGGCAAATGCCGACAAGCAGATCCGCGATCTCAGCATCAAGACGCCGAGCCGGCGTGTGCCCGCCTCCAGCATGTCGGGCGGCAACCAGCAGAAGATCGTCATCGGCAAGTGGTTGAGCCACGGCGCCCGGCTTTTCATTTTCGACGAGCCGACCGTCGGCGTCGACGTCGGCACCAAGGCGGAAATCTACCGGCTGTTCGCCAAGCTTCTGAAGGAGGGGGCGGGCATCATCCTGATCTCCTCCTACCTGCCCGAGGTCTATGAACTGGCCGACCGGCTGCACGTTTTCCGCAGCGGCAAGCTCGTTGCGAGCCATGATTTCCACGCGGCGACGCATGAAGAAGTGCTCAGCGAAGCGATCGGCGTCTGAGCCAAAAGACTAAGAGGGAGAAAACTCATGACTGTCACCCCCACCGAAATCGTCGCGCCGCCGCCGCGCCGGAAGATGAACATTCTGTTCGGCCTGACGCTGATCGGGTTGTTGATCTTCCTCTGGATCGTGCTCGGCTTCGTTACCGAGGCCTTCTGGACGCCGCTCAACATTTCCAACCTGCTACGCCAAGGCGCGATGACAGCGATCCTGGCCCTCGGCCAGACCTTCGTCATCATCACCGCCGGCATCGACCTTTCGGTCGGCGCGATCGTCGGCTTCTGCACCGTCATCATCGCCTGGCTCTTACAGACCGGCGTGCCGCTCTGGGCCGCGATCGTGCTGACGCTGGCCATCGGCATTGCGATCGGCGCCTTCCATGGCTTCGGCATCGTGCATATGGGCCTGCCGCCGTTCATCATCACGCTGGCGACACTGACATCGCTGCGCGGCATCGGCCTGCTGATCACCAACGGCTCGACGATCAGCATCACCGACGAGGGCTTCAGCAACTTCGCCCGCGCCGATTTCCTTGGCGTTCCAAGCCTGTTCTGGATGGTCATCCTGGTGGCGGTCCCCTCCTTCGTCTTCCTGCATCTGAGCCGCTGGGGCCGCTATCTCTTCGCGGTCGGTTCGAATGCGGAAGCCGCGCGCCTTTCCGGCGTCAACGTCAAGGGGATGATCTACCTCGCCTATGTCCTGTCGGCTTCGTTTGCAGCTTTCGTCGGCGTACTGCTTGCCTCGCGTATTGCCATCGGCAACGCAACACAGGCAGACGGCTGGGAATTGCAGGCGATCGCCTCCTCGGTCATCGGCGGCACGTCCCTCTTCGGCGCCGTCGGCTCCGTGCATGGCCCGCTGATCGGTGCCTTCATTCTGGCGACCATCAACAACGGCGCCAACCTTCTGAACGTCAACTCGTTCTGGCAGCGCATCATCACCGGCCTGCTGATCATCGTCATCGTCTACTTCGATCAGCTTCGCCGGCGCCGGGCGGGCTGAGCGAGATACAAACGAAGCCGGCCCAGAGGGCCGGCTTTCTTCATTTCAGCAATGCGAGAACCGTCATGAAAGCAGTCCTTTGCCGCGAACCCGGCGTCCTCGATCTCGTCGAGCGCCCCTCCCCCGAAAGACCGGCACCCGGCTGGGTACGGCTTGCCGTCAGCCATGTCGGCATCTGCGGCACGGATTATCACATCTTTGAGGGCAAGCATCCGTTCCTCGAATATCCGCGCGTAATGGGACACGAGATCTCGGCGACCGTGCTCGAAGCAGGCGACGGCGTGGCGATGGCCTCGGGCACGCCGGTGATCGTCAATCCTTACCTTTCCTGCGGTAGCTGTGTTGCCTGCCGGCAGAGCAAGCCGAACTGCTGCACCAATATCAAGGTACTCGGGGTTCATACCGACGGCGCTTTCTGCGAGGAGATCGTGGTGCCTGCGGGCAATCTCTACGCTGCCAAGGGGCTCAGCCTGGAAGCTGCGGCGACCGTCGAATTCCTGGCCATTGGGGCGCATGCGGTACGCCGATCCCTGGCGCCCGCGGGCTCCCGTTCGCTCGTCATCGGGGCAGGCCCGATCGGCCTTGGCGCGGCAATCTTCTCGCGCATTGCCGGTCACGATGTGACGCTGCTGGATACGAGTGCGGAACGGTTGCAGATGGCCTCGGAGCGCTTCGGCTTTACGTCAGGCATCGTCGCCAATGATGGGACCGCAGATGCCGTAAAGGCCAAGACGGACGGCGACGGTTTTGATGTCGTCTTTGACGCGACAGGCTTTGGACCGTCGATAGAGAAGGCATTCAGCTTTGTCGCCCATGGCGGCGCGCTGGTGCTCGTCAGTGTGGTCAAAGACGATATCCGCTTCTCCGATCCGGAATTCCACAAGCGGGAAATGATGGTCATCGGCAGCCGCAATGCAACGCGCGTCGACTTCGAACATGTCGCGGATTCGATCGCCAAGGGCCTCGTTCCGGTCGACAAGCTGGTCACGCATCGCACGACGCTTGCCGATGCGCCGCGCGATCTTGCCCGCTGGGCGCATGAGAAGAGCGGCCTCATCAAGGCCGTGATCAAGGTCGCCGATTAAAGCGTATCGATCGCGGCACGCATCTGCCTGACGACCTCGACATCGGTGCGGTTCGAGGTCGGCACGTCAAAGCCGAAGGAAACAGCGCGCGGATCGGCACTGGCAACGGTCGAGCTGCAGGAGCCGTGGATTTCGCGAGCACCCGTCGCCCGCAGGATTTCGGCGGCATTGCTCGGGCGCACGCCGCTGCCTGGCATGATCGAAATGCGACCGGCTGCCCTGGCGGAGATGCGCTTCAGCGTTTCCAGTCCATCGAGCGCCTTCGGCACGCAGCCTGAGGTGAGGATGCGCTCGCAGCCGAGCTCGACAGCCTGTTCGAGTGCGGCATCCGGATCGGGTACCAGATCGAAGGCGCGATGCAGGGTCGAACCGAGGCCGGCAGCATGGGCCTTCAAGCGATGAATGAGCGGCATGTCGAGTGTGCCGTCCGGCCGGTTGGCGCCGATGACGACGCCGGCAAGGCCTGAGGCTCTGGCAGCATCGATATCGGCCAGCATCGCCTTTTCATCCGTCGCGTCGAAGATGAAGGGACCGGCATGCGGGCGGATCATCGCGTAGACAGGGATCGGCGCCTGCGCCGCGATCCGCATCAGGCTCGGCAGCGGCGTCAGCCCGCCGAGCTCCAGCGCCGAGCAGAGCTCGATGCGGCCAGCGCCGCCCTCGATTGCCGCCTCGAGGCCCTGGGCGCTATCGACGCACACTTCCAGCAAAACCGTCCTCAAATCCCTCTTCCTCCGCCAAATACCGCCAATCGCCGGCTACAGCGCTCTATTCTGCGCGGCGGCTATTACGTTTCGCATGTCTATCGCAGGACTGTCTACGATAGACAATCCAACATCCACTGGACGCCGAACCGATCGGTGAGTTTGCCGTAATAGCTTCCCCACGGCTGCACCGCGAGATGAGTGGTGATCTTGCCGCCGTCGGCAAGTGTCGCGAATAATTCATCTGTAATGGCGCGGTAGTCCATGATGAGCATGTGAGCGGAGCCTCGCATCGGCTCGGCATCGTGATTGTCCGATGCAAAGAAAAGAAGACCCGGTCCCTCGAAGCGGGAGTGCATGACCTTTCCGCGCATGGCCTCGTTGGCGAGCGGCACTCCGTGTTCGCCATGACGCATGAGTGCGGAAACCCGACCAAGGCCACATTTGGTATAGAAGTCGAGCGCTGCTTCACACTGGTCGGTAAAAAAGAGGTAGTTGGCAAGCTGCATGACGTGACCTCCCAATAATCTTCCAGACTGCGAAATCGCGTCTCGCAGTCTGGCCTTGAGGGATTCAGCAGCGCGAACCGCTACCGGCGACACCGGTTTTCACTATAGCCTCGATCAAGCTAGCATTGTCGTAGCTGCGGCCAGCGATGCCCCAAGCTCCTTCGGGAGCGTAGACGATATTTGACCAGATATGTTCACGCTTCAGCCGTCCCCCGGCCGCCTTTTCAACGATATCCGTTGCCTTTTTAATGAAAGCGCTTTTTGCCTCGGGCGTCGTCAGTGCGATCTCGGGAAGCTTGAGTTCGACAAAGGCTGCCGCCGCCATCTTGCCACCGGCAAGGATTTGCTCCTTCGGCAACACGTTGATCGAGCCGACGATGTTGGCCGCCATAAAGGCATTTCCAGTCAGTTCCGAGACTTCGAGAAGCGCGTCTGTCAGTCCTGAAAAGACCTCAGCCTGGGCTTGTGACGATAGCAGTCCTTCGGGCACGGTGAGCGTAATGGGCATAGGGTTCTCCTCATTTGAACGAGAACGGCATTTGATATATACCGAACACTCTCTATCCATAAACGTGGATCGCTCTCTATGCAAGCCATAAAGAGCGATCACTCTCAATAAGGTCGACTATGCGCTACAGCCCAGAACATAAAGAGGAGACCAAGTCCAAGATCGTGGCGGCAGCGGGCCGAGTTTTCCGGAAGGAAGGCTATGGTGGCGGCGGCATCGAAGCATTGACCAAGGCCGCTGGCGTGACCAACGGCGCCTTCTATGGGCATTTCAAGTCCAAGAGCCAAGCGTTCCGCACCGCCGTCCAGTCAGGTTTGGAAGAGTTGCGGCAAGGGATTGCAGCCCTCAAAGGCAGCGACAAGACAAATTGGCTGACGACCTTCGTGGGATTCTATCTCGGTTACAAACGGACCTGCGATCTCGGCGAAAGTTGCGCCTTGCCGAGCCTTTCCTCCGACGTGATGCGTGCCGATGACGATACGCGCGCTGCTTATACGGCGGAGCTGATGCGCCTAATCGACGAGGTCGCCGCAGGTTTGCCGGAGAACGATGCTTCAGGCAGTCCTATCGGTTCGCAACAAGATCGGGCGATCGTGCTGCTCGCCATGCTGAGCGGCGGCGTAACGCTTGCCCGAGCCGTATCGGACCCGGAGTTGTCGGACCGGATCGCCCATCTCGTAGCGCAGGCAGCGTTACGCCTGGCCGGCCAGAAGGCATTGGAGAGCGTGCATTCGAGTTCAGCCGACCACTGAAGTTGTACGGCGCATGGCATACATGTCGTACTCATCTTCGCAGGCTGCGGCCTGCCGCAGCCTATTTACGCGAAGGCGGCATCTTTCGCGACAGGTGGCGGGACAATTTTCGCCGCGGTCGCGATCAGCAGGTCGCAAGCGTCAGCAGCCGCTTTCCGATGATTGAAGGCCACATGATATGACATGGGCATAGGCTCCTCGAGTTCGACGATGCGCACGCGGTCGGCGATCGGCATGGCGCTGACGCGGCCGAGAAAGGAGACATAGCCGTGATTGGCGACGAGATCGACGATGACGGGCAGCGAATCCGCCGCGGTGATGTCTCGGTCGCGAAGGCGGCGATGCAGCGTACGATCATAACCGAAGGCCATGGCGGCATGGCCGATGCCGGTGCGCGGACTCGGGGTGCAGATCGGATGGTTAGCCACGAGTTCCGTAGCGGTCGCTTCCTCGCTATCAAGTGGGGCGATCGCCACCATGTCCGTGTGCAGCAATTCGCGATGGCGGAAGCTTTCCAGGCCGAAGACGGAATCGAGGATTGCGACGTCGATGCGCCCGGATTTCAACGCCTCGCGCAGATCGTCCGCTGTCATCGAGACCAGCGATAAGGCATTCTTGTTGCGACCCGTATTCCACTCGGCGACGAGGCTACCCAGGCAACGTGCAACCCAGCTTTCCGAGCCCGTCGGGATGATGGCGCCAATGCGCAGCGAGCGGGCGGCGCGCTGATAGCGTTCGTCCGCAGCGGATTTCAGTTCGTTCCAGGCAAGGCTGATGGTGGAAAAGACCGTATAGGCAAAGCGGCCTTCCTCCGTCAGTGCGGAGCCTTGAGCCTGTCGCTCGAAGAGCCTGCCGGCGAAGAATTTCTCAAGATTGGCAATCTGTAGCGAAAGCTGCGGCTGACCAAGGTGCAGACGCCGGGCCGCGCGATTGATGCTGCCCTGGTCGGCAACCTCTAGGTAACGTTCCATGGTGACAAGCTTGACCGGGATGCGGGCGGCCCATTGTCCGTAAGCTTCCGGTTCACGATGACCGAACTTGTCGCCGAACTGCCCTATTGCAGCAAGGATCGGCGCCAAGCCCTCAAGAACTCTGCCTCCGGCAAGCAGAACGACCAGTTCGCCGGAGGAACGTTCGACGAGCTTCAGGGCAAGCTCCGTCTCCAGATTATCGATCGCTGCAGACACGGTCGAGACGGAGATGCCGAAGCGGCGCGCCGTCTGGCGCATGGAGCCGGAAGACAGGACATGGCTTGCGATGAAGAGGGAGCCGAGATGCAAGTCTTTCTCCGGAAACTACTGAAAAGGCGGAGGATATGACGTGTTCGTGAAAAAAGATATCCCAGCCCAGAAACACGCAGGCTATCGTTCAATCCATAAGAAATCCGGGCGGCGGCAGAACCGCTCAAAAGCACCGGAACACCGTGGGAACACGCAAGGGGACAAAAACAAATCGCGCCGGCCTTGGAAAAGGGAATGCAATTCCGCGCACGGATCTGCATTGACAGCCATAATCGCGCCGCGACAGCGAATACTGGAGGGGGCTGCTTCGATTTTCGGGCATCGAATTTTCGGGCACGCACACTATTTCCATGACGCACGTATTTCCGGCATGATGGCCTCAAAGCCGATCTGCCGGCTGTTGTTTCATGCGCGCAGGCTTCGCGTCCGGGGCTTTCGCGAGGTTTATCGGTGTTCAACCAAGGGGATAATCATGCTTAGGAAAATCGCACTCGCCGTTTCGCTTTCCGCCTTTGCGGCTGGCGCGGCCCACGCCGCTGATGTCGTCGTTTCGTCGAAGATCGACACCGAAGGCACCCTGCTCGGCAACGTCATTGCACTCGCGCTGCAAGCCAACGGCATCAAGACGCAGGACCGTATCGCGCTCGGCGCAACGCCCGTCGTGCGCAAGGCGATCACGGCTGGCGAAATCGATATCTATCCGGAATATACCGGCAATGCCGGCTTCTTCTTCAACAAGGCCGATGACGCCGCCTGGAAGAACCTCGAGCAGGGTTACCAGGAAGCCAAGAAGCTGGATTACGACGCCAACAAGATCGTCTGGTTGACGCCCTCACCGGCCAACAATACGTGGGCGCTCGCAGTACGGAACGACGTCGCCGGCCCCAACAAGCTCAAGACCATGTCCGATTTCGGCAAGTGGGTTTCCGGCGGCGGTGCCGCCAAGCTTGCGGCATCAGCCGAATTCGTGAACTCCGCCGGCGCCCTGCCTGCCTTCCAGACGACCTATGGCTTCACGCTGAAGCCGGATCAGGAAGTCGTGCTGTCGGGCGGCGATACGGCCGCAACGATCAAGGCTGCAGCCGATCAGACGAACGGCGTCAATACCGCGA
This sequence comes from Rhizobium sp. BK650, assembly GCF_014195325.1. Lineage (GTDB taxonomy): Bacteria > Pseudomonadota > Alphaproteobacteria > Rhizobiales > Rhizobiaceae > Rhizobium. Next base: position 429,500 of record NZ_JACIBK010000002.1, on the reverse strand, counting down.
TGGTCTACGGCACCGACGGAGCTATCGAGGCGGCCGAACTGACGGTTCTCGAAGACGACAAGAACGTGCAGCAGGTCTACGCGCCGACCCCGATCATCCGCGAAGCCGTGCTGCAGGCAAATCCGAAGATCCAGGAAATCCTTGCTCCGATCTTCCAGAGCCTGACGGCAGACGAGCTGCGCAAGCTCAACGCCAAGATCCAGGTCGATGGCGAGCCGGCGAAGTCCGTTGCAGAAGCCTACCTGAAGGAAAAAGGATTCCTGAAGTAATCGCTTGATGCCCCGTCCGGCATTCGGGCGGGGCACTTTCCGGACAGGGGTGGATCGATGGAAGAAACCTTAGCGGTCCGCAAGCTGGACCGGCTCGGCGTCGTACTGGTGGCAGGCGGCATTGCCGCAACGGCGCTTCTGCCTTTCATCTATGTAAAGGCGAACCGGATCGCCGCCGGCAGGCCGATGCTGCTGACGCAGCTTCTTCCCCAAACATCAGTCCTCATCCTGCTGGCTCTGCTGGTTGCCACAGCCTTGGCAACGCTCTTCCTGCGCAACGCTTTCATCCGGCTCGCCCTCGGCACGCTTTGCCTTGCAGCGCTGATCGCCGCCATCGGGCTGACCGCGACGGCTGCGACACCGCCCGGCAGTACCGTGGCGCGCATGACACCGGGCGGGAGCTTCTGGGTGCTCTTCGGGGTCATCGGCCTCATCATTTCAGACGCGCTGGTGAAGATCAGGCTGACGCCCTGGATGCGGGTTGTGGTCCTCGTCGCTTATACGGCACTGCTCGGCATCTGCCTTTCCTCAGGCATGCTCGACAGCCTGTCGATCCTGAGGGAATTTTCCACGCGCTCGGCTCAGTTCTGGACCGAGGCGGTTTCGCATCTGGTTCTGGCCCTCGGTTCGCTCGCAATCGCCATCGTTCTCGGATTGCCGCTCGGCATCCTCTGCTTCTGGGTGCCGAAACTGCGCGCGATCGTGCTGCGGACGCTGAGCCTGATCCAGACCATTCCAAGCCTCGCACTCTTCGGCATTTTGATGCTGCCGCTCGGTTATCTGGCCGCGAACGTGCCGCTTGCCGCCGATATCGGCATTCGCGGCATCGGCACGGCGCCGGCGCTGATTGCGCTCGTGCTCTATTCGCTGCTGCCGATCGTCGCCAACACGGTCGTCGGCCTCGAAGGCGTCGATCCCTCGGTGCGCGATGCGGCGGCCGGCATGGGGCTGACGCGCCGGCAGATCCTTGTTGGAATCGACCTGCCGCTTGCTTTCCCGGTCATTCTCACCGGTATCCGCATCGTGCTGGTGCAGGCAATCGGCATGGTGACGATCGCCGCCCTGATCGGCGGTGGCGGCTTCGGCATCTTCATCTTCCAGGGGCTTGGCCAGACGGCCATGGACCTTGTCCTGCTCGGCGCCGTGCCGACCGTTTTCTTCGCCTTCTCCTCGGCCGTCATCCTCGATGCGGTCATCGAAAGCATCCAGGGGCCAGCCGCATGAGCATGATCGAGATCAGGAACGTCACCAAGCGCTACGGCTCGGCAACCGTCGTCGACAAAGTCTCTGTCAGTGTCGATAAGGGCTCGATCACCGTCATCGTCGGCACGTCGGGTTCCGGCAAATCGACACTGATGCGAATGATCAACCGGCTGGTGCCGATCACCGAGGGACAGATCTTCGTCGGCGGACAGGATATCATGGACGTGCCGGCGACGGAGCTTCGCCGCAAGATCGGCTATGCCATCCAGGGCCACGGCCTGTTTCCGCACCGGACGGTGGCGCAAAATATCGCCACCGTTCCGCAACTGCTCGGCTGGGATGCAGCCCGGACTGACAAACGCGTGAGAGAACTGCTCAGCCTCTTCAATCTCGACCCAGCAACCTTCGCGGAGAAATATCCGCATCAACTGTCGGGCGGCCAGCAGCAGCGCGTCGGCGTGGCCAGGGCGCTGGCAGCCGAACCGGAACTGCTGTTGATGGACGAGCCCTTTGGCGCGCTCGACCCGGTCATCCGCGGCAAGGCGCAGGACGATCTCCTTGCGATCCAGAAACAGTTCGGGACGACGGTCGTGCTCGTGACGCATGACATGGACGAGGCCTTCCATCTCGGCAACCAGATCGCAGTCATGAGCGGCGGCAAGATGCTGCAGTGCTCGACGCCGGAGAAGATCCTGACCGAGCCCGCCGATCCCTTCGTGCAGCAATTGACGGGCACGTCGGACCGGGCGCTGAAGCTGATGTCGCTGACGCCGCTGAAGGATAGCATGCAGCCCGCCAAACCCGGTCTGCCCTATTCGCTGGCACAGTCGCTCAGCCTGCGCGATGCACTTGCCGAAATGATCTGGCAGGGCGTCGACGAGGCAGCGGTGCAGGATGCCAACCAGGCGCCGGTCGGTTCGATCTCGATGGAACGGCTGCTCGAACTGGGCCGCAAGGCATGAAATTCATCGTCGCCAATCTCTTTCGCACGCTGGCACTGGTGGTGCTGCTCATCCTGATCTTCAGGACGGAGTGGCTCTCCTTCATGCTGGTGCCGCTCACCAATAACAATGCACCGCCGGTCTACACGCAGAACAGCCTGGCTTCTCTGGCGCTCGGACATCTGGAGCTGGTCTTCGTCTCCATCATCGGCAGCGCGGTACTTGCCGTGCTGGGCGGCATTTTCGTCACCCGGCCGAGCGGGGCGGATTTCCTGCCGCTGTCGCGGGCGATTGCCAATGCCGGGCAGACTTTCCCGCCGGTGGCGGTGCTGGCACTTGCCGTTCCCGCCACTGGATTCGGTGCCGCGCCGACGCTGATCGCGCTTTTTCTCTACGGCCTGCTGCCGATCTTCGAGAATACGGTCGCGGGCCTCAAGCAGGTATCGCCGCAGGTGCTGGACGCAGCCGACGGCATGGGCATGAACGGCACGCAGCGTCTCTTCCAGGTCGAGCTGCCGCTGGCGCTGCCATTGATCCTCGAAGGGCTGAAGGTCGCAGTGGTCATCAATATCGGGACGGCGACGATCGGCTCGACCGTTGCGGCCAAGGGACTCGGCGAGGTCATCATCGCTGGGCTCATTTCCGACAATACCGCCTTCATCCTGCAGGGCGGCTTGATCGTCGGCCTGATGGCGGTGCTGATCTATGATGTCGTCGGCCTGCTCGAAGGTGCGATCACCCGCAGAATGGGCTTGCGTCCGACTTGAGAGGACGGCTACCAAGGCAGCGGAGACAGTAGTAATGGGAGACCGCCTTGGCCAAGATGATCCATTCCATGATCCGCGTTCTGGATGAGGCGCGCTCGGTCGAATTCTACAGCAAGGTTTTCGGGCTCAAGGTCGCCGACCGCGTCGATTTCGAGACCTTCACGCTGATCTATATGAGCAATGACGAGACCGGTTTCGAGCTGGAACTGACGGTCAACAAGGGCCGTATCGAGCCCTATCACCTTGGCGACGCTTACGGACATCTCGCCTTATCGGTCCAGGAAGTGCAGGTTGAGCATAAGCGGCTGACGGATCTCGGCCTCAATCCCGGCAAGCTCGTGGAACTCAACCGCGACGGAAAGCTCTTCGGGTTGTTCTTCTTCATCACCGATCCCGACGGCTACAAGATCGAAGTGCTGCAGCGCTACGGCCGTTTTCAATAAAACATAAGAGGCTGACATGATCGTGAGGAGAGATATCCATAACGGCTGGACGCTTTCCTGTAACGATACAGGAAGAACCGGTCTGCCTGAAATCATTCCGGCAACGGTGCCTGGCTGCGTGCATCTCGACCTGCTCGCAAACCGGCTGATCCCCGACCCCTATCTCGATATCAACGAGATCACCAATGACTGGATCGGGAAGACGGAATGGGTCTACCGGTTGGATTTCGAGGCGGGGCCGAATGACGGCGCGATGCGGGAGCTCGTGTTCGACGGCATCGATACGATCGCAACGATCCGGCTGAACGGCGAGGAGATCGGTCGTACCTTCAACATGCACCGCACCTATCGCTTCGACGTTTCGTCTCTCCTGCGATCTGGTGCAAACGAACTGAGCGTCACCTTCCACTCCGCCTATTCCTATGGCGCGGAGATGGAGAAACATTACGGCTACCGCCCGAACAACTATCCGGGGCCGGGCAACCTAATGCGCAAGATGGCCTGCAATTTCGGTTGGGACTGGGGTCCGACGCTGGTCACGGCCGGGCTCTGGAAACCGGTGCGGCTGGAAAGCTGGGATCGGGCGCGGCTTGCCGAAACACGTGTTTCGGCGACACTTGCCGGTGGTGATGGCCTGGTCAGGGTGCATGCGCTGATAGCGCGACATGGCGAGGCCGGACCGGCGACGCTCACGGCCGAGATCGGTGACGTGACGCAGACGGTCGTCGTCGAAGCGGATGCGGAGGAGGTTTCGTTCGAAGTTCGCGTCCCCTCGCCGCAGCTGTGGTGGCCGCATCATCTCGGCGCTCAGCCGCTCTATCCGCTGGAGATCCGGCTGGAAGACGAGAGCGGCGATTTGCTCGACAGCTACTCGAAGCAAATCGGCTTCCGGTCACTGCGGCTCGATACTTCGCCGGATGCGCATGGTTCGGCCTTTACCTTCGTCATCAACGACGTGCCGATCTTTGCCTGTGGCGCCAACTGGATACCGGATGATTGCTTTCCCTCGCGCGTTACGGCGGAGCGCTATGCGGTGCGGATCGATGAGGCGAAGGCCGCCAATATCAATCTGCTGCGCGTCTGGGGCGGCGGCATCTTCGAGCGGGACGAGTTCTACGAAGCCTGCGACCGGGCCGGTATGCTGGTCTGGCAGGATTTCCTCTTTGCCTGCGCCTCCTATCCGGAAGAAGAGCCGCTGCGCAGTGAGATCGTCGCCGAGGTGCGCGACAATGTCGTGCGGCTGATGCCGCATGCATCGCTCGTCATCTGGAACGGCAATAACGAGAATATCTGGGGCTTCGACGAGTGGGGCTGGCGGCCGATTATCAAGACCGGCGTGAGCTGGGGGCTTGGCTATTATCTCGATGTCCTGCCAAAGCTCTGCGCGGAACTCGATCCTGACCGGCCCTACTATCCCGGCAGCCCCTATTCGGGCTCCATGGATATCGAGCCGAATGACGACCGGCATGGCTGCAAGCATATCTGGGACGTGTGGAACGACGTCGGTTATGAGGTCTACCGCAATTACATCCCACGCTTCTGCTCCGAATTCGGTTGGCAAGCGCCGCCGACATGGTCGACCCTTCAGGAGAGCGTGCATGACGAACCGCTGACGCCAGAATCGCGCGGCATCTTCCATCATCAGAAGGCGACCCTGGGCAATGACAAGCTCATCAAGGGGCTTGCCGGGCATATGCCCGTGCCGCAAACGATGGATGACTGGCATTTCGCGACCCAGCTCAATCAGGCCCGCGCCATCCGGTTCGCCGTCGAGCACATGCGCTCGCACCGCGATATCTGCAAGGGCGCCGTCGTCTGGCAGTTCAACGATTGCTGGCCCGTCACGTCCTGGGCAGCACTCGATTCCGCCGGAAGGCGCAAGCCGCTCTGGTATGCGATGCAGCAGGCCTTCCACCCTCGCCTGCTGACCATCCAACCGCGCGATGATGGTCTTTCGGCGATCGCCGTCAACGAGCAGACGCTGTTCTGGCGCTCGAAGATCAGCGGCAAGCGCATGCGGCTCGATGGTACCGTTCTGGCGGAGTTCGAATTCTGGCGGCTGCTCTGCGACCGGTTCGAAGCGAAGGAATTTCCTCTACCGGAGGATATCGCAAAGGCCGGCGCAGCGGACGAGGAAGTCATCGTCGTGCAGATGCTCGACAAGCGCGCGTTCCATTTTTTCGTCGAGGATATCGAACTGAAGCTTCCAGCCCCGGCGCTCGATATTTCACTGGCGAAATCGGCAGGCGGCTACGAGGTCGTTGTCACGGCAAAGAGCTTCCTGAAAGATCTCTGCCTGATGGCGGATCGGCTCGATCCGGCGGCGGTCGTCGATTCCATGCTGGTGACCCTGCTGCCCGGCGAAAGGCACGTCTTCCGGATAACGACCGACAGGCAGCTGTCGGCAGAGGATATCATCCTTGGGACGGTACTGCGTTCTGCCAATGATCTCGTGAACGCAAACTGAAAGGCCCCGCTCTCGCGGGGCCTCATCCGGCTCGTCCTCGCGGATGGTGTTACATCCAGTAGGGCGGCACGCCGTAGTAATCATAAACGCGGCGGCCATTCTCATTGTACCAGGTGTCGTCATCATCCGCGTAGCTTGGCGCTCCCTCGATCTGCTCCTTGGTGAGATCGATGCGATAACCGTCCAACTGGGTATCGTAGGTGAGCTTTTCCCAAGGCAGCGGGTAGTGATCGTGGCCGATACCGAGGAAGCCGCCAAAGCTCAGGACGGCATAGGCAACGCGACCATCCTGCTTCCCGAGGATAAGGCGCTCGATGGAACCGATATGTTTGCCATCGGCACCATAGACGCGAGTGCCTTCAACGCGGTCGCTGGCGATCAGCGTAGGCGTATCCTTCACGTTAGGGTCGCGGCGAGTGGCGTCAGTATCCTGATTGAGCATTGTGAACCTCCTTTTTATCGTTTCCTGGTGGTTTCACCCACACCGGCAAAACGCGCCCTCTGCCTCAAAGTTCCCGCTTCTCGTTCCCGCCCACGCGTTCGGCGATATTGACGTTTACGTTAAGGTTATTGTAGCTTCAAGTTGCTTGAACCGTTCAAGCGATGGCATAAGCTGCCTTGGCGGGAGATGGAGGAATCTTCCGATCGATGCCGATGCAAATCGGGTTTCGGCGGCCGAGTGGGAGAGAGAAAATGAGCAACATTTCCGTCCACCCGAGTGGTGCGAAACCGGAAAAACCATGGCTTGCCACCTATCCGGACATCGTTCCGGCTCAGATTCCCCCGTTGGAATTCACATCGCTTCCCGACCTCCTGGAAAAGAACTGCGCGCGCTTTGCCGATCGCAAAGCTTTCGCCAGCATGGGCAAGACGATGACCTATCGCGAGCTAGAGACACAGACCCGCAAAGTGGCTGCCTGGCTGCAGAGCGTCGGCCTGCAGAAAGGCGATCGGGTTGCAGTGATGATGCCGAACGTGCTGCAGAACCCCGTCGCGGTCTATGGCATCCTGCGTGCGGGCTTGGTCGTGGTGAATGTCAATCCGCTTTACACGCCGCGCGAACTCGAGCATCAGCTCAACGATTCCGGTGCCAAGGCGATTTTCGTTCTGGAAAACTTCGCACGCACTGTCGAGCAGGTGATCAACAAGACCGACCTGCGTCATGTCGTCGTCACCTCTCTCGGCGAAATGCTCGGGCTCAAGGGGCATATCGTCAATTTCATCGTCCGTAGGAAAAAGAAGCTGGTACCATCCTGGGCCATTCCGCAACATAAAAGCTTCCGGCAGGTGCTCGCCGAAGGCGCGAAAAAGACGCTTGCGCCCGTCGCGCTCTCCGGCCGCGACATCGCCTTCCTGCAGTATACAGGAGGTACGACCGGCATTGCCAAAGGGGCGGTGCTCACACACCAGAACCTGCTTGCCAACAAGATGCAGCTGCAGCTCTGGCTGAAATCCGCCTTCGACAAGAAGAAGCAGCCTGATGTGCTGAACTTCCTCTGCGCGCTGCCGCTCTACCATATTTTCGCGCTCACGGTGAATTCGCTGATGGGCATGTCGCTCGGCGCCCATAATGTGCTGATTGCCAATCCGCGCGACATTCCGGGGCTGGTGAAGGAATTCAAGAAGTCTGATATCCATATCTTCCCGGGCCTCAACACGCTGTTCAACGCGCTGCTCAACAATCCTGACTTCGCCAAGCTCGACTTCTCATCGCTGGTCATGTCGCTCGGCGGCGGCATGGCCGTACAAAGGCCGGTGGCAGAGCGCTGGCTGAAGGTCACCGGCTCGCATATCACCGAGGGTTATGGACTTTCGGAGACGTCGCCTGTCGCCACAGCCAACCGCTTCGATTCTCCTGAATTCACCGGCTCGATCGGTCTTCCCATTCCTTCGACAGAACTGGACATCCGCGACGAGGCGGGCAATTCACTGCCGCTGGGTGAGATCGGTGAGATCTGCATCCGAGGTCCGCAGGTCATGGCCGGCTACTGGAACAAGCCGGAAGAGACAGCGCAGGTGATGACGCCGGATGGCTATTTCCGCACCGGCGACATGGGCTTCATGGACGAGCGCGGCTACACCAAGATCGTCGACCGCAAGAAGGACATGATCCTGGTCTCGGGCTTCAACGTCTATCCGAACGAGATCGAGGAAGTGGCCGCCATGCATCCGGGCATTCTCGAAGCCGCAGCAATCGGCGTTCCGGACAAGCACTCGGGTGAGGCAGTGAAGCTCTTCGTCGTACGCAAAGACCCCGATCTTACCGAAGCCGATGTGAGGGCTCATTGCTCGGCCAATCTCACCAATTACAAGCGACCGCGCTTCATCGAATTCCGCACCGAGCTGCCGAAGACACCCGTCGGCAAGATCCTGCGCAAGGACCTGCGCGGCTGAATTTGACGGTCTTGTGAAATTGAGGGCCATCCGCTTGTCACGGGTGGCTTTTTTCATATTTCGACATATGGCTGAACTTGATTTGACTGCGGGAAAGAGAATAGTTTCCGCAACCCTCTCCGCCTCCAAAGGAGTCTCCCATGAATGCCATCGTCGAACAGCTGAAGAGCACCGCGGCTGCCACCAAGGCTACCGATCTGCGCGCTGCATTTGCAGCCGATCCGCAGCGCTTCTCGCATTTTTCCGTTTCGCTTGACGACCTGCTGATGGATTTTTCCAAGACGGCCGTGAACGACGAGATCCTGAAGCTTCTCATCAAGCTCGCCGAAGAAGGCGGCGTCGAAAAGAAGCGCGAGGAAATGTTCTCCGGCAAGGCGATCAACTTCACAGAAGACCGCGCCGTGCTGCACACCGCGCTGCGCAACCGTTCCAACACGCCTGTCCTGGTCGATGGCAAGGATGTCATGCCTGACGTCAACGCCGTGCTGACAGCCATGGGCAAATTTGCCGACGGCGTACGCTCGGGCGCGCTGAAGGGCGCGACCGGCAAGAAGATCACCGATGTCATCAATATCGGCATCGGCGGTTCGGATCTCGGCCCGGTCATGGCGACGCTGGCGCTCGCGCCCTTCCATGACGGCCCGCGCGCCCATTTCGTCTCCAACATCGACGGCGCTCATATTGCCGATATCCTGAAGCTGGTTCAGCCGGAAACGACGCTCTTCATCGTCGCCTCCAAGACCTTCACCACCGTCGAGACGATGACCAATGCGCAGACGGCCCGCAGGTTCATCGCCAACGCACTTGGTGAAGCGGCCGTTCAGCACCACTTTGCCGCCGTTTCGACGGCACTCGACAAGGTCTCGGCCTTTGGCATCGGAAGCGAACGCGTCTTCGGGTTCTGGGATTGGGTCGGCGGCCGCTACTCGATCTGGTCGGCGATCGGCCTGCCGCTGATGATCGCCGTTGGCCCGGAGAATTTCGGCAAGTTCCTCGATGGCGCGCATGCCATCGACAACCATTTCCGCAAGGCGCCGATTACCGAAAACCTGCCAATGCTGCTCGGCCTTATCGGCTTCTATCACCGCAACGTACTGGGTTACCCGACGCGCGCCATCCTGCCCTATGACCAGCGCCTGTCGCGCTTCCCGGCCTATCTGCAGCAGCTCGACATGGAATCGAACGGCAAGGGCGTGACCATCGACGGCACGCCGGTCGAAGGCAATTCCGGCCCTGTTGCCTGGGGGGAGCCCGGCACCAACGGCCAGCACGCTTTCTACCAGCTCATCCATCAGGGCACGAGCATCATCCCGGCTGAATTCATGATCGCCGCCAACGGCTTCGAGCCGGAACTGCGCCACCAGCATCAGCTTCTGATTTCCAACGTTCTCGCGCAGTCGGAAGCTCTCATGAAGGGCCGGACCTTCGCGGAAGCCAAGAAGCAGCTGACCGACAAGGGCATGGACGACAAGAAGGCCGATTTCATCGCCCCGCACCGCGTCTTTACCGGCAACCGCCCGTCGATCACCTTCGTCTACGACAAGCTGACGCCCTACGCTCTCGGCCGCCTGATCGCGCTCTACGAGCACCGCGTCTTCGTCGAAGGCGTGCTCTTCCGCATCAACTCCTTCGACCAGTGGGGCGTGGAGCTCGGCAAGGAACTGGCGACCGGCCTGCTGCCCGTCGTCGAAGGCAAGGAGAGCGCTGCCGACCACGATTCCTCGACGCAGGGTCTGGTTGCCGCGCTGGCAAAGCTCGCGAAGTAATCTCGGCGAGCTCGCTGCTATCGAAGCCCATCCGTCACCCGGGTGGGCTTTTTTATTTGACCCTGTCGAATTGCAGCGCATCTCGTCGTCTAAAGAGGGAGTAACAGAGGAGGAGCCGATGACTGCAACGGATGATGAGCTGGTGAGATTCGAGGCCGAGGGGGCGCCGCCATTGCCGCCTTCGAACGAGCAGGGCTTCGTCGAGAACAAGGGCTCGCGTATCTGGTATGCGAGTTACGGCGCCGGTCCGGCCGTCATCCTGCTGCATGGCGGGCTCGGCAATAGTGGCAACTGGGGTTATCAGGTTCCCGATCTCGTCGAGGCCGGCCACCGGGTCGTGGTGATCGACAGCCGCGGCCATGGCCGCAGCACCCGTGACGACCGTCCCTATACCTATCACCTGATGGCCTCCGATGTGCTGGCCGTGATGGATCACGCCGGGATCGAGGAAGCGGCCTTCGTCGGCTGGAGCGACGGCGCCTGCACGTCGCTGATCCTCGCCGACCAGAATCCGGAGCGGGTCTGCGGCGTGTTCTTCTTCGCCTGCAACATGGATCCCAGCGGTACCAAGGAATTCAAGGCGACTCCTATCATCGACCGCTGCTTCAGCCGCCACAGGAAGGATTACCAGGCGCTATCGGCGACGCCTGACGAGTTCGAGGCCTTCGTCGCCGACGTGTCGAAGATGATGTCGACGGAGCCGAATTATACGGCCGAAGGACTAGCAGGCATCAAGGTTCCGGTTTCCATCGTGCTCGGCGAACACGACGAGTTCATCAAGCCTGAACATGCCGATTATCTGGCAAGGACGATCCCGGACGCGGAATTCGTGCTCCTGCCGGATGTCAGCCATTTCGCGCCGCTCCAGCAACCGGACCTCTTCAATCGCGAGGTGCGGGCATTTCTCGATCGGATCGAATAGGCTTAGAGGCCGATTTCGCGTGCCCAGGGCGGATTTGCGCGATCACCAGCCGTTTCGGACGCGTTGACACGCTTCAACCCTCGCCTTGGCGCAATCCTGTGCGGGAGCTTGATTGCCGAAGCCAGACGGAGACTTGCCAGCAGCCGGATGAAATACCAGCCGAGATCCAACTGGCCCGGCTCGATGCCGAGCCTGGCCGATTCCGGAAAAGCGTGATGGTTACCGTGGAAACTCTCGCCAAAGGTCATCAGCCCAAAACGCGGCAGGTTATAACCCTGCACGGCAACATCATCGACACTCCAGCCCTGATGGCCGTCTCGATGGGCAAAATGACCGACCAGCCAATGTCCGATCAATGACACCGATATCCGCACGGCAATGGCCCAAACCACCCACGGCAATCCGCCCAGCGTGAAGAGCAGAAGCGCCAGAGGAAGCTGCTGCGCCATCCATGTCGCCTCCAGGAAGCGATAGAAGCGATCGCGGCGTTCTCGTTCGCCAAGGACGAACCGCGGCGGGTGGTCCAGCATCGCCGTGCAATGCATTTGCCAGAAGGCATCTATGAAGAAAGACCGCCGATGGGCAAAGAGATCATGACAGTCTCGCTGTCGTTGCGCCCAATCACGAATGTCATGTGCGTAGATCATGCCGAAGGGGCCGGCCATGCCGACCAATGTACCGAGATAGACGAGAAAGTGCTCGATCCAGATATGCGTGCTGAACGAGCGGTGGATCAACAACCGGTGCATGCCGACCGAGTGACCAAGGCAGATCGTGACGGCGGTCAACAGGATGAAGACGGCAAAGGCGCTCCACGTAAAGGTCAGCGGCCCGCCAATGACGGCAATCGAGGTCACGGCGGTGATCCAGATCGACTTTGCGGGCATCCAGACCACTCTACCCTTTACTGGATCGCTGTTGTCATCGATCATGCGTCCGGTGGAAATACTGCTCATGGCAAACTCCTTCCCATCGGGCGCATTCAACGCTTGAACATCGCCCGCCAATTCATTATTTAAGGAAATACCTAATTACTTTGCATCAAAAGAAACAATTAAGCAATGCGTTAATTGCTTAATTGTTTAACGACTCGATGCGGCGATGCCGCAGGCACGGAGATCAGACTTGGAAGAAGAGACGTTCGATGACGCTGCAGAAGACGGATCCGTCAGCGCCGCCCAGCGGATATTCCACGCGCTTTCCAGTGCGCCGCGCCGGAAGATCCTGGCCTATCTCTCCGCATCGAGCCTGACTGCTGGCGAGATCGCCGACCGCTTCAGCATGTCCAAGCCAGCCGTCTCGCAACATCTTTCCGTCCTCGAGACGGCGGGGCTGATCCGGCGAGAGAAACACGGCCAGTTCGTCCACTATTCCCTGATCGAGAACAATCTCGTCAACACGCTCAACGGCTTCGTGCAAGAAGTCTGCCCGGTCGGTCGGCCAATCAAGAAGGAAAGCCAGGCGCGCGCCCGCGCGAAAGAATTGCCTTGAGAACCGGACAGATCCTGCGCTCGCGTGGCGCGAGAAACAGGGCGTCGATACGTTGTGGCCTATCCCCCTTCTCTTCCGGGCGAAGGGGAATCGAGAGATTGCGGCTCCGGCCTTAGAGGCCGATTTCGCGCGCCCAGGGCGGATTTGCACCGGCGCGGGAGACGGTCACTGCGGCAGCCTTGGCACCGAGAGCCAGGGCGTTGCGCAGGGCCTGCTCATCGAGATTGGCGACCTGCGCCTTGGTCAGCAGGTTATCCATCTTCAGCGAAGCCAGGACACCGGCATCGAAAGTGTCGCCAGCGCCGACTGTATCAACCACAGTGACGCGCTCGCTCGGCACGGTGACCTTGCACGCGTTCGTATAGCCGGTGGCGCCTTCCGCACCCTTGGTGAGGACGACGAGTTTGGCGCCGTGGCTCAGCCAGTGGGCGGCGAGCGCATCATGGTCGCCTTCCAGGCCGAACCAGTCGAGATCCTCATCGGAGAATTTCACGATGTCGGACTTCGCGGCCATGCGCTTGATGCGGGCCATATGCGCAGCCTTGTCCTTGATAAAGCCGGGGCGGATGTTGGGGTCGAGCGAAATGACGCGCGTGGCCGCTTCACGGTCGAGCAGCGCTTCGTAGGTTTCGCCGCAGGGGCTCGGGATCAGGCTGATCGCGCCGAAATGCAGCGCTTCGCAATCATCGCCGAGGACTGGCAGATCATCGGTGGTGATCATCCGGCCGGCCGTACCTTCGTCGTAGAACGCATAGGTCGCCTGGCCGTTGACGAGCTTGACGAAGGCGATCGTCGAAGGGCGCGGCGTGATGGCGCAAGGGCTGTAATCGACATTGCTCGCCTTCAGTGTAGCGAGCAGGATCTCTCCCATCATGTCATCGGCAATGCCGGTGAAGAAGGCGGTCGGGATACCGAGGCGGCCAAGCGCAATCGCAGTGTTGAAGATCGCGCCGCCGGCATAAGGCGCAAAGCCCTTTTCGCCCAGGGTTGTATCCCTCGGCAGCATGTCGATCAGGGCCTCGCCGCAGCACAAAATCATCGAATTCCTCCCAACAGGACTTGCACGTTTCTCAATCGATTAAGCGAGCTTTTGTCAAAAGGCTAGAGCGAAAGCTCGCTTACGCCACCATTCCTTGCCGACCAGGCGAGCGGCGCATCGAGGAAGGCCTCGACTTCCTGCAGCGTCCTGTCTTCGAAGAGCTTCTGCTGCCGGGCGATAGCCAGAACCTCGCGCCAGGTGGCGATATAATGGAGGTTGACCTTGCCATTGGCAAAGCGCTGATGTGCCTCCGGGAAGATTCCGTAGAAGAAGAGCGCGATGCCGTGATCGACGACACCGCCGGCGGCTCTGATGGCATCAATGAAGGTGAGCATGCTGCCGCCCGCCGTCGTCAGATCCTCGATAACGAGAACGCGGGCGCCGTCCTTCATCTCGCCTTCGATCTGCGCATTGCGGCCATGGCCCTTCGGCTTTTTGCGGACATAGATCATCGGCAGGCCGAGCCGATCTGCGAGCAGTGCGGCAAAGGGAATGCCCGCGGTCTCGCCGCCGGCGATGCAATCGAACTGCTCGAAACCGGCGTCGCGCAGCAGGGTGCTGGCGGCAAAATCCATCACGGTCGAGCGGACACGCGGGAAGGACAGGAGCTTGCGGCAATCGATATAGACGGGGCTCATGATGCCGGAAGCATATTTGTAGGGCGTCTCGGCGTTGAAATGCACCGCCTTGATCTCCCAGAGCATCTTGGCCAGCAGCTCTGCCATCACGGCGCGATCGGGGAATGTGGTCTGGATCATGCGGCTTTCTCCTTCGGCTGACGTTCCAGCGGCAATAGCAGCAAGAGCGGCCGGTTTCCAGACGGAAGAAGACCATCAGCCAAGCAGGCGGCCGATATCCGCAACCTGCATCTTCTTGAAGAGCGCGATCGCCTGCACGCCCTCTTCCTCATCCAGCGAGACAGCATAGCGGACAGCAGCCGCAAGAAGTTGCATCGTCAGCCGGGCGATGGCCAGAAGCTCGGCTTCGCTCCGCTCCGGCCACAGCTGTTTTAACACTGAAAGCAGGGCCTGCGAGTGAAATTCCATGTCTTCGGCATCGACTTCCTGAAGAAGCTTGTCCGTGTGGGTCGCGTGCCAGATATCGTGCATGACAGGCTCGTGGCGAAAGAAGGCATAATATTCATCTGCGATGATGCAGAGCGCCGTGCGCAGATTGTCGGCATCCGTCACCTTAGCCAGTTCGTCGGCTACACATTGCCGGCCCTGCTCGTTGAAGCGCTCCGCAAGCGTGCGAATGATCGAGGTCTTGTCCGGGAAATACTGATAGAGGGCACCGAAGGAAAGCTCAGCTTTTTCAACGATCTCGCTCATCTTCAGAGCATCGCTACCATTCTTTTCGATGAGGTCGGAAGCGACCGTCAGGATTTTTTCGAAGCGCTCGCGGCCGCGCTGCTGGCTCGGGATGCGGCGTGGCTGACCGGTCGACTCCTGCTGACGCCTGCGCCGTGCGATCACTTCTTCTGCCATCTTCCGCTTCCTCCGACTGTTGACAAAGAAAATAAGAGAGTTTATCTCATTTTGCAAATGAGAGAGTTTCTCTTATTTTCAACCGAGGAGGAGTTTCGAAATGCAGAATTCCGAAATCGTTCTGATCGGCGGATCGGGAAAAACCGGTGGCCGCATTGCCGACAGGCTGGAAAACCTGGGACTTGACGTGCGCAAGGCGTCCCGCTCCACGATGCCGGTCTTCGACTGGGAGGATCGCGCGACCTGGCGCGCTGCGCTCACGGGTGCAGCGAGCGCCTATGTCGCCTTCCAGCCGGACCTTACCGTCTCCTGGGCGGCAGAGGCCATCGAGGCGTTTTCCAAACTTGCAAGGGAGTGCGGGCTACAGCATATCGTGCTGCTTTCCGGCCGTGGCGAAGAAGGGGCGCAGCGGAGCGAGGAAGCGCTGAGGGCAGCCGGAATTGACTACACGATCCTGCGCGCTTCCTGGTTCTGCCAGAATTTCAGCGAGGGCGCGTTCGTGGAACCGCTGATTGCCGGCAGACTGGAGCTGCCGGCCGGCGATATCAAGGAGCCCTTCATCGATGCCGACGACATTGCCGATGCGGCGGTGGCGGCACTCACCGATATCAGGCATCGCAACAGAATCTACGAGCTGACCGGCCCTCGCGCCCTGACCTTCCGCGACGCCGTGGCCGAGATTGCCGCAGCCGCGGACCGTCCGATAGAATACCAGCAGGTATCGATGGCGAATTTCAGAGACGGGCTTGCCGCTGCAGGAATACCCGGGCCGATCGTGGAACTTCTGGAAGAACTCTTCGGACAGGTGTTCGACGGGCGCAATTCCGAGGCGATGGGTGGCGTGACAGAGATACTCGGCCGCCCGGCAAAGGATTTCAGCCAATATGCACGGGAGACCGCAGCAACCGGATTGTGGAGCGCCTGACCATGCAGATCGTTCTCGTCATTACCCTTATTGCAGCAGCAATCGGCAGCGGTCTTGTCGCGGGCATCTTCTTTGCCTTCTCGACCTTCATCATGACCGCTTTTTCGCGCATCCCGGCAGAACAGGGCATTGCCGCGATGAATTCCATCAACGTGACAATCGTGCGCTCGCCCTTCATGCTGCTTTTCGTGCCAACGGCGATCCTCTGCGTCGTGATCGCAGTGCTGGCCTTCATGAACTGGCGCGGCGGCGCCTCTTCGATGATGCTGGCCGGCGCAGCACTCTATGTTTTCGCGTCCTTCCTCGCGACCATCGTCTTCAACGTGCCGATGAACGATGCGCTTGCGAAAGTCAGCGGCAACGGACCGGACGCGGTACAGCTCTGGACGATCTATCTCAGGGACTGGACCTGGTGGAACCACCTGCGCACCATTGCCTCGCTGCTGGCGTCGGTTGCCTTTGTCCGGGCGCTGATGCTCGTATGAACGACTGCTCGCCGCAGCGATCCAGTGCGCCGTCCGCAGGATTCGGGTGGCCGGCTTCTAGCCCGTATGCGAACATCAGCCAGTCGCAGCGAGGGGACCGCCATGTTCACACTTCATGATTATCTGCCGTCGCAAAATGGCTGGAAGGTAAGGGTTTTGCTCGGCCTGCTCGAAATGCCTTACAGCAGTCGCAGTGTCTCGATCTTTGAGGGTGAGAGCCGTACCGAAACGTTCCTGAAACTCAATCCGGTCGGCGCCATCCCGGTTCTCGAACTCGACGATGGCCGCGCGATCGCCGAATCCAATGCAATTCTCACCTATCTCGCGGAGGGCACGCCCTTCCTACCGTCTGACACCTACGAACGCGCAAAGGTCATGCAATGGCTGTTCTTCGAACAATATCATGTTGAGCCTGTCATTGGCTCACTGCGCTTCTGGACGTTGACCGGACGGTTGGAGCACAACCAGAGCATGATCGCGGGGAAGCGCGAAGCTGCAATCCGCGCGCTCGCTGCAATCGACCGCAGCCTCGCCGACAGCCTGTTTCTTGTCGGCAAACAGCTAACCATCGCGGATATTGCGGTCTATGCCTATAGCCATCGGGTTGAGGATTGCGGCTTCTCTCTCGCAGCCTATCCCGCGTTCGTAGCCTGGTGCGGTCGCGTTCGAGATGCCATCGGACCCGACTGTCCGGTCTACCCCTACAGCCTCGATCCGCATTCCGACGTCCGCGGTGAGCTTTAGACTATGTCTGCTGGGAGAAGGTGATGCGGTTGTTAAAGGGGTCGATAACAGTCATCTCCAGCCCCCAGGGGGCCTCTTCGATGCCCGGCTTCATATAGCGGTAGTCCCTGGCCGCCAGTGCGGCCTGATAGGCGCGGATATCTTTCACCCGCACGAAGGCCCGTGCCCCGGGGCTGGCATCACCGGAATGTTCGCTGAGGTGCAGCTGCATGTTTTCGCGCGAAACCTGACAATAGAGCGGAAAATTTTCGCCGAACCGGTGCTCCCAATCCAGCGTAAAGCCTAGGAAGCCACAGTAGAATTCCATGGCTTTTTCGACGGAGAATATGCGAAAGATCGGCACCGCGGGCTCGATGCCGATTGCGGACTTTGCCCCTTCCGCCTCATCCAGTTTTGCGGCGAGAATATTCCACTGCTCGAGGCCGAATTGTCTGGCGACAATCTCCAGGGTTTCGCTGTGGGTGAGGGAAATATCGCGGTCGGCAAGCGCCTGCCGCAGGGTTTTTGCCATAAGCTTGGCATCGCGAAAATCGCGCATGGTTCATCCTTCTCCGTTGGCGGCAAACAGAAAGATCAGTGCCCGCGTCTGCTGACCCGTTCGCCATCGATTGCCTGGGAGACAAGGATGTGAAGGTGGATTAGGACGCATTCACCATAATGCTTGCGCATCGCGGGGCGGCTGGCTGCATCCGGCCGGTCGTCAGCTTACGAAAGCGCGGGAGAGGGATCAAGAGGCCGAGCGCGCGACACGATGGCACCGAATGAAGGTGACTGGCGAGTTCGACGCGGTTGCGACCGGCGCGTTTGGCAGCATAGAGCGCCTTATCTGCTTCGCCCAGCATGGCATCGAAATCAGCGGCTTGGAGCGCCCGGGGCGATTTCGCAGCCGAGCGTTACAAATTCAACATTCGGCAGCAGCTATAAGAAGAATAATATTTAAGCCCGCAACGTCTGTTCTCAGGCTTTGATCTGCCAATGCAGTGCAAACATCGGATCGAAGACGGTGACAGGACCGGCGCCGGTCTCGATCTTGGCTGGGAAGACCACGGGTTCGGCCTGCCGTTCCAGCGTGATACGCTCCTCGTTGGGCTCCAGCCCATACCAGGCCGGGCCATTTAAGGAGGCAAAAGCCTCCAGCGTGTCGAGCGCGCCATCCTGCTCGAAGACATGCGCAAGGCAGCTCATCGTGTTGATCGAAGTGTAGATCCCTGCACAGCCGCAGGCGCATTCCTTCAATGGATCGACATGTGGCGCGGAATCCGTGCCGAGGAAGAACCTGGCATCACCGCTCGTCGCGGCAGCGCGCAGCGCCAGCCTATGATTTTCCCGCTTGGCGACGGGCAGGCAGTAATAGTGCGGACGGATGCCGCCGACGAGGATGGCATTGCGGTTGATGATCAGGTGATGGGTCGTGATGGAGCCGGCAAGATTGCCCTTGGCCGACTTGATGTAGTCGATGCCATCGGCCGTCGTCACATGCTCCATCGTCACCTTCAGTTCCGGCAGGCGCTTGCGCAACGGGTCCAGCACCGTCTCGATGAAGACAGCCTCGCGATCGAAAATATCGACATCCGGCGTCGTCACCTCGCCGTGGACGCAGAGCGGCAGGCCGATATTCGCCATGCGCTCCAGCACAGGCATTGCCTTCTCCATATCGCGCACGCCGCCATGCGAATTCGTCGTAGCACCGGCGGGATAGAGCTTTACGGCAGTAATCAGCCCGCTTTTCTTGCCCTCTTCCACATCGTCGGCGCTCGTATGCTCGGTGAGATAGAGCGTCATCAGCGGTTGGAAACGATGGCCTGATGGAAGCGCCTTCATGATGCGCTCGCGATAGGCGGCCGCATCCGATGTCGTGACGACCGGCGGCACGAGGTTCGGCATGATGATGGCACGCGCGAAGGTGCGGCTTGTATCAGCGATCACGCCCTCCAGCATCGCGCCATCGCGCAGATGCAGATGCCAGTCGTCAGGACGGCGGATGGTGATCGATTGCATGAGAGCCTCCGAAGCGATGCGGGTTGCGCCTCGATAGCACCAAGACTGGCCCGGAAACAACTGTTCAGGCCAGCGCGATTTCCAATGTCATATCGGCATGACGGCGATTCTCGAGAATGAGGCGGCCGTTCGGCAAATCGTTGCCATAGACCTTGGCGCTCGCTTCTTCCTCGGTCAGCTTATAGCCGCGCCAGCGATCCCAGAGGCGCTCTTCCAGCACTTCCATCGGCGGGGCGAGCATGATTGTGTAATCGAAGATACCGTCAAGTTCGGCCCATTTGCCCTGTGTGAAAAGCAGATAGTTGCCTTCGATGATAATGAAGCGATCCTGGGGATCGATCGGGCGGGCAGAAGCGATGGCAAGCTCACGCGAGCGATCGAAAACGGGAACAAGGACTTCTTGATCGGCAAGGCGTACGGCCTTGATGATATCGAGAAAGCCGCGCACGTCAAACGTTTCCGGAATGCCCTTGCGGGCCAGCAGACCGCGCTCGATAAGAACAGCATTATCCATATGGAAGCCATCCATGGGAAGCACCGAGGCACTCTCGCCTTTGGCCTTCAAGGCGCTGGCGACATTGTCGGCCATGGTGGATTTGCCGGCGCCGGGCGGGCCGGCGATCGCGATGAGGAAGCGCCTCGTATTGCCGGCGCGGTTCAGAACCTCGCCGACAATTTCCTCTATTCTTGCACTCATGCAGCAACGGGCTCCGCAGGGGCTGCCTTGGCACCGGTCATGAAGGCTACGGCGTCGGACATCGTATATTCCTTGGGATTGATGACCGTCAAGCGGCGCCCGAGGCGATGGATATGGATCCGATCGGCCACTTCGAAGACATGCGGCATGTTATGCGAGATGAGGACGATCGGAATGCCGCGGGCGCGCACGTCGAGGATCAACTCCAGCACGCGGCGGCTTTCCTTGACGCCGAGAGCTGCGGTCGGTTCATCCATGATGATGACCTTCGAGCCGAAGGCCGCCGCACGGGCGACGGCGACGCCTTGACGTTGGCCGCCCGACAGAGTCTCCACCGCCTGGTTGATGTTCTGGATGGTCATCAGGCCGAGTTCGGAAAGCTTGTTGCGCGCCTGCTTTTCCATCGCCGGCCGGTCGAGCATGCGGAACAACGACCCGAGCGGACCGGGCTTGCGGATCTCGCGACCGAGGAACATGTTGTCGGCGATCGACAGTGCCGGCGACAGAGCGAGATTCTGGTAGACGGTCTCGATGCCGGCTTCACGCGCCTCCATCGGCGATCTGAAGTGCACCTGCCGGCCTTCGAGCGTGATCACGCCCTCGTCGGGAGTGACCGCACCTGAGATCGCCTTGATCAGCGAGGACTTGCCGGCACCGTTATCGCCGATGACGGCAAGGATTTCGCCCGGATACAGGTCGAAATCGGCATTGTCGAGCGCGGTCACGCGTCCATAACGCTTGACGAGGCCTCTGGCAGTGAGAATGGGTTCGCCAGCCATGATTACACCGAAACCTTTCTGATCCACTGGTCGATAGCGACGGCGGCAATGATCAGCACGCCGGTCAGCAGGACTTTCCATTGCGGGTCGGCGCCGAGCATATTGAGGCCCATCGACACGACGCCGACGATCATGGCGCCGAAGAGCGTGCCGAGAATGGAGCCGCGGCCGCCGAAGAGCGAGATTCCGCCGATCACGGTCGCGGTGATCGCCTGGAGATTGTAGTCGGTGACGGCCGAGGACGGCGAAATCGAACCGTTGCGGCCGATCGAGACCCAGGCGGCGAAGGCGGCGATGACGCCCGATATCGTGTAGACGGTCAGCAATACCTTCTTGGCTTGGATACCGGAAAGCTTTGCGGCCTCCGGATCGTCGCCGACCGCATAGACATGCCGGCCCCAGGCGGTGTGATTGAGCACATACCACAGGAGCAGGACGAGCAGCACCATTGCGACGACGCCAAGCGTCAGCACAGCGCTGCCGAGCTTGAAGCTCGCTGCAAAAAGATGCAGGAGCGGCGCCTGTTCGTCGACGTCCGTATCACGAATCGTCTCATTGGCCGAATAGATGAAGTTCGTCGCCATGACGATGTTCCAGGTGCCGAGTGTCACGATGAAGGGCGGCAGCTTCATGAAGGCGACGAGGAAGCCGTTCAGCAATCCGCACAGGCCGCCGACGAGGAGGCCCGCGATCACCGCGATCGGCGTCGGTATGCCGTAGGTGATGGCTGCATTTCCCATAATGACGGCCGAAATCACCATGATGACGCCGATCGAAAGATCGATGCCGGCGGTCAGGATCACCAGCGTCTGGGCTGCACCGAGAATGCCGACGATGGCGATCTGCTGCAGGATCAGTGTCAGGGTGTAAGACGAGAAGAACCGTCCGCCGATCGTTATCCCGAAAATGATGATCGCCAGCACCAGCACGATCAGCGGCACGGCGGCCGGTGTCGAGTGCAGAAAATGCTGGGCGCGTTTGATCAGCGAGATATTCTCGTGCTCGAACGAAGCGACGTTCTTGTCGCTCTCGTCGAGGACACGTTCAAATTCCTGTGCTCCGGTCATTGTTCCTCCTTCGCATCCGCATGCCGAACCGACGCGGAAGCCGCGACCGATATTCTTCCGGTCTTGCTTAGCCGGTTTGTCGGGCGACGGCGTATCGTCCGCCTAAAACGGCCGGGGATCAAGCCCCGGCCATTCTGTTGTCAATCAGGCGAGGCTCAGCCCCAGCACTTGGCCGTGCCTTCCTTAGTGTCGATCGACTTGACGCCGGAGACCGGCTTGTCGGTGACGAGCGAGACGCCGGTATCGAAGAAGGACTTGCCTTCCGTCGGCTTCGGCTTTTCACCGCTGTCGGCGAACTTCTTGATCGCCTCGATACCGAGCGATGCCATCAGCAGCGGATATTGCTGTGAGGTAGCACCGATGACGCCCTCCTTGACCGACTTGACGCCCGGGCAACCGCCGTCGACCGATACGATCAGTACGTTCTTTTCCATACCGACAGCCTTCAGCGCCTGATAGGCGCCGACAGCGGCCGGTTCGTTGATCGTGTGGATGACGTTGATGCCAGGGTCCTTCTGCAGAAGGTTTTCCATGGCCTTGCGGCCGCCTTCTTCGTTGCCGTTGGTCACATCATGGCCGACGATACGCTTGTCATCTTCATCGCCGATCTTGTTCGGGTTCTTCGGATCGATGCCGAAGCCGATCATGAAGCCCTGGTCGCGCAGAACGTCGACCGTCGGCTGCGACGGCGTCAGGTCGAGGAAGCCGACCTTTGCGTCCTTGGCCTTGTCGCCCAGCGTTTCCTTGGCCCACTGGCCGATCAGCTTGCCGGCGAGCAGGTTGTCGGTCGCAAACGTGGCGTCTGCGGCATCGGCCGGCTCGAGCGGTGTGTCGAGTGCGATGACCAGCAGACCAGCATCACGAGCCTTCTTGACCGACGGGACGATACCCTTGGTGTCGGAAGCGGTGAGCAGGATGCCCTTTGCGCCGTCGGCAATGCAGCTTTCGATTGCCGCGACCTGGCTTTCGCTGTCGCCATCGATCTTGCCGGCATAGGACTTCAGCGAAACGCCGAGTTCCTTGGCCTTGGCCGTGGCACCTTCCTTCATCTTGACGAAGAAGGGGTTGGTATCGGTCTTGGTGATGAGGCATGCGGAAACATTTGCAGCCATTGCCGGAGCGGAAAAGGCGACACCGAGCGCGAGCGCGCCGAAAGCGAGAACTGATTTCTTCATGAATTCCTCCCAGAGATTAGCCGGCCCACCCCAAGGCGGCGCCGGAATTCATGCACGATGAGACTTGCGGAATGTGACATGAGCCCCTCCCAAAGCCGTCCCCGTGCCGTTGACGATAGTAATTAAGAGCGAAAGAAAACGGCTTGTCAATAAATAAATCCAATTGAATTATTAATTCGATGTGGCATGCTGATTGAAATTAGGGCATAGGCCGTAATTGGGAGGAGTGGCCAATGTCGTCCTTGGAAGGCCCGGATTCGATGCCGGCCCCACCGCCAATTCTGAATCCGTCGGGAGGTGCGAACCAGATCAGGGTACGCGCCTATAACGAACGCCTCGTGCTGTCGCTTGTGCGCCTCTATGGCGCATTATCGAAGGCCGATATCGCGCGCCGCAGCGGGCTTTCGGCCCAGACCGTTTCCGTCATCATGCGGGCACTGGAGAAGGAAGGGTTGCTATCGCGCGGCGAACCGATCCGCGGCCGCGTCGGCCAGCCGTCCATTCCGATGCGGCTCAACCCGGATGCCGTCTATTCCTTCGGCGTGAAGATCGGCCGGCGAAGCGCCGACCTCGTGCTGATGGATTTCGTCGGCAAGATCCGGCTGCAGTTGCACAGGATCTATGCCTATCCCCTGCCCCATGAGATTCTGTCCTTTGTTACCCAAGGGATCAAGGAACTGGAAGGCAAGCTCGACGAGCGAGAGCGCAGCCGCATCGCCGGCCTTGGAATTGCCGCACCTTTCGAGCTCTGGAACTGGGCGGACGAAGTGGGCGCACCTGCGGGGGCCATGGAGGTCTGGCGCGACTTCGATCTGCAGGCCGAAATTGCTGAACAAGTTTCCTATCAGGTCTTCCTGCAGAACGACGCCACCAGCGCGTGCGGCGCAGAACTGGTGTTCGGTATCGGCCCTTCCTATCCGGATTTCGTCTATTTCTTCATCGGCTCCTTCATCGGCGGCGGGATCGTCCTGAATTCGGCGATCTTTTCCGGCAAGACAGGAACAGCAGGCGCCATCGGTCCGCTGCCGGTGCGCGGCAAGAATGGCGAGACGCTGCAGCTTCTGGAGATCGCCTCCATCTTCGTGCTCGAAAACATGCTGCGCGAGCGCGGCATAGATCCGCAACCGCTGTGGTATTCGGCCGACGATTGGGTTGATTTCGGCGAGCCGATGGAAGCCTGGATCCAGGATACGGCCAAGGCATTGGCACAGGCAATCGTGGCCGCAGCCTCGATCATCGACTTCAGCGCTGCCGTCATCGATGGCGGCTTTCCCGATTGGGTGCGCCGGCGCATCGTGCAGGCGACGATCCATGAAGCGGAAAAGCTCGACCTGCAAGGCGTCGTGATGCCCGATATCGTCGAAGGCGTGGTCGGTGCGCAGGCGCGTGCCATCGGCGGCGCCAGCCTGCCAATCTTTGCGCGTTATCTCACCGACCAGAATGTACTTTTCAAGGAGATCGACAATGCTGAAAGGGCTTGACCCGCTACTGAGCCCGGACCTGCTCGCAACACTGCGGGGCATGGGCCACGGCGACGAGATCGCCATCGTCGACGGCAACTATCCGGGCATCGAACATGCGCGACGGCTGGTCCGACTCGACGGACACCATCTCATTCCGGTACTCGATGCAGTGCTCAGCGTCCTGCCGATTGACGATTTCGTACCCGAAGCCATCTTCCGCTCGACCGTCAAAGCCGAGCGCGACAAGCTTGATCCGGTGCATGAGGAGATGATCACCTGCTGTGCCAAGCATGAGCCGGAGCGTGAGGTCGTCCCCCTCGTCGGGCAGGATTTCTACGGTCGGGTGCGCGCGGCCCATGCGGTCATCCAGACCAGCGAGCCGCGGCTCTACGCCAATATCATCCTCCGCAAGGGCGTGATCTATCCCAAGGAAACGGACGCCCAGGCGGCCAAAGTCGATCCCTTCGTTTACTAGGTTTTAACCCGTACGATCCGATCGAAGTCTGCGATCAGGGCAGCGATTACCCTCGCCTCCTCGTCGGTGAAGTCATGCAATACAACGGCACCCTTGCCGCTGTATCGAAATAGGCGCGCTTGATGAGATCCTAGCTGCCCGCCCGAGAAGCGACTTGGAATGGCCGATGATCGATAGCACGGTCGTGCGGGCGCATCAGCATGCGGCAAGTGAGCGTAAGGTCGGGTGCGGATGTCCAAGGCCCCGGCCGGTCTCTAGGCAAGTCATCCAGCTATCGTCGACGCACAGTAGGTGAAATAGCTCCTGTACAACTCAGTCATACCGCTTCCTATCGACCAATCCGATACACTGATGTGAGTTCGCCCTGCTCCCGATTCAACAACCTCGATGATCGTTTGTAATTTATCTTGCTGCGACTGAAGGAATTTCACTTTCTTGGCGTCATCAGGGTCTTCGCGAAGCCAATAATTGCTGGGCAGATACTTAGTTGCGCAGTTAGCTATAGCTTTATAGTCGCCGCTCATTTCAAAATCGGCAAAATACTGGATCATAGGATCGCAGCCGCATAGCGGGATGAAGACCAAAGATGCCGCCAAGCGCTTCCGCCAGTTTACCGGAATTATCGATTCAGCCATATATTGTTTCCGCCCATGGGCCAATCGTGCAGACCCACCAGGATCGCTCAGATCTCTCCCGCCGACGGTCCCCAGACATCCGTCAGGGCGAAGCCGAGGGGATGCGGATCGAAGGGGTCGAGTGCGACCTGCGACAGGCCGAAGGTGAAGCCGCGGCCGGTGATTGTCGGGATGACGGCCGGTTTGCCGGCCACTTCCGTTACCGCGTGCAGGCCAACCTCGAATTCCGAGCCGATGATCGACTTCGACTTGAAGACATCTCCTACCTTGGCCTTTCCACGCGCGTAGAGCGTCGCAAGGTTGGCCGAGTTGCCGGTGCCGCAGGGCGAACGGTCGGCGCGGCCCGGCCACATGGTCGTGCAGGTACGCACCGTGCCATCGGCCTCCAGATCGCGGAACATGACATAGGCGACGCCTGAGATTGCCGGGATTTCCGGGTGCACGACAGGCATATGGCGGTTGATGAGCTCCTTGAGGATCATGCCGGCCTGCACAAGGACTGCGGCGTTGGCCTTCTCGATCGTCAGATTAATCTGGCCGACGTCAACAAGCGCGTAGAAAATGCCGCCATAGCAGATGTCGGCCTTGATCTTCCCCCAATGGGGCGTGTCAATCTCGACATCCAGTTCGTGGACGAAGGACGGCACCATCGTGAGTTTCACCTTCTCGCAGCGGCCATCGCGGCAGGTAGCCGTCGCCTTCACCAAGCCGGCTGCGGTTTCAAGCGTGACGATGGTTTCCGGCTCATTCATCTCGACAATGCCGGATTCCAGGAGAGCGGTCGTCACGCAAATGGAATTCGAGCCGGAGCTCGCATGCGCCTGATCGGGCTGCAGAATGATGAAAGCGGCGTCGGCATCCGGATGCTTCGGCGGCAGCAATAGGTTGACGGAGCCGATCGGTGCGCCGCGCGGCTCGAGGCAGAGGAAGCGACGAAGCGCCTGCCCCTTGGGGTCGGTGTTCAGCCAGTGAAGCTGGGCGGCGACCGTCTCGCCCGGAATTTTCGGTACGCCCCCGATTGCGACCTTGCCGATTTCACCTTCAGCGTGAACATCCAGAAGCTGGATCGTGCGCTTCCATCTCATCTTTCGAACTCCAGGTCTGACATAAAGCGGGATGCCGCCATCACCGCGGTTCTCCGGTCGGCAACAGGTGCCCACATGACTGCTCTCAATACCTGTTGATACGGAACGGCTTGATATCAACGGGCGTCTGGTCGCCCATCACCATATCCGCGATTAACCGTGCTGTCGTTGCCGAATAGGTGAGGCCCAGATGGCCATGGCCGGTGGCATAGAAGACGCCGGACATTTTCGCGGACGGCGAGATGATCGGTATCGTATCCGGCAGTGCCGGACGATGGCCCATCCATTCGCTGGTCTCCTGAACCTTGAGGCTTGGCAGGATGCGCTGCGCGTGGCGCACGAGCACACGTGGGCGACGGAAATCAGGCGCAGCCGTCAGGCCGGCAAGCTCGACATTGCCGCCGACGCGGATGCCGCCTGCGGTCGGTGTCACCATGAAGGCGCGATGCGGCCAGATCACCGAATAGCGCATGGAGATGCCGGGCTGCATGATCTGTGTGTGGTAGCCGCGCTCGGTTTCGAGCGGGATCGGTTCACCGAGGGCTTCGGCGAGGAAACGCGTATGGACACCGGCAGCCAGAATGACTTTATCGGCTTCGATACGGTTGCCGTTTTCGAGAAGGACGGCTGTTCTGCCATCACTTTTGCGCTCCACGCCCTTTACCTGGCCGGAAACGAAACCGGCGCCGCGCGCCTTCGCCGCCTCGGTGAGTTTTACGACCAGCTTATAGGGATCGCGGATCGACTTGTTGTCCGGCAGCAGCACGGCCTTGGCAATTTTCGGCGACAGCGTCGGCTCGTAATATTGGATCGCGCCATTGCTCAGCACCTCGAATTTCATGCCGTAGCGCCGCATCAGATCAAGATGGCCGCGATCTCCATCGAACTCGGCCTCGGTCTCATAGATCGCCAGGCAGCCTTCTTCGGTCATAAGCTCGGGCGCGCCGATGGCATCGAGCATGGTGCTGATGTCACCGAGGGCGATATTGGATAGACTCATGCCCGCATCCTCGATTTCTCTCAGTCGCGTTGGACGACCGGCGGCGAGGAAGCGCAGGAACCAGGGCAGGATTTTCGGCGCATAAGAGGGTCGCAGCCAGACAGGACCTTCAGGATCAATCAGCCAGCGCGGCAGCTTCTTCCAGGTTGAAGGACCCGAGCCGGCTGCGAAATCGAGGGCGATGCTCGCCATATTGCCATAGGAGGTTCCCCTGCCCGGCTCGCCCTTGTCGATTAACGTGACTTGAAATCCACGCCGCTGCAGCTCGAAAGCAATCGAGGCACCGATCACCCCGGCGCCGACGACGGCCACCGCCTTGCACATTTCATTCGCCATGTCTTATCCACCGCGGTAGAGTCGATCGCCGTTCGGTTGTGATATATCACAACGATGCGAATGCCTATGATTTTTTACAGCGCCTGTTTCGGCGCGATGTGCTCGAGGGAACCATAAAGGCCTTCCGCACGACGCAGCTCGTCCGCGGGAAACAGGCCAAATGCCGAATGGGAGGGCTGCTGAGAGCTTTGCGCGAGATGCCGCATCCGCCGAAAAGAAAAGAGCCCGACGCGGGAGGAGGTGCGTCGGGCTCTTGATCCTGACTGACAACTGGGAGGAGGAGTGTTGTCAGTCCGATGAAGGGAGCGCTGGGAGGAGGAGTGCGCTGCCTTCGTGATTATCAATACCCAATTCATTTGATGGAGAATAGCGAAATTACCGCAATGCAGCAATGCATGGAGCGCAATGCTTGCCTCATAAGTGCCCCGTAGGCGCCTCATTTTGCAGCATCTTTGACCTGACTATCAAAAATAATCCACAAATTGTGACCGTGTGAAGTCCATATAGGCCCATGCATGTTGCGACGCTTTCACGAACCACGCGCATCATCGCCGACATGAAACGCAGCTGGTTCCTGCCGCGTACCGCCAACGCTGCGTGCGTTTCTTGACGCGCTCAAGATGGTGCGAGAACGAAACGAAAATGGCCACGGCTGAAATCGCGGCCGTTAATACCCAGTCCTGGATCTATCAAGCCGCCTTGAAGAGCTTCTTGCCTTCGGCATCGAGAGCAGTGAACTCCTCGTCAGACAGCGTGATGTCGACGGCTGCAACATTTTCTTCGAGATGCTTGACCTTGGACGTGCCGGGGATCGGCAACATAACGGGGCTGCGTTTCAACACCCAGTCCAGTGCGATCTGGCTTGGTGCTGCGTTGTGCTTCCTGGCAATCGTATCGAGCAGCGACCCAGGTTTTGCAAGATCGCCGGCGGCCAGCGGATACCAGGGGATGAAGCCGATACTGTGTTTGGCGCAATAATCGAGCACATCTTCGCTGGTGCGATCGACGAGGTTGTAGCGGTTCTGCACCGTCGCGACCTTGAAGATCTTGGAAGCGGCTTCGATGTCGGCCACCGAGACTTCGCTAAGGCCCGCATGCCGGATCAGGCCGGAATCGAGCAGCGACTTGATCGTATCGAACTGCTCCTTGGCGGGAACCTTCGGGTCGATGCGGTGCAACTGCCAGAGATCGATCTGCTCGACGCCCAGGTTGCGCAGGCTCTTGTGCACCTGCTGGATCAGGTATTCCGGACGGCCGAGCGGCAGCCAGATGTTCGGGCCATGGCGCGTCAGGCCGCCCTTGGTGGCGATGACGAGGCCGTTCTTGTAAGGGTGAAGCGCTTCCTTGATCAGCCATTCGGAAACGTCAGGACCATAGGAATCGGCGGTATCGATGAAGTTAACGCTGAGTTCCGGCAGACGCCTCAGCGTGCGGATCGATTCATCATGATCGGCGGGATTGCCCCAGATGCCATCGCCGGTGATGCGCATGGCGCCGAAGCCGAGGCGGTTGACCTCCATGTCGCCGCCGATTTTGAAGGTACCCGATTTTGCTGCATTGTAATTGCTCATCGTCTTTTCCTCTCTGGCCAAAAATGACTCAAAATCAGTGCATCGAATTCGGTCTTGGGAGATCCAAGTTTCCCGCGAACGAGGCTGATCGCGTCACGCCCAAGCAGGACATTGGGCGTCTGCCCATATAGGGCGGCACCGCCGACATAACAGCCACCAAGCGAAAACATTCGCTTCGAACTGGCGGTGCTGCTCCTCCAGTAAGCTGGGCTCGTGGACTTCTTACAGTGACGGCATCGACGAGAAGCATCGCCGGACGCTGGTCGGCGGGATTAACAGGGGCGGATTTTGCTTATTCACCGAGTTCGGCCAGCATCTTCCAGAGCTCACCAATAAATTCTCATGATCACCTGCCCGATGTGCTCGCGGGTCTGGCGCCGCCCGCGCTCGGGCCTACCCTCGATGGTTTCAGGCTGCTTCTTCTCGGTGAACGCCATCAGACATCATTCAGTCATCCGCTTCGGAGAAAGCGGTGATCTCCATGTCCACTCCGCCAGCGCGATATTTGAAACGCTCACGCGAGAGCTCGAGCGGCTTACGCCGCGATATGCGATAGACGGAGGCTGGTGGCAGATTGCGTACCGTTCCGCCAATGCGCGTCGCTTTCAGGCCCAGGCGATCGAGGATGGGCCGCGGCACGGGACAGCGTGGTCCGTAGGTGAACTGATAGAAGGCGCCGCCGGCCCGTATATAGACAAAAGCCCCGGCCAGGATCGAGGCGATCTTGCGCGGCGACATCGAGAGCAGCGGCAAGCCGCTGATGACGGCACCAACCGGCTCGCCTTCGAAAATATCGGCCTGTGCCAGATGGGCGGCATCCATCTGGAGAATGCGCGCATCTGGAAAACGCTTCTGAAGCGACCCGATGAATTCGGGTCCATATTCGATGAGCGTCAGGTCGCGCTCGCTGATGCCGCGCGCCAGCAGCGCACGGGTGAAGACGCCGGTGCCCGGACCGAGTTCGATAATCGGGCCATCCAGTGCAGCAATCTCGCTGGTCATGATGCGGGCGAGCGAGTCGCCGGAGGGCGCAATGGCAGCAACCCTCAGCGGATTGTTCAGCCAGGAGCGGAAAAAATGCAGGAAATCGGAGCATGCATTTTTTGCGATCATGATTATCCTACCTGTCTGAAACCTGATCTACGGTTGATACGACGATCTCCCGCAGCATGGCAATTCCAAGGCAGGTTCGTCAATCCGCCGTCTGTGTGTATATCTTTATCCATCACCTACCCCCACCTCCTTGATCGAAAATTGTTCGAAACGTCAACTCTCACAAAGAAGAGCTTCCGATAGATGGAGGGTGAGGGCGTACCTCTGGGACGGAAAAGGCAGCCGTGGAGCTGCCCCCTTTGGTAGGGAGGTCAGCCCCCGCCTTGTGCCATCAGGCTCTTTAGTAGTTGCAGCCCGAGCTGCTGGTCGGGTTGAAACGGAGGCCGCAAGCCATGTTGAGCGGCTTCTTGGGGCTGTACTGATAAGGTGTGGACTTGCCGGGTGTGCCGTCGACCGAGCTGGTCGTGCGCGGTTCCTGGCGAGCGCTGGTATTCTTTTGGTGCTTTATGATCTGCTGCGCTGGAGCTGCATTGGCAGTTGCGAAGGCCGAAACGCTGATGATTGCGCCAAAGGCTGCAGCCACGAGGCCATTCTTCACTACGTTGTTCATTTTTTGTCTCCTTGGGAGGATGATCGGAGTTACGCCAAGGAGCTAGGAAGCGGATTTGTCACATTCCACTGCGCTGCAACAGAGATCACGAACACGTGAAATTCGGTGGCATACAAGAAAAAGGCGGCTTTCACCGCCTTTTTCTTTGCCGGCTCAGTAGCCGTTGTCGCACGGCATGCTGCCGGGACCGATCGATCCGCCAAACGTGGAATGGCACATCGTTTTGGGCTCGGGACGATCCAAAGGTTTGCGAACGATGGAGCCCGTGGTGCCGGATTCAACTCCGAACGCAGCAAGCGGATACCAGTAACCGTCGGAGTGACGGCGGGTACCCGGACGTTCCGTGCGAAAGCCGCGATAGCCATGCCAATAACCGGCTTTACCTTTATATTGCACCATCTCCACGTTCGACGGGACTGGGATTTTGGCCTGTCGAACGGGTGCCGCCAGCACAGGAACGGTAGACGAGAGGGCGAGAAGAGCGCTGAGCGCAACGGCGGACGGGACTGGAATACACATTTTCATGATAAACCCTCCTTACTGGATTTACCCATGAAAAACGCGCGCTCAGCGCGTGAAGTTCCGCCATCACACCCAGCTTCCTAACTCGTGATTGCAGGCGATCCGGCGTGACTGAAAGACATAAAAATCAAAAAATACAATGCCTACAAAGACCCGCGAGCGGGCGGCTGCGGCCATTCATCAGGTGCATGAATTCAGTATTCTCAATTGGCGTATAATGGACGGTAGCCCTGGCTCGCGATGCACGAGAGATATTGCCTACGAGCGGCGCCGCTCGCGTTCGTTTCCTTCTCCACAGCATCGCGGTGGCCCGTCATTTGCGCACGCAAGTCGTACTGCCTGTCAGCTTCGTCATACATGGCGTTGGCGTCGGACACACAGAGGCTGTGAGCGATATCAGGGGGATTGACCGGTGAAGCGACGGGCACAAGCACCGGCGCATTGGCACGATCAACACAGCCAGTAAGGGCCGCAATCATTGCAACGAGACCTACTGTACTAACAATTCCCGTCTTCATGCAATCCTCCGGCTTCCGTCTGACATAATCCATCGCTTTCGCAGATAGACGTCGAAGGTTGCGCGAAACTAGGCGCGGAAATGCAAGGTTATGAGAACGCGGCGTCCATCAGGGCTTGAGGCCGCCCTGCCAGGGATCGATGACAACTACGCCGGTGCCCTCGAAATCCCTGATATTGCGGGTCACAACAGTCAGACCATGAATGAGGGCGGTCGCTGCAATCAGGGCGTCGACCTCGTTACGTCGGTCTGGGATGTGCAGATGTGCGCATCGTGTCGCAATCGCATCGTCTACCGGCAGAATACGGCCTGCAAATTCCGGACGCACGCGGTTGTCGAGCCATGAGCGCAGGCGAGCTCCCTGTGCGGCGTCCCGCCGCTGCACGCCGAGCACACCCCGTTCAAGCTCAAGGATGGTGATCGCCGAAATGTAGAAACTGGCTGCATCCTTCGCACCGAACCAGGCCACGACATTGGCGTCGGCCTTGCCGTCACCGATCTTGCGCAGTTCGGAGATGACATTTGTGTCCAGCAGAAAGGTCAAGACAGGTCGAGCCCGCGCGGTGCGATCTCAACGCGGGACGGATCGAATTCGATTTCGGAGAGGCCCGGCATGGCAAGGGCGTCGACAAGGCTACGATATCTGCCAGTGAGGCGTTTGAATTCTTCATAGGTCATCAGAACATGGGAAGGTCTGCCCCGATCAGTGATGATGACGGGGCCATTTCTGGCCGCTTTTTTGGCGCTGCTGACGTCGTGGTTCAACTCGCGGCCGGAAAGGGTCGTAATATTCACGCCGCATCTCCATGTAGGTAATTACCTACATATAGCACCTGAGGACGATAAGACAAGTCGCGATAGGTGCCTACGGCGGTCGAGGCGACCGGAGGCGACGATGAAATGCAAAGCATCGCACATTGCCATCGGTCCGCACCGGGCAATTGCGCGGGGATATCGCCGCTCTAGCTTGAGCGCATATGAGGCGGCTGAGGCCGAGACCGGAGTTTGAAAAGCGGCTTCAGATTCTATTTTAACGGGGTTCGGCCCGCAAAACAGGGACGCTTGAGGATCACCCGAGACTATTTCGCATCGTCGTCAAAATTGGGAAAGAATGGCGCACCCGAAGAGATTCGAACTCCTGACCCCCAGATTCGTAGTCTGGTGCTCTATCCAGCTGAGCTACGGGTGCGCTTGCAGAAGCGGCCGTGCCGCTTGCGTGGGCGGTTCTCTAAAGGGTCTTTTCGGGCAATGCAATAGCTATTCGAAAAAAATCGCGACTTTGATTCCGCAAAGCTCACTTGCGAAAATCGCATCACTTTTCGGCGTGCGACCGGGTGCGGTAATCGTCCAGCGAAACCGGGCGATCCGGAATTTCGATGCGGAACTGGGTGCCGACAGAGGGCTTTTCCACAAGGGCGATGGTGCCGCCATGCGCCAGCACGAGTTCGCGGGCGATGGTAAGGCCAAGGCCCGTGCCACCGGAACGCGCTGAGCCGCGGAATGCGGCAAAGAGGTTCTGGCGCGCCTTCAGCGGCATGCCTGGACCTGTGTCGTCTATCGTGATGCTGACGACGCTGCCGACCCGATGGGCGGCGACGGTGATGCGTCTGACGCCTTCACCCCCCTGCTCACCCGGTGCAGACAGCGCCTGCAGGGCGTTGCGGCAGAGATTGTGGATGACGCGGAACAGTTGCTCACTATCGGCATCCACTTCCAGATCCGGTCCCATCAGCTCGATGAATTCGACGCCGCTTTGCGGATCGATCGCCAGGATATCCTTCACCTCCTGCACCAGCTCATAAAGGCGGATATGACGACGATGCGGCGCTGATTCGGTCGCCTTGCCATAAGAGAGCACTTCGGTCGTGTAGCCGACAGCACGATCGATGGTGCGCAGCAGCTTCGGCGCGAAGCTTTTCACCATGGGATCATCGACATCGACAAGGCGGTCAGACATGAGCTGGGCAGATGCCAGGATGTTGCGCATGTCGTGATTGATCTTCGAGACCGCTAGGCCGAGCGCAGCGAGGTTTCTCTGCTGCTTCAGCGTTTTCTGCAGTTCGAGCTGCATGGAGGTGAGATTGCGACCGGCAACGGCCAGTTCGTCCCGCCCACCATCGCCAACATAGACATGCTGCGGATTTTCAGGGTCGGAGGCGAATTGCTGCATGCTGCCCGTCAGCCTGCGGATCGGGCGGATGAGAATGCGGTTGATCGCGAAGAAAATCAGCGTCGCGGTAAAGAGCGAAATGAGGATCGACAGAAGGAACACATTGCGGGCGTAGACGAACATGGCCTTGCGCAACCGCTTGTCCTTCATGACCACTTCGACGCCGGTATTGGTCTCGCCCACCGCACCGTAGACGCGGATCATGCGGTTGCCGCCGAAGATCATCGTATCCAGCGCATCGCGCATCGCGGTCAATGGCGGGATGTCGCTGAGATCATAGGATTCATCGACAGAGGTCGGCATGTCACTCATGGCAAGCAGACGGGAGGTTCCATCCTTTCGCAGTACGATCGCCTTGGTGCCCGTTGCTTCCAGCGTCTCCTTCTGCAGGGCGCGCGGCAGCTCTATCGGCTGCAGCCCGTCGATGACGATGGCAGCGGCTGCGGCCGTATTCAGCCGATCTTCAAGCCAGCGGATGCGCATGCTTGCGATCGAGGGTACGAAGATCAGGATTTCCGCCAGCATGATGAAGAATACCGTCAGCCATAGCAGCTTGCCCGAGAGGCCTCCGAACCTGCCGGCGCGCGGATACGAACCCTTTACGGCCTCGCTGGCAGCTATGTTTTCCGCTGTGGAAGTATCGCCCTGGTTTTCAACCGGCATCTCGTCCTGTCCGTGCGGCGAAAGGCCGCTCATCAGAATGAGCTCTTATATTAGACGAGAATGCTCCGCTTTCAAATCTTTGCGAGGAGCGGCAAGTCGTCACAAACGAAAACGCCGCCCGCAGGCGGCATTCCGATTTTCTGCTGAGGCAAGATCAGAATTCTTCCCAATTCTGTTCGGCAACGGCGGCTTTGCCGCCGAATGCGCGCGCGACGCGGCCTATCGCGCGGCGAGCCGGAGAGACGACCGGCTGATAATGATCCTGACGGACAACGGCGGCCGGCGCTTCGTTGGAAACCTTGAAACGGGAGATCAGGCGTAGGAGGCCATCGGCTTCGGCCGACAGTTTGTGCGTCGCAGCCGAGGTCTCTTCCACCATCGCGGCGTTTTGCTGCGTGACCTGGTCCATCTGGTTGACGGCCGTGTTGACTTCCTTAAGGCCGGTCGACTGTTCCTTCGCTGCAGTCGCGATCGAATGGATATGGTCGTTGATGGCAATGACCCTTGTCTCGATTTCGGAAAGCGCCTCTCCCGTCGCCTGGACAAGCTTGACGCCGACCTGCACTTCATCGCCGGATTTGGTAATGAGCGCCTTGATATCCTTGGCCGCAGTCGCCGAGCGCTGGGCGAGTTCGCGCACCTCCTGCGCGACGACGGCAAAGCCCTTGCCGGCTTCACCGGCACGCGCAGCCTCAACGCCGGCATTCAGGGCGAGAAGGTTGGTCTGGAAGGCGATCTCATCGATGACGTTGATAATCTGGCTGATCTCTCGGGAGGCCTGTTCGATGCGCCCCATGGCATCGACTGCGTTGCGAACCACGACGCCGGAGCGGCCGGCATTTTCCTTTGCCTCGGAGACCATGACGGTCGCTTCCTGTGCGCGTTCGGTCGAATTCAGAACAACGGCCGTGATCTCGTCGAGAGCAGCGGAGGTTTCCTCCAGTGCGGCAGCCTGCTGCTCCGTACGTTTGGAGAGGTCGTCGCTGGCGTTCCTGAGTTCGTTGGTATTGCCGTTGATCGCTTCGGTCGTCTCGCGCACTTCGCGCATGGTCGTCTGCAGCGTCACGAACGTACTGTTGACGTTACTCTGCAGTTCGGCAAAAGCACCCTGGAACTGACCGCGCATGGTCTGCGTAAGATCGCCTTCGGCAAGGCTTGCAAGGACGCGGCGGGTTTCGTTGACGCCGGTATCGACGCTCGACAGCAACCTGTTAATATTGCCGGCGAACTGATTGAGGCTCTCGTCCTCATAATCCTTGTCGATGCGGTGGCTGAAATCGCCGGCGGCAGCGGCAGCCACGACGACCGACATGCTGGACTGCAGGTCGTCACTCTTTGCACGCATCGCAGCCTCCTGGGCATTCATACGTTGGATGACGAGGCCATTTTCTTTGAAGACGGCGACAGCGGCAGCCATTTCGCCAATTTCATCCTTGCGGCCGGCAAAAGGCACCTCGGCCTGGAAATTACCGTTTGCGACTTCCTTGATCGCGTGCGTCACCTTCTTGATCGGCCGGCTCAGATGGCTCGTGCCGATATAGAAGCCCATGCCGACGCCGGCTGCAATGCCGATACCGGTGATGCTCAAAACCAGCATCAGTATCCAGCTACGGAAATCCTCGATCTCATCGTGGACCCGCGTCAGCTCTGCCTTATCGGTGTTGACGACGGCGTCGATCTCTGCCTGAAAGGCCTTGCGGTTGGCGCGATTGGCGTCGTTGTTGCCCTGCTCATTGGCTGCCTGCAAGCTGACCTCTGTGCCGAGGCGGGCCGTTTCCGTGCGGAAGGTACGGAATTCCTTGGCACGGTCCACAAGCTTGGCGAAGGAATCCTTCTGGCTGTCAGGCACCAGCGGCGCCCAGCCGGCGACGACCTTGTCGATCTCATCCAGATCGGCCATCAGGCCCTTGGCGAAACCCGGCGTCTGTTCAAGGCTCTTTGCAGCATAGATGCCGCGCGCTTCCATGACGACGGCGGTGACGAAGCGGTTGAGGCGTTCGCCGGCATAGGCCCGGGCTGCCGCATGTTCGTAAGCTGTGAGCTTTTCATTGTATTCGCGCATCGCAGAGAGCGCGGTGGCACCAATCAGAAGCGCAACGCCGCCCATGACTGAAACAAGAAGATTGATTTTGCCGCGAATTTTCAACGAACGCTCCCTCGCTTTGCACAGCGCCTGGAAAGCACATTCCCAGCCGACAGGTAGAAGATCGGGTAAATTCGTTAATGTTGTATTTCGAATATTAACAATAATAACTACAGGAAATTACCCGTATTTTGCCGCGATAGACCGACTGCTTCGTCTGAAATCGAGCATTTCCAGGGAATAAAGCTGCAGCTGTAAGCTTGCGGACCCCTTAAATAGAAATATGCAACCAGATAGCGAGGCGACACATTGGTTAACACCGCTGTGCGAAATCTTGCCTTCCACCGCTGAGATCCAGCGAATCCGACCACGTTAATTGACTTTGGAAAGCTTCATCCGTATAAGCCGCCGCACGTCCGGTCATTCAAGGTCTTTCGCGACCTAGCCCGTTCGAAAAACCACGCTCCTTGCATTATGCAAATTCAAGAAGGGCCGCACTCCGCGGTGTTTAAATAAATGAAGCGTACATATCAGCCCTCGAAGCTTGTTCGCAAGCGCCGCCACGGTTTCCGTGCGCGTATGGCCACTAAGGGCGGCCGTAAGGTCATCGTTGCTCGCCGCGCACGCGGCCGCAAGCGTCTTTCGGCCTAAGGCCGGAATTGCCCGATAGAATAATGACGGGCGACTTGAAGACTAAAGAAGACAAAAAGATTGTCGGGCGGCTGAAGAGCCGCCCGCAATTTCTTGCAGTCCGCGAAGGCGAAAAGCGCCGTGGCAGTCTCTTCCTTCTCGAGGTCCTGAACCGCAAGGAAGAAGACAGCGAAGCCCGCGTCGGCTTCACCGTCACTAAAAAACATGGCAATGCAGTCGAGAGAAACCGCATGCGGCGACGCCTCAAAGAGGCGGTGCGGCTTCATGCAGGGTTTGCAATGCGGCCCGGACACGACTATGTGGTTGTCGCCCGCAGGGACGTATTGACCGCGTCCTTCGATGAACTGGCCACCGAGCTGAAAGCCCGCGTGGAAACCAGGCCGAAACACAGGCGCCCGAAAGACGAGCGCCCCAGGAACGTATGATGGAAAACAACCGCAATTACTTCATTGCGATCGCTCTCTCGGTGCTGATCGTCCTTGGCTGGCAGTTCCTCTATATGAACCCACGCATCGAGACCCAGCGCAAAGCCCAGGAAGCCCAGAAGGCGCAGCAGCAGACCGAGCAGACGCAGAAGCCGGCAGCCAGCAGCCAGGGCGCCGCCCAGACAAATGGTGCCGCCCCGACCGGTCAGGCCGCCGCGACCGCGACCCGTGAAGAAGCACTTGCGAAGACCCCCCGCGTTGTCATCGACACTGCAGCCCTTTCCGGCTCCGTCAATCTCATCGGTGCCCGCCTCGACGATCTGAGGCTCAAGGGCTATCACGAGACCGTCGACGACTCGAGCCCGATTATCACGCTCTTCTCGCCGGCTGAAACCAAAGACGGCTATTTCACCGAACTCGGTTATGTCGGCGGCGATGCGATCGGCACCGTTCCCGGGCCGTCCACCGTCTGGACCGCCCCCGACGGCGCAAAGCTCACGGAAAAGACGCCGGTGACGCTGACCTATACCAATGACAGGGGCATCACCTTCGCCCGCACGATCTCCGTCGACGAACGCTATATGTTTACGGTGACGGACAAGATCCAGAATACGGGCGAGACACCTATTTCCCTCTCCTCCTACGGCCGTGTCACGCGCTACAACAAGCCGACGACGCCATCCGTGTACGTTCTTCATGAGGGCTTCATCGGCGTCATCGGCGACGACGGCCTGATCGAGAGCAAGTATACGGCGGTTGAGAAGGAAGCTGTTACGCCGGCCAAATCCACCGGCGGTTGGCTCGGCATCACCGACAAATATTGGGCTGCAACGGTCATCCCGCCGCAACAGACGGCCTATGACGCCCGCTTCTCGCATTTCACCGATGGTCAGCCGCGTTATCAGGCAGATTACAAGGGCGATGCCTTTACGATTGCTCCCGGTCAGTCTGTCGAAATCAGGAACATGGTGTTTGCCGGAGCCAAGGAAGTTCCCGTCATCGACGGTTACGAAACAACCTACAATATTCCGCGCTTCGACCGCCTGATCGACTGGGGCTGGTTCTATTTCATTACCAAGCCGATGTTCAAGCTGATGGACTTCTTCTTCCGCTACTTCGGCAATTTCGGTGTGGCGATCCTCTGCACGACCATCGTGGTCAAAGCGCTGTTCTTCCCGCTCGCCAGCAAGCAGTATGCTTCGATGGCGAACATGAAGCGCATGCAGCCGAAAATGGAAGAGCTGAAGGCCAAGTTCGGCGACGACCGCATGGGTCTGCAGCAGGCGACGATGCAGCTCTACAAGGAAGAGAAGATCAACCCGATCGCCGGCTGCTGGCCGGTGGCGCTGCAGATCCCGATCTTCTTCTCGCTCTACAAGGTGATCTACATCACTATAGAGATGCGCCATGCGCCGTTCTTCGGCTGGATCAAGGACCTCTCAGCGCCCGATCCGACGTCTATCGTCAACCTGTTCGGCCTGCTGCCCTTCGAGGCTCCGACCCTGCTGCATCTCGGCGTCTGGCCGCTGATCATGGGTATCACCATGTTCTTGCAGATGCGTATGAACCCGACGCCGCCTGATCCGACGCAGGCGATGATCTTCAACTGGATGCCGCTGGTCTTCATGTTCATGCTGGCAAGCTTCCCGGCTGGTCTCGTCATCTATTGGGCCTGGAACAATACGCTTTCGGTGATCCAGCAGTCGGTCATCATGAAGCGCCACGGCGTGAAGATCGAGCTCTTCGACAATCTGAAGGGCATATTCAAACGAAAACCGGCGCCATCGAAATAATCGGCCGGAAATAATCGGAAAGCCCCGCTCCGGCGGGGCTTTTTGTTTCGATCCTCAGGATCGCACAGCCGTCGCGAATCTTGACAATCCATCTTAAAAACACGAAGCCGGTTTCATTCCCGAACCCGGAGATTGCAGAATTCATATGACTGAAATCGCAAAGCCGCTCTTCGGCCATCCCTGGATCTTCATCCGCGGCGTGCCTTCCCTGAAATTCCTTCCGCCGGAAGGACCACTGGAAGTCGCTTTCGCCGGCCGCTCGAATGTCGGCAAGTCGTCTCTGATCAATGCACTCGTCGGTCAGAAAGGCCTGGCGCGAACCTCCAATACGCCCGGACGCACGCAAGAGCTCAACTACTTCGTTCCCGACGGCTATTCCGGTGAAGGCAAAGACCTGCCGCCAATGGCGCTGGTCGACATGCCGGGCTATGGTTACGCGCAGGCACCGAAGGAACAGGTGGATGCCTGGACGAAACTCGTTTTCGACTATCTGCGCGGCCGCGCCACGTTGAAGCGCGTTTATGTCCTGATCGACAGCCGCCACGGCATCAAGAAGAACGACGATGACGTTCTGACGCTGCTCGACAAGGCGGCTGTCTCCTATCAGATCGTGTTGACCAAGACGGACAAGATCAAGGCACCCGCCGTACCCAAACTGATTGCCGAAACATCGGAGAAGATCCGCAAGCGTCCTGCTGCCTATCCGGCCGTGCTGTCCACGTCCTCGGAAAAGAATGAGGGGCTGGACGAATTGCGGCAGGCGATTGCCGAGACGGTCGGCATCAGCAACTGGAAATAACAGAGGCGCCGAATGGCGCCTCAATTGCGGCTGACACCTCGGGTCTACATCTTCGGCAGCAGCACCTTGTCGACGACGTGAATGACGCCGTTCGACTGTTTAACGTCGGCTATGGTGACGTGGGCGACATCGCCGTTTTCATCCGTCAGCGTGATTTTGCCCATGCTTTCCTTGGCCTTGATCACGCAGCCGCCGACCGTCTTAATGTCATGCTCACCGCCATCGTCCTTGATCATTTTGGCGACGGTCTTGGACAGGGCATTGGCTGCAACGACATGACAGGTGAGGATCTTGACGAGCTTGCCCTTGTTTTCGGGTTTCAGCAGTGCATCGACGGTGCCCTTCGGCAGGGCGGCAAAGGCCTCGTTGGTTGGTGCAAAGACGGTGAATGGGCCCTTGCCTTCCAGCGTGCCGACAAGGCCGGCGGCTTTAACGGCAGCGACTAGCGTGGTGTGATCCTTGGAGTTGACGGCGTTCTCGACGATGTTCTTA
This sequence comes from Rhizobium sp. BK650, assembly GCF_014195325.1. Taxonomy (GTDB): domain Bacteria; phylum Pseudomonadota; class Alphaproteobacteria; order Rhizobiales; family Rhizobiaceae; genus Rhizobium. Next base: position 388,098 of record NZ_JACIBK010000002.1, on the reverse strand, counting down.
TTCGCATACATCGCGGCACCGCCGACCATCGGGTTTGCCTGGGCGGCGAAAGCGATTGCTGAAAAGGCGGCGGCGAGCGCTGTGGCACGCAATGCGGACTTGATCATGACTTTCTCCTCTGCACCCGGTCGCAGCCGCCGGCTTTATGCCTTGCGCCGCCCGGATATCAGCAACTACGGAAGGCGCTGCAGAAGAGTTTCAGGAAAAATTCCTTTGTTTACGGCCGACGGAGCGAGCCGCTAGCCAGAACGGGACCGGTCGGTTGATGGTTGGGCGAGCCACCGAATGGCTCCAGGCTGACCGCGAGCGTCACGCCATCGGAAATCTGGCCGCGCAGATCCGTCGGGATCACCAGTTCGCCATCCATGCCGGGCTGGAAAATGCCGAGGGAGCGAGGCGTACCGGCTGCAGGCATCAGCCAGAGTTCAAGCGATTTCTCTTCGGGCTTGCCAGCCGCAACCGGTACGATCTTCAACCTGCCGCTCTGGACTTGGTAAGACGCCGCCAGATTGACCTGATTGCCCTGCCCCGAAAGGTCGGCTACCAGCGGCGGCATTGTCGGAGGCTGCGGCACGAGGCCCCAGGCGAAGGCAATCACACCAAGCGTGACGGCAAGTGAGGCAAATGCCACCGAGCGCCAAAAAACCGCGGAATTCCACAACCCATGCGAAAACCGCGGCGTAGTTTCCGTATCGGCAAAGAGTCGGGCTTCTATCTGCCTGAAAGTCTCGCGGCTCGGTGCAGCCGTACCATATTCATCGTTGAAGCTGGAGAGATTGACCTCCCAGCGACTGACGATGGCAGCAAACTGCCGGTCGCGGCGCATTCGCTCCTCTACGATCCTGCGGTCCTGAAGTGAGAGGACACCGAGCACATACTCGCCGGCAAGAACCTCATCCCGCGAGCGGTCTCCCTTGCTTCTGTCGGGCGATGTCATCGTTCCATGCACTCTCTCAGTTTCAGCAGGCTTCGTCTTAGCCATGTCCGCATCGTGTTCAGCGGGACACCAAACTGATCGGCCAGTTCCTGATAGCTCTGTCCTTCGACATAAGCCCGTTTCACCGCGACCGCACGGTCAGCTTCCAACTCTTCCATGCAGGTGTCAATCCGCCTTCCTTCATCCCTTATCACGACTTGCGTTTCCGGATCAGGATCAGCATCGGCGAGATCGAGCACGCTATCGATTTCGTCGGCTATGGGCTTGCGTGCTCTCATCGTGTCGATCGATTGATTGCGCGCTATTGCCGCAAGCCACGCAGCCGATGTGGCGGAGCCGGCCGTAAAGGCGCCGGCGCGCTGCCATATCTTGATGTAGACCTCCTGTAATACCTCTTCCGCCTCGTTCCTGTTTCCAAGAATACGCAGGCAGATCGCCAGAAGTTTCGGGCTGGTCCGATTATAGAGCGCAGCGAAGGCCTTTCGGTCGCCAAGCGCAATACGGCCGATCAAATCTGAAAAATCGCCAATCATGTCGCCCTCGGGTGAACGATTTCCGCTTCGATAGTTTCTTTATGAGCTGGCAGGTTCCCAGGTCGACCTTAGATACGAAAAACTATTGCGTGCCGGATTATTCCATCCGTCAAAAACTTGAGATAAAAGGCCGCGATCAATTCCGCGGGGTCCCCCATGAACGAGTCCGAAAGCGAAATCCAGGCACGTCTTCTCGCTCAGGCGCTGCCTTTCATGCAGCGCTATGAAAACAAGACGATCGTCGTGAAGTACGGCGGCCACGCCATGGGCAATCCCGAACTCGGCAAGGCCTTCGCCAGCGATATCGCGCTTCTGAAACAATCCGGCGTCAACCCGATCGTCGTGCATGGCGGCGGCCCGCAGATCGGCGCGATGCTGACGAAGATGGGTATCGAGTCGAAATTCGAGGGCGGCCTGCGCGTTACCGACCAGAAGACGGTCGAGATCGTCGAAATGGTTCTCGCCGGCTCGATCAACAAGGAAATCGTCGCGCTGATCAATCAGACCGGTGAATGGGCGATCGGCCTCTGCGGCAAGGACGGCAACATGGTCTTTGCGGAAAAGGCGCGCAAGACCGTCAAGGACCCAGATTCCAACATCGAGCGCGTGCTCGATCTCGGTTTCGTCGGCGAAGTGGTCGAAGTCGACCGCACGCTGCTCGATCTTCTGGCTCGCTCCGAGATGATCCCGGTCATTGCGCCGGTTGCTCCTGGCCGCGACGGCGCGACCTACAATATCAACGCCGACACCTTCGCCGGCGCCATCGCCGGCGCTTTGAACGCCACACGCCTGCTATTCCTGACGGATGTGCCCGGCGTGCTCGACAAGCAGGGCAAGCTCATCAAGGAGCTCTCGGTCGCCGAAGCCCACGCGCTGATCGCCGACGGCACGATTTCAGGCGGCATGATCCCGAAGGTCGAAACCTGCATCGACGCGATCAAGGCCGGCGTGCAGGGCGTCGTTATCCTGAACGGTAAGACTGCCCATTCGGTTCTGCTGGAAATCTTCACCGAGCACGGCGTCGGCACGCTGATCGTTCCCTGATTGAAAGAGGCGCTCTTTTGTGGCGCCTTTTCTCATGCTTCGACAAAGCTCGTCGAAAGTGTCAGATCTTCCCAGTCGTCGATTTCGGCGCTCAGGTTCTTGAGCTTATCGCGAACGAGTTGGAGCGCATCGGGGCCGAGCAGCAAATGCACCGGCGGATTTTCGGCCTCTACCAACGCCATGACGGCAGCCGCTGCCTTGCGAGGATCGCCGGCCTGTTTGCCGCTCTTTTCCTCCCGTGCCCTACGGATTGGATCAAAGAGCGCGTCGTAATCGGCAATGCTCCTGCCACTGCGTATCATCGAGCGTCCAGCCCAGTCAGTGCGGAATGAGCCAGGCGCCACTGCCGTGACCGCGATACCGAAGTCCTTTACCTCCTTTGCCAGAACCTCGCTCATGCCTTCCAGCGCAAATTTGCTGCCGCAATAATACGCAATGCCCGGCATGGTGATGAAGCCGCCCATGGATGTGATGTTAATGATACGGCCCGCCCGCCGCCGGCGCATGAACGGCAGGACGGCCTTCATCATTCCGACCGCCCCGAAGACATTGACCTCGAATTGCCTGCGCATTTCCTCGATCGGCGATTCCTCCATCGTCCCCTCATGCCCATAGCCAGCATTGTTGATGAGGACATTCACCGGACCGATCGAACGCTCAATTCCGGCAACGATAGGCACGATTGCCTTGGTATCGGCGACATCGAGCTGGACGGCATGAGCGCGGCCGGGCGCCAGGCACTCAAACGTTGCAGCGGCTTCATCATTGCGCACCGTACCAACCACCCTATGACCTCTTTCCAGTGCCGCTTCCGCAAAGGCACGGCCAAAACCGGAGCTGACACCGGTAATCAGGAACTGCTTTTCATTTAAACTCATTGGGAAGTCCTTTCCTGCTTCGCGTGACGAGATGACGCGCCTCGCCATGTGGTGAGCCGGGAGAGGTTGTTCCAATATATTGCACAGGCTCATTCGATATCTTAGAAGTATGGAATGGAACTGCGTCACCTTCGATATTTCATCGCCGTAGCCGAAGAACTGAATTTTACGCGTGCGGCGCGTCGGGTCGGCATCGGTCAGCCACCACTCAGCAATCAGATTCGCGATCTTGAAAACGAGATCGGTACGGCGCTCTTTCGGCGCCTGCCGAACGGCGCGGAACTGACGGAAGCGGGCAAGGCCTTCCTGCCCGAAGTCCGGGCGATCCTGTTCCAGGCGGAACAGGCAAAGCGATCTGCCATTCGCGCAGCGCGCGGTGAGAGCGGGCGGCTGCGGGTTGGCTTCACGAGTTCAGCGGTTTTCAATCCGCTCGTACCCGCCGCAGTGAATGCTTTCCGCGAGAAATACGCTGATGTCGAGTTCAGCCTGGAAGAAGCGCCCACTACACGGTTGCTGGAACAACTGGATGTGGAAGAGCTCGACGCCGTGTTCGTCCGCCCAGGCAGTGGCGATCAGATGAAAGCCCGATGCCACCTGCTGGCTGAAGAGCGCATGGTCATCGCACTGCCATCAAGAGATCCCCGGTCGGAAGCAGAGGCATTGCGCCTTGACGAAGTCGCTGAAGAGAGCTTCGTGCTCTTTCCGCGCGAGGCGGGCACTGGCTTTTTCGACGATATTATCGCCGCGTGCCGGCAAGCGGGATTTGAACCCATCCTTGGCCAGCTCGCGCCGCAGATCACATCAATCCCCAGCCTGATCGCCGTCGGCCTCGGCGTCTCGATCGTGCCGGCGGAGATGGTAAAGATCAATGTTCCCGGCGTTCGCTATATTGCCATTGAAGGCGAGGCGCCGAAAGCGAGGTTGACGCTCGCAACCCGGCGCGACGAGCGCTCCCCCATAGTTCGCAATTTCCTGACCCAGGCGCTTGGTGTAAAGCCGAGCCTTGCCAGCCAAGGTCAGTTCGGCGAATAGATCGCCGCGGCCGCTTCCCTGAGCTTTTCCATCATGGCTCGATACGGCCCCGGACCATAGCTGATGCGAGAAACGCCGAGCCTTGCGAGATGAGCCGGATCGGGCGCGCCTGCCTTCATCATGATATTGACGGGCAGCGTAGAGGCCGCACAGATCCTCTCGATCAGCGCCGGCTCGATGAGACCGGGTACGAAGAAGCCGCTGGCACCCGCAGCCGCATAGGCCTTGCCACGCTCTATCGCCGCGTCGACCAGTTCTCCATGTCTGGACCCATCGCCTTCCTGCAAGAAGAGGTCGGTGCGGGCGTTGATGAAGAAATCGATGCCCCGCGCCTCGGCCATTTCCCTGATGGCGCGGATACGGGCCGCCTGTGCTTCGATAGAATGAAGGCCGGTTTCGCCTACCTTCTGATCCTCGAAATTGATACCGACAGCGCCGACCTCGATCAGCTTTGCGACATTGGCGGCGGCACCGGCAGGCTCGGTCGAATAGCCGCCTTCGAAATCGACGGAGAGCGGCAGGTCGTTGACGGCGGTGATCGAGCGCGCCGTCTCGATCAGCACGTTCATCGGAAGCTTTTGGCCGTCGCCATAACCATGGGCGGCGGCCACTGACCAGCTTCCAGTCGCAAGCGCCTTCGCGCCCGCGTCCGTCACGGCTTTGGCCGTTCCAGCGTCCCAGATGTTATATAGAATGACAGGAGCACCTTTGCGGTGCAGCGCCCTGAAAAGCTCGGCTTTCTCGGTCTGGTTCATGCTGTCCTCTCCATCTTGGGTACACTGATCTTTTCCTCGTGACGCAGCAGCCATTGCTTGCGCCAGAGTCCACCGCCATAGCCCGTCAGCGATCCGTCTGCGCCGAGGATGCGATGGCAGGGAACAATGACGGCGAGCTGGTTCGCGCCATTGGCGCGGCCGACGGCGCGGACAACTTCGGGGCGTTCCATCTCTCTTGCGAGATCGCCATAGGCACGCGTCTGGCCGACGGGGATTTCGATGAGCTTGGCCCAGACGTGTTTTTCAAAGGGCGTACCACCGAGCGCCAGCGGTGTCTTGAAGACGGTCAGCCGTCCCTGGAAATAGTCGCCGATCTCCGCCTCGATCTGGTCGATCGCCGGCGTGCGGCCGATCGCAACCGAAGAGCGGAGGCGCCTCTGCAGCGCCTCGAGTTCGGCCGGCAACGCTTTGCGGTCGTGAAATTCGAGAAGATGAAGATGCGTCTTGTCGGCAACCGCGACCATCGGCCCGAGCGGCGTATCGAACCAATCGGCAAACAAGAGCTCGCGATTCTGCGAGAGCGCTGGCGCCTTGCCGACGAGGCGTTGGAAGGCTGCCCGGAAGCCACTTGGTGATTCATAGCCCGCATCCAGCTGCGCATCGATGGCACGTGCGCCATGGGCGAGCTGTCGAGCAGCCTCTCCCAACCGGCGATACCGGGCGATATCGTGGAACGTCATGCCCAGCGCGCGCTTGAAGGCACGGCGCACGGTTGATGGATCATAGCCCCTGCGAACAAGCTCATCTTCTGTCCAGCGCATTTGCGGCTCACTGTCCAGTTGTGCCAGCAGTTCATCGACGATCGGCTCTCGGCCAGGCTGTTCCAGCGGCCTGCAGCGTTGACACGGCCGAAAGCCGGAATGGATGCAGGCGGCGATCGTCTCGAAGAAGATGGTGTTTTCCCGCTTCGGCTTGCGTGCTGGGCAAGTTAGACGGCAGAAGATGCCTGTCGTCTTCACACAGACATAGGCCTGGCCCTCATAATCGGCGCTGCGGGCGATCAGGGCATCGTAGAGCGTATCATCATTGGGGCGTTCGAAAAGCATGCCCGCTTTCTAGCATCCCGCGTTCGCGCCGTCCGCCGAAAATCGGGCGTCTATTTTGTCTTCGTGATTTGCTTGACGCCGCAGCCGTGCCATAAGGGCGGCCATGACAAAGATCGACCGTACGCCCAGCAAGAACGATTTCGAGCATGTAACGGAATGGGTCTTCGACCTCGACAACACGCTCTATCCGCATCACGTCAATCTGTTCGCCCAGATCGACAAGAACATGACCGCCTATGTCTCGGCGCTCCTACAGATGGATCACGATGAGGCACGAAAGCTGCAGAAGCAATACTACTACGATCATGGCACGACGCTGCAGGGTCTGATGATCCATCACGGGGTCGATCCCAACGACTTTCTCGAAAAAGCCCATGCGATCGACTATTCGGCGCTGACCCCGCAGCCGGAACTTGCCGAAGCCATTAAATCCCTGCCGGGCAGGAAGTTCATCTTCACCAATGGCAGCGTCAGGCATGCGCAGGCGACTGCCGGCGCACTCGGCATTCTCGATCATTTCGACGACATCTTCGATATCGTGGCAGCCGACTACCTGCCGAAGCCGGCGCAGGCGACCTACGACAAGTTCACGGCGCTGAAGCAGGTCGAAACTGGCAAGGCGGCCATGTTCGAGGATCTGCCGCGGAATCTGACTGTGCCAAAGGCGCTCGGCATGCAAACCGTTCTGCTCGTGCCGCGCAATCTCGAAGATACCGTTGTCGAATGGTGGGAGAAGACAAGCGGCGAGGACGATCACATCGATTTCGTCACCGACGACCTTGCTGATTTTCTGAAGAAGATTACCGCCTGAATTACCAAAATTTCATTCATCTTACAGATGTTTAATTGGGCTGTGGCAGTCTTCGGCCCTACCTTTCGTAATGAGGGACATCCTACGAAAGGACGCACTGATATGTACCGCAACAAGCTTATCCTGACGGCGCTTTCTTCTGTTCTTCTTCTCGGCGCAGCCGCCGGGGCCAGCTTCGCAGCACCGGGCGACCGGCCTGATCGTCCGGGACACCATGGAAAGATGGAGCATGGCATGATGGGCGGACCACGTGGCGCCGCATTTCGCGAAATTGCCTTTGTGCGCATGCTGAAGCAGTTCGACGCTAACAAGGACGGACAGGTTTCCAGGCAAGAGGCAACCGACGGCATGGAGAAGATCTTTGCCGCAATCGATACTAATCATGATGGCTCGTTGACCCCTGGCGAAATCCGCGAATACCGTCAGGCTCAGTTCAAGGCTCGCCGCGAAGCTGCCTCAGTCAAGCAGGGCGACGCTGATGACGATGCCGCGCCTGACATGGCTGAAAGCAATGATCATCGCCGCCCGGACCGGGACGGTCGTCACGAGATGCGCATGCGCATCATGGGTGCTTCGCTGATGATGCATCGCATCGATACCGATGAGAACGGCCAGATCAGCAAGCAGGAGGCGGAAGCCGCCTTTACCAAGTTTTTCGATCGTATGGACCGCAACAAGGACGGTGTGATCTCGATAGACGATATGCCCGACCGCCCCTTCCTGTAATAGTAAGGCAGTGGTTGTCCTTCACTGAATATTGTCGGGTTTTACCTTCACTCGAAGCCCTCTTCCCGTCCGGGGGAGAGGGCTTTTTCACGCAGTCTACGATGCAAAAACACCGCATAGTCGCGCTGAAAGTGCGCTATTCGCGGTGCTCATAAAAGTCCTGCACAATTTTCCAGGCCTCGTCGGCCGTATCGACGAAGCTGATCAGGTTTACGTCTTCAGGCGCGATCGTACCGAACTCGGCGAGCGCATCGAAATTGATGATACTGTGCCAGAATTTGGAGCCGAAAAGGAGCAGCGGGATACGCTCCATGCGGCCGGTCTGGATCAAGGTCAGGCATTCGAAGAATTCATCTAGCGTGCCGAAGCCGCCCGGGAAGACCGCGACCGCTTTAGCGCGTACCATGAAGTGCATCTTTCGGATCGCGAAATAGTGGAAATTGAAGCTGAGCTCGGGCGTCACGTAGGCATTCGGAGCTTGCTCATGCGGCAGCACGATATTGAGACCGATCGAGGGCGCGCCTTCATCGGCTGCACCACGGTTACCAGCTTCCATGACGCCAGGTCCACCGCCGGTGACGACGACATATTCGCGGAAGTCGAAGCCGGCTGCATAGCGCGAGCAGAGACGGGCGAATTTGCGGGCTTCGTCGTAATAGACCGATGCGGCTTCGAGGTTCGCACGCTGAGTCTCGTTGCGGGCCGCCCAAGCGCTCTGCCCGGGAGCCGGAATACGGGCGCCGCCGAACATGACGACGGTTGACGTGATGCCGCGCTCGGCCATCAGCATTTCCACCTTCAGAAGTTCGAGCTGCAGGCGGATCGGGCGTAGTTCCTCACGGCAAAGGAAATCCTCGTCCACATAAGCAAGACGATAGGCCGGCGAAAGCGTCTGCGGCGTCTTCGGAACGGCTTCGGCGCGCTGCCTGTCGCTCGAACTGCTCTTCAACGGATCCCAGACACCGTCCTTGCGCCGCGCGCCACCGTTTCTTGCCTTTGCCATATCGAAATGCCTTTCAGTGTCACCGGTCACAAGTGATCGGATATGTCGCTATAACGCCTTGAATCCAGATATGATCTTGTCCGAAAAATCATTCCATTTTACGGGCGCTTGCTGTAGATCGGGTGACAACCCGCCAACCGCAATTCCGGAGACTCCGCTGTCTCCACGATATAGATCGAAGTTTAAGGAATTCCCATGAGCGCCATCGACCTCCCATCCCTCGGAAAGACCATCGAAACCGCTTTCGACAATCGCGACAATGTGAACACGTCGACGAAGGGCGAAGTGCGCGATGCCGTCGAGGCGGCTCTAAATTTGCTCGACGAGGGCAAGGCACGCGTGGCCGAACGCGGCGCCGACGGCGCCTGGAAAGTCAATCAATGGCTGAAGAAGGCCGTGCTGCTCTCCTTCCGCCTCAACGACATGGAAGTCGTCAAGGGCGGCCCCGGCCAGGCAACCTGGTGGGACAAGGTTCCCTCGAAGTTTGAAGGTTGGGGCGAGAACCAGTTCCGCGCTGCCGGCTTCCGTGCCGTGCCGAATGCGGTCGTACGCCGCTCGGCCTATATCGCTCCTAACGCTATCCTGATGCCGTCTTTCGTCAATCTGGGGGCTTATGTCGGCGAAGGCACGATGGTCGATACCTGGGCGACCGTCGGCTCCTGCGCGCAGATCGGCAAGCATGTGCATCTCTCCGGCGGCGTCGGCATCGGCGGCGTTCTGGAGCCGATGCAGGCCGGCCCGACGATCATCGAGGACAATTGCTTCATCGGCGCCCGTTCGGAAGTGGTCGAAGGCTGCATCGTGCGTGAAGGCTCGGTGCTCGGCATGGGCGTGTTCATCGGCAAGTCGACCAAGATCGTCGACCGTGCCACCGGCGAAATCACCTATGGCGAAGTACCGCCCTATTCCGTCGTCGTTGCAGGCTCCCTGCCATCGGACAAGACCATGGCGAACGGCCAGCCGGCGCCGAACCTCTATTGCGCAGTCATCGTCAAGCGCGTTGATGAACAGACCCGTTCCAAGACGGGCATTAACGAACTGCTCCGCGATTGATGACAGGCCGATATTGATCCGGTAAACAGTCGGCGTCTTTTTGGGCAAGGCGGCTCGCGCTTTGCCACGTCTTTGCCATTCCCACTAGATAATTCGACCGCCATGACCGCCACGAACCCTGTTGCCAATCTTCAGACATTGATCCGCTGCCCGTCCGTGACGCCGGCGGAGGGCGGAGCGCTGTCTGCGCTGGAAGCCATGCTTTCGCCGCTCGGTTTCAAAGTCAATCGGATGGTAGCGAAAGAGACCGGCACGCCCGACGTCGAAAACCTCTACGCCCGCCTCGGTACAGAAGGACCGCATCTGATGTTTGCGGGACATACCGATGTGGTGCCGATCGGCGACGAAGATGCCTGGACGCATCCACCCTTTGCCGCCGAGATTTCCGACGGTGAGCTTTTCGGTCGCGGCGCGGTCGACATGAAGGGCGGCATTGCCTGCTTTGCAGCCGCCGTCGCCCGGCATGTCGGAAAGCATGGCGCGCCGAAAGGTTCGATTTCCTTCCTCATCACCGGAGACGAGGAAGGTCCATCGATCAACGGCACGATCAAACTCTTACAATGGGCGGCTGAACGCGGCGAGACGTGGGATGCCTGCGTCGTCGGCGAGCCGACCAACCCGAACAAGCTCGGCGACATGATCAAGATCGGCCGTCGCGGTTCGCTCTCCGGAAAGATCGTCGTGCATGGGGTGCAGGGCCATGCCGCCTATCCGCATCTTGCCGACAATCCCGTGCGTGGCATGCTGCAGCTGACCCAGGCGCTCATGGATCCGCCCTTCGACGCAGGCACCGACAATTTCCAGCCGTCCAACCTCGAAGTAACGACCATCGATGTCGGCAATCCGGCGACGAATGTCATTCCGGCTAGGGCTTCTGCGAGCTTCAACATCCGTTTCAACGACACCTGGACGGCCGATACGCTGCGGTCCGAGATCATCAGGCGCCTCGATGCGGCCGCCGCTGACGGCGCTTTGCGGCCGGACCGCGAGCCGGTGAAATACGAAATCATCTGGGCCGACCGCCCGAGCCATGTCTTCCTGACGCGTAACAACGCTCTGATCGCCTCATTGTCGTCAGCTGTCGAAAGCGTCACGGGCGCATCGCCGGCACTATCGACCACAGGCGGCACCTCGGACGCGCGCTTCATCAAGGATTATTGCCCGGTCGTGGAATTCGGTCTTGTCGGTCAGACCATGCACATGGTCGACGAGCGGGTCGCCGTTGCGGATCTGGAGACGCTGACGGCGATCTACGAGACCTTCATCGAACGATGGTTTGCGAATGCCGGGCTTTAGAGAGGTTCAATATTATCTCGCCGGCATCTGGTTGCTGATCAAGCTCGATCAGCGCGGCTTTAGATTCCTGGACATATCTGATCGCGGTGTCGACCGATCGTTCTGGGCAATCGTCTGGTGCCTGCCGCCGACGGGCATTTCCTGGCTCTGGTGGCGCAATGCGTTTCTACGATCCATGCCGCCGGAGACGGATGTCGGATTTCCCTTCTATTTCCGGCTTGGGCTCGTCGAGCTCGCGAACTGGTTCGTGCCGCTTGTCTTCGCCGGCCTGCTGCTGCTTGCCTTCCGCATGGGCGAGCGCTTTGCGCCTCTCGTCGTCAGCGTAAATTGGCTTGGCGTCCCGCTCGCCTATATTAACGGGCTGCTGCTGGCGTTGGTCTTCTTCCTGCCCGGCTCCGTCGGCGTCGTTTCACTCCTGCTGCTGGTTTTCATGCTGGCACAGGTCTTTGTGCTGGCGCGTATCCTCAGGATGATCTGCCACGGCCATGCTCTGATGGTCGGCGCCCTGACGCTGGTGCTCCTTGTGCCTTCGATGATGCTGTCGGAATATCTTCAGAATTTTCTGGGCATCTATCCGGCGTGATCAGCTCAGGTTGACGATTTCACCATCTTCCTTGGTGAAGGCTCCGATATCTGGATTGGGCAGAATTTCTAGCACCGCTTCAGATGGGCGGCACAAGCGCGCGCCCTTTTCCGTCACCACGATCGGCCTGTTGATAAGGATCGGATGCGCCATCATCGCATCGAGCAATTGTTCATCGCTCAGATCAGGTTTGTCCAGCCCCAGTTCATCATAGGGCGTTCCCTTCTGACGTAGCAGATCGCGGACGGAGATGCGCATCGCAGTGATCAACTCGACAAGCTTTTCGCGCGCAGGAGGCGTCTTCAGATATTCGATAATCTGAGGCTCCTCGCCGGACTGGCGGATCATCGCCAACGTATTGCGCGACGTGCCGCATGCGGGATTATGATAGATCGTCACCGTCATCGTTGTCATCCACATGTTTGCGGCGATCGGTGATCACTTCAGGATAATCGACCTGCATGAAGTAGAGCCCGTCCGGCGGCGCCACAGGACCGCAGGCCTTGCGATCGCGTGCGTCGAGCGCTGCCCGCACATCGCCAGGCGTCCACTTGCCCTCGCCTGCGAGCTTCAGCGTTCCGGCGAAGGAGCGGATCTGATTGTGCAGGAAGCTCTGGGCGGTAGCGCGAATCTCGATCAGCTCGCCGCTGCGCGTCACATCCAGCCGGTCGAGCGTGCGCACCGGGCTGTTTGCCTGGCAGTGCGCAGAACGAAAGGTGGAAAAATCGTGCTTTCCAACGAGCGTCTGGGCTGCAGCATGCATGATCTCGTGATCGAGCACCTTCGGCACCCACCAAGCCTTGCCCGCTTCCAACGCCAGTGGCGCGCGGCGACTGATGATGCGATAGAGATAATGCCGGCGGAGTGCGGAAAAGCGGGCGTCGAAGAATTCGCTTGCAACTTCGGCATTCAAGATCGCCACTTTTTCGCCGGCAAGCTTCAGATGAGCGTTCAGCGCATTCTGCAGCTTGAAAGGCGACCATTCCTTCGAAAGATCGGCGTGGATGACCTGCCCCAGAGCATGAACGCCGGAATCGGTGCGCCCCGCGCCGCGGATGGAAACGGTGTCGCCTGATGCCGAGAAGATCGCCTGTTCAATCGCGCCCTGCACGGAAGGCCCATTGTCCTGGCGCTGCCAGCCGACATAGGGGCCGCCGTCATATTCGACGATCATGCGGTATCGCGGCATCAGGTAAGCCTCGTACCCGTGGCAAGCGGCGTACCACGCAGGAAGTCGGCCGCGGCAAGCGGCTTGCCACCGGCTTTCTGAAGCTTGGTGAGGCTGACGGCGCCTGCGCCGCAGGCAACTACGAGATCGTCCGTCAGAAGCGTGCCGGCTGTGCCCTCACCCGTCGCAAGCTCCGAGCCGAGCACCTTGACGCGCTCCGTCTTGCCGTTGCTATCGAGTTCAAACCAGGCGCCGGGGAACGGCGCGAGACCGCGAATGTGATTGTGGACGTCTTTGGCGTCACGGCTGAAATCGATGCGCGTTTCCGCCTTGTCGATCTTGGCGGCATAGAGCACGCCTTCAGCTGGCTGCGGGGTCAGTGGCAGGTCGTTCATCTCAAGCTTGACCATGGCTTCGGCCATTGCCTTTGCGCCGATATACATCAGCCTGTCATGCAGCTCGCCGGCCGTCATGTTGGGGCCGATCTCGACCTCCCGCGTCAGTGCCACGTCGCCGGTATCGAGGCCTTTATCCATCTTCATGATCATCATGCCGGTCTTTGTATCGCCTGCCAGGATCGCTCGCTGGATGGGAGCCGCACCGCGCCAGCGCGGCAGCAGCGAGGCATGGCCGTTATAGCAGCCGTAACGCGTGCCGGTGAGGATCGCTTCGGGCAGCAACAGGCCATAGGCGACAACGACGCCGACATCCGCACGCAGCCCACGGAAGCGCTCACGCTCCTCCGGATCCTTGAAATTGATCGGCGTGAACACCGGCAGGCCCAGCAACTCGGCCGCCTGATGCACCGGCGATTTCTGAAGATCGAGCCCCCGCCGTCCACCGGGTCGGGGCGGCTGGGTATAGACGGCCACGATCTGGTGGCCGGCTTCGACGAGCAGGCGCAGCGTCGGGACGGAAAAATCAGGCGTGCCCATGAAAACGATACGAAGAGACATTCTATCTCGCCAATTGAGGATCAACCGTCTTCAAACGGGTTTGCCGGCTTACAATCAAGCCCGCTCGAAATCTATTGTATCACCGCCGCGGGGTCGGCTCAGAGCGCCTTGGACTTGGCAGCCTTGGTGAACTTCTTGATCACCATCTCGCGCTTCAGCCGCGAAATATGATCGATGAAGAGCACGCCGTTCAGGTGATCGATCTCATGCTGGAGGCAGGTCGCCAAAAGGCCGTCGGCCTCCACGCTCTGTTCCTTGCCTTCACGGTCCAGATATTTGACCGTAACCTTCGCAGGACGCTCGACTTCCGCATAATAGTCGGGAATGGACAAGCAACCTTCCTCATAGACGGAACGGTCCTCCGAGGAACTGACGATCTCCGGGTTGATGAAGACGAGCGGCTGCTTCTCCTCACCTTCTTTCGACAGATCGATGACGAGCATGCGGCGCGGCACACCGATTTGAATCGCGGCAAGGCCGATGCCCGGCGCATCATACATGGTTTCCAGCATGTCGTCGGACAGACGCTGGAGATCGGCGTCCACTCGCTCGATCGGCTTGGAAACCTGACGAAGGACGGGATCGGGAAGAATGATGAGTGGCTTGATGGTCATGGCGTTCCCATAACGCATCTTTTTAGACTAGGGAATCATCTGCCGGGCAGGGATCGCGGTTTTTTGCAGTACCTACCCGGATTTTATTTCGGTTAATTACGCCGCCCGGCGCGTGGCAGCGGCTCCCTGCCGGCCTTCGACGCGTGCGCGGAAATGCTGAAGAAGCTCGATGAGGCTCTCAACTTCGTCCTTCAGTCTGCGCGTTTCTGCCGAGGTACGCTCCACCATGCCGGAATTCTGCTGGGTGATCGTGTCCATGTTGCGAATTGCGACGCTGACTTCGTTCACACCCGTCGCTTGGTCGCGGGCGGCCGCGGCAATATCAGCGACGAAGCTGTTGATAATGTCGATACGACTGATCATGTCGCTCAGCGCTTCTCCTGTGCTGCTGACGATATTGACGCCTTCATTGACCTGCTCCGAGCTTTGGGAAATCAGGTTCTTGATTTCCTTGGCGGCATCTGCCGTACGTTGGGCCAGTTGACGGACCTCCTGCGCGACGACGGCAAAGCCTTTTCCGGCATCGCCGGCACGTGCGGCCTCGACACCGGCGTTCAGTGCCAGCAGGTTGGTCTGGAAGGCAATCTCGTCAATGACGCCGATGATCTTGGCGATCTCGGTGGCAGACTTCTCGATGCCCGCCATG
Organism: Rhizobium sp. BK650; assembly: GCF_014195325.1. Classification (GTDB taxonomy): domain Bacteria; phylum Pseudomonadota; class Alphaproteobacteria; order Rhizobiales; family Rhizobiaceae; genus Rhizobium. Next base: position 372,996 of record NZ_JACIBK010000002.1, on the reverse strand, counting down.
GCTGAAACGGCACTGGTGACGAGCTCACCGGAATTCTTGGCCCTCTCCTGCGTTTCACGTACGGCACCGGATGCCTTCTCGGCATTGGCGGCAGTCTGGCTAACGCTGACCGAAAGCTGCTGAAGGGCAGCGGAGCTTTGCTCGACGCCGGCTGCCTGCTGGGCGGTGCGCAAGGCGAGATCGTCGCCGGCCTTGGAAATCACATCGGCGCCTTCGAGAATGTGGCTGGATGTCGCGCGAACGGAGGTGAAGCTCTCCCGGAGGGCGCTGACGGCCCTGTTGTAGTCCTCGGCCATTCCACGGAAATTTCCGGGCAGGTCCGAAGGAAGCGTCGCTTCGAGGTCACCACGCGACAGAGCTTCGAGACCATGGCGCAGGTGCTCCAGCGCCAAGGCCTGATCGGCTTCGGTACGAGCACGCTCTTCTTCCAGCGAGCGGCGTTTTTCATCAAGGGCGTCCAGATAGACCGAGATGGAATAGTCCATATCGAGCATCGCTGCCTTGACGACGGCGGTCAGCTTCTCGGCAAGCGCCTTTCCCTGCTGGCGAGCGAAGAGCGAGGGCCATTGCTTTTCCATTAGGCCGCGGACGAGATCCGACATGATAAGGGCATAGCCGCCGATATACCAGCGCGGCTCCAGGCCGATGCGGGCATGGGTGCGGCCAACGGCCGTGACGCCGTTCACATAGTTCTGATCGAAATTGCCGCCTGAAAGATTGCCCCAATGCTCCTGCTGGCGCTTCTTCGCATGGCCCATGTGAGCCTTGTCGGAAAAGAACCCCGAGACAGCCGGGGTCTTGGCAAGCTTGTTGTAGAACCTGTCCAGCGCATCGCCGAGGAGCTCCGAGATCGCCGGGCGCAGTTCCCGCAGGTTCTTGCGCGCTTCATCGTCGAGTTCAATGAAGTCGAGGCGCTGCCGGAGGGCATTGTCGGTCTGCTGGGAAGTCATGGGAGATCTCTATCTGGCGCAAATGCGGAGGGAATAACGACGCCAGATTTGGCGAATATGGTTGAGCAATCGTTAAACGCATCGCTAATTTTTCTTCCGTTACAGCGAAGTAGCTGGATGGCGGCAAAAAATGTCGACGAAGACTGTTCACGTTTTGATCTGGATATCGCTGGACATTTTGTTATGGTGCGGTATGACCATGACACCCGACTCACTCACCATCTCCCTGCCTATGCTGAGCCCAGGCGTGCTTGCGCTTGCCAGCGGAGCTCTCGCCGTCATCATTCTCGCGACGATCGTGTTTGCGCTGCGCAATGCCGGCATTCGTCGCGAGGAGGCTGAAGAGGCCAATCTTCGCGCTGCAGAAAGCGAAGCGCGTATGGCCGAGCTTCTGAAAATCCAGGCTGAGATGCAGGGGCGCATCTCGGCGATGGCCGAGGTCTTTGGTTCGAGGCAGGCTGAGTTCAATCAAGCAATCAACCAGCGGCTCGATGGCATGTCACAGCGCATGAGTTCGACCCTGACCGAGCAGACGAAATCGACACACGACAATCTGCAAAAGCTGCAGGAGCGCCTGGCTGTCATCGATGCCGCCCAAAGCAATATCCAGACGCTCGCTAAGGATGTCGTTGGGCTGCAGGCCATTCTTTCCAACAAGCAGACGCGCGGTGCCTTCGGCCAGTCGCGCATGGAGACCATCGTTGCCGACGGCCTGCCGATGGGCGCATATGCCTTCCAGCAGACGCTTTCCAACGGCTCGCGTCCGGACTGCACGATCAAGATGCCAAACGGCGCGCCGCCGCTGGTTATCGATGCAAAATTTCCGCTCGAGGCCTGGAACGCGATCCGCGATGCCGGCGGACCAGACAGTAGCAAGCTTGCCGCCCAGCAGTTTCGGCGTGATATGGAAGTGCACATCAAGGATATTTCCGACAAATATCTGATCCAGGGCGAGACGCAGGATACGGCTTTCCTCTTCGTTCCCTCGGAATCGATCTTCGCCGAAATCCATGAGAATTTCGAAGCAATCGTGCAAAAGGCGCATCGCGCGCGTGTCGTCATCGTCTCGCCTTCGCTGCTGATGCTGTCGATCCAGGTCATCCAGGCCGTGCTGAAGGATCAGCGCATGCGCGCGCAGGCGCATGTCATCCAGGGCGAAGTTGCTCTTCTCATGGATGATCTCGGCCGGCTGGATGAGCGCGTGCGCAAACTACAGGGGCATTTCTCCCAGACACAGCGCGATGTCGACCAGATCATCACCTCGGCGGACAAGCTCTCAAAGCGAGGCGCAAAGATCGAGGCGCTGGAATTCGAGGCAGGCGGTGACGGCAAACCGATCCGCGAGAATGAGTCATCTGCCAAATCCGTCGAAAGCCGCACTGGATTGCTCAAGCTCAGGGTGGTTGACGAGGAGTGATCGCTTCGGCAGTGTCGCGACCCAAAGCAAGGGACGGACATTCGATGATTACAGTTTTCGGCTCCATCAATATGGACCTTATCGCCACCACCGAGCGCCTGCCGAGGCCCGGCGAAACGGTTGCCGGCAACAGCTTTACGACGGCTGCCGGCGGTAAAGGCGCCAATCAAGCGCTCGCCGCCCGCCGGGGGGGCCGTTATGTCCATATGGCGGGTGCTGTCGGCAAGGATACCTTTGCCGAAGGTGCTCTCGAACTTCTCGACGCCGCCGGCACCGATCTATCCCGCGTCAGCCATGTCGATGGGCCTACTGGTACGGCCCTCATTCTCGTCGGCGGCGATGGTGAAAACATGATCGCTGTTATTCCAGGCGCGAACGGCAAGGTCACTGGCGACGATGCCGAGGCTGCCGTTAATGCCATGAATGAGGGCGATATCCTCATGCTGCAGCTCGAGGTCCCAGTTGAAGCGGTCGAGCGTGCCCTTGCCACCGCTCGCACCAAAGGCATCACCAGCATTCTCAACCTCGCGCCACTTATTCCGGATGCGCCGCGCCTTGGACGGCTGGCCGATATCGTCATTGCCAACGAGACTGAATTCGAGCGGCTTGCGGGACAGGAGAATATGAATGCCAGTGACCGTGAGAGGGCTTTGGAGCGCCTGCATGCAGAGACCGGCCAGACCCTGATCGTCACGCTCGGCGGTGATGGCGTCATCGCGATCCGGGATGGTCAGATCGCCCGCGCGCAAGGCCTCGTCATCGAACCCGTCGACACTGTCGGCGCCGGCGATACGTTCTGCGGCTACTTCGCAGCCAGCCTCGATGACGGGCTTGATTTTCACTCGGCGCTCCGCCGCGCAGCCGTCGCCGGCTCGCTCGCCTGCCTGAAGCCGGGGGCTCAACCTTCCATACCGCTCGCAGCCGAGGTCGCGGACAGACTATAGTCCAGTCTGGCTGCGAACTGGCCGTGAAACACGCCCGTTAGTTTTAGGGTACCGTGCGGGATTTGCTGCCCAGACGCATGAAATTTCATTCAAATTTAAGAGGTTTCTGGCGATCCTTCGAGCGACCGCCACCCTCGTTCATCTTCGAGGCGGCCCCAATGGCAGCTCCATGATAGAGCGTGCCCTACCCGCTGCGCCGGAGAATGGCCCTTCGGTGCGTCCTTGCCCCGAGGAACCTATGTTCATCTTCAGAATGAAATCGCTTGCGGCGAAGCTCATCGTCATTACCGGTGCCGCCATTGCACTTGTGCTCGTCGTTTCGAACCTCTTCCTCATCGACCAGACCCGTAATCGCGTCCAGACCCTGACGCTGGATCAGGCCAATTCCGAAGCTAAATCGATAGCCAACGAGATTGCAGCCAATGTCGGCGAGCTTGCGAGTGCTGCCCGCACCATGTCGGGCGTCGTCGGACGCGGGCATGAAGGCCATATCCTCGATCGCAAGGGCATCATCAGCATTCTGAAGGCCAATCTCGAACAGAACGCCTTCGCCTTCGGCAGCTGGTTCTGCGAACAGCTCGGCGCGTTTGACGGAAAGACCACTGAGATCGCCAACAACAACGACGAAGGCACCAACAAGGCCGGCGCCTTCACGCCCTACTGGTCGAAGAACAGGACCGGCGACATCCAGTTCTCGACCTTTGACAACGACTATACCGCCGAATGGTGGAAGCTTGCTGCCGACAGCGGCAAGGGCGCGATCACCGCGCCTTACCTCGCCGAAGGCACAGATGTCCCGACGCTGCTGACCTCGATCGCCTATCCAGTCATGTCCGGCGGCAAGATGATCGGTGTGGAAGGCGTCGATATTTCGCTGAAGTCGCTCACCGACAAGGTGCAGGCGCTGCGACCTTTCGGCTCGGGCCGTGTGACGCTGATCGCCCAGAACGGCAACTGGATTGTCGCCCCCACCCCCGACCTGATGTCCAAGCCCTATGGTGACAACCCTGGCTCGACCGACGTAAAGGCTGCGCTGTCCTCCATGAAGGTCGGCCTCGTCAAGAATCTCAGCTTCGACAGCCTCGATCCCTTCGACCGCGTCGTCTATCCCTTCGCAGTGCCCGGCCTGAATGCCAACTGGGTCGTGCTGGTTGACGTTCCGCATACGGCGATGAATGCCCCGGTTCAGGACCAGACTTTCATGATGATCATTAACGGAATCATCGTGCTCGGCGCCGTGCTGCTTGCCCTCTACTTCGCCGTACGCTCGCTCGTTCAGCGCCCGCTCGCCGGCCTGGTTTCCAGCGTCAAGGCGCTGAGCGACGGAAAATACGACGAAGCGGTCGCCGGCCAGAACCGCGCCGACGAAATCGGATCGGTCGCCAAGGCTCTTGAAGGTTTCCGCTTCGCACTTGCCGATACGCGGCGTCTTGAAGCCGAGGCGGACAATCAGCGCCTTGCGGCTGAAACCGAACGCGGCCGGTCGGAATCGGAGCGCCAACAATCGGTCAACCTGCAGCGCCATATCGTCTCGATCGTCGGCGCGGGCCTTTCCGAACTGTCACAGGGCAATCTCGGCCATCGCATTATAGAGGAATTCCCCGGCGAATACGGCAAACTCAAGCAGGACTTCAATGCCGCTCTTGCAAGCCTCGAGGAAACTATCAACACGATGAACCTCAGCGTCGTCAACATCGGCTCTGGCACAGGTGAAATCAGTAACAGCGCCTCCGATCTTGCCAAGCGTACCGAGCAGCAGGCGGCAAGCCTCGAAGAGACGGCAGCGGCGCTCAACGAGCTGACAGCCCAGGTCAATTCCAGCGCCGAGAATGCCCGCACGGCAGCCGACAACGTCAATCTCGCCTGCGAAGACGCCGAAAAATCGGGTGAAGTGGTGCAGAAGGCAATTGCCTCCATGCACGGTATCGAACAGTCCTCGACCGAAGTTTCACGCATCATCGGCGTCATCGACGAGATCGCCTTCCAGACGAATCTTCTGGCTCTGAACGCCGGTGTCGAAGCTGCCCGTGCCGGCGAAGCAGGCAAGGGCTTTGCAGTCGTCGCACAGGAAGTCCGGGAGCTCGCGCAACGTTCGGCGAATGCCGCCAAGGAGATCAAGACACTCATCAACACCTCGGCCGTCCAGGTCAAGGAAGGCGTCGATCTTGTCGGCCGCGCTGGTGAGACGCTGCACAAGATTGCCGAGCAGGTGATGGGCATCAACGGCCTTATCCGCCAAATATCGGCCTCGGCCAGCGAACAAGCCGTCGGCCTGAAGGAGATCAATCAGGCCGTGAACCAGATGGACCAGGTCACGCAGCAGAACGCCGCAATGGTGGAAGAAACCACCGCAGCCAGCGTGACGCTGAACGACGAGGCCCAGACGCTGAAGACGCTCGTCAGCCGCTTCCGCGTCTCCGGCCAGGGAAATGCAGCAGTCCTGCGCTCCACCGCGCAGCAGATGCGCCCACCGGCCTCGTCAGTGCCACGCGCAACCGCTCCCGCACCGCGCCGTGCCGTTGCCCAATCTTACGGCTCGGCCGCCGTTGCTCAGGATAATTGGGAAGAATTCTGATCGCTGATCGCATGACAAGAAAAAGGCGCCTGATCGCTCGGGCGCCTTTTGCATTCCGGATAGGTCACCCGTCATCAGGCGGCATTCGACGCCTGCTCTTCATTGAGGAAGGCATAAATCGCCGAGGCGGAATCGGTCGCACGCAGCTTGGCGACCAAGTCGTGGTCACGCAGCACGCGGGCGATGCGCGAAAGCGCCTTCAGGTGATCGGCGCCGGCGCCTTCCGGCGCCAGAAGCAGGAATACGAGATCGACAGGCTGGTCATCCAGCGCCTCGAAATCGACCGGTTGTTCCAACCGGGCGAAGATTCCAACGATGGAGTGGATATTGGTGAGCTTGCCGTGAGGAATGGCGATGCCGTTGCCGACGCCGGTCGAACCCAGGCGCTCACGCTGCAGGATAACGTCGAAGATTTCCCGCTCGGAAAGCCCCGTAATCCTGGAGGCTTTTGCTGCCAGTTCCTGAAGCAACTGTTTCTTGGAGTTTACCCTGAGGGCGGGAATGATCGCATCCTGGTGCAGCAAATCTGCCAATGCCATTTCTTTTTCCTTCTGTCACCGAGATCACGCGTGCGAAGGAGCGATACGTCGCACCGCTCCTTCGTCCGGATCTCAGCTTTTGATATTGGCTGAATCGATCCAGCCAATATTTCCGTCGTGACGACGGTAAACGATGTTGAGCTGTTCCTTGCCGGGGCTGCGGAACAGTAGAAGCGGCTCGTCGGTCATATCGAGAGCCATTACGGCGGTTGCGACGGACATCGTCTTGAGCTGCTTGGTGCTTTCGGCGACGATGGCCGGAGCGAAATCGTCCGGGATTTCGTCTTCGTGATCGGGAACCGCGTCCATGACGGTGTAGGCGACTTCCGCGAAACCGTTCAGGTGATTGCCAGCATGGTGATCCTTGAGCTTTCGCTTGTAGCGGCGCAGGCGCTTCTCGATACGCTCGGATGCCGCATCAAAGGCAATCTGCGGATCCATTGCCTCGCCTGCCGCATGCAGCACGACCCCGCTGTCGAGATGAAGCTTGCAATCAGCGGAAAAACGAGAGCTCGATTTTTCCACGATCACCTGACCGGAATATCCCCCGTCGAAGTATTTCGTGACGGCCACACCAATTTGGTCCTCGATCTTTTGACGGAAGGAGTCACCAATTTCCATATGTTTACCGGATACACGCACACTCATGGAGTTTCCCTTCTTATGGTAGTTTGCGAGTATCAGTTTACGCCAAGCCTCAAGCTCATCCAAGCACTTCGCGCAATCTCAAGCAAGATGAGCTCAAGTCTGCGTGTCCCTGGTGCCTTGAGGATGATGGGGATAATGCCCGGATGCCCTTCGCTGCTCCGATTGCGGCGGGCTTCTAGCGACAGCATCTCGGAAAGTCAATACCCAGGCACAATGGGGTCTAGCATACGCGGAAAACGTGCGGCGAAAATCCCACGAAATGGGGAGGCATCCGCCATCAAAAGTTCCGGGCCGCGACCATTCGCTCGCCCGGGCGTTGCAACTCAGAAGCCGGCGACCTTTGCCAGAGCGCGCTTCTCCCTACGGCGCTGGACGGAGGAGGCTATGTTCATCGCTTCGCGGTATTTGGCGACCGTACGCCGTGCGAGATCGATTCCGCCCTTCTTGAGCATATCAACGATATCGTCATCGGAGAGCACTGCATCGGGGCTTTCCTGCATGATCAGCGTGCGAATCTTGTGGCGAACCGCTTCGGCAGAATGGCTGTCGCCGCCCTCGACGGCGCCGATCGAAACCGTGAAGAAATATTTGAGCTCGAAGAGGCCGCGCGGCGTCAGCATATATTTGTTCGAGGTGACACGGCTGACCGTCGATTCATGCATCTTGATCGCTTCGGCGACCGTCTTCAGGTTTAGCGGTCGCAAGTGATCGACGCCGTGCAACAGGAAGGCATCCTGCTGGCGCACAATCTCGTTTGCCACCTTCATGATGGTCTTGGCGCGCTGGTCCAGGCTGCGCGTCAGCCAGTTGGCGTTCTGTAAACATTCGGAGAGAAATGCATGGTCCTCGCCGTTCTTCGTCACGCGTGAAAAATAGGATTGGTTGACTAGGACACGCGGCAGCGTGTCTGGATTAAGTTCCACCAGCCAGCTTCCATCCGCGGACGGGCGAACCACCACGTCAGGCATGATCGCCTCGGAAACGCCGGCCTCGAAACCGCTGCCCGGCTTCGGATTGAGCTGACGGATTTCCGAGAGCATGTCGAGCAGATCTTCCTCGTCGACACCACAGAGGCGTTTCAGGGTGACGAAGTCGCGCCTGGCGAGCAGCTCGAGATTTTCAACGAGCACCTGCATGGCGGGATCGTAGCGATCCTTCTGACGAAGCTGGATTGCAAGGCATTCAGCGAGATTGCGGGCGAAGACGCCGGGAGGATCGAGCGTCTGCAATGCAGCAAGCACGCGCTCGATATCTTCGGCATCCGTTCCGAGACGCTCACCGGCTTCTGCCACATCTGCCTGCAGATAGCCAGCCTCGTCGAGCTGATCGATCAGATTCTGGGCAATCAGGCGATCAGCCATGTCGGGCAATATGAAGGGTATCTGCTGAGCAAGATGGTCGCGCAGCGAGACCTGACCGGCGACGAAATCATCGAGATCGTAGTCGTCAGCACCTTCAGCGCTGCCCGGCATCGACTTCCACTGGCTGACGAGTTCCGGTGCGTCGAGGCGCTGCGGTGCGCCGTCATCCGGGAAGACATTGGTGTAATTGGCGTCCAGCTCGTCGCTCAGCCGGCTCGAACTGCCATTGTCATACCAGTCACCGGAGAGCGTTTCGCTACGATCCTCGTATTCGCCGTCGCCCGCATCGTCCGCCTGCTGAGGGTATGGTTCGTCCGCAGCCTCACCGCGGTCGCCGGTTTCACCCTCGCCTGACGGAAATTCGAGAAGCGGATTCTTCTCCACTTCCTGTGCAATGAACTGAGTGAGCTCGACATGCGTCATCTGCAGCAACTGGATGGATTGCATCAGTTGCGGTGTCATCACCAGGGACTGGTTCTGTCGCAGAAAAAGGTTGGCAGACAGGGCCATGGCGGACGCGGAACTCCCTCGACTCCTCCAGGAAACCGCGTCCGATCAAACTTCAGGCCGCGGAAATCCGAATTGGCCCAAAAATTGCTTTTTTATCCTATTTGGTCAAGCGGAACCTATGCGGCGACAGTAATTTTCTATCGTGCAGGACCGGTTCAGAGACTGAAATTGTCGCCCAAATAAAGCCGGCGCACCTCCGGATTGTTGACAATATCGTTGGCACGCCCATGAGTTAGCACTTCGCCCGCATGGATAATATAAGCGCGGTCGATCAATCCCAGTGTCTCACGTACATTGTGGTCGGTGACCAAAACACCAATGCCGCGTGCCGTCAGATGATGCACGAGGTTCTGGATATCGGCAACGGAGATCGGGTCGACACCGGCAAACGGCTCGTCGAGCAGCATGAAAGTGGGGTCGGTCGCAAGCGCACGGGCAATTTCCAGGCGTCGGCGCTCACCGCCCGAGAGAGCTACGGCGGCACTCTTACGGAGCTTCGCAATATGAAACTCCTCAAGCAATTCGTCGAGCTTGCGCTCACGCGCCGCCTTGTCCTTTTCATGGACCTCGAGGACGGCGCGGATATTCTCCTCTACCGTAAGGCCGCGAAAGATCGAGGCTTCCTGCGGCAGATAGCCGACGCCAAGACGCGAGCGGCGGTACATAGGCATCGTCGTCACATCGTTGCCGTCGATTTCGATCGTTCCTTCATCGACCGGAACGAGACCAGTGATCATGTAGAAACATGTCGTCTTGCCGGCACCGTTCGGACCCAGAAGGCCGACCGCCTCGCCGCGCCGCACCACGAGTGAAACGCCATTAACGACACGCCTCGTCGCATAGGTCTTGGTCAAACCGCGCGCGATCAGTGTGCCCTGATAACGGGCCTTATCGACGGGAGCAGCCGCGGCTTCCGACGCGGCTCTGCCGGACTTGGTGGATAATGAGAATAGCTTCACGTGAAAGGCCGACTTCTCAATTCTGCTTTGGCTGCTGGCTCGGCTGCGATTTTGGATCGAGCTGAATCTGGACACGACCACCACAGCTTTCAAGCTCTGCCTGACCGGTTGTCATGTGAACGGTGAGCTTGCAGCCGGTAAAGACGTTTGGGCCATCGGTCAGCACGACCCTGTTGCCCGTGAGAATGAACACCTGCGAGGTCATATCGAAATTGCCGTCATCGGCTGTTGCCGTCTGCGTGCCCGAAGTCAAGAAAACCTTGTCGGTCACCAGGATCTTGTCGATATCTGCGCTGCCCGAGGCAAGCGAACTCGATTGTTCTGCCGAGGTCTGCGCCGGCTGGGCAGCAGGTGCAGCGGCAGCCCCCGCTTGAGGCTGCTTCGCCTTGTCCTTATAATAGACCGTCATCTTTCCGGCCTCGAGCGTGGTCGTTCCCTGAACGACTTTGACCTTGCCGGTAAAGAGCGCCGTGTGCTCCTGATCGTGAATTTCGAGCTTATCGCTTTCAATCTGGATCGGCTGATCGCTGGAAAGCTTCATGCCCGGCATCGTCGTCGACTGGGCGGTCGCCCCCGCGACCGACAGGACAAAGGCAAGCGCCCCGGTGATGAAAGCTACGCCAGTTTTGCGAGTTGAACTGCGACAATCTTTTGTCATATGACCCGGCTCTTAGGTGCCCTGTTTATGGATGGTGGATGGATCAACATTCATGCGAACATTCCCCTCGAATGTGATCACGCGCCCCTTATCCGTTATATTAAGAGTCTGCGCAACAATCGAAGCATTGTCCTTGGTAATTCTGACGGGATCGTCCGTCGATAAGTTTCCACCTTTGATATCAAGGTGTGCGGACTGAAAATTCGCAACGAGACCGCTGCTCAAAACGAGCGTGAACGGCGCCGTCATGTGCAGGTTGTCAGTCGCGCGGTTGAAATCAGCGGTCGCTGCCGTGACACGAGCCATCAGGCCGTCATTCATCGGCACGGCCGCCTTGATCGTTTCCAGCGTGATGAAATCGGGATTGCGGATATCCTGCAGCGCGCGCTCGGCGAACATCGAATAGTTGATGCCATCGGAGTTGCGGCCGGCAATTGCCGGCTTTTCCATCACGACTTTGCCGTTCTCGATCTTAGCGCCCTCGATCTTGATGGTTTCCGGCAGGTAAGTTCGGATCACCGAAACTGCAATGAAGATCAGGGAAATAATGAAGGCTGCGACCGGCAGCAAGAATTTAAGGCGGCGGACACGAGCAGAATGGAACCGGGCAAGGCCATAGGCGCTGTCCTTTGGCCCCGCGTATGGGGGCTTCCCGTTGTTCCTGAGGGTATCGAGCATATGCCTGGTCCGTGTGTGATGATCGTGCCGCTTATATGGCAATGCCCGGCGCCGATCACAGTTCGTTTCGCATTATTACATTGGCTTGCCAATATGGATTTTTTTCTGCAACAAGCAACTAAACCAAAAATAGCAGGTTGTCGGGCATTTTTTCGAGGCAGCCTGCGCCTTATCTCCCCAGCGGGGAATACGCCGTTGGGTTTCGTCTCTGGAGGTTAGAATGGACAGCTCGATTATCGCAGACCGCCGGCTGCTGCGCCGCAGGCTTGGCTTCTGGCGCCTTGTCGCGGTTGTGCTGCTCGTGGCCCTCGGCTTCGCACTTTATGATTTCGTCTTCAGCGAGGGGAGCACCGCGCGGCCGCATGTCGCCCATGTGACGATCTCCGGCCTGATCACCGATGATGACGAGCTGCTCGAGCGGCTGGAAAAGATCAAGGACAATGATCAGGTCAAAGCGGTCGTAATCTCGATATCTTCGCCAGGCGGAACGACTTATGGCGGCGAAAAAATCTTCAAGGCGATCCGGGCGATTGCGGAGAAGAAGCCCGTCGTCTCTGACATCAGAACTCTTGCAGCATCGGCGGGCTATATGATCGCGACGGCAGGCGATACGATTATCGCCGGTGAAAGCTCTATTACCGGCTCGATCGGCGTCATCTTCCAGTATCCGCAGGTCCAGCCGTTGCTCGACAAGCTGGGCGTCTCTCTGCAGGAGATCAAATCCTCGCCGCTCAAGGCGGAGCCGTCGCCCTTCCACGACACCAGCGAGGAAGCCAAAACCATGATCCGCAACATGGTTCTCGACAGCTATGACTGGTTCGTCAACCTCGTTGCAGACCGGCGCAAATTGCCGCACGACGAAGTTTTGAAGCTTGCCGACGGTACGATCTATACGGGTCGGCAGGCGCTCAAGGTGAAGCTCATTGACGCCATCGGTGGTGAACGGGAAATCCGGGCCTACCTGACCTCCCGAAATGTCAGTGACAAGCTGCCAGTTGTCGACTGGGACAAGAAGAGCAGCACGCCATTTCTACTCGCTGGAGCTGTTTCGCGATTGATTACAATCTTTGGCTATGGTGATCTTTTCAAAGGTCAGGATATCAACGGCATCCTACCTCCAAAGTTGCTCCTTGACGGGCTGCTTTCAGTTTGGCAGGTTGGCCAGGATTGAATAAGAAATCAATAATTTAAGGGGGCGACCGTGATCAAGTCCGAATTGGTGCAGATTGTTGCGGCACGCAATCCGCATCTCTATCATCGGGATGTGGAAAATATCGTCAACGCGGTCCTCGACGAGATCACTGATGCGCTTGCCGCCGGCAACCGCGTCGAACTGCGCGGCTTCGGCGCATTTTCCGTGAAGAACCGCCCTTCGCGCTCCGGCCGCAACCCGCGCACCGGAGATACGGTGTTCGTCGAAGAAAAGTGGGTTCCCTTCTTCAAGACGGGCAAGGAACTGCGCGAGCGCCTGAACCCCGGACAGGCAGACGAAGAGGATTGATCCTCTGAAACGGTCATCAAGCCGCACTTGAACTTCGCCGCCACACTTCTATTCTGGCGTCCATAAAGCTTGCCTTCGCCAAATCGGCGCGGAGAACGACATGACCAAGAAGATCATCAACCTTTTGATTTTGCTGCCGCTTGGCGTCATCCTGATCATCTTCTGCGTCGCCAACCGGCAGAGCGTAACGCTCGCCTTCAATCCGTTCCGGCCTGAGGATCAGGTTCTTTCTTTCGCCGCGCCCTTCTTCGTTTTCCTGCTGATTGCCTTTATCCTTGGCACGCTGATGGGTTCGGCCGTGACCTGGTTCAACCAGGGCAAGCACCGCAAGCGCGCCCGCGTCGAAGCCAAGGAAGCGATCCGCTGGCAAGGTGAAGCAGACCGCCACAGGTCGCGGGCCGAAGAGATCGCCGGTCAGTTACCTTCGCGGTAGTTGCTTCTATTCCGCTGACGCCGGAGCAAGACTCAGCTCTTCATAATCGCCTTCCGTCGAAGCACCCCTGCCGGTGACCTGAAAGCCGTGCGCCAGGTAGAATGCTTTGGCATGGCGGTTGTTGACGAGGCATTTCAGCCGGTAGGTATGCTGCGGCCAGCCGGGGAGCGATTGCAGCAAGGCGGTTCCCGCTCCCCTGCCCTGCAATTCGGGCAGGATGTAGAGCATATGGATGAAATCATCCGCCGCCCATATCGAGATGAAGCCGGCTATTTTCCCATTGGGCGCTTCGCAGACGGAAACAACTTCGCCATTCGTATGGGCGGCAAAATCCTCGCGATGAAATTTGCCAGGGTCAACCCAGGTGAAGGTCTTGCGCCGAACGGAGAGATAGATGTCGGCAAGCTGCATCGCGTCTTCAGGACGGTTCGGTCGGATATTCCAAGTCATCGATCTTGTGTGAAAGGAATTATGCATGGTGCCTAACCTGCAGCCTTTTCGACGACGGCCGCATTGAAATTTCCCCAGAAACGGCGGGCGAGCTTTTCCAACGTGGCGCGGATCAATCTGCCGCCGAGTTCCGCGAGCCGACCGCCCGTATCGCCGTCGGCTTCATAACGCAGCAGCGTATGCAGCCCCTCATCGATGAGGGTCACGTCGGCCTCACCCTTTGCAAAACCGGCTATACCGCCCTGTCCTTCTGCGGCGATGGTATAACGGCGCGGCGCCTCGACATTCGAAAGCCGGATCTCACCGTTGAACGTCACCGAAAACAGACCAAAGCCGACCTTGACCGTCGCCAGGAATTGCGTGGACGACAGCTTTTCGACGCTCTGGCAGCCGGGGATGCATTGCCTGATGATATCGGGATCGTTCATGGCAGCCCATACCACATCCCGCGGCGCGGCGATACGTTCCTCCCCGATCAGGTCCATCAGCAGTTCCCCATTTCCATAGGCCGACCATATCATAATGGGAAAGCGCTTTGCCAAGGTCGGACAGGATGCTATTTGCACTGGCTCAATCGAATTTTAGACGCGGAAGACCACGTTGAAACACAGAGAAAGCCGGCCCGGCGCGAAGATGGCGGCAGGCCCTTCGGGCGGACGCCGCGCCGAAGGGCGGCCTGTAAAGCCGGAAAAGACGACCGCAAAGGCTGCCCCTGCGCGGGAGCAGCGGCCACCGGCAGCAGTCCCCGCGGCAATCGAGCGCCCGCTGACGGCGCGCAACGGCGACCGGCCGGCCGAGCGGGTACCCGTCATCCTCGAATCGACGGGTGCGGGTGATTTCCATCTGATCGATAGCGGCAATGGTCAGAAGCTCGAGCAATATGGCCCCTATAGAATCGTGCGGCCCGAGGGACAGGCGCTGTGGCAACCGTCGCTCCCCGCTCATGTGTGGGAAAAGGTCGATGCCGTCTTCACCGGTGACATGGATGAGGAAGGCACAGGCCGCTGGCGCTTTCCCAAGGAAGCGCTCGGCGAAACCTGGCCGCTCAATTTACTCGGCGTCGATTTCTTCGGCCGTTTCACCTCCTTCCGGCACGTCGGCGTCTTCCCGGAACAGATCGTCCACTGGAACTGGATGAAGAGCCAGGTAGAAAATTCCGGCCCGCCGCTGAAGGTACTGAACCTCTTCGGTTATACAGGCGTCGCATCACTAGTCGCTGCGGCTGCCGGCGCTGAAGTGACGCATGTCGATGCGTCGAAGAAAGCAATCGGCTGGGCACGCGAAAACCAGGCGCTGGGCCGCATGGAAAAACTGCCGATCCGCTGGATCTGCGAGGATGCGATGAAGTTCATCCTCCGCGAGGAGCGCCGCGGCAGCCAATATGACATCATCCTCACCGACCCGCCGAAATTCGGCCGCGGACCGAATGGAGAAGTTTGGCATCTTTTCGAACACCTGCCGCTGATGCTGGATATCTGCCGGGAAATCCTGTCACCGAAGGCGCTCGGGTTGGTGCTGACGGCCTACTCAATCCGGGCGAGTTTCTATTCCATTCACGAGCTGATGCGCGAGACGATGCGCGGCGCCGGCGGCGTGGTCGAATCCGGCGAGCTCGTCATCCGCGAGGCGGGCCTCGACGGCAAAATCCCGGGTCGGGCTCTTTCCACCTCCCTCTTTTCCCGCTGGGTGCCGAAATGAACGAATTCCACGCTCGGGGTGCCCGCAGGGTCGGGCAGGTGAAGGAAGTAACTTCGCTCGCCAATCCGATCATCAAAGACATCAAGGCACTGACGAACAAGAAGTCGCGCGAAGAGAGCGGTACCTTCATGGCCGAAGGCCTGAAGCTCGTCATCGATGCGATCGAACTCGGCTGGACGATCCGCACGCTCGTCTACGCCAAGGCGGCAAAGGGCAAGCCACTGGTCGAGCAGATGGCGGCAAAGACCGTGGCTTCCGGCGGGCTTGTGCTCGAAGTCAGCGAGAAGGTGATTTCCTCGATCACCCGACGTGACAATCCGCAAATGGTCGTCGGCATTTTCGAAACGCGCTGGGCAAAGCTTAGGGATATCCGGCCGAAGGAAGGCGAGACCTGGGTAGCGCTGGACCGCGTACGCGATCCTGGCAATCTCGGAACGATCATCCGCACCGCAGATGCGGCCGGTGCCTCCGGTGTCATCCTTATCGGCGAGACAACCGATCCTTTCTCGCTCGAAACAGTGCGTGCCACGATGGGCTCGGTTTTTGCCGTTCCGGTCGCCCAAGCGACGGCAGAGGAGTTCATCGCCTGGAAGAAGCAGGCTGGCGTTTCGGTCGTTGCGACCCATCTTGCCGGCTCCGTCGATTACCGCACGATCGAGTACAAAAAGAAACCGGTCGTGCTGCTTATGGGCAACGAACAATCCGGCCTGCCGGATCAGCTCGCCCGGGAAGCAGATGCGCTTGCCCGCATTCCCCAGCAGGGCCGCGCCGATTCCCTCAATCTCGCCGTTGCCACCGCAGTCATGCTTTTCGAGGCACGCCGCCATCTCCTCTCACTGTCCGAGGGCAAATGACCGACCAGACCACCGTACGCCCGGCGCTCTTTTCACGTCCCCTGCCGATCCTGATCTTCATCGTGGTCGCCGTCATTCTCGATCAGATCGTCAAGATCGCCGTCGACCAGTATCTGCCGCTTCAGGAAGCCGTGCCTGTTATTCCGATGCTGGCGCTCTACCGCACCTATAATCTCGGCGTCGCGTTCTCGATGCTGTCAGGTATGGATGGCTGGTTCATCGTCGGCATGCGCCTGATCATCGTCGCCTTCGTGCTCTATTTGTGGCATCGTACAGCCAAGGACCGCTGGCTGGCGCATCTCGGTTATGCGTTGATCATCGCCGGCGCGATCGGCAATCTCGTCGACCGTTTTGCCTATGGGCATGTGATCGACTACATCCTCTTCCATACGGAAATATGGTCCTTTGCCGTCTTCAATCTCGCGGACAGCTTCATCACTGTCGGCGCCGGCTGCGTCATTCTCGACGAGATGCTGCAAAAGCCCAAAAAGGCGGATCGCTAAACTTTTAGCGGATTCCTGAAAACATTCGGAACGGGCAATATGTTAGCTGATCTGCATGCAGAGTATGGCGCAGCTACAGGAACGATTGTCCGCCGCATTCGGCGGAGCCGCCTTCAGGCCTGATCGAGGCCGGACGGCAGGCCAGCTGGCGCCGCCAGCTCCTCTTCGCTGCCGCCACGCATTGCTTTTCCACTGGCTCGGCGGAGCAGGCCTGCTGACGGCGATACCGCTGTTGCTTTTCTCCCATTGGAGCGGTTCATTCCTGGCCGGCTTCGGCCTCATCTTACTTGCTGCCATCGCCGGCTATCTCGCCATTCTCTTCAAAAATGGATACAGACAGGGCGGCCGCGGCCGGGAAACACCGGAACGTGTCGATGCCACCGGCCTTCTCGGTACGGTCCATGACGTGCTCGGCGATATCGTCGTCACCCGAATGATGGATCGGCGCATCATCGGAGCCAACGAGACGTTCCGCCACCTCACCGGGCGCGCCAACCCCGAAGGCCAGACCTGCGAAGAGATCGGTCTCGCCTTCCGCCCCGGCCCGCAGCCGCATCGATACGACGTGGAGATTTCAACACCGGCTGGACAGCGCATCTTCCTCTGGCACGATGTCGTGACCCGAGACCCGGAAAATGGGCGCCTACTGCTGCAGAGCATTGCGCGCGACGTGACAGAGGAGCGACTTGCCGCCGAAAGCCGTGAGGAAGCCCGGCAAAAAGCAGAATATAACAGCGCAGCCAAATCTCGGCTGCTCGCCACGGTCAGCCATGAAATCCGGACGCCTCTATCAGGCATTCTCGGCATGGCGCATCTGATCTCCGAAACGAAGTTAACGCAGGAACAGCAGAATTATCTCACCAGCATCCTCCAGTCCGGTCAGGCACTGACACAGCTGGTTGAGGATCTGCTCGACTTCTCCACCATCGAGGTCGGACGCTTTCAGCTTCGCCCGCGGTCGGAATCCTTGCGCAAACTTGTCGAGAGCGTCGTGGAGATGCTCGCTCATCGCGCGCATGAGAAGGGGATCGAGATCGGCGCGACAGTGTCCTCCGACGTTCCGGAGCTGATGAGTTTCGACCCGGCACGGCTGCGGCAGGTGCTTTTCAACGTCATCGGCAATGCTGTGAAGTTTACGCAGGCCGGCGGCGTCTTCATTCGTGTATCCAGGGCGGCCAACGAGTTGCTGATATCAGTCACCGATACGGGGCCCGGTATGACGCCGGAGGAGCAAACGCGCATATTCGGTGAATTCGAGCAAGGCGGCAGCCTTGTCCAGAAGAGCAATGGCACCGGTCTCGGCCTTGCGATCTCCGCCCGCATCCTGCGCGAGTTCGGCGGCGCGCTGACAGTCGTGAGCGAAAGAGGCAGGGGCAGCCAGTTCACCATCCGCTTCCCAGCCGAACTCTCAGAGGAAGATACCGCGGTCCGAAATACTGTGTTGGCGGGAAACAGCATCGTTTTGCTTGCCCCAGCAGGTGCGGCACGCACAGCGATCGCCGAGACGATCACCACGCTCGGAGGGCGCTGCCACCTAGTCGCGGGTGGAGAAGCGGCACGCGAGAGCCTGCTGTCGCTTGCCCGTAGCGGCGACCGGCCGACCGATATCATTGTCGATCACCGCATGTCGGAGGAATTCTCGCTGCATATTGCCGATCGCGCTGAGATTGCAGCGCTCGGCCTGCGCAAGGTGCTGCTCGTCAATCCGGAAGAGCGCAATTCGCATTCGCTCGACCTCTTCGATGCATGGCTGATCCGACCGCTGCGCGAACAGTCGCTGATCGACGTACTGCGCGGGCGTATGCGCGGCATGGAGAAGCGCGACGCGCTCAACGACAACCAGCCGGGCATCGGACTCTCGGTTGCAGAACGCACGACGACAGGCGGAGGGTTGTCCATCCTGCTTGGCGAGGACGACCCGATCAACGCGATGCTGGTGCGCGTCATGCTCGAAAAAGGCAGCCATGCGGTCCGGCACGTCGAGGATTTCGAATCTCTGCTCGACCGCGCGCTCGGTGACGATAGGCCAGACATCATCATCAGCGATCTTTCCATGCCTGGCGGGAATGGCATCGACATGCTCGGCCGCCTTCGCGGACACGAACGGCGGCTCGATCTTCAGCCGGTTCCGGTCATTGTACTGACTGCGGATAAGAGCGACGAATCGCGACGGCAGGTCTTGCTCAACGGTGCCAATCGCGTCATGGTGAAGCCGGTGGATCCGGTCAGGCTGCTCACCGAAGTACAGGCGGTTGTTGCTCTTTCAGCTCGCCGGGCCGAGGCGCGTTGATTCTGGGGAAACCGGCACGTTTCTTGCGTGCACAAAATTGGCATGTCACTTTCCTGTCGTATATAAGTGTTTTATGGCCTGTGATAAGCCGGAGACGGGAGAATCGCCATGTCTGTTGACATCCTCAATTGCGACGCCAGTGCCGAGGCCCCGCGGCCTTCGACGGCTGCTGCGCCAAAGGAAGGCGATGTTTTTGGCCGCATCGGCAATCTTGAGACGCGCCTAGCCCGCACCGCGCGCGAGATCGATGCCGCTCAGGCTGTGCGTTACCGCGTTTTCGTCGAGGAAATGAAGGCCCAACTGCCGCAGGACGCTATGCGCCGCGAACGGGACTTCGATGCTTATGACGCTTTCTGCGATCACCTTCTTGTTCTCGATCGTTCGATCGAAGGCGATGCCGAAGATCAGATCGTTGGCACCTACCGTCTGCTTAGGCAGGAGGTAGCGATGGCCAATGGCGGTTTTTACTCGGCTTCCGAATTTGCGATCGACGAATTGATCGCCCGCCATCCCGACAAGCGCTTCATGGAACTCGGGCGCTCCTGCGTCCTGCCGGAATACCGCACCAAGCGCACCGTCGAACTGCTCTGGCAGGGCAACTGGGCTTATGCGTTGAAACACGGCATGAGCGCCATGTTCGGCTGCGCCTCCTTCCCGGGCGTTCATCCGGAAAGCCACGCTCTTGCTCTTTCGTTCCTTTATCACAGCGTATTGGCCAAGGATGAGTGGGCCGTCGGCGCCCTCCCGCATCTGGCCCGCGGCATGGACCTGATGCCGGCTGAAGGCGTTAATCCCAAGAAGGCGCTGATGGCGCTGCCGCCGCTGATCAAGGGCTACCTGCGCCTCGGCGCCATGGTTGGTTCCAGCGCAGTGGTCGATCAGGCCTTCAACACGACCGACGTGCTGATCGTACTGCCGATATCAAGCATTTCCGATCGCTATCTAAACTATTACGGTGCAGACGCGGGCCGCTTCGCCAGCTAAACGCAGCATAGCGGTCTCTTCGGCGTTTCAGCAGGGCGCATCGGCAATGATGCCCGTTGGGTTATGCCCCCAAATATCCAAACCTCGCGCCATGCCCAACTCATTCGCGATCCGGATGAGAACCCGGTTGCCTTTGCGGGCCTAGGTCATTCGAGGGCGAACCGCATGCGCGTTCCGCCCTCTTCATAATCAGGAACCGGCGCCATAAGCGGCGATCGCAGCCATGTTGACGATATCGCTGTCCTTGGCGCCCATCGAGGTAATCTGCACCGCCTTATCGAGACCGACGAGAATGGGACCGATGACCGTCGAGCCACCGAGTTCCTGCAGCATCTTGGTCGAGATTGATGCCGAGTGGAATGCCGGCATCACGAGCACGTTGGCCGGACCGGAGAGGCGGCAGAAAGGGTATTGCTCCATCACCTTGCGGTTCAGGGCAACGTCGGCGGCCATTTCGCCGTCATACTCGAAATCGACGCGACGCTTGTCGAGGATTTTCACCGCTTCACGGACACGCTCGGAACGCTCACCCGAGGGATGGCCGAAGGTGGAATAGGCGAGCAACGCGACGCGCGGCTGATAACCCATGCGCCGTGCGAGACCGGCGGCTTCCTCGGCAATATCGGCAAGCTCCTCGGCCGTCGGCATGTCGTGAACCGCAGTGTCGGCAACGAAGACCGTACGGCCGCGGCAAAGCGCGATCGATACGCCGATCACACGATGGCCGGGCTTCTGGTCGATGCAGCGGCGGACATCTTCGAGTGCCGTCGAATAGTTGCGCGTGATACCGGTCACCATGCCGTCGGCATCGCCGAGCGCCACCATGGTCGCAGCGAAATGGTTGCGGTCGTTATGGATGAGGCGCTGCGCGTCGCGATGCAGGTAGCCCTTCCTCTGCAGCCGGGCATAGAGATAGTCGATATAGGCGTCGACCCTGGTCGAGATACGGGCATTGACGATCTCCAGGCCGGGGCGATTGAGGTCGATGCCGGCGCGCTCGGCAGTCGCCCGAATCAGATCCTCGCGGCCGAGAAGGATGGCGGTGCCGAGCTGCTGGTTGGCGTAGGACATGGCGGCGCGCAGCACCTGCTCTTCCTCGGCCTCGGCAAAGACCACGCGCTTCGGATGACGGCGCACACGCTCATAGAGGCTGGCGAGCGTGGAGGCGATCGGATCACGACGTCCGGAAAGCTCTCGTTTGTAGCCTGCCATGTCGGTAATGATCTTGCGGGCGACGCCGGTTTCGATCGCTGCTTCGGCGACGGCGGCCGGAATGGCCGATATCAGGCGAGGGTCGAAGGGAACCGGAATGATGTATTGCGCTCCGAAGCGCGGACGGTTGCCCTGATAGGCGGCAACGACGTCATCGGGTACATCCTCGCGGGCGAGGCTGGCGAGCGCTTTCACGGCTGCAATCTTCATCGCGTCGTTAATGGTCGTTGCGCGGACATCGAGGGCACCGCGGAAAATATAGGGGAAACCCAGCACGTTGTTGACTTGGTTCGGGTAGTCCGAACGACCGGTCGCCATAATGGCATCGTCACGGATACGGGAAACTTCCTCTGGGGTGATTTCCGGATCGGGATTGGCCATAGCGAAGATGATTGGCCGATCGGCCATGGAGCGGATCATTTCCTCGGAGAAGGCGCCCTTCTGCGACAGGCCGAAAACGACATCTGCGCCCTTCATGGCTTCTTCCAGCGTGCGGGTATCAGTCTTTGCCGCATGGGCCGATTTCCACTGGTTCATGCCTTCGGAGCGACCCTGGTAGATGACACCCTTGGTATCGCAGAGGATGATGTTTTCCGGTGCAAAGCCCATCGACTTGATGAGCTCGACGCAAGCGATAGCGGCAGCACCTGCGCCATTGCAGACGAGCTTCGTCGTCTTCAAGTCACGGCCAGTCAGTTCCAGCGCATTGATGAGGCCGGCGGCGGCGATGATGGCTGTGCCGTGCTGATCGTCATGGAATACAGGAATATCCATCAGTTCGCGCAGCCGGCTTTCGATGACGAAACAGTCCGGCGCCTTGATATCTTCCAGATTGATGCCGCCGAAGGAGGGGCCGAGGAAGCGCACGCAGTTGATGAATTCGTCGACATTTTCCGTATCGACTTCAAGGTCGATGGAATCGACGTCGGCGAACCGCTTGAAGAGCACCGACTTGCCTTCCATGACCGGCTTGGAGGCCAGAGCGCCGAGATTGCCGAGGCCGAGAATGGCCGTGCCGTTGGAAATCACGGCAACCATATTGCCGCGGGTCGTGTAGTCATAGGCAGTGGCCGGATCGGCGGCGATTGCCTTGACTGGTACAGCGACACCAGGTGAATAGGCCAGCGAGAGGTCGCGCTGCGTCGCCATCGGCTTGGTCGGGTTGATTTCCAGCTTGCCGGGCCGACCCATCGCGTGAAATTCGAGCGCTTCCGTGTCGGTAACAGACGTCACCGGCCGTTCTTTCTTCGTCATCTGGGACATGCCTCCTCCAAACGTCTGTGGGTGACGTTTTCCACTTCCCCAATTGCTGTTGTCATCTATAGCGGCGCGCGGATAGGGTTGGCACCTGTTTTTTTGGGAAAAACTGCACCTCCGTGAACGCACGAATAGACAGCAGAAACGAAGCCTTCTCGGCAGCCGAACTCGCGACTGAGGAAAGTCGCGCTTCGGCAACACCGATGATGGAACAATATATCGAGATCAAGGCGAACAATCCGGATTCGCTGCTCTTCTATCGCATGGGCGATTTTTACGAGCTGTTCTTCGAGGATGCGCTCGAGGCTTCGCGAGCACTCGGCATCACACTCACCAAGCGCGGCCAGCACATGGGGCAGGACATTGCGATGTGCGGTGTGCCCGTGCATGCAGCCGACGACTACCTGCAGAAATTGATTGCGCTCGGCTACCGCGTCGCCGTCTGCGAACAGGTGGAAGACCCTGCGGAAGCCAAGAAGCGTGGTTCGAAATCCGTCGTAAAGCGCGACGTCATTCGCCTTGTCACGCCGGGCACCATTACCGAGGAGAAACTGCTTTCCCCCTCGGAATCGAATTATCTGATGACGCTGTCGCGGATCCGCGGTTCTTCCGAGCCGGCGCTGGCGCTTGCCTGGATCGATATTTCCACCGGCGTCTTCCGGTTGGCGGAAACGGACGTATCGCGGCTGCTCGCCGATATTCTGCGCATCGATCCGCGCGAACTCATCGTGCCGGATACAATGTTTTATGATGGCGAGCTGAAGTCGGTCTTCGACGTGCTGGGGCGCACAGCCGTTCCGCAGCCGGCTGTGCTTTTCGACAGCGCGACGGCGGAAACCCGCATAGCGCGCTATTTCGGCGTTTCGACGCTCGATGGTTTCGGCAGCTTCTCGCGCGCCGAGCTGGCAGCTGCCGCAGCAGCCATCGCCTATGTGGAGAAGACGCAGATTGCCGAGCGGCCGCCGCTTGGCAGACCGGAACGGGAAAGCGGCGCCTCGACGCTGTTCATCGATCCGGCGACGCGTGCCAACCTGGAGCTTGTGCGCACACTTTCCGGCGATAGAAACGGCTCGCTTCTAAGGGCGATCGACCGTACGACCACCGGTGGGGGGGCGCGCCTGCTTGCCGAGCGGCTGACGTCGCCGCTGATAGATCCCGCCCGCGTCAACGAGCGGCTGGATTCGATCGGTTTCCTGATGCAGGAGCCATCGCTCTGTGGCGAGCTGCGGGATGCGCTCAAGCACGTGCCCGATATGCCACGAGCGCTTTCACGCCTGGCGCTCGACCGCGGCGGCCCCCGCGATCTCTGGGCCATTCGTCAAGGACTCGGCGCTGCCGCACATGTTGCTGGTCTTCTGGGAGACGCGATGCTGCCGCAAGAGCTGGAGCAGGCGCGTATCGGGCTGCAGGCTCTGCCATCAGGGCTCGAAGCCTTGCTAGCGGATACGCTCGCGGAGGAACTACCGCTCCTGAAGCGTGATGGCGGCTTTCTGCGTGATGGCGCCAATGCCGATCTCGATGAGGTCCGCGCGCTGCGCGACCAATCGCGCCGCGTGATTGCCGGCCTCCAGCTGCAATATGCCGAAGAGACCGGCATCAAGTCGCTGAAGATCAAGCACAACAACATTCTTGGCTACTTCATCGAGGTTACAGCCGGCAATGCCGGCCCGATGACAGATACCCCGGAGGCGAAGGCCCGCTTCATCCATCGCCAGACGATGGCGAACGCCATGCGCTTTACCACGACGGAGCTTGCCGATCTGGAAAGCCGCATCGCCAACGCTGCCGATCGCGCGCTGCAAATCGAGCTCGAAGCTTTCGACCGGATGACACAAGCCACCGTCTCCGAGGCCGAAGCAATCAAGGCCGGCGCACGCGCACTTGCCGTCATCGACGTCGCGGCGGGCCTTGCGCTGCTTGCCGAGGAGCAGGCCTATTGCCGGCCAACGGTCGACGGCTCGAAGATGTTCGCGATCGAAGGCGGCCGTCATCCGGTGGTCGAACAGGCCCTGCGGCGGCAGTCCATTGGTCCGTTCGTCGCCAATAACTGCGATCTGTCGCCCGTCTCAGACGGCAAGGATGGGGCGATCTGGCTGCTGACCGGTCCAAACATGGGCGGTAAGTCGACGTTTCTGCGCCAGAATGCCCTGATCGCCATCCTTGCCCAGATGGGTTCCTTCGTGCCGGCGACAGCGGCGCATATCGGCATCGTCGACAGGCTGTTCTCGCGCGTCGGCGCATCCGACGATCTGGCACGCGGGCGCTCCACCTTCATGGTGGAAATGGTCGAGACCGCTGCGATCCTCAACCAGGCAACCGATCGTTCCCTCGTCATTCTGGACGAAATCGGTCGCGGCACGGCGACCTTCGACGGCCTTTCCATCGCCTGGGCGGCTGTCGAGCATCTGCATGAGGCGAACCGTTGCCGCGGGCTTTTCGCCACGCATTTTCACGAGCTGACCGTGCTCTCGGAAAAGCTCGCCCGGCTATCGAACGCCACGATGCGGGTAAAAGAATGGGACGGCGACGTTATCTTCCTGCATGAAGTCGGTCCCGGTGCTGCCGATCGTTCCTACGGCATTCAGGTGGCGCGGCTTGCCGGCCTGCCGGCGTCGGTCGTAGCTCGCGCACGCGATGTGCTGACCCGGCTTGAAGACGCCGACCGCAAGAATCCGGCGAGCCAGCTGATCGATGATCTGCCGCTTTTCCAAGTCGCTGTGCGCCGTGAGGAAGGTTCTCGCGGTCCGTCCAAGGTCGAGGAAGCGCTGAAGGCAATGAGCCTTGACGATATGACGCCGCGCGAGGCACTCGATGCGCTTTACGATCTCAAAAAGAAGTTGAAGTAGGAGCCGCGTCCGGTGTTTATGGAAAAACTGCTCCAGGAAACTCAGCGCCTCTCGGTCATCGTCTCGATGCTCGAAATCACGAAACAATCGGATGGTAACCTGGAAGCGCGTGGCTGGAATACGCCCATCGGCATAGCGAAGATAACCGGCTCCTGCCTAAAGATCGGTGAGCTCGGCGACGCAATCGTCGATGCCGGTTACCGCGAATGCGACAAGGCAACGCTCGCTAGCATCATGAGCGAGACGAGGCAGGTTCTCGATACGCTGCTGACGCAGCCGGCTGGCTGAGAACTTGCGGCAAAGGGTCCCTCGCCGACGGCGAGCCAACACCATTTCGCCAAATTTAAAGGTTCATGCAATATGAACGCCTGTATTATCAGGCGGCCAAAGAGGCTTTAACGCATGCAGACGAAATCAGAGGCGCGCCACGAGCAAGCGGCCCGGCCAGAACTGGAAGCCGACCGGGCGATGGCGACGCACAGCATCGATTTCTCGGAAATCCTCGATGTGGAACTGCTGCAGGGGCAGTGTGACGCCATTGCCGAAGCCAACCGCAACCGTCCTGATCTGCTGCGCAGTGATCTTCTCGCGGCCTTGAAGAAGGCGAGCGTCGACGGACGGCGGAAGGCGCGCGAGCTGCTTGACGCCCAAGGTGGCGGGCTTGATTGCGCACACCGTATTTCCTGGCTGCAGGACCAAATCATTACCATTCTCTACAATTTCGCCACCGCGCATGTCTTTTCTAAGCAGAAGGACAAGTTTGCAGTCACGGCCGTCGGCGGCTATGGGCGCGATACGCTGGCGCCGGGCTCTGACATCGACCTGCTCTTTCTCTTCCTGCCGAAGCCGGCGGAGGAGACGCACAAGGCTGTAGAGTTCATGCTTTACATGCTGTGGGACATGGGCTTCAAGGTCGGCCATGCAACCCGCACCGTCGAGGAATGCATTACGCTTTCCAAGTCCGACATGACGATCCGCACCGCCATACTGGAGATGCGCTACATCTGCGGGCTGAAGTCGCTGGAGACGGAGCTGGAAGCCCGCTTCGACAAGGAAATCGTCACTGGGACGGGGCCGGAATTCATCGCCGCCAAACTTGCCGAGCGCGATGAGCGCCATCGTAAGGCCGGCGATACACGCTATCTCGTCGAGCCGAACGTCAAGGAGGGCAAGGGCGGCCTTCGCGACCTGCATACGCTCTTCTGGATTTCGAAATATTATTATCACGTCCGCGACCCGGCCGATCTGGTGCCACTCGGGGTGCTGTCGAAGCAGGAATACCGGCTTCTCGAAAAGGCCGACGACTTTCTCTGGGCCGTGCGCTGCCATATGCACTTTCTGACCGGAAAGGCCGAGGAACGTCTTTCCTTCGATATCCAGCGGGAGATTGCCGAGGCGCTTGGCTATCATTCCCGCCCCGGCCTTTCGGCCGTCGAACGTTTCATGAAGCACTATTTCCTGGTCGCCAAGGATGTCGGCGACCTGACGCGGATTCTCTGCGCCGCACTCGAAGATCAGCAGGCGAAGTCGATCCCCGGCCTGACGGGCGTCATCAGCCGTTTTACCCATCGCAGCCGCAAGATCCCCGGCAGCGTCGAATTCGTAGAAGATCGCGGTCGCATCGCCGTCGCCAATCCCGACGTATTCAAGCGCGATCCGGTCAGCATCATCCGTCTGTTCCATGTGGCCGATATCAACGGGTTGGAATTCCATCCGGATGCGCTAAAGCGTGTCACGCGCTCACTCGCTCTCATCAATAATGACCTGCGTGAAAATGACGAGGCCAACCGGCTTTTCCTGTCGATCCTGACTTCCAAGCGAGATCCGGCGCTGATCCTGCGGCGCATGAACGAGGCCGGCGTGCTCGGGCGATTTATTCCGGAATTCGGCAAGATCGTTGCGATGATGCAGTTCAATATGTATCATCACTATACGGTCGACGAGCATCTGATCCGAGCCATCGACGTTCTCTCAGAAATCGACAAGGGCAAGGCCGAGGAGCTGCATCCGCTGTCCAACAAGCTGATGCCCCATATCGAAGACCGCGAAGCTCTCTATATCGCGGTTCTGCTGCACGATATCGCCAAAGGCCGGCAGGAAGACCATTCGGTCGCCGGCGCGCGTGTCGCCCGTAAGCTCTGCGCCCGCTTCGGTCTGTCTCAGAAGCAGACGGAGATCGTCGTCTGGTTGGTCGAGGAACACCTGACCATGTCGATGGTCGCCCAGACCCGCGACCTAACCGATCGCAAGACGATCACCGATTTTGCAGATCGCGTTCAATCGCTGGACCGGCTGAAAATGCTGCTGATTCTGACGATCTGCGACATCCGTGCCGTTGGACCAGGCGTCTGGAACGGCTGGAAGGGCCAGTTGCTGCGCACGCTCTATTATGAGACGGAACTCTTGCTCGCCGGCGGTTTCTCCGAGGTGTCCCGCAAGGAACGCGCCCAGGCCGCCGCCGACGCGCTTCATGCAGCACTGTCCGACTGGCCCCAGAAGGATCGCCGCACTTATACGAAGCTGCACTACCAGCCGTATCTGCTTTCCGTGCCGCTGGAAGACCAGATCCGTCACGCGCATTTCATCAGGCAGGCGGATAAGGCCGGACAAGCGCTGGCAACTTCCGTGCGCACGGACAGCTTCCACGCCATTACCGAAATTACTGTTCTTTCACCCGACCATCCCCGCTTGCTCGCCGTCATTGCAGGTGCATGTGCTGCGGCCGGCGCCAATATCGTCAACGCGCAGATCTTCACCACATCTGATGGTCGCGCCCTCGATACTATCCATGTCAGCCGCGAATTTCCCAACGATGAGGATGAGCTTCGTCGCGCGGCCACGATCGGCAGGATGATCGAGGACGTGCTTTCCGGCCGTAAGCGCCTTCCCGAGGTGATTGCGACCCGCGCGAAGAATCGCAAGAAGAGCAAGGCCTTCATCATTCCGCCGTCGGTCACCATCACCAACAACCTGTCGAACAAGTTCACGGTCATCGAGGTGGAATGCCTCGACCGGCCAGGCCTGCTATCGGAAATGACGGCGGTGCTCTCCGATCTGTCCCTCGACATTCAATCCGCTCGTATCACCACCTTCGGCGAAAAGGTCATCGACACCTTCTACGTCACCGACCTTGTCGGCCAGAAGATTTCCGGCGACAGCAAGCGGGCCAATATCACCGCCCGCATGAAAGCGGTCATGGCCGAAGAGCAGGACGAACTGCGCGAGCGCATGCCATCCGGCATCATCGCGCCTGCCGCCACTGCTGCTGAAAAGAAAGCCGGTTCCTCAGTATGAGTCTCGTCAAGAAATTCGCCACCGTCGGCGGCGCTACACTCGGCAGCCGTATCTTCGGTTTTGCCCGCGAAACGCTGATGGCTGCAGCACTCGGCACCGGGCCGATGGCCGACGTGTTCTACGCCGCCTTCCGCTTTCCGAATCTCTTCCGCAGGCTCTTTGCCGAGGGCGCGTTCAACGCCGCCTTCGTGCCGCTCTTTGCCAAGGAGATCGAGGAGAACGGCACCGATGGCGCCAAGCGCTTCTCGGAGGAAGTTTTCGGCGTTCTCTTCTCGGTGCTGCTGCTCATCACCATCCTGATGGAACTCTGCATGCCGCTCTTGGTGCGCTTCGTCATTGCACCGGGCTTTGCTGACGATCCTGAGAAGTTCGGCATTACCATCCGTATGGCGGCAGTGATGTTTCCCTACCTCATGTGCATGTCGCTGACGGCGATGATGAGCGGGATGCTGAATTCGCTGCATCATTTCTTCGCCGCAGCGGTGGCACCCGTCTTCCTCAACGTGGTAATGATCGCCGCACTCTTCTATGCGCTCTATACCGGCGCCGAACCGCTGGCAACGGCATGGTATCTCTCCTGGGGCGTGTTGGTGGCCGGTATCCTGCAGCTCGCCGTCGTCTATGTCGGAGTTCTGCACGCGGGCATGAGCATCGGTTTCCGCTTTCCGAAGATGACGCCGAACGTCAAGCGGCTGCTGATTCTCGCCGTTCCGGCTGCCGTCACCGGCGGCATCACGCAAATCAATCAACTCATCGGCCAGGCGATCGCCTCCTCTCGCGAAGGTGCCATTGCCGCCCTGCAATATGCCGACCGCATCTACCAGTTGCCTCTCGGCGTCGTCGGCGTCGCGGTTGGTGTCGTGCTGTTGCCGGAGCTTGCCCGCGCGCTCAAGGGCGGCGCATTGCGCGAGGCAGCTTTTCTGCAGAATCGATCAATCGAATTCGTGCTGTTCCTGACGATCCCTGCCGCCTTTGCACTCTGGATCCTCTCCGACGAGATTATCCGCGTGCTTTATGAGCGCGGCGCCTTCCATCAGGAAAACACCCTCATCGTCGGTTCGATCCTGGCGATCTACGGCATCGGCCTGCCGGCTTTCGTGTTGATCAAGGCGTTGCAGCCAGGCTTCTACGCTCGCGAGGACACCAAGACACCGATGCGCTTTTCGGCAGTCGCAGTTGCCACCAACTGCGCCACCGCGCTGACGCTGTTCCCTTTTATGGGCGCTCCGGGCATCGCCGTTGCGGAAGCCACGGCCGGCTGGATCAGCACCGTGCTGCTCTTCACCACGCTGTTGCGCCGCGGCCATCTGACGTGGGAGTGGTCGCTTGCCAAACGCGCGATGCTGCTGATCGTCGCTGCCGCCGTCATGGGCGTTGCCATCATCTACCTCAAACAATATTGGGCGTCCTCGCTTGCCACAGGCGCGCCGCTTCTGACCAAGGTCAGCACGCTTGGCTTGCTCATCGCGATCTCGATGGTCGTCTATTTCGCGACCGCCTTCCTGATCGGCGGCGCGGACCTCGGCATGATCCGGCGCAATCTCAATCGCAAGCCGGCACCCGTAAAGGACGCGTAAGGCTCGTTTTACGCAATTCGGGAAGCAAGCGCTGCTTACTCTGCTTTAGCAGTCCACCCATCGTCGTTGCGGGCCGACATCGACATGGACGATGCCGTTGCAATAGCTGCCGATCCCGCCGATGCCGGGAGCGGTTTTCGCAGCGGCGATGATGGTGCGCTCCGACACACCGGGAATCCGGATATCCGCCGCCAAGCATTTTCCATGCAAGGAGCCGTGGCGGCTGGGATGCGGCCGAAAGCCCGAGGTTATCATCGGGCGCCGTCCGGTCTTTGCCGCAATGTGCGACAAGACCGCCCGCAATCGTGCCGGGAAACACCCGGCGCGAACGCTGACGGTCTGCATCGTGTAAGCGAGCCGCGTTTCATATTCTGGAAGTTGCGTGGCTCGTCGGCCATCTTGACCAACGGCTGTGGTTGCTGATTGTAAGGCAAAAAGGCCTGCGACAGTGAGCAAACTGGCGTTCTGCATGATCCCTCCGGTCGGTTATCCCGACGGCTCAAGCGGCCGTCACGCCAGTCGGAGGATTCTCAGTTCAAAGAAAGCTTTTCTGTGAAATTTTATACTCAATTGTGGTTAAACGTACTGATCAATTTGGCGTAAAATCAGACCTTAATCTACGCATTAGTAGAAAAAATTCCCAAATTCGAGAGATCACATGACCCAGTCCCTCTTCCTCGTCACCCTCGTCGTCGATGACTATGACCGTGCCAAAGCCTTCTATTGTGAGGCACTCGGCTTCGAATGCCTTCAAGATGAACTGCAGCCGGAAGGCAAGCGCTGGGTCGTCGTCAAACCTGGCGGCGGCGATGGGGCGGCCTTTCTGCTGGCGCAGGCGGTAAATGAGGCGCAGCGGGCCGCTATCGGCAATCAGACCGGCGGCCGCGTCGGTTTCTTTCTGAAGACGGATGATTTCGCGCGCGACCGCGCCGGGATGCTCGCCGCCGGTGTGCGCTTTCTGGAAGAGCCGCGGCATGAGATTTACGGCACCGTCGCAGTCTTTTCGGATCCTTACGGCAACACCTTCGATCTCATTCAACACGCTGCACCCGCCGCCTCTTGATTGCAACCTGGAGCGCGTGCATAAGCGCCCGCGTTAGCAACATGGGCCCTTGGCCCTGGGGCCCTCCACCAGCCTAATCGAGGACAACATCATGGGCGAATTCAAGAAGCTGGTATTCTCCGGCGTTCAGCCGACGGGCAACCTGCATCTCGGCAACTATCTCGGCGCGATCCGCCGCTTCGTGCAGCTCCAGAACGGCAACGACTGCATCTATTGCGTCGTCGACCTACATGCGCTGACCGCACAGCTCGTCCACGAGGACATGCTGTCGCAGACACGATCGATCGCTGCCGCCTTCATCGCTTCCGGCATCGACGCTGAAAAGCATATCGTCTTCAACCAGTCCGCCGTACCGCAGCACGCCGAACTCGCCTGGATTTTCAACTGTGTCGCCCGCATCGGCTGGATGAACCGGATGACGCAGTTCAAGGACAAGGCCGGCAAGGACCGCGAGCAGGCCTCGCTCGGTCTGTATGCCTACCCGAGCCTGATGGCCGCCGACATTCTCGTCTACCGCGCCACACATGTGCCCGTCGGCGAAGACCAGAAGCAGCACCTCGAACTGACCCGCGACATCGCGATGAAGTTCAATCTCGATTTCGCCTCGCATATCCGTAAGACCAACTACGGAATCGACATCACCGTCGGCGACGAGCCGGTGCATGCCTATTTCCCGATGGTCGAACCGCTGATCGGCGGGCCGGCGCCACGCGTCATGTCGCTGCGTGACGGCACGAAGAAGATGTCGAAGTCCGATCCTTCGGACCTTTCGCGCATCAACCTGATGGACGACGAGGACGCGATCTCGAAGAAGATCCGGAAGGCCAAGACCGATCCGGACGGTTTGCCGAGCGAAGCCGCCGGTCTCGAAAGCCGGCCGGAAGCCGAAAACCTCGTCTCGATCTTTGCAGCACTCGCCGACAAGACGAAGGATCAGGTGCTCTCGGAATTCGGCGGCCAGCAGTTCTCCGTCTTCAAGCCGGCGCTGATCGATCTCGCCGTTCAGGTTCTGTCACCGATAACGGGTGAGATGCGTCGCCTGATGAACGATACGAGCCATATCGACGCGATCCTGCGCAATGGCAACGAGCGGGCAAGGGCGCGTGCAGACGTGACGATGCGCGAACTTCGCGAGATCATCGGCTTCCTCTACTAATCCCATCGACATGCAGAGCTCCCGTGCAAAACGGGGGCTTGCAAATTCTCCGTCGCGGGTGTCAGAGTCCGCGCCATGGTATCGAAGCGACTCTCACGGCTCGAAGGTCATCGCCGCAAATTCATGGCGGTGATCGATGCTACACCCGAATGCCAACGTGCCGTCCACTATGCCGGGCGGCGCGCTAAAAATTCCAATGGCGGACTTGTCCTGCTCTACGTGATCCCGGCCGGCGATTTCCAGCAATGGCTGGGGGTCGAGGAGATCATGCGGGCGGAAGCCCGCGAAGAAGCGGAAGCCACCGTTGCCAAAGCCGCCCAGATCGTCCGTGAAACGATCGGCATCGAACCCGAGATTGTCATTCGCGAAGGCAATTCGGCCGAGCA
Source organism: Rhizobium sp. BK650 (assembly GCF_014195325.1). Classification (GTDB taxonomy): domain Bacteria; phylum Pseudomonadota; class Alphaproteobacteria; order Rhizobiales; family Rhizobiaceae; genus Rhizobium. The sequence goes on along the minus strand of NZ_JACIBK010000002.1, from coordinate 340,253 downwards.
GATCAATGCCGTTATCGAGGAAGACCGGGACGTCGCGATCCTTGTGCTTGCAGCGAGTTCCGCCAAGGAAGGGCCGGGACCGCTGGTTTCTTCCGTTGCCGGACGCGGGGCGGCTTTCCCCATTCCGGTCACCGTGCTTCCGGACACGCTAACCAATGAGGAAATAGACGCCCTGTGCTAAGCCATTTCTTGAGTACGAGTCTCTTGAATCGGCTCGACAATGGGCTTATTTTCTTTTGAAGAATTCTAAAAACGGTTGAGGTCACGGCCCGCCGCATGGAGAGCGAGATGTTCATTCAGACCGAAGCCACGCCAAATCCTGCCACGCAGAAGTTCCTTCCGGGCAAGGTCGTAATGGAAAACGGCACGGCCGAATTTCGCAATGCCGATGAAGCCCAGGCATCGCCGCTCGCTGCGCGTCTTTTCGAAATTCCCGGCGTCACCGGCGTCTATTTCGGCTATGATTTCATCTCCGTCTCCAAGGACCATGCCGAGTGGCAGCATCTGAAGCCGGCTATTCTCGGCTCGATCATGGAGCACTTCATGTCCGGCAAGCCGGTCATGGGTGATGCCTCGATCCTCTCGGAAGATGTCGACGCCGGCGATGAATTTTTCGACGCAGGCGACGAAGCGATCGTGCTGACCATCAAGGAACTGCTGGAGACCCGCGTGCGTCCGGCCGTTGCCCAGGATGGCGGCGATATCACCTTCCGCGGCTTCAAGGACGGCAAGGTCTATCTGAACATGAAGGGTTCCTGCTCCGGTTGCCCGTCTTCGACGGCAACGCTGAAGCACGGCGTTCAGAATCTGCTGCGCCATTTTGTTCCGGAAGTTCAGGAAGTGATTGCCGCTTAAAAATCTGAAGTTCGTCAGGCTGTTCACTTTGCGTTCGGCCAGACGGATTTATGGATAGGCAACAATAGTTTATTCGGAAATTGATGGCATGATCGTTCTGGCGCTCGACACGGCAGGTGTAGATTGCGCTGCCGCCGTTTATGACAGCGGCAGGAATACGGTGCTGGGGGAGGCATCGGACATGATCGGCAAGGGGCATGCTGAACATCTGATGGGTATTGTCGACCGTGCGCTGGATCAGGCGGGCGTCACGCTCTCCGATGTCGACCGCCTCGCCGTCACCATCGGACCCGGCTCCTTTACCGGTATCCGCGTTGGTGTTGCCGCGGCCCGCGGCTTTGCGCTTTCCCTCAATGTGCCAGCCGTCGGTATCACCACACTCGAAGTCATGGCGGCTGCTCAGCGCGAAAAGATGCCAGGCCAGCCCGTGCTTGCGGCAATGGATGCCAAGCGGGACGAAATCTACCTCCAGCCCTTCGCAGCCGACGGCACGCCGCTCGACGAGGCGCGTGCGGTGAGCGTATCGGAGGCCAAGGCTTTTGTTGCCGGGTTCGACGGTCAGATCACCGGTTCGGCGACACCACTCCTGAAGCCCGATGTGGCAGGCGAGCACGCCAACTCCTTCCCGATCTCCATCGTGGCGCGCCTCGGTGCGGCCGCGAGCCCGAATTCCGGAAAGCCGAAACCCCTTTATCTGCGCGGACCCGATGCCAAACCGCAGGCCGGGTACGCGATTGCAAGAGTATGACGATGCTGGAAGCCTATCTGACGCTAAAGCCGGAATTCGAAATCGTCGCCATGGAGCCGGAGGATTGCCTCGACGTTTCGGTCCTGCATGGCGAGCGCTTTGCCCGTCCCTGGGGTGACGGCGAATTCCACAGCCTGCTTACGCAGGCCACCGTCTTTGGCTTCGTCGCCCGCCAGACCAATGCCATTCTGAAAAAAACCCTGCCGGGCTTCATCCTGGCGCGCCAGGTGGCGGGCGAGGCGGAAATTCTAACGATCGCCGTGCAGGCGAAGGTTGCGCGCTCAGGCCTCGGCTGGCGGCTGATGCAGGCGGCGATGCGCGAAGCGCGCCTTCGCGGCGGCGAGAGCATGTTCCTGGAAGTCGATAACGGCAATGCCGCGGCCCTCGGCCTCTATCGCAAGCTCGGTTTCGAGCAAGCGGGTGAGCGCAAGGGCTATTATAAGGACGCCAATGGGGCTACCTCCACGGCGCTTGTCATGAAGCGCGTTCTTCGGTAGTTCCCTTCTCGGCAAGAATAGCGAGAAGGCAGCCATGACTGAGGTAGCCAAGACCCTTGAGGAGCTTTGCGCTGAACGCGGCATGCGCATGACCGAGCAGCGCCGTGTGATCGCGCGCATTCTCGAGGACTCCGAAGATCATCCCGATGTCGAGGAGCTTTACCGCCGGTCCGTGAAGGTCGATACAAAGATTTCGATCTCTACAGTTTATCGCACGGTGAAGCTGTTCGAAGATGCCGGCATCATCGCCCGGCACGATTTCCGCGACGGTCGCTCTCGTTACGAGACGGTTCCCGAAGAACATCACGATCATCTGATCGACCTGAAAACCGGCGCCGTCATTGAATTCCGCTCGCCGGAAATCGAGGCGTTGCAAGAACGCATCGCCCGAGAACACGGTTTCAAGCTCGTGGATCATCGGCTAGAACTCTACGGCATCCCGCTGAAGAAAGACGAAATCTGATAGAATGGCAGTCCGGGAGCGCCGCATTTGATCGTCTGGCTGCGCATCGCCTTCGCGCTTACCATTATCATTGTCACGAGCATCCTGCTCATGCCGCTACAGGTGCTGGCGCTGCGTTTCGACTGGAAACTGAGGCGCACCCTGCCTCGCCGCTGGCATCGTATCGTCTGCTATTGTCTCGGCATCCGCATTCGGGTTCGCGGTGCGCTCGAAAGCCGCCGCCCGTTGATGCTCTGTTCGAACCACTCCTCTTGGATGGACATCATGGTGATGTCTGCCGTGGCCGATGTCGCCTTTATCGCCAAGATCGAGGTGCGCGACTGGCCGATTTTCGGCATGCTTGCGAAGCTGCAGAAGAGCGTCTTTGTGGTGCGGGAGGAAAAGCGCCGCACCGGCCACCAGGCGAGTGAGATCGCCGGGCGGATGGCGGACGGCGAAATCGTCGTGCTGTTTCCTGAGGGGACCACGTCAGATGGCAATCGCCTGTTGGAAGTCAAATCGTCGCTCTTTGGCGCGGCGGCGATGGCAGTGCCTCATTCCCCGAACGGCACGGTTATGGTCCAGCCGGTGTCCATCGCCTATACGCAGGTTCACGGTATCGCCATGGGTCGCTATCATCGCCCGCTTGCGGCCTGGCCCGGCGATATCGAGCTTCTGCCGCATCTGATCGATATCCTGAAATGCGGTGCGATCGACGTCGAGGTCTCTTTTGGCGAGGCGGTCGAATATAGCGAGAAGACCAATCGCAAGGCAGTCAGCACCACGATCTCCGCTCGCATCCGCACCCTGCTGAACAGCAGCCTACGCGGCCGTAATATCGGCTGAACCGAGAGTCCCTTTTCTCGCGCGCCAAAAACCACTAAATAGCCGCCATGACCCAGGACAGCGCCTTTCTTCAAGCCCCGGAGACCTCTCTCCGCGATGGCTCTAACAGCCGCAAGGTTTTCATCAAGACCTATGGCTGCCAGATGAACGTCTATGACTCGACGCGCATGAGTGATGCTCTAGCCCGCGACGGCTATGAGCCGACCGAGGACATGGAAGAGGCTGATCTCGTCCTGCTCAATACCTGCCATATCCGTGAAAAAGCTGCGGAGAAGGTCTACTCCGCGCTTGGGCGCCTGCGCGAGATGAAAAAGCGCAAGGCTGCGGACGGCCGCGAGATGATGATCGGCGTGACCGGCTGCGTCGCGCAGGCGGAAGGCGAGGAAATCCTGCGCCGTGCACCTGCCGTCGATGTCGTCATCGGCCCGCAGACCTATCACCGCCTCCCCGACGCGCTGCGACGCGCCAAGGAAGGCCACCGCGTTGTCGATACGGAATATGCGATCGAGGACAAGTTCGAGCATCTGCCGATCGCCGAGGCGCCGAAGATCCGCGCCCGCGGTGTGACATCCTTCCTGACAGTGCAGGAAGGCTGCGACAAATTCTGCACCTTCTGCGTCGTGCCCTACACGCGCGGCTCGGAAGTCTCGCGGCCTGTCTCGCAGATCGTCGAGGAAGCGATGAAGCTCGTCGACGCTGGTGTGCGCGAAATCACCTTGCTCGGCCAGAACGTCAATGCCTGGCACGGCGTTGGCCCGAAAGGCGAAGAATGGAGCCTCGGCGATCTGCTCTACCGGCTTGCCGATATCCCCGGTCTCGCGCGCCTGCGCTATACGACGAGCCATCCGCGCGACATGGATGACCGGCTGATCGAAGCGCATCGCGATCTCCGCGCGCTGATGCCCTATCTTCATCTGCCGGTTCAGGCGGGTTCCGACCGCGTTCTCAAGGCGATGAACCGCCGGCACACGGCGGCCGAATACCTCTCCCTCATAGAGCGCATCCGCAAGGCGCGTCCCGATATTGCACTGTCGGGCGATTTCATCACCGGCTTTCCGGGGGAGACAGACAAGGAATTTGAGGATACACTAAAACTCGTTGAGGAGGTCCGTTACGCGCAGGCCTTCTCGTTCAAATACTCGACGCGCCCGGGTACGCCCGGCGCGGAATTGAAGGACCAGGTGCCGGAACACATCAAGGCAGAACGGCTGGAACGCCTGCAAGCGCTGCTTCTCAAGCAGACGCAGGAATTCAACGAGTCTTGTATCGGCAAAGAAATCGATCTTCTTCTGGAAAAGCCCGGCCGCATGCCGAGCCAGCTTATCGGCAGATCGCCGTGGCTGCAGTCAGTGAATGTTGATGCAAAAGCATCGCAAATCGGTGACATTATTAAAGTGCGAATCACAGGAACCGGAACCAACAGCCTGTTTGCCGAACGCGCAGAGGCTGAGGTCTAACCCAGGGAGCTCGACCGCTTGAACGGACAGGAATTGGTTTCTACTTCACCGCGCCACCCACGCATAGCGAGCGACGCCAATCACTTCGTCCTGACGTTCGAGAACAACCGGTTCGCCAGCGAACTTTTCGGACAGTTCGACCAGAATTTGAAGCTGCTGGAGCAGCGGCTCAATATCGATGCTCGCGCGCGCGGCAACTCCGTTGTCATTACCGGAGATGTGCTGGCGACCAATCAGGCGCGGCGCACACTCGATTACCTCTATGAAAAACTCCAGAAAGGCGGCAGTGTGGAGCGTTCTGACGTAGAAGGTGCAATCCGTATGGCGGTTGCAGCCGATGACCAGCTCACGTTGCCGACGATGGAAAAAAAAGCCAAATTGACGATGGCGCAGATTTCGACGCGCAAAAAGACGATCATTGCGCGTACGCCAACACAGGATGCTTATATGCGGGCGCTGGAGCGCTCGGAGATGGTGTTCGGCGTCGGTCCTGCCGGTACCGGAAAGACTTACCTCGCTGTCGCCCATGCAGCCCAGCTGCTGGAGCGCGGCGCCGTTGAGAAGATCATCCTTTCGCGACCTGCCGTCGAAGCCGGCGAACGCCTGGGCTTCCTGCCGGGCGACATGAAGGAAAAGGTCGATCCTTATCTGCGCCCGCTTTATGATGCGCTCTACGACATGATCCCCGGCGACAAGGTCGAGCGGGCGATTACCGCCGGCGTCATCGAAATCGCCCCGCTCGCCTTCATGCGCGGCCGTACGCTTGCCAACGCCGCCATCATCCTCGACGAGGCGCAAAACACCACGTCGATGCAGATGAAGATGTTCCTGACGCGTCTCGGCGAGAATTCGCGCATGATCATCACCGGGGATCCGAGCCAGATCGACTTGCCGCGGGGCGTCAAATCCGGCCTCGTGGAGGCGCTGCACCTCTTGAACGACGTCGAAGGCATCTCGATGGTGCGCTTCAAGGATGTCGACGTCGTGCGTCATCCGCTGGTTGGCCGCATCGTCAAAGCCTATGATGCGACCTATGTAGCGGCAAACGAAGAGGACAGCCGGCAGGACTGATGGCCGAGCTCGACATACAGATCAGCATCGAGGATACGGGCTGGCCCGCCGAAGATGTATTGCACGCCCTTGGCGAACGCGTGCTGGGCGCGGCGGCCATTTATCTGCGGGAAGAGGAAAAGCAACCCTTCCCGAAGATGCCTCCGGAAGTCTCACTCGTCTTTACCGACGATGCCTCCATCCAGGACATCAACGCGGAATGGCGTGGCAAGGACAAGCCGACCAACGTGCTGTCGTTTCCCGCCTTCCCGGTGAAACCCGGCAAGATGCCCGGCCCTATGCTCGGTGATATCATCATCGCCAGGGAGACGGTGGAGCGGGAGGCGCAGGAACTCGAAAAGAGTTTCGACGACCATTTGACCCATCTTATGGTGCATGGTTTCTTGCATCTGCTCGGCTACGACCATATTAATGATGACGAGGCCGAAATTATGGAGAGGCTAGAGACTCGTATTTTGGCGATGCTCGGCCTATCTGACCCCTACGAGGGTCAAGACCTTAAAATGGAACCATGAGCGACTTTTCAACGAAGCCGGCGTCAGACGCCAAGGACTCCGACCAATCCTCCTCTTCCGACGAGGGTGGCAGTAGTCGACACCGACCGCAATCCTTCTGGTCGCGCGCTGCGCGTATGCTGAGGCCGCAACAGGGCTCCCGCCTGCGCGAAGACATTGCCGACGCATTGATGACCGATCCGGCCGCAGCCGATGCCTTTTCGCCCGACGAGCGGGCGATGCTCCACAATATTCTGCGCTTCCGGGAAGTGCGCGTTGCCGACGTGATGGTGCCACGCGCCGATATCGAGGCGGTTGACCAGAATATCACCATCGGCGAACTGATGATCCTCTTCGAGGAAAGCGGTCGCTCACGCATGCCCGTCTATGCCGAAACGCTCGACGATCCGCGCGGCATGGTGCATATCCGCGACCTTCTCTCCTATGTCGCCAAGCAGGCGCGCAACAAGCGCCGCGGAAGTACCAAGCCCACAGCAGGGGCACCGGCAATCGAGGTATCGCCGGAACATATCCAGAAGGCGCCGCGTTCGGCCAAGCCGAATTTCGACCTCGCACGCGTCGACCTGCAAAGGACGCTCGCCGAAACCGGTATCATCAGACAGATCCTCTTCGTTCCGCCCTCCATGCTGGCCTCCGATCTCCTGCGCCGCATGCAGGTCAACCGCACGCAGATGGCGCTCGTCATCGACGAATATGGCGGCACCGACGGCCTCGCGTCGCATGAAGATATCGTCGAGATGGTGATCGGCGATATCGACGACGAGCATGACGATGAAGAAGTGATGTTCAAGCGCGTTTCGGAAGACGTCTTCGTTGCCGATGCCCGTGTCGAGCTCGAGGAAATTGCCGAAGCCATTGGCCCAGATTTCGACATCAGCGAACAGATCGACGAAGTCGATACGCTGGGCGGCCTGATCTTCTCAGCACTGGGGCGCATCCCGGTGCGCGGCGAAGTCGTGCAGGCGCTGCCGGATTTCGAGTTCCATATTCTCGACGCAGATCCGCGCCGCATCAAGCGGGTGCGCATTACCCGTAAGCGCCAGGCAATCCGCCGCCGCGTCAAGACAGACGGCGATGGACCGCCGATTGGCGAAGGAACCGATGATCGGCCGGCGGAATCGACGGCAAACTGAACGTTCCGTAAGACGACAAGTGCATGCTTTTTTGAAAGACTGCGATTGGATTGATTCGCAGCTTTGATGGGAGTGCGCATGGAGCGGCTTGCGGACAGGATTATCCTCGTCTGGGGGTTCAAACGGTCGTTGCTTGCGATCGCAGCGGGTGCCTTCGGCGTCCTGGCGCTGCCCCCGATCGGTTTCTTCGCCGCGATGTTTGTTTCCTTCACGCTGCTCGTCTGGCTGATTGATGGGGCAGCGGCCTCACCGGAAAGCAGCCTGCTCGGCAGGCTCTGGCCGGCATTTGCCACGGGTTGGCTGTTCGGCTTCGGCTATTTCGTTGCCGGCCTTTGGTGGCTTGGACACGCACTGCTGATCGATTCAGAGGAATTTGCCTGGGCTTTGCCTCTCGCGATCCTTGGACTCCCGGCCTGCCTTGCGATCTTCTATGGGTTGGCCGCAGCACTTGCCCGCATCTTCTGGTCCGATGGCATGGGGCGGATTGCGGCGCTCGCTGCGAGCTTCGGCCTGCTCGAGTGGCTTCGCAGCTTCATCTTCACCGGCTTCCCGTGGAACGCCATCGGCTATGCCATGATGCCCATGCCCGTCATGATGCAGTCCGCGCATGTGATCGGCGCCATGGGGATAACGGCTCTCTCGGTTTTCGTCTTTGCTGCCCCTGCCCTCATCGGAACCCGGCAGGGGGCGAAACTCGGCCTCGGTCTCGCTGCCATGCTCTTTGCGGTGCATCTCGGTTACGGCGCCTACATCCTCTATCTTACGCCGAAACCCGAGGCTTTACCTGCGGACAAGCGGCCGGTAGTTCGCCTCGTTCAACCGGCAATCGACCAGACCGCCAAGATGGACAATGATGCGGATCGCGAGGCGATCTTCGAGACCCATCTCAAGCTTTCGGCGGAGGCGCCAAGGGAGGGCGGCAAGAAGCCTGACATCATCGTCTGGCCGGAAACGTCGATCCCCTTCATTCTCACCGACAACCAGGATGCGCTGACGCGGATTGCCGATACGCTCGACGACGACCAGATTCTGATCGCGGGCGCCGTGCGCGCCGAAGAACTCGGGCCTGGTTCTCCTACCCGCTATTATAATTCGATCTATGTGATCGACGGGCGGGGGCAGATCGTCGCCGCTTCCGACAAGGTGCACCTCGTTCCCTTCGGCGAGTATCTTCCTTTTGAGGATACCCTGAATGCGTTCGGTATCCAGAATGTGGTGGAAATGCCGGGGGGCTTTTCGGCGGCCGCCAGCCGTCATCTGCTCGAACTTCCAAACGGCCTGAAACTCTATCCGCTCGTCTGCTATGAAATCATCTTCCCGGACGAAATGACCGGCAACATCGGCCAAGCGAATGCCCTTCTCAACGTCACGAATGACAGCTGGTTCGGCTCGACACCGGGTCCCTATCAGCATTTTCAGCAAGCACGCGTGCGAGCGGTTGAAACCGGTTTACCGCTGATTCGCGACGCGAATAGCGGAATTTCGGCGGTTGTAGACGCGCGTGGCGAAATCGTTACAGGTCTAAAATTGGACGAAATTGGCTTTATTGATGCAACCCTCAATGGACTCGGAAAAAACAATGGAAGCTCATACCCTCGCCAAACGTACTTCTGGTTGACTGAAACGTTACTGATGCTCATTGCGCTAATTTCACGCAAGGGTTTTATATTCGGGTTGAATTGACCGAAAACCCCTAAAATTGCATAGTGGTAGCAATCGGCGTTAGTAACGTACGCTTCAGCGTGAGTTATCACGACTTGCAACGTGGCGTTACGGAATGAGGTCAGGGCATGCCGGTTAGAACAAGGTTGAATTTTTCTTTGCTAGGGCACGACCATGATTGAAAATAAGAAGAAGCCGAATCCTATCGATATTCATGTCGGTAGCCGTATTCGACTTCGCCGTACCATGTTGGGTATGAGTCAGGAGAAGCTTGGGGAAAGCCTCGGCATCACCTTTCAGCAAATCCAGAAATATGAGAAAGGCACCAACCGCGTTGGTGCCAGCCGCCTCCAGAATATTTCCAGCATCCTCAACGTTCCCGTTTCCTTCTTCTTCGAAGATGCTCCCGGCGAACATTCCGCTGCCTTGACCGGTATGTCGGAAGCGTCGAGCTCGAATTACGTGGTAGATTTCCTGTCCTCTTCGGAGGGACTCCAGCTCAACCGCGCATTTGTGAAGATCACCGATCCCAAGGTTCGTCGCAAAGTCGTCGAACTGGTGAAGGCGCTGGCAGCGGAAGCCGACTCCGACTGAGCGTCCACCCACGCTCTAAGAACTCAAAGGCGGCTCAAAAGGCCGCTTTTTTCCGTTTTTGAGGCAAAATTTGTCACTTCACCGCAGATATAAAGATATATTTATGTCCTTCTGCGCTTGTCATTCAGGCGCGAACTGAGTACCTACTAGGCTGCTTTTGTTCTTTGAGGGGAATCCCGGAATGCGCGCGAATTATCTCTTTACCAGCGAATCTGTTGCCGAAGGTCACCCGGACAAGGTGTGTGACCGCATCTCCGATGAGATCGTCGATCTGGTCTACCGTGAAGCGGCAAAGACCGGCGTCAATCCGTGGGGCGTGCGCATTGCCTGCGAAACTCTCGCGACGACCAACCGCGTCGTCATCGCCGGCGAAGTTCGCCTTCCGCCGAGCCTGATGAAGAAGGACAAGGACGGCAAGGACGTCATCAACCCCTCGAAGTTCAAGGCTGCGGCCCGTCGCGCCATTAAGGATATCGGTTACGAGCAGGATGGCTTCCACTGGAAGAAGGCCAAGATCGACGTGCTCTTGCACTCGCAATCGGCCGACATCGCCCAGGGCGTGGACAGCGCCGCCGACCAGCAGGGTGACGAAGGTGCCGGCGACCAGGGCATCATGTTCGGCTACGCCTGCAAGGAAACGCCCGACCTCATGCCGGCGCCGATCTATTATTCTCACAAGATCCTTCAGCTCCTCGCTGCTGCCCGCAAGAAGGGCGAAGGCGAAGTCGCCAAACTAGGCCCCGACGCCAAGAGCCAGGTCACCGTACGTTATGTCGACGGCAAGCCGGCGGAAGTTACGTCGATCGTTCTTTCCACGCAGCATCTCGACGAAAGCTGGGATTCGAAGAAAGTTCGCAGCGTCGTCGAGCCCTATATCCGCGAAGCCCTCGGCGACCTGCAGATTGCAGAGGATTGCAAGTGGTACATCAACCCGACCGGCAAGTTCGTCATCGGCGGCCCGGACGGTGACGCGGGCCTCACCGGCCGCAAGATCATCGTTGACACTTACGGTGGTGCTGCTCCCCACGGCGGTGGCGCATTCTCCGGCAAGGACACGACCAAGGTCGATCGTTCAGCTGCCTATGCGGCCCGCTATCTGGCCAAGAACGTCGTAGCCGCCGGCCTTGCCGACCGTTGCACGATCCAGCTCTCCTACGCCATCGGGGTCGCGCAACCGCTGTCGATCTATGTCGACCTGCACGGCACCGGCAAGGGTGTATCGGAAGATCAGGTTGAAGCCGCGATCCGTCAGAACATGGACCTGTCGCCGTCGGGTATTCGTCGTCATCTCGATCTCAACAAGCCGATCTATGCCAAGACCTCGGCCTACGGTCACTTCGGTCGCAAAGCGGGCCGCGATGGCTCGTTCTCCTGGGAACGCACCGACCTCGTGAAGGCGCTCAAGGATGCCGTCAGGACCAAGGTCGCGGCATGACGGATTTAGAACGCCGGAGCCGGGCGACCGAAGCCTTTTTCGGTCGCCGTAAGGGGAAGGCTTTGCGTGAACAGCAGGCCGAAAGGCTTGCCACCCTGCTCCCGGCATTCATCATCGATCTCTCAACGGCTCCCCCGGAGCCGCTGAAGACGCTTTTCCCCGCTGCAGTCGAAAAGATGCGGTTGGAGATCGGCTTTGGCGGCGGGGAGCATCTCATTCACCGCGCGCTGGAAACCCCCTCGACAGGCTTTATCGGCGTCGAACCCTTCATCAACTCCATGCAGAAGCTGCTGGCGCGTATCGATGAGACAGGTGCGCGCAACGTGCGTGTCTACAACGACGATGCGACGCAACTGCTCGATTGGCTTCCCGATGGCTGCCTCGAGCAAATCGACCTGCTCTACCCGGATCCGTGGCCGAAGCGGAAGCACTGGAAGCGACGCTTTGTCTCGAAGACCAATCTCGACCGTTTCCATCGCGTGCTGAAGCCAGGCGGGCTTTTCTGCTTTGCTTCCGACATCGACACCTATGTGAACTGGACGCTGCTGAAATGCCGCGACCATGGCGGCTTCGCGTGGACGGCAGAGAATGCTGCCGACTGGCTGACGCCCTATCAAGGCTGGCCGAGCACCCGCTACGAAGCTAAGGCCCGCCGCGAGGGCCGCTCCTCGGCCTATCTCACCTTCAAGCGGACCTGACTACGCAGACATTAGTTCTCAGGGCAGGTCGGCCACTACGACATCTTCCACGCCTTCGACGAGCCGTGCCTGTCGCCGAGCCGTCGGGCGCAACGATCGCCGCGCAGCCATCGATTTGGAGAAGAGCGCGAGATAGACGCCGTATGCTTCGGTCCAGAGCAAATCGCTCAATTCCTATCGGCCGCGGCCTCGGCGTCGTCCGAAATGGGAAAACTCTGGAAGGTGGCTATACGCATGGGCAAGCGACTCACACGAGCCCCTCGCATCGCCCATTACCATTCTTCATACACGCATTGTTGCGGCCACCCTGGGCAGCCAATCGTGATCAATGCAGGCTGACTGTCTTCAGCTCGTCCTCGGCGGCCTTAAAGAAGGTGCTCGAGCGATTGTCCGTCAGCAGGATTGGGGTACCGTCGGCGCCGAACAATGCCCAAAGATCAACGCTCGGATCGATATCCGGCGCCTCGGGAAAGCACTTGGCAACCTCTTCGGTGCGTATTTTGCGGATATAAGCGACCTCGCCATTGCCGATGCCGGCAAGTTCGGACTTGGTCAGACGCGACGTGGCTTCTTTCATCAACATTCCTGTTCCTCCGGGAGAAGGGACCAACGGCTCAGCGAACCGTTGTCTTACTGTGAAACCGAAATGTTAATTTTTTTGACCATGCGCGCCGGTTCCGGACGAATTAGATCAACCGAGAGCAGACCGTTCTTGAGACTTGCGCCCAAAACCTGCATGCCATCGGCGAGAACAAAGGTCCGCTGGAACTGCCTCGCGGCGATGCCGCGGTAGAGATAATCATGCTCGCCCTGATCGACTTGGCGGCCACGGATTAGAAGCTGGTTTTCCTCAGTGGATACATCGAGCTCTTCTTCACTGAAACCGGCAACGGCAAGCGTAATGCGAAGCCGCTCAGGCGCATCGTGGCCCGCAGCGATACGTTCGATATTGTAGGGTGGGTAACCGTCGCTCGCCTTGGAAATTCGCTCAAGCGTCTTTTCCATGGCGTCGAAGCCCAGAAGCAGCGGGCTGGCGAAAGGGGTGATGCGGTTCATCTTCCAAAGTCCTTGATGCAAGCGACCTCTCCGGACCTCATGCAGCATCCGGGTGGACCTAATATGGGAACGGTGGTTGTTTGCTGCAAGGCGTGATGGCGGTCCGTCCAGCCCTCTTGCATTTTAAGGTAAAGCCCCAACAGATCCCTTCCTTGACAAAGGGCGCAACGCCTCGCATCAAAACATGCCCGAGCGCAATGTGCTGATTTGCGACGGGAGCGTGAAGACAATGAGAAGGTGCATGCTATAGCGACGCGCACCAGAGGATGGAACTACCCGGATGGCAGAACCGAGAAAGATCATTATCGACACCGACCCCGGCCAGGACGATGCCGCCGCGATCATGCTGGCCTTCGGCAGCCCGGAAGAACTCGATGTCCTGGGCATCACTACCGTCGCCGGTAACGTGCCGCTGTCTTTAACGAGCCGCAACGCGCGCATCGTCTGCGAGCTTTGCGAGCGGACCGACATCAAGGTCTTTGCCGGTGCGGACCGGCCGATTGCCCGCAAGCTGGTCACCGCCGAGCACGTGCATGGCAAGACAGGTCTCGATGGCCCCACCCTTCCTGAGCCGACGATGCCGCTGCAGCCGCAGCATTCTGTCGACTTCATCATCGAAACGCTGCGGCGCGAGCCGGAAGGCACAATCACGCTCTGCACACTCGGGCCCCTGACCAATATCGGCCTGGCCTTCCAGAAGGCGCCCGACATCGTGCCGCGAATCCGCGAACTCGTCATGATGGGCGGCGGTTTCTTTGAAGGCGGCAACATCACGCCGGCTGCCGAATTCAACATCTATGTCGATCCGGAAGCCGCCGATATCGTGTTCCGCTCCGGCGTGCCTGTCGTCATGATGCCGCTTGATGTCACGCACCAGCTTCTGACCCGCAAGGAGCGCGTAAAACGCATGGCGGAAATCGGCACCCCGCCGGCCAAGGCGATGGTGGAGATGCTGGAATTCTTCGAGCGCTTCGACATTGAAAAATACGGCTCGGACGGTGGTCCACTGCACGATCCGACGACGGTCGCCTATCTGCTGAAACCCGAACTCTTCAAAGGCCGCGACTGCAATGTCGAGATCGAAGTGAAATCGGAACTGACCGTCGGCATGACCGTCGTCGATTGGTGGCATGTGACGGACCGCAAGCGCAATGCGAAGGTCATGCGCCATGTGGATGCCGACGGCTTTTTCGACCTGCTGATCGAGCGCTTCGCGCGGATATGATCTGCCAAGATCAGACAGGAATAAGAAAGGCCGCTCGCGCGGCCTTTCTTAATTACCGGGTATTCTTATTGGATCAGGCGTCCTTCTCGTCGAGCACCGAGTTGGCCTCGGCCTCCACGAGCTTCGGACCGCCCTTGGCAACGCCTACCATGGCCGGGCGCAGCACGCGTTCGCCGATGGAGAAACCGGCCTGCACGACCTGCACGACCGTATTGTTCGGCACTTCCGTATTCGGCACCTCGAACATCGCCTGATGGAAATTCGGGTCGAACTTCTGTCCGACCGGCTCCAGCTTGCGAACGCCGTGGCGCTCCAGAGCCGAGAGCATGGAACGCTCGGTCATCTCGACACCTTCGATCAGCGTCGTCAAGCCGGCGTCGGCAGCAGCCTTGGCTTCGGGCGAAATCGCGTCGAGCGCGCGGCGCAGGTTGTCCGAGACTGCCAGCATATCGCGGGCGAATCCTGCAACCGAATAGGATTTGGCGTCCTTGACCTCACGCTCGGTGCGGCGACGCAGATTATCCATTTCGGCAGCGAGACGCAGATAGCGGTCGCGCAGTTCGGCATTTTCGGCCTTCAGAAGCTCAAGCGCATCCGGTTCGCCTGCATCTGCTTCCTTCACGGCTTCATTCTCGACGTTTGCGGCAGCCTCGGCTGCGGCTTCCGCTGCAGCTGCGTCCGGTCCGTTTTGCGTCGTTTCATCAGTCATGACGATCTCCGGTTCGTATATTCTCAGATGCGCCCGATATCGATGTTTGGCCGGAAAAAATCAAGTCTGCGTTACGAAGAAGCTGAAATTCCGCCGGTTTCGCGTGAGGGGTCAGAGGGAACCACGCGAAAGACGCGACACGAGCTGGGCGGTATAGTCCACCATAGGCACGATGCGCGAGTAATTGAGCCGCGTGGGACCGATTACGCCGACAGCGCCGACGATGCGGTCGTCGTCATCGCGATAAGGAGCAACAATCAAGGAGGAACCCGAAAGCGAAAAGAGCTTGTTCTCCGAACCGATGAAGATACGCACGCCAGGTCCGCTTTCGGCGAGATTCAAGAGCTCGATCAAGCTGTCCTTTTTCTCGAGGTCATCGAAAAGCAGGCGCAACCGGTCGAGATCTTCCACACCGCCTACACCTTCCAACAGATTTGCGCGACCGCGGATGATGAGCTGTGCCGGTTTGGTCTCGTCCGAATTGCCAGCCCAGACGGCAACACCGCGTTCTACGAGATCCCGCGACAGCGCATCGAGCTCGTGGCGAACTTCATCCTTCAACCGGCTCAATTGCAGCCGCAATTCCGGCAGCGTCTGGCCGGTCATGTGCGCATTGAGGAAATTGGCGGCTTCGGTTAGTTGCGAAGAGGTAACACCTGCAGGCAGTTCGATAATCCGGTTCTCAATCTGATCGTGATCGCCCACCAGCACAGCCAGCGCCTTGGTCGGCTCCAGGCGGATGAACTCGACGTGTTTCAACACCGGATCGCTCTTGGAGGTGATGACGAGGCCGGCGCCGCGCGAAATGCCCGACAGCATGCGGCTAGCCTCGTTCATCATCGATTCCACCGGATTGTCGCGGCTTTCGGCTCGCACTTGGCGGTCGATGCTGGCACGCTCGTCAGCCGAGAGATCGCCGACCTGCATGAAGGCGTCGACGAAGAAACGCAAACCCACCTGGGTCGGCAGGCGGCCGGCGCTGACATGCGGTGAATAGATGAGCCCGAGCTCTTCCAGATCGCTCATGACGTTGCGCACGGAGGCAGGTGACAGCGACATGGGCAGAAGGCGCGACAGATTCCGGGAGCCGAGCGGCTCACCATGCTCCAGGTAGCCTTCGACGATACGCCGGAAGATTTCCTTCGATCGTTCATCCAGCGCAGCCACGGCATCCGAAACCGATGTCGACCTGTAGCTCATGAACTTTTCGTACCCATACTGAATGATGTCTCCGAAAATATAGCCAAACTCGTCCCCGTGGCAAAAGGGAATTTGCAAATGCACGCGGCCAATCGTAGAAGCGGGCGACGATACAATGCACGCGTGACATTGCCCGAGAGCCGCCTACGCCTTCGGCATTATGTTTCAGGAGAAGAGAATGCGGCCTTCAGGCAGAAAAACCGACCAGATGCGCAAGGTCTCCTTCGAGCGCAATTTTTCCAAGCATGCGGAAGGCTCCTGCCTGGTAAAGTTCGGCGATACACACGTGCTCTGCACGGCAAGCCTGGAAGACAAGACGCCGCCATGGCTGCGCAATACCGGCAAGGGCTGGGTCACCGCCGAATATGGCATGCTGCCGCGCGCAACCGGCGAACGCATGAAGCGTGAAGCTGCCGCCGGCAAGCAGGGTGGCCGCACGCAGGAAATCCAGCGCCTGATCGGCCGCTCGCTGCGCGCCGTGATCGACTTGACCGCGCTCGGCGAACGCCAGATCACACTCGACTGCGACGTTATTCAGGCCGATGGCGGTACGCGCACGGCCTCGATCACCGGCGGCTGGATCGCACTTTACGACTGCTTGCGCTGGATGGAAACGCGCAACATGATCAAAGCCGATCGCGTGCTGAAGGATCATGTCGCAGCAATCTCCTGCGGCATCTTCGCCAACCAGCCCGTCATCGACCTCGACTATCTCGAAGATTCCTCGGCAGAGACCGACGCCAATTTTGTCATGACGGGTGCCGGCGGCATTGTGGAAATCCAGGGCACGGCAGAAGGCACGCCTTTCAGCGAGGAGGAATTCTCCTCGCTCATGGGCCTTGCCAAGTCAGGCATTGCCGAACTCGTCGACTTGCAGAAGCAGGCGATCGCCTGAGGCTTCTATTCGGGATCTCGCCAGTGAATTTCCTTGTCCCTGCTTCGGGGGCAAGGCCGGACAAGAGGCAGCAATGGCGCAACCCATAGAAGGCATTCTTGAAACCGCGCTTTACGCGACCGATCTCGATGCGGCCGAAGCCTTTTACGGAAATGTGCTTGGCCTCGAGAAGATTGCGCGTTTGGGCAACCGTCATGTGTTCTTCCGCTGCGGACCGGGCGTGCTCCTGATCTTCAACCCGGAGGAAACGATGAAGCCGCCGGCACCTGATAGTCTGCAGGTTCCGCCGCATGGCACCACCGGAAAGGGGCATGCCTGCTTTCGCGTATCGGGAGACAATCTCGACACGATGGCTGCAAAGCTGAAGTCTGCAGGTGTCGCCATCGAATCTGAAGTTCACTGGCCGCAGGGCGGCCGGTCCATTTATTTCCGCGATCCCGATGGCAACAGCCTGGAATGCGCGGAGGCAAAAATCTGGGGCATGGGATAAGGATATTTATGCGTAAGCTCGAAACCAAGACCATTGTCGTCGCCAGCCATAATCAGGGCAAGATTCGCGAGATCCAGGATCTGATCGGGCCACTCGGCTTTACCGCCAAATCGGCGGCAGAGCTCAATTTCATCGAGCCCAAGGAAACCGGGACTACCTTCGAGGAAAATGCCACGATTAAAGCGCTCGCCTCAGCTCGGGCCTCGGGTCTGCCGGCACTGTCAGACGATTCTGGCCTCGTCGTGGATGCACTCCGCGGTGATCCGGGCGTCTACACCGCCGACTGGGCTGAAACAGGCAACGGCACCCGCGATTTCAACATGGCCATGGAAAAGGTCGAGAAGGCACTGGAAAAGGCCGGCGCAACGAAGCCTGAGCAGCGCACCGCCCGCTTCGTCAGCGTGCTTTGCCTCGCCTGGCCGGATGGTCATACCGAACTTTTCCGCGGTCAAGTGGAAGGGACGGTCGTCTGGCCGCCGCGCGGGATGCAGGGCTTCGGCTATGACCCCCTCTTCCAGCCGGAAGGCTATACAGTGACCTTCGGCGAGATGAGCGCAGAAGAAAAGCACGGTTGGAGCATTGGAAAGCCGCAGCCTTTGTCGCATCGCGCGCGTGCCTTCAAGCCCTTTGTCGAAACCTGCCTGGAAGCATAAGGCTACGCTTTGAACATGATCGAACAGCCTGCGCTAACACGCGATGCCAAGCTTCTGCCAGATACCGGCGAGCCCGGTTTCGGGATCTATGTGCATTGGCCTTTCTGCGCAGCGAAGTGCCCTTACTGCGATTTCAACAGCCATGTCCGCCATCAGGCGGTCGATCAGGAGCGCTATGTCGCCGCTTTCCTGAAGGAGATCACAAATGCCCGCCTGATGAGCGGGCCGAAGACGGTGACCAGCATCTTTCTCGGCGGCGGCACGCCGTCGCTGATGAAGCCGGAAACGGTCGATGCGATCCTTGATGGCATTTCGCGGCGCTGGCATGTGCCTGACGGTATCGAGATCACGATGGAGGCCAATCCTTCCAGCGTGGAGGCGGAGCGTTTCCGCGGTTATCGTGCCGCCGGCGTCAACCGTGTTTCGCTCGGTGTACAGGCCCTGAATGATCGCGATCTGAAATTCCTCGGGCGGCTGCATGACGTCGCCGATGCGCTCAAGGCGATTAAGCTGGCGCGCGACATCTTCCCGCGCATGTCCTTCGACCTGATTTATGCGCGGCCAAGCCAGACGGTCGAGGAATGGGAACACGAGCTCAGGCAAGCGATCTCCTATGCAGTCGATCATCTCTCGCTCTATCAGCTCACGATCGAAGAAGGCACGCCGTTCTACGGCCTGCATAAGGCCGGAAAGCTAATTGTACCCGATGGTGACCAGTCCGCCGCACTCTACGAGGCCACGCAGGAAATCACCGAACGCGAAGGGCTGCCGGCCTATGAGGTGTCCAACCACGCTCGGCCGGACGCTGAGAGCCGCCATAATCTCACATACTGGCGGTACGGCGATTATGCCGGTATCGGACCTGGTGCGCATGGCCGCCTGACACGCGGGGCTGAGAAGATTGCCACGGCAACAGAGCGCAATCCGGAAGCGTGGCTGGATCTCGTCGAGCGCAACGGGCACGGCATCATCGACCAAGAGCGGCTTGGGTTCGAGGAGCAGTCCGACGAACTGCTGCTGATGGGTCTGCGGCTGAAGGAAGGTGTCGATCTTGCTCGCTGGCAGCAGCTTTCCGGCCGCGATCCCGATCCGAAACGCGAACAGTTTTTACTGGAACACGGCTTCATCGAACGGATCGGCAATTCTCGCCTGCGCTGTACGCCGGCCGGTATGCTGATTCTGGATTCCGTCGTCGCAGATTTGGCGTGCTGAGCCTTTCAAGCAGCCCGCCTCCTCCCGAAATTGACGAGCCTTCCGTCGATCGCTGCAAGGCCTATCGCGATTAGCGCCATGCCGATCAGATGTTTGAGCTGCAGTTGCTCGCCGAGTGCGAGTGCGCCAAGCAGGATTGCACTGACGGGGATCAGGAAAGTCACCAGCATCAGATTGGTGGCGCCTGCCGTTGCCAGTATGCGGAAGAAGAGCACGTAGGCCACGGCGGTCGAGAGGACCGCAAGGCCTGATAGCGCCAGCCAGATTTCGGCTGAGGGCATGGCAAGCGTCCACGGCTTATCGACGATCAGGGCGACCGGCAGCATCAGAACTGTCGATGCAGTCACCTGCCCTGCCGCAGGGATGAGCGGTGCAAGGCCCATGCGACGGAAGCGCCGGCCCCAGATGCCGGCGAGCGAATAGGAGAAGGCTGCGGCGAGGACCGCGACTTGGGCAAGCACGTTCGAGCCGAGATCCTTCAAAGCATCGATGCCGATCATGTAGGCCACGCCTGCAAAGCCGACGATTACGCCGAAGAACCGGTTTGCCGTAAGCTTCTCATCCGCTGTCAGCACGTGGGCAACGACCACGGCGAAAAGAGGCGTCGTCGCATTGAGGATCGAGGCGAGGCCGCTTGCAATATGTGTCTGCCCCCAGACGATCAAGCAAAAGGGGATCATATTGTTCAAGAAACCCATGCCGAAGAAAGCGACCCAGCTCTGCCGGTCTCGCGGCATGGTCTGGCCCATGGCGCGCACGATCAGATTGAGCGCAATGGCAGCGAGCAATACACGCCCGGTCACAATGGTGAAAGGCGGCAGCGCCTTTACGAGAATGCCGTTGAAGAAGAAGGAGCCACCCCAGAGAAGCGAAAGCACGATCAGCATAGTCCATTCTGCGCCTCCCATGGATTTCTGCGTGGCCATGCCTATCCCCTTATTGAGTTCCGCTAACGTATCCTTCTCAGCTCATCCGTCCGGATTTGCCAACTGCCCACGTTTTTACTAGTATTCTCCGTCGTTAACAAACGAGCATTTCTCCTCACATGATTGAGTTGAGTTAAATCATGACCGATCCGCTGCCTTCGCTGTCGGCTCTGCGCGCCTTCGAGGCGGCGGCGCGCCATCTCAGCATGACGCAGGCGGCACATGAGCTGCATGTCACGCCCGGCGCCGTCAGCCTGCAGATCCGTGACCTCGAGGCTTCGCTCGGCGTCTCGCTGTTCGAACGGCGCCCGAGGCAGATTCTGTTGACGGCGGAGGGCCGAGATTATTTCGTCACACTGCGCACCGCCTTCCAGCTCGTGCGCGAGGCGACGGCATCGCTTACCGCACGGCGGCGCGGCAATGCCCTGACACTTACCTGCACGGCCGGGTTTGCGACACACTGGCTGCTGCCGCGGCTTCAGCGCTTCGAGGATATGCATCCGGATATCGATGTGCGTATCAGTGCCTCCCATCGCATGTTCGATTTCGAACGTGATGGCATCGATCTCGCCATTCGCCACGGGCTTGGCGGCTACGAAGGGCTGATCAGCGAACGGCTGGTGGATGACGAACTGATGCCCGTCTGCACGCCGGCGATAGCGGCAGCCCTTGGTGCCAATCCTTCGCCCGATGAGCTCGCAGAATATCAACTCATCCATGACGTCTACCGCCGTGACTGGCAACTGTGGCTCGCCGCGGCAGGCGCCACCAAGGTGGATGCCTCCCGCGGTCCAATTTTCAGCGACGGCAGCGGCGCCTTCGAAGCAATGAAGTCAGGGTTCGGCGTGGCCCTTATGCGCCGCTCCTTTATCGAGAAGGAGCTTGCCGAAGGCCGGCTCGTCGCACCGTTTCCGCTGGGACTTGCAAGCAAGCTTGCCTATCATCTCGTTTATCCGGGCACAGCAGTGGAACGACCCGCGGTCGCAGCGTTCCGGCGTTGGCTGCTTTCGGAAGCGAAGGCCTAACCCCTGTCGGCAGCACCCGCCTTGAACAGGCTGCCCGTCGGCGTCTTCAGGAACATCTCCAGCGGAATATGCTCCTGATGCAGGAAGCCGCTGGCCGGCAACAAGCCGTCTCGGACCATCTCGATCACGGCAACGACGGACGCGGAAGTGGTCCAGGCAATGGCCGTGCGGCGGGCGCCGGCAATCTCGATCGGATAATAGGCGCGTACGAATTCCTTGCGGCGGAGCACGTCATTGACAGTGCCTTCGGCTGCGACATGCACGTAGACGACATCGTCATCGACAGGCGGCTTGGCATTGGTCAGGATTTCGCCAGCCAGCCGTCTCCTTTCGCGCATGAGGAGTTCATGAAAAAAGAAATTCATCAGCTCCATGTGGCCGGGATAACGCATTGTCTTATAGTCAAGGTTATCCACCTTGCCGAGCATAGTGTCGCACATGGTGCCGAGGCCGCCGGAGGTCGTGAAGGCTTCCAGCTTGACGCCGTCAACATAGATCGTCTCGTGCCATTCCATCGGCGAGACGAGCTTGCGAACGCCGCCCTCGATGACCTCGCAGTCGTTCAGATATTCATTAACCACGCCCTCCGGCGACCAGTTGAAGGCATAACCCAGGAGTCCGGTCGGGTTCTGCGGCAAAGCGCCGACGCGCATGCGGATCGAGCGGCAGCGATCGAAGCCATCGGCAAGACTTGCGCCGACAATACCAACGAAGCCCGGCGCCAGACCGCATTGCGGCGCCATCAGGCCGCGTGCTGTCTTGGAAAGCTCGATGATGAAATTTGTGGTCGGCACATCTTCGGTCAGATCGAAGTAGTGGATCCCCGCGAGATGGGCGGCCCGCGCCAGTTCGATATTCAAATGGTACGGAAGGCAAGACAGGACAGCCTCGACGCTCGATAGCAATTCGCCGATGACAGAGGCGTCAGTGATATCGCCGCTCCGGCATTTGAAGGGCAGCTCGCCCATGGGCAGTTGCGCGTCGACTCCGATAACTTCGAAGCCGCCCTCGTGCAAAAGCGTCGCCGCGAGCCGCCCGACCTTGCCCAGGCCGATCACGGCAATCCTTTCAAAACTCATTGATGTCTCCTCCCGAGCGCCGACGTCTTCGCCGGCACGGTTTGTTCATGTGGAGGCTGTATAGAATAAAAGGCTTATAAAAGAAAACAGCCGGGAGCGATCCCGGCTGCCGGATCGGTGGCAATCCCAGCCTATTCGTTGATGAGGCGCTTCAGAAGCTCGATTTCATGCGAAAGTTTCGTGTCTTCCGCAATCAGTTCCTCGATCTTTCGCACGGCGTGCAGAACCGTCGTATGGTCGCGTCCGCCGAAGCGGCGGCCGATCTCCGGAAAGGAGCGTGGCGTCAATGTCTTCGACAGATACATGGCGATCTGACGCGGCTTGACGATGACGCGTGTACGGCGGTTCGAGACCAGCTCCTGGCGCGAGACGTTGTAGTGACGCGCGACGATACGCTGGATGTCCTCGATGCGCACGCGACGCGGCTCGCCGGAACCGACGAGATGGGCCAGAAGCTCATCCACGCGCTCGATCGACAGGTTCGGCTCGAAGGAGCGGCGGAAGATCAACTGGTTGAAGGCGCCTTCGAGTTCACGGCCGCTCGCGGTGATGTTGCGAGCGACATGCTGCAGCAGCTCGGCCGGGATTTCCAGCGACGGATCTTCAAGACGTGCAGCCGTCAGGCGGCGCTTCAGGATTTCGAGGCGCATCTCGTAGTCCGGAGCATCAAGCTCGATCGCCACACCGCCCTGCAAACGCGAACGGACACGCGGATCAAGCGATTCCAGCTCCCACGGCGCCCGGTCCGCCGCGACGACGACCTGCTTGGCGCTGTCGAGCAGCATGTTCAGCAGATGGCAGAACTCATGCTGGATCATCTTGCCTTGTAGGAACTGCATGTCGTCAATGATCAGAAGATCGATGTTGCGCAGCGAGTCCTTCAGCGTCAGCGCGTCATTGTCGCGGATCGCAGTCGCGAAACGCCACATGAAGTATTCGGCCGTCAGATAGACGACGCGTAAGCCGCGGGGGTTCTGCACCGCGGCATTGGCGATCGCCTGCAACAGATGGGTCTTGCCCAGGCCGACAGTCGCATGAACAAACAGCGGATTAAAGCGCACAGCACCCTGACCCGCTTCCGCAATGGTCTTTGCGGCGGCGAGCGCCACGCGGTTGGAACTGCCTTCAACGAAAGTGTCGAAGGTAAAACGGGAATCCAGCGGAGAGCCGAAGAGCGGCGAACCTACGCTCGCCGGACGGGCCGCAACGACCGCCGATACCGCCTGCTGAACGATCTGCCCCGCCGGCTGGGCTGACGCCGGACGGCGAAGCACGGTCGGCTGGGCAGCCGGCTCTATCGAAGCCGCCTCATCCAGCGCCTTCACGCCGCTGCGCGTTGCCGTGCGCACAAGGATCTCGACCTTCAAAATTTCGGAATCCTCGGCCTGGAACAGACCGACAATGAGATCGAGATAGCGGTTGTTGATCCACGACTTCAGGAAGGTCGTGGGGACGGTGAGACGAACGACACTCTTGGAAACCGAATGAAGCTTGAGCCGCGCAAACCAGCTTGCATAGACATCAGGACCGACTTGTGCCTTCAGACGCGCGCTGACGCGGTCGAAGAGAACGCCATGCTTCATCTCGCTCTTTTCTTCCGCCGCGCTCAGGTGAATGGAACCGAAGGACTGCGGTGCAGCTTCCCCGTTATCCAGCGCACCCGTCGTCATCGAATTCATCTGCATAATGCCGCCTTTCATTTCCTCGGGCGGTCATTCATTGACAGCCGCCCGATCATTCCCCGCTTTGACAAAACCGACGACACCCTCATGAGCCGCCCGCCTGCCGGTTCACTCAAACACTGTCCCTTTCGGGATCGACACAAAAACCCTCCGGTGGCCGCGCTCATGCGGCAACCGTCCCAATTCCCTCAGTCAGACCAGCGGCCGATCCTCGTTTTTCGCCCGCCAGCCCGAACGCACTATTACTTTCCCCTGCCCTTCTCCCGGCCTCGCGTAAAACGTGTGGCCTTGGCACAAAACGTCCCCGTTCCGTGACAGCCACGTCACGGTACAATGCCGTCGAGTGCTTTGAGAAAACGGAAGCTATGCGCTCCGTCGCAAGTGACACAGCGCCACCATCCTGCCGACATGGCAGTTTGGACTGACTTCTGCAGATGATGTCCGCGCCCTTTGCTGGAGGCCATTTAGGCAGGATCAAATGGCAAGATCAACGATGAATTTTACGCAAAATTAAGAAGCGGCCATTGACTCGGGCAAGGCTTTTAGGGCGTCACACCAGCGTCAAAAAAGAATCGCTTTTGAATCAAGGAGATTCCCCAACTGGGCTATTTTGGACACGCATAAAAAGAAAAAAGAAAAAATCTTCTTGACTCATTTGATGCCGCGGGTTGCGTGACCAGAGTCGCAACCTTTAAAAAGATCCTTGCGTAAGTTATTGTTTTAAAATGATTTTTCCTGTCATGCCCCTGACACGAAATCGTCGCCGAATTAACTATATCTGCGGCGGCCGCCGGAATCGAAAAAGCCCGGTAAAATTACCGGGCTAATCATAACGAGCAGTTCGTTAATGAGATATTTAAGCGTTCGCGGAAGCCGAAAGAGCCTTCACACGAGCAGCAAGGCGCGAGACCTTGCGGGATGCCGTGTTGGCGTGCATGACGCCCTTGCTTGCGGCGCGCGCCAGCTCCGGCTCAGCGGCGCTGAAGGCTTCCTTTGCCTTGACGGCATCACCGGCGGCAAGCGCCTCTTCGACCTGGCGAACGTAAGTGCGAACGCGCGAACGGCGAGCCTTGTTTACTGCGGTACGGCGAGCGATCTTGCGGGTCGCCTTTTTCGCCGAAGTTGTATTGGCCATGGATGCCTCTCTCAAGAATTCGAACAAACTCCACCATTGCCGCGCCGGCCCTGCGGCCACTCAATTCAGCAATACGGGAGCATTAGCGGAAAAGCTGATGGGCTTTCCGAACCGTGGGCGGGCATATAACGCTAAAGCGCATCCACGTCAACGCGCATTTTCAAGGAAAAGCCCCTTTCACGACGCCGTCCGCTCACCTGTTCTTGAAGGCCGGCTTGCGCTTCTCGATGAAGGCGGCCATGCCTTCTTTCTGGTCCTCGGTCGCAAACAGGCTCTGGAAGAGACGGCGCTCGAAACGCAAACCCTCCTCCAGCGTCGTCTCAAAGGCTCGGCTGACCGCCTCCTTAGCCATCAGCACCGAGGGGCGTGACAGCGACGCGATCCTAGCTGCCGCCTCCAGCGCCTCATCCAGAAGCCGTCCAGGCGCCACCACCCGCGAAACGAGTCCGGCACGCTCGGCTTCCGCCGCATCCATCATTCGACCGGTCAGAATGAGATCCATCGCCTTGGCCTTGCCGACTGCGCGCGTCAGGCGCTGTGAGCCGCCAATGCCGGGGATAACGCCGAGGGTGATTTCCGGCTGGCCGAACTTTGCGGTTTCAGAGGCAATGATAAAATCGCAGAGCATAGCGAGTTCGCATCCGCCACCGAGCGCAAAACCACCGACGGCAGCGATGATCGGCTTGCGAGCCTTGGCGATCTCGTCCCAGCCGCTGATGAAATCGCTCTTATAGACTTCGGCAAATTCGAGCGGCTGCATTTCCTTAATGTCGGCGCCGGCGGCAAAGGCGCGCTCAGAGCCAGTCAGCACGATCGCGCCGACGCTCTCGTCGTCGTGAAATGCTGCATAGGCCTGCTTCAATTCCTTGAGCACAGTTGAATTCAGCGCGTTCAGCGCCTGCGGCCGGTTCAGGGTGATGAGGCCGACGTTGCCGCGGGTTTCGACGATCAAGGTTTCGTAGACCATGGCGCTCTCCTATTTCTGGCAGGTGGCGCAAAAGAAGGTGGAACGGCCAGCCTGCACGATGCGCGAGACCGTACCGCCACAACCCGGCGTGCGGCAAGTTAGACCTTCGCGATCATAGACGGAAAAGGAATGCTGGAAATAACCGAGCGAGCCATCCGTCTGGATATGGTCGCGCAGCGACGATCCGCCGGCGGCGATTGCTTCTGCGATGACATCGCGGATCGAGCTGACGAGCCTGTTCAGCGGTTCCTTCGGCTTTCCAGCCTTCGTCACCAGGGTACCGGCAGCGCGTGTCGGCAAGAGATGCGCCCGCCACAGCGCCTCGCAGACATATATATTGCCGAGCCCGGCGATGTTTTTCTGATCCAGGAGCGCGCTCTTCAGCGGCTGGGCCTTGCCGTCGAACCGATCCGCCAAATAGGTGGCAGACAGTTCGTTGCCGGTCGGTTCCGGCCCCAGGGCGAACAGGAAAGGGGTAGCATCGAGCTCGGAGCGGTCAGCGATATCCATGAAGCCGAAGCGGCGCGGGTCATTATAGATGACACGGCGGGGGCCGCCCTCGCCTTGCAGATGGAAGATCGCATGATCGTGTTTCTCGTCCTTGGAGCGTTCATGGTGAAAGTCCCCGGGCGTGGCGGAAAGCGGCCCTTGCTCGATCCTGAAAGAGCCGGACATGCCAAGATGGGAAATGATCGTCTTGCCACTGTCGAGATCGATCAGCAGATACTTGGCGCGCCGTCCGAGGCCGATGATCGTGCGGCCAGAGACCTGGGCTTGGAAATCCTGGGGGAAAGGAAACCGCAGGTCGCCGCGGCGCAATTCCAGCCTCTCGATGCGCGCACCCTCCATGGCCGGCGCCAGGCCGCGCTTCACCGTTTCGACTTCTGGCAATTCCGGCATCTTAACTCATCTATGTCTAACGTGTATCAACCGCCCGCGATGTGCGCTATAGCGCCAACGTGCCGCGGGCGGACCGTGGCCCAGAGATAGCGCCGCGCCCTCGCTTTCGCTATGGTCGCCGCGCCGAATTCTTGATGTGAACGGAGTTGCTTGATGTCAGACAGCCGGACCTCCGCCGATGGCGGCATGGAAACGTCCTACGGCTTCCGCGAGGTGCCGACCGGTGAAAAGCAAGGCCTCGTCAACGAGGTCTTCCACAAGGTCGCCAAACGCTACGACATCATGAACGACGTCATGTCCATGGGCATGCACCGCGCGTGGAAAGACGCGATGATTGTGTCGCTCAACCCTCGCAAGGAGCGTGGCTACAAGGTTCTCGACGTTGCCGGCGGCACCGGCGATATTGCCTTCCGCATCGTCGAAGCCTCGAACCGCCAGGCGCATGCAACCGTTCTCGACATCAACGGCTCGATGCTGACCGTCGGCGCCGAACGGGCCAAAAAAAAGAAGCTCTCGGACAATCTCACCTTCGTCGAGGCCAATGCCGAGGAGCTTCCCTTCGAGGCAAACAGTTTCGATGCCTATACGATCGCCTTCGGCATCCGCAACGTGCCGCGGATCGAGGTGGCGCTCTCGGAGGCCTATCGCGTGCTGAAGCGCGGCGGACGGCTGCTCGTGCTGGAGTTTTCGGAAGTGGACCTGCCGATTCTCGACAAGGTCTATGATGCCTGGTCCTTCAACGCCATTCCGAAATTCGGCAAGGCGATCACCGGTGACGCAGAACCCTATCAGTATCTCGTGGAATCGATCCGCAAGTTCCCGAACCAGGAGAATTTCGCGGCGATGATCAGCACGGCCGGCTTTTCCCGCGTGACC
Organism: Rhizobium sp. BK650; assembly: GCF_014195325.1. GTDB lineage: Bacteria > Pseudomonadota > Alphaproteobacteria > Rhizobiales > Rhizobiaceae > Rhizobium. The sequence continues at coordinate 312,270 of NZ_JACIBK010000002.1, read as the reverse complement.
TATACCAATTATACCGGCGGTATCGCAGCGCTGCATTCCGGCTGGAAGCTCTGATCCGCATGAGTGCTTTCGGGGCATATTTCAGGCTCGCAAGGGTCGGCTGGATTCTGGTGCGCGAAGGCGTCATTTCGGCGCTTCCTTCAGAGGGATTGCCGCCATCCGTCAGCCTCGCAAAATCCTTCGTCGGCCTGTTTGCACGCAAACGCAGCAAACAAAAGAAGCGCAGCGACCGGCTGGCGCAGGCCGTCGAGCGGCTCGGGCCGTCCTATGTGAAGATCGGCCAGTTTCTCGCGACGCGTCCTGATGTCGTCGGCGTCGAGTTTGCCGACGACCTGTCGCAGCTTCAGGACCGGATGGCCTTCTTCCCGGCTTCTGCCGCCAAGGCCAATATCGAGGGCTCGCTCGGACGGCCAATCTCGGAGCTCTATGCGAGCTTCGGCGATCCGATTGCCGCCGCCTCCATCGCGCAGGTGCACCCGGCCGAGGTCGACACACCAGCAGGGCGAAAAAAGGTCGCCGTGAAGGTCGTGCGGCCGGGTGTCAGGGCACGGTTTGCCCATGACATCGAGGCGATGTACCTCGTCGCCCATATGCAGGAACGCTTCATGCCGGCGAGCCGCCGCCTGCGACCGGTCGAGGTGACGAAGACGCTGGAACAGACCACCAAGGTGGAGATGGACCTGCGCCTTGAGGCCGCCGCCCTTTCGGAGATCGCCGAAAATACCGATAAGGATCCCGGCTTTCGGGTGCCGAAAGTGGACTGGGAGCGCACCGGCCGCGACGTCATCACAATGGAGTGGATCGACGGCATCAAGATGTCCGACGTCGAGGGGCTCAAGGCCGCCGGCCACGATCTGAACACGCTTGCCGATACGCTGATCCAGTCATTCCTGCGCCACACGCTGCGGGACGGCTTTTTCCATGCCGACATGCATCCGGGCAACCTTTTCGTCGATGCCGGCGGCATGATCGTCGCCGTCGACATGGGTATCGTCGGACGTCTCGGCAAGAAGGAACGCCGCTTCCTTGCCGAAATCCTCTACGGCTTCATCACACGCGACTATATCCGGGTGGCGGAAGTGCATTTCGAGGCAGGATATGTGCCCGGCCACCACAATGTCGAAAGCTTTGCCCAGGCGATCCGCGCGATCGGCGAGCCGATCCACGGTCAGCCGGCCGAGACGATCTCCATGGGCAAGCTCTTAACGCTGCTCTTCGAGGTGACGGAACTCTTCGACATGCAGACGCGACCGGAACTCGTGATGCTGCAGAAGACGATGGTCGTCGTCGAGGGCGTTTCGCGCATGCTCAATCCTCGCTTCAACATGTGGAAGGCGTCCGAGCCCGTGGTCGGCGACTGGATCAAGAACAATCTCGGCCCCAAGCGTATCGTCACCGATCTCAAAGACGGGCTGAAGGCGGCCGTAAAGCTTGCCGAAGCCGCCCCTGAAATTGCCGCCCAGACGGAGAAATTCCACCATCAGCTTCTGCATATGAGCGAGCATGGGCTGCGTTTCGATGATCACACCGCCGAGGCGATCGGCAAGGCGGAAGCGCGCCATAATCGTTCCGCGAAAGTCGCCCTCTGGATCATTGCGCTCACGCTTCTCTATATTGCCTGGGCAATAAGCTGATCGGGAACCAGCAAAAGCATGATGTGTTCGGCATTTGGGATATCCCGCCAGACGTGAGGCTCGCTTAGTCTCACCTCCATGGAGATGAGCACATGAAGCATGAACGCCCCGGAATCGAACTGAGCGGCCAGCCCTTCAGCTTTGCCGAGATGGTGAGGATCGGTTCCGGCAAGGTTGCGCTTTGGGCGTCTGAGATCGGTATGCAGCGCGTAAAGATTGCGCGTTCGATCGTCGAGGATGCCATCGAATCCGGCATGCCGGTTTACGGCGCAACCACGGGTGTCGGCGCCATGAAGGATGTCGAATGGTCGCCCGAAGATCTCGAGACCTTCAATCTCGGCCTCGTGCGCGCCCACCATTTCGGCACTGGCACGCCCTTTTCCTGCAATGTCGTACGCAATGCCATGGCGATGCGCGTTAACACGGCGCTGACGGGCCAGGTCGGCTGTACGCCAGACCTGATCGAAGCCTATATGCGGATGCTCTCGGCCGATCTCATTCCGGTCGTACGCCGCACCGGCTCCATCGGCTGTGCGGATATCGGTCTCATGGGCCAGATCGGCGCGGTGCTGACCGGTGTCGGCGAAGCGATCTATCGCGGGGAGCGCATGCAGGCGGCTGAAGCATTCCAGGCGGCTGGCATGGAGCCGGTGAAGATGGCGCCGCGTGACAGCCTCGCCTCGCTCAGCGTCAATGCCGTCAGCTTTGCCGCGGCCGCCGAGACGACACGCAATGCGGCTGCCTCGATCCGCGTGCTGCTCGCGACCGGCATGATGGCGTCAGGTGCGCTCGGCGCTTCGCGCGACCCCTGGCGGGCCGTGCGCCATGTCGGTACGGCGCGCGAGGCACTGATCGGCTCCTGGCTTTGCAATGCATCGGAAGATTGGGAATGGCCTGTCGCGACCCATGTGCAGGATGCGCTCAGCCTGCGCATGATCGCTCAGGTCTTCGGTGCCGTTATCGAGAACCTGTTGTCGACCGGTCACAAGATCCTTGCTGCCACGGGCCGTTCAGACGACAATCCCGTTGTCGTCGAGGGGCGGGTAATGACCTCGGGCGGCTCGCTGCCGCTCGATGTAACGATCCTGCTGGAATCAGCGGCGCTTTGCATGGCGCATGCGGCGCGCAACGCCTTCAACCGCTGCGTCTTGCTCGGCAACGGTCAGCGCCGCGATCTGCCGGTCAATCTCGTGCCGCCGGGCCGCATCGCCACAGGCTTCGGCCCCATCATCAAGCTCGCCGGTGAAATCTTCTCACGTGTTCTATCCATGTCGAACCCGGTTTCGGCGCAGTCGCTTGTCGTTGCAGCAGGCCTGGAGGACGAGGCGGCCTTCCTGCCGCTCGTCATCGAACGTTTCGACCGGCAGATGCGAGCGCTGAAGCGCCTGGCCGCACTCGAAGCCCTGCTTTCTGCGCAGGCGATTGATATTATCGGCGACACGCCGAAGGGTGTAGCCGGCATGCTCTACGAAATCGTGCGCAAACATGCCGCCTTCTATACGGTCGACCGGCCACTATCTGCTGAAGTCGAGGCGATCGAAGAGGAACTCGGCTCAGATGACTTCCTCTCCAAGCTGATCGAGCAGGCGCCGATCGCCTCCTTCGACGATTTCTTTGCGCTCGGCTCGCTTGAGCGCATCGAGGAACGGCTGACACGGGAAGCTGCCATTATCTGAATTTCGACCTATCGAGGAGACGCGGCATGGATTTCGATCTCGTTCTGCAGGGCACCGTAGTGCTGCCGGAGCGCATTGTCGAAGGCGGGTATGTCGCCGTTTATGATGGGAAGGTCGCGGAAGTCGGACTTGGCGTGCCGCCATCGGCCAGAGAGCGGCATCTGCTCGGCAACGCGCTGATCCTACCGGGCGCTATCGATGCGCAAGTCCATTCGCTTTCGCAGAAGGACCAGGAGGACTTCATCTGGTCAACGCGCTCGGCTGCGGCCGGTGGTGTCACGACCATCGTCGACATGCCCTATGACGAAGGCAATCTCGTCTGCTCGGCGGCAGCCGTGAAGAAGAAGGTCGATCATGCCGGCCCGCAGGCCCGCGTCGATTTTGCGCTCTATGGTACGGTCGATCCCGAGGAAGGCGCGACACGCATCGCGGAAATGGTGGAAGCGGGTGTCGCCGCCTTCAAATTCTCCACGTTCGGCACCGATCCCAAACGCTTCCCGCGCATCCCACCGGCCCTGCTCGACGCCTGTTTTGCGGCGATTGCGCCGACCGGGCTGACGGCCGGCGTGCACAACGAGGATGACGAGGCGGTCCGCACCTATATGGAACAGGTGAAGGCAAGCGGCATCACCGACTGGCGGGCGCACGGCCTGTCACGCCCGCCGATAACCGAACTGCTTGCCATGCACACGATCTTCGAAACCGGCGCAAATACCGGCTGTCCGTCGCATGTCGTGCATTGCTCGCTCGGGCGCGGTTACGACATCGCGCGGGCCTATCGCCGCGACGGTTTCGAGGCGACGGTGGAATGCTGCATTCACTACCTGACGCTCGACGAGGAAAACGATGTGAGGCGGCTCGGCGGCAAAGCGAAGATCAATCCGCCAGTGCGGCCGCGCGCCGAAGTCGAGACGCTCTGGCGCAAGGTTGCCGAAGGTAACGTCTGGCTGGTGTCGACCGACCATGTGAGCTGGTCCGAAAACCGCAAGACCAATCCCGACATGCTGGCGAATGCATCAGGTGTTCCGGGTCTGGAAGTAATGGTGCCGCTTTTCGTCAAAGGCGCGCTGGAACGCGGCGTACCGCTGACCTGGGCGGCGAAGCTGATGGCCGAAAACCCGGCCAGGCATTTCCGCCTCGACCACATCAAGGGAGCGCTCACACCGGGCAAGGATGCCGATATCGTGGTGCTGGAGCCGAAGGAGATGGTCTACGACGCCTCGTCCAGCGGCAATAATGTCGTTGGCTGGAGCCCTTATAACGGCATCCGCCTGCCGTGGACAGTTTCAGCCGCATGGCTGCGCGGAGAGAAGATCACCGAGAGGTCGGAGGTTCTGGCCGAACCCGGCACCGGCCGCTTCGTGCGACCGCTTGCCAGACAGGTGCTGGCATGAACCGCAACCTGCCCGTCAATCCTGGCCGGATATCCGCTGACATCGAAGCTCTCTCCAATATTACCGAGCCGGGGCATCCGTGGACACGGCGGGCTTTTTCGCCGCTTTTTCTCGAAGGTCGCGCCTATCTCGAGGCGCGTATGCGTGCGATCGGCCTCGATACTCGCATCGACCCGTCCGGTAATCTGATCGGCCGGCGGGAAGGCGCAAAACCGGGCTCCGGTATCATCATGCTCGGTTCGCATTCCGACACCGTGCCCGATGGCGGGCGCTTCGACGGTATTGCTGGCGTTGCCGCGGCACTCGAAGTCGCGCGGGCCTTGCGCGAACAGGAAATTCACCTCGACCACGATCTGGAGATCGTCGATTTTCTGGCAGAAGAGGTCAGCATTTTCGGCGTCTCCTGCATCGGCAGCCGCGGCATGACGGGGCAACTGCCGCAAGTATGGCTCTCCCGAACAGTCGAAGGCCGCAACCTGGCCGAAGCGATTGCCGAGGTCGGCGGATCGCCAGGGGTGCTTGTTCATGAGAATAAGCCCGATATTGCCGGTTTTCTGGAACTGCATATCGAACAAGGCCCGGTCCTTGAGAATGAGCACAAGGATGTCGGCATCGTCACGGCGATATCGGGCATCACTCGCATTGAAATCACCGTCGAGGGTCGTGCCGATCACGCCGGCACGACCCCGATGGATTCGCGCGCCGATGCGCTGGTTGCTGCTTCGCAGCTGGTGCTCGATATCCGCAATGCTGCAAGCGAGCTCGCCAAGACGCCTGGCCATTTTGCGGCAACCGTCGGAGAATTCCGCATGGAGCCGAATGCCGCCAATGTCGTGCCGTCGCGTGTCGTGTTGCTGATTGACGGGCGCGCCGAAATCCGTGCTGACATGGAAGCCTTCTGCCGCTGGCTGGACGGCCATACGGAAAAGCTCGCTCTGGCCTTTGGCGTGACGATCACGCCCCCGTACCGTATCTCCGACAATTTCCCGACACCAAGCGACCACGGTCTACTCTCGACTCTGCAACGGGCCTGCGAGACTGTCGGCGCCAAACATCGCTTCATGGCCTCGGGTGCGGGCCACGATACCGCCTGGATCGCCCGCGTGGCGCCGGCCGCAATGATCTTCGTGCCTTGCAGGGAAGGCCGCAGCCACTCCCCGGATGAATGGGCTGAAAATGACGACATAACGCTCGGCGCCGCCGTACTGTTCGAGGCGGTGCGCGAGATGGATAGGACACTTACGACGGAGAAGGATAATGGGACGCATATTGGTTGATAAGGACGTTGAAGCCGCCGTCAAGGGCGGTTCCGTCTACGCCGCCGGCGGTGGTGGCTGGGCCGATCACGGCCGCATGCTGGGCTATGCGGCCGTCAATGTCGGCAAGCCTGAACTCGTCTCCATTGAGGAACTCGGTGACAATGACTGGATCGCGACTGCCGCTGCTATCGGCGCACCGGCCTCGACCACACCTTGGGAAATGCAGGGCATCGACTACGTGAAAGCCGTGCAGCTTCTGCAGGAGGCGCTTGGCGAAAAACTCTCCGGTCTCATCATCGGCCAGAACGGCAAATCCTCGACACTGAACGGCTGGCTGCCTTCGGCCATTCTCGGCACCAAGGTCGTGGATGCGGTTGGCGATATCCGCGCCCATCCGACCGGCGACATGGGATCGATCGGCATGGCAGGTTCGCCGGAGCAGATGATCCAGACGGCTGTCGGCGGCAATCGCGCCGAGAACCGCTACATCGAACTGGTCGTGAAGGGCGCGACGGCAAAGATATCGCCGGTGCTGCGGGCGGCAGCCGACCAGTCCGGCGGCTTCATCGCCAGCTGCCGCAATCCCCTGCGCGCTTCCTATGTCCGCAAGAATGCGGCGCTTGGCGGCATCTCAATGGCGCTGAAGCTCGGCGAATCGATCATGGAGGCGGAAAAGAAGGGCGGATCGGCAATCATCGACGCGATCTGCAAGACGACGGGCGGCCATATCCTCGCCGAGGGCACGATCACCAAGAAGGATGTGATCTATACGAAGGAAGCCTTCGACATCGGCACGATCACGGTCGGCGCCGGCGACAAGGCCATCACTCTGCATGTGATGAACGAATATATGGCGGTCGATGATGCCAGCGGCACACGTGTGGCAACCTTCCCCGCCGTCATCACCACGCTTTCCATGGAGGGTGAGCCGCTCTCCGTCGGGCAACTCAAGAGCGGCATGCATGTCTTTATCCTGCACGTGCCGAAGGACATAATTCCGCTGTCGGCCAGCGTGCTCGATCCAACCGTCTATCCGCCCGTCGAAAAGGCGATGGGTGTTGAGATAGCACGCTATGCACTGGAGACGAGGGCCTGAATTATGGCACGCGATCGCGGTCTGGAAGAGCTGATGCGCGAAGAGCTCGGCGACCGACCGGGGCTGAGCGAAAAATCCATGTTCGGCGGCTGGGCCTTCATGCTCAACGGCAACCTGCTCTGCTGCGCGCGCCATGACGGCATGCTGCTGCGTCTCGGCAAGGGCAATGACGGCTGGGCGCTGGCGCAGCCGGGTGTAATCCAGATGCTGTCGGGCGAGCGGATCATGCATGGCTGGGTGCGGGCCAATGCCGATGTTTATGGCGACGATGCCATGAGGCGGCGCCTGATCGATGCGGCGCTTGCCTTTGTGGAACCGATGCAAGCCAAGTGAAATCACCGGTGCTGAATGCGCCGACGACTAGAGACGAGGAACCCAAGATGCCGAAGGCCAATCCACGCCATCCGAAATTTCCGATTCCCGGCGGGCCGGGGCTGCGCGCCAAGGGCTGGCGGCAGGAAGCACTGTTGCGGCTCCTGGAAAATGTGCTTTCGGTCGGGGAAGATCCTGATAATCTCGTTGTTTATGCCGCACTCGGCAAGGCGGCGCGCAACTGGCCGGCGCATCGTGGTATCGTCAGGGCGCTCACCGAAATGGATGAGGATCAGACCCTGCTCATCCAATCCGGCAAACCGATCGGCCTCGTGAAGACCCATTCCAAAGCACCGCTCGTCATCATGGCGAATTGCAACATCGTTGGGCAATGGGCGAAAGCCGAGGTCTTTTATGAATTGCAGCGCAAGGGGCTGATCTGCTGGGGCGGGCTTACAGCCGGCGCCTGGCAATATATCGGCAGCCAGGGCGTCATCCAGGGCACCTATGAAATCTTCATGCGCATTGCGGAGCGCCGTTTCGGCGGCGACCTCTCCGGCCGTTTTGTGCTGACGGCGGGGCTTGGCGGCATGGGTGGGGCGCAGCCGCTGGCGGGCCGCATGGCGGGTGCTGCGATCCTCTGCGTCGACATCGATCCGGAACGCGCCCGCAAGCGCCAGCAGATCGGTTACCTGCAGGAGATCGCGACCGATCTCGACAGCGCCCTTGCGATGATCGATGCCGCGGTCAATGAAAAGCGAGCGCTTTCTGTCGGCCTCGTCGGCAATGCGGCGGAGGTCTATCCGGAGATTGCCCGGCGCGGCATCGTGCCCGATGTCGTCACCGACCAGACCTCGGCGCATGACCTCGTCTATGGCTATGTGCCGAAGGGCATGAGCATCGATCAGGTGAAGGGGCTGCGCGACGATGGCCAGGGCCAGTTGATGACTGCCAGCCGTGCCTCGATCGTCGAGCACGTCACCGCGATGCTGGAATTCCAGAAACGTGGCGCTGAAGTCTTCGACAACGGCAATCTCATCCGCACGCAGGCCCGCGAGGGCGGTGTCGCCAATGCTTTCGACATCCCGATCTTTACCGAAGCCTATCTGCGCCCGCTCTTTGCCCGCGCCATCGGCCCGTTCCGCTGGATGGCGCTCTCAGGCGAGGAGAGCGATATCGCCCGCGTCGACGATCTGCTCCTGGAGATGTTTCCCGACAACAAGATCATCACCAACTGGATCCGGCTGGCGCGCGAGCATATTCCCTTCGAAGGCCTGCCGGCGCGTATCGCCTGGCTCGGCCATGGCGAGCGCACGGCACTTGCGCGGCGTGTCAATGAACTCGTCGCCAATGGCGAGCTCAAAGGCCCAATCGCCTTTTCGCGCGACCATCTCGATGCTGGCGCCATGGCGCATCCGAACATCATGACGGAGCGCATGAAGGACGGATCGGACGCCATCGCCGACTGGCCGCTGATCGACGCGATGATGCTTTGCTCCTCGATGGCCGATCTCGTCGTCGTCCATTCAGGCGGCGGCGGTTATGCCGGTTACATGACGAGCTGTGGCGTCACGGTGGTTGCCGACGGCTCCGAAGCCGCGGACGAGCGCCTCGACCATGCGCTCACCAACGATACGGCACTCGGCGTCATGCGTTATGCCGACGCCGGCTATGACGAGGCGCTGGACGAAATAGCGAAAAAGGACGTGCCCTATATCCTGCTCGGCTGAAGGCCATCCGCTTAGAGATGTCGCGTTTCGACCGGCGCGGAGTCGTAGCGGTCATGCAGACCATCGAAATAAGAAATCGGTGCTGCGACAAGCTCTTCGGCACTCGCATCGTCGAGACAATTGACGGCGACGGTTATGAAGGGGCCGATCGCCTCGTTTTCGCCACGGGCGAAGGACGCTATGCCGCAGGTCTCGCAGAAGAGGTGATGGATCGAGCCTGCGCCAAAGAGATATTCACGCAAATGCCCTCTGCCTGATACCAGCCGGAAATCGGCCGGCTGCACGACCGCCAGCCAGTTCCGCTTCTTGCGGCAGATCGAGCAATTGCATTTGAACGTACCGGCTGAAAGATCGAGTCCAACCTCATAGGCGACGGCGCCGCAGTGGCAGCTTCCATGGTAAGTCTTCTTCACGATGCTCCTCCGATTCATATTTAACCTATCGGTTAAATTAATCAGTAAGCAACGGAAGTCAAGTCGAACGCCGAGCGAGCTTCGCGCCGCGAGCGCAGAAAAGAACGCCACCATTGGGCGAGCATGAAGATTACGACGCAGCCATCCGTCCATCGCCTGGCACGACCGGCGCTTGCCGTGTTGCGCAGTAAGCGCTCCCCCGTCACGAAAAACCTCATGAGCCTTCTGGCTTAGCAGTCTGGATCCCAATAAGGTGGATTGCCAAAGGTCTGTTTCAGATGATCGGCGATAGTGCGCAACTTGGCAGAAGGATTTCGGCCTTCTGGATGAGCCATGTAAATGAATTCCGGCTCCGGCCGGGCGCCTACATTGATCTCCATCAAGCGGCCTTCACGGATTGCGGAGCCGATGATGAAGGTCGGCAGCAGTGCGATACCAAGACCCGATATCGCTGCATCGTGAAGCATATCACCATTGTTGATGCCGAGGCCCAGTGTGGCGCGGACAAGCACGGCGCCCTCATCAGTCTGAAAGCGCCAGTCGGCGACACCACGGTTGGTATAGAAGATGCCCCGATGGTTATTGAGATCGGAGAGCGACGACGGCGTGCCATGCCGCTCCAGATAATCAGGCGATGCGACCAGCAGTCGCCGGCTGGGGGCTAGCTTCCAGGCTATCAACCGTGAGTCCGCTATGGCCCCGTGGCGGATGATCGCGTCATATCCGTCAGAGGACGCATCGACGCGCCGATCATCCATATCCAGCGTCAGTGCGATCTGCGGGTGCGCGTTCAGGAACGGGTAGAGCGCTGGTCCAAGATGCAGACGACCGAAAGTGACGGGGGCTGCTATGCGTAACGGGCCTGAGAGCGTGCCGCGGCGTTCGGCCATATCAGCCTCGGCATCTTCCATTTCGCGGACGATACGCGCGGCACGCTTCAGAAAGGCGGCCCCATCCTCGGTCAAAGTCAGTTTGCGGGTGGTGCGGTGCACGAGCATGGCGCCTAGCGTCTTCTCCAGCTCCGCCAGTCTTTCGCTGACAACGGACTTCGAAAGCCGGAGCCGCCGTGCGGCCTCGCTCACCGAGCCTGCCTCCACCACGGCGACGAAAGCCGCAATACCTTCGATCTTCATCATCGTTCGGCTTTTCCGAATTTGAGCTCCGCAACCGGGAGACTAATCCGAACGCAAGAACAATGCCATCTTCCAGTCATCGAAATCGGATGGCTCTGCCGATCCAGTACAAATGGAGGAAATGGAACAATGAATCGTCTGATCAACAAAGTCGCGATCGTTACCGGCGCCAGCTCGGGTATCGGTCGTGTCACCGCAACACTCTTCGCTGCCGAAGGCGCCAAGGTCGTCGTCGGCGCCCGCCGCCAGGTGGAACTTGAAAGCCTTGTGGCCGAAATCAAGGCTGCCGGTGGTGACGCTGTTGCCGTTGCCGGCGACGTCCGGTCGGAAGACTATCAAAAGGCGTTGGTCGCAGCCGCCCTAGAAAACTACGGCAAACTTGACATCGCCTTCAACAATGCCGGCACGATCGGCGAAGCAGGTCCGAGCACCGAAGTTTCGGAAGCAGGCTTTGCCGACACGGTGGCGATCAACCTGACGGCCTCCTTCCTGGCCGCCAAGCATCAGATCGCCGAAATGGTCAAGCACGGCAGCGGTTCAGTGATCTTCACCTCGACCTTCGTCGGCTACAGCTTCTCGTTCCCTGGTGTCGCCGCCTATGCCGCCAGCAAGTCCGGCCTCATCGGGCTGACGCAGGCGCTTGCCGCCGAATACGGCCCGCAAAACATCCGCGTCAACGCCGTTCTGCCCGGTGCGGTTGATACCGACATGTATCGCGAAATGAATGACACCTCGGACAAGCAGTCCTTCATCACCAACCTTCACGCGCTGAAGCGCGTCGCAACGCCTGAAGAACTCGCCCGTTCTGTGCTCTATCTCGCATCCGACGATGCAAGCTTCGTCACCGGCACGGCTTCTCTGATTGATGGCGGAATATCGATCACCCGCACCTGACGGTGAGGCATTTCCCAAGAGCATTTCCGTTTTTCTTCGAATCACGAAAATGCCCTATCTTTTTGTTTTCACGCAATTCCGGACGCAAAACCGCTGCACACTTTTGCTGGAATTGCTCCAAATGAAAAAGGCCGCGGTTCCGTCTTCTACCTCGGCCTTTTCGTTCATGCACCGGCGACGAGGCGGCGGATCGCCGTTTCGATTGTCGTCGTGCCCTTCAGCGACTTCTCGCGGCCGCCCTCGAAATCGATCCAGCCCTCGTTGAAACCGTCGAGCATGCGCATGCGAGGTTCCGGGTTTTTCATGCCTTGGGCACGGAATAGCTCTTCCCAGCTCTCACGCGGCACCATTTGCGCGGACACCGGATTGCCAAGCGCCTTGGCAAAGGCAGCCGCGACCATGGCCGGGCTAACACGCGCTTGTGCTTCCAGTTCGGCTACACGCACACCCCGCCAGTCTTCACGCAGCATCTTCGCACCGAGCGCGCCGATGTCATCAACGGCAATCATTGGCACTGCACGGTCGAGAGGCTGAAGGAAGCTCGGGATGATACCGCTTTCGCGGGCCGGCGCCACATCCCAGGCGGCGTTTTCCATGAACCATGCAGCGCGCAGGAAAGCGACCGGGATGGGGAGTGTCGAAAGCTCCTTCTCCACGATGCCAAGCTGGCTCAACAGGTTCGGCTGCGTCGACTGCGCGCCGACCGTCGACAGACAAACCAGCTTTCCGGGTTTTGCCGCCTCAAGCGCGGTCTTCAGCGTCGCCAGCATGCCCTTCACCTCCGGAAAGCCCGGCGCCGGATCGAAGAGTGGCGGAATGACGAGGAAAACGGCCTCTGCACCCTTGAAGGCCGATGTCAGCGACGGTGCGTCGCTCATGTCGGCGACGGCGAGTTCGCAGCCGCGCGCTTTCCAGACGGCCGCCCTTTCAGGGTTTCTGACGACAGCGCGAATCTCGGCGCCATCCTTCAGCAGATGATCGGCAACAGCGGCGCCGACCTGACCTGTCATTCCTGTTACAGCAAACATGGGCAACTCCTTTATTCGGGTCGGCCCACTATGCCGATGCGGCGTCTTTGACTGAAGTGCGCTTATGTCACATGATTAGTGACTTCTGCGCATCAATTTTGCGATCTTTGTCCCGACTATCATCCGGGTGTCGCAGGCTGGCCCTTGTTTCGATGCCCGTTAGGACATATCGGCTAGGAATATCCTTCCGTGTGACCGCTCCCTATCCCTTTCCTGTCGGAGCCTCGCCTCGCCTCTTCGGAGTTTCACATGCTGATCGGCATCATGTGCGGTCTTGCCACCTGTGCGCTATGGGGGCTCAGCTTCGTTGCGCCGCGTGTCGTCGCGCCCTATACGGCGATCGACCTGACAGTGGCGCGCTACGGGCTGTTTGCCGTCGTCAGCCTGATCTTGATGATCAATCCGCGCTTTCGTCCGGTGGGTTTGCGCCGCTCGCTTGTTCTTACCGGGCTCGCGCTCGGCAGTGTCGGCTATGTCGGTTACTTCATGAGTATTTCCTATGCTGTGCGTTACGCAGGCACTGCCATCCCACCGCTCGTCATCGGCACGATGCCCGTACTGCTTGCCGTCATTGCCAATATCAAGGACCGGTCCATCGGCTGGAGAGCACTGGCGATACCGCTGATCCTGATAGCCATTGGCATCGGCTGGGTGAATGTCTCGATCTTTGCCAGAACATCCTCCAGCGATCAGGCGGGGATCCTGATCGGCATCGTCGCCGCTTTGATCGGACTGGCGCTCTGGGTTACCTATGGCATGATGAGCGCTGCGGTCATGCAGTCGCAGGATGCGCCAAGCGCCATCCATTGGACCGCTCTGCAGGGGATCGGCGCCGGCATCGGCGCACTTGTTCTCCTGCCTTTTACTTCGCTTGGAGAGACAGTCAGCTTCACCGGCGCGCAGACCCTTCACTTCCTGCTCTGGGCGGCCGTCATGGGCGTTGCGGGCTCGTGGCTTGCCACACTCTGCTGGATGATTGCCTCGCGCCTTTTGCCGCTGGCACTCGCCGCCCAACTCATCGTTGCGGAGACGGTCTTCGGCCTGTTCTATGGTTTCCTGTTCGAGCAGCGCATGCCGACAGTACCCGAAGCCGGCGGTGCGATCCTCCAGCTGGTCGGCGTCGGCATGGCAATTGCGATCTTTACGCCGACGCGGCCCAAGCAGGCCTGAGCATCGGCGATTGCATGTTTTCCGCCAAAGGCTTAGGGTTTTGCCCAACCAAAGAAGCGGCGGGAAAAATCATGGCTCTCAGCGGCAAACGCATCCTCCTCATCATCTCGGGCGGCATCGCGGCCTACAAGAGCCTCGATTTGATTCGCCGCCTGCGCGAACGCGGCGCTTCCGTGCGCCCGATCATGACGAAGGGTGCGCAGGAGTTCGTGACTCCGCTTGCCGTCGGCGCACTTGCGGCGGACCATGTCTTCACCGACCTGTTTTCGCGGCAGGACGAGCAGGATGTCGGCCATATCCGGCTGGCACGCGACTGCGATCTAGTGCTGATTGCGCCCGCCACCGCCGACCTGATGGCGAAGGCGGCACATGGGCTTGCCGACGACCTCGCCTCCACCGTGTTGCTCGCCACCGACCGGCCGGTGCTCGCCGCGCCGGCAATGAACCCGAAGATGTGGGCGCATCCGGCGACGAAACGCAATATCGAAACGCTGCAGCACGACGGCATCCGTTTCATCGGCCCTGCAGCTGGTGAGATGGCGGAAAGTCGGGAAGCTGGCACAGGCCGTATGGCCGAACCACTGGAAATCGTCGCGGCTGCCGACTCCCTCCTCGACGATGGTCCAAAACCGCTTACCGGCAGAAAAGCGATCGTCACCTCAGGCCCGACTCATGAGCCGATCGATCCGGTACGCTATATCGCCAACCGCTCCTCCGGCCGACAGGGACACGCCATCGCAGCCGCGCTGGCGCGGCTCGGCGCGGATGTGACGCTGGTGTCCGGTCCGGTGACCATTCCCGACCCTGCGGGCGTCAGGGTGGTGCATGTCGAGCGGGCGGAAGAAATGCGCGATGCCGTGCTCGCCGCCCTTCCCGCCGATGTCGCCGTCATGGTCGCCGCAGTTGCCGACTGGCGCGTCGCGTCGGCCGCCGACCAGAAAATCAAGAAGCATCCGGGCGAATCCATCCCCACGCTGGCGCTGACGGAGAATCCCGACATTCTGAAAACCGTCGGCCATCACACGACGCGGCCGAAACTGGTGATCGGCTTTGCGGCGGAGACACAGGATGTCGAGGCCAATGCCAAGGTGAAGCTGGATCGCAAGGGCGCGGACATAATAGTCGCCAATGACGTGTCTCCCGCAACCGGTGTCATGGGGGGCACACGCAACAGCGTGAAACTCGTCAGCCGGGACGGCGTTGAACAGTGGCCCGATCTCTCGAAAGACGAGGTGGCTGAACGGCTGGCGGCAATGATCTCCGAACAGCTTATGCGAGGATAGAGGCAGGTTCCGGCCTTGCGAACGCACGCTTATCGGGCTGAAAAGCGTTGACCTTCAGACCATCGGCGCTGACGGTTACGGCACTGCCATCGGGAATTTCCTCCCAGGCATCACCATCATCGTTCAGCGGCTCGGAAACGAGGCAATAGCCCCCAGCAAGCGGCGAAGCATAGAGCGTCGGCGCCTTGCGGTCGGTCGCATAGCGGATTGCATAAAGCGATTTTCCGTCCGAGAAGGCTGCCGTGAATCGCAACAGCGCGGAGCCAAGGATATTCTCGGCCAGGCCTTCAACGAAGGCGATGGTTTGGGCTATGGCAGCAACCGGCGCCTTCCGGAGCCCGAACTGCAGTGCGAGCAGGAACAGAAGCTCGGAATCGGTCGTGCCGCTGCGGGCATTGAACAGTTCATCGTCGAGCATGGTTTCCATCGGCCGGCGCAGGCGTTCGAAACCCGAAATCTGGCCGTTGTGCATGAAGGACCAGGTTTCGTGCGTGAAGGGATGGCAATTGTCGCGCCGTGTGCCGCCGCCGGTCGCAGCTCGGACATGGGCTAGGAAAAGCGGCGATCGGATCTGCCGCGCCAGGCTCTTCAGATTGCAATCAGACCAGGCCGGCAGGATATCACGGTAGCGCCCCGGCTCCGGCCGGTCGCCATACCAGGCGATGCCGAAGCCGTCGCCGTTCGTCGCCGTCTTGGCGCGCGTGGCGCAATGTGATTGCTCGATCAGGGAATGGGCGGGCGAAGATACCAACTCCTCGAGATAGAGGGGGTCCCCACGATAGGCTGCCCAGCGACACATGTTCTTGCTCCGGCCCACCGCCTGCTGCGGCAGGAATGCTGAAAACGTCTTGGATTGTCGGACGTTATGGCTAACAACGACTTAATGGCTACCCGATTTGCAAGGCGAAGATGACAAATTCTTGACGCCTCGTGGGATCACTTTTGACAAAAACCATAGCGGTCTTTGTGAACAGTCCGTTGTCGGCCCCGGTGACTTCGCGACCGATCCTGCGGCCGTTATAGTTGTCGCAAATTGAACCCTTGGAGGATGCAATGTCGATCCGCCCGATAAAACATCAAAGCACCGCCACTCCCACGATAGAAGGCGCCGGCGTGAAGCTCCACCGCGTCTTTGGTTTTGGCGATCCGTCTATGACCGATCCATTTTTGATGATGGATGATTTCCGCAACGACAACCCGGTTGAATATATCCGCGGCTTCCCCTGGCATCCTCATCGTGGCATTGAGACGATCACCTACGTGCTTGCCGGTACGGTCGAGCACGGCGACAGCCTCGGCAATCGCGGCCTGCTGAATGCCGGCGATATCCAGTGGATGACGGCCGGCAGCGGCATCATGCATCAGGAAATGCCGAAGGGTGATTTTGCCGGCCGAATGCACGGCTTCCAGCTCTGGGCCAATCTGCCCTCGTCGCTCAAGATGATCGCTCCCCGCTATCAGGACGTCAAATCCGCGGATATTCCTGTCGTCGTCGATGATGACGGCACGGCCGTGCGCGTTATCTGCGGCAACTTCTGGGGCAAGAGCGGGCCTGTCGATGGTATCGCCGCCGATCCCATCTATCTCGATGTCTCGGTGCCTCCAGGAAAGAAGAAGCGGCTGCCGGTCGACACCTATCGCAATGCTTTCGCCTATATCTTCGCAGGTTCCGGTACCTTCCGCGACGCCTCTAAACCATTCGGCGTGCGCGTCGAAAAGGAAGTCAACGGCGAGGAACTGAATATCCGCGACATGTCTGGCAATCGTACGCTTGTGGTCTTCGACACCGGCGACGAAGTGACGGTGCAGGCCGGCGAACAAGGGATCCGATTCCTGCTCGTTTCCGGAAAACCGCTCGAAGAACCGGTCGCCTGGCATGGGCCAATCGTCATGAATTCCCATGAGGAGATCAAACAGGCAATGCGCGAATTGCAGAACGGCACCTTCATCAAGGCCGCGCATTGAAGTCGAACGCCGGTTACAATTCTGGCAAGTGATTTTTTCTTGCATCTCAGAAGAATCGGCCTACGTTTAATTCGTGTTCAACGTAACGAAAGGAAGGTGATCCGATGTCTAGTGAGTTTTCGGACCTCGTAACGGGCATGGAAGTGGTGATGAAAGCGAGGCAGCCCTCGCTCTAAAACCCTACCTTCCTAGGGCCGCGTAGACGGTCCGGCCGGTTACAGGCCAAACCTCATGGAAAGGGTCGCGAAAGCGGCCCTTTTTTATTTCCGCTGTTCATGCGTTGACGCCCGGATCAAAAGGCATTATTGATAAAATCATCTGATGACTTTACGAATAATGCCAATGCAACCGATCAACCGGACCAATCTGGCCGATACGGCAATCGAGGCCATCCGTAGCGAAATCCTCGCCAAACGTTGGCCTGTCGGCGAGAAACTTCCGAACGAAGCCTCGCTCTCGGCAATGCTGTCGGTCAGCCGTGGCACGGTGCGCGAAGCCGTACGCGTTCTCGTCTCGCAGGGCCTTTTGGACACGCGGCAGGGCTCCGGCACCTACGTGGTTTCGACCACCGATAACAGCAGACCGCTCACGATGGCGCGCCGCGCCAGCCTGCGCGATCAATTCGAGGCTCGCTGCGCGCTTGATGTCGAAGGCGCGCGGCTGACCGCCATTCGCAAGACGCCTGATGTCGTCGCCGGGCTTCGCGCGCTGCTTGCAGAACGCGGCAATTATGAAGGCGGCAATACGGCAGGCTTCATCGAACGCGACCTCGCCTTCCACAAGGCCGTGATCGCAGCATCCGGTAACCAGGCAATGATCGAGATCTACGATTTCTTCTCCGCCTCGATTGCAGAGACCATTGCCGCCACACTCGATAAAGCAATCCCCGAGCCCGACATGAAAGCACATCAGGTGATCGTCGACGCCATCGAGACCGGCGATCCCGGCAAGGCCGACGCAGCCGTGCGCGGCTTCATGGCGCCCGTCCTTTCCGCCCTCGACCGGATGCTTCTTTCGTGACCATGTCCATAAAGAATGCCACGCTCGACGCTGTCGATGAGACGATAGTCGATGCAGAAATCGACAGTGTGCCGGCCCCGCTGCCGGCGCAGACGCAGAGCACGGCCGCCCGCTTCCTGCTTGGTGCCAGCCTCGTGCTGATCGCATTTAATCTGCGGCCAGTATTTTCCAGCGCCTCTACGCTGCTCCCGGAAATTCGGGCCGAACTCGACCTTTCGGCGCTCGGCGCCAGTCTTCTCACGACGCTTCCAGTCGTCTGCCTCGGCGCCTTCTCGCCGCTGGCTCCACGCCTTGCCCAGCGCATCGGCTCGGAACGGACGCTGCTCTGCGTGCTCCTGCTATTGACCATCGGCACGGCGCTGCGCGGCCTTTCTTCCATTCCGCTGCTCTTTCTTGGCACCGCTCTTGCAGGTGCTGCGATCGCCGTCGGCAACGTGCTGCTTCCCGGACTGGTGAAGCGCGACTTCGCCGCGAACGCCGCTCTGATGACCGGCCTCTATACGATGGCGCTTTGCGCAGGTGCTGCAAGCGCGGCCGGCCTGACGCTGCCGATCGAACACGCGCTTGGCGGCTCGCTGGAAGGCGCACTTGCCGTCTGGGCTTTGCCCGTTCTCGTTACTGGGCTCATCTGGATGCCCCAGGTCGTTGCGAGCGGCCGACAGCCGCGGCGCAGCGGCTTTCGCGTCGAAGGGCTCTGGCGTGACAGGCTCGCCTGGCAAGTCACGCTCTTCATGGGCCTGCAGTCGGCGCTCGCCTATTGCGTCTTCGGCTGGCTGGTTCCCATCTTGCGCGAGCGCGGGCTTGATGGCGTTACTGCCGGCGGCATTGTCTCGGCGTCCGTCATGGTGCAGGCCGCCGCCTGCCTCGTCGTGCCGCACATCGCCGTGCGCGGTAGGGACCAGCGCCTTATCAACGTCACGCTCTGCGCCCTCGCCGTTGCGGCGCTTCTCGGTCTGCTTTTCGCGCCACTCTCCACCGTTTGGCTCTGGGCTGTCCTGCAGGGGATCGGCCAGGGCGGGCTCATTGCCGCGGCGATGACAGCCATCGTGCTGCGTTCGCGCGATCCGCACGTCGCCGCCCATCTTTCGGGCATGGCGCAGTGCGTCGGCTATCTGCTCGCCGCAATTGGGCCGTTCATTGTCGGCCTGATCCGCGGCTGGACGGGAAGCTTCGCCTGGTGCGCAGTGCTTTTCGTTGCACTCGGCCTTGGTGCAGCCTTCAACGGATGGCAGGCCGGACGCGCGCTGCATGTGAACGCGCGCACGATCGAGAAGCGCCAATGAGCCAGGCTCACTTGCGCATCACCATCTCTTGATCTCCATCGCAATGGCATGGCTGCTACCCTATTTCAGCCGCATTGCGCCCGCCGGAGGATATGTATTTGCGCTTTCGATCTCTGCTTTTATTCGCTGCGCTGACAGCCACGCTCGCGCCTTCCCTCAGCTTTGCGCAGGAAGCTGGGGAACGACGCGCACCAGCCCAACAGAGTTCAGCCCGCGAGGGCATGCTGAAATTATTGCCGGCCGATTCCGTCACCGAACATGAGCTTACGACCGCCGGCGGGCGCAAGATCGCCTATACGGCAACTGCTGGCACGCTTGACCTCTTTGGCCAGGATGGTGTGCAGAATGCGGCAATATTCTACACTGCTTATGTCGCCAAGGACGCCGGGCCGAGCCGCCCGATCACCTTCGCCTTCAATGGCGGACCGGGTGCGGCTTCCGCATTCCTGCATCTCGGCCTCGTCGGCCCGAAAGTGCTAGACTTCGGCCCCGATGGGCGTGACGGGGCGAACTCGAAGCTCATCGATAACAAGAATAGCTGGCTCGATTTCACCGATCTCGTACTGATCGACCCAATCGGCACCGGCTGGAGTCGCACAGTGAAGGCCGACGACGCTTCGAACTACTACAATGTCAGCACTGATGCGCAGACGATGGCGAAGGCGATCGCGCTCTACATCGCTCATAACAACCGCGCCAATTCGCCGAAGTACCTGCTCGGCGAGAGCTATGGCGGCTTCCGTGCCGCCAAAGTGGCGTCCTCGCTACAGGAGAGCCAGGGCATCATCATCGCCGGCATTGTCATGCTGTCGCCGCTGCTCGAAGGGCAGCTGATGTTCAATGCCGACCAGTTCGCGCTTGGAGCGGCGCTGGAATTTCCCTCGCTGGCGGCCGCCGAGGCCGACCGGCGCAAAGGTTTCAGCGAATCCATCCAGCGCGATGCCGAAAGATTCGCGCTCGGCGAATACCTGACAACGCTTGCCGGCGCCGCACCCACGGGGGATGCGGCGACGGCCTTCTACGGCAAGATCTCCAACCTCACCGGCATTCCGCAAGATGTCGTTACCCGCAATCGCGGCTTCCTCGGCTATGCTTTCACCAAGCATTCCGGCGACAAGAGCGGCGAAGTGATGAGCCCCTATGACGCCTCTTTCGCAACACCTGATCCCTATCCGGAATCCGATTCCGATCGAGGCGACGACCCAATCCTTGACGGCTTCGCCCGCGCCTATGGCGGCGCCTTCGCCGATTATGCCCGCAACGAACTCGGCTTCAAAACGGAGATGACCTATACCCTGCTCGAAAACGATATCAGTCGGCGCTGGGAATGGGGCAGCGGACGTGGCGGCGGCTCGCGCTTCCAGGCAAGCGCCACCGACGACATCAGGCAGATTCTCGCCTCCAACCCGTCCTTTCACCTGCTGATCGCCCATGGTTATAGCGACCTCGTGACGCCTTACGGCGTCAGCCGTTATGTGGTCGATCATCTTCCGCCGTCGCTTGCGGGTAATCGCGTGTCACTGAAGCTCTATCGTGGCGGGCACATGTTCTATACGACTGCCGGCCAGCGCGCCGCATTCACCGCGGATGCGAAGACCTTTTATGCCGAACATCCTGCGGGTCCACCGGCGGATTGACGGCAGCTAAGGGTTGCCGGAGGGCTGGGCTGACCTAGTTTCCCAGTCATGACAAACAGCAATCAGCTATCAGAAGCTCCGCCATCCGGCGACGCTTTCCGACAGGATGAAAACCTCTCCACACTCTCTTCCTATCTCCAGGACGGCGCCCTCTTTCTCGATATCGACGGCACGCTCCTTGATCTCGCGCCGACGCCGGATGAAATATCCGTGCCGCCTTCGCTTCCGGCGCAGCTCAACGCGCTGTCGCAGAAGCTCGGGGGGGCACTTGCTCTGGTGACGGGCAGAGGACTTTCCTATGCCGACCGCCTCTTCGCCCCCTTCCAATTTCCTATCGCCGGCCTGCATGGGGCCGAGCGCCGCACCTCTGACGGCAACATTTTCAAAGTGGAGCCGACAGCCGAGTTCGAGAGGCTGAAGATCGAACTGAGGGCAGAGACGGCAGGATGGAGCGGCATCCTTATCGAGGACAAGGGCGCGGCTGTCGCCGCCCATTTTCGCCTTGCACCGGCGCGGCAAGCGGAACTTGCGGAATTGATGCAGCGTCTCGCAAATCGTGCGGGACCGGACTGGACGCTGCAGCAGGGTAAGATGGTCTTCGAAATCCGGCCTGCCAGAGCCAACAAGGGCGATGCACTGGAGAGCTTTCTCGCAGTTCCACCGTTCAATGGCCGTCATCCGATCGCCATAGGCGATGACCTTACGGACGAGGCGATGTTCGGCGTAGCGAACCAGCACGGCGGATATTCCATCCGCGTCGGCCCCGCGTCTGCCGCAACCGCCGCGCGTGGCACGCTGCCTTCCCCTGAAACGGTTCGCAAAATCATCGCATATTTTGCCAGCTGATTGAATTTGCCATTATTTCTAATGAAAGGAATTTGTCATGAGCCGCCTTGTCGTCGTCTCCAATCGTGTCCCTGTTCCGGAGAAAAAAGGGGCTGCATCCGCTGGTGGGCTTGCTGTGGCATTGGAAGCCGCCCTTGAAAAACGCGGCGGCATCTGGATGGGCTGGTCGGGGAAGATCAGCGACGAGGGTGAACCTAGCCCGCTTTCGATCGAGGAACGGGGCAACATCACCTATGCGCTCACCGACCTGACGTCCAAGGATGTCGACGAATATTACTTCGGCTTCGCCAACCGCATGCTCTGGCCGATCTGCCATTACCGGCTGGATCTTGCGGAATATGGGCGCACGGAAATGGCCGGCTATTTTCGTGTCAACCGCTTCTTTGCCCATCGGCTGGCGCCTTTGATCAAGCCTGACGACGTCATCTGGGTTCACGATTATCACCTCATTCCGCTCGCCGCCGAGCTTCGGCAGATGGGGTTGAAGAACAGGATCGGCTTTTTCCTGCACATTCCCTGGCCGCCGGCAGACGTGCTCTTCGCAATGCCCGTCCACGAGGAAATCATGCGAGGGCTTGCTGCCTACGATCTCGTCGGCTTCCAGACCGATCACGATCTGGAAAATTTCGCGGGCTGCTTGCGCCGCGAGGGAATGGGCGATCTGACTGGTGCGGGGCGCTTTACCGCCGGCGAACGGATATTCCGCGGTGACGTATACCCGATCTCCATAGAGACGGCCGCCTTCGCGGAATTTGCGAGAAAAGCCGGCAGCCACAGCATGGTGCTGAAGGCACAGCAGAGCATCGAAGATCGCAGCCTCATCATCGGCGTCGACCGGTTGGATTATTCCAAGGGCATCACACAGCGCATCGATGCCTTCGAGCATTTCGTAACCAACAATCCAGCGCACCAGCGCAAGGTCACCTACCTGCAGATAACCCCGAAATCTCGTTCGGAAGTGCCAGAATACGAGGCGATGCAGCGGATGGTCGCCGAACAGGCCGGCCGCGTGAACGGCGCGCTCGGCACGGTCGACTGGGTGCCCATCCGATATATCAACCGCTCCGTCAGCCGGCCGGTGCTGGCCGGCCTCTACAGGCTTGCCAAGGTCGGGCTCGTTACGCCGCTGCGGGATGGCATGAATCTCGTCGCCAAGGAGTATGTTGCCGCTCAAAACCCTGACGATCCGGGCGTGCTGGTTCTCTCCCGCTTCGCCGGCGCGGCCCGTGAGCTGAAAGGGGCTCTTCTCGTCAACCCTTACGATATCGTCGGTACGTCGAATGCGCTGGCGCGCGGGCTCAATATGCCGCTCGATGAGCGCCGTGAACGCTGGCGGCGGATGATGGACCATCTCCTCGAGCACGATGTCTCACGCTGGTGCGACAATTTCCTGCGTGATCTCGCTGCCTGAGCGGTTTGCCGGGTAAGCCCGCCCGGCCCGAGCCGCGGCATCTATGCCGCGAGGTCAGACTATGTTCACACGATGGAAGTCAGGAACCCTGCCGCTTCCTGTTCGTAAGCGGTACGATGGGCTGCGATGCGAAAGCTGCGGCGGGCAAGGATCTGTCGGCGGAACTTGATCTCATCTGGGCAAAGCTGTGGACGATCCTTGCGGGTGCCGAGATGGGCGTTGGCACTAGCGGCTGACCACCTCGGTTTGTCACGAGGCCCTACGGGACGGGCGGCTGGTCGGGTTGCTGCCGGGCTGGACTGCCGGCAGCATCACCACGACTCTCCTCATGACGCATCGGCGCGGACAATTGCCGTCCGTACGTGCGGTCGTCGAGTTCCCTACCGAGCGGCTGGCGGGATGATCAGGCGGCTTTGGCCGCGTGATATTCCTTGACCGCCACCATCTTGATCGCCGGATAACGCTCCGCCTCGTAACGCAGCGAGAAACCGTCCTGCGCCAGGAAAACCGGGTCGCCGTCGAGATCACGGGCGATATCGCCGCGCTTGACGGTGAGGAACTTTTCGAGATCGGCCGGCTGGTCGGACGAGACCCAGCGGCAGACGGAGAAGCGCGACATTTCGAAGGAGACGGGCAGACCGTATTCGGCCATCAGCCGCTCCTTAAGGACATCGAGCTGCAGCGCGCCGACGACACCGACGATGGCGGGCGAGCCGTCTTCCGGCTGGAAGAGCTGGACCACGCCTTCTTCCGCCATCTGCTGCAGAGCTTCCTTCAGCTTCTTGGCCTTCATGGCATCTTCCAGGCGGACGCGGCGCAGGATTTCCGGCGAGAAATTCGGCACACCCTGGAAGACCAGGCTTTCGCCTTCCGTCAGCGTATCGCCGATTCGCAGCGTGCCATGGTTCGGAATGCCGACCACGTCACCGGCAAAGGCCGTATCTGCGAGCTGACGTTGCGAGGCGAAGAAGAACTGCGGCGCGGTCAGGCCAAGCTGCTTGCCTGTGCGCGCGAGGCGGGCTTTCATACCGCGCTCCAGCTTACCGGAGCAGATTCTGGCAAAAGCGATGCGGTCGCGATGGTTCGGGTCCATGTTCGCCTGAATCTTGAAAACGAAGGCCGTCATCTTGTCTTCGGCAGCATGCACGGTTCTGATATCGGCGACCTGGTCACGCGGCGGCGGCGCGAATTCGCCAAGCGCGTTGATGAGATCGCGGACACCGAAATTACGCAGCGCCGAACCGAAGAAGACCGGCGTCATATGGCCTTCAAGGAAGGCCTGGCGGTCGAAGGGACGGCAGGCCTCGATCGCCAACTCGACCTCTTCGATGAAGGCATCACGTTCGTTTTCCGGCAAGCGGTCGGCGACACTCTGCGGGCCGTTCACGGCTGTGACGTCGACTTCCGTATCGGAGCCGCGGACGGTGTTTTCCTTCAGATGATAGGAGCCGCAGAAGGTCTTGGAGCGGCCGATCGGCCAGGTGACCGGCGCCGTGTCCAGCGCCAGCTTCTCTTCGACCTCATCCAGGATTTCGAATGGGTCGCGGCTTTCGCGGTCCATCTTGTTGATGAAGGTGATGATCGGGATGTCGCGCATGCGGCAGACTTCGAAGAGTTTTAGCGTGCGCGGCTCGATACCCTTGGCGGCGTCGATGACCATGACGGCCGCATCGACTGCCGTCAGCGTACGATAGGTATCGTCGGCGAAGTCTTCGTGGCCGGGCGTATCGAGGATATTGAAGACATTGCCTTCATATTCGAAGGTCATGACTGAGGTGACGACCGAAATGCCGCGTTCGCGCTCGATCTTCATCCAGTCCGAGCGGGTTTGCATGCGGTCCTTCTTCGCCTTCACTTCACCGGCGAGCTGAATGGCGCCACCGAAAAGCAGCAGCTTTTCCGTGAGCGTCGTCTTGCCCGCGTCCGGGTGAGCGATAATAGCGAATGTGCGGCGGCGGGAGACCGCCTCGGCGAGACTTTCGGCCATGATGTGAATCCTGTGGAATTGCGGCGTATCTAACGATTAAAGCGCGCCATTGCAATTGACCTTGCGGCATGGGGCGCGAAGTAATGCCGCATGACCATTCGCACCGATACGCTTCCGACCCTCAATCTGATCCGGCTGCCGAACGGCCGGGGCCTCGATCTG
Source organism: Rhizobium sp. BK650 (assembly GCF_014195325.1). Lineage (GTDB taxonomy): Bacteria > Pseudomonadota > Alphaproteobacteria > Rhizobiales > Rhizobiaceae > Rhizobium. The sequence continues at coordinate 286,937 of NZ_JACIBK010000002.1, read as the reverse complement.
CCCGCCTATGAAACGCGCGGTGCCGCCGGCATGGACCTGCGCGCGGCGATCGACGAGGACAAGCCGCTGGTGCTGGCGCCCGGCAAACGCGCGCTCGTTCCGACCGGCTTCGTTTTCGAAATCCCCGAAGGTTTCGAGGGCCAGGTTCGCCCGCGCTCCGGCCTTGCGGCCAAAAACGGCGTCACCTGCCTGAATTCGCCGGGCACCGTCGACAGCGACTATCGCGGCGAAGTGAAGGTCATTCTCATCAATCATGGCGAGGAGGATTTCACCGTCACCCGCGGCATGCGCATTGGGCAGATGGTGATTGCGCCTTTCATCCAGGCGCGCGTGGCCGAAGTCTCGGAGACGACCGAAACGGTGCGCGGCGCCGGCGGCTTCGGCTCCACCGGCGTATGAGCGCGGCAGATACGAGCGACCTCATATTCCGACAGGATTATTTCAGTGATCCAGCGGCCTGGGAAGCTCTCGTCTCCCTTCTCGACGATACCTTCGGCATTGATATCGATCCGCTGCGCAAGCTCGGCGGCGCGGATCCGACCAGCATGCCCTTTGGCTGGTTTAACGAGGAAGGCATACTTGTAGCCAACCTGTCGGCTTTTGCCATGCCTTTCGTCTTCAACGGCAGACTTATCAATGCGGCCGCATTGCAATCCGGTGCGGTCCGTCCGCCATGGCGCGGGCGCGGCCTCTACCGCGATGTGACGTGCAAGGCGCTCGCCTGGTGCGAGGCGCAGAGCTTTGAGGCCATCATCCTCTATACGGACAAGCCTGGTCTCTACGAGCCCTATGGCTTCCGTTCGCTTCCGCTTCATAAATATGCCGGCCCTGCACCAGCTCCTGCAAGCCCAACAGCATCGCGGGCGCTGCAGCCGCACAATGCCAGTGATCTTGCCCTGCTTCAGGACCTGCTTAGGAACCGCACACCGGTTTCCGAGACGCTCGCCGTCGCCAGCAGCCCAGCGATGTTTCTCATCAACACGCAGTTCGACCGTGATATTCGCCTCAACTATCTGGAAGAGAGCAAGGCCGCCATTGCCTGGAAGGTGCCGGCATCGGGACATTTCATCCTTCTCGACGTGGTTGCGCCCGAAATTCCCCCACTTGCCGCAATCCTTGCCGGTCTCGGCATTCAGGCGACGGCTGTCGACACACTCTTTCGGCCGGACAAGCTCGGCTGGTCCGGCGCGGCAGTGGCTTACGAGGGCGGAACGCGGCTGATGCTGCGCGGGGTGGAAGCGGTGGGCCTCGATCACCCGGCAATGCTCTCACCAATGGCGGACTTTTGAGATCACTTTTTCCGTATCAGCGGTGGCAGGCGGCGCTTGACCGGCGACGACTTGATCATCGAAGTATTCGTTTCCGCCCGCTCGGCAACCTTGTCGAGAATGCTGTCGAGTTCGCCCATGGACCGGACGACGAGGCGTGCGATGAAACAATCGTCACCCGTCACCTTGTCGCATTCGATGAATTCGGGCGTGTCCTGGATAATCCGCTCAACGATATGGAGTTGGCCGGGCAGCGGGCGCACCCGCACGATCGCCTGAAGCGGATAGCCGATCGCTGTCGGATCGAGATCGATGGTGAAGAGCGTCACCACGCCGCGATCCTCAAGCCGCCGCAGACGCTCAGCGGCGCTCGGCGAAGAAAGTCCTACAGCCTGAGCGAGTTCTTTTAGGGAAATACGCGAGTTTCCTGCCAGCGCCTCTATCATTGCGCGGTCAATATCGTCGACTGCCTGTATCTCGTTAGCCAACATGGCAAAAACTCCTAACAAGATTAGGTTTATCCAGCCGTTCCCTTTCTTATCATATAGAAAATGCTGCGCTGCCGCAATACAATTTCCCGCTAACGAACGGAGATGGCGATGCACGACAATATCAGAAGAGGCACGATGGAGATGACAGCAGCGATGCTGATCTCAGGAACGATCGGTTGGTTCGTCGTCATATCGGGCCAACCCGTCAGCGGCGTCGTCTTCTGGCGCTGCTTCTTCGGTGCGCTGACCCTGCTTGTCATTTGTACCGGCCTCGGCCTGCTCAGGCCCGGCATCATCAGCCTGCGCTCCCTCGGCATCGCTGTCTTTGGGGGCATCGCCATCGTTTCCAATTGGCTGCTGCTGTTCGCCTCTTATTCGCACGCGTCGATCTCGATCGCGACGACGGTCTACAATACCCAGCCCTTCATGCTGCTTGCGCTCGGCGCACTCTTCCTCGGTGAGAAAATCACCGGCACAAAACTCTTCTGGCTCGGGCTTTCCTTTGCTGGCATGGCGGCTATCGTCGAGGCGAAACCGCAGGCAGATGCGGTCTCCGGTAGCTATGGGCTCGGCATTCTATTAGCGCTCGGCGCTGCCTTCTTCTATGCGCTGGCCGCACTTGCCGCCAAATGGCTGTGCGGCACACCGCCGCATTTGATCGCACTAATTCAGGTTTCGACAGGTATCATCATGTTGGCGCCGATGACCGATTTCACGAACCTGCCAGCCGATATGAAATCATGGCTGATCCTGATCGCGGTCGGCGTAATCCATACCGGCCTGATGTATGTGCTGCTCTATGGCGCAATACAGAAGCTGCCGACGCATCTGACCGGCGCTCTATCCTCCATTTATCCGATCGCCGCCATCCTGGTCGACTGTTTCGCTTTCGGTCACACGCTGCAGCCGATGCAAATCATCGGGGCGGCGGTCATTCTGCTTGCCGCCGCGGGCATGAATCTCGGCTGGTCGCCAGGCAGGCTTATTCGCCTGCCGGCGGCCAGAAGCTGAACCATTACCTCACCATACTTGTTATCTCGATTGGCGCGTCGTCTCGAACAGGAACCAGACGCGGCGTTCGCTCTCATCGATCCAGTTCTCGATGAGGCTGGCGGTCGCAACGTCATTATGTTCGTCGCACACTTCATGCACTTCGCGCAGGATGGAGACGAGGTGAAGATTGTCTTCGCGGAGTTCCGAGAGCATGTCCTCAGGGGTGACATAATCCGCATCATTGTCGGGAATGCGCTGCTGCCGCGCGATCTGGCCGATCGAGCGTAGCGTCGTGCCGCCGATCTTGCGGGCGCGCTCGGCAACTTCATCCGTCATATCGAAGATTTGCTCTGCCTGCTCGTCGAGCAGCAGATGGTAGTCGCGGAAATGCGGCCCGGACATGTGCCAGTGGAAATTCTTGGTCTTCACATAGAGCGTGAAGACATCGGCGAGCAATCCCGTCAGCGCGGCCGAGATATCGGTGATCGCGTTTGTCGGCAGGTCGGAAGGCGTATTGAGCGGCGAACGTTTGCGGACTTCAGCTGTAGTAGGCGACATGCATTCTCTCCTTGGTGATGAAAATCGTCAGCGCCAACGGCTTAGAGGAAGCCGCGGCAGGCCGTCTCCGGCCGCTTGCAAGAGGAAAATAGCAAGGCCGGATCAGTTTCCAAGTAGATCAAGGTTCAGCTGATCTATTCTTTATGGTTATGGACAGATCAGCCCGAGGCGATTGATGGAGCCTAGCTCGCCGCCTATAGGAAGACCGCGCAACCTTTTGGATCTGAAGATGAGCCTTACCGCCCTGATCGCCTATGCTGGAGCTCTTTTCATCGCCGCTGCCATTCCCGGTCCGGGGATCACGGCGATCGTGGCGCGTGCGCTCGGCTCGAATTTCCGCGAGACCTTCTTCATGGGTCTCGGCCTCGTGCTCGGCGACATGACCTATCTTACCGCCGTCATTCTTGGCCTTGCCTTCGTAGCACAGGCCTTTACCGAGATCTTCCTCGTCATAAAGATCGCTGGCGCCCTCTATCTCGCCTATATCGCCTGGAAGCTCTGGACGGCCGGACTGCTGCCGCAGGAGATCGCAGCGAAGAAATCCAGCAGCGCCGGCATGTCCTTCCTGTCCGGCCTGCTGGTGACGCTCGGCAATCCCAAGACCATGCTCTTCTACGTAGCGCTGGTGCCGACGCTGATCGATTTGAACAGCATCGGGATGCGCGAATATCTCATACTGCTGGCCGTCACTTTCGCGGTGCTGATGATCGTGCTTATTCCCTATATGATGCTCGCATCTCGCGCCCGGACGATGCTGAAGCAGCCACGGGCACTTCAGGCGCTGAACCGTGTCGCCGCGAGTATTCTGGCGGGCACGGCAGCCTTTATCGCCACACGCGCGGCCTGAAATAAACATTCGACAACGAACGGTTTTCACAGCATTTTTTCTTCGGCTTGAGCGGCCGGCGGATGAAGCCACTCTGGTCTCACCGCCCATTTGACCTTATTCTCTCCGCAGATTTCAGGACGGAGTTTCAAAGGGAGAGCGCCATGTCGCACAAACCGGGCCGCGGCCGTATCTATTCCTCTATTACCGATACGATCGGCGACACACCGCTCGTTCGCCTCGAAAAACTGGCCAAAGAAAAAGGCGTGGCGGCGAATATCCTCGCCAAACTGGAATTCTTCAATCCGATCGCCTCGGTGAAGGACCGTATCGGCGTCGCGATGATCGACAGCCTGGAAACACAGGGCAAGATTTCGCCCGGCAAGTCCGTGCTGATCGAACCGACATCGGGCAATACCGGTATCGCGCTTGCCTTCGCCTCGGCCGCCAAAGGCTATCGACTGATCCTCACCATGCCGGAAACCATGTCTGTCGAGCGCCGTAAGATGCTGGCGCTGCTCGGCGCGGAACTGGTGCTGACCGAAGGTTCAAAGGGCATGAAGGGAGCGATCGCCAAGGCAGAGGAACTCGCTGCCTCGCTGCCCGACGCCATTATTCCGCAGCAGTTCGAAAACCCGGCCAACCCGGAAATCCATCGTAAGACCACGGCCGAGGAAATCTGGAACGACACGGACGGCAAGGTCGATATCTTCGTTGCCGGCATCGGCACCGGCGGCACGATCACCGGCGTCGGTCAGGTGCTGAAGAGCCGCAAACCGGATATCCGCGTCGTGGCCGTCGAGCCGACGGACTCGCCGGTCCTGTCAGGCGGCACGCCAGGCCCGCACAAGATCCAAGGCATCGGCGCGGGCTTTGCCCCGAAGATCCTCGATACCAGCATCTATGACGAGGTCGTCACCGTCAGTAATGACGATGCATTCCAGCAGGCGAGGCTCGTCGCGAAGCTTGAAGGCGTGCCGGTCGGCATCTCCTCGGGTGCAGCGCTGACTGCGGCGATCGAAGTCGGACGTCGTCCGGAAAATGCCGGCAAGAACATCGTCGTCATTATCCCTTCCTTTGCCGAACGGTATCTTTCGACGGCGTTGTTTGAAGGCTTGGGGAGCTGATCCGAAATTTCTCCTGGTTGATCCTCTCACCCGATCTGGGGCGTTGCGGCGCCCCATTTATCATGCCGCTGCCGTCAGCCGGGCGCCGGCAACGCGATAGGAGATTGCTTCCGCAAGATGGATCCGGCTTACGGTTTCCTTGCCGTCGAGATCGGCCAGCGTGCGGGCGACCTTGAGGACGCGGTGATAACCGCGCGCCGAAAACTTCATCTTGTCTGCGGCATCGCGTAACAGCTGCAATCCGGCCACGTCCGGCTCCGCGAATTTCTCGATCATGGCCGTCGAGCAACCGGCATTGGTGGAAATGCCGGCGGCGCCCGCAGCAACATAGCGCTCGCGCTGGATTTCGCGGGCACGCGCAACACGCCGGGCAACGTCGGCACTCGCTTCAGCGGCCGTCGGTCGGATGAGATCGGCAGCGGAAACAGCCGGCACGTCGATACGAATATCGATGCGATCCATCAGTGGACCCGAGATGCGTGCCTGATAATCGGTCATGCAGCGCGGACCGCGAGCACAGGTATGGCCGGGTTCTCCCGCCATGCCGCAGCGACAGGGGTTCATGGCGGCAATGAGCTGGATCCGCGCCGGATAGGAGACACGGTGATTGGCGCGTGCGATGACGCATTCGCCGCTTTCCAGCGGCTGGCGCAAGGCATCGAGCACTTGCGGCGCGAATTCCGGAAACTCATCAAGGAAAAGCACGCCATGATGAGCAAGCGAAGCCTCGCCCGGCCGAGCCCGCAGGCCGCCGCCGATGAGGGCTGCCATGGTCGCCGAATGATGCGGCGTGCGATAGGGGCGGCGGTCGGAGAGCTTTCCACCGGAAAGCTGGCCGGCGATAGAATGAATCATCGAGACTTCCAGCAGTTCCGCAGCCGAGAGTGGCGGCAGGATGGATGGCAGTCTCGAGGCCAGCATCGACTTCCCGGAACCAGGCGGCCCGACCATCAGGAGGTTATGGCCGCCGGCAGCCGCCACTTCCAGCGCTCGTTTGGCGCTTTCCTGCCCCTTGATCTCGGAAAGGTCGGGCAGGTTGGCGGCGTTGGGGCGGATGGATGGCTCCGGACGCGAAAGAATCTGGGTACCGCGGAAATGGTTGGCGAGCGCAATCAGGCTGCGGGGTGCCAGGATATCGACGTCAGAACCTGCCCACGCGGCTTCCGCGCCGCTTTCTGCCGGGCAAATCAGTCCCTTCCCAAGCGCATTGGCGCCGATGGCAGCCGGCAATGCGCCGGCGATTGCCGCAATCGTACCGTCGAGATTGAGTTCGCCGACGACGACATAGTCCGACAAGGCGTCTGCCGGGATCGCACCGAGTGCCGCCATCAGGCCGAGTGCAATGGGAAGATCGAAGTGACTGCCTTCTTTGGGAAGGTCGGCAGGTGCGAGATTGACCGTCACGCGTTTTGACGGCAGCGCCAGGCCGGAAGCATGCAAGGCGGCCTGCACTCGCTCGCGGCTTTCCGCAACCGCCTTGTCCGGCAGGCCGACGATCTGGATTCCCATCTTACCGGGAGCGACCATCACCTGGACCTCGACCGGCACACCTTCAATCCCCTGAAATGCCACCGTGCTGACGCGCGCCACCATGCCTCTGCCCCATATTTTTACACCCTGCCTATGAAGGCGGTCACAACTTGGCATGGAATTTAGAATAAAACAAGAACGATTAGCGAACGGATTCACCCAGAAACGGCAGTCCAATTGTGACGGGTTGTAAAGTTGGAACGAAGGCGATCAAACGCGGAACGCCTTCTCCAGGCACACCGACACGCAGTTTGCGGGAATTGCTCTTATCATACAATTCCAGACGCAAAACCGCGCACACTCTCGCCAGGACTGCTTTAGCCGCGCTTGCGCTCGATGGCATCCCACAACAGGCTTGCAATGTCGGCGCCGCCGAACTTCTTCACTTCACGGATGCCGGTCGGTGAGGTCACATTGATCTCGGTCATGTAGTCACCGATCACATCGATGCCCACGAGCAGGAAGCCTCGTTCGCGGAGTGCCGGGCCGATGCGCGCGCAGATTTCCTTTTCACGCGTCGTCAGTTCGGTCGGCTCGGCGCGGCCGCCGACATGCATGTTGGAGCGGCTGTCATGCTCTGCCGGGACACGGTTGATGGCACCGGCGAATTCGCCGTCGACCAGGATGATGCGCTTGTCGCCCTTACGCACGTCAGGCAGGTACTGCTGGGCGATGAAGGGTTCGCGGAAGAGCTGACCGAACATTTCGAGCAGCGAGGACAGATTGCGGTCGTCCCTGGTGGAATGGAAAACGCCGGCACCGCCATTGCCATAAAGCGGTTTCAAGATGATATCGCCCAGTTCGTCGCGGAAGCGGCGGATCTCGGTCGGATCCTTGGTGATCAGCGTCTTCGGCATCAGGTCGGAAAATTCGGTGACGAAGATCTTTTCCGGCGAGTTGCGCACCCAGGCCGGATCGTTGACGACGAGGGTTTTGGGATGGATGCGCTCAAGCAGATGCGTCGATGTGATATAGGCCATGTCGAAGGGCGGGTCCTGGCGCAGCAGGACGACATCCATGGTCGACAGGTCGACACGCTCCGGCGCGCCCAGCTCATAGTGGTCGCCCTTGACGTCGCGTAGCACCATCGGCTCGACGGACGCATAGAGCGTGCCGTCGCGGAAGCTCAAGCGCTCAGGTGTGTAATGGAAGAGCTTGTAGCCGCGCGCCTGCGCCTCGATGCTCATGGCGAAGGTGGAATCGCCCGCGATATTGATACCGGCGACATGGTCCATCTGGACCGCTACATTCTTGATCTTGGCCATTTCCATCCCTTGAGCTGATGCCGCCCAGATTTAGGTCGGTCAGACATCAAACGCAACGGCAATCAACGGCTTCGGATGTTTTCGCGGGCGCCACTTTCAGGCGGCGATGCCCGCGTTGCCGTTGTTGCGCAAGAGGTTGCGCAGGCGGTAGGCGATGGCGAGCGGCTTCGGGAAGGGCTTGCGCAGGAAGGCGACCTTGCGGACGTAATTGTCCACCCGCCAGTTCGCCCAGGTGCCCCCGGCAAAGAAGGCGACATCGCCCGTTTGCAGCGTGCGTTCCATGCCGTCTTCGGTGGTCACGTGCACCTCGCCTTCAAGGATCATGACCGTCTCGTCCCAGCCGAAGCGCCAGCGGAATTCGCCAGCCGTGCAATCCCAGATCGCCGTGAGTGCTGCTTCGTCGTGGCCTCGGGAATGTTCCGCCGTACGCGCTTGCGGGTTGCCGCTGATGATCCAATCCGGATTGATCGGTGTCGACTTCAGCACCATGCCTTCACTTGCCTGCGCGACAAAAGATTTGCCGGCCGACTTCAACCCAGCATAAGGCACAGACCGCGCAGCCGTCGCGGCGGCGGTTGCAAGCATCATCTTCCAGGCCATGAATTACCCCCAGTTGCTACCCCTAGCTGGGCCGTGGATAACAAAAGAGTCGTAAAAGCGCGTTCAAGCAGACACTAAAATTTTAACGAAGGCAGGCTCGTTTATGCCAGCGGATTTTGTTGGAAGGAGCATGGCCGCTCACGACTTCATGGCTATGCTTAGAAAGCATCCGGGAAATGACGAGGTAGCTTCCGCGGCAATATCGCAACAATATCGTAGCGTTGCGAAAGGCGAGCAAAATCGCGTTGACCGGCAAGCCAGAGATCGCTGGCAGCCTGGATACGCTTTTGTGAAGCATAGGAGACTGCATTGACAGCGCCGATCTCGTCGGCGCGTGCCTTGACTTCGACGAAGACAGCCAGATCCCCCTTGCGGGCGATGATATCGATCTCACCAAGCTTCGTTTTGTAACGCAGAGCGAGAATGCGATAGCCTTTCAGCATCAAGAAAATGGCGGCCATATACTCCGCCGCCCAGCCGCGACGCAGCGCCTTTCTTCTGCGGAGCGTAACCTCGCCGTCAGCCATTCGCCGCCTTCATGTCGAGTATCTTTTGGTAGAGCACCTTCCGCGGGAGGCCGGTCAAACGGGCAGCCTCCGTCGCGGCTCTGGCCGTCGGCAGAGATTTTGAAAGATCCGCGAGAACCGCATCGACATCCGCTGCGGTCGCCGGCTCGTGCTTCGGCGGACCGACTACGAGGACGATCTCACCTTTCACATTGTCATGCTCTTCATAATAGGCGGCAAGCTCGGAGAGCGTGCCGCGGCGGAACTCCTCATAAGTCTTGGTCAGCTCGCGGCAGACAGATGCCTCACGCGTGCCGCCGAGCACATCGGCGGCCGAAAGCAGCGTCGCGCCGATGCGATGGGGCGATTCAAAGAAGATCAGCGTGGCCGGCGCGGTTGCGAATTCCATGAGCCGGTCGCGCCGCGCCTTGTCCTTGGTCGGCAGAAAGCCGGCAAAGAGAAAGGCGTCGTTCGGCAGGCCCGAACCGACGAGAGCGGCAAGCGGCGCAGAGGCGCCAGGGATAGGAACGACACGGTAGCCAGCCTCGATCGCCTGCTGCGCCAGGCGATAGCCGGGGTCGGAGACGAGCGGCGTACCGGCATCGGAGACGAGCGCCACCGATTTGCCGGCTTCAAGCGCCTGCAGAAGCCGCGGCCCGGCTTCATCGGCATTGTGCTCGTGATACGCAAAAGGGCGGTTCTGGATACCGTAGCGGTCGAGCAGGATGCGTGTAACGCGCGTGTCCTCGCAGGCTAAAACGTCGGCGCCGGCGAGCGTTTCCAGTGCACGCAGCGTGATGTCGCCGAGATTGCCGATCGGCGTTGCGACGAGATAGAGAGCCGGTTCGAGCGGGCGCGCCGGCACCGCAATATTGTGCAGGCGAAAGCCGCGCCGGGCGCCGGTTTCCGCTGTCATCTCTTCCGTCATGTCACTCGCTTTCGTCCCGTCCGGCTCCTCTATTTATGAGCGAGCCGTGCCGCTTCGACAAGGGGCCGCAATTTCTGTGAGCATTGCACCGCAAAACGGCATTTGCGGGCCTGCGGACAGCCATGCCTCTTGCAATCGCTGGCAAAGTTCTGCCATTTTGCCTGTCCACTCCCCTCTCCCAAAGGGGAAAGCAGTGACGCGGCGCTTGCAGGCGCCCGGACAATGAAGGTCGAAAGCGGTAGCATCCCATGCGTATTACTATTGAGCGGTCAAACCTTTTGAAGTCGCTGAACCACGTCCACCGCGTGGTCGAACGCCGCAACACGATCCCGATCCTGTCCAACGTGCTCCTGAAGGCGGACGGCCAGAACCTCGACATGAAGGCGACCGACCTCGATCTCGAAATCACCGAAGCGACGCCTGCCAATGTCGAGCAGGCAGGCGCCACGACCGTTCCCGCTCATCTTCTTTATGATATCGTGCGAAAGCTCCCCGATGGAGCAGAAGTGCTTCTTGCCACCACACAGGACGGCGGCTCCATGAATGTCCAGTCCGGCCGCTCGAAATTCTCCCTGCAATGCCTGCCGGAATCCGATTTCCCGGATTTGACGGCCGGTACCTTTACGCATTCCTTCAAGCTGAAGGCAAGCGACCTGAAGATGCTGATCGACCGCACCCAGTTTGCGATCTCGACGGAAGAAACCCGCTATTATCTGAACGGCATCTTCTTCCACACGATCGAAAGCAACGGCGACCTGAAACTGCGCGCCGTCGCGACAGACGGCCATCGCCTAGCCCGCGCCGATGTGGACGCACCCTCCGGTTCGGAAGGCATGCCCGGCATCATCATTCCGCGCAAGACGGTCGGCGAGTTGCAGAAGCTCGTGGACGCACCTGATGCGATCGTCACCATCGAAGTTTCCGATGCCAAAATTCGCCTCACGATCGGCTCCATCGTCATGACATCAAAGCTGATCGACGGCACCTTCCCGGACTACCAGCGCGTCATCCCGACCAACAACGACAAGGAGATGCGCGTCGATTGCACGAGCTTCGCCCAGGCCGTTGACCGCGTTTCCACCATTTCGTCGGAACGCGGCCGTGCCGTGAAGCTTGCACTCTCCGACGGTCAGCTGCTGCTCACCGTCAACAATCCGGATTCCGGTAGCGCTACGGAAGAAGTCGCCGTCGGCTACGATACGGATCCAATGGAAATCGGCTTCAACGCGAAGTACCTGCTCGACATCACTGCGCAGCTTTCCGGCGATGAGGCGATCTTCCTGCTGGCGGATGCCGGTTCGCCCACGCTCGTGCGCGATACCGCAGGTGACGATGCCCTTTATGTGCTGATGCCGATGCGCGTGTAAACGCGCGTCGCTTTTGCTCTTAAAACCTTTCTGATTGCGACATCACCCCTTGTTTTTGCTTCATCCTCCTGCAATTAAAGGAGCGTTGACGGCAGGCATGGGAGGACAGCATGGCATTGCGGCTCAAGGAACGGCTCGGCAAAAAATTCGACGAAGAGATCCGCTTCTTCAAAGGCATGATGCAGGGCCCGAAGACTGTCGGCTCGATCGTGCCTACGTCCTCAATCACCGCCCGCAAGATGGCGAGTGTCGCAAATCCGCATTCGGATCTGCCCGTGTTGGAACTCGGGCCCGGCACCGGCGCCATCACCAAGGCGATCCTCGCTCATGGCGTGAAGCCGGAAAAGCTGGTCGCCATCGAATATTCGACGGATTTCTACCAGCATCTCGTGCAGCTTTATCCTGGTGTGACCTTCATTAACGGCGACGCCTTCGACCTCGACCGGACGTTAGGTGCGCTCAAAGATCAGAGGTTCGATTGCGTGATCTCAGGCATACCGCTTCTGAACTTTCCTATGCAGGCGCGCATTGCGCTCCTGGAAAGCCTACTCGACCGTATGCCCGCCGGTCGGCCCATGGTGCAGATTTCCTATGGCGCGGTCTCGCCGATCGTTGCCAATGCCGATCGTTACAGCATTCATCATTTTGATTTCATCGTGCGCAATATTCCTCCAGCTCAACTCTGGATCTATCGGCGCGGATAAATGTTCGGCCTCTATATTACTCACCCTCAGGTCAAGATCGACCCGCAGATTCCGGTTCCTAAATGGGGACTCTCCGACATTGGCACCGAGCGTGCCCGCAAGGCTGCAGCGAATGGCTGGGCAAAGCGCCTGACCCGCATCATCTCCAGCGATGAGACAAAGGCGATCGAGACGGCGGAAATCCTTGCCGAGGCTTCCGGCGTGAAAATCGAGATCGTGCATCATATGCATGAGAACGATCGCTCCGCGACAGGCTTCCTGCCACCAGACAAGTTTGAAGAGGCGGCCAACTGGTTCTTCGCCCATCCGCAGGAAAGTTTTAAGGGCTGGGAGCGCGCTATCGACGCGCAAGCCCGCATCGTCTCTGCGGTCGAAGCAATCCTCTCATCGCACGATCAAAATGCACCGATCGCCTTTGTCGGCCATGGGGGTGTCGGAACGCTCCTCAAGTGCCATTTGATGAGTGCACCCATTGCACGCGATCGCGACCAGCCGGGCGGTGGCGGCAATCTCTATGCTTTCGGTCTTGCAGACCGGCGTCTATCATGCGACTGGACACCCATCGAAGACTGGCGGGGATGATTTGAGATGGACGCACGCGAGCGGTTGATCGTCGGGCTGGATGTTCCAACGATTGGCGAAGCGGAAAGATTGGTTTCTGCGCTTGGCGACGATATTCTCTTCTACAAGATCGGTTATCAGCTCGTCTTTGCCGGCGGGCTGGAATTTGCCCGCGACCTTGCCGCCAGCGGCAAGAAGATATTCCTCGACATGAAGCTGCTCGACATCGATAACACAGTTGCGTCAGGCGTCGAGAACATCGCCAAGATGGGCATGTCGATGCTGACGCTACACGCCTATCCGAAAGCGATGCAGGCGGCGGTCGAAGCGGCAAAGGGCTCCGGCCTCTGTCTGCTCGGCGTGACCGTGCTGACCTCGATGGACGCCGAAGATCTCGTCGAGGCCGGCTATCAATATGATCCGAAGACGCTCGTCGCGCGCCGAGCCGAGCAGGCACGTGCTGCTGGAATGGGCGGCGTCGTCTGCTCAGCTGAGGAATCGGCGAGCGTGCGCGAAATCATTGGGCCAGACATGGCGATCGTCACCCCAGGCATTCGGCCGACCGGCTCTGAAAAGGGCGATCAGAAGCGGGTGATGACGCCTTCCGATGCGTTGAAGGCCGGCTCCACCCATCTCGTTGTCGCCCGGCCGATCGTCAAGGCGCCGGAACCGCAGGAAGCCGCACGGGCGATCCTCAATGAAATGGTTGCCGCGCTCTGGCCGGCAAACCGCTGAAAGGGAGAGAATAATGGCCAAGGGATACTGGATCGCTCGTGTCGATGTGCGCGACCTCGAGCGCTACAAAGACTACGTGGCAACGGCAAAGCCTGCCTTCGAAAAATACGGTGCGAATTTCCTCGCCCGCGGCGGTGCGATCACCGAACTGGAAGGCAAGGCGCGCGCCCGCAATGTCGTTATCGAGTTCCCATCGATGCAGCATGCCGTCGACTGCTATAATTCGCCGGAATATCAAGCTGCTGCGAAAATCCGGCATGAAGTGGCCGATGCCGAAATGGTTGTCGTCGAAGGCGTCTAAGCCTGTTTAAACAGGTAAAAACTGCGGCGCGATGGCTCTTTTCGTCGCGCCGGGATTCGGCTAAGACGAAATCTATCTCAGCATTCCAAAGCCTTTCGAGGAGCCTGCCATGACCCTTGCCAACCTGCCGCCGCTCGTCACCGTGTTCGGGGGGTCCGGCTTTATCGGCAGACACGTCGTGCGGGCGCTGGCCAAGCGTGGTTACCGCATCCGCGTTGCGGTGCGCCGTCCCGATCTCGCCGGCTTTCTGCAGCCCCTCGGCAATGTTGGCCAGATCTCTTTCGTTCAGGCTAACCTGCGCTACCGCAACTCGATCGATCGCGCAGTCGAAGGTGCTGATCACGTCATCAACTGTGTCGGCATCCTCTTCGAGAGCGGCCGTAACACGTTCGACGCCGTGCAGGAATTCGGCGGCCGCGCCGTAGCTGAAGCCGCCCGCAACGCCGGTGCGACACTCACCCACATCTCCGCCATCGGTGCAAATTCAGGCTCGCAGTCCAGTTACGGCCGCACCAAGGGCCGTGCGGAAGCGGCGATCCTGTCGATCAAGCCGGACGCGGTGATCTTCCGTCCATCTATCGTCTTCGGCCCGGAAGACAGCTTCTTCAACAAATTCGCCGACATGGCGCGCACGTTCCCGGTTCTGCCGCTCGTGGGCGGCGGCAAGACGAAGTTTCAGCCGATTTATGTCGAAGATGTCGCCGAGGCCGTTGCCCGCGCCGTCGACGGCAAGGTCGAAACTGGCAAGATCTATGAGCTCGGCGGCCCCGAAGTCCTGAGCTTCCGTGAATGCATGGAGACCATGCTCAAGGTCACGGCTCGTAAGAACTCGCTCGTTTCTCTGCCCTTCAGCATCGCGTCTTTGATCGGCAGCATTGCCTCGCTCGTCCCATTCATTACGCCGCCGATCACGCCCGATCAGGTCAAGCTGCTGAAACATGACAATGTCGTTTCCAAGGAAGCCGAAGCCGAAGGACGTACTCTGAAGGGCCTTGGCATCACACCGACGATGGTGACCTCGGTGCTAGGCTCCTATCTGGTGCAGTATCGCCCGCACGGCCAGTATACCGGTTCCGGCAAGGCTGCCTGAGAATCGATAGCCGACAGTTCAAGCGCCGCTCGTGAAGTTTCGCGGGCGGCGTTTTACTTTTTGTGAGTTGCAAACTTGGCGCAAGCATGACGTGTCATGACGCGTTCGGTAGTGTGTGACGTTGCATAAAAGACGCATAGGAAAATTAGTGAAATTAACACCAAATTTAGCGGGAACATTTATTGCTATTTGCTATTCCACTGACTAAACACCCCGCGCAACTCCAGATGGACTCAAGGCGCCTCGCAGGCGTGCGGCAATCACTGTGAAAGGCTATTTCTGATGGGCAAGTCAATCGCGCTTCTTTTTGCGTGTGCGGCACTGGTAATCCTCGCAGGCTCCTTCATTGCGCCGGGCTCCGTCGCAGCGGTGAAGGGCAGTTGCTCGCCGGCCTATGGCGTCGATCCCTGCTCGACGGCCTCCATCACTCATTAGTAAAAGAACCGGCTCTTTCGGGCCGGCTCTATTTTTATCCCGGTGCAAGCGACACATATTCGGTCGCCGGCAGATTTAGCGACTCAGGCGATTAAGCCGGCCATCGCCATCCCGAGCAGTACGACACCCAATATGATGCGATAAATCGCGAAAACCGTGAAACGGTTGCTCCTAATATAAGTCAGCAGCCATTTGACGGCGATGAAGGCGACAACCGTCGAGACGACGAAGGCAATGCCGAGCGCTGTCCAATCCTCATTGGCCACGCCGCCATCCTTGACGGTTTTCAGCAGCGAGAAGGCGCTCGCCGCATACATGGTCGGAATGCCGACGAGGAAGGCGAATTCGGTCGCCGCAGCGCGATTAGCCGTACCGGCTAGCATGGCGACGAAGATCGTCGCGCCAGAGCGGGACGTTCCAGGGAAGACGCCCGCCACGATCTGAGCGATACCCACCAGAACAGCCACGAGCCAGGTGATGTGCGTGCTCGGGGGGCGACGGGCGGCGGCCCATTCAGCAAAAATCATCCAGATACCACCGATGATCAGTGCCCAGGCGACCGGCGTGGCGTTTTCCGGCAGTTCGAAACCGAGCTTCTTGACGATAAGACCGAGGACCGCCGTAATCAGAAATGCGATGATCAGCTTGAAGGCATAGTCCCGGTTCTTGGGATCGCGCCAGCCAAGCAGCAGATCGAGCAGACGGCGCCAATAGATGATCGTGACGGCGAGGATCGCACCTGCCTGAATGACGATATTGAACGTCTCGCTGCGTGCGCCAAGCCACTGTTCGGCAATGATCAGGTGGCCGGTGCTCGATATCGGCAGGAACTCGGTAATCCCTTCTATAATGCCCAGAATTATAGAGCTTACATAGTCCATAAAGTGTCTCCGGTTGGGGGTTCGGTCGGACTGGAATAGCGATCAGGCGCATATTGCACTGCACAATCATAATTCGCCAGAGCGGGGGAAGAAAAAGCGGGCGGGAGTTGCGATGATCCATGCAGTCATGTTTTGTCCGTTGTCAGGCATGTGCGGCCCGATTCGCTTGTATTGGAGGAGCCAAGCTCCTATAGCTTCAACCAATGAGTCATGACTAGGGCGGTATAGTCGGCGCGCCCTTAGCCCATCTATCGCAATCAAAGTCCGAGTATCGATGCCCACGCTTTATCATCATCCCATGTCGTCCGCATCCCGCTTCGTCAGGCTCATCCTGGCCGAATACGGCTATCAGGCTGAGCTGATCGAGGAACAGACCTGGGAGAAGCGCCGCGACTTCCTGGCGCTCAACCCGGCCGGTACGCTGCCGGTTTATGTCGATGACAGCATGCGGGCGCTCTGTGGCGCGACCGTCATCTCAGAATATCTCGACGAGACGCATGGCGTGTTGAAGCGCGACCGCCGGTTGCTCGCCGAAGATCCATTCCAGCGCGCGGAAATCCGCCGCCTGACGGAATGGTTTA
Source organism: Rhizobium sp. BK650 (assembly GCF_014195325.1). Lineage (GTDB taxonomy): Bacteria > Pseudomonadota > Alphaproteobacteria > Rhizobiales > Rhizobiaceae > Rhizobium. Next base: position 270,190 of record NZ_JACIBK010000002.1, on the reverse strand, counting down.
TGCAGAAGATGGAAAACGACGTCACAAAGCCGCTGGCGCGTGAACGCGTCTACAAGCTGCAAATGACGGCGGATCAGGGCGGAGGAGCTCCGGATTCCAAGGTGCTGCGTACCGCACGCGCCAATATCCGCCAGCACATGCGTTATCTCACCTGGCTCGCAGGCTCGCGTCAGTGGCTTGCCGGCGACCGGATGAGTTACGCTGATCTGGCCGCCGCAGCCTCCATTTCCATCCTCGATTATCTCGGGGAAATCGACTGGTCGGAATCGCCGCTCGCCAAGGACTGGTACCAGCGGTTGAAATCGCGCCCCTCCTTCCGGCCGATGCTGACCGAGCGCGTACGCGGACTGACGCCGGTTTCCCATTACGCCGATCTGGATTTCTGACGAGGGCTTTTGATGCCCGAAACGAAGACAGTCGATATCAGAGAGCGGAAGCGCCGCGACAATTTGACCACCTTCGTGAAGGCGGAGTCGGTCGCTTTCGGCTTTGATCTCTGCCGCATCACCGGTCCGAATTCGATTCCTGAAGCGAAGGAACGGCTCGGCCAATTTATCGATGCAGGCCGGCATGGGAGCATGGAATGGATGGCGGAGACGCGCGAGCGCCGTGGCGATCCGCGCGTCCTCTGGAGCGATGTGCGCTCCATCGTCGTTTTTGGCCTCAATTACGGGCCGGATGAGGACCCCCGCGACGTTCTTGGCAAGAAGGACAAGGCAGCGATCTCCGTTTATGCCCGCAATCGCGACTATCATGACGTTATCAAGGGCCGGCTGAAGGAGATTGCGACGCGCTTTGCCGCCAGGGCGGGCGCGGACGTGAAGGTCTTTGTCGATACCGCACCCGTCATGGAAAAGCCGCTCGCCGCGGCCGCCGGTCTCGGCTGGCAAGGCAAACACACCAATCTCCTGAGCCGCGAACACGGTTCCTGGCTGTTCCTCGGCTCCATGTTCACGACCGCTAAGCTCAACATCGACAGGCCGGAGACGGATCATTGCGGTTCCTGCCGCGCCTGCCTCGATGCCTGCCCGACCGCCGCTTTTCCGGCACCCTACCAGATGGATGCGCGACGCTGCATTTCGTATCTGAGTATCGAGCACAAAGGAGCGATCGATCCCGAGTTCCGGCCACTGATCGGCAATCGCATCTATGGATGCGACGATTGTCTTGCCGCGTGCCCGTGGAACAAGTTCGCCAGCGAAGCCTCGGAAATGAAGCTGAAGGCTCGCGAGGATCTGAAGGAACCCTCCATCGCCTTCCTTCTGACGCTCGACGATCCGACCTTCCGGACCTTCTTCAGCGGCTCGCCGGTCAAGCGCATCGGCCGTGACCGCTTCATCCGCAACGTACTGATCGCTGCCGGCAATTCCGGCGAGCGGAGCCTAATCGAACAATGTCGCCTGCTCGCCTTCGATGCCTCGCCTGTTGTTCGCGGCATGGCGGTCTGGGCACTATCGAGGCTTATGGAGGCTGGCGAATTCGGAGCCTTTGCCGCACAAAGGGAAAATGAGTCGAACGAAGACGTCCTCAACGAATGGCGACTGGCGGGGGTAAGTTGATGCACGTGATGATCTTTGGCTGCGGCTATTCCGGCACTGTGATCGCCGAGGCCTTTGGCGAGAGCGGCATACGCGTCTCCGGCACGACTCGTTCGCAGGAGAAAGCCGAGGAGTTGCGGAACGCGGGGATTGAAACCTTCCTCTTCGATGGCGAGACTTTGGGCGATGAGCTGCGGAAGGCGATGGCGGATGTCACCCATCTCATCCAGTCGATCGCGCCGCGCGATGCCGATCCGCTGCTCGCCTTGCTCGGCTATGATGGCACGGCACTTCTGCCCGACCTTCAATGGATCGGTTATCTCTCCACCGTGGGCGTTTATGGCGACCATAAGGGCGGCTGGGTAACGGAAGAAACATCTTGCGTGCCGGTCTCCGGCCGCTCGAAGGAACGGTTGGAAGCCGAGGAGGGCTGGCTAGCGCTTGGCCGCGCGCGGGACGTGCCGGCCGCAATATTGCGTCTGGCCGGCATCTATGGGCCGGGACGCAATGCGTTCGTCAATCTCGACCGCGGCACGGCGCGTCGCATCATCAAGAAGGACCAGGTCTTCAACCGCATCCGCGTTGAGGATATCGGCGCTTCGACCCGCTTTCTGTCAGAGCACGCGCTCGGCGGCATCTACAATGTCACAGACGACCGGCCCGGCCCGCCGCAGGATGTTATCGTCGAAGCGGCCCGCCTGATGGGGGTGGAGCCGCCGCCCGAACAGGCTTTTGAGACAGCCGAGATGACGCCGATGGCCCGCTCTTTCTATGGCGAGAACAAGCGGGTTTCGAATGCTAAATTGAAGGCTGCAGGCTACCGTTTTGCCTTCCCCGACTATCCGATGTCGCTCGCCCAACTTTGGGAAAACGGCCGCTGGAAAGGCTGACGAAGCCCTCCCGTTCGGGTGAGCGGGTTATAACCCGTAAAGAGTAGAAAATTCCTACTTTCTAAATTTCACGAGCTGAATTTCGCTCCGCATTATGGTTAACAGCCCTTAAATTTGCGCAAATGTGGCAGCAAATATGGCAGGCTGAGTAAAAAAATTTTGTGATTTGACGCCATCATCAGATACTTAGCATTTCTGCGAAAAAATCGTTCATATTTTAGCTGATTTTATTGGGTTTTTTCCACAAGTTGCGAAAGCGGTGTCCTGCTACCGCAATGTTATCGGAATCACAAATATTACAGACTGTAGCATTCCGTGATCGCCTTTGGCACTTTTTCGCCATTTTTCGCCGGATTTAAGCCCCGCCGCCCGCAAAGGCGTGAGTTCAATAGTTGAGGGACAATCCGTTTTGAAGAAAATCTGCCGTTCTCTAATCACTGTCGCAGCGATTGCAGCCTGTTCTTTCGCCCTCCCGGCTGAAGTATTTGCTGCCAACGGATGCGGCGGTGCTTCGTGGTACGCACTTCGCTCCAAAACTGCTTCCGGGGAACGCATGAACCCGGCCGTCTACACAGCCGCACATCGCTCTCTGGCATTTGGCACCAAGGTGAAGGTCACCAACCGCAACAACGGCCGCAGCGTCGTCGTTCGCATCAATGATCGTGGTCCGTTCATCCGCGGTCGCGTGCTGGATCTGTCGCGCGCTGCTGCACAGAATATCGGCATGGTCTCTACAGGCACTGCGAAGGTCTGCTACGAAGTCATCAGCTGAGGTTAAGTCCTCCGCACAATATCTGCGCCGGATGCGGCGCTTGCTCTTGCCGTCAATCGCGGGTACCACGCGGTTGAGACTTGTGAACAATCTGCCCAGCCGGTCAGGTTTCTGGGTGCTCATTCTTGCGCGGATAGTTCACCAGCCAAGGCAACAGGAGAAGTTTGAATGCGTTTGGGCGGCCGCCTCGAAGGGGCGATCTCGGTTCTGGCTGATATCGATGCCCGCAAAAGGCCCGTTGCCGATGCGCTGAAGGACTGGGGCCTCGCCCACCGTTTCGCCGGCTCCGGCGACCGGGCGGCGATCGGCAACATCGTCTATGACGCGCTGCGCATGCGGCTCTCCCATGCCTACCTGATGGACGACGACAGCGCCGTCGCGATTGCTCATGCCGTCATGTTCCGCCAATGGGGCTTCACGCCGGAAACGCTGGCTGCCGAACTTGCCGACGACAAGTTTGCGCCCACACCGCTCTCGACAGAAGCGCTTGCGGCCTTCACCAGCCGTTCTCTTTCCGATGCGCCGCTACATGTTCAGGGCGATATTCCAGAATGGGTCCAATCCTCCTTCGAGCAGGCTTTCGGCGACGAGTGGCTTTCCGAGGCGCAGGCACTTGCCGGGCGCCCGACACTCGATCTGCGCGCCAATATCCTGAAGGCTACCCGCGAAAAGGCCGTGAAGGCGCTGGAACGTGCGGGCGCAAACGAGGCGAAGATCGCACGCTATGGCATCCGGATTCCCGCCGGCGAAGGAGCCTCACGTCTTCCCAACGTCACCGCCGAACTTTCGTTCCAGAAGGGCTGGTTCGAAGTTCAGGACGAGGGATCACAGATCGTTGCCGATCTCGTGCTGCCGAAGGATGGGGAGCAGGTGCTGGATTACTGCGCCGGCGGTGGCGGCAAGACGCTCGCCATGGCCGCCGCCATGCACAACAAGGGCCAGGTCCACGCCTATGATGCTGATCGTAAGCGGCTTGCGCCGATCATCGAGCGGCTGAAGCGCGCCGGCACCCGCAATGTGCAGGTCCATGACGATGCCAAGGACCTCTCCAATCTGCGTGATCGCTGCGACAAGGTTCTGGTCGATGCGCCCTGTACCGGCACCGGCACCTGGCGACGCCGCCCGGATACGAAATGGCGGCTGACCGCAAAGAATCTCGATGAACGTACAGCTCAGCAGCAGGAGGCGCTCAAGCAGGCAAGCAGCTTCGTGCGCCCGGGCGGCGAGCTGATCTACGTCACCTGCTCGGTGCTGCCGCAGGAAAATGAAGAACAAGTGCGGCGATTTGCTGCCGACAACGGCGATTTCGAAATCATCAGCGCCCTGCCCGCCTGGGACAGCCTGTTCGGCCAGGCAGGAACGCGCCCGCGTTCCTCTGACGGCAAGACCATCACGCTGACGCCGGCTTCGACGGATACGGACGGCTTCTTCTTCTGCCGCCTGAGAAGGAACGGCTGAGCCGACGGCGACAGCAACGGACATCGTCCTAAAACCATTCCAAACTAGAGTATTTGACACCAGTTTGCTTTTGCGCGAAGAGACGTTGCCGGATTCAGACGGAAATCCGTCACAGGAGAGGATTATGAAGCTCAGACGCACGTTCCGCGCAGCCGCGCTGGCGATTGCCCCCGCCGCCCTGCTCGCCCTTCCCGCCCACGCGGAAATCGACGCAGCCGCTGTCGTGAAGCACTATGCCGAAATCGCCCATGCCAAGTACGAGGATTCGCTGACAACAGCCAAGACGCTCGATGCAGCGATAGATGCGCTGCTGAAGACGCCTAACGACGCGACGCTGAAGGCTGCCAGGGACGCCTGGATAAAGGCGCGCGTTCCCTATCAGCAGACGGAAGTCTATCGTTTCGGCAACCCCATTGTCGACGACTGGGAAGGCGAGGTCAATGCATGGCCGCTCGACGAAGGCCTCATCGATTACGTCGATCCCTCCTACGGCACCGAAAGCGATGAGAACTCTCTCTATGTCGCCAACGTCATCGCCAACAAGACGATCAAGATCGACGGCAAGGATGTCGATGCTTCCAAACTGACGCCCGAATTCCTCTCCGGCACGCTGGCCGAAGCCGGCGGTATCGAAGCCAATGTCGCGACCGGTTATCATGCCATCGAATTCCTGCTCTGGGGCCAGGATCTGCATGGCACCGGACCGGGCGCCGGCGAGCGCCCCGCCACGGATTACGATCTAAAGAATTGTACGCATGGCAATTGCGACCGCCGCGCCGAATATCTGAAGTCAGCTTCCACGCTGCTCGTTTCCGACCTGCAGGAAATGACCGACGACTGGGCGGCGGATGGCGAAGCCACCAAGCATGTCGAAGCTGATCCGAAGGCTGGCCTCGTCGCCATCCTGACGGGTATGGGCTCGCTTTCCTACGGCGAGCTCGCCGGCGAGCGCATGAAGCTCGGCCTGCTGCTGCACGATCCGGAAGAAGAGCATGATTGCTTCTCGGACAATACCTACAATTCGCATCTGAACGACGCGATCGGCATCGCCGCCGCCTATACGGGCGAATATACCCGCGTCGACGGCACCAAGATGACCGGCCCGTCGCTGCACGACCTCGTCGCAGCAAAGGACAAGGCCCTCGACGCCGAAATGACCGGCAAACTCAACAAAACGCTGGATGCCATGCACGCCATGGCCAAGCGCGGCGAGACGGTCGAGAAGTACGACCAGATGATCGGCGAGGGCAACAAGGAAGGCAACGCCGTCGTCCAGGCCGCCATCGACGGGCTTATAGACCAAACGAAGTCGGTCCAGCGCGTTATTGCCGCACTTGACCTCGGCACCGTCGAGCTTGAAGGTTCCGACAGCTTGGATAATCCTAACGCCGTCTTCAAATAAGCAAAAGGCGGGCCGCTCTGAAACCGGAGCGGCCCGAACCCTTGTAATGTCGCATGAACCGGCCCGTCGTCTCCTTGTCAGCGCAGCTTTTTGCGCTATGCTCGCCGGGCTTCCCGTCGCCATCGCCGGCGCCTTCGATCTTCCAACCAGACGGACCGACCTTTCCGATGCGGACCTGAAGCGTGTCGACGAAATCACACGGCCGACCAGCGACTTCAGTAAGGCCGAGCCATACGAGGCCATGCAGGCGGGTGCGGCGACCTCCGTCGATCCGGTCACCGAAGACAGCTTCTCTCATATTTCGGCCAATATCCCTTTCGAGGAAGAGCAGAATTTCCGGCTCGGCAACGCGCTCTTCCGCAAGCTCTGGGTTTCCGCGCCCTCCTCGACGCAGGCCTCCGACGGCCTCGGCCCGCTCTTCAACGCCCGCTCCTGCATGAGCTGCCATCTCAACGATGGCCGCGGCAAACCGCCGGAAGGCGGCCCGAGCGCCACCTCCATGTTCCTGCGCCTTGCCCGTGCGGCAAAGACGCCTGAGGAGGAAAAGGCGCTCGCCGATGCGGATGTCGTCACTTTCCCCGATCCGGTTTACGGTCACCAACTTCAGGATCTCGCCGTTCCCGGGCTTCCGGCCGAGGGCAAGGTCGCGATTACCTATACGGAGGAAGCGGTCACACTTGCCGATGGCGAGACGGTGCGGCTGCGTAAGCCCGCTTATTCCGTCAAGGACCTCGCTTATGGTCCACTCGACCCTGCGACGACAATCTCGGCGCGCGTCGCTCCTCCGATGATCGGCCTTGGGCTCATCCAAGCCATTCCCGAGGCCGATATCCTCGCGTATGCCGATCCTGACGATCTGGATCACGACGGCATATCTGGGAAGGCAGCCACCGTACGCGACCATCGCACCAGCAAGATCGCACTCGGCCGCTTCGGCTGGAAGGCGCAGAATGCCAATGTGCGCGATCAGAGCGCCGATGCCTTCTTCAACGATATCGGCATTTCGACACCGGACAGACCCGATGCCCATGGCGATTGCACTGCAGCTGAGTCAATGTGCCTCGTCATGCCAATCGGCGTGCAGAAACGCCTCGGTAACGAGGAGGCTCCAGGCCCGGTACTCGATCTCGTCACCTTCTATTCGGAGAACCTCGCTGTGCCAGCCCGCCGCAAGGCAAGCTTTGCCGAGACCCTACGTGGCAAGAAGATCTTCTATGAATCGGGCTGCATTTCCTGTCATGTCCCGAAGTTCGTTACCCGCCGCGATACGGCCGAAAAAGCGCAATCCTTCCAGCTTATCTGGCCCTATTCAGATTTCCTGCTGCACGACATGGGCGACGGCCTTGCTGATGGCCAGCAGGTGGGATTTGCAGACGGACGTGAATGGCGTACGCCTCCGCTGTGGGGTATAGGACTGACCCGGACTGTCAGCGGACACAGTTTCTTCCTGCACGACGGCCGCGCCAGAAATCTCACCGAAGCGATCCTCTGGCATGGCGGCGAAGCTGAAAAAGCCCGTAACGCATTCTCCTCGCTGTCAAAAGACGATAGAGAGGCTCTAATTGCATTTCTGGAGTCACTTTGATGCGCCCCTGGCACACCCTCCTTTGCCTCGCCCTGACCGGCCTTGCCACATCGGCCGGCGCCCAGAGCGCCGCACCCGCTTCGGGCCTCAACGAGGATGCCGTGCCTTCGGTCATGCAACGTGCCGTGGATGAGGTCATCCGGCCCGGTTATCGCAACATGCAGCAATCATCCGCGCGGCTGACGACAGCTATGAACGATCTCTGCGCTGCCGGGACGCAGCAGACGCTTGACCGTGCCAAATCTGCTTTCGACGATACAATCCGCTACTGGTCGACGATCGAAATCGTGCAGACCGGTCCTGTCATCCAGGACAATCTCTTCGAACACATCCTCTTCTACCCTGACCGCAAAGGGGTTGGCCTCAAGCAGGTTCAGGCGCTGATCGCCAAGGCGGATCCAAAAGACGCGACCGTCGACGCGATCGCCGGCAAGAGTGTGGCGCTGCAGGGCCTGACAGCGCTCGAATATGTTCTCTATGGCAACGGCTCGGAGGACCTCATCAAGCAGAAGGGCGGCTTCCGTTGCCTCTACGGCCAGGCAGTGGCGGGCAATATCCAGCGCGAGGCCGGCGAAGTGGTCGCCGCCTGGGAGAAGCCCGACGGCGTGCAGGTGAGCTGGAAGCATCCCGGGCCGCAGAGCAATGACTTCATGGACAACAAGGAAGCCGTTACCGCTCTACTCGGCATCCTCGTCCACGGCGCCGAGAATGTCCGCGACCAGCGGCTCGAGCAGTTTTACAAAGGCAAGGATACGCCCGCTCGCCCACATATGGCGATCTACTGGCGCTCGAAGAACACTTGGAAGTCCATCGCCGCCAATCTAGAAGGTATCCGCATACTCTGGCAGAAGGCCGGGATGGCCGACCTGTTGCCGCCGGAGAAGAAGCAGGTCGCCGAGGCGATCGATACCAAGCTGAAGACGATCATCGACGGCGTGTCGAAGCTGAACCCGGATATCGAGGTTGCGACCAGCGATTCGGAGAAGGCCAAGCTTGATATGCTACTTACCGAAAGCCGTGATCTCATCACCACGATCAGCGATCAATATGGGACGGCAATCGGTCTTTCGGCCGGCTTCTCCTTCTCGGATGGAGACTGAGCCGGTGTGGCGCAGCGCCGCTATCGACCGCCGCGGCTTCATCAAGGCCGCCGGCATCGGCTTTCTTGCAGGGTTGAAGCCGCAAGCACTTTTGGCGGTCCAGCGCGCCGATGCCGTCTATGCCTCGGGCATCCGCGCCGCCAACGGCTCCTTTGCCATAGCGACGGTCACCGAGCGCGGCGAGATCGTCGATCAGATGACGCTGCCCGCCCGCGCCCACGGCATGGCCTATAGCGCCGCCAGCGGCCGCACAGTCGCCTTCGCACGCCGGCCAGGCACCTTTGCCATGATCTTCGATCCCTGGAACAAGGGAGGGCCCATTGTCATCACCTCGCCGGAGGGGCGGCATTTCTATGGCCACGGTGCCTTTTCGCCCGATGGGCGGCTGCTCTACGCCAGCGAGAACGACTTCGACAACAACCGCGGCATGATCGGTCTCTACGATGCGATGAATCGTTTTGCCCGCATCGGCGAATACGAAAGCTATGGCGTCGGCCCGCATGACATGACGATCTCCGATGACGGCCGTATGTTGATCGTTGCCAATGGCGGCATCGAGACCCACCCGGATTTCGGCCGCACCAAGCTCAATCTCGGCAATATGCAGCCGTCGCTCGTCCTCATCGATGCGACGACCGGCGCGCTGATCGAAAAACACACGCTGCCAGAGCAATGGTCCTCTGTCTCAACACGGCATGTCGATATCGACGCCGATGGCCGCATCTGGTTTGCCTGTCAGTATGAAGGCCATCGCAAGGATCTGCCGCCACTCGTTGGTCATTTCGCCAAAGGCGAGCATCTTGTTTTCATCGATCTGCCCGAGGAGACGACGCGGCGACTTGCCAATTATGTCGGGGCAATCGCGGTCAACCGTAGGGAAGGGCTGGTCGGCGTCACCTCGCCGATCGGCGGCGCGTCTATCACCATCGATGCCAAGACGGGCAAGGTGCTACGCGAGGAGAACGTCCCGGATGCCGCAGGCATTGCGCCTGCCCCCGGCGGCTTTGCAGTTTCTTCCTATGACGGCGATTTCCTGTCCGCTCACAGCGATGTCGCCTGGGATCAGCATATCGTGCATATCGCTCATCAAGCGTCCGTGCGGTAGGCCTTCCATTCCCTTTCCGTGGCTTCGGCGGATACCCGCGCCGCCTCATAAAGCCAGTCTTCGCCGCGAGAGCGCAGGTCATTGCGTATTGCCGTAGCACCTGCTGCGTCGTCCGAATGACAGTTGGCAATCTCAAATCCCATCAGTTCCAGCATCGAACCGTTCAGCAGGGTCTTCGCATCGGTCTTGATCTCGATCTTGCGGCTGTTCGGCGAGAGCCTGCGAACGAGAATGCGGCCCGATACGGCGAAATGAGGATCAGGGCTGCGCATCCGCCCGGCGGCGATAACCCCGGTCCTGATGACGTAATCTCCAGGCCGCGCCAACGACCAGGCGGAGGGCACAAGCGCCTTGGCTTCACGCAGCACGGGTCCGCCGCGCCACTCCTTCACATAAGCGATGAAACGCGGCCGCCCGAGACTCCCCGTTCCCTTCGTCACCGGCACGGGCGTGACGCTTCCCGAACCCTTCGGCAGCGCGTTTTTCAAGGCTTCGACAAAACGGCCGGGCACCGGCTTTTTGCCGGGCTGGCGCTTGTCGCATTTTTTCCAGAAATCTTCCCGCTCCTCTTCCGAAAGCAAAAGCTTGTCGCGCAGCCAAGGATGATCGCGCTCCAAATTGATCGGAGCCGGATGGTCAAGGCCGCGTACATAGCCGGCGAGAATGAGCTCGGCGATCGCCCTGCCGGAAATCTCATCGTCCCGCCGGGCCAAAACGGCACTTGCCACCAGCCGCACGAGATCCAGCCCATAAGGCATGATTGCTGCGTCGTCGAAATCGTTGGCCCCCCAGACGAGCCGTCCTTCAATATCCCGCCAGGTTCCGAAATTCTCCAGATGCGTATCCCCGATCGACAGCACTTGCGGCATATCGGCGAGCTCCGGCTTGACGTCATAGATGATCTCCGCCCAGCGCCAATAGGTGGCGCGAAGGAAGTAGAATGCTTCCTCACGCATCTTTCGGTGCTTCTCGTCGAGATCTTCCTGCACGAGCTCGTTTTCCAGCTCGTTTGCCAGCCAAGCCTCGTAATCGCTCATAGATTGAGGAAACTTCTTCATCGGCTCGCCCTCAGGTTCGAGCGATCATAATCCCGTGGAAGCCTGTTCAGAAGATATCCCATGGCACAAATAGGCAAAAACGATGCTCAATCGCGACGGGGCCGCATCGGCAACTACCGACAGGTCGCGTGTTCAAAAAGCCTTGGCTGAAAGACAAAAGCATGAGGAGCCGGATTGCAACCTTGTCGAATCCGGCCGACCATGCCACTTTCGCGGTCGCGAGAGGGCTGCGATGAACGATACCGACAGAGGCGACTTCCGGGAGCGGATCCGCCAGAGTTTTGCACGACAGGCGGCCATGCATACCATCGGCGCGGAGTTGACGCGCGTCGAGCACGGCATGGTGGAAATCGAGCTTCCCTTCGACGTCAAACTGACACAGCAGCACGGCATTTTGCATGCCGGCATCATTTCCGCAGCGCTCGATTCGGCCTGCGGTTTTGCCGCCTATAGCGTTATCGATGCCGATGCCTCGATCCTCACGATCGAGTTCAAGGTCAATCTCATGTCGCCGGGGCGCGGCGAACGCTTCCTCTTCAGGGGCGAAATCACCAAACCCGGTTCCAACATTATCGTTGCCGATGGGCGAGGTTATGCGATCAGCGACGGGCCGGCCAAGCTCATCGCCTCCATGACCGGAACGATGATGGTCATTCGCGGAAGAGAGGGAATTACGGGATGAAGTTCGAACTGAAGTCGGTCGCAGGAAAGTCGATCCTGTTCGTCATGGCGGCCGAGGCCGAATATGGACCCTTCCTGCGTTCACGCATCGAACCACTGATGACCGGCGTCGGGCCGGTCGAGGCTGCGATTGCGATCACCAAATCCCTTTCCCGTCTCGATGCATCCGACGATTTGCCCGATCTCGTCGTCTCGCTCGGCTCGGCCGGTTCGGCGCGCCTGCAGCAGACCGAGGTCTATCAGGTCACCACGGTTTCCTATCGCGACATGGACGCCTCGCCGCTCGGCTTCGAAAGAGGTAAAACGCCCTTCCTCGACCTCCCGGCGGATCTCGACCTGCCGCTGCGCATCCCCGGCATTCCCGAAGCCACTCTTTCCACCGGCGGCAATGTCGTCTCCGGTGCCGCCTATGCTAATATCGCGGCCGACATGGTCGATATGGAAACCTATGCCGTGCTGCGCGCCTGCCAGGGTTACAAGCTGCCGCTGATCGGCCTTCGCGGCATTTCGGATGGCGCGGTCGAACTTCAGCATATTTCCGGCTGGACCGAGTATCTGCATATCGTCGACCGCAAGCTTTCCTATGCCGTCGATAGCCTCTTCACCGCTCTGGAGGACGGCGTTTTCTGGTTCTGAGGGTTTGGAAGCAGGGACAATCGGGACAATAAAAGCCTGCTGCAGCTGAATTCCCGCATTGCAAGAAGAGGCGCTTTTCATTAAAGGCTCGCCATGACCCAGACAGCACATCCCGACAGCGTTCTCATCGTCGATTTCGGCAGCCAGGTGACCCAGCTCATCGCACGACGCGTGCGCGAAGCCGGTGTCTATTGCGAGATCGTTCCCTTCCAATCCGCCGAAGAAGGTTTCCAGCGCCTTCAGCCGAAAGCCGTGATCCTGTCCGGCAGCCCGGCCTCGACAGTGGACGAAGGATCGCCTAGGGCGCCGCAGATCATCTTCGACAGCGGCCTTCCGGTCTTCGGTATCTGCTACGGCCAGCAGACGATGTGCATGCAGCTTGGCGGCATGGTGGAAAGCGGCCATCACCGCGAATTCGGCCGCGCCTTCCTGGAGGTCGATGAGGACTGCGTTCTCTTCGAGGGCCTTTGGTCCAAGGGTTCGCGCCATCAGGTCTGGATGAGCCATGGCGACCGCGTGACGAAGCTGCCTGAGGGTTTTGAAGTTGTTGCGACCTCGTCCAACGCGCCCTACGCCTTCATCGCCGACGAGAAGCGCAAATATTACGGCGTGCAGTTCCATCCGGAAGTGGTGCATACGCCCGACGGCGCCAAGCTGATTGCGAATTTCATCCATAACATCGCCGGCATCAAGGGCGACTGGACCATGTCGGCCTACCGCCAGAAGGCCGTCGAAGATATTCGCAAGCAGGTCGGCGACAAGCGCGTCATCTGCGCATTGTCCGGCGGAGTGGACTCCTCTGTTGCAGCCCTGCTCATCCACGAGGCCGTTGGCGACCAGCTGACCTGCATCCTCGTCGATCACGGCCTGATGCGCAAGGACGAGGCGGCTGGAGTCGTCGCCATGTTCCGCGAGCACTACAATCTACACCTGATCCATGTCGATGCCTCCGACCGCTTCATCGGCGAGCTTGAGGGCGTTTCCGATCCGGAAACGAAGCGCAAGATCATCGGCCGCCTGTTCATCGAAACCTTCGAGGAGGAGGCCAAGAAGCTCGGCGGCGCCGATTTCCTCGGCCAAGGCACGCTCTACCCTGATGTGATCGAATCCGTCTCCTTCACCGGCGGCCCGTCCGTCACCATCAAGTCGCACCACAATGTCGGCGGTCTGCCCGAGCGCATGAAGATGCAGCTCGTCGAGCCGCTGCGCGAACTCTTCAAGGACGAAGTACGCGTGCTAGGCAAGGAGCTCGGTCTGCCCGACAGCTTCATCGGCCGCCATCCCTTCCCGGGTCCGGGCCTTGCCATCCGCTGCCCGGGCGGCATTACTCGCGAAAAGCTCGACATCCTGCGCGAAGCCGATGCGATCTATCTCGACGAGATTCGTAAGGCCGGCCTTTACGACGCAATCTGGCAGGCATTCGCCGTGCTGCTGCCGGTCCAGACCGTCGGCGTCATGGGCGACGGCCGCACCTATGAGTTCGTCTGCGCGTTGCGCGCCGTCACTTCGGTCGATGGCATGACGGCGGATTTCTACCACTACGACATGGAATTCCTCGGCCGAGCCGCGACCCGCATCATCAACGAAGTCCGCGGCATCAACCGTGTGGTCTATGATGTGACAAGCAAGCCACCCGGTACGATCGAGTGGGAGTAGGGGGCGTGCTTTTGGATATTCAAGGATAGTGCGTCGGGGTCTCGGCGAGGTAGGCGTTTCGATAGCTATCGAAAGCTCGTAGTTCACAATTCACGAACTAGCGTTATCCCCAAATTTGTCCTCGCGGCCGCAACCTAATGACACCCGGAGCGTGGGCCTCCAGCCGCCACTCGGCTAGGCGTGTAAACGACTTTGAGCAAGCATGGGCCTGTGGCCGACGATAGAGCGGAAGTTGCCGGCCGCTTTTGCATTGGAGCGCAACCCTGAATGTTTCGCTGCGATGGTGACCCGGTCGCTGCTAGGCGGACGCGGCGACACCAGCAGCCTCACGGATGGCCGATGCAATCTCGTCTTCGCTGCGTCCTCCGTTGATGGCGATGCGTCCGCCAAATACGAAGTGGGGCACTGACCTGACCCCGGCCGCCATCGATTTGGCCGCCTCCTGCTCGACACGTCTGTGTTGCTCGCGGTCGAGCGCTGTCGCACGAGCTTCTTCGCGTTCGAACCCATAGGCCACGGCAATGTCCGCGAGGACATCGGCGTCTGAGATGTTCCTTGCTTTCAGGAAATGGGCATCGGTGATCGCGACCGCGAGCTGATGCTGCGTTCCTTTTGCTCGCGCCGCAAGGATCAACCCGTGCGCTGCCTGCGTCCTGTAGGTCCAGGGCTGACGGCTCAGGTCGAGATCAAGGCCGGATGCCCGCGCTTCCACCTCCGGCCGGGCGAACGACGCCTTCGGATCCGTCACGCCATAGCGCGAGAGGAGAAGATCGGGAATGTAGAGGCCCTCGGCCGGTGCATCGGGAAGCAGAAGGACCGGATGTTGGCGGATGTCCACGTCCAGATCGGGGAAGCGTTCCGCCAGGACCTTGTCGAGACGGTGATGCCCGATGATGCACCAGGGGCAGGTGATCTCGGTGTAAAGATCGATTTGCAGCATTATCTCATTCTTCTGGTCGTTGAACCGACAGTCTGGGATTAATTGAGCCGTTTCGCGTCGACTGCAGCGCCTTGCATCCCTAAGTCAGGACGGGCCATCGACGGAGGGCAAGCCAGGGTCGATCCTGGTCATCTTGACGGACACATCCCACAGTCGCTTGGCGAGCTGCGGATTCCTCGCGTCCTCGGAGGGAACACCTTCACCGGAAGGACCGCGCAGCCCGGAGAATCCCGTCGGCCCGTAGTAACCGCCTGGCTTTACTCGTCCGGTCGCTGCGCGCAGCGCGCCCCAGGCGCCCATGGTGGGCGTGGCGAATAGCAAGCCGATCAGCGACATCACTATGTTGCCCCACCAGCTGCCGCGGGCGAGGTTTGTCCCGACAAGACCCGGGTGACAGGCCACCGCCGTTACCGGCGCTCCCGCCGCCCTCAGCCGCCGATCCAGCTCGAAGACGAAGAGCAGGTTCGCGAGCTTGCTGGCGCCATAGCGTGGAAGCCACCGGTAGCTCTTCTGAGCGTTAAGGTCGTTCCACTCGATCTTCGCGCCCTTATGCTGCCCGCTGCTCGTGACGACGATGCGCGATCCGGACGTTTCCATGAGCTTCGGCAGCATAAGCGCGCTGAACGCGAAGCAGCCAAGATGATTGACGCCGAACGTCTGCTCGAAGCCCTGCGCTGTGTGCTTGAGCGTCGGTCCCTGCACGCCGGCATTGTTGATCAGCACGTCGACACACGGCTCCTTGGCGGCCAGTTCAGCCGCCCGTCGCACGCTCGCCAAATCCGCCAGGTCAAGTGGTAGGAACGCGAGCTCAGCTCCCGAAGTCTTTTGACGAATCCGGCTCATCGCGGCTCTCGCCTTCGCCTCGTCGCGGCACGCGAGCAGCACTCGCGCACGCCGCGCCGCCAGCGCGCTCGCCACTTCAAAGCCTATGCCGGTATTGGCCCCCGTGACGATGAAGCACTTGCCTGACTGATCGGGCACATCAGCCGTCGTGAACCCCTCGGATGGCATAGGTTTCTCCTTCCGCTTGACGAGCGACTGGGTCTGTCCCGCAGATCGCGGATACCCTTTGCCCTCAGCTACGATTGGCTATCCCCGGCGCTGCGTTCACGAACTCCTTGGCCGTGACCTGATCGACCAGGAACTTCGCGAGGTTCCCGCGCGACAGCTTCGTGCCGAGCTTCGTCCTGCCGTACCAGCCAATGTCCACCTGACCTGTTGCGGGTCCATCCTTCAGGTTGGGAATCCGTACCAGCGTCCAATCCAGGCGTGAGGTGCTCACCAGTTCAGCGGTCGATTTGATGTCGTCATAGGCGTTGTGAACGATCAGCTTGAACAG
The DNA here is from genome assembly GCF_014195325.1 of Rhizobium sp. BK650. Taxonomy (GTDB): domain Bacteria; phylum Pseudomonadota; class Alphaproteobacteria; order Rhizobiales; family Rhizobiaceae; genus Rhizobium. The sequence goes on along the minus strand of NZ_JACIBK010000002.1, from coordinate 254,030 downwards.
CAGCACGAATGCTCGCGACTTGAAGTCGAAGCCGTCCTTCGGATCACGATAGGCGGCCGTCGAAATTTGAATGAGCCGACGAACCTTCTGCTCTTCCATGACGGAGATAATCGTACTGAGGCCGCGCTTGATCGGCCGCTTCGCGCGCGATTTCAGACTGTTAGGCCCCAGCGCGCTCATCACTGCGTCTGCGCCCGCGACGCAAGCCTTGATCGCTTCGCGATTATTCAAGTCACCGACGACGACGTCGATCCTGTCACCGAAGGTCGAGAGCTTTCCGGCATCCCGCGTGTAGACGGAGAGCTGATATCCCTGCTGGAGCGCCTCTTCGATGATGTGCCTTCCGGTTGGTCCGGTCCCTCCAAAGAGAGCGATCTTCATTTCATTCCTCGTGGTCTTGTTGCTCGCGCTATTCATGTCCGCGTTCACGGCGAGAACGGACCGGCGCCTTCGACAGGCCTTTGAACTGACTTGAGCAAGGTAGTAAATTCTTGTTACCGACACTATTAAGGTAACTGTTCGATCCTCCGCAAGAAGGCACCCCCATGACACTTGGTGACATTGATTTTCCTACCCCCAGCAAAGGGGACGACTGCCGGACGGTTCGGGAAATCCTTGATCTCGTCGGCGACAAATGGAGCCTGTACATCATCGCAACGCTCAAAGATGGACCAGTTCGGTTCAATGAGCTGCGGCGTCGGATCGACGGCATCTCGCAGCGGATGTTGACGATCACCTTGCGCGGACTGGAACGCGACGGGTTGGTGAAGCGGACATTGTTCCCCACTATTCCGCCGCGCGTGGATTATGAGCTGACGGAGGTGGGGCGGACGCTTCTTGCGCCGGTAATGGGTCTCGTCACGTGGGCGTACGCCAATCAGGAGAACATCCAGGACGCTCGCGTCCGGTATGATGCAAGCTGAGGCGTGTGTGGACAAATTTGAGCCAGTGTCGAGCGGTGGCGATATGGACCAGGCCGAGAAAGCTGTTGGCCAATTTGCTGCGTCGGAGGCGCATCTCGCCAGTGGCAATGCCGAACGATACGCTAGGCAACGACTTGGTGGTCATTCCGGTAGGCGCCGGATCCGATGCAAGCCAGACTTTGCCTGTTCGCGTAGGCGCCGGGTTGTGCCAACGTTGACGGTACTTTTCGCCGCAATCTGGGTTCGGGCGTCAGAGCTGTACAAGAACCGATGGTAGCCGATAGATGGCTTGCGGACGTCGGCTGAAATTCCTTAACGATATCAGCAGTTTATCTTTTTGACGGGTCATGGGCCGATAGTATTTGGACGAAGAAATATTTTTCTTCAATGAATTCAATTGGTTAATTCGACCCCGAACAATCGAATGGGAGTGACGATCTGGGGAATCCGATAGAGGTTCTCGTTTTTGCCTCGGCCTCCAGAGTTCTGGAGGATACCTAAATACCCGAACAGCGGGTGTTTCAGCGTCCAAATCCCGGGCTCGTCAACAACTCTGCCAAAAATGCCTAACGGCTTGATTGACGCTAAAACGGCTGCCGCGAATGTGGCCCTTTCTGTTTTGATACCCCTTACAACGCAGTCTGTTCATGTTTTGTTCTTGGCTAAAGTGCCATTGCAGGTATGCTCCTCCTTGCAAAACAAGGAGGCGGGCGATGTAGTCCGTAGTTCAAATGCCTCATCTTCCACTCGATCCGAGCGGTACTGATCCCAGGAAATCACGTCCTATCGGGAAACCTCACCACACGATCTTCTTCGCAGTTCGACCGACCCTCGAAGTGACCTCCGGAGCGCTGGAAATCGCTCAATTCTATCGCGATACCCATTTTTTGACTGGTCCTTCGCGCCCCAGCTCTGTTCTCAACGTCACGCTCAACGGCATCGGCTCCTACCGTCGGCTACCGGATGATGTCGTATTCGGTGCGGAACAGATCGCCGGTGCAGTTCGTGCCGAGCCCTTCGAACTTGTGCTCGACGAAGTTATGAGCTTTCTCCATCCGGGCCAGTCACAAGCCTTTGTCGTCTGCAGCAGACAAGAAAATCAGGCGCTGATGGATCTTCGGCGGCAAATTCAAGACGGTCTGTTCAAAGCCGGACTGCCATATAATGCCGGCGGCCATATAACGCCGCACATGACACTGGTATATGATCGCAAGACCGTTCTGCCTGAAAAGCTTGACCAGCCTCTACGGTGGACGATCCGGGAGTTCCTGTTGATCCACAGTATCTACGGGAAGAGCGAGCATCACGTCATCAACCGCTGGCCACTGCTCGGCTGAGCTGCGCTTGCGCCGCGGGTGGGGTTTCGCATAAAAACGCTCCACCCCATAAGAAGATGCGGAGCAAGACGGTGGACGTTTCAGAGATCATCCTTTCCGGCGATACGCCAGGTATCGAATGGCGCTTGCCAGTCATGCGCTTCAAGGGAAACGATCCTGCAGCACCTAAAGTCTATATCCAGGCTGCCTTGCACGCCGACGAGCTGCCGGGCACGGCGCTCGCGCACTTTCTCTGCGGCAAGCTGCGGCAGGCTGAAAGCGAGGGGCGGATCGCCGGCGATATTACACTGGTGCCGCAGGCAAACCCTGTTGGAGCAGCACAATCGCATTTCGGTGAATTGCAGGGGCGCTTCGATCTGGGATCGCGAACCAACTTCAACCGTGATTTCCCGCTGATCTCGATCCGTGATCGGGCAGAGCTGCTTGACGGACTCTGTAGCTATCCGGCTATAGATCGATTGAAACGGGAGCTGATTCATATGGCGCTTGCCGCCGATCTGGTTCTCGACCTGCACTGTGACGATGAATCGCTGCAATATGCCTATATCGACGAGGCCTTCTGGCCGGAGGCGGCGGATCTGGCGGCCGCGCTCGACGTGGAAGCGGTGCTGCTTTCGGACGGCGAAAGCTCCGCCTTCGAGGAAGCGGTCGGCTTTGCCTGGAAATATGAGGTGCCAGGCGAGCGCAGGGCGAAGCTTCCGGGCAAGCTTTCGGTGACGGTGGAATTGCGTGGCAGGCGCGACGTCTATCCTGGTATGGCCGAGAAGGATGCCGAAGGCCTGCTGCAATTCCTGATGGGGCGCGGCGTCATCAGCGGCGGAGCTACCGGACACGCTCCCTTTTCAGGGCCGGCCGTGCCGCTCGACAATGTGGAGATCGTGCGCGCGCCGCACGGTGGTACCGTGCTCTTCCAGCGCAATATCGGGGAGCGCGTCTCGGAAGGAGAGCTTCTGGCGACAATCGTCACCCAACCCGGCTTTGCCGAAGGCGATATCGACATCCGGGCGCCACAGGACGGGCTGCTGCTGACCCGTACTTCCGACCGGCTCGTGCGCAGGCGCGGCGACCTGATGAAGATTGTGGCTGACCAGCCGAGCAAGGCAACGCGAAAGGCCGGTACGCTGGAAGACTGAATCGGGTTCTTTTCCGCACGCTGATGTAAGCCCCCACGCAACTGTCACACAGGCGTACTCGCATGCTACTCATCGACGAGCTTTAGGGATAAGCGTCGGACATCGTTTGCAGCGTTCATTCCGCATGTTATCTCCCTGCCGAAACAGGGAGATCAAGTAGGCATGGCCATTACCATCTACGGTATCAAGAACTGCGACACGATGAAGAAGGCCCGCAGCTGGCTGGACGACCACGGCGTCGCCTACGACTTTCACGATTACAAAGCTGTCGGTGTCGACCGCGCACATCTGGAACGTTGGATCGATGAGGCAGGTTGGGAAACGGTGCTGAACCGATCCGGCACGACTTTTCGCAATCTACCTGACGCCGCGCGCGAGAATCTCGACCGCGATAAGGCAATCGCTCTGATGCTCGAGCAGCCTTCGATGATCAAGCGGCCGGTGCTGGAAACCCGCGGCAAGCTGCTGGTCGGCTTCAAGCCGGAGAATTACGCGCAGACATTCAAAGGTTGAGCCATGTCCAAGACCACCCGCGCGACCCAGGTACTGACGAAAGCCGGCGTCGCCTTTACGCTTCACACCTACGATTATGATCCGAACGCCGAACGCGTCGGGCTGCAGGCGGCAGAGGCACTTGGTGAAGAGCCGCATCGCGTGCTCAAGACACTGATGGCGGAGGTGGACGGAAAGCCGGTCTGCGTGGTCGTGCCTTCCGACCGCGAGGTCAGCATGAAGAGGCTTGCGAGCGCCTTTCACGGCAAATCGGCCAATATGATGAAGCCTGCCGATGCGGAGCGTCTGACAGGCTATCATGTCGGAGGCATCAGCCCGTTCGGCCAGAAGAAGCTCGTGCCGACGGCGATCGAGGAAACAGCGCTTACCGAGCTCCTGGTCTATATGAATGGCGGGCAGCGCGGGTTACAGGTGCGGCTCGATCCGAAGGACGCGTTGAAAGCACTGAAGGCCACTGCTGCTCCCCTGATCGCCTGATCAGAGGAAGCGATCCAGCAGGCCGGCAATCGTCTTCGCCTCGCCTTCGGAAAGCTTGCAGCCTATATGAGTTTCGATCGCCTTGCCGTAGACGATCCACATGCGCTCCCGAAGCTTCCGGCCGGCATCCGTGATCACCACCCAGCGGCCGCGCCCATCCTGTGCGAAGACCTCGCGACCGACCAGCCCCTCTTTTTCCAGCCGATCGATCAGGCGGGAAAGATTATACTGCGCCAACAGCGTGCGCTCCTCGAGCTCATAGGGGCGGAGCTTGCCTGATTGCGCGCGCGCCAGTTCCCAAAGCACATCGTACCAGGCAAGCGGCGGCAGGCCGGCCGCCTTCAGATCGGCTTCGATCACATTCAGCAGCCGCTCGCGGGCTCGCATGATGCGCGTCCAGGCAGAGACGATTGCTGCGCTCGGCTTCGGCATTTTCTCAGACATAAATGCAGATACATTTATCTTGAATCTCATCGCAAGCAATATTATATGCATTTGCATTTATATTGGCAGGCATTCTTTATGAACCACCAGGAGACCTTTATGAGCAGGCTTACCCTCATCAGTCATCACCTCTGCCCCTACGTGCAGCGCGCCGCGATTACGCTCCTCGAAAAAGGCGTGCCTTTCGAGCGCATCAACATCGATCTGGCCGACAAACCGGACTGGTTTTTAAAAATTTCTCCACTCGGCAAGGTGCCGTTGCTCCGGATAGAGGAAGACGATGGGCGCGAAGAGGTGTTGTTCGAAAGCAGCGTCATCTGCGAATATCTGGAGGAAACGCAGTCAGGTGCCGCCCTGCATCCCACTGACGCGCTGACCCGCGCACGCCATCGCGGATGGATGGAATTCGGCTCTTCCGTGCTTTCCGATCTCTGGGGCTACGAGACGGCGCAGGACGGTGCGCAGCTGGAGGCCAAGCACAAGGCGCTTATCGCCAAATTCACGACGATCGAGGGTGCGCTGACAGACGGACCCTATTTTGGCGGAGCCACCTTCAGCCTCGTCGACGCCGTCTTTGGACCGATCTTCCGATATTTCGATCTCTTCGACACGCTCGGCAACCGCGACATCTTCGACGGGCTCGAGCGGGTCAAGCGCTGGCGCGGAGCACTATCCGAACGGGCAAGCGTCCGCAACGCCATTGGCGAAGACTATCCGCAGCGGCTGATGGAGTTCCTCGAGAAGCATAACTCGATCCTGCTCAGGCTGCCCGCCGCCGCTTGACGCGCGCAAGCGGCCGGATATGCGTCCGGCCGCCTTCAAATCGGATGCGGGACGCTTCAATTTCGCCTTAAAGGGGTCTAAGTCTCTACCCCATCGCAGATCAGAGAAGGCAGGTTGATCCCATGACATTCATGCCCCAGAGTCACAGCTCGGTTGATCCCGTCAAACTTGAGAAGCTCGCGGAAGTCGCCATCAAAGTGGGTCTTCAGCTTCAAGAGGGGCAGGATTTGGTCATCACCGCCCCTGTCGTGGCGTTGCCGCTGGTGCGGCTGATCACCAAGCACGCCTACCTCTCAGGTGCCGGCCTGGTTTCCACCTTCTATTCCGACGAGGAGACGACGCTGGCGCGCTATCAGTATGGTAGCGACGAGAGCTTCGACCGGGCTTCCGGCTGGCTCTATGACGGCATGGCAAAAGCCTATGAGAACGGTGCTGCGCGCCTTGCCGTTGCCGGAGATAATCCGATGCTGCTGGCCGAGCAGGACCCCAGCAAGGTCGGCCGCGCCAACCGCGCCAATTCCACGGCCTACAAGCCGGCACTGGAGAAGATTTCCAATTTCGACATCAACTGGAACATTGTCTCCTACCCCAACCCCTCCTGGGCAAAAATCGTCTTCCCCGACGATCCTGAAGCAATTGCCGTCGCCAAGCTTGCCAAGGCGATCTTCGCAGCGTCGCGTGTCGACCTGCCTGATCCGATCGCAGCCTGGGCCGAACATAATGCCAATCTCGCCAAGCGGTCAGCCTGGCTGAACGGCGAGCGCTTCGCCGCGCTGCACTTCACCGGACCGGGTACGAACCTCACCGTCGGACTGGCAGACGGCCACGAATGGCATGGCGGTGCCTCGACGGCGAAAAACGGTGTTACCTGCAACCCGAATATTCCGACCGAAGAGGTCTTCACCACGCCCCACGCACTTCGTGTCGAAGGCCATGTGTCGAGCACCAAGCCGCTTTCGCATCAGGGCACGCTGATCGACAATATCCGGGTACGTTTCGAAGGCGGCCGCATCGTCGAAGCCAAGGCATCACGCGGCGAAGAGGTGCTGAACAAGGTGCTGGACACGGATGAAGGTGCGCGCCGGCTGGGCGAAGTGGCGCTGGTACCACATTCCTCGCCGATCTCGGCAAGCGGCATCCTCTTCTATAACACGCTGTTCGACGAGAATGCTTCCTGCCATATCGCGCTCGGCCAATGCTATTCGAAGTGCTTCCTCGATGGGGCAAAGCTCAGCCAGGAGCAGATCAAGACGCAGGGCGGCAATTCCAGCCTGATCCATATCGATTGGATGATCGGCTCCGACAAGGTCGATATCGACGGCATCACGCCTGACGGATCGCGGGTGCCGGTGATGCGCCAGGGGGAATGGGCGTAACAGCGCCCGCTTTCGGCATCAGGCTGCGCTGGCTGAGCCAGACGCTGACAAGCACCATGGCAAATCCTGCAAGCTGCGTCGGCGTCAGGCTCTGTCCGAGCGCCAGCCAGCCGAGCAGGGTTGCTACGACCGGGCTCAGGAATCCGAGCGACGAGGCCGCCGACGGTTCGATGCGCGACAGGCCGCGGAACCAGAGCAGATAGGTAAAGGCTGCGCCGACGAGGCCGAGCCAGGCGATGCCGAGGATATTGATTGTCGTCGGCGTGGGAAGGGCTGGTTCCAGAATGAAGGCCGCAGGCACGAGCAGGATGCCGCCCGCGGTCAATTGCCATGAGGTGAAGGTCAGGCTGGAGACGGGCGGCTGCCAAAGGCGGGTCAGCACCGTGCCAAAAGCCATGGAGATGGCGCCGGCAAGACCAGCGGCAACGCCGACAGGATCGAGAGCCGCTCTTGGGGTCAGCACCAGAAGCGCCACCCCGCCCATACCGATGAGACCAGCAATCAGCGCAAGGATGCGGATCGACTTGCCAAGAAAGAAACGCGACAATGCAATGACGATCAGCGGCTGTATAGCGCCAACGGTGGCGGCCACGCCGCCCGGCAGGCGATAGGCTGAAACGAAGAGCATTGCCCAGAAGAAGGAGAAATTCAGCGCGCCGAGAATGAAGGCGCGGCTCCACCAGATGCCAGTAGGCGGTTTCCGGACAATCAGCAGCAGAAGCAGGCCGGCCGGCAATGCGCGCAGCATGGCGACCGTCAGCGGATAACCCTGCGGCAGAAAGGAGGTCGTGACAAAATAGGTGCTGCCCCAGATGGCGGGCGCAACCGCAGTCGTCAAAACATCGGCGGCGTAACGGAGATTTGTCTTCATATCAAGAATCTCTACTTCAAGATAAAATCAGGATAGAGTATTTTATCTTGACGTCAAGGGATCTGCTGATATCGATGCGCTATGGGTGAAACGAAAGAAGATCATGTTGACAGGATCCTGGCGCAATGGGGGCGCGAGCGGCCGGAGCTGGATGTCGAACCCATGGGCATCTTCGGCCGGCTGAAACGGCTGACGACGCATATCGGCCGCGAGGTCGAGGCAGTTCTTCTCAAGCACGGTCTCTCTTCTTCTGCCTTCGATGTCCTAGCGACCCTTCGCCGCTCCGGCGCTCCTTACAGGCTTTCGCCTGGAGAGCTGCTCGGCATGACGATGGTCAGTTCCGGCACGATGACGAATCGGATCGACCAGCTGGAAAAGGCCGGCTTCGTGGAGCGCCTGTTCAATCCAGAGGACAGGCGCAGCGTCCTGATCGCGCTCACCGACAAGGGGCTTGCGACCGTGGAAGATGCTGTCGGTGCCCATGTCGCCAATCAGCAGCGGCTGACGCGTAATCTGACAGCCGAGGACAAGGCGGAGCTTGATCGGCTGCTGAAGAAATTCCTTTCGGATTTCGAATAGTCAGATGGCGGCAAGCGCCTTGCGGACACGTGCCAGGTGCGCTCTGCGCTTAGCCTCCGTCGCACGGTCCATGTTGTGCAGGCTGAGCATACGGAACGTCAGACGTCTGGAACAGAAATTGGCAATGCCGCGCTTCAGCAGGCGCCGGACCGGATTGCCCATATAGAAATGCACCAGCCACCAGGGCGAGCCTGTCGTCGTCAGGGCGTAGAGCTGCTTGATATTGGTGAGCTGCGGCACGATGCGGCCGCCGGCAGCATCGTGCGTGAAGGCTACGCCCGGTGCGAAAACCCGATCGATAAAGCCCTTCAATATTGCCGGGAAGTTGAACCACCATTGTGGGAAAACCAGCACCAGGCCATCCGCCGCCTTCAATCGATCCACGACGCCGGCGATGGCTGAGGTGTCGTAGGGCATGTTAAAATAGCCGCGGCGCTCGGCTTCTGACAGACGAGGATCAAAGTCCTCGGCATAAAGATCCAGCAGATCGACGGTGTGACCTGAGGCTCCGAGCGCTTCGCGGGCCGTGCGTGCCACCGAGGCGGCAAAGCTCTCCGGCAGCGGATGGGCAAGCACCAGCAGGACTCGCATCACTAAAACAGGCTTCCTTGTTTCGGCGGTGGCTCCGCGGCCTTTGCCACGCGCTTCTTTGATCCTGCCGGTGGCACACCACCTTCCGTCGTCATGGCACCGACGCGGCCGTCGGCGAACTCAATGGCGATGCCCGTGCCGGCAGAGAGCGCGGCAGCCTGCGAGACCGGCTTGTTGTCCTCGTCGCGGATGACGGCGTAACCGCGCTTCAGTACGTTCTTGTAGGACAACGATTGCAAGACACGGTCCTGTGCGGAAAGCTCGGCGCGCGCTCGGCTCAATTGATGACGGATTGCCGTATCGGCATGCCGCGACAGATTGCCGAGGCGTTCGCGGCCGCGTTCGGTCTGGGTCTTCAGCCGTGCCGGCAACGAGGCAAGGATCGCCTCGGCGCGCTCGATGCGGGACTTCGATTGGTCGAGCATGCGCTCGACCCTGCGTTCAGCCCGGGCCATACGCTCGCTGAGACGCTGGCGGCGCTCAGTGATGCGATTGGAGAGCACGTCTGGCCGCAAATGCGAGGCGACGCGCTCGAAGCCACGGCGCTTGTTGATAGTGTTGAGCTCCAGCCCGCGACCAAGGCCTGCGGCCGCCTCGTCAAAGCGACGGCGGGGCAGCGCCAGCAGTTGATCGAGCGATGGCAGGGCGCGCATCAAGGCGCGGACGGACTGACGGCGCTGATCCATCTGGCGGCTCATGCAACCCTGCAGGCGCGCGGCAAGCCCGGCAATCTGCGCCTCAAGCTCGGCCTTGACGGGCACGGCCATTTCGGCAGCGCCCGTCGGTGTCGGCGCGCGGATATCGGCGGCGTAGTCGATCAGCGTCCAGTCAGTCTCGTGACCGACAGCAGAGATCAACGGAATCCGGCTATCGGCTGCGGCCCGCACGACGATTTCGTCGTTGAAGCTCCAGAGATCTTCGAGGCTGCCGCCGCCGCGAGCAACGATCAGCACGTCAGGACGCAGGATCTCGCCGCCATGTTCCAGGGCGTTGAAGCCGTTGATGGCGTTTGCCACCTCCTCGCCGGAGCCCTCCCCCTGCACCTTGACCGGCCAAACGATGACATGGACGGGGAAACGATCGGAGATGCGATGCAGGATATCGCGGATGACGGCGCCCGTCGGCGAGGTCACGACACCGATCACCTTGGGCATGAAAGGCAGACGCTTCTTGCGCGAGGGATCGAACAGGCCTTCGGCACCGAGTCGGCGCTTGCGCTCCTCGATCAGCGCCATCAACGCGCCGGCGCCGGCGGGCTCGAGCGTCTCGATGACGATCTGGTATTTGGAGGAACCGGGAAAGGTCGTTACCTTGCCGGTCGCGATCACCTCCATGCCCTCTTCCGGGCGGAATTTCAGTCGGGAAAACGTGCCCTTCCAGATGACCGCATCGATCCGCGCGCGATCGTCCTTCAGCGAGAAGTAAGCATGGCCCGAGGAATGCGGACCACGGTAACCCGAGATCTCGCCGCGCACACGCACCTGATCGAAGGCTGTCTCGACGGTCCGCTTGATGGAACCGGAGAGCTCCGAGACCGAATATTCCGCAAGATTCGTAGGCGAATCGCCATCAAAGACATTGCTCATCCCCTCTTTCTATTTTGATCGCCCCCGAACGAAAAGGTCGGGGTAGGGGAAGGACAGATTTTTATTCAAAAAACGGTGGGAGACCCAAGAAATAGGGATATCGCTACTCTAAAAAAAATCTTAGTATCATTCATGTTCGTAGGGAGTGGCGAACACCCGACCCGAAAATGAGCATGCTGGTGAGAGTGAAAATTCCCCGTCGATGAATGACGCGGGAGCGGTCGCTTCTATCGTCGTCGCTATTGCTCAACCTTCTAGGTACCGGCTCGCCCTCTTTCCGAACAACTGATCGATCAGGCGCGATCGAATTGACAGCGTAATGCTGCTTCGTGCGAGCGCGGTTGTTGCAGCCGGTGAGTTCCGTTTACGTAAGCGAGAGGGTAACGGAACTTTTCAGCCTGTAACAGAGTTGATCTGTAACGAAACACATGCCCGGCGCAAGCCGGAGGAAATGCCGTCAGGTGAACGCATCCGTAACCATGGCTGCAAGTGCAGCTTTCATTAAGGGTGGCCAATAAACTTTTGTTAGCGGAGGATCCCTAGGTTCCTCGCAAACGACCTGAAGAAGAGGTGACAACATGATCATCCTGACAGCAACTACCCTGGGCCTCACCGCTGGCCTGATGCGCTCGGCCGGCGTTATCGCGATCGTCGCCATGCTGATCGGCGTAACCTTTGCCATCGCCGCGATTGTCTCGGGCGGCGCGGTTTCATTCCTGGCGCTCTTCTACACGATCCTTGGTTACAATGCCGGCCTCTTGCTTTTTCTCGGCGGCCTCTTCACCACCGATCGTCTGCGGGCGGTTCGCGCCCTCTCCTGAGAAAAGGGCGTTACTTCGGCGTCATACGGTAACGGAAGAACTGCGCGCCGCTATCAGCGGCCTTTGGCAGCGGGTCGAGATAGGCTGGAATATTACCCTTGCCAAGCTGCCCATAAAGCCCGTCGGGTTTCAATCTGGCGATTTTGCTTGTCTGCAGATCATTCGGGCAGAAGGCAAGCACGGTGACGCCCGCCCCTCTCAGAAATGCTTCCGCCTCCTGCGGCTCGGCCAGGCCAACATGCATCTCGGTCAGCATGCCGCCCTGATTGCGATGATACGGCGCCGACAAGACGCGGTTGGCAGTGTAACGCAGGATCGGCACACCCATTTCCGATGGTGCGGAGACCAGACCTGCCGGCAGATCGCCAAGCGGAGCGAGTGCCTGTTTCGACGAGCAGGAGAGGTTGTCCGTATCAGCGGCATTCTTCTTGTCGATCTGCATTTCGACGAGTGCGCCGCCGACGGCCCATACCGGTGGTACGCTTGCCAGAACCGCCACGATATAGACGAGAGCAGCCGCGGCATTCTCGCTATCGCCGTTCGACATGCGCCGGACGTCGATGATCAGCAAGGCAAGCGGCAGGATGGACAGCAGGTTTGAGAAGACGGCGCCCCGGACCTGGACGAGGGCGACAACCCAGCTGACGCTCAAGAGCGCCAGAAGCACGAGATGGACCTGCACACGATCGCCCTGCGCCGAGCGGAAAATGCAGACGGCGATCGCGAGCAGGCCGGGCGCATAGAATGCGCCAATGGAGACGGGATCTGTGCGGCTGAGCGCGAGAATGGATTGCGCTTCTGAGACATTGCGAAGCCAGAGCTCGACTAGCATAGGATCGAGATCGGCAAGCGGATTTCGCAGGCATTGCGGTGCGATGACCAGTGCCGAACCGAAAATAGCAGCGCCGACGGCAGCGAGCACAGTAAAGCGCAGGCTGCGGCTAAAACGGCTGGCAAAGACCGCGGAAGCCAGCAGCAAGCCACCGCCTATCGTCGCCAGGCTGTAGAAACCGAGCGAGAGGTTGTCGCACGTCACTGCCGAATAGTGCTGTGGCGGCACTGTCGCGAAGAAGAAGATGCTGACCGTGACGGCGAGGCTGAGGCCGAAAGCCTTGGTAGCGGCAGCGAACGGCTCGCCTTCCCAGACCCAGAGCAGCGCCACGACAAGACAATAGGTGGCGACGAAGGGCGTGGTTTCCGCGCCGATCGCGATCGCCAAAGCAGCTGCCGCGCCGGCAACAGCGTAGTTCCAGGCACGCTGTTTTTCATCGAAGAGCATCGCGGTCATGGTTGCGACGAGCGCAAACTGGACGTTGTGATGATCGATGGCGCCCGGCGCAAAGCGATTGCCGGTATAGATCGCCATGCCTGCAAAGCAGAAAGACAGGTGCATGCCGGCAAGGCCGCCGACCCTTTGGCCGGCAAGGCCCATGGCAAGCATGGCAGGAAAAACGAGCGACAACGGCCAGATCACGAGTGCGGCAGCTTCTGCCGCATCATGTCCCAGGAACAAACCGAAGAAGCGGATCAAGGCGGCGATCGGCAGATCGATCAGCCGTGACCAGTGCATGAGCGTACCTTCGCCAAGGCCGAGCCGATACTGCATCAGATCGAACCAGCCCTGCCCGTCCAGGAAATCCCTGACTTCCACGAGGCGCATGCCGTCGTCATTATCGGGGCCGACATAGTCGACCGGACCGCCGGCATATTTCATCACGGCGATGATGCCGATCAGGATCACCGTGTAGATGAGGGCGGACGGCAGGAGATGTGTCAGCCGCTGACGGATCCTGCCGATGAATCCAGTCCTGGCTGATGCGGATTGCGCCTTGGCGATCGGCTGCACTGCGTTCATCATGATAGCCAGGTCGTTGCGTGATGGGCGAACCTTAGCCCTGGCTTATCAAGAAAGTGTAAACCACAGGAAGTGCCGGCTTTCATTTCCTCGTAGAGGCTTGTTAACGCTGGATGCGGTAAACTCTCTGCGGTTTCTTGTAACGAGTGTAACCTTATGGCGCGATCGCTCAGCGAAAGTCCTGCTATTGCCGTTCTGCTTCCCTGCTACAATGAAGCGGCGACGATCGGCCCCGTCGTCAGGGGCTTCCGGGCGGCACTGCCCGATGCGCATATCTACGTCTACGACAACAATTCCACTGACGGCACGGCGTTGCATGCCATGCTCGCCGGCGCGCATGTCGTGCGCGAGCGGCGGCAGGGCAAGGGCCATGTGGTGCGCCGCATGTTCGCCGATATCGACGCCGACATTTACATCATCGCCGACGGCGACGGGACCTATGCACCCGAGGATGCCGAAGAACTGGTGCGAACGCTCTTGACGGAACGGGCCGACATGGTGGTCGGCACGCGGCGCGGCGTGCATGACGATGCCGGCCGGCAGGGACATGCCCTCGGCAACCGGCTTTTCAACATCCTCTATCGTGCAATCTTCGGGCCTGACTTCACCGATATTTTCTCCGGCTACCGGGCCTTCTCGCGCCGCTTCGTCAAGAGCTTTCCCGCAGTTTCCGGCGGCTTCGAGATCGAGACGGAAATGTCGGTGCATGCATCACGGCTGAAGCTGCCTGTCAGTGAACTGGAACTGCATTACGGCAGGCGCCCGGAAGGCTCGCAGTCGAAGCTCTCAACCTTTCGCGACGGTGGCAAGATTCTTTGGATGTTCGCCATGCTGATGAAGGAGACGCGACCTTTCGCTTTCTTCGGCACAATCAGCGCGCTCTTCATGCTGGCAAGTCTCGGCTTCATGGGCCCGGTGCTGGCGGAATATTTCGAAACAGGCCTCGTCAGCCGCATGCCGACCTGGGTGCTCTCGACAGCGCTCGCAATGATCTCCATCATGCTGTTTACGGCCGGCGTCATTCTCGACTCCGTTGCACGGGCGCGCGCCGAGCAGTTGCGCATCCATTATATCAGCCTAGCAGCACCGGTCTCTGCAAAGGACAAGACCTTGCCGATAACGCTTGATGGCGGAAAGGCGGACGCCGCATGAAGAAGCTCATCCGCTTTGCGATTGCGGGTGGGGTTGGCTTCATCGTCGATGCAGGCGTGCTCGCGGCCCTTCTGCACCTGACGCTCGGCCCCTTCATTGCCCGGCTGATTGCTATTGCGCTCGCAATGGCAACGACATGGGCCTTGAACCGGACATTCACTTTCGCCCGTTCCGGCCGGTCGCTGGCTGCGGAAGGTTTTCGCTACGGCTCCGTCGGCGTGACGGCCGCGTTCGTTAATTACGGGCTTTATTCGGCGTTGCTTCTGTCATTACCGGCGCTACAGCCGCTTGCCGCAATGGTGCTCGCGACCGCAGCGTCGATGTTCTTGAGCTTCTTCGGCTATTCCCGCTTCGTCTTCCGGGGCGAAGCCGAGTAGGTATCAAACTGCTTCCCAGCCATCCTGCTCGCTGGCGCGGTAAATGGCGTCGATGACCTTCTGATTGAGCTTGGAATCTTCCAGCGTGACGATTTCTTCCTTTTCGCCCGATGCGGCGCGGGCAAAGGCTTCCACCTGGCACCTGTATTGGCGGGTGTCCTGGAAGCGGATGATACGGGATTCATTGTGGCCGCGATTGGTCACTTCGATCTCCTCAGCCCCCCAACGATTGGCGTTGAAGGGCGATTTCACCTCGATATAGCCGTCGGTGCCGTGGAAGACCATGATCTGACGGCCGGCCATCTGGGTGGAGATGTAGAAGCTCAGCTCGAAATCGCCGAAATCGGCCTTCACGCTGGAATAGATATCGGTGCCGAATTCCGTATCGCGCTCGGTGATCGCCTGAATCCAGGACGGCTCCTTGCCAGTGGAGAAGCGGGTGCTGATGACGGGATAGACGCCGATATCGGGCAGTCCACCGCCGCCGAGCTCGGGAATATTGCGCATGTTGCCGGGGTCGCGATTGTAATAGGTGAAAGCACCCTGGACGTGGCGAAGCTCGCCGACTGCGCCCTCCTGCAGCAGCGAGCGCACTTTGCGCCAGACCGGTGAATAGGTCACCATGAAGGCTTCGGAGATGATGACCTTGTTGCGGTCGCGCGCGGCGATGAGATCGTCGATTTCGGATGCCTTCAGCGCGATCGGCTTTTCGCACAGCACATGCTTGCCGGCATTGGCAGCCTTGATCGACCATTCGACATGCTGGGAGGTCGGCAGCGGAATATAGACGGCATCGATCACGTCGGATGCCAGCATTTCCTCGTAGGAGCCGAAGGCATGCGGCACGGAGAAGCGGTCCGCCATTTCGCGAGCGCGCACAAAATCACGGCTGGCGATTGCGGTGATGACGCAGTTTTCCGCATCCTGAATGGCGGGAACGACATTGTCCCGGCCGATCTTGGCCGTTGAAATTATACCGAAGCGCAACATGAAAGATCCTCCTGAAATCAGTGGGGCGCACCTTATTCAGCCCTCTCATGCGGCGCAATGGCGCGACGTGTGATCACGGAAGTTTGGTTTCCTTCGAGAGTACTCCGCGCTAGGTTACCGATGGACGGCGTTCTGCCGCTCCTGATTTCAATCACTTCAGCATTTTGGGAGAGCGCCATGGAAATGCGCCGGCTTGGAAAAACAGGTCTTTCAGTTTCGCCGATCGTCTTCGGCGGCAATGTATTCGGCTGGACGGCCGATGAGAAAACATCGTTCGACATTCTGGATGCTTTTTTCGACGCCGGTCTCAACACCATCGATACGGCCGACGTCTATTCCGCCTGGGTGCCGGGCAACAAGGGCGGCGATTCCGAAGAGATCATCGGCAAGTGGCTGAAGAAGGGAAGGGTTTCCCGCGACAAGGCCATCATCATCACCAAGGTCGGCTCGGATATGGGCCAGGGGAGGACGCTGAAGGCATCCTATATCTTCAAGGCGGTCGAGGATTCGCTGCGCCGGCTACAGATCGATTATATCGATCTCTATCTTTCGCACTGGCCGGATGCCGATACGCCGCATGAGGAATCGCTCGGCGCCTATGCCAAGCTTAAGGAGCAAGGCAAGATCCGCTCCTTCGGTTGCTCGAACTATGATGCGAGCCTGCTGCAGGCCTCCTTCGACGCGGCCGACAAGGCCGGCCTGCCGCGCTATCAGGCGCTGCAGCCGGAATATAATCTCTATGAGCGTTCGAGCTTCGAAGGCCCGCTTGCCGATCTCTGTGTGAAGGAAGATATCGGCGTCATCACCTATTTCAGCCTCGCGGCCGGCTTCCTTTCCGGCAAGTACCGCAGCAAGAAGGATACGGAGGGACGCGCACGTGAAGGCCGCGTTTCCCAGTATCTCGACGACAAGGGTATGCGCATCCTTGCGGCCCTCGATAAAGTCTCGGCCGAGACGGGCGCCAAGCCGGCGGAAATCTCGCTTGCCTGGCTTCTGTGCAAGAAGGGCGTGACGGCGCCGATCGCCAGTGCTACGAGCCTTTCCCAACTTGAAAGCCTGGTGAAAGCAGCAACGCTCAAACTCTCCGACGAGTCGATGGCGCTGCTCGATCAGGCAGGCGCCTGAAAGCGAGGTGATGGCATGACCGTGACGATCCGCGATGCGAAGCCCGAAGATGAAGCGCGCTGGCGCGCGCTCTGGGCGGACTATCTCGCCTTCTACGAAGTCACCGTCGATGCCGACATCACCGATTCCACCTGGCGCCGGATCTTCAATCCGGCGTCGGCGATCTTCATGCGGGTGGCAGAACTCGACGGCGAAGCCGTGGGCTTCACACTCTGCCTGACCCATGAGGGCACCTGGATCCGCGGCAAGGACTGCTATCTGGAAGACCTGTTCGTCTCAGAGAAGATGCGCGGCAAGGGAGTCGGCCGGGCGCTGATGGACGACCTCGTGGCTCTCTGCAAAGAGAACGGCTGGTCGCGGCTCTACTGGCATACGAACGAGCAGAATAAGACGGCACGCGCACTCTACGACAGCTATGTCAAAAGCGACGGACACATCCGTTACCGCATCAATTTCTGAGGTGCGGAAAGCCTTCATACCATTGCGAGTGATCGCCTTCCCAATTGGCCATGCCAGGCTTGGTCAGGATGCCGCGCGGGCGCACATAGCTCTGGATCACACGCTTCGGGCGCTCGTGCCACTGGATATTGAAGGCCCATAGCTTCGGAAAAAAACAGAGCGAGGCATAGGGCAAGTGGTCATGGATCCACCAGGCGAGCCTCTGCCAGTCGCTTTCATCACGATAGTGATCGACTACCCAAGGTATCGCGATGCAAACTGCGGCACCCATGCAGCCGTCGAAATCTCTGGCATCCCAGATGTGGTGCGCGGCAGTGGCGGCGTTGGTCGAGCAGTTCAGTTTATTCTCGTTGCCGAAGCGGTTGACCTCGGGTGAGCGGTAGCCAGAGCGGATATGCAGGCGCCCGAAGGTCGCCTCCAGCGGCTCCAGAAGTTCCTCGCACAGGCGACGTCCTGTCTCGATAGCAAGATCGGGATTTTCGGGGATATTCTGGATACGATAGAAATCGGCGATCTCGGAGTGGAGGAAATCGCGGAAGAAGAAGTTTTTCGACAGGCGCACCCGGCCGAGATCTTCAAGCCCCTTCATCGATCCCGGTTTCTTCATGCGCGGCCCTCCCAATTCTTCACGATAGCATTGCGCCGACCATGCGGTGTTTCCACCCGAAACGCGAGGGAACAATTAGCCCAGTGCCAACTTCTAAGAATGTCGCCCAAGGGGCGCGAATCCATCAACAAAGGAACGGAACAATGGCCAAGGAAAAGACACTGGAAGATCTGTTTTACGATACGTTGAAGGACATCTATTTCGCCGAACGGCAGATCTTGCGCGCCTTGCCGAAAATGGCACGCGCCGCCCAATCGGCGGAACTGAAGGCGGGTTTCGAAAAGCACCGTGAAGAAACCGAAGGCCATGTCGAGCGGTTGCAGCAGGTTTTCGAGATCATCGGCAAGCGTGCCCAGGGCAAAACCTGTGAAGCGATCCAGGGCATCATCGCCGAAGGCGAAGAAATCATGGAAGAATTCCAAGGCACATCGGCCGTCGATGCCGGCCTGATTTCTGCCGCCCAAGCCGTCGAGCATTATGAAATCGCCCGCTATGGGACGCTGAAAACCTGGGCGCAGACACTCGGCTTCAAGGAAGCTGTCACGCTTCTCGACTTGACGCTGCAGGAAGAAGCCAGGACCGATCAGCTTCTGACGAAGCTTGCAACAACTGCAGCAAACCAGAAGGCATCTCGCGCAGCCTGATATTTGCCCTCACACCGGTAAGGAGAGCAGGCGGCACCGGCTGCTCTCCTTCTTCCAGCCTTGTCTTCGCCAAGGACCCCACTATCATTTCCTTCAGAATATGAGGCGAGGTGTCGATATGGCCGACAGGCAGGCAATCGAAGCGACGGTTCATCTCTACGTGGAAGGCATGGCCTTCGCCAACGAGGCGGCCTTGAAAAAAGCTTTCCACCCGAAGAGTTCGATCATCGGGCACTACCAAGATGCGGTGGAATGGCTCTCGCGCGATGAATTTATTGCCGCCATCATCGAGGAAGGGGCAGCACCGCCCGGTACTCAGCCTTACATGGATATCGGCAGCATCGACATATCAGGCGATGCTGCATCCGTAAAAGTGACCGACGAATTCGCTGGCATGCGCTTCACCGATTATCTTTCGCTGCTGAAGATTGAAGGCCGCTGGATAATCGTCAGCAAACTCTATCATCTTCACATATGAAAAGATTCAAGCATGAAAAGGCCGGCAGCTCACGCCGCCGGCCATCGAGATTCTGCTGTAGCCGGCTCAGCTTCTCAATACGCCACCGGTGAACTTGGCAACGCTGGCGACTATCTTCTGCGTCAGCGCTTCGAAATCCTCATCGGTCAAGGTGCGCTCGACCGGCTGGATCTGGACTTCGATCGCGACAGACTTCTTGCCTTCGCCGACCGAGGCGCCTTCGAAAATATCGAAAACAGTCACGCCTGTTATCAGCTTACGATCGACGCCGGTGGCGGCTTTGATGATGGCGCCGGCTTCCACTGTCCTGTCGACGACGAAGGCGAAGTCTCGCTTGACGGCCTGGAAGGGTGGGAGGTCGAGCGCCGGCTTGGTGCGGGTCGCCTTCTTCTTCGGCTCGGGCATGGCATCGAGATAGACTTCGAAGCCGCAGAGCGCGCCGGAGACATCGAGCTTCTCAAGTGTGGTCGGGTGGAACTCGCCGAAGTAACCAAGAATCGCCTTCGGACCCATCTTGATCGTGCCGGAACGGCCGGGGTGGTACCATTCAGGACCACCCTGCTCAACCTGTATATTGGCCATCGGCAGGCCGCAGGCTTCAATAACCGCCAATGCATCGGCCTTGGCGTCGAAGACATCGACTAGCTTGCCACCACCCTTAGCCGCGTTCGACCACATGCGGCCGGCACCGGCGAGCGAAGCCGTGCCGCGGCGAATGCCGCCCGCCACGCGGCGCTGACCTTCAGGCCTGTCGTTTTCGTAGGTACCTGACACTTCGAAGATCGCCACGTCACCATAGCCCTTGTCGGCGTTGCGCTGGGCAGCCGTCAGCAGACCCGGCAGCAGCGAGGGTCGCATGTCCGACATTTCGGCAGCAATCGGATTGGCGAGCTTCAGGGTCGCAGAACCGCCGCCGAAGAGCTTTGCCTGATCTTCGGCAATGAAAGACCAGGTGACCGCTTCCAGCATCCCGCGCGCGGCGAGCGCACGCTTGGCGGTCCGGGTGCGGATCTGCAGCACCGTCAGGATGCGGCTGTTGACGGCAGCATGGCTTTCGAGCGGGGCGGGCTTGATCTTATCGACGCCATGAATGCGCATGATCTCTTCGACAAGATCGGCTTTGCCGTCCACATCCGGACGCCAGGAGGGAACGGCGACGGAGACGCGCTCACCCGAGCCCGAAACCTTGAAGCCAAGGCGGGTCAGGATCGTGTTGCTCTCATCGGTCGAGACTTCGAGACCTGTCAGGCGCTTAACTTCCGAATAGGGGAAGTCGACGATCTTCGGCTCGTAGCCCTTATAGCCGACGATCTCTGCCCTGGCCGGGATCCCGCCGCAAAGCTCAAGCACCAGTTCCGTCGTGCGCTCGAGGCCGGGAACCATATATTGCGGATCGACGCCGCGTTCGAAACGGTAGCGGGCATCTGTGATGATGCCGAGGGCGCGACCGGACTTGGCGATGTTCATCGGATCCCAGAGGGCCGATTCAATCAGCACGTCGACCGTGTGTTCATCGCAGCCGGAATGTTCACCGCCCATGATGCCGCCGATCGATTCGATGCCGTCTTCATCGGCGATGACGACGTTGTTCGGGCCGAGCTTGTATTCGCGCTGATCGAGCGCCAGCACGGTTTCGCCTTCCCTGGCGCGGCGCACAGTCAGGTTGCCCGTGACCTTGGCGGCGTCGAAGACGTGCATCGGCCGGCCCTGATCGAAAGTCATATAGTTGGTAATATCGACGAGGGCATTGATTGGGCGCAGGCCAATAGCGAGCAGCCGCTGCTGCATCCAGCGCGGGCTAGGGCCGTTCTTGACGCCGCGCACGAGCCTGAGGCTGAAGCCCGGGCAGAGCTTCGGATCATCGAGATCGAGCGTCAGCTTGACCGGTGTTTCGCCGTCGACAGCGAAGGATGGCGCAGGACGCGTCTTCAGCATGCCGAGGCCGGAGGCTGCGAGATCGCGAGCGATGCCATAGATCGAGGTGCAGTCCGGACGGTTCGGCGTCAGGTTGATCTCGATGACCGGATCGTCGAGATGAGCGTAGGCGGCATAGCTCGTACCCACAGGCGCGTCATCGGGCAGGTCGATAATGCCGTCGTGATTGTCGGAGATCTGCAGTTCCTTTTCCGAGCACATCATGCCGCGGCTTTCGACACCGCGGATATTGCCGACCGACAGTGTTACGTCGATGCCGGGAACATATGTGCCGGGAGCGGCGAAGGCGCCGACGAGGCCGGCACGCGCATTCGGCGCGCCGCAGACGACCTGCACCGGAGCACCCTGACCAATATCTACCATGAGCACCTTCAGGCGATCGGCCTGCGGGTGCCTTTCGGCAGAGAGAACCTTGGCGATGACGAAAGGCTGGAAAGCCGCCTTGTCGTCGACATCTTCCACTTCCAGCCCGATCTCAGTCAGGCGAGTGCAGATTTCATCGAGCGTTGCATCCGTTTCCAGATGATCCTTCAGCCAGGAGAGCGTGAATTTCATAGGTCCAATCCTCCCTTAAACGCTCAAACCGCCGAACAGGGTCGGCATGTCGAGCGGGCGGAAGCCGTAATGGTTCATCCAGCGGACGTCGGCATTGAAGAAGTCGCGCAGGTCCGGCATGCCGTACTTCAGCATGGCGATGCGGTCGAGGCCCATGCCCCAGGCAAAACCCTGATACTCGTCCGGATCGAGACCGCCATAGCGCAGCACGTTCGGGTGGACCATGCCGCAGCCGAGAATCTCCATCCAGTCCGTGCCTTCGCCGAACTTGACGATCGGGCCGGAACGGTCGCATTGAATATCGACCTCAAAGGAGGGTTCAGTGAACGGGAAGAAGGACGGGCGGAAACGCATCGTCACGCTATCGACCTCGAAGAAGGCCTTGCAGAATTCTTCCAGCACCCATCGAATATTGGCGACATTCGACTTCTTGTCGATGACGAGGCCTTCGACCTGATGGAACATCGGCGAATGCGTGGCATCGGAATCCTGGCGATAGGTCTTGCCGGGAATGATGATGCGGATCGGCGGCTTCTGCGATTCCATCGTGCGCACCTGCACCGGCGAGGTGTGCGTTCGCAAAACCTTGCGCTCACCGTTCTCATCCGGATTGAAGAAGAAGGTGTCGTGCATCTCACGGGCCGGATGGCCTTCGGGGAAGTTCAGGGCCGTGAAATTGTAATAATCGGTCTCGATATCCGGCCCCTCGGCGATCGAGAAGCCCATGTCGCCGAAGATCGCGGTGATTTCATCGACGATCTGGCTGATCGGATGGATGCGGCCACGTTCGGCGGGCGAGGAGCGGACCGGAAGGCTGACGTCGACCGTTTCGGCCTTGAGGCGAGTGTTGATCGCCGCTTCCTTCAAAACCGATTTGCGGTCGGCAAGGGCGTCGGTTACTTCGTTCTTCAGGGCATTGATCGCGGCACCACGGGTCTGCCGCTCTTCCGGAGTCATAGCACCGAGCGTCTTCAGGAGCTCGGAAATCGAGCCCTTCTTGCCGAGCGCGGAAACACGGACGGCTTCGAGCGCAGGCTCATCATTGGCTGCGGCAATTTCGGCAAGCAGAGAGGATTTGAGCTGGTCGATATCTGACATTGTCTTCTTTCCGTCCGGATCAGGCGGCGTTCGAAAGGCGGGCTCGGCAAGGCCGCACCAGCACTATAGAGAAAGAAAAACCCGCGCTAGCCCAAACCAGCGCGGGTTTCCCAAAATTCAAAAAAGCGTCAAGCTTGGGAAGCGCTGGCAGCGCATGTCCCGTGTGGGCGAAGCCCGCTCGAAAGGTACATGCGCCACTTTAAGCAGTTGAGCCAGCTTTGCGCGTTCTTAGGAACGCGCGCGGCTCAACGAACCGCGCCTTCAAACTCGTTAGCCGTGCCGGTTTCCTTGAGGTACTCAAGGGCCTTCTTGGCGGCAGCAACCAGAGCGCCGAATGCTTCCGGCTCGTGGATTGCCATATCGGAGAGAACCTTGCGGTCAACTTCGATGCCAGCCTTGTTCAGACCGTCGATGAAGCGCCCATAGGTCAGGCCGAATTCGCGGACGGCAGCATTGATACGCTGGATCCAGAGGGCGCGGAAATTGCGCTTGTTAACCTTGCGGTCGCGATATGCGTACTGCTTGGCGCGATCGACGGCAGCCTTGGCGGTACGGATGGTGTTCTTGCGGCGGCCGTAGAAACCCTTGGCCTGCTTCAGAACCTTCTTGTGCTTGGCGTGGGCGGTGACGCCTCTTTTTACACGTGCCATTTCATGATCTCCTTAATCTAACGCGTTACCGGAATAGTCTCAGAGACCGTTCGGCAGATAGTTCTTCACGACCTTGCGGCCATCGGGTTCTGCCAGAACCATGGTGCCGCGTGCATCGCGAATGAACTTATTCGTGCGCTTGATCATGCCATGGCGCTTGCCAGCGGCAGCCGCCTTGACCTTGCCGGTAGCGGTGATCTTGAACCGCTTTTTGGCAGAGGACTTCGTCTTCATCTTGG
This sequence comes from Rhizobium sp. BK650, assembly GCF_014195325.1. Classification (GTDB taxonomy): domain Bacteria; phylum Pseudomonadota; class Alphaproteobacteria; order Rhizobiales; family Rhizobiaceae; genus Rhizobium. The sequence goes on along the minus strand of NZ_JACIBK010000002.1, from coordinate 230,432 downwards.
GCATTTTGCTACTCCGTTCTGAGAGCTCCTCACTCGCTTCGTTAAAGAAGCCCTTCTGCGAAAGCCCGGTTTGCCGGTCTTCGCCAAGGCGCGGGAGCGTTTGTTGTTGATCTGCGGGTCCAGTGACGAAACCTGCCCGCGAGCATTCGAAACTGCCACGGCATGCCCTGCCGGTCAGTTCGGACGCGCGCTTATAACCGCAGCGTCATGAAAGTGCAACGGGGCGAATGACGAATCTTGCTGCCCCAGTAAGCACAAAAGCCGCCCTGTCGGACGGCTTTGAGCGAAAGGCTATGGCACCGATCACTTCGGCGCCAGCACCATCATCATCTGGCGACCTTCGAGCTTGGGTTCGGCCTCGACCTTGGCAATCTCAAGCGTGTCGGCCTTGACCTGCTGGAGAAGCTTCATGCCGAGTTCCTGGTGGGCCATTTCGCGGCCGCGGAACTTCAGCGTCACCTTCACCTTGTCACCTTCGTCGAAGAAGCGGCCCATCGCCTTCATCTTCACCTCATAGTCATGGGTGTCGATGTTCGGACGCATCTTGATTTCTTTGACTTCGACAATCTTCTGCTTCTTGCGCGCCTCGGCGGCCTTCTTCTGGTTGGCATATTTCAGCTTGCCCAGATCGAGGATCTTGCACACCGGCGGTTCGGCATTTGGGGAAATTTCAACGAGGTCGAGGCCGGCTTCTTCCGCCATTCTCAAGGCCTGGTCGGTGGGCACGATGCCCATATTCTGTCCGTCAGCTGCAATCAGCTGAACTTTGGGAATGCGGATCTCCCGGTTCGAGCGCGGCCCATCCTTTACGGGCGCGTCGGCTTTAAAGGGTCTGCGAATGGTCGTATTCTCCTCGCGTTGATCGGAACGTTGCAGCTTCGTGTCCCTAATCCAATGGGGGCACAAACGGGTCACGTCATCACTGCAACGGATTCAATAACATCCTTTAGCGGAAAAATCATCCGCTGTCAGCCCGTCAAGAATCTGTTTTATAGGCCAAAACAATAGGAGTTGAACCCGATGTCCGATCAAATGCCCGTTCTTGAGCCCCAGTTCCTCGATGTCGGCGAAGGCGAGGCAGCGCGACGGATCGCCATGTTGGTGCGTCCGGCCCGGAACAATATAGACCTTCCTGCTCTCGTTTGGCTATCCGGCTACCGATCCGACATGAGCGGCAGCAAGGCGATCGAGACCGATCGTCTGGCGGCGGAACTGGGAGCGGCCTGTATCCGCCTCGACTATTCCGGCCACGGCCTTTCCAGCGGCGCCTTCACCGACGGTACGATCTCGCGCTGGCTGGAGGAAGCGCTTGCGGTCATCCGCCATCATGCGCCGGAGCGGATGATCCTGATCGGCTCGTCGATGGGCGGCTGGATCGCGCTGAGGGCAGCGCAGGAGCTTGCCAAGCACGGCGGACCAAAGCTCGAAGGCATGGTGCTGATCGCGCCGGCACCCGACTTCACCTCCGACCTCATCGAACCGAACCTCAAGAAGAAGGAGCGCGCATCCCTCGAACAGCGCGGTTATTTCGAAGAGCGTTCGCAATACAGCCCGGAACCCAATATTTATACCCGTGCACTGATTGAAGACGGGCGCGAAAGCCGGGTGCTGACCGGCATCATCGAGACGGGCTGCCCGATCCATATCCTGCAGGGCATGAAGGATGCGGATGTTCCCTATATGCATGCGATAAAGCTGGTAGAACACCTGCCCGCAGACGACGTTATCCTGACCTTCATTCGCGACGGCGACCACAGGCTCTCGCGTCCTCAGGATATCGACCGGCTGCGCAGCGCTGTCAAAGGCCTAATCCGCTGAGCGGAAGCTGCTCACTTACCAAAGAATATGCAACTGCCCGAATAGAAGGCAATGGTTGAAGAAGTTCCGTTCGATCACCCAAAGGTTACGTCGCATTTTAACCATGTCTGCGAGTTGCAAAGCCCTCCCAAGAAGTAACGATTGACTCCTTTCGGCCCTCTCCGTTAACTGTTTGTTAATAAATAAAGGGCGATGCAGGGAAGTAGGGCGTGCGGATCAAGGGTTTCCTCGTGGCCATGATGGCCGTGTTTGCTATGGCACCGGCGGCTATTCCGGCTCCGAGCAAGAATGCATCCATGGTAACCGGCAGCGCGACCTCGCAGCCGATTGGTCACTACGATTTCTGTCAGTCGCACCGCGCCGAATGCGGTGCCAATCGCAATAGCGGCCCGGTGGTCATGACCGGCGGCAAATGGGCTACCGTTCGCGCCGTCAACGCGACGGTCAACCGCACCGTCACGCCGATGACGGACAAGGAAATCTACGGCAAGGACGAGGTTTGGGCCTATCCGACCACAGCCGGCGATTGCGAGGACTTCGCACTCCTGAAGCGCCGTATCCTCATCCAGCGCGGCTTTTCGCCCGCTGACCTGCTGATGACCGTCGTGCGCAAACCTGACGGCGAAGGCCACGCGGTACTGACGCTGCGCACGGCTGAAGGCGACTTCGTGCTCGATAACCTTGCGAGCGATGTCAGGCCATGGTTTTCGACGCCCTATACGTTCATCAAGCGCCAGTCGAGCTTCAATGCCGGTCGCTGGGTCACTATCGAGAATGGCCGCGACGTTCTGGTCGGCGCTTTGAAATAAAGAGTTTGAGGGGGGAGTGTGAAAAAGCCGGCGAAAGCCGGTTTTTTCATTTTGGGGTTCTCAGTTCCTGTTCATGTGCTCGGACTTTGCCCAAGGGGTTCTCATGTTGAGTGTGCCGCTGCCGGTGCCCGGTCCTGCGCTTCGGCTCCGGGCGTTCGCTGCTGCAATCGATCCACCGGATCGATTGCTCGGGCTTTGCCCGACCGCAGCTCACCCATTCCCAATCAGAATGCCTGCGGCCAGCACCAGGCTGCCGCCGACGACCACTTGGAAGGCGGCGCGCAGGAACGGAGTCTCCATATATTTGTTCTGGATGAAGGCGATCGCCCAAAGCTCGAAGAAGACGATGATGGCAGCAGTGATGGTCGCGGTCCAGAACTGCGGGATGAGGTAGGGCAGTGCATGGCCGAGGCCGCCGAGCGCCGTCATGATGCCGCAGGCAAGGCCACGCTTGATCGGGGAGCCACGGCCGGAGATTTTGCCGTCGTCGTGTGCGGCTTCCGTGAAGCCCATCGAGATGCCGGCACCGACCGAGGCCGAAAGGCCGACGAGGAAGGTCTGCCATGTATCCTGCGTGGCGAAGGCGGCGGCAAAGATCGGCGCAAGCGTCGAGACAGATCCGTCCATCAGCCCGGCAAGGCCCGGCTGCACATAGGTCAGCACGAACTGGCGCCGCGCCGTCTCATCCTCTTCTTTCTTTACGTCTTCGGGCGTATGCCGGTCGCCAAGCATGCGGGCGATATCCTCATGGCCCTGCTCGGCGAGCGCGAGATCGCCGAGCAATTGGCGGGTGGAGGCGTCGGAGGTCTGCTTGATCGCCTCGACGTAGAAGCGGTAGGCCTGCTCCTCCATCGCCTCGGCTTCCTGCCTGATCGCGTCGAGGGAGAGGTTGGCGCGCAGCCAGTCCGGTTTGCGCTCGTAAAAGCCTTCGACATGCTCGCGGCGGATCAGCGGGATGCGCTCACCGAAGCGCTGGCGATGCATTTCGATCAGCGACTTTCGGTGGGTGTCCTCCACTTCGGCCATGTCTTCGAACACCTTGGCGGAAGCCGGAAACTCCTGACGCAGATGTTCGGCATAGGCGAGATAAATGCGGGCATCATCTTCTTCCGAGGCAATGGCGAGCGCCAGAATTTCCTGCTCGGACAGAGAACGGAAAGAACGTTTCGGTGATCTGAAAAACCGGGCCAACATCAGCAGTCTCCAATAACTTAGAATTATTCTAAACTTAAAGAGGCAGGCTGCGTGGGTCAAGATCAAAGCCCTGCGGGATTGACAGAATGACGCGATCGACCGATCGCACTTTGCTGAGGCGGCGCGTCAACCTATATGAGGGCCGCGAGCTGCAAGCGGCGTCGGGGTTAAAGATGAAGAGTGAGATACAGGGGCGGGCCGCGCATGTTGCCGCGATCCGCGAAAGGGCCGAAGCCGAGATGAAAGAGATCGGCGTGGACGAGGCCTTCATTTCGAAGCTGGTCGAGACTTTCTACGGGCGGGTGCTTGCGCATCCCGAACTCGGACCTGTCTTCGATGCGCGACTTTCCGGCCGCTGGCCTGAACATATGGACAAAATGAAGAGCTTCTGGTCGGCCGTTGCCTTCCGCAGCGGCGCCTATGGCGGCAAGCCGGTGCAGGCGCATCTCGGCGTGGCGAACATGACGCCGGAGCTTTTCCCGAAATGGCTCGCACTGTTTTCCGCAACACTCAGCGATCTGGCACCGACACCGGAAGCCAGGGACTGGTTCATGGCAACGGCGGAGCGGATTGCCAAGAGCCTGACGCTGTCGCTTTTCTACAATCCAGCACTTGACGATCCCGCCAGGAAGATGGGCTGATCCTTCACTGCCTGGCGGAAAAAGTCGCGCCGGCGCTTGCGGCAACGACCAGAGCCGTTCCGGCCATCTGCAGGAGCGTCATCGGCTGTGCCAGGATGACAAAGCCCGCGAGGGCGCCAATGGCCGGCTCGAGACTCATGAGGATGCCGAAGGATGCAGTCGGCATGCGACGCAAGGCGATCAGCTCCAATGCGTAGGGCAGCAGCGGCACCAGAATGGCAAGGCCCGCCATCTCGATTAGACCGAAAGCATCCAGCTTCGGCACGGCGCCGGCAAAGCCGAAGGGAGTCGCTACCTGAGCGGCGATCATGAGCGACATGGCAAGCCCTTCCAACCCTTTAAAGCTCGCACCGATCCTCTTCGTCAGGACGATATAAACCGCCCAGCCGGTTCCTGCCCCAAATGCGAAGAGAACCCCCAAGGGATCGCCAACCCAGCCTTCGCCATCATGTGCGAGGGCGAGGACACCAAGCGCGGCAACCAGCGGCCAGACAAGACGCCTGCCGAACCCATAGCCGATGGTTGCCACGGTAAGTGGACCGAGAAAATCGATCGCTACGGCAAGACCAAGCGGAATGCGCTCGATCGCCGAAAAGAAGCTCATGGTCATCAGTGCGGTCGTCGCGCCGAGAGCCAGAGCGCTCGCCCATTGGGTGCGACTGTAGCTTGACATGCGCGGGCGCACGACGATGGCCAGAATGATGGCCGCAAAGGCAAGGCGCAGCCAGCTAGCGCCGGCCGATCCATAGGTGGCGATGGCGGAGGAGGAAAGTGCCGCGCCGAACTGGATTGACGACATGGACATCAGGCACATCAGCCCGCCAGCCGCCACGCTGTCGAATGCTGTTGACGCCTGCGCGGCCAATGTCCCCGCTCTAGCGTTCGTTCTGTCTTCCATCGATGCCTCCGATTCCGGGCTCTTCATACGAAGGCGGCTCGCGAGCGACAAATTCAAACTTCTGATCGGGGCAGCAAAAGCCTTGATGCGAGATCAGAGACGGCCGGCGAGGATGACCTCTTCGGCATCTTCGAAGCTCATCTCGAAGACCCTCTTGCCGATTTCGAAGCTGAAGCCGTTGCGGGCAAAGGCGGAGAGCTCCTTCGCTTTGCGCTTTTCGTCGAGTTCGACGCGGCGGAAGGGGCCGAAGGCGCGTTTGCGGGCGAAGATCGCCGCGGCATAGAGATCGTCAGCCCCTTCAAGCGCAGCCTCCACCCTATCGCTGGAAACACCCTTGATCGCAAGCTTTTGGGCAATGGCGCGCTTCGACTTGCCGCTGCGCAGGGCGGAACGCGTGCTGATCTCGGCATAGGCGCTATCGTCGATCCCCTTGTTGTCATAGGCGAACCTAACGGCGAAATCGGCAACGGCCTTCAGCTGGGCAGCGCTGATACCTTCGAACTTCTCCTTCGCCTTCCGGGTGATGGCATCGAAAAGCTGCTTTTCCGTCATCATCCGTCGCTCCAGGCGATAGATGGTGGAGTTGCGCGCCCAGTTCAGCATGCGGGGCGTCGGAATATCGGATGGAATAGTCTCGTCGGTCATTGGCAATAGATCAGATTTCCAGCCCCATCAGCACATTGGCGACGTTGAGGCCGATTTCCGGCACGCCGTAACCACCTTCCATGCAGGTGACGACCGGCAGGCCGGCAGCGGAGATCATTTCACCTATGCGGAGGAAATCCTCCGATTTCAGGTTGAAAAAGGAGATCGGATCGCGCTCGAACGTATCGACGCCGAGGGCGACGACAATCGCTTCGGCGCCGAAGGCCCTGATCTGCAAGAGTGCATCGGCAAGGGCCGCCGACCAAACTTCGAAACTGGTGCCGCGGGCCATCGGATAATTGCGGTTGGCGCCCTCGCCCCGCCCTTCGCCCTGTTCATCGGCGTGGCCGAGGAAATAGGGAAAGGCGTGGATGGGATCGCCGTGCAGTGAGGCGGTGAAGACATCGCCGCGGCGATAGAAGAGATCCTGCGTGCCGTTGCCGTGATGGAAATCGACATCAAGCACGGCGACCTTCTTCGCGCCATGATCCAGCAGGCGCTGGGCCGCAACGCCTGAATTGTTGATGAAACAATAGCCGCCGAAGAGATCGATGCCGGCATGATGGCCGGGCGGGCGGCAGAGCGCGAAGGCAAAACGGTTGCCGGCATTCAGCCAGTCTGCGGCCGTGATCGCGCAGCGCATGGAGGCGACAGCTGCCTCATAGGACCCCTTGGTGATGGAGGTATCCGCCGCATTAGCGTAATGGCCCATCGCACCGACGATATTTTCCGGCACGCGCTGGCTGGTGCGGCGAACAGGAAAGGAGTTGGCGATCGCTTCCCCCTTGTATCCCGCCGCCACCCAGCGATCCCAGACCGTCGCCAGGAACTCGAGATAGGCCGGATCATGTACCTTGCGCGCCGTTTTGAGGCCATGCGCTTCCGGCGCAACAACATCCGAAAAGCCCGCTTCCTTCACCGCGGCGAGAATCCATTCCGCACGGAACGGCGCCTCGAAGGGCGTCACGAGCTGACCGGGATGCAGCTCGGTCTTCGCATCACGCAGCTTGTGGTCTTCTGAATAGATGACGCGCACGGGTGTCCTCCGCAAAATCAGCTTCCTGGACTCAAGCCATACACACGCCCGTCGGAAGAAAAAAGCGCTGAACGCGCCTTGATCGCTGGTGCCGATGACGCCACGTTCAAGCCGATTTCAGAATGCATCCCTTTCCTTACGAGATTAAACCCATGAAAATCCTGATGGTCGATGTCGATGGTGTGCTGGTTCACGGGCGACCGACGGACGGTCTGCCGCTCTTTACCTACCTTGAACGCGACCTCAACTTGGCGTCCTCCTTGCTCCAACAGGAATTCTTCAGGCCTTATTGGATCGGGATCGTCACGGGACAGGAGCCAATCGAACCCCGCCTGACGGAGGTTCTCGACCGCATCGCCCCGCATCTCACCGCCCAGAAACTGCTCGACTACTGGTTTGAAAATGATTCCCGCCTGGACCGGCAGCTGCTCGCCGACCTCGCCCGTCTGAAGGATGAAGGTACGCTTCTTTATCTTGCCACCAATCAAGAGCACAGGCGCGCTGCCTATCTGCGCGACGTGCTCGAACTCGGCGCGCTTTTCGACGGCATCTTCTATTCCGCAGCGCTTGGCGCGCGAAAGCCCGAAAGCGATTTTTTCCGTCTCGTCACCGATGGCGTCGGTGTCGCACCGCATGAGATCGGCTTTATCGATGATGCTGAGGAGAATATTGCGGCCGCCATGCAATTCGGTTGGAAGGCATTGCATTGGACGCCGGCTTCAGCGCTTGCAGATGCCATCGCAGCCTTTACGCAGAATGTTCAGGCGACCCGCTTGTAGAAGAAGGTGGTGTCGCAAAGCCCCCCTTCCGGCCACAGTGCATAATCGGGGATGACTCCGACACGCTCCCAGCCGAGCCGCGGGTAGATGGCTTCGGCATCGCTGCCGGTCGCCGTATCCAAGACGAGGATCGTCTTGCCGCGACGGGCTGCTTCCTGCTCGGCCATCTCCATCAGCAGGCGCGCCAGGCCATGGCCGCGGGCGGAGCGGTGAACGAGCAGCTTCTTCAGATCCCCGCGATGCGGCTGGTTCGGCATCTGGGCAGCGCCGACCTGTACGGTGCCGACAATTTTGCCATCGACTTCGGCTACGAACAGCAGCGTGGCGTCATAAGCCACGGCCTCGGCGACGCTACGCCAGTAGGGTTCGGCATCGGCAGACGTATAGGGCTGCATGAAGCCGACCGAGGCGCCGCCGTTGACGCAATCGGCAAGCACCTCGCAAAGAGCGGGAATGGCAGCGTGGGCTTCGGCGGCCGAAAGAAGGCGGATGGTCGACATGATGGCTTCCTCGAAAATGAGCAGATGAATTAGTGGCCGCGGTGATCCAGCACGACGCAATAGCGTGCCGGCACGCGACCTGGATTGTGAAAGGCATGGCCGTCGCCAACCGGCATGAACAGGCAATCGCCGGGTTTGAGGCGGTGAACGGTTTCGCCGACGGTCATTTCCAGCTCACCGTCGAAGAGCCAGACATGTTGCGTCATGCCGCGGCTCGCTGCATGTGGCGGGAAGCTGACGCGCGCGCCGGCAGGAAACTCGACATCGACGATATCGATATCCGAGGCCGTACCTGGCGGCGAAACGGCGCGGCGCATATAACCGGTTTCGGGATCGCGCCAGACCTGCTGGTCCTGACGACGTGACAGGGGCGATGCCTGCTGCCCTTCCTCGGCGAAAAACTCCGACAGCGACAGACCGAGTGCGGCGCAGACCCTCGCCAGAAGCGAAGCAGTCGGGCTCGCCTCAGCGCGCTCGATGCGGGAGATCATGGCGCGGCTCACACCGGAGGCCGCGGCGAGATCATCCAGCGTGAGGCCTTTTTGCAGCCGCAACGTGCGGATGCGGATGCCGATCGCCAGTTCGAGTTCTTGTTCCATCTCTCGATCCCTGATTCCACTATAAGAGAAATACATAATCCAATGATGGAATCAAGCGCCGTGAGCCGCCTTGCTTTCACCATAGCGCCGTCGATATATGGCAGCGGCATTCAAGATCGGAGAGCAGCATGGACAGTATTGCGCAAATCACCGAGACGGCGGGAAGCTTCACGGCTGCCGCCTGGGATCGCATCGAGCCTATCATGGCGGAGATCGAGCGACTGCCGCTGCTGGAGCGGCTTTCGGATGGCACGCTGCCACCGGAGGTTTTTCGTCACTACATCCTGCAGGACGCGATCTATCTGAAGCACTATGCCCGCTGCCTGGCGATTGTCGCCGCCAAGGCGCCTGACAATGCGCAGGTGCTGCGTTTCCTTGGTTCGGCACAGAAGGCGATCACCGTCGAGCAGGGCCTGCATGCCGGTTTCCTGACGCAGTTCGGCATTTCCAGCGCCGATGTGACGGCCGCCGAGCCCTCGCCATCCTGCTTCGCCTATACGAATTTCCTGCTGGCGACGGCCTATCACAGCTCCTATGCGGTGGCGCTTTCGGCCATCCTGCCGTGCTTCTGGATCTATTGGTATGTCGGCGAAGGCATCAAGAGCAGGCCGGCAATCGAGGGCAATGTGTTCCAGGCCTGGATCAACACCTATGGCGATCCGCAATTTGCCGCCGGTGCGCGCGAAGTGATTGCCTTGACGGATATCGCCGCGCGTGCCGCCTCGCCGGGGGAGCGCCAGCAGATGATGGACGCCTTCGTGCGCGCCTCCCAATATGAATGGATGTTCTGGGATTCGGCCTGGCGGCTGGAGACCTGGCCGGTCTGAGCCGACACGCCACAGGCTAAAAAATAGGGTAAACCCCGGTATAATTACCGCTTTGCGGGCGAAGTGCGCGCTGCTATATGGCGCGCATGAGCACCAATTCGACGACTCCGCTATCCCATATCCGCAACTTTTCGATCGTGGCCCATATCGACCACGGCAAATCGACGCTTGCGGACCGCCTCATCCAGACGACCGGCGGCCTTGCCGAGCGCGAAATGTCCGAGCAGGTGCTGGACAATATGGATATCGAGCGCGAGCGCGGCATCACCATCAAGGCGCAGACCGTTCGCCTGCATTACAAGGCAAAGGACGGCGAGACCTATGTGCTGAACCTCATCGATACACCCGGTCACGTCGACTTCGCCTATGAGGTCTCCCGGTCTCTTTCGGCCTGCGAAGGTTCGCTGCTCGTCGTCGACGCGTCGCAGGGCGTGGAAGCACAGACGCTCGCCAACGTTTATCAGGCGATCGACAACAACCACGAGCTCGTCACCGTTCTCAACAAGATCGACCTCCCGGCGGCCGAGCCCGACCGCATCAAGGAACAGATCGAGGAGGTCATCGGCATCGATGCTTCCGAGGCCGTGCTGATCTCAGCCAAGACCGGCCTCGGCATTCCCGACGTCTTGGAAGCGATCGTCCACAAGCTGCCGGCGCCGAAGAGCCCGGGCGGCGAAAAGGCGCCGCTGAAGGCACTGCTCGTCGACAGCTGGTACGACACCTATCTCGGCGTCATGGTTCTGGTGCGCGTTATCGACGGCGTGCTCTCCAAGGGCCAGACGATCCGGATGATGGGCACGGATGCCAAGTATCAGGTGGAACGTGTCGGCGTGCTGACGCCGAAGATGGTCAATGTCGACAGCCTTGGCCCGGGCGAGATCGGCTTCATCACCGCCTCGATCAAGGAAGTGGCCGATACGCGCGTCGGCGATACAATCACCGAAGACAAGCGCCCGACGGCCCAGGCGCTGCCGGGCTTCAAGCCGGCGCAGCCGGTCGTTTTCTGCGGCCTGTTTCCGGTGGACGCTGCCGATTTCGAAGACCTGCGCGCTGCAATGGGCAAGCTGCGCCTCAACGACGCCTCCTTCTCCTTTGAGATGGAATCGTCGGCCGCTCTCGGCTTCGGCTTCCGCTGCGGCTTCCTCGGCCTGCTCCATCTCGAAATCATCCAGGAGCGCCTGGAGCGCGAGTTCGACCTCGATCTGATCGCGACCGCCCCTTCGGTCGTCTATCAGCTGACGATGACCGACGGCAGCGAGCGCGAGCTGCACAATCCGGCCGACATGCCCGATGTCGTCAAGATCGCCGAAATTCGCGAGCCGTGGATCAAGGCGACGATCATGACGCCGGACGATTATCTCGGCGGCATCCTCAAACTCTGCCAGGACCGGCGCGGCATCCAGACCGAGCTGACCTATGTCGGCACGCGCGCCATGGTGACCTATGAGCTGCCGCTCAACGAAGTCGTCTTTGACTTCTACGACCGGCTGAAATCGATCTCGAAGGGCTATGCGTCCTTCGACTATCACCTCGAAGGCTATCGCGAAGGCAATCTCGTGAAGATGTCGATCCTCGTCAATGGCGAGCCGGTCGATGCGCTCTCGATGCTGGTGCATCGCGCTGCCGCCGAAAAGCGCGGCCGCGACATGTGCGAGCGGCTGAAGGAGCTGATCCCGAAACACATGTTTAAGATCCCGATCCAGGCTGCGATCGGCAGCAACGTCATTGCTCGCGAAACCATCTCGGCCCTTCGCAAGGACGTGACGGCCAAATGCTACGGCGGCGACGCCACCCGCAAGCGCAAACTTCTGGAAAAGCAGAAGGAAGGCAAGAAGCGCATGCGCCAGTTCGGCAAGGTGGAGATCCCGCAGGAAGCGTTTATCGCGGCGCTCAAGATGGGCGACGAGTAAACCGGACGATCCGGAACTTCAGCGCACACCATGAACTAAAAGGCTGGCTCGATTCGCCAGCCTTTTACACCTCAGAGTCCCGCTACCCAGCGGTGCCATTCTTCTTCGCTGCCCCGGAAAGCATTGAGGTCGATGCGGCCTTCAACGCCGTGCGAGAGGCCTGAGCCGGAATATTGCCAGAAGAGCCATTGACGGCCCGGATAGACCTTCGAAGGATGTTCGGCGACCGCGCGCAGCCAGAAGTGATAGTTGGGGAAGGCGCCTTCGAGATTGTCGGCGTAGAAATCGGGAGCCGTGTAGATGATCGGGCGCTTGCCATAGTGCCGCTCGATCTTGTCCATGAAGACCTGCATCTTTTCCAGCACGCGGGCACGAGAGAGCTTGACTTTGCAGCTCGATTCGCCGTTCCATTCCACGTCGATGACCGGCGGCAAGGCGTCGGGATCGCGCGGGACGTTGCGGATGAACCAGTCTGCCTGTTCGCCCGCCGTGCGGCACCAGTAGAAGAAGTGATAGGCACCGCGCTTGATGCCGGCCTCCTTGGCGCCCCGCCAGTTGGTCTTGAACATCGGATCCAGATGATCACCGCCATCTGTTGCCTTGATGAAGGCGAAGTTTGCGCCGCGGGTTCTAAGCGTTTCCCAATCGATGTCACCTTGCCAGCGCGAAACGTCGACGCCGTGAACGGCGAGCTTGCGCGGGGAAATCCTGCCGAAATTGATGGGCTTGGCATCGCGGAAGCCATAGCCATAAACGCGCGAACGGCCGCGCGTCGGCGGTTCGATGGCGGGTGCCGCTGCCATGGCGAGTTCGAGCGGGCGCTCGCTCGGAACCGGCATTCCAGGCTGTGATGTGGCCGAAGGCGTCACTGCCGAGAAGGCGCGAGGCTCCGGCACGGGCGCTTCCCAGGCAAGGCTTGCCTGCGAGGTCGTATCATCCGCCCCGGCTGCGGCGACCGTGGCCTGCGGCACGGCTGCCGGCGGCGGGGTGACGGAAGCCGTGATCTCCTTAGAGGGTTTCGGTGTGACGCCGGCGGCAAGACTTTCCGGACCGGAAGCCGACGAGCAGCCCGCCAGAGCGAGGCAGGCGACGAGGATCGCTGGGACAGCCGATGAACGCATGAGCACCCGTATGCAAAACAAGAACCAGGGTGCTTCGGCTACTCCGCGAAGACACCAGTCCAGAATAGCTAACGGAAAATTATCAAAAAAGACTGAATCCGAACTTTCTGCCTTCTGATTCGGGACAGGCGCATTGCAGCGCCTTTTTCAAGCTTCTAGATTCGTCGGCAAAAAAAGGAGACTTCCATGACCGAGAAAGCCCGCGTGACGATCCTCTACTGCACCCAGTGCAACTGGCTGCTGCGCGCAGCCTGGATGGCGCAGGAACTGCTGCAGACCTTCACGGACAGCCTTGGCGAGGTCGCGCTCGTTCCCGGCACCGGCGGCAATTTCGAGATCCGCGTCAATGGCGATCTGATCTGGGAGCGTAAGCGCGACAGCGGATTTCCGGGGCCAAAGGAACTCAAACAGCGCGTACGCGACATCATTGAGCCAGACCGCGATCTCGGCCATACCGACCGTGCCTCGGAAAGCTGACCGTCAGTTATAAGGCGAGTTGCAGGTCTTGTAGATGCCTTCATAGGTCAGGAAACGATCCGTGCGCGGATTGTAGGACCGATATTCGTTCCGGCACCATTGCTGATGGCGGCTGAGATCATCGGCCGAAGGCTGCACCCGCTGCAGCGGCGGCGGGTCGTAGGTCAGTCTCGGCGGCGGTGTGCCGGGCGGCTGATAATATTTCGGGCCGACCGCATTCGGTGGACGATAGTTCGGCTGGACATAGGCCGGGCGATGCCATTGCTGCGGACCGAAGCCAAAGCAGCCACGATAGTCGCAAATCGTCGATTGCGTGTTGACTGGCCCAAGCGACGGCGAGGCGGCACCGGCCTCTGCCACAGGCACCGCGGCAAGCAGACCGAAAAGAAGAGCAGAGCGAAGGTCGAACATGACGCGTTCCTTTCCGATATCGCTTATATAGGTCGGAAAAAGAGGCCGCGCCATCCACAGGGGCGTGCTGCCGATAAGCGGCCTCATGAAGCTTTTTCACCGACTGTCAGGAAAACTTCAAAAACCCTGTTGACAGCAAAGAGCCACCCCCTTACATGGCTCTCCGTCGCCCAGATGGCGGAATTGGTAGACGCGCAGGTTTCAGGTACCTGTGCCGCGAGGCGTGGAGGTTCGAGTCCTCTTCTGGGCACCATTTCCTTTCGAAACAGCTTGTTTTAAAATAACTTTTGTCATGAAGCTGGCCGGAGAGGCTCCGCTGCAAGATTGCCACATTAAAGCCAACATACTCCATTTCGATGGCCCCATGCGGATTCAGGTCTACATCATCGCTTTCCTTCTGAGCGCCATTATGTGGGGCGTAACATTCGATGCTGCGCGCAATGCTTATCGTGCCGCGCATACTGCCGGTTTGATGCCCAATCTGCATATCCAGCACAAGATCGACCGCATTCTTTGAATGCGCCTCGCTTCTGCGGACCGCTTTCTTACCCCTCAAAAATCATAGGCATGCAACGCTGATTCTGGGCGTTGCAAAATAACTAGTAATTCCAAGCGACTATCGGAAAGCCACTCAGCCGGGCGGAGAAAGACCTCCGGCTGTCGGTTATTTTCGACCTGGCTAAGGCAAGCCTCGCACAAGAACGAAATCCGATACCGGCATCACGATGACTGCCGTTCCGCTTCTTGGAGATCGTTGCCCGCATACCGGGCGTATTTCCCAGGCGCCTGCCGGCGGCAATGAATGTTATCAGACGCTTTGGAGTTCGCTTGGGATGAAAGTCGTAATTCTGGCAGGTGGTCTGGGTTCGCGCCTTGCCGAAGAGACCAGTGTGCGGCCCAAGCCGCTGGTCGAGATCGGCGAAAAGCCGATCCTTTGGCACATCATGAACATCTACGCCCATCACGGCCTGAATGATTTCATCATCTGCGCTGGCTACAAGGGCTACATGCTCAAGGAATATTTTGTAAACCTGTTCCTGCATCACAGCGACATCACCGTCGACCTCGCCACCAACGCGATCGAATATCATAAGGGTTCAAAACCCAGCTGGAAGGTGACCATCGTCGATACCGGCATGAACTCGATGACGGGCGGCCGTATCCGGCGCATCCGCGAGCATCTGAACCCGGACGAACCCTTCTGCATGACCTATGGCGACGGTGTCGCCAATATCGACATTACCTCGGAAATCGCCTTCCATCGCAGCCACGGCCTGAAAGCGACGATGTGCGCCGTGACGCCTCCTGGCCGTTTCGGCGCGACGAATATCGAAAATGACGTCGTGACCGCCTTCATCGAAAAGCCGAAGGGTGACGGCCAGCGTATCAATGGCGGCTTCTTCGTGCTGCACCCTTCCGTCATCGACCTCATCGAAGGCGACGATACGATCTGGGAAGCAGGTCCGATGCAATGGCTGACATCCAACAAGCAACTGGCAGCCTTCCGTCACGACGGCTTCTGGCAGCCGATGGATACGCTTCGCGAGCGCCACCAGCTTGAGGAACTCTGGAGCTCCGGAAAAGCACCGTGGAAAATATGGGCCTGACAGACTTCTGGAATGGCAGGCGCGTGTTCCTGACGGGACACACAGGGTTCAAAGGATCCTGGCTTTCGCTGTGGCTGGAAAAGCTCGGCGCGGAGGTGGCGGCGGTCTCGCTCGAACCCGAGACCAGTCCCTCCCTTTACGCACGGCTTTCGCCCTGGGATGGGCAGGGCCACCACATCGCCGATATCAGGGATGCAGCATCGTTTAGACAACGTCTCATCGATTTCGAGCCCGAAATCATCATCCACATGGCAGCGCAGGCCCTGGTGCGGCGCTCCTATGAAAATCCGACCGAGACCTTCGCGACCAATGTGATGGGAACTGCAAACGTTCTGGATGCGGTGCGCGATACACCTTCTGTCAGGACAATTCTCGTCATCACCTCCGACAAGGTCTACGCCAATAACGGCAGCGGCATTCCCTTTATCGAAAGCGATACACTCGGCGGCAAGGACCCCTATTCCAATTCCAAGGCCTGCACCGAACTCGTCGTTCAGAGCTATCGCGACAGCTTCTTTAGGGGACGCGACATCAACGTTGCGACCGTGCGCGCCGGCAATGTCATCGGCGGCGGCGACTGGTCGAAAGACCGGCTTATCCCGGATTTCATTCGCGCGTTCGAGAGCAATCAGCCGATCCTGCTCCGCTACCCGCAAGCGATCCGGCCCTGGCAGCATGTGCTGGAGCCGCTCAGCGGCTACCTCGCTTTCGCCGAGGCGCTGACGCTTTCAGATGAAAAGGAATTGCCCGAGGCGCTGAATTTCGGACCGGATCCGCAGAGTTTCGCAACCGTCGCCGAACTTGCCGAGGCGCTTGGCCTCGCCCATGGCGTCAACGACGTCTGGAAGCAGGCACCGGGAACGCATCTGCCGGAAGCTCCTGCCCTGACATTGAGTTCGGATTTGGCGCTTTCGGCCATCGGCTGGCGACCGCGCCTCACCCTGCAGCAGACCATCGACTGGACAGCCGCCTGGTACAGGGCAAACTGGGAAGGAGCCGACATGCGCGCCTTCTCGCTCGACCAGATCTCGGCCTATGAGGAAGCAATATCATGACAGCGCATAATTGCCGGTTCTGCGGCGCTCCCTTGAAACATCGTTTCGTCGATCTCGGCTCGACGCCGCTCGCCAATGCCTACCTGACGGAAGAGCAACTCAAGCAGCCGGAGCCGTCCTATCCGCTGCGTGCCTTCGTCTGCTCCGATTGCTGGTTGGTGCAGGCCGACGCCTTCGTGCCGCCGGAAGATATTTTCAGCCATTATGCCTATTTCTCTTCCTACAGCGACAGCTGGGTAGAGCATGCCCGTCAGTTCACCGTCATGGCCCGTAAGCGCTTCGGCCTCAACGAAAAATCGCAGGTTATCGAGGTGGCCAGCAACGACGGCTATCTGCTGAAGCATTTCGTCGAGGCCGGCGTGCCGGTGCTCGGCATCGAACCGGCCGAGAACGTCGCTGAGGTCGCTCGAAAGATCGGCGTGCCGACGGAAGCGCGCTTCTTCGGCAAGGAAACGGCTGCCGATCTCGTCTCCCGCGGTCTGGCCGCCGACATCGTCATCGGCAACAACGTGCTGGCGCATGTTCCTGACATCAATGACTTTGCGGGCGGACTCTCTGCCGTTCTGAAGACGGATGGCGTCGTCAGCGTCGAATTCCCGCATCTGCTGCGGCTGATGGAGAACATCCAGTTCGACACTGTTTATCACGAGCATTTCTATTATCTGTCACTGCTGGCCGTCGAGAAGGTTTTCGCGGCACACGGCCTCACGGTGTTCGACGTGGAGGAGCTGCCGACGCATGGCGGCAGCCTGCGCGTGCTTGCCTGCCGCGCGACGTCTGGTGCTCATCCGACCGGCCCAGGCGTTGCCAAGGTGCGCGCCGACGAGGCAGCAGCTGGCTTCGACAAGGTCGAGACCTACGAGGCTTTCCAGAGCCGTGTGGCGCCGATCAAGGATGGATTGCTCGCCTTCCTCACCGAAGCCAAACGAAACGGCAAGACGGTCGCCGCTTACGGCGCTGCCGCCAAGGGTAATACGCTCCTGAATTTCTGCGGAGTCAGCACGGACCTCATCGACTATGTCGTCGACCGCAATCCGCACAAGCAGGGCCACTTCCTGCCGGGCAGCAAGCTGCCGATCTACGCGCCGGAAAAGATGGACGAGACGCGGCCGGACTACGTTCTGATCCTGCCGTGGAACATCAAGAACGAAGTCGTCGCGGCCAATAGCAGGGTCGGCGCCTGGGGCGGACGCTTCGCCGTCGCCGTGCCGGAACTGACGGTGATCGGATGAAATTCGTCCCGACCGCGGTTTCGGGTGCTTTTGTCGTGGAAGTGGACGCGCGTTCCGACGAGCGGGGACTGTTCGCGCGGACCTTCGACGCCAAGAGCTTTGCCGACCACGGTCTCGTGCCTGTTTACCCGCAATGCAACGTCTCGCAGAACCACCAGCGCGGGACACTGCGCGGCATGCACTATCAGGCCGCGCCGCGGCCGGAGATCAAGCTGGTGCGCGCCACGCGCGGCAGGGTTTTCGACGTGGCGCTCGACCTGCGACGGGATTCGCCGACCTATCTGAAATGGGCCTCGGTCGAACTCGACGCGGCCAGCCACAACGCGTTCTACATACCCGCCGGCTGCGCACACGGTTTCCTGACGCTCGAGGACGATTGCGAGCTTTTCTACCAGATGTCGGAAGTCTATGTGCCGGAGCTTGCCCGCGGCGTCCGCTGGGACGACCCCGCCTTTTCCATCGCCTGGCCGTTCACGCCTGGTGTCATCAGCGAGCGCGACGCCACGCTTGCAAGCTACAGCCAGGAGACAGGCCTTTGAGCGGCATCAAACTCAGCATCTGCATTCCGACCTACAATCGCGAAGCCTATCTCAGAAACGCGCTGGAGCATTGCGCGACTTATAATTTCAGCTTCCCCTACGAGATCGTCATCTCCGACAACGCCTCGACCGACAACACGACGGAGGTTGTCCAGGAATTCATCGCCGAGGGGCTGCCGATCCATTATCACCGCCGCGCCGTCAACGGCGGCTCGGGACCGAACCTTGCCTGCGCCTTCCATCACGCGGTCGGCGAATATTCGATCTATCTTGCCGATGACGACTTCCTGATGCCGGAAGGCGTCGAAGCGGCAATGACCTATCTGGACGCCAATCCCGATGTCGTCGCCTGCCATGCGCCCTGGTATCTCTACGACGAAGTTCACGACCGGGACCTCTCGCAATTCTACGATATCGCCGAAAACACGAAGTTCGCGCAGCAGAATTTCATAGAACTTTTCCAGTTCATCTTTAACGGACACATCTTCCCCGAGATCGGCATCTATCGCTCCTCGGTGCTGCGCTCCGCCTGGGTGCCGCGCGACTTCTGCTTCTGGGCTTTTTCCTACCTCGCACATTTCGTCGATCAGGGCGCCGTCACTTTCCTCAAGCAGCCCTTCTATCGCTCGGTAGCGGTTTCCAAGATCGCCTCGGTGCGCCAGCAGGCCGGCAATGACGATGTCATGACCGCCTGGGACAAGTATCGTGGTGGTCTCGAATACTTTCTTTATATCGCCGCCAAACGCGGGAAGCTGAACACCAGCCGCGAAGCGCGCGCGATCTACGACGAAATGTGCAAGATCTTCATGCTGAACCGCATGTCGGTCGCCATCCGTTTCTGGGTGGCACGCAAGGACTTCATCAAGGCATACGAACTCTACACCCGCATGGCCCTCGGCGGCCTCGGCGAACATCCCGAAGTCGTTCAGCTTCGCCACAGCCTCCCGATGATGGTGGCGATCCAGACGCTCACCTATCAGGTCAACGCAACCGCCGGCATCAGCCGGCTCATCCTCAGTGGCATGGCTGATCCGAAATCGATCGGCGAGATGCTGCGGAACATGGGCTTGCTGCCGGAGATCGAGATTGTCACCGACCCGCGGTCGCATGAGCCGGCGCTTCTGGAGAAGACGGCGATCTTCGCCGCCGACATGCCACGGCGCGAGAACTTCCTGAAGCTCGGCTACAAACCGAACCTCATCTTCATCGAAACCGACCTGACGCAGCATGTGCTCATCTGAAGTTGCGTCCGGCGCTGCAAAGCCTCGCGCCAGTTTCACCCCCTAGTTTTTACAGAGTTCCGTGTGCCCCGATTTCGTGAGTCTCAGGCCCCATCACAAAGAATTAAGGCATGACCAACAGGATATTCTACACCAAACCGTCGATCACCGAGCTTGAGACGAGCTATGCAGCCGATGCTGCGGCGAACGGCTGGGGTGCGCGCTGCTACGACTATATCATCCGCTTCGAGCGGGAATTCGCGACCTATCTCGGCACCAGCCATGCGATCGCGACCTCGAGTTGCACCGGCGCCATGCATATGGGCCTTGCCGCGCTCGGCATCGGCGCCGGCGACGAGGTGATCCTGGCCGACACGAACTGGATCGCGACCGTGGCGCCGATCAAGCATCTGGGCGCCGAGCCGGTGTTCGTCGACGTTTTGCCCGACACATGGTGCATCGATCCCCGCGAGGTCGAAAGCCACATCACGCCACGCACGCGCGCCATCATCGCCACCCATATCTATGGCAATCTCTGCGATATGGATGCGCTGCTTGACATCAGCCGCCGTACCGGGATCCCTGTCATCGAAGATGCAGCCGAGGCGATCGGTTCGGTCTGGCACGGGCGCCGCGCCGGCTCGATGGGCATTTTCGGCACCTTCTCCTTCCACGGCACCAAGACGCTGACGACGGGCGAAGGCGGGATGTTCGTGACCAGCGATGCCGACCTCTATGAAAAGGTGCTGACGCTCAGCAACCACGGCCGTGCCCGCGGCCAAAAAAAGCAGTTCTGGCCGGATGCGATCGGCTTCAAATACAAGATGTCGAACATTCAGGCGGCGATCGGCTGCGCCCAATTGGAGCGTATCGAGGAGCTGGTTTCCCGCAAGCGGGAGATCCTAGCCGCCTATATGGTGCGTCTCTCGACGCTCAACGGCATCAGCATGAACCCCGAATATACCGGCACGATCAACGGCGCGTGGATGCCGACTGCCGTGTTCCACCCCGCCACCGGCATCAGCCGCGAAGTGCTGCAACAGGCCTTCGAAGCCGCCGATATCGATGCGCGCGTCTTCTTCCACCCGCTGTCCAGCCTTTCGATGTTTGCGGAAAAGCCGGCCAATATCAACGCATGGAGCATTCCGGAGCGGGCAATCAACCTGCCAAGCTACCACGACATGAGCGAAGCAGACATCGAGCGCGTGGCGGACACGCTGATCTCGGTTGTACGCGGCCATCAGGACAATAGCGCCGTTCACCTCCGCCAGTCGGCCTGAGCGCAGAATAGACAGAAGGTTTCAGAGTTATGACCACCAAGGACGACCGCCTCGAATTCGAAGCGCACAAGCGCGAAATGTCGCTTGCGCTCGGCAAGGACGAGGAAGCCTTTCAGCAGGCGCTCAACACGCTGGTAGCGCTCGACAAGTATGACTACGCCTATCTCTGGTCGTGGATGGGCGTGCCGATCATCCAGATGCCGGCTGACATCATGGCCACCCAGGAAGTGATCTGGAACACCAAGCCCGACGTTATCATCGAAACTGGCGTGGCGCGCGGCGGTTCGATGATCTTCATGGCGTCGCTGCTGAAGGTAATCGGCAAGGGCAAGGTGATCGGCGTCGATATCGACATCCGCGCCCATAACCGCGATTCGATCGAGCAGCACCCGCTTTCGCCGTTGATCACGCTGATCGAGGGACCGTCGACCACGGCCGAGACTCTCGCCAAGGTCAAGACCGAAATCCCAGCCGGCGCTTCCGTTATGGTCGTCCTCGACAGCGACCATAGCCGCGACCACGTGCTCGACGAGTTGCGCTGCTACGGCCCGCTCGTCACCGAAGGTCAATATATCGTCGTCGCCGATACGCTGCTCGGTCGTGGAGATATGTCACAGACGCCGACGAAGCGTTCGAAGATCTGGTATCCGGGGGACGAGCCCTACGCGGCGCTCAACGCCTATCTCAAGGAAACCGACCGTTTTGAAACGGACGAGATGCTGAACGGCAAGCTGGTGCTTTCGAGCTCGCCGGGAGGATATATCAAGTGTGTCCGCAAATGATGGATGACCTTCGCCATGTTGCGCATCGGGCTTCGATCAGACTACGCCCGATTGCTGATGGCGATCGTCGCCTGCTTTTCTCGCTTCGCCGCGACTGCGCCCTTCAGTCGCTTCTCTTGACGGTGCCGGATGCTACCGACGATGCGGCGCTCGACGCCTGGATCGAACGCCGGCGAAACGAGAAAGGCGGGGCCTTCCTCATCATAGAGGACCAAGCGAGTGGCAAGCCTGTGGGCTATGTACAAATAACACAGGTCCATCACCGAAATGCGACCGGATACGGCGGCATCGTATTGGCGGAAGGCGCTCGCGGTTTTGGACTAGGACGTGCGGCTCTTACCGAGCTCGGCCTCCATGCCTATCAAAATCTGCGTCTTCGGAAATTGATGGCCGAAATCGATGTCGACAACAGCGCCTCGATCGGGCTGCATCTGTCGCTCGGCTATCGCGAAGTAGGCGTCCTCAAGGCGCATTTCACCGACGCCGATGGCTTGACACGTGACGTAGCACTGTTCGAGAGGCGGCTGGAGGAAAAGTGACATGACCGCGGTCGTTATTACCCAACCGATGCTGTTTCCGTGGCCGGGCTTCTTCGAGCAGCTTATGCTCGCCGACAGCTATATCTATCTCGACGACACGCAGTTCTCGAAGGGCAGCTTCACCAATCGCATCCAGCTTCTGCGCGGCAACGACCGCTGCTGGATGACGATCCCGCTTGCCGGCAAGGGGAGCTTTCAGATGATTTCGCAGCTCACGGCGGCGGGCGAAGACTGGAAGGCAAGCCATCGCGCGCTGCTGCGCCAGTCGCTGCTCGGCGCACCGTTTATCGATGCCGCGCTTTCGATCTTCGACAGCGTCTATCGCCATTCCTCGCTGCTGGATCTGCTGATCGCCAGTGTCGAAGAACCAGCCCGCTATCTTGGCATCGGTGCGAGCCGGACGATCGAGAAGACGAGCGAGATGGGCGTCGAAGGTACATCGTGGCAACGGGTGCTCGACATCGTGCTGAAGGCGGGCGGCACCCGCTATCTAACGGGTCACGGCGCGGCGAACTACCTCGACCACGCGGCCTTCGAGCGGGCCGGTGTCCAGGTGGAGTATATAAACTACAGCCGCACGCCCTGGCCTCAGCCAGTCGGCGCGGTCACGCCTTACGTTTCTGTACTCGATCTGATTGCCCGAATGGGCCCGGAGGCGCGCAACTGTCTCATCCCGGCCACCGTGGCGTGGCAAGATTTTCTGAAGGAGGAAACGGTAACATCATGACCAACGCAAAGACCACCGACAGCCTGCGCGCTGAATTCGACAGCAACGGCTATCTCGTTATGCGCGGCTTCTACGATCCCGCCGCCGATATCGCGCCAATCCAGGAAGGCATCCGCCAGATCCTTGAAGTGATCTGCAGGAAATACGGGGTCGATGCACCGACCGAAACGACCCATGGGGCGATGACCATTGCCTATCCGATGCTGATCGCCAAGAACCGCGCATGGGGCGGCGAAGTCTATGACGCCGTCAAGCAGATTCCGGCCTTCATGCGCCTTGTCACCAATGTCATCAACGATGAAGCCTTCAAGGCGCTGCGTCCGGACAGCATTCCCGGCATCGCTGCCGGCGGTTACGGAATCCGCATCGACAACCCTGGCGAAGAGAAATTCCGTGCTCAGTGGCATCAGGAGTTTCCCGGTCAGCTGCGTAGTGTGGACGGCATAGTCTTCTGGACGCCTCTCCTGCCGGTTACGCAAGACATGGGCCCCGTACAGATCGCTCACGGTTCGCATGCCGAAGGCCTCGTTCCAGTCTATGAAGACGATGCCGGTGCCGGCAAGGCGGGCGCTTACGCCCTGCATCTCGACCGTGCCGAAGAGCGGCTTGCCCGCTATAAGCACGTCGCGCCGCTGACGAACCCCGGCGATCTCGTGCTGATGGACTTCCTGACGCTGCACCAGTCGGGCCACAACGTCTCGACCACGCCGCGCTGGAGCATCCAGTTCCGCTACTTCAACTACCTCGAGCCGGTCGGCATCCGAATCGGCTGGAAGGGCTCGTTTGCTGCCGGCGTGAAGTTCGCCGATGTGCTTCCGGAGCTTTCCGTACAGCGCGAGGCAGCCGAATGACGCCCTGCCGCGTTTGCAGCAGGGAGATTGTGTCGCCGGCCTACGAAGCGCCGGCGCCTGCCCTTACCTCCATTATGACCCTGCTCGACATCCCAACCCGCGTTTATATCTGCCACGGGTGCGGCCACGCGCAATGCGATGAGATCCCGGACATCAAAGCCTTCTATGACACCGGCTATCGTATTTCGTTGAGCAGCGAGGACCACGACCAGATCTTTGCGGTCAAGCCAGATGGCGCCGTGATCTATCGTACAGATCATCAGGCAGAGCTTTCCCGTAATCTGCTCGATCTTCCTCAGGGTGCCAAGCTTCTGGACTACGGCGCCGCCAAGGCCACGACACTGCGCAAAGTGGTTGCCGCCCGACCCGATATCGAGCCTCATGCCTTCGATGTTTCCGCCGACTATGCACCGGCATGGGAAGGCTGGATCGCGCCCGAGGCGCAGGCCGCCTACGAGGCGCCGGAACAATGGGCAGGCCGTTTTGACGCGGCCATGAGCCATTTCGTCATCGAGCACGTGGCCGATCCCGTCGGTTTCATCAGTGGCATCCGCAAACTGCTGAAGCCGAACGGCACGCTTCTGCTGTCGATGCCTGATGTTTCGGCCAATCCGGGCGACATGACGGTGGCGGACCATGTCAATCATTTCAGCGAAGCCTCGCTGCGTTGGGTCCTTGCCGCCGGGGGTTTCGAAGTTTCGGTACTCGACACGACGTCCTTCCCCGGCGCTTTCTTCGTCGTCGCCGTGCGCAGCGAGACGCCAGTTAAGGAAGAACAGGATGCGGCTCTCGTTCGCCAGGCTGTCGATCGCGGGCTGGAAATCTGCGATTTCTGGCGGGCTTCGGCCAGTGGGCTGGCAAAGCAGGCTGCTATCTTCCGCGGACGGAAGGCGGCAATCTACGGCGCAGGCTTTTACGGAAGCTGGATCTTCAGCCGTATCGGCAAAGACATTGAGATGACGGGCTTTCTAGATCAGAATCCGAACATGCAGAACGCGACGCATTTCGGCCACCCGGTCACCGCGCCGACGGCAATCGCCGAAGACGCAGAGGCCCTGTTCATCGGCCTCAACCCGCTGAAAGCGCGCGCTGCAATCGGCAACATGCCATACCTGCACAAGCCGGGACTGGAACTGGTCTGGCTGGATCCGTAGCGCCATGAAGCCGGTGGCGTCTTCCGCCTCCGGCTTTCACCGCACCGGCTGATAATGGCCGCGCAGCGGCACGCGGCTATCCATCGATACGACGCCGTCACGTTCGCAGACATACATCAAGGTCGGCATGCCGCCGGAGCGGAAGATTTCGTCGTAGCGGCGGCGGATCTGCACGGTTTCGGTGTGACAGTCGTAGGACTCCTCCACCTTCTTGTCCGGTTGCGCCTTCACGCCCGGAAGATCCTTGTAGGGATAGAGCGGCTGCACGGCCTGCTTGCCGGAATTCTGCCAGTCGATGGCAAAGGTGGGCGCGGCCGAAGCGACTGCGCCGAGCGACAGCAGGAGAACCGCGGCAAACCGCATCACAATCTCGTTCATCGGCATCGTCCGTTCCATACCCGTCCCTAGGATGTAGGAAGATTGGAGGCCGCCATCAAGCTGGCGTGCGGGCAGGCTTGCGGAAATAACTTCTAATGACGGGGTGAGAGAAGAGGCTTGCGAGGATAGCAAAGCCTGCGCCTGCAGCAAATCCGGCAAGCAGGCCGCCGATGATGCCTGCGACCACGATGATTTTCTTGCTCGGCCCGTCCGGCTTTACCGGAACATCGGCGGGCGAGACAACGCGAATATTGCTCTGTGTGAGGCTCTGCTCCTCATTGGTCTGGCCAGAGCGCTTCAGCACAGCCTCGTAGAGTTCGCGGGCGGCTGTCGCCTTGCGCTGCAATTCGTTGAGCTGCACCTGCTTGTCCGAAGTGGTGGCCTGCAGTGCCTTTTGCACCGCCAGCTCCTTGGCAATGTCATCTTCAGCCTTCTTGGCCTGTTCGTAGTCCGCCCTTGCCGAGGTCGCCACCCGTTGCAGCTCATCCTTGATTTCCGCGCCGATGCTGCTCAGCGAAGAGCGGGCAGACTGGAGGCGCGGATGGCGGGCACCCATCTGACTCTGCAGGCTGCCAACGACCGCCGCCTGCGCGGCATATTGCTGCCGCAGGCTGACGAGCGGCGACGTGCCGCCAGCCCCGTCCGTCTGACTGCCGGCAACGACATCTTCGACACGCAGGTTTGCTGCGGCATCGGCGCGAGCCTTGGCTTGAATGGTCTTTTCCTGAGCGGTGACGAGCAGAGTGTTCAGCGAGGCAAGGCGCTGATCCGAGATGAGGTTCCCTTCCGTCGCGGCCATGTCATTGTCGGCGCGGAAGGTTTCGACCGCCTGCTCGGCATCCTGCACCTTCTGGCGCAGGTCATTCAGACGGCTGTCGAGCGTCGATGACGTGCTTTCGTAAAGGCCGTTGGAGGCGCTGCTTTCCTCCTGCATGAAGGAGGTGACCACCTGGTTGGCAAGCCTAGCCGATTTTTCCGGATCATGGGTCGTCGCCGCAAGCGAGACGACATAGGTATTGTTCTCGCGGGTGATCAGCAGGGCTTTCTGAAGCGTACCGATGACCGCGGCGCCATCCATCCTGCCTGCCGTAAATTCCGGATCCTGATCGAGCTTCATGGCGTCGGCCACGCGGCGCAGCACATTGCCCGAGGTGAGGATCTGCACCTGGCTGTCGATCAGCGTCGAAATCATCTCCGGTGAGGGTGCTGTGCTCTGCGCGCCGCCGTCGGCAAGGCCGATCTGGCGCGGGTCGAAATAGAGCGCGGCAACGGCGGTGAATTTCTGCGGAATGCGGGGCGCGATGACCGCGCCTGCGACCGCGCCGAGCGCACAAAGGCCGGCGACGATGACGCGCCTGCTCCAGACGGCAGCGACCGCGGACCGGATGTCGAGAAGCGGTCCGGCGGCAACCGGCGCCTCCGCGACGGCGGGTGTGGGCTGCGCTGGCACGACGGGGAGAACGATGCCACGCGGCGGAGCCTGCTCGGCGGGACGGCTTTCCCGCAGCGCCGGGCGGACCGGAACAGGCTCGGGTTCAGGCGGCGGGGGAGGGACGAAATCGGTCGGCCGAATGATCGGGCTTCGCACACGGGTGCTGTCAGGCGCAGGCTGAGACGACTCATAACTGCGCCAGGCAGGCAGGCGGCTCACCCTGTTCCTGTCATTCTGATTCATAAACACCGCATCCGCCCGGCGAGAAAGCATGGCCGGGACGCGGCAACTTTAGAAATTCTTAGCTAACGGACCGTTAAGATGCCGCCATCGAAGCCGACGTGGCAACCTGCCTCGCGCCTGCAAGGACGGCCAATGAACCGGAAAAGACTGCTGCAAAGGCTGCTGCTTGCCGCCGTCACCGCCATTTCGTCCGCCGTCCATGCCGTCGGCGCGCCGCTCTGCTATTATGGGGTTAATCTCTCCGGCGCAGAATATGGCGAGCGCAGCGGCGTCTACGGCACGAACTACACTTATCCGACCGAGGAAACGATCAGCTATTTCGCCCGGAAAGGGATGACGATCATCCGCCTGCCCTTTCGCTGGGAGCGGCTGCAGCCGAGGCTTGGGACACGGCTCGACGATGACGAGCTTCAGCGCTTGAAGGATACGGTCGCGCTGGTTCGCAAGCACAAGATGAGCGTGCTGCTCGATCCGCATAATTTCGGCTACTACGACAAGGATCAGATCGGCAAGCGGCCCGTGACGAATGCAGCTTTTGCCGATTTCTGGGCCCGCCTTTCCCTGGAATTTGCCAATCGGGACGGCGTGCTCTTCGGATTGATGAACGAGCCGCACGACATTCCAGCCACCGATTGGCTGAAAGCCGCCAATGCCGCGATCCGCGGCATTCGCGCGGTCGGCGCCCGCAATCTCATCCTCGTTCCCGGCACGGCCTGGAGCGGAGCGGCGACTTGGGAAACGGACGTGGTCGGCGGCGCGAACGGTACCGTCATGCTCGGCGTGCACGATCCGCTCGATTTCTATGCCTATGAATTCCATCAGTATCTCGATGCGGATTCATCAGGCACGCACGGTACATGCGAAGCCGCAAAGGCCGCCACCGATGCCATCGCCAATGTGACCAAGTGGCTTAAGACGAACGGCAAACGCGGCTTTCTCGGGGAGTTCGGCGCCTCTGGGAATGCGGATTGCCTTGAGGGGCTGAAGACGATGCTCTCCACCATGTCCGACAACAGTGATGCATGGATCGGCTTCTCCTATTGGGCGGCAGGCGAATGGTGGCCGGCCAACGAACCGTTCAACGTACAGCCGCGTGATAGGCCCGAGCGCCCGCAAATGCGCCTGCTCGATCAGACGGTCGTCAGACATGCGCCCGTCTGTCTTGCGGTAAAACCTGCGGGGACCTGACGTGATAGCAATCGGAGAGACCGGAGCGAAATTCGAAACCGCTACCGATGCTGCAAGCCCGGCTTTGCGTCTCGATTACCCAATCCTGACGCTCGGGCTGCTCTCGGTTCTCTACAATGGCATCCTGGCCTTCATAAACCACAACGTCATGCCGCTTTCGATGACGCATGTGGCGGCCAGCGAAGGCCTGATTATGGCGAGCGCGATCATCTACATCCTGCACAAGGGCATTTATGAGGAAGACCTTCCAGCCTTCCTGTTCATGCTCTTCACGCTGATTGTTACGATCTATGTGAGCGTGCTCAACCGCATGGCCTTCATCGATCATTTCCGCAACGTGCTGATCATCTTCTGCTTCACGGGACTGGGTGGCTGGTGCAACGAACGGACGCTGAAGCTGATCTTCCGGGTGGCCTGTTTCATGGTGTTGCTTTTTTTGATCTTCGAGATCATCAGCGTGCCGTTCTATGTCAGTATCGTGCACCCATCCGACTATTTCGCCAACACGCGCGGGCTGCTGCCGCTCAGCTTCAACACGACCGGCCTGTTTCAGAATGCACTTGGGTTTCCCGGCCGATTCTCCTTTGGCATCATCGACCACCGATCCTCATCTATCTTCCTCGAGCAGGTGTCACTTGCCAATTTCTGCGGCGTGATCGCGATCTACCTGATTTCTATGTGGGACAGGCTGACGCGGACCGACCGGGGGCTGGCGATCGCAACTGCACTTCTGATCCTGACCACCAACGATACCCGCACGATGCTCATCTTCTCAATTTGCTGTATCGGCGGCTATTTCGTCTTCCCGAAAATCCCCAAGGCCTTCAATCTGGCGCTGATGCCGTTCATCGTCTGCGCCGGGTTCCTCGTCTACATGAAGGACCCCAATGCGATCGGCGACAATTTTACCGGGCGCATCAATCTGACCATGAAGAAACTGATGGATCTCGATCCGTTGGCGATCCTCGGCCTATCCGTTGATAAAGTCGCCGAATTTGCCGACAGCGGCTATGTCTATCTCGTCTATGGCGCAACGATCTTCGGCGTCATCGCCTTCTGGCTCTTCGTCTGTCTGTTTCCCGCAGGCACCAGCCCAGCGCAGAAGCGCTGCGCCCATTCACTTTCTCTTTTCATTTTTCTGAATATGATGATCGGGGGAACGGCAATCTTCTCGATGAAGATCGCCGGCCTCCTCTGGCTTGTCATCGGGTTCATGCGTTTCCGCGACACGCCACGCATCCGGCAGGGTCGTCCGGCAAATGTACTGAGTTGACGAAGCGGCAATCCGCGGGAGCCTGTGGGAGCAAGACATCGGATGCTTGTCCAGCTGCAATATCTGCGTGCCATCGCGGCGCTGATGGTCGTCTACTTCCACGCGATCCTGCAGCTTGCCAAGGTCAATCCCGCGATCGACGCGACATCTTTCATCTATGGCGAAACCGGCGTCGATATCTTTTTCGTGCTCAGCGGCTTCGTGATGTGGCTGACTACCAGCGGACGCGCCATGACGCCGGTCGATTTCGCCCGCAAGCGCGTCAAGAGGATCGTGCCGCTCTATTGGCTGGCGACGCTGTTTTCGGCGGCTGTCGCACTCATCGCGCCATCGCTTCTCAGGTCCACCGCTTTCGATCTGCCGCATCTGATGGCCTCGCTGCTTTTCATGCCGTGGACCAACCCGGTCGATCCGACGATGATCGCGCCTGTCATCGTGCCTGGCTGGACACTGAACTATGAGATGTTCTTCTATTTCGTCTTTGCGCTGCTGTTGCCGATCCGCGAGGATTATCGCCTGCCCTCCTTATTCGCTGCCTTCGCAGCCATCCTGATCGTCTGCCACCTGCTGCCGGAAACGACGGCCACGAAATTCTACGGCGAACCGATCATTCTGGAATTCCTGGCCGGCGTGGCGCTCGGCTGGCTCTACGGCCAGAAGGTCCTACTACCGCAGCGCTGGGCCTGGGTCCTACTGGCCGTCGGCTTCGCCTTCCTCTTCATCAATGAGGATCTGGTGCGGCCCCAGGACCGTTATTATGGCTGGGGCATACCGGCGATCTTCATCGTCTACAGCGCCATTTCGATCGACTTCTCGAAGCTGCCCTTTGTCGGCTGGCTCAACTATCTCGGCGACGCCTCCTACGAAATCTACATCACGCACGCCTTCACTCTCGCGTTCCTGCGGATCATCGGCAACCATTTCCCGGTCGGCGCACTTCAGCATCCTGTTATCTTCGTGATCCTTTGCCTCGTGCTCTCCTCGGTCGTGGGAGCGATCATTCACGAAATCATCACGCCGCGCAGGAAAGTCCGGGTCGCCGGCCAGCCGGCCACCTAATCTCAAAACATCAGAAGGCGAGGACGGGATTTCGAACGGCGCAGGCAGAACGGAATCCTGCACGGCCTGTCATAAGCTTGGCGTCATGAAAGCAAATGCCGTAGCCGTGAAAGTTCGGCCTGTAATTTATTGCAGAAATGAAAGCGTGCCGACCTGTTCGTGGCAGCGGCTTTGATCTAAGCACGGCCGGCGGCAGCATAGAGGGAAGAGGACATGACGGACTATGTATTGACGGTAACCTGCAAGTCGACGCGCGGCGTCGTGGCGGCGATTTCGACCTATCTCGCCGAAAAGGGTTGCAACATCATCGACAGTTCGCAGTTCGACGACCTCGATACCGGCAAGTTCTTCATGCGTGTCAGCTTCATCTCCGAAGAAGGCGCCACCCTTGCGGAGATCAAGGAAGGCTTCAAGCCGATCTACGAGAAGTTCGGCATGGATGCCGAAGTGCATGACGGGAGCGAGCGCCTGAAAGTGCTCTTGATGGTCTCCCGTTTCGGCCACTGTCTCAACGACCTGCTCTATCGCTGGAAGATCGGGGCACTGCCGATCGACATCGTCGGCGTCGTCTCCAACCACTTCGATTACCAGAAGGTCGTCGTGAACCACGACATTCCCTTCCACCACATCAAGGTGACGAAGGACAACAAGCCGCAGGCCGAAGCCCAGCTGATGGATCTCGTCGAGCAGACCGGCACGGAACTCATCGTTCTCGCCCGCTACATGCAGGTGCTGTCGGATGCGATGTGCCGAAAGATGTCCGGCCGCATCATCAACATCCATCATTCCTTCCTGCCGTCCTTCAAGGGTGCCAATCCCTACAAGCAGGCCTATGAGCGCGGCGTGAAGCTGATCGGAGCGACCGCCCATTATGTCACCGCCGATCTCGACGAAGGCCCGATCATCGAACAGGACACGGCCCGCATCACCCATGCGCAGTCGGCTGATGACTATGTCTCGATCGGCCGCGATGTAGAAAGCCAAGTGCTGGCGCGCGCGATTCATGCGCATATCCATCGCCGCGTCTTCCTCAACGGCAATCGGACGATCGTCTTCCCCGCAAGCCCCGGAAGCTACGCCTCCGAACGTATGGGTTGAACTAAAGGCTCACTCCCTCAAATCCGCGGCTGGCACAATCTTCCGTTGCTTGTCGGCAAGTGCTTGATTATCTGTTTCATTAGGTAATCGAATCATGCCGCGGAGGGGTGCCATGACCGACGAAGCGCTTGTGGACCGCATGGCGCTGCCGCGCCCCGATGTTACCGCTTCCGAAGCCGCGGATATTCTGCTTTCCCATTACGGGCTTTCCGGCACGCTGTCGGAGCTCGGCAGCCAGCAGGACCGCAACTACCGGCTCGACACGGAAAGCGGCCGTTATGTGCTGAAGATCTGCCATGCCGCCTACGCGGCCGAAGAGCTTGAAGCGCAGAATGCGGCGATCCATCATTTGCGCGCCAAGGCAGGTGCGCCGCGTGTCCCAAACGTGATGACTTCCACCGATGGGCAGGAGATCGTTCCCGTCAGCGTACGTGAGCAGGATTATCAAGTCCGTTTGCTGGAATATCTCGAAGGCGAAGGCCTGACGCACCGCGCCTATCTGGCGCCCGCCTCGGTCGCGGCGCTCGGCGCGCTCTGCGCGCGGCTGGCCGAGGCGCTTGCCGATTTTACCCATCCCGGGCTCGACCGCAGCCTGCAATGGGACCTGCGCCGGGCCGGGCCTGTGGCCGTGCAGCTGCTTTCCTCCATAACCGACAGCGCCGCTCGCGACAGGATCGCCAAGACGATGGTCATGGCCGTGCGCCGAATCCAGCCGCTTGCGCCGTCGCTGCGGCTCCAGGCGGTTCATCACGATGTGACCGGCGACAATGTCGTCAGCCGGCCGGACGCGCATGGGCGGCCTCTCCCCGACGGAGTGATCGATTTTGGCGACATCATCCGCGGCTGGCTGGTCGGCGATCTAGCCGTGACCTGCGCGTCGCTGCTGCATCAGGCCGATAACGATCCCTTTTACATCCTGCCCGCGGTGAAGGCCTATCACGAGATTTATCCGCTGATCGAGGAGGAACTGAAGGCACTCTGGCCGCTCATCGTCGCGCGCGCCGTCATCCTCGTTGCCAGCAGCGAACAGCAGATCGCGATCGATCCTGACAACGAATACGTCCGAGGCAATCTGGAAGGCGAACGGCGCATCTTCGATACGGCGATGTCCGTGCCGTTCGAACTGATGGAAGCGGCCATTCTCAAAACGGCTGGTCTCGATATTGCGGGTGTCGATATGGCGGACTGGCAGCCACTCCTACCGGAAATCGAGCGGGCATCCATCGCCTATGTCGATCTCGGCGTGCAGAGCCCGCATTTTTCCGATGGCAACTGGCGGGCGACCGACATGGATTGGCGGCTTCTTGCCCGCGCGGCGGCGGAAACGGGAGCAGCAGCAACGCGCTACGGCGAATATCGCCTGTCCCGCACCGGTCTGCACCATGCAAAAGCCCAGGCGACCTATACCCTGCATATGGATATCTGCCTTGCCGCGGGCAGCACCGTTGCCGCACCCTTTGGCGGCCGGATCACCTGGTATGACCAACATCTGGTCCTGACGGGCCCCGAGATAAAGCTGCATCTCGACGGCATCGAACTGTCAGTCGACGACGGCAGCGAGGTTGCTGCCGGTCAAGAGCTCGGGACGGTCTCCGGCGAGACGTCGTCACTCGGCGGATTGCGCCTGCAGCTTTGCAGCATCACGGGTTTCGAGCCGCCACTCTTTGCGACACCGGGACAAGCCGCGGCATGGTCCGCGCTCTGCCCCTCGCCTGCGGCGCTGCTCGGACCGGGCGCCGATGCGCCGAAGCCCGAAACGGCAGCACTTCTTGAGATGCGGCAGGCGCATTTCGCCAGTCCGCAAAAGCACTATTACGCGCGCCCGCCGCAGATCGAGCGCGGCTGGAAGGAGCACCTCTTCGATGTCGAGGCGCGCGCTTATCTCGACATGGTCAACAATGTCACGATCCTCGGCCACGGCCATCCGCGCATGGCCGAAGCGATCAGCCAGCAATGGCTGACGCTGAACACCAATTCACGCTTCCACTATGCGGCCGTCGCGGAGTTTTCCGAGAGCCTTGCATCGCTGGCGCCTGATGGCCTGGATGCCGTGTTCCTCGTCAACAGCGGCTCGGAAGCCAACGATCTGGCGCTGCGGCTTGCTTGGGCGCATAGCGGCAAACGCAACATGCTCTGCCTGCTGGAAGGCTATCACGGCTGGTCAGTGGCAAGCGACGCCGTCTCCACCTCGATCGCCGACAATCCGCAGGCGCTGACGACAAGGCCAGGCTGGGTTCACGCCGTCATTTCGCCTAACACCTACCGCGGCCAGTTCCGCGGGCCGGAGTCGACTGCAGATTATCTCGGCACCGTAATGCCGGTGCTGGAGGCGATCGATGCCAAGGGCGAGGGGCTCGCCGGCTTCATCGCCGAATCGGTCTATGGCAATGCCGGCGGCATTCCGCTGCCCGACGGCTATCTGACGGAGGTCTACCGGCAGGTGCGGGAACGCGGCGGCCTCTGCATCGCCGACGAGGTGCAGGTGGGCTACGGGCGGCTCGGCCATTATTTCTGGGGTTTCGAGCAGCAAGGCGTCGTGCCCGATATCGTCACCATCGCCAAGGGCATGGGCAACGGCCACCCGCTCGGCGCCGTCATCACGACGAAAGAGATCGCCGCCTCGCTGGAGCAGGAAGGCTATTTCTTCTCCTCGGCCGGAGGCAGCCCGGTCAGTTGCGTTGCCGGCATGACGGTTCTCAACGTGATGGCCGAGGAGCGCCTGCAGGACAATGCCCGCGCGGTAGGCGACCATCTGAAGGGGCGGCTGGCGGCACTGATCGACAGCTACCCGATCGTGGGCGCCGTCCATGGCATCGGCCTTTATCTCGGCCTCGAATTCGTGCGCGACAGAGTGACGCTGGAGCCGGCGACCGAGGAGACGGGAGCGATCTGCGATCGCCTTCTGGAACTCGGCATAATCATGCAGCCGACGGGCGATCACCTGAATGTGCTGAAGATCAAGCCGCCACTCTGCCTAACAGAACAAAGCGCCGATTTCTTCGTCGACATGCTGGAAAAGGTCCTGCGGGAAGGCTGGTAGAGGGGGAATTTGGCCGTTAAGCAATTCGGTCTTTTCGCGACTTTTCGATTTTTAACCACATGACCCATTGCCGGAATCAAACAGACTTCCTATGTCTGCCTCGGCGATGATGAGACCGTCAAACTGTCACACGAGTTGCACGAAAGCGTGATAGAATTCTTTCTGTAAATGAAGGTGTGATGGAATGAAATTTTTCGGATCGCCGATATTTTGACACGTTTCGGAATATGTTTCTTACAGACCATCGGCTATTCTCTACTAAGTATGTAGATTATAGAAATGGTCTTTCACCGGCCCCGACATCTTCCGGGACCTCGTAAGCGCGACGCCAACGCAAGGAACGAGACATGATCGATTTCGAAATTCTCGCCGTGCTGCCTGGGCGATCTGTGCTTGGCAATGACCGTCCGAGCGCCCTCTCCCGCCCGAACTGTCGAATGTGACATTCGTCCCCCTTTCAACGGTACCAGACAAGTCAATTCGCCATAGCCGGCGCATCCGCGCGGCAGGAGTTCTATGTAATGAAAAAAGAAGTTATCGAATATGCAGGCATCCCGGTCGGGATCGTCATTCCGGATGAAGACCGGCTGAAATTCATCGCCGTCAAATTCCACGTCCATGACCTCGACGAGCAGCATTTTAGCTCGCCCGCCGAGGTAAAAGTCGCCATTCACGATCTGATGACTCGTCGTCATCCGAAACCCCTCCATGCCTGACACGGCACGCGGCTTCCATGCTGCCAGAGGTTTTCCGACCGGCCCGGCAAAACGGGCCGGTCTTGTTTTTTAGACCTATTTGACTTCCTATCGGCGCGCTTCTTTTCACGACAGGAATCCGCGCTTGTCCGATCTTCTCAATCTTCTCACCGATATAGACGGCATCTCCGTCGGCCATGCGACTGACCTTTCGCTCGGCTCCGGCGTCACGGTCATCGTCTTCGATGAGCCGGCGATCGCTTCCGGCAGCGTGCTCGGCGGCGCGCCGGGCGGGCGCGATACAGCGCTGCTCGATCCTTCCATGGTGGTCGATGCCGTCGACGCCTTCGTGCTGTCGGGCGGATCGGCCTTCGGTCTCGATGCGGCAGGCGGCGTGCAGGCGGGGCTGCGGGAGATGGGGCGCGGATTCCAGGTCGGCCCGGTGCGCATCCCGATCGTGCCGCAGGCGATCCTGATGGACCTGCTGAACGGCGGCGATAAGGACTGGGGCGTGCATTCGCCTTATCGCGAGATGGGATATGATGCCGTCAAAGCGGCCCGCAAAGGTGTATTTGAGCTAGGCACAATTGGCGCAGGTGCGGGTGCGACGACCGCGACCTTCAAAGGTGGGCTCGGCTCGGCAACCGCGGTCAGCAGTTCAGGACATCGCATCGCAGCGATTGTCGCCGTCAATGCCGTCGGCTCTGCGACAATCGGAGAAGGTCCGCATTTCTGGGCCGCGCCCTTCGAACAGGGTGCAGAGTTCGGCGGGCTCGGCATGCCCGAGAACATTGATCATCGGCTGCGGCTGAAGGGGGTCAAGACGACAGCCACGACGATCGGCGCTGTTGTCACCGACGCATCGCTCAGCAAGGCGGAGGCACATCGGCTTTCCATAGCTGCCCATGACGGGTTGGCGCGCGCGGTGCTTCCCGCCCACATGCCGCTCGACGGCGATACGATTTTTGCGGCTTCTACTGCCAAAGAGAAGCGTGATGACATGGCAAGCCTGATGGAATTATGCCATCTCGCCGGAATTGTGATGGCGCGTGCAATCGCACGCGGCGTCTACGAGGCCACCGCTCTGCCGGTGCCGGGGGCACTTATGGCGTGGCGCGACCGCTATCCTGTCAAGCACTGATTGCTTAGGCTGAATGAAATGGCCTTACGGCGGAGAATGAGTAAATGCAAATTCGGGCGCTGATGTATTTCGATGAGCTGGTGCGGACCAACTCCATGCGCCAGGCGGCCGAAAACCTGAATGTTGCTCCGACTGCGATCAGCCGGCAGATCGAGAATCTCGAATACCATTTCGGCGCGCCCCTGGTGGAACGCAGCGCCCGCGGCGTAAAGCTGACGGCTGCCGGCGAGCTTCTGGCGGCGCGCGCCGGGCGAACGCTGCGCGAACTCGACCATGTGCAGCAGCTTATCGAGGATCTGAAGGGACTGCAGCGCGGCCGCGTCAACATCTATGCGAATGGTGCGACCGTTGCCAATCTGCTTGCGCCGGCGCTCGCCGAATTCAGCCTGAAATATCCGAAGCTTCGCTTTGCCGTGACGATCACCAGCGCACGGGCCGCCATCGAGGCCGTCAACAGCGCAGAGGCCGATATTGCCGTAACCCTGTTCGCACCGCCGATGTCCGGCACCAAAGTGCGGCTGCGCTCGGAAATCGTCTACGATCTCATCGCTTCGCCGGCCCACCCGGCGGCGGCCCGTCCAGATATTCCGCTTCAGGAATTGGCCGGCTATGCGCTGGCCCTGCCCGATCAATCCTTCGGCTTTCGCCAGGCCTTCGACGCACTCTTCGAGAAGGAAGGGCTCAGCCTCGATCCGGTTTTTGTGACGAGTTCGCTGGAGATGCTCAAGGAACTGGTATTGAGCGGCGCGGCGGTGACGCTGCTGCCGGCGTTGACCGTTCGCCGGGAGATCGAGGCCGGACAACTCGCAGCCATTCCCCTTGCAGGTAAGACGGGGATCCGCACCCATATCGATCTCTGTGTGGCGCCCGATCGCCAGCTTTCCTTTGCCGCGACAAAACTTGTCG
This sequence comes from Rhizobium sp. BK650, assembly GCF_014195325.1. Taxonomy (GTDB): domain Bacteria; phylum Pseudomonadota; class Alphaproteobacteria; order Rhizobiales; family Rhizobiaceae; genus Rhizobium. Next base: position 193,328 of record NZ_JACIBK010000002.1, on the reverse strand, counting down.
ATTTCATCGAACGCTTCATGCGCGAGCGAGCGCACCGCAAGGCTGGCGGTAAAGAGTAGCCTTCACGGACTTGCATTGGGCCAGGAATTGTTGTGTAGCCTTTTCGGCTACACCGAGCACACAAAATCGTCATTGTGTGTGCACTGCCGTGGTGTCACTCTACTCGTAAAAGGGATCCGCCAAGCAGCGGAGACAGGGGAACAGGATGATCAAGGTCTCGCTCGCGCCGTCGGCGCGTCTCATGCGGCGTCTTTCCATGGGCGTGGCGCTTTCCGCCGGCATCATGATGCTGGCGCTGACGCCCGCCGAAGCCGCCAAAACCACGCTCAATCTTGGCATGAGCGTCGAGCCTGCCGGCCTCGACCCGACGATCGCCGCTCCTGTCGCGATCGGCCAAGTGACATGGCAGAATGTTTTCGAAGGGCTGGTCAGCCTCGACGAGACCGGCAAGGTGCAGCCGCAGCTTGCCAGGAGCTGGGACATTTCCCCTGATGGCCTGACCTATACGTTCAAGCTGCAGACCGGCGTCAAATTCCACGACGGCGAGGCCTTCGATTCCGCCGCCGCGAAATTCGCCCTCGACCGTGCCCGCGGCAAGGATTCCGTCAATCCGCAGAAGCGCTTCTTCGCATCGATCGCATCGATCGACACGCCGGATGCCGAAACGCTGGTGCTGCATCTTTCCAGTCCGACCGGCAGCCTGATCTATTGGCTCGGCTGGCCGGCCTCCGTCATGGTCGGGCCGAAATCTGCCGCCGACGACAAGACGACGCCTGTCGGCACCGGACCGTTCAAGTTCTCCACCTGGGCCAAGGGCGACCACGTCGAACTGGTGAAGAACGCCGACTACTGGAATAAGGAGAGCGCGGCAAAGCTCGATAAGGTCACCTTCCGCTTCATCAGCGATCCCCAGGCACAGGCCGCCGCACTGAAGTCCGGCGATCTCGACGCCTTTCCGGAATTTGCCGCACCGGAGCTGATGAGCTCCTTCGACGGCGATGCGCGTCTCGCGACCAAGATCGGCAATACCGAGCTCAAGGTCGTGGCCGGCATGAACAACGCCCGCAAACCCTTCGACGATAAACGCGTGCGCCAGGCGCTGATGATGGCGATCGACCGCCAGACCGTCATCGATGGTGCCTGGTCCGGCCTCGGCACGGCAATCGGCAGTCACTATACGCCGAACGATCCAGGCTATCAGGACATGACCGGCGTCCTGCCCTACAATGTCGAGAAGGCAAAGGCACTGCTTGCCGAAGCCGGCTATCCCAATGGCTTTACCTTCACGATCAAATCGCCGCAGATGGCCTACGCGCCGCGCAGTGCGCAGGTGATGCAGGCGATGTTTGCCGAGATCGGCGTGACGATGAATATCGAGCCTACGGAATTCCCGGCAAAATGGGTGAAGGACGTCCTGACCGGCCGCGATTACGACATGACGATCGTCGCCCATGCCGAGCCGATGGACATCGACATCTATTCGCGCGATCCCTACTACTTCAACTATAAGAATCCCGCCTTCAACGACCTCATGAAGAAGGTGCAGGAGACCGCCGATCCGACCGAACAGGCCAAGATCTACGGCGACGCGCAGAAGATCCTCGCCGAGGACGTCCCGGCGCTCTACCTCTTCGTCATGCCCAAGCTCGGCGTCTGGGACAAGAAGCTGAAGGGCCTGTGGGAGAACGAACCGATCCCCTCCAACGTTCTCGGCAACGTTTCCTGGAAAGAGTAAACATCGGATGCGGGCGGCGGCTGACAGGGTGATGAAGACGATATGATCGCACTGCTTTCCCGCCGCCTCGCCGGCCTAGTCATTACCCTTCTCGTCGTATCGCTGGTGATCTTTGCCGTCATGGATTTGCTGCCGGGCGATCCGGCGTCGATCATGCTCGGCACCTCGGCCAGCCCCGAGACATTGGCGGCGCTACGGCATGAGCTTGGTCTCGACCAGCCGCTCATCCTTCGTTACGTCCAATGGCTTGCCGGTGTCTTCTCCGGCAATCTCGGACGGTCCTATACTTATGGCGTTCCGGTCGCCGGGCTGATCGTCGAGCGGCTGGCGGTGACGCTGCCGCTCGCTCTCATCGCTATCATCCTGTCGGTGCTGGTTGCACTGCCGCTTGGCGTGCTGGCGGCGGCGCGGCGCGGCGGCTTCGTCGATGCGGCCGCTATGGTCTTTTCACAAATCAGCATCGCCGTACCGGCCTTCTGGGTCGCATTGCTGCTTATCATCCTGTTTTCCACCACGCTCGGGCTGATGCCGGCGGGCGGCTTTCCAGGTTGGAACGTTGGGCTTCTGCCCGCGCTGCAGGCGCTGCTGATGCCGGCTGTGGCGCTGGCATTGCCACAGGCCGGCGTTCTCACACGCGTGGCACGGTCTGCGGTGCTCGACACGATGCATGAGGATTTCGCCCGCACCGCCGTCGCCAAGGGGCTGTCGCGCAACACGGTGCTCTGGCGGCATATCGTGCCGAATGCGCTGGTGCCAATCCTGACCATTCTCGGGCTGCAATTCACCTTTCTCGTTGCCGGCGCAGTTCTGGTCGAAAACGTCTTCAACCTGCCCGGGCTCGGCAGGCTTGCCTTTCAGGCCTTGTCGCAGCGTGACATCATCGTGATGCAGGATGTCGTGCTGTTCTTCGCGGGCCTTGTCATCGTTATGAATTTCATCGTCGATCTCTCCTATCTCGCGATCGACCCGCGCATGCGAAAGGCGGCATGATGGCCCCCATCGTCTCCTCCGCCATCTTGCCACGGCGCCGAAGCTTCAGGCTTAGCCGGCGAAAGAATCTCCTCGCCGGCACCATCGTTATCGGCCTCTTGGCCGCCATTGGCCTGTTGTCGCTCTTCTGGACGCCGCTGCCGCCGGCAAAGATGCAGATCGTTCACAAGCTGCAGCCGCCCTTTACCTTCGGCCTTCTCGGCACGGACCAGTTCGGCCGAGACGTACTCTCCATGCTAATGGTCGGGTGCTGGAATTCGCTGTCGATCGCTGTCAGCGCGGTCGCCATAGGCGGCACACTCGGTTCCATTGCCGGGATTTGTGCGGCTGCCATCCGCGGCCCCTATGAGGCGCTTTTGATGCGCGCCTGCGATGTCATCTTCGCACTGCCGCCGATCCTGTCTGCAATGCTCCTCGGCGCCTTTCTCGGGCCGGGGCGTTTTACGGCGATCACGGCAATCGCCGTCTTCATGATACCTGTCTTTGCCCGCGTGACGCTCGCCACTTCCCTGCAGGCCTGGAGCCGCGATTATGTTCTTGCCGCGAAGGCGATCGGCAACAGCCGTTTCACGATTTCGGTGCGGCATGTGCTGCCGAACATCATAAGCCAGATCATCGTGCATGCGGCGATCCAGCTTGGCCTCGCGATCCTGACGGAAGCCGGCCTCTCCTTCCTCGGCCTCGGCATGGCGCCACCGGCGCCGACCTGGGGGCGGATGCTCGCCGACGCCCAGACTTTCCTCTCCCTTGCCCCCTGGCTGGCGATCCTGCCGGGCCTTGCCATCGCGCTCACCGTCTTCGGTTTCAACATGCTGGGTGACGGGTTGCGCGACCTTTTCGATCCGCGCGAAGCGAGCCGCTGATGCCCTCCCAAGACAAAACGCCCGAAAGACCAGACCATGCTAGATACCAATTTCACCATCCGCGAGATCAGGCGACGCTTCACCGACAAAAGCCTCTCGCCGCTCGAATACTGGCTTGCTCTCGAAAAACATATCGAGGCTTGGGAACCTTCGATCGCGGCGCTTTATCTCTATGAACCGCAGGCGGCACGTGAGCAGGCGAAGGCCTCGACCGAGCGCTGGATAAAGGGCGAAACGCTCGGTCCCCTGGATGGTATCCCCGTCACGCTGAAAGAACTGATCGCTACGAAGGGCCAGCCGGTGCCGCTCGGCACGAAGGCAGTCGAGCTGAAGCCTGCCGAAGCCGATGCGCCGGCGGCGGCACGGCTGCGCGAGGATGGCGCGATCATCTTTTCCAAGACGACCTGCCCCGATTTCGGCATGCTCTCGTCGGGCCTTTCGAGCTTTCATCATCTCAGCCGCAATCCCTGGGACATCACGCAGAACCCCGGCGGTTCAAGCGCGGGCGCCTCGGCAGCGGCCGCGGCGGGTTACGGGCCGCTGCATATCGGTACCGATATTGGCGGCTCCGTGCGCCTGCCGGCTGGCTGGACGGGGGTCTTCGGCTTCAAGCCAAGCCATGGGCGCATTCCGGTCGATCCCTACTATGTCGGGCGCTGCGCGGGACCAATGACGCGCACGGTGGAGGATGCCGCTTATTCGATGGCAACACTGTCCCGCCCCGACTGGCGCGACGGCACCAGCCTGCTGCCGAATGATTTCAACTGGATGGATCTCGACATTGATATTAGCGGCATGCGGATCGGGCTGATGCTCGATGCGGGCTGCGGTCTTGCGGTGGATGAGGATGTGAAGGTCGCTGTCGAGGAGGCGGCCAAGCTCTTCGAGAAGGCGGGAGCGATGGTTGTTCCTGTCGGCCCGGTGCTGACGCGCGCCATGCTGGACGGGCTCGATGATTTCTGGCGTTCGCGTTTCTGGGGCGATATTGCCGGGCTCAGCGAGGAGCGGCGGGAGAGCATCCTGCCCTATATCTACGAATGGGCGAAGGGCGGGGCCGATATCAGCGGCGTGGATGCCGTCAAGGGCTTCAACCAGACGATCGAGATGCGCAAGACCTGCGGCCGCCTTTTCGCCGAGGTCGATGCTGTGCTGTCGCCGACCAATCCGATCGTTTCCTATCCGGCCGAATGGGCCTCGCCCACTAACGATCCGAAACTGCCTTTCGAGCATATCGCCTTTACGGTGCCATGGAACATGTCGGAACAGCCGGCGTCGTCCATCAATTGCGGTTTCTCGACATCGGGCATGCCGATCGGCCTGCAGATCGTCGGGCCGCGCTTCGACGACATGCGGGTGCTCAGGCTCTCGAAAGCATTCGAGGACTGGACGGGCGGCGTGAAGAATTGGCCGAAACCGCCAATCGCCTGACGCCGGCAGGCAACATCAAAAAGGGCGGCGATAGCCGGTCGGCTGCTCGTAGAGCCAGCCGATGCGCTCGACAGCGGCCTCGAAATTCTCTCGTGCGACCGTCATCGTATGGCCATTGGCATGGATGATTGTTTCGGAATTATCGAAAATGGCGACGTGCCCCTTCCAGAAGACCAGGTCGCCGCGGCGCACATCCGAGCGCTCGATCGGGTCGCCGAGGCCTTCCGCCTGCATATCGGTATCGCGCGGAGCGCTTCTGCCGGTCATCTGCAACGCGAGCTGGACGAGGCCGGAGCAATCGATGCCGAGGCCGGAGCGGCCGCCCCAAAGATAGGGCGTTTCCAGAAAACGAGAGGCGATATCGACATAATCCTGACCGTCCAGCGACCCAAGCGGCTGGAGATGTTTCGAGAAGATCGCTGTCCCGTCACCGAGCGCCAGATAGTGGTTGCCGCGCGTTTCCGCCTCGCCCGATATATGGACGCGGCTGCCCATCGAAAGCACTGCCTTGTAAGGCTTGCGAAGCTCCGGCTCGGGATAGAGGAAGGTGCGTTGCGTAACGACGATATGGGTCGGAGCGGGTGCCGATTCAGAGATCGAGTGCTCGGGCAGATAGCCGACATAGCCGTCGAATTCGGCCTTGACCCAGCACCAGCCGTCCGCACGATCCAAGACCCTCACGTCCTCGCCGAAAAGCAGTTCCGTATCGATGCCGCGGGCCAGATCCGGCTGTGGGCGCAAGGCAACGACCGGGACGCAGATGCGGGCCGGCTTGCCGCTCACGAAGCGCTTTGCCTCGACCTTGCCTTCAAGGCCGGCTTCCGCGAGATCCGAGCGGTAAGCATGCAGGCGGCGGTCGAGCATGGTCATGACATTCCTCTTAGTTGGGCTTTCAGACCGGAAGCTTGCGGCCCTGCTCGCGAACGAGGTCGCCGAGCTTTTCGAGATAGAGCGCACCGTTAACGGTGCGCTTGATGATAACGTTTCGCCGGTCGGTATCGTCGCGAACGCGGTCGACGAGCCCCATGTCGCCCATCGTATCCAGCGCCCGGGTGATGACCGGCTTCGTCACGTTCAGCGTTGCTGCCAAGCCGCGCACGGTATGCGGCGGCGGCACCAGATAGATATGCAGCAGGATCGCCATCTGGCGCAACGTCAAATCGCGCGCATCGTGACGAACCTGATTGAGCGCCACACCGTGCCAGAGGCCAAGCGCCTGCGAGGCGGTCAGTTCGATCGGCACGGCCCCTCCGGAAAATCGTTACGCTAACGTTTCATTTTCCGGCAATTGACCCGCGCAAGCAAGAGGCGGCACAGAATGCCGCCTCGGAAGGTGAATAAAATTTTAACGATCGGCTCAGCGAAGGCCTTTGTTTTCACACGTCGTTATCGCAAACCGCTCCACACTTTTGCGCGACATGCTTTGGCGGCTCAGCGGATGCTGTGGCGGATATGGTGGTAGAGGGCGCGGATCGCCTGCGCCTCGCCACCACCAGGCGAATGGGCGCGCTCGTTCGGCGCCCAGCCATAGATATCGAAATGCGCCCAGCTCTTCGCCTTGCCGACGAAGCGCTTCAGGAAGAGCGCCGCAGTGATGGCGCCCGCCATGCCACCTGCCGGAGCGTTGGTGATATCGGCGAATTTGGTGCGGATATCCTTTTCGTAGCCGGCATAAAGCGGCAGACGCCAGAGCGGGTCGTCCGTCTCGAGACTTGCCTCCATAAGGTCATGCGCGAGGTTCGCATCATCAGTGAAGAAAGGCGGCAGATCGGGGCCGAGGGCAACGCGGGCGGCGCCCGTCAGGGTCGCCATATCGATCAGCAGGTCCGGTTCGTCCTCGTCGGCATAGGCGAGCGCATCGGCCAGGATCAGGCGGCCTTCGGCATCGGTATTGTCAATCTGGACCGTCAGTCCCTTGCGGCTCTTGTAGATGTCGCCAGGGCGGAAAGCATTCGACGAAATGGAATTCTCGACGACGGGGATGATAACGCGCAGATCGACCTTCAGTTTGGCATCCATGATCATGAGCGCCAGGCCCATGACATTTGCGGCACCGCCCATGTCCTTCTTCATCAGCAGCATGGAGGACGCGGGCTTGATGTCGAGGCCGCCGGTATCGAAGCACACGCCCTTGCCGACCAGCGTAACCTTGCGGTGACCCTTCTTGCCCCAGCGCAGCTCCAGCAGACGAGGCGCGTCGGCGCTGGCGCGGCCGACGGTGTGGACCAGCGGGAAGTTCTCCGTGAGCAGGTCGTCACCAATGATGACGGACATCTCGGCCTTGTAATGGGTGGCGAGGCTGCGGAAAGCAGCTTCGAGCTGCTCCGGACCCATGTCGTTGGTCGGCGTGTTGATGAGGTCGCGGGCGAGGAAGACGCCAGCGAGCTGACGCTTGATCTCGCTGCCATCGGCATCGCGCGGGATCATCAGCGTTGCAGCCGGAGATTTTTCGGATTTGTACCGATCGAAACGATAGCTGCCGAGGCCGAAGCCGAGCGTCAGGCGGTTCGCCGTCAGCGGCGCGGTCTCGATATGCCAGTCGCCGGCCGGAAGCGCACGGGCGAGCTTGCCGGTGATATAGGGCTGTTCCGACGGATTGGTGCCCAGCCCGAAGAGCGCGCCGCCGAGGTGGCCGTCAGCGGTCGGAATCAGAAGCAGCGAGCCGCTTTCCGCCTTGTAGCCGGCTTTACGAGCCCAATCGAGCGCGATCGGATCGATAGTGCCGGTTTCGATGTGGGCGGGTGTGACGGCGAAGATCGGCAGCGTCGATCCACCCTTGGTGTTGAAAGGAGTCGATCTCTCGATGAACTGGAAGGGGGCCATGATTGTCCTTGGAGGCAGGGGGCAGAATCGCTTCTTAACTGTCTGTTAGGGTTAACAGACTATTGCTGGAGCGAAGATTGCGTCAAACCTTTCCCTGTTCCGCTTTGAGGTCAGGCGCCGATTTCATTCAGGATCGCGCAATGCCCGTCTCGGCCTCCACTCCTCTCAAGAAGCGTATGTTACAGGCAACGGCGACGGCTGTGGTGATGCTCGCGCTTGCCGGCTGCTCGACGACGGCCAAGGACCGGATGACGACCGGCTCGATCCCGAAACTCGACAAGCCGGTCGAGCAGATGGACACGAACGAATTGCGCGCTGCGACCAGCCGCGTCGGCCAGGCCTATGAGAAGAACCCGCGCGATCCGGTCAACGGTGTCAATTACGCCAATCTGCTGCGCATGAGCGGGCGCGATGCGCAGGCGCTTGCGGTCATGCAGCAGGTCGCCATCGCCAATCCTCAAGATCGCAACGTGCTTGCCGCCTACGGCAAGGCGCAGGCCGCCGCAGGCCAGCTCCAACAGGCGCTCGATACGATCGGCAGAGCGCAGACGCCCGATCGGCCGGACTGGCGGCTGATCTCCGCGGAAGGCGCGATCCTCGACCAGATGGGCCGGCCGAACGATGCGCGCCAGCGATATCGCGATGCGCTCGACGTTCAGCCGAACGAGCCGTCGATCCTTTCCAATCTCGGCATGTCCTATCTCCTGACGGGTGACCTGCGCACGGCGGAGACCTATCTGCGCTCGGCGGCCGGCCAGCCTTCCGCCGACAGCCGAGTGCGCCAGAACCTCGCCCTCGCGGTCGGCCTGCAGGGCCGTTTTCCCGAGGCTGAGCAGATCGCACGGCGCGAACTCTTGCCGCAACAGGCCGATGCCAATGTCGCCTATCTGCGCGGCATGCTGTCCCAGCAAAACTCCTGGCAGAAGCTTGCGGCGAAGGACTCGACATCTCCCGCCAGCAATACCAACTGACTTATTTGCTGCTCAAACCGGACAGGATGAGACGTAGGCCGAGGCCGGCCATGACCGCACCCGCAGCCCTGTCGATCCAGGCCTTGGCGGCGAGATAGACTTTGCGCGGGTGCTGGGCCGAAAAGGCGAGCGCCACGATTGTGTACCATCCCGCTTCGACCAGGAAGACTCCGACGGGCAGCGCCAGCAAAAGCTCCACCGGCACGCTCTTAGGCAGGAGTGCCGCAAAAATGCTGGCGTAGACGATGATCGTCTTGGGATTGCTCAGCTGTGTCAGCAGAGCAGCGGTAAAACTGCGTGCCGGCATGCTTTTGCCAGCGACAGCGGCTGAGAGCGCAAGCGGCTCGCTAGCGCCCTTCCAGATGGCGAAGGCGATGTAAATCAGATAGGCGCCGCCGGCGATCTTCAGCACGACATAAAGCCACTCGAATTGCGAGAGCAGCGCCGTCAGGCCGGCAAGAGCAAGAATAGCGAAGGTCACGCCGCCGATGCCCATGCCGAGCGCAGCGGCAAGCCCGTCAAGGCGGGAACGGGAAATGGCGATGCGCGAGACGACGACAAAACTCGGACCCGGGCTCATGGCGCCGATCATCAACGTACTGATAATACTGATGAAGACTCCGAGAGAAGACATGGCAAAGCCCCCTTTTCACGCGATGGAAAACCGGCACCCGAACGGCAGGAATGTCCGCGCGTCTAATGGCGCTCCATCTCATCGCAAGTTATGCGGGCGCACGCTAACCGGATTTCTCAACAGCGGCAAGCGTCAGAACCGGTCGGCGACCTGGATGCCGGCAGGACCAAGGATGACGGCGATCAGGACCGGCAGGAAGAAGAGGATCATCGGCACGGTCAGCTTCGGCGGCAGGGCAGCAGCCTTCTTTTCCGCTTCGTTCATGCGTTCGTCACGGCCTTCCTGTGCAAGCACGCGCAGGGCCGTTGCAACCGGCGTGCCGTAGCGGTCTGCCTGAATGAGCGCCTGGATGACCGAACGGACGAGATCGATCTGGGTGCGGGTCGCGAGGTTTTCGAGCGCCACGCGCCGGTCTGGCAGGAAGGACAGCTCAGCGGTCGTCAGCACCATTTCTTCGGCGAGCGGCGGCGATTGTTCGCCGAGCTCTTCGGAGACACGGCGCATGGCGGCCTCTATGGAAATACCCGATTCCACGCAGATGAGCATCAGATCCAGCGCGTCGGGCCAGGCACGCTTGATAGAGTGCTGCCGTTTACTCATGCGATTGGAAATATAGATGTTCGGTGCGTAGAAGCCGAGATAGGCGATACCGATGACCGCAAGGAATTGAACGGCCGGTCCTCTGCTGGCAAGATTGCCGAGACCGTAGACCCAAAAGGCGGCAGCCGCCAGAAAGACGAAGGGCAGGAGAAAACGCGCAACAAGAAAGGTGTTCAGCGCATTTTCAGAGCGCAAGCCGGCTGCACGCAGCTTGTTCACGGTGTTTTCATCGACAAGCGCCTTGCGCAGGTTGAAGCGTTCGACGATCTGGCGGACAGACTGGTTGTTTTGGCTTCTGAGCGTTGCCTTGCTCCCGGTATCGGAATTCATGCGGGCACGTTCACGCGCGCGGATCTGCTCGCGCTCGGTAGAGACCGCCTTCATGCGCTTGTTGAGATCGCCGCGCTCGAAGAAAGGAACGGCGAGCGTATAGAACGTCGCGAAGACGGCGATGGCGACGAGAACCGCCACAAGCATCGCGGGATCGGTGATTTTTGCTGCAAGTTCCGCCGACATGGCTCCTCCCCGCTATATGTCGAAATTGACCATGTTGCGCATCACGAATATGCCGATCGACATCCACACAGCTGAAAAGCCCATGATGAAGTGGCCCCGCGGATCAGTGAACAGGATCATCATATATTGCGGCGACGTCAGGTAGACGAGCAGAGCGACGATGAACGGCAGAGCGCCGATGATGACGGCCGAGGCCTTGGCCTCCATCGACAGGGCCTTGACCTTGGCTTTCATCTTCTTGCGGTCACGCAGCACCTTGGAAAGGTTGCCGATCGCCTCCGATAGATTGCCGCCGGCCTGCGCCTGGATGGCGATAACGATCGCGAAGAAATTTACCTCCTGCAGCGGCATCTGGTTGGTCATCCGGGCGCAGGCATCGGGAATACTCAAGCCCACCTGCTGTGCCTCGATGACGCGGCGGAACTCACTCTTGACGGGCTCGGTCCCCTCGTTGGCGATCAGCCGGATCGCATCGTTCAACGGCAAGCCGGAGCGGATGGAGCGGACGATGACGTCGAGCGCATTCGGAAACTCATCGAGAAACTTATTCTGACGACGCGAAATCAGAAAGCCTAGCACCCAGCGCGGCAGACCCAACCCGGAAACGACAGCGGCTCCGAGCATGACCAGCGGCGATGCACCGGCAATGAAGAGTACAACCAGCAGCACGAGAGCGAAGAGCGCGCTGAAAAGGTAAAAGCGGGCTGGCGTGACCGGCAACCCGGCCTGGACCAGCCTCGACCTCAGCGACAAGGACTTCTTAGCCTTTTCGTGCTGTCGCTTTTCGAGATCCTTCAGGTTGTCTTGCACCGATTTGCGACGCTTCGACAATTCCTGCACTCGGTCGCGGGCGGCCTTGATGTTGGCGCGATCGACCTCGGCCGATTTGACGCGATTGATGCGGTTTGCCGATTTCTTGTCGCTTTCGATCCGCGAGAACAATAGGGCATAGCTCACTGCGGCCGCCGCAACGGCTGCGAGGACGACGATTGCCAGCACTGTCGGAGCGATGCCGAACATCTCAATCCTTCGATTTCGCTTCCATCTCGTCGAGCGCGGCGGCGAGGCGTTTTTCTTCGTTGTAATAGCGGGCGCGATCCCAGAAATGCGGCTTGCCGATACCGGCAGACATATGGCGGCCAACCAGGCGGCCGCTCGCGTCCTCGCCTTCGATCTCGTAACGCATCAGGTCCTGAGTGATGATGACGTCGCCTTCCATGCCGACCACCTCGGTGATCTGGGTGATGCGACGCGAGCCGTCGCGCAGTCGTTGCGCCTGGATGATGACGTCGACGGAGGTGGAAATGATCTCGCGCACCGTCTTTGCCGGCAGGCTGAAGCCGCCCATGGCGATCATCGATTCGATACGGCTGAGGCATTCGCGCGGGTTGTTGGCGTGGATGGTGCCCATGGAACCGTCGTGGCCGGTGTTCATGGCCTGCAGGAGGTCGAAGACTTCAGGTCCACGCACTTCGCCGACGATGATGCGTTCGGGGCGCATACGCAGGCAGTTCTTGACGAGGTCGCGCATCGTGATCTCGCCCTCGCCTTCGATGTTCGGCGGGCGAGTTTCGAGACGCACGACGTGCGGCTGCTGGAGCTGCAGTTCGGCCGTGTCCTCGCAGGTGATGACGCGCTCGTCGCGGTCGATATAGTTCGTCAGGCAGTTCAACAGCGTGGTCTTTCCCGAACCCGTACCGCCCGAGATGATGACGTTGCAGCGGACGCGGCCAATGATCTGCAGGATGGTCGCGCCTTCAGGCGTGATGGCGCCGAAGCGGACCAGCTGATCGAGCGTCAGCTTGTCCTTCTTGAACTTGCGGATGGTGAGGGCGGGACCATCGATTGAAAGCGGCGGCGCGATGACGTTGACACGCGAGCCGTCGGGCAGACGCGCGTCGCAGATCGGGCTCGATTCGTCGACACGGCGGCCGACCTGGCTGACGATGCGCTGGCAGATCGACAGGAGCTGCGAATTGTCGCGGAAGCGGATTTCGGATTCGATCGTCTTGCCGCCGACTTCGATAAAGGTCTGGCCGGCGCCGTTGACCATGATATCGGCAATATCGTCTCGTGCCAGCAGCGGCTCGAGCGGACCGTACCCCAGCACGTCGTTGCAGATGTCCTCGAGCAGCTCTTCCTGCTCGGAGATCGACATGGCGAAATTCTTGATGGTGATGATATCGTTGACGATATCGCGTATTTCCTCGCGCGCGCTTTCGCCATCCAGCTTTGAAAGCTGCGAGAGGTCGATCGTATCGATCAGCGCGGAAAAGACCTGCGCCTTGGTGTCATAATACTCGTCAGTGCGGACCGGGCGCCTGCGCTGCGGCGTCTGCAACGGCGGCGGCGTCACCTGCTGGCGGACGGGCTCGCGCGACGGCTCGACAAGCACCGCGGGGCCGGATGGGGCGGCAGCCGGCATCGGCGGCGGAGCAGCGGCGACACCGCCGGCACCAGCCTTTCCGAAACCATCACTTCCGCGTTTTCCGAACATCGATCCGATCCAATTCTACTGGTTCACTTGCGCTTCAGGAGGCCGAGGAGGCCGCCCTTTCTGGATTTCTTCACCGCCACGCGGCCGGTGACGATGTGCGAGATCTGCGAAAAGGTCTCCGATGTGGGCGACTTCGGATCGACCTCGGCAATCATCCGCCCGCTATTGGCGGCGTTTCCGAAGAGGCCGCTATCGAAGGGAATGATGGCGATCGGCTCGGCTTCCAGCGGTTCGCAGAAATCGGAAATCGAAATTTCCGGCCGTTTCGGCATGCCGACCTGATTGAGAATGAGGTGCGGCGCCTTGTCGTTCGGGCGCATCTTGCGAAGCGCATCCAGCATATTCTTGGTGTTGCGCAGGTTGGCGAGATCGGGAACTGCGCAGATCACGACTTCGTCGGCGTTCGACAGGACCGAGCGGGTCCAGTCCGACCAGGCATGCGGCACGTCGAGCACCGATACGGGCGCGCTGCGCTGCAGCACATCCATGACAGGCTGAAAGGCCTGGCCCTCGAAATCATAGGCACGATCGAGAAGCGAAGGGGCTGCCAGCAGGGACAGATGCTCCGAGCATTTGGTCAGCAGACGGTCGAGGAAGACCTCGTCAAGCCGCTCCGGCGCAAAGACGGCCTCGGCTATGCCCTGGGCCGGATCCTGATCGAAATCGATGTTCGCCGTGCCATAGGGCAGGTCGAGATCGGCCAGGATCGTTTCTGTCGAGAACAGGTTCGAGATGCCGAAGGCGCAATTGTGGGCGATGGTCGATGCTCCGACCCCGCCCTTGGCGCCGATAAAGGCAATGGAGCGGCCGAGCGGCTCGGCTTCCGGATCGACGAAGATCGCCGCCATCGCGCCCATGATGTCGGGCATGGCGATGGGCTGGACCATATATTCGGAAATACCGTTGCGGATCAGATCGCGATAAAGGCCGATATCGTTGTAATAGCCGACGATGATGACCTTGGTCGAGGGGTCGCAGACGGCTGCGAGCGGCGCGAGTTCTGCAAGCAGGTTAGCAGGATTCGTCCTGGTTTCGAGAATGATCAGATTCGGCGTCGGTGCGCTCGAGAACATATTCGCAGCAGCAGCCGTGCCGCCGCTGGTGATGCGCAGGCTGACCTTTGACATGCGGCGGTCGTTGGCGCAGCGTTCCATCACCCGCTGCAATGCTTCGCTTTCGCAGAAGGCATGAACGGAGATGCGCGGCAGCGGCCGCATATTTTCCAGCTCGCCCATGCGCACGGCTTCCTCGGCATTGCGAAGCTCGCTGCTGTTCTTGATCTCGTAGTCGACGGTGCTCATCGTTCCATTCCGCCTGATCAGAAACCGGTCTGGCCGGAATCGATCTCCTCGATCGTGGACGTCGTCGTCCGATATTCCTTGATCGCCTCGTTACGCCGCTCCGCATCGATAGGAGTCATGCCGCGCGGAGCTATGAAATCTTCCGGATTGGCCACCTGGGCGGCCAGATTGTTCTGCGAGGCGCAGCCGAAATTGTAGTAATTCTGGTTGGTGAAATCGGCCGAGATATCCTTCGGCCATTGGCCGCACTGGGTCGTGACCGCGGTCGTGCCGGTAAAACTCAAGCGCAGCGGCGCGGAGTCCGAGACACCCGCTGCCGCATAGGACGTATTGACGATCTTGTTGCTGGCGATGCCGCGCGAGGCAAGTTCGGCGCGGACCTGGCTGCGCAGGACGCGGGCGGCTCCCGCATTCGGCGAACCTTCGGGAGACAGGATGTAGACGGGACCCGATGCCCGCGACAGGTAGTTTTGTGCGAAGCCACGGATCATCTCGCGCTGGGCAATCGACAGACGGCGATCGGTAGAGGCGACGGGGATGTCTACGGTTTGCTCGGCTTCGGTCACGACGACCGGATGGCGCTCCCTGTAATCGTCGGGAATGCCTCCGGTCGTCAGCTGATCGCGCGGCCCGGCGCAGCCGGAAAGGGTTGCGACGGCCATGGATGCGGCCACAAGCAGGGGGCGGACTCGTTTCATATTCCCATGGCCCATTGTCAGGCCTCTGTTGTTTTTCATCGGTTCAGACCGCGCCCCGCTCATTTGTAGATAAATCCGATGGAACCGTGGAACTGCGCGTCGGCGACCGGCGCCTGGTTGTTGCCGTAGACCTTGTTGACGCGGTTCATAAAGAAGGCGGACGCATCGTTCGTCGGGCTGAAATTGTCATCCGGCCGACTGAGCTGATTGCGCGCCACCGGACGCACCAGGTAGGGCGTCGCGATGATGACGAGTTCCGTTTCCTGGCGTTCGACGCCCTTCTGGCGGAAGAGCGTGCCGAGAAGAGGGATCTTGGAGACGCCGGGCGTACCATTCATCGTCTGGGAGATGTTGTCGCGGATGAGGCCCGCAAGAGCGATCGAACCGCCCGAGGGCAGTTCGACCGAAGTTTCGGCCGAGCGGCGCTGATAGGTCGGCGAGGCACCCGATACCGACGGCGCCGGTTCGGAAACATTGGTCTTGATCTGCAAGGCAATGCGGCCGGAAGACAGGACCACCGGCTTGAAGGCCAGATTGATACCGTAGTTATAGGGGACGACGGTGACGTTGCCGTTGTTGTCCGTCGTCGAATAAAGAACCTGACCGCCGGAATTGAAGGTCGCAGCTTGGCCCGAGATCGCCGTCAATGTCGGTTCGGCCAGCGTGCGAACGACCTTGCCCTGCTCCAGCGCATTCAAGTAGGTCGAAATATCGTACTTGCCGATCGAGTTCTTGAAGAGTGCGGCGAGGCCGCCGCCGACGACGGATGTGGCGGTATCGGCCGATGGACTGCCAAGCTGGGCGACCGTCATGCCCGAGGAGTTGGTGACGAGATTGTCGAAGCCGAGTTGCTTCAGCACCTCGCGGCGAACCTCGGCGATCGTGACCTTCAGGGTGACTTGGTCTTCGCCTTGGATCTGCAGGAGATTGACGACCTGAGAGACCTGGCGGTTTTCGGCAAATAGCGCAACCGCGCTGTCGCCCCCCGTACCGGAGGCCGTCTCCGTGCGCGTCGTGGCTTCGCCGCCTTTGAGGAAGGCTTCGGCAAGCGAGGCTGCCTGTGTCGCATCCTGTGGCGTACGCACGGTGCCCGTCAGAACGATATTGTCGGAGACGATTTCGACCTTGATGGCGGAGTCGGGAATGAAACGGCGCAGATTGGTCTCGAGGCCGGAGACATCGCGCTCGATCTCGATATCGAGACTGACGACCTCCTCGCCGCTGGCGCCGAAAACGAAGATATTGGTCTGCCCTACCTTCTTGCCGAAGAGATAGATGCGCCGCGAAGTGCGGGTCACCGCATCGGCCATGCTCGGATCGGAGACGAGGATATCGTGCGCGTCATCAGGCAGGTCGACGACAACAGCCTTGTTGAGACCGAGCTTCAGGCGGCGATGCGCGCCGGGACCGCTTTGAGAAATGCGGATGAGGCTTTCAGAGCCGGCGTTGGCCTGCTTCACGCCGAAGGGCGCGTGAACGGAGAGGGGTGTAACGCCAGTCGCTGCCATGACGAGAGAAAGGCAACCGGTCAGGAAAAGCCTGGTGCGCTGTTTGGAGTTGCCCATCTGCATTTCCCTTACTCCGGCTTCACTGAGCCGGTGGCATCCGTGACGATGGAGCCGGACTTGATGACCTGAACGATTGCGCTGCCGTTATCACCACTCAGCAGGTAATCCGCTGCGCTGGTATCCTGCTCCTGGGCATCGGCGACCGAGCGCAGGGCGAGCGAAAGGCGATCGGCCATCTGCTGAGCAACGGCCAGAACCTTTGTCTGATCAGGCGTCAGCTCCAGGGTTGCGGTCGTGCCTACCGCTGCCTTGCTGCCGTCTTCCTTCTCCTCGATCTGCTGGTCGATGGCGAGGACGCGAACGTTGCTGAGCACGGTTTCGGTTATGTATTTGTCCGTGCCCTGCCCCTTGCGCACCATGATGACGTCGACGCGGTCATTGGGAAGAATGAAGCCGCCGGCGCCGGTCGCAACGGAGATTTCGGTCGCGACAGCGCGCTTGCCGGCAGGCAGCAGCGAAGACAGGATACGGGCGTTGGAATCGGCGACCTTTTCCGGACGGATCGGCTCTCCCTCGAAGACGGGGAGGCGCACGACGGCGCCCTGCAGGTCCTTGATGGCGTCCGGCCGATCGGTCTCGGTTATGAACCCCTGGACAACGCCGTTCTGCGGCCAGGCCATCCAGTGAACAGATTTCTCGTCCAGCCTTGCGCCAACGGGAAGATTGGCGCTGGAGACCAGCACGTTGACCGTCGGCTCCTTTTCGATGACGGACTGGACTTTCGTTACGACGCCGCCTTTGCCGGCCATGTTCATTGCGAGAACACCGGCGAGGCCGGCTGCCACCACGGCGACAGCTAGAATAATAAGGCGGGCCGGTTTCATTGATCATTCCTTAGGGCACGACGCGTTCGCCCCGCAGAATGCTCAGGAATTGGTATAATTATAGTTAATGGAACACTTACGTTTTAAGTTAACGGTCGATTAAAATGCCGTTATTTCAGGCTTTCGAGCGCGGTTATGAAGAGCGGCGACGACGGGAAGGCCAGGAAGCCGCCGATCGCAATGGCAATGCCATAGGGAATCTTCTTCGCAAGCAGGAGCGAATTGGGAATGGGCAGGCCGATCGCGAGAATGGTGTCCGATTGCGACCTCACCGTCAGAATGAGCAGCGTCAGGACACCGCCTACCAGTCCGACATCTGCCATGAAGAAAAGAAGCGATTGGTCGAAGCCGAACCAGAGTGCAGCGGCGCTCAACAGCTTGGCATCTCCGCCGCCCATCACGTTGACCGCAAACAGCGCGAAGCAGGCGCAGAAGACGATAGCTGCACCCGCAAAATGCATGCCGATGACATTCCAGTCCAAGCCGGAAAGCGGCGCGACGACGACGAAAGAAGAGACGAGGATCAGCGAGACGCGATTCGGTATCGTCATCGTAAACAGATCCGAAAATGCCGCTATGGCCAGGCAGAGCGGCAATATGAGAAAGACTGCAGCTGCGATCACGTTTCCACCGATCTTTCTGCGATGTGAAAAGGCTCACGGCCATGAAGCTGTGAGCCCAATCAATCCATCCGCCGGATCAGATCCGGTTCAAGTATATTGTCGCTGACTGGCAGCGCCAATATTACTGCGAAGCCGTCACGGCGTTGTTCATCTTGGTGGCCAGGTTGTTGAACGTGGTACCAATTCTGCCGCCGAGGGTCGTCGCGCCGGTGATGAGGGCTACGGAAATGAGGGCGGCGATCAGGCCGTATTCGATTGCGGTCGCGCCGGATTCATCCTTCAGAAAACGGCTAAAAAGCTTGGTCATGTTACTCCTAACTCCGGTTGATGTTCAGCACGTCCGCCAACTGTTGCCGTTGATCGGATGGCTGCAACGTACCGAACGGCCGTTTCCATCGACTTAAGGAAAACCGTTAACAGGATGTAAATGAGACAACCGGGCCGGCCAAGGTAAGTAATTTCTTACGGCTTTACTTACATTTCTAGCGAATTTCCGGAAGAACTGTGCCATAATAGCTTTCCCTCATCCGGAAACGGCACAGATTTCTGCGACCTTACGATTTCACGCCCGATCGGCACGTCCCGAAACGATCCGATACGCCTCAAACATGAACAAGCCGCGAAAGGCTTAAAGCTTCGTTCACCATTTTTTTCCATTCTATCGGCAATTTGCATTGCGATCGTGAAAGAGGGCCAAAATGCCATCGAACGGCAAGACCGTTTTCTTTGCCTGGGCGATTGCGGCTCTTACGGCATCCACAGCCTTCGCCCAGGAAGACATGCTGCGCGTCTATATGGATCACGCCCGCGTTTTGAAGCTCGACCGCCCCGTCAGCAAGGTCATCGTCGGTAATTCCAAAGTTGCCGATGCGACGGTCGCCGACTCCAAAACGATCGTACTGACGGGCCGGAGCTTCGGAACGACCAACATCGTGCTGCTCGATGGCAGTGGCAACGCCATTCTGGACGAACGCATTCTCGTCTCTATCGATGAAGGCAATACGGTGCGCGTCTACCGCCAGACGGAGCGCTCCGTTCTTTCCTGCACGCCCAACTGCGAACAGCATGCACAGCAAGGCGGGGCCGCTTCCACAAACTAAACGATATCGAGGACATTCACGCGCATTCGTTAAAATAGCTGCTCCGGCCTGAAACGGAAAATCAACGAACGCACCTTAGTGTGGCGCCCTGACAATATTTTCGGGGCCATATCATGGCGATCAGTGAGCAGGAGACGGGCAAGGTGCGTGCGTCCCTCCGTTTATCCAGACTTCGCGCCCTGGCCCGCTCGCGCGACGGCTCCGCGGCGATCGAATTCGCGCTACTCGCCATCCCCTATTTCGTCGTCATATTCGCCATTCTGGAAACGTTCATCGCTTTTGCGGCCGAAGAACTCGTCTCGAACGCCGTCGACACGATGAGCCGCCAGATGCGGACGGGGCAAATCACCTTCATCGATTCCACCCGCTCGACCTACAAGACGCAGGCGCAGTTCCGGCAGGCCTTCTGCGACGAGATCTCGATCATCATGCGCTGCTCGGCAACGGAGGCGGCAACCCCAAGCAAGCTTTATCTTGACGTGCAGAGCTTTACGGCCTTCGGCTCGATCCCGACCAGTATCCCGAGAACATCTGCAGACAAATATTCCGATCTGAAGATTTCGGACTTCAAGTTCACGCCCGGCGGCCCCGGCTCGATCAACATGGTGCGCGCCTATTATCGCTGGCCCATCACCGTCGACCTCGTCCGTCCCTATGTCACTGGCCTTCGCCCTGTCGGCAGTTCGATGCCGAGCGAATATTTGATCGTCGCGACGGCAGCTTTCCAGAACGAACAGTATCCATAATGGCGCCCCGCGGACTTCTCATATGGCTGGCTTCGACGGCACGGCGCTTTGCACGCGACCGGAAGGGGGTGGGGGCCATCGAGTTTGCCATCATCTTCCCGGTTCTGATCATGCTCTATCTCGGCGCGTTCGAGATCACGATCGGGCTCAGCGTCAGCAAGCGCACGACACGCGCTGCCGGCACGATCGCCGATATCATCTCACAGCAGCAGAGCGTCACCAAAAGCTCGCTCGCAGATATCGCCAAAGCCGCGCCGGCGATCTTTGCGCCTTATAACAGTTCCAGTCTCTCGCTGAAGGTCACGGCAATCCAGATCGATGCCAGCGCCAACCCCACGGTTTTATGGTCGTGGGCGCCGAGCGGTGCGGCGCCCTATGCGAAGAACAGCACGGTTTCCGATGTGCCGGCGGACATGAAGAAGGCCAACAGCTTCCTCATTCGCAGCGAACTCAGCACGCCCTATACGCTGTTCGTTTTTGCGCCGGACTTCATGCCGGCGAACGTGCGCACCATCACGATCAGCCGCAGATATTTCTATCGCCAACGGCAAAACGACAATATTCCCTGCGGCGACTGCTGACACCTGCAGTCCTTATCGCAAAAACAGCTGCGTACTTTTGCGCGACATGCCCGCTTCCACACCTCGAATTTGCCAAGCGGTTCCCGTCATTATATGGCTGCGCCAATAGGGTCGTTCCGGCCACGGCTGGCGGCAGCAGATCATGCGGGTGAAAAATGGCGCGTGCCTTTCTCTTCGTTCTGGATTCCTTCGGTGTTGGCGGGGCGCCGGATGCGGCAGCCTATGGTGACGAGGGCGCCGATACGCTCGGCCATATCGCCGAATTCTGCGCGGCCGGCGCTGCCGACCGGGCCGGTCTGCGTTCCGGCCCGCTTTCGCTCCCGAACATGTCGACGCTCGGACTCTTGCATATTGCGCGGGCAGCTTCCGGCCAGTTTCCGGCCAGTATGCCCCTGCCGGACAGGATCTACGGCATCTACGGCGCAGCCAACGAAATCTCGCGCGGCAAGGACACGCCGTCGGGCCATTGGGAAATCGCCGGAACGCCCGTTACCTTCGACTGGGGCTATTTTCCGAGCGAAGGCGATGCCTTTCCGCCGGAGCTGATCGAAGCGCTCTGCCGGGCAGCCGATGTGCCCGGCATTCTCGGCAATTGCCATGCCTCGGGAACGGAGATCATCTCCCGCTTCGGCGAGGAGCACATGCGCAGCGGCAAGCCGATTTGCTATACATCCTCGGATTCCGTATTCCAGGTTGCCGCGCACGAGGTCTATTTCGGCCTCGACCGCCTGCTTAAATTTTGCCAGATCGCCCGCAGCCTGCTCGATCCCTACAATATCGGCCGCGTCATCGCCCGGCCTTTCATCGGGCAGAGCGCCGCAACCTTTCAGAGAACAGGCAACCGCCGCGATTTTTCCGTGCCGCCGCCGGAACCCACTCTGCTCGACCGGCTCGTTCAGCATGGCCGCAATGTGCACGCCGTCGGCAAGATCGGCGATATCTTCGCCCATCAGGGTGTTTCACGGGTCATCAAGGCAAATGGCAACGACGCGCTGATGGATGCCTCCCTTACCGCGATCGACGAGGCTGAGGACGGCGACCTCGTCTTCACCAATTTCGTCGATTTCGACATGGTCTACGGCCATCGTCGCGACGTGGCGGGTTATGCCGCCGCGCTCGAAGCCTTCGACGCGCGCCTGACGGAAGTGCATCAGAAGCTGCGGGAGGGCGACCTCGTAATTCTGACGGCCGATCACGGCTGCGATCCGACCTGGCGCGGTACGGACCATACGCGCGAGCGCGTGCCCGTCATCGCCTACGGTCCTGGCATCCGCTCGCGTTCGATCGGCGTGCGCCGGACCTATGCTGACATCGGCGAGAGCGTTGCGCGGCATCTCGGCATTCCGTCAGGCCCGCATGGAAGGAGTTTTCTGTGACATCGCATTTGAAGAAGGTCGAGCTGCACTGCCATCTGGAGGGTGCCGCTCCCCCTGCTCTGACGGCGGCTCAGGCGCGCAAATACGGCATCGACATCAGCGCCCATCTGCAGGACGGTGTCTATGTCTGGCATGATTTTGCAAGCTTTCTGGAATGCTACGACAAGGTTTCGGAGGTCTACAAGACCGAGGAAGACTATGCGCTGCTGACGGAAACCTATCTGGAAGAGCTTGCCGGCATCGGTGCGATCTACAGCGAGCTCATCGTTTCCCCCGACCATGGCAAGCGCATCGGCCTCGGCGCAGATGCCTATATTGGCGGTGTGTGCGAGGGCATTCGCCAGGCAAAGGCAAAGAGCGGCATCGAGGCACGGCTGATCGTGACCGGGGAACGGCATTTTGGTCCCGAAAGCGTGATCGGCGCTGCCGAATATGCGGCAAAGGCCGATAACCCGCTCATTACCGGCTTCAACCTTGCCGGCGAGGAGCGGATGGGCCGTGTTGCCGACTATGCGCGCGCTTTCGACATCGCCCGCGATGCCGGGCTTGGCCTGACCATCCATGCCGGCGAAGTCTGCGGCGCCTTCAGCGTCTCGGATGCGCTGGACGAGGTTCGCCCCGCGCGCATCGGCCACGGTGTGCGGGCGATCGAGGATGCCGATCTCGTCAAGCGGCTCGCAGATCTCGGCACCGTGTTGGAAGTCTGTCCCGGCTCGAATATCGCGCTCGGGGTATTTCCGGATTTCGCCTCGCATCCGCTGCGCAGGCTGAAGGATGCGGGCGTCAAAGTAACGATCAGTTCCGACGATCCGCCATTCTTTCATACGTCGCTCAAGCGGGAATATGAACTTGCCTCCGGCGCCTTCGGCTTGAGCGATGCTGAGATCGACGCGATGACGCGCACCGCCATCGATGCGGCCTTCGTTGACGAAGAGACCCGGAAAGCATTGCTTGCCCGCCTTTGAGAGAGGCGCGGGGATGTGAATGATTGAGGCAAATCAGCCTCCGCTCTTGAAGTGGAGGCGGTTTCCATGGAAGAAACAGCCGATAAGAACGACGAATTGGAAGGTTTCCGCTATGGACGGCGTCACAGTCATCGATCATCCGCTCGTGCAGCACAAGCTCACCATCATGCGGCGCAAGGAGACTTCTACGGGCAGCTTTCGCCGGCTGCTGCGGGAAATCTCGACCCTGCTCTGCTATGAAGTGACGCGCGATCTGGAACTGACCATCGAGACAATCGAAACGCCGATCCAGGAGATGCAGGCGCCGATCCTCGAAGGCAAGAAGCTGGTCTTCGCCTCCATCCTGCGCGCCGGCAACGGGCTCTTAGAAGGCATGCTCGATCTGGTGCCGTCCGCCCGCGTTTCGCATATCGGCGTCTACCGCGACCATGAAACGCTGCAGCCGGTCGAATACTACTTCAAGGCGCCCGAGGATGTGGCAGAGCGCCTGATCATCGTCGTCGACCCGATGCTTGCGACCGGCAATTCCTCTATTGCCGCCATCGACAAGCTGAAGGAGCGCGGAGCGCACAATATTCGCTTCCTTTGCCTGCTGGCTGCGCCCGAA
The DNA here is from genome assembly GCF_014195325.1 of Rhizobium sp. BK650. GTDB lineage: Bacteria > Pseudomonadota > Alphaproteobacteria > Rhizobiales > Rhizobiaceae > Rhizobium. Next base: position 169,882 of record NZ_JACIBK010000002.1, on the reverse strand, counting down.
GGCCTCAAGAACTTCCGCAGCGCGCATCCCGACGTTCCGGTCTTCACGGCGGCAATCGACAGCCATCTCAACGAAAAGGGCTACATCGTGCCCGGCCTCGGCGATGCCGGCGATCGCATGTACGGCACCAAATAATTTCGATTTTCTTTACCAATTCGAAAGACCTTCCAAGGCCCGGTCATTCGTCCCGGGCCTTTTTTATGCCGCCGTTAGCAACTTTTCAGCACTTATGGCTTAGCTGCTTGAAGCATGAGGTCCCGCATGAGGCGGGGATTATACAGGAAGGATTTCTGTTTCATGCTCATGCGTACCGTCATATTTGCCAGCATCGCAGCCGCGCTGGCGACACAGGTGCCTTCTTTGCTCAGCCGCACGAGGCAGTCGCCCGGCAATACGATCTCGGCCAATTTCGTCTCGACCGAAGACAACGCCCCCGGTGCGCCGGCCGCGAGCGCCGATGGCGGGACGACCCGCCTGCAAGCCGACGCGCAGGGTCATTATACCGGCAATTTCAGAATCAACGGCAAGCCGGTGCAAGGCTTGATCGATACCGGCGCCACTTACGTCGCCCTGAACGAAAGCCTTGCCCGAAGGCTTGGCTACAGCGGCAACCAGCTCGATTTCCGCTATGCGGTCAACACGGCAAACGGCCAGACCAAGGCCGCGCATGTGACGCTCGACCGCGTGGAAATTGGCGGCATTCGCGTGCGCAGCGTCGAAGCCTTCGTGCTGAAAGACGAGGCACTGAGCGGGACGCTGGTCGGCATGAGCTTCCTGCAGAAGCTTGCCTCCTATTCCGTCGCCGACGGTTCGCTCAGCCTCAAACAGTAAAGTCAGATACGCCCGGCGATGACAGGTGGAAGCTCCGGCTTCTCGTCGGCAATGCGATAGTTTGCGGCAAGCGCGACGACGGCTCTTTCGGCCGAAGCCTCGTCGGCCGCATGAACCAGCGCGATCGGATCGCCCTCATGCACATGCGTTCCAAGCGGCAGCAGGCCGGTGAAGCCGACACTGTGATCGATCCTGTCGGCCGGGTGGCGTCGCCCGCCGCCAAGATCGATGACGCTTACGCCGAGATCGCGGGCGTCGCAGGCGGCGAGCCAGCCGGTGCGCGATGCCGGAACAGACCGTTCGATCGGCGCCTTACGCAGATAGGCATCCGGCCGCTCCAGAAGATCGGCCGGACCGCCGAGCATATGCACCATTCGCGCGAAGATCTCCGCCGCTTTGCCTGATAGAAGCGCCTCCTGCGTCTTGCTCTCCGCCTCCATAAGCGAGCCCGCGATACCTGACTGCACGAGCATTTCGGCGGCAAAGGCAAGGACGATCGTTTCCAGGCGGGTGCCGGTCTTTCGGCCTGCCAAAAAATCGAGACAGTTGCGCACTTCCACGGCATTGCCGGCGCTATCGGCAAGCGGCTGGTTCATGTCCGTGATCAGCGCAGACGTTTTCACGCCCGCACCATTTGCGACCTCGACCAGCGAATGCGCCAGCACGATTGCCTGCTCCGGATCTGCCATGAAGGCGCCGTTGCCGGTCTTGACGTCGAGCACCAGCGTCTGCAGGCCGGCGGCAAGCTTCTTCGACAGGATCGAGGCTGTGATCAACGGGATGGAATCGACGGTCGCGGTCACGTCGCGCACAGCGTAGAGGCGGCCATCGGCCGGTGCCAGGGAGCCCGTCGGGCCAATGATGGCGCAGCCGACCTCTTTCACCACGTTGCGGAAGAGAGCGGCATCCGGATTGATCCTATAGCCTGGAATGGATTCGAGCTTGTCCAGCGTGCCGCCAGTGTGACCGAGGCCGCGGCCCGAGATCATCGGCACGGCAAGGCCGCAGGCGGCAGCGATGGGGGCAAGCATCAACGAGACGTTGTCGCCCACACCGCCGGTCGAATGCTTGTCGGCGACGGGGCGGTCGATGCCTTCCCAGGAGAGCATGGCGCCGGAGCGCGCCATGGCAAGCGTCAGCGCCACGGTTTCGGTGCGCGACATGCCCTTGAACCAGACCGCCATGGCGAAGGCGCCGATCTGGCCTTCCGAGAGGTCGCCTGCCGCGAGCGCCGCGATGAAGGCGTCGATATCGCCCGATGGCAGTTCGGCGCCGTTGCGCTTCTGGCGGATGATCTCCTGCGGGATCATCTCAATAGCTCGAGGCCGCCGCCGGCTTCGGTTCCGTGCCACTCAGCACAGCCAGGATATTGTCGAGCAGACCGGAAGCGCCGAAGCGGAATGTGGAGGGCATCGGCCAGTCCGGCGTCATGATGGTCTCGGCAAGGCTCAGATAGAGGGCAGCGTCCGCAACGGTCGAGATACCGCCGGCCGGCTTGAAGCCGACCTTGCGGCCGCTCTCCCTGATCGCGCGGATCATGATGTCGGCCGCTTCGAGCGTGGCGTTGACGGCGACCTTGCCGGTCGAGGTCTTGATGAAATCGGCGCCTGCTTCGATCGCCAGTTCCGATGCGCGGCGAATGAGAGCGGCATCCTTTAGCTCGCCGGTCTCGATGATGACCTTCAACAGGACGGGCGCAACGCATTCGGCGCGTACGGCCGTAACCATGTCGGTGACGGCTTTCTCATTGCCTGAAATCAGCTTGCGATAGGGAATGACGAGATCGATCTCATCGACGCCGTCGGCGATCGCCTCACGCGTTTCGGCGGCGACATCGGCAATTTCCATATTGCCGGAGGGGAAATTGACGACGGTCGCGATGCGGACCGGGTGGCCCTTGCCGAGCACGATGCGGGCATGAGCGACGAAACGCGGCCAGATGCAGATGGCGGCGCTGCTGCCATAGGGTGTCTGCGCGCGGGCGCAAAGCGTGTCGATCTGCTCCTGGGTGCAATCGTCCTTCAGGTTGGTGAGATCGAGAAGGGAAAGGGCGACAGCAGCCGTTTCGCGGCTGGAATGGCTATTCATTTTCGCTTCCTCCACCGGCAATCAGCTTCCGGCAATCATTTCTTTGAGTATAGCGGCAAGATGGGCACCGCCAACCGGCGCCATATCCTTGGTTTCTTCGTGGCTGAGCTCGTTTCCGGTCATGCCAGCCCCATAGTTGGTGATTACCGAGGCTGCCGCAACCCGTAAGCCCAGCATTCTCGCGATGATGACCTCGGGCACCGTCGACATGCCGACTGCATCGGCGCCGAGGATACGGGCCATGCGGATTTCCGCCGGCGTTTCGAAGCTCGGGCCTGAGAACCACATGTAGACACCGCAGCCAAGCGGAATATCCAGTTTCTTGGCGGCATCTCGCATGGCGGCCGAAAGCTCAGCATCATAGGCATTGGTCATGCCAACGAAACGATGATCGCTCTCTTCGCCGATCAGCGGGTTCATGCCGGAATAATTGATGTGATCGGCAATCTGCATGACCGAACCGGGCGGCATATCCTCTTTCAGCGAACCCGCCGAATTGGTGAGGATGAGCATCTCGACGCCGAGGGCCCGCAGAACCTCGATCGGCAGGCGCATGGCGTTGGGATCGCCCTTTTCATAGTAGTGGACGCGGCCCGAGAGCATGATGACCGGCACCGAACCAAGATGGCCGGCAACGACCTCACCGGCATGACCGGAGACGGCGCTGACCGGAAATCCCGGCAGGTCCTTGTAGGGGATGCGTACCGGGTCCGCGATCTCACTGACAAGCGAGCCGAGGCCGGAGCCGAGCACGATGCCGTGGCGCGGCTTGAGCCCGCCGAGCAGCGCCGCCAGCAGATCGATGGTCGCGATCATCCGAGTTCCGTTTCAAAGCTGAAGGGAAGAAGCTCTTCCATGGTCATCGTCTTCTTCACGCCGGCCTCGTCGCAGAGATAGATCTTCGTGTCCTTGGAGGCGAATTCCGAGATCTTCTGCCGGCAACCGCCGCAGGGCGGACAGAGCGGCAGTTTTTCGGCGATGACGGCCATTTCGACGATCTTCTTTGCACCGCCCATGATCATGGCGCCGATCGCCGTCGGCTCGGCGCACCAGCCTTGAGGGAAGGAGAGGTTCTCGATATTGGCGCCGGTATAGACCTTGCCGTCCTCGGCGCGGATCGCCGCACCCACCGGAAACTTGGAATAGGGAGCGTGCGCGAAGGCCATGGCGCCGCGCGCCGCTTCGAACAGGTCGTGAGACATATCAACGCTCCTTCACATAGGGCACGCCGCCGGCCTTCGGCGGAATGGCGACGCCGATGAAGCCGGCGAGCAGCACGCAGGTGAGAATATAGGGCAGTGCCTGGAAAACCTGTACAGGCACCTCGCCGATCAGCGGCACCGCCTTGCCCTGCATGAAATTCGCCAGCGCATCGAGGAAACCGAAAAGCAGGCAGGCGAACATGACGGGCACCGGCTTCCACTTGGCGAAGACGAGTGCTGCGAGCGCGATATAGCCCTTGCCGGCCGACATGTCCTTGATGAAGGCGGCAGACTGGGCGATCGACAGATAGGTGCCGGAAAAGCCGCAGAGAATGCCGGCGCACATGACGGCGCGGTAGCGCAGCCAGGAGACGGAAATACCCGCCGTATCGACCGCGCCCGGATTTTCCCCGACGGCGCGCAGGCGAAGGCCGAAGCGCGTGCGGTAGAGAACCCACCAGGAGAAGGGCACGGCGAGGAAGGCGAGATAGGTGAGGATATTGTTGCCGGAGATCACGCCGGCATAAAGCGGACCGATGATCGGCACCTCGCGGACGGCATCGGCGCCCGGAAGCGTGATCGGCGAGAACCGAGCGTCGGGCGGCAGCTGCGGCGTGCGACCGCCCTGCCCGAACCAGGCCTGGCCAAGAACGATCGTGATGCCGGCGATGAAGAAATTGATGGCGACGCCCGAGATGATCTGATTGCCGCGATTGGTAATCGAGGCAAAGCCGTGCACCAGGCTTAGCGCCACAGAGCACACAATGCCGGCGCCGAGCCCCAGCCAGGCCGAATCGGTGAGATAGGCCACACAGGCGGCGCCGAAGGCCGAGCCCAGCATCTTGCCTTCGAGGCCAATATCGAAAATGCCGGCGCGTTCGGAAAACAGGCCGGCGAGCGCGGTAAAGATCAGCGGGATAGAGAGCCGGATCGTCGAGCTCAGGACGCTGATGAAAATTTCATAATATTCCATCGCCGGCTCCTCAGGCTCGCTTGAACTGCTGGTAGATGCGTACCATCCCCGGGCGGAACATATATTCCAGAGCACCGGCAAACAGGATCACCAAACCCTGGATGACGAGGATCATCTCGCGGGTGATGTTGGGCATTTCGAAAGAGATCCAGTCGCCGCCCTGATAGAGCACGCCGAAAAGGATCGCCGCGAAGATGATGCCGAGCGGATGGTTTCGTCCCATCAGCGATACGGCGATGCCGACAAAGCCCGCGCCGCCGACAAACTCCACCTGCAGACGGGCCGATGAGCCCATGACCGGATTCAGCGCCATCATCCCGGCGAGCGCGCCTGAAAGCAGCATGGCGATGATGACGATGCGGGCATAGGGAATGCCGGCATAGGCGGCGGCGGTCGGGCTGACGCCCAGCGTGCGCATCTCGAAACCGAGCTTGGTGCGCCAGACCAGTACCCAGACGAACCAGGCCGCAACCAGCGCAATGATGAAGGAGACGTTGAACGGTGCCGCACCGAGCTTGGCTCCGAACATCGCCATGACCCAGCCGAGCTTCGGGAGTTGCCCGCCTTCGAGAAAGGTGCGGGTTTCCGGGGCCATCTTGCCCGGCACGATCAGCACATGCACCAGCAGGTACACCATGAGGGCGGCTGCGATATAGTTGAACATGATCGTCGTGATGACGATGTGGCTGCCGCGCTTGGCCTGCAGGAAGGCTGGGATGAAGGCCCAGGCCGCCCCGAAGAGACCGGCGCCGACGACGGCGACCGGCATCGTCACATACCAGGGCACATATTTGTCCAGCGTCAGAGCCACCAGCGCGCAACCGAGGCCGCCAATATAGGCTTGGCCTTCCGAGCCGATATTGAAGAGGCCGGCATGGATAGCGACGGCGACCGAAAGGCCGGTGAAGATGAAGCTCGTCGCATAGTAGAGCGTGAAGCCGATGCCTTCGCCGCTGCCGAAGGCGCCTTCGATCAGCAGCGAGAGCGCGGCGAGCGGGCTTTCGCCGATCAGCCAGACGACGAAGCCCGAAATCAGGAAGGCGACGATCAGGTTCAAAAGAGGGATCAGACCGTAATTGATCCATCTCGGGAGTGGTACGGAAGCAGTGCTCATTCAGGCCTCACGCGGCAATGCCGGCCATCATCAGGCCGAGGGTCTGTTCACCGGCATCGGGCGTCTTCTCGCCGACGACATGGCCGGCGAACATGACAAGGATACGGTCCGAAAGGGCGCGGATTTCGTCGAGCTCGACGGAGACGAGCAGGATCGCTTTGCCCGCATCGCGCATCTCGATGATCCGGCGATGGATGAATTCGATGGCGCCGATATCGACGCCGCGGGTCGGCTGGCCGATGATCAGCATCTTCGGGTCGCGCTCGATCTCGCGGGCGACGACGATCTTCTGCTGGTTGCCGCCGGAAAAGTTCGCCGTCTTCAGGCGCGGGTTCGGCGGGCGGATATCATATTTCTCAATCTTCTCCATGGCATCCTTGCGGATGGCGTCGAGATCGAGCAGCGGGCCGCGGCTGTAGCCGGGCCGGCGGTGATAGCCGAGCACGGAATTCTCGTATTCCTCGAATTTCAGGACCAGGCCCATGTGATGGCGGTCCTCAGGAATATGCGCGAGGCCGAGTTCGCGCAGGCGGGCCGGATCGGCCTTGTCGATCGGCTGGCCGTCGAGCAGGATTTCGCCTGACGCCGGCTTGCGGATGCCTGATATCGCTTCCAGCAGTTCGGACTGGCCGTTGCCGGCCACACCGGCAATGCCGACGATCTCGCCGGCTCGGACATCGAAGGAGACATTGTCGACCATCGTCACGCCCCTGTTATCCTTGACGGTGAGGTTGCGGACGGAGAGCACGACATCGGCGGGCTTGGCCTCGCCCTTCTGGACACGCAGCAGCACGCGGCGGCCGACCATGAGCTCGGCAAGCTCCTCGACCGTGGTTTCGCTGGTCTTGCGGGTGGCGACCATCTCGCCGCGGCGCATGACGGAGACCGTATCGGTGATCGCCATGATCTCGCGCAGCTTGTGGGTGATGAGAATGACCGTCTTGCCCTGATCGCGCAGCACGCCAAGGATGCGGAAGAGGTGATCGGCTTCGGCCGGCGTCAGCACGCCCGTCGGCTCGTCGAGGATCAGGATTTCGGCGCCGCGATACATGGCTTTGAGGATTTCCACGCGCTGCTGGAGGCCGACCGGGAGCTGCTCGATCAGCGCGTCCGGGTTGACTTCCAGGCCATACTCGGTCTCCAGCCGCTTGAGTTCGGCGCGGGATGAAGCAACGCCCTTGGCCAACAGCGCGCCGCCTTCGGCGCCGAGCATGACGTTTTCAAGGACGGTGAAATTATCGACCAGCATGAAGTGCTGGTGCACCATGCCGATGCCGGCAGCGATGGCCGCCTGGCTATCCTTGATGGTGACGGGCTGGCCGTTGACGCGGATCTCGCCGCTGTCGGCATGGTAAAAACCGTAGATGATGGACATCAGGGTCGATTTACCCGCGCCGTTTTCCCCGATGATACCGTGGATCGAGCCCTTGGCGACGGTCAGGTTGATGTCCTTGTTGGCGTGAACGGCGCCGAATTTCTTGTCGATGCCGACAAGTTCGATGGCAGGCTGGTCTGTCACAGCAGGCTCCAAATAAGAAAAGGGCGTATGGCGAAAACCCCCTCCGCCATACGCCCGATCTCAGTTTCGATTCACTTCGGGCAAGCGTTGTCCGTCGTGTAATCGTGAACCTTGACGGTGCCTGCAACGATGTCAGCCTTGGCCTTGTCGACGGCGGCCTGCATTTCGGCCGTGATCAGCGGCTTGTTGTTCTCGTCCATGGCGGCGGCAACGCCGTCTTCCTTGATGCCGAGGGAGAGGACGCCCGGCGTGAACTTGTCGTTCTTGGTGTCGTTAAAGGCGTTGTAGACGGCCAGGTCGACGCGCTTGACCATCGAGGTCAGGACCGAACCCGGATGCAGGTGGTTCTGGTTGGAATCGACGCCGATCGACAGTTTCTTGTTGTCGGCTGCCGTCTGCAGAACGCCGAGACCGGTGGCACCGGCTGCTGCGTAAACGACGTCTGCGCCCTGGTCGATCTGGTTCTTGGCGAGCTCGCCGCCGCGGACCGGGTCGTTCCAGGCAGCGCCGGTCGTGCCGGTCATGTTCTGGAAGACTTCGATGTTGGACTTGACGGAACGAGCGCCCTGCTCATAGCCGCATTCGAACTTGCGGATCAGCGGAATATCCATGCCGCCGACGAAGCCGACCTTGCCGCTCTTGGACGCCATGCCGGCGAGAACGCCGACGAGGTAGGAGCCTTCCTCTTCCTTGTAGAGGACGGAGCGGACATTCGGCTTGTCGACGACGGAATCGACGATGATGAACTTGGTATCCGGGAATTCAGCGGCAACCTTCTCGACAGCCGAGGTCCAGGCGAAGGAAACGGCAACGACCGGGTTGAAGCCGCGGCTTGCGAAGTTGCGGATGGCCTGCTCGCCCTGGGTGTCGCCGGTCGGCTCGAAATCGCGGTAGGCGATGCCGGTTTCTTTCTTGAACTTCTCGGCGCCGTTGAAGGCAGCTTCGTTGAACGACTTATCGAACTTCCCGCCGGTGCCGTAAACGAGAGCCGGCTTGATGTCGGCGGCAAGCGCCGTCGTCGACATCGCTGCCACGGCAAGGAGAGTGAGAAGGGATTTTTTCATGAGTTTGCAGCCCTGTTGTTAAATATTTGTTTGGGGTCCTCCCGCAAGCCTTTTTCAGGCATGTCTGCGGAACCACCGACCTCCCCCCGGAGGCCTGGCTGCGCGCATCCTTGCATGGCTCAGCGAAAAATTCACCAGAAATTTTTCGGTTGGTAAAGATTTGCCATCATTGCCGAAAATCGATCCTTGCAGGCTGATTTTCAGGCAAACTACCCGCTAAAATGCGGATTTTCTAACCAATGGCCTTGCCGTATCGGCATGGCGATCCTGCCGTTTCGCCACCCCTCTTTCACGCCCGTCCACACCCTGCAGATGGGCCGGCGACGCATCGCTCAGGCCGTAAAGCGGCCCGCCACCGGCGGCTTCTTGTAGCCGATCATCCAAAAGAGGAGCGACAGGACCAGGAACACTGCAAAGGCCGGCTGCAGCATGAGCCATTGGAAGATGAAGGCATAGAAGCGCGGGTGGATATAATAGGACAACGATGATTGGAGGGCCGTCAGCGTCGCGGGGCTGACATCCTGCCAGGCATCGGCCATCGGGGTCATGACCACTTGCGAGGATGCGACGGACTGGATGGAATCGATGGTCCCGGCAATGACGGCAACTGCCAGCGCAAACAGACTGGCAAGACGCAACAAGAAACGCATAAATCCTCCGACGACGGTAATGCCTGGATGTCCGGCGAGCCGCGCCATGTCTACTCAAACCTAGAGATAGGCTCGCAGCAGACACGGCGCAATGGACGGCATGCGCGCAGTTTTATCGGAAGAAGTCAAAAAACTGTTAGATTTGGGTTGATCGGCAAAAATTCATCGGTATATATCGCGCCGTTCCGACGATTTGCTCCTTTCCGGTGCGAAACGCAAATGGACAGGTGGCCGAGTGGTTGAAGGCGCACGCCTGGAACGCGTGTGTACGTGAAAGCGTACCGAGGGTTCGAATCCCTCTCTGTCCGCCATTTTGTTTGCTCTAGTTTGCTGAAAATACTGTCGGCCATCTCGGTCTCGTTTTGTCCGGGAAGTATCAAGGAAGCCCGCTGAAACTTTTAGCAGGACGTCAACTTTCGCGGTGCTATCGCGTCCGGCAACGCTCGGTTCAGATATCCGAATCTTTACATATACTTAACAGAATTTTCTGCAACTTATTGAATCTGCTTGATTTTTGGCAAAAAACGCTTATACTTTAGGTAAATGGATTGGGGTTCGTTCCTGGTCGGCGTTGTGGCCTCGGTTTAACCGGGGCCTTTCGCTTTTCAGGGGAAGACTTTAAGGCCGAAAGCTTGGCTTTTCCCCACCGGACCTCTCCAGAGTTTCCCGCTGATGACGTCGAAAGCCCTATTTGGTTGACCGCCCTTCAGAACTCGTAGGCCTATCGGACGTGCGATCAGGTCCGCAATCTGAAGGCCAGTCGAATTCGCTAGTTTGGAAGCGAAGACAATATCTAAGCACGGCATCTTTGACTCTTCGCGACCACCCTGCAGATAATGGTCGCCAGCGGCAATTCTGCGGAATTCAAGCTCAAGGGCCGCATCCTCCTTGCCTTGTCCCGCCTTTTCTTTGGGACTGCGCGATTCGCAAACAATATGACATCGCTGCTCGTGGTTTCCCTGATGCTTGATGAATGCATGCGTCTTCTCCATGCAGAAAAGAAGGCCAAGCTGATAGGGGTTGTCTGGGCGCGCGTACCGTCTCTTCAAATTTTCCTTGCGGATGACGGACGCAACGACGGTCATGGGCATGTTCTTTATAACCATGGTCAGATCATCCAGGAACCGCTCTCGAATCTTGTCGTACTGAAGGAAATGAAACGGGCCTCGTTTCTTCACAATGTCGGACTCGTGCATCACTACTGTGTCGTGGCCAAACCACCTGAATTTGAATTCCTGCATGGCAGGAACGGCGATGAGGACGTAGTCGCTTTTCTTAAAAATGCAAAACGCAAGCGAGAATATCGGATAATTCCCATCAATTGACGTCATGCTATGGTCGCCGCTTTCGTCGTACACAATATATTCGCCAAATTCCAAAACAGCACCTTCGAATCAGCGTGAGATTTGACTCTACTACTCTGCTGATCCGCAATGTAGTCTCCACAACATCCGTACTGACTTCCGTTGCGGCCAAGCTTAACGGTTAGAGTCCTTTCCTTCTCACGCTTTCAAAGAAGTGAGCATCGGCTTCCCTGTTGTCGAGCGCAATATTTCGAACTGGTGGCGTGATGTCGAGGTCCCGCTAGACCAAGCCCTTTTGAGCCTGTCCCGAAGTCGCCAAGATGCCCCAGACTTTCGATACATAGCCACTTCCCAACGACACAACCGGGGAGCCCAGCAATGACGAATTTCAAGGCTGAGGACGAAGCGATCGGGACGATCATTGTGGTGGAGGAACTGTTTCAATCGCTGGTCAAGTCCGGCATCGTGCCTGCTGCCGTCATGGCTGACGTCGTGCGCGGCGCGGTTGCTAGGCTGGATACGACCGATCATTTCGGCGCGGGCGCGGCTGTTCGCCACTATTTCGAAAGCTGGCTATCGAAGTAGAAAACCCCTCTTCTGGAAGCATCTCCCAGACTCGCCCCGCCTGGAAAGCGGGTAGGTCGTGCGGGCATTCGTTCTCGCTCGGATGACGATGGGGACAGGCACCCGACATCATTTGGCGCTTGCGTCACGCCATCCCAGGCGGGAGCAGTACCATTCTGCAGCATGGATTCCGGTTTTTCGGTCCGGGAAAGGCCCTTCCAGATAGTGCGGCTTGCCCCGAAAGACCACCGCTACTCCTCGCGAGATCTGATCCCACACGATTACCATGTCTGCTTCATATGCCATGCGACACCGTCTGCGGGAGGGCGTCCGGTGTGCGGTGGTCTGCTCCGGTATTGAAGATATAGGACGGTATCGGCGGAATGACAGAACCCGTTCTTTGCGGGTGGAGGCGCTGGTCTGTACGCTAGCGGACGAACAGTCGACATTGGCGGCCGGCACCCTAGCTACCATTCGCTGATGCTGCAAACTCAGCGGGAGAAGAGGCCTTTTGTTTCCTGTTGCAGGTCTCTTCTCCTCTCTTTTTTAGCCAGGTTCGCGCTAAGCAGCGGCAGCCGGCCGCATCAGCGGCGAACAGCCTCCGCCATCTCCGGCGTCAGCACCTCATCGATCAGCCAGCGCCAGTAAGGCAGGCTCGCAAAGGCCGGCGGCCGGAGGGGCGTGCCTTGCCTGATGCCGGAGGCGTTGGCGGCGTCGGAGCGGCCGGCCGGCGCGTTCCGGCCGGCATTGGGAAAGAGCGCGGATGCGCCGGCTCCCGGACCGGGAGGGCCTAGTTTTTCGAGCGCGTTGTTGAGCTCGAAGCCGACGGCGAAGAGGCCGGAGCGGTTGAGGCCCTCCGTTGCCCAGATACCGGGATCGTCGGGAAGCGCGTGGCCCGCTTCCAGCTGCTTGAGCGCATAGAGGAAGGCGCCGATCGCCGTCATGCCGACGATGCCGCCGGCAAGGCGGGTTCTGTCTTCGGGAAGCCCGTGGATCAGCACGCTCTGATTGGAGGCAAGAGCGAAATATACGAACCTCTTGAGGGCGCGGCCGAGCGGGGTTGAGGCGAAGAGCGGCACGCCGCCGCCGGCGTCCTCGGTGACGATGGAACCGGCATCCTTGTTGACCGCGGCGCGGTAGGCGCGGCGGGTGGCGGTGGAGGCCGCGTCGTCGCCCCAAGCGTGGGTATTGGCGAGCCTGACGCCATCGAGCGTTTCGCCGTGGATGGTAAAGAACCGGCCGAGCTCTTGGGCGCGCCGGCCGCCGATGCCGAGCAGGTCCATATAGTCCCGCTCGCCTGACGGCAGGGAGGCGAAGCCGCCTTTTGCCGCTTTTTCGGCATTCGCCAGAATGCGGTTCTCAATGATTTGCGCGGCGAGCGTTTTCTGAAAATCGTCCCAATGCATCAGGCCGGTCAGGCGCGGGATGCCAGAAGCCAGATTGCCGAGGAAGCGGGCGAAGACGGGGCCGTGTGCATAGGGATCGGTGATCCCGGCGAGCGAGGCCATGCGGGAGGCGAGGATCTTTTCGCCGATCGCGCCGGCAAGCTGCGCCTCCTTCCCGCCGAGGCCGGCGGCTGTCACGCCGCGCAGCATCGGCGCAAGCCCGGGCCGGATATAGGTGGAAAGCCCGTACACGATGGTCGGGCGCACGGCATCGGCAAGCGAGCCGATCACCGCGCCGCCCATGGCGCGCATATAGTCGAACGCACCGGCGCCGGCGAGAACCTGCCTCCAGCTCGCATTGCCGATCTCCGGCCGGTCATTGCCACGCAGCATGTCGTGCACGGATTGCAGGTCGGCGATATCGGCGCGCTCGCGCTCGTCAAGACCTTTCAGGGCTGCCGGATCGTCACCCGCTTGCACCCGCAGCCCGGCATAATCCTGCCGCACGCGCTCGAAGGCCTCCGTCATGCAAGGCGAGCCGAAACGTTCGGCAAGGTCGATATTGCCGGCCATCACGCGGGCGTAGCGGCGGCCGATGCGATCGGAGTCGTGGTCCAGGAATTTTTCGACGAGCGCGTCGGGAATGTCGAAGCTGCGCCCCTTCAGCGGGCCGTGGGCGGCAAGGCTGGCATCCTCCGGCTGCAAGCCGTCTGCGGCCCGCCCCGTCAGCCGGTCATAGACATCATCGACGATGCCATCGACATAGGCGGCGCGGGCGGCATCGTCGGGGAATTGGAACGGGGTGGCAGCGGCCTGATCGTTACTCCCATCGGGCTTTGCGGTCTGATCAGGGCCGGTATGATCGGGGCCGGCATCATCATCGGCGCTGCCAGCAAGGCCGATGGCGAGCTTATAGAAGCCCGTCTCGAATTGCTCGGCGGTGACATCGCCGAGATGTTTGACCAAGTGGCTGGCGAGATGGGACAGGCCGTCCTTGCCGCTTGCTGCGCTACTTGTCGTGTCGTTTGCCATGCTGTTGGCCGCGCCACTTGCCGTATCTCCGGCCATGTCGCTTGCCATGGTCTCAGCCGCCTCGCGCGCCATTGCGGCCGAGACCTGCCCGTCGACAAAGCCGCGCAGGCCGTCCTTGAATTCCTGTTCGCCGGCTTCGAGCGCCTCGCGGTTCCATAGGCGCGAGAAATAGGGGCCGGCCGCGGCGGGATCGATATCTTCAGGCAGCAGCCCGGCATCGACCGCCCGTTTCGCCAGCGGCTCGATGATATGGGAGCGCCATGCATCGGCGGCCTCTGCCACACCGGGAATATCGCTCTTGCCGCCGCCACGCATGACGCGGCCGACTTGCTGATAGAATTCGCTTTCCCTCAACGGCACGCCCGCCTTGCGGGCATTGAGATAGGCGGCGCGCTGAGCCTCGACCGCCTTGTCGACGGCGGCGCGGACAAATTCGGATAGGTTCGTGCCGGCGGCGGCAGCGCGCTCGCCGGCGATAGCCCCGGCCTCGGCCTGACCCGGCACTGTCTTCGTCAGATAAATAGGGTCTTCCATCATCTGCGCGCCGATCTCGCGCACTGCGGCGGAAGGGCTGTGCAGCGCTCGCAGCAGCGGGTTGAGCGCGGCGGTGGCCTCCGCGGTTGTTGGTGCCGTGGCCGCTGCCGTTGGCTTTGCTGCATCCGGGGCCGCATCCCCGGCAACCGGGAGATCGGCGGATGGGGCCGGCCGCGGGGCGGCGTCAGCGGCGGGCGCGGGAATGGAATAGGCCGCCATTTCCGCATGAAGCGCATTCGTCTCCGCATCGAAATCCGGCGCCTTGACGGCATCGAAGGCACGCGCGGCGGCTTCGTGTTCCAGGCTCGTCATCGGCGCAATTCCACGGCCGCCCAACGCGCCAAACAGAAGTGCGGAGCCGCCGATATTCTTCAGCGACTCGTCGACGGTGCGCAATTCCTTGCTGGCGTTCACCAGCGCGCCGCCCGGAAGAAAAATCGTCGGATCGAGCGTGCCTGCCGGGGAGCCGAGACTCACACCGACCCAGCCGGCCCGTTCCAAAACCTTGCGTTCGCTGTTTTCCTGATCGATCTCAGCCTTGACGGCGTCCATCGCCTTTTTGTTGAAGACATCGAGGAAGCGATCCGCATATTGCTCGTAACCCCTGACATTTTCCGGGTCGAACGGGCGGAAATCGGGGTCTGTGCGCGCAAAGACACCTCTGGCATGCCGATAGAGCATGTCGGAGGCAAAGAAGTAATCGACAGGGTTACCCCGGCCAAAGGCCGCGCCGCTCTTATCGGTTCCGGCTGCACTGATCTGCTGCATGTCGGCAGCGGGAGATACGGCGGGCTGCGCCCGGTTTTCAGCTGATGGCATGGATCAGTTCTTTCTCTTCGTCTTGTTCAACGGCCCGTTCCTCTTCGTCTTGGGTAACGGCCCGGCATCAGGAAATGCCGGTGTGGAACCAGGCGATGACGACGCGGGTATATTCAGCGGCCAGGCGAGCATCTCATCGATCGCCCTCTTCCGCTCGGCACCGAGTTCCTGCTGCACGTCGGGGTTCTCCAGGCGTTCGGCCTCCAGGCCGGCAAGCGCTGCCCTCCTCGCGGCCTCGACCTGCCCGGGGTTCGGCGGCTTGGGTGTGAACTGCTTGCGGTAATGCAGCAGGTCGCCGTTTTCACCCTTGTAGTAAACCTGATAACGCCGCGGGGCGCCGACGGCCACGTCATGTTCAGTGTCCTTGTCGGCGGTGAGGAAGGCACCGCCATGCGTTATGCCTTCGGCGGCAAGAAAGGCGTTCAGCTGCTCCCTGATATAGGTGTAAGAACCGGCAGCATCGGGCGGGTAGGTCTTTTCGGGTGGCAGATAGGTGACGACATTCGACCCCTCCGGTGAGAATTCGGACGTGCCGTAGCGGCGCTGGATGCGATCGCTCGCGAGTATCTGCGCCGACTCGAAGTTCCAGTGGGCATTGGCATCGGAAATGCTATCTGCCAGTATTTCCTTGTAGTCGCTGACGAGCGTCGCCTCCTGTTGCCGGCTGTTGCCCAAACGGGGAGGGATGGAGGACCAGGTCTTTCGGAAGAGCCACTGGATATTCTCCGTGCGCGCCATAGCGTCGATCGTAAACTTCATCCCCGGATCATCCATCAGTGCCGCACGCCTTCGAACCGCTTCGGGATCCTTTTGATCGATAACCCGCTTCGCGGCTTCATCCGGCGTCAGGCCGATGCTGTTAAGGTAGTGGGAATAGAGGACCACATCGTCGGCGATTTTCGAGCCGTCCGTCACACGCGCCAGCGCGCCGGGATCGACGAGCGAAATCCGGTTTCCCAGATCGAGCGCCTCGCGTACGCCGTCGAGTTTACCGCGCGTCAGCTTGAGGCGCAGATCATCGAAGACCGCAGTCGGCACCGCGCCCGTCTGGCGGATCAGGTTGAGCAGCAGCGGATCGCGTTGCGATGGCTCGTCAAGATGCGCGGAGATCGCGGCCCAGACGCCGTCATTGGCCTTGCGGCCTTCATCGGTATAGACATCAATGGCGAGCTTGCCAGCATGGAACGCCGCAACATTGAGGCTCGTCGCCAGCGCCTCCTTCTTCTTCTCGTCGAGAGTGCCGATCAACGCGGCCTTGTCGCCGGCATCGACGACCGTATCCTCCTTGATGTCGCGGGGCGTCAGCGTGCTATCACCATTGTCGATACGCTGGCGATAAGCCTCGGCCTGGGCCACCTGCATCGCCTTTTCCCGCAACGTCTGCTGCATTTCGGCGTCGCGCATGGCATCGGCCGCACTTTCGCGGATCTCGGCGGCATAGGCCGGCGGCAGGGCGCTGAGGGCGCTTTCGACGGCCGGGGAGAATTGCGGTCCGGCAGGCTGCGGCGGCGCTTCTGCACCTGACGTCGTGGCGGAAGCGCCGGGCGCGACAGGTGCTGCGGAAGTGCCGGTCGCCGCAGGCTGCGGAGCAGAAGCCCCCGCAGAAGCACCTCCCGGAACAGCCCCCGCCGCTGCAGGAGCCGCCAGCGGCGCCAACCTTGCGGCCGCCAGGCGTCTCGCAAATTCCTCGTCGGAAATCTTCTTCAGACCTTCCCATGTCGTCGCCAGATTGCGGCGGATCGAAGCGAAATTGCCGTCGGCGATATCGCGCGCCAGATCGCGGCCGGCATTCGTGCGGTAATCGGCCTGCGCGATCCAGGCGGCGGCGCGGTCCTGCGAGGCGGGGGAAAAATCCGTCAGGCCGAGCGCCGTTGCGGCCCGCTCCCACGTTCCCCTGACGATCTGGTAGCGGCCGGTTGCCGTCGTCGTGCCGCCGGCGCCAATGAACCCCGGATGGGCGGCATAATCGCTGATGCGCTGGCCGCCGTTCATCATGTCGTATGCCGGCGATTCCGTGCCTGATATGACGGAGAGCAGCGCATACTGATCATGGCTGAGGCCGGTTGCCGCAAACTGGCCCGGCGCGGGATTGGAAGCGTTGAAATGCGCCGCATCCGCCCCCGCCGCCCGCTTCAGATCGGGTTTCAGCCTGTCGAGCAGCACCATATGGTCCTGCGGGGTGATGTCGGCAGCATGGCGGGTCGCATATCCGGCGGCCTTGATCGCGTCGCTTTCGCCAATGTGCAGGGCAGTTTGCAGGCGCGCATTGCTGATATAGGTCGTCCGCTCCAGCTCTGCCCGCTCCTTGCCCCAGCCTTCCTTGGCGCCGCGGGCATCGAGCTCCTTGACGCCGAGGCCGACGTAGCCGTTCCAGCGCGCCTCGTCGTCAGGCGTCTGGATGGCCTGAAGCGAAAAATTTTCGGCCGCCGCCGTGTGTTCCTGCACCAGCCATTTCTTGGTCTCTTCGGATTTCCTGATCACGCCGGAGCGCAGCGCATCGATTTCGAAAGGAGCGACCTGCCTGTCGAACCGCTCTTTTTGCGCCGGCGACATCTTGGCGGCGATATTGCCTTTCAGGCTTTCCACGCTCTTGCGATAGGCATCGAACCCTTCGACCGCCTGCCGGCCCTCGGCATTCGCATAGCCGGTATCGGCATCGTAAAGAAGCTTGTCCTTTTGCTGCAGCCATCGGTTGGCGGCATCGCTGACGACGGCGTCGTCGCGCATCTCCTGGACACGCTGCACGGCTTCGGCGGCGGTCTCCATGCCGCTGGCCACGGATTGCAGCCCCTTGCCGATCGCCGAGCCGAAGGCATCCGCCGTCGCGCCGCCGGCAAGGGTTTCGGTATATTCCGGCCGCAGCGCGACGCGGTCCTGATTTTCCTGATAGAGGGGGACTTTCACCACTGATGCAGCCTTTCGCCTGATGTCGATGATCACGGAGACCATCACAGAGAAAGGTTGAGTCCGAGACAGACGGCGGGAGAAAGTCGGGGCGGTTAGGTTTTGCGGCCCCACAGGATCCATAGGGGACGGTTCAGCCGCAGCAGCTCAACTGCAGCATTTGGCGCCGGCCGAAGGTCCGCAGCAGGCGGATGCCTGCGCCTGCTCGGCGAGCCAGCGGTCGCGCGGCTTGCAGCTTGCCGGGCGGGCTACGAGCTCGACATGGATGGCGCCGGCGCGCAAAATCGGCATGGACGCGCAATAGAGCTGCATCGGCTGCGCGCCGTCGCTGACTTCGAAGGTCAGCCTGGCGGAATCGTCGAGCGCCACATGCTCCGTCACCTTGCGGATGATCGCATGGAATTTGCCTGATGGCATATGGGTGCGGTCGTTCTCTTCGATATCCCAGAGCTGGATGAAGATTTCACTCCAGGCTTCCGGATTGGCGCCGCAATCGAGCGCCGAAAGCCGCCCGGCCTTGACCTCGGTCACGTGATAGCCCGGCTTCACCGGATGGCCGCCGTAATAAAAGATCAGCGGCGAATCCATGGCGGCGGACAGGATGCTCATCAATTCGCCGAGGGAGATGTCTTCCTTCCGCATTTTGCCGTTGTCGATCGCGTTCATTTGCGCTATCCCTCGTTTCAATGATTCAAGGATTGTTGAAATATGGATCAACGTCAAGCCCTCATCGCATTCGGTGCGCTTTCCCAGGAAACCCGATTGCACATCGTCCGCATGCTCGTCGTCGCCGGGCCTGACGGAATGGCCGCCGGCGCGATTGCCGAAAAGGCCGAGGTATCGCCATCGAACGTCTCCTTCCACCTGAAGGAGCTGGAACGTTCCGGCCTGCTCGCCCAGCAGCGGGAATCCCGGTCGATTATCTACACGGCCAATTTCGAGGCGCTTGGCGGCCTCGTGCGCTTCCTGATGGAAGACTGCTGTGCCGGCCATCCTGATATCTGCGCCCCGGCCGCCGAGGTTACTGCCTGCTGCACGCCAAAATTGGAGGAGAAACTGCAATGACCGCCGATCGCGTTTACAACGTGCTGTTTCTCTGCACCGGCAATTCGGCCCGCTCGATCCTTGCGGAATCGATCTTGAACGCGGAAGGCAAAGGCCGCTTCAAGGCCTATTCCGCCGGCAGCCAGCCGAAGGGCGAGGTCAATCCGCATGCGCTGAAAGAGCTTGCCGCGCTCGGCTATCCCGCAACGGGCTTCCGCTCGAAGAGCTGGGATGAATTCGCCGAACCGGGCGCACCGGACATGGATTTCATCTTTACCGTCTGCGACAGTGCCGCCGGCGAAGCCTGCCCGGTCTGGATCGGCCATCCGATGACGGCCCATTGGGGCGTCGAAGACCCCGCCGCCGTCGAAGGCAGCGAAGCAGAAAAAGCCCGCGCTTTTGCTGAGGCCGCCCGCTTCCTCAAGAACCGCATCATGTCCTTCATCGGCCTGCCGCTTAATTCGATCGACAAACTGGCGCTGGAATCGCATCTGCGCCAGATCGGCGCGATGGAAGGCGCCAGCATCAAGCAGTCCAGGGCGAGCTGATGGGTTTCGATCTCAATCAACAGGCCCTTAATCAGCAGGCCCTCGATCAGCAGGTTATAGACGGCGATGACGACGGCCTTCGCGCCGCACTTTCGGGCGCCGGGCTTCCGGTCGACGACCTGACGGAGGCCGGCCGACGCTTCTACCGGTTTTCGCAGGGTGGCGACACGGTCGGCTTCGGCGGGCTGGAACTCCATGGCGAGGCAGCACTCCTGCGTTCCATCATGGTCCTGCCCGATCGGCGAGGCTTCGGTTTCGGCCATGCCATCACATCAGGCCTGCTCGGCCTGGCCCGCGGACAAGGCGCGGCTTGCGCCTATCTGCTGACGGAATCGGCCGCTCCCTTCTTCCAGTCGCTCGGCTTCCGTCCGATCGCGCGCGATGAAGCGCCGGGCGAAATCCTTGCGACGCGCCAGGCAGCCGACCTATGTCCGGCATCCGCCTCCCTGATGGTACGGGGCCTGCCTTTATGAACGCGGCATTTCCCCTGTCGCGGCAGCTCACCGCCGAGGCGCTCGGCACGCTCCTGCTCGTCGCGACCGTCGTCGGCTCCGGCATCATGGCCGACAGCCTGACCGACGATACGGCGCTCGCGCTGCTGGGCAATACGCTGGCGACAGGCGCAATTCTCGTCGTGCTGATCACCATACTAGGGCCGATCTCCGGCGCGCATTTCAATCCTGTCGTCTCGATGATCTTTGCCATCAGGCGGGAACTGCCCAGTTCTTCGTTAGCGCTTTATATCACCGCGCAGGTCCTTGGCGGGATTGCCGGAACGGTGCTCGCGCATGGCATGTTCGCCCTGCCCTTGCTGCAGACGTCGGAAACCGTGCGATTCGGCGGCGCGCAGTGGCTCTCTGAGGCGACGGCGACCTTCGGGCTCATCTTTACCATCCTCGCCGGCATCCGGTTTCGCACCGACGCCGTGGCGTGGCTGGTAGGGCTCTATATCACCGCCGCCTATTGGTTCACCGCTTCCACCGCATTTGCCAATCCGGCCGTCGCCATCGCCCGATCGCTGACGCACACGTTTTCCGGCATCCGGCCGACCGATCTGCCGGGCTTCATCGTCGCGGAAATCCTCGGCGCGCTTCTGGCGCTGATCTTTGCCGGATGGCTGCTGATGCGGCGAGACTGGAGCAACGCGTGAGCCCGAAATCCATATGAGCCAGCGCGTTCCGCTTTCTGCCGTGCTCGGGCTCGGCATCACGCAGATCATCGGCTACGGCACCCTCTATTACAGTTTCAGCATCCTCGCTCCCGATATGGCCGCGCAGTTTGCATGGTCGAGCGAATGGGTCTTCGGCGCGCTTTCGGCCGCGCTTCTCGCCGGCGGCCTAACTGCGCCGTGGCTGGGTGCCCTGTTCGACAGGATCGGCGCCGGCCGGGTGATGACGGCAGGCTCCCTGGCGGCGGCTGTGGCTCTGACGGCCTGCGCCTTCGCGCCCGGCAGGGCAGCCTATGTTGCCGCCCTGATCGCGATCGAGATCTCCGCCAACCTCGTTCAATATGGCGCGGCCTTTGCGCTGCTCGTGCAGATCCGCCCGCAGGTCGCTTCCCGCAGCATCACCTACCTGACGCTGATTGCCGGATTCGCATCGACGATCTTCTGGCCGATCACCACGGCGCTGCATTCCCATCTCAACTGGCAGAACGTCTATCTGGTCTTCGCCGCCCTCAATCTCGTCGTCTGCATGCCGATCCACGCCTGGCTCTCGAAGAGCGCCACCAGCCCGAGGCAGGTAGCATCGACTGCCGCTCCGCATGTCGAAGGCAGCCTGCCGCCTGCCCGCCGGCGGCTCGGCTTTGCTATCATGGTCACGGGCTTTTCGCTGATGTCGCTTTCGAGCTCCGCCGTGCTCGTGCATCTGGTGCCGCTTCTCTCCGGCCTCGGGCTCGGCGCGACGGCGGCGCTCGTCGGCACACTGTTCGGCCCGTCGCAGGTCAGCAGCCGGCTGATCAACATGGTCTTCGGCAAGAACCTGCCGCCGCTCCATCTCGCCGTCGTTGCGGCGATGCTCATTCCGGGCGGCGTGCTGGCGCTGCTCTTCTCGGCTCCATCCATGCCGGGAGCCATGGTTTTCGCCGTCATCTTCGGCATGGGCAACGGCCTGCTCAGCATCGTCACCGGCACGCTGCCGCTGCACCTCTTCGGAAGCGAGGGCTACGGCAAGCGGCAGGGGAAAATGATGGCCGCGCGGCTGATCCTCTCCGCGCTTGCGCCCTTCGTCCTCGCCTTCGCGATGCAGAACCTGGGGGTCGCGCCATCGCTCGCCATCACGGCGGCCCTCGGCGGACTTTCGATCGTCGCCCTGATATCGATCGCCGCATTACGATGACCGGCCGAGACGGTAGGATTCAGGTTCCCGCCGACAGATCGAAGCGCCCGGTCTGTGATTGCGGGGACTGCATAGGATGCAGGAGATGCAGGAGCACTTTTTTACGCCCTTTAGAAAATGTCATTTCTTACCTGTCATATAAGGAACTGACATTTCCCGCGTAGGGTAGAAAAAATCCCCTTCATCTCCTGCATCTCCTGCATCCTATGCGCCCGGTCCACGATCGCAGTTGCCGCCGAGCGCAAAGACGTGTCGGCACGACCGCATATCCCGCGGCTCATCTCCGCACGAAGCCCCTTTCGATATGGGAAGCTGCCCGCGAAGAGCATCGAACGGCCGAGGCATAGGAGCCTATCGCTCCGAAGCGGCGTCCTGACGAAACCAAGGCGCCGCCGGTCAGCTGAGCCTCGTTTCGATCTTCCAAAGGGCAGTGTTGAGCCTGTTCCTCCCCGCCTGGACGATCATCTGGCCATTGACGATCCGTCCGGAATACTTGCGCAGGAAGCCACTGAAGCGATGGGTGTTCAGGCGGCCTTTCTCGATATAGTCCGAAAGCGCATGGACCAGCCCTTCATGGCGACGGTTGCCGATGGGATCGAAGGCGCCCTCGTCCACCATCTTCGCAATGTCGACGGCAGTCCACGACTTGCCTGTCGGCAGCGCTGAAATGATCGCCGACGTTCGCTCCCTTTCCGGATCATCGTCGCGGATCTTGGCTGCGTTGCCGAGCGGATCGGGCAAGCCCAGCCAGACGAGTGCGGAGCGAACGAGATCCGACCACTGCT
This sequence comes from Rhizobium sp. BK650, assembly GCF_014195325.1. GTDB lineage: Bacteria > Pseudomonadota > Alphaproteobacteria > Rhizobiales > Rhizobiaceae > Rhizobium. The sequence continues at coordinate 147,183 of NZ_JACIBK010000002.1, read as the reverse complement.
CGAAGGAGCCGAGTGCCGGCGTGACCTTCTCTGCCCGGTTGGCGACGAAGGCGCGCAGGAGCGTCAGGGCCGCCGTGACGATCTCCACCCGCAGCCGGCGGGTATCCTCGATGACGTCGCTCTCGAAGACGCGCTCCTCCGGCCGCTCGACGCCGGCATCGAGATTGATCTGCACCACGCGCCGCGTCAGGTCGCCGGCAAAGCGCAGGCCGTTGCCAGTGGCGCAGAGCATCGTTACCGTCGGCGCATCGACGGTGCGGCTTTCGCCGAGCGGGCGTATATTGACTTCGTCCTGGGTCAGCACCTGGCAAAGGTAATCGGAGCGAACTGCTACCGACACGTTGTCCAGGCTGATGAAGGCATCGCCCTGCATCAGCCGCGCCTGAAGGACCTTGCGCAGCTCTTCCTCGTCGGGCGGATACGAATTGACCGGTGCAATGCGTCCCGTCGCCAGGATTGCGGCGACATCCACCAGCTTGGACTTGCCGGTGCCGGGCGCTGTCGCGCTGACGCCGAAGAGCGGCGCGGTATTGAGGCATGGACGGATGATGGCCGTCAGGATCAGGGCCACGGCTGCCGAGCGGTCGACATCGCTGACGAAGGGGAAGCTCGAAACAAGCGTCTCGATGCGTGCCAAGGCTGCTGCCGCATCGGCCTTGCCGGGGCATTCGGGGATATCGGGCCATGACCTGTCGGATTCGAACAGGATGCCGGATTGGGGATCGAACCCCTTGGCGCTGATAAGAGTGCCGTCGCTGCGCATCGTCGGGGTGGAAACGATGGCCTTGAGCTGCGGAAACCGCCATTCCCCTCGCCGCGCGATGACGGCTCTCGCGACGAGCAGCGGGCACGAGGCGGGCCGCCAGCCCTCGACCGTCCGCGCATCCGGTTTAAGCCAGCGGATGGTCCTGGTGAAGATTTCGAGCAGGGAGATTTCCTCGGCCGGCACGAGCATCGACCTTTCCGCCCCGGCTATGCGCACCAGGCGGAAGAGGGCCGCGCCGCGGGCATAGAGCGGCACGCCTGCCTCGAACGCGATATCGCAGGCGCGGGTCACGATGTCGGAGAGATCGGCCTCATGGAAAGGGAGGGTCGGCCGGTCGTCTCCCGCCGCATCAGGGAGCAGCGCGTCGTCGGCGAAGACAGGCTTTTGCGGCTCCGCGGGGCCGATGCGCCCGGCCGGCGCCGGCGCCTCGACTTCGGCCTGGGCGGCCTGTGGCACGAGGGAGCGCATCGTTTCGCGCATGAAGGCATCGATCTCGGCCTCGGTCCATCCGTCATCGAGCGCATCGGCGCAATCCCAGCCGCGGTAGGGACGCAGGCCGACGCGCCAGTCTTCGAAACGATAGGCCGTGCTGTCGCCGGCGGCATCGATATCGGCAAGGCCAACGAGCCGGACGCGAGCCCCGAGGTCGATCAGCTGCAGCGCGACTTCATTTGCCGCCGCGATGCCTGGGCGATCGAAATCCGGCCAGATGACCACGTCGCGGCCCGCCAGCGGCGACCAGTCGGTATGCTTGACGCCCTGTGTGCCGCCCGCCCAGGACACAACCGTTTGCCTGGCTGACCCGCGCAGCCGATCCCGGCACTTCTCGCCCTCGACGATCATCACTTCTCCGCCGCCGAAATCTGGGCCGATCTCCTCCAGGCCGTAGATCGGCCGCAGCTTCGGGAAGGGATAGCGGCACCATGTTTGGGCTCCATCGGCCAGGCGCACGAACATCACCATCGGCGTTTCCTTGCCTCCGTCAGGCAGATCGCGGCGCAGGACATAGCCGAGAAGCGACCCGTCGGCGCGGCGATAGGGAAAGACCATCGAGGGCGCGAAGACGCCCCATTCGGAGCGCTCGCCCTTGCGCTTGGGATTATAGAGCCTCACCCGCGCACCGGCCTGCAGCCGCTCCGCCGGTGGGGCGATCGGCACGATGCCCTCATAGGCGTCCCGTGCCCGAACCTGCCGCGGCCGCATATCCAGCCGGCCGTTGCTGCCTCCGCCCAGGATGCGGATCGCTTCTGGCAGATCGACGCCCTTCACCTCGCGGACGAAATCCAGGACATCGCCCTTCCTGCCGCAGCCGAAACAATGGAAACGCTCTATTCCATCGTGCGCTATGAAAATCGTGAACGACGGCGTGTCTTCGGCATGGAAGGGGCAGCAGGTTTCGAATTCCCGGCCGTTGCGGGCAAGCGTGTATCCATATTGCGAGACGGTCGAAGACAGCGACACGTCGCGGCGCAGACGCTCGATATCGTCGGGTTCGCCGGAAGGTGGGTGTGAATGTGTTGGTGACATGAAATTATCCGTGTGAAATGTGCGAATCGTCTTTTGCGTTTGACGCATCACCCGTGGCCCCCTCATCCGACCCTTCGGGCCACCTTCTCCCCGCTGGGGAGAAGGGACGAGCCGCGGCGTCCGTTTCCCCTTCTTCCCCATGGGGAGAAGGTGCCCGAAGGGCGGATGAGGGGGCTACAAGCACAAGGCCCGCCGTCAAAAAACGATCTCAGGCCCCTCGATGGCAGCAGCGAACAGCATGTCGCCGCCAAGCCGCTAATCCGCAGCCCGGACGTTCTGATCGACGAACTGCTTGATATCCGCGGGGCGGAACAGCGTGCGCGAACCGAGCTTGACGAAGGGAAGCCGGCCGCCTTTCATCTGCCGGTAGATGCTGGCGCGGCTGATGCCGGTCGCTTCGGTGACTTGCTTGATGTTGAGCAGGATTTTCGGGGTGACTTCCACCATATCTCTCCAGGTCTGGTCGTGTGCCTGGCCGTATCCGTAGAGGCGGATGGTTGTCGGCACGAAGTCATGCCGGTCGGGAACAAGCGCGCGCCGGCGCAGTTCCCTTTGCATGACAAAAGCAGCGGCAAAAACAGGCACGATCCGCATCGGCATATCGGGATGGACCTATGCGCCCTGGCGCGGCGTCTTCTACCCGAAGGGGCTGGCGCAGAAGCGCGAGCTTGCCTACGCTTCGCGGAAGTTCGCTTCCATCGAGATCAACGGCACATTTTACGGGCTGCAGAAGCCGGATGCTTTTGCCAGCTGGCGCGACGAGACGCCTGACGGTTTCGTCTTTTCGGTCAAGGGTTCGCGCTACATCACCCATCTGAAGCGCCTTCGCGACATCGAGAAGCCGCTTGCCAATTTTCTGGCCTCGGGCCTGCTGCGCCTGGGACCGAAATTGGGGCCGATCCTCTGGCAGTTTCCGCCAAGGCAGAAATTCGATGCCGAGCTCTTCGACAACTTCCTGGCAATGCTGCCGAGGGATACCGATGCTGCGGCCGATATGGCGAAACAGCACGACGAACGGCTAGACGGCCGCGCCTGGACGAAGAGCGAGAGGACGCAGCCGATGCGCCATGCGCTGGAAATCCGCCACGACAGTTTCTGCGCGCCCGAATTCATCGAACTCATGCGCAAGCACAAGGTCGGACTGGTGGTTGCCGATACGGTGGAATGGCCGCTCCTGATGGATGTCACAGCCGATTTCATCTATTGCCGGCTGCATGGGTCAGAGCAGCTCTATGTCAGCGGCTATGACGACGAATCGCTCGATCGCTGGGCCGGGCGCATCGATGCCTGGGCGCACGGCATCGAGCCCGACGACGCCAACCGCATCAAGCCGCCGTTGCAGCGCTCGGCTCGTGGCCGCGATGTCTATGTCTATTTCGACAATGACGCGAAGGTGCGTGCGCCGGCCGATGCCCGCTCGCTCGCCGCGAAGCTCGATGTCGCTCTGCCGCCTGACGACAGTGTCACCGTCAAGCCGACACGCCGTGGCGGAAAGCCCGTCACCGAGGAGCCGCGCCAGCATTGGCCGGCGCTGCGGTCTGCGCCATAAACCAGCTTAAACCAGCACCGGCTGATCAGTCCGGTCTTCGGCGCCGAAGAATTTCAGATAGCGTTCCACCTTCCAGTCGGCCACCCATTCCGGCGCGTCGCGCAGGAAGGCGGCGGTGCCGAAGGCGTCAGGCAGGACGATTGAGAGGTTGCCGAAATAGAGCTTGTCCAGTCGCGCAGCACTTTGTTGGGCGCGTTCCTGGGCTGCTCGTCCGTCTAGGCAAGGGCAGCGGCCACCATCGGGAGCTCGTGGGCATTGGTGCCGACGCTTCGAGATCGGAATCCATAGCCCGCAATACATTGCCGGTGTCGGTAAAGGCTGGACCGATGCCTTCCTCAGCGCTTCCACGCACCAGCACTGCCGGAGGAAGCTGTGGCGGCGGCGTCCTCTTTCATTCGGGAGCAAGTGCGCGCCGGCCCCTTGCATGACAAGAGCGGCGACGCATGGGCTATCGGATGGACGGAATAAATAAATTGTGTGGCGCCCCGTTTAGTCTGCACTTATGACTGCGATATCGGCCGCTTTTCCTGGCGGCGGCGGATAAAGGGGAGCTGGGCATGCGTGTTGCGGCGGTCGAAAATCAGGTGCGGCGAATCGTGGCTGATTTCAACGCCGGCCGTTTGGACCAGGCGATGTCCTTGTGTGAGACAAGCTTGCGGCAAAATCGGAGCGACCCGACCCTTAACCACCTTTTCGCGGCGATTCTGTTCGGCAAGGGCGATGCTGCAAAGGCGAGCATCCATATTGAAATTAGTTTGGCGGACACGCCTGATAACGCGCCCGGCCGACTGCTTGCCGGCCGTATCGCGCGGTCGTTGCGAGATTTCGACCGAGCTATATTTCACCTCAGTCGCGCTGCCACATTGTCTCCGAGTGTCGAAATTCTCCTTGAACAGGCTCGTACTTTCGATGCCGCCGGCGATCGCAACCGGGCAGCCGGCGCTTGGAGGGCATTGAGCCGTGCCAACCCTGCTTCGCTGGAGGCTGCCGCGCGCCTCGGTCGGATACTTTTTGAAGACGGGTCGCCCGATGCCGCGGCTGCGGTACTCGAAGGTGTGGCGGCAGTCGACAGATCTGCCTCAATGTGGTTTGACCTGGGGCTGGTGAGGCAGGATTTGCACGACTTGGCTGGTGCGGCCGAAGCTTATCGCAAAGCGCTGGAACAGCGGCCTGACGATGCAGAGGCAGCCGTCAATCTCGGCATCGTGTTGCAGGATATGGGTGAGATTGACGAGGCCATCGCGGCTTATCAGGCAGCCTACAGCCTGCGACCCGATACATTGGGTGCGATCGCCATGTCGCTAACGTCGGCACCGCGAGGCCAGCTATGGCTGGATCGAGAGGTCTTGAAGCGAATGCTCAAATCTTAGGTGCAGCTCACATTCAAGCCGATTCTGGCGCTGAACGCGGACGCTTTACGCGGAAATGCTTTCGGTAGACTCCGGGATTGGCGAGAACCTCGGCGACGGTTTTCTCGTAGGCAGTGTTGTGCGTCCCATCGAAATATTCAAAGATCACATCGGGAGCTGCGCGCGGTACCGGAAAGCATTGTGCAATCGGGGTGCCCTTTGGCAGAACCCCTGAAAAATGAGGATCGGTCCAGATTGCCGGGAAGTTGATCCCCGCATCATAAAAGCGATCTGAATCCACGACACCCGTCAGCAAACGGAAGGGAAGCTCGTTGCGATTGACCGGGTGCATGGCGAAAAGTGACCATCCCTCCTCCAGTTCGATCGTCCAAAAGCTGTTGAACTTCACCGCTGCCAAGCCGTTGGCAAACGGCGCGCCAGCAAGCTGCTCAGCAACATGAAAGCTGAGCGGAGATCGCGGATGACCTTCGGTCGAGGGCTCTGGGATAACCCAATCCCATGCGAAGACACCGCTTCGAACGGTTACGTCGCACGGGAGCAGAATCATAAAACCATGGGACATGGCGTCAACAAAGGGAGGGCACTGCTTTACGGTCCGAATTTCCCGGCCGTGAATCTCGGAATGTGCCTTCGCGGGCATGCTACGGAGCCAGTCCGGCAGAATGCTGCGAGCTGGAACGGGGCGAGGCAGATGGTCGACAAGCGCAGGATCACAGCGAAACACGACACGCATTGGATTGCCTCGAGATGTTAACGAAGAAGTGCCGCTCAAATGTCGGAAGACTCGGCGTTAGCAGAACCTAGAACTGCCGGTGATGCAAGTGGGCTTGGGAGGAGGACGCATGGCAATCGCTCCCACGCGGGGTCGAAGGGAATGAAGCCGCCGCTGCACGTCCCTTCTCCCTCGAGGGTCCGAAGGACGCGTCGAGACCCGCGGCGCGACCCCGGTCAGATGGCTCGAAGAGCCCCCATCAGAGTGTTACGCCGCCCGTCCGGCCGTCAGAAATGACCGCTGCTTTAAACCAGCACCGGTTGATCAGTCCGATCCTCGGCGCCGAAGAATTTCAGATAGCGCTCCACCTCGGCCGGCTCGCCGGTCGCCTTCTGCGGGTTGTCCGAGAGCTTGACGGCCGGGCGGCCATTGGCGTCGCTGACCTTGCAGACGATGGAGATCGGCAGGAAATCGGACGTATCTGTCGGCGCGCAGCCGGCAAAGTCATTCGTCAGATTGGTGCCCCAGCCGAAGCTCATGCGCACGCGGCCCTCGAAATGCTTGTAGGTGTCGATGATGGCATCGACATCGAGGCCATCGGAAAAGATCAGGAGCTTCTGGCGCGGGTCGCGGCCCATCTTCTTCCACCAGTCGATGATCTTCTCGCCGCCTTCGATCGGCGGGGCGCTGTCCGGGCGGAAGCCGGTCCAGTCGGCCACCCATTCCGGCGCGTCGCGCAGAAAGGCGGCGGTGCCGAAGGCGTCCGGCAGCACGATCAGCAGGTTGCCGCCATAGAGCTTGTTCCAGTCGCGCAGCACCTTATAGGGCGCGTTCCTGAGCTGCTCGTCGGTCTCGGCCAAGGCAGCGGCCACCATCGGCAGCTCGTGGGCGTTGGTGCCGACGGCTTCGAGATCGGAATCCATAGCCAGCAATACATTGCTGGTGCCGGTGAAGGCCGGGCCGATGCCTTCCTTCAGGGCTTCCACGCACCAGCGCTGCCAGAGAAAGCTGTGGCGGCGGCGGGTGCCGAAATCGGAGATCCGCAAGCCCGGCAGTTCACGCAGTTTCTCCACCTTGGCCCACATCTTGGCCTTGGCGCGGGCATAGAGCACGTCGAGCGTGAAGGGGCCCATCGCCTTCATGGCGGCGCGCGAACGCAGCTCGTTGATGATGGCAAGTGCCGGGATTTCCCACATGGTCGTTTCCTTCCACGACCCATGGAAATCGAGCACATATTGCCCGTCCTTCTTGGAAAGCTCGTATTCCGGCAGCTGGAAATTGGAGAGCCAGGCGAGGAATTCCGGCTCGAAGATCTGGGCGCGGCCATAGAAGCTGTTACCGGCAAGCCAGATCATCTCCTTCTTGGCGAGCCGCAGCGTGCGCGCATGGTCGAGCTGCTCGCGCAGCTCGCCTTCGTCGATCTCGTCGGCAAGGCGCACGCGCTTGGTGCGGTTGATGAGGGTGAAGGAGGCGCTGACATCTGGATAGAGCTTCCAGATCATCTGCAGCATCAGGAGCTTGTAGAAATCCGTATCGATCAGACTGCGGACGATCGGATCGAGTTTCCAGGTATGATTGTAGACGCGCCTTGCGATATCGGTCCTGGCCATGAAACTCCTGCCTGTCCGTCCATCCGGTCAGGTGCGGCCCTGTTACGGCCAGCGCACGAAACCGGCTCGTGCGCCTTCTTATCGAAAAATAGATCGGCAAAGTCCAGAAAAAACAACAGGCAACGTCCCGCAGCCGGAATGGCTGCAGGACGTTGTTCAACTGTGTGCTATCCGCCCGCTATTGCGCAGGTGCGGCCGGCTGGGCCGGGGCGGTGGCGCCGTTCTGCGGCGGCTTTGCCGGAACCCCGGACTGCATCTGCTGGCCCGGCTGCTGCGGAGCGACGTCATTGGCCTCCTTCTTGCCCCAGATCTCGACGGGGATCCAGACGAGGAAGGCGAGCACCAGGGCGGCAATCAGCACGGCGAGGATGCGGGAACCGGTACGGCCCTGCTTGGCCTTCACGGGCGAAATCTGTTCTTCGGCATGAAGCTTTTGATCGGACTTTTCCCAGCGCGTTTCCGTAGGGGTCATGATCGTCTCCTTCCGGTAAGCCGCAAGCCGCGCCTGCGGAGCTTCCGGAAACAAACGAGAAGCGATGGAGGATGGTTCCGAAGGGGTCAGTACCCCGCCTCACGGTCGACGACGAATTGCAGCGGCTCGCCGCGCTCGAAGCGGGCGATCTGGGTCTCGACATGGCGGAAAAGCGCGTTTTCTTCCGAGATCGCCGCGTCATGAGGGGTGATGAAGACATTCTCCAGATGCCAAAGCGGGTCGTCCGCCGGCAGCGGCTCGACCTCGAAGACATCGAGCGAGGCGCCGCCGAGCACGCCGGCCTCGATCGCGGCAACGATATCGGCCTGCACCTGGCTCTTGCCGCGGCCGGCATTGATGAAGACGGGCTTGCCGAGCGCGCCGCCCTGGCGCAGCCTGGCGAAGAAGGCCTTGTCGTAGAGGCCTGTCGTATCCGGCGTCAGCGGCAGAAGGCCGACGACGATATCGGTCTTCGCCAGGAAGGTACCGAGCTCGGGACCGCTGAAGGTTTCGATGCCCTCAACCTCTTTCTTCGAGCGCGACCAGCCGATGACGTTGAAGCCCATGACGCGGAGCTTGGCGATGGCATCCTGGCCGAGAATGCCGAGGCCCATGACGCCGACGGTGATTTCGGCAGCTTCCGGCGGCACGAGCTTGCCCCAGACGCGGTTCTGCTGGTCGCGGTCATGCTGGCGCTGGAGCCGCAGATGCATGAGGCACTGCATGACCACCCATTCGCTCATGCGCGTCGTCAGGCTGCGATCGACGAAGCGGACGATCGGAAGATCGGGCAGGTCGGGAATGGACAGGATGCTATCGACCCCGGCGCCGCCGGAGAAAAGCACCTTGAGGTTCGGCGCGCGCTTGAAGATATCGGCATCCGGCTTCCAGAGCAGCGCATAATCGATGCCGGTCAGGTCAAGCGCCTTGCTCGCGGGGTCGGCGGCATTGATGCTGCCGCGATCGGCAAAGGCGGTCTTGAGGATACGGGCGACAGTATCAGGGTCGAACTTGAGGTCGACGAGAACGGGAGGTTTTGCTGACATGATCTTCTTTGCTGGTGCCCGTCTTATTGCTGGACCGCTGCGGTCGGCACCGCCTCGATATTGAAGGCGGCGGCCATCAGCGCCCTGGTATAGTCATGCTTCGGCGCGCGGAAGATTTCCGCCGACGGCCCCTGCTCCACAACCTTGCCGAAGCGCATGACGATCACATCGTTGGCCAGCGCTTTCACCACTTTCAGGTCGTGGCTGATGAAGAGATAGGCGAGATCGTGCTTCTTCTGCAGGTCGCGCAAGAGATCCACCACCTGCGCCTGCACGCTCATGTCGAGCGCCGAGGTCGGCTCGTCGAGCATGACGAAGCGCGGCTTCAGCACCATGGCGCGGGCAATGGCGATGCGCTGGCGCTGGCCGCCGGAAAATTCATGCGGGAAGCGCCAGCGGGTGAGCGGATCGAGCCCGACCTCCTCCAGCGCCCAGCAGACGCGCTGGTCACGCTCATCGGCCGAGAGCGAACGCTCATGCACCTTCAGGCCCTCGGCGACGATATCGCCGACCGACATGCGCGGGCTCAGCGAGCCGTAGGGGTCCTGGAAGACGACCTGGAGCTGGTTGCGCAGCGGCCGCATCTCGGTGAATGAATAGTTTGCTATATCTTTTCCGACGAAGGAAATGCGGCCCTTCGAGGAGATGAGGCGGGTCAGCGCGAGACCAAGCGTGGTCTTGCCGGAGCCGGATTCGCCGACGACGCCGAGCGTCTGGCCGGAGCGCAGCGTCAGATCGATGCCATCGACCGCCTTCACGTGATCGACGATCTTGCGCATGAAGCCGGCCTTGATCGGGAACCAGACCTTGATGTCGTTGCCTTCCATGACGACGGGCCTGGAAGGATCGGTGACCGGCGGCTCGCCGCGCGGCTCGGAGGCGAGCAGGTGGCGGGTATAGTCATGCTGCGGATTGGCAAAGACCTCCTCCACCGTCCCGGTCTCGACGATCTTGCCCTTGGTCATGACGCAGACGCGATCGGCGAACTTGCGCACGATGCCGAGATCATGGGTGATGAAGAGCATGGACATGCCATGCTCGCCCTTCAATTCGCGCAAAAGTTCGAGGATCTGCGCCTGGACGGTCACGTCGAGCGCTGTCGTCGGCTCGTCGGCGATCAAGAGTTCCGGCCGGTTGGCGAGCGCCATGGCGATCATCACACGCTGACGCTGGCCGCCCGAGAGCTCATGCGGATAGGCCTTCAGGCGCTTTTCCGGCTCCCGAATGCCGACCTGGTTCAGGAGTTCCAATATCCGGGTGCGCGCGGCCTGCCCCGTCATGCCCTGATGCAGCGCCAGGATTTCGGCGATCTGCTGCTCGATCGTATGGAGCGGATTGAGCGATGTCATCGGCTCCTGGAAGATCATCGTGATGTCGTTGCCGCGTACTTCGCGCAATTCGCGATCGGAGGCCTTCAGGAGATCCTTGCCCTTGAAGAGTATCTCGCCACCCGGATGGCTGGCCGACGGATAGGGCAGAAGCCGCAGGATCGAATTTGCCGACACCGACTTGCCGGACCCGGATTCGCCGACAAGCGCCAGGACTTCGCCCTTGCCGATATCGAAGGAGATGCGGTCGACGGCGAGCGAGGTTTCGCCGCCCTGATGGAAGGCGACCGAGAGATCGCGGACGGAGAGTAGCGGTGATGTCATTGGCCTGGTTTTTTCAGGAAAGAGGAAAGAGTGGGCTCATCCGGGCGAAGAACCGTCAAGGGCCGAGCTTCCGCTGACTGCCCGTATCTGCGATGGATCAGCCGGTATTCGTCCCTTATTCCCCGATCGTCCGTCAGGATATGCGAACAGTTCGCACCGATGGCAGTCGATAGATGAATGGCATCCGGTAATTTCAGGCTGCCATATTGAGACCGCAGCACCGCAGCATATCGAAGTGTGGGCGGAGCGACTGGGAGCACTTCGAGCCAGCTGCTCGTTAGGATCAACCCTTCGTATGTGTCGATCAGACTGTCGTCATTTTGACGATATGGCGTCACCAGAAGCTCGGATAGCGTCAACTCACTCGTCACAAATTTCGGCTCGACATCAGTATCGCCTGCGGCCAGCAGTTGAGCGAGCCGATCACTCGTCTCGTCCCGCCTCTCGAATGCCATGATGAAAATATTCGTGTCGAGATAAATTCTACTGACACCTTGCATCAATCATCCCACTCATCCCGCAGCTGGCGAATTCTAGCGACCGCTTCCTCGGCACTGACCGATGGCCTGTCTTCCGCTTTTATACGCCTGATGGCGGCGAGGGTTTCGGCTCTGGTCATCGGCTTCCGCTCAATCTTCGGCAGGTTCCTGAAGCCCGGAAAAGGGTCTCTCTCCCCATCCTTGGCTTCCTCCTCAATCACCACACGCACCGTAGCGTCCTTTTCCAGGCCCTTCCGGAGTTCTTCCGGCAGCTTCGATGCAGGATAATGCTCAAACACGATCTTGTTCATCGGCCTGTGCCTCAAGAGTTGCGTCATAGCCAACCTTAGTCTGAACGCCTGCAAATGACGAGATGACTTCACTCATTGGAACGTCTTTCTCGGATCGAAGGCATCGCGCACCGCCTCGCCGATGAAGATCAGCAGCGAGAGCATGATCGACATGGTGAAGAAGGCCGTCAGGCCGAGCCATGGCGCCTGGAGATTGGCCTTGCCCTGAGCGATCAGCTCACCAAGCGAAGGCGAACCCGGCGGCATGCCGAAGCCCAGGAAATCGAGCGAGGTCAGCGTGGTGATCGAGCCGGAGAGGATGAAGGGCAGGAAGGTCAGCGTCGCCACCATCGCATTCGGCAGCATATGCCGCCACATGATGGTGCGGTTGTTGACGCCGAGCGCGCGCGCAGCCCGGACATATTCAAAATTGCGGGCGCGCAGGAATTCGGCGCGCACGACGCCGACGAAGCCCACCCAGGAGAAGAGCAGCATGATGCCGAGCAGCACGAAGAAGCCGGGCGGCAGGATGGCGGCAATGATCAGCAGGATATAGAGCACCGGCATCGAGGACCATATCTCGATGAAACGCTGGAAGAGCAGGTCCGTCCAGCCGCCGAAATAGCCCTGGACGGCGCCGGCCGTGACACCGATGACGGCCGAGCAGATGGTGAGCGCCAGGCCGAAGAGCACGGAAATGCGGAAACCGTAGATGACGCGGGCGAGCACATCGCGGGCCTGATCGTCCGTGCCGAGCCAGTTGAGATTGCCGAGCCTGCAATCGGGATCGTTGACGCCCTGCGGATAGGCCGAGCAGCGCTCCTCCTTCGACATCAGCCAGAACGGCGGCGTCGGGGCCGAATGCGGAATATTGGAATTGACCGACTGGTAGGAATAGCGGATCGGCGGCCAGATCATCCAGCCATTGGCATTGATCTCATCCGATATGACCGAAGAGCGATAGTCCGTCTCGGCCAGGAAGCCGCCGAATTTTTCCTCGGGATAATTGATGATGACGGGGAAAAGGATCTCGCCCTTGTAGGAGGCGACGATCGGCCTGTCATTGGCGATGAACTCGGCAAAGAGGCTGAGCACGAAGAGGATAAGGAACAGCCAGAGCGACCAGTAGCCGCGCCGGTTCGCCTTGAAGTTCCGCCAGCGGCGGATGTTGGTCGGCGACAGCAAGCCCTTGCGGGGCGGTCGGACGGGTGTCGCCGTCGTCGGGTTTGCGGCGGCATCCATCAGACGTCCCTCCGCTCGAAATCGATGCGCGGATCAATCCATGTGTAGAGCAGATCCGAGATCAGGCCGACGAAGAGGCCGAGCAGCGAGAAGATGTAGAGCGTCGCAAAGACGATCGGGTAATCGCGGTTGACGACCGAGAGGTAACCGAGGCGTCCGAGGCCATCGAGCGAGAAGATGTTCTCGATCAAAAGCGAACCGGTGAAGAAGGCGGAGATGAAGGCGCCGGGGAAACTCGCGATGACGATCAGCATGGCATTGCGGAAAACGTGGCCGTAGAGCACCTGGCGCTCGTTGAGGCCCTTAGCGCGCGCGGTGATAACGTACTGCTTCTTGATCTCGTCGATGAAGGAGTTCTTGGTCAGAAGCGTCGTCGTGGCGAAGGATGCGAGCGACAGCGAGATCAGCGGCAGCGTGAGGTGCCAGAAATAATCGAGCGGCTTCTGCCACCAGGCAAGCTGGTCGAAATTATCGGAGACGAGGCCGCGCAGCGGGAACCAGTCGTAGAACGAGCCGCCGGCGAAAAGCACGATCAGCAGAATACCGAACAGGAAACTCGGCACCGCATAACCGACGACGATGACGCCTGAGGTCCAGACATCGAAGGAGGAGCCGTCTTTGACCGCTTTGCGGATGCCGAGCGGGATGGAGATGGCGTAGGAGAAGATCAGTATCCAGATGCCGAGCGAGATCGAAACCGGCAGCTTTTCCTTGATGAGGTCGAGCACGGAGGTGTTGCGGAAGAAGCTCTCGCCGAAATCGAAGCGGATGTAGTTCCACATCATTTCGCCGAAGCGGGTCAACGGCGGCTTGTCGAAGCCGAACTGTTTCTCCAGCTTGGCGATCAGTTCCGGATCGAGGCCCTGGGCGCCGCGATATTTGGAACTGGCGTCGTCTCCCCCGCCGCGCAGGAGATCGCCGCCGCCGGAGATGCGCTGGTCGGCGCTGTCGGCCTGGCCGGTCAACTGGGCGATCACCTGCTCGACCGGGCCGCCGGGCGCGAATTGAACGACGATGAAAGAAATCGCCATGATGCCGACAATGGTCGGGATCATCAAAAGCAGGCGGCGGAGAATATAGGCGCCCATCAGTTACGAGCCTCCGGGAATATCGTCGCCTGCGCGCCGTCCAATCTAATGCCGTTCAATCTGCCAGCCTTCCTTTGCCGGCTTGTGCCAGCGTCTCATGATTCGCCGATGCCATTTGGAGCGCAGGGCCCCTCGCATTGCAAGCCTGCTCATTTGACTGCCGTGGACCACCAGGCGTCGGGGAAGCCAAGGCTGTAGGCCGGGAACGCCGGCGGTGGCGTCACAGTATTCCAGTAGGCAATCGAATAGGTGTTCCGGTAGAACAGCGGAATGACATAGTGATTGGCAAGCAGCACACGGTCCATCGCCTTAATGGCCGCGACCTGTTCATCGCGGTTGGGGGCAAAAATGATCATGCGAACGAGCGCATCGACGGCCGGATTGGCAATGCCGGCATAGTTGCGCGATCCTTGCTGATTGGCCGATCCCGATCCCCAGTAATCGGCCTGCTCGTTGCCGGGGTTCATGGTCTGGGCCCAGACGTTCCAGATCATGTCGTAATCGAAGCTGCGAGCGCGGTTGGTATATTGCGCCGCATCGACGGTGCGCACCCGTGCGTCGATGCCGATCTTCTTCAGATTGTTGGCATAGGGTACTGCCCAACGCTCCAGCATCGGGCTCGACAGGAGGATCTCGAAACTCATCGGCTGGCCGCTCTTGGCATTGACCATGCGGTTGCCCTTCAAATCCCAGCCTGCCTCCTTTAGCAGGGCGATGGCCTTGCGAAGATTGTCGCGGCTCTTCTGCGGGTCGCCGCCGACGGGATTGCTGTAGGGAGTGGTGAAGATCTCCGGCGGCACCTGATCCTTCAAGCCCTGAAGGATTTCCAGTTCCCGGCCCTCCGGAAGGCCGGACGAGGCAAGTTCGGTGTTCCAGAAATAGCTGTCGATGCGTTTATAGCTGTTGAAGGCGACGGTGCGGTTCAGCTCCTCGAAGTCCAGGCCGTAATTCAGGGCCTCGCGAACCCGCTCGTCCTTAAAAATGTCGCGGCGCATATTCGGAACGAGGGCCTGCATGATCCCGGTGGAACGCAGCGGATTGGGAACGTCCTGCTTCTTGACGCGCCCCTCCTTCACGGCCGGAAAATCATATCCCGTCGCCCAGCGCGCCGCGGTCGTCTCCTGCCAGTAATCGCTGTTTCCGGCCCGGAAAGCCTCGAACTCGACGTCCCGATCGCCATAATAGGTGTAGAGAATGTTGCGGAAATTGTTCTGGCCGACATTCACGTTGAGGTCCTTGCCCCAGTAATCGTCGCGCAACTCATAACGGATCGTGGCGCCGGGTGAGAAGGCGGCGATCTTGTAAGGCCCGGAACCCATGACAGGCTCCAGCGTCGTCTTGGAAATGTCGCGCGGCTTGCCATCCGGCCCCGGCGCTTCCCACCAGTGTTTGGGCACGACGACCAACTGGCCGAGAATGTTGGGCAGCTCGCGATTGTTCTTCTCGTCGAAGGTGAACGTAACGTCCCGCTCGCCCGTCTTTTCCGCCTTGAGGACGTGACGATAATAGTTTCCGGCGAGAGGATTGAGCTCCTTAGTCTTTTCGAGGCTGAAAATCACGTCTTCGGGCGTGACGGGCTGGCCGTCTGCCCATTTCGCTTCCTTGCGAAGGCGGAAGGTCGCGCTGGAAACGTCCGGCGGATAGGAGAGGCCTTCAGCAAGCAGACCGTAGGAGACGAGGAGTTCGTCGTCGGCCGATTTCATCAGCGTGTCGTAAACGAGCGTCAGGCCGACAGCCGCCTCGCCTTTCGCTAGCAGCGGATTGAAAGTGTCGAACGTGCCGCTCGAAGACAGGCGCAGGTCACCGCCTTTCGGGGCATCGGGATTGACGTAGTCGAAATGGGTGAAGCCCGGCTTGTACTTCATCTCGCTGATGACCGAACTGCCGATCTGGAACTGCTGATCCTGAGCCAATACAGCCGCAGGTATACCCAGAAATGCTACCAGCACACTGATTTTCGACCACGAAGCCACCATTCATTCTTCCCCTGTTGTTAGCTTTCTCCGACAATACGAGAAATGCAGGCGAAAAACAGGAAAGACTTTGTTTTTTGCCGGGCTCGCGAATTTGGCCTTACGGTGGAGGTCAGGGCGTCACTTCCTCGAGACGCTTGCGCAGCATGCGCCGCAGCTCTCCGACGATGCGGGGATCGCCGGAACCATCGGGGTCGTTGGCGGCTGCGACGACGATGCGCAGAAGCTCCAGGACGAGGGCGCCCAGGAGATCGACATCGCGCGCGACCGAAGGCTCGGCATTCCTCAAGAGTCCCGTGATGATGTCGCGAAGCTCCGCACGCGATTTCGCCTTGCGCTCCTTGGGCACGTCGCGCCTGGCGGCGAGAACGGGAAATTCCGGATGTTCCTCAAGAAAGCGGCCGAACCGCGTGAAGATAGCATCGCCGATCTCGGCCGCACTGCGGCCGCGGGCTTTCTCCGAGAGCTCGGCGAGGACGCCATTCAACTGCTGCAGGCGGTCGATGTGCAGCGCTTCGGCAAGCAGAAGCTTGGTCGGGAAGAACTGATAGAGCGAGCCTATCGAGGAATTGGCGGCTGCGGCAATCTCCGTCATCGTGGCGGCATCATAGCCTTTTTCGACAAAGACTTTAGCCGCCGCTTCGAGGAGAACGGCGACCCGCTCATGGCCGCGCTGGCGTTTCGGCACACGGGTTTGCGGTCGGGGGGTTGATTTTTGTGAGGCTATCCTCGTATTTACCATTGTGAGGATGCCCTCATATTTCTTACCCCGGAGATTGCCATGTCCCTCTACGATCCCAAGACCACCGCACTCATTTCCATCGACCTGCAGGGCTTCATCGTCAGCCGTCAGCTTGCGCCGCATTCGGCCCAGCAGGTGGTCGAGAATACTGCCGCGATCGCCAGGAAGCTGAAGTCCGAAGGCGGCACGGTGATCCTCGTGACCGTCGGATTCTCCACGGACTATGCCGATGCTGTCAACCAGCCGGTGGACGAACCGGCGGTTTTCCCTCAAGGCGGCCTTCCAGCCGAAGCCCTTGCGGCTCCAGCAGAAATTGCTGCGCTCGAAGCCGATGTGCATATCGTCAAGCATCAGTGGAGCGCCTTTTACGGCACGGAGATGGATCTCCAGCTTCGCCGCCGTGGCATTACGACCGTGATCCTGACGGGGATCGCTACCAATTTCGGCGTCGAAGCAACGATCCGCGATGCCTACGCCCATAATTACGCTGTCATCGCCGTCGAGGACGCGATGAGCACCTTCACCGCCGAAATGCATTCGCTTGCCTGTGAGCGCATCCTGCCGCGCCTTTCGCGTGTGCGCAAAACGGCCGAGGTTCTTTCCAACTGACGATGCTGCCGCGATCCGGCCCCATGGCGGCGTGCCAAATCATCGATTCACCAAAATTGCTTTTCACGGTAGATTCGATGCAAATCACCTTAGAGCGCCGTGCGTCCGTTCGGACGCACAAAGGACGCTCTCATATTTTGAATCGACGCATCAGGCTTTCCGAAAATCGATTTCGATTTTCGGGCCGATGCTGCGGCAGGCAAGGGAATGGCATGGCTTTCGGCTTCGCTCAGGCTTTCAAGATTTTCGGCAAACTGATATTCGCCGGTGCAATGGGCGCGAGCCTTGTCGCCGGCGATGTCGGAGCCGAGCAGAAGACGCCGAGCCCCGGCAGCGCCAAGGCGGTTTTCGGCGCGATGAAATTGCCGACGCAGGGACCGGCACAACCGATCGGTTTCTATGCCAAAGGCTGCATGACGGGTGCCCAAGCGCTGCCGGCAGACGGGCCGACCTGGCAGGCGATGCGGCTTTCGCGCAACCGGCGCTGGGGCAATCCGGCGATGATCTCGCTGATCGAAAAATTTTCGCAGGATGCGCATGACAGAATCGGCTGGCCGGGCATTCTCGTCGGCGATATCGCCCAGCCGCGCGGCGGACCGATGATCAACGGCCATGCCTCACACCAGATCGGCCTCGATGCCGACGTCTGGCTGACGCCGATGCCCTCGCACCGCATGAGCTACGAAGAGCGGGAGAACCTGCCCTTCACTAGCATGCTGCAAAAGGACAAGTTCCTGACCCTCGATCCCAAGGTCTGGAGCGAGCAGCGGGCAGCGCTTCTGATGCTGGCCGCGAGCTATCCGCAGGTCGAGCGCATCTTCGTCAATCCGGCGATCAAGAAGAAAATGTGCGATACCTGGACAGGCGACCGCACCAATCTCGGCAAGCTCAGGCCCGAATACGGACACGATTCGCATTTCCATATCCGCATCAAATGCCCTGTTGGCGCCAAGGGCTGCACGCCGCAGCCGCCCGTCGCCGCCGGCGACGGCTGCGACAAATCCCTTGCCTGGTGGTTCACCAAGGAACCCTGGGCGCCGCCGAAACCGCCGAAGCCCGGTGTAACGCCGAAGCCGCCGCGTGAAGTCATGGTCTCCGACCTGCCGAAGGCCTGCTCTGCCGTTGTCGATGCCCCGTCCATCGCCTCTGCCGAAGCCGGGACCTATGGCGGCCCTTCCGCGGCGAGCGCGCTGACGGCAGTCCCGGCCGCCGCACCACCTGTCGATACCGGCAGCGCGCTTCCTTCCGTCGGCCCGGTCCCAAGCGACAAGCCGGTCGTGCAGTAAGCCAAAACAGGCGGGCGGTTGCGCTGTCTTTCAAATCACAAACGGCTGGTGTAGAAGCGGCCAAATCGATTGAATTACTCGCGCGGAGGGTCCATTCATGGCCGGCGACAAATGCCTCGCATTGATTGCGCATGACCAGAAGAAGGACGAAATGGCGGAGTTTGCCCGCCGCAACAGGGATCTCCTCGCCAAATGGAAAATCGTCGCCACCGGCACGACCGGCGGGCGCGTCCTCGACGCCGCTCCTGACCTTCACGTGACACGGCTCAAGAGCGGCCCGCTCGGCGGCGACCAGCAGATCGGCGCCCTGATCTCGACAGGCGAAGTCAGCGCCCTGATCTTCTTCGTGGACCCGCTGACGCCGATGCCGCATGATGTCGACGTAAAGGCGCTGATGCGGCTTGCAATCGTCTACGACATTCCGATGGCGCTCAACGAGTCGACAGCCGAAAAACTTCTCCCTACCCTTAACGCCTGATCTCTCGGGCACCAGCACGGAACCGGCCATGACTGCATCCTCCACTCCCTTGCCCTTTCCGATCCTGATCGGCGATATTGGCGGCACGAATGCCCGTTTTTCCATCCTGACGGATGCCTATGCGGAGCCGAAGCAGTTTCCGAATGTGCGCACGGCCGATTACGAGAAGATCGACGAGGCGATCCAGAAGGGTGTGCTGGACAAGACATCTGTGCAGCCCCGCGCCGCAATCCTCGCTGTTGCCGGACCGATCAAGGCCGATGAGATCCCGCTGACCAACTGCCCCTGGGTGGTGCGGCCGAAGACGATGATCGAGGGCCTCGGCCTCGTCGATGTGCTCATCGTCAACGATTTCGAAGCACAGGCGCTGGCGATTGCTGCCCTTTCCGACGAGAACCGCGAGCGCATCGGCAACGCTGCGGGCGACATGGTGGCCTCCCGGGTCGTTCTCGGACCCGGCACCGGCCTCGGCGTCGGTGGTCTGGTCCATACCCAGTCGACCTGGATTCCGGTTCCCGGCGAAGGCGGGCATGTCGATCTCGGCCCGCGCAGCAAACGCGACTATGAGATCTTCCCGCATGTCGAGACCATCGAAGGCCGCGTTTCGGCCGAGCAGATCCTCTGCGGCCGCGGCATCGTCAATCTCTACCGCGCCATCTGCGCCGCCGACGGCATCGAGCCGACGATGAGCGATCCGGCAGACATTACGTCGCATGCGCTAGCCGGCAGCGACAAGGTGGCGATCGAAACCGTCTCGCTGTTTGCCACCTATCTCGGCCGCGTGGCAGGCGACATGGCGCTGGTCTTCATGGCCCGCGGCGGCGTGTACCTCTCCGGCGGCATCTCGCAGAAGATCCTTCCGGCGCTGAAAAAACCGGAATTCCGTGCAGCCTTCGAAGACAAGGCGCCGCATTCGGCCCTGCTGCGCACGATTCCGACCTATGTCGTGACGCATCCGCTCGCGGCACTTGCCGGGCTTTCCTCCTATGCGCGCATGCCGGCAAACTTCGGCCTGTCGACGGATGGGCGGCGCTGGCGGGCCTGAGCCTGTCTAGCCAAAGCCACTCCAACTCTTTATAGAGCCGGCGCATATGCGTACCGCGCCTGCGGCACGCAGCCCCGAGACAGGAAGCCTATTTTTGGAAGCCGCCGACAGCAGAAAGCCACACGTCAACAGCGATACCGTCACCGGCATCCTGAAGCGCATCATTGCCGAAAACGGCCGTGACCATCTCTGGCGCTATGTCTTCGCAATCGCCTGCCTTATCGTCGTCGCGCTTTCGACGGCGTTCACCGCCTGGATCATGCGGGCGATCATCGACGAGGCCTTTGCCAACCGGCGTGCGGACGTCGTCTGGATCATCTGTCTTTCCATTTTCATTGCCTTCATGCTGCGCGGCTTTGCGAGCTATGGGCAGGGCGTGGCGCTGTCGCGGATCGGCAACGACATCGTGGCGCGCTACCAGCGGCGTATCTATTCGCATCTTATGACGCTCTCCGTCGGTTATTATAACGAATCCCGCTCCGCCCATATCGCCGCGCAGGTCAGCCAGAACGTGACCGGCATCCGCGATGTACTGAACCTGACGATCACCTCGACGGTGCGCGACCTCCTGACCTTCGTCTCGCTGATCGGCGTCATGGTGCTGCAGGATCCGCTGCTCAGCCTCGCCGTGTTCATCCTGGCGCCGCCGCTGCTTTATGCGCTGCGCTATGTTTCCAAGCGCCTGCGCTCGGCAACCCGCGAGGCGGTCAACCTCAACAGCCACGTTCTCGGCGCAATGCAGGAGACCATCCAGGGCATTTCCATCGTCAAGGCCTTCACGATGGAAGAAGCGCTGGAGAACAAGGTCAACAAGCTGATTTCCGCTGCCGAAGGCCGGGCAAACCGCATTGCCCGGCTTTCCGAGCGCACCTCCCCGCTGACGGAAAGCTTTGCCGGATTTGCCGTTGCAAGCGTGCTCGCCTATGCCGCCTATCGCTCGATCTACCAGAATGTGCCGCCCGGTGCCTTCTTCTCCTTCGTCACGGCGCTGCTGCTCGCCTATGATCCGGCCCGCCGCCTTGCCCGCCTGCAGGTGCAGATGGAGCGCGCCATCGTCAACGCCCGGATGATCTACGAGCTGCTCGACATGGAGCCGCGCCAGCGCGAATTGCCGGATGCAAAGCCGCTTGTGGTGACCGAGGCGAAGATCGAACTGCGCAATGTCTCATTCGCTTATGGCAACGAGAGCGTGCTCGATCACGTGACACTGACGGCCGAGGGCGGAAAGACGACGGCCCTCGTCGGCCCTTCCGGTGCAGGAAAATCCACAGTCATCAGCCTCATTCCGCGCTTCTACGACCCGCGGGAAGGCCAGATCCTGATCGACGGGCAGGACATCGCCCATGTGACCAAGCAGTCGTTGCGCCGGCAGCTCGCCTATGTTTCGCAGCAACCCTACCTCTTCGAAGGCACGATCCGGGACAATATCCGTTACGGCCGTCCGGAGGCGACGGACGATGAAATCGAGAAGGCGGCACGTCTTGCCTATGCGCATGACTTCATCGTCGCACAGCCGCAGGGCTACGATACGCCCGTCGGCGAAAACGGCGTGACGCTGTCCGGCGGCCAGCGCCAGCGGCTGTCGATCGCCCGCGCCCTGGTACGCAACGCGCCGATCCTGCTTCTCGACGAGGCAACCTCGGCGCTCGATACGGAATCGGAAGCTGCCGTGCAGAAGGCGCTCGACGAGGCTATGACTGGCCGCACGGTCGTCGTCATCGCTCACCGGCTTTCGACCGTTGTGCGCGCCGACAAGATCATCGTCATGCAGCAGGGCCGCGTCGTCGAAGAAGGCAATCACGAGACGCTTGCGAAGGTCAGCGACGGACTTTACGCTCGCCTCAACAATCTGCAGAGGCCTTCGGCTTCTGATTCATTTTGATCGGGATGACGGACTGAGATGAGCGACGCTGCGATGAAACTGGTTGTGGTCGGAGCGGCGGGACGTATGGGGCAGACGCTCATCCGTCTCATCCATTCCATCGAGGGCGTGACGCTGCATGCAGCTGTCGCGCGGCCGGGCTCCCCCTTCGTCGGCAAGGATGCCGGTGAAGTCGCCGGTCTCGGCACCAATGGTGTCATCATCGGCGACGATCCCTTGGCTGGGTTCCTTCACGCCGAGGGCGTGCTGGACTTCACATCTCCCGCCACATCAGTGGAATTTGCCGGACTGGCGGCGCAGGCGCGCATCGTCCATATCGTCGGCACGACCGGCTGCTCCGATGAGCACAACGCGAAGATCGCGGCTGCCGCGCGCCATGCCCGCATCGTCCAGTCGGGCAATATGAGCCTCGGGGTCAATCTGCTCAGCGTCTTCGTGCAGCAGGCCGCACAGGCACTCGATCCCGCAGACTGGGATATCGAAGTTCTCGAAATGCATCACAAGCGCAAGGTCGACGCGCCCTCTGGTACGGCATTGCTTCTCGGCGAGGCGGCAGCGAAGGGCCGCAACATCGATCTCGGCTCGAAATCCGTGCGCGTGCGTGACGGCCATACGGGTGCGCGGGAAGCCGGAACGATCGGCTTTGCGACGCTGCGCGGCGGCTCCGTCATCGGCGAGCATTCCGTGCTCTTTGCCGGCGAAGGCGAGACCGTCACCCTGTCGCACAGCGCAACCGACCGGTCGATTTTCGCGCGCGGCGCGATCAAGGCAGCACTGTGGGCGCGCGACAAGAAACCGGGGCTCTATTCCATGCTCGATGTTCTCGGGCTTTCTTCCCATTGACCATTTCTCGGAGGCATTTTTCATGAGCGGTACCCTCGTCCTCGTTCGCCATGGGCAGAGCGACTGGAATCTCAAGAATCTCTTCACCGGCTGGAAAGACCCCGATTTGACCGAGCTCGGCATCCAGGAAGCGACAGCCGGCGGCCAGGCGCTTGCCGATTACGGCATCAAGTTCGATATCGCCTTCACCTCCGCACTGGTGCGCGCGCAGCACACGCTGAAGCTCGTCCTCGACAAAGTTGGCCAGCCGGATCTCGAGACGATCCGCGACCAGGCGCTGAACGAACGCGACTACGGCGATCTCTCCGGCCTCAACAAGGACGATGCCCGCGCCAAGTGGGGCGAAGAGCAGGTGCATATCTGGCGCCGCTCCTACGACGTTCCGCCTCCGGGCGGCGAAAGCCTGCGCGACACCGGCGCCCGCGTCTGGCCGTACTACCTCACGGAAATCCTTCCGCGCGTGCTGCGCGGCGAAAAGGTGCTGGTTGCCGCACACGGCAATTCGCTGCGTTCGCTCGTCATGGTTCTCGACCGCCTCACCCGCGAGCAGGTTCTGTCGCTCAATCTCGCGACTGGCGTGCCAATGGTCTACAAGCTGAAGGCAGATTCCACCGTCGCTTCCAAGGAAGTGCTCGGCGATATGTCCGGCGCGCACTGAGCGCGAGCAGTCACGGATAAAGTCAAAGGCCGGGCTCGCATGCCTGGCCTTTTTGCTTTCGGCTTCAGTTCTCGATGGTGAACTGGACGCGATCGGCGGCAAAGCGGCTGATCGAATATTGCACCGGCACGCCCTCCAGATCGGTGTTCATCGCCTTGGTGATCAACAGCACCGCGCCCGGCGTCAGGCCCAGATCGGCAATATCGGCGGAATCGGCGTGAGCGGCAGTGATCTCCGTCGTGGCGCGTACATAGTCTGACAGGCCGAGGGCAGCAAAGGCCTTAGTGATGGATCCCGCCATCCGGTAGGCTTGCCCGATATCGGCAAAGCGCGCGGCCGGGAACCAGCTCGTGGCCCGAGAAACCGGACGTTTATCCGCTTCGCGCACCGTTTCCAGCCGGATCACCGGCGTGCCTTGCTCCAGGTGCAGCCAGCGGGCTACCTCTGAATCCGCCTCCTCCTCGGCATGGCCAAGCAGGAGCGCGCGCGTCTCGCGCGCCTGATCCCGGATACCATCGGTGAAACGGGTACGGCGGCTGATCGGAAAATTCAGGCGCTCCTTGCGTTCTATCAGCGTGCCGCGACCCTGCACCGCGCGAACGATGCCCTCCTGCGCAAGGGCTGCAAGTGCACTCCGCACGGTATGCCTGTTGACGCCGAATTGCAGCGCCAGAACGGTTTCCGGCGGCACCATGCCCGTTTCGTCGTAAGCGCCACGGCTGATCGCCTCGCGGATCCTGTCGGCGATCTGGCGCCAGAGCGCCACGCCCGTCTGACGCTGCACCTGCTTTATTCCTGCCATTGCACCCCTGCCAACTCATTTTCGGCCCGGCGAACTTCGGTAGCGCCGTGTCACACGCTTGTCACCTCGCCGATTTAGGGATAGGTATATCTTGTATGGTTGTCTATATCAATAGACATTTTCCGAGGAACAGATGATGACGGCAGCGGAGAAGACGGAAGCTGCGGCGCGAACGGAAGGCGGGCGTAAGCGCGCCGTCGACCTGCTCGCGCGCGCCGAGACACAGGAATTGCTGGCGGCCTGGGAGGCGCTTGCCGAACAGCCGGTGGTGCAGCCGATGCGCGGCCCGGAGACCGGCCTCGTCATGGTTCGCGGCCGCATCGGCGGCGGCGGTGCGCCCTTCAATCTCGGCGAAGTGACGGTGACGCGCGCGACGGTGCGGCTTGCCTCCGGCTCGGTCGGTCACGCTCAGGCGCTCGGCACCGACCGCGAGAAGGCAAGGCTTTCGGCGATCTTCGATGCGCTCTGGCAGGAAGAAGCAACCAAGGGTTTCGTCGAGGAAAGGCTGCTTTCGCCGATCGCCCGGCGAATCGCCGACGATAACAATCGCAAGGCGGAAGAAACGGCTGCGACCCGCGTCGACTTCTTCACCATGGTGCGGGGAGAAGACTGATGCGTGCCAAGACCGATGTTCTGACCGGCGGCTTTGCCGAACCCGTCTTCCAGGCCCAGAGCGTGTTCAAGATGCTGATGGACGGCATGGCCCGGCCCGGAACGATTAAGACCGTCATTCCTGATGTGGTGCCGCCTGCGCCGCTCGGCGTTGCCGCCGGCGCGATCGGGCTGACGCTTTGCGACCATGACACCCCGGTCTGGCTTTCCGCTGGGCTTGCCAAGTCGGGCGTTTCGGAATGGCTCGGCTTTCATGCCGGCGCACCTCTGACCACCGAAAAGGCAGAAGCGCGCTTTGCGTTCGTCGAAACCGGGATGACGCTTTCCACCTTCGGTCTGTTTGCTGCAGGCACTCAGGAATATCCCGATCGTTCCACGACTATCGTAATTGAACTTGCCGGTCTCGAAGGCGGTCGCCGGCTCGCTTTGATGGGCCCGGGCATTCAGAGCGTGGCAGAGATCGCGCCTGTCGGACTGCCGGAAACCTTCCTGCGCCTCTGGACGGAAAACCGTGCGCTCTTCCCGCGCGGCGTCGACATCGTGCTGACGGCAGGCAAGCGTTTCCTCTGCCTGCCGCGCACCACCAAGATCACAGCAACGGAGATTTGAGCTCATGTATGTTGCCGTCAAGGGTGGCGAGGCCGCCATCGCCAATGCCCACCGCCTGCTCGCCGACCGCCGGCGAGGCGACCGCTCCGTGCCGGCCCTCGGTATCGAGCAGATCGTCGAACAGCTGGCGCTCGCCGTCGATCGCGTCATGGCGGAAGCCTCGCTCTACGACCGCACGCTGGCAGCGCTTGCCGTACGCCAGTCGCGCGGCGATATGATCGAGGCGATCTTCCTCTTGCGCGCCTATCGCACGACGCTGCCGCGCTTCGGTTATTCGAAACCGCTCGATACCGGCAACATGCAGATCGAGCGCCGCATTTCCGCCACCTACAAGGATCTTCCGGGCGGCCAGCTGCTCGGCCCGACCTTCGATTATACGCACCGTCTGCTCGATCCCTCGCTGCTTTCGGACGAGGCCGTAGAAGAGCCGGTGCAGCGCGAGGCGGAGAGCGGCCGCGTCATGCGCGTTTCCGAGATCCTCGGCCAGGAAGGGCTGATCGAGGACGATGGCGAGCTTCCCGAGGATCACGGGACGGGCGACCTGACACGTGAGCCGATGGAATTCCCGATGACCCGCGATCTTCGACTGCAGGCGCTTGCCCGCGGCGACGAAGGCTTCCTGCTGGCGCTCGGCTATTCCACCCAGCGCGGCTACGGCCGCAACCACCCGTTCACCGGCGAAATCCGCATCGGCGAGGTTGAGGTGGAATTCGACGTGCCGGAGCTCGGCTTTGCCGTCTCTCTGGGACCGATCCAGCTCACCGAATGCCAGATGGTCAACCAGTTCAAGGGCTCGGCCAAGGCCCCGCCGCAGTTCACCCGCGGCTATGGCCTCGTCTTCGGCCAGAGCGAGCGCAAGGCAATGGCCATGTCGCTGGTGGATCGCGCATTGCGGGCTGAAGAGCTCGGCGAGGACATCACCGCGCCCGCGCAGGACGAGGAATTCGTCATTTCCCATTCCGACAATGTGCAGGCAACCGGCTTCGTCGAGCACCTGAAGCTTCCGCATTACGTGGACTTCCAGGCCGAACTCGACCTCGTCCGCCGCATGCGCCGCGATTTCGAAGCCGCCCGCAACAGCGACGAGGCCCAAAAGGAGGCCGCCGAATGAGTGATCTCGCCACCTATAATTTCGCCTATCTCGATGAAGAGACCAAGCGCATGATACGCCGCGCGATCCTGAAGGCGATCGCCATTCCGGGCTATCAGGTGCCCTTTGCCAGCAGGGAAATGCCGATGCCTTACGGGTGGGGCACCGGCGGCGTACAGGTAACGGCCTCGATCATCGGACCCGAGGACGTTCTCAAGGTGATCGACCAAGGCGCCGACGACACGACGAACGCCGTCTCCATCCGCGCCTTCTTCCAAAAGGTCGCCAATGTCGCTGTGACGACCCACACCAAGGATGCGACGATCATCCAGACGCGCCACCGTATCCCCGAAGAGAAACTCGGGCCAGGCCAGGTGCTCGTCTATCAGGTGCCGATCCCGGAACCGCTGCGCTTCCTCGAACCGCGCGAAACCGAGACGCGCAAGATGCATGCGCTGGAAGAATATGGCCTCATGCATGTCAAGCTCTACGAGGATATCGCCCGTAACGGCCGCATCGCCACGACCTACGACTATCCGGTCAAGGTCAATGGCCGCTACGTGATGGACCCATCGCCGACGCCGAAATTCGACAATCCGAAAATGCACATGTCGGACGCGCTGCAGCTCTTCGGCGCCGGCCGCGAAAAGCGCATCTATGCCGTGCCTCCCTATACCCAGGTCGTCAGCCTCGATTTCGAAGACCATCCTTTCGAGATCCAGCGCTTCGGCAAGCCCTGTGCGCTCTGCGGGGCAGAGGACGTCTACCTCGACGAGGTGATCCTCGACGACAAGGGCGGGCGCATGTTCGTCTGCTCCGACACCGACCATTGCGAAGACCGCCGGGCACACGGACATGCCGGCGAAATGCTGGCCCGGGAGGCTGCAGAATGACCGATACACCGCTTCTCAAAGTCAACGACCTCTCGAAGTTCTACGGCAGCCGCATCGGCTGCCGGAACGTCTCCTTCGAGCTCTGGCCGGGCGAAGTGCTCGCCATCGTCGGCGAATCCGGCTCCGGCAAGACGACGCTGCTGAACTGCATTTCCACCCGGCTGATGCCGACCACCGGCAGCGTCGAATATCACATGCGCGACGGCAGCTACCGCGACCTCTACCACATGAACGAGGCCGAACGCCGCTTCCTGATGCGCACCGATTGGGGCTTCGTGCATCAGAACCCGGCCGACGGGCTGCGTATGAGGGTGTCTGCCGGCGCCAATGTCGGCGAACGCCTGATGGCGATCGGCGACCGGCACTACGGCAAGATCCGTTCCACCGCCATCGACTGGCTGGAGCGCGTCGAGATCGACGCCGACCGCATCGATGACCAGCCGCGGGCCTTTTCCGGCGGCATGCGCCAGCGCCTGCAGATCGCCCGCAATCTGGTGACCGGCCCGCGCCTCGTCTTCATGGACGAGCCGACCGGCGGGCTCGACGTCTCGGTGCAGGCGCGTCTGCTCGATCTGGTGCGCGGCCTCGTCAACGATCTCGGGCTGTCGGCCATCATCGTCACCCACGACCTCGCCGTCGCCCGCCTTCTCTCCCACCGCATGATGGTGATGAAGGATGGCTTCGTCATCGAGCAGGGCCTGACCGACCGCGTGCTGGATGACCCACGCGAGCCCTATACGCAGCTCCTCGTTTCCTCGATCCTGCAGGTTTAAGAACCATGGCCACGCCTCTCGTCGTTTCAGAAGTCGCCAAGAGCTTCACCATGCACCTGCGCGACGGCATCAAGCTGCCTGTTGTCTCGGATGTCTCCTTCTCGGTCGCATCGGGCGAATGCGTCGTGCTCGGCGGTCCGTCGGGGATCGGCAAAAGCTCGCTGCTCAAGATGATCTACGGCAATTATGCCGTCGATACCGGCCAGATCCTCATCGACCACAAGGGCAAGATCGTCGATCTCGCCGCAGCCGACCCGCGCACCATTCTCGACGTGCGGCGCCACACACTCGGCTATGTCAGCCAGTTCCTGCGCACGGTGCCGCGCGTTGCGGCGATCGATGTGGTCGCAGAGCCGTTGATCGCGCGGGGAGAAGCTCCCGCCGGCGCCAGGGAAAAGGCTGCCGCGCTGCTCGAAAAGCTGAACCTGCCGGAAGCGCTCTGGCAGCTGCCGCCCGCCACCTTCTCCGGCGGCGAGCAGCAGCGTGTCAACATTGCCCGCGGCTTCATCACCGAGCACACGATCCTGCTGCTCGACGAGCCGACTGCCTCGCTCGACGCGAAGAACCGCGCCGTCGTCGTCGGCATGATCGAGGAAAAGAAGAAGGCGGGCGTCGCCCTTCTCGGCATCTTCCACGACGAGGAAGTGCGCGAGGCGGCTGCCGACCGCATTCTCGACGTTCAGCAATTCTCTCCTCGAAAGGCAATCGCCGCATGAGCCGCAATCTGGGCCTCGAACCCTATTTTCACGAGACCGCCTCCGTCTCAGACTCGACCTTCGGCCGCTATACGGAAGTCTCCGAGCGCTGCCGCATCAGCGAAGCGGAGTTCGGCGACTATTCCTACATCATGCAGGACGGCTCCGTCTGGTGCGCGACGATCGGCAAGTTTGTCAACATCGCCGCTGCGGTGCGCATCAACGCCACCAACCATCCGACCTGGCGGGCGACACTGCACCACTTCACCTATCGCGCCGTGGACTATTGGCCGGATGCCGACATGGAGACGGACTTCTTTGAATGGCGCCGGTCGAACCGCGTCATCATCGGCAACGATGTCTGGATCGGCCATGGCGCCACGATCCTGCCCGGCGTAACCGTCGGCAACGGGGCCGTGATCGGCGCGGGTGCGGTCGTCTCGAAGGACGTCGCTCCCTACACGATCGTTGGAGGCGTGCCGGCCAAGCTCATTCGCGAGCGCTTTCCGAAGGAGATCGGCGAGCGCATGGACAAGCTTGCCTGGTGGGACTGGGACCATGACCGACTGCGCGATGCACTGGCGGATTTCCGGGCGCTCGGAGCCGAAGACTTCCTTTCGCGCTACGGCGGTTAAGCCCAATATTACGGCGCGGGGAATTGTGACAGGACTTACACAAAACTGACATGCGAGGTTCATGAAGCAGGACTAATGCGATCCCTTAAATAAGCCTGCAATGCGAGGGAAGAGCATGATGTTCGAGCTGAAGAATGTCACACGCCGGTTCGGAAAGAAGCTTGCTGTCGACTCCGTAACGCTGGACATTCCTCAGGGCCAGATGGTCGGCATCATCGGCCGCTCCGGCGCCGGCAAGTCCACGCTCCTACGCATGATCAACCGCCTTCAGGAACCTTCCTCCGGCACCATCCACTTCGGTGGCGTGGAGGTTTCCGGCCTTCGTGGCCACGCGTTGCGCAACTGGCAGCGCGACTGCGCGATGATCTTTCAACAGTTCAACCTCGTGCCGCGCCTCGATGTGCTGACCAACGTCATGCTCGGCCGCCTGAACCATCGTTCGACGGTGCTGAGCCTGCTCAACGTCTTCACCCGGGAGGAACGCATCCACGCCATCGCGGCGCTCGAGCGCCTCGGCATCGAACAGACGGCGCTGCAGGCGGCCGGCACGCTTTCGGGCGGCCAGCAGCAGCGCGTGGCGATCGCCCGCGCGCTGATGCAGAACCCGAAGATGGTTCTGGCCGACGAGCCGATCGCCTCGCTCGACCCGCTGAACGCCAAGATCGTCATGGATGCGCTCCGCGACATCAACGAGCGCGAGGGCATCACCGTCATCACCAACCTGCACACGCTCGATACGGCCCGCAACTACTGCGAACGCATCGTCGGCATGGCAGGCGGCCGCGTCGTCTTCGACGGCAAGCCCTCCGAACTGACGACCGAGGCCGTGAAGGAAATCTACGGCACGGACAAGGACGGCGCGGGCATCGACGAATCGATGACCTCGACCGCGATCAACATCGCTCCGGAAGGAGCCGAAAACCAATCCGCCGGCGACCACCCGCTGGCGCTGGCCGGTCTGTGAGAGGGACGGCCGCGATCGAACGCCCGCGTCAAGGGCAGATTTCTTCGTAACAAGACGACCGGTCCGCCGGTCATTCAGGAGAGAACCCATGTTGAAGAAAGCACTTTTTGCGGCAACGGCGATCCTGTCGCTCGCAGCTGGCGCTGCCAATGCCGCTGACCTCAAGGAATTCCGCGTCGGCATCCTTGGCGGCGAAAACGAAACCGACCGCCTGCGCAACTACGCCTGCCTTGCAGACCACCTCAAGCAGGAATTCGGATTCGAGAAGGTTTCGCTCTTCCCGGCTGCTGACTATGACGGCGTTATCCAGGGCCTCCTCGGCGGCACGCTCGACTTCGCCGAACTCGGCGCTTCCGGCTACGCATCCGTTTACATCAAGGACCCGAAGGCTGTTACGCCGATCCTGACGACGCAGCAGAAGGACGGTTCCACGGGTTACTACTCGATCGGTCTCGCTCTGAAATCATCCGGCATCAAGACGATCAAGGACGCCAAGGGCAAGAAGCTCGGCTACGCCGATCCGGACTCTACCTCGGGCTATCTCGTTCCGCTGACGCAGATCCCGAAGGACACGGGCATGCCGAACGACAAGTTCTTCGCTTCCACCCAGTTCAACGGCGGCCACGAGAACAACCTGCTCGCTGCCTACGACGGCAAGGTCGACGTTGCTGTCGACGACTCCTCGGGCATCGGCGACTTCAAGGACGGCTACACCTCCGGTACCTTCCGCAAGGAAGTCGATAAGGGCGCCGTCGATCCGAACAAGCTCGTTGAAGTATGGCGTTCGCCGCTGATCCCGAACGGCCCGCTCGTCGTTCGCAACGCTCTCGGCGAAGAGTGGCAGAAGAAGATCGCCGCCTTCTTCACGGCCCTGCCGGAAAAGGACCACAAGTGCTTCGCTGCTGTCGAAGGCGGCGATTACAAGGGCTACGTCCCGGTCAAGCACGACTTCTACAATGCTGTCGTAGAGGTTCGTAAGGCTGCAATCGGCGGCTGATTGCGCCATCCGTATACGGGGCGGCCGGCAACGGCCGCCCTTTTTCTTGTTACCAGGCGAGGCGGTCATGACCATTGCCGATACACAGCAGCATGTGCCAATGCAGAGCACGCAGGAAATCTCCACCGCTTGGGACAAGATGATCGCCAGGCGGCGCTTCTACACCGTCCTCGGCCTGGTCATCCTGCTCGCAGCCTTCGTGAGCTCCGTTCGCTTCGCCGACGAGAGCAATGCCGGTCATTTCTTCGAGCGCCTGCCGCACCTCTTCGACTTCCTGAGCTGGCTTATTCCGAAAGACTGGACCGATGTCGGGCGGGCGCTTTTCGATATTGCGAGCCCGAACGACAAGGGCGGCGAGGAATTCAACTTCGCCAACGGCCGCGTCTATGTCTGGGGCAGCTTCTACATCCCCGAATATTTCGAGCTGATGATCGTCACGATCAATATCGCGCTCGTTTCGACCATCATCGCCTTCATCTTCGCCGTTCCGCTCAGCTTCTTTGCGGCGCGCAACCTGACGAAGAACTGGCCGCTGCGCGTCTTTACCAAGCGCATCATGGAATTCCTGCGCGCCTTCCCGGAAATCGTCATCGCCGGCCTGTTTTCGGCGATCCTTTCGATCGGACCGGTGGCGGCCATCATCGCGATCACGCTCCATACGATCGGCGCGCTCGGCAAGCTCTTCTACGAGGTCGCCGAGAATATCGACATGAAACCCGACGAGGGCATGCGGGCCGTCGGCGCGAACTGGCTGGAGCGGGTGCGCTTCGCCGCACTGCCGCAGGTGATGCCGAACTATGCGTCCTATGCGCTGCTGCGTCTCGAGATCAACGTGCGCGCGTCGACCATCATCGGCGCCGTCGGCGGCGGCGGTATCGGCGAAGAGCTCAAGCTCTCCATTTCCCGTGGCTTCGGCGCGAAAACCCTGGCTCTGGTGCTGCTGCTCTTCATCACGATCGTCGCGGTCGACCAGTTTTCCGCCTGGCTGCGCCGCCGGCTCGTCGGCGAACACGCCTTCCTCCTGCAACATTGAGGCTGCCATGACGGTCATCGACGCAAACCGCATGCATGAGATCGAAACGCGCTATCCGGAATATTTTCACCGGACCTTCCGCCAGCGTTTCGGCGGCCTGCTCATCGTCCTCGCCACGATCCTCTACGGTATCTATGCCGTCTGGTTCTTCGACCTCCCGAAGCTCGTCGCCGAAGCCCATTGGGAACGCTTCGGCATCTATATGAGCCAGTGGATCAGCTATGACGTGCAGCCGGAATTCCGTATCCAGGACGATGGCACGATCCAGACGCGCTACCCCCGCTTCTCGCCGCTCGGCGACGATCCGCATCCGGACTGGGTCAAGAACAATGCCGATGGCAGCATCACGGTTCTCGTCAGCGGCAGCGGCCGCACGGTCACTGTGAGCAAGAGCCGGACGACGATCGTTGCCCATGGCATGACGGTGCCGGTCGATGTCAGCAGCGGCGCACCGAAAGTCGTCGGTCCGGTTCCAGGCTGGATGACTGTTTATGACGACAACGTGCTCGCCAATCTTGGTTTTGCAGGGGATGTCAGCATTTCCGTCGACCGCGTGAAGGTGCGCAAACGCTTCCTCGGTTGGGCGAACTTCATCTTCGATACGCAGTCGCCCTTCTTCGACAAGCCGGCAAGCGAGGTCATCAGCCTCATCGTGTCAGGCCCGCGCATCCATCCCGATCAATCGAACCTGTCGCTTGCATTCGACAACATATGGAACAACAGCGCATGGCAGCATGGCGATGTATGGACCAAGCTGTTCCAGACCATCGTGATGGCCTTCCTCGGCACGCTGCTCGGTTCGCTTGCCGCCTTCCCGCTCGCCTTCATGGCGGCGCGCAACATCACGCCGAACAGGTTCCTCAATCAGGCGCTGAAGCGCTTCTTCGACTTCCTGCGCTCGGTCGACATGCTGATCTGGGCCCTCTTCCTCACGCGCGCCTTCGGCCCCGGCCCGCTGGCTGGTTCCGGCGCCATCTTCCTCACGGAGACAGGCACGCTCGGCAAGCTCTACTCGGAAGGCCTCGAGAATATCGACAACAAGCCGCGTGAAGGTGTGAAGTCGACGGGCGCCTCGACCGTGCTGGTGCACCGCTACGGCATCATGCCGCAGATCGTTCCCGTCATCGTCAGCCAGACGCTCTACCAGTGGGAATCGAACGTGCGCGGCGCGACGATCATCGGCGCTGTCGGCGCCGGCGGTATCGGTCTCAAGCTCTGGGAAGCCATGCGCACCAATTCCAACTGGGAAAACGTCGCCTACATGGTCATCCTGATCCTGATCGTCGTCTTCCTCTTCGATGCCGCATCGAACGCGCTGCGCCACCGCCTGATGGGGACGAAGGCAGGTCACTAGGTCGAGGTAAATGATGATGACGGCGCTGCCGTCATCATCATTCTGTCATGGAAATCTTTTAGCCGGAGCGTGCTTGCGGTTCGCCGCCAAATCACTGCACATTGCGCTCCCGTTCGGACGATCTCCAGGATAAAAGCCTTGCGCTACGCTCTCTATTTTTCGCCGTCCAAGGATGACCCCCTGACGGATGCCGCCTCCGTCTGGCTCGGTCGCAATGCCTTTACGGGTGAAACCTATCCTGCGCCTGACCATGAGACATTGCCGGCTGACGAACAGTTCGCGCTGACGGCCGATCCACGCCGCTACGGCTTCCATGCGACCATCAAGGCGCCCTTCGAACTCGCCGCCTCCGTTACCGAAAAAGACCTGATGGCGGTCGTCGAGGATTTTGCCGCCAAAACGCCGGCCTTCGACATCCCAGAACTGGTGCTCGGCCAGCTTGGTCACTTTTTTGCGCTCGTACCGGGCTCTCTGCATCAGCCGCTTCAGGATTTTGCGGCAAAGGTGGTAAAGTCTTTCGAACCCTTCCGGGCAGCGCTCTCCGAGGCCGATATTGCCAGGCGCAAACCGGAAAGGCTGAGCGAAAGCCAGCGCAGCAACCTTCTGCGTTGGGGCTACCCTTACGTCATGGACGATTTCGGCTTCCACATGACGCTGACGGGCCCGGTGCCGGAAGAGCGAGCCGAGGTGATGAAGACAATCCTGACGGAGCGCTTCGCAGATTTCACGGGCAGGCCGCTCCATATTTCCGGCCTTGCCGTCTTTAGCGAGGAGGCGCGCGGCGCGCCTTTCAAAGTGCACACATGGCTGCCTCTTGCCGGCGCCAGAAGCTGAAAGATATCCAACATGAGCAAAGAAACCGTTCTTTCAAACGCCCGCATCGTTCTCGAAGATGATATTCTTTCGGGCTCCATCCTGATCCGCGACGGCAAGATCGCCGATATTTCGGAAGGAAGCTCGGTAGCCGGCGAAGATTTCGAAGGCGACTACATTATCCCCGGCCTTGTCGAGCTTCATACGGATCATCTGGAAGGCCACTATTCGCCGCGTCCCGGCATCCGCTGGAACAAGACGGCGGCCGTGCAGGCACATGATGCTCAAATCGTCACCTCGGGCATCACCACGGTCTTCGACTGCCTGCGCATGGGCGCGGATGAAGACGGCGGCTTCGAACATGGCGAGATGCGCGAGATGGCCGACGCCATCCAGTCGGCCGAAAAGGAAGGGCGTCTGCGTGCTGAACACCTCCTCCATCTGCGCTGCGAGGTTTCCGCCGACAACGTACTGCAGCACTTCGCCGATTTCGAGAACGATCCTTATGTGCGTCTGGTCTCGCTGATGGATCACGCGCCGGGGCAGCGCCAATTCCAGACGATGGATCAGTACATCTTTTATTATCAGAAGAAGCGCGGTCTCTCAGACGAGGAATTCGCCCGTTTCTGCGCCCGCCGCATCGCCGAGTCCGACCGCAATTCGACGCCAAACCGCGACGCGATCTCCAAGGTCTGCGCCGAGCGCGGCATCACCGTCGCAAGCCACGACGATGCGACGCCGGCCCATGTCGACGAAGCGATCGAAAACGGCGTTCGCCTTGCCGAATTCCCGACCAGCATCGACGCAGCCCGGCTGTCGCACGAAAATGGCATGAGCGTGCTCATGGGCGCACCGAACATCGTGCGGGGCAAGTCGCATTCCGGCAATATCGCCGCCCGCGACCTGGCACAGCTCGGTGTGCTCGACGTGCTGTCCTCCGACTACGTGCCGCTCAGCCTGCTGCATGCGCCCTTCATCCTTGCCGACGAAGTTGAGGGCATAACGCTGCCGAAAGCGATCGCGATGGTGACGGCGACGCCGGCGCGTACCGTCAGCCTCAACGATCGCGGCCGCATCGAAACCGGATTGCGCGCCGATCTCGTCCGCGTCCATCGCTCGCATGGCGTGCCGGTGACGCGTTCCGTCTGGCGCGAAGGACGCCGTGTCGCATGATGATGTCCCACGAACCCCATCCGGGCGCCGGCGCCGAACACGGCATCATGGTCGTCGTCGTCGGCCCGAGCGGCGCCGGCAAGGATACGCTGATGAACCTTGCCGCCCGACATTTCGATCACCGCGAAGAGGTACATTTCGTCCGCCGCGTCATCACCCGCCACGGTGAGGCTGGCGGAGAGGATCATCTCGCCGTTTCGGATGCCGGATTCGCATCGATGGAGCAAGCAGGCTCCTTCGCTGTCTGGTGGGAGGCGCATGGCCTGAAATATGGAATCCCCGCTGAGGTTTCCGTGTCGCTCGCCAAGGGCCACATCGTCGTCGCCAATGGCTCGCGCTCGGCGCTGCACCGGTTCCAGGCTGCTTTCCCGCGTCTAAAGGTCATCAATGTGACTGCCCGTCCGGAAGTGCTGGCTGGTCGTCTTGAGGCTCGCGGTCGCGAGACGCATGAGGACATCATGGCGCGCCTGGCGCGCGGACCGCTGACGGTGCGCGGCGATTACGATGTCGTGGAGCTCGACAACAGCGGCTCGCTGGAAGAAGCCAAGGGCAAGATGATCGATATCCTGGACAGCTTCTTGAAGGAAATCGTCTGGAAGACATAAGAATGGCTATTCATGTCGTCGACTATGACCCGGAATGGCCGTCTCTCTTCCGCCGGATCGTGGGCGAGCTGGAGCCGCTTCTCGCTCACCTCGCCCCGGTCTTTATCACGTCGGCAGCACGTCGGTCCCCGGACTGGCGGCCAAGCCCAAGATCGACCTGCACGCCGCTTTTGAGAATGCGGACGTGCTTCCCGAGACGATCGAACGTGTGCAATCGCTCGGCGCCTACACTTTCCATGGTGACAAGTACCAGCAACAGACCTGGACCTTCACCAGCGGCAAAGGCTCTTACGGCGCACGGCTCTATCTATGCACGACTGATAATGCCGTGCTGCGAGACCGGATCGCATTTCGCGATTATCTGCGCTCACATCCGGAAAGAGCAAAGGCTTATGCCGCTCTTAAGCTAAAGCTCATGGGCGAGGCAAATGACGATTGGGATTATTATACCGGCGGCAAGCGCGACTTCGTGCTCGAGACGCTGCGGCTGGCTTCCGAGAAAGGGTAACCAGCCGCACTCCAATTATTCGTTGTCGCCGCGGCCCGAGACGATCTCGCGTTTTCCGACATGGTTTGCCGGGCCGACCAGCCCTTCCTTTTCCATGCGCTCGACGAGGGAAGCGGCGCGGTTATAGCCGATGCCGAGACGGCGCTGTATATAGGAGGTGGAGCACTTCTTGTCGCGCATGACGACCTTGACTGCCTGTTGGTAGAGCTCGTCGCCATCTTCGGCGCCCATGGCGCTCTTGTCGAAGACGGCGCCGTCCTCCTCATCCTCGGCGTCTTCTTCGTCGCCTGCTGTGACCGTATCGAGATATTCCGGCCGGCCCTGCGTCTTCAAGTGTGCGACGACCTTTTCCACTTCCGCATCGGAAACGAAGGGGCCGTGGACACGGGCGATGCGGCCGCCGCCCTGCATATGCAGCATGTCGCCCTGGCCGAGCAGCTGTTCGGCACCCTGCTCGCCGAGGATCGTGCGGCTGTCGATCTTGGAGGTGACCTGGAAGGAGATACGGGTCGGGAAGTTCGCCTTGATCGTGCCGGTGATGACATCGACTGACGGACGCTGCGTCGCCATGATCAAGTGAATGCCGGCAGCACGCGCCATCTGCGCGAGGCGCTGGATTGCGCCTTCAATCTCCTTGCCTGCGACCATCATCAGGTCGGCCATCTCGTCGACGATAACGACGATATAGGGCATCGGTGCAAGGTCCAGCTCCTGCTGCTCCTCGATCGGCGCACCGGTTTGCCGGTCGAAGCCGACCTGGACCATGATATGGATGGTCTCGCCCTTTTCGCGAGCGTGGGAGACGCGGCCGTTGTAGCCGTCGATATTGCGTACGCCGAGCCGCGACATCTTGCGATAGCGCTCCTCCATCTCGCGCACCGCCCATTTCAGCGCCATGACGGCTTTCTTGGGATCGGTAACGACAGGCGTCAGCAGGTGGGGGATGCCGTCATAGACGGACAGTTCCAGCATCTTGGGATCAACCATGATGAGGCGGCACTGTTCCGGCGTCATGCGGTAGAGCAGCGATAGGATCATCGTGTTGATGGCGACGGATTTGCCGGAGCCGGTGGTGCCGGCAACGAGCAGATGCGGCATCTTGGCGAGCTCGGCGATAACAGGTTCACCGCCGATGGTCTTGCCGAGGCCGAGCGCCAGCTTGTAACCGCTTTTGTCGAAATCGTCGCTCTCGATCATCTCGCGGAAATAGACGGTTTCGCGCGTCGCATTCGGCAGTTCGATGCCGATAACGTTGCGGCCGGGGACCACGGCTACGCGGGCCGACAGCGCCGACATGGACCGGGCGATATCATCGGCAAGGCCGATGACGCGGGATGATTTCACGCCCGGCGCCGGCTCGAATTCATAGAGCGTGACGACGGGGCCGGGGCGGACATGGATGATCTCGCCCTTGACGCCGAAATCCTCCAGCACGCTTTCCAGGAGGCCCGCATTCTGCTCGAGCGTTTCCTGCGACATAATCTCGCCGAGCCGCTCGGGCGGCTCCTGCAACAGGGCGCGCGGCGGGAACTCGTAGCCGGATGCATCGACCTTATCGACGACCATGCGGGCCGGGCGAACCGGGGACAACGCAGGTGCGGCGATTTCTACACGCGAGCCGGCCGGGGCTTCGGCCGGTGCCGGGTTCGACTGAATCACCGGCGCCTGAGCCGCCGGAGCCTGCACGACCGGAGTCGGGACGTCCGAAGCCTGACCAACGTGAATTGCCGGAGGACGTGCGGGACGTGCTGGCGCAGGCGCGACCGGCAGCGTGGCGCGGGGGGCTACCGGCGCCGGATTATGCCGGCCCGGCCGCCATTCCATGATTCGGAAGCGCGAAGTGATCGATTCGGATTCGGCCTGCTGCAACGCGATGACAGGAGAACGCGATGGAATCGCATCTGCCTCCTCGAAAGCCATGACTTCCCAGAAGGCAAAATCCGAAATCGAGGAAAGCTCCGTTGCGGCGCGCAGCGTGGTTTCGACCGAAACTGCCGCAATGGGCTGTAGCTGAGGTTCCGGCTGCGGTGCAATAATCGGCTCGGCCATATCAGCCAGATAGATATCGAAGGGTACATTGACCGTTATCGGTGCACGCGTCTGCGCCGTCGTGACCTGCTGCGGAGCGGCTACGGGCTGCGGAGCAGGAGGTGCGACGACCTCCGCGCGAACCGGCTTCTCCGGCGCGTGGCGCTTGCTGATCAGCGTTTCCGGCGTGCGAGTGAAGCGCACGTTCGGGGCGAGCGAGAAATTGCTCTGCCAGAGCGGCGGCACCGGTTTTTCGCCTACATATTCCACGGGCGCATTTTCCACGGAATGTTCAGCTTCAAGTCCGGAAGAGAAATCTCCGGCGTCCGTCAAATTGGTTCTGGGAAAACGCATGCGACAGCTACTCACTCACGCCTGGTAATTTCTGACATCCTTCCGGATAGAAAATGAAGGTTAATAAGTTCCTTCCAGCCGTCCCGTCGCGGAATGGCTTCAAAGGCGAAAACAATTTTATTTCAGCAGCTTGATACGAAAGGAAAAATCTTTGGCCGAATGGGACGAAGCGCCTT
Organism: Rhizobium sp. BK650; assembly: GCF_014195325.1. Taxonomy (GTDB): domain Bacteria; phylum Pseudomonadota; class Alphaproteobacteria; order Rhizobiales; family Rhizobiaceae; genus Rhizobium. Next base: position 107,750 of record NZ_JACIBK010000002.1, on the reverse strand, counting down.
AATGCGCTTCGTCCCAGTTGGTGGCGGCGCGGGCGTCGACCCGAAGCGGCACGCGCATTTCAAGCGCCGGCGAAGTGGCGTTTTCCATGACCGAAACGATGATCGGTATGGCCTTTTCGACATCCCCCTCTTCGACCTCGAAGATCAATTCGTCGTGCACCTGCAAGAGCATGCGCGCCCGATCGGCAAGGCCGGCCTCGGCGAGCGCCGGCTCGATCTTTATCATGGCGCGACGGATGACATCGGCGGCCGAGCCTTGGATCGGCGCGTTGATGGCGGCACGTTCGTTGAAGGCGCGGACGGAAGGATTGGACGAGCGGATTTCAGGATAGTTGATTCGCCGGCCGAAGATCGTTTCGACATAACCTTTGTCGCGGGCCATCTGCTTGCGGCTTTCCATGTAATCGCGGATGCCCGGGAAGCGCTCGAAATATTTCTTGATGTAGTCGCCGGCTTCCGAACGCTCGATGGAAAGCTGGTTGGCGAGGCCGAAGGCGGAGATGCCGTAGATGATACCGAAGTTGATGGCCTTGGCGCGGCGGCGCACTTCGCCCGGCATGCCTTCGACCGGAACGCCGAACATTTCGGAGGCCGTCATCGCATGGATGTCGATGCCGTCTTCGAAGGCGCGCACGAGCTGCGGGATTTCGGCGACATGGGCGAGCACGCGAAGCTCGATCTGGCTGTAGTCGGCCGAGATCAGCTTGTGGCCCGGCGACGAAATGAAGGCGGTGCGGATCTTGCGGCCTTCGGCGGTGCGGACCGGAATGTTCTGAAGGTTCGGCTCCGAAGAGGAAAGACGGCCTGTTGTCGTCGAGGCCAGGGAATAGGACGTGTGCACCCGCTTCGTTTCCGGATGAATGTAGCCCGGAAGAGCGTCCGTATAGGTCGATTTCAGCTTGGTGAGCTGGCGCCAGTCGACGATCTTGCGAGGCAGCTCGAAGCCGGCCGCCGCCAGGTCTTCCAACACGCTTGCCGAGGTCGACCACTGGCCGGTCTTGGTCTTTGTGCCGCCGGCAAGGCCCATCTTGCCGAACAGGATGTCGCCAAGCTGCTTGGGAGAGCCGATATTGAACCTCTCGCCGGCGAGTTGATAGATTTCATCCTCGAACCTGGCTGCACCCTGAGCCAGTTCGCCCGACAGGCGCGACAGGATCTGGCGGTCGACGGTGATGCCGCGTTCTTCCATACGCGCCAGGACAGGCACGAGCGGACGTTCCAGGCGCTCATAAACGCGCGTCAGCCGGGCGGCGGCAAGGCGCGGCTTCAGCACCATCCAGAGACGCAGCGTCACTTCGGCATCTTCGGCGGCATAGTGTGTCGCGCGCTCGATATCAACGAGGTCGAAGGTAACGTTCGACTTGCCGGAGCCGGCGACATCCTTGTAGGCGATCGGCGTGTGGCCGAGGAACTTTTCCGATAGCGGGTCCATGCCGTGCGCGCCGGTGCCTGCATCGAGCACGTAGGATATCAGCATCGTATCGTCGAAACTCTTCGTCTCGATGCCGTAGCGCTTCATCAGCAGGTAGTCGTATTTCAAATTCTGCGCCACTTTGAGGATCGATTCATCCTCCAGCAGCGCCTTCAACCGCGATAGCGCGTCGCCCATCGGGATCTGGTTGTCGGCGAGACCGCCGCCGAGCAGGTCGCCAACGCCGGTCTTGTGGCCGATCGGAACATAGGCGGCGCGAATGCGCATACCTGTCGGATCGGCGGTGTTATCGGCGATCGCCAGGGAGAAGCCGACGAGCTCGGCCTGCATGGCGTCGAGCGAGGTCGTTTCCGTATCGAAGGCAACGAGGCCGGTGTCGCGCGCAGCTGCGATCCATTGATCGAGGGTCGCAAGGTCGCGGATCGTCACATAGGAAGAATGATCGAACGGCAGGGTTGCGAACGCCTCGGCGCGCGCCTTGGCAAGATCGGCCGGCGCAAAGGTGCCTTCAACCGCAGTCTTCGCCTTTGCGCGCGGCGGAACCGCGAGGGCTTCGCCACCGATTTCGGGGACGGCGCCAGCGACAGGTTCCGGCTCGGCCGAATCGAGATCCGGACCATGTGCATCCGCCCCCCATTCGATCTTAACGAAGGCGGGTTCGATCTCGCTGGCGTCGCAATTGCAGAATTCGGCGACACGGCGCGTCAGCGTCGTGAATTCCATGGTTTTCAGGAAACCGATCAGCTTGGGGCCGTTCTGCGGCTCCAGGACGAGCGCGTCAAGATCGAGTTCCAGCGGTACGTCGGTGCGCAGACGTACGAGCTCGCGGGAGAGCTTTGCCTTGTCGATGTTTTCGAGAATGGTCAGGCGGCGCTTTTCCTGCTTGATCTCGTGGGCACGCTCAAGAAGCGTATCGAGATCGCCATATTCGGCGAGAAGCTGGGCAGCCGTCTTGGGGCCGATGCCTGGAATGCCCGGAACATTGTCGACGGAATCGCCGGTCATGGCCTGCAGGTCGATCATCTTTTCCGGCGGCACACCCCATTTCTCGATGACATCGGGGATGCTGATCTGCTTGTCCTTCATGCTGTCGTACATGTGGACATTGGTCGTGACGAGCTGCATCAAATCCTTGTCGGAGGAGACGATCGTCACGTCGGCGCCGACGGCTTCGGCCTGGCGGGCATAGGTCGCGATGATATCGTCGGCTTCGAAACCTTCCGTCTCGATGCAGGGAAGATTGAAGGCGCGCGTCGCCTCGCGGATCAGGCCGAACTGCGGCACCAGCTCTTCGGGCGGCGCTGAACGGTTCGCCTTATACGCGTCATAGAGATCCTTGCGGAAGGTCTTCGACGAATAGTCGAAAATGACGGCAAGATGGGTCGGCGTGGCAGCCACATCGGTGCTGCGTGCATCCCTCAGCAGCTTCCACAGCATGTTGCAGAAACCCGAGACGGCGCCGACCGGCAGGCCATCGGATTTGCGCGTCAGCGGCGGTAGAGCATGAAAGGCCCGGAAGATGAATCCCGAACCGTCAACGAGGAAGAGATGATCGCCTTTTTTCATGGCAGCATGGATAGCGTGCCGGCCTGATAAGGTCCATATAAACTTGGCTGCGCAAAAAGATTCCGCCTCACCAAACTGTTACTAATTTGTAATAGGCAGTTTTTTCTCTTTCCCTTGAAAAACCACATTTTCAATCACAAATCTGGCTTACCGGCGTTTGATCGCGCCGCGGGTCTGATAGCCGGCTTGTCCCCCGCCCGCGTCAGGCTTGGACAAAGGCCTTACGGGCCTTTGTCCCCATTTTCAAGCCGCCATGGCCCTCCTCCAGGCCGTGGCGGCTTTGTTTTTCAGCTCCCGAAGGAATTAATAGCTTCGCCCCTATGTTTTGATTGATCGTATACAATTTGTTGCATTGTCTACCGCACGATTTTGAGCCTAACTTACAATCATGGGATTTAATCGAATGGATTCCGGTGCCTACCTTGCCAGCCAGCTGGCCAAGGGTTTTGCCCGCTCGCTGCATCAGCGTGCGGCAGGGCTCGGTTTTTCTCCCGGCCAGTTCCCCATACTCCTGGAACTTTGGGCCGAAGACGGGCTGACCCAGAAGCAGCTGTTGGAGCGCGTCGATATCGAGCAGGCGACGATGGCAAATACGCTCTCACGCATGGTGCGTGACGGGCTGATCGAACGTCGCCCGCACCCTACCGACAAACGCGCCCAGCTGATCTTCCTGACCGAGAAAGCCAGGGCGATGGAAACGAAAGCCATCGATACGGCGCGCGAGGCCGATCTTGCGCTGTTTAAAGGTTTCCGAGCCTTCGAGCGGGAGCTGATGTTCGAATATATCCGGCGCCTTATCAACAATGCCAAGGCGCTCTGAGTTCACTGCGAGGCGGTGCGACGGCGCCTGAGCTTTGTCACCGGCGCATCGGCATGTCCGGAGAGAAAGCTCTCGCGGGCCGCCTGCTTGATGCTCGGCTCGATGTCGGGCTTGCCGAGCAGCAGCCCCTGTACCTGCGCGCAGCCTTCCTCGACAACGATCCGGCGCTGCATCTCCGTCTCCACGCCCTCGGTAACGACGGGCATGCCGAGACTGTGTCCCAGACCGATAATGGCGCGAACGATCGAGCGGGCGCCTTCGTCATGTTCCAGGATGCCGGTGAAGCTGCGGTCGACCTTGATCTTGTCGAAGGGGAAGGAGCGCAGGTTGGACAGCGAGGAGAAGCCGGTGCCGAAATCGTCCATGACGATACGCACGCCGAGCGCGCGCAGGCGCTGAAGGGTGTTCATGACCCGCTTGCGATCCCGCACGAGCGCGGCTTCGGTAATCTCCAGTTCCAGGCGCTCGGGCGCAAGGCCTGTTTCCTTGAGGATCTCCGCCACACGCTCGCAAAGATTGGGCAGCAGAAACTGCACCGGAGAGACATTGACGGCGATCGACAGCGGTTGCGGCCAGCGGGCGGCCTCCATGCAGGCTTCATGCAGGATCCATTCCCCGAGCTGAACAATGGAGCCGCTTTCCTCGGCGATCGGAATGAAGATTTCCGGCTCGCTCATGCCATGACCCGGCCGGTTCCAGCGCATCAGCGCTTCGTAGCCATTGATCTCGCCGTTGCGCGCGTTAAGGATCGGCTGATAGTTGACGTGGAGTTGCTTGCGGATGATGGCGTGACGAAGTTCATGCTCGATCTGACGGCGGGCGCGCACCGACTCGTCCATTTCCGCATCGAAGAAGCAGGCAGCGCCGCGTCCTGCATGTTTGACGCGATAAAGCGCGGTGTCGGCGTTGTTGCAAAGCTCCTCGGCAGATTCTCCATCCGCAGGATAGAGCGCGATGCCGATGCTGACGCCGACGGCCGTCGGATCGCGGGCAGTATCCATCTCGGCCGCAAATTCATCGAGGATACGATTTGCCAGACGGCGCGCGGCATCGGGCTGCTGCTTGCCCGGCTGGATGACGGCAAATTCATCGCCGCCAAGCCGCGCAATCGTGTCGTCTGTATCGACGCAGCGTTTGAGGATTGCCGCAACCTTGCGCAGGATGCGATCGCCTTCGGAATGACCGAAGAGATCGTTGACAGCCTTGAAGCGATCGAGGTCGATGCAGACGAGGGCAACCTGGGTTCGTTTTCGTTCAGCGACATGCAAGGCCTGGCGAATGCGCGTGTCGAAAAGCGAGCGATTCGGCAGGTCCGTGAGGACATCGTGATGGGCAAGATGTTCGATCAGCTCTTCGGCCCGCTTTCGCTCGGTGAGATCGCGGACGACGAGAACATCGCAATGGCGACCGCGATAGACGATACGCCGTGTGACGACTTCGACTGGGATTTCCCGCTCATCCCGGGCAATCAACAGCGTCTCCCAGCGATCGCCCTCCTGCTCCGCATGAATGAGCGCCAGTACTGCCGAGGGCACATGGCCGGTGAGTTCGGAGAGTTTCCAGCCGGACAGGGACAGGAAGCGTTCATTGGTGTCGATGATCCTGCCTTCTCGCAAAATGACGAGGCCGTCCTGCGAGACGTTGGCGAGGCCGCGAAGATCAGTCAGGTGGCTTTCCAGAAAAACCGCACCGAAGGCCATAAGAATGAGGCCGGTCGAAACGGCCATGACGATCACGGCAAGCACTTCAGGCGCAAGCGCCATCGCGGCCACTTTACGCATGGGGTCCGGCACCAGAGTGATGCTGCTCATCGAGACGAAATGGAGCGCGCAGATTGCCAGCACGAAGGCGGCCGACGATGCGGCTAAGCGTTTCATTCCCTTCAGCTTGAAGAAGGCGAGGAAGGCGACGGAAGAAAGTGCCGCACAGGAGGAGAAAGCGACGACTATAGTTGGGGCATCATAGACGACGAGTGCCTGCGCCTCGACCGCCTGCATCCCGGTAAAATGCATGGCCGTGATGCCAAGCGCCATCAGCACGCCACCGAAAGCAAAGGAATTAGCGGTTCGACCCTCCGAGGCGATCAGGATCGCCACCCACGAGCCGAAGATCGACAGGATCACCGAGAGAGAAGTCGGGCCAAGATCGTAGCTGATCGGCATGCCGCCATCATAGGCGAGCATGGCGATGAAATGCGTAGCCCATACACCAACGCCGGCAGCAAAAGCCGAGGCACCGATCCACAGCTTGCGCTGGCCGGCGTCGCATTCCTGAGCACGGGAGAGAAGAAGCATTGTCGTCAGGCTGCCGATGAGGCAGACGATTGCAGCAGCGGTGACCAGCCGCCAGTCATGATTGTCCCTGATGCAGGCAATAACGGAGAACATTCATCACCTCGAAAATCGACCTCGAGGCAACATTATTTAGAGTGTGCTAAATAACTGTAAATTGCATTAGCTACCTCTACTTTATCCATTGCGGCGTTTGATGTTAACGCGACGAGTGGAAAATTTGCCGCTCGAAACCGCAGCCAATTGAGTCTATCGTCCGGCCGAATTTCAGAAGGAGTCGGAAATGACCGAACTAAATCCTGTCCTTGCGCGTGCGGACCAGAATCTCGATTCGAGCCTGGAAAAGCTGTTCGAGCTCTTACGCATCAAGTCGATCTCGACCGATCCGGCCTATAAGGCCGAATGCCGCAAGGCAGCCGAATGGCTCACAGGCTATCTGAAGACACTCGGCTTTGAAGCCTCGGTTCGTGACACGCCCGGCCATCCGATGGTGGTCGCTCATCACGAAGGCGCCTTGGCTGATGCACCACATGTCCTCTTCTACGGTCACTATGACGTGCAACCAGTCGATCCCATCGAGCTGTGGGAAAACGATCCCTTCGATCCTGCCGTCAAGGATGGCGGCAGCGGTCGCAAGATCCTGACCGGCCGGGGCACCGCCGACGACAAGGGCCAGCTCATGACCTTTGTCGAAGCCTGCCGCGCCTACAAGGAAATCAATGGCGCGCTTCCCTGCCGCGTCACCATTCTCTTCGAAGGCGAGGAAGAATCCGGTTCGCCGTCGCTGAAGCCGTTTCTCGAAGCCAATGCCTCCGAACTCAAGGCGGACTACGCCCTCGTCTGCGACACCAGCATGTGGGATCGGGATACGCCGGCGATTGCGGCAGCACTTCGCGGCCTTGTCGGCGAAGAAATCGTGGTGACCGCTGCAGATCGCGACCTGCATTCCGGCCTTTTCGGCGGTGCTGCCGCCAATCCGATCCATATCCTCGTGGAAATTCTTGCCGGCCTGCATGACCAGACCGGGCGCATTACGCTTGATGGTTTCTATGACGGCGTCGAGGAAACACCCTCCAACATCAAGGCATCCTGGGAAGCGCTCGGCAAGTCGGCGGAGAGCTTCCTCGGAGAAGTCGGCCTTTCCGTCCCGTCGGGCGAAAAAGGCCGCTCGGTCCTCGAGCTCACCTGGGCGCGCCCGACCGCCGAGGTCAACGGCATCTGGGGCGGTTATACCGGCGAAGGTTTCAAGACCGTGATTGCAGCCAAGGCATCGGCGAAGGTTTCCTTCCGCCTCGTCGGCACACAGGATCCGGCAGCGATCCGCGAGAGCTTCCGCGCCTATGTTCGCTCGAAGATCCCGGCTGACTGCTCAGTCGAGTTCCATCCGCATGGCGCCTCGCCGGCCATCCATCTTTCCTATGACTCGCCTGTTCTGACCAAGGCACGTACGGCACTTTCCGATGAATGGCCGAAGCCTGCCGTCGTCATCGGCATGGGCGGCTCGATCCCGATCGTCGGCGATTTCCAGAAGATGCTCGGCATGGAATCCCTGCTCGTCGGCTTCGGTCTCTCCGACGACCGGATTCATTCGCCGAACGAAAAGTACGAGCTTGCCTCCTACCACAAGGGCATCCGCTCCTGGGTGCGCATCCTTGCTGCGCTGAAGGCCTAAAACGAAAAGGCGTGCCCGCGGTCTGCGTGGCACGCCGTCCGAAATCTACAAACAAAAAGGCCGGGGCAAACCGGCCTTCCGTTACCCGCCTCATCTCAGTGCCAGTACATCCGTGGTCAAGGGAGAAGCGGATAGTGCACAGCCAGAGTGATCAGGAAAGGCTAACGACCGGTTAAACGATCCATCCGACCAAATCTCAGAAACGGTACGGCCGATCATGCGCACAACATTTCTGGGGCTGCGATTTCTTGGTCACTATGTCGGAAGCCGCCTTCCGCATTTCAAGGCCCCGGGAGCGCTGGCGCCGCGGAGCGGACTATTATTGCCGCGATCGCGGTCCCAATCGCCCCTAAAGAAAAGGACCCGACGTATCTGGTGATACGCCGGGCCTGATATTGATCGGCACGTGTTGAGGGGAGACGGACCGATCTGAGCGGGACGTGAGGGGTATGTCCCGCTGCAGATAAAACTGCCGCGAAGCGTATTGGTTCCCTTCCCACCCGGATGATGTGCGTTTTGAGTCGCAAGCAGGTAGTGCAACTTCCCGGCGTTAGCTTTGTGTGCCTATTGGGTCGATCGTCATTTTCTGGCCGGATGTTGCCCTCTGCTTCTTCGGCGAGCGGAGGCCGCGGCTGTATATGTCGGTTTTGCGACATCGCGAGGAATGGCAGCCATTCTGGAATGAGGCCCGCCACCAGCAAAAAGGCAGGAAATAGCGTCACTTGACCTATTGGCTATCGTTCTTAACAGCTCGTTAAATCGCCGCATTTACAGTTCAGTCGGGTAAAACCGCTACCGAGGGGCGGTCTTTGGAGCAAGGGTGCGCCGCTCTGCCATGGTAGCCAGACGTAGATCAGATGAAAGAATCGAACCGTCCTTTAACGGCCGTGGCGGCCGCGAGGATGATGACGAATTCGCGCTCGATGACGACGACCGCATCGACGGCAGACACGGCGCCAAGCGCGCATCGCGATCACCGGCGCCACGCCGCGTACCGGCCAAGCGCCGTCCCGAGCCGCGGGAACGCGACGGCGGCGGCCTGTTCATATTTCTGCGCAGGGTGATCTATTGGTGCGTCGTGCTTGGCATCTGGGCCGGCATCGGCGTCGCCGGGCTCGTGCTCTACTACGGGTCGCGTATGCCGAGCGCCAGCACCTGGGCAATCCCGGAACGGCCGCCGAATGTCAAGATCACAGCCGTCGATGGCAGCGTGATCGCCAATCGCGGTACGACCGGCGGCGAGGCGCTCTCGCTGGAGAGCATGTCGCCCTATATTCCGGAAGCCGTCATCGCCATCGAAGATCGGCGCTTCTATTCGCATTTCGGCGTCGATCCGTTCGGCCTTGCGCGTGCCTTCGTCAACAATTTGACCGGCCAGCCGATCCAGGGGGGCTCGACGCTGACGCAGCAGCTCGCCAAGAACCTGTTCCTTTCGCCCGACCGCACGCTGGAGCGCAAGGTGCAGGAGGTGCTGCTCTCCTTCTGGCTGGAGCAGAAATATACCAAGGACCAGATCCTTGCGATGTATCTCAACCGCGTTTATTTCGGCTCGAACGCCTATGGCGTGGAAGCGGCCTCCCGCCGTTATTTCAATAAATCGGCGCGGGATGTGAACCTCGGCGAAGCGGCCCTGCTTGCTGGCCTTGTGAAAGCGCCGTCCCGTCTTTCGCCGGCGCGTGATCCGGAGGCGGCAAATGCCCGCGCCCAGGTCGTGCTGCAGGCGATGCGCGATCAGGGCTATATCAGCGCCGACGAAATCAAGACGGCGATGTCGCAGACGCCGGCCTCTGCCCGCAGCTATTGGTCGGGCGCCGGACAATATGTCGCCGATATGGTGATGGACGAGTTGCAAGGCCTGGTCGGCGACGTGAAGGAAGACGTCATCGTCGATACGACGATCGACAAGACGCTCGAAAAAAAGGCCGAGCAGTCGCTGATCGGCGTGCTCGACAAGGAGGGCGGCAGGTTCGACGCGTCGCAGGCAGCCCTCGTCTCGATCGACGGCACGGGTGCGATCCGAGCGCTCGTCGGCGGCAGGGATTATGCGACGAGCCAATTCAACCGCGCCGTCAAAGCCAAACGCCAGCCGGGCTCCTCTTTCAAGCCTTTCGTCTATGCGACCGCGCTCGAAAAGGGCCTGACACCGGATTCCGTATTTAACGACGCACCGATCCGCATCGGCAATTGGACGCCGGAGAATTACGAGAAGAAATATAATGGCGAAGTGACGCTTCGCACGGCGCTCGCCAAGTCGCTCAATACGGTGGCCGCCCAGCTTGTGATGTATGACGGGCCGGATCAGGTGATCAAGCTCGCCCATCGCCTCGGCATTGAATCGGACCTACAACCCAATGCCTCGATCGCACTCGGCACCTCGGAAGTGTCGCTCATGGAGCTCACGGCCTCCTATGCCGCCTTCATGAACGGCGGCTATAAGGCGACGCCGCATGTGATCCGCCGGGTAACCACCACCGATGGCAAAGTGCTTTACGAGAATACCTACGATAATCCTCCGCGCGTGCTTTCCGAGCAGATTGTTGCCGAAATGAACATGATGATGATGGGCGTCATCAACGGCGGTACCGGTTCGAGCGCCAAGCTTCCCGGCTGGCAGGCGGCCGGCAAGACGGGCACGACGCAAAATTCGCGCGATGCGCTGTTCGTCGGCTTCACCAGCAACCTGACGACGGGCGTATGGTTCGGAAATGACGACGGCACGCCGATGAAGAAGGTGACCGGCGGCGGGCTTCCGGCCAAGGCCTGGAAAGAATTCATGGTCGCCGCGCATAAGGGGCTTTCTCCGGCACCGCTCTTCGGCATGGGCCAGACATTCGCCGATCCCGGAACCACTCCAGGCATCGACCCCAACGGCGGACAGCCGATGGCGCAGGCACAGCCGGTGCCCGAACAGCCTTCGACGGTCAGCAGCATCATTTCCGGCGTCTTCGGTGGCAATGATGATTTGAACCGCTATCCACCGGCGCCCGGACAGCGGCAGGCAGCCATTCCCGTCACTGGTAGAAACGGGGGCGGACCTGTACCGCCTGCAGATGTTGCCGGCGGCGGCTACGACGACACGGTCCCCTCTGGAAATGCCGGAGGAGCGCAACCGCGGCACACGACGCTGCTTGACCTCATCATGGGGCAGTAACAGTATTGAACGGGATCCGCGTGCCTTGCGGCAGCACGTCCCGCGCAAAGCGAGGCATGCAAGATTGCGAGGTTTGCAGGTGCAAAGCAGGCCTTTTTCCAACTACTGTAAAAATTGAGGCAACACATTCGTTTTGCTGGATTCCAAGCCATTTCTCGCCTTGCAGTCCAGAAAACCGCTCCTTATATACGCCGCATCACCGCAATCACGATTGCGTAATCTTAGTAGACCCATCCCGTAAGGGGCTGTCAGGGAAATGCCTTCTCGGGGTTCCGACAGCTTGCTTCAAGGAGAGAATGACATGGCAAAAGTAATTGGTATCGACCTTGGAACGACAAATTCCTGCGTCGCAGTCATGGACGGCAAAGACGCAAAGGTCATTGAGAACGCGGAAGGCGCGCGCACGACCCCTTCTATGGTGGCATTTTCCGATGACGGCGAACGCCTTGTCGGCCAGCCGGCCAAGCGCCAGGCAGTCACCAACCCCACGAACACCCTCTTCGCCGTAAAGCGCCTCATCGGCCGCCGCTATGAAGACCCGACCGTCGAAAAGGACAAAGGGCTCGTTCCTTTCTCGATCATCAAGGGCGACAATGGCGACGCCTGGGTCGAAGCCAACGGCAAGGGCTACTCGCCCGCACAGATTTCCGCGATGATCCTTCAGAAGATGAAGGAAACCGCCGAATCCTATCTTGGTGAAAAGGTCGAAAAGGCCGTCATCACCGTTCCCGCATACTTCAACGACGCGCAGCGCCAGGCAACCAAGGATGCCGGCAAGATCGCTGGCCTTGAAGTACTCCGCATCATCAACGAGCCGACCGCTGCAGCGCTCGCCTACGGCCTCGACAAGAAGGATGGCAAGACGATTGCCGTTTACGACCTTGGCGGCGGTACTTTCGATATCTCGATCCTCGAAATCGGCGACGGCGTCTTCGAAGTGAAGTCCACCAACGGCGATACTTTCCTCGGCGGCGAAGACTTCGACATGCGTCTCGTCGAATATCTGGTTGCCGAGTTCAAGAAGGACAACGGCATCGACCTGAAGAACGACAAGCTCGCCCTGCAGCGCCTCAAGGAAGCTGCCGAAAAGGCAAAGATCGAGCTGTCCTCTTCGCAGCAGACCGAAATCAACCTGCCGTTCATTACGGCCGACGCTTCCGGTCCGAAGCACCTGACGCTGAAGCTGACCCGCGCCAAGCTCGAAAGCCTGGTCGATGACCTGGTCCAGCGCACCATCGCTCCGTGCAAGGCAGCCCTCAAGGATGCCGGCGTTACGGCAGCCGAGATCGACGAAGTCGTTCTCGTTGGCGGCATGAGCCGCATGCCGAAGGTCCAGGAAGTCGTCAAGCAGCTGTTCGGCAAGGAACCGCACAAGGGCGTGAACCCGGATGAAGTCGTCGCTCTCGGCGCCGCCATCCAGGCCGGCGTTCTCCAGGGCGACGTCAAGGACGTTCTGCTCCTCGACGTAACCCCACTGTCTCTCGGCATCGAAACGCTCGGCGGCGTCTTCACCCGCCTGATCGAACGCAACACGACGATCCCGACGAAGAAGAGCCAGACCTTCTCGACTGCGGAAGACAATCAGCAGGCCGTCACCATCCGTGTCTCGCAGGGCGAGCGTGAAATGGCTGCCGACAACAAACTGCTCGGCCAGTTCGACCTCGTCGGCCTGCCGCCGGCACCGCGCGGCGTTCCGCAGATCGAAGTCACCTTCGACATCGACGCCAACGGTATCGTGCAGGTTTCGGCCAAGGACAAGGGTACTGGCAAGGAACAGCAGATCCGCATCCAGGCTTCCGGCGGTCTCTCCGACGCCGACATCGAAAAGATGGTCAAGGATGCCGAATCTCATGCTGCCGAGGACAAGAAGCGCCGCGAGACCGTGGAAGCCAAAAACCAGGCTGAAAGCCTTGTTCATTCCACGGAAAAGTCGCTCAAGGACTATGGTGACAAGGTTTCCGAAGCCGACCGTAACGCGATCTCCGATGCGATTGCCGCTCTGAAGTCTGCGGCCGACGCAACCGATGCCGATCCCGAAGACATCAAGGCCAAGACCCAGACGCTCATGGAAGTTTCCATGAAGCTCGGCCAAGCGATCTATGAAGCCCAGCAGGCCGAAGGCGGCGCAGCCAACGCTTCTGCTGAGGACGATAACGTCGTCGATGCCGACTACGAAGAAGTCAAGGACGACGACCGCAAGAAGTCCGCGTAATACGGGGTTGCGGCCTACTCTAGACGATAGACATCCGGCTGCTCACCATGGCAGCCGGAAATCCATTTCCGGGGCTTAAATTGGCAAAAGCGGACTTTTACGAAACTCTGGGTGTAGCCAAGACGGCGGATGAGAAAGAGCTGAAAAGCGCCTTCCGCAAGCTGGCAATGAAATACCATCCGGACAAGAACCCGGATGACAAAGACGCGGAACGCAAGTTCAAGGAAATCAACGAAGCCTACGAAACGTTGAAGGACCCGCAGAAGCGCGCGGCCTACGACCGGTATGGCCATGCGGCCTTCGAACAGGGCGGCATGGGAGGTCCCGGCGGCTTCGGCGGGGGCGGATTTGCCGGCGGCGGCTTCTCCGACATCTTCGAGGACATCTTCGGCGAGATGATGGGCGGCGGCCGTGGGCGCCAACGCTCTTCCGGCGGGCGCGAACGCGGCGCCGACCTTCGCTACAATATGGAAATCTCGCTGGAAGAGGCCTTTTCCGGCAAAACGGCGCAGATCCGCGTTCCGACATCGATCACTTGCGACGTCTGTTCCGGTTCCGGGGCAAAGCCGGGCACGCAGCCGAAGACCTGTGGCACCTGCCAGGGCTCGGGCCGCGTACGCGCGGCACAGGGCTTCTTCTCGGTCGAACGCACCTGCCCGACCTGTCACGGCCGCGGCCAGATCATTCCGGATCCATGTCCGAAGTGCCACGGCCAGGGCCGTGTGACGGAAGAGCGTTCGCTCTCGGTCAACATTCCCTCGGGCATCGAGGACGGCACCCGCATTCGCCTGCAGGGCGAAGGCGAGGCCGGCATGCGCGGCGGTCCGGCGGGCGATCTCTACATCTTCCTGTCGGTAAAGCCGCATGAGTTCTACCAGCGCGACGGAGCCGATCTCTATTGCGCCGTGCCGATCTCCATGACGACGGCAGCGCTCGGCGGCACCTTCGATGTGGCGACACTCGACGGCACCAAGTCGCGCGTCACCGTTCCCGAGGGAACGCAGGCGGGCAAACAGTTCCGCCTGAAGGGCAAGGGCATGCCTGTGCTGCGATCCAGCCAGACGGGCGACCTCTATATCCAGATCCAGATCGAGACGCCGCAGAAACTCTCCAAGCGCCAGCGCGAGCTTCTGCAGGAATTCGAGCAGCTTTCCTCTAAGGAAAACAATCCGGAATCGACGGGCTTCTTTGCCCGGATGAAGGAATTCTTCGAAGGCTGATTTCGATAGCGCTGATGATTGCAAAAAGCCGGAGGTTCCCCCTCCGGCTTTTTTTCATGGGCGCTCCATTTCTGAACACATGTATCGGGCTGGGACGCAGGCCGACCGGCAGATGTTTTGTGTTAACGCAGAGGCCGAATCGCCCTTGCAAGTTCCTGAAATCCATACTGTCTTCGGCCTATAGTCCGGACTAACAGAGGGTATCTCCATGTCGGCAACCAACTTTCCCAACTACCTGCCCGAAGATGTCGATGCGCTGGCAGGTGCGCTCTATTCGTGGTGCGCTGAACGCAACATCAAGCTCCGCAGCCAGCAGGGCCTTTCGATCGCCAGCATTGCGATCGATCTCTATCATGCCGGCCATCAGACGCAGGATGCTCTGCTCGTTGCGCTACACGAGCGCGAGCTTCATTGAATTCATCATTTGAAGAACGCGTGAAACGCTTCAGGCGGCGTTTTCGGTTGCCTGGCCGTTCATGAGATTGAGGATCGTCTTGACCGCCTGCTTGCCTGCAGACGAACTCAACCTGTCATAGCTGACCGCCAGTTCATAGGCCTCAGGGCTCAGCTCAACGCGATTGGCAAATTGGGAGATACCCGTACCCTCGAAAAGCTCGGAGATATCAACTCCCAGAAAGACCGCTATCTGATGCAGCTTGCTGGCAGAGACGCGGTTCGTCCCCTTCTCGTATTTCTGTATCTGCTGGAATGTAAGGCCAAGTGCTTCGCCGAGCTCCAGTTGAGAAACACGCCGGCGAGCGCGCAGTTGTCTCACGTTGCGACCGACAATGATATCAATCGGATCTGGCACTGCTGCGCTCTCTCCCGGTAAACCCTTTATTTACCATATAGCGTCAGCTGAATATCTCAACCCGGAAGTTGCAAATTTCAACCGACTTTTTTTGGGCATTATGCCCCGCTAAGCAGTTGTTGCCCCGCAGGTTCTACAATTTCAGCTGCCAATTTGATGACTTTACGGCGATGTTACGAAAAATTGAACAGCTTTTGGTTGACTTCATTTCATGCGGCGATAGTTAGTCGCGCCGGGAACCCGATCTGACGAGAGGCTTCGAATACTGCCATGACATCCGCTCCCACCGGGAAACATGATGCCGACAGTATCGTCATCGATACGCGCCGCCAAAAGCTGATGATGCTCCTCGACTCGTTGAAATCCTTGCGCGGGTCGATCGTAGGTCGGCCAGATCTCCTCTACTGGATAGAGAAGGCAATTGCAGAGGCTGAGGCCCAGCTCGAAACTCCCATTCCTCGCATGCATTAGGGACATGAGCAGGTCCCAGCCTTGATATCCGTGCGGCTTCGGCTTAGCTGTCAGCCCTAACGATTCCGGATATCCGATGCCGCACAAGGTTTCCCTTTCCCGTCTGAAGCTGACCGATTTTCGCAATTACGCATCGGCCTCGCTTTCGCTCGACGGGCGGCATGCGGTGCTGACCGGCGACAATGGTGCCGGCAAGACCAATCTCATGGAAGCCGTCTCTTTTCTGTCGCCCGGACGCGGGCTACGCCGCGCCGCCTATGGCGACGTAACGCGCGTGAATGCCGCAGGCGGCTTCTCGATCTTTGCCGAACTCGATGGCATGGAAGGCGATGTCGAGATTGGCACCGGAATCGATACCAGCGACGAGACGACGACGCGCCGGCTGCGCATCAATGGAACGACCGCGAAAACGGTCGACGAGCTGACCGACCATCTGCGCGTGCTCTGGCTGACGCCAGCCATGGACGGGCTTTTTACCGGCGGCTCATCGGACCGCAGACGGTTTCTCGACCGGCTCGTCCTGTCGCTCGACCCCGAACACGGCAGACGCGCCAGCGACTTCGAACGCGCTATGCGCAGCCGCAACAAGCTGCTCGACGAAGGCCGCTTCGATCCTTCCTGGCTTTCAGGCATCGAGGCGCAGATGGCAAACCTCGGGATTGCGATGGCGCTCGCACGGCAGGAAATGCTCGGCCTGCTGACGCGGCTGATCGAGGAAAGCCACGAGACATCCCCCTTCCCTTCCGCATCGCTGCAGCTTGCGGGTTTCATGGATGGTCAGTTTTTCAGGCCCTCAGTCGACCTCGAGGACGAATACATGGCGATGCTGGCTGCCAGCCGTTACCGCGATGCCGGCGCCGGGCGTACGCTGGAGGGACCGCATCGCGCCGATCTCATCGTGCATCATCGCGAGAAGCAGATGGAAGCGGCCCGCTGCTCGACCGGTGAGCAAAAGGCCCTGTTGGTGGGCCTCGTCCTTGCCCATGCGCGGCTCGTCGGCAATCTTACGGGCCATGCGCCCATTCTGCTTCTGGATGAGATCGCTGCCCATCTCGATGAAGGCCGCCGTGCAGCATTGTTCGACCTGATAGACGGGCTCGGAGGCCAGGCCTTCATGACTGGAACAGACCGCTCGATGTTTGCGGCACTCGGTGAGCGGGCGCAGTTTTTCACGGTTGCCGACGGGAAGATTCTCGAATGAGCGATAGCACTTCTCCTGCCGGTTCAGGGCGTGATAGCATCGTGCCCATGGAACCTCTGAGCCCTGACGAAATTGCACGATACCATCGTCATATCCTGCTGCCTGAAATCGGCGGCGCAGGGCAGCAAAAGCTGAAGGCCGCGCGCGTGCTTGTCATCGGCGCCGGCGGGCTCGGTGGGCCGATCCTGCAATATTTGGCGGCCGCGGGTGTCGGCACGCTCGGCATTGCCGATGACGACCGCGTTTCCCTCTCCAACCTGCAGCGGCAAGTCATCCACGATTCAGGCACCATTGGTGAACTGAAGACGGAAAGTGCTGCGCAAGCGATCGCGCGGCTAAATCCGCATATCAAGGTTATCCGGTTCACCGAACGCTTTTCGGCCGAGGTGGCGCGCCGGCATCTTTCCGGTTTCGACCTGCTGATCGACGGTTCAGATAATTTCGACACACGCTATACTGCCGCCGATGCGGCCGAGGAAGCGCGCATTCCGCTCGTTACGGGTGCTGTCGGCCGCTTCGACGGATCGCTGACAGTGCTGAAGCCTTACGAGGCTAGCGAAGACGGTACCGCCAATCCCGGCTACCGCGATCTTTTTCCGGAAGCGCCGCCGGCCGGCCTGATCCCCGCTTGCGCGGAGGCCGGGATCATCGGTGCACTGACGGGCGTCATCGGCACGCTGATGGCCATGGAGGCGATCAAGCTCATTACCGGTGCTGGTGAACCGTTGATCGGCCGCTTGCTGCTCTATGATGCGCTCTCGGCTCGCTTCGACACCATCCGCTACAAGCGTCGGCGCGCGAGGCAGAGCAAGACTGCATGACCCCTTTCCGCATCGATGGGAGCTTTGCCCGCTGGGGCGAACTGCTCAACCTCATTCTCGCATCCTTTGCCTATATGGAAGGCCGCATCGATCCGCCCTCCTCGGCAATCCGCCTGACGGCGGAATCGCTGGTAGAAAAAACAAAGGCAGAAATCGCTTACGCCGTTGAGAATGACGGACAGCTCGTCGGCTGCATTTTCCTGCGCCCGGAGCCAGACTGCCTCTACGTCGGAAAGCTTGCGGTTCTGCCATCCGCGCAGGGCAAGGGCATCGGCCGTCGCCTGCTGGCGGTCGCAGAAGAGACGGCGCGCGACCTCAGCCTTCCGGCGCTAAGGCTTGAGACGCGGATAGAGCTCATCGGCAATCACGCGACCTTCACTGCCTGGGGCTTTGCCAAAACCGCTGAGAGGTCTCATCCAGGCTTTGCGCGCGTAACGTTCATCGAGATGCGGAAAGCGCTTATCGACTAAGGGTGTGAGTGCCTCAGGGCCCTCACCGTCCCGGCAGCACCCGGTTCGGCGGACGATGGCCGTCAATGAAGGCGCGGATGTTGATGATGACCTTGTCGCCCATCTCCGCGCGCCCTTCGATCGTTGCCGAACTCATATGCGGAAGCAGCACGACCTTGCCCTCATTGGCGAGCTTTACCAGCTTCGGATTGACCATAGGTTCGTTCTCGAAGACATCGAGCCCGGCACCGGCGATCTTTCCTTCCCGCAGGCTTTTAATCAGCGCGGCCTCATCGATCACGTCGCCGCGGGCCGTATTGACGAGGTAGGCCGTCGGCTGCAGCAGCGCCAGCCGGCGCGCCGAGAGCAGATGGAAAGTGGCCGGCGTCGAGGGGCAATTGACCGAGACGATATCGACGCGAGCCAGCATCTGATCGAGGCTTTCCCAATAGGTCGCCTCCAACTCATCTTCAGTCGCCGGGTGGACCCGCTTGCGGTTGTGGTAATGGATCGACAGCCCGAAGGCTTTGGCGCGTCGCGCAACGGCCGTGCCGATGCGGCCCATTCCGACGATGCCGATGCGCTTTCCATGGATGCGGCGTCCGAGCATCCAGGTCGGAGACCAACCGGCCCATTCGCCTGGCCTGTCGGTCAGCACACGCGCGCCTTCGCCGATTCGCCGCGGTACGGCGAGGATCAGCGCCATCGTCATGTCGGCAGTGTCCTCTGTAAGCACATTCGGCGTGTTGGTGACGGTGATGCCTTTGCGTGCGGCAGCCTCGACATCGATATGATCGGTACCGTTCGAAAAGCTTGCGATCAGCTTCATCTGCGGCCCGGCCTGATCGATCAAGGCCGCGTCGATCCGATCCGTCACTGTCGGAACGAGGACGTCGCAGCTTTTGACAGCTTCGCCAAGTTCGAGGGCGGATCGTGGCGTGTCGTCTATATTCAACTCGGCGTCGAAAAGCTCGCGCATGCGAGTTTCGACGACATCAGGCAGCTTGCGGGTTATGTAGACCTTCGGTTTTTTCTTCGTCGTCATAGCGGCTTGCGGTGCCTTGTTCAGAGGTCTTTAACCAAGTTGGGCGATCATTTCCCCATTCCGGGCATTTTCTACCAGACCCGCACGCGAAGACAAACAAAACTCGCGAGGCGACCGGGGAATCCCGGAAAACGAGCAGGCAGGGCCTGCTTCGAATTCGAGCCAACGGAAGCTTCCATGCGTCGCACTGTTCTGAAGTCCTGCCTCGTCCTGGCGGTCGCCTTTGCCGTATCCGCAGGCACAATTGAATTTGCGCAAGCCCAAACGGCAGCCAAGGGGCCGAGCGGCCTGCCGCTGCCGCGCTTCGTGACGCTGAAGTCCAAGCGCGTCAATCTGCGCATCGGACCGGGAACGGATTACGCCGTTTCCTGGCTCTATCTGAAATCCGGATTGCCGGTCGAAATCATCCAGGAATATGACAACTGGCGCCGCATCCGCGATGCCGATGGCACCGAGGGCTGGGTCAACCAGTCGCTGCTGTCAGGCCAGCGCGCCGCTATCGCGGCGCCGTGGATGAAAGGCAAGGGCAAAGGCGTCTATGTCAACCTCCGCCGTGAAGCGCAACCGTCCTCCAGCATCGTCGCAAAGCTGGAGCCCGGCGTAATGATCACGATTGGCGAATGCAGCGGAGAGTGGTGCTTTGCAAAGACCGACGGCGCCGAGGGCTGGGTGGCGCAGTCGGAAATCTGGGGCGCCTATCCGGGCGAGGCCTTTAAATAAGGCCCGCCTCTTTTGCGGCTTCGGCCAGCGATTTCATCGGCCGCGGGCCGATCTGCTGAATGACGATGCCGGCGGCAAGGCAGCCGAGCTTGCCGCAATCTGCCAGCGAACGGCCCTGGGTGTATCCGTACAGGAAGCCCGCGGCGAAAAGGTCGCCAGCGCCCGTGGTATCCACGAGCTCGTCGATCTTGATTGCATCGACGTAATGGCGCTCGTTGCCCTTCAGGATCACGGCCCCGTCTTCGCTCACGGTCACGGCAGCGATCCTGCAATCCTTGGCGATCTTGTTCAGCGCCTCTTCGAAATCATCGGTCTCGTAAAGCGACAGTGCCTCCTGGCGATTGGCGAAGACGATGTCGACCTTGCCGGACCGCATGAGATCCAGGAACTCGCCGCGGTAGCGATCGACACAGAAGCTGTCAGACAAAGTCATCGACATTTCGCGGCCGTTCTCATGTGCGATGCGGGCGCAATCGAGGATCGCTTCCTTGGCGCGCGGCGGATCCCATAGATAGCCTTCAAAATAGGTGACCTTGGCCTGCGCGACTACATCCGCTTCGACATCCTCAGGCCCGAGTTCGACGCAGGCGCCGAGATAGGTGTTCATCGAACGCTCACCGTCATCGGTGACGAAGATCATCGACCGCGCAGTCGGCGGAAACGTGCCTTTGGCCTTTGTCTGATAGTGAACGCCCTGGGCACGGATATCATGCGCGAAGATCTCGCCGAGCTGGTCTTCCGCGACCTTGCCGAAATAGGCGGCCTTGCCGCCGAGGCTGGCAATACCAGCGGCCGTATTGCCCGCACTGCCGCCGGAAGCCTCAAGTGCCGGCCCCATGCGGGAATAGAGCAGTTCGGCGCGATCGGCATCGATGAGGTTCATCGCAGCCTTGGTGATCTTGTTGTCAATGAGGAACTGGTCGTCGCAACGGGCGATGATATCGACGATTGCGTTGCCGACTGTCAGAACATCGAATTTGGTCATGAAATGGGAAGTCCCGGATTTTGTGATAGCCGGTAGTCGGTCTTAGCGAAATTTGCCGGTATTGGAAGGATAAATAGCACACAGCCTTATAAGTCTTCGCAAAACTGCCGCTTATTCGTCATGCCGTTGTCACCTTGCCTACCTAAAAATCTCATCGGAAAGATCGGCATGCAGTTTTTCGTAAAGCTGGTTGCGGAAGGGATGATCCCTTCAGTCTTACTGGAACGGCGCTGACCACGGATGAACTGGCAGTGTTGGATCTGGTTTCCGACAGGACCGGATGCAGAAAGCGGGCTCAGCCCGCTTTTTTATTGCGGTGCGGAATAAATCGGTCCCGCGCATTTGTCATGGCCGCCAATTTGCTGCTAGATCTGGATACCCCCGCGCAGAGCAGCAGTATGTCAGCCATCATCTTCGACGTTCTTCCCATTTTCCTTCTCATTCTCATCGGCTGGCTGATCGTCCGCATCGGCGTGCTGACCGCAAATGTTGGCGACGCCTTGAGCGAGTTCGTCTTCAAGATCGCCGTCCCGCTGCTGCTCTTCCGCACCATCGCCGGAGCTGATTTCCATGGCGCGTCGCCGTTCCGGCTCTGGACCGTCTATTTTTCCGGCGTCGCTGTGACATGGACGGCCGGGCACATCGTCGCAACGCGTTTCTTCGGCCGCGACGAGCGGATCGGCGTGCTCGCCGGCGTGTCCTCGGCCTTCGCGAACAACATCTTCATCGGCCTGCCGCTGGTCGAGCGCACCGTCGGCAGTGAGGGTCTTGTCGCCCTTTCCATCCTGCTTGCCGTACATCTGCCGGTCATGATGGTCGCCGGCACAATCATGATGGAACATGCCGAACGCAAGATTTCCGGAAAGACCGACCGCAGCATGGCCTTGGTATTAAAGCAGATCGGCCTCAATCTGCTGCATAACCCGCTCGTCATTGGCATTGCGGCAGGTGCTGCCTTTCATGTTTCGGGCCTGACCATGCCTGCAACGGTAAACTCTGTCGTCGGGCAGATCGCCGGCACGGCTGGTCCGGCGGCACTGATATCGCTCGGTATGGCGCTCCAGAAATACGGCGTCTCAGGCAATGTCGGGATCGCCAGCGTAACCTCGGCATTCAAGCTGCTGCTGCTGCCCGGCTGCGTGTGGGCGGCAAGCCGTCTTTTTGGCCTTAGCAACGAATGGGCAGCGGCGCTGGTGCTGACCTCGTCTGTGCCGACAGGGGTGAATGCCTGGTTGATCGCCAATCGGTTCGGCGTCGGTCACAGCCTTGCCGCTTCCACGATTACGGTAACGACGGCGCTCGGCGCCATCACCGTTTCCTTCTGGGCCTACATTCTTGGCGCCTGAAGTGACAAAAAGGCCCGGGCTTGCGACCGGGCTCTTCTCGAAGAAATTTTGTTGCTCTTACTGCGTTGCAGCCGGAGCATTCGGATCCGGCAGGGCAACCGGCGAATCAGCCAGCGTATGCAGGTAGAGGATAACGTTCGCACGATCCTGATCTTTCGGCAGACCTGCAAAGCCCATGGCCGTACCCGGAACGTCCTTCTTCGGCGCCGTCAGGAACTTGTTGAGGTTTTCGAAGGTCCAATGTTCGCTGCCGCCCTTGGAGAAGTCCTTCATGGCAGAGGAATAGGCAAAGCCTTCATGCGAGGCGATCGGTCGATCTACGACACCATAGAGGTTCGGACCGACTTTGTTCGGTCCGCCTTTGGTGCCGTCATGACAGGACTGACACTTCTTGAAGATGGTTTCGCCGGCCTTGGCGTCGGCGCTGGCAAGAAGCTTTGCGATCGGAACAGCAACGGCAGCAGGTGCGCCTTCACCCCCGGCAGCGGGTGCCTCCTCGGCGACGATGGTAAAACCTTCCTTTTCCGGCGCCTCGGAATGGAAGATCCCCTCGGAGGCAATGGATACCGACATCAGAACGAAGACCGTTCCCAGCAGCGCCCCCACGGCCGTATTGACGTATGAATTCATCTGCAATGCTCCCCTTGCAGCCGGCAGACCAGAAACCGGACCATCTTGAAATTGCGCGGAACCTATGTCTTTTGGCTATCCGTTGCAACTGCCTAAATGGTCTTGTGCGTGAGACTTTTTGCCACTTTTCAGCCCGGATTAGAAGGCCCGAACAATGAGTGATTCAAAATTAGACGACGTGCTGGTGCTGATCCCCGCACGCATGGCCTCCACCCGCCTTCCGGGCAAGCCGCTGGCCGATATTTGCGGTTTGCCGATGATCGTGCAGGTGGCGAAACGGGCACAGGAAGCGGCGATCGGCCGGGTGGTTGTTGCCGTCGACGATCAGCAGGTTTTTGATACTGTCGCTGCCGCGGGCTTTGAGGTGGTCATGACGCGACAGGACCACCAGTCCGGTTCAGACCGCATTTTCGAGGCGCTAACAAAGGTCGATCCGGACGGGAAAGCGAAATTTATTGTGAACGTCCAGGGTGACCTTCCGACGATCGAGCCGGAAACGGTGCGTGCTGCGTTGCGTCCGCTTGAGGACGAGAAGGTCGATATCGCAACGCTGACGACCGAGATCGACAACGACGAGGACAAGACAGCGCCGCATATCGTCAAGGTCGTTGGCTCGCCGGTGTCTGCCAGCCGCCTGCACGCGCTCTATTTCACCCGAACGACCGCGCCTTATGGCAGCGGCCCGCTCTATCATCATCTCGGGCTCTATGCCTATCGGCGAGCAGCGCTCGAACGCTTCGTCTCGCTCGGTCCTTCTACGCTCGAGAAGCGCGAATCACTGGAGCAGCTCAGAGCGCTCGAAGCGGGCATGCGCATCGATGTCGAGATCGTTGACACGGTTCCGCTCGGTGTCGATACTCCCGCTGACCTCGAAAAGGCGCGACGCATTCTCTCAGCGAAGGCCAACTGACGGATTTTCCTCATGAACATCAAGACCAACAGGATCGCCTTCCAAGGTGAGTTCGGCGCCAATTCCGACATGGCGAGCCGCGACATGTTTCCGACCATGGAACCGCTGCCCTGCCAGACCTTCGAGGACGCCTTCACCGCGGTCGACAACGGCGACGCCGATATCGGCATGATTCCGATCGAGAACACGATCGCGGGCCGGGTCGCCGACATCCACCACCTGCTGCCGGAATCGCGACTGCACATCATCGGCGAATATTTCATGCCGATCCGCTTTCAGCTCATGGTGCTGCCGGGGGTAACGAAGGATGAAATCCGCACCGTGCACAGCCATATCCATGCGCTCGGCCAGTGCCGCAAGATCGTGCGCGCCAATGGCTGGAAGCCTGTGATCGCCGGCGATACGGCGGGGGCTGCGAAACTCGTCAAGGAAACCGGCGATCGCTCCATGGCAGCGCTCGCGCCGCGTCTTGCAGCCGACCTCTACGGTCTCGATATTATCGCTGAGAATGTCGAGGACACGGAAAACAACGTGACGCGCTTCGTGGTGCTGTCGCGGGACGAAGAATGGGCAGAACGGTCAACCCATGACGAAAAGATCGTCACCACCTTCGTCTTCAACGTCCGCAACATTCCGGCTGCTCTCTACAAGGCGCTCGGCGGCTTTGCGACGAACAACATCAACATGACCAAACTCGAAAGCTATCAGCTCGGCGGAAAATTTGTAGCGACGCAGTTCTATGCCGATATCGAGGGCCATCCGAACGACGCGCATGTGCGTCGGGCACTGGAGGAATTGCGTTTCTTTTCGGAGAAGGTGCGCATCCTCGGTGTCTACAAGGGTCATCCGATGCGCGGACTTCTCTAGGAATTAAAAAGCCTCTCTGGCAGACGGTCAGAGAGGCCTTATGGCTATACTTATTTATCCGGCTCACAAACACGCAACCGGTGCCCATCGGGGTCCAGAACGACGAAAGTCGGGCCGAAGTCGAGTTCAGTCAGTTCCTGGGCAACGGGCAGGCCGCGGCTGCGCCAATCTTCGTAATGCCGGGCGACGGCATTATCGCCTGCCACCATGAAGGCGACTTCGCCGCGGTTGCCAATCGCCGAGGGCTGCGGTTCGACCTTGCTGCGGCGCCACAGGCCGAGAGTGAAGCCGCCATCGAGCGGAAAAGCGACGAAGTTCGGCGCCTCTACGGCCGGCTCGCGGCTCAGAATATTGCGATAGAAGGCAGCGCTTTCGGCGGGATCTTTGACATAGAGGATAATGAGATTGGGGCTGGTCATTTCAGTTCTCCACTGGGTTGAAAAGATGCCCGGCCAAAAGCTGCTGCCAATTTATGACAGCAGCTTTCCGATAACGGCACTATGGACAGCGCCGCATCGTCACCGGGAGGAATATCAATAAGGTCGGCGTGTGGGCTTAACGGAAGAGATCGTCGCCGACGCGCCAGTCATGGCCGTCCGCAAGGCCGAGATCGCGCTTGCGCCATTGCGGCATCGTCTCGAGATCCAGGCGGGGACGGCGTGATGACGCTCTTGCGAACCTATCCGCAAACAGCCGCACCAGACGAGAGCGAAGGGTCTTTCCGGCTTCGACGGAAGTACGACGGCCGGCATATCGAACGACTTGAGGCATTCCCATGATCAGTACTCCTTTCCTGCTGGACTGGTACTGACAATAGCGCCTCCTGCTGACAGTTTATGGCAGTAGCGTTAGAGCCTTTCCTGGCTAGATTGCAGCATTCTGCCGGAGCAGGTTTGTGTCAGGGCAAAGGCGATTGGCGACGGGCATACCCCCAGGTACGTCCGAGCCGATCGCCTTTGATCCTGGCGCAAAGATGCCCGGCAGAATGCTGCAATCTAGCCAGGAAAGGCTCTAATGTTCGATCGGAGTATCCTGCGTGTCCCGCCATTCCTTCAGGAGAACGGTGCGGCGGCGGGGATAACGCGCGTCATGGATCGTCATGTCGATGATGCGATCTGTGCGGAAATGACGGAAATCCTGACGCAGTTCGCACCAGGCCATGATGATCCGTACATGCTCGAAATAGCCGAGCGCGAAGGGCCAGATACGGCGGCGGGAGATACGTCCCTGTTCGTCGCCGTAGTGCAGTTCTAGGACACGCTCCAGGCGGATTGCCTTGCGGATTGCCGAAACATCCGCCTTGTCCTCATCCTGTCGTTTGCGGCCGACAAAAAGCGTGGCGGAATCGACCATATCGCGCAGGTCGGGCGGCAACACGGCGGCGATCTTTGCCAATGCATCGGCGCCGGCATTGGCCAGGCGCGGCTCGGCGGCGCGTGCCACCCAACGGGAGCCAAGCACCAGCGCTTCCAGCTCTTCCTCGGAAAACATCATCGGCGGTAGCATGAAGCCTGGTTTCAGCACGTAGCCTATGCCGGCCTCGCCTTCAATCATGGCGCCTTGCGCCTGAAGGCTCGCAATATCGCGATAGAGCGTGCGCAGGCTGACACCCGTTTCTTCGGCTAGTACCGTGCCGGTGACCGGCCGCCGGTAGCGCCGGAGCGTCTGAAGCAGGGTCAGCAGCCGTTCGGAGCGGGCGACCATGGTTATGCCCTCATGCAGACAGGCTGGGCCGGGTTGCGATCATCCGTGCTCTCCGACCTTTTGTTCAGCGTTTCCACTCGGCCCAATCGCGCATCAGGCGATGGGCAATCGCGCCCTTCGGCGGCGGCGCCTTGCCGTTGACACCGGGACGCTCTAGCATTTCGACGGTTTCCTCGCGGGTAAACCAGCGGCAATCCTCGAGTTCAGCCTCGTCGCGATGAATATCGCGCGACTTCGCCTCGGCATAGCAGCCGATCATCAGCGAGTGCGGCATCGGCCAGGGCTGCGAGGCATGATAGCGGATACGGCCGGTCTTGATCCCCGATTCCTCCAGCGTTTCACGGCGAACGGCGTTTTCGATAGTCTCTCCAGGCTCCAGGAAACCCGCCAGACAGGAATACATGCCGGGCGCGAAATGCGGGCTGCGGCCGAGCAGGCAAAGATCACGCTCCTCATCGATCGTCAGCATGATGACGACGGGATCCGTGCGCGGAAAGATCATATGTTCGCAGGCGGTGCAGACGCGCTTGTAACCGCCGATGCGGATTTCCATGACCGAGCCGCAACGGCCGCAAAATTGGTTGTCGTTGTTCCAACGAATGAGACTTGCAGCCTGTGCGAATTCGCCGAGCAGGATTTCATCGACGAGCTCGTCGCGAAAGAGCGAACGGCCGTCGACCGGTTTATATTGGCTCGCCATATCCTCGACGTCGATGCCGACGGGGACGGCAAGGCGCGGTTCGCCGGTCTTGCGATAGCCGAGCAGCACGGTCTCGTCCCAATTCGGCTTCAACTCGTGCAACTCGTAGCGGGCAAAGAGCGGATCGAGTACCTGGCCGTCGTGCTTCAGCACCAACTTGTCCTTGGCGAAGGCGAAGATATGCGTGCCTTCGCGGGCAAGCGCCTTTTCGACCGAACCCTCGTCGCGATGTTCACTGTCGCGGCTCAGGTCGTTGGCGGCAAAGGCGGTGAGATTGCTAGGTTCCGGATGCGGCACATCCGAATCGAAAAGCGAATGACTCATGGTAAAAGGGCTTCCCGCAGCTTTGCTATCAATTCGTCTCTCGTTGCGTCCTCGTAAGGCTCGGCCTTGCCGAAGCCCCAGACAGGCCCCGGCCAGTTCGCATCACCTTCGGAACGCGCAATGACATGAACATGAAGCTGGCGGACGATATTGCCAAGAGCCCCGACATTGATTTTTGTGGCACCTGTCGCCTTCTTGAGTGCTGAGGAGACAAGCTCGATCTCAAAGGTCAGCAACACCTGGTCAAGCGGGGTCAATTCGAAGATTTCTGTAATGTCCGCCCGGCGCGGCACCAGGATCAACCAGGGCCAGCGGGCATCCTTCGACAATCTGACATCGCATAGGCCAGTTGCCATGATATTTGTGCTGTCGTTTTCGAGCCTGGGGTCGAGCACGAAATCGCTCAAGAGCGTTCTCCTCATGTTTTACAATGAACTAGCAGTTTTTTTGGTGCTTGGCTTGCTTTTGATGATGATATTGCCGATATGTGCATCCGGGAGGTTGGTGGTGGACGAGCCACTCGCCAACCGGGTCAGGTCCGGAAGGAAGCAGCCCTAACGAGCCCCGGCACGGGTCATCGTGCCAGCCTCCCACCTTCTCTTCCAAGAAGCCCGGGCTTTCGGGCGCAAGCAGGGCGATGAGCGACACCGAGCGACAATCACAAGATGCCGCCTCGACGGGCACCGGATACCGGGTGCTGGCACGCAAATACCGCCCCAAGGATTTTACGGACCTGATGGTCGGCCAGGAGCCGATGGTCCGCACGCTCACCAACGCTTTCGAGACCGGCCGCATTGCGCAGGCCTATATGCTGACTGGCGTTCGCGGCGTGGGCAAGACGACGACGGCGCGCATTCTGGCCCGTGCCCTCAACTACAAGACCGCCGAAATCGACAAGCCGACGATCGACCTTCGGGTGCCGGGCGAACATTGCCAGGCGATCATGGAAGGCCGCCATGTCGACGTGATCGAAATGGACGCCGCCTCGCATACCGGTATCGACGATATCAGAGAGATCATCGAGCAGGTGCGCTACCGGCCGGTCTCGGCGCGCTTCAAGGTCTATATCATCGACGAAGTGCACATGCTTTCGACTGCCGCCTTCAACGGACTGCTGAAGACGCTCGAAGAGCCGCCAGAACATGTGAAGTTCATTTTCGCGACGACGGAAATCCGCAAAGTTCCGATCACGGTTCTCTCCCGCTGCCAGCGCTTCGACCTGCGTCGCATCAGCGCGTCGGATCTCGTCGGCTTGTTTTCGACGATCGCCGCCAAGGAAGGCATCGAGGCTGAGCCCGATGCGCTGGCGATGATCGCGCGTGCGGCCGAGGGTTCTGCCCGCGACGGCCTGTCGCTGATGGACCAAGCAATCGCTCATGGCGGCGGTGTGGTGCAGGCAGAAGCCGTACGCAGCATGCTCGGCCTTGCCGACCGCGCCCGCATCGTCGATCTTTTCCAGCATATTATGCGCGGCGATGTCGCGAGCGCACTTAACGAATTCCAGAGCCAATACGAGGCGGGCGCCAACCCGGTCGTGGTGCTGACGGATCTTGCCGATTTCACGCATCTGGTGACGCGGCTGAAATATGTGCCGGATGCCGCGAACGACCCTTCGCTCAGCGAAGTGGAGCGCACCAAGGCAGCCGAATTTGCCCAGGGTGTCGCAGTCACGACGTTGTCGCGCATCTGGCAGATGCTCTTGAAGGGTATTCCCGAGACAGAGAACTCTTCACGCACGGCAGGGGCTGCGGAGATGGTGCTGATCCGGCTGGCGCATGCGGCGCATCTGCCGGCACCCGAGGATGCAGCGCGGCGACTAGCGGAATTTTCCAACGAAGGTGGTGCGCCACGCCCGTCCTCACCTGCTCCTTCGGGCAATGGCGGTGGCAACGGCACACGCGTTCCCTACCAGACCAACGTGACGGCACGGGCTCCCGAGCCCGCGCCGCGACCGCAACCCTCGGGGCTGACCGCCATGCTGCGGGCCGTTCCCAATCCGGAGCCGCAGAATCTCGGCCGTTTGGAAACGAGGCCGGCGGAAGTGCCGAAGCCCGTCGTTCCGGTCAATTCGATCAGCGATATCGTCGACCTCGCCACCGAAAAGCGGGACGTCAAGCTGAAGGCGCTAGTGCGCAACTTCGTCCGCCCGGTGCGCATCGAGCCCGGCCGGTTGGACGTCAACCTCACCGAGGGCGCACCGGGCACATTGCTCAACGAGCTTGCCGTCAAGCTGAAGGAATGGACCGGCATTCACTGGATCGTCAGCACCAGCCGCGAAGAAGGCGGGCCGACGATGGTGGAGGCGGAAGCGAGAGCGCAGGAACAGCGCGTCAGCGACGCGCGCCAGGACCCTGATGTTGCGGCGATCCTCGCCCAGTTTCCAGGCGCCAAGATCATCGACGTACGCGTGCGAGCTCCGACGCTGGAGGAAGAAGCCGAGGAGGTCAAACCACCGGCCGCAGCCGAATCCGAGGAGGGCGATATCCTGCCCGGCGACGACCTAGAATTCTAGTTTCAAGAAGGAGAAGACGATGCGCGACATTATGGGCATGATGGGCAAAGTCAAGGAAATGCAGGCCAAGATGGAGCAGATGCAGGCGGAAATCGCCGAGCTGACCGCCGAAGGCAAGGCCGGCGGCGGTCTCGTCACCGTCATCATCTCCGGTAAGGGCGAGCTGAAGAGCCTGAAGATCGACCCCTCGCTCTTCAGGGAAGACGATGTTGAAATCCTGGAAGACCTGATCGTTGCGGCCCACAAGGACGCCAAGGACAAGGCGGAAGCCATTGCCGCCGAAAAGACCAAGGCGCTCACGGCCGGCCTGCCAATCCCGCCCGGTTTCAAGCTGCCGTTCTGATTCATAGACTTATCCGGTAATGAGCTGCCCCGGGGAGGATACGGGAGATGATGACGGTAACGACACTGCTGGTTTTTGCCGGCGCTCTTTTTATTGCCGCCGGGACACCTGGACCGAGCATTGCGGCGCTTGTCGCCCGCGTCATTTCAAAAGGCGCACGCGACGTGCTGCCTTTCCTGTTTGGCATGTGGGCCGGGGATGCGATCTGGCTGACCTGCGCCGTTGCCGGTCTCTCGGCGATTGCCGAAAGCTTCTACCACGTCTTCGTCGTCATCAAATGGCTCGGCGTCATCTATCTTCTTTATCTCGCTTGGCGGATGTGGTTCGCCAGAGCCGATGTCGAGGAAGAGGAGCTGCCGCAGGAGCGTTCACGTGGCCGGATGTTTTTCGCCGGCCTGGCGATTGCGCTCGGCAATCCCAAGATCATGGTGTTCTACGTGGCGCTTCTGCCATCGATCATCGACATTCCCGCGGTATCGCTTGCCGGCTGGGCGGAACTCGTCGTCACGCTCTTCGTCGTTCTGGCTATCGTCGATTTCAGCTGGATGTTCCTCGCCGCAAAAGCCCGCGGTTTCCTGAAGAGCCGCCGTGCGGTCCGGATCGCCAATCGGGTGAGTGCGGGAACGATGGCGGGTGCCGCCGTTACGATCGCGATACGCTGAGCTATTGCTGTGCTTCCAGCACGGCTCGCAGCTTGTAATGAACGGGCGCTGCCAGATAGCGCTCGCGGTCTGCGGCTGAAAGCCGGCGTCCGAAAGTTTCCATCATTTCCGGCATCGTGACTGGGGCGCCCGGAAATGACTTGTGCTCGACCTGCATTCCGGCTTCCACGATCCCATTGGCGATCACGCGACAATAGATGCCGGGACGTGCCGCCTTGGTATAGCGCTTGACGAATGTCGGATCGTTCATTCTTGCTGCGAAGGTGGCACACGGAATGCGGCAGGACGTCACTTCAAAGATCAGCTCACCGATAATAAAGCGGTCGCCAACCGTGACATCACGGTTATCCAGTCCTTCGATGACGAGGTTTTCACCGAAAGTGCCGGGTTCGACGGGATAGCCGAGTTCGTTCGCCCACCAGTCGAGGCTGAGCGAACCTTCCAGATAGACAGCCTGATCGACGCCGCCATGATGTTTTCTGTTGCAGATGGCGTCGCCAACGAGACCTTCGGCATCGATCATGACGCCGCCGCTGACGGCATGTTTGAAAATACCTGTCTTGTAACTCTTACCGGGCAAGCGTTCTGCTGCGCCCTTGCAGACTGCGAGGATTTTCATCAGTCAGCTAATCCTTCCGTGATTCCGTTTCCGTTCCATATCAGTTAAGAAAGGCGCATGGCAAAGCGAGTCACCGGCCCCGAAATTGAAAAACTGATCCAGCTTCTGGCGAAAGTGCCGGGCCTCGGGCCGCGCTCGGCGCGGCGAGCGGCAGTACATCTCATCAAGAAGAAGGACCAGCTTCTCGGTCCTCTCTCGCATGCGATGGGCGAGGCCTATGACAAGGTGAAGATCTGCTCGCGCTGTGGCAATGTCGATACGGTCGATCCCTGTACCGTCTGCACCGACGCACAACGCGACCGGTCCGTCATCATTGTCGTCGAGGATGTCTCCGACCTCTGGGCGCTGGAGCGCGCCGGCGCACTGAATGCCGCCTATCATGTGCTCGGCGGCACGCTCTCGCCGCTCGACGGTATCGGGCCTGACGATCTCAATATCCGCGGACTGATCAACCGCGTCGGCGAAGGCGGCATCAAGGAAATCATCATCGCCGTCAATGCGACCGTCGAAGGGCAGACGACGGCGCATTACATCACCGATCAGCTTGCCGATCTCAACGTGAAGATCACGCGGCTCGCGCATGGGGTGCCTGTGGGGGGCGAACTCGACTATCTCGACGAGGGTACGCTGTCTGCAGCGCTTCGTGCGCGCACGACAATCTAGGGGGATATATGAATAGGGGCTTCTTTGGCCGGCTTCTTCTTGCGGGCGCCGCCCTGCTGACATTGTCCACGATCCCTTCTTACGCTGCCCCCTCCAAGGCGGATGTCGAAGCGCAATTCGAAAAATGGGTGCAGGCCGACCTCTGGTCTGAAGCAAAGAAGAACGGCATATCAGAAAAGACTTTCCGCGCCGCCTTTTCCGGTGTCGAGTTGGATTGGACCCTGACCGATCTCGCCCCTCCCGGCTTTCCGCCGCCGCAGGAACAGAAGCAGACCCAGGCCGAGTTTTCCTCTCCCGGTCCCTATTTCAATGAGGACCGGCTGAAACGGCTTGCGGTGACCGGGCGCGGCTTTGCCTCGCAATATGCCTCGACGTTGAGCCGTATTGAGAAGACCTATGGCGTGCCGGGCTCGATCGTGCTGGCGATCTGGGGACGCGAGACCGGCTTCGGCGCGGCGAAGATCCCCAGTTCGGCGGTCGAGGTGCTGGCAACCAAGGCCTTTATGTCGACGCGCAAGGACATGTTCCGCATGGAACTCATCGCCGCCCTGCATATTCTCGACGGGGGAGACGTGACCCCTGCAGATTTCAAGGGGTCGTCGGCAGGCGCGCTCGGACAGCCACAGTTCATGCCGACGAGCTATCTGAAATATGCGGTCGATTTTGACGGCGACGGTCATCGCAACATCTGGACCTCGGTGCCCGATACGCTTGCCTCGATCGCCAATTTCCTCGTAAAAAAGGGCTGGCAGCGTGACCGCGACTGGGGATTCGAGGTGACGATCCCGCAAGCCGTATCCTGTGCGCAGGAGGGACCTGACCTTGCTAAGCCGCTCTCCCATTGGGCGTCGCTCGGCATCGATCGCATTTCCGGCAAAGGCTTTCCGTCCGGCGAGTTGAAGGCGCAGGGCATGATGCTGGTGCCGGCCGGGCGCGACGGGCCGGAATTCATCGTCACGCCGAATTTCTACGTCATCAAGGAGTACAACAACTCCGACCTCTATGCGCTGTACATCGGCAATCTCGCCGACCGCATCGCCTTCGGCTCCGGTGCTTTCCAGGGGCAATGGGGTGATGTTGGCAAGATGCTGCGCTCGGATGTTGCCGCCATGCAGCGCGCGCTGGAGCGGCAGGGTTACGATGTCGGCGGCACCGATGGATTGCCGGGCTACAAGACACGCCGCTCGATCGGCCAGTGGCAGGAAAAGAACGGCATGAAACCGACCTGCTTCCCCGAGGCGTCGATGAAGGGAAAGCTGAGGTAAAGCCCACAGGTCCTGTTACAGGTTGCGCTTCAACCCTTCATGGCTCGCCACGAAGCCGAGCTTTTCATAGAAGCGGATCGAATCTGCGCGCGCCTTGTCGGTGGTGAACTGGACGAGACCGCAGCCGCGCTCTGCGCAACGCGCCATTGCCCATTCGATAAATTGCGAGCCAAGCCCGGAACCGCGACGGTGGCTTGCAATACGCACACTTTCAATCTGACCTCGCCACATGCCGGTTCTCGAAAGGCCGGGAAGAAAGCTCAGTTGCAGGCAGCCGGTAACCCGGTCGGTCTCGTCGCTTGCAACGGCAAGCAGCTGGTTTGGATCCGCGTCGATCGCGGCGAAGGCGGCGAGATAACGTGCGTCGATTGGGTCGGAGACGACCTCCCGCGTGCTGCCGAGATCGTCATCGGCGAGCAGGCGGACGATGTCAGGAAGATCGGATTGCCGTGCGGTTCTGAAAATATGCATGTCTGGTCTCAATGATGCAGATCGATCGGGGCCTTGTGGAAGACGTCATCGACAGGCGGGATGGCCTGGCGTTCGATCATACGGCGAACACCCGGCATGCCATCGCCACGGTGCAGTGCACGAAGCCGGTCGGTATTTTCGGCGTCGGCCTGCGTCCGACGCTGATTGTGCCTGATGTACTCGACCCAGGTCGGAGTGTGATACGTTTCTGTCCACAGTCCGGGACTTTGGAGATCGCGCATCAAAGCCCAATGTCGGGCGCCATCACGAATGCGGATGCGCCGCCGCTCCCCCATCAACGCCATGAATTCGGCCAGGTCTTCATCAGCGATCTGGTAATCGACCTGGACGACGATCGGGCCGCTGCGTGGTGTGATGTCCAAGCCGAGAGCCGGCTCGATGAAGCGGTTCAGCGGATCAAGATTGAGGGAGGCAAAAGCCGGCATGGGAAAGCGCAGGCCGATGACGACGCCGGAGAGCAGGACGACAGCCGACATCAACAATGCGTTGGAAAGGCCATAATTGTTGGCGGCAATGCCCCAGAGCCAGCTGCCGCCGGCAATGCCGCCGAAGGTGACGGTCTGATAGAGCGACAGGGAGCGGCCGACCACCCAGCGTGGCGTCGAGAGCTGGACGATCGTGTTGAAGAGCGAAAGCGCCGAAACCCAGCAGGCGCCGGCAATGAGCAGCCCGGCGGAGGTGAGCACGGCACTTGGGCTGAGAGCCGCGATCACCGCGCTGAGCGCAAAACCGAGAAAGGCCAGACGGATGATCGTTTCGCTGGAAACCATGTCGCGCAGTCTGTTGCTGAGCACCGCGCCGCCAATCGCGCCAATCCCGAAGGCTCCAAGCATGAAACCGTAGGTCAGAGGCCCGCCGGAGACGAGATCGAGCGCGACGACGGGCAGCAGTGCCTGGATGGAGCTCGCGCCAATGCCAAAAACCAGCCCTCTCAGGAGGACCTTTTCCAGATTGGGTGACATGGAGATATAGCGCATGCCGGCAAAGATGGCGCTGCCGAGTGCTTCCCGCGGCAGTGACGAGGCCGGCGTTGTCGGCCGCCAGCGAAACAGCGCATAGATCAGGGCAACATAGCTCAGCGCGTTCACAGCAAAGGCCGCGGCCGCACCGGCAGCCGCCACGATGGCGCCGCCGATCGCCGGACCGACGCTGCGGGTTATGTTGAAGCCCATGCTGTTCAGCGTGACGGCGTTCGGTAGATCGGCGCGCGGCACCATGTCGCCGACCGAGGCCTGCCAGGAAGGGTTGTTGAGCGCCGTGCCGCAGCCGATGAGAAATGTGAAGAAAAGCAACAGTCCGGGTGTAATCCAGCCAACAAAGGCGCAGGCCGTCAACAGGATCGAGGCAACCAGCATGGCGGATTGCGCCGTCATCATGATCCGGCGCCGATCATAGTTGTCGGCGAGAGCGCCCGAGATCAGCGAAAACAACATGATCGGCAGTGCGGTCGAGGTCTGGACCAGCGCAACCATATCTTCGGACGAAGTAATGCTCGTCATCATCCAGGCGGCACCGACGGCTTGGATGAGGCCGCCGAAATTCGAGGCGAGACTCGCAAACCAGATGCTGCGATAGGTTTCATGCCGCAAAGGCGCAAACGTTGATGAGCTATCGACCACGCTTCCTCCCGCTTTTATCGCTATGCTTCAATAGCTATATATTCGGAAGACGGATGCTCGCCATAGGTTAGCTCGTCCTTGAAGCGGCGGGAGAGGCGGAATCGCGTCCGACCTTGCAATTTCTAAAAAACGGGACTATATGGCACTCAAATTCTTGATCGTACGATGAAGAGTGGGCCGCAAGGACCCGCTCTTTTTTATTAGCGCGATCATCCCGAATGCCAGAAATCGCAGGGAGCGCACCGCTTGTCGGATCTGACAAACGCAGACAATCAACATGAGCCGCGGCTGATCACCGAGACCGGGCTTGACCAGCGTCTTGCTGACATTATCGAACCCGTACTCGTCGACATCGGCTTCCGCCTCATTCGCGTCCGCATGCTCAACCAGAATGGCATGACGATGCAGGTCATGGCCGAGAAGAACGACGGCACGATGACCGTCGAAGACTGCGAGCAGGTCTCCATGGCGATTTCTCCGGTGCTCGATGTGGAAGATCCGATCGATAAAGAGTATCATCTCGAAGTGTCTTCGCCGGGTATCGACCGCCCTCTGGTGCGGAAATCCGATTTCACTCGCTGGCAGGGCCACCTCGTGAAGTGCGAAACGTCGATCATGATCGGCAATCGCAAGCGCTTCCGCGGCAAGATCGTCGAAGCGGACGCCGAAGGGTTTACGATCGAACGCGATCAGGTTGCCTATGGCGAAGAGCAGAAGGTCACCATCCCCTTCACCGCGCTCAGCGATGCCAAACTTATTCTGACCGACGATCTGATCCGTGATGCACTGCGCGCCGACAAGCTGGCAAAGGCGCAGGCTGCGAACCAGAACGAAGCGGACGACGAAGAATAACCGATCAACGCAAGCTCCAGGGACGGGAACCCGGGTAGTCAAGGACGGAGAAACAGAACAATGGCAGTCAGTGCAAACCGGCTCGAACTTCTGCAGATCGCAGATGCAGTGGCGCGCGAAAAGGTCATCGACCGAGAAATCGTGCTTGCCGCGATGGCCGATGCCATCCAGAAGGCGGCGCGTTCCCGTTACGGTACCGAATCCAATATCCGCGCCGATATCAACCCGAAGACCGGCGAAATCCGTCTGCAGCGCCTGCTCGAAGTCGTCGAGAAGGCCGAGGACTACTCCACGCAGATCCCGCTGGAGCTGGCCCGCGACCGCAACCCCGACGCCGCCATCGGCGACTTCATCGCCGATCCGCTGCCGCCGATGGATTTCGGCCGTATCGCCGCACAATCGGCCAAGCAGGTCATCGTGCAAAAGGTGCGCGAAGCCGAGCGTGACCGCCAGTTCGACGAATTCAAGGACCGTGTTGGCGAAATCGTCAACGGCACCGTCAAGCGCGTCGAATATGGCAACGTCATCGTCGATCTCGGCCGCGGCGAAGGCATCATTCGCCGTGACGAGATGATTCCGCGCGAGAACGTTCGCTATGGCGATCGCGTTCGTGCATATGTATATGATGTCCGTCGCGAGCAGCGCGGTCCGCAGATCTTCCTGTCGCGCACGCATCCGCAGTTCATGGTGAAGCTCTTCACCATGGAAGTGCCTGAGATCTACGACGGTATCATCCAGGTGAAGTCGGTTGCCCGCGATCCGGGTTCGCGCGCCAAGATCGCCGTGATCTCGAACGATAGCTCAATCGATCCTGTCGGCGCTTGCGTCGGTATGCGCGGTTCGCGCGTTCAGGCCGTCGTCGGCGAGCTTCAGGGCGAGAAGATCGACATCATTCCCTGGTCGCAGGACCCGGCGACTTTCGTCGTCAACGCCCTGCAGCCGGCTGAAGTCGCCAAGGTCGTTCTCGACGAGGATGCCGAGCGCATCGAAGTGGTCGTTCCGGACGAGCAGCTTTCGCTCGCCATCGGCCGCCGCGGCCAGAATGTCCGCCTCGCGTCGCAGCTGACGGGCTGGGACATCGACATCATGACGGAAGCCGAAGAGTCGGAGCGCCGTCAGAAGGAATTCAACGAGCGCACCAACCTCTTCATGGACGCGCTCGACGTCGACGAGATGGTCGGCCAGGTCCTGGCTTCGGAAGGATTCGCCGCTGTCGAGGAGCTGGCTTACGTCGATCTCGATGAAATCTCCTCGATCGACGGTTTCGACGAAGATACGGCGCAGGAAATCCAGACCCGCGCCCGCGAATTCCTCGAGAAGCTCGAGGCGGAAATGGATGAGAAGCGCAAGGCTCTCGGCGTTTCTGACGAGTTGCGCCAGATCGACGGCATCACCGCCCAGATGATGGTTGCGCTCGGCGAGGACGGCATCAAGACGATCGAGGATTTCGCAGGCTGCGCTGCCGACGACCTCGTCGGCTGGACCGAGCGTAAGAATGGCGAGACGAAGAAGTTCGAGGGCCTATTCTCGAAGTTCGATATTTCGCGCGTAGAAGCCGAACAGATGGTCGTGCAGGCGCGCCTGCTCGCCGGCTGGATCACCGAAGAAGACCTTGCGAAGGACGCCGAGGCTGTTGAAGCCGACGCTGCCGAGCAGGACGCATAATGACCGTTCGGCCGCACGCATCTGCTGAGGACGACGATCTTGCAGGTTACGACGTGAACGGCCGCATGTGCATCGTGACACGTGAAAGCGGATCGCCGGACGAGCTGATCCGCTTCGTAGCTGCCCCTGACGGGACGGTGGTGCCCGACCTGAAGCGTGAGCTGCCGGGACGCGGCTGCTGGGTGAAGATCGATCGGTCACTGGTCGAAAAGGCGGTGGCGAAGAAGCTCTTCGCCCGCGCCCTCAAGGCTGATGTGAAGGCGGCCGACGACCTCGGCGAGCGGGTGGAGCGGCTGCTTCTGCAGCAGCTCCTACAGATGATGAACATGGCGCGCAAGGCGGGCCAGCTCGTCACCGGCTCGGCAAAGGTGGATGCCGCGATCCGCAGCGGGGCTGCGCTTGCGGTGTTCCATTCGACGGACGCCGCAGCCGATGGGGTCAGAAAAATAGACCAGGCCCGCAAGGCCTGGCACCTCGGAATGGAAACCGAGGAGGAAATACCTTCCTTCCGCCTCTTCTCGGAGGGCGAAATGGAAGGGGTGATGGGCCAGAATACTTTTATCCATGCCGCGGTGCTTGCAGGGCAGGCAGGTGAGGGTGTAGTGAAGCGCGCAAAGATGCTCGAACAGTACCGTAACGGCGGTCAGTCCCGGGCACCGGGCGGCGCTGGCCAGCAAAAACAATGATGCGGTCACCGGCGGAAGCCGGCCCCAATATCATTGACCGATTGTATGTGATTGACAGGGTGTGATGGTTTCATCGTTCCCTGTCCGAAGGAACGGGAACGAATGACCGATAGCAACGACGACAAGACACTCAGCGTAACGGGGAAGAAGACCCTCACCCTGAAACCATCAGGGATGAGCCAGGGTACCGTGCGCCAGGATATGGGTCGCGGTCGCACCAAGGCGGTCGTTGTCGAGACCCGCAAGCGGCGCCCGATGCGGCCCGAAGATGAAAAGCCGATGACGCCTGCGCCCTCAGCTCCAGTACGCGCGCCGGAACCGGCACCGGCGCCCGTACAGGCTCGCCCGCAGCAGCCGAGTCCGGCTCCGCGCATCCACCAGCCCGGCGGCCAGAGCAACCAGCGTCCGCAGCAATCCTACCAGCAGCCTCGCCAGCAGGACCGTCCGCGCCCCGTCGTGCTGAACCATCTCTCACCCGAGGAAATGGACGCCCGCCGCCGCGCGCTTGCCGAAGCACAGGCCCGTGATGCGCAGGACGCTATCCGTCGTGCCGAGGACGAAAAGCGCCGCGCCGCTGAAGAGACCGCCCGTCGGGCCGCTGAAGCGGAAGAGGCTAAGCTGCGCGCTGCCGAAGAGGCTGCACGCCAAGCCGAGGCCACAGCAGCGGCCGTGGCCGAAGCACCGGCTGCTGCCGCGGAAGCACGTATCGAAACCCCGCGTCCGCAGCAGCCCCCATCTGCACCGGCCGCACGCCGGCCGGAAGCCGCCCCGTCGCCTTCCGTCGCCCGGCCTGCGCCTGGCGCACCGACCGGCGCTCGTGGCCGCCGCGACGAATCCGAAGACGACGATCGCGGCCCTGCGCGCAGCGGGCCAGTTCGCGGGCGCCCGATTCGTCCGGAACCAGCAAAGCCCGCAACAACCCGCCCGAAGGGTGAGGATGACCGCCGCCGCGGGAAGCTGACCGTGACCACGGCAGACGTGGATGACGAAGGCAATGCACGCGGACGTTCGCTCGCTTCCATGCGCCGCCGGCAGGAAAAGTTCCGCCGCAGCCAGATGCAGGAAACGCGTGAGAAGATCTCCCGCGAAGTCGTTCTGCCGGAGACCATCACCATTCAAGAACTGTCACAGCGCATGTCTGAACGCGCCGTCGACGTCATCAAGTTCCTGATGAAGGAAGGCCAGATGATGAAGCCGGGCGACGTAATCGACGCCGACCTTGCAGAACTCATCGCCGGCGAATTTGGCCATACTGTCAAGCGCGTTTCCGAATCCGATGTCGAGCTCGGCATTTTCAACGTTGCCGACGTGGAAGGCGACCGCGTTTCACGTCCGCCGGTCGTGACCATCATGGGTCACGTCGACCATGGCAAGACCTCGCTGCTCGATGCCATCCGGCATGCCAACGTGGTTGCTGGCGAAGCCGGCGGCATTACGCAGCATATCGGTGCCTACCAGGTAGAGCAGAACGGCCAGAAGATCACCTTCATCGACACCCCCGGCCATGCCGCCTTCACGGCTATGCGTGCCCGTGGTGCGCAGGCGACCGACATTGCAATCCTCGTCGTGGCCGCCGACGACAGCGTCATGCCGCAGACGATCGAATCGATCAATCACGCCAAGGCGGCCGGTGTTCCGATTATCGTGGCGATCAACAAGATCGACAAGCATGAAGCCGATCCGCAGAAGGTGCGCAACCAGTTGCTGCAACACGAAGTTTTCGTGGAATCGATGGGCGGCGAAACGCTTGACGTCGAAGTGTCCGCCAAGACCGGCAAGAACCTCGACAAGCTCCTGGAAGCTGTTCTGCTGCAGGCGGAAATCCTTGACCTCAAGGCCAACCCGAACCGCACCGCGGAAGGTACTGTCATCGAAGCCCAGCTCGACCGCGGTCGTGGCTCGGTTGCCACGGTTCTCGTTCAGAACGGTACCCTGAAGCCTGGCCAGATCTTGGTCGCCGGCGATGTCTGGGGCCGCGTGCGCGCCCTCGTCAACGACAAGGGGGAGCATGTGAAGGAAGCGCCGCCGGCGATGCCGGTCGAGGTGCTCGGCCTTTCCGGCACGCCTCAGGCCGGCGACAAGTTCGCCGTCGTCGAGAACGAAAGCCGCGCCCGCGAGATCTCGGAATATCGTCAGCGTCTCGCCCGCGACAAGGCAGCTGCCCGCCATTCGGGCCAGCGCGGCTCGCTGGAACAGATGATGAGCCAGCTCCAGACGGCCGGCGTCAAGGAATTCCCGCTGGTTATCAAGGGCGACGTGCAGGGTTCGATCGAAGCGATCGCCGGTGCTCTCGAAAAGCTCGGCACCGACGAGGTGCGGGCCCGTATCGTTCACTCGGCGGTCGGCGGCATCACGGAATCGGATCTTTCGCTGGCAGAGGCTTCCGGTGCCGCCATCATCGGCTTCAACGTCCGCGCCAATTCGCAGGCTCGTACGCTAGCCGAGCGCCAGGGCATCGAAATCCGCTACTACAACATCATCTACGATCTCGTGGATGACGTGAAGGCAGCGATGTCGGGTCTTCTGTCGCCGGAACGCCGCGAGACCTTCCTCGGCAATGCCGAAATCTTGGAGGTGTTCAACATCACCAAGGTCGGCAAGGTCGCGGGTTGCCGCGTCACGGAAGGCAAGGTCGAGCGTGGTGCGGGCGTACGCCTCATCCGCGACAACGTGGTCATCCACGAAGGCAAGCTCAAGACTCTCAAGCGCTTCAAGGACGAAGTCTCGGAAGTGCCAGTCGGCCAGGAATGCGGCATGGCCTTCGAGAATTACGAAGATATCCGCGCCGGCGACACGATCGAGTGCTTCCGCGTCGAGCATATCACGCGCACGCTCTGATCGCATCACGATTGAAATCTTGGACGGGCGCCGGATGATCCAGTCCGGCGCCCGCTTCGTTTGGGATAGAGAACAATGGCAACAAGACCCACATCCTCGGCACCCTCGCAGCGAATGCTGCGCGTCGGCGAGCAGGTTCGCGCAGCGATCACGCAGGTTCTGCAGCGTGGTGAAGTGCGCGACGACATCATCGAGGCAACCGTGATCTCGATCTCCGAAGTGCGCATGTCACCCGACTTGAAGATCGCCACAGCCTATGTGACGCCGCTTGGCGTTTCCGACCACAGCATCGTCATCGATGCGCTGAATCGCAACGCGAAGTTCATCCGGGGTCGGCTCGGGCCGCAGCTCAGGCAGATGAAATACATGCCGGAAGTACGATTCCGCGACGATACTAGCTTCGACAATTACAAGAAGATCGACGACCTGC
Source organism: Rhizobium sp. BK650 (assembly GCF_014195325.1). GTDB lineage: Bacteria > Pseudomonadota > Alphaproteobacteria > Rhizobiales > Rhizobiaceae > Rhizobium. The sequence goes on along the minus strand of NZ_JACIBK010000002.1, from coordinate 65,756 downwards.
TGCGCTCACCCGAGGTGAGCCGCGATCTCGACAATGACGACGAATAACAGAAGAACAGATGTCCAAACCACGCAAACCCAAGGGCCGCCCGATTTCCGGCTGGCTGATCCTCGACAAGCCGTTGGATTTCGGCTCGACGGAAGCCGTCTCCAAGATCAAGTGGCTCTATAAGGCGCAGAAATGCGGCCATGCCGGCACGCTCGACCCGCTTGCTTCGGGCATGTTGCCGATCGCGCTCGGCGACGCCACCAAGACCGTTCCCTATGTGATGGACGGCCGCAAGATCTACGAATTTACTGTGACCTGGGGCGAAGAGCGGGCAACCGACGACCTCGAAGGCGAGGTGACGCAAGCATCCGACAAACGTCCGACCGAACAGCAGATCCGCGACATCCTGCCAAAATATATCGGCACGATCAGCCAGGTGCCGCCACAGTTTTCGGCAATCAAGATCGCTGGTGAACGCGCCTATGACCTGGCGCGTGACGGTGAGGCGGTTCAGATACCCTCGCGCGAGGTCGAGGTTCATCGCCTTACCCTTCTCGCTTGCCCGGATGCCAATACGGCGCATTTCGAAGTGGAATGCGGCAAGGGCACCTATGTGCGTGCGCTTGCCCGCGATTTCGGCCGCGAGCTCGGCTGCTACGGCCATATTTCCGGGCTGCGCCGGACTTTCGTTGCCCCATTCGCCGAAGAGACGATGGTGCCGCTTGCCAAGCTCACCGCGCTTGAGGAGATCGAGGACATGGATGAGCGCCTTGCCGCACTCGATGCCTTGTTGATCGATACCTGCGAGGCACTGTCGGCCCTGCCACACCTTGTTGTCAGCGACGACCAGGCACACCGCCTGAAAATGGGCAATCCGATCCTGGTGCGCGGCCGTGACGCGCCGGTTGCCGAAAGCGAGGCTTATGCGACGGCGCGCGGCAGGCTGATCGCCATCGGCGAAATCGGACAGGGCGAATTCCGGCCGAAGCGCGTTTTCGCCTAAGCGCTACAAATCGCGGCAATTGCCAGAATGCAGCGATGCGATATCTTTCCGGCGGGTCATAACGGCCCGTCAAAGGGGAAGAATATGCGCAGAATTACCATTGGAATACTGACGTTCTTTTCACTGTTTCTCGCGGTTGGCGGGGCTGGGGCTGGTGAGCGTTGGGCCGAACTGCCGGCCTTTCCTCCGATGCCGGCGCCGAAGGCGAGCGGTATGGCCGATGTGAACGACATCAAGATGTATTACGCCGAATATGGCGAGGGCGAACCGATCCTGTTCATCCATGGCGGGCTTGGGAATGCCGATGTCTGGGGCCATCAGGTCGCCGATTTTGCCAAGGACCATCTCGTCATCGTCGCCGACAGCCGCGGGCACGGGCGCTCCACCCGTAGCCAACGACCCTTCGGCTATGACCTGATGACATCGGACTATGCGGCACTCCTCGACTATCTGAAGATCGGCAAAGTGACGCTGGTTGGATGGTCGGATGGCGGCATCATCGGTATCGACATGGCGATGAAATATCCTGAGAAGCTCACGCGCGTAATCGCCCAGGCAGCAAATGTGACTACCGACGGCGTAAAAGCCGATGTCATGAACAACAAGACCTTCAACGACTACATCAATGTCGCAGGCGAATATTACAAGAAGCTGTCGCCGACGCCGAACGAATATGACAGTTTCGTCAATCAGATCTCGCAGATGTGGGCGACGCAGCCGGCCTGGACCGTAGCCGACCTCGGCAAGATAACGGTGCCGGTCACACTCGCCATTGGCGACCACGACGAGGCGATAAAACTGGATCATACAGAACTAATGGCGAAGGAAATTCCAGGCGCAAAACTCGTCATCCTGAAGGATGCCAGCCATTTCGCCATGCTGCAGGATCCCGAGGGTTACGACGCCATGATCCGGAATGCCATTGCGGGCCGCTGAAACGGCTGCGGGCGCCCCTCTTTCCAACGCTGCTCATTTGGTTTATAGGCAGCGCCAGCATCAGGTATCCCCCGATTGCATTCGCGGCCAAGGCTGGACGACATCCCGGCTTTTGGCGACTTTAACTCCTCTCATAGAAAGGATTGTCCGATGTCGATCACTGCTGAGCGCAAGGCTGCGCTGATCAAGGAATACGCGACCGCCGAAGGCGATACCGGTTCCCCGGAAGTCCAGGTTGCGATCCTCACCGAGCGCATCAACAACCTGACAGAACACTTCAAGGACCACAAGAAGGACAACCATTCCCGCCGTGGTCTGCTGACGCTCGTTTCCAGCCGCCGCTCGCTTCTTGACTACCTCAAGAAGAAGGACGAAGGCCGCTACACCAAGCTGATCAACAGCCTGGGTATCCGCCGCTAATAATTTTCCGGCGGGCGAAGCTCTTCGCCCGCCGGATGCGTTTTCGGAACCGTGTTCCCGATGACATTTTCCAGGCACGCGCTATCTGCGTGATGGAAATACCGGCAGGCCCGGATGGGCCGGATCTGCCAGACCAACCGTTGACCTGTCATGGGGCAGGATTGCCGGATGCTTTCGGCCAGAGCTTCGCAAGAGCTTTGGCCCGGTTTCCAAGGGGAAATCGTCCACTTAAAGCTTCCCGTTGTCTTGCCCGTGATACGTCACACTGATTGCGGTCGACTCTGCGCTGCTCCAGATGGAGACGGCGCGTTGGCCGCATTGAAGGACAAGACATGTTCGATACACATACTGTAGAAATCGAGTGGGCCGGCCGCCCGCTCAAGCTCGAAACCGGCAAGATCGCCCGTCAGGCTGACGGTGCCGTACTCGCCACCTATGGCGAAACCGTCGTTCTCGCGACCGTCGTTTCCGCCAAGGCACCGAAGCCGGGTCAGGACTTCTTCCCGCTGACGGTCAACTATCAGGAAAAGACCTATGCAGCCGGCAAGATTCCCGGCGGCTACTTCAAGCGCGAGGGACGTCCGAGCGAAAACGAAACGCTCGTCTCCCGCTTGATCGACCGCCCGATCCGCCCGCTCTTCCCGGAAGGCTACAAGAACGATACGCAGGTCGTCGTTACCGTCGTCCAGCATGACCTCGAAAACGACCCGGACATTCTGTCCATGGTCGCAACCTCCGCTGCTCTGACGCTCTCCGGCATTCCCTTCATGGGTCCGGTCGGCGGCGCACGCGTCGGCTATATCAATGGCGAATACGTCCTGAACCCGCATCTCGACGAGATGGACGAGTCGAGCCTCGACCTCGTCGTCGCTGGTACCTATGACGCTGTCCTGATGGTTGAATCCGAAGCCAAGGAATTGCCGGAAGACGTCATGCTCGGCGCCGTGATGTTCGGCCACAAGGGCTTCCAGCCGGTTCTCGACGCAATCATCAAGCTCGCCGAAGTCGCCGCCAAGGAGCCGCGCGAATTCCAGCCGGAAGACTATTCCGAACTCGAAGGCGAAATGCTGAAGCATTTCGAAGCCGAGCTTCGTGAAGCCTACAAGATCACTCAGAAGGCTGATCGCTACGCCGCGGTCGACGCCGTCAAGGCCAAGGTCAAGGCCCACTTCCTGCCGGAAGGCGTTGAAGCCAAGTACACTGCCGAGGAAGTCGGTGCGATCTTCAAGCACCTCCAGGCCAAGATCGTTCGGTGGAACATTCTCGACACCAAGAGCCGTATCGATGGACGCGATCTGGAAACGGTTCGCCCGATCGTTGCCGAGGTCGGCCTGCTGCCGCGCACACACGGTTCGGCCCTCTTTACCCGTGGTGAAACGCAGGCGATCGTCGTTGCCACGCTCGGCACCGGCGAAGACGAACAGTATGTCGACAGCCTGACGGGCATGTACAAGGAGCAGTTCATGCTCCACTACAACTTCCCGCCCTACTCCGTTGGTGAAACCGGCCGCATGGGTTCGCCGGGCCGCCGCGAAATCGGTCACGGCAAGCTTGCATGGCGCGCCATCCACCCGATGCTGCCCTCGCCAGAGCAGTTCCCCTATACGCTGCGCGTCGTCTCCGAAATCACCGAATCCAACGGTTCGTCCTCGATGGCAACCGTCTGCGGCACCTCGCTGGCGCTGATGGATGCGGGCGTTCCGCTCGCTAAGCCGGTTGCCGGTATCGCCATGGGCCTGATCCTTGAAGGCGATCGTTTTGCCGTCCTCTCCGACATTCTCGGCGACGAAGACCACCTCGGCGACATGGACTTCAAGGTCGCAGGTACTGCCGACGGCATCACCTCGCTGCAGATGGACATCAAGATCGCCGGTATTACCGAAGAGATCATGAAGGTCGCTCTCAGCCAGGCTCAGGGCGGTCGTGCCCACATCCTCGGCGAAATGGCGAAGGCCATCACCGAAAGCCGCGGCCAGCTCGGCGAATTCGCTCCGCGCATCGAAGTCATGAACATTCCGGTCGACAAGATCCGTGAAGTCATCGGCTCCGGCGGCAAGGTCATCCGCGAAATCGTCGAAAAGACCGGCGCCAAGATCAACATCGAAGACGACGGCACCGTGAAGATCGCCTCGTCCTCCGGCAAGGAAATCGAAGCGGCCCGCAAGTGGATCCACTCGATCGTCGCCGAGCCGGAAATCGGCCAGATCTACGAAGGTACCGTTGTGAAGACCGCTGACTTCGGCGCCTTCGTCAACTTCTTCGGCGCCCGTGACGGTCTCGTCCATATCTCCCAGCTCGCTTCCGAGCGCGTCGCCAAGACGACCGATGTCGTCAAGGAAGGCGATAAGGTCTGGGTCAAGCTGCTCGGCTTCGACGAGCGCGGCAAGGTTCGCCTGTCCATGAAGGTCGTCGACCAGGCCACCGGCCAAGAAATCCCGGCTGCCGAAAAGGGCGACAAGAAGAAGGACGAAGCGGCCGAATAAGCCGCGCCTTCTTAATTGATATCCGGGCGCGGGACTGTTTCCGCGCCCTTTTTTGTATTCGACCCTTGCGCAATTGCGGACGAAGAACCGCTGCGCAATTTTCCTGGAATTGCTCCAGACGACGGGACCAGACCATGAGCCGTGAGACGCTGAAGACCCTCTTTCACCCCTTCGCCAGCGAAACCGTACCGCCGCCCGGCGAAGGCCAGCGTGTGCTTTTCCTTGGCGCTGAGGCGGGCTTTGCGCTGCCCGAAGGCTTTGCCGCCTCGCTTGAGGCCGTACAGGGCTTCAAGCCGCTCTACAGGCAGCTTCTGGCGCAGCGCATCGACGCCAAGCCCGAGATCGAGGGCGAAGATTACGATGCGGCACTGGTGCTCTGCACCAAGCACAAGGGCGAGAACGAGGCCAATATCGCCACTGCCGTTTCCCGCGTGAAGGCGGGCGGCCTGATCCTCGTCGCCGGCGGCAAGGAAGACGGTATCCAGCCGCTGCGCAAACGCGTGGAAAGCTTCGCCCTCGATATCCAACATATGCCGAAATACCATGGAGTCGCCTTCTGGTTCGGCCGGCCGTCCGATTACAGCGAGATCGTTTCGAAATTCGGCAAGTCGCCAGTGCGCATCGAAGGCCGCTTCATCGCGTCGCCCGGCATGTTCTCCCATGATAGGCTCGATGCCGGTTCGCAGCTTCTTGCTTCGCGCCTGCCGACGGACTTTAGCGGCGATGCAGCCGATTTCGGTGCCGGTTGGGGGTATCTCTCCGTTGAGTTGGCTGAAAAGTCTCCAAACCTTGCCCGCCTTGACCTCTACGAGGCCAATTACGAGGCGCTGGAGGCGGCCAAAGCCAATCTGGCAGAGAATTGCCCGAACGCGCCTGCGCGCTTCTTTTGGCACGATCTGACAGGCGAACAGGTGCGCGACAAATACGATCTCGTCATCATGAACCCGCCCTTCCATGAGGGCCACGCGGCCGAACCTTCGCTCGGCCAGGCGATGATCAAGACCGCCGCCTCTGCGCTGCGCGGTGGCGGTCGACTGATGTTGGTCGCCAATCGCGGCCTGCCCTACGAGCCGGTGCTAGCGGAGCACTTCAAGGAAAGTGGCGAGACCTGCCGCAACGCTCGCTTCAAGGTGCTGTGGGCCCGGAAATAGACCGACAATAAAAAAGGCGGCCATTGATCGGCCGCCTTTTTCTTTTGAAGCTCGCTCCGCCTATTCGACGTCCGCTTTACGCAGGGTTTCCAGCGTCGGCATCGAGGTGATGTTGTAGCCGGCATCGACGAAATGGATTTCGCCGGTCACGCCGGTTGAGAGGTCCGACAACAGGTAGAGCGCGGAGCTGCCAACCTGATCGATCGTGACGGTCTTGCGCAGCGGCGCGTTGCGCTGGTTCCATGATAGGATGGCGCGAGCGTCCGAGATACCGGCGCCGGCAAGCGTGCGGATGGGGCCTGCCGAGATCGCATTGACGCGGATGCTGCGTGGGCCGTAATCGGCCGCCAGGTAACGCACGGAAGCTTCAAGAGCCGCCTTGGCAACACCCATGACGTTATAATTCGGGATGACGCGTGTGGAACCATTATAGGTCAGGGTCAGCATCGTGCCGCCATCTTCCATCAGCGGCGCGCAGCGCTTGGCGATTTCCGTGAAGGAGAAGCAGGAGATCACCATGGTGCGGCTGAAGTTCTCCCGCGTCGTATCGGCGTAGAGACCCTTCAGCTCGTTCTTATCGGAGAAGCCGATCGCATGAACGATGAAATCGAGCTTGCCCCAGCGCTCCTTGATCGTATCGACAACAGTGTCTACCGAAGCGATGTCCTCGACATCGCAGGGCAGAAGAAAATCGGAGCCGAGTTCGGCTGCGAGTGGCTTGACGCGCTTGCCGAGCGCCTCGCCTTGAAACGTGAAAGCCAGCTCGGCACCCTGGGCGGCGAGCGCCTTTGAAATTCCCCAAGCGATCGAATGATTATTTGCGACGCCCATGATGAGGCCGCGCTTACCCTGCATGATTCCCGTCATTTTTATTATCCGTTGTAGCGCTGGAATACGAGCGTGGCGTTAGTGCCGCCGAAGCCGAAAGAGTTTGAGAGAGCAATATCAATCTTGGCATTGTCGATGCGCTTGCGGACGATCGGCACGCCTTCAAATTCCGGGTCGAGTTCTGTGATATGCGCGCTTTCGCCAATGAAGCCCTCCTGCATCATCAGCAGCGAATAGATCGATTCCTGCACGCCGGCCGCACCGAGCGAGTGGCCGGTCAGCGACTTGGTGGACTGGATATGCGGAATCTTGTCGCCGAAGACCTCGCGGATGGCGCCGATTTCCTTGCTGTCGCCGACCGGCGTCGAGGTGCCGTGTGTGTTGATGTAATCGACGTCACCCTTCACGGTCGAAAGCGCCTGACGCATGCAGCGGATGGCACCCTCGCCCGAAGGAGCAACCATGTCATAGCCGTCCGAAGTCGCACCGTAGCCGATGATCTCGGCGTAGATCTTGGCGCCGCGCGCCTTGGCATGTTCCAGCTCCTCGAGCACGAGAACACCCGCGCCACCGGCAATGACGAAGCCGTCACGGCTGACGTCATAGGCGCGCGAAGCGCTATCCGGGGTATCATTGTACTTCGAGGACATGGCGCCCATGGCGTCGAAGAGGTTCGACATGGTCCAGTCGAGGTCTTCGTGGCCACCGGCAAACATCATATCCTGCTTGCCCCATTGGATCATCTCAACGGCATTGCCAATGCAATGCGCTGACGTGGAGCAGGCCGACGAAATCGAATAGTTGACACCATGGATCTTGAACCATGTGGCGAGCGTTGCCGATGCGGTGGATGACATGGCCTTTGGTACTGCAAAAGGACCGATGCGCTTCGGGCTGTTGTTCTTGACGGTGATCTCGGCCGCCTCGATAAGCGTACGCGTCGATGGGCCGCCGGAACCCATGATAATGCCGACACGCTCGTTCTCGCTGTATTCCTTCTCCTCCAGGCCGGAATCGGCGATCGCCTGCTTCATGGCGACATGGTTCCAGGCGCCACCCTGCGACAGGAAGCGCATGGCACGGCGATCGACCAGTTCGGCGAGTTTGTCGGCACCGAGCTTGGGGCTGCCCCAGACCTGGCATTTGAAGCCATGTTCGGCGAAATCACTGGAAAAGGAAATGCCCGATTTTGCCTGGCGCAGGGATTCGGTAACTTCGGCCGCATCGTTTCCGATCGAAGACACGACACCTAGACCCGTGACAACTACCCGTCTCATCTGATCAAACCCTTGTTGTTTTCGTAAGCCGCTCGAAATACGGTTTTCAGGCCGTCTTGTCTTTCGAGAGACCGACGCGAAGGTCGGTCGCCTGGTAAATGGTTTCGCCATCTGCCTTCAGCCAGCCATCGGCAGTGCCGAGCACCAGACGGCCACGCATGACGCGCTTGAAGTCGATACCGTATTCAATCAGCTTCGTGTGCGGGCGAACCATGCCCTTGAATTTCACTTCGCCGGTCGAGAGCGCCATGCCACGACCCTGTTCACCGAGCCAACCCAGATAGAAACCGGTCAATTGCCACATGCCATCAAGGCCGAGGCAGCCCGGCATAATGGGGTTGCCTTCGAAATGGCAGGGGAAATACCAGTCGTCGGGACGAACATCGTATTCGGCCCGCAAATAGCCCTTGTCGAAGGCGCCGCCCGTATCGGAAATATCCGTGATACGGTGAACCATGAGCATGGGCGGCAGAGGCAACTGTGCATTGCCGGGCCCGAACAGGTCACCATGTGCGCAGGCGATGAGTTCTTCGTACGAGTAACTAGACTGTCTGGTTGTCATAAATCTCTGTTTCCCCCCGCGGTCTTGCGATGGATGTGTGTCTTTAGTCCAAGTTCCTAAGAAAATGAAGCGCAAGCATGGCAGCTTCTTTTCTCCGTTCCGGACTGGGCCTGAGCCAATATTTGGTGGTCGCATACAGGAAGGCCAAGGCCGCGACCAGACCTATTTGCGTCAAAAGCCCGTTTTTGCGGCCTTTTGAGGCTCCTTGTCCCCATTGAACTATTGAAAGCCTTTTGCGCAAAAGTTATATCGCTTGAAAGGAAACCTGATTGCTTTATGCCAGAATAACTGGAGTTGGTGTTGATGACGGGTGAAGCCCCGATCGCAATAGAGGTAAGGTTGCGCACCGCGGGCCTGCGTCCCACCCGCCAGCGCGTCGCGCTGGGCGATCTTCTGTTTGCTAAGGGCGACAGGCATCTGACCGTCGAAGAACTGCACGAGGAAGCGGTGGCTGCCGGCGTACCGGTCTCGCTTGCGACGGTTTACAACACGCTGCATCAGTTCACCGAAGCGGGGATGATCCGCGTCCTCGCTGTCGAGAGCACCAAGACCTATTTCGACACCAATGTCTCCGATCACCATCACTTTTTCGTCGAAGGTGAAAACGAGGTGCTCGATATCCCGATCAGCAATCTGACCATCGACAATCTGCCGCCGCCGCCCGAAGGCATGGAGATCGCCCATGTCGACGTGGTGATCCGCCTGCGACCGAAGCAGAGCTGATTTTCACATCACGTCATCAGGGTGCCGGCCGGGCTTGTGCTTGTAGGTCGGAAATGTCCAGCCGAACCACAGCGCGCCGCCGCGCACTGCAAAAGCGGCCGCAACGCCAAACGCCGACGCGATATAGACTTCCGCGCCAAGCGCGTTGACAGCGGTGAAGACTCCCGCCCCGACCAGAGCTGCCGTCACGTAGATTTCCGGCCGCAGCAGCACCGACGGCTCATTGGCCAGGAGATCGCGCAGAATGCCGCCGAAGGTAGCCGTCAAGGCGCCGGTGACGATGGCAATCGTCGGCGAGCCGGTGGCAGCCAGTCCCTTTGCGGCACCAAGCACGCAATAGGCAGCAAGGCCGATCGCATCAAGCCAGATCAGCAGGCGATAGCGCGATTCCAGAAGATGGGCGGTAAAGAATACCACGAAGCCTGCGATGCAACAGATGACGATGTAGAACGGGTTCAGTACCCAGAATACCGGCACACGGCCGAGAATGATATCGCGCACCGTGCCGCCCCCTGTTCCCGTCACGATCGCGAAGAACAGGAAGCCGATCAGATCGAGCTGCTTGCGTGAGGCGGCCAGTGCGCCGGTGGCGGCGAAGAGGGCAATGCCAGCGTAATCGAGATAGTTGAGCAACGACATCAAGGCCTCCACAGCGAAACGAGGCATACTGAATCATCGCGGCAAGGGCGGCGCAAGGCGGCGCGCGCAGAATGGAAGGCCAAAGAGTCTTTATCCTAAGAGGAAAGCCGTGAAGCTGCTGCCCGTACTCCTGAACGTCGTTTTGCTGCTGGTTATGCCGGTCGCGGCCTTTGCCCAGCAATCGCTGATCTCCGATCCGGAGATCTACGAGAAGAAGCATTTCCAGGAGCAATGCACGGAAGCATCCTTCGGTAACGGCTTCCTCATCCGTCAGGATATCAACAATGACGGGCTCATAGACGCGGTCGTCAACGAGGGCGACCTCACCTGCGACGGCCAAAAGGGTCCGCAATGCAACGAGGACGGCTGCACCTATAATTTTTATCTTCAGGTGGCCGAAGGCGGCTACTTCATGATCGCGACCGCGCAGATCTTCGGCTACGATTTCGTGCAGCGGTTCGGCAATATGGTGCTCGCCATGAAGATGAACCCCCGCTTCTGCGACCGCACCGGCGGCGACCCCTGCGTGGTCACCACGCGCGTACGCGGTACGAAATTCGTCACCATTTCCAAGAAGTAGATTTCAAACCGGAAAAAGAGAAGAGGTGCGGCCGGCGAGATAGTAACCGACGAGACCGTACCATTCACGAAGAGCCGTCCCCAGATTCTGAGCGTTCAGGCTCGGTTGCGTAAAATCCAGGCCGAGCGTGACATTGCCGGTCGTGCGGTAATCCGTTGGCCAGGGCACGATATCGATGCCGAGCTTGCGGAACAGGCCGACCGAGCGCGGCATGTGGAAGGCCGAGGTGATCAGCAGGCAATTCGAAAGGGCCTGCTGCGCCAGAAATTTCTTGGTGTTAAGTGCGTTTTCGTAAGTCGAGCGTGATTGCGTTTCCTCTACGAGGCGCTCTTTGCCGACACCGAAGAGCGAGAAGAAGCGCCTGGAAGCGGCTGCATCCCCTTCATAGGTTCCCGAGAGCGACCCATCGCCGCCCGACACGAGAATGCGCGATAGCGGATACTTCTGCGCCAAACGCAGGGCTTCGACAAAACGATCCGCACCATCGGCAAACTCGATACCGTGGCGAACAGTGTTCACCTCGTTCTCAAATGCGCCGCCAAGCACGATCATGCATTTGACATCTTCCGGAGCGCTGTCCGGCTTCGGAAAGCGCTCTTCCAATCCCTGCAGCAGATAATTGCCTGACGTCGTGTAGAGCGTGACGAAAAGGATGACGACGGACCCTGCCGCTCCGAGAGCGCTTAGCATGCGCCAGCGCAGAAGACCCGCGATCAATGCAAGCAGGGCGCCGAAGAAGGCGAGCGACAAAGGCTGGCCAAAGATCCAGACGAGCTTCGAAAATACGAACACGCTCAACTCCTCGCTCGGTAGCATTCGGGCTTCCTATCCGATTCGGAAGCGAACGCAATGATGCCGTTACCTGACGCGCACCGGATGCGATTGAGGAGTTGCGATCTTTTGATTGAACCGACGTTGCAGCGGCCGGGGAATGAACAGGGCTGCAATCGCCAGCGTCATCGCGAAGATGGAGACCAGCCACAGCGCTTGCGCGCCCACAAGACGCGTCATGAGGGCGCCGCTGATGGCACCAAGGATCATGCCGCCCCAGGGCACGATCTGGATGGTCCAGTCAACGCGCCGGTCACCAATGATCCAGCGACCTATGCCGCGGCCGAAGCGCGACAGCGCACCCGTCACATAGGTCAGGCCGATCGGCAGCCCTTCTACATGCTCGACGGCCACATTCACCATGCCCATCGCGAGAACGATCATATAGAACCGTGTCATCAACAGATCCTGCAGCGTCATCATCGAGGCCAGCGCAAGCAAGAGGCTGACACAGCAGAGCACGACGAAGATGCGCCGTCCGGCCCGGTGTGCGACGACGATGCCGGCGGCATTGCCGAGCACGAAGACGATAATGGCAGACAGCAGCACGGCGGCGTGCCTGACATCGCCACCGCTCAGTGCAAGTGCCGCACGCGTCGTATTGCCCGTCATGAAGGAAACGAAATCGCCGGTAAGAAGCAGACCGGTCGCATCCGTCATTCCCGCAAGAAAGGAAATCGCACCAACCAGCGCCAGTCCGGTCGCAGTCCTGCGGGTTCTGATAATGTGGCGGCGTCTTGCTCGTGTCATGGTTCGGGTCCGGTAAATGTCGAATCGGTTGACTTCGACAATCAATATAAGAACCCGCTTTAGCCGCTGGCAAAGCGGCAACTGAGCAATCACTGAAAATGTCAGTTATGCTGAACTGAGATGTTTATTGAACCGCATTTGGAGGGTTGGTGGAGCTAAGCGGGAGACAACCTTACCCGAAAATTTCCCATTTTATGTCAAATACTTGTTGAAATTCAGTTGGCTACGGGACTAGATATGGGTACTTTTCTGGGTACTCGGAGGCTTTCTTGGCCCTCTCATCTGATCGCATGTTTCTAGAGCGTCATGGCAACCAGTGGCGGGTTGTTGTGAACGTGCCGAAAAAGCTGCGCGCGACACTCGGCACCAAGTTGAAGAGGGCGCTGGGGACAGACAGCCTCAAGGAGGCAAACCGGCTTAAGTGGGATGTCATAGCCGAACTCAAAGCCGTCATCACGCATGCGGAAAATCCTTCGCTCTCGTTGGACGCTGCCCGATCAATAAGCCGCGAGCAGGCGATGCAGCAGGCCATTCGATTTGCCGAGCAGCGCAAGGCTGCTTTCGATTTGGCGCAGCGAGACGAGATTGATGAAGAGATCGACTGGCAGGCGGAATCCCTTGCGGGTCGGCCCATCGCTACCGACGAGGATGGCCATGAAGTCTTCGACCCCGATCGCTTGCGCCTTGCGACCGACTTTTCTCAATTGGCGCGAGGGGAGAGAACGCCCATTGACCTTCACCACGAAAAATTTCTGGCCACGTCGCATGTTAAGGCTCGTACCCTGGCGGACGACAGGCGGGCGATGAAACTGCTGAAGGATTGGTGCCGCAAGGCTGGTGTACCGCCTTATCTGCAATCCATAACCAAAAAGGAGGCCGTGCGGTTCTGCGATGAGCTTCCGAGCCTCACCGCCAACCTGACCCCTGTGACACTCAATAAATACGTTAGCCGCCTTTCGGTCTACTGGACTTGGCTGGAGAACCGGCACGAGGTCGATTCGAACATCTGGCAGGGACGGCGCTTACGTGAGCCTCAGCAGACTACTGACCAGAAGGAGCGCCCGTTTAGCGACGATGAAGTGAAGACTTTGCTGAAGGGGCCCGTTGACCCTGCGATGGACGACCTCATGCGGATAGCAGCGCTCTCAGGCGCCCGCTTGGATGCTATCGTATGCCTAAAGGTGAAGCACTGCCGAGATGATGGGGTATTCATTTTCAAGCCGCAAAAGAAAGAGCCGGGTCCACGCCTCTGCCCTATCCATTCTGACCTCATCGAAATCATTGAGCGCCGGAAAAGAGACAAAGGACCTGAGGATGACATCTTCCCCGAATGGCCTGGCGTGAGGAAATCCACTTCACTACGCGAGCGGTCCTTCAAGACGTCGAACGAATTCACGGCGTATCGCCGCAGCGTTGGCGTTGAGGATAGGCGCGAGGGCAAGCGCAGGGGTCTCGTGAACTTCCACAGCTTCCGTCGGTGGTTCATCACCAAAGCTGAGCAGGCGGGACAGCCAGAAAGCATCATCGCCGTTGTAGTCGGCCACAAGCGGCAGGGGATGACCTTTGGCGTCTACTCTGGGGGACCACTGCTTGAGCAGGCGCGGCAATGCGTCGAAGCTGTAAGGCTTCCTGCTTAAGCCCCTGCCTGAGCCTCCATCAGGCAAAGCGATTTGGTTCAGAGACGGCAATTGAAAGCCGCATTCATGGGGACCAAACAGCTCGCTGAAGTTGCGAATCTCGGAAACAACTGGCAAGTCTAATTTTATGTTGCGCCATCGACATGATGAGTGGAGGTAGTTCTTGGCTAAAAAATTCTATGACGGCATTGAAGTCTTGAAGGCACTGATTGCTGAGTCTGGACAAAAGGGTGGCTGGTCTGAGCAGAACGGATGTCATGTATTTCGAAATAATCGCGGCGGCGTGCTGAGTTACTGGCCCGGAACCCACACTATAAGCGCGCAGGGGAAGTCGCCTGGTAAAGACGAGCTTGAAGCGATTATTGATGGTACTGGTCAGATACCTGCGGCGGCAGCGGCTCGCCCTGAACCGGAAGACAGGCCGAGCAAGAAGGTATTTGTAGTGTACGGTCACGATGAGGGTGCCCGAACACAGCTTGATGCAATGCTGCGTCGTTGGGGATTGGAACCTGTAATTCTTGACCAACTTCCGTCTAAAGGGCAAACGATCATCGAGAAACTCGAAGATTACACGGAAGACGTTGGCTTCGCCGTAGTTCTTGCCACCCCTGATGACATTGGGTTTCCGAAAAGTCACGAGGATCAGCGAGCTTTTCGTGCGCGCCAGAACGTAGTTCTAGAGCTGGGAATGTTGCTGGTAAAACTTGGACGGCCAAGAGTGGCAATCCTCTTGGGATCGCAAGAGGCCATGGAACGCCCGTCTGACATTCAAGGGCTGATCTACATACCGTTCAAAGATAACGTGCAGAAGGATGCAGGCCTACTGTTGGCTAAGGAGATGGTGTCTCAAGGGTATGACATCGACGTCAAAAATCTCTGAGGCGTGACGCAACACTAGACTGTCACTGCGAGGCCCAAAGCCAGCTTGCGGTGCAGCACACGGTGGCAGTTTGCGCACAAGCACTTCAAGTCGTCCATGCTGGTTTTGTGACCGGGCTCCATATTCGCTACGTGCGTTCGGTGGTGGTGAACCTCGATGCACGCGGCTCCTGCCTCTGGGCCATACTTTTCCATCGGATCAAACTTGCATTCTTCGCAAAAAAGCCGCTTGTGCTCAGCCATGAAAGCAGCCCGCTTTTCTTTCGCTAAACCAGGGGCCCTTTCACGTTTCAGGTGAGACACGATTTTCGGGTTACCCTCAATCCAACTGCGCTCCTCTTCGGTCGGCACAAAATCGGCCAGCTCTAGCGCAATTTGCTTGGGATCACGCTTTGGGCGGGCGGCTCCCTCTTTTTTCGATACCAGCCAGAGGCCCGCTTCTTGAAGGAGTTCGAAGGATATTTGACCCCATCCGGCACTGAAGTGGCCGGGGTAAGCCTCTATCCCCAGCGCTTCCTCAAGTGCCAGGCCGAAGACCTTTTTAGGCGCGAGGGGAATGCCGGTATCGGTAAGTGCATCATAGTCGCGAGATTGTGCGAAGTTAGGAGCGTCACTCCCGCTGAGGAGCTTTAGGACTGCTTTGCGGATATGAGCAGTCGTAACCTTCCTCAGTTCGCTCGCAGGCAGACGAACTATGCCACCTCCAGCTTCGATGATTTCACGCACCCTCGCAGGTAACGTACCTGGGGTTTCAATCAAGAGCCGCCTCCACGCTCCATGGCTTGAACTGCCTTCATTCATAGCGCGGACAAGCTCATCAAATCGCGTTGCGACAGGCGACAACCGATCAAAGGAAAGTTCCCTCTGAGCATGATCGACCCCCTGCACTGGGCGGCTATCAAGGTAGATCCGATAGGCAATCTGTCCATGATCCAGGCGGCTCATGAGCATTTCAAGCGCGGCGCGGTAATCGCGGTTTCGGTCGGTCCCACTGCGGCTGTGCAGAATGATACCTAGATCATGCATCTCAACTTTGGCATTGAGCTGCGCGCCTTCAGCGGTGAGGAGAATCAATTGGTCAGACATAACGAGAGGTTGAACAACACCAGCACGGTTTGTCTAGCTATGAGCGAAGACGAATCTCTCACCTTCAATCCCCCAGAGATGCCTGGTAGCCGTTGCAAATGGCGTACCAGCAAGCATCCTTATCGTCGCTCTCCTGCCATCCGGGCGCACAGAGCACGACCCGGTGAAACTTGGCGTTACAGAGACCATGGTTGGCGAGCAGGCGAGGATTGTCCATGAACCACGGCCTGAGGTCTTTGCTTCGGGTCCACTTCGGGACGGCCTTCCAATCAGCATCGCCTCCGGTTTCGCTCAAGGGCCCCACCGCGCATGACTTCCAGTTGGACAGCACAATGGTTTGATCGCAGGCGTTGGCATAAGGTGCGCCGACGATAAACAGGGAGGCCAAGGCCAACAGCAGTCTCTTGTGAACCATAGACCCCATCATCGCCCCACACCGACAGCCGCCTAACGGAGCAACTTTAAGGCTCTCCTGCTGGCGAACGCAAGGAATAGCTTTGTGGAACTGTGCTGGTGGTGGATTGCCTCTCATCATCTCTTCCCCAAGAGGAAGCCCCCCGAGAGGTGCACAGAGGCTGCCTTAGGTCAGTCACTTTGAGATAGGCCTCTAGCTTTCCTCCAAGCGTCTTGAAGCTGGCCTCTGAGCTGAAGGTGATGAGGGGTCTAAATGATCAAAGTCAGACACTCTAAGGCGCGACTAGAAGTCCATACGGGGGACTTATTTGGTGGTTTTTAGATTTCCTTTTCAACCACTTGAAGCGGCCTGCCGAGCTTCTCTGTACTGATTCTCCGCATTGTCTCCACGGCCAATCTCTTGTGGCTAGCGGCCACCATGATGCCATCGTGCATTGGCAGCGCAGCGACACCTTCTGACGCCAGCTCCAACAAAATGCCGACGAGGATTTCACTCTCTTTCGCCATCAACTCAAAGCCAACGTTAGTGTCGAAAAGGTGAGCGATTGCGGGGTGACGCGCCCTCACGGCGGCCTTGAAGCGTCTCATGTTCCACCCCTCAGGCAATTTCTCTCCGCTGCCGGCGGGCAACCTCTGTGCATCTTCCTTTCGGAAGAATAGCGAGACCATCGGGGACTTCACCGCGTTGCGATACCCTTCCAATCCGGGAATCTCGTACTGGTCGCCGGAAAGCGGCTCAGCCTCGGCATGGCAATAAGCGAGCTGCACGAACATGGAGGCGAAATCGAGATCTACGACAGGCTCGCCACCAATGGTCAGAAAGCGGCGTTTCTCCTTCGGCAGGTCTTCCCAGAAACCACCGTAAATTCTTCCGTGACGGTCAAACCTCGGGGCGCCTCCGGGCTCGTCGGTGTGGAATTGCCGCACGAGATGGATTGGAGCGGTTGGGTCGCCATCAAGGCGAATATCGGCATTGTTGAGGATCCTGTTAATCTCCGCCATCTCCGCCCGCAGCCTGTCTGCTTCCGGCCAGTCCTTATAGTCGATAGGTGCCTTGTCCCGGCCCCGGTTGCTTCCTGTCCAAAGCTCGATTTTCTCGCGTCCTTCAACGTGACGGATATCGGAAAGCGACACTCCGTTTTCGGCGACAAGTAGCCTGAAGCGTGGAGTCGGAACGACGACTGTTCGCCGCTCCTTGTAGACAGCTTTCACGACCGAGAGCAGGCCTACTCCTTTGGCCTCTGCAATCACCTGTCTCAATACATCAGCGGTGAAATCTCGACGGTCGTAGCGCGTCTGTTTTCCATTTCGTAGCGGCACCGCGAGTCCGTCGTATTGGGTGGGGTCCAGAGCCACTACTAAGAGGTTGGCAACGAGGGTCTCGACGCAGCGCTTGCGCCTCTTCACAGCGTCAGCTCTAGGTTTCCTTCCCTCGGTGATAGCTGGGGGAGTCAGCATTTCAAAGATGCAGTCGGCCAAGGCCATGAGGCTATCGCCGCCAGCGGCCAGCCACGCGTCATAGTGCCGGACATAGGGCAATGCCCTTTTGTCCCCTGCTTTTCTCGGTGACAAAGTATGCTCCAACATGTGCGTCCCCACCTCCGCCAGGAGATCAGACGGCGGTGAGGACTTTTTGTTGACTAGGACGCCATGGCTAGAGGCGGGTGAGATGGGTGAGGACCGAAGCGCTCCGTACGCATGGCGATCACCTCGGGTACGGCTGCACGGGCTAGCTCGTCGCAGGCCTTTTCCAGCGTCTCCCCGATCTTCCTCAGGACGTGCCCGGATGAGCGAGGATAGGCGTGAAGCTCGGCCTTCCTTGTGCCGCCCGTTCGGGGGTCCCACGTGTCCCACCTTCGGTGCGTTCCGCTCGCGAGCCTATGGATAGCCTTTGCCGCCTGTACTATGCGAAATTCCCTGGTGCGGTGACTTCCGAAATCATCCTCAATGAGGGCCGCAACGCCAAGATAAATGGCTATGAGCCGCCGAGCGGGAATCTCCGCCGCCCGCAGACGCGCAAAGGCGATACGAGCGCGATACTCGGCAGATTGGCCCCGCAGGTTCATCGCAGGGTCAACGCGTCCGACGCCCGCCATGAAGTGCTCCAGCTCCCAATAGGTCCCCCGATAGGTCGTATCCTCTCGGTGCTCCATAATCCAACGTTCTGCGCTCTGCACATAGGGCCGCAGCTCAGACGCCTTGTAGGTCGTGTGCCAATGCGAGCCGTGCCGAGACTTATGCTGGACGTGATAGCGGCAGTGATAACGAGCGAGGCCGGCCCCCTGAGACTGCATCGTCACCCGGTTACACCCCGGGACCGCGCATCCCCGCTTTTCGGCATTTTCCAGTGAAAGCGCCGCATTGCTGCGACGCCCTCCGGCAAAGGTCGCCTTCATCCGGCATTACTCGTGAAGTCGGCTGCCGCTATCGCACTTTCGTGAGCCGAGGCGGTTAGGCGGTCGTAGCAAGCGACTTCGTCTAATGAGCGAGGATAACGGGCGGTGATTTTGTGCCCGCTTTTGGCGAGAGCCTCATCTAGCTGTCGTAAGGCTAGGTAATCTGCAAGGTAACCCTTGCCACTGCTTCGTTTGTAATTCGTATTTGCTGGCCCGAGGGAGCGTTGGTTCAGAGCGCTGATTTGATACTCAAGCTGAGTTACCACCACGATGTTCTGGGGCTCGTTTAGCAATCCCATGGCATGAATGATTGCAGGTAGGACTGCTTTTGTATGATCTCCTTTGAGAATCTTCGGATAGCTGTGCCCATACGCCAGTACGGCACCTTCTTTATTCAAAAGCTCAAACGCGTAACCGCAAAACAGTTGTCCGTGAGCTTGGGTGTGGCTAGTGCCAATCACCAGTCTAGGCTGAAGGGACTGAGGACGTCCCAGGGAACTAAGCGCGTTCACGCCGTCCCTCATTCGAGTTCATAGAGTTAAAACTCCAGTTAACGTTACCGGCGGGCGACATGCCTGTCGGTGTTGCAGAACACTACAACTGTTACAGTATAGCAACATTGTTGCCCTTGCGCAACATAGGGCGTTCGGCATCCCTTTGCGTTTCTTACAAAATGCTGGTAGCGAGATTCCGAGCGCAGACGCGGCGCTCCGGGGCGTGGAAACCCTGAACTCGGCGGTATGTGGTCCCCCACCGGAAGGGAGATCGATCCTTGACCTTCTCTAGGTCGGGGAGCCTGTGGCGTATGTCCAGGTTCACCGAACTAAAGGCCTCAGGGACCGACCGAGTCGGTTTTCCAACTCCCCGATCAGGGGTCATGGAGGCAATGCTTGCGGGGGCGAACCGCAGGCGAAGGCCTCAAGGGAAGCCGACATGAAAACCACAGAGACAACGCCACAGGAAACGCTCCTCGCGCCCTATCGGGCAGGCGCGCAGCAGAACCCCCTTAGGGAGATATTCGAGCTGTTGGCGGACTACATTGTGAGGGCCGTTGGAGCTTATCTCGTCGCCTTGGCACTTACGGAAATTACCCTTCGAGGGTTCCCGGCTGTTTCGCAACATCCCAAGGGCGTCATCGGTGGCTTCTTGATTTCATTCGTGGTGGTACTACTCGCGTTCACCCTCTGGCTTGATGGAGGGCAAAGAAGGGAGCGCTTTCGTCGGGCTATAGCAACCTTTGCATACCCGATAATTCTCATTGCTGGTCTCTGGGGTGGCTACAGGTATTGCGAATACGTGACGCCTCAAACGGAGCAAGGCCGCCAATACAAGGCCGCCCTTTCAGCATGCATGGAGATACAGACGTGCAGCCGGCTTATGGAGGAGAAGGCGGCATATTTGCAATGATGAGCGCCGGCACTTAGGCAGCCTCCCCTGCGATTGCGCGCTCCTTCAATATCCTGAACACACTGGCTCGGCTGATGCCGAGAGCTGCCTGTATCTCTGCCGGGGTCTTACCGTCCGCCCTAAGGGCTAGCACCGTGCTTGCCTTGCTGCGTGCCGTTGGAGCACGACCCTTATATTTGCCTTCCGCCTTGGCCTTTGCGATGCCTTCGCGCTGCCTCTCCAGCATCAACTCTCGCTCGAACTCTGCGATGGACCCCAGCAGATTTAGCATGAGCTTTCCGGTAGGCGTAGAGGTATCGAGATTAAGGGCCAAGATGCGCAGCTCTACGCCCTTGTGCCGTAGCTTCTCGGTGATCGCCATGAGGTCGGCCACGGAGCGGGCTAGGCGGTCCAACTTGGTCACCACCAGCACGTCACCTTCACGCACGAAGTCCAAGGCGCGCTCCAGCTCCAGCCTTTCAGTGGCGACCGACGAGAGCTGCTCTTTGAAAATCTTTGTGCAGCCTGCCGCCTGAAGGTCCCGGAGCTGGGCCTCTAAGCCGGCCTTCTGGTCGGTGGTGGATGTACGGGCGTAACCAATCATCACGGCTGTCATAGTGGCTCCCTCGTAGTCTCACATGGATTAACGACTATGAGACACCCTCAGTCTCAAAATGTCAATGGTACTTATATGAGACTCTTTGGGCGACGTTACGACAGACTCACACGGGCTTGGCCTATTGAGACGGCAGAGACGAAAAAGCGTGAAAGAGATTTGGAAGTAAATTGGCGAGCCGTTTCAGTTCGCCAGCGAAGCGTGGATTTAGCCCAACCCTACACCCGCACTTATTGCCACCATAATGTTAGAAGAGGCCATCAATAAACCACCTAGAATTAGCTGGGTGAAATTTAGGGATTTGTTATTAACACTGGTTGCGTTCATGGGAAACTCCTTGCTGTTGCTGGCTAGTGATAGAAGGCAGTACGACGCTGTGGTTAGAGTGAAACAAAATGCGAATGCGGCAGTAGCAACAAGGGGTGTAGCGAATGGATGCCCACCAATTGGGCTAAATCCACGATCATCGCTGTATTGCATAATCGCGGACACTTGTCAAGCAAAATCGCCAAGAACGTTAGAGAAAACCTTTTAATTTCAAACATTTAAAGTTTGAAGAACTCCCGAAGGCCGGGAGTATGGCCGGCGCCAAAGCCCCGTTTACAGGTCGAAAGGTGCAGCTTGGACAATGCGCCCCAAAGGCCCTTGCTATGCGATAAGGCGGGGAACGCTACCGCTGGGTTGGAGATCGGCTGGCTTCCGATTGTGTGATGCGGCGAACGGGTCCCATCACGGGTACCGGGGGGGAAGTCGCGCGGTCACTGTCACGTAGATCACCTCTGAGATAGGTGACCCCTAAATTTCATTGGCCTCTCGGTGCATATTGACTCCCCTTAAAATGAGAACATAATAAGAACATCTCGAGGGACAGAATGGGCCGCGTGGCTACCTCCTTGTTACACACCAAATGCTGCGCGGCTCTCAATTCGTCTTCTGGGATCACCACTCGAAACGAAGGATGACGGCTATGAGTAATTTGCCGATCGATGAACTGCGCCAAGATGACGACTTCGAGAGGAACCCTGTTGGCAGCTACTGGACACCGCCTATCCCGGTGAGCGTTCATGAGCTGACCCCTGCGGTTCGCGCTGCACTATCCATGGCCATTGGAAGTGGCTTTGAAAATATGGGCCAATTCGAACTACACCTAGCCCACGCCTTCGATATGGAAACCTGCGCTCCGATGGGGACCTTCGTGGTTGCCTCCGGCGAGGCGAGCGACCGAGCCTGCGGGGTCTACAGTGTCGCCGGTGACATGAGCGCGAAGGAGCCGATGTGGTTTGCCTTCGAGCAAGACATCGATCTAGCCCTCAAGGCCCTGTATGACCGCGTTAGGGAAAGAGGATATCTGGCCTAACATCCGGCCCCTCGCGGCTTCCGGGTCGCCCGCCTAAGAGACGACGCCAACGGGCGAGACTGCCAATGCCGGAAATGAACCATTCGAAAAAGCTCTCGCGCTGGTCCTTGGAAGATGCGCGGGAGGTCGGGCACATCCTCGTTGTCCGGTGCGGTCTCTGCAATACAACGCGGCGTTACCTGCCGGACGATATCCTTAAAATCCGCAAAAACACGACCATCAGCCGCCTGAGGTTCATCTGCTTGGAATGCAACAAGCGTGACTACATGGATGTGGCCGTTTACGTCCCCTCTCGGTCGGAGATCGGCAAGCTTCCTGTGCGCCGTCTGGCTGGCATTAAGGAGGTGAAGGTGCCGGTCTGGCGGGACGAAACCTTGTAGGCTGCAAATGGCAGATCGAAGAAAAAATCCGTTCGCCCGATGGAGGCTCAACTCGGAGCTGCCTCACCATGTCATCATCTGGTGGGGAAACTATCGAAGTGAAGAACAGCCCCACGACTACCGGCAGCGGGGCGAAGTGTTAACCTCGGCAATCCATCTTGAGCAAGAGTCGAAACACTTCAGCGCTTGGGTTGAATGGGATCAGTATCTTGTATTTTGCTTCAGCGACCATGAGGCAGCTCGTCAGTTTAAAGATCGATGGGACGGCCAATTTATCGGCGTTGATGAAGTAGACCGGAAGGACATCTGGAGGCCAAGGGAGGCGGATGTGTGCAATCTATACCGAATGGACGCCAGGGATTGGATAAACAAGTGGGCTCAGGACGCCGAAAGCCTAGCTAACCTAATGCCGGCCTACCAGATGAACCCCGACCAGATGGGGCCGATTGTTCGCAATACGGCGGACGGTCGCAGACAGCTTGTCCATGCTCGCTGGGGCGTGCCCTCACCTCCGCACGTAATCAAGGAAGCGGTTGAAAAGAGGGCTGTGCAGTTGCGTAAGAAAGGCAAGCCGGTTGACATCGAGCTTCTCACAAAAATGGAGCCGGACAAGGGCGTCACCAACATTCGCAACCTCAACTTCAGGCATTGGCGGCAATGGTTTGGTGTCGAGAACAGATGCATTGTGCCGGTGACCAGCTTTGCGGAACCAGACCCCGCAAGCAAGTTGGACGGCGGGTCAACCCCGAACGCTTGGTTTGCTCGCGACGAAAGCAAGCCGTTGATGTTCTTCGCCGGCGTCCATGTTCCCCAGTGGACGAGCGTTCGCAAGGTCAAAGACGGCCTTACGACCGATGATCTTTATGCCTTCCTCACGACCGATCCTAACGACATCGTTAGGCCTATCCATCAGAAGGCCATGCCGGTCCTGCTGCTGACGCGGGAAGAAGTCGATGTGTGGATGCGTGCCCCGTGGGAGGAGGCCAAGGCCCTCGCCCGGCCATTGCCCAACGATGCGATCATGGTGACTTCGCGAGAGGCCTACGGATCAAGCATTATCAGCAAAGAGGGCGAACCCGAGCAGCCAAGCTTGCTGTAAGGCGGAAAGGACGCTGCATGAGCGACGAAGGCCATTCATCGGCACCCGGCGCAAACGTCATTGAAGAGCACTACTGTTCGGTGGAGGGGTGCGGCAAGTGGGGTGGCTTTGGGCTATCCACCGGACGAGCAGCTAAAACGATCTGGTGGTGCTGGGAGCATTACCCCCACAAGCAGCCCTCAAGTATGCCGGTGCGCGCACAATGATAGCCAGCACAGTGATGATATGCGCCTCGTTGACTGCCGTGGACGGTGACACTGTGCGTTGCGACGGGCAGCTCATGCGGCTGCTCGGTGGCGGCGTTCCGTTTGTTTGGGGGATAGATACCCCTGAGATTGGCAGTCATGCTAAGTGTATCAAAGAGAGGAAGCTTGCACTGATAGCCAAAGGGCGGCTCAAGGAGCTACTTAAGGAGCGCGGCCTTCGGATCGAAATCAAAGGCATCGACAATACGCCAGCCCAGCGGCCACTCGTGAACATCTATCGGGAGGATGGCCGGGAGCTGGGGGCGATGCTTTTGGCGGAAGGGT
Source organism: Rhizobium sp. BK650 (assembly GCF_014195325.1). Taxonomy (GTDB): domain Bacteria; phylum Pseudomonadota; class Alphaproteobacteria; order Rhizobiales; family Rhizobiaceae; genus Rhizobium. The sequence continues at coordinate 41,805 of NZ_JACIBK010000002.1, read as the reverse complement.
TCGCCCGCGAATGGAGACCCCGGCATAAAAACGATTGGTGCCGAGGAGAGTATATCAAAGGATGAAAGGACGGGCGGGCGTTTTGTGGGGGTGCGCCTTTTGGTATTGCTGGACGGAGATGTGCAAGCGTGGCTGAATGCTCGGTAAAGAGGTAAGGCGATTCGCATGGCAGTACACGAGCTTTATTCAAAACGACAAGCGCAGCTTCGGGGCGGCGATACCGATGTCTACCAATACGAAGAGATACCGAGGAAGCTCAAAGTCCAAATAATTCATATAATGGACCGCACGATAGGCAACTATGAACAATCAATGCACGACCATTTCAGGGTCACGAAAGGCTATTCTCTACTAGTAAATACCCTGCGAGAGGAGATGGGTGTTTTCCATCTGCCGCCAGCTTCAAAGTATGTGAACCCCTATAAAGAGCTGACAGAATATTTTCTTTTCGAGGGAAACGTTGAGGCCTGCCTAGACGTGATTGAATTGGCGTTCAAGTTCATAGATCGTTTTACTCGCACTATCGACCATATGAACAGGCATGGTTACAACGAACGAGCGAATGCGGCGATTTCCGACCTCAACATCAGGTTCAAGGAAAATGCAGTCGGATATCAGTTCGTCGATGACGAGATCGTCCGGGTAGACTCGGAACTTATACATGCCGAGGCCGTCAAGCCTGCCCTGCGGCTATTGAACACCAATGAATACGCCGGTCCGCATCAGGAGTTCCTGAATGCTTATCAGCATTACCGCGAAGGCAGAAACAAGGAGGCGCTGAACGACTGCCTCAAGGCTTTCGAGAGCACCATGAAGGCGATCTGCGACAAGCGAAGCTGGGCCTACAAGCCAGGAGACACGGCCAAGGCGTTAATCGATGTTCTGTATGCTGAGGGCCTCGTGCCGCCATTCTGGCAGAACCAGTTCGCCTCTCTTCGGGGCCTCCTCGAAAGCAGCATCCCCACAGGCCGCAACAAGCAGAGCGGACACGGGCAGGGAGCGATCCCCACTACCGTCCCCGACCATATGGCTGCCTACATGTTGCACATGACAGCCTCGACCCTCGTCTTTCTCACGACGGCAGAGCAGAGCCTGCCTTACGGCTGAGCTCAGTGGCTGTGGTGGCCCGATCCTAGATTTGCGGAGATTTACCTCGCCATAGCAGGACAATACGGTCAGAAAAGCGGATCATCGAGGCTCAGTTCATTGAGATATGCAAGATGGCCTTCGAGCATTATTCGCACTCGATAATTACCTGGACCCAACACGCACGCATGACGCCATTGCAGAGCTGCGGGCGGAAGAGGAGGGAAATCGCTTTTGGAGAAGGTGGCTACAAGTCTATCTGCAGAATCCCAGATCCTAAGGTCGATAGAAACCGTGGCACCATCCAGACGAGGATTTAGCTGAAATATAAGGCCGTTGCTGCTCAATCTGACGTTTTCTACGAAGGTATACTCACGCTGGAAGACCTTCAGGTCGTCAGAAATCACGAGCCTGGACCAATCGATTTGTAAGCCACGAAGATGATAGATCAGAGTTTCGCGTTCAGCCGTTGATCGACAGTAAACCCATTGCATCGTTTCGCTGAGCGGCATTGGTGATGCTGCCAGGACTTCCGCGCAACGATGTTGGATAATTGACATATCATGGCTTGTGCCGCCCATATGGTAAACTTTCGCGAACGGAATGCTGGCAAAGTATTCGGGGGTGTCGCCAAAGCCCCCACCGGCCTGCATGTTGCGGTCACTGAAGTACGTGCCGGCGCGCGTCAAAATCGATCTGGCGTCCAGAACAAACATCACCAGAAACGGCGCGTGAGATTGATCACCGTACTTTGCTTCGCCAGCTTTACGGATTCCCTCTATTCGATACTGGGTCGGCGTGCAGGGTCGAAAATATAGCCTCACAAATTCGTGCGCTTCATGGCGTGCATCAATAACTCCGGGCGCAGCAACGTCCACCGGATGAGGATTGTTCGGATCATTCCGAGACCGCAACTGTCCCGACCGAAGTATTTCAATCGCGTTTTGCAAGGGGCTGTGGTGGAAAAGGTAATTTGGCCACCGCGCACGATGAGCGATATGCTGTGGTTGTGATAGCCAGCCTTCCCACACCGCTATGTGGGCTTCGACAGCCCCTTCGGTCAGTGCCATGCCATCTCCAATTGACCGGATTTTGGCTGTGGGATCTGCGCAGTTCCACGACTGCGGGGATCTAACTCGATCGCCAGCTCCGGTGAGGCTTCTTCCGACCGGTGGATCTCGATAGGTCGTACTTGCGGAAGAATGCTCAACAAGGAGAGCAACGGGCTCCCCTCGTCTCCCCAACTCAGTTCATCTTTCGTTAGGAGTCCCTTAACAAGACTGATCCAGGCGCTCCGCAGATCGTCCCGCTCGAACGTCCAAGACGCATGGTCGGTGTCAATTCGCAGGTCGTCGTCAATTATATGAGCGCGCATCGGCCTGTGAGTCACCAGATCAACAAGCTTATCGCCTGAAAGATCTACAGCCTTTACAAGATCTGACAGGAAGCTCTCAAAGGTCAGTTCACGTGTTGAAGCCTTGAGGTCTTTTGCTAGGTGTTCCAGGTGCTCAGGGAGGCCCACGTCTACGGTATAGTCGTGAATGTAGACGCTGATGGGCAAAGGTTTGAGGTATCTCTCCATAAGAGGACGGACATCGTCCCAGTTCAGGCCACCATTGCCGCAACCAAGTCGCGGAAACGAAATCTCCTCAATCCCGACATCAGCATAGGAGGAAGCGAATTTCTTCAATCCGGCTTCTATCCATTCCAACTTCGACGGATTCCTCCAGTGCATCTTAGTTGGAAAATTGAGTGTTAAGTAATTGGCCCCCCTCCACAGCCACAGCTTTCCCGGCGATAAACGCTTGTCGTCGCATAGTCGCTTGTAAGCAGCGAACATGTCGGGATCACGGTCCTTGAACTCCTTCGCGATTCCCTTTCCCATTACGCCGACGCAGTTGACGGTATTAACCAGCGTCTGTGCCGGAGAGGAAAATAGATCGGTGCGTCGATAAACCAGCATAGTTATTTACCTCTTGGTTTTCTTATCGGCTTCCCGCCATCACGAGAACAAAATAAGAACATAGCGGAACCGAGAGCGTAATGCCAACCCTCAAGCCAACCTTGGTGAAGGAATTATTGCGCCTGCCGGAGCAACCAAAGTCACTACGAATCGCCTTTCAGGAAGCCAGTCAACCTGCACACCCCTTCGAGCGGGATTGTTGCACACCTTTTTGTTCGCATGAAGATAGGCGAAGCCGAAGCGCATTTTACCGAAGGTATACCCTGAAGCTTGCATCGAGCATTCGTCAACTCGGGCCGGGGACCAACGATGGGACCTGCGCTGGGTACTTAAATGGGTACTTACGCAAACGCAGTAACGCTTTATCCGGTTGATTTTCCAGCTATAAATTGATCGACGTGTGATTTGGTGGAGCTAAGCGGGATCGAACCGCTGACCTCTTGCATGCCATGCAAGCGCTCTCCCAGCTGAGCTATAGCCCCATCAGGGTGGTCCGGCCTGCGCCGGTCCTGGGATGTTCCGGAGGGCGTTTCCTCCAGAGTGGCGGCTTATTACTTGCGGTTTTCGCAGATAGCAAGCCTAAAAAATCCGGCCCAGAAATTTTTTGTCGTCCGGGCCGGTATTCGTCTTGTCAGACTTCGTCTTCGTCACCGGTGACGCCGATGATGTCGCTCATGTCGTCATCTTCGTCATCTTCATCTGCTTCGAGGAAGGTATCGTCGTCATCGCCTTCGATTTCGACATCGTCATCACCGATGTCCGGGATGTCGTCGCCAGACGCACCGTCATCGGCGTCCTCGAGCGAAACCAGTTCGACTTCGGTGTTTTCGGTATCGACCTCTGCAACCTCATCTTCGTCCTGAACTTCAGCGATGGCCGAAGTTTCTTCAAAGAAGGACAGAGGGTAGGACTTGCCCGTGTAAGGAGAAACGATCGGGTCCCGGTTCAGGTCGTAGAACTTCTTGCCGGTTTCCGGATCGGTGCGCTTGGTTCCAAGTTCCGCTTTCGCCACTATAAGCCTCGTGAGAATGGCCGAATGCGAGATTCGGCAAATGCCGTCAAACCGGCGTTCTATTCGGAATTTATAAGCCGGTCCCCTTAATCGCAACGGCTTCCCGTGTCAAAGCTAAACTTCATCTGGCACATCAGGCTTTTGCCCGGCATTGCGGATGACCGCTCGGCAGGTTTGTGCTAACCAGCCGCAATTGCCGCCGAGCTTGCAGGAAGAATATGCTGGCACTGAATTGTGAGCGGCGTGAATATATCGCCTTTGCAGGGATTAACCCATGTCGCAGGGTTCCACACTGAAACCGGCCATTGCCCGCAAATCCTCTAGCCTTTCCGGAACCGTTCGCATCCCCGGCGACAAGTCGATCTCGCATCGCGCGCTCATGCTCGGCGGGCTGGCATCGGGTGAAACTCGTATTTCCGGCCTTCTCGAAGGCGAGGATGTCCTCAATACCGGCAAGGCGATGCAGGCGATGGGGGCCGTGATCCGCAAGGACGGCGACAAATGGATCGTCAACGGGACCGGCAATGGAGCGTTGCTGGCACCGGAGGCTCCGCTCGATTTCGGCAATGCCGGCACGGGGGCGCGTTTGATCATGGGCCTAGCCGGCGTCTATGATTTCGACACCGTCTTTGTCGGTGACGCCTCGCTCTCCCGCCGGCCAACGGGCCGCGTGCTCGATCCGTTGCACCGCATGGGCGTGCAGGTAAAGGCCATGGAGGGCGATCGCCTGCCGGTCATGCTGCGCGGACCTGAAACGCCGGCGCCGATCCGCTACACCCTGCCCGTCGCCTCGGCGCAAGTGAAGTCAGCAATACTGCTTGCCGGGCTCAATATACCGGGTGTGACGACGGTCATCGAACCGGCGATCACGCGTGACCATACAGAAAAGATGCTGGCCGGCTTCGGCGCGGAGCTGTCGGCCGAAACCGGCGAGGATGGTGCACGGACGATCCGGCTGCAGGGCCGTGGCAGGCTGACCGGCCAGATTATCGAGGTGCCGGGCGATCCTTCCTCCGCCGCTTTCCCGCTCGTGGCGGCTTTGCTGGTGCCGGGCTCCGACATCATCATTTCCAATGTACTGATGAACCCGACACGAACCGGGCTGATCCTGACGTTGCAGGAGATGGGCGCCGATATCGAAATCCGCGATCCGCGCTTTGCAGGCGGGGAGGATGTGGCGGATCTGCGTGTGCGCCACTCAGAATTGACAGGCGTCAGCGTACCGGCAGAGCGTGCGCCAACGATGATCGATGAATATCCTGCGCTTGCCGTTGCCGCCGCCTTCGCGAAAGGCAAAACCATCATGAACGGTCTGCAGGAATTGAGGGGCAAGGAATCCGATCGTCTCTCTGCCATCGCTGATGGGCTCAAGCTCAACGGTGTCGAATGCGAGGAGGGTCGGGACTGGCTTTCTGTAACCGGCCGGCCTGACGGCAAGGGACTTGGTAATGCTGCCGGCGAGCGGGTCATCACGCATCTCGACCATCGTATCGCAATGAGCTTCCTTGTCATGGGACTGGCTTCGGAGCATCCTGTCGGGATCGATGACAGCAATATGATTACCACCAGCTTTCCGCAGTTCATGAATCTGATGAAGAGCCTGGGCGGAAGGATCGAGCAGGTCTGACATGTACCAGCCAGCGCATATTGGCGAAGATGATCTCGGCGTAAACATGCGCCTAGCCTGCTGAGTCAAAACCGGTCGGTTTCCGACCTTGAGGGTGTTGCCAAGGGCTTGGAGGAAATGGCAGAGCAAGCGGAGATGCAGGAACTGGTACGCCGTTATGGCGGCCTCGGCACGGGATGATTTCATGACCGACAGCTTCGTCATCGCTATCGACGGCCCGGCCGCGGCGGGTAAAGGCACGCTTTCGCGAGAGATCGCTGAGCAATACGGCTTCCATCACCTCGACACCGGCCTCACCTATCGGGCAACGGCCAAGGCGCTGATCGATGCGGGACTGCCGCTCGACGATGAAGTGGTGGCTGAAAAGATGGCGCGCGAGGTTGAACTGGCAGGTCTGGATCGCGATATATTGTCGAGACACGAGATCGGTGAAGCCGCCTCGAAGATTGCCGTGATGCCGGCGGTTCGCCGGGCGCTGGTCGAGGCGCAGCGGCGGTTTTCCGAGAAAGCGCCGGGGGCGGTTCTCGATGGGCGCGATATCGGCACCGTCGTTTGCCCAGATGCCCCGGTGAAACTCTATGTGACGGCGTCGCCGGAAGTCCGTGCGAAGCGCCGTTACGACGAGATTATCGGCAAGGGCGGATCAGCGGATTTCGAAGCGATCTTCGAAGACGTCAAACGGCGCGACGATCGCGACATGAACCGGGCGGACAGCCCAATGAAACCGGCAGTCGATGCGCACTTGCTTGACACCTCAGAAATGAGTATAGAAGCCGCGTTTCAAGCTGCTAAGTCGATTATCGACGCTGCCTTGAGCCGAAATGCCTAACTCAAGCGATTTTCCGCGCTTCATGCGCGGGACGCTCATGCGAAAGCAAGCCTGAAATTCCGTCCAAGCGCCGGATTGCCTTCCTGAAAGAAGGCGGACTGGGTTCAGGCCCATTCAACACGAACCAACCGGCGCATACGTGAGCCTTGAAGCTATCGAAGGCCACGCAGGAGATTTTATGTCAGTAGCAACTCCCTCTCGCGAGGATTTCGCGGCCCTTCTCGAAGAGTCCTTTGCCAAGAACGATCTGGCTGAAGGCTATGTTACCAAGGGTATCGTCACGGGCATCGAAAAGGATGTCGCCGTTGTTGACGTTGGCCTGAAGGTCGAAGGCCGCATCGCGCTCAAGGAATTTGGCGCACGTGCCAAGGACGGTTCGCTGAAGGTCGGCGACGAAGTCGAAGTTTACGTCGAGCGCATCGAAAACGCGCTTGGCGAAGCTGTTCTGTCGCGCGAGAAGGCTCGCCGCGAAGAAAGCTGGATCAAGCTCGAAGCCAAGTTCGAAGCTGGCGAGCGCGTCGAAGGCGTTATCTTCAACCAGGTCAAGGGCGGCTTCACGGTCGACCTCGACGGTGCGATCGCCTTCCTGCCGCGTTCTCAGGTCGATATCCGTCCGATCCGCGACGTCACCCCGCTGATGCACAACCCGCAGCCCTTCGAAATCCTCAAGATGGACAAGCGCCGCGGCAACATCGTGGTTTCGCGCCGTACGGTTCTGGAAGAGTCCCGTGCCGAGCAGCGTTCTGAAATCGTTCAGAACCTCGAAGAAGGCCAGGTTGTTGACGGCGTCGTCAAGAACATCACCGATTACGGTGCGTTCGTGGACCTCGGCGGCATCGACGGCCTGCTGCACGTCACCGACATGGCATGGCGCCGTGTGAACCATCCGTCGGAAATCCTGAACATCGGCCAGCAGGTCAAGGTTCAGATCATCCGCATCAACCAGGAAACCCACCGTATCTCGCTCGGCATGAAGCAGCTCGAGTCCGATCCGTGGGATGGCATCCAGGCCAAGTATCCGGAAGGCAAGAAGATTTCCGGTACCGTTACGAACATCACCGACTACGGTGCGTTCGTCGAGCTGGAGCCGGGCATCGAAGGCCTGATTCATATCTCGGAAATGTCCTGGACCAAGAAGAACGTCCATCCCGGCAAGATCCTGTCCACGAGCCAGGAAGTCGAAGTCGTCGTTCTCGAAGTCGATCCGTCCAAGCGCCGTATTTCGCTCGGCCTCAAGCAGACGCTGGAAAACCCGTGGGCAGCATTCGCCCGCAGCCATCCGGCCGGCACGGAAGTCGAAGGCGAAGTCAAGAACAAGACCGAATTCGGCCTGTTCATCGGCCTCGACGGCGATGTCGACGGCATGGTGCACCTCTCCGACCTCGACTGGAACCGTCCGGGCGAGCAGGTCATCGAAGAGTACAACAAGGGCGACGTCGTCAAGGCAGTCGTTCTTGACGTCGACGTCGAAAAGGAGCGCATTTCGCTCGGCATCAAGCAGCTTGGCAAGGACTCGGTCGGTGAAGCCGCCGCTTCCGGCGACCTGCGCAAGAACGCCGTCGTTTCGGCTGAAGTCATCGCTGTCAACGACGGCGGTATCGAAGTGAAGCTCGTCAACCACGAAGACATCACTTCCTTCATCCGTCGCGCCGACCTCGCTCGCGATCGCGACGAGCAGCGTCCGGAACGCTTCTCGATCGGCCAGACGGTTGACGCTCGCGTCACCAACTTCTCCAAGAAGGACCGCAAGATCATGCTGTCCATCAAGGCTCTGGAAATCGCGGAAGAGAAGGAAGCCGTTGCTCAGTTCGGTTCGTCCGACTCGGGTGCTTCGCTCGGCGACATCCTGGGTGCGGCTCTGAAGAACCGCGGCGGCGAATAATCCTTCGCTGATCCCTTAGACATGAAGAACCCGCCGGAGCGATTCGGCGGGTTCTTTCGTTTTGGGAGATTTTCTGAATTTCCGATCGGATTATTCCCAGCCGACCATGCGCTGGTAGAGGGCATAGACCGGGTCGGCGACTGTTGCCGGTGCGGTCGACGCATCGGGATCGAACATCTTCGGCTGGCGCCGCTCATCACGCGGGGCTTCGCCCTCCCCCGCCTGCTGCTCCTCGCCGCCCTGACCGGATTGTGCCTGCTGCTGTTGCTGCTGATCCTGAGAGTCGCCATTTTCGTGATGGCGATGAGGCGGCTCATCGGCCTTGGCCGCCTTATATTCGTCACGAGCGAACTGGTACGGCGTCTGGGCGTAGGGCAGACCATCCGGCATACGTGCTGCGAGCGGAATGTATGAGGGTATCTCGACCGCCGAGGGAGGAACCGGCTGCGGCTGAGCGGCAATGTCCCTGGGAGGACGCGTCGTCTGGGCGGCTGTTTCGAGCTCCGCCTGGGACGGGCTGGAAGCTTGGACGGCCTGGGCCGATGCGGGTTCGATCACATCCTCCCGGCTTGTGCGAACCAGGCTCTCCGTCGCGTCGCTGATAACGGCCTCGTCCAGCATAGCATCGATTTCGACGGCAGCTTCGACAGGCATATCCGTCAGCAGGACAGTAGCCTCCTGCTCGCGGATGACCGTTGCGATCTTTTGCGAAACCTGCTCGGTCATGGAGCTGGCGATACCGGTCCAGCTGCGCGGGATAACCGGATCAGCCTTGGCGGAGATTGTCTGCTGCTTTGTGGCGGGTCGGGCCCGTTCCGGCTCGGCCACCTGCCCTGCCGCTTCAGTCTGAACTTCTTCCGTCTCTCTCGGCACGGCTATCTGCAATGAAACGTCATGCGCCGCTGTCGCGGATCGACTATCGGCTTCCGGGGCCTCCACATCGGGGTCGATCGTCACGACGACAGCTGCTTCGGCTGGAACGATTTCTTCGGCAGCAGGCATCGCTGCATTTTCGGCCGGTTTTGCTGCGGGCTGACGTATAGCGGGCAGGTTTTCTCCCTGAAGCTTGATTTCCGGCCGCGGTTCGGCGCGCGGCAGCGGCGCGGCGTCGTTCTGGCGATAAGAGCGGACTACAGCGCGGGCTGCGAGATCCCTCTCCTTGTAGTTGACAATCTCAAGATAGGCAATGACGCGGGCAGCCTCCGGACCGGTTGGTTCCTTGAGCGCCGCGGCGATCATCCTCAGCGGCAGGCCATGCCCGTCATCGGAGAGCTGGCGTTCGACCGCATCGATCTCGGCGTCGGGCATGCGACGGATGGCATCAGCGACGCGGATCGAAAAGGCCTGGTCGGATTCACCTTCGCCGCGCTGCAACGTGATGGTACGTCCCGTTGCATTGATGATGTCGAGAAGTGCTTCAATCATGCGCTGACGCGCGGCGATGAGCAGAATATTTAGCTTGCCGGCAATCGCGGAATTCAGATCGGCTGCTTCAACTGCGTTCACCGGGGTGGGGGCGACCACCGAACGGCTAAGGCCACCGGCAACGATTGCCGCCGTCTGACCCTGAGAAGAAAGGCTTGCATTGGACGCTGAACGAATGGGAGACAACACAGGCATGCTCCTTTCGCAAAGTGGCTATGAAAGCAGGTTCTACAAAGAGACCGCGCTCATCCGGTCTCTTGCATCCCGGCAGATCCTCCTGTCCGCATCGGCGCGTGTTGCACCGTCGAATGCATAAAAATTGAAGATAATGTTACTGAAAATGTCTTAACGAACGCCTAATGGCCGCAGACACCAGTCTAGGGCCGCAGGTGCATGTCGGATAAGGGGCCGATGTCAGCTATGGGCGAAGATGTCTGCCTCTTCCCAGCCGAGAAGGTCGAGCTTGGCGCGCGTCGGCAGAAATTCGAAGCAGGCCGTCGCGTGTTCCAGGCGGCCATCTCGGACAAGGCGCTCATTCAGCTTGTTGCGCAGCGCGTGGAGGTAAAGCACGTCGGAGGCGGCGTACTCGAGCTGCGCCTGCGAGAGTGTTTCGGCAGCCCAATCGGAAGATTGCTGGGCTTTTGAGATATCGACCTCGAGCATTTCCTTGAGAATATCCTTAAGGCCGTGACGATCCGTGTAGGTGCGGGTCAGACGGGAGGCGATCTTCGTGCAGAAGACCGGCGTGGTGGTGACACCGAAGGTATGGAAGAGCACAGCGATATCGAAGCGACCGTAGTGGAAGATCTTCTGGCGCGACGGATCTGCAAGCAGCGCAATGAGATTCGGCGCTTGTTTCTGACCGGCCGCGATGCGGATCACATCAGCAGAGCCGTCACCTGGCGAGAGCTGCACGACGCAGAGGCGGTCCCGGCGCGGCACGAGGCCCAGCGTTTCGGTATCGATCGCGATCGCACCGGTGTAACGGGCGGCATCCGCCGCGGAAATATCGCCCTGGTGATAACGGATAGTGGCCGCCATGGGATGTCTCTCGTTCAGCTTCGTCTTTCCGGCTATATCGCAAAGGGCGAAAGCGCGAAACCGCTTTCCTGCTGCAGGCCGCCTTCGGGTGCGACATAGCCGCTCAGTAGTGCGGCGGTTTGGTGATCGCCGGCGCTTCCAGCGATTGTTCCTCCAGACTCAAGAAGCGCTCCGTCAATCGGTCAAGTTTGGCGCGAGTCTGCTCCATGACCTTCCATTGCTCGGCAAGTTGATCGGAAAGCTCGTCGATCGTCTTTGCCTGATGGGCCAGCATTTCCTCGAGTCTTGTGATGCGGGCTGCCTCGTCGGACATCGGCTTTCTCCCCTGAGATCCGGTCCCATTCCAAAGCCGAAATACGCCGGAGCGTCAATGGGTTCGAGTCACAGCGAAAACGATTCCGAAAGTGGACCGTCTGGTTACTAAAAGCCCTTGCCGCCTCTGAGGATGTGGGGTAGGCCGTTATCCACCTGGGAGGAAAACTGATGGATGTAGGCAATGGCTTTCTTCATCCGGACCGGCTCTTTCCCGCCGATCCGGCGACGCGAACAATAGCGCGCGATCTCTATGAGACTGTGCGTGCGCTTCCGATCGTCAGCCCGCACGGACATACCGAACCGTCTTGGTTCGCTGACGACAAGGCCTTCGAAGACGCCTCGTCGCTGCTCGTTATTCCCGACCATTACCTCTTCCGTATGCTGCACAGCACCGGCACAAAACTCGACCAGCTCGGCGTGCCGCGTCTCGACGGCAAGTCGGTTTCCAGCGGCCGCGATATCTGGCGTGCTTTTGCCGCCCAGTATCACCTTTTCCGCGGAACGCCTTCGAGCCTCTGGGTCGATCATGCCATGTCGGCCGTGCTCGGATGCACCGAACCGCTGACGGCTGAGAATGCCGACGCGCTCTACGACCACATCAACGCACAGCTCAGGCTTCTGGAGTTCCGGCCGCGGGCTCTGCATCAGCGCTTCGGCATCGAAACGATCGCCACGACGGAAGGTGCGCTCGATCCGCTGCCGCACCATCAGAAGATGGCTGCGGACGGCTGGATCGGCAAAGTCCGCACGACCTACCGGCCTGACAGCGTCACCGATCCCGACGCACTCGGCTTCCGCGACAATCTGATCAAGCTTGGAGAGATCACCACCTGCGATATTACCAAATGGGGCGGCCTGATTGAAGCTCATCGCAAGCGGCGCGCCTATTTCCGTCAATTCGGCGCGACGGCGACGGACCACGGGGTGCCGAGTGCCTTTACCGCCGACCTGCCGCTTGCTGAAAAGCAGGCACTGCTTGAAAAGGCACTGAAGGGGCCGCTTTCAGCCGAAGACGCGGAACTTTTCCGCGGGCAGATGATGACGGAGATGGCCGGCCTTTCTGCCGAAGACGGCATGGTGATGCAGATCCATGCCGGCTCGCGCCGTAATACCGACCGTGCCCTTTTCGAAACGCGCGGACCGAATATGGGCGCCGATATTCCGACGCGAACAGACTGGGTCGGCGGCCTCAATGCGTTGCTGTCGAAGTACGGTCATGCGCCTGATCTGCGTATCCTGCTCTTCACGCTTGACGAGACGACCTATGCCCGCGAGCTGGCGCCAATGGCCGGCCACTGGGCCTGCCTGATGATCGGGCCACCCTGGTGGTTCCATGACAGCCCGCTCGGCATCCGCCGTTATCTCGATCAGGTCGTGGAGACGGCCGGTTTCGCCAACCTCGCCGGCTTCAACGACGATACCCGTGCCCTGCTATCGATTCCCGCCCGCCACGACGTCTGGCGCCGCGAGATTTGCCGTTTCCTGGCACAGCTGGCGGTCGAGCATCGGATTTCCAAAAAGGAAGCCGAGATCGTCGCGCGCGAACTTTCCTATGACAATGCGAAGAAGGCCTACAAACTGTGAGTGACAGATTACAGAACGTGACCGACCTTGCGCCGACGGCGAAGCTTCCTGCCTATGACCGGAGTGCGCTGAAGGCCGGCATCCTCCATCTCGGTCCCGGCGCCTTCTTCCGAGCCCATTTCGCGCCTTTCACGGATGGCGCGCTGGCAGCCGCTGGCGGCGACTGGGGCATCGAGGTGGCGAGCCTGCGCACGCCCGATGTCGCGGATAACCTCTCCGCCCAGAACGGGCTCTATACCGTGCTGATCCGCGATACATCGGGCACGACGGCTCATGTCATCGGCTCGATCCTTGGAGCACATGTGGCGCCCCGCGATCCGGCGGGCCTGCTGGCGCGGCTCGAAGATCCTGATATCCGCATCGTCAGCATGACAGTGACCGAAAAGGCCTATGGCTTCGATCCGGCGACAGGCGGGCTCGATCTCAAGCATCCCGATATCGTCGCCGACCTCGCCAACCGGCATGCGCCGCGCGGCGTCATCGGCTATGTCGTCGAAGGTCTGGCACGGCGCCGGCAGAAGGGTATCGCGCCCTTTACGCCGCTCAGCTGCGACAACCTGCCGAGCAATGGTGCGGTGTTGAAGCGTCTGGTGCTGGAATTCGCCTCTCGCATCGATACCGACCTGCATGACTGGATTGAAGCGAACGTGCCCTTCCCGTCCACGATGGTCGACCGTATCACGCCGGCAAGCACCGACGTAACCTATGCCGATGCCAAGCGGCTGACTGGTCGCACCGACCTCGCGGCGATCGAGACGGAACCCTTTACCCAATGGGTGATCGAGGATCATTTCGCCAACGGCCGTCCGGCCTGGGAAAAGGTTCATGGCGCGCTGATGGTCGAGGAAGTCTCGGCTTATGAGAAGATGAAGCTGCGTATGCTGAATGGCGCGCATTCGCTCCTCGCCTATCTTGGCTACATAGCAGGCTATGAATTTGTCCGTGACGTGATGGATGATGCAGGACTGGCAGCGCTTGCGCGCCGGCACATGAATGCCGCGGCGGCAACGCTGGATCCGGTTCCCGGTATCGATCTCGACGTCTATGCGGACGAATTGATAGCACGCTTTGCAAACAAGGCGATCGCGCACCGCACCTACCAGATCGCCATGGACGGCACACAGAAGCTGCCGCAGCGCCTGCTGGAACCGGCAACGGAAGCACTTGCCAGGGGCAGCAAGGCGGAGACCTATGCGATCGCCGTCGCGGCCTGGATGCGCTATGCGACGGGCATCGACCGCAATGGCGAGCGCTATGAGCTGCGCGACCCTCGCGCTGGGGAGATTGCGGCCTTGATCGCGGAAGTGCCGCGCAATGGCGCGGCGGTCTCGGCTGCGCTGTTCAAGCTGCCAGGCCTGTTTCCGAAGGCGCTGACCGGGAACATCGCCTGGACTGAGGACGTGGCGAACAAGCTAGAGATTCTTATCCAGGACAGCAGGCTGCCCCTTTACTGAAGCGCTGCGCGCCTTTCTCATCCCGTGGCCGCCATGGGATGAGAAAGCGTCAAGGGAAATCGGTTTTCACCGCAATCGTCTAGGCCTTAATCCGCTTCATTTCCGGGTCATAGAGCGGCTTTAGCGAAAGCTTGCAAGGCACACGTTCGCGGGCTACATCCAGCTCATAAGTGCCGGAGAGAACCAAATCCTCCGTTACACCATCAGGGTGACGCACGTAGCCGTAACCGATCGGTTTTCCCATAGTGTAGCCGAAGCCGCCGCTGGAAAGCCAACCGACGCGCTTTCCGTCACGATAGATGGTTTCGCGGCCGAGCAGCACGATATCAGGATCATCAGGCACGAAGCAGGCGAGCATCTTCTTCAGACCGCTTTCGAGTTGCCGCTCGATCGCCGCCCGCCCCTTGAAGCGCGTAGTTTTGCTTGTCTTCACCGCCCAGCCTAGCCCAGCTTCGATGGGCGTATGATCAGGACCGATTTCAGAACCCCAGGCGCGATAGCCCTTTTCCAGACGGCAGCTCTCGATCGCGCGATAACCGGCGTTGACGAGGCCGAACTGCCCGTCCGCCGCCATCAGCGCATCATAGACGGTCGTCGCATATTCGATTGGCACGTGCAGTTCGTAGCCAAGTTCGCCGACATAGGTTATGCGCAGCGCCCGCACGGGGCAGCCGGCGACGCCGATGGTCTTGACCCGGCCAAAGGGAAAGGCAGCGTTGGAGACGTCGCTGGTCGTGACTCTTTCCAGGATGCTGCGGGAATTCGGGCCCATCAGCGAGAGCACGGTATAGGCCGAGGTGACATCGACGAGCTCGGCGTGGAGACCATCCGGAATGCTGCGCGAGATCCAGTCGAAATCGTGCGTGGCAAAGCCGGTACCGGTGACGATGTAATATTCGTTTTCGGCGATGCGCGCGCAGGTGACATCACATTCTATGCCGCCTTTGTCGTTCAGCATCTGCGTGTAGATCAGCGATCCCACAGGCTTTGCGACATCATTGGCGGCAATCCATGACAGTGCCGCTTCAGCATCCCTGCCCTTCAGCGCGAATTTGCCGAATGACGTCTGGTCGAAGATGACGGCTGCTTCGCGCACCGCCTTGTGTTCGCGGCCGACGGCATCGAACCAGTTCTGGCGACCATAAGTGTAGACGTCCTTCGGCTCTTCATTGGCGAAGAGATCTGCAAACCAGTTCGGCCGCTCCCAGCCGAGCTTTTCGCCGAAGCAGGCACCCTGCGACTTCAGCCGGTCATAGAGCGGCGACTTTCGACAGGGGCGGCCGCTTGCATATTCCTCGAAGGGGAAGGCAAGTGTGTAGTGCTTGCCGTAGGCCTCGAGCGTGCGGGTGCGAACCCAATCCGTATCGAAATGCGGGCGGCCGAAGCGACGGATATCGACGGGCCAGAGATCATAGGGCGGCTCGCCCTTCGTTACCCATTCGGCAAGCGCCATGCCGGCGCCACCGGCAGACGCAATGCCAAAGGCGTTGAAGCCGGCACCGACGAAGAAATTCTTCAGTTCCGGTGCCTCGCCGAGGATGAAGTTGCCGTCGGGCGTAAAGCTCTCAGGCCCGTTCAGAAGCTGCTTGATACCCGCATTTTCGAGTGCCGGCACGCGACCGAGCGCCTGCTCCATGATCTGTTCGAAGTGATCGAAGTTGCTGTCGAGCAGCGTATAGTGGAAACCTTCGGGTATTCCGTCCAGAGCCCAGCCGATAGGATTCGGCTCATAGCCGCCCATGACCATGCCACCCACATCCTCCTTGTAATAGGTGAGGCGATCGGGATCGCGCAGTGTCGGGAGATTGGAAGGCACCCCGAAGGATTCGGTGATGATGTATTGATGTTCGACGGAGACGAGAGGCACGTTGACGCCGAAACGGGTGGCGAAACTGCGGGTCCATTGGCCGGCACAGACCACCACGCGCTCGCATTCGATGCGGCCTTGCGCAGTGATGACGGCGCGGATCCTGCCCTTGTCAATTTCGAGATCGAGAACTTCGGTGTCCTCGAAGATCGAGACGCCGGCCATGCGGGCGCCTTTTGCCAACGCCTGAGTAATGTCGGAGGGATTGGCCTGGCCGTCCGTCGGCAGGTAGGCGGCGCCAACGAGATCGTCCGTCGTCATCAACGGCCAGAGATCGAAGGCCTCCTGCGGTGTCAGGAGATGCATTTCGAGGCCAAAGGACTGGGCTGTCGTCGCCTGGCGCTTGACCTCGATCCAGCGTTCCGCATTGCAGGCGAGCCGCAGGCCGCCATTCATCTTCCAGCCGGTGCCAAGGCCGGTCTCGGCTTCCAGCTTCTTGTAAAGATCGACGGAATATCCCAGAAGCTGGGTGATATTTGCGCTTGTGCGCAGTTGCCCCACGAGGCCCGCTGCGTGGAACGTGGTGCCGGAGGTCAACTTCTTGCGTTCCAGCAGCACCGTATCGGTCCAGCCGAGCTTGGCCAGATGATAGGCGGTCGAGCAGCCGATGATACCGCCGCCGATGACCACGGCCTTTGCCGTCTTCGGTAATTCCTTCGTCATTCAATGATCCTGTTCAAATGCCCGATAGGCACGTTCGAAGCGGGCGAGATTTTCGGCGGTATAGGTGGCGTAGTCGAAATCGATGGTCGAATGGATTTCGGAGATCATGCTCCACAGCGTCTCGCGCAGCAGCGAGGCGCATTTCATGGCCTGGTAGCGGCGGCTCAGATCATCCGTCAGCGGCCGATCGAAATAGGTCTCCAGCATGAGGCGCTCCGCCTCTTCGGAAAACTCGCTGTTGGACGCAAGACCGCCGAGATCGAACAGCGGCGTGTTGAAGCCGGCATAATCCCAGTCGATCAGCCAAAGCCGCCTGCCATCGTCGAGGAAATTGGCAGCGAGCAGATCATTGTGACCGAACACAATCTCGAAGGGACCTGCGGCCTCTTCGAGACACTCCGCTTTTGCAAGCAGCTCATTCAGCAACGGCGCATGAGGACTGCCCGCAGCCTTCAGGTTTGCGATGTAATCGCGGATCACGTGGAAAACCCAGAAGATCAGCGCCTGGCCGCGAAAATGGCGGACCATGTCGTTGTGGCAGGCACGGATCAATGGAATGAGACGGGCAAGCGTTTCCGGCCTTCTGACATCATCAGGCGACAGCGGCGTGGCGTCGATGAAATCGAGAACCAGCACGCCCGGCGCATGGTGGATAACCGCAGGCGAGATGCCCGCCGCATGCGCAGCGCGGCTTGCCGCAAGCTCGTTCTGCCTGTTGATGTGGTGGATGGGGATATCGTCGCCGAGACGAACGACGCGACGCTTCGCGCCATCTCTCACCAAGTAGTTCCGGTTGGTGAGGCCGCCCGTGATCGGGACTATGTCGATCGGACCCTGCCAGATGCCAAGCGCATGAATCCTCTCTTCAGGCGTCACGCCTATCCCCCTTATCACCCTCAAGGAAATGATGGGCTTGAGGGGGATCGACTGTCAAGCGGCGGCCTTTTCAGATTGTCTTGCCGCTCGCGTCGAACACGTGACAGCGGGCGGGATCGAAGGAGGCCTTCACATTGGTGCCGCGCTCGACCTTCTGCTGACCGTCGAGCGCGATGGTCAGTGCCTGATTGTCCGGCGTCGTGGAGTAAAGCATCGTGGCGCCGCCGAGATTTTCGACAAGATCGACGTTGACGGTCGAGAGAATAGTGCCGCCTTCCGTTAAGGCGAGATGTTCGGGGCGGATGCCAAAGGTGACGTCCTGCCCCGCTTGACCGGCAAGCCGACGGCCGAGCTGAAGGGAATTGCCGCAGACATTGAGCATCGAGCCTGTGTCGGTGACGCTTTCGATCCTGGCATTGAGGAAATTCATCTTAGGACTACCGATGAAGCCGGCGACAAAGCGATTGGCGGGATTGTTGTAGAGATCGAGTGGTGCGCCCACCTGCTCGATACGACCGGAGTTCAGCACGACGATCTTGTCGGCCATGGTCATGGCTTCGACTTGGTCGTGAGTCACGTAGATCATCGTGTTGCCAAGGCTGCGGTGCAGCCGGGAAATCTCGACACGCATCTGCACACGCAGTTCGGCATCGAGGTTGGACAGCGGCTCATCGAAGAGGAAGATGCGCGGTTCGCGCACGATTGCGCGGCCGATCGCGACGCGCTGGCGCTGACCACCCGATAGTGCCTTCGGCTTACGCTCGAGCAGCTTCTCGATCTGCAGGATCTGCGCGGCGCGACGCACTTTCGGCTCGATCTCAGCCCTCTTGTAACCTGCGGTCTCCAGACCGAAGGCGAGATTCTTGTATACCGACATATGCGGATAGAGCGCGTAGGACTGGAAGACCATGGCGATGCCTCGCTTGGCGGGCGTCACCTCGTTCATCCGCTCATTATCGAGCAGCAGCGCGCCACCCGAGATTTCCTCAAGGCCGGCGATCATGCGCAGCAGCGTGGACTTGCCGCAGCCCGAGGGACCGACGAAGACGGCGAATTCACCGGGATCGATCGTCAGGTCGATGCCGTGGATGACGTCGAGCTGGCCATAACGCTTCTCGACCTTCTGAAGAACGACACTCGTTGCCATGTTCCGAAATCCCCTCTTATTTCGTTCTTGCACGCCAGTCGGCGTATTTCGGGCTGTCAGGACCGACCGGCAAAGCGACATCAGCGCCGCTATCGGAAGATTGGTAGATGGCCGTCACCAGTTCCAGCGCGCGTCTGGCATCCGCGCTGGTCACCGGAAGCGGTCCCTTGCCCATCAGATAATCGTGGAAGCGCAGCATCTGCGTGTTGAAACGCAGCGGCACCGGCTGCCAATCGGCGATGAGGGTATCGATCTTTGCCTGGACGTCATCATCGGCAGCAATGATCTGCCAGGGGTCCTGGCCGGGCGCATAGGCCTCATGATTGCTTTCGAAGGTGATGTTTTCGAAATGAAGCCTCAGCCGGCTGATTTCGTTCTGCGAACCGAGCGTGCAGGAGAGCGAGACGAAAGCACCGTTCTGCATCTGCAGGCTGACGGAGGCGCAATCTTCGACCTCGATCTCGTTGACGCGGGTCGCCACGCGGCCGAAGACGCGGACAGCGGGACCAGCGAGATAGAAGAGCATGTCGTGAAGATGGAGTGCATGGGTGACGAGTACGCCGCCAAGCTCGGTTGCCCATTTGCCGCGCCAGGGAACGGCGTAATATTCCGGTTTGCGGCGCCAGAAGGTTTCGACCGAACCCATGTAGAACTTGCCGGCAAGACCGGAATCGATGATGCGCTTGGCCTTTTCGACGCCGTCGCCATACCGATACTGGAAGATCGGCATCAGCGTGCCCTTGGCGGATTTTTCAGCTGTGATGATTTCGTCGGCACCGGCGAGCGAACCGGTGAGCGGCTTCTCGCAGACTACATGTTTGCCCGCGGTTAGTGCTGCGATGACCTGCTCCTTGTGGATGCCAGGCGGTGTGCAGATATCGATGATGTCGATCCTGTCGTCAGCAAGCAATTCCTCGAAGGAGGTCGTCCGTCGTTCAATGCCGAATTCGTCACCGACCGTCTTCAGGCGTTCCTCGTTCAGGTCGCAGATTGCTGCGACCTTGAACTTGTCCGGATGCGGCAGGTAACCTTCAACGATATGGGAGCGGCCGATACCGCAGCCGATGATCGCGACTGTCTTGATGCTCATGTCACTTTTATCCTGTCTGGCTTTCCTGTCCGATCCATCAGCGCTTCATGCCGGTCGTGGCGATGCCTTCGATCAGCAGCCGCTGGAAGAACAGGAAGAAGAAGAACACGGGCACGAGCGTGAGCGTCGACATGGCAAACAATCCGCCCCAGTCCGATGCGCTGGTAGAATCCACGAAGGTGCGCAGGCCGAGCTGGATCGTATAGGTGTTCATGTCGTTGAGGTAGATCAGCGGGCCGAAGAAATCGTCCCAGGTCCAGATGAAGGAGAAGATGGCGGCGGTGGCCAGAACCGGCAGCGACAGCGGCAGCATGATCTTCCAATAGATGCGCCAGGCGCTGCAACCGTCCATCATTGCGGCTTCGTCGAGTTCGCGCGGAATGCCGCGGAAGAACTGAACCATCAGAAAGATGAAGAAGGCGTCGCTTGCGAGGAACTTCGGCACGACCAACGGCAGGATGGTGTTTACCCAGCCGAGATCGAGGAAGAGCACATATTGCGGGATCAGCGTCACGTGATAGGGGATCATCAGCGTGCCGAGCATGATCGCAAACCAGAAATTCCGGCCGGCAAAACGCAGCCGCGCGAAGGCGAATGCCGTCAGCGAACAGGCGATGACATTGCCTGTAACGACCAGCAACGAGATGACGAGCGAATTCCAGAAGAAGCGGCCGAAGCTGATGTCGAGACCGGTCCAGCCTCGCATATAGGAGGAGAAATCGACAGCCGACGGGATGAGCGAGGTTGACGAGAAGATCTCGTTTTCCGGCCTGACCGACGCGGACACCATCCACAAGAGCGGATAGAGCATCAAAAGCGAGGCGGCGATCAGCAGCGCGTGGATGACGAGCGTTGCCGGCAGGCTGCGTTTGGTAATGTCCGATGGCGGCCTGGCCGCGGTGACGGAAGCGGGCATCTCAGTCATCGTAGTGTACCCAATAGCGCGAGGTCAGGAAGGAGAAAGCCGTAAAGATCGCGATGATCACCACGAGGATCCAGGCGAGCGCCGAGGCATAGCCCATGCGGAAATTGCCGAAAGCCTCCTGATAGAGATAGAGCGTATAAAACAGCGTCGAATTGATCGGGCCACCCGTGCCGCCGGAGATGATGAAAGCCGGCGTGAAGGCCTTGAAGGCATCGATGGTCTGGACGACGGCATTGAAGAAGATCACAGGCGTGAGCAGCGGGAGCGTGATCTTGTAGAACTGGCGGAACTTGGAGGCGCCGTCGAGGCTTGCGGCCTCATACATGTCCTGCGGAATCTGGCGCAGGCCAGCGAGGAAGATGATCATCGGTGAGCCGAACTGCCACACGGACAGCGCGACCAGGGTGTAGATCGAATAGCTCGGATGCGAGATCCAACTCGGGCCGACAATGCCAAAATGCGACAGTGCAGCGTTGACGAGGCCATCGCTTGCAAAGAGTTGGCGCCACAGCACGGCGATCGCCACACTGCCGCCAAGAAGCGACGGAAGGTAAAAGATCGCGCGGTAGATCGGCAGGCCGCGCAAGCCGCGGTTCAGAGCAAGTGCGACAAGCAGCGCAAAGGTCAGCTTGAAGGGAACCGACAGCACCACGTAGGTCAGCGTGACAGACATGGCCGATGCAAATTTCGGATCGGCTGTGGCGATGCGCACGTAATTTGCCGCCCCTACCCAACCCGGCGCCCGCAGCATGTCGAAGTCGGTGAAGGAGAGGTAGAGCGAAATCAGGGCCGGGCCGAGCGTCAGGCCAAAGAAGCCTACCAGCCACGGAAGCAGAAACAGATAGCCGGGAGCATTGGCGTTCCACAGGCGCCGGAAGCGTCCGTCAGCTCGCACTCCCTGATATCTTTCCACGGTTACCGTCCCTGCGGACGTGCGCATCGCATTTGTCATTAAAGATCAACCCCGCGCGAGAATTCGGGTGATTTCATCCACGAGCTGCTTCCCGGCATCGGCCGGCTTAATCTGGCCGAAAGCGACCTGTTCAGAGATGGTGCGCAGAACGACCTGGCCTTCGCCGGCGCCGGTCGGCGGTGGCGGCGGAAGCGGGCCTGCAAGATCGCCGAGACCGCTGACATATTCGAGCGGGACCTTGCCGGTTTCATCGAGCAAACCGGCAACGACCTCACGCATCGCCTTCGATTCCGGAATGCCGCGCTCGACGTCGAGGATTTTGGCGGCATCGGGATTCTTGACGAAGAAGTTGACGTAATCGACGGCCTGGTCGATCACCTTCGACTGGGCGGAAACGGAGAAGAACATCGAAGGCTTGCGGTAGTGGCCACCCTTCGAGTCCGGCTTGATCCTCAGATAGTTGCTGAGCATCAGCTTGTCCTTGACCATCGCCTGATAGCCAACGAACTGGTTGGAGTGAGCGTAATCACACGCAGCCTTGCCGAGGGTCAGCGGGCTGGTGTCGATCGTATCCTTGTAGAGTGCCTGAATGTCGGGCGTCACGCAGGCGCCTGCGTCGCGGAACTTCGCCCACATATCGAACCATTCCGCAGCGTCATCTGCACCGAAGGCGATCTTCGAATCCGACGTGTACAGTGCCTTGCCGCGCTGGCGCACATAGTTTTCGAAAAGCGGCTCGCCGCCACTGCCATCGGCAAAGCCGAAATAGCCCTTGCGCTTGCCGGCTTTGGTGATTTCCGCGCCGATCTTGCCGAATTCCTCCCAGGTCGTCTTGCTGGTCGGCACGTCTATGCCGGCTTCCTTGAATGCGACAGTGTTGATGACAGTCGCTGCCGAGTTTGCGCCGAGGCTGACGCCGTAGAGATGGCCGTCGACTTTGCCGCCTTCGATCTGTGCCGGGTCGAAATCATCGAGCTGCAGCTTCGAGGGCAAATAGGACTCCAGCGGGGCAAGAGCACCGCGCCGGGCATATTCGACGATATAGCGATAATCCATCTGGATGACGTCGGGGGCGTTGCGGCCGGCCACCTGCGTGGCAAGGCGCGGCCAGTAATCGGCCCATCCAAGAAACTCGCCAGTGATCGAAACACCGCTGTTTTTCGTTTTGAAAAGGTCGGAGACCTTGTTAGTGCGGTCGGCGCGCGGCTGTGAGCCCCACCAGATAAGGCGCAGGCGGGTTTCCTGTGCGAAAGCGCTGTTTCCAAGCGCTGAAAGCGAAAGGAGCGTTGCCCCGCCCGCCATGAAATTACGTCTGCTCACACGAAAAGTCATATTGGTTTCCTCCTCCCAATAGGAAGCGCCTCCACACGCTTCCGAATTAGCCATCTTGCAACAAATAACTAATTGGTTACAAGCTACGTTCAAAGCCTCCGAGCTGTCAAGCGGTGTTGCTGGCCCGGTTGCTCTGACCAAATCGGGTTTTTACATTCTTCCGCTTAAGCCTTATGAGCGCAACATGAGAAAATAGGGGAAATCGCATGAGCGACTCTGGGGAGAGCGTAAAAAGGAAGACCAAACGTCCGTCCGCCGAGCGCACAACCCAGCGCGATCCGGAGCGCACCCGCGCTGCCATTCTTGAAGCCGCGACGAAGGAGTTCGCCGAGAACGGTATGGGCGGGGCGCGCGTCGATTCCATCGCCGAGCGCGCCGGCACCAACAAGCGCATGCTCTACCACTATTTCGGCGACAAGGAGCAGCTTTATCTGCGCGTGCTGGAGGAGGCCTATGTCCGCATTCGCACCGCAGAGCGCGCGCTGAACATCGGTACTCGCGACCCTGAGGAGGGCATTGGAGAGCTAGCCCTCTTTACCTGGCGCTATTTCCTGCAGCATCCGGAATTCTTGAGCCTGCTCGGTACGGAGAACCTGCATCGTGCCCGCTGGCTACGACAGTCGGTACGGCTCAAGGAGCTGCATTCACATCTGATTGGCGAGCTTTCTCAGGTTTTGGAAGAAGGCAAAAAGTCTGGCGTCTTCATCGAGACCGCCGATCCGCTTCATGTCTATCTGACGATCGCCTCGCTTGGCTATTTCTACCTGTCCAACCAGTACACGCTTTCGACGATCTTCGGCCGCGATCTCATCACGCCTGCCAATCTCGAGGCCTGGGAACGGCACATCGTTCACGTCACGCTCGCTTCGATAAAGCGCTGATTTTCAAAAGAACGAATTGGCTATTGACAGCAATATTCCTCTTCTGCCATCAAGTAACTGTTTAGTTACCGGCTTGGGAGGGCCGGGCCTGACTGCCCGCTCCCGACGCATAAGAGCTTCCAGGGAGGAAAAAGTGGCACGTTTGGGGATCATTTTGCACGGCGTTACCGGCCGTATGGGTTACAACCAGCACCTCGTTCGCTCGATCCTCGCCTTTCGCGATCAGGGCGGCATCACGCTGAAATCAGGCGAGAAACTGGAAATCGATCCGATCATCGTCGGCCGCAACGGCGCGAAGATGGAGGAGCTTGCCCGCAAGCATAACATCAAGCGCTGGTCGAGCGATCTCCATGCCGCGCTCGCCAATCCCGACGACACGATCTTCTTTGATGCCGGCACGACGCTGATGCGCGCCGAGTTACTTTCCAAGGCGCTCGATGCCGGCAAGCATGTCTATTGCGAAAAACCCATTTCCGACGACTTGCAGGTGGCGATCGACCTCGCACGCAAGGCCCGTGCCTCCGGCCTTAAGCACGGTGTGGTGCAGGACAAGCTTTTCCTGCCCGGCCTGCGCAAGCTGGCGCTGCTTCGTGATTCCGGCTTCTTCGGCAAGATCCTCTCTGTGCGCGGCGAGTTCGGCTACTGGGTCTTCGAAGGCGACTGGGGCGTTCCGGCCCAGCGCCCGTCCTGGAACTACCGCAAGGCCGATGGCGGCGGCATCATTCTCGATATGCTGTGCCACTGGCGCTATGTGCTCGACAATCTCTTCGGTGAGGTGAAAGCCGTTTCCTGCCTGGGCGCCACGCATATTCCATCGCGCATCGACGAGCAGGGCAAGCCATATAATTGCGACACTGACGATGCTGCCTATGCGACCTTCGAGCTCGAAGGCGGCGCGATCGCGCAGATCAATTCCTCCTGGGCGGTGCGCGTGCGCCGCGACGATCTTGTCACCTTCCAGGTGGACGGCACGCATGGCTCAGCCGTTGCCGGCCTCACCAAATGCTGGAGCCAGCATCGGGTCAATACGCCAAAGCCGGTCTGGAACCCCGACCAGCCACAGACGATCGATTTCTACAAGACATGGGACGAAGTGCCGGATACGCAGGTCTTCGACAACGGCTTCAAGGCGCAGTGGGAAATGTTCATCCGTCACGTGGTCGAAGACGCTCCCTGGCCTTATGGCTTGGAAGCCGGCGCCAAGGGCGTGCAGCTTGCAGAACTCGGCCTGAAATCCTGGACCGAGCGCCGCTGGCTCGATGTCCCTGCCCTGGAGTTTTGAGCCGTGATGACGATCAATCTTCCTCTCGACGGCAAGAGCGTCGCTTATACGCTGACCGGCACGCCGATCGAACTCAAGAAGCGGGACGCCAAGAGCTTCCCGCGCATCGCCTTTGCCGCCGCCCATGTCGTCGCCGATCCGCTGGCCGACAATGATCCCTGGTTGACGCCGGCGATCGACTGGGAGCGTACGCTCGCTTTCCGCCATCGCCTCTGGGATCTCGGTCTTGGCGTTGCCGAAGCGATGGATACGGCGCAGCGCGGCATGGGGCTTGACTGGCCGGAGGCGCGCGAGCTTATCCGCCGCGCACTTGGCGAAGCAGCCGGGCGCAAGGACGCGCTGATTGCCTGCGGCGCCGGTACCGACCATCTGACGCCCGGCCCTGACGTGACGATCGACACGATCATCCGGGCTTACGAGGAACAGATCGAGACGGTGGAAGCCGCCGGTGGTCGCATCATCCTCATGGCAAGCCGTGCGCTAGCTGCGGCAGCCAGGGGGCCGGACGATTATATCAAGGTCTATGACCGCATTCTTCGCCAGGTGAAGGAACCCGTGGTCATCCACTGGCTCGGCGAAATGTTCGACCCTGCGCTGGCCGGCTATTGGGGCAATGGCGACCACCTGAAGGCCATGGAAACCTGCCTGCAGGTGATTGAGGCCAATGCAGCAAAGGTCGATGGCATCAAGATCTCGCTGCTTTCCAAGGAGAAGGAAGTGGCGATGCGCCGGCAGCTGCCGAAGGGCGTGCGCATGTATACCGGCGACGACTTCAACTATGCCGAACTGATCGCCGGCGACGAGCATGGCCATTCGGATGCACTGCTCGGCATTTTCGACGCCATCGCGCCGGCGGCGTCTGCTGCGCTCGACGCACTCGGCCGCAAGAGCAACCACGAATTCTTCGACCTGCTCGAGCCGACCGTTCCGCTGTCCCGCCACATCTTCAAGGCACCGACCCGCTTCTACAAGACCGGCGTCGTCTTCCTCGCCTACCTCAACGGCCTGCAGGATCATTTCACGATGATCGGCGGCCAGCAGAGCACGCGCTCGCTGACGCATCTGGCGGAGCTTTTCCGCCTTGCCGACAAGGCCCGGGTTCTCGCCGATCCGGAACTCGCGACTGATCGCATGAAACAGGTGCTTGCCCTCCACGGCGTTCTCTGAGCGTCGGCATGGCAATGGGAGGGGAATGACATGCAGGTCGAAGGACTTTCAATCAACCTTGCGACGATCCGCGAGCAATGCGGCTTCGCCGAAGCCGTCGATATTTGCCTGAAACACGGCATCACCTCGATCGCGCCCTGGCGCGATCAGGTTGCCAAAGCCGGACTCGACGAGGCGGTGAGGATCGTCAAGTCGAACGGCATCAAGCTGACGGGGCTCTGCCGCGGCGGCTTCTTTCCGGCCGCTAACGAGGCCGATTGGCAGAAGAACCTCGATGACAACAGGCGCGCCATCGACGAAGCGGCAGCGTTTTCCGCCGATTGCCTGGTCCTCGTCGTCGGCGGCCTGCCGCGCAGTTCGAAGGATATCGTCGCCGCACGGCAGATGGTGTTCGACGGCATTGCCGCCGTGTTGCCGCATGCTCAGGCTGCGGGCGTGAAACTCGCAATCGAGCCGCTGCATCCGATGTATGCCGCCGACCGCGCCTGCGTGAATACGCTCAGCCAGGCGCTCGACATGTGCGAGCAGCTCGGGGAGGATGTTGGCGTCGCCGTCGATGTCTATCACGTCTGGTGGGATCCCGATCTTGCCAACCAGATTGCCCGTGCCGGACGCATGAACCGCATCTTTGCGCACCATATCTGTGATTGGCTGGTGCCGACCAAGGACATGCTGCTCGACCGCGGCATGATGGGCGATGGCGTCATCGATCTCAAGGGCATAAGACGGATGGTGGAGGCCGCCGGCTTCTTCGGCGCGCAGGAGGTCGAAATCTTCTCTGCCGACAACTGGTGGAAGCGTCCTGCCGACGAGGTGATCGCCACCTGCGTCGAGCGCTTCAGGAGCTGCTGCCAGATCTAGTTTTAAAATCCAATCGTTTCATCACGTATGAAGGAGGAATCATTCGATGGAGAAGCGCCGTTTTGCCCTGATCGGCACCGGTAACCGCGGTACCACAATGTGGGGCAAGGATCTGTTGGCCGGCTGGCGTGAGCATGTCGACCTGACTGCGATCGTCGAGAAGAATTCGTTGCGTGGCGAACGTGCCCGCACCATGATCGGCAGCAACGCGCCGCTTTACGAAAACATCGATGCGATGCTTTCAGAGCAGAAGCCGGATCTGGTGATCGTCTGCACGCCCGACCATACGCATGACGATATCGTCGTGCGGGCGCTGGAATCCGGCATCGACGTCATCACCGAGAAGCCGATGACCACTACGGTCGAGAAGATTCGCCGGATTCTGGATGCCGAAAAGCGCACCGGCCGCCGGGTCGACGTTTCCTTCAACTACCGCTATGCGCCGACGGCAGCGAAGATCAAGGAGCTCTTGAATTCCGGCGAGATCGGCCGTGTCACCTCGGTCGATTTCCATTGGTACCTAAACACCAAGCATGGCGCCGACTATTTCCGTCGCTGGCATGCCTATACGGAAAATTCCGGCAGTCTGTTCGTTCACAAGGCGACCCACCATTTCGACCTTTTGAACTGGTACCTGGACGGCGATCCCGACGCCGTTACCTCTTTCGCCGACTTGCAGAATTACGGCCGCAAGGGACCCTTCCGCGGGCCGCGCTGCAAGCTCTGTCCGCACGCGCAGGACTGCGACTACTATCTTGATCTCGAAAAGGATCCCTTCCTCGATTCGCTCTATGAAGATCCCTCGAAGATCGATGGCTATTTCCGCGACGGCTGCGTTTTTCGCGAGGATATCGACATTCCCGACACGATGGTCGTTTCCATCCGCTATCGCAACAATGTCCATGTTTCCTATTCGCTGAACACGTTCCAGCCGATCGAGGGTCATCACCTCGCGTTCAACGGCACCAAGGGCCGCATCGAGATCCGCCAGTATGAGGCACAGCCCTGGGAGGAGCCGAGAGAAGACACGATCCTGCTGATCCGCAACTTCCCGCATGGCAAGGAAGCGGTCGAACGCATCAAGGTGCCGCATTCCTCGGGCGGCCACTATGGCGGCGACGACCGGATGCGCAACATGATCTTCAAGCCCGACATGCAGGACAAGCTCGCGCAGCGGGCCGGTACGCGCGCCGGCGCCATGTCCGTGCTTTGCGGCATCGCGGCGCTGACGAGTTCGCGCACCGGCAAAGTTGTCAACATCTCGGATCTTATGCCGGAGCTTGCCAATGATGGTTCGCCAAACTCGCTGAAGGCGCCGTAAGAGGCTTCAGGCGGTGTTTTCAAGGTTTTCGAGAGTGAGCCGGTAAAGCAGAGGCTCACCCTTGATGAAGCGTTCAGCTTCATCTGCTGCCATTTCGCCTAGGCGGGTGCGCTCGAGGCCGACTGCGCCGGCGATATGCGGTGTCAGGAAAACGTTGGGAAGATGGTAGAAAGCGGATTCCGGTCCCGGAATTTCGGGATCGGTCACATCGATGACGGCGTCGATGCGGCCGGTTTTCAGCGTAGCCAGCAAAGCATCCTCATCAATCAGTGCGCCACGCGCCGTGTTGATCAGCGTCGCGCCGTCCTTCATCAATGCCAGCTTTGCCGCATCGATCATATGCCGTGTGGAAGGCAGCGACGGTGCATGGACGGAGACGATATCCGAGCCGCGCATCAGGTCGTCGAGTTCAACTTTCTGCACGCCCATACTGCGCGCCTGATCCGCATCGATAGTCGGATCCGACAACAGCACCTGATAAGCGAAGGGCCGCAGCAAGTCGATGACCCGGCGGCCGATCCGTGAAGCGCCAATGATGCCAACCGTACGGTGATAATTGCCAATGGCCTCGCGCTGCATCGGGTAGGTGCGGTCGCGATGACGATCCGCAACATAGAAGTCGCGGAACCGGAAGACATGTTTGCCGGCGAAGATGATCGCGGCAAGCGTGAATTCGGCGACCGGTACGGCATTGGCTTCGGCTGCATGGCTGACGGCGATACCGGCTTCAAAAATGCCGGGATCGATGATGCCTTTCACTGTTCCTGCCGCATGAACGATGAGCTTCAGGTTCGGCGCAAGCGCCAGCACCTCGCGACCGACATAAGGCGCCCCCCAGCCGGTGATCAGGATTTCCGCCTCGGAGAGCAGTCGCTTCGCACGCTCGTCATCGAAGTGCTGAAGTGGTTCGGCATCGAGCAGGCGCCCGATGCCATCCAGCCGGCGAAGGAGCGCCTCAGGCAGCACATGCTCCGTGCGGGAAGGCTGCATGGCGAGAACGATGGCAGCATGGCTCATGGCATATGTCCTGGCGCTTCGATGGCGCTGACAGTCATGCCCGTTTCGCTGAGCAGCTTCTGAAGGGTGGCGATATCAGGCGCTTTCGGCGGCGTGGTCCACGCCCTCGATACGGCAGCCGGATCGTTCAACGCGAGTACAGCCGTGACCAGAACTGTTTCGCCAGCCGGAATGTCACCACGAAGCTGGGGCACGAGCGTCTTGGAAACGATCAAGTTGGTATTCGGCAGCGCCTTCTGGGTAAGGCCGTATCGCTTGATCGACGAGCCCAAGTCGACGATGCCGGTGAAATCCAATTCGCCGATCGCATAAGCCGAGCCCTCAACCGCTAAAAGCGTTTCCGCGTCGAGATCGCGTTTGGCAATCGCGAAGCCGCCTTCCGCAGTCTGCAGCGGGCGTGGTGTCGTGATCCGGTGGACGCGGATATGCCAGGGTGCCGATGGTACGAGCCAGGTTTCTACCTTCACGTCCTTGAAGGCCAACCATCTGGAGTAAAGGACGTTGCCGGCGATCTTCGCTTCTTCGTTGGTTTCGCGGACCCGGTAATGGAGGCCGTCATCGCTGAAGGCGAGCGCGGAATCGAAGACGCCAAGTGCGAAGGCCCGCTCGTCAGCTTCGACGCTGAAGCCGTAGCGGGCAGAATAGGCGAATTTTGCATACTTCTCCGTGCCGAAGCGCATCTGCAGGTTTTCCTGACCGGACGAGAGCGCCACGACATCATTGCCGGCACGCATGACCACCATGCCAGGATGACGTTGCGGAACGACTTCCGGCGTCTGTTCGGGCGCCCTTTCCTCCGCGGTCCAGAAGGGATGATCCTCGGCAATGGCGAGCGGCAGGAAAGCCTTGAACGCCCAATAGGGCGAGCCGGCGGAATTATAGCTCTCCGACATCAAGAGGTTCGGATAGCCGAAGCCAATGGAGAGAACGCCGTCGTGACTAGTGATCGGCTTGTCCCGCCACCAGCGCAGATGCTCCAGGCAGAGATGCTTGATTTCACCCCAAGGCAATGCCTCCAGATCGGCGAAGGCGAGCGCCGACCAGAAGCCGGCGCAGGCGAAACGATAGGTGAGGCTGCGGCCGAAGGGAATCGTCGCGCCATCGGGCGCAAACCAGTGGCGGAAATCTTTGGCGAAAAGCACCGCACGTTCGCGATAACGCTTGGCATATTCGTCATCGACCAGCTTGGAATAGATCAAGCCGTAGAAATGCATGGCGAAGGGAATGTAATGATCGATGCGGCGGATATTGCCGTCACGGTACCAGCCATCACCAATGTAGAAGCCTTCGAGCTCCTCAAGATATTGCTTGGTCAGGCTGCGGTCGAAATCAGCGCCGAGGCGGTCGAGGGCGATATCGACGAAGATACGAAAGAACTTCCAGTTATTGTCGGCATAGTCGAACTGCCGGACATGCTTGAAATAGGCGATGATATTGTCGCGAGAGCGCTTGTCGAGCGGCTCCCAGATCTTCTCCGGCACCAGCGCCAGGGCAAAACCGAGGGCGGCGAGCTCCACCATGCGCTGATCGCGGGCATTGACGGTGCCCCAATATTCGGGATGGGCCGGATCGCAGCCATTCGCAAGACCATCGGCAAAGCGGTGCCAGTGATTGAAAGCGTTCTTGCCGGCGCCGAGCGGTGCAAGCCCCCAGAGCGGACGAGCGAAGCCTTCAAGATCGGCAGCGGCCCGGTCGAAATGAGCGCCGGCACCATCGAGGCGAACGCGGGCATTCCCATCGGAGAAGAAAGGCAGCAGCGGATTGAAGAGAGCGTTGACGGCGCGGATCATATCGGCGCGGGTTTTCAACGGATTGCCTGCAAGCGGATTGGCGCTGGCGGGATCATAGGTCATCGGCATCACTCACAGCTTGTCGGTATCAATAACGGTGCCTCCGGCAACGGGAACGACCGCCTGGCAGATATGGCGGGCGGGAGCGGTTCTGTCGCGGTAGCGGGAGATCATCAAGGAAACAGCCTCACGGCCAAGCGCCGCGCGGTCGACGCGCATGGTGGAAAGCCTGGGATTGGTCATGACGGCACAGGGCAAGTCATCGAAGCCGACGATAGCGAAATCCTCGGGAACGCGAAGGCCTGCTTCGATGACGGCTTCGAGCACGCCGACGGCAATGAAGTCATTCATGCAGAAGGCCGCTGTATATCCGGAATCTTCCGCGAGCATCGCGACCGTACGCTCATGTGCCTCGCGGCTGGCGCTGCCTTGGAAGGTGAGCGGGACGAGCCGGCCTTCAGCACCGGGAACCGCGGCAATCGCCGCCTCGAAGCCGCGCACGCGTTCGCGGATCGTGTGGCGATGCGAGCCGGTGAGATGCAGGATACGGCGATGACCGGCTTTCGTGAGCCGGCTCGTCGCCTCGTAGGCGCCGAAGAAATTGGAGGGTGAGACGCCATCGAGGCGCAGGCGCGGATCGGTACCGTTGACGAGAACGGTCGGCGTTCCCGTCTCTTCCAGCCAGGCCCGCAGCGTATCGCCGGGATCGATGCCGACGAGGAAGAGCCCTTCTGCTTCCGCCGTCTGCAGATATTCGCCCACAACATCAGGCGTCGTACGGTCTTCGCGCACCAGCCGGACTTCGAAAGGCATGCCGGCATCGGCGGCGCCGGCACGAAGGCCCTCGACGATCGATTCGTAGAAGACACTGAGGCCGCCGGTCGCCCCGTCGCTGGCAATCAGGGCAAGCCCGCCCGGAACGCTTTCCGATACAGTCTTCACCGGATAGCCATGTTCGGCGGCGACCTTCAAAATGTGCCGCCGCACGTTTTCGCTGATACCAGGCTCGTTGGCGAGCACGCGTGAGACCGTGGAAACGGAAACGCCGGCCAATCTGGCAATATCAGCCTGGCGCGGCTTTCTGATCCTTGTCTCGTTCATCTTGACCTCACTCATTGCGGCAATGTTTATGCAAATAATGCAAATTTGCAAGTATGATATAAGTTCTTGCAAACAGAAATTTTTTGCGTAGTCTAGCTGCCGAGCGCTCGAAAAGACCATTGGAGGATGGCATCGGGCATCAGACAAAGGAGGAAATCATGCAGGTCAATCGCCGTTCATTCTTGATGGGAACCGCAGGTGCAGCGGCCGGCCTTGCCTTCGGCGCCGGCAGTTCGATTCCCGCATTTGCCGAGGACGCTTCGCTTCGTGCCATGTGGTGGGGCTCCAACGACCGCGCCAAGCGCACACTCGATGTCGCCAAGCTCTACCAGTCGAAGACACCAGGGGTGACCATCGTCGGTGAATCGCTTTCGGGCGACGGCTACTGGACCAAGCTTGCAACGCAGATGGCCGGCCGCTCGATTGCCGATGTCTTCCAGCTCGAGCCGAGCACGATTTCCGACTATTCCAAGCGCGGCGCCTGCCTGCCGCTCGATGAATTCGTTCCCTCGACGCTGAAGGTCGACAGTTTCGGCGCCGACATGCTGAAGCTCACCACCGTCGACGGTAAGCTCTATGGCGTCGGCCTCGGGCTCAACTCCTTCGCGATGTTCTTCGACACCGCCGAATTCGAAAAGGCGGGTATTCCGCTGCCGACGCCCGATCTCACCTGGGATGAGTATGCCAAGCTCGCCGTGGAACTCGCCAAAGCCTCCGGCAAGGGCGGCGGCCCCTATGCGGCGCGTTATAATTACGTCTTCGACGCCTGGCTACGCCAGCGCGGCAAGAGCGTTTTCGCCAAGGAAGGTGTCGGCCTCGGCTTTGCGGTCGACGATGCCAAGGAGTGGTTCGACTACTGGGAAAAGCTACGCAAGGCGGGCGGCACCGTTGCCGCCGACGTTCAGACACTCGACCAGAACACCATCGACACCAACTGCCTCGGCCTCGGCAAATCGGTCATCGGCATGGCCTATTCCAACCAGATGATCGGCTATCAGCTCATCATCAAGAATAAGCTCGGCATCACCATGCTGCCGCGCGAGAAGAAGGGCGGTCCGTCAGGCCATTATTACCGCCCGGCGCTGATCTGGAGCGTAGGGGCCACGACCAAGCACGGTGAAGCCGCCGCAAAGTTCATCAGTTTCTTTGTCAACGATCCGGAAGCGGGCAAGATTCTGGGTGTTGAACGTGGCGTGCCGATGTCGACGGCAGTTCGTGAAGCTATCCTGCCGCAGCTCAACCCGACGGAGCAGGAAACGGTCAAGTACATCAACCTGCTCAAGGACCAGGTCGGCGAATATCCGCGGCCGGTACCAATGGGCGCGACCGAATTCGACCAGCGTATTCTTCGTCCCACCTGCGACGAGCTCGCCTTCGAGCGCATCTCGGTAGCCGATGCCGCAGCCAAGCTCGTCGAAACCGGCAAGGCCACCCTCAAGGGTTAATTATATCCCGCATACAGAGACAAAGGCCCGCCGTCGGCGAGCCTTCTCTCCAGCCTAGTTGCTTGCGTCTTCTACAACCCGCCAATCGGGCCGACCGAGATTGAACGGCCAGGCGTGTACGTCGCGGTCATTGAAGTAGACGACTTCCTGCAGCTCCGGAAAATCACTCTGCTTCAACGTCGCTGTTTCCATCCACGGCTTGATGTAGGCGTCGCTGCCCTCATAGCCGAGCTCCGCAACCCAGATGGGTTTGCCGTATTGAGCGACAAGGTCGTAGCCTGGCTTCAATGCCTCGGTGAAGGTTCGCGGGCCGTTATGAGCGATTTTGTCGTAGGGCTCCAAACCGAAAACGGACAGGCCTACGAAGTCGACATAGGTGTCGCCGGGGTAATAGGCATTAAGGCCGGGCTTTCCTTTCGGCGACCACATGAGTTGTGTGCCGGGCGCCTCCTCCCGCACGATATCCATCATGCGCCTGTAGGCGGCTATATATTCAGGAGGATTCCAGCCGGACCACGAAAAACGGCCGGAGTCGTCTTCCATTTCCTGTCCCCAGCGGACGATGACCGGGCTTTTCAACTGAGCAATCATACTGGCAATCGCCCGCATGTTTACATCATAATCGCCGCGAAACAGCTTCCAGCGAAGCTCATCCGAGGACAGCCGCCAGTCCACATCCCATGACCAGGGTTCCACCGTGATCAGCAGATTGCGGCCTCTTGCCAGCGCATAGGCATCCGCCACACGCAGCGTTTCGAGATCGACGTCCTCCCATGGAAGGAAGAGGTGCTCCGTCGTCACGCTCTGTTGCGCGCCGAAATCGCCATGCGGATCGTAGGCACCAAACTTGATGCCATCGGCATGAATGGCGGGCCTCTTGTCGGTGATCGTCTTGCCGGTGACTGTCTGGGCACCCGCATTCATGACGGCGCTTGTGTTCTGCGCCTCGCTTCGGTGCGAAAGGTCGGCAACGCCGAGCAGAAGCATCGCGATTGTTGCCGTCGAAATTTTCTTCGCCAAGGTTTTCATGGTCTTTTCCTCCCCTCCGGCTATTTGCCGGTCGCGAGAACCTGTTTCAGCTCCTTGGCTTTCAGGCTCACCGTGTCGGCCGGAACCAGTTTCCGGAACTCGTCGTCGGTTTTTATCGAGGCGTGCCGGAACACGTACCAGTTCCCGTCCGGCTGACGCCGCTGATAGATCGTGTCACCGATCTTGCGGTGGCCGAAGCAGGTACTGGCACGTGCCGCCCCCTCATTATTGGTCCAGGTCGCACGCATGCACATCTGGCCGAAATCGTCGACGACCCAGCGACCCTCGGCGAAAGACTGCTTACCGCCATTATTGACCCAGGCGACGAAATGCCTGCCCTCGCCATGAAACGACCGCCGCCGGTGTCCCAGGTCCAGGTTTTGTCGGCGTAGATTGCGTAGAGCTCGCAGGCACTCAGCGGCGTCAGTGTCGGTGTCGGAACACTGTTCTTTTCCGTCGCGAGTGCGCTCATCGGAGGGATAAGGCTAAGGCACAGAGCCAGCGCTCCTCCCGTCAATTGTGCTGCCATGCTCATTTTATCCTCCTCACGCATTTCTACTCTCCCAAATACCCCTTCCCATATGGCCAGCGGCAAAGCCGCGCCATTTGAGATGGAATTCCACGATCCTGATATTGCCACCGCCGAGCCCTGCACCGGCCACAGCGAATTGCGATCGGGTGAAGGTGACAAATGGCTGACCGTGTGAAATCGCTTCTAAAGCGGTCAGCCCGTGGTTACCAAGCTGCGCGCCGCCAATGAGGCAGGCGACTAGGCCGCCTGCGGCGGCAAGCCTGAGGCCCTGCGACCGAGGCACAAGCGGCTGGTCATTTTCGATGGCATGCCGGATAAAGACCAAGACTGCGAGCGACGCGTAGATCAGCAGGTTGATCATCGCGAAGATCTGGAAACCGCGTGCGCCGTCGCCATCGGCAGGAAAGACCATAGCTGCGGCGCAGGTGCCGGCCAGGGCGATATAAGGTGCGACTATCCGCGCCGGCAATTTGCGCTGTACCTGATCGCCCTTCGGGGTGATGCGAAAATCCACGAAAGAGCCGGTTACATGATCGCGTAGGGCTGCGAGACTACCGGCAAGCGACCAGGGCCAGCGAAGCAGGATAAACGCCACTCCTTCCCAGCCGAAGAGCTTCGCATCGTAGGGCCGAAAAGTCCCTGACGCGCGCCAGAAGATGGCAAATGCCATCAGCACGATCGAAAGCGGCAGGGAATGCAGCAGGAATGCCGGATAGGTGACATTGACGAAGACATGACCCGTGAGCAGAGCTGCCACAGGCAGCAGGAACATCACTGCCATGAAGGCCGAAAACAGCGGATACCAGAGCTGCGAAAACAGGAACTGGAACTTCAGCTTCAGCGGCAGCCTGGAAACATGCCTGCCGGAATATTGCAGGAGAATGGTGACCAGACTGCGCGACCACTGAAACTCCTGAACCACCAAATCGGCAAAGGTCGCCGGCCCATCCCCATGGGCTATCGCATTGACCGCATGAACCCCGCGCCAACCGCCGGCATTCATCATCAGAGTGGTCGAATGATCTTCGGCGAGTTCGGGGCCGATCCCACCGATTTCCCGCAACGCAGCTGTGCGAACGGCATAATGAGAGCCAATGCAAAGCGGCGCCCAGCCATTGTTATATCCTGTCTGCAACGAGCCGTGCAGGCTCGCATCCGCATATAGCCTGCCGCGGGCAGCCCAGCTTCCCGACGCGTTGGCATCGCAGATACTGGGGGCCGAGACGTATCCGACTTCGAGATCGGAGAAGGGTCGTAGGATTTCACGAAGATAGGTCGGCGTCGGCACATGATCGGCATCGAACTGAGCGACGAAATCATAGCGCTCATAGCCGAAGTGATCATAGAAATAGGCAAGATTGCCTTCCTTGCAGCGGGTGCGGCGCGGCCAGACCGGACGGTGATACTCGCTCACGCCCTTGCGCGTGGAGATCATGACGCCATGCTGCCCGCACCATCTCTTCGTCTCCTCGGACGGATCTTCATCGGCGAGCCAGACATCGAACTCGACGCCCCTTTGATCAAGCATCGCAAGGAGCGTCTTGCGCACGACGGCGAAAGGTTCCGCCGATGCTTTCGTGACCACCATGGCGACGCGGCCCTTCGGCGGGCGTGCAGATGGTCCGATCTGCCTGGCATCCAGGAAAATCAGGATGAAATAAGCCGGCAATAGCGTGACCCATGTAAGGACGACTGTGACGAGCAGGAATGTGGGCCACAGTACGATGTGGATGGGCTGAGCCCACCATAGCCAGAAATAACCAAGCGCAGCCAGCCAGCAGAGGACGCCAAATCCATAAGCGGCCCGGTTCCAGCTGGTAAAGATGGGCTCGAACATCTCGGGCTTTACGACAGAAGATTGATACTCGCGGTCTTCGGCTCGAGCGCTCATGCAATCACCTCCAGTCCGAAAGTCGGGCTGGCCGTGCGAATAATCGTATCGATATCCGAAAGCGCCGGCGTGAAACCGAGCTCCAAGCGGGCCTTTCTCGTATCGGCAAAAAGAACTGGCGGATCGCCTGCGCGACGCGGCTGATGGCGCACCGGCACGTCGCGGCCGGTCTTGCGTTTGATCGCATGGAGAATCTCAAGGATCGACGTTCCGCGGCCAGAGCCCAGATTGACGCTCAATGAGTTACCGCCGGTCAGAAGATAACGAACGGCGGCAAGATGTGCCTCCGCGAGATCGCTCACGTGAATATAGTCCCTGACGCAAGTGCCGTCTTCGGTCAGATAATCCGTGCCGAAAATATCGAGCCTGTCGATCCGGCCGCTGGCCGCGAGAAGCGCGCGCGGGATCAGATGCGTTTCGGGATAGTGCCGCTCGGCAAGCTGGCCTTCGGGATCGGCACCGGCGGCGTTGAAGTAGCGAAGGGCGGCAAAGCGGATGCCGTAGGCTGCGGCATAATCCTCCAGTGCCATTTCAAAGATCAGCTTGGTCCTTCCATAGGGATTGACCGGATGTTGCGGCGTTTTCTCGCTGATCGGCAGCACCTCCGGGATGCCGTAGGTCGCGCAGCTGCTGGAAAAAACGATCCGGTCGATATTGCGATCGAGGCATGCTTCAAGCAGCGACAAACTGCCGATGACATTGTTGCGATAATAGATGCCCGGTTTTTCGACAGATTCGCCGACATAGGCATTGGCGCCGCAATGGATGACACAATCCGGCGAGTACTCCGCCATGACCTGCCGCAGCGTTGCGCCATCGGCGATATCCGCCTGGATCAGCGGCCCCCATAGGACGCTGTCGATATGTCCGGTCGAAAGATTGTCATAGGTCACTGGCACCATGCCAGCGCGCGCAAGTACCTTGCAGATGTGACTGCCTATGAAGCCGGCGCCACCCGTAACCAGGATGTAGCGAGGCATCTCATACGGCCTCCGCCACTTGCTTTTCGGCCAGCAACGCATCGAAGTAGGCTATCGTGCGCTTCAGCCCGGTCTTGAGCTCCGTGCTTGGCCACCAGTTCAGTTCTTCCCTGGCACGGGTTATATCCGGCCGGCGCTGCCGTGGATCGTCGGTGAGGGCCGGAAGATAAATGATGCGCGAGCGCGAATTGGTCAGATCGATCACGATTTCCGCGAGATCCCCCACCGTGATCTCCGCCGGATTGCCGAGATTGATCGGACCGATGCAGCTCTCGCCGGCATCTGCGAAACGCAGGAAACCGTCGACGAGATCATCGACATAGCAGAAGGAACGGGTCTGCCGGCCATCGCCGTAGATCGTTATGTCGGCGTTCGAGAGCGCCTGGACGATGAAGTTTGACACGACCCGTCCGTCATCGAGACGCATGCGTGGACCGTAAGTATTGAAGATCCGGCCAACCTTGATATCGACGCCGTATTTGCGGTGATAATCGAAGAAGAGCGTTTCCGCGGACCGCTTGCCTTCGTCGTAACAGCCGCGGGGACCGATCGGGTTGACATTGCCGAAATAGGTTTCACGCTGCGGGTTCTCATGCGGATCGCCATAGACCTCCGAAGTCGAGGACTGTACGGCCGTCGCACCAATGCGGCGGGCTGCATCCAGCGTATTGACGGCTCCAAGCACATTGGTCAGCAAGGTACCGACAGGATCGCGCTGATAATCCGGCGGCGAGGCCGGCGAAGCGAAATTGAAGATGAGGGACGCTTCGATGTCGTAGGGCTGCCGCACATCATGTTCGAGAAGCCGGAAACGAGTATTCTGCAGCAGATGCTCGATATTGATGCGGCGGCCGGTATAGAAATTATCGAGACAGATGACCTGATGGCCGCGATCGAGAAGCCCCTCACAAAGATGGGAACCCAGGAAACCAGCGCCGCCGTTGACCAGTACCACCTTTGGCCATGATGTCGTCGATGCGGACGCAGGTTCCCGACAAGTTCCGATGGGAATGAAACTACGCACTACAAACTCCTTCCCATGCAACGGGGTCTTTCTGGACCCTTCTATATTTTAGGCGCCTCTCTCATCCGCATCGATACATTCAACATCAAGTAGAATCTCATGTTAAATACATCATCTATTCATCAGATGATTGTAGCCATACTCAAAATGATAGAAAAATATCAACCGAGGTCAATTTAAAAACAGGAGTACAATTCCAAATAGCTATGCGGAAAACTCGGCGTTCCTTTAATTAATCCTTTTTACAGGGTTATTCTGCAAAGCTTTTCATCCGGCTGCTCTAGCCTCGGCCAAGGGGTTGATATAAAGGAGCCGTCAACTACTGGCTTGTAAGGGCGCGTCGCTATTGCCCAAATAACGGGGGCCGAATGACAGCTCATCACCAAGTGCGTGGCACATGGCCATGCAGACTTAATTCTTTGGCTTTGGCAGCAATCACAGTTCTTTCGGCCATCGGACCGATGTCCTGTGCGATCATCGACGTGAACACTGTAGGAAGCACGAAGAAGAGCGTCATGGTGGCGCGCGTTCCGCACGCCACTAAGGACTTCGCCTACGCTGCCGAAATAAAGATTGCCGCTCCTGCACGGATCGACGCAGCCAGATACCCCGGCTCTGCACCGTACATCTGCTCGCCAAGCGGCTTCGGTCAGAAGTCGCGTTGCTTCGCCCGCTCATCCCTGATGGAATGATGGCCTAGTGCGGCCATCTGCCGGAAAGATCGCCACTGTCCGAGGTGTCGTTGAAGAAACGTGAGGCCGCTTCCGTGCGATTTCTCACGTTCATCTTCTTATAGATATTGCGGACGTGGACCTTCACCGTGTTTTCGGACAGGTGAAGCTTATCGGCGATGATTTTGTTCTGCGTGCCCTTGCAGATAAGATCGAGAATCTGCACCTCGCGCGTCGTCAGCGCCGCCATGCTGTTGCGGCGAAGCTTCAGCGCATTGGTGCGCGCTGCGTCGACAGACTTTGTCTGGTACAGTGAAGGCTCAAGCTGTGCTGCCGCTCGATTGGACAGACGGCCAAGAAGCGCGGACGGGAAATGCTCGCCACCCTTCATCAGCAAGTCGACTGCCGCCATGAACACGTCAAGGCGCAGATTGAGCGGCAGTACGCCATCGATGACGCGCGCTTCGACAAGGCGGCTGACGTAAGGCTCCATCATGTCGATGGCTTCAACGACGAGGCCGATCGACGTGTCCGGGCGATTTTCTCGAACGGTCTGCATCGCCTCGTGCAACTCGATGCCGGCGATATGATAGAACAGTACAAGCCGCATGTCGTGGATATCCTTCTCGGATATGGACTGCGCGCTCGGGACGCTTAGAACTTCGAAATTCGGAAATTTCTTCGCCAGTGCTTCAACCATGCATTCGGAGAACAAGTCCGCCTTAGCGATTACCAGAATTGTTTCTCCATTCGGACCCAATCTCCTTGCCTGATCCGAATCTCCTACTTCCGACCCAACCATGAACATATACGCCTCCCCTAGCGCTACACTATACTAAAACTCGGAGTATCTACTCCCGTTGGCGCGATGGCGGGTATTACATGCCGACGAACATTGCCCCTCGGCATGTGACCGCCTTATCTTTTAGGCATTTCTTAATTATGTTAATATGGATTTCAAAGGAAAGAAATGGCCCAAATGGGTTAGTTGGCACCAAGATATATTTATTTTTACTACTTTATGGTTGTATTTCAAGCAAGAAACATACTAGAGGGCGGTATTTGAACTAAATCGCGGTATAAAGCACTACGTATTATTTCAAGACGTGCAAAAGCACAGTGGTAATGGACAGATGATATTTCAAAAATAAGACGGAAAACTTTTTGGACTTAACTTCGGCGCGTCGTAATCAGTCGAGCCCATTGATTTCCAAAATACGGGACATCGTCCGGGATTAGCACACAGCTCTCCCTTGGCCTGCTATCTGCCTCGGCTTATCTCAAGTATTGAGCGGTGTCTTAACCCGAATTGATATCTACCGGGTACTACTTTTCTATAATGATCTCTAAAGCGGCGATGCGAAAATCAAGTATCGGTATGTGTTTGATACTTGGTCTTCAGTCGAGGAACCTCAAAAGAAGTTCGACCACATTGCTCACGCTCATATCAAATCCGGGGGCGGGTTTGTGCGTCTTCGTTCTAAGTAGGCACAATCCCAATTCAGAATTTGGCCAACAAATCGCGATGGAGCTGCGGTGGAGGGTATTGAAGACGTCTGCCGATGTTAACGCATCGGAGCAAGCGCGAGCAAAGATTCCCATTTGAGATAAGAAACTTCGAAAGCCACATGAGCTACCGCTCGCGAGGCAAGCGCAGTTTTCGCTGCAGCGAAAGTGGTTTTCGGTGCGGGGCTAATGGATTTCGGTATGAAGGGGATTGGTTGCGGGGGCAGGATTTGAACCTGCGGCCTTCAGGTTATGAGCCTGACGAGCTACCGGGCT
>NZ_JACIBK010000001.1 GCF_014195325.1 Rhizobium sp. BK650 | reverse complement strand
GCCGATCGGTGCGAATGCCGGTCAAACCCTAACCGAACCCAAGGAAAGACGCCAAATGGAGGTGTTTTGCCCCTTGAGTTCTTTCATTGGAGAAACCATGAAAGCCGTTCAGTTCAGCCGCTACGGCGGCCCCGAGGTCCTTGAGATCGTCGAGGTCGATCCGCCGCATCCCGGCCCTGGCGAGCTGCGCATCAGGGTGCGCGCGGCCGGCGTCAATCCCTCGGACTGGAAGCGTCGCGAAGGACAATATCGCGCTTTCGAGGAAATCAGCTTTCCATCGGGCGTCGGCGTCGAAGCCTCCGGCATCGTCGATGAAGTTGGCCCCGGCGTCTCCAGCGCGTTCGTCGGCGATGCCGTCTTCGGCTACGGCCGGGCCACGATGGCCGAGCATGCCATCCTCACCCACTGGGTCCACAAGCCCGATGACTTGCCCTTCGAGATCGCCGGCGGCCTGCCCGTGATATCGGAGACCGCTTGGCGCAGCCTTGACGAGCTTGATGTCAAAGCCGGTGAGGCGCTGCTCGTCAGCGGTGCCGCCGGCGGCATAGGCTCGGCCGTCATCCAGCTGGCGCGTGTGCGGGGCATCACCACGATCGGCACGGCAAGCCCGCAGAAACACGATTACCTGAAGGATCTCGGCGCAATCCCGACGGCCTATGGACTCGGCCTCGCCCAGCGTATTCGCCAGCTTGCGCCCAACGGGATCGATGCGGCCCTCGATGTCGCCGGCTCGGGCATCATCCCTGAGCTGATCGCTATCACCGGCGATCCCGCCCGCGTGCTGTCCGTCGCCGATTTCTCGGCGGAGGAATATGGCGCGAAGTTCTCACGCGGCCCGCCGAGGGGACCCGAACGGGTGCTCGCCGATGTGGCACGGCTCTATTCCAAGGGCCTGTTCAGGCTGCATATCGAGCGAAGCTTTCCGCTCGAACAGACGGCCGAGGCGCAGGTTATAAGCGCCGCCGGGCGCGTCACCGGCAAACTCATCATTTCTCCATGAGCCCGACCAAAGCCAGACCATCAAACGAGCCAGACCATGAACAAACCCCTCATCGTGATCTTCACCGCGATCTGCCTCGATGCCGTCGGCATCGGCCTGATCTTTCCCATCCTGCCACGCCTGCTTCAGGAAGTGATGCAGTCGCATGACATCGCCTTCTATATCGGCATCATGACCGCGCTCTATGCCGCCATGCAGTTCGTCTTCTCCCCCATCCTCGGCGCGCTGAGCGATAGTATCGGCCGGCGGCCGGTGCTTTTGATTTCGCTTGCCGGTGCTGCCGTCAATTATGTCATCATGGCCTTTGCGCCATCTCTCCTGCTGCTCTTCATCGGCCGTGCCATTGCCGGCCTGACAAGCGCCAATATGTCGGTCGCCTCGGCCTATATTGCCGATATTTCTCCCGCCGATCAGCGCGCCCGCCGCTTCGGCCTGTTCAACGCCATGTTCGGCGCCGGCTTCATCATCGGTCCGGTTCTTGGCGGGTTGCTCGGCGATTACTGGCTGCGCCTGCCTTTCATCGTCGCGGCCATATTGAACGCCGCCAACCTGCTGCTCGCCCTCTTCGTCTTGCCGGAATCCCGCATACCGTCACGCCAGAAACTCGACCTCACCGCCTTAAACCCGCTGCGGCCGCTGAAATGGATTGCCTCGATGAAGACGCTTCTGCCCATCGTGCTCGTCTATTTCGTCTTCAGCGCCGCCGGCGAGTCCTACGGGACTTGCTGGGCGCTCTGGGGTTTCGACACTTTCGGCTGGAACGGCTTCTGGATCGGACTGTCGCTTGGCACATTCGGCATCTGCCAAACGCTCTGCCAAGCCTTTCTCCCGGCGCCGGCGACCCGCCTGCTCGGCGAACGCTGGACGGTCATTTCAGGCGTCGCCTGCGCCTCCGCAGCCCTTCTCGTCATGGCCTTCGCAAATCAGGGCTGGATGATCTTCGCCATCATGCCGGTCTTCACCCTCGTCGGCATCGGCAACCCCGCCTTCCAAGCGCTCGCCACCAGCAAGGTCGAGCCCGACCGGCAGGGCGAGCTGCAGGGCCTGCTAGCCTCCACCGTCAGCCTCGCCTCGATCATCGCGCCGCTGGCCTTCTCATCCTTCTATTTCACCGTGCGAGAGAATTGGCCGGGCGGCATCTGGCTCTCTGTGATCGCGCTGTATGCAGTCGCCGTGCCGCTGGTGCTGATGAGCACGAGGAGCAGTGGCATTGCGCAAAGCGCGAATGCGCAAGGCGCATGACGACTTCCGACCTTTTACAGACGTTTATGCTGATGCGAAAACCGCGGTTATGAACTTGCGGCAGCGATGACAATCTGCACGAAGGTTATCAGTAGGCTCGCGATCCCGGTAACTCCGGCCAGTGTAGGAGAGCGCAAAAGACGCATGATCTCCGGCCAGAGTGGGTCTGGCGTTTCAACCAATTTCTCGGCAGATTCTATTAGAGCTAAAGCATTAACTTTACGAGCGTTTGATAACCTGGCCGCTTCGATAATTGCTCGCATCTCAGTGAGAATTCTTCGAATCTCAGACTTCTGGTGCTCAGACAAATCAAAGCGCCCGGTCCAAGCCGCACTATCTACCCTAACGGGAATATCTCCGGTTTCCACGGCGTCAAAACCCGCGGCAGTGATTTGAAATAGCCTGCCACCCGACATCTGGTATGCTTGACGGGTTATCACAAGCCCTGCGGACTCCAAGTCATCTGTCAGAGCCAACAAATATTGATTGGAGCTTTCAAGTCCAGT
This sequence comes from Rhizobium sp. BK650, assembly GCF_014195325.1. Classification (GTDB taxonomy): domain Bacteria; phylum Pseudomonadota; class Alphaproteobacteria; order Rhizobiales; family Rhizobiaceae; genus Rhizobium. The sequence goes on along the minus strand of NZ_JACIBK010000001.1, from coordinate 874,072 downwards.
GTTCTTCCGAATGGTCGGAATAGTACAATATCGGGTGTCTCCAGCCGCCAGACGCCGATGCAGGTATTCGAGAATTACTTTCTGATCGCTTATGGCGCTCACCTGGATTCCCTCCGACTTTAAACATAGGCTTTATTAGCATCTCCGGCAGCCAAGGGAATTTGCGACTGATGAACAGAGAGCAGATGTCCACAAAGGAGTCGGTTTCGTTCAGCAAGCTCAATTGGCAGCAACCACCGCTCGCAAGATTACAACGCCCGCAAATAGCGCATATTTCGTATTTCCGCTCAGCAGTGATCGCCGGGTAAGCGAAATAGCGGCTCCCTCGCCTCACGTCACATATCCTTCACCGTCCCCGGTTAGGCAGGCCGAAACCCGGAGACCGCCCATGGACTCGACCACCCCGCAAACCCGACCGAAAATCGCCGAAACAGTCATCCACCCGACGGTAAGTCTCCGGGATTGCAGCATCGGCACATGCTGCGAGATCCTTGAGAACACCTCCTTGCATACGGTCGAGCTCGGCGATTATTCCTATCTCGGTCAGCGTTGCATCCTCGGTGATGCGACGATCGGGAAATTCTGCGCCATCGCCGCCGAGGTCAGGATCGGCGCACCCAATCACCCGATGGACCGCCCGTCCATGCACCGCTTCACCTATTGCCCCGAATATTATTCGGCCAACGCCGTGCGCGACCATGCCTTTTTCGCCGAGCGAAAAGCCGATCGCGCCATCATCGGCAATGATGTCTGGATCGGCCACGGCGTGGTCGTGCTTCCGGGTGTCACGGTGGGAGATGGTGCCGTGCTCGCAGCAGGGGCGGTCGTCACCAAGGATGTCGCCCCCTATACGATCGTCGGCGGCGTTCCCGCCAAATTCATTCGCGAGCGGTTCTCCCGGCCCGTCGCCGAAAAACTTGCCGCCATCGGCTGGTGGGACTGGCCTTTCGAGACGATCATGGAGCGGCTCGCCGATTTTCAGTCCAGCGACATCGAGACCTTCTGCGAGCGCTGGGCTTAGTGTGTATTTATCGAGGGAGACAGGCGGATCATGAGCGACGAGAGACAAAAGCATAATGCAAGCTGCCATTGCGGCAGCGTCAGATTCCGGGTGCGGCTGGCGGACGGTTTCAATACGATCCGCCGCTGCAACTGCTCCTACTGCCGCATGCGCGGCGCCATCGCCGTCTCGGCCGAGCTTAAGGATATCGAATTCGTTGAGGGCGAGGACAATCTGACGCTCTATCAATTCAATACCGGTACAGCGAAGCACCATTTCTGCAAGACCTGCGGCATCTACACCCATCATCAGCGGCGCTCGAATCCGAACCAGTTCGGCATCAATGTCGCCTGCATCGAGGGCGTCAGCCCCTTCGATTTTCCGGAAGTCCGGGTTATGGACGGCATCTCCCACCCCTCCGATTCCGGCTCCGCGGCCGAGGTCGCTGGTATCCTTCGCTTCGAACCGACAAGGTGAGATCACGCCCAAACGTTCGGACCAAAATGGCTGATATCCCGAACCAGTTCGTGAGCGCTACCATGCCGCAGACGGGCGCCAAGCTTAAATGAGGCCCTGGCATTTGCCGGGCCTCAGCGAAAGCGAAGCCACCGGTTTGAGCATATCCCCCCGATCTCTATCCCGGAAACGGCTCCAGCGTCCCGAACCAGGCAACGAGCGCCACGACGCCGGCGGCAATAACGATTTCCGCAATCGTCCCGGTCGCCAGGGCTTTTCCAGCAGCGCGTGACCGACCGATGCGCGGCACCAAGCCATAGCGATTGAAGACGGCCATCAGAACCATGAGCACGACAAGGCCGATCTTCAGGGCAAGCAGCCGCTGATAGGGCACGCTCCAGTCGAGCGGCGGGCCGCCGACAACCAGCAGGCTGTTGGCAAGCCCCGAGAGAATGACAAGCGCCACGGCCATATGCCCTGCAGTCGAAAAGCGGATCAGTGCCGTCTGGGCCTCGGCTCCCGCAGTATGCTCGCGAAGGCGGGAAAGCACGAGCGCAACGGGAGCCAGCGCCCCGATCCACGCGCCAGCAGCGAGCACATGGACGATGTCATTTGCCTGGTGAAAGACGCGCAGCCAGCCGTCATTCATCGCCGCATGGCCGGTCAGCGCCAGACCGCAGAGCAGCAGTGCCGATACGATGGCGGTCGCGGCCATCTGCCGGCGTGACGACATGCATGTCACCGCAAGGAGAACGACGGCAAACACCGCCTGCCACGCCCATGCAGTGCCGATGGAAGTGCCCGTCAGCATCGAGATCGTCGTGCCCGTATCCAGCCCATCCGCCCAGCCATTGCCGAGCATGGCGCCGCGCACGGGCAAGAGCGCTGCCGTGGCGATCGTAATCAGCGCGACGGCTGCGACACGCGCCACCCTCAGCCTCGCCCATATGCTGCCGCTCAAGCCCTCGGGCACGAGCAGCCACAGATAGGCAGCGCTGCCCCAGAAAAACAGGGCAGCACCATCAAAGACGAAACGGCAGAGGACGAAGGCCGTATCAGGTGTCATCAGGGCCAAAGCTATCAGAGCCAAGGTTATCGGGGCCAAAGTTATCGGGGATTGACGGTAAAGCTGAATGTGCCGTTGGACTTATGCCCATCCGTCGAGAGCACATGCCACTCGACCGTATAACTGCCAGGGACAAGCTTGTCGGGGACCGGTACCATCAGCTCCTTGTTGCCTTCCATCAGCATACCCTCGCCGAGCTTGATCTCCTGCTTGTCCGGCCCGGTCACGGTAACCCCGCTGAACTTCATGTTCAGCTCTTCGGTGAAGGTGAGATCGAGTTCGCCGGGCGAAGCGACGGCTGCCTTGTCTGCCGGCTCGGAGCTTTTCAGATGCGCATGGGCGAAGGCCTGGCCGGCAAGAGCGATGCTGGCAAGGGCGGTGACGGAGAGAATGCGGATCATCATGGACATCAGATTATGCCTTTCGGTTCATTGAGACAGGCGATGGCGTATTTGGCCGTCGCTTGATTAGATGGTCGGCAAGCGGATTTATTCCGCCTCGCCTCGTAATTGTTGACGAGCTTCGCTCTTTGACCGGCGTCATCCTTCATTGTCCGCCGCCCAACAGTACATCGTGGATCTTTGCCAGCGCCTCGTCGCGATCGGCGCCATAGGGGATCAGCCCCTTCAGCCGCCCGTCGGCGCCGATGAGCAGAAGCGAGACCGTATGGCTCATGTGATAATCGCCATTCTCAGAAGGCAATTTGGCGGCATGGATAAACCAGCCGTCGGAGACCTTCCTCATCTCCTCCGGCCTCCCGGTAATGCCGGTGATCCGGCTCGAGAAGGCATTGACGTAATCATGCATCACGCCTTGCGTGTCACGCTCGGGATCGATCGAGAAGAAATAGGCCTTCAGCACTCTGCCCTGATCGCCGAGCGCGGTCAGCCAGTCGGCCACCTCGTAAAGCGTCGTCGGGCATGCCTCCGGGCAATGGGTGTAGCCGAAATAGACGAGCGCCGGATGTCCCCGGAAGATCGACTGGTCGACTGCATTGCCCCGGTCGTCGATGAGCGAGAACTGTCTGTCGAAAGGTCCGGTGTGCGGCTCCGAAAGATAGAGCGACACCATCAGGGCGATCAGCGCGCCGACGAAGACGGAGCTTGCAGCAAGGCCGGAAACGGCAAGGGTGCGCGCTCTCATTGGCCATGCCCCTCATGTCCGCCACGCCCGGCACCGCCGGCCTCGCCCGCTATCATGACGGTGCCTTCGAAACTTGCAAATGTCGCCAGGATTTTCGGGTCGAGTCCAGCTTCGGCCTCGGCCAGATCCGCCGCCAGCGCGTTGGCATCATCAGCGGAAAGCCCAGCCTTTTCCAAAGCCGCCGCTTGTCTGATGCCGTCGCCGCTGCAGAGAAAGACGCTCCAACCATGATGGCCCTTGTTGAGTAGCGCCCGTCCGCCGCGCCCATCCTGCTGCCAGCCGGCGATCGCCCAATCGTTCCTGATGACGACAGGCAGGATGGTCAGCGGCTTGTCCGGCGTCTCGAACATGGTTTTCAACGTCTCGGGAATCGCCTCCTCAGGAGGCGGCCCCGATGCATTCATATTCATATCCATGCCGGGCATATCCATTGCCGCATGATCCATGCCACGGCCCCGACCCACATCGTCCAGCGGCCCCGCTATTTTGCCGACCGCGAAATCGACCGTGATCTCACCGGCCTTCTCGAACTTCAGCACCGCCCGGATCGTCTCGCCCTGCTGGAAGGGCCTCACCACGTCCTGGAACATCAAATGGTAGTTCGGCTCAAGCGTGATTGTCTGGCCGGCGGGAATGGCAAGCCCGTCCTTCAACTCGCGCATGGTCATGATGCCGTTATCCATGCTCATCTGGTGCAGCTGTACGGTCTTGGCACGCTCGGCGCGCGCGCCAATCAGCCGGTCCGGTTCGCTGCCTCTATTGGTTATGACAAGGTAGCCGTCGCCGACCTTGGCGCCGGGCACCATGGAATGCGAGGCTGCATGGTCGATGCGGATCGTGTCCTGCGCGACGGCTGCCGTCGCGAGCAGAAAGCCGAATAGAAAAGAAAATATCGTCTTCATATTCCCTCCTCAGGCAAAGGCGCGCTTCAGCGGCGGCACGAAACGGATCACCATCTGGTCGAAGGCGATCATCACCAGGATCGCAAGCCCGCTCATCGGAAAGGCGATGGCAAAGGCGAGCACGATGATCCACAGCCCGAAATAGACCGAGCGCCGCTGCGGCATGGGCGGCACACCGAGCCTTCCCGCCGGCCGCCGCTTCCACCACATGACCGCCCCGGTCACGCAGGAAAGGATGATGGCAAGGCAGGTTGCCAGCATCAGGAGTTGGTTGAAGAGCCCGAATTCCTGCCCCTGATGCACATTGATGCCCCATTCGATCGCTTGGCCGAGGAACGGATACTGGCCGAAGGAGAGATCGACGAGCGGCCTGCCGGAATACTGATCGATATGAAGCGTTCGCTCCCTGCTCAGGTCGTCGGGATAGACCGCCGCCGTATAGACGCCCGTCTCGCTGCCGGGAATGGCGAGATCGAAGCCTGGCTGCATACCGAGCGCGCGGGCGATCTCAACGGCGCGATCAAGCCCGATCGGCTTCTTCGACTGCGCCTCGGCGATCTCCGAAAGCGGCACCGGCGCCTTCTCGACGATCCAGCCGGCCTTCGGCAGGATATCCTCCGTTACCTTCCGCGATTTCGGCACGGCATCCCAGAGCTTCACGGGATAACCGAGATCATGACTCGTCAGCCACGCATTGACGTTGGCGCCCCAATAACCGGACCATGGCATGCCGGTGATCGCCATGAAGAAAATCAGGATGCCGGCAAACGCTCCCGTCACCGCATGCAGATCGCGCCAAAAGACCCGCCGCGCAGGCGTTCCGCGCACGGTGACGACACCACCTGTCTGCCGCCGCGGCCACCAGAGATAAATTCCGGTTGCGACCAGCACCATGGCAAAACCGCCTGCGATCTCGATCAGCTTATTGGGGAGGGCTCCAAAGAGCGCCAGACTGTGGATGCGCTTGACGACATAACTGAATTCCTCCGTCGTCCCGACCGTATCAAGCACTGTGCCATCATAGGGATTGACGAAGACCAGCGTCGAGCCGGCGTCTGATGACACCGTCACGATCGCCGACCGGTCGGATTCAGCCGGATCCTTGTAGGAATTCGCAACCGAGCCTGGCACGGCGGCCGCCGCGATATCGGCGATCTGATGCGGCGCAAGCGGCTTGCCTGCGGGCTGTACGATGGTGCGATAGGCAAAGACCGTATCGTTGATCTCGTCCTTGAAGAGATAGAGCGAGCCGGTAATCGCAAGGTTCAACAGGAAAGGAAGGATGAGCAGGCCGGCAAAGAAGTGCCAGCGCCAGATGGCGCGATAGAGCGAAACGCCTGACGTGGCGCTCTCCGCCGGATCGGCGGCAACAATGGTAGACATGAGACTGGATCCGAATCCTCGGCCGGCGGCGTCAATGCAGCCCGGCCATGATTGCAAGACGCATCACGGCCGGTGCCGCATTGCGGGTTCAGGCGAGGCTCGGAGTGGCAGGCGGGGCGCGCGGCCCCGTATTCGGCGGAAAAAGCTGGCGGTGGAAGGCTTCGGCACGGCGCGGCAGCACGACAGCCACCGCAAAGCCGATCCGTGCACCAGTGACGTCGGCCGGCTGCGGCAGCACCACGGCGGCGCCGATGCGGCAGGCTTCGCACGGATTGAGATGCGCGATCTTGCCGTGCTCCTTGCCGCTGTCGTCGGTGACGGTGACGCAAAGCATCGGCAATGTGCCGTCAGGCAGCACATATTGGGCAAGTGCTGCGGGGCTGAGATCGTTCTGCGCAGCGGGAACCTGATGCGCCAGGCCGACGAAGACGAGCGCGACAGTGCACAAGATGCGCACCAGCCATTGCTCGATCATGTCCAGCCGACGTTGCATGGTTCCCCTACCCCTGAGGCTACTGCCTCAGCGTCGACTCCCTGATAACGGCATCTCGCGCAAAGCTCAATGCGACATTCGTTCGCCGTAATAATAACGGTTCACATTCGATGTGAGAGCAGGTCCCGATGCCGTTCGTAAGCATGCTTTGCCTCGGTCAGCGCCTCATCGATATTGTGCGAACGGCCGGCCAGCGGCACATCGCCCAACGTGCCATCGCCGATCTGCAGGCGCCACCCCCAGGGTTTTGACGTCGACAGGCTGTCGCTATCGCTTGCTATGGTCCCGATATAGTTGCTGTCGACGGTCAGGTGGAAAACGTTCGGCTCGCCTGACGGCACAAGCGCGAAATGCGCGCCTTCCCGATGTCCAATCATGGCAATGCTCCAGCGATGATGGTCAGCAGTCCGAACTGCCCCATCACGCCTTTGTTCCCGAACCCGCCGCTCCCGAAAACTCTGTTACATCCAAGACAGGTCACCGTGAGAAGACGAGAGATCCGAACGTGATGATCACCGCGACGAGCAGTATCAGGCCGATATAGATCGACATGTATTTGACTTGGTATTTCGCCGCCGGCGTCATGGCGCAGCCTCCGGAGGAATCTCGTTCTCGTCAGGATCAGGCGCCGGCTCGTCATTATCGGGCTTGTCGGGCATCGGCTCCTTGACGGGCGGAGCGGGCTTTCCGGGCGGAGAAATGGGGACTGACGGAGGTTCGGGCGCCAGGATCCGGATCGCTGCGGCAGGGATCGTCATGGTCTTGGTCCTTCCGGCTTGCGTGAAGGGATTGCTTCCGCAAGCCAAACGAAACGAGGCCGGTGATGTTCCAGAGGCGGGCCCTTTCCGGACAGGGAGAACCTTCGCACCGACATCATTAGCGCGTAGCATCCCCGCTCATGGTCTCTTGCGAATCACATAAGTCTGTGCTTATGTGTATCCATGATGGAACATGATTTTTTCCGCGCGCTCGCCGACCCGACCCGCCGCACGATCTTCGAGAAGCTGGCGGCCGGCAGCATGAATGCCAGCGCCCTGCGGCAAGGCATGGAGATCAGCCAGCCGGCCATGTCCCAGCACCTTGCGGTGCTGAGAGCAGCAAGGCTGGTGCGCGAACGGAAAGAGGGCCGCTTCGTGAATTACGAGGTCGATCCCGATGGGCTCGCCCTCATCGCGCAATGGCTGGCGAAATACCGCGCCTACTGGCCGGCCCGCATTGATGCGCTCAAGCTCTTGCTGAAGGATATGGATCAATGAACGAGGTGCAGGAAACCGGCTTCGAACAGACATACGAACTGGATGCGCCGCCGGAAAAGGTCTGGCGGGCGATCAGCATCGCCGAATTCCGGGAAAAGTGGCTGCCGAAGGAAGCGCTTGCCGAGCCGCAGTCGCTTTCCGAGACTCCGGGCCGGGAAATCCGCTACAGGTTGCGCGATGATGCCCCGCCCTATCTCGAAAGCACCGTCACCTTCGCGATCACGCCGAACGCGTCGGGCGGCACCAGCCTGCGCATTATCCATGAGCTGACCGGTGCAACCTTCGAGCGGCTGGCGAAAACGGTCGCCAACAGCAACAGCCCGATGCTCATGCTCGCCGCCTGACGCGGCTGGTTTCCCATCAATGTCTGAAAGATTGGAGTTCGCCGATGCGCGAAGTGATGCAGCTCGTCCCCATGGTCGTAGAACAATCCTCGAGAGGGGAGCGATCCTTCGATATCTATTCCAGGCTCCTGCGAGAGCGGATCATCTTTCTGAACGGCGAAATCAACGATGCCGTTTCCGCTCTCGTCTGCGCACAACTTCTCTTCCTCGAGGCCGAAAACCCGAAGAAGCCGATCAATCTCTATATCAATTCGCCGGGCGGCGTCGTGACGAGCGGGTTCGCCATGTACGATACGATGCGCTTCATCCGCGCCCCGGTGCAGACGCTCTGCATGGGAACGGCCCGCTCCATGGGGTCATTTTTGCTGATGGCAGGCCAGCCTGGAGAGCGCTACGCCCTGCCGAATGCCAGCATCCTCATCCACCAGCCGCTCGGCGGCTTCCAGGGCCAGGCCTCGGATATGCTGATCCATGCCGAAGAAATCCGCAAGACGAAGCAGCGGATGACCAGCCTCTATGCCGAGCATTGCGGCCGATCCTACGATGAATTCGAAAAGGCGATGGATCGCGACCGCTTCATGACAGCCGAAGAGGCTCTGGAATGGGGCCTGATCGACCGGATCCTGCAGGGGCGCGAAGAGATGGAAGACGCCTTCTCGCAATAGCTGCGAACAGGTCCCTGGCGACCGATTGGGGAGCGCTTCCACTGGTATGATGTCCGCGGCCCTTCGCTTGCGCGCATCGGGCCGCGGTTCAGGATGGGGTAGACAACAGGCCGGGCCGGCCTATGGCCTCAGCCGCCGGACTTGAGCGCCGTATTGCAGAGGCTCCAGAAGCCGCCGCCCTTCTGAATCCATTTCAGATCGCTGAGCGTGCCGGCATCCTTGTTGGCATGATAGCTGTCAACGCAGGTATGCAGCCGGCCCTTGGAGGGCGTTTCGCTTGCATATTTCTTGTCGATCGCCTTCGGCAAGGTCACGCTCTTGGGGGCCTTGATCGTCGGCTTTTCCGGTTCCTTTTCCGTCGTCGCGGCAACCGCCTTGTCATCGGCGGCGTCTTCGGCGGCAGCGTCAGCGCCGCAGAACTTCGCCCTGAAGTCGTTCCACTTCATATCCTTGGCCGAACCATCGGCCTTGGCCGTCTGATATTTGGCGCTGCATTCCTTCATGGTCAGCGCGGAGGCCGGAGAAACGAAGGCGGCGGCAGCAATCAGTGCTCCGACGGAAGCTGGCACAAGCAATCTTGCAATCATGGGATATCCTCGGTTGGGGCAGTCACGGCATGCACGTCTAAGAAACTTATGGAAGGGTTCCGGCAGGCGTCGCGGCATCGACCGCTTTCGGCAGATGCTCGGCAAGCAGCTTGGCCACGTCTTCGGTATTGACGCCGAACTTGGCGGCGAGATCGCGCAATTGATCGGAGGACAGCGCCTGCTCGATCTGTTCTGCCGATACGGGAAGATTATGGCCGGTGCCGATCCAGGATGCGACCTGCTCACCAAGGCCGGCCGAATTGAGCTGGGAAACGATGCCCTGCAACCCGCCGGCATTGTCGAAAATTCTGGTCGCAACTGCGACGTAATCGACTTGCCTGCCGGCAAGCACGTCCGAGAGAACACTGCCTAAGCCGTCGAAAATACTCATCGTCTCTCCTCCATCAGCGGACTATGCTTTTAGCACGAAGGCGAATTTGTGTCATCGCAGATTTACGAACAGAAAGGGCTCCGATCGCAAAACAGCACCCGTCTTGCGAGCATCCTCCACCCTGCTCTAAATATATGAACGACACACGACAGTCGCCCGCCACTCCTGAATGCAGACCAGAAATGAAACGTCACGATTTCGATGACCTCGCCGCCTTCGTCATCGTCGCCGAGGAGCGGAGCTTCACCCGCGCCGCCGCCCGGCTCGGTATTTCCTCCTCCGGCCTGAGCCACATGATGCGCCAGCTGGAGGAGCGGCTCGGCATGCGCCTGCTTGCCCGCACGACCCGCAGCGTCGCCACCACGGAAGCCGGCGAGCGCCTGCTTCTCACCCTCCAGCCCGCCTTCGCCGAGATCAACCGTGGCCTCCAAGAACTCGGCAATTTGAGGGAAAAACCCTCCGGCACCGTGCGCATTACTGCAGGCAAACATGCGGCCGCCTCGCTCATCATGCCGATCCTGCCGGAATTCCACCGCACCTATCCCGATATCCGCGTGGAACTCATTGTCGGCGACCGTTTCGAGGATATTGTCGCCTCACGTTTCGATGCCGGCATCCGTTTCGGCGAGCGCATCGACAAGGACATGGTGGGCCTGCGCATCGGCCCCGACATCCGCGCCGCCGTGGTCGGCGCGCCCGATTATTTCGCCCGCCATCCGCTGCCGAAAAGGCCTGCCGATCTCGCAGTGCATGACTGCGTGACTTATTACATGGCCTCCCATGGGGCGCCCTACGCCTGGGAATTCGAGGAGGATGGCCGCGAGATCGAGGTGAAGGTCTCGGGCAGCTTCATGGTCAATGATTCCGAAATGATGATCGAGGCGGCCCTTGCCGGCTCCGGCCTCGTCTATGTCTTCGAGGATTTCGCCGCCGATCATATCAGAAACGGCCGGCTGATCCGCGTGCTGGAGGATTACTGCAAACCCTTTACCGGCTATTCCATCTATTATCCGAGCCGGCGACAGATGCCGCCGGCCCTTTCGGTCTTCGTCGAGGCGCTGCGCGCCATCCCGAAACGCCCCCCAAATTCGTGAATGTGGGAAATCAGGCCGCCTGAGCAGCCGGCATCGTCGCCATGTCGATGACGAAGCGGTAGCGCACGTCGCCGCGCTCCAGCCGTTCGAACGCTCTGGCAATATCGCCCATGGCAATCATCTCGCATTCCGGCAGGATGTGCTTGCGGCCGCAGAAATCCAGCATCTCCTGCGTCTCTCTGATCCCGCCGCTCGGCGTGCCGGCAATGCGCCGCCGTCCGCGGAGGATCAGGAGGTTGTTGAACTTCGGCGTATCGACCAGCGAGCCTGCAATGACCAGCGTGCCATCGGCATCGAGCAGGTTGAGGTAAGGACTGAGATCATGTTCGTAAGGCACTGTGTCGATGATGATATCGAGGGCGAAGGCTGAGGCCTCCATCGCCTTGGCATCGGTCGACAGCAGCACCGCATCGGCACCGAGCGCTCGCGCCGTCTCGACCTTGCTTTCCGAGCGCGTCAGCACAGTCACTTCAGCCCCAAGTGCGGAGGCAAATTTCACGGCCAAGTGGCCAAGCCCGCCAAGCCCGATGACGCCGACCCGGCTGCCGGGGCCGACATTCCACGTGCGCAGCGGCGAATAGGTGGTGATCCCGGCGCAAAGCAGCGGCCCGACGCGCGACAGATCCAGCCCATCCGGCACGCTGAGCACGAATTCCTGGCGCACGACGATATGATCGGAATAGCCGCCATAAGTCGTCTCGCCCGTCACCCGGTCCTGGCCATTATAGGTGGTGGTGGCACGTTTGTAGCACATCTGCTCTTCGTTGCGCCGGCACTGGGCGCATTCCATGCAGCTGTCGACAATCGTGCCTATGGCGACATTGTCGCCGACCTTGAAGCGCGACACGCCACTGCCGACGGCAGACACCCGCCCGACGATTTCATGCCCGGGCACGACGGGATAATTGGAAAATCCCCAGTCGTTGCGGGCCATATGCAGGTCCGTATGGCAGACGCCGCAGTAGAGAATATCGATCGCCACGTCTTCGGGACGCAATTCCCGCCGATCGAAGGAGAAAGGTTGCAACGGCGTATTCGCATCGGTTGCGGCAAATCCAGACGTTCTCAATGGCTTGTCCCTTGCAGAGCTGTTGGAAACAGACGGCGCCGAAAGCGCGTCAAAGGGGATATAGCGTTGGAGGATTATCCGGATTAGCGGCGGGATACGGAATGGGCTTGTGAGCTGGGCTCAGGAATTGGACACGGTGGATCGACGTAAGTTGCCTGTCGTGCCGTGTGGTCACCCCCCCTCTGCCCTGCCGGGCATCTCCCCCACAGGTGGGGAGATTGGCTGGAAGCGCCGGTTTCCCTAAACAAGAGACGTTGCAGACTGCGCGACGTCAATGATGTGCGAAGGTCAAACCGCTTGTCGATCTCCACCCTTGTGGGGGAGATGCCCGGCAGGGCAGAGGGGGGTGATCACACGGCACACCGTCAATCGTCTTTGACAAGCCGCCGCCAACGGCGGTCCGCCACCACCTACCAGTTCCCCGGATCGGCGGTGTGATCGGCAGCAGCAAATTCATCCGCCTTGTCCCGATCGAGCGTCAGACCCGTCGCCCTCTTCGTCTCGTCCACGATCAAGTAATGAAGCGGCGGCGCTTCCCTGGCGAGTTCCTGATACAGGAGAAGCGCGGCTTCCTCGGCGGTGTCGGCCTCGATCTCTCGGGTTATGGACACGGTGAACTTGTGCATGGCTTCGGGCTTTCTAGATCGTCGCGTTCATAGCCGGACAATAGGCTGAGAGCGAGATAGTTCAAGGCGTCGATCGATCAGCCGTTGCGGGGAGAGAAAGACCCCTCCCCAACCCCTCACACAAGGGGGAGGGACTAACTTGGAGCACCGCCTCATTCCTCCCGAAACGTCGAGAATGCGGAAAGCGGGTGCGGCCGGTTAAGCCCCTCGCCCTTGTGGGGAGGGGTTTGGGGCGGGGTCTTCCGCCGCATCAACACTCCGCCGCCCTACTGCCCTCAAACCGACCGCATCAACCCGCCATCCACCTTCAGGCTCTGCCCGGTAATGTACCCCGCCCCATCCGACACCAGAAACGCAATCGTCGCCGCCACTTCCGCACTCGTGCCGTAGCGGCCCATCGGCACGCTCTGGCGCCGCTCCTCCGTCGCCGGCAAACTGTCGATCCAGCCGGGCAGCACGTTGTTCATGCGGATGTTGTCGGCCGCATAGGTGTCGGCAAAGAGCTTCGTATAGGCGGCAAGGCCGGCGCGGAAGACGGCCGAGGTCGGGAACATCGTCGATGGCTCGAAGACCCAGGCCGTCGAGATATTGACGATCGCGCCCTTCTTCTGCGCCTGCATGATCGGCGTCACCAGCCGCACCGGGCGGATGACGTTCATCAGGTAGACATCCATGCCCGTCCGCCATTGCTCGTCGGTGATCTCATTGAGCGGCGCGCGCGGCCCATGCCCTGCGCTATTGACGAGAACGTCGATGCGCCCCCAGGCATCCATGGCGGAATGGACCAACCGCTTCAGATCGTCATTCGACTGGTTGGAGCCGGTCACGCCGACGCCGCCAAGCTCCTTGGCAAGCGCCTCACCCTTTCCCGACGAAGACAGGATCGCGACCTTATAGCCATCGGCCGCAAGGCGTCTTGCGCTCTCGGCCCCCATGCCGCTGCCGCCTGCGGTGATAACAGCCACTTTTTCTACTGACATGCCGGTGTCCTCCAGGATTCATCACATTGATTGATCACTTGATGGTGCCAATGTACCATGTCCTTCACGTGGGCACGAAACAGTTCTCCTTCTCTTTGCCAGCAGAAAAACTATCGCCAACGAAGAAGATATAGAATGAGCGATGTCATCGGAAAGCTCCCTTCCCTCAACGGCCTGAAGGCCTTCGAGGTCGCCGCGCGCCACCTGAATTTCCGGCTTGCAGCCGAGGAACTTGGTGTCACACAGGGTGCCGTCGCCCAGCAGGTTCGCGGTCTCGAGGCCCAGCTCGGCATGGCCCTCTTCGAGAGGCTGCCGCGCGCGCTGGCGCTGACATCGGAAGGCCGCCGCTACATTGCCGATATCAGGCGCGCCTTCGAGATCATCGCAAGGGCAACCGGCGAATTGAAGCCGCAGGCGATCAAGCTGACGATCAGCACGACGCCGACCTTCGCCTCCAAATGGCTGATCCCGCGCCTGCCGGACTTCACGGCGCTGCATTCCGATCTCGACCTGCATATTCTCGCGACCGAACGCATCTCGAATTTCGCCGCGGACGGTGTGGATCTGGCCGTCCGCTACGGCCGCCCTCCCTTCGGGCCGGGCCTGAATGCCGAGCTGTTGTTCGAGCAGGAAGTCATTGCCGTCTGCAGCCCGATTTTGCTTGCCGACCGCACTCCGCCGCGCACGGCCGAGGAGCTCGCCGCCTATCCGCTGCTGCACGATGCCCATAATCTCTGGCCGGAATTCGTCGAACGCCATCTCACCAACAGTAGAAGCGCTTCCTTCAAGGGCATCAGCTTCTCGCAGACCTCTCACGCCATCGAGGCGGCGATTGCCGGACAGGGCATCGTACTCGCCAATGGCGGCTTCGTCACCGACGACCTGGCTAAGGGCCGGCTGGTGCGTGTCTTCGAAGCCCGGCTGCGCGGCCCCTCAGATATCTACCTCGTCTGGCCCCGCTACCGAAAATCGTCTGCGTTGGACACTGTCATCGACTGGCTTCTCGCCGAGGCGCGGAAGGACCGCCCGGCAGATAGCGAGCCCGCCGCCCCGTAAGGCCGAACAGAAGCCCTGCTTGCATGCGATGCGCCGAGATATCATCTAAGCCTCTTGCGCAGGCCACCATGCGCAGAGACACCGGATTCATTTTCTTCATTCCCGCTCATAATACCGGATAATCACAGGCATATTGATGTTTCACCTCATCCTTGGACTTCCCTGGCTGGTCGTTGTCAGCAGGTTCATTCTACCCCTGCCGTGGATATGGCCCGCCAAGGCCCTGGTTGCCGGTGTGCTTCTGATCGCCTCCCAGCATCTGGTGTTCAACCGGATATCCTCCGGCTCTATCTTCGCCCCCGAATATCCGCGGCCGCTGATCATCGCCTTCAACTTCCTCTTCGGCGCAACGGTCCTGCTCGCCGTTTTCCAGATCGCTCTCGATCTCCTCTCGCTGATCCCTCTTCTGCTCAACGGAGATTTTCCGGTCGTGCCGCCCGCTGTCCGCTATGTCATGGGAACGGCAGCCATTCTTCTGGCCGCGGTCGGCGTCGCCCACGCCGTGCGTATCCCGCCTTTGAAAAATGTCGACATCGCCATCAAAGATCTTCCCCAAGCCTTCGACGGCTACCGGCTGCTGCAATTGACCGACCTGCATCTCAGCCGCCTCTTCCCCGTGTCCTGGGCCGAGGCGGTCGTGAAAAAGGCCAATGAGCTGAAGACCGATCTGATCGTCGTGACCGGCGATTTCATTGACGGCCACCTGGAGAAGCGCCGCACCGATATCGCGCCGCTGGCACGACTGCAGGCGCCCGACGGCATTTTCGCCATCCCCGGAAATCACGAATATTATTTCGGCTACGACGACTGGATAGAGCATGACGCCAGCCTTGGTATGCGCATGCTGACGAACGAGCATGCGGTCATCGAGCGCGGTGCCGATCGCATCGTCATTGCCGGTGTGACAGATCTTGCGGCCTTCGGAAGAACCATGCCGAATCCCGACCTTACGGCAGCATTGAACGGCGCTCCGGCCGAAGCCCCTGTTATCCTCCTCGATCATCAGCCGAGAATGGCGGCCAAGACCGCCAAGAGAGGCGTTGCCTTACAGCTGTCCGGCCACACCCATGGCGGCATGGTCCTCGGCCTCGATCGTCTGGTCGCCCGCGCCAATGGCGGCTTCGTCTCCGGCCTCTATCAGGTCGGCGGGATGCAGCTCTATGTCAATAACGGTACCGCGCTCTGGCCCGGATTCGCATTACGCCTGGGCAGGCCCTCGGAGCTGACAGTGTTCACGCTGCGCAGGCGCGCCTAGCTACGGCCTCGTCACCGCGACCAGTTTGCGAATGCGCTCGGCCACGTCGGGATTGACGGGATTGTAGACGACCATATTGAGATCGGGCCTGCCATCTATAGCAAAGCCCGAATATTCAAGCTCGATATCGCCGAGAACAGGATGTCTCAGCTGCTTCGTGCCCTCGCCATGGGAGATCACTTCGTTCTCCTGCCAGATCCGCTTGAAATCCGGGCTGGTGCGGCAAAGTTCCTCCACCAGATCGGCAACCTCCGAGGTCGCACCCGCTCGCGCGGCATCCGCCCGGAAGGCGCCGACGACGAAGCGCGCTACGGTCTCCCAGTCATGCTGGACGTTCCGGACACCGGGGTTGGAGAACAGCAGCCGCAAAACGTTCCGGTCTTCGGGCGCAAGCTTGCCGTAATCGGTCATGACGACGGTCGCCGCCCGGTTCCAGGCGACGATGTCCCAGGCGGCCGTGCGCACCAGCGCCGGGCTGACCTCCAGCGTATCGATCAGACGCTGCAGACGCGGACTGATGCCCTCGATAGCGCGGTAGCGCACCTCCGGCGGCCGGCCGAGGCCGAGCATGAAGAGATGCTCGCGCTCCGGCTCAGTCAGCATCAGGCCGTTTGCGATCCGGTTCAGTACGTCCGACGACGGCGCACCGCCGCGCCCCTGCTCCAGCCATGTGTACCAGGTCGGGCTGATATTGGCGCGCTGCGCCACCTCTTCCCGCCTCAGCCCCGGTGTGCGCCGGCGGCCTGAGAATCCGAACACCGCCGGATCGAGGCGCGAGCGCCGGTCGCGAAGGAAGGTGCCAAGGGGGTTGCTGTCAGTCGTCATGCCGTGCCTGTTAGCTATTATAATAGGATAATGTAACTACTTTAACAGCATAAAACATAGCGCAATAACTGGGTTATCAGCAACAAGGAGATACCCAATGCGCATTTTCCTCACCGGTGCCACCGGCTTCATCGGCTCGGCCATCATGCCGGAACTTCAGAAGGCAGGCCATCATGTCATCGGCATGACCCGTTCCGACGCAGGCGCCAGGGCGCTTGAAGCAGTCGGCGTCGAGGTCCACCGCGGCGTTCTGGAAGAGCCCGACAGCGTGCGAGCCGGCGTCGAGAAGGCCGATGCCGTCATCCATACGGCTTTCGACCACGATTTCTCCCGCTTCGTCGAGAACTGCCAGAAGGACAGCCGCGTCATCGCCGCGATGGGCGAGGCTCTGAAAGGCTCGAACCGCCCCCTCCTTATCACGTCAGGCACCGGCATCGGCAACGCCCATCTCGGAGAGCCCGCGAGCGAGGATGTCTTCAATGACGAGCATCCCAACCCGCGCATCGCCTCCGAACGTGCCGGCAACGCCCTGCTCGACCAGGGCGTCAACGTCTCCGTCATGCGCCTTCCGCAGGTCCACAATACCATCAAGCAGGGGCTGGTCTCGCCGCTCATCGAAATCGCCCGCGCAAAGGGCGCCGTCGGCTATGTCGGCGAAGGCCGCAACCGGTTCCCGGCCGGCCACCTGCTGGACGTCGCCCTGCTCTACCGGCTTGCCATCGAACGGGCCGAACCAGGCGCCCGCTACAATGCCGTTGCCGAAGAAGGCATCGCCACCCGTGAGATTGCCGAAGCCCTCGGCCGCGGCCTGAAGCTTCCGGTCGTCTCGGTCGCACCGGAAAAGGCGGCCGAGCATTTCGGATGGATGGCGATTTTCGCCGGCCTCGACTTTCCGGCCTCCAGCGAAAAGACCCGCCGGATCCTCGGCTGGAATCCTGAAGGCCCCGGCCTGATCGCAGATCTCGACGCGATGGATTACGGCAGCCTCGCGGCCTGAGCCCGGATCGACGCCTGCGGGACTTTCATTTCCGCAGGCGCAAACCATTTCCGGTCGTCAGATCGTCAGATCTTCAGATTGCAAGGCCGCCGGCCACATCGATGACGCCGCCGCTCATGTAACCACCGTGCGGCCCCGCCAGATGGCAAATCAGGGCGGAGACTTCCTCGAGCGTTGCGATGCGCCTGATGGGATGCAGGTCCAGAAGTGCATCGGGCACGCTGTCTCCCAGCACCTCTGCGGACATGTCTGTCGGCATCACACCGGGTTGGACGACGTTGACGGTGATGTTGCGCCTGCCGAGGTCGCGCGCGACGCCTCTCGCATAGCCGATGAGGGCAGATTTCGTACCGGCATAATCGGCCGCACCGGGAAACGGCACACGCGTGCCGAACAGCGAGCCGATGAAGATGATCCGTCCCCCATCCGAAAGCACGGGTGCCGCCGCCCGCGTAGCCGCCACTGGCCCAAGCACATTGATCTGCCACTGGCGATCGAGATTGACCGTATCGAGTTCGGGATCGTCGACCGTCCTTCCCTGCACGGCGATCGCCGCATTGTTGACGAGGATGTCGAGCCTGCCGAAATAGGCGACCACCTTGTCGATGAGCGGTTTGGCTGCCGCCATATCGGCCTGGTCGCTTTGGATCGCCAGAGCCCGCACACCCTTGGCCCGCAGCGTCTCGACGACAGCCTCCGCCTTCTCGGCAGAATTGACATAGCTGATCGCAACATCGGCACCTTGATCAGCCAGCGCCTGCGCTGTCGCCGCACCGAGCCCGCGTGAACCACCGGTCACGAGCGCGACCTTTCCCTTCAAAACGTGAGACATATCAGTCCTTTCCATACCCCATCGAGGCCCT
Organism: Rhizobium sp. BK650; assembly: GCF_014195325.1. GTDB lineage: Bacteria > Pseudomonadota > Alphaproteobacteria > Rhizobiales > Rhizobiaceae > Rhizobium. Next base: position 855,621 of record NZ_JACIBK010000001.1, on the reverse strand, counting down.
GCCTGGCCGCTGTCAGCCGGCGGTGCAGTTATCGTAACGATCGTTACGATAACGATTGGTATGAAATCTGGACAAAAGCTGTCAAGTGGTTTAATAACGACCATTATGAAATTCACCGGGCTGATCTGATGGGACGCCATCGCGAGTTTGATGTGGAAAAAGCGCTCGATGCCGCGCTTTGCGTCTTCTGGCGCAAGGGCTATGAAGGCGCGTCTTACGCGGACCTGACAGAAGCGACCGGAGTGGAGAGGCCGGCGCTTTATTCCGCCTTCGGCAACAAGGAAGCGCTCTTCCGCCAGGCTCTGGATCGCTACTATGAGCGATACCTCGACTATCTCCCGAAAGCACTCGAGCTGCCGACATCGCGGGAAGTCGCCGCGTTCATCATGTCGAATGCGATCGACCTCAACACGCGCTATCCCAGCCATACCGGCTGCCTTGGCATCAATGGTGTGCTGGCAGGATCGGATGAAGCCGAACCGGTGCGGCAGGCCTTGATCGATGCCCGCGCCGTCGGTGAAATGCAGCTTCGAGAACGCTTCGAACGGGCAAAGGCCGAGGGTGACCTGCCGGAGACCGCCAAGCCCGCAGCGCTTGCGGCATTCCTCCTCGCCGTCCTTCACGGTATGGCGGTGCAGGCCAAGGCCGGCTTCAGCCGCGAGGCTCTGGAAGCCGTTGCCGAGCAGGCGCTATCGGCCTGGCCGACGAAATCAGCCTGAAACCCCAGTGGATGGCAGCTTATCCAGCCGCCGCATCCATCTTCGCCCGCACTTCCAGAAACGCTGCCGTCAGCCGCGCCAGAACCGGCGATTTGACAGTGCCATTTGCCCCGCCGATCGGATCTTCGATATGGATCCGGCGCAGGTCCGCCATGAACTCGTCCCACAGCGGCGGCCCGCCTTCCTCCAGCAGTTCGGCGCGGATGCTCAGATCCTCGCTGACGGGCAGAAACCGCCGTCCCCAGGCGCCGATCATCGCAAACATCGGCACCAGCTGGATGGACGCTTCCGTCAGGCTGTAGATCGCTTTCTGGCTGTGAGAGGGATCGTCCAGCTTGGTGATCAGCCCATAGGACATCAGCCGCTTGAGGCGCGCCGCCAGAATATTTGAGGCGATGCCTTCTTCCGACTGCGTCAAGAGCTCGCGAAAATGACGGCGGTTGCCGAACATGATATCCCTGATGATGACGAGGCTCCACCGGTCGCCCAGCACCTCCATCGTCAGGTTGATCGGGCAGCCCGACCTTATCTCGATATCCATTTCCGACTCCGCGAGAAAAACCAGTTGCATTATAGGACTAGTCATGCGATAACTCAACTAGTTTCAATATGCAATCAGATGGAGGCTGAAATGACCCGTGTACGTGTCGCTGCATTTTCTCTTTCGGTCGATGGTTTCGGCGCCGGCCCGGACCAGAGCCTTGAAAACCCGCTCGGCAAGCGCGGCATGGAGGTCCACCAGTGGTTCTTTCCCACCCGCACCTTCCGCACCATGATCGGCAAGGACGACGGCACCACAGGCGTCGACGAGAAATACGCCTCGGCCGGCAATTCCGGCTTTGGCGCCTTTATCCTCGGCCGCAACATGTTCGGCCCGATCAGGGGCGAGTGGCCGAATGAGGAGTGGAAAGGCTGGTGGGGGACGAACCCACCCTATCACGCACCCACCTTCATCCTCACCCACTATGCCCGCGAGCCCATCGTCATGGAAGGCGGCACAACCTTCCACTTCATCACCGGCGGTATCGAGGAAGCGCTGGAAAAGGCAAAAGCCGCAGCCGGCAACAAGGACGTCAAGATCGGGGGCGGCGTCAGCACGGTGCGCCAATATCTCAAGGCTGGCCTGATCGACGAGATGCATTTCGCCATCTCTCCCGTCGTTCTCGGCAAGGGCGAATCCATGTTCGAAGGCATCGACCTGCCGGCGCTGGGCTTCTCCGTCAAATCCCACGAGGCGACGGAAATGGCCACTCATATAGTGCTGTCGAAATGACTCCCAGTGATGGCCGGCGTCCTGCGACGCCGGCCAATCCATTCTATCAAACGAGCCCCTGGCTGAAACCGAATTCGCCCTCCGATTCCGCCGCGCGCACATGCTCGCCGAAGAGCATGTCATTATGCGGCCGGCCGCTGCGGACCATCGGATAGACGTTTTCCAACGCCGCGACCCGGCAATCGAAAAGCACTGGGCGGTCAACAGCGATCATCTCCCGGATCTTGTCATCCAGTTCATCCGGCTTCTCGCATCGAATGCCAACCGCCCCATAGGCTTCCGCCAGCCTGACGAAGTCAGGCAGCGAGGCAGAATAGGATCGGTCGCGGCGATTGCCGTGCAGGATCTGCTGCCATTGCCGGATCATGCCGAGCTGCGCATTGTTGAGAATGAAGATCTTCACCGGTGCCTGATGCTGCATCGCCGCCGAAAGCTCCTTCAGCGTCATCTGCACCGAGCCGTCGCCGACAATGCCGAGAACCAGCCGCCCGGGATGGGCGATCTGCGCCCCGATCGCCGCCGGCAGCCCATAGCCCATCGTGCCGAGTCCGCCTGACGTCAACCAACGGTTCGGCGCCTCGATGCCGAAAAGCTGCGCCGCCCACATCTGATGCTGGCCAACATCGGTCGTCACGATCGGATCGAGATCGGCCGTCAGCGCATGCAGCCGCTCCAGCGCATATTGCGGCATGATCTCGTCCCGGCGCATCTCATAAGCGAAGGATTTTCGCGCCCGCCATCGCCCGATCTCGGCCCACCAGCCATCCAGCCGCCTTCGCTCCGGTGCAGCGGGAAGCGCCCGCCAGGCCTCGTTCATCTCCGCAAGCACCGCAGCCGCATCCCCGGTGATCCCGATATCGACGGCGACATTCTTGTTGATCGAGGATGGGTCGATATCGATATGGATCTTCCTCGAACCCGGCGAGAACGTGTCGGTGCGCGAGGTGACGCGATCGTCGAAACGCGCACCGATCGCAATCATCAGGTCGCAATCATGCATCGCCATATTGGCCTCGTAAGAGCCGTGCATGCCCGGCATTTTCAGCCAGTTCGGCCCAGATGCCGGATAGGCACCGAGTCCCATCAGCGTCGAGGTGGTGGGAAAGCCCGTCAGCTCCACCAGTTCGCGCAGAAGCCGCGAGGCCTCCGGCCCCGAATTGATGATGCCACCGCCGGTATAGAGGATCGGCCGCCTCGCCTCTGCCATCAGCTCGACTGCAGCACGGATCGCGTCACCGTTGTCATGGCACCGCGGCCGGTGGGGCGCCGGCACGGAGACCTCGTCCGGCCCGACATAGAGCCCGCTCGCAAAGAGCACATCCTTCGGCATATCCACCAGAACCGGCCCAGGCCTTCCCGATGTCGCTATCCTGAAGGCGATATGGATCGTCTTTGCGAGATCGTCGATATGGCTGACAAGGAAATTATGCTTGGTGCAGGGCCGCGTGATACCAACAGTATCGCATTCCTGAAACGCATCCGTGCCGATCAGGTTGGTCGGCACCTGCCCCGTCAGGCAGACGAGCGGAATGGAATCCATCAGCGCATCCTGCAAGGCCGTGACCGCATTGGTGACACCCGGCCCTGACGTGACCAGCATGACGCCCACCTTACCGGTCGCACGCGCATAACCTTCGGCAGCATGGCCGGCACCCTGCTCGTGGCGGACAAGCAGATGCCTGATTTCGTCCTGCTGAAAGATCTCGTCATAGATCGGCAGCACGGCCGCGCCGGGATAGCCGAAAATATGCTCGACGCCATTGTCGCGCAGCGCCCGCAGCACGATTTCGCCGCCGTTCATCAGGCGGGCGGAAGAAGAATTGGGGGAATTTTGGGTAAAGCTGGCCTTATCGCCGGTCATAGCAATTTTCCGTCGTTGATAGGGTGATTGGGTGCGACGGGGCACAAAAAAAGGCCCCGTCAGGGACCTTGTGTTCGGCGCATGGGTGGCTAATGCCGGACGGTTACACCGTCCTGCCCATGCGCGATATCACCACGACGAGAACCATTGCGATTTTCATGGGCGTAAGAGCTAATCCCAATTTTGCGGCCCGTCAATCGCGTCTTTGCAGAGCCCGTCGGATGCGTCGATCGCATGGATCGATTATCTTCAATCGAATTCGGCCCGCACGATCCATGCTTCCTGTTCGCTCGGAAATTCGAAACCTTGAGCATATCGTGCGAGTAGTTCGTCCGTTATCGGAAATGCGGCATTCGCGTCGCGTCGAGCTGCGCGTGCTTTCAAACGGCTGCGCAAGATCGCTTCCTCCACCTGCAGACAGATGATGCAGCACCTATGATCATGGGCTTCGGCAAGCTGGCGGTAGCGGGTACGGGACGCGGCATTCCAGAACGCAAAATCGATCACGGCTTTCGTGCCGGCGGTCAGCTGATTTTCAAGACGCAGCCTCAGCCTTGCCTCCGCCGCGGCCTGCAGATCGGCATAGGCGGCTTCGGGATAATCGACGCCAAAACGCCCGTCATGCCGCCAGACCTCCTCATCGATCGAGAAGCGCTCGCATCCGAGTGTCTCTAGCCGCTTCGCAAACGTCGTTTTGCCGGACCCCGCCAGACCGCACATCAGGAACACGACCCGCGGCTCGCTTTGCGCCAGATCCTCGGCGGCAGCCACTGCCTCCCGGTAAGACATCACCATGCGATATCCGCCTCCTGCGCATCGTCGGCCCGCAATGCATCAGCAATGGCCGGTTCGACTTTCCAGCGCCGCTGCACCAATGAAAAGTAGCCCAACCCCGCTTAAAAGAATGCAGCCTATTTCATAAGCGCCGACTGTCTGAGCGCCGCATGAATATCGCTGACGACGGCAGCCCCCTCGCCGACCGCCGCCGCAACCCGCTTCGTCGAGCCGGCGCGCACGTCGCCGATCGCAAAGACGTTCGGCAGGCTGGTTTCAAGCGCGAGCGAGGGCCGCCCAAGCTCCATTTCGACATCGGCAGCAAAACCCGTGCCGGTTCTGATGAAGCCCTTGTCATCCGTCTTGATGCGGCACTTGATCCAGTCGGTATTGGGATCTGCTCCGATGAACATGAAGACCTTGCGAAGGTCGTAATTTGTCTCGCTCCGCGTCTCGAAATTCGTAACGGTGGCCGCCAGGCGGCCATTCTGCTCTTCGCAGAGCGCCGTCAATTCGCATCCCACATGCATCTCCACATTCGGCAGCGCGGCTATACGTTCGATCAGATAGGTAGACATGGTTTCCACCAGGCTTCGGCGGATCACCAGATGCAAGCGCCGCACCCGCGGCGCCAGAAAGGCGACAGCCTGGCCGGCCGAATTGCCGCCGCCGACAAGCGCAATATCGTCGTTCTCGCAGAGCTTCGCCTCGATTGCCGAGGCCCAATAGGAAATGCCCGCTCCTTCGAAACGGGCGATGTCGGGAATAGTAGGCCTGCGGTATCGGGCACCCGAGGCGATGACGACGGTTCGCGCCTTCACCGTCCTGTCTCCATCGAGGCGCAACATCATCGGGTCGATTCCCCGCCGGCCCGCCGCCGCCGGGACCAGCTCGCTGACATCGAGCGGCAGGGCGATCTCCGCGCCGAACTTGAGGGCCTGGTTGAAGGCGCGGCCGGCAAGCGCCTGGCCCGAAATTCCCGTTGGAAAGCCGAGATAGTTTTCGATGCGCGAGGAGCTGCCGGCCTGCCCGCCGATGGCGCGGGCATCGATGACGATGACGCGCAGCCCTTCGGACGCGGCATAGACGGCCGCCGCAAGGCCCGAGGGTCCGGCGCCGACGATCGCCACATCGTAGAGGATGGCCGGATCGAGCTCCGGCATGATGCCGAGGCAGCAGGCGGCTTCCGCATCGGTTGGGTGTTTGAGCACCGTGCCGTTCGGGCAGACCATCAGCGGCAGATCCTCAGGCAGAATGCCAAGCCTCTCCACCAATGCCCGGCCCTCATGGTCGGAGGTGGCATCGAGCACGACATGCGGATAGCCGCTCCGGGACAGGAAGCCCTGAAGCCGCGTGAGATCGCGCTCACCGGGATGGCCGATCAGGATCGAGCCGGCACCGCCGAACTGGATCAGTTCCACACGCCGCAGGATATAGGCGCGCATGATGATCTCGCCGATCTCGGCCGAACCGATGATCAGCGCCTTCAGATGGGCGGCATCGAAGGCGAGCGCCACACATCCTTCCGGCCCCGCGCGCCCGCCGGCAAGCAGCGGCCTTCCGGAGAGCTGGCTGACTTCTCCTGAAAACTGCCCCTCGCCATGGCTGGTGATCAAGACTTCCGGCGTCGACAGTCCGTCATGCCGGAAAGCATCCAGGCGGCCGGAAAGGACCAGCCATGCAGGGGCATTCCGGTCACCGATCTGGTAGACGACCTCGCCGGGAGCAAATCTATGCGGCCCGCCGCTGGCAAAGCGCCTCGCCATCCGAACCTGCGCGGCGCTCAGCACCGGAAACATCTGATAGCGGCGGGATTCCAGATTATCGGCGCTCATGTCGAAGCCCTCAATAAAAGCTCGGGATCGGGCCGCGCTGCGGCGTCTGATCGGGAAGCTCCACCATGATCTCGTCGAGATAGCACCAGCCCCAGCCTTCAGGCGGGTCATAGCCCTCGATGATCGGATGTCCCGTGGCGTGAAAATGCGCCGTCGCATGCTTGCCTATGGATTGATCGCAGCATCCGACATGGCCGCATTCCCGGCACAGGCGAAGATGCACCCATTCCTGGCCAATCTCCAGGCACTCTTCGCAACCAAGCGTCCTTGGCGTCACGGATCGCACACCTGCGACATGCTTACATCCCGACATCTGGTTCTCCGGTGGTGATTGAAGGCTGTCCCTGCCGGAAGAACATAGATCACGGGGCGATTTTCTCCATCTATACGCAAGGATAGAAATGCGCGTCCGCACTCAATGCAACCAAGCCGTTCCCTTCAACCGCAAATCGCGCATTCTCAGAGCGCGAATCGGCAAAACGAATGGAAGCACGATGACGGACGAAATGTTGCAGGACGTGGCGGCGCGATGGGATGACAACGCGGATCAATGGACCCAAGACGTTCGCAATGGCTACGATACCTACCGCGAACTCTTCACCTTCCCCGCCTTCGTGGATTTCCTGCCGCCGCTTGGCGGCCTAGATGTGATCGATTTCGGCTGCGGTGAAGGAACGAACACCCGCCGCCTCGCACAGATGGGTGCGCGCATGACTGGCATCGATCTCTCCGAACGTATGATCGGACACGCCCGCAGGGCCGAAGAGGAGCATCCACTCGGCATCGCCTATAAGGTCGCCTCCTACAGCGCCGATACCGGCTTTGCGGAGGGCTCTTTCGATGCCGTGGTCTCCACCATGGCGCTGATGGACGGTCCGGATTTCGAGGGCGCCATGCGGCAGGCCTTCCGCCTTATCCGCCCCGGCGGTTTCCTCGCCTTCAGCGTGCTGCATCCCTGCTTCATCACGCCCGGCCTTGCATGGCAGAGGAACGAGGCCGGCATTGCCACTGCGCTCTGCGTCTCGCGCTATTTCGACCGCACGAGCTTCACCGAGGAATGGCGTTTCGGCAGCCGTCCGGCAGACGAAGAGGTCAAGCTCTTCGCCGTCCCCCGTTTCCCGCGCACGATGTCCGACTATTTGAACGCGATTGCCGGTGCCGGATTCCGCATTAGCAAGATCGGCGAACCGCAGCCGAGCCAAAAAGTCTGCGAAACCCGTCGTTTCGCTCGCTGGCGGGATCTCGCGGCCTTCCTCTTGCTCGTCATGGCCGAGCGCCCCTAGATAGGTGGCCGCCCGTGGCTCCTTGTAACGACAAGCTAGAGCTTGTTCAGCTTCTACTAGAAAATATTGTCACGATGTGACCTCGGTCACTATCCGGAGCATCCAGTGCGTGTATTTTGCCCTCGCTGGATGCTGCACCTACCAGCAGGAGAAGGGTCGCTGGGCCCCACTTGGCGGCCCTTCTCATGTCTCATGTGCGCCATGATAGCGTGGCGCCCTCATCACCGAAACATCTCACTGCCGATCCTGTTGCCTTTTTGTACGACGACCGTCGTATTCGGCCGCCGGTCGGATTGCTCGTGATGGAACCACGACACGATGATGAAAAGTGCCGCAACTGCAAACAGCGGCGGGGCAAGGTAGACGATGAGAAGGGAATGCAGCGACTTCATTGTGATGGTCTTTTCAGGTTTCTAGAGTCGTCATGAGATCGATTGCGGCGATCGGCGGGGTGGGAATTATCGTGATCGGGTGTCAGTGCGGCTTGCCAGCAACCTCCCGCGAAACGACGGAAGTATCGGACGACCGGGAAGCATCCAAGGTCTGATAGATTCCCCGAGCGCTATAATAGGCACTGCCCCACATCAGCAGGCTGACCTGACACGCGATGAAAAACAAGTAGATCCTCATAGCTTCCCTTCCGGGTCTGCGCTTGAAGGCGTCTAAGTTAAATTTAACTTGCCGAACACCTTGGATTTAATCTCGTATTTTAACCTTTATCTCAAAATTCTCCGTTTTACTATTACGGATGTCACGATATAAAAGGTGAAATTATAACCCAAACGGGTGATATTCGAGCTATAAAAGGAATTATACTTCCGACATCATGAAGGCGTCATCTTTTCATCGCTGGCATATCTGCCACGGCTTCTACGAAGTCGGTCAGCGGATGTTGGGCAGCTCACGCGCGTGCCATCGGAAGCGGCGCGAGCGCCTTTCCACCGTGGCTGTGACTATCATCCAGGATCCGAAAATCGTCGTCGGCGTTCAGAACCAGAGATCGCGCACGCACCGCCCCTTGGAAGGAAGATCGTCGAATGTTTCCAGCCCGTCGAAATGATCGATCGGCAGGTCGGCAACGAGATCCGGCGGCGCGAGCCGCAAATTCACCGCCATGCGCCGATGCCCGTCCTTATTGAGCCTCAAGGCGCGCCAGCTCAGCACGCAGGCGCAGCTCGGGCAGAATAATATTTCCAGCGACGATGTCTCCCTGCCGGTCCGCGTATAGGAGCCGGTCTCGCCCTTCATGTTGATCCGCTCGCCCTCGTAATCATAGGCCCAGAGCGCTGCATAGCGCCGGCAGAGCGTACAATTGCAGGCCGTGACCGAGCCCGGATCGCCCTCCAGCGTCCAACCCGCCTTGCCGCAATGACATGAGCCGATCAGCATCAGCGCACCGTTTTATCCCGCTCGTTCCAATGAGCGCATCTTGCCCCATTGGCGTTCCGAAGCAAGCCGCCTCCGCGAACCGGCAGCTGCGCTTGACTCCTGCGCAAATGAGAACATAATAGGAACATTCGTGGCGCAGCGGCCGCCATCCCGACAATCCGGAGCTGAAACGCTCTGCAAGGAGAATGAGAACATGCGTCCGCAACTGGCCCCGAAGACATCAACCGCGACGATGGAAAACGAAGACCTGAGATGGGAAGTCGAGGCTGTGCTCGCATGGCATGACGAGGATGCCAAGGCCGCCATCGCCACGCTGCTCCAGGACTGCCGCCACCTGCGCGCCCAGCTGGCGCTTGCCGAGGGCGCCATGAGCCGCGGCATGGTACGCGGCTGGCGTCCCGCCTTCGAACGCTCCCTGCTTGAGCGGCCCCTCATCGAGCATCTTCCTGTCGAAAACAGATGAAACACCGGCGCAGCATCGACCTCGTCCCCAGCCATCAGGAGGTCGCAATCGACAGGGAGACGCTCGCCACCCTGCCCCAGTGGTACGTGCTGCACGCTCGCTGCCCGTCCTGTCAGCACGAAACGATGATCGACCGGCGCATGCTCGCCTACCGCCATGGAAAGGACATCTCGCTGGCAAGGATCGGCCCTCGCCTGAAATGCAGCGGCTGCGGCAACCGAACGGGAAACCAGCTACTGCTCGGCAGGCTGCCGCGCGATTGACCGCTATCCTCGCTGCCGGCCTGCCGAGGCAAGCAGTAGCCTTGCCGCAACCATCGCCCCGTCGGTGCGGATTTCAGGAGCAAAGGCTGCTGCGCGATGGCGCATCTCCGGCTGCAGCGCCGCTGAAAGTGCATTCGAGAAGGTCTGGCGCGTGGGCGTCGTCCCCTCGTGCGCTACGCCGATGCCGAGGGCTGCAACGCGTCCTGCCCAATAGGGCTGATCGGCTATCTGCGCCACGACGACCTGCGGCACGCCGGCGCGCGCTGCCGCCGCTGTCGTGCCGGCCCCGCCGTGATGGACGATGGCTGCAACCCGCCGGAAGAGCGCCTGATGATTGGCTTCGTCGACGACGAAACAATCGCTCGCACCATCGTCGGGCAGCAGCCCGGCCCAGCCTTGCGACAGCACCGCCCGCCGGCCCTGCTCGCGGATAACGGCAAGGATCGGGCTGACGGCACCCCGTAACGCCTGCATCGGCATGCTGCCGAAACCGACATAGACCGGCGGGTCGCCGGCATCGAGAAAGGCTTTCAGCGCCTGTGGTAGCGGCCGGTCGTCATCGAGTATCCACGCACCCGTCTGCACAGGATCGATCAGATCCGTCTTCAGCAAAGGCGCGAGCACCGGATCAGCAGCCAACAGGGGCCGTCTGGTCAGGACGACATCGCGCACATTCTCCACCGGCGCCATGCCCATCGAGCTGCGCAGACGATTGAAAGTTCCGCCGAACATCACGTTCTTGGTTTCGACATCATAATCCCAGAGCGCCCGGTTCTCCGTCACCCCTGGCGGATGCGGCCGGCCGGGAAAAGCATGCGGCTTGTGATGCTCGGACGGCAAGAAAATCGGGCAGAAGGCGGCGCCGAAATAGCCGATGCCCATCCTGTCCGCCACCAGCCGCGCCGCTGCCATCGAGGGAAAGAGGCCTGCCGCGACAACGAGATCGCAGCTCTCGGCAGCCGCCGAAAGGGCTTCGACCTGCCCTGCCATGATCCCCGCCGCCCGTTCCGAAATGCCCTCGGCGGAGCGCTCCCGCGTGTCCCCTGCAGCACTCTTCTTCATCACCTCGCTGACCCACTGCCGCACCGGGGCATTGGCCGGCGCCAGCGGCACCCCGAAACGGTCGAGCAGGTCTGCAAATTCCGCATCCGGCGGCGCGCACACGATCGCCTCGGCGCCCAATGTCCTCAAAGCCACCGCCAGCGCCGCCAGCGGCTGTACATCTCCCCGCGACCCGTATGTGGATAACAGTACACGCATGCTCTTCTCCCGATGCGGTTGATCAGGATAAGCGTTTTACGCCTCGAACGGGGTCTTGCCGCAAGTCCCCCCTGCGCCATATCTAAAGGCATAGCAGGGGTATGATCTTTCGCGCCCCGCAATTCCTTCCCTCATCGCGCCACAGGCTTCAGGTCAAAAACCGGCTGAGATAGGCATAGCTGCGCGCCGCAAATTCGAAGGGCAATCGCGGATTGTCGTGCTCGACCACGAAGAGCCGCGCTCCGCTCGCGACCGCCGCCTGCCAAAGCGAGGGCCAGAGGAGCACGCCGGAGCCGATATTTGCCCAGCCATCTTCTTCCGGGCCTATACCGTCGGGCGCCTGATCCTTGACATGCACCGAGGTGAGCACGCTGGCATAGTGCCTGATCCATTCGCCGGCATTAGGCTGGGCGCGCGCCAGCCACGCGATATCCGCCTGCCAGACGAGCGGACTGCCTCTGGCCGCCTCGAACATCAGCTCGAAACCGTAGCGCCCGCCGATGGTACGCTCGAAGCCTGCCGTCTTGTTGTGGTAGCCGAGCACGATGCCGTCGGCCTTCATCTGCTCCGCAAGCGCGCCGAGCTCATGGCCGATCCGCTGCCATGCGCCTTTCGTTTCCTTCGTCACCGACGGCGCGGGATGCGGAACGAAAAGCTGCCCGATGCCGCACTGCCGGCAGGCCTCGACGAAGCGCTGCCGCTCGCTGCGCAGCGCCTCCAGCCCGACATGAGCAGATGGCGCCGAGAGACTGTTTCTCAGAAGCCCGTCCCGCAGCAGGTCCGCATCGCGCAGATGCCCTTCAAGCGGTTCGACCGCGCGGTAACCGGCTCTCGCTGCCGTCTGCAGCTGCGTGCCGAGGTCTCCAAGGCCGCGCATCGAAAAAAGCTGCAGCGAAAGCATCGGCTTCGTTATCATTATCATCAGCCGCTCATGTCATGCCGTTGCCGCCCTCGCAGGCGGATCGAAATCCCCTTATATCTAGACGGTATGTTCTTTGGGAGAAAGTGGCCTGGCCCAGGGTAAGCTGAGTTCGGGGGCTCTGGATTGGCCTGATTTGCTTGGTGAGGCGATCGATGTCTCTCAACCCGGTGTCGGCAGCACGCCCTTCCGCAGCAGCTTTCGTTTCAGGTTCACGATGTGGCGACCGAAAGACCTGTCGATGCGCTTCACGTCGATCAGCGTCAGGTCCCCGCAGGCGGAAAATGTGTGCAGCCCGTCAAGATGACTGGCAGCAGCGAGATCACCCGTCAGCCGCACCGGCAGATGTTCAACGGTCACATGCGTCTCGCTGAGCAGATCAAAGCGCAGGAAGCGCAGGCCGCCGCCATAGCTGACGCTGCAATCCTGAACCGGCAGCACGACCTTGCCCAAGGCATCGACAAAGGGCGTGCCACCCGGCCGAGCACCGGAGCGGTCGACGAGCACGGGATTTTTCGGATGGGTTTTCCACGGGCCGGTCAGCTTGTCTGAATAGGCGATGTGCAGCTCGCGCTGGTCGCGTGCGCCTGGCCCGACGAGTGTGTAGAACATCCACCATCTGCTTTCGTACTCGATCAGGCAGGCCTCGGCCGCCGGGATGTCGCGCAAAAGCACGGTCTCGCGCACCCAGCCGTCGGGGAAGGCGCGCGCCCGGTAGAGCGCCACTTCACCCGCCTTGTGGCTTTCCGGCATCATCAGCACCTCGCCATCCTGCTCGATCAGGAACGGATAGGAGAGATGAAAGGGCTGGACCAGCACTGCCGCGTTGCCGCGCCAGGCGAGATCCGGCCCCAGTTCGTGGCGCTCAATGAAGCCATGCTTTGTATGGTAGTCATAGGCCTCGACGAAGACGTGCAGGGCATCGCCCCGCCTCACGGCGAAGGGATCGGCGAGAAAGCGCCACGGGCCGGGATCGGGCAGCCATGTGATGCGGCTTGCGCAATCCGCCAAAGTCTCGGCATCGAGCAGGGCTTCAGCCGGCGCAGGCACTATGCCGACCTGCCAGAAATCACTCTTGGGCTTTAGTCGCATAGATCAACCGCGGCTGGTCGGTATCGGAAGCGGCCTGCCCTCCGGCCCCAGCCAGAACCCGCGAATAGAAATCGAGAACATTACTAATACCCGTCGATCGAGAAAAAGGAGCCAAGTCGTAGCTTACGCGCGACAGACGGACAACCGACTCTTCTCGCAGCACGTCGATAAGTGCCGCAGACAGGCGTTCGACCGAGCCGGGCTCGACCAGCGTCACCGGATGGCGGCTGAGATATTCCAAAGGCCCCTCCGTCGCCGTGGCGATGATCGGTAGTCCCTCGCTCATGGCCTCGAGAATGGCAAGGCCCGCCGACTCCTCGCGCGACGGCGACACGAATAGATCCAGGTTGCGCAGGAACCCCGGCACATTGTTGCAATGACCGGGCAGATGGATGCGGCTGTCGCCCTTTGCAAGCTTTTCGAGCTCAGCGCGATGCGGCCCTTCGCCGGCGATGACGAGAGCGGCATTGCTGGGTGCCGCCTGCCGGAAGGCTGATACCAGCACGTCATATCCTTTGCTCAGATGCAGACGGCCGACACTGCCGATGAGCCGCGTTTCGCGCGGCAAGTTCAGCTGCGCGCGCAGGTCAAAGCTCTCGGCGGATTTGACATCGGGCAGCCAATTGGAAATCAGCGTCGACTGGCCATCATATTTACCGAGCCGTGTTGCCTGGGTGGCATTGACGCAGATTACCCCATCGAGGCTGGCATGCTGTTTGGCCTTGTACCCGACATGCAGGGTGGCGATCCTGGCAACGTTGTCAGGCGCAACGGCCAGCGCCTTGCAGCCATGGCTGAGGTGCCCGTGCGCAACCTCGATCCCTGTTCGCGCAGCCAGCCGCCGCAGCCTGAGACCGCGCAGAAACGGCATCGCAAAGCCATGGAAAATGACCTCCCGGGACAGCAGTTTCGCCATCGGCGAGCCGTATCGTCCGGCAACATGCACCTCATGCCCAAGAGCGGCCTGCCCGTTGGCGAGATCGACGCAGTACCGTTCCGATCCCGCAACTCTGGAGGAGAACAAGACATGAAGAATTTTTAGCTTATGAAACGCTGCCGGATTGGCAGCTTCATAGGCATGCGGATGCACATCACCTACGAAATCGTTTCGAGCGCTCACGATACACCTCAGACCAATGGCCGATCGAGTTGAGATGTTGGCCGAACACTGCTCGATAGCTTCTGGCTATGATCTACACCGCCGATATGTCATGAACAAGACTGGATAACTATACGGAATCGTAAGGTTTTACGTCACAGAACGACCATTATTGGGGTAACTGTCTGAAGTCGCTCATTGGAAATGAGCGACAGTATTGTGCAATACTGCAACACCGCTTAAGCGGCCCGCTGAAAGACCAAAAACTATTGCGCCGGACTTGCCGGCAACAGCAAAATGGCACCCACGATCGGGCCTGCTTGCCTATTTCTTCATGGCATAGTTGATTCTGCGGATTGTCTCGGCGATGCGAACCGCATAGGTCGGGAGCCGCTTCCACCAGCGAAATTTGGTGGCCCTATAGACGGATCGTGTGCCGATATTGGAGCTGCCCTCGTTTATATCGGTCACGTTCCCGCGGGTCGTATAGATCTGCGCGCGCGATGCCCAGCCTCGCTCCAGTTCGATATCCCAGGGAAATCGCATAATGGCGATCTGATCGAGGAGCTTCCGGGCGCCGGTCCGCGTCACCGCATAGCACGCGGCCGACCCCTGTGGGCCATGCGTCGCTCGGCCAATCTCGTCGCCCGCGTCGGAGGTGGCGACAGGCCTGAAGCCGACGATGCGGTGATTGACGAGCTTGATCACATCAGCGCCAGGCACCGCTGCAAGTGCCGCCTCAGCGCGGAGAGCGAGGTCGGCAGACAGAATAATATCGTCTTCGACGATGATGCAGGCGGCCTCGCCCGTTTCCAGAAAGGCCGCGAGCGCTTTCAGATGGCTTCGGTAGCAGCCATATTCGCCGGCCAGCACCGTTCGCCCGTTGTTGCGCTGAAAGGCACGTTCGTCCAATCCGTTGCGCTGCTCTGCGGAAACCTCCCGCCCATCGACACCGGCAATGCGCACAAGGTCGAACGGCAAGGCCCTGGCCTGATCGGAGAGCGCGTTCCACCGGTCCACGGACCGGTCGAGATTGATCACATAGATGCCGATGCTCATCGTCCAACCAGGGTTTCTGCTGCTCGGGGCCGCCATGGGCGCCCTCGTATCGGGGCTCCCGTCGAAAAATGCTCGCCTAGCATTTCTCCCGCCGGCTGTGCAACCTGCACCCCACGCAATTGCGCGCAGGCCAACCGCCCCTGCCGCGCCAATGCCGCCTCTTTTAAGGACTCCAATGCTCTCCTGCCGATCCGCCGGCACCTCACCATGAGAGGCGCGTAGACGATCGGCATCGCGGCGGCATTGGTTGCAACGTTATTGGACGCCATAAACTGGCTTATGGCTTTTTTGTTTTCTTGTTCACGGGATGGATGGAGCGAGAGAAAAGTTCGGTTCTTAGCTGTCGCGATAGTTTTATCTGCAATAGCGGCGCTGCTGAAACTCCCGAAGATTGTCGCGTAATATGAAACGCGTTCCTCGATAGGGGTGATAGCAGTACTACAGGCGGGCGGGAATGCCGTGCCGGCCACGCTGCTCTCACTGCAGCTTCTCAATTAATTTAATTCTGGTCGGATTTGCCTTGGCTCTGGCAGGCGGGCAGCGCACGCCGACGCATCAGTGGGTAGATAGCCGCCTCCTAACTCGTTTTACCGAGAAGTTGTCGAACACGACACCGACCAGAATTTGAAACGCGAGGAGTTGCCGCATACGCCGGGGCACCAAGGCTGCGCTTGTCGTTTGGGTTCCGGATGTGCAATCGTCGGGTCACCGATTAGACTTCAGGATCCACAGTTTGCCCACCTTCCCCTTCTCCTTGAACGACCCCATCCAGCATCTTGGCCCATTTCCGAAAACGTCCGACGTCGTGGTCATCGGCGGCGGCGTCGTCGGTGTCACGACGGCATTGTTTCTGGCCAAGCGCAGGATTTCCGTAACGCTCGTCGAGAAGGGACGCATCGCCGCCGAACAATCGTCCCGCAACTGGGGCTGGATCCGCAAGCAGGGCCGCGACGCCGACGAACTTCCCATCGTCATCGAGGCCTGCCGCCTCTGGAAAGAGCTGGCGGAAGAATGCGGCGAGGATATCGGTCTCACGCAGACCGGCGTCACCTATCTCGCCAACTCGGACAAGGAGATGGCGGGTTTCGAAACCTTCATGAAGCTCGCCGGCGCCTACGATCTCGACACCCGCCTGCTCGACAGCGGCCAGACGGCAGCCCTCTTCAAAGGCATTTCCCGCAAATTTGCCGGCGCCATGACGACGCCGTCCGACATGCGCGCCGAGCCCTGGCGCGCCGTCCCTGCCCTCGCCCGGCTCGCCGCCCGGCTGGGCGTCACCATCGTCGAAAACTGCGCCGCACGGACCCTCGATCTATCCGGCGGCAAGGTGAGCGGTGTCTGGACCGAAGCCGGCCGCATCGAAACCTCGACCGTTCTCGTCGCAGGCGGCGCCTGGTCTTCCCTTTTCCTCAGAAACCATGGCATCTCCATCCCGCAGCTGGCCGTGCGCGCCACCGTCGCCGCCACTGAGCCTATGGCCGAAATCCATAGCGGCGCGGTCGCCGGTGCAGAGGTTGCCTTCCGCCGCAGACAGGACGGGGGCTATACGCTGGCGCCGGGAAACCATCGCCTTTATCTCGGGCCGGACGTCTTCCGCCACGCCACGAGATATCTGCCAGCACTCATGGCTCACCCTTTCGGCACGCGCTATTCGCTTGCAGCCCCCAAGGGCTACCCCGACAGCTGGTCGACACCGCGCAACTGGACGGCGGATGCGGAAAGCCCGTTCGAGCGGATGCGCGTGCTCGACCCCGCCCCGGAGAAATCCAGCCTCGATGCGATCAGGTGCGATTTCAAACGCCTCTTCCAGCAATTCGAATCCGTCCGTCTAAAGACGGCCTGGGCCGGCATGATCGACGCCATGCCGGATGTCGTGCCGATAGTCGATCGCGCGCAGGCGATCCCCGGCCTCTTCATCGCAACCGGCATGAGCGGCCACGGCTTCGGCATCGGCCCGGGCATCGGCCGCATCGTCTCCGACCTCATCCAGGGCAACGCCCCAGGCCACGACCTCAACCGCTTCCGGCTGTCACGCTTCACCGACGGCAGTCCCATCCGGCCGGGGCCGGCGATCTGAGTTGACGCGAAACCACTTCCGCAAAAAGGAATAGGGTTACCATGCCTCGCCGCACAGAAGGAAGCCTTGTTGAGATTGCACTTGGCGGAGGACTGAAAGCCTATGCGCGAGTTCTTTCTGATCCGCTGTTTGCCTCCTACGACATAGCGGAAAAGCCAGCAGACCCCATAACGCTTGGCGATAAACAGCCAATTTTCAAGGTGTGGGTGATGAGACGAGCTGTGACATCAGGGAGATGGCCCGTTGTTGCAAAATGGCCGTTAGAAACAGAACTGATGAGACCTGCCTCCTTTTTCAAACAGGACCTCATCAGTGGCAGGCTGTCGATCTACTCCGAGGGTAACGAGCGTCCGGCAAATATCGAAGAGTGTATTGGTCTAGAACCTGCGGCCGTATGGAGCGCCGAACATATCGAGGATCGGCTTAGAGATCACATTGCCGGGGCTCCTAACCGTTGGTTTGAATCGCTGAAGATCAAGGCAGATCGGATCGACAAGGCTACGGGCGCCAAGTTCAGCTGATCATGAAGCATCAGGCGCCGTGGTTCGCGGACTCTTCATGCCCGCCTCGCGACAAAAACCGATGTCGTCATATTCCGGGTGACGACACCACCAAAATCGCTCCGTGCCAGCTCTTCAAGCGCATCAAGCAACGCCTCGCGCTTCTCCGCCTCCACTGCCACGACATTGGAATAGGTCGCATAGAGCCGCCGCACTGCGGGCGGATTGAGCGTCAGCGTCCACTCGAACATAAAGGGCGGCTCGCACTGGAATGAAGCCGCCTTGAAATCCCTGAGCCGCGCCTCTCTGTCGAGCCCGTAGGGCGTCTCCGTCGTTCCTCCGCCGGACGGGCTTGGGCGATGCCCGGCGAATAAATGCGCACTCGCCTCATGAAATGGATCGGGCCTGCTGTTGTCGCCAAAAACGTTCCAGATCAAGGCGACAGCGCCGCCATCGCGAAGCAGCGCATGGATACGCCGCAGCGCCGGAACCGCATCGAGCCAATGGAATGCCGTCGCGCTGACGACCAGATCGTAGGATCGCCCAGCCTCGTCCAGATCTTCGAAGGGCTGCTCGATCACTTCGAGTTCGGGGCGAAGCAACCGGGCGCGCAGGAATTCGGCTAGCCGCGTGTCCGGTTCGACGGCCAGAAGCCGTTGCGGGTCATGCGCCAGAAGATGTTCGGTGGCGAGACCCGTCCCCGCTCCGACTTCCAGGATCGAGATACCGGCTCGCAACCCGGCCCGCTGCCGTAAGAGCTCCCAAACCGCCGGCGGATAGGCCGGTCGGGCAGAGTGATAGTTTTCAGGACTGAGCCCGAAGGCCTCCCGGCCAAAGGAACGGACAAGGGTGTCACCGGACATGGCGATCTCCGCGCTGATGGCAAGACCTAGACGCAAATGCCCCGCTCGGCAAGCCTTCCATCGGAGCGCCGCCGGTGCCTGCACCGCCGAACGGCGGCGCGCTACGGAAACGCCACTCATCGAGCGATGAGATTGCTCGACATTGGTTAATCCAGGTCGGCGGCAGTCTTGCTCCCGACACCTCCTGCCCTAATTCTTGGATTTCTATGGAGGCAGTATGGACCAAGTTCTGAGCAAGAAAGCCGAAACCGGTATAGCCGGTTTGGACGACATATTATTGGGCGGTTTTTCACGCCGGCATGTATTCCTGGTGGAAGGTTCGCCCGGCACTGGAAAAACCACTATTGCCCTGCAATTTTTGCTTGAAGGCGCGGCTCTGAATGAGCGCTGCCTCTATATAAGTCTTTCCGAAACCGAGGAAGAGCTGCGCGATAGCGCCGCCTCGCACGGAATGAAACTCGGCGGCCGCATCGAAATCTTCGAGCTCGTGCCCCCTGAAAGCCTGCTCGATGCAGATCAGCAGCAGAGCCTTCTCTATTCATCCGATCTCGAATTGGGCGAGACCACAAAGCTGATCTTCGAAGCCTTCGAGCGCATAAACCCGCAGAGGGTGGTCATTGATAGCCTCTCCGAAATCAGGCTGCTCGCCCAAAGCTCGCTGCGCTATCGCCGGCAGATCCTTGCGCTGAAGCATTTCTTCGCTCGGTCGGATGCCACGGTCCTGCTCCTCGACGACATGACCTCGGACAATCTCGATAAAACTGTTCACAGCGTCGTTCATGGGGTGATCCATCTGGAACAGCTGGCACCGACTTACGGCTCGGAGCGTCGGCGGCTGCGGGTCGTCAAATATCGCGGCCAGTCCTTTCGCGGCGGCTACCACGATTTCGTCATCAAAACCGGCGGCGTGTCGGTCTTCCCGCGGTTACGAGCGATCGAGCACAAAAGAGGCTTTGAGAGATCGACACTTTCAAGCGGCATCAAGGAATTGGACGATCTTCTGGGCGGAGGGATCGAGCGTGGCTCCAGCACGCTGCTGATCGGCCCGGCCGGCACCGGCAAGAGCCTGTTTGCCCTTCAATTCGTCGATGCGGCGGTCAAACGCGGCGAAAAGGCTGCCATATTCGTTTTCGATGAAGAGCTTGGACTGCTGTTTACGCGGACAAAATCGCTGGGCATCGATCTGGAGAGGATGAGCGATGAAGGGTTGATCCACATTGAGCAACTGGATGCGGCGGAGCTGTCGCCAGGAGAGTTTGCCCAGCGCGTCAGGGATCGGGTTGCAAGCTACGACGCCAAGACCGTCGTGATCGACAGCATCAACGGCTATCAGGCATCGATGCCCGAGGAAAACGCTCTTATCCTGCACATGCACGAGCTTCTTCAATATCTGAATCGCCAGGGTGCAAATACCTATCTGACCGTTGCCCAGCACGGCCTTGTCGGAGACATGAAGGCGCCGGTCGATGTCACCTATCTCGCCGACACCGTAATCCTTCTGCGATATTTCGAGGCGCTCGGAAAAGTGCGACGAGCGATTTCCGTCGTCAAAAAACGAACAGGCAATCATGAGGAGACTATCCGGGAATTCCGCATCACAAATTCCGGGCTGACGCTCGGCGAGCCGCTTTCCGGCTTCCAGGGTGTGCTTCGCGGCGTGCCGACATTCGTCGGCGAAAAACAGCCGCTTCTGGACATGTCAGAAGAGGACCGAGACCATTCCTAACAGAAACGCCATCGGCCTGATCCATGCCCCGATCGGCCGCGATGCGCAGATTGCCGCGTCGCTTCTGCGGGAAGTGGGCATACAGTCAAAGACGGCGCCGGATCTCTGCTCTTTCGCCGAAAGCCTTAATGATGATGTCGCTTTTGCCATTGTCACCGAGGAGGCGCTGCGATCGGCCGATCTGCGCGCCATCTCCGCCTGGATCGGGGAGCAGCCGAGCTGGTCCGACCTGCCTTTCATCATTCTCACCAATAGAGGCGGCGGCCCGGAACGCAATCCCGCCGCCGCCAGGCTTTCCGAAATCCTGGGCAATGTCAGCTTCATCGAACGCCCGTTCCATGCGACCACTTTCGTCAGCGTGGCTCGCTCCGCCATGCGCGGGCGGCGGCGTCAGTACGAGGCTCGATTGCATATCCAAGCCCTCGATGAAGGCGAACGCCGGCTTCAAACAGCCCTGGAAGCCGGGCGGCTCGGCGCCTGGGAACTTGACCTTGCGACCGGAATGCTGACGACCTCGGCAACCTGCAGGATGATTTTCGGCCGGCGCCCTGGAGAGCCCTTTACCTATGAGGATCTGCAACGGTCCGTTCACTCTGACGACCGGAAGCGTGCGCAGGCGGCAATGGACGCGACTGTCGAAACCGGGACGGACTATTCCGTCGAATACCGCACAGTCTGGAGCGACGGCTCTGTTCATTGGGTCGAAATGCGGGCGTTGCTCCATAGAGACCGGTCGGGAAAAGGTATCAAGCTGGTGGGCGTCTCGGCAGATATCACCGCTCGGCTGCAAGCCGAAGAACACCAGCGCCAGCTCAACGAGATACTCGAGGAAAAGGTTGCCGAGCGCACGCGCGAACTGGAACGGGCCCATGCCGCGGTCATGGCGGAAATCAGCCAGCGCGAACGCGCCGAAGAGCAGCTTCGCCAGGCTCAGAAGATGGAAGCGATCGGCCAGCTCACCGGTGGCGTGGCGCATGACTTCAACAATCTCCTGATGGCCGTCCTCGGCAATCTCGAACTGCTGCGCAAATATGTCGGAAACGACCCCAAGGTCTCCCGCCTGATCGACGGCGCCCTGCAGGGGGCCAAACGCGGTGCCTCTCTCACTCAGAGGCTGCTCGCCTTTGCGCGGCGACAGGATCTGCACATCGGGCCGGTCGACCTGCGCGCCCTCGTGCTCGGCTTGACGGACCTCCTGAAGCGTTCCGTGGGCTCGACCATCATGATCGAAACCACGGTTCCCGATCATCTTCCTCTAGTGTCGGCCGACGCCAATCAGGTCGAGCTCGCGCTGCTCAATCTTGCCGTCAACGCCCGCGATGCAATGCCTGATGGCGGCACGATCCGCATCGAGCTGAGGCAGGAGGAGCAGGCTGCGCCGACCGATGAACTCGCCGCCGGCAGTTACGTCGTCCTGACCGTCGCCGACCACGGGTTTGGCATGGACAAGGAAACGCTGCAAAGGGCTATAGAGCCCTTCTTCTCGACAAAGGAATTGGGCAAGGGAACGGGGCTCGGCCTCTCCATGATCCATGGCCTTGCCCTGCAATTGAAGGGTGACCTCAAACTGCAAAGCGCCCCGGGCAAGGGCACGACAGCCGAACTCTGGATCCCCGTCTCCACATCGGCCGAGGCCCACACGGAGTCCGATCACGCGCTGCCGGCAGAGGCTGACGCGGTCCATGGCCCGAAGCGCATCCTGCTTGTCGACGACGACGTTCTGATCGCCATGAGCTCGGCCGACATGCTCGCCGATCTCGGCCATGAAGTGGTCGAGGCTCATTCGGCAAAAGAAGCGCTCGAGTGCCTCGGCAACGGTGGGAACTTCGACCTGATGATTACGGATTACTCCATGCCCGGCATGACCGGTGGAGACCTCGCCAAAGCCGCCCGCACGATCGCGCCTGGCCTGCCTATTCTCATTGCATCAGG
The DNA here is from genome assembly GCF_014195325.1 of Rhizobium sp. BK650. GTDB lineage: Bacteria > Pseudomonadota > Alphaproteobacteria > Rhizobiales > Rhizobiaceae > Rhizobium. The sequence continues at coordinate 833,234 of NZ_JACIBK010000001.1, read as the reverse complement.
ATATGCCGAACTCCCGCCCGGGCTGGACCTCGACGTGGCCAAGCTCGGAAAGCCCTACACCCAGGATCAGCTGGCTCTGGAAATCGGCAAACTGATGGTCGCGCCCAGATCGCGCGCGGCGCAGCTGCCGACACACGGACACCCGTCGCCTTAGCGTGTCGGTTATTTTCCACGAGACCCTCCATCTCTTTCGCGCTATGAAGATCATCGATAATCCCGCCCCTTCCGATACCGAGGTCCCCCGCATGGCTCTGAAAGTCCTTTTCATCGGCGGCACCGGCCAGATTTCCTATCCCTGCGTCGAACGCGCCGTTGCGCAGGGCCATGATGTCAGCGTCTTCAACCGCGGCCTGAGAGGCGACCCCCTGCCCGCCGGCGTCACCTCGATCGTCGGCGAACTCGGATCGGCCGCCTATGCCGATCTCGCCAGGGCCAATTATGATGTCGTCGCCCAGTTCATCGCCTTCACGCCGGATCAGATCGCGCGTGATATCGAGATCTTCTCGGGCCATTGCGGCCAGTACATCTTCATCTCGTCGGCTTCGGTCTATGAAAAGCCGGCCCGCCATTACGTGATCACCGAGGAAACGCCGGCAATCAACCCCTACTGGCCCTACAGCCAGGCCAAGATCGCCTGCGAGGCGCTGTTGAAGAAGGCCGACAACCTCGCCTGGACGATCGTGCGTCCCAGTCACACGGTTCGCACCGGCCTGCCGATCATGATGGGCGACAGCGATGTCATGGCGCGGAGGATGCTGGACGGCGAACCGACCATCGTCGCCGGGGACGGCCACACGCCCTGGACGCTGACGCGCTCGGTGGATTTTGCCGTACCCTTCGTCGGCCTGTTCGGCAAGCAGAAGGCGCTGCAGGACATCTTCCATATCACCAACGACCACGCCCATATCTGGGACGATATCCAGAAGGCGATCGGCCGATTGCTCGGCGTCGAAGCCCGGATCGTCCACGTGCCGACAGATACGCTGGTAAAATACAATCCGGAATGGATCGGCCCGCTGACCGGCGACAAGGCCTGGACGGCGCTCTTCGACAATTCCAAGGTTAAGAGCGTTGCCGGCGACTTCACCTGCGCCGACAGTCTGGATGATATCCTGGCCGAGCCGATCATGCACCTCAAGCAGCGTTTCGCCAAAGGCCGCCCGCCGAAGGGCGAGTTCGATGCCTTGATCGACCGCATCTGCGCCGAACAGAGTGCGCTGGGCTGACTGCTCCCCTCAAGCCCGGCGCCGATGGGTAAGCGACGGGCATCAATCAAACCTCGAATGCGCGAAGGCATTTCATGACCTCGCGCAGCCCCTTTGTCAGATGTTTGTCGCGGCGGATGACCATCCCGAGCTGGCGCACGAGCGGCGGCTGAACGGGTGACGTGACGAACCGGGCTCGGTCGCGCTTCAAGGCAAGCCCCGGCAGTACCGACCATCCGAGCCCGGCGGCGATCAGTTCCTTGATAGCCTCGACACTGCCGAACTCCATCGTCGGCTGGCTCTTGATCCCCGCGGCCTCAAACCATTCGTCGGTGACGCGCCGCGTATTGCCGCCCTCATAGAGCATCATGATCTTGTCCTTGAAGAAGTCGGGCGTCGGACCGCCATCCGGCATCATGCTTCCCTTCGGCGCCACGGCGACGAGCTCGTCCTCGTAGAAAGCCTCGATCTCGATGGAGCGGCCAGACGCCGGCAGCGTGACGACGGCGATATCGAGGGCATTGGTTTCAAGATCACGCACCATCTCATCGGTATTGCCGACACGCACGACGATCTCCAGACCCGGCATCCGCTTCTTGGCGGCGGCGATTGCCCGCGGCAGCAGATGGATCGAGGCGGTGCCGCCGCTGCCGATCCGCACGCGCCCCACCGCGCCCTGCCTGTAGGGCGCCATCGCTTCCTCGGCCGACAGGCATTCGCCGAGAATCCGGCGCGCATGCGCAAGCAATTCGACGCCCGCCGCCGATGGTTGCGCCCGACGGCCGACACGCTCGATCAGCCGAACCCCCATCCGCTGTTCCAGAAGCTTCACCTGCAGACTGACCGCAGGCTGCGTCAACCCTGCTCTTTCGGCCGCTGCGGTAAAGCTGCCGAGATCGACGACGCTGACGAAGGCGGCGAGCTGGTCAAGGTTCAACATCAGAAGAATTCCTTATGGATTGCATAAAAACCATAAGCTTCATTAGGAGCGCACACCAGTCCATTTTGAGGCCTCCAAGACGAATGCCGGAGATGCCCGATGATATCAGATGCAGAACTGCCAACGACAAGGGACCGCGCCCAGAGCGGCAGCATTGCGCGGCGCTGCCTGATGCGCCTCACCCTGTATTTCAGCAAGCGCCGCGAGCGGCTGGCACTCTCCGATCTCTCCGAGGATCAGCTCCGCGATATCGGCGTCAGCCCTTCCGAGGCAAGGACCGAGGTCAGCAGGTCATGGTTCTGGGGATAACGGGGTCGGAGCTTAAATGCCGCGCCGGGACTGGCGAAAACCGGTTCGCCGCTTATGTCACTGCGGAGGGAACGAAACAGCAAAGGACCGCGCAATGGCAATCGCAAAGAACACGATCTGCGTCTGGTATGACAAGCACGCCGAGGAAGCCGCCCGCTTTTACGCCGAGACCTTTCCGGACAGCAGCGTCGGCGCCATTCACCGCGCACCCGGCGACTATCCGGCCGGTCAGCAGGGAGACGTTCTGGTCGTCCATTTCACGGTCTGCGGCGTTGCCTGTATCGGCCTGAATGGCGGCCCTCAGATCAAGCACAATGAAGCCTTCTCCTTCCAGATCTCCACGGAAACTCAGGAAGAGACCGATCGCTACTGGAACGCGATCGTCGACAATGGTGGCGAGGAAAGCGAATGCGGCTGGTGCAAGGACAAATGGGGCGTCTCCTGGCAGATCACCCCAAGGGTCCTGATGGAAGCGCTTAGCGCCGGCGGTCCTGCGGCAAAACGCGCCTTCGACGCAATGATGACGATGCGAAAGATCGATGTCGCAGCGATCGAAGCGGCCCGCCGCGGCTGAGGCAGCGGATCCTTGCAATAGATCACGACACTGGGGCGGTCGATCGGTCTACCTCCCTGAAACAGCCGGGCCTGCTCCACAGGGACCGGCTTTTCGAATGGGCTGGCAATTCTTCAAACTTCGTCGATCTCCGCGTTTTCAAAGTTAATGGCAGAACGAAATTAGATTTTGCCGACCGGCGCTACTCCTGATAGTTTGAGCAACAGATAGCCGCTTCGAACATAGTCTCATCGGCATGCTCAGCTTGATCTCTCGCTAGCGGCACCCCGAGAATGGCCGCGGCTGGTGGCAGCTGCCGTCGCTTCAAGACGAGCGAATCCTGCTCGGCGCCCGGCACCTTCCGCAAAATCCCGAAATCTTCCCCACCCTTCGCAAAGGAGTATCCCGATGGCCAATGCCAGATGCAGCTGCGGTGCGCTTGGATTGACGCTGCCGGATGAACCAAAGGCAGTGATCGCCTGTCACTGCATCGAATGCCAGAGGCGAACAGGCGCCCCCTTCGGCGCCGGCGCCTTCTATCCCGTCGAAGCCGTCGCCATCTCGGGAACGGCCAGGCAATACACGCGCGATGCGGCAAGCGGCGGAAAGGTGCATTCCTATTTCTGCCCGGACTGCGGCTCGTCGATCTATTGGAAGGCCGAAAACCTGCCCTCCATGATCGGCGTGGCGCTCGGAGCCTTAACCGAGACCAGCCACCTCCCCGCTCCCGCTAAATCGATCTTCGAGCGATCTAAACATCATTGGGTTCAGATCGACAGCGCCGGCGAGCATTTTCATGAGGGCAGCATTGTCAGGCACGCAGGTTGAATGCCCCCTGAATCTCCTGCTTCATTCTTGTCCGCTGCGGAGTGGCCTGTACCTCACAGGTCGCGGTAGAGGCCAATATCACCGCTTCGCGGACAGATCACTTATCGAGGGCGGTCTTCAGAAGCTCCCGCTAGCTCGTAGCGGGCCCGGCTCAGGCTGACCAGACTTGCAATCGCCGCGCAGCCGGCGGAGATGGCCACTGCAAATTCGGGTGCGGCCGAGAGCGGCAGCGTTGCGAAGATGAGTGACATCGAGATTCCGCCAAGCGTCTGGCCGAGAAGCCGCGCAGTGCCCTGCACCGCGCCTGCCGCGCCGCTTCTGGCTTTCGGCGCCGACAGAAGCAGGATGCGGTTGTTCGGCGTCTGGAACAGTCCGAAACCCAGGCCGGCGATGACAGTGCCAGCCACAAAAGCGATGCCTCTTGGATCGGACGGACTGAGAACGGCCACAAGCAGGCCGCCGCTCAGCAGCGCGCCGCCCGTGGCGCAAAGCCATGCCGTCTTGACGCGGTTTGCCAGACGTCCCGAAACCGGCGCGATGACCGCGGTCGCAACAGGCCAGGGCATCATGTAGAGACCGGCGAGAACCGGCGTCATGTGCAACCTGTGTTGAAGATAGAACGGCAGCGCGATGTAGCTCAGCATCTGGCCGCAGAAGCAGGATATCGAGGCGATGACCGCGACGCGGAATGCCGGTGTCGCCAGAAGATCCGTCGGAATGATCGGAGCAGTGCTACCGCGTTCCAGGCGCAGCAGGATGACAAGGCAGACTATCGAGGCGGCGATGAGGAGCGTGCCATTGGCCGGCGCATTGGCGATCTGGTCGGCACCGTAGAAGAAGAGGATGAACATCAGCGTGTTGGCCAGCAAGGCCTTGGCGTTCAGCTTCCGGTTCGTGCCCTGCATTTTTCCCAGCACGCCCCCGCTGAGCAGGACAATGATGCCAAGCGGTATATTGACCGCAAACAGCCACGGCCAGGTCGTGACCGAAAGGATCGCGCCGGCAATGCCGGGGCCGGCAGCCGAAGAAATGGCGATGACCATGGCATTGATGCCGATGATCGGACCGAGCATGTGCTGCGGCAAGGCTGAGCGCAGATTCATCATGGCAAGCGCCATGATGGCGCCCGCGCCGAGACCCTGCGCGAAACGGGCAAGGATCAGCAGCGAGAGGTCGCCCGCGAAGGCGCAGGCAGCCGAAGCCGCCGTGAACAGCGCGACACCGATCAGAAAGACCCGCCGCGCACCGTAGATTTCCCCGAGCGCGCCACACGGAAGCAGGGCGACCAGCACCGCCAGCTGATAAGCCGAGACGACCCATACGGTGTTGCCGGCTTCGGCCTGCAGCGAGAGCGCAATCGAGGGCAAGGCGACGTTGGCGATGGCTCCGTCCAGGACGACGAGAACGATTGTCGCAAGTATGAGTGCGATGGCCAGATACCGTCGCGGCGTTGCCAAGCCGTCCTGAGAGATGGGTGCGGTGGAAACAAGGGACATTGAGAAACTCCCAATAATTATCGGACGGCCGAATAATTAGGTCCAACCCGGCGACCGCGCCAGACGCAACGGAATCAACCAACTGTTGCGCAAAACGCCATACCTCGATAAAGGAAGGTCATGTCCGATCTCGATCTCAACCTTCTGGTGGCGCTGGATGCGCTGCTGCGCGAGAGAAGCGTATCTGGCGCCGCGCGTCGGCTCGGCCTCAGCACATCCGCCATGAGCCGGACGCTGTCACGCTTGAGGATCGCCCTCGGCGACCCGATCCTCGTGCCTGCCGGGCGCGGCATGATCGCCACTCCTCATGCCCTAGCGATTGCCGAGGATGTGCATTCGCTGAAAGATGCCGTGAAAGCGGTGCTCAGTCCCCCATCGTCAGTGGAAATCGGCGAGGTGAAGCGTGATTTCACGATCCGTGCCAATGAGGCATTCGTGCTAATCTTTGCCGCGCGCCTGAGCGCCGCCGTCGCGAATGCGGCGCCAGGGATAAGGCTTCGGTTTGCGCCGAGATCGGACAAGGATGTTCAATCCCTGAGAGACGCAGCCGTGGATCTGGATATCGGCGTCCTGCCGACGAACAGCGGGGAACTGCGTTGTCAGACCCTATTTGCAGATCGATATGTCGGTCTCGCGAGGATAGGACACCCGATTTTCGATACGGATAAGATCACGGTCGAGACCTATGCCGCCTGCGGCCACGTCCTCTTCTCACCGCAGGCGGATTATGCCGGCCCTGTTGACAGGGCGCTCGCCGAACTCGGCATTTACCGCAATGTCAGACTGATCGTCCCGAGCTTTCCGGCTGTCATCGCAGTTGCCGCGGCATCCGATCTGATCGGCGCAATTCCCAACTCCTATCGCAAATCCGTCGCGACAGATCAGATCAGGGCATTCGACCTGCCGGTCGCCGTGCCGGGTTTCGACATCGTCCAGGCATGGCACCCTCGAATGGATGCAGATCCTGTCCATCGCTGGCTGAGGGCGCTGATTTTTGAGACGTTCAAATCGATGAACTGAGCCACATTCGATCGCAGAACGGCCGCTATGGCTGGTGGCCTGACCGCATAACCAAGCGCCGGCGCCTCCCTTCAGCGGAGATTTCCAAAATTTCTAGTTGAGATTGCAGCCGGAAGGTGATTCCATACTGTACCGCGTAGCCGTGTTCCGCCGCCCTTCCCGATATTCGATCCGAGAGGCTCACGTCGATCATGTCGATTTCAGATGCGATCTACCGTCCCTTCGAAACGCTGATCCGGCCGCTTGATATACCCTACCGGCCGCTGCCGTCGAAGGGGCCGGTCACCGTGCTCCTGCACTTCATCTCGATGTTTCGCGGCGTGCTGATTGCGTTGGCGCTTTCCTCGATGGCATTCGAGGCCGTCAACCTGACAATCGTCTGGGGGCTTTCGGTCATCGTCGATGGTGTGACACAGCAAGGTGCTGCCGCCTTCCTGCATCACGAATGGCCATTGCTCACCATCCTCGGCCTGCTGATTTTCCCTGTCATGCCGATCCTTTCCTTCATGCTGAACACGCTCCAGTCCCATACTTTGGGGGTCGGCATGCCAGCTGCCATTCAGTGGCAAGGTCATAAGGCGGTGGAACGGCAAGACCTCGCCTTCTTCCACGATCTCTATGCCGGACAGGTCGCCTCGCGCCTGCAGCAGGTCTCCTCCGCCGTCCAGTCGCAGATCAGCGCCGCCTTCCAGACCGTTCCGCGCTTCCTGCTGCAGCTGGTGGGCTCGGTGATCCTGTTAAGCGCACTCGCCTGGCAGCTTGCCGTGCCTGTCGTCATCTGGATTCTTCTCAATGTCGCATTCACGGTCAGGATCGTGCCGATCTTTGCCGAGCGCGCGCGCCGCACCGCCAAGCAGCGCAGCCTGGTCGCCGGCGCGATCACCGATCTCTACACCAACATGCAGATGATCAAACAATTCGCTGCTGAAGACAGCGAGGCTGGCGCCATCCGCCGCATCATCGAGAAGAACGTGCGCACGCAGCACAGCGAACAGCGCATCTACCGCAGCTCGGAACTCACAGTCGTTGTGCTGAACACGCTGTTGTGGCTGAGCATGCTGTCGATCGGCTTTTCCGGCCTCCTCTACGGCTTTCTCTCGATCGGCGAATTCGTCGGCGCCGTCTATATTCTCAACCGGCTGTCGACGCAGATCTTCACTTTCCTGCAGATGGGCCAGGCGATCTTCCAAGCGATCGGCACGATAAAGGATGCGATGCCGGTCATGACGACGCCGCCCACCATCGTCGACAGACCGGACGCGACGGAGCTCGCCGTGCCATCAGGCGAAATCCGCTTCGACAACGTCCACTTCGCTTACAAGTCCGGGAAGTCGGTCATCGACAACCTGTCTTTGACCGTACGCCCGGGCGAAAAAGTCGGCCTCGTCGGCCTGTCAGGCGCGGGCAAGACGACGCTCGCCAACCTGCTCTTGCGCTTCTACGACATCAAGGAGGGGGCGATCCTAATCGACAACAAGGATATCCGCACCGTCACCCAGTCCAGCCTGCGCCGCGCCATCGGCGTCATCGCCCAAGACGTCGCGCTGCTGCATCGCTCGGTCGGCGACAACATCCGCTACGGCCGGCCGGAGGCGACACAGGAAGAGATCGAGAACGTGGCGAAGATGGCGAGCGCAGACGTCTTCATCGCCGATCTCGCTGACAGCGAAGGCCGCAAGGGCTACGAAGCCTTCGTCGGCGACCGCGGCATCAAGCTTTCGGGCGGCCAGCGCCAGCGTGTGGCGATCGCCCGGGTGCTTCTCAAGAACGCGCCGATCCTGGTACTCGACGAGGCAACGTCGGCCCTCGACAGCGAATCCGAAGCCGCCATCCAGGAACGGCTGAACCTGGTGATGGAAGGAAAAACCGTCATCGCCATCGCCCACCGCCTTTCCACGATTTCCAGCATGGATCGCATCGTCGTGCTCGACCATGGCCGCATCGTCGAGGAAGGCCGGCCGGAAGAGCTGATAGCAAGCGACGGACTGTTCGCGCGCCTGTGGCGGCGGCAGACGGGCGGGTTTATTCCGGAGGAAATTGATGAGTTGGGTACAGGGTAAGGAAAACGACCAAGGTGCGTGCCCGTGGCCCCCTCATCCGCCCTTCGGGCACCTTCTCCCCGCAGGGGAGAAGGGGGGAATCGAAACGCTGCGACGACACCCCTTCTCCCCCAACGGGGAGAAGGTGGCCCGAAGGGACGGATGAGGGGGCTCCAAGCTCACACCTCGCGCATTTCCAGTTCGATGGACTAGAAAACATTGAGACCACGGCATCATCTGCTGATCTTCGCTCAGGGAGAGCGCATGGTCGGTTCCGGTACATGACGACAGGCCCATTCGAACGCTTCGTCGATGGCCGCAAACTTGACCGCCTGCCAGTGCCGGTAGTCACGGATGAGCTCTGCCCCAAGCCAGAAATCAGCGCTGTCGCTGGAGAGGTCCCATCCACAAGCATCGACCAACTGAGCGCGATCGAAAAGGCGCCGCGCATGAGTCCGAGAGATGGCGTAGCGCTTGAAGAATTCTCCGATGCGCAAAGGACCAATCGACATCCGCGGCTCCAACTCCTTTTCCGGCGGCAATCGAGACATCAGATCGTGCAGGATGTTGCTGCCGGAAGCAGTTCGAACGAAAGCGTCGACGGTCTGGGTAGGACTGGCCCAGCCTGGATCGTGAAAGAGGCTCTGGGCCATTCTTGGCTGCGCATACCAAAGCAGGCGCGGATCGGCCGATGACTGCGAGAATCGTGTGCCTCCATCGAGCATGTCGAGTGATTTCAGATGTTCATCGAACCATTCGCGGATCAAGATTTCCGCAGTTTCGGAAATTCTGAGCTGGCGAACGCGCCTGTCCCCGCTTTCATTGGTATCGACGAGGAGGCCGTAATTGCGCATCTCCGCGAGATGCGCAAACGCCGTGTTCTTGGAGGCAACCTTACTTTCAGTGATGAGGGCGTTGAGCTTGGCGGCCGTCAGGCCCGGATGAGACGGTGACGTGACGCGTTGAAAATGAAACGCCAGAATGGACTGCGTCAGCAGCCATCGCTTCATGTCCGCGGTATAGCGCACGATACGAGGCGCGGCATCGTGCATTGCGATAAGCTTCAGCGCAGCATCCTTCAAAGCGAAGGGATAGAGGCGATTTTCCACAATGGCTTCGACGGTCAAAACCTTCGCTTCATCCGGAGGAAAGCGCAATGCAGTTGATACGGAAGTCAACGGGTCTCTCCAGGCAAGTTTGAATTGGGCAAGCTGCAGCCTGAGCGATCTGCACTATGTCTCTTAAAATAGAATTGCAGCGGGCCGAAAGCCTCGCAAAACCCTGAGCCAGAGCTTGGTCGCTGAGATCGCAAAGCGGTCCTGCACCACACCGCAGCAATTCGACGATCAAGCATCCGATGCTGGTCGTCCGAAAAGGCCTTGAGCTATATTTTCCAGTTCGATTGGCTTTTCGCAGAGAATATAGCCACCGAACCTCCCGGGAATGACGGATGGATCGTAAGCGGTGGCGAACACGAACGGGATGCCGAGCTCCTCGAGGCGTTCCGCCACGGGAAATACCATCGTGTCGGACAAGAAAACATCGAGGATGGCGGCATCGATCTGCTGATCTTCGATGAGGGCGAGCGCATGATCGACGCGTGGTGTCGGACCGATGACGATTGCGCCGAGCTTGGTAAGCTCTTTACGCGCATCCTCTGCGAGCAAAAACTCATCTTCTACAACGAGAACTCGCTTTCCGGCAAAAAGGGAACTGTGGGGAAAGCTGGATTTCAACGGCTCACTCCACCTGTTGCTAATTGAGCGGGAAAGAGAGGTTGACCGTTAAACCACCGGAATCGAAATTTGTTTCCACCTGCCCTCCGAGCCGGTAGCCGATTTCGCCCTGCATCAGCGACATTCCGAATCCGTCCGCTTGCGGTTTTTTGACGGCCGGGCCGCCGCGCTCGCTCCAGCCGAGGATGAAAGAATGGTTTTCGAGCTGCCATCGGACATCGATACGGCCCTCGCCATTGCTCAAGGCCCCGTATTTGGCGGCGTTGGTCGCAAGCTCGTGGATGACCATCCCGAGCGCAAGTCCCCGCTGCGGGTTGAGCTTATATTCCGGACCGTCGAGCGCAATGCGCTCCGCCCCGAATGGCGTCAGCTCCTGGGCTATCAGCTCCTTAACTGAGGCTTCTTTCCAATGTTCGCGTGAAAGCAGGCCGTAGGCCCGCGACATGGCCTTCAAACGGCCGACGAACGCTGCGTGAAACGCCTCCGGCGAGGCAGAAGATTCCAGCGTCTGGGTGGCGATGCTGATCGTCACCGCGAGCATGTTCTTGACGCGATGATTGAGCTCCGAGATCAGCACCTTCTGGTGCTGTTCGGCTTCGGCCAGCGTGGTGACGTCGATGAGCGTGACGATCACACCGTCGATCCTGTTATTGTCGCCCCGATACGGAAGGAGGCGGGCCAGAAAATGACGCCCCTGCTCGTCGCGCGGAAGGTGGCGATCCCGGCTTTGACCGGAAGCGAAAACCTCGGCAATATGGTCGTTCAGCTCGGGATAGTCGATATCGCTGGAGAGTTCTGTCAGCGGTCGGCCGACATCGGATGCACGCAGCTTGAAGAAATTCGATGCCGTCGGCGTGAAATTGCGGATGACCAGATTGCGGTCGAGGAAAATCGTCGCGATCTCAGTGGCGTCGAAGAGGTTTTTCAGGTCGTTGTTGGCCCGGTCCAGCTCCTCGACCTTGCTGTTGAGCTCCGCATTAATCGTGTTGAGCTCTTCGTTGAGAGACTGCATCTCCTCCTTGGAAGCCTCGAGTTCCTCGTTGGAGGATTGGGCCTCTTCGTTGACCGATACCAGTTCCTCGTTCGATGACTTCAGCTCTTCGAGCGCCGTCTCATATTCCTCGATGGTCGATTGCAGACGCTCGCGCGTGTCGCGCAGTTCCCTCTCGAGGTCCGCGGTCCCTTCCACGTTTCGCTGGGCGCGCTCGGCTTCCGAGCGCGCCTGTGACGGTCCGACGGTTTGAAACAGAACAACATAGAGCGCTTCGCCTGATCCGCGATTGCCGAGCGGCTCGACCGCCACAGATACGACCTGGACGCGGCCGTCATCGTCGTCAACGACGATATTGTCCTTGGTGACACGCTGTCTTGATGATGCGCACTCGCGCAGGGCGGCCCGGAGATCGAGCCGCAGATCCCGCCTCGCCATATTGATCAGCTGTCGGCTCGGCGCGCCCTGCGGCACCTCCAGAAACTTGCTCGTGCGCCCGGACGAATAGACGACATCACCATCCGCATTCACGACAACATGAGCGGGGGCAAATGATTCCAGCACCTGCGCCTCGACCGCCTGCCGCAATTGCACGCCGCCAAAGCCGCGTGAATCGATTTTTGCAGATGCCGGGAAAGGCGTATAGCGTTCGTCCCCCATCAGGATCGGAAGACGGTGTGCGTTGGCATGTTCCCGCGCCTGGAAGATGCGGTTCTTCTTGTCGACGGTGGTGAAGAGATCGCCGTGCTGCCCGATCCCCTCGGAAGTACCGAGAAAGAGATAACCGCCGGGTTTCAGCGCATAGTGGAACGTGGGGACGACCCGGTTCTGTATCTCCTGCCCGAGATAGATCAGCAGGTTGCGGCAGGACACGAGGTCCATGCGGGAAAAGGGCGGATCGCGGATGACACTGTGCGGCGAGAAGATGCACAGCTCGCGGATGCTGCTGCTGACGACGAAACTGGCCCCGTCGCTGCTGAAGAATTTTTTCTTGCGTGTGCTTGAAACGCCCTCCAGCAGCGCCTCCGGATAACGCGCGGTCCTGGCTATCTGCAGCGCAGGTTCATCGATATCGGTTGCAAATATCTGCACTCTCGGTACCTGCGACAGTCTCTCCATATGCTCGCGCATGAGAATGGCGATCGAGTAGACTTCCTCCCCCGTTGCGCAGCCCGGAACCCAGACACGCAAGGTATCGGTCGCGTTTCTGCCGGCAAACAATTGCGGGATGACAGTGGTTTCAAGCACAGAGAATGCATCAGTGTCGCGGAAAAAATTGGTTACGTTGATCAACAGGTCGCTGAAAAGCCTCGAAACCTCGTCGGGATCCTGCTCCAGCGAATCGACATAGGCCTCGATTGTCTTCAACTGCCGGACCTGCATGCGCCGACGCACCCGTCGCAGAAATGTCTTGGTCTTGTACCCGGAAAAATCATGGCCGGACTGATTGCGAAGGATCGCATAGATACGCTCGCGGGCCCTTTCGAGATCGCTTGCCTTGTCCTGTTCGTCAGTTCCTCCGATATGGGAAAGAGACGCAAAGCTGCGCGCGAAGGCCACCAGCTTTTCACCCATCTGCTCAGACGGCAGGGCGAGATCGATAAGACCGCTGGCAATCGCGCTTTGCGGCATATCCGGATTGCGCGGACCCGACCCGTCGGCAGTCTGCGCCAGCGTCAGCCCTCCCCGCTCCTTGATTGCCTTGGCGCCGAGCGTCCCGTCGCCGTCCCCGCCTGACAGGATGACGCCGACGGCAAATTCGCCCTGGTCTTTCGCAAGCTCGCCGAAGAAGACATCGATAGGCTTGCGCTCCATCGAATGGATGTCCATCGGCTTGACCGAAAGCACGCCGTCATGAAGGCCCAGCACCACATTTTCCGGCATGACATAGATTGTGTCGGGAACCACGCTAACCTTGTCGGCGGCGAGCACCACCTTCATATCGGTATAGCGGGCGATGACTTCGTGCAGGCGGCTCTGGCGTCCCGGATTCAAATGGGTCACAACCACGAACGCCATGCCGCAGGGCTCCGGCAAGCCCTGGAAGAAACCTTCCATAGCGGGGATTCCGCCCGCCGAAGCGCCGATGCCGACGATCGGGAATCTCGGATTTGCCTGTACCATGTCACCGCTCCTCAAGACCGAAGATCGCGGCCCTTAGACTCAGGTAAAATTTAGGGAGGAGAGCCCTATTTGGCAATTTCCATTTACTCGCAGGACTTCCGCCATATTTCCGTTCTGGAGCCGTTATGAGATGGAGCGCTCAGGTGGAAAAAGCGCTGGGCCACGTACTTGTTGTCGAAGACGAATATCTGATAGCGGTCGATCTTGCGGAAGCGCTCGAACGGCATGGTGCAACCATTCTTGGTCCGTTTTCAAGCGTCGCGCATGCCACCGCAGCGATCGACAATGCGTCTAAACTCGACGGCGCGGTGATCGATATCAACCTCGGAGGCGAGTTGAGTTTTCCCATCGCCGCGCTTCTGCGGCAAAAGCGCATTCCCTTCATATTTACCAGCGGCTACGACCGCGTCGTCATCCCTCCGTCCCTCTCCCAGGTGCCGCTGGTGTCAAAGCCTGCCGATTCCCGCGAAATAGCCGCATTGCTCTTAAGCCTCCTCGGTAAAGGACATCAGGAGCTTCAATGACCACCGGCACCGGCCACGCAACTCCGGCCTGCAGAAAACCTAAGCCAGAGGCTTCGTCGCACAGATCGCAAACCGATCCTGCACCATCCGCTCCAGCCCGCGCAGGAAAGGCATCTTGCGCGCCTGCGCCCAATGAATATCCGAGAGCTTGCGGTCGACGACGATATTGTCGAAGCCCGCCTGGCGCAGCAGTTCGACGATCGCTTCGGCCGGCATCTGGTCCGAGAAATAGACGCGCGAGCGGATGGCCTGATGGCGGGCCATCATCTCGGGCCTCATGTGGCTTGCCGGCGCTTTGCCGGTCAGCCTCGTCCAGAGCTTCTGCAGACCCTTGACCCAGGTCTCCTTGCCCATATTGCCGTCGACGATCAGCACCTTGCCGCCGGGTTTCAGCACGGAGAACCATTCGCGGAAGGCCGACGGCGGATCGACCAGCGTCCAGACGAGGTGCCGATTGGTGATCACGTCATAGCTCTCCTTCGGCTCCATGGTGTTTTCCGCGTCACCCGAGACGAAGCGGATATCGGTGCCGCGCTTCTTTGCCTTGGCCCGCGCCTGCGCCAGCATCGCATCCGACCAGTCGAGCCCCGTCACCTTGAAGCCCGCGCCATGCATGAGATGGGAAATGACAGCCGTGCCGCAGGCAAGGTCGAGCGCCGCCCGCCCCTCTCCCTCGCCGAGATGCTTGCGGATCAGGCGCTGCCAGCCCTTTCGCTCGGCTTCGGAAAAGATTTCGTGGCCGACGCTCTCGTCGAACGTCGCTGCCCTTTCCGACCAGAAATCCCGGATTTCATCGCGAATGGAGTAATTCGTGTTCATCGTATTCATCGTCTTCACCCGGCGCCGGCTTCACTTTGGAAAAGCTCTAAAACATAAAACTTGATTCCAAAACTCAGTTTTTCTATGCCTCGGGAAATAACCGAGGACGGAGAGAGTTTCCAGATGAATTTTATGAAATTGCTTGCACTGGTCGCGGCCGCCGTTGCGATACTGCTGCCGTTCTCGGTCTTTGCCGACCCTTTCACCATCAAGGATGTCGCCGGCCGCGAAGTCACCTTCGACAAGCCGGTCGAACGCGTGATCCTCGGCGAAGGCCGCATGCTCTATGCCGTTGCCCCTATCGAGAAGGACGATCCTTTCGCCAAGATCGTCGGCTGGCGCAACGACCTCTGGACGACAGACAAGGATGGCTTCAATGCCTATGTCGAGAAATTCCCAAAGGCCAAGGACCTGCCTTTCCTCGGCAACCTGACGGACGGCACGCTGCAGACGGAGACCGTCGTCGCCCTTCACCCCGACGTCATGCTGCTGCCGATCGGCAACAAGAAGGCCGCCGACGAGGTGAAGCTCGAGGACATGCTGGACAAGATCGGCGTGAAGATCGTCTATATCGATTTCCGCGAACATATCCTTGCCAATACCGAGCCGAGCCTGAAGATCCTCGGCAAGATCTTCGGCCATGAAGACCGCGCCGAGGCCGTCGCCGCTTACTGGAAAGAGCAGATGGCGCGCGTCACCGACAAGCTTAAGGAAGCCGAACCGAAGAAGCCCAACGTCTTCATGTATCGCGCCGCCGGCCTCGTCGAATGCTGCGGCACCTTCGGCCCCGACAATTTCGGCCTGATGGTCGATTGGGCCGGTGGCCACAATCTCGGCTCCGATTTCCTGCCCGGCTATACCGGCTCGATCAATGCCGAACAGGTCATCGCCTCCAATCCTGACGTCGTCGTCGTGACCGGCTCGAACTGGAGCCAGACCACGGACGCCAAGGACTACGTCAATGTCGGCCCGACCGCTGCCGCCACCATCGACGACAGCCGCAAGGCGCTCGATGCGTTGATGCAGAACCCGGCCTTTACCGGCTCCAAGGCTGTTGGCGGCGGCAATGTCCACGCGATCTGGCACCAGTTCTATACGAGCCCCTATCAGTTCGTCGCCGTTCAGCAGATGGCCAAGTGGTTCCATCCGGACCTCTTTGCCGATCTCGATCCGGATGCGACCTTCAAGGAATTCCACGAGAAGTTCCTGCCGGTTCCCTATCAGCCGGGTTACTGGGTCGACGCCAAGGCCGGAAAGTAAGGCCAATGGCAGAGATCGCCGCTATGCCGATCGAAGCCGAAGCAGGCAGGGCGCGTTACCGCGCCCTCGCCCGCCGCAAGCTTTTGATCCTCGTTGCCATGACGGCAGCGCTCTGCCTGTCCTTCGCCGTCGATCTCGCCTGGGGACCGGCCCGCTACGGCCTCGATGAGGTCGTGGCAGCCCTGCTCGATCCGGGCTCCGTCTCGGCGCAGCTCCGCGCCGTCGTCTGGGATATCCGCATGCCGGTCGCCGTCATGGCGATCGTCGTCGGCGCCTCGCTCTCGGTCGCCGGCGCCCAGATGCAGACGATCCTCGCCAATCCGCTCGCAAGTCCCTTCACGCTCGGCATTTCGGCGGCAGCAAGCTTCGGCGCGGCGCTTGCCATCGTCACAAGCGTGCCGATCCTGCCGGTTGCGGCGGGATTATTGGTGCCGGTCAACGCCTTCGTCATGGCACTTGTCGCAACCCTCTTCATCCACTTCATCTCACAGGCGCGCGGCGTTTCGGTACAGACGGTCGTGCTGCTCGGCATCGCCCTCGTCTTCACCTTCAACGCGGCTCTCGCCTTCCTGCAATATCTCGCCTCCGAACAGGCGCTGTCAGCCGTCGTCTTCTGGACCATGGGCAGCCTGACCAAGGCCACCTGGCCGAAGATCTGGATCACGCTTGCCGTATTGCTGATTTCCTTGCCGCTCTTTGCCCGCCACGCCTGGGCGCTGACGGCGATCCGTCTCGGCGAAGACAAGGCGGCAAGCTTCGGCGTCAATGTGCGCCGCGTCCGGCTGGAAACGATGCTGATCATCTCGCTGCTGTCAGCCGTTCCCGTCAGCTTCGTCGGCACGATCGGCTTCGTCGGCCTTGTCGGCCCGCATATCGCCCGCATGATCCTCGGCGAAGATCAGCGCTTCTTCCTGCCCGGCTCGATCCTCTCGGGCGCGCTGCTGCTGTCGCTGACCTCAGTCATCTCTAAGTCAATCATTCCGGGCGTCGTCTTCCCGATCGGCATCATCACGGCGCTCGTCGGCGTGCCCTTCTTCTTCTCCCTCATCCTCTCAAACAGGAGCCGCTCATGGTAGCGCTTCAATTGCAGTCGGTCGGCGCCTATCACGGCCGCAAGCTCTTCGTCGAAGGCATATCGACGCCGAAGCTGGCTGCCGGCGAACTCGTCGCCGTCATCGGCCCGAATGCCGCCGGCAAGTCGACGCTCTTCAAGCGCATCACCGGCCTCCTGAAAGGCCCGGGAAAGGTGCTGGTCGAGGGCTCAAAGACCAAAAATGCCATCAGTTACATGCCGCAGGATACCTCGGCCAATGCCGTGCTGACGGTCTATGAATCCATCCTGCTTGCCCGCAAGCAGGGCCAGTCCTGGGGCGTCGGCGATGAGGATCTGAGGCTGATCGACGACATCATGAAGGCGCTGAATATCGAGGCGATCGCCTTCCGCGATCTCGGCGCGCTGTCCGGCGGCCAGCGCCAGCTCGTCTCCATCGCCCAGGCGCTGGTGCGCGAGCCCGAAATCATGCTGATGGACGAGCCGACCAGCGCGCTCGATCTTCATCGCCAGGTGGAAGTCTTGGATTTCATGCAGCGACAGGCCCGCAAGCGCGGCATGATCGTGCTGATCGCCATCCACGACCTGAACCAGGCGCTCCGTTTCGCCGACAAGGTATTGATCATCCAGAACGGCCGCATGCGCGCCTGCGGCAAGCCGCGCGAGGTCGTTACCGTCGACATGCTGCGCGAGGTCTACAAGATCCACGCCCGCATCGAGAAATGCTCAAGGGACCACGACCACGTCATCGTCGACGGCATGGCGCATTAAAGGCGCGCGGAAAACCGGCGCGCCCTACCTCAAACTGCTGCTGACACCAAACCCCTACCGGCCACGCGGGATCGTCTGATCCTGTTTCATCGCGTCTACATCCTGAGCCCGACGAAGCTCGCGCTCGGCATATTCGCGGGATTCATCCACCGTGCGGTGATGCCCGGTCGGCAGGATATCGTCACGCAGTTCCGGATCGAGCAGCGGTTCCTCATGGAGATCGTAACCACGAGTCTTATACCGCGATGCCGCCAGAGCTTCATTCGACTTGCTGATATCCCAGCCTTCAGCCCGCCAGAGATCGGCACGCTCGTCCATGTCGATGGAGCCTTCATCGTCGAGAATGTCGTGGGCGATGCCATAGGTCGCATCGTCGACTTCGACGGAGATCAGAAAGCCGCCCCGGCGCAGACCTTCGGCATAAACCGAACGGTCTTCGTCAGGGAAAAGCCAATCCTCGAGCTTCGACCAGAAACCACTGCGGTCGTCGCCGGCAACGCCGGCCTTGTCGCCATCCGCTTCATATCCCGGCATCATCCTGACGCTGGTGATGCCCAAATTTCTCAGCCGGTCGACAGCATTCTCGGCATCGTCACGGCTGTCGAAGAAAGCGGTCAACGTATGGCGGCCCTCGCCGCCTGAGAATTCGGGGGCGCTGTCATTATGGAGATTGCTCATTGGGGTTCCTCCTCCGGGACTTTCCTCTCCGCAAACGGGCGAAGAAGCGGGATGTTCCCGCATCCGCCCGCAGAATTGCGACCCTCCTTAAGCACGCAATGTCCTGAACGCGGCCCTAACCTCCCGGGCGAAGAGTTCCGGCTCCTCCCAGGCTGCAAAATGGCCGCCTCTTTCGGCCGTGTTGTAGTAGATCAGCTGCGGATAGGCCCTGCCGAGCCAGTGCCGCGGCGGCCGGTATACCTCGCCGGGAAAGACCGTGACGGCGACCGGAACCTTCACCGGTTCCAGCTTTGCGCCCGCTGCGGCATTCTCCCAGTAGATGCGCCCGCTCGACGGCCCGGTATTGGTGAGCCAGTAAAGCGTAATGTTATCGAGAATGGCCTGCTTGCCGAGCGCCTGTTCCGGATCGCCGCGGGTAAAAACCCAGTCGGCGATCTTGTCATAGAGCCAGGCCGCCAGCCCGACGGGAGAATCCGCTAGACCGTAGCCGATCGTTTCCGGTCGCGTTCCCATGATCGCGGCATAGCCGAAGCCGTTATTGAGGAAATCCCGCGCCTCCCTGAAGATGATCTTCTCTTCCGGCGACAAGCCGTCAGGCGCGGGCGCACCGTTCATCAGCGCTTGAGCCGCATCCGGCGGAAAGGTCGTGGCGCGCTCCACCCGGTTGACGTGAATGGCAAGCAGGCCGTCGGGCGCCTGACGCCCCAGCGCATCGCTGATGATCGCCCCCCAGTCCCCACCCTGCGCAACATAGCGCTCATAGCCAAGGCGCTTCATCAGCCTGTCCCAGGCGGCGGCGATGCGCTGGGGGTTCCAGCCCGATTCCATGGGCTTGCCGGAAAAGCCGAAGCCGGGGATCGATGGAATGACCAGATGGAAGGCATCGTCAGCCGTGCCGCCATGTGCCGTGGGATCGGTCAGCGGACCGATGACGCCGAGCAACTCGAACACCGACCCCGGCCAGCCATGCGTCATGATCAACGGCAGGGCATTCTCGTGCCGGGAGCGGACATGAATGAAATGGATGTCGACCCCGTCGACTTCAGTCACGAATTGCGGAAAGGCATTCAGCCGCTCCTCCGCCTTGCGCCAGTCGTAGGAAGATTGCCAGTCCGCCACTAGCGCCTTCAGCCTGTCCGGCGGCACACCTTGCGATCGGTCGGCCACGGTCTCTCCATCAGGCCATCGTGTTGCGGCGAGCCGGCGGCGCAGATCAACAAGGGACGCCTCCGGAATGTCCGCCCGGAACGGCTGGATTTCACCGCCAGGCACCATGGCATCGTCCGCCGCAGCTGCCGACGGAAGTGCTGCCGCCAACCCGATTGCCGCACCGCTCGACAGGAGCGAGCGCCGTGAGATCTGCAGCCTCTGGACCGATTGCCGGAAGGTCATGACATGCATCCTTTCCACGGGGATGTCAGCAGGCACATTTCAGGCACTGAACATTATGCGCTTGAAATGCCCGCAAAGCCATTGTCAGACCTCATCCGGCCGGCGCGATACAATCTCCGAGCAGTCTTCGTCGCCAAAGAAGTGGCCATGCACGCCCATTCACATCAGCAACAATCTCAAATTCACGTTTCATGGCGAACCGCACTCCACGCTCCCAAACCAACATCACGCCTTCGTTACCGCCACGCGTGTAACAACCCGCTCTCCCGTTGCGAATACCCCGACGTGCCCCGCTGAAACAGGGGCGTTTCAAGCAACGGAGACTACCATGTTGAAGACTTCCATCAGCACCGCCCTTCTTGCCGGCGCAATCACGTCAGCTCTTGCCACGATGGCCAGTGCCGCCCCGCTGACCAAGGCTGAGGCCGCTGCCGCAACCGCCGCCCACAAGGAGAAGTGCTTCGGCGTTGCGCTTAAGGGCCAGAACGATTGCGCTGCCGGCCCGGGCACGACCTGCCAGGGAACCTCGGTCAAGGACTTCCAGGGCAATTCGTGGAAATTCGTCCAGGGCGGCACCTGCGCCTCGCTTGATCTGCCGGGCGGCCGTCACGGCTCGCTGAAGCCGCTGACGCGCGACATCTAAGCCGAAAACCAGACGCAGATCAGGAAAGCGGAGGCGCATATGGCAAACGTCACCTTGAAGGCCAACCTTCCCTCGGAGACGGAAAGCTCCCTCCGCTTTCCGACATACCCGGTCGCCGGTCAGGCCGGCACCAGCTTCAAGCCGGAGCATCTTGCGGCAATCTCGGCCCTGTCCGGTTCGCAAGGCTTCTTTGAAATCCACGCCGAAAATTATATGGGTGCCGGCGGCCCGCCGCATCGCGCGCTTGAAAGGGTGCGCCGCGACCACCCGATTTCGCTGCACGGTGTCTGCATGTCGCTCGGCGGCCCGCAGCCGCTCGACAAAGACCATCTCAAGCGCTTCAAGAGCCTCATCGACCGCTACGAGCCGGCGCTGGTGTCTGAGCATCTCGCCTGGTCGACGCATGTCGATACCTATCTGAACGACCTGCTGCCATTGCCCTATACACCGGCGACACTCGCGCACGTCTGCGATCATATCGATGAGATGCAGAATGCCATCGGCCGGCCGATCCTGCTCGAAAATCCCTCCACTTATGTGCTCTTTGCGGAATCCTCCATCAGTGAGACGGATTTCATCCGCGAGATATCGAAACGCACGGGCTGCGGCCTGCTGCTCGACATCAACAATGTCTTCGTTTCCGCAAGCAATCACGGGTTTTCGGCGCTGGAATATCTGAGCGACTTTCCGCTGGCGAAAGTCGGCGAGATCCACCTCGCCGGCCATGCCGAACAGGAGGACGACGAAGGCGAGCTGCTTCTGATCGACAGCCATGACGGCCCGGTCGCCGACGCCGTCTGGCAGCTCTACGAGATCGTCATAAACAGCTGCGGCCCAATCCCCACCCTGATCGAATGGGACAGCAATATCCCCGACTGGCCGGTGCTGCGCGCCGAGGCGCTGGCGGCGCAAGCCATTCTCGATCGACATGTCAGTGACAGGGAGACTTCCCATGCGCTCGGCTGATATCCTGCCGATCCGACCAATGGCATCAAATTTCGCCAGGCAATTCTCCGCAGCCCTGCTGGTCCCCGACGCCCCCACCCCGGACCTGATCACAGGCCCGCGTGGCAAGCGGGCGGAGAAGCGCTACAATGTCTACCGCAACAATGTCACCGTCAGCCTGATTGCCGCCCTCTCCTCGATCTTCCCGGCGGTCGAGCGTATTACGGGCACCGATTTCTTCCGCGCCATGGCACGCTTCCATGTGCGCGAGACGCCGCCAGCCTCGCCGCTGCTGTTCGAATACGGACGTGACTTTCCCGATTTCATCGATCGCTACGAATACGCCCAGGACATGCCCTGGCTTTCGGATGTGGCGAGGATCGAGCGGGCCTGGCTGGACGCCTATCACGCCGCCGATGCGCCAGCCCTCCGCGGCGAAGCGCTGGCAGCCGTGCCACAGGAAGATCTCGGGGCGGCGGCTTTTCGCCCGCATCCGGCAACGCGCGTGATCTCATCTGATCATCCAGCCGTCACCATCTTCGCCATCAATCGGGGCTCGGGGCCGGTCGGTCGCGTCGACGATCACCCCGAAGACGGGCTGATCACCCGCGTCGACGACGAGGTCACCGTGCGTCTTCTGCCTCCAGGTGGTGCGGCTTTCTTCAACGCGCTGCTATCGGGCGAATGCCTTGCCGCCGCCGTGGCAGCCGGCCTCAACACCTATCCCGCCTTCGATCTCTCCGCTGCCATTGGCGAGATGATCGCATCAGGCGCCTTTTCCGCTATCGAACCGGAGATTTCCAATGTCTGATATGCTTGAATCCCGGCCTCACAACGAGCCTCGCAACGGCGCTCTCTCCCCGCTGGCGAGGCTGGTGGCGACGGCTGACGGACTTGTCCGCGCCGTCGCCCACCCCGATCTTGTTCAGGCCGTGCTGCGTGTGGCGCTCGCCGTGCCCTTCTGGCGCTCCGGCATCCTGAAATGGGATGGCTTCCTGCAGCTGAACGATACGGCGATCGATCTCTTCACCGAGGAATTCATGCTGCACCTGCCGGGCGGCCCCTATCCCTTCCCCATGCCTGCGGTCATGGCCTTTCTCTCCGGCTGCGGCGAGATCATCTTCCCGACGCTGCTCGTCCTTGGCCTCGCCACCCGCTTTGCCGGCCTCGGCCTGCTTTTCATGACCCTGATCGTCGAGCTGACAGTTCCCGATGGCTGGCCCATCCACATCACCTGGGCGGCAATGGCGCTCGCCATCATGCGCTACGGGCCGGGTCGCCTGTCTCTCGACCATCTGATTGCGCGGATATCAGGCGCTGCCAAGAGCTAGACCGACCGAATACGATACCGGCGCAAGCTCACCGCCCGGCTCCTCATCGCGCTGGGCGGCTTTTGCGTTTTTGTTCCCGCACTGCTCTTGCCGTTTGCCGGTCAATGCGCTCAATAGGCGCGGACGCCGGCTTTCCCTCACGTGCCACGTCATCAAATTTTTCAGGATGACGGTAACAAACACGTGGTCCGGTGCGTAGAGGATAGTGGCGGATGAAATATTCGGCCCGTGAAGAGGAATGGGCGGCCTGGATGCGCTCGGCAATCGCCGGCGACATCAAGGCCTATGACCGTTTCCTCAAGGCCGTGACACCCTATCTCCGGTCGATTGCGCGTCGGCGCTGCGACCAGTTCGGTGCCCCGCCGAGCGAGGTGGAAGACGTGGTGCAGGAAGTTCTTCTGGCAGTGCACCTGAAGCGCGGCACATGGGACATTTCCCGGCCGATCGGCCCGTGGCTCTCGACCATTGTGCGCAACAAGCTGATCGACAGCCTGCGCCGCCGCGGCCGCCATGTCTCGGTGCCGATCGAGGATGTGATGGAAACGCTGGAAGCCGACCACCAGGAAGACGGGGGCGATCGCATCGATGTCGACCGCATGCTGGAAGGTCTGCGCGATCCGCAGCGTGAAATTGTGCGATCCATCTCGCTCGGCGGTGCCGGCATCCGCGAAACGGCCGAGAGGCTACAGATGACGGAAGGCGCTGTGCGGGTGGCGCTGCACCGGGCGCTCAAGGGATTGGCCGCCCTATATCGGAGCAATACGCGTGAAAACGGATGACCTGATCAACCTGCTGGCAAAGGACGCGCGCGTCCGCATCCGCTTCGGCCGCGTCTTCATGATTGCGCTCGCCATCGGCGTGGTGGTCTCCGCCGCCCTGCTGCTATCGACCATCGGCATCCGCAAGAACATGGCCGAGATGATCGAGACGCCGCGCGTCCTCTTCAAACTCGGCTTCACCCTGCTGCTTGCCGCCACCGCCACCCGACTCGCCTTCCGGATCGGCAAACCCGGCATCTCGCTGCGCTCTGCGGCGCTGGCACTCATCCTGCCACTCGCCGTTCTTGTCATCGGTATCGCGACCGAGTTCCTTGTGGTGCCGCAGGCGGCCTGGGCAAGCAGCATGGAGGGCCGTTTCTCCGCCTTCTGCCTGTTCTTCGTCCCGACGCTCTCGATCGCCCCGCTTGCCGCCATCCTCTATTCCGTCCGCCAGGGCGCGCCGGAAAATCCGGGCATGGCCGGTGCCGTGGCGGGCCTTGCCGCCGGCGGCATCGCGGCCGCCATCTATGCCTGGCATTGCCCCGACGACAGTCCGCTGTTTGTGGCGACCTGGTATTCGATCGGCATATCGGTCGCGACGGCAGCAGGCTTCCTGCTCGGCCGAAAAATCCTTCGCTGGTGATGGAAAAATATCATCAACCGCGGGAACTTTTGGCGGCTATTTCGGTCTGGAATGCGGACCGTACGGCGCACTTCCTTTAACGGAACCATGCATCACACAACGCGTCGTGCGATCCAGCCTGTTATTTCCCAATAACCCACAGTTCGGCCCGCTTCGGCGGGCCTTTTTGTGCCTCGGTGGAATAGCTTTAACGCGTTCGCTTACCCGTCAGCGCCTGCCAGGCGAGCCTTAGCGTGTCGAGGCGGGAGCGGATGCGCTCCTGTTGCGGGACAGCCAGCCGGTTACGAAAATCGGCAAGGGCCTGGGCCTCAAGCCTGCTTCCGAGCTTTTCCGGCAGATGCGGCGCGGGTGCACCCGTCAGCCGGTCGATCACAATCCAGTCGTCTTCGTTCCGGCGCTCGATGTCGTAACGGTTCATGGCGGTCAGGAGATCTCTAAATTAGGGATATGGACGACAAGAAGAGCGGCTTTCGCATGCATATGCAATCGGAAAAATGTGAGCGAATGTCAGAAAAATACGTTCATGGTCAACATTGCGTTGATATCACGCATTCGGTCTCGTCGCTCTCCATTTGCTGCGCGCGCTTGCGCGCTTTGGCAGACCTGACCTTCACTTCAATCCGCGCATATTTCTGATCTTTGGGAGCTTGGGGCCGATCACTAATCGCGGCATTCCTGGCCTTGAGTGCAGCCAGCCCTACCACGATCTCATCGAACATCTTTGCTTCCATGTGCCCCCTCCTTCGCTATGCCCGCCTTGGCCGTGCTTGTCTTTCGCTGCGGTACACCCTCGGTCGCTTACGGTAGCATCCGATCAACCGGCAGACCAATGCCACATTGGAGCTAGCCCAAATGAACTTCGTTTGCCGTCTTTTCGCCACCGCCGCGACATGCATTCATAGCAATACGGATGTAAGATGCGGCAAGCGTCGGAAGAACCAGTCATTGGAGGATAACCATGCCAGAGATGACCTCATCGGAAATGCTGAGAGATCCGCTGATCCGCCAGATGCTTCGCGCCGACAAGATCAGCCTGGCATCTTTTGCGGCCCTTCTGGATGCAGCCGCCCGTGAAAACGCCCGCCCGGCAGGCGACAGGGCTTTTGTCAGCGCAAAGATGCGGGATAGCTGGAGCATCGATGCTGCGGCCTTTATCTGACCAACCATTTTTCCCGATGCCCGTCCGACTCCGGGCACCCCTGAGGCCCGCTCCCAAGTGAGCGGGTCCTTTTTGTTTGCGACAACGTCAGTCGCCGATTTGTCCCTTATTCCGGACGTTGAAGGCGGCAGGCCCTCATGCACGCCTGCCGCCTCCCACCTCCGAGCATCCGCCGCCCCGCGCTCAAGGAGGGAGAACCAGAATAGCCGGGTATTGTGGCCTTTAGGGCGCTTGGTCTGGAAGATATTCCCGCTGTTATCGGCCGGTCACATCACCCATCCGGGGCAGACCAACCGGTTTCACGTACATGTCGTTGAAAGCGTTGGGGAGAGATTGGACCGCGCCTGTGGATAAGCTGTGGAAACATTGTGGATCGAAGGTCGCATTGGGGCGCAGTTTGGCCCCCGCTGTTGCCATTTCGTTCCAGATGCCGTCTGATGATGAGGCCTGCCGTCGGCCTCCGCCGCAACTGATGCCGACGCAGCCACAGGGCGCTCCGACATGACGTCGTAGAGCGCCCTTCTTTGTCCGCGGCAAAAAAGTCACGCGTTCGACATTCACGCATTCCGCAATTCCGAATTTCATAATTCACGCGTATAGTGTGTTTAAGGGACTGAACCTCTGTGCCTTGAGGGGTCGAGGACAATGAGTTGGAATACGTCATCGGCATTCGCGCCGGTCGGGCTGGTTTTGCGTGGTCGAGAGACGCACACCGTCGTGCGCACGCTCGGCGATGCTGCATACTTGTTGATCCGGGACTGGCCCTTTGATGATGGCGAGGAATATGTGATCGCCGTCAAAGCCTGTATCGACGCCATCTGTGGAGAAGTGGCTCCGGAACAATTCCGCGAGGCATTTTTGCGCGCCGCCGACGAGGCGGGCATCGCCGCGCTGACCATCGTCCATTGATGGTTTGATAAGCTTCCATTGAGCCAATGGCTCCATTGATTTTCTCGGCAAAACCGTCATCTGCTGGCGGCAAAGCGATGACGTGCAGGCGAACATCCGAGAGAAAATGAAGACCGCAGCAATAACAGGCGCAATCGCCTTCACGGCCTTGGCGGGAACCGCGATTGCCCAGTCGATTCTTACCGCCTCCCCAGTTCCGCCGGACTACGTGGCCGTCATGCAGGCGCTCGACAAGGATGGCAAGCCGGTCGATCCTACCGTCACCATGACGCATCGCGGCGGCATGTTTCTGAGCGAGACGCTGCGCGACGGCCGGATAAGCGTCGGCTTCGGAGCGGACAGGAACGGGCCTGTTCTGCGCTGGAGCAGGCAGGCGGACGGTCAGATCACGTTCCTGGAACTTCTTCTTCGCGATCGAAAACTGGATGCCACGAAAACAGAAGCGCTCCAGCCGCTTGCAGAGGTTTCTATCATTGCCGGTGAACGCTGCACATGGCGCCAAACGGCGAGCAAATCGCCCTCGCCCGGAACATTCATCGCACGAGAGCAGAACTGCATCACCGATGACGGTATCGTCATCGAAACAAGGCTGCTCGCCGCGAATGACGTGCCGATCTATCGCACCCGCCTCGCCAGCCTCGACCGCCGCACCGTCGCCCCCTCGGAGATCGAGCCGCCGTCGGAAATCCTGACGCAGGAATTCTGGCTCAGGCCGATCCGGGACCATGATGCCAATCCTTCCCAACCCGATTTCGACATCACGCTGGAAACCGTCGGCGGCTCGACGATCCGCTTGTTGCGGCATTATCCCTGGCATTATCGGGAGCAACGGGACCGTGGCGGCTCCCTTCGCATCACGATCTGGAACAAGCTCGAAGCTCAAGGCATCTCCTACCAGCAGGAAGGCGGCTATCGCAGGCTCACGGCTGGGCGTCCGGCAGACGATGGTTCTGCCCCGTTCAAATTCGATGAGACAACCGGGAAGGTTTCACTCGGCAAGACCGAAACAATCCTCGGCGAGACTTGCGAATGGTTTGATCTGATGCCGGGCGTTCACGACGTCGGAAACAGCGAGTGCCTCACAGGCGACGGCCTCCCGCTCAAGCTTGATATCAGCGGAATGAATTTGGCCTTCCCTTACACTGCCACATCATTCCGCCGTCGCCCCGTCGCTCTCTCGGAGATGCGCTTGCCGGCCGAAGCCTTTTCGCTGAAGGAGTGGGGGCTATCTATAGCGCGATAATGCCGTCGCCCCATTCCTCAATGATCGGGCACACCTTGCATCCCAGCGACAACATAAAGACATAGGAAATACGCACACCCGGTGTCGCAATCAGCCCGGTACTTTCGTCTTAAGGCAGAACCACTTCTTTCAGATATGGATACAGGAACACCATGACCAGTGAACCCTTGCTTTCAGAGATCGAAGAACAGGCCGAACTGCCGGTGGAAGACCATAGCGCGCGCAACAGACTGGTGATCGGCCTGCTGCTGGTCTCCGCCTTCGTGGTCATCCTCAACGAAACCATCATGGGTGTGGCGATCCCACATCTGATGGCCGATCTGAACATCCCGGCGAGTTCCGCCCAATGGCTGACCTCCGCCTTCATGCTGACCATGGCCACCGTCATTCCCGTGACCGGCTTTCTCCTGCAGCGGCTGAACACACGGCCGGTCTTCATCCTCGCCATGACGCTCTTTTCCGCCGGCACGCTGGTCTCGGCCCTTGCCCCCGGCTTCCCCATGTTGGTCGTCGGCCGCATCGTCCAGGCCTCCGGTACCGCGGTCATGATGCCGCTCCTGATGACGACGATCATGAACCTCGTGCCGCCGCATTCACGCGGCAAGACGATGGGCAATATCTCTATTGTCATTTCGGTGGCGCCCGCCATCGGCCCGACGATTTCAGGCCTTATCCTCTCCTCGCTTGATTGGCGCTGGCTCTTCCTGCTGGTGCTGCCGATTGCGCTCGCCGCTCTTGCGCTGGGTGCGGCGAAAATCGAGAATGTCACCGTGCCGTCAAAGGCGCCGCTCGATGTCATCTCGGTTGTTCTCTCGGCCATCGGCTTCGGCAGTTTCGTTTTCGGCATCAGCGAACTCGGCGCCCCGGAAGCAGGTGCGACGCCTCTCGATCCCCGCGTCATGCTCGTCGCGGGCGCTGCCGTCATTGCTATTTTCGTCTGGCGGCAGATCCACCTTCAGAAACAGGAGAAGGCGCTGCTGGATCTTCGCACCCTGCAGACGAAGACCTTTACGATCGCCGCCGGCATGATGGCGATCCTGATGATGTCGATGTTCGGGGTCTTCATCCTGCTGCCGATCTACATGCTGACGGTGCTGCACAAAACGACGCTTGAGACCGGCCTGCTTCTCCTGCCGGGCGGCCTGATCATGGGCCTCTGCGCCCCCTTCGTCGGCCGGCTCTTCGACCGCTACGGCCCTGCCCGCCTCGTCATCCCCGGCGCACTGCTGTTCAGCGGCGTCATGTGGGGCCTGACTTTCTTCCTCGGCCCCACCACACCGATCTGGGTCGTTCTCGCCTTGCATGTCGCCATGAGCATCGGCCTCGCCCTGATGTTCACGCCGCTCTTCACCGTCAGTCTCGGCTCGCTGCCGCCGAAACTCTATTCCCACGGCAGCGCCATCATCGGCACCACCCAGCAGGTCGCCGGTGCGGCCGGCACCACGCTCTACGTCGCCATCATGACCTGGCGCGCGGGCATCCTGACTCAAGGTGAAGCAGATGCCGCAGCGGCAACTGTCGGCGGCATGCAGTCCGCCTTCTTCGTCGGCGCGCTGATTTCGCTGGCGGCCGTTGTGGCCTCCTTCTACGTCCGCCGCCCGCCCGTCCAGCCCGGAGCTCCGCCGATGGGCGGGCATTAAATGCTTCTGGCGGCCTACCGTGCGTAATAGCCGGGCTGATCGAGATCGTCGATCAGGCTTCGGCAGGTCGGCTGCCAGCCAAGCAACCAGCGCGTATGGGCGCTGGAGGCCGCCATGTTCGTCGCCGCCATGGTGGCAAACCAGCCGAAATGTTCACGGGGGCGAGACTCCACCGGCAGGCCGAGCTGCCGTCCGATCACCTCGGCGATCTCCCGGAACGGAACAGCCTCATCGGCGACAGCATGGTAAGCGGCCTCTGTGACGCCGCTTTCCAACGCCAAGCGGTAGAGGCGGGCCGCATCCAGCCGGTGCACGCCCGACCAGCAGTTACCTCCATCGTCAGGATAGGCGGAGACGCCGGTCTCGCGGGCGATGCGCGCCAGGATCGGGATGAAGCCGTGATCGCCGATACCATGCACGCTCGGGGCAAGCCGCATCGTCGCCGCACGGATCCCCTGCCCGGCAAGGACGCGGGCGGCGGCTTCCGATTTGCGAGGCGATGCCGGGTTCGGCAGGTCCGCTTCCGTGGCACCTTGCGGAAAGCCCAGCAGGCCTGATGTAACGATGAGCGGACGATCCGATCCCGAAAGCGCGTTTCCGAGCGCATGGATCGCGCGCTCGTCCTGCGCCGCATTGTCGAGAAATTTCGAGAAGTCATGGTTGAAGGCGGTGTGGATCACCGCATCGGCCTTGGACGCGGTCTCGGCGAGAAGCTCGAGGTCATCGAGCGATCCCGGAACGAGCTTTGCGCCGATGACCGCAATCGCCTTTGCTTTTTCGATCGAGCGGACCAGCCCGCTGACCTTGTGGCCGGCGCGGATCAGCTCCTCGACGATGGCGGTGCCGACCCAGCCGGTCGCACCCGTTACGAATATATGCATTGCTGCGATCTCCATTGCCAGGCTGCCCATCGGGCAGCCCCTGTTGATGTTAGGGCGTTGTGCGGAAGCAGTCGAAGTCAGGCCACGCGCATCGACAGCTCGATGTCATCAGCAAAGGGCGTGGACATGTATCCGCCGGCGGGCGAACGAACGTGGTCGAGATATTGGGGGGAGTCATCGGCATCGTCGGCAATGACGAGCGCCCCAGGCCGAAGCCGGCTTTCGACCAGCGCCAGCACCTCGGGATAAAGCGACTTCGCCCCGTCAAGCAGAAGCAGGTCGATACTGTCAGGAAGATCGGTGCTTAACGTCTGGAGCGCATCGCCTTCGCGGATCTCGACGAAGTCGGCAAGGCCAGCTTCGACCAGATTCTGGCGAGCCCGCGCAACTTTCGACACTTCGAATTCGCTGCTGATCAACCGCCCGCCGCCATTGTCGCTGATGGCAGCGGCAAGATAGAGCGTCGAGATGCCGAAGGACGTGCCGAATTCCACGATCGTCCTGGCATTGGTGCTGCGCGCCAGCATGTAGAGCAGCTCTCCTGTCTGGCGCGAAACGGGCAGCCACAGATCCTTCAGGCGTCCGTAGAAATCGAGATATTCGGTCTTGCTGTACATGAGCCGTTCCCGCTCGTCGCGGGAGAGCCCGGCCATGACCGGGCTGGTCGCCTTGTCGGCCTCGGCAAACAGCTGATCGAGAAGCGGCCCGAGGGGTGCGCTTGCGAGAGTATTCATCAGAAAAATCCTTCATTTCGAATGGCTTGCTTTCGAAATGAAAATACGAATAATCCGTCGCATTCGCTAATCGCATTTGCGGAACGCCGGTATGGTCGATCGCCCAAGCCATGGAATTTCTTCAAGAAAGTCGCCGAGACAAGCGCGCTCGAACGAGCTCGTAAACGCCATTCTGCAAGCCGCTGTTCAGGTTTTGGCGCAGGAAGGGGCGCAGCGTTTTACGACCGCTCGCGTGGCCGAAAGAGCCGGCGTCAGCGTCGGCTCGCTCTATCAATATTTCCCCAACAAGGCTGCCATTCTGTTTCGGCTGCAGAGCGACGAATGGCGGCAGACATCGAATCTGCTGGGCGAAGTCCTTTGTGACGGGGGCCGCCCGCCACTCGACCGGCTGCGCTCCCTCGTTCACGCCTTCATCCGCTCCGAATGCGAGGAAGCAGCTGTCCGCGTCGCGCTGAACGATGCGGCTCCCCTCTATCGCGACGCCCCGGAAGCGCAGGAGGCACGGGGCGCCGCCGATGCCATTATCGAGCAGTTCATGCGGCAAGCGCTGCCCGATGCCTCCGATGCGACCCGCGCCATGGCCGGAGACCTGATCATGACGACGATGAGCACGGTCGGAAAGGAATTTTCCGAGGCCGCGCATGACGAAGACGAGATCTCGACCTTCGCGGAGGCGATGGCGGACATGTTCTGCGCCTACCTCCGCAGTCTCAGCTGACAGGTGCGGCCGCTCGCCCGCCTAATGATAGGTCACAACCGGATTGAATACCCTCTGCAGAAAGGAGCGCTGCGCCGTCTGCACAAATTCCCGAGGAATATCGTGCCCGCATTCGAACACATGGAGCGTCACCGGCACACCGGCATCTGATAGCGCGTCCGAGAACCGTTCGGCCTGGGCAAGGGGAGCGCGCTCGTCGAGCCTCCCGTGCAGCAGCACGGTTTCGGCCCGGATTTTCTGCGCGTGATGCAGGGCGGAGCGGGCGAGAAAGGCTTCGCTCGTGAGGCCCGCCTCCTGCTCGATCGTCCACCGCAAACCTTTCGAGCTGGTCTCATAGGCAGCCCTGAGATCATAGACGCCGCTGCGCAGGATGACGGCCCTGAGATCGGAAACCTGTGTGGCGACCATGGCCGAGGCGACCGCTCCCCGGCTGTTACCGTAGAGAACGATGCGGCCGGCATCGACGCAAGGTTGCTCCCCCAGGAAC
Source organism: Rhizobium sp. BK650 (assembly GCF_014195325.1). Taxonomy (GTDB): domain Bacteria; phylum Pseudomonadota; class Alphaproteobacteria; order Rhizobiales; family Rhizobiaceae; genus Rhizobium. Next base: position 801,407 of record NZ_JACIBK010000001.1, on the reverse strand, counting down.
GAGAGCGCTGCGATGATTGCCCGCTGGGTGTTTGGACCGCAGAAATCCGCAGGTCCGTCAGAAGCGCCAAAGCCCGGCTGCGAGACTGCCGCCGCGATGATATTCAAACCGGAGCAGAATCGAACTAGGGCACCCGTATCGACAGTCTCTCTCGCGCCGGTGAGACGACCGCCCTGATTGCCGTGGACGAAGAGGATTGCGCCTGCAGGCCTTTCGCTCTCGGGCCGGGCCTGAAAAAGCTCTACACGCGCCCCGTCACCCCTATCGATGAGATGTCGTGTCACATCAGGCATGTTCAACCTCACCCTCGCGTCCCCTGCTCTTCAGTCGAAATTCGCATGTGTGGGCGGGCAAGTCTCCCATAAATTTCTGCAGGATTTGTCGGCATACCGCCGCATGTTTCGTCCTAAGGCCGAGATCCGGCTCTGACGGCGCGGATCGCCAAGAGGAGAAACATCCATGAGAAAGATCATCGCTTCCACATTCGTCAGCCTCGATGGCGTGATGCAGGCTCCTGGCGGTCCTCACGAGGACCCCGTCAATGGTTTCAAGTACGGCGGCTGGGTATTCCACTACTTTGACGAGGCAGCAGGAGCCGTGATCGCCGAACTCTTCGAAAAGCCGTTCGCCCTGCTGCTCGGCCGCAAGACCTACGACATTTTCGCCGCCTACTGGCCTTATCAAGACGATGACATCGCCAAGGCGTTCAATCCCGCAACGAAATATGTGGCGACGCACAGGCCGGACTCGCTCTCCTGGCAGAATTCGCAGGCGCTCGGCGCCGACATTGTCGCAAGCCTCAGAAAAATCAAACAGGAAGACGGGCCGGATCTGCTGATCCAGGGCTCCGGCAATCTCATCCAGACCCTGCTTGCCAATGAGCTGATCGATGAAATGACCGTGCTGACCTTTCCGCTGCTCCTCGGCAAGGGCAAACGGCTGTTTGCCGACGGTGGCGCGGTGCCGGGCGCGCTCAAGCTCAAGAGATCGCTGGTGTCGAGCAAGGGCGTCATTGTCGCAACCTACGAGCGGAACGGCGAAGTGCCAACAGGCTCGTTCGTGACCGATCAACCGTCCGAGGCCGAACTCGAACGCCGGCGGAATTGGCAGTAACCGTGTTGCCCGCTGGAGGAGAAAAAACGCGACAAGTCACGGGGTTTTCAATGGCCTCGTGACCGCATTGTCCTCGACGGGTTCCGGGCTATTCAATCGGACATCCCCCCTTCCCGAAAAACGAGTTCCAGCAGGATGCCGCCCGGCGTGCGCACGAACAGGCGCCGCTCGCCAAGCTCGACAAGATCCATGGTGGAATAGACAATCCCGTCACCGTCGAGCCGAGCCCGAAAGCCATCATAGCCTTCCAGCCGGAAGCCGATATGGTCGATCACCTCCTCATCCCGGCCGACGGCCTTGCCCCCGCCCGGAATGAGATGCACGACAGGTTGCCCGTCACCGTAGAGCCAATAGCCGGCAAAGCCGAAATCCGGACGGTAGCCGACCGTCAGGCCCAGCAGGTCCTGGAGGAACTGTCGCGTCCCTTCCAGATCCGCCGTGCGCAAAGTCACATGATCGAGCTGCATGGCATCACCCGATCGCCCCGCCGCCATCGACGCGCACCGTGGAGCCGGTGGCAAAGGGCGTTGTCATGAGGAAGAGCACGGCATTGGCGATATCGGAGGCCTGCCCGACAGTCTTTGCCGGGAGCGAGCCCGCGACGCGCTCGAACATGGCGTTACGGTTGCCCTCATCCATCTTCGACCAGAGCGGCGTGTCGATCAGACCGGGCGAAACCGCGTTGACCCTGACCGGTGACAATTCCAGCGCCAGGCCACGGGCCAGGGATTCCAGTGCGGCATTGATGGCGCCCTGCAAGACGGAAGACGCTGACGGACGTTCGCTGAGGAAACCGGAAATGAAGGTCAGCGTGCCGCGCTCGGCAAACCGCGCCGCCCGTGCAACCCGGTAAGCACCCCAGAACTTGCTGTCCATGGCCCGCGCAGCATCATCGAGCGAGAGCTTGCGCACTGGCCCGCTCGGCGTCTGAGCGGCGGAGACGACGACATGATCCCAGGCCTGATGCGAAGCGAAGAAAGCTTCGATACTGCTGTTATCGCCGGTATCGAGCACTGCCGTCTCGATCTTGCCTTCGATCGACTTTGCAGCCTCGGCAAGCTTGTCCGCCGAGCGCGAAGCGATCGTCACCTCGGCACCGGCAGCTGCCGCGAGTTGCGCAACGGCGAGGCCGATGCCCGAGCTACCGCCGACGACGAGAATGCGCTGTTTGCCCAAAGATTTCATGGTCGAAGTCATTTTTTCTCTCCGGTGTGCGGCGATCCCGCCTTGTTTCGGTGGCTGGAAGTTAGCGTGACAGGGCTCTTGCAGGAATGGATATTGTCGTAGATAGTCTCTTGCGATATCAGCAAGAAAATGAGCGATAACTTCCTCGACATGCTCGTTTTCGTGCGCGTGGTGCAGGCCGGCAGCCTCTCGGGTGCAGCCCGCGATCTCAACTTCTCGCTGACCGTCGTCAGCCGCAAGCTGTCGCGTCTGGAGGATAGGTTGGGCGTGCGCCTCGTCAACAGAACGACCCGATCGCTGTCACTCACCGAGGAAGGCGCGCGCTTCTACGAACGCTGCTCCAAAATCCTGACCGAGATCGACGATGCCGAAACCGAGGCGACGAGCGGCAGGGATACGGCAAGCGGCCTTCTGAAAGTCACCGCCACCTATGCCTTTAGCCGCCGCTGGCTGGCGCCGCTCCTGCATGAATTCCGAGAGGCCCATCCCGATCTCACTATCCATCTCGATACCGAGGACGGCCTGGTGAATATCGTCGAGGGGGGCTACGATCTCGCAATTCGTTTTGGCGCGCTGTCCGACTCCAGCCTGATCGCCCGGCAGATCGCGCCGAACCGTCGTGTCATCTGCGCGTCGCCTGCCTATCTCGACCGCCGCAGCCGTCCCGAAACGATCGACGATCTGCCCGCCCACGAGGTCATCGCTTTCGGCGAGCCGCCCAGTACGCACTGGACCTTTGCGGATGGGCGCAGCGCCAATGTCACCGCCAGGCTGACCACCAACAATGGCGAGCTCGCCCATCGCTGGGCGCTTTCAGGCGCCGGGCTCGTGCTGAAGTCGATCTGGGACGTCAAGGACGATATCGACAGCGGTGCGCTGGAGATCGTCCTGCCGGAGGCGAAGCTCGCCGCCGCCCCGATCCATGCCGTCTTCCCTCACAGCCGCCTTGCCGCCGCCAAGGTGCGGCTCTGCATCGATTTTCTGTCGCAGAGGCTGCGCAAGGCGTCGCCCGCAGACCTGTCGGCGGATCACGGCTGATCTGTCGAAAAAGTGATTTCGTTCCAACAACTTCTGGCTTATGTGGGCTTGCCAGACGCAAGCAATGCCCATCTTCTGCCCGATTGTTGGCGTTCAAGTCGGGCTTCATCCGCACGGAATGAATAAGCGCCGCGACAGTATTTTATCGAGTTTCGAGGACATCAGAATGCCGCCTAGAACATCTTCCCGCTGGATTGCACCGCTCGCCGGTCTTCTGGTGCTCTCGGGGGGTGCAATTGCCGTGCGCGCCGAGCCTTTGCCGGCGGCCCCGCCCGACACTCAGGCAAGCCCGAAGCCCGGCTACACGGTTCCCGCCCGTCGCCCCGTCCATATCGTCCGGCAGGATACGGGCACGTCGCTATCGGCACTCTTTGATTCAGCCAGTGGCAATCAGGCCAAAGTGCTGAACGAGATGGACAGCCTCCAGATCTCGATGAACAATGACATCGCGGAGGCGGTGGAGGCCTATTACGCCCAGCCGAAGGCAAAGCTCATTTGGGTCGATGGCAAGGGGCCGACTCCGAAGGCCGCACAGGCCCTCGACCTCCTGAAGCAGGCCGACGATTGGGGATTGAATGCCGGCGATTATGCCGTTGCCCCTCCTCAGGGAGGCGACCGCGCCAAGGCGCTGGCCGAGTTCGAGGCCTCCCTCTCAGCCAAGATGCTGATGTTCCTGCAGGATAATTTCCGCGGCCGGATCGATCCCAACAAGCTGTCCAATTATTATGATTTCAAGCGCAAGCCGGTCGATCTGAAGGCCACGATTGCCCAACTGTCGGCCACGCCTGACCTGATGGTGGTCTTCGACCGCCTGCTGCCGAGCAATCCGAAATTCGCCCAGCTTGCGGCCGAACTGCACTATCTCCGCACATCAGGCCAGGGCGGCGATACTGCCGCCAATATCAACAAGGTGATCGTGGCGATGGAGGAGATGCGCTGGCTGCCGCAGGAATTCCCGGAGCGCTACGTCTTCATCAACCAGCCGGCCTACATGGCCTACTATTATGAAAACGGCACGCTGACGCTGTCGATGAAGGCCGTGATCGGCCAGCAGGACCATCAGACGAATTTCTTCGACGCCTCGATCAAGACGGTCGAATTCAACCCCGACTGGGGCGTGCCGCAATCGATCATCCGCAACGAGATGCTGCCGCATCTGAAGCACGACCCCGCCTATCTGGATAAGGAGGGCTACAAGGTCTCGGTCAAGGGCAAGCCGATGCCGTCGGCCAAGGTCGACTGGTCGCAGCCGCTCGAAAACATCGGCGTCGTCCAGCCTCCGGGTCCTGATAATGCGCTCGGGCAGCTGAAGATCCTCTTCCCTAACCCCCACGATATCTACATGCATGACACGCCGGCGCGCGGCAAATTCGCCTCGCAGGACCGCATGTTCAGCCATGGCTGCGTGCGCCTGGAAAACCCGAAGGCGATGGCTGCCGCGGTCCTGAAGACCTCCGTCGAGTTCGTCGACCAGCAGATCGCTGCCGGCGGCAAGCAGGACATGCCGGTTCCCGAAGAGGTTCCCGTGTACGTTTCCTATTTCACCGCCTGGCCAACGGATGACGGCGTCATCCACTATTTCGACGATATCTACGGCCGCGACGCGCAAACGCTGTCAGCGATCTCGGCAACGTCCGCGAGCCGGGCGCAGTCCTGACAGGGCAAAGCTTCATTTCTGAGCCGACGATAGCGGCTCAGAAATCTCCACCTGCCGCATCTGCGAATTTTCGCATGAGCCTGACGAGATCGTCGATCTCGTCAGGCGCCCAGGATTGAAAAATTGCCTTTCCCATCCGCTCGCGGGCCCGGTCCACGAGATCCGTCATAGCCTTGCCCTCGGGCGTTATGACCGCCTGCTTCACCCGCCTGTCCGCCTTGCTGTCCTGCCGCGCCACGAGACCCAGGCTCTCAAGCTTGGCGACCTGACGGCTGACTGTCGTGTGGTCGCGGCCGATGCGGTCGGCAAGGTCGACAATGCCTATCGGGCCACGCCGCTCGATGCCGACGAGCAGTGGAAATAAAGCCCTGTCCAGCGGAATTCCTGCCTCGCGGATCAGCATTTCATCGCGCTGCGGCCGGTTCATCATCGAAACGATATCGATCAGAGCGGAATGCAACTCCCGCAGCTGCTCGTTAATGCGTGTATTTTGCACGTAATTTGTTGACGGCATGCTTCGCTCCTGATATACGTGCATAATACACACATTGGAGCTGTCATGTCACAGAAAATCTCTGCCGACGTACTGATTTGCGGTGCCGGCGCCGCGGGACTGACCCTGGCGATCGAGCTTGCAAGACGCGCCATCCCTTTCCGCATCATCGAGCAGATGCAGGACCCCTTCTGCGGCTCGCGCGGAAAGGGCATCCAGCCGAGAACGCAGGAAGTCTTCGAAGACCTCGGCGTCATCGACAGGATCGTTGCGGCGGGCGGCACCTACCCGCCGCAGTGCGAATATCGGGAGGATGGAAGCGAAGACGTGTCCGATGTCATGACACTTCCCGCTCCCACCGATGCCGAGCCCTATCAGATCCCCCTTCTCGTCCCGCAGTTCTTGACCGAACGGGTGCTGCGTGAGCGCCTGCAGGAACTCGGCCATCAGGTCGACTACGGCGTGAAACTCGTCGCCTTCGAACAGGACGAGGACGGCGTTACCGCCCGGATGGCAGGCCCGGCGCAGGAAGTCGTCGAGCGCTTCCGCTATCTTGTGGGGGCCGACGGCGGCAGAAGCTTTGTCCGCCACACGCTCGCCATCGATTTTCCTGGAAAGACGCTTGGCGTCCGGGCGCTCGTCGCCGATGTCGAGATCGAAGGCCTGTCCCGCGATTTTTGGCATCGTTTCGGCGAAGGCGACATGGCACGCCAGATTTCGATCTGCCCACTGGCGGGAACCGGCATGTTCCAGGTCCAGGGGCCGATTGCGCTTGACGGCGATGTCGATCTCAGCGCGGCAGGCCTCTCCGCCATCCTTGCCGACAGAAGCGGCAGGTCCGATCTCGTCGTCACCGCCGTTTCCTGGGCTTCGGCATTTCACATGAATGCGCGGCTTGCCGATCGTTACCGCGTCGGCCGTGTATTCCTCGCCGGCGACGCCGCCCATACGCATCCGCCGACCGGCGGACAAGGCCTCAACACGAGCGTGCAGGACGCCTATAATCTCGGCTGGAAACTCGCCGCAGTGCTTGCCGGCGCGCCGAATGACCTGCTCGACACCTACGAGGCCGAACGCCGGCCGATCGCAGCACAGATGCTCGGCCTTGCAACTTCTCTTCTGGAAGCCGCCAAGGCCGGATTGATACGCCGCGGGCGCGAGGTGCACCAGCTCGACCTCTGCTATCCGGGATCTCGGCTCGCGATGGAAAACCCCGCACGTGACAATGGCGCGCTCGCCGGCGACCGGGCGCCGGATGCGATCATGCAAGGTGCTGCCGGCCAGCAGATCAGGCTTTTCAACCTGTTTTGCGGAACGCACTGGACGCTGATCGGCCACGAGGTCGAGGCCGGTGACGGCCCCCGACCCCGGCCCGGACTGCATATCCACCGGACAGGACCGCGCGGCGACCTTATCGACACCGGCGCTGAGTTGAAAACCCATTACGGCCTGTCCTCAGGCGAATGGGTTCTGGTGCGCCCCGATGGCTACATAGGCGCCATCGTGACCGCCGACGAACTGCCGTCTCTCGAACCCTATCTCGCCTTTGTCGGCCTTGAGATCGGGAGTGACGGCAATGGCCGCTAGAGTGACGGTGCGCACATGGGCGACACCGCTGACAACCGGCGCCTTCCTGCTGATGGCCGGCACCGGCATCCTGATGTTCTTCGAGTGCGAGCGCGGCCTGATGACCGTCGTTCACCAGTGGTTTTCCTGGCTCTTCGTGGTCGGCGCCATCTGTCACATCGTCGCCAACATCAGGCCGTTCCAGTCACATCTGAAGGCGCGCTGGGGCAGCTACAGCGTTGCGGTTTTCGCCGTCATTCTCGCCGCTTCCTTCTTCAGCTGGGGCCAGATCACCGGGCCGCAGCTGGAACGCCCGATCGAGCTGGCGCTCGTCGGCGCCCCGCTCTCGGCGCTAGCCGATGTCACCGGCCAGTCACAGGCCGAACTGCTGGAGAAACTGAGAAAACGCGGCATCGAGGCGCAAGCGCATCAATCCGTGCAGGATCTCGCCCGCCTTCACGATATCGACGAGAACCGCGCGCTCGCCATCATCTTCGATGTCGAAGGATAGGCCAGCCTCTTACCGCTTATTGCCAATGCCTCTCATCTGTGCGGCGACGGAAAACTGTGGCATAAATTGCCGATGGCGATGCATGTCTTGGCAGTCCATCGTGACGACACTGTCGGGGCGGAAAAGGCGGTGGGCGGTTCGCTTGCCGGAGCCTATTCCGTCGGCGTCCTCTGCTGGCTGCTCTCAGCCGGCGTTTACATCGCCGCCAAATGGGTCTCCTCGGAAATGCCGCCCTGGGCGCTCTGTTTCTGGCGCGTGCTGATCGCCTTCGCCATCCTGCTGCCCATCGTGCATCACCATTTCGGCGAGATGCTTGCCTTGGTGCGGAGGCGTGGCCTCGAATTGCTTTTCATCGGCGGCATGGGGCTCGCCGTCTGCCAGGGCCTGATCTTTGTCGGCCTCCAGCATGCCGATGCCACCACCGCCGGCATCATCATCGCGCTGATCCCAATCATCACCATGATCCTCGCCCGCCTGATGCTGGCAGAGCCGATGGGCCGCTGGCAAGTCGCCGGCTCGATCCTCGCCTTCCTCGGCATCGTCGTCATCATCGTCAAAGGCAGCCCGGCCGCACTTCTGCGGCTCGACTTCAACCCCGGCGAACTCTGGATCGTCGCCGGCGCCTTCTGCTTCAGCCTCTACACAGTGCTGCTGCGCCGGGCAAAATTCGATCTGAACCGGCTTGCCCTGCTCGTCCTGCTGCTCGGCGCCGCCGCGCTGACAGCCCTGCCCTTCTACCTCTACGAGCTCGCCGCCGACGAACGGACGACGCTGAATACCAGCGGCCTGATCGCGCTCGCCTATGTCGCGATTCCCGGCGGCGCGCTCATGTATTATCTCTTCAACCGCAGCATCGAGGCGCTGGGTGCCGCCCGCGCCGGCGTGCTCCTCTACATCCAGACGATCTTCATCGCCGTGCTCGCCTATCTGATCCTCGGCGAAAAACTGCAGACCTATCACCTCGAAGGTGCGGCTCTCATCATCGCCGGATTGCTGCTGATTATTCTGCTGAAACCGAAGGAAAAGACCGCGGCAGCCTGATGACAGGAGGCGAAGATTAAGACCCTCAGCCCTTCACGCCTGCCCGATATCGCAACCCATCCACCAGCAGCGCAATCATCCGCCGCGTCGTCGCCGGATCGTCTCCCTGCCCGAGATTGGATAGCTGCGCGCCGGCCCGGATGAGTTCGCTTGCCTCCACATCGCCGCGTACAGCTCCCGCGGCAACCGCTTTATCCAGCAGACCCTGCAGGGCCGGGATCATGTGCTGATCGAAATAAGCAGGTAAGGCCTCATAGGCCGGATCGCCGGAATGGAGCGCCGCGGCAAGGCCGCGCTTGGCCATGATGAAATCGGCAAAGCGCTGCATCCAGCGCGACAGCGCCTCGCCCGGCTCATATTCTGCAGCAAACGTCACCGCGGCATCGGCACAGGCATCCACTTCGTTGCGCATGACCGCCTTGATGAGATCGGAGCGCTGCGGAAAATGGCGATAGACCGTGCCGACGCCGACACCGGCCTTTTCCGCGATCTCGCGTACCGGCGCATCTACGCCGGAGGTGGCAAATACATTCAAGGCGGCTTTCAGCAGCGAATCCAGGTTGCGCCGCGCATCCGCTCTTACAGGCCTTTCATGGCCGCCATCAGCCTCACGCGCCTCGCCCGGGCTGTCCGTCCCGTCAGTCACATCAACACCCCTTGCAAAACGGAACATAGTTCCGTATAAACGGAACCACGTTCCGGATGCGCTCTTATACCCTGTTCGGCGAGACTTTGCCAGATGCAAGGCCGCTGTCGGGACTTTTACCAGATTCAAAAATCTGCCTTGCGGGGCAGCTCAGAATTCGAAGGAAACGAAGATGCAATACCGTCCCCTTGGCCGCACCGGCATCAAGGTCAGCCCCTATTGCCTTGGCGCCATGATGTTCGGGGCCATCGGCAATGCCGATCACGACGATTCCATCCGCATCATCCACAAGGCGCTCGACGCCGGCATTAACTTCATCGACACCGCCGACATGTACAGCCACGGCGAATCCGAGGAGATCGTCGGCAAGGCGCTGAAGGGTCGGCGCGACAATGTCGTGCTCGCAACCAAATGCTTCATCCCGATGGGCCAGGATCCAAACCAGCAGGGTAGCTCGCGCCGCTGGATCTATCGCGCCGTGGAAGATTCGCTGCGCCGTCTGCAGACCGATTATATCGATCTCTTCCAGATGCACCGCCCCGCTCCCGACACCGATATCGAGGAAACGCTCTCGGCCCTCACGGACCTGATGCGCGCGGGCAAGATCCGCGCCATCGGCTCCTCCACCTTCCCCGTTTCCGACATCATCGAGGCGCAATGGGTAGCCGAAAAGCGAGGGCTGGCCCGCTTCCGCACCGAACAGCCGCCCTATTCGATCCTGCATCGCGGCATCGAGCGCGAAGTCCTGCCGACGCTCGAACGCTATGGCATGGGCGCGCTCGTCTGGAGCCCGCTTGCCATGGGCATGCTGACCGGCCGCTATCGCCGAGGTGCCGCCCAGCCGGACAGCACCCGCGTCGCCTATTTCCCCAAGCAGATGTCGAACGAAAACAGCCTCGACGCCGTCGAGCAGCTCATCCCGCTCGCCGAAGGTGCCGGCATCTCGCTCACCCACATGGCGCTTGCCTTCGTCATCGCCCATCCGGGCGTCACGTCGGCAATCCTCGGACCGCGAACCATGGAGCAGCTCGATGATCTCCTGGCCGGCACGCAGGTACGTCTTAGCGACGAACTGCTCGACGCCATCGACGCCATCGTACCGCCAGGCACCGAAACCGGCCCGCTGGAAGCCAATTACCAGCCTCCGGCGATCAAGATAGCGAGCCTGCGCCGCCGTCCGCCCGCCGAACGCGCCGCCGGCTGATCGGCAAACCAGCGTCGAAGGCTCCGCTACTCCAGCGGGGCCTCCAGCACAATGACGGATCGAGATTCCTCGGCAGGGATCGGCTGCAGCCGGCGTTGCGCTTCCTCCACCTCGATGGCGAGCTCTTCCAGAAACTCATCCCACATATCGAGCGCCCGCAAGCCTTCACGCGTGCGGAACAGATAGTCGGCCGAACTGCCGATGCTGCCCGAAGCAGTTGCAAGCCGCTGAACGGTCGCCTCCCTCGAAAGCCCGCCGGCATAGGTATTTGCGAGCGGGTTCATGGTGAACGTGATGCCGCTTCCAAAGCGGCTACCGTCTTCATCCAGCAGATCGACCCAGCGGGGAATATAGGCCTCGGCCACCATCTCCCGCCGCCACAACAGCTCCAGTTCGTGCTGGATATCCTCTTCCGCAATCCGCAACGCGACACCATTGCAAGCCCCGCCCGCATCGAGGCCGAGCACGAGACCTGGATTGTCAGGCGAACCCCGCCCGGAAACGGTGGCAAGGCAAAAGGACCGGCGCCAGCCCTCGATGCGGGCTTTCCTGCTTTCGACGCTGAGGATGATCGGGTTCCAGATCAGCGAACCATAGGCAAAAATCCAGACGTCGCCCGCCGGCCGCTCGGCAAGTATCGATGCGAGGGAGGCCTGTCGCTCCTTGTCGCTGAGAAGCTTGAGCGATGGCGCTTCCCCGGCCAACAGGTCGGCGAAGGTGCCGCTCAGCAGCAGCTCGCGCGACAGGATCTGCTCGCCGCGGCAGGCGATGGCTTCGCAGCCTTTGTTGTTGATGGTCATGACACCCCCAATTTCTCGGCCATGGATATCGGCAATAGCCTCATGTCGCCGCCATCATCCACGGCTTGCGCGCGGGATAAACCCTGCCGGCGCAGACACAGTGTCTCCGCAGCCGCAACAATCGCAACATCTGCCCCTCTTCCCGCCACGGAAATGCGCACCACATCGCCTGAAAGACATGGGATGAAATGGGAGCCTGACATGACCGAAATCGGCCGTCTGCTCGGTGCCGGCAAGGAAGCTGAAGTCTACGAACATGGCACGCTGGCGCTCAAGCTCTACCGGCCCGGCCGCCCGAAAGCCCCGGCCTTCCGCGAGGCCGCCAATCTGGCGGTTGCCGAGGCGCTTTCGCTGCCCGTGCCGAGAATCCACGTCGTCGGCGATTATCACGGTCGCTGGGGACTGCTGATGGATCGCGCGCCCGGTACGAGCCTTGCCGATGAGATGCTGCCGGAACCGCCGCTCTCGGCCATCAAAGAGATGGCAGCGCTCCACCAGCGCCTGCACCGCGAACCCGGCACCGGTCTGCCATCGCTGAAAGCAAGGCTGTCAATCCACATCCGACAAGCGAAAGACCTGCAACACACCCTGCGGGACCGCCTGCTCGCCGATCTCCAGGCCCTGCCCGATGGCGACCGCCTCTGCCATTTCGATTTTCACCCGTGGAATATCCTCGGCGCCGGCAGTGACACGACGATCATCGACTGGCTGGACGCCTGCAGCGGCAGCCCGGCCGCCGATGTCTGCCGCACCTATCTGCTGCTGCGCCGCGCCCTGCCCTCGATTGCCGAAGCCTATGTCGTCACCTACGCCAAGGGCAGTGACATCAGTTCCGAAAAGATCTTCGCCTGGCTGCCCGTCATATCGGCCGCGCGTCTGGCGGAGAACGTGCCGGAGGAGAATGAGGATTTGCGGCATCTCGCAGCACTTGCGCCCGTCAAGGAATAGAACTCAGCGGACGCCACCTTTCGCCGCCTGCACCTGCTCCTTGCCGAACTGCTTCAGCCTGGACAGGAAATAGGCAAGCGTCGGCGAACTGTTCGACCTGTTATAGCCGACGGCGAGATCGATGGTCGGCGGTTCGCCCCTCAGCGGCCGGCTGGTCACAGACCAGGGCAGGAAGTTTTCGGCATAGGCGGGCAGCAGCGCCACGCCACGCGTCGAGGCGATCAGCGACATGGCCATGGTGAGATTATGGACGCGATGCGCCGGCTCGATGTTGAGGCCGCTCGCCGCCAGATAATCCTCGATCGCCCGGCGCATCGGCCCGGCAATGTCGGAGCCACCGATGAAGGTCTCCTTGGCAAGCTCGCGCACATCGATGCTTTGCTCGCGGGCAAGGCGATGGTCGCTCGGCATCAGCACGACGAAATGCTCCGTCGCCACCGTCACGTAGTCGAGTTCGGGATGATTAGGCTCGTGCCGCAGGAAGGCCACATCCAGACGGCCGCTGGAAAGACCGTCCGCCAAATCAGGCGAATTCTCGCTCGACACCGTCATCTCGATATTGCGCAGTTCAGGCCCTAAAAGCCGCGTGGTCTCCGTCAGCCAGTTGACCTCCTGCCCGCTCAGGAAGCCGACGGCAAAGCCGGGCTTGGCCGGCCGCGCTGCCCGCCGGGCCGCGTCCCGCCCGGCCTCCACCTGCGCGACGGCCAGCCGCGCGTGATCGAGAAACACCTTGCCCGCCTCTGTCAGCTCCACGCCGCGGGCGCTGCGCATCAACAGCGCCACACCGATCTCCTGTTCGAGATCGCGGATCTGCCGGCTGAGCGACGGCTGCGCCGTATGCAGCCGACGCTCGGCGGCAACAGTCAGGCTGCCCTCCTCGGCGACGGCGATGAAATAGCGAAGATGTCGGAGTTCGATGTGAGCACCCCATACTTTTCAGGCATGCCATCACACTTACAAAGTCTTTTTCATATGGGCAAGCAGCGCCTAAATCTTTGCTCAACGGAAGCGACCCCCCCCCCGACGGGAACTCTCGGAAACAGGGAGAAAACGACGGGATCGCCCCGTAGGACAAGCGATGTCAAGGATTAGCCCCATGCCTGCAATCGTCATACGCATCACGTCAGCCTATGCCGCCGCGGGCCGGGCAACCACCCTTGCCATCGGCCGCAGCCATGCCGCTCTGGGCATGACCGCCGACTAAACCCGATACCGACGTCAACCCGAAATGAGCGCAACGCGGCCAAGCCCGCGAACCCTTAACCGCGCCCGAAATTCAACAAGAGCACAAGGAAAACAGACAATGACCAAGCTCAATGGAAAGACCGCCCTCGTCACCGGCGCCTCGCGCGGCATCGGTGCCGGCATCGCAAAACGACTGGCAGCCGAAGGCGCCAGCGTCGCCATCACCTACACCAAGGGCGCAGATGCCGCCGCAGCCGTCGTCGGCGAGATCGAAAAGGCCGGCGGCAAGGCAATCGCCATCCAGGCGGATGCGGCTGACGCCAAGGCCGTCATAGCTGCGGTCGAGCAGACCGTCGCCGCTTTCGGCAGCCTCGATATCCTCGTCAACAATGCCGGCACGGCCATTCCGAAGCCCTTCGAGGAAACGACGATCGAGGATATGGACCGCGTCATCGACATCAACCTGCGCGGCGTCTTCATCGCCACACAGGCGGCCCTGAAGCACCTGCCGGATGGCGGTCGCATCATCACCATCGGCTCCTGCGTCGGCGAACGCATGATGACGCCAGGCCTTGTCGCCTATGCCGCGACCAAAGGCGCGGTGAAGATGTTCACGCAGGGCCTCGCCCGTGAAGTCGGATCGCGCGGCATCACTGTCAACAACGTCCAGCCGGGTCCGATCGATACCGATCTGAACCCCGCCGCCGGCGACTGGGCCGAACCGCAGATCGCCAATACGGCACTCAAGCGCTACGGCCACGTCGATGACATCGCCGCCATGGTCGCCTTCGTCGCCGGCCCGGAGGCCAGCTACATCACCGGCGCCAGCCTGACCGTCGATGGCGGCACCAACGCCTGAGGAGAGCACTGTGACCAAATGCAACGGAAAAACTGCCCTGGTCACGGGAGCATCGCGCGGCATCGGCCGCGCGGCTGCGCTCGCTCTCGCCAAGGCCGGCGCCCAGGTGCTTGTTCACTATTCGAGCGGCAAACAGGAAGCCGAAGTGGTCGTGGAGAACATCCGCCTCGCCGGCGGCCGCGCCGAAGCCGTCGGCGCCGATCTTTCGCTCCCCGACGGGCCGCATAAGCTCGCCGCCCGCGTGCGCGAAATCGTCGGCGACCGGCTGGATATCCTTGTCGCCAATGCCGGTATCTCCAGGGCGGCCCCCATCGAGGAGACGACGGTGGAGGATTTCGACCGGCTCTTCGCCGTCAATGTCCGCGCCCCCTTCTTCCTCGTGCAGCAACTGCTACCGATCCTGCATGAGGGCAGCAGCATCGTGCTCGTCTCCTCGCTCGCCGCCCGTGCCTCGGTCGGAACGATCTATGCCTATGCCGCGACCAAGGGAGCGATTGACACACTCGTAACCCACTTCGCCGCCGCCCTCGGCCCACGCGGCATCCGCGTCAATGCGGTGGCTCCCGGCGTCGTCCAGACGGATATGTCCAACTTCACCAAGACCGATGCCGGCCGAGATTTCGCGCTTGGCATGCAATCCCTCAAACGCCTCGCCGTGCCCGAGGATATCGGCGACGTCATCGCTTTCCTCGCCTCCGACCAGGCCCGCTGGATCACCGGCGACATCATCCATGCCGACGGCGGATCGAAGCTTTGATCTCCCGACGGCTGAGCATTAGTCGCCGGGACGAGGCGGCCCCGGCGCGGCCCAGCGTCGAGCATGATCACGAGAGGAGGGGAGTATCGTTTTCGTCCGGCGCTTGCCAGTTAAGCCGCACAAGCCTCGCAGGTGCCGCGGATCTCGATCGTCGTCTTCGCCGGCTTGAACTTCTGGCTGCGCACCCAGCCCATCAGCCGGTGGTCCACTTCATGGTCGTGGAACTCGATCACCTGCCCGCAGCTTTCGCATATCGCGAAGGCGACGATGCCGTGGCTGTGGCAGTCTTCGCCCGGATGGGCGCAGGCGACGAAGGAATTGATGCTTTCGAGCCGGTGCACGACGCCATATTCGAGCAGCTTTTCCAGCGCGCGATAGACCTGCAGCGGCGCGCGAAAACCCTGGTCGCGCAGCTTGTCGAGGATCGTATAGGCGCTGAGCGGTCCCTCTGCCTTTTCGAGCACGTCGAAGACGAGCATCTGGTTGCGGGTCATTTGCGGTGCGTTCATGAGCCTTGTCCTTGCAGGTCCCTGCGCCCGCGCCAGGCGGGAAGCAGGCTCAGAATGAAAAGAATGAGGGCGGCGACGACGATCGACGGGCCGGACGGCGTGTCATAGGTCAGCGAGCCGAAGAGCCCGCCGACGACGGCGACCGCGCCGATCAGCGAGGCGAGCACGGCCATCAGTTCCGGCGTCGATGAGAAGCGCCGCGCCGTTGCCGCCGGAATGATCAGCAGCGAGGTGATCAGCATGATGCCGACGATCTTCATGGCAATGGCGATGACGACGGCCATCAAGAGCATGAAGAACAGCCGCGCCCGCTCCGGCCGCAGGCCTTCGGCCTCTGCCAGTTCCGGATTGACGGTGGCTGCCAAGAGCGGACGCCACAGCCAGGCGATCGCCGCGAGCACAAGAATGCCGCCACCCCAGATCAGCGCGATATCGCTGGTCGACACCGCCAGGATATCGCCGAACAGGAAGGCGATAAGATCGATGCGCACCCAGGTCATGAAGGCTACCATGACGAGGCCGATAGCCAGCGTCGCATGCGAGAGGATGCCGAGCAGCGCATCGGCCGACAGCGCCTGACGCTTCTGCAGCAAGAGCAGCAGGATCGAGACAACGGCAGCCACCACGAAGACGGCCAGCGTCAGGTTGAGTTCGAAGAGCAACGAGAGCGCGACGCCCAGCAGCGCCGAATGGGCGATCGTATCGCCGAAATAGGCCATGCGCCGCCAGATGATGAAACAGCCCAGCGGCCCGGTCGTCAGCGCCAGCCCGACGCCGGCAAGGACTGCGCGCACGAAGAAATCGTCAAGCATGTCGGTCCTCCCCGCTTTTGGCTCCGCTCTGGAAATGCGTGTGGGTATGGGCGTGCGCTTCTGCATGCGCATGCCCGTGCGACTGATCTCCATCGGCATGAGCGTGAGCATAAGCCTCGGCATGATCGTGCGAATGCTCGTGCCCGTGATCACGTCCATGCCCGAGCCCATCGTCATGATCATGGTGATGCCCATCCTCGGGATAACAATGATCGGTCACCGAACCGTCTTCATGCAGCACGCGCCCGTCGGGCAGATGCGTATGGTCGTGATGGTGGCTGTAGACGGCAAGCGTCTGCGCCGCACGGCTGCCGAATAGGCGCACATATTCCGGGCTCTGGCTGACCGTCTGCGGCGTGCCGCGGCAGCAGACATGGCCGTTGAGGCAGATCACTGTATCGGTCTCCGCCATGACGACGTGCAGATCGTGCGAGATCAGCAGAATACCGCAGCCGGTCGTATTGCGGATCGATTTGATGAGGTCGTAAAGCGCGATCTCACCGGCGAAATCCACGCCCTGCACTGGCTCGTCGAGCACGAGAAGATCCGGCTTGCGGGCAATGGCGCGCGCCATCAGCGCCCGCTGGAATTCGCCACCCGAGAGGTGCTGCACCTGCGCATCCAGCATATGCGCCATGCCGGATGCTTCCAGTGCCGCCATGATATCGGCCTCGGGCAGCGGCCCGGTCAGCGTCATCAGCCGGCGTACGGAAAGCGGTAATGTCCAATCGATCGCGAGCTTCTGCGGCACATAACCGACCTTGAGGCCGGCTTTCTTCATGACCCTGCCCTCATCGGGCTTCAACACGCCGATCGCCGCCTTGGCGCTTGTCGATTTGCCGGAGCCGTTGGGGCCGATCAGCGTGACGATCTCGCCGCGCGAAACGGAGAAATCCACGCCGCGCACCAGCCAGCGACCGCCGCGGCGAACGCCGACATTTTCGAGCGAAACCAGCGTTTCGGCCCTGATCCTGTCGGGACTATTTGCGGGAGAAAGCATCAAATTTTCCGAAAGTGCTGTTGCATCCTGCTATTGCACACGTTATAGCATAACGCAATTGATGTAATAACATAACAATTGCAATTCAAGCGGAGCATGCTGATGAAACTGGCGATGGGCCTTTCCCTCGCAATCCTGGCTCTTCTTTTCGCCGGGTCTCCCCAGGCCGCCGATGCCCCTGTCGTGGTCACCTCGATCAAGCCGATCCATTCGCTGGTTGCAGCCATCATGCAGGGCGTCGGCAAGCCGGAACTGATCGTCGACGGCGCCGCCTCCCCGCATACCTATAATCTGAAACCCTCCAACGCCCGCGCTCTTCAGGAAGCCAAGGTGATCTTCTGGGTCGGCCCCGGCCTCGAAGCCTTCCTCGAAAAGCCGCTGCAATCGCTGGGCTCCGACGCGATCGTCGCTCGGCTCGACGATGCGCCGGGCCTAGTGAAGCTGCCCTTCCGCGAAGGCGGCGCCTTTGAGGCGCATGACGATGGCGACGAGCACGATGGCGCTCCCGCCGCGGAGCATGAACATGCCGACGCCGATCATGACCATGGCGCCTTCGACACCCATCTCTGGCTCGACCCCATGAATGCCAAGGCGATGGCGACCGAGATCACCACCACGCTGGTCGCAGCCGACCCCGAGAATGCACTGACCTATGAGGCCAATGCCAAGGCGCTGGATGACAGGCTCGACGCGCTCGACAAGGAAATCACCGCCATCGTGTCACCTGTGAAGGACAAGCCCTTCATCGTCTTCCACGATGCCTATCAATATTTCGAGCACCGCTACCATATCCGTGTCGCTGGCTCGATCACCGTTAGCCCCGAGACCATTCCTGGGGCCGAGCGCGTCTCGGAAATCCACAAGAAGGTCGGCGATCTCGGCGCGACCTGCGTCTTCGCCGAGCCGCAATTCGAACCGCGCCTCGTCAATATCGTCATCGAGGGCACAAACGCTAAGTCGGGCGTGCTGGACCCGGAAGCCGCTACGCTGCCTGCCGGCCCCGATCTCTATTTCACCCTCATGCGCGGCATCGCCGATAGCATGAGAAGCTGCCTCGCCAGCGCATGACCTGAACGCAAGCCGGGTTTAACTCGGCCATGCGTCAGATGAACATTGACGGAGCGCCGCTGGCGCATCCAGCCGAACTTGCAGCCCCCGCCCCCCGCGAGCGCTGCGGCGAAAGAAGGCGGCGACACCCCGTTCCGCCTTTTTTTGTTGAGCACATATGTAACGTTATAACATAATACGGTGACATCATGGATAAACGACTTCCCGTTACTGTCCTCTCCGGCTTCCTCGGCGCCGGCAAGACGACGCTGCTCAATCATGTCCTCTCCAACCGCGAAGGCCTGCGCGTCGCCGTCATTGTCAATGACATGAGCGAGGTGAATATCGATGCCGCGCTTGTGCGCGATGGCGGCGCCAATCTCTCGCGCACGGAAGAGCAGCTCGTCGAAATGACCAATGGCTGCATCTGCTGCACGCTGCGCGACGATCTCCTGAAGGAAGTCCGCCAGCTCGCAGACCAAAGCCGCTTCGATTACCTGCTGATCGAATCCACAGGCATTGCCGAACCCCTGCCCATCGCCACCACCTTCGAATTCCGCGACGAGAATGGGGCAAGCCTCTCCGATGTCGCCCGCCTCGATACGATGGTCACCGTCGTCGACGCCGCCAACTTGCTTGCCGACTACGCCTCGTCCGATTTCCTCGCCGACCGCGGCGAAACCGCGGGCGATGGCGACAACAGGACGATCGTCGACCTGCTCGTCGAACAGATCGAATTTGCCGATGTCGTCGTGCTGAACAAGATTGGCACCGCGACCGGAGACCAGCGCGATGTGGCCCGCAAGATCATCGCCGGCCTCAATCCGGATGCCCGTATCATCGAGACGGATTTCGGCAAGGTGGCATTGAAGGATGTGCTGGGCACCGGCCGCTTCGATATCGACAAAGCCGAGACCCACCCGCTCTGGTACAAGGAACTGCACGGGTTCAAGAACCATGTGCCGGAAACCGAAGAATACGGCATCCGTTCCTTCGTCTATCGCGAAAGGCGTCCCTTCCATCCCGCCAAGCTGCAGGTTTTTCTCGACAGAAGCTGGCCTGGTGTCGTCCGGGCCAAAGGCTTCTTCTGGCTCGCGACCCGCCCGCACCATGCTGGCGAGATCAGCCAGGCCGGCGCGCTCGTCCGCACCGGCAAGATGGGTCTCTGGTGGGCGGCCGTTCCGCGTGAACAGTGGCCGCAGGAGCCCGCCTTCCTGCGCACCATCAGCCCCTATCTCGACCCCATCTGGGGCGACCGCCGCCAGGAAATCGTCTTCATCGGCGCCGACCCCATGGATGAGGCCTGGATCAGGCGGGAGCTCGACGCCTGCCTGGTTGACAGCGACGCCTTCACGCCTGAGCGCTGGCGCAACCTGCCCGATCCATTTGCAAGCTGGAGCCGGCGGGCAGCATGAAGACCGCGGCGATCAAACCCTACCGCTGCCTCTGCATCGAATGCCAGCCGCTGCCACCGATCGAGGACCCGCATCCGCTGACGTATGGCGGTGAAACCGCAAACGAAGCACGGAAACCGAAGCGGATTCTTGGTGTCATCGCCGAGCTGGTAATGCCCTCGCGGCCGCAGGATGGGGGCATCGAATAGCCTGCCGCTGTATGCCTGCCGGGACAGAAGCCCGAGTCCGACAGGCAGCTCCAGGGATGACTTTTTGCGCAGATCGATCTTCTGATCCTTTTTTGATCATCCTCAATTCAATAAATGGGCATAAAGAGCCGAAGCCCGGTCGCTCGCCGACCCGATTCACGCGCAAACACAAGGATCGGCTGAAACTCCCCGCGACTGGCACATCACTTGCACGCGTTTCGGTGGAAACCACCGGACGCGCCATGCCTTTCCTGACCGACCTTCTGCTCGCAGCCACCCTCGCCCTCAGCCTGCGGCGCTTCATCCTCCCCTATGTAGTGGAGGATGACATCGTCAGGGCCTCGGCTCCGGTGACGATGGTGGCAAGCGCTGTTTTCCTCGCCGCCCTCGCGCTGACCTGCGCCGACAAAAGTTTCTGGAGCGCTGGCGTCACCCTTGCCGGGGGCGCGTTGCTTGCCTTCGTCTTCGACGACAGATGGCCGAAACTCGCCGTCACTGCAGCGGCGGCCTGCCTGCTCGCCTATCTCGGCATGCGCTGATCGGCGTTAAGCCGCGTCAGCCGTGGTCCTGCCGCCCTTCGGCAATGCTCGCGCAACGGCGCTCAGCAGATCCGTCTGCGAAATCAGCCCTATGATACGTTTTTCCTCATCGACGATAATGACCGCATGGGTGCGCCCATCCGTCAGATCCGGCAGCAGCCCCATCGCCACGGCGTCGGCACGCGCGGTTGTCGCCGGCGAGACCAGCCGCTCCACCGAACCCGAGGCGAGCGCAAGCTCCCGAAGGCCGACGGTGCCGATCAATTTCCCGGCCTCATCGCGCACCGGCAAAGTCCTTATATTGTGATTGAGCAGCAGCCAGCGCGCCTGCTCCACCGTCGCATCGGCATCGACCGCGATGACGTCGCGCGACATGATATCGGCGCATTTGATGTCCGCATTCGAACGCGCGACGGCCTCGAATTCGACCTGACGCAGCAGCCGGGCGAGATCGGCGCGGTCGATATCGAAGGTCTCGTTGAGTTTGGCGAGTGCCGCATCGATATCCTCTTCCTGGAAGCCGGCGCGTTCCACCGGTGGCCGGTCGGCCGTCAGGTGCGTGTTGACGGGTGCGGCCACCACATGCGGGTAATTGTGCCGTGACAGCTTGTGAAAGACGAGGCCGAGCGCCACCAGCAGGCAGGAATTCAGCGCGACAGGCACAAACGGAAAGAGCATGCCCCAGCTGGCGACGACAGGACCGCCGAGCACCGCCGTCAGCGCCGCCGCTCCGCCCGGCGGGTGCAGGCAGCGGGTAAAGGACATGGCGGCAATCGCCAGCGACACACCCACCCCGGTCGCTATGATCGGATCATGGATCGCGCTTGCCGCCGCAACCCCCATGATCGCCGATATCGTATTGCCGCCGATGATCGACCAGGGCTGAGCGAGCGGACTGGCCGGCACGGCAAAGAGCAGCACGGCAGACGCCCCCATCGGGGCCACGATCAGCGGCAGATGTGAACCTTCGCCAAACAGCGCGCCGCAGAGCAGGCCCGTCAGTGCAATGGAAACCAGCGCCCCGAGACAGGCGAGCAGCCGGTCGCGCAGCGTCGCACCGGCGAGAATGGGATGAAACAGCCGCGAGATGGAAAACCGGCGGGATCTCTCGTCGGGATTTGGCATGCGCATGTAGAACTCTTTGACTTAGGCTCGGGACTGGATGGTAGGCGCTGCTATTGCAGCATGGCGGGTGGTGGCTCGGCCGACATGAGCATGATCTGCTCGAAGGCCTGCAGCGGGTCGGACCGCTGCTCGCGCTTCGAAATCAGCAGCGTATCGACGGGACCGAGCCGGTGGACGGCGACCTCGGCCCTCCAGGGCAGCATGTCGAGCACCGACCGCGGCATGACGCCGACGGCGTTGCCGGCAATAACCTGGGCAAGGATCGCATGATAGGAGGTCATCTCCACCGTCGGCAGCCTGCCGTTGGCGCGGACCCACCGCTCGGCGAGCTGGCGATAGGTGCAGCCCGGCTCCAGGGCTGCGAGCGCCGGAAGGCGAATATCCTGAGGAGTCGAGACCGCGGCATGCTGCGGCGGAAGCACGAGCAGCAGGTCTTCTTCGTAGACCCGCACCTGATGCAGATCATCCGGATCGACGCCGGAGGACGACAGCCAGCCGGGCTCACCCTGCGGCGTGGCGATCAGCGCGCAATCGAGCTCGCCGGATAGAACCGCCTTCGTCAGCTCCCGCGTGGCGCCGAGCGTCAGCTTCAGGGCGATATCCGGATTCCGGTCGTTGAAGCGAGCAAGCACGGGCGGCAGCCGGCTCGCCGCCGTGCTTTCCATTGTGCCGAGGCGTAGGGTCGGCTGCGGGCGGGCGCCCTTCAGCGCGAGCTCCGCCTCCCCGGCCAGTGCCGTCAGTCGCCGTGCATAGGAGACGAAGAGCTGCCCTTCCGGTGTCAACGTCATGCGTTTGCCATCGCGGCTGAAGAGCGTGGCGTCCATCTGTCCCTCGAGAGCCTGAATACGGGTCGTGACATTCGACGGCGCGCGCGAAAGCCTCTTGGCCGCACGGGTGACGCTGCCCTCTTCGGCAACGGCGAGGAAAATTTCCAATGAAGACAGATCCACATCGATCTCGCTTGATGAACGAGCTCGTCTATTATTCCAAATTGGAGAATGACCGCAACCGTCGAAGTATTCAAAATCGTCGCATGAACTGAAAACTTCTTCCTATCAAACGGCCGGATGCGGAAAGACGAACCAGACGCATAATATGAGCCTAGAGGATGATGGAGTCCGGCCTGTCATGACCCTGGGTTCGACAGAAGGAAGCGAAATCCCGGAGGAACTGCTCCGCGACCTGGCGGTTGGCGGGGCGCTTGAGAATCTCCTGGATCGATTCCGGCGTCTCGTTCATGAGCGGAAGTCGGAAGAACAGGTTTTCGTTGAAGCTGGCGCTTATGGTTGAAAGCACGGTTCGCAGAATTGTCAGCATATCGTCTCCCCTGTGGGAGGCGTGGGCAAGCGCTATCGGCTTGCCGACGACCTGATCTCCTGACACGAGCCAGTCGATCGCGTTTTTCAAGCCGCCGGGAATGCTGCGAACATATTCGGGGCTGGATATGAGCAGTCCGTCACTGTCGAAGATCATTCGCATGAATGCGCGAACGCTGTCCGGCAGGTCGGGCCCCTCCAGATCAGGCGAGAACACGGGCAGATCGCCTATACCGTCGAAAACATCGATGGTGATGTCGTTAGGCGCGACGGTTCGCATAGCCCTCAACAAGGCCGTGTTGGTAGACGACTGGCGCGCACTGCCGGAAATCGCAAGTATCTTCATGGTCAAACGTTAGCGCCTCACACAGCGACAATCCATCGTTTCGCGACTGTCCGAGTCCTCTCCGACTGCCGCCAAACGCCTGATTTACGCAACATTGCGTTGACTGAGATGTCGGCGAGGGAATCCCCGCCGCATTGGCCATCGCCACGGTGCGCGGCCGGTTGGCCAAACCCTCAGCCGTCCAGCCAGGCCGCTAGGCCATCCAACGTCTGTAGTCCGTATTCGACCGCGCCGAAGCCGATAACGAACCGGCGACGCTCGGGAGTGGGGTGGAGTTGGCGCATGGTCAGCACCGTCTTGCCGTCGGTCTGCTCATCGAAGGTCACCGTAGCGCGGAAACGGTCGGGGTCGTTGAAATCGGGCGTGCCATAATCCATCACGATCCGCTCGTTCGGCACGATCTCCAGAAAGCGCATGAGGTTCGGGAAGCGCTGCTCCTTGCCCTCGAACACGCCCACCATGTCGAAGCGCCAGACCCCACCCTCGCGGATATCGGCTTCATGGCTCTCGATTCTAAGGCCGGCGGGGCCGTACCATTCGGCCAGTGCCTTGGGGTCCATCCAGGCGGCGAAGACCTTCTCGCGCGGGTGATTCAGCACCTTGACCAGAACGATTTCGCGATCGAGCGACCAGGTGTCAAACGGGTTTGCCATGTCCTTCATCATCCTCTTGCGTCTTGTCCAGGTAGGTTTCCAGCCGATCCAGCCGTTCGGTCCAGCGCCGGCGCTCCGCGACCATCCAGTCCGCCGCCTCGTCGAACCGCGCCTGCACCAGCCGGCACCAACGGCTGCGTCCGCGCTTCTCGCTGGCGATCAGCCCGCAATCCTCCAGCACCTTGAGATGCTGGGCAAAGGAGGGCAGCGCCATGTCGAAGGGCTCGGCGAGCACGGTGACGGGCACCTCGCCCTCAGCCAGCCGCGAAATCACCGCGCGGCGGGTCGGATCGCTAAGAGCATGAAAGGCAAGGTCGAGCGGAGTCGAATGGTAAGGCATGCGACTTATTAAAACCTGTTCGGGCGCAGGTCAAGGACAATAAGGCGATTGCCTTAGTGTTGAAACCGTATATAAAGGCACTTGCCTTAGTATTGAGGCAGATCAACCACTCGCAAGGAGAGTTCCAGTGGCAGTACGTGTTGACCTCATGATCTCGCTCGATGGTTTCGCGACAACGACGGACCAGACGCCCGAAGTCCCGTTCGGCGAGGATTGGCCGCGACTCGTCGGCGCCTATGCTGCAACGCGGACCTTCCGTGAGCGTGTGCTCCACGATACCAGCGGGATCGGCACCACCGGTCTCGATGACGATTACGCGAAGGAGTATTTCGATAATGTGGGTTCTGAGATCATGGGCGCCGGCATGTTTGGTCTCCACAGATTCCCCGACGATCCGAACTGGCGCGGCTGGTGGGGCGACGAGCCGCCCTTCCGGGTTCCGGTCTTCGTTCTCACCCACAAGGCTCGGCCCTCCATCGAGATGGCTGGTGGCACGACGTTCCATTTCCTCAACACCACCCCGGCCGATGCGCTCCAGCAAGCTGTCAGAGCAGCTGATGCCAAAGATGTGCGGGTTGGCGGCGGCCCGACGGTCGTCCGCGACTTTCTGAAAGCAGGTCTCGTCGATCGCCTTCATGTGGCGATTACGCCGATCCTGCTCGGGCGTGGCATATGCCTGTGGGACGATCTGCGCGGCCTGGAAGCTGGCTACACGGTCAAGTCGGAGACGGCACCGAGCGGCATCATCCACATAACCTTCCAGCGCTAGCCGCCGGCCGGTGAATTGGGGCGATCATGGACTGTCGACAGGTGGTCCATGATGCCGGCACGTCGAGTAGTGCGGCAGTGCCGGGATCACAGATGTCCAGGCAAGCATGCGTCGCAAAATCAGCCTGTACATCGCGGTCGAGAACGCAAACGGCAAGCGCATCGAAGCGGTCGTGCCGCCGGGACGTACGGACAAGGACTGAGACCGGCACGCCCAAAGGGCGCCGATGCCGATCGCAACTATCTGAAAATCATCGCCATGTTGATGACGTCGGTGTACTCATCATCGGAGCAAAACGCGTCGCGGCTCACGCCCTCGCGCATGAAACCCACCGCCTCGTAAAGCGGATCGCCCGCGCATTGTCCGCATGCACGCCCAATTCGATGCGGATCATACCCGCTTCACGCGCCGCCTCGATCGCCGCCTCGATCAGGCGCCGGTCGAGCCCCCGCCCGCGATAGCCCGGCAGCAGCCCCATGCCGAGCGCGCCGCAATGAGCGCGCGATAGAAAGAAGTGCCGTCTTATATCGCACCAGCCCACCAGCTCGCCGCCATCGAGAGCGACGAGATGCACATTGCCTTCGGCGATCGACGACAGCGCGAATTTGCGCGTCTCTTCAATCGGCGGGGGCTTCGAGCAGGGTCAGATATCTCCGCTCGCGGGCCACGGTATCGAGAGCCCGGTAAAAGTCCTCGATATGATCGGCGGTCATTCGCTCGATGCGGATTCCTGCCATCGCGCTCACAGTTCCTCGTAGTTGAACCAGTCGAAATCGGCCGTCTTTGCCCGGCCTGATGTATCGAAGGCGAAGATGCCGGCAAAGGCCCCGGTAAAGGAGCCGTGCTCGCCGCGTCCGCCCTCGTCCGAGACTACGCCGGCGTCGAGAACGGGGCCAATCGGCTGCCAGGCCCCCTTGCCTTCCGTCTGCCAGAAGAATTGCAGGTCGTTGTCGCGGATCTCCATGCAAAGCTGCACGCGGCCGGCGGCCGGGATCGCAACACCCGCGTCCGCCGGGAAGCTCATGCGCCCGTTCGGATAGTCACCGTCACAGGAGAAGATCGTGACGCAACGACCAAGCTTTTCATGCAGCGTGACCACGACGGCGTGGAACTTGTGGCGATTATAGTAGTGGGTCAGCCCGGCCACCTGCTGATAAGTGTCAGGATTGAATTCCACTACCGTCTCGGCGCGGAAACTGTGGTGCTCCTGCCGGCGTGCGACGAGCGCCTGCTCGAACCACGAGCCGATGCTTTCGCGGCCGATCAGGCGCAGATGGCCCGGACGATCCGTGAGGTTGAAAATGCGCTCCGGCTGCGGCGTTCGCAGCCACTGGAAATCGGCCGGCAACACGCCGCCGTCGAAGGAATATTCGCTCCGAACCGGCTTTTCGGCTCGCGTCGCACCGCCAAGGCCCGGCACCTCGACATCTGGAACAACAGTGCCGTTTTCGAGATAGAGCCAGTCATCCTCGCGCCAGACGCATTTCTGCAGCGCCGTCTCGCGCCCAAGCGTGCAGCGGCGTTTCGGCGGCAAGGGCCGGCCGCAGAGATGCGTGTGATAGACCTGCCCGTCAGGCGTTTCGACATATTGCCCGTGTCCTGCCCGCTGCAGCACCGCTTCCGGATTGTCCTTCGAGGTGATCAGGTGGCGGTTCGGGTGCAACTCATAGGGACCGTCGATATTGCGCGAGCGCGCCATCGTCACGGCATGGTCGTAACCCGTGCCGCCTTCTGCCGTCGTCAGGTAGTACCAGCCGTTCTTGCGGAAGAGATGCGGTCCCTCGACCAGGCCGAGCGGGCTGCCGGCGAAGATGTTCTTGATCGGGCCTTTCAGCGCCTTCGTCTGCGGGTCCCATTCCTGTAGCAGGATCCCGTCGAAAGCCGGCGATTTCGGTGAGCCACCATAGCTCTCGGTACGATGGTTCCACTGCATGTTGACGAACCACTTGCGCCCGTCCTCGTCATGGAAGAGCGATGGGTCGAAGCCGGAGGAATTGACGTACACGGGTTCGGACCATTCGCCCTCGATGGTGGGCGAGGTCACGATGTAATTATGCGCGTCCTTGAAGTTGCCGTCGAAGCGCTTGACGTCGGTATAGACGAGCCAGAACTGGCCGTCGGCATAGGAAAGACACGGCGCCCAGATGCCGCAGCTGTCGGGGTTGCCGCGCATGTCGAGCTGCGAGGCACGCTCCAGCGGCCGGCGCACCAGCTTCCAGTTCACCAGATCGCGCGAATGATGGATCTGCACGCCCGGATACCATTCGAAGGTCGAGGTCGCGATGTAATAATCGTCGCCGACACGACAAATGGACGGGTCAGGATTGAATCCAGGCAGGATGGGATTGCGGATCATGGCGGCTCCTCCGTTGAGCAAGGTTCTTGCTATACGTACGTCAAATTATACCAGAAAAACGCCCGGGGTTTTGCCCGGGCGTTCAATCTTATTCCAGCTCAGCCGACTTGGCCCAGAGATTGATATCCGCCTCCTTGGCATAGATATCGATCTCCTTGAGCTCTTCGGCTGTAAACTCGATATTGTCGAGCGCGGTAACGCAATCGACGATCTGCGACGACCGGCTGGCGCCAATCAGAGCCGAGGTCACGCGTCGGCCGCGCAGCACCCAGGCGATCGCCATCTGCGCCAGCGTCTGGCCGCGCCTTTCAGCGATCTTGTTGAGCTTCCTGATATTGTCGATAATTGCGGGGCGGATGAAATCCTTCTTGAGGAAGTGGTTCTGCGCCGCGCGGCTGTCGGCGGGAATACCGCCGAGATATTTCGTCGTCAGCATGCCCTGGGCAAGCGGCGAAAAGACGATCGAGCCCATGCCGACCTCATCGAGCGTATCGAGCAGCTTGTCGTCCTCGACCCAGCGGTTGAGCATGGAATAGCTCGGCTGGTGGATGAGGCACGGCGTGCCCAGATCCCTTAAGATCGCGGCCGCCTCGCGGGTGCGCTGCGAGTTATAGGAGGAAATGCCGACATAGAGCGCGCGGCCGGACCGCACGATATAATCCAGAGCGCCGCAGGTTTCTTCGAGCGGCGTTTCCGGGTCGAAACGGTGCGAATAGAAAATATCGACATAGTCGAGGCCCATGCGCTGAAGGCTCTGGTCGCAGGAAGCGACGAGATACTTGCGGCTCCCCCACTCGCCGTAAGGACCCGGCCACATGTCGTAGCCGGCCTTGGAAGAGATGATCAGTTCGTCGCGCAGGCCGGCGAAATCGGTGCGGAGGATCTCGCCGAACGCGGTCTCGGCGCTACCGGGAGGCGGACCATAATTGTTGGCGAGGTCGAAATGGGTGATGCCGAGATCGAAGGCCGTGCGGCACATGTCGACCTTGCGGTCATGCGGGGTGTCCCCACCGAAATTGTGCCACAGGCCGAGGGAAACGGCCGGCAGCTTCAGGCCGGAACGGCCCGTGCGGTTATATTTCATCTTCGAATAACGGTCTTCGGCCGGTTGCCAGCTCATCTGAGGTCTCCTCAACCTGTAAAAGTGCTTCTCTTCCGTATCCGCACGGCTAGCGGTCGGAAGCTGAAATCGCGCCCTCATGTCAGGTCGGGCGCGACCGCACTATTGGATCAAGCATGCCGGTACGGCAAGCGCGTGGCGCGTGTTCTCTATGACTTCACGGCGATGGGCTTTCTTGAAACCACGCATCTACCGTCCTTCTCGCTTTGCCGACCCCTAGACGGCCGTCATCCTCGGGCTTGTCCCGAGGATCTGCCGCCCCGTCAGTAGATCCTCGGGACCAACCCGAGGATGACGACTGAAACGCAGCCTCCTGACAGCTGTCCGGGGCCCAACAAGGCCCCGGAAAACGCCCTCACCCTACTTCAACAGCGCCTGCGCTTCTTCGATACCCAGCGCCGCCGGCTGCGTGCAGGTCGTGGTCAAATCCACGAACCGGTTCTCCGCACCCGACTTCAGGATCGAAGTCATGATATCGACGCCGTGCAGCGTGCGGTCGAGCGAGCAGCGCGCATCACGGCCCTCGATCAGCGCCATAGCCATGTCGGCAAGGCCGGCCGTGCGGTAATTGGCGCGCGAGCCGTTGGGGCTTTCCTGATTGATTTTCCCGAAGGGATGATCCCAAGCTTCCAGGGGCTTGATATCCTTGTCGCGGCCGCTGGCTTCCACGACGCCGCCGAAGAAGTTCGGGTCGGGCACGTAGAGCGAACCGTCAGTGCCGTAGAGCTCCATGTTGGCATGGCGATGCGACCAGACATCCCAGCTCGCCGTCAGCGTTACGGTGGCGCCGGAGACGAATTCGAGTAGGGCCTGGATCGTCGTCGGCGTCTTAACCGGAATGATCTCGCCGTTGCGCGGCTGGCTAGTAATGGTGCGGGTTTCCGATGCCATCGAGGTCATGGCGCCGACGCGCTTCACGGGCCCGATCAGGTTGATCAGGTTGGCGAGATAGTAGGGACCCATGTCGAGGATCGGACCGCCGCCCGGCAGGAAGAAGAAGTCCGGGTTCGGGTGCCACATTTCCATGCCCGGCCCCATGACATAGCAGGCGCCCGAGGTGATGCGGCCGATGCCGCCGTCATCGACGAATTTGCGAGCAAGCTGATGCGCGCCGCCGAGGAACGTGTCGGGCGCGCAGCCGACGGCGAGGCCCTTTTCCTTGGCAATGCGGCGAAGCTCTTCGCCCTGCTCGAGCGAAAGCACGAGCGGCTTTTCCGAATAGACGTGCTTGCCGGCTTCAAGGGCTGCCTTTGACACGGGATAATGCGCATCCGGGATCGTCAGGTTGACGACAACGTCGATCTCGTCATTGGCGAGAAGCTCTTCGATTGTCTGCGCCGTCACGCCATATTCATCGGCGCGCTGCTTCGCTGCCTGCGAGTTGATATCGGCGCAGGCCAGCACCTTCAGCCCCTTGAAGAGCGGTGCCAGCGAAAAATAAGTGGTGGAGATATTGCCGCATCCGATGATGCCGACGCCAAGTTCCTTGGTCATGATCTGCCTCAGTAGCTCTTGAAGGAAGCGATCGAGCGCGTGATGTTGCGGTCGATGTCATTGGGATTGTCGTGCTCGACGACGAAATGTTTGGCCTTGGTCTTTGCCTTGACGACCGGAAGCAGCTTCGCCCAGCCGATCGTGCCGTGGCCGACATCGGCCCAGCCGCCTTCGTCGGTGGCTTCGCCAGCCGGAGCGATATCCTTGACGTGCACCGCGCTGATGCGATCGCCGAGCTTCTCGACCCAGGCGTAGGGATCGGCACCGCCGCGGACGACCCAGGCGATATCCGCTTCCCAGGTGATGCCCGGCGCGCCTTCGAAAATGCGCTCGATCGGCAGCGAACCATCCGAAAGCTTCACGAATTCGAAGTCGTGATTGTGCCAGCCGAATTCATACCCCGCATCTTTGTAGGGCTTGCTCATTTCCTGCAGGCGCTTGCCGAAGGCCAGCCAGCCGGCCGCATCCGTCGGGCGCTGGTCGGGCATCAGGTGCGGCGCATAGATGGAATCCATGCCGAGGATCTTGGCGATCTGCAGCGACTTCTCGACATTGCCGTCGAGGAAATCGGGGCTGAAATGGCCTGTTGCCATCACGAGGCCATTCTTGTCGAGATCGGCGCGCAGGCTCTTGAGGCCGGCTTCGTCGAGTTCCGCATAGATGCCGCCGAAGCCTTCGACTTCGCCATAGCCGGCCTTGCCGAGCTTTTCGAAGATCGCCGAAAGCGGCGGGAAATTGCGGGCGCTATAGAGCTGATAGCTGAGCTTGGTCATGTCATCCTCCTCGGGCCTCGTGCCCGTTCTAACGTAAGATCAATCTGCCGACTGGCAGGAATGCAGGTCGTAGAAGCGGAATTCCGGCAATTTGCCCTCCGCGAGCGGCTTTGCTGGGGTAAAGGTGATGCGGCGGCTTTCGCCGGCGGCAAGGTCGAACGCATTGTCGGAATATTTGCCGTCCGTGTCCGTCTCGATCATCACGAAAAGCGCCAGTCCCTTGGTGGTGATATTGATGTCGACCGAACCATTCTCCTCGACAAATTCATGCGTGACCGTCAGGCCCGCCGGCTCCAGTTCCAGCGCCTTGTAGGTGCCGTTGACATAGTGCCCCTCGCCCCCCATGCCGTTGGACGCGGTGAAGTGCCAAGCAAGCAGCGTACCGCCGGGTATCTCTGATATGTCGAGCGTTGCGGCGGTACAGGCTGCGTCCGGCGCGCACATGGCCTGCACGTTCTTCAGATGCTTGCGCTCGCCCTTCATCGTCAGGATGGAGATTGCGAGATCGACGCTGACATCTTCAAGCGTATCGTTGACCAGCGAGAGGCGGATCGACTTGCCGTCGTCGGACGGAATGGCCGCCACTGCCACCGGCTGGAAGAAGCGCTTTACGAGATAATGCATCGCCTTCCAACGCCCGCCGTAATCGAGGCTCGACCAGGAGGCAACCGGCCAGGTATCGTTAAGCTGCCAATAGATCGTGCCCATGCAGTGGGGTTTCAGCGAGCGCCAATATTCCACAGCCGTCTTGATCGCCAGACCCTGCTGGATCTGAGAGAGATAGACGAAATTCGGGAAATCCTTCGGAAAACGGAAGTAGCGGAACATCGTGCCGGCAATGCGTTCGTTGCCGCCGGCATTCTTCTGATGCAGTTCCATGACGGGCGATGCCACGTTCATGTCCTTGGCGTCGGCATAGGTCTTGATGACCGGCAGCGACGTATAGGACTGGAAGCCGAATTCCGAGCAGAAGCGCGGCCTGACCGAGCGGTAATTGTCGAACGACTTGTTCTCGTGCCAGACCGACCAGTAATGCATGTCGCCGGAACCATCGGCATGCCAGGCATCGCCGTAATCGAGATAGCCGGAGGCCGGGCTCGACGGCCACCAGAGCGCGCCCGGCAACGCCTTCTTCACCGCCACCTCGATAGTGCGGTTCAGGCGGTCGTAGGAAACGAGATAGCGGTCGCGATCCTTGCGGGACTCCTCGAACCAGGTCAGCGCGCCGACGAGTTCGTTGTCCCCGCACCAGAGCGCGATCGAGGCATGCGAGGAAAGCCGGCGAACCTGATAGTCCACTTCGACGGCAACATTCTCGAGGAAGTCCTCGGTCGAAGGATACAGGTTACAGGCGAACATGAAATCCTGCCAGACCATCAGGCCGAGCCGGTCGCAGATATCGTAGAACCAGTCGTGCTCGTAGAAGCCGCCGCCCCAGACACGGATCATGTTCATATTGGCAGCCTTGGCCGACTGCAAGAGATCCTCGGTCTTCTCCTGCGAGGAGAGCGAGAAGAGCGCATCCGCCGGGATCCAGTTGGCGCCGCGGCAGAAGATTTCGCGGCCGTTGACCTTGAAGGCGAAACGGCTGCCGGCGGCGTCAGGCGTGGTGATGAGCTCGATGGTCCTGATGCCGATCTGCTTCGTCACGCTGTCGGACGGCAGCTCGACGGTCAGCCTATAGAGCGCCTGCTCGCCACTGCCCGAAGGCCACCAAAGGCGTGGATCGTCGATCTGAAAGACGTGATAGACGTTCGTCTCGCCGGCATTGACGCCGACATCGAGCCGCACACGCTCGCCGTCGAGATCGAAATGCAGCTCGGCGATGCCGGGATCTTTGGCAAAGAGCTGCGCCGTAACCTGCAGTTCGACAGAGCCGTCGGCATTATGTGTCTGCCGCGTCAGCACATGTTCGATGCGCGCCGTCTCCAGCTTCTTCAGCGCGATCGTGCCGTAGAGGCCGAGCGGGGCAATGGCGATATTCCAGTCCCAGCCGAAATGGCATTGCGGCTTGCGCAGCATGTTGCCGTCGGGAATCGGCGAGTTGCCTGTGCTGTAAGGAATGTAGAACGGCTGCTGCTTCTGCCGCGCAGCACCGACAGCGACGTTGGACGCAAAGACGATGCGTATAGAATTGTCGCCGGATTTCAGCATGCTCGACACATCGGGCCGGTAGCGACGGAAGCTGTTATCGGCTTCGAGCGCCAGGAAACCGTTGACGTACACACTGGCGACCGTGTCGAGATAGTCGATATCGAGATACCAGTCGCCCTCGGCATCGGAAACCTCGAAGCTGCGCTCGACAGTCCATTCGCGCCGCGCCACCCATTGCACCACCTCCTCATTGCGCCCGAAATACGGATCGGGAATGAGATCGGCCCGGTGCAGCGCCGTATGCACGTCGCCGGGGAGCGTAATCGCGCATTTCGCTTCGCCGTCGCCGGAAGAGAGTTGCCAGGAGCCAGCTAGGTCAATGGAGGTCGTGGACTGGGTCATTGCTTGATCTCGATCTTGGACGAGGGACGGCGCCCTCCTGATGATTGAGCTGGGACAGGGGATGTCCCCGCCGGTGCCGGCAGAGCCTGCACCCTGCCCCTCCCCGTGAGCCGGACAGGCCGGTGGGGAGAGGATGGTCTTTCGTTTTGGTTTGCCGCCTGACCGGCTGGCGCTGGCGGGCTCAGGCGAAAGTGTCACCACCCTCGCCTTCGCCTGCCTTGGGTCAAGGCCTCAAATGCGGTCTTCCGTTGTCGCGTCGAAAAGTGAAGCCAGCGACATGTCGAAATTGAGCTTCACCTTGGCTCCGACATTGAAGCGGCGCGCGCCGTTGACGCGGACGGACATCGTGTGGCCGGCATGTTTCAGCCAGAGCAGATTATCCGCGCCCATGGGTTCTTCGATATCGACCGTGGCATCATGTTCTTCGCCACCCGTATTCTCGTTGACCTTGATGTGCTCGGGACGAACGCCGAGCACTACCTTGCGGCCGGGCTGTAGCGTTTCACCGGCGTCGTAGCCGGCAAGCGAGAAGTTGACGCCGTTGGCCGTAAAGGCCATCCCATCGCCCGTGCTGACCAGTTCGCCACGCAG
Source organism: Rhizobium sp. BK650 (assembly GCF_014195325.1). GTDB lineage: Bacteria > Pseudomonadota > Alphaproteobacteria > Rhizobiales > Rhizobiaceae > Rhizobium. Next base: position 767,515 of record NZ_JACIBK010000001.1, on the reverse strand, counting down.
GAAATTCATCGACGGCGAGCCGATGAAGCCGGCGACGAAGAGGTTGCGCGGCCGGTTGTAGATCGTCGTTGGATCGTCAAGCTGCTGAATGATGCCGCTTTTCATGATGGCGATGCGATCGGCCAGCGTCAGCGCCTCGATCTGGTCGTGCGTGACGTAGATCATCGTGTTCTGCAGCGACTGGTGCAGGCGCTTGATCTCGACGCGCAGCTCCGAGCGCAGCTTGGCGTCGAGGTTGGAAAGCGGTTCGTCGAACAGGAAGACATCGACATCGCGAACCAGAGCCCGGCCAATCGCCACACGCTGGCGCTGACCGCCTGAAAGCTCGGCCGGCTTGCGCTTCAGGAGCGGCTGGATCTGCAGGATCTCAGCGGCGCGCGCCACGCGCTTGTCGATTTCGGCCTGCGGCACCTTGGCGACGCGAAGACCAAAGGAAAGGTTCTTCTCAACGGTCATCTGCGGATAGAGCGCATAGGACTGGAAGACCATGCCGATGCCGCGGTCCTTCGGCTCTTCCCAGGTAACGTTCTTGCCCTTGATGAATATCTGGCCTTCCGACGCGTCGAGCAGACCGGCGATGCAATTCAGCAAGGTCGACTTGCCGCAGCCGGAAGAGCCGAGCAGCACCAGAAATTCCCCGTCGTTGATGTCGAGGTTGAGATCCTTGAGCACGCTCACCGATCCGAAGTTCAGCGACAGATCCTTGATGGAGACACTCGAATTGGAGACAGTAGAATTCATGTTCATGTGATCAGCCCTTCACTGCGCCGGCGGCAATACCGCGGACGAAAAGCCGCCCGGAGACGAAATAGACGATCAGCGGCACCAGGCCGGTGAGGATCGTTGCTGCCATGTTGACGTTGTATTCCTTTACGCCTTGGACGGAATTGACGATGTTGTTGAGCTGCACGGTCATCGGATAGGTGTCGGGCCGAGTGAAGACCACGCCGAACAGGAAGTCGTTCCAGATGCCGGTCACCTGCAGGATCATTGCGACGACGAAGATCGGCAGAGACATGGGCAGCATAATCTTCAGGAAGATCTGCCAGAAGCCCGCCCCGTCGACGCGTGCCGCCTTGAACAGTTCTTCCGGCAGCGAGACGAAATAGTTACGGAAAAGCAGTGTCAGGATCGGCATGCCGAAGATCGAATGGACGATGACGAGGCCGGTCAGCGTGCCATAGATGCCGATTTCGCGCAGGATGATGACGATCGGATAGATCATCACCTGATAGGGAATGAACGCCCCGATGATGAGGATCGAGAAGAAGAGTTCCGATCCCTTGAAGCGCCAGTTTGCAAGCGCATAGCCGTTCACCGAGGCGATGGCGATCGAGATGATGACCGACGGCACGGTAATGCGCACCGAATTCCAGAATCCGCGCGACAGGCCATCGCAGTTGAGGCCGGTGCAGGCTTCGGCCCAGGCTTTCACCCAGGGCTGGAAGGTGATCTCCATTGGCGGCGAGAAAATGTTGCCGAGACGGATCTCGGGCATGCCCTTCAGCGACGTCACGACCATCACATAGAGCGGAAGCAAATAGTAGAGCGCCGCAACGATCAGCGTACCGTAGAGCATGATGTTGCGTGGCGACAGCGCCGGGCGCGGCTTCGGGCCGCTCGGCCCATCGCCGAGCCTAGACGAGACCGCATCGATACCGGCGGCAGTGGTGTTGAGAGTTCCTATATTAGCCACGCTTGCGCCCTCCTCCGAATTCCAGATAGGCCCAGGGTACGACGATGATCGCGACCGTAACGAGCATCATTGTCGATGCGGCGAAGCCTTGACCCAGGTTCTGCGCCTGGAACATGTAGTCGTAGACGTATTTTGCAGGCACTTCCGACGAGATACCGGGACCGCCCGATGTCTGCGCCACGACGAGGTCGTAGACCTTTACGATACCGGAAGCGATGATGACGATCGTCGTGATGAAAACCGGCCGCATCATCGGAATGACGACAAGAAGATAGGTCTTCCACATCGGGATTCCGTCGACGCGTGCAGCCTTCCAGATATCCTCGTCGATGCCGCGCAGGCCGGCAAGCATCAGGCACATCACGAGCCCCGTTCCTTGCCACAGCGCCGCGATGAGAATGCCGTAAATGACGATTTCGGGCGTATAGAGCGGATTGAAGGTAAAGCTCGTCCAGCCGAGCGAGCGCACCACCGACTGAATGCCGAAATCCGGGTTCAGAACCCACTGCCAGACGAGACCCGTCACGATGAAGGACAGTGCGAAGGGGTAGAGGAAGATGGTGCGGAAGGTATTTTCGAAACGGATCTTCTGGTCCATCAGCGCAGCGAGCACGAAACCGATGACCAGGCTGAAGATCAGGGAGAGAATGCCGTAAACGGCCAGGTTCTCGATCGCCGTCACCCAGCGGGGCGCCGCCCAGAGACGGTGATACTGGTCGAGGCCGACGAAACTCAATCGTGGAAGCAGCTTGGAATTGGTGAAGGAATAAACGACCGTCCACAACGTGCCGCCGACAAAGATCACCAGCGCTGTCAGGATCATTGGTATGGATGCAATCTTGGCATTGAGATTGCGCAGTAATTTAATTGGCCGGCCTGCTTGCGCTTGCCCCGTCATGAATTCTTCTCCTCAAATCGCAACCGCGACCCGTGGCAGAACGGCATTGCGCCCTCCGCCATCCCTGCCCCGGATTACCGAGACGCCGCCATCAGGACATTTGTCCGAAAGCGATCCGGCTCTTGCGAAGCCGGACCGCGAAGGCAGCGTATCTATCGATCAATCAGCCGAAGCGATGATCTCGGCGAAACGCTTCTGCGCAGCTTCCGGCGTCATCGACGGATTGGCGAAGAATTCGGAGAAGAGGTCTTCCTTCTGTTTCTGGCTGTCTGCCGAAAGCAGCTGGTCGGTACCCTGGATCACGTTGCCCTTCGCCAGGATGTCGAGACCCTTCTTCATGCAGTCGTTGGCGGCGGCGAGATCGACGTCGGCACGGACCGGCAGAGAACCCTTCTTCAGGTTGAAGGCAACCTGGGTCTTGGGATCGAGCAGGGTCTTGGCGAGCACCGCCTGCGCCTTGGTCTTTTCGGCGTCCTTCAGAAGCGGGAAGTAGAAAGCGTCGCCGCCGGTCGAGATGATCTCGTTGACGCCGAGGCCCGGCAAGCAGGTATAGTCGGTGCCAGCCTTCTGGCCGGCAAGCGCGAATTCGCCCTGCGCCCAGTCACCCATGATCTGGCCGCCGGCCTTGCCCGTGATGACGAGGTTGGTCGCCTGGTTCCAGTCCTGGACGTTGCTGCCCTTGGACATGCGGCGGGCATCGTCGGCGGCCTTGAAGACCTTGGCGATCTCGGGACCGGCAGCAGCTTCGGCGTCCTTGTCCTTGAACACCTTGTTGAACGTATCCTTGCCGGCAATCGCGACCATTAGCACGTCGAAGGCGCCTGCAGCCTGCCACGGCTGGCCGCCGACGGCGAGCGGAATGATACCGGCCTTTTCGAGAGCCGGAGCGGCAGCGACGAATTCATCCCAGTTCTTCGGAACTGCTACGCCGGCCTTCTTGAAGGCGGCATTCGAAAGCCACAGCCACTGCCAGGAATGGATGTTGACGGGAGCGCAGTAGATCTTTCCGTCGATCGTGCAGGAATCGAGCAGGCTCGACGGACGAATGATGTCCTTCCAGTGCTCGGCGGTCGCCACATCGGTCAAGTCGCGCATCAAGCCGGCCTGAACCAGCTCCTCGGCCTGGCGGCCGTGATTGAACTGGGTCGCGCCCATCGGGTCGCCACCGGTGATGCGGCTGATCATGATCGGACGGGCAGTACCGCCGGAACCGGCGATGGCGCCGTCTACCCAGTGGTTGCCGGTGGCGTCGAATGCTTTTGCAAGCTCGGCGACAGCCGCGGATTCACCGCCCGACGTCCACCAATGGGTGACTTCGAGATCGGTCGCATTTGCGGCACCAAACGGAATGGCTACGGAAGCGGCAAGAACGGCCGCCAACAAACGGGAATTCATGAGTTCTCCTCCCTCACTGAAACGTTGCCGGAAAAACTTAGAGCAATCGATTTATCGGCGCAACCGTCCGCTCGCAAAATTTTCTACGAAGGCCGGCATTACATCTTATGAGAGCAGTCACCCGCTCCGGCTTGGCTGTATGAGAAAAGCATAAGTAAGTGATTTCGCATGTGCAGCATCAATACAATCGATTGTTTTGATAAGATAATTTTTCATTCGCCCGGTAATTTCGACATTTCCACGCTTCGCGGTCGCAAAAAGCGAGGCGCAAAAGGGCGATTCAACCAGAGAGAACCGCTCTGCAACGCTGATAGGAAAAAGGGCTCGACATTTCTACTGTATCGTTACAGATTACTTCGCTCCGGGAGGAGAGCTTTTTGAGTGCGGGCGTACTTACAGCCTGCCAAAAAGCCTCTATAAGGCGAAGCAAATCGCGCGAGGCAGGCCTAGAGGGATGGAAAGTAACGGAAATTTCGGAGGAGCGGCGTCCGGTTCCATTCAGCGTGAGCGCCCGACACTGAAGACGATCGCCTTCATGACGGGCCTTGGCGTGACCACCGTATCGCGGGCGCTGAAAGATGCGCCGGATATCGGCGCTGAAACAAAGGAACGGGTGCGCATGGTCGCCCGCCAGCTCGGCTACCAGCCGAACAGGGCCGGCGTGCGCCTCAGAACCGGCAAGACAAACGTCATAGCGCTCGTCCTCAGCATCGACGAGGAGATCATGGGCTTTTCCAGCCAGATGGTCTTCGGCATTTCCGAAGTGCTGACCGGCACGCCCTACCATATCGTCGTCACCCCGCATTCGCACAGCAAGGACCCGATGTTGCCGGTGCGCTATATCCTCGACACCGGCTCCGCAGATGGCGTCATCATCTCGCGCGTCGAGCCGGACGATCCGCGCGTGCGGCTGCTCGCCGAGAGCGGCATGCCTTTCACCACCCACGGCCGCACCGATGCGGGTCTCGTGCATTCCTACCATGATTTCGATAACGAGGCTTACGCCCATCAGGCGGTCAAAAAGCTCGTCAACCGCGGCCGCAAGCGCATCGCGCTCCTCCAGCCGCCAAGCAAGCTTACCTATTACACCCATACCCGCATCGGCTTTCAGACCGGCCTGCACGACTATGGCGCCGAGGAAGTGCCGCTGCGCGTCAACATCGACGCGCCGCTCGCCGAAATCCGCGATGCCGTGGAACAGCTGATGCGCTCGTCCGGCGCCCCCGACGGCATCGTCTCGTCCGCCGGCAGCGCCACCATCGCCGTCAACGCCGGCATCGAAGCGGCCGGCAAACGCCTCGGCCACGATGTCGACCTCGTCTCCAAACAATCCGCCCCGATCCTCAACTGGATCCGCCCCGAGATCATCACGGCGAATGAGGACGTGCGCCATGCCGGCCGGGAGATGGCCAAGCAGGTGATCGCACGGATCGACGGCGTGGATGCGAAACTGCTTCAGAGCATCAGCAAGCCGGAATGGCCGCCCGGCCGATAAACAGGATCAGTACCGGGTCCCCCTCTCCGAGAGCCGAGAAGACGCGCGCGCCACACCTTTGCGAATGTGGAAACGGCGTGGCCTATCCCCTTTAGTTCAAAGGCCGGCGTAAACGAACTGTTTGCTTAATCGGCAACAATAGCCGTAGGAACCTCCACCGAACCCTTGTAGCAACATCCGGCTTGATACAACGTAGACTTGCGAAACACACTCGGTTTCAGAACTCAATAAGTCTGTCGATACGTTGGGCTGGACGACATGGCGACGATCAACGCAGGACGAAATCCATTGATGCTTTTCCTGCTGGCCGTTGCCGGGGTGAGTATTCTTGTAACTGGCATATGGGTTGGAGAACGGTTCATGCCTTCTTCTGCCTTCTCGAAGCTGAAGACATCGGACTGGTCCCTGCGAGGCGGGACCGACAGTAGCCGGGACGTATCAGACCGCGCCGCAGCTCCGGCGGGTCGAAGAGACAACTTGCCCTCCATCCGCGCCAAACTTGTGCAGGATGCCATCAAGCGGGGTGATTTTGCCACTGCGACGAGGATATCGAGCGATACCCTTGCGGCCAGCCGGGCCAAGATATGGACCTTCTATCCTTTCGATGACTTCATCAAAACCGTTTCCGACCTCAGCGACCCCTCGTTCGAACGCGACCTTTCGGCGTGGGTGGACCATGGCCCCCTCGATCCGCTTCCGCGCCTTGTCCGCGCGCAATATTACTACGATCTCGCATGGTATAAGCGCGGCGACAGATTCAGCACGCAAACGGACAAACAGTCACAAGCAGCCTTTGCGAGCATCCTGAAAAAGGGCATCGCCGATGTCAGCCAGGTTCTGAAGCTCGACCCGACCTCGGCCTACGGCCTGTATTTGCAGGTAAACATGCTCCGTGGTTATGGCGCGACATCACAGCTGAGCGACGCTCTCGACCAGGCGATAGCGGTCTATCCGTCCTACCTGCCGCTATACAAGATCGTCCTCTCAACCCTGCAGCCCAAATGGGGCGGCGATATCAACATGATGTACGAGTTCGTCGAGCGACATAGTGCAAACGCACCGGATGGCTCACCGCTCAAATTGCTGCCGCTGCAGCTCTATCAGTACCTGCTCGAAACGGCCGGAACGACCTGTTACGGCCAGCACGGCGACGCCTATGCGTCCTGCTTTCAGGATTCCATGAAGCAGACCCTTCGGCCGGGTCTGGATGCAGAGGTGGCAAAGGCACTCCGGCAGTTCGGCCAGATGAATGAGTATGAAACGAACGCGGCCGTCAGCGACATCCTGTCGGCGATGATTGCGCAATCGGGCGGAGAATCCTATTCCGGTCGATTGCTGCAGATTGCAGCCGATAGCTATGGGGCCGATCCGCGCTTGGTGGAGACGGACGGCGGCAAGCACAACTTCATCATCGACAAGCTTGTCGCGGGATCCTGGCTCAACAAGAGATTTTATGACAACGCGATCACCAAATACAAGGAAGCCCTGTCGAATATGGAAGCCGCTCCGTTCCCGACGCCGGAGCAGAAAGACATTGCCGTCGCCGATATCCATGAAAGCCTGGCCTGGATCTATTCACGGTATGAACGGCCGACCGAGATGATCGCTTCGGCAAAGGCTGCGCTGGCACTCGACGGCAAGGCCGCCAACCGTATCTATCTGTGTTTCGGCAATTATCAGATCAAGCAATATGATGCGGCACTCGAGGAGTGCTCGCAGATTACGGTCGATCCGCAGAGTGCCGTCGAAGCGCGCTACTGGCGTGGGCTCGTGTATCAGGCCATGAAGAACGATGAAAAGGCCATTGAAGACCTGACCGAAGTTGCGAACTCGCAGGACGACAGGCGCGCGCAGGCAGCGATCGAGCTTTCGATGATCTATTTCAACCGAAAGGACAACAAAGGCGCACTCGACGTTCTCAACAGATATCCCTACCTCTACGATACGGACGTCACCGCCAAGGACAGTGTCGCGGTGAGCTACAACAACCGCTGCTATGCCTATATGGAACTTGGCGAACTGCAGAAGGCGCTGGACGACTGCAACGCCTCGCTTGCAAACGGCAGCATCCCCGACGCTTTCAAGAAAAAGGAAGAGCTTGTCGCACGCCTTTCGCGGTGAGGCTCATCAACGCCCCATCACATCGTCATGACACGCACCGTCAACGAAAGCGGCCTTCCGCTCTTCGTCTTCGCATGGCCGACCCCCGCAGTACAACTACAGCGCATTCTCCAGATCCCCCGCGCAAACACCGGATATACGTCAGCGCCCCTCTATTCCAATCAGGCCTGCAAGCCCTCACCCCGCCTGATTAAACACCGCTTCGATACGATACCCATCCGGATCGACAACAAAGGCCGCGAAGTAGTTCGGCCCATAATGCTGCCTCAGCCCCGGCGCGCCATTGTCGACACCGCCATGTGCAAGTGCCGCCGCATGAAAATCGATGACCGACTGCCGATCCGGTGCCGCAAAGGCGAGATGAAAGCCCGCACCCGGCGCAGCCTGCCTCGCCTCGACCGATTTGATAGCCAGCTTGTCGCCACCGCCGGGTACGCCGTAGCCGACAGCCTGCTCCTCCTCGCCGGGGCGAATATCCTCCCAGACTCGGACATAGCCGAGCGCGCCGAGCGCGGCGTCGTAGAATCTGGCCGAATGTTCGATATCAACCACGCCGAAGGATGCATGATGAAGCATGTCACAGACTTCCCAGTTGCAATCAGCCGTGTAAAGGCGCGATAACAAAGCCCGGCGCAACGGCCGGGCTCTTCATCTCTATCCGCACCTCAGAAGGTCGACGCACCGCTGCCCCAGGGGCCGTGGTGGAAGTCCTTGCCGTCGAGGCGGTCGAAGCCATGGGCGCCGAAGAAGTCGCGCTGCGCCTGGATGAGGTTGGCAGTGCCGCGACCCTGGCGGTAGGCGTCGAAATAGGTCAGTGCCGAAGCCAGCGCCGGAACCGGCAGGCCGGCTGTCATTGCGGCGGTCACGACACGGCGAAGCGCCGGGATCGATTCCTTGACCATGGCCGAGAAGGCCGGAGTGACGATGAGGTTTGCCGCGTCAGGCGCATCGGTAAAGGCCTTGGTAATCTCGTCGAGGAATTGCGAGCGGATAATGCAGCCGGCACGCCAGATCTTGGCGATGGTTGGCATCGGCAGCGACCAGTTGAACTCCTTGGAGGCCTCGGCCATGACGGCAAAGCCCTGCGCATAGGCGCCGATCTTGCCGGCAAACAGCGCCAGCTCCAGATCCTTGTTGAACTCAGGGCCGTAAGCGACTGGGAAGGCAGCGCCGAGATCGCCGAAGATCTTCTGCGCGGCTTCGCGCTGTTCCTTCATTGAGGAGAGGCTGCGGGCGGCGACCGCAGCTTCGATGCCGGTCGCCGGAATACCCATGTTCTGCGCTTCGATCGCCGACCACTTGCCGGTCCCCTTCTGGCCTGCCTTGTCGAGGATCATGTCGACCATCGGCGTCTTGGAGATCGGGTCGGTGGCGGCAAGCACTTTCTCGGAAATCTCGATCAGGTACGAGTTCAGGCGGCCTTTGTTCCACTCGCCGAAAATGCCGGAAATTTCTGCCGCGCTCTTGCCGAGACCATCACGCAGGATGCCGTAGATCTCGGCGATCATCTGCATATCGGCATATTCGATGCCGTTGTGGATCGTCTTGACGAAGTGGCCGGCGCCGTCATTGCCGAGCCAGGCGACGCACGGATCGCCATTGTATTTGGCGGCAATCGAGGTCAGCACCTTTTCGACCCGCTTCCAGGAATCCTCCGTGCCGCCGACCATGATCGACGGGCCGTGGCGGGCACCTTCCTCACCACCGGAAACACCCATGCCGATGAAGGTCAGACCCGTATCCTTGAGGCGGTCAAAGCGGGCGACCGTATCGCGGAAATTGGCATTGCCGGCATCGATCATGATGTCGTTCTTTTCGAGATGCGGGCGCAAAGCCTCCATCTGCTGGTCGACCGGCTCGCCGGCCTTGATCATGATGATGATCGGGCGCGGCGGGCGGATCGCCTCGACGAATTCCTCGATCGTCTTGCAGGGAATAATCTGCTTCTTCAGATCGCCGGCGCTCTCGTAGAATTCATCCGTTTTTTCAGGCGTGCGGTTGAAAACCGCGATCTTGTTGCCTTTTTCCGCAATGTTGAGCGCCAGGTTGGAACCCATGACGGCAAGGCCGATCAGTCCGATTTCTGCCTTTTCCACGACAAACCTCCGATGAGTGAAATGGTGCGATGTTGTGGCACTCTCTCGGCCAAACGGCAAGGTCGCCAACGTCAATTCGGGTCGAAAAAAGGCAGGCGGAACAGGCTTTTCGAATGGAGCGGCAAGCACCATATAATGGGGTTCGGGAGGCCGAAATGACAGTCAGCGCTGCCATGCAAAGCGATATCAAGCCGCTGCTCGCAAACACAGCCGGGCGCTATCGCGAATATACGCCGCCGCCGGCACTTGCCCCGCATTTCCGCTGTCTCTGGTCGCATGAGCTGAGGACGGCAGGCCCTCTCGCCATCGTACCGGACGGCTGTTGCGACCTGCTCCTCGTCGACGACAGCCTCTTCGTAGCCGGTCCAGACCGCACGGCCGCCTTTCCGCCCGTAACGCCAGGGATGCGCATTCTCGGTGCGCGGTTTGCGCCCGGCGCCGGCGCCAGCTGGCTGAAGATCCCGCTCTCGGAAATCATCGGCCTTTCTGTTCCTCTCCGTGACCTTGCGCCCAAAAAGGCCGCCCTCCTTGAACCCCGCCTGTCCGATTCTACGGATCGAGACGGGAAATTCTCGCTCTTCGCCAGCCTGCTGACAGAGCTGGCAAGGTATGAAAGGGAAGCTGACCCCGAAGCCTGCCTGATTTTTGCCGCTGCCGACAGCGGAACGGACCGCATACGGGATCTGCAGCAGAAGCTCGATATCGGCGAGAGGCAGTTGCGCCGCCGAGCCCACCATCATTTTGGCTACGGTATCAAGACACTGGAGCGCGTGCGCCGCCTGCAGCGTTTCATGGCGCTCTGCCAGGCCGATGCGACCCTGCCGCTGGCCGCCCTCGCCCTCGAATCCGGCTTTTCCGACCAGGCGCACATGACCCGCGAGATCGGCGACCTGACGACGTTGACGCCATCCGCCATCGTCGACCAATTGAGCGGCCGCTGACCGTTTCGTTCAAGACGCAGGAAGCAGGCCTGCTAGTCTCGCGCAAAAAGGACAGACCGATGAAAACAATGCCCGCCCGCATCGTCCACATGACGATCAAAAGAGACTGGCGCGATGTTTATGATTTCGCCGGCAGGCCGGAGAACATGCCACTCTGGGCCTCCGGCCTTGCGAGCGGCCTGGAGCCTGATGGCGAGGACTGGATCGCCCACGGCCCGCTCGGCAGCGTCCGGGTAAGTTTCGTGCCGCCGAACGAATTCGGCGTTATCGACCATACCGTCACGATTGAATCGGGTCTTCGCGTCTACAACGCGCTGCGCATCGTGCCGAATGGCGATGGCTGCGAGGTAATGTTCACGCTGCTGCGCCTGCCGGGCATGACCGACGAACAATTCGCCGCCGACGCCGCCCATGTCCAGAAGGATTTGGCAGCTCTGAAATCCATGATGGAGAAATAAAATGTCCAGCAACGACGCTCAAAATGACCGCCGCATCGACTATGTCGAGTTCAACGTGACCGATATCGGCGCGGCCAAAGCCTTTTACGGCACAGCTTTCGGCTGGAGCTTCACCGATTATGGCGAGGACTACTGCGAGTTCAACGACGGAAGGCTGAAGGGCGGCTTCACCACTCTCGGCCCCGTACGCTCATCAGGCGGCCCGCTCGTCATCCTCTATGCCGAAAGGCTGGAAGACGCGCTTGCCGGCGTCGAAAAGGCCGGCGGCACCATAGCAAAGCCGATCACGCCCTTCCCCGGCGGCCGGCGCTTCCATTTTCTCGACAAGGACGGCTACGAGCTAGCCGTCTGGAGCAAAGACTGAGGTCAAGCGCCGGCGTCTGCCGTTGCCGCGGCGCCGAGATTCTGGCCGAGACCCTGGATCGTGATGAGCGCACCCATCACCTTCTTCGCTGCGTCGCGGAGCGGCACCATGCGGCAGCGATTATGGCGTTCATCCCGCTCGTATACGTAGTCCACCGACATACCGCCGAAACAGGCATCGAGCTTTTCCTTCACCCCGTGGGCAAAGCGGTCTTCCCCGATGAATTCGACGATGTGGCGGCCGATCAGCTGCATGGCAGTCTTGCCGAGATGGGCGCAATTGGCGGAATTGGAATACAGGTAGCGGTAATCCTTCGTCAGCACCGCCACACGGTCCGGCAACGTCTGCAGGATCGCCGCATTGAGGAATTGCCCATTATCGGTATCGGGAATATAGGCGGGCGGCTGCCTGAGCTTCATGTCTGCCGTCAGCGGCCCGCGCCAGTCCGGCCCATGAGCGCCGAAATATCGGTCGAGCAAATAGGAGAGTACAGCGGCATATTGCGTCACGAAAGCACCGTCATCGGCATCCTGGCCGATGAGATAGCTTATAAATTGAAGCTGCATATAGACTTCGATGAGACTGGACGCCCTACAGGCGAGGATTGCCTCGACCAGCGGCTGAATATCGCGGTCGAGCGCCTCCACACGCTCATCATCCCCTAGCCTTATCGCTTCCTCGATCTGCACGCAGCGCAAGGAAAAGGCCCTGAACAACTCAAGCAAGATACCTCCATATCCATTTCCTGAGAAACGTTCCGAAACCGGTCGAAGGCCTATGCTTAATGAAAGATTACGCCTTACGGTAGGCACTTTGCGCGCTCTAGTAGAGACGCATAACATGAACTCTGCTCATTTTCAACCAAAGCGTACCTGTCGCTTTTCACCGATTACAAATCAGGAGCAAAATCTTACAGGCAGAAGTTTATAGGCTGACGGAACGTTTAATATCCCAGCGGTCATGATACCACAACCACTGGGCGGGGTATTGGCGTACCCAGCTCTCCACCTTGTCGTTCATCATCTGCGCCGTGGCGGGAAGATCAAGATTGCCCTTTTCGTCGCGCGGCATCTCCAGCTTCGGTTCGATCTCCAGCCGGTAGCGATTGCCGGGAAGACGGATGCAGCGAGCAGGATAGACCTCGCAATTGAACTGGCGCACCAGCTTCGGCAACAGCGGATTGGTCTTGGTCTCGATGCCGAAGAACGTCGTCTTTAACCCGCGGCCGAACTTCTGGTCGACCAGCACTCCGACCCCCTGCCCGGCTTCGAGCTGGCGCGCCAGCGCAAAGGAGGAGCCGGCATGCGAAGGCACCAGCTTGCCCATGCGGCCGCTGCGGAAATCGAAGACTTTCTGCGCCACATACGGATTGTTCGGCGGGCGGAAGAGCACGGTGACGCTGAGGCCGAAGGCATTACCGGCAACTGGCAGCAGCTCGAAATTGCCCGTATGACCGGTGAAGACGATGAAAGGGCGTGGATTGTCGCGCAGCTCCAGGAAGATCGGAATACCGGATACTTCCACCCTGCCCGGCTTGTCGCTCTCGGGATCGAAATCGAAAAGCTGGTCCAGGAAGACATACTCGGCCGCAAGCCGGCCCATATTGCCCCAGCTCTCGAGCGCAATCTCTTGCAGCTCCGCTTCGCTCTTTTCCGGGAAAGCCCGGCGCAGATTGTAGAGCATCAGCTTATGGCGCTTCAGCCGCCGGCCAATCTGGCGCGTCATCCAGTCGGCAAAGCGCATAGCGCCATCGGCAGGAAAGAGTTTCAGGAAGTTCAGGAAGCCGAACATCAGCTGCGCCGCCAGCCATTGCTGGAAATGCCTGAGCGCCAGAACGATCCTGGTGACGAAAAGCTTCAACCCGATCAGTCCATCTTCAGGATGATCTTGCCGAAGATCTGGCGGCCTTCCATGCGCTCCAGTGCGCGGTCGATGTCGTCAAACCCGACTTCGGTATCGATGACGGGATGAACGAGGCCGCGGCCCATCTTCTGCATGGCGTCGGCCATGTTCTCCATGCGGCAGCCGAAGGAACCCAGCAGCTTCAGCTGCTGTTGGAAGAGCATCATCAGGTTCATCTCGGTCGAGACACCCGAGGTCGAGCCGCAGGTGACGAGACGCCCGCCGCGCTTCATGGAGAGCATGGAGCCGGCCCAGGTATCCTTGCCCACATGTTCGAAGACGACATCGACGCCCTTCTTCTTGGTGAGCTTACGCACCACGCCTTCGAAACGGTCGGTGCGGTAGTTGATGACGTGATCAGCGCCGAGCGCCTTGGCCTTCTCGATCTTGTCGTCGGAACCGACCGTGGTAATTACGGTGCAGCCGATCTTCTTGGCAAGCTGGATTGCCGCCGTACCGATGCCGGAACCTCCGGCATGCACGAGGATCGTTTCGCCGGGCTCGAGCTTGGCATTGTCGAAGAGCATATGCTCGACTGTGCCGAACGTGACGGGCGCAAGTGCTGCGCCGATCGCATCGACACCGGGAGGAGCCGGAACCAACAGGCGCGCCGGCAGGTTCACCTTCTCCTGCGCAAAACCGTCGAGATGGAAGCCGTGCACGCCGGAGACATGTTCACAGAGATTGTCACGGCCTTCGCGGCAGGGACGGCAGAGGCCGCAGGTGCGCGCGCCATAGATCGACACAAGCTGACCGGGCAGCACGTTGGCCACGCCCGGGCCGATCGCTTCGACCACGCCGGAGGCTTCCGCACCGATGACGAGCGGCATCTTGCGCTTGGCGAAAGCCATGCCGCGCCAGCCCCAGACATCGATATGATTCAGCGCAACCGCCTTGACGCGCAGCGTCACTTCGCCGGCGGCCGGTGCATCCGGTTCCGGCAGGTCGGTGATCTCAAGCTTGCGGTCATCGATCAGTTGCAGCGCGCGCATGATGTATAGTTCTTTCTTCTACGTGGATGGTCGTCATGCTTGGGCATTGTCCCGAGCATCTGCCAGCGGTCATCCGGTGACGCAGGTAGATCCTCGGGACAAGCCCGAGGATAACGTCAAAAACCACTTCGTCCCAAAATCAAGGAGGGTCTCTAAGCCGGTTCGAGCGCCATGACAAGGCTGGCGTTCTGTCCGCCGAAACCGAAGGAGTTGGAAAGCACGGCCGAAACCTGGGCTTCCCGCTTCCTGTTCGGCACGACATCGAGAACGATCGACGGATCCGGGTTGTTGTAGTTGATCGTCGGCGGCAGCGTGCCAGTCAGCATCGTCTGCAGCGAGAAGACCGCCTCGACGGCACCGGCTGCCGTCAGCGTGTGGCCGATCATCGACTTGTTGGAGGAGACCGGAATGCCGACCAGCTTTTCGCCGAAAACCGCAGACATGGAGCCATATTCCATCTTGTCGTTTTCGGGCGTCGAGGTGCCGTGGGCGTTGATATAGCCGATATCGTCCTCGCCCATGCCGGCATCGGCAAGGGCTGCGCGGATCGTCGCGATCGCCGGGCCGCCGTCGGGCGACGAGCGCGTGCGGTGGAAGCTGTCGGCCTTGTCGCCCGCGCCCTTCATGATGCCGAGCACCTTGGCACCGCGGGCAATTGCCGATTCCAGAGATTCCAGCACCAAGGTCGCAGCACCCTCGGCAATGACGAAACCATCGCGATCCTTGCTGAAGGGCTTAGAAGCCTTGGTCGGAGAATCGTTCTGCGTCGAAAGCGCCGACAGCAGGGAGAAGCGGATCAACGCTTCCGCACTCAGCGAACCATCAGTCGCAACCGTCAGCGCCCGCTCGGTGCGGCCTTGGCGGATCGCCTCGATGCCGAGCTGGATCGCTGTCACACCCGATGCACAGGCGGTCGAGAGTGTCACCGGCAGGCCGCGCGTCCCGAAACGATCGGAGAGACGTTCGGAGATCGCGCCGAAGAGTGCGGCTTCATGGAAGGCCGGATCGGGGCGCTGCCGCATGGCAGCTAAAAACCGCTCGTAGGCATCGCCCGGATGGTCGGCGCCCGGCGAACGGTCGGCAAGCTCGAAACGGGCGCTCCATTCCGGCTCGATCGGCGGGGCTGCCAGAAACAGCGGGCCGTTAAAATCACCCGATATATCGGCATCGGCAAGCGCTTCGATGGTCGTCTCGCGGGCAAACGCATAGGAGCGCTCGACAGCGTTCGGCACAGGGATGTCGATGAAGTCGACTGTGCCGGCAATGCGCGTCGAAAGCCCCTCGGTCGGGAAACGGCTGATCTCGTGGATGCCTGATGTGCCGGACGAAAGAGCCGCCCAATTGTCCTTCAAACCCTGACCGAGCGAGGTGATGATGCCCATGCCTGTGACCGCAACGATCGGCCGGCCGAGATGATCCCTGTAAGCGGACGCTGTCATTTCAGTCACTCCTCACGCTTCTGCCGAGAGAACGGCGACACCTTCGCCGCGCTGATGTCCGACGGTCGTTACGACGGCGGCCTTAGTGCCCGCCTTCATCGGCGCTTCATGCGCGGCATCGAAAGGCGGAACCTTGGCCTTCGTATCGACGGCAAGGGCTGCGAATGCGAGGCCAAGCGTGAACTGCGCCTCGATCGTATGGCCGGAAACGCCGCCGAAGCCCCGGATCGCAGCACCGGGAAGCTGATGCTCCAGCACCGCCTTTTCACGGGCCGCAAGCTCATGCATGCCGGTCGAACCGGAAAAGATCGCGGTGGTTTCTGCCGCGAGGTCGGCGGCAGGCTTCAGAAGCCGCTCCATGCGTTTTTCAAAATTGCCGGCACCCCGATTGCCGCGGTCGCCTTCGACGGCAGCGATTGTCGCATAGATATGCGCGCCGCGCGCTTCGGCATGGTTGCGCGATTCCAGCACCAGGAAGGCGCCGGCTGAACCGGTGATCATGCCGCCGCCTTCAAGCCCGGAGCGAGACCAGAGCGGCGCCCACTCGCCGCGCGTATGCGCGCCGATTGCTTCCGTCAGCAGGATCATGTCAGGACGCTCGGCGGCAAAGGCGCCGCCGACGAGTGCATGGGTGGATTCACCTGATTTGATGCGCCAGAAAGCAGTCTCGACGGCCGAAACGCCGGACGCTTCCTCGCCCATGAAGGTGCGCGAGGAGCCGGTCACCTTGTGAACGATGGAGATATTGCCGGCAAGCAGGTTGGAAAGCTGCGCCAGGAACAACGTGGGGCGCAGCTCGGTCGTCAGCTTCTCGTTGAGCAGCAGCTCGCGATCGTTGCGCTTCAGGCCCTCGTCGACGATCAGCGTATCGACATTGATGTCGCGCTCGCCGCCGCCGGCCGCCACGATCATGTCCATCGTGCCGCAAGCTTCGAGATTATCCTTGAAACCGGCATCGTCGAGCGCCAGACCGGCGGCGAACACACCGATGCGCTGCCAGTTTTCCATCTGGCGCTGATCGCCGCGCTTGGCGATCTGCTGCGACCAGTCGATCTCCGGCAGCGGATGAACCGGATAGGGTTTGAATTTGTCCGTCTCAACGACAGGCTTCGGCGTGGCATCCGCGGTCAGGAGCGCGATATGCGCATCCTTGCCGACACCCTGACAGGTCACGATGCCGACACCGGTAATCACGACGTCATTGGCGGCCTTGCTCATCTACTCACTCCCCTGGGGCTTGGCCCCCTGCTGAGCGACGGCAGCCATCAGGCCCACCTCTTCAGCACGTTTCCTAACTATATCGCCAAGCGGAATCTCGCTGAAAGGCATAGTGCGCAATTTGAGCTGCGCGTCGCAAACCTTCTTGCCGCCGCTGGTGATCTTTGCCTTGGTGACGGCAAAACCGGAACCGTCATGTTCGAGGAAGGCCTCGATGTCGAGCACCGCTTCCGGCTCGACAAAAGTGCGCATCTTGGCGCCATCGACCGACATCAGAAAGGGCATGGAGGTAAAATCGGTAGCGGCGAGCACGAGCATGCCGGAGGCCTGCGCCATGGTTTCGATGAGAAGCACGCCGGGGACGAGCGGCATGCCCGGGAAATGCCCTTCGAAAACGGGGCTCTTGGCCGGCACGACCGAGCGCGCAGTAAGCGTGCGCTTCTCAAGGTCCACCGCCTCGACGCGGTCAATCATCTGGAAATATTCCAGCAGCATCAGTCTTCTCCGGCGCGACGGGCAAAAGCCCATCGGAAGGCCTACTTAGGAACAAAATCGCCCGGCCGCCATATCAACGGCGGCAGGGCGTGAAAAAAACACGGTTATGTTGCTTCAAGCCTTTGCTGCGCGCAACTCGTCGATCTTGGCGCAGAGGTTCTTCAGCACGAAATATTCCTCGGTGGAAACCTTGCCCTCGTTGACTTCCTGCGTCCACTTCTCGAGCGGAATCTTGATGCCGAATTCCTTGTCGATGGCGAAAACGATATCGAGGAAGTCGAGGCTGTCGATACCGAGGTCGTCGATCGTGTGGCTTTCCGGCGTGATCGTTGCGCGGTCGATCTCGCTGGTTTCAGCAATGATATCGGCAACTTTATCGAATGTAGCGGTCACTCGCTCTACCTCTTGGAAATGAAGATTCTCCCCCTCATAGGCAAATCCATTTCAAAAGCCAATGCTTTCGTCCCGGTTGCAAGCCAATTTGGCGGGAAAGTGTTGCTTAAACAGCAATGGAATGGCGCCTTTTGGCCCGCCACAGATAGGCATCGAAGCGCCAGGCGATCACCCGGCTAAGAGCTTTTCCGGCTTCGGCGACGGCAAGGTCCCCCCTCGACGGCGTTGAGACCGTCCTCCCCCTGGACTCCAATGTCGCGCGTCTTCGATATCGGCAGCGAGTTTGATCTGGATCAAATTGGCATCGCGTCGAAATTGATAAAGATCAAGACGCAACGCAAGAAATAGGGATAGATGACGACAGAGCCGAGGCGTAAGACGCATGCAGGCCATATCGTCGGATTGGGGCATCGAATATGGATATCGCGCGCAATGAAGATCCTGACGTTACCATTCCGGCAACCTGCCGCGTGTGCGAGGCGCGTCATGGCGTTGTTTGCAGCGCACTGACATCAGCGCAACTGCGCGAACTCTGCAGGCGTTCGACGCGCCGCAAGCTCGACGCCGGCTGCGAGATCGTTGCTCAGGGCGAAGATGTCTCCTCCTATTCCAACATCATGAATGGCGTGGTGAAGCTCTGCAAGGTGATGCCGGATGGACGCCAGCAGATCGTCGGCCTCCAATTCGCCCCCGATTTCATCGGTCGCCCCTTCGTGCCCGAGAGCACACTGTCAGCCGAAGCGGCCACGCCGACGGAAATCTGCGTCTTCCCGCGCCGCCTGCTCGACCGGATGATAGCGGAGACGCCGGAACTGCAGCATAACCTGCATGTCCAGGCGCTCAAGGAGCTTGATGGGGCACGGGAGTGGATGCTGACGCTCGGCCGCCGCACGGCCCAGGAAAAGGTCGCCAGCCTTCTTCATCTCATCGCAACGCATACCGAGCCGGAAACGACCTGCAGCACGGCTTTCGACCTGCCGCTCTCACGCGCCGAGATCGCCGATTTCCTGGGGCTGACGATCGAAACCGTCAGCCGCCAGATGACCAAGCTGCGCAAGCAGGGTGTCATCCGGATCGAGAACAGCCGTCACATTACGGTTCCGGATATGGATGAGCTGGAGCGCCTGGTCACCGCGTGATGGGGTCACCGCGTGATGACGACGCGCGTATTGGCGAGACCGTTTTCTTGGGTCATCGAGAAGAATTCAGCGGCATTGGCCGGGTCGAGCCGTACGCAGCCATGCGAGGCCGGCGTACCCAGCCGCTTGCGTTCGAACGTTGCGTGCACGGCATAACCCCCGTTGAAAAACACGGCGTACGGCATTGGCGCATTGTCGTATTTCTTCGAGCGATGATCGCGCGACAGCCATTTGGCGCTCCACGAACCGGTCGGCGTAAAGTAACCCTTGCGCGCCGTCGAGACCTTCCAGCGATATTTCACCCAGCCGTTCTCTGTAACGGTCATCGTCTGCTTGCTGAGGCTGATATTGGCGACAAGCGTAGCTGCCCTGGCTGCGTCGGGAGAAAACTGCAGCAACAATACCGCGGTCGCAGCCGCAAACAACGTCTTCATAGTATCCCCTCGGTGGAACTCTAAAGGCTTTTTCGCCCAACAGGAGAAGAGACTACGGCAATACTGCGTATTTTGCTTTAACTCGAATGGTAATCACATTTTTAACGAGAACAGGCTGGTTGCGGCACGCGAAGTCACTCCGGAAACCCGGCTTTGCGGTAACCATCGACGAAATGCGCAAGTGTTGCAGCGTCACGAAACGGCTCCGTTTCGGCCCAATGGCTGATCGAAAATTGCGGATTGGCGACAAGGAACAGCTCGGCCTCCGCGCGTGCCTCGTCAAACCGGCCGAGCTGCGCAAGACCGGCCGCCAGGAAGCGGCGTGAGCTCGTACGATAAGTTTCCTCCCGATGCAGCGTCTCGATGACGGCCTTATAGTCACGGGCAGCATATTGCGCCTGGCCAAGTGTCAGATAATACCAGCTGGCCGGAAACGGGTTCAGCCGGAAGCCTTTGCCGATATGCTGAAGACCTTCGTCAATCCGACCGGCGAGCACGGCGATATCAGACATAGCCGCCCAGGTATCGGCCTCGTTCGGGTCGAGTTCGATGGCTTTTTCAAATTCCGCATCGGCCTCGGCGAAATGGCGCGCGTAGGCGAGCAGATAAGCCAGAACCCAGCGGCAGCCCGCAGCGTTGGGATCGAGCGCCACAGCCTTGCGCGCCAATTCCAGCGCCCTGTCGCGATCCGCCTCCGATGGCCCGCCGCTATGCACCCAGCCCATCCAGTAGTTGAGCGCAAGCCAGCGATAAGGCTCGGCATAATCGGGATCGAGGGCAATGGCCCGCGTCAGCATCAACTGCGTTTCTTTGGCACTTTGAGGCGCATCGTCCATCAGCGTACGCGCCCGCACGCAAAGATCATAGGCTTCGAAGTTCTTCGGCCGATTGCGTGGCGGCGGCGGACGCAGTCGGCCAAGCAGCGCCTCGACGATTCTGCCTGTCACCTCGTCCTGAACCGCAAATATATCGTCCAGGCTGCGATCATAACGCTCCGCCCAGAGATGCTCGCCGGTCAGCGCATCGACCAGCCGGGCATTGATGCGCACGCGCCCGCCCGCCCGCCTGGCGCTGCCGTCGAGCAGGTAGCGCACGCCAAGTTCCTCGGCGATATCGCGCACATCCACCGCCTTGCCCTTATAGGCAAAGGCCGAATTGCGAGCGATGACGAACAGGCCCGATACGCGCGAAAGATCGGTGATCAGATCCTCAGTCAGGCCATCGGCAAAGAAATCCTGCTCTGGATCGCTGCCAATGAAGGGTAGCACCGCAATCGATGGCTTGTCCGGCAGCGGCAGCGATTTTCGCTTCGCACCGGCAAGCTGCCTGACTGTCCCCCTAAAGCGATAGCCGATACGCGGAAACGTGGAGATCCACTCCCCGCCATCCTCGGCCGCCCCCAGCAGCTTGCGCAGCTGCGCGATCTGGACGGTGAGATTGCCCTCCTCCACCGCCATCCTCGGCCAGGCCGCATCCATCAACTCGGCCTTGCCGAGGATTTCGCCGGGGCGCGCAACGAGTGCGGCGAGCAGCTTTATCCCGCGATGGCCAACGCCAATGGGATTATCATCCCGAAGCAGCGTCCCCGCCTCCAGATCAAGCACAAACGGACCAAAGGCGAAGCGCGCTCCCTGCATGGCGCGCATCCTAGAGATTTTCAGGTTCGGTTGAAACCTTGTCGGCGATAATGCCGCAATAGCCTGCCCGTTTCCTGCGCATCCCGCATGGCATCGCGTTCGCGACCAGTGTAAATCCGCTGGAGGGAGGCAGTGACTCCCATGATTCTCTGGATAGCAGGTTTGGCTGGACTGGTGATCGCTTATCTCCTCGGCTCCATACCGTCAGGCTATCTGGCGGGCAAATTGCTCAAGGGGAT
Source organism: Rhizobium sp. BK650 (assembly GCF_014195325.1). Lineage (GTDB taxonomy): Bacteria > Pseudomonadota > Alphaproteobacteria > Rhizobiales > Rhizobiaceae > Rhizobium. The sequence goes on along the minus strand of NZ_JACIBK010000001.1, from coordinate 746,163 downwards.
CGATATCCGGCAGCATGGCTCCCGATCCACCGGGGCAACCAACGTGCTCAGAACGCTCGGCAAATGGCCGGCTTTGGCCGTTCTTCTGGTCGATGTGCTGAAAGGCGTCGGCGCCGTCGCTTTCGCCCGCTGGTTTTACCTCTGGATCTCGACACAGCCGCCGCTCGCGCCGCAGGCGCTTGATCTGCCAAGCTCCGAAGCCTGGGCTGTTTGCCTAGCCGGGCTTGCCGCGTTGCTGGGGCACGGCCGTTCGATCTGGCTGGATTTTACCGGCGGCAAGTCGGCCGCGACAGGGCTCGGCGTGTTGCTGGCGATGTCGTGGCCCGTCGGCGTCGGCGCTGTCGCGGTTTTCGGCGTTGCGCTCAGCATCTCAAGGATCGTTTCCTTGAGTTCGATGCTTGCGGCATTGACGGCCATCGCCATCATCTGCGGGCTGGAGCAACCGCTGCCTTATCGGCTGCTAGTCATCGCTGGCGGCATGTACGTTATCCTTCGTCACCGTGCCAATATTAGACGACTGTTGTCAGGGACGGAGCCGCGCCTCGGGCAAAGCAGCCCTTGATCGCCACCATCTGCCGCGAGAGAACGCCCGGCTTCACTGCCGGACGATGGCGCCGATCGCATTGACGAGCAGGCGCGATGCTGTCAGCGCCGACAGGCCATCAATGTCGGCTGGTGGGTAAAGCTCCACCAGGTCGAAGCCGGCGATGCGCGCCCGCCTGCCGAGGCCAGCAATCAGGTCGATGACCTGCGTGTAGGTAAGCCCGCCCGGCACGCGCGCTGCGACCCCCGGCATGATGCTAGGATCAAGGCCATCGCAGTCGAGAGTGATAACCACCCGCGCGCCCTCGGGAATATGCAGCAAGGCGGCCTCGACGCCGGCGGCATGGATTTCGCGGGCGGTAACGAGGTGGCTGCCATAGCGCAACGCCGCTTCGATCTCGCTCAGGCGCGCGCTGCCGACGCCGCGCATACCGACCTGCACGATGCCGGCCACATGCGGCATCTCGCTGACCCGTCGCATCGGGTTCGAATAGCCGTAACGCTCGCCGTGAAGTTCATCGCGCCAGTCGATATGGGCATCGACCTGCAGGACCCAGACCGGTCCATGATCCGCAAAGCCGGCAAGAAAAGGAATGGGCACGGAATCATCGCCACCGAGCAGGATCGGCACGGCCGATAGTGCCAGGATCTCGCGCGTCTTCGCTTCGATCCGCACCCGGTTGCCTTCATTGTCATGCATGGTGGTCTCGATTTCACCGGCGTCGACGCAGGAAACCGGGTCGCCGGCAAAAAGCGGGCCGCCGAGATCGAAATCCCAGTGCTCGATGAGACCGGCATCCTCCTGGCTCGCAGCACGAATGGCATTCCCGGCGAGCGCATAGCCGCTGCTGTCCTTGCCGGGATAGGTGCTGCCGTGGGCGGCGGAGAAGATTACCGCTTGCGGCCTGCGGCCATCGGCGAGGCGATCGGGAAGGCTGAGAAAGGAAGATGAACCGGTCATGTTCTTTTGCCCTGATCACTCACGCCGATACGCTTGTATCCATAGCCAGAAAATCCTCCAGCGCCTTTAGCAATGCCGTCCATCCGTGTTTGCGGCCTTCGGCGCCGTCACTTGGGGGAATGACGCACATTTGTTCGGTATAGGTCAGTCGGGTGCCGCCGCCGTGATCCGCAAAGACGACGGTGGCGAGCGATACCGAGTGAACTCTCCCGTTCAGCGCCATCGAATAGGCGAAGACGATCCGTTCACGGTCCTTGATCTCAAAATATCGGGTTTCGTTGGTATGCGTGCCCATATCCGAGACATGCGTGAGATGCTCGGCCCCGCCCGGCCAGAACTCCAGTTTGGTCATGCCATGGCCGAGCCACGCCTTCTTCTTTTCCATCAGCGCCCAGGCAGACCACACATGGTCGCGGCAATTCGGCAGGATGCGTTCGATCACGATCGTTTCGTGAACTTGCCTCGGATTTGTCATCTCATTGCTCCTGATTAAGAAACGTGGCCAGGCGATCGAGGTTGCCTTCCAGGGCCTGGCGATGCTTGTGCACCCATAACTCGACCCAACGCAGCGCATCCGGCGCGAGACTGACGGTTCGAACCCTGCCCGATTTGATCGATGTTGCAAGCTCGGCCTCTTCGAGAACCCGCAGGTGCTTGAGAAAAGAAGGACGTGCCAGATCGAAGGGCTCGGACAACTCGGAGACTGATGCGGGCCCCTTCACAAGTCTTTCGACGACCGCAAGCCGCGTCGGATCAGAGAGGGCGCCAAAGATGCGTGCCAGGTTTGGTTCATAGGTAGCCATATGGCTACCTGATCACAGAAGGACTTCGACGTCAATATAGGTAGCCAAATAGATACCTTTTGTCCACTTTTGGAAATTGTTGAGAACTTTTTGGAAGCGCTTAAGTACCGCGCTCGACACATCCTCCAGACTCCGAGCTTGCTCGAAGTCGAAGGTTCTAAACCTTCAATCTCAATGGAGGTCATCATGAGCGATTGCTGCACCCGTGCATCTGCTTCGCATCGCAGACCGTCGCACCGACATCATAGTCTCATCGCTCTGAGAAGCATGATCGCGCGCTGGTACTGGCGCATCCGCATCCGTCGGGAGCGGAAGCAAAGGTCGAAGATCAGCCATGTCCTGATCGATGATCTCGGCCCGGCAGAACACGAGGTTGGGACAAAGGCCACCAGCTTCTTCTGGCACGTGTGAGGATAGACGAAGCAATGACCGACGATCACCCGCTTCCCCTCGCAGCCAAAGAACGCAATAGCGCGACATCGCTAAGAGACGCCTCCATCCCTTGGGCCGCTATGGCGGGCATCATCGCGACCGTTACCGTTTTTGCCGTGGCGCAGGGGCTGACCTATCCGCTGCTGAGCTTCATCCTTGAACGGCAGGACACGACATCGGGCCTCATCGGCCTGTCGGCGGCGATGACACCGCTCGGCTTCATCGTCTCGGCGCCCCTCGTTCCCGCACTCTCGCGGCGCATCCCCGCAGAGCGGCTGGCGATCCTCTGCTCTGTGCTTGCCGCCCTCACCCTTGCCGCCATCGCCTCGATGCAGAATGTCTGGGCCTGGATGCCGCTGCGCTTCCTGCTCGGCTTCTTCGCCAATCCGCTTTACGTGATCAGCGAAACCTGGTTGGTCTCGCTCACGCCAGCGTCGTACCGGGGCCGCATCATGGGCCTCTATTCCTCGATCGTTTCGGGAGGCTTCGCGCTCGGCCCGCTGTCTCTCGGCCTCGCCGGTACTGAAGGCTTGCCGCCCTTCCTGATCGGCATCGCCGCCTTCCTCCTCTGCGGCCTGATCGTGCACGCAGTCGTCGCGCGTCTGCCCGCCATGCCGCAAGAGGGTGAAGCCATCTCGGTCGCCAGCTTCTTCGCGCTTGCGCCGCTTCTCCTGTTTGCGGTCTTTACCGCTGCCGCCTTCGAGCAGGTCCTGCTCTCGCTGTTTGCGGTATATGGCACAGCATTCGGCAGCGATGAACAGCGGATCGCCTCCCTCATTACCTGTTTCATCACAGGGAATGCCGTCCTGCAGATCCTGCTCGGGCGTCTGGCCGAACGGTTCGGCTCGCGACGAACCCTGCTCTTCTGCGTCCTCATCTGCCTCGCTGCCTGCCTGCTGCTTTCGCCAAGCTTCGACACATGGCTGATCTGGCCACTCGTCTTCCTCTGGGGCGGAGTCTCCTTCGGCCTGTACACCCTGTCGCTGATCCAGCTCGGCGAACGCTTCACAGGCTCGTCCCTCATCGCCGGCAACGCCGCCTTCGCCCTCGTCTGGGGCCTCGGCGGGATCCTTGGCTCGCCGGCGACGGGCATGGCGATGCAGATCATCGGGCACCACGGCCTGCCACTATCGCTTGGCCTGCTGAGCGGTGCACTGGTGGTGGTGTTGATGGTGAAGAGATGACGTGCGGATAAGCACTATGCCAGCAACCGATTTTCCCACGCTGAGGCAAACAGATCTTTCCAGCGTGACAGAACATCGTAGAAGATATCGGCGTCCAGCCATATCTCCTTGATGGTGGCAGATACGTCCTCGGGAGAGTCCGTATTGATGAAGCCGATAAGCCGAACTCTGTTGCCTACATCAAACTGCAGAACATGGCTCCCATCATCAAATGCCTCGTCGCCATCCGGCGCCCATCTTACGGCGCTGGAATGAAACGCATCGACAAATCCCTGCTGCGAAAGCCCAAAATAATCGGTTCGCGACGTATCGCGATAAATGGCATCTAGATAGGCTTGAGCAATCTGGGCGGCATCAGCATAGTCCGCAACGGCGAAAGAATGCGTGCCGCGGCGCTGCAAACGGTTATTGACCTCTCCGAACGAGCATCCCAACATCGCTGCGTCGGGTTCTTTGACGCCAAAAGCCCGGCTCGCGATGTGAATTAGGAAGAAACCTAGCGCGCGTTGCCCTGTATTCGGCACCGCTTGCGTGATCTCGCTTTCAAGGGCGAAAACGCTGCTGCTTCCGACGATCACAGTTTCTTATCTCCCCACATGATGATCCTCTGGGCTAGTCCTTGGAATATTCGCCTGATATCGGCGGACTCGCCCAGGGACCCACATCATTTCCGGTATCCAGAACGTCGAGTTGCCGCTGAACGGCTTCATCCAGTTCATCCTGCAGGGATTGGAAGTGATCGATCACACCATATTGCGTCCATGCCGATCGATTGAAGCCATATTCGAATTGATTGTAATAGATCACCGTCGAGCCGATCAGTGCCACGACCCAGCATCGATCATAGCCGCGCAATTCCCATTCCTCGGGCGGCCGCCGGATCACATCCCAGAAACGCCGCTGCCGGAAAGACATGCGCGTCCAGCCGTGATTGATCTTGTCCCACAGTTTTTCTTCCGGATAGGACATCGTCACAACAGGCAGACGAAAGCCACGAAAGCGAGCAGCGTCAGCGACATGCAGCTTGCCTGGAAAACCGAAATCCCGTCCTCGACATCGCCCGCCGTCGCCACATCCCGGCCGGTGCCGTTGATCATCGGTTCGCGCACGACCACACCCGAATAGACGCGTGGGCCGGCCAGCTGAAGATCGAGCGCGCCGGCCATGGCTGCTTCCGGACGGCCGGAATTCGGCGAGCGGTGCAGCTTGCCGTCGCGCAGGCCCACACGGAAGGAATCGCTGAAGGCCGACGTGCCGCGGCGGATGCCGGCGCCGACGGCGATCAGTAGGATCGACAGGCGTGCGGCCGGCCAGTTGGCGATATCGTCGAGCCGGGCCGAGGCCCAGCCGAAATCGACATATTTATCGGACCGGTGCCCGATCATCGAATCCGCCGTATTCAGCATCTTATAGAAGAACAGGCCCGGCAGCCCGAAGATCGCATACCAGAGCGCCGGTGCGACGACGCCATCGGAGAAATTCTCGGCGAGGCTCTCGATTGCCGCGCGGCATACACCCGGCTCATCCAGCGTTTCCGGATCGCGCCCGACGATGCGCGAGACTGCCTTGCGGCCACCGACGAGACCTTCGGCCCGCAGCGCCGTGGCAACCGCCGCGACATGATCCGACAGGCTCTTCTGTGCCAGGAAGATCGCCACGCAGAAAACTTCGAGCAGGATGCCGACAGGCCCCAGGAGCTTGAAAAACCAGTGCAGCACCAGCCCGGTGATGATGGCGAGCACCGACAGCGCCAGGATTGCTACCACGCCATTCTGTTTGCGCTGCGCCTTGCTCAGGCTCTCGCGGTTGAAATGCTGATCGAAATAGCCGATCGCCCGACCGAAAATCGCAACCGGATGCGGCACGCGCACCCACAGCCATTGCGGATCGCCGATGATGCGATCGAGCAGCAGTGCCAGAACCAGCACGAGAAAATGTTCGTCCAAACTCATCGGTCAAAGCTCCGCAGGGCTGCAGCCAGTCTCGCATCGTCGGCAGCGCCAGGCGCAAGTCCGAAGCGCAGCCAGTCCGGCGCGTAATCGAACCGGCGGACGAGAATATGATGGCGGCAAAGGTCAGTGTAAATATCGCCGGCTCTGGCGTCGGCAACGAGCGTGAAAAGTGCCGTCCCGCCGGCGATATCGAGCCCCGCGCCGGCAAGCACGGCATGAAGCGCCGCCTGCCTTTCCGCAATCGAGCTGACAATGCCCGAGATATCCGTAATGAGCAGCGAACCGGCCAGAAAAAGCGCCGGCCCGGACACCGCCCAGGGGCCGAGCCAGTCGTCGAAGCGCGCGAGAATATCGCTGCGGGCAATGGCAAAGCCGAGCCTCAGCCCAGCAAGGCCGAAGAATTTGCCGAAGGAGCGGAAGATGATGAGGTTCGAAAGCCCGGCCGCTCGCGGCACAAGGCTCGTTTCCGGGCTGGTATCGCCGAAAGCCTCGTCCACGACAAGAAAGCTGCCACTTTCCTTGAGACGCTCATGCAGCGCCTCCAGCCTGTCGGGGTTATAAACGCGGCCATCAGGGTTGTTCGGATTGACGACAACTGCCAGCCCATGCTCCGCGCTGATATCATCGATATCGCTGACCGCGTCGACGACAAAACCGGCAAGGCTGAAAGCCCGCGCATATTCCCCATAGGTGGGCGACAGGATCGCCACCCGCTTGCCCGGTTGCAGGAGCCGCGGCAGAAGCTGGATCACCGATTGCGTACCGGGAACCGGAAGCGGCAGGATTGGCGCGCTGCAGTAATGATCACGCGCAGCATATCGCGCCGTCTCGACAAGGTGCCGGTCCGGCAGCCGATGCCAGACCGCTGCGGGGATTTCCGGCAGCGGAACCGGGTTGGGATTGATACCTGTGGAAAGGTCGAGCCAATCTTCCACGCGCCCGCCGAAAGCGGCCGCCGCGGCAGTAATGCCGCCGCCATGAACGATCGGCGCATTCACGATGCTGTCCCCGCAAGGTCGATCAGGTGCATGTAGGAGCCTGCCACCTGCCCGCGCCGCAGACCCGCGGGGCCGAGATCAATTCCAAGTGCATCCTGCGTGGCGAAAAGCCGGTCGGCCTCCCCCTCGGAAACGATGGTGGAATAGTGAAATTCATGCGCGGTCATTACCTTGTCGAAGAAGGCACCTTCGAGCGGCGTCACACGGCGATAGCCGAGATGCCGCTCCCGCACCTGGTAGCTGGTGACGACCGGCAGCAGGCCGAGCATTTCATGGCGCACGCCTCCCCCGTCGATCAGCCCGTCGCCGAGCACCATATAGCCGCCGCATTCGCCATAGATGCGCGCGCCGCGTGCCGCCGCAGCCTTCATCGCTGCAGCAAAATTCTGCGCGGCCGAAAGCCTGCCGGCATGGAGCTCGGGATAACCGCCCGGCATATAGATTGCATCGGCGTCCGCTGCCGGCGCTTCATCCGCCAGCGGCGAAAAGAACGAAATCTCCGCCCCGCGCCGCCGCCAGCCGAGCAGCATATGCTCGTAGCAGAAGGCAAAGGCGATATCGCGGGCAACGGCAATGCGGCTGCCGAAGGGCATCAGCCGGGCGATATTGGCGGCGGACGGCCGGTTCATGCCCTGCCGCGCGATGCGCATCAGGAATTCGAAATTGCACTCTTCGGAAACGGCATCCGCGGCATAATCGATGAACTCCTCGAGTGCTGCATGTTCGCCCGCCTGCACAAGGCCGAGATGCCGCTCCGGCAGCGCTAGCATCGCATCCTTGCGGATGACGGCGACGACAGGCATGCGGATCGCCTCCAGCGCCTGGCGCAACATCGCCTCATGCCGATCGCTGCCGACCTTGTTCAGGATCACGCCGGCAATGCGCACATCGGCTCGAAAACCGGCAAAACCGCTGACGAGCGGGGCGACCGATTGCGACAAGCGCGAGGCATCGACGACGAGCACGACGGAAAGCCCGAGTTGGGCGGCGAGTTCCGCCGCCGTGCCGCGCCCGTCCGCCGCCCCGTCGAACAGGCCCATCATGCCCTCGATCAGCAGGACACGGTCGCCCGAGCGGTGCAGGGTTGCGTTGGCCGAAATAAGCTCCGGCCGCATGCCCCAGGGATCGAAATTGAGGCAGAGAGTACCGCTTGCCGCCGCATGGAAAGCGGGGTCGATATAGTCAGGGCCGGCCTTTCCGGGTGCAACGGCTACGCCGCGCCGGCGCAGCGCCCTCAACAGCCCGAGTGTGACCGTCGTCTTGCCGGAGCCGGAGGATGGTGCAGCGATCAGCAACCCGCTCATGCCGTCTCCTTCCTTTGGCCATTGGCATGCCTGAAAGGATCGGGCTGCAGCCGCCGCCCGCCAAGCGCCCCCAACCAATCGAGGGAGGCGCGCAGCCGCACCACCTCGCCGACCACGACGATCGCCGGCGGCTCCAGCCCGGAAGCCGCAACGGCTTCGGTCGCCTCGCCAAGCGTCGTCTCCAGCACCTGCTGCGCGCCGGTCGCCGCATTGCAGACGAAGGCCACTGGTTCGGATGCCGAACGGCCCGACGCGATGAGATTGGCGCTGATCTGGGCGATATGTTTCATCGCCATATACATGACGATCACCGGCGACCCTTTGCCGATCGCTTCCCAGTTGATCGCATCGGGCACGATGCCGGAGGAATCATGGCCGGTCAGGAAAGTCACGGCATGATTGATCTCGCGATGCGTCACCGGAATGCCGGCATAGGCAAGCCCGCCGATCCCGGCGGTAATGCCCGGCACGATGCGGAAGGGAATATTGTGCTCGACCAGCGTCAGTGCCTCTTCCCCGCCCCGCCCGAAGACGAAGGGATCGCCTCCCTTCAGCCGCAGCACGCGTTTGCCCGCCCGCGCCAGCTCTACCAGCCGGAGCGAAATATCCCGCTGCTTTGCGGATGGCTTGCCGCCGCGTTTCCCGGCATATTCGAGCTCCGCGCCGGAGTGCGCGAGCTTCAGACAGTCCTCGTTGACCAGCGCATCATGGACGATCACATCGGCTTCCGCGAGCCCCTTGGCAGCCAAGAGCGTCAGCAGGCCGGGATCGCCGGGACCCGCTCCAACGAGCCAAACGCTGCCCGGCTCCAGCGCCGGCAGATGTGAGAATGCGTGATCGATCATCCCGCTGATCTAGGCCCGCCAGATGACGAGGTCAACGGCGTCAACAGTCGCGCACTGCAAGTTGACGAAACGGAGCTGAATCAACTCCGAAAGAAGCGGAATCTAATTCAAAGGAAAAGTATTTAACAGATTGATTTAATTCCAAAATGAAAGACAGGCCGACCGCAAATCATGCGGCCGGCCCGTTTCACACAATCAGGCGCGCAGAAGCGTATCGCGGATCAGATTGATCACCTTTTCCGACTCGATGCCCGTGGCAACGACCTGGCTCGGCAACCCATCCCAGTCACCGGCCGGGAAGCGGCGGCCATCCGGCTTGACGATCGTCTGGCCGTCCGCGATGCCACCGCAGACGACGCGCACCGCACCCGTGATCGTGGTGAACAATTCGGGGGCCACGACATAGACGGCGGCGCAGCTGTCATGCACCATCATGCCGTCTTCAACAGCGTGCTTGTAGAAGTCGATATAGGACTGCGAGAGCTCGTCGAGCTGCTTGACTGCCTTGTCGCCCTTGTCCGCCATTCCGCGCAAATAAGTACGGCTCATCGTGGTGACCGCGGTGACATCGAGACCGATGACGACGACCTTCCACGGCGCGGTCAGCACGATATCGGCCGCTTCCGGATCGCCATGAATATTGGCTTCGGCCACCGGCGAGACATTGCCCGGAACGTAGAAATTGCCGCCCATGATGACGACGCCCTTCACGAGACCAGCTATTTCGGGATCTTCCTTCAGCACCAGCGCCAGGTTCGTCATGCGCCCGACGGCGACTAACGTCACCTCGCCAGGATTGGCGCGCACCGTCTCGATGATGAAGCGATGCGCCGGACGCGGATCGAGCGGCAGGTCGATAAGATCGGGCACCGGCATATCGCCGAGACCGTTTTCGCCATGCACCATGGTCGGCCACGGACGTTCGTGGCGGTTGGGATCGACGGTGACACTGGCGCCCTTGGCGACCGGAGCCGCAATATCCCATTCCCGCTTCAGGAACAGCGCGTTGCGCGTCGTCGTCTCGACCGACGCATTGCCGAAGACGGTGGTGATGCCGATAAGATCGATCTCCGGATGGCGGTGCAGGAAAAGCAGCGCCATCGCGTCATCGACGCCCGGGTCGGTGTCATAAATGACCTTGTGCATATGTATCCTCCAGAGCAATTCCGGCAAAAGCACGCAACCGCACAGCGCCAGGAATTGCGTGAAAACAAAGGGATAGAGCATATTCGTGATTCAAGAAACGAAAATGCTCCGGATTCGAATCGCCGGCAGCCGGAAGGCGCCGCGAGATGCGCCACCATAACGCCCGTCAGGCTTTCTGCAACCCGATGCGGGCGACGGCCGCTGTCGCATGTCGAGATTTGATCTTGCCGAGCAGCAGCTCCGCATCCGCGCCTAGAGCCGCGAGCGCTGCCGCTTCCGCCACCCCGTGGCAGCCGACACGGGCAAAGACGACCGTGGAGGGATTTTTGAGCCGCGGCGTCTCCTCTTCCAGCCGCGCCGCATCGAAGTACGCGGCAGGCACGGAAAAATGCGCGGCAACGGCAAGGATCGCCGCCTCTTTGCTCCGGCTGTCGATCGAGGCAACAGCCGCAAGCTCCGCCCCGCTGATACCGACTGCCTTCAACGCCTCGACGGCAAGCGCCATCACCTCGCTATCAGGCGTCCCGCGCTCGCAACCTAGGCCAAGCACATGCCGCTTCGTCTCATCAATGGTGATGTCGCTTATTCCCATCAGCCGATTACGCCCTGCTGTGTCACAGGAGCCATTGCAGCTTGGGGCCGGAAATGCAACAAGGCTGGCCCGAAAGCTCCCGCTCCGAATGCCCTTCCCGGAATACCCTGTTGCCTGACATTGCCTTCCATCTGCTTCTGCTGCTCTGCGCGGCTGCCTTCTTTGCCGGTTTCGTCGATTCCATTGCCGGCGGCGGCGGCCTCATCACCGTTCCCGCCATGCTGATCGCAGGCATCCCGCCGCTGCAGACGCTCGGCACCAACAAGGTGCAGTCGCTTTTCGGCGCAGCCTCGGCCACCATTGCCTATGCCCGCAAGGGCCATGTGCAGCTCTCGGACCAATTGCCCATGGCGCTGATGGCCGTCATGGGAGGATCGCTGGGCGCAGCCCTTGCCACACTCGTTCCCGGCCAGGTGCTGCAGGCGATCATGCCGGTGCTGCTGGTCGCGATCGCCATCTTCTTCGCCGTCAAGCCGAACCTCAACGATTCAGACACGCACCGCCGAATGACGCCCTTCCTCTTCGGCCTGACGCTGGTGCCCGTGATCGGCTTCTACGATGGCGTCTTCGGCCCCGGCACCGGCTCCTTCTTCATGCTGGCATTCGTAACCCTTGCCGGCTTCGGTATGCTGAAGGCGACCGCCCATACCAAGCTTCTCAATCTCGGCTCGAATTTCGGCGCTCTCGTTATCTTCGCAAGCTTCGGCGCAACTCTCTGGAAGATCGGCCTGCTGATGGGCGTCTGCCAGTTCCTCGGCGCGCAGCTCGGCTCGCGGCTTGCCATGCGCATCGGCGCAAAGCTCATCAAGCCGCTGCTCGTTATCGTCTGCATCGCCTTTGCGATGAAGCTGCTCTCCAACCCTGCAAACCCGTTGCGCGTCTGGCTTGGCGTCTAGAATTTGATCTCGTCAATGGTCGTCAGCACCGTCTTGGCCGAAACACCTGGCGCGCAAAGTGCCAGGCGACATATTGCTCGGCGTAGGGATCGGTCGATGAGATGCCGTCGACCGGAAAGATGATGTTGATGCCTTTCTGGCCCGCATAGGCGGCCGTATTCAGCACCGCGACCTCGCGCTAATCCCGCTTCCTTTACCTCCCGCGTAATTGATAGGGTGCACCGCTTCGCTGATGATCGCCCTGCCTGGAATTGACGGGCGATCAAAAGGAGATGACCCGATGAACGACGCAACCACCAACGCCCAGCGCTACCTCGCCATCTGGAACGAGACGGATGCCACCCGCCGCCGCGCTCTCATCGCCGAGAGCTGGGCGGATTCCGCAACCTATGTCGATCCGCTGATGCGTGGCGAAGGCCATGAGCAGATTAACTCGCTTGTCGAGGCCGTGCAGAGCCGCTTCCCCGGCTTCCGCTTCGAGCTGATCGGCTCGCCCGACGGCTATGGCGATGTCTTGCGCTTCTCCTGGGGCCTCGGCCCGGAAAATGGCGAAGCGATGATCAAGGGCACGGATTTTGCCGAACTCGAAGGCGGCAAGCTGAAATCCGTCCGCGGCTTCATTGATCAATTGCCGGAAGCCGCTTGATGACGCCGACCGCCCGCTCTCTTGGAGACCAGCTGCGCGAATGGCGCCGGCGCCGCCGTATGAGCCAGCTGGACCTCGCGCTGGAGGCCGATATTTCCCAACGGCATCTGAGCTTTATCGAGAGCGGGCGCTCGACCCCGAGCCGTGAGATGCTGCTGCATCTGGCCGAACGCCTGGGCGTGCCGCTGCGCGACCGGAATCCGCTGCTCCTCGCCGCGGGTTTCGCCCCTGTTTTCGCCGAACGCAAGCTGGATGATCCCGCCCTTGAACCGGCCCGCAGGGCAATCGACATGGTTCTGAAAGGTCACGAACCCTTCCCGGCGATAGCCATCGACCGCCATTGGACGCTCGTTGCCGGTAACGCCGCAATCGCACCGCTGCTCGAAGCCGTCGCCGATCGATCCTTGCTGGAACCGCCCGTCAACATTCTGCGGCTCAGCCTGCATCCGGCTGGCCTCGCGCCCCGGATCGCAAATCTCTCCGAATGGCGCGCCCACCTTCTCGACCGCCTGCGCCAGCAGATACCGGTCTCGGGCGATCCCGTTCTGGAAAGGCTGTTGAGAGAGCTTCTGTGCTACCCCGCTCCGGAAGCCACCGGCGAAGCCCATGCCGACCTCGCAGGCATCGCTGTGCCCTTACAGCTTTCGACCAAAGCCGGCCTGCTCTCCTTCATCTCGACAACGACCGTCTTCGGCACGCCTGTCGATATCACGCTGTCGGAACTGGCGATCGAAACCCTCTTCCCGGCCGATGAGGAAACGGCCGCGATCCTGCGTGGCCATCTCGCCAATTAAGGATCAAAATTCGACGCCCGGTTGCCCCTTGATGCCGGAGCGGAAGGGATGTTTGACGAGTTCCATCTCGGTCACGAGATCGGCGATCTCGATCAGTTCCTCCTTGGCATTGCGCCCCGTCAGCACGACATGCGTCATGTAAGGCTTCTCGTTCTTCAGGAATTCCACCACCTCGTTGATATCGAGATAGTCGTAGCGCAGCGCGATATTGATCTCGTCGAGCAGCACCATGGAATTGCGCTCGTCGCGGATCAGCTCCTTGGCCTTTTCCCAGGCAGCACGGGCAGCCGCCACATCGCGCGCCCGGTCCTGCGTTTCCCATGTAAAACCCTCGCCCATCGTATGGAACTGGCAGAGATCGGAAAAATGCTTCTCGATCAGGTCGCGCTCGCCCGTCCACATCGCGCCCTTGATGAACTGCACGACCGCCGAAGGCTTGCCGTGGGCGATATGGCGGAAGATCATACCGAAGGCGGCCGACGACTTGCCCTTGCCCTTGCCGGTATGAACGATGATCAGGCCTTTCTCATCCGTCTTGGTCGCCATGATCTTGTCGCGGGCGGCCTTCTTCTTTGCCATTTTCTCGGCGTGACGGGCATCGTCCTTTTCGGCTGGTACGACTGGCTCTTCGCTCATGATGGCTGCCTGCTTTCTTCTTAGTTTCGTTGATGTCTGTGAGATCGAATCGCGCCGAGTTGCTGCGCGGCGTCCAGAGCTTGCGCTCGATCGCCTCCATGAGCCGCTCCTTCATCTCGGAAAGCGCAGCCGGGTTCTTCTCGGCCATGAAATCGCGCACCTTAGGATCGGCGACGAAGGCCTGATAGACAGCCTCGAAATGATGGTTGCCGACGGCGCCCGTCGTCGCCGCAAAGGCGAAGAGATAATCGACCGTCGCCGCAATCTCGAAAGCGCCCTTATAGCCGTGGCGCATGACGCCCTCGATCCATTTCGGATTGACGACGCGCCCGCGCACCACCCGCCCGATCTCTTCTTCCAGCGAGCGGATGACCGGCTTCTCCGGCCGCGAATGGTCATTGTGATAGATCGCTGGCCGCGCCCCGCCCAACGCCTCGGCCGCCGCCGCCATGCCGCCTTCGAACTGGTAGTAATCGTCGCTGTCGAGCAGGTCGTGCTCCCGATTGTCCTGGTTCTGCACGACAGCCTGGATGGACCGCAGCCGCTCCTCGAAGACGCCGCGCTCGGCCTTGCCTTCGTCACCCGCACCATAGGCATAGCTGCCCCAGACGAGATAGGCTTCGGCGAGATCCGCCCTCCTCTCCCAGCCCTTCTCGTCGATCAGCGCCTGCAGCCCGGCACCGTAGGCGCCCGGCTTCGAGCCAAAGATGCGATACCCTGCCCGCTTCGCCGCCGCCTTCTCATCGAGCCCGGCAGCCGTCAGCCGCGCCGCCTCGCCCCGCATGCGCTCGGCAATCGGATTATCGGCGGCATCTTCTTCCAGCGCCCCAACCGCACGGATCGCCTTGTCGAAAAGCGCGATCTGCTCTGGAAAGGCGTCGCGGAAGAAGCCGGAGATGCGCAACGTCACATCCACCCGCGGCCGCCGCAGCATGGCCGGCGGAATGATTTCGTAGCCGGTGACGCGCCGCGAAGCCATGTCCCAGACCGGCTTGACGCCGATCAGCGCCAACGCCTGAGCGATATCATCGCCGCCGGTGCGCATATTGGAGGTGCCCCAGGCCGTCAGCCCGAAGCAGACGGGCCAGTCGCCGTGATCCTGCGCGTAGCGGCGGATCAGCAGTTCGGCCGATTTCTTGCCGAGCTCGTAGGCGGCCGGTGTCGGCACCGCCCGGCTATCCACCGAGTAGAAATTCCGCCCCGTCGGCAGCACATCCGGCCGCCCGCGCGTCGGTGCGCCGGATGGCCCGGGAGGCACAAAACGGCCATCGAGGCCGCGCAGCAGGCTGGCGATTTCGGCGGGACCGCAGGCGAGGATGGAGGGCTTCAGGCGGGATTTGATTTCGTCGAGCACGACTCTGGTTTGCGACCAGAAGGGTGGGCAGTTCATTTCGCCGGAAACGAGCTTGGCGGCGAGCAGCTCGATGCGCTCGACCGTGTCGCCGTTGGTGCGCCAGGGGGCGTCGGTGACATCGGCGAGGATTGGTGGTTTGAGGCCAGTCCAGATGGCGGCTGTATCGCAGTCGAGAGGGTCGAAAGAAGCCCCCTCCCCAACCCCTCCCCACAGGTGGGAGGGGCTTGCTGGACGCACCGCCTCCACCTCGTCTAAGACCACTGAACTTGCCGCGAGTGCGAGGCTAAGTCCCTCCCCCTTGTGGGGAGGGGTTGGGGAGGGGTTTTTCAACGCATCCCCCGCAATCGCCCGCTGCAAACTGGCATCCCCACCCTCACCCAACCCACGCGGCACCCGCGCCAGCGCCACGGTGAGATCCGTCAGCAACCGCCCCCCGGGCGACACCCCGAACACATGCAGCCCGTCACGGATCTGCATTTCCTTGAGATCGCAGAGATAGGCATCGAGCTTCTTCAACGCCTCGCCTTCGCTCTCGCCCTTGGCAATCCCCGCATCCCGATCCAGCCCGATATCCGCAACAAGCTCGAGGATCTGTCGCGAAAGCAATCGGATCCGCCGGGGGTCGCCGCCCGAAGCCTCGTAATATTCATCGACCAGCGCCTCCAGATCCTTGAGCGGCCCGTAGCTTTCGGCCCGCGTCAGCGGCGGCGTCAGATGGTCGATAATGACGGCACCCGTGCGGCGCTTGGCCTGCGTGCCCTCGCCGGGATCGTTGACGATGAAGGGGTAGAGATGCGGCACCGGCCCGAGGATCGCTTCGGGATAGCAGGTCTCCGACAACGCCAGCGACTTGCCCGGCAGCCATTCCAGATTGCCGTGCTTGCCCATGTGGATCACCGCGTCAGCGCCGAACTCTTCGCGCAGGAAGGCATAGAAGGCGAAATAGCCGTGCGGCGGCACGAGATCCGGCGAATGATAGCTTTCCTTGGGATCGATATCATGGCCGCGCGCCGGCTGGATGCCGATCAGCAATCCGCCAAACCGCGCGAAGGGCAGCGCGAACGCATCATCGCGGATATAGGGATCGGCCTCGGGATCACCCCAACGCGCCGTCACCTCATCCTGAATCTGAACGGGAAGAGATGAGAAGAAGCGCTTGTATCGACTCAAGGAAAGCGTCTCGCGCACCACCTTGCCGTCGAAACCGGAATTGGTCGGCCCCGCCATCAGGTGCCGCATCAGCGCATCACCATCATCAGGAATATCGGCGACAGGATAGCCGGCTTCCTCCATCGCCCGCATCACCTCGATGGTGCCGGCGGGCGTATCCAGCCCGACGCCATTGCCGAGCCGTCCGTCCCGGTTCGGATAGTTCGCCATGACCAGCGCGACCCGCCGCTTCGAAACCGGCCGCTGCCGCAGCCGCGCCCAATTGGCGGCAAGGGCTGCGACATAGGCCATGCGTCCGGCATCCGGCTCGCTGGAAACCATATTGGCCTCGACCGCTGCATCGTAGCGAGCGGCAGCCTTGAAGGAGACGGCACGCGACAGCACCCTTCCATCCACCTCCGGCAGCGCGACATTCATGCCGAGATCGCGGGCCGAAAGCCCCTGCGAAGAGGCTGTCCACGCCTCCCGCGACGAGGCCGAAAAGATAGCCTGCAGCACGACGGCGTCATTGGCCTCCAGCACCGTCGGTTCACGATCGGCACCGGGGGCGGAGACCGCAAAGCCTGTCGTATTGATGACGACATCGGGGTTGAGTTCGGCGAAGATGCTTTCGAGGATGCCTTTGGAGATGGGATCCTTGAGGCTGTAGGCGAAAACCGGCAGCGGGCGCAGGCCTTTCGCCTGCAGGGCTTCGATCAGGGCTTCGACGGGGCGGGTTTCGCCGCTTTGGACGAGTGCGCGGTAGAATGCGATGGCGACGACGGGTGCTGCGTGTCCCTTCTCCCCGGCGGGGAGAAGGTGGCCCGAAGGGTCGGATGAGGGGGCCTCCCCACAAACCTCGAAATCGTGCTCCTGTTGCTCCGTCTCTCCGTCGCTCGCCCCCCTCATCTGCCCTGTCGGGCATCTTCTCCCCGCTGGGGAGACGACAGAATCGGCCAGCCCCTTCCACTCATCAGTCCCAACGAGCCCCCGCCCCGGCCACCAGACCCCGGCCTTCATCAGCGGTACAGCCGGTGCCGGCTTTTCTTCTCCCGAGAGCATCGCGGCCGCATAGGCGAGAAACCCCCGCGCATTGGCATTGCCGCCCTCGATTAGGTATCCCCAGAGCGCATTCAAATCCTCCAGCGCCACATTGGAAAACGGCGTCAGCCCTGCATCCGGCTTGCTATCCCCCGGCAGCACCGCAATCAACGCCCCGCTGCGCACCGCTACCGCATGCAGCGCCTCCAGCGCATAGTGGAAATAACTTGCCCCACCCAGAGCCCGCACGATGATCAGCTTCGCATGCCGTGCGGTCCGCTCTGCATAGGTGTCGACCGACATCGGATGCTTCAGGCTCATCAGGCTCGCGAGCCGCAGCGAATGCTCGGCCGACCTGCTGGCGTAAGCTGCGGCGATCGCCGCAAGCTCGGTATCGGCGGCCGACAGGAACAGGATATCGCCCGGCGACTGGCCAAGGTCGATCGCCTCGTCCCCGTCGTTGATCGTCCCCTGTTGAGCAAGAAGCAGATGCATTGATTACCCTCAGACGAGCGCTTCGATCGCATTGCGCACCGCCCCCTGATCCATCTCGTGCAGGCCAATGACGACGAGGCGCGTGTTGCGGACTTCAGCCGGAGCCCAGGCGCGGTCGAAATACTGGTCGATGCGGGCGCCTACGGCCTGCAACTGCAGACGCATCGGCTTGCCGGAGACATCGATGAAGCCTTTCAGCCGGAGTACGTCATGCTCGGCGATGATGCCCTTCAGCTTCTCGACGAAACCTGATGTATCCGAGACAGCGCCAAGCTCGACGACGAAACTGTCGAATTCGTCGTGGTCGTGTGGCTCACCATCCTCATGCTCCAGCTCGTGATGGGACTTGCGGTTGACGACATCGTCTTCCGTGCCGATGCCGAGGCCGAGCAGCACGCTTGCCGGCACCTCGCCGTTCTTCGCTTCGATCATGACAGGCTTGCGTGCAATGCGCGAGGCGACTTCGCTCTTCACACGGCCAAGGCCATCGCTGTCGATCAGATCGGTCTTGTTGAGAACGATCAGATCGGCGCATGTCAGCTGATCCTCGAACAATTCCTCGATCGGGCTTTCATGATCGAGCGATTCATCCTCCACGCGGCGCGCATCGACGGCATCGTGGTCATCGGCGAAGCGCCCGGCGGCAACCGCTGCGCTATCCACCACGGTAATGACGCCGTCGACGGTGACTTCGCTGCGGATATCGGGCCAGTTGAAGGCGGCGACGAGCGGCTGCGGCAAAGCGAGGCCCGAGGTTTCGATGACGATATGGTCAGGGCGCTGGTCGCGCTCCAGAAGCTTCGTCATGGTCGGAATGAAATCGTCGGCGACCGTACAGCAGATACAGCCATTGGTGAGCTCGATGATGTCGTCCTCGGTGCAGTTTTCCGCACCGCAGCCCTTCAGCACATCGCCATCGACGCCGAGATCGCCGAACTCGTTGATGATGAGCGCGATCTTCTTGCCGCCGGCATTGGTGAGCAGGTTGCGGATCATGGTCGTCTTGCCGGCGCCAAGAAAGCCGGTGATCACGGTTGCGGGGATTTTCTGCTGCATGGAACTAACCCTTCATTTTCAGCGGCAGACCTGCCGCGATGAAATAAACGTCCGAGGCGGAAGCCGCGATCATCTGGTGCAACCGGCCGGCATGGTCGCGAAACTCCCGCGCCATGCGGTTCTCGGGCACGATGCCGAGGCCCACTTCATTGGAAACGATGACGAGCCGCGCCTTTGCGTGAGGCAGAAAGGCGGCAAGGGCGGCGGACGGGGCAGCGATATCGCGCCCCTCCATCATCAGATTGGTGAGCCACAGTGTCAGGCAATCGACGAGGATCGCCCTGCCCTCCGCGTCGATGGCGGTCAGACGCTCGGGGAGATCAAGCGGTTCCTCATGGGTGATCCAGCTTGGGCCACGTTCGGCCTTATGCTGGTCGATGCGCGCCTGCATTTCGTCGTCCCAGGCGCGGCCGGTGGCGATGTAGTGGCGTTCGAGGCCGCTGGTGGTGATGAGGTTCTCGGCGAAACGGGATTTGCCGGAGCGCGCGCCGCCGAGGATGAAGGTGGCGGTCATGCGCGGACGCCCCTTGCGGCAGAGAGTGTGGCATCCCCCTCTGTCCTGCCGGACATCTCCCCCACAAGGGGGGAGATCGGCCAGAGGCGAGACCGTCGCCCTACATCAATTGTTTGGGGAGACCCGTGCCGCGATTCAATCTCCCCCCTTGTGGGGGAGATGTCCGGCAGGACAGAGGGGGGTATCGCACACTCGACATAAGCGGCTGAAAGCACCGCGCCGCCGCCGCTATATCGCACCACACGAGGCAGCGCTGAATCACATCCTTCAGCCAAGACAACCTCCGTGCTGGCAGCGGGCAAAATACCCAATATGGGCTCAATGCCCGGCACGGACGGCAGGTCTCCTGGCTCGCAGTTGTCGGCCGCGATAGGGGCAACCGTCTCCGGTCGCCCCTGATCGTGCCAGCGGATCTGCCTCGCCTTCCCGGCTGCATCTCGTGAAAAGGCGGACGATTCGTAGAAAGAGAGGCGTCCTGCCCCGGCTGATCACGATGCATTTCCAGTGGCTTTTCCGGCACCTGTCCCGCCTTGCCCGTCCGCAGGATGCGGGCCGTCGGCGCGGCGGTCGAAATGCCGGACGGAAGACCCTGACTGCTCTACAGTCGCGGGGTCGGCTGTGATGAAGGCGCCCGGTTTGGGTCCGCCTCGTCACATTCCCTTTTCATCCGGAAGGCGTCAGGCCGATCCGGAACCATCCATTATATGGTTTCATGGTTAGGCGCACGCAACCCCGGTGTCAATTGCCGCTCAATGCGCCACAGAGGTTCATCTCTACTTATACTACCAATATTATCGTGTTTATTCAAAAACTTACGTCATAAAAACTTTACTGTCTGGCCGGGATTTTGCCGCAATTGGCAAGCATGCGGGTGCCGCCTGCCACCTTGACCGTTCCTCCTGCCGCCTAGTTCTCCTATGATGCTGTCCCGAATGGATATCCGCCGCTTCCGGCCCCTCACGATTATTTTCGATTTGGGACGCCTGCGCGCCCTCGCCAGACAAAGTGAAATGGGCCTTGTCTTTGCCGGCGCGCTGGTCGGCATCGCTGCGGGGTTGGCGGTCAGCGCCATGAGTTTCCTTTCCGAGGAGATGCACAGGCTGATCTTCGGGATAGAGACCGAAACCCGGCTCAGCGCTTCGCAGATCGACAACAAGTTCCTGCTGATGACGGCGCCTTTCGCCGGCGGCATCTTGCTTGGCCTCTTGATCTTCATCCTGGCAAAGTGGCGCAAGAAGCCGATGGTCGACCCGATCGAGGCCAATGCGCTGCATGGCGGCCGCCTGTCGCTGACCGACAGCATTCTCGTCGCGGTCCAGAACATCATCTCCAACGGCTTCGGCGCCTCGGTCGGTCTGGAAGCCGGCTATACGCAGCTTGCAGCCGGCATCGCCTCGAAATTCGGTCTGAAACTGCAGCTGCGTCGGGCCGATCTGCGCGTACTCGTCGGTTGCGGTGCGGCCGGCGCCATCGCCGCAGCCTTCAACGCGCCGTTGACCGGCGCCTTCTACGCCTTCGAGCTCATTGTCGGCACCTACACCATCGTCTCGCTGACACCGGTCGTCGTCGCAGCCCTCGTCGCCACACTGGTCGCCCGCCTGCTAGCCGGCAGCGATTTCGTCATCGATGTCGGCAGTTTCGGTGCCGTTCAGCCGGCCGATTACGTACCAGCGATCGCACTCGGCGCCTTCTGCGCCGGCGTCGGCATCCTGCTCATGCAGGGCGTTTCCTTCGTCGAGGAACTGGCGCGCAAGAGTTCCATCCCGCTGCCCTTCCGCCCGGCGCTCGGCGGCATCGTCGTCGGTCTGCTGGCGCTGGTTTCGCCGCAGGTTCTGGCCGCCGGCCATGGCGCACTGCATCTGAACCTCGCCAATGAAGTCACGATCCCCGCCCTTGTCAGTCTGTTTTTGCTGAAATCGGTCGCTTCGGCGGTTTCGATCGGCTCCGGCTTCAGGGGCGGCCTGTTCTTCGCCTCGCTCTTCATGGGCGCCCTGCTCGGCAAGCTCTTTGCCTATTCGGCGCCCTATTTCGCCGACGCGACGCTGACGCCCGTCATCTACGCCGTGGTCGGCATGAGCTCGCTTGCCGTCGCCGTCATCGGCGGGCCGCTCACCATGACCTTCCTGGCGCTGGAGATCACCGGCGACTTTCCGATCACCGCCCTGGTGCTCGCCGCCGTCATCACCTC
The DNA here is from genome assembly GCF_014195325.1 of Rhizobium sp. BK650. Lineage (GTDB taxonomy): Bacteria > Pseudomonadota > Alphaproteobacteria > Rhizobiales > Rhizobiaceae > Rhizobium. The sequence continues at coordinate 724,634 of NZ_JACIBK010000001.1, read as the reverse complement.
GTCGCTCGTCGTTAGAACGACCTTCGGTTATTCCTTCGCCACATGGCGCTTCCACCTGCGTGGCGAAAGCATCCGCAGCGCCCATGATGTCGGCTGGATCCGCAACCTGACCGTCGACAAGCTGATGCGATCAGATGTGAAGACAGCCAGGAACAACATGACACTCGACGACTTCAAGAGAGCCTTCCCGATCGGTTCGACGCAGCGGGTCATCCTCGTCGACGACAGCGACAAATATACAGGTCTCGTGCTCGTGCCAGAGGTTTATGCCAATCCGATCAGCACGCAGGATGAAGGCCAGAGACTGTCGGATTTCATCCGCTACAAGAACGATTTCCTGCAGCCGCAGATGAATGCCAAGCAGGCGGCAGCGATCTTCGACAAGACCGAAAGCGAAGCACTCGCCGTCGTCAACAATCTCATCGAGCGCAAGGTGATCGGGCAACTCAGCGAAAGCCACACGCTGCGCCGCTACAGCGAAGAACTCGACCGCCGCCGCCGCGAGGTCTCAGGCGAGATCTGAGGTATTTGCCGCGCGCTGCGAGCATCTCCGCTCACATCCTGACGGTCATGCCACCGTCCACGGTCAGCACATGGCCATTGACGAAGGAAGCCGCACTGCTCGCAAGAAACAGTGCCGCGCCGCCGATCTCATCCGGGCGGCCCCAGCGCTGGATCGGGATGCGCTGGCGCACGAAGGGCATCAACTCCTCGTTCGCAGCCATCACCGCGTTCGTCTCGGTAGCGAACCAGCCAGGTGCAATCGCGTTGCTGGTGATGCCGTATGGGCCGAATTCGACCGCCATGCCGCGCATCAGGCCGGTCAAACCCTGCTTGGCCGCCGGATAGACGCAATCGCCGGGCATGACGACATGGCCGCTGATCGAGGTGACCGCGATCAGGCGGCCATAATTATGCCGCTTCATCAGCACGGCGGCATCCCGCGACAGCGTCATCGCCGCGGCCAGATCGGTGCGCAACAGCTCGATGATGGCATCGTCGTCGAATTCCGCCAGCGGCCGCCTGTCGCGAACTCCGACATTGTTGATCAGAATATCGAGGCGGCCATGGACCTTTTCGATGTGGGCCATCAGTGTACGCTGAGTCTCTCGGTCGACGATGTCGAACGCGGCGGCCTCCGCCGTGCCGCCGGCGGCGCGAATAGTCCTTACCGCCTCCTCCAGCGTCGCCGACGTGCGCCCGGTGACGATGACATGCGCCCCAGCCTCGGCAAGCGCGCGCGCCATCTCGAAGCCCAGGCCGCGGCCTCCGCCGGTCACGAGCGCCACCTGGCCCGCCAGCGAAAATCTATCCAGTATGTTCATGGTCTCATCGCTCCCGACCGGCGCGTCACAGCAATAATTAATGGACTGAGTCAACTAATTTGGCAATAGCAGAACGCCGCGACCGCAACCTCCTTCAGCCAGATATCCTGCGGGGACGCCAAGGGTCCTTTCCTGTAGAATCCGGCCTAGCCGAGCAATCCTGCAAGCCAGCGCGGATCGAGATGATCCTCCAGGCTGCTTGCGACCTCGTCGAGCGCCCGGTCGATGCTCTCGCGGTAGTTGGCGCTTTCGCCTGAGAGGCCGAAGCTTTGAAGCAGCCGGCTACGGTAGGCGTCGCTGCCGAAGAGGCCGTGCAGATAGGTGCCCATGATCCGCCCGTCGGGCGAGACCGCACCATCGGCCAGGCCGTCCACGATCGCCGCCGGCCGCTCGCAATCCGCGCCCCGCGTGATGCCGAGATGGATTTGATAGCCCGACAGCGGCACTTCATATTCCGCCGAATGAGCAGAGCTATTGCGCACCGTCTTCTCCGGCGCCATCGTCGTCTCGACATCAAGCAAGCCGAGCCCTTCGATGTCGGTCACCGCCCCTTCGATGCCCAGTGGATCACGCACCCTGCGGCCGAGCATTTGGTAGCCGCCGCAGATGCCGATCACGCGGCCGCCCCGCCTGACATGAGCGGCAAGGTCGCAATCCCATCCCTGCGCCTTGAGAGCGGAAAGATCTGATATCGTGGATTTCGAGCCCGGCAGGATGATGAGCCCCGCATCGTCGGGCAGCCGCTCGCCTGATCTCACGAAGACGAGCTCGACGTCGGGCTCGGCCCGCAGCGGGTCGAGATCGTCGAAATTGGCAATGCGCGGCAGCACCGGCACGGCGATCTTCAGCGCCCGTCGCTCGCCCTTCGCTAGCCGCTCCAGCACGACGGAATCTTCCGCCGGCAGCCGCCCCGCCGCCTTCAGCCAGGGCACGACGCCAAAGCACGGCCAGCCTGTGAACTGCCCGATCGATGTGATCCCGTCGTCGAACAGGCTTACATCCCCACGGAACTTGTTGATGATATAGCCCGAGATCATCGTGCGGTCTTCTGCCGAGAGGATCGCATGGGTGCCGACAAGCGAAGCGATCACGCCGCCGCGGTCAATATCCCCGACGAGCACGACCGGCACGTTCGCCATTGTCGCAAAGCCCATATTGGCGATGTCGCCGGCCCGGAGATTGATCTCTGCCGGCGAGCCCGCTCCTTCCACAATGATAAGATCGGCCCCCTCGGAAAGCTTCGCATAGCTTTCCAGCACGGAAGCGAGCAGTTGCGGTTTCAATCGTTGATAATCGCGCCCCTTCGCCTGCCCGAACACCCTGCCCTGCACGATGATCTGGCTGCCATTCTCGGACTGCGGCTTCAAGAGCACCGGGTTCATATGCACTGAGGATGGTGTCCGCGCCGCCAAAGACTGCAGCCACTGAGCCCGGCCGATCTCCCCGCCGTCATCGGAAACCGCAGCATTGTTCGACATGTTCTGCGGCTTGAAGGGCCTGACCTTCAGTCCGCGATTGGCCGCCAGCCGGCAAAGCCCCGCCACGAGGACCGTCTTGCCGACATCCGAGCCGGTTCCCTGCAGCATGATAGCTCTGGTCATAGGCGTCGATCCCTGGGGTGTCTATCCGTGATAGCGTTTCCGGCAGGCCTACAATGAGCGTTGCAGGCGGGTCAACAGGAACCCAGAAATGCGAAAACCGCGATCAGGCCATCAGCCCAACGCGGTTTGCCATAAAACGCTGACGCCTTCATCATTACACGATGAAGCTCGCTTTCTCCGGGACGCTCTACCTGATCCGGAGAAGCAGCGGTTGTCCCCCGCCGCGTCACAACAGATAACGGCACATTCTTACCGGATGGTTATTGAACGCGTGCTTCGACGTGAATTTCGACCTTTTTTGCACTTTTCCTAATTTTTCTTCTGAAACGATGTTCGTCCTCGCCGTTAACGTGCACCTCCACCGACCGCAGTTAAAGTAATACTTTTCATGAGCTTGAGCGTAAATTCTTCGGATTCAATAGTTTAGTGACTGATACAGCCCAGAAAGGGAGTTGATTTGTTGCCGCAATTCCGTAGGCTTGCTAATAATCAACCATCGCTAGAAATGGCTCACGACGAGCCGCCGGAAATCCAGACGAACGGCGCCGCGGACAGGAAAGCCCGGCGAACCATATGTTCCCCGGGCAACTGGCACCTGACGCGGAGCACCGATTTGTCGGCTAATTGCCCCGACACATGCATGTTCGATCATACAAAAATTCGGGGAACTTATAATGAAGGCATTTTTCACATCGTTCATCTTTGCCCTCTCCCTATATGCGGGGATGCGCGAGGCGCAGGCTGCCGGATGCGGCAAGGTTTCGATTGCCCAAATGAGATGGAGTTCCGCCGGCATTGCCGCGAACTTCGACAAATTCATCCTTGAGAAGGGCTACGGCTGCTCTGTCACCATCGTCAATGGCGACACGTTGCCGACATTTACTTCCATGAATACCAGCGGCACGCCCGATATCGCCTCGGAATTCTGGGTGAAGGGGTTCAAGCCGCAGCTCGATGACGCCATCAAAGCCGGCCGCCTGGTCGAGGGCGCCGAAATCCTTGCCGACGGTGCGATCGAAGGTTGGTACATCCCCAAATTCATCGCCGACGCGAACCCGGATATCGGCTCTGTACAGGATGCGCTAAGGCACCCGGAACTCTTTCCCGACACCTACAATCCTTCGCGCGCTGCCGTCTACAATTGCCCGGAATCCTGGGCCTGCGAAATCTCGACGCGCAATCTCTTCCGAGCGCTCAATGCCGACAAGCTCGGCTTTGCGTTGATCGACAGCCGCACCCCCGACGATTTCGATGCTTCGATTGCCCGTGCCTTCGACAACAAGGTCGGCTGGATCGGCTATTACTGGTCGCCAACATCGGTCATCGGCAAGTATGACATGAAGCTTCTTAATTTCGGCGTGCCGCATGATCAGGTCGAATGGGATGCCTGTACCTCGGTTCGAGGCTGTCCCAATCCTAAGGTGAACGCCTATCCGGTGTCGCAGGCCTTCACGTTGATAACCCGATCATTCGCCGATCGCGCCGGCCCGGTCATGAATTATTTGAAGGCGCGCAGCTGGGATAACGAGACCATCAGCCAGGTGCTGGCATGGCAGGACGAAAACGGCGAAGACAATGAGAATGCGGCCCATTACTTCCTTGAGAATTACGAGGAACTATGGAGCCACTGGGTTCCAGCCGATGTAGCCGAGAAGGTCAAGGCCAGTCTATAAATCGCGTGAAACAAGGACTGGACGATTCGTTATGACTGGCACGATGCCCTTCCCCGATCGCGATACCGTCGCGGAAAAATTCGCCGCACTTTCGGAAGCCGACAAATCCTATCTGTCGCTGCTGATGGAAAATCCGGCCCAGGACGACAATCTGCTTGAGGGCCTGCACCGTCATCTGGATCTCGCCTCTGCCTCGCGCTTCCTCAACTCCTTGAAGCTCGAAACCCTCGGCAAATGGATCGGGCAAGCCGCACCTGCCCGGCTGCAGATCAGGCTCATGGAAACGGCACGTTCCAGCCAGCACCCCGCCTATGCCGCATTCCGGACCGGGCTCACCCGATCCGGCGGCCTGGAAAAAGCCTATCCGGCTTCGAAAGTCTGAAACTAATTATCTCTTTGCAGCGTGGTTGACACTGCGGCCCGCATCCTGCGTTGCGTTGACAGCGTTTGCCGTATCCCGGCCCACCCCGCGGATCGTGTTGGCACACGAAGACAGCGCAAGAAGGATCATCAAGGCTGATGCGATTTTACCCGTAGTCGTCATGTGCGAAATCCTTTTTTGAAATCAAGCCCGAACGGCTGAAGCCGTCCGGGCGGGATAACGCATTCGTGAGCGAAAAGTTCACCGGCTACAGCATCGGCTCGAAAACCGGAATCGATTTTTCGGAAAGCCTGATGCGTCAATCCAGAGTTAGAGCGCCGTGCGTCCGAATGGACAACCTCCTGAAAGCTCACATCTAGGCGAAATCACGCAGCCGCTGCTTTCGACCTCTCGGCGAAGGATGCGCGGATGCTGTCGGCAACCGTCTCGATCGGTCCCGTCATCTGCGAAGCCGTCAAAAGCTGAATATCGAACGAGCCCAGTTCCGGCAGCCCTTCCTGGATTCCGAGGATCGCCATATCCTCGGCGATATAGGAGAGAGGCAGCGGCGCGATGGCGAGATCGGAGACTACGGCGGCGCGCTGTGCCATCGTATGGGCGCTGAGATAGGCGACACGATAGGGCCGCTTGTTACGCTCGAGCTGGGTGATCGCTTCCTGCCGCCAGATGCAGCCGTCTTCCCAGATCGAGATCGGCAGCGGGTCGCGGCGATGGGCTGAGCCGCACTTGGCGCCTGCCCAGACGAGCCGTTCGCGATAGACCACCTCGCCACCGGTCGGGAACGGACGCGTGGCACAGTTGATGAGGGCGAGATCGAGGCGTTGTTCCTCCATCCGTTTTTTCAGACCGATGCTCATGTCGATCGTCACGTCGACCATGATGCCTGGATAGGTCTGCGCGAAGCTCTTCAGGATCTGCGGTAGCAGCCGCTCGCCGATATCCTCGGGCGCGCCGAGCCGCACCACGCCGCTGAGCTCGGGCATGATGAAGCGCGACACCGCCTCGTTTGAAAGCGCCAGAATGTTGCGCGCATAAGACAGCAGCATTTCACCATGCGTCGTCAGCGTCACTGACCGCGCATCGCGGCGAAACAGCGTCACGCCAAGTTGCTCTTCGAGCTTCTTGATCTGCATGGAAACGGCCGACGGCGTACGAAAGACAGCCTCGGCCGCAGTCGAAAAATTACCGGTTTCTGCAATGGCGACGAAGGTGCGCAGCACGTCGTTGTCGAGCAGAGGAATGGGACGGCGAAACGGGATGGTCATCGTCACATCTTTCAATTTTTCTGAATGAGCGAGGTTATCATTCCATTTGATTGAAAGTCAACCGAACCCCTGTTTTTGCAGGGTGGTCAGCGGCGGTGCCTTTGATCTCAGCTCCCCGCCGCTATCCGTCGGTGCCAAAGCGGCTGGCCTTGAAGCCCTTTCCGTCAGCACTGACCGCAACCGGGCTGCCTCCGCCGCGGCCGCTGGGATAGCTCGTGCCCATCATGCGCGGCGCCGTCAGTTCGACCGTGCTCTCAGGAGACCGCACGGCCCAGACGATCAGAGCCCGCGCGGACATGGCGCCGACGCCGCGCGAAACATGCCGTGATGCGGAGACCGGCAACACCGCGATCTGCTCCACTGTTGGCGCCGGATGGGTGAGCCTGTCGGCGACCAGCGCGGCATTGGCGGGGTTTCGGCCAACGACGAAGCGTGTGAAGTCGGCCTCAGCCGGCCGGACGGATGCCAGGACGGGCGCAATTGCAGGCACTGGCGCAAGGGCGGGTATCGACACCTCGCTCTCAATAATCTCGCTTTCGACGGGTCGCAGCGCCGGAAGCGGTACCGTCAGCGAAGCGAGATCGGCAAAACCACGATCCGCCGCCACCTCGTCTTCCGGCTTGGCCAGTTGCCGCGTCAACCCGATATCGGCACGTCTCTGCGGGGTGGGCAGCATGGCCGTGACGAGGCTTCCGGTCACGACGGGGTCCGGGTTCCTGACCGTCACAGGCGCATCGTCGTCCTCGTCTTCATTGGTGGCAATCAGTATCGGCGCGGAGGCAGCGCCCTTCTTGCGCTGGGCAAGTGCCTGCTGATAGCCGGGCAGCGGCCGTCCGTCCGCCGGCAGATGGATCGTGCGCCCATCCGGGAACAGCCGCGCCAGTTCCTGGCGCGACATGCGCGGCCAGGCGCGCACATTGCCGACGTCGAGATGCACGAAGGGCGAACCCGATGTCGGGTAATAGCCGACGCCGCCCACCTGCATCTGCATGGCAATTCCGCGCAGCGTCGCGAGCTTGACGCCTGGAATATAGAAATCCATCGCCTTGCCGAGCATATGCTGGCTGTGCTTGGCAACCCCGGTATTTCGCGAGCGGTTGCGCAACATGTTGTTGGTCGCCGGCGAGCGATAGGCCGAGACGACGTGGATCGTGTCCGTCGCTCCGCTCTTGCGATAGACTTCCCAGACGAGGTCGAGCAGGCGCGGATCCATCCTGGCCGGCTCGTTGCGGCGCCAGTCGCGCAGGAAGCGGTTGATCTGGGCGAGCCCGCGCTGATCGTACTTGCCGTTCCGCTTGAAGACGATCGTCGCCCGCTCCCCCGTATGCGTGAAGAAGAGCTTCAGCGCCCGGTCCTCCGCCGCTGCCTCGCCCGATCCGGCAATGACGGCGAAAACCAAGGCCGCAACGAGCGCCATACGATGGGCGACGACAGACAGAAACCACGCTGACGCGGTCACCGGAATGGCGGCGATGGCTTGATGAAGGGACACAGGCTTCGTCCTTGGTGCGAGACACGAAAACATCACAGGCACCGCACACGCGGCGGCGTTAAGCCTTCATTATGGTCAACAGATCCTTAAGAGGGGGTTTATCAGCGCGGATTATATGAAGCGCCGACGATTGCGGACGACAGCATGCAACTCACGAGCGACGCTGGTAGAGGAAAGCTCCACCACAATTAACTTGCTCAGGAGGCACGATCTTCGACAGCAACCCTCGCAAAGCGAGCCGAGATCGCATAGTTTCGATCCAGCATTATCAGCGAAACAGGACAAAGTTTGTATACCGAAATAGCCATTGTTATCTTCCTCACCATTCTCAACGGCGTACTGGCGATGTCGGAGCTCGCGATCGTCTCTGCCCGCCCGGCGCGCCTCAAGGTCCTGGCAGACCAGGGAAGCCGAGGAGCGAAACTGGCCCTGCGCCTTGCCGAAGATCCCGGTCGCTTCCTGTCGACGGTGCAGATCGGCATTACCCTCGTCGGCGTCCTCTCCGGCGCCTTCTCGGGTGCGACGCTCGGCGCACGATTCTCCTCCTGGCTTCTGGCGCAGGGGCTTCCCAGTGCCTGGGCAGACGGTCTCGGCGTCGGTTCGGTCGTGGTGGCGATCACCTATCTCTCCCTCATCATCGGCGAACTGGTGCCCAAGCAGATGGCGCTTCGCGCACCGGAAGCGGTCGCGGCCAGGGTTGCGCCGACGATGACCTATCTGTCGAAGGCCGCCCTCCCCCTCGTCTGGCTGCTCGACGGTTCGGGCAAACTCGTTCTCACCCTGCTCGGCCAGTCCGGAAAGAACGCCGATGGCGTCACCGACGAGGAGATCAAGACGGTTCTCGCCGAAGCCCAGAGCGCCGGCGTGATCGAGAGCGGCGAATCCGCCATGATCACCGGCGTCATGCGTCTTGCCGACAGAACGGCACGCGCGCTCATGACGCCGCGGCGCGATGTCGAACTGGTCGATATCGAAGATTCTCCCGAGGAAATCCGCAAGACCATCCAGTCCACATCGCGAACGCGGCTGCCGGCCCGCAAGGGCAGCTCCGACGAGGTTCTCGGCGTTCTCGCCGTCAAGGATTATTACGACGCGCTTGCGGCCAGCCGGTCGGTCGACATCATGACGCTGGTGCGGGACGTTCCGATCATCTCGGACCTCGCCCCTGCCTCCTCGGTGATCGAAGCCATCCGGAAATCGTCACAGCATATGGTTTTGGTTTACGACGAATATGGCCACTTCGAAGGCGTGATCACCTCAGGCGACATCCTGGAATCGATCATGGGCGTCTTCGGCGACGCAGCCTCCGGCGAAGAACCGGCGATCAAACGGCGCGATGACGGCTCCTATCTCGTGTCCGGATGGACGCCGATCGACGAATTCTCGGAATTCATGAACTTCCACCTCGATGAAGACGTCGAATATCAGACCGTCGCCGGCCTCGTTCTGGAAGAACTGAAGCACCTGCCGGAACTTGGGGAAACCTTCGTCAAGAACGACTGGAAATTTGAGGTGATCGACCTCGACGGGCGGCGCGTCGACAAGGTCCTCGTCAGCGGCATGACAAAGGACGAGGCGCGGGCAGAAACCTGAGCTGCACGGTTGGCCGGGATGCCATCGGCCGACGCCCGTGCGCCCCTGCTTGCGATTAGGGCGTGCCATTCTCAGGTTTGCGCTCCATATCCTTCGTTGCGAACTAAGAGGCAGAACAACAATCAGGGAATGCTGATGTCCGCCACCGCTCACGAAGCAGACCGGTTCCATCCAGGCCAGCAAAAGTTTTCCGCCCTCGTGCTCGGGGCGATCGGAGTGGTCTATGGGGACATCGGAACGAGCCCGCTCTATGCCTTCCGCGAAGCGCTTCGCCCCTTCGTCCACGATGGCGTGACGCCGCAGGAAGTCATCGGGCTGATCTCGCTGATGATCTGGACGCTGACATTCATCGTCACGTTCAAATACGTGCTGTTTCTTCTAAGGGCGGACAACGAGGGCGAAGGCGGAACCCTTTCCCTGCTCGCTCTCCTCATGAAGAAAACCAGCCGGCACGCGACCATCTTTTTCTTCGCGGGCATCATTGGCGCCGCGCTCTTCATCGGCGACGCGATGATCACGCCTGCCCTGTCGGTACTGTCGGCGCTCGAGGGGCTAAAGCTTGTGACCCCTGTTTTCACGCCCTACGTGTTGCCGATCGCCGTCGCGATCATGCTCCTCCTGTTCCTGGTGCAGTCGGTAGGCACCGCGTCCGTGTCAAAACTCTTCGGCCCGATAACGCTCCTGTGGTTTGTGGTCATGGGCGTTGGCGGATTTGTCCATATTGCCGACGATCCCTCGATCTTCGCTGCGCTCAATCCGTACTATGCTTTCAACTTCATCACCCATGCCGGTCTGGTCGGCCTCGTGGTGCTCGGCGCCGTCTTCCTGACCGTAACGGGCGCGGAAGCGCTCTATGCCGACCTCGGCCATTTTGGCAGGAAGCCGATCCAGGCTGCCTGGTTTGCGGTGGTCTTCCCGTCGCTCCTGGCAAATTATCTCGGCCAGGGCGCGCTGGTACTTGCCAATCCGGCGGCCGCGTCCGATCCGTTTTTCCTGCTGTTTCCGGAATGGGCGATCCTTCCGGTGGTCATCCTTGCCACGGCAGCCACGATCATCGCCAGCCAGGCGGTCATCACCGGGGCGTTCTCTCTTGCCCGTCAGGCGATCCACCTCGGGTTCCTTCCGCGGCTGGAGATCTGCTTCACCTCCGCCTCCAACACCGGCCAGATCTACGTCCCGGCGGTGAATGCGGCGCTCCTGTCCGGAGTCCTTGCGCTGATCTTCGCCTTCGGTTCCTCCGAGGCCCTTGCCACAGCCTATGGAATTTCGGTCACCGGTGCGATGGTCGTCACGACGATCCTGGCGTTCCAGTTTCTCCGCGTCGTCTGGGGATGGAACGTGGTGACCTCGTTGGCGGCACTCCTGCCGCTCTTCCTGCTCGAAGGCGTCTTTCTCAGTGCGAACCTGCTGAAGATCCACGATGGCGGCTACGTCCCCGTCCTGATCGCCGGGGCGCTGATGGTGATGATGTGGACCTGGAAGAAGGGAACCATCCTTATCCGCGACAGGTCATCGAGAAACAACATACCGCTGATGCCGTTCCTGAAGTCGATTGAACGTCCATCGGATCACGCGCCTACCCGGGTTCCAGGCACCGCGATCTTCCTGACCAGCCTTCCCGACGCCGTTCCGGGTGTGCTCCTACATAACCTGAAGCACAATCGCGTTCTGCACGCGCGCAACGTCATTCTCACCGTCAAAACCGCGGCGCGCCCCTATGTGGCGGAGACGGATCGGGTGACGATCGAAAAGCTGTCGGAGCGCTTCATCAAGATCCAGCTTCTCTTCGGCTTCATGGAAGATCACGACGTTTCCAAATCCCTACCGCTCTGCCGCAAGGCGGGCTTCGATTTCGAGATCATGTCGACTTCTTTCTATGTCGGCAGACGCAAGCTGGTCAGCGACCCGAATGTCGGCCTTCCGGCCTGGCAGGACCGGCTCTTCATCGCGATGGCAAGCTTCGCCATCGATCCCTCGGATTATTTCCAGCTTCCCAGCAATCGGGTGGTGGAACTCGGAGAGCAAATGGTGATTTGACGGCCGCGCTTGCATCGCGCACGTCATCCGCCTTTCGATATGGCTGCCGCATGCAATGGGCACCAATGCGCTCTCAGCTTTCAATTTAGCTGAACATAAAGGCCAGTTCATTTCATTTGTTTGAACCAGCTCGAATACCTACATTTTAGTTGTGACGATGAGGCTGAAGAGAAGGAGGCCGACCATGTCGCAATTAGCAGGCTTCAACATCCTCCAGGCTTTCTTCGCGTTTCGCGCACGCATGTTTCGGGTGGCGATACGTGAACGGATCAGGCAGGAAATGAGGCATTATCCGCCGCATCTCGCGGCCGATATCCGCGCCCTGCCCGCTATCGACGAGCAGTAGCGACAGTTCAAAATCGCTTATGGTACTCATAAAATCTATTCGTTTGAATGATGAGTGCCGCAAGCGCATATTTCATCTCAAGGATGCGGGAATCTTCGTGTCCTGCAAGGAAAGGAAACGGCAATGACCTCGATGACCTATAGAGATGGCGGCAAGGGCCTGTCATCTTACGGCAGACATTCCTCACTCGGTTCCTATGCCGACAAGCTCGCGCGCGCATGGCGCCGGTGGCAGACGGAACGCCAGATCGAATCCATGCCCCTCGACATCCGCAAGGATATCGGCTGGCCGAGCGCCGATGAAACCGGCAAAGACCGTGCCCATTAAAAATAGGGCTCATTGATGCAAATATATGCAATGAATGCGACATACCTCCCAAGCTAGAGGCGGTGCCTGCCCCATGCAGCACCGCCTTCTTCATATCCGCCGCATGCTTTTCCCCATAGATTTTCATAGAACTCCAAGGCCGCAGCGACGCCTTTTGCTCCGCTAGCGCCACAAGTCACGACCAATGTCGCAGATTTGCTCTTCTCAGCCGCATTTATCCATGCGATTGTCGCTTTTGGAACATCGGAGCGACGCTTTCCAAGCAACGAATATACCGTCGCCCTCCAGCATGGATTTTCCGATGAACAAGATGCAGCTCAAGAAACGTTCCGTAGTCTTCTTCATGGTCCCGCAATTCACCATGCTGCCCTTTTCGGCGGCAGTGGACACCTTGCGTATCGCAAACCGCATGCTCGGCTATCAGGCCTATACATGGCGCCTGAGTTCCGTCGACGGCGAAAAGGTCTATTCCTCTTGTGGCATCGGCGTGGAGGCCAATTCCTCGCTCGCCGAAGAGCGCCGCCATCTCGCCGGAGAAAACCGTCCGGGTATGGTGCTCGTCTGTTCCGGCATCGATGTCGAGACCTTCAACAACAAGTCCGTCAATGCCTGGTTGCGCGAATCCTACAATCGCGGCGTTGCCGTCGGATCCCTCTGTACGGGCGCGCATGTGCTTGCCCAGGCAGGTCTCCTTAACGGCAAGCGCTGCGCGATCCACTGGGAAAACCTGCCAGGCTTCTCCGAAGCTTTCCCGCAGGTCGAGGTCTATGCCGACCTCTACGAGGTGGACAACAATCTCTATACCTGCGCCGGCGGCACTGCCTCGCTCGATATGATGCTGAACCTCGTCGGGGAGGATTTCGGCGAAAGCCTCGTCAATCGCATCTGCGAACAGCATCTGACCGACCGCGTGCGCAACCCGCATGATCGCCAACGCCTGCCGCTGCGCGCCCGTCTCGGCGTCCAGAACGCCAAGGTGCTTTCGATCATCGAACTGATGGAAGGCAATCTTGCCGAGCCGCTGTCGCTTTTGGAAATCGCCGAAGACGCCGGCCTGTCGCGTCGCCAGATCGAGCGCCTCTTCCGCCAGGAAATGGGCCGGTCCCCGGCCCGCTACTATCTTGAAATCCGCCTCGACCGCGCCCGCCACCTGCTCGTCCAGTCCTCCATGCCGGTCGTCGAAGTGGCCGTCGCCTGCGGCTTCGTCTCCGCTTCGCACTTCTCCAAGTGTTATCGCGAACTCTACCATCGCTCGCCGCAGCAGGAGCGCGCAGATCGCAAGATGACCATGGCGACAGCTCGACAGCAGGCAGTTGCGGCCTAAGGCTGCAAAGGGGCGGCCTACTGCGCCGCCTCTTCTGTCATCTTGGCGTCCGAATAGACCAAATTTCGACCTTTGTGCTTGGCCATATAGAGGAACTGGTCTGCCGCATTGAGATAATTTTCGAAGGTCTCATAGCCGGCGATTTCGGCCACGCCGATCGACACCGTCACGGCCAGCTCCTCATCGTCGGCCGCCACCCTAAGGCGGGAAATCTCCGAGCGGATTTCGTCGCAGAGCTTGGTGGCTGCCAGCGAATCCATCTGCGGGAAAAGAATGGCGAATTCCTCCCCGCCGAGGCGGGACAGGAGATTGTCGCTGCCCTCGAAGATCGTATGCAACCTGTCTGCGACGGCTTTCAGCACCCTGTCGCCGATCTCATGACCATAGGTGTCGTTGAGGCGCTTGAAATGGTCGATGTCGAGAATGGCGACCGCGCTCGGCATCTTCAATCGCAGGCACTCGTTCACCAGCTTCGGGCCGTTATCGTAGAAATAACGCCTGTTATAGAGACCGGTCAGGTAATCGCAGGCTGCCGCTGCACGCAGTTGCCTCATCTGCGTCAGCGTCTCGACATTGTTAGCAATGCGGCATTGCAGCTCTTCGGCAACGAAGGGCCGGTAGACGAAATCGCTGGCCCCGGCTTTCAGGAAACTTGCCGAGAGCATGCGGTCGTTCGAGGAGGAGACGCCGATGACGCGCATCTTGTCGGAACCGAACCGGTGGCGGATGCGCCGCGTCAGCTCATAGCCGCTCATGTCGGGCATATGATGGTCTGTGACCACGAGCTCGATATCGCTATAGGCTTCCAATGCAGCCAGCGCCTCAAGCCCTGAATTCGCCTCCACCACGATATATTGCTGGGCTTTCAGGAGGTCGACCAGCACCTGACGTGCAGACGGCACGTCGTCAACGACGAGCACACGCGTCTTGCGGTTCATGATCGCCCGGCGCACGGTCGCGACCAGATTGTCGAGCGCGAATTCATTGTCTTTCAGCACATAGTCGATGACATTGCGCTCGAGGATGCGCGACCGTGTATTGAGATCGAAGGTCGCGGTGAAGACGATGGTCGGGATACTATGCTCAATCGTGCAGTCGAGCGCCTCTCCATAGGGCGAATCCGGCAGGTTGAGATCGACAACGGCAATGCTGTAGCCATGGCCTTCCCGCGAGAGTTCTTCGCGCAGTGCCTTCAACGAAGAGCAGCATTTGACGCTCAGGTTGAGTTCGGTCTCGAACCGATGGCAAAGCACGGCCGAAAACATTCGGGAATCCTCAACCAGAAGTGTGCGGACGCCTCCGAACCGAGGACCTGCGTTCTCCCGCTGCAAATCCGCTTGAAATGTCACCGCCGCCTATCCCCCCACACCCCCGCGGGGGGTCGACTCGCCTCCCACAGTGTGCCGGACGATAACCGAGGCTTCCCCTTCCGTGAAGGGGCGAGCAACGGAAACAACACCTCTGATTGCAAAAATATGACTATCCGTCATATTTTTCCGGTGTAAGTCGCTCACAGAGGCGCTTCCCTGCACCCGATCTTCGCGGCCGGATCAGGCAACCGCCCGCTCCTTCCGCATCGACTGGATCTGCAGCAGCGTATCCAGGTTCTGGTTGACTCGGCAGTAGAATTCCTCGTCGATGAACGGCCGCAGCATAAAGTCGTTGCCCCCGGCTTTCAGAAACCGCGCCGAAAGCAGGCGGTTGGAAGAGGAAGAGACACCGATGATGCGCAACTCATGCGAGCCGATGGAGGCGCGGATGCGGCGCGTCAGCTCGAAACCATCGATATCGGGCATGTTGTAATCCGTCACCATCAGGCCGATATCGCGGTTGGCCTTGAGGATCTCGAGCGCCTTGGCGCCGCTCTCGGCGGTGCTGACGCGGAAATTATAGCGCTTCAGGCGGCTCGACAGCAGCGCGCGGGCCGTGGCGCTGTCGTCGACGATCAGCACGTGATGGCGGTGGTTCGTCAGGAACCGGCAGATCGATTCCGCCAGCAGATCGACAGCAAACACATTGTCCTTGAGGATGTAATCGACAATATCCTTGGCGAGCAGCTTGTCGCGCATGCCTTCATGGAAGGTCCCGGTGAAAACGATCGTCGGGATCGACAGATCGACCAGATATTCCAGTGCCTCGCCGTTTTCGGCGCCCGGCAGGTTGATATTGGAAATCGCTAGCGTGATCGGATCGGAAGACTTGTCGTAGGAAAGCTGCAGATCTTCAAAGTTGCGGCAGATCTCCACTTCGATACCGAAGAGCTCTTTCAGTCGCTTCCCGATCATCGAAGTGAAGACGTTGGAATCTTCAGCGAGGATAATACGTGCGCCGGCAAACATTTCTCCGGAATATTGCATCCCCGAAATACCTAGAAACGCCATGACAAACCTTCAAATGGAAATTGTGTCCCCGAACGAAACGGTTACATGAATTCATTTGAACAATTGTTAATCGGGACGCAGCAGGCGGCTATCAAAAAGGCGGACGCTGATGCGACCGCCTCTTTCTTGACAATATGCTTAAGAAATCAGGCACGAAGCGCAGCGTTCTCGGCGTCGAATGGGCTCTCGCCGACAACGGTCGCATTATACGTCGTGCCGAGTATCTTGATCTTCAGCTTCGTGCCTTCCTTGGCATAATCCGGCCGCAGCATGGCAAGCGCGAGCGACCGGTTGATGCGGAAGCCGAAGGTGCCGTTGGTGGCGCGGCCGACAAGCTCGCCCGCCTCGTTGTAGATCGCTTCCGAGCCGCGTGCGTCGACATCATTGCCGGTCTCGACGACGAGCGTGGCGAAGTTCCACTTCAGGCCCTTTTCCTTGTAGGAAAGCAGGCCTTCACGGCCGAGGAATTCCTTCTCCGGCTTGATGAAGCGGTCGAGGCCAGATTCATAGGCATTGTACTCGATCGACATTTCGCGCGGGATCAGGCGGTAGGATTTTTCTACCGACATGGAGAGCATGGCGCGGATGCCGAAAGGCTTGATGCCGAATTCGGCGCCGGCTTCCATCAGCTTGTCGAAGATGTAGTTCTGCATCTCGATCGGATGATGCAGCTCCCAGCCGAGCTCGCCGACGAAATTGACGCGCAGCGCATGGGCGTTAGCCGCGCCGACCGAAATCTCCTTGCCCGAAAGCCAGGGGAAATCCTTGTTGTCGAGGCTGGTGCGCGTCAGCTTCTTCAAGACATCGCGCGACTTCGGGCCGGCAAGCACGAGAACGCCATAGGCCTGGGTTATCGGCGTGAACTTCACGCTGCCGTCTGACGGCAGCAGCTTGCGCATGTAATCGTGGTCATGCGCTTCGTAAGCGCCGGCCGAGACGAGATAGAAGGTGCCGGGTGCGCTTTCATAGACGGTGAATTCCGAGCGCACGCCGCCTTCCTTCGTCAGCATGTGGCAGAGCGCAATACGGCCGCGCTTCTTCGGGATCGCATTTGCAAAGATCGATTCCAGCCATTCGCGCGCGCCGGGACCGGTCACGAGCGCCTTGGCAAAGGCCGACATGTCGAGCACGCCGACATTCTTGTGAACGTTCATGACCTCATTGCCGACATGCTCGAAATAGTTCGAGCGACGGAAGGACCACTTCTCCAGGATGCGGCCGTCTTCGGTCGGCTCCGAGTGATTGTGGTTGGTGAGAACGTCCGCGCCCACGCCAATCTGGTCCTTCGGCAGGTCGTAACCCTCGGGCGCAAACCAGTTGGCGCGCTCCCAGCCATAGACGGAGCCGAAGACGGCGCCGAGCTTCTTCAGCCGGTCATAGACGGGCGTCGTCTTCAGCGGACGGGCGGCAGCGCGCTCTTCGTCCGGATAGTGCATCGTGAAGACGTTGGCATAGGCTTCCTCGTTCTTGGCGATTAGATAGCCTTCCTTGGCATAGGGGCCGAAGCGGCGCGGATCGACACCCATCATGTCGACGGTCGGCTCGCCGTCGACGATCCACTCGGCCAACTGCCAGCCGGCGCCGCCGGCGGCCGTGATGCCGAAGGAATGACCTTCGTTCAGCCAGAAATTCTTCAGCCCCGGTGCCGGGCCGACGATCGGGTTGCCGTCAGGCGTATAGGCAATGGCACCGTTATAGACCTTCTTGATGCCGACTTCGCCAAAGGCGGGCACGCGGGCGATCGCCGTTTCGATATGCGGCATCAGGCGCTCGAGCTCTTCCTGGAAGAGCTCGTATTCGCTCTCATCGGAAGGGCCGTTGACGTAGCAGACAGGTGCGCCGTGCTCATAAGGGCCGAGCAGCAACCCGCCATTCTCCTCGCGCATATACCAGGCGCTGTCGGATTCGCGCAGCACGCCCATTTCCGGCAGGCCCTTGGCCTTGCGGGCCAGAATGTCGGGATGCGGTTCGGTGACGATATATTGATGCTCAACCGGGATGACCGGAATGTTGATGCCGACCATCTCGCCGGTCTTGCGGGCAAAGTTGCCGGTACAGGAAATGACGTGCTCGGCAGTGATCTCGCCCTTGTCCGTCGTCACCTTCCACAGGCCGTCGGCCTGCTGCTCGACCGCCGTGACCGTCGTGTTGCGATAGATCGTGGCGCCACGGTCGCGAGCCCCCTTGGCAAGCGCCTGGGTGAGGTCTGCCGGCTGGATGTAGCCGTCATCGGGATGCTGGATGGCGCCGAGCAGCCCATCGGTCTCACAGAGCGGCCAGATCTCCTTCACCTGCTCGGGGGTCAGGATATTGACCTTGACGCCGATCGTCTCGGCAATACCGGCATAATACATATACTCGTCCCAGCGGTCTTTGGTGCGGGCGAGACGGATGTTGGAGACCTGGCTGAAACCGACATTCATGCCGGTTTCCTCCTGCAGTTCCTGATAGAAGCGCACAGAGTATTTGTGGATCTGGCCGACCGAGTAGCTCATGTTGAAGAGCGGCAGCAGACCCGCTGCATGCCATGTGGAGCCAGAGGTCAGCTCCTTGCGCTCGATGAGGACGCTGTCGCCCCATCCCTTCTTCGCAAGGTGATAGAGCGTCGAAACGCCAACCACGCCGCCGCCGATGACCACTGCCCGCGCATGTGACTTCATGGAGAAAATACCCTCTTATCTGATATCCGGCAGCCCAGACCGGACGAACTCCCAATATGCGGCGCCTTACGCCGAACGAACCGTCTGCGTGAACTATGCAGCGAGGCCTGCGTCATGAGAGGCCTGTTTACGACATGGGAAAAGCTTGCCGCGACGAGGCGCAAATAGACAAGCGTCAAAAGCAGCAGGGCTCAAAAATTCCTGAAAATCGGCGATGGTGAGGCGAAAACCGCCTCACTTGATGATGGCGGAACCCTTGACGATCTCGATCGTCTCGTCGCCGGAAAGCCCGATACGGTCGCCATCAGGCGTCGTCATGAAACAGCCGGACGGGCAGAGCCGTTCGGATGCACCGGCATCGACGACGACTTCCACGCGGTTGCCGCCTTCGGTAACGGTCAGCACCACGGGTGCTTCATCCTTGTTAGTGATGGAGGCCGCCAGCGCCGGAGGTGCGGCGGAAAGGAGAAGGAGATATGCGACTGCAAAACGTGCCACCGTATGCGACATGGGCTTTACGCCCTCCCATCGAGCGCTCGTCGCTGCCGCCCGGCAGCGATCGATTGCATGAGGTTATAACGCGATAGCCGTGAATGAGTGCTGAATGAGGCGTTCAGCCTTTGAGCTTGCCGTCCGCCGTCCTGCCGCGCAATTGACGCACCGGCTCCTCGTCTTTCATCACCTCGTCGGCCTCGACCTCGGGCTCGTGTTTAACAGGCTTTTCGACCAGCACCTTCTCCGCATCCGCATTCGCCTGCCGATGGATGGTCAGGTCGCTCTGGGGTAGCGGTATCTCGATACCTTCCGCCTTGAAGCGCCTGAGGATCTGAATCCTCAGGTCGTTGCGCACCGTCAGGCCATCGCCCATGTCGGCCAGGAAGAAGCGCAGCTCGAAATCCAGTGAGTAAGGCCCGAAGCGCAGGAACTCCACATGCGGCTCCGGATTGCGCAGGATCAGCGGCACGGCCGCCGCCAGCTCGAGCAGAATATCCATCACCTTGCGGGGATCGGCCTCATAGCTGACGGAAACAGGGATTTCCGAACGTCCGAGCCTGTTGCGATGTGTCCAGTTGCCGACGAGCCCATTGATGAGCTCTGAATTCGGCACGATGATCGACTGCTTGCGGAAGGTCTCGATTTCCGTGGCGCGCACCGAGATGCGTTTGACGATACCCTCGGCCGTGCCGGACACCACATGGTCGCCCACTTTGAAGGGGCGCTCTACCAGCAGGATCAGGCCGGAAACGAAGTTGGACACGATGTTCTGTAGGCCGAAACCGATACCGACCGAAAGTGCTGAAGCGACGAGCGCAAGATTGGAAAGGTCGATGCCTGCCGCCGAGATGCCGAAAATCGCGGCCACGCCGACGCCGAGATAGCCGATGCCGGTCTTGACGGAATTACGTACGCCAAGATCGACATGGCTGCGCGCCATGACATTGTTGTCCAGCCACTTCTGCACCCAGCGCGTCGCCAGATAACCGCCGGCAAAGAGAAGAATGCCGGTGAAGATACCGAGCAGCGAAATGTTGATACCGCCGAGCCGCACCTCCGTGAACAGCCGATAGGCAAGCAGCTGCAGGTCCTGCACATGGAAGCCCCAGAGCAGCAGGATCAGCGGAATGCCTGTCATGAGCGCCACCGCATCGATCAGCAGGCCGACGACCAGGCCAACCTGATCGATCGCTACATCGCCAAGGTTGAAGCGGCTGCGCAGGAAGCGCCCGAGGAAAGTTTCGCCGAAATTGTCCTGCCGTGAGATCGCCTTGCCAAGCAGCAGGCCGATATAGGTGGTGACGATGATGGCGCTGGTGATGATGAGCTGCGTGGCGACGAAACGCGCCAGGCCCACATAACCCGAGAGCGCCGCAAGGATGAGGCCGGCGCCGAAGACGCGCAGCAGGATCGCCATGCCATGCGGCCAGTGGCGACCCGGAGCATCCGGATCGCCATTCTTGGCCAGCATCGGCTTGCCGAAAGACACGGCGATCAGGATGAGGCCGATGATTAACGCCGCAAGCAGGCTGCGCACGACCGTTAGGACCAGCGGCGATCCCATCGCTTCGCCGACAGCGCCGAAGAAATAGTCGAGCGCGTTGACGACGGCCATGGCGATCAGGCAGTAGCCGACCGAGCGTGCGCCGAGATTGGAAAGACGCACCAGCCGCCAGGACGGATCATTCGGCGCAAAAACGGCATTGACGAAGCGACCGACGAAATAGACGAGGCCGATCGAGCCGAAGAGCGCGGCAATGACAGGCGTGATGTCGCTTCTCAGCACATTGAAGCCGTCGAGGAAGATCAGCGACGTCACGAGGAGCACGTCGAGCGCGGCTGTGCGGATCAGCGTCGACCAGAAGGCAAAGGAAAGACGGCTGATATAGGAGGGTTCCTCGACATGCACGTCGCGCCGCAGATACTGGCCGAAAAGCCGGTAGCCGCCGGAGAGCAGGATCAGGGCCGTTGCGAGCGACAGGAAGATCGCCGCAAACAGCTGTAGGCTCTTGAATTTCCAGACGAAGGTGATCCAGCTCGAAAGCGTCTGCGAAAACTCGCTCGCCTCACGGACAAAAGCGCCCGCCGCATCGTCGATGACCGAGACCGAAATTTCGGTGCGCCGGAACAGCGTATCGGCAAAGAGTTGGCGCCGGGTCGCCGTGATCACATTGGAAAGCTTGGTGATCGCGATCGACAGATTCTCTGCATCCCCCGTGACGGCATTAATCTGCGAGCGCTCCGCGGTCAGAGCATTGCGCTCGTCGGTGACGATCTGCGCTTCCGGCGGCTGCCCGTCCTTCGGCGGCTCGCCAAGTTCGGCAAGACGGTTCTTGATCTGGTCGAAACGCGGACGCAGGCTGACGGATGTCGCGATGACGCTGCGGCCGAGTTCATCCGTCTGGCCGGCAAGTTCGACCAGGGCGTCGTCATTGTCGGCGTTCTGCTTGATGCGATCCTGCAGGGAGGCGAGTTGGCCCTTCGCCTTGTCGATATCCTTCAGCGCCTGATCGAGCGTGCTGTTGGCAAGCGGCGCCTCGGACGGAGCAGCCTGTGTCTGCGCCGGCTGCGTCTGTACTCCCGCCGCTGGCTGCGGGGCTTGCGCGAAAGCGGCGTTTCCATCGAGATGCAGGCCGGCAATAACCAGCGACAGCAGAAGAACGGTGCGAAGCAGCCAGTGTGTCAAGCGCAAGAAGCCCCCGCGTGGATTCGTCTCATTATTCAGATGACCGCTTTTATAGGAAAGAAAGGCGACAGAAAGGCGGAATTTCCAGGTTACGGCTCAGAAACCGGAACCGGGAAGCGCCAGATAGGCAAGTTCGGCTTCGCTGGACTCCCGCCCGAGAATGGCGTTGCGGTGTGGAAAGCGCCCGTAGGTCGCGATCACCTGGCGGTGGCGAAGCGCATAGTCGCGGAATTCCTCGTCGCCGAGCGCGGTAAACAGCGCCACCGAGCGGTCCTGCTCGACGAGATCTTCCGCATGCTCGAACGGCATGTAGAAAAAGGTCTTCTGGATTCCGTCGACAGCATGATCGGCGCCAACGGCAAGTGCCATCTTCGCCTCGCGCAGCGCCAGCCCATCGGTTGCAAAGGCAAGAGGTGTGGCCCGATAGATGTTGCGTGGGAACTGGTCCAGCACGATAACGGCCGCAAGCCGGCTTTCGGGGCTGGAGCGCCATTCCTCAGTGACACTTCGGGCAAGCGACAAGTGGGTTGCACGGAATCGCTCCTGGATTTCCACGTCCAATTCGGCAGTCGAATTGAACCATTCCTTCCGGCCGCAGCGGACGAACCAGAAATCGTAGACCTCGCCGGGCGTGCAGACGATATCTGTATTCATGATGCTCCTCCCGGCACGTCAGCTTGCAGAGAAGACCAGTATGGCCTTCGTGCCGCGATGTTCGGAATCATAGGCGAGTTCGGATTTCAGACTGCCGGCCATGGCATTCAATATCTTCATGCCGAGACCGGTTCCCTTGACGGGGTCGGATGGGTCGAAACCCTTGCCGGCATCTTCCACGGTAACCCTGAGCTGATCCCCCTCCTGCCCGACAGCGACATTGATCTCGCCGGGGTCGCCCTCCGGATAAGCATATTTGAAGGCATTGGTGACGAGTTCGCTGACGATCAGACCCAGCGTGACAGCCTTGTCTGTCGCAAGATTGATCGGTTGGGCGGTCAGCATCACGCGATGCGGCCGTTTCTCGTCTCGCATCGAGGCTTCGAGCTCGGTCAGGAGGCTACTCAGATATTCATCCACCTGCACCCTGCCGACCTGCCGGTTGGTATAGAGACGGCGATGGACGCTGGCGATCGCATTGATGCGCATCTGCGTTTCCTGCAGCGCGTCGATCGCCACCTGGTCGCTGGTCATGGAGGACTGCATCCGGATCAGTGCGCCGACGAGGCCAAGGCTGTTGGCGATGCGGTGATTGACTTCGGCAAGCAGCATTTCCGCATGGTCGCGCTGCTGGCGGATCACCTCCTGGGCCTGCGCCGTGTCCCGGCGGAAGCGCGCCCTTTCTAGCCCCTGTTCCAAGGCCGCGGCCAGAAGATCGAAATAATCGGGCGAAATGCCCTTGAGAACATAGTCGTCGGCGCCGGCCTTCAGCGCTGCGACCGCAATGCTCGTATCGTCGGAACCGGTGGCATAGATGACAGGCGGATGATCGGGCATCGCCACGATGCGCGGCAGGATATCGAGCCCGGTTTCGCCCTTCAGGAAATGTTCGAGAACGACGGCTTCGATGCCGCCTTCGGCCAGCAGCGCAAGGGCGGATGCCCCATCGCTCGCCCATTCCAGCGTAAAGCCGCGGCGGCGGAGATTTTCCTCCATCAGCAGCGCCAGCGATTCGTCATCGTCGATGTAAAGGATACGGATCGGACCACCCGCATCGCTGCTGGACTCGCTCATTCTGCCTCCGGGCGTTTTCCCGCAGCAATATCGGCTGAGAGGTCGCGGAGTCTTTTTAAACGAGATTGTCGGATTTCATCGACAGGCACGCGTAGACAGCACCTATCCCGTGGTATGATAAGATGCCCGATGTCAGGCAGATCGAAGGAGAATGCAGAAAGGTCAGCCCCGCAGCACTCAGGAAAAAGCCTTTGATATCGAGCGGCCCAACCTTTTCCTCGCGCTGCTCCGGTACAAAGCGCAGCACCAGGCTCATGCCGACAAGGCCGATCGGAATATTGATCAGGAAGTTCCAGTGCCAGCTGGCATAGGTGGTGATGAAACTGCCGAGCACCGGGCCGACGACGGGTGCCGTCAGCGCCGGCCAGGTGATCAGCGCAATCGCCTGCACCAGCTCGGACTTGCGGGCGTTCTTGAGCACGATGATGCGCCCGACCGGCGTCATCAGCGCGCTGCCCGCACCCTGCACGGCACGCGCAATGACGAATTCCGTCAGGCCTCCTGACAGACCGCAAAGGAGGGACGCACCGGTGAAGACGGCAATCGAGAGAAGAAAGATGCGACGCGCCCCGAACCGGTCGCCGAGCCAGCCGGAAAGCGGAATGAAAGCCGACATCGTCAGCATGTAGACGGTGATGCCGATGCTCATGGCGACCGGCTGTACGCCAAAGCTCGTCGCCATCTGCGGCAGCGAGGTGGTGACGATCGTCCCATCGAGAATCTGCATGAAGAAGGATACGGCAACGACCAGCGCGACGATCTTCGCCTGGCGGGCGCTTCCTATCGCATCTGCCTTCTCATTCGTCTGGATTGTCGTCATCGATCTGCCAAAGGGAATTCCGGATTGCGCGGAAAAAAGGCGGGGGGAACCGACAGGTATGCCGCGCGGAGGGATATGCAGCCTGTTTACGTCGCTTATGCCGGGTCGAAAAGCTCAAATGCCGTAAAGGGCGAATCTTTCGTCAGCGTATTCGGGGTAGCACAAATGCAGAGCACTTCGGCCCTGTGATCGGAACCTGCACCTTCGGTGATGGTTTGATATCATGGACGTGCTTTGCAAACCAAAAAAAGGGCTTGCTAAGCACGAGCGAGCGCAGGAAGGCGTCATGGAGAATGCAGCACCCGATCTGGGCCGGAGGGCCGCCGAAGCCAACGCCAAGTTTCTTCTCGCCCTCGCCATCCTAGTCTTCCTGGCGGCGGGCACTCTCGCTTACTGGCAGGGCTGGCTCTTCCTCGTTCATTTCGCCGCCTGGTCGGCCGGCACTTCGATCTATTTCTATTATCGCGACTCAGCACTTCTGGAGAAGCGCATGCGCGCCGGGCCAGCCGCCGAAACGGAACCTGCGCAGAAGCGCATCCAGCTGTTCACCAGCATCGTCATGATCGCCCTTATCCTGGTTTCAATACTCGATCACCGTTTCGGCTGGTCGACGGTTCCTGCATGGGCGGTCATTGCAGGTAATCTGCTGATCGCCGCCGGCTTCATGTTCGTCGTGGTCGTGCTGAGGGAAAACAGCTTTGCTTCGGCAACCATCGAGGTCGCCGAAGGCCAGAAGGTCGTGTCCACCGGCCCCTACGCCCTCGTGCGACACCCCATGTACGCCGGCGTCCTGCCGCTCGCATCAGGCATCCCGCTCGCCCTCGGTTCGTGGTGGGGCCTCGTCATCGTCCCGCTGATCCTCGTCGGCCTGATCCTTCGCCTTCTGGACGAGGAAGGCCACCTGCGGCGCGACCTGCCCGGCTATCAGGATTATTGTCTCGAGGTAAGGTACCGGCTGGTTCCCGGCATCTGGTGACAGCCTGCCCTACCTTTACGCCGCGTCGTACCGGCTGACCTCCAGCCCCGATCCGACCGGCAAAAGCACGCTGGTGATGCCAGGCTTGGCTCTAATAGCCCGGGCATAGATCTTCACATCTTCCGTGGCAGGATAAATCATGTTGTCGGCAACGATGACGGCACCCGCATTGAGCTTCGGATAGAAGGCTTCCAGGCAAGGCAGGTAGAGATCCTTCCAGAGATCGACGAGCACGAAATCGACTTTGCCCCGCAGTTCGCGGATCATGGTGACGGCATCGCCCACCCGGAAATCGATATATTCGGCAAGCCCGGCTTTTTCGGCCATCGCCTGCGCGTAGGCGGATTTATAGCCATGCACTTCCATGGTGATCAGCTTTCCGCCGGTCGCCCGCGCAGCCTCGGCAAGCCAGATGCCGGAATAGCCGAAAGAGGTGCCGAGTTCGAGAATGGTCGGCGCCGTCAGGCCGCGGACAAGTATATTGAGAAACCGCCCGGTCTCGGGACCGACGGCCCGCATCCGCTGATCGTGCCCGCCATCACGTCCGCCCGGCGCCTCCCGGCGCGGATTGCTGCGCTCCTCATCGATTCGCCGGTGATAGGAATGCAGAATATCGAGGACTTTCTCATCCAGACGATGCTCGCCGACCAGGGCGGCATGATCCTGCTTATCATTGCTCATCGACACTCCTCCAGGGTTCGGCCCACGGCGGCAGATACCGCGGCAACGGCCTCGGCCCACGAGTTAAATCCCGAGTGAGATGTCCGGCAAGCGCAGATTGATGAAGTGAAGGCGATCAATGATTCCGGCTGACAAAACCATCGGAATCAGAAAAGCAGAAAAAGCCGATAAGCCTTTGATATCACAGGCTTTATCTGCAACGTTTATTCTCTTCGAAGGAGAATTTGGTGGGTGATGTAGGGCTCGAACCTACGACCCGCTGATTAAGAGTCAGCTGCTCTACCAACTGAGCTAATCACCCGTCCGCGCTTGGCTGCGCGGTGTGACGGGGCATATAAATAGGATCGTCCGGCTTGTCTAGCGCCCTATCGAATTTTCTTTGGTTAATTGCGAAGTTTTTTTGTCAGGGGCCGGAAATCCAATGAAATCAAAGGTCGAGCGTGCCGGTGGCAATCCGCACCGCCTGACCGCCGATCCGGGCGTTCGAAATCGCCCCGCCTTCGATATCCATATGCAGGTGAATAAAGGACGGCCGGCCCATTTCCACGCCCTGCTCGATGAGAACAGGGTGATGCCCGTCCGTCAGCCGATCGAAATGGTTGATCGCACCGGAAAGAGCGGCGGCTGCCGAGCCTGTCGCCGGGTCCTCGGAAATCCCCATGCCGCTTGCGAACATGCGGGCATGAAACTTCGCGACATGGTTCACGCCGCCGCGACAGTAGACATAGGCCGAGGCGAGCGCGCCATCGACGAAGGGCACGGTCTTTTCCCAGAGTTGCGGATCGAATTCCATCCTCTTGGCCGCACCGACATCGTGGATCGGCACCAGGAGGAAGGGAACGCCGGCGCTCCAGATCGACGGCACGTGATTCTCGAAGCCGATTTCCGTCGCCTTCAGCGACAGCGCGTCGGCGATGCCGGCCTTGTCGAGCGACAGCTGGATCTGCTGGGATTTACGCGGCAGGTCAAATTCGGCAAAGCTCGCCTCGCCTTCCCGGAGCCTGACGGCGCAGCGCACCGGTCCGACATTTTCCTCCAGCACCGAAACGAGGTCGAGAGTCCCCGCGGCATGCGCCTTTTCCGCCAGCGCAATCGCTGTGCCCACAGTCGGATGGCCGGCAAAGGGCAATTCGCGGCCGGGCGTGAAGATGCGGAGACGCGCCGTATAGGCGGGGTTATCGGCCGGCTGCACGAAGACCGTCTCGGACAGGTTCGTTTCTCGAGCGATCGCCTGCATGGCGTCATCGCTCAGTCCCTCGCCGTCGAAAATCACGGCCAGCGGATTGCCAGCCAGCTTGGTGTCGGTGAACACGTCATAGACGCTGTAGCTTAGCGCCACATCGGCCTCCCTGAATCGGTCATCGAAAAGCCAACCTGCCCGACAGGACGCCGGAGTGCAAGGTTACCTGTTGAAATACCAGTCGATGATTGGAAGCATCGCGACGTTATAGGGCTGCGCTGCCGGATCGGCAGAACGAATTGCGACAGCGCCCGATATTTCCTTATCATCGGCGACCAGCATATGCCTGCCGATGGAATCGACCATCTCATCGGCCGTCATGTCGAAGCGAAACAACTTGAAAATCGAGACCGAGCGACGGATATGGCTGGCATGCAGCCCCTCGCCCGCAACGGCATCCGAGAGATGGAGGCCCGTCTCCTCCATCACCTCGCGGGCCATGTTGCCGTCGATGTCGCAACGTCCGTCAACGACATCCTCGGGCTCCAGCGAGCCGGCGGCGAAATAGACCTGGCCGGCATTGGCCGTATGCGGGCCCATGCGGATAGCGACCAGCGCGCCATCGGATGATTCCAGCACCGGATAGGCAAAGAGATGGATCGCGCCCTTCCGTTCCGGCTGCCGGCGCCACCACATGAAGGTCGAGAAGGGAACGGTGTGGGCCTCGCTTACAATGCCCTCTTCGGAAAGTTTCAGCCGGTGCTGCAGCACCATGCGGCCGTCGAAGAGTGCCGGATTGGCGGCGATTTCCCGCTCCCAATTCTCGCGGATCGAGGCCCTGTTGGCGGTCAGCAGCGGATGATCGCCGTCGAGTACGCGCAGTTCCGTGCCGGCGATCGGAAAAACCGTCTGTTCCGGCGGAAAAGCTGAAAGATCTTCTGAAAATTCCTCTGAGAAATTGAGTGTCATAAGAGGTCCAATGTCATGACGACGGGGCAATGGTCGGATGCCTTCGGTCTGTCCCAGCCGGTGCGAGGATAGCGCTCTACCTCCTGCCCCGGCGGAAAGATGGTGCGGTAGGGCTGACCGTGACGGATGATTTCCGGGATGCGCGTGGCATTGGTGGCGGCAAGAGCCGGCGACAGCCAGAGATAGTCGAGCTGGCAGAGCCACTGCTCCTCCGGCCCGCGCGCGTGATAGAGCGTCCAGCGGTCGAGCGGCTCGCGCCGGCGCACGACATTTTCGGCGAAACCGTCCTGGCTGAAGACGTCGAGCGCGCTTTCGGCCTCGTCCTGATGCTCGAACCGGTAGGTGGTGCCACGTCGGCCGATGACATCGACCCGTTCCTGATAGTCGTTCATGTCGCCGCAGATGACGAAATTCTTTTTCGCGGTATGTCCGGCGCCGAACCGGTCCTCAATGATACGACGAACGGCACGCGCCTCCGCGCGGCGGATCGGCAGGGTCGATTGCCGCCCGTCCAGCCCCTCACGCGGGTTGCCCATCGATTTGAAATGCACGACATAGAGCGTCATCGGCACACCGCCGATCCTCAAATCCAGTTCCAGGCAGTCGCGCTTGAAGATCTTGTCGTCGAGCCGGTTGGTCTTGGCGATGTCGTCGTCGAAGAGATCGAAATCGCGATAAGTCACCATCGCGTGACTCTTGATATCCTTGAGCTCGATCTTCTGCCCGTCGCGCGTCTCCTCGCGCATCAGCACGGCGACATCGATGCCGCGGCTGTCATTGCCCTCGACCAGATATTTCTGCCGGTAGCCATTGCCGACCATGCGGTAGAGATAGCCGTATTCGAAGGCCTGGAGTGCCGCCATATTGTCGATTTCCTGCAGGCAGAGAATATCGGCGTCTGCATCGGCGATGGCGAGCGCCGTCATCTGCCTGGTGTCGTCGGTCGATGCGATCACCCTTGCCTGTTCCAGCTGCTGGTAGACCCCTTCGTTGTTGACCTCGAAGAGCTTGATGACGCGATCCTGCCGGAGCTGGTTACGATAGCCTGTGAAATCGAAGCGGGTCAGCAGGTTCTCGACATTGAAAGTGGCAAGGCGAAGCGACATCAGGCATTCCCGGTTGGTATCAAGGATACAACTAGAGACGAAAGAGCACTTCGCAAAGCTGTTTGTCCCTCAAAGCCGCCAGCCGCTCCGAATGACGACGTGCACAGCCTCATCAGGCACGACCGCCACGCGGCTGTAGGCACGCAGAGCCTGGCCGTTGCCGAGCATCAGCTTCACTGCGTAGCGCTCTCCCTCGAAAAGCACGGATTCGACGGTCGCCGGCGCCCCCTCGCCGCCGATCACAACATCTTCCGGCCGCACCAGAATATCGGCGCCATCGATATTGGCGGCATGCAGCGCGCCCTCGAGCTCGTCCCACTCGAGCTGCCGTTCGCCGCCCATGACCGGCAGCGTGATGATCGCACCACGGCCGATCAGCCCGCCGACCATGCGCCCTTCCGGCCGCGCATAGATCTCGGCCGGCGGCGCCACCTGCAGCAGCCGTCCTTCGGACATGACGGCGACGTCGGTCGCCAGCGCCATCGCCTCGCTCTGGTCATGCGTCACATAGATCATCGTGGCGCCGGAGCGCTGGTGAAACTCGCGAAAGGTCTCCTCCATCTCCTGCTTCAGATGCCGGTCGAGATTGGCGAGCGGCTCGTCGAGCAGCACGACATCGGGCGATGTCACCAGGCAGCGGGCAAGCGCCACGCGTTGGCGCTGGCCGCCCGAGAGATCGGCCGGCCGCCGCTCCGCGTAATCGACGAGGCGAACGGTCGACAGCGCCTCGCGCACCTTCACCTTATAGGCCTGGCCGGAGATGCCGCGCACCTTCAAGGGATAACCGACATTATCGGCGACGCTCATATGCGGCCAGAGCGCATAGGATTGGAAGACCATCGCCATGTTGCGCTTTTCCGGCGGCAGCGATTGTGAGGCATCCACCAGCAGCCGCTCGCCGAGATGGATGGAACCGTCGCTCGGCGTCTCGAAGCCGGCGATCATCCGCAGCACCGTCGTCTTGCCGCAGCCGGAGGGACCGAGCAACGCCAGGAAGCCGCCCTCACGCACATCGAGCGAAAAGCCGCTGACAACAGCCCTGCCCGTGCCGAAGTCCTTGGCCACCTGATTGAGGATCAGCTTCGCCACGGCACCACTCCCTTGGGCAGATGTTTCGCCAGAAGCTCCAGAAGCAGCATCAGCATGACGACCATGAAGACGACGAGCACTGACAGCGCCGAGGCAAGATCGGAACTGCCGCTGTCGTCGAGATTGTAAATGGCGACGCCCAGCGTCTGAGTGCCTGCCGACCAGAGCAGCGCGGAGATCGTCAGCTCGTTGCAGGCGATCAGGAAGACGAGGATCACGGAGGCGCCTGCCGCCGGCGCAATCAGCGGCACGATGATATCCTTGAGCCGCCGGAAGAAACCGGCGCCGGAAAGCCGTGCCGCCTCTTCGAGCGCCGGATCGAGCTGATGAAAGGCGCTGACGACAGGCTTAAGGCTGACGGCAAAGAAGGAGGAGAAATAGGCGACGAGGATGATCCAGACCGTGCCATAGAGCGTCACATTCAACACCGGAATGGGTGCGGCAAAAACAAGGATGAAACACACGGC
This sequence comes from Rhizobium sp. BK650, assembly GCF_014195325.1. Lineage (GTDB taxonomy): Bacteria > Pseudomonadota > Alphaproteobacteria > Rhizobiales > Rhizobiaceae > Rhizobium. Next base: position 694,031 of record NZ_JACIBK010000001.1, on the reverse strand, counting down.
CATGACGATGCCCGGCAGCGAATAGGGTATTTCCACGAGGCTGGTGACGATGCGCGACAGCCCATCCCGGCGCTTCGTCAGCGCATAGGCCGCCAGTACCGTCACGAAGAGCAGCCCGACCGCCGCCCCGCTTGCCAGGGACAACGAATTGACAAAGGCCGTGCGCGTCACCGCCTGCCGGCACAATATCTCCTCGAAGGCATGGAACGTCATTGTCTTGAAGGTCAGCGGCACGCCGTAAGCCGGCACCAACGCACCGGCTACCAGCGCGAAGAAGGGTGCCGCCAGCATGAAGAACAGCACGATCCACAGCAGCGGCGTGAAAATGAGCTTCCACCCGCCGAGTTCGAAGGCTGCCGTCGCACCCGAAAGGCCAATGACGCGATAGTCGCGCCCGCGCAGCGCCCGGTCCTGAATAGCTAGCCCGGCAACAGAGATCAGCGCGATGATCGCCGACAGCAGCGCCACATCGCCGAAGGTGCGGCTGGTGAAGGCGGTGAACTTCGAAAAGATCAGCGTCGGCAGGGTGAATATCGAGGCGGGAATCCCGAGAATGGCGGGAATGCCGAAATTGCCGGTGCAGGAAACGAAAGAGATCGCCGCGCCCGCAATGACGCCCGGCAGCGACAGCGGCAGGATGATGTCCCGGAAGACGCGCAGGCTCGACGCACCGGAAAGCCGCGCCGCCTCCACTCCGTCACGCGGCAGAGACATCAGCCCTGCCCTCAGCGCCAGGTAGACGAGCGGCGCATGCTGCACGCCATAAAGCAGTGCAATGCCGCCGACCGAATAGAGCGGCTGCGGCGATCCCATCGGCGGGGCGATATGCAGCGCTTTCAGCAGCGGGCTCGACGGGCCCGACATCTGCACCCAGGCAAGCGCCGTCACCTGCGGCGGGATCATCATCGGCAGCACGAAGAAGAAGCTGAGCGGCCCCTTGGCCGGGATATCGGTCAGCGTCAGGAGATAGGCGAAGGCGCAGCCAATGATCAGCGAGATGACCGTGCCGAGGACCGCCGTGATGACGGTGTAATAGACCGCCGACCAGACCATCGGATCCGAAAGGACCACCATGGCGCCGCCATTGGCAAAGGCGGAAATGCCGACGATCGCCAGCCGCGCCAGGGGCAACACGCTGAGGAAGAGAACCACCGAAACGATAAAAGGAAACAGCCAGACGGGCTGGCTGCTTCCTGGACGGACATAAGCCTGCATGGGTCTATTATTTCGAACCGAACAGATCCGTAAAGGTCTTCAGATCCTTATCGGTATTCTTGAGAGCCTCGGCAGCGTTGATGGGCAGAAGCTTGATCGTATCGCGCGCCGGGAAGCCGGCAGGCAGCTTCATGCCGTTACGGGCCGGGATATAGCCGAGCTTGAGGAAGCCTTCCTGGCCCTTTTCGGAGAGAACGTAATCGACGAACTTCTTGGCGGCATCGGCATTCTTTGTGCTGGCGAGAATGCCGACAGGCTCGGTGACGGCAGATACGCCTTCGCTCGGGAAGACGAACTCGACCGGAGCACCCTTGGCCTTTTCGCGGATCGGCAGGTAATCGACGACCATGCCGTAAGCCTTTTCGCCCGAAGCAACCGACTTCAGCACGACGCCGTTGCCGCCGGACGCGACAGCCGCGTTGTCGGCGAGCGATTTGTAGAAATCCCAGCCGAGGCCCGGAACGGCAGCGAGCGTCTGGGCGTGGATGAGAGCAGCACCCGAAGCGAGCGGGCTCGGCATGGTGACGAGGCCCTTGGCTTCCGGCTTGGCGAGGTCCTTCCAGCTCGTCGGCTTCATGGCAGCCGACGTGTTGTACATGATGCCGGTCGTGATCAACTTGGTGGAATAGTAGTAGCCGTCCGCATCATAGAGCGCGGCATCGTAATTGGCGGCTTCCGGCGACTTGTAGGCGAGCAGCTTGCCGTCTTCCTTGAGGCGCTCCAGCGTCACGACATCGGCGATCAGCAGCATGTCGGCAACCGGGTTGCCGGCCTGAATTTCAGCCTGCAGCTTCGCCATGATCTTCGGCGTCCCGTCGCGCACCCACTCGACCTTGATATCGGGATTGGCAGCCATGAATCCGTCGACAGTCGCCTGCGCATCCTCGTTCGGCTGGCTGGTGTAGAGAACGAGATTGGCAGCGGAAGCCGGGACAGCGAGGAGGCTCGCGGCCAGAAGTGCGGCGGCAGAAACAAGAGTTTTCATGGAGGGTATCCTTGGATAGTGATGCCCCTCCCTTATTAGCGGCATTTTACAGCGTTGTGACAGGTGGCGCCGTGTCGACGCCGTTATTCAGACCTTCCTTGGCGTCGTGACAAAGCCTTTCACCGGCCGAGAATCCGAGCTCCTTGTCTTTGCCAAAACGAACCGGCTGATTGCCCTCGTAGAGTCGCGTGGAAAAGCGTAAATTCACGCAGGCGTGAACGCGTTGGCGTTTGACTGGGAGCTCTGCTGCGGTACGTCAATCAGGCCATTCATCCGGAGGAATTTCAATGGAATATCGTCTGCTCGGCCGTTCCGGCCTGAAAGTCTCTACTGTGACCATGGGTACGATGACCTTCGGCGGCGTCGGCTGGGCGAGGACGGTCGGCGATCTCGGCGTGCAGGAGGCCCGTCGCATGGTCGATATCTGCCTCGATGCCGGCGTCAACCTGATCGATACAGCCAATGTCTATTCATCAGGTGAATCCGAACGCATCATCGGCGAAGTGCTCGGCGGCAAGCGCCCGAATGGTGTACTGCTCGCCACCAAAGCCCGCTTCGGCATGGGCGACGGCCCGAACGACAGCGGCCTGTCGCGCTACCATCTGATCCGTGAGTGCGAGGCCAGCCTCCAGCGCATGAAGACCGACGTCATCGACCTCTATCAGGTCCATGAATGGGACGGCCAGACTCCGCTCGAAGAAACGATGGAAGCACTCGATACCCTCATCAAGCAAGGCAAAGTGCGCTATGTCGGCTGCTCCAACTATTCCGGCTGGCACATCATGAAGGCGCTCGGCATCGCCAATGAATACAAATACCAGCGCTTCATCAGCCAGCAGATCCATTACACGCTGGAAGCCCGCGACGCCGAATATGAGCTGCTGCCGATCTCGATCGACCAGGGCCTCGGCGTGCTCGTCTGGAGCCCGCTTGCCGGCGGCCTGCTTTCCGGCAAGCATCGCCGCAATGCCGCCGCCCCCGAAGGCACCCGCCAGTTCGCCGGCTGGACCGAGCCGCCGATCCGCGATGAGAACCGCCTCTGGAACATCGTCGAGACGCTGGTAGCGATCGGTCAGGAGCGCGGCGTCTCGGCAGCCCAGGTGGCGCTTGCCTGGCTGATCGGCCGCAAGGCGGTCACCTCAGTCATCATCGGCGGCCGCACCGAGGCCCAGTTCAAGGACAATCTCGCCGCCGCCGAGCTGAAGCTGTCTGATGAGGAGCGCAGGCGCCTCGACGATGTCAGCGTGCCGCCGGTCATCTATCCCTATTGGCACCAGCTCAACACCGCCAATGAGCGCCTCAGCGAAGCCGATATGGAACTCTTCGCGCCGCACCTGAAGGGGTGATGAAGCGTTAGAGCAAACGGCGGCAATCTCGGAATTGCCGCTCATTCTCCATCTCGGGGGATAATTCGAAATCAACCTATCTCGCTAGCGATCAGCTTGCCGAGACGGCTGATGCCCTCGTCGATCATCTTTTCGTTGGCGCAGGAGAAGCTGACGCGGAACGTGTTGGCGCCCGAACCATCGGCAAAGAAGGCCTTGCCCGGCACGAAGGCGACCTTGGCGCTTTCCAGCGACTTGGCAAGCAGCTCGGCACCGTCCATGGCCTCGGGCAGCGTGACCCAGATGAACATACCGCCTTCCGGCTTTGTCCAGCTCGTGCCAGCAGGCATATATTTTTCGAGCGCAGCCAGCATGCAGTTGCGACGATGGCTGTAGGCGGCCCTGATCTTGGCAACCTGCGCATCGAAACCGCGCTCGGCAACTTCCGTAATCGCCATCTGGTTGATGGTCGAGGAATGCAGGTCGGCCGCCTGCTTCATCAGCACGAGCTTGCGGATGACGGGCGCATTGGCAACGATGAAGCCGACGCGCAGACCGGGCGCCAGTGTCTTAGAAAAGCTGCCACAATAGATCGTGCGGGTATCGTTGATATCGCCCTTCTCGGCGATTTCAAGTGCCAGGATCGGCGGGATCGGATCGCCATCGTAACGCAGCGATTGATAGGCAGCATCCTCGATGACGGCAATGTCGAGTTCGTCGGCAAGCTTCAAGACCTTCTCACGCCCGTCGCGATCGACGGTCTCACCGGTCGGGTTGGAGAAATCGGCCGAGAGATAGGCGAACTTCACCTTGCCGCCCTTTTGCGCAGCCGCTTCGCGATAGGAGTCCGGCGTGCGGTTACCGCCGGGCGTCAGCTGGTCATAGGCAGGCTCATAGGCGTTGAAGGCCTGCAGCGCGCCGAGATAGGTCGGCCAGGTTACGAGGGCCGTATCGTTTGGCGAGAGAAACAGCTTGCCGAGATAATCGAGGCCTTGCTGCGAACCGGAAACGATGAAGACATTGTCGAGCCCGCAGGGAATGCCGAGACCCGCCATCTGTTTGACCAGCCATTCGCGCAGCGGCTTGTAGCCTTCGGAAACCGAATATTGCAGAGCAGAGTTGACGGCCGCACTGTCAAAAATATCAGCGTAAGCCTTCTTGAATTCCTGATCAGGAAATAACGCCGGATCAGGAATGCCGCCGGCAAAGGAGATGATATCCGGCCGGTCGAGAAGTTTCAGAAGCTCGCGGATCTCAGAAGCGCGCATACGCGAAGAGCGCGTCGCAAACATTGCGTCCCAGTTCAGCATGGGGTTTCCTCTTATTTTCTAATATCCGCAGCTGACCATGCAGCAGGTTTTATGTCAACAATGCTGACCTATTTTCTTGTCCCGGTGACAAGTTTGGAGACTCCATATTCCGCGGCCCTGATGCCGGTTGGCCAACGTCGGAGATTCGCCACATCGCTCGATTATTCCTTTGACCAAACGCCGAAACCGGCCGATTCAGACCTTTCCAAAACCGGCCTGGCGGCAGTAGTGTGCCCGCCATTATTCAATGGACTATCAAGGTGCCAGCATGACCGCGACGTCGACCTCTCCTGAAATCACAATCGAATTCCACAAGTCTCCTGTCTCCGACGCCGACCGTATCAAGGCACTGGAAACACCGGGCTTTGGCAAGATCTTCACCGATCACATGGTTTTGGCGCGGTGGACGGCCGAAAAGGGCTGGCACGATGCGAAGGTGACTCCGCGCCGCCCGCTGGAGCTCGATCCGGCAAGCGCTGTGCTCCACTACGCCCAGGAAATCTTTGAAGGCATGAAGGCCTACAAGGCGGACGATGGCCGCATCCTGCTCTTTCGGCCCGAAGAGAACGCCCGCCGTTTCGCGCAGTCGGCAGCGCGCATGGCAATGCCCGCCGTGCCGGAAGAACTTTTCCTGAAGGCGGTCGAAGAACTGGTCCGCGTCGACAAGAACTGGATACCCTCAGGCGACGCCAGCCTCTACCTGCGCCCCTTCATGTTTGCCAATGAGGCATTCCTCGGCGTTCGCCCGGCGCAGGAATATATTTTCTGCATCATCGCCTCCCCAGTCGGCGCCTATTTCAAGGGCGGCGCCAAGGCAGTCTCGCTCTGGGTCGAAACCGCCTATACCCGCGCAGCCGCCGGCGGCACCGGTGCTGCAAAATGCGGCGGCAATTATGCGGCAAGCCTCGTGGCTCAGGCCGAAGCAGCCAAGAAGGATTGCGACCAGGTCGTCTTCCTCGATGCTGCCGAACATCGCTGGGTCGAAGAACTCGGCGGCATGAACGTCTTCTTCGTCATGAATGACGGATCAGTGGTAACCCCTCCGCTCGGCGGCACGATCCTGCCCGGCATCACCCGCGCCTCGGTCATCGTGCTCGCCAAGGAAAAGGGCTTGCGCGTCGAAGAGCGCCCCTACTCCTTCGACGAATGGCAGGCGGATGCGGCCAGCGGCAAGCTCGTCGAAGCCTTCGCCTGCGGCACGGCCGCGGTGCTGGCCGGCATCGGCCTCGTTCGCCACGCCGGCGGCGAGTTCAAGGTCGGAGACGGACAGACCGGCAAGCTGACCACAGAGCTGCGCCAGCAGCTCGTCAGCCTGCAGAAGGGCATCACCAACGACGAGCGCGGCTGGACGCGCCGCGTTCTGTGATTTGAACTTCGGATGTCGGCATCGCGATGGCGTTCCCAGCCGGTGGACTTTCATGAAACGACACTTTGAAAACCGGGCGCAATGCCCAGTTTTTACTAAAAAGCTTCGCCATTGACTGCAATCAGCAAAATTCTTACCCTCCACGGATCGATAGAGGAAGGGTAAGAATGGTAACCGCAACTCTCTCTGCAAAATTCCAGATTTCCATTCCGAAGGAAGTGCGCGAACAGCAGCATTGGTCCGCCGGCCAGGAGTTCGTCTTTATACCAAAGGGCAAAGGCGTCCTTCTCATCCCTGTCCCCGAACTCGCCGACCTCAGGGGCATCGCCAAAGGCGCCGACCCCAGCAATTACCGCGACAGGAAAGACCGCCTCTGATGCGTGTCGTCGACAGCTCGGCCTGGATCGAATGGCTGACCCATGGCCCCGCCGCAGATCGTCTGCAAGCCCAGATGCCTGGGCGAACCGAATGCATCGTCCCGACCATCGTCCAGCTCGAACTCGCCAAATGGCTGGAGCGCGAACTCGGCGAAGAAGCCGTCGATTCCTTCTTCGCCTATACCGCCACCTGCATCATAGCTCCGCTCGAGACGGCGCTCGCCCGCCGCGCCGCCGAAGTTTCAGCAAAACGCAAACTCGCCCTTGCCGACGCCATCATTTATGCCACCGCGGAAATGCACGACGCCGACGTGCTGACCCTCGACGCCCATTTCAAGGATCTCGATCGTGTGGTCTATCTTGAGAAGAACCCATGACGAAAGCCTTCTACGAGGACAACGCCGAGACTTACGCCACTCGCGACCGGAAGCTCCCTAGGGCAAGACTGGACGCTTTCCTCTCCGCTCTTTCCGAAAAGGCACGCATTCTCGAACTCGGCTGCGGTGGCGGGCAGGACTGCGCCTACATGCTCTCAAAAGGCTTCGACGTGTTGCCCACAGATGGCTCGGCGGAGCTTGCCCGACAGGCCGAGAAGCTGATCGGTAGGCCGGTGAAGGTCATGCGCTTCGAGGAGCTTGCCGCATATGAAGAATTCGACGGCGTCTGGGCCGAGGCGAGCCTTCTGCATGTGCCTCGCGCCGACCTCGCCGGCATTCTTGCCCTCATTCGCAACGCCCTGACGGAAGACGGCATCTTCCATGCGAGCTTCAAAGCCGGCACCGCCGAAGGCCATGATGGTTTCGGGCGCTATTACAATTACCCTTCAAGGGAATGGCTGCAGGAATTGCTCGTTGCCGGCGGCTGGAGAGACGTCACGATCAAGGAAGTCGATGGCGGCGGTTACGACGGTAAGCCGACCCGCTGGCTGCATCTTGCCGCCCGTAAATGAAAAGGCCGGAGCTTTCGCCCCGGCCTCTTATGATCACAGTCTGAATTCAGCTTAGTTGACCGACTTGTCGACCAGCTTATTCTTGCCGATCCACGGCATCATAGCACGAAGCTTCGTGCCGACTTCTTCGATTTGATGGGCGTCGTTGTTGCGGCGGATGCCCTTGAAGCGGGCAGCACCCGACCGGTATTCCTGCATCCATTCGGAGGTGAATTTGCCGGTCTGGATGTCCTTCAGCACGCGCTTCATCTCAGCCTTGGTTTCCTCAGTGATGATGCGCGGGCCCGTGACGTATTCGCCCCACTCGGCCGTATTGGAGATCGAGTAGTTCATGTTGGCGATGCCGCCTTCATAGATCAGGTCGACGATCAGCTTTACTTCGTGCAGGCACTCGAAATAGGCCATTTCCGGAGCGTAACCGGCTTCAACAAGCGTTTCGAAACCGGCGCGGATGAGCTCGACGAGACCGCCGCAGAGAACGACCTGTTCGCCGAAGAGGTCGGTTTCGCACTCTTCGCGGAAGTTGGTTTCGATGATGCCCGAACGGCCGCCGCCGACACCGCAGGCGTAGGAGAGAGCGAGTTCAAGCGCATTGCCGGAAGCGTTCTGGTGAACGGCAACGAGGCAGGGAACGCCGCCGCCTTTCTGGTATTCGCCGCGAACCGTGTGGCCCGGGCCCTTCGGGGCAATCATGACGACATCGACCGAAGCCTTCGGCTCGATAAGGCCGAAGTGAACGTTGAGGCCGTGGGCGAAGGCGATGGCTGCGCCGTCGCGGATGTTCGGAGCGATATCGGCCTTGTAGATGTCAGCCTGCAGTTCGTCCGGCGTCGCCATCATCATCAGGTCGGCCCAGGCGGCAGCTTCGGCAACCGTCATGACCTTGAAGCCGTCGGCCTCGGCCTTTTTGACGGTCGGCGAACCGGCCTTGAGCGCGATGACGACGTTCTGAGCGCCGGAATCCTTGAGGTTCAGCGCATGTGCGCGACCCTGCGAACCATAGCCGATGACGGCGACCTTCTTGGACTTGATGAGGTTGAGATCGGCATCACGATCATAATAGACGCGCATTTGAAGTTCCTTCCCTTTGCTTGTCTTGTTGACTGTATAAAACGGGTCAGCCGAGGATCGGCATCTCCGCCAGAACCTTCTCCGTGCCGTAGAGGCGCAGGAAAGCGGTCACAGCTTTCTCCGCCTGACGTGCGGTATCCTTCAGCCCCGGCTCGCCGAGTAGCATGCGCACATGCAGATCGGAAACGATGAGGCCGTAAAGCGTATGATAGGCTTCGTCGGCATCCATAAAGCGGAGCAGCCCTGCCCTTTTTCCGGCATCGATCAGCGCCATTGCGCGGCGATCGATCTGCCGGCGGCCTCGCTCGAGCAGGAGCTTGCCGAGCTTGGAGCCGGCGCGGTGGGACTGGCCGATCGCCAGCCGGTTCAGCGCCAGCGACACGTCGCCTGCGAGAACCTCGAGCAGGTCACGGGCGAAGATGACGAGATGGTCGTGCAGGCTTGTGTAGGTCAGCCGCTCGCCGCTGCGCTCGAAGGTACGAACCTTGCTCGCCTGATAGGCTATCATCGCAGACAGCAAACCGTCGCGATCGCCGAACCATTTATAGAGGCTTTCCTTGGAGCAGTTGGCAGCGCGCGCCACACCCGAGGTCGTCAGCGCCTTCTCCCCTCCATCGACGAGAAGCTGCAGCGCCTGCTCCAGAACGGCGTTCTGGCGTGGCGAAAACTCGCTCGGCTCTGCGACATCGACTGACACGGATTCAACTCCCCATTTACGTACCGTACGGTACGGTTCGTGGCGTTATGCGCCAGATCACAGGCTCCCGTCAAGAACCGCTAGGAGATTTTTTCGTATCCTATGAAACAGCGGAATTCGGCTGTTCGAAGGCGGACAAATGGGTGAGCATCCGGCATCAAGGAGAATCGCCCATGAAGACAATTGCTTTCGCCGCCGCCCTCTCGTCAGCCCTCGCCTTTCCGGCCCACGCTGCGGAGACGCGCTGCGGCTGGCTTCAGAACCCAACGCCCGCCAACTGGTGGCTGGCAGATGCGGAAAATACCTGGACGATCATGACGCAGGGAGGCGGCGACGAGCCCGAAGGCATGGACCTCATCCCCGACATCTCCGAGCACGATTATGTCAAGACCAATGGCAATTACGGTTATGCCTGCGCCTGCATGAGTGTCGAGACCGATGGCAAGGAGCGCATCACGCGCATCCTTTCCTTCCGTCAGCTCGCGCTTGCCAAGTGCCGCAACGACCAGGCGCTGAAATTTCCCGGCTGACAAGCCGCAGCACGGTCCAAGATGTGGAGCGCCAGCCTAAGGCCTCGCAAGGCAGCCGGCGGGGATAGAGAAAGGCTCCGTCGATGGTGCCTTGCCGATCGCGTAAAGCTTGGCAAAACCGGCATCCTCGACCAACGTCAGTCCCGACGGCATGAAGTTGCCGACAGTGCGGTCGGGAATATCGGCGTTGGCGACGAGGACGAAGTCGAAGCGGTTCCGCCAGTCCGACAGATAAGGCGCATAGTCCCTGTATTCCCGCATCATGGTCGGGCACGAAAGCACGCCGGTCGGCAGCAGGTTGCCTTCGGGAACCGCGATCTCGGACCACGGCGGCAGAACCGAAAGCGGCTGCTTGCCCTTTGCCGTGAACAGCGTCGGCACAAAAGCATGCGAGAAGGGCACGGAGAGTGTCGCTAGGTGCCTGAATGTATCCAGTCCCCAGGCAAAATACCGGTTGGAGCGGGCAAAGCCGCCGACGATCTCCGGTTCGTGCCCCAAGGGTAGAACGGCAGCGCCGGCTGGCACCTTCTTCAGGACCCGCTCAACGGAGGCGAAGTCCTGCTGTGCGAGCCACCAGTTCCAGCCGATCCAACCGGCGCGGCCGAAGACGGCGAGATTGACGACAAGCGCCAGCAACAGCGCCTGCCGGCGCGGCAGGTTGGCGAAGGGACACACCATCGCCATGGCGACGAGCGCCGTCATGATCGGAAAGCGCCAGCTGATCCATCCGGTGCCGAGCATGTGCCGAGGCGAAATTATGGAGAGAAACAGCAACCCGCAGGCAGCGACGGCGAGCCCGGCGTGAATGCGGATGTCCCCTCCGCGCGCAGCACGCGTGCAGATGAGGATCAGCGGCAGAACGAGCAGGACATCCACCACCGGGATATAGGTAGCGATCGCGGAGAGAAGGTTTATGACCACAAGCACGGCACCGTCGTTCCAGACGAGGCCAAAGCCATTTCCGCCCGCGTTTGGCAAGGTGGGCGTACGCGAATACAGCGCAAGAGGTATCAAGAGACAGGCGCTAAGTGCGAGTGCCAAATGGCCAGCAAGTCTGACCAGGCCAGCTCTCGATCGCAATATGTCGATGCGCCAGGAGAATTCGAGGCCGCAAATAATCGCAATATAGAAACCGAGTGAGAATATGTGCATCACCGTCAGCAGCAGTGCTGCGGCAAGCCGCCAGGCAAAAAGGCGGGCGGGACTTCCGCTTTGCAGCCGCAGATCGACGCGGGCGAAGAACAGGGCCATCCCGAGGCCGATCTGAAAGTTGATGAAGCCTCCGACCATGGTGGCGCACCAGCCGAGGGACAGAATGGCAATCTGCCAGTAGTGCCGGCCGTCAAATAGCGCACGGTGTAGGCTGATTGCGCCCAGAGGCGGCAGCACGATCGCCAGAAAGAGCAGAGCCCGCGCCAGCCTGTCGGAACCGACGAATGGCCCTATCCAGGCGGCGAGGAGGTCCATCCCGATATTGGTAAAGGTGCGGCTCCAGTCGACCGTATAGATCTCGGGAAACGGCTGTTCGCCGAGACCACCCGAAAGCAGCCAGATGCGGGCATAGTGATTGGGGTAGTCGAGAACCGGCGGAAAGCGACACAGCACCACCAAGGCAGCGACAAGTGCGACGAAGACGATAATCGCAATAGTGGAATCCTGCCGGACGGCAGGCACATCGGACCGGGCAACGATCGCATCGGGCATCGCGACACGGTCCATTATCCGAGCCGGCCGCTCTTTTGCGAACGCGGCGTCTCACCGGGTGCAAAGACCTCGTCCAGCGCAGCGCGTCTGTCGTCAGCACTCATCTCCGAAAAAACGGCCGGCAACTCGGCCTGTTCACTGCCGCGCAGGATCGTCTCGATCATGAACATCGGCCGCCGTTTGCTTTCCTGCACGAGACGGCCGAGATATTCGCCGATGATGCCGATGCAGATCAGCTGGATCGCGCTGAAGGCGCTGACCGCGGCCATGATCGAAGACCAGCCGGTAACCGTCTCGCCCTGCAGCCAGCGAACGAAAGTGTAGACGAGCAAGGCAAGTGCGACACCGGCGCTGATCATGCCGAGCCAGGTGGCGATGCGCAGTGGCGTCGTCGAGAAGCTGGTAATTGCGTCCAGCGCAAAATTGATCATCTTCCGCAGCGGATATTTCGTCGTGCCGGCAAATCGCGCGTCGCGTTCGTAAGGCAGAGCCACCTGCTTGCCGCCGATCCAGCTGACCATGCCGCGGATGAAGCGATGGCGCTCCGGCATCGCCAGCAGGATATCGACGACACGCCGCCGCATCAGCCGGAAATCGCCGGTATCGCGCGGAATGGTCACCGACGCGAGCTGGGTGAGAGCGCGATAGAAAATCGAAGCCGAGGCGAGCTTGAACCAGGTCTCGCCCTCGCGGCGGGTGCGCTGGCCGTAGACGACATCGGCGCCGCGCTCCATGATGGGCATCATCATCAAAAGCAGCTCGGGCGGATCCTGAAGATCGGCGTCGATCAGGAGCACGCGCTCTCCCCGCGAAGCAGCAAGTCCCGCCGTCGATGCCAGCTGGTGACCGTGATTGCGCAGAAGACGAACGCCGAGCACCTGCGGCACCTTTGCGGCCAGGTCCGAGATGATCTCCCATGTGCCGTCGGACGATCCGTCATCGACGAGAATGAGCTCGAAGGCATCGCCGGCGACACTGTGCGCAGCAGCTGCGGCCCGCCGGCAGAACTCGCGCAGCCCCTCTTCCTCGTTGTGGCAAGGCGCGACGATGGAGAGAAGTGGTGTTTTAGTCATGCCGCCATCAGTGCTCGGGGTTCCGCGAGCAGCTTAGCCAACAAACGTCAAACATCTTTTAATGGCAACCCTGCCAGGCACCGGGTGGGACGCGACGGTCTATTCCGCCGCGATGATCTCGCGTGCGCCATCGACATCACGCGCCGGCGACGCGCCATAGAGGCGGCTATATTCGCGGCTGAACTGCGACGGGCTCTGGTAGCCGACCCGATGGCCGGCGGTCCCCGCGTCGAGCCTCTCCACCAGCATCAGCCGCCGAGCCTCGTGCAGACGAAGCTGTTTCTGATACTGCATCGGCGTCATCGCCGTCACCGATTTGAAATGGTGATGGAAGGAGGACGCGCTCATATTGACGTGATCGGCCAGCTCCTCGATGCGCAATGGCCGGGCGAAATTCTCCTTCAGCCAGGCAACTGCGCGCGCGATTCTGTTGCTGTGGCTGTCGGCAGTGGCGATATTGATCAGCCGCTCGCCATCAGGCCCGGTCAGTATCCTGTAGAGGATTTCCTGCTCGATCAGGGGCGCCATGGCTGGTATGTCATTTGGGCGATCGAGCAAACGCAAGAGCCGCACGGCAGCATCCAAAAGCTCCGGCGGCGCGGCGTTTACGGTCATGCCGCGCTGCCCGTCCGTATGAGCAGCGGGACGTGGGACATCGATGCGACTCAAGAGCTCGAGCAGCTTTTCAGAATCGATCGCCAGCCCCAGACAGAGATGCGGCACTTCGATGCTCGCCTCGACGACGCGCCAGGCAACCGGCAGGTCGAGCGAGGTCAGGAGGTAATCGCCGGTACCGTAGCTGATGAACTCGTCACCGAGGCGAAGGCTCTTGGCACCCTGCAGCACAAAGGCAAAACAGGGCTTGTAGCTGCTGTGCAGGGGATCGCTAGGTTTGGAGCGCCGGCTGATGTGAAGATTGCCGATCGAAGTCCGAAACTCACCATCGCCGGGCGCAAAGCGCATCGCGATATCGACGATTTCCCGGTAGGGATTGAAAGGCAATGTCATGCGGCAACTCTTTCTGTCTCACACCTGCGATCTAATCCCAATCTAAGTCCGCTTTTCCATTTCGCAAACGGGTGGCCGGCGCACTTTTGCAGGATCGTGCAAAAAGCTGAGAGGATCGCTCTAACGCTGCTGCGCGGTTCCAGGCAATAGTCCGGTCACCCTCTCACTCCTTCCCAATACGAAAAAGGATGGTTCCCATGCCTGTCGCTAGAGGCTATGCCGCAACTGACGCTTCCAAGCCGCTAACGCCCTTTACCTTCGAACGCCGCGATCCGAACCCGGATGATGTCGTCATCGCCATCAAGTTCGCCGGCATCTGCCATTCGGACATCCACACCGTCCGCAACGAGTGGAAGAATGCCGTCTACCCGATCGTACCGGGCCACGAGATCGCCGGCATCGTCACCGCCGTCGGTTCCGAAGTGACCAAGTTCAAGGTCGGCGACCGCGTCGGCGTCGGCTGCTTCGTCGATTCCTGTGTCGGCTGCGCCACCCGCGATGTCGACCGTGAACAGTACATGCCGGGCCTCGTCGGCACCTATAACGACAACGAAGCCGACGGCAAGACCCGCACCCAGGGCGGCTATTCCGACTCGATCGTCGTCAAGGAAGGCTATGTCATGTCCATCCCGGACAACCTTCCACTGGATGCGTCTGCGCCGCTGCTCTGCGCCGGCATCACGCTCTATTCGCCGCTGCGCCACTGGAATGCCGGCCCCGGCAAGAAGGTCGCGATCCTCGGCATGGGCGGCCTCGGCCATATGGGCGTCAAGCTCGGTGCGGCCATGGGTGCTGATATTACCGTGCTGTCCCAGACGCTGTCCAAGAAGGAAGATGGCCTGAAGCTCGGGGCCAAGGAATATTACGCCACCAACGACCCGGAAACCTTCAAGAAGCTCGCCGGCACCTTCGACCTCATCATCTGCACGGTGAGCTCCGAGATCGACTGGAACGCCTATCTCGGCCTTATCAAGGTGGATGGTGCCTTCGTCGTGGTCGGCGCGCCCGAAAACCCGATCCCGGTTCACGCCTTCTCAATCATTCCGGGCCGCAAGAGCATTTCCGGCTCTATGATCGGCTCGATCAAGGAAACCCAGGAAATGCTCGACTTCTGCGGCGAGCATAACATCGTTTCCGAAATCGAGAAGATCAACATCCAGCAGGTCAACGAAGCCTATGAGCGCGTGCTGAAGAGCGACGTGCGCTACCGCTTCGTCATCGACATCGCTTCGCTGGCACAGTGATAAAACAGAAGGGGCGGCTCCTTCGGGGGCCGCCATCGGAATGGACGCCTAAATAGGGCTCCAACGAAGACACAGCTTTCGGCCAGAGGATTGGACTGAGATGGCGATGAGCTGCGCCGCCAATAATGACAGCGGCAAAAGGAATATCACCAACGGGGTCGCGTCCCGGTGGCATTCGCCGCCCCAGGAGGTATTGCCGAGCCCCAGATAATTGCGCAAAGCAAAACAATGGCCCACGCCATGCGTTGCGAGAAGAATAAGCAGCGGTACATGCGTAAGGAAAAGTGGATAGGATATTTCGCCCATCCAGGTGGCGATGCGTTCAAGCCGCTCATTTCTTGCCAGACACAGGCCAAACCAGATAATCGCCGGGTGAGCGACAAATGTAAGCAGCAGATAATATTTTCTCTCGGTGAAGATGAACCCCGAATAAAGCGCCGCGAGAGCGGCTACCAAAATCCAACAGGGCCACGCAGCAAGCCTGATGCGGAAACCTCGTCGCCAAAGGCAACTCATAAGCACTCCGCCATAGAACGATGCGAGCACCCGTGGAAAGCCTCCCACAATATCGCTCCAAACAGAGCCCGGCGGAAAATGAAAGTACCACAACGCGACGACGAAGGTTGGCGCTGACAGCACGACAATAGAGACAGCCGCTTCGAGACCAGCCGCAGTGAACAGAAAAACCACATTGGCCACAACTTCGAAGAACAACGACCATGCCGGCCCATTCAGGGGCAGAATACCGAGAACCGTGTCCGACGGCGCGGGAAGGAAGAGCAGGCTGGTCACCAGGGAGACGGCAAACGCGCTGACACTCCAGTTTTCTAGATGACCAATCAATGGGAAAACCGAAACAGCGCCTAACAATGTGCACACGAGGTAGACAGGATACAATCGCGCAATCCGATGACGAATGAAGTCTCGGCGACCGCCCTCCTGTAACAGGCTCTCGCCGTATCTTTCCGCCAACACGAATCCGCTTAACATGAAGAAAAGATCGACTGCGGCATAGGCGATGGGAAAAACATTGCTGGAATGATAGATGAGTATGAGTATTGCAGATGCTCCGCGTAGCAAGTCGAGCACCCAAAATCGATGCTTTCCATCAGCGGTTATCCCAGTTGTCATGTAAACATCGCGCTTTCTTCTCTGGCAGCGATCCATAACTAATCGAGATAGAGACCTTTAGCGAGGAAATTGCTCAGCATCGACGGATGCTCGACGCAGTCGGACCGTCTCCAGAGGGCCACCGTACCTAAACGGGGAAGGCTCATCCGATAGTTGCTACACGACTTCTGAGGAAAGGGCGGCTCCGGAAGCCGCTCTTTTCTTTCAGGTTTGTCCCTCTACCCGTCGTCGCGCATCGTCTCGCGCTGGGTAATCAGTCGGGCGCTGTGTTGGCCGCTAAGATAAATCCACAGCCAGTTCCAGGCGACCGTGAAGCGCGAGCGCGTGCCGATCAGGAAGTAGATATGCGCAAGGCCCCATATCCACCAGGCGATCCAGCCCTTGAGCTTGATCCGGCCGAAATCGATGATGGCCGCACTCTTGCCGATCGTCGCCAGGCTCCCCTGATGGAAATATTTGAACGGTCCCGGCGCCGGCTTGCCTGATATGCGGGCGCGGATGACTTTCGCCACATAGCCACCCTGCTGCTTGGCCGCCGGCGCGATGCCCGGCACCGGCTTGCCGTTCTCCTGGGTCACGGAAGCCGTATCGCCAATGACGAAAACGTCAGGCAGGCCCGGCGCGGTCAGGTTCTTTTCCACGATCGTGCGTCCCGCCCGGTCGGCTGGCACGCCCAGCCAGCGCGCCGCATGCGAGGCCTGAACACCGGCCGCCCAGACGATCGTCCGGCTCGGAATGAAGTTTTCGCCGACCGTAACACCGTCAGCCGTGCACTGCGTCACCGGCGTTCCCCTCAATACCTCGACGCCGAGCTTCTCCAGTGCCTTCTGCGCATAGGCCGAAAGTTCCTCTGCAAAGGCAGGCAACACGCGCGGGCCTGCCTCGATGAGCACGACGCGGGTCTTGCGTGTATCAATATTGCGGAATTCCTTGGGCAGCGTGAAGTGTGCGAGTTCGGCGATAATACCGGCAAGTTCGACACCGGTCGGGCCGGCGCCGACGATGGAAAACGTAAGCAATGCATCGCGTACCGCCGGATCGCTCTCCACTTCCGCCCGCTCGAAAGCGAGCAGGACGCGGCGCCGGATCGTCGTCGCATCCTCCAGCGTCTTCAGGCCGGGTGCGACCGGCTCCCATTCGTCATGGCCGAAATAGGCATGCGTGGCGCCCGTCGCCAGCACCAGCGTATCGTAATTCAGAATCATGCCGCTGCGCAGCGAAACACTCTTGGCCTTGGGATCGACGCCATTGACCTCGCCGAGCAGCACAGTCACGTCGGGCCGGTCGGCATAGAGATGGCGGATTGGCCAGGCGATCTCGGAGGTGGACAGGATGGTCGTCGCCACCTGATAAAGAAGCGGCTGGAAGAGATGGTGGTTGCGCCGGTCGATGAGTGTGATCTTCACGCCCGCGCCTTTTAACCCATTGACGAGCTGCAGCCCGCCGAAACCGCCGCCGATAACGACGACGTGATGTTCGCTCATGCCCCTACCCTTTCTTTATTGCGCTGCAACAAATGTCGCCTTTCGAGCAAAGGTTTCAACCGCTGTTTCGGTATATCTCCCCATCACGTCAGGCATAGGAAACGGGTATGGAAGTGCCGCTCTTCATCAGTTCCATCGAAATCGAGGCCGATACTTCGAAAAGCTCGATGCGCCGCACGATCCGCTTGTAGATGACGTCGTAATGCTCGACGCGCGGCAGCACGATTTTCAGGATGTAATCGAAATTGCCCGTCAGCCGGTGCGCCTCAACGATCTCGGGTATGTCGCTGATCGCCCGCCGAAAGCTCTCGGTCCATTCGTCGGAATGATGCGCGGTTTTGACGAGCGCGAAAACGGTCGTCGGCACGCCCATCTTCTCCCGGTCGAGCACGACGATGCGCCGGGCAATATGGCCGGTCTCCTCCAGCCGCTGGATGCGCCGCGAACAGGCCGAGACCGAAAGCGACACCTGTTCGGAAAGGTCGGTCACGGAGATGCCGGCATTTTCTTGCAGGATGTCGAGAATCCGCCTGTCGCGATCATCAATCATGAGAAGCTCACGCTGAATTTTTGCAGAAAAATCAAAAATGGTGCAAAAGCCTAGCACAGAACGATGCAAAATGACAAACAACGCAAACACATCGCGCCCGATCTGTCGCATCATGAGCACATTAGAAAACACTCCAGGGAGCGACCATCCATGAAAACAATCGGCCTGATCGGCGGCATGAGCTTTGAAAGTTCGGCAGTCTATTACCGCCTCATCAACGAGATGGTACGCGAGCGCTTGGGCGGGCTGGCTTCCGCCGAATTGACGATGCATTCGGTGAATTTCGAGGACATCGTTGCCCTGCAGAAGGCCGGCGCCTGGGATATGGCCGCTTCGCGCCTCGGCGACATCGCACTGCGCCTGCAAATCGGCGGCGCCGACTGCGTACTGATCTGCACCAACACCATGCACCTGATCGCGCCGGAAGTTGCCACACATATCTCCGTGCCGCTGATCCACATCATCGACGAGACCGCGAAGACGATCCATGCCGCCGGCTGCAAGCGCCCGCTGCTGCTCGCCACGCGCTACACGATGGAGCACGGCTTCTATCGTGACCGCATGAAGAGCCTCGGCCTTGACATCGTCGTGCCTGATGCCGCCGACCGCACCACCGTCCATGATATCATTTTCAACGAGCTCTGCGCCGGCAAGGTGCTTGACAGCTCGCGCGAAAAGCTACTGGCGGTGATCGAGCGCGCCCATGCCAAGGGCGCCGACAGCATCATCCTCGGCTGCACCGAGATCTGCATGATCCTCAATCCCGATCATCTTCCCCTGCCCGGCTTCGACACGACGGCGATCCATGCCCGCGCCGCTGTCGATTTCGCACTTGAGGGAGAACTGGCAAACGAAGAAGAAGACGCAGCCTGAGTCATCAATTTAGTTGACTCAGTCAAGCAAAAGCAGCAGGGTTTCTGTCGGGAGACCCTGCCATGACCGATATTGCCCTCATCGAATCTGTCCGCGAATTCAATCGCTTCTACACCAACTTCCTCGGCCTTCTGAACAAGGCCTATCTCGATACCCCCTTCACGCTGACGGATGCGCGCGTGCTCTTCGAGATCAGCGTCCACAACGGCGTCAATGCCGGCGCGCTCGCCCGCGACCTGCAGCTCGATCCCGCCTATCTCAGCCGTATCCTCAAGCGCTTCCGCGAAGAAGACTTCATTGAGGCGACGCCCGATCCAGCCGATCAGCGCAGCCAGATTCTCACTGTCACCGGCAAGGGACGCGCTCAGTTCGAGGAACTTGGCCGCCGTTCCAATGCCCAGATCGCCGCCCGCTTCGATATGCTGGCCGACGGCCAGCCGCAGGCCGCTGTTGCCGCCATGCACACGGTCCGCGCCATCCTCGATCCGCAGGCAAAGCCCGCGGCCGCCACCATCCGGCCGCATCGCGCCGGCGACATCGGCTGGATCGTCCAAAGCCAGGGGCGTTTCTATGCCGAGGAATATGGATGGGATCTGCGCTTCGAAGGGCTGGTCGCCGAAGTCGCCGGCAAGTTCCTCGCCAATTTCGATCCCGAGATGGAATATTGCTGGATTGCCGAGCGCGGCGGCGTCAATCTCGGCTCGGTGCTGATCACCAATGGCGGTGATGGCATCGCCAAGCTTCGCCTGCTCTATGTCGACAAGGCCGCCCGTGGTCTTGGCCTCGGCAAGCAACTCGTCGACGAGTGCATCGCCTTCTCGCGCCGCAAAGGCTACCGGCAGATCTCGCTCTGGACCAATGACTTCCTGCACGCCGCTCGCGCCATCTACCAGAAGGCTGGCTTCCGGCTTGTCTCCGAGGAAAGACACCGCATGTTCGGCCCCGAGGCCAATGGCCAGACCTGGGTGCTCGATCTCTGATTTTGCTGCGTCGCGAAGATTTCACTTGATTTGGGAACGATCGTTTCCTAATTAATCGGCATGACACTTGCCGACCACACTACACCCGACATGAAAGTCCGCAGCCGCGGTCGTCCGCGCGCATTCGACATGGACGCTGCGCTGGATGCTGCGCTGCGCGTCTTCTCCGAGCGCGGCTACCACGCCGCCTCGATTAGCGAACTCACCGAAGCCATGGGCCTTGCCTCCGGCAGCGTCTACAAGGCCTTCAAGGATAAGCGCGGTATCTTCCTTGCCGCCTTCAAGCGTTATCGCCTGCTCGGTCGCGGCCGGCTGGAGGCGAAAATTGCATCCGTGAAGACCGGCCGCGAAAAGGTCTTCCAGATGGTCATGTACTACGCCGAGCTTTCCCATGGCGAAGCGGGCCTTAAGGGCTGCCTCGTGGTGGGCGGCGCAAACGATTTGTCGCTGCTGGACAAAGAAACTGCAGAACATGTAGGCGCAGCCTTTTCCGCCGACGAAAAGCTGATGGCCGATCTCATCCGCATCGGCCAGGCCGACGGCACTATTCCATCGACGGTGGATGCCGATGCTACGGCTCTCACGTTTCTCTGCCTGACCAAGGGTTTGCGCGTCATCGGGAGGACGGGGCGCGGCCAGAAAGAGATGATGGCTGCGGCCGAAGCCGCAATGTGGCTCGTGACTTGACAACCGAAATGCGCCGTCCGGTCAGGGATCGGGTGGCGTCAGACGACAAGATTGCATTCAATCCTCCCGATCATTGCCTATTGGAGTTTCTGATGAGTGTTTCAGCCACCACGCCGGATACGGCCATGTCCCGCACCCTATCCCCTTGGCTAACTTTCCTTTTTGCAGCTTCCTGCGGCTTCGTCGCCGCCAACCTCTATTACGGCCAGCCGCTTGCCGGTCTGATCAGCGCCGATCTCGGCTTCTCGCCGGCCGCAACCGGCCTTATCGTCACGCTGACGCAGATCGGCTACGGTCTTGGCCTTCTGCTTCTGGTGCCGCTTGCCGACCTCTTCGAAAATCGCCGTCTCATCCTGACGCTGACGGTTGGCTCCGCACTTGCCCTCATCGGCGCGGCCTTCTCCTCGACGCCCGGCATGTTCCTGACGGCCTCGCTCTGTATCGGTCTCGCCTCGGTAGCAGCGCAGGTCCTCGTGCCCTTCGCCGCCAGCATGGCGCCGGACGCGACGCGCGGCCAGGTCGTCGGCAATGTCATGAGCGGCCTGCTCTGCGGCATCATGCTCGCACGCCCCTTTGCAAGCCTCGTTGCCGAAGCTTCCTCCTGGCATATGGTCTACTATGTCACCGCCGCCGTCATGATCGTGCTCGGCCTAGTGCTGCGCGCCAACCTGCCGGTCCGCATCCCCCATACGAGACTTCGTTATGGTGAGCTGCTGGCCTCGATGGGCCATCTGGCGCTGAACTCGCGCGTGCTGCAGCGCCGCGCTCTCTATCAGGCCGGTATGTTCGGTGCTTTCAGCCTGTTCTGGACGACCGCACCACTGTTGCTCGCAAGCCCGGCTTTCGGCATATCGCAGAGTGGCATTGCCCTTTTTGCGCTCGCTGGTGCCGCCGGCGCCATCGCCTCTCCGATCGCCGGCCGCCTGGCTGACCGGGGCCTGACGAAGGTCGCCTCGACGCTCGCGATGCTGCTCGGCATGGGTTCCTTCCTCATCAGCCAGTTCGCGACCGACGGCTCGCTTATGGCGCTGGTCCTGCTGACGGCTGCGGCGATCCTTCTGGATTTCGGCGTGACGACCAACCTCGTCTGCGGCCAGCGTGCCATCTACGGGCTGAGCCCGGAACATCGCGGCCGCCTGAATGGTCTGTTCATGGCGACTTTCTTCACCGGCGGCGCAATCGGTTCCGCGCTCGGCGGCTGGGCTTATGCAACCGGCGGCTGGACGATGGCTGCATGGATCGGCTTCTGTTTCCCGGCCATTGCCTTCCTGTTCTTCCTGACGGAAGGCCGTGAGAAGTAATCAAATCCGGATCAGGCGGCTCGACCGCCTGATCTCTCTTTCATTGTTCTGCATCGAAACGCAGCCGCGCGGCGCGAACCGCATCATGGTTCGCCTCTGCCCAGTTCAACAACTGCGAGAGCGCCGTATAGAGTGACCGCCCAAGTTCCGTCATCCGGTACTCCACACTCGGCGGCTTCGTCGGAAAAACCTCCCGCTCGATATAACCATCCCGCTGCAGGTCGCGCAGCGACTGAGTGAGCATGCGCTGGGAAATGTCGGGGATCATCCGACGCAACTCGCCAAAACGGTAGGGCTGCTTGGCAAGCGCTTCGAGAATCAGCGTCGACCATTTGCCACCAATCTGCTGCAACACATCACGAACCGGGCAATTGGTGAAATCCAGACTGGCAAGATCGATCTCGCGCCTCGCGCCCAGCCCCTCGGATTGATCTGTTCTGGCTTTCAGATTGACGACTGTTCCGGCCATCAGCTGGTTCCCTTTTGGTAACGAACTCCCGAAAAACTGCCTTCTTTACAGTCGGAGGTCAATTCCTATTCTAGTGTTACTCTCTTTTTGAGACCAGCTGTCAACCACTAGAGGATACTATGAGCGAAATCATTCTCGTCACCGGCGCTGCGGGTCAGCTCGGCCAGCGTGTCATTCATCACCTGATCGAAAGCTACAAGGTCGCCCCCGCCAATATCGTCGCCGCGACCCGCAGCCCGGAGAAGCTCGCCCTCCTCGCCGCCAAGGGTGTAATCACCCGCAAGGCAGATTTCGATGATGCCGCCAGCCTCGAAGCTGCCTTTGCCGGTGTCGACCGCCTGCTCATCATCAGCACCGATGCGCTGGACACCCCCGGCAAGCGCCTGGTCCAGCACAAAGCCGCCGTTGCCGCTGCCGTCAAGGCCAAGGTGAAGCACGTCACCTACACCTCCATGCCCGCCCCTGACAATTCGCTCGTCACCTTCGCGCCCGACCATCTCGGCACTGAAAACGCCATCAAGGAAAGCGGCATCCCCTACGCGATCGTCCGCGACGCCTGGTATCACGACAACTACATGCACAGCATGCCGCACAATCTGCAGGCCGGAAAGTGGTTCACCTCGGCCGGCGACGGCAAGATCTCGACCATCTCGCGCGACGACTGCGCGCTCGCCATCGCGTCGGTCCTCGCTGCCGGTACCACCGGCACTTACACGCTGACCGGCAAGCAGTCGCTGACTCCAAAGGAAATCGCCGCAATCGCCACCGAAGCCACAGGCAAGCCGTTGGAAGTCGTACCGGTGAGCGACGAGCAACTCGGCCAGGGCATCCGTGGCGCCGGCCTGCCGGGCTTTGTCGCCGACATGCTGGTTTCCGCCGATGCCAACATACGCGCCGGCAAGTTCGATATCGTCACCGACGATTTCACCAAGCTGACGGGAAAACAACCGCAGTCGCTGAAGGACTACTTCGTCGCCAACAAGGCCGCTCTTACAGCTTGAGCCGGTCTCAAGGCTCGCCCTTGCATCCACCAAGGGCGGGCCCTTTTGTCAGATTTTCTGACCGCAGGCCCGGCAGAAGCGGCGCACGGTTTCCGCCATCCCATATTCCAGCGCATCTGCCGTCAGCCCGTGGCCGATCGAGACTTCCGCAAGACCGGGAATGCGCTTCACTAGCGGAGGCAGGTTTGCAACCGTCAGGTCATGGCCGGCATTGACCGCAAGCCCAAGCGCAATCGCCGCATCCGCCGTCTTGCCGAGCGCGTCGAGAATCGGCCCTGCACGTTCCGGCGCATCATAGCAGCCGCCATAAGGGCCGGTATAAAGCTCGATCCGATCGGCACCGGTTGCTTTTGCCGCCTTCACCGCCTCTGCATCACCGTCGCCATCGGCAAACAGCGAAACGCGACATCCCATCTTCTTCAGCCGCGATACCACATCGGTCAAGAACGCCTGATGCTTGCGGAAATCCCAGCCATGATCGGAAGTTGCCTGCGAGGGGTCGTCAGGCACCAGCGTCACCTGCTCCGGCGCTGCAGCGGCACAAAGCTCGAGGAATTCCTCGGTTGGATAGCCCTCGATATTGAATTCGGCTTCCGGGAACTCGTCATCGATCAGATTGCGGATGACCGGCAGGTCGGAGAAGCGGATATGCCGCTGGTCCGGCCGCGGATGCACTGTGAGACCCGAGGCGCCCGCCTGGAGCGCAATACGCCCAAGCCTCTCCACGCTCGGCCAGGGCAGATCGCGACGATTGCGCAGCATGGCGATGGCATTGAGGTTTACGGAAAGTTTGGCGGGCATGGCGCTATCCATCAGGGGTGAAGACTGAGCCTGCTTTTAAGCCAAGCCGTCTGGGAAGGCCAATGAGATTCGCGCATGCATCCATGCCGTGTGGTGATGGCGGCGCCCTCCTCAACGGCTGGCGTCACACGCGTACCGGAAACAGTAATCCCTGCTCTCTACGAGATCATTCGTCAGCGGTGGTGCCACTATACCACACACCTGACAAGAGACAGATTGAGGCGCCCGAACGTTGCTATCCCATTTAAAAACGGTTATTTTTAGCACTTCTAAAAAACACCGTCCGCGCATAATGTGGGCGTAGCGTAACGAGTAAGTACGCCGAGTCCTGCTTCTTCCAACGACAAGAACGCTTGAGGAAACCCCACTCGCCGCGCTTCGGAAGCAATTGGCAAACCGCATGAGGTGCAACTAGCTGCCCCAGGAGGGTTCATGCCAGACGGTTCCAAACGCATGTTTGCTGCCGCCGGTATTGCTTCGGAGGCCCGGTCGAAATACCGGTTCCTGCCTTCGGCTGCTCTGCCGCCGGATCTCCCACAAGGTCCCGTTCCCATCGCCGACATGGCGAATGCTTTCGGCGTCACGCACAGGACATTGCATTTCTACGAGGAGAAAGGCCTGATTTCCGCAAACCGCATCGGCCTGATGCGCGTCTACGGTCAGGATGACGTCATGCGCATGGCGGTCATCACCGTCTGTCGCGAAACCGGCATGCCGATTGCCGTCATCCAGGAATTGATGGAGGTTTTGCGCAGTGCGACTTCTCAGGAAGAGGCCGAATCGATTTTCCACGAGGCCCTCTCCCAGCGCAAGCGCGAGCTGACGGCCGAGATGTCGACGCTGCACCGGCAACTGCAGCAGGTAAGCGACCTTCTCGATTACGACGCCAGCCTCGATCTGCCGCCGATCAATGACAACAGGGATCCGGCAAGCCTGACCGATCAGGAGCGCCGGTGCCTGGAATTGATGGCCGAGGGATATTCGACCCCGCGCATCGCCCGCGCGCTCGACCTCAAGCATGAGGAAGCACGCGCGCTCGAAGCCGATATCATTCTGAAGTTTCACGCCAACAACCGCTTCCAGGCAATCGCCAAGGCGGTTCTCCTCGGCGTCGTGCAGGCCTGATCTTCCCGACCGCCACCGGTTACCTGCGCGGGAGCAGAAATATTCAGCGGACGCCATGCTTCAGCGCACGATCGTCAGCGTCTCCGCCGCACGCGTGATCGCCGTATAGAGCCAGCGCTCGCGCGTATCGCGAAAGGCCCAGCTTTCGTCGAACAGCACGACATTGTTCCACTGCGAACCCTGCGCCTTGTGTACCGTCAGCGCATAGCCGTAGTCGAATTCATCGTAACGCTTGCGCGTGTTCCAGGGAATCTCGCCTTCGACATTTTCGAAGGCCTGCTTCAAGAGCTTGATCTTGGCAGCGCCCCGGTCCATGTCGTCGTCCTCAGGGCGAACCAGCAGATTGATGCCGGGCTTTGTCGTTTCCTTGGACGAGGTCATGACCTGCCAGAGCGAGCCGTTGAGCAGGCCCTTGGCCGGGTCGTTGCGCAGGCAGACCAGCTTGTCGCCCGTCTGCGGATAATCTGTCGAAAAACCCTTCAGTTCCCGCAAGCGCTGGTTATAGCGCCGCCGCGTTTTGTTGGTGCCGACGAGCACCTGGTCGGCATCCATGACGAGCGGCTGCGTCACCTCGTTCTTCGAGATCACCTGCGCCGTGCCGTAATCGCCATACATGATCTCATTGCCCTCACGCACCTGCATGGCGAGCTGGATGATCGGGTTGTCGCGCGCCTGCCGGTGAATATCGGTCAGCAGATAGTCCGGCTCCTGATTGGTGAAATAGCCGCCGCCCGACACCGGCGGCAACTGGCCGGGATCGCCGAGCACGAGGATCGGCGTGCCAAAGCTCATCAGGTCCTTGCCGAGCGCCTCGTCCACCATTGAGCACTCGTCGACGATGATGAGGGACGCCTTGGCGACGGGGCTCTGACGGTTGATGGAAAACATCGGCGCGATCGAGGTCTTGCCGGTTTCCTCGTCTTCCACCTCTTCCTCGCCGCGCGGCCGGTAGATCAGCGAATGGATGGTCTTGGCATTCGATGCCCCGCGCGAGCGCAGCACCTGCGCCGCCTTGCCGGTGAAGGCTGCAAACAGAACGTCGCCATCGACATGCTCGGCAAAATGCTTCGCAAGCGTCGTCTTGCCCGTTCCGGCATAGCCGAACAGACGGAAGAGCGGCGACCTGCCCTCCTTCAGCCAGTTCGAAACGGCCTTCAGGGCTTCATCCTGTTGAGGGGCGAATTGCATGGAAGCGACTTGGCAGGATTCGCCCGGCATAGGCAAGGCGAAATTCTATGGATTGCCTCCGCAGGCGTGCCGGAACGGATCCGTCCGGCACGCACCAATTCAAGCTGGCTCCTGCGAGGGAACCGCGTCGCAAGCTACTTGGCTGTAGCTGCCTCTTCGATCAACTTCGCGACCTTGTCGGGATGAGAGACCATGACGACGTGGGATGCGCCATGCACCACGACCGTGTCCTTTGACTTCGCGCGGTCGGCCATCCACTGCAGGGCCTTTGCGGGAATGTTCTTGTCCGCATCGCCATACACGAAATAAGCCGGGATTGTCTTCCAGGCCGTCTTGTCGGTAGCCTCGTTCAGCGCCGCGTCGGTGATCGGGCGCTGCGTCGCCGCCATCAGACGAGCTTCACCTTTCGGCACATCGGCTGCGAACTGATCATGGAACTTGGCCTGATCGATATAGAGATCCTTGACGCCGCCATCGAGCGCCACGGGCTCGGCAAGCGTCGAGGCCAGGGTGCCGCCCGGGAACTTGCCGGAGAGTGCTGCGGCCGTTTCCCCGCTATCGGGTGCGAATGCGGCAACGTAGACCAGCGACTTAACGTTTGTTGCCGAAGACGCAGCTTCGGTAATCACGGAGCCGCCATAGGAATGCCCGACCAGCACCACAGGCGTTTTGACGCCGGCAACGACGCGCCTGATATAGTCGCCATCGGATTTGACTCCGCGAAGCGGATTGGCGGCGGCGATAACAGGATAGCCATCTCTTTCGAGCTTTTCGATGACGCCGTTCCAGCTCGACGCATCAGCGAAAGCGCCATGCACCAGAACTACCGTCGGCTTTGCATCAGCCGAAAGCGAGGGAGAAGCCATCGCGGCAATCGCACCGGCAACCAGAGAAATCTTCAGAAAATTACGCATGTTGTGCTCCTTTCGAGTGCCAATGGCAAGGACTGATATCGTACAATTTAATTGTGCGCAATATAATAATGACGCGAAGGTCTCACTCTTCCGTGAAACTGAAATGCCGAGACCTAAGGCTGACGGGAGGATCGCTATCCCGCCTATTTTGCGGCGCTAGCCCTTTGCGGCTTCGTGAATGATCCTCTCGCGCAGCAGCCCAACGAGATAAAGCGATCCCGTCACGATCACCCATGCGCCGGCTGCAGAAGCTCTCACGAGCGCCGCCTCATAAGCCTTCTGCGGATCCTCGATCATCTCGCTCGCAAGACCGACCTTGTCGGCAATTCGCTGCATTTCGGCAGGCGAGCGAAAGCGATCGGAAACCGAGGTGAAGATCGGAGAGACACCGGAACGCCCCATCACCTCCAGGAGCCCAGTTGCGTCCTTGTCCGCCGCAATCGCAACGACTGCGATCCCCTGTCCGGAAAATCCCTCCATACCGGAGAGATCGTCAAGCACCGCTTCGAGATTGAAAGGCACATGCGCGCCGTCGAGTGCGACGGAAACGCCCCTGCCCGCGACGGGCACGACGAAGCGCTCCAGCCGTCCCGGCAATTGCGATTCCTGCTCGGCCGCCTTGTCGATCAGCCATCCGCCAACCGTCCGACCGTCCTTTGCCTCCACGCCGAGTTCGCCCAGCACGTCGAGCGCGGCGCCTGCAACGGCAACATTTCGCTCGGCAATCGTCTTCAGCCCGGAAAAATCTGGCCGGACAAGTCGCGCTTCGATGTCAGCTGCGCGCCGGGCAATAACCGCACCCGCCTCATCGTCGGCCTCAAGCGGTGTCACAACGGTTGAATGCGGTTTGATGATGCCGGCCTTTTCGAAGGCGATGGCGGCGCGGGTCTTGCCCAATATTTCCGTATGTTCGAGGCCGATATTGGTGATGATGGAAACGTCGCTGGCGACGATATTGGTCGAATCCAGCCGCCCGCCGAGGCCCGTCTCGACCACGGCCCATTCTACGCCCGCATTCCGGAAGATCAGGAAGCCGGCCGCGGTCAGCATATCGAACCAGGTCGCAGCCTCCGCCGCTGTCCCTTCCGTCCTTGCGGTGCGCAACGCATCGAGCGCCACGAAAAGCGCCTCGGCCAGCGCAGCCTCCTCGACCGGCCGGCCATTGACGCTGACACGCTCGGAAATATGCTCCACATGCGGCGAAGCATAGCGCCCGACGGAAATGCCGGCATGGCGCAGGCCGGCTTCGAGCAGCGCCGAGGTCGAACTCTTGCCCTTCGTGCCTGCCACATGAATCGAGCGGAAGGCGTGATGCGGATTGCCGAGACGGGCCGAGAGATCGAGGATCGGCTCCAGCCCGACGCGCATTTCGCCGCGCGGGCGCTGTTCCCAGTTGGTGAGCTGGTCAAGTTGCGAAAGGGCTTCGATAAGGCGCGGATTTTGGTTCTGCATGGGCATGGCACACGGTATCAGGTTCATTTCGTGCCCAGGCGAGCGGCATCGGCAACCTGCGCTGCCCGATGGTTCTCCATCTGTCTCGCCAGTCACGCAGGCTGCGCGACACTAGAAGCTTTCCATCGCGCTGCCTAGCCTCGCAAGCGTCATCGGTAGCGCTCCACCGCGACGCCCTGCCCGGCAACGGCCAGTTAACGCTGGTGAATTTTAGCTCTTGCAGAGATTTTCGATAGGGCCATTTCTATCCCCTGTCTTTGACAGAGACGGAGATCCGAGTGGGACAGACTATCCGAATTCCAGTCAACGAACCGCAGCGACTGCTTGCCGTACGCTCGCTGAACGCCATCAGCAGCAGTCCGACACCGGAGCTTGCGGCCCTTGCCGAGCTCGCCAAGAACGCATTCGCAATGCCCTATGCCGCCGTCAACATCGTAGATGAGGACTGGCTTCGCATTGCCGGCGAAGCGGGTATGCAGCTTTTCGAATGCCCACGCGACCTCTCCTTCTGCACCCGCGTCGTCTTCGCCAACGACATGCTTGTCATTCCCGACCTAGAACAGGATGCGGAGCTCGGCACCGCGCCCTATGTGACAGGCCCGCCATATTTCCGTTTTTATGCCGGTGCGCCCCTGGAACTGGAAAACGAGCTGGCAATCGGCGCCTTCTGCATCCTGGATCAGAAGCCGCGCCTGTTTACCGAGGAAGAAGCCGCCAATCTTCGCCGTTTTGCCCGCGTGGCGAGCGCGCTTCTGCGGCTGCAGAAGGCGAATTTCGTCATGGGCCTTGCCGAAAGCAGCCTGCGCACCGCGGCCATGACCGACCCGCTGACCGGCTTCCTCAACCGCTCGGCGCTCGATGCCATCGTCGACCACGCTCTGGAAGCAGCCCTTGCCTCCGGTCAGACCTTCGGCACGCTCTATCTCGACATGGACGGCTTCAAGTCGATAAACGACACGCTCGGCCATCATATCGGCGATGAAGTGCTGCGCGAAGCGGCAAACCGCATCCGCTCAGTCATTCGTTCGGGCGATATCGTCGTGCGCATGGGCGGCGACGAATTCGCGATCTTCGTGCCGAACCCGCCGAACACCGAAGCGCTGATCTCGGTCTCCGAGCGCTTGCTCACGGCCTTCCGCAACCCTTTCGCCATCGAAGGAAACATCATTCGTGCCGGCCTAAGTATCGGTGCAGCCCTTGCTCCGCAAGGCGGCCGCCGCCGCGCCGAATTGCTGCGCAACGTCGATGGCGCCCTCTATAGTGCCAAGGCAGCCGGACGAGACTGCTTAGTGGTTTTCGATCCGAAGTGACGTTTGAAAAAGAACCTGGAATAAACCAAGAGGCTACCGTGTCTCATGTCAGGTATCGCGAATACGCGTGCCTAACCCGAGGAGAGAGACCATGAAGTCCGTGAAATTCCTGTCCGCGCTGGCAGTTATCGCCGCCACCGCCACTGCAGCCTTCGCCGCGCCCTCCGTCACCACCGTCGAAACGGCAAAGGGCAAGGTTCTTGCCGGCGAAAAGGGCATGACGCTCTATACCTACAAGAAAGACGAAAAGGGCGTCTCGAATTGCTACGACAAGTGCGCCACCAACTGGCCGCCTTTCCTCGCCGCTAGCGGTGCCAAGGCCGAAGGCGCATACTCGCTCGTCGAACGCAAGGATGGAAAGAAGCAGTGGGCGAAGGACGGCATGCCTCTCTATTACTTTGTGAAGGACACCAAATCCGGCGATGCCACCGGCGACGGCGTCGGCGGTGTCTGGGATGTCGCCAAGCCCTGATGAGGCCAGCGTGAAGACGCCTCCGTCAGATACGTTCGAGGGCCAGATCCTGGCCCTCCTTCCTTCGCTCCGCCGCTATTCCCGCAGCCTGACCCGCTCGGATGCCGATGGCGAGGATCTGCTTCAGGATTGCGTGGAAAAGGTTCTGGCCCGGCGCGGCCAGTGGCGCGGCCTCAATTTGCGCGGTTGGGTGCTGACGACGATGACTAACCTCTACCGCAATACCCGCCGTGCAAGCCCCCGCGACCGGCTGGTCGAACTCGATGCCGCCGAAGAGATGGCCGTTCCGGAAGCCCAAGCCGATCCGCTGGAACTCCGGCGGCTCGAACAGGCCCTCGACAGCCTGTCGGAAGATCACCGCTCTGTGCTGATGCTCGTCGTCATTGAAGGCTACAGCTATGGCGAAGTCGCGACCATGCTGGAAATACCGATCGGCACCGTGATGTCGCGCCTGTCGCGCGCGCGCCAGCGCATGAGCGAGCATATCAAAGCCGATAACGTGATTACGCTTCGGAGACCGAAATGAACGAGACCAACCCCACCGTGACCGAAGCGGATCTGCATGCCTATGCCGACGGGCAACTGCCCGAGGCAGCCCGCGCCCGCGTGGAAGCCTATCTCGCTGAAAACCCCGATGAAGCAGCCACTGTGGCCGGCTGGCAGACGCAGAATGCCGGCATCAAATCTCTGTTTGCAGGCTATGAGAAGAGCCGCTATATAGATCTCCATCTGGTGACACCGGCAGGACCGGCCTCTCCTTGGAAGATGCGCTCCGTTTTTGCCGCCGCCGCCCTCGTGCTGTTTGCGCTCGGCGCCGTCAGCGATCGCTTCATCCCGCCGCTCTTTGAACGCCCGCCGCTGCAGCTGGCCGAATCCGAAACCCTGCCGAAACAGGCCGAGACCGCCTTCCTCGTCTATGCGAGCGAAGTGCGCCACCCGGTCGAGGTCTTCGCCAACGAGGAAGCCCATCTCGCCACCTGGCTCGGCAAGCGGCTGGCAATCCCCGACCTCAAGGTGCCGGACCTCAAATCCCTCGGCTTCCGCCTCGTCGGCGGTCGCCTGCTGCCGGTCGATGGCAGGCCGGGCGCCATGTTCATGTACGAGGATCAGGCAGGCGAGCGGCTGACCGTCATCGTCGGCCGCAATGAGGAAAACAGGACGACAAGCTTCCGCTTCGCCTCCGCCAAGGATGTCGAGACCTTTTACTGGATCGACGGTGAACTCGGCTATGCGGTAACCGGCGAAATCTCCCGCGACATGCTGCGCAAGGTGGCGGAAGAGTGTTACCGGCAGTTCCCGTCCTGAGGCAGGAACTGCGTCGGAACTCAGCGCAGCGGATCGTTGGCAAGCTCGATCGGCTTGCCATGCGGTGTTGCCTCCGCTGCCCTCTGCCAGCTCTCCTGCAGGTCGAGGATCGCGTCGATATCCGCGACGCCGCTGTCGACGATCAGATCGGAAAGCGCTGCCACCCAGCAATGGAAATAATCGCTGCCATCCTCGGCCCTGCCGTACCCGTGCAATTCACGCGACAAAGCTTCCGTCCATTCGCTCCAGGTAAACAGCCCCCTCTCATGCAGATGCACGGCCATGGCGAATGCCTCCGCCGCCCAAGGTTCGGGAAAGACAGGATCACCCTGCGGTGACTTTGGCAGGCCGGGCGATTGTGCCAGCTCAGACTCGCTCAAGATAGCTCTCCCACGCATCGATCGACACCGTCAGCGACGTATCGGCTCCCTCACCCCAGATCTCGCTCCCATCGAAAACGACAGTGTAGAGCCATTGCGGGTTCTCGCCCTTGCCATGCGCATTGTCGTCAGGGAAGACGAAGGAGCCCTGCACCGCCTCGACGACGCCGGTCTTGGCCCGCGCATAACGCGGCAGCCGCGTATGGGTGGGCAGATTGAAATTCTTCGTCTTCACAGTTTCGCCGACGACGAAGAGCGGCGCCGTCTCGACCGGCCGGTCGCAGGGACCGCCCTTGGCGAGCACGCCCGGCACCATCTCCGCCTTCAGCACCCGCTTCGGCACGGCGCCGTCCTGCTGCTTGTGCCCAGAAAGAAGTTCCTCGCGGGTCGCAAAGCCATGGCGCTCCAGCAGCATGTCGATGCCGCGGATCCAGATTTCGTAATAGCTTGCCGCAAGGTAATCGGCCGGTGGGATATTCTCCCGCGCATGCCGGCTTTCATCGATCGTCCACGCGCCGAACGCACCGCAGGAAAGCGTGATGCCGAGCGCCCGCTTTTCCCACTCGGTATGAAAATAGGGTTCGTTCTTCTCGGGCGCGACCGGGCCGAAGCCCATCTGCCCGCCGAGATCGTGCGGACCGTTCACGTCGGCACCTCCGGGCTGCCGGCGATGGCCGTGCCGATCATCGCATCGCGGCTGACGAGAGCCGCAAGCCCCTCTTCGCTCAAGTCTTCGGTACCCTCTGGCCGCTCGGGAATGACGAGATAACGCAGCTCCGCCGTCGAATCCCAGACACGGACCTTCTTACCTACCGGCAGCGTCAGCCCGAATTCGGCAAGCACGCCGCGCGGATCGATGACGGCGCGCGAGCGATAGGCCGGCGCCTTGTACCAGACCGGCGGCAGACCGAGCACGGACCACGGATAGCAGGAGCAGAGCGTGCAGACGATGAGATTGTGCGTGTCTGATGTATTGAAGACGGCGCGCATATGCTCGCCCTGCCGGCCGGTATAGCCGAGGCTCGCAATCGCCGCCGTCGCATCCCGCTTCAACCATTCGGCAAAGTCCGGATCGCTCCAGGCCTTCGCAACGACACGCGCGCCATTACGCGGCCCGACCTTCGTCTCATAGGTTTCGACGATCGCATCGATCGCCGCCGGATCGATCAGCCCCTTCTCCGTCAGCAGCGTCTCCAGCGCTTTCACACGCGCCTGCATGTCCGAATAATGGTTGTCGTGGTGATGATCATGGTGATCGTGGTCATGCAAGACGAGGCCCTCCCCGGATTTCTTCTCAGTTTTAGCACTTGCTGGCGCCGCGCCAAGCCCTTCCGAGACCTTAAGCTTTTGACACTATGCTTGTCCCATGAATATCCTGATTCTCGGCGCCACAGGTTTTATAGGTTCTGTCGTCGCGGCACGCCTTGCCGACGCAGGCCATGTCGTCACGGGCCTCGGCCGCACCCCCGCCCGTGCCGCCCTGAAGCAACCGAGAATTCAGTGGCGCCGCGCCGATCTCTCCCGGATGACGCAACCCGATGACTGGCGCGATATCCTTAAAGGGCAAGACGCCGTCGTCAACTGCGCCGGCGCGCTTCAAGATGGCCTCTCGGACGATCTCTCCGCAACGCAGACTGAGGCCATGCTCGCCCTCTATGCCGCAGCAAAACCCTCCTCGATACTCGTCATTCAGATTTCCGCGAGAACGGACGGCGCCGGCAGCAATCTCCCCTTCCTCGCCACCAAACGCGCTGCCGATACCGCCCTTGCATCGTCAGGCTTGCCCCACGTGATCCTGCGCCCCTCTCTCGTCCTCGGCCGCAACGCCCATGGCGGCACGGCGCTGTTGCGCGCACTCTCAGCCTTCCCCTTCGTTCTACCGCTCATTCACGCTGTCAGCGCCGTCGAGACCGTCGCCGTTGACGATATCGCCGCTGCCGTCTCGGCCGCAATCTCAGGCTCGCTCCCCTCCGGTAGCGATATCGAACTGGCGGCCGAGGAACGGCATACTCTCGCTGATCTCGTCAAACTGCATCGCGCCTGGCTCGGCCTGCCGGAGGCTCGGGTCTTGTCCATTCCGCCTGTCCTCGCAAGGCCGATCACATGGCTTGCCGATATGGCCGGCTATCTCGGCTGGCATTCGCCGCTGCGCTCCACCGCCATGACGGTCATGTCCGAAGGTGTCAGTATGAACAGGCCGACGCCATCAGGCCTTCCGACCTTGTCGGCCGCTGCAACGCTTGCCGCCAATCCCTCCGGGGTGCAGGACCTCTGGTTCGCCCGCCTCTATCTGTTGAAGGCGCCCGTTATAGCAGGCCTGTCGTTGTTCTGGCTGCTGTCAGGCCTGATCTCCCTTCTGGCACCAGGACAGGCAAGTTCCCATTTCCTGCCTTTCATGCCCGCCGATGCGGCCATGGCGCTGACGATTCTCACCTGCCTGATCGATATGGCGCTCGGCGCTGCCGTGCTCTTCCGCCCCTTCGCTCGCCGCTCTCTCCTCGGCATGCTCGCCGTATCGCTCGCCTATCTCGCCGGTGGCACGGTTCTGGAACCGGCACTCTGGCTCGATCCGCTCGGGCCGCTTGTCAAGGTGCTGCCATCGCTGCTCCTAACGCTCGCCGCCCTTGCCATTCTGGATGAACGCTGATGCTTGCCGAACTGCTGCTTGTTGCCCATGTGGTCGGAGCGACGGTCCTCTTCGGCACCGGCGCCGGCATCGCTTTCTTCATGGTGATGGCACACCGCACCCGCGACCCCCTACTCATCGCCCATGTCAGCAGCACCGTCGTCATCGCCGATACGGTCTTCACGGGCACGGCGGCCGTTCTCCAGCCGGTGACAGGCTACCTTCTCGCCCGCATCATCGGCTGGGATCTGACGGAAGGCTGGATCGCACTCTCGCTGGTGCTTTATGTCGTGACCGGCATCTTCTGGCTGCCGGTCGTCTGGATTCAGATTCGGCTGTGCAATCTGGCGCGCACGGCCGCCGCCTCGGGCACCGCACTGCCGTCAGCCTATTTCAGCCTCTACCGCATCTGGTTCGCCTTCGGCTTCCCGGCCTTCTTCGCCGTGCTCGGCATTCTCTGGCTGATGCTCACAAAGCCGACGCTATTTTAGCATTGGCCAGAGGCTGAGCACGAGCAGCACCGCCATGGTGATGTTGAACCATTTCAGCCGCACCGGATCGGACAGCCACTCCCTGAGAGCAGAGCCAAAACCCGCCCAGGTCGACACGGAGGGTACATTGACCGCCGCAAAAGCAAGGCCGACGAGCAGCACGCTGATCAAATAGAGTTCCGGATTCGTATAGGTCGCCATGGCCGTCACCGCCATCACCCAGGCCTTTGGATTGACCCATTGGAAAGCCGCAGCGCCGAGAAACGACATGGGTTTCACGCTGCTCTTGCCTTCGCTCAGGGACCGCGAGGTCGCAATCTTCCAGGCGACCCAGACGAGATAAGCCCCACCGGCAAATTTCAGCGCCGTATAGACCGCCGGCATCGTGTGCAGCAACGCGCCCAACCCAAGGCCGACGCCGAGCAGCAGCGAAAGGAACCCTGCCCCGATGCCGAACATATGCGGGATCGTGCGGCGGAAGCCGAAATTCACGCCCGAAGCAAACAGCATCATATTGTTCGGCCCCGGCGTGATCGAGGTCGTGAAGGCAAAGAGCAGTAGTGCCAGAAACGTATCCAGCGGCATGAAACCTCCCCGGACTGTCCGTTTGATGATGTTGCGGCTCGTTGAATTAGGTCTGCATAACTGCCCTAAACCCTTGTCGCCATAACATGATTGTCATGGTGACAGGATTACCTGATAGTCGGCCGAGCACGCAAAGGATGAGAACCGCCATGGACGATCCGATCCCCACCATCACCTTCCCCGATGGCACCGAAGTCCCCGCGCTCGGCCAGGGCACCTGGGGCATGGGCGAGGATGCTGGCCATGCAAGGCAGGAGATTGCCAGCCTCCGGGCCGGCCTCGATCTCGGCATGGCGATGATCGATACCGCTGAAATGTACGGCGATGGCGGAGCCGAGGAAATAGTCGGCCAGGCGATCAAGGGGCGCCGCGGCGAGACTTTCATCGTCAGTAAGGTCTATCCCTGGAATGCCAGCCGCAAGGGCACGATCACCGCCTGCGAAGGCAGCCTCAAACGCCTCGGCATTGACCGCATCGACCTCTATCTCCTGCATTGGCGCGGCAACTATCCGCTCGCCGAGACTGTGGAAGCCTTCGAAGCGCTGAAGGCATCAGGCAAGATCCGCGCCTGGGGCGTCTCCAATTTCGATACTGACGACATGGAGGAGCTGTTCTCCGTGCCCGGCGGGCGGAATGTCGCCGCCAATCAGGTGCTCTACAATATCTCGCGGCGCGGTATAGAATATGATCTCCTGCCCTGGTGCCAGAGCCGCAACATCCCAATTATGGCCTATTCGCCGATCGAACAGGGCCGCATCCTGCATCATCCCGACCTGATCCATATCGCCAAGGCCTATCAGGCGACCCCGGCGCAGCTGGCGCTCGCCTTCCTTCTCGAACGCGACGGCGTCTTCGTCATCCCAAAGACGTCGAACATCGATCGCGCCCGCGAAAACCGTGGCTGCGTCTCCCTCGACATTACCGATGAGGACTGGGAAGCCCTCGACGAGGTCTTCCCGCCGCCGGCAAAGAAAACGCCGCTGGAGATGCTCTGATCCCAGCAGCGCTGGGGAATTGCCTCGCCATGCCGGGGAAAGCCTGATATTTTTGCGGGACACCAAGCGAGGCAATCCGATGCCAGGCGGTCCGACGCGAAGTGATTTAGCGGCGATGCAAGGGGGCGGCTTCTATAACAGGCATTCCGCTATGCAAGCCACCGGCATTGCCGCTCTGCTTTCCCTGTGGGAAGCCGCGTGCCGGACGGTGGACATCGGTGATGGCCCGGTGACCATCGTCGATTACGGCTGCTCGCAGGGTCGAAATTCGATGATACCGATGCGAAAGGCGGTCGACGTTTTACGTTCCAGGGTGGGCGCAACCACTCCAATCGAAATCATCCACACCGACCTTCCGTCGAACGATTTCTCGTCCCTCTTCGAAGCACTGATTTCAGACCCGAATAGCTATATGGCGGGAACTTCTGATGTATTTCCTCTGGCGATCGGCAAATCCTATTTTTCACCGTTGCTCCCGCCTGGTCGCGTGCACCTTGGCTGGTCCACTTGGGCGTTGCAATGGATGAGCACCAACGCAATCGATGCGCCAGATCATATTCTCGCGGGAATGAGCAAGTCGCCGGCCGTCGTCGCTGCAGTCGCGGCTCAGCAAGCGAGCGACTGGGAATGTTTTCTGACGCAACGGTCGCGGGAGATGCGGCCAGGCGCGAAACTCGTCCTGGGGTTCACGGCCCGTGCAGAAGCCGACACCGGCTGGGAGTGGCTGCTTGGGGAACTATGGTCGGCAGTCGAAGAGATGAGACGAGATGGTTTGCTCTCGGAACGGGAACAGGAGCAGATGACCATCCCGATCGGCCTTCGGTCCCTGGAGGATATCAAAGACCCTTTCAGGCAATCCGGATCTTTCGTAGACCTAGCGCTGGAACACCTCGATCTGGTGAAAGTGAGCAATCCATTCTGGCCGGAATTCGAAGTCAGCGGCGACGGATTGACCTTTGCCAGACATCATGCGAACGCGACGCGCGCATGGAGCGGCCCGCTGATCGCCAGCGTGGCTCCACGCTCTCGCGAACAGACCGCATTTGTCGATGAACTCTTCAGCCGTTTCGAACATCGCCTGTCGAAAGAACCGAGACCCCACGAACCTTATATGGCGGCGGTCGTACTATCGAAGAAAGATCATTAATGATGCCAAGCCGACGATCCGCACCCATCGGAAATTCCGCAGGTTGAAAGTGGCCCGGCATCGTCTGAGCTTGGCAGGTCCCGTCACATACCCTGCGCGCCGCGGTTCATCGCGGCAATGCCAGTGCGGCAGACTTCGATGAGGCCGAGCGGCTTCATGATCGCAATGAACTGGTCGATCTTGGAGGATTTGCCGGTAATCTCCAGAATGAAGTGATCGACCGTCGCATCCACCACCTTGGCGTGGAAGGCATCGGCCAGACGCAGCGTCTCGGCACGGGTCTCGCCATTGCCGATCACCTTCAACAGCGCCACCTCCCGCTCGATCGGCCGGTCCTGACCGAGTTCGCGGGCGCGCACCGTCAGGTCCACAACGCGATGGACTGGCACGATGCGCTCGAGCTGCGCCTTGATCTGCTCCAGCACCTGCGGCGTGCCGCGGGTGACGATGGTAATGCGCGACAGATGCGCCGCATGCTCGGTTTCCGAAACCGTGAGGCTCTCGATATTGTAGCCGCGGCCCGAAAACAGGCCGATGACGCGGGCGAGAACGCCCGGTTCGTTATCGACGAGGACCGAGAGCGTATGGCTCTCGACGGCTGCCGTTTCTGGCGAGATGAAGTAGGCAGAGCCCGTTGGTTGAAGGTGTGCGTTCATGATCCTGGGTTCCTTACCCTAACGCATAACCCCGAAAACCGGCGTCGATTTTCGGAAAGGAGTTATGCGCAAATTGAAAGTCTTAGACTAGCTGACGGCCCTTGGCGTCGATCGCATTGGCGACCACCTCATCGGTAGCTTCGTCCGGCAGCAGCATTTCATTATGGGCCTTGCCCGAAGGGATCATCGGGAAGCAGTTGGCGAGATTGGCAACGCGGCAATCGAAGATGACGGGCTTCTTCACGTCGATCATCTCCTGGATGGTCGCATCGAGATCCTCAGGCTTTTCGCAGCGCAGGCCAACGGCGCCATAGGCCTCCGCCAGCTTCACGAAATCAGGCATCGCCTCTGTATAAGAGTTGGACAGGCGGTTGCCGTGCAAGAGCTGCTGCCACTGGCGCACCATGCCCATATATTGGTTGTTCATGATGAAGATCTTGATCGGCGCATTGTGCTGGATCGCCGCCGACATTTCCTGGATGCACATCTGGATCGAGGCATCGCCGGCAATATCGATGACCAGGCTTTCCGGATGGGCGATCTGCACGCCGAGCGCTGCCGGCAGGCCATAACCCATCGTTCCGAGACCACCCGAGGTCATCCAGCGGTTCGGCTGCTCGAAACCGTAGAACTGTGCCGCCCACATCTGGTGCTGGCCAACTTCGGTCGTGATGTAGGTGTCGCGATGCTTGGTCAGCTCATAGAGACGCTCCAGCGCATATTGCGGCATGATCACGTCGTTGCTCTTCGTGTAAGCGAAGGAATTGCGTGCCCGCCAGCGGGCGATATCGGCCCACCATGCGTCCAGACGCCCCTTTTCCGGCTTCTTCGGCAGTGCCCGCCACAAACGGATCATGTCTTCCAGAATATGGCCGACATCGCCGCGGATGCCGAGATCGACGCGAACGTTCTTGTTGATCGAGGACGGGTCGATATCGATATGGATCTTCTTCGAGTTCGGCGAAAAGGCGTTCAGACGGCCAGTGATGCGATCGTCGAAACGAGCGCCGATGCAGACCATGACGTCGCAATCATGCATCGCCATGTTGGCCTCGTATGAGCCGTGCATGCCGAGCATCTTCAGCCAGTTCTTGCCCGAGGCCGGATAGGCGCCCAGCCCCATCAGCGTCGAAGTGATCGGGAAATCGGTGAGCTCGACCAGCTCGCGCAGCATCCGCGAGGCTTCCGGGCCGGAATTGACGACGCCGCCGCCGGTATAGAAAATCGGCCGGCGCGCGTTCGCCATCAGTTCGATCGCCGCATGGATCTGGTTCAGATCGCCATCAACCTTCGGCTGGTAGCTCTTCTGGATCGCATGATCGGCCGGCGGCGTGTAGGTGCCGGTGGCAAACTGAACATCCTTCGGAATATCGACGACGACGGGACCGGGACGGCCCGACTGCGCAATGCGGAAGGCTTCATGGATGACGGCGGCGAGCTCATTGACATCCTTGACCAGCCAGTTGTGCTTGGTGCAGGGGCGCGTGATCCCGACAGTGTCGCATTCCTGAAAGGCGTCCGAACCGATGAGCGTGGTCGGAACCTGGCCCGTCAGGCAGACGAGCGGAACGGAATCCATCAATGCATCCTGCAGGGGCGTGACCGCATTGGTGGCACCGGGACCGGACGTTACCAGCATGACGCCGACCTTGCCGGTGGAGCGGGCATAACCTTCGGCCGCGTGGCCGGCGCCCTGTTCGTGGCGAACGAGGATGTGCTTGACCTCTTCCTGCTGGAAGATCTCGTCATAGATCGGCAGAACCGCACCGCCGGGATAGCCGAAGATGTGCTCCACGCCGTTATCCTTCAGCGCGCGGAGAACGATTTCCGCTCCCGTCATCCGATTGCTGTCCGCTTGATTATCCGTGCTCGCCATGTGTCTGTTCCGTTGATGCTGAGGATTTGAGTGTGTGGCCGGAAGCCCTGATTTCGGGCACAAAAAAAGGCCCCTGAGGAGCCTTCGTCTAGCGCATGGGTGGCTATCGCCGGATGGTTACACCATCCTGCCCATGCGCCTTCCCACCACGATAAGAATGTTCGAAATTGTCATGGCCGGAAGTGATAGACAGAAAATTTCGCAGCGTCAACGCATCCCGCATAAAAAATCGGCAGCCGTCATAGCTGCCAACCAGGCGGTGCGCGATCCAACAGCGGCTGAAGGATTTGTTAAAGGATCGATTATATCCTGCCCTTTCATGCGGGGAGTAGCCCTTTGCTCGATAACGACATGAGAACGTCCGGCAGGGCGGGCGAACAGGATCGCCGCGACAGCCTTACGCCGGGGAACAGGTTTCTCGGGCGTGTCGTTGCATGCAGCGGATCGCGCGCCACCATTGCAGCCGTGGCGGAAGCCGGCGGCACCGATCTCACCGAATTATGGTCCGTCGGCCGGCTGATTTCCATCAGCGTCGGCAGAAACCGCGTCGTCGCCCTCGTCTTTTCCATGAATACCGGCAACCAGGGCTGGGGCGAAGGTCAGGACAATATCTTCCGCATCGAGACCGAATTGCTCGGCGAAGTCCGCGTCGAGGAAGATGGCCGCGAGGAATTTTCGACCGGCATTTCGCGCTACCCCTATCTCGGCGCCATCGCCCATCGCATTCGCGCCGCCGACCTTATGCGCATCTATGATGCCGGCAAGGGAGCGACGGCCGTCATCGGTAGCCTGACGCAGGATGAAAGCATCGACGCCGCGATCCACGTGCCCTCCATGCTGTCGAAGCATTTCGCCGTAGTCGGCTCCACCGGCGTCGGCAAATCGACTGCCGTCTCGCTGCTGCTGAACAAGGCGATCGAGGCCGATCCGAAGCTGCGCGTGCTGATCCTCGATCCGCATAATGAATTTGCCGCCGCCTTCCCGAAACACGCCGTCACTATCGATACCGACACGCTCGACCTACCCTTCTGGCTGATGAGGCTCGAAGAATTTGCCGAAGTCGTCTTCCGCGGCCGCCCGCCGGTGCCGGAAGAACTCGACATGCTGCGCGATATCCTGCCGGAGGCCAAGCGCGCCTTCCGCGGGAGCGACAGTTCGCTGGTGCGCCGCCAGACGGAAAAGAGCTCGATCACTGCCGACACCCCGGTGCCCTACCGCATCGCCGATCTCCTTGCCCTCATCGACGAGCGCATTGGCCGGCTGGAAGGCCGCACCGAAAAACCGTTCCTGCGCTCGCTGAAGATGCGCATCATCGCTGCGATCAACGATCCGCGTTACCACTTCATGTTCTCCAACAACACGATCAGCGACACGATCACGGAGACCATCGCACAGATCTTTCGCATCCCGGGCGATAGCAGGCCGATCTGCACTTTCCAGCTTGCCGGCATCCCCTCGGAAGTCGTCAATTCGGTTGCCTCGGTGCTCTGCCGCATGGCCTTCGAAATCGCGCTATGGAGCGAAGGCGCCATTCATATGCTTGTCGTCTGCGAAGAGGCGCACCGTTATATCCCGTCTGACCCGACTCTCGGCTTCGTCCCGACACGGCAGGCCATCGCCCGCATTGCCAAGGAGGGCCGCAAATACGGTGTGTCGCTCGGTATTATCACCCAGCGCCCCGGCGAGCTCGACCAGACGATCCTGTCGCAGTGCTCGACGCTCTTTGCCATGCGCCTTGCCAACGATCGCGACCAGGAAATCATCCGCTCGGCCATCCCCAATTCCTCGATCTCGACGACGAGCTTCATCTCCTCGATCGGCAACGGCGAGGCGATCGCCTTCGGCGAGGCAATCCGCGTGCCGATGCGCATGCGCTTCACGCGCGTCGACGAAAATCTGCTGCCGAAAGCACACAGCGCCACCAGCAAACATGCCGAGGAAGATCCTGATACCGTCGATCTGCGCCGCATCGTCACCCGCATGAGGGCGATTACCGCAAGCCCGGATATTTCCACCTTCCAGCAGAGCTACACGTCGGCCTTGGCAGAGAGCCCCGAGCCGGCAGACGACTTGACCGGCGAAGCAGCCGATCCGTTTCACGCCGCCTCGCCGGCGTCGGAGGTGGCGCTCGAACCCTATCGTCCCGACCTCCTGCCGCAGGATCGCTCGCAGCGAGCAGAACCTCCGCCGCAAAGCCGTGTCATGCCCGAACCGCCTCCGCTCTCGCCGCAGACCTCGATCGACGCCCGGCTTGAGGCGCTCCGCCGCGAAATGCGCCGCGATGATCAGCCCAGGCCAGCTTTCGGCGAACAGACATCGCCTGCCCGACGTGACCCCGGAATGTCGCTGCGCGAAAGTATTCTCAAGAAGCCGTTGAGCAGCCTTTACGACAAGGATTGAGGGCAGCTCATGAACGCGGCTGGCGCGTTGCCGCCGCAATTTCCGCCAGATGACGCTCGATCAGCGTCAGGAATGCGATCGTGCCGCAGACGAGCGCCGCGACGACGATGCCGACAATGGCGCCCAGGATCGCACCGATCAAGTGCATATACATCGCGCCTGCAAGCGTGAAATAGGCAAGGATGACGATCGCGATCAGTGCGTTGATGGAAGAAAGTGTCTTGGCGAGAAAATTGTTCATGCGCCCCGAAGCTCCGCTAGCTATGATTCGAAAATCATTCTAGCGCCTTGCAGGCGGGAGCGATGCTGTCGCCGTCTCAGGAAGAAAGCCTTTCCCAGCTTTCGTCCATCTGATTGCGGAACCAGGTCATCTGCCGCTTGGCGTATTGCCGTGTTGCCGCCGCGCCACGCTCGATCACCTCGTCACGACTCATCTCACCGCGCAGCATGGCAGCAATCTGTGACACACCAATCGCCTTCATGACCGGCATTTCCGGGGAGAGTTCGAGCGCCAGAAGTGCCTTCACCTCCTCTTCCGCGCCCTGCTCCAGCATCTTCTCGAAACGGCCATTGATGCGCCGATGCAGTACGGCGCGATCCGGCAACACGACCACCTTGCGCGCCGTCTCGGGATGGATGATGACTGGCCCCGCCTGGCCCTGGAAATCAGCGATCGACTGGCCCGTCGCCTCGAAAATTTCGAGCGCCCGCACGATCCTCTGCCCGTCCTGCGGATTGAGGCTTTCGGCAACGGCAGGATCGGCATTGGCGAGCTCCGCATGCAGTCCCTCCGCGCCCCCCTGCAGCAGTCGGCCCC
Source organism: Rhizobium sp. BK650 (assembly GCF_014195325.1). GTDB lineage: Bacteria > Pseudomonadota > Alphaproteobacteria > Rhizobiales > Rhizobiaceae > Rhizobium. The sequence goes on along the minus strand of NZ_JACIBK010000001.1, from coordinate 650,161 downwards.
GCAGCCGCTGGCGGATCTCCTCGGGGATGACAGGCATATCCGAAAGCCCGCCCGTCAGTGCCTTGAAATAGAGACCCGTGCCGCCGACGAAGACCGGCAACTTTCCCTCGGCGCGGATGCGCGGCAGGAGGACCGCAACGTCCCGCAGCCAGGCGCCGGTCGAATAGGCCTGCCCCGCCGGCACGTGACCGTAGAGATGGTGCGGCACGCCCTCCATATCTTCTTCCGAAGGCCGTGCCGTCAGCACCCGCAATGTGTCATAGACCTGCATACTGTCGGCATTGACCACCACGCCGCCATGCTGTTTGGCCAGTTCTACCGCGAGCGCGGACTTGCCGCTGGCAGTCGGCCCGGTTATCAGGATCGCATTCAAAGTGCTCAGAAGGTTTTCCATCATGGCCCTCGTTGCCACGCTTGTTGCCAATCCGTCAAACCCCGTTCTTTCGCCTGCGATCGCCGAACGTGCGGCCGAGGCCGTCAAGGCATCCGGGCTCTACTGGCTGGCCGATGGCATTGCCTGCGATATCGTGCTCGCCGATGGCACGGACGGCGAAGCGGCCAGGGCCAATCTGCTCGCCGTTATCGCCAGCAATCCGATCGATCTGGTTATCCAGGAACAGGAAACCCGCCGCAAGAAGCTGCTGATCGCCGACATGGATTCCACCATGATTGGTCAGGAATGCATCGACGAACTTGCCGCTGAAGTCGGCCTGAAAGAAAAGGTCGCCGCGATCACCGCCCGCGCCATGAATGGCGAGATCGCCTTCGAACCGGCGCTGCGTGAACGCGTCGCCCTCCTGAAAGGTCTGCCGATATCAGTCGTCGACGAGGTCATCGCCAAACGCATCACCCTGACGCCTGGCGGCCCCGAGCTCATCGCCACCATGAAATCCAGGGGTTACTACACCGCACTCGTCTCCGGCGGCTTCACTGTCTTCACCAGCCGCATCGCTGCCGTCATCGGTTTCGACGAACACCGCGCCAATATTCTGCTCGATGAAGGCGGTTTGCTGTCCGGCCATGTCGCCGAACCGATCCTCGGCAAGCAGGCCAAGGTCGACGCCCTGAACGACATCACAGCCCGCCTCGGCATCTCACCTGAAGACGCTCTCGCCGTCGGCGACGGCGCCAACGATCTCGGCATGCTGCAGCTGGCCGGCTCCGGCGTCGCCCTTCACGCGAAGCCGACTGTGGCCGCCGAAGCAGACATGCAGATCAACCACGGCGACCTCACGGCCCTGCTCTATATCCAGGGCTACCGGAAGACTGATTTCGTGACAACGTGAGCGCGGGGCATTCTAGAAATAGAAAAGGAGCGGCCAACCGCTCCTTTTGTCATTCGGCCCATATCAGCAGCCGCTACTCCATCGGCACCGCAACAAAACGCAGGTCGCCATTCGCCGCGGCAACCATCATCTGCGCATTGCGCCGGCCTTCCTGCTTCAGCGACTGCACCTTGCTGGCAACCGCATCCGGCGACTTCATGAACTCCTGCGCCACTTCGACGATCACGTCGCCAGGCTTCAGGCCCTTTTCGGCAGCAGCCGAACCCGGCGCGACTTCGGTCACGACTACGCCATCGACGCTTTCGGCAATGCCGAAGGCCTTGCGGGTTTCGGGGCTGAGCAGCGAGAGCGAGAGACCAAGCACATGCTTGGGCGTGGCCTGATCCGGCGCCGCCTTATTCTGCCCCTGCTGGTTCTGTCCCTGCTGGTTCTGGCCCTGCTGATTCTGACCCCGACCCTGCGGCTGCGAATCCTGCCCGTCAGGCGCGGCCTGCCCCTGATCGCCCCCCTGATCCGGTTCGTCCATATCGTTGTTTTCACCGGGATCGGGATTGATGACGCCATCATCGCCCGAATTGTCATTGGCGGCCGCCTGGTCGCTGTCTTCGAGACGGCCGAGCGTCACCTTGACGGTCTGCTCCTTGCCGTCGCGCAGCACCACCACGTCGACCTGCTTGCCGACGGAGCTTTCGGCCACTACGCGCGGCAGGTCGCGCATCTCGCTGACGGCCTTGCCGTCGAATTTCAAGATCACATCGCCCGCCTTGATCGAACCGTCATCGACCGGCCCACCCTTGATGACGCCGGCAACGAGCGCGCCTCTGGCGCTGTCGAGGCCGAGGCTGTCGGCCACTTCGTCGGTTACGGGTTGGATGCGCACGCCGAGCCAACCGCGGCGCGTTTCGCCATATTCGCGAAGCTGATCGACGACACCGGAGGCAAGCTCCGAGGGCACAGCAAAACCGATACCGATCGAACCGCCAGACGGAGAGATGATCGCGGTGTTGATGCCGATCACCTCGCCCTTCATATTGAAGAGCGGGCCGCCGGAATTGCCCTTGTTGATGGCCGCATCCGTCTGGATAAAGTTGTCGTAGGGTCCGGCATTGATGTTACGTCCGCGGCCGGAAATAATGCCGACTGTCACCGAACCGCCGAAGCCGAAGGGGTTGCCGATCGCCATCACCCAGTCGCCGATGCGCATGACGCTGGAATCGCCGAACTTGACGAATTTCAGCGGCTGCTTCGGCTCCACCTTGAGGACCGAAAGGTCGGTCTTTGTATCGGTGCCGATCAGCTTGGCCTTCAATTTCATGCCATTGGCGAAATTGACCTCGATATCGTCAGCGCCCTCGATCACGTGGTTGTTCGTGACGATATAGCCTGAGGGATCAATGACGAAGCCGGAGCCGAGCGAACTGACATTGTGGTTCGGCGCGCGATTGCCCTGCTGCTTGTTGAAGAAGTCGTTGAAGAATTCCTGGAAGGGCGAGCCGTCGGGCGCACGCGGCGCCGGGCCTGCACCCTCGTCGTCCTTCACATTCTGCGAGGTGGAAATATTGACCACGGCATCGAGCAGCCCTTCGGCAAGATCGGCGACCGAATCCGGGCCACGGGCCGGAGCCGTCATCTGCATGGGCGGAGCGGCAGGCGCGGCTACAGCCGGAGAAACCGGCGTCGGCTGAGGTGCGGCAGGAGCTGACTGAGGAGCCGCAGGGGCCGGTGCTGCCTGTTCAGGTGCCGCAGGCGCCGAGGCGGTTTGCGCATGCGCAATACCGCCTGCGCCGATATTCGCCAGGAGGGCTGTGCCGGCCAGGAGCGCGAGCGTTCGTCTGAAGGGCGAGCGATTCGTGGGGGCCATCAAGCTTCCTCGTCTGGGATAAAAACGCACATACAACATCAGCATAAGGCGGAATGATGGAGGGCGAAATCACCTTTTCGAGAAATCCCCGTGCGAATGTGATCTAGCCTCGTAAAAACCAGACCGAGGCCACACCAAGCGCCGTTGCCGCCAGCCCGAAAGCTCTTAAACGCCCCTCGGAAACACTGGGAAGCAACTTCGCCATCTCGATAAGAAAACGAGGGGCCAGTGCGTAGACCAGCCCCTCGATGATGAGGAAGAATGCAAGTCCGGTGAGGAAGTCTTGCATTCGTCGCGTCGTCAGTTCGCTGCCGGAGCCGCAGGTGCAGGCTGTGCCGCCGGCGGCACGAGCCCGCCGGTCTGGCCGGGTGCGGCAGGTTGATTACCGCTCGCGTTCTCGAAGTAGCGGAAGAACTGCGAGGTCGGCGACAGAACCAGCGTCGTATCCGGCGAGGAGAGCGCAGAGGAATAGGCCGACATCGAGCGGTAGAACTCGAAGAACGCCGGATCCTTGCCGAAGGCTTCCGCGAAGATGCGGTTACGATCAGCGTCACCCTGACCGCGCAGAATTTCGGAATCGCGCTGCGCATCCGCAGTGATCTCGACAACCTGGCGGTCGGCAACAGCCCGACGACGCTGGCCTTCTTCGTTGCCTGCCGCGCGGATGCGCTCGGCCTCGGCCAAACGTTCGGAGCGCATCGCGTTGTAGGTATTCGGAGCCACTTCCGGCGACAGATCGGTTCGGCGGATGCGAACGTCATCGATATGCAGGCCGAGGTTTTCGGCATCGATGCGCAGATCGTCACGGATCTCGAGCATCATCGCTACTCGCTCTTCCGAAAGTGCGGCATTGTAGTCGCGCAGGCCGTAGACACGGCGAAGCGAGGAATCGAGTTGCGCACGCAGTCGTGCCTCCGCGGCGTCACGGTCGCCCGACACAGTTTCACGGAAACGGCGCACATCCGCGATGTTGTAGATCACGAAGGCATCGACATCGAAGGTCTGACCGTCCTGAACCTGAACGCGGATATTGTCGAGGTCGAGCCTCAGCGCCCGCCTTTCCACGAACTGCACGCGGTCGGCATCCATGAAGCCGAACGGCAGTTTGAAATAGATGCCCGGATCGCTCTTCACCGACTGGATCTGACCGAAGCGCACGACGATCGCCTGCTCACGCGCATTGACCACGAAGATCGACGAATAAAGAATGACGAGAAGGACCGCGAGTGCGATCAGAATGATGGGAAGTCTGTTCGATACCATGGTTCAACCTCCCCTCGGTGCCGGCGCTGACGATCGGTTGATCTCGTTGAGCGGCAGGTAGGGCACAACGCCCTGCTTGTCGTCGATCACGACCTTCTTGGAGTTTTTCAGGACCTGCTCCATCGTTTCCAGGAACAGGCGCTTGCGCGTCACGTCGGGAGCTTTCGAATATTCGTCGTTGATGGCGCTGAAGCGCTGAGCCTCACCTTCCGCCTCCTTGACCACACGATCCTTATAGGCAGCCGCATCTTCACGGATGCGGGCAGCATCGCCTCGCGCCTGACCGAGCTTCTGGTTCGTATAGCGGTTGGCATCCTCGATCGTGCTGTCGCGGTCACGGCCAGCACGCTGCACTTCTTCGAAGGCATCGGCAACTTCACGCGGCGGCGCCACGTTCTGGATCGTCACGCCAGTCACGGTAATGCCCGCGCCATAGCGGTTCATCGTATCCTGAACGATGTTGAGAACCTGGGTCTCGATCGGCTGACGATTGCTGCGGAAAGCATCCTGCGCCGGACGTCGGCCGACGACTTCGCGCATGGCGCTGTCGGAGACCTGTTGCAGCGTCTCGGCCGGATTCTCGACGCCGAAGAGATAGGCCTTCGGGTCGCTGATCGTATAGAAGACGGCAAACTGCACGTTGATGACGCTTCTGTCACCCGACAGCATCAGCCCGCTGGACGAGCCTGCCGAAGTCGCGCCGATATTCTGCTGCTGCACCGTCACCTTGACAGTCTCGACGGTCTCGAACGGCCAGAAATGAAAATGCAGGCCCGGCATGGAAATTTCCTGCTTGGGCTTGCCGAAGCGCAGCTCTACGCCGCGCTCGTCCGGCTGCACGACGTAAATGCACTGGAAGAGCCAGAAGATCGCAATGATCGCGACGACGATCGCAACCACACCACCGTTGAATCCACCGGGAACCAGGCCGCGCAGTTGATCCTGCCCGCGCCGGATAATGTCTTCCAGATCGGGCGGACCGCCCTTGCCGCCACCGCCGCGCGGACGGTTCGGCCCCTGCCCCCATGGTCCCTGATTGTTACCGCCGCCGCCGCCCCAAGGGCCGCCGCCGCCATTCTGATTGCTCCAGGGCATCAAAACCTCGTTGTTCGTTAACTCCCACACATCCGACCGCCGTGGGGGCTGCCGGCGGATGCGATCCGACCGTTATAGGTATCGCCGCACCGGCTTTCAACGCAGTGTCAGGAACTTGGTCAATATAATTGGAAAATAGTTCCTTTTCAGGCCTCTCGTCGTTCATAAACGACGAAACGGGTCGGATAGGTATCCTTCTCCCCCGAGGGAACATCAAGGCTGTCGGTCGCCACCCAGACGGCGGGATCGATATCGGGAAAGGACGTGTCACCCTCCACGTCTGCTTCCACATGCGTGACGCACATGCGGTCTGCAAACCGGATCGCCTGCGCGTAGATCTGCCCGCCGCCGAGGATGGAAATCTCGTTCTCACCCTGTTTTCGGGCGAGGCCCTCCGCAGTAACGATCGCCTCGTCCAGCGAACGGGCCATATGCACATCGGGATGATCGATATCCGCATCGCGGGAGATCACTACATGCTGCCGGCCAGGGAGCGGCCTGCCGCCGAAGCTCTCGAACGTCTTGCGGCCAACCACGACAGGCTTGCCAACCGTCATCGCCTTGAAGCGCTTGAGATCGGTCGAAAGCCGCCAGGGCATGTCCCCGTCGCGACCGATGACGCCATTGCGAGCAACGGCAACGAAGATGGTCTTGCGGATATCGGACATCGACCTTCCCGGCTTACACAGCAATCGGTGCCTTAATATTGGCGTCGGCCTCGTAACCGACGAGCTCGAAATCCTCGTACACGAAATCGAAGATGTCTTTCACGTCGCGCTTGATCGCCATGCGCGGCAAAGGCTTGGGCTGGCGGGTCAGCTGCAGCTTCGCCTGTTCGAAATGATTGTGGTAGAGATGCGCATCGCCGAGCGTATGGACGAACTCGCCATATTTCAGCCCCGTCACCTGCGCCACCATCATCGTCAGCAGCGCATAGGAAGCGATGTTGAAGGGCACGCCGAGGAAGATATCGGCTGAGCGCTGGTAGAGCTGGCAGGAAAGCCTGCCATCGGCCACGTAAAACTGGAACAGGCAATGGCAGGGCGGCAGCGCCATGTCATCGACCTCAGCCGGGTTCCAGGCCGAGACGATGTGGCGGCGCGAGTTGGGGTTCTTGATAAGGCCCTTCACGAGATTGTCGATCTGGTCGATATGCCCGCCATCAGGTGCCGGCCAGGACCGCCACTGCGCACCATAGACCGGGCCCAGATCGCCGTTCTCGTCGGCCCATTCATCCCAGATGCTCACACCGTTCTCATGCAGGTAGCGGATATTGGTCTCGCCCTTGAGGAACCACAGCAGTTCATAGATGATCGAGCGCAGATGCAGCTTCTTCGTCGTCAGCACAGGAAAGCCGGCATCGAGATCGAAGCGCATCTGATAGCCGAAGACCGAGCGCGTGCCGGTGCCCGTGCGGTCACCCCGGTCGGTGCCGTTTTCCATCACATGGCTCAACAGGTCGAGATACTGCTTCATGGTCGCTGATTCCTTTTGCCGATAATCTAAGGCTAAAGCGGCTCAAAACCAATGCTTTCAGCTGATTATCCAAGCAAAATCGTCGCTGCGCACGACGCTTTTATGACGAATCCCCTTCCCTTACGGTTACAAAAACACTATATCCCTCCTGCCGGCTTTCGGGCCGGCTATGGCGATAAATGGGCGATGGAATAAACCTATTGGACCCGGGGGCGGTACCCGGCGCCTCCACCAAAAACAGGCGGATTTCTTTCGTGGAAACGGCCTGCTTTTGATGGGGGCGAAACAGGATCGACAAGGGTGTAAAGATCGACTTTTCGCTCGGCATGATACCGCCGTTATCGGGTCACAAGTGTAGTTGCAAACGACAACAACGCTAAGGAATACGCTCTCGCTGCCTAATGGCGGTGCGGGAATTCCGCTCTAAGTCCTTACGGCTAGCCCCGTAAGGCGGGGTTCGAAGGCACCTGGCAACAGAAGCCTTCACCTTCTCCCCTTTTTCGACGAAATCATGTATGCTTCATGAAAGCATGAATCGGCTTGTGCCTTTCCCAAAGCGGCCGGACGTGCCATACAAGCTCGTGAAAAGACTTCTAAACCGACGAAAGACAGGAAAAGCATGGGGCAGGATCACATCCGCTACGACATTCTGGCACAGGACGCGCTGCGAGGCGTCATCCGCAAGGTCTTGGCCGAAGTCGCAACGACGGGCCGTCTGCCCGGCGACCATCACTTCTTCATCACGTTTCTGACCGGCGCTCCGGGCGTGCGCATTTCGCAGCACTTGAAGTCGAAATATCCCGAGCAGATGACCATCGTCATCCAGCACCAGTTCTGGGACCTGAAGATCACCGAATCCCAGTTCGAGATCGGCCTGTCCTTCTCAGACGTACCGGAGAAGCTCGTCATCCCCTTCAATGCGATCAGAGGCTTTTATGACCCCTCGGTCAATTTCGAGCTGGAATTCGACGTGCCGCTGAGCGACGGCGAAGAACTTCCGGCTGCCGAAATCACCGCCTATCCGGTTGATGCCGTCAAGACCGAGGATGCGGCCGCAAAGCCGGCCGCCGAAGGTGAGGAAAAGAAGCCCGGCTCTGTCGTCTCGCTCGATTCCTTCCGCAAGAAGCAGTAATATCCAAGGGAGGCGAAACGCCTCCTTTTTTTATGATGGAGGCCGCGCGTGAGCGCCGAAATCGTTAACTTGCGTCAGTTTCGAAAGCAGCAGGCTCGCTCCGAGAGGGGGAAGCAGGCCGAGCAGAATCGAATTTTTCACGGACGCACCAAAGCCGAAAAGCAATTGACCAAAGCGCTCAACGACAAGGCTGAAAAGGCTCTCGATCAGGGCAGGCTTGAAAAGGACGAGACGTAATCGTGCCGGGATAAAGCCTTCGTGATCAAGCAACTGCGGTTCCTGTCTGAATCGCTTTCTCAAGAAGAGAAGCAGCCCTATGATCCGTAAACATTCGGCGACATTGCACGGGCACCGAACCAGCTTCTCTTTGGAGGACGAATTCTGGACCGAGCTGAAATCTATTGCCGCGTCCCGCGGCATACCGCTTGCAGCCCTCATATCGGAAATAGACGATGGCCGGTCGCCAGCCAGCAACCTCTCCTCGGCGCTGCGCCTGCATGTGCTCCGCTGGCTGAAAAGCGGCATCTCCGCGTCTGAGCAGCGCGCGTCCGAGAGCCTGCCCGAATAACAACTCTTCACTGAGCGCGAACGCCCGGCACCTGATCGAAATTGAGCTGTCCGGGCGGCAAGGGCTGTTCTGCCCGTCGCGCTGCTTCAGCCTCCGCAGCCGCCTTCGCCCTTAGCTCGGCCTCGGCCTTGGCGCGTGCTTCCGCTTCGACAGCCGCCTTCGCATCGGCCTCCGCCTTGCGCTGCGCAGCCTGCTGCGCAAGAGCCCTCAGCCGCTCTTCTTCGATTTGCCGCTGCCGCTCGATCTCGGCTGCCTTGGCACGTTCGGCATCGGTGAAGCGATAAAGCGCCGCCTCTCGCCGCAGCCTCTGCTTTTCCAGAACATTGGTCTGCAGCCGCTCGACACGCCGCCGTTCGCGCTCGAAGGCGCGCAGCGACAGGAAGCTGGTGATGTCGGTCACATCCATCGTCTTCCCGGGCGAAGCCAGCAGACCGGAGAAGTTCAGCCGGATGCGGGGTTCTGCACCCGACAGCGCTTCCGCTCCAGGATTGAGCCCGATTCCGAGCGTGGCGCTGATGCGCTGCTGCGGCAACTCGATCTGCGCATCGGCAGTCAAATGCGCCAGATCGTTAGCGACGCTGACATTCTGGACCCGCAGCGTGCCATCCGTCACATTGAAGGGAATGTCGAGCGGCGGCAGCTTTGCTTCGCCATTGTTCAACAGCGTCTCGACGATCGGATGTATCTTGCCGGCATTGATCTGATCCTGCATCGGATCGGTCGCGGCCAGGAGCGGCGCCAGGATCGCGAGATTCAATCCGCGAACGCTCGTCTCGCCGAGCCGGATCTCGCCGGAACCGTTCAGTGAACTCGCAATCTCCGAAACCGTCTTGCCCGAAGCCTCGAGCGCCAGCGACATGCCGAATTTGCCATTGGCGACAGGGGCGCCGTCGCGCGGCCAGACGACGCCGCCCAGATCGGAGTCGGCGAGCGCCAGCCGCGACTGGAGGAAGCCCGTGCCATTGGCATTGGTAAAGAGCATATTGCCCGAGAGCGTGCCGCCGTTCCAGGTGCCGGCCATATTGTTGAGTTGCATCTCGTCGCCCTTATAGGCGACGTCGGACGTGAAATCGTTCACTGCCACATTGAAAAGCCCTGGCCAGAACTGCTTGGCGGTCAGCTTCAGATTCACGTCGAGATCGCGCAAGAGCGGCTGACCAAGTGCCGCCGTCGTCAGCTGGCCGGTGGCAGGATCGATAACCTGTCCGAACACCGCCTCGCCGAGCCAGCCGAGATCGACCTTGGAAAGTGCAAGCGTACCGGTCGCAGCAGTCTTTGCCGACTTTCGGTCGAAAGTCAGGGCACCCGTGAATTCATTATCGGCCGCATGCCCGTTGAGATCGGCGAGGACCACCTTGTCGGCGTCGATGGTCGCGTTACTCTGCAGCTTGAAGGGCAGTCCGGCACCGAGATCAGGCAGCGCAATGCCGTTCATGACCAGATACGGATCGATATCGGCGCTTTCGAGCGAGACGGCGACGTTGCCGTTCATAAAGGAATCGGGCCGTACGTCGACCTTGCCGTTTGCCGTAAACGAGGTCCGGTCTGTCGCGAAAGTCAGCGCGGCATCGGCCGGACCTTTGTCTGCCGCCGTTACTTTCAATGTCATACGGCCGTTGGCGCCGGCATCGACCGGCAGGGGATCGAGACCTGCCTGGCCGAAGAGGATCGACGGAACGGCATTATCGAGCGTCGCCTCCAGCGTCGTCGTACCGTTGCCGGTCAGCGCCAGAAGGTCGGACATGCGGTAATCGAGATTGACGCGGCTGCCGTTCGAAACGCCGGCCAGCGTCACAGCCAGCGCATTGCCGTCGTCGCCGCCGAGCGTCAGCGCGCCGCGCAGCGCCGTATTGCCATACCAGCCGGCATTGCGCACCAGCCTGTCCATCACAGGGTGATGCGGCAGATGCTCGCGCAGCATGGCGAAGAAAGGCCCGGGATCGGCGGCCTTAAAGGTAATCTCGCCAGTGCCCTTGTAATCGAGCAGCGATCCCTCAGCTTTGCCGGTCGCCGTGAGTTCGGCACCCGCAAGGTTCTTGATCGACAGATGATCGACGGAAAGCGCCCCGTCGGCGAGTGTGAACGTCGTCTCGACGTTTTCAGCCTGCACGCCGAAAGCGGTGAATTTGTCCGCCTTGAGCTGAGCAGCGATCTTGTGATCGAGCACGTTATCGCCGGCATCCTGACCGGTAAAGAGGCCCGCCAGGGCGCGCAGCGCGTCGAGATCGAGCGCGTCGCCGGCGAGCGCGGCTGACAGCGACGGCGTCTGGCCGCCGGTCACCTGCCGCTCCAGCCGGCCTTTCAGTGTCGCCCCACCGATCGCGATCTCCAGGTTCTCGAAGCGCTGCAGATCATGCGTCAGGCTGACATTGGCGGAGAAGCCGGCCTGGCGCAGCTGACGGATCGCCGGATCGACCGAGCCCGACAACCACGCGGCAAGCCCTGTCGGCTGGTTGGAAGCGACGACCATCTGGCCGTTGAAGGACGGATCTCCCGTAAGAGAGAGCTTGCCCTTGCCTTCCACCTGCGTGCGGCCGGGCAGCGTGCCCACGGCTTTGTCGACCATCCAGCCATTGCCGGCAGGCCGCAGCTCCAACGCCACATCGCGGATCGTCGTATCGCCGGCAACGATCGCAGGCAGGCGCACGGTGGCCTTGCCGGGCACCTGCGGGATCGGCACCTGGCCGATAATCTCGATCAGCGAATTCAGCCGCTGGCGCGCGGAAACCGCCGGATCGCGGTTGGTCTTGCCGACAGCCCCGTGGTTGCCGATGCGGTTGACATCGATCTGCTGGCCATCGGCGGTCAGCAGGAATTCCGGCGCCGTGCCGGTATCGAGTGTCGCCTCGCCCGTAATGACATAGGGGTCGTCGGTCGAGCCGATTTCCATGCGATATTCGGGAATGCGGATGCGGTCGTTGGTGAGCTCGAAACGGCCCTTGAGGCGGGGCGGCGCTTCGCCCTTTTCGCTCTTACCCCCGCGGTTCTCGATCGCCGCAGACAATGTGCCCTGATAGTTCGGCCGGCTGTCGACCAGCTTCAGTTCGCCGTCGAGATCGACTGTGACGGGATGCCTGTCAGGCGCGAGCCGGGTGCGGGCGCGCAGCACGCCGTTCTCGTCCGGCTGATTGCTGGAGATCGAAAAGCTGCCGTGCTCGCCGTCGAGCGCGCCGTCGCCCTCGATGCGCCATGGACCGGCGAGCGACTTCGCCGACATCTCGGCATTGAGACCGGTGACACGCCGCGAACGGCCGGACTGGTCGTCGATGAACTCGATCTCACCGCCGTTGACATGCACATTTTCCAGAACCACGGTCTTGGCCGGAATTTCCGGCTGGCTGCCGCGCATCCAGTCAAGCGATCCGTCCTTGAGAAGCCGCAGCCGCACCTTCGGGTTGACGACGCGCATGTCGAAAATCAGCGCTTCACCCGAGAGAAACGGCGCAAGCTCTGCATCCATCGAGAATTGCTCGACCTGCACGACCGGCTTGCCGTCCTCTCCCTGGCCGACGCGCACGTCATGCAGCGTCACGGACGGAAATGGCAGAAGACGTGCATCGACGGTGCCGTGCACCGTCACTTTCTTGCCGATGATCCGGCTTGCCTGATCCTCGAAATTCTTGCGGAAATCCGTCCAGTCGATGAACAGCGGAGCCAGCAGCGCCACGAAGAGCACTACGACAATCAGTCCTCCTAGAAAGACGAGGAACCGGCCTATCAAGTCAGGGATTCTCCATTCGGATTCTGTTGCCGACACTAGCGCTATTCATGCCGGGAGCAAGGGCCAAGATCATGAGATTATTCCGTTTTCAGCCCAAATGAAAAATCTTGCCGGGATTGAGGATATTGTCCGGATCGAGCGACTTCTTGATCTGGCGCATAAGATCCACCGTCCCCCCGAGTTCCTGCTCCAGAAATGCCATCTTCCCCTGCCCGATTCCATGTTCACCGGTGCATGTACCGTCCATCGCGAGCGCCCGCGCATTCAGCCGGGCAACGAACTCCTCGGCCGTGGCAATTCCCGCGGCACTCTTGTCATCAAACAATAGCTGCACATGGAAGTTCCCGTCGCCCGCATGGCCGACGATCGGCGCCAGCAGACCATTTGCTTCGATATCGGCCTGCGTTTCTGCAACGCAATCCGCAAGCCGCGATATCGGAACACAAACATCGGTCGAAAGTACGGCAAGCCCGGGTGCCAGCGCCCGCACCGACCAGTAAGCGTCATGGCGCGCCTTCCAGAGCTTGGTGCGCTCCTCGGGGCTAGCCGCCCACCTGAATTCGCCGCCGCCGCATTCGGCCGCGATCTCGGCAAAGGCGGCTGACTGCAGCGCTACCGTCTCCTCAGTACCGTGGAACTCGAGGAAGAGCGCCGGGCTCTCCTCATAGGGAAGATTGGCATAGGCGATGCTCGCCCGCATCTGCAGCGCGTCGACGAGCTCGATGCGGGCAACCGGAATGCCCATCTGGATCGTCATTATGACGGCGTCGCAGGCCGCCTTCACGCTCGGAAAGGCGCACACACCTCCGGCAATCTTCTGCGGAATACTCTGCAGGCGCAGCGTGACCGAGGTCAGAATGCCGAGCGTGCCTTCCGCGCCGACAAAGAGCCGGGTCAGGTCGTAACCGGCCGAGGACTTGCGTGCTCGCCGCGCCGTGCGGATTTCCTCGCCAGACGCGGTGACCGCCGTAACGGCAAGTACATTGTCCTTCATCGTGCCGTAACGCACCGCATTGGTGCCGGAAGCGCGCGTCGAGGTCATGCCGCCGATCGAGGCATTGGCGCCCGGATCGATCGGGAAGAACAGGCCGGTATCGCGTAAGTAGGTGTTCAACTGCTCTCGCGTGACGCCCGGTTCGACCGTGCAGTCGAGATCCTCGGGATTGACCTCGAGCACCTTGTTCATCCGGCTGAAATCGATGGAAATGCCGCCATTCGGCGCGTTGACCTGACCTTCGAGCGAGGAGCCCGTGCCGAAGCCGATGACCGGCACTTTGTGATCGGCGCAGGCCCGCACAACGGTCTTCACATCGTCTGCCGTCTCGGCAAACAGCACGCCATCGGGCAATTGAGCGGGAATATAGGTCGTCGTATGCGCGTGCTGGGCACGGAAGGCCTGCCCCGTCTGGAAACGTTCGCCAAAACGCTGTTTCAGAATGCCGGTGACGGCTTCGATGCCCGCTTCGTTTCGCACTCCAGTTTTTGCGTCGCGCAGTGCCATGCCTTTGATCTCCCTGCATTCCACAGCCCGCTACAGCATCTGTAGCAGGCTGGGTATGAGGCAAGTCAAAGCAGCTGTCCAGCCAAGATTCGGGAAGATTTCATCAGAGCTTCGTTGTTGCTGTTACAGGCGGATTGAGCCGCGCAAAGCCCTCCTGCCGATAATAGGGAAAATAGGGATAGGGTGCGGTGACGGTGCTGACAGCATCCAGCCGCCCGATCTGTTCCGGCGTCAGGCTCCACCCGACTGCGCCGAGATTTTGCCGGAGCTGCTCCTCGTTGCGCGCGCCAATGATGACGCTTGAAACCGTCGGTCGACCGATCAGCCAGTTGATGGCAATCTGCGGCACCGTCCTGCCTGTCTCGCCGGCGATCTCGTCCAGCACATCGACGATCTCGAAAAGCCTCTCGTCATCGACGGGCGGACCGTATTCCGCCGTCTGGTGCAGGCGGCTTCCTTCGGGCAAGGCCAGACCACGGCGGATCTTGCCGGTCAGCCGGCCCCAGGCGAGCGGGCTCCAGACCAGCGCACCCACGCGCTGGTCTGCGGCAAGCGGCATCAGCTCCCATTCGTAGTCCCGCCCGGCGAGCGAATAATAGACCTGATGGGCGACATAGCGCGGATAGCCGTAGCGCTCGGAGAGCCCAAGCGATTTCATCAGCTGCCAACCCGAGAAATTGGAAACACCGACATATCGCACCTTGCCTGATGAGACGAGCCGATCGAGCGCCGAAAGCACCTCCTCCACCGGCGTCGACGCATCGAAGGCGTGCAGCTGCAACAGGTCGATATAGTCAGTGCCGAGCCGGCGCAGCGCATCCTCCGTGGTACGGATCAACCGCGCCCGCGAGGTGCCCCATTCGTTCGGCCCCTCGCCCATCGGTAGCGCGGTTTTGGTCGAGATCAGCACTCCATGGCGCCGACCGGAGATCGCCTGCCCCAGCACCTCCTCGGATGCACCTGCCGAATAGACGTCAGCCGTGTCGAACAGCGTCACACCCGCCTCCAGGCAGATATCCACCATCCGCCGCGCCTCCTCGGCGTCCGTCATACCCCAGGCACCGAAAAGCGGCCCGCTGCCGCCAAAAGTGCCGGCCCCGAAACTCAGTACCGGCACCCTCAGGCCCGATGCGCCGAGATTTCTGTATTCCATGATCCAATCTCCTGTTTTTCTAAGAAGTAGACCCGGTTCGCGCGGTGATATAGATTGCCTGAAAGCATATCATCTGTGATTTGAATTCATCATGAGCCGTCAAGACATCAATCGATCCGGCGAAATGGAAGTCTTCGTCAGCGTCGTCGAACGCGGCGGCTTCTCCGCTGCCGCAGTCGCGCGTCGCATGACGCCGTCGGCTGTCAGCAAGCTGGTCGCCCGGCTGGAAAGAAGATTGGGCGCCCGCCTCGTCAACCGCTCCACTCGCAAGCTGCAACTGACCCCTGAAGGCTGCGCCTTCTATGAGCGCAGCGTTGCGATCCTCACCAATATAGCGGAAGCCGAACGTTTCGCCTCGGCGGGGGAACAGGCGGCCGGCCGCATCAGCATCAACACCAGCGGCTCCTTCGGCAATCATGTTCTGGCGCCATTGATCCCCGCCTTCATGGCCGTGCATCCTGATATCACGCTCGATATCACCCATACCGATAAGGTCGTCGATCTACTGGAGGAACGCGCCGATGTCGCGATTCGCGCCGGTCCGCTGAAGACTTCAAGCCTGATCGCCCGCAAACTCGGCGCTGCGAGAAAGATCATCGTCGCCTCGCCCGATTATCTAAAGCAGCGTGGCGAACCACGCTCAGCCAACGATCTGCACAATCACCGTCGCATCGGATTTTCCTATTCTCGCGCGCTGGAAGGCTGGCCGATCCTCGACAAGGGCGAAACGATCACCATTCCACTCACTCCCGGCCTGCAAGTCGGCGATGGCGAGGCGATGCGTTATCTGGCGCTCGCAGGCGCCGGCCTTGCCATGATGACGGAGTTTACGGTACGCACCGATATCGCCGCCGGGCGGCTTCATCCGGTGGTCGAGGATCTCAATCCCGGCGACCTCGAAGAGTTTTACGCCGTCTATATCGGCCATGGCGGCCCCCTGCCGGCGCGCGTTCGCGCTTTGCTTGATTTCCTTGCAAAACACGTCAGGCTTTAGGAAGAAAGGGCGAGATTCCACAATTGACCCGGCGCCATCAGCACGCCTATACCGGGTCTACAACTGCCGGCTCGCGCAGCCGGCCTCTTATTATGCCGGGGCCTTTTCCCACCCTCGCCTTCGGGCCTGCTCCGGTCGACAAGTTCGGGGATCACGATTTGGACGCAAGCAGCTTCCCCCTGAAAGCGAGCCTGCTCAAATGGGCATTGCTGCTCGCTTTATCTGCCCTATCAGTGCTCTTCCTCGAACTCTTCGCCCTGCCCGCCTCGCTGCTGATCGGCCCGATGGTCGCCGCCATCGTCTTGGCATTGACCGCCAGCAAAGGTCAACTGCGCGTGCCCTACTGGCCGCTGCAGTTCGGCCAGGTGCTGGTCGGCCTCCTGATGGCCCGTAACATCACGCCTGATATCCTTGGCACCATGGCCAAGGACGCCCCGCTGTTCTTCGTCTTCATCTTTTCGGTCATCGCCATTGCCGCCGGTCTCGGCTGGCTGCTGACCCGCTGGCAGGTACTGCCCGGTACTACGGCCGTCTGGGGCTCCACGCCCGGCGGCGCGTCGGCCATGGTCATCATGTCGGAGGCTTATGGCGCGGACGCGCGCCTCGTCGCCTTCATGCAATATCTGCGTGTCGTCTTCGTCGCGGTCGGCGCTTCCGTCATCTCCCGCCTCTGGGTCGCCGCCGATGGCGAAGCACCGCCGCCGGTGATTTTCTTCCCGCCAATCGATTGGCCGGCCTTCGCCATGACGGTCACTTTCGCCGCTCTCTGCTGCTACACCGTCTTTCGCTTCCGCATCCAGGGTGGCAATATCGTGGTGCCGCTCTTCGGCGGTGCTGTATTGCAAGGCTTCGGCCTGTTGAAAATCGAGCTGCCGACCTGGATCCTGGCACTCAGCTACGCGCTGATCGGCTGGAGCATCGGCCTGCGCTTCACCCGCTCGATCCTCAAACACGCCGCCCGTGCCCTGCCGCGCGTCTCTGCCTCGATAATTATCCTGATGGCGCTCTGCGGCTGCATGGCCTTCGCCCTTCACACATTCGCAGGCATCGATCCGCTGACCGCCTATCTCGCCACCAGTCCGGGCGGCGCCGATTCCGTCGCCATCATCGCCGCCTCGAGCGATGTCGACGTGCCCTTCGTCATGGCCATGCAGACCGGCCGTTTCCTGATCATATTGCTGATCGGGCCGGCGCTCGCCCGTTTCATCGCCCGCCGCTCGGGCCTGACGGAGAGTTCCGCCTAGAGCATCGCTCGCTGTTGACGGGAGAGTTCGTCTCGACTAGCTATCAACGTGCAGCGTGCGACCACTCTGCCGTAGGCGTTACCGTCATCCAACGCGTCCTTTGCCGAGAAGGTCCCAGCAGGGAGAACTCGGGTCTGAAGGTGCGCGGTGGTATTCATGTCTTTCCCAAAAGCAATTCTTTCGACCGACCAGTTCGCGTCGGCTCAAAAGTTGTGCGGGGTTGACGATCACGCCGTGGCCTTTCCTGAAACAACTTGGCCTGAAAACAGTCTGGAAAGGTTCCAACAATGAAAATGACTGACAACACAGTCCTTATAACCGGCGGCACGAGCGGCATCGGTCGTGCGCTCGCCGAAGCATTTCACGACCGGGGCAACCGCGTTATTGTTACCGGACGGCGGCAGGATTTGCTTGCAGACGTCGCAGATCGTCGACCCGGCATAACAGGCATCTGCCTCGATCTGAATGCCCCCCATTCCCTGGCACGCGTGGCCGAATACGTTATCAATCGCTTCCCTAACCTCAACGTGCTCATCGCCAATGCCGGGATTTCCCGCACCGAAGACATAACGGCGGATGATTGGAATCTCGCAGAGGCAGAAGCGATCGTAGAGACCAATATCCTAGGTGTGCTGCGGACCGTCGCTGCCTTCCTGCCAATCATCAAGCAGCAGCCGGCTGCGACCATCATGGCGACAGGCTCCGCGCTCGCTTTCTTGCCCCGCGCCGAATTTCCCGCCTATTGCGCAAGCAAGGCCTTCCTCCATTCATGGCTGATATCGCTGCGCCACCAATTGCGGAACCTTCCGATCGATGTCCTGGAATTGGCGCCGCCCTACGTGCAGACCGAGCTGACCGGCGCTTCGCAGGCGGCCGACCCGCGCGCAATGCCGCTTGCCTCCTATATTTCCCAGGTGATGGTGATGCTCGAGCAAGGCCGGCATCCGCGAGGCGAGCTCCTCCTCGAACAGGATCAGGCACGCCGCTGGGCCGAGCGCGACGGAACCTATGATCGCATATTCGCAGCCATGAACCCCGCCTGAGGACAGCCTTCTCAACGGTAAAGCGCGCCGCTTGCTCAACGAAAATTGTGTTGAGCAAGCGGAGATGAGGTACCGGAGCTTCGGCTTATGCCACCAGCCCCTTGGTCAGTTCGAGCGCCTGCCGCTCGAACAGCCGGCGATAGATGCCGTTGTTGAGCCGGATGAGCGCTTGGTGGTCGCCTTCTTCAGCGATCATTCCCTTGTCGAAGACCAGCAACCGATCCAGCGCCCGCACCGTCGAAAGGCGGTGGGCGATGACAAGCGTCGTGCGGCCGTCCATCAAGCGCTCCATCGCCTGCTGGATCTGCACTTCGCTCTCGCTGTCGAGGCTGGAGGTCGCCTCGTCCAGGATCAGCACGGGCGCATCGGCGAGAAATGCCCGCGCAATGGCGACACGCTGACGCTCGCCGCCAGACAGCTTGACACCGCGCTCACCCACCATCGTCTCATAGCCCTTCGGCAGATCCATGATGAAATGATGGGCGCTCGCCTGCTTTGCCGCGTTCTCGATCTCGCGCCTGGACGCGTTCGGGCGGCCATAGGCGATGTTTTCGGCCAGCGTACGATGAAACAGGATGGGCTCCTGCTGCACGATGGCGATCTGGCTGCGCAGGCTCGATTGCGTGACCTCGGCAATATTCTGCCCGTCGATCCGGATCGAACCCGCGTTGACGTCATAGAGGCGCTGGATGAGCTTGACGAAGGTGGTCTTGCCCGAACCGGAATGGCCCACCAGACCGACCCTCTCTCCCGGCTTGATGGTAACCGAGAAATCCTCATAGAGCGGCGTCGGATGCGCGCCATACTGGAAGGTGACGCGATCGAACACGATCTCGCCCTTGCCGATGGCGATAGGTTTCGCGTTCGGCTTGTCCTCGATGCCGAGCGGCGTCTTGTCGAGCAGCACGAGCTCCTCCATGTCGTTGACGGCGCGCTGCAGGTTTCTGATATCCTGCCCGACCGAGCGCAGATAACCCTGCAGAACGAAGAACATCGCCAGGACGAATGTGATGTCGCCTGCTGTCGCCAGACCCTGCTGCCACATGAAAAGGCCGGTACCGAGAATGCCGGCCTGCATGGAGACCATCATGAAACCCTGGATCGTGCCGTTTAGCGTCCCGCGCTTCCACGTCCGCCGCGTTCGGGTGTCCCACTTGGCGAGCACATGGCGCAAACGCGCCTCTTCACGGCGTTCGGCACCAAAAGCCTTCACCACCGAGTTGCAGCTGATGGCATCCGCCAGTGCACCGCCCAGCTTGGTGTCCCAGGCATTGGCAAGCTTTGCCGCCGGCGACACGAACCCCATCGAAAGCGCGACAGTCACGCCGATGTAGATCAGCGATCCCGCGGCCACGATCAGCCCCATGACCGGCCAATAGGTGCCGAGCACGATACTGGCGCCAACCAGCATGACGAGCGACGGCAGCAAGGCGATCAGCAAGAGGTCGTTGAGCGCGTCGAGCGCCCACATGCCGCGAGTGATCTTGCGCACCGTCGAGCCGGCAAAACTATTGGCATGCCAATCCGTCGAGAACCGCTGCACCTTGTGGAAGCCGTTATTGACGACGTCAGCCATGATGCGCAGCGTCAGCCGGATGATCCCGCCGAAGATGAACCAGCGCAATACGACGCTGGTCAAACCAAGGGTCACGACGACAGCGAAGGCGCTGATAGCGCCGCCAGCCGTATTGCCGCCTGCGATCGCGTCGACAATCTGACCGGAAAACACCGGCACCATCACTTCTGCCAGCGTGCTGGCAATGACCAGCAGGACAATAATGCCCACCAATGCGGGGCGATGGGTCCACTGACGGAAGACAAAACCGAGTACGTTGCGATACGCATCGGCACGGAAATCGAGCTTCTTGCGAGCCATTTTAAACAGTCCGACCCCGTGTTTCGGCAGCCGGCCCCAAAATTGAGAGTTGAAGAACACAGTCGGAGCGGGAGACGAACTGATCCCGGCAGATCGATCGAGCTGTGAACGAGATTAAAGCCGCATGTCGCGCTCCCAGGCGGGCCGCGAATTGGAATGACCTAGTGTCGCATCATTCCGGACGGGAGGACTTCGATGAATGCTGATGTCATACAACGCCTCCTTTATTGATCTGCAGCGGTGGAGGTTTTGTATCGGACAAATTCAACTTTGCCAACCGGTTTTTTCTACTTTGCGGAGAATGATGCACGAATGAAACAACGTTCCGGTGCTTAAGAGACCTTCTGCTGTTCTTTTCGCGCGCAGCTAGCCGCAGGTTCGATTATCCCTTATGTTGCTATAATGAGCATTATTGTACCGAAAAATGGATAATACAGGACTGTCTCTCGACAGAATGCGCACTTTTGTCCGCGTTGCCGAACGCGGCAACCTGTCAGTCGTGGCAAGGGAGCTCGGCGTCGGTCAATCAACGGTGACACGGCAGCTCAATGAACTCGAAGGCGCAGTCGGAGTCCCTCTCCTAAGCCGAACCACGCGTCGCGTGACCCTCACCGACGAAGGCAGCCGCTATTATGCGAACTGCCTTCAGGTACTGCGCCTGGTCGAACAGGCTACCGAGGAAGCCAGAAATGCCCGTCGGGCGGCCGCGGGCGCTGTCCGGATTTCATGTACTGCGGCGCTTGGCGCGATGCATGTTACCCGCCTCATCTTCGAATTTCAGGACCAGCATCCAGACATCAGCGTCGATCTCAACTTGACCGACGAGCGCATCGACCTGGTTCGTGAAGGCGTTGACGTGGCACTCCGCCTTGGACCTCTCGCCGACAGTTCCATGAAGCTTCATGGGCTCGGAAAAAGCCATCGGCTGCTGGTAGGCGCTCCGGCCTATTTCTCCGTTCATGGGCGGCCGGAGCGCCCGGACGATCTCTCGCGACATGAAACCATCATAATGTCCAACATAGCCGGGAGCGACCAGATCGCTCTCACTTCCCGCCATGGCGCAAATTTTACCGTTCCCGTCAACGGGAAGCTGCGCGTCGATCACGGGCTAGCGGCGCGCGAGGCCTTGGCCGCAGGACGCGGCATGGGCCCCACTCACCTTTGGCTGGTCCACGATCTCCTGGATAACGGTCAGCTAGAGGTCGTGCTCGAAGACTATCGTCCGTCGCCGGTCCCGCTAAGCCTGCTCATCGTGCCCGAGCGCTCCGCCATTGCCCGGGTTCGTCTCCTCACCGACTTTCTTGTCGCCGAGATTTCCAAACTGCCTGGGATCCGGCCATCGTGAGTCAGAGCCCGAAAGACCGCTTGTCTCCGCGCCAGCCCGTCGTCCGAAGATAATGCTCCCAATCGAGCGTATCCGGATTGAGGCGACGGCTCCATTCCAGGTCATGTTCCTTGCCGAAATAACCATATTCGACAACATACTCGACCATCCCCAGAATCTCTCGCACGAGAAGTTCGTTGGCGGCAAACTCCGGAAAATATTGCAACAGGCCATCTCTGGTGAAAGCACTTCGATATTCTGCCTTGAGGCCGGTTACCTCTCGGAACGTTTCGACCATCTCGCGCGGAGAGATGATATCGCCGATGATGGGCAGCGTTTTCCCCTTGTAGCGGTCGGGATCTGAGAAAATTTCGAGTACGGCCGGCCCGGTCGCCGTGAGCGGGTCGACAAAAGGCGCTCGAAAATCTTCGGGAAGATAGATCGGCATCGCGAGCGTGTCACCTTCCATGCGCGGCGGATAATATTCGAGAAGATTCGAGTAAAAGAACGCCAGCATGACGAAGGAATGAGAGATAGGCAGACCGCGAATATAGTCTGCAACGCGCGCTTTGTCGGTGAAGTGCGGAGCAAACTTCGTCCCGCCTGAGATGGCGTCGACATTCTCGAGCGTGCTGAAAACAATATGTCCGACTCCTGCCTCAACCGCGGCATCCGCCAATTGCTGGCCGATCGGGAACTCTACCGTTGCCGGTGGCATGACCGGCGGCGTCATCAGAAACGCCCCGTCCGCACCGTCGAAGGTGGCAACGAAATCTTTCTGAAAGCCAAGCTGGAGGGGAACGGTGACAATTTCAGCTCCAAGTTTCTCCAGACTGAGAGCCTCGGGCGAATCCTTTTTACGCGTTAAGGCGCGGACGCGGAAACGTTCGCTGCGAAGGAGCGTACTTGCGACGCTGCGACCCTGCTTACTGGTCGCACCCACAACCGCGATAAGTGGCTTATTATTTGCAGACATGGTTGTACCTTGAACCTTTCTCCTGTCCCTGGCTGCCGATTGCAGAACCAGGCGTCATACTGCAAAGAACTCTCGGCTGATGCCGACAGCTCAGATCCAGGAGGTAAGTTATGTCATCAAGCTTTCTTGCTGTAGGCACCTGCAATGCATATGATAATGCCGTTTTATGGATAAATAACGTGACGGGCCGCGCCTATCGGCCGCTGAACAAGGCAGGCCGAGCGTCAGCCGCAGGCCAATCAACGACCGCTGAAGCGTTGTCTCGCAGCCGCGGTAACGGGGGTATAAAGAGCCACGCGGGTACCCTCCGGGTCGCATAGCTGGGCCGTGCGATTTCCCCACGGCAAATCCTTGGGCTCATGCACCACCTCGACATGATCTTTGAGCCGAGCGAATTCAGCGTCGACATCAGATACCATGAACTCAAGAATGGCGGTTTTATTCGCGCGTGGCTCCGCACTGCCCTCTTTGAAGAGCGCGACCGTTTCCGCGCTCCCTATCGCCACGACGGCACCGGGTGTCACAACCTCCGCAAAGACGGGAGCAAGCCAGTCCGCGCGATAGCCCGTCACGAGCTCGTAGAAGGCGACCATGCTTTTGATATCCGAAGCAATGAGACGGATGGACGCGAGTTTCATCATTTTCTCCTTCACACGTGATGATCTCTTTGCCCGTTCCTGTGACATAGTCGTCCTGCCAGCGTTGTGGCAGCAGGAGTCACCAGCCATGCGAAAAGCGGAACGGCTTTTCCAGATCATCCAGATTCTTCGAAGGTCATACCGCCCGATCACCTCGGCGCAGATCGCGGAAGAACTCGAGGTCGCGCGAAGAACCGTCTATCGTGACATTGCCCACCTGATTGGCCAGCGCGTTCCCATCGAAGGGGAAGCTGGTTTTGGCTACGTCCTCGATCCACGATACGACATGCCGCCGCTAATGCTGACTGCAGAAGAAATCGAGGCTGTTCTACTGGGTGTTCAGATGGTGGCAAAGCTGGGCGACCCGGCCATCAACACTGCTGCCAGAGATGTCATTGCAAAAATTGCATCAACCGTACCGGACCACCTTCTTCCGTTCATTGCCGAACCTGCGGTCAGCCTGAAACCCGGCGAGGCCATCGACAGCCTAACGCTCGACAGCCGTCCAATCCGGCGGGCGATCAGGGAGGGACGAAAGATTGAGCTTGAATATTGTGCAGCAAATGGCGCGATAACCAGCCGGATCGTGTGGCCGGTGCTCCTGGGCTATGAGGATGAGCACTGTCTTTTGATTGCATGGTGCGAATCGAAGGAGGCCTTCCGCCATTTTCGCGCCGAACGCATTCTCAATCTCAAGGTTCTCGAAGAGACCGTCGACCTGCCCAGAGGCAAACTGAGACAGCAATGGCTGCAGTGGCGTGAAGCCGAACTTTCTCGTTCGCGCCAAGCGCTAAGATAGGCCGCCATTGCTGACCTGCGCTGCACGCTGAAGCCCCACCCATCGCCCCGGCGTGACCCCATAGGCTTTCTTGAAGTGCCGGATGAAATGCGCCTGATCGGCAAAGCCGGTCGCGGCGGCCACATCCGCAAACCCCTCCCCCTCGCCCATCAGCGCCTTTGCCTGCTGCAGCCGCCGCATCAGCATGTAGCGGTGCGGGCTGGTGGCAAAAGCCGCGCGGAAATGCCGTGACAGGGTGAAGCGGTCGAGGCCGGTAATGTTCTCCAACTCGCCGGAGCGCACGGACCTGAGCGCATGCGCCTCCAGATAGTCGCGCGCCACCCTCACTTGGTTCCAGGCAACCTTGCCCAATGCTCGACGGCGCACTTGCGAATGCCGCGACAGGCCGCCCGCCACCCGGCTGACGAAATCGTCGACGAAAAGCTCGTCCAGCTCCTGATCGAGCTCACCAAGGGCTGCAAGCAGCACCTGCGCCAGCGCCGCGTCGGCAATAACAGGCTGGTCGACGAAAGGCAGCCCGATCTTCTCGGCCTCCAGGCATTCCATCAGCAGCGCCGGCTCCATGTAGAGCATGCGGTAATGCAGCCCGTCCTCGGTTCCCGCCCCGCCGTCATGTTCCTCGTCCGGATGCAGCACGATCACCTGCCCCGGCATGCTGAAACGTCGCTCGCCGCGATAGGTGAAGGTCTGCACTCCGTGCAGGGTAACGCCGAGCGCATAGGTATCGTGCCGGTGCGGCTCGAACATATTGCCCGAAAACTGCGCCTCGATGCGCTCGATACCCGGAAAGGCCGGCGCAGTCAGGAAACCATTGCCGGCGGGCGCGGCCGGTACGCCGCTGCCCCTCTGCGGCTCGCACAAACGTTCAAGACCCTCGAAGACCTGCGGCGTTAGATCCTGGCTCAATGCCTTATCGATACCCTCATGAAAGAGACTGGAATGTTTGATACCAAAATTGCGATCGTCCTGCGAAACAATCTTGCCGGCTGGCAGAAGCTGAACGTCACAGCCTTCCTTTCGACCGGTATCGCCGGCCAATATCCTGAAATCATCGGTGAGCCCTATAAGGACCGAGCCGGCAATCTCTACAACCCGCTATCCATCCAGCCCATCATAGTCCTGTCGGCCGACGAAGCGACGATCTCGGCCATCCACCGCCGCGCGCTGGAGCGGGAAGTGACTTCCTCAATCTTCATCGAGGAAATGTTCGCAACCGGTCATGATGCAGCCAACCGCGCCGTCTTCGCGGAATACGCCCCTGATGACGCAAAGGTCGTCGGCATTGCGCTGCGAGCCGACAAGAAAATCGTCGACAAAATCACCAAAGGCGCGACGATGCAGCATTGAGGCATGCGGTGAGTGGTGGGAAACCATCCTGCCTCAGGGCGCCCAACATCTCTCCCGCCGTGCTCGGGCTTGTCCCAAGCATCTGCAACGGCAGCAGATCCTCAGGACAAGGCCGAGGAGCACGTCGAATAGAGAGCAAGGCCGATCCAGAACAACGAGCCGCTGTTATCACTTCCAGCGAGCCAACACCCCGAACCCGCAGCCAGACACCTTTACGCGAGAAACAAAAACGTCCTCCGCATCGCTGCGGAAGACGTTGAACTTTGCCGACGGAGCGGATCAGCCTTGTGTGATCGGCGCGATCTGGATTTCGACGCGGCGGTTCTGGGCGCGGCCGGCTTCGGTCGCGTTGGAAGCGATCGGCTGCGACGGGCCGAAGCCGACGGCCGACACGCGGCGGCCATCGATGCCCTGCCCTTGCAGGTAGCTCGCGACCGAATAGGCGCGGCGCTGCGACAGGTCCTGGTTGTGCTGCAGACTGCCGGTGGAATCCGTATGGCCGTTGATGTCGATCAGCGTGCGGTTGAACTTGCGCAGCACGATCGCCACCGAATTCAGCGTCGGATAGAAGCCCGGCTTCACCGCATCCTGATCGATATCGAAGGTGATGTTCGACGGCATGTTGAGGATGATGTTGTCGCCCTGGCGGGTGACGGAGATGCCAGTGCCTTCGAGCTGGGCACGAAGCTCGGCCTCCTGCTGGTCCATGTAATTGCCGATCGCGCCGCCGGCAAGCGCGCCGAGGCCGGCGCCGATCAGGGCCGCATTGCGCTTCCCGTGACCGCCGCCGCCGACGGCGACACCGACGAGAGCACCGCCGAGCGCGCCAAGGGCAGCACCGCCGGCGGTATTGGATACCTTCTGCTCACCAGTATAGGGATCGGTCGTCGTGCAGGCTGAGAGGTAGCTCGCCGCAACGGCCAGAAGGACAAATTTCTTGATCATGGACAGGAGGTTCTCCGTTCGAAGCTGGGGCGAGCAGATATTATGGAATGCGGCAACAAGATGAAGATCCTAATCTGATAAGCCAAATTCCCCATGGGAAACATGGGCCTGTTGCAGCCGCGCACCGATATCACCAGCTTTATTGACGAACGGCGGCGCTTGCGTCAGTCGAGCCCGCGGCGTTTGGCATAGGCCGCCCGCGCCTCGTCCATGCGTGCCGAGTTTGCAACGACCCATTCGGCAAGCCCGCGAACCGGGTCTAAGAACTCCCGGCCGAGATCCGTCAGCGCGTACTCGACCTGTGGCGGCGTCGTAGGTGTGACGGTTCGGGAAACGAATCCGTTCTCCTCCAACTCCCGCAATGTCGATGCCAGAACCTTCTGGCTGATCTCGCCGACTTCACGGCGCAGGGCGTTGAAACGCAGCGGCCCGTGGCCGAGAACGCGTACCACCAGCAGGCTCCACTTGTCGCTGATGCGCGCCAGCATGCGGCTGATGTGGTCGCAGGCGCGAACTTGCTGGCAGCCATCAACATCCTCGCAGGGGGCGGTTTCCTGATGGTTATCTGGTTTCAACAAAGTGCCTCCTTGTGCGATATCGCAAACCATCCGTAATCTGGTTACCGTTGGAAACCAGCATACAGGAGGTTACTTTGAATTCTAAGCCCCGTATCGCCGTTATTATCGGCTCTACCCGCCCTACCCGATTTGCCGATGTCCCGGCACAATGGATATTGAAGCAGGCCCAGGCACGAGAAGATATCGATGTCGAACTGATCGACCTGCGTGATCATCCGCTGCCCTTCTTCGATGAGATAGCATCGAATCTGTGGATGCCGAGCCAGAATCCCGAAGCGGTTCGCTGGCAGCAGACGGTCGGTCGCTTCGACGGCTATATCTTCGTCGTCGCCGAATATAACCACTCGATCACTGCCTCCCTGAAAAACGCGCTCGACCAGGCCTATAAGGAATGGAACCGCAAGCCTTTCACCGCCATCGGCTATGGCGGCACCGGCGCCACGCGCGCCGTCGAGCATCTCCGGGGAATCGGCGTGGAGCTGCAGATGGTCTCCACCCATGCGGCCGTCCATATCGGCGGCGGAGACTTCATGGCGATCCATCCAGCCTTCGGCAAGAAGCCGATCATCGAGATCGAAGCGAACCTGCTGCCGACGGCAAAGACCGCCCTCGACGAACTGGTTTGGTGGGCCAAGGCGACGATGGCTGCCAAGGCTGCCGAGGCTTGACGAGCTGAAATGAAAAACCGCGCGGTGACTGCCGCGCGGTTTTTCTTTGAATGAGCGCGCCTTTGTGCGCCCGAATGGACGCACCTCGGTTTAGAAATTCTGGAAGAGCTGGCGAACCTTGTCGTAGGAGGCGTTGGCGATGTTCAGCGCCTGCAGGCCGAGCTGCTGCTGGGTCTGCAAGGCCCTCAGCTTGCTCGATTCCTCTTCCATATCGGCATCGACGAGGCGGCCGATGCCCTCGGTGATGTTGTCGGATAGGCTCTTGGCGAAATCGTCCTGAATGCTGATGCGCTTTTCGAGCGCGCCGAACGCCGAGCCGACGGTCGTTAGCTGTCCGAGCGCGGCATCGACGACACTGATCATGTCGTTCAAGTCCTGTTTGCTGGTCGTCGCCGTGAGGCCGATTTCCGTCTGGCCGGCAGTATTGCCGTTCTTGCTCTTCGTCAGCACCCAGGTTTGAGAGGTGCCGAGTTCGATCGCGAAGAAGGCAGATGTCAGCACGCCATATTCGCCGGTCCCGCCGGCCCGGTCGTCGATCACGTAACGTGCATCTTTGGAGGAGGTCGCGCCGCTCGGCGGGATGTCGATATGGTAGCTCAGCATGCCTACTGATACCGTGCCGTCCGAATTGCGGATGAAGGAGGCCGGGATTTGGCGCGGCTGCGTCGGCGTCGTCGTATTGTCGAGGATGATCCAGTTGTCGTTGTTGAAGCCTGCGCCTTCGGAAACGCTGCGCAACTGCGCCTTCAGCTGCTCGAGCTCTTCACCGATCTTGGTCTTGTCGACGCCCTGCTCGGTTGCCGCGACAAGCTTTGCCTTGATCTCGGTGACGACATCGATGACGCTGTCAACGCCGGCAGACGCCGTGCCCATTGTGGCAGCCGCCATGCCGAGGGCATCCTGAATGGCGGAAAGGGCCTTGTTGTCGTGGCGAGCCGTCGTCGCGACCGACCAGTAGGCGGCATTATCTCTGGATTTTTCGACCCGCAGACCCGTCGTGACATGGTTTTGCGTCACCGCCATATTCCGATTGATATCACGCAGCACATTAAGCGCCGCATCCACGGAGGTGCGCTGATAAATACTCACGGTACGAACTCCAAAACACAACAGCACGCAACAAAACAGGATGTACCGAAATCACGCGGACATTCATGTCCGCCGTCGCCTGAAATCAGCGCAATGGCCTTCGGAAAAACTGAGAAGACCGACCGGTTACTGGTCGCAATCATTGCCGGTTATGCTTAACAAACGTCTAAACTTCAGAAGTAATTTATCCTGTTTCATAAGCCTTCGTACGCCGTGAAAGCCTGCCGGCCCAGATCCGGAGGGCGTTCGGAAATAGGTACCTGGAGCGTGTTCACGGCAGCCGGATGGCGGCCCGATGCCCGTATTTCGTAAGCGTTGACCTGCACCTGCAAACTTCGTAAGCGCGCTTACCGAACAAAATCAGTACCTTAACGGCAGCGCTTACGAACTTACGAAATTACGGCCTGTCTCAAACTCTCATGGGATAGCTAACAGCCTCTGGAATACCGGTCTGTCTCTCCACCTGAGTTTCGCCATTACTTCGTAAGTCCGTAAGAGAAGCAATAACTCATTGAAACGATTATGGAAATTCGCTTACAAAGTTCATGTAAGCAATCGTAAGCGCCGTAAGGAATTCTGCAGGTCAGCCGGCAGGACAAAACCAACTAGATACGTCGTTCCCGCCGCCACGTCCCCGGGGAGACGCCATTCAGGGCCGTGAAGACGCGCGTGAGGTGGCTCTGATCGGCAAAGCCGCAGGCAACCGCGATCTCCGCGATCGACGCCGTGCCGAGCAGCATCTGCCGCGCCTTCTCCGCCCGGTATTCCATGAGCCAACGATGCGGCGTCCGACCGGTCGATTTCTTGAAGGCGCGGATGAAATAGCTGGTCGACAGCCCGCATTGCGCCGCGACATCTGAAATCGTCGCCTCCCGTGCCGTCAACGAGGCAAGGAACCCCGTCGCCATGGTGAGTTGACGTGCGGAAAGCCCACTGCTGCGCTCGACCGGCAGATTGATCTTGCCGTAACGCGTCACCAGGTGCGCCTGCAGCGCCAGCAGGACATGATCGATGAAAAGCGCGCTCGCATGCGCTGGCTGGCTGAGCGCCGGAAGCAGTGCCATGGCGAGCCCCTGCACGACCGGATCGAGCTGTCCCTGCCCGCAATCGAGTCCGTTAAAGCCGGAACGCCCCGCCTCGTAGCTGAAATCGGAAAGCCCCTGCCGGGAAATGTTGAAACGCATGTTGTCGAAAGAGGAGCGATGATGGCAGCGCCACTCCTCCCCGAGATCGGTGATCGCCAGCGCTCCCGCAGGATGGCCGCCGTCGTGGATGAGCTTGCCGCGACGCCACAGACGATGGTTGTCGAAGGGTTTCAGCTGCGCGATGACACTGAAGGCATCCGCCTGGGGAATCGGCCCGCTCTCATCATGATCGGCGCTGTTGCTGCGCATGCGCACGATCGAGACGGCACCGGCTTGAAGCAATGAAATCTGTGGCCGTGACGCCAATTCAATCACCCCCGTTTTCGAATTGCCTCCCGCTGTCCCAATGACATCATTTCCCCTCAAAATCCACTGGGAGAATTGAAACGGCAGCCCTGTCTCCGGCTGCCGTCCAGCCTGGTCATGCTGCTTCGCAGGTTCAGGCCGCTTCCTGGAACGCCTTTTCCAATGTCGCCACATCGAGCTTGACCATCTGCAGCATCGCCTCGGTCATCTTTTTGGCATTGCCTTTGCGCGCGCCGCTCATCATCTCGGCCAGCGCCTTGGGCACGATCTGCCAGGAAAGACCCCAGCGATCCCTGAGCCAGCCGCAGTGTTCTGCCGTGCCCCCGTTGCCAAGGAACCCATCCCAGATACGGTCGACCTCCGCCTGATCTTCGCAGATGACCTGCACGGAATAGGCATGGTTGAACGGCTCGAACGGCCCGGCCTGCATGGCCATGAAATTCTGGCCGCCAAGGGTAAACTCCACGATTTCGACACTGCCGGGAGGGCCGCTCGGCGTTTCTGCCGGCACGGTGGTGATGTCGCCGATTGCGGAATTGGGCACCAGCGAAACATAGAATTCCACCGCCTCGCGGGCGCCCTCGGCAAACCAGAGGTGCGAAATGACCTTGACCATGAAATATCCTCCTTTTGGTCGTCGTTCATGGCTCTAGGACGCATGAGCCACGGCCATCCCGACAGGGCCGCGCAAAAAATCCCGGTGCCTTTCTGGCTGCGCCGATAGCTTCCCGACCACCTCTGCAGCCCGAGGCAATTTTTGACAAAAGAGGGTGGAAACCGACAATCTGATTTGGCTTTTGCCAAGTAGGTTCGCCGTCGAATCGCGGCCACTCACTCGCGGGGAAGCGATGCACCGCAAGCTTCTGCAGCGGCCGACTGGCAGCCGATTTCTGCCTTTAAGGCCTCATGACCAGGGAGAACGATAATGTCCAAATATCTTGAAGTCCTCACACCGCAGAACAGCCAGCTGATCTTTATCGACCAGCAGCCCCAGATGGCCTTCGGCGTGCAATCCATCGACCGCCAGACATTGAAGAACAATGTCGTCGGTCTCGCGAAGGCCGCCAAGACCTTCAAGGTGCCGACCACCATCACCACGGTCGAAACCGAAGCCTTCTCCGGCCACACCTATCCGGAACTGCTCGCCGTCTTCCCGGAAAACACGATTCTCGAGCGCTCCTCGATGAATTCCTGGGACGATCAGAACGTTCGCGACGCCCTGGCGAAGAATGCCGCCAACGGCCGCAAGAAAGTTGTCGTGTCGGGCCTCTGGACGGAAGTCTGCAACACCACTTTCGCGCTCTCCTGCATGCACGATACCGATTACGAAATCTACATGGTCGCCGATGCCTCGGGCGGCACGTCTGCCGATGCGCATAAATACGCCATCGATCGCATGGTTCAGGCGGGTTGCGTTCCCGTCACCTGGCAGCAGGTGCTACTGGAATGGCAGCGCGACTGGGCACGCCGCGAAACCTATGAAGCCGTCACCACCATCGTGAAGGAACATTCAGGCGCTTACGGCATGGGCGTCGACTACGCCTATACCCACGTTCACAAGGCGCCCGAACGCGTCAAGCATGGCGAGCGCATCGGCCCGAACCCGGCCAAGTAGATAGACTTCATCGGTGGAAGCGGCTTTTTTGCCGCTTTCGCTTTCCTGCATGACGAAGTGAATAGAGTCCAAAATGAAAATCTATCTCCTTTCCCTTGGAGCCGGCCTCCTCGTCGGGATTGTCTACAGCCTGCTGAACGTCCGTTCGCCGGCCCCGCCGGTCGTGGCGCTTGTCGGCCTGCTCGGCATTCTGGTCGGCGAGCAGGTCATCCCATTCGCGAAGACCTTGATCAACAAGGAGCCTGCGGCCGTCTCGTGGCTGAACCAGATAAAGCCGCACATGTTCGGCCACCTGCCGAAAGGTAGCGCACCTTCTGACGCAAAGCCTTCCGAAAAGGTTTGATACCCGCTTTCGCTCGAGGACGAAGACTATGGAAAACGCAACTGCGGACCTCATCCTGCATCATGGGCTGATCACCACGCTCGACCGCTCCAATCCGGCCGCCAGCGCCGTCGCCATCAAGGACGGCAGGTTCCTCGCCGTCGGCCATGACGCCGAAGTCATGGCGCTCAAGGGGCCGAATACGAAGGTCGTGGACCTCAAGGGCAAGCGCGTTCTTCCCGGTCTGATCGACAACCACACGCACGTCGTCCGCGGCGGCCTGAACTTCAACATGGAATTGCGCTGGGATGGCGTTCGCTCGCTCGCCGACGCGATGGACATGTTGAAGCGCCAGGTGGCGGCCACACCTGCGCCGCAATGGGTTCGTGTCGTCGGTGGCTTCACCGAGCACCAGTTCGCCGAAAAGCGCCTGCCGACCATCGAAGAAATCAACGCCGTCGCCCCCGATACCCCCGTCTTCCTGCTGCATCTCTATGACCGTGCCCTGCTGAATGGCGCAGCCCTTCGCGCCGTCGGTTATACCAAGGACACGCCGAACCCACCCGGCGGCGAGATCACCCGCGACGCCAATGGCAATCCGACCGGCCTGCTGCTTGCCAAACCGAATGCCGGCATCCTCTATTCAACGCTCGCAAAGGGTCCGAAACTGCCCTTCGACTACCAGGTCAACTCCACCCGGCATTTCATGCGGGAATTGAACCGTCTGGGCGTGACAGGCGTCATCGATGCCGGCGGCGGCTTCCAGAACTATCCCGATGATTACGCCGTCATCCAGAAGCTCGCCGACGAAGGCCAGATGACCGTGCGTCTCGCCTATAATCTCTTCACCCAGAAGCCGAAGGCGGAGAAGGAAGACTTCCTGAACTGGACAGCTTCGGTGAAATACAAGCAGGGCAACGACTATTTCCGCCACAACGGCGCAGGCGAAATGCTGGTCTTTTCTGCTGCCGATTTCGAGGATTTCCGCCAGCCGCGTCCCGACATGCCGCCGGAAATGGAAGGCGAGCTGGAAGAGGTCGTGCGCGTGCTTGCGCAAAACCGCTGGCCCTGGCGCCTGCACGCCACCTATGACGAGACGATCAGCCGCGCGCTCGACGTCTTCGAAACGGTCAATCAGGATATCCCGCTCGAAGGCCTCAACTGGTTCTTCGACCATGCGGAGACGATTTCCGAACGGTCGATCGACCGCATTGCAGCGCTCGGCGGCGGCATCGCCGTGCAGCACCGCATGGCCTATCAGGGCGAATATTTCGTCGAACGTTATGGCGTGGGTGCTGCCGAGGCCACCCCGCCCGTCGCCCGCATGCTGGAGAAGGGCGTGAAGGTTTCCGCCGGCACCGATGCCACCCGCGTCGCCTCCTATAACCCCTGGGTATCGCTCTCCTGGATGATTACGGGCCGTACCGTCGGCGGCATGGCGATCTATCCGCGCCGCAACTGCCTGGATCGCGAAACGGCGCTGCGCATGTGGACGGAAAACGTCACCTGGTTTTCCAATGAGGAAGGCAAGAAGGGCCGTATCGAGAAAGGCCAGTTCGCCGATCTCATCGTGCCCGACAAGGATTTCTTCGCCTGCGCCGAGGAGGAGATCTCCTTCCTCACCTCGGAGCTCACCATGGTCGGCGGCAAGATCGTCTATGGCGCCGGCAGCTTTGCCAGTCTCGACGAGAACGATGTCCCGCCCCCCATGCCCGACTGGTCGCCGGTGCGCAGCTTCAAGGGTTATGCCGCCTGGGGCGAACCTGAAGGCGCCGGCAAGAACTCGCTGCATCGCCGCCTGATCGCTTCCTGCGGATGCGCCAATGATTGCAATGTCCATGGCCATGCTCACGCCAATGCCTGGGGTTCCAAGGCGCCGGTCTCCGACCTCAAGAGCTTCTGGGGTGCGCTCGGCTGCGCCTGCTGGGCCGTCTGAGGACAATAGAATGCACACCCTTCAAACCCGACTCACCGGCCTCGCCCGCCCTCTCTTCGGCGCGGCCTTTGTGCGCTTCATCGCCTATCTTGGCCTCTGCGCCGCCTATCTGCAGGGCGGCCTCAACAAGCTCACCGATTTTGCGGGCGCAGTCGCCGAAATGACCCATTTCGGTCTGTCGC
Organism: Rhizobium sp. BK650; assembly: GCF_014195325.1. Lineage (GTDB taxonomy): Bacteria > Pseudomonadota > Alphaproteobacteria > Rhizobiales > Rhizobiaceae > Rhizobium. Next base: position 616,078 of record NZ_JACIBK010000001.1, on the reverse strand, counting down.
CCGCGCCGGTCTTTGCGGTGATCGTCATCGCCCTGGAGCTTGCCGCGTCGCTGATGATTCTCTTGGGTTTCCTGCGCTGGCTTGGCGCGCTCGCACTCGGCGGCTTCACGCTGATGGCCACCTTCCTGGCCCTGCGTTTCTGGGAATTACCCGTGGGAATGGAGCGCTTCATGGCCGCCAATTCCTTCTTCGAACATCTCGGCCTTGTCGGCGGCTTCCTGCTCGTCGCCTGGCTCGATCTCACAGAAAAGGCATAGGCAACCTACACCAAAGGATCGCTTACACAGCCATTCGAAAACCTGTTTCCTCATCGCGTCACGCACTGTCGTGCACCTTACGCCATCAGGTGAAAACCTCCCAACCCAGCATAGGACGAGTAAATGCCGACGATCACCACCAAGGACGGAACGACGATCTATTATCAGGATTGGGGCAACGGCCAGCCGATCCTCTTCTCCCATGGCTGGCCGCTGTCCGGCGACGCCTGGGAAGTCCAGATGCTCTATTTTGCCCAGCAGGGCTACCGCGTCATCGCCCATGACCGCCGCGGCCATGGCCGGTCGTCGCAGCCGTGGAACGGCAACAATATGGACCAGTATGCCGATGACCTCGCCGAGCTCATCGACAAGCTCGATCTGAAGAACCTGATCATGATCGGCCACTCCACCGGCGGCGGCGAAGTCGCCCATTATATCGGCCGCCATGGCACCAGCCGCGTCACCAAGGCCGTACTCGTCGGCGCCGTTCCGCCGCTGATGCTGAAAACGGCTGAAAATCCCGAGGGCACGCCGATCGAAGTCTTCGACGGCATCCGCAAGGGCACGGCAGGTGACCGTTCGCAATTCTTCCGCGACCTCACCATCCCCTTCTACGGCTTCAACCGTGATGGTGCCAAGGTCAACGAAGGCCTGCGCGAAACCTTCTGGCTGATGGGCATGGCCGGCGGCATCAAGGGCCACTACGATTGCATCCACGAATTCTCCGAGGTCGATTACAGCGAAGACCTGAAGAAGATCGACATTCCCACTCTCCTCATCCATGGCGATGACGACCAGATCGTGCCGATCAAGGCAGCCGCCGAAAAGGGCATCAAGCTTCTGAAGAACGGCACGCTGAAGGTTTATCCGGGCGCCCCGCACGGTCTCGCCCAGACCGAAGCCGAAAAGTTCAACGCCGACGTCCTCGCCTTCATCAAGGCCTAAGTCACGAGATCGGCCGGTCAGGCCCAAGGAGATCATGCAATGCTTCGTCTATCGTTAGCCCTTGTTGCCCTTCTCGGCCTGGCCGGCTCTCCGGCCCTTGCCGCCTCGCCGCAGTTTGGCGTCGGCGCGCAATATGATACGACCCATGTCTATGTCGCCCCTGATGACGTGGATGCCTTCGTCAAAACCTTCCTCGCCACCTTCGGCGGCACCAGCACCAAGCAGGTAACGGCAACGGTGACGCCGACGCCGAGCAGCACCACGTCACAACTCCTGCAGACGCCGGCTGGTACCGTCTCGCTCTTCGGCTTCAAGACGCCGATCCCCTACCCGTTCGGCGCCGAACGCACCGGCTACCTCGTCACCGACCTCGACCAGGCGGTCGCAGCGGCAAAGGCAGCCGGCGCAGATGTCATCGTTTCAGCCTTCCCGGACCCGATTGGCCGCGATGCCGTCGTTCAGTGGCCGGGCGGCGTCAACATGCAGCTCTACTGGCATACGATCAAGCCAAACTATCCGGCCTTCACGACCATCCCAGAAAACCGCATCTATGTGTCGGCTGGCCGCGCTGTCGCTTTCACTCACGCTTTCCTCGCCTTCTCGCATGGCAAAATCGTCTCCGACGAGAAGAAGGCGCCCGGCGTCGAAATCGGCCTCCCGGATGAGACCTTCCACCGCCTGCGTATCGAATCCGTCTTCGGCCGCATGACCGTGCTCGTCACCGACGGCCATCTGCCCTTCCCATATGGCCGCGAAATGACCGGCTACGAAACCGCCGATCTCGACGCGACGCTGCAAAAAGCCAAGGACAGTGGCGCTAAAATTCTCGTCGAACCCTATCAATCCGGCGACCGCCGCGCCGCCATGGTGGAATTCCCCGGCGGCTATATTGCCGAAATCCACGCCGTCACGGCAAAGTAACGATACGAAACGTTAAGAGGGAAAACGATGCGCCCAGCCCTGCCCGTGCTTCTGAGCTTTACCGGCGGTTATGTCGATACCGCCGGTTTCCTGGCGCTCGGCGGCCTCTTCCCCGCTCATGTCACCGGCAACTTCGTGACCCTCGGCGCCGCACTCACCCACGGCACGACGGGCATCATCGCCAAGCTTCTGGCGCTGCCGGTCTTCTGCCTGACGGTCCTCGCGCTGCGCTACTTGACCCACAATGTGCCGCCCGGCGACGAAAAGGGCCTGCGCACCCTCCTCATCATTAAGCTTGTCTTCCTGATTGCCGGCGGCGCCTGCGCCATCTGGCTTTCACCCTTTACCAACCCGGACGGGCTGCCGCTGGTAGCGACTGGCATGCTGCTCGTCATCGCCATGGCGATCCAAAACGCCGCTCACCGCATCCATCTCGGCGCCTCACCGCCGAGCACCCTGATGACCGGCACGACGACGCAGATCATGATCGATCTCGGCGACCTCGCCCATGGCATGTCAGGAGATCAGGCAAAGCCGTTGAAAAGTCGCCTGTCGCGTATGGCGATCGCCGTTTTCGCCTTCGCTCTCGGCTGCGGCCTCGCCGCCCTGCTCTTTACCACCGTCGGCGCCTGGTGCTTAGCGCTACCGCCGCTCTTTGCGCTGGCTTCGGTCTGCCTGGCTTTCGCCGCCCCGCAGACTGCATAAGGATAATCCTTAGCCGCTGATATCATTACCGGCAGCCCTGGCCTCCGCCTCGGCAATGCGCTGGCGCAATATGAGCTTCCGTGCCCGGATCTCGAGCGAAATGAGTTCAGCAACCGACCCATTGCGTCGCACCAATGCGATCGTGCTGAACGCGGGAGCGGCTGTGGCCGCGGCAAGGATTCCGAGGCCCGCGCCATCCGGCAAGCCATTTCCTGCGATCAGCGTCGCAACGATGATCAGGAGGATTAGGTTGGCAAGAATAGCGATCATATACATATGGCTCTCCCGACGGCTGGCGCGAGACAATAGTTGAGGTACGCAAGGACCACAACTCCAGGGCCGGCTTCAGACCAGGCCAGACAAACTGTCTGAGGATAGCCGAGGGCCTGGGAATGAAAGCAGAACAACTTTCTGGTCTTTCCCTCCCGAATCACTACATTACGCGCCATGAGCAACAGTTTCGACGATATGCCCTTCTTCGACGAGGAGCCGGGCGAAGCGCCGCGCAAGCCGCAGCAGCCTGTGGCACCTGCCCCAAGGGCGCCCGCTGCCGGCGGCGGCATTGCTGCCCGCGCCATGGCCGCCCGGGATGGCGGCCGTCCCGATTATCTCGCCGGCCTCAACCCGGAACAGCGTGAAGCGGTCGAAACGCTGGAAGGCCCGGTCCTCGTGCTTGCCGGCGCCGGTACCGGCAAGACGCGCGTGCTCACCACCCGCATCGCCCATATCCTTTCGACTGGCCGTGCCTTCCCCTCGCAGATCCTTGCCGTAACCTTCACCAACAAGGCGGCGCGCGAGATGAAGGAGCGTATCGCGCTTCTCGTCGGCGGCGCCGTCGAAGGTATGCCCTGGCTCGGCACCTTCCACTCGATCGGCGTCAAGCTCCTGCGCCGTCATGCCGAACTCGTCGGCCTGCGCTCGGATTTCACCATCCTCGATACCGACGATGTAGTCCGCCTCATCAAGCAGCTGATCCAGGCCGAAGGTCTCGACGACAAGCGCTGGCCGGCCAAGCAATTCGCCGGCATGATCGACACCTGGAAGAACAAGGGCCTCGGCCCCGCCGATATCCCGGAAGGCGATGCGCGCGCCTTCGCCAATGGCCGCGGCCGCGATCTCTATTTCGCCTATCAGAACCGCCTGTCGACGCTGAACGCCTGTGATTTCGGCGACCTGCTTATGCATCCGATCGCGATCTTCCGCAAGCAGCCGGATCTCTTGAAGGAATATCACCAGAGGTTCCGCTATATCCTCGTCGACGAATATCAGGATACAAACACCGCCCAATATATGTGGCTGCGGCTTCTCGCCCAGCGCCCGAAAGGCGAGCCGCAGAATGTCTGCTGCGTCGGCGACGACGACCAATCGATCTATGGCTGGCGCGGTGCCGAAGTCGACAATATCCTGCGCTTCGAGAAGGATTTTCCGGGCGCCAAAGTCATCAAGCTGGAGCGCAACTATCGCTCCACAGCCCATATCCTTGGCGCCGCCGCCCATCTCATCACCCATAATGAAGGCCGCCTCGGCAAGACGCTCTTCACCGATCGCTCCGATCCTGACGACGTCAAGGTGCAGGTTCATGCCTCGTGGGATTCAGAGGAAGAAGCCCGCGCCATCGGCGAGGAAATCGAGCGCCTGCAGCGCGGCGATGCCGACGGCAGGAAACATCTGCTGAACGATATGGCGATCCTGGTGCGCGCCTCCTTCCAGATGCGCGAATTCGAAGACCGCTTCGTCACGCTTGGCCTGAATTACCGCGTCATCGGCGGCCCGCGCTTCTACGAGCGCCTCGAAATCCGCGATGCCATGGCCTATTTCCGCCTCGTCGCCCAGCCGGCCGACGACCTCGCTTTCGAGCGCATCATCAACACCCCGAAGCGCGGCCTCGGCGATACGACGGTGCGCGCGCTCCACGATTACGCCCGCGCCCGCGATATCCCGATGCTCGCAGCCGCCGCCGATATGATCGAGACGGACGAGCTGAAGCCGAAGGCGCGCAAGGCTCTCTTCGATGTCGTGCAATCCTTCCGCCGATGGCAGGAACTGCTTGAAAACACGCCACATACCGAGCTTGCCGAGCAGATCCTCGAAGAGTCCGGCTATACCGACATGTGGAAGAACGACAAGACCGCAGAAGCGCCGGGCCGCCTTGAAAACCTCAAGGAACTCATCCGCTCCATGGAAAGCTTCGAATCTATGCGCGGCTTCCTGGAGCATGTCTCGCTCGTCATGGATGCCGAGCAGAACGAGGACCTCGACGCCGTGTCGATCATGACGCTGCATTCGGCCAAGGGCCTGGAGTTCGACACGGTCTTCCTGCCCGGCTGGGAGGAAGGCCTCTTCCCGCACCAACGCTCACTCGACGAATCCGGCCGCGCCGGCCTGGAGGAAGAGCGCCGCCTCGCCTATGTCGGCATCACCCGCGCCAAGCACCGCTGCCACATCTGGTTTGTCTCCAATCGCCGCATCCACGGCCTCTGGCAGTCGACCATCCCCTCACGTTTCCTCGACGAACTGCCGGAAACGCATGTGGAAGTTGCCGAGATGGAGCAGAACTACGGCGGTTACGGCCGCAGCGGCGGATATGGCCAGTCGCGCTTCGACAAGGCCGATCCATTCGCCAATTCCTATTCGACGCCCGGCTGGAAACGTGCCCAGCAGAACAAGACCGATGCCACCCGCGACAACTGGGGCACCCGCTCCGGCCACGCTGTGGAGCGCATCGGCTACGGCGAAAGCGGCCCGCGCGGCCGAACCATCGAGGGAGAACTGGTGGCAAAATCCACCGCGACCGAACCCTCGCGCTTCACGATCGGCGACCGCGTCTTCCACATCAAATTCGGCAACGGTTCCATATCAGGCATCGAAGGCAACAAGCTGACGATCGATTTCGATCGCGCCGGGCAGAAACGTGTGCTCGACGGGTTCGTCGAAAGGGTTTGACCCTGCTTTACTTGAGGCGCTCTTCGGAATCGCACTGGTCGGCATGGCGATACGGCTCGCCTTTCATTGGCCTTTCCGATCGCGGCTATCCCCTGTAAGTGACTTACATTCGCAGGTTCCGCCCGATTTCCAGCGAGGCATCCGATGACAGCTATCTCAACACTTCAAACCGAGCGCCTGATCCTGCGGGCTCCGGTCATGGAAGACTGGCCGGATTATCATGCGCTGATGATTTCTGATCGCGCGCTCTATATGGGCGGTCCGCATTCGACCAAAGCCGCCTGGGGCATGTTCTGCCATGACGTCGCCCTGTGGGCGCTGATGGGCCACGGTGCTCTGATGATGGAGGACCGCACCACGGGACAATGCCTCGGTCAGGTCGGCATCAATCACGGTCCGCTGTTTCCTGAAAAGGAACTGGGCTGGCTCGTCTATCCGCAGGCCGAAGGCAAAGGTTATGCCTATGAGGCAGCCGTCGCCCTGCGCGATTGGGCCTTTAAAGTACGTGGCCTGACGACACTGGTGAGCTATATCGCTTCTTCCAATGTAAGGTCGATCCGGCTTGCCGAACGGCTGGGCGCCGTGCCGGATATAAGGGCGGCGCGCGAGGACGGCGATTCAGACGATCTGGTTTTCAGGCATCCGGCTCCATAGCCGCATGCATAAATCCTAATATAAAGCGCGAAATACTTGCCGCTTTCGCGTATAACGCGAGCGGCAGCAGAAAAATACGTTAATATAGCCATCTGCCACTCTCCATACGAGAAATAGCACTTGCGCCTGGCCTCCCGGAAATCCACTAGTTGATTGTGCTGACACCGGCCTGCATTTTGCTGTGCAGTATGCGTAAGGATAGTGTGATGAAGGCGTTGCTGCTGGTCGATATTCAGAACGGTTTTTGTCCCGGAGGTAATCTGCCGGTTCTGGATGGGCATGAAGTCGTTCCCGTCGCCAACAGCCTGATCGACAGCGGCAAATACGATCTCATCGTCGCCTCACAGGATTGGCATCCGGCGGACCACGGCAGCTTCGCCTCTTCCCATCCCGACAAGAAGCCTTTCGAAATGGGCGAACTCTCAGGCAAGCCGCAGATGTTGTGGCCGGATCACTGCGTGCAATATACGCGCGACGCCGAGCTGCACCCCGAACTCCACTCTGCCCAGATCGATCTCATCCAGCAGAAGGGCGAAAACAAAAACGTGGACAGCTATTCCGCCTTCCGCGACAACGATCAGCATGCCCTGACCGGTCTTGCCGATTTCCTGGTCGATCAGGGTGTGACGGAGCTTGATGTCTGCGGGCTCGCAACCGACTATTGCGTCAAGTTCTCGGCGCTTGATGCGCTGGAACTGATTCCCGGCGTTACGGTCCGCTTCATCGAGGACGCCAGCCGTGGCATCTCGCCCGAAGGTGTAGCTGCTGCGATTGACGAGATGCGTGAGCGCGGCATCGATATCGTGAAGAGCGCAGATATTCTCGCCTGACGCATGTCGCGCAAAACTGTGCAGCGCTTTTGCGATAAAGACATACGAAAACTATGGCCTGATCAGTCTTTCGCCCCTTCCTCACGCTCCAGCAGATAAAGCTCCTCGCTGAAATCCTCCATCTTCTTCAGAAAGGCGGCGTGAGCATCTCTGAGCCCGCGATTGTAGAAATAGGGTCCGATCTTCTCGGCGAAGAAATCCAGCAGGAATTCGGCGGGCAGCACGCCGATCGGGTCGAGCTCGCGATCGAAATATTGGCGAATGTGCGAAACGATCTCCGCCTTCTCTTCCTTGGAAAATTCAATCTTCTTCATGGTCTCCCTCGCCTGCCTGTGGCGTAAACCGGCCACGCTTCAGCAAAATCGATTGGTGAATCAAGGAAATTCAATTGCCGCAGCAGGTGAGACACCATAGAGGGAAATTTCAATTCCAACAGGACCAACCCCATGAAACGCGCCGACTTCGTTGAAGGTGTGCGGGGCGGCTTTGCCGTGGCGCTCGCTTCTGCCCCCTTCGGAGCGCTGTTCGGTGCCCTTGCCGCCGAGCAGGGCATGTCGCTCCCTGAACTCACCTTCATGAGCGCCACCGTCTATGCCGGCGCCAGCCAGATGGTCGGCATCGAGCTCTTCGGCCATAATGTCCAGGCCTGGGTGATCGTGCTGTCGATCCTCGCCGTCAACTTCCGCCATGTCCTCTATTCGGCGGCGATCGCCCGTTACATCGGGCATTTCACGCCGGTCCAGAAGTTCTTCACCTTCTTCCTGCTGGTCGATCCGCAATTTGCCGAGACCGTGAGGCGCGGCGAGGCAGGCCAGCCCGTCACCTTCACCTGGTATCTCGGCTTCGGCATCGTCATCTATATCCCCTGGGTCATCATCAGCCTGATCGGCGGCATGCTCGGCTCCTTCATCGGCGACCCAAAGATGATCGGCCTCGATATCCTCTTGCCGGCCTATTTCCTCGGCATCGTGCTCGGCTTCCGGAAGCGCGACAATTTCCTGCCCGTGGCGCTGACCAGCGCTGTCGCCTCGGTCATCGCCTATCATTTCGTCGGTTCCCCCTGGCATGTGAGCCTGGGCGCTGCCGCCGGCATCATCCTTGCTGCGCTGATGCCCCTGCCCGCTGAGGAGCCCGACCTCGAAGTCGACGCCCTCAACACTGAAAACCACGAGGTCTGAAAATGGGATTCGATCTCCATATGGCTCTCGTGATCCTGGCCGCCGCAGTCGCGACCTACGCGACGCGCATTGGCGGCTACATCATGATCACCAAGATGAAGCGCATTCCGCCGCGCATGGAAGCGGCGCTGAATGCCGTGCCGGCAGCAGTGCTGACGACGCTCGTAGCACCCGCCTTCTTCATCGGCGGCTGGGATTCGAAACTGGCGCTGGCGGTCGCCCTCATCATCGGCCTGCGCTTCTCGCACACCTGGATGCTCGTGGCCGCCTGGATCATCGTAATGATCTGGCGGCACACCATTGGTCTCTAAAATAGCTGCGATCAGTACTCGAGCGGCAGCGTCGCATTCTCCAGCCACGCCCTGACGTCATGGTCGTGGATCAGCGGCATCAGCGCCTCGCGCGTGCGGTGATGGTAGTCGTTGAACCAACGCAGTTCGTCATGTGTCAGCAGCTCCGGAATGACGAGGCTGCGGTCGATCGGGCAGAAGGTCAGCGTCTCGAAGCCGAGCATCGGCATGTCGCCGCCGTCGATCGCTTCCGCCTCCCGCACATAGATCAGGTTCTCGATGCGGATGCCGAAATAACCCGGCCGATAGTAGCCCGGCTCGTTGGAGAGGATCATGCCTGGCAGCAGCTCCTGCGTCGATAGCCGCGAAATGCGCTGCGGACCCTCGTGAACCGAGAGATAGGAGCCGACGCCGTGGCCCGTACCATGCGCGAAATCGCCCCCCGCCCGCCACAGCGCGATGCGCGCCAGCGGATCGAGATCGCAGCCGCGCGTACCCTTGGGAAAGCGCGCCGTGCTGATCTGGATCATGCCTTTCAGCACCAGCGTGAAGAAGTGCTTGTGCTCTTCGGTCACGGCACCAATGCCGACCGTGCGGGTGATATCGGTCGTGCCGTTGATGTATTGCGCGCCGGAATCGATGAGGAAGAGTTCCCCCGGCTGGATATGCCGATCGGTCGCCGTCGTTACCCGGTAATGCATGATCGCGGCGTGTTCACCGGCGCCAGAGATCGTGTCGAAGGAAATATCCTTCAGCGGGTTCTGCATGCTCTCGCCCATTTTCGCACGGGCCGCCTCCAAACGCTCGGCAGCGCCGATCTCGGTAATCGTGCCGGGCTTGCTCTGCGACAGCCAGTAGAGGAATTCCACCATAGCCGCGCCGTCCTGCAGATGCGCGGCTGCCGAACCGTTGATCTCGGTACTGTTCTTCACCGCCCGCGGCAACTTTGCCGGATCGGCGCTCTCCACCACTTCGCCGCCAGCCTTGCGGATGATCTCGGCAAGCGCATAGGAAGCGATATCCGGATCGATGAGGATGCGGCCACCATCCCTGGCGGCGGCGGCAAGCTTCTCCTCCAGCAGCGACGGAGCAAGCTGGGTGGCGATCTGCGCCAGATAGGCTTCCTGCTCGATGCCGGTCTTGCGCTTGTCCAGGAAGAGTTCCGCCCTGCCGTCGGCATGGATGATGGCGCGCGCCAGCGGATGCGGCGTATGCGGCACATCGGCGCCACGAATATTGAAGATCCAGGCGATAGAGGACGGATCGGCGATCAGCACCGCTTTCAGGTTTTTCTTGCCGAGATCCGCCGCGATGGTTGCGATCTTGTCCTTGGCGAGGACACCTGCCTGCGCTACGTTCTGGATGGTGACGGCGCCAAGCGGCTCTGCAGGCCGGTCGACCCACAGCTTGTCAAGCGGGTTATGCGGCAGGAAAACCAGCGAACCACCGATCTCCGACAGCGCCTTTTCGAGTTTGCGCACGTCAGCACCGGAATGCAGCCACGGGTCGATGCCGAGTTTCAACCCCTTCTTGCCATGCGCCGGAAGCCAGACATGCGGCGGCTCGTTGACGAGATCGCCGCCGGTAAAGACCGAACCATCGACCTGCTCGGCCAGCTGCGTCACATACCGGCCGTCGACATAGACGATCGCTTCCGTGCGGGTGATCAGCGCAATGCCCGCCGAGCCGGTAAAGCCCGTCAGCCAGGAGAGCCGTTCCGCACAGGCAGGCACATATTCGCCGTTGAACTCATCGGCGCGCGGCACGAGGAAGGCATCGATGCCAAGCGCGTCGAAACTGGCGCGCAGTGCGGAAACCCGTTCCCTGCCGAACTGCGGCGTGGAGGTGACTTCGAAAGACTGGAACATGCTGAAAACCCGAAGGAGTGAAACGAATCCGATTAATGGGATAGCGCCCATGTTAGCGAATTTTCAATCATTGGGGAGAAAAAGCGACGCGAAGCGTCTGGAAAGGCTTGGCCGCCCAATAATTTGGCAGAAATGTGTCTTGATGTGGGAAACTGGCATGCTTCATGCATTGCACGCATGGCTGCAATGAAACAAACCCTCTGCCACCGCATGTCGGAATAGCTATATAGGGCGCATCGAACGGTTCACGACGAACCACCAACAAAGGATTTTTTGAAATGACCGCCTCGCTCTCGCGCTTCGCTTACAGCAGCCCGGTACAGGCTGGCGAACGCCAGACTGTGCGTCACATCATCGGCGCCCGCCGCCCGCAGCATGAGGACAGCCTCAAGGTGCTCGCAGCAGGCCAGCGTTCCACGCGTCACAAGGGCGCACCGAGCTACGCATTCTGAGCTTTAAGCCCTTCCGATCCTCCTCCCTCCACCGGATAGGCCTATCGGAATGCAGTAGTGCCCGCTTGAGCATCCTCCTCCTTCGAGCTCGCGGGCAAGACCGGATTTAAATGCCGGTCCAAGGCGGTGCCTCTGGCACCGCCTTTTTTCTTGCCTTGGATTATTCAGTGAAAAAATTAAGGACGATCCAGGTGAATCGTCACCCAGCCGTTGCGCCAGATCGTGCGCACATGACGAAGTCTGGCGCCATTATAGGCGGCCAGCACCTTCCAGCGCTGACTGGCTAGGATGCCCGACAGGATCACCGATCCGCCCGGAGCCAGATGATTAACCAGCTGCGGTGCCATCTTGATCAGCGGTCGCGCCAGGATATTGGCAATGATCAGGTCGAACGGCCCATGCTCGGAAAAAGCGGTGGAGTGAAAGCCCGGTGCGGTTACCGTGCTGATGCCGCTGGTGATGCCATTGCGGCGAACATTTTCAGCCGCGACACGAACGGCGATCGGATCGATATCCGTTGCCAGCACGGGAACGTTGCGCAGCTTGCGCACGGCAATTGCCAGGACGCCACTGCCCGTCCCGAGATCGAGCGCATTGCGCACCGTCCGCGCCCTCACCACCCGGTCGATCACTTCGAGGCAGCCGGCCGTGGTGCCGTGATGGCCCGTGCCGAAAGCCTGGCCGGCATCGATCTCGATGGCGATATCACCTGATCGCACCTTGTCCCGGTCATGCGAGCCGTGCACGAGGAAGCGCCCTGCCCTGACGGGCTTCAGCCCCTCCAGCGATTTGGTGACCCAGTCCACATCCGGAATGACTTCCCGCGACAGCACGGCATCGGGAAATGCCTGCCCAAGCGCCTCTTCGACGCGGCTGCGCACATCCGCCTCGTCCTCCGCCATCATGTAGACGGAAGCTTCCCAGATATCCTTCTTTTCGTCGATCTCGGTGGTGCCGATGGCGAAATCTTCTTCGCCGAAGATCTCGCTCAGAAGGTCGAGGATCTCTTCGGCCTGCTTTTCAGTCGTCGACACATAAAGGCGGATTTCACTCACGATAAGCAATCTTTCCGGTTGCGTCGCTCGCGACCGGCGCGATGCTTCAGCTGCCGATCATCCCTTGGCGACGAGATTCTCCAGCTTCTTTATCGCCGTATCCGGGTTTTCGCCATAGGAGATCGTTCCTGAAAAACGCCCGGCTGAATCGAGCAGGAAGACCGAGGCTGTATGGTCCATCGTGTAGTCTCCATCAGGATTCTTCTCGTCCACCGGCACCTTCTTGGCATAGACGCGGAAGCCCTTGATGACATCGGCGATCTTGTCCGGCGGGCCAGAAATGCCGGTAATGCGTTTGGAAACGTTGGAGACATATTGGTTCATGATCTCGGGCGTATCGCGCTCGGGATCGACGGTCACGAAATAGGCCTGCAGCTTGTTACCCTGCGGATCGACCTTCTCCATCCAGCCGTTGAGCTCGAAAAGCGTCGTCGGGCAGACCTCGGGGCAATGCGTAAAGCCGAAGAACAGGGCGGTGGGCCTGCCGCGCAGAGCCTGCTCCGTAATCGGCTGCCCCGTCTGCGATACCAGCGTGAACGGCACACCGAAAGGCCCCTCGGCCACCACTTCCCTCGTCCGGCTCTGGTCGAGCGTGAACCAGCCAAGCACGCCGGCGAGTGCTAGCACTGCGATCCAGACGGCGATGCGGAAATTCTTCATGCTATCTTCCTTACTAGCAGTTCCGGCAAAAGTGCGCAGCGGTTATGCGTCCGGAATTGCGTAAAAAACCAAGCGCGGATGCCCGATCCTTCTCGCTCGTGTGATTATAGTCGCGATCGCGAGCACGCAATTCAAGAATGCGTTTTCTCACCCGTGATTAATTGCCCCAGCTTGACGAATGCCAAACGTGAGCAAAAGCACTGAGAAAAAAGCCGAACGAAACGAATTATCATGCCTTTTTAAGGGCTTGCCGCAACCGCCCCGGAGCGACCCCTAGAAATACATCGTTAGGAAATGCTTAATTGCGGATATCTATATTTAGTAATGCCTACAGCGCCTCTGCGCTGCTCCGACATGATGTCGGCCGGAGCAGAACCGGATCAGCATAAAAATCGAGGGAACTAAACCGCCTGGGGCGGAGGGTGGCTTCATGACAAATTCGACGGTTCGCAAAAGCCTTTCGGTCAGCCAACGGCTCTGGACGTTGGGCGGGGCCGCTTTCATCGGCTTCGGCTCGATGCTCGCAATCGGCTGGTACGAGAACATGCAGGTCGATACGGGCCTGCGCCGCGCTGACGAAATTCAGCAGAGCATCGACACTATTAATGACATGCGCGTCGCCAATCTGACGCTGGTTCTCACTGCGATGGACATGATTGTCGACAAGCAGGAGAAGACCATCCCGCCGGAACGGCTGAAACTTGTTGCCGACTCGCTCGCGACCTTGTCCAGCGGCTCAAAGGAGATTGGCGCGCTCGCTGGGGAGCTGAAAGACGGCGATCTCATGAAAAGCTACGATTCCGATGTCGCAGCACTTCGCCAGGCCATCCAGGTAGACCTCAAGGCGCTCATCGAACAAGGCGCCCCGGATACCGAATTCGACAAGATCGACAATTTCATCGACGCTGCCGGTGACAAACTCACCACCACCCTAGACAAATTCGGCAATGACAGCACCATCGTTGCCCGCAATCGCATTGAAAGCGCCAACGAGACCTCCCGCAGTTCGCTGACCATCCAGATCGCGCTCGGCATCCTCGCCATCCTCACCATGGCCGTGCTGCAATATATTCACGGCGGGTCCATCCGCCGCGGCATAGCTTCCGTGCGCGAAAGCATGCTGCGCATTCTGAATGGCGACCTGACGAGCAACGTCACCGGCAAGGAGCGCGGCGACGAGATCGGCGAAATGGCCCGTGCGGCGGAAAGCTTCCGCCTTGCCGCTATCGAAAAGATCGACTTGGAGGCGCGCACCGAAACCGACCGCAAACGGAGCGACGCCGAGCGCCGCGAGCGCGAATCTGCCAAGCTCGCCGACGCCGAGGCTCTGAACGCCACCGTCACGGCTCTCGGACAGGGCCTCACCCGCCTTGCCAACGGCGATCTGACCGCAAGCATCGACCAGCCCTTCCGCGACGAGCTGGAACGGCTGCGTCAGGACTTCAACCAGACGGCCATGCGCCTGCGTCAGGCGATGAGCGATATTGCTCTGAACAGCACGTCCATTCAGGCAAACAGCCACCAGATGCGTGCCGCCGCCGACGATCTCGCCAAGCGCACCGAGCAGCAAGCTGCCTCGCTGGAAGAGACCTCAGCGGCACTGGACGAGATCACAGCCACCGTCCGCAACGCCACCAGCCGCGCCGAGGAAGTCGGCCATATGGTCGCCCACACCCGCCAGAATACCGAGAAATCCGATGCCATCGTCGGCGATGCCATGGCGGCAATGGAGCGAATCGAAAACGCCTCCCGCGAGATCGGCACCATCATCAACGTCATCGATGAGATCGCTTTCCAGACGAATCTGTTGGCACTCAACGCCGGCGTCGAGGCCGCACGTGCGGGCGAAGCCGGCAAGGGCTTTGCGGTCGTCGCTCAGGAAGTGCGCGAACTGGCCGGCCGCGCGGCTGGAGCAGCCAAGGATATCAAAGCCTTGATCAGCAAATCCGGCGCCGAGGTAAAAACCGGCGGCGAACTTGTGACGGCTGCCGGCGAGGCTTTGCGGCAGATCGGCGAAGATGTTCTGCGCATCGACGGTCATGTTAAATCAATCGTAACCTCTGCACGCGAACAATCAGTGGGACTGAACGAGATCAATACATCCATCAGCCAGATGGATCAGGTGACGCAGAAGAATGCGGCCATGGTGGAAGAAACGAACGCCGCCAGCCACACTCTTGCAACCGACGCAGAAAACCTGACGCAGCTGGTTCGCCAGTTCAATATCGGCGAGGGCATGAGCGCCCGTCAAACGCCGCGAGAAGCCTCCGCAGCCTCGCATCCGAAACCCTCACCCGCACGGAGCCTGATTGGCAAGGTCGCGGGAGCATTCACGGGCGGCGCTGCCGCCAGGACAATCGCCTCTCCGGCCGGAGACAACTGGGAAGAATTTTGATCATGAGCAACGCCATCAAGCAGTCGGGCGCCTACCTCGAAATCGTCTCGTTCCACCTGGGCGACCAGGAGTTCTGCATCGATATCATGGCGATCCGCGAAATCCGCGGCTGGGCGCCGGTGACCCCGATGCCGCACACCCCGCCTTACGTCCTCGGCCTCATCAACCTGCGCGGCGCGGTGATCCCGGTCATCGACATGGCCTGCCGCCTCGGCATGAAGATGACGGAGCCGTCCGAGCGTTCCGCCATCATCGTCACCGATATCGCCGGCAAGCTGGTCGGCCTGCTGGTCGAACAGGTCTCCGACATGATGACCATCAAGAGCGAAGACCTGCAGCCGCCGCCGGAAATCATTCCGGAAGCCCAGCGCGCCTTCTGCCGCGGCATCGTGGCTCTGGAAAAGACCATGGTCTGCTTCCTCAACCTCGACACCGTCATCGCCGACGAGCTGGCGCGCGAAGCTGCCTGATACGTTTCGATATCCCGAGTATGAAGGCCCGGCTCGTCCGGGCCTTTTTCATTGCGGTTTCCCATTCTTCCACACCACATCCTGCCCATAGAGCGGAATGGTCGAAATCGACATCTTCGCCGAACCATCCGTCACTTGCCGTGAATGAGCAAGATAGATCAGCGTATTGTTGGCCTTGTCGTAGATCCTGTTGACGACAAGGGTCTTCCAGATCAGCGACATGCCCTGGCGAAACACTTCGCTGCCATCCTTGGACAAATCGATATTGCCAATCTCGATCGGTCCCGTCTGGCGGCAGGCGATAGAATTGTTCGAGGGATCTTCGAACCAGTTGCCGTTCTTGAAACGGTCGATAAGGCTGCGGTCGAAATAGGTGACATGGCAGGTCACGCCCTTCACTTCGGGATCGGAGACCGCGTCGACGATGATGTCATTGCCGATCCAGTCGACCCCGACCTTGCCGACGACTTCAGCTGAGGTCGCGCCCGCGGAGGCCGCGAGGAATATTGAGCCAAGGAAAAGATTGCGCAAAGCGGACATGGCAACTCCCGTGTTGATCCGCAAGCTAAGATAAGAATGGCCTAAATCTTTACAAGAAAACCTGAGGCTCACGCCTTGCGGCAGGTGCAAGGCTTGTAACCGCCGGCCGTCAGCCTGCCGGGTTTCATGCCGATGGCAGCAGGAATGGCGGCAACCGTTGCAGCTTTGACCGCCCTCGCCATCTCGATCGCTGCCGCAGCGCAGACGGCGGCATCTTCAGCCGCGTTGTGGTGGACAAAGCGCAGACCGAGATGTTCGGCGATGAGGTTCAGCCGGTGCGACAGAAAATGCGGCCAGATGCGCTGCGCCATCTTCAGGCTGCAGAGATAGGTGAGCTCCGGATAGGACTGCCGGTAGAGATCGAGGCTCGCCCGCCAGACACTGAAATCGAAGGCTGCATTATGGGCGATCATCGTCGCGCCCCGGAAATCCTCAAGGAACTCGTCCATAACTTCAGGAAATTCAGGCGCATCCTCGACATGCTCAGGGCGGATGCCGTGGATCGCGATATTCATGCCGGAAAAGCGCATATCGCGTGGGCGGATCAGCCGCTCCTCCACCCGCGTCACCTGCCCGTCCTCGATCCAGGCAAGACCGACCGAACACGCGCTGCCACGCTGTTCATTGGCTGTCTCGAAATCGATAGCGATGGTCTTCACGGGCAAATTTCCGAATCGTCTGTACCCATTGGAATAAGGACAGCCGCATGCGAAGGCAAATAGTCGCCTGTTGACATCTGCACGCAGATGGCGAAACTTCCGCCCATGATCAACTCTGTGACCCCCAATATGCATCTTTTTACCACGACCCTTGCAGGGTACGCGGGAGAGATGGTGCGTCACTAGCCGTCCGATCGTCCCGAGAACCCTGCCGAGGAAAGCAGGGTTTCGGAAACTCAGCTCTCCTCTTTTTCAACTCAAGGAGAGCATGATGTCTGCCAACCAGGATACCCCACCCGAAAAGCCTTATCTGAGAGGCCTCAGCGTTCGCGCCCTGCGCGTGAGCGACGCCGAAGCCGTCACCGAACTGATAAACCTACCCGGCTATCGCGCCGGCACGCTGCGCCCACCCTTTCAAAGCATCGATGCGGTGCGCAAGCGCATGGAAAACCCCTCGCCCGGCGCGCTCAATCTCGTCGTCGAACTCGATGGCAGGATCGTCGCCAATGCTGGCATGAACCGCTTCGAGGGACGACGCCAGCACGCCGCCAATATGGGCATGGGCGTGCATGACGATTTCACCGGCCGAGGGATCGGAACCTTCCTGATGGCCGCCATGCTCGACGCCGCCGACAATTGGCACGATATCAAGCGGATGGAATTGACCGTCTACACGGATAACGCTGCCGCCATCCGCCTCTACGAGAAATTCGGCTTCGAGAAAGAGGGTCTGTTCAGGTCCTTCGGCTATCGCGACGGGCAATATGTCGACGCGTATACGATGGCGCGGCTGAGGGGGTGAAAAGCGGCAGGCTCGACCGCAGACGGGCCAACCTCTCTCCGTCATGCTCGGGCTTGTCCCGAGCATCTGCCGCCGTTTCGTATGTTGATGCGTTGCAGATCCTCGGGACAAGCCCGAGGATGACGCCGAGTAGAGCGCGGCCTGACGAAAAACGGCCCTATCGGAACCGCCCTTCGCTCACCCACCAATCAACGCCAGCCACTCATCCTCGTCCATGGTCTGGACGCCAAGTTCGCGAGCCTTGTCGAGCTTGGAGCCGGCGCCGGGGCCGGCAACAACGATATCGGTCTTCTTGGAGACGGAGCCTGCCACCTTTGCCCCGAGGCCTTCAGCCCTCGCCTTCGCCTCTTCACGGGTGAACTTTTCCAGCGAACCGGTAAAGACAACGGTCTTGCCGGCGACCGGGCTGCCGGTCGTAACCGGCTGCTCGGCCTCCTGCGGCGTCACCTCGTCGAGCAGGCGCCCTATCACCTCGATATTGCGCGGCTCTTTATAAAACTCCACGATTGCCCGCGCCACGACTTCTCCGATGCCCTCGATGGCATTGAGATCGTTCCATGCATCGCCCGCTAGCGGTGCAGCCTCCTTCATCGCAGTCGCAAAGGCTTCATAGCTGTTATAGGAGCGCGCCAACAGCTTCGCCGTCGTCTCACCCACATGGCGAATACCGAGCGCATAGATGAAGCGATGAAGGGCAATGCTGCGCCGATCGTTGATCGCCGCATAGAGCTTGCCAACACTAACCTTGCCGAAACCATCGATATTCTCCAGCTTGGTGATCGACTGTTGCTGCCGCTTCTCCAGCGTGAAGATATCGGGCGCCGTGCGGATTTGCAGCGCCGGGTCCTCGCTCTCGAAGAAGAAGTCGATCTGCTTGGAGCCAAGTCCCTCGATATCGAAGGCATTGCGCGAAACGAAATGTTTCAGCTCTTCCGTCGCCTGCGCCCGGCAGATGAAGCCGCCGGTGCAGCGAGTGACGGAATCGAGCTTGCCGGTCTTCTCATGCCGTTCACGCACCGCATGCGAACCGCAGACCGGGCACACTTTGGGAAACTGGTAGGGTTGCGCCTCAGCCGGACGCTTTTCCGTCACGACATCGAGTACCTGCGGGATCACGTCGCCCGCGCGCTGCACGATGACGGTGTCGCCGATGCGAATATCGTGCTCCTCCTCGCGGATGCGCTCGCCATTGTTGCCGATGCCCTTGATATAGTCCTCGTTGTGCAGCGTCGCATTGGTGACGACCACGCCGCCGACGGTAATCGGCGTCAGCCGCGCCACCGGCGTCAACGCGCCGGTGCGGCCGACTTGAATATCGATATTCTCGACGATGGTGAAAGCCTGTTCGGCCGGGAACTTGTGCGCCGTCGCCCAGCGCGGGCTGCGCGAGCGGAAGCCAAGGCGCTGCTGCAGTTCGAGGCTGTCGACCTTGTAGACGACGCCGTCGATATCGTAATCGAGATCAGGCCGTTCGAGGCCGATCTCGGCATAGTGCGCAAGGATATCATCAACGGAATTCAGCCGCTTCATCAGCGGATTGACCGGGAAACCCCACTCCTTGAACTTCTCGACCATGCCCATCTGCGTATCGGCAGGCATGTCCGACATCTCGCCCCAGGCATAGGCGAAGAATCTCAGCTTCCGGCTCGCCGTCACCTTCGCATCAAGCTGACGCAGCGAGCCAGCGGCCGTATTGCGCGGGTTGACGTAGGTTTGCTTGCCCTCGGCCTCCATCTGGGCGTTCAGCGCCATGAAGTCGCTCTTGGCCATATAGACCTCGCCGCGCACTTCCACGACGGATGGAACGCCCTTCGGCAGCTCATTCGGAATTTCCTTGATCGTACGGATATTGGCCGTGACGTTCTCGCCCGTCGTGCCGTCGCCGCGCGTCGCAGCCGTCACCAGCTTGCCGTTCTCGTAACGGATCGACATGGAAAGCCCGTCAATCTTCGGTTCGGCGGTAAAGGCGATGGAATTGTCAGGCAGGCGGCCGAGGAAACGGTAGACGCTGGCAACGAAGTCACGCACATCTTCCTGTGAGAAAGTATTGTCGAGTGACAGCATCGGGCGGGAATGGATGACCGGCGCGAAGGTGGCGGAAGGGGCCGCACCGACGCGGCGTGACGGACTGTCCTCGCGAATAAGTTCCGGGAAGCGCGCCTCGATCGCATCGTTGCGGCGCTTCAGCGCGTCGTAATCCGCATCGGAAATCTCCGGCTGATCCTTGCCATGATAGAGCGCGTCGTTACGCGCAACCTCCTTGGCCAGCCGTTCCAGTTCGATGGCAGCATCTTCAAGGGTCAGGTCCTCAACAGCGACGGATTCGGTCGACATGCAGCTTCACTCCAGAGAATCTGCAATGGTTTTAGAGCAAAATTCCGCGATTGAAATAGCACCAATGTTCGGAAATCATGGCTGCGCATTGCGCAGCCTTATGGCGCTGACATGCAGCGTGGTCTCCCGCAACGCCTTCAAAGGCATCAGGCTCTCAACGACCCTAAGCTCGATGCCGCGCGGCGCAAATTCGAAATCGAGCCTGGAAACAACAGAGAGCGCCAGCGGCACGACGGCCTTGCGAGACACCCACATTCCCGCATCCTGCAAATCCTCGAAGCTCTCCGTCGGCATCTCGTAGCGATGGATGCGTCCAGCCTGCAAGCGCTCCAACCAGCCGCGTTCGATATAAGCCGCACCGCGCCACCCGCCCAACAGCTGCCGGTCTTCTTCCGATGTCTCCGGCTTTGCCCAGATTAGAATGCGCGGGCAGTCACGCGGGAAGAGATACATGAAGTCATTGACATCATCGATCGCCCAGACGAGCGGACCATTCAGCCACTCCCTGCCGGGCGGGCGCTCGGAGGCGATACATACCGGCCGCGGCTCGAAAATCGTAATGGTGGGATCGTCGCTGAAATGGAAGAGCCGCATGGGATGCAGGACCTTACCGTGGGGATGACGCCTGATAGCGCAGTGCTCAAGCCTTGTCACCAGCAGTGGAAGTCTAGCCGTTGCCAGCCAGCAGCCGCGCAGCAGCCGCCCGCGCCTCTTCCGTGACGGAGGCGCCGGCGAGCATGCGGGCGATCTCTTCCGTGCGATCCTTCTCGGCCATAGCGGCGACGCGCGTGGCGATCTTGTCGGAACCCTCGCCTGACGGTCCCTTGGATATCAGCAGGTGCGTGGCAGCGCGTGCGGCCACCTGCGGCGCATGGGTGACGGAGAGAACCTGCACCCGCTCGGAAAGCCGCTTCAGCCGCTGACCGATCGCATCAGCCACCGCGCCACCCACACCAGTGTCGATTTCGTCAAAGACGAGCGTCGGCGCCGAACCGCGATCAGCAAGCGCCACCTTGAGCGCCAGCAGGAAGCGCGAGAGTTCGCCGCCCGAGGCAACCTTCATGATCGAGCCCGGCCGTGTGCCCGGATTGGTCTGGACGTGGAATTCGACGACATCGATACCTTCGGCCGTCGCTTCCTCCTCATCCGTGGTGATCTCCACCATGAAACGCGCGCGCTCGAGCTTCAGTGCCGGCAACTCGGCCATGACGGCCTGCGCCAGCGCATCACCGGCATGGTGACGCTTCTCCGAAAGCGAGCGGGCGGCCGCATCGTAACTCGCCTTGGCGACCTCGACTTCCACCTCGAGCTTGGAGAGACGCTCCTCGCCGGCATCGAGATCGGCAAGATCGCTGATCATGCGCACGGCAAGAGCGGGAAGCTCAGTGACTGGAACGGAATATTTGCGGGAGGCAGCGCGCAGCGCAAACAGACGCTCTTCAACCCTCTCCAGCTCCTTCGGATCATATTCCGTCTTGCGCAATGCCGCCTCGACTTCCATCTGCGCGTTGGAAAGCTGGTCCAGCGCCGCATCAAGCAGCGCTACGGTGTCTTCCAGCAATCCGGGCGCCTCGTGGCTCTTGCGCTCCAGACGGCGCACCAGCGAGGCGATATGCGGCACGGGAGAGGCATTGCCGTTCAGGAACTCGGAAGCTTCGGCAATATCGTCGGCAATGCGCTCCGCCTTCATCATCTTCTGGCGGCGGTCGGCAAGCTCGTCTTCCTCCCCATCGCGCGGCGAAAGCTTTTCCAGCTCTTCCACGGAGGAGCGCAGATAGTCAGCCTCGCGAGCCGCGGCCTCGACCTTCTCCCGGTGCTTCTTCAACATACGCTCGCTGTCGCGCCATTGGCGGTAAAGTGCGGCCACGCCCTGCACATCATCGCTGAGGCCCGCGAAGGCGTCGAGCAGCGTCCGGTGGGCATTGGTATCGACCAGCGCGCGGTCGTCGTGCTGGCCGTGGATTTCGACCAGCATCTGGCCGGCCTGACGCATGAGCTGAACGCTGACGGGCTGGTCGTTCACATAGGCCTTGGTGCGCCCGTCAGATGATTGCTGGCGGCGAAAGATCAGGTCGCCTTCGTCGTCGATGCCATTTTCACGCAAGAGCTTGCGAGCGCCGTGATCCAGGCCGACATCGAAGACGGCGGTCACCTGGCCCTTGTCCTCGCCGTGGCGCACGAGGCCGCCATCGCCGCGCCCGCCAAGAGCCAGCGAAAGACTGTCGAGCAGGATGGATTTGCCAGCGCCCGTCTCACCCGTCAGCACGGAGAGGCCGGTCTCGAAGGCGAGATCCAGCCGCTCGATCAGAACGATATCGCGGATCGAAAGCTGGATCAGCATTGGCCTCAGGAACCGAGAAGGAGTTTCTTGCCCGCTGCGGCGATCCACGAACCCTTGTTTTCACGCGGCTCCGCGCCACCCGACTGCAGCAGCTTGTAAGAATCAGCATACCACTGGCTGTCGGGATAATTGTGACCGAGAACGGCAGCAGCCGTCTGCGCCTCGTCGACGACACCCATCGCGTAATAGGCTTCGACAAGGCGAGCGAGTGCCTCCTCGACCTGATTCGTGTTCGGATATTTCTCGACGACGATGCGGAAGCGCGAGATCGCGGCAAGATATTCCTTGCGTTCCATATAGTAGCGACCGACCTGCATTTCCTTGCCGGCGAGCTGGTCGCGCGCAAAACGGATCTTGGCCTGCGCGTCATCCACATATTCGGAATCGGGATAGTTGTCGACGACGGCCTGCATCGCGTCGATCGTCTTCTGCGAGGCGCGTTGGTCCTGCGTCACGTCGACGATCTGCTTGGAATAGGTCAGGCCCACCAGATACTGCACGTAAGCTGCATCCTTGGACTTCGGATATTGCGACATGTACTTGTTGCCGGATGCCAGCGCGTCGTCGAAACGGCCCTGGCGGTACTTGACGAAGGTGCTCATCACGAGCGCCTTGCGCGCCCATTCGGAGAAGGGATTCTGCGCGTCGATCGCATCGAACTTGCGGGCTGCTTCGGCCATGTTGCCGGCCTTCATATTGGCAAGGCCCTGCGTGTAGAGCACATCTGGCGGATCGGTTTCGAAGCCGAGCTTGGTGATGTCGATATCTGGGTCCGACTGGCAGCCGGAAATCAAAGCGCCTGCGCTCAGCACCATCACGGATGCGAGCAAAGCGCGCGCTGTCTTCATCATCATGTCAGACCTTGCATAAGCCATTCGAAAGAATCCCACCGCCGCCGTCCACTCCACAGCAGCCACGCCTAGCTGGCGTTTCTAGCCACAAATGTGCATCGAGAGCAACGCAATGATCACGCATTAACGCATTTTTGTGGCAGCACCGCCGAGAATACCAGGCTTTTCACCGGCATTCGAAGTTGGCGCGACTAAATATATGCCGCAACACATCTATCGGCGCTCCATCCACCCCATTCCATAAAAAAACCGCCCCCGTTGGGAGGCGGCCCTGGCCTTAATTGGTATAATGGAGGTCATGCCGACCAGGGGGCGAATTCCGGCGCATTGACTGCAATGAATTCGCGAACGGCAACGCGCTGGCGCGGCGTCGACGTCTCGACTACTTCATAGGCCGAGGGATCGCTGAGCAGGGCCTTGAGAGCGTTGGCGTTCATCTTGTGACCGCCGCGATAGGAACGGTAGCAGCCGATGAACTGCGCGCCGGCAAGCGCCAGATCGCCGACAGCGTCGAGCGTCTTGTGACGCACGAACTCGTCCTTGGCATAGCGCAGGCCTTCGACATTGATGACGGTGTTGTCGTCGGAGATGACGACGGAATTTTCAAGCGAGGAGCCAAGAGCATGGCCCGAAGCCCACAGACGCTCGACATCGCGCATGAAGCCGAAAGTGCGCGCGCGCGACAGTTCTGCCTTGAAAACGGTGGCGGTGAGATCGCCTTCCCACTTCTGGCGGCCAATCAGCGGGCACTCGAAATCGATCTCGACTTCGAAGCGCGTGCCGTCATAGGGGCGGAATTCGCTCCAGGAACCGCCGTGCTCGATGCGAACCGGCTTGGTGATGCGGATGTAGCGACGCTTGACGCCAAGGGAAACGAGGCCGACCTGTTCGATGGCTTCGACGAAGGGAACCGAGCTGCCATCCATGATCGGCATTTCAGCGCCGTTGACTTCGATCACGACATTGTCGAGACCGAGAGCATAAACGGCTGCCATGACATGTTCGATCGTCGCGACGGAATGCGCCGGCGAGAACCCGAGAACGGTGCAGAGATCGGTATTGCCGACCTGCGAGGAAACCGCCTTCAGTTCGGTGATGTCGCCATTCTCGTGAACACGCTGGAAAATCACGCCCGTACCGGCTTCGGCCGGATTGAAAGTGATCGAAACATCAGCACCCGAATGCACGCCGATACCCGAGAGAGTTACCGGACGCGATACCGTCGTCTGAAAGCCCAGCAAGCCAAGTCCCATAAATTCTGCCTTTATTCTTCCGTATCCGTTGCTGCCAACCGACCGGATCTTTCTTCTACACTGCCCGGACCGCTCGAAGCGACTCCAAGGGCAGTTCGCTTGCCTCATACTTACGTGGACCGGCGCTGCAATCCAAATCACTGTTCGTTTCGATTTGTTACGAAATCCGCAGCGGCAAAAGCATTTAGAATTCAAGCATGTAGAAATGCAAACGCCCGGGGTTTCGGTCCCGGGCGTTTTCTGTGGAGAAGTGCTCTCTCAGCTCGACTGACGGCGCAGGAAGGCTGGAATTTCCAGCTGGTCGTCTTCCTGCATCATGCGAGCCTGCGGTACGGCACGGCCTTGGTCGTCGAGGTTGCCGCGACGCGGTGCATAGAGGCTTGCTTCGGGCGATAGAGGGCGGCGCTGCTGCGAAGCAGCGGCCGGCGCAGACGTCATTTCCGGAGCGACTTCCTCTTCGCGGCGGCCGAGCGAATTGGTGATTCGCTTGAGCAGCCCCATCGGACCGCGCTCTTCCTGTACGTGCGAAGCAGCGGGTTGCGAACGGTGGTCGATCTCCGCCTGCACGACCGGCGGGAAATCTTCGACCTTTGGCATACGAACCTGCTCCGGAGCCTGGCGGATGACAGGCTCATGACGAGCGGGCTGGTGCATCGGCTGCTGCTGCATGACCGGCTGCGGAGCCGGCTGATGCATGACGGAAGCCTGTTGAACCGGCGCCTGACGCATGACCGGGGCAGCTTCTGGTGCGGAAGCGAAGATCTTGCTCTGCGGACGGAAGGTTTCCTGCATCACCGGCTGCTGCTGGACGGGAGCAGCGGCACGTGGAGCCGGGATTTCCAGTTCGCGTTCCATAGCGACTTCAGCTTCGCGGATGGTTTGCGCAATCTGGTCGGCTTTCGGTGCCTGCATGACCGGAGCAGGCTGAACTGCGGCCGGTGCCGGAGCAACGGCCGCGGAAGGACGGATCACTGGCTTTACTGCCGGCTGGAACACACGATCGGTACCCTCGCCCATGGCGCGGTCGATGCCGGTGGCGACGACCGAGACGCGGATGATGCCTTCCAGCGATTCGTCGAAAGTTGCGCCGAGGATGATGTTGGCATCCGGATCGACTTCTTCGCGGATGCGGGTCGCAGCTTCGTCGACTTCGAAGAGCGTGAGGTCGCGACCGCCAGTGATGGAGATCAACAGGCCCTGTGCACCCTTCATCGAGGTTTCGTCGAGCAGCGGGTTGGCGATCGCCGCTTCGGCAGCCTGCATGGCACGGCCGGAACCGGATGCTTCGCCCGTACCCATCATCGCGCGGCCCATTTCGCGCATGACAGAGCGAACGTCGGCGAAGTCGAGGTTGATGAGACCTTCCTTCACCATCAGATCGGTGATGCAGGCAACGCCCGAGTAGAGAACCTGGTCAGCCATGGCGAAGGCGTCGGCGAAGGTCGTCTTGTCGTTGGCGATGCGGAAGAGGTTCTGGTTCGGAATGACGATAAGCGTATCGACAGACTTCTGCAGCTCCTGAATGCCGGCTTCGGCCAGACGCATGCGACGGCCGCCTTCGAAGTGGAACGGCTTGGTGACGACGCCGACCGTCAGGATGCCCTTGTTGCGAGCGGCCTGTGCGACGACGGGAGCAGCACCCGTACCGGTGCCGCCGCCCATGCCGGCAGTGACGAAGCACATATGCGTGCCGTTCAGATGATCGATAATCTCGTCGATGCACTCTTCGGCGGCTGCACGGCCGACTTCAGGCTGCGAGCCGGCGCCGAGGCCTTCGGTAACATTGGCGCCGAGCTGAATGACCCGTTCCGCCTTCGTCATGGTCAGCGCCTGGGCGTCCGTATTGGCGACGACGAAATCGACGCCCTGGAGGCCGGCGGAAATCATGTTATTGACGGCATTGCCGCCGCCGCCGCCGACGCCGAAAACGGTGATGCGCGGCTTCAGCTCGGTGATGTCAGGCTTTTGCAGCTTGATAGTCATGGTACCTGTTCCTTCTCTTTCTGGCCGCATCGCCACGCCGGCCAATTCACTCAATTTCAAAAGCTTTCCTTCAGCCACTGGCCCATGCGGACGATGCGGCTGTTATTACCCCCAAGCGACATGAGCAGGCTGCTCTGTGACGCGTGTGTTTCCATGTCCGCGACCTGCGGATAGATCATCAGTCCGACAGCCGTCGAAAAGGCCGGGCCTTTGGCCGCCGTCGGCAGGCCCGAGACACCCATCGGACGGCCGATGCGAACGTTGCGGGCAAGAATGCGCCGCGCCACTTCGGCAAGGCCGGTGAGCTGGCTTGCGCCGCCCGTCAGCACGACACGCTTGCCGACGATCGGGCTGAAGCCCGAACGCTGGATGCGGTCGCGAATGAGTTCCATCGTCTCCTCGATGCGCGCCGATACGATGCGCGAAACGAGAGCCCGCGGCACCTGGCTCGGCTGATCACGGTCATCCTCGCCGATCGGCGGAATGGAGATCAGTTCGCGCTCGTCGGAAGAATTCGTCAGCGCCGAAGCGTGGACCACCTTCAAACGTTCTGCATCCTCGATCCGGGTGGAAAGGCCGCGTGCGAGGTCGGTCGTCACATGATGACCGCCGAGGCCGACAGCATCGGTATGGACAAGCTTGCCTTCGGCAAAGACCGAGATCGTCGTCGTGCCGCCGCCCATGTCGATGGCCGCACAGCCAAGCTCGACTTCATCGTCGACGAGTGCGGCAAGACCGGATGCATAAGGTGTTGCGACGATTCCTTCCACCGAAAGATGCGCCCTGTTGACGCTGAGCTCGAGATTTTTGAGTGCCGAGCGCTCCGCCGTCACGACATGCATGTCGACGCCGAGCGCATCGCCGTACATTGCCAGGGGATCGCGGATGCCGCGCTCGCCGTCGAGCGAAAAGCCGGTTGCCAGCGAATGCAGGACGGCTCGATCCTGGCGCAGCGACTGCTGGCAGGCTGCCGAAAGCACCTTCTTCAGGTCGTTGAGCTCGACTTCCTGGCCGCCGAGATCGATGGTCGCCGTGTAGATATCGCTGCCAAGACGGCCGGCCGTCAGGTTGACAATCAGGCTTTCGACGGTCAGGCCCGCCATGCGCTCGGCCGCATCGACGGCGAGACGGATGACGCTTTCCAGCGCGTCGAGATCGGCAATGACGCCGGTCTTGATGCCGCGCGAACGCTGATGGCCGATGCCGATGATCTCGATATTGTGAGTGCGGCCCGGCAGGATCTGGCTTTCCTCACGCGGCGTCAGCCGGCCGATCATGCAAACGACCTTGGTCGAGCCGATGTCGAGCACCGAAACGATATGCGACCGCTTTGACGAAAGCGGCTTCAGGCGCGGCAATCCAAAATGGGATGAACCGAACATGCTCATATATTCTGCCCCGCCTTCTTCAATTCCTTGGTGCGTGTCGCAACTGCCGCCTGCCTGCGGTCTGCCGCCTCCGGCGTCAGCTGAATCGTCGTACGATCCGGTAGCCTGAGATCGACTGCAGCGATATCGCGCTCCAGAAGCTGGTGTTCCTTATCGAATTTCGAGAGCGTTGCGAGCGCCTGGTCGACATCATCTTCCGGCAGCTTGACGACGACGCCATTGTCCATGTGCAGGTCCCAGCGGCGGCCGGAAACCCAGACATAGGCCTTCACGCGGGCCTTAACGTCAGGCCACTTGGCAAACACGTCCTGGATCGAGGCTGCGGCCGTCTCGGCATCGCGGCCGACGACGAGCGGCAGGGTCGAATACTTGTTGTCACGAAGCGGCGCAATCACGCTGCCGCTCTTCTCGATCAGCGAAAGCTCCTGGCCGTGCTGCCAGATGGCATAGGCCGTACGTTCCGAGAGCTTCACCTCGATCGTCTTTGGATAGACCTTGCGGACTTCCACATTCTCGACCCAGGGAAGACGTGCGATCTTCTGGCGAGCGGCATCGACATCGAGAGACACGAGCGATGTCGCGCCATCGAGACCGAGAAGCTGCAGGATCTCGATTTCCGAGGTCTGGCTGTTGCCGGAAACCTTCACGTCCTCGATGGCAAAGCCGACAGCACTCGTCGTCGCCTGGGCGACGGCTTCAGTATGACCGCCAAGCGACATGCCATAGAGACCCGTCGCAGCCAGGAAACCGAGCGCGGAAACCGTGCCCGTATGGGCCGGAATGTGGATACGGCCGGTTCCGAGACTTACAAGGAAGCGCACGACACGGCGCAGCGGACGCGGCAGCACGCGGCGGTCATCGGCCTCCGCATGGGGAAGTTCGACATGACGGCTGGGGCGCCCTATCTTTTTGACCGTCAACGCAAACAAGACGCGTCCTCCACCATCCACCGGAGAAATGCACCAAAGGAATATCCGGCATAGCCGGCCATTTCGGGCACAAGGGAGGTTGGCGTCATGCCTGGCTGGGTGTTGACCTCCAGCCAGATGAGCTCGCCGTCTTCGGAGAAACGATCGTCATAACGAAAGTCGGACCGACTGACGCCGCGGCAACCGATTGCTTGATGCGCCCTTAGCGCCAATGTTTGTATTTTTTGGTAAATTTTCGGTGAAATTTTAGCCGGCAAGACATGTTTTGAGCCACCCGCCGCATACTTGGAGTCGTAATCATAGAAATTGTGGCCCTGCGGCACCACCTCGATGACATCCATGGGTTGATCGCCCATGACACCGCAGGTCAGCTCGCGACCATGGATGTACCGCTCGACGATGACTTCCTCGCCATAGCGCCACTCGGCCGAACCGATGATCTGCGGCGGATGCGCCTGATCCTCGCCAACGATGACGACCCCGAAGCTGGACCCCTCCCGCACCGGCTTGACCACATAGGGCGCCTTCATCGGATGCTCGGACGGAAACGAGAAACGGTTCAGAACCTGGGACTCAGCAACCGGAACGCCGGCAGCGGCAGCCACACGCTTCGCGCGGGCCTTGTCCATGGCAAGCGCGGAGGCAAGCACGCCCGAATGCGTATAGGGGATCTGCAGATATTCAAGAATACCCTGAATGGTGCCATCTTCCCCGAAAGGCCCATGCAAGGCGTTGAAGACAACATCCGGCTTCACGGCGGAGAGTTTTTCGGAGATGTCACGCTCGACATCGATGCGCGTCACCTTGAAACCTTCGGCCTCAAGCGCATCGGCGCACGCCTTTCCCGAGGAAAGGCTGACAGGCCTCTCCGAGGAAAACCCGCCCATCAGGACAGCTACGTGCTCACGACTCATCGACATCCCCAAAAATAACTTTCACATTGCAGAACCGAGGCTTGCGCGGAGCTGTTCTCGCAGGTCGCAGCCTTTGTCTGACCCGGGTGCATTAGAACAACATTATGGTTAACGAACCGTTTACTTTCGTTAACTCCCCCTTGCTATTTGGTTCATTTTTCACCCTTGCAGCCCGGCGGACCTCGCGGGCAACAGTCTATGAGGAGAACGGAAAAGAAAAACCCGCGTGGAAAAAACCACGCGGGCTCAATGGCATGCTTCGATGTTTTGCGGTCAGTCTTTATCGCCGAAGAACTTCCAGATGAGGCCGCCGATCGCACCTCCCGCTAGAGGCGCGACCCAGAACAGCCAGAGTTGCTGCAGCGCCCAACCACCGACGAAAAGCGCTTGCCCGGTGGAACGCGCCGGATTGACCGAGGTATTCGTCACGGGAATCGCGACGAGGTGAATCAGGGTCAACCCAAGGCCGATTGCAAGCGGTGCAAAGCCGGCGGGCACTCTGCTGCTGGTCGAGCCTAGGATGATGATCAGGAAAAACATCGTCAGCAGAACTTCGATCAGCAGCGCCGAAAGCAACGAATAGCCGCCCGGAGAATGTTCGCCATATCCATTGGCAGCAAACCCTCCAAGCTCGAAACCCGCCTTGCCGCTAGCGATCATATAGAGCGCAGCGGCAGCGACGGCCGCACCGACCACCTGTGCGACGATATAGGGAATGAGACGTGCGGCGGGAAAACGTCCCGCAGCGACGAGGCCGAGAGAGACTGCAGGATTGAAATGGCCGCCGGAAATACCGCCCACCGCATAGGCCATGGTGAGGACGGTCAAACCAAACGCCAGCGCTACGCCAGCAAAACCGATTCCAAGTTCAGGATACGCAGCCGCGAGCACGGCACTGCCGCATCCGCCGAAAACCAGCCAGAATGTGCCGAAAAACTCGGCAGCAAGACTTTTTTGCATATGTGCCCCTCCACTCTCTCAACCAGAGAGTTCTTCAGAAATCAGATACAATTTGATTCCCGTCAAGTTCGCGGCTGGCCTGCATAAAGCCGATACAAGACTGAAGGAAGGCTGAGAATACTCGACATGGCGGCGTCCCAGCCACACTGGCAGATAATATCGCCCGCCTCATATTCTTGCGTGTCTAGGCATTTTCTCAGCCTTAAAATTGCGTTAAGAGCGGCGGCCTCCCAAGGAAATCGATAAAAATACTGATTGGAATGAACATGACAGAAGCGATCTCCGTATCGCCGAGCCCTTCGAACAGCGCGCAAGTCAATTCGCCGGCACGCGTCCTGATCGCTAGCCTCATAGGCACCACCATCGAATTCTTCGACTTCTACGTCTACGCGACGGCAGCCGTCATCGTTTTCCCGCACCTTTTCTTCCCCTCGAGCGATCCGACCTCCGCACTCCTGCAGTCGCTGGTGACCTTCTCGATCGCCTTCTTCGCCCGCCCTTTCGGCGCGGTGGTCTTCGGCCATTTCGGAGACAAGGTCGGCCGCAAGGCGACTCTCGTGGCAGCGCTCATGACCATGGGCCTGTCGACCGTCGTGATCGGCATGCTGCCGGGTTATGATACGATCGGCATCGCCGCTCCGCTTCTGCTCGCGCTGTGCCGCTTCGGTCAGGGCCTCGGCCTTGGCGGCGAATGGGGCGGGGCAGTGCTGCTCGCCACCGAAAATGCCCCTCCCGGCAAGCGCAGCTGGTACGCTATGTTCCCGCAGCTCGGCGCGCCGATCGGCTTCATCCTTTCCTCCGGCTTCTTCCTGATCCTGGCGGAAACCATGAGCAACGAGGACTTTCTCGCCTATGGCTGGCGCATTCCCTTCATCGCCAGCCTCGCGCTCGTCGCTGTCGGTCTCTACGTCCGCCTGAAAATCGCCGAAACGCCGGAATTCCAGAAAGCAGTCGAAAAGCACGAGCGGGTCGCCGTTCCAGTCGCGACCGTCTTTCGCGGCCATTTGCGCAGCCTGATCCTTGGCACCTTCATCGCGGTGGCCACCTTCGTGCTCTTCTACCTGATGACAGTCTTCACGCTGTCCTGGGGCACGACGAAACTCGGCTATACGCGTGAGCAGTTCTTGATCATCCAGCTCGTCGGCGTCGTCTTCTTCGGCCTGACGATCCCGCTTTCCGGCTGGCTGTCCGACCGCTACTCGCGTCGCCTTATCCTGATCCTGACGACGATCGCCATCGCTATCTTCGGCTTCTTCTATGCGAGCCTGCTGACGGCTGGCCTCACGGGCGCTGTCCTGTGCTCCATCATCGGCCTTGCATTGATGGGTTTCACCTACGGTCCGATCGGCGCTGCACTTGCGGCCCCCTTCCCGACCATGGTGCGTTACACCGGCGCCTCGATGACCTTCAATCTCGGCGGCATCTTCGGAGCATCGCTTGCTCCTTATATCGCCACCTGGCTCGCGACCAACTACAGCCTTGATTTTGTCGGCTACTACCTCGCCGCCTCCGCTGCGATCTCGCTGATCTGCATCCTGCTATCGGGCCGCGAAGAAGTCTAAGACTTTCTAGCCATGCTCAAGAAAGCCGCGACGTAACCCGCCGCGGCTTTTTTTATTGATGCAATCGACACTTCCGGCTAGCCAGAGCCTCCAAGGGCGAACAGGGAGAAGATCATGCGATGCCTCGTCACCGGCGCAGCCGGCTTCGTCGGCGTTCCTCTTGTCGAACGACTGCATAGAGAGCGGATTTGCGACTTGGCGGTCACGACGCGAGCTGCGACATCAGCCTTCCCGTCCGATGTCAGGCATTTCCCTGTCGATATCACCGAGACGACCGATTGGACGGCAGCGCTGCAAGGCATCAATGTCATCGTCCATCTCGCCGCCCGCGTTCATATCATGAACGATCGCTCTGCCGATCCGCTGGCCGACTTCCGCCGCGTCAACACCGCTTCCACCCTCAACCTTGCCGAACAGGCAGCCCGCGCCGGCGTGAAGCGCTTCGTCTTCGTCAGCACGATCAAGGTCAATGGTGAAGAAAACGACCGGCCCTTCCGGCACGATGATGTTCCGAAGCCTCTCGATCCCTATGGCATTTCCAAGATGGAAAGCGAAATCGGCCTGCGCGAAATCGCTGCCCGCACCGGGATGGAAGTCGTCATCATCCGCCCGCCGCTGGTTTACGGTCCCGGCGCGCGCGGCAATTTTGCCCTGCTTGTCGGGCTGGTCCGCAAGAAGCTGCCGCTGCCCTTTGCCTCGCTGAAAAATCGCCGCACGCTGGTGGCCGTACAGAACCTCGTCGATCTCATCATCACCTGCATGCACCATTCCGCCGCCGCCGGCGAAACCTTCCTTGCCGGAGATGGCGAGGATCTTTCGACGCCCGCGCTGATCCAGGGCATTGCCGCAGGCCTCGCCGTCAAACCGATGCTGCTGCCCTTCCCGCCGTCCCTGATGCACATGGCAGCCAGGATCACAGGAAGGGAAGCCGTCTATCAGCGCCTCTGCGGCTCGCTACAGGTCGATATTTCCCACGCCCGTGACGTGCTGGGCTGGTCGCCCGTCGTCACGCCGTGGGAAGGTTTGAGGCTTGCGGTAATATAGCGCCTATTCTGATGTGACGCCCTGGAAGGGGTGGACCTCACGGTCCGGCATGAAGAGGCCGACACGCTTGATTTCCCATTCGAGCTTGATGCCGGCCGTCTCGAAAACCTTGCGGCGCACTTCCTCGCCGAGATATTCGAGATCGTAGCCCGTCGCCTGTCCCATGTTGATCATGAAATTGCAGTGAAGCGACGACATCTGCGCGCCGCCGATAACGAGGCCGCGGCAACCCGCTTCGTCGATCAGTTTCCAGGCAGAATGACCCTCCGGGTTCTTGAAGGTCGAGCCCCCGGTCTTTTCGCGAATCGGCTGTACCGTCTCACGATGGTTGCGCACGGCATCCATTTCCGCGCGGATCTTGGCCCGGTCGTCGGAATAACCTTCAAAAACCACCGAGGTGAAGATCAGGTCGTCAGCGGCATCAGAATGACGATAGGAATAGCCCATATCGGCATTCGACAGCACGTGCTTGTTGCCCTTGCGGTCGATCGCCCGCACTTCGACGACGCGGTCCTTCGTCTCAGAACCATTGGCACCGGCATTCATGCGGGCAGCGCCACCGATGCCGCCGGGAATTCCGTAATAGAAGGCGAAACCGCCAATGCCATTATCCATCGCCATCGCCGCCACATGCTTGTCGGGGCAGATGGCACCGGCGACGATACGGTTTTCGCCGGCGAGCTCGACGGAACCGAAGCCCTTGGCCGACAGCCGCAGCACGACGCCAGGGATACCGCCGTCGCGGACCAGGATATTCGAACCGACGCCGACGACCGTCAGCGGCACTTCATCCGGCAGGATCTTCAGGAAGGCGATGAGATCTTCCTCATCATGCGGCTGGAACATCAGCTCGGCAAGACCACCGGCGCGAAACCACGTGACACGATCCATGGGGGCATCCGGCGTCAATCGGCCACGAATGTCCTTTACGCCATCTCCGAGAGAGGCAAGAAGCTTTTCCCCGTTAACCTGTTTCATGCGGACTTTCCTGAAAGGTCTTGCAACTGCTTCGGCAGCGCTGCTGCCCAATATGTAATGCTACCAGCACCCAGAAGAACCACAAAGTCCCCGGGTTTTGCAATCTCTGCTACCATCTGAGGTAGAGCTTCCGCCGAAGGAAGGAAGCGCGCATCACGATGCCCCCCCGATTTGATACGGGAAACCAGCGATTCCGAATCCGCTCCCTCGATCGCTTCCTCACCGGCGGCGTAGACAGGCGCGATGAAAATGCTGTCTGCATCGTTGAAGCAGGCGGCAAATTCTTCGAACAGGCTCGACAGCCGCGTATAGCGATGCGGCTGGTGCACGGCGATGATCCGGCCCTTGCAGGCCTCGCGGGCAGCGCGCAGCACCGCCTTGATCTCGACCGGATGGTGACCATAGTCGTCGAAAATCTGCACGCCGTTCCATTCGCCTGTCAGCGTAAACCGGCGCTTGACGCCGCCGAACGAGGCAAGCCCCTTGGCAATGGCTTCCCTGGAAATGCCGAGCCGGTTGGCGACGGCAACGGCCGCGGTCGCATTAGAGATATTGTGACGGCCTGGCATCGGCATGACGAGATCGTCGAGCCGGGTGACCTGTCCTGTACGGCGACGGCGGATCTCCACGTCGAAGACCGATCGCGTGCCTTCTATACGCACATTCATGAAGCGCACATCTGCCTGCGGATTTTCGCCGTAGGTGATGACCTTGCGGTCCTCGATACGGCTGACCAGCGCCTGCACCTCGGGATGATCGAGGCACATAACGCCGAAGCCGTAGAAAGGCACGTTTTCGACGAACTGCCTGAACGCGGCGCGAACGGCATCGAAATTGCCATAATGGTCGAGATGCTCAGGGTCGATATTGGTGACGACGGCGACATCGGCCGGCAGCTTCAGGAAAGTACCGTCTGACTCGTCCGCCTCCACCACCATCCACTCGCCCTCGCCCATGCGCGCATTCGTGCCATAGGCATTGATGATGCCGCCATTGATGACGGTCGGGTCCAGCCCGCCGGCTTCGAGCAGCGTTGCGACAAGCGAGGTGGTCGTCGTCTTGCCGTGCGTGCCGCCGATCGCGATCGCATTGCGAAAGCGCATGAGTTCGGCCAGCATTTCCGCGCGGCGCACCACCGGCAACAGCTTTTCGCGCGCAGCGACGAGTTCCGGATTGCTCTTCTTGATCGCAGTGGAGACGACGACGACTTCGGCGTCGCCGAGGTTTTCCGCCTTGTGGCCGACGAAGACCTCGATGCCCTTGTCACGCAGGCGCTGGACATTGGCGCTGTCGGACTGATCCGATCCCTGCACCCTGTGGCCGAGATTGTGCAGCACCTCCGCGATACCGCTCATGCCGATACCGCCGATGCCGATGAAATGGACAAGGCCGATCGTCTTTGGCAGCTTCATGTGCGTGCCCCCTTGAATTCTGTAACTGTCTTGCCGGCGGCAATAGCCTCAACCATGTCGGCAAGCAAGTTTGCTGCATCCGGTTTTCCTGCGAGTTTGGCGGCCGCCGCCATGTTGGCAAGTTTTTCCGGGTCGTTCATCACATGCGTCAGGATGGAGGCGATACGCTCCGGAGACAACTCCGACTGTGCGATCACATTGGCCCCACCGGTTGCCGCGAGCGCCGCCGCATTCGCCGCCTGATCGTGGTCAAGGGCATGCGGATAGGGGACCAGCACCGCCGGGCGCCCAATCACCGAAATTTCCGAAACCGTCGAGGCGCCGGAACGGCAGATGACGAGATGTGCCTTGGCAAGGCGCTCCGCCATGTCGGTGAAAAACGGTGCAATATCGGCGCCCATCTGCAGCTGAACTGTGCAGTCGCGCACCATCTCCATATCCTCGGGACGAACCTGTTGGGTCACCCTCAGCCGCGCGCGTAGCGCATCGTCGAGCAGGCTGATCGCCGTCGGCATCGCTTTGGAGAAATACTGCGCGCCCTGGCTGCCGCCGAAGACCACGAGATTGAATGGCTCGCCTGGGTAGGAAGGCACGTAAGGCTGCTCGGCTGCGGTAAGGATCGCCGGTCGCACGGGATTGCCGGTCGCGACCGTCTTGTCGGAAAACGCGCCGCCGCTTTCAGGCAGGAAGCCGCCGGCAATCGCTCTGACACGAGACGCGAGCGCCTTGTTGGCGCGACCCATGACGGCATTCTGCTCGTGCAGCATGGAAGGCACGCCAAGGCGCGTTGCGGCCAGCAGCGGCGGCACGGTCGGATAACCGCCGAAGCCGACGACGATGACGGGCTTCAGCCGCTGAATCAGCCGCTTTGCGCTGCGCATTCCGGTCCAGAGCTTCCATAGAGAACGGGCAACGGCCACGGGGCTCTTAGAACCGATCGTCGCCGACGGCACGACATGGATTTCATCGGCCGGAAACTTGCCGGCATAACGCTCCGCACGGCTGTCGGTGACGAGATGCACCGCATAGCCACGCTCTCTGAGCTTGAAAGCGAGCGCCTCTGCCGGAAACACGTGGCCGCCGGTTCCCCCGGCGGCAAGAAGGACGATGCCCTTGCTCATAATTCCTCACTCCGCCGGCATACCGTGCGGCACCCGGAAGAGGCTCCGGTCCTGCGCACGTTTTTCCGGGCGATGGCGCGTCAGCGCCAGAATGAAGCCGGCCGTCACGCAGATCGCCACCATCGACGAGCCACCATAGGAAATCAGCGGCAGCGTCATGCCTTTTGCCGGCAGCAGTTCGAGATTGACGCCGATATTGATGATGGACTGAATGCCCATCTGCAGCACGAGGCCGGCAACGGCAAAACGGTTGAAGTCGTTGCGTTCGCGATAGGCATGCGACAGGCCGCGCAACACCAGCACGGTGAAGATGGCGACGAGCGCGATGCAGAAGACGATGCCGAATTCCTCGGCCGCAACCGAGAAGATGAAGTCGGTATGGGCGTCCGGGATGATGCGCTTGACGATACCTTCGCCCGGTCCCTGACCGAACCAGTCGCCGCGAATGATCGCCTCGCGGGCGGTATCGATCTGGAACGTATCGCCTTCGCCGGTGAGGAACTTGTTTATTCGGCCCGCCACGTGCGGGAAAACGTAGTAAGCGGTCACGAGGCCGCCTGCGCCGCCGGCGCCGAGCACGATGATCCAAAGCCATGGCATCCCGGCCATGAAGAACATGCCGCCCCAGACCGCCGTCGTCAGGATCGTCTGGCCAAGATCTGGCTGGGCGACAAGAAGAGCGACGACAATGCCAAACAGGATGATGGCGAAAAGATTACCCGGTATCTCCGGCTGGCGCGCATGTTCGGCAAAGAGCCATGCGCAAACGACGACGAAGGCCGGCTTCATGAATTCCGACGGCTGAATGGAAAGTCCTGCGATCCAGATCCAGCGTCTGCCGCCCTTGACCTCCTGGCCGAAGAACAGCACCAGCAGCATCATCGCAAGTGCGACGATCAGCAGGATGATGGCGGTGCGCCGTATCTGCCGCGGCGTCAGGAAGGAAAGACCAAGCATGACCGCGATCGACGGTATCATGAAGGCCGCGTGGCGCTTGACGAAGTGGAAGGGTTCGAGGCCGATGCGCTCGGCAACCGCCGGCGACGCCGCAAAGGAGAGCATGAAGCCGATGCCCATCAGGAAGAGGAACAAGGCCAGAAAAAAGCGGTCGATGGTCCAGAACCAATCGGCCAAGGCTCCACGTTCCGCGCGGCTCACCATGTCATTTGCCTCCTGTTGCCGAGTTGATCAGCATCGTCACGCCGTCGAGGGCAGCCACATGGCTGACAAAGGCATCGCCCCTGACTTCAAAGTTCTTGTACTGGTCGAAGCTTGCGCAAGCCGGGGATAACATCACGGCCACGGCACCGGTCTCATCTTTTTCGGCGTCAGCTGCCGCATGCGCCACGGCCCGTTCCAGCGTGCCTGATATTTCGTAGGGTGCTGCCTCACCGAGCGTTGCAGCAAATTCCGCCGCCGCCTCGCCAATCAGATAGGCCTTGGCGATACGCGGGAAATAGGGCGCAAGGGTCGTGATGCCGCCGGCTTTGGGCAAACCGCCGGCAATCCAGTAGATCCGGTCATAGCTCGAAAGCGCCGGCGCTGCCGCATCGGCATTGGTTGCCTTGGAATCATTGACGAAGACGACATGGCCGCGCCGGCCGACCGGCTGCATGCGGTGCTTCAGGCCGGGGAAAGATGCAAGACCTGCGCGGATATCCTCGGCAGACACGCCGACTGCAAGACAAGCTGCGGCCGCAGCAGCAGCATTCTGTGCATTGTGGCTACCGCGCAGCGTCTGGATGCCACCGAGATCGGCGAAGGGTCGCGTCGCCCCGCTCGCTGCTTGGATGAGCTTGGTCCCTTCGGCATAGATGCCGTTAGCCACCACGTTACGGCGGGAGATCCTGATAACCTTCACTCCTGCCCGCTCGATACGGTCGGCGATCAGCGCCGAGTGGCTGTCATCGATGCCGACAACAGCGACATCGCTGGCGGCCACCAGCCGCTCCTTCACGTCGGCATAGTGCTGCATCGTCCCGTGGCGATCGAGATGATCGGGCGTCAGGTTGAGGAGAATGCCGGCAGATGGATTGAGCGTCGGCGCAAGATCGATCTGATAAGAGGAGCACTCAACGACGAAATAACGTTCGGCCTTCGGCGGATCGAGCGTCAGGACAGCGGTGCCGATATTGCCGCCGAGCTGCGTGTCACGGCCGCTCGATTTCAGGATATGGGCAATCAGCGCCGTCGTCGTCGATTTCCCGTTGGTGCCGGTGATCGCGATGAAAGGGCAATCTGGAGCATGCGCTCGCCGCTCACGCACGAAGAGTTCGACATCGCCGACGATATCGACACCCGCCGCGCGCGCCAGATCCACCGTCCAGTGCGGCTTCGGATGGGTGAACGGCACGCCGGGCGAAAGCACGAAGAGCGCCTGCGCGCTCCAGCCGATTGTGCGAAGGTCGGCAGTGGCAATACCCTCTGCCGTAGCCTTGGCGACGCTGTCAGGATTGTCGTCCCAGGCCGTGACATCGGCACCACCGGCGACCAGTGCCTTGGCGGTCGCCAGACCCGAACCGCCGAGACCGAAGAGAGCGACTTTCTTTCCTGCAAGCGTCGTGATCGGGATCATGATCGCCTCACCGCAGCTTCAGGGTGGAAAGGCCGATCATGGCAAGGCCGACGGCAATGATCCAGAAGCGGATCACCACCTGGCTTTCCGTCCAGCCCTTCTTTTCGAAATGGTGATGGATCGGCGCCATGAGGAAGACGCGCCGGCCGGTCATCTTGAAGAAGCCGACCTGGATGATGACAGAGAGCGTTTCCATGACGAAAAGGCCGCCGACAATCGCCATGACGATCTCGTGCTTGGTGGCAACGGCAACGGTGCCGATCGTGCCGCCGAGTGCGAGCGA
The DNA here is from genome assembly GCF_014195325.1 of Rhizobium sp. BK650. GTDB lineage: Bacteria > Pseudomonadota > Alphaproteobacteria > Rhizobiales > Rhizobiaceae > Rhizobium. The sequence goes on along the minus strand of NZ_JACIBK010000001.1, from coordinate 576,526 downwards.
GCCCGTGTCACCCATGAAGATTGCAGCAGGCGGCGCATTGAACCACAGAAATCCGAGGCCCGCGCCGATGACGGCGCCGAGCACGACGGCGAGCTCACCGGTGCCAGGCACGAAATTGATCTGCAGATAGTTCGCAAAGACGGCGTTGCCCGCAAGATAGGCGATGATGCCGAAGGCGGCAGCCGCAATCATGACCGGCACGATGGCAAGCCCGTCGAGGCCATCTGTCAGGTTCACGGCATTGCCGGCGCCGACGATGACGAAACCGCCGAAGACGACGAACATAATGCCGATATTGATCAGGAAGTCCTTGAAGAAGGGAAAAGCGATCGAGGAGCCGAAGGTCGAGCCGGCGGGTCCGGAGGCAAGTGCCGCGCGCATCATGAAATAGACGGCGATACCCGCGATGATGAACTCGATGCCGAGGCGCGCCTTGCCGGAAAAGCCCTTGTGACTCTGCTTGGTGACCTTGAGATAGTCGTCATAGAAGCCGATCGCGCCGAAGCCGAGCGTCACGAGCAGCGTCGCCACCACATAGACGTTGGAAAGATCGGCCCAGAGCAGCGACGCTCCAACAATGCCGGCCAGAATCATCAACCCGCCCATGGTCGGCGTGCCGGCTTTCTTGAAATGCGTCTGCGGTCCGTCAGCGCGAATCGGCTGACCTTTGCCCTGCCGGATGCGCAGCGAATTGATGATGGTCGGCCCGAAAAGGAAAACAATGAGAGCGGAAGTGAAAAGAGCGGCGCCCGCCCGGAAGGTAATGTACCTGAACAAATTCAGAAATTTGAAATATTCCGACAGTTCGACTAGCCAAATCAGCATTCAGGGCCCCTTTACCCGATCATAGTTCGCGTTGCGTGTCTGAAACTGGCGGGTACTTGTCAAGGAGCGCGGCGACAATCTTACCGAAACCGATCCCCAGGGACGACTTCACCATCAACACGTCGCCAGGTGCGACCGAGTTCAATACGAATTCCAATAATTCTTCCGTGTTCTCGCGATGCTCGACCGCGACGCCGTCGGGAAGCGATTCCTGCAGCGCCACCATCTCCGGCCCCGCGAGCCACACATGTTCGAGACCGGCCGCCAGCAGCGGCCCGGCGAGATCCGCATGGACCTGCGGCGCAAATTCACCCATTTCCAGCATGTCGCCGAGCACGGCGATGCGGCGTCCCCGGCCGATCGGCTCGGCTGTCGCGAGCAGCGCGATTGCCGCGCGCATGGAGGCCGGATTGGCGTTGTAGCTTTCATCGATCAGTGTGAAGCTGCCATTGCCGATCGGCAGCGTATAGCGCTTGCCTCTGCCCTTCTCCGGCTTCAGCGTCGCAAGCGCCTCGATGGCCTTGTCGAGGCTGGCGCCGACGATCGTCACGACACCCAATGCGGCGAGGGCATTTTCAGCAATGTGGCGGCCGGGCGCACCGATGCGCACTTCCTTGGTCTCGCCCCGAACCGTCATCCAGAGCGTCGAGCTTTCATCCGAGCCATTGAATTCCGCGAGACGGAATTCCGCCTTGGCATGCTGCCCGAAGGAATGGATCCTGGTGATGCCGAGCGATTGCGCCGCCTGCTCCAGGAAAGCGAATTGATCGTTGTCGCGATTGAGCACGACATCGCCACCGGGTTCCAGCCCTTCGAATATTTCGGCCTTGGCGGCAGCGATTTCCTCGATACTTTTGAAATTGCCGAGATGGGCAGGCGCAATCGTCGTGATGACGGCGACATGCGGACGGATCATCTTCACCAGCGGACGGATCTCGTCCGGATGGTTCATGCCGACTTCGAAGGCGCCGAAATAGGTGTCGATCGGCATGCGCGCAAGCGTCAGCGGCACGCCCCAGTGATTGTTGAAGGAGGCCACCGACGCATGCACTTTGCCCGAGGGCGACAGCACATGCCGCAGCATCTCCTTTGTCGTCGTCTTGCCGACCGAACCGGTGACGGCGATGATTTTAGCGCGCGAACGATCGCGGGAGGCTTGGCCCAGCTTGCCGAGAGCCGCAAGCACATCCTCGACCACGATCATCGGCACCGTCAGGCGCCCCATGGCCGGCAGGCGGGCCTCGCTGACGACGAGCAGGGCCGCGCCATTGGCAACCGCCATGGAGGCAAAGTCATGCCCGTCGACACGGTCGCCCTTGATCGCGAAGAAGGCTTCACCCGGGGCAATCGAGCGGCTGTCGATGGAAATGCCGGTGATACCCTGCGGCAGCGAGCCGAAGGGACGGCCCGCCATCGCGGCAATCATGTCCTCAGTGGTCCAGAGCCAGTTCACGGTACCCGCTCCTCCAAAGCCTTGCGCACTTCCGCATGATCGGAAAATGGCAGTGTGACGCTGCCGATCGTCTGCCCTTCTTCATGTCCCTTGCCGGCAACGATCAGCGTATCGCCGGATTTCAGCTGCAGAACCGCCTCGCGGATCGCTTGAGCGCGGTCGCCGATCTCGGAAGCGCATTTGGCGGCCGCCATGATCTCCGCGCGGATGGCGGCTGGCTCCTCCGAGCGTGGATTATCGTCTGTGACAAAGACGACATCGGCCAGCCGGCAGGCAATTTCGCCCATGATCGGCCGCTTACCGCGGTCGCGATCGCCGCCGCAGCCGAAGACGACGATGACCCGACCCGTCGTAAAAGGCCGCACCGAGCTTAGCACGTTCTCCAGCGCATCCGGCTTGTGCGCATAATCGACATAGGCAAGCGCGCCATCTTTTGTATGGCCGACCAGTTCGAGACGGCCGGAGGCACCCTGCAGCTTCTCGAGCGCTGCCATGGCAATCTTTGTCGGAACACCCGTGGACATGGCAAGTGCCGCAGCAACCAGCGCATTGGCGACCTGAAAATCGCCGGCAAGCGGAATATCGACCTCGAAGATCTCGCCTTCCGCATGGATTTCCGCAACCTGCTTGTGACGGAAATGCTCGACACGCTTCAGCGAGAGATAAGTGCCCTTGCGCCCGACCGTGCGCACATCGTGGCCAGCAGCCGCCGCAGCCTTGATCGCCTGCTCCGACCACGGATCATCTGCAAAGACGACGGCCGGCGAGCCCTTCGGCAGAATACGGTCGAAAAGGTGCATTTTGGCAGCCATATAGTCTTCGACCGTCGGATGGTAATCCATATGGTCGCGGCCGAGGTTGGTGAAGGCGGCCGCAGCAAGGGTCACGCCATCGAGGCGATACTGGTCGAGCCCGTGGCTGGAGGCCTCCATCGAGGCATGTGTGACACCTTCATCGGCAAGTTCCGCCAGCAGCTTATGCAGCGAAACCGGATCGGGCGTCGTCAACGAACCATACTCATTGCGCGTTGGCGAAACGACGCCGGTCGTGCCGATCATTGCAGCCGCATGGCCGGCGTGCGCCCAGATCTGTCGCGTGAAGGAGGCAACCGAGGTCTTTCCGGCCGTACCCGTCACCGCGACCATCGTCGCAGGCTGACGTCCATAGAAACGCGAAGCAGCAACGGAGAGGAAACGCCGCGGCTCGGAAACGACAAGAACCGGTACGGAGACATCTGTCGCGTGTGCGGCGACGACGACGATCGCGCCCTTGGCAACCGCATCGGCAACGAAGCCCGCGCCATCGGCCTTGGAGCCGGCGATCGCGATAAACGCCATGCCGGGCGCGATCTTGCGGCTGTCCGAAGACAAACCTGTTACCTCCAGCGCGCCGGCCGGCCCTTCGAGTTCAGCTTTGATTTCCGGAAACGCATTTCCGGCGAGGTCCCGCAATTTCATCGAATGCACTTCTCTGGTTCAGGTCGACCGCCCCTTACGAATCGACTCCGACATTGATTCACACTCAATAAGACACCAACAAGGCCGAGCCGTCTTCGCCAAATTCCGGTTCGACACCGAGAATGGGGGCAGCACGACGCACGATGTTCTTGACCATGGGAGCTGCCGTATAGGCGGCGATACGCTGATGCTGCTCGCCGTCGAGCGGTTCGTCACAGAATGTCAGCACCACATATTTCGGATTATCGATCGGGAAAGCCGCCAGAAAAGCGTTGAAATTGAGATTGCTGGCGTAGCGACCGTTGACGACCTTGTCGGCCGTGCCGGTCTTGCCGCCGACATGGAAGCCCGGCACGTCGGCATTGCGGCCCGACCCCTTCATGCCGTTCAGCTTGAAGAGATAACGGATATCATCGCTGGTGCTCTTCTTGACGACCATTTCGGCGACCTCATCGGCCTGTTCGCGGGTGCGCGGCAAAAAGGTCGGCTCGATCAGCTTGCCGCCATTGATGAGTGCGGCTCCGGCCACGGCCGTCTGCAGCGGCGTCGTCGCAACACCATGACCGAAGGAGATCGTGATCGAATTGATCTTCTTCCAGACGCGCGGCTGAGTCGGCATCTTCACCTCGGGCAGCTCGGTCTGCATCTTGGTGAGCAAGCCGAGGCGCGTCAGATATTCCTTCTGCAATTCCATGCCGACGAGATCGATCATCCTCGCCGTGCCGATATTGGAGGAATATTCGAAGATTTCGGGAACCGTAAGCCAGCGCCGCTGGCCGTGGAAGTCGTGAATGGTGAAGCCCCCGATGCGGATCGGGTTGGTGGCGTCGAAACTGTCCTTCAGCGAAACCTTGCCGCTGTCGATCGCCATCGCCGTCGAGAAAGTCTTGAAGGTGGAGCCCATTTCGAACGTACCATTCGACATGCGGTTCAGCCAGCCGTCCTTGGAGCCTTCCTGCGGATTGTTCGGATCGAAATCGGGCGCAGACGCCATGGCGACCACTTCGCCCGTATGCGCATCGAGAACGACGGCGCCAGCGCCCTTGGCCTTGTAATTGACCACGGCATTGGTGACGACATCGCGCACGATTGCCTGCACACGCACATCGATCGAAAGGCGCACCGGCTCCAGCGGCTGATCGCTCGTCATACCGACGGAGGCAAGATCGGCAAGCCCCTGATCGTCGATATATTTCTCCATCCCGGCAACGCCCCGGTTGTCGATATTGACGTAGCCGAGGATATGCGCAGCGGTCGCACCACCCGGATAAAAGCGGCGCTTTTCCGGACGGAAGCCGATACCGGGAATACCGAGCGCCAGGATCTGGCTCTGCTGCTTTGGCGTCAGCTGGCGGCGCAGCCAGGCAAAATGCGAGGTGGGGTTCGCAAGCTTCTTGTAGGTGTCCTTCGCATCGAGATCGGAAAGCACCGTCTGCAGCTTCTCAACAGCTTCATCCGGGTCGACAATCTTGTTCGGCTCGGCAAACAGCGAAACGGTGCGGATATCGGTTGCCAACACTTCGCCGTTGCGGTCGATAATGTCGGGGCGCGAAGCCATCAGCCGGTCGGGCGGCAGAATGGAAGAAACCGATTCCGGCTCCTTCATCGCATATTCGACGAGACGTCCGCCGATGACGGCATAGAGGGCGGTAAAGCCGATGATCAGCAGGCCGACGCGGCTCCTTGCCTGCCCCGACTTACGTTTGCGCGAGCCTTCGATCGCCACGCCGGAAGGAGCCCCGAAACGGTTATAGACGCCGGCGGAAAAATGCGCCTGGCTCTTCAGCACCATGATGCGGGAAAGAAAGGACATTATTCCAGCGCTCCCGTTTCGATCTGATCCGCATCTTCATCTTCAACTTCGCGCGCCGCCGGCTTGCGGATCGGCTGGGCCTTGGCAACGGTGGCCGCACCCGGCTTGGCGCCAGTCTTCGCGTCCCCGGCCTTTGCTTCTGTCACGTCAGGCGGAGGAACTTGCGACTTCAGCATCGGCAGCTCGCGCGCGTGAGCCAGTGCGGTCGAATCCGTCGGCTGCAGCTGCAGTTCGCTGTTATAGGCATTGACCAGGCGCTCCAGCCGGTTCGGCTGCGACTGCAATGCCCAGTCGGCCTTCAGGAGATCGATCGTGTCCTTTTCCAACTTGATCTCCGCTTCGAGGCGACGAACCTCCTCGAGCTTCAACTCGGCGCGGTGCTTGATCGTATAAGTAACGGCGGCTGCCGCCGTCATGACACCGATGAGCACAAGATCGAACGTTCTCAGCATATCAAGCTCCAAGCTTTCCGAGGCTGGCAAGATTGGGGAATCCGAAGAGCGACATGTCTTCAGCTTCAGCGGGAGCGGCAGTGCGCCGGCCGGCGCGCAGCTTGGCAGAACGGGCGCGCGGATTGGCCTCGGCTTCTTCCTCGCTGGCCGAAACCATCGACTTACCGACAGGCTCGAAGGTCGCGGCCCGCTCATGCGCGATCGGCAGATGGCGGGAGCCGGAAGCCTTGCCGGCACGATCCGAGAAGAACTTCTTCACGATCCGGTCTTCCAGCGAATGGAAGGTGACCACGACGAGACGGCCACCGGGTTTCAGCGCCCGCTCGGCAGCAAACAACGCCTGCGCCAGTTCGCCGAGCTCGTCATTGACGAAAATGCGCAGCGCCTGAAAGACGCGTGTTGCGGGATGGATCTTGTCCTTCATCTTGCGCGGCGTCACCAGCTCGATGAGGCCGGCAAGATCACGCGTCGTCTCGAAAGGCCTTTCGGCGCGGCGCTTTTCGATGGCATGCGCAATGCGCGGCGCCTGGTTCTCTTCACCGAGATAATGGAAGATGCGGATGAGATCAGCCACCTTGGCGCGGTTGACGACATCTGCGGCAGAAACGCCTGCAGCCGACATGCGCATGTCGAGCGGGCCGGCCTTTTGGAAAGAAAAGCCGCGCTCGGCCTCATCGATCTGCATCGAGGAAACGCCGATATCCAGCACGACGCCATCAAGCCCGCTATCGGGCGCATGATCGGCAAGCTGCGAGAACTGCGAATGGATGAGCTTGAGATGATCGCCATGCGCGGCAACGAGCGCCTGCCCGGCTGCGATCGCCGTCGGATCACGATCGAGCGCAATCACATCGGCGCCGGCAGCCAGAATAGCTGAGGTATAACCGCCCGCACCAAAGGTGCCATCGAGAATGACCTTGCCGGAAGAAGGCTCCAGCGCCGCAAGCACCTCTTTGAGAAGAACCGGAATGTGGCGAACCGGTCCGCCACCGGCTTCAGTTGAACCTCCGCCAGGATTCGCCGCCATTCCGTTCCCTCGCTCTCTCAGGAACGCCTGCCCGCCAGCCTGCGCTCCCCTCGTGCCTGCGCCTGCGCGGCCGCGAATGCTTGCGGCTGCCAGAGCTGAAAGTGATCCGCCCGACCGACGAAGGCCACCTCGTCCGTGATCCCCGTGAAGTCGCGGATAAAATCCGTGACCATCAACCGACCCTCGGCGTCGAGCTTCATGAAGACCCCGCCCCCATGAATGAGAAGCGACATCTCGTTCGCATCCGGCGAAAACGGATCCTCCGCCGCAATCTGCCGTTCGAACCTTTCCAGAAGATCCGAACCGCCGACGCTGATCGCCGGAAACACAAAGTCCTGGAAGCAGTAAAGCTCCTGAACGTTGCGCTGCGCCAGCACGGAACGAAACGCCGCAGGGACGGAAACCCGACCCTTGGTATCGATCCTGTTGGTCGCATTCGAAAGGAAGCGGCTCATGACACGAAACATCCGTTCCCGAAAGAGCGCGGAGAGCTTTTTGCCGCCCGAAACTCCCAAAATCAGGCACAGCGTCGCAAGCCGAAAGAACCAAAGTCCTTTCGACGCTTCCGATCCGGAAGGCGCCTTTGCTTTGCGATGAATGGGCAGATGATTGCCCTGATGCAGTGCGCATTTGGGATAGCATGGGACCATATGGGCGTCAATGGGATGAGCCCATTTTGAAGTGGGCGCAGTATCAAAGATTTATAAGCTGTTAAGTTTAACAAAGGGTTAGGAAAGCGATTCTCAAATGCCGCCTGAAGTGCCTCTCAGGAACAGGAAATCCGCCAAGCCAAGATCCATAAGGCTTGCCTCATTCCCGGCATTTCAATGGCTTGAATAGGAAGAAATCGGATTTTGCGGCAGAGCAACCGCCGCAGGAAGGTAATCGCCAGTTGGCCTGTAAGCCGGGTTCTGTATGGCTCCGGCGAACCGGAACGTGGCAGCCATTCATCTGGGACAGCGCTTGCACGCTGCCTCACGCAACCCACCCGGATGACTGACCCAGAAACAGGCCGGAAGGCTTTCGCCGACCGCGTCATCCCTATTCGGTTTTGCTCCCGGTGGGGTTTACCGTGCCATATCCGTTGCCGGAGATGCGGTGGGCTCTTACCCCACCCTTTCACCCTTACCTGTCATGACAGGCGGTTTGCTTTCTGTGGCACTTTCCCTGAGGTCGCCCTCGCCGGACGTTATCCGGCACCGTGTTTCCGTGGAGCCCGGACTTTCCTCACCCTACCGCCTTTCGGCATTGGTAAAGCGCGGCTGCCCGGCCAACTGGCAGGGCTCCCTTAAACGAGGAAGCCTGCAAAAGCCAATGAAATATGGGAAGGAAGCTTAGCCGAAATAAGGTGCGAAATCCGTGGCGTAGCCCTGGCCCTCGATTCCGCCTGCCAGAATGAGCTCGGCCCCGAGCCTGCCGATTTCATCGGAGCTCTTGGCCGATGTTCCCATACAGCCGGTGAGAACCGCTATATGCGGCGAAGCACTATAGCCGATCATTGGATAGCGGCTCTTCGTATAGGAGACGACGCAGGATGCGGAAGAAATGGAACGCGCTTTGAGGTCCGGAACGATGCGATCGACGATGGCCTTCAGATGATCGCGCGCGAACTCGCGCCCCTCAGTGCGGAACCAAGCGCGCATTTCCGCATCGGTGCCCAGCACCAGATTATCTGGATCGCCGCCGATCTTCAGGTAGAGCTTGCCGTCGGGATAGCGGATCGGCGGCAGGAGATAGATATCGATGCCGGGCGCGTCGAGAATGAGCGAGGGCATGCCGGCAAAACGCGCCGCATCCTCTCCCGCCACTTCAAAGAGGGCAACCGTGCGCCCATAAACCGTCATATCAACGGATTGCGGCAAGAGATTCTCGGAAATGGAAAAACCACCGGCTGCAAGCAGCACCTTCTCGGCACGATAGACCTCGCCGTCCGCCGTGGTGATGACAGCTGCCCCGCCTTCCTCCCGGACCGAGACGGCATGATCGCGGATGACGGTCGCACCTGCCTCTTCGGCCAGCAGCGACTGCGCCTTCACGAGCTTGCGCGGGCTGATGTACCCCGCCCCTTTCGCCTCGAAAAGGCCGGCACTGCCGGAAGGAAAGACGAAATAGGGAAATTGCGTCTTCAGTCCGGCCTCATCGAAGGAGACGGTTTCGACGCCCAGAGAAACGGCGGCCTGTCTTGTATTCTTGAGATACCCGCTCTCGGGTGTCGCGACGACGACGCAGCCCGCTTCGGTATAGAAATCGACGCCACTCTCTTTCACGATCTCGCCATAGCGGGCGATGGAGCGATTGGCGAGCAAGGCCCAGTCTCGATCAGGATCGATGGTCCGCGTAATGCGGCCTTCGTCGTAGTGGCTGGCGAAAACGCCGTCATGCATCTTGCGATCGACCGGCTCGTCCGGTCCGATGACAGCAACGCCATTCGTCTGACGCGCCAGATATTTTGCGGCCGCGGCACCCATCATGCCACGGCCGATAACGATGAACCTGAAATCGACAGCCATATCGCACCTCGCTAAAGGCCAGCGATATCATGGCAATCGTACTGAATCATCCAGCTCTTTTCAGGGAAAATGCTCCGTTCACAGCATCGCAAGAACCTTGCCGCAATAGGACTTGGAGACCGGGTTCATGCGCGTCGCGCCGTGACCGGCATTGTACTTGAGGATGGTATTGCAGGTCTCGCCGCCACCGAGGTCATGGGCGGCCGCCAGATACTTCATACCGTACCTGATGTTGGTTTCCGGATCGAACAGGCCCCTGGCGCTGCCGGTATAGCCCATCATGCGCGCCGTTGCCGGCTTGATCTGCATCAGGCCGATTTCGCCGTGGCTGCCGCGGGCGTTCGGATTGAAATTGCTTTCGACGCGGATGACCGCAGTCGCAAGCGCGACCGGTACATTATACTGATTGGCATATTTGCTGATCAGCGCGGAATAGGAATTGCCGGAATCATTGGCGACGGGATAGCCACTCTGGCGCTCGACCGTCTTCAGCGGACGTTGTGCGGTCTTTACCGGGCGTTCTGGCCTTTTCTGCTGGCGCGCCACCTTCTGCGGACGCTCTATCTTCTGCCGGCGTTCCGTCGTCTGCGGACGCTCCACTTTCCTCACGGGAGCATCGGCTCGCACGCCCCAGTCATTCGCAAAGGCAAAGCTATTTCCCGCCAGCACCATGCCAACGCATGCCGCAGCAACAATAACAAGTTTTCTCATGTAGTCTTGAACACTCCGACCCAAAGAATTGCCGGACTGCGCGCCTCGCCGTCATAGGAAATCCCCAACCAAGGACTGATTGGGATTCTCAGCAATTCTTATCGTTTCACATCACGCCTTGGATTTAGCTTGGGAACAACCTCAGGCGTCGTTTGACGGGAGCCCTTAGACCATCGCAATGAGGAGATAATAGGGAAATGATGTGGCAGGCCGAATTTCAGGTGCCAATGTGAAAAATCGGTAATGCCGGAAACGATGGAAGATCAGGAATAACGCGGCAGCGCAGATAGCAGGCGATGGAGCGTATCGATCGTCGAGAAATCGGCGATCCCGTCCACCCGCTCGGGGCGAAAATGCCGCTGGAAAGCTTCGACGTCGCCAGCTGTCTTATCGCTGAATTCGCCCGTGATTTCAGTGGCGTACCCGTAGAGTGATAGCATGGACTGCAACGCCTCGATCGGCTGACCGCGGTCACCGCGCTGGAAGAAGCGTCCGCCCGTGATAGCGGCTGGCTCCACCCAATGGCCGACACCCGCCTGATGCAGGTCGCGCCAGGGGAATTTCTCGCCCGGGTCAACCTTGCGGACGGGAGCGACATCGGAGTGGCCAAGCACCCTTTCAGACGCGATTGACCAGCGATCGCCGCAATCACGACATAATTCGATCACCGCTTCGATCTGCTCTTTAGGATAGTCCGGAAGTCCGCCCGGATGACCTGCATTGGCGATCTCGATGCCGATCGACAGCGAGTTGATATCCGTCTCGCCTTGCCAGAAACTCTTGCCCGCATGCCACGCGCGATGGCTCTCCGGCACCAGCTGCACGACCTCGCCGTTCGGAAACACGAAATAATGGCAGGAAACCTGACTTTCGTCGCGACAGAGCCAATCGAGCGCGCCGTCGGGGCTTGGCATGCCAGTATAGTGCAACAGGATCATATCGGGCTTGTGGCCACCCGCGCGCTCACCATAGTTCGGCGAGGGCTGGACGCGCGCCTTAGAGTAGTCGGCCTCGAATGAGGTCATGCGGCGCGACGTTCCTTTTCGATCGCCGCGTAGGCGTCGTTCAGGGCCGCCATGCGCTCATTGGCGATCACATAGAACTCTTCCGAAACGCCGCGCGAGACCAGCCGATCAGGATGATGCTCACTGACAAGCACATGGTATTGGCGGCGGATCGTCGGGAAATCATCTGCCGGCGAAACGCCGAGAACCTTGTAGGGGTCGCGTCCATGGGAAACATGGCGTGCAGCGATCTGATCGAAGCGGGCCTCGCTCATCTGGAAGATCTCGGCGATATGGCGCAGGAAATTCATTTCCTTCTCGTGGATCAGTCCGTCTGCCTTGGCGATATGGAACAGGCCGTCGAGCACATCTTCCAGAACAGGGCAGTTGGCAGCGCAGGTCGAGCAGAGCGTGGATAGCTTCGCGGCATAGGCCTCATAACCGGCAACGTCCTGACGAGCGAGATTATAGAGGCGCGCGACATTCTTCGCTTCGCTCGGCGGAAACTCGAAGATATCGCGGAAGGCCTGCACTTCCTTTTCGCTGACGATACCGTCAGCCTTCGCCATCTTCGCAGACAGCGCAATGACGGCCACCGAGAAGGCAACCTTGCGGCGCGTCTCCGGATCGCCTTCGAAAACCGTGCGAATAGCCTCGACCACAGCGGACAGCGCATTGCCCGCGGCGTTGCCAATGGCATTCACCAGTTTTTCCCAGAAAAACATCGTCATCTTCCCGCAATGCAGCAAGTTCTAGAGGAAACACGTTGACCAAATAATCGTTGCCATTGCAAGGCGGCTATTGGTCGTAACCTCGAAAACAGTTTTCACAATTCGGCAACGGTCGCCTGAGACGGCCATCCACCGCGTCAGTTTCCGTAGTATCCCACACCAGGCCCTGCGATTTCCACAATACTTATGGATGGGTCGACCAGCGTTGAAACGATTATATCGCCACTTCCGCGTCTCACCCTGCAGAAAGGCGCGTTTTCGTAAATTCTTTACTTTACAGGGCACTTTCCCTGCCGCATCCATGCGTTACCTGAAGCATGTCGCGCAAAAGTCTGCAGCGGTTTTGCGATAATGACATGCATAAGACAGAGACTGAGCTGCACGCAGTCGCGCGTCAGGCGCCAAAGGAGGGATTATGGCCAAACAGAAAGTAGCAATGCTGACCGCCGGAGGCCTGGCGCCCTGCCTCTCTTCCGCCGTCGGCGGCCTGATCGAGCGCTATAGCGACGTCGCGCCGGATATCGAACTCATCGCCTACAAGTCCGGTTATCAGGGCGTACTGCTCGGTGACGCCGTGCAGATCAATGCTCAGATGCGCGAAAAGGCGCCGCTCCTGCACCGCTACGGCGGCTCGCCGATCGGCAATAGTCGCGTCAAGCTCACCAATGCCGCCGACTGCGTCAAGCGTGGTCTCGTCAAGGAGGGCGAAAACCCGCTGCGTGTTGCGGCTGAACGCCTTGCCAATGATGGCGTCACCATCCTTCACACGATCGGCGGTGACGACACCAACACCACGGCCGCCGATCTTGCCGCCTACCTCGCTGCAAACAGCTATGACCTTACGGTCGTCGGCCTGCCGAAGACGGTTGACAACGATGTCGTGCCGATCCGCCAATCGCTCGGCGCTTGGACGGCTGCCGAAGTCGGCGCCCACTTCTTCGACAATGTCAGCAACGAGCAGACGGCAGCACCGCGCACGCTAGTGATCCATGAAGTCATGGGCCGCCACTGCGGCTGGCTGACGGCTGCCACCGCCCGCGCCTATCTCCACCGCACCAAAGGCAATGAATATGTCGATGGTCTGATGATGAACGAGCATATGAAGAGCATCGACGCCGTCTACCTGCCGGAAATGGCCTTCGATCTCGACGCCGAAGCCGCACGCCTGAAGGAAACCATGGACCGCACCGGCCATGCGACGATCTTTGTCTCGGAAGGCGCCTGCCTCGACGCCATCGTCGCCGAGCGCGAAGCCGCCGGCGAGACGATCAAGCGCGATGCCTTCGGGCATGTGAAGATCGACACGATCAATGTCGGCGCCTGGTTCCAGAAACAGTTCGCGAGCCTTCTCGACGCCGAGCGCTCGCTTGTTCAGAAATCCGGTTATTTCGCCCGTTCCGCACCGGCAAACGGTGAAGATCTGCGGCTGATCCAGAGCATGGTCGACCTCGCCGTCGAAAGCGCTCTCAACAAGATTTCGGGTGTAACCGGCCATGACGAAGCGCAGAACGGCAAGTTGCGCACAATAGAATTTCCCCGCATCAAGGGTGGCAAACCGTTTGATCTTTCCACCGGATGGTTTGGTGAAGTAATGAGCCAGATCGGGCAAAAATACAGGGCGGCATGATTGACGGATGGCTAATATGGTGTCTTTGCTTGTTCTCTGGGAATAGGAGGAGATTCCATGTCGCTTGAAGCTTGGCTCGCTTTTGCGGCCGCATCCGCCATCATGCTCGCCATACCGGGACCGACCATTCTTCTGGTCGTTTCCTATGCGCTTGGTCATGGCCGGAAAACGGCGCTGGCAACCGTTTCGGGCGTGGCACTCGGCGATTTCACAGCCATGACGGCATCGCTTTTCGGTCTCGGTGCCCTGCTCGCCGCATCGGCAACGCTGTTCACCGTGCTGAAGTGGATCGGCGGCGCCTACCTGATTTGGCTTGGAATCAAGCTGTGGCGGGCGCCGATCATCGGCGGCCATCTCGCCGATAACGACAATCTGCCGGAAGAAAAATCCCTGCGGATTTTCCTGCACGCCTATGTGGTGACGGCGCTGAACCCGAAGAGCATTGTCTTCTTCGTCGCCTTCGTACCGCAGTTCCTCAACCCGGCCCTTCCCTTCTTCAACCAGATGCTGATCATGGAGGCGACATTCCTCGTGCTCGCCACCATCAATGCCTCCTTCTACGCATTGGCCGCCCATGCCGCCCGTGGCCTGATTCGGAAGGCGAGCGTCCAGCGTGCGGTCAACCGGACTGGCGGCACTCTGCTCATCGCAGCAGGAGCCGTAACAGCCGGATATCGCCGTATTGCAGCCTAGTAATAATCCGTGGTTGCCGCAAAGCCACGAATAAGTTAATGGCTACTCCCGGGCTTAAGGTATTTGATAACTTTTAAGACGCTGCCGGGGCGGCGCGAGTCACGAAAGTGAGAGAATGGTAGCGATCGGATTTTCCGGCCTGAAGCGCAGTCTCGTGGTTTCTACCATGCTCTGCGGCGTCATTACCGGATGCGCGAGCGTCGAATATACCTCTCAGGCAGAACTGACCGCCGCGCAGACCGTCATTCCCATGCCGAAGCCAGGTGAAGACGCAACGCTGGCGGCGATCCCGACTGCCGAAGGTGCAAACGCTTCCGCCGTCGCAACGATCACACCGCAGCAGCAAACCACCTCCCCCGTCCTGACGGGCACAGCCATGCCGGCCGTTGTCTCGCCCGTCCAGCAACAGGCTGGCGGCTTGGCAATGCAGACAGGCGTCCAGCAGGTTGCCGTTAACGGCTATGCACCCATTCCGCTGACACCGGAAATGACGGCGATCCAGTCCGTCATCCCGACACCGCGCCCGGCTTCTCCGGCAAGCCCTTCGACGCAGCTCGCCTTCGCGGCCACGACGCCGCAAAATGGGGCGCTCGCAGCGCTTGCCGCCGTCGATACGACGCCCCGCTTCACCATGGATTACGGCTTCGACGAGTCCGGCCCGATCGATCCGCCGACAGCCCCCCCGATGTTCAGCGACAACGACGGCGACGATGCGCCGACCGTCGAAAAGAGCGTCGTCAGCAAGCTCATCAGCAAATATTCGAAACTTTACGAAATTCCAGAATCGCTGCTCCATCGCGTCGTCCATCGCGAGAGCCGTTACAACGCCAAGGCCTACAACAAGCGCGGCTACTTCGGTCTCATGCAGATTAAGTACAACACCGCAAAGTCGATGGGTTATGACGGCAACCCCGCCGGCCTCTTCGATGCGGAGACCAATATCAAATATGCCGGCAAGTATCTGCAGGGCGCCTGGCAGGTCTCCGATAAGAGGGAAGACGACGCCGTTCGTCTTTATGCGCGCGGCTACTATTACGACGCCAAGCGCAAGGGCATGACAGACATCGCCCAGGGCAACTATTGATCCTGAGACATCATTGCTGACGAACTTCAGCCGGCCTTTGCCGACTGCAGTGTGCTCAGAATTTCCTTCAGTATCACCTGCGGCCGGTAGCCCAGCCAACTCGGCGTCAACCCCATTCGCACGAAGACGAGGTTGGCCGAAGGAACGATCGCAACCGTCTGCCCGTCATGGCCCTGCAGCCAGAACGTATCCTGCGGCAGGCCGAATTCGGCGCTCGTGCCGCCGCCCGGCCCGGAAAGCCAAGCCTGCCCCTGCGTATATTGGCCGCCTGAACTTGCCGTCGGCGTCCGCATCATAGCAACGAATCCCTCAGGCAGAAGCCTCTGCCCGTTCCATACGCCGTCCTGGAGCAGGAACTGGCCGAAACGCGCCCAGTCACGCCCCGTAGCGTAGAGATAGGAACTACCGGCAAACGTGCCGCGCTCATCGGCCTCGAAAACGGCGCTGGTCATGCCAAGCGGACCGAACAGCGCATCACGGGGATAGTCGAGAGCCGCGCGCGGATCGCCGGCCTTGTTCATCCAGATGCGCGACAGAAGCAGTGCCGTACCGCTGGAATAGTGGAAATCCGTCCCCGGTACGGCCACAAGAGGCGCGCTCGCCGGCAGCGAAACCATATCGGGATCAAGATAGAGCATGCGCGTCACATCGGCGACGGCGCCGTAGTCTTCGTTGAAGGCGAGGCCGCTTTCCATGCCCATCAGGTCGGAAAGCTTGATCTCGGCGCGCGGATCGTTCGCCCACTGCGGCAAGAGATGTGTGTCGTCATAGGAGATCTTGCCCGACATCATCAGCCGGCCGATCAGCGCTGCATTGACCGTCTTCGTCATCGACCAGCCAACAAGTGGCGTGCTGGCGCTGAAGCCCGGCCCGTAGCTCTCGGCAATGATACGGCCGTCCTGGACGACCACCATCGCCCGCATCGCCGGCCCAGCAAGCCTGGCATCCGCCAGAAGTGTTGCAATCTTCGCATTGCCGGCTGCTTGATCGACGCCTTCTCCATCAGGCCAGACCGCGTCGTTTTGGCCCACCCGCGGCGCCGGCAGCAGCGGCACAGCCTTGGCGGCGGCATCAAAATCCCCATCGGGCACGCTGGTGCAGCCGAATGCGCTACGATAAAGCGCGTAGTTTGGCGCAAACAGACCCATGAAGCGTGAAGTTACCCGCCCGCTGTCGCGATCGACCTCGACACGCAACAGCCGCAGCAACGGGTTTCCGGGCGCCTGAACATCGTCATAGAGCACGTCGTCGGGATCGCGCCCGGCGATAAAGACATTGGAACAGACGATCTTGGCGGCATATCCATTGCCCACTTTCAGGAGCTCCGGCGGGCTGACGGAGAGCCATGCCCCTCCGCTTATGGCAACGAGAATGACGAGCAAGGCCAAGCCCTTGAAAATACGCAGAACAACTCGCATGCAATCCTCCACGGTAACGGAGAGAAGCAGGAAATGAGTTCCGCGAAAAGAGAGAAGCGAAAAGAAGCGTTTCGATCGACTTCAAATTTCGCTGAAGTCTTCGCCGCCTTCTCGGAAGCCCTGGCCCACAGAGCTCGTCATCAAACTGTAGCAGAGGCGCGTTACACGCCCTGAACGCTAAAAAGGTGACAGACTCATGTCGGAATTTGCACCGGATACCGGCTTCCGCAAGAACCGGAAACTCAAGGCAGCGCTTCTCCGCCACAAGGCTTTTTCCAAGGAAGGCTTCTCCGAGCGGCTTTTCGGCCTTCTCTTCTCCGGCCTTGTCTATCCGCAGATCTGGGAAGACCCGGATCTCGATATGCAGGCGATGGAGCTGAAGCCCAATCACCGTATTGTCACGATTGGTTCCGGCGGCTGCAACATGCTCGCCTATCTTTCCAAGGCGCCGGCTTCCATCGACGTGGTCGACCTCAATCCGCACCATATCGCACTGAACAAGCTGAAGCTTGCCGCATTCAAGAACCTCCCTGGTCATTCCGATCTCGTGCGCTTCCTGGCAATGCCGAACGAGAAGTCGAACAGCCGGCTCTTCGACAGCCTCCTTTCGCCCAACCTCGATGAGACCACCCGCGCTTACTGGAACACCCGCAAGTTCGGTCGTCGTCGCGTCACCGTCTTCAACCGCAATATCTATGAAACCGGCCTGCTCGGTCGCTTCATCGGTGCTGCTCACCTGCTCGCCCGCCTGCACGGCGTGAAGCTGCAGGAAATGACCAAGACCCGGTCGATCCACGAGCAGCGCCAGTTCTTCGACGACCAGATCGCTCCGCTCTTCGAAAAGCCAGTCGTTCGCTGGATCACCAATCGTAAGAGCTCGCTCTTCGGTCTCGGCATCCCTCCACAGCAGTATGACGAGTTGGCAAGCCTTGCCGCCGAAAATTCCATTGCTCCGGTCCTGAAACACCGCCTGGAAAAGCTAGCCTGTCATTTCCCGATGCGCGACAATTACTTCGCCTGGCAGGCTTTCGCACGCCGCTATGCCGATGGCGAGGAAGGCCCGCTGCCGACCTATCTGAAGCCGGAGCATTACGAAGTGATCCGCGCCAATGTCGACCGCGTCAATGTCCATCACGCAAGCTTTACGGAGCTTCTGGCCGGCGAGCCCGCCGCCTCGCGCGACCGCTACATCCTGCTCGACGCACAGGATTGGATGACCGACCAGCAGCTCAACGATGTCTGGCGCGAGATCACCCGCACGGCGCGCGAAGGCGCCCGCGTGATCTTCCGCACGGCTGCCGAAAAGAGCATTATCGAAGGCCGCCTCGCCCGTGAGATTCGCGACCAGTGGCATTATTTCGAGGAACAGTCGCGTGAAATGACCACCCAGGACCGCTCGGCGATTTACGGCGGCTTCCACATCTACGGGAACAAGGCGTGAGCAAGGCGAGCGAGATGCCCGTCAAGAGCGAGGAACATGCCGATCTGATGGACGGCATGTACCGCTACCAGCGCCATTTCTACGACCTGACTCGCAAATATTACCTTCTCGGCCGTGATCGCACGATCCGCAATCTCGACGTTCCCCAAGGCGGCACGCTGCTCGAAGTCGGTTGCGGTACCGGCCGTAACATGGCGCTCGCGCACAAACACTTCCCGACCGCCCGGCTCTACGGCCTCGATATTTCCCAGGAAATGCTGATTTCCGCCCGCAAGACCTTCGCCGCCAAGGCGACGATCCCCGACTTTCGCGTAGCCGACGCTACCGCCTATACGCCGCGCGAATTCGGGACTGTCGGCTTCGACCGTATTCTCATTTCTTACGCGCTGTCGATGATCCCGGATTGGGAACGTGCGGTGGATGCGTCGATTGCAGCACTCAATCCCGGCGGCGAACTCCACATCGTCGACTTCGGCCAGCAGGAAAGCCTGCCCACGTGGTTCCGTAAGCTTCTGCAGGCTTGGCTGACAAAATTCCACGTCACGCCTCGCGCCAATCTGCGTGAAGTGCTCGAAGCACAAGCCATTGAAAACAATGCAAAATTGTCGTTCGAGACCATCGGCGGCGGATATGCCTGGCGTGCGACGCTTATCAGCAAGCGCTCATAATTCGCTTGAAAATAACGTTTTTTTTACGTTGATATCAGAAAAGAGGGTTATTCCCTCTGCAGGGCGCGTCTATTCGAAGGTCAGGCTGTGGGGCAGATCTATCATCACGACGGAATATCTATGCGTCGGCTTCTGTTTTGCGTCCTGCCGCTTGCCCTCCTGCTCGCCGGTTGCAGCTCCACCGGTTATGATTATCTCGAAACCGCTTCGATAAAGCCGAAGACGCGCTTCAAGGACACCGATCCGCAGGATTTCGGCCGAAAGCAGCCGCAGCAAAACGCCATTCACGGCATCGACATCTCCAAATGGCAGGGCGATATCGACTGGCAGACGGTACGCAAATCGGGCGTCGCCTTTGCCTTCATCAAAGCGACCGAAGGCAAGGACAGGGTCGACCCGCGCTTTGACGAATATTGGCGAGAAGCAGCTTCCGCCGGCATTCCGCATGCGCCCTATCACTTCTATTATTTCTGCTCGTCTGCCGACGAACAGGCCGACTGGTTCATTCGCAACGTCCCCAGGGAGTCAATGCGCCTGCCTCCGGTGCTGGACGTCGAATGGAATGCCGAATCGAAAACCTGTCGCTTCCGCCCTGACCCGGCGACGGTCCGCTCCGAAATGCAGCGTTTCATGGATCGGCTGGAAGCCTATTACGGCAAGCGGCCGATCATCTATACTTCGGTCGATTTCCACCGCGACAATCTCGCCGGCTACTTCCAGGACTATCATTTCTGGGTCCGCTCGACGGCCAAGCACCCCGACGTAACCTATGCCGACCGCCGCTGGGCCTTCTGGCAGTACACGTCGACAGGCGTCATCCCCGGCATTCAAGGGCCGACCGACATCAATGTCTTCGCCGGCTCCGCGAAAAACTGGAACAACTGGGTCGCTGACGTTTCCAAGGATAGAAATTCTTAGTAACGTATCCTGATCTTTCTTGCTTCTGTCACATTCCTTTGAGAAAGCGACGGAATTCTATGTGATTTTACGAGGATCGTTTCATGCACCGCCCGCTTAAAGGCCGCTCTGCACTTGCTCTTCTGTTTGCCTGCGCCATTGCAACAGGCGCTGGCGCCCAACAGGCTCCGGATGCGGCAGCTTCAGCCCCGGCAGCCCCGTGCGGCGGCGATCTCTCCGCTTTCCTCCAGGGCGTCAAGAAGGACGCGATAGCAGCTGGCGCAAGCGCCGAAGCCGCCGATCAGGCACTCGCCGGCGCCGAGATCGATCCGAAGGTCCTGAGCCGCGACCGCGCCCAGGGTGTCTTCCGTCAGACCTTTCTCGAATTTTCGCAGCGTACCGTCAGCCAGGCCCGGCTAGACATCGGCCGCCAGAAGATGAAGCAATATGCCGATGTCTTCGCCCGCGCCGAACAGGAATTCGGCGTTCCCGCGGGCGTCATCACCGCCTTCTGGGCGATGGAGACCGACTTTGGTGCCGTGCAGGGCGATTTCAACACGCGCAACGCGCTTGTGACGCTCTCCCACGACTGCCGCCGCCCGGAACTCTTCCGCCCGCAACTGATCGCCCTGATCGAGATGGTCCAGCATGGCGATCTCGATCCGCAGACCAACACGGGCGCCTGGGCTGGCGAAATTGGCCAGGTTCAGATGCTGCCGCGTGATATTATCGCCTATGGCATGGACGGCGACGGCGACGGCCATGTCCGCCTCAAGCAGAGCGGCCCCGATGCAATCCTGACGGCCGCCAAGTTCATCCAGCATCTCGGCTTCGAGCGCGGCCAGCCTTGGCTGCAGGAAGTCACCGTGCCCGACAATCTGCCTTGGGAAAAATCCGGTCTCGGCGGCACGATGACGGCAGGCGAATGGTTCAGCCTTGGCGTCAAGCCGCGCGACGGCAATACGGGGTTCGCCAATCTCGAAGGCGATCTCGTGCTGCCACAAGGTCGCCTCGGACCGGCCTTCATCGCCTATCCGAATTTCAAGATCTATCTCGAATGGAACAAGTCGTTCATCTACACGACCTCTGCCGCCTATTTCGCGACCCGCCTCTCCGGCGCACCCACCTATCTGAAGGGCACGCCTGAACAAGGCCTTTCCAACGAAGAGATGAAGCGGCTGCAAACGAAGCTCGACTCGCTCGGCCACGACGTCGGCGAAATCGACGGCATCCTTGGCTCCGGCACCCGTGTCGCAATCCAGAAAGAACAGCTTCGCCTCGGTATCCCGGCTGATGGCTGGGCAACGCCGGCCCTGCTCAACGCGCTCTGATCCCTGGAGCAATTCCAAAGCTGCGCAGCGGTTTTGTGTCCGCAACTGCGTACGAAGATAGAGGGCAATTGCTCTCCCGCCACCTGGCCGCATGAATCGGGTGGCAGCTCCCTATTGATTGGGTAGAACTTCCCATGCAGCGGGAGGAAGCGTCATGGAGCAGAGAATGAGCGCGGTGACCTGGGCGCTCCTTGCCCTCCTTGGTCTGATCTGGGGCGGTTCCTTCTTCTTCGCGCGTATCGCTGTTGCCGAAGTGCCGCCCCTCACCCTTGTCTTCCTGCGTCTTTCCATCGCGGCACTTGCTCTTCATATCTATGTCGGTGGCCGTTTTGGCATCTACCCGCTGCTGAAAGGCCGCTGGCGCGAATTCCTCGTTCTCGGCATCCTCAACAATGCCCTCCCCCATGCGCTGATCTTCTTCGGCCAGACACGTATCGGCGCCGGCCTAGCATCAATCCTCAATGCCACGACGCCGATCTGGACGGTACTCATCGCCAATTATCTGACCTCGGATGAGAAGATCTCCACGGCGAAAATCATCGGCTGCCTCACTGGCCTTCTTGGCACAATCGTCCTCATTGGCCCGAGCATCACTGATAGCAGCGGCCTGCCCCTCTGGGCGCTCCTCCTGCCCGTCGTCGCCGCGGTCTCCTACGGGTTTGCAGCCACCTACGGCAAGCGCTTCAAAGGTGTGGCGCCGCCCGTTATCGCTGCCGGCCAAATGACGGCATCCTCGCTCGTGACCTTGCCGCTGTCCCTCGCCACGGACCACCCCTGGGCGCTTGCTGCGCCGTCACTCAATTCCATTGCAGCCATTCTGGCGCTTGCCCTGCTGTCCACGGCCTTCGGCTATATTCTCTACTTCCGCATCATGGCCGCGGCCGGTGCGACCAACGCCTCATTGGTGACGCTGCTCGTACCACCAGGCGCCATCCTCCTGGGCTTCCTGTTCCTGGGTGAGCGACTGGAAAGGACCGAGATTGCCGGCATGGCGCTGATCGGTGCAGGGCTTGTCATACTGGATGGCCGCATCTACCGCCGGCGCTCCGGCGCAGTAGCCTGAAATGGTTATGCTGCACTGCGCCACCCTTCCGCCAAAAGTGTGAATCGCGGCTACCGGATCGTAACTGATCGTTAAATTTTGTGAGGCGGATTTTCCCATTTCATTTCAGCGGCTTGCGAGTCGTGGGTCGAGCTTGTCCACTGTCCTCTTCGGCAGCGCAGCACAAGAAGCGCTTCCCAATCAGCACATTTCCGACATATTATTAGTCAGTTAACGCGAGGAGGCAGACATGGGACTTACGCAATCCTTGAATGTCCTGTTGGTCAGTGCAGCGTTCGCATTCGTCTTGACCATGCTCTTCATTTGAGCCAGGCGAAGCGTAAAGACTGAAATACCGAACTCCTGAAACAATCAGCCCCAGCTATTGAAAAGCGCATGCCCAGCCGGACATGCGCTTTTCCCTTGCCTGTGAAACCGATCGGATCAGGCGGCGGCACCGGCATTTCTCGCCGCATGTCGCGAGAAACCGAGATTCTCGAGGACAGCAGAGACCAACGGCGCGCGGTTCATCGTATAAAGATGGAATTCGTGCAGACCTCGGCGGACGAGATCCTCGATCTGCTCGGCTGCGACATCAGCGGCGATCTTAGCCCGCTCCTCCGGCTTGTCGTCATATCCGGCAAAACGTTCATCGAGAAAGGCTGGGATAACCGTGCCGCAGGCGCCGGCAAAGCGCTTTAGCTGCGTCAGGTTCTGGATCGGCATGATGCCCGGCACGACAGGGATCCCGACGCCGGCGGCGCGCACCTTTTCCAGATAGCGCTCAAAATTGTCATTGTCGAAGAAGAACTGTGTCAAAGCTCGGTCGGCGCCATTGTCCGCCTTGCGCTTCAGCATGTCGATATCGGCCGCCTGGTCGCGGCTTTCCGGATGCTTTTCCGGATAGGCTGAGACGGAAATCTCGAAATCGCCGATCTGCTTGAGGCCGGCAACCAGTTCGGCCGCATTGGCATAACCACCGGGATGCGGCTGGTAGGGCGCACCGACGCCGCCGGGTGCATCACCACGCAAAGCCACGAAATGCGTAACACCCGCCTTGCGGAAACTATCGACGACCTGATGCGTCTCTTCCTTCGTGGCGCTGACGCAGGTGAGGTGCGACGCAGTCGCAAGCGGCGTGTCGGTCAGGAAGCGCGTGACTGTGGAGAGTGTCGGGGCCTTGGTGGTACCGCCTGCGCCATAGGTCACGGAAACGAATTCCGGATTCCAGTCCTGCAGATCGCGGACCGTGTTCCAGAGCTGCCCCTCCATTTCCTCGGATTTCGGCGGAAAGAACTCAAAGGAGAATACGATATCGCGGCGGCGGACGTCGTTTTTTTGGGTCATTCATTCTCTCCCGGCAAATATAGGTACGGCACCGTCGCTCTCCAGCGAAGCCATGAGGCGCCGAGGGTCTCGAGCAAGCCAGATGGTGACTGTGAGTCCCTTCTCGCCCTGCTGCCCCGGATGAAGATCGACGACCTGTTCGACATCGAGCCCCGCTTTGCGCACCCAGTCCGACATGGCCTGATGCGAGAAGCCGAGACGGACATGGGCATGTTCGTCGCGAAGATATTCAAGGCCGTGCGGCGCAAGATCAATGATGACGAGGCGCCCGCCAGGACGCAGCATGCGCGCGGCCTCCGCAATGGCGATCTCAGGCTGATCGAAAAAATGCAGGACCTGATGGATCGTCACCAGATCGAAATCCTGTCCCTCGAAAGGCAGATTCAGAATATCGGCATGGCGCACCGACGCCGTGGTGATATGCGCCCTGTCGAGATTGGCACGCGCCACGCTCAACATGTCGCGGCTGGCATCCACACCGATCGCTCGGCGATAACGGCCGGCTAGAAGCTCCAGCATACGGCCGGTGCCGGTGCCGAGGTCAAGCAGGGAATCGATAGGATTGCCGCCAAGCAGCTTGATGACGGCGGCATCCACCTCTTCATCGGCGGCATGCAGGCGGCGAAGCTCGTCCCATTCGGCGGCATTGCGGCTGAAATAGGCCTGCGCCCGCTCGGCGCGCTGGCGCTTGACGGCCGCAAGGCGTTCACCGTCACGCTGGACTACAGGATCGTTTTCCCAAACATGCTTCAGCAAAGCCCGCACTAGGGCAGCGGCTTTTCCCTCTTGCGCCAGCCGGAAATAGGCCCAGGCGCCCTCCTGATACCGGTCGATCAGCTCCGCTTCGCCGAGCAGCTTCAAATGCCGGGAGATGCGGGGTTGGGATTGGCCGAGAATTTCCGTAAGATCGGTCACGGTGAGATCGCCCGCCGCCAGCAGCGCCAGAAGCCGTAGGCGCGTCGGTTCGCCGGCCGCCTTCAAGACGTCCACTAACGCGTCCAGTCCAAGCCTTAAGGGTTCGCTCATATCCTGCCCAATCAACATATAAAGATATCTTTATGTGATTTGAGCAAGCGAGGCAAGCGGCATTTTATCGATTTGCGAACTTGTCTTTGGTGATAACGACGGCAGACATCAAAAAGCCCCGGACCGGCCGGGGCTTTCGAAAGACGAAAAGAATAGATCAGCGTGTCAGGCGCTTGTGGGCCTGACTTCCGGGGTTCAGCGCATCGGGGCCGAGGCGGCGGATCTTGTCCTGTTCGTAGTCTTCGAAGTTGCCTTCGAACCATTCCACATGGCCCTCGCCTTCGAAGGCGAGGATATGGGTGGCCAGGCGGTCGAGGAACATACGATCGTGGCTGATGATGATCGCGCAGCCGGCGAAGTTTTCCAGTGCGCTTTCAAGCGCACCGAGCGTTTCCGTATCGAGGTCGTTGGTCGGTTCGTCGAGCAGCAGGACGTTGCCGCCGGCCTTAAGCATCTTGGCAAGGTGCACGCGGTTGCGCTGACCGCCGGAGAGATTGGCAACCTTCTGCTGCTGATCGCCCCCCTTGAAGTTGAAGGCGCCGCAATAGGCGCGCGAGTTCATATCGAACTTGCCGAGCTTGATGACCTCGGCGCCGCCGGAGATTTCCTCCCACACAGTCTTGTTGCCGTCGAGCGCGTCGCGGCTCTGGTCGACATAACCGAGATGTACGGTCTCGCCGATGCGGATCGAGCCGGCATCCGGCTTTTCCTGGCCGGTGATCATCCTGAACAGGGTCGTCTTGCCGGCGCCGTTCGGGCCGATGATGCCGACGATGCCGCCCGGCGGCAGCTTGATCGACAGATCGTTGATCAGCGTGCGGCCCTCGAAGCCCTTGGTGATGCCTTCCATCTCGATGACGACCTGGCCCAGACGCTCGCTGACCGGGATAATGATCTGGGCGTCGCCGGGACGCTGCTTTTCAGCGGCCTCAACCAGTTGCTCGTAGGACTTGATACGCGCCTTGGACTTAGCCTGACGAGCCTTCGGGCTCGAAGCAATCCACTCCTGCTCGCGGCTGATTGCCTTCTGGCGCGAGGCTTCTTCGCGGTTTTCCTGCAGCATGCGCTTGGCCTTCGCCTGAAGGTAAGCCGAGTAATTGCCCTCGTAAGGAATGCCGCGGCCGCGGTCGAGTTCAAGGATCCAGCCCGTGACGTTGTCCAGGAAGTAGCGATCGTGGGTGATCATCATCACGGCGCCCGGATAGTCGCGCAGGTGCTTCTCGAGCCAGGCGATGGTTTCGGCGTCCAGATGGTTGGTCGGTTCGTCGAGCAGCAGCAGATCAGGCTGTGACAACAGCAGCCTGCAGAGAGCGACACGGCGACGCTCACCACCCGACAGCGTGGTGACATCGGAATCGCGCGGCGGGCAGCGCAGAGCTTCCATCGCCATCTCGACTTGGCTTTCCAGATCCCAGAGGTTCTGGCTGTCGATGATGTCCTGAAGCTTTGCACCCTCTTCCGCAGTCTCGTCGGAATAGTTCATCATCAGCTCGTTGTAACGATCGACGATCGCCGTCTTGGAGGCAACGCCTTCCATGACGTTTTCGAACACCGTCTTGTTGGGATCGAGCTGCGGCTCCTGCTCCAGGTAACCGACGGTCGCACCTTCGGCGAGCCAGGCTTCACCTGTATATTCCTTGTCCCGGCCGGCAATGATGCGCAGCACGGTGGACTTACCCGCACCGTTCGGACCCAGGATACCGATCTTGGCATCGGGATAGAAGGAAAGATGGATGTTCTCGAGGATCTTCTTGTTGCCATAGGCCTTGTTGAGGCCTGACATATGATAGATGAATTGACGTGCCATGCTGGGATGCTCCGGGCGGAAACTTTAAACGTGGCCGCTATGTAGGCGAAACCACGCCCGCGGGCAACGCCGAAACCCTGTTTCGTCAGGATTTCGGCATGTTTCCCTCAGAAGCCGGCGGCGTCGACTAGGCCTTCGTCACAGCCGAAGGAAGTCTGCCCCGCTCCCTGGATAAGGCCGCTAAGGCCCTTCTCCTTTGCAGAGGCCGAAACGGCATCCTGCGATAGCCCGATCGTCAACTCGCTGATCACGCGCTTATTGCCGACGCGCCTGCAGCTCATCTTCACGCGGTCGCTGGCGCCGGGACCGAAGCTCTTGTCGAAGGCCGACTTGATCGCATCGGCCTTCAGCACCTTGCCGACATTGGCGGCGAAGAGATCGCGCACGGCTGAAGCATTGAGATCGTCAATCAGACCGACGGCAGTGGCAAAATAGTCGTCGGCGCTCATCTTCGTGCAGGTGCCATGCTTGATCCATTCATGCCGCTCGAGCCCCGATTGCGTACCGGGCATCGCCTTGTCGAGCGCAGCCTTCGTCTCGGCCGAGAGGGTCACCGCCGGCAGGCTCTTCCAGTCGCTGTCTTTATCGGCGGCCTTCTGATCATCAGGGACGCCGCAATAGTCCTGGCGCATCGGCCAGAGGCCGTGGAGCGAAAAGTTGGTGGCATCATAGCGATCGCCGCTCTGGCTGGCGCATTCGGCCTTCTTCTGATTGGTCTGGCAGAATGCCGGCTGCCAGCTTGCAGCCAGGATGAATCGTGTGCGGCCGCTTTCCTGCGCGGAAACGGACCCGGCTGACGAAAGCGAAAGGAACAGGATGGAAGTTGTGAGGAGAAACTTGCCCATTAATAACCCCGACAAAGAACAATACGGGAACAAACAAGCACGAAGCGGAGACTTGCGCAACCCTGAATCGCGGTGGCGTGTCCGTTTCCCATGTATGAGCGAAACCGCAATATTGCATTTGCCCTGACATTGGGTCTTTTGGGGCGTGGGAGGAATGCATGTTTTCCGAGACATTGCGGCTTAATAACGCCGAGGCTTCGCTTGCCTATCATCACCAGACCTCAGAGGGGCAAGGGCGAGCCATCCTGATGATTTCGCACGGGCTTGCCGAACATTCCCGCCGCTACCGGCGCTTTGCCGAAGCCATGGCTGTGAGGGGCTACCACGTCTATGCGCACGACCATCGCGGCCATGGCGAGACGACCGTTGCCGATGCACCACTCGGCCGCTTTGCGAGACGGAGCGGCGTTGAGCGCGTCGTCAGCGACATCGCCGCGATGTACGATTTGGCCACCTCCCGCCATCCCGGCCTTCCCGTCATCCTCTTCGGCCATTCCATGGGTGGTCTGATCGCCCTGAATGCCGCAGCAGATCTTCCCGGCCGTTTCGCCGCCCTTGCCGTCTGGAATTCGAATTTCGCGATTGGCCTTTCGGGCCGTGCCGCGCAGGCGGCCCTGCTTGCCGAGCGCATGCTGAAAGGTTCGGATGTGCCGAGCGATATGCTGCCGAGGCTGACGTTTTCCGCCTGGAGCAATTCCATTCCCGATCACCGGACGGAATTCGACTGGCTGTCGCGCAATCCAGTCGAAGTCGATGCCTATATCGCCGATCCGCTCTGCGGCTTTAATGCGTCGGTGTCCCTCTGGCTCGACGTCTTCGCCCTCACCTTCCGCGGCATCGAAAAGGAACAGCTTGAAAAGCTGCCGAAGGACATGCCGATCCATCTGGTCGGCGGCGGCATGGACCCGGCAACGTCCAAGGGGAAAGCCGTGCTCTGGCTGTCAAAGCGTTTGAAAAGTCACGGCTTCTCCCGTATCAGCATTGAGATATATCAGGACATGCGGCACGAAACGCTGAACGAAATCGGCGCGGAAGCGGCAATCGCGGATTTTGCCGACTGGTGCGACAAGGCGATCCGCACGGTCCCAAGCGAAAGAACCTGAGATGACGAGCACGACTTTCACACGCCACCCCGCCTCTTCCGAAGTGACGTTCGGCCTGCTCTTCATGCTGCTCTCGGTGCTGATCTCGCCGCTGATCGACATCTTCTCGAAACTTGCGACGGCCACGATTTCCTCCACTGAAGTCGCCGGTTTCCGTTTCGTGATCCAGGCACTCACCATGC
The DNA here is from genome assembly GCF_014195325.1 of Rhizobium sp. BK650. Lineage (GTDB taxonomy): Bacteria > Pseudomonadota > Alphaproteobacteria > Rhizobiales > Rhizobiaceae > Rhizobium. Next base: position 548,032 of record NZ_JACIBK010000001.1, on the reverse strand, counting down.
TGCCTTTCATCTTCCTGCGCGGCGCAAAGATTCATTTCTCGCTGAAACAGAGCTGGTATCATGCCATCCGTGGCGCGATGGTTACCGTCTCGATGATCTGCTTCGTCACGACGCTGAAGGTCATGGCGGTTGCCGATGCCATCGCCATCTTCTTCGTCGAGCCGATCATCCTGACGATCCTTGGCAGCATCTTCCTGAAAGAGACGATCGGCTGGCGCCGCTACAGCGCCTGCGCCGTCGGCTTCCTGGGCGCCATGCTGATCATCCAGCCGAGCTTCGAAGAGGTCGGCTATATCGCGCTTCTCCCCGTCGTCAGCGCCTTCTGCATCGCCGTCTTCGCGCTGATGACACGCGTGCTGTCGCACAGGGAAGACCCATGGGCCATGCAGTTCCAGACCGGCCTCTGGGGCATCTTCTTCTGCGCGGTCATCCTGTTTTTTGGTTATGGCAGCGGCTCCGACATCATCGCTACGGCCCTGCCCGATCTTCCCGCCTTCGGCTACCTGCTGGGCACCGGCATTGCAGCGGCAATAACAGGCATTCTCGCCGCCTACGCCTATCGCGCCGCCCCGGCTTCCACGCTGGCACCATTGCAATATTTGGAAATCGTCTCGGCCACCGTCTTTGCCTGGCTCGTTTTCAGCGATTTTCCCGATGCCCTGAAATGGCTCGGCATCCTCATCGTCATCGCCTCCGGCCTCTACATCATCTGGCGGGAGCGACGCTTTGCTTCCAAACCCGTATCCGATACATCTGAGGCAACGCGGGCGCCCTGAAATCTGATAGCCATGGGAGAAGCCCGGGAGGAAACTGGGAGGATCATGACGCAGGACGTGAAGAAGAAGCCGCCGCTCGCGGGCATCCGGGTTGTCGAGCTCGCGCGTGTGCTCGCCGGCCCCTGGGCGGGGCAGATGCTCGCCGATCTCGGCGCCGATGTCATCAAGGTAGAAAATCCTGATGGCGGCGACGACACCAGACATTGGGGGCCGCCCTTTGTGGAAGGCGCGGACGGAGAAAACCTCTCGGCCGCCTATTACCACTCCGCCAATCGCGGCAAGCGTTCCATCACCGCAGATCTGAAAACTGCGGAAGGCCAGTCGCTGGTGCGCCGCCTCGTCGCAACAGCCGATGTGCTGATCGAAAACTTCAAGCTCGGCGGGCTTGCCAAATACGGGCTCGATTACGGGAGCCTGAAGGCGATCAATCCGCGGCTCGTGTATTGCTCCATCACCGGCTTCGGCCAGACCGGCCCTTATGCAAACCTCGCCGGTTACGATTATATCGTCCAGGGCATGTCCGGCTTCATGTCGATCACGGGCGAGCCTGAGGGACAGCCGATGAAGGCAGGTGTGGCGATCGCCGATATCTTCACCGGCATCTATGCCGTCTCGGCGATCGAAGCCGCTCTCATCCATGCCCTGAAGACGGGCGAAGGTCAGCTGATCGACATGGCGCTGCTCGATGTGCAATCGGCAGTGCTTGCCAACCAGAACATGAATTATCTGGTTTCCGGCCACGCGCCCGTGCGCCTCGGCAACGCGCATCCGAATATCTCGCCCTATGAGGTGGTGCCGACGGCTGACGGATATCTCATTCTCGCCGTCGGCAATGACGGCCAATTCCGCCGGCTCTGCACGATCCTCGGCCTGGTTATCGGCGAGGACGAGAATTTCGCGACAAACAAGGCACGCGTTGCCAATAGAGACACAGTGCGCAGGCTTGTCTCGACTGAAACACTGAAATGGCAAAAGGCCGATCTGCTGAAAGCCTGCGAGGACAATGCCGTGCCGGCCGGCGCTATCAACACCATCGAGGAAATGTTTGCCGATCCGCAGATTGTCGCGCGCGGCCTTCGCATCGACCTGCCGGATGCAGCCGGCACGGTGATACCGGGCGTACGCACGCCGGTCGCGCTCTCGGAAACGCCGCTGCGCTACGAACGGCCGAGCCCGCGTCTGGGTGAACATAATGAAGAGGTTCTGGCCGAACTTCTGGAATGGGAGAGGAAGACGTCGCCATGAGAAGGAAAGGGCCATGAAGAGGACAGGCGGACAGTTGATCGTCGAGGCGCTAAAGGCAAACGGGGTCAAGCGCTTGTCCTGCGTGCCGGGAGAAAGCTTCCTCGCGGTGCTGGACGTTTTGTATGACAGCGATATCGATGTCATCGTCTGCCGCCAGGAAGGCGGCGCGGCGATGATGGCCGATTGCTGGGGCCGGCTGACCGGCGAACCCGGCATCTGCATGGTTACCCGCGGCCCCGGCGCCACCAATGCCTCCGCCGGCCTGCATATCGCCAGGCAGGATTCGATCCCGATGATTCTGTTCATCGGCCAGGTGCAGCGGGAGGCGCGCGAGCGCGAGGCCTTCCAGGAAGTGGAGTTCCGCCGCGCCTTTACCGAATTCGCCAAATGGGTCGGCGAGATCGATGATGCCGCCCGTATTCCGGAATTCGTCACCCGCGCCTTCGCAGTTGCCACCTCGGGCCGCCCGGGTCCTGTCGTTCTGACATTGCCTGAGGATATGCTGCGCGACGAGGCGGAAGCCCCGAAACCGAAACGCTACACCCGCGTCGAGACCCATCCCGGCCGCAGCCAAATCGATGACTTCTATCTGCGCCTCCTGAAGGCCGAACGGCCGATGGTCATTCTCGGAGGGACCCGTTGGGATGCCGATGCGGTCGCCGATCTCCAGGCCTTCGCAGAGCGTTTCGGCCTGCCGGTCGGCTGCTCCTTCCGCCGCCAAATGCTGTTCGACCACCTGCATCCTAGTTACGCCGGCGATGTCGGGATCGGCATCAATCCGGCCTTGGCGAAAGAGATCAAGGAGGCCGACCTGCTGATCCTGCTCGGCAGCCGTATGTCGGAAATGCCCTCCTCGGGCTACACGCTCATCGATATCCCCTTCCCCGCCCAGTCGCTCGTCCACATCCATCCCGATCCATCAGAACTCGGCCGCGTCTATCGGCCCGATCTCGCCATCTGCGCCAGCCCTGCCGATTTCGTCGCGGCGCTTGCCAATCTCGAAGCGCCAGCAGAACCGCTCTGGGCCAAACGCACCGAGCGTATGCATCAGGCCTATCTCGCCTGGTCTAAGCCGCCGGCGACAGGCCCCGGCGCCGTGCAGATGGGGCCGATCATGGAATGGCTGGAAGCCAATACCAAGCCGGACACGATCTTCACCAACGGCGCCGGCAACTACGCCACCTGGGTGCACCGCTTCCACCGCTTCCGCCGCTTCAACACGCAGGCGGCTCCAACCTCAGGTTCCATGGGCTATGGCCTGCCGGCTGCTGTCGCTGCCAAGCAGCTTTTTCCAGAAAGAGAGGTCATCTGCTTTGCCGGCGACGGCTGCTTCCTGATGCACGGACAGGAATTTGCGACCGCCATACGCTACGGCCTGCCGATCATATCGGTTGTCGTCAATAATGGCATCTACGGCACGATCCGCATGCATCAGGAGCGCGAATATCCAGGCCGCGTCAGCGCTACCGACCTCACCAATCCGGATTTTGCAGCCCTGGCCCGCGCCTATGGCGGCCATGGCGAGACAGTGGAAAAGACCGACGAATTCGCTCCGGCCTTCGAGCGGGCACGCGACAGCGGCAAGCCGGCTATCATCGAAATCAAGCTCGATCCCGAAGCGATCACGCCAACACGAACGCTCTCGGAAATCGCCCACACGAAAAGCCGGTAAGTTTCCCTACCGGCTTTTCTCTATCGCTCTGTGCGACGCTTTTAGTCGAGAGCGGCCGTAACGATGAACTCGACCTTGTACTTCGGCGCAGCGAGCTTGGCTTCGCTGGTGGCGCGAGCCGGTGGGTTTGACGGGTCGATCCAGCCTTCCCAGACAGCATTCATCTCGCCGAAATAGGCGATATCGGAGAGATAGATGATCGTCTGCAGGATCTTCGACTTATTGCTGCCGGCAGCGGCGAGCAGGCGGTCGACTTCGCCGAGTGCCGACTTGCACTGATCGGTGACACTTTCACCTTCGCCGACCTGGCCTGCGAGATAGACCGTGTTGCCGTGGATGACGGCGCCGCTCATACGGGCGCCGATGTCGATACGCTTGATGCTCATCGTGTTCTCCTGTTCATCAAATGAAAGACGCCGCCTCCAGGCGGCATCGGAATATTCAGCCTTCCAAACTGAAGACTAAGCGCGAATATGATGCGTCTTCTGATAGATCGCGGTCGAGCGCGCGCCGGAGCGGCAATAGCCGAGCATCGGGCGCTCGAATTCGTCGAGCGCGTCGACCATGCCCTGTACGGCTTCCTCGGTCACGCCCATTGGCCCGACCGGTACATGGCTGATCTGCAGGCCAAGCTCCTTGGCGCGGGCTTCGATCACGGCAAAAGGCGTTTGATCAGGGCTTTCGCCATCCGGACGATGGCAAACGATGGACTTGAAGCCGAGCGCCTTGATCTGGTCGAGTTCGTCAACCGTGATCTGGCCGGAAACGGAGTATTCGTCGTCGATCTGGCGGATATCCATCGTCTCAATCTCCTCGAAAATGGTGGGCTGAAGGTCTACGACGCGACCTGACAAGCGTCAACACGTCTTCTCCCCTTCGCCCTCGATTAGACCGGCGCAAGTTTAGACGAACGCAAAACGCAGGCCGTAGCTGCGGCTTTCGCCCGGCTTCAGCCAGTTGAATTCACCGGCCGTCTCCAGTTCATCACGCAGCAACCAGCGGTGCGACACTGGCTCGATACCGATGATGTTGGCCGGCGCCTTCTGGTTTCGCCAGATCTGCAGATAGGGCAGCGTGTCGGCGCGAAATCGCACCCTAAGCGTCTTGCCGCCGATCGCCGCAATCGGCCCCAGCCGGACTTCGGCAAAACCCTCCTCGCTGGCCGGAGCCTCGACGCAGAAGATGCCGCCCGGGTCCTTGCCGAAAGTCCAGGGAAAACCGCCGCCTTCGAGCATCCGGCCTTCGAGCCGCGTTCCCGCATCCAGCCATTTGCCGCCGGCGTTCATATGGTACATCAGGAAGGTCGGCACGGTCTCGTTGCTGGTATTGACGACACGATCTTCCAGCGAAACTTCGCCGGTGACCCCGTCGATCCGCCACAGCCGCTCGATGCGTTGCAGCAGACCCTCCACTGTGATGATATCGATATCGGCCCGGCATTCGGCATTGCCGTTCTCGAATGTCGTCCTGAGCACCCTGGCTGGATGGCCGGAGGCCGAACCGTGCAGAGGGTAAACTTTGCCTTCGGTGCCGGGAATGGGCTGTCGATGGCGGATGTGATCAGGGCCGCAGGTAAAGAGAAAGCCTTCCAACGAATGATCGATTCGCGGATCGCCGTCGTCGGGGATGGCCCGCTTGGGCGCGATGTCGACGCTCTCAACGATGCAGCCGCCGATATCCAGTACCGATGTTTCATCCAGCATCAGGCGCGGCCCGCGCGCGGCAGCAAATTCGATCATCAATTCATCCTCCCGTGGAAACTCGGCTGACGCAGGGTTAGGTGTCGCCGCCGCCCTCGTCAATCGGATGGTAAAAATGGCAGACACAGCACCGCAACCGCGACCTCACAGGAACGTCACCTTGGCGCAAGCGTTTATGACTAAAGGTAAAATACCGTTGTTTTTATCTTTTGTTCAGTATGGCTTAAGAAATTCCACACTAGCGTCAAAATTCGCAGGTGTGTGTCTGCCGAGCCACTGATCGAGGTGTGAGACGTGAATCGCTTGATGAAATCGGCCCTTTCCCTTTCGGGCATGCTTTTGACGCTCGCCGCCTTCACGCCGCAGCAGGCCGATGCGCAGCAATATGGCCGCAACAGAAGCGATATCGTGCTGGTAACGCCGAGCGGCGAAATCCTCGATTATGTCCCCCCGGGGCGCGGCTTCGTCTATGCCCGTGACTATAGCGGCAACCGTGTGCTGATCGATCGCTACGGCAATATCGTCGCGACCGAAATGCGCGCCCGCGGCTACTACTCGCCGCGCACCAATCGGGAAGGCTATGACGACGCCTTCAACAACGATCCCTATTCCCGCGACCAGAACCGCTATGGCGATACACGCTATTCCGAGCGCGGCCCGGTAACGGGTGCCATCCCTCGTGATATTGCCATCGAGCGCCAGCCGCTCGAGGCTCAGCCCTATCCCGGCGATCCGCAGGCTCAGGATGATTATGCAGCGGTCGAGCCCGACCAACAGTTTCCGTCGGCTGACGAGCCCCGCCAGGCTCCGCAGGAGCCTGTCATCACGCTCAAGAACAAGTCCAAGCCGGAGATCGTGGCTCTACAGGTATTTCTGGATCGCGCAGGCGTTTCGCCCGGCGTCATCGATGGCCACATGGGCTCCAACGTCACAAAAGCGATCTACGCCTATGAACAGATGACCGGCACTAAGCTCGACCCGAACAATACGGAGGCGATCCTCGAAGAGCTGCGCATGAACGGCGGCCTGCCGGTCGTCAACTACACGATCACGGATGCTGATGCGGCCGGCCCCTATGTCGCGCAGATCCCGGAAGACTATTCGCAGAAGGCGCTGCTGCCGTCCCTCGCCTATACGTCGGTGACCGAAGCGCTCGCCGAACGTTTCCACATGGACGAGAATTTCCTGAAGGAAATGAACCCCGGCGCAGATTTCACCATTCCAGGCACCGTCATTAAGGTCGTCAATCCCGGCCAGAACAAGACCGGCGCCGTCGCGAAAATCCTTGCGGACAAGGGCCGTAAACAGGTTTTCGCCTATGACGATGCAGGCAACCTCCTCGCCGCCTACCCCGCCTCGATCGGCTCCACCGACACGCCTTCACCATCGGGCATCGTCACGGTTGAACGAGTAGCCTTCAATCCGGGCTACACCTATAATCCAAAGATCAATTTCCAGCAGGGCGCCAACGACAAGATCCTCGACATTCCGCCCGGCCCGAACGGCCCGGTCGGTACGGTCTGGATGGCGCTTTCAAAGCCGACCTACGGCATCCACGGCACGCCCGACCCTTCCAGGATCGGCCGCAGTCAGAGCCACGGCTGCATCCGCCTGACGAACTGGGATGCGACGGAACTTGCCAAGATGGTCAAGCCCGGCGTGACAGTCGAATTCGTTGATTGAGGACGTCTCCTCGCCCGGCGTCTCCGCGGAGCACTTACTCAAGTCCGGCATCTCTTCATAGAAAAATGCCCCGGCACGAGCCGGGGCATCGGTTCTTTTATCGAGATGTTGCGATCAGGCCGCGCTGCGGATCGCGTTTGCCAGTCGAACGGCCACCGGGAGCCGGCCCGGCACCTTGAGCATGATTTCCTCTGCGAAACGGAGGGCGTTTTCACGGGCCTTGTCAAGATTGCTGACGCGCATCGGATCCATCGTATGCAGGGTGCCGCCGCAATCGAAAATATCGCGGAAGGCCGAGCGCTCGATGATGGCCGTATCCAGAACCGCAACGTGACGCTCATTCAGCAGCGCCTTGACGATCTGCAGCGCGCGGGTGGTGACCATGGAGTTGACCCGTGTGAGGACAACCGAATGGCCGATCTTGATGCCGGCCTTCTCTTCCAGATACTGCAGGAGTTCAAGAACCTGGGCGCCGCCGCGGGCATCCATGGCACAGCCCTGGATCGGGATCAGCACATGATCGGAGAGGCCAACAGCCGTCGCCAGCAGCGGATTGCGCGCGCCCGGCAGATCGATGATGAAGTAATCGGTATTATGCCTGTTTTCGCCGATGTGCTGCGGCAGCGAGGCGGTGGTCACGAAATCGATGACGCTGATGTTTTCCACATGTCCGGAGATTTCGTGCCAGCGCGAAATCCAGTGCTGCGGGTCCGCATCGAGGATCGTGACACGGTAGCCCTGACGGGCAAGCTCCGTAGCAAGCAGCAATACGGCTGTGGTCTTACCGGCGCCGCCCTTGGTATTTGCGAATGTGATGACTGGCATAATTTGAGTCCTCGAAGGGAAATGGCGCGAGCCGGCATCGCTCGTTGTTAATCGCACCGTCGGAGCATCGTGCGGTTAATCCATCCTTTCCAATCGTGGTTAACAAACTGTTAAACGGACCCGCTGAAATTGCGGCCTGCATTTTTCGCATCATTGGAAACAGGCACGCACTGAATACAAAAAAGCCCGGAAAACAAGGTTTTCCGGGCAAGTCTATAGGTCCGCCTTTATCTGATCAGAAGCAATCCTTAAAAAGGGTCTTAGTATTTTCGAGCGTCATTGCAACCGGATTACCACCGGCGCTCGGATCTTCGATCGCCATCGCCGCCAGTTCGTCGATCCGGTCCGGGGTGATTCCCATAGCCGTCAGATTGTCCGGGACGTTGAGTTCGGTGCGCAGCTTCAGGACGTAGTCGTAGAAACCATCGAAACCGCCCGAAATCCCGAGATAGGCAGCCGCACGGGCAATCTTCTCGTCGATGGCAGAACGGTTAAAGCGCAATACCGCCGGCATGACGACGGCATTGGTCATGCCGTGATGCGTGTTGTAGACGGCACCGATCGGATGCGAGAGCGCGTGAATGGCGCCGAGCCCCTTCTGGAAGGCGACAGCGCCCATGGCGGCCGCCGACATCATGTTGGCGCGGGCTTCCAGATCCGTGCCTTCCTTATAGGCACGCGGCAGGAATTCCTTGACGAGGCGCATGCCCTCCAGCGCGATGCCAGCCGACATCGGGTGATAGAAGGGCGAGGAATAGGCTTCCAGGCAATGGGCGAAGGCATCCATGCCGGTACCCGCCGTGATGATCTTCGGCATGCCGACCGTCAGTTCCGGGTCGGCGATGACGACACCCGGTAGGAATTTTGGATGGAAGATGATCTTCTTCACATGCGTCACCGAATTGGTAATGACGCTCGCACGACCCACTTCCGAGCCCGTGCCGGCGGTCGTCGGCACGGCAACGATCGGCGCAATGCCTTCGACGCTGGCACGCGTCCACCAGTCGCCGATATCCTCGAAATCCCAGACGGGACGCGTCTGGCCGACCATGAAAGCCACGCACTTGCCGAGGTCGAGGCCCGAGCCGCCGCCGAAGGCGACGACACCGTCATGGCCGCCGTCGCGGAAGGCCTTGATACCGGCTTCGAGGTTCTTTTCGTTCGGGTTCGGGTCGACATCGGCAAAGATCGCCCGGCCGAGGCCGGCGTCTTCGAGAATGTCGAGCGCGTTCTTGGTGATCGCCATCGCGGCGAGGCCGCGGTCGGTGACGAGCAGCGGCTTCTTCATGCCGAGGCTCTTGCAGGCGTCGGCCAGTTCCTTGATGCGGCCGCGGCCGAGCTTGACGGATGTCGGGTAGCTCCAGTTGGCGGTGATGTTGGCGCTGCTCATGCTGTAACCTTCTTGAGATGGTAGGATTTCGGGCGCGTCAGGTTGTGGAAGCCGATGATCGACAGCGAGCCGCCGCGGCCGGTTTCCTTGACGCCGGTCCAGCAAAGAGCCGGATCCAGATAATCGGCGCGGTTCATGAAGACGGTGCCGGTCTCGATTTCGCGGCCAAGCCGCCCTGCCCGCTCGGCATCCTTGGTCCAGAGCGATGCTGTGAGCCCGTACTGGCTGTCGTTCATCAGAGCCAGGGCCTCCTCGTCATTCTTGACCTTCATGATGCCGACGGCGGGGCCGAAGGTTTCTTCGCGCATGAAGGCCATGGAATGATCGACATTGACGAGGATCTGCGGCGCGAGATAGGCGCCGCCATCATCGGCCGGGAAGAGTTTCGGATCGACGAGTGCCTTGGCGCCCTTGGCCACGGCATCGGCGATCTGCTCGCGTACCACCTTGGCGAAGCGCTTATTGGCCATCGGGCCGAGCGTTGTCTCCGGATCGAGCGGATTGCCGAGCTTATAATTGGAAACCCAGGCGACCGACTTTTCGACGAAGGCGTTATAGAGCGATTCATGCACATAGATGCGCTCGATGCCGCAGCAGCACTGCCCGGAATTGTAGGTCGCGCCATCCATCAGCGTATCGACGGCGGCATCGAGATCGGCATCTTCCATGACATAGCCCGGATCCTTGCCGCCGAGCTCGAGGCCCAGCCCGGTGAAGGTGCCTGCCGCGGCCCGCTCCATCGAGCGGCCGCCTTCGACCGAACCGGTGAAATTGATGAAGTTGAAGCTGCCGGCTACAATCAGTGCCGCGGTCGTTTCATGATCGAGGAAGACGTTCTGGAACACATCCTCGGGCACACCGGCCTCGACGAAAGCTTGAACGAGCCGCTCGCCGACGAGCAGCGTCTGCGATGCATGCTTGAGCACGACGGTATTCCCAGCCATCAGCGCCGGCGCGATTGTGTTGATCGCCGTCATATAAGGGTAGTTCCACGGGGCGACGACGAAGACGACGCCATGGGCTTCACGTTCGATGCGGCGCTCGAACTTGTCGCTTTCTTCGACGACGAGCGGTGCCAGAGCGTCGGCTGCGATCGAGGCGACATAGTTGGAGCGCTCGTTGAAGCCGCGATATTCGCCGCCGTACTTGATCGGCCGGCCCATCTGCCAAGCAAGCTCGGGCACAACGACATCGGACATCTCGTTGAGGCGCGCGACACCCTTCAGCACCAGCTGGACGCGCTCTTCGAGCGGACGCTTGGCCCAGGCCTTCTGCGCCTTGCGCGCACGCGCCACGGCTTCCTTTGCCGCTTCAAGCGAAAGCGCCGGGCGCTCCGCATAAACAGAGCCGTCAACCGGCGAAATGCATTGGATCATTGTCATGATCTGAATCCTGTTTCTTCTGAGCCGCAGGGAAAGGCGCCACGACTGATCCCCAAAAGGAGAACCCAGTCTGGCGACCTTCCGCTTCGGATATGTTCTTAAGCTCTCTCGAAGCCGCGCGCCACTTCCCAATCCGTGATGCGGCGGTCGTATTCTTCCTGCTCCCATTCGGCAGCGCGGGTATAGTGATCGATGACATCGTCGCCGAAGGCTGTACGCAGCATCTCCGATTCCGTCATCGCCTTGGTCGCAGCCCGCAGCGTACGCGGGATTTCGCGGATGTCCTTGCCGAAATAGGCGTCACCCACATAAGGCGCCTCCAGTTCCAGCTTCTTCTCGATGCCGTCGATACCAGCGGCAAGCAGGGCTGCGAAGGCAAGGTAAGGATTGAGGTCGGAGCCGCCGACGCGGCATTCGATACGGATTCCCTTGGTCTCCTCGCCGCAGAGGCGGTAGCCGGCCGTACGATTGTCTTTGCTCCAGACGGCCTTGGTGGGCGCGAACGTGCCGGCCATGAAGCGTTTGTAGGAGTTTATATAGGGCGCCAGGAAATAAGTGATCTCGCTCGCATGGCTGAGCAGCCCGGCAATATAGTGCTGCATCAGCGGCGACATGCCGTGATGGCCGGTATGATCGAAGAAGAGCGGCTTTTCTTCGAGGCTCCAGAGTGACTGGTGGATATGCGATGAGCTGCCGGCGGCATTGTAGTGCCACTTGGCGAGGAACGTAATCGCCTTGCCTTTCGACCATGCGATTTCCTTGCAGCCGTTCTTGATGATCGCATGGCGGTCGGCCATGGCGAGTGCATCGGCATAACGCACGTTGATTTCTTCCTGGCCGGCGGACGCCTCACCCTTGGAATTTTCGACCGGAATGCCGGCTCCCTGCAGGCCCTTGCGGATCGCCCGCATGACCTCTTCTTCCTTGGTCGTCTGGAAGATGTGGTAATCCTCGTTATAGGCGCTGGCGAGTTTCAGGTTGCGGTAACCCGACGCCTGCGCCGCCTCATAGGTCTGGTCGAAGAGGAAGAATTCAAGTTCGGAGGCCATGTAGGCCTTCATCCCCATATCTTCGAGCCGCTTGACCTGCTTCTTCAGAATCGCGCGCGGTGAGTGGGCCACTTCCTCATGCGTATGATGATCCAGCACGTCGCAGAGCACGAGGGCCGTGCCTTCGAGCCAGGGAATGACCCGCAGCGTCGAAAGATCCGGCTTCATCGTATAGTCGCCGTAGCCCTTTTCCCAGCTCGTCGCCTTGTAGCCGGAAACGGTCTCCATCTCCATGTCTGTCGCCTGCAGGTAGTTGCAGCTGTGCGTTTCCTTCCAGGCGCTTTCGAGGAAATATTCGGCCTGGAAGCGCTTGCCCATCAGGCGCCCCTGCATGTCCACCTGGCAGGCCAGCACCGTGTCGATGCGCCCGTCGGCAACGTCCTGTCTGAGATCGTCGAGAGTATAGCTGCTCATGATGTATCCGCCTGAAATTGAAATTTGGAAATCGGAACGACGAAAGGGCATACGGCCGCCAGGATTAACCCGCTCAATGCCTTTTCGTTGGACCGTGATGGGGCCGCGACGCGGCCCCGCCCTCGGCAAATGTTCGTAGTTCCTACTCGCCGGGAACCGGAGACACCGTTCCGGTTTCGCCGACAGCTGCTTCCGCGGCGGCAATCTCGGCCTGACGCTTGGCGATCATATCGCCGATCGGCGGGCCGGCGAAACGGCGGCGCTCGACCGCAAACCAGATGACGATCGCCAGGGCGATGAAACCGACGGTAATGTCAAAGACCTTGTCGTTCGGCGGCTGGATGGCGATGTAGATGATCAGCACCATGCCAAGCGTCGCAAGCAGACCGATCAGCTTGTACGTACCTGCACCAAGGTTCCATGGTCCGGGAGCCGGCCATTTCTTCGTACCGTAGGCGAAGATGCCAAGCACGATCGGGAAGAGGAAGGACAGGAACAGGAAGATCAGGGTCGCATTAACCACGGTCACGTACAGGCTCGCCTCGCCGACCGAAATGAACAGCGCGCCCCAGACAAACAGGCTTTCGAGAGCCGCACCCGTCCAGATCGCAGCGACCGGCGTGCGATATTTCGGGCTGACGCTCGCCAAGGTCTTGGAACCGACGGGCAGACCGCCGTCACGCGAGAAGGCGAAGATCATACGCGAGCATGAGGTGACGGTCGCAAGACCGCACAGGAACTGCGAAATGAAAATCGCAATGTAGAGCAGCGTGACAAGCCAGGCAGGCATGATCGCATTGACAGTCGAGAAGAAGACGCCCCAGCCCTGCTTAGCAGCCTCGTTCATGTCGGGAATAGCAATGACGAAAGCCGATAGCATCACCCAACCAGCAATCGACGACCAGAGAACCGCAGAAACCATGGAGCGCGGAACCGAAAGCGCCGCCTTCTTCGTTTCTTCCGATGTATGGGCCGAAGCGTCGTAGCCGGTGATGGTATAAATTGGCAGCAGCAGGCCAAGAGCAAAAATATACCACATGCTGTCCGACTGGGGCCAAACCCCACCGCCGGCATCACCCGAATAATTGGTGAAGGTCCAGAGCCGCGAAATGTCATGCGTCGGGGCGAAGATCAGGCAGGCGATAGTCAGCACCGCAGCCGTGACGAGGATCAGCGTACCGGAAAAATCCGTCAGCTTGGCCGTCAGGCCGATACCGTAATGGTTGATTGCCGCCTGCACGATCGTGAAGATGACGACGAGTACGACCTGCATAGCCGGAGAGACGACACCGCTTGCATCGGCAATGCCGAGCTGCGCGCCAAAAGTACCGCCGAGGAATAGCGCCGTGCCGATATTGATGGCGCCGAGTACGGTGATCAGGCCAAGCAGATTGAGCCAGGCCGTCAGCCAGCCCGTAAAGCGGTTGCCGAGGATCGAGCTCCAGTGATAGAGCCCGCCCGCGGTCGGATACGCAGACGAGATCTGTGCCATGCCGAGCGCGAAGAACAGCGAAACAATGCAGCCGACCGGCCAGCCGATGCCGATAGCCGCACCACCGACGCCCGATGTAGCCTGGGCGAGAGAGTTGATGCCGCCTGAAAGAATGCAGATGATCGAAAATGAAATTGCGAAATTCGAGAACGAGCTCATGCGTCGTTCCAGTTCTTGGGCGTAGCCCATGGAATGCAGGACGTGAACGTCCTGCTTCTTGTCCTGCTCGGTATAGTCAGCCATGACTTCCCCCTGTGACCAATCGCCCGCGGGATTGCCGGCGACCCAGTGCCAAAAGTGCCCGCGGCTTCTCGCCTTACGGGCTGTTCGCAGTTAAACTGCTCCCCGGGATCTTCTTTTTATTCAGGCATCCAGACTTTGCTGGAGAAGCCTTGTGAGATAGTCGGCCACGACCCCTTGGCCGGTATCGTCTGCGATGAGGTCGTTGCGGACCTCGATCATGACATTGCGAAGCCCATTGGAAATGCCGTGCAGGATCAACGTGTGCGTCACGCCGTCGGCAGGGCCGTAGGGTTCGTTGCGTTCGGTACGATAGAGCGGCGCCTCGGCCGCAAAATCCAGCATTCGGTCGGCAAGGCGCCTGTCCTCATCATGGAGGATGCCGAGCTCGACCGCACGCTGCCGGCCATTATAGACCGGTGTAAAACTGTGGATGGTCACGATGACACTATCCTGCCCCCTCGCCTGCCGCTCGCGGATCAGGGCGCGCACGCCGTCATGGAACGGTAGGTAGAGAGCTTCCGTGCGGGCATTACGCTCGCCTTCCGTCAAACCCTTATTACCGGGAATCGAATAGATCTCACTGACCTCGGGCATGGCGCCCGGCGAGTTTGGCGGTCGGTTGCAGTCATAGATCAGTCGCGAGAAGCGCTGGTAGATCAGTGTCGCGTCCAGAGCCGCCGAGATATTGCGGGCAACGGCCAACGCGCCCGGATCCCAGGCAATATGGCTCGACAATGCCTCTTCGGAGAGGCCGAGATTACCGAAATGTTCAGGAAGCGTGCGGGATGCGTGTTCGCAGATGAGCAGCGCAGGGCTCTTGCCATCAACGCGTTCGATCGCAACGCAATCGCCGTCAGCCTCGCTGAGAATTCGGGCCTGAGCCAGCGCCAAAAGCACTTCCCCCATCGCTTAATAAATTCTTTATAAGAAAAGAATTCTTCAGCTTCATCGCGGTGTCAAGCTCGCTCTGAAAATTTCTTTTCATGACAGTCATTGACATGGATTGTGACAGCGTTGTTAACTTTCAGTGGGAAAGTGGCGCCAGACCATCCCGGGGAGCAAAAATCACGTGAGTGTCGCGGCTAAGACCGTTTCGGACGTCATTCATTCGCATTTGGGCGTGCTCACGCGCGCCGAAAGGCAATTGGCCGAAAGCCTGCTCGACAACTACCCGGTCTCCGGTCTTGGCAGCATCACCACCATCGCGGAAAATGCCGGTGTCTCCACGCCGACCGTCGTACGCATGGTGCAGAAGCTCGGCTACAAGGGCTATCCGGATTTCCAGCAGCATCTGCATCAGGAAGTCGAGGCGACGATTTCCAATCCGATCGCCAAACACGACCGCTGGGCCCAGAACGCGCCGGGCACCCATATATTGAACCGTTTCGCGGATGCCATTATGGGCAATCTGCGCCAGACGCTGACGGATCTCGATACCGCGACCTTCGACAATGCCGCGGCCCTGCTCTCGGACCGCAAGCGCACGCTCTATTTCGTCGGCGGGCGCATTACCGGAGCGCTTGCCGAATACTTCTTTACCCACATGCAGGTCATTCGTCCGAACACAGCGCTGCTCTCCTCCAATTCGTCGAGCTGGCCGCAATATGTGCTCAATATGAATCCAGGCGATCTGCTGATTATTTTCGACATCCGCCGCTACGAGCAGGAAATGGCGAGCCTTGCCACGGCTGCCCGCAAGCGTGGAGCAGAAATCATCGTCTTCACAGATCAATGGGGCTCTCCTGCCGCCAAGCTTGCCCGCCACGCCTTCCGCGTGCAGATCGAGGCGCCGTCGGCTTGGGATTCCTCCGTTGTCACGCTCTTTATCGTCGAAGCCCTCATCGAGGCGGTGCAGAATTCGACCTGGGACGAGACGAAGGAGCGCATGAAAACGCTGGAAGGCCTGTTCGAACAGACCCGGCTTTTCCGCAAACCCGGTTAGGAGGGACAAGTAAAGGGCAAAAAACAAAGACGTATTTTGCGGAAACAGGATAGCCCGTCGCAAATAAAGCACTGCGCAAGCGCCTGCAATTCATGGCAAAATTAACGTCACGCAACTGTCATACAAGCTTCACGTAAGCTCATTAACAGCATCGCCGGACACTGAAAACCCGAAGGAGAACAACAGTGATCTCTAACATTTCTCGACTGCTGTCGCTTTCTACTGCAATAATCGTGGCTTCGACCGCGATCGCTGCAGCAGAACCGAGCGCTGAACTTATCGCTGCCGCCAAGAAGGAAGGCACGCTGACCACGATCGCACTCCCGCACGACTGGTGCGGCTATGGCGACGTCATTGCCGGCTTCAAGGCCAAGTATGGCCTCGAAGTCAACGAGCTGAACCCGGATGCGGGCTCGGGCGACGAAGTCGAAGCCATCAAGGCCAACAAGGGCAACACCGGCCCGCAGGCTCCTGATGTTATCGACGTCGGTCTCTCCTTCGGCCCATCCGCCAAAAAAGACGGCCTGATCCAGCCTTATAAAGTCTCCACCTGGGATTCGATCCCGGCTAGCGCCAAGGATGCAGACGGCTACTGGTACGGCGACTACTACGGCGTTCTCTCCTTCCTCGTGAACAAGGATCTCGTAAAGACTTCGCCGGCCGACTGGCCGGACCTGAAGAAGAGCGACTATGCAAACAGCGTCGCGCTCGCCGGCGATCCCCGCACTGCCAACCAGGCCGTCCAGGGTGTTTATGCTGCCGGTCTTTCCGCATCCGGCGGTAACGCGGCCAAGGCAGGCGAAGAAGGCCTGAAGTTCTTTGCCGAACTCAACAAGAACGGCAACTTCGTGCCCGTCGTCGGCAAGGCTGCTCCCTTTGCACAGGGCTCCACGCCGATCATCGTCGCCTGGGATTACAACGCGCTTTCGTGGGGCCAGAGCCTGAAGGGCAACCCTCCGTTCGAAGTCGTCGTTCCGAAGTCGGGCGTCGTCGCCGGCGTTTACGTGCAGGCCATTTCGGCCTTCGCTCCGCATCCGAACGCTGCCAAGCTCTGGATGGAGTACCTCTATTCCGACGAAGGTCAGCTCGGCTGGCTGAAGGGCTATTGCCACCCGATCCGCTTCAACGATCTTGCCAAGAACAACAAGATCCCGAAGGACCTGCTCGACGCGCTGCCGCCGGCAGCCGCCTATGAAAAGGCAGTCTTCCCGACGCTCGAAGAGCAGGCCGCTGGCAAGGAAGCCATCACCAAGAACTGGGATTCCGTCGTCGGCGCCAACGTCAAGTAACATCCGATCCCGCCTCCCCGCCCATAAGGCGGGGAGGTTTTCTCACTCCGACGCCCCAGGATGAGCCTTTCCATGAGCACCGTTTCAACGCCTATGGTGAGCAGCGCCCCCTTGATCAACAGAGATCGTGTGATCGATTGGCTGGGCATTGCACCCTTCATTATTTTCTCTCTGCTGTTCCTGATCATCCCCACGCTTTATCTCGTGGCGGGCGCATTCCTGACTCCTGAGGGCAATCTCACGCTGAAGAATATCGGCGATCTTTTTACTCCATCCATTCTGAGTGCTTACTGGATCAGTATTCGCGTCTCCGTGGCATCCGCTCTCGGCGGCGCGCTGATCGGCTTCTTCCTTGCTTGGGCCGTCGTGCTCGGCGGCCTGCCGAGCTCGGTGCGCTCGACGCTTCTGACCTTCTCCGGCGTCGCCTCGAATTTCGCGGGGGTGCCGCTCGCCTTCGCCTTTCTCGCAACGCTCGGCCGCACCGGCCTTGTGACGGTGTTCCTGCGTGAATATTTCGGCTTCAATCTCTACGGCACCGGCTTCAACCTGCTGTCGTTCTTCGGCCTCACGATCACGTACATGTATTTCCAGATCCCGCTGATGGTGCTGATCCTGACGCCGGCACTGGACGGCATGAAGAAGGAATGGCGCGAAGCCGCTGAGATTCTCGGCGCCTCCCATCGCCAATATTGGACGATGGTTGCCCTGCCGATCCTCTGGCCGAGCCTGCTCGGTACCACGCTGCTGCTCTTTGCCAACGCTTTCGGCGCCATCGCCACCGCCTTCGCGCTGACCGGCAGTTCGCTGAACATCGTGCCGATCCTGCTCTATGCGCAGATACGCGGCGACGTCCTGCACAATGCCAACCTCGGTTACGCGATCGCCCTCGGCATGATCGTCATAACCGGCGTATCCAATGTCCTTTATCTCATGCTGCGCATGCGCGCCGAACGGTGGCAGAAATGAAAGCTCAACGTCTTGGAGCCTGGATTGCCGTCATTCTCGGCGGGTCCTATTTCATCATTCCGCTGATCGGCACGATCGAATTTTCGCTGCGCATGCGCCGCGGTGCTTATAGCTTCGATGCCTATCAGTCGGTCTTCTCGGACGCTCAGTTCCGCGAGACCTTCAGCTATTCCATGCTGATGGCGTTCCTCACCATCATCTTCGGCACGCTGCTCGTCGTGCCGACGGCTTACTGGGTGCGCCTGCGCCTGCCGCAGATGCGCCCGGTCGTCGAATTCATCACGCTGCTGCCGCTCGTCATCCCGGCGATCGTCATCGTCTTCGGCTACCTCAGGATGTACAACTCGTCGTCCTATCTGCCGCTGACGAATTCATCGATGGGCACCAATGCGCTGCTGGTCTTCTCCTATGTCACGCTGTCGCTGCCTTACATGTATCGCGCCGTCGATACCGCCATGCGCGCCATCGACGTTCGCACGTTGACGGAGGCGGCCGAGAGCCTCGGCGCGCGCTGGACGACAATCATGTTCAGGTGCATTTTCCCGAACGTCATGAGCGGCGTACTCTCGGGCGCCTTCATCACGCTCGCGATCGTCATGGGCGAATTCACCTTCGCCGCGCTGCTCAACCGCCCGGCCTTCGGGCCGTATCTGCAGCTCGTCGGCGCCAACAAGGCTTACGAGCCTTCGGCTCTCGCCGTCATCGCCTTCTCGATCACGTGGCTCAGCATGGGCCTGCTCAATATCGTTTCCCGCTTCGGCAAAGCCCGCCCGGCAAAGGCTTAAGGTAACTGGCTCATGTCTTTTCTCACACTGAACAATATTCAGAAGTCCTTCGGCCAGGTTCAGGTCGTCAAGAATTTCAACATGAACATCGAGAAGGGCGAGTTCGTCTCCTTTCTCGGGCCGTCGGGCTGCGGCAAGACGACCGTTCTGCGCATGATCGCCGGCTTTGAAACGCCGACCGGCGGCACGCTCACGATAAACGGCAAGGACCAGAGCTCGCTGAAGCCGAACCAGCGCAATATTGGCATGGTCTTCCAGGCCTATGCGCTGTTTCCCAACATGACGGTGCACGACAACGTCGCCTTCGGCCTGAAGGTCGCCGGCGCGCCGAAACCTGAGATCGACGCCCGCGTCAAGGAAATGCTCGGCCTGATCAAGCTCGATCACCTGGCAGACCGCTTCCCTTACCAGATGTCGGGCGGCCAGCAGCAGCGCGTAGCACTCGCTCGCGCCCTTGCCGTCAAGCCGCAGGTTCTGCTGCTCGACGAGCCGCTGTCCGCCCTCGACGCAAAGATCCGCGTTTCGCTGCGCGAAGAAATCCGCCAAATCCAGCAGTCGCTCGGCATCACCACGGTTTTCGTCACGCACGACCAGGAAGAAGCGCTCTCGATCTCCGACCGCATCGTCGTCATGAATGCCGGCAAGGCCGACCAGATCGGCACGCCCTTCGAGATCTACAACACGCCGGCAACACGTTTCGTCGCCTCCTTCGTCGGCACGCTGAACCTCATCGAAGCCAAGGTCGTCGATCCCGACAGCAACCGCATCCAGATCGGCGATCAGGGTGTCACGCTGAAACAGTCGGTGCAGGCCTACAAGGCGGGCGACACCGTCCAGCTCGCGCTTCGTCCGGAAGCCGGTTCGCTCGCCGAAGGTGCGCACAGCGATACGGCGTTGACCGGTCAGGTCGTCTCCGCGCACTTCCTGGGTTCGGTCATCCGCACCCGCATGAATGTCGGCGGCAACGTGATCTCCTTCGACATGTTCAACAGCCCCGGCATCACCCCGCCATCTGCTGGCGAAACGGTGACGCTGCGCTTCATGGCTGCCGATCTGCTCGTCATCCGCGACTGATCGGAAGAAAACCGTGGTGATGAAGGCGCCGTCGATGCGGCGCCTTTTTTCGTTTCACGCACGACTGTCAGCAAACGTGATGGCGCTATCGCCAGAAAGAACTTGAAGTAGCGGTAACCATGCCGCATGGAGCAACCATACCGATCCACGAAGTGCCCCATCATGTCATCAGTCGCAGTCGCAGTCCCCGCCCCCCGCAGCCTGACCTCCCAGGATTTCCGTACGCTCGCCCTTTCGGCACTCGGCGGTGCTCTGGAGTTCTACGATTTCATCATCTTCGTCTTCTTTGCAGCTGTGATCGGCAAGCTTTTCTTCCCGCCGGAAATGCCGGACTGGCTGGTGACGCTACAGACATTCGGCATCTTTGCGGCAGGCTATCTGGTCCGCCCGCTCGGCGGCATCGTGCTCGCCCATTTCGGCGATCTCTTCGGCCGCAAGAAGGTCTTCGCCTTTTCGATCCTGCTGATGGCGCTCTCGACACTCGGCATGGCCGCAATGCCGACCTATGCCGCGATCGGTGTCGCAGCCCCCGTGCTTCTCATCCTGATGCGCGTTCTTCAGGGTGCCGCGATCGGCGGTGAGGTTCCCGGAGCCTGGACCTTCGTGGCCGAGCACGTACCCTTTCGTCGCGTCGGCTTTGCCTGCGGCTTCCTCTGCTCGGGCCTCACGCTCGGCATCCTGTTCGGCTCCTTCATCGCCACTATCATTAACACCGTCTTCACGCCTGACGAAATCGCCGCATGCGCATGGCGTCTGCCCTTCTTCATCGGCGGCGTCTTCGGCCTTATCGCGGTCTATTTGCGCCGCTGGCTGCAGGAGACGCCGATCTTTTCCGAGATGAAGCAGAGCCGGTCGCTGGTGCCGGAACTGCCGCTCAAGGCTGTGCTGCGCGACTATCCACGCGGTGTCATAATTTCCATGCTGCTGACCTGGATCCTGTCCGCTGGCATCGTCGTGACAACCTTGATGACGGCAACCTTCCTGCAGAAGCAGTACGGCTACAGCGCTCAGCAGTCTCTGGCCGCCACGAGCTTCGGCACGCTCTTCCTGATCTTCGGCACCGCGGCAGCCGGTGCGATCGTCGACCGTGTCGGCTCCGGGCGCTTCTTCCTGGTCTCGAGCATCTTCTTCGCCATCGCCACCTTCGCCTTCTACAGCTATGCCGCGGTTTCGCTGACGGTCCTCTTCGTCCTCTACGCCATCATGGGCCTTGCCGTCGGCATGGTCGGTGCCGTGCCTTACGTCATGGTGCGCGCTTTTCCTGCCCGTGTCCGCTTCAGCGGCCTCTCCTTCTCCTACAATGTCTCCTATGCGATCTTCGGCGGCCTGACACCGCTTGCGGTCGCGGCCCTGCTGCCGCTCAACCCGATGGCGCATGCCTATTATCTGCTCTTCATCGCTGCCCTCACCTTCGGCCTTGGCCTCTATCTTCTCGTCAAGGGAGAGAGCGTTGAAGCGGAGGTCGGCATTGAGGAACTGACGGAGCGCCTCGGCTCTCGCACCTGAACGAGCGAACCGTCGAAACAAGATATCTTCCGGCGCTGACTTCACCAATCACGTTGCCGAACGAAGGGCCCGCGCGCTGGCCGAGCTTTGCCGAAAGGTGGAGTTCAAGCCGATGTTGACGTCGAGCCCCTTGCAGTAGAGCTCGTTAAAGCGAAGCATCTTGCCGGGAATATCTTCGTGAAGCATTTTGCTCACTCAACTAGCGCTTTAAAGGGGATTTTGCGGCGGCAGTTTCACGACGCCAGTAAGCAAAAGGAGGGGCTATGTCGCTTACGGAGCAGCAATTCTTTGAGTTCGTCCAGCGCAATCCTATAAATGCTCAATTGTTGATCCGGTTGCGTGCCCTCCAAATTCCCCAAGGCATTCTAACAGCAGGCTGTCTCGTGCAGACTGTTTGGAATCTAAGATCGGGGTGTGATCCTCAGTACGGGATAAAAGATTACGACGTCTTTTACTTCGATGACTCCAACCTATCATGGGATGCCGAAGACGCCGTCATTCGCCAGGTGCAGCAGGCGGTCGCCGATCTACCCGCAAAGGTGGAGATCAAGAACCAAGCTCGGGTCCATCTCTGGTACAGGGACAAGTTTGGAGTGGACTATCCAGCCTTACAGAAGGCGGAGGACGGCATCGACCGTTATCTCACCCTCTGCACAAGGGTCGGTATTCGTCTTTGCGATAGCAGCCTTTATACTCCTGATGGTTTGGATGATATGTGGAACGGCATCCTTCGCCTGAACCCTCTCAATCCTCAGCATGAATTATATCTGACTAAATGCAGCGAATATCTGCAGCGGTGGCCGTGGCTGACGATCATTGATCGTCAAACCGCGTTGGCGATGGACCATAACCAGGACGCTCGCAATTAACGCATTTCACTCTATCGCGAAGATTCCGAATTCTGGGACGATGCATCGATCAGTCGCCGAAAGCCATGAAGCTCGGCGACCACAATGCCAAACTGGGATTGGAAGGCTTTATGCGAACGCGTCCTTCATTCCGGCTGCGATCAACGGATCGCCTTGTCGTTGGCATCGAAGCGATGGATATGTGTCCTATCCGGCGTCGCGTAAACGATCTCATCCGGCTCATACTTGTGCTCGCCGAAGAGACGCGCCGTGATGAGGCCGCACTGCTCGGATTCCAGGTAGACGATGGTGTCTGCACCGAGATGCTCGACATGCACGGTCTTCGCTTTCCAGGTGCCGCTGTCGCGCGACAGCGTCAGATGCTCGGGGCGGATGCCGACCGTCTTCGCACCGGCGTCGCCGAGCTTGTCGCCGGAAATGAAGTTCATCTGCGGTGAGCCAATGAAGCCCGCAACGAAGGTGTTAGCCGGGCGGTTATAGAGTTCCATCGGCGAGCCGATCTGCTCGATCGCACCGGCATTCAGGACCACGATCTTGTCGGCAAGCGTCATGGCTTCGACCTGATCATGGGTGACATAGATCATCGTCGCCTTCAGGCTACGGTGCAGGCGGGCGATCTCGAGGCGCGTCTGCACGCGCAGCGCCGCATCGAGATTGGAGAGCGGCTCGTCGAACAGGAAAAGTTCTGGTTCGCGCACGATGGCACGCCCGATCGCCACGCGCTGGCGTTGGCCACCCGAAAGCTCGGCCGGTCGGCGCGCCAGATATTGCTCGAGCGACAGCATGGACGAGGCCTTCGTTACCCGCGTCTCGATTTCATCCTTCGGCGCCCCCGCCTGTTTCAGACCGAGGCCCATATTATCCTTGACCGTCAGGTGCGGATAAAGCGCGTAGGACTGGAACACCATGGCGATGCCGCGCTTGGCCGGCGGCGTCAGCGTCTCATCCTTGCCATTGATGATGACAGCGCCAGAAGTCACATCTTCCAGTCCGGCAATGCTGCGCAGCAGGGTCGATTTCCCGCAGCCTGATGGACCGACGAAGATGACGAATTCGCCGTCCTTGACCTCAAGGTCGATGCCCTTCAGCACTTCGTGCTTGCCGTAGGCCTTGCGGATGGATTTGAGTTGAAGCGATCCCACTAGTCTTTCCTTATAGTCTAACCGATCGGCCGGTGCGCACGCTTTCGTGAGCGGCAAGGCAGATGCGCAGCGAAGCCACCGCATCATCCATATGGCGGGTAAGGTCCAGATCCTCGTTGATGGCGCGCAGCACGAAGGCCTGCTCCAGGTCGCAAAGCGCCTGGTGGCCGGGCTCGCCTTCCATCGTCATGTCCTGATCCGGACTGATGAATTTGCCGTCAGGCCCGGTCTCTGCCGTATGCAGGCGGATGACGGAGGTCTTGGTGTGCGTGTCGATGTCGTCGGACTTCGCCTTCGGATCCATGACGATTGATACTGCGCCGTTCGGCGACATCACATCCTTCACGAAGAAGGCGGTCTCGGAAATCATCGGCCCCCAGCCTGCCTCGTACCAGCCGACGGAACCGTCCTCATAGAGCACCTGCAGATGGCCGTAATTATACATGTCCGGCGCGATCTCGTTCGACAGGCGCAGGCCCATGCCGCGCACCTCGACCGCCCTGGCATCGGTGATCTGGCACATGACATCGACATAGTGGACGCCGCAATCGACGATCGGCGAGGTCGTCTGCATCAGTGACTTGTGCGTCGCCCAGGTCGGTCCGCTGGATTGCTGATTGAGGTTCATGCGGAAGACATAGGGGCCACCGAGCTTGCGCGCTTCCTCTATCAGTTTCTTCCAGGAAGGATGGTGGCGAAGGATATAGCCGATGACCAGCTTTTTGCCGGCCTTCTTTGCGGCGGCCACAACGCGCTCCGCATCGGCAACAGTCGTTGCCAGCGGTTTTTCGACGAAGACGTCGCAGCCGGCCTCGAAGGCGGCCACAGCATAATCGGCATGGCTGTCGGAATAGGTATTGATCGAGCAGAGATCCGGCTTCAATTCGGCAAGCGCCGTCATAAAGTCGGGATGGATCGTGTACTGCTCCAGCTCCGGCGCAAGCTGGCTCGGCTTGGAACGGTTGACGAGACCAACGATCTCGTAGCCCGGATTGTTGTGATAGGCGAGCGCATGACTGCGGCCCATATTGCCGAGTCCTGCGACCAGAACACGGATCGGCTTGTCGGATTGGCTCACTTGACGGCTCCCGAGGTGATGCCGCGGATTAGCTGCCGCGAGAAGATGACATAGAGAACGAGGATCGGCAGGATCGCGAGCGACAGCGCCGCCAGAACAGCGTTCCAGTTGGTGACGAACTGGCCGATGAAGATCTGCGAGCCGAGCGTCACGGTCTTGGTGGCTTCGGAAGGCGCCAGGATCAGCGGGAACCACAGGTCGTTCCAGATAGGTATCATTGTGAAGACGGCGACCGTCGCCATGGCCGGCCGCACCAGCGGCAGCACGAGGCGGAAGAAGATTGCATATTCCGAAAGCCCGTCGATGCGCCCGGCATTCTTCAGGTCGTCGGAGACGGTGCGCATGAATTCAGAGAGAATGAAGATCGCCAGCGGAATCCCCTGCGCCGTATAGACGAGGATCAGTGCCGTCAGCGTGTTGACGAGGCCGGTCGCGACCATGCCCTGCAGGATGGCAACCGTGCCGAGGCGGATCGGGATCATGATGCCGATCGCCATGTAGAGACCGACAAGCGTATTGCCCTTGAAGCGGTATTCCGACAGCGCGAATGCGGCCATTGCCCCGAACAGCAGCACGAGGAAGATCGCGACGATCGTCACAATGAAGCTATTCTGGAAATAGGTGGCGAAGTCACCCTGGCCCAGCACCGTCTGATAGCCAATCAGGCTGAAAGTCGAAGGTGTCGGCACCTGCAGCGGCGAGCGGAAGATCGCATTGCGGTCCTTGAACGAATTGACGATCGTCAGGAACACCGGGAAGATGGCGACCAGCGTGTAGCCGATCAGCGCCAGATGCACGAGGCCGGTGCGGATGGGGGATGTGCGCGCTCTGTTCGACATGGGCTCACACTCCTCAGAACTGGTAGCGACGCATGCGCCGCTGGATGGCGAAAAGGTAGAAGGAGACGCCGGCAAGGATGATCAGGAACATGACTGTCGCAATCGTCGCGCCCATGGAGCGGTCGCCGAGCTGCAGCTGGAAACCGAAGAAGGTGCGATAGAGGAGCGTGCCGAGAATATCCGTCGACATATCGGGGCCGGCAAGCGCGCCCTGTACGGTGTAGATCAGGTCGAAAGCGTTGAAATTGCCGACGAAAGTCAGGATCGAAATGATGCCGATCGCCGGTAGGACCAGCGGTAGCTTGATTTTCCAGAACTGAGCCCAGCCAGTAATGCCGTCGCATTCGGCAGCCTCGATCACCTCCTCGGGAATGCTCAGAAGTGCTGCATAGATCAGCATCATCGGAATGCCGATATATTGCCAGTTCGAGATCAGCGACACAGCGATCAGCGCCGGGCCGGACTGGCCGAGCCAGGGCGCAAAGGCCCACTTCAAGCCGACGAGGCTCATCAGCCAGGGTGCGACACCCCAGATCGGCGAGAGGATCAGCTTCCAGATGAATCCGACGATGACGAAGGAAAGAAGCGTCGGCAGGAAGATTGCCGTGCGGTAGAAGGCAACGAAGCGCAGCCGCGGCGTCGACAGAAGTGCAGCCAGCGCGATCCCGATCGGATTCTGCACGCACATATGGATGATGAAGAAGATGACGTTGTTGCGCAGCGCATTCCAGAAGTCATGCACCCAGCGGGCATCGCCGAAGAGAACCTTGTAGTTGGCGAGCCCGACAAAGGTCGAGGCGCCATCGACCGTATTGTAGAAGGAAAGCCGGAGCGTTTCGATCAGCGGCAGGATCATGATCGCCGTATAGACGATAAAGGCCGGAAGAAGGAAGATTCCGATATGCCAGCGAATGGGACGCTTGATCGGGATCACGTCGACTGCGGTGTCGGCTTCGCTCATGGCTTTTGCCTGTTTTTATTGGCTGGACCATCAGGCGCAGCGCAGGTGGAAATCAATCTTGCCCCTCATTCCCCTCTCCTTCTTCGGAGAGCCGGACCATGCCCATACCTGAAAACCACGGGCCAGGAGGCGGCTGCGAGTCTCTTGCCCCTCGCGGGACAAGATGGCCGGCAGGCCGATAAGGGGCAGCTTGCGACCGCCCCTTACCTTGAATAGCAGGCTTACTTGCCCGGCTTGTACCAGCTGTCGAGGCCCTTCTGGAGCTTCTCGGCAGCGGCAGCCGGGGTGTCCGTGCCGTTGATGACGTTGGCTGATTCAACCCAGGTCTCGTTTTCGAGGTTCGGTTTGCCGCGCGACAGGATCTGATAGGTCGAGCGGACGGTCGACTTGTACGGGCCGCGCCAGGAAACGAATTCCTGAGCAAGCGGATCGCTCATCTTGACCGGTTTGGAGTTCAGGCTGAAGAAGCCAGGCAGAGCGTTCGCGTAGATGTCTGCGAATTCGGGCGAAGCGACCCAAGTGAGGAACTTCTTGGCTTCTTCCTGATGCGTGCTCTTGGCATTCAGGCCAACGCCGATATCCGGATGGTCCGAGATATAGCCCTGGTCGCCGGACTTCGGAACCGGCGGCGGGAAGGCGCCCATCTTGAACTGCGCCTGCGTGTTGAACAGCGCGATTTCCCACGAACCGGCCGGGTAAATGGCGGCACGGCCGAGCGTGAAGAGGTTCTGGCTGTCGGAGTAGGTTTGGGCTTCGAAACCGTCGCCGAGATAGGGCTTCCACTTGGCAAGCTCTTCGAAGGGCTTGACCCAGGCAGGATCTGTCAGCTTCTGCTTGCCAGCAATCAGCGCCAGGCGGCCCTCTTCACCCTTCCAGTAGTTCGGGCCGATGTTCTGGTAGCCCATGGTTGCGGCTTCCCAGAGATCCTTCGTGCCCATAGCGAGCGGAATGTAGGTGCCGTCAGCTTTGATCTTGTCGAGAGCCTTGAAGAACTCGTCTTCCGTTTTCGGAACAGCAATGCCGAGCTTGTCGAAGGCATCCTTGTTGTAGATGAAGCCGTGAATGACCGAAGCCATCGGCACGCAGAAAGTCGACTTGCCGTCGTCCGTCGACCACGCAGCCTTGGCAACCGGCGAGAAGTTTTCCATGCCGGACAGGCTGGTGATGTCGACGAGCTGCTTCTTGTTGAAGAGTTCGAGCGACGCATCGAAAGGACGGCATGTGATGATGTCGCCTGCGGAACCGGCGTCGAGCTTGGCGTTCAGAGAAGCATTGTATTCAGTCGGAGCGGTCGGCGAGAAGACGATCTTAATGCCCGGGTTCTTGGCTTCGAAAGCCGGGATGATCTTCTCCTGCCAGATCTGCAGGTCGTCGTTACGCCAGCTTTCGACGGTGAGCGTCACGTCTGCGGCATGAACGAGGCCGGCTGACGACAGCAGGCTGGATGCAAGCAGCAGGCTTTTCAGAGCAGTGTTTTTCATTTCCCTCTCCTGTTTTGAGCGCCGTTAGGCGCTGTTTTCGATCTGAAACAAGCGGTTGGCGTGCCTGAGGAAACACCCAACGCCCCTTTTAGAGCCGCCAAGATTGCCGGCCCCGAAGCTCTGCCGGCACGAAGGGAACTAGCCTCCGGCCGAACGATGCGCCCTCCCGTTACGCTGAACCGGGCGCCTGAAAATAAGAGAAAAGCTTGGAAAGATGCCGCGCGCTTCCGCGAACCATGTCGGCTCCTGCGGATCGTTGTCTGCACCTTTCTCGAAACCTGGCCGGCGCTGTTTTTCTTTGCCGGTTTTCACACGCCTCGATACGCTGTTCCCTTTTCCGGAATTAAGGCCAAAAAAATACCAATTGTCCAGCCGAAATTAACTTCCGGATGAGAGAAAATTCATAAAAATTTTTTATCATTTAAAATCAGCATGTTAAAAACGGCAAATTTCCCGATCATTTCCGCTTGGTAAATGGTATTTTTTTGGTATTGTATTTAAAAACGTAAGGGAACGGCATATTCGGGGGTCCGATGACGGAACTTGCAATCGGTATAGATGGCGGTGGAACAAGCTGCCGGGCCGCAGTTGCGGACAGAATGGGCAATGTCATTGGCCGCGGCAAGGCAGGCCCTGCCAACATCCTTTCCGATCTGGAAAGCTCTCTCGTCAATATCGTCGAATCCGCCCGCCAGGCGCTGCGTGATGCGGGATTTGGAGTTGAAACCGCTTCCACAGTCTCCGCAGTCGTTGGTGTTGCGGGCGCCAATGTCGGCGATTACGGCCGGCGCATCGAAAAGGCCCTGCCTTTTGATAGCGGCCGGGTTGTCACCGATGCGCTGATATCGTTGCAAGGGGCACTCGGCGATGCCGACGGCATAGTCGGCGCCGTCGGAACCGGCTCCGTCTATAATGCGCGCCGAGAGGGTAAGCTGCACGGCATCGGCGGCTGGGGCTCCATCGTTGGCGATCAGGCAAGCGGCGCGCGGCTTGGCCGCGATCTCCTGGAAAGGTCCCTGCTCGCCTATGACAAGGTTCGCCCCACCTCGCCGCTGACGGAAAGGATCATGGCCGAGTACGGCAACGATCCGGAGCAAGTCGTCGAATTCGCCCATACCGCCCGCCCTCGGGATTTCGCACGATACGCACCGGCCGTATTCGAGGCCGCAGAGGCCGCTGATGCGGTCGCAATCGAGATCATCAGGGAGGCGGCAGATGCGATCGATGCCAGCCTCGACGCGCTCTCATGGCCCGAATGCCCGACGATCTGCCTGCTCGGCGGCCTTGCCAGGGCCTACCATCCGTGGCTTGCAGATCGGCACAAGGCGCTGTTGGCCGAGCCCAAAGCCGATGCGCTCCAGGGTGCGGTCGATCTCGCCGTCAAGCTGATGAACGACCGGCAGAGAGGTGTGGCATGACCGATGATCTCGCCTCCATTCTGTCGCCCGAACGCCTGCAGGCCGGCGGCACCGGCCCCCTTTATGTAAAGCTGCGCCGCACTCTGGAAGAGGCTGTCCGCACGGGCACACTCGCCCATGGCGATGCCCTGCCCCCGGAACGCGATATCGCCGAATTTGCGGCCGTCAGCCGCGTCACCGTGCGCAAGGCGATTGACGAACTCGTAGCCGACGGCCTGCTCGTGCGCCGTCACGGTTCCGGCACCTTCGTCGCAAAGCCGGTGTCCAGGGTCGAACAGCGCCTGTCGCAGCTCACCTCCTTCACGGAAGACATGGCCCGGCGCGGCATGTCCGCCCGCTCCGAATGGCTGCATAAGGGCGTGCACACCCCGTCGCCCGACGAGATGATGATCCTCGGCCTCGGCACGGACATCAAGGTTTCGCGCCTATCGCGCCTGCGCATCGCCGACGACCAGCCCCTGGCGATCGAACATGCGAGCGTATCGGGCGAATTCCTGCCTGACCCCTCTGCTGTCGCCAATTCGCTCTATGCTGAACTGGAGCGGCTCGGCGTGCGCCCGGTCCGCGCCGTCCAGCGCATATCGGCGACCAACATGAAGGAAGCCGACGCCCATCTGCTCGGCGTGCCCGTCGGCCAGGCCGGACTTTCCATTGAGCGCATTTCCTATCTCGGCTCCGGCCGCGCCGTGGAATTCACCCGTTCGCTCTATCGCGGCGACGCCTATGACTTCGTCGCCGAGTTGACGATTAGCGCGACCTGATTTTTCTTCCAGTTCAAAAAGATAAAGCCGGAAAGTGAATCACTTCCCGGCTTCGTCGTTTATTGAATCAATGACTGAGCATGCCACCTCAAGCGACGGAAAAGACTCCGCAATCAGGCAGCGTCTTCGATCTCTTCATCAGCCTTGCGCGGCACGTAGTTGAGCACCGGGCCGAGCCAGCGCTCGACCTCGGATATCTCCATGCCCTTGCGCCTCGCGTAGTCTTCCACCTGATCACGCTCCACCTTGGCGACGCCGAAATAGTAGGAGTCGGGATGGCCGATATAGATGCCCGAAACCGACGAGCCGGGCCACATCGCATAGCTCTCGGTCAACTTCACGCCAGCAGTGTTTTCCGCATCGAGAAGAGAAAACAGCGTCTTCTTCTCGGTGTGATCGGGCTGCGCCGGATAGCCTGGCGCCGGGCGGATGCCGGCATAGGCTTCGGTGATGAGATCCTCGTTGGAAAGCGTTTCGTCCTTGGCATAACCCCAGTATTCACGGCGCACGCGCTCATGCATGCGTTCAGCGAAGGCTTCGGCGAAGCGATCGGCAAGTGCTTTCACGAGGATAGAGGAATAGTCGTCGTTCGAACGCTCAAAACGTTCGGCAATGGCGATCTCCTCAAAGCCGGCCGTCACCACGAAGCCGCCGACATAGTCCTGTACGCCGCTGTCCACGGGCGCTACGAAGTCCGACAATGCCACGTTCGGGCGCCCGTCACGCTTCGAAAGCTGCTGGCGAAGCGTATAGAATGTCGCCAGCTCCTGCCTGCGCGCATCGTCCTTGAATAGGCGAATATCGTCGCCGACGGTACCGGCCGGCCAGAAGCCGATGACCGCGCGCGGACGGAACCACTTCTCGTCGATGATCTTCTTCAGCATCGCCTGGGCGTCGTTCCAGAGAGCCCGTGCAGCTTCACCCTGCTTCTCATCCTCGAGGATCGCCGGATAGCGGCCGCGCAATTCCCAGGTCTGGAAGAACGGCGTCCAGTCGATGTACTTGGCAAGTTCGGCAAGATCGTAATCTTCGAACACCTTGGTCCCGAGGAAGCTCGGCTTGGTTGGCTTGAAGGCCGCCCAGTCGACCTTCTGCGCATTCTCGCGGGCACGCGCGAGCGGCAGACGGACTTTCTCGGCTTCGCTGCGTGCATGAGCGGCAGCAACCTTGGCGTATTCTGCCCGGATGTCGTCGATATAGGACTGACGACCCTCCGGCGACAGCAACGAGGAGACGACGCCAACGGCGCGGCTGGCATCTGTCACGTAGATCGACTGACCCTTGTTATAGCCCGGATGGATCTTGACGGCCGTATGCACGCGGCTGGTCGTCGCTCCACCGATCAGAAGCGGAATATCGAAGCCCTGCCGCTCCATTTCAGCCGCGACATGCACCATCTCGTCCAACGACGGGGTGATCAGTCCGGAGAGGCCGATGACATCGACCTTCTCGGCGACAGCCGTTTCGAGGATCTTCGTTGCCGGCACCATGACGCCGAGGTCGATGATCTCGTAATTGTTGCAGGCGAGAACGACACCGACGATGTTCTTGCCGATATCGTGCACGTCGCCCTTTACGGTCGCCATCAGGATCTTGCCGGCAGACTTGCGTTCTTCGCCGCCATTCTGGCGCTTCTCCTCTTCCATGTAAGGAAGGAGAACGGCTACGGCCTGCTTCATGACACGGGCGGACTTGACCACCTGCGGCAGGAACATCTTGCCCGAGCCGAAGAGATCGCCGACCACATTCATGCCCGCCATCAGCGGGCCTTCGATGACATGCAGCGGCCGCGCGGCCTGCTGGCGGGCTTCCTCGGTATCGGCTTCGATATATTCGGTGATGCCGTTGACCAGCGCATGTTCGAGACGCTTCTCGACGCTCCATTCGCGCCAGGAGAGATCCTGCACCTTGCCTTCCTTGCCGGCAGCGCCCCGGAAGCGTTCAGCAACCTCGAGCAACCGTTCGGTCGCGTCGGCGCGGCGGTTCAGCACCACGTCTTCGCAGGCTTCGCGCAGTTCGGGATCGATCTGGTCGTAGACGGCAAGCTGGCCGGCATTGACGATGCCCATGTCCATGCCAGCCTGGATGGCGTGGTAGAGGAACACGGCATGCATCGCCTCGCGCACCGGCTCGTTGCCGCGGAAGGAGAAGGAAAGGTTCGACACACCGCCGGAGATATGGACGAGCGGCATGGTCTTGCGGATCGTGCGCGTCGCCTCAATAAAGTCGACGCCGTAGTTATTGTGCTCTTCGATCCCGGTCGCGACCGCGAAGATGTTTGGGTCGAAGATGATATCTTCCGGCGGGAAGCCGACCTTTTCGGTCAGCAGCTTATAGGCGCGGGTGCATATCTCGACCTTACGCCCGTAGCTGTCGGCCTGGCCCGTCTCATCGAAGGCCATGACGACAACGGCTGCACCGTAATTGCGCAGCAGGCGCGCCTGGGCTAGGAAATTCTCCTCCCCCTCCTTCAACGAGATCGAATTGACGATCGGCTTGCCCTGTACGCGCTTCAGGCCGGATTCGATGATCGAAAATTTCGAGCTATCGATCATCACGGGTACGCGGGCGATATCCGGCTCGGCGGCGATCAGATTTAGGAATTCGACCATCGCCTTCTCGGAATCGATCAGGCCCTCGTCCATGTTGATGTCGATCACCTGTGCACCGTTCTCGACCTGGTCGCGGGCGACATCGAGCGCTGCCGTGAAATCGGCATTGGTGATCAGCTTGCGGAAGCGGGCCGAACCGGTGACGTTGGTGCGCTCGCCGACATTGACGAAGGGAATGTCCTTGGTCAGCTCGAAGGGCTCGAGGCCCGACAGCGACATGAAGGGACGATGCTCGGGGATCGGCCGCGGCTTGTACTTGGCAACTGTCTCGGCAATGACACGGATATGTTCAGGCGTAGAGCCGCAGCAGCCGCCGACGATATTGACCAGGCCTTCGCGAGCGAAGCTGTCGATCTGCGCCGCCATCAGTTCCGGCGTCTCGTCGTACTGGCCGAACTCGTTCGGCAGGCCGGCATTCGGATAGGCGCAGACAAACGTATCGGCAACACCCGAAAGCTCCTGCAGATGCGGGCGCATCGCATTGGCGCCGAGCGCGCAATTGAGGCCGATCGTGAATGGATTGGCGTGACGCACCGAGTTCCAAAATGCAGTCGGCGTCTGGCCGGAGAGCGTGCGGCCCGAAAGATCGGTGATCGTACCCGAGATCATGACCGGCAGCCGGATGCCCTTGGCCTCGAAGCGCTCCTCGCAGGCAAAGATCGCAGCCTTGGCATTCAGCGTATCGAATATCGTCTCGATCAGGATGATATCGGCGCCGCCATCGATCAGGCCGTCGATCTGCTCGGCATAGGCATCACGCAGGTCATCGAAGGTAACGGCGCGGAAGCCCGGATTGTTGACGTCAGGCGAAATGGAGGCCGTGCGGTTGGTCGGGCCGATGGCTCCGGCAACGAAGCGACGCCTGCCGTCCTCGCGCTCGGCGCGCTGAGCAGCGCGTCGCACGATCTCGGCACCTTCCTTGTTCAGCGCATAGACCTCGCCTTCCATCTGGTAATCCGCCTGCGCGATACGGGTCGAGGAGAAGGTGTTGGTTTCGAGGATATCGGCGCCGGCCCTGGCATATTTGTAATGGATTTCCTCGATCGCATCGGGCTGCGACAGGATCAGCAGGTCGTTATTGCCCTTCTGATGGCAGGCGCAGCCGATGAAACGCGAACCGCGGAAATGGTCTTCGTCGAAGCCCAGACCCTGGATCTGCGTGCCCATTGCGCCGTCAAGGACGAGAATGCGTTCGCTGGCTGCCTTCTTCAGCGCCGCGAATACTTCACTGCCATCACGCTTGCCCCCTTCGGGACCAAAGAGATTATCGAACACGGGAAGGCTCCTTGATATCACAAGATCGAAAACGACAAATCACATAAAGATATCTTTATGTCAACATATGCCTGTTGCTTTAAGGACGTTGCGAGCCTTGGCGGATGACAGACTCGCCCGACCTCTATATAGGCGTTTTCCTGACGGCATTGTGCACAAATTCGGAGGAGAAACATGGCACCTGCACTCGGAAACTGGTCCACCCGCGCCTATCACCGAGGCTGGCTGCTTTCGCAGGCCAACGGCCTCCTCGATTTCTTCCAGCATAACTCCATCAATCCCAAAGGCGGCTTTTACGATCTCGATGACACCGGCAAGCCGCTCGATTCCGAAGGCCAGGTGCGGCCGCTCCATATTGCCTCGCGAGCCGTCCACTGCTTCTCGATCGGAACGCTGCTCGGCCGTCCAGGTGCCGCAGATGTCGTCGACCACGGCATGAACTACATCTGGAAACACCATCGTGACCGCAAGAACGGCGGTTACTTCTGGTCGCTGGACAACAACGGTCCTGTCGATTCCAACAAGCAGGGCTACGGCCATGCTTTCGTTCTGCTCGCCGCCTCCTCGGCAAAGACGATTTGCCATCCGCTCGCCGATGGCATGCTCGCCGATATCACCGAGATCCTGAACACGAAGTTCTGGGAAACCAGGCACGGTGCGATCGCCGAAGAGTTCACCGCAGACTGGCAGCCTCTCGACGGCGGCACCTATCGCGGCCAGAACTCTAACATGCACCTGACCGAAGCGCTGATGGCCGCCTTCGAGGCAACCGGCGACCGTGACTATCTCACCAAGGCCGAAAGCATCGCCGATCTTGTCATCCGCCGTTCGGCCGGTTCCGTCGACTGGCGTGTCGCCGAACATTTCGATGCCGAATGGAACCTCGACAAGGATTACTATCATCCGAACGAAATGTTCCGCCCGGCTGGCACGACGCCCGGCCACTGGCTGGAATGGACTCGCCTGATCCTGCAACTCTGGGCGCTCGGCGGCAAGAAAATCGAATGGATGCCGGATGCAGCCAAGGCCCTTTTCGAGCAATCCATGGCTCTCGGCTGGGACAATGATAAGGGCGGCTTCTTCTATACGCTCGACTGGGCCGACAAACCGGCCAAGCGCAACAAGCTCTGGTGGCCGGCCTGCGAGGGTGCTGCCGCCGCGCACTTCCTCAACGAGCACCTGCCGAGCGACCATCATGAAGAATGCTATCGCAAGATCTGGAACGTCATCGAGCGCAGCTTCATCGACCATAAGAATGGCGGCTGGCACGAGGAACTGACCGAAGACCTCGTACCCTCACACTCGCTCTTCCCCGGCAAGGGGGACATCTACCACGCCTTGCAGGCCTGCCTCATCCCGCTTTTCCCGGCGACCGGCAGCCTGACCAAGGGCATCATCGAAGCCGGTGGCAAGCTCTGAGGCGAAAACCTCAATATCCCGGTATGACTGGCGGCGGCGCGTTCGGGTTCTGCTGGAACCACTGGACCTCGGCGCTCGCATCGTCGAGTTCGTCCTGAACATCGCGCTGCTCTCTGCGAACGCGGCGCATGTCGTCTTCGAGATCGTCCATGCGCCGGCGGATATCATGCCGGTCCGCATCGGGCGCATCCTTGAGCTTGCGCGACAGGTCATCGATCTCGGCTTCTTTCGATCCGTAGTCGCTCTGCAGCGAGCTTAGCCGTGATTGCAACGAATTCTGGCGGTTTCCGAGCGTATAGCCGCGCAGGAAGCCTGCAGCCGTCGCCGGCGGGCAGACATTTGAGTAGCCATGGCCCGCCTGCCCGTGCATCAGACCACTCATCGGCGTACAATAGCGCGCGAGACCCGCCTGATAGCCCTGATACCAGATCGTCTGATCGGGCACGATTTTCACCCGCTCACAGGATTTGGCATGCGCTGCAAAACGCTCCTGCGGCTCGTAGCCGGCAGCGCCGTCGGATTCACCGATCACGCGCCAATCGGCAGCGATACATTCTTCCTTCGAGAGCGTATTGCAGGAGGCGAGGAAAAGGCTGAAACCAATGGCAGCAAAGGCAAAGAGCAAACGTAACATGATATCCCGGCAACAAGTCACAAAACCGGGCGCACCTTATCGCCACTGGATACGACCGTCACCGGGAACGGATCGCGATCTTGCGCTTTTCGTGGCTTTTATTTGTCAGAAATACGGCAGGATTTCACGCCAGCCGCAGTGTATCGATATCTTTCGCTAGGATCAGCGCCAGGGCCTCGACCGCGAGATTATGGTCGTCGCGCTGCGGCAGGCCTGAAACGGTAACGGCGCCGATGCAGCCGGTGCCTCTGACGTTGATCGGGAAACTGCCGCCATGCGGCGCATAATCAGCGGGCGAAAGCCCGTTGTCCTCGACCGTCTTGCCTTCCTTCTGCAGCTTGAGACCGGAAGCGTAGCTGCTGCGGAAATAGCGGAAGACCATGTTGCGCTTGCGGCGCACCCAGTTGACGTTGTCAGGCGTCACACCTGGCAGCGCCGCATAGAAGACCGGCATGGAATGCAGCGTGATATCGATCGCGATGCCGAGACCGCGTTCGGTGGCGAGCTCCTGCAGGAGCTTGCCGAGCTGCCATGCGGTCATTAGATCGAAGGCATCAAAGCTCAATGCCTTTTCCTGTTCCGCAATACGGATCAGATCCTCGTCGATCGACATGGCAGGGCTCTCCTCTAACGTGATAATCGGCAGCGACAATTCTCACGCGAAGGGGAAAAGTAAAGCCAAATCTTGGCGCTATGCACCATCAAGAGTTTTCGTCGTATGTTCAGCCGGCCGCCCGGATCGGCGCAAAGCCGCTCATCGCGCCCATGAAATGTTTGGGCAGCGGCGAGGCATAGGAACCGCGCTTGCTGGTAGAAAGGCCGAGCGAGACCAGCGCTTCCGCCTGCTTCACGGCAGCAGCGACCCCATCGATGACGGGCACGCGGTAGATATCCTGCAGTTCGCGCGCCAGATCCGTCATCCCGGCGCAGCCAAGCACGATCGCCTCCGCGCCATCGTCCGAAAGCGCCCGTTCGATTTCCGCTTTCAACTTTCCGATCGCGCCAGACGCAGCATCTTCCAGCTCCAGCACCGGAATATCCGATGCCCTGACCTTCGCACGACCGCCCATGCCATACCGGCGCACCAGATTATCGATCAGCACCCGGGACCGCTCCAGCGTCGTCACCACAGTAAAGCGCTGGGCGAGAAAGCCTGCGGTAGCGACAGCGGATTCGCAGAGCCCGAGAACGGGGACGTCGGCGAAGGTGCGTGCCGCATCGAGCCCCGTATCGTCGAAGCAGGCGACGATCGCGGCATCGTAACCGGCCTCCTGCCGCTCCTTCAGCTCCGTCAGCAGGCCGGGGATGGCGAGCGCACCGTCGTAATGGCCCTCGATCGAGACGGGCCCCATGCGCGAGGTGGCGGCAATGATCTCGGTGCCGGCGGCAGCGACCGCGCGGGCGGCACTTGCCGCCTTCTCGGTCATGGAAGCGGTCGTATTGGGATTGACGATCAATATGCGCATGTCAGCGGGTCTTTGCCTGCCGCCGGCCGAGCATCGTCATGATGCCGAGCGCGACGAGAATGATGGTGAAGGAGAAGAGGGTCGTGACCGTGCCAAGTGCATAGAGCACTGGCGTCGTGACGTTGGTAGTCATGCCGTAGATTTCGAGCGGCAGCGTATTGTAGGTGCCCGATGTCATAAGCGTACGGGCGAATTCGTCATAAGAGAGCGTGAAACCGAAGAGGCCGACGCCGATGAGGCTTGGCGCGATCATCGGCAAAACGACGTGGCGGAAGGTTTGCCATGACGTTGCGCCAAGATCGCGCGCGGCCTCCTCGTATGCCGGTGAGAAACGATTGAAGACGGCAAACATGATCAGCACGCCGAAGGGCAACGTCCAGGTCAGGTGCGCCCCGAAGGCCGAGGAATACCAGGCGGGCCTAAGCCCGCCCTGCTGGAAGACGACGCCGATGCCGAGCGAGATGATGATCGACGGCACGACGAGGCTTGCAACAGTCGCATAGAACAGGACCGACGAGCCGCGGAAGCGCCGGCGGAAGGCAAGGCCCGCCATCAGCGAGACGATGACGGTCACGATCATCACCATTAGGCCAAGAACGAAGGAACGCTGGAAGGAGGCGCCGAAATCGCCAACCGCCTGCTTCTCGAAGAGGTTGAAGAACCAGTGAAGGGAAACACCGTTCAGCGGGAAAGTCAGGCCGCCATCCGGCCCCTGGAAGGAGAGAATAACGATCGCCGAGAGCGGCCCATAAAGAAAGAGCACGAAAATTGCGAAAAAGATTGTCAGCACATAGAATTCAAAGGAGCGTTTTTCGCGATGCATCCTAAAGCTCCTTGCGGATATCGACGACACGCAGGATCGCGGCCACCATCATCAGCACGACCACCAGCAGCACGACGGCATTGGCGGCAGCGGCCGGATATTGCAGTAGCGACATCTGGTTCTTCATCATCAATGCCACCGAGGCGCTCTGCCCGCCGGACATGACCTGCACGGTGGAAAAATCGGCCATGACGAGTGTCACGACGAAGATAGTGCCGATTGCCATGCCGGGCTTGGCAAGCGGGATCACCACGTTCCACAGGACCTGCCAGCCTGAGGCGCCCGCATCGCGCGCTGCTTCGAACAGCGAGCGGTCGATGCGCATCAGCGTGTTGAAGATCGGCGTCACCATAAAGAGCGTGTAGAGATGCACCATGGCCAGCACCACCGCGAAATCCGAATAGAGCAGCCATTCCACTGGCTGCGGTACGATGCCCATCTGCACCAGCGCCGAATTGACGAGGCCATTGCGGCCGAGCACCGGAATCCACGAGATCATGCGGATGATGTTCGACGTCATGAAGGGCACGGTGCAGACGAGGAAGAGGATCATCTGCGTCGAGGTCTTGCGGATATGGAAGGCCAGGAAATAGGCGACCCAGAAGCCGATGAAGAGCGTCAGTGCCCAGACGATGACGGTGAATTTCAGCGTGTTGAGATAGGTCTTCCACGTCACCCATGAACCGAGTGTGTCGGTATAGTTCATGGTCAGGAAATCGGGATAGAGGCCGGCGAAATCGTAGTCCCAGAAGCTGACCACCGCGATCATGGCGATCGGTAGGATGAAGAAGAAGCCGAGGATGGCGATCAGCGGCGT
Source organism: Rhizobium sp. BK650 (assembly GCF_014195325.1). Classification (GTDB taxonomy): domain Bacteria; phylum Pseudomonadota; class Alphaproteobacteria; order Rhizobiales; family Rhizobiaceae; genus Rhizobium. The sequence goes on along the minus strand of NZ_JACIBK010000001.1, from coordinate 509,004 downwards.
GGCCTGCAGATAGGAGATTGCCGATGGGGAGAAGCGCAAAACGCGCTTGCGCATTTCCGCCGTCGGTACCGTCTGCTCCGAAGCGATCGTAGCCATGCCTGGTCCTTTCGTTCATCAAGGTCGAGAAAGGAGAGGTCTCAAAGACCCCTCCCCAGCCCTCCCCACAAGGGGGAGGGAGTTTTATGCCGCGCCCTCGCCGTGCTCCCTCCCCCTTGTGGGGAGGGCTAGGGAGAGGAAATCCGCGAACGCTTACGCCGCGATGAACTCGTTCCAGCGGCGGACCATATAGCGGTCTTCGTCCATGACGGAGTTCCAGCACGCCACATGACCCATGCGCTCTTCGAACGAACCGCCATCGCGAACAGCGCCAGCCTTTTCCATGACCTTGCCTTCCGGCGAGAGGATATCGCCCTGTGCCGGCTTGCCTTCGATCCAGTAGCCCCATTCGTCTGCCGTCATGAAGTTCTTGGCGGTCTCCATGCAAGCGGAGTAGTAGCCCTGGCGGTTGAGATAGCCGCCGACCCAGCCGGACGTGTACCAATTGATATATTCGTAGGCGGCGTCGAGCTGCGCGCCCTTGAGGTGCGCGGCGAGGCCGAGACCGCCACCCCATGAACGATAGCCTTCCTTGAGCGGCTGATACTTGCAGGCAATACCCTTGGAGCGGACGGCAGCGACGGCCGGCGACCACATAGACTGGATGACGACTTCGCCCGATGCCATCAGGTTGACCGATTCGTCGAAGCTCTTCCAGAAGGCGCGGAATTGGCCATCGTGCTTCGCCTTGATCAGGAACTCGATCGTCTTGTCGATCTCAGCCTTGGTCATGTTGCCCTTGTCGGCATATTTGATATTGCCCAGAGCTTCCATGATCATCGCCGCGTCCATGATGCCGATCGACGGAATGTTGAGGATCGAGGTCTTGCCCTTGAACTTCGGATCCATGATATCAGCCCAGGTGGTGATCTCGCGGCCGACGAGATCGGGGCGAATGCCGAGCGTGTCGGCATTGTAGATCGTCGGCATCATGGTGAAGAGCCCGGTCTCCCCCTTCGCGAAAGTCTTGGCATCCTTGCTTTCGACATAACCCACGGTATGCGGCGCCGTACCCTGGGCAATGACGCTGTCGGGCTTCAGCTTTCCGTTCTTGAAGAGCGGCACGACCTGGTCGTAATACTTCAGCTTCTTCACATCCATCGGCTGGATGACGCCGGCCGGATAGACCTTTTTCAGGATCCAGTATTCGATATCGGCGATATCGTAGCTGTCGGGCTGGGTGACGGCGCGCTGGGCAGCGGCGTCGGAATCGGTCGCCGTCATCTCCAGCGTGATGCCGAGATCCTGCTTGCACTTCTCGGCGATGGCATTGATGTTCGAGACGCCGGTGCCGAACTGGCGAAGCGTGATGTTTGACTGCGCCCAGATAGTCGGGAAGCCGGTAATGGCGCCCGAGCCGGCAATGGCGCCGACGGCGGCAGCACCCGTCTTCAGAAGCGAGCGGCGGGAAATTCCCTTTTCCGCCTTCGTGGTTTTCGTTTCAGTCGTCATGGCAGTTCCCCTTTTCTTGATGCTTGAAGGTCATGCGGAAACGCGGCCAAGGAGGACGGCATCCTCCAGAGCCCAACTCAAAGACACCGCATCGCCGACCGAGACCGGGCTGGCGAAGTAATCGCTGTCGCTTGCGATGACGGTGAAATCGTCGCTGCCAGCCCCCAAAACGGTGATCTTCACCGAGGAGCCGCGATATTCGATATTGGAGACGACACCGTTGAAGCCGAGGGTCCATTCGGTCGCCACCTGAAGGCGTACGCGATCGGTGCGGATGCCGATATCGACGGCTTCGCCGACCTCCCTGCCCGTCCCGCGCACGGAAAAACTCTGCCCTTCCGGCACCGTCATCACGATCACGCCGTTCTCGCTTGAGGTGACGCGGCCGGAGAGCACGTTATGATCACCCATGAAGCGCGCGACGAAGGCGGTCGCCGGCTTTTCGAACACCTGGCGCGGTGAAGCCGCCTGCTCGATCTTGCCGTCATTCATGATGACGATGATGTCGGCCAGCGCCATCGCCTCTTCCTGGCTGTGCGTCACGTGTACGAAGGTGATGCCAAGCGTCTTCTGCAGCTTTTTCAGTTCCGCCCGCATGCGGATCTTCAGGAATGGGTCGAGCGCCGAAAGAGGTTCGTCGAGCAACAGCGCTTCCGGATCGGTAATCAGCGCGCGGGCCAAGGCGACACGCTGCTGTTGGCCACCGGAAAGCTGTGCCGGTCGGCGGGATGCATAGGCCTCCATCTGCATCAGCGTCAGCATCTCAAGCGCCTTGGCGCGGCGCTCCTCCTTGTCCACGCCCTTCATTTTCAGGCTGAAGGCGACGTTGTCGATGAGGTCGAGATGCGGAAACAGTGCGTAGGACTGGAACATCATCGCCGTTCCCCGCTTGGCCGGCGGGAAATCGGTGACGACGACATTGCCGAGGCGGATATCGCCCGATGAAATCGCCTCGTGACCCGCGATCATGCGCAGCGTCGAGGTCTTGCCGCAGCCGGATGGACCCAGGAAGCAGCAATAGGAACCGGCCGGGATTTTCAGGCTGATGGCATGGACCGCCGTGGTCGCGCCATAGACCTTCGAAACGGATGCTATATCGATCTCTGCCGCTTTCGACATCGTGTCTCCCCTGTTCGAGAAAGGCGATGCATCTGCCGTGCCAGTTTGATTACGCCGTCTCAAACCCTTGCAAAGCATGGATTTTTCATGGCAACATACCGACCGATGAAATCTCGGGCACTTTTCATGTTGCACACAAAATGGGCTTTCGTCCTCAATTGGTGCAGAAAATCGTATACAATTTGCCGCCGTCCTGAGCACAAATTCCATTTAACTTTTGCGACGAAGGCAGCTATGGTTTGACGACATCAAGGAAACCGATTTCATGAAATCCGCCGCGAGCGCCGTGAGCCAAGACGATGCCCAGGAAACGGGTGTCCCGCAGATCCGTGATGCAATCAGGGAGGCTATCGTCGAGCGGCGCCTATCACCTGGTACTAAACTATCGGAGAGCGATGTCGGCAATCTCTTCAATGTCAGCCGGACGCTGGCGCGCGCCGCCCTGCAGGCGCTTTCCTACGAAGGTCTTGTCAGCGTGGAGAAAAACCGCGGTGCCTTCGTCGCCTACCCCTCACCGGAAGAAGCCCGGCAGATTTTTGCCGCCCGCCGCCTGGTGGAACCCGGCATCCTGCGGGAAGCAGCCGCCCGCATCACGGCCTCGGATATCCAGCATCTGAAGCAGCTGCTTTTGGAAGAAGGCCGGCTGATGGGCGAACGCGGCCAGACGGCAAGACGGGCCGAGATCAAAGCATCCGGTGATTTCCATCTGACGCTCGCAGCCATCTCGGGCAATGCTATCATGCAGCGCTTTATGGAAGAACTCGTCGCCCGTTCATCTCTGGTTATCGCGCTCTATGGGCAATCGACGGTCTCGAGCTGCGGCCACGCCGAACACGGAGATATCATCGAGGCGATCGAAAGCAGGGAACTGGACCGCGCCTGCCATTTGATGCTGCATCATATCGCCCATATCGAGGCCGACCTCGACCTTCGCGAACGCAAAAGCCTCGGCCTCAAGGAAGCGTTCGAGCTCTAGTGACGCGGCGAAGGAATATTCGCGGCGCGGCTGATCTCCTCCGCGCTCATCGGCTTGTCGGAACGCAGCTTCACTTTCCCGTCGGCCCCGACAAGCACCAGCCCGAATTCGCCGTTAAGCGGTCCTTGCAGCTGTTCGCGCACCTCGTCGACATCAAGGTCATACCCATCCTCGAATAGCGAGAATGCGCCTCCGCCGGCGATTGTGAAGACCTCGATATCGTCTTCGATCAGCCGCATCTGAGATATGCGGAGCAGTTCGTCTTGAACAATCGGCCTGTCATCCTCCGTATCGGCAAAGACGATCAGGACATTCTTTTTGCCGAGGAACTGCTCCAGCGATCGCGGCAGGTGAGGCTCGCGAACGCTCGTTCCCATGATTTCGTGTAGAATGGATTTCAACATGGTGCTCATTCCTTCTCTGCCTCTTTCAACGGCTGGAAATGAGCAGGGTTCCCCGCGAGGAACAGGATCGCGGCTAGTGCCGCGATCCTCGAGCCCTATTCGCGTGGTTCAGCTTCGGATCCGCGCGTCGACGATGCGACGATATCAGGCGTGCCATTGGCAAGAAGGCGCTTGCGCACCAGAACGCGCAGGACGCGCGCGGCCGTGGAGAAAGTCATCTGGTCCAGCGGCCCCTCGCCTTCCCAGGGTTTGGTCAGCCGTTCTGTAACGGCGCCGACAATATTGGCGGGGACGATATCAGTGCATTCGCGCATCGCTTCAAAAACAAAACTAATCGGAATGACCCTGCCTTCATAGGTAACAATAGGCTCGGTCAACTCGCTGTCCCATTCCTCGTAGGCATAAAGCGCCTCACGGAACAGCTGTTGCAGGGTAAACGGGGCATGTCCGTTGTGAAGTGGCGGCAGTGCATTCATCATGTCTGTCTCCTCTGATGGATTTAGCCAGCTTCCTCAAATACCCGGCCCGGATCGACGCGGAAATAAGCTCGGCTCCTCCTTCGGACCGGATACACGATTCATTTTATAGAGTAACACTGACGTGATAAAGCCATTTCTGACCGCGGGATGGACGGGAATATCTAACCGATTGAAATTCATTGAGACTTGCGGGTATTTTTTTGCTGCAAAGAGACAGTTGACAAGGTTTGCGCTTGTAAGCCGGCGCCGCAAAGGCCGGTTTGGAACCTTTAGGGCCCTAGTCGGTTTCCCCAGCAAGCAGTCTGGGGAGATCAGTAATGACGCAAATTCACCAACCCGAACGACGCAGCCGCACTCTTCGTGGCCGCCCCTATAGCCTTCGCGAATTCGCAGCCAAATATGGCCTCAAGAACGAGCAGGCTGAAAGCCTCTTTACCCGCTTCGGTCCATCTTCGGTCGAGCTGGACTTGCTGATGGCGGCTAAGCGCCGCTCGCCTGTTCGGTCCGATCGCCCCCCGGAGTAAAGCAGTATCGTGAGCGACAAAGACAAAATCCGCAAAGATGCCGAAGGACAATTCGCGCATTCGCACGAGGGTCGCCGCAACAACGGCGTCTCCAGCGCCAAGCCACGCGATATCACCCATTCCGATGATGCCACCATCCATCGCAGCCCACCCGGCCGGAAGTCGCAGAAGGACTGGGAAATAAAGCACGACGAGGCCAACAGTGAGCGGTCACGCTCTGAGTGACCGCTCTCCCCTTGAGCGAAATTTCACAAAATATGTCGGGAACACATCGCCGGTGAAATCGTTCTTCCGCTGAGCATGGCAGAGGCTGTGCGACCCCATCGAAATGCCGGCATCCGCCGGCTCCTTTTTACAAGATCGGCTTGAGTACCGCCTGCGGCGGAGGCTGATCGCGTGGAATGGACTGCGGGGAAAAGATCGGCACAAGAAGGACGAAACGATGAGCAACACCTCCCGGCATGAGTGGATATGCAAGCGAGCCTATGCGATATGGGAAGCGGAAGGCAGACCACATGGCCGCGACGCCGAACATTGGCTGCAGGCAGCAGCCGAACGCGAGAGGCTGGAGCGCACGCGTGCCTCGACGGATGGCAATGAAGTCCTCGTCAAATTTCGCCCGAAAATGTCAAAACCGCACAAGCCGGCCACCCTCGGCAACCAACGCCAAAAGCTGTCGCGGGCCGGCTGAACGCGCCGCTATTCCAGATTGATCCGGAAACGGGACGAGAAATCGCCTTCCCACCACATCGGAAAGTTGGTCCCCCACTTATTGTTGTGCAGGTTGAAGCGGATTCCTTCTTCAAAATTCGGCAAACCTTTGCAGAAACGCATGAAATCCCAGTTCTGCGGCGCGACCAGCGGCGTGTCCAGGGGCTCGATGACGAGCGTCCCGGCGTCTCCCGAGTTGCCGCGAACTGCGGTTACAGCCTGCAACTGCGCTCCGCCAGACCTGACGAAATTTCCAGACTGATGCCAGAGACCCATCTTCCTGAACGCCCAGTCCTTTGCGGCCTCGGGCATGAAGGAGAGGAAACTGGCTTCCGGCATGCGGTTCGCCGGCTTGTCGCGCAGCGAAAGTCGCAATTGCAAGGCATCGCCATCGGCCGAAAGCTCGACAGCAAGCTGGCGCGGTGCGCCGAACCGTTCAATGGCCTCAGAAGGCATGGACAGCAGAAACCCTCCCTCGCCAGTGCTCTCCAGACCGGGTGCGAAAACCTTGGAGAGCGCAGCGCCCGAACGGCCAAGCCCAGGCTTGTCGTGATCCAGCACCGCCCATTCCTGGCGATGCGTGAGATAGCTGTCCATGTGCCTGCCGACATCGGCAGCATCATAGCTCTCATAGCGATAGGCGATCAGAGAGCCAGCGCGGCCGGCGATCCGCCGGCCCTGCGGGGATGTGAGCTCCGTGATATCGCCCGTCAACTCATTCAACTCGATCGACCACCCGCCGGTGCTGAACCGGGTCTCGCGGCTCATGCTGCCGACGAGCGCCGGCGCGAAAAGCTCCGCGAGCACAACCTGTGCCTGCTGCTGATCGTCGGCATCGAGTTCGGCGACGGCCTGGTCGATATAGCCGCGCTGCTCGTCCCACGATGCCTCGGTATAGGCGAAACGGTAATCTGTTTTGCGCGCAGCTTCGAAATCGGCTTTCGCCCACGCCTTGTCGTCGCGCAGATAGGACTTGATATCCACCCCGCACGTATGCTCCGCCACCATGACGAGCCCGCGGCCGAAGGCGACCCGCCGCGTATCGAGCCTCTCGCCCGCAAAACGGTCATAGAGCCGCTGCAGGGCCAGAAACTTCGCCGTCTTCAAGGGGTCGGCGGCGCTGCCATGGATCCAGCTGTCACCGAGCTCCAGTTCCAGCACCGGAAAGCGTTCCCGTTTCTCCCAGAGGATCGCAGCATAATCTTCCAGCGTCGCCGCACGGATGATCGCGCCGGGCTCGAGGCGACGTATGTCGCGATAGGCTTCAGCCGCCTGCGGCACGCTCTGCGGACCGATATTGTCCTGCGTGTGCGCAAAACTCAGACCGTCGTCGAAACCTTCAGGGAAATAGGTCTCGCCATAGGAGCGTTGGTACATGACGACGACTTCCGCCCCGTCAGGCGCGCGCCAGCGGAAAACGTCAGGCACTTGAGGCGGCGGAGAAGCCGTATTGACGCCGAGATGCAGGAAGCGGATGCCGGCCTCCGCGAGCAGCGGCACCATTCCGAGCGTGTGGCCCGGCACGTCGGTCATCTTCGCCCCGATCGTCGTCCTGCCGAAGCGGCGGTCGAGCTCCTGAGAATAGGAAAGACCAGCGCGGAACAGATCGGGCGACATCAGCTCGGTGTGGGTGGTAAACGGCAGGCCGTGCCAGCGGATGAGACCCCGTTCGATCGCCTGCTCCAATGCTGCCACCTCGGCAGGCGAACGCGAATTCAGATGATCCCAGATCAGCCAGGCGCCGGTCGTCCAGATGAACTTCGACTCTTCGGGATTTTCGGCATAGAAATGCGCACCGGTCTCGATCGCCTGCGGAATAAAGCGTTCGTGGTACTGACGGCGGACTTTTTCGGCATGGTCGGTGAATCCGATATCGAGATGAGTCTTGAAGACCAGGTGCACGCGCTTTTCTGTCATCTGCATTCCACTAGATCAGCCCTGCCGTCATCCAGCAGCTTTCATGAGGCGCAACGCAAATGATCTTGCGTTCGATACGAAATCCTGGTCCTCTCTCAATATGGCACAATGGCGTCTTGTGTAATCGTTTCCACAAGCATCTTTGCGCTTCGCGGTAACGATCCGTCAAGCATATTTGCTCGACATGTCCCGTATAAGCCGGATATTTCATAGAGTTGGACTTTGCCTATCTTGCTTCCGGCAGGCAACGCAAATTAAGTGACGACAAAATGTGAAATCGTGTTCATCGGCTATTAACCTGACGGGCGAAAGCGGTGCACTTGCGATACATCCGTCATCTTGCTGCTTTACACGATATGAAACGGACCTCCGGCTAATGGCCTACATGATCGAATTCACCGCCGATGCCCCGCGTTCCGATCACGTGAACGAACTCGTTCTCCCGCGCAAAATTCGGCTGAGGAATTGCAGAATGGCCACGTCCGCGCAGGTCGACTTCCGACGGTTGCGCACCATCAAGTCGAGGCAGCCACCCGTCCGACACGCACCCGGCAACTCGGTCTCCACCGAAGGGTGTTCGTGACGAATGTAACGATAAAGGAGCGACTATTTCTCTTCGCAGAGCGTCCGGTGAACTTCTGTCCAGAACAAGGCAAGCAACGTATCGCCGTTGCGTTCGGCGACGAGCGCACGGAGCAACGCCTCGGAGCCAGCCATGTCCTGCCAGCTCGATCTCAGCCCTTTGGCTGCTTGATGGCACTCGGCGATATCGAACGTTCTCTTGGTGTCCATCTGGAGCCTCCCGAAAAAAGGCGCTAACAGACGGACCTGGAAAAGTCATTCCCCGCATATGTGGGGATGCCTTGTATTTTTGACATTCCTCGCGGTAAGATTGAACGGTTTGAGGCAGGCGGCACGATGACGGAAATCAGTTATTCGCAAAAGTTCGAACCCGTTTTCGAACAGATAAAGACCGCGGCCAATGTCGATGCTTCCATCCGCATTTTCCAGGCGGAATACGCTGTCGATTATGTCACCTACCACCTCGCGCAGACCATTGCGGCAAAGATCGATTCGCCTTTCGTGCGCACCACCTATCCCGATGCCTGGGTCTCGCGCTATCTGCTCAACAGCTATGTGAAGGTCGATCCGATCGTCAAACAGGGCTTCGAGCGCCAGTTGCCCTTCGACTGGAGCGAGGTGGAGCCCACGCCTGAAGCCTATGCCATGCTGGTCGACGCCCAGAAGCATGGTATCGGCGGAAACGGCTATTCGATCCCCGTGGCCGACAAGGCGCAGCGCAGAGCGCTGCTATCGATCAATGCCCGCCTTCCGCTGGATGATTGGACCGCCATGGTCAGGACCTATCGCAACGAGTGGATAGAGATTGCCCATCTCATTCATCGCAAGGCCATCTACGAACTGCATGGCGAGAACGACCCGGTGCCGGCGCTTTCCCCGCGCGAAATCGAATGCCTGCATTGGACGGCACTGGGCAAAGACTACAAGGACATTGCCGTCATCCTCGGCATTTCCGAGCATACGACTCGCGATTACCTGAAAACCGCTCGTTTCAAGCTCGGCTGCGCCACCATTTCCGCGGCAGCTTCTCGGGCCGTACAGCTGCGTATCATCAACCCGTAGAGTTTTCCCAGGATTGAAGCATTCCGTCGGTTGAAAAGGGGCCGGTCGATCAGGCCGGTCGCTTCGGCCAACGGAGTGTTTCATGCTGACCCGGAAAGGCTGCGGACGACCCCCCCATATGCGGGGGCTCATCTGTAGGCGCCCATATGCGGGAATTTCCGATCCCGCCGTCCTGAACCATTCTGCCCTCACGAACCCAACACGCTGGAGAGCAAAATGTTCGTTATCATTCAGGCACATGAGTATCAGAAATACGCTTTCATACTCGACCAGATGTTCCGCCTGCGCAAGAAAGTTTTCGCGGACACCCTTGGCTGGAACGTTCCGGTAATCGGCCCCTTCGAGCGCGACAGCTACGATTCGCTCTGCCCGGCCTATCTCGTCTGGTGCAACGAAACCCGCACCCGCCTTTATGGCGGTATGCGCCTGATGCCGACAACCGGACCGACTCTCCTGTACGACGTCTTCCGGGAAACCTTCCCGCAGGCAGCCGATCTCGTCGCCCCCGGCATCTGGGAAGGCACCCGCATGTGCATCGACGAGGAAGCGATCGCAACCGATTTTCCCGATATCGATGCCGGTCGAGCCTTCTCCATGCTGCTCCTGGCACTCTGCGAATGCGCCCTCGATCACGGCATCCACACCATGATCTCCAATTACGAACCTCATCTGAAACGCATCTACAAGCGCGCCGGCGCCGAGGTTGAAGAACTCGGCCGCGCCGATGGCTACGGCAAGTATCCGGTCTGCTGTGGCGCCTTCGAAGTTTCCGCGCGCGTACTGAACAGGATGCGCGCTTCCCTTGGCATCGATACCCCCCTGTATACCCGCTATGTCCCGACGCGTTCCGTCGTGACCCAATTCCTGGAGATGGCAGCATGAACCGCTTGAGCGAAACCGCCGTACAAAAAGAAATCGGCGCGTTGGAAAAACATATTCTGGCTTCCCGCGATATCGCGACACAGATGGGAGACCCCTTCCTCTCCTATCTGCTCTCGATGGCGCTCTTTACGATCTACGAGAAGAAGGCGCATCAGGAAACCGAGTTGCTGAAGAGCAGCTATAATTGACGGTTTCCCGAGGGCGGCAGCCGGGCCAGAAGCAGACCTCCCCTCCAGGCTCGGCTGCGCCGTCCAAATATCTGAATCCCAGCCGGAACATTTCGTTTCTCGGCTGGTTTATCGACATTCGCAGGCCAGGGGAGGCCCACATGACGGACCGGAACGAGGATCGCGTGCGCGAGCGCGCCTATGCAATCTGGGAAGAGGAAGGCAGGCCGGACGGCGAAGATCTGCGCCACTGGAGCACTGCCGAAGCCGAGTTGCGCGGCGAAACGACAAAGGCGAACGAACAGGCCCGCAAGCAGATTGAAGAAACCGAAGCCGCAACCGGGGCAACGGGCTTTCCCGTCCCGGCGCCGTCGCTGGCAAATCCCGATTAAGCCCTTAAGTTCTACCGGGTCACGGAAGCGATCGCCGAAATCAAGTCCTCGTGCTGATAGGGTTTCGGCAGGAAAGCCGCGTTGGCCGGCAGCGACAGGGGATCGAGCCGCACCAAGCCCGATGTGATGATAATGCCGATATTCGGCCGCATCGCCCTCACCCGTTTGGCAAGCTGGATGCCATCCATCGAACCGGCCATGTTGACATCGGTAAAGAGGACATCCACATCGCTGCGGGCTTTCAGAAGCACCATTGCCTCGTCGGCGTTCCCAGCCTCGATCGCCACATGCCCCGCTTCTTCAAGCACATCCAGAATATTGAACCTGATCAACGGCTCATCTTCGACGATGAGCACCACGGCACCCTGTGAAGCCACCATCTGCGATTGCCCTCTTCCGATCCAGCCTGACTGCAATAAATGTAGCCAGCGTGCGAAGGTTCCAGAGACGACCAGGAAATATGCATCGTCCACAGATGCTTGCGCTCATGGCTTGTAGCTCTCCCGGATTTGCGTTAAGCGGACAAAAGCCGCGGGTGCCATTGCCCCGGCTGTCAGCACTCCTGGTGCCGGGCCTGTAGCTCAATGGTTAGAGCCGGCGGCTCATAACCGCTTGGTTGGGGGTTCGAGTCCCTCCGGGCCCACCATTTTTGCCTAATGTCCGACCCGGAGACATAGGTAACAGATCGTCTGTAGCCGGACGCGAAAATCCGGATTTTTGACACCAAGTTCCGGTGTAGCCGGACGCGAAAAACCGGAATTTTGACAGAAGGTTCCGGAATTTTCAGCTCTAAAAGGATCACTGCGTCAGCCTTTGAAGGCCCTTCAAAGTCCTCTCGAAGGATCCTTATTTTAAGCCAGTGATCGAGAGCTTGAGGGGATCGCCATACTATTCGAATGAGCGACAATCCTCGACGCAGCTTTAGCCGAGCCTTAGTACATCCTATTGCTGACTTGTCGGGCGACCTGAAATTCCATCAAAATAGCCCGCCGGCCCCTGGCTCAACCCCAGCCCATAGCGCGATCACTCTCCGCGCTTGTAGAGCATGCGGGGCCGGCACCATGCGTCCGTTCTTCATCTCGAGTTCAGCCTCGAAAACAGCGGAAGAAGACGAGTTGGCAGGTAAATGGCAGAGAAAGAAGTTAGCTCCGAGAGTTTCCAAATCGGTCTGAAGTCCTTGCTCGACAAGCATCCTGAACTAAAGCCCTACGTGCCAATAGCATCCCGTTGGACAGAGCTTATCGAAACATATGGCGATGCCGTCATGGCAAAAGCGAGGTGGCAGAGCGACAGCTCGGACCACGAATTGATCTTGGACCATTACGTTGCCGTCTGTGGTGAGCTAGAGGCAACTCTTCTCACGAGCTTCAAGTCGGGAACCTGGTAGGCGTAATTATAGCCGGTAAACATCGGCATGGTCCTGCCGCTCTGCCAGCCGTTTGAAGGAGGAGTGCCGCAGCTTGTTGTCGCGGGTCCACCCGCGAAACTCGATGTCAGCGATCAACTTAGGCTGTAGCCAGACGATCTGGCTTCTGCCGCTATAGCCAACGGGCGGCTGCTTGCGCCGCCATGGAAGCTTGTCCATGAGGGCGCCCAGCCGCAACGTGTCCTGCTCCTTGAAGCCGGTGCCGACGCCCCCGACATATCGCAACTGATCGTCCTCGTAGGCTGCCAGCAACAGCCTGCTGAAGCCGCCGAAACTGCGCCCCGGTTCATAGCCGACGATGACGAAAGCCGCTTTCGTCACGCATTTGATCTTGACCCAGTCGCCGGTTCGACCGCTGCGATATGGACTGTCGCGGCGTTTGCCGACGATGCCTTCGAGGCCCAAGGCGCAGGCTTGCTCGAATATGATGACCGGATCGGCATCAAACTCGTCGGACAGTTGGATGCCCCCTTCCCCATCCGGCGGAATGACGGTTTCGAGCAGTTGCCGCCGCTCTTGTTGGGACAGGCGGCGCAGATCGTGGCCGTCGAAATAAAGCAGATCGAAAGCGAACATGATGGCGGGCGACGCTAGAGCACCGCCATGTTTGCCCGACGCGCCCAACGACTTTTGCAAGAGGTTGAAATCCGACCGTCCCGCTTCATCTCCCATCACCGCCTCGCCGTCGAGGATCATCGACCCCGACCCCAGCGCGCGTGCCGCCTCTGCAATCACTGGGAAACGACTCGTCCAGTCGAGGCCGCCGCGCGTGATCACCTTCACGCCGGAAGGCGACGCATGCACGGCGATGCGGTAACCGTCCCACTTAATCTCCCAGGCCCATTCCGGCCCCCGTGGCGGCTTCGGTTTGAGAACGGCAAGCGCCGGTTCCACCCGGTCGGGCATCGGATCGAAGGGCAGATGCGGCTGCGCCGGATCACGCTTGCGCATGGGATGCGATTGCAGCGCGGCGCTGTCATCGCGCAGCAATGGTTTCGAGCGGGGTGGGCGTGGCGGTCTCTTCATGCTGACATGCCAGCACAAAAAGCTTTGCATGTCTTCTACCTGAAAGAGCTAGGCGTCGTGGGACTTTGGTCCGATTGCAGGCCTCGCTCCATCCGTTAATTTCAATGCTGCTGGGGAGGAGGAAAAGCTTGGCTCACTCCGTACATGAGCCCGCTTTTCGATCCTTGGCGAGGCGTGCCCTGTCATCGGGGCACGCCCGTCCGTTATCCGCCTCGCGTGGTACGCCATCGTCCGAGACTGGCCTCATAAGAGCGCGTACAACCAATCCACCATCAGCTGTTTTGAACAAAACTGTTTACGAGTCTGCTACTCCGAAAGGGTTAGGCGTCGCGGGACTTTGGTCCGATTGCGGGCCCCGGTCCGACCGCTAGTTTGAGTAGTGCTGGGGGGAGAAAAAGGTGGCTCATCGTCAGCCATGAGCCCGCCTTTCGATCCGTGGTCGAGGCGTGCCCCGTCATCCATCATCGGGACACGCCTCCTCCTCGCTTGGTGTCTTCGCCATCGAGCGAGCCCAAAAATGTCCGATCGCATAGACTCCGAGCGCGGGGAAATCTCTTCATGCGGTTATGATCAACTCTCTCGCTGGAACACCCTCACCGCCCGCCACAGAGTATGTCAATTCGGCTTGGTGATGCTCGAAAGAAGCGAACGTCTCGCGGATCTCTGGGCGATCGTTGATCGAGAGGATCGATCGATGAAGTCCAACCAGTCCAGGTTCCCGATCACGACGCCGGCAAGCCGCTCGTGGACGTCCTCAAGGAGCGGCGCCAGCCGCGTCAGGTTGAACCGCGCACCACCATCCGTAACCACCCCGAAATTCTGCCCTGCGACCTTCCCACCGAAGGCGAGCTTCTGCAGATAAATGAAGCGGGCGGCCCGCTCCAGGTCAGTGAGCGTGGCGGGATCACATGCCTTCAGCCGCTCAAACTCGCGCCGGCTCGTTACCTGGAATTTGAGCGTATCGATGAACTGCGGATAATGCCGCTGGAGGATGCGGAAGAGGTTCCCGACCTCGCCGTTCCTGTCGTTGATCACTTCCGCCCTCGGAACATTGCGTCGCCTAAAGAACACCCCGCCCATCCCGACAAAAAGCTCCGCATAGAGCGTGTGCGGGATCTCCGCGATCATCTTGACCAGGCGCGGTGCCAGGGCCCTTTTGCCGCCGATCCATGCTGCCGGGGGCTGTGTGTTGGGGACTTCACGCCACATTTCATTATTCGCCATTTCAAAACCTATCGACTCAGTCACAGGAGTCCCGCCCTGCAGGGTACGGGTGTGACGGTTATCGCAAGCTGCTGTCGAACGGGTCTGGTCGCCAAACTTAGGCCCGTCGCTTTGGTGCTACGAGGCACCATCGCCGCCCGGTCGCGCGGCCATATCGATAGATCGGCTATAGACTCAGCCGAAATAAACCCTATCTTCCTCCCATCATCAGCTAATCGAATTCGTTGGCGCTGATGGCTGGATGTTCATACGTGCACCCGCTGACCAAACGGGAGGGTGCAAGTTGCATCACAAAGATTCCGGCCCGATGTTTGCGATCTTGAAAACGATCGCACGCCACTACGTCTCCACGGATGCTCACGCCGCCAGACTCGCCGAGCGCGCGCTCCAAATCATCTTTGACGATCCCTCTTTATTGGATGCGCCGAATATAGATGAAGCACTGTTCGTGCTCGTCCATAGGGTCGCGCAAGGGGCATTCAAACATCCGCATCTCCAGAGCGCTTCGATAAATTTAGGCAGCCAATTGCCAGGCAGTCCTGGGATTGCTGATTTTACGAATGATCGGGGCGCCGATCTTAGCAACTCCGGTGCCTCCCGTATTGCAGAGATGTCTCAGGACCAGCAGGTTGTCGAGCCTGATGTTCGTGATCGTCAGACCAGGCGGGAGCCAGAGCTTTGAGCCACAGATAACAAAGCGTCCCCGCCCGCCGACGTAGTTGCCCGTCGTCCAGCCGCCGCCGGTGACCGTCACCGTGTTTGCGATCTGGACGGGGCCACGGATGGAACTGTCGAGATAGTCCCAGCCCGCCCAGTCGTTCAGCTCGACTGGAACTTCGATCTCAAGCCAATCGCCGGCGGCCAGGCCGAGGGTTGCGAGGCTGAGTTTGGCCGGCAGGCCATAAGTGACGGTATGGACGGCAGCCGCGTCGTTGACCGGCGTAATCGTGATCACCTGCTTTTCGTTGCCGAATGCGACGACTTCCTTGCTGGCGACATAGGTCGAGGTGCCGGTTCCGCGAACCAGGCGCATGCCGGTGGCAACGTCGCCCGTGACGTTGGTCTTGGCCCCGCCAATTCCGGGCGTGCCCTTGGGCGGGAAGATGTTGTAGGCCGCGAGCGGGTCGAGCGACCGCGTTTCCCCGGGCGAGACCATCGCCTGCAGGATCGGAAGCAGGATGTCGGCGCGCTTTGCCATGAGCGGCGGAAGAGGATGAAGACCGCCGCTTCATGTTCGTCTCCTCTACCGAAAGGATTACACCGCATCTTACAGTACCGCTATGGCCGATGCCATCGTCCCGAAAGGAAGGCCCTCTGCGCGCCACCAGCAACGGAGCCGCGTCAATGTCATATCACTGTCACATTATGCATAGGTGGCATGCTAAAATGCCCATTGTTGCAGCATCACGCACAAATTATATGCTCGCCGGCTAACAAAAATAAAAAAAGTGAGCTTGCTATGCACTTGATTTTCAAACGCCGCAAAGGCGGCCTTATGAGACGACTTGTTAATGGAATCGGTTCTGCCCAGCAGCGCTACCGTGATGCGCGCGAGGCAAGGAAGACAGCCATCCATCCCTCGTTTCTGGACGATTTCGGTATCTGACAACACGGGCGCTCCACAACAGGGAGCGCTCGGACACCTTCCCGGGCTAAAGTTTCCGCCAGTTCAGGCAGCTTTTTGATCAGCCGCGATCATATCGGCCTCCTGCCTGACTTCCCCCTTCTTCAACATGATCCCGCAGGCAAACGCGACGGCGGAAAATACGAAGAAGAACGATTCGCCGATCGCCAGCCGGTTGTTGGAGTTGGACAGGATCGTTCCGAGGAAGAACAGCGTGACCATGGTATAGGCCAGCAGCGCGCTGAGGCTGATCAGCTTTTCCCTCTGCGCGACCAGCACTCGTCTGTACATGGCGACCGCCAGAATGCTGAAAACGATGATGCCAAAGAGCCCGTGCCGGACGAGCATCTCGAAATAGCCGTTGTGAAGCAGCGTATAGGGCACGCTGGCATAGGTGGTTGAGCCCCAGATCGTAAGCCAATGGTTGCCGGCACCAAAGAGAGGGGCCTGGGCGATGACTTCCGAAGCGTTCGCCCAGAGTTGCAGCCGCTCACTCATCGACTCCGGCGTATCTTTTGACGCGATCGCGTCAGCAACGGCATTCCATGCGCCATGCGCAGAGATTTCGGTCTCGATCCGCGCAGTTGCCTCATAGGTCGGGCCAGCAAACCTCCAGATATCGTCGCCACCGACAAAAAGCGCGGCTGCAATAAGAGCGACGACCGCAGTCCCCACTAACGCGGCCCGACGTCTATCTGCATAAAGCAGCAGCGAGGCGAGCATCAGGGGCCCGACGAGGACGAGGCTCAGCCAGACGCCTTTCGCCTTGGAGCCGTAAATGTTGAAAAGGCTGAGCGCGATGATGAGCGTCGAGACGGCAATGATCCAGCTGCCGGAGCGGCGCGCGAGTTTGCCGGTCTCCCAGGCGTGCAACAGCCAGTAAAAGGCGCCGATCATCAGGAAGCCGCAGCCGATCGCGCCATGGATCAGGTTGTTGTGGTAGAGCGGCGAAATACGGTCATCGCCTGCAAGGATCAGCCGATAGTCGGTGGAGATCAGCAAAGCGGCAAGCGCCACCGGGAAGTAGATCGCAAAGACGGTGTCGATATGCTTTCGGCTGGAATAAAGCGCGATGCCGACAGCCGGGAAAAACAACGGAAAGGCGTAAAGCCAGTCGGACGCGCCCTTCTCGCCATGGACGATCAGACCGAAAAGGAAGCGCAGCAGCGCGTAGGCACCCCAGGCAAGACAGGCGTTTGCCAGCCAGTCACGCTTCAGCAAACTAAAATTCGGCTTGAAATAGGCGAAGGTCGTCCCGATCAGCAGCAGTGCCGCATAGCGATAGGTATCGCTTTCCACAATGGGAGCCGAAATCAACAGCAGCCACAGAATGACAAGAACGGGCTTGAGGCGGGGGGGCGTGGCAATCGGCTCTTCGCTCGCTACCATAGAGAATACCGTATCCTTCTAGCATAATCGGCGGCGCGAAGCAGATGCGTGACGGAGCGGCGTATTCCCTTTAATTTCTGCCGCCTGTAATCGACCTTCGTCGCGATCGCCGTTTCGTGACTGTTCGGCCCTAGCTCTATCAGATTGTTCTTGACCGTAAAGGTGTTGACCTCGGTCGACCACCCGCGCTCTAATGCCACATCGAAAGGGTACACCATGATGGTCATGCTCCGCAGGAGCTTCCTAGCGCCGGATCGGGTGACCAGATAGCAAGCGGCAGAGCCCTGCGGCCCATGGATGCAGCGGCCCACGGCATCGCCGAATTTCGTCGTAGCTTTCTGCATGAAGCCCTTGCACCGGTGGTTCAGAAGCTTAACCAGTTCAGCTTTCGGAACCGCAGTCAGGACAGCCTCCGCACGGTCTATCAGATCTGCCCTAAGCTCCACGTCATCTTCCATGATGATCGCCGCATCATGGTGGCTGTCGAGAAACGCCGTAAGCGCCTTGACGTGGCTGCGATAGCAGCCGTGCTCACCTGGTAGGTAATACCGGCCATTGCGAAGAAGAAATTGCCGCTTGTTGATGTCAGCCTTGTCGTGGGGCTGAATCTGCAAGCCATCTACCCCGGATATCCTCACGATATTGAGCGCCAGCGAATCAGCCTTCTTCGAAAGCCCTTCCCAGCGGGTGATGGACCGGTTCAGGTTGATGACATAGGCACCTATTTTCATAAAGGCGAAACTTTTGCATGGGACAAAAATGCGGTCCTTTACAAGTCGAGGCCGAACCGCGGGCAACAACCATACGCCCGTATTACCTACCATGCGTTGATTGCCTGCATACACCCTTTAGTCGAAATTGCGCACCCCAGTAAAGCAATTCTCACATCGATTTCTGCCGCAATAGCTTCACAATCCGCAGACACAAAGCTCGCAGGGACCCAAACAGCCGAGGAACAAACATGGCGCCGAACTACACCAAGACTGCCCTTCTGACAGCCTTACTGAGCCTGCCGCTTGCAGCATCCCACCCACTTCTGGCGCAGGAAAATCGGCCGCGCGAAGCAGTCATCAACGTATCCGCGGAAGGCGAATCGGCATTGGCCCCCGATATGGCCGTCGTCAATCTCTCCGTGGTCAAACAGGCAAAGACTGCCCGCGAAGCCCTCGACGAAAACAACAAGGCCATGAACGAGGTGCTGGCTGCGCTGAAGAAGAGCGGCATTGCCGAACGTGACCTGCAGACGTCAGGCTTTTCGATCCAGCCGCAGTATAATTACCCGCAGCCGGTCGATAACCAGCCCCAGCCGCCTGAGCTGATCGGCTACCAGACCAGCAATTCGGTTACTGTGCGCGTCCGTGATCTTTCCAAGCTTGGCGAAATCATCGACCAGTCCGTCACGCTCGGCATCAATCAGGGCGGCGATATCCAGTTCACCAACGACAAGCCGGAGGAAGCCCTCGAGGAAGCCCGCAAGAACGCCGTCGCCAATGCCATCAGGAAGGCAAGGACGCTGAGCGAAGCCGCCGGCGTCAAGGTCGGCCGGGTCATCGAGATCAGCGAAAACGTCATGCATCCGATGCCGCAGCCGGTCTATCGTGCAGCGATGATGAAGGAAGCATCCGATGTTCCAGCCGTCCCGGTTCAGGGCGGCGAAAACAGCTACAATGTCACCGTCAACATGACATTCGCGATCGAGCAGTAAAATTCCAGGGCGCTTCGGCGCCCTGCCCCGCGCCTGAACCTCACTCAAAAGAAAACCGCCCCTGCTGATCGCAAGGGCGGTTTTCTATAAGGATCGTACGCCGATATCAGCGGCGCAGAAGCGGACAACCGCGAACGTTGCCGAAAGACATCTCGTCGGGGCCGCGCCGGCTCCAGCCCTGCACGACGACACGGCGCGGTGTAACATCAACGACGCGCGTGCGGCGCAGGCCGTAGTCGCGGGCGATATCTTCCGCCATGCGCGGATCGCAGCCGCCGCGCGGCGGACGGCCGTAACCCGGCGGAGGCAGAGGCGGACGGCCGTAGCCCGGCGGCGGAGGCGGCGGGCGGCGCCAGTCCGGGGGTGGCGGACCACGGTCCGGTTCACCGATAATGATATTCACCTGTGCGGCAGCCGGCGCAACCGTGCCGGCCAGCGCAGCAGCGGAAAGAAGGGCGGCAAGCCCTGCCTTCGCCAGAAACTGCATCATGAAAAATATCCTCGTGGTTGATCGCCGCGCGGGCAATTGTCGAAGCCCGTTTCGGAATCACTGACATACAGTTCCGAGAAAAGACGAGCGAAAGTGCCGCAGTCAAGGCCAAGCGGCCAAAGGCCAGGCTTTCCTGCCTGCGGACATGAACTAGCGGTACATGAGCGGGCAACCGCGCACATTCGCGAAAGTCATGCGGTCCCAGCCATGGCGATACCGGCCCGCAACAACGACGCGGCGCGGCGTGATGTTGGAAATGCGCACGTCACGAAGTCCGGAATAGCGAGCCTTGCGGATGGCTTCCATCGGCGAGCAGCCGTGAACCGGTGGACGGTGGTAGTACTGCGCCTTGACGACGAAATCGGTCTGCGGCGCCGCAAAAGCAGCAGAGCCGGCAAGTGGGATGGCGCTGAGAGCGATCAGCGTGGCAAGCGAAGCTTTGGCAAGGAAATGCGACATTGGGAGTTTCTCCTCGTGAATAGTTTCCTCGATCTCCCCTTCTGGGATTATCTCAAGACTAAACGGGTGAAGCTGAATGCCGTTCGAACCACCCATTCAGTTGACATTCAGAACGGTTAACGGTCGAGAGCAGTTCCAGTAAAACTATCCAGCGAGTTTCGGCCGGAATGGGTTAAAGCAAGCTATGTGCTGAGATGTAGGACGATATCGCGCCGATGCGGGCGGTCACGATGTTCGAAGAGATAGATGCCCTGCCAGGTACCGAGCATCAGCCGGCCCTTCTGGACGGGAATGCCGATCGAAACCTGCGTCAGCGCTGCCTTGATATGAGCCGGCATATCGTCCGGCCCCTCCATCGTGTGAACGACCCAGCCCATGGACGGGTCGGAAGACGGCGGCACCAGACGGCGGAAGAAACTGTTGAGGTCGGTCTTCACATCAGGATCGGCATTTTCCTGGATAAGCAGCGAACAGGACGTGTGACGCACGAAGACGGTCAGCAACCCCTCCTCCATGCCGGATAGGCGAACGAAGGCATTGGCCTGATCGGTGAATTCGTAGAGACCCTGGCCGCGGGTGGAAAGCGTTACTATCGTCTGGGGCAAGGCGGTCTCCGTCGCAGATTGTCTCCGCGAGGTGGCGCGCCTCGCCTTCGAAGTCAATGGCGCAGGGACATCAGAGCCGCAGCAACTCCTTGAAACCGCCATAGATCAAGCGCTTGCCATCGAACGGCATCTTCCATTTGTCGCTCGAAAGGCGGGGATCGGCCATGACCTTCGTATTGATCGCGTCGCGCTCCTGCTTGGATTTGTAGAGGATCCAGGAAAAGACCACCACCTCGTCATCCTTGGCCATGACGGCGCGTGGAAACGAAGTCAATTCGCCATAGGGCACGTCGTCGCCGAGGCACTCGACATATTCGAGCGCGCCGTATTCCTTCCAGATCGATCCGGCATAGGCCGAAAATTCCTTGTAGGCATCGACATTCTCGCGGGGAACGGCCACGACGAAACCATCAACATAAGACATTGCACATCTCCTCTTGCGTTAACGTCCGAAGGACGTTCGACACCGGCGACATCCGACATGCTAGGCGATTCATGTCCGCGGCCGATGCGGCAAGGAGATGGGAGACCATCAGCCCTGCAGCGTCTTCACCTTGAGAAGATCGGGGAAGATCCGCGTCCACATAAGCACCACTGCGATCGTGCCCACCCCGCCGATCATACCCGCCGCGACTGGCCCTAACACACCGGCAAGCATGCCGGATTCGAACTCGCCGAGCTGGTTCGACGTGCCGATGAACAGCGAATTGACGGCATTGACGCGCCCGCGCATCTCATCCGGCGTCAGAAGCTGCACCAGCGAGCTGCGAACGACGACGCTCACGGTGTCCGAGGCTCCGATGACGAGCAGTGCGACGACGGAGAACGCAATGTTGGTGGAAAGGGAGAAAACGATAGTGGCCGCGCCGAAAACGGCGACGGCCAGCAGCATCTTGCGACCGACATCCGATGTCAGCGGCCGTCGGGCAAGCACGATCGACATGGAAAGCGCACCGATTGCGGGTGCAGCGCGCAGCATGCCAAGCCCCCAAGGACCGGCATGCAGGATGTCGCTCGCAAACATCGGCAGCAGCGCCGTGGCGCCACCGAGCAGAACCGCGAACAGATCGAGCGAGATCGTGCCAAGCATCACCGGCCGACTGCGGATGAAGGATACTCCGGCAAAGACGGACGATAAAGTCACCGGCTCGCGCTTCGATGGCGTCCACTCCATACGGATTGAGATGACGTTGAAGCTTGCCACGGCAAAGAGGACGGCCGACATCGCGAAGGGTGCGACAGGGCTCACGCCATAAAGAAGACCGCCGAGCGAGGGACCGATGATCAGCGCCGTCTGCATCATCGAAGTCGAAATCGCAACGGCTCGCTGAAGCATGGAGGCCGGCACGATATTCGGCAGGAGTGCGGCCATGGTCGGCCTTTCGAAGGCGACAACGGCACCCATGATTGTGACCGCAACAAGCATTCCAACCGGCGAAAGCCACTCCTGCCAGGTCGCTATCGCCAGCACCAGCGAGGTGATCGCTTCGATGAGCTGGCAGGCAAGTCCGATCCGCCGGCGATCGAACCGGTCCGCGACATGGCCGACGACGAAGGTCAGCACCGCCATCGGCAGAAACTGGCAGAAACCGACAAGCGCAAGCGCGAAGGCGCTATGCGTCTGTTCGTAAATCATCCACCCCATGGCAATTGCCACGGCCTGAAAAGAAAGGGAGGAGAAGACCCGAGAGGCGGCGAAGTTCAGATAGCCGGGATGGCGTAGAACGCTTTCCCGCTTATTCACTGCTATGTCCATTGTTCGGTCACCGACCTGCAGCCCAGCCACAGGTACTTATAGGGATCTTTATAAAACGGAACGGTGTTCTGCTTTAAATTGACGTATGTCAATCGGAATAAGTCGAGGCGCGCAATTGCCGCATCAATTTGAAGGCGGGCAACAGCCGACCATCTCGCAAGCGGCAGCATGGAGTTGGTCACGCATGTCGAGCAGCCACATGGTCTCCTCCATGACATCGAGGATTGCCGAGCGCAAACTCGGGTCGACAAGAGCGAGCAGTTCGTTCTGCGAACTACCAATTGCATCCGTGCCGATGAAAAGCTGCCTCATCCGTTCGACAGAGGGAGGGCTGGAGATCTCCACCCTATCTAAAATGTCCGGAGACGGAATGCCCATCCAGGCAAGCGACGAAGCGACGAGCAGCTTACAAAGCGCCCTGCAGAGCGGGAAGGTCAGTTCCGCCGGTGTATCGACGATCTCTCCCTTGAAGCAGGCGATTGTCGCCCGCACCTTACTATCGACGGCAGCAAATATGCCGACGGCAATCCTGCGAGCAGCTTTGGCAGGTCTTACTATATAGACCCGTTGCCGGCCCCGAAGTGAGGCGGCAGCGCTGTTTTCCTCGTCGAAACCCTGAACGAGAAAATCGCCCCTTCCTACCAGTATTTCCAGAAGAATCAGCACATATCCGTCATCGCGAGAGACGTCGAATTCGAGATCGAAGGAACCATCGCCGATACCCTCTACGATACGGATATCTAATACTTCGGAGCGAAGCTCCACCTGATCCAGTTTCATGACCCCAGCCCGCATAAGCTCGGGAAGGATATCGCGACATGAGGAGGTTTCAAATTAACCCATTACGCTTAGCGTCCGGAGCCACTTGCGCTTGATCCGATAGATCAGAAGGGGAAAGCACTTATCCCTTAGAACTGCCCAGCCTCGGGAGACGGCAGCTCTTCGATGGAATCGACCCTATCGGGGTAAAACGCCATATAGCCCTTGATGTTGGCGACGGCGGGATTGGGCGTCTCATACGTCCAGATCGCATTCTTCGAACGCTCGCCGCCAAGAGGAATGCTGTAATAGGAAGCGTCGCCCTTATAAGGGCAATGGCTCTGATGATCGGTGCGCTCCAGCAGCGACATATCCACGTCCTTTCGTGGAACATATTGCACCGGCGGATAGGAAGCCTCGCGCAGCGTCAGTGCATCATGCGTATCCGCGATGACGCGGCCGTCGAGCTTGACGACGACGCGGGAGGGATTGTGTTCGACGGTGATCGGATGATCCGGCCCGGGAATTCTGATCGGCCTGCCTGACATGGATGTCGTCTCCGAATGGATATCTCCGGAAGAGATAGGGTGCCGACGCCGCTATCCCAAGGGGGCAATGGCTTCGATATCGCAAATCTCGAATGGTGAAGAGCGAGCCGGCCACCGGCGTCATGACGCGAATGCGCCGCGTCTGCACCAAAACGAAGAAAGCCGCGGAAGTGTCCCCTCCGCGGCATGTGATCTACTATAATTTTACCAGCGCTCGAGGCCGAGCAGCTTGCGGCCGAGCGGCGTCAGCTCGGCGGTCTTGGCATTGTGCTTTTCCCACTCGCGCGGATCGCCGGGAAAGGCATCGCGCTTCGGATGATCGCGCTCACGCCACAGGCGAATACGTTCCTCACGCTCCTCGGCATTGTCGTATTCGGCCGGATGCATGGAAATATATTGCGCCATGCGCACCCGGTTATCCGAATGGTTGGGACGAACGCCGTGAGCGAGCAACGAATTGAAGATCATCAGGTCGCCCGGCTCCATGTCGATATTGACGACGGAAAGGCCGGTCATATCGGGATGCATCGGATCGCGATCCTCGGGCTGCGTCTTCACCCATTCCTCGAAATGCTCGAAGAGATAAGGCACGCACTGGAAGCCGCCGACATCGCCGTCCTGCTTCTTCAGGCTCAAGACACCCTGCACGCCGATCGGCAGCGGCCGGATGGACGTATCGACATCCCAGTGAATGAAACCGTTCGGATTGCCCTTGACCTTCTTCGGCGGGTTGAGGTTGGCGCGATCGATCGTCACCCACAGGTCTTCGCGGTCCCAGATATCGACGAAGACGTCGTAGACGCGCTTCTCCATCCGGTTGTCCCAGAGCGCCTGGTGGTTATAGATTTCCAGCATGCCGGTATTGTTGAGCTCCTTCATCTTGTGCTCACGCCGCTGCGGCGCATACCAGGTCGAAGCATCGTTCGGATCCTTCTCGTCAAAACGCCAGAGCACCTCCACAAGCCGCTCGACATTCGCCGCAGGAACGGCCTGACGAACGATGACATAACCCTTCGTTGTCCAGTGCTGCCAGTCCGCTTCCGAGAGCACCCGCAGCGGCAGCCTTTTCTTGATATCCTTGAGCTGGGTGGTGACCGACGAAGCCGTCGGATGAGCGTCGCGTTTCACTGCCAGTTCCATGAGGTCCTCCCATCATTTGATCCAATCCTGTGATTTCAGGCGATGATGGGAGTGTAGCCTCGCATCGCCGTCCATGTTGTGCCAACATGGCAGGTTATGATATTATTCTGGCGTCAATGATCTGAAAGGCGCCTCGTGAGGCCTTATCTCGAAATCCTGCCGCGCCATGCCGATGCGTCATGGAGCATGCTGAACCGGCGGCTTGACGAGGCGATCCCCTTTCAATGGCATCACCATCCCGAATTCGAGCTGACCCTGACGCTGAACTCCATCGGCCAGCGCTTTATCGGCGATCATACCGGCGAATATCAGGATGGCGATCTCGTGCTCGTCGGCCCCAACCTGCCGCACACCTGGGTATCCCGCGCAAAATACGACGAAACGATCCCGCATATCGCCCTGGTCTTATGGTTTCACCCGGACTGGATTCGCCGGGTGACGGCAGGCGCTGTCGAGTTCGCCCCGATCGAAGCCATGCTGTCGCGCGCCGACCGGGGACTGCAATTCTCGAAGGAGACAGCAGACACCGTGCGCAACGAAATCGAGGCAATCTTTTCAAAGCCGCCCGCCGAACGGCTGCTGTCCCTTTTGAGCATCCTCGGACGTATCGCCGCCGACCGGCAGACATCCGCGCTCGCCAGCACGCCCGGCCAGAGCCCGGAATTGCAGGAAAACCGCGAGCGCATCGACCGGGTGCTCACTCACCTGCATCTGCATTACGCTCGCACGATTGGTCTGGAGGAGCTTGCCGATATCGCGGCCCTCAGCGTCTCCGGTCTGCACCGGCTCTTTCGCCGCCACACTCGCACGACAGTCTCCGATTATCTGATCCGCATGCGCATTGGCGATGCCTGTGCTCGCCTATCCGCTACAAACCAACCCATCGGCCATATTTCCGACGCGGTCGGCTACGGTTCGCTCGCGAACTTCAACAGGCAATTCAAGGCGCAGACTGGCATGACGCCACGGGAATACCGCAACGTCTTCCGTCGCACCTAGCTTCTCGCCGTCCGCCGCAGACCGGTGAGGCCAAGACCTATGACAGCCGCCAGAACGCAGGCAATCCCGAAAATCTGGTTGAAACCGATCGCCTCTCCAAGAACCAGGAAAGCGAAAGTGACGGCCGTTGCCGGCGCAACAGCCGTAAAGAGAGAGGCCTCCGCACCACTGACGCGTTCCGCTCCCGCATACCAGAGAATGAAACCACCGACGGTTGGCACCAATGCGTAATAGACGACCGCAAGCAGAGCAGGTTGCGAAGCGATCCCAATATCATGATGCTCGAACAGGGCGGGCACAGCCGCAACGACGAAGCCGATGGCCGTCATCAGAGCGGACTGCATCAACGGCGGAATAGACGTGCCAAGCCGTTTGTTGAGCAGGATGAACAGCCCCTCGCAGATGACCGCGCCAAAGATCAGCATGTCACCAACAATCGACCCACCGCCTGCAGCCGGCGAAAAGGCAATGGAAAAGACGCCGGTCGCCGCCAGCCCGATTGCCAAAAGCAGGAAACGTTGCGGCCTCTCGCCGAGCACGAGTATGGAGATCGCCGCGGAAACGATCGGCAGCGTGCCGATGATGACGCCGGCATTGGCCGCCGATGTCAGCGACAGACCCGAAATTAACAGCGTCGTATAGCCGACACTTCCGGCGCCGGCCTGCGTGACAAGGATCAGCCAGTCGCATCCCGAAAGCCGCGGCAATCGAGCTCCTGTCCAGCGCATCAGAAAGAGGAAACAGGGGAAGGCCACCGCAAAGCGCAATGCCGTCGCCGTAAACGGGGGCAGTCCTGAGGCAATGACCTTGCTGGCAATCACTGTACTGCCGACCGTCGTCATGGCCAGTGCTAGATAGATGTAACCTTGAATTTCCCTGCTCATCTGCTGCTCCCTTCGAGACTCCGGCAGCAAACAGGCTGAGAGGCTATGGGTCTTGAACGAAATTGCAAGAGAAGAGGCAAGCGATCAGGAATGACCGCGTGCATAGGCGCCAGGTGTCAGGCCGTAGCGGGAAGCGAAAGCGCGCGTCATGTGGCTTTGATCGGCAAAGCCGCTTTCGAAAGCCGCCTCCGCCAATGGCGTACCGCCGGCGATCAACCGTCGGGCGAGATGCACGCGAGCCTGAATGAGATAGGCATGCGGCGTAAAGCCCGTTGCCCTGGCAAAGGCACGCAGCACCTGAAACCGGCTGAGACCGCTTTCGTACGCCAGATCGGCGAGCGAGATTTCCGCTGCCGGATCGTCGTCAATCAGGCTGCGGGCATGAATAATGGAGCGCGGTGCCGAAGCAGGTTCCTCCTGCATCGCTGTTTCGCGCATGGTGTCGGCAATGACCGAAAGCAGCAGTTCCTCGCAGCGCAGCCGCTTCTCATTACCGGTGACTGCCGAAAACAGCGCGCGGAACCGGTTGCCAAGCGACCCGTCCCGAATGACCGGCCGTGGAATCTCGGAGCCACTAAGGCCGCCCTCTGCCACCTCGCGCACAAGGCCGCGCATGACGGCGGGATCGAAATAGAGAATGCTCCAGGATCGCGCTTCGCCGATCGGCGCCCCGTCATGCACCTCATTCGGATTGACGGTGATAAGATCGCCGGCCTCCGCCTCGACCACGCCGCGCCCGCTCAGCGATTTCTGCGCGCCGGAAACGATCAGCCCAATGCCGAACTGTTCATGGGTATGACGCGCAAAACGATGGCCCGTCGTCGCCACCACCGCTTCCACGCCCGGTACGGACGAGCGCAGCATTCTGAACTGGCTGGCAGCCATGGCAATCTCCTTTGGCCGACTGTGCCAGCAGACTGCAAACCGGGCAAGCGATCAGAAGAATTCGTCGAGGAGCTGGTAATAATCCATCTTGATGGGATCGATCAGGGAAAGGCCATAAGCATTGAGAAACGGCCGCACGAATTCCTCGCCGAAATTATGGGCGATGCTGCGACAGGCCAGCGCGATATCCTGATAGCGGTCGGCGACACCAAGTCGGCAGCAGTCGATATAACCAGCAAACCGCCCGCCAGCCGCCATGAAATTCGGCAGGCAGGCATCGCCATGCGCAACGACGAGATTTTCGCTGTCCGGCCGCAGCCGCTGCAATTCGCCGAAGAGGAAGAAGGCGCTTTTGCCGAGACGCTTCCCGTCGAAATCCGTCTCGTCAACAAGCCCGGCCCGCATCCGCCCCTCAGCGCACGCAAGGCGGTTTTTCAGCCGATGGTCGAACGGACAGGCATTGATATCGAGGCTATGAAGGGCACTGAGAGCCGAAGCAAGAATATCGACCCGTTCTTCCGGCAGCAGCGCCGCGGCAGTCATGAGATCGGCGCCTGACAATGCCGTCATCAGCAGGAAGCTGCGCTCGCCATCGCTCTCATAGGCAATGACCTCGGGGCAATCGAGGCCCTGACTGCGAAGCCAGACAAGTCTCTCGGCCTCATCGGCGAGTTCGCAGAACGGGCCTGCCTGTTCGCCTTTCAGGTAAAGCCCGGGACGCCCCTCGCCTTCCAGGCGAAAAACGCAGGCCGAGGACCGCCCGAGAGCGTCCCGCCGCCATTCATAGCCGCCAAGATGGCTCCGGAGCGAAACCGGTAGCCTGCCATCTTGCTGAAGCGGAACAACCATTGATATCCCAGAGAAAGAAGCCCACCCAGGAGCTTGCTATCTGCGCCTTAATGGACGGTTTCTGCCGGCGCACTTTCCAGAAGAATTTCGAAAGCTTCTTCCAGAGCCGCAACCAGAATATCGGTCAACTCATCCGCCTTGTTTTCCAAGAACATCAGGCTGACGGCTTCTTCCTGACGCTCGAAGAAGTGCTCGATCTCGTTCGACATATCATGTCCCCTTATCCACCGTAACCATCACGGCCATTGGAGACTATAGAAGTGGCTGCTTGCGCGTGGCTTGTTTCAGTGATGGGGAAAGATGCCCTCTGCTAACGACGGAGGTTAAAGTTTGGATATTCGCTTCGTGGGATCATGCCACCAAACTTGAAGCCAAATGACAGTATTTTTTTGGCATCAGCGTCAACTTCGCACCTAAACTGAACATTGTACCACTTTCCGTCCTTGAAAAAGGCACCCTTCCGTACCTCGATTGCAGTCTCGTTGGTGAGCGGATAGACCGGCAAATCAGCGCCCTGATATTTCGGATCCTCATGAATTATCTGCTGATTGAGTTCAGTCCTGCACAATTGATTCATGCGCTCGCCGCGCGGCATGTTGCCCATTGCTGTCTGCGCAATCTGATCGTCCGTGGTATTCTGAGAAAACAACCTTTTTACTTCCGGCAACGGCGCCTTCGATACCTGATCCTTTTGCGGCACAGTCTTTTTAGACTCAGCGAGCTTTTCAGGCTCGAAACTCGTGTTCACCTCTTCGGGAGTTGACGCCGCAGGCATATCCCGTTCCGAATGGACATCGGTCGCCGCTACCTCCGGTAATTTCACATCTTGCGGAACCGGGCTACCCGAGGGCTGCTCGGATGGTGGTCTTTTATTAGCGACATCGACCGCCTGTTCCTCTAGTGGCTGTGGAACTGAAGGCGGCGGAGGAAGCGGCGTGTCATCTTTCTCCCCTTCCGATGCGTTTCCGTTTACCGACTTCGCTGGGCCGCTGCTTTTATCTCCAAATGCAAAAACAGGCGCGCTCCCGCCGACGCGTGTTTGCGGCGCAGGTGATGGTGGCGGCGAAGAAGGAGGTGGAGGCGGCGGCTCGGCTTTTGCCTGCTCCTGAGGCTTCTCCTCCTCTTTCGGCTTCTCGTCGGGCTTCTTCTCCTCCGGCGGCGGCACCAGCTCGACCTTCACGCTCTCGTCCTCAGTGGGCGTCAACTGGATGTCAGGGAGGCCGAATATCAGCAGCGCGACGACGGGAACATGCAGAAGCACGGACGCGACAACGCCCCAGCGAACGCGAGGCTCCTGGTGCTCCGTCTCGTGGTCGGCATCTGCCGGTTCGACTTCTTCATCTGTCACAGCAGCGATGTGGCCTTTAAAACCGGCAGCATCAAGCCACAAATCGAAAAAACCTCGTGAACTTTGCCCACGGCGCTTACCGCTCCTAGCTCACTGATCGGCCTCGCCATCATCTGCGACCAGATTGTGTTCCTGCCACTCGCTCCTTGGAATGGCGTCACCTATGGCAAAGGCGAAGGCGACAACCGCCTGCCCCGCCGGGTCGACCTCACAATGGAACCGGACGTTGAACCAGTTGCGCTTGCTGCGAAAAGCCCCGCCATCCACCTCGACGCTGTTACCCCTCACCTTCTCCGCCTTCATGGCATAGGGCGCAACGAGGTCAGGCGCCGAGCCCGGACGCGAACGACTGATCTGCTCCAGCGCTTCGAGGTTGCAGAGTTGCAGGTTGCGCTCCCCGCCTGACAGCGTGCCAAGCAGCTGGCGCGCCTCCCGACTGCGGGGACTGGCCAGCGTCTTTCCCGAAAAAAGCTCTCTTGCCTGCGTCAGCTCCGGCGGACCCGAGGTCACTGGCTTCGGTAATTTCGGCAACGGAGGAGGCATCTCCCTCGATGCCGTCTCGGGCGCCGGCGGGACATCCTCTTGCACGGCAGAATTTGCTTTCTCTTCGCCCTTGTCCGGCAGCGGCTGGACGGCAGGCGACGGAGTTGGAGCGGCGATGGCGGGCGGTGTCACGACTTCGACGTCGACGCTCTCTTCCTGCGGCGCTCTAATCGGCTGCACATCGGGCAGAAAAGCCAGCAGGAGCAAGCCGATGACCAGATGCAGCACGAGCGACGCCGGCAATGCCGGATCGAACTTTCCTCTCTGCAACAGGCCGGCATGTTCCATCAGCAAGGCAAATCCATGCTCTGGGTTCAAGGCGCAGCGACACTGCCAGCACCGCGGAACAACCGCAACGCCGCATCTGGCTCGTCACCAGTTATCAGCCATTCTGCCCTATGAGAGCGACCCGATGATGTCGCGATAATTCACTTCCGAAAACGCCTTCAAGGTTTTCGTGCGCACATTGCCGGCCATGGCAAGCGTCAGCGTGAAGCGCGCCATCACGCGATCATCAGGCGCCTCGCAGATGGCCGCCATGTCGTATTCGCCCATGGTGAGATAGAATTTATCGAAGGAACCGCCCATGCTGCCGAGCATATTCCTTGCCGCATCCAGCCGCTTGGCAGAGTCCTTTACGCTCCGGATACCCTGATCAGTCCAATTTATCAGCAGAATGTAGGTGGTCATGCTGCACCTCCCGGCGGAGGCTACGGTCACGCGGCGCATGATACCGCTCGCACGCCACGACCGCTCTCTTCCCCGCACGGGAATTATAAGCTCGTCACCAGGTGGGGACAAGCAATGCGGGAGCCATCAATCGGGCTAACCATGCCCCCATGGGCTAATCCGCTGAGCCTTCGCGGGCAAAGGAAAACCCGGCCAGCGTGGCTGACCGGGTTTTGATTTCAATCCTCGGCACCTTAGCTGTCGAGGAACGAACGCAGCTTGCAGTTTCTTAGCTGTCCAGAAAGCTTCTCAGCTTTCTGGAGCGGCTCGGATGCTTGAGCTTGCGCAGCGCCTTCGCTTCGATCTGGCGGATGCGTTCGCGGGTAACCGAGAACTGCTGGCCGACTTCTTCCAGCGTATGGTCGGTGTTCATGCCGATGCCGAAACGCATACGCAGAACGCGCTCTTCGCGCGGCGTAAGCGATGCCAGAACGCGGGTCGTCGTCTCGCGCAGGTTCGCCTGGATGGCGGCGTCGATCGGCAGCAGCGCATTCTTGTCTTCGATGAAATCGCCGAGATGCGAATCCTCTTCGTCACCCACGGGGGTTTCGAGCGAGATCGGCTCCTTCGCGATCTTCAGGACCTTGCGGACCTTTTCGAGCGGCATGGCGAGCTTTTCGGCCAGTTCTTCCGGCGTCGGCTCGCGGCCGATCTCATGCAGCATCTGGCGCGAGGTACGAACGATCTTGTTGATCGTCTCGATCATGTGCACCGGAATACGGATCGTGCGGGCCTGGTCGGCGATCGAGCGGGTGATCGCCTGACGGATCCACCATGTCGCATAGGTCGAGAACTTGTAACCGCGGCGGTATTCGAACTTGTCGACCGCCTTCATCAGGCCAATATTGCCTTCCTGAATGAGGTCGAGGAACTGCAGACCGCGGTTCGTGTACTTCTTGGCAATGGAGATGACGAGGCGAAGGTTCGCTTCGACCATTTCCTTCTTGGCGATACGCGCTTCGCGCTCGCCCTTCTGCACCATGTGCACGATACGGCGGAATTCCGAGATAGAGATGCCGGTTTCCGTCGCGAGATTCTGGATCTCCTGGCGGATGTCGCGGATCGTCGTGTTCTCGCTCTTGGCGAATTCCTTCCAGCCGCGAGCGGCCAGATTGCCGATCGACTTCATCCAGTTCGGATCAAGTTCGGCGCCCTGATACTGTTCGAGGAAGCTATCGCGCTTGACGCCATAGGATTCAGCCAGGCGCAGCAGGCGGCCTTCGTTCTGCACGAGGCGCTTGTTGATGTCATAGAGCTGCTCGACCAGCGCATCGATGCGGTTCTGGTTGAGCGACAGCGACTTCACGGCCTTGATTAGTTCGTCCTTGAGCTCCTTGTAGCGGCGCTCCTGGGCGGAAGACAGCGTGCCGGTGGCAGCAAGGCGCTGCTCGACCTGCTGGTCCTGCAACTTGCGCAGCTTCTTGTAAGTCTCGGCGATGATGTCGAGCGTTTCCATGACCTGCGGGCGAAGCTCGGCTTCCATCGCGGCAAGCGAGAGGTTGGATTCGTCCTCGTCCTCTTCTTCCTCTTCCGGAGGCATGCCTTCGCCGCCGACATCGGTAATGTCGTCGTCGCCGGAGCGGGCGCGCCGGGTCTTTTCCTTTTCCTCGGCAGCCTTGCGGTCAGCCTCGATCTTCTCGGGGCTCTGGAACTGCGGAGCAGCCTTGGCTTCCGGACCGGAATAGGTGGTTTCGAGATCGATGATCTCGCGCAGCAGCGTCGTGCCTTCGTTCAGTTCGTCGCGCCAGATGATCAGCGCCTGGAACGTCAGCGGGCTCTCGCAGAGGCCTGCGATCATCGTTTCGCGGCCGGCCTCGATGCGCTTTGCGATTGCGATTTCGCCTTCGCGCGACAGAAGCTCGACGGAACCCATCTCGCGCAGATACATGCGCACCGGGTCGTCGGTACGGTCGGTCGGCTCTTTCTTCTTGGCGGTCGCAAGCGCAGTACCGCCGGAAGGCGCAAGTTCGCCGCCCTCACCGTCGTCACTATCGGAGCTATCGTCGTCGTCGCTACCGGAAGCGCCGGCTTCCTCGGCTTCCTCGTCTTCGATGACGTTGATGCCCATGTCTGACAGCATCGACATCGTGTCTTCGATCTGTTCGGACGTCACTTCTTCGGAAGGCAGGACGGCGTTGAGCTCGTCCATCGTCACATAGCCGCGCTTCTTGGCGGCCTTGATCATCTTCTTGACCGCGTCATCGGAAAGATCGAGAAGAGGGCCGTCGCTTGCGCCGTCGCGTTCGACTTCCGCTTCTTCGTTCTCTTTGACCTTCGTTGCCATTTATATCGTCGCCTTCCTGACGCTATTCATACTCGCTGTAGTGAACGGCCGTCTCGTGGCCCGGGCGTGCGCGCCGGCCTCGAATCACCTATACCCACCTAACGGGATGACATTTAAAGCCTGATTAACCATGATCGCCGGCATCTGACAGCAAAACGCAATTGCCATTGGATTTCCGGCCATGGTTGTGCGATCCGCCTTGACCCAGTTCACCGCTCAAGTGGAACGGTGATTCCCACAAAATTTGTTCTCGTCAAGCTTTTCCAGAAAAAAAGCCATCGAAAACCCGGAAAAAGCCTTATCCACAGGCTTTGAACCGCGCCAGCGATTGCGAAGCTTATCTAGTATGTCACCAGCAAAAGACAAGGGCTTTTGTACAAACACTAGAAGAACCGCAACTCGCGCCAGCCATACGCCATAGATTCTTCGCAAATCGCCAACATGAGTTGTAAAAACAAGCCGTACGCGATTATGGGGAATATCGGTGGCAAGGATCATGACAAGAAACACGGTGATCCTTCTGGCCGCCATCGCCGTCAGGCGGTCGCCGTCAGGGCCCATAGATCGGCGCTCGGCACCGTCGCTTCGCCTCCTTACATCCAGTCCATCACGACCTTGCCGGAATTGCCTGAGCGCATGGCCTCGAAGCCGTCGCGGAAATCGTCGATCTTGATGCGGTGCGTGATGAGCGGCGACAGATCCAGCCCGCCCTGTACGAAGGCGATCATCTTGTACCAGGTCTCAAACATCTCGCGGCCATAGATACCCTTGAGGTTCAGCATCTTGAAGATGACCTTGTTCCAGTCGATCTCGAAACCGGCCGGCGCGATGCCGAGAATGGCGATTTTGCCGCCATTGTTCATCTTGTCGATCATGTCGCGGAAAGCGGGCGCGGCACCCGACATCTCAAGCCCGACATCGAAGCCCTCGGTCATGCCGATCGATTTCATCACATCAGCAAGATTTTCCTTCGACGCGTCCACGACGTGATCAATGCCAAGCTTGCGGGCGAGATGGAGACGATGCGGATTGATGTCGGTGATGACGACCTTGCGCGCGCCGGAGCGCTTGGCAACGAGCGCGCCCATAATGCCGATCGGTCCGGCACCCGTCACAAGCACGTCTTCGCCGACGAGATCGAAGGAAAGTGCGGTATGGACGGCATTGCCGAACGGATCGAAGATCGCTGCGATCTCATCGGGAATATCATCCGGGATCGGCACGACATTGGCTTCCGGAATGCAGACGAATTCGCCGAAGGAGCCCGGCCGGTTGACGCCGACGCCAAGCGTATTGCGGCAGAGATGCCCCCTGCCCGCGCGACAGTTGCGGCATTTGCCGCAGACGATATGCCCCTCGCCGGAGACACGTTCGCCGACATGATATTTGGTGACGGCCGAGCCGATCTCAGCAATCTCGCCACAGAATTCATGGCCGACGACCATAGGCACCGGAATGGTCTTCTGCGCCCACTGGTCCCAGTTCCAGATGTGCACGTCCGTGCCGCAGATCGCCGATTTCTTCACCCGGATCAGCACATCGTTCGGGCCGACTTCCGGCACCGGCACGTTCTCCATCCAGAGGCCGACTTCCGGCTTCGCCTTGACCAGTGCCTTCATCATGTTGGACATGATCTTTTCTCCTCAAGGCTCTTAGATAACGCCGAGTTCGCGGCCGGCTTCGGCAAAGGCCGCAATCACCCGCTCGACATCCGCCTTCGAATGCGCCGCCGACATCTGCGTGCGGATACGCGCCTGCCCCTTCGGCACAACCGGGAAGGAGAAGCCGATCACATAGACGCCCTTCTTCAGCATCAGCGCGGCCATATCCTGTGCGAGTTTCGCATCTCCCAACATGACCGGGATGATCGGATGCCCTTCGCCGGCAAGCGTGAAGCCGAGCTTGGTCATTTCGGTGCGAAACAGCGCGGCATTGGCCGTCAGCCGCTCGCGCAACGCATCGCCATTTTCAATGAGGTCGAAAACCTTCAGCGACGCAGCCGCAATAACAGGCGCCAGCGTATTGGAGAATAGATAGGGGCGCGAGCGCTGCCGCAGCCACTCGACAATCTCGGCTTTGGCCGACGTATAACCACCCGATGCACCGCCAAGCGCCTTGCCGAGCGTACCCGTGATGATATCGACACGGCCTTCGACGCCACAATACTCCGGCGAGCCACGGCCATGCTTGCCGACGAAGCCGACGGCGTGGCTGTCATCCACCATGACCATCGCACCATATTTTTCGGCGAGATCGCAGACGCCTTGCAGGTTGGCGATGATGCCATCCATCGAGAAGACACCATCGGTCGCAATCATCTTGAAGCGGCAGCCTTCGGCCTTCTTCAATTCTTCTTCCAGAGCCGCCATGTCATTGTTGGCGTAACGGAACCGCTTGGCCTTGGAGAGGCGCACGCCATCGATGATCGAGGCATGGTTCAACGCATCGGAAATGATCGCGTCCTCGTCACCGAGCAACGTCTCGAACAGGCCGCCATTGGCGTCGAAACAGGAGGAATAGAGGATCGTGTCTTCCATGCCGAGGAAGGAGGAAATGCGCGCCTCGAGCCCCTTGTGCTCTTCCTGCGTGCCGCAGATAAAGCGCACCGAGGCCATCCCGTAACCATAGCGGTCGAGCGCCTTCTTGCCGGCTTCCGCCAGTTCCTCATTGTCGGCAAGACCGAGATAGTTGTTGGCGCAGAAATTCAGCACGCGCTCGCCGGAGGCAACGGCAATTTCGCCGGCCTGCTTGGAGGTGATGACGCGTTCGGATTTGTAGAGGCCAGCATCCTTGAGCGCAGCCAGTTCGCTGCGCAGATGCGAGAGGAAATTCGAGGTCATTGAGAGCCCTTCTCTTGATGTTTCCCGTCCGAGCCTCGGTTAGCACATCGCCACCGGCTTGTCTTGCTCAACGCTCAGCCGTGACAAGCAGAAAGGTCGGCCTGTCAAGCTCCTCGGACCATTCGGGATGCTGATCAGATCCTGCTCGTTCGGACATCGCCGTCATCCCGGAAATATGGCGTCCTGACGTAGAAAGGCGAAAGCCGGCAGGCACACGTTACTTGTCGTGCGAAAGGATGATATCGAGGAAGGCGTCGCCGTAGCGCTCGAGCTTCGATTGGCCGACACCAGAAATGCCGAGCAGTTCCTTGCGGCTGCGCGGCCGCTCGGTGGCGAAGGCGATCAGCGTCGTATCCGGGAAGACGACATAGGGCGGCACGCCGAGCGACTTGGCGATCGACATGCGCTCTGCCCTGAGTGCCTCGAAGAGCGCTCCATCCGCACCCGAAAGCCCGGTCCTGCGCTCCGCACGCTCGGTCTTTTTCGCCCTCCGCTCGGAAGGCGCACGGTCCTTGCGGAAGAAGACTTGGCGTTCGTGCTTGAAGACGGCACGCGCCTCCGGTTCCAGCTTTATCGCCCCGAAGGCATCATGGTCGATGCGGATCAGCCCCATCGCCAGAAGCTGACGGTAGACGGATTGCCAGGTCCGAGCTGGAATATCCTTGCCGACTCCAAAGACTGGCATGTCGACATGGCGGAAGCGCTCGGTCTTCTCGTTGATATTGCCAACGAGCACGTCGATGACATGACCAGCGCCGAAACGCTCACCGGTGCGATAGACAGCCGCAAGCGCCTTGATCGCCGCTTCCGTCCCATCCCAGGTTTCGACCGGCTTCAGACAGGTGTCGCAACTGCCGCATTTGCCGCCATGCGCCTCACCGAAATGCGCCAGGATCGCCTGCCGCCGGCAAGATGCCGTCTCGCAGATCGCCAGCAGCGCATTCAGCTTGCCGCGTTCGATGCGCTTGACCTCATCGGCCGCGTTGCCCTCGTCGATCATCCGCCGGCGCTGGATGACGTCGGCCATGCCGTAGGCCATCCAGACTTCCGACGACAGGCCGTCACGGCCGGCACGGCCCGTCTCCTGATAATAGGCCTCGACCGACCCCGGCAGATCGAGATGGGCGACATAGCGCACATTCGGCTTGTCGATGCCCATGCCGAAGGCGACGGTGGCGACAAGGCAAAGTTCCTCTTCCTTCAGGAAGGCGTCCTGGTTGGCATCGCGCAGCGCCCGGTCCATACCGGCATGATAGGGCAGCGCGCGGATACCTTGATTGTTCAGCCAGTCGGCCGTTTCCTCCACCTTAGCGCGTGACAGGCAATAGACAATGCCGCTATTGCCCTTGTGGCCGGCAAGGAAACGCAGAAGCTGCTGACGCGGCTGATCCCGCTCGACGATCTCGTAGGAAATATTCGGCCGGTCGAAACTGGTGGTGAAGACCTCGGCATTGTCGAGCATCAATCGCTCGATAATGTCTTCCCGAGTGTGCGGATCAGCAGTCGCCGTCAGCGCAATGCGCGGCACGCCGGGATATTGCTCGGCGAGCTTACCGAGTTCGCGATATTCCGGCCGGAAATCATGGCCCCATTGCGAAACACAATGCGCTTCGTCGATGGCAAACAGCGCGATCTTGGCATTGCCGATAATCTCGCGGAAACCGTCCATCAGGATGCGCTCCGGAGTGACATAGAGCAGGTCGAGATCGCCGGAGGAAATACCGCGGCGGATCGCGAGATATTCCTCGCGCGATATCGAGGAATTAAGC
This sequence comes from Rhizobium sp. BK650, assembly GCF_014195325.1. Taxonomy (GTDB): domain Bacteria; phylum Pseudomonadota; class Alphaproteobacteria; order Rhizobiales; family Rhizobiaceae; genus Rhizobium. Next base: position 470,960 of record NZ_JACIBK010000001.1, on the reverse strand, counting down.
GCCGCGGCGCGAATGCCGAGTTGCTTCATCGCCTCCACCTGATCGCGCATCAGCGCAATCAGCGGCGAAACGACAATGCCAAGACCTTCCCGGCAAAGCGCCGGAATCTGGAAGCAAAGCGATTTGCCGGCACCTGTGGGGAAGAGGACGACGGCATCGCCACCGGCAACGACATGCTCCACCACTTCCTGTTGGCGGCCGCGAAAGGCGGAATAGCCGTAGACGCGCTTCAGCACATCAAGCGGTTGGGCAGCACCCGTAAACAGCGCTTCGGATGCGGAGAAGGACGGTTCGTCGTGTTCAGCCTGCGACATCAGTGGCTCGCAGCGCCCTTGACGCGGCCGGAGAGCACACCGAAGCCATCGATGATGGCTTCCTGGTTTTCGAGCCGCAACGCCTCGTATTGCACTTCCTGAGACGCGCGCATCAGCCGATCGATCTCGGCATCATCACCGGCCTCGGTCGCCTGCGCTATATCGCGCTCCAGCTCGATCTTCTGCCAGCGCAGGTCCTTGGCGCGCTTGTGGAAGGCAAGCGCCTGGCGATAGCCTTCGCGCGCATCCTCCATCGCCGCCTCCTCCGTTGCCGTCCAGAGCCGGGCATTGCGGACCTGCTGATCGAGGCTCTTGAGCAGCGGACCGAAACCGGCGACATCAAGGCATTCCAGCAGATAGTCGCGCGTCAAATGCGGTCCGGCGACGACTGCCGCCGCACCCAGCATTTCAGACCAGAGCTTCTGCAAGTCGCGATTGTCATATTCTATGGAAGCGATTTCGTCGTAGTCGTCGAGCATCAAAGCGGGATGGTTGATGACCGTCAGCGCCAGCACGCATTCTCTCAACGCTGTGTTGCCCTGATGGCCGCGCACGAGGCCGGAACGGGTCAGACGATCCGATGCCGCAACGGGGGTTCGAGGACCGCCGGGACCGCCACCTTTCTGGCTTCGGAAATTGCTGCCGCCAAAATTGCGCCGCTCGTTTCCGCCGCGATTCTGGAACTGCGGCTGAAAGAAGCTGTTCAACCGGTCGCGCATATCCTGCTGGTAATGGCGCCGCACATTCTCATCGGCAATGACGGCGACGAGCTGCCTCAGCCGTGCTTCCAGTTCGGCCCGCGCTTCCGGCGTATCGAATTTGCCGGCCCTCGCCTCGCGATCCCAGAGCATTTCCGAAAGCGGCTTTGCCTGCGCCATCACCTTGTCGAAAGGCGCCCTGCCCTCGTGCTTCACGAGATCGTCGGGATCCTTGCCATCCGGCAGAAGCGCAAACCGCACGCTGCGCCCCGGCTTCAGATGCGGCAGCGCCAGATCGGCGGCGCGGTTGGCCGCACGAATGCCAGCGCCGTCGCCATCAAAGCAGAGCACCGGCTGAGCCGTCATTTTCCAGAGCAGATCCAGCTGGCTTTCGGTCAGCGCCGTGCCGAGCGGTGCCACCGCATTTTCGATGCCTGCCTGATATAGCGCAATGACGTCCATATAGCCTTCGACAGCAATAATAGTGCCTTCGCCATTCGCTCCCTGCATCGCGCGGCGCGCACGGGCAAAGTTGTAGAGCACATTGCCCTTGTGAAAGAGCTCGGTCTCGTTGGAATTGAGATATTTCGCCGGCGCATCCGGCGACATGGCACGTCCGCCGAAGGCAATGACCTTCTCGCGGGAGGAGAGGATCGGAAACATGATGCGATCGCGGAACCGGTCGTAGGAAACAGGCACATTCTCATGCACGACAAGGCCACAGGCTTCGATCTGCTCCTTGGTTACACCCTTGCCGGCCAAAAACTCCTTCAGCGAGTTGCGGCTGTCAGGCGCAAAACCCAGCCGGAATGTCTCGATCGTACGCCCGGTCAGGCCGCGGTCACGCAGATAGGCCCGCGCTCTGGCACCATTTGCCGCCTGCAATTGATCCTGAAAGAACTGCGTTGCCATTTCCATGACGTCGAGAAGCGAGGTGCGCTCCTTCTCGCGTTTTTCCATCTGCGGATCGGCTATCGGCATCGGAACGCCGGCCATATCGGCGATGGTCTGCACAGCCTCCGGGAAGCTCAGACCCTCGAGCTCGGTCAGGAAACGGAAATGGTCGCCGGTTACGCCGCAGCCGAAACAATGGTAGCGCCCCTTGCGGTCCTCGCAATGGAAGCTCGGCGATTTCTCGCCATGAAACGGGCAGCACGCCCAGTAGTCGCCACGCGACACATTGGTTTTGCGCTTATCCCAGCTCACGCGCCGCGCAATCACATTCGAAATGGGAACGCGGTCGCGGATATCGTCCAGGAATGTGGGTGAAAAGCGCATCTCTACCTCTTGCAGAACCTCCATATAAGCAGCTTTGCTACACTGCGCCACGAAACTTCTGCCTTAATCCCGCTTTTCACAGGGCCGGAAACCCTGTCAAAAATCTCGACAAACGCTACTCAAAAAAGCGTTATCGGGGGCTGGCAGTGGGTGCGACATTTTTGACATTTTCCAACTTCCGACGGGTCGGCGATGTCCATCCTGCGAAAATGCTCTGCAACCAAAGAAAATGCAAAAACAATTAGTTGCAAGAGAATTGAAGAGTTTCGCTTTGCCTTCTGAAGAAGCGCGAGCGAAGTGCCTTCTTACGGGCCTGAAAGCCGAATTCGGGATTATTATATTTTTGTAATTTGAATAAGCCAGGGCCGGGCCATAAGTTCGGTGCCAACAAAGCGATCCCCAAGCGAGGCACCATCCCTACCCCCGGCGCCGCCTCGCAAGGGTGCCTTTGCAAATACCCGCCGGCTTGGGCTTCAACCCTGTGTCGCTGACGGAAGCAAAGAGCAAGAAGGCAGGAGCGCCCCCAGCTCCTGCCTTCTTATTTTTGGGGCAATTCCAGGAAAGTGCGCAGCGGTTTGAATCCGAAATCTGCGTTAAGACAAATATACCAAGCGTCTCAATCTTCCGACAAACCGACGTAGCGCCGTTGTTGCGTTTTACCTTACCGATTAACCCCTAAAATACAAAAGCATTGACACTTCCAATAGGCGTGGCAAATGAGTGCGCGAAACTCCTGGACAGTGCTATGGCCTACACCGCAGAAAAACTTGCAGCCGACGATAATTTTCTTGCTGCAATTCTTCATTGTGCCAATCAAATGCTCGCGATTTACCGCGAGAGCCCGCGTATTGCATCGATATTCGCAGCACAACAGCGCTGGCTGATGGCGCACACCGGCTTTGCTCTCTATTACGGCTATCCTGGTGATGAGAGGCGCGGTCTCTATTCCGGCCGTTTCATCGACTTCGCCATTCAGCACAAGATCGCCAGCCGCAACACCGCAGCCGCCTTCGTACAGGAAATGCTGGCCTATCGCTTCCTGCGCCCCGTTCCGGGTGCCGACAAACGCACCCGCTATCTCGAGCCGACAGAAACGGCCGAGCAACATTTCACCAAATGGCTGGCCGCTCACCTGATGATTCTGGACAGCCTCGATGGCGGCAGCCGCACGGAAAATCTGACGGCCGATCCCAGGTTGATCGCCCGCCTGCAGCCGCCGATCGCCAAACAGATCATCGACACCGAAGCGGTGCGCGATCCCGGCGCCACGTTCAATTTGTTCAACTGGGCCAATTCCGGCGGCCTCGTCATGGATTATCTGATTTCGCGCCTGCCGGGCTTTCCGCGCTCTGCTAACCGTATCGTCGTCGGGCCGCTGTCGCTGCGCGAGATTCGTGATCAGTTCATGATTTCCAATACGCACCTGAAGCGCTTGCTGACGCAGGCCGCGGACATGGGAAGCGTCGGCTGGACCGAACCATCGAGAAAAGGTGATTTCTGGCTTTCTCGTGGCTTCGTGCTCGAATATTGGAATTATCAGGCGGCAAAATTTGCCATCATAGATTCTGCCGCCGAAGCTGTGCTTGGGCCTGCGGTCGAAGAACAACCGCAAGCGCGACGTCTTATTTCAAGAGCTCTTTGACAGCACCGGAAGCCTTGGCGAAGTCCATCTGGCCGGCATAACGTTCTTTGAGTGCAGCCATGATTTTACCCATGTCCTTCGGGCCTTCGGCGCCGACTTCCTTGATGATGGCGGCGATATTGGCACGCACTTCCTCATCCGAAAGCTGCTTCGGCAGGAAATCCTGAATGACGGCGATTTCGGCGCGTTCCTTGGCGGCAAGCTCTGGACGGGCATTCTCCTCGTAGATCTTTGCCGACTCATCACGCTGCTTCACCATCTTAGCGAGGATCTGCAGCACTTCCTCATCACCAGCCTCTTCCTTCCCGGCACCGCGATTGGCGATGTCGCGATCTTTGATCGCGGCCTGGATGAGACGGATGGTGCCGAGACGGTCCATCTTCTTTGCCTTCATGGCCTCTTTCAGCTCAGTGGCGAGTTGATCGCGCAGCATGTCAGTACTCCTTTTAAAATGGCGCTTTCATAAACCAGGCCGATGTATGTGATCAAATAAATTGCGAGAATCCGGCCAATATCAGCAAGAAAAGTGCCGCAATCTGCGGTACAAAGATTGACCTAAGCGAAGAGCGTGGCTATCTACCGCCACCTGCACCAAAATTCGTGATCAGGCGTCAAACGCGGCCAAAGCCGCGCGCATACACCTGCGAGATTAAAAGGCCGGCTCGCGTATCCCAGCGCAGAGGCCCGCCGGAAACGGGATGAAGATGACCGCAACAGCACCCTGGACCACCGAAAAGCCGACCGCCCTGCTCGTTCTTGCCGACGGCACAGTCATCGAGGGCAAGGGGATCGGCGCAACCGGCAAGGTTCAGGCAGAAGCCGTCTTCAATACGGCGCTGACCGGCTACGAGGAGATCCTCACCGACCCCTCCTATCTCGGCCAGATCGTCACCTTCACCTTCCCCCATATCGGCAATATCGGCACCAACGAAGAAGACATCGAAGACTTGACGCCGGCAGCACGCCACGGCGCGGTCGGCGTGATTTTCAAGGCTGACATTACCGAACCTTCGAACTATCGCGCGGCCAAGCATCTCGACGCTTGGCTGAAGGCGCGCGGCATCATCGGCCTCTGCGGCATCGACACCCGCGCGCTGACCGCCTGGATCCGCGAGAACGGTTCGCCGAACGCCGTCATCGCTCATGATCCACAGGGCAATTTCGACATCGACGCGCTGAAGGCGGAAGCCAAGGCCTGGAGCGGCCTCGAAGGCCTCGACCTCGCCAAGATCGCCTCGTCGGGTCAGTCCTCGCAGTGGTCGCAGACCCCCTGGATCTGGAACGAAGGGTACGGCGAACTCGGTGCTTCCGACACGAAATATCATGTCGTCTGCCTGGATTACGGCGTGAAGCGCAACATTCTGCGCCTCTTTGCCGGCCTCGACTGCAAAGTTACCGTCATGCCGGCAACCAGCAGCGCCGAAGACGTGCTCGCGCTTCAGCCCGACGGCATCTTCCTGTCGAACGGTCCCGGCGACCCCGCTGCCACAGGCGAATATGCCGTTCCCGTCATCAAGGCGCTGATCGCGACCGATATCCCCGTCTTCGGCATCTGCCTCGGCCATCAGATGCTTGGCCTGGCGCTTGGCGCCAAGACCGAAAAGATGCACCAGGGCCACCACGGCGCGAACCATCCGGTGAAGGACCACACGACCGGCAAAGTCGAGATCGTCTCGATGAACCATGGCTTCGCAGTTGACACGAAATCGCTGCCTGCTGGCGTTGAAGAGACCCACGTATCGCTCTTCGACGGTACGAACTGCGGCCTGCGTGTTCTCGGCAAGCCCGTCTTCTCCGTCCAGCACCATCCGGAAGCCTCGCCCGGCCCGCAGGATAGCCATTACCTCTTCCGCCGCTTCGTCAACATGGTACGTGAGAAGAAGGGCGAACCGGCGCTCGCCGAACGCTGATCTTGATTTCAGAAAGGCTCGCTCAGGCGGGCTTTTTTCTTTGCCCGGATATTGACCTCAACTTAACTTGAGGAATTACAGAATTGCCTGCAACACTTCGAACGCAGGAGAAGACTGGATGAGCGGAACTTTTTATAGGGTAGACAAATTCGTCGTGCCGGCTGCGGCGCGTGAGGAATTTCTCGTCAATGTGATGAGGACACACAAGGTGCTGGAGGCGCAGGACGGCTTTATCGGTCACGAGGTGCTGGAACAGATCGCCGGTCCCGGCGAATTCAATTTTGTCACGATCGCCCGGTGGGAAAGCGCCGATGTCGTCGAGCGCGTGAAGGCAGCCGTTGCAACAGCCCAAAGGGCGGCCAACTTCGATCCGCAGGAAATGTTTGCGCGCCTCGGCATTCGGGCCGATATCGCCAGCTACAAGCCTGTCGCTGCTTGATGGCGGACAGATAAGACGGCCGGCTCAGGCGCCGGCCGTTACGCCTTCCCGGCGAACCAGAATGTAGAAGCGGGCGCAGAGCATGGCAGCGGCCGCGGCAAGCCCGACGAGGAAGCCGAACCAGATGCCGAGACCACCGAAGCCGAGGGGGAAGGCAAAAGCCCAGGCAAGGAAGAAGCCGATCGGCCAGTAGGCAATCAGCGCCATGATCATCGGCACCCGCGCGTCCTTCAACCCGCGCAGCAACCCGCTGGCAATCGCCTGCAAGCCGTCGACGAATTGGAAGAGACCGGCAACGATAATCAGCGGACCGGCATAGGCCAACACCTGGGGTGCCTCTGGCAGGCTGACGTCGAGGAACAGACGTGCCAGAACTTGCGGCACGGTGGCAAAGATGAGGCTGCCGATGATGGCGGCGCAACTGGCGATGATCACCACCGTGATCGCCGCCCGCACCAACCCGGCATGATCGCCCTGCCCGTGCGCAACGCCGACGCGAACGGTTGCCGCCTGGCCGAGGCCGAGCGGGATCATGAAGGCCATCGACGCCCACTGCAACGCAATACCATGCGCGGCAAGCTCGATCGTACCGATATGGCCCATCAGCAGCGAGGCCGCCGTGAAGAGGCTGACCTCGGCGAGGATGGTGATGCTGATCGGCAGGCCCAGACGGATGACCTCGAAGAAGGCATGCCAGTCCGGCTTCCAGAAGCGCACGAAGATCTCGTAACGCCGCGTCTCTTCCCTGGCCTGCACGAAGGACAAGATGAAAAGGAAACCGGCCGTCTGTACCGCGACGGACACGATGGCAGCACCTTCCAGTCCCATGACCGGAAAGCCGAAATGGCCGAGCACCAGAATGTAAGCGCCGATCGCATTCAGGACCAGCATGGCGATCGTGACCTGGAGAATGACACCGGCCTTGCCGATGGCGCTGACGAGCGCGCGCATGACATTGTAGAGCAGGCCCGGCAGCACGCCGAACTGACCGATGATGATGTAGCCGTGGGCAAGCTTCGCCACTTCGGGCCTCTGCCCGAAATAGCGCAGAATCGTCTCGGAATTATAGAAGGCCGGCTGCATCAGCAGCCAGTAGCAGACGACGACCCAGAGACCCATGCGCAGCGATCGGCGCACGGTCACGGCATCGCCACGGCCATAGGCCTGCGCCACCATTGGAATGACGGCGATCGCGAAACCCGAGCCGAAGATCAGGATCGTGAAGAGAAACTGCGCCGAAAGTACCATGGCCGCAAGATTCTCGGCGCCGAGCTGGCCGACGATCATCACATCGGTCATGCCGATACCGAATTGCGCAAGCTGGGCGCCGATCAACGGCACACCGAGCATCAGCGTGGCGCGAAAATGCGCAGACCAGCGGTTGTCGGTTGCAGGCGTGACGGTGCGCACGTCGATCGGCGTGTCCATGACACTGTCCTAAGGTTGAATCGTTAAGGGCCGCGGCGCGGCAAAATATCATATCGGCTTAGAATAAAGCCGCGCAAAGAACCACCCCAAAACAACCAGATGCTGAAAAATTCATCACAGCTTCACCATTTTTGATGGATTATTCAGCTGCATTGAAGACTCCGGCCGGCGACTTCGACCTCTTCACGCGCGTCAGGAATACAACTGCAGAGACGAGAATGAAAAAAGCCGCCAGGAGAAAGGGGGCACCGGCGAAGGTGACAGGCGCGTCCGGTTTGGTGAAAAAGCCGAACATCTGCGTGAAGATCAGCGGGCCGATGATCGTCGTTATGCTGCTGATGCTGGTGAGCGCGCCTTGTAGTTCGCCCTGCGCCGAAGGCGGCACCTTGCCGGCGGCGATGCTGCGCAACGGCGGGTCGGCGACATTCTCCATGACAGTCAGCACGATCACTGTATAGACGACCCAGCCCTCCCAGGCGAAGGCATAACCTGTGAGGGCGGCCATCGCGAAATACAGGCCAAGCAGCGCCGTCTTCCACTCACCGAGAACAGGCACGACGCGCGGCAGTACGAGCCCCATGACCAGTGCGGCACCAATGCCGTAAATGCCGAGCGACAGGCCGATCTGCCCTTCACTCCATCCGTATCGGAAGGTCGTGACGAAGGACCAGACCGAAGGGTAGACGGCATGGGCAAGGAAAAACAGGAACAATACAAGACAGACCCAACCGATGCCGGGATAGTGCCTCATCTGCCGCAGGGCACCGAGCGGGTTTGAACGTTTCCATTCGAACCTGCGGCGATTCTTTGCATCAAGCGTTTCCGGCAACAGGAAACAGGCGGCAATAAAATTGGCGAAAGAGAGTGCGGCCGCGCCGAAGAACGGCACGCGCGGCCCGAACTCGCCGAGAAAACCGCCAATGACCGGGCCAATAGTGAAGCCCACGCCGAACGCAATGCCGATCAATCCGAAATTCTTCGCGCGGTTCTCCTCATTGCTGATATCGGCAATATAAGCGGAGCAGGTGGCAAAGCTGCCGCCACTGATGCCGGCAAGCACGCGGCCGATAAACAGCATCCAGTAGCTGGTGGCGATGGCGCAGATGAAATTGTCGAAGGCGAAGGTCAGCACCGAAAGCAACAGGATCGGACGGCGCCCGAAACGGTCGCTCAAGTTTCCGAGCAGCGGCGCAAACAGGAACTGCATCAGTGAATAAATGAGCATCAGCCAGCCGCCGTCGACTGCTGCATCGCTGACCGTACCGCCCGTCAATTGCTCCAGATAAACAGGTAGGACCGGCATGATGATAGCAATGCCGATAATATCCAGAAAGAGAATGACGAAGACCAGGAACAGACCGCGGCGAACGAATTTCGGATCAAGCATGAAGCATCTCTACAGCTGGTATTTTCTGGAAAGACGATCTCGTCGCCGAATATGTGACATAGCTCATCGCAGCAGCTGAAACAATACGTGAACATCTCAATGTTCTCGATGACTAGGCCGTCGAAACAGATGATTCAGGAGCTCTTTCGTTGCTCCATCCGCACAAAATCCACGAAAGCCCGTAGCGGCGCCGGCATATGATGACGGCTCGGATAATAGAGGAGTGGACCGGAAAACTCGCTGTCCCATTCGCTCAAGATCTGTATTAGGCGGCCATCCGCAATGCCGGGGGCAAGCAGCTCTTCGAATGTTCTGATAACGCCGAGCCCAGCAAACGCGGCACCGATTTCCATTTCCACCGCATTGGTGATGACGGGGCCTGACGGCGCGATGGTGACTATCTCTTCTCCACTTTCGAACTCCCACGGAAGCGATGCTCCGCTCAGAAAGCGATGGCGGATACAGCTGTGCTCCAGCAGATCCCGCGGATGCTGCGGCATGCCTCGCCTGGCAAGATAGGCGGGAGCGGCTGCCGTAACATAGCGCTGTCGGCGTGGACCGATCGGCACGGCAATCATATCGCGTTCCAGCCTCTCGTCATATCGGATGCCGGCATCGAAGCCGGCGGCCAGCACATCGATGAATGTATCTTCGGCAATGATTTCCAACGTGATTTGCGGGTAGAGCGCCAGAAACCGTGCGGCCAGATCGGCCATGAAGAGCTTCGTAACGATACTCGGCACATTAAGCCTGAGCGTACCTGCCGGATTGTCGCGAAAACTGTCGAGCTGACTGAGCGCGGCCGCCACTTCTGAAAGCGCCGGCGAAAGCCTCTCGAGCAATCGTTGGCCCGCCGCCGTCAGCGTAACTGAGCGCGTCGTACGATTGAGAAGTCTGACACCGAGCCGCTCTTCCAGACGCCGCAGGGAATCACTCAGCGATGACGCGGAAACCCCGCGCTTTCGGGCTGCGGAGCGGAAGCTGCGCTCTCTTGCAATTGCCGCGAAAGCAGCCAGATCACTCAGGGGAAGGTCATCCATTGTGCATTTTTCCGTACGGCCTGTTCGAGACTATCCGGATTATCGCACAAAGTAAGCTGCTGTAAAACCGCGTCCGAGGGCGTCATTGGGCCGCCGCTGAAGGAGAAGAAGATGCAGACCTATCGTTTGGGAAAGACTGGCCCCGAAGTCTCGGTCATCGGCCTCGGCTGCATGGGCATGTCGGGTATGTATGGGCCATCCGACCGAGCTGAAAGCATTGCGACCATCCATGCCGCGCTCGACGCCGGCATCAACCTGCTCGATACAGGCGATTTCTATGGCATGGGCCATAATGAGATGCTGATCGGCGAGGCGCTCAAGGGCCGCAAGCGCGAAAACGCTGTTATCAGCGTCAAGTTCGGCGCGCTGCGCGACCCAGCGAACGGCTGGAACGGCTATGACGCCCGCCCCGTCGCCATCAAAAACTTTCTGGCCTATACGCTACAGCGCCTTGGCGTTGATTATATCGACATCTACCGCCCTGCCCGCCTCGATCCGAACGTGCCGATCGAGGAAACCGTGGGCGCCATCGCCGATCTCATCGAGGCCGGCTACGTGCGCCATGTCGGCCTCTCCGAAGTCGGCGCCGATACGATCCGCAGGGCCGCCGCCGTTGCACCGATTGCCGACCTGCAGATCGAATACTCGCTGATCTCCCGCGGCATCGAGGATGAAATCCTACCAACCACCCGCGAACTCGGCATTTCTATCACAGCCTATGGCGTGCTGTCGCGCGGCCTCATCAGCGGTCATTGGCAGAAGGGCCAGCAGGCACAAGGCGACTTCCGCGCCGCCAGCCCGCGCTTCCAAGAAGGCAATGTCGATGAGAACCTTGCACTGGTCGAAGAACTCAGGAAGATCGCCATTCTCAAAGGCGCCTCGGTCGCGCAGGTCGCAATCGCCTGGGTGGCGGCTCAGGGCAAGGATATCGTGCCGCTGGTTGGCGCCCGCCGCCGCGATCGCCTGACGGAAGCGCTCGGCTCCCGCGCAGTGGAGTTAAGCGCAGACGACCTCTCCGCTATTGAGCATGCCGTGCCCAAGGGTGCCGCCAAGGGTGCCCGTTATCCGGAAGCCCAGCTCAAGCATATGGACAGTGAAAAGTAATCATTTACGACGACCAGCGCCCTGCCCTCGAGGTTGGGCGCCGAATATCTCGTTCAGATCGGGTTGGAGAATGTATCGCAGGCCGAAAGCTGCCCGCTATCGAAGCCGCGCTTGAACCAGCGCACGCGCTGGGCCGACGTGCCGTGGTTGAAGCTTTCGGGAACGACATAGCCCTGCGAGCGCTTCTGCAGCGTATCGTCGCCGATCTGCTGGGCGGCATTCAGCGCCTCCTCCAGATCGCCGGCCTCCAGGATGCCCTTCTGCTGCGTGAACTTGCCCCAGATGCCGGCGAAGCAATCGGCCTGCAGTTCGACGCGCACCGACATCTTGTTGGCATCGGCCTCGCTCATGCGCTGACGGGCCTCATTGAACTTCGGCAGGATGCCGAGCAGGTTCTGCACATGGTGGCCGACCTCGTGAGCCACCACATAGGCTTCCGCGAAATCACCGGATGCACCGAACTGGTCGGAAAGCTGCTGGAAGAAGGCCGTGTCCAGATAGACCTTGTGATCGCTGGGGCAATAGAAAGGCCCGGTCGCAGCCGACGCAAACCCGCAGGCCGACTGCGTCTGGCCGGAGAAGAGAACGAGGCGCGGCTCTTCATAATCCTTGCCCTGCGACTGAAAGATGCCGTGCCAGGTATCTTCGGTTTCAGCGAGGACCGTGCGCACGAAGGCGGTCATCTCGTCATTGGCCGGAACCCGAAAGGAGGATTCGCCCTGCGAATAGCCTGAACCGCCAGCGCCGTCCATTGAGCCGCCGCCCTCCATCACCTGCAGCAGGTCAACGCCCATCGCCTTGAAGATCAGGTAGATGACGACGAGAAAGATGATCGTGCCAATGCTGAGTCCGCCGCCACGACGACCAACTCCGCCACCCGACGGAAAACTGAAACCACCACCGCGGCCGAAGGGATTGCCGCCAGCGGACGCATCGCCGCGGCGATCCTCGATATTGTCGGACTGACGCCGGCCTTTCCATTCCATCTTCGATCTCCCCGGCTACACCAGTGCTTATATTCAATGAATCAATATATCCGTCACCTGCTGGAATTCCAGCCGGAGGAACGAGTGACCGACGCGGATGCGTCGGATCCGCTTCGTGTAATCTCCATCCCTATCGACATTAACTCGAGATTTAGACGAACCAACTGACGACCAAGCCCCCACTGGCGGAAAAGATAACGGCCGTCGTGATCCAGCCCATTATATTCATGGCCCGCGAGTTCACCTGTCCGCCCATGATCTTGCGATTATTCGTCATCAGCAGGATCAGCAGCAGAAGGGGTGGGGTTGAGAAGCCTTGAACAATGCCCGACCAGACGAGGGCCTTCATCGGATTGAAGCCGAGGAAATTCAGAGAGACAGCGACCACCGTCACGATACCCATGATCACATAAAAGGATTTTGCATCCCGCGCCCTGGCGTTGAGGCTGCCCTTTATATTTATCGACTGAGCGAGATCATAGGCGGCACCGGTCGTCATGACAGGAACGGCAAGGAACCCCACCGAGACGATTCCGGCCGCAAACAGGTAGCCAGCCGCATCTCCCGCAATCGGCTTCAAGGCTTCGGCGGCCTGCGCGGCCGTCTCGATCTCGGTCTGACCGTGAGTATACAGAGTCGAGCCGGTGGCAAGGATGACGAAGTACATGATCAGATTGGAAAATGTCATGCCGATGAGAATTTCCAGCTTCGAGTGTCTCAGTTCCCGATCACTGGCGCCTCGCCGTTCCTCCACCGTCGTCTTTCCCTCGGCAATTTCCTCTTCGACCTCTTCGTTCGACTGCCAAGTGTAAAGATAAGCCGACAAGGTCGTCCCGATAATGGCAACGATGATCGACAGAAACTCCTTGCTGAATTCAATTTTTGGGATGAGCGTACCTTTTAGCGTCGCCAGCAAATCGGGCTGCGCCAGCAACGCGGCGCCCACATAGGCGAGCAACGTCAGGGCAAGCCATCGGAAAACGCGGCGGATGAGCATGTAGGAGCCCAGCACCTGCAGGGCGAAGATGACGACTGCAACGGCGGCCACAAGAACTGGAACCGGGACCGGCAGAAAGAGGTTCAAGGCGGCCGCCATGCCGCCCAGATCGGCCGCGGCTTCGATCGTGTTTCCTGTGACGACACCAACGAGCACCGTCCAAAGAAGCCATCGAGGATAGAAGTCCCGGATCGCGTGAAACAGCCCACGCCCCGACACCTGGCCGAGCTTCGACGACAGATACACGACAGTGAACATCATCGGCAGAGTGACGGGCGCGGTCCACAATATGTCTGGCCCGAAGCGTGCGCCGGCGCTTGCATAAGTCCCTATCGCGGACGGGTCGTCGTCGGCTGCGCCCGAAATGATGCCCCGACCAAGCAGACCACCGAACCCCGCTTTGCCTTTATCATTATCTGAATGGGCTTCTTTGTTTCTCGGACGCGACGGCATGTTCCTCACGGATGTCAAAAGCGGACGGACGGCAGCTCACTTGTTCGTGGATCGCGGTTGAGCGGGTCCTTTTTGTCCAGAATCTGTGCCGACACCACTCTGTGGCTTGCGCTGTCCCAGACGGGCCAACTCCTTGTTGACAGTCTCTCGCGAGCCTTCCGCCGGTTCTTTGTCCTTGGGATCTACCATCGCAGCCTCCAGTTTCTCGGCAGCAAACCTTGAGCACATGATATTGTTCCCGCAGGCAATCGGTGTACTGAAGCCTCGGCAAGGAGGAGAACGCAGCGCTTGACGAGACTTCCGCTTTGGCACTTCCTGAACGAAGGAGAGAATGTGGGAGAGATTTAATGAAGGCCGTGCGTCTGGAAGCGACCGGAAGACTGCTGCTCCGAGAAATCGAAAAGCCCATCCCCGGGGCGGATGACCTGCTCGTGCGCATCGAAGCTTGCGGCATCTGCGGCACGGACCGTCATCTTTTTCTCGGCGAATTCCCCTCGCATCCGCCGGTGACGCTCGGCCACGAATTCGCCGGCATCATCGAGTCCGTCGGCCCCGAAGTCATCGCCTTTCGTCCCGGGATGCGTGTGACTGGCGATCCCAACATCGCCTGCGGCCGCTGCGAAGAATGCCACAATGGCCGCGTCAATCTCTGCCGGAACCTGCAAGCGATCGGCATCCATCGCGATGGCGGTTTCGCCGATTACGTCATCCTCCCGCAGAAACAGGCTTTTGAACTGCCGCTCGAGCTCGATCCGTTGCGTGGCGCCTTTTGCGAGCCGCTTGCCTGCTGCCTGCACGGTGTCGATCTCGCCAACATAAAGACCGGCTCGTCGGTCATCGTGCTCGGCGGCGGGGTGATCGGCTTGCTCACCGTCCAGCTTGCCCGGCTTGCCGGCGCAACACGTATTCTGCTGGTCACCCGCAATTCCGAGAAACGCGCGCTTGCCGAAACGCTCGGTGCCACCGCGACCTTCGATCCGTCACATGCGGACGCAGTCAGCAGCATTACCGGCGATCAAGGTTTGCTGCCCGGCGGCGCCGACGTCGTCTTTGAATGTGCTGGTGTGCCGGAAACGATAATGCAGGCGCCGAAGCTCGCAAGGCGTGGCGGCACTGCCGTCATCCTCGGCGTCATGCCGCAAGGCGCAAAGATTGAGATCGAGCCCTTCGATCTGTTGTTTCGCGAAGTAAGCCTTATAAGCTCCTTCCTCAATCCCTTCACGCATGGGCGCGCCGCCGATCTCATCGCCACAGGCACGATCAAGGTCGATCCGCTGATTTCGCGTCTGATCACGCTCGAACAGGCACCCGAAGCCATCGCCAATCCGGCGCTTAGCGGCGAGATTCGCACGCTCGTCGTGCCCGGTGGGCAATAGGCTTCCAAAGGCCGGTCCGAATTCCTGTCGATTCCGTGATTTATGGGGTTCCGTTTGCAAAAACATTTGCCTATAAGCCGCTTCTAGCCTGAAAAGACCCTCAATGCGCGACCCGACCCGGTGACCTCCCACCCTGGCCGGCTTTTTGCGCAGCTAGAAATGGATATCGCCCATGCCGAAGCGCCAAGACATCAAATCGATCCTCATCATCGGCGCAGGACCGATCGTCATTGGCCAGGCTTGCGAATTCGACTATTCCGGCACCCAGGCCTGCAAGGCGCTGAAGGAGGAAGGCTACCGCGTCATCCTCGTCAACTCCAATCCGGCAACGATCATGACCGATCCGGGCCTCGCCGACGCCACCTATGTCGAGCCGATCACCCCCGAAGTCGTCGCCAAGATCATCGCCAAGGAACGCCCCGACGCGCTGCTGCCGACTATGGGCGGCCAGACGGCGCTGAACACCGCGCTCTCGCTGAAGCGCATGGGCGTGCTCGACCGCTATAATGTCGAGATGATCGGCGCCAAGCCTGCCGCCATCGACATGGCAGAGGACCGCGCGCTGTTCCGCGAGGCGATGGCGCGCATAGGCCTTGAAACGCCGCGCTCGATGCTGGCAAACGCCACCGACATCAAGGACGCCGACCGCAAGACCCATGAAGCCGAGCGCACCAAGCTGCGCGAAAGCCTCTCCGGCGCCGATCTCGACAAGGCGCTCGACGAACTGGAAAACCAGTGGAACCTCGGCGAGAGCGACCGCAAGCAGCGCTATATGAGCCACGCCATGGCGATCGCCGCCCAGGCGATCGACCATGTCGGCCTGCCGGCCATCATCCGTCCGTCCTTCACCCTCGGCGGCACCGGCGGCGGCATTGCTTATAACCGCTCGGAATTCTTCGAAATCGTCGGCAGCGGCCTCGATGCTTCGCCGACCACCGAAGTGCTGGTTGAAGAATCCGTCCTCGGCTGGAAGGAGTATGAGATGGAGGTCGTCCGCGACAAGGCGGACAACTGCATCATCATCTGCTCGATCGAGAACATCGACCCGATGGGCGTCCATACCGGCGATTCGATTACCGTCGCGCCGGCGCTGACGCTGACGGACAAGGAATACCAGATCATGCGCAACGCCTCGATCGCCGTGCTGCGCGAGATCGGCGTCGAGACCGGCGGCTCGAACGTGCAGTTTGCCGTCAATCCGAAGGATGGCCGCCTCGTCGTCATCGAAATGAACCCGCGCGTCTCGCGCTCTTCGGCGCTCGCCTCTAAGGCCACCGGCTTCCCGATCGCCAAGGTCGCCGCCAAACTTGCCATCGGCTACACGCTCGACGAACTCGAAAACGACATTACCGGCGGCGCGACCCCTGCCTCCTTCGAACCATCGATCGACTATGTCGTCACCAAGATCCCGCGCTTCGCCTTCGAAAAATTTCCCGGCGCCTCCCCGGTGCTGACCACGGCCATGAAGTCGGTCGGCGAAGTCATGGCGATCGGCCGCACCTTCGCGGAATCGCTGCAGAAGGCATTGCGCGGCCTCGAAACCGGTCTGACCGGCCTCGACGAAATTGAAATACCCGACTCGGAAGAAGGCGAATCCAGCCAGAACGCGATCCGCGCCGCGATCGGCACACCGACGCCGGATCGCCTGCGCATGGTCGCCCAGGCGCTGCGCATGGGCCTGACCATCGAAGAGGTTCACGAAGGTTGCAAGATCGACCCCTGGTTCATCGCCCAGCTCAAGAACATCGTGGACATGGAAGCGCGCATCCGCGAGCACGGTCTCCCGACCGACGAGACCAACCTGCGCATGCTAAAGGCGATGGGCTTTTCTGATGCCCGCCTTGCCACGCTGACCGGCAAGCGCCCGAAGGAAGTAGCCGAGCTGCGCAACAGTCTGAACGTCCGCCCGGTCTTCAAGCGCATCGACACCTGTGCAGCCGAATTCGCCTCGCCGACCGCCTATATGTACTCTACATACGAGACGCCTTTCGTCGGCGAGGCCCGCTCCGAAGCGCTAGTCTCCGACCGCAAGAAGGTCGTCATCCTCGGCGGCGGTCCGAACCGTATCGGCCAGGGCATCGAATTCGACTATTGCTGCTGCCATGCCGCCTTCGCGCTCAAGGATGCGGGCTATGAAGCGATAATGATCAACTGCAATCCGGAAACGGTTTCGACCGACTACGACACATCCGATCGCCTCTATTTCGAGCCGCTCACGGCCGAAGACGTGATCGAAATCCTGCGCGCCGAGCAGGAAAAGGGGGAAGTCGTCGGCGTCATCGTCCAGTTCGGCGGCCAGACGCCACTGAAGCTCGCTGAAGCCCTGGAAAAGAACGGCATCCCGATCCTCGGCACCGCGCCCGACATGATCGACCTTGCAGAAGACCGCGATCGCTTCCAGAAGCTTCTGATGAAGCTCGACCTCAACCAGCCGAACAACGGCATCGCTTATTCGGTCGAGCAGGCCCGCCTCGTCGCCGCCGAAATCGGTTTCCCGCTGGTCGTTCGCCCGTCCTACGTGCTCGGCGGCCGCGCCATGCAAATCATCCACGCCGAGAGCCAGCTGCAGACCTATCTGCTCGACACGGTGCCGGAACTGGTGCCCGAGGATATCAAGGCACGCTACCCGAACGACAAGACCGGCCAGATCAACACACTGCTCGGCAAGAACCCGCTGCTTTTCGACAGCTACCTGACCAACGCCATCGAAGTCGACGTCGACTGCCTCTCGGACGGCACCGACGTTTATGTCGCCGGCATTATGGAACATATCGAAGAGGCCGGCATCCATTCAGGCGATAGCGCCTGCTCGCTGCCGCCGCGCACGCTTTCGCGCGAGATGCTCGACGAGCTGGAGCGCCAGGCAACGGCCATGGCAAAGGCATTGAACGTCGGCGGCCTGATGAATGTGCAGTTCGCGATCAAGGATGGCACCGTCTACGTACTGGAAGTCAATCCGCGCGCCTCGCGCACCGTGCCCTTCGTCGCCAAGACCATCGGCGCGCCGATCGCCAAGATCGCTGCCCGCGTCATGGCTGGCGAGAAACTCGACGCGACCTTCGCGGCCTATGGCGAGAAGCCCGATCCGCGGGCGTTGAAGCACATTGCCGTCAAGGAAGCTGTCTTCCCCTTCGCCCGCTTCCCCGGTGTCGATACACTGCTTGGCCCGGAGATGCGCTCCACCGGCGAAGTCATCGGCCTCGACAGTGATTTCGCGCTGGCCTTCGCCAAGTCGCAACTCGGCGCAGGCGTCGAACTCCCGCGTGAAGGCACGGTCTTCGTGTCGGTGCGCGATGCCGACAAGTCGCGTGTCCTGCCGGCAATCCGCATCCTCGTCGAACAGGGCTTCAAGGTGCTGGCAACAGGCGGCACCGCCCGCTTCCTCGGCGAAAACGGCATCGAGGCAACGAAGATCAACAAGGTCTTGGAAGGGCGCCCGCATATCGAGGACGCCATCCGCAACCGCCAGGTCCAGCTCGTCATCAACACGACCGATGGCAACAAGGCGATCTCGGATTCCAAGTCGCTCCGACGCGCCACGCTGATGCAGAAGGTGCCCTATTACACGACCATGGCTGGCGCCGAAGCTGCCGCTCAGGCCATCAAGGCGCTCAAGGCGGGGAACCTCGAAGTCCGTCCGCTACAGAGCTACTTTTGATATCAAGCGAAGAGGCCTCACCTCTTCGCCTTCGCTTCGTTGCTTGGCAAACTGCGACCCAAAATTGCAGACATGGAAACTTGATGTTAGCCTGCTCCCCAGCCGTATCGGGGGAGCAGCATGTCGAAGAACATCGTCATTCTGTTCGACGGCACGTCGAACGAGATAACTGCAGACCGCACTAACATCCTGCGCCTGTTCGGAACGCTGAAACGCTGCGAAGAACAGATCGTCTATTACGACCCCGGCGTCGGCACGCTTGGTGCGGCAGATGCCTGGTCGCCCGTCTACCGCAAGTCCGTCGAGGTCTGGGGCCTTGCCACAGGCTGGGGTCTCGATGAAAACGTCAAAGGTGCCTACCGCTTCCTCGTCGAAAACTACGATGTCGGCACGCCCGACGATCACGGAGGCCACCCCGACCGGGACCGCGTCTACATTTTCGGCTTCAGCCGTGGCGCCTACACAGCGCGTGTTCTCGCAGGTTTCATCCATGCCTTCGGGCTCTGCAGCAGGTATCACCTAAACCTGCTCGATTACGCCTACAGAACCTACAAGGGCATTCCCGAACAGGAGCAGCGCGTCGACGGCGGTGATCCTTCCTCGGCCTTCAAGAGCATGCGCCTCTATGAGCGCATGCTGCGCAACGACCGCCCGCCGATCAAACTGCTCGGTCTCTTCGACACCGTCGCCTCTGTCATCGAAAGGGGCAAAGGGCGCGTTCAGTTCAAGACCCATCCGTTCACCCGTAAGAATCCAAGCGTCGAATATGTGCGCCATGCCGTGGCGATCGATGAGCGACGAACCATGTTCCAGCCGGAATTGTGGACCCCGGATCAGGACTATCGCGGCAATCCCTTCAAGCCGGCAATCGCAAAACAGGACTTCAAGGAGGTCTGGTTTGCCGGTGTCCACGGCGATATCGGCGGCGGCTACCCGGAGGCCGAAAGCGCACAGATCAAGATACCGCTCGACTGGATGATCCAGGAAACGGAACCCACAGGCCTTCTCTACGTCTCGCGCACGATCAACAACATCGTCCTCGGCAAGAGCGATAAATACTATGTCGGGCTCAACGCGGCCGCACCGCTGCATGATTCGATGAGCGCAGGTTGGAAACTGCTCGAATATATTCCGCGGCGCGTGCCGGAAAACTCCTGGCGCAGGCGCGGCGATAGAAGGGGCATCTATCTTCCGCGCCAAGACAGGCGCTTCATCCCCGATGGCGCAAATCTGCATGAATCCGTGAGAGTGCGCATGGTGACCGGATACAGTCCGCCGAACCTGCCGAAAGATCCGGTATTCGTCCCCTGACGTATTGAATCGAATTCTGCACTCAGGCCGCCAGCCCCTTGATCAGATTCATATCTTGCCGGAAGCGGGCGAGCTCCCGCGCCTTTTTCTCCTCGTCCGGAATTCGCAGCAGATAGGAGGGATGCACCGTAACGAAGAGCATCCGCCCCTCCTCCATCGCAATCGGCCGTCCCCGCAGATCCTCAAGCTTCTGTTTCTCCCCGGTCAGGGAATAGAGCGCCGTCGCTCCCATCGCTACGATCACTTTCGGCTTTATGAAGTCGATTTCAAGTTTCAGCCACCAGCGGCAATGCTGCACCTCGCCAAGATTTGGCTTCTGGTGGATGCGCCGCTTGCCGCGCGGCTCGTATTTGAAATGCTTGACGGCATTGGTGACATAGAGCCTCGACCGGTCGATGCCGACCTGCGCGATCGCCTCGTCAAAAACCCTTCCGGCAGGACCGACAAAGGGCCGCCCCGCAAGATCTTCCTGATCACCAGGCTGCTCGCCAACGAACATGATCTCCGCGTCGGCAGGCCCTTCCCCGAAAACGGTCTGCGTTGCCTTCGCATGCAAGGGGCATTGGCTGCAGACAGATGCTTCCTCTCGCAACGCCTCTAGGGTCCCGGCTGGTGCCCGTTGCGGAGCCGGTATGCGGG
The DNA here is from genome assembly GCF_014195325.1 of Rhizobium sp. BK650. Classification (GTDB taxonomy): domain Bacteria; phylum Pseudomonadota; class Alphaproteobacteria; order Rhizobiales; family Rhizobiaceae; genus Rhizobium. Next base: position 450,300 of record NZ_JACIBK010000001.1, on the reverse strand, counting down.
CAGCCGCTTCCTGAATCCTGCTATGATAAGGAGGCGGCATCGTCGCCTCGCGCTCGGCCATGGCCAGCACCTTGGCTTCGGCGTTGGCGATCAGGCCGGGAATGAGATCGGCTTCCGGCAAATTCTTCCAGTATTTCTTTGGCATCTCGGCCCGCATCGCCTTCACCTTCAGCCGCGCCGGGTTGAAGATGCTGGCATAGTAAGTGCGCCAGAGATCATCGGTCGCATCGCTGATATCGGGCTTCTCACAAGGCATGTTGCTGATCGTCAGTCGCTCGCCGTCCCAGGCAGCCGACCCCTTCGGCGTCGCGATCAGCCAGTCCATATCGTTGAAACGACGCTGAAAAAAGGGTGCCTTGCGCGCGACGATATAGTGATCCGGTTCGAACCAGGCGATGAATTTCCGCCGCCCGCCAGCGGGGGCCGCCACCTCCTTGAAGCGCACGAATGCTGTCATCTTGTGGGCGTCACGATGCACGCTCTTCTGCATCAGCCGGGCGCGCGACACTTCCAGATCAGAGACCAAATCCAGCAGACACCGGTTCGTCTGTATTCGCCAGAGCAGGCTGTAAAGCAGCGAAAAACGCTTTCGGTCGCTATGGCAGATCACCGCCTCGGCCAGCGTCATGAAGACGGTCGGCACAGTCATGGGCTTGCTGTTGGCGGGCGGATCGGGCGGCAGCGCGTCACGCTGGAAGGCGAAGCCCGACTCATCGCTTTTTTCATACCACTCGATTTCATCAGGCAAAATTCCAGCCGCAGCAAAGGCGCGGGCCACTCTGCGCCACTCATCGAAATTTCCTCTGCCCTCCAACACGACCCGGCGCATCATAGCAGTGACAACTGTTCAGCTGGCGGCTCGAACATCGCTCGCAAGTCCGGCCGGTCGACGAGCCGGTGCGGCGTCCAGCCCTCGGCAGTGATGAAGGCCTGCACCTTGCGGATCGACACGCCAAGCCGCGGCAGATCCTCGATCCGCAGACGGCGCTGCCGTCGCTCGGCCAGGATAGCCTTTACTGTCTTGGTGCCGACCCCCGGCACGCGCAGCAGCGTCTCGCGGTCGGCGCGGTTGATGTCGATGGGGAAATCGCCGCGATGGCTGAGCGCCCAAGCAAGCTTGGGATCGAGATTGAGATCCAGCATGCCGCCTTGCTGGGTCGAGGTGATCTCGTCGATGCCGAAACCGTAGAAGCGATAGAGCCAGTCGGCCTGGTAGAGCCGATGCTCTCGCATCAACGGCGGCTTGATGAGCGGCAGGCTCTTCGAGCTGTCGGGGATAGGGCTGAAGGCCGAATAATAGACGCGTTTCAAGTCATAGCTGCTGTAGAGTTGGCCGCTGGTCGCGAGGATCGTCGCGTCGTTGGCGCCGTCGGCGCCGACGATCATCTGCGTGCTTTGGCCCGCCGGCACGAAACGCTTTCGTTTCTTGGTCTGCAGCGTCGGCTCCGCCGCCGCCTCAATCTTTAACCTGAGATCGCCCATAGAGCGGCGGATGTTTGCAGGCTTCTTCTCGGGCGCAAATCGGCTGATACCGCTATCCGTCGGCAGCTCGATATTGAGAGACAGCCGATCGGCATAAAGCCCGGCCTCCTCGATCAGGTGCGGTGATGCCTCCGGAATGGATTTCAGATGGATATAACCACGGAAACCGTGCGCGATCCGCAGCTCCCGGACGATGCGCACCATCTCCTCCATCGTGTGGTCGGAGGAGCGGATGATGCCTGATGAAAGAAACAAGCCTTCAATATAGTTCCTCCTATAAAATTCAAGCGTCAGCCAAACGACTTCTTCCGGCGTGAAGCGGGCGCGCTCGACATTGCTGGACGACCTGTTGACGCAATAGGCGCAGTCGTAAATGCAGAAATTAGTGAGCAGGATTTTCAGCAGAGAAATGCATCGCCCGTCCGGCGCATAAGCATGACAGATGCCGGCACCCTCGGTCGAGCCCAGCCCGCCGGAGCCTGCCGAATCCCGCCTCACCGTGCCGCTCGAGGCGCAGGATGCATCGTATTTGGCGGCCTCGGAGAGGATCGCCAGCCTTTCTCTAAGCGACTTCTTCATCGCTTTGTTCACTAAATGTTCATGGTGGCGAAATCAAGACGAACAAAAGAACTCCCTCCAACCTCCCTTTAAAAGCAGGCACTTCCACGGGAGATAAACGGCGTCGATACGAATTTTATGGAAATTGCTCGTGCCGATCTGCTATAAGCAACGAATTAGGATTGTAACACGGTTCCGAAGTTCCCCTTCGGGACCTGTTTTCTTTTGTGTCTGCGCCAACTGCGGATGCAGGGAGAGAAGGACGAAAAAATGGTTGATAAGGTACCGATGACACAGGGCGGTTTCGTCAAGCTGCAGGAAGAACTGCGCTGGCGTCAGCAGGAAGAGCGCCCGCGAATCATCGAGGCAATTGCGGAAGCGCGCGCCCATGGCGACCTCTCCGAAAATGCCGAGTACCATGCCGCCAAGGAAGCGCAGAGCCACAATGAAGGCCGCATCACCGAGCTCGAAGATCTGACGGCACGCGCCGAAGTCATCGACCTCTCCAAGATGTCGGGCGACAAGATCAAGTTTGGCGCCAAGGTGAAGCTCGTCGACGAAGACACCGAAGAGGAAAGAACCTACCAGATCGTCGGCGATCAGGAGGCCGACGTGAAGCAGGGCCGTATCTCCATTTCCTCACCGATCGCCCGCGCGCTGATTGGCAAGGAAGTCGGCGATTCCATCGAAGTCAACGCGCCGGGTGGTTCGAAGGCCTACGAAATCCTATCCGTTTCCTGGGGCTGATCGCCCGCACCTTTCTCCGCGAGAGCAGCCAGTGCCGGATATCAGTGACGTCGAGATCATCGCGCCGAACCTGAAACGCCGGCTATCCGGCGTCACGTCCACGATTGTCCAGCTCATCCCCTGTCAAATTCGGCTCGGGATCAGGATTGCCGCCTTTGGCCCTGGCCTCCCGCCGGAACTTCCGCGCTTGAATTGGCCGCAGCTTGCCGGCCTCTGGCGTCCGCCGGCCGGACGCCGCCACCGCGTCTGGCACGCGCGCCGTAACAATGAGATGGCGGCAGGCATCCTTCTGCGCCAGGTGTTGCGCATGCCCCTGAAGCTCGTCTTCACCTCGGCCGCCCAGCGCCGTCACACCTCCTACACCCGCTGGCTGATCCGCCAGATGGATGCCGTGATCGCCACCAGCAGCCGATCCGGCTCCTTCCTAAAGGTGCCGCACACAGTCATCCAGCATGGCGTCGACCTCACTCTTTTTCATCCGCCGTCAGGACCTGACGATACGATTGCCGCAACCGGCCTGTCCGGTCGCTACCTCGTCGGCTGCTTCGGCCGCGTGCGCCATCAAAAGGGTACCGACCTTTTCGTTCAGGCGATGATCGCGCTTCTGCCGCAGCATCCCGACTGGACGGCTGTCATTTCCGGTCGCGTCACCCCGGAGCACACGGCCTTCGCCGATCAGCTGAAAGCTGATATTGCCGCAGCCGGTCTCACCAGCCGCATCGTCTTCATCGGCGAAGTGCCAGACATCAAGGTCTGGTATCGCCGTCTGACGCTCTATGTCGCCCCCTCCCGCAACGAAGGCTTCGGCCTAACGCCGCTGGAGGCCATGGCTTCGAGGACACCGGTTGTGGCATCTGACGCGGGCGCTTACGCTGAAATGATCGTGTCCGGGGAAAACGGCATCATCGTGCCACCCGGCGATGGAAATGCGCTGACTGCAGCGATCGCCACCTATCTTGCCGATCCTGCACTAGCATCAAACCACGGCCAATCGGCCCTCAGCCACGTGCGGGAAAATTTCGCCTTGGAAAAAGAAGCGACGGCGATCAATCGAATTTACCAGCAGCTTCTCAGCACATAAGCCGTTGGTCAATCCTTGGTGACGGACGTATCAGGAAAGTAAAGTCACGCAGATGTCGACCGCAAATAACGACGAAAACCTCGTCAACGTGCTCTGCATGAAGTGGGGAACGCTTTACGGCGCCGAATATGTCAACAATCTCTACCGCGGCGTGAAACGGCACCTGAAGCGTCGGCACCGCTTCGTCTGCTTCACCGACAACATGGCCGGCCTCGACGAGGGTATTGAAACCTTCCCCCTGCCCGAGCTCGGCCTACCGGCGGGTTCAAAGGATCGTCGCTGGCAGAAACTGGCGCTCTTCCGCAGCGAGCTTGTCGATCTCAAGGGCACCGGACTCTTCCTCGATCTCGATCTCGTCATTGTCGATGATCTGGAGCCGCTCTTCGAGCATCCAGGCAAGTTCCTTATCATCCGCGACGACGATCTCTTTCGCCCGAAGCCGCTGCGCAAGATCAACCCTGCCCGTGACAAATTCCTGGCCTCGGTCGGTAACAGTTCAGTCTTCCGCTATGAGATCGGCGCGCATGCCTACATTCTCGACGCCTACGTCGCCGATCCGGTGGCGGCCATGTCGAAATACGAAATCTCCCAACAATTCCAGAGCGCGCAGCTGGAAGCCCATGGACACCTGCAATACTGGCCGCGCGAATGGTGCGTAAGCTTCAAGAACGCCTGCGTGCCGCGCCATGTCACGAGCTTCTGGCGAGATCCTGAGCTCCCACCGGACGCCAAGATCGTGGTCTTCGCCGGCGATCCGAAAATGAGCGAGGTTTTTGAAGGGGGCGGCCACAAATGGTATCGCCGCATTGGCAATACCGACTGGCTGAACAAGGCTTGGCGCGGATAGCGCATTCCGTCGGAAAACCGCTTCTTTTCCTGCTTTAGAGTTCGACCAGCCCGAGCTTCTTTACCTGGCGGATCGTTAGCATGGTGCGAACGGTATCGACATGCTCATTGGCCGTCAGCACTTCGATGACGAAATCCTGGAAACGAGTGAGGTTTTGAGCGACGCAATGCAGCAGGAAGTCGCTGTCGCCGGAAACCATCCAGGCCTGACGCACCAGCGGCCACTCAGCCGTAGCAGCGGCGAAGGCCTTCAGATTGGCTTCCGATTGATGCTTGAGGCCAACCATGCAGAAAGCGACGAGATCGAGCCCGAGCTTCGGGCTGTTCAGCATGGCATGATAACCTTCGATGACGCCCGCTTCTTCAAGCTTGCGCACCCGGCGCAGACAGGGTGGCGCTGAAATTCCGACCCGGTCGGCAAGCTCCACATTGGTCATGCGGCCGTCGGCCTGCAATTCCCGCAATATCTTTATGTCGATAACGTCAAGTTCAGCGCGGACCACGCTCAGGCCTTTCTTTAATTCCCCGCGGGCAGCTTCTATATAAAGCCACGGAATACGCAAGAAAGTTTCAGTCCGATGACGGAATCTTACACAGCAGCTGCATTGCCTTGTTGGTAATGCAAGGCTGCCCTTGAATAAAAGCATTGGTCGTTCATAAATGGCGCAGGGATCGCGAAACGGCCTTATTCGCTGCTTAGCCGCCGAATCCTCCCAGTCGAAAGGAAATTCCATGTCTGCCCGCCATACCAAGGTGCTCATCATCGGTTCCGGACCCGCCGGTTATACGGCAGCGGTCTATGCCGCGCGCGCCATGCTGAAGCCGGTTTTGATCGCCGGTCTGGAACAGGGCGGCCAGCTTATGATCACCACCGACGTCGAGAATTATCCGGGTTTTGCCGATCCGATCCAAGGTCCCTGGCTGATGGATCAGATGCTGCAGCAGGCCCAGCATGTCGGCGCCGAAATCGTCAACGACCTCGTGACCGAAGTCGACCTCAACCAGCGCCCCTTCATCGCCCGCACCGATAGCGGCCAGGTCTGGACTGCCGATACGCTGATCATCGCGACCGGCGCCAAGGCCAAGTGGCTCGGCATCGAAAGCGAGCAGCATTTCCAGGGCTTCGGCGTGTCGGCCTGCGCCACCTGCGACGGCTTCTTCTATCGCAACAAGGATGTAATCGTTGTCGGCGGCGGCAACAGCGCCGTCGAGGAAGCGCTCTACCTGTCCAACATCGCGAAGTCGGTCACTGTCGTCCATCGCCGCGATGAGTTTCGCGCAGAAAAAATCCTCCAGGAGCGTCTCTTCGCCAAGGGGAACGTCAAAATCCTCTGGAACACCGAGGTTGCCGAAATCACTGGCGCACCGGCAAAGCCCCCCATGCCGCCGTCCGTTTCCGGCGCTCGCCTGCGCGACACGCGCACCGGCACTATCACCGATATCGCGATCGACGGTGTCTTCGTGGCGATTGGCCATGCGCCTGCAACCGAACTTTTCAAGGGCAAGCTGAAGCTGAAGGATAACGGCTATCTCTGGACCGCACCGAATTCGACTGCGACCAGCCTGGAGGGTGTCTATGCCGCAGGCGATGTGACTGATGATACGTTCCGCCAGGCGATCACCGCCGCGGGCATGGGATGCATGGCCGCACTCGAGGCAGAGCGTTATCTGACGGGCCACATGCCCGTTGCCGTAGCAGCGGAGTAATAACGGCATGAGGGGTGGGGGAATGCCATTGGACTGGGACAAGCTGCGCATTTTCCACGCAGCTGCCGAAGCCGGATCGTTCACGCATGCGGCTGACAAGCTGCATCTGTCCCAGTCGGCGATCAGTCGTCAAGTCAGCGCGCTCGAGCAGGATGTGGGCACAAAGCTCTTCCACCGCCACGCGCGCGGACTGATCCTCACCGAGCAGGGCGAGCTGCTTTACCGCACTGCCCATGACGTGCTGCTGAAGCTCGAAACCGTGAAGATGCAGCTGACCGAGACGACGGAAACGCCCTCCGGAAAGCTGCGCGTCACCACGACAGTCGGCCTCGGCCAGGGCTGGCTGACCGACAAGATACAGGAATTCTTGCAGCTCTATCCCGACGTTCAGATCCAGCTCATCCTCGACAACGAGGAAGTGGATGTGAACATGCGCCATGCCGATTGCGCTATCCGCCTTCGCCAGCCTCAGCAGTCAGATCTCATCCAGCGCAAGCTCTTCACCGTGCATATGCATGTCTATGCTGCCCCCTCCTATATCAACCGCCACGGCGAGCCGCAGACGATGGAGGATCTCGACAATCACCGCATCATCACCTTCGGCGAACCGGCGCCGAGTTACCTGCTCGACGTAAACTGGCTGGAAATCGCCGGCCGCTCTTCAGACAACAAGCGCATTCCGCATTTGCAGATCAACAGCCAGACCTCGATCAAGCGTGCATGCCTGCTCGGCATCGGCATTGCCTGCCTGCCGGATTATATTGTCGGCCGCGATCCCGGTCTGATCCAGCTGGCAATCAATGCCGACGTCCCCTCCTTCGATACCTATTTCTGCTACCCGGACGAGATAAAGAACGCCGCTAAACTGAAGGCATTCCGCGATTTCATCGTCAGCAAGGCCCGCAACTGGAACTTCTGATTTCCACTTTTATGGAAGCGAATTCCGCATCATGCAACTCACGCATGACTGACATGCACAAAAAAGGGTTGTTGTTTGCTCATTAAAGCACCATATCGCTCATAGCTGATGCACACGGTGGCTTTTCCTCCCAGTTCCACCGCATTAGCTGTTCCCCTCTGGAGGTTTTTGACCTTCACACTTATAAGGGCCCTGGTTTTCCGGTGGCCCTCTTTTTTTGCCTGAATTTTATCGATAGATACCGCAATGCGGAAAATTTTGTGCAGTGCATAGCTGACATGCACAAAAAACTATTGAAAGCTGCACAAAGAAGCACCATATCGCACGTAGCTGATGCACATGGTGGCTTCTCTCCCAGTGCCACCGCGTTGGCTGTTCCCCTCTGGAGGTTTTTGACCTTCACACTTATAGGGCCCTGGTTTTCCAGTGGCCCTCTTTTTTTTGCTTAAACTTTAAGCAGGGCGGAAAAGAAAGATCGCTCACGCCTCCGTGATTTGCATATCGAAAATCTTCGAACCATATATCGATAAAATCCGATTTATAGTTCGATCAAGACCGATGGACAAAGACGAGATTCTCAAGGCTCTGGCCAATCCTGCCCGGATGGACATCCTCAACTGGCTGAAGAACCCGGAAGAACATTTTCCGACGCAGGAACACCCGTTTGAAATGGGTGTTTGTGCTAGCCAGTTCGAACGCTGCGGCCTTTCGCAATCGACCGTGTCCTCGCACCTTGGTATCCTTCATCGCGCCGGCTTGGTCACCAGCAAGCGCGTCGGCCAGTGGATTTTCTACAAGCGCAACGAAGAAACGATCGCTGCCTTCCTCCAGCAGCTAACGCGGGATCTCTAAATCATGCCCCTTGCCCTGCTCGTTCTTGCCTTGAGTTCTTTCGCGATCGGCACCACCGAATTCGTCATCATGGGCCTTCTGCCCGAAGTCGCAGCCGACCTCTCGGTCACGATCCCTCAGGCCGGCTGGCTCGTCACGGGTTATGCGCTGGCCGTCGCGCTCGGCGCACCCGTCATGGCAGTCTCGACTGCCAGGCTGAAGCGCCGCTCGGCTCTCATTATGCTGATGGCCTTCTTCATCGCCGGCAACCTGCTCTGCGCGATCGCGCCGAACTACTGGGTGCTGATGATCGCCCGCATTGTCACCGCACTTTGCCATGGCGCCTTCTTCGGTATCGGCTCGGTCGTTGCCGCCAATCTCGTCAGTGAAGACCGCAAAGCCCGTGCTGTTGCTCTGATGTTCACCGGCCTGACGCTCGCAAACGTGCTGGGCGTGCCCCTCGGCACTGCCATCGGCCAGGCTTTCGGCTGGCGCTCCACTTTTTGGGTCGTTACCGTAATCGGTATCGTCACCATTGTCGGCCTGATCGCCATCCTGCCGAGAGATAAACAGGAAGAGCAGAGCAGCATCCTGCGAGAAATCGCAGCCTTGCGAAACGTCCGCCTCTGGATGGCGCTGTCGGTCACCGTCTTTTTCGCAGCCTCGATGTTCACGCTCTTCACCTACATCGCCCCGCTGCTGCGTGACGTGACGGGCATTTCCCCCGAAGGTGTAACCTGGACGCTGTTCCTGATCGGCATCGGCCTGACGGTCGGCAACCTCATTGGCGGCAAGCTCGCCGACTGGCGTCTTGGAACGACACTCGCCATCGTCTTCGCAGCAATCGCGCTGACGTCAGCAATCTTCTTCTATACGAGCCGCTTCATCATCCCGGCCGAAGTCACACTGTTCCTGTGGGCGGCCGCCACCTTTGCCGCGGTTCCCGCCTTGCAGGTCGGTGTTGTCGGCTTCGGCAAGAATGCGCCGAACCTCGTATCGACCATCAATATCGGCGCCTTCAACACCGGCAATGCGCTGGGCGCCTGGGTCGGCGGCCTGGTCATCGATGCCGGGTTCAACCTTGACCGCGTTCCCCTCGCCGCCGCAGCCATGGCCCTCATCGGTCTTGTGGCCACCACCCTCACCTATCTCTCCGGCCGGGGGCTAGCCGCCTCTGCTGCCGCCGAGTGATCCCCCAAGCAGAAAGGACCTTTCATGGCCAAGCTTTTCCAGCCGACACAGGTCGGCGACATCGCCGTCAAGAACCGTATCGTCATGGCGCCGCTCACTCGCAACCGGTCTCCGGGCGCTATCCCGAATGATCTGAACGTCGAATATTATCGCCAGCGCGCCACGGCCGGTCTCATTATCACCGAAGGCACGGCCATCACCCATCAGGGTCAGGGTTATGCTCATGTTCCCGGTCTCTACAAGCCGGAAGCGTTGGAAGGCTGGAAGCGCGTCACCAGCGCTGTTCATCAAGCCGGCGGCAAGATCGTCGTGCAGCTCTGGCATGTCGGCCGCGTCTCCCACACCAGCCTGCAGCCAAACGACGGACAGCCCGTCTCCTCCACCTCTAAGGCCGCCAAGACCAAAACCTATCTCGTCAATGCCGACGGCACCGGCGCCTTCGCAGAAACGTCCGAGCCCCGCGCGCTGGACACGGCAGAGATCGCCGGCATTGTTGAGGATTTCCGCAGGGCTGCCCGCGACGCCATCGATGCAGGCTTCGACGGTGTTGAAATCCATGGTGCCAACGGTTACCTGATCGACCAGTTCCTGCGCTCAGGCATCAACGATCGCACCGATGAATATGGCGGCTCGCTCGAAAATCGCGCACGCTTCCTCTTCGAGGTCGTGGATGCCGTCAGCAAGGAAGTCGGCGAAGGCCGCACCGCCATCCGCATCTCGCCAGTCACGCCGTCAAATGACTCCTTCGACACCGACCCGCAAACGATCTTCACCTATGTCGTAGAAGGTCTCGCGAGGTACAATCTCGCCTATATTCACGTTGTCGAAGGCCAGACCGGTGGTGATCGCAACTTCCAGCAGGGCGACAAGCCCTTCGACTATAAGGCTCTTCGCCTCGCCTATGAGCAGACCGGCGGCAAGGCGAATTGGTTGGTCAACAACGGTTATGATCGCGAGACCGCCATCGACGCAGTCGAAAGCGGCCGCGCCGACCTCATCTCCTTCGGAAAGCCTTTCATCGCCAACCCTGATCTCGTTGAACGTCTGAAGGTTGGCGCACAGCTCAACATGCCCGACCAGCCGACCTTTTACGGCGGCGGAGCAAAGGGTTACACGGACTACCCCGCTCTGGAAAAGGTCGCCTGACGGTCCTCGGCAAACAGAAATCCCGCTATCTGGCGGGATTTCCATTTCAGGAGATTGCCGCTAGCATGGTACTATGTTCTCGCCCTATCTCGAACGCTGGTCGCTGACACCTGACGGTCAACCAATCATCACTCATTCGAGCCGTCTCCTGCCGGTCATCTGGCAGGACAAATCGGCCATGCTGAAAGTCGCAACCGACAGCAGCGAGCGCGAAGGCGCCTTACTGATGAAATGGTGGGATGGCGATGGCGCGGCCCGCGTTTATGCGCAGGAGGATGACGCTATCCTTCTGGAGCGCGCAGTGGACAAATACTCACTGCTGGAAATGGCACTCAACGGCGAGGACGATGAGGCAAGCCGCATCATGGTGCGGACTGCAGCAAGGTTGCACGCGCCACGCCCCACGCCTCTTCACGATTCCCCAACGCTTGGACGCTGGTTCCGCAGTCTGGAACCGGCAGCACGTAACCATGGCGGCACCTTTACCGATTGCTGGAAGGTAGCAAGCGCCCTGCTCGCTGCGCCACAGCAACTCAGCATCCTGCACGGCGACATCCATCACCGCAACATCCTCGATTTCGGCGACCGAGGCTGGCTGGCAATCGATCCCAAGCGGATCTATGGCGAACGCGGCTACGACTTTGCCAATATCTTCGCCAATGAAGATCTGCCGACGACGACAGATCCCAAACGCCTCCAGCGCCAGCTTACAATCGTCTCCAAGGAGGCAGATATCGAGCCGTCAAGGCTGTTGAAGTGGATCGCCGCCTATTCCGGCCTCTCCGCCGCCTGGTTCCTTGAAGACGGCGACCATGCCTCCGCCGAAAAACCTCTGACGGTCGCCCGTATCGCGCTCGCAGAACTTGCCTAACCTGCCTTTAGGCCTTCGCGAGAGGCACTGTCGAGCCATGCATCTCCGGCAGCGAGCGCTGCGCAATCAAAGTCGCCCGCACGGCCTCGTCGATCGGCGTATGCGGCTCGGTTCCGAGTTCGGCCACCAGCCTGTCATTCTTCATGCGCAACGGGACTTTCCAGAGATAGCGCATCTCCTTCATCTCCCGCATCAGTGTCATGAAAGGAGCAAGCAACGGCACGATGAACCAAGGGAAGCGACCGATCTTCGCCTTGCCGTCGGCAACACGCCGGACTGCCTCAGCCATCTGACGGCCATCGCCATCCCAGAAACCGTTCATGTGATAGCAGGCGAAAGCCGGCAGCCGCTCGGCCCGCTCGACGAGTTGCGCCATCGTCTCAGCGACATCAGGCAGATAGGCCCAATGGTGCCCGATACCAGAAAGCGCCGGATTCCGAATCGTACCAACTGGCTTGCCCGGCGTGGCGAAAGCGGCGGAAAACCAGCTATTGCTGGTGGCGCTTGGCCCGAAGAAATCGCCTGCGCGGACGATGATAACGCCGGTACCGGTCTCGGAAGCGGCTCTCAGCCGCTCTTCCATCTCGACGCGGATCTTGCCCTTCTTCGTCACCGGATGCTGCGGACTATCCTCCGTCACGACTGGAAAGGCATCGGGACCGAAATTATAGACGGTGCCCGGGAGCAGGATGCGTGCGCCGACGGCGCGGGCCGCGGCAATCGTATTGTCCAGCATCGGCAGAACCAGCTTTTCCCAATCACGATAACCGGGAGGATTGACGGCATGAACGATGAGGTCAACACCTTCCGCCGCCTTGCGAACATCGACCGCATTCATCGCGTCGCCCTGCACCCACTCGAAGCCCTGCCCGCCCGCCGATGCCTTGGCGGCGTTGCGGTTGAGCGCCTTGATCGTCCAGCCGCGGGCCTGCAGCTTGCGGGCAACCGCGCCGCCGATACCGCCGGTCGCGCCGAGAACGAGCGCCAATTTCTTGTCCTGATATTCGCTGCTCATGATCATCTCCTTGTTTGATGAGACGACTATGCCTTGAGCCAAGGCTAAACAATATTGACGAAATAAGTTCCGCTGCCATACATAAATATATGGATATCGAGCCAAGCTGGGATTTTTACCGTTCCTTCCTCGCCGTACTGCAGCACGGATCGCTCTCCGCCGCCGCCCGCGAACTTGGCCTGACACAGCCGACAATCGGCCGCCATATCGATGCGCTGGAAGAAGCCGTCGGCGCCGAGTTGTTCACTCGCTCGTCGAACGGCCTGCTGCCGACCGACATGGCACTCGATCTCCAGCCCTATGCCGAAACGCTGGCAACGACGGCCGCCGCGCTTCTGCGTACCGCATCGAGCCAGCGCGACAAGGTGGAAGGCACCGTGCGCATCAGCGCCAGCGAAGTGATCGGCATCGAAGTTTTGCCGCCAATCATCGCCGACCTGCAGGAAGCCTATCCCGGACTACACGTGGAACTATCGGCTTCCGACACGCTGGAAGATCTCATGAACCGGGAAGCAGATATCGCGGTTCGGATGGCCGAACCGCAGCAGGATGCGCTGCTGGTGCGGCGCATCGGTGATATTCCGCTCGGCTTTCATGCACATCGCCGCTATCTGGAACGCCACGGCACACCACAGACCATGGCCGAGCTTGCCGGTCATCGCTTCATCGGTTTCGATCGGCAGACGGCCTATATCCGAATGATGCGCAAGCTCTACCCGCTAGCCGATGAGCTCAGCTATATCTTCCGCACCAGCAGTCAACTGGCCCAAATAGCAGCAATCCGCGCCGGCATAGGCATCGGTATCTGCCAGACGGGGCTTGCCCGTCCGAACCCCGACCTCGTTCATATTCTGGCCAATGAATTCGAAATCCCGCTCCGCACATGGGTCGCCATGCACCAGAACCTCAAGACCTCTCCACGCTGCCGCGTCACCTTCGACGCGCTGGTCAAGGGCCTGCTGAACTATATTAAGTCATGCAAGGATACGCGCGCCTGACAACGCGCTGAAAGACGATGAAAATCAGCGGAAGATCAGGGCTCCGGGGAAACCTCGGGCGAACGGCTTTTGGTAAAGCTGTCCACGACCTCGGTCTCGGGACGATCGCCACCCTCTGCATATTCCTCATGCCACTTGCCCTGCGCATCCTGCCAGCTGATCTCGGCGGAATCGCCGCCAACCTGCTGTTCGGCCGCAACGATGCGGGCTGCTTCCAGCGCTTCGGAGTGGCTCGGAAATGCCTCGGAATAGACATCCCCAAGCTTGTAGGCCCAGCCGCCGTCATGCGGTACGACTTCGTAGACCACCTTGACCATGCATTTGTCTCCTCTTCTTCTCCTTGCGCATCCGTAGGCTCCCGGATCATGTCCGGTTCAGCGCGGGCCGCTTGAGAAGATTTCGAGGACGCCGCGATCTGGGTTCCGGCTGCCGTATGAAAAGCAGTATTTCATTAATTGTCACAGACTGCAAATTTCATCAGTGGCGAGTCCGCTTGCATAGAAAAATCACCGGCTTAGATTCCCCGGGGAATCAAAATCGGCGCTGGTGCTAGAAATGATACTGCATCTTAAGGAAGAAATTTTCTTGATTGTGGCGGCCCTCGTCGCGGTCATCGCCTATTTGTTGGAACATTCGGTCATGGAGGCAGGACGGGGCATGGCGCTTGTAGCCGCAGCAGCCCTTATCGCGACCATCGTGCTCGCCTCCATGCGTGTCGCCCATCATGCCGAACTTCTGGCCGTCAAGGTCGGCGATCCCTATGGCACGATGATCCTGACGCTGTCGGCCGTCGCCGTTGAAGTCGTCATCCTCGCCATCATGATGAGCGGCGAGGAGACCTCGCCGACACTCGTGCGCGACACGATCTATTCGGCACTCATGCTCGATATTAACGGCATCCTCGGCCTTGCTGCCCTTCTGGGCGGCCTGAAACATGGCGAGCAGCCCTATAACGACAATTCCGGCAAGACCTATGGCGTAATGATCCTGACCGCCATGGGCATCTCGATGATCGTTCCGGAATTCGTGCCCGATGACAAGTGGCACTATTATTCCGCCTTCACCATCATCGCCATGATCGCCCTCTACGGCCTCTTCCTGCGCATGCAGGTCGGCCAGCACAGCTATTTCTTCTCCTACAGCTATCCGCGCTCGGAGAGACAGAAGCAACATCCCGACGGACATGACGAGGAGGGATCGGTCTCAACCTCGATCGCAGTGATCCTTATCGGCGTCGTCATTATCGGTGCGCTCGCCGAATTCATGTCGGGCTTTATGAGCGAAGGCCTGCGCGACAGCGGCGCTCCCGTGGCCGTGACCGCGATCGTGGTGGCCGCTATCTCCGCCGCACCGGAAATCCTGACCGCTCTAAGGGCGGCTTTGCGTAACCGCATGCAGGCAACCGTCAACATCGCCATGGGCGCCTCCCTTTCGACGGTCATTCTGACCGTGCCGGTGATGGAGGGCATCGCACTCTATACCGGCCAGCCCTTCATCATGGCCATGTCGCCGGTCCAGACTGTCATGGTCGCGATCACGCTGATCGCAGCCGCCATCAATCTTAATGATGGTGAGACGAACGCCATCGAGGGCATGACGCATTTCATCCTTTTCGCGACTTTCATCATGCTGACCGCAATCGGACTTTGAATCTGAATCAGGGACTTAGCGGCAAAAGCGGAATCGCTTTCGAAACACGTTGAAGTGAAAAACCAGGCAACAAAAAAGCCCGCTATCTCTGGCGGGCTTTTCGATAGGGCTGATGCTGCCGATTACTTGCAGGCGCCGCAGAAGCGCTGGATGCGGCGGCAAGCTTCCTCGAGCAATTCTTCCGACGTCGCATAGGAGATGCGGAAGTTCGGGCCGAGGCCGAAGGCCGAGCCATGAACGACGGCAACGCCTTCCGATTCCAGCAGTTCGGAAACGAAATCCTCGTCCGTCTCGATCACCTTGCCGGACGGGGCTGTCTTGCCGATGAGACCGGCGCAGGACGGATAGACATAGAAGGCGCCTTCCGGCACCGGGCAGACGATGCCCTTGGCCTGGTTCAGCATGGAAACGACGAGGTCACGGCGGCCTTCGAAGATCTTCTTGTTCTCGGGGATGAAGTCCTGTGTGCCGTTCAGCGCTTCGACGGCCGCCCACTGGGCGATCGAGGTCGCACCCGATGTCTGCTGCCCCTGGATCATGTCCATGGCCTTGATCAGCTGGATCGGGCCTGCCGCATAACCAATACGCCAGCCGGTCATCGCATAGGCCTTGGAGACGCCGTTCATCGTCAGCGTGCGGTCGTAGAGCTTCGGCTCGACTTCGACGGGCGTGACGAATTTGAAGTCACCATAAGTCAGGTGCTCGTACATGTCGTCCGTCAGCACCCAGACCTGCGGATGCTTCATCAGCACATCCGTCAGCGCCTTCAACTCGTCATGGGTATAGGCAGCGCCCGTCGGGTTGGACGGCGAATTGAAGATGAACCACTTGGTCTTCGGCGTGATCGCCTTTTCGAGATCGGCAGGCTGGAGCTTGAAATTATGCTCCTGGGTGGCCGAAACGAAAACCGGTGTGCCGCCGCACAGCGCCACCATCTCGGGATAGGACACCCAGTAAGGTGCGGGAATCACGACTTCATCGCCGGGGTTCAGCGTCGCCATGAAGGCGTTGAACAGGATCTGCTTGCCGCCCGTGCCGACAATCGTCTGCTCCCAGGAATATTCCAGACCGTTTTCGCGCTTGAACTTGGCGGCAATCGCCTTACGCAGCTCGGGGATACCGGACACCGGCGTATATTTCGTCTCGCCACGATTGATCGCGTCGATAGCTGCCTTCTTGATATTCTCGGGCGTATCGAAATCGGGCTCGCCCGCGCCGAGACCGATCACGTCACGTCCTTTGGCTTTCAGTTCGCGCGCCTTCTGAGAAACGGCGATGGTGGCTGAAGGCTTCACGCGGGAAAGGGCATCGGCAAGGAAGGCCATGATATCGGTCCTACAAGGTTGAAACGGGCAGAAGGCCGGGACCGGAGTTCTGCGCTAAGCTCTATGTCCAATGTATGACATCATTTCAAGCGCAAAGGCGTGATGGCGGCGATGATTCTTATTGATCTATTGCCGCATCTGCGTCCGGAATTTTGAAGCGAGCATCCACGAGGCAATCCGCATGGCCGATCGAGCCTCACAAGAAGTTGAATCAGTTTCTGAAGTCGGTCCCGTTTTATGCCGGAAAATCAAGGTTATCGCCCGTTTACCATTTGCCACGAATAAGCCGCAACAAATGCCGCGGCGTGCCTCAATTCGGTCGTCAGAGTGCCGAGATGGAAACGGTATTCTCCACCATCCAACATTGGTTATTGAGGGCATACCATGTTTCTGGAAGACGAGCGTGTAGCGGGACGCCTGCGCGCAGACCGGGTTTCTTTATCGTGGATGGTGGCAGTCGTCGCTTTTGCATGCTGCGCCGTCGTGACGTTCGGCCTCTTTTCGGCCGTCGAAGCAGAGGCCGCGATGGCTTCCAGTTCCATCCAGGCATCCAATGCCGACCGGACGATCAGGGACGGCGTAACGATGCTCTTCGCCGCATTCGTCGCGGCAAACGGGCTTGCCATCTGGCTGCGCCGCATCAAGGGCCTTGTCCTATCGAGAGGCCAGCGCGATGGCCGGTAAACCGCAGCGTGCTGACTGGAGCGAAGAGGCAGGCTTCTACGAGCCGTTGCCGACCTATATGGAGCTTGCCATGGCTGCGGCGTCTGCCCATGATGCGCTGCCAGCACCGCAAAGACCTCGCCTGCCCAGGCTTTCGATCATCGAAAAGCTGGTCGCCGTCGGCATCGTCTGCCTTGCCTTTTACGGGATGGCGCTGATCGGCTGCGGGCTTTTCCTGAAAGCCGAAGCCAAGCGCACCGGCTTCATCACTCAAAAAATGATGAGCGCGGAACTGCAATACGCCGACTTCGGCATTCGCACCCTTCACCGCCAGATCAACTGACGTCCGCCATTCAACCGGAGAACACAAAACCGTTATGGAGCGCCGAATATGGTTGAAGCGCCGATGACCCGAGCCAATTTCCCCTGAAACTGACGGCGGGGGATTATGATGGACGCCTATTCGACATTTCGTTTTACCACGCTGCTGGCAGTTGTTGCGGCCTTCGCAGTTCCCGCCTTTGCGCAGAGCGGGGATATCGTCAAGACGCAGAAGGTCTCGGTTCGCGTCGAGAAACTTGGCAAGGGACTGGAGCACCCATGGGCGGTTGAGGTCCTGCCGAATGGCAGCTTTATCGTGACGGAACGGCCGGGGCGGTTGCGCATCGTCCGCGATGGCAATGTTTCCGACCCGATCAGCGGCGTTCCCGAAGTCAACGCCCGCGGCCAGGGCGGCCTTATGGATGTCGCCCTCTCCCCGGATTTCGCGACCAGCCGAAAGCTCTATCTGACCGCCGCAACCGCCAACGACAGAGGCTCTGGCACGGAAGCCTTCAGCGCCACCCTGTCACAGGACGAAAAGAGCCTGCAAAACGTCACGTCCATTTTCGCGATGCGGCATTTCACCCGCGGCAACATTCAATACGGCTCGCGCATTGCAATCGCCCCCGACGGCTCGCTGTTCATCAGCGTCGGCGACCGCGGCGACCGCGACCGTTCGCAGGACTGGAAGGATGACGCCGGTTCGATCGTCCATATCAATGCCAATGGCAGCATTCCCGCCGACAATCCCTTCAAGGATGGCGGCAAGGCCTTGCCGGAAATCTGGTCCAAAGGCCATCGCAACCCGCAGGGGATCACCTTCGACAGCGCCGACGGCAAACTCTACACCGTCGAGCATGGCGCACGCGGCGGTGACGAAATCAACAATCCCGAGGCCGGCAAGAATTACGGTTGGCCGATCATCACCTATGGCCGCGACTATTCCGGCGCCAAGATCGGCGAAGGAACCGCCAAGCAAGGCTTGGAGCAGCCGCTGCACTATTGGGATCCCTCGATCGCTCCGGGCGCTCTTGCCGTCTATCGCGGGAAGATGTTCCCCGAATGGGACGGCAATTTCATCGTAGCGGCTTTGAAATTCCAGTTGCTGTCGCGCATGCAACGGGATTCGAGTGGCGCCTTCACCGCCGAGGAACGCATGTTCGAAGGCAAATATGGCCGCATCCGCGATGTCATTGTCGCCCCGGATGGAGCATTGCTGATGGTAACCGACGAGGATGACGGGGAACTGCTTCGGGTTTCTCGCGCCGAAGACCGGACCCGCTAAAGGGAACCTCGCAATTCCCTACGGATCATGAATTTCAACGCCGACCAGATTTCATCGACGGCGCAGACCTTGACGTCGACGAGGCCTGTCGGCAGCAGGATCTCGCGCAACGCGCCCTCTGTGATGCTGGTCGGCACCTTCGCACTCTTCTTCGGCCAGGAAATCCAGATCATGCCATCGGGCCTTAACACGCGAAACAACGCCGCCGACATCTCTTCCAAGACCGCACGTTGCGTTTCGAAGACGTGGATATAATCGAACTGCCGTCTAGAGGTTGCCGGCAAGACATGTTCGATGGATGCAAAACCCGCGAATACGCCGATCTCGCTAAGCCCATCGGGAACATTGACGAGTAACGCTGCCTGCCCAGCTTGAAGGCCAAGTTTCTTTGCGAGGGGCGTGCCGGAATATCCCACCATCAAGTCATTGCCCTGTCCGAACCGTCAGATTCCAGCCTCGTCCTTGCCGAAGAGAAATGCAACTGCTAACCACCTGGTCACTAATCATCGACACTTCCTCAACATCGAGAGTGAAATGACGCGCGTTCAGGCGAACCTCCTTCTGTTGCTTGCAGCCGCCATCTGGGGCGGCGGCTTCGTCGCCCAGTCGACGGCAATGAAGGCGATCGGCCCCTTCTGGTTCATCGGCCTGCGCTTCGCCATTGCAGCCCTCGCCACGCTTCCCTTCACGCTCCTCGAAGCCCGCAAGGCTAAGATCGCGACCAGCCGCCGGCATCTCGGCCTCTACCTGCTGATCGGTCTTGCGCTCTTCGGCGGCGCATCGACACAGCAGATCGGCCTGCAGACGACGACCGTCACCAATTCCAGCTTCATCACCGGCCTGTATGTGATCTTCGTGCCGCTGATTGCCGTCCTCTTCCTGCGCCGCTCGCCGCACTGGATCATCTGGCCGGGTGCGATCATGGCCGTGGCGGGCATCTATCTTCTCTCTGGCGGCCAGCTCTCGGCACTTACGGCCGGCGACCTGCTGACGGTCGTCTGCGCCATCTTCTGGTCGATACAGATCACGCTCGCCGGAACGACGGTCGGCGAAACCGGCCGGCCGCTTGCCCTGTCTAACGCCCAGTTCGCAGTCACGGCGGTCTGCGCCCTCTTCGCCGCCGCCATGTCGGAATCGATCAGCCTTGAAGATATCAGTATGGCCGCGCCTGAAATCCTCTATGTCGGTCTCTTCTCCTCGGGAGTCGCATTCGTGCTCCAGGTCGTCGCTCAGCGCTACACGACGCCGTCGCAGGCGGCGATCTTTCTCTCCGCCGAAGCACTGTTCGGCGCCACACTCGCCGCACTTCTCTTGGGCGAAAGCATGCCGGCACCCGGCTATGCTGGTTGCGCGCTGATGTTTATCGCTATGCTTGTAGTCGAACTCGTGCCTGAATTGGCTCGCCGCCGGAGGCAAACGGCCTGACCGCGCGCCCATTTGTGGGGCATTTAAGGCAATTAGAAAATTTTTTTTAACAGCCGACAAGACGCGCTATCGTTGCATTTTTGGCAAAATCTGCCCGGAACTTATATTGCAGACGATATAAAACGTTAATCATTTGCCTCCGACGGCGGATTTTTTGCGATTTTGCGAAAACTGGCCAGATTTGCGAGTGTGATCTTAGGAACACGTTAAAAAACTTTTGCTTGCCAAAATCCCCCAAACGCAGCACTCTTCGCGCGTTCGGGCATTTTGCGAGCATGGGAAGTCCTTAAGAATTTGCGAGCCGGAAACGCTAATATTCCGGTCAGCCGGTCCCAAAAAACAGCAGGCGTTAAGTCCTGTCTGGAACCGGCGGAGGTAGAGGGGACCTTTTTCTCACATTTCAAGATCTGCCTGCCAGCGTCTTCGCAAGAAGGCAATAGCGTAATGCTGCCCGTGTGGATGGCGGGCGGAGACAAAAGGACCTGAGGCATGGCCGAGACTGGCACTGTAAAATTCTTCAATACCGACAAGGGCTTCGGCTTTATCAAGCCGGACAAGGGCGGCGCCGATATCTTCGTTCACATTTCTGCCGTTCAGGCTTCCGGTCTGGCCGGTCTGACGGAAAACCAGAAAGTAAGCTTCGACACGGAGCCGGATCGCCGCGGCAAGGGCCCAAAGGCCGTCAATCTGCAGATTTCAGGCTGAACCCTCGCATAGGCGTGGAATCGAGTTGAAGCCCGGCAGCCATGCCGGGTTTTGTCGTTCAGACTCCATTCAGCATGACGCCGCTAGTTTCGGAACCATAAAGAAGGGACCGCTTCCGGTTCCCGATACCGGGATTTTACGCGATGAACAGGCTTGCAAAGACCATTCTTCTGACGGCAACTGCCGCTGCCCTGACCGTCTCGGCCATCGGCGAAGCCTCCGCCGACGACCATTGGCATCATAGGCATAACAACGACGCGCTGGTTGGCGGCGCCGTTGGCCTTGCTACCGGCCTGATCGTCGGCTCTGCCATCGCCAATGCGAATAACGGCCCGGTCTACGAAGAACGCCGCTACATCGACCCGCCGGTCTATGAGCCTGAATATGCTCCGCCGCCGGTTTACCGCGCGCGTCCGATTTACTCCGAACCCGCCTATTCCGAGCCGGTCTATGGCCGTCCTGTCTATGGCCGCCCCGTCTATGATCGCTCAGCCGGCGCATTGGAGCCCTGGAGCGCTCAATGGCAGCGCTACTGCTCCTATCGCTACCGCAGCTTCGATCCGCAGAGCGGCACCTATGTCGGCAACGACGGTCGCGAGCATTTCTGCGTCGCAAGCTGATAGGCTGACAACGTTACGAATGAGAAGCGCCGCCTTCGAGCGGCGCTTTTCATTTATGGTGGGTAATCAAACTGCTTTCCGATGCTAAGGCATACGCTCGGCCCTGCCGGTCGGCTCGAAGTCGGTCGACTGGCTGAGGGCGCGCCAGGTGCGGTCGGCCTCCATTCGCGCGGCATCAGCCTTCTCGACCGCTGCCGTCGCATCGCTGCCAAGCAGCAGTCGCAGCGGCGGCACATCGAGCGAAGCAATGTGTAGCACCGCGGCAGCGGCCTTGTCCGGATCGCCGGGCTGGCGGCCATTATAGTTCAGCTGATAATTTGCCATGGCGCCAACCGTCCCGGCATATTCCGGACGGCCTTCGTAAATCGTCGTCGAGGAACCGGCGAAATCAGTTCGGAAACCGCCAGGCTCGATCACTGTTACCTTGATGCCGAGCGGCCCGACCTCCTTGGAAAGCACTTCGGAAAAGCCCTCGACGCCCCATTTTGCTGCCGCATAAGGCGCGCGCCCCACTGGGCCGATCCGGCCGCCGACGGAGGAGAACTGGATGATGTGTCCTGCCCCCTGCCCGCGCATGACCGGGATCGCCGCCTTGGTCATGATAACAGTACCGAAGAGATTGGTCTCGATCTGCGCCCGGAAATCCGCAAGGCTCGTATCCTCGATCGGCGCGACATTGCCGTAACCGGCATTATTGACCAACACGTCGAGCCGGCCGAACGTCTTGACCGCAGTCTTCACGGCAGCCTCGGCTGCCGCCTCGTCCGTGACATCGAGCGGCAGTGCAAGAATACGCGAGCCATAGGCTCCAACGAGATCGGCAAGCTGGCCGGGATCACGTGCCGTCGCGACCAGCTTGTCGCCAGCCTCGAGCACCGCCTTGGCCAGCGCGCGGCCAAGGCCACGCGAACTTCCGGTAATCAACCAAACCTTTGACATGGGAAACCTCCTTTTCGGTTCCCAATCCATTTAGGATCTATTGTTTCTATTGGAAAGAAGGTACCTTGGAGATCTATACACACCTGAAAGTAACTATGATGGATGACGACATCTTCGATTTCTGTCGTAACATGAGCGATGAGCAGGACGCGCGAGCGCGACAGATGCTGGAGCGCGCCGCAGCAAAATGGCCGCTGCGCGTCCTTCACGTGTTGTCGGAAGCCGATGGCCCCTTGCGGTTTTCAAGAGTGCTGGAGCGGGTCGAGGATATCAGTCAGAAAGTGTTGACGCAGACGCTGCGCACGCTGGAAAGCGACGGTCTCGTCATCCGCACACTCTATCCGCAGGTGCCGCCCCGAGTCGAATATGAGCTGACGCCCCTCGGCCGAGAATTGCTGACGCAGGTCGTCTCGCTCTGGCGCTGGATCGTCATCCATCTGAACGAATTCGACGCCGCAAAACCGGCGAGCGCGCGCTAAAGGGCATCGCGATCTTTCAGCTTCGCCTGCCACTCTCTAGGCTTTCGCATGTTTGTCACTGCAAAGCCGGGCACACCTGCTCGACATGCTTTAGGCCGGGATCCGCACCGTCGCCCTGAGGCCGCCGAGGGGGCTGTCGCTGAGCGTGATATTGCCGCCGTGACTGCGCGCAATATCTCTGACGATAGCAAGTCCCAGGCCAGTACCCGACGCATCGAGATTGCGCGCGCTGTCCAGCCGGAAGAACGGCTTGAAAACATCCTCGCGGAACTTCTCAGGAATACCGGGGCCGTTATCGTCGAAAATGATAGTCAGCCATTTCGCGCCGTGCTTCGCCTCGATGTTCAGCGTGTCCGCATAGCGCCTTGCATTGGAGGCGAGATTGGTCACGAGCCGCATGAAGGCATTCGGCCGCACCGAGATATCGTCCTCGCCGTCGATGGAATAGGTCAGCACCTTGCCATGCAACTCGAAATCGGCTTCGAGCTTCTCGAAAATCTCGCTGAGCTTCAGCTCGCCGACATCCTCCTCCACCTCGCCCTTCGCGAAAGCCATATAGGCTTCGAGCATGGTCTGCATATCATTGACGTCTTCATTCAGGCCGGCAAGATCGGGATTGTCGCCGGCGAGCGCCAGTTGAAGCTTGAAGCGTGTCAGGATTGTCCTGAGGTCGTGGCTAACGCCCGAGAGCATCGCCGTACGCTGCTCGATCTGCCGTTCGATGCGCTCGCGCATGAGAATGAAGGCAAGACCGGCGCGCCGTACCTCATCTGCCCCGCGCGGATGGAAATTGTCGGCCTTCTGGCCTTTGCCGAAACTCTCCGCCGCCCGCGCAAGATTGAGGATCGGCCGGATCTGGCCGCGCAGGAAGAGGATCGAGATCGCGATCAATACCAGTGATGCGCCCACCATCCAGAGAATGAAAATATGCGTGTTCGATGCATAGGCCTGGCTGCGTTTGGTGATCACACGCAGGATGCGGTTGTCGAGCTTGATGCGGATCTCGATAAGATTGGAATTGCCAACTGTATCGATCCAAAACGGCCGGCGGATTTCATCGGTAATCTCGTCGCTCAGGATGCCATCGAGGATCGAGAAGAACGGCTTTTCGCGCGGCGGCGGCAGATCGCCATCCGGCTCGATCGAGATCTGCAGATTGAGCTGATCGCGAGCGATGCGGATTATATCGCTATAATCGGAATCCTGCGGATAGGTCTCGATGACCTCGATGATGGCAGCGATATCGCGGGTCACTCCAAGCGACAGCCGCTCCGTCACCATCTGCCAGTGACGCTCCATGAAGACGGCTGCAACAACCGACTGCAGAAGCACCATTGGGATGATGATGATGAGCAGCGACCGGGTATAGAGGCCGGTCGGCAATTGTCGCCGCAGCCAGCGGATGAACCAGCGCCAGCCGGGCGCAGGAGAGCGGTCTTCCCGCCGCAGGCTGTCGAATGTTACCATTTGCGCCGGTCCCGAACCTGTCGTTTCAGTCGATGCTCAGCCTGTATCCGATGCCGCGCACTGTCTGCAGCCAGACCGGATTGGCAGGATCGTCCTCGATCTTGCGGCGCAGGCGGTTGATCTGCACGTCGATGGTACGCTCGCCGACTTCCGCATCGTCTCCGATCAGCTCGTGCCGCGGTATCGTATCGCCGGCCCGCCGGGCAAAAAGCAGCATGATCTCCTGCTCGCGGTCCGTCAAACGGATCACTTCGGCTGCCTTCTTCAGCTCCTTGCGCGTCAGCGAGAAGGTATAGGGGCCGAACATAATCTGCTCTATCTTCGGCGTATCGCCACTGCTGTTGCGGCGCAGGATGTTGTTGACACGAAGCACGAGTTCGCGCGGATCGAAAGGCTTGGAGAGATAGTCGTCGGCACCCGCCTCCAGACCGGCAATCCGGTTGTCGGATTCGGCAAGCGCCGTCAGCATGATGATCGGTACGTTCTTCACGGCCCTCAGCCCGCGCGTCACGTCGATGCCGGATTCCCCCGGCATCATCACGTCCATGATGATAAGGTCGAAATCGAGCCCCGCTAGCTTGCGTTGCGCCTCCGCCCCGTCAGAGGCAATGGTTACGCGAAAACCATTTTCCGTCAGGTAGCGATTGAGGAGCGCGCGAATACGGGTGTCGTCGTCGACGACAAGAAGATGCGCCGCGTCATCGGAAATGCCTGTCTTCACCGCCATTCAATCCGCCTTCTGCCTGTCTCTCATGCCTCGGAGGAATGCCTTTACGTCCTCTCGCGCCTGCTGGGTAGATCCCTCGAATGCCCGTTCAATACGGCGTGATTGCGGCTCGGCAAGCGCAAGCGCCAGCTCCCTGCCCGATTTGGTAGGATAGAGCTTGCGCTGACGGCGATCCTCCGGGCCTGCCACCTGACGAATATAGCCTGAATCGATCAGTTGTTTCAGCACCCTTGCAAGGCTTTGCTTGGTGATCTTCAGCGTATCGAGCAGATCGGCAACGGTCATGCCGGGATTGCGGTTGACGAAGTGCACGACGCGATGATGTGCGCGCCCAAACCCGCTCGTTTCGAGAATGGCATCGGGATCGGATACGAAGTCACGATAGGCGAAGAAGAACAGCTCGATGATCTCGAAATCGATGATTCCGGTATCTTCCATCGGCGTGGCCAGCGGCTCAGGTTTGCCTGCTTTCGAGCTGGTCTGTCGTGGCACTCGTCTTTCCCTTTCCATTGGCGCGATATAGCGAAGCTTTCGCAAAAGCATGCCCGCCCTACTGGCATAAATTTACGTCGGTGGTCGTCCAGCGGACGTTGCAGGAAGCCCGCCGGCAAATGTCCAACGCCACGCGCAATTCCCCCCAATGTAAGTGGATAGAACGTAATAGGGATAACAATCAACAGACATGGCGCAAACCCGCCGGGAGAGGCAAGGATGCCTTGAATTCTTTAAATGCTGATCTGCGCCCGATCGCATGGCGCTGCAATGGGCGTTTGGGTCAGGCGAACAGCAATCGCCGTCCATCCCGGCGGCCGCGGAGGTTTCTCCAGTATCCGAAATCGGTTAGAAGCATCACGCCGGCGATCATCTCCGAACACTTGAGGAGCAACCCATGGAGGAAATCTATCCGGCCGCGGCAATCGCTGCCGAATAAATCAATCATGACAGTTCAGCCAGACGGTTGCGTCCACGGGCCGTATGGTTGTCCTGCGCCAGGCGCGCCGACCCTTCAGCGTGCCTTGGCCATGACTAGCCCGGCAAGCGTAGAAAGGATGCCGCCGCCGATCAGCCCGCCGATACCGTCGGCGATCAGCCCGGTCGCTGCAGCTTCACCGCCGAGCATGCTGAGCAGCATGCCGCCGCCAATACCGCCAATCGCGCCCGCAATCGTTCGCGCAACGACGTTGATCGCCGTCTGTTTCAGCGCAGCGCTCGCAGCATTGCCGCCGACTGCCCCTGCAATCACTTGTGTAATGAGCGGAAGTAGAGCTTCCATAATTTCCTCCTCTGGCGATCTCCCCGATCGCCGACTCATGCCATCACCGGATAGCACGTTAGAATATTATCATATTCCAGAGAAGAAGTAGAGATACATAACAACCCATGCGGGAGCTGAGCAGCGTGGAAAAGCGGCCCGGAGGCCGCCTGTTCCCGCTACCGTTTATTGATAAACATAGACGATGCGGCGCGTGCCCGGATCAACCAGCACTGGCCGGTCGTTGATGCGGACGTAGCGATACTGATAGTCAGGAATCGTCTGGAAGGTTACGTCCGCGGGTACTTCGGCGCCGACGACGACATCGCCGCCAAGCTGCACAGTCTGCGCCGGGGTCGTGTCGATATAAGTGCGGACTTTGTCCGGCGGCGTAATGGCCTCGACCGAACCGACCGGGCCAATCAGCTCGTCATCAGGTGCGGGCACGGGTTCTGCCGGCACGACACTGGCCGTTGTCTCGTATGTCACGACAGGTACGCCGAGGTCGGCGCGATGTTGCTCGACGATGACGGGCGATCCACCTTGATCGACCTGCAGATATTGGGCGTAGACCCAGCCACGCACGCCGTTTACGTCGACACGGCACCAGCGGCTGCCTTCGATGCAGCCGTCAAGAATTGCGGTCGAACCGCGCGTGGCTACGCCGACGGAAGGATATTGCGGACCAGGACCGGAACGAATGTTCAGGTCATTGATGGACGTTGCCACCATATCTGCCTGGGCAAAGCCGGTGCTTATGGCCAGAAAGGCACCAGCCAGCAGAACGCTTCGATTCAAGGTCATTGGAATATCTCCCTTGTTGCCATGGATTGACAACGCATGTGTTCCACGGTTGTTCCGATCCGTGCCGACCGGTTGAAGAGCGGCGCATGAAAATGCGCAAGTATCTGTAAAATCGAAACAAATACGCAGGAAAGCACCGCAGTCTGCCTGTCGGATGCCCGGTAAATTCCTGTTGCATCCCGTCTTTTGCGCGTGAGCCCGGCGAAAATTCCGGCTGCCTTCAACCGCATTTGCGCCTATAGAGACAGGGCATTGAAGACGCGAAACGAGGCATTCATGGGCATGCTCCAGGCCGGCATCATTCCGGTGACACCCTTCCAGCAGAACTGCACCATTCTCTTCGATCCCGATACGAAGGAAGGCGTGGTCGTCGATCCAGGCGGCGATGTCTCTGTCGTCGCAGGCGCGATCGAGAAGCATGGCTTCAAGATCAAGGAAATCTGGCTGACCCACGGACATCTCGATCATGCCGGCGGCGCCAAGGAACTCAAGGAGAAGTTGGGCGTCGATATCGTCGGCCCGCACGAGGACGATCTGCCGCTCCTTCAGCGCATCGAAACCCAGGCCGAGAAATATGGCGTACAAGGCCTGCAGAACGTTATGCCCGACCGCTGGCTGAAGGATGGCGACAAGGTCTCGTTCGGCTCCCACGAATTCGAGGTCTACCACACACCGGGACACGCGCCGGGCCACGTCATCTATTTCAACCGCGCGCAGAAATTTGCCCATCTCGGCGACGTGCTCTTCAACGGCTCTATCGGCCGCACGGATCTGCCGGGTGGCAATCATCGCCAGCTTCTCGATTCCATCAGGGATAAGGTGCTGCCGCTCGGCGACGATGTCGGCTTCATCTGCGGCCACGGTCCCGGCAGCCGCATTGGCGATGAACGCCGTGGCAACCCCTTTCTGCAGGAGATCTGAGCATGCAGCACATGGCCTGGCTGAACGCGCCGCCCTTCTTCGAGGAACGCGACGGCGCTCTTCATGTCCGCTCCGGCGAGAAAACCGATTTCTGGCAAGGCACCTATTACGGCTTTCACCGCGACGACGGCCATTTCCTGCATCAAAGCCGCAAGGGTGATTTCACCGCCGAGGTCACCTTCTCCGGCAATTATGAAGCGCTCTACGATCAGGCCGGCCTGATGATCCGTGCCGATGAAAAGCACTGGGTAAAGTGCGGCATCGAATTCACCGATGGCGCCAGGCATTTCAGCATCGTCGTTACCAACGGGAATTCCGACTGGTCAGCCTTCCGTATCGGCCATGATTTCGACGCAATCTCGGTGCGCGCCACCCGCAACGGCGACGCCCTCTTCATTCAGTACAGCACGGATACGATGGACGAGTGGCGCATGGCCCGCCTCGCCTGGTTCGATCCGGCTTTCGAGAAAGTTCTGGTCGGCCCGGTCTTCTGTTCGCCGCAACGCGCCGGTTTCGAAGCCGTCTTCCGCGATTTCACGCTGACCGATCCGCTGTCGCGCGATATCCACTGAGCTGCTCGTGGCGCGGGCCGACGATTGCTCGGCTCGGCTGGTCTACATCAGCTTCTGACCGTTCGGCACCGGACGCTCGACTGCCGCAAGCACGATGTCGCCCCGCTCGTCCGCAAAACCGAGCGTCAGCACTTCCGAGTGGAAGGGGCCGATTTGGCGCGGTGGAAAATTGACGACGGCGAGCACCTGCCGTCCAACGAGTCGCTCAGGCGAATAGTGTACCGTGATCTGTGCCGAGGATTTTTTCACGCCGATCTCGGGGCCGAAATCGATCATCAGCTTGACCGCCGGCTTGCGGGCTTCCGGAAAAGGATTTGCCTCGATAACCGTGCCGACGCGAATGTCCACACGCTCGAAATCGGCAAAGGTAATCTGTTCGGCCATGATCATCTCTCAGCCAGCGAGCTCTTCGGCGCGCTTGCGGGCAGCCGCGAGCGCCTGGTCGAACAGCGGCTGCATGCCATCTTCGGCCATGAGTACGGAAAGTGCGGCCGCCGTCGTGCCACCAGGAGAGGTCACGTTCTGGCGCAGGCGTGCCGCGTCGTCGGCGGACTGGTGCAGCAGTTCACCAGCCCCCGCGACAGTTTCCCGCGCAAGACGCATGGCAAGGTCCGCCTGCAGGCCAAGTTTACGGCCTGCCTCTGCCATACACTCGACGAGATAGAACACATAGGCCGGCCCACTGCCCGAGAGCGCCGTGACGGAATCGATATCGGATTCGACAGGCACCCATTCGACAGGACCGGAGACACGAAGAAGAGCATCGACGCCATCGCGCTGTCCGGCGCTGACGCGCGGATTGGCGAAAGCGCCGGTCACACCACGTCCGATCATGGCAGGCGTATTCGGCATGGCGCGCACCATGGCCGCCTCGCCCAGATGCTTTTCCAGGAAGGCGAGCGTTTTGCCGGCGGCAACAGAAACCACCACCGTCTGAGGCCCGACCACGCTTTTGACTGCCGGAAGCACGGTTTCCATGACCTGTGGCTTCACGGCAAGGAACAGCACGCCTGCCTTGAGATCTGCAGGAGCGGCAGTAACATGCGTGGAGCCGGCGTCGGCAATGGTCGCCAGCATCGCCGGCGACGGGCCAGGATCGACCACAACCACGGCAGAGCCCGGAACTCCGCTCTTCAGCCAGCCGGAGAGCATGGCTCCGCCCATATTGCCTGCTCCGATCAGGACAACCGGATTGGTGGCTGAAAAGGTGGTCGCGGGCATGTCACGCCTCACCGACGGTTTCAAAGAGGACTGCTTCCATCGCCTTGCTGGCCTCCATGCCGGACCATACGACGAATTGGAAAGCCTGATAATAGGCTTCGCAGGTATCGAGGGCGCTGGAAAGCAGAACTTCCACCTGGCGGTTGGTCGGCTCGGCACCGCCGGCAAGCAGCAGCGACTGGCGGAAGATGACGACATCCTCCTGGCGCCAAAGGTCGAAATGCCCCATCAGTACCTGGCCGTTGATTGCCGAGAGCAGTTTCACCACCTCGTTGACCCTGATTTCGGGAACCTTGATATCGAAGGCGCAGCCGAGATGCAGCGCTTCGAACTCCTCCATCCACGAGAAAGAAACGTGGTAATCGGCCCAGCGCCCCTCGACCGTCATGGCAATCTCATCTTCGCCAGAGCGCTCGAATGCCCAGTCATTGTTTGAAGCCACGTACTCAATCATGTCGACCGGGTTCGACTGGCGTTCGACTTCCAATTCCATAAGGCTCATGCAGCACCTTCTTGACCGGAATGAATGCGGCCTAACTTCGTGAAAAACACAAAACGAGACACACGCAATACCGGAAACCACCACTTGGGATGATCGCTGAACCGCTGCCAGACTAACGCAGTGAACCTGCCCGGAGCTTACCAATTCGCTTCGAATCATCATTTAAAATCAGTCTATAATGCCCCCAGCGGCCTGCCAGCCCCCTGAACGGAAATTTGGCCGGACCGGTTGTGGAAAGCACTTAGGGAATCAGATTCAGCGGGAGAGGTAAAAGACTCTGCCCATTGGATTTTTTGGCAGTGTCCACAGGTGGAAAAATCACACCCGAATTTTTTATCGAAGATGCGGCGTGTAACATAAGCGCCACGCCGCACCTTATACAGCTCTTCTGTGAGCGGGGACTTACTTGACCTTTGCTGCGAGCTTGGCCTCAAGCGCTGCGAGACGGGCAGCAAGCGCCTCGTTCTCGTCGCGGGCTTTGATCGCCATTTCGCGCACGGCTTCGAATTCCTCGCGCTTGACGACGTCCATGCTGTTCAGCCAGCGCTCGGCCTGGGCATTGAACGCCGTCTCGATCTCCTTCCGCACGCCCTGCGCGGCACCCGCGGCATCGGTCATCAGCTTGGCGAATTCATCCATGATGCGGTTCGTTCCGGTCGTCATGGCGTATTTCTCCCTTCGCACGACGTAAATGTCAGGCCTTACGGCCACTGAAATGGAGGTAGGGCTTCGCCGTTGAGGATGCAAGCGCTTTGCACGGGATAAGCTCTCACCCTAGGGCCGTAATGAACAATGCACTTGACCGTCGGAGATCACGGAGCCATGTTCCGCGCATCTCAACGGGTAGGAAAACCTTGCCGATAGCTGCTGATCTTCTTGCTATAATGCCTTTCCCTAATATCGATCCGATCGCTTTTTCGATCGGCCCGTTGGCGATTCACTGGTACGGCCTGGCTTATGTCGCCGGCATCCTGCTGGGCTGGGCCTATGCACGCCGCATCGCTGCAAACGATGCGCTCTGGCCGAACAATACCTCGCCCATCACGAGAGCACAGCTGGACGATTTCATCGTCTGGGCCGCCCTTGGCATCGTACTCGGCGGCCGCATCGGCTACATCCTCTTTTACGATCTCGGCGCCATCATCGAAAACCCGATCCGCGCCGTACAGATCTGGAATGGCGGCATGTCCTTCCACGGCGGCCTGACCGGCACGACGATCGCCATGATCCTTTTTGCCCGCCGCAACCGCATTCCGATCTGGAGCCTTTTCGACATCGTCGCGACGGTCGTGCCCTGCGGCCTGTTCTTTGGCCGCATCGCCAATTTCGTCAACGGTGAGCTCTGGGGCCGCCTGACGGATGTGCCCTGGGCATTCGTCTTCCCGACTGGCGGCCCCTTCGCCCGCCACCCGAGCCAACTCTACGAAGCCGGCCTCGAAGGCATCGTCCTCTTGCTCGTCCTTGCCGCCCTCGTCTACGGTATCAAGGCGCTGAAAAGCCCCGGCCTCATTACCGGCGTCTTCGTCTGCGGTTACGCACTATCGCGCATTTTCGTGGAATTCTTCCGCGAGCCGGATGCGCAGCTTGGCTATCTCCTCGGCACCGGCTGGCTGACGATGGGCATGGTCCTGTCCTTCCCGATGATCCTGCTCGGCCTTTGGGCAATCTTCCGCGCCCGCCGTCAGGCCGCTGCCCTGCAGCACTGAAGCGACCGGACGACCGCCATGACCACCCCTTTAGGCGAAAAGATCAAGACGATCATTCAGGCAAACGGGCCGATCAGCGTTACCGACTATTTCTCGCTCTGCCTCGCCGATCCCGAACACGGCTACTACCGCACCCGCGAACCATTCGGCCGTTCGGGCGATTTCGTCACTGCGCCTGAAGTCAGCCAGCTCTTCGGCGAGATGATCGGCGTCTTCGTCGTCCACGCCTGGCAACGCCATGGGACACCGGCCGGCGTTCGCCTCGTTGAAATCGGTCCCGGCCGCGGCACGATGATGGCGGACATGCTGCGGGTGATTTCGCGCATCGCCCCGCCGCTCTTCGATAATATGACTGTTCATCTCGTCGAAACCAGCGAACGCCTGCGCGATGTTCAGAGCCAGACACTCGAGCCGCATGAAGGCAAGATCAGCTGGCATGCGGGCTTCGACGAAGTACCGCCCGGCTTTACGCTGATCGTCGCCAACGAACTCTTCGATGCGATCCCGATCCGCCAGTTCGTTCGCACGCCGACCGGCTTTCGCGAGCGCATGGTCGGTCTCGGTGCCGATGGTGAATTGATGTTTGCAGCTGGTGTCGCCGGCATCGATCCGGCACTGCTGCCTGAGCCCGCACAGAACGCGCCGGTTGGCACGCTGTTCGAGATCTCGCCCGCGCGCCAGGCAGTCATGAGGGCCATCTGCGAAAGGCTGCGAGCTTTCAGCGGCACCGCGCTCGCAATCGACTACGGACACCTCATTACCGGGTTTGGGGACACGCTGCAGGCCGTGCGCATGCACGAATTCGACCCACCGCTTGCCCATCCGGGCGAAGCGGACCTGACGAGCCATGTTGATTTCCAGCAGCTTGCGGAAACGGCGGCCTCGGCCGACGTCCACATCAATGGTGCGCTGCATCAGGGCGACTTCCTGACCGGCCTCGGCATTCTGGAGCGTGCCGCTGCGCTCGGCCGCGGTCGGGAGCCCCGCACGCAGCAGATTATTCAGGGCGCCGTCGATCGGCTCGCAGGCGCGGGCGAAGGCCGGATGGGCGAGCTTTTCAAGGCGCTCGCCGTCTCCTATCCGCCGGTCGACTTGATGCCCTTCCGTCCAGTGGATTGACAGACAGCGCCTCGGTGGCCAACATCCCCGGCAACTTAAAATGCTTCGCCGGACGAGAGCCGGCCAGGATGAATCGATCCCTCTCCCATAACCGGAAATCAGATGACAGACGCTGCCTCCCCAGCACCGATCGAAAGCGCGCTGCTGAACGAAGCTGTAGGCGGCGCAATCCGCCACGGCTATTTTACCCGCGCGGGCGGAGTGTCCGAAGGTATCTATCGCGGCCTCAATGTCGGCCTTGGTTCGAATGACGAGCGCGACAATGTGCAGGAAAACCGCAGGCGCGTTGCCGCCTGGTTCGATCTGCCTGTCGAACGGCTTGCGACCGTCCATCAGGTTCACTCTCCCGACGTTGTCACTGTTGGGCCTGACTATGATGGTTCCAGACCGCAGGCGGACGCGCTGGTCACGGCAACGCCCGGCATCGCGCTCGGCGTGTTGGCTGCCGATTGCGGGCCGATCCTCTTTGCCGACCCGAAAAACCTGGTCATCGGCGCAGCTCATGCCGGCTGGAAGGGCGCACTGACCGGCGTGCTTGAAAACACTATCGATGCCATGGAGGCTCTTGGCGCCGCCAGAAAGGACATCGTCGCCTGCCTCGGCCCCTCGATCAGCCAGGCAAATTATGAGGTCGGCCCTGAATTCGTCGAACGCTTCCTCGCTCATGATCCGGCCTACGAACGTTACTTCATCCCCTCCCCGATCCCGGGCCACGCCATGTTCGACCTGCCGGGCCTGACCGTTGAGCGGCTGAAAAAAGCGGGCGTGCACGCCGAAAGCCTCGGCCTCTGCACTTATCCCGATAGCGAGCGCTTTTTTTCCTATCGCCGGACCACACATAAAAAGGAGCCGGACTACGGCCGCCAGATTTCGGCGATCAGCATCAGGGAGATGTGAGAAGCATGGCACTTCATTTCGAACGGGCTGAATTCGCAAGCCGGCTTGCCCGCCTGACGGACAAGATGAAGGAAGAAAAGCTCGACGCACTGCTGCTTTTCGCACAGGAGAGCATGTACTGGCTGACTGGCTACGACACGTTTGGCTACTGCTTCTTCCAAACACTGGTCGTCAAGTCTGATGGCACCATGGCTCTGCTGACCCGCTCGGCCGACTTGCGTCAGGCCCGGCATACCTCCGTTATCGAGGACATCCACGTTTGGGTGGACCGCGTCAACGCCGACCCGACGATGGACCTCAAGAACCTCCTCGTCGAAATGGACCTGCTCGGCGCCCGCATCGGCGTCGAATACGACACCCATGGCATGACCGGCCGGGTCGCTCGGCTGCTCGACGCGCAGCTGACGACATTCGGCCAGATCAGCGACGCCTCCTACATCGTCAGCAACCTGCGTCTCATCAAGAGTCCGACCGAGATTGCTTATGTCGAGCGTGCCGCCGTACTGGCAGACGATGCGCTGGACGCAGCGATGCGATTGACAAAACCTGGTGCCGATGAAGCCGATATCCTCGCCGCCATGCAGGGCGCCATCCTCGCTGGCGGCGGCGACTACCCAGCCAACGAATTCATCATAGGCTCGGCTGCAGACGCCCTGCTCTGCCGCTACAAGGCCGGCCGCCGCAAGCTCGACGCCAATGATCAGCTGACGCTCGAATGGGCCGGCGCCTATGCGCATTATCATGCCGCCATGATGCGCACGATCGTCATAGGCGAGGCGACGCACCGCCACCGGGAACTCTATAACGCGTGCCTTGAGACGATCCAGTCGATCGAAACCGTGTTGAGGCCCGGCCACACATTCGGCGATGTCTTTGACATGCATGCCAGGATCATGGACGAACGCGGCCTTGCCCGCCATCGCCTCAATGCCTGCGGCTATTCGCTCGGTGCGCGGTTCTCACCCTCCTGGATGGAGCACCAAATGTTCCACGCCGGCAACCCGCAGCCGATCGAGCCGAACATGTCGCTCTTCGTGCACATGATTATTGCCGATTCTGATACCGGCACGGCCATGACCCTCGGCCAGACCTATCTGACCACAGGTGAAGCGCCACGAGCGCTTTCGCGCCATCCTCTGGATTTCATCGGCGTCTAAGCCTCTGCAATCACCGGCAAGAATCCGGAATTGACAGACAGGTCCCCCCGCCCGCATAAATTCGCACGGGGCTGATGCGAATGTGGGAAGGACGAACCGGGGATGACGCGAGTTGCGACTGCGCCCACGCTTCTGCTCTGCCTCGTCTTGCTTTCTGCCTGCAATACGACCGATGCTCTGAACCTGACGCCGCCGATGGAGATCGGCGATTCCTCGATGGTTCAACGCTCGTCCACCCCGGTGACGCAAAGCGAGGCGGAACGCATAGCCGGAGAGCCGCAGCCGACCTTTCCAGCCGCCCCCCGCGGGAAAGGCTATACGCCGAGCTATAGCCAGCAAGCGAGCCCGACCCAGCCGAACTATTCTGCACAGGCCTACCGACCCGGCACCGGCGCTCCGCCGACGACGATGCAAGCCCAGGCCGACGCGCTTGCCCGCGACGGCTCTTCACCTGCCGCCTCCGGCCCGATCGAGGGCCAGTCCCTGCCGCCTCTCTCCTCGGCAGCCGGGCAACCAACCGTCCCGCAGCAACAGCCGACGCAGACGGCAGCGCTCGATCCTTCTATCTCTTCGTCGACTTCGACCCGCGGCAATACCGTCCGCTTCCTGCCGATCATCGGCGCACCTGTCCAGGCCGTCACCCCGCTGTCGCGTCAGCTCGGCGCAGAAGCCCGCGCACACGGTCTCGCTATCAAGAGCTCCAACGACACCAGCAGCGATTACATTCTGAAGGGCTATCTCTCCGCTTTCAGCGACGAGGGCAAAGTTACCGTAGTCTATGTCTGGGATGTGCTCGACAATGCCGGCGCCCGATTGCATCGCATCCAGGGACAGGAAAGCGTGCCGACGGCAGCGACAGATCCCTGGGCTGGCGTGCCTGCTTCCGTGATGCAGCAGATCGCCTCCAAGACGATTTCGGAGTTTACATCCTGGCGGCAAAGCCAGGGCGGTTAGTCACAAGCTTTTTATAAATATAAAAGTATGTGACGCCTTAGCCCTTGCATTCACCGGGAAGCTGGCTAAAAAGCGCGGCTATCAGCGCATAACAGGCGGACCAAGATGAAGGTTTTCGCAGGCAATTCGAACCGGCAACTCGCCGAAGCGATCTGCAACTATCTCAATGTTCCCTTAGGGAAAGCCAGCGTCCGAAGGTTTGCCGACCAGGAAATCTTCGTGGAAATCCAGGAAAATGTGCGCGGCGAGGATGTCTTCCTCGTGCAGCCGACCTCCTTTCCTGCCAATGACCATCTGATGGAACTGCTGATCATGATCGACGCGATGCGTCGTTCCTCGGCCCGTCGCATCACCGCCGTCCTCCCCTACTTCGGCTATGCCCGCCAAGACCGGCGCGCTTCCGGCCGCACGCCGATCTCTGCCAAGCTCGTCGCAAATCTGATCACCGAAGCCGGCGCCGACCGCGTCATGACGCTCGATCTCCACGCCGGTCAGATCCAGGGCTTCTTCGATATACCTACAGACAACCTCTTCGCCCTGCCCGTGCTGACGCGCGACATCAAAAGCCACTATGATCTCAGCAACGTCATGGTCGTGTCGCCCGACGTAGGCGGCGTCGTTCGCGCCCGTGCGCTCGCCAAGCGGCTGGACTGTCTTTTGGCAATCGTCGACAAGCGTCGCGAGCGACCAGGTGAATCCGAAGTAATGAACATCATCGGCGATGTCACCGGCAAGGACTGCCTGCTAATCGACGATATCGTCGATTCCGGCGGCACGCTCTGCAATGCAGCTGACGCGATGCTCGCCAAGGGCGCCTCCAGCGTTACAGCCTATATCACCCACGGCGTCCTCTCCGGCGGCGCTGTCACTCGCGTCACCTCTTCGAAGCTGCGCGAACTCGTCATCACCGACTCGATTCAGCCCACGACAGCGGTGCTTTCGGCTCACAATATCCGTGTCGTGACAACGGCGCCGCTAATTGGCGAAGCCATCAGCCGCACGGCTCAGGAAGAGTCCGTGTCCAGCCTCTTCGACTAAAGAGAGCTGGCTCTGCCGATTGAAGCAATAATTCTTCAATGCTCAACGCTGATCCGTAGTGTTCGGCAGTGACTCACCACCGGCATTCGGTGAGCCATTTTGGAAACGATAATTCCATCGTGAAGGCCTTAGAGTCGACAATGCCAGGCAGCCGGGTCGCCGAAATCGACTGGTCAAAACTGTCAACCGAAAACAAAAGCCGGCACGAGGCCGGCTTCGGTAATCGCTGATAGCAGTGAGAAGACTTAGGGCTGCTGCGACGGGGCTTGATCCTGACCCTGATCCGGCTCCTGCCCCTGATCATCATTCTGTTCCGGGTCGTCGGCATCCGGTCCCTTGATCTGTTGACCGTTGATCGCCACCGAGCCGTCCGCGGCAACGCTGATATCCCAACGCGAGCGGCCATCAGGATCGGTCTTGGCAAAACCCTTGGCCATCATCATGCCGAACGAAACCTGCTGAAGATTGGGATCGCTCTTGGCAAGCTCCTGAACCGCAGCGATCGACTTGTCGAGATCTCGCGCCAGGACCGAAGCCTCTACCGAATAGTCTTTCTGGGTATCGATGCGCCCCTGCAGCCTTCCGGTCACGTCGATGTCATAGAGGTCGGCGACAGCGGTGAACTTCGGCAGATTCACGACGACGACACCATCCGGGAAAAGCTTTTCAACAGCCTGCTTGCCGCTTTCCTCGGAATTAGCGCCGGACGAGAGGTCAACCTTCATGAATTCATCGCTGAAAGCAGCGAAATTCATGTCGGGAACGGCAAACTGCATGTCGAGACTCTTTGGGAGGAAACCATGATAGGCCGCGGGCACCACAGGGCTGTCGAGCATGACGTCTTGGGCATTCATGCCGAAGGCAAACCGGACGGTGTCGCTCGGTCCGTCGATGGAGAAATTATAGCCGAAAGACTTTGCGCCGCCACTTCCCGCGGCTGTGGCTATCGTCAGATTGTTCGCCGTAATCGTTTCGTTGACTGAAGAGAACAGCGGGAAGGATGCCTTGAGGATCAACTTCAGCTTGTCTCCGTCCTCCTTGCTCAATTCTTTCTCATCCACATGATCCAGGATGAAGAAGACGATATTCCGGATTTCCTTTGCCGGCAGGCTTGCGACGCCGGCGTTGAAATCGATCGAATCTGCCTTGATGGTGACCGGCGGCGTCTGTGGACTGGTTACCGTTTCAGACAGTGCGGAGAGCGAACCGCTCGCCTTGAAATCGAGGCGACCGCTGCCGCTGGCGCTATCGGTCGAATCGAGCCTGTAGTTCATGCCGGCGAAACTGGCCTCGACCTGGTCGATATCCGACTTTGACGTGAGGCGGATGTCGCTGGCTTTGAAATCGCCGGAACGCAGATAGGCGATCGCCGGATCGAAGACGGCGTTATAGACCATTGAGGCGATGGAATAGGTAAACTCCGTCTTCTTGTCGTCTGGTCCCTTGAAGTTGCCGGAGATGTTGAGGTTGTTATTGCCCTCGAGATTCCACAGACCGCTATCAAGCGGCGTGGCGAAAACCGACCACGGTGCCAGGCCATTCACCACGACTCCGGTCGGGTTCAGCTTGCTCAGCAGCTTGGCAAAGTCATAAATGACCTCGTAGCGGTTGCCCGCCGGATTGACGGTTAAAAAGCCGCTTTTTGCGAAATCGTCAGGCAACACCTTCGTCAGACTGTCGCGAAGCTTGTTTGCTCCATCCTGATTGACCTCAGCCGCTTTCGCTGCCCCGAACAGCGATAAGGCAACAAGGCTCGTTGTCGTGACAAGTTTCAGACGCATTCGCACTCTCCTCAGCCGCTTTGAATGCGGCATAGGAAGATCGGATATCTTCGGAAGTCAACCCGGCACGTTCGGACAAATGCTTATTTTGGGATCACGGCAGGGGAGAGCCGCACGCGCGCCTCTCGCTCCACGTCACGCCGCGGTATTGAGGGCAGCCGATTGCTGTTCCATTCGTGCCGGTCGACCGAAATAATATCCCTGGGCCTCGTCGCAGCCTTCGGATGTCAGCAATTCAAGCTGGCTCAGCGTTTCGACGCCCTCGGCAAGCACGGGAATCGACAGTCCGCGTCCCAGCGCCAGAATGGACCGAATGACCGCCTTTGCTTCCTGGCTGGTCTCGACTTCGTTCATGAAGCTACGATCAAGCTTGATCTTGTCGAAGGGGAACGAGCGAAGGGTCTCGAGCGACGAATAGCCTGTTCCAAAATCGTCGATCGCGATCGCAACGCCCTGTTGTTTCAATGCGCGCATTGCAGCCAGCGCCTTGCTCTTGTCGACGATGATGGATGACTCGGTAATTTCAAGTTCGAGCCGCGAGGCGGGCAAGCCGGTCTCCTTAAGGACGGAGCGTACCAGCTCGGCGATATTGGCGTGAGCGATCTGGATGGGTGAAATATTGACGGCGATCTTGATATTATCATTCCAGCTGACAGCTTCCCTGCAGGCCTCGCGAAGTACCCACTCGCCGATGGGCACGATCGCACCGCACTCCTCGGCGATCGGAATAAAATCGACAGGCGAGATGTTTCCGCGTTCGGGGTGGTTCCATCTGAGCAGCACTTCGTAGCCGGTCGTTCTACCTGTCGCCACTGACTTCTGAATCTGATAGTGAAGGTACATCTGGTCGCGCTCGATCGCGGCCCAGAGGTCGCGAGCGAGCTTTCTCCGATCCCGCCACGCTTCGTCCATGGATTCTTCGTAGAAGCAGACGTTGCGCTCGACTTCATGCTTTGCGCGATACATAGCGAGATCGGCATTGGCGAGAAGCGTTTCCGCCTTCTCGCCGGCTTCAGGGTAAAGTGCAACTCCGACGCTTGCACCAGGGACGATCTGATGTTCCTCGAAATCCATCCTCTCCGTGAGCGTGACTTCCAGCCGCGCAATGAAGTCGTCCAGCTCTCCCCTGTCATTGAAACGCTTCACAGCTGCGAACTCATCTCCTCCCAGCCGAGCGACGAGCTCCTCGTCACGCAGAATGCCGTTCAATCGTGCGGCCAAGGTGCTCAACACAAAATCGCCTGCGACATGGCCCATCTGGTCATTGATTTCTTTAAATTTATCCAGATCGATGCCAATGACCGCAACCTTGCTGGACAGCCTTTTGGCGATTGTCAGCTGATGCGACAGATAATCATTGAAAGTGGGACGGTTCGGCAGACCGGTCAAAGCATCGTGCTTGGCCATGAACGCGATTTTCTCTTCGCGCGCCAGCCGCTCGGTAATGTCTTCGAATGTCGTGACCCAGCCGCCATCCGCCAAAACACTGAATGTCGCGAGAATTGAGCGGCCTTTCGCGGTCTGATGCACAAGGGTCTTCTGACCTGAACGCATAGTCGCCATATGCCGGCGATAGTGATCGGTCGCCCTTGCGTCTGCCGCGTCATCGTCGCCAAAAGCAATCTGATAGCCACTGCGAACGATCTCCGAATACGCAAGACCTGGACGAATGAAACTCTCAGGGAACCCGAAGAGCTGGCTGTACCTGGCATTTGCGAGGATCAGCCGCTCGTTGCGGTCAAACATCGAGATACCCTGGCTCATGTTCTCCAGCGCGAGATCGAGGTTCCTCGATACTTCTTTGATGCGGTCCCCGTCGATCTTTGCCTGCGTGATATCGCGGGTAATCTTCACGTATCCGATGAGGTGACGGCTATCGTCATACACGGGCTGGATGACGACATGGGCCCAGAACGAGGACTCGTCCTTGCGAAAACGCAGCCCCTCGGCCTCAAATCTGCCGTTGGCCAGCGCGGTTTCGAGCGCCAGTTTTGGAAGGCCCTTCTGTCGGTCTTCGGCAGAGTAAAACCGCGCGAAATTCTCGCCTATAATTTCGGCTGCAGTGTAGCCCTTCGCGCGCTCGGCGCCTGCATTCCAGTTCGTCACGACGCCTGATGGATCAAGCATATAGATTGCGTAATCCGTAACGCCCTGCACGAGCAGCTCAAACTTGGTTTCGCTTGCGCTCGCCTGCTTGGCGGCCCTGAACGCGATGATCGATGCCGAAATACCCGAGGCGAGCATGGAGATCGACACGGCGAGAATAGTCGCCAGCAGGAACGGCTTCGAGAGCGCCTGAGGCTCGATGGGGTGCCCACCCCCTTCGATAAACGAGAGCGCGCCCATTGCAGTGAAATGCATCAGGACGATGCCTAGCGACAGCGCTGAAGCTGCAGCGAGAATACTCCAGCTCGAACCTTTCCAGTTCTTTGTAAGGGTAAATCCCCAGGTCGCCATGGCAACCGATATGATTAGCGCAGCGATAACGAGTTGCCGATCCCAAACGACTGCGCCAGGAACCTGCAGACCGGCCATGCCGATGAAATGCATGGCTGCAACGCCGACACCGAAAACCAGGCCCGCGGCGATACTGGCCTGAGACCCGGTTAGCGACACGGCAGCAAGGCCGGCTATAAAGGTAGAGGCAAAGGCCGCCCCGAGCGAAATAAGCGTCAGGTCGCGATCATAACCGACGACGATGCCCGGATCATAGGCAAGCATGGCGACGAAATGCGTTGCCCAGATGCCGAAGCCGCCGGCCGCCCCGGCGACGGAGAGCCAGATCCAGCGCGGCGCGCCTTTTGACCTGCCAGCGCTTCTCAGGAACAGGATCGTTCCGAGATTGGACACGAGACATAGCGCCGCAGCAACCAGAACCAGCGTCAAGTCGTGTTGATATGTCAGGCAAGATACGATCGCAAACATCAGAAAATCCATACTTTAGCGGCTGACATTCGGTGTGGCCGCGTTAAAGAACGAATAATCCGGCACTCTTGCAGGTAAAGGGGAACCCTCGCGTTCGACTTTGTGATTAACGCCCGAACAACGAAGGCTTATCGGCGGTTTTTAAAAGACGTCACAAAATACCGTGGATTGCATTCAGCCGAATATGACGGCTATCCTGTCGGTTAGGCAGGATCGATCGGAGGCCTCCCCGGGCCGCTTGCGTTTACATGACACTTATATTATAGGCCACGCGTCCGCGTAGACACCCTTGGAGGCAACGCGGATGAGGATGGGCACTGCCCGCCTC
Organism: Rhizobium sp. BK650; assembly: GCF_014195325.1. Classification (GTDB taxonomy): domain Bacteria; phylum Pseudomonadota; class Alphaproteobacteria; order Rhizobiales; family Rhizobiaceae; genus Rhizobium. The sequence continues at coordinate 408,125 of NZ_JACIBK010000001.1, read as the reverse complement.
CGGTCCGACGACATAAGGCCTTTAGCCGGTCGCGGGCTCTCCAAATAACCTCGAAAGGACTAGCCATGAGCCACGAAACTTACGAGCTCAAGGCCGAGGCGCGCGAACGGGTTGGTAAGGGGTCCGCCCGTGAACTCCGCCGCAACGGCTTTATTCCCGCTGTCATCTATGGTGACAAGCAGGCCCCGATTTCTATCGCTATCAACACCAATGAGGTGACGAAGCGGATTCATGCCGGTGGCTTCATGACCACCGTTGCGACCATCGACGTCGACGGCAAGAAGTATCAGGTTCTGCCGAAGGACTACCAACTCGACCCAGTCCGCGACTTCACGATGCACGTCGATTTCCTGCGCGTATCCGGCAACACCCAGGTTACCGTTGAAATCCCGGTCCACTTCATCAATGAAGAAAAGTCCCCGGGCCTCAAGGTCGGCGGCGTCCTGAACATCGTTCGTCACGAAGTCGAAGTTCACTGCCCGGCTAACGCGATCCCGGAATTCTTCACGGTCGACCTCTCTGGCCACAAGATCGGCGACAGCATTCACATTTCGGAAGTCACGCTGCCGAAGGGTGTCACGCCTGTCATCGCCGATCGCGACTTCACCATCGCGACGATTATTGCTCCGGCTGCCGGCGTCGACGAAGCTGCCGCCGAAGGCGAAGCAGAAGCCTGATCGCTTCTATCAATTTGTAAAGCATAAGGCCCGCTTTCCGTGAGGAGAGCGGGCTTTTCTTTGCCCGAAAAGGCCCATTTCAGCAACATTTAACACATTCATGGAAGCATGCTCCCGCTGTTGCGAAGTTTCCGCCCCGCTGAGTAACCGCAGAATATTCCGACCCCCGTGGAGCAAACGGAACCATGAATAATTCCGTTGAGAACAGATTTTTTTCAATTGTTTGCGGCGCGCTGCTTATTTTTGTAGCTCCCCTGTTTGTTCTTTTTCTTTTCCTTTCTTCCGAGCGAGCCGACAAGGAAATACGTGACCATATTTCCGTTCTTCTTGTTGCGAATGCCCAGGCGCTGGCCAAGCCGCTTTGGGATCTCGATGCCGACAGCGTAACCCAGATCAGCGCGACGGTCGTTTCGCAGGGAGCCATCGTAAGGGTGGAAGTACGCGACCAGTCCGGTGAGCTCGACGTCAGCCAGTCCACCATTCCGAAGTCTTTCAACGGCAAACTGGTGCAGGTTTCCCGCGCCATCATCTACAACACCGTCGACGGCCCCAAGAACCTCGGCAGCATCTCCGTCTTCTATCCGGCACTCGGCCTGTTTTCCGGCTTGAAGCAGGAAGAAGTCGTTTTCATCTCGATCTTCATTTTCGCGGTGCTGGCCGTTTTTGCGACCGCGCTCATCGGCAACCGCATCTTCGTCATCAAGCCTCTGATGCGTCTGACGGCCGCGATCGAAGCGACCCGCCAACTCGGCTCCCGCCACCATGTCGATTGGCAGTCGAACGACGAGATGGGCCGCCTTGCCCAAAGCTTCAACGAAATGCAGACGAAGCTCGAGAACGAGGAAACCGAGCTGAAGCTCGCGCATCGCCGCACCACCGACATCTACAATCTGACCCCCGCGATGCTCTTCTCCCTCGACGAAGAAGACCGCATCACCGCTGTCAGCGATTACTGGCTGCTTGCGACCGGCTATCACCGTTCCACCGTGATCGGCCGGAATTTCTCCGATCTCGTCACGCCGTTCACCCGTGACAAGTTCATCAAGCGCAAGAGCCAGCGCGAGAACGGCACCGGCGACGTGACCGTCAAGTTCGTCTGCATGGACGGCCGCATCATGGATGCCCTCATCATGGAAACAGCGTTGACGACCCAGGGACAGGAAGGGCAGTCGCTTTCCGTCATGACCGATGTGACAGAACTCAAGGCTTCGGAAGATCGCAACCATCGCCAAGCTATCACCGACCATCTGACAGGCCTCCTGAACCGCCAGGGTTTCGAGGCTGTACTCGATAGCAAGATTGCAGCCGCCGATGCCGCCGATCAGGAACTCGCCTGTCTCTTCGTCGATCTCGACCGATTCAAATGGATCAATGACAATATGGGCCATGCCGCAGGCGATGCAGCCCTCATCGAACTCGTTGAGCGTCTAAAGACCCTGCTTGCGCCCTCCGACGAAGCTGCCCGCCTCGGTGGCGATGAATTCGCCATCCTTCTGCCGGCGAAGAATGCCGAAAAGCGCGCCAGCGCCCTTTCCGACCAGATCGCTTCGATCTTCGAGAAGCCCTTCGGGCCGGACATGCATCTCAGCGCCTCCATCGGTATCGCCATCTACCCTCGCCATGCCACGACCGCCGCCGAACTGCTGCAGAAGTCCGACATGGCCATGTACGCCAAGAAACGCGACGGCAAGAATGGAGCTCAGATCTTCGACAACGGCATGCTTGATCATGCTCGTCGCCGCGCTGAGATCGAAGCTCATATCGAAGCTGGTCTCGCCGACGACTGGTTCGAGGCCTATCTTCAGCCGATCGTCAAGCTAAACGGCCGCGGCATTGCCGGTTTCGAGGCGCTGATGCGTCTCAACCACCCGCAAAAGGGCCTCATGCCGCCGGCCGAGATCATCAGCGTCGCCGAAGAAACCGCCAAGATTGTCCGCGTCGGCAATGTCATCATGGAAAAGGCAGTCGCCAATCTGGCAAAGATTTCCCGCCTGCCGGGCATGCAGGATACCTATCTTGCAATCAATTTCTCGCCGCTTCAGTTCGAGCCGGCGCTCGCTGCCCGCCTTGCAGCCATACTGGGCCGCCACGGCATCCTGCCGGATCGTATCGTCGTCGAGATTACGGAAGCCGTGCTGATGCACGACAACCCGCAAATCCGCATGGTCGTGGCCGAATTGCGTCGTTTCGGCTGCCGCATTGCGCTTGATGATTTCGGTACGGGCTATTCGTCGCTGAGCTATCTCAACCGCTTCCCCGTCGATATCATCAAGATCGACCAGTCCTTCACCCGCGCCATCAATGATGCGGACGATGACGTGCGCCAGAAGAGCCGCATGCTGATCGAAGGCATCACCACGCTGTCGCATAAGATGAACTGTACCGTCATTGCCGAAGGCATCGAAACGGAGGAGGAATGCGGAACGCTGCATCAGATGGGCCTCGACTATGGTCAGGGCTATCTGTTCCACCGTCCGCAGAATGCCACCAAGCTGATCGAGGAACTGAGCAGTTCCCTGCCGAACGTGGCGCGCGCTTCATGAACTGACGAGATATGAGAGGTATCGCGATGAAAAAGCTGCTGCTTCTTGCTCTTCTTACCCTGCCCTGCTTAGCCGCGTCGGCCTCTGCCCAGACGATAGCCTTCGTGACGGAGGAATACGCCCCCTTCAACTACCGCGAGGGAAAGGTGATCAAGGGTGCGACCGTCGAACAGGTCGAGAAGGTCATGGCTGATATCGGTGTCGGTTATACGCTCGACGTGATGCCTTGGGCGCGAGCCTTTAGCCTGGCCCGCTCAACGCCGATGACCTGCGTTTTCGCAACCGCACATAATGCCTCCCGCGCCCCCCTTTTCAAATGGGTCGAGCCGCTGCTCGTTGATCGCAACATCCTGATCACCCGCAAGGGATCTGGCGTCTCGGCCGCAAATCTCGAAGACGCAAAGAAATACGTGATCGGCACGCAACGCGACGATTACACCGAAGTGATACTGAAGGAGAAGGGCTTCACCAAACTCGATCTCGCCAGCGATTTCAACGCGACACTGCGCAAGCTGCTCGGCGGCCGCATCGACATGATGCCGATCTCCGAACTCTACTTCGACAAGCTGAAGACCGACCAGCCGCTGGAAATGGTGACCGTTCTCTCCTCTCAACCGATGGGCATTGCCTGCGAGAAGAACTTTCCCGACGACCTTCTGACTCGCATGCAGGCCTCGCTCGACAAGCTGATCGCCAGCGGCGAGCAGAAGCAGATCTTCCTGAAATACGGCCTGCGTCTCCTGAACTGACTGTCGCTTGCCTTTCCCACTTGACTTTGCTGCTGTTTCGCTGTCGTGAACGGCGACAGCTCTTGTAAGGAAGACAGGCCATGCTGATCATCGCGGGTCTCGGCAATCCCGGCGCGAAATATGCCGGCAACCGGCACAATGTCGGCTTCATGGCGGTGGATGCCATCTATCGCCGCCACACCTTTTCGCCCTGGTCGAGGAAATTCAAAGCCGAGATCTCCGAGGGGGAGCTTGCCGGCGAGAAAGTCCTGCTGATCAAGCCGCAGACCTTCATGAATCTATCGGGCGAATCCGTTGGCGAAGCCATGCGCTTCTATAAGCTGCAGCCTGCAGATCTCGTGGCAATTTATGACGAACTCGACCTGCCGGCTGGTAAGGCGCGGCTGAAGATCGGCGGCGGCCATGGCGGCCACAACGGCATCAAGTCGCTCGACGCTCACTGCGGCAGAGAATACCGCCGGCTGCGTATCGGCATCGGCCACCCCGGCGCCAAGGAACTCGTGCATAACCATGTGCTCGGCGACTTTGCCAAGGCCGATAGCGCCTGGCTGGAGCCTCTGCTGGATACGCTCGCAGACAATGCGGAGATGCTGGTCCGCCACGAAGATTCCCAGCTGATGAACAAGATCGCGCTAGCGCTCGGCGGCAAGGCGGAAGACGAAAAGCCGAAGCCGGAGAAGAAGCCGGCGGGAAAATCCCATATCCATCAGGCGCGCAATCAGGGCCAGCAGAAACTCCCGGCAACCGGGCCGATGGCCGAGATGCTGAAGAAGATGTTCGGCAACAAGAGCGAATGAGCGGGATGGCGAGTGGGAATTTTACCATCCGGCGAGCAGCCTCCGCCGACCTGCAGAACCTGCTCGCGCTTTACAGGCACATCAATTCCACCGATCGGGAGCTTGCTCCTGAGTTAGCGCAGGACCGTTTCTCTGCCATTCTGGCCCAGCCCGGCATGACGGTTTTTATCGGCTTTATCGACGAGATCGCAGCATCGACGGTAACGCTGATCGTCATACCCAACCTGACGCGCAACGGCGCCTCCTATGCGCTGATCGAAAACGTCGTCACCCACGCCGGTCATCGCAAACAGGGCTATGCCGGCAAAATCATCCGGCATGCGATCGCACAAGCCTGGGAAGCCGGCTGCTACAAAGTGATGCTGCTGACAGGATCGAAAGATCCGGCAACGCTGCGTTTCTATGAAAATTGCGGCTTCCTGCAGGACAAGACCGGTTACCAGATCCGCCGACAGTCATAGACCGGAAACGCTTGGGAGCCTGCTATTCCTCGGGCTCCGTGGTGAACATCAGCGGGAAGCCCATCTCCTTGGCAAGGTCGATGGCCTCCTTGGCTTTTGTCTCCGCAATATCCTTGGTGCAGACCACGACCACGCAAGAGCCGAGCTTGTGTGCCGTCATCATCACACGATATCCGGCATCCTCGCTCATTCGGAAGACGGCTCTCAGCACCATGATGACGAACTCACGCGGTGTGTAATCGTCATTGACGAGAATGACCTTGTAGAGCTTTGGCTTATCCAGCTTGGGCTTCGTTTTGGTCTTGGGTTTTAAGGCAATATCGTTGTCAACCATCGGAAATCCGCCCGTTGATGACATGGGAAGGGGTTTCGTTCTAACTAAACCTTTTCGATTGCAGAATTTCGACACCTCATGCCAAGGGAAATCCCACGCCATAAGAATAGGACCGGTACGCCCTATCGGCAAGGCAGCTGCGAGAAAAGCTCTCCAAGACTTGACCGCTCCCCTCCTTTATCCCATAGCCACGGCCAAGGAATTCCAGAGAACAGCAGGTTTCAGCCATGGGCTTCAAATGCGGTATCGTCGGCCTGCCGAATGTCGGCAAATCGACCCTCTTCAATGCGCTCACCAAGACGGCTGCCGCGCAGGCGGCAAACTATCCCTTCTGCACGATCGAACCGAACACAGGCGAAGTGGCCGTGCCCGATGAACGCATGCGGAAGCTTGCGGACATTGCGAAGTCGAAGGAAATCATCCCGACCCGCATCAACTTCGTCGATATTGCCGGCCTCGTGCGTGGTGCGTCTAAAGGTGAAGGCCTCGGCAACCAGTTCCTCGCCAATATCCGCGAAGTCGATGCCATCGTGCATGTGCTGCGCTGCTTCGAGGACGGCGACATCACCCACGTGGAAGGCCGCATCGATCCCGTTGCCGACGCCGAAACGATCGAGACCGAACTGATGCTCGCCGACCTCGAAAGTCTTGAGCGCCGCACCGAGCAGACCCGCAAGCGCGCCACCGGCAAGGATAAGGATTCCATGGCCATGCTGCCGATCATGGAAGCCTCGCTCGCCCTGCTGCAGGATGGCAAACCCGTCCGCACCCTGCTTTCCAAGCTCGACGCCGAAGAAATCCGCATCCTGAAGGGGCTGAACCTCCTGACTTCCCATCCGGTTCTCTACGTTTGTAACGTGTCGGAAGGCGATGCGGCGACCGGCAACAAATATACCGAAGCCGTCGCCGCGATGGCAAAAGCACAGGGTGCCGAAACCGTGATCATCTCGGCTGCGATCGAGTCAGAAGTCGCCCAGCTGCCCGATGAGGAAGCCAAGGAGTTCCTCTCGGCTCTCGGCCTCGACGAAGCGGGCCTCGATCGCCTGATCCGTGCCGGCTACAAACTGCTCCACCTCATCACCTATTTCACCGTCGGTCCAAAGGAAACGCGCGCCTGGACGATCGAGCGCGGCACCAAGGCCCCGCAGGCGGCCGGTGTGATCCACTCGGATTTCGAGCGCGGCTTCATCCGCGCCAACACCATCGCCTATGACGACTATATCCAGTTCGGCGGAGAAGTCGGCGCCAAGGAAGCCGGTAAGGCGCGCGACGAAGGCAAGGAATATGTCGTCCAGGATGGCGACGTCATTCACTTCCGCTTCAATACGTAATGCACAAGGCGCGTCGCACAAAGTGTGCGGCGGTTTTGCGACAACGACATGCGTCAAACGAAAAACTAAAGCTGCTGTCGCTCACGCAGGCGGCAGCCTTTCCACGACGGTTGACGGCAAAGCGCGCAGCACGATGCGCCGAAGCGGCATCCAGCCGGTGCCGATGACCAGCACGATCACGCCGACGACTACGAGCGTTCCGAAGATGTAAGTATCGACGGTCGCACTTCCCTGCCTGAATATCCCATAGATCGCCAGTCCCAGCGTCAGCAGGCCCGACGTGACGAAGGCGCGCCGATCGATGATCAGACCGATCAGCATCAGCAACGCGACGATTATGACAACGACTGGCGTCTTAAAGGAATTCGCATCCATGATGTCCAGCCAGCCCCCATCGAGTGAGAGCAATAGCCGGATGCTGTAAAGCAGGGCCGGCGCCGCAACGAGATGAAGCCAGAAGGCAACATCCGATCGCGTCGTCCGGCGCAGCCTGTCGCTGATATCGAAGCCGAGCGCGGCAACGAACAGACCTGTGGCGCAGGCAAACAGGATGATCGAGACGAGCGCGGCATGATTGAGGATGAAGGCATCGTCGCCGCTCGCCCATTGCAGCAGGCGGAAGACGAGCGCAAGGATAAGGGCAAGACCGGAGAAGATCGAAAGCGCGAGGGCAAGCGGCACACGGTAGCGCAGATAGAAAAGCCCCATAATGACAGGGAATGCAACGATGAACCCGTCGATACCCTCGCCAGTCAGCCATAGATCGGCATTGGACGGATAAAGTGACAGCATCATCCGGAAAGTCCAGGCAAAGACAGCCAGCGTCAGCACGACGGCCGGCAGTGCAAGGCGCTGACGCTTCACGACGATTTCCGCCAGCGCTAGGATTGCTGGCAGCACCGCATAAAGGGAGGTGAGCCCCCAGAGACCCGCGAGCGCAATCAGGATGCCGATCGTGATCAGCACGTCGTGGAAGCCGCGCACGAAGCGCGGCGTTTCAGTATCAGACCAGGCTGGTTCAGAATCTGCTTTGGCGCGCTGCTCGACGACGACGCCACGCGCCGCAAGGAACGGCGCCAGCCGCTCGCCGGCCTCGGCGGTGATCAGTCCTTCGCGCGCCGCCTCATCGAGTATCGACCTTAGTTCAGCCATGCTGTTTATCCCTACGGAATCATTGAGCCCGCGCGGATGCTATTGTAAGCAATGAGGCCTGCCTATGATGGGAGGCCTTGATGCCTGCAGAAAAGCTCGCCTATGAGGATTTCCAACCCGGTCGGCGCTTTCCGCTCGGCCCGAAAGCCGTAACGGCGCCGGAAATCATCGAATTTGCTACCGAGTTCGATCCGCAGCCGATGCATCTGGATGAAATTGCCGGCCGCGCGAGCATCCTCGGTGGACTTGCCGCCTCCGGGTGGCACATCTCGGCGATGTTCATGCGCATGATGGCCGACAGCTATGTGTTGAATTCCCTATGCGAAGGCGCGCCCGGCGTCGACTTCATGGAGTGGCGCAAACCTGTGCTGGCAGGCGACACGCTCTCCGGCCATTCGACGGTGCTGGAGGCGCGTGCCCTCCGCTCGCGTCCCGGCCTCGGCATCGTCAAGTTTCGCCATGAGGTGGAAAATCAGCGCGGCGAACTGATCTGCCTGTCGGAAAATTCCGTCATCTTCGGCATGCGTGGCAGGCCTGAGGCCCGCGCATGAGGATGATCGAACTCTACGCCGCCGGTGAGAAAAGCGAGATCGGCACCTATGTCTTCACGGAAGAAAAGATCCTCCGCTTCGCCCGGAAATACGATCCGCAGCGCTTCCATACGGCCAAGGATGCGGCCCGGGACACGATGTTTGGTGGGCTCTGCGCCTCCGGATGGCATACGACGGCCGCTTGGATGCAATGTTTCCTCAAATACTGGATGGCGGAGATCGACCGGCTGAAGAGCGAAGGCCTGCAACCGCCGAACCTCGGTCCCTCGCCCGGTTTCCAGAAGCTGCAATGGCTGAAGCCGGTCTTTGTCGACGAGACGGTCAGCTATTCCGTGACCTTTCTCTCCGGCCGCCCGCTCGCTTCGCGGCCGGGCTGGCATATCAACAGCATCCTCTGCGAAGGCGTCAACCAGCACGGTATTCCCATCATCCGCTTCGAAAGCAGCGTGCTGGAATTCGAGTGATGTGACAGAAGCAATGCCAGCAAACGCCTGAACGGCTCTGCTGGAATTGACGCGCTCAGTGACCAGCAAACTCTACGAGAGTATGCACGTCGACGCCGAGATCCTCGAGTTTCTTGCGGCCGCCGAGATCTGGCAGGTCGATGACGAAGCAGGCGCCGACGACCTCCGCGCCGATCTGGCGAAGAAGCTGCGTCGCCCCGACAGCGGTGCCGCCCGTGGCGATCAGATCGTCGACGAGGATCACCTTCTCGCCCGGCTGGACGGCATCGCGATGCATCTCCATCTCGTCCACGCCATATTCCAAGCTGTAGGCGATGCGCACCGTCTCATGCGGCAGCTTGCCCTTCTTGCGGATCGGTACGAATCCCGAGGATAGCTGATGTGCGACCGCGCCGCCGAGGATAAAGCCTCGCGCTTCCATGCCGGCGATCTTGTCGACCTTCAGGCCAACATAGGGCTGTACAAGCTCATCGACCGCGCGGCGAAAGGCACGCGGATTGCCGAGCAATGTCGTGATGTCGCGAAAGATGATGCCGGGCTTGGGGTAATCCGGAATGGAGCGGATGCTGGCCGCAAGCTCCGAAAGCGTATGGTTCATCGAAAATCCGTATCTGCGAGGGCATGAAACGCGGGCACACTACAGCATCGGCCCGCAAATCGGAATCGATTTTCGGAAAGCCTGATGCGTCGATTCAAGGAGTAGAACTGCGCCGAACCAAACCAAATAAAAAAGGCGGCCGACAAGCCGCCTTTCGTTGAGAATGAAGATCGCTTAGTGATCAATCCGGGAATAGACCGACCGCTTGGTCAGATAGATCAGCACTGTGAAGATCAGCAGGAAGATCATGACCATAAAGCCAGTGCGCTTGCGCGCTTCGAGGTGCGGTTCGGAAGCCCACATCAGGAACGAAGCAACATCCTTGGCATACTGGTCGACCGTCTGCGGCGAGCCGTCATCATAGGTGACCTGGTCGTCGGAGAGCGGCTTCGGCATGGCGAAGGCAGCGGCAGCGTGAAAATACGGATTGTAGTGGGCACCTGCCGGAACCTGGAAGCCCGCCGGCGCCTCTTCATATCCGGTCAGCAGCGAGTAGATATAATCCGGACCGCTTTCCTGGTACTGGGTAAAGATGTCGAAGACGAACTGCGGGAAGCCGCGCTCGACTTCGCGTGCCTTGGCGAGCAGCGACATGTCAGGCGGAGCCGCGCCATTGTTTGCGGCAGCAGCTGCTTCTGCATTCGGGTAGGGCGACGGAAAGTGGTCTGATGGGACCGCCTTGCGGGTGAACATTTCGCCGCTCGCGTTCGGGCCGTCCTGGACTTCGTAATTCGCAGCGAAAGCCTTGATCTGCGCATCCGAATAACCAAGATCGCCCAACGTACGGAAGGGCACGAGGTTCATCGAGTGGCAGGCGGAACAGACTTCCGTATAGACTTTCAAACCGCGCTGCAGCTGACCCTTGTCGTAATGGCCGAACGGGCCTGCGAAGGTCCAGTCGAGTTCCTTCGGCTCCTTCAGCGGATAGTGCGGCGTCGCACTTTCCTCGTGATGAGCGGCCGGAGCGGCTTCCTGGGCAAACGCGATGCCGCCGAGGCTGGCTGCGACAGCGAGCGAGAGAATGCTTGCAACAAGCTTTTTCATATTTCTATCCTTCCCGTCGCTCGTTCAGGCCGCTGCACTGGCCTTGGCCGCGGCCGTCTTGTTGCGCTTTTCGAGGACCGCTTCGGTAATCGAGTTCGGAATACGGCGCGGTGTTTCCACTAGGCCGAGAACCGGCATCGCGACCAGGAAGAATGCGAAGTAGAGGAGCGTGCAAAACTGCGAGATCATGACGAAGACACCTTCAGCAGGCTGCGAACCGAGCCAGCCGAGGACGATCGCGTTGATCACGAACAGCCAGTAGAACAGCTTGAACCACGGACGATAAACCGCCGAGCGGACTTTCGAGGTGTCGAGCCAGGGCAGGAAGAACAGCACGATGATGGCGCCGAACATGACCAGGACGCCGCCGAGCTTGGAGTCGATCGGCCCAACATTGAAGGTGATCGAACGCAGCATTGCGTAGAACGGCAGGAAGTACCATTCCGGAACGATGTGGGCCGGAGTCTTCAGCGGGTCGGCTGGAATGTAGTTATCGGCGTGGCCGAGATAGTTCGGCAGGTAGAAGACGAAATAGGCGTAGACGATCAGGAAGACCGAGACGCCGAGCGCATCCTTGAGCGTTGCGTAAGGCGTGAAACGAACGGTATCCGTTTTGGTCTTGACCTCTACGCCTGTGGGGTTCGTCTGGCCGGTGACGTGCAGGGCCCAGATGTGCAGGACGACGACGCCGGCGATCATGAAGGGCAGCAGGTAATGCAGCGAGAAGAAGCGGTTCAGTGTCGGCTGATCGACGGCGAAGCCGCCGAGCAGGAACTGCTGAACCCACTCACCGACCAGAGGGAAAGCCGAGAAGAAACCGGTGATGACGGTCGCGCCCCAGAAAGACATCTGACCCCAGGGCAAAACGTAGCCCATGAAGCCGGTCGCCATCATCAGCAGGTAGATGACAACGCCGAGAATCCAGAGAATTTCGCGCGGCGCCTTGTAGGAGCCGTAGTAGAGGCCGCGAGCGATGTGCAGATAGACAGCGACGAAGAAAAAGGATGCGCCGTTGGCGTGCAGATAGCGCAGCAGCCAGCCGTGATTGACATCACGCATGATCTTTTCAACGGAGTTGAAGGCGATCGTGGTGTCGGCGGCATAATGCATGGCGAGCACGACGCCCGTCAGGATCTGCACGATCAGCATGACGCTGAGCATGGCGCCGAATGTGTAAGCGTAGTTCAGATTCCTCGGAACCGGATAGGCAACGAAGCTGTCATAGATCATGCGCGGCAGTGGAAGGCGCGCGTCGACCCATTTTTCCAAGCCGGTTGATGGCTCGTAGCTGGAATGGCCACTCATAAATCAGTCTCCCCTCAACCGATCTTGATCTTGGTATCGGACAAAAATGAAAATGTCGGAATCGCCAGGTTCTGCGGCGCCGGACCTTTACGGATGCGGCCAGCCGTGTCGTAGACCGAGCCATGGCAGGGACAGAACCAACCATTGTACTCACCGGCTTGACCAAGCGGAACGCAGCCGAGATGGGTGCAGGTGCCGATCATAACGATCCAGTTTTCCTTGCCCTGGCCGCCCGAGCGGTCGGCACCCGTTGCCGGAGCGTCTGCAGGGAGGTTTGCGTTGCGAGCGATCGGATCTTTGAGATCGGATAGCTGGACATCCGCTGCCGCCTTCACTTCTTCCGGCGTACGATTGCGGATGAAGATCGGCTTGCCGCGCCACTTGACCGTCAGCGACATGCCAGGCTCGAGGCTCGCGACATCGACTTCGATGGAAGCCAGCGCCAGCGTCGAGGCGTCCGGACGCATCTGGTCGATAAACGGCCAAGCGACCGCAACGGCGCCGACTGCACCAGCCATACCAGTGGTGAGATAAAGGAAATCACGGCGAGTGGGCTCTGAAGCCTCGCTTGTCGTTACGTGTTCGCTCACGGCTTAACCATCCTCTGCGCAATTGTCGCGGAATTCCGCCCTGCCCCTCCAGGCGGCGAATCTACCAGAACAAATTTCGGCCATAGATTCCCCACCAATCCGGCGCGTTCTATGCTTGATCGCAAATTATGTCCAGCCTTGGCAAGGGGACGGGGGCACAATGTCGCGGGAAATTTCAGTGAATTTTTTAAGGCAATCACTGGCTTGCAACTTTGCTGCATTGCAACAAACCGGGGGTCGTGTTAGGCGCTGGTGAGTTTGCCGTACGAATTTGGATTTGCGCCGATGAGGCATACAGTTTTCTGCGTATTGAGTGTCCTCATCACCATTGTCCTGGCCCTCGTTTCGCTCCGTTATGTCACCGATTTTTGGCTGCTTTCTTTCGTCTACAGCTTCCAGCTCCATCTGAGCCTCATCTGCGCCGTAGGTGCGGTCATCGCCCTGTTTTTCAAGCGGCACTGGTATGGTTTTCTGATGCTGGCGGTAGCAACCTTCCTGAATATTCACGGCATCATCATGCTACACGAATTCGCTGGCCGGACGCCGACTGAAGGAGCCCCTCGCCTTTTCCGGCTGATGTCCTTCAATATCGAGAATGACAATTTTGAAAACGGTGAGCGGATTGCCGATGCCATACTGGCTTCAGGCGCCGATGTCGTCGATATCATGGAGGCCGAGCCTGTCTTTGCGCAGTTGCAGCGGCTTCAGCAGCTCTATCCCTACCGTATAGGCTGCGATGCGAGCGCAACATGCGACACCCTTGTGCTGTCGAAGCGTCCCTTTGGCCGGCAGGAGATCCGTGACATTGGCGAGCTTTGGAAACAGCGGCTCGTATCCGCCTCGATAGATTTCGACGGAATGCCAGTCGATTTCCTGTTCCCTCATCTGTCCAAGCCATATTTTGACGATTTCCAGGCTGACGAGCTCCAGGATCTCGCGGCCCTCACGCAGGTCCACACGGGCGCGCTGGTGGTGGCCGGAGACTTCAACTCCTCGATCCTCGCGCCGACGATTCAACACTTTCTGCGGGGCACCGGCCTCTCCACGGCTTTCCCCGAACCAACCACCTGGCCGGTCGCCGCCGGGCCGTTCGGCATCAGCATCGACCATATTTTCGCAAGGCTGCCGCTGCTCATCCGCTCGACGAGCCGGCTGGACGACAGTTTCGGCTCGAACCACTACGGCCTAGTCAGCGATTTCGTTCGCCAATAATGAGGACGCATCGTCATCGCCGGAGGCAAGGAACCCACCAGACTGGCGTGCCCATAGCTCGGAATAAAGCCCGCCGTGCTTCAGGAGCGCATCATGCGTGCCTTCCTCGATGATCTTGCCGCGGTCGATCACGACAAGCCTGTCGAGCGCCGCGATCGTGGAAAGCCGATGGGCGATGGCAAGAACCGTCTTGCCTTCCATCACTTGGTTGAGGTTCGACTGGATCACCTCTTCGACTTCCGAGTCGAGCGCCGACGTTGCCTCGTCGAGGACGAGGATCGGCGCATCCTTGAGCATCACGCGGGCAATGGCGATGCGCTGGCGCTGGCCGCCTGAAAGCTTGACACCGCGTTCGCCGACATGCGCGTCGAAACCCTTCCGCCCCTGCTGGTCCCGCAGGCGCTCGATGAAATCGAGGGCTTCAGCGCGCCTAGCCGCCTCGACGAGGCGTTCCTCGCCTGCGTCGGGCCGGCCGAACAGGATGTTGTCGCGCACGGATCGATGCAACAGCGATGTATCCTGGCTGACCATGCCGATCTGCATGCGCAGCGATTCCTGTGTGACGGAGGCGATATCTTGCCCGTCTATCAGGATGCGCCCGCCTTCGAGATCATAGAGACGCAGAAGTAGATTCACGAGCGTCGACTTGCCGGCGCCGGAACGGCCGATAATGCCGACCTTTTCGCCTGGACGGATCGTCAGCGAGAAATTATCGATGACCGCATTTTCTTTGCCGTAATGGAAAGACACATTTTCGAAGCGGATGCCCGGCTGCTTGATGACGAGCTCCTTCGCATCGGGGCGGTTCACGAGATGCAGCGGCTGGGAAATCAGCTCGGCCGCATTCTGAATCGTACCCAGATTACGCATGATGCCGTTGAACTGCGTCATCAGCCGCCCAAGCAGGAAGTTCAGCCGCAGAACCAGCGTCAGAGAAAAAGCAACACCGCCCGAGCTGATGAGGCCGCGCAGCCAGAGATCGACGCTGATGCCGGCCATAGTGACGATCATCAGGCCTGACAGTAGCGCCATGGACGCACGCACGCCGGTAATGAAGCGCGTGAACCGCAGGACGGTCTCCTGATAAGCACTGAAGCCGCCGAGCATGTAGCGGTCGCTCTCTTCGTCGCGGGCAAAGAGCTTCAGCGTCTGAATATTGCTGTAGGCATCGACGATGCGGCCATTGAGCAGCGACGCCGCTTCTGCAGTTTCACGCGAGTGATATCGAATGCGCGGCACGAAATAACGGGCAAGCACGCTGAAAGCTGCCAGCCAGAAGAGAACCACCGCCGCCAGCGAGAAATCGAGCTTCCCGACCAGAACAAGGGTGGTGACTGCATAAATGCCGACGAACCAGACGCTTTCCATCAGCGATGTCACGAGATCGCCCGTCGCCTGCCCCGCCGACCAGACTTTGGTGACGATACGGCCGGAAAAATCACTCTGGAAAAAGGTGAGCGACTGACGCGACACATGCAGATAGGACTGCCAACGCGCAAGATTGTAGAAACCCGGCGTGATGACCTGCTGGTCGATCAGCGCGATCAGGAAGGCCACGACGAAGCGGACAATGCCGATCAGCGCCAGCATGCTGAAAAGTTCGCTGCCATGAGAGGCAAGAAGCGTACTCCAGCCGGTACCGGGCTTGATGGTTGCGAGAATGTCGACGAGCCGTCCGACGAACCAAAAGAGTGCCGCTTCGATTGCAGCCGACAAGCCGCCGAGCACCAGCATGGCAATAAACGGCCACTTGGCCTGGCCGATATAGAACCAGATGAATCCGAATGTATTGCGCGGCGGCTGGAGATTATCGCGGGCGCGGAAGGGATCTATCCAGGTTTCGAACAGGCGAAGGATCGGAGCAAGCAGCATCACCGCGATATAGGCCCGTTCAGAAGTGCGGCAAAGAGAATACGGCACCGGCAAAAGCTTATATTTTGGTAATGATCGGTAATATCGGCGTCATCTTTATTGATATGGGTAGAAGCGAGCACGATCTCATGCCATGATCGCGCCTTACCGGAGACCGCGGATATGGAAACGAAAACGCTCAATGCGCATCTTCCGCTTCCCCTTGCTGAAAAGCTCGATGCCCTTGCGGATGCGCTGGACGTGCCGCGCGACAGGATCGTGGCGGAAGCCATAGCAGATTGGATCGATCGCGAGGAGCGGCAGCGCATCTTCACGCTGCAATCGCTCATCTCGAACTCCATCATGGTGGTGGAACATCATCGCGTCATCGACTGGGCCGACAGCCTCTGCGCCGATCGCGTCCGCACGCTCTAAACTGCAGATTCACGTTTCAAATAAATAAAAGACAGCCCTCCCCACTTACGCGGGAAGGGCTGTCTTTTTTACTGCGCTGCGACCTCGGCCTCTTCCTCGTGATCGGCAAGGAAGCCACCGGACTGGCGGTTCCAAAGGTCGGCATAGATACCACCATGGCTCACCAGTTCGCTATGCGTGCCGCTTTCGATGATGCGGCCCTTGTCGAGCACGATAAGCCGGTCCATCTCGGTCAGCGTCGACAGGCGATGGGCGATCGCGATGACCGTCTTGCCCTCCATTAGCGCAAAAAGGTTCTCCTGGATCGCCGCTTCCACTTCGGAATCGAGCGCCGATGTCGCCTCGTCGAGCACCAGGATCGGCGCGTCCTTCAGGAAGACGCGGGCGATCGCGATACGCTGACGCTGGCCACCGGAGAGCTTTACTCCGCGCTCACCGACCTGCGCGTCGAGCCCCTTGCGACCCTGCATGTCGACAAGCCCTTCGATAAACTCCCAAGCATTTGCCCGCCTTGCCGCTTCGATCACCTCCTCGTCGGTCGCGTCGGGGCGTCCATAGGCGATGTTGTCGCGGATCGAGCGATGCAGCAGCGACGTATCCTGCGTCACCACGCCGATCAGCGCACGGAGGCTATCCTGCGACACCTCGGATATATCCTGGCCGTCGATGGTGATACGCCCCGACTCCAGATCATAGAAGCGCAGGAGCAGGTTCATCAGCGTCGTCTTGCCGGCGCCGGAGCGTCCGACCAGACCGACCTTTTCACCGGCCTTGATATCGAGCGACAGGTTGTCAACGACGCCTTTGCCCTTGCCGTAGTGGAAGCCGATGCGTTCGTAATGGATCGCCCCCTTCTTCGCCGTCAGCTGGGCTGCACCGGGCTTATCGACGATATCGTGCTGCTTCGACATCATCTCCATGCCGTCATAGACGGTGCCGATGTTTTCGAAGAGCGCCGAGACTTCCCACATGATCCATTGCGACATGCCGTTGACGCGCATCGCAAGACCGATGGCGATGGAGATCGCACCGACCGAGATCGTGCCGTTCAGCCATAGATAGATGGACAAGCTGGAGATGATGAACAGCGAGATGCAGTTGTTCAGGTAGACGCTCATGTGGAAGAGCGTGACCTTGCGCATCTGCTGGTGCACCGTATCCAGGAATCCGTCCATACTTTCCTTTGCATAGACCTCTTCGCGGCCAGCGTGAGAAAACAGCTTTACGGTGGCGATATTCGTGTAACTGTCCACCACGCGGCCTGTCATCAGCGAGCGCGCATCCGCCTGCTGTGCCGCAATCTTGCGAAGCCGCGGCACGAAATAGGCGACGATGCTGACATAAACGCCGAGCCAGACGAGGATCGGCAGCATCAGGCGCCAGTCGGCAGCCGCGATGATGACGATCATCGACAGGAAATAGGTCACGACATAGACGAAGACGTCGAGGATTTTCATGACCGTTTCACGTACGGCAAGCGACGTCTGCATGACCTTGGTAGCAACGCGACCGGCGAACTCGTTGGCAAAGAAGGTCATGCTGTGGCGCAGCAGGAAGCGGTGCATCTGCCAGCGAGCGATCATCGGATAATTTCCGAGCATCATCTGGTGCATGATGAGGGAATCGAGACCGGCAATAAGCGGCAGACCGATCAGCACCAGAGCGCCCATCCAGACAAGCTTATGACCTTCATTTTGCAGAAAAGTCGCGCGGTCGGCGTTCGTCAGCCAGTCGACGATATCGCCGAGAAACCGGAAAAGAGCAACTTCGCCAACGGCGATCAGGGCCGTGAGAAAGGCCATGAGCGCGAGCCAACCCGCTGCGGGCTTCGTGTAGTGCCAGCAGAAGGCAAAAAGACCCTTCGGCGGCGCAACCGGCTCCTCGCTCGGAAAGGGGTTAAGTCGCTGTTCAAACCAGCCAAACATGAAAATCGCTCCGGAACGTCCGCGTTCCGGCCCCGGCTTCGCACCCGAGGGCGCATGCAAGCACATATGGGAACCGGAGGCTCAAGGGGCGAGGCCATGACGGCCGCGCAATTATTCAAATGGGCAATGGGGAAAGAAAAAGCGCTTACGCGCGCCAGATCGCCAAGCGTGGCATTACGCGCGGGAGGCGCATCAGCACAAAAATATCCATGTCGGCGCTCCCTGTTGGCGATTGAAGATATGCACCAATAACGCGAAAATGCCTGAATTTCTAGCCCCTCCAAAGCAGAAAGTGACTATTGAATAGTCAAAAAGCGTCTTGTTGCCTCAAAATCACAGTTCGGGTAGGCCAATTTCGCATCACGGCAACGGACAACTCTGATGACAGATCTCAGACTGGCGCTCTATCAACCCGATATTCCCGGCAATACCGGAACAATCCTGCGCCTCGCCGCCTGCCTGGGCTTTGCGGTCGATATCATCGAGCCCGCTGGCTTCGATATATCTGATCGAAGCCTGAAGCGCGCTGGTATGGACTATCTGGCCGCCGCCGCCCTCACCCGCCATGTCAACTGGGAACGCTTCGAGGACTGGCGTATCGGAACCGGTCGCCGCCTGATTCTCGCCACGACAAAAGCATCACAGCGCTACACGGATTTCGCCTTCCGTCCCGACGACATCCTGCTGTTCGGCCGCGAAAGCGCGGGTGCGCCCGATCACGTCCATGATCGTGCCGACGGCCGCATCCTGATCCCGATGGTGGAAGGACAGCGTTCGCTCAACCTTGCCGTCTCCGCCGCGATGACCGTTGGGGAAGCGATGCGGCAGACGGCTTGGTCGTAAACCTGCGCCATGCCGATCCCCGGTGATCTTTATGTCGCAAACCGCGCTTTGAATTGCCGCAAAGGCCTCTATATTACTTAGCCAGGCAATCAACAAATCTGCACAAGCAGTGAGATTCCAAAGATTTACTCGGCTACAAGATGTAGAAACGAGAGACTGCAAAAGCAAGAAAAAGAACAATTCCATGGAATCCACGATCGTCATGATCAACCTGTTCGGCGCTATTGCGCTGCTGCTCTTCGGCCTTGCGCAGGTCAAGGACGGTGTCACGCGCGCCTTCGGGGCGCGCCTGCGGACAGGGCTCGCGACTGGCACCGCAACCGGGCCCCGCTCGATCCTGTCCGGATTCCTGGCAACGATAGCCCTGCAGAGTTCGACGGCAACAGCGCTCATGACAGCCTCTTTCGTTGAGCGTGATCTCATCAAGCCGCGCATGGCCCAGATCGTTCTGCTCGGCGCCAATGTCGGCACTGCTGTGACCGCCTGGATAGTCGCAACCGGCATCGAATGGCTTTCGCCCCTTCTTATCCTCGCCGGCATCGTGCTCTATCGTGGAAAATCCAGTGCCCGTCATGGCGGCGGCGCGGCATTGATCGGTATCGGTCTGATGCTGCTCTCGCTCCATCTGCTCGGCAGCGCGACAGAACCGATGCGCAATTCGCCGGCGCTGGCTGCCTTCATCGGCTTGCTTGGCGACGCTTGGCCCGTTGCGCTCGCGCTGTCTGCAGCGCTTGCCTTCGTCTCATCATCGAGCCTTGCTGTCGTCGTCCTGATCCTGTCGCTCGCTGCAACAGGCATCGTATCGCCTGAACTGATTATCGTTCTCGTCCTCGGCGCCAACCTGGGCGGCGCGATTCCGCCCGTTATCGCTACCCTCTCCGGCCCCGCCTCGGCACGACGCGTCACGCTCGGCAATCTCATCGTGCGCACGCTCGGTTGCCTGATTGCGCTGCCGCTTACCGGCTACGCCGCACCGCTCCTGCAGATGCTGCCTTTCGGCCTGACCAAGCTTCCGGTCGATACCCACCTGATCTTCAACATCCTCCTCGCTGGGCTCGCCTGGCCTTTTTCGCGGATGCTCTCCACTTTCACCGCCCGCCTCGTGCCCGACGATGCGCAGCCGGATCAGGGACCGAAATTCCTCGATTTGCAGGAATTGTCGACGCCGGTCATGGCGCTGGCCAGTGCGACGCGCGAGGTGCTCAGCGTCGGCGATCTCATCGAACGCATGCTGCTGCGCACCTCGGACGCTTTCAAACACAACGACATGTCCAAACTCGCCGAGATCCCGGCGCTCGAAAAGCGCGTCGACATGCTGCAGCAGGAGGTGAAAGTCTATCTGTCAAGGCTCGGGCGCAGCGGTCTGAGCGATGAAAATGCACGCCGTTCAATTGTCATCATCGATTACGCGATCAATCTCGAGCATATTGGCGATATTATCGAAAAAGGCTTGCTGGAGCAGGTCGGCAAAAAGGTTTCGCTGGGTCTGAAATTCTCCGAAGACGGTTATAGCGAATTGCGGAAGCTGTTCGATCTGACGATCGACAACCTGCGCGTCGCCCAGACGATCCTCGTCACCCGCGATTTCAACCTCGCCCGGCAGATGATGGAAGTGAAGGTCGAAGTTCGCCGCATGGAGAAGCAGTCGGCAGAGCGGCATCTGGAGCGCCTGCGTGACGGACGCGCCGACAGCTTGCAGACGAGCTCGCTCCATCTTGATATGCTGCGCGACCTCAAGCGTATTAATGCTCACATTGTTTCAGTGGCGCACCCAATCCTCGACGAAAGCGGCTTGCTGATCGAAAGCCGCCTGCGCAATGCGGCTGAGTAAGCTCAATCGGCGGACGGCAGGCGGCGCATGGTGAACTCGATCTGGTCACCCTCAAGCTGACGCCAGCTCTCGACTTCGGTCCAGTAAGCGGCCTTTGGATATTCATCGAACCATTCGCGCGCCTTGGCACGGGCCTCGATAAGTCCCATTCTGTATGTCTCGCGGACGAAGTGATCCTTCTGCTGGGCGGACGCCTCTGCCCGATGCCTTGCGATCCTGCGCTTCAAGCCTTCAAAGGGCGGAGGCCCCGGAATTTTCGCCATGAAACCTACCTCTGGATGGAAAGGTAGTATCGAAATTCAGCCTTTGCGAGTCGAATCTTGCAAGCCCTCGCAGGTGTCTCCCTATGGTAGCGAGCGCGTGCGGCACCTGCTAAACCGGAAGCGTAATCAGGAAAAGAGCGAATCGCATGGAAAGACCGGAACTGCCAATCGGCCTGCCCGAAGACATCGAGGACAAGAAGACCGCCGCCCGAACATGGTTCGAGAAACTAAGGGACACGATCTGCGCGTCGTTCGAAGCTCTGGAGGACGAACTCGAAGGCCCGCTTTCCGATCAGGAGCCCGGCCGCTTCGTCTCCAAGGACTGGTCGCGCGAAAACGGTGCCGGCGGCGGTGGTCTCATGTCGATGATGGAAGGGCGCGTCTTCGAGAAGGTCGGCGTCCACACCTCCACCGTCTTCGGTGAATTCGCGCCTGACTTCCGAGCGCAGATACCGGGCGCCAGCGAGGATCCGCGTTTTTGGGCATCCGGCATTTCGCTGATCGCCCATCCTGTCAATCCTAACGTGCCGGCTGTTCACATGAACACCCGCATGGTTGTCACCACAAGCCGCTGGTTCGGCGGCGGCGCCGACCTGACGCCGGTGCTTGGGCGCCGCCGCACGCAGGAGGACGAGGACACACAGCTCTTCCACAAGGCCATGGAAATCACCTGCCGCAACCATCCGGTCGCCGATTACGACGCCTACAGGAAATGGTGCGACGACTATTTCTTCCTCAAGCACCGCAACGAGCCGCGCGGCGTCGGGGGCATTTTCTACGATTGGCTGCACTCCCGCGAGGAGGCCGGCGGCTGGGATGCCGATTTTGCCTTCACACGGGATGTCGGCCGGGCCTTTTCCATGGTCTACCCAAAAATCGTTCGCTCAAACTTCAACAAGGAGTGGACCGAGGCCGACCGCGACGAACAATTGATTCGCCGCGGCCGCTATGTCGAGTTTAATCTGCTCTATGACCGGGGAACGATCTTCGGCCTGAAAACCGGCGGCAACGTCGAGTCCATTCTTTCATCTCTGCCGCCCGTCGTGCGCTGGCCCTGAACTCCGCGCCAACTGATAAATTTGAAATACTATTCCAGTAAAATCGCGTTGAAAGGCCTTCATCAGAGCTGAGTGCGTCCTAAATGAGTCTTGTGCGTTACAATCGGAGGAGGATTGTCATGACGGTACAAAGCGGCTCGTCTGCTTCTGCAGATATCCAGGAAACGTCCCGCGCAGTCGACGCGCCCGAGTTTCTAACGCGCATCGCCGAAGACCTGAGAGCAAAAAGCGGCTCCGACCTGCCGCTCTCCTGCTTTATCCAACAGGTGAAACTGCAGCTCGCAGGCGGCAAAACTCCGGAAGAACTTCAAGAGCAGGCAACACGTGCTGCCAACAGCAACATGCCCGCTCACCTTTCGGACACCTACATGGCTTGGGCAATGCCCCATTCATAAGCAGGCCTTTCGGCCGACGTTCCAGGTCGGCCGAAGTTTTCCTCCCCGGAACCTTCTCCATTGCCGCACATTTCCCAATCGCGCGAAAGCGTGATGGTTCGGCATTCCAGAGACAGGAGAAAACCATGCGACTTTTCGAATGCGGTACGCTCGTTCCCGGATGCGATTGGCACACCAGGGCCGATAATGATGCTGAAGTCGTTCGCCGCGCCGTCGAGCATATGCGAACCGCGCACGGCGAAACGGTCATTCGCGAAAATATGGTGGACAATATCAAGGCCCGCATCCGCGACGAAGCGAACGCGGCCTGATCTCAACCGACAATCTCCGAAAGCCGGGCGAGCAATGCCGCCCGGTCTGAGACGAAATTCTCCTCCACCCACTGGTTTTCCAAGGTCGACAGGATTTCGCCGACCTTCGGACCGGCGGATATACCTGCGGCCATCACGTCCCCGCCATTCAGCGGAAACTGCGGCTTCTTCCAGACGCGCGCATGATCCAGAAGCTTCGAAAGCCGCGCCGAACGGCTCATCTCATCGAAGCTGCCATTCTCGGCCTTGCCCCGAGCAACACCAAGCGCCAGTTTCAATCGCACGACAATGCCGTCTGCGCCATTTCTGTAGAGCAGCTTCTCGAAAGCAGCAGCGGAGATTTCGTCATTGACCGGGGCTGCCTTGGCCCATGCGCTGAAATAGGCCGCTTCGGCATTCGAGAGTTTCAAACGTGCGGCCAACGCCTCCAGCCGCGTCAGATCGGGCGGGATGATCGAGGCAAGGCGCAACAACGGATCGGGCGCCCAATCAAGCGCCTTCTCCGTCGAAACAAGCGCTGGAATGGCGTCGATGCCCCATTTTTCCGTTTCCGGCAGGATTTCCGTTAGAACCGAGACCTGCCGCATCCAGAGAAGCGCGCGTCCCGGGTCTTCCGCCGATAAAAGCTTCCTGAGCTCTGACCAGACACGCTCGGCCGAGAGCGTTTTCAGCTTCGAGCGCGCCGAAGAAGAAGCTTTCAGCCCCTCCGCGTCGGGCCGGCCGGAACCGTACCACGCAAAGAAGCGGAAGAAGCGCAGGATGCGTAGATAATCCTCGGCGATCCGCGTCGCCGCATCCCCGATGAAGCGAATATTCCGCTTCTCGATATCGGCAAGTCCGCCGACGAGATCGATCACGTCGCCCGCAGCATTTGCATAGAGCGCATTGATGGTGAGGTCGCGCCGCTCGGCATCGGACTGCCAGTCCGTGCTGAAAGCAACCTTAGCACGACGCCCGTCCGTTTCCACGTCGGTGCGCAGCGTTGTCACCTCGAAAGGCCGGCCATCGATTACGAGCGTCACCGTGCCATGAGCAACCCCTGTCGGTACGGCCTTGATGCCAGCCGCAGCTGCCCGCTCCATCACCGCCTCCGGCAGCAGCGTGGTGGCGATATCGATATCGGCGACCGCCAGCCCCATCAGGCTGTTGCGCACCGCTCCCCCGACCACCCGCCCCTCTCCGCCGTCAGCGTTCAGCAGCGCAAAGACCCGAACGAGCGCCGGATCCTGAAACCATGGCTGGTCGGCGACTGAGGTCATGCATAGAGCCTTTCATAGAGGGTGCGGACGATGCCGGCGGTGATGCCCCAGATCATTCGCGTTTGATAGGGCATGCGGTAGAAATGCCGGTCGATTCCGTCGACCATGCGCTTGTCCCTGTTGTGATTGGCCGGGTTCATTAAGAAGGAAAGCGGCACCTCGAAAACATCGTCCACCTCGACCGGATTGAGCTGCAGCGAAAAACCGCGTCGCACCACACCGAGAACGGGCGTGATGCGGAAGCCGGTAGACGACAGATAGTTTGGCAGCCGCCCGACCGTTTCGACGAAGCTGCCGCCAAGGCCGATCTCCTCTTCGGTCTCGCGGATCGCTGCCATTTCGGGCGAGACATCGTCGGCATCGATGGAGCCGCCCGGAAACGCGATCTGGCCGGAATGCTTGCGAAGCGTCGACGTCCGCTTGGTGAAGATCACCTTCGCCTCATCGCCATCATCGACAACAGGCACCAGCACGGCCGCGTCGCGCAGCTTGAAGGTCTCGACCAGCGCAACGATATCGGGATTGAGTACATGGTCGCCGTGGTCACGCCAGGCGTGGTCGATAGGTGCGCCGATCTGGTTTAGCGCGCGGCGACGGAACTCGGCGGCCGAAAACGGGGAACAGGTCCTGCTGATCGCTTCGCTCATCGGGAGGCTGCTTCCAGTTCGTTGGCCGGCATGATCGGAAAAATCTCGCCGCCGGAGCGAATGACGAACATCTCCCGGCCGGCGACTTCGACCACTTCGCCCAGTTCGACCAATTCATACATTACGGCGCGTGACACGAGCGCTTCAAGCCGTCCTCGCACATGCAGATAGGGTTTCAGTTCGCTGTCTTTGCCATGCCCTGGGAAACGCAGAGAATGCTCCTTCCCGGCTTCTACGATATCGCCAACATTGGTGCGGAAGGTCAGGATCTGCTGTCCATCCCGCTCGCTGGCATTCATCTCTACGGCGACAAAAGGCGCATCAACGACCCTGATGCCGACCTTTTCCACAGGAGTTACGAGATAGGTCTTGCCGTCGTCATCTTTGCGTAAAACGGTCGAAAAGAGCTGAACGAGCGGCTGTCGGCCGATCGGCGTGCCCATATAGAACCATGTGCCATCCGCCCGTATTTCCATGTCGATATCGCCGCAAAAGGGCGGATTCCATTTCTCAACAGGCGGCAATCCGCGCTTTTTACCGGATTTCGCCTCGGAAGCGCGCGAAATCAGCGCGGCAAGTCCCGCCGCATCCGCCGTATGCCTCATTTCCTCGGCTGCCATTCTTCTGTCCCGGTTTGCTTTTAACCAAATACAGTCACGAGATAGTCATTTGAAACAAACTTGTCAGCCCGCAACATCTTCATAACTGTATCAGGTATGAGGCACGCCTATTAAAGTCAGACGATTCGCAGCCGAATGATTTCAGCCATTGGAGATGCCCATGGGTATGATCAAGACCGAAGCCAGCCTCGATGAACAGGCGATTGTCGCCGCCGCAGAAAGAGCGCTATCCGATATCGCCGCCATTCGCACGGAAGTTTCCAAGGTTATCTTCGGTCAGGAAAGCGTGGTTGAAAACACGCTTCTCGCCGTTCTCTCGGGGGGGCATGCCCTTCTCGTCGGTGTTCCCGGTCTTGCCAAGACGAGGCTGGTAACGACGCTCGGCGAAGTATTAGGCCTTGCCGCAAACCGTATCCAGTTCACGCCCGACCTGATGCCGTCTGATATTCTCGGTTCCGAAGTCATGGACCAGGACGAGAGCGGCCGCCGCTCATTCCGTTTCGTCAAGGGCCCGGTCTTCGCCCAACTCCTGATGGCAGACGAAATCAACCGCGCCTCGCCGCGCACTCAGTCTGCACTGCTGCAAGCGATGCAGGAATATCATGTCACCATCGCCGGCCAGCGCTATGATCTGCCTTCGCCCTTCCACGTTCTGGCAACGCAGAACCCTCTGGAGCAGGAAGGTACCTATCCGCTTCCCGAAGCCCAGCTGGACCGCTTCCTTCTGCAGGTCGATGTCAACTATCCCGAGCTTGCAGCCGAACGCCAGATCCTGCTGGAAACCACAGGCCTCACCGAAGCCAAGCCGGAACCGGTCATCAATGCCGCGCGTCTCGCTGAAATCCAGACCCTCGTGCGCCAGATGCCGGTTAGCGACACGGTCGTCGACGCCATCCTCTCGCTGGTGCGCTCTGCCCGTCCGGGCCAGGGCAATGCGTCCACCGACAAGCATGTCGCCTGGGGTCCCGGCCCGCGCGCCGGCCAGGCACTGATGCTCTGCGCCCGTGCCCGCGCACTCTACGAAGGCCGCTTGGCACCCTCGCTCGACGATATCTACGCGCTCGCCGAGCCCGTTCTCGAGCACCGCATGGCGCTGACCTTCGCTGCCCGTGCGGAGGGCATGTCGGTGCGCGACGTCATCGCGGGGCTGGTCAAGCAGGCAAAGGGATAAGGAAGCGCAGCGCGTGGCAGCCATCGGACAGATCGTCAACCCGACGTCAGGCAATGATGCCCTTTCCCGCGCAAGGCAGCGGGCTGCCCTTGTTCCGGATTGCTTGGTCGAAGCCAAGCGCATTGCCAATACCGTGATTGCCGGCTGGCACGGCCGCCGCAAACGTGGCATCGGCGAGAATTTCTGGCAGTTCCGTCCGTATAGCGAAGGTGAGAGCCTCTCTCGCATCGACTGGCGCCGCTCAGCCCGCGACGATCATACCTATGTGCGTGATCGCGAATGGGAAGCAGCTCACACGATCTGGCTCTGGGCGGACATGTCGCCCTCGATGATGTACAAGTCGACCTATGGCAGCGTCTCCAAGGAAGGAAGGGCGCTGGTCATCATGTTGGCGCTAGCGGAAATCCTTGCCCGCTCCGGAGAACGCATCGGCTGCCCCGGCGTCATGGAACCGATCTCCGCCCGCAATGCCGCCGAAAGGCTCGCAGCCGCCCTGATGCATACGCCGCTGACCGGCGGTCTGCCGGAAACCGTCATGGTCCGCGGCTGGAGCGATCTGATCCTCATCGGTGATTTTCTCGATGACGCGCCGTCCATCATGGCACGGCTCGGCCCTCTTGCCCGCCGCGGTCTGCGCGGCCACGTCGTAGAGGTCGCCGACCCCGCAGAAGAAATCTTCCCCTACAGCGGCCGCACCGAATTTTCCGATCCTGAGACCGGTGAAAGATTGACCTCCGGCCGAGCCGAAGGCCTGCGCGAAGCCTACCGCAACGCCTATCTCGCCCGCCGCGAAAATCTCGGCCAGTCGCTGCGCCACCTTGGCTGGACCTTCGTCACCCACCGCACCGATCATCTTGCATCCGAAGCGCTGGTTGCCGTCCATATGTATCTTTCCGGCATGCCGGCAAAGGCAACGCATGGAGGACAGTTTTGAGCGCGCTTCCCTTTGCCTTTGCCTATCCCGCCATCCTCGGCGCGCTGATTGCCCTTCCCGTCATTTGGTGGCTGTTGCGGCTGACACCGCCGCGCCCGCAGGCGGAGGTCTTCCCGCCCCTGAAAATCCTCGCGACGGTGCTGAGGCGCGAGGAAACGCCGGCACAAAGCCCCTGGTGGCTGACGCTGCTGCGCATGCTTCTGGCGGCGGCGATTATCTTCGCCATCGCCGATCCGGTCGTCAATCCGCGTACCGGCACGATCGCATCGGGTGGTCCTCTCGTCCTCTTCGTCGACAATAGCTGGGCTTCGGCGCCCGATTGGGAGCGCCGCGTTCAGACCGCCGACGCGCTGATCGGCGACGCCGAATCCGCAGGTGCTGTCGTCTCGATTGCCTTCACCGCCGATCCGACCAACGACGCGACACCCGGCACGGCCCCGACCGCCCGCGAAAAGCTGCGTGCCGCCGAGCCGAAACCGCTCGTACCGGATCGCCAGCGCGCATTCGAGGCGCTGCGCGCAGCTCTCAACGGCGTACATCCGGGTACGCTTGCATTCCTCACCGACGGAGCGGCAAGCAGCGACAACGACGCCACGATCCGTCAACTCTCCGATCTCCGGCCTGCCGAGTTGCGCGTCATCGAAGGCGATGCCGCCCAGACGGTCGCAATCTCCGGCGCCACCAATACGGCCGATGCGATGACAGTGAAAGTGACACGCCTGAGCCCCACTGGCGCAGCCTCCGTTCCGCTCAACGCGCAGGACGCCCAGGGTCGCGTGATTGCCACCGGCAGGGCCGACTTTGCGCCCGGCCAGACTGCCGTCAATGCCGGCATTTCGGCCCCCTTCGAGATGCGCAACGATTTTGCCCGCGTCGGCATCAATACGGGCGCCACAGCAGGTGCGGTGCATCTGCTCGACGATGCCTTCAAACGTCGCAGGGTCGTGCTTCTCTCAGGCGAAAGCGGCGATGAGTTCCAGCCGCTGTTGTCTCCTCTCTACTATATTCAGAGGGCGCTGGAACCCTATGCGGATCTGGTGCGGCCGACCGATGCCAATCTTTCGGTTGCCATTCCGAAACTGCTCGCCAACAATCCCTCCGTCATCATCATGGCCGATATCGGCCGCCTGCCGGAGGACACCTATGCGCCGCTGCAGCGCTGGATATCGAATGGTGGCATGCTGCTGCGCTTTGCAGGTCCGCGCCTGGCCGCGGCGCCCGCCGAAGATCCGTTGATCCCGGTCATCCTGCGTCAGGGTGAACGGGCGCTCGGCGGCAGTCTGTCCTGGAGCGAACCGCAGGCGTTGGCGGAATTCCCAAATTTCGGCCCCTTTGCCGGCATACCGCGGCCGACGGACGTGACGGTCAGCCGCCAGGTACTGGCCGAGCCGACGCCCGATCTTGCCGAGCGCACCTGGGCAAGCCTCGCCGATGGTACCCCGCTCGTGACCATGAACAAGCTGAGTGCCGGCCAGATCGTCCTCTTCCATGTAAGCGCCGAGGCAACCTGGTCGAACCTGCCGATTTCAGGCACCTTCGTCGAAATGCTGCGGCACCTCATCCAGATCTCGCGGTCCGGTGGCGTAACCTCGGAATCGTCTGGAAGCGCGCGTGTTGCCGATACCCTGCCACCCTTCCGTATGCTGACGGCCAAGGGCACGCTGGTCACGGAGACCGGCAATGCCCGTCCGTTGATCCCGAATGCCAAATCGGCTCCCGTCGCCAATTTCGACAACCCGCCCGGCCTATACGGCTCTGAGGATGGTTTTGCGGCACTGAACGTGCTGCCTGAAAATGCAGACCTGAAGCCCCTCGATATGAATGGCGTCAATGTCGTGCGCGCCGGTCTCGTCGGCGGCGAAAGCTGGTCGGCGAAGCCTCTTCTCTTCTTCATCGCCTTCCTGCTGCTTCTCGCTGACAGCCTGATCGTGCTCTTCATGAACGGCGCCTTCTCCCAGATGCGTCCGCGTGCACGTACTGGAGCGACGATTGCCATCGCACTTGCGGCCGGCCTGATGTTGCGCCCGGACATCATGCATGCCAACGATGCGCAGCCGGGCGACGACGTCATCATGCAGCGGCTCGACAATACTCATCTCGCCTATGTGGTAACGGGCGAGCAGGATGTGGACAACATTTCGGAGCAGGGTCTCGACGGCCTGACGAAATTCCTGACCTACCGCACGACCCTCGAGCCGGCTCCGCCCGTTGGCATCGATCTCACTAAGGATGAGCTTTCCTTCTACCCGATCATCTACTGGCCGGTTTCGGCGACCGCGCCGATGCCGTCCAACGCCGCCATCAGCCGCATCGACGCCTATATGCGCAATGGAGGCACGGTGCTCTTCGATACACGCGATCAGATGGATTCGCTCGAAGGCAGCAGTGACACGACCGCCAATGGCCAGCGTCTGCAGCAGATCCTTGCCAATCTGGACATTCCGCCGCTCGAGCCCGTCCCGCACGATCACGTGCTGACCAAGTCCTTCTATCTCCTGTCCAGCTTTCCCGGCCGCTACACAGGCAGCCCGCTCTGGATCGAAGCGCGGCAGGGCGGCGGCCAGAGCCAGAACAACGCCAATAAGGCCGCCGCGGCCGCAGACGGCGTTTCGCCGATCCTAATCACCGCAAACGATTTTGCCGGCGCGTGGGCCATCGATGAGAACGAAATGCCGGTGCTTCCCACTGTACCGCCGGATGAGACGCAGCGCGAATATGCCTTCCGCGCCGGCGTCAACATTATGATGTACATGCTGACCGGCAACTACAAGACAGACCAAGTCCACGTGCCCGACCTGCTCGAACGGCTGGGGCAATGACATGACGCTCGATTATTCGCCCTTTTTGCCCTGGCCCCTTCTGGCGGCATTGACCGCCATCGTCCTCGTGATCGCCGCTTTCGCAATCTGGCGAGGCATCCGCGGCGCGTGGATTCGCACCCTCTCGGCTCTCGCGCTGCTCGCAGCTCTCGCCAACCCGGTGTTGCTGCAGGAAGATCGCGATCAACTTTCGACCGTTGTCCCTATCATCGTCGACCGCAGCCAGAGCCAGCAAACGGCAGATCGCATGACGATGACAGACGACGCGCTTGCCTCGCTGAAGACGCAGCTCGCCCGCTTTCCTCAGATCGAGCCCCGCTTCGTTGACGTGAACGAGGACCGCAATTCCGACATGCCCTCCACGCGCCTCTTCGAGGCCTTGGCCGCCTCCGTAGCCGATGTGCCTCCCTCGAGGGTCGGCGGCGCGATCATGCTGACGGACGGCGAGGTGCATGATGTGCCCGGCGTCAATCAGGCGCTCGGTTTCGATGCCCCGATCCATGGCCTGATCACGGGCAAACCGAATGAATTCGACCGCCGCATCGAAGTCATCAAGGCGCCCCGCTTCGGCATCGTCAACGAGGAGCAGCAACTCGTGCTGCGCGTCTTTGACGATGGCCCGAGCCCGGGTGGCATTGCCAATGTGACCGTACGTCTCAACGGCGACGAGATTGCGACATTACAGGCGACGCCCGGCCAGGATACGCCCTTCTCCTTCAAAGTGACGCGCGGCGGCGCGAACGTGCTGGAATTCGCAGTCGCGGGGATTCCAGGCGAGGTGACGGAGGCCAATAACCGCGCCGTTCACATTATCGACGGCATCCGCCAGAACCTGCGCGTTCTCCTTGTTTCGGGGGAGCCGCATGCCGGCGAGCGCGCCTGGCGCAATCTCTTGAAGTCCGACGCCTCCGTCGACCTCGTGCATTTCACCATTCTGCGTCCCCCGGAAAAGCAGGACGGCACGCCGATCAACGAACTATCGCTGATCGCCTTCCCCACTCGAGAGCTCTTTGTCGACAAGATCAAGGACTTCGACCTGATCATCTTCGACCGCTATCAGGATCGCGCCAATGTGCTGCCGATGCTCTATTACGACAACATCGCGCAATATGTGGAGAATGGCGGAGCGCTTTTGATTGCTGCCGGTCCCGAACATGCAAGCCCGGAATCGATCGCAATGACGCCGCTCGCTTCCGTGCTGCCGGCCGAGCCAACCGGCCGGATGATCGAGCAGGCCTTCTACCCCCGTCTTTCCGAACAGGGCCGCAAGCACCCGGTCACCCGCGGGCTTGACGGGTCTGCCGACGAACCGCCCCATTGGGGCCGCTGGTTCCGTAGCGTTGATGTCGCCCGGCCACAGGGCCAGACCGTCATGGTCGGGGCCGATAACCATCCGCTCCTCGTTTTGAACCGCGCAGGCCAGGGACGCGTCGCCATGCTGCTTTCCGACCAGGGCTGGCTTTGGGCGCGCGGCTTCGAGGGCGGCGGTCCGCATGTCTCGCTCTATCGCCGCATCGCCCACTGGCTGATGAAGGAACCAGCACTTGAGGAAGAGGCGCTGACGGCGCGCACCTCCGGTCGCACGCTGGAAATCACCCGCCAGACGATCGGCGATGCGCCGGGCGACGCCATCGTGCGTTACCCCTCCGGCAAGACTGAAAACCTGCCGCTGATGCAGACCGAACCCGGTCTTTACAAGGCCGAGAAGCGTATGGACGAAATTGGCCTTTTCGAAATCCGTAACGGCAATCTGACAACGCTCGCCCATGTCGGCGCCGTTGATGCACCGGAATTCAAAGCGATGATTTCGACGACATCAGCGTTGAAGCCGATCACCGATAAGAGCCGCGGCTTGGTTGCCCGCGTCGTCAACAATGCCGGCGCGATCAACGTTCCGCCGATCCTGCCGGTCCGCGGTCAGGTGCGCGTGACCGACAATGACCGCATGCAGATCCGGCTGACCAACGAAACCGTGCTGAAAGGCATTAATACCCTCCCGCTCTTTGCCGGATTTGCTGGTGTTGGAATTCTGCTTATCGCCTTCGGCGCCATGTGGTGGCGTGAAGGACGCTGACAATGCCGGAGTTCGAACTCACCGCCTCCCCCTCGCCGGAAGACCTCGCCGTCATCGCTGATGGCCTGACTGCTTTCAACGCGGCCGATGTCGGTCCGTCGGAGCGTCAGCCGCTTGCTGTTCTGATCCACGATACCGATGGAAAGGTCTCCGGCGGCCTGTCCGGCTTCACCGCCTGGGGCTGGCTCTTCGTGCAGATGCTTTACATTCCTGACATGCTGCGCGGCAGCGGCATAGCCGGCAAGATGCTCGCAGAGGCGGAAGAGGAAGCCGCTGCCCGCGGCTGCCGCGGCGCCTGGATCGACACCTTCAATCCGCATGCGCTTAGCGCCTACAAACGCCAGGGCTACGAGGTCTTCGGTGAACTGCCGGATTTTCCCGCGGGAAGGACGCGAACTTTCCTCAAGAAAATGCTCTGACGAGTGCAACTCTAGCAAAAGTGCCCGGCGTTTGCGTCCGGAATTACAAAAGAAGAGATAAAGTACGTCCGTGATTTGAAGAAGAACGGAAGTGCTCTATCGCCGCCAGGCGATCTTGCCCTTCAGCCGCGCATGCGTGTCTTCGGCGATCGGCACGACGAGCACGCGACTCGGATCGACAGGACCTGGAAAAGTCAGCGCGCCATAAGCGACCTTCTGAAAGCCAAGCGGGCAATAATAGGGCGGATCGCCAACGAGAATGACGGCCTCCGACCCCTTGCGTTTGGCGGCCTCAACTGCGATGCGCACCAGTTCCCGCCCAATGCCCTTGCCCTTGTGCGACGGCCGCACTGCGAGCGGCCCCAGAAGATGACCCTTCACCGTTCCTGCCAGCACTGGCGTCATCCGCACCGAAGCGATCGTCTCGCCGTCATCGGCGCAAACGAAGGAGAGCGAAAGGTCATGCGGCCCCTGTTCGCGAATACGGGCAGCAGCACGTGTATGCCGGCCTGGGCCGAATGCTTCTTCGTTGATGAGTTCGATAGCGGCG
This sequence comes from Rhizobium sp. BK650, assembly GCF_014195325.1. Taxonomy (GTDB): domain Bacteria; phylum Pseudomonadota; class Alphaproteobacteria; order Rhizobiales; family Rhizobiaceae; genus Rhizobium. Next base: position 374,912 of record NZ_JACIBK010000001.1, on the reverse strand, counting down.
TCGTGAGACGCATCCTCGGTGAGGTAGACGAGATCGTGCTTGTACATGAGCATAGAAACAGAGACCGGATAGACGAAGATATATGGGTTCGCGAACACGCCGTCAGGCGTTCGGGAGCATCAGCGTCGTCGTAGGCCTCTGAGAATAGACATCAAGCAGGATTCCAGAAATTTGTAGGGAAGGCGGATAGCAGGAAAAATTTCTGCCGTCTATTGCAAAAATTCTGTCGGGATTCAGGTGGCTGAGACGCAGTGTTCAATCTTTGTCGCCTGCAAAACGCGGCATGATGCGATATTTATCCCGCAACGATCAATTTTAGAGGTGAAGTTATGGGCATGCTGGTGGACGGCGTCTGGCATGACGTCTGGTACGATACGAAGGAAACAAAGGGCCATTTCAAGCGCCAGCCGTCGCAGTTCCGCAACTGGATCACGGCGGATGGAGAGGCAGGCCCGAGCGGGAAAGGCGGCTTCAAGGCCGAGCCTGGTCGTTATCACCTTTACGTTTCCCTCGCCTGCCCCTGGGCGCACCGCACGCTGATCTTCCGCAAGCTGAAGAAACTCGAGGACCTGATTTCCGTTTCGGTCGTCGATCCGCTGATGGTGGAAAATGGCTGGGAGTTCAAGGTCGGCAATGGTGCTACGGGCGATCAGCTCTTCGGTTCGAAGACCCTCTGGGAAGTCTATGTGAAGGCCGATCCGCACTATTCCGGCCGCGTTACAGTGCCCGTGCTCTGGGACAAGAAGACCGGCACGATCGTCAACAACGAGTCGGCCGAAATCATCCGCATGTTCAACAGCGCCTTCAATTACCTGACGGGATCGACGGCGGACTATTATCCGGAAGACCTGCGGGCCGACATCGATGCACTGAACGATGTCATCTACGATACCGTCAACAACGGCGTCTACAAGGCGGGATTTGCGACCACGCAGGCCGCCTACGAGGAGAATGTCGTCAAGCTTTTCGAAACGCTCGACAGGCTCGATGAACGCCTTGGCAAGGGTCGCTACCTTTTCGGCGATCGCCAGACCGAAGCCGACTGGCGCCTCTTCACGACGCTGGTGCGTTTCGACCCTGTTTATGTTGGCCACTTCAAATGCAACATCCGCAGGATCGCAGATTACTCCAACCTGCAGGGCTACCTGTGCGACCTCTACCAGACGCCTGATGTGGCGGAGACGGTCAATTTCAGCCACATCAAGCAGCATTACTATCGCAGTCACAAGACGATCAACCCGACCGGCATCGTGCCCGTCGGTCCGGCGCTCGATCTCGACCGGCCACATGGCCGTGACAAGTTCGCAGCAGCCGCCTAAGCTTCACCAGTAATGCGCCGGCTCTGCTTCACCGCGGAGCTCGGCGAGCCTTCGCAGCGTCGCTTCGGTCGTTTCTTCGGGCAGATTGTCGATCTCGAAGAAGCCGCTCTCGACGATCTCCCAGTCCGGCGGCCGCGGCGCAGTCTGCTCCACGGTGGCACGGTAGAACACCACATGATCGCGCCGAGTGATGTTGGTGTTGAAATAGACGTGAAAGAGCTGCGGCTTGCCGACGATCTTGAGATTGCCTTCCTCCCGCAATTCCTTGATCAGCGCTTCTTCTGCGGTCTCGTTTCGCTCCAGCCCGCCCCCCGGCATATGCCATCCGCCGGTATAACCGTGACGAACGAGAAAGAGACGGCCCTGATCATCGAAGCAGGCTGCGCGCACCCCCATCGTCATGCCGCGTGCGAAGGAAAAATACACGTGCAGCAGTCGTACCAACACTTTCATGTGAAGGGGCCATGTTTGTTTGTCTGCCATGGGCTCTTTCATACTCTCATCGGGCGGATGTATTTGAATTGTAAATAAGCTGGTCTATGTGTCGTTGCATGTTCAAGCTCGCGCATATCTCTGACGTCCATCTTGGACCCCTGCCCCGTCTTTCCATTCACGAACTTTTTTCGAAACGTATTACGGGCTTTGTGAACTGGCATCGCAACCGGCGCAAGCATCTTTTCGGCAGCACGCTCGATCTGCTGCTGGACGACATCCGCACCCATAAGGCCGACCATCTGGCCGTAACCGGCGACCTCGTCAACCTGGCAAGCGGCATCGAGATTCGCAGCGCGGCAGCCTGGCTGCGCGAACTGGGCGATCCCGCCGCCACCTCGGTCGTGCCCGGCAATCATGATGCTTATGTGCCCGGCGCTTATGAGAAGTCGATGCGCGCCTGGTATGACTATGTCCGCGGCGACCTCGCTCCTCCGGAATGGGAGGAAGACAGGCACATCTTTCCCTACCTGCGTATCCGAGACAAGGTCGCAATCGTCGGCTGCTCTACCGCCGTTGCAACCCCACCCTTTGCGGCCTCCGGCTTCTTCGGCGCGCGCCAGGCACGTGATACGGTCAACATGTTGCGCGCTGCCGGCGAGGCCGGTCTATTCCGCGTCGTCATGGTCCATCATCCCCCGATCCGCGGCGCCACCTCTTTTTACAAACGCATGATCGGTATTCGTCGTTTCGCGGCTGTCGTTTCCACCGGTGGAGCAGAGCTCGTGCTGCATGGTCACACGCATCTCAACACTCTTCACTGGCTGCGTGGGCAGACCGGCCCGGTGCCGGTCGTCGGCATCGCTTCGGCCTCGCAGGGGCCGGGCGGCATCAAGCCCCGCGCCGCCTATAATCTCTTTTCCATTTCTGGCTCCCCGGGCGCCTGGGACTTGAAGGGCGAACGTTTCAGCATCAACGACACGGCCGATGGCATGATGCCGAAAAGCGTTGATATTTTCGCGCTTTAGACGCGGTTATGGAACCAATCTCGGCGGCCGTTGAATCAAAACGTGAAGAGTGGTCGCCGACATCGCAACAGAGGCAATAAAGGCCGCCAAGCCTCTTGGTATTTTTAATCGTCGGCGTAAAATTCAGCAACCGCAGCGCTTCAAAACGGAGTATGCCCGATGACCGCTTCTCTTCATCGCCTATGCAGACTTTCGCTTGTTTCCGTCTTTGCTGTCGGGCTCGCCACAACCGCTTTCGCGGTCGGCGGCGGGAACGACGACACTTCCCCTCCGCCGAAGACCGAAACGACCAAAACCTGCACCAAAGGAAAGGTGTGGGATGCCAAGAAGAAGGAATGCGTTGATCCGAAGAAGCAGACCTTCAACGATGACGAGCTCTATAACTTTGCCCGCGAATTCGCCTATAACGGGCAATACGAGAACGCGATCACGGTGCTCAATCTCGCGCAGAACCAGAATGATCCGCGGATCCTGAATTATCTCGGCTATGCCAACCGCAAGGCCGGCCGTATGGAACTCGGCATGTCCTACTACAAGAAGGCGCTGCAACAGGACGAGAATTATATCCTCGCCCGTTCTTACATGGGCATGGCGCTCGTCGAGCAAGGCGATATCCAGGGCGCTCGCGTCCAGCTCGTCGAGATTCGCGATCGGGGTGGCGAGAATACCTGGGCCTATCGTGCTCTTCTTCAGAGCCTGAATGGATACAGGACATATTGAGGCAAGCTCCGCGGGGTATGGTACGAAATCCCTTGGGAAGGGATGGGTGAATTCAGATCCCCGCGCTTGCGAAATACAGGCGACTTGTTCCATAAAGCCGCCTGCATGGCCGGGGTAAATACAAGGCTTCGTGCCCGCCGGGCAATTACCGCACGCGAAGCCGGCCCGAATGCAAAGCCGGTATAAGTGCCTGCCGATGTAAATGCTTCTTGGAACGACAATGCGCCAACCCGCCACCACCACCACCGATATCCGGCGTGATCTCGTCGGCCTCCTCCCCCGCCTCCGCCGCTTTGCCATCACGCTCGCGGGAGAGACGGCTGCGGCCGATGAGCTGGTCCAGGCGGTCTGTTTACGTGCAATTTCCAGAGGGAACCAGTGGAATGGCGAAGGCCGGCTGGAAAGCTGGATCTATACGATGGCCCGTCAGCAATGGGCCGAAGACAGCCGCAAGCGCAAACCACGGCCAACCGCACGAGCCAATGTCACCGATATCCGCGATGCCATCCGCGACCGTAGCGCCGTTGTCGATACCGATGCCCTGCACCGCCTGCTCGCGGAAATGCCTGAAGGTGTCGCCAGTATTTTCCTGCTGATCGACGTAGAGGGCCATAGCTACCAGCAAGCGGCTGAGATCATGGGCATCGCGATCGGTAGCATCGCCGGCCAGCTTGCGACGGCGCGACTCCATTTTGCCGCATTGTCCGGCCACAATCCACCCGTCCACAGGTACTGACTGATTTGCTCGATTTTAAAAAACAGCCGCTTGAATCCCAGCTTGCCGCCCTCCTTGACGGTGAAACAACACCGGAACAGAAGCTAGAACTGGAAAACCGGCTCGTTATCGATGAAAATGCACGCAAGCTCTATGACAAGCTCCGCCACGGTGTCGATTTTGGCCGCCGCAAGCTGGATGACATGCTGAAGGAACCCGTTCCCTTGTCGCTCGTTCGATCCATCAAGAGCACGCAGCCGCCGAAGACACCGATCGCCCAGCGCAATACGCGCCCGCAGCTCAAACTTGCGCCGAGCGGCAGGCAGGCGCTTGCAGCCGCTCTCATCCTTTTCGTCGTTGGTGGTGGCATCGGCTATTTCATTGGCAATGCTCCGGATACGGATGATGCCGCACCGATCGCAGCCCCTCCGATCAACACCAATGACTGGTTAGGAGACGTTACCGCCTTCCAGCGCCTTCTCTTGCGCCAGCCGCGTCACCTTGTCGAAGTCCCAGCCTCGCAATCCGAAGAAATCTCGTCCTGGCTGACCACCGCAATCGGTGTGCCGTTCCGCGTGCCGGATCTCTCGGTCAAATCCTGGACCTTCCAGGGTGCGCGAGTGATCCTAGGTGATAGCCGTCCCGTCGGCCAACTCGTCTATTCCAATGCCGAAGGCGATATTATCTCGATCTGCTTCCGCAAGGATGCCCAGGCACCGGCAACGGAAGACTTCAAGGAAACGATCCGCGACGAAATCGGCTTAGTAACGTGGCACAATGCGGGCACGTCCTATGTATTGGCGGGCCCCTCCGCAGAGGCGTCGCTCAGCCAACTCGCCATGGAAATCGCCGCCGCCATCTGAACGATCCATGAAAGCGTGGGGCGAGCTCAATGAGCTCGCCGATTGTATCGTCAGGCCGCGTCATCCTGTAGCGATCGCGGCCTGACCAGAGTGCTCAGGCCTTGCCGGCCTTCACGTCGAGCACGCGGTTGGCAGCCGAAACGATCGCTTCAAGCGATGCGGCAACGATATTGGTGTTGATGCCGGCACCGAAGAGCTTGCCGCCCGGATAGGACGTTTCGACGTAGGAGATAGCGGCGGCATTCGAGCCATGCTGCAGCGAGTGCTCCGAATAGTCCTCGACCGACATTTCAATGCCGAGATAATGCGACAGCGCATTAATGAAGCCGTCGATCGGGCCGTTGCCGCGGCCTTCGATGCGCTTGATCTCGCCATTGTCGGTGATTTCGGCCGCCACGACCCGCTGTCCCCTACGCTCGGTATCGGGATAGGTGTGGTGGTCGACGAACCGGAGGCGCGCACCCGGCTGCGTCACATAGCGCTCGATGAAGCGGTCGTGGATGCGCTTGGAGGGAAGCTCCTTGCCCTCTTCGTCGGTGATGCGCTGGATGTCTTCGCGGAATTCGACCTGCAGGTTGCGTGGCAGGTTGAGCCCGTAATCCTGTTGCAGGATATAGGCGATGCCGCCCTTGCCCGACTGCGAATTGATGCGGATGATTGCCTCGTAGGAACGGCCGACGTCACGCGGGTCGATCGGCAGGTAAGGCACTTCCCAGACCGGATGGTTGGCGACCTGCGCAGCCTTCATGCCCTTGTTGATCGCATCCTGATGCGAGCCGGAGAAAGCCGTATAGACCAACTCGCCGACATAGGGATGGCGCTCTGCGATCGCCATCTGGTTCGAATATTCGAACACGTCCTTGATACGCTCGATATTGGAGCAATCGATTTCCGGATCGACGCCCTGCGTGAACATGTTGAGCGCCATGGTGACGACATCGACGTTACCGGTGCGTTCGCCATTGCCGAACAGCGTGCCTTCGACGCGGTCGGCGCCCGCCAGCAAGGCCAGTTCAGCAGCAGCAATACCTGTGCCGCGGTCATTATGCGGATGCAGCGAGACGATCAGGTTTTCGCGGTTGTCGAGGTTGCGGCACATCCACTCGATCTGATCGGCGTAGACGTTCGGCGTCGCCATCTCCACCGTCGAGGGCAGGTTGATGATGAGCTTGTTGTCGGGCGTCGGCTTCATCACCTCAATGACGGCGTTGCAGATTTCCAGCGCCACATCCAGCTCGGTGCCGGTGAAACTTTCCGGCGAATATTCGAAACGATAGCCGCCTCCGGCCTTGGCCGCCATATCGCTGATCATCTTGGCGGCATCGACCGCAATCTGCTTGATGCCCTGCACATCCTTGGCGAAGACCACGCGGCGCTGCAGCTCGCTGGTAGAATTGTAGAAGTGTACGATCGGCCGGTTGGCGCCTTCCAGCGCCTCGAAGGTGCGGGTGATCAGCTCGGGACGGCACTGAACCAGCACCTGCAGCGAGACGTCGTCGGGCACATTGCCCTCTTCCACGCACCAGCGGGCGAAATCGAAGTCGGTTTGCGAGGCGGACGGGAAACCGATCTCGATTTCCTTGAAGCCCATTTCCAAGAGCAGGTGGAACATGCGCGCCTTGCGATCATGGCCCATCGGATCGACGAGTGCCTGGTTGCCATCGCGCAGGTCGACGGAGCACCAGATCGGCGCCTTGGAAATAGTCTTGGTCGGCCAGGTGCGGTCGGGAATGTTGACCTGCGGATAGGGCCGGTATTTGACGGCGGCGTCGGGCATGCCCTTGACACCTGCGGAGGATCGGCGGGTGGTCGTGTCCATTGTCTTGTCTCCTCGTCCCGGCATTTGCCTCGCGTCTTAGCCGATCATATCAGGCTTGGCGACTGCAAATGCGGACCTTTGATCGGTCGTTTGGTCAATTTTGGATGTGAGTCGCGAGGAGCGATGGCCGGGCGGGCTTTCGGCCGCCGGGCGCTCCTCAAAGGACCCGGCAACCGCGCGTAAGGCCGAGGAGAAGAAGCGAGGTCAGGGCGCGCGAATTGTCACGCAGGGCCGTGCGGCCGCGTGCAATCGTCTCGGAAATCCGTGCGCTTGTGCTCTTCATGACCGCGCTTATAGCCTCCGCCGGAAAATCCGGCAACCCCTCGCCTATTTTTTCCTCGCCTGCACGATACGGGACAGCGCCAGCATCAATCCACCCGCGATCAGCCCCCAGAAGGCGCCGGATATGCCGCCGAAGGAAACCCCCGACGCAGTGACCAGGAAGGTGATTGCCGCTGCCTCGCGCGATTCCGGTGCCTGGAAAGCCGCCATGGCCGAACTGGAGAAGGCGCCGACAAGTGCTAGACCGGCCACGGCCTCGATCAAGATCGGTGGCGCCAGCGCGACGAAGGCAGTCACCGCTCCGGCAAGGAGGCCGAAAATGACGTAGCCGACGCCCGAGATCAGCGCCGCCCAATACCGCCGCGAAGGATCGGCATGCGCGTCCTGCCCGGCACACATCGCGGCCGTGATCGCAGCCAGATTGACCGCATGCCCGCCAAAGGGCGCGGCCAACAGCGAGAAAACGCCTGTGACGGCAAACAGAGGCCCAGGCTTCGGATGATAGTGGTTGACCTTTAGCACAGCGATGCCGGGAATATTTTGCGAGGCCATCGTCACAACGAAGAGCGGCAGGGCGATGGAAACAAAACCAGCGAGATTGAATACCGGATGGGCGATACCGATAATGGGCACCAGCGATTGCCCGATCGACGCCGAGGCACCCTCGGGAATATCGACGCCGAAGGCCAGAACCAGTGCGAAGGCCGCCAGTGCGGCCGGCACCGCCCACAGCCGCTTGAAGGCGCCGACCACGATCCAGGTCAGAACAATCGGCAGGCCGAGCATCGGATTGAAGGCGACGGCCTTGACCGGCGCAAAACAGAGACCGAGCAGCACGCCCGAGAGCATCGCATTGGCAAGCGCCGCGGGAATAGCGGCAACCGCCCGGCCGAGCGGCTTGAACAGCCCGGCAATGACGATCAACACGCCGCAAAGGATGAAGGCTCCGACAGCTGCATTGAAGCCGCCGTCGATCGTGCCGATGCTGGCAAGCAGCGCAGCTCCCGGCGTCGACCAGGCGATGCTGACCGGCAGACGGGTGACGGCGCTGAGCACGACGGCGCAAAGCCCCATGGAAACCGACAGGGCCATCAGCCCCGAAGCGGCCTGCGCATCGGTCGCACCAACCGCCTGCAATCCGTGCAACACGACAGCAAAGGAACTGGTGAACCCCACGAAAGCCGTCAGCAGGCCCATGAACAGGCTCTGCACGGAAAAATCTTTGATCAATGGCGCGACTCCCCTGCAAAGATTGCGCATGGAGCAACAGAAGAGAATTGCGCGCAAGGCAGATTGCTGCCGGAAATGTTCTGCCGGGTGGCAATTTCCGCAGAGATCGTCGACAGATTTCAGGTGTCGCGTGAAAAGATATGAAAACGCCCCGCCTGCGATTGGCAGACGGGGCGTAAATTCAGCCGCGCTAGCGAAAACTTAGATTTCGCTCTGCGAAGTCACGACGCGAGCGACGAGACCGTAAGCGACGGCATCCTCTGCCGAGAGCCAGTAATCGCGGTCGATATCTTTGGCGATCTTTTCTTCCGCCTGGCCGGTCGCCTTCGAGAAGATCTTGATCAGGCGTTCGTTCATCTTGATGATTTCACGCGCCTGGATCTCGATGTCCGAAGCCATGCCGCGCGTGCCACCGGACGGCTGGTGCAGCAGGAAGCGGGTGTTCGGCAGGCAGATACGGCGTTCCTTCGGCGCCGCGGCATAGATGAGCGCGCCGGCCGAGGCGACCCAGCCGGTACCGATCATCCAGACCTTCGGCTTGATGAACTTGATCATGTCATGAATGGAATCGCCTGATTCGACATGGCCGCCGGGGGAATTCACATAGATGCGGATATCTTCGTCATTGGCGGCAGCAAGCGCCACGAGCTGGGTGCAAACCTTCTGCGCCAGTTCCTGCGTGATCGGCCCGTAGATGAAGATCGAACGCGACTTGAAAAGGTTCGCCTCCGTTTCCTTGCCGAGCGGCAGTTCCTTCGTCTTGTCGTCCTGTTCTTCTTCGTCGTTCATTCGAACCTCTCTCACGTCCAATGCGGTTCCTCGCACATAGTGCGACTCAATGCGTAAAACAATGCGGGAAAAAGAGGAAGGCCGGAACCGGTGAAGATATTGTTATGACAAACGCACGATATCGTCGCATCCTCTGAAAAGACCGGAGAAACATAAAATGACCTCGTTCCTGCTGCGCTCAGCCGTCCGCAACAACGCATTCTGGTGCGACGCCGTATGCAAGGCGCAGGGGACGCCCGGCGAGTTCACGTCGACGCTCTGGTTCCACCGCCAGGGCACGCCGCCCTTCTATCCCGATATCATAACGCTGACGGAGACGGATGGCGAAACATCGGAGGCGATCGCCGCGGTGATCAACACCGAGAAGCGGAACTGGGCCGTCAAGGATAGCTATGCGGCTCTCGATCTCGCGCCCCTCGGCTTTACCATGCTGTTTGAGGCCGAATGGATCGGCATGTGGAAGCCGGTCCCCGCACCATTCTCATTGACATGGCAGCGTATGAAAAGTGCCGCCGATCTCGCGCGGTGGGTGGCGGAATGGGCGAAGGCGAACGGGTCGACAACGCAGACGATCTTCACCCAGCCGCTGCTCAACGATCCTGAAATCACTTTTCTGCTCGGCTTCGAGCACGGCCGGCCGGTCGGCGGCGGCATCCTCAATCACCATGCCGGCGTCGTCGGCCATTCCAACGTCTTCGCCGAAGGCCAGCACGGTGAAACCATCCGCCGCGGGCTGGTCGCGCGGGCAGCCGAACTCTATCCGGGAGAACCGCTTGTCGGCTATGAACGCGGCGGCGACCTGGACGAGGCGCTGCGCGCGGGCTTCGAGTTTTTGGGCCCGCTGCGTGTCTGGTTGAGGGAGGTCTAATCTAAACGAAATGTAAGCTGCCAAGGCTTTGAAATGCCCAAATTGCTTCCTAACTCAGCCTTACGCGGTGCTGCCGCAGAACTTTAAAGGAGACAGGACATGTCACCGGAAGAACGCCAATTGTTGACTGCCCTCTTCGATCGCGTCCGCACCGCAGGCGCAACACCGCGCGATCCGGAAGCCGAAGCGCTGATAACGGAAGCGACCCGTGCACAACCGTCAGCCACCTACTACCTGGCGCAGGCCGTCATCGTTCAGGAAAAGGGGCTGGAAGCCGCCGCCAATCACATCAAGGAACTTGAAGAGCGCGTCCACCAGCTCGAAGCGGGCGCAGGCGACCGCCGGCAGGCCGAACAAGGCGGTTTCCTGAGCTCCATCTTCGGCAATACGCAGACACAACAGCCGGCCCCCGCACCTGGCCCTTGGGGTAGCGCGGCGAGAGATAGCTACGAGCAACCGCGCGGATATGACAACACCCGCCAGATGCCGCAACAGCCTACCGGCCCCTGGACGCAGCAGGCCTATGCGCCATCCGCCGGCGGCAGCTTCCTGCGCGGTGCCCTCGGTACGGCGGCCGGTGTCGCGGGCGGCATGCTGCTCGCCAACTCGCTTTCCGGCATTTTCGGCAACCACATGTCGTCACTCGGCTGGGGCTCGCCCTTTGCCGGCGCCAATCCCTTCGGCAATGCCAGCAGCCCTGTCGAGGAAACCGTCATCAACAACTACTACGGCGACAACAGTCAGGTTGACGATAACCGAGACGAAGACAATAACGACAATATCCAACAGGCCGACTACACCGACGACGATAACGACTTCATAGATGATTCCGGCGACGACACGACGGATGTTTGAGGGGCAGCGGCAGTAGGCTTTAGACTGCCGCACCCTTGCCCGGCCCTTCGCTAGGGCTCAGGGCGTTCGCCGCTGCAATCGATTCACTGGATCGATTGCTCGGGCTACGCCCGACCGAGGCTCACCCACGTCCACGATAGGCGGCGACACCCTGATCAGGCAGCCATACGCCTTCCGGCGGCTTGCCGGTCTGCCAGAAGACGTCGATCGGAATGCCGCCGCGCGGATACCAGTAGGCGCCGATGCGCAGCCATTTCGGCTCGAGAAGCTCGACGATGCGCTTGGCGATGTAGATCGAGCAATCCTCGTGGAAGGCACCATGATTACGGAAGGAATGCAGGAAGAGCTTCAACGATTTCGATTCCACCAGCCATTCGTTCGGAATGTAATCGATGACGATATGGGCGAAATCCGGTTGTCCGGTCATCGGGCAGAGCGAGGTGAATTCCGGTGCGGTGAAGCGCACGACATAGTCGGTGCCCGCGTGGTTGGCAGGCACCTTTTCCAGAACCGCCTCTTCCGGGTTCTTGGCGGTTTCCGTGTGTTGGCCCAGCATCGAAAGGCTGGAAACGTCTGTCTTCGGCATTAAGCCTCCTTGATCACTTTGACGCGGATGCCATGGGCCTTTTCGCCCTCCGGCTCCACGTGAATGGCTATGGTCGCGCCCGCATGCGCCGCGCGAATGGCATCTTCAAGGCGGTCGCAAATATCATGCGCTTCACGAACCGTCATCTTGGCAGGCACGACCAGATGGAAATCCACGAATGTCACGGACCCTGCCCGTCGCGTCTTCAGGTCATGCACGCCGATCGAACCTGTCGCATGCGTGGCGATCGCCTGCTTGATCGCCTCTTCCTCCTGCGGCTCGACCGCCTGGTCCATCAGACCCCCGATCGAATGCGAGATCACCTTCCAGCCCTGATACAGGATGTTGAGCGCAACGAGAATGGCGAGAACAGGGTCAAAGATTGCATAGCCCGTCGCCAGCGCCAGAAGCAAGCCAATGAGAACGCCAACGGAAGTGACCACATCCGACATGATGTGTTGCCCATCCGCCGTCAATGCTGCAGAGCGATGCTTACGCCCGGAACGGATCAAAAGCTGCGCCCAGACGGCATTGACGACACCGGCAGCGAAGTTGATCGCAAGCCCGAGGACCGGTGCTTCGAGCATGCGCGGATTGGCAAGTTGGCCGATAGCCGCCTCGACGATCAGCAGCGCAGCGACCACGATCATTACCCCTTCGGTGACGGCCGAGAGATATTCCGCCTTGTGATGGCCGAAGGGATGGTCGTGGTCGGCGGGCTTCTGTGCGTAGCGGATGACGAAAAAGGCGATGAAAGCCGCCACCACGTTGACGAAGGATTCCAGTCCGTCCGAAAGCAGCGCCACGGAACCCGTCACCCACCAGGCGACCATCTTCAATCCCATCACGCCGAGCGACACTGGAACGCCCCAGAACGCCAGTTTCCGAACTGTGAGATTGCCCTCGTCGCTCATATCGTCCCCCTGCGGATGCGAATGAATTGCACCATCTAAGCCGTTGAAACGCAAAACCGCCCACGCGGGAATCGCGCAGGCGGCCAATGCGGGTGATATGGGCAATCCGGTTCAAAAAGTCAAAGGCCATGCCGATAAAACCATCACAGGTTCATCCCGAGTAAATGGCACTCTAAACCTGGGTCCATGATTGACATCATTTACATAACAATTTATATAACTGCTTATGAAATTTAGATGAGGAACCTGCATTGGTTGAGGATGTCGTGAAATCGTTCGGCTACCTGTGCCTCGGTAGCCGCTTTCGCCGGATCGGCGAACGCCTTCAGGCCGATACACAGCAGGTGATCGAGGAACTGGGCGTCTCCATACAGGCCGCCCAATATCCCTTCCTCGGCGCCATCGACAGGCTCGGTCCTCTGACCATCGGGGAGCTGGCGCAGGCGGTGGGCATCACACAGCCAGGCGCAACGCGCACCGCTTCGCAGCTGATGGAACTCGGTTTTCTCGACATGCAGCCATCCGCTGAGGATCAGCGGCGCAGGGTCGTTTCGCTGACGCCGAAAGGGCAGGAATTAGTCGACTATTCCAGGCAACAGGTCTGGCCACGCATTGCAGCCGCCGTCGCGGATCTTTGCAGGGATCTCGACGGCCCGCTGCTTGAGCAACTTACTGCACTCGAAGACGGGCTCGCCGAAGCGTCGCTGATGCGCCGCGCCGGCGCCCTACCGGAGAAAACGCCATGAGGCATATTCTCGACCGACCGATCTGGAACGCCCTTCAGACGGCGCACGCTGATCTCGCCGAAGGCAGTCAACACGCGATGCGCTATCCGCCCTCCATCGTCCCCTTCGCCGCCGCAGCCGATGACGGGCGCGAAAGTCTCGAAGCGCTCGAAAACCTGCCCGCGGCAGATGAGGTCATGGCAATCGTGGAAGCCGAACCTGTCTTCATTCCAGACGGCCTGACGGTCGTGTCGGAGGGAAAGCTCGTGCAGATGATCGCCGAGCGGCCTTGTGAGCGCATGACCGACAGCCGGCTGCAGCCATTGACCACTGATGATGCGGAGGAAATGCTCGCCTTGGCGATGCTGACCAAGCCTGGCCCCTTTACATTAGGCGCCCAAAGGCTCGGAACCTTCTGGGGCGTGAAGATCGACGGACGTCTCGTCGCCATGGCGGGCCAGCGCCTGCGCCATCCCGGATTTGGAGAGCTCAGCGGCCTTTGCACCCATCCCGATTTTCAGGGGCGCGGCCTCGGCACTCTTCTCTTCCGCTACGTTGCCGGGGAAATTTCGGCCAGAGGCGACACCGTCTTCCTTCACGCCTATTACACCAACACGCCCGCCATCACACTTTACGAGGCTCTCGGCTTCAAGCTGCGATCGGAAATGAACCTGCGCGTCGTCAAGCGCCGCGCTTAGACTGGCTAAAACGCCACAGGTTCGCCTTTCGCTATTTTGCGCCATGATAGCGACCAAATTGCATGGTGTGGGACGGCTCGGCAGTCAATTGGGGACCGCGTGAGACATGCATTGGATTAATCGCTACATCGACCAACCGTTGCTCGACGGTGCGGCCAGTTCCTTGCGGGCCTGGCACATCCGGACCGGCCTGTCGCCTGAGCGTCTGGAGCCGCTCTGGAATATTGCCGTGACAGGCTTCCTGCTCTCTGCCGCCGGGCATTTCCTCTCCGGGCCAGCGCTGCTTCTGTGTTACGGCGGCCTCATCATGTTGACGCTTCCCTCCGCCTGGGTGCTCTTTACATCCAGCCACGGTGCGGACGGCTACAACGTCGCCACGTACAAGAAACTGAGAACCAGGGCTTTCATGAAACGAGAGGGGGAATGGGCCGTGCGGCTCGCCATCCTCTTCACCGCTATCTGCCTGCCCTTCATCTCGCGCTCGGATGATCCGACGGCCGCTTATTTCATGATCGGCGCCAGTCTCTGGTTCGTGTTGACCGGCCCGGCGAGGTCTTACCTAGCAGCTGCTGAACCGCCTATGCCACGCGACGGTGACCCGTCATTCAAGGCCGACCTGCAGTTCAGCTGAACAGCATTGGATCAGCACGCAATTCAATTGGTCGCGGCATCAATGGAACGAAGCGCTCTCGTTTCCGTTATATTGCCAGCAACCGATAAAGGAGATCGCGATGCTGTATTATGCTCTGGTATTTCTCGTCGTAGCCCTGATTGCAGGCGTCCTTGGATTTGGCGGCATTGCCGGCGCATCCGCTTCGATCGCCCAGGTGCTGTTCTTCATCTTCCTGGTGCTGTTCGTCGTGTCCATCGTCGCCCGGCTCATGCGGCGGGTCTAGACCGACAATCTAACGCACAATAAGAACCCGCCGTTTCCGGCGGGTTCTTATTGACTATAGCTTTGGTATCAGGCGGCCTTGGTCTTTGCCCGGCGGGCGAGATGCGCCACTACATTCTCGATCATGCGCATGCCGGCATCGCCGCCGAGGGTCATGATCGATTCCGGATGGAACTGTACGGCCGCAATCGGCTCCTTGGCATGCTCGATGCCCATGATCGTGCCATCTTCGCTTTCCGCCGTGATGATGAACTCCCGCGGCAGCGTCGAGGGATCGGCAAAGATCGAGTGATAGCGGCCGACAGTGACTTCTTTGGCCAGCCCAGAGAAGACGATACCGGGCTCCAGCACGCGAATGCGCGACGGCTTGCCATGCATTGGCAGCGCGAGATGACGAAGCTCGCCGCCATAGGCTTCCGCCAGCGCCTGCAGGCCGAGGCAAACGCCGAAGATCGGCAGGTTGCGCGCCCGCGCCTTCTTGATCGTGGCCTTGCAATCGAAATCCTTCGGGTTGCCGGGACCGGGCGAAAGAACGACAAGATCCGGGTTCAGCCGGTCGAAGATCTCCTCCGACACCGGCGTGCGCACCGTCGAGACAGTAGCACCAGTCTGGCGGAAATAATTCGCCAGCGTATGGACGAAGCTGTCTTCATGGTCGATCAAGAGGATGTTGACGCCCTTGCCGACAGAGGCGACATCGCGCTGGATCTTGCCCGAATTGCCCGTCTTGGCGTCGCGGATTGCAGAAAGCATGGCGGAGGCCTTCAGTTCGGTTTCGGCTTCTTCTTCCTCGGGAATGGAATCGTTGAGCAGCGTCGCGCCAGCGCGTACTTCGGCAATACCATCCTTGATGCGCACGGTGCGCAGCGTCAGGCCGGTATTCATATCGCCATTGAAACCGACCATGCCGATCGCACCACCATACCATGCTCGCGGGCTCTTCTCATGGGATTCGATAAAGCGCATGGCCCAGAGCTTCGGCGCGCCGGTCACGGTGACGGCCCAGGCATGGCTCAGGAAGCCATCGAACGCGTCCATATCGTCGCGCAGACGGCCTTCGATGTGGTCGACCGTATGGATGAGGCGCGAATACATCTCGATCTGCCGGCGACCAATCACCTTTACGGAGCCTGGCTCGCAGACACGGCTCTTGTCGTTGCGGTCGACATCCGAGCACATGGTGAGTTCGGACTCGTCCTTCTTCGAGTTCAGGAGCTTCAGGATCTGCTCGCTGTCGGCGATCGGATCATCGCCGCGCTTAATCGTGCCGGAGATCGGGCAGGTCTCGATGCGGCGGCCGGAAACACGCACGAACATCTCCGGCGAAGCGCCGACGAGATATTCCTGATTGCCGAGATTGATGAAGAAGGAATAGGGCGACGGATTGATCGCCTTCAAGCGCTTGGAAATATCGGATGGCTTGCTTTCGCAGCGCTCCATGAACTTCTGGCCCGGCACCACCTCGAAGAGATCGCCCTTGCGGAAGCTCTCCTTCGCCTTGACGACGAGTTCGGCATATTCACCCGGCCGGTGATCGCTCTTCGGCGGGATGACGTCGGTGCGCACGAAGGGCTCTGCCGCAATATCCTCGGCCTTGCCCTCGGTCGTCTTGCCGCCTTTGGCGAAATCATAGCGATCAATCCAGGCCTTGGCGGCATAGTTGTCGACGACAAGGATTTCATCCGGCAAGTAGAGAACCATGTCGCGCTGGTCGGAAGGACGCTCCAGCTTCAGATTGATCGCGTCGAACTGGAAGGCGAGATCGTAACCAAAGGCCCCATAAAAACCGAGGCTGGCATCTGCCTGCGAGTGGAAGAGATCGGTGATGGCGCGAAGGACGGTAAAGACCGTCGGCATCTTCGAGCGCTCCTCCTCGGTAAAGACGCGATCCGGCGTCTTTACCGTCAGATCGAGCCTGCGCGCGCTCGAAACACCGAGCTCGAGTTCCCGAACCGTCTTCAACCGCTCGACGATAAAGCCGAGGATAATCTCGCCACGCTCATTATAAGCTTCGATCCAGACATTGCGGCCGAAGGAGGAAACACCGAGCGGCGGATCGACGACGGCCGTATCCCAACGCGTATAGCGGCCTGGATATTCGTAGTTCGATGAGAAGACGGCGCCGCGCCGCTCGTCGAGCTTGTCGACATAGGATGAGACTGCGTCGGCATAGGGAATCGCCCGCCTTTGCCGCGTAACTGATATGCCGCCCTTGGTCTCGTAGATTTCCGCACCATCATCCCGTAGGATCGTTACCATAGTTCCACTCCGTTATCGGGCCCGGACGAAAGGCGGCTTTGAAACAAAAAAGCCGCCTCGAAGTTTCGGGCGGCTCGTTCGTCGTCTTTGGACACGATTGGTCGAGGCCGCCTCAGCGAGCCCACCACCAAACTGCAATGTTCAAAGACTTCTTCATCGCCGAATTGTTAGCCTGAGATGAAGCCAAGCGCAAGAGGCGACCAGCCCACGAAAAAGAGCGGCCCGAAAGCCGCCCCTACCCCAGCCTTGAAAGGCTGATTTTTGATTAGAATGTCTTGGTGACCGAGATCTTGAAGGTACGGCCCGGCTCCGAATACCACTCCTTCGGCTGCGAAGACGTTGCGCTGAGGTTCACCTCACGAACTGCGAGCGCATTGTAATATTCCTGGTCGAAGATGTTGTAGACCCCGCCCTGGATGCGCAGACCCTTGACCTGCTGAGGCGTCCACCATGCCGTCAGATCGAGGATGCCATAACCAGGGGCATCGAAAGACGTCTCCGCGTTGTCGTTGCCGGTCATCTGCGACGATAGTGTCGAAGAGAGGTCGAAACCGTATTCGTCATTGCTCCAACCGCCGCCGATAATGGCCTTGAACGGCGCGACTGAGCGCAGCCGCTCCTGCGTATCGTCGTTTCGGCCATAGGTATAGGCAAGCGAGGTATGAAGATTGATGCCGTTGTCGAACGTCTTGATCACATTCGCTTCGAGACCGGATATGGAAGCCGAGGATACATTCGTGTAGTTGAACGTCATGAAGCCGGTGGTGGGATCTCTTGTCGTCACGGTTTCAATGAAGTTCTGATACCGCGTATGGAATGCCGCTACGCGACCCTGCAGACCGCCAGTGTCGAAATTGGCACCGATCTCGATCCCGCGACCGATTTCCGGGTCCAAATTCGGGTTGCCGAGCTGCGCGTAACCCTGCGTCGCGTTGTAGAAGCGGCTGTAGAGTTCGTCGACGGTCGGCGCCCGGAAGCCGACGGCAAGCTGAGCATAGAGCTGAACATCAGGCGTCAGATCGTAGGTCGCAAGCAACTTTGGCGACATGCCGGCTTCCGTACGATCGTAAATCGCACCGAAGCGGGGAAGCGCCGGATTGCTCTCGAAACCGCCGCCCGTCGACGGCCGGTAGTTGAACCAGTCAAAGCGGAAACCAGGCGTCAGGGCGAAGCCGCTATTGCCGATCTCGATCTTGTCTTCGAATGTCACGCCGAGATTCGCACTGTCGACGTTTGGCACTTCGGATTGGTTGTTGAGCGACGGGCAGGTCGTCGGCGTCGGGCAAAGCGCAGAACTATATTGGGTCCATTTCGATAGCCCGACATCGAGGCCGACACGAACGGAATGGCTAAGGCCGGAATATTCGAAGTCTTTCGTTGCCGTACCGCTAAAGCCCCAAGTTTCGTTTTCGATGCTGTTATTACGGCCGTAAGCGACACTGGCTGCTGTACGGCCCTGGCTGCCGGATTCCTTTTTCAGATTCTGCCAATAGAGGGTGGCTCTGGCAGTGCTGAAGAATGCGTCGGAAGATTGTGCCTCGTAATCATAATCGAGCGAAACACGGTCGCGGTCGCGCAGTTCTCGACCGTCATAGTCGCCGACGAGATAGCTGCGGATCGGAGGCGTGCCCTGCAAGTCCCTTAGATCAGTCTTCAGGTCGCGTCGAAAGCGCTCGGCCGTCAGACCGACGCGATGGCCGCCTTCAAGATCCTGGCGCAGCTTGAAGAGCAGGTTGTGCTGGTCGAAATCCGCAGGATCCGCCTCAGTGCGCAAACGGCCATAGCTGTCGTTATCGCCCTTGTTGTCGCGTTCATGGCCCTTGCGATAGGCGCCCTGGAAAAGGATCGACGTATCGCCTACCTTCTTGGCAGCGGCGGCGGAGCCGGCAATGCTGCGGTCTTCGCTGTCATAGGTCGACTTGACGATCGCACCCCAGTCGCGGTCCTCCGGTATCAGATCCTCAGGCTCGAGCGTATTGAGGACGAAGGCGCCGCCCAGCATGCCTGAACCGCCCTTGCTCGAATCTGCGCCGCGCACGATATCGAGAGAGGAGAGCGAGTCGAAATCGAAAGTATCGCCGCCACCATTCGCATTGGCCGGCGCAAACGCGCCCTGACGCGAGCTATTAGAAAGATAAGGGATCGGGATACCGTCGATCGTCGTCAGGATACGCGGGCCGGAAAGGCCGCGCAGATTGAAGCCGGCGTCGGCCCGCGAATAGTTGACGGTCGCATCGACGCTACGGCCAAGGTCGTCGTAATTGGTGACCTGCTTCTGTTCTAGCTCTTTCTTGTCGATCTCGGTTGCGAGCGGCGTGTCGGCTACGCTGCCGGGCGCAACCCGTTTTCCCTTGATGACGATCTTCTGAAGAACGGTCGCATCATCGGCATTCGCGACCGGCGTGGCCGCCGGAGCGCTCTGCGCAAAAGTCTGTGAAACAGGAAAAACAAGTGCGGCTGCTGTGCAGACCATTAGAACCGAGCGCCAATGCCGGACGATCATAACCTACCCTCAAATGGAAATTACCGGGCTGGCTGTCGTGGCGTGTCAGACGCTCGAGGGGCTGGCTAGGCTGCGGACGATAGGCGGAGACTTCCGCCTTCTTTTTGCCGCATAAAAAACATGAGTTTTATTGTCAATATATTCCGTCAACTTATGTTGAATAACGCGATCAAGTTTAAACGATCTTGCCGGACGTTGCGCAATTGCAACGAATCCGTCCCTCTTGCGTTTCCTCTCCGCTCGATCAACGACGGGAACGACGTGTGAGAGAATTTCGGAAGATAGCAGTCCTTCTTGCCGCACTCGCCCTGCTGCCTGGCGCAAGACTGCCGCGAACCGGCCCGGTACCTCAGGCAAAGCCAGAAGCAGCAATTGAAGCGCCCGCAGTCCCCGAGCCAGAAAAGAAACCGGAAGCCGAAGAAGCTCCCAAGCCTCAGCCGGAAACTGCGCCCGAACGGAAGCCCGAGACATCGCAACCAGATGCGGAAATTCCAACACCGCAGCCCAAACCCGCCGAAGCTCCTCCCGTCCCGCCAAGTGGAAAGGGTGACTTACCTCCTGCTCCGCCGGAAGAACAGGAACCACCGACACCGAGCGAGCAGACACTTGAGGAACAGCACCTGACCATCGAGCCTGAAAGCGACGCGGACCATGCGGAGTGCACCAGAGAATTGCAGAACCTCGGCGTTGTCTTCAAAGAGACAGCCCGTATCGATGGCGGCAATGGTTGCGGCATCGACAAACCGATCATTGTCTCCGAGGCACTGCCCGGCATCAAGCTGAGGCCTGAAGCGACGTTGCGCTGCCCAACGGCACTGGCGCTAGCCCAATGGATGAAAGGAAGCGTCATTCCCGCAGCCGCTGTCGCCTTGCCGGAAAGTGGCGGCATCACAACCATCAATCAGGCCTCCGCCTACATTTGCCGCCTGCGCAACGGCGCCGATACCGGCAAGATCTCCGAACATGCCCGCGGCAATGCCATCGACATCGCAAGCTTCAGCTTCAAGAAGGGCGAAGATGTTGCCGTCCGCTCGCGCCGCGAGGATTCGACGTTGACAGGTGCATTCCAGCGCACGGTGAGCGCGGCAGGTTGCCTCTATTTCACGACAGTGCTCGATCCCGAAAGCGATGCCGCCCACGAGACCCATTTCCATCTCGACGTCATCGAAAGGAAAGGCGGCTATCGCTACTGCCACTGAAATTCGAGCGCATTCAATACCTTGGTTGCGGGAACGGAATCCACTTGCGAAAGCCTTGAATCGGATCGTGAGATGGCCACTGCCTAGAACAGCCCCTCGATATAACCTTGATCATTCAGGAAAATCCGCTCGGCCGACGGCGATTTCGGCAGGCCGGGCATCGTCATGATCTCGCCGGTGATGACCACAACGAAACCGGCGCCGGCCGACAGGCGCACTTCGCGCACCGGTACGATATGCCCCTCCGGCGCACCACGCAGGTTCGGATCTGTCGAGAACGAATATTGCGTCTTCGCCATGCAGACCGGCAGCTTGCCGTAGCCCTGCTCCTCCCAGGCTGCGAGCTGATCGCGCACGGCCTTGTCGGCGGTCACTTCGCCGGCGTGATAGATTTTCGAGGCGACGATCTCGATCTTTTCGAATAGCGGCAGGTCGTCGCCGTAGAGCGGCTCGAATTTAGCCTGTCCGGATTCGGCAAGCTCCACCACTTTATAGGCGAGGTCCTCGATCCCCGCCGAACCCTCCGCCCAGTGACGGCAGAGGATGGCTTCCGCGCCGTGGCGCGCGACAAATTCCTTCACGGCAGCGATTTCCGCATCCGTATCCGAAGTGAAGTGGTTGATCGCAACCACGACAGGCACGCCAAACCGGCGCACATTGGCAATATGGCGACCGAGGTTGGAGCAGCCACGCACGAGCGCTGCCACATTTTCCGTGCCGAGATCGTCCTTCTTAACGCCGCCATTCATCTTCAGCGCCCGGACTGTCGCCACGATCACCGCAGCGCTCGGCTTCAGCCCCGCCTTGCGGCACTTGATGTCGAAGAATTTCTCAGCCCCGAGATCCGCCCCGAAACCCGCTTCCGTCACGACATAATCACCGAGTTTCAGCGCCGTCTTCGTCGCGATCACAGAATTGCAACCGTGGGCGATATTGGCGAAGGGGCCGCCATGCACGAAGGCCGGGTTGTTTTCGAGCGTCTGCACAAGGTTCGGCTGCATGGCATCCTTCAGGAGCACGGCCATCGCGCCGTCCGCCTTGAGATCGCGGGCATAAACCGGGGTCTTGTCGAAGCGGTAGCCGACGATGATATCGCCGAGCCGGCGTTCCAAATCCTTGAGATCGCTCGCCAGGCAGAGGATCGCCATAACCTCGGACGCGACGGTGATGTCGAAGCCGTTTTGCCGCGGGAAGCCGTTGGATACGCCGCCGAGCGAGGACACCATACTGCGCAGCGCCCGGTCGTTCATGTCCATCACCCGCCGCCAGGTAACGCGGCGCAGGTCGATATTCTCTTCGTTGCCCCAATAGATGTGATTGTCGATCATCGCGGCGAGCAGATTGTGCGCCGAGGTGATCGCGTGGAAGTCGCCGGTGAAATGCAGATTGATATCTTCCATGGGCACGACCTGCGCATAACCGCCGCCGGCCGCCCCACCCTTCACGCCGAAGCAGGGGCCAAGCGAAGCCTCGCGTATACAGACGATCGCCTTCTTGCCAATCCGGTTTAGCCCGTCGCCGAGACCGACCGTCGTCGTCGTCTTGCCCTCGCCCGCCGGCGTCGGATTGATGGCGGTGACGAGGATCAGCTTGCCGTCCTTCTTGCTATTTTGTGCAGCAATGAACTCGGCGCTGACCTTGGCCTTATCGTGACCGTAGGGAACCAATTGCTCCGGCGGGATGCCGAGCTTGGCGCCGATCTCAGCGATCGGCCTCTTCGTTGCCGCACGCGCAATTTCGATATCGGACTTAATGGCAGCCATGGATCAGGTTCCCGCTTTTTGAGCGCGCGACGGACTCGGGCGTTATTTCAACGAGATAGCGAAATATGCCCGAACTGTGAATAGAGCTGCGCTTGCCGCCCGCCTGTTCGGCTGTTTATTAGGAACAAGCGATTCTGTGTTTTACGGGGCTAACCATGAAATCACTTGAGCTTCTCGTCGAGCGCATCATTCTTTCCAGCCGTTGGTTGCTGGTGATTTTCTATGTTGGCCTTGTGCTGGCGCTCGCCGTCTATGCCGTGTCCTTCGCTTTCAAGTTCCTGAAGGTCGCAGGGAGCGTGTTCGAGCTCGGCGAGGCCGAAATGATCCTCGCCATGCTCGGTCTCATCGATGCCGCACTCGTCGCAAGCCTCATTGTCATGGTGATGATCTCCGGCTATGAGAATTTCGTCAGCCGCTTCGACGAGGCGGAAAAGGAAGGCGAAGTCTCCTTCCTCGGCAAGCTCGATTCCGGCAGCCTGAAGATCAAGGTTGCCTCCTCCATCGTCGCCATTTCCTCGATCCACTTGCTGCAGGTCTTCCTCAACGTCAATCAATATGACGATGGCAAGATCATGTGGCTGACCTTCATGCACCTCGCCTTCGTCGTCTCGGCACTCATGCTCGGCTTTCTCGAGAAGCTGATGAGTGTCACATCGAAGAATGACCTGAAGGATAAGGGGTAAAGCGGCAAGCGCCGGTGCGCAGCAAAAGCGCCGTATTGTTACGGCCTCTGCTTTCGGCTCTCAGCATCAATTTACCGATGCCGGAACGATCACTGCCTCGGATTTCCTGGGGCACCGTACGCTTTCCTTCGCGTTCGGTCCGCAGAAATGAAGGCCAGGCTCCTCATCGTAGGGGATCACGCCATCGATGATGTCGAGCTTGAGCGCCTGAGGCGGGTATATATCGCCTCTCCCGAAAGACGGCGTTATCATCATCGTGTCGAAGGTCTCGGAACTGATGCCCATCTCGCTGAAATAGGCAATGAATTTTCCGCGATCAGCCTCCGTGAGCTTGCCTGCCGGCTGGCTCAGGCCAAGAGCGGATGTCCTTCCCACGAGCCGCGACGCTCCGCCCATAAAGGCGAGCGTGCAGCTTGAAAAACAGTACGCACCACCGGCAAAGACTTCCCCCTCGGTCGGCCCGCTTTTGGCCATGCTTGCGGTGCAACGCGGATCCTCCATCGGACAATTCGGCAAGCGCGTTCTACCAATTGACGTATCGAGGCCTGCAGCGCGGATCATGCGGCCCATTGCGAAAGCTGCGTCCTTGTCGCCACCAAAGGACTGAAAGACGACCGGCAGCTTTCTGTCGCCGAGGGTCTTCAAGATAGCGTCCAGCTGAGCCGGTGTATCCGGCATGATGTCGCCATCGGCCGAGATCCACTGCGTGCACTCTTCCTGGCAATTGCCATTGTACATCAGGAGAAAGTCCATCGGATGGGAGTTAGGCGCAGGATAGCTTGGGTATACGGTCACGCGCTTCACAGGCGCCTCAGCGACAACCGCTTTAGGTGTCGGATGGCGATAGCATACGGCATCGGCCGCTATATCCGGCGCGCAGAGCGGCATGCCCGGCCATTCGTTGTAAGCCAGCATATCCGTGATCAAACCAGTCCTGAGCGCTTCCATAGGTGCGACCATCGCCATGCTGTCAGGCGCGGCACTCATCATCAGGTCAACGATGTCATCGCTGACCCCCATTTCTTTCAGATACGCCTTCAGAGTCGCGGTAGCTTTTTTGCCGAGCTTGGTTGAGCTGCTCTGCCCGGTAACCTTGCGGCCAACCTCCTTGCGGGAGACTTCCTGCCTCTTCCCATTCACCATCTTATATTCAATACGATAGGACACGCGCATCTTGTTGTAGACAGTCGTGATCTGATGAACGCCGACATACGCCCATTGCGACGAAGCCCGCGTCGTACCACCCGCCAAAGCCAGCGGGCACGCAGAGACGCAATATGCTCCATACGAGTACGTAGATCCCGCCGAAGCGCCATTCCGGGCGATGGCAGCAGCGCAGCGCAGATCCTCTGGCGGACAGCCTTCCAGCCGTGTACCACCGACCGCGGTTTCCAGCCCGGCCTTACGAATTATTCGTCCCATGGCATAGGCAGCGTTCACATCCCCACCTTCCGAACGGAACACGACCGGCAATTTCCGATCCCCGATCTTCTTGAGAATTTTTCTCAATTGGACAGGTGTATCGGAAGTAATGCGCCCCTCGGCCGAAATCCATTCCGGGCAGGGTTGGTTGCAGACAGCATGGCGCACGACGATGAAGCTCATGGCCGGATGTTCTGACTGTTTCTGTTCGGCAGCCTGGGAGACAGCAGCACCTATCGGCAAATTGAAAAGAAACAAAACAAATAATAATTGGAGGGGAAAGTACTTATCAAAAAAAGAAACTGCAAAGCGCACGCTTAGATCGCCTCAGTTGCATCTGATTATACGCTTAGCAACTGAATTGAACGGCAGCAAGCAGGATTAGCGCTTGCTGCCGCCCTATTGCTTTACTCGCCCATAGCAATCAGGCTGGCATTGCCACCCGCGGCAGCCGTATTCACCGAGATCACCTGTTCCAGAGCAAAGCGCTGCAGATAGGCCGGACCGCCGGCCTTGAAGCCAGTACCCGAGAGCCCCGAGCCGCCGAAGGGTTGAGTGCCGACGACAGCGCCTATCATGTTGCGGTTTACATAAATATTGCCGGTATCGAGTGCATCGGTGACGGTACGGATCGTAGATTCGATACGGCTATGGATGCCGAGCGTCAGGCCGTAGCCCGAAGCCTGGATATCCTGCAGCACCTTGGGCAGTTCCTTCGCCTTCCATTTGACGATGTGGAGCACGGGTCCGAAGACTTCCTTGGTCAGCGCTGCTGGCTTGTCGAGCTCGATGATATGCGGCGCAAAGAAGCTACCTCCATCAGGCGCCTTGCCGGCATAGCGCACCTTCTGTGTTTTCTGCATATCGGCAATATGGGCTTCCAGCATCGCCTTCTGCTTGTCGTCGATGATCGGGCCGACATCGGTGGTTTCGAGCGCGGGATCGCCGAGCTGCAGCTCACGTGCAGCCCCTTCGATCATCTGCGTCATGTGCTCGGCCACATCCTCCTGCAGAAAGAGCAGACGCAGCGCGGAGCAGCGCTGGCCGGCCGAACGGAAGGCCGAGAGCACCACATCATCTGCCACCTGCTCGCCGAGCGCGGTTGCATCGACGACCATGGCGTTGAGGCCACCGGTTTCGGCAATCAGCGGCACGATCGGTCCGTCCTTGGCGGCAAGCGCCCTGTTGATCGCCCAGGCGGTCTTCGTCGAACCGGTGAAGGCGACGCCCGCAAGAGCCGCATGTGCTGTGATCGCAGCACCGACATCAGGACCGCCGGGAACGAAAAGCAATGCATCTTCCGGCACGCCGGCCTTGTGGAAGAGTTTAACCGCCTCATAGGCGATCAGCGGCGTCTGCGGCGCAGGCTTTGCCAGCACCGCATTGCCGGACACGAGGGCTGCTGAAACCTGACCGAGGAAGATCGCCAGCGGGAAGTTCCAGGGCGAGATGCAGGCAAAGACGCCGCGCCCGCGCCAGAGGTAGCGATTGTCCTCGCCGGTCGGTCCCGGCATCTTGATCACGCCGCCGAACAGGTGGCGCGCCTCGCCGGCATAATAGCGGCAGAAATCCACAGCCTCGCGAATCTCCGCAATGCCGTCGTCGAGCGTCTTGCCGGCTTCTTCGGCGAGAAGCACCAGCAGCCGATCGCGGTTTTCTTCCATGAGATCGGCCATGCGCTCCAGCGCAAATGCGCGTTCCTCCACCGAACGGCGCGACCAGGTTTTAAAGCCCTTGCCTGCGACGGCAAAGGCCTTGTCGATATCTGCCGCAGTGGCGTTGCGGACCGAGCCGACCGTCTTCGAATGGTTGGAGGGTGAAATGACGGGCGCTTCAGCTCCGCTTGCGGCCACGCCGGGAATAAGCGGCGTAGCGGAAATTGCGGGAATACCCTTGCGGATACCGCTCATCAGAGTTTCAAGCGTTGCGCGATGGCCGAATTCCAGCCCGGCACTGTTTCTGCGCTTGCCATAGAGCTGCAACGGCATCGGAATCTTGCTGTTGCGCGCACTCGCACCGACATCGAATTGCAGCTTTTCGGACGGGCGCTCCAGCAGTGCCTTGATGGATACGTTCTTGTCGCCAGCCATGGCGACGAAGGAGGAGTTGGCACCATTTTCCAGAAGGCGGCGAACGAGGTAGGCTAGCAGATCGCGATAGCCTCCAACAGGCGCATAGATGCGGCAGGCGATCCGATCGTTGGTATCAAGCAAATGATTGTAGAGGCTCTCGCCCATGCCATGCAGGCGCTGGAACTCAAAGCCGGAGCGATCGTTACCGGCCAGCTCCAGAATGGTGGAAACCGTCAGCGCATTATGGGTGGCAAACTGCGGGAAGATACGCGCCCGCTTGGCGAGCATGTGCTGCGCGCAGGCAAGATAGGAAAGGTCCGTCGCCTGCTTGCGCGTCCAGACCGGATAGTCGTCAAGCCCACGCTCCTGCGCCCGCTTGATCTCGGTATCCCAGTACGCGCCCTTGACGAGACGTACCATCATGCGACGACCGAGGGTCTCGCAAAGCTCGTCGATATAGTCGATCACCGCAACCGCGCGCTTCTGATAGGCCTGGATCGCTAGGCCGAAACCATCCCAGCCGGCAAGCGATGGATCGGAGAACACGGCGGCGATCACGTCGAGCGAAAGCTCCAGCCGGTCGGCCTCTTCGGCGTCGATGGTGAAATTGAGCTGGTACGCCCTGGCCATCTGGGCGAGCTTCAGGAGATCGGGCACGAGTTCCTTCATCACACGGTCGCGGTGGGTGGCGAGATAGCGTGGATGCAGCGCCGAAAGCTTGACGGAAATGCCCATACGATCGGGCAGGTCCCTGGCCTTGGCATTCTTCGCCATCCAGCCGCCGATCGCCTCGATCGCCATGGCGTAGGATTGCCAGTAGCGCCTAGCGTCTTCGGCGGTGCGCGCGCCCTCGCCCAGCATGTCGAAGGAATGGCGATAGCCCTTCTCCTCGCTTTTGGCCGCGCGATTCAGCGCGTCCTTGATCGTCTCGCCAAGCACGAAATGATGGCCGAGGAAACGCATGGCCTGTTTGGTGGCGTTACGAACGGTCGGCAGCCCCATGCGCTTGACGAGGCCGCGAACCACGCCTTCAGGCGTTTCGCCCGGACGGATGATGCGGGCCGAAAGGCCGAGCGCCCAGGCCGATGCCGAGACAAACCAGCTGTCGGCCTTTCCCTCATGTTCGCTCCAGCCGCCCTCCTTCAGCTTATCTTCGATCAGCCTGTCCTGCGTCAGCGCGTCGGGCACGCGCAGCAGCGCTTCGGCAAGCACCATCAGCGCCAGGCCTTCCTTGGTCGAAAGCCCGTATTCCCGCAGGAAATCTTCCACGCCGCCGATCGATCCGGAATTGTCGCGGATCGCTTCGATCATGCCGCTGGCACGCTTGTCGATCGCCGCATCCTGCGTGGCTGAAAAGCGAAGGTTTTCGGCAAAACCATGCAGCAGACGATCGTCGTCACCGGCAAATGGAGCGTTGAACGGGGCAAAAGGCGTGGAAATCTGGGTCGGCATAAAGGGTTCTCCGTGATTTCGCCAACATAGCTGTTCATTCGTGGCGTTTTTCACTAAACTGTCGGCTGCCAGCATGATCTTTGCCTATTGACCGCCGGAAAGGCCGCGAAAAATGAAAGAACTCGACCGTCTCGACCGCAAGATTCTCCGCGCACTGCAAAAGGAGGGACGGCTTTCCAACATAGAACTGGCTGAACGCGTCAGCCTGTCGCCGACAGCGACCGCCGAGCGCGTCAAGCGGCTGACCCGTGACGGTTATATCACGGGCTATATGGCCGTCCTTTCGCCGGAAAAGCTCGGGCGCAACCTCCTCGTTTTCGTGCAGGTGAAACTCGACCGCACCACGCCTGACGTTTTCGATGCTTTTGCTGCGGCGGTAAAACGCAGTGACGATGTTATGGAATGTCACATGGTCGCAGGAGGCTTCGATTATCTAGTGAAGGCGCGCATGGCTGGCATGGATGCTTATCGTCAATTTCTCTCGGAAGTGATTCTGCCTCTTCCCGGCGTACGCGAAACCCATACCTACGCAGTCATGGAAGAGGTAAAAGGCACTGCTATTCTACCCGTCTAATTTGGAAATCAACTTAAACGCGTTTTTCACCTGCTTAATTTTTCACGAAATGAATTAATCAGTGGGTGCTAAGTCAATTACCACTAGCATACGTGCGTATTTATGTATTTGATAGCGGTAACATGAAGACTAGCGGGGGCGTACGATGTCTTACATGACTACCTCTGAAAGGCAGTCATCGCTGTCGAGCGAACTGGCGGTGGCGCGTACGCGCGGCCTATTTGCGCAAGCGCTTGGAAGGGTGGCGGCCGCCTTCGGTTTTGAGCACGTAACCTTGCTCAACGCACCGACGCCAGAAGATCTGCTGCTCAGGCCCCTGATTATCGAGAGCTCGCTGCCGGTTTCCTACATCAGGGATTTCGATCGCGGTCATATGCTGCGAGCCTGTCCATTTGCCGCCCGCATGAGGGGATCGGCCGTTCCGCAGGTCTGGCATCTCAGCGATCCCAATCATGCACAATCCTTTTCCGCCGGCATCAGGAATTTGATGCTGCAACACGGCCTGATGGCGGGCATCGCGATGCCGATCAATTCCGCTGACGGTCAGCGCCTCGTCTTCTGGTTCGGTGGAGAACGCGCATCCCTCGGCCAGAGCGAGACCAACGAACTTGCGATGATCATTCTCCACGCGCTCGACACTTACAACGCCGTCAAGCGCAATGAGGAAAGTGCGCACAACGCCCTCTCGGCACGCGAACTCGAAGTCGTGCGCTGGACGGCGCAAGGCAAGACCTCGATTGAGATCGGCCAGATCCTGGCGCTTTCGGATCATACCGTAAATGCCTATATGACCAATGCAATTAAAAAACTCGATTGCGTCAACCGCACCCAGTTGGTAGCAAAAGCCATCCGATTGAAGCTGATCAACTGAGAAATCAGAAGAGAATCAGCGCGTCATCCCGAATTGGGGGGAAACCGTGCCTCTTCGTTTCGAACAGCCAGCCGTCGAACATCGGCTGCAATCCCGCGGCCATATAGGCATTACTGATGCCGAGGCGCTGACCATGTTCGCCGCTTATCGCCTCTTCGGCTTCTGGCGGATGAATCTCGACACGGGACATTTCTTCGCCAGCGAAGACGTTCATCAGATCTTCCGTCTTCCTTACACCCAAGGTCCGGTCAACCTGACCGAGCTCATGTCACGCATCCATCAGGAGGACCGGTTGCTGATCGCCGAAACCTTCGAGCAGGCCAGTCTTCACCGCGTCGGCTTCCACTATGTCTATCGCGTCGACAACGGGCTCGGCGGTTACAAGATGGTGCGCTCGGTTGGAAAGTTCCGTGATGATGCCAGCGGCGGCGGCATCGTCGGAATCACTTATGAATTCGTCGAGAAGCTGCGTATCGTCGGCTTCGAGGACGGCGGAACTCCGGTTTGACGCTAAGGGGGACTAGCGGTCGAGTACCGCGCGGATTTCGACGAGGTTCGAACGCACTCTCAAAATATAAAAGCCCATCGTAGCCAGATGGCTCGGCATGATCCAGCCATCCTCCCGTCCGTTGGAGATGATCGCCGGCTGGATGCGAAGTGCCGCCTGGAATTGCCGCGTTGTGCCGGCCAAGATCGCTCCGAGGTTTCGCTCTGACACAACCTGGGAGAAATCCGCCTGTGCGGCAGAAAGGATCGCGTAATACGCGTAGAGCTGGCCATAGGCGAACCAGAAGCGATCGTCGGCACGCGTGTCGAACCAGCCGCGATTGTGGTTTTCCGAACGTTCAGCCAGCATGTCGGACGTGCTGCCGAGATCGTTGGCAATCCGATCGATGAACTGGATGAGGTTATCGGCGCGGCCGTCGAAAACCGCGTTGCAGGCGGCGAGATCGCTATTGAACTTGCGCAGGCTGTTGATCGCCGCACGGTAATAAGCCGGCGTCGGCGTCTTCGGCCCAAACGGGCTGAGGCCGAAATACCAGCTATATTCGTCAAACTGCAGATTGCCACGGGCGTTCTGCAGGTCGTTGTTGATGCCGGATGTGCCGCGCACGCGACCCAGCGTGTCGACAAGCTCGACAGAGGTGCGGCGGACGGCCTGGTTAATGCCACGCTGGAACGATGCCTTGTTGTCGAGGAAAGGCGTGTGATCCCAATCGATGCCGAAGAAGCCCATCTTGTAGAGCACCATCGACGATATCCAGGCATTCTGGTTGACGTTGAAATCCGTCAGATCGGCCGCGACATCGACAATCGCCGAGCGCTGGCAGGTTTTGGCAGCTGCCCCGTCTGCCGCCGGAATTTCCTGCCCGGCCGGTACCTTGCGATCAGAAAGGCGATACTGATCGACGAAATTTGTATTGAAATTAGACCAGATCTGCGTCTGCCATATAAAATAGCCGTAGAGAACGACAAGAAGCGCAAGGAACGCCAGGATCGGCAGCCGGATAATCCATGTCCGCCGCGCATACCATCCGTGCGCGGCTAGGAACGGCCAGAAGGCCCAGGCAGCAAAAAGGCGAATCCAGCGGCTGATCGTCCGGCCGATCAGTCTGAAAAAACCGGCAATCCGGTCGAGCATCGTCGTCTCCTGTCAGGCGGCGAAACGGGGGTATCCACTTCATCCACATATGCGCTCGACCGCTCAAGTACAACAAGAGCCAAGGATATTTCGGCTCGAATGGCGGGAGGTAGACGTGGCGCCCCCGGACAGGCAATTCTTCTTCATCCGTCAGGAGCGAAGCGAACGCAGGAAGCCGAGCCCGAACACAGGAGATTTGCCCATCACATCGATCAGCGGTGCATCAGACCTTTCCTCGGCATAGACGGGGAATCGACGGGCAAATTCCTGATCGGCACGGCTCTTGCGCTGAACCAGATCCTGAGGGACCAGCATGCCTTTCTGGAAGAGCGCGATGGGCGCCGCAATATTCGGGAAAAGCTCCGGTTTGATCCTGGCCTTCATGCCGGGCCGGTCAGTATCGACCTGCGCCTGATAGATGACGAGCCGCTCCTCAGTATCGACCGAAAGCTTGCGGATAAGAACGTTGCAGCCGGCGATGCGACCGTTCAGCCTGTCGACGAAAGCCTGAAACATGCCGATAAAGCGTTCGCGCCGCTGGCTCTCGTCACGCATCGCGTGTTCCTCGGCGGAAATGCGCTCGGCCTCCGCTATCAGCGCCTGACGCTCCGTCTCCATCTGTTCCCAATGTGCCTTATTGCCATAGACGCCGATGCGGCCCTGCGTGATCAATGCCTTGGCGTTGAGCTCCTTCATGCGCATTCGTGCGATATCGATCTCGTCGACCAGCCGCCGTCGATGCTCGACAATGTTGACGAGGCTCGATTCGGCGCTCTTGTGACGCCGGATGAGCAATCGCCTCTGGCCCTCGAGCAGCGTCGCCAGAAGATCCGATTTCGCCAGAAGATCGAGCAGTTGTTCCACGACGGGTGCCTCGCGCACCCGCGCGCCGTGCATGCGCCACATGCGTTGCCGGGAAAACCATCCGGTTATCTTTTCACCCCGCGTCAGCCCGCGAAAACTATCGAGATCTGCCGAAACCTTTGATGTCAGCCGGTCGAGGGAAAAGACGAGTTCTGCAAGCAACACATCAAGCGTGGCGCTGTCGTCGAAGAAAGCCTGGAAACGTGCGTTCTGCTCCAGGAAAATCTCGTCGGACGAGCGCTCTTCGTTGCCGTCGAAGCCGGCAATGCAGGCGGCGCAATAATCTGCCTCGTCTGCCATCGCCTCTGCAAGGTCGCGGGCAGCATCATACTGGCTATCGAAAGACGGGCTTTTGCGCACCGGGCACTCCCAGGGAATCTCCGTCTTCCAGATTATTCGTTTGCCGCGTCAAAGAAAACAGGGGCCGATCCGTCAGACCGGATCGGCGATCCATTCGCCGTTCATTGCATCGTCCCAATGCCGGCGGCATAGCGAAACATATTTCTCGTTTCCTCCAACATCGATCTGCGCCCCCTCATGCAGCACCTTGCCATCGGCGTCGAGCCGCACGACCATGGTCGCCTTGCGCCCGCAATGGCAGATGGTGCGTACCTCGCGCATCTCATCGGCGATCGCCAGCAGTTCCTGCGAGGCAGGGAAGAGCTTGCCCTGAAAATCCGTTCTCAAGCCGTAGACCATGACAGGAATGCCAAGCCTGTCGACCACGCGCGCAAGCTGCCAAACGTGCTCGCGCGTCATGAAATGTGCCTCATCCAAGAAGACACAGGAGATCGGCTGTCCCTCGCCGCTGAGCTTTTGAACCAACGCGTAGAGATCGCTGTCGTTTTCGAAGGGAATGGCCTCTGCTTCCAATCCGATGCGCGAACCGATGACGCCACGCCCGACCCGATCATCGAAGGCTGCGATCAGCAGAACCGTGCGCATGCCGCGCTCCTGGTAATTATAGGAGGCCTGCAGCAGCATAGTCGATTTGCCGGCGTTCATCGTCGAGTAGTTGAAATAGAGTTTTGCCATCGGATTCTCCTTGCCTGGTTTCTTGGAAGCTGCCGAATGCAAAGAAAAGCCCCTCAATTCGATAGTCACAGGAAATCCAGGCGTCGAATCCGCCAGAAGCCTTGTAACTCAGGCTTTCCCAAAATGCGGCACGTCGCAATCACATAGTCCGGAACGCCGCAAACGCGCCGAGATCGCTTGTAAAACTGGGCTAATGGTGATTGGCTTGGGAACGTAAGACTGGGAGTCTAAAATGAAAACAACAAGCGCATTTAAACTCGTTACCGCTACCGCAGTCGCTGCTCTCTCCATTGCGAGCGCTGCCTTCTCCGCAGATCCGGCAAGCTGCTCCACCGTTCATCTTTCTGATATCGGCTGGACGGACGTTACCTCCACCACTGCAACCGCCTCTCTGCTCCTCAAGAAGCTCGGCTATGAGACCGACATCAAGGTTCTCTCATTGCCGGTGACCTATACATCGATGAAAAACAAGGACATCGACGTATTCCTCGGCAACTGGATGCAGTCCCAGAAGGCGGATATCCAGCCCTACCTGGACGACAAGTCGGTCGAGTCCTACGGTCCGAACCTTGTCGGCGCCAAATATACGCTGGCGACCAACGCCAAAGGCGCCGAACTTGGCATCAAGGACTTCAAGGATATCGCTGCTCACAAGGCCGATCTTGACGGCAAGATTTACGGCATCGAGCCCGGCAATGACGGCAACCGCCACGTCATCGACATGATCGACAAGAACACCTTCGGCATGAAGGACATGGAACTCGTTGAATCCTCAGAGCAGGGCATGCTGGCGCAGGTCGCCCGCGCCGAGAAGGAGGGCAAGCCTATCGTCTTCCTCGGCTGGGAACCGCATCCGATGAACACCAACTTCAAGATGACCTATCTGTCGGGTGGCGACGATACGTTCGGACCGAATTTCGGCGGCGCCGAAGTCTATACCAACGTGCGCGCCGGCTATCTCAGCGAGTGCCCGAACGTGGGAACGTTTGTGAAGAATCTCAAGTTCTCCCTGAAGATGGAGAACGAGATCATGAACAAGATCCTGAACGACGGTGAAGATCCGGAAAAGGCGGCGGGCGAATGGCTGAAGGCCAATCCCTCTACGGTCGAACCCTGGCTTGCCGGCGTCAAGACGCGCGATGGCAGCAGCGATGGCCTCGCAGCCGTCAAGTCCGGCCTTGGCCTCTGATGAAATGAAGGGGCGGATCTGCCGCCCCTTTCCGTTTTCATCCCGATCTTCGTTCTCAAAAACAGGCGCGCCTCGTGAATTGGATCACCGACGCTAAAATTCCCATTGGCCCGTGGGCCAAGACCTTTGTTGACTGGCTGACGACGAACGGCGAATGGTTCTTCAAGCAACTCTCCGCTCTGCTGTCGCATGTCATCAATGGCCTGCTTTTCGTGTTGCAGATGCCCAATCCGCTGATCGCCATCCTCGTGATCAGCCTGGTAGCCTGGTGGCTGCGCCGGTCGATAACAGTGGCAGTCTTCACCTGTCTTGGGCTGCTGCTCATCATGAACCAGGGCTACTGGAAGGAAACGACGGAAACGCTGGCGCTCGTGCTCGCCGCAACTTTCGTCAGCATGTTGATCGGTATTCCGCTCGGCATCGCGGCAGCCCGTCGCGCCTGGATCTATGCCGCCATGCGGCCCGTTCTGGACCTTATGCAGACCATCCCGACCTTCGTCTATCTAATTCCGGCACTTATCCTTTTCGGCCTCGGCATGGTGCCGGGCCTGATCGCAACGGTCATCTTTGCCATCCCCGCCCCCATCCGCCTCACCCGTCTCGGCATCATCTCGACGCCTCCTTCCCTCGTCGAAGCCGCCATCGCCTTCGGCGCGACGCCGACCCAGGTTCTTCGTAAGGTCGAGCTGCCCTTTGCGATGCCGCAAATCATGGCCGGCCTGACGCAGACCATCATGCTCTCCCTCTCGATGGTCGTCATCGCCGCCCTCGTTGGCGCTCCCGGTCTCGGCGTACCTGTCGTGCGCGCCCTGAATACCGTCAACATCGCCAAGGGGTTTGAGGCCGGTTTCTGTATCGTGATCCTGGCAATCATTCTGGACCGCATGTTCCGCACCGAAGGCGAAGGAGACGGCGCATGACCGCGGTCAGTTTCAATGATGTCAGCATCATCTTCGGCGATCGGCCGGAAATCGGACTCGCCATGGTCGACAAGGGTCGCTCACGCGATGAGATCAGCGCCGAAACCGGTCTCGTTCTTGGCGTCGCCAATGCCTCGCTGACGATCAAGGAAGGCGAGATCCTCGTGCTGATGGGCCTTTCCGGCTCCGGCAAGTCGACGCTTCTGCGCGCCGTCAACGGGCTCGCGCCTGTGGTGCGCGGCGACGTCGCCGTTTCGACGGCAACGGGGCCAGTAAATCCTTACAGGTGCAATGCGAAGGCGCTGCGCGATCTGCGTACACATACGGTCTCTATGGTATTCCAGCAATTCGCTCTGCTGCCCTGGCGTACCGTCGCGGAGAACGTCGGTTTCGGACTTGAGCTCTCGGGCGTGCGGGAGGCTGAGCGCAAGAGCCGGGTCGGTGAGCAGCTCGAACTCGTCAACCTGACGAAATGGGCGGATCGCAAGGTCAACGAACTCTCCGGCGGTATGCAGCAGCGCGTCGGCCTGGCCCGCGCATTCGCCACCGGCGCCCCGATCCTGCTGATGGACGAGCCGTTCTCCGCACTCGATCCGCTGATCCGTACGCGACTGCAGGACGAACTTCTGGAGTTCCAGCGGCGGCTGAAGAAGACCATTCTCTTCGTCAGCCACGATCTCGACGAAGCCTTCCGGATTGGCAACCGCATCGCCATTATGGAGGGCGGACGGATCATCCAGTGCGGGACGCCGCAGGAAATCGTCAAGAACCCGGCCGACCAATATGTCGCCGACTTCGTACAGAACATGAACCCGATCAATATGCTGATGGCCTCGGACGTAATGCAGCCAGGGCTTGGCGATGCCGCGATCGGCATGTCGGTCAGCGCCACTGCACGTCCGACCACGCCGCTTGTCGATGTCCTCGATACCCTCTCCCGGCAGCCCGGCAGTATCGGTGTTGTCGACAACGGCCAGATCGTCGGCACGATTTCCGCACAGGATGTTGTCGCCGGCCTCACGCGACACAGGCGGAGGGAATAAAGCACGACACGTAAAGCTGTGCAGCGGTTTTTGCGATAATGCATGCAGGAGCAAGAAGCTAAAGTCTCGAACGTCCATCCTGGCGATGGCGCGCTTTAGACTTGATCCTTTCACGTCGCCTTGCAACATGGCGGATATGAAAGAACCGTCATCCACGCTTCGCGAAACCGACGACGAGGCCCGCAGGCTGGCGCGCATTCTCCTGCGCTCCGCCCGCTATGCGGCCCTTGCCGTTCTCCATCCTGAAACCGGCTTTCCTTTCGCAAGCCGAGTTCTTCTCGGTACCGATATAGACGGCGTGCCCGTTATCCTGGTTTCGGCGCTCTCGACCCACACCAAAGCGCTCGCCGCCGATGCGAGAGCCTCGCTCTTGACCGGCGAGCCCGGCAAGGGCGACCCGCTTGCCCATGCGCGCCTGACCACCCAGTGCTATGCGGAACCGGTAGATCGCGATACGCCCCTCCATACGCGCATCCGCACCCGTTTTCTCGCGCGACACGCCAAGGCGGGACTCTATATCGATTTCCCGGATTTCCGTTTCTTTCGCCTCGTCCCGCAATCGGCCAGCCTCAATGGCGGCTTCGGCCGTGCCTATATTTTGGACGGCGGCGATCTCGTGATTCATTCAGAGGCAAATGATGCCCTCGCTGAAAAAGCTGAGGCAGCAGTGCAAGATTTAGTAGCGCGCCATCCGGATCTGATGTCAACGCTGACATTGAGGCTAGGCGCCCCTGAAGCCGGTCCCTGGCGCATATATGGGGTCGATTCCGCAGGTTTTGATATGATTTCAGGTGATTTGTTGATGCGTTGCGAGTTCGACACGCCCGCTGCGGATTTAGATCACATTTGTTCAAACATATCTAAAATAGCATACCTGATACCTTAAAATTAGGTATATACAATCTTCGACCGCAGTTGCTAGTTTTTAGCGTCAGTCGAAGAACCGTCTGACGGCCTGTGCCTGTACGGATGATGTACGTTTCGCATTAGGAAGAAAGAAATATGGAACCCACTGATTTGGCCGAGCACACCAATGTGGCGGCAGCTTTATTATCGGCCATGGCCAACCCCAAGCGTTTGCTGATCCTGACGAGTCTGGTAAAGGGAGAAGTGCCTGTCGGCGTTCTTGCCACCCAGGTCGGCCTGAGCCAGTCTGCGCTCTCCCAGCATCTGTCGAAATTGCGCGCTCAGAAGCTGGTCAAGACCCGTCGTGATGCACAGACGATCTACTATTCCAGTAATTCCGAGCCAGTCATGAAGATCCTTGCAACACTCGAGGATATCTACGTGGCCCAGAACCGGAACAGATCCGCAGCCTGATGTTAGCGCTGACATGATGTCAGTCAGAGCAGTATCCGAGGAGATATCTCCTCGGATACTGCTCGCGCTATTTCAGCACGTGAAGCGTTGAAGACCGGCAATTCGCGAGGATTGCCGGTCTTGTTTCCTTGGAAAAGACGCCTAACTGCCCGCGCCCGCTTTTGGTGCAAGTCAGCACGACGAGCGTAAGGCGGGCCGGCACACCCGGATTGAAGGCCGTCGGCATCTTCCATCGAGATCGCATACTCATTGTCGATCGTGCGAGATTCGCCAACTGGACCGACAGGTGTATAGATGAGCTTCGGCAGCGCACGGCCCCGGATCTTCCTTACCCATCACTTAGACGGAGTCGGCATTGCCTTCGGCGGCGGCCTCGTCTTCTGATGGTCCCGCATAACTACCTTCGTTAAAAGCAATTGAATTTCAACAAAAATAGATGAAATGCTTTCAGCCGTTTCGGCCCTGGATTTTGCAGCAATGCCGGGCGAAGGATTGATGGCGCCCGCAGTATCCAGGCACGGCAGAGGGTGACGCTTCTCCGGCTTGACGCCTTGCCGGGCGCTGATAATTTGACCGGGCAGTAAAAATAAACGGCGCCAAGCCTAAAACGGGAACGGCCTCCCCCAACGGCCAGGAGAACAGCATGTCCAACCGCCTGAATGCAACGCCAAACGACCTTCGCGCCTTTTGGATGCCTTTTACCGCGAACCGCCAGTTCAAGAAGGAACCGCGCCTCTTCGTGAGCGCGAAGGATATGTACTACCAGACCCATGACGGCCGTCAGGTTTTGGACGGTACGGCTGGCCTCTGGTGCGTGAACGCCGGACACTGCCGCCCGAAGATCACGGAGGCGATCCGCGAGCAGGCGGGCGAGCTCGACTACGCCCCGGCCTTCCAGCTCGGCCACCCGAAGGCCTTCGAGCTCGCCAACCGCCTGGTCGACATCGCACCCGAGGGCATGAACCATGTGCTTTATACCAATTCCGGTTCTGAATCGGTCGAAACAGCGCTCAAGGTCGCTCTCGCCTATCACCGCGTCAAAGGCAACGGTTCACGTTTCCGCCTGATCGGCCGCGAGCGTGGCTACCACGGCGTCAACTTTGGCGGCATCTCCGTCGGCGGCATCGTCACCAATCGCAAGATGTTCGGCACGCTGCTGACTGGTGTCGACCACATGCCGCATACCCATCTGCCCGGCAAGAACAACTTCACACGCGGCGAACCCGAAATTGGCGGCGATATTGCCACCGAACTCGAACGCATCGTCACCTTGCATGACGCCTCCACGGTTGCCGCCGTCATCGTCGAGCCGGTCGCCGGCTCCACCGGCGTTCTTATTCCGCCGAAGGGCTATCTGCAGAAACTGCGCGAGATCTGCACCAAGCACGGCATCCTGCTGATCTTTGACGAAGTCATTACCGGCTTCGGTCGCCTCGGCGCTCCCTTCGCCGCCCAGTATTACGACGTGAAGCCAGATATCATCACCACCGCCAAGGGCCTGACCAACGGCGTCATCCCGATGGGCGCCGTCTTCGTGACCTCCGAAATCCACGATGCCTTCATGAACGGCCCCGAGCACATGATCGAGTTCTTCCACGGCTATACCTATTCCGGAAACCCGATCGCCTCGGCCGCCGCCATTGCGACGCTCGACACCTACAAGGAAGAGGGCCTGCTGACCCGCGCAGGCGAGCTTTCCGATTATTGGGCCGATGCACTGCACTCGCTGAAGGATTGCCCCAACGTCATCGACATCAGAAATACCGGTCTCATCGGCGCGATCGAACTCGACCCGATCGCCGGCGAGCCGACCAAGCGCGCCTTCACGGCCTTCCTCAAGGCTTACGAGAGCGGCCTGCTGATCCGCACGACAGGCGACATCATCGCGCTCTCGCCGCCGCTGATCATCGAGAAGAAACACATCGACGAGCTTTTCGGCAAGCTGCGCACGATCCTGCAGAACAACATCTGACCTCGATCGTCTGACTGAATGCATCTTTCTGATTGGACTTAAGGGCGAGGCTCCGGCTTCGCCTTTCTTTTGATGTCAACGACCTAGATCGCGTTATCGGTCTCCGATGCGAAGGATTTCCTGCAGACAGGGCAAATCAGCCCAATGGAGATCCCATGCAAAGACTTGCATTCATTTTCTTCTTCGTGCTGCTGTTGGCATCGGCAGCACAGGCCGCAACCGGCTTCCGCGAAACCACTCTGCCCGGCAACAACACCGACCGTCCTGTCCATGTCAGCATCTGGTACCCAACGGTATCGGATGCCACCCCGATTCTTCTCGGCGAAACGCCGGCTTCTGTCGGCCAGCCCGTTATCAGGGACGCCGAACCCACAACCGGTCCG
The DNA here is from genome assembly GCF_014195325.1 of Rhizobium sp. BK650. GTDB lineage: Bacteria > Pseudomonadota > Alphaproteobacteria > Rhizobiales > Rhizobiaceae > Rhizobium. The sequence goes on along the minus strand of NZ_JACIBK010000001.1, from coordinate 335,008 downwards.
CATCCGCTGGTCGTCCTCTCCCATGGATATGGCGGCAGCTGGCGCAACCTCGCTTGGCTTGCCGTTGAACTCGTGAACGTAGGCTATGTCGTCGCCGCTCCCGATCATCCCGGCACGACCACATTCGATATGCGAAAACCCGATGCTGTCGAACTATGGAAGCGCCCCAACGATATCAGCCGCACGATCGATGCTCTGCTCGGCAATTCCGATCTGACGGGTGGCGTGGCGTCCGATCGGATTGCCGCCATCGGCCATTCGCTCGGCGGGTGGACGGTCATCGAACTAGCGGGCGGCCGCTTCGATGCGGCGAAGGTGACGACGAATTGCGCCGCTGAATTCAGCCCGATCTATTGCAAGATATTCGAGGCGCTGGGCATCGGCCGCGATGCCTCCTCCAATACGGCGCTGGCAGCCGATCTCAGCGATCCGAGAATCGGTGCCGTGGTGACGCTAGATCTCGGACCCGGCCGTGGGCTGACGCCGGAGAGCCTTGCGACAATCCATATCCCCGTCTTGGTACTGGGCGCCGCTGATGATGTCGATGCAGATACGGCAACCAAGGCGGAGATAGCCGCGACGAACGTGGATTCCGCCTACATCTCCCGCTATCTGCCGCCAGCAACGACTAAGTACAGCCTTGTCCCCGGGTCGCTGCATTTCAGCTTCATGCAACCCTGCAAGCCTGGTGCCGCTGAATGGATCGAGAAAGAAGCACCAGGCGAGAGCATCGTCTGCCGGGACGGGATCGGCGCAGATCGCGAGAGGATTCACGGACAGGTTACCGGCATGATCACCGACTTCCTGCGAAAGGCCCTCCCTCAGCAATAGGGCAACTCCGTCACCTCAACGCCTCACCGGTTGGAGAAACGTCGCCTGTTGACTCCAGGTTGAGGCCGGCTGCTGTGGCTATGGCGAGCTTGCTGGCGATCGGAAGAACAGACCGAAAATTGCGGGAAATGGACCAAAAGATCAAAAAACCCGACGTAATCTTTCCAGACTTGGCGAAAACGGCGCCGATCTTGTTATCATCTTGCGAAATCTCACCGAAATTTCTAGAAAACTTTCCATGCGCCGCGCGAGCCAAACATGGCCGCGAGGCTCATTGATCGCGCTGCTTTTCCTCGTCCTTGGCACGCTCCTGAGGGAGCGCTGACGAAGAAACGGCCTGTGCGGCAAGCAACCGGTGGTCGAAATAGACCCCACCCCAAGGAGACAGAACATGACCCTGAAGACTTTGACGGCGACGCTCGTCGCCTCTCTGGCATTCGCGCCACTCGCGCATGCGGATATAACCATCGGCCTTATCGCACCGCTGACCGGTCCGGTAGCTGCCTATGGCGATCAGGTGAAGAACGGCGCGCAGACCGCCGTCGACGAAATCAACAAGAAGGGCGGCATTCTCGGTCAGAAGGTCATCCTCGAACTGGCCGATGACGCCGGCGAACCGAAGCAGGGAGTGTCCGCTGCAAACAAGGTTGTCGGCGAAGGCATCCACTTCGTTGTCGGCCCGGTCACCTCTGGCGTTGCCATCCCGGTTTCCGACGTTCTGGCGGAAAACGGCGTGCTGATGGTTACCCCGACCGCCACCGCACCCGACCTTACCAAGCGCGGCCTGACGAACGTTCTGCGCACCTGCGGCCGTGACGACCAGCAGGCTGAAGTCGCGGGCAAATACGTTCTCGAGCACTTCAAGGACAAGCGCGTCGCCATCATCAACGACAAGGGCGCTTACGGTAAGGGCCTCGCCGATGCCTTCAAGGCAACGCTGAACGCCGGCGGCGTTACCGAGGTCATCAACGACTCCATCACGCCGGGCGACAAGGATTTCTCCGCACTGACGACCCGCATCAAGGCCGAGAATGTCGATCTCATCTATTTCGGCGGCTATCACCCGGAAGGCGGCCTGCTCGCCCGCCAGCTGCATGACCTCTCGGTGAAGGCCCAGATCATCGGCGGCGACGGCCTCTCCAATACCGAATTCTGGACAATCGGCACGGATGCCGCCGCCGGCACCCTGTTCACGAACGCTTCCGACGCCACCAAAAGCCCGGACTCCAAGGCTGCTGCCGATGCGCTCGCCGCCAAGAAGATCCCGGCTGAAGCCTTCACGCTCAATGCCTACGCCGCAGTCGAAGTTCTGAAGGCCGGGATCGAGAAGGCCGGCAGCGCCGAGGATGCGGAAGCTGTTGCGGCGGCCCTGAAGGGCGGCGAGCAGATCCCGACCGCGATCGGCAAGCTCACCTACGGCGAAACCGGCGACCTCTCCTCGCAGAGCTTTTCTCTCTACAAGTGGGAAGGCGGCAAGATCGTCGCTGCCGAGTAATCGGAACGAATATGACACGGGATCGGGCGCCATTGGCGCCCGGTTTCGTTTGGGGCCATCGAATCCGCAAACAGATGCGCTATAACTCGCGGAATCGATGCATCGCGAGGAGTGTCATGACCGCCAAGCTCGAACGTCTCATTGATCAGGGTCTGGGCCGCGTACCGGCCGATATCGTGCTGAAGGGCGGACGCTTTTTCGATCTCGTGACCGGCGAACTCGTTCAGTCGGACGTTGCCATCGGCGGCGAGCGCATCGTCGGCACCTGCGGCAGCTACAGCGGCCAAACCGAGATCGACATTTCCGGCAAGATCGTCGTTCCCGGCTTCATCGATACGCATCTGCACATCGAATCCTCGCTCGTCACGCCGCACGAATTCGACCGCTGCGTTCTGCCTTACGGCGTGACGACAGTGATCTGCGACCCTCACGAGATCGCCAATGTGCTCGGCAAAGAAGGCATCGAATTCTTCCTCGCTTCGGCGCTGGAAACGATCATGGATATCCGCGTCCAGCTTTCCTCCTGCGTGCCCGCCACACATCTGGAAACATCCGGCGCCGACCTGCCGGTCGAAAGCCTCCTGCCCTATCGCGATCACCCCAAAGTCATCGGCCTTGCCGAATTCATGAATTTCCCGGGCGTGATCCACAAGGATCCTGTCTGCATGGCGAAGCTCGACGCTTTCCAGGGCGGGCATATCGACGGCCATGCGCCGCTGCTCTCAGGCAATGATCTGAACGGCTATCTCGCCACCGGCATCCGCACCGAGCATGAATGCACGAGCGCGACCGAAGCGCTGGAGAAAATCCGCAAGGGCATGCACATCCTCGTGCGCGAGGGCTCTGTCTCCAAGGATCTTCATGCGCTGATGCCCATCATCACTGAGCGCCTCTCGCCCTATCTTGCGCTCTGCACCGATGACCGCAATCCGCTCGATATTGCCGAGCAGGGCCATCTCGACTACATGATCCGCACGGCGATCGCTAAAGGTGTCGAACCGCTGGCAATCTACCGCGCCGCCTCGATCTCCGCCGCCCGCGCATTTGGCTTGCGCGACCGCGGCCTTGTTGCCCCCGGCTGGCGAGCCGATCTCGTCGTGCTCGACAGCCTGGAGAATTGCAGGTCAGAGATGGTGTTCTCTGCCGGTCGCCAAGTCACCGATGCGCTTTTTGCCACTCGTAAGTCGGTGTCGCCGGTTGGCCTCGACAGCGTCAAGGCTCGCCCGGTCAACGCGGCCCATTTCGGCGTGCCTGTTTCGGAGGGAGAAACGCCTGTCATCGGTGTCATAGCCGGCAAGATCATCACCGAGCATCGTCGCTACCGCCTGCCGGCCAGAGGCAATCAGACGACCGTTGATCTCGGCAATGACATCATCAAGGTGGCCGTCATCGAACGCCACGGCAAGAATGGCAACCACGCCAACGGCTTCGTCCAAGGTTTTGGATTGAAGAAGGGCGCCATAGCCTCGACGGTCGGCCATGACAGCCACAATATCTGCATCGTCGGCGTCAGCGAAGACGACATGGCACTCGCGGCCAATCGTCTCGGGGAGATCAAGGGTGGCTTCGTGGTGGTCGAAGACGGCAAGGTCACCGGCGAAATTGCCCTGCCCGTCGCCGGCCTGATGAGCCTGGAGCCCTATGAAACCGTGCGAGACACACTGCATCATTTACGAAAGGCAGCCTACGCCCTCGGCACGACGTTGGAGGAACCTTTCTTGCAGGTTGCCTTCCTACCTTTGCCCGTGATCCCGCATTTGAAGATCTCGGACAAGGGAATGGTCGATGTCGATCGCTTCGCACTGATCGGATGACGCTTAGCTGATGCGGGCACAGAAAGCGTCAAGCGCGTCGAGCTTCACCGTAAGGGCGCCGGCGACGGCATGGAACCCTGGCATCCTCAGCGGCGCGCCCAATTTCATACCGGCAGGTAGCTCAAACTCCGCCGGCTCGCGCGTCAGGTTGAAGACAAACAGCAGCTTCTCGTCCCCCTTTTCGCGAACGAAAGCCAAAAGATCCTTGTCGGTACCGACGAACTCCATACTGCCATCCAGCAACACGGGCTGGCTCTTCCGGAATTCCAGCGTGCGCCGGTAATGGTGCAGAACCGAACCGTCATTATTCTCCTGCGTATCGACGGCGAGCGCCGCATGTTCATAGGGAACCGGCAGCCAGCTCTTCTCCGCACTGGTGAACCCTGCATGCGCCTTGCCGGCTTCCCATGGCATCGGCGTACGGCATCCGTCACGCCCCTTGAAGGCCGGCCAGAAGCGGATGCCATAGGGGTCGCGCAAGTCTTCGAAGGCGAGCTCCGCTTCCGGCAGCCCCAGTTCCTCGCCTTGATAGAGGCAGATCGAACCGCGGAGTGCCGCGAGCACTGAAATTGCCAGCTTGGCAATGACCGGACGTTCCTCTTCCGTCAGGGCGAAGCGGCTGACGTGGCGGTTGACGTCGTGATTGGAAAAGGCCCAGCAGACCCAGCCATCTTTGACCATGCGCTGGAAGGTTTCGACACAGCTGCGGATATGGGCGGCAGTGAATTCAGGGCCGAGCAGGTCGAAGGTATAGCACATATGCAGTTTGTCGCCGCCGGTCGTATAGGCCGCGACGGTCTTCAGCGAACGTGCACCGTCGCCGACTTCACCGACGGTCGTGCGTCCTTCGTACTGATTGAGCAGAGCCCGGAACCGCTTGAGGAATTCGAGGTTCTCCGGCTGAGTCTTGTCGTAAAGATGGTTCTGCATGCCGTAAGGATTAGTGTCGGGTGCATCGAGACCAGCTTGATCCGGGTCCGGCTCGTGCGGCGGATTGTCTCGGAGCAGCTTGTCGCAGAAGTAATAATTCACAGTATCGAGGCGGAAACCGTCAACTCCGCGGTCGAGCCAGAATTTCACTGTCTTCAGCAACGCGTCCTGAACTTCTTTACAATGAAAGTTCAGATCGGGTTGGGAGGTCAGAAAATTGTGCTGGTAATATTGCCGGCGCACGCCGTCCCATTCCCATCCCGGGCCGCCGAAGATCGACAGCCAGTTGTTCGGCGCCGTCCCGTCCGGCTTCGGATCGGCCCAGACATACCAATCGGCCTTGTCGTTGGTGCGGCTGGAGCGGCTTTCGACAAACCATGGATGCCGGTCGGATGTGTGGGAAATCACCTGATCGATGATGACCTTTATGCCGAGCCTGTGGGCTTCTGCCATCATCGCGTCGAAATCCTCGATCGTGCCGAAAATCGGGTCGACGTCGCAATAGTCGGAGACGTCATAGCCCATATCGGCCATCGGCGACTTGAAGAAGGGAGAGAGCCAGATCGCATCGACCCCGAGGCTGGCGATATAGGGAAGACGCCGGGTTATTCCCTTGAGGTCGCCGAGCCCGTCCCCGTTCGTATCCTGAAACGAACGCGGGTAGACCTGATAGATCACTGCGCCCCGCCACCAATCCGCATTCCCGCCTGTCAGCAATGCCATAATCCGCCGTCTCCTGCTTCATTTCGAACGCAAGACTAATGGCGGCGAAGCAAAAAACAACAGCCCAATGGCTTTGCTCTTGAACGAAGATCGGGCAGTCGCGATCCGACAAAAGGGAGACGCTTATAAGCTTGTCCACACCCGAATGCTACCCACCGGTTTAGGGGTTGCAACGCCAAACCTTTGCGTTAAGGTGCCGTTGACCTGCACGTAACAGGTCAAACCGGGAACAAATGACTAAAGAAAAGGCGAAAAGCCTAGAAAGGTGGACCCAGTATGTCCTTTTTCACGAAAAAATTTCTCGCGTCTGCAATGGTTGGCTCATTGCTCGCATTTTCGGCCCACGCGGCCACGCTGAACATCCATAATGGTGGCGACCCCACCTCGCTGGATCCGCAGAAACTCTCCGGCGACTGGGAAAACCGTATTGCCGGCGATATTTTCGAAGGCCTCGTCACCGAAGACGCCAAGGACAACCCGGTTCCGGGCCAGGCCGAAAGCTGGACGATTTCTCCTGATGGCAAGGTCTACACTTTCAAGCTGCGTGACGGCATCAAGTGGTCCGATGGCCAGCCGGTAACGGCCGGCGACTTCGTCTTCGCCTTCCAGCGCCTCGTCGACCCCAAGAACGCCGCTGACTACGCCTATCTGCAGTTCACCATCAAGAACGCTGAAAAGATCAATAAGGGCGAGATCACCGATTTGAACGAACTCGGCGTCAAAGCGATCGACGACAAGACGCTCGAGATCACCCTTGAGAATCCGACCCCCTACTTCATAAACGCGCTGATGCACTACACGGCCTATCCGCTGCCGAAGCATGTCGTCGAGGCGAAGGGTCAGGACTGGGTCAAGATCGGCAACATCGTCACCAATGGCCCCTATAAGCCCGTCGAGTGGGTCCCAGGTTCGCACGTCACCACGGTCAAGAATGACCAGTACTACGGCGTCAAGGATCTGAAGATCGACGGCGCGAAGTTCTTCGTGCTTGAAGACCAGGAAGCCGCACTGAAACGTTACCGCGCCGGCGAATTCGACATCATGACCGACTTCCCGACCGACCAGTACGAGTGGATGAAGAAGAACCTGCCGGGCCAGGCACATGTCGCTCCCTTCTCCGGCCTCTACTATTACGTCATCAACTCGACCAAGCCGCCGTTCAACGACAAGCGCGTTCGCCAGGCTCTCTCCATGGCGATCAACCGCGAAGTCATCGGCCCGCAGATTCTTGGCACCGGCGAACTGCCAGCCTATTCCTGGGTTCCGCCGGGCACGGCAAACTACGGCGAGCCGGCATACGTTTCCTGGAAGGATCTTTCTTACAAGGACAAGGTCGAAGAAGCCAAGAAGCTGCTGAAGGAGGCCGGTTTCGGCCCGGATCATCCGTTGACCGCCGAGCTCAAGTACAACACCAACGACAACCATAAGCGCATTGCCGTGGCCATCGCCTCCATGTGGAAGCCGCTTGGCGTCAATGTTGAGCTCGTCAACGCTGAAACGAAGGTCCACTACGATCAGCTGCAGCGTGGTGAAGTTCAGATCGGCCGTGCCGGTTGGCTCGCCGACTACAACGACCCCGACAACTTCCTGAATCTGCTCGTCACGGGCGTTCAGATGAACTACGGCCGCTGGTCGAACGCCGACTATGATAAGCTGATCAAGGAAGGCAACGCTCAGACCGACCTGGCGAAGCGCGCCGAGATCTTCAAGAAGGCCGAGCAGCTCGCGCTCGACGATACAGCCGCGCTGCCGATCTATTACTACGTCTCCAAGAACGTCGTCTCGCCCAAGATCGAAGGCTTCGTCGACAACGTTCAGGACATCCACCGCACGCGCTGGCTGTCCATCAAAGAATAAGGATGAAAGGCTCTTCCCGGCAAGTCCGGGAAGAGTCGCTCCACGCCCATGATCAAATATGCACTCCGTCGATTGCTGTCGACGATCCCCGTCCTGTGGATCGCCGTCACAGCTTGCTTTTTCGTTTTGCGCCTTGCCCCCGGCGGCCCCTTCGATGGCGAAAGGCCATTACCGCCGGTGATCCTGAAAAACCTCGCGATCCACTACAATCTCGATAAGCCGCTCATTCAGCAGTACCTGATCTATGTCGGCGACCTGCTGCACGGCGACCTCGGCCCCTCCTTCGCGAGTGAGGACTTCACCGTCGCGCAGCAGATCGGGATCGGTCTGCCTTATACATTCACCATCGGCACGGCCGCCTTCCTGATCGCCATCATCGTCGGCGTAGCCGTCGGCTGTCTTGGAGCCCTCTACCAGAACAAGGCACCGGATTATATTCTGGGTGCGCTCATTCTGGTGGGCGTCGTTCTACCGAACTTCCTGATCGCGCCCATCATGCAGCTGATTTTCGGCATCCACCTGGCGTGGTTCCCGGTCGGCGGCTGGGGTGACGGCTCGATCAAATACCTTGTCCTGCCGATCTTCGTTTTGGCGCTGCCGCATGCCGGCCGCATCTCGCGCATCACCCGCGGGTCGATGATCGAGGTGATGAACCAGAATTTTATCCGCACTGCCAAGGCCAAGGGCATCGGCCCGCGTCTGACGGTCATGCGCCATGCGCTAAAGCCCGCCATGATGCCGGTCGTTTCTTATCTCGGACCGGCGGCAAGTTATCTTCTCACCGGTTCGCTGGTTGTCGAGAGCATCTTCGGATTGCCCGGCATCGGCCGCTATTTCGTCAACGCAGCGCTGAACCGCGATTACGGCATGGTTCTTGGTACGGTCATCTTCTATATGGTGCTGATCGTATTCCTGAATCTTCTGGTCGATATTGCCTATGCCTGGCTGGACCCGAAGGTGAGAAACAGATGATCCTCAATCCCGCAAAAAGGGAACTGCTCGCGGCCGAACTGCTGGAGGCCGAAGGCTTGGCGCCGGAAGGCCGCTCTCTGACCCGAGACGCACTGCGCCGCCTCTCGCGCAACAAGGCCGCGGTCATATCGATCGGCGTGCTGGTGCTGTTGATTCTCGCGGCTTTCCTCGGCCCGAATTTCATTCCCTTCAATTATGAAGACCCTGATTGGGCCGCCTTCCGCGCGCCTCCATCCTTCGAAAGCGGCCATTATTTCGGCACCGACCCGAACGGCCGCGACCTTCTCGCCCGTGTACTCTACGGCACGCGCGTCTCGCTGGCCGTCGCACTGACGGCAACCATCGTTTCCGTGGTCATTGGCGTGCTCTACGGTGCGATCTCGGGCTATATCGGCGGCAGGCTGGACTCGATCATGATGCGCTTCGTCGACATCATGTACGCGCTTCCCTACATCCTCTTCGTCATCCTGCTGATGGTGATCTTCGGCCGCAACGTCTACCTGCTCTTTGCGGCGATCGGCGCGCTCGAATGGCTGACCATGGCCCGCATCGTGCGCGGCCAGACCCTGTCGCTCAAGCACCGCGAATTCGTGGAAGCTGCCCGTGCCTCCGGTCAGAAGCCTTTCAAGATCATCACCAAACACATCATCCCGAATCTCGTCGGCCCCGTCGTCATTTTCGCGGCGCTGACGGTGCCTGAGATCATCGCCACCGAGAGCTTCCTGTCCTACCTCGGTTTCGGCGTACAGGAACCGCTGACCTCGCTCGGTACCCTGATTGCCGAAGGCACCGATGCCATGGAAAGCATGCCCTGGCTGCTGATCTTCCCGGCAAGCTTCCTTGTGGCCCTGCTCCTCAGCCTGCTGTTCATCGGCGACGGGCTGCGCGATGCGTTCGACCCGAAGGATCGATAGATGTCTCAAGAAAAACAAAAAGATACACTTCTCGAGCTAAGGGATTACTCGATCACCTTCGAGACCCCGGAAGGCCAGGTGAAGGCGGTCTCCAACATGAACCTGACGGTTCGCCGCGGTGAACGTATCGCCATCGTCGGCGAATCCGGCTCCGGCAAGAGCCAGACCTTCCTTGGCATTATGGGATTGCTCGCCAAGAACGGCAGAACGACCGGCCAGGCTCTGCTGGAAGGCCAGGATGTACTGTCGCTGAAGCCACGCGAACTCGACCATGTCCGCGGCAAGGACATGGCCATGGTCTTCCAGGACCCAATGACGGCGCTCAATCCGTCCCTCCGCATTTCCCGGCAGCTGACGGAACAGCTTGAGATCCACCGCGGCTTTACCGCCAGAGCGGCATCAGCCGCAGCGCTCGACATGCTAAAGCGTGTCGGCATTCCTGATCCGGCGCGCCGCTTCAACCTCTACCCGCACGAGCTCTCAGGCGGCATGCGCCAACGCATCGTCATTGCCATGGCGCTGCTGACCAAGCCGAAGCTCCTGATCGCCGACGAGCCGACGACGGCGCTCGACGTAACCATCCAGGCGCAGATCCTCGATCTCTTCAATGATCTGACGGCGGAGATGAACACGGCGCTCATCATGATCACTCATGATCTCGGCGTCGTGGCAGGTCTCGCCGACAAGGTGGCCGTCATGTATGCCGGTCGCATCGTCGAGGAAGCCCCGGTCGACGAGCTTTTCGAGAACCCGGCACATCCCTATACTGCAGCCCTGCACGCCTCGATCCCACGTCCAGACCAGGATGTCGACGATCTCGTCGTCATTCCCGGCCGGCCGCCGAACCTGCAGCATCTGCCCAAGGGCTGCAATTTCTCGCCGCGCTGTTCGCAGGTTCAGGACGATTGCATCGACCGCCCGCCGCAGCTTGAGCCGCAGGGGGCAAACCATTGCGCCGCCTGCTTCCATCCCTTCCCCCGCCGCGAGGAGTTGCTGGTCCATGGCTGAACGCTCGCTTCTGAGGGTCGAGAACCTGACGACCCAGTTCGAGATCCCCTCTAAATCCTTCTTTAAACCGCCGCTGATGCTGACGGCCGTCAACAATGTGAGCTTCGATCTTGCCGAAGGCCGCACGCTCGGCATCGTCGGCGAATCCGGCTGCGGCAAGTCGACGCTCGGCCGCTCCATCCTGCGCCTCCTGAAGTCGCAGAAGGGCCGCATCCTCTGGCAGGGCCGCAATCTGCTTGACCTTTCGGATGAGGAAATGCGCGCCGCGCGCCGCGACATGCAAATCATCTTCCAGGATCCGATCGCCTCGCTCGATCCGCGCATGACGGTCGGCGACATCATCGCCGAGCCGCTTACCGTCTTCGAGCCGAAGCTGACCAAGGCCCAGCGTCTCGACCGCGTGCGCGAGATCATGGCCGCCGTCGGCTTAGTGCCGGAGATGATCAACCGCTATCCGCACGAATTCTCGGGCGGTCAGGCGCAACGTATCGGCATTGCGCGCGCCGTCGTCACGCGACCGAAGCTCATCATCTGCGACGAGCCTGTTTCCGCCTTGGATGTGTCGATCCAAGGCCAGGTCATCACGCTGCTTCGCAAGCTGCGCAAGGAGTTTGGCCTGACGCTGATCTTCATCAGCCACGATCTGTCGGTCGTGCGCCTGATTTCGGACGATGTGCTGGTACTGTATCTCGGCAAGGTGGTCGAAGCCGGCGATTGCGCCACGGTCTTCGAACATCCTGCTCACCCCTATACGCAGGCGCTGTTCTCGGCGGCCCCGATCCCGGATCCGAAGCTTGCGCGCCAGCGCAGCCGCATCCGCCTGCAGGGAGACCCGCCCTCGCCGCTCAATCCGCCGAAGGGCTGCGTCTTCTCGCCGCGTTGCTGGAAAGCAACGGATGTCTGTCGCACCGAAATGCCGCCGACGGAACTCGTCCGTCCCGGCCAGACGGCCGCCTGCTATCATATGGACCGACCCTGAAACGACATTCTCCATCGCCCCGCCATCGAGGCGATGGACTTTCAGCTCTCGTTGACTTGTCTCCTCCCGCCTCTTCGCGTATCGGCAAGAACTGAAAAAATTCGGGAGGGAAGCTTGAGCGGACGGTTTCTGTCGATCGGCGAATGCATGGTGGAGCTATCGCAGGCCGGTGAAGGCTTGCTGCGCAAAGGCTTTGCCGGAGATACGTTCAACACCGCATGGTATGCTCGCGCCTGCCTGCCCTCCGCCTGGTCGGTCGATTATTTCACCGCGCTTGGCGATGACCCCATGTCCGACGAAATGATCGCCTTCATGGGCAAGGCCCGTGTCGGCACCGATTTCATCCAGCGCATCAAGGGCAAGACACCCGGGCTCTACATGATCAATCTCAGGAACGGCGAACGCTCCTTCAGCTACTGGCGCGACAGCTCCGCCGCCCGTAGCCTTGCCGCCGACCCCGACCGCCTGCGTGAGGCGGTGGAACATGCTGACGTCGTCTATTTCTCAGGCATCACGCTTGCCATCCTCTCCCATGACGACGCCGACACGCTGCTCGCCGAAATCCGCCGTGCCAAGGCGGTCGGCAAGTTCGTCGTCTTCGATCCGAATATCCGCCCTCGGCTCTGGTCGAGTTACGACGTCATGCACACGACGATCAGCGAAGGCGGCCGTGCATCCTCGCTCGTCATGCCGAGCTTCGACGACGAGGTCGCCCATTTCGGAGACGCCTCCATCGATGCCACCATTGAGCGCTATCTTGCGCTGGGCGCCTCGCATGTCGTCGTCAAGAACGGCGCGGAAGGTGCAACGCTGAGCTTTGCTAACGCGAAAGCTTACGTGCCGGCGGAAAAGGTCAAAAAGGTCGTCGACACGACAAGCGCCGGCGATAGTTTCAATGGCGCCTTCCTGGCTCATTATCTGGAAAACCGGGACGCCCCGGCAGCCGCCCGCTTCGGGGCTAGAATCGCCGCCCGCGTTGTCAGCGAGCACGGCGCACTCGTGCCGAAGGAAAAGCTCGGGCTCTGATAGCGTCGTTGAAGCCTGCGCATGTCGCTCGATCCAGCGGCCACGCGCAGGCTCGCCCCCTCCTCAGCGGTCAGTCATCGATCAGGAATTGGGTTTCTTGTCGTCGGCGCGAACGGCTTCGTCGTGATACCAGCAGCTGTCGAGTGCATCGCACACATCGGCGGCCTCACGCTCCATCATCCTAAAGCGTTCGAAGCGGCTTGGTGCGCGAACAGCCTTGATGGGAAACTGGTAGATTGTCGCGGATTCACGATGGAAACCAATTGCCATGAGATAGCCTTTCTTCAGCTCGGCCTATCAACATTTTCGGTCTGTATAGTAGCACAATGCACATAGTTTATGCAAATTGCATAAAATAACGGCAATGTCGCAATAATAAACGACCGATGCAGCATTTCCTGATTAAGCTTGCGCTGATTTGTTTAAAACTTCATCCATCAGGTTGAACGCCGGAATTTTAACCTGGTTCCAGCCGCCAAATGGCGGTCGCAAACCGCGATAGGCGTAAACCGGCCTCACTTCGCTCAGCTGCCGATGCCATCCGGAAACAACTGCGACGGATGATTCGTAAATTTTTTATGTCAGCGACCCGAACTGGCACGCTACGTGCTTTACGTTAGACATCCCCTGGCGGGAAGGCGCGCGCTTGCGTCTTCTGCCTCAGGATTTGCTCAAGTTCGCAGCAGAGAGAGTCGCGATGACAAAGTATAAGCTCGAGTATATTTGGCTCGATGGGTACACCCCGGTACCGAACCTGCGTGGCAAGACGCAGATCAAGGAATTCGATAATTTCCCGACGCTCGAACAGCTCCCGCTCTGGGGCTTCGATGGTTCGTCGACGATGCAGGCCGAAGGCCGCAGCTCCGATTGCGTGCTGAAGCCGGTTGCCGTCTATCCCGATCCGGCCCGCACCAACGGTGTTCTCGTCATGTGCGAAGTCATGATGCCGGATGGCGTGACACCGCATGAATCCAACAAGCGCGCCACGATCCTCGACGACGAGGATGCATGGTTCGGCTTCGAACAGGAATATTTCTTCTACGAAAACGGCCGCCCGCTCGGCTTCCCGGAGAGCGGCTACCCGGCTCCGCAGGGCCCGTACTACACCGGCGTCGGTTTCAAGAACGTCGGTTCGGTTGCCCGCGAAATCGTTGAAGAGCACCTCGACCTGTGCCTGGCTGCCGGCATCAACCACGAAGGCATCAACGCCGAAGTGGCTAAGGGCCAGTGGGAATTCCAGATTTTCGGCAAGGGCTCCAAGAAGGCCGCCGACCAGATCTGGATGGCGCGCTACCTGTTGCTGCGTCTGTGCGAAAAGTACGGCATCGACATCGAGTTCCACTGCAAGCCGCTTGGCGATACCGACTGGAACGGTTCGGGCATGCACTGCAACTTCTCCACCAAGTTCATGCGCGAAGTCGGCGGCAAGGATTACTTCGAAGCGCTGATGGCGCAGTTCGACAAGAACCTGCAGGCTCATATCGACGTTTACGGCCCGGACAACCACATGCGTCTGACCGGAAAGCACGAGACGGCTCCGTGGAACAAGTTCTCTTACGGCGTTGCCGACCGTGGCGCTTCGATCCGCGTTCCGCACTCCTTCATCAAAAACGACTACCGTGGCTATCTGGAAGATCGCCGCCCGAACTCCCAGGGCGACCCCTACCAGATCGCTTCGCAGGTTCTGAAAACGATCTCGGAAGTCCCGACCGCTGGCTTCGCTTCGGCTGCGGCGTAAGTTTTTCTGCAGCGCCGGCCTCCCCGCCGGCGCTGTTCCTTTTCAAGACCCATCTGCCTTCCGGCTTTTCAACTGACACAATCGCTGTCGCAATGGCCGTAAAGCCCTGTAAACGCTCACACAGGGCTGTAATATTTCCATCATGCACTTCCGCCAAAATGAGAGAGCGGGAATCGCCATTCCGGAACCCCGCCCAGGGGTTGTGCGTTGCCAGAATCATGCGACGCTGATGGAAATGAAAGCATGCTGCAACGTCCGTCAGATTCTTATAGCGGCGAAAGCTGGGCTCGTGCCGCAGCCGCAGGAACCGTGCCCGAGCGGCTGGTAATCGTGACGGACGCATGGCATCCCCAAGTCAACGGCGTCGTGCGCTCAATCGAGAACACCAATCGCGAACTCGCCAAGATGGGCGTCGAAGTCTCGATGGTGACGCCGGAGCGCTTTGCAAGCGTGCCCTGCCCTACCTATCCCGAAATCCGCCTGTCGATCGCTTGGTATGGCCGTGTTGCACGCGAAATCGAAAAGCACAATCCGTCCTACGTCCACATCGCCACGGAGGGTCCGCTGGGCCTGACAGCGCGCCGCTGGTGCATCAGGAAGCGTATGCCCTTCTCCACCAGCTACCATACCCGCTTTCCCGAATATGTCTCGGCGCGGCTGCCGATCCCCAAAAGCTGGCTCTATGCTTTCGTGCGCTGGTTCCACAATGGCGGCGCAGGCTGCATGGTCGCAACGCCAAGCCTCGCCCGCGAACTTTCTGCAAAGGGCATCAGGAATCTGATGCCCTGGAGCCGAGGCATCGATGCATCGCAATTCCACCCGATGCCTTTGGAGGAAAATCCCTTCGGGCTTCCGCGTCCGATCTTCATGACGGTCGGTCGCGTGGCACTGGAAAAGAACCTGCCGGCGTTTCTCGACCTCGACCTTCCCGGTTCGAAGGTGGTGGTCGGCGAAGGCCCGGCGCGCGCCGAACTGGAAGAGCGCTATCCCGAGGTGCATTTCACCGGCGTGAAATTCGGTGAGGAGCTGGCAAAGGCCTATGCCCAGGCCGATGTCTTCGTCTTCCCGTCGCTGACGGATACGTTCGGCAACACCATTCTGGAAGCGCTGGCGTCAGGTGTTCCGGTCGCCGCCTATCCCGTCACCGGCCCCCTCGATATCATCGGCGAAGAAAGCCTCGTCGGCGCACTCGACGAGAATTTGCAGGCTGCCTGCCTTGCTGCCCTTTCCTGCTCGCGGGAAAAGGCGCGCGAGCTTGCCATGCAATATTCCTGGGAAGCGGCGACGTTGCAGTTCATCAACAATATCCGCGCAGCCAACGGCGTCATCACGCCGAAATGGAAGAAGGCGTGGCAATACGCCACGAAATCCCTTCCGAGAAGCAGAAAGCCCGGCGATACCGCCGAGCCTGTCTCGCCAATCGACTGATCTTACTTTTGAAGGGCAGCCCGTAGCGTGTCATTGGCGACCGAGATGGCACTCCGTACAGCCGGCGTCCCAGCAATCGCGTTCAGAAGCACGAAGTCATGGATCGTGCCGTTATAGCGGATCGATGTGACCTTCACTCCGGCCTGAGTGAGCTTGCGGCCATAGGCTTCGCCTTCGTCGCGCAGCACGTCGTTTTCATCGGTGATGATGAGCGCCGGCGGCAGGCCGTTCAGTTGTTCGAGCGAAGCCTGGAGCGGCGAAGCCGTGGGTTCCTTGCGCTTGGCTTCGTCCGGCAGGTAGGCGTTCCAGAACCACTTCATGGCTTCCCTGGTCAGCCACGGGCCGTTCGCGAACTGGTTGTAGGAACCGGTATCGAAATTGGCGTCGGTGACGGGGTAGAACAGCACCTGCTGGTCGATGGCGGGGCCACCGCGCTCCTTGGCAAGCAGCGTCACGGCAGCGGTCATGTTGCCGCCGACACTGTCTCCGGCGACGGCCAGGCGGCTCGCATCCACGTTGAATTCCTTGGCATGTTCGGCGACATATTTCGTCGCGGCGTAAGCCTGCTCGATTGCAATGGGATAAACGGCTTCCGGCGAGCGGTCATAGTCGACGAAGACGACAGCGGCCTCGGCGCCGTTGGCGATTTCACGCACCAAACGGTCATGCGTATCGGCATCGCCCAGTACCCAGCCGCCGCCGTGGAAATACATCACCACAGGCAGCCTGCCCTTGGCGCCTTCGGGGCGTACGATGCGCAGCTTGACGCTGCCGGTCGGGCCGACCTTGATGATCTTGTCTTCTTCCCGGGCGGCGAGCTTCTTCACGTCGCCTTTCTGAGCTCCGGCAAGGATATTACGGGCATCGGCAGGCGAGAACGTGTAGATCGGCTTGGAGCCTGCCAGGCTATCGATGAATTTCTGTGTTGTCGGTTCCAGCACAGGCTCGGCAAACGCTCCAACGGCGGAAGCCGCCAGGATTGCTGCTGCGGAAACTGCGGTCTTGATGCCAGACATTGTCGTATCCTCTCGGGGTTCGTTGCGTTCGTCCTGAACACGCTCGTTGTATCGCACACGATTTGTTATCGCACGATTTAAATTGCCGCATAGGTGCTATGCATAAAAGCGCATACGATTATTTATTGCACGACATAATATCCAGTGGTTTTGGAGATTGAGCCATGTCTGACCAGCTGAAACTGAACACGTTCATCTGCTTTGCAGTCTATACTGCAAGCCACGCCTTCAATCGCGTCTATAAGCCGCTGCTCGACGAACTCAGTCTCACCTACCCGCAATATCTGGCGATGGTCTCCCTTTGGGAAGAAGACGGTCAGACTGTCGGTGGCCTCGGCGAAAAGCTCTTCCTGGAATCGAGCACGCTGACCCCGCTCCTGAAACGTTTGGAAGCTGCGGCCTACATCCGCCGCGAACGCAGCAGACAGGACGAGCGCGTCGTCGTGCTGCGCCTGACGGAGGAAGGCAAGCAACTGAAAGAAAAGGCCGAGGCCGTGCCGGGCTGCATCATCGACGCTAGCGGCCGCAGTAGAGATGAGCTTGCACGGCTGCAGGCAGAGATTATTGCTCTGCGCGAAGCTCTTAACAAGAGCATGGCAGCGGACTAAGTCCGCCTCTTCTTGCCTTCAAACGGATTGTCCGGCGACCGGTAGTGAATCCGGATCGGCACGCTCGGCATATCGAAATCCGCACGCAACCCGTTGATCAGATAGCGGGTGTAGGATTCCGGCAAGGCATCGGCGCGGGTGCAGGAAATCATGAAAGCCGGCGGCCGAGCCTTTACCTGCGTCATATATTTGAGCTTGATGCGGCGGCCGGAAACGGCCGGTGGCGGATGCTGTACCTGCTGTTGCTCCAGCCAGCGATTGAGCTTGGCAGTCGAGATGCGCTTGTTCCAGACCCGGTCGGTGTCGATGATCGACTGCATGAGCTTGTCGAGACCCCAGCCGGTCTGGCCGGAAATGGGCACGGCGCGGATGCCGCGCGCCTGCGGCAGCAGCCGATCGGTCTTTTCGCGCAGGTCGGCGAGCACGGCCTGACGATCCTCGATCATGTCCCACTTGTTGAAAGCGAGTACGGCCGCGCGACCTTCGCGCAGCACGAGGTCGACGATATGCAGATCCTGCTTTTCAAAGGGGATCGTCGCGTCGAAAACGATAACGACGGTTTCGGCAAAGCGAATGGCACGCAGCGCGTCGGCGACGGAGAGCTTTTCCAGCTTCTCGATCACCTTGGCCTTGCGGCGCATGCCGGCCGTATCGAACATCTTGATCGTGCGGCCGCGCCATTCCCACTCCACGGAGATGGAATCGCGGGTGATACCGGCTTCCGGTCCGGTCAGCAGCCGGTCCTCGCCAAGGAAGCGGTTGATGAGCGTCGACTTGCCGGCATTCGGGCGGCCGACGATCGCGACACGCAGCGGCTTGCTGTCGTCATAGGCGAGCTCTTCGTCTTCCTCGTCTTCTTCGCCTGATGACTGCGGCAGGTCGACATCGGTAACCGCGATATCTTCCTTCGACGGAAAGGCAATATCCTCACCGACTGCAGCAACGATGGCATCGCGCAGATCGAGCATGCCCTGCCCGTGTTCGGCCGAAATCGGCACCGGTTCGCCTAGCCCGAGCGAGAAGGCATCATAGAAACCGCTGTCGGACCCACGCGCCTCGGACTTGTTGGCAACGAGCACAACAGGCTTCCCACGACGGCGCAGCATCTCGCCGAGGGCGGTATCAACAGGCGTCAGACCTGTCTTGGCATCGACAATGAAGAGCGACAGGTCGGCCTCGTCGATCGCCGCTTCCGTCTGCTGGCGCATGCGGCCTTGCAGACTTTCGTCGGTTGCCTCTTCCAGCCCAGCCGTATCGATGATCGTGAAGCGCAGGTCGACGAGCCGCGCCTCACCTGGGCGGCGGTCGCGGGTTACGCCCGGCGTGTCATCGACAAGCGCAAGCTTCTTCCCAACAAGCCGGTTGAAAAGCGTCGATTTGCCAACATTCGGGCGACCGACGATGGCGACCGTAAAGCTCATTCTTTTCCCTTAAGCTCAGCCCTGCGCGGCGGGCGCCTTGCCGGATGCGGTGATGAGATCAAGCATCATATGGGCACGATTGGCAACATTGCGGGGGCTGTCGACATCATCGACAATCGCCTGGAACCACTGGCGCGCCTGGGTCATATTGCCGGCCTTATAGGCGGCAAGACCGAGAGCCTCGCGCGAAGAATGGCGGAAGGCGTTGCCCGGCACGGCCATTTCCTCGACGGCGGCGGAAACCTGTTCATAGGTGCCATTCTCGATCAGCAGCCAGCCAGCGCGCATCTTGGCGGCATCCTGCACGGCAGCCGGAACGGACTTGTCCTTGGCTATGGCCTGGAAGGAAGCGATCGCGCCAGCATTATCACCCTTCTGCGACAGGACAGTCGCGGCACGCATGCGCGCCAGAACCGGATAGGCGCCGTGGCCTTCCTTCTCCAGCTTGTCGAGCGCGGCCAGCGCCTCGTCAGTCTTGTTCTCGTCGGCAAGCTTCATTGCCGCCAGAAACTGGTCGCCGGCGCCGGAAGACGCGCTGTTGTCCCAGCGTTCATAAGCGACCTTGCCGATGGTCCCGAGCACGATGAGAATAGCAACGGCAATGATATAGCGGCCGAACCGGCGCCATGCGCCCTTCATCTGGTCGGAACGCAGTTCCTCATTGACTTCACGAATGAAGCTGTCGTCGTTGAATGCCATTCTCGTCTCCGGCCGGGAATTACCCATACACAGTGCAAAGCGCACATTGTGGGGCCTTCTACCCCATTTTGCGGCGGTTGTAAGGGGGATATCGCAGAATCGTCACGAAGCGAGCATCGGCAGCGGCGCAACGCCGATCAGCCATTCGTGGACACGCCAGATGATCAGCGCCCAGACAACCGCGCCGATGATGACGGCGTAGAGGTCATACTTGGCCGAAACGAAGCTCCGAAGCGTGATTTCACCGCGCCGCTCACGCCGCTTGAGCGAAATGCGCATGATGACACCCCAGGCAAGAAAGGCCGCAAACAGCAAGACCGATGACGTCTCGCCATTGGCGAGCAGATGCGCCAGCGCCCAGATTTTTACCGACAGCACCATCGGATGTTTGGTCTTTGTGGCGATATGCCCGGCCGGCAGCAGCGAAGCGACGAGACAGATCATCGCGATCAGCATCAGCGCAACTGTGATATGCGCCATCCACACCGGCGGATAATAGAGCATGCCGGTCACCTGCCGTGCCTGCCCGAAACCGTAAATCAACAGGACGAGCGTCCCGATACTCGCGATCGAATAGCCGGCTCGCCAGCCCGTCTCGCCGAGGCTTGCGATCATCGAGCGGCGGAAGTCCGGAGCCACGACCCGTACGAGATGCACTCCGAGGAAAAGTACGATGCCGATGATAAGCAATGTCATTGCGGTCCCTTCCTTGCCGTTTGCCATGGCTTACCGGCTGGCGGGAAAAAATGCCAGTAAGACCGCAGCTTCGCCGCATTTCTGTAACAGGAAAACCGCAATGCAAATTGTCGCGGTGCCCATGTTTCGTTCTGTTTCTTTCGTCTCCCTTGCCCTCTCGCTGATTTTTCCCGCCGTGGCAGGTGCCGTCGACAAGCCGAAACAGCTCGTCATCATCTCTTTCGATGGCGCACACGATAATGCCCTCTGGCAGAAGAGCCGCGAAATGGCGGCAAAGAATGGCGCGCATTTCACCTACTTCCTCTCCTGCACTTTCCTGATGAATAGGGATGCTAAAGCAGCCTACCAGGCCCCGCATCAGAAACGCGGAAGGTCCAATGTCGGATTCGCACAGAGCGACGACGAAATCCGCGAACGCCTCGGCAATATCTGGCATGCCCATCTCGAGGGCCACGACATTTCCAGCCATGCCTGCGGCCATTTCGACGGCCGGCAATGGAGCGAGGCGGACTGGTCGGCCGAATACGCGACCTTCAAGACGACGCTGAAGAGCGCCTGGAAGAGTGTCGGCCTCGAAGAGCCTGCCGGCTGGCAGGATCTCGTCGACTACGACATCAGGGGTTTTCGCGCACCTTACCTTTCGACCGGCGGCGGTGCGGGCATGATCGCAGCCGAGAAGAAGGCCGGCTTCACCTATGACGCAAGCCTCGTCACCAAGGGGCCGGCCATGCCCGTTGAGGAAAATGGCGTCCTCCGCTTCGGCCTGCCGCTCATCCCCGAAGGCCCGGGCGAAAAGCCTGTTATCGGCATGGACTACAATCTCTTTGTTCGCCACTCCAAGGGCGAAGAAGATGCCGCCGACAGCGACGCTTTCGAAGAGCGCGCTTACGCTGCCTTCAAGGAAGCGTTCGACAAACAATATGCCGGCAGCCGTATTCCCCTGCAGCTCGGCTTTCACTTCGTGGAAATGAACGGTGGCGCCTATTGGCGCGCGCTCGACAGGCTGGTGAGCGACGTCTGCCACAGGGCCGATGTCGCCTGCGTCAGCTATTCCGAAGCGATCCCCATGATCGAGGCACGCGGCCAGCTGCAGCAGACCTCCGGATTGTAAGGCACCTGCCTGCTAAAAAGGTGGATGTCAAAAACGGCCTCACCGATTGATTGCCTGCGAACTGCGCTTTGATAAGCGTTGCATCATCAATGCATGCAAGCTTGGATGATGTCGTGACGACTATTGCGGACCTGGACTGCCTGACTGACAAGGACGAATACCCTGTTTGTGAAACCGGCTTTTTCACCTGGGATATCGTTGCCAATCTTCTTTACAGCGACGGAGCGGTCGCCGAAATGTTTGGGCTCGATGCTACGGAGACCGCAAGCGGCCTGCCGGTCGAAGCCTATATTTCCCGGATCCATCCGGAGGATCAGCCGGCCGCGGCCAAGATCATCCATCATACGATCCTGACACAGGAGCCGGAGCATCAGAGCTATCGCGCACGCCGCGCCAACGGCGCCTTTCATCAGGTCATGGCCTTCGGGCGCTGCTTCCGCGACAAGAACGGCATTCCCTCTCTTTACGCAGGCATCATTCTTCCTCTCCCCGAGGAGGCGCCGACGGCCACGCCGCTGCTCGACCATTGCCTCGCCGCCTACGACATTGCCCTCAGCGAGGGCAACACTGCTGTCGCGGATCATATTCTGGAAGCGCTGATGGATATGAACTGGAAGAATACGGGGTGCAGCCGCCCCAACTGAGCCCCAGACAAAATCCAACAAGAAGGCCACCGCTTGGGGTGGCCTTCTTGTTGATGTCAGCCATCGGCGCGAACGACGCTGGCCTCTCGCTCCAGATAGCGCTGGTCGATGTCAGGCAACGGCTCATCATCGATCGCCGCTTCGAAGGCCTTAAGACGCTTATGGATGGAGAGCAGTTCGATGATTGTAGACCATGAATTGACGAGATATTGGAACGAATTGCTGACTTGGCCGAAAGCGGTCGCGATCTGTTGGAAGATACCGTATGTGATAGCACCGGCAACGATGGTCGGCGCCATAAAGAAATACACGAAAAGATTGTCAGCCTGTAAATAGAACGAGCGGGCAACATTAAAATACATATAGTGAAAATATAGCGTGAAATAGTTTTTCCGCACCCTCGAGAACAGTTCCTGGACCGTTGGCGGCTGCGCTCTGTCAGGGTGATCCTCGCCGTAGACCAACTCCTTGCGGTAGGCGGCCTCCACACGCTGGTTTTTGAAGTTCAGGCCAGGCAGCTTGATACCCGCGACAGCCAGCAGGACAGTACCGAAGGCCGACCAGAAGATAGCAAGCCAAAAGAGAGAGTTCGGTACTTCGCCCAGTATCGGCAGTGTCGTCACATAATGCGAAAGGGCAAGCATGATCGGCAAAAAGACGACCAGTGTCATCACCGAATTGATCAAGTTAATACCGAGACCTTCGAGGGTGCTGGAAAAGCGCATCGTGTCCTCCTGCACACGCTGCGAAGCACCTTCGATGTGCCGAAGCTTTTCCCAATTCGCCATATAAAAGTCGTTCATTGCCGTCCGCCAGCGGAAAATGTAATGGCTGGTGAAGAAATCTGTCATGATCGATACGAACATGGCGAGAAAAGCGATCTGTGCAAAAACGAGAAATAGATCGTAGAAGTTCTCGACAGTGATACCGGGTTTCTTCGTCAGCGCATTTTGCAGCAAATCCCCAAAAGGCCGGCGCCAGTTGTTGATGACGACCGTGATTTGCACGCCAAAATAGGTCACGAAGATAATGAGCGCCGATCCCCAGACGGACCACAACTTCCATGGATGATGCAGCGCCTTTACATGCCAAAAGCCGCAGAAAATGAAAGCTGCAACAGCGAAATAACCGTAAAACCAAAGATTTTCCGGCAACAGGAAGAACGAGAGATCGATCGGCTGTTGCTCTTCGGGAACTGGCACAAATCCAAGCGACGCACCAAGACCAGCGGCGAAGAAATACCAGCCAAAAATCGCGATCAGCGTCCAGACTACGAGGGAAGTAAAGAACACCTTTGGCTGGGGAAAGAAGGAATGAAACACGGGGAGCTTTGCTTTCCTGAACTGGAGCCTCGAACGAGTGGCGAACCACTGATTGCCCGGAAATTAAGGCAGTTCGAAGAAAGCAGCAATGGGCTCAACCCATTGTTACGCACTTGTAACCACTTAAGGGATTTTCTTCATCACAGGCATAACCAGAGCGGCGCAGAAAACCAGCACGATTGCGGCGATAATGGTCGGGAGCACGAAATTTCCAGTGGCCTGCGCGATCCGCCCGGCAACGACAGGCCCGATGATCTGGCCGACGCCGAAGGCGGCCGTCATCAGCGCCAGAATACGGCGCGGGCTTTCCGGTGAAAGCCGGCGGCCGATCTGCAACCCATAGGCGGTGATGGCAAGGAAGGTGGCGCCGAACAGTGCGCCGCCGATCAATGGCGCCACCGAATGCGGCAGTTCCACCGTTGCAAGCACGCCGATTGCCTCGATGATGAGCGCCGCCACGTAGACGCCGCCGATCCCGAGCGAGCGCACGAAGGGTCTCCAGATGAACAGTGCGACCGTGGCTGTCAGGCCGGCGATGAACCAGCAGAGGAACTCGACAATCGGCCCCGACGCGCCCATGCGCGCAATGGCAACCAGGAAGGTTGCGGTGATGACATAGCCGAAGCCGAAAAAGCCATAGGACAGCGTCAGCAGCACCATCGGCGGGTTCCAGACCAGAGGCGGCTCCTTCGCCTGGCCGTTGCGGACCGGCGCCTTCGGCAGCAACGCCCAGACGATGACAAGGCTGACGAGACAGAAGAGAGCGCCGCCGATCCAGTTCGCACGCCAGCCGCCGGCTGCGTCGTTAAAGACATGACCGAGCGCGAACACCATGACCGAGGAAATCGCGATCCCCGCCCCTGGCCCGCCGAAATGCGCTGCCTGAACGTGGTCGTTGCCGGCAGCCGCCCCATGGCTCAGCACGATTGCAGACGCGAAGACCAGCGTGAAGGCGCTCGCGACACCCGCCAGAAAGCGGATAACGGCAAAAAGCATCACCGAGTTCGTTGCTGCCATAGCGGCCAGCAAAACTGCCGTCGCAAGCAGGGAAAGCAGCGCCACCAGCCGCTCGCGCCCCGCCGCCCAGCCGTAAGCGCCGAGAACCGCGCCAACGAGATAGCCGACGAAATTGGCAGAAGCGATGAAACCGGCGTCGGCAGCTGAAAGCGGCACGCCGACCATCATACCGGGCAGGATCGGCGTGAAGGAAAAGCGCCCAAAACCCATCGCCGCCGCCATGGCGACGGAACCTGCGAGCGCTGTGGTGATGAGATTGACCGGGCGGTCGTCATTGGGAGCCAGCATGGCGCGTTTATCGCGCTGCAGCATGGCCGCCACAAGTGACTAATTCTGATGGGTTCTTCAATTTCACGAACAGATTTTTCGCAGCGCCTCTTGAATGACATATCTTACGATATATATTTTACGACATAGTGAACGATACATCGGAAACAAAGGAGTTCGTCATGAGAGGTTTTCGAGGTGGCTTCGTCGGCGAAGCGATGCGCATGGGAATGGGCCGCAGGTTTTCAGCCGGCGAGTTGCAGACGATCCTGCTGGCACTGTTGGAGGAGCGTCCCAGCCACGGTTATGAACTGATCAAGACGCTGGAGGAGCGCTCCGGCGGCTTTTACGTCCCGAGTCCGGGCGTCATCTATCCGGCACTGACCTATCTGGAAGAAACCGGACTGGCGGAAGTGGAAAACGACGGGGCAAAGAAGCTCTACAAGATCACCGAAGCCGGTCGCCAGAAGGTGGAAGAAAACCGCGACATGATCGACCAGACGCTTGCCAAGCTGGAGCGCATTGCCGAAGGCATGGCCTTCGTTAACCGCATGTTCGATCCGGAGCAGCACCAAGGCGGCGGCGGGAGCCGTGGTGGCCATGGCCACCGGCGTCCTGACCATGAAGACGATGAATTCGGCCGTGACCACAGCAACGTCCATGCCGCTCGCCAGTTGCTGCGTTCGGCACTGCGCATGCGCCACCCCTGGTCCGCGAGCGAAGCCGCCAGGATTTCCGGTATTTTGGAGCGTGCGGCGATGGAAATCCTGCAGGGCGGCAAGACCGAACCGCAGCGGGATTAAATTGCGAAGGCGGATGGCGGCCCAAACCGTCGCCATCCTTCATGTCAAGCCTTGAGCAGACCGGCAGCAAGACTGCGGAATGCCTCGATAACTTGTTCCAGAAGGCTGTGCGGGTCATCCGCGGCAGCAATCCAGAGCGCGGCGCTCAACGACGCTCCGTTGAGCAAGCGCGCGGCAGCTTCGGCATCGACGGGCTTGACGGTGCCTTCGTCGATCAGCGCCTGAATTGTCTGGGTTGTCGTATGAAGGCAGGCATTCTGGCTTGGCCATTGGGAAGGATCGCCAAGCACCGCCGGCCCGTCGAGCAGCATGATGCGCTGGATTTCCGGCTCCAGAGCCATTTCGATATAGGCGGTATATTCCGCAAGAAGCCCAAGCCAAGCCGTCTTCGCCCGGTCGCGCTCGATGCGCAACCGCTCCCCCATCTCGCCGTCGATCTGGTCGATCACGGCCTGCAGCAAACCCTTCTTGTCACCAAAATTGTGGTAGAGTGCCCCGCGTGTCAGCCCCACATCGGCGGTCAGGTCATCCATGGAAGCAGCAGCGTAGCCCTTGGTTGCGAATGCTTTCCGGCCCGCCTGGATGAGCTTCGCCCTCGTCTCCTCCATCATCTGCGCCCGGGTCTTTGCAGACATCACGATCTCCCAAAATACACATACGGACCGTATGTGTATTGACATACGCGTCGTATCTCTGATTATATCCACATACGGGGCGTATATCAATTGGTCCGCAATGGCTTGGCCCATACCCGCAAATGCCTCATCGCCATCGACGATCACATGCCCGGCGAAAGGCATTCCTTTGCCTAAACAGGAGAAAAGCATGACCAAACGCGAAGCAATCTTTCCCGCCGGCAGGCAGGCTCTCTATGAGATCAACCGCTATTCGGCGGCAATTCGCTCCGGAGACCTTCTCTTCGTCTCCGGCCAGGTCGGCAGCCGTGAAGACGGCTCGCCCGAACCCGATTTCGCGAAGCAGGTGCAACTTGCCTTCGACAATCTGAAAGCCGTGCTGAAGGCAGCCGGCGCCACCTTTGACGACGTCGTCGACGTCACGTCCTTCCACACCGACCCTGCCGCGCAATGGCCTGTGATCTCGGATATTCGCTTCAAGGAGATCGGCGAAGCGCCTTATCCGAACTGGACGGCAGTCGGTGTCAACTGGCTGGCCGGCTTTGATTTCGAGATCAAGGTCATTGCGCGCCTTCCTCAGGCTGCCTGACCGATCCTTTCAACAGCAATGAATGGCGCGCTACGCCGGAAACGCGCGGCGCTCAGGAAATCTCGGTGATTTCGAGTTCCTGATCGCCGACCGCAACGACATCGCCGACTGCTTTGCCAATCAGAATGCGGGCGACCGGCGCGACATAGGAAATCGATCCAGCCTTCGGATCGGCCTCATCCTCGCCGACAATGCGATATGTCTGCACGCGCCCATCGTCACGGCTGAAGGTGACAGTGCTTCCGAAGGCAACGGTATTCTTGGACACCGGATCGGGAACGACCTGTGCCGTGCGGACGCGTTCAACGAAATAACGCAGATCGCGCAACGGATTTGCCTGCTGCCGCCGCCGTTC
Source organism: Rhizobium sp. BK650 (assembly GCF_014195325.1). Classification (GTDB taxonomy): domain Bacteria; phylum Pseudomonadota; class Alphaproteobacteria; order Rhizobiales; family Rhizobiaceae; genus Rhizobium. Next base: position 308,110 of record NZ_JACIBK010000001.1, on the reverse strand, counting down.
GTTGATATCTTCGATCGCGCTCGCGGCCTCATAGGCCTGGCGCGCTTCCTGCACCTGCAGTTCCAGCGCCTTCAACCCCGCTTCGGTCACGAGATTAGGATGAGGCGAAATCGCGCGGTCCGGCAGCAGCGTTTCCGCTGCCGTTTCGGCACTTTCTTCCTTGGTGAAGGCAACAGCCATATCGACCTCCGACTGCGGGACGGAGCCCTCAAGCCGCCAATGTCAGAATAATCGGCCCGTTGCGGGTTGCAACGACCGTGTGTTCGTACTGCACCGTCGGGGCCCTGGGATCGGCATAGAGCGTCCAGGCGTCATCGCCTCCTTCGGCCCATGTGGCGCCGAGCGACAGGAACGGTTCGACGGTAAAGACAAGGCCTTCCGTCATCACGCGCCGTTCGGACGGATCCGGCCAGGTGGAAAGCTCCGCCGGCTCCTCGTGCAGCGAGCGGCCGACGCCGTGGCTGGCGAGATTGGCAACGAGTGTATAGCGGTTCTTCTGGGCGAAAGCGCCCACGGCATTGCCGATCTTTGCCAGCGGTTCGCCGGCCTTGATCTGGTTGAGACCTACCCATAGCGCGCGCTTGCCGTCGCGACAAAGCTTCTCGATGCGGGATTTGACCGGCGGCACGGCGAAAGAAGCGCCGGTATCGGCAAAGAAACCGTCTTTTTCCGCCGAAACGTCGATATTGACGAGATCACCCGGACGAATGACGCGCGGGCCGGGAATGCCGTGAGCGATTTCCTCGTTGACGCTGATACAGGTCGCGCCCGGAAACTGGTAGCAGAATTCAGGTGCCGAACGTGCGCCGGCATCTTCCAGAACCTTGCGGCCGATCTGATCGAGTTCGAGCGTCGTCATACCCGGCTCCATCGCCGCTGCCATGACCTGGATGGCGTTGGCGCAGATACGGCCGATCTCCTTGAGCTTGGAAAGTTCTTCGTCGTTCTCGATAACCATGGACACGTTCCGGCTTTGCCGAGAGCGACAGGCTCTTCGTCAAGCGGTGGCTTTCGCGCCTTCGGCAGCCCCAGTCAATGCCTTTCTGACGATCGGCGCCACTTTTGTACCGTAGAGTTCGATGCCGCGCATGACCTGATCATGCGGCATCTGCCCGATCGCCATCTGCAGCAGGAAACGGTCGTTGCGGAAAACCTTATGAGCGGCGATGATCTTCTCGGCCACGAGTTCGGGATCGCCCAGGAAGAGATTGCCGGTCGGGCCGCGTGACGTGTCGAAATGCGCCCGGCTCGTCGGACCCCAGCCGCGCTCGCGACCGATGCGGTTCATCACTTCAGCCTGCGGGCCATAGAACTGATCAGCTGCGGCCTCGGTCGTATCGGCAATGAAGCCATGCACATTGATGCTGGTCTTCAGCTTTGCCGCATCCTGCCCTGCCCGGCGGGCGGCTTCCCGATAGAGATCGAACAGCGGCGCAAAGCGCGGATATTCGCCGCCAATGATGGCAAGCGCCACCGGCAGGCCGAGCGCACCGGCGCGCGCCGCGGACTGCGGCGTACCGCCGACTGCAATCCACAGCGGCAGCGGATCCTGCAGCGGCCGCGGATAGACGCCGCGCCCATTGATCGGTGCACGCATCTCGCCCTTCCAGTCGACAACCTCGCTGTCACGCAGAGCCAGGAGGAGATCGAGCTTCTCCTCGAAGAGCTGGTCGTAGTCTTCGAGATTGTAGCCAAAGAGCGGGAAGGACTCGATGAAGGAACCGCGCCCGGCCATGATCTCGGCGCGGCCGTTGGAGATCAGGTCGAGTGTCGCAAATTGCTGAAATACCCGCACCGGATCGTCGGAGGAGAGGACGGTGACGGCGCTGCTGAGTCTAATGTTCTTCGTCTTTACCGCAGCGGCTGCAAGTGCCACCACTGGCGCCGAGGCCACGTAGTCGGGCCGGTGATGTTCGCCGAGCCCGAAAACGTCGAGCCCGACCTGATCGGCAAGCTCGATCTCCTCGATCAGATGTCTGATCCGCTCGGCCGCTTCTACGCCCCTGCTGCGGGACGGATTGGGATTGACGTCGGCGAATGTATAAAGGCCCAGTTCCATCGTCACGATCCTGTTGAATTCAATCCGGAGATAAGGATGCGGCGGGCGAAGAGCAAACAGAAATTCTGGAACGGATCGTTCGATAAAGTTGATAGCCGCGTCCGGCCGATGCCCGCCACGGATCGATGATTTTCATGCCCATCCCGAAAGCCGCGGGCTGCATCCTATGAAGGTACAGCTTATTTTACCGCCGGCTGCGCCGCTTCTTCCTGCATCTTGTCGATCTCACGGCGGATATGAGCCGCCTCGGCCGCCGAGTGGGCAAGCGCGATAGCACGGTCGAAGGCGATGCGTGCCTGGCCGAGCTGGCCGAGCTGCTTCAAGAGATGGCCGCGCAGACCATGGTAATAGAAATAGCCGTCGAGCTTCTCACCAAGCTGCTCGACGAGATCGAGCGCCTCCTGCGGACCATTCAGCTTCGACACCGCGACGGCCCGGTTGAGCGTCACGACAGGCGAAGGCTGGATGCGTTCGAGCGCGCGGTAGAGCAGATCGATTTCCACCCAGTCGGTATCCGCGGCACGTTTTGCGCGCGAATGAACTGCGGCGATCGCTGCCTGCAGCTGATAGGGACCGGGCCTGCGGTGACGCAGTGCCTTGTCAAGCAATGCCAGCGCCTCGTTGATGAGGGGTTGGTTCCAGAGCGTGCGATCCTGATCTTCGAGCAGTACGATCTCGCCTTCGGTGCTGAAGCGGGCCTGGCGGCGGGAAATCTGTAAGAGCATGAGGGAAAGCAGCCCCATCAGTTCCGGCTCGGCAGGGAAGATATGCAGCATCAGCCGCGCCAGCCGGATCGCCTCGTCGCTGAAGGCAGCCGCTTCCTGTTCTGGGTCGGCCTGGCTGTAGCCCTCGTTGAAGATCAGATAGATCATCGTGCTCACGATCGTCAGCCGCTCGGCCCTCTCCTGCGGGCTCGGCGTTTCGAAAGGCACCCCGGCCTTTGCCACACGCGCCTTGGCCCGTGTAATGCGCTGCTCCATGGCGGTTTCAGAGACGAGGAAGGCACGCGCGATCTGCGAGACCGACAAGCCGGAGACGATGCGCAGCGCCATTGCAATCTGTTGGGTCGCCGGCAGATCCGGATGACAGCAGATGAAGAGCAGCCGCAGGATATCGTCGCGATAGTTGGAATCGTCCAGCCGCTCGGCAATATCGCTTTCCGCATCCTCTTTATCCGAAATCTGGTCCTCATCCGGCAGCGCCTGGATCTTCGCCCGCTTGCGCACCGCATCGATGCCGCTATTGCGGCCGACGAAGATTAGCCAGGCCGTCGGATCGCGCGGCGGCCCCTTTTCCGGCCATGTCCGGATCGCCCTCAGGCATGCCTCCTGAAACGCCTCTTCCGCTATATCGAGATTGCGGAAATAGCGTAACAGCGCGCCGAGCGCCTTCGGCCGGGCCGAGGCAAGCGCAAGGTCGATCCAGGCAATGTCTGTCATGATGCGATCTCTCCCGGCCTGAAGGTGTAGAACGGCCGTATTTCGTAAGAAGTGGAACCCGGATTGACCGCCGAAAGCTCCTTGGAGAAGGCGATCGCCTCATCCAGCGTTTCGAAATCAACCGTATAGAAGCCGAGAAGCGCCTCTTTCGTTTCCGCAAATGGACCGTCGACGACAAAGGCCTCATCCTTGCCCTTGCGCACGGTCGTTGCGGCCGTCGTCGGCATCAGCCGGCCGGTCGGGCCGAGCTTGCCGGCCGCGGCAAGCGGCTCGATCGCAGCATAGAGCTTCTCCATGACGGTGGCCTCTTCTTCCTTGGTCCAGGCGAAGACGGTTTCCTCATTGGCGTAGCAAAGGATTGCATAAAGCATTGGTCACTCCTCTTTCCGAATGACGAATGAGTAGCCGTTTGACCGACAGCCCGCATCAAAAAATTATGAATGGGGAACCTGGCAAATCTGCTGGAGCAGCCCGGTAAATTCCACTGCTGGGCTTGATACGCCGGCATCGAACGGCTCGCCCTTGCGGCTCCTGCAGTCAAAGAGTTTCTATGCGAGCTCGCTTAGCGTCCGCTTCACCGCATTCTTCCAGCCGCGCAGTTTCGTAGCGCGCGTCTTCTCATCCATTGACGGCTCGAAGCATCGGTCGCGTTTCCACGTTGCAGAAAAATTCTTCCTGTCCGGCCAAACTCCCGCCCTGCTGCCGGCCAGCCAGGCCGCCCCGAGTGCCGTCGTCTCCAGGATGACGGGCCGATCGACCGGTGCATCCAGCAGGTCTGCGAGACGCTGCATCGTCCAGTCCGAGGCCACCATGCCGCCGTCGACGCGCAGCACCGTGTCGTCAGTGCCGTTCTTCCAGTCCTTCTGCATCGCTTCCAACAGGTCGCGTGTCTGATAGCAGACGGCCTCCAGCGCCGCCCGAGAAAGCTCTGCAGGACCAGTGTTTCGGGTCAGGCCATAGATCGCTCCGCGCGCCTTGGCATCCCAATGCGGCGCACCGAGACCGGTGAAGGCTGGTACGAGGTAGACCTCCTGCGTCGGATCGGCCTTCTCCGCCAAGTCGTTGGTATCGGATGCCCTGTCGATGATCCCGAGACCGTCGCGCAACCACTGCACCGCCGCTCCTGCGATGAAGATCGAGCCCTCCAGCGCATAGGTCGTCTCGCCGTTCAGGCGATAAGCGATGGTCGTCAGCAACCGGTTCTTCGATCGCACCATATCGCTGCCGGTGTTGAGCAGCGCAAAGCAACCGGTGCCATAGGTCGATTTCAGCATGCCCGGTTCGAAGCAGGCCTGGCCGATCGTCGCCGCCTGCTGGTCGCCTGCCACGCCGAGGATCGGGATGGCTGCGCCGAAAAGCTCCGGATCGATGGTGCCGAAATCATCGGCGCAATCCTTCACCTCGGGCAGCATGGCGGCGGGGACGCGCAGGATGTCGAGCAGATCCTGGTCCCACGCGTTGGTCGCGATATTGTACATCAGCGTGCGCGACGCATTGGTTGCGTCGGTGACGAAGCTCTTGCCGCCGGTCAGCCGCCAGATGAGGAAAGTGTCGATCGTGCCGAAGCAGAGGTCGCCGCGCGCTGCCCTCGCCCGCGCGCCCTTCACATTGGCGAGCATCCAGGAGAGCTTTGTTCCCGAGAAATAGGGATCGAGGATCAGGCCGGTCTTCTTCGTGAAGGTGCGTTCCAGATCCTGCCGCTTGAGATTGTCGCAATAGCTTGCCGTGCGCCGGTCCTGCCAGACGATGGCGTTCTGGATCGGTTTGCCGGTCTCACGCTCCCATACAACGACGGTTTCGCGCTGGTTGGTGATGCCAAGTGCAGCAATGTCCTTTGCCGTTACCTTGGCTTCGCGCAGCGCCATGTGAATGGTGGAAACGACCGAATCCCAGATTTCCTCGGGATCATGCTCCACCCAGCCGGAGCGCGGATAGAATTGCGTGAATTCCTTCTGGCCCATGCCGGCGATCTTCATGTCGCCGTCGAAGACGATCGCTCGTGTCGAAGTCGTTCCCTGATCGACCGCCAGAACATATCCACCCATGCGATTCCTCCCGCGCTATCCTGTTGTCGTGGCAAATCAATAGGGCAGGTCCGGCCCGCTTGGAAGGGCGTAAGTGGCGCTCCGCCCCTCTGCCACTTCCCGATTGCCAGCCCGACGCCTTTGGGCATAACTTCGCTCTGACGCTGCAATGCAGCATCTTAGATTCAGGGAGGAAGAAGCATGAGCAGATCAGTCGTCGTCACCGGGTCCACCAGCGGCATCGGGCTTGCAATCGCCAGTGCCTTTGCGTCCAAGGGCGACAACGTTGTCATAAACGGCTTCGGAAATGACAAAGAAATCAACGATATAGTCCGGCGTCTTGAATCGTCTTCGAAGGCGAAGGCGATTTATCATCCAGCCGATATGACGAAGCCATCCGAGATTGCCGACCTGATCGAAACTGCCGGCAGAACTTTCGGAACCGTCGATGTGCTCGTCAACAATGCGGGCATCCAGCATGTCGAAAAGATCGAGGATTTCCCGATCGAGAAATGGGACCAGATCATCGCCATCAACCTGTCCAGCTCCTTCCATACGATGCGGGCTGCCATCCCGCTGATGAAGGAAAAGAAGCGGGGCCGCATCATCAACATCGCCTCGGCACACGGCCTGGTCGCCTCGCCCTTCAAATCTGCCTATGTAGCGGCAAAACATGGTATATTGGGCCTGACGAAGACGGCCGCCCTCGAGCTTGCCGAATTCGGTGTTACGGTGAACGCCATCTGCCCCGGCTACGTACTCACCCCGCTGGTCGAAAAACAGATCCCGGATACAGCAAAGGCGCGTGGCATGACGGAGGAGCAGGTCAAGACCGAAGTCATCCTCAAGGCACAGCCGACACATGAATTCGTCAAGGCCGAGGAAATCGGCGCCCTGGCTCTCTACCTCGCGAGCGAGGAAGCCCGGCAGGTGACCGGTACGCATATCTCGATTGACGGGGGCTGGACGGCGGCATAACCATTTTAAGAAAACAAACCGGGAATATCATGAACGACAGCATCCGCTTCATCCTCAATGGCGAGGACGTTTCCTTGCGCAACGTCCGGCCGACGGAGACTCTTCTCGATTTTCTCCGGCTGAAGCGGCGGCTGACGGGCACGAAGGAAGGCTGTGCCGAGGGTGATTGCGGCGCCTGCACCGTGCTGGTCGGCCGGCTGATCGACGGCAAGCTGTTTTATGAATCCGTCAATGCCTGCATCCGCTTCATCGGCTCGCTGCACGCAACCCATGTCGTGACCGTAGAACATCTGGCGGCTAAGGACGGCACGCTGCATCCGGTGCAGCAGGCCATGGTCGATTGCCACGGTTCGCAATGCGGCTTCTGCACCCCCGGCTTCGTCATGTCCCTGTACGGACTCTGGCTCTCCAACGATAAGCCCGATCGCGCCGAAATCGAAAAGGCGCTCCAAGGTAACCTCTGTCGCTGCACCGGTTATGAGCCTATCGTCAAGGCCGCCGAACAGGTGAGCCTGCATCGTCCGAGCACGCTCTTCGATCCGCTCGAAAAGACCCGTGCCGAAATCATCGCTCGCCTCTGGGCCATGCAGGCGGAGACGCTGACGATCGCATCGGACGAAGGCCGGCTGATCGTGCCGCGCTCCGTCGAGGCCTTGGCGAAGGTTATCGCTGCCGAGCCGACCGCAACAATCGTTGCCGGCTCCACCGATGTCGGCCTCTGGGTAACCAAACAGATGCGGCACCTGAACCCCGTCGTCTTCATCAACCATTTGTCAGAGCTTCAGTCGATCGTCGCGGGCGAATACGGCATCAGCATCGGCGCCGGCGTAACCTATACCCGTGCATTTGAGACTATCGCCCGGAAGATCCCTGCCTTTTCCCGCCTCATCACCCGCATCGGCGGCGAGCAGGTACGCAACATGGGCACGATCGGCGGCAACATCGCCAACGGCTCGCCGATTGGGGACAGCCCGCCGCCCCTCATTGCGCTCGGCGCACAACTGACGCTGCGCTCGACAGAAGGCGCGCGCACATTGCCGCTTGAGGACTATTTCATCGCCTATGGCAAACAGGACCGCAAACCGGGCGAGTTCGTCGAAAGCGTCTTCGTGCCCTATCCGGTCCCAGGTGCCAAATTCGCCGTCTACAAGATCAGCAAACGCCGCGACGAAGACATCACCGCAGTGCTCGGCGCCTTCTATCTGGTGCTTGATGAGGCCGAGCGTGTCACCGATATCCGCATCGCCTACGGCGGCATGGCAGCAATACCGAAGCGTGCCCGCAGCGTCGAGGCCGAGTTGATCGGCAAGCCTTGGAGCGAAGCGACTATCGAGGCCGCGCGCCCTGCCTTTGATACCGACTTCCAGCCGCTGACGGACTGGCGCGCAACGGCTGAATACCGTCAGCTCACGGCCAAGAACCTGTTGACGCGCTTCTATCTCGAAACGGTCGGCGCGCCCGCCGAACTGAAGCGGTTCGAAGAGGTGGCGTGATGAGGATGATGAATGTTTGCGCAAACAGGCCCCCTCATCCGGCTGCCGCCACCTTCTCCCTGTTGGGGAGAAGGGGATGCCGCTCCGTCTCGTCCCCCCCTTCTCCCTTGGGGGAGAAGGTGCCCGAATGGCGGATGTGGGGGCCACACGCCACAGCATTTCCTCTCGAGGGAGCCATCTGATGGACAAGTCCGCCTTCGAGGATCGCAAGCTCATCAACGGCCAGATGCATGTCTCGCTGCGCCATGATTCAGCGCATAAGCATGTTACCGGAAGTGCCGATTATATCGACGATATTCCGGAACCCGCCGGCCTCCTGCATGGCGCACTCGGCCTCTCCGACAGGGCTCATGCCGAGATCGTCTCGATGGATCTCTCCGAGGTCGCGGCCTGCCCCGGCGTCGTCTGGGTCTTCGCCGGCAAGGACATTCCCGGCGTCAACGACGTCAGCTCGAACGGCAGCCACGATGAGCCGCTGCTTGCCGAAAGCAAGGTCGAATTCCACGGCCAGCCGATCTTCGCAGTGATCGCTGAAACCCGCGAGATTGCCCGCCGCGCCGCGCGCAAGGCGAAGATCGAATATCGCGACCTGCCGCACTGGAGCGACATCGACGGCGCCATTGAAAATGGCAGCCCGCTCGTCATAACCCCGATGACGCTGCAGCGTGGCGAAGCGAAGACGGAAATGGAAAAAGCCCCGCGGCGGCTGAAAGGCCAGATGCGCATCGGCGGCCAGGAGCATTTCTACCTGGAAAGCCATATCGCCATGGCCATCCCCGGTGAGGACGATGAGGTCGCCGTCTGGTCCTCGACCCAGCATCCGAGCGAAATCCAGCATATCGTCGGGCACGTGCTGAACATTCCTTCGAACGCCGTCACCGTGAATGTGCGCCGCATGGGCGGCGGCTTCGGCGGCAAGGAAACGCAGGGCAATCAGTTCGCGGCCCTTGCCGCAGTGGCAGCCAAGAAGCTGAACCGCGCCATCAAGTTCCGTCCCGACCGCGATGAGGACATGAGCGCCACCGGCAAGCGCCACGACTTCCGCGTCGACTATGAACTCGGCTTCGACGACGAGGGCCGCATTCACGCGGTCGATGCCACCTATTCGGCCCGCTGCGGCTTCTCATCTGACCTGTCAGGCCCCGTGACCGACCGCGCCCTCTTCCATGCGGATTCCAGCTACTTCTATCCGCATGTACATCTGACCTCGCAGCCGCTGAAGACCCATACCGTCTCGAACACCGCCTTTCGCGGTTTCGGCGGCCCGCAGGGCATGCTCGGTGCCGAACGTTTCATCGAAGAGATCGCCTATGCCGTAGGCAAGGATCCGCTCGATATCCGCAAGTTGAATTTTTACGGCCAGCCGGGTTCGGGACGCACGGCCACGCCCTACCATCAGGAGGTCGAGGACAATATCATCGCCCGCGTCGTCGAGGAGCTGGAAGACAGCGCCGACTACCGTACCCGGCGCAACGCCATCGTGGCCTTCAACCGCGACAGCCGCTATATCCGCAAGGGCATTGCGCTCACACCGGTCAAGTTCGGCATCTCCTTCACCATGACCGCCTTCAATCAGGCTGGCGCCCTCGTCCATGTCTATCAGGATGGCTCGGTCCACCTAAACCATGGCGGCACGGAAATGGGCCAGGGCCTCTACACCAAGGTGGCGCAGGTTCTCGCCGACAGTTTCCAGATCGATATAGACCGCGTGAAGATCACGGCGACCACGACCGGCAAGGTACCGAACACATCGGCCACCGCTGCCTCCTCCGGTTCGGACCTGAACGGCATGGCCGCCTTCGATGCAGCCCGCCAGATCAAGGAGCGGCTCGTCGCCTTTGCCGCCGAGAAATGGGGCGTTCCGGCCGAAGAAATCGTGTTTCTGCCAAACCGCGTGCGGGTCGGCGATCTGGAAATCCCTTTCCCTGATTTCATCAAGCAGGCCTATTTCGCCCGCGTCCAGCTTTCGGCCGCAGGCTTCTACAAGACGCCGAAGATCCATTGGGACCGGAAGGCCGGTCGTGGCACACCCTTCTATTATTTCGCCTATGGCGCCGCTTGCTCCGAAGTCTCGATCGATACGCTGACCGGCGAATATCTCGTCGACCGCACCGATATCCTCCACGATGTCGGCCGCTCCCTGAACCCGGCGATCGATATCGGCCAGGTCGAAGGCGCCTTCGTCCAAGGCATGGGATGGCTGACGACGGAGGAGCTCTGGTGGGATGACAAGGGGCGCCTGCGCACTCATGCGCCCTCCACCTACAAGATCCCGCTCGCTTCCGACCGGCCCAAGATATTCAATGTGCGCCTCGCCGAATGGTCCGAAAACGCGGAAGCCACGATCGGCCGTTCCAAGGCCGTTGGCGAGCCGCCGTTCATGCTGGCGATCTCGGTGCTGGAAGCCCTCTCCATGGCCGTCGCCAGCGTTGCAAACTATCGCATCTGCCCCCACCTCGATGCGCCTGCCACGCCCGAACGCGTGCTGATGGCGGTCGAAAGGATGAAAAGGGTGTAGCGATGACACGGCGCGAAATCCTCTCCGGTTTTGTGCCCGGTAGCGACTTCCGCGCCTTCCTTGCCCTGCAGCCCGATGCGGTGCTCGTCGAGATAACACACACACAGGGCTCGACGCCGCGCGAGGCCGGCACTTTCATGCTGGTTTCGACCAGCAGCGTCTGGGGCACGATCGGGGGCGGCCATTTCGAGTTCATCGCGATCGGCAATGCCCGGGCGTTGCTCGCCAGCGCCGGCGGCACTGACATGATGGATATTCCGCTCGGTCCCGAAATCGGCCAGTGCTGCGGCGGCCGCACGCAGCTGCGCTTCCGGCGCGTGACGAAGTCCGTAAGGGATGAGCTGGAGAAGAAGCAGGAAAGCGAAGTCGAACGCATGCCGGAAGTCTATGTCTTCGGTGCTGGCCATGTTGGCCGCGCCCTTGCCGCGGCACTCGCGCCACTGCCGCTTTCGGTTACCGTCATCGAAACCCGGAAAGAGGAGCTTGCCAATCTCCCAGCCTCGACGAAAAGCCGGCTCGTGCCGATGCCCGAGGCCTTGGTGAAGAACATGCCCGCTGATGCGGTCCTCGTCATCCTCACCCACGACCACGCGCTGGATTTCCTGATCGCCGGCGAGGCGCTTGCGCGCACCGATTTCGCCTATGTTGGCATGATCGGCTCTGCCACCAAACGGGCAACCTTTGCGAACTGGCTTATCCGCGAGGCTGGCGGCGAACGCTCCTGGCTCGACCGCCTCACCCTGCCGATCGGTGGATCGGCTGTGAAGGACAAGCGTCCCGAAGTGATCGCCGCAATGACGGCAGCCGAAATCCTGACCGCACTAGAGGCCTATCGGGACCGATCGTCCTCATAGTGCGGATCCCGTCCGTCCAGGAAACCGAGATCGCGCTTGATGCGATCGGGCATGGCATCCATATCCAGCCGCGGCATCCGGCTGCCGACCCCTCGGGCCAGCCGGCGGATAGCCGTGACCAATGCTTCTCTTGCAGAAAAACGGCGCTCTTCGATGGCGTGGCAACTCATGACATCACCTTAATGGTTTGATGAGATGATTGCAGTTTGCCGAGAAAAATGCTGCAATTCCAATCGAACAACCGTCTGCATGCATAAAGAGCGTTTATCCATGAAACTGTCGAAGCAGTTCCCGCTGAATGCACTGCGCGTCTTCGAAGCCGTGGCCCGGCTTGGCAGTTTCACCAAGGCCGGCGACGAACTTGGCATGACTCAGACGGCTGTCAGCTACCAGATCAAGCTTCTGGAGGAGAATGTCGGCGAGCCCCTTTTTCTGCGCCGCCCGCGCCAGATCGAGTTGACCGAAGCGGGCGAATATCTCGCCCCCAAAGTTTCCTATGCATTCAATATCCTGAGCGAAGCAATGGCATCGATGCGCAAGGCAACTGAGGAAACCCTAACGATCCATTCGACCGCAACTTTCGCCCAGCAATGGCTCTCGCGCTACATAGGCTCGTTCCAACTGCAGTTTCCCTATATTGCCGTCAGGCTCGTCACCTCGGGCAGTCTCGTCGACTTTCAGAAAGAGGCGGCCGATGTCGCGATCCGCTGGGGTCGCGGCGATTGGCCCGGCCTCGTCTGCCACCGCATCATGAAACTCGATTTCGCACCCATGCTGAGTCCGAAGCTGGCGGCCGAAATCGGGGGCGTGCATGAGCCCGCAGACCTTTTGAAACTATCGCTGATCAGCGCCGCCGACCCCTGGTGGGCGCAATGGTTTGCTTTGGCTGGCGTCGAGAACCCTGACCTCTCCCGCTATCCGAAAAGCGAATTCGGCACCCAAATTCTTGACGCCAGCATCGCCATGGCTGGCGGCGGTGTTGCCATGCTCAATCCGGGCCATTTTCAGGACGATATCGCCGCCGGACGGCTTTACCAGCCGTTCGAGCTGACCGGCAGCGACGGACGCGACTATTGGCTGGCCTATCCCGAAAATAGACGCAACGTGCCGAAAATCAGAAACTTCCGGAAATGGCTGCTGCAGAAATTCGATGTCGAACAGGACTGAATTCGTCGCATGAACGCAACGGATCTAGATCTCGCTCAGAAGCCCATATCGGGCGCATAGAAACATCGCGGCGTATCCTCGTTCGGGAACAAGCAGAGGTGATAGTCGCTATCGCCCGAATGCATCGCCTTTGTCATCGGCAGCAAAAAGACGTGCTCGCGCGTCACAAGCCGGTGATCGCCGGGCTTCAACGTCAACAGATAGCCACCAGGAGTGATGGCCACAGTCTTGGACGGGATCATCTGGCAATCGCCGTTATGAGCATTTCCATTGCAACAATAGGGGTCGTAACTCCAACCCGTAGCGGCGTCGTGGGCCGTCGCGAACGACGCATATGCAATCATCACGCATGTCAGAATGCTGCGCATGGGCATCTTCTCCGTCGATGAATGCGCCGCCAGTTGATGCGGATTCCACCTCGTCCGGCGGCCCAATATTTAACAACTGTTATTCAATCTGCACATTTCAAGGAACCTTCTGTTCCACATTGACGCATTCACGGCGGATAAAATGTCGCAGAAATCGGCCGTTTTTTAAGGCACGCGAAACACACGCCGGCTGAATAGCGCTGCCAGCAAGCGGATCGCACCTCAAATTGTGTCGATAAATATTCCCTATGGGAGCGCCGCGGCAGGCTTTGGCGTTCGTGTTCGGCAGCGGCACGTGGCGGGACGGCAAGCCCGTCCCCTCCCTCAGTGCGTGATCTCCCTCTGCTTAAGGCGCTGCTCGATACCGCAGGTCGCCTCGAGACTGAGAACCGCAACCAGGCTGTCCGATGAGGGCGAGGGATCGCCCCACCTTCAATGTTTCTTCTGCTGCTGTTCGGCAGCCGCGACGCGGTTCAGCATCGCCATCATCTTTTTCTTGATCGAGCCATAGGTGCCGAGTTCGAAATTGCAGCTGAAGCAAGTGATGATGTCGCTGTCGATCGGTTGCGGGCGCGGAAACTTCATGCGCGTGTTGCGGCACTTCGGGCAAGGGACTTCGATCTGCATCTTTCAGCGGCTCCTTCATAGCATCGTGGGCGATGCCTTAGCATAAATGCCGAACGCCGCATCAAGCTTTCCTTCTCTATGCCGGGAATGCTTCCATAGCCGTCAAGAGCTCGCACATGGAGAGGCGCTCGGCCAGTCCCGACCGATTTGGGGTCGGGTGGCGATCGCCTCCACAGGGCTTGTTCTTGAATCAGCAACACCCGCACAACCGCGACGCCCATCGCATCCTACGGGCGGTTCAGTTTAGTTAACGCGATCTCCCGCCGAGTCAAAAAGGTGAAGCTTTGCTGGGTCGAAACTGAGTTGCACGCTCTGCCCCGGCTGAACGTCAATCCGATCGCGAAGCATCACCGTCGCCGTCTGGTCGGCGATCTTCACAATGAGCATCGTTTCCGGGCCGGTCGGTTCAACGAGGATAATCTGTGCGGGGACACCGGCCTCATCCACTGACAGTGCAATGTGCTCCGGCCTAATGCCATACCGGGCGATCTCCGCGATGCCTGGGGCGCTGGGCAAAGGCAGAGCAGGGCCCCCATCCAGAACAAAACGACCCCCGTTGCTCTTCCCGTTGAATACGTTCATGGCGGGAGAGCCGATGAAGGTCGCGACGAAAGTGTTTACCGGACGGTCATAGAGATCGAGCGGTTTTCCGACCTGTTCGATGCTTCCGGCGCGCATGACGACAATCTTGTCGGCCATGGTCATGGCTTCGATCTGGTCGTGGGTGACGTAAACGGTCGTCGTCTTCAGGCGCTGGTGCAGTTCCTTGATCTCGGCGCGCATCGTCACCCGCAATTTCGCGTCGAGATTCGACAATGGCTCGTCAAAGAGAAACACTTTTGGATGCCGGACAATCGCGCGCCCCATAGCCACACGCTGCCGCTGCCCGCCGCTCAATTGCTTCGGCAGCCTGTCAAGAAGTGGTTCGAGCGCCAGTATCCCGGCCGCCTCGCGCACGCGCTTTGAGATTGTCGTCTTGTCCTGGCCCTGAAGCTTGAGGGCAAATCCCATATTCTCCTCGACCGTCATATGCGGGTAGAGCGCGTAGCTCTGAAACACCATTGCGATGTCACGTTCCTTTGGCGGCACCTCGTTGACGACGCGCCCACCGATGCGGATTTCGCCGCCGCTGATATCCTCGAGTCCTGCAAGCATGCGCAGTAAAGTAGATTTGCCGCAGCCTGACGGCCCGACAAGCGTGACGAACTCACCGTCCGCTATGTCCACGGAAACGCCGTGTATCACGGATGCCGCACCATACTGCTTCTTGACTTCATCGATGGCGACCGATGCCATTATAGCCTCCCACCAAAATTAGAGCTTGAGTTGCCAGACGCGGGCGCCGGCGATCGAACCAATTCCTTGAAATAGTTGTGCGGCCTTGACGCCCATAAAGGTCGGCAGTCGCTTGGTTCCTGTCCACCGGCCGTTGTCGGCGAAGACTTCGATCGATCCGGCATCAACGAACACGCGCACCGTTGACGGTCGCGCAGCTGCCGCGAGGTAGCGGGGTGAAGCCTTGCCGGTGCGATCACCAAAGAGGATCTCCAGGCCTTCGCCGTTCAGGCGAACCGCTAGGTCCATGTCAGGATGGTCGAAGCGTAATTCGAAGGCTGCACCAGGGCTTGAAAGATCCAATTCGATCTCGACGGCGCCGTTCTCAAATGGCAACCGTTCCCCCGCTGCCAGACGGGTGCGATCAAGCTCCGCATGCCGAAGCGCGTTGACACCTTCCACCGGCGGCGTCAGGACCGCCGTTCCGTCCCATAGCACCCGGCGTGGCAAGGTCATTGCCGTTTGAAAGTCCTCCTTTTTGGAAACATCTGTCCAGTTGGCGAGCCATGCAATTCCGACTGGACCGCCATCATCGACGAAGGCCTGAAAAGCATAGGCGTCTGAACCAAAATCCAGTTCCTGCTCCAGTTCTGGAGTAAAGCTTTGGCCATCGAAGCGCCCGACCGTGACACTGGTCATATTCCGGCGCCCGGTCTTCGCATCCCGGCTCGTGAGAAGTCCGAATATTAACGCCCACCGCGTTTCAGAGGCGCCAGCATCGCCAAGCGGCACCATGCACGGACATTCCGCCGCCGTCATGCCGTAGCGATTTTCCCGGTGCAGCGTGCCGAGGAACGCCCATCCATCGGCGCCCGCCGAATTAAGCGTCTCATAGAGCAGAATGACGCCGCCAGCCTTGTCGCGGCTGCCGAGCAACATCTTCCAGCGCCCGTCAGGCCCCTTGAAGACATAGGGATCGCGGAAGTCGAGCGTCAGGTCCAACCCGCCTGGTCGCTCCGGGAGAATCACGGCGGACGGCTCCGCCGAAAGACTGTCGCGGCTGATCGCCGACAGCTGGATCTGCTCTTCCGGTTTTCGATCCCGCACCTGCTCGGTGTAGAAGATGCGGATACCTTCTCCGCCCTGCCCGGCCCATGCTATGGCCGAACCGGAAAAGGCGCCGCCGCGTCCGTCGTCGCGCTGCGACAGGTCATCCGACGGAAACAGGAAGACCGGAAGATGCCGCCAATGGACATAGTCGTTCGACACGGCATGTCCCCAATGCATGGTGTTCCAACGCAGGCTGTGAGGATAATGCTGGTAGAAAAGATGCACCTGCCCGCCAAACCGGCCAAAGCCGTTCGGATCATTCATCCAGCCAAACGGTGGCCGGAAATGATAGCCATCCGAAAGAGCTGGAGGCGCGTTTTCGGCGCTGTGTTGGAGAACGCGGATCCCCTCGTTCTGCACGCGTGCAGGATGAAAGGCGTAGATGACCGAAACGGCGGTTGTATTGGGATCATAGGTCAATTCAGCACTGCCGCCACGAGACAGTACAACCTTGCTGAATTCGAATTCCGTCGCCCTTGAGGTATCTACGTGTTGAAGCCCGGTACCGTCAACCTCGACGCTTATCTGCGCGGTCTCGCCTGGTCGGCGTGATTTGAGCCAGAGGTGGATGACTGTTCCGGCGTCCAATTCAGCGCGCACGAATTGGCGGGCGGACGAGATGGTCGTTGCCTGGTAAGTCATCAATCAACCTTTCACGGCAGAGCCGACGAACGAGCTCACGAACCAGCGCTGGAACGCAAGATAGAGGGCGAGAATGGGGATCATCATCAGGACAGAGGCTGCCATGGCGCGATCCCAATAGATGCTGTCCTGACCAAAGAAAGTGGCAATCGCGACGGCGATTGGCCGGGCGTAGTCAGTCTGCGTCACCAAGGTCGGCCAGAGATACTGATTCCAGCTTTCGATACCCATGAGGATCGACACCGTTGCCAGCGCCGGAAGGCTGAGCGGGAGATAGATCGAGCGGTAGATCCTGAAGATTGACGCTCCGTCGATCTCAGCTGCCTCGTAAAGCTCCTTCGGAAGCTGGGCGAAGAATTGATAGAACAGAAAAATGTAAAGCGGGCTCGCGACCCAGGGCAGGATCTGAACGGCGAAGGTGTCCGTCAACCCGGCGCGCGACATCATCACCACCAGCGGCATGATGATGCTTTCCTGCGGAATGACGTAGAGAGCGACGACGAGTGACAGTAGCACTGCCTTGCCGCGCAGCGAGCCCCAGGCGAGAACGAAGCCTGCCATCGAATTGACGACAAGACCCGACGCCACGGTGACGGTCAGGATTACCAGCGAATTGAAGAGATAGCGGCCATAGGCTAGTTCGCCGGAAAAATGGGCGATCTCGTTGAAGTTGGAGAACGTCGGGTTCGAAACCCAGAAGGCACGGAAGCTGCCCATGTCCGCCAGAATCTGGAAGCGGTCGTCCTTGAGGCTCGCGATCAAGAGCATGAAGAGCGGCGAGATCACGACCAGCCCGATGATGAAGATTGCGACCGTCTGAACGATTCGAAACGAGATCTTGCCGGAGCGTTCAGCGGGCAGGACACGAGGGAGAGCGATATCAGACATCGAAACGTCTCAGTAGTTGGCGCTGAAGGAGCGCGATTACGAGGACGATGACAAAGAGGATCACCGATACGGCAGAGGCGTAGCCAAGCTTCTGCTGCTCGAATCCTGTCCTCACCATGTAATGAACGACGGTTTCCGTGCTTCCGCTCGGTCCACCCTGAGTAAGGATGGCGACTTGGGTGTAGAGCTTGAAGGCCTGGATCGTAGTGATCACGAGCACGAAGACGTGGGTCGGTCGCAGGCCCGGCATCGTGACATGCCAGAAACGCTGCAAGACACTGGCTCCGTCAATCCTTGAGGCGTCATAGAGCTCGTCGGGAATTCCCTGCAGCCCGGCGAGATAAACGATCATCTGGAAGCCATAGGCCTGCCAGGCCGACAGAAGCACAATGGAAAACATTGCCCACTTGGGATCACCGAGCCAATCGATCGGCTGTATGTGACCAGCGGAGAGAAAACCGACGATCTGGTTCAGCGGGCCGCTCGGATACTGGAAGAGCGTGCCCCAGATAACGCAGACGACGACCATTGACGTGATAGCGGGCAGAAAGAACATGCCGCGGAGCAGGTTGCGGCCGGGAATTTTCTGGTGGAGCAGCAGCGCCGTGGCAAATGCCATACCGCACTGAACCGGCAGAACCCAGATGGTAAAACGGGTTACATTCCACAACGAGGTCCAGAACAGCGGGTCGTTGAAGATGCGAATGAAATTCTGCAGGCCTATGAAGCGGATCGGTGTCGGGCGCGGCACCAGCGGCTGATTGGTCATCGACGTCCA
The DNA here is from genome assembly GCF_014195325.1 of Rhizobium sp. BK650. Taxonomy (GTDB): domain Bacteria; phylum Pseudomonadota; class Alphaproteobacteria; order Rhizobiales; family Rhizobiaceae; genus Rhizobium. The sequence continues at coordinate 289,890 of NZ_JACIBK010000001.1, read as the reverse complement.
GAACGACAACAGAAATGGTGCAATCAGGAAGCAGGCGAGCAGGGCGACTGCGGGCGCAATCATCAGCAGTTCCTGCATGAGCCGGCCGGAATCGCGGCGTCTGCCGACGAGCGGTCGGGCAGCGGCGGGTGATTGTTGCAGTGTCATCGTCTCCTCCTCGTAGTTTGTTCCGTCATGACGAGCGCTTTCGGGGCCGGGCCTCCCGGCCCCGAAGCTCGGCTTCATTGCTGGGCATCGAACGGCGGATAGCCGTCATTGTCTTGGATATCCTCGTCGATCTTCTGAGCGGCTTCGGACAGGGCCTGCTTCACGTCACCGCCGTTGAAGGCCTTGTCGACGGCTTGCATGAAGGCGGAGGTAATTGCCGGATAGGCCGGATGCGGCGGACGGGCGACCGCAGTCTTCGAGGCTTGCTCGAAGGCCACCGCCATCGCTCCGCCAGGCGCGTAGAGCGGGGAGGATTCCGCGAAGCTCTTTAGTCCGGGAAAGGCCGATTCGTGCTTGGCATATTCGCGATAATCCTTGTCTTTCAGCAGAAAGCTCAAGAACTTTCCGGCGATTTCGGGATGCTCGGAGGTCTTGGTGATCCCCCAGATCCAGGTGCCGTTGGGGCTGACGCCCTTGTCGCCGAGCTTCGGCAGGGGCATCACGACGAGATCATCCTTCATCGCCGCGGCGGCTTCCGCGTAGAACCAGTGCCCGCCGAGTGCCAATGCTGCCGGATGGCCCTCCGCATAGAACTGGTTGGTGCCCGATGATCCTGGAACAACCCAGTCGTTCTTCACCCACGTCTGCATCATCGTCAGCGCGCGGACGCAGGCGTCGCTGTCGAGCGTTCCCGTCGCCTTCCAGCTCGTGCGGTCGATCAGGTCGCAACCGGCGCTTTCAAGCAACGGACCATACGCATAGGTAATCCATTCGGTTTTGATGCCGTAGCCACGGAAGGTGTCGATCGGCCACTTCACGCCATCGAGCTTGGAGAGCTTCTCAAGGTACCCCTCGAACTCCTCCTTGGTCCAGGCATCATCGACCGACTTCGGGATGCGGGCGCCGATAGCTTCCAGGTACTTTTTGTTGCCGTAGAGCACGACGGACGAGTCCGTGAGGCCAACGGCATAGAGCTCCTTGTCGATCGGATAAGTCCCCTGTGAGACGTTTGAGGATGTCATGTCGTCGATGACATCCTTGTCGATCAGCGACTTAATCGGCTGCAGATAGCCCGACCAGACATAGTTGGCGAGGAATGGCGCGTCGATCTCCATGATATCAGGCAACTGCTTGGACATGACAGCGGCGCTGAACTTCTCATTATAAGCGTCGTGGGGCGCATAGATGAATTCGATGTCGACGTCAGGGTTGGCTGCTTCGAATCGTTTAGCGACGTCTGCATAGGCCTTGACCCAACCGGGGTCGCCCTGATGCATCATGTGAATGACTGTCTTTGCCTCAGCGAAGCTGGCAGTCGCGACCAGCGAGGCCGAAGACAGAAGCAGAGCTTGAAGTAAACGTTTACCCATTATGTTCTCCTCCATTGATAGGCATGCGTCGATGTTTAAACGGAAGACCGTTCCACGAGCTGAAACGGCAGCTTTCGCAGCATTGGCCTGCCGGCCTCCCCGGCCAGCAGGATCTCGGCGGCAAGATGGCCCATGGCGCGATGCGGCAGCGCCATGGTCGTCAAGGGCGGATCGAGACGCGCGGCGATCTCGACCTGATTATCGAAGCTCGCCACCGCGACGTCATTGGGGATCGATGCCCCGACTCGCCGCAGCGCGGCATAGACCTCCATGGCGACGCGATCATTGCCGCAAAGAATGGCGTCAGGACGCTCGGCCGCCTGCATCAGCGCTGTGACATGTGGCAGGACGAGACTGGGGGCACGGTCGCTGTAGATCGGGCGGCGAACAGCCGGCAAGACGGCGACAGGCGCAAGGCCGGCCTCGGCCAAGGCACTCCGGAAGCCCTGCTCGCGCAAGTCGCCCGCCAGGAGACCGGGAAGATTGATAAAGGCGACGCGACGCCGCCCTGCGGCAAGCAGGTGACGGGTGACCTCGGCGGCGGCCGCCTCTTCATCCGGCACCAGTGAGATGACGCGACTATCCGCCTCGCGGCAGTTGATCATGACACCGACGTTCTTGGAGAGCTCCGGCGGCAGCGACACTATCTTGTGATACATGGCAGCAAATGCAATGGCACGCGGACGAAACCGGCGAACCTCTTCAAGAACGGAAACGATATCGCGCTTTCCCCCAAGGTTCATAACGAAGACCGCCAGCTCCGCGCTTCGGGCAGCGCCATCGAGACCACGAATGATTTCCGTCGCGAAGGGAGAGGTGATAAGCTCGTCGGCGACTACGCCGATCAGCGGCAGCCACCCTTGACGCACGCCACGGGCTGCGAGATTGGTGACGTAACCGAGCTCGTCTGCGATTTCCTTAATCTTCGCACGCGTCTCGTCGGACATCCGCGCGGAGCCGCCATGGAGCGCCCCGGAGACGGTCTTTATCGAGACTCCAGCCCTTTCCGCGATATCCGACAGCGACGCCGCCACCCGGTTCCTCCCTTGGGTTATCGATTACCCATATCCGAGGGTCTTCTTTCCGTCAAGTGGCATAGAAAAGTCAGAGGGCGACGCGGGAGGCATGGGCGATGCAGACGTGGACATATTCCCGGCCAATCCACGGAGAGTTGCTCTGGCCGGTTCTGTCGCCGGTAATGCGGCGCCCGATATGGCGGGTCGCCCCGCTCTCAGTGCTTCTTCTTCTGCTGTTGTTCGGCAGCCGCGACGCGGTTCAGCATCGCCACCATCTTTTTCTTGATCGAGCCATAGGTGCCGAGTTCGAAATTGCAGCTGAAGCAGGTGATGATGTCGCTGTCGATCGGCTGCGGGCGCGGAAACTTCATGCGCGTGTTGCGGCACTTCGGGCAAGGGACTTCGATCTGCATGTTTCAGCGGCTCCTTCATAGCGTCGTTGGCGATGCCTTAGCACAAATGCCGAACCCGGCAAGCTCTTCCTGCAATGGCCAATGCGGCAAGAAACCCCACGTTCCCCCTTCCCTCCTGCCGGAATTTCTCGCACTCTTGCGAGTCGGAGGAAGAACAGGGGAACTGAATGTATGAATATGCCATAGCCTGGGAGTGGCTGGCCTTTGCGGCGCGCTGGTTCCACGTCGTCACCGCGATCGCCTGGATCGGATCGTCCTTCTATTTCATCGCGCTCGACCTTGGTCTGGTGAAGCGCCCGCATCTGCCCGCCGGCGTCCATGGCGAGGAATGGCAGGTCCATGGCGGCGGCTTCTACCATATCCAGAAATATCTCGTGGCGCCGGCTGAGATGCCGGAGCACCTGACCTGGTTCAAATATGAGAGCTATTTCACCTGGCTCTCCGGGTTCCTGATGCTCTGCATCGTCTATTATGGCGGGGCCGATCTCTTCCTCATCGACCGCCATGTCCTCGATATCTCCAAGCCTGTGGCAATCCTGATCTCGCTCGCATCGCTCGGCTTCGGCTGGATCGTCTACGATCTGCTCTGCAAGTCGCCGCTCGGCAAGAACACCTGGGGCCTGATGGCGGTGCTCTATGTCGTGCTGGTCTTCATGGCCTGGGGCTACACGCAGGTCTTCACCGGCCGCGCCGCCTTCCTCCATCTTGGCGCCTTCACCGCCACGATCATGTCGGCCAACGTTTTCATGATCATCATTCCCAACCAGAAGATCGTCGTCGCCGACCTGATCGCCGGACGCACGCCGGATGCCAAATACGGCTACATGGCCAAGCAGCGCTCGCTGCACAACAACTACCTGACGCTGCCCGTCATCTTCTTCATGCTGTCGAACCATTATCCGCTGGCTTTCGGCACTGCCTTCAACTGGGTGATCGCGGCACTGGTCTTCCTGATGGGCGTCACCATCCGCCATTGGTTCAACACCACCCATGCCCGCAAGGGCAGGCCGACTTGGACGTGGATCGTCACGGTCGTGCTCTTCATCCTTATCATGTGGCTGTCGACGGCACCGAAGATCCTGACCGGCACCGATCAGAGCGCATCCGTAGCACCCGCCTTCCAGCAATTTGCCGGCGATCCGCATTTTCCTGATGTGAAGCAGTTGATCGGCACACGCTGTTCCATGTGCCACGCGGCAGAACCGGCCTATGAAGGTATCGCTCGGCCGCCGAAGGGCGTAATTTTGGAAAATGACGCTGATATCGCCGCCCATGCGCGCGAAATCTATATACAGGCGGGCCGCAGTCATGCCATGCCGCCGGGCAACGTGACCGACATCACGCCCGACGAGCGCAAGCTGCTGGTCGCCTGGTTCGAAAGTGCAGTCGAAAGCAAAAAAGAATGACCACAACACTCCTGCGCGGACGCCTGCTTTCCTTCCGCCGCGCGCCCCTGAGCCTCGCGGATAGCGAAAGCTATTTTTACGAGACGGATGGCGGCCTGTTGGTCGAGGACGGCATTATCGCCGCCAGAGGCGCCTACGCCGACATCAAGGCAAACGCACCTGTTGACATCAACGAGATCGATCATCGTCCGCATCTCATCATGCCGGGCCTCATCGACATGCATCTGCATTTCCCGCAGATGCAGGTGATCGCCTCCTATGCCGCAAACCTCCTGGAATGGCTGAATACCTACACTTTCCCGGAGGAATGCCGCTTTGTCGAAAGCGCCCATGCCGAGAGGATCGCAACCCATTTCTACGACGAACTGATTCGCCACGGCACCACCACAGCAGTCGCCTATTGCTCTGTCCACAAGACCTCGGCCGACGCCTATTTTGCCGAAGCCATGCGCCGCAACATGCGCATGGTCGGCGGCAAGGTGATGATGGACCGCAACGCGCCGCAAGGCCTGCTCGATACGCCTGAGATGGGTTACGACGAAACCCGGCAAGTGATTGCGGACTGGCACGGCAAGGGCCGCAATCACGTCGCCATCACGCCGCGCTTTGCCATCACCTCCACGCCGGCGCAGATGGAAGCAACGGCGGCACTGGCGCGCGAATTTCCCGACCTGCACATTCAGACACATCTGTCGGAAAATCACGACGAGATCAGTTTCACCTGCGAACTCTACCCGGAAGCGGCCGACTATACCGATATCTATGCGCGCTATGGGCTGCTGGGGCCGAAGAGCCTCTTCGGCCACGCCATCCATCTTTCCGAGCGCGAAGCCGACGCCATGAGCGAAGCCGGTGCGGTCGCCGTTCACTGCCCGACCTCGAACCTCTTCCTCGGCTCCGGCCTCTTCCCGCTGAAGGCGCTCGCCCGTCGCGAAAAACCTGTTCGCATCGGCGTTGCCACCGATATCGGCGGCGGCTCAAGCTATTCCATGCTGCGCACTATGGACGAAGCTTACAAGATCCAGCAGTTGCTCGGAGAGCGGCTGAACCCGCTGGACAGCTATTATTACATGACGCTCGGCAACGCAGAGGCGCTCTCGCTTGCTGATAAGATCGGCACGCTGGAGCCCGGCACCGACGCCGACCTCGTCGTCCTCAACGCGGCCGCAACGCCGGCCATGGCCCTGAAGATGGACGTGGTGAAGACGCTGCCGGAAGAGCTTTTCCTGCTGCAGACCATGGGCGACGACCGCTCTGTGGCGCAAACCTATGTAGCTGGTGTTGCGATGAAGAGCGGGCTCTTCCAACCTACCGGCTGAAGTAAAGCTGCCCTGAAATCAAATGGCGAAGCGCCGAAAAAGCATGGTACATGAGCGAACCGTTCAGATCTGAAGGTTCGTTTCATGGCCACACCGCTTACCATTGCCGATCTCAAGAAAATGGCTCAGCGCCGTGTGCCGAAGATGTTCTTCGACTATGCGGATTCCGGCGCCTGGACGGAATCGACTTACGCCGCCAACGAAGGCGATTTCCGCGATATCAAGCTGCGCCAGCGAGTGCTGGTCGACATGACCAACCGCACGCTTGAGACGACGATGATCGGCCAGAAAGTGTCGATGCCTGTGGCGCTTGCTCCGACAGGCATGACCGGCATGCAGCATGCCGACGGTGAAATGCTGGCCGCGCGCGCGGCAGAAGAATTCGGCGTACCCTTCACGCTTTCGACCATGAGCATCTGCTCAATCGAAGACGTTGCCTCTGTCACGACCAAACCTTTCTGGTTTCAACTCTACGTCATGCGTGACAGGGATTTCGTCGTCAATCTCATAAACCGCGCCAAAGCCGCCGGATGCTCCGCTCTGGTGTTGACTGCTGATCTGCAGATCCTCGGCCAACGCCACAAGGATCTGCGTAACGGCCTATCGGCCCCCCCAAAATTCACGCCGAAACATATCTGGCAGATGGCGACCCGCCCCCTCTGGTGCATGGATATGTTGAAGACGAAGCGTCGCAGCTTCGGCAATATCCTGGGCCATGCCAAGGGTGTCACCGACCTCTCGTCGATTTCGAAGTTCACGCACGAGCAGTTCGACCCTGAGCTTTCCTGGAAGGACGTTGCCTGGATCAAGGAGCAGTGGGGAGGGCCGTTGATCATCAAGGGTATCCTCGACGTCGAGGACGCAAAACAGGCCGTCGATACCGGCGCCGACGCGATCGTCGTTTCCAATCACGGCGGCCGCCAGCTCGATGGCGCCCCCTCCTCGATCAGTATGCTGCCCAGGATCGTCGATGCCGTCGCTGGCCGTATCGAGGTGCATATCGACGGCGGCATCCGCTCCGGCCAGGATGTTCTGAAAGCCGTGGCGCTCGGCGCCCGCGGCGCCTATATCGGTCGCCCTTTCCTCTATGGCCTCGGCGCGATGGGCAAGGACGGCGTCACGCTGGCGCTCGAAATCATCCGCAAGGAGATGGACATCACGATGGCCCTTTGCGGCAAGCGCGACATCAAGGATGTCGATTCCTCGATCATCGCCAGCCGTCAGTAAGAATGCGGCATCCGACCTGTGGCGAGCGCGGACGCCCATTCGGGGCGGCCATTGGCTGCTGCCAGGGCCGACATGGCCATGTTGTCGTATCGAATATTGCGGAATTGCGCTGTCCATCCACCGGCCGATTTTTCCAGAACCGCGTAACTCGCCATCGCGTGGCCGGTCTCGACCTTGTGCGGATAGGGCTTGTCATCGTCATAGGCCGGGGCGCCGACGCTGCCGGGATTGACGATAAGACGGCCGCCGGAAAGCGCTGCGATGCGTGGAATATGGGTGTGGCCACACAGGATCAGCGGGCTATCGATACCTTCCGCGAGCGCTTCGATCTCCGCCTGCGGCCTGAGCACAACGCTGCCGTCGGCAACGGCCATATCCAGCCAGCAGAGATTGTCGTCCGTGGGCGTCGCGTGGCAGAGATAGACCTCGTCCCTGTAGATCAGGTCGACCGGCAGCGACCGTACCCAATCGAGATGCGCCGTGCCAAGCTGCGTATAGGCGGCGGCATCTGAGATATGCATTTCTTCCGGCTGTTGCTCGATCAGATAGCGATCGTGGTTGCCGCGCACGGTCGGAATGGACAGCGACAATAGTCGGTCCGCCACCTTGCCTGCCTCCAACGGTCCGCTGAAGCAATCACCGAGATTGACGATATCCGTAATCTCTTGCGCAGCGATGTCAGCCAGCACGGCTTCAAGCGCAGCGCAGTTTCCGTGTATATCGGCGATTGCAGCAAAACGCATGTCAGCTGCCCCGATAGGTGGAGTAACCGTAAGGGGAGATCAGCAGCGGCACGTGATAATGCACGGATGTATCGGCAATACCGAAGCGGATCGGCACGAGATCGAGGAAGGCCGGGTGCGGCAGCGACATTCCGCTCGCTCTCAAATAATCCCCGGCATGAAAGAGCAATTCATAGGTTCCGACGCGGAAGTTTTCCCCAATCAAGATCGGCCCGCCATCGACACGCCCATCGGCGTTGGTCTCGACGGTCTTGATATGGTGGCGCATCTCGCCCTCGATATGAAAAAGATCGATCCGTAACCCCTGTGCCGGCTTGCCGAGAGCAGTATCGAGAACATGAGTGGTCAGTCCGGTCATAGGTCTGGCTCTTTAATGATGAAGGGAGTGTCGAAGAAGAATTCTTCCAAATTGTTGCCGGGCCCGTCGCGATCGACAACCAGAAAATCGCTGGGTCTGCCAAGCGCCATCAGCGGATGATGCCAGACATTGCGGCGATAGTTCACGCCTTGATCGCCACGCGCCAGAAAGACCTCCGGACGACCTGGACGGTCGCCTTCATCTTCCGACACGACGACAAGGAAAGGACGGCTGGTGATCGGCGAAAAACTCTGGCTGCCGAGGGGGTGCCGCTCCATCATACCGAGCTCATAAGGGAAAGCGCGCGGCTGGCCGCGAAAGAGGTTGATGACAACGCGCGCCCCCTCACCCACAGCTTCGGGTGCGGCGAGCCCGTGAAAGCGCTCGGTATTGCCGCCGTTGATATAACGCATGGTTGCGGGATCGGCTTCGATGACCTCACCGAACGGTGCGAAGGCGGATTTGGTAAGGGGGTGGATTTCCAGATATTGGGACATTGCGCACTATTCGCCTTGAGCACGCCAGTTGCGGACAAGATCAAGCCGGTCAAGCAGATCAGGCACATCGTCCTTGGCTGTGGCCCAAACCTTCTCCAGGTCAATGTCGAAATAGCCATGGGCGATGCGGTTGCGCATGCCGCGCATCGCCCCCCAGGGAAACTCAGGGTGCTCGACAGCGAATTCAGGATGGATCTTCATCAATTGAGCAGCCGTCTCCGATGCCATTAGGAGGCTCATCCCGACAGCGCGCTGCAAGATGATATCATCGAGAAACCGCTGCTTGGTAACATCAGCGATCATTGCCTGGGCATCAGCCGCCGCAGAGCGCATCCGCTCGAGAAGATACGGGATACGGCTCTCGCTCATATGGGCTTCGCCTCGGAAAGAACCCGACCACGAATCGATTCTGGAAAATCGCCGGGGGTCAGCAGGTGAATCGGTGTCCCGATCATCATCTGCTCCAAAGCATCCTGTAAACCGCCAAGCGTCAGCAATGTACTGCCGGGAAGCGCATCGACAAGAATGTCCAGGTCGCTGTCCGGCCGATCCTCACCGCGCGCGACCGATCCGAAGACACGCGGGTTCGCCGCGTTGAAGCGTTTGGTCGCTTCGCGGATCGCCTGCCTGTTCTTTTCCAATACTTCCGACGGCCTCATCGCGGCATCACTCCTGATGCCGCAAATATAAGGGACGTGGCTGAAAGAGCAAAGAACTCAAGCCTTCACCCCGAAGAGCCTCAGACGCATCGTGCCGCCATCCGGGTGCATGGCGTAGCGGACATGCGTCACCGGCCCGATATCCGCAATCGTATCGCTACCATATTCATGGATGTGATCCATCTGCAGCTTGCTGCGCGGCAGGATCGGCTTCCAGTTTTCGGAAGCGGCGATATCGGCCTCGGACAAGGTGTCACCGAGATCGGGCAGATAGGCACCTGATAGTTCGCACGTGTCTGGAAAATTGCCCTTGTAGAAGGCGGTGTCGACGATCACGCGCTTGATCGTGCCCGGGTGGCCGAGACGAATGATCGCCCAATCGTGACCTGGGCCGCGGCGGCGCTTGGTTTCCCAGCCGTCACCCATGTTGAGCCCACGGCCCGGGCCGAGCATCTTGTCGGGATGGCCGTAATGCGCATCGGACCAGGCAAGCGACTTCGCGCCATTGAAAATATAGGCGAGATCGACCTCCTCTTCGGCACCGACTTTCGACCAGTCGAAATAGGCCGAACCGTAGACACGCAGACGCGCCACGCCACCATCGGGATAGATATGCAGGCGCAGATGCGTCCAGATCTTCTGCTTGTCGGCATTTTCGAAGAAATGATGCGCGCTGGAGCCGAGGGGCGATTTCGGCAGGATTTCGCTCCACCGCGTCGCGTCATCAGGATCGCCGTCGGCGACGAAAGCCGCTTCGATCGAGCAATGCGGCGGATAGTTGCCGGTGAAATAGCTGGTGTCGACGTCGAAGCCGACGATGCGGCCCGGCATGGCGAGCCTGACGATCGCCCAGTCGTGGCCGGGAACGCGCTTGCGGCGGCTTTCCCACCCGTCCATGTACTTGCCGTTGTCGTCGTAGAGATCCGGATCGAAGCTTGCCGGCACGTCCTGCAGCATACGCTCCAGCGGCGCGAAGAATTCGTCCGTGGCATAAAGCCCCTTGGCGCCGAGGCGGGCAGAAGCGAGGTTGATGGCGCCATTGGCGAAGGCTGGCAGGCTGGTATCAGAGGTATCGGTCATTCAGGTCTCCGGAAGCATGGATGTCAGCCGCAGCAGCGCGATCTTTTCGACCTGCGCTGCCGCGGTCACGAATTCTTCGTCACGGCTGTTGCCGATCCGCTTTTCGAAAGCGGCGAGAATGTCGTCTTTGTTCAGCCCTTTCACCGCGATGATGAAGGGAAAGCCGAATTTCTGCGTATAGGCGGAATTGAGTTCGGTGAAGCGCGCGTGTTCTTCGGGGCTCAACCGATCGAGCCCGGCGCCCGCCTGTTCCTTTTTGCTGTCTTCGGTCAGTTCACCCGCAATAGCCAGCCGCCCGGCAAGATCGGGATGAGCGCGCAGAACACCGAGACGCTCCTCCTTGCTCGCCGCACGAAAAATGGCGACGAGCTCCGTATGCACACGATCCACCGTCAGTTTGTCGCCGACAAAGCCATCGTCATAGGCCCGCTCGGCGATGAACGGCGAATGCTCGAAGACGCCGCCGAAGCGGGACACGAATTCGTCACGCGAAATCATCAGATCGTTTCCGGCTTATGGTGCGCATGCCAGTGCTGCGCGATCTCGATACGGCGCGGGATCCAGACCTTGTCATGCTTCAGCACATATTCCATGAAGCGCCTCAGCGAGGCCACGCGCCCTGGCCGGCCGACGAGACGGCAATGCAGGCCGACGGACATCATCTTCGGGCTGCCTGCCTTGCCTTCCTCGTAAAGCGTATCGAACGCATCCTTGAGATAGGTGAAGAACTGGTCGCCGGAATTGAAGCCCTGCGGTGTCGCAAACCGCATGTCGTTGGTTTCGAGCGTATAGGGAATGATGAGGAAAGGATTTTCGTCGATGCCTTTCACCCAATAGGGCAGATCGTCGGCATAAGAGTCCGATGAATAAAGGAAACCGCCCTCCTCCTGCACCAGCCGCAGCGTGTTGTCGGAAGGCTTGCCCTGATACATGCCGTAGGGACGCTCGCCGGTCAGTTCGGTATGCAGGCGCACGGCTTCGAGAATGTGCTTGCGCTCCAGATCTTCGGAGAAATCCTTGTATTCCAGCCAGCGATAGCCGTGGCTGGCGATCTCCCAGCCGGCTTCTTTCATGGCGGAGACCGCTTCCGGATTGCGGGCCATGGCAAGCGTCACGCCATAGACGGTCGCCTGCACCTTAAGATCGGTGAAAAGCCGCCAGAGGCGCCAGAAGCCGGCGCGGGAGCCGTATTCGTAGATCGACTCCATGTTGAGATTGCGCTGGTTCGGCCAGGGCTGCGCACCGACGATTTCCGACAGCAGGTTTTCCGAGGCCGGATCGCCGTCGAGGATCGAGCTCTCGCCGCCCTCCTCGTAGTTGATGACGAACTGCACTGCGACGCGCGCCTCGCCCGGCCACTTCGGATCGGGTGTATTGCGCCCGTAGCCGACGAGATTGCGCGGATAGGTCTCGGATACCATCAAATCACCTTTTGAAAAGACAGGTGAAACGGTAGCATCCGTGAACGGAATGTCGAGGCGTAAAAGTGCGTATTTGGGCTTCGGCTTGCTGCGTGTAACTCAGGCGATCTTGCGCGCGCTCACCTTCCCCATCGGATGCAGCGAGTGCACCCGGAACGGGCCGCCGGCACCTTCCTCTATCATCAGCGCGACATTCGAGACCGTCACCGGCTCGACAAGCACCGGATCGAAGACCGACCGCAGGGCCTGCTCGATACGCGGCATGTCTATCGCGTTGACCGGGCCGGTCACCGGCATATGGAAGCGGAATTCGTCCATCACATAGGGGTTGCCCCAGCGATGCAGGTTCGCAAATTGCGCTGCCGAAAGTCCATCCGGATCGCTGCGCTCGATATCCGCCTCGGAGAGTGGCGCGCGGAAACGGTCGAACTCCTGAACGATCGCCGAAGAGAGATAGTGAACCTGATCGCAAGGGTGGATCGGAGACAAGCTGTAGAAAGTGCCGAGGCGCGCGACTTCCAGACGCGGAATCTGGAAGGGCGAAAACGTCCCGCAAAACCGCATGAGATCGCGCAGGAGTTGCGCCTCGGAAACCTCTGCAGACAAGTGGAAAGGGGCTTTCAAGACGCCATGGAATCCGTAGCGACGCGGCACTGCCGTATGAAAGGCGATCTCATGGATCCCAAGCCCGCGGATTGCCGGCGGCTCGACCATCTCGCCCGAAAATACGTTGCGGCCAAGCCAATTGGCCGCCACATGCGACAGCGGATCGCTCGCCGATGGCGTGAAGCAAATGGCATAGCGCATGCGATTTCCTCCATCTGATTGGAGTGGCGCGCATCGATTCCCGCGCCGCCGATGCGCAAGCAGATAGGTGATTTGCATGACAGAATAACGAAGCGGAGCGGCCTCTAATTCACGTTTAACGTGAAGAGACCGCGATGTGGTTTGAAATTGCAAAGCTTTCCGGCAATAAAAATTCTGCATTTGCATCGCTGGCAATGCATATTGCCGCTTCCGCCAGCCGGTGCGCCAGCCCGAAACTGACCTTGAAGCCGCCGGTCAGGGCAATGAGATTGTGATTCTCTGGATGTGCTCCAACCATCGGATCGCGGTCGATCGCCTTCGGCCGCAATCCGGCCCAACGCTCGATGACAGGCGCGTCGCGTAGCGCGGGAACCATCTCGCGGGCGACTTCGATCAGCGCGTCGAGCTGCTCGTCCGTGGAAAAGGGATCGGCAAAGCTGTTCTCGCTGGTGCTGCCGACCGCCACATGCCCGCCCTCATGCGCAACCACATAGAGCCCATCGCGAAAGATCGTCGGCAAGCCAGGGTCGATATCGGCGGCAAGCAGAGCCGCCTGCCCTTTCACCGCTTGCCCGAGCGGTTTCTGCAATCCTGCTGTCAGCGTCTCGAGCATGGGAAAGGAGCGATACCCGGCAGCAAGGATGCAGCGCCCGAAGGCGATGGCCCCGCCCTCGATCGAGGCCGTTCCCCGTGCCGGATCGAGCTCTGTTATTTCCGTACTCTCCAGCACCTGCACATGCTGTGCCGTCAGCAAAAAGGCCTTGAGGGCAGCGACCAACGCACGTGGCGCAACACGAGCCGCAAGCGTGTCGTGTACGAAGCCGCTCTCGCCGGCCGCCGGATCGATCCAGCCTTCATTCGGCAGCCTGTCGAGAACATGCCAATGGAAACGCCGGTCTCCGGCCCGCCAATGAACCTCGGCATCGGCAGAATGGCCCAATGCTATCTTGCGCAAATGCGGCTTCGGCAGTGGAATGAGCCGGCCGGAACGCCGGTAACCGGCCGATAGCCCGGTCGCCTCCTCGATAGCAGCAATCTCCGCTTCCAGGCTGACCAGCGCATCGAACTGAAACTGCTTCTTTGCAGACCAGCGGTCCGGCATATGGGGCATCAAAGCACCGAGCAGCCCGCCGCTTGCGCCACTGCCGAGATGCCCGGCATCGACAAGCCGCGTTTTTATACCGCGCCGCTCGGCATGCACCGCCGCCCACAGGCCCATAATGCCACCGCCGAGGATGAGCAGGTCGATCGACGATTGACCCAGGGCCGGGGCCGGACTATCGGCTTTTTCCATGACAGACATCAATCCCGATCAGATCGGCGCGGGCAAGCCGCAGCCCCTCGAATGGCGCGACGGCGATATGCCCTATTCGACCGCCTTTGGCGACCATTTTTATTGCCAGACAGACGGACGACTGGAATGCCGCCATGTCTTCCTCGCCGGAAACGGCCTGCCCGAACGATGGAATGCTCGCCCGGTCTTTCTCATCGGCGAACTCGGCTTCGGCACCGGGCTGAATTTTTCAGAGACCTGGCGACAGTGGAAACTCTATCGCCAACAAGGCCAGCATCTGCATTTCATGTCCTTCGAACTCTATCCGATGCGCCGTGAAGAAATCGACCGCGCGCTGGCCCATTGGCCTGAAATCAATGTTGAACGACAGGCGCTGGCCTCCGCCTGGCCGGATAGTCCGCAAGGCATCGTCTCGCTCGATCTGGATGAACAGACGAGGCTCAGCGTCGTCTGCGGCCATGCAGTCGATGGAGTTTCTGAAGCCGCTTCGGAATTCGACGCATGGTATCTCGACGGCTTCGCCCCGTCGCGCAACGGCGACATGTGGTCGGAGGAACTGATGCGCCTAGTCTGCCAAAAGACCACTCCTGGGGGAAGCTTTGCGACTTATGCGGCAGCAGGCTTCGTGCGTCGCAACCTCGCAGCCGCCGGTTTCTCAATTGAGCGGCGCAAGGGCTTTGCGGGCAAACGGGAAATGCTCTGCGGGGTAAAGCCTCAGTAACCGGAACGACCCGGCTGAAGCTCGCCACCACCAAGCCACTGGCGAATTTTGTCCTCCAGAAGCTCGGGGCTGATCGGCTTGGACATATAATCATCCATGCCGGCATCGAGGCAAAGCTCGCGGTCGCTTTCCAGCGCATGTGCCGTCACCCCGATGATCGGGACGCGATGGCCCCGGCCCCGCTCCTTCTCACGGATCAGCTTGGTCGCCTGATGACCATTCATGACGGGCATGGAAACGTCCATCATAATCAGGCGTGGCGTATGTTGCTCCCAAGCCTCCACGGCTTCTTGGCCATTGTTGACGACGAGGAAGGTAAGTCCGGTGCCCTGCAGTATCTGCGTGAAGACGATCTGATTAACCTCATTGTCTTCGGCCACGAGGACATCGATGATATCGGCCACCCGCTTTTGCGGGGCCGGAGCAGGTGCTGGCGGGGTCTCCGCTTCCTTTTGCAGCCGGGCAATTTCAGCCTCGGAAGCCTGCTTGACGCGGCTGGCGCGCACGACTTCCACGACCGTATTGCGCATCACATTGGCGCGTGCCGGCTTCATCAGATGCGCATGACCGTTCAGCGCTGCAAATTCCTTCTCGGTGCCGGAAATATCCATCGAGGTCAGGAAAATGATCGGCAGGTCGACGAAACGGCTGTCGGCGCGCAGGCGGCGTGCCACTTCGGCCCCGTTCATGTCGGGCATGTGATAGTCGAGCACGACTGCGTCGACCTTGATGCCGAGATCGGCGGCGGCCTCCAGGATTGCAATGCCGGTGGGACCACCTTCGGCAGCAACCCCGTCAAAGCCCCAGAGGCTGAGTTGTTCGGTCAGGATGCGGCGGTTGACCTCGTTGTCGTCGATAACGAGAATGCGGGCGCCCTGCACATTGATCGGCAGGGGCTTCGGCTCGATACGGGCGGCGGCAACGGCGAAAGGCAACTTGATGGTGAAGACCGAGCCCTTGCCCCATTCGCTCTCGACATTGATATAGCCGCCGAAGAGATCGACGAGCCCGGCCGTGATCGCAAGGCCGAGACCCGTGCCCTCATGCCGGCGGGTCGATGAGGAATCGACTTGCGAGAATTTGTCGAAGACCGAATCCAGTTTTTCGGAGGGAATACCGATGCCGGTATCCTCGATGCGGATGGTGGCGATGATCTCGCCGCCGACGGAAGGCTCGAAACCGACATCCACGAATACATGGCCGCGCTCGGTGAACTTCACCGCATTGCCGACGAGATTGGTGACGATCTGGCGGAAACGGCCGGCGTCGCCGATGACGGCAGCCGGCAGATCGGGTGCCGCACGCACGAGAAGTTCGATATTCTTTTCCGCCGCGGGCGAAGACAGCAGCGTCGCCACGTCTTCGACGGCTTCGACCAGGTCGAAGGCCGCCTTGCGCAGCTTCATCTGCCCGGCATCGATCTTCGAAAAATCGAGGATGTCGTTGATGATCGTCAAGAGCGCATTGCCCGACTTGACGATGATATCGACGAAGGTCTTCTGGCGGCTGTCGAGATTGGCTTTGGCCAGCAGTTCCGCCATGCCGAGCACGCCGTTCATCGGCGTACGGATTTCGTGGCTCATATTGGCGAGGAATTCCGACTTGGCGCGATCCGCAGCCTCGGCACGCGACAGAAGTTGGGTCAGCTCCTCCTCGCGCTGCTTGAGTTCGGTTACATCGGTAAACAGCGCCACCCAATGCTGCCGCTCGCTGACGGTGGCTTCCATGTTTACCCAGCGCTCGCCGCCGACGTGGAATACAGTGGAGATCGGCCGGCATGCGGCGATATTGGCCCGCCACTCTTCGAGCGTTTCGACCGCCTTGTCCTGGAAATCGCCGCGATTGGCGCAGAACTGGAAGAGGTCGATCCAGCCTCGGCCCACTTCCGTGAGCTCGTACGGAATGCGCAGAACATCGGCAAGCCCATCGTTGGAAAGCTTGATCAGGCCGTCCTGCACGATTGCCAGCCCCTGCGACATGGCATGCGTTGCATCGCGCATCATCTCGCCGAGATTTTCCAGCGCTGCGCGCGCCTCATGGATTTCCTCCTCACGCTCGCGCACGGCCGAAATATCGGAATAGGTCAGCAGGATGCGGTTGGAGGAAATGCGTCTGGAGTCGAAGATGACTGACTTGCCCGCAGCCCAGTCAAGCTGGATCGGCTCCGGGTTTGCAGCCTCGAACAGCCCCCTGCGGAATGCATAGATCTCTTCCGGCGTCTGCGTATCGCCGTAGCGGCCGAGCTCGTAATTGCGCCTGACGACGTCCATGAACGGCCGCCCGTCGAAACGGTCGTCGAGCGGCAGTTCCCAGATACTGTAGAACTCGTCGTTGACGTAGAGAATCGTGTGATCGTTATCGAGGATCAGCACACCGACCGGCAGCGAGCGCAGGATGCTCTCGATCTCCTGATGCAGTATTTCTTCCTGCTCGCGCGCCTCGATCAATTCCTTCTCACGCGCCTTCAGCGGCGTGATGTCGGAGAAAGAACCGACAACGTAGCGCTTGCCGTCAGGGGTGACGACCCGGTTGACTCGGGAGATCACCTGGAAGATCTCCCCATCGGTATTCGGCAGGGTGCTCTCGATCTCGGTCAACACGCCGTTTTCCAGCGCCTGCAGATTTTCCTGGTAGATCGCCTCGCCTGCTTCCTGCCCGAACATATCGTGCTCTGTCAGACCAAGCGCCTTGGCACGGGCATGGCCGGTAAAGGTCTCATAATACTGGTTGGCATAGACCAGCCTGTGGTCTTCGTCGCGCACGAAGGCGGCAACGGGAAGATCCTCCATGATCGTGCGCAGCAGGTCGCGTTCGCGCACGCTTTCATGCCACGCCGTCTCGCCTGCCGGCGCAGATTTGCGACTGTCAGACGCAGACCTGCTGCCGTCTGGCGCATACCTGCTGCCATCTGGCGCATACTTGCTGCCACCGCGATAGGCGGCGTTGACGATCAGCGGGCGACCGTCTTCGGCAAAGATACCGATCGGATGGTCGAGGTTTTCGAGTGCCTCGCGGATACGGCCGAGATCGGCGGCCATCGTATCCGCAACCTCGGGAATGGCGCGGCGCTGTTCAGGCGCATCGAACATTCCGAGCACGTAGGCCCGATCCTGCGAGGGCGAAAAGCTCTCGATCAGTACGCGTTCATGGCTAAGGCCGGCCGCATCGAAGGCGATGGCGCTCTCTTCCGTGCCGAACACCAGCGCGCGGCGTTCACGGTCCTCGCGCTCCTCTTCTTCCGGCCGGTCGAAGAGTTCGCGGCTGCGTCGGCCGATGAAGTCGGAGATGTCGCGGCCGAAGAAGCGGGCATAGGCCTCGTTGACGGCGACATAGCGGAGCTCGCTGTTTTTGACATAGGCAGGGGTATCCAGATCGGCGATCCGGCGGCAGGCCAGTTCCAACAGTTCCCCAGCTGAATTCAAAAAGTCTTCACTCCCGCAACGAATGAAATATCCCTTAGAAGAACTATAAGGCCAAGGCTTTTAACAAGCTGTTAACTATAAAATTTCCCAGGGAGAACTCCAAGCCGGCTCATGAAGTCCATGACCCAGAGGCTTGCACAGGCTGAAATCACTCATATCCGGAAAACAGCCGCAAGCCATTCGGCATTGATAATTATGAAGAAAATTTAATCCCCGCGCGGCTTGCGCAACCATCAACGCGCCCTGATCGCGGCGGATTCTGGTTATGGCTTCAATAACGAGCCTAGCACGAAAGGAATTCGACATGTCCGTTCTTCATAAGACAATGGCGGCGGGCCTGATTGTACTGACCTTCGCCGGTGCCTCGCTGGCTACCGCCGATACAGCAGACGCCCGGCCGCGCGACGCCTTCTGGGGCGGTCTTGCCGGCGGCGTCGTCGGCGGGCTGGTGGGCGGAGCGATCGCCTCCGGTCCTGCGTACCCGGCTTATCCTGCCTATCCTGTTTATCGCCCCTACCCCGTCTACCGGACCTATTACCGTCCGTATTACTGCCATATCGAATGGCGGCACGACGATTGGGGCAACCCCTACCGCGTCAAAGTCTGCCCTGAATAGAAAGGCCGCATCCGGCGCCGCTTTATTGCCCGGTGGCGCCGGTCCAATGCCTGTCGAGGTCATTATCGGCCGATCCTCTTGACTTTCGGTAGGAAATAGACCACATGGCGCTCAGCTTTCACCTTCCGGCCGCCGCGTGAGCGTGCCACTGCAACAGATGCTGAAGAAGGATAGAGCGCATTCTGATGATGCCGCGACCCAAGAGCGGCAAGACGCGCTGGAAAGCTTTTTCCAACTTACAAGTTCCCATTTCACGCGGGGTTCTTGACGCCAGATTGACACCGGACCGCACTGTCGCGATCCGGCGTTCATGTTTGGCGCGCCCTAAAAGGTTATGACTTGACCAATTTTGAATCGCTCGGTGTCTCCAAGCCGGTCGTCGCCACCCTCTTCCAGCTCGGCATCGAAACCCCGACGCCCATTCAGGAACAGGCTATCCCCCTTCTCATCCAGGGCCGTGACCTGATCGGCCTTGCCCAGACCGGCACCGGCAAGACGGCTGCCTTCGGCCTGCCGCTCATCGAGCGCCTGCTCAAGGAAGAAAAGCGGCCGGACAATCGCTCCGTCCGCACGCTGATTCTCGCGCCGACCCGCGAACTGGTGAACCAGATCGCCGACAATCTCCGGAAATTCATCCGTAAATCGCCGCTGCGCATCAATGTCGTCGTCGGCGGCGTATCCATCAACAAGCAGCAGCTACAGCTCGAAAAGGGCACCGACATCCTCGTTGCCACGCCCGGCCGCCTGCTCGACCTCTGCAACCGCAACGCCATTACGCTGACCGCCGTGCGCTACCTCGTGCTCGATGAAGCCGACCAGATGCTCGACCTCGGCTTCGTGCATGACCTGCGCAAAATCGCCAAGATGGTGCCGAAGCGTCGCCAGACGATGCTCTTCTCGGCCACCATGCCGAAGGCGATTGCCGATCTCGCCGGTGATTACCTCACCGATCCGGTCAAGGTCGAAGTGACGCCTCCGGGCAAGGCGGCCGACAAGGTCGAGCAGTATGTGCATTTCGTCCCCGGCAAGAACGACAAGACGGTTCTGCTCAAGAAGTCGCTGACCGAAAACCCTGACGGACGCGCGATCGTCTTCCTGCGCACCAAGCACGGCGCCGAAAAGCTCGCCAAGCACTTGGAACAGGTCGGCTATTCGGTTGCCTCCATCCACGGCAACAAGAGCCAGGGCCAGCGCGAACGCGCGCTGAAGGGTTTTCGCGATGGCGCCATCAAGACGCTGATTGCGACCGACGTCGCCGCCCGCGGCATCGATATCCCCGCCGTCAGCCACGTCTTCAACTACGACCTGCCGGAGGTACCTGACGCTTACGTCCACCGTATCGGCCGTACGGCCCGCGCCGGCCGCGACGGCATCGCGATTGCCTTCTGCGCCCCGGATGAAGCTCGCCTGCTGCGTGACATCGAAAAGCTGATGGGCATCAGCATCGCAGTTGCGAGCGGCGAGCCGCCGGCAGACTTGCGTGCGGCTCCCCGCAGCAACAATCGCGGCCGCGGCGGCCAAGGCCAGCAGCGCGGCCAAGGTGGTCGTGGTGAGGGTGGTCGTAGTGAAGGTAGCGAACGTCGCGAAGGCGGCCAGCGCCGTGACGGCGCACGCAGCGAAGCTCGCAATGGCGGCCAGCGTCCGGCCGGCCATGGCGACCGCCGTCCCCGTCACGATGGCGACGTTACGGAAGTCCGTGGCGGTGAAGAACGTCGTGCTCACCCCCATCGCAACAACCGCAACCAGGATTTCCGCGGCCAGCGCCGCAACGAGCAGGCGCCGGCTCTCGGCCCGGACAATGATCTGGCCTCGACCTCGGATTTCCGTCCTGCCCGCAAGCCGCAGCAGCAGCGCCCGGCCCAACCGGCTGAAGCGACTGGCCACCACCGCGGCAACAAGCAGCATGTCCATGGCCGTCCGCCGCGCAATCACGGCGACCAGCAGCCGAATGGCGAGCAGCGTCGCGACGGCAGCGGCGGCATGCGCCGCAAGGGCGGCCGCAACGGCGGCGGCCAGCGCCGCGAACGCGCATAAGCTCGAAACATGACAAAGGGCCGGAGCGATCCGGCCCTTTCCTTAACCGTCTACGACCTTCTACACCGGATAGAGTTTGATCCCTCGCCGGCGCAGGAAATAATCACCTGCTCATCTTTTGTGCGCACCATCGGGTTCGACATGAATCCGTGCCACGCTAACTCCCTATAAATGCCCAGTTTTTGACCGGTTTTTCGCACCGCAGAAGATTTTATGAATCTTCCATGCGAACTGTGCATGGTTCTTGCATTGCCTTTTGCGTTGTATTCAAATGAACAAAAAAGGGGAGCCACACCTTTGGCATTTGATGAAATGATCACCGGAGACGAAAGTCCCCGAGCGCCATATGAAAAATACTTTGAGTGGTACAACAGCCA
This sequence comes from Rhizobium sp. BK650, assembly GCF_014195325.1. Taxonomy (GTDB): domain Bacteria; phylum Pseudomonadota; class Alphaproteobacteria; order Rhizobiales; family Rhizobiaceae; genus Rhizobium. The sequence continues at coordinate 268,963 of NZ_JACIBK010000001.1, read as the reverse complement.
AGACCGGGCGCATTTGATTTCAAAGTCCCGTGACGCTGAAAACATCTTCCGGAAAACCGGCATTACCTTCGCGGTTTACGGCCACGCCGACAGTTCCGAAAAGCTCATCCCCTTCGACATCATTCCCCGCATCATTTCCGCCCGTGAATGGCGCAAGCTTGCCCAAGGCATCGAACAGCGGGTGATTGCACTCAATGCCTTCCTCGACGACATCTATCATAAGCAGGAAATCATCCGCGCCGGCCGCATCCCACGCGAACTGATTGAAAAGAACGATGCCTTCCTGCCGGAGATGATCGGCTTCCGTCCGCCGGGCGGCGTTTACACCCATATCGTCGGCACCGATATCGTACGCACTGGCGAAGACCAGTTCTACGTCCTCGAGGACAATGCCCGTACGCCATCAGGCGTCAGCTACATGCTGGAAAACCGGGAAACCATGATGCAGATGTTCCCGGAACTCTTCCATGAAAACCGGGTGCAGCGCGTCGAGGACTATCCCTATCTTCTGCGCCAGAGCCTTGCCTCGCTCGCCCCTCCCGGCTGCAAGGGCAGGCCGCGCGTCGCCGTGCTCACCCCCGGCATCTATAATTCCGCCTATTACGAACATTCCTTCCTTGCCGACACGATGGGCGTCGAACTCGTCGAAGGCTCGGATCTGCGCGTCATCGATGGCAAGGTGAAGATGCGCACGACGCGCGGCTACGAGGCGATCGACGTGCTCTACCGGCGCGTCGACGACGACTTCCTCGACCCCCTCACCTTCCGCGCGGATTCCGCCCTCGGAATTCCCGGCATCATGGATGTTTACCGCTCCGGCAACATCACCATCGCCAATGCGCCAGGCACCGGCATTTCCGACGACAAGGCGATCTATTCCTACATGCCGGAGATCGTCGAGTTCTATACCGGCCGCAAGCCGATCCTTGAGAATGTGCCGACCTGGCGCTGTTCGGAAGCATCGAGCCTGAAATACGTGCTGGAGCATCTGGAGGAACTGGTCGTCAAGGAAGTGCACGGCTCCGGCGGCTACGGCATGCTCGTCGGTCCGACGGCTTCCAAGAAGGAGCGCGCCGATTTTGCCGAGAAGCTGAAAGCCAAGCCCAGCAACTACATCGCCCAGCCCACACTTTCGCTCTCCACCGTCCCGATCCTCGTCAACAAGGGCATTGCACCCCGTCATGTCGACCTGCGCCCCTATGTGCTCGTTTCCGACAAGGTGCAGATCATTCCGGGCGGGCTTACCCGCGTGGCGCTGAAGCAGGGCTCGCTGGTGGTCAATTCCAGCCAGGGCGGCGGCACCAAAGACACCTGGGTACTGGAGGACTGATGCTCGGAAGAACTGCAAACGGGCTCTACTGGATGTTCCGGTATATCGAGCGCGCTGAGAATATTGCACGCCTCGTTGACGCCGGCCTGCGCATGTCGCTGACCCGCAGCGATTCCGGCGACGACAATTGGGATGGGGTGCTGCAGAGCGCCGGCGTGCGCGAACTCTATGACGAAGGACATTCGAAGCTGACCGGGCCTGACGCCATCGACTACCTGTTGCGCGATCGTTCCAACGACTCGAGCGTCATGTCCTGCATCGATTTCGGCCGCAACAATGCCCGCATGGTGCGCACCGCGCTGACACGCGAAACCTGGGAAGCGACTAACGAATGCTGGATCGACCTCAAGGAACTGCTGTCGAAAAAGCTGAAGGCGGCTGAGTTGCCCGAGGTCATCGATGTCATTAAGCATCGGGCCGGCCTCATCCGCGGCGCCTTTCACGGCTCGATGCTCCGCAACGAGCTCTATAATTTCGCCCGCATCGGCACGTTTATCGAGCGCGCGGACAATACGAGCCGCATTCTCGACGTGAAATATTACGTGCTGCTGCCCTCGGTCTCGCAGGTCGGCTCCTCGGTCGATAACGTTCAGTGGGAATCCATCCTGCGCTCGGTCTCCGCCCACCGCTCCTACAGCTGGGCCTATGATGGCGAATACCGCGCCATGAACATCGCCGACTTCCTGATCCTGAACGGCCAGATGCCGCGTTCGCTCGCCTATTGCTACGAGAAGATCGTCAGCAACCTCGGCTACATAGCCAAGGATTATGACGAGCGGCTTGCGGCGCACGATACGGCGGATGCCATTCGCGCTACGCTGCAGACCCTGAAGATCAAGGATGTTATGGATCAGGGCCTGCATGAATTCCTCGAAGATTTCGTCTCGCGCAACAACAAGCTCGGCAACGAAATCTCCGATGGTTACCGGTTCTATGCTTAAGCGGGTCAGATCATGAGACTGAAGATCAGCCACCTCACCGAATACCGCTACGACGAACCGGCGCAGTTTTCCCTGCAGCGGCTGCGTCTGACGCCGCCGAACACGTCAGGCCAGACCGTGCTCAATTGGTCGCTGCATGTCGAAGGCGCCAAACCCGAAGTCGAATATGACGACCAGTTCGGCAATCATGTGAACCTCGTCTCGCTGGAAGGCGAACAGCAGGTGACGCGCATCGTTGCCGAGGGCGAAGTAGAAACGGAAGATCGCAACGGCGTGACAGGTCCCCATACCGGGTTCTGCCCGCTCTGGCTCTTCCTGCGCGAGACACCGCTGACGAAGAGCGGCAAGCTGGTGAAGGAGCTGATCAAGGGTGTGACTGGCGAGAGCGAACTCGCCCGCATGCATGCGCTGATGGCGGCAATCCACGAGGCGGTGGAATACAAGCCCGGCACCAGCAGCACCGAGACATCGGCCGAACAGGCGCTGGAGAAGAAGACCGGTGTCTGCCAAGACCACGCCCATATCTTCGTCTCCGCCGCCCGCGCGCTTGAGATCCCCGCACGTTACGTCTCCGGCTATCTGATGATGGAAGAAAAAGTCGATCAGGCCGCCACGCATGCCTGGGGCGAGGCGCATATTCCAGGCCTCGGCTGGGTCGGCTTCGATCCCGCCAACAAGATCTGCCCGGATGAGCGCTATGTCCGCCTGGCCTCCGGCCTCTGCTACCGCGATGCGGCGCCCGTTTCAGGCATGCGTATCGGCACGCCAGGCGAGAAGCTATCGGTCACCGTCAAGGTGGAGAATGGCGGCCAGATGCAGAGCCAAAGCCAGAGCTGACAAAAGCGGGCGGGTTTGCCGCGGAGAACTGGTCGGTCGTAAACCCCGGCAACACGCGATCAGAGGCCGCCGGCCCCGATGTGTCTAGGCTTTTCGAAAGTAAACTCGGATGAGGTGGCCATCGCCTGCGCCGAAGGTAGATCATCCGAGACGCCGTATGCCGATGGTACGTAAACGCGGTTTCCGCCTGGCTTAGGCAATAGCGCTTGGGAAGCGACCAGATACAGGATGATTGCGAGCGCGGTTGTGCCGATCACGAAGAGCGGGAAAATCGGCATTTCCGATGCTTCGGACTTCGTTCTCATTGAACTCTCCATTGGTTGTCCGATGAGAGATTAGCTGCGGTGAGGTCGCGATGAGAATCATACGCAGGGGTGGGGCCGCCTATACGATAGGCTTGGCGCATGAACGGGGAGACCGCCTGGCTCGCACTCTTTGTCTGCCGCAAAGCGGATGCACCGCGTCTTGTCGCCGGACCATTTCCATCAGGGCCAAGGGCGAATGAAGGCTATCGCTTGCCTCTGCCACTTTCAGACAGGTTCGCCAACGTCCATTTTCGTGCGAAAATGATACGCTATTCAAGGGAGGTCGCGATGCGTCTGGAAAACACGAATGTCGCACGAACAACGGCTGGAACGATTACGGTGGAATTCCGGGGCGAAGGAAACGACTTGATTACCGTTCGAATGTCGGCGGAGCCTGGCCGCGAAGACGAGGTGGCCATTGTCCGAGCCAAGGAAATGATGGCAGAACTTGTCGCGGCACCTCCCGATCGCGTTTCGCCGTCGGCTGGCTAGAACCTCCTGGTTAACGTCAGGAATCCACGATGGCTGTCCGAAGCGCAGGGCTCGTTATTTACCGTTTTGTAGATGCTGCGGTGGAAGTGCTGCTCGTCCATCCTGGCGGGCCGTTCTGGAAAGGAAAGGATGAGGCAGCATGGTCGATACCAAAGGGTCTCGTCGAAGAGGGCGAAGATGAACTTGCTGCTGCCCGCCGGGAGACTTTCGAGGAACTTGGAGTCAATATCTCCGGCCCCTTTGAGCGGCTTGGCGAATACAAGCAGCCTGGGGGAAAGCTTGTCATCGTCTGGCTGACAGAAGCCCATAGAGGCTTCGAGCCGAGAGCCGAACTCAGTTCAACCTTTCAATTGGAATGGCCGCCGCGCTCGGGGAAGACGGTCGTTTTTCCCGAAGTCGATCGTGCAGCCTGGTTTTGCGCCGAGGAGGCGGAGTTCAAAATGCACAAGGGGCAAAGACCGATCCTGCATGATTTTTTGAAGAAAAAGGGAAAGAGGAACGCGCAGAGACCGTAAGCCTCTTACCGCTGGCCCGTTCTCCAGCAGGCTGATCGATGCGGTTTTGTCGTAAAGCCCGAAAAGGTCTCAGTTCGCGGCACATACTGACAGCACGATATCCGGCACATCATTGAAAAGGCGGAGCTCTCGCCCCGCCTTTCCAGTATCAACCCAGAACAGACTGGATCAGTGGCTGTCCTTCCCGACAGCACTGCCGCGGCATCCCTTGAGGAAGTCGAGGTCAGCGCCGGTATCGGCACCTTCGACATGCTGCTGATGCAGGAAAGCATAGCCCGAGGTCGGCAGGTCATGGTTCGGCTGCCATTCGGCGAGACGCTTCGCCAGTTCCTCGTCCGAAATGTCGAGATGCAGGCGGCGGTTCGGCACATCGAGCTCGATCATGTCGCCGTTCCGGACAACGGCGAGCGGACCGCCGACGGCGGCTTCCGGCGAGGTGTGCAGGACGACGGTGCCGTAGGCCGTGCCGGACATGCGGGCATCGGAAATGCGCACCATGTCGGTAATGCCCTTCTTGAGCACCTTCGGCGGCAGACCCATGTTGCCGACTTCAGCCATGCCCGGATAACCCTTCGGGCCACAGTTCTTCATGACCATGACGCAGTTCTCGTCGATGTCGAGATTGTCGTCGTTGATCTTGGCCTTGTAGTCGTCGATGTCTTCGAAAACGACCGCCCTGCCCCGATGCACCATCAGATGCGGCGAAGCGGCAGACGGCTTCAAGACCGCGCCCTTCGGGGCGAGATTGCCGCGCACGACGACGATGCCGCCGGAAGAGGTCAGCGCCTTTTCGGCCGGCAGGATCACGTCTTCGTTCCAGTTGACGACGTCCTTGACTTCGTCCCAGACGGTTTCGCCCGAGACCGTCAGTGCATCCTTGTGCAAGAGGCCAGCTTCGCCGAGGCGCTTCAGCACGACGGGCAGGCCGCCGGCATAGAAGAACTCTTCCATCAGGTACTTGCCCGACGGCATCAGGTTGACGATCGTCGGAACGTCGCGGCCGCAACGGTCCCAGTCGTCGAGCGTCAGATCGATGCCGACGCGGCCGGCGATGGCGAGCAGGTGGATGACGGCATTGGTCGAACCGCCGATCGCCGCATTGGTGCGGATGGCGTTTTCGAAAGCCTGCTTCGTCAGGATGTCGGAGGGCTTCAGGTCGTCCTTGACCATCTGCACGATGCGGCGGCCGGTCAGCTGCGCCATCACCTTGCGGCGGGAATCGACGCCGGGGATCGCTGCGTTGCCCGACAGTGCCATGCCGAGCGCTTCGGCCATGGACGCCATCGTGGAAGCCGTGCCCATCGTGTTGCAGGTGCCGGACGAACGGCTCATCGAAGCCTCAGCTTCGAGGAATTCGGCCTGCGTCATCTCGCCGGCCTTCACCATTTCGGAGAATTTCCACAGATGCGTGCCCGAACCGACGCGCTCGCCGCGGAAATAGCCGTTCAGCATCGGGCCGCCGGTGACCACGATCGAAGGAAGGTCGGTCGAGGCGGCACCCATCAGCAGCGACGGCGTGGTCTTGTCGCAGCCGACAAGCAGCACGCAGCCGTCCATCGGCTGGCCGCGGATTGCTTCTTCCACGGCGAGAGCCGCAAGGTTGCGGTACATCATCGCGGTCGGGCGGAAGGTGTTTTCGGATGCCGAAAAGACCGGAACTTCGAGCGGAAAACCGCCGGCTTCCCACACGCCTGCCTTCACCTTTTCGGCGAGTTCGCGCAGGTGGCCGTTGCACGGCGTCATATCCGACCACGTGTTAAGGATGCCGATGACGGGGCGGCCGTCGAACAGGTCGTGCGGATATCCCTGGTTCTTGAGCCAGCCGCGGTGATAGATCACGTCACGGCTCGTGCCGCCGTACCATTCCTGCGACCTCAGCTTACGCGGCCATTCTGCTTTCTTCTTCATAATTTCTGTCCTTCAGGATATCCCCTGACCGCCTCGTACAATCAGGGTTATCGCGCTTTGTCTTAGGCCAGCGTATAGGCGGTCTTGACGGTTGTGTAGAATTCGGCGGCGTACTTGCCCTGCTCGCGCGGGCCGTAGGACGAGCCCTTGCGGCCGCCGAAGGGAACGTGGAAATCGACACCGGCGGTCGGCAGGTTGACCATCACCATGCCGGCCTCGGAATTGCGCTTGAAATGCGTCGCATGCTTGAGACTGGTCGTGGCAATGCCCGAAGACAGGCCGAATGGCGTGTCGTTGGCGGTCGCCAGGGCCTCGTCGTAATCCTTCACCCTGATAACGGAGACGACGGGGCCGAAGATCTCTTCGCGCGAAATGCGCATCTGATTTGTCGCCTCGGTGAAAAGCGTTGGCTGCAGGTAGAAGCCGGGCGTGTCGCGCGAAATCAGTTCGCCCCCGAAGGCAAGCTTGGCGCCCTCTTCCTTGCCGATCTTGATATAGTCGGTATCGGTCTGCAGCTGGCGGGCATCGACGACGGGACCGATATGAGTGCCGGGCTTCATGGCGTTGTCAACGACGATGGTCTTCAGCTTTTCGGTGAGCGCGGCAACAAACTTGTCGTGGATGCCTTCGGTGACGATCAGCCGCGAAGACGCGGTGCAGCGCTGGCCGGTGGAGAAGAAGCCGGAATTGGCGGCAGCCTCGACGGCAACGGTCAGATCCGCATCGTCGAGAACGACCATCGGGTTCTTGCCGCCCATTTCCAGCTGGAACTTGCGGTTATGCTCGATGGAAGCAGTGGCGACGCGCTTGCCCGTGCCGGTCGAACCGGTGAAGGTGATGCCGGCAATATCCGGGCTGTCGAGCATGGCCTGGCCCACGACCGAGCCCTTGCCCATGACGAGATTGAGAACGCCCTTCGGCAGGCCTGCGCGATGCAGGATGTCGGCAATCGCCCACGAACAGCCCGGCACCAGATCGGCCGGCTTGAAGACGACGGTGTTGCCGTAGCAGAGCGCCGGCGCGATCTTCCAGGCCGGAATGGCGATCGGGAAGTTCCAGGGCGTGATGATGCCGATGACGCCGAGCGGTTCGCGGGTGATCTCGACGCCGATGTTCGGACGCACCGAGGGAACGACCTCGCCGGCCAGGCGCAGGGCTTCGCCTGCGAAGAATTCGAAGATCTGCGAAGCGCGGATCGTCTCGCCGATCGCTTCTGGAAGCGTCTTGCCCTCTTCGCGGGCGAGAAGAGCGCCAAGCTCGTCCTTGCGCGCCATGATCTCGTCGCCCGCCTTCTTGAGGATGACGTGGCGCTCCCAGATACCGGAACGCGACCAGGCCGGGAAGGCTGACTTGGCAGCCGCGATTGCCGCCTTGGCATCCTCGGCGCTTGCCTGAGCGTAGAGGCCGACGACTTCGTTCGTGTCGGACGGGTTGATATTTTCCGCGGCATTTGTGCCGGTCCATTCGCCGGCAATGAGATTCTGATGGATAGTCATGGGCCTTGGAGCCTCCTCTATGACAAATGGCCGGCCGCTTTCGTGGCGGCCGGCCTTGGAGATCAGAGCTGCTTGACGGCGATTTCTTCCTCGGCGGCAATCTTCAGCGGATTGCGCAGCGGCAGACCGAACTCGGCCACCTCGATTTCAAAGACATCGCCCTCTTCCGCTTTGATGCCATCGGCAAAGGAAAGCGTCGCCGTACCGAACATGTGAACATGGACATCACCCGGAACGCGGAAGAGGCCATATTTGAAATGGTGGTATTCGAGATTGGCGAACGTATGAGACATGTTCGCCTCGCCGGACAGGAACGGCTTTTCGAAGATCACCTTGTCGCCGCGCTTGATGCGCGAGCTGCCGCGGATATCCTCAGGCGCAACGCCGATGCGGATTTCCGGACCGAAGCTTGCCGGGCGCAGCTTGGAATGGGCGAGGAACAGATAGTTGATCCGCTCGGTGACGTGATCGGAAAACTCGTTCGACAGCGCAAAGCCGATACGGAACGGCGTGCCGTCCTTGGCGATCACGTAGATGCCGGCCATTTCAGGCTCTTCGCCGCCATCGAGCGCGAAGGACGGGGAGACGAGCGGAGCGCCCGGCGCAGCAGCGCCATAGCCATTGCCCTTGTAGAACCATTCGGGCTGTACGCCCTTCTGGCCGGCAGCCGGCTTGCCGCCTTCGAGGCCCATCTTGAACATCTTCATGGAGTCGGTCAGCGTTTCCTCTGCCGCCTCTGATGTCTTCTTGTGCATGGAATCGCGCGTCGCAGCCGAGCCCAGATGCGTCAGGCCCGTACCCGTCAGATGCAGGTGTGCTGCATCCGGATGCGTGATCGGCGGCAGGAAGCGGCCATCCGCATACGCCTTTTCAAGATCGACGGTTTCGCCGTATCCATGAGCCTCGATAACGGAGACGAGGGACTTGCCGCCATTTGCGGCTTCCATCGCCAGAGCATAGACGCTTTCGGCGCCTTTGACTGCCTTGGCGGCAGCACCCGGTTCGCGCACGGCGACGATGATCTCTCCGCTTGCGCCCTTGATCTGCGAGATAAGCACGGTCTTCTTCCTTTCGTTTGGCGATGGCAGAGCTTCGCCGCTCCGGCTCCATCCGGAGCCGGAATTCAATTTTCATATGACTGCGATACTGGGGTCGAGCCTGAGCTCAGCCCTTGTTCTTGTTGTAGACGTCGAAGAACACGGCAGCGAGCAGCACCGCACCCTTGACCATCTGCTGGGAGTCGGTGCCAAGGCCGTGGATCGACATGCCGTTGTTCATGATGCCCATGATCAGAGCGCCGATGACAGCGCCGGTCACCTTGCCGACGCCGCCCTGGGCGGACGCGCCGCCGATGAAGCAGGCCGCGATCACGTCAAGTTCGAGACCGAAGCCGCCCTTGGCCGTTGCCGAGTTGAGGCGCAGCGCGACGATCAGGCCAGCCAGGCCGGCAAGCAGGCCCATATTCGCAAAGGTCAGGAACGTCAGCCGTTCGGTGTTGATACCGGAAAGCTTCGTCGCCTTCTCGTTGCCGCCCATGGCGTAGATGCGGCGGCCGATCGTGGTGCGGCGTGTGATGAAGGCATAGGCAGCGACGAGGGCCAGCATGACGACGAGCACGTTCGGGAAGCCGCGATAGATTGACAGCTGATAGCCGAGCGCCAGGATGGCGATGGTGACGATGGCGTTCTGGGCGAGGAAGAAGCCGAGCGGTTCGACGTCGTTGCCATGCTTCTCGTTCGACAGGCGCTTGCGCCACGCCAGATAGAAGAGGGCCACGGCGCCGACGACGGTCAGGATGATCGAGGTCGAATTGATGCCGCCCATATCGAAAAGGTTCGGCAGGAAGCCGATGCTGATCAGCTGGAAAGCCGGCGGGAAAGGACCGATGCTGGTGCCGGTTCCCGAGGCCGTCATCACGAACAGCGTCAGGCCGCGGAAGACCAGCATGCCCGCGAGCGTGACGATGAAGGACGGGATCTTGTGATAGGCAACGAAATAGCCCTGGATGCCGCCGACGAGCGCGCCGAGAGCAAGGCAGACGACGCCCGCCAGGACATAATTGGTGTGCCACTGCACCGTCATGACGCCGGCGATGGCGCCGATGAAGCCGACGACGGATCCCACCGAAAGATCGATATGACCGGCGACGATGACCAGCAGCATACCGAGCGCCATGATGACGATGAACGAGTTCTGCAGAATGATGTTCGTCAGGTTGAGCGGTTTGAAGAGAACGCCACCGGTCGAGAATTGGAAGAACACCATGATCGCGATGAGCGCGATGAACATGCCATATTCGCGGATGTTGCCGCGAATGTAGTCTCCGATGGAGACGACACGCCCTTGCTCGGCGATGGGTTGATTGATCGGCGTCATTGTTTCTTCTCCCCTGAGCGCATGATAGCGCGCATGATGGTTTCCTGGCTTGCTTCTCCCTTCGGCAGTTCAGCGACTAGGCGTCCTTCGTTCATCACGTAGATGCGGTCACAAGTGCCAAGCAGTTCGGGCATTTCCGACGAGATCATCAGAACGCCCTTTCCATCGGCGGCAAGCTGGTTGATGATAGTATAGATTTCGTATTTTGCGCCAACATCGATGCCGCGCGTCGGCTCGTCCAGGATCAGAACATCGGGATCGGAGAACAGCCACTTCGACAGAACCACCTTCTGCTGGTTGCCGCCAGAAAGATTGACCGCTTCCTGAAAGATGCTGGAGGAACGGATGCGCAGCTTCGACCGATAGTCGGTCGCGACCCGTGATTCCTTGACGCTATCGATGACGGAGGCATTCGACACCGCCGCCAGATTGGCGAGCGTCGTGTTGTGAACGATCGTCTCGCCGAGCACGAGGCCGAGATGTTTGCGGTCTTCCGTCACATAGGCAAGACCGGCGTCGATCGCCTTGCGCACGGTTGATGTGTCGACCTTCTTGCCGCCGACGAAGACCTCGCCGCTGATCTTGTGACCGTAGGTCTTGCCGAAGACGCTCATGGCGAACTCGGTGCGGCCGGCGCCCATCAGTCCGGCGATGCCGACAACCTCGCCCTTGCGGACGTTCAGGTTGATGTCGTGCAGGACCTGGCGGTCGCGATGCTGCTGGTGGAAGGCATTCCAGTTCTTGACTTCGAAGATCGTCTCGCCGATCGGCACCGAACGCGGCGGATAGCGGTCTTCGAGATCGCGGCCCACCATGTTCTTGATGATGATGTCTTCGCTGATCTCGTCCTTGTGACAGTCGAGCGTCTTGACGGTCATACCGTCGCGCAGGACCGTGATCTGGTCGGCGACCTTGCGGATCTCGTTCAGCTTGTGGGAGATGATGATCGAGGTGATGCCCTGCTTGCGGAACTCCATCAAGAGGGTCAGAAGAGCGTCGGAATCTCTTTCGTTGAGCGAGGCGGTCGGCTCGTCGAGGATGAGCAGCTTGACGCTCTTCGACAGCGCCTTGGCGATCTCGACAAGCTGCTGCTTGCCGACGCCGATGTCGGTGACGAGCGTGTTCGGAGATTCCTGCAGGCCCACCTTCTTGAGCAGCTGCTTCGTGCGGTTGAACGTTTCGTCCCAGCTGATGACGCCGTTCTTGGCGTTTTCGTTGCCGAGGAAGATGTTTTCCCCGATCGACAGCAGCGGCACGAGCGCCAGTTCCTGGTGGATGATGACGATACCGATTTCTTCGGAGTCCTTCAGAACCTTGAAGTGGCGCGTCTCGCCTTCATAGACGATGTCGCCTTCATAGGTCCCGGTCGGATAGACGCCCGATAGCACTTTCATCAGGGTCGATTTGCCGGCCCCGTTCTCGCCTACCAATGCGTGAATCTCACCCTTGCGAACCTTGAGGTTCACGTTCTCCAGAGCTTTGACGCCCGGGAACGTCTTGGTGATGCTCCGCATTTCGAGGATGGTGTTGTCCATAGTCAAAGTTCCAGCGCCTGCAGCCATAAAACGGCTGGGCGATCATAAAATTGAAGGCCGGAACCCGCAAGCGCGGGCTCCGGCCTCCTGTTCAACTTACTTCAGCTTGTCTTCGGTGTAGTAACCGCTGTCGACGAGGATCTGCTTGTAGTTGGTCTTGTCGACGGCAACCGGCTTCAGCAGATAGGACGGAACGACCTTGACGCCGTTATCGTAGGTCTTCGTGTCGTTGACTTCGGGCTCCTTGCCGGACATGACGGCATCGACCATGGCAACGGTGACCTTGGCGAGTTCGCGCGTGTCCTTGAAGATCGTCGAGTGCTGTTCGCCAGCGATGATCGACTTGACCGACGGGATTTCAGCGTCCTGGCCGGTGACGATCGGGAGCGGCTGAGCAGCCGTGCCGTAACCGACGCCCTTCAGCGACGAAATGATGCCGATCGACAGACCATCATAGGGAGACAGAACGGCATCGACCTTGGCGTCGGTGTAGTTGGCCGAGAGCAGGTTGTCCATGCGGGCCTGGGCCGTTGCCGGATCCCAACGCAGCGTGCCGACCTTGTCCATGCCGGTCTGGCCGGACTTCACGACGAGCTTGCCGGAGTCGATGTACGGCTGCAGGACGGACATTGCGCCATCATAGAAGAAGAAGGCGTTGTTGTCGTCCGGCGAACCGCCGAAGAGTTCGATGTTGAACGGGCCCTTGCCATCCTTGAGGCCGAGGCCGTCGACGATGGAGTTTGCCTGCAGAACGCCGACCTGGAAGTTGTCGAAGGTGGCGTAGTAATCGACGTTGGCCGAGTCGCGGATCAGGCGGTCGTAAGCGATGACCTTGATGCCGGCGTCATGAGCCTTCTGGAGAACGTCGGAAAGCGTGGTGCCGTCGATCGAAGCGATGACGAGAACCTTGGCGCCCTTCGTGACCATGTTTTCGATCTGCGAAAGCTGGTTCGGAATGTCGTCGTCGGCATACTGCAGGTCGGTCTGGTAACCGGCAGCCTGGAGCTGCTTGACGATGTTGTTGCCGTCGTCGATCCAGCGGGCCGAAGCCTTCGTCGGCATTGCGATACCAACGGTGCCCTTGTCCGCCGCCATAGCAGGCGCAACGAACGAAGCGACGCCGAAGGCAGCCGCAGCCATCAATGAGATAATGGATTTCATTTCTCTCTCCCTTGTTAATAGAGCAGCGGACGAAAAATCGCCCGCCCCGAAACTGTGGCAGGTTCCGTATTGGATAGTTACTTCAGATGGTGAGAAACGAAGTAGGTCTCCTCCACGATCTCTCACGTGTTGAGTGCCAACCAGCACACGGCGGCAAACTGGTATGGATTCCTATAACTGTCAAATAGAATAACTGGTAATGTGCATAACAATTTTGGTATATCGTTAAAAAGTATTACTTTTGATGGAGCGCAGCGGGGAGGCTGCAACCATGACGATCATCTCAGAGCCCTTTTCGTTGGAACATGTCGATATCAACAGCGACAATTTTGGCGATGATGGCTTTTTGCGCACGGGACTTAAACTGAATCACCTGCGCATGATCGTCGCAATCGAAGATAGCGGCCAGATTTCCGCCGCCGCCGAAGTGCTGAACATATCCCAGCCGGCAGCGTCCAGAATGCTGTCGGATATGGAATCGATCGTGAAGACGCCGCTCTATGAACGGGTGGCCCGCGGCGTGACCCTCACCACCTTCGGCGAGGCGCTCGCCAGACGTGCGCGCAAGATCCTTCTGGAGCTCAGGGAAGCGAGCCGCGAGATCGGCGAATTGAAGAGCGGCAAGGGTGGTTCGGTCTTTATCGGCACTGTGACCGCACCCGCCATGAGCCTCGTCGTTCCCGCCATCAACACCGTGCGCAAGACCTTTCCCGGCATCGAGGTGAGCATCCAGGTCGAGACCAGCAACGTGCTGGCGCGCGAGCTTCTGGCTGCCCGCCATGACTTCATCATCAGCCGCATCCCCGACGATCTCAACCCCCGCCCTTTCGAAGTGCGCGAGATCGGCATCGAGAAGGCCTGCCTGATCGTGCGCAGCAGCCATCCCCTGTTGAAGAAGAAGAAACCGAGCAGCCTCGAGGAGATCAGGGACTACGACTGGGTCTTCCAGCCGCCCGGTACGCTGCTGCGCCGCACGATCGAGGACATTTTCCTGTCGCACGTTGTCCAGCTTCCGGAAAACATCGTCAATACTTCGTCGCTGCTTCTGACCTGTGCGATGGTCTGCGCGACGGACGCGATCGCCCCGGTCGCCATCGATGTCGCCCAGTTCCTCGCTTCGCAGAGTTCGAACGCATCCGACGTGCGCGTCCTCCCAATCGATTTCGAGATCAATGTAAAGCCCTACAGCCTGATCACCGTGCGCGAACGGGCCCTGCCGCCGAGCGCCCGGCTTCTCTATGACCTTATCCTGGAAGAAAGTATCCGGCAGGCCGAAAGGTAGATCCGAGGTCGGGGAGACTGTCGGAAAACTGCGTCCGCTACGACAGCCTCCTAAATACGCCTGGATAGTCCAGCACTATGCCGTCGCCATCGACCTCAAGTTCGGCCGAAAATGCGGTTGAAATACCTTCGTAAAGAAAGCGGTTCTCGGCGAGTTTGGTATAGCGCTGCAGGACAGGTTCGATGACCAGATTCGGTACGGAGACAAAAGCCACGCTGATATCCTCGGAGATGCCGGTTTTTTGCCTTAACCGTAGAATTGGCAGGGTGTTGGTAAACGGCGTCGCTGCGATATCGACATCCACGCACCCGGCCAAGTCAGAAATCTCCGAGCGATCCTCGTTGACCCAGCGACCGCGGCCGTCAGACAGAATATGTAGTCGCGGGCCATTGGCGATCTGAACGCTAACTTCGCGGACCCGCCAATGCAGATCTATCGCCAACCCGTATGTGAGGTCATATTTGCCCGCTTCGAAATGTCCGGTCACAGCACTTTCCGCAAGCACACCCTCATCGTTGCGCACAATGGACAGAGTCTCAAGTCCGTCTCCGTTCCAATCGGTCCATTGCACTGTCCGCTTCCAACCTGTCATAGGCGCCCCCATCTCTTATCCGCACATGCTGCCTCCGCGGCAACTGGCTCTCAGGAGGCCAGATGATCCTGCCTCGAATCCAGCCCTGCGCCAACTTGGCGCCGTTTAATGCGCCGCTCGCAAAGGAAGGCGCATGCTGTTTGGACAATCGATATTCCAATCCGTTCTCGAACGGCTGAAGCAGGAAAACGAAGCGGCTGGCGAGACGGAGGCGCCGGCCACCCATCGCGTCTCCGGCTTCTCGACCGGCCTCGCCTTCGATGTGCTGGAAGGCGTGTCGGCCGCCTCGCAGCGGGTGGGGCAAGCCTATTTCGACAATCTCGGCGCCGAGCCTGGTATCCCCGAGCCCAGTATCGAAGAACCTCCGCGGCCGGCGGCCGAACCCGAACCGGTCATGCCCGGTCATCTGGCTCGCACATCGCCCGAAGATATCGCAGCCGAACTTGCCATCTCTATTGCCGATACGCTGCAGACATTGAATGAGAAGCGGCGCACTTTCGCCAAGGCCAATCATCCCGACAGCGTCGCACCGCCCTTCCGAGATAATGCCAACAGACGCATGATGATCGCCAACCTGTTGATCGACGAAGCGTTGCGTCGGCTACCACGGTGATTAATCTGCCTTCTTCTCTTCTTCTATTGCCGGCTTTTCCTCGTCCTCTTCATCGTCATCGACGACGACGCGAGCAGCTGCTTCCGGCGGCTTCGGATCGAAAGTCCAGATCAGCATGTAGAATGAGTATGCGCCGGCAGCGAGCGCCAGAACGCCCCAGAAGGGATCGCCGCCGATGAATTCGAAGATGCCCCATCCAAGGCAGACCGCGACAATGGCAACGCGAACCCAAAGATGTCGATAGGTTGGATGGTTGGGATCGATAAGCTGCATCTGTCTTCCACTGTCTTGATGGCACTGTCTTGATGGCATTGTGTTGTTGGCGGCCCTTGTCTTTAGGATGGATTTCACAAATGTGAAAGGGCCGCGGGCTTGACGCCGGCGCTGGAAAATGGAATGAAAATTCCAAACTTATATCAATTCGGTTTATTTGTTCCGAATACAGGGAGGCAGTAATGACAGTGAGATTTGGTCTTCTCGGCGCCGGCCGCATCGGCAAGGTCCACGCGAAAGCCGTCAGCGGCGATGCCAATGCAAAGCTCGTAGCGGTCGCCGACGCCTTCCCGCAGGCGGCCGAAGCGATTGCTTCCGCGTATGGCTGCGAGGTACGCACGATCGAAGCGATCGAGGCCGCCAAGGATATCGACGCCGTCGTCATCTGCACGCCGACCGATACCCATGCAGACCTGATCGAGCGCTTTGCCCGCGCCGGCAAGGCGATCTTCTGCGAAAAGCCCATCGACTTGGATGTTGCTCGCGTAAAAGCCTGCATCAAGGTCGTGGAAGAAACCGGCGCCAAGCTGATGGTCGGCTTCAACCGCCGCTTCGACCCGCATTTCATGGCCGTGCGCAAGGTCATCGACGAGGGCAAGATCGGCGATGTCGAGATGGTGACGATCACTTCGCGCGATCCTGGCGCCCCGCCGGTCGATTACATCAAGCGTTCCGGCGGCATCTTCCGCGACATGACGATTCACGATTTCGACATGGCCCGCTTCCTGCTCGGCGAAGAGCCGATCTCCGTCGTCGCCACCGCTGCCGTCCTCGTCGACAAGGCGATCGGGCAAGCCGGCGACTACGACAGCGTCTCCGTCATCCTGCAGACAGCATCCGGCAAGCAGGCGATCATCTCCAACTCGCGCCGCGCCACCTACGGCTATGACCAGCGCATCGAAGCGCATGGTTCGAAGGGCGTCGTCTCGGCCGAAAACCAGCGCCCGGTCTCGATCGAAGTCGCCAACGCCGATGGCTATACCCGCCCGCCGCTGCACGACTTCTTCATGACCCGCTACACCGAAGCCTATGCCAACGAGATCGCAAGCTTCATTTCGGCGATCGAAAAGGGCTCGAAGATCTCCCCCTCCGGCGCCGATGGCCTGGCAGCGCTGGCGCTCGCCGACGCCGCGGTCCAGTCCGTCAAGGAAGGCAAACTCATCAAGATCGGCTGACCGCCCTCTCCCGACGGTCGCCATCATGAGAAATGGCCGGGTGAAAGCCCGGCCATTTCTCGTTTGATGCGTGAGAGGGCGCACCTCGTGAAGACCCCTCCCCAACCCCTCCCCACAGGTGGGAGGCGCTAACTCGCGGCGCCCCCTCGCTCCTCTCGAAACGTTGAATATTTGGAAAGCCGTCGCGGCAGGTTAAGCCCCTCCCCCTTGTGGGGAGGGGTTTGGGGCGGGGTCTTCTTCGGATCATCTCACCCTAAAGACACCCTCAATCCCCGCCCTGAATACCCGCCAGTACAATATCCTCGTCGATAACCGAGAGCGCCCGGTTCAGGTGCCCTTCGAAGACCAGGATCTGCTCGTCCGCGACGACCCTGAGCTCGGGCATGCCCTCCATGCGCACGACATGCGACTGGCCGAGCCCCTCCTCTATCCCCTGCCGCAACAGATCGTAAAAGCGCGTTCCCGGTCCGGTGATCGCAATCGGCATGCGCTCCGTCAGGCTCAGCATGCGCGACAGCCCGTTGCCGAGCGCCAGCCCAGCCTGCCGGAAGGCAAAGCCGGAGATCCGGTGCCCCTGCCTTGCCCGCGCGGCGATCTTGTCGAGTTCCGCGAGCGGCACGAACTTTGCCGGGATCGTATCGAGCGGCACTTCGAAGGCTGTGCGCAGGATGGCATAAAAGCCGGCATAGGCCTCGATGCAGCCGCGTGTGCCGCAGCGGCAGAGCCCGCCATTGGCCATGTGCAGCATATGCCCGAAATTGGGCGCGGAGACATCAGGCCCGCCATGGCTCGTCCGCCTGACGATGCCAAGCCCGATACTGTGCCCCAGCGACAGCGCAGCGAGCGAGCGGAAATCCTCGCCTTTGACATTCTCTTCACGCGCGCCGAGCGCCGCAGCGACGAGCAACGTCTCGTTGTCGAGGATGACCTTCGCCTTCCATTCCGGCTTGAGCGCCGATTCGAAATCGATTTGGTCGTTGCCGAAGATCGGCGACCACACGAGGACCGGCTCGGAGGAGTTGACCAGTCCCTTGCTGCTGATCGAGATGAGCAGCACTTGCTCCCGCTCGATCCGCGAGCGCGACAGCATGCGTTCAAGCCCCTGCCGCACCCCGTTGACGAAGCGCGTAACCCCTGCCGGATCATGCGACCTTTCCTCGCTGAAACGGTCGATCAGCTTGCCCGAATAGTCGACGAGCGAATATTGCACGGCATCCGAGGAGATGATGACGACGATGAGATAGCCGCAGTCGCGCCGCTGGCGCAAAAGCACGCGCGGGCGCCCCCGCCCGCTCGCCGCCTGCTGCTCGGATTTCTCGATGATCTGTGCCTTCTCGAGATCCGCCGTGATGGCAGAAACGGTCGCGGACGAAAGCCGTGTGAAATCGGATATTTCAGTGTGAGCAAGCGGCCCATGGCGGCGCAGAGTGGCGAGCACCAGCACGCTGTTTCTCCGCCGTACGAGCTCCGTGCTCGACTTGGTCAGCATGTATAGCCGCCCTCTTCCCGTTCGTTCCGCCCTACACTTGCCACAGCATCTCCGGCGTCTTTCGTCAAAGGAAATTAAGCCGGTAGTGCGGTGTTGACAGTTGAAAAAATCTCTGACATCAAATTTCTCGACTGTCGAGAAAATAATCCGAATGTTTCTGGACAGGCTTTCGCGGTGGCCGGAGGAGGCTGAGGCCGGGCCGGCTGCAATTCACTCGGGAGGACAAATATGAAGTCTATTTACAAGCTGATGGCAGGCGCTGCCATTCTCGTTTCCCTGCAGTCGGCTGCCATGGCTGCCGACCTCGTCGTCGGTGTTTCCTGGTCGAACTTCCAGGAAGAGCGCTGGAAGACGGACGAAGCTGCCATCAAGAAGGCCCTCGAAGCCAAGGGCGCGAAGTATATTTCCGCTGACGCCCAGTCTTCGGCCGCAAAGCAGCTGACCGACGTCGAGTCGCTGATCTCGCAGGGCGCAAACGCCCTCATCATTCTCGCCCAGGACTCCGACGCGATCGGCCCGGCTGTTGAAAAGGCCGCCAGCGAAGGCATCCCGGTCGTCGGTTACGACCGCCTGATCGAAAACCCGGCTGCCTTCTACATTACCTTCGACAACAAGGAAGTCGGCCGCCTGCAGGCGCAGGGCGTCTTCAAGGTCAAGCCGGAAGGCAACTACGTCTTCATCAAGGGCTCGTCTTCAGACCCGAACGCCGACTTCCTCTTCGCCGGTCAGCAGGAAGTGCTGAAGGCTGCGATCGACGCCGGCAAGATCAAGAATGTCGGCGAAGCCTATACCGACGGCTGGCTGCCGCAGAACGCTCAGCGCAACATGGAGCAGTTCCTGACCGCCAACAACAACAAGGTTGACGCTGTCGTCGCTTCCAACGACGGCACGGCCGGCGGCGCCGTCGCCGCTCTCGACGCCCAGGGCATGGCCGGCTCCGTTCCGGTTTCCGGCCAGGACGCCGACAAGGCTGCGCTCAACCGCATCGCTCTCGGCACGCAGACGGTTTCCGTCTGGAAGGACAGCCGTGAGCTCGGCAAGCGCGCTGCCGAAGTCGCCCTCGAACTTGCCGGCGGCACGACCATGGACAAGATCGCCGGCGTCCAGACCTTCGAAGGCGGCCCGAAGAAGGTGAAGATGCAGTCCATCTTCCTGACCCCGCTCGCCATCACCAAGGACAACCTGAACGTCGTCATCGACGCAGGCTGGATCTCCAAGGCCGAAGCCTGCCAGGGCGTCAAGGCCGGCACCGTCAAGGCTTGCAACTGATCCTCGCCTGACGATCTGAAATACCGGCGCCGCAGCGGCCCTCCGCTGCGGCGCCGGATGCGGATGAAGCCCGCTCAATCGTGCTTCTCCGTTCTCGCGCGCACCGCGGATGCTTTGATTCCCTGCCAGAATAGTGCCGTTGTCATCGGCTATTTTCGGAAGCGTCCCAGTGGTCACATCA
Source organism: Rhizobium sp. BK650 (assembly GCF_014195325.1). Classification (GTDB taxonomy): domain Bacteria; phylum Pseudomonadota; class Alphaproteobacteria; order Rhizobiales; family Rhizobiaceae; genus Rhizobium. The sequence goes on along the minus strand of NZ_JACIBK010000001.1, from coordinate 249,193 downwards.
AGAACAGGGCGATCGTCGGCAGCTCACCCCGAGCAGGCCCGCGCCCAAACAAATGGGGGAAACGGCAAACCCATGGCAGACATCACCCAATCCACGACGTCAGGTCCGCGTTCGGCGGTTGAAGGCCCCTTCACGCGCTTCCTGCGGGCGACGGAAATCGATACCCGCCTTCTCGGCATGATCGCCGCGCTGCTGGTCATCTGGATCGGCTTCCACTTCTATACCGGCGGCCTGTTCCTCACACCGCGAAACCTCTGGAACCTCTCGGTCCAGACGACGGAAATCGCGGTTCTCGCAACCGGCATGGTGCTGGTCATCGTCACCAGAAACATCGACCTGTCGATCGGCTCGATCCTTGGCTTCGTCGCCATGATCATGGGCGTGGTCCAGGCGAAGTACCTGCCGCAATATCTCGGCTTCGACAATTCCTTCACCTGGGTCATCACGCTCATCGCCGGCCTCCTCGTCGGCACTGCCATCGGCCTGATCCAGGGCATCATCATCGCCTTCATGGGCGTGCCCTCCTTCATCGTCACGCTCGGCGGCTTCCTCGCCTGGCGCGGCCTTGCCTGGTATGTCACGAGCGGCCAGACGGTCGCCCCACTCGACACCACCTTCCGCATCATGGGCGGCGGTGCCGAAGGCGCGATCGGCGCCACCTGGAGCTGGATCATCGGTGCGGCCGCCTGCCTGCTGATCGTCGTCTCGATCATCGGCTCGCGCCACCAGCGCCGGCGCTTCAACTTCCCGCGCCGTCCGCTCTGGGCCGAGTATTTCCTCGGCGTGCTCGGTTGCATCATGGTGCTCGGCGCGATCTGGGTCTCCACGATCTATTACTGGCCGCCGGCGATCGCCAAGCGCTATGCCGAGGCCAATAACATCACCATGCCGGAAGGCGGCCTGATGATCCCCTACGGCATCGCCGTGCCTGTGCTGATCGCCATCCTCGTCGGCATCGTCATGACCTTCATCGCCACGCGCCTGCGCTTCGGCCGCTATGTCTTCGCGATCGGCGGCAACCCGGAAGCAGCCGAACTCGCCGGTATCAAGACCCGCTGGGTGACGGTGCGCATCTTCGCGCTGATGGGCTTCCTCGCGGCCGTCGCCGCCGCCATCTCCACGGCCCGCCTCAACGCCGCCGCCAACTCGCAGGGCACGACCTACGAACTCTATACGATCGCCGCAGCCGTCATCGGCGGCACGTCTCTGGCAGGCGGCACCGGCACGATCGCCGGCGCCATGCTCGGCGCGCTCGTCATGCAGTCCCTGCAGTCGGGCATGGGTCTCGCAAACGTCGATACGCCCATCCAGAACGTCGTTGTCGGCGCAGTGCTCGTCATTGCCGTCTGGCTCGACACTGTCTACCGCTCCCGTGCGAAGTAAGAGGAGTCCGAACCATGGCTGAACAACGCACTCCCCTTGTGGAATTGAAGAATATTTCGATCTCCTTCGGCGGTATCCACGCGGTCGACAATGCCTCGGTCGATCTCTATCCCGGCGAAGTCGTGGCCCTTCTCGGCCATAACGGCGCCGGCAAGTCGACGCTGATCAAGATCCTCTCGGGCGCCTACAAGCGTGACTCGGGCGAGATCCTGATCAATGGCGAACCGGCCGACATCCGCAATCCGCGCGATGCCAAGAAGTTCGGCATCGAGACGATCTACCAGACGCTCGCCGTCGCCGACAATGTCGACGCCGCCGCCAACCTCTATCTCGGCCGCGAGCTGAAAACCCGCTGGGGCACGCTCGACGATGTCGCGATGGAAGCCTCCGCGCGCGAAGTGATGGGCCGCCTCAACCCCAATTTCAAGCGCTTCAAGGAGCCGGTGAAAGCGCTTTCAGGCGGCCAGCGCCAGTCGGTCGCGATTGCTCGCGCCATCCTGTTCAACGCCCGCATCCTGATCATGGACGAGCCGACGGCAGCCCTTGGGCCGCAGGAAACGGCGCAGGTTGGCGAGCTCATCAAGCAGCTGAAAAAGGAAGGCATCGGCATCTTCCTGATCAGCCACGACATCCACGACGTCTTCGACCTCGCCGACCGCGTCTCCGTCATGAAGAACGGCCAGGTCGTCGGCCACGCCCGCACCGAGGATGTCACCAAGGACGAGGTGCTCGGCATGATCATCCTCGGCAAGGTGCCGCCCAAAGCCATCCCCGGCCCCGGCGCCATGCAGGTCTGATCGACTGATAGCGCAACAGACAAACTCCGCCGCCCGAAAGGTCCGGCGGAGTTTTCATTTCGGCAACAGCTTGCGGCCAATCTCGCCTTAAAAGCCAAGCCACAGAAATTCCCTGAACTTCGCGATTGAAGCAGAGCCAAAGCTAGGCTAAGAACCACGACATCGGACGACGAGTCACATCGTCAGGCATGCACCCGTAGCTCAGCTGGATAGAGTGTTGGATTCCGATTCCAAAGGTCACAGGTTCGAATCCTGTCGGGTGCGCCATTTTCCTAATGTCCGACCCACGGCCTGGCAGCTTGGCAACCGATCATGTCTCGGCAGGAAGGCTGATCGAGCCTTCAACAAATTCCCTCAACTCAATCTCTCAATAAGGGCCTGGAATTCCAGCCGATATTGCGAGGCCTCATCAGCAGGAAGAGCGTTCGTCATCTGCGGAAACACTAGCTGATGAAACGCACGTGTCTTTCGATCCCAAGGCATGGCGTCTGCACGGCGGAGTTCATGCAGGACCGCATCCAGCTTGCGGCGCACGCGCTCCGGATTGGGTGCATAGGATGCAGGCTCGGCAGGAAAAAGATCCTCCTGCGTCGCAAACATATCAAGTTGAGCCCTGGTCATAGATCTGCTGATACCTTTGAAGAATCGTCCGCATTCTCCTGCTTCAGCCCCAGTGCTTCAAGTCCGATCAGCGGCTTTTCCAGTATCCGGTTCAGAAGATTCGCCTGGCGCGGCTCCAGCATGACCAAGCGGCCAAGGACATGCAGCAGGTTCATCAGATCGGCGGTATATTCCGGCAGCCAGTGATCCGGCTGGATCCGGTCGAGCGGCGAAGGCGGCCGTCGGTCGCCGATGATAGGCCGCGAGCGGTCGAGCCTGCGATAGCTGAACCACTGCCACAGCACCTGCTTGCCGGAAACCTCGTATTCCCAGACGGCCTGCGGCACGTTGTCGATATGGCCCTTGCCGACGGTGAGGCGGCGGGTTGCAGGATCGTATTCCATCGTGTCCGGCAGAGGGTCCGGCGCGCCGGGAATGGCACCGTCGGCCGGAATGCGCGGCGCATCTGCAGACGGAAGGCGCGGTGGCCCCTTCGGCCGGCCGCGGGATCGGTAAAACGCTCGCCGTAGCAATGCAGCCAGACGATCTCGCGGCCGAGCGCAACCGCTTCGAAGAACGGTACGGCATCGGCGGTCAGCGGCACGCGCAGACCCGGCTGCACCAGATCGTCGCGGAAGCGGGAGGTAAAGGCAGGATGCGCCATGACAGCCGCGAGATAGGCCATGAGATCGGCCGGAGCGACCTCCTGCCCATAGAGATCGGCAAGCAGGACGAGCAATTCCGGACGGATGTTGGATTGACTTGCAGCCCCATCCCGCCAAAGCGGCATTACACGGCCGCCACGGCCGTTGTAGTGATGGAGGTCTGGGACGAGGTCGGTAAAAGACAGTGATGGACCTGCAGTTGGAGAGCGGTCCTCGGGTGCGGTCAGGAAAACCTGCTCATTTGAATAGCCGCTCCAAAGTGCCGGATTTGGTCGGTTCAATAGCCTTGTGTCAGGGATGATCCATTGCCGGTCGAAGGACCGAAGTCCATATTTCGTTGGTTGCTGAACAGCTTCTTTGTCGTCTTTGACCGCGCCCTTCCGTTGTACATGTCCTGTCAGTTCCGTTTGCGGCTTTTTGGTTGAAGTCTTATCGCCGCCTTGATGCGGATGGAACAATACCTCACGCTTTTGATCATCCTTCTCCGAAATCAGTCGCTGCCACCGCTCAGCCAGGCTCTGCCTATCGGGCGCGATCACCCATGTGCGTCCCGGCATGACACCGGAACCGTCATAGAGGAACAGGGATTTCAGCGGCGGCATTTCCGCCCAGGAGCCAACAGCCTCCGGCAAAAACGGGGCCCGCCAGCCGTCCGGGCACTCGATCCAGTCGCCGACATCGAGCGACAATTTGGTCAGCGCCTCGAATTTGTACTCCCGCTTTCCCTTGGGAAGCGTGGTATAACGCACCTCCGCAGGCCTGTTGCGGTCCTTGCCGAGTTTCTTCGCGGCAACGACGATGCAGACCGGCTGCTGCACGCCCTGAAATATGCGCGTCGCGACTTCCGGTTGATGACCTTCCGGCGAGCAATCGATGACCCATATATTCGAGCAGGTGCGGCGCAGGTCGTCGCGCATTTTCGAGAAGCCCGGCCCGTTCAGGAAACCGGCAACCGTGATGAAACACACGATGCCTTCCTCGTCCCTGTCCGGATGGCCAGTAGCCGCGTAGTTGCCGGTGCCGAAGACCTTCCAGGTGGCCCAGCGCCAGAAATAGACATAAAGGTTCTTCAGGTGTTTGGTGTGGGCCGACACGCCCCATTCCACCGGCGGACGCCACCAGTCCATCGGCGCCTTGAGCGCACCACCGGCACCTGATTCCACCCAGTCGCCGCGTCCTTCCGCTTTCTCCTTGTAAGGTGGATTGCCGATGACGACGGTGATCGGCTGGCCGCGTTTGATGGCATTTGCCTGCCGGCGGGAATTGGCTATCGGCTGCATGACCTGCGGCAGCCATTCCTCCTCCTCAAAAGGATTGCCGAGCGTATTGGTGATGAAGAGTTTGAGCGACGGCAGGGCGCTCGATTTGCCAGGGCCGGGGTGGATCAGTTCCTGGAGCTCTGCGATCAAGCGAAGCTGCGCGACGGCAAAAGGACCGAACTGGAGCTCGAAACCGATCAGGCGCTCGGATGCGCTGGTAATTGCAGAGGGAACCGCGCCCTCTCCCATATCCGAAGCGACGGTTTCTGCGATACGGCGCAGGACGCCGAGCAGGAACGTCCCGGTGCCGACAGCGGGATCGGCCACTGTGACATCCGCTGAAGCGAAACCGGCCGGTCGCTCGAACAGTGACCCTCGCAGCACCTCGTCCACCATGCGTACCATGGCGTTCACCACTTCGGGAGGAGTGTAATAGGAGCCGGTGCGTTTTCGGAGATTGTTGTCGTAGACTTCGAGAAAGTGCTCGTAGAAATAGAGCCAGGCATCCGGATCGTTCTTGCCGACTTCCTGCCAGTTTACCGCATCGAGCACGCGCGTCATCGTATCCAGCGATGTTTTGAGCGTTGCACGATTGTCGGCATTTTCCGTCAGAAGCCCAAGTGCGGTACCGATCAGCGAATTGGACTTCTTGAGGTCGGACGCCGCGTGGTCGATGCCTTCGGCCAGCGGAATGTTGCGCGTGCGGGCAATCAGCAGGCCGAAAGTAACGGCTTGGGCATATCCATCCGCGAACTGGGCATTGTCTGCCTGCGGAAACAGGAGTTTGCGCCAATCCTCGGCAAGGCCGGTCAGTGCGACGCTGCCGCGGTCCAACTGTTCCGTGACATCGTCACGCAGCAGACGGCAGAGACGGGCACTGACCTCCGCGAGGCGTCGTGGCGATCGCGGCGCTTGAGGCGCCCATGTGAAGAAATCCGAAAACAAACCCAATAGTTCGCCCGGCGCCTTCACAGCCTTACCGTCTTTTTCCAGATCCCCTTCAACACGCAGGATCGAACCCTGCAATTCACCGTCCCGCCACAGGCTGAAGCTCATGCCATCAGTATAAAGGAGGTTGGGAAGCGACTTGAGCTTGTTCCACTGTTCCTTGTCATGCCCCTGGAAACGGCGCGGATCGGCGCCTTTGCCGGGCGCCTTGACTTCGATGAACCCTGCCAGCGCATTCCCGAACGTGACGGCATAGTCGGGCCGAGTGAGCGTGTCGGCCAAACTGGTTTCGCCAATCATCGCCACGGCGCTTTTCGGATAATCCAAAAGTTCGACGATGCCATCAAGGATAAGGACTTCCAGCGGCGCCCGTAGCTGATCCTCCGGCGCGCCCGATATTGTAGGGCTGGAAAGCTTCCTGGAAACAGAGTGGCCGAAGGTCGAGATAACGTCGTCAAGTGTCTTGGATGGCATGTGATTCCCCTCGGGCATCACCTTAAGTAGTGCCCGCCGAAAAGCAAATGCCGCCGGTTTACGGGGCCATACGAATCCCACCTCGCCACCGCGAACCGGGATCGCTCAAGCTCCAGTTCCAAACGCAAGAGGCGGTAGCCCTTTGCCGGCCTAGCTTTCGTGAGAACGCAGCTCAGGCCACGTTACCCCGCCCGCAACTCAATACCTGCAGGACAGCGCATTGGTGGGCCTGAAGCCCTGGCTGCATGCCGGGTTCCTCGAATGCCCGGGCTGATACTGGAAATCGGCGCTGTTTGCGCTTCGGTGTGTCGTGCACGATGAAGCCAGGATTGCCAATCCGATAACCAGCCCGGCGATCACAAGTTTCCGAACTCTGTTCATCACGCTCACCCTGCAGCAATAGCTCGAAACATAGAATTCATGGCGTAGTCTCAGTGTCAACGGAGAGCGGGGATCGGGACGATCGATAACCGGACTGGAGATGATTGACGCGGAGCGATTGAAGCAGGTGGACCGTACAGCCGACTTTAGTGGGGTTGAGGGCTAATGGGTCCCCCGGCCGCACGGTCCCACGCGTTTAACTCGGGGTGAAGACTTAAGTTTCAGTGCCAGGAGAAAAAGTCAGTCACGAATATCAACCGAAATACAAATGACGTGAAACCTGGAACGCCGTGCGTCCATTGGGACGCACAAAGGACGTTCTAACTCTTTGAATCCACGCATCAGGCTTTCCGAAGATCGATTCCGATTTTCGCGCCCTGCTGGAGCCGGCAGAAGGCATCAAGTTCAATGACTGCCGCTGAAATCGATGAATCAGATCTCGTTGCCGGCACAGCTTACACTGCCGAAGGATACGACCCGCCCGGCCACTGATGAGACATTATAAGATCTGACCAGTCGCCTGCGACACCGCCACCCTCCTCGAAGACGCGCCGGCCGGATCGCGGACATGTCTCGCGCGGACCTGCAGATTATGCTCCGCCGCGCCGCGCCGCTTTGCGCAACTCCGGCCGTTCGATCATCTTCTACAGTAGAAATGGTTTCAAGGTCGCCGAAGATTTCTGGCCGACAGCCCCTGCGGCGAGGCAGGTTTTCCGCTTATGGGGCTTATGCCGTACTTGGCCTTGGCAGCTTGTCCCGCGCGTTGGAAGAAGCGGATTTCTGTGGCGATGGTTTCGCGGAATGGATCGGTTTGGTTGAAGTAGTCGCGGTCCAGACCGAGCTTTGCACCGTCTGCACCGCCCTCGTAATAGGTGCCGAACAAATGATCCCAGATCGGGAAATAATTGGCGAAATTCTTGTCGTGATGTTCCCGCACCCGGGAGTGATGGATGTAGTGGTCGCGTGGCGACTGGATCACGTATTTGCCAAACCAGCCATGCCAGGGAATGGCACTGTGCTTGACCAGACCAATGGCGCCAAAGGTGATGGTCACGAAGGCGAATTCGGCCGTCGGCAGGCCGACAAGCAGTGCCGGAACGACCATAATGGCCATGTTTATGGCCTTCTCCAGCGGATGCTCCCGCGCCGAAGTCAGCGCGTTGAACTCTTCGGCTGCGTGGTGAAATTCATGGAGCCGCCATAGTACGGGCAGCCGGTGCATCAACCGATGCTGCCAGTAGCTCAAGAAGTCTGTCAGCACCAGGAACAAGAGAACCTGTGCCCAGCCTGGCAGCCTGCGGGCAAGGTCCAGGTGGGGGGCATCCTGAGCCGCGTGGGTGATGGCATAGGACAGACCGAATGATGCGAGCGCCGCAAATAGCGTAATCATTCCCGTCGCCTGAAGGACGAAATAGACGATGTCGGTGATTGTGGATTTGCTGCGTTCGAAGAAAACCCGACGGAACCCGGAATTGCCGAACCCCACATAGGTGAGTTCCACCGCGAAAACCGTCAGAACCAGGCCAATGGAAATGGCGAAACTGAGCGCCATTGCCTTTCCATTCAGGTAGTAGGTGTTGTAAAAAAAGCTTCCCAGCTTGCGCAGGCAGTATTCGACCAACTCCATGGCTTGCTCCAAACACGAACCCGTACAGCTTAGTCCTGACGATGCCGCTTTCGCCAGATTACTCAAAGGACGATCAGGGCAGTCCTTTTGACGTATTGCCGACGGTGGAAGTGCAGTCCCGGGAGGCATGCAGGAGGGTCGAGGAGCACTACGAAAATTACACGGCTGACCGAAAGGCTCATAAAAAGATCTGTCAGGACGGAAACAACAGGCACCGCCGATCATAAGCCCTCGGGCCGTGCTGATATCTGTTCCACAGCAGCCGCTCGCCACTTCGAGGTGCGCCCACTGCGTGCTCTGCAGTGTCAACGAAGAGAGACGATCAAAAACCGAACCGAAGACGGCTGGCGTGGCGCGATTGATGCAGGTGGACCGTACAGCCGACTTTAGTGGGGTTGAGGGCTATCGGGTCCCCCGGCCGCACGGCCCGGCGCGTTTAACTCGGCATGAAGACTTAAGTTTCAGCGCCAGCGGGCAAAATGGGTCACGAATATCAACCGAAATACAAATGACGTGAACCTAGAGCGCCGCGCGTCCATTCGGGCGCACAAAGGACGCTCGACCTCTGAATCTACGCATCAGGCTTTCCGAAAATCCATTCCGATTTTCGGGCCGATGCTGTAGCCGGCAGGATGCACGCAGAATATTGCCTGCTGTGACGGATTGCCCGTTCTCAGTAACGCCGGCTATGCCCGAGCTCACAGCTGGTTGGCGGTCAACTTTCTCCTGCCGCTCGTGAGCGCAGGCGTTCGGCGCCGTTGCGGATTGCCGCAAGCGCCACCGGATTCGTAACCGGATAGCCCCGTATAAAAGCTTCCGCCGAGAATCCGGGGAAGGGCTCATCCAGACGAGCAACGAACCGTGCCGCATCGCCTTCGCGGTTGAGCATCGCGGCCGCCATCGCCGTGAACAGGAGCGTCGCCGGCGATTGGGGCGGAGCCTTGTTGAGAGCCGCGATGCATTCCTTGTACAGGCCAGCGACGAAGCAGCAGCGGCCAAGCATGCCATAGTACCAGGGTATGCTGGGATTGAGTCGGATGGCTCGCCTTGCGAGCTCGCAGCCGTGCTTCGGTTCACCCGCGACCAGCGCCATGTTGCCAGCCAGCATTGCGATCGTGTCGGCGTCATGGGGTGCGGATGTCAGGACCATCTCATGATCGTCCAAAGCACCTTCCAGATCACCCCGCAAAGCTCTGAATCCGGCGGCGCCCAGCCTGGCGGTCAGGTCTTGCGGATCGAGTTCCAGGGCCTTCTCGACGCAGTCTTCGAAAAGACGGACCGCCGAAGCCGGGTCTTCGGAAAATCCGTTGCAGACGCCAGCGGAATAGGCACACCCCAAGCCGGTCCATGCTCTCGCGAGCTTTGGATCAAGCTGGACTGCGCGCGAAAGAAACCGGATGGATTCTGCAATGGAGGCGCGTGTGAACAGATCGAGCTGTTCCTCGCCGAGGAGGTAGCAGTCGTAGGCCTGCAGGCTCGCAGGTTTTTGACGCCGGAGCACGTCGCGCCTGAACTTGAGAAGTTTCCCGGAGCAGTTTCCGAGCGCGTTGACGACGCTCGCCGTGACCGCATCCTGCAGTTCAAACAGGTTGTCGACCGTCTCGTGGTAACGCGCGGTCCACAGACTGGCCCCGTTGGACGCATCCGTTAGCTGGACCGAGATCCTCACCTGATCTCCGCTCGCCTGAAGATTTCCCTCCAGCACATAGTCGGCCTTCAGCTGCCGTCCGATCGACACGACATCGTTTTCGCAGCCCTTGTAGGCCATCATTGTCTGCCGGGAGATCACGGCGAGGTTCGGATAACGCGCAAGATCGGCGATAATGTCTGCGGCAAGTCCGACAGCAAGCCTTTCCCAGAACTCGTCCCCCGCAAGATTGGCGAAGGGAAGTATCGCGATGACCGGGGGGCCGGAAGAATCACCTGATGGTGCAGTCGAAGGCGAGCCGGTCACCCTCGACACGCCGGGCCCGGCCGACCAATCGACCTGGAAGACGGGGATCGCGGTCGGGATGTTTTTCAGAACCCGCTTGCCCATGTTGCGGACCCTGAATTCGGCTTTCGCACCGAGCTGGTCGCGAACCGGACCGGAAATGCATATCGCAGACGATCCCGCGATCGACTGCAGCCGCGCCGCCACGTTGACGCCGTCGCCAAGCAGATCGTCGCCTGCGATAATAACGTCTCCGAGATTGATGCCGATACGTAATTTCAGGCTGCTGTCGCCATCGCCTTCGTCTGCCGAGAATTCACGCTGGATCTGAATCGCACAGCGAACTGCCTGAACCGCGCTCGAGAACTCGGCCATGATGCCATCTCCGGCAAGACCGAAGATACGGCCGGCATATTGCGCGACAAGCCTGTCGATCCGCTCCCGGCTTCGATCCAGAGCGCGTATCGTTCCTTCTTCATCAAGAGCCGTCAGCCGACTGTAGCCAACCACGTCGGCGGACATGATTGCGGCAAGCTTTCGATCCATCACGCGTCCCCGCGCAGATCCGTCCTCGGTATCCGCAATCTACTACCACTCGCGGGAGTGGTCTAGCGATCGGGCACCTCGACCAGGAACCGGAGCAAAATCGCTGAAATCCAGGTACCAGACAACGACATCGTGACTGCCCCCTCCCCTGGCACGCCTCTTGCACAGTTAACAATACGCCATCCCATCTGGAGTATTGTGTCATGGAATGGGACACTCCAATCGAATTCGATCCCGTGATCCTGATGTTTCACGATCCGGACAGGCTCCTGTCCGTGCGAACGGCCATCGGAGCCGCCAATGCACTCATGAAGGAATTCCCCTCGGATGACGGGGAGGAATATCTTGCGGCGATCAAGATCTGTCTCGATGTCGTCCAGGGCAATGCTGAGCCCGGGGAATTGAGGGCGGCGATCATTCGCGCTGCAGCCGAGGCCGGGATCACCGCCATCGCTGTACTTCACTGAACCGTCCGCCTCGTGAAGAGCCAAGCCTTCGCCCGAGGTCAGCTGCCGAAGCGGCGATCGCCCCTTGCCGGCCTTGCTTTCGAGGGATACGGCGGTCCGGCTTGTGTGATTACGCATTTTCCGGCAGATTGCGTAAGCGTGTTAATTTAATGAATCCAGTATCTTAGATGCAAAAATTACCGAATTACGGAGTTACAGCGCGTTTCCACTTCTCATGAAGATATGAAACCGTGCATCGCAAACGTCATCCTCCCTCTCCACCATGTTTCACCATAATCTTCGTAATTGCGTAATAACATCTGTATCCCGTTGATAAATATAACGAAACGGGGTTACAATAACTCCGTGTGCATTCGTAATTGCTGTCGGCGATTCCGCGAGCTGGCTCAAAAAAGAAAGCCGCCCCGAAGGGCGGCGCAGGTAGCTGACAGACCACTGCAAAACCCGCGACATCATCCTTGGCCTTGTGCCGAGGATCTGCGCCGGCCGATTAAGTCTCTGAAAAAAATTGCTTTGTCGTCAGGAAATTGCAGTGGCCAGATGCTCGGCAAAAGGCCGAACATGACGGATGAGACTTTGTCCCCGAAGGGCGGCATCTCTCCACTTGCAGGGCACGTTTTAGAAACTCGCGTCTCGTCTTCGCAGGTCTTGCTCGAACACGATGCGGTTATCGGCCCATCTCGCCCAGGGCTGGGCGTTCCCATCGCCACGACGATAGACGCGCACGGAGCGCCCGCGGCAATTGACAGGCGTCGAAACCGGTCGAACCCCAGCCCGGCAAGCGCCCTCTGCAGGTTGCCGCGCCAGCCGGCAGGCAGGCGGCTGGCATCCTCGCTTCCGCCGGTCAGAAGCTTGCGCATGTCCGCACACGGCACCATCATGTCGCCGTCAGGGATCAGGTCGCGGATGATATCGTAGGTGGGGCCGAAATCCATCACGCCGTGATGCAGGGCTTCAAGATCGGCCTTCAATACCGGGTCGTCCAGCCACAGTGGCTCATGCTCGCAGATCGTCATGACCTCGGCCCAGATCTGCACACGGTCGGCCCGGATGGCCGCGAGATCGATCCCGGCGGGCCTGACCGGCCACCAGCGGCGGTTGCCGCTCGTGTCGGTCAGGAACTCGTCGGCGTTGGTCGTGGCGTAGAAGGCGAACTGGCGGGGCACGTCGTCGGGCTTCTGCTGATACGCCCCGCGTGCGGTATCGACGCGGATCGTGATGAACTTCCTGATCGTCTCGATCTCCCGGGTCGACCGGCCCGCAAGCTCCGCGAGCTCGACGACCCAACGCCCGCGCGTGATCTCGATCACTTCGCGCGCGCTTTCGCCAACCGTCAGGCCGTCGGTCACCCATTCCTCGACCGGAACGAGCGCCCGGCCGAATGACGATTTTCCGAGGCCCTGCTTGCCCTGCAGGGTCAGCACATGGTCGAACTGGCACCCGGGATCAAAGACGCGTCTTGCAAGCGCGGAGAGCCATTTGCGCGCGAAGGCGCGGTTCAGGCGCGTATCCTGGGCGCCGAGATAGCAAGTCAGGAACGTATCGACGCGCGGCGTTCCATCCCATGCCGGCAGTGACGACAGCCAGTCTTTCACGGGGTGATAGGGATGCCGGCCGGCGACCTTGTCGATGATGGGATTGATGTTGAAAACCTTCGGCGTCAGGCCGAATCCTTCCAGCCATTCCACCGCTTCGGCAAGATCGTTGTTTCCGACGGCGCGAGGCTTCCAGTCGCCCTTGCGCAAATCCCACGGCGGCCGGCGCAGCAGCATCGTCCGGCCGCTGAATTCATCGAGGGCAAGCATTCCGCGCGCGTCGGGATGGTGTTCCAGCACCACGGTCCAGTTGAGCGTGAGGCCAGGAAGGGGATTGCCCTTGTCGTTGGTCTTGAGCATGGCGAGCCAGTCGCATGACGAAGCCTGCGCGTTCATATGTGACATGAGATTTTCCGCGTGGGATGGAGTGGTGTCCCTTCTCCCCACTGGGAGAAGGGGACGTGGGCTGGTTCGGACGTCACCAGACCTATTCGGAAAATGGTTGGCAGATAGAATCGCGCTGCGAGTCAGGGCTCGACGCCCCCAGGGCACGCTGCCGAGTTGGCAAGTCCAAGCGGATCGGAGCGGTGAGAGGCAATTGCGCCCGAATAGGTACTTGCCACAGTTGCCGATGCCGATGGTATTGGGGAATATTCATGCTCCGGCCCGGAAGGCCTGCGCCGTGACGGATAAGGGGGACAATGTCATGCCCGTAAAATACCTTTTGGCCGCGGCGGCGATCGCGCTTCTGACCGTTTCAGGGTGCGCAACCAGCGGCACCGGCGGCGACAACACGACCTACGCAACGCCGCTGGGGATCGGTCCCGTTCGCGCCAGCGGCGCTATCGGCGGCTATTAGCAGCCGCTGATTTCCGATCGTGAGATAGCTCTGATTTCAGGTATCTGGGATACCTTTCTGATCTGCTGGGCGTCGCCCACGAATGCCGCGGCCGTACCCGCCCTTGGCCCATGCCGGCAAATGATGGATATATGCAGCCAGGGATAACAGCGCGCCGCCCAACGAGGCGCGGAGACGCTGTTGGCAACCGCAGGCCGGGGATTGCTTTCATGGCAGATGACGTGAGCGCGGCGCGCCGCCAGAACATCGCCGGCCTGCGCCGGTTCCTCGATCTTGAGCAGCAGCGCGACTGGATGCGGGGCGAGACGATCCTGCGCGACGCCGAGGAGCGCTCGCAATCCCTGGAACTGCGCCTCAAATACGTCGCCAGATTCGAGAAGCTGCTGCGCCGGCCGCAGGCGAAACAGGTTCTGGATATTCTCGGGCGTTACGGCAGCGAGTGCATCCCGATTCCGCGGCGGACGGAGCGTCACTATTGGTCGGTCTCCTGTCTGCCGTCGACGCCCGGCAAGGCGCTCGTTCGCCTCAATGCGAGCTGGATGGAGCTCTTCTCGCTCTATGCTGACGGAGAGGACATCCGCGCCTTGTTCCTGGTGCATCTTTCCGATTTCACCGCCGACCGCTCGCTCGATCACGGCCAGGTGGACGAGGATTTCCTTAAGCGCTGCGTCATACGGCCGGAAGACATCAGCTATATCTTCCCCAGAGGCGAGGACATTTTCGGCATCAAGGTCCGCGGTTTTTCCTCGATCGGCAAATTCATGGCGATGCCCCGCGCGCTGCAGGCGATCCGCGCATTCAACCTGACACACATGAACCGCGGCCGGAATGCCTATCAGGCGAGCCACTGCTACCGGCTGGCGGATCACATGCTGGGTGACGGCGGAGATTGAGCAGCGGATCGTTAGGCTCGGCCAGTTCGCCGGTCACGCGATCGCCTCGGGGGTCTGCTGGCGATCGAAGAGCCCCCGTGCGCCTTCGACCATGATCCGCAGATGCTCGGGATCGCGCACGCCTTGGCGATAAAGCTCCACCGTGATTGCGGCAATCCGCGCGGCCTCTTCAGAGGCCCTGTCGATGCCTGCCTCTTTTACAACAGTATCGAAAACAGGCTGACAGACGGAAAGATCGTGCGCATCGAACGGCTGCGGTTTTCGAACATCGATCGTTTTCATGTCCTGGCTATTGGAGCCGGCGCCGCCTTATGACACCGGCTCCTCCCTCCCCCTCCGATTAAGCGACGTTCTTTTCGCCTTCGATCATCTGCATCGGTGCCTGCGAACCCTCGGCGGCGCCGATTGCAATCTTGCGCGGCTTCATCTCTTCGGGAATCTCCCGCTTCAGCGCGATGGTCAGAAGGCCGTTCGTCAGCGAGGCGTTTTCGACGCGGACATGGTCGGCAAGTTCGAACCGCCGCTCGAAAGAGCGGCCGGCAATGCCGCGATGCAGATAGTCGCCCTGCTTCTCCTCGTTCTTCTCGCCTTTCACGACCAGCACGTTGCGTTCCTGGGTGACATCAAGATCGCCGTCGGCAAACCCTGCGACCGCCATCTGGATGCGGTAATCGTTCTCGCCGGTCTTGACGATGTCATAGGGCGGCCAGGTGTCGATGGCCTGCAGACGCTGCGGATTGTTCAGAAGGTTGAACACGCGGTCGAAGCCGATGCTCGAGCGGTAGAAGGGTGCGAAGTCGAATTCGTTTCTCATGACCAAATCCTCCGTAAAGCGAGTTGGAAAGGAGACGCGTCGGAAACTGCGTCTCCGGCTTCCGGCCCCCTCCTGGGCTGCCGGCAAAGTCGATTTGGTTTGGCTGTTTTCGCCTTTCAAGAGGCCCTGCGAAAATTTTTTTGAATACACCGCCGCGGTCCACTTGAACGCCGAAAACACCGAAACAATCTCTTTTCCGCCTGGAGATTTTCTTCACCTGTCGAAAGTTTTTAGGAGATCGAACATGACTATCGAAGGCACGACACCAGCTGGCTCGGCGAATGTCCTCGATGCCATCTCGGCGTCACATATCCTGCATCCCCATCGGCATTTTTCCCATCCGGACGAAGTCCTCGCGTCCGACAGGATAACGGCCGAAGAGAAGCGCGCGATCTTCGCATCATGGGCATCCGACCTTCACGCGGTCGAATCCTGCCCCGAATTGCGCCACCCCCCTGGCGTTCCCTGCTCCATCCGCTACCAGGACATCCTCGCTGCCCTGAAATCCCTGGATAGGAGTCAATCCCTGGACAGGGGCCGGCAGGATTTCCCCATGAAAACGCAGGCGGCGGCCCGCAAGCTGGCCGTTACCTTCGGATAGGAGAGCGGAATGCGCCAGAAGACAGCCCGGTCTCTGCCCGCTCCGGAAGGCAACCCGGTCACCGACAGGCTTGTTCTCGCATCGAGATATCAGGAATGCCTGCGCCGGCTTTCGCGCGCCGTTGACCGGCTGCATCACGCCGATCTCGGCGAGAAGCTGATGGAGATCGCCAAATGCATGGACCGGATGAGCTATGACATCGCGGTCCACGATGCGGGTGTCGAAGTCCTCAGACGCGCAGCACGCCTCATCGGCACAGTGGAAGCAATGGTCGACCGCAAGGCGAAGGCGTCGATCCTGCACTGACCGCTCGTCATGCACCTCTGCGACGTGCCAGTTGCGATCCAACGCGCCGCCATCATGCTTGAGATTGGTTTGCCCGCCGAAAACCACCTGCAGCAGACAAGTCTATGCTAGTCTCACTGTGTGTCGGAGCGGATGGTGGGAGCAGCAATGCTGGAAACGGACAAGATATTCGCCGGCTCGATTCCGGAAAACTATGACCGCTATATGGTCCCCCTGATTTTTGCGCCATACGCGGCAGATCTCGCTGAGCGCGCCGCATCGCTGTCGCCTGATACCGTCCTCGAAATCGCCGCAGGCACCGGCGCCGTCACCCGCGTCCTGGCGCCGAAACTGTCTGCCGGTGCACGCTATACCGTGACCGACCTCAACCAGCCGATGCTCGATTATGCCGCTTCGCGCCAGGCCCCCGACAGCCGCATCGAGTGGCGCCAGGCGGATGCCCTGGCGCTGCCGTTTGAAGACGCAGCCTTCGATCTCGTCTTCTGTCAGTTCGGCGCAATGTTCTTTCCAGACCGCATATCGGCCTACCGCGAAACGATACGGGTTCTGAAGCCCGGCGGGCATTTCCTGTTCAATGTATGGGACCGGATCGAGGAAAATGTCTTTGCGAATGACGTGACGAATGCTCTGGCCGAGATGTTTCCGGACGATCCGCCGCGTTTTCTGGCACGCACGCCGCACGGTTATCACGATACAGCTCTGATCCGCAGCGACCTCCAGGAGGCCGGTTTCTCAAGCATAACGATCGAGACGAGAGCCGAGCAAAGCCGGGCGCCCTCGCCGCGTCTTCCTGCCGCCGCCTATTGCCAGGGAACGCTTCTGCGCACCGAAATAGAGGCGAGAGGCGGAAAGCTGGACGCCGCCACCGATCACGCCGCATCCGCGATCGCAGCCAGACACGGCAGCGGCGAGGTAGCGGCAAAGCTTCAGGCACATATCATCATGGCTGCGGCATAAAACGAGCCTAATGCGCCGTATAGGCCCCATCCACCAGGTAGTGGGCGCCGGTGATGAAACTGGCTCGCTCGGACAGCAGGAAGCAGACGAGGTCGGCAACCTCATCAGGCGTTCCGCGCCGGCCCATGGGCTGAAGAGCTGCCATCCGGCGCGAACTTGCCGCCTCCTGATGCTGCGACAGGAGCGGAGTATCGATCCAGCCGGGGCCGACGGCATTTATCCGGATGCCGAACCTCGCATATTCGATCGCGGCGGCCTTCGTCAGCCCGACAACCCCGTGCTTGGCGGCGGTATAGGCTGCAGCGGTCGGCAGGGCGACGGAGCCGAGCGCGGAAGACATGTTCACGATTGCCCCCCCGCCCCGTTTCAGCATCGCTGCGATCTCGCATTTCACACAGTAGAAAACGCTGTTCAGGTTCACGTTCATCAATCTGTGCCAGTCTTCGAGCGGATAATCCGCCACCGCGGCCCTCACCCCGTCAATGCCGGCATTGTTGACGGCGAGATCAAGACCGCCGCATGTTTCGACGGCAAAATCGACGAGATCCTGCACAGCCGCCGCATCGCTCACGTCGACGACGAAGGCGTGAGCGCTTTTCCCGCTGAGCTGAATTGCGGCCGCAGTCTGATGCACGGCATCGGCATTGATATCGGCAACGACGACCTCAGCCCCCTCGTCGGCGAGTTGCCGGGAAACCACAGCCCCGATCCCGGACCCCGCGCCCGTCACAACGACGACTTTTCCTTCCAGACAAAGTTTCATCATGTCCACCCATTTCAATATGCTAATACTCAAGCGAACATCGGCTTGACGCAAGGAGATTCGTGGACCAATAAAATTATAAACCATTATAAGTTGCGCACCCTGTCGTTTGACAAGTGCATGATTCTGCAAAGCGAATGTCCCGATCGGAAACGACGCGTTGCCCGGCCGGAAATCATGGGGACTGACAGAGCTATTTGGCAGGTGGAAATGGATAGACCAGAGCAATTCCAGCATAAGTGCGCAGCGGTTTTACGTCCGGAATTACGTGAAAACAAAACTCAAGTTGCTGTTAAGCGCCGTGGTCTCGTTTTGGGCGGCCTGGCCGCGATGCTGTGCGGCTGCACGACGACATCGGATGGTCCGCCGCTCGGCTATCGCGTATTCGGGAGCGACCCGGATGTCGATCCTCGTTACCGGCGCCAGGAAGTGGCCTATACCGGGCCTGAGCCGCCCGGCACCATCGTCGTCGATACGGGGGCACGCTATCTCTACTTCGTCGAGGGCGGCGGTGTCGCCACGCGCTACGGGGTCGCCGTCGGGGAGGAAGGACTGAGCTTCAAGGGCGAGGCCACGATCGGCCGCAAGGCCGAGTGGCCGTCCTGGAAACCCACGGACGATATGATCGCCCGCAAGCCGCGTCTGGCCCAATATGCCGACGGCGTGCCGGGCGGACCGGACAACCCGCTCGGCGCTGCGGCGCTTTACCTCTATCAGGGACGACAGGATACCATGTTCCGGCTGCACGGAACGAACGCACCCTGGTCGATAGGCCATGCCGTTTCGAACGGATGCATTCGGCTCACCAACGCAAACATCGTCGATCTCTACGCGCGCACGCACGTGGGAACGCGCGTGGTGGTCATTTGATCCCGTTTACCATTTGAAATTGGTGGGTTGGCCACACCGGTAAGTATCTGCTAATGTAGATTCGTTGCACATTGCATCACTCCCGCACTGTCCAAAGTGCCGATATCGTCAAACTTGAGGTGCAGTCTTTCAGGCCTGCACCAGGATGAGGAGAGGACTTAATGAGCAGAATTTTATTCGTAATCCTCGCAACGCTTGCGGTGGCCAATCTGAGTGCATGCGGGTCGATTGGCAAAGGCAAGGGGAAAGCTCCACCGCCTGCGGCAACGGCCGTCTACAAGTAAATTCGCAATGACACTTCGGAAGGGCTCAACAGGCCCTTCCCCTTTCTTACATCCTAAACCGGCCAGGCTTGAGCCACCTGCCATCCAGCGCGCGGGAACGGCTCATCATCTGGCATCAAGCTCGCATCCTGACGAGCTTGCACATGGAGCGTGTTGATGGCGCCTGCAAGAAGCCGCTTGTGCCTGATCGCTGTTCTGGCGGTCATTGTTTCATCGTGCCAGTCGGAAGACAAAGCCCCCCAGCCGCGCTATACATCGGATGGCCGCGGCCTGACAAAAGTTGACGGAGCCCAGAGCGCCAGTATCCAGAATGGCAGCAGCCAAGAGGCGGGCCGGCATTTCATCGAGTTTCGATCGCGCTATGCGCTGACCTACGGCCACACCTACGTCGTCTTCGGCCGCGCCGACAAGAACGGGAGAATGATCAATCCCGAAGTTGCGGGACTTGCCCCGGCATCGCCAGATGCAGCCCCTTACGTCCTCGGCCATTTCATTCCCGTCCCCGCCACGACGGGCGCGACGGACGGCGACCTCGAAGAGCAATACCGTTCGGCAAGCTGGCGCGTGATGCTGACGGATGAGCAGTACAACGACACGGTCGCCTATATCAGGGGCCTGCAGGCGCGAAGCCGCCTCTGGGAGGCGACCGTCTACAATTGCAATGCCTTCGTGGCCGACATTGCGCGGCACATGGGCTATAAGACGCCGGGTATCTGGCTTCGGCCGCAGCAATTCATTACGAATCTGCGGGAGATGAATACTTGATAAAAAGGCAGAGCGATCCCAAAAAGCGGATCGTGGAAAGGTTCTGGTGCCGGCTTGAACTTGTCAGTTCACACCATTGGCGAGATCGTCTGGGTCGTCGGAATTGTTGCATGGTACGTCATTCGATACCCATTTGAGCGCCGCGGCAAGCGGGTGCCTGTCGTCAGCAGCCGACGGAGCGCCTCCGAGAGAATAGCGCTTGCGGCCGCTCTCGCGGGTCTCGCGATCGTGCCGGGTTTCTATGTCGCGACGGGCATTCCGAAAGCCGCCGATTACCCTGCGCAGGCCTGGGCGGTCGTGGTAGGCGCCATCATCTTCGCACTCGCCATGTGGGTCTTTCGAAGGACGCACAAGCAGCTCGGGCGAAATTGGTCCATCACGCTGGAAATCCGCCAGAAGCACGAATTGATCTGCGCCGGCCCCTACGCGCATGTCCGCCATCCCATGTACACCTCCTTCATGCTGATGGGGCTTGCACAGGCTTTTCTGCTGTCGAACTGGGTGGCCGGTCTTGCGGGCCTCGTCGGTTTCGCCGTGCTTTTCTTCCTGCGCGTGGACAAGGAAGAGCGTATGATGCTCGACGTATTCGGTCCCGAGTACCGCGCCTATATGGACAAGACGAAGCGGATCATTCCTTATCTCTACTAGACCAATTCCAGCAAATATGTGCAGCGGCTCCGCGTCCGGAATTGCGTGAAAACAAGGAGATAGATGATTTGGATGTTTCGGATAAAAACGGAAGCGATCACTGCCTGATTCCTTAAATCGGAGTCGATTTAAGGACAAATTATGCAGTAGGTTTAAGTGCTACAGCGTCCTTTGCGCGGCTGAAAAGACGCGCGGCGCTGTAGGGGGAGGATAAGGATGAGGGGACGAACGATCAGGCTGTCGCCCGCACGGCGGCTCGTCGGAGATCTGATGAGATTTTCGATCGGCATACCGCGCGTCACCGTCCAGCGGCAGATGAATATCCGGCCGCTGCTGGAGGCGAGAAGCGCCTGCGATCCCCGGCCGTCATGGACCGTGCTGTTTCTGAAGGGCTATGCGCTGCTCTCGAAGGAGACGCCGGATCTCCGGCGCGCCTATATCAAATTCCCGGTTCATCAGCTCTACGAATATCCCGAAAGCGTAGCCTCTGTTGCCCATGAGCGCGAGCATGAGGGCGAGCGGATCGTCCTCCTGAGCAAGATAAAAGGGCCGGAACAGCGCCCCATTCCCGAGCTTGAGAAGCTGATCCGCGAAGCCCGCTCACTGCCGATTGGCGAGATCAAGGACTTCCGGCGTTCGCTCAAACTGGCCCGGGCGCCTGCCCTGCTCCGCTGGTCCATGATGTGGCTCGGGCTCAACCTGGCAAAGCGGCGCGGGCATTATTTCGGCACGTTCCAACTCTCGGTCTATTCCGGCCTCGGCGCCGAATCCTTGAATCCGCTGACGCCGCTCACCACGCTGCTGAACTACGGCCCGATCGATGCCGACGGCACGGTCACCGTGCGCATCCACTATGACCACCGCGTCATGGATGGCGCCAGCGTCGCGCGGGCGCTGGAGCGGTTCGAAAGGATTCTGAACGGCGAGGTCGTTGACGAGCTGAAAGGGCTGGCCCACGATGGAACTTCCATCGGTGCGGCGATCGCAGGAGCCTCTTCATGACATCAAGCAGCGAGCTTCGCTCGGCTGTCGTCGTTCTCGGTGCCTCCCGCGGCATCGGGCGGGCCATTGCCAGGGTTGCGGCGCGCGAGCGCAATATCATCGTCCTTGTTGCCCGCTCCCCGGAGGAATTGGCAGCGGCGGCGACCGAGGTGGAGACGGCCGGCGGCGAGGCTTTCACGATCGCCCTCGATCTCCTGGCGTCAGACGCATCGTCGCGCCTCGAGGCCTTTCTGACCGCCAATGGTTTGACCTGCGGCGTCCTCGTCAACAGCGCCGGATATGGACTGCGCGGCGCCGCGACGTCGCTTCCTGCCGACGATCAGCTCGGCATCATCGATCTCAATATCCGCGCGCTCGCCGATATGACCCTTCGCTTTCTGCCCGGCATGGTGGCCCGCCGGAGCGGCGGCGTGCTCAATCTCGGCTCCGTCGCCGGTTTCACTCCCGGGCCCTACATGGCCTTCTATTATGCCAGCAAGAGTTTCGTGCGCTCCTTTTCGGCCGCCCTTCACGAGGAGGTCCGTGGCTTCGGCGTCACCGTGACCTGCGTGGCACCTGGCCCGGTATCGACGGACTTCCTTGAAAAATCCGGCGCCAATCGCGCCGCTCTCTTCAAAGTCCTGCCCAAGCTCGATGCAGATTATGTCGCCGAACGGGCGTGGCGCGGCTTCAAGTCTGGCCGCCGCCTTGTCGTTCCCGGCATTTCCGCCAAGCTGACGGCGTTTATCGCGACGGTCCTGCCGACCGCAGCAGCTGTCCGGTTGATCGGCCGGGTTCAGCGCAGAAGCAGAGATCCGCGCCCTCACGGATCAGGATCGGGGATCAGCTAACGTTGTGAAAGCAGCGCAGCCGCATCATCGATGCTCCTCGCTGCGCACGAAGACCTGCTTCGAATTCTGCGTGTCGTCGCCGTGCGATGCGTCCTGCCTGATCTCGAGCCACCAGACCGCAGTCAGGTGCGGCGCCGTCAGCTGCCCCTCGTGAGGCGCCTGCTTCAGGACTTCGTTTTGCCGGCGGCTGCCCTTTTGCAAACCGGCATCATCGGCGCAAACCATGGTCACAGGAAGAACAAGGACAGCGCCGGCAACGAGCGCTGTCCAGGCATGCCGTCCCATACTTGGCGTGACAGGTTTTCTCATCAGGCCATTCAGCCATAATATTAGAGTTTACGGAAGTACAAACTGTAAACCCGGCGAGCGCAACCGCACCGGCTTGCCCCGAAAACATTCATTCGATTGACTGAAATCTTTGCTTGAGCTATAAATGAGACATGACTGATGAACAGACTCAATCGAACCGCGCCGAGATCACGCGGGAAAAGCTGCTGTCTGCGGCACTCGACGTCTTCGGCCGTTACGGCTTCGACGGCACGTCGACGCGGCAGCTGAGCGAGGCTGCGGGCGTCAACCTGCAGGCCATTCCCTATTATTTCGGCAGCAAGGAAGGCCTCTATGTCGCGACGGCGGAATATCTGGTCACCCGTATCGAGCGCCATGTCGGCGGCCTGCGGCAGCGCATTGGCGCCCGTCTCATGGAGCTCGCTTCGGCCGGAGAAGCACTGAGCGAAGAAGAGGCGCGGCTTTTTCTGACCGATATGGCAATGACCATGGTCAGCCTTTTCGTCAGCAAGGAATCGGAGCCCTGGGCGCGCTTCATCATCCGCGAGCAGATGGAGCCAACCGAGGCTTTCGCCCGGGTCTATCGAGGCCTAATGGGTCCGATGATCGGCATCGTGCGGCAGATGATCGGCGCGATCCTGGGCGAAGACCCGGCCAGCGAACATGTGCGGCTGCGCACCCTCGCCTTCGTCGGCAACATCATGGTCTTCCGCGTCGCTCACGCCGCCGTTCTCGCCCAGATGGAGTGGCAGTCGGTCGGCCCTGAACAACTCCAGACCCTGCGCAATCTTGTTGCAGAGCTTGTCGGCCTGCTGGAGCCGACGAAAGGACATAGAAGATGAGACGGATCGTCCCCCTTGCCATCATCATACTCGTTGCGGCGGGTGCTGCCGCCTGGTGGTACGGCCTTCCGCAGAAATTCGGCTGGCTGCCGGAACGATCAGGAGAATTCGCGCTCTACGGCAATGTCGATATCCGCCAGGTCTCCCTCGGCTTCCGCGTCAATGGCCGGATTGCCTCGCTTGCCGTCGATGAGGGCGACATGGTCAAAATCGGTGATGTGCTCGGCCAACTCGATGCCGCGCCTTTCGCGGCCGCCGTTGCCTCTGCCGAAGCCGATGTCGCCGCCCTGCAGGCAACACTCGACAAGCTGAAGGCCGGCCCGCGCCCGACGGAAATCGCCCAGGCCCAGGCCGCCTATGAGGAAAGCCTTGCCGCGCTCAACAATGCCAATATCGCCTATGACCGCGCGCGTCAGCTGCGCCCGCAGGGCACGATTTCGGAGGCAAGTCTCGACCAGGCGACGGCCAACCGCTCGATGGCCGCTGCCCGCGCGGATTCCGCCAACGAGGCGCTGAAACTTCTGCAGGAGGGCAGCCGCGTGGAGGACATCGCCAATGCGCAAGCGCAGTTGCAGGCCGCGCAATCCTCGCTCACCTCCGCCCGCATCTCGCTTGCCGATACCGAATTGCGTGCGCCGAACGACGGCGTCATCCTTTCCCGTGTGCGCGAACCCGGCGCCATCGTTTCGCCTGCCGATACCGTCTATGTGCTCTCGCTGACGCAGCCGGTCTGGGTGCGCAGCTATGTGGCGGAAGGCGATCTCGGCCGCCTGCATCCCGGCATGAAGGTTCAGGTGACCTCGGATACGCAAGCCGATAAACCCTACGACGGCACGATCGGCTTCATCTCGCCGGTGGCCGAGTTCACGCCGAAATCGGTCGAGACGCCGCAATTGCGCACCGACCTCGTCTATCGCCTGCGCATCGTCATCGACAAGCCTGGCCCGGACCTGCGCCAGGGCATGCCGGTCACGGTGCGCTTTCCCTCGCCGGCCACGCCATGAGCCCCTCCTCCACTCCGACGGATGAAGCGCTGGTCCGGCTGACCGATGTCACCAAACGCTTCAGTGATGGCCCGGCCGCACTCGATTCCGTCTCCGGCGAGGTCAAGCGCGGCGCCATCACCGGCCTCGTCGGCCCTGACGGCGCCGGCAAGACGACGTTGATCCGGCTGATGACCGGGCTCATGCTGCCCGACAGCGGCACGGTCGAGGTGTTGGGCTTCGACACGCGCAAAAACCCGGCCGCCATCCAGGCATCGATCGGCTACATGCCGCAGCGCTTCGGCCTCTATGAGGATCTCTCGGTTCAGGAAAACCTCGATCTCTATGCCGATCTGCGCGGCCTGCCGAAGGGCGAGCGCGCCGCAGCCTTCGACGAGCTTTTGACTTTCACCGATCTGAAGCGCTTCACGACACGGCTTGCCGGCAAACTCTCGGGCGGCATGAAGCAGAAGCTCGGCCTTGCCTGCGCGCTGCTGAAAAAGCCGCGCCTGCTGCTGCTCGACGAACCCGGCGTCGGCGTCGACCCGATCTCGCGGCGCGACCTCTGGAAAATGGTCGAGAACCTGACGCAGGAAGGCATCGGCGTGCTCTGGTCGACGGCCTATCTGGACGAGGCCGAAGCCTGCGATCACGTTCTGCTGCTCAACCAGGGCAAGCTGCTCTTTTCCGGCAAGCCGCACGACCTGACCGGCCACGTGGAGGATCGCGTCTTCAAGGTCTCGGGTGTCACGGGCCGCAGGCGCCAGGTGCTCGCCGAACTCCTGCAGGCGAAAGGCGTCATCGATGGCGTGATCCAGGGGGACGCCATCCGCCTCGTCGCTGGCAAGGACGGCGCCCCCGATATCGCCGCAGCCGGTGGGGCAAAACTTACCCCCACCCAACCTCGCTTCGAGGATGCCTTCGTCGATATGCTGGGCGGCGGCCCCGGCGGGCGCTCCAAGCTCGCGGAAGCGCAAGCGGCGCCGAGCGAAACCGGCGATCGCCCCGTGATCGAAGCCCGCGGCCTCACGAAGCGTTTCGGGGATTTCACCGCCGCCGACAAGATCACCTTCGATATAAGCCGCGGCGAGATTTTCGGCCTGCTCGGGCCGAACGGCGCGGGCAAATCCACCACCTTCAAGATGCTCTGCGGCCTGCTGAAGCCGACGGAGGGCGAAGGCCGCGTCGCCGGCTTCGATCTGCGCAAGGATGCCGCCGAGGCCCGCAACCAGCTCGGCTACATGGCGCAGAAATTCTCGCTCTATGGCGATCTCACGGTCATGCAGAATCTCGAATTCTTCGCCGGCGTTTACGGTCTTTCCGGCAGCATCAGGCGCGAGCGCATAGAGCTGATGACCGAGATCTTCGATTTTTCCCGCCATGCACGTCATTCGGCCAAGGATCTGCCGCTCGGCCTGAAACAGCGCCTGGCGCTCGCCTGCGCCGTCATGCACGAGCCCCGCGCGCTCTTTCTCGACGAGCCCACGTCAGGCGTCGACCCGATCACCCGGCGCGAATTCTGGACGCATATCAATGGTCTCGTCGAAAAGGGCGTCACGGTGCTGGTGACAACGCATTTCATGGACGAGGCCGAATATTGCGACCGCATCTCGCTGATCTATCGCGGCCGCTCGATCGCGCTTGGTTCGCCCGACGAGTTGAAGGCGCGCGTCGCCACCAGGGAAGCGCCGGATCCGACGATGGAGGATGCCTTCATCGCCCTCATCAAGGACTCGGAGGCGGAGAAAGCCGCATGAGCACCTCCTCCAGAGCCCGTCGCTTCGCCGCCCTCGTGCGCAAGGAAAGCTATCAGGCGATCCGCGATCCCAGCACCATTCTCATCGCCTTCGTCCTGCCGCTGATCCTGCTTTTCCTCTTCGGTTACGGCGTATCGCTGGATACGACCCGCACCCGCATCGGCCTGGTGCTGGAACAGGCAACGCCGCTGACGCAGGACCTCGCGGCAAGCTTCCAGGCCTCCCGCTATTTCTCCGTCGCCGTCGGGCGCGACCGGCGCATGTTCGAAGAGGATCTCGTGCTCGGCAACGTCCGCGGCATCGTCGTCATTCCCGCAGATTTCGCGCAGGACTATGCCGCCGGCAATCATCCGCAGATCCAGGTTCTCGTCGATGGTTCAGACCCGAACACCGCCAATTTCGTCCAGAACTATGCGCAAGGCGCCGTCGCCAACTGGGAGCGTCAGCGCCAGTCCGAAACGGTCGCCGCCGGGCCACCCATTTCCATAGAACAGCGCTTCTGGTTCAACCCGGAGCTGACGAGCCGCAACTTCCTCGTCCCCGGCTCCATCGCCATCGTCATGACGCTGGTCGGAACGCTTTTGACCTCGCTGGTCGTCGCCCGCGAATGGGAACGCGGCACGATGGAGGCGATGATGGCAACGCCCGTCACATCGGCCGAACTGCTTGCCGGCAAGATCCTCCCCTATTTCCTGCTCGGCCTTGCCTCCATGACGCTCTGCGTGCTGCTTGCCGTCTTCCTCTTCGGCGTTCCCTTCCGCGGCTCCGTTCTCGCGCTCTATACGCTGTCGGCCGCCTTCCTGATCCCCGCGCTCGGCCAGGGCCTGCTGATCTCGACGGCCACGAAAAACCAGTTCCTCGCCTCGCAGATCGCGCTGATCTCCGCCTTCCTGCCGGCCTTCCTGCTGTCGGGCTTTATCTTCGAGATCAATTCAATGCCTCGGATCATCCAGTGGATCACCTTCATCGTACCGGCGCGCTATCTCATCCCCAGCCTGCAGACGGTGTTCCTGGCGGGCGATATCTGGCCGATGTTTGCACGCTCGATCGCCGTCATGCTTACGATCGGCGGCATCATGTTCTTGCTGGCCGCCCGCAGCACCAGAAAGAGGATCGGCTAAGATGTGGTGGACCCGCCTGAAAGCCCTTATGACAAAGGAACTGCTCGCGGTGCTGCGCGATCCCAAGGGGCGCTTCGTGCTCATCGTGCCGCCGATCATGCAGCTCCTTGTCTTTTCCTATGCGGCAACGCTCGAGGTGCGCAATGTCGATGTCATGGTACTGAACCGCGACAGCGGCCATTGGGGACAGGAGCTGATCCAGCGCATCCAGGGCTCGCCGACCTTCCGGCGCATCGAGACTGCCGAAAACCAGGCCGATATCCGCAACGCAATCGACGGCCAGACGGCGATCGCCGCAATCGAGATCGGCCCGGATTTCTCCCGCAACATCGAGGCTGGCATTCCGGCCGACCTGCAGATCATTCTCGACGGCCGCCGCTCCAACGCCTCGCAGATCGTTTCCGGCTATCTGACCCAGATCGGCATGACGCTCTCGGCCGAAACACCGGCCGGCCGGCGCGCCGTGGCGAAAACGGTGGCGGCGGTGCCGCGCAACTGGTTCAA
The DNA here is from genome assembly GCF_014195325.1 of Rhizobium sp. BK650. Lineage (GTDB taxonomy): Bacteria > Pseudomonadota > Alphaproteobacteria > Rhizobiales > Rhizobiaceae > Rhizobium. Next base: position 221,491 of record NZ_JACIBK010000001.1, on the reverse strand, counting down.
CGCCAATCTCACCTATCAATGGTTCATGGTGCCGAACCTGATCGCCAGCATCGCGCTTCTGATCGGCCTCATCGTCACCGCGCTCTCCATCGCCCGCGAAAGGGAGCTCGGCACCTTCGACCAGTTGATGGTCTCGCCGCTGCGCGTGCATGAGATCCTGATCGGCAAGCTCATTCCGCCCATGATGATCGGCCTTTTCCACATGACGCTCTATGTGCTGGCAGCGATCTTCATCTTCGGCGTGCCTTTGCGCGGCTCGCTCTTCCTGCTTTACGGCAGCTCGATCTTCTATCTGGCTTCGGTCGCGGGCCTCGGCCTCTTCATCTCGGCGCTCTCGATGACACAGCAGCAGGCGATCCTCGGCGCCTTCCTGTTCATGGTGCCGGCCATGCTGCTTTCGGGTTTCGCGACACCGATCGAAAACATGCCGGACTGGCTGCAGCCGGTCACGATCATCAATCCGTTGCGCTATTTCCTCATCATCGTCAAAGGCGTTTTCCTGAAGGATATCCCGGCAGGCGAGGTGCTGAACCTGACCGTCCCGCTGGCGCTGATTGCGTCAGTGACACTCGGCGCGGCCGCCTGGCTGTTCCGCCGCAGGCTGGAATAGCCGCGCTTCACGCTATGTGAACCGAGCTCCCAAACCGTGACTCGGAAGCCGGAACAACGAAATGGCAGGCTCGTTAATCCAGCGCAAACCCAAGCAATTCCAGTAAAGCGCCCAGCGCCTTTGCGTCAGGGATTGCCTGAAAAGAAGCGGACAGCATTTTCGTCTTTCCTCGAAAAACGCAAATGCTCTCGAGCTAAAGGAGAAGCAAAATGTACAAGGTCCTTCTTGTATCTGGCGCACTTGCGCTTTCGTCTCTGGCCACGAATGCGATGGCTGACGGAGCTGTGACGGGTGCTGCCGGCGGCGCAATCACTGGCGCCATCGTTGGTGGTCCGGTAGGCGCCGCAATCGGCGGTGTGGCAGGCGGCGTAGCCGGTGCAGTAGTCGACCCGCCGCCGCGCGAGGTCGTAACCTATGTCGAACAGCAGCCGGCGCCGCCCACGTCTGTGGTGGTGCAGCAGCCGATCGTGGTCGGCAAGCCGCTGCCTGCGGAAGTCCAGGTCATCCCGGTGCCGGATAATCCGCGCTATGCCTATACGGTTGTCAACAACCGCCATGTGATCGTCGAGCCGCAGACCCATCGTGTGGTTCAGGTGATCGAGTAAAGCCAAGAAGGCCCCGCTGCGGCGGGGCCTTCTGCTTATGGACGCGGCGATGAACCCTCTCGTCATCCTTGGGCTTATCCCAAGGTCTGAGCCGTAGCCCATATCATCAACATGGATAGATCCTCGGGACAAGCCCGAGGATGGCGAAGAGCGAGCGGCCGGGGGCCTGTCTCCCCCATGATTCCGCCGTCTCAACCCCGATTGCGCAACGCTTCCGCCTGCGCATAGAACTTCTTTTCCCATTCCTTGTGATTATCGAGCCCTTCGCGGATGAACGGCGTGAAAATCGCGAGATTGAGCAGAATCCAGTTGATCACACGCGCCGGGAATTTCAGCGGCTTGACGAAATCGATGAACAGGACGACGCGCGTCTTGTCCGTGTGGTTCCAGGCCTCATGCTCATAGGCGTCATCGAAAATCAGCGCCTTGCCTTCCTGCCAGTGGCAGATCTGGTCCTTGACGCGAATGGCAATCTTATCGGCCGGCTCCGGGACGATCATGCCGAGATGCAGCCGCAGCACGCCATTATAGGGACCGCGATGCGGGGGCAGATGTTTGCCGGGCTCGAAGATCGAAAACATCGCCGTCTTCAACCCCGGGATCCTCTGCACGGCTTTCCAGGTTTCCGGGCAGGCCTGGATATTCTGCTCCGACTTCACGCCAAAGCCGACGAGGAAGAAGGTCTTCCAGCGATTATCCTTGGAGATGGTCTGCACGTCGGTGGAGATTTCCTGAAAGCTCGGCAGCTCGCTCTGGCGCACCAGCACGCGGTCGAGCTCCGCACGGATCTGTGGCCAGGCCTTTTCGACCTCCTTTGCCCAGGGGAAGACGGCATTGTCGTAGACCGGCGGATTGCCAAGTTTTGCATATTTGAAGTTCAGGCCTTCGGCCCAGGCCACGATGCCCATGAAGAAGCGCGTTATGGCGCTCGGCCGGTCCATGGGAGCGATCCCGGCGGTGGCAAAGTCTTGAGTAGCAGGGGCAGATGCTGCCTTTTCAGGAAGGGGCGTATTGGCAATACCGTCAGTCATGGGCTTTCCATTGCAGAAAACAGCAATTCCGGCAAAAGTGCGAAGCGGTTCTGCATCCGGAATTGCATCAAAAACGAAGAAATAGAACGCTTCCGTGTTTCGTAGGAAAAACGGAAATGCTCTGGCAATGAGATGGCTTTCCGCGCAGGAGGCGACAAGACAGCTGCTGCGTTGGCCATCGAACAAATATGGATAGTGCCGGGCGCGGCTCAAGTACAGGTTTAGCGGTCAAATGCCGCATGGGACCGCCGCGCACCAGCACGGCGGTTCCCTCGCGGAAGCATCAGACTTTCAGCTCCCGACGTTCCCGCTCGGTCACCATGGCAAGGTCGAGCACCTTCTGCAGGTTTGCTGCATGACGGAAGTTCGGATCGAGCTGCACGCCCGTTGCCACGGCTTCGGCAAAGCGCTGATAGTTGGTCAGAACCGGCGGCACCTCGACCGGCTTCCAGGTCGCGGTTTCGACGTCGTCACCAAGGCAGCCATGCAGCTCCGAACCGCTTGGGCGGTGGATGACTTCGAGGCTGCCCTTTTCGCCATAGATGCGCAGCTTCAGCTCGTTCAAATGTCCGGTCGCCCAGCGGCTGGCATGGATGACCCCGAGCGCGCCATTGGCGAAATCGACCGACATGGTGAAACTGTCATTGGCGTCGAGCATATATTCGCCGATCTGACCGCCCGGCGCCTTGTTGAAGGTTTTCAGCCGCGCAAAGACGTGATCGATATCGGTCGCAGCACCATAGGCGGCGAAATCGAGGATGTGGATGCCGACATCGCCGAGCACGCCGTTCGAGCCGTGACCGGTGGACAGACGCCACAGCCAGGTGGATTCCGTACGCCAGTCCCCCCAGGCGCGCGACACCAGCCAACTCTGCAGATAGGAGGCCTCCACATGCTTGATCGTGCCGAGCTCGCCGGCAAGAACCATCTCGCGGGCGCGCTGCAGCGGTGCGACATTGCGATAGGTGAGGTTGACCATGTTGATGACCCCGGCCTTTTCAGCCGCTTCCGTCATCTCCAGAGCCTTCGGATAATTTTCCGCCAGCGGCTTCTCGCACAGCACATGCTTGCCGGCAGCGATCAGCGCCATGGTGGTCGGATGGTGGATCCGGTCAGGCGTGATATTGGTCGCGGCATCGAACTCGCCCCAGGCGATCGCCTCGTCGAGCGTCAGGAACCGCTTCTCGATATTGAACTTGTCGGCAAAGGCGCCGAGGCGGTCGGGATCCGTGTCGACAGCACCGACCACGGTCACGCCGTCCATATTCATGAAGTGGGCGAGCTGGTTTTTCGCCATTACGCCCGTACCAAGAACGAGTAGTCGCATGGATGCTCCTCAACGATAACCGGCTTCGCCGGCCTGGTGCAGTCTCGGGCCGCGTTCGACGATCGGCTCCAGGGCTTTTTCTACCGGCACATTTGGCGCATCGGTGATGCTCTTCAATGCACCCTCGGGGTTATAGGCCCACTTCACGCCGTTGATCAGCACTTTCTGCACGTTGGCATCGTGATAGGTCGGGTAGGTTTCGTGGCCGGGGCGGAAATAGAAGATGTTGCCGGCGCCGCGCCGCCAGGTCAGGCCCGAGCGGAAGACTTCGCCGCCCTGGAACCAGGAAATGAACACCGTCTCCAGCGGTTCCGGCACGGAAAACTGCTCGCCATACATCTCCTCGTTTTCGAGTTCGAAATGCTCGCCGAGACCGGCTGCGATCGGGTGGCGCTGATTGATCGTCCACAGACGTTCGCGCTCGCCTGCCTCACGCCACTTGAGCGCGCAGGGCGTGCCCATCAGCCGCTTGAAGATCTTCGAGAAATGGCCGGAATGCAGCACGAGGAGGCCCATGCCTTCCCACACCCGCTTGGCGACACGCTCGACGACGACGTCGGAGACCGCGCCATGATCCTTGTGGCCCCACCAGGTCAGGACGTCGGTTTCGGCAAGCCGGGCTTCGCTCAGGCCGTGCTCCGGCTCCTGCAGGGTTGCGGTGGTCGCCGAAATCGCCGGATCGGTGTTCAGCGCCCTGGCGATGGTCGTGTGCATGCCCTCGGGATAGATGCCCCGGACGATCTCATTGGTTGTCTCATGGATGTTTTCACCCCAGACGATGGTGCGAATGGCCATGACTGTGCTCCTCTAAACCTTTAGATTTTTGGCAAGCAGAAGGGCGGGATTCAAAGCGCTTTGGGACGAAGGCCAGCCAAAGCAGTCCCTCCTCCCGATCAGAGGAAGACATAGACCTTTGTCGGTATTTTGACAAAGAGGATTTTCCGGCGCATGGGCATCCGGAAAAATCCCTTTTTACGTCAATGGGAAACGCTCTTGGAGAAGAGGTTGACAACGACCACGCCTGATATGATCAGCCCGAGCCCGATGATGGCGGGCGTATCCAGCCTTTGCTTGAAAAACACGAACCCGACCGAGGAAATCAGCACGATGCCCAAAGCGCTCCAGATCGCATAGGCAATCCCAACGGGAATGTGCTTCAGCGTCAGCGACAGGCAGTAGAAGGCAGCCCCATAGCAGGCGACGACGAGCGCCGTCGGCCCGAGACGGGTGAACTGCTGGGAGAGCTGAAGGGCGGTCGTGCCGATAACTTCAAGCACGATGGCTGCAACGAGCAGCCCATAAACGGCAGCTGGGTTCATGACGGTATTCCTTACTCGAGCAATTCCAGAAAGTGCGGCGCGATTTTGAGCCCGGAATTGCGTAAAACAAAAGAGATGGAGCATCCCCGTCATTACCCGAAACGGGCCGGACAATGGGAATGCGCCGGGCTTACTTGTGGGTCAGGTCGATGAGGCGGGCGATCAGATCTCGCCTCAGAGCGCCACTGATGTCATGGCTATCAAGCGTATCTGCCAACCACAGGCCATCGGCGGCAAAACGCACGATCAGAGTGTCGAGCGCGGAGTCGGTGCCGATGTATTCCTCGGCCCTCGCCGCCACCCATTGTCGCCATCGCTGGCGCAACCGGGGTTCGGCAAGTAGGGCGACCGTCACCTGTGTCCAGCTCCTGGAATCGTCAGGACGATCCTTCAGCCCGGACACCGCCTGGAGATAAGCGCGCGAGAAACGGCCCTGCGGCAAGGGATCGCTGCGCATCAGCTCGCCCATATCGGCGTCGAACTTTTCCAGCAGGCTCTCGAACAGGGCATCCAGCAGTGCATTCTTGGTCGGGAAATGATGCAACAGACCGCCCTTGCTGACGCCCGACGCAGCCGAGACCGCATCAAGGGTGACAGCGCCCATGCCTTGCTCACCGGCGAGACGTGCAGCGACCTCCAGCAATTGCTGGCGCACGAGCACGGGTTGTTTCTTGCGATGATGAGCGTTCGACATGAATTTATAAAGATACCGTCCAGACGGTTTTGTCAAGCGGAATCGGGTAGTGAGCCTGCCTGGCAAGGATTATGCGCGAAATGACGCGGTATTTTGATGACAGTTGCGATCCTTTTTGATCGGGTGCATTTAGGCATCGGACCGAAAAGAGCAGCGAAGGGACGCGCGGCTCGGGTGCGGGTACGAATGGGATGGTTTCGTGTCGGAAAACGCGACTTCACAGGTGACGACCTTGTATGAGGCGATCGGCGGTGATCCGGTCGTCCGCGCTTTGACGCATCGTTTCTACGAGCTGATGGACACGCTGCCCGAGGCGCAAAACGTGCGCGCCGTGCACCCGCCTGATCTCAAAGGCAGCGAAGAGAAATTCTACGAATATATGACCGGCTATCTGGGCGGCCCGCCGCTCTATACCGACAAGCGCGGCCATCCGCGTCTGCGCAGCCGTCATTTCGTCGCCGAGATCGGCCCTGTCGAGCGCGACGAATGGCTGCTCTGCTTCCGCCGGGCGATGGATGAGACAATCGCCAGCCAAGCGCTGCGCGACCTGATCTGGGCGCCAGTGGAACGGCTTGCCCACCACATGCAGAACAAGGAATAGCCATGAGCCTGAACGCGCGTCTGGAGCCGGTGCTCTTCCTCTTTGCCGGCCTGTTCGGCCTAGCAGGTGTGGCGCTCGCCGCCCTTGCCGCTCATGGCGGCGGCGAAGCCTATCTCGCCGCCTCTGCCTCCGCGATGTCTCTGGCCCATGCCCCTGCCCTCCTGGCACTGGCGCTGGGAACCGGCAAAATCAAAACCGCCGGGTTGGCCGGTTTGCTGATGATCATAGGGAATTTGCTCTTCGCCGGCGATCTCGTCACCCTGCGCTTTACCGGCGGGAGCCTGTTCCCCTATGCCGCGCCAACGGGCGGCTGGGCGATGATGCTGGGCTGGGTGGCGGTCTCAGTGAGCGCGTTCTGGCGCGTGCGGGCCTAGATCTCCCCTTCTCCCCGTCGGGGAGAAGGGGGACAAGCCGCGACTGCACCCACAACCGCGCCTTAAATACCGTCGACCACAGTGAACCCTTCGAACACCGGAGGCCCCTTGTACATCTCCCTGCGCTCCCCGGCATTGCGATGCGCGGCACGGAAATTCTCCGACTTCGTCCAGTTCAGAAAATCCTCTTCGCTGCGCCAGAGCGTGTGCGAGGAAAACAGCGTATAGCCCTCCTCCGCATTGGCCTTGCCGCGCAGCAGGCGGAACTCGATGAAGCCCGGAACTTGCGACAGGCTGGAATCGCGATTGCGCCAGACAGTCTCGAAATCGCTCTCGGCGCCGATAGCCACCTTGAAGCGGTTCATCGCGATATACATGGAAGCCCTCATGCCTTTTTCTTGTCCGCCCGCTCCGCATAGAACGGAAAGGCGACTATATTAGTGCCATTGGCGGCATCCGTGCCAATGGGTTTTGCAGCCGCTTCGCCTGGCATGCGCGCCTCCCAGGCGGGAAACAGAACTACCTTGGGATAGGAGCGCCGGCGTGCGGCATTCTCGAGGAAAATCTCGTAAAGCTCCGGCACGAGGCTGTCGCCGTTGTGAGCGGCGAGCTTGTGCAGGCCGATCATCGTGAACCCGTCGGGGTGCCCGTCATTCATCGAAAAATGCCCATTCATCGGGAATTGTCTCTTTCGTTCATCGTCTGCAGCGCCCGTTCCAGGCTGGATTTGCTGCCGTTGCGCAGCGGGATGAAAGCCTTGCTGAACTTCTTGCAGCCGGTCTTCACGCGCAGGCATGCGTCATGACTGATACAGTCGATGGGGCAGAACACGCAGTCGACGGAGGGTAGCAGCGTATCGATGCGGGAGACGGCTTCGCGCAGGCCGCCGTCGTGGTGGATGAGTTCGGCGCCGAAGCTGCTGGCGATTTCCCGCAGATGCGCCACCTGGCAATCGCGCCCGCCGACGTAGAGGAAACTGCGGCCATCCAGCTTGGAGCGCCCGGAGGAGGACTGCTGCGCCTCCTGCTCGCCCTGAACACGGATCTCCCGGTTCGCCCCCTTCTTCGCCTTTCGAGCCATTTGCCACCCGTTCGCTCGTTGATCGTCACACGATTCCTGCGTGTGCGAGCGGGACCTTATTAAACTTGATTTTTGGAGTAAAGTATAAAGTTGATTGTTTTAATCATATTATCGGGATTTGACCTGAACCGGAAATGTGTAGGTGCGTGAGGATCCGGCCATATCATCCGGCAGAGCCGGAAGATTGCACGAAGCCACCTTGCCGAGGGCAGCGCCATCCACATCAGGGCGGCCAGACCCCCGGACGATGCCCGATGACGTAATATCGCCGCTGCGGCTCATCGTAATGCGAACCGTCAAGGTAACGGGATCGCTGCGGTATCGCGACTCCATCCGGTCGATGCAGCGGAACAGGCGTGCAACAAGTTTGCCCTTGTAATTGGCTTCCGACGCCCCGCCTGATCCGTTCCTCCCGCCTGAAGTGCTCGAATTATTATCCGAGTTGGCGTCAGCCTGACCATCTGCGGCGCCTCTGCGCGATTCCTGTTTCGAATTCCCTTCCGAACCCTGTGCCTTCTTTGCCGGCAGTCTTCGTTCTATCGGCTTCTTTTCTGCAGGCTTTTCCACCTTGGGCTTCGGCAGCGGCGTCACCACCTCCGTCGGAGCCGTCTCCATGGGCTTTATCTCTTCCGGCTTGGATTGCGCCGCCGTTGCCGCAGGTGGCTCTGCAGAAGCCGGGGGCGTGTCCGGCGCGACCGTTGCTTCGGGGGGTACAGGAGCGTCTGGGGTCATCGGCGCCTCCGCTATCTGCTCAGGGGCGACCGACGACACCGGGTGAGCGACGGAGGTTTCCGCAGGCGTTTCCGACACCAACACTTCCGGCTCAGCCGCCGCCACTGTTTCCGGTGATTGACGAGTAACCTCCTGCGCGGGCTGTACAGTCTCCGTCTTTACCGGCTGGACCTCTGTCGGCTGGACGGGCTCCGGCTGAAAAGCTTCGGGCTGCACCTCCGCCGTCTCCACCGGCTTGATCACGTCGGGCTGGACCGTCTCAGGAATGAGTTCCTCCTGAATGGTCACCTTGGTCTCGCCGGCTGCACTCTGGTCGGCATCCGAGCTGCCCAGCATAACGACACTGATGGCTTCCCCTGCCTCCATTAGCGCCTCCTCCGGCGCCTTCGGAAACGCAATGATCAGTGTAGCGGCCAATGCCGCATGAAAGACCAGCGAGCAAATGCAGGTCAGCGTCAGCCGGCGCCGCACCGGCGTCTTCTCGTTTTCCTGCTTTTCCACCACCGCATCCATCGGCAACGGAGTGATGGCAGTTGCCGGTACGGCCTCCGGATGATCGGGGAACGACGATATCTGCGCAAAACGCGCATAATGGATAACCGTCTCGCCGGGCGGCTGACGCTGCGCGCTGTGCAGGTCGGAAAGCTCGTGGCCGGGATTGTTGTCGTTCACGCTACTGTCGGTGCTCGCCTCCTCGATGAGCCCCCGTCTCGATCTGGACTTCGCTGAAATCGCCATTTTACGCCTCGGACAGCCTGAACATGCACGCCGGATTTCCGCCGGCTTAGGTCTTAGCCTTCGACCTCGTCTTAGCCTTCGAAAGGAACTGAGATCTGCGAGCGGGTCACGAGACCCTTCATGCATTCGCCTGCCGCCGGTCCGTCGCAGACAGGCGTATCGTTGATGATGATGCGCGTAACCGTCTCGCACTTGACACCGGGCATATCGAACTGGCGCACGCGCTTCTTGCCCTGCGGCAGATCGCGGAAATCGAGCACGGTGATACGATCGACGGCGTTCTTGTCGTTGAAGAAGGCGAGTTCGAAGGAGACCCTGTTGATCGGCGTCGCCAGATTGTTCTCGGCAACGAAGGTCATCATGCAGCCCTTCTGGGAGGGCGCCAGCGCATTGAGCTCGACATCGAGCTTTGCGGCCGGCGCCGCAGCCTGCGCATAGGCCTGTGCCACGCCCGAAACCGAAAACAGCATACCGGCCGTAAACGCAGCGATCCGACCCGTCATTATCGTCTCCCCATAAAGCAAATCGACCGCCGTCCAGCGGCTTCAAAACAGCAGGATCTAAAACTTGACTGCTTTTGTCTTCTATTATTGCGTCTTTAAAAAACTATGAGTATGAGAGTCAAGATAAATGTCACCGGAGCCGGGATCTTGACCCCCGCAATCACGGAATAAGCCGACCGAAATGATGGTTGAAAAGCCAGATACCTTTAAGCTCGCACCACTGCGGAACCAACCTGCGGTGGCCGATATCCGCGTTCTCGAAAGCGGCGATCTTTTTCGCAACGCAAACGAGATCATGATTCGGCACGATGGCGTGATCTACCGCCTGAAGATCACCCGTCAGGGCAAACTCATTCTCAACAAGTAAGCTCAATAGCAGGGTAGGACATGACCGAGCAGACCAGACCGGCACCAGCAGAAATCCGCGCATTCCGCGCCGAAAATCCGAAGATGCGCGAGCGCGACATTGCCGCGCAGCTGAAGATCTCCGAGGCCGCCCTCGTCGCAGCGGAAGTCGGCATCAGTGCAACGCGCATCGATGCCAGCGCCGCAAAGCTCCTGGAGCGTGTCGCCGATCTCGGCGAGGTTATGGCGCTATCGCGCAACGAAAGCGCCGTGCACGAGAAGATCGGCATCTACGAAAACATCAAGATCGGCGAGCACAATGGGATCGTACTCGGCGACAACATCGACCTGCGCGTCTTTCCGAGCCGCTGGGTCCACGCTTTTGCCGTCACCAAGAAGGATGGCGACAGCGAGCGCCTCAGCCTCCAGTATTTCGACAAGGCGGGTAATGCCGTCCACAAGATCCATCTGCGGCCGGCATCCCATGTCGACGCCTACCATCGCATCGTCGCCGAACTGAAGGTCGAGGACCAGTCGCAGGAACTGATCGAAACAGAGGCTTCTTTTGATGCTGACGAAGACGGCAATGTTAGCCGTGAAGAGTTGCGCGACAACTGGAGCAAGATGACCGACACGCATGAATTCTTCGGCATGCTGAAACGCCTGAAGATCGGCCGCCAGGCCGCCGTGCGCACCGTCGGCGACGACTATGCCTGGAAGCTCGACAATAGGGCGACGGCAGACATGATGCATGCCTCCGTCAAATCAGGCCTGCCGATCATGTGCTTCGTTGCCAATAACGGCATCGTGCAGATCCATTCCGGCCCGATCTTCAACGTCCAGCCGATGGGTCCATGGATCAATATCATCGACGAGACCTTCCACCTGCATCTGCGCCAGGACCACATCGCCGAGACCTGGGCCGTGCGCAAGCCGACCAAGGACGGTCATGTCACCTCGCTCGAAGCCTATGACGCTGCCGGCAACTTGATCATCCAGTTCTTTGGCAAGCGAAAGGAAGGTTCCGACGAGAATGCCGCATGGCGTGAGATCATGGAAGACCTCCCGCGAGCCACGAGCGTCGCCGCATAAGGATCGCAACAATGAAGATGCTTGAACACCTGCGCCGGATCCGCCTCTGGAAACTGGCCCTGACGGCGGCTGTCATTGCCCTGCCGCTGATCCCGGCCGCACCCGCTGGCAAGAGCTATGCTTTCGTTCGCACCGCCCATGCCGGGGAGAACAGGCTCGATACTTCGCGGTTGGTCTCGATCGGCGGCGACGTTACCGAGATCATCTATGCACTCGGTGAGGAAGGCAGGCTGATCGCCCGCGACACGACGAGCATGTATCCGCAAGCGGCACTGAAGCTGCCTGACGTCGGTTACATGCGCGCCCTCTCGCCGGAAGGTATTCTCGCCATGAACCCGACGGCGATCATCGCCGTCGAAGGCTCCGGTCCGCAGGAAGCGCTGAATGTTCTCAAGAACGCCAGCGTCCCCTTCGAAACCGTCCCGAATGCCTATACGCGTGACGGCATCATCGCCAAGATCGATCGCGTCGGTACGCTGCTGAACGTTCAGGACAAGGCAAAGGCGCTTGAGGAAAAGGTCGGCGCCGACCTCGACGCGGCCGTTGCCGACGCAGAGAAGCGCCCGGAGGCCGAGCGCAAGCGCGCCCTCTTCGTCCTCAGCGCTCAGAACGGCCGCATTATGGCGTCAGGCAGCGGCACGGCGGCGGATAGTGTCATCAAGCTCGCCGGCGCCATCAACGCGATCGGGGAATTCGCTGGCTATAAGCCGCTCAGCGACGAGGCCATCATCAACGCCAAGCCCGACGTAATCCTGATGATGGATCGCGGCGATGGCGCGGGCACCAAGAACGAGGATCTTCTCACCCAGCCGGCGATTGCGTTGACACCCGCCGGTGAAAAGAAGGCGATCATTCGCATGGACGGCCTCCACCTCCTGGGCTTCGGTCCGCGCACGGCAAGCGCCGTGCGCGAACTCAATACGGCGATCTACGGAGGCTGAGCATGGCCGTTCCGGAAGCCATGATGGAAAACAGGCGATCCCCGTTAGCCCTATTTCTCGAAAGCCGGCAGGCGGGCGACAGAACCGGGCTTGCCCTGCTGGGCATCGCCTTCCTCGTCGTGGCTTCCGCTTTCGCCCTGCTCTTTTCCGTCACGACAGGGGCGTCGGATGCCTCCATTCTCGATGTCGTCAGAAACATCACGGGATCCGAAACCGCGCTCAGCGCACGCGACCGGATCATTATCTTCGATATCCGCCTGCCTCGCGCCATCCTGGGCTTTCTGATCGGTGCCTCGCTTGCCGTCTCCGGCACGGTCATGCAGGGCCTGTTCCGCAATCCGCTGGCCGATCCCGGCCTTGTCGGCGTTTCCTCCGGTGCTGGACTGGGTGCAGTGGTGATGATCGTGCTCGGCGGCTCCGTCGCCGCGCCTTTCTATCTGGCGCTCGGCATTTATGCCCTCCCGCTTGCGGCCTTCGGCGGCGGGCTCGTCACGACGCTTTCTCTTTACCGGGTTGCCACCAGCAATGGCCGCACATCCGTCGCCACCATGCTGCTTGCCGGCATCGCGCTCGGCGCCCTGGCCGGCGCGCTGACGGGCGTGCTGATCTACATGGCCAATGACCAGCAGCTGCGTGACCTCACCTTCTGGGGCATGGGCTCGCTCGCCGGCGCCACCTGGATCAAGATATCAGCAGCCGGCCCCGTCATCCTCCTGTCCTTCGTCGCCCTGCCCTTCATGGCGCGCGGCCTGAACGCCATCACGCTCGGCGAAGCGGCCGCCTTCCACATGGGCGTGCCGGTTCAGCGGCTGAAGAATATTGCGATCGTCACCGTAGCGGCAGCAACCGGCGCTTCCGTTGCCGTCAGCGGCGGCATCGGTTTTATCGGCATCGTTGTGCCGCATATATTGCGTATGGTGATCGGCCCGGATCACCGCTTCCTGCTGCCGGCTGCGGCACTGCTGGGTGGCTCGCTGCTGATTTTCGCAGATGTGCTCGCCCGCACGATCGTCGCACCTGCCGAACTGCCGATCGGGATTATCACCGCAGCAGTCGGCGGCCCCTTTTTCCTCTGGATCCTGTTGCGGCAGCGTTCGCGCCTTGCCTTTTGAGTTTGTATCGATGATCGAAGTTACCGGTCTCAGCGTGCGCCTTTCCGGCAAGACTATCGTCCAGGATGTCGCCTTTACCGCGAAGGCGGGTGAACTGACGGCCGTTGCCGGGCCCAACGGCTCCGGCAAGACGACGACGATGAAGGCGATTTCCGGCGAACTGGCCTACGATGGTTCGGTGCGGCTGAACGGCGAAGAGGTGCGCACGCTGAAGCCGTGGCAGCTCGCCTCCATCCGTGGGGTTCTGCCCCAGGCAAGTGCCATCTCCTTTCCTTTCACGGTCCGGGAGATCGTGCGCATGGGGCTCACGTCCGGCCTCAACCTTCACCCGGATCAGGCAGACGCGACCGCAGCAGGAGCGCTCGCATCAGTCGATCTCAGCGGCTTTGAGGCGCGGTTTTATCAGGAGCTCTCGGGCGGAGAGCAGCAGCGCGTGCAGCTGGCCCGCGTGCTCTGCCAGATCGCCGAACCGATCGTGGACGGCAAACCATGCTGGCTGCTGCTGGACGAGCCCGTCTCCAGCCTCGACATCAGCCATCAGCTGACGATCATGGGACTGGCGCGCAACTTCTGCGAACGCGGCGGCGGCGTGATTGCGGTCATGCACGATCTCAATCTGACTGCTCTCTTTGCCGACAGGGTCGTGCTGATGAAATCCGGGCGCCAGGCCGCATCCGGCAATGTGCACGATGTACTCACGGACGCAACGATGCAGGCCGTTTTCGGTTGCCCGCTGCGCGTTAATAAAGTGCCCCTCGACGGCACGCCTTTCGTGCTTGCCCATAGCGCGCTGACCGTCGGCTGAGGAACCTTTCCGACCCAGATGCGTTGTCCGCAATGATTTGGGTCAAAGCCGGGCGCCCTTTGCTGTGCCATGGATGCTGCTGACCCCGCGAAACCGGGCGGCGCATATCGCGCCCAGCTATGGAGACAGTCATGGCCTATTCCCTCTTTCAGTCCAGTCGCCGCCGCAACGGCGCCCTCCGAAATCTCGAAACCAGCATCGAGGATCAGATCGAGGCGCTTCGCGAAGAGCTCGCCGAACTGACCCATGTTCTCGGCAAGACCTCCCGCCACCAAGGGGAGAAGCTGCGTTCGCAGGCATCCGCAAGCTATGAAGACATTCTCGGCCGCGGGGAGGATCTGCTGAAGGAACTGCAGCAGAGCTACATGCGCAGCGCCGGCGAAGTCCGCAATACGGTCCGCCGTCATCCGCTGGCAACGGTCGGCGCCGCTGCCGCCTTCGGCCTGCTCCTTGCCATGTTCGCCCGCCGATAGAACATTTCCGCGTCCTTCGAAGCTGGGAATACTCTATCTCGTTGTTTTCACGCAATTTCGAACGCAACTGTTAGGCACTTTTGCCGGAATTGCTCAAGGAGGCCCGATGCTCTCCCCGATCCTGAGCCTGCTCGTCGGCACGAGCATCCACCGCACGGTGGAACGCACCAAGCGCAACGGCATCTTCATCGCCGTTGCGTTGCTTTTTCTGCTGACCGCTTACGCGCTTGCCGTTACCGCCGGCGCCATCTGGCTTGCCGGCATCTACGGCGCCATCGGTGCAGCCCTCTTCCTGGCGGCCTGCGCGCTGCTGATCGCAATCGTCGTGCTCGTTGTCATGGCGGTCATCAATGCCCGGGAAGCCCGCCGGGCCCGCGAGCGCCGCGCCGCTCTGGAATCTCTGGCAACCGTCGGTCTCGGCCTGGTTCGCTCCCAGCCGCTCTTGATGGCGGGTATCGCCGCCGCCTTCGTCGCCGCCAATCTGGTCGGCTCAAAGCGCGACGATTAGCCCCGCCGCGTCTTTCCTTCACCCCACGTTTTTCCTGTCGCGCTGACGCAAAGATGCACAAGGGAAGCCGCCCTCCGCATCCCAACGAAAAGCCGGCGCCCTTGGGGCGGCCGGCCATCCTGCCAGGAAACATGTCGATCAGAAGGCGAAGGCTTTCGAGGTCAGCGGCGCCGAGGTTGCGTCCGGACCGAAATCCGCCTCGCCAGAAATCTGCAGGAGTTCCTGCAGGCGCTGGCGCGCGCGGTTCACGCGGCTCTTGATGGTGCCGACGGCGCAGCCGCAGATTTCCGCCGCTTCCTCATAAGAGAAACCCGAGGCGCCGACCAGGATGATCGCTTCGCGCTGGTCCGGCGGCAGCTGGTCCAGCGCCTTCTTGAAGTCCTGCAGATCGAGCGCGCCATATTGCGACGGGTGCGTCGCCATGGATTCGGTAAACAAACCGTCGCTGTCCTGCACTTCACGGCCGCTCTTGCGCATCTGGCTGTAAAGCTCGTTGCGCAGGATCGTGAAGAGCCAGGCCTTCATGTTGGTGCCCATCTCGAAATGATCTTGTTTGGCCCAGGCCTTCATGATGGTGTCCTGAACCAGGTCGTCGGCGCGGTCGTGCCGGCCGATCAGCGATATGGCAAAAGCACGCAAGCTCGGCAGGGCCGCCAGGAGTTCGCGCTTGAAGCTCGGTTGCGCTTTATCCATGCGGGTATTCCTATTCGGCCATCTTGGCGGAGGCCATCATTTCGGCCTGATCGAGCTTTTCGAGCAGATCGAGGAAGCGCTCGGGAATGGCTTCCTCCTGAGCGGCAGCATAGAGCGATCGTAGCCTCACGCCGATCTGATTGTTCGGATCCAATATATCGCTCGGCCGCAGTTCTACCTGGCGCTCGTCGGATGCCTTTGTCTTTTGTGTCGTCATCAATGGATCGCTTCTTGCCTGTTGTCTTGGGATGAAAGGCAAAGTCTACTGTGCAAGCTAAGTGAAACGGATCTGCGACCGATTAGGCCGGTTCGTTCAAACCGTTGATTCTGCAGATCATTCCCCTCGCCATGGGTCAAAACGTGACGCCCTTCATTTGTGTCGGCTAGAATAATGCGACGCGGCAAAAAAAGTTCCCCACATGTCGGAACTTTTTTATGAAAACCGCGTTTTCAGACCGTTGCAGCCATTTACCGGCCCGTAAACGGGAGTTTTTAATGACCCTTTCTACTCGAATTGCGCCGCACCTTCCTTATCTGCGTCGCTATTCCCGCGCGCTTACCGGCACACAGACTTCTGGCGACGCCTATGTCGCAGCGGCCCTGGAGGCGATCATCGCAGATCTCACCATATTCCCGGATACCGCGAATGATCGCGTCGCACTCTACAAACTGTTCACGCAACTGTTTGGTTCCACTGCGGTCGAGATTCCGGAGCCCTCCTCTCCCTATGCTTGGGAACAGCGCGCGACGCTGAACCTCTCAAAGGTTTCTCCCCTCGCCCGGCAGGCTTTCCTGCTTGCTTCGGTCGAGAATTTCCGCATCTCGGAAATCGCCGACATTCTCGAAGTCAGCGAGGAGGAAACCGTGCAGCTGCTCGACAAGGCTTCTCATGAGATCTCGCTTCAAGTCGCCACCGATATCATGATTATCGAGGACGAACCGCTGATCGCTATGGATATCGAACAGATGGTCGAAAGCCTCGGCCACCGCGTCACCGGCATCGCCCGCACCCATACGGAAGCAATCGCGCTCTATAATAGGACGAAGCCGAGCATGGTGCTGGCCGATATCCAGCTTGCCGACGGCAGTTCGGGCATCGATGCCGTCAACGATATTCTAAAGACATCGAGCGTTCCCGTGATCTTCATCACCGCTTTCCCCGAGAGACTGCTGACCGGGGAGCGGCCGGAGCCCACCTTCCTCGTCACCAAGCCCTTCAACCCGGACATGGTCAAGGCCCTGATCAGCCAGGCGCTTTTCTTCAATGAAACGACCCGTGTGGCCGCCTGAACAGGAATTTCAGGGACGCCGGAACCAATACAGTAATGGATGCGTTCCGGGTCTGCCGGAGCGGACTGGCGGCTTTAACGGTTTTTGCAGCGCTTGCTCTTAGAATGGCCGGCAGTTTTTGTCGGGAGGGGTAACACTCTCCGTATGTCGAAGGGACTGAGGAAAGGCGGCCGAGTGAATACGACTGGACCACTGTCCGGAACGCCTTTCACCATCGAAGGCAAGGCGGCCATGATGGAGCGTGCGCTCGCCAGCGCCGCTATCTCGATCCTGTACCAGGATGCGAGCCTTGCCATAGTCTATGTCGAAAATCTTCTCCCCCATTTCCAGAAGCGTTTCATCGCCGGCGGAGATGACGGCTCGCTGTTTGGCGAAGCGCACGGCAAATCGCTTGCCGCAATGAAGCAGAGGGTGCTCGAGACCGGCGCCACCAGCAATGCCGAGATCGATGTTACCATCGACGGCGAAACCAGGACATTCGAACTGAACGTTCAGCGCACAGGCGAGCGCAGCAATTACGGTCTGCTTTCGGTCATCTCGGAAGTCACCGAAAGCAGGCACCGTGAAAAGGTGCTGAAATCGCTTCTGCGTGAGCTTTCCCACCGCTCCAAGAACCTGCTTGCCATTATCCAAGGCATCGCAACCCAGACCGCACGCAACACCATTTCTCTCGATGTTTTCCTCGCGAAATTCCGTGGACGCCTTCAGTCGCTGTCCAACTCTCAGGATCTGATCACCGATTCCAGCTGGCGCGGCGCCTTCCTGTTCGAACTTGCCGAAAAGCAGTTCGCCCCCTATTGGCCGGAACCATCCGGCGCCATGCCGATTTTTGGTGTCAACGCCCATCTGACGCCGAACGCCGCCGTGCATCTCGGCCTGGCGCTGCATGAGTTGATCGTCAATTCCGCCTCCTACGGCGCAATCGCCAGCGGAGCGACATCAATCACGCTGAATTGCCGAGAGGCTGACATCGCCGGCCGCCAGGCAATCGAGCTGACCTGGGTGGAAATGCTTCCCAATAAAGCCGATGTGCACGAATTCAGCGAGAACAGCTTCGGCCGCACGGTGCTGGAGCGCGTAGTGCCTTCTTCCGTCAACGGCAAGGCCGAACTAACGCTCGCGCCCGGCCGCATCGAATATCGCCTGACGGTTCCGGAAACGGAATTCGAAATCCTGAAGCGCGCCTGAGACGTTGTTTTTCGCGCAATTGCAAACGCAAACCGCTGCACGCTTTTGCTGGGGTTGCTCAGCCCTGACGAAAAACAGCCGGTGCGAGGGCGGCGCACCAGCTGTCTTCACTCACCGGGAGGGGACCGTGAGTACGTCCGAATGATGGGTTGGGGGCGCGCATGTTGGGTCGATGCGGTCATCATTCGGATATCGCATTAACTACGTGCGTTAACTTTGGTTCCGTCAGTCCGGAAAAAAATTCGATTTTTGTTATTTTTTCCGGAAGCCGAAATCCTGGTTGCCAGCCAACTGAAAGGCAGAGGCTGCTCAAAGAATCATCACAGCAAATAAAATCAGCCAGTTAAACGATGCCAACGAAAGAAAATTGCCAAAATTTTACCGTTTGATAAATTTTTGAACCTGAGTTACGATTCCCTCACTAGTCGTTACCGATAAAGAGGGAACTTCAATGGGACGTCTGGAAACTGGGATTCGTGCCGGCCGGCTTTCGTCTGCCGAGTACGAGGCTAATTTCTCCGATCTTCATCCGCGCCTCGACAATCACGAAGCGTTGGTCGCAGCCGATCGCTGTTATTTCTGTTATGACGCGCCGTGCATGACGGCCTGTCCCACCTCCATCGACATCCCGCTCTTCATCCGCCAGATCTCGACCGGCAATCCCTTGGGTTCGGCGAAGACGATCTTCGACCAGAACATCCTCGGCGGCATGTGCGCCCGCGTCTGTCCCACCGAAGAGCTCTGCGAGCAGGCCTGTGTGCGCAACACGGCCGAAGAGCGCCCCGTCGAGATCGGCCGCCTGCAACGCTATGCGACGGATGCTGCCATGGCCGCCGGCAAGCAGTTCTACCGGCGCGCAGCGCCGACCGGCAAGAGGATTGCCGTCGTCGGCGCAGGCCCCGCCGGCCTTGCCGCCGCCCACCGCCTCGCGGTCAAGGGCAACGAGGTCGTGATTTACGACGCCAAGCCGAAATCCGGCGGCCTCAACGAATATGGCATCGCCACCTACAAGACGGTCGATGACTTCGCCCAGAAGGAAGTCGACTACGTCCTTTCGATCGGCGGCATCGAGGTGAAGCACGGTGAGCAGCTCGGCCGCGATTTCTCGCTCGCCGACCTGCAGAGCCAGTATGATGCCGTCTTTCTCGGCCTCGGGCTTGCCGGCGTCAACGCATTGCGCGTCGACAACGAAAACCTGCCGGGTGTCGATGACGCCGTCGATTTCATCGCCGCGCTCCGTCAGGCCAAGAACAAGGGCGACATCGCCATCGGCCGCCGCGTCGTCGTCTTGGGCGGCGGCATGACGGCAATCGACGCCGCCGTGCAGGCAAAGCTGCTCGGCGCTGAGGAAGTGACCATCTGCTACCGCCGCGGCAAGGAGCATATGAACGCCTCGGAATTCGAGCAGGATCTCGCCACTTCCAAGGGCGTCATCATCCGCCACTGGCTGGCACCGAAATCCATCCTCTCGCAGGATGGAAAGGTGGCAGCGATCGAGGTCGAATATACAAGCCTCGTCGACGGCCGCCTCACCGGCACCGGCGAGACCGGCGTCATCACCACCGATCACATCCTGAAAGCCATCGGCCAGACCTTCGAGGCCTCGAGCCTCGGCGCGTTGCGCATGGAATCCGGTCGTATCGCCGTGGATGCCGACGGCCGCACGTCGATTGAAGGTGTGTGGGCCGGCGGCGACTGCGTCTTCGGCGGCGAAGACCTCACCGTATCTGCCGTCGCTCATGGCCGCGATGCGGCCGAATCCATTCACCGCACATTGACTGCCGCAGCCGCTTCGGCTGTCGCGGTCGCTTGAAGGGGAGACTGAACAATGGCTGATCTCCGCAATAATTTCGTCGGCATCAAGTCTCCGAACCCCTTCTGGCTTGCCTCCGCTCCGCCGACCGACAAGGCCTACAATGTCGAGCGCGCCTTCAAGGCAGGCTGGGGCGGCGTGGTCTGGAAGACGCTGGGCGAGGAAGGCCCGCCTGTTGTCAACGTCAACGGCCCGCGCTACGGCGCAATCTGGGGCGCCGATCGCCGTCTGCTCGGCCTGAACAATATCGAGCTCATCACCGACCGCGACCTGCAGACCAACCTGCGGGAAATGAAGCAGGTGAAGATGAATTGGCCGGATCGCGCCCTCATCGCCTCGATCATGGTACCCTGCGAGGAGCAGGCCTGGAAGACCATCCTGCCGCTGGTCGAAGAGACCGGCGCCGACGGCATCGAACTGAACTTCGGCTGTCCGCACGGCATGTCCGAGCGCGGCATGGGCTCGGCTGTCGGCCAGGTGCCGGAATATATCGAAATGGTCGTGCGTTGGTGCAAGCAGTACACGCGTATGCCCGTCATCACCAAGCTGACCCCCAACATCACCGACATCCGCAGGCCCGCCCGCGCCGCCAAGGCCGGTGGCACGGATGCCGTCTCCCTGATCAATACGATCAACTCGATCGTCTCCGTCGATCTCGACAATTTCGCACCGAACCCGACCGTCGGCGGCAAGGGCAGCCACGGCGGCTATTGCGGCCCGGCCGTCAAGCCGATCGCGCTGAACATGGTCGCCGAAATCGCCCGCGACCCGGAAACCTACGGCCTGCCGATTTCGGGCATCGGCGGCATCACCACCTGGCGCGACGCAGCCGAATTCCTCGTGCTCGGTGCCGGCAACGTGCAGGTCTGCACGGCAGCCATGACCTACGGCTTCAAGATCGTCCAGGAAATGATCACAGGGCTTTCGGACTGGATGGATGAAAAGGGCCACAAGACCCTCGACGACATCACCGGCCGCGCTGTGCCGAACGTCACCGACTGGCAGTATCTCAACCTCAACTACATCGCCAAGGCAAAGATCGACCAGGACGCCTGCATCAAATGCGGCCGCTGCTACATCGCCTGCGAGGATACTTCGCACCAGGCGATCACTAATTTCGTCGATGGCGCACGCCATTTCGAGGTGATGGACGAGGAATGCGTCGGGTGCAATCTCTGTGTCAGCGTCTGCCCGGTCGAAAATTGCATCACCATGGAACAGCTTCCGGCCGGCTCGCTCGACAAACGCACCGGCAAGGTCGTCGATCCGAACTATGCCAACTGGACGACCCATCCGAACAACCCGATGGCAAGACAGGCTGCGGAGTAAATCTCCGAAAGCCTGAAAAAGCCGCCCTCCACGGCGGCTTTTTCTTTATCCGTCGGCCCTCAAAGCCCGAACGACTTCCTGTAGGCGCTCGGGCTCGTCCCCAACCGCCGGCGAAAATGATGACGCATGGTTGCGAGCGTGCCGAAGCCGCTGGCAACAGCGATATCGTCGAGCGACACTGCGAGCTCTTTCTCTAGGAGATCGCGTGCATGCCGCAGCCGCTCCTTCAGCAGCCATTCGCCGACGCTGTCGCCCGTCGTCGCCTCGAAGCGCCGCTGGAAGGTGCGCATGCTCATGCCGGCCTTGCCGGCAAGCAGACTGATCGACTGCTGCTCCGACAGCCGCTCGCGCATCCATTCGATCAGCGGTCCAAGGCGAATGCCTTCCCTTTCCTCCGGCACAGGAGCTGCGATGAACTGCGCCTGCCCGCCTTCGCGATGCGGCGGAACGACGAGACGGCGCGCCACGCTGTTGGCGGCATCCGGGCCGAAATCGTCGCGCACCACATGCAGGCAGAGGTCGATGCCGGCCGCACTGCCTGCTGCCGTCAGGATACTGCCTTCGTCCATGTAGAGCACGTCGGCATCAAGTGCGATGTCAGGGTAACGCTCGGCAATCGAGGCGACATAGCGCCAATGGGTGGTCGCCCGCCGGCCGGCCAGCAGACCCGCGGCGGCAAGCACGGCCACGCCCGAGCAGAGCGACATCACACGCGCGCCTCGTTGGTGCGCAGCCCGCAAGGCAGCGGTCAGGGGTTCCGGCACCGGCGCATCGATCGCCCGCCATCCCGGCGCGATGATGAGATCCGCCTCGCTAAGCAGTTCAAGTCCTTCGTCGACTGCGACCGTCAGCCCCCCGGCGGCCCGCAGCGGACCCGGCTCTACGCCGGCAACCGAGAAACGATACCAGTCCTCACCCATCTCCGGCCGCGACAGGCCGAAGACCTCGTAGGCGATACCGAATTCGAACGTGCAGAGCCCGTCATAGGCGAGCGCCACCACATGCGGTCCTCGTGTCTTGTGCTGATCCGATTTTGGCATGATCTTTACGCTATCAGTCATGATGGCCAATTTCGCCAAGCATTATCATCGGCAATGATCGGCAGCAAGCAAGCCAAGAAAGGAAGAGATCATGCCGAGCCCCGTTTCCGAAATTCCTGCCGCCTCCCCCGAAGCTGCCGCCGAGCACTTCGCCCGCAAGCTCGCCTTCGAGACCGACTGCTCGGATGTGAACGCCGCCTTCACTTCCGGCAAGGTCGATTTTGTGCTGCTCGACGTCCGCTCGCCCGCACTCTTCGCCCTCTCGCATATTCCAGGCGCCCTTAACCTGCCGCACGGCAAGATGACCGCGCATCGCATGTCGCAATGGCCTGACGATACGCTGTTCGTCGTCTATTGCGCGGGTCCGCATTGCAATGGCGCGGACAAGGCGGCCCTCCGCCTCTCCCGCCTCGGTCTGTCCGTCAAGCTTATGATCGGCGGTCTGACCGGATGGGCGGACGAAGGTTTTGCTTTCGAAGGCGAAGCAGGCGTTGCCGCCTGATCGGATTCCCTTCTCCGCGCTTGAGGAGAAGGGAACCATCCCTCAAAACTCGACCACGACCTTGCCGAACGGCCCGCGATAGAGATGATCGAGGGCTTCGGGGAATTCCTCGAAAGCGTAACGCTTGTCGATGACGGGCTTCAGGCCGATCTGATCCACCGCCCGGACCATATCTTCCAGCGCCCGGCGATGACCGACCGAAATACCCTGCACCACAGGCGCCTTGAGCAAGAGCTGGGCAGCCGGACCGGACACTTCGAAACCGTCGAGAACGCCGATGACCGAGATGCGGCCATTGACCGCCACGGCTTTCAACGCCTGACCGAGATGCGCGCCACCGACGATCTCGAGGATGTGATCGGCGCCGTAGCCGTCGGTTAGCGAATAGAGCTGCTCCACCCAGTCCCCGTCATTGCGGCTGAGCGCATGATCGGCACCAAGGGCAACGGCGCGTTCCAGCTTTTCCGCGCTGCCCGATGTGATGAAGACTTCCGCGCCATGCGCCTTGGCGATCTGCAGTCCGAAAAGCGCAACGCCGCCCGTGCCTTGTACCAGCACCTTGTCGCCGGCCTTCAGACCGCCGCGCTCGATCAGCGCGAACCACGCCGTCAGTCCGGCGCAGGGCAAAGTGCTCGCCTCAGCCGCATCGAGCGTGTAAGGCGCGTGCGAATACCATTCCTCCGAGAGCACCGTATATTGCGAGAGAACGCCGGGATAGAAGCCGCCGCGTGTTCTGTAGGGCGGTGTACGGGCGTCACCCAGACCGCGTCCGTCGATCCAGCCGGGCGAGAAAGTCGAAATCACCCGATCTCCCGGCTTGAAGCGGGTGACATCGGGACCGACGGCTTCCACGATACCCGCCATGTCGGAAGCCGGCACGAAAGGAAATTGCAGCGGTAATCCCATGCCGGTTTCCATCACCAGCCTGTCACGAAAATTCAACGAGACGGCCTCCGTCCGCACGAGAATTCTATCACTCGAAACTGGCTCCAGCCTCCGCTCACCTATCGCAAGTTTCCGCTCCGGTCCAACCGTCTCGATCTGCCATTGCCGCGTCGTATCCATGCCTCACTCCTTTTCCGATTGCGGAGGAGCAGAACATATCGTTGAAAACTTCTCTCCAGTTGCGATACTAATTCGCCAGACTGGTTCCGTCAGGGAAACAATATGGAACACTTGAAAGGCATCTCGATCTTCGTCGAAGCCGTCGAGGCCGGCGGTTTTTCGGCTGCCGCCGAGCGGCTGCATCTTACGCGCTCGGCCGTCGGCAAGACCATCGCACGCCTGGAGCAGCGTCTCGGCGTACGCCTCTTCAACCGCACGACACGTATGCAGAGCCTGACGGAGGAAGGCCGCTTCTTCTACGAACGCTGCCTGCGCGCGGTTGAGGAAATCCGCTTCGGCGAGGCGATGCTGGAGTCAGGCCGCCGCACGGTGCGCGGCCGGCTCCGCATCTCGATGCCCGTGCTCTTCGGGCGTCTCTGCATCGCGCCCGTTCTGGAAGAACTGCTCGATGAACATCCCGAACTGGAACTCGACCTCTCGTTTAACGACCGCATCGTCGATCTCCTGGAAGACGGCCTCGATCTTGCCATCCGCAACGGGCCGCTGAAAGATAATCCGGATCTGATGGCCCGGGCCGTCGCTCGGCAGCGGATGACCGTATGCGCATCACCCGCCTATCTGGAACGACATGGCATACCGCAATCGATCGCAGATATTCCTCAGCATGAGTGCATCGTCTATCGCCGCGGCGATTATGAAAGAAGCTGGATATTCCCGACGCCGGACGATCGATGGCGAGAGGTCCAGCCGAAGACGCGCCTGCGGCTCGACGACCTCGGGGCGATCTCGGATGCCGCGGTTGCCGGACGCGGTCTTGCCTGGTTGCCCTGCTGGTTGGTCCGCCACGACGTCGCTGCAGGCCGTCTCGTCCAGGTGCTGAAAAACGAGGCAGCGAATGTCTTCGATGCCCATGCCCTCTGGCTGCGCTCTCCGGTCATGCTGCCGAAGGTAAGACTGGCGATCGATACGCTCGCCGCCAGGCTCCCGGCAATGATGGGCTAAGCGGCAAGTGCCGGCGATGAATTAGGAACCTGACCGATCCGGCCGTAAGCCGCCGATGAAAAGCTGCTCCAAGAAGCGCGCCGCATCCTCGAAACGCCCGTCGCCTGAATGTTCTTCACCGAGCACGGCACGGACCTGCACGTCGAAATCGGCATAGTGCTGCGTTGTCGACCAGATCGAGAAGATAAGATGATAGGGATCGCAGTAGGCGATCTTGCCACTCTTGATCCAGGTGCGGATGACGGCTGCCTTTTCATCGACCAGCTCTTTCAGCGGACCTTTCAGCATATCGAGAACATGGGGCGCGCCCTGCAGCATCTCATTGGCAAAGAGCCGGCTCTCGCGGGGGAAATCGCGCGCCATTTCAAGCTTGCGGCGGATATAGCTGCGGATTTCCGATTCCGGATTGCCTTCCGCATCGAAGGCCCTCAACGGTTCCAGCCAGTTATAGAGCACCCGGTCGATCAGCGCGCGGTGCATGGCTTCCTTGGTGCGGAAATAATAGAGCAGGTTCGGTTTCGACATGCCCGCCACCTCGGCGATCTGGTCGATGGTCGAGCCGCGGAAACCGCTGACCGAAAACACATCGAGCGCCGCTTCCAGGATCTGCTCTTCCTTCTCCTCCTGGATGCGTGTCCGCCGAAGTGTCTTCGCCGCTCTCGGTATGGCCATTCGCTCTTTTCCCCGTGAATTCAATTCCTTCGCTCAAGATTCGAAGAACAGCCTCTCCTGCCGCTTTAATAGGCAACTGCCCGTGCTTTTTGCCGGTATTTTTGTATGTATCTTTCGTGATTTTCGTCTTGAGCGCAGCGATGGAAGTTGTAATGTTTACCAATCGGTCAAATTATCTGCCAGATAAAAAACAAAGGCAACTGGCGATTTCCCGGCGCTGAAAGAACAACAAAGCGGCGACGGACTTGACCACGGGAACATGGCGGGCATGCACCTTGCATGACTGCCGCAAAACAGGTGAGGACTTTCAATATGGTGGCAGCGCCAGGCGAAAATATGCGGGTCAACGGGGACCGTCTCTGGGACAGTCTCATGGACATGGCGAAGATCGGCCCGGGGATCGCCGGCGGCAACAACCGCCAGACGCTGACGGATTCGGATGCCGAGGGCCGCAGCCTTTTCAAAAAATGGTGTGAAGAGGCCGGCCTGACGCTTGGCGTCGACAAGATGGGCACGATGTTCGCCACCCGCGCCGGCACTGATCCGAATGCGCTTCCCGTCTATGTCGGCTCCCATCTCGATACCCAGCCGACAGGCGGCAAATATGACGGGGTTCTCGGGGTTCTCGGCGCCCTTGAAGTTGTCAGAACCATGAACGACCTCGGCATCAAGACCAAGCATCCGATCGTTGTTACCAACTGGACCAATGAGGAAGGCGCACGTTTCGCCCCGGCCATGCTGGCTTCAGGTGTTTTCGCCGGCGCTCACAGCCTGGACTTCGCCTATAATCGCAGGGATCCCGACGGCAATCTCTTCGGCGACGAACTGAAGCGCATCGGCTGGGTCGGGGACGAAGAGGTTGGCGCCCGCAAGATGCACGCCTATTTCGAGTATCACATCGAGCAGGGCCCGATCCTCGAAGCGGAGAACAAGCAGATCGGCGTCGTCACCCACTGTCAGGGCCTGTGGTGGCTGGAATTCACGCTGACCGGCAAGGAAGCCCATACAGGCTCGACGCCGATGAACATGCGCGTCAATGCCGGCCTTGCCATGTCGCGCATCCTCGAAATGGTGCAGGGTGTCGCCATGGGCGAACAGCCGGGCGCCGTCGGCGGCGTCGGCCAGGTCTTCTTCTCGCCGAATTCCCGCAACGTGCTGCCGGGCAAGGTGGTCTTCACCGTCGACATCCGCTCCCCCGACAAGGCCAAGCTCGACCGCATGCGGGCAAAGATCGAGGCCGAAGCGCCCAAGATCTGCGATGTGCTGGGTGTCGGCTGTTCCATCGAGGCGATCGGCCACTTCGAGCCGGTCACCTTCGATGAAAAGCTCGTCACCTCCGTCCGCTCCGCCGCAGACCGCCTCGGCTACAGCCACATGAACATCATTTCCGGCGCCGGTCACGACGCCTGCTGGGCCGCCAAAGTCGCGCCTGCGACCATGGTGATGTGCCCGTGTGTGGGTGGTCTCTCGCATAACGAGGCTGAGGAGATTTCCAAGGAATGGGCAACGGCCGGCGCTGACGTGCTGTTTCATGCGGTAGTCGAGACGGCGGAGATCGTGGTGTGATGGATAGCACTGCGCCCGGAGCCCCCTCATCCGACCCTTCGGGCCACCTTCTCCCCGCTGGGGAGAAGGGGACGGTGAACGTCGCCGCTCCCCCCTTCTCCCCTCGGGGAGAAGGTGCCCGAAGGGCGGATGAGGGGGCTCCGGGCGCGACAAAAATTATCAAACAAGACATCCGCAAACACCGTCCCGCCAAGACCGCGCAAGCAAGAAACCTGCGACAAACTGAAACCGAGGAAGAATATCGCCTCTGGAGTGACCTGCGCGCCCGCCGCCTGAACGGCTACAAATTCGCGCGTCAAGTTCCGCTCGGCCCCTTCATCGTCGATTTCCTCTGTCGCGAAGAGCGGCTGGTCGTTGAAATCGACGGCTTCCAGCATGCCGATTGCGTGACCGACCAACGTCGAACCGAATGGCTCAACGCAAACGGCTATTCGGTCCTGCGCTTCTGGAATCAGGAAATCTCACGCGAGCGACGCTCGGTCCTTGAAACGATCCTGGCTGCAATAGAGGGCCGTCTCGAATTCAGCACCGAATTGCCGAGCTTTTATTCGCCTGCCGAACAACGATAAAGAATAGGGAACGATCATGACCACAGTCATCAAGAACGGCACCATCGTCACCGCCGACCTCACCTATAAGGCGGATGTGAAGATCGACGGCGGCAAGATCGTCGAGATTGGTCCGAACCTCTCCGGCAACGAAGTGCTGGATGCCACAGGCTGTTATATTATGCCCGGCGGCATCGATCCGCATACCCATCTCGAAATGCCGTTCATGGGTACCTATTCCTCCGACGATTTCGAGAGCGGCACGCGGGCGGCCCTCGCCGGCGGCACGACCATGGTCGTCGATTTCGCCCTTCCCTCGCCCGGCCAGTCGCTGCTCGAGGCGCTGACCATGTGGGACAACAAGTCGACCCGCGCCAACTGCGACTATTCCTTCCATATGGCGATCACCTGGTGGGGCGAGCAGGTCTTCAACGAGATGAAGGCGATCGTTCAGGACAAGGGCATCAACACTTTCAAGCACTTCATGGCCTATAAGGGCGCGCTGATGGTGAACGACGACGAGATGTTCGCCTCTTTCCAGCGCTGCGCCGAGCTCGGCGCGCTGCCGCTCGTCCACGCGGAAAACGGCGATGTCGTCGCCTCGCTGTCAGCCAAGCTGCTGTCGGAAGGCAATAACGGCCCCGAGGCGCATGCCTATTCGCGCCCGGCCGAGGTCGAGGGCGAGGCCACCAACCGCGCGATCATGATCGCCGACATGGCCGGCTGCCCTGTTTATATCGTCCACACCTCCTGCGAACAGGCCCATGAAGCGATCCGCCGCGCCCGGCAGAAGGGCATCCGTGCCTATGGCGAGCCGCTGATCCAGCACCTGACGCTCGATGAGACCGAATATTTCGACAAGGACTGGGACCATGCCGCCCGCCGCGTCATGTCCCCGCCCTTCCGCAACAAGCAGCATCAGGACAGCCTCTGGGCCGGCCTCGCCTCCGGCTCGCTGCAGGTGGTGGCAACCGACCATTGCGCCTTCACCACGGCGCAGAAACGCTTCGGCGTCGGTGACTTCACCAAGATCCCGAACGGCACCGGCGGCCTCGAAGACCGCATGCCGATGCTCTGGACCTATGGCGTCAATACGGGCCGCCTGACGATGAACGAATTTGTCGCCGTCACCTCGACCAACATCGCCAAGATCCTCAACATATATCCGAAGAAGGGCGCGATCCTCGTCGGCGCCGATGCTGATCTCGTCGTCTGGGATCCGAAGCGCTCCAAGACCATTTCCTCGAAGACCCAGCAATCGGCGATCGATTACAACGTCTTCGAAGGCAAGCAAGTCACTGGCCTGCCGCGCTACACGCTGACGCGCGGCGTCGTGGCGATCGAGGAAGACACGATCAAGACCCGCTCAGGCCATGGCGAATTCGTCAAGCGCGAGCCGGTCACTGCCGTCAGCAAGGCACTCTCGACCTGGAAGGAGATCACCGCTCCGCGCAAGGTCGAACGCACGGGCATCCCGGCAAGCGGGGTGTGATATCAATGCGCGGCCATTTGCTTCTGATCCTCGTCTCCCTGGCCGCGCTCTCCAATGCGGCCCTTTCCGCTGTGGCCTTGGCCGACACGCTGCCGATCAAGGGCAGCTACGGCAACAAGGATGGCTGCGCCTATGCCAAGAGCGGCGAGAGCACGGGCTCGGACAATTTCTACCTCCTGACATCAGAGGGCATCACGACCGCCGTCTCCTACTGCGAAATCAAGAAGGTCCTGAAGACCGAAGGCAAGAACTTCACTGCAACGGTCTCCTGTCACGCAGAAGGCGAAGAGAACAGCGCCGACGATACTGCCCGGATCACCTCAGGACCGAAAGGCTATACGATCGGCCTCGCCTCGGATGCCGCAATCAAGTGGGGGCCGCTGCCGCTATGCAGATAGCTTCACGCGGGCACCAGCGCATCGAGATCAGGCAGCAGGACGACGCTCTCCTGCTCGTTCGGGTCGGTGCGGGCAATGATCGCCGTGCACGGGGTGCTGCTGAGGTTCGCCGGAAGGTGCGGCACACCGGCCGGAATGTAGAAGAGCTCTCCGGCGCGCAGGACCACATGGTTCTCCAGCTTATCGCCGTACCAGGTATGCGCCTCGCCGGAGAGCATGTAGATCGCCGTTTCGTGCGCCTCGTGCAGATGCGCCTTGGCGCGCACGCCGGGCGGGATCGTCAAAAGATGCATGCAGATGCCCTTCGCGCCGACCGTCTCGGCCGCGATGCCCTGGAAATAGCTCAGCCCCTGCTTGCCGTCATAGGTGTGGTCGGGACGAACGATGTGGCAGGTGGGCTTTGATTTCACGTCCATCCTTTTCCTCCAAGGACTGTGCTGCCGGAAAAGCCGGCGGCAATCATATCATGGAAAATCGCGTTCGCGCGGCGAAAACAAGACTGGTTGATTGATGCAAGCACCCTCCGTCGTATCCGCCAAGGATCTCTGTCTCACCTACCAGACGAATGACGGGCCGGTGCATGCGCTGAGCAATGTCAGTCTCGATATCCGCAAGGGCGAGTTCGTCTCCTTCATCGGCCCGTCCGGTTGCGGCAAGACGACATTCCTGCGCGTCATCGCAGACCTGGAGCGCAAGACGTCAGGCGATATCGCCATCAATGGCATGACGCCGGATGAAGCCCGCAAGGCCCGTGCCTACGGCTATGTCTTCCAGGCGCCCGCCCTTTATCCCTGGCGCACGATCGAAAAGAATATCGCCCTGCCGCTGGAGATCATGGGTTATCCGAAGCACGAGCAGAAGAAACGCATCGCGGGAGCACTCGATCTCGTCGAACTCACAGGTTTCGACAAGAAATTCCCCTGGCAACTGTCAGGCGGCATGCAGCAGCGCGCCTCGATCGCCCGCGCGCTCGCCTTCGACGCAGACCTGCTCCTGATGGACGAACCCTTCGGTGCACTCGACGAAATCGTCCGCGATCACCTCAATGCCGCGCTCCTGAAACTCTGGGCGCGAACCAACAAGACGATCTGCTTCGTCACCCATTCCATCCCCGAAGCCGTCTACCTCTCCACCAAGATCGTCGTCATGTCGCCTCGCCCCGGTCGCGTGACAGACGTGATCGACTCGACATTGCCGAACGAGCGCCCGCTCGACATCCGCGAAACCCCGGAATTCCTGGAAATCGCCCATCGCGTCCGCGAGGGGCTGAGGGCGGGGCATAGTTATGAGTAGTAGATTGAGTGTTGTGAGCTTGGCAAAGACCCCTCCCCAACCCCTCCCCACAAGGGGGAGGGGCAGATCTGCTGCACCCTCCATTTTCTGCCTCGCTGCTGGCACTAGCGTCGAGATGGGTGTCCTAGGCGAGCGGCAACCGCCAAAGCCCCTCCCCCTTGTGGGGAGGGGTTGGGGAGGGGTTTTCCTTGCCGCAATGGGAATGGAGGCCTGAATGCCCCATTCCAACATCACGCCCAAAACCCGTGAGAGAGCGCGCCGACTTCGCCGCGAACTGACAAAAGCAGAATCCGCTATGTGGAACATGCT
This sequence comes from Rhizobium sp. BK650, assembly GCF_014195325.1. GTDB lineage: Bacteria > Pseudomonadota > Alphaproteobacteria > Rhizobiales > Rhizobiaceae > Rhizobium. The sequence continues at coordinate 190,401 of NZ_JACIBK010000001.1, read as the reverse complement.
TCGAGATCTTTGTCCCCAGGGCGCTCGTTTCCGCCGCGAAACGCCGATCGGTGCGTATATCGCAGACTTCGCCTGGCTCTCCGCTCGTCTTATCGTGGAAGTCGATGGCGACAGCCATGAAACCGAAAGTGGTCGCCACCATGATCTCGCTCGCGATGCCTTCCTGAAAAATCAAGGCTTCACTGTGCTCCGTTTCGACAATGCTCAGGTGCTGGACGGCCCAGATTACGTCTTCATCGAAATACAAAAACAAGCGGCGCCGTTCTTGAAGGAGGCCGCATGAAACCCGACACCCTTAAGGACAAGATCGTCCCCGTCTTCACCATCCTGCTGGTGCTGATTGCCATCTGGTATGTTGCGGCCGTCATCTTGAACGCGCCCTTCCAGCGTGATGCGGATACCCGCAACAACGTCACCCCGACGACGGTGGAATTTATCGGCAGCACACTCTCGCAGCCAAAGCCCGTCCTTCCGGCGCCGCATCAGGTGGCGCAGAATGTGTTCGAAAACACTTTTCTCAGAAAGCTCTCCAGCAATCGCAGCCTCGTTTACCACGCGGGCGTCACGCTCTCCTCGACCGTCCTCGGCTTTGCGTTCGGCACGCTGCTCGGCATCGTCATTGCCGTCGGCATCATCCATATCAAGGCGCTCGACCGCAGCCTGATGCCCTGGATAATCGCCTCGCAGACCGTGCCGATCCTGGCGGTCGCGCCCATGATCATCGTCGTTCTCGGCTCGATCAACATCACCGGCCTGATCCCCAAGGCGCTGATATCAACCTATCTCTCGTTCTTCCCGGTCGCTGTGGGCATGGTGAAGGGGCTACGCTCGCCGGAAGTCATGCATCTCGACCTGATGCGCACCTACAATGCCACGGCTGCACAAACCTTCTGGAAGCTGCGCGTGCCTGCCTCCATCCCCTTCCTCTTCACCTCGATGAAGGTGGCGATCGCCGCAAGCCTCGTTGGCACCATCGTCGGCGAGTTGCCGACCGGCGCGGTCGCCGGCATCGGCTCTAAACTCCTTGCCGGCTCCTATTACAGCCAGACGATCGACATCTGGGCCGCCCTCGTTGCTGGCTCCGTACTGGCAGCAATTCTCGTCGCCCTTGTCGGCCTCGTTGCGAAGCTCGTCGATCGCGCGATGGGCGGGAGGCCGGCATGAGGCAGGTAACGATTTCCTGGCAGGGCCTGAGCGCTCTCCTTTGCGTCATCGGCGCGATGGCTCTGCTGCCGCTCTATGCGGCTGGCGCAACCCATCCTCCATCTGCAGGCACTGCCGGGCTGACCGCCCTGCTTGCCATCGCTGCGGTGCTCGTGTCCTTTGCGCCTTTCTCAGCAACGCTCATCGCAGCAGTCCTTTTTGTCAGCGCTCACGGGGGCGCATGGCTGCTCCTCGGCACGCTCACGGGCAATGAGGGTTTCGCTGCCACCGCTTTCTTTCTGCTGCTCGCTGCCTGCTGGCTGCTCGCATGGCGTTGCGTGACGAAACTTTCCGAGATCCAGCCGACAGAACCGGCCAGCCAATGGCTGCTGCGCCTGCTCATTCCGGCGATCTTCGGCGCCTGGATCCTCATCATCTGGGAAGCGATCACACGCGGCGCCGGCATCCCCTTCGTCATCCTGCCGCCGCCAAGCGCAATCTGGGCGCGCATCGCAGGCTCCCTGCCGATCCTCGGCGAAGATGTCAGACAGACGATCTTCAAAGCCGTCTTGATCGGCTACATCGTCGGCTGCATTGCCGGTTTCGTGGTCGCGATCCTCGCCGACCGCGTCGCCTTCCTGCGCCGCGGCCTGCTGCCGATCGGCAATATGGTCTCAGCCCTGCCGATCATCGGCGTCGCACCTATCATGGTCATGTGGTTCGGTTTCGACTGGCAGTCGAAGGCAGCCGTCGTCATCATCATGACCTTCTTCCCGATGCTGGTGAATACGGTTGCGGGACTTGCCGCCTCCGGCAACATGGAGCGCGACCTGATGCGCACCTACGCATCGAACTACTGGCAGACGCTCTTAAAGCTCCGGCTTCCTGCCGCAATGCCCTTTATTTTCAATGCGCTGAAGATCAACTCGACGCTGGCGATGATTGGTGCCATCGTTGCGGAATTCTTCGGAACGCCGATCGTCGGCATGGGCTTCCGCATCTCCACCGAGATGGGCCGTATGAATGTCGACATGGTCTGGGCCGAGATCGCCGTCGCGGCGCTTGCAGGCTCAATCTTCTATGGCGTCGTCGCCCTTGCCGAAAGGGCGGTGACTTTCTGGCATCCGTCTATCCGTGGTGGTTAGACGCGCCCCGGCCCCGCAAAGGGCTAGGGCATAACTTCAGAGGGAACAAGAAAATGAATAAGTTGATGGTTGCAATGATGGCGAGCGCCATGTCGCTTGCGTCAGCTCATGCGATGGCCGCAGACAAGGTCACGCTGCAGCTGAAGTGGGTCACCCAATCTCAGTTTGCCGGCTATTACGTCGCCAAAGACAAGGGCTATTACCAAGAAGAAGGCCTCGACGTCGATATAAAACCGGGCGGTCCGGATATCGCTCCCGAGCAGGTGATTGCCGGCGGCGGCGCCGATGTGATCGTGGACTGGATGGGCGGCGCTCTGGTTGCCCGCGAAAAGGGCGTTCCGCTCGTCAATATCGCCCAGCCCTACCAAAAGTCCGGCATGGAAATGATCTGCCGCAAGGATGGCCCGGTCAAGACCGAAGCCGACTTCAAGGGCCACACGCTTGGCGTCTGGTTCTTCGGTAACGAATATCCCTTCTTCGCCTGGATGAACAAGCTCGGCCTCAAGACCGATGGCGGCCCGAATGGCGTGACCGTGCTGAAGCAGAGCTTCGACGTGCAGCCGCTCCTGCAGAAGCAGGCCGACTGCATTTCCGTCATGACCTATAACGAATACTGGCAGGCGATCGATGCCGGCTTTAAGCCGGAGGACCTGACCGTCTTCAACTACACCGCCATGGGCAACGACCTCCTGGAAGACGGCCTCTATGCGATGGAAGACAAGCTGAAGGACCCGGCTTTTAAGGAGAAGATGGTCAAGTTCGTCCGCGCCTCCATGAAGGGCTGGAAATACGCCATGGAAAATCCTGATGACGCGGCCGAAATCGTCGTCGATGCCGGCGGCCAGGACGAACACCACCAGAAGCGCATGATGGGCGAAGTCGCCAAGTTGATCGGGGACGGTACCGGCAAGCTCGACACCAAGCTCTACGACCGCACGGCAAAGGCGCTGCTCGACCAGAAGATCATCAACAAGGAGCCGTCAGGCGCCTGGACTCACGACATTACGGACGCTGCCGCGAAATAAGCAGCACAGAAGCCTAAATGCAACGCGCGGGAGAAGATTTCCCGCGCGTTTCTATTTTTTTACATTCAACCAAAAAATCCCTTGCAACCGTCGCATTTATCAGGCGTCAAACGTCAAAGCATAAGAGCCGATCAATCATCGTCATGTTCACATAACTCTTAGGTGATTGATGAGCCCTGTAATGGTAATTAATAGTATCTCACGGGGAATTATTTTCTGCCGGGCTTGCATGTGGAGCAAATCGATACCACGTACTAGCCGGATTTGCCGGATGGGAACAATGTGTTACGGCAAATGGGATGCGGGTAAATACCTCTGAGATTTGGAAGACGGCATTCGCCCGACCGCGAACCTGTTGGAAGACGCGTGAGTCCGGCTGATCCCGTCAATAGATTGGATGACGACGCATGGCACTCACGCCGCACGCTTTACTACGCGCCTCCACATTTCCCGTAGCCGCTTTTGCGGTTTCGGCGCTTCTTACCGCCACTTTTGCAGCCTCGGCTGTGTTTGCCGAGGAACCCCAGGCCGCGCAGGCCCAGGCCTCCCAAAACCTGCCCGCAATCGTCGTCACTACAGCGGCGAACCGCACCCTCGTCGACCGTGTCATCGGCACTGGAACGGTCAAGCCCGTCGAGGAAGTCTATATCCAGCCGCAGGTTGAAGGCCTTTCCATTCGTACCCTGAAGGCCGATGTCGGCGACAAGGTTCAGGCTGAAAGCACATTGGCGACGCTGAACGATGACGCTCTGGTCCTGACCAAGAGCCAGATGATTGCGACGAAAGCCAAGGGCGAGGCAAGCCTTGCCCAGCTGCGCGCCCAGCTTATCGAGGCGCAGGCCAATGCCGAACAGGCAAGGCAGCAGCAGGCCCGCGCCCAGGAAATGGGCAAGAAGGGCACGGTTTCGACCGCCCAGGTCGAACAGGCCGATGCGACCGCCGCCGCCGCCAACGCGCGCGTCGCTTCCGCCGAGCAGGCGATCGAAGTTGCCGAAGCCGACCTTAAGGTCTTCGACAGCCAGATTGCCGATGCGGATTTGAAGCTCGCCCGAACCGACGTGAAGACGCCGGTCGCCGGCACGGTCTCGGCAAAGAACGCCAAGGTCGGCGCCATTGCCGCCGGCAACGGCGATCCGCTATTCACGCTTATCCGCGACGGCGATATCGAGCTTGTCGCTGAAGTCGCCGAGAGCGACATTGTCAGGGTCATGGCCGGCCAGAAGGCGACGATCTCGCTTTCCGGCAGCCGCGAGAAGCTTTCCGGCGCAGTGCGCCTGGTGTCGCCGACCGTCGATCCGGTCACTCGCCTCGGCCTCGTCCATATCTCCATCGATGATGACAGCAAGGCGCGTTCCGGCATGTATGGCAGCGCCGAGATCATCGTCCGCGAGACCGAAGGCGTGTCGCTTCCGTTGACGGCGGTGCTTACCGGCAGCGAAGGCTCTTCCGCCCGCAGGGTCGAAAACGGCGTGGTGAAATTCGCCAAGATCGAGACCGGCATCCAGGACGGAGCCTATGTCGAAATTACAAGTGGATTGAAGACCGGCGACGAAGTCGTGGCCAAGGCGGGCGCCTATGTCCGCGATGGTGACCACATCACTCCGGTGCGCGAACAGCCCTCGGCTTCCAACTAAAGAGACCATCCGATGAATTTTTCAGCCTGGTCCATTCGAAATCCGGTCGCACCGCTTCTGGCCTTCTGCCTGTTGATATTCATCGGCATGCAGTCCTTTAATAAGCTGCCGATCACGCGCTTCCCGAACATCGACGTGCCGCTCGTTTCGATCAGCGTCACGCAGAGCGGCGCCTCGCCGGCCGAACTCGAAATGCAGGTGACGAAGGAAATCGAAGACGCGATCGCCTCGATCACCGGTATCGACGAAATCCAGTCAACGGTGACCGACGGCAGCTCGCAGACCAACGTCATGTTCCGGATGGAAGTGCCGACGGAACAGGCCGTACAGGACGTCAAGGACGCGATCGACCGTATCCGCAGCGATCTGCCGGCAACGGCCGAGACGCCGATCGTCACTAAGGTGGATGTCGAGGGTCAGGCGATTCAGACCTTCGCCGTTTCCTCGCCGGATATGTCGCTCGAAGAACTCTCCTGGTTCGTCGACGATACGATCAAGCGTGCGCTGCAGGGCCAGGCCGGCATCGGCCGCGTCGATCGTTATGGCGGCGCAGAGCGCGAAGTGCGCATCGAACTCACCCCCGGCAAGCTTGATGCCTACGGCATCACCGCTGCAAGCGTGAACCAGCAGCTGCGCGGCACCAACGTCGACCTCGGCTCCGGCCGCGGCCAGGTGGCAGGCAGCGAGCAGGCGATCCGCGTTCTCGGCGACGCCCGCAATGTCGCCGAGCTTGCAGATACGACGATTGCGCTGCCAAGCGGCCGTTTCGTCAAGCTATCCGATCTCGGTGTCATCAAGGATACCTACGAGGAACCGAAATCCTTCTCGCGCTTCAACAATACGCCTGTTGTCACCTTTGGCGTCTTCCGCTCGAAGGGCGCCAGCGAAGTCAGCGTCGCCGAAACCGTGGCTCAAAGCCTCGACAAGGTGCGGATCGAAAACCCGAATGTGAAGATCGAGATGATCGACGATTCGGTCTATTTCACCTACGGCAACTACGAAGCCGCCATCCATACGCTGCTCGAAGGCGCGCTGCTCGCCGTCATCGTCGTCCTTTTGTTCCTCAGGAACTGGCGCGCGACCCTCATCTCGGCCATTGCCCTGCCGCTCTCCGCGATCCCGACCTTCTGGGTCATGGACATGATGGGCTTCTCGCTGAACCTCGTCAGCTTCCTGGCTTTGACGCTCGCGACGGGTATTCTCGTCGACGATGCGATCGTGGAAATCGAAAACATCGCCCGCCATATCAAGATGGGCAAGACGCCCTATCGGGCGGCGATCGAAGCTGCGGACGAAATCGGCCTTGCCGTCATCGCCACCACCTTCACGATCATCGCGGTCTTCGTGCCCGTTTCCTTCATGCCGGGCATTCCAGGCCAATACTTCATCCAGTTCGGCCTGACGGTCGCCTTCTCGGTTTTCTTCTCCTTGATGGTGGCACGCCTCATCACCCCGATGATGGCCGCCTATCTGATGCGGGCCGAAGACGGCATGGAAGACCATCACGACAATGACGGCCTGCTGATGAAGGGCTATACACGCCTGGTGCGCGGCACGACCGGACATTGGTATACGCGTTATGCTACCCTGCTTGCTGCCATCGGTTTCCTGTTCGGTTCCGTCCTCTTGCTGATGCAAGTTCCCGGCAGCTTCCTGCCGCCGGAAGACGCCTCGCGCATCGTTCTCTCCGTCGAACTGCCGCCCAATGCGCGGCTTGACGATACGGAGAAGACGACGGATGCGATCTATGACCGGGTCAAGGACATCAACGGCGTCGAAAGCGTCTTCGTGCTCGGCGGCGCATCGCCGAAGGGCGAGCTCGAACTGCGCCGCGCGACGATCACGCTCGCGCTCGACAAGCTCGACCAGTCACTGATCAAGAAGGTGGTCAACGACGTAATCGGCCATATCCCGGTCATCGGCCCGATGCTGCCGAAGGTGGAAGTCCACGGCCGTGAACGTCCGCAATGGAATATCGAAAAGGAAGTCTTCGCCAAGCTGCGCGACATTCCCGACGTCCATATCCTGAAGCTCAACGACCGCGGCGAGCGCGACCTTTCCTTCAACTTCCTCTCCAAGAACGAGAGTGACCTGAACGAAGCCGTCGGCATTCTGGAATCGAAGCTTCGCGCCGATCCACTGCTCGCCAATGTCAGCGCCGACGGCGCCCTGCCCCGTCCGGAACTGCAGGTCCATCCGCGCAAGGATGAGGCTGCTCGCCTCGGCATCACGCCGCAGCAGATCTCCGAGACGATCCGCGTCGCCACCATCGGCGATGTCGATGCGGCCCTTGCCAAGATCTCGCTCGACGATCGTCAGATCCCGATCCGGGTCCAGGCCGCGCTCGACATGCGCCGCGACCTTGCCGCCATCCGGGCCTTGAAGATCCAGACCGCCAGCGGCGGCACAGTTCCGCTCGCAAGCGTCGCCAATATCGATTATTCGGAAGGCGTCAGCTCGATCAAGCGCAACAACCGTTACCGCGTGGTCTCAATCGGTTCCGATCTGCCGCAGGGCGTGGCGCTCGATACTGCCTCGGCCCGTTTCCGCCAGATCGTCAACGACGCCAAGATCCCGGCCACGGTGCACCTTGCCGAAAGCGGCGATACCAAGGTGCAGACGGAGATGCAGCAGAGCTTCGTCAACGCAATGCTGATGGGCCTTCTCCTGGTGTTGACGGTGCTGATCCTGCTCTTCAAGGACGTAATCCAGCCCTTCACCATCCTGTTCTCGCTGCCGCTCGCCATCGGCGGCGTGGCCGCGGGCCTGATCGTCACCAGCAACCCGCTGTCGATGCCGGTCATGATCGGCATCCTGATGCTGATGGGTATCGTCACTAAGAACGCCATCCTGCTCGTCGATTTCGCGATCGAGATGCGCCACCAGGGCATGCCTCGTGTCGAGGCCATGGTCGAAGCCGGCCGCAAGCGCGCCCGCCCGATCATCATGACCTCGATCGCCATGTCGGCCGGCATGCTGCCTTCCGCGCTCGGCGTTGGCGAAGGCGGCTCGTTCCGCGCGCCGATGGCGATTGCGGTGATCGGCGGCATCATCGTGTCGACCGTGCTTTCGCTTGTCGTCGTGCCCTCCTTCTTCCTGATCATGGACGATCTTTCCCGCCTCCTCGGCTGGATCTTCGGTCGCCTGGTCGGCAAGAAAGACGAGGAGGAGCTGCCGATGTCGAGCGAAGACCTCACCCGCGCCGCGCGCGAAAGCCGCAGCGACATCGACTCGCTGGAGGAACGCCTGACCGCGATCGAAAGACCGGAAAGCAAGCGCAAGACGGGCAACGACACCAACGTGCTGCGCCTGCCACCCTTCGCGGCTGAATAGGACAGAAATCATACGCGAAAGGCCGGGCATCGACCCGGCCTTTTGCTTTTTCGATTTAGTCCGCTCGCGGCGGCGCCGTGCTGTCTCTTACGACAAGTTCGAGATCGAGCGCCTCGTGATTTTCAGGCAATGCATTTTCGAGGATCGCCGTCACCGAACGCCGTGCAATCTCCGCAAAGGGCTGTGCGACGGTGGTCAGGCGCGGCAGCGAGGTCGCCGCTTCCGGCACGCCGTCGAAGCCGATGATGGATACGTCTTCCGGCACTTTCAGTCCACGTTCAGTCAGCCACTGCATGGCATAAATCGCAACCTTGTCCGACATCGCAAGGATAGCCGTCGGTGGCGTGTCTGAGGAGAAGAGCGCCTCCATTGCCCTCAGCGTACTCGGCCTGTCATGCAACGTCCCCTCTATGGGAACCGCCTCGCGGGAGAGACCATATTCCGCCAGTGCCTGCCAATAACCGTGTATGCGGTCACGCGGGGTGGCATCCATTTCTTGATCGACACGCTCGGGCGCTATCTGGCCGACAAGGCCGTCCACGTCACCGATAGACAGGATCGCGATGTTCCGATGCCCGAGTTCCAGCAGATGCCGCGCAGCCGCCGCCGCTCCGCAGATATTATCGATACCGAGTGCCGGTATGGTCTCGTCCTCGATCCCGAGCGCGAGCGCGATGAACGGCAACTGACGCTGACGGGTGAGTTCGACCAGCCTCTCCCCGCCCTCCACGCAGAGCAGGATGAAACCATCGACCAGCGCGCTATTGATGTTCCAGGCAAGCCGCTCCTCGTTCATCGCCGATACGACGGCAATGCCGGTGCCGCTGGCATCGCAGACCTCGCCGATTGCGGTCATCAACGTGCGCGCCCAGGGATCGTCGAAGAAATAAGTGAGCGGTTCGACAGCCGCGACACCGATCGCGTTCACCCGCCCTGCCCTCAGCAGTCGGCCCTTGATATCAGGCCCACCATAACCGAGGTCTCTGGCGACCTTGAGAACCCTCTCGCGCACTTCCTCTCGAACAACTTCAGGGCGGCTGAAGACATTCGACGCCGTGCCCTGCGATACGCCTGCCGCCCTGGCGACATCAGCCAACCTCACGTTCCCTCTAACCAAAGCTGCTCCTTGAAGATCTGGAACTTCACTCACTCTAGCAAAAGATTGTATCGGTTCAAAAGAAACTTGACATCCGCAGTGGTTGGGACAAACTTGAATCGGTTCAATACATGCGCGTTTATTTTGAATCGATTCAAAATAAGGAGTGAAGCGATGATCCCCATCAGTTCGCTATTCAGAGATCTCTATGAAGACCGCTGGGGCGACCCACGCGACAACAGGCCTGCGGTGGAGACCGAGCGCGGTAAGCACCTGTTCGTTTTCCTGCCTTTTGTGCTCCGGTTCATCAGCGCGCGCAAACGCCCGAACGCCTGGTCGTTCACCATTCCGACCGATTGTGGGCCTTGATAAGCACGCATAACCGCGGCGTTTGATCAAAATCAATTCCTCCGCGCTTCACCTCCCCTATTCTCGGCATCGTCAGGGGAAATTGGCGGGAATGGCCGCCGCGGGAGGCCGGAGCATGAACAGGATGCTGACGCCCAGCAACCGTGAGCGGGCACTGCTTTCCAGCGCCGGAATATTTGCAGATCTGGAGAACGCAGAAACCGAAGCACTGCGTGGCTGTTCCACCGTGATGACTTGCGCTCCGCACGAAATTCTCTTCCAGGAAGGCGAGCCGGGCGTCTATTTCTACAGCTTGCTGGAGGGCTACGTCCGGCTCTTTCGTCTGAACGAACGAGGGCAAGAGGCAGACATCCGCATCTGCGAGCCGCGCGACACGTTCGCAGAATGTCTTATCGAGGCCGGCGGTACCTATCGCTACGGCGCCCAATCGATGGACAACACGGTGCTCGCCCGCTTCCACGTCGGTAAAGTGCGCGCGCTCCTGGCCGAGTACCCGCGGATCGGAGCAGCGATCCTGCGCAGCCTGTCGCTGCATCTGCTGTCGACAATAGAATGCCTAGCCAACGACCGCATGCAGACGGCACCGCAGCGCGTGGCCCACTATCTTCTCGCGCATTGTGTCGAGGAAGAGCCAGCAACGGCGTCGCTGCAGCTACCCTTCCCGAAGAACCTGCTCGCCCGAAAGCTCGGCCTGGCACCGGAGGCATTATCTCGTGCCTTCTCGACGCTCAAATCGGCAGGCGTAACCGTGCACGGCCGCCTTATCGCCATCAGCGATGTCAATGCGCTGAGAAAGATCTGAGCCTCAGAGACCGCCCTGCACCCGCAAAAAGTCGACGATCGAACTGATCCCGTCGCCGCGCTTCATGTCGGAGAAGACGAAGGGGCGGGTCGCCCGCATGCGCGCCGCATCCCGGTCCATCACTTCGAGGTCAGCGCCGACATAAGGCGCCAGATCCTTCTTGTTGATCACCAGAAGGTCCGATCGGGTAATACCCGGCCCACCCTTGCGCGGAATTTCCTCGCCCTGGCAGACCGAGATCACGTAGATGGTGATATCGGCGAGGTCAGGCGAGAAGGTCGCGGCCAGATTGTCGCCGCCGGATTCGATGAAGACGACGTCGAGATCGGGAATGCGCTCGTTGAGACCCGCGATAGCCTGCAGGTTGATCGTCGCATCCTCACGGATGGCGGTATGCGGGCAACCGCCCGTCTCCACCCCGACGATGCGATCCGAAGGCAGCGCCTGCATACGCACCAGCGCCTCAGCATCCTCGGTCGTGTAGATGTCATTGGTCACGACGGCGACGGAATAGTCGTCGCGCATCGCCTTGCAGAGCTTCTCGGTCAGCGCCGTCTTGCCCGAGCCGACTGGCCCGCCGATACCAACACGCAAGGGTCCGTTTCTTGATTTCATATGTCCCACTCCAATCGAAATCAGATGATAACAAAGCGCCGGCTTCCCGCCACCGTCAAATGACGCAGATGCGCGGATAAGCGGCACCTACGAACGGAAGAGCCGCGTCTGCTGCGTCTCGTGACGAAGCCCGGCAATATCTGCCTGAACCGTCGCCGAACCAAGGTCGTCGAGGCCGGAGCGAGCTGCACGCGCGGCTACGTCGATCATATGCTCTTCCAGCCCGGAGAGGATGGCGAGGCCGTCCTTCTGCCCTGCGACACCGAGCCGGATACCGGCAGAGACCGCCTGCGAGAGATAGGCGTGCAGAAACGCGGCGAGCGCTTTCTCAAGTCCTATCCCATGCGCACCTGTTACTGCGCCGACGGCAACTGGATAGGAGGCCTTTTTCGGCAGCCGGCCGAACACATCGTCCGGCCAGGCTTGTGCAGCCGTAAGGAAGGCTTCCCCAAGCAACATTGTCTCCTGATGCCGCTCACGTGAACCGGCAAGCGCTGCAGCGAGTTCGGCAAGTTCCGCAAGGCGAGCGGCGTCAGCATGGCTCCGATGGCCCTCGGCAAAAAGCACTGCATCGTTCCAGACAGAGCCCTTACCCGTCAGCGTCTCCAGCCAGCACCGCAGCATGCCCGAATCCCGCACAAGTCCATCCGCCACCGCTCGCTCCAGACCGCCGGAATAGGCAAAGGAGCCGATGGGAAAAGCTGGCGATAACCATGCCGTCAGGCGCAGCAGAGCCTGGAGCTCACGATCCTGATGCATCAGGCGTCAATCGTGCTTGTGATGATGGCGGTGGTCGTGTCCATGGTCATGGTCATGGTCGGGATGATCGTGCCCATGTTCATGATCATGCCCGTGATTATGATGCTCGTGGCCATGATCGCCATGATCATGCCCGTGCGAATGCCCGCCATGGGAATGATAGGCGCCGCGAGCCGGCTGGAAGGGCTCGTTGATATCAAGCACCATCGCCCCTAGCCCCTGCAGCATGGTGCGGATGACGTGATCGCGCAGGATCAGGATGCGATCTTCTTCAATCTGCGCCGAGAGATGGCGATTGCCGAGATGCCAGGCGAGCTCGATCAGATGGGCGCGGTCACGACCGCGAATTTCGAACAGCTTCTCGTCGGCGGCGAGTATTTCGATCAGTTCGCCGTCTTCGCGCACCAGCATGTCGCCATTGGCAAAAAGCACCGGCTCTTTGAGATCGAGCATCACCATCTCCCCGTTCTCCAGATGCAGGAGCTTGCGGCGCAGGTGCCGCAGATCATGCGGCAGTTTGACCTGTGCGGTCGGGTGAGACGAAGGGGTGCCGGCGGGGAGATAAGATGTGACGCGCTGCATGACATATCCGTTAGAATTGGACCTAGACCATGCAAAATAGCCCTTCGCGATGCAAGCACCAATGCACGTTTCGTGAATGACGGACCTAAGTGCCCGATGCCTGCAACCGGCCCACCTCCTCAGGCCCGATACCCTGCACACCAATGCCGTTTTCGACGAGCCCATGCCAGGCGTGGTTCAGTCCCTCCCGCTCATGGACGACTCGATTACGGCCAAGCGCCTTGGCGAGATAGAGCGCCTTGTCGGCAGAAGCATAGACCGCCTCCTTGTCGCGCCCCTCATGAAGATCGGCAATGCCGCCTGATATCGTGATAGTGACATCATGCCCATCCGCCGGAATCGGCCGCGCGGCAATCTGTGCCCTCACCCTTTCGATGCGCGCCACTCGCTCCTGCGGCGTCCCGCCCTGGACGATAACACCGAACTCCTCGCCCCCGAGCCGTGCCACGACCGAAGCGCCATCGAAAGCCCCAGAAAGCATGGCCGAGACGGCTGTAATGACCGCATCCCCACAGCCATGGCCGAAACGGTCGTTGATCGCCTTGAAACGATCGACATCGAAAATGGCGAGACAGGCGTCGCTCTCCACTCTCTCCAGGGCATCAGTGAAAGCGCGCCGATTCAGCAGCCCTGACAACGTATCAGTGCGGCTGAGTTTTTCGAACTTGGCACGGGAGACGGTTAGGTCATGAATGGCAAAGCCGGCAACGAGCGACAATATGCCGGACACCATTCCGCCGATCAACCAGGAGAGGATGATGGCAAAGATCATGGCATGCCTGAGGGTGATCGGCAGCACTCCCATGAAGTTAAGCGGGGGCAGCGTTATCACGATGATGAAGCCGGACAGAATGACCGCCAGAAAACTCATCTTAAGCGCGAAAGTATAAACGGTTCTGCGATGCTCGAAACTGCCGAGCTCAGCCTGAAGCGATATCCAGTTTTCCATGAGAATCGGCCTTCCTGCTCAGCGTTTCCAAGTCATAGATAGGGTTGCAATTGCTGCGGAGGTCTTAATCCAATCGCTAAAATTCGAGTGAATTCAGGCGATTCAGCTATTCTCTTTTTTCTAGCAGGAGATGCAGCTTTTCGGGACAGGAATTACCATTATGGGAAATAAATATAAGAAATTGATTTTTAAGTACTTTTTTACCGCAAAACCGGGGGCTGTTTCAGAATGGTCTATATAGAGAAATCGCAGGTTATTTTCTGATTTTTACAACCTCTCGGAGAGCGATACTCAGATTTCACTTCAAGGGCTGCAATAGGGAGCAGCGTCTCAAAAAGACAAGGGTCAAAACCAAGAACAGCGCGGCATCGTCAGCAGCACCAAAGTTGAAGAACGACGGCAATACTTCAATTAAAGAGGACAAGTGAAAGTGCCAGCGTCTGCGGCAGCGGATTCCAGAAACCGGTCCGCAATCCGCCTGTCCGCAAGGCAGCGGCCGTCCATGTATTGCAGCCAATCAGTGCATTGAAATAGCCATTCGCCTCGAAGAACCTGTCATAATCTCCGTACCCCCGATCTCCGATGGGCACCACCGCACCGTCCTCGCGGATAAAACTTTCGTCAATGAATCGGAGCAATCGCTCGAACCGCTCGCTATCGACATTGAGAACACGCACGGAGGGATGGGTTTCGGAGATGCCACCGGCAACATCGACATGCATCACCGAGCTGTTGATCGTCAGCGCGCGTAGCACAGGCATCGGCTTCAGATCGCCCCAGGTCGGTGTCTCCAGGTAAAAGGACCGGCCACCCCATCCGAAGATCAGCCACCGTGCCGCGGGATCGCTCACCGGAACGCCCGCATCCTCAAGAAAGGCGAATGACGCCCGAAGCCGGTCATCAAGCGGGAGTGCGATATCCGTGTGGATCGGCCCCGAAAGCAGCAAAATGCGTTTTGAAGGCACTGCCGCCGAAGACGCTTCGGCCGCCACGAGGAGCGGTCTTGGAATGAAGGTGCCGCCGGCCATCAATAAAAGAAGCAGCGCGATTGCCCGTATCAGCCATCGCACTGCCAGCTTCACACCGCCCATAAACGAGACGGCCTCAGAACAGGAAGTAACGCTGCGCCATCGGCAACACCGTCGCCGGTTCGCAGGTCAGCAACTCGCCATTCGCCCGCACTTCATAGGTCTCGGGATCGACCTCGATTTCAGGCGTCAGATCATTGTGGATCATCGACGCCTTGGAGATGCCGCCACGGGTATTCTTGACGGCAACGAGATCCTTGGCAACGCCGAGACGCCCCTTGAGGCCGGCATCGAGCGAAGCCTGAGACACGAAGGTGACCGAGGAATTCGTCAGGCTCTTGCCGAAGGAGGCAAACATCGGACGGTAGTGCACCGGCTGCGGCGTCGGAATTGAGGCGTTCGGATCGCCCATCGGTGCTGCTGCAATGGAGCCTCCAAGCAGCACCATATCCGGCTTCACGCCGAAGAAGGCCGGGTTCCATAGGACGAGATCGGCGCGTTTGCCGACTTCGATCGAGCCGATCTCATGTGACAAGCCGTGCGCAATTGCCGGGTTGATCGTGTATTTGGCGACATAGCGGCGGACACGGAAATTGTCGTTGTCGCCCTTTTCTTCCTTCAGGCGGCCGCGCTGTCGCTTCATCTTGTCAGCCGTTTGCCAGGTGCGGATCAGCACTTCGCCGACACGGCCCATGGCCTGGCTGTCCGAGGAGATGATTGAGAAGGCGCCGATATCGTGCAGGATGTCTTCCGCCGCGATGGTCTCCTTGCGGATACGGCTTTCGGCGAAAGCAATATCTTCGGGGATCGACGGCGACAGGTGATGGCAGACCATCAGCATATCCAGATGCTCGGCAATCGTATTGACCGTATAGGGCCGAGTCGGGTTGGTGGACGAGGGAATGACGTTCGGCTGGCCGCAGATTTTGATGATATCGGGCGCGTGACCGCCACCCGCACCCTCCGTATGGAAGGCATGGATGGTGCGGCCCTTGATGGCACCGATCGTATCTTCCACGAAGCCGCTTTCGTTCAGCGTATCCGTATGGATCATCACCTGCACGTCATATTCGTCGGCAACCGAGAGGCAGCAGTCGATGGCGCCGGGCGTCGTGCCCCAGTCTTCATGCAGCTTCAGCGACGTGGCGCCGGCCAGCACCATTTCCTGCAGCGCACTCGGTAGCGACGCATTGCCCTTGCCGGCAAAGGCAAGGTTCATCGGGAAGGCATCGGCAGCCTCGATCATCCGCGCAATATGCCAGGGACCGGGCGTGCAGGTCGTCGCAAGCGTCCCATGCGCCGGTCCGGTGCCGCCGCCGAGCATGCAGGTGAGCCCGCTCATCAGCGCTTCCTCGATCTGCTGCGGAGCGATAAAGTGGATATGGCTGTCCATACCACCGGCCGTCACGATCTTGCCTTCGCCGGCAATCGCTTCCGTGCCCGGACCGACAATGATGTTGACGCCCGGCTGCATGTCCGGATTGCCCGCCTTGCCGATTGCCGCGATGCGTCCGTCCTTCAGGCCGATATCGGCCTTGTAGATGCCGGTATGGTCGATGACGACCGCATTGGTGATGATGGTATCGACTGCCCCGCCCGCCCGCGTCACCTGGCTCTGGCCCATGCCGTCGCGGATGACCTTCCCGCCGCCGAACTTCACCTCTTCGCCATAGGTGGTGAAGTCCTTTTCGATCTCGATGAAAAGCTCCGTATCGGCAAGGCGCACCTTGTCGCCGGTGGTCGGACCGAACATACCGGCATAAGCGGCGCGGGAAATCTTGTAGGGCATCTATCAGGCTCCTTGGGAGGAAGAGACGAGCGGTTTTCCGGCAAGCCGTCTGAGACGGCCCGCCGCTATATAGGAGTCGACGAGTTGCTTCTCGGCGGCGAAGGGATGCCACTCCCAGCCCACATGGCCGAAGCCCGCGAGCGTCACGTCGTCGTCGGGAAATCTGTCGAGCACTTCGCCGATCACGATCATGCCGCTGCTCGGCACGACATAAGGCGCCGGTGAGAAAGCGGAGAGCGCCTGATCGACACCTTCGTGAATCCGTTTGTCAACGACCCGATGCACCTTGCCAGCTTCCCCGCAGAAGTCGCTGAACTGGTCAGTATAATCGTCACAGAAATCATCGAGTTCCGGATGTGAAACGGCAAGCGGACCGCGCAGTGACGCGAATTTTTCAGGGTCGCGCACACTCCAGATTTCCGAAGCTTCGAGAGTAGCTGGATGGGCCCGCCAGCTTGCCGAACCGATCATCGCCTTGCCCGGCCGGCCGGTATTGCACACGGCAACCACATCGGTCCGCGTACCACCGGCACCATAGGAACGGCATTCGTTGAAGCGTATGACGAAGTCGGCAGCATCGATGATCTCTGCCCCTCCTTCTTCCACTGCGCCGTTGCCAACGATCATGATTGTCCTGCCCACCTTACTGGCCCATCCCGTCGGCGAGTTCCTTGAGCTCCTTGGTCCTGAGATCGGTCAGGTCGGCAAGGCAGCCTGCAACCAGCATGCGCTCCATCGTGCCGCCGCGCGCCTGGAAGCCATAGTTGTCGCACTGAGCGTCGCGATAAGCAATCCAGGCGCGCTGAGCCTTCAGCAGCGCCTGCTCGGCGCCCTTCATGTCGCCATCGAGATCCTTGTCGATCGCGACCATAGCGGTGCGCGTCAGCTTGTACTGGGCATTGAGGCTCTTGTCGGCCTTGTCATAACGCGCCTGCGCGCAACTGGTCATGTCTGCCTGCGTCTGCGCGTTCTCGCAGTCCACGTCTTCGGCATGGGCAGCGCCGACAGCCAGCAGCATAAGCAACCCGCCCATGAGCCCGATCTTCAAGCGCATGAATTTCCTCCCGTCATTTTCTTTTCTTTAAAGCCGCCCCATGACCAGTTGGCGAAAGCCATAGACTTCACGCTTGCCGGAGAGCGGTATGAGTGTCACCGAACGGGTCTGACCCGGCTCGAAGCGGACCGCCGTACCCGCGGGAATATCGAGCCGCATGCCGTGCGCCTTTTCGCGATCGAAAGACAGGCCGGCATTGGTTTCGGCAAAATGATAGTGGCTGCCGACCTGCACGGGACGGTCACCCGTATTGGAAACCTCGATCGTCAGGGTCGGCGCACCGGCATTGAGCTCGATCTCGCCATCAGCGGCAATGATTTCGCCAGGGATCATCTGTTTCTCCTAGCCGCCTTGGGCGCGCAGCCCTCGGCCTTCAGAACACGCTTCGTCGAAGCCGGATATTTCTCGAGCTTCGACGCTGGCCGGATCGGCCGGGGGGCAAAATTGCCGCCGCAATTCGGGCACTCACCCTTGAGCACGTCGGCGATGCAATCGGCACAGAATGTGCATTCGAAGGTGCAGATCATCGCTTCTGCGCTGTCGGGCGGCAGGTCCTTGTCGCAGCATTCACAATTGGGTCGAAGGTCCAGCATATGGCTCGCTCCTCAGCGGACGGGTTCGTGCACGGTCACAAGCTTCGTTCCGTCAGGAAATGTCGCCTCCACCTGCACGTCGTGGATCATTTCGGCAATACCTTCCATCACCTGGTCTCGACTAATTACGTGGGCGCCGGCCTCCATCAATTCGGCGACCGGGCGGCCATCACGCGCGCCTTCGACGACGAAATCGGTAATGAGGGCGATCGCTTCCGGATGGTTCAGCTTGACGCCGCGCTCCAGCCGCCTACGCGCCACCATCGCGGCCATGGAAATCAACAGCTTGTCTTTTTCTCTCGGAGTGAGGTTCATCGTCTACCTGCTAGTTGAACTCATAGATTCCAGACTTTCGGCACAGGCGCTCCATTGCGCAAGGCGGAAATCACCGGGATCAGGATTTTTCTCAGCGCAAAGCCATCGGCTGCTGCAAGACGCACGACGATCTTGTCGCTCCAGGCGCTCGCCCCGCCCATATGTCCCTCTACCAGCGGACGCACCTTGGCGAGATAGGCTTCCGACATCGGTCCGGCATAGAGAACCGTCGCAAAGGCCACTTGCCCGCCAAGCACCGCCTGCTCTGCCGCAAGCAGCGCCACCGCATCGGACAAGCGGAGCTCTTCCGCGTGGATCAAACGGCCCGACCGGCGGATGCGCCAGCGATCGCGAAAGAGCCCCGTCTCCATCATTTCGCCCATCGCCGTGCGGCCGAGCAGGATGGCCTCGACGGCCAGGAATTCGGCGCTGTCATCGAGATCGACGTCCAAACGGCGAAATAGCGAGGCGCGATCGAAAAGAATGGTCTCCTGCGGCAGCCAATCGACGCGGGCGCCCGGTCCGACCTCGATCTGTGTCGTCACCTCGGCCGTGCCGGCTGAAGCCTTGTAAATCTTCTCGCAGGCCTGCGTCGTCACATCGATGCGGGTGCCGGCTCCAGCAGACACGCTCCAGTTCATCCGATCGCCGCCCGTCAGCCCGCCAGCCGTATTGATGATGACAGCCTCCATCGAGGCATCGAACGTATCCGGCAGGCGAATCTTTGCAGCACCTTCCTGATAAAGCTCGCGAATTCGCGTACGTCCGTCCTGCACCTTGGCAGCAAGGCGCCCGCGTCCTTCCGCTCTCTGCGGTCTCGTGGTACCCGCCACCGCGCCTGTCATGCCACCCCCGTGCAGATGCCGCCCTGTCCGGCGTTTTGCGTTGAATGTGTCTCGTAATTGCAAGAAAGCAAGTCCCGTGCCGCGTTCCGAAACGCCCACGCCCCACGGGACATTTGGATAGCGCGGAATGCATTTGCCGCATTTTGCGGCAGATGCCAACGCGTTGGCCAAGGAGATCATACAGTCAGATGGCGGCGCGCTTCCGGCGTATCCAGCGTTTCGGCAAGGCCCTCGTGCACGATCTCGCCGCGGTCCATGATGTAGACATAATCGGCAAGCTCCCGGCAGAAATCGAGGTATTGCTCGACGAGCAGGATCGCCATGCCGGTGGAATCGCGAAGATACCGTATCGCTCGGCCGATATCCTTGATGATCGACGGCTGGATGCCTTCGGTCGGCTCGTCGAGCACGAGGATTTTCGGCCGCGTGACCATGGCGCGTCCAATCGCCAGCTGCTGCTGCTGCCCGCCCGACAGATCGCCGCCGCGACGCGATAACATCGACTTCAGCACCGGGAAGAGACTGAAGATATCGTCCGGGATGTTGCGGTCGCGGCGGCCAAGCGGAGCAAAGCCGGTTTCGAGATTCTCCTTCACCGTCAGCAGCGGAAAGATTTCGCGTCCCTGCGGCACATAGCCGACGCCCTGTTTGGCGCGAGCGAAGGGTGGCAGGCCGTTGAGCTTCGCATCGTTGAAGGTGATCGTGCCGGCAGACAGCGGATGCTGGCCGGTGACGGCGCGCAACAGCGAGCTCTTGCCCACGCCATTGCGGCCGAGCACGCAGGTGATCTTGCCCATCTCGGCCTTGATCGAGATACCGCGCAGCGCCTGGGCTGCGCCATAGTGAAGATTTGCGTTTTCGACTGTCAGCATCTCAGCGCCCCAGATAGTTCTCGATCACCTTCGGATCGTTGCTGACGAAATCAATGGATCCTTCCGCCAGCACCGAACCTTCCGCAAGACACGTTACCTTCACACCAAGATCGCGGATGAAGCCCATATCGTGCTCGACGACAACGACAGACCGCGTCTTGGCGATATCCTTGAGCAGGATCGCCGTTTCCGCCGTCTCGGCATCGGTCATGCCGGCCACCGGCTCATCCACGAGCAGAAGCTTCGGCTCCTGCGCAAGCAGCATGCCGATCTCCAGCCACTGCTTCTGACCGTGCGACAGGTTGGCTGCAAACTCATCACGGCGATGCGTCAGGCGCACCGTCTCCAGGATCTCATCGATACGATCCTTGTCCTCACCGGAAAGGCGATAGAAGAGCGTCGAAAACACCGTGCGCCGACGGTTCAATGCCAGTTCCAGATTGTCCCAGACCGTATGGCTTTCGAAGACAGTCGGCTTCTGGAATTTCCGGCCAATGCCGAGCTGTGCGATATCGGCCTCGTCCTTCTTGGTGAGATCGATCGTGCCGTTAAAGAAGACCTCGCCTTCGTCGGGCCGGGTCTTACCGGTGATGATGTCCATCATCGTCGTTTTGCCGGCGCCGTTCGGGCCGATGATCGCCCGGAGTTCGCCGGGCTCTATGACGATGGAAAGCGAGTTGAGCGCCTTGAAGCCATCGAAAGAAACCGAGACACCGCTGAGGTAGAGCACGCTGTTGGGTTTGACGTCGGGGATCATGGTTCTACTCCGCAGCCTGGATTTTTGCCTCGACGCCCTCTTCGGCCGCCGCGGGCGGCACGCCATTCGAGAGTGGCTTCCGCTTGCCAAGATACTGGGCAATCGTGCCGACAATGCCTTTGGGCAGGAACAGCGTCACGAGCACGAAGAGACCGCCGAGCGCAAACAGCCAGTAATCGGGGAAAAGGCCGGTAAAAATCGTCTTGCCGCCGTTGACGAGGATAGCGCCGATGATCGGCCCGATCAGCGTCGCCCGCCCGCCGACAGCCGTCCAGATGACGACCTCGATGGAGTTGGCCGGAGCGAATTCGCCGGGATTGATGATCCCGACCTGCGGCACATAGAGCGCGCCGGCAATGCCGGCCATCATCGCCGAGACGACGAAGGTGAAGAGCTTGAAATGCTCGACGCGGTAGCCGAGGAAGCGCGTGCGGCTTTCCGCATCGCGCACGCCGACCAGCACCTTGCCGAATTTCGAGCGCACGATGGCCGAGGCAATCATCAGTGACAGCGCCAGGAAGATCGCCGTGGCAGCAAAGAGCGCCGCACGCGTGCCGTCCGCCTGCACATTGAAGCCGAGGATATCCTTGAAATCGGTCATGCCGTTATTGCCGCCGAAGCCCATGTCGTTGCGGAAGAAGGCAAGCAGCAGCGCATAGGTCATGGCCTGCGTGATGATCGAGAGATAGACGCCGTTGACTCTGCTGCGGAAGGCGAACCAGCCGAAGACGAAGGCAAGCAGGCCCGGCACCAGCAGCACCATCAGTGCAGCAAACCAGAACTGATCAAAGCCGTGCCAGAACCAGGGCAGTTCCTTCCAGTTCAGGAAAACCATGAAATCCGGCAGGATGGGATCGCCGTAGACACCACGCGAACCGATCTGGCGCATCAGATACATGCCCATCGCATAACCGCCGAGTGCGAAGAAGGCGCCGTGGCCGAGCGAGAGAATGCCGCAGAAGCCCCAGACGAGATCAAGCGCCAGCGCCAAGAGCGCATAGGTCAGATACTTGCCGAACAGCGCCATGATATAGGTCGGCACATGCAGCGGATTGTCAGCCGAGGTCGCCAGATTGAGCACCGGCACGAGGACCGCGATCATCAGCAGGATGGCGATGGCAATGGAGATCCGGCGGTCGAGAGACCGGAGAAGGAAGGCCGTAATCATGCTTCCACCGCCCTTCCTTTGAGTGCGAAGAGTCCGCGCGGACGCTTCTGGATGAAGAGAATGATGAGGACGAGCACCAGGATCTTGCCGAGCACGGCCCCTGCAAAGGGCTCGAGGAACTTGTTGACGACACCGAGCGATAATGCGCCGACCAACGTGCCCCAGAGATTGCCGACACCGCCGAACACCACGACCATGAAGCTGTCGATGATGTAGCTCTGGCCGAGGTTCGGCGAGACGTTGTCGATCTGCGAGAGCGCCACACCCGCCATGCCGGCAATGCCGGAGCCAAGCGCGAAGGTGAAGGCATCGACCCAGCCGGTGCGGATACCCATGGACGAGGCCATGCGCCGGTTCTGGGTGACGGCACGCATCTGCAGGCCGAAGGCGGAACGCTTCAGCAGCATCAGGAGCGCCACGAAGACCGCCATCGAGAAGACGATGATCCACAGGCGGTTCCAGGTGATCGACAGACCACCAAATTCGAAAGCGCCCGACATCCAGCTCGGATTGCGCACCTCACGATTGGTCGGGCCGAAGACCGTGCGCACAGCCTGCTGCAGGATCAGCGATACGCCCCAGGTGGCCAGCAGCGTTTCCAGCGGCCGGCCGTAGAGATAGCGGATCACCACGCGCTCGATGACAAGGCCGACGAAGCCGGTGAAGATGAAAGCGGCAGGCACGGAGAAAGCCAGCGAATAATCCGCCATGCCGGGAAAATTCGCAGTGATATATTCCTGGACGACATAGGTCGTGTAGGCGCCAATCATCACCATCTCACCATGCGCCATGTTGATGACGCCCATGACGCCGAAGGTGATGGCGAGGCCAATGGCCGCAAGCAGCAGCACCGAGCCGAGGGACAGCCCGTACCAGACGTTCTGGACGATGTTCCAGAGGGCCAGGCTGCGGTTGATGTTGCTGATATGTGCCTGAATAGCAGGTTTGAGATCATCAGGCGCCGTTGCCAGTGCCGTGGTCAGGATAGTCAGCGCATCGCGGCCGCCACGTGCGGCAACCGTATCGATAGCCTGCCTCTTCTCGTCGGCGCTGACATCGCTCTTCAGCACCATGACGGCGCGGGCCGCTTCCATCGTGCTCTTGATCTCGGCGTCCTTTTCGTCTGCCAGTGCGGAATTCAGCAGATCGAGATTGGCCGGATCGGCATCCTTCAATAGCCCCTGGGCAGCCGCGAGACGGGCGCCGCGATCGGGACTCAGCAGCGTCATCTGGCTCGTCATGGTGCCGATGAGCGTGCGCAGCGAATTGTTGATCTTCACCTTCGACATCGTGTCGGGATCGATGTCGGCAACGGCTTCACCGGTGAGCGGATCGGAATAGGTCGGCTCGTCATCCGTACCGCCCTGAACGAGAACAGGACCGCCTTCATCGGAGTTCACATAGAGCAGGCCGTCGCTCAGTTGCTGCAATATCTGGCTGACATGCGCATCCTTGGAAGCGCCTAGCGCCTTGATGGCCGCTTCACGCTCCGGAAATCCGCCGACGCCGAGCGCATCCACAAGAGCGTGGACGTCGTCCTGGGCATTGAGGCCGGTCGTCAGCCCGGTCAGTGTCAAGCAGATGGTCAAAAGAAAGATCTTGATGGCGCGATACATCGGCTTTCCCGCCTAAGTCGTTGGCCTATTTGGCAATACCGCTGGGGACGAAGCTTCCGCCCGGACTTGAAATCCGGACGGAAGTCTTGTGGCTCATGTCGGACCGGCTAACTCAGGAACCCTTGCCGCCGCACTTGCCTGTGGCAACGTTGAAGTTGCCGCAGTTCATCGGCTTGCGCCAATCGGAGATCAGATCCTTGGAGTCCGGCAGGAAGTCGGACCATTCGTCACCGACGACCTCGGGGGTCTGCTGGACGATTTCGAACTGGCCATTGGCCTGGATTTCACCGATCAGCACCGGCTTAGTAATGTGGTGGTTCGGCATGACGGTCGCGGTGCCGCCGGAGAGGTTCGGAACGGAGACACCGATGATATGGTCGAGAACCGCATCCGTATCGGTCGTGCCGGCAGCCTGAACGGCCTTAACCCAGGCATTGAAGCCGATATAGGCAGCTTCCATCGGGTCGTTGGTTACGCGCTTGTCGTTCTTGGTGAAGGCGTGCCATTCTTTGATGAACTTCTTGTTGATCGGCGTATCGACCGATTCGAAGTAGTTCCAGGCGGCCAGGTGGCCAACCAGCGGCTTGGTGTCGAGACCGGCAAGTTCTTCTTCGCCGACCGAAAAGGCCACGACGGGGATGTCGGTTGCCTTGATGCCCTGGTTGCCGAGTTCTTTGTAGAAGGGAACGTTGGCGTCACCGTTGATCGTAGAGACGACGGCGGTCTTTTTGCCGGCCGAACCGAATTCCTTGATCTTGGAGACTTCCGTCTGCCAGTCGGAGAACCCGAACGGCGTGTAATTGATCAGGATGTCTTCCTTCGGAATGCCCTTGGATTCGAGATAGGCTTCCAGGATCTTGTTGGTCGTGCGCGGATAGACATAGTCGGTACCTTCGAGCACGAAGCGCTTCACGCCTTCATTCTTCATCAGGTAATCGACGGCCGGGATCGCCTGCTGGTTCGGGGCAGCACCCGTGTAGAAGATGTTGCGCGAGGATTCTTCACCCTCGTACTGAACCGGGTAGAAGAGCAGCGAATTCAGCTCTTCGAAAACCGGCAGCACCGACTTGCGCGAAGAGGAGGTCCAGCAACCGAAAACAGCCGCAACCTTGTCCTTTTCGATCAGTTCGCGTGCCTTTTCGGCAAACAGCGGCCAGTCGGAAGCCGGGTCGACGACGACAGCTTCGAGCTTCTTGCCGAGGAGACCGCCCTTCTTGTTCTGCTCGTCGATGAGCATCAGCATGGCGTCTTTCAGCGTGGTTTCGGAAATCGCCATCGTGCCGGAAAGCGAGTGCAGCACGCCAACCTTGATCGTGTCGTCGGCAGCAAGCGCACCGTGGAAGGCGGCCGATGCTGCCATCACGGCGCCGAGCGCAGCGCCCGTAATAGTTGATTTGAGATTCATCTGGTTGAACTCCCCTCTTTTTGTTCCGCAACAGGCCGGAAACGGAAATGACTGTTGCTGAGGGGACTATCGGGTGCTGCAGCGCGAAAACACATACGCAAAATGACGTAGGCGCATGGGGCGAACGGACGGGCCCGGCAGGGACATGCTCAGGAAGAGGATGTCCCTGCCCGTTTGATATTATCCCTCGATCGTCAAAGTAACCGATGTCGGACCATAGGACAGGCTCGCCCTATGGCCGGAGATGGTGAACTTTTCGAAGATACCGGTGACAGCCTTGGCCTTCAGGATTTCGATCTTCGTACCGGGCGCCGGGACAAAGCCATCGACAAGCGTGACGTCGAGATCGCCGGCAAGCGCCGCCGTGCCTTCGACGACAAGCACGCCGGCGCCGTCTGTGCCAAGCGTTGGCTTTACCGTTGCACTGGTGAGTTGCTGATAATCGCCGCCCACGGCCAACGGCTTGTCGGCCGCCAGAACGAGAAAACCGCCATTAAGCGTCAGCCCCCCGATGCCGAAGGCCGATGGCGATCCTGCCACCAAGACGCCGTCTTCCAGCACCGTGCCGCCGGCATAAGTGTTGTCGCCTGCGAGCCGGAGGACACCGCTGCCGCGCTTGACGAGCCTGCCCTTGCCGCCGATGTCGTTGCGCCAGGTGTCGATCGCATTGAAGCCGCCCTTCGCCGCATCCATCGTCACGGTCACATCCTGTTCGAAGGCGCCGTAACCGTCAGCGGCGGCAAACAGGTTGAGGCGGCCGTAGCCTTCGGCGTCGTCGATGAGTGGATAGCCCGAGGCGATCTCCGTCGTGCCGAGCACGTTGCGACGCTGTTCGACGTCGAGATAGGGCAGACGCGTTTCAAGAAGCACCTCGGCGCCCTGGGGCACGCGGGCCGGCTCACCGGTCGGATGGATCGTGGGCAGGCCGTAGCTCAGGCGCTGCAGCACGTAGCTGCGATTGGCGTCATGATTGGCGAAACGGTCTGCTGCGAGCGGCGCTGCATGGGCTGCAACTTCGAGCGCAGCCGCATCCGCAACGCCCGATTTGGCAATCAGCCATGATTGCGCCTGAGCGTAAGCATCACTCTTCAAAGCGGCATTGTCGGCCTTGTTCAGGTTATAGACGACCGTGGCGGTGCCGAGCATGCGGCCACCCATGACGTCGAGCGGAGAATGCATACCCGCCAGAATACGGCTTTCGCCCAGTTCGCTGGCGCGCGTGATCATCTCCTGAAAGCGCTGCGGCACGAGATAGGCCATGGCGAGCGCGTCCCGCCAGGCTTCCGCCGTATGCCCGCTCGGAAAGCCGCCGTCCTCGACTGGCTTGCCGCTCTTGGCGGGCTCGAGCGCCGGCACCACTGACACCTCCTGGCTCCAGCGGTAGGGACGGCCATATTTGAAATAACGCTTGGCGGGCTCTGTCGAGCCGTCACCGCTTGCGGCATTGATGAAGTCGATGGCAAGACCCATGTCCGCATTGGCGTCGGTCTTGTTCTCCGTGTCCGGTCTGCTGCCGGCGCCGCGATTGTTGCCCTTGTCGTCATATTTGACGGTCGTCGCATCGGCTGCGACTTCGGTGATCGTGGTGGTCTGCTTGGAGCCGGCCTTCCAGGCATCCGTCAACGGGCCAAGGCCATCCACGATGCTGGCATTCTTGCCGCGGCGATCGTCGAGATAGGCGGCGACCGCCTGTTCGGCCGTCCGCGCCTTGGTCGCTTTGACGACATAGGCGATATTGGCGTCATGGACGAGTTTGTTGACGATCTGGCCATCGGTCTTGCTGAAGGGAATGCCGTCCCAATCCGTCTTGACGACCGCGGGACAATTGTCCTTGGCCGGAGCCTCAACACCAGCGTCGACGAAGGGCGTGCGCGGCGTCCAGACTTCGAGGAAGCCGGAGAGGAGATGAACGGCAGCATTGGTGTCTGCCGTCGAGAAGCAGGCATCACCACGCTTATTGGTGTTTCCGGCCTCTACGTAGGGCGCTTTCGTCACCGTCGTCTGCTCAGCGGCAGCAAGCGACGGCACGGTCGAAAGAAGACAGACGAGAGCGGTGCTCAGGCGGCAAAGGCTGAAAACAGACATGGGCAATACCGAATGGTTGAACGAATGGCAGGAGAGTTAGAGCCCTTATGTGACGGAACGGTTTCAAAAATATTGCCGTTATGTGAATCCGCCGGAACGCGGCCTCTTGCCTTTCCTGCTCGTCCCGCCAAAAGTGCCAAGGAGACGATGATCCCAACCAGGATGCCAGAAAGAAGGCATGACAGCGCGCCAACGCATCATTCCGGTGAGACGCGAATATAATCGCTGGGTCGCCAACCAGACGCTGGAAGATTACGCGCTGCGCTTTACCGCAAAGAGCGCCCGGCGTTTCTCGTCACAGCGCATCTCGCAGACAGCGATCGGCGCGATCTCTTTCCTGGCGCTGGAGGCGATCGGCGGCGCCATTACGCTCTCTTACGGCACGACCAATGCCTTCTTCGCCATTATCGTCGCCTCCATCGCCATGCTGGCGATCGGCCTGCCGATCAGCCGCTATGCGATCCGTCATGGCGTCGACATCGACCTGCTGACGCGCGGCGCGAGCTTCGGCTATATCGGCTCGACCATCACCTCGCTGATCTATGCGAGCTTCACCTTCATGCTCTTTGCGATCGAGGCCTCGATCATGTCGGGCGCGCTGGAACTCACGCTCGGCATTCCCTTATGGATCGGCTACATCATCAGCGCCGTCATGGTGATCCCGCTCGTCACCCACGGAGTGCGCCTGATCAGCAAATTCCAGCTGATGACCCAGCCGTTCTGGATCGTCCTGAACATCCTGCCCTTCATCTTCATCGCCTTTATGGACTGGGGCCAATTCGATGTCTGGCGCGCCTTTGCCGGCATTCGCCATGCGTCCGGTCCGCCCGGCACCGTCGCTGATTTCAACCTCGTCGAATTCGGCGCGGCTTCCGCCGTCATCCTGGCGCTTATGTCGCAGATCGGCGAACAGGCTGACTTCCTGCGCTTCCTGCCGCCGGACCCGCAGCGCAAATGGCGCCACCGCCTCGCCGTCTTCCTCGCCGGTCCGGGCTGGGTCATCATCGGCGCGCCGAAGCTACTCGCCGGCTCCTTCCTCGTGGTGCTGACCTTCACATCAGGCGTGCCGGTCGACCGCGCCGCCGATCCCGCGCAAATGTACCTGACCGCCTTCGGCTATATGATCCCCTGGCATAATGCCGCCCTGCTGCTGATGGCCGCCTTCGTGGTGGTCTCTCAGTTGAAGATCAACGTGATGAATGCCTATGCCGGCTCACTCGCCTGGTCGAACTTCTTCTCGCGCCTGACGCACAGTCATCCCGGCCGCGTCATCTGGCTGGTCTTCAACGTGGCGATCGCGCTGCTCCTGATGGAACTCGGCATCTACCGGCTGCTCGAGGAAACGCTCGGCATATTCTCGATCATTGCCATGGCTTGGCTCTGCACCATCTCGGCCGACCTCTTCATCAACAAGCCCCTCGGCCTTGCACCTCCCGGCATCGAATTCAAGCGCGCCCATCTCTATGACATCAATCCGGTCGGCCTCGGCGCCATGACGCTATCTGCCGGCATTGCGCTCGTCGCCCATTTCGGCATTTTCGGCTCGCTCGCCGCCTCACTTGCCCCTTACATCACGCTGGTGATTGCGTTGATCACCTCGCCTGCTCTCGCCTTGATAACGAAGGGCAAGTATTACCTCGCCCGCAAGCCGCGTCACGCCTGGAAGAACCTGACCACCATCACCTGCTCCGTCTGCGAGCATCCGTTCGAACCTGAAGACATGGCATGGTGCCCGGCCTATGCCGCGCCGATCTGCTCCCTTTGCTGCTCGCTCGACAGCCGCTGCCACGACATGTGCAAGCCAAGGGCCCGCTTCAACGCGCAGGTCGGCGCCGTCGCAAAGACGCTGCTGCCAGAAACAATTGTCCAGAAACTGACAACCCGCCTCGGCCGCTACGGCATTGCCGTTGTGCTCGCGTTGACTGCCGTGGGCGCAATCCTCGCCATGATCGCCCATCAGATGGCCTCGGCTTCGCCAGAAACGGCCGAAGTCGTCAACCGCACCATCCTGATCGTCTTCTTCGTCTTTTCGGTCATCGCAGGCATCGCCTGCTGGTTCTATGTGCTCGCCCATGACAGCCGCGTGGTAGCAGAAGAGGAATCTTCGCGGCAGAACACGCTGCTCCTCAAGGAAATCGCTGCCCATAAGAAAACTGATGCCGCGCTTCAAACCGCCAAGGAGACGGCGGAAGCCGCCAACCGCGCCAAAAGTCGCTATGTCGTTGGCCTCAGCCACGAACTGCGCACGCCACTGAATGCTGTTCTCGGCTACGCGCAGATCCTCGAGCGCGACGATACGATCCCCCCGCCGCGCCAGTCCTCCATCAAGGTCATCCGCCGCAGTGCCGAGCATCTCTCGGGTCTCATTGACGGCCTTCTGGATATTTCGAAGATCGAAGCCGGCCGCCTGCAGGTCTATTCAAACGAGATCAACATTCAGGACTTCCTCGACCAGATCGTCGACATGTTCCGGCCGCAAGCGCAGGCGAAGGGGCTGACCTTCATCCACGAACGGTCACAAGCTCTGCCGCAGTTCGTACGCACCGACGAAAAGCGGCTGCGCCAGATCCTCGTCAACCTGCTTTCCAATGCCATCAAGTTCACCGACGAAGGCAGCGTCAGCTTCGACGTAGGCTACCGCAGCCAGGTCGCAACCTTCACGGTTTCCGACACTGGTCGCGGCATCGCCGAGAAGGATCTGACGCGCATCTACGAGCCCTTCCAGCGTGGCGAGGCCGAAAGCGTGCGGCCCATGCCCGGTCTAGGACTTGGCCTGACCATCACGCGGTTGCTCACCAATACGCTCGGCGGCGAAATCTCTGTCGCGAGCGAAAAGGACAAGGGCTCCACCTTCCGCGTGCGCCTCATGCTGTCGGCGGTCGTGCGCCCTGCTGCCCCACCGCAGGAGAAAAAGATCGTCAGCTATGACGGTCCGCGCCGCACCATCGTCGTCGTCGACGACAACGAGGATCATCGTGAGATGATGCGTGAAATCCTGGTCCCGCTCGATTTCATCGTGCTGACGGCAGCGAGCGGTCCTGACTGTCTGACTCTGGTCGAAGGCATCGAGCCGGATCTCTTCCTTGTCGATATTTCCATGCCCGGCATGAACGGCTGGCAGCTCGTCTCCCGGCTGCGCGAAACAGGACGCGCATCACCGATCTTGATGCTGTCAGCCAATATCGGTGATGCCGCCGCCCATGACGGCAGCGACGACAGCCACAATGACGCAATCGGCAAGCCGGTCGATATCAAACAGTTACGCGACAAGCTTGCCCTGCATCTCGGCTTAAAATGGCTCTATGCCGATGATCAGACGCCGGCACCGGCAACCGCCGCCATGCCGCTGAAAAATCCCGGAGCCGCGCATGTGGAGGAACTGCTGCGTCTCGGCGAGATCGGTTACGTCAGAGGTATAGAAGCCAAGCTGAACGACCTTGCCAAGGTGGAGGCAAATCAGCCATTCACGGAAGAACTCCGCTCCTATGTCGCCGCCTTCGATCTCGCCGGCTTCATGGATTTCCTGCGCAAATTTGAAGAAAAGGGTGAAACCGTTGGCTGAGCTTCCCCGCGATATCGTTCTGCTGGTCGACGATTCGCCTGAGGCACTCGGCTTCCTGACCGACGCGTTGGAACAGTCGGGCTATTCCGTGCTGATCGCCACGTCGGGCTCGGCCGCGCTCAACATTGTCGAGCGCATCACACCCGATCTGATCCTGCTTGATGCAGTAATGCCCTCAATGGACGGTTTTGAGACCTGCCGCCGGCTGAAGGCCAATGCCGCTGTCGCCCAGGTGCCCGTCATCTTCATGACCGGGCTCACCGAAACCGAGCACGTCGTGCACGCGCTCGAGTCCGGCGGTGTCGATTACCTGTCAAAGCCGATCAATATCGATGAGTTGCGCGCCCGCATCCGCGTCCACCTGAGCAACGCCCGGTCGGCGCAGAGCGCACGTGTGGCGCTCGATGCCGCAGGCCGCCACCTGCTGGCCGTAAAAGGCAACGGTGCAATCCACTGGTCGACGCCGCAGGCAACGCGCCTCGTCAACGCTGCCATTGGGAGCGACGACGGCATGGAAGTCGTCTCCCGCACCATCGGCAACTGGATGAAGGAACGCGCCGCAGCCGCCCGCGACGGCCTCATTTCCATCGCCCATGCCGGACAGGGTGCCCTGCAGCTCGCCTTCCTCGGCGCGATCGGCCCCGAGGAATATCTGTTCCGTCTGACGGCTGCCAACAAGCGCAATGACGACGAAGTGCTGCGTCAGCATTTTGCGCTGACGCAGCGCGAATCTGAGGTGCTGATGTGGATTGCCAAGGGCAAGGCTAACCGCGATATCGGCGAAATCCTCGGCCTCTCCGCGCGCACGGTGAACAAACACCTCGAACAGATCTATGTGAAGCTTGGCGTCGAGAACAGGGCATCTGCCGCGGTGAAGGCGGCGCATGTGCTGCATGAGATGTGAGCCTATCAAAACGCCTCAGGCCACCCGATCCGGCACCTCCCGTCCTTCGAAAAAGGCCGTCACATTCTCTACGACCTTCATCCCCATCGCCGTGCGCGTTTCCTCGGTCGCGCTGCCAAGATGCGGCAGCAGAACGACATTTTCCATCCGCACCAGCGCTTCGGGGACCTGCGGCTCCCGCTCGTAGACATCGAACCCCACGCCACTGATCGTTCCGTTTGCAAGCGCTGCAATCAGCGCCGCCTCGTCGACCACATCTCCGCGCGCTGTATTGATGAGGAAGGCACCTGGCTTCATCGCGGCAAACCGCGCCGCATTCATCAAATACCGATTTTCTGCCCCGCCGGGACAATGTAACGAGACGAAGTCGGAAACCGCCAGTACATCTTCCACCGTCGAAAGCTGGCGCGCGCCATAACGTGCGGCCTCTGCCGGATCGACTTGAGAGCGGTTGTAGAACACGATATCCATGCCGAAACCGAAATGGCAGCGTTGCGCAAAGGCCCTGCCAATCCGCCCGAAACCGATGACGCCAACCGTCTTTCCAGTCACCTTCGTGCCGATCATGTGCGTCGGGCACCAGCCCTTCCATTCGCCGGCACGCACCTGCCGCTCGCCTTCTCCGCCGCGACGTGCGACGGACAGTAAGAGCAGCATGGCGATATCGGCGGTGCAATCGGTGAGCACGCCCGGCGTATTCGTCACCGTAATGTCTTTCGCCTTCGCACTGGCGATGTCGATATGATTGAAGCCGACTCCGAAATTGCCAAGCATCTTCGTGCGGATATCTCCCGCAAAGACGGCCGCCGGCAGCTTGTCGGAAACGGTCGGCAACACCGCATCATAGTCCGACAGAGCCTGGCGCAGCTCGTTTTCGCCGAGCGGTATATCATCCCTGTTGAGCGTCACTTCGAAGCGCTCGGCGAGCACGGCTTCCACGGCGGCAGGCCAACGCCGGGTGACAAGAATGCGGGGTCTGGGCATCAATCTGGTTCCTCCATCCTTTGTCTCTGGCTTAGGGCAATCAAGCCGCCAATGGAATGGCCTTCGAAACTTCGGACAATCTCAAAACATGTCGGCAGAACGAAAGAGGCCCGGTCGATGACCGGGCCTCCACGAAGAAATTAAGGCTAGAACCTTACTTTGCATCCTGCGGGACGTAGGTGTACTTGCCGTCCGCGCCCTTCTTCCATTCGTACATGATATAGCCGGGGATCTTCGGATCGCCCTTTTCGTCGTACGAGATGTCGCCGAGAACCGTCGGGAACGGACCCTTTTGCTTCATGGCCGTGGCAACGGCTTCCGCGTCTGTCGAACCGGCGGCCTTGGCGGCACCGGCGATCACCTGCATCGCAGCGTAGGAATAGAGCGTGTAGGCTTCCGGGTTGAAACCGGCAGCCTTGAACTTCGCAACGAGGTCCTTGTTGGCCGGATTCAGCGTCGGATCGGGACCGAAGGTGTTCAGCGTACCGGCGACGGCGTCGCCAGCGATCGAGGCCAGTTCGTTGGAAACGATACCATCACCCGAAACGAGCGTTGCCTTCAGGCCCTGGTCGGCAGCCTGGCGGATGATAAGACCAGCTTCGGTGTGCAGACCGCC
Organism: Rhizobium sp. BK650; assembly: GCF_014195325.1. Classification (GTDB taxonomy): domain Bacteria; phylum Pseudomonadota; class Alphaproteobacteria; order Rhizobiales; family Rhizobiaceae; genus Rhizobium. The sequence goes on along the minus strand of NZ_JACIBK010000001.1, from coordinate 157,356 downwards.
CCAGTAGATGATCGACACGCCGGCTTCCTTCATCTTGGCGATGAGGGCCGAGAAGTCCTTGTCGCCGACGTTGATGCCTTCGTACATGACTTCGGTGAGGCCAGCGGCGTTCATAGCCTTCTTGGTTTCGTCGGCAAGGCCCTGACCGTATGGGGTCTTGTCGTGAACGACGGCGATCTTGGCATCCTTGAAGTGATCGGCAAGATATTTGCCGGCGATAGCGCCCTGCTGGTCGTCACGACCGCAGGTGCGGAACGTGTTCCACAGGCCACGCTCGGTGAAGACCGGGTTGGTAGCAGCCGGAGTGATCTCGAGAATGCCGTTTTCAGCGTAAACTTCAGAAGCCGGGATCGAAACGCCCGAGTTGAAGTGGCCGATAACAAACTTCACGCCGTCGGCGACGAACTTGTTGGCAACGGAGATGCCCTGCTTCGGGTCGGAAACGTCGTCACCGAGCTCGATCTTGATCTTCTCGCCGTTGATGCCGCCAGCAGCGTTGATGTCGGCGGCTGCCTGCTCGGCACCCTTCTGAAGCTGGGCGCCGAATGCAGCGTTTGGACCCGTCAGCGGGCCGCCAACGCCGATCAGGATGTCAGCTCGTGCGACGCCGCCGAACGCGACGATCGCCGTCAGTGCCACCGCTGACAAGAGAGACTTCTTCATATTGTTACTCCCAATTTTTGGGCGGGTTTCGTTTGAAGACCCGGCGCACTACCCACCATTGACCACGCCGGGAAAGCTGTTCCACTCTGAAGGCAATTCATGCCTAGTTTCAACGGGCTGTCAATGTTTCTCCTTCCACGAAAACGCGGAAGTTTTTTCGTACAGCCAGTAATAGTTGTTGACCATTTGATTGGTGCGGCGATAGCGGAACCCGGCGGTCGAGAAGATCAGCAGAGTTACGAAATCGATGACGTAGAAGAAGGCGCTGAGCATGGGTCCGGCAAACAGCGCATGATGCAGAAATTGCATCGCCCAGGCGAGCAGGAAGGTATAGACGACGACTAGAGGATACTTATTCCAGCCGTCCGCAACAGCCCTGCCGGCACGCCACGCGGTCCAGAAACCGATGAGCACCACGAACGCACGGATGACGATCTTTACGCCGTTATCGCTTTCGAAGAAAAGGCCTTGCATAGTCAAATTCCCCCTTCTAGCGCGATCAATGCCGCCCGCCTTCGAGATAGGCGGCGCGGACTTCGGGATTGGCAAGCAGTTCCTTGCCGCTGCCGCTCATCGTTACCTTGCCGTTCACGAGCACATAGGCGCGGTGCGACAGTTTGAGCGCTGCGAATGCGTTCTGCTCCACGAGGAAGACGGTGAGCCCCTCCTTCTCGTTCAGCAGTTTGATGGCTTCGAAAATGCCCTTGACGATCAGCGGTGCAAGGCCGAGCGAGGGCTCGTCGAGCAGCAGGAGCTTGGGACGTGCCATCAATGCACGGCCAATTGACAGCATCTGTTGCTCACCGCCTGAAAGGGTGCCGCCGCGCTGCGATTGGCGCTCCTTGAGCCGCGGGAACATCACGAAGATCTTCTCCACGTCGTCATCGAAATATTTAAGGTTGTCCAGGCCGGCGCCCATCTGGAGATTTTCCAGAACGGTCATGCGTGGAAAAATGCGGCGACCTTCCGGCGACTGTGCAATGCGCAGCCGCGCAATTTCATGCGTCGGCAGCTTGGTAATGTCTTGGCCGTCGAAGATGATCGAGCCGGTGCGAGCCTGCGGGCTGCCGCAGATCGTCATCATCAGCGTCGACTTGCCTGCGCCGTTGGCGCCGATGAGGCTGACGATCTCGCCCTTTTTCACTTCGACATCGATGCCGGCGAGTGCGCGGATGTTGCCGTAATAGGTTTCGACGCCTTGAACCTTGAGAAGTTGTTCTCCAGCCATCAGATTGCGCCCCCTTCTACGGTCGCAATGACCTCTTCAACTTCTTCATCCTCGACACCAAGATATGCCGCAATGACCTTCGGGTCGTTCCTGACATAATCTGGCGTGCCGTCCGAAATCTTTTGACCATATTCCAGAACGATGACGTGGTCGGAGATTTCCATGACGACAGACATATCGTGCTCGATGAGCAGGATCGACGTGCCGGTCTCAGTGCGAATGCCTTGCAGCAGCGCATTGAGCGCTGCCGATTCACGCGGATTGAGACCAGCCGCGGGCTCGTCGAGGCAGAGCAACTCCGGCCCAGTGCACATGGCACGCGCAATTTCCAGACGGCGCTGGGCACCGTACGGCAGATCGCCGGCAGGGTCGTCGGCTCGGTCGATCAGATCAGCCTTCTCCAGCCAGTGGCGCGCAAGCTCGATGGCAGCCGCCGCTTCCCGCTTATAGGGACCGATACCAAGCAGACCGAGCACGGTGAAACCCGAGGCTCTCATCAGTTTGTTGTGCTGTGCAACGAGCAGGTTTTCCAGGACGGTGAGGCCCGAAAACAAGCGGATATTCTGGAAAGTACGAGCGACCTTTGCTTCCTTGGTGATGCGGAAGTCCGGCAGACGCTCGAGCAGGTATTGCCTGCCGCTCTTTTGCGTCAGCGTGATCATGCCCATCGTCGGCTTGTAGAAGCCGGTGATGCAGTTGAAAACGGTCGTCTTGCCTGCGCCGTTCGGACCGATCAGCGCGGTAATTTCGCCGCGCTTGGCCTCGAACGAGAAGTCATTGATGGCCATCAGGCCGCCGAACTTCATCGACAGGTGCTCGACCTTGAGCAAAGTCTCATTCGACATCGTGTTCTCGACAGGGCTCATCAACCGTGGCCCTCCTTGGTAAAGCTTCCAGATACCGCCTTGCGCTCCTTGAGGAAGGCAGTCGGTTCACGCGAGCCGACGAAACCGCGCGGCTTGAACAGCATGACGACAACCATGGCGAGGCCGAAGAGCAGCATACGGTAGAGTTCAGGTGTGAACTCCGGTCCGAAGACGACCTTAAGGAAGTCCATTTCGCGCAGTACTTCCGTGCCGCCGACCATGACGACGGCAGCGATCGCGATACCCGTCAGCGAGCCCATGCCGCCGAGAACGACGATGGCGAGGATGACTGCCGATTCGAGGAACACGAAGGATTCCGGCGAAACGAAGCCCTGGCGGGCAGCGAAGAAGGAGCCAGCGAAGCCGCCGAACATTGCACCGGTGGCGAAAGCCGTCAGCTTCGTCGTTACCGTGTTGATGCCAAGCGAACGGCAGGCGATTTCGTCCTCGCGAAGCGCTTCCCATGCACGGCCGATCGGCATGCGGCGCAGTCGGATCGTCACATAGGCCGTCAGCATGCAGAGCGCCAGGATGACGTAGAACAGGAAGATCTTGTAATAGGCCGATGATGACGGCAGACCGAAGGCTTTGGCGAAATTGTTCGCCTTGCCGACATCGAATGTCCAGATCCCGAAGACCGAAGCCTTGGCGATGCCGGAGATACCGAAGGTGCCCTTGGTCACCTCAGTCCAGTTGACGATGACGAGACGGATGATCTCACCGAAGGCAAGGGTCACGATTGCCAGATAGTCGCCGCGCAGGCGCAGCACCGGAAAGCCGAGGATGACGCCCCAGAGAGCTGCAAAGATGCCGGCGAGCGGCAGCAGCAGCCAGAAGGACAAGCCGAAATGGGCCGACAACAGCGCGTAGGAATAGGCGCCGACCGCATAGAAGGCGACATAGCCGAGGTCGAGCAGGCCGGCGAGACCGACGACGATATTCAGGCCCCATGCGAGCATGACGTAAATCAGGATCTGGATGCCGAAATTGTCCACCCATTTCAACGCACCCTGCGGGCCAAGGAAATAGGCCGTCGCAAGCGGATAAATCAAAAGGAATGCGAGTGCGATCTTTAGGAAATGCGTCCGGAAGAAGCCCTTTTCCGTCGAGATATCAAGCTCGCCATGACGGGCCTTCGAGAGCTTGCGCTGATCAAGATGCGGCCTGATGAAAACGACCATGATGAATCGGCCGACGGCTGCGATCAGCACGAAGATTGCCAACAGGCCCCAGCGTTGGACGATGATCAGTTCGTTGTTGATGTTCTGCTGCGTGCCGAGACCGACATAGAGGACGAACAGGCCAAGCGCGATGAGGCCGGTGAAGAAGGCTTCTTTAAGCCCCTTCTGGACAAGCGCGGCCTCGAGCTTGCCAGAGGACGTGTCAATGTTTGTCATGACTTATACCTTCTCGACTTCCGGCCGCCCGAGAATACCCGTCGGCTTGAAGATCAGCACGAAAGCGAGGATGGCGAAGGTAGCGACATCCTTATACGCGATGGTGAAATAGGCTGACCAAAGAGATTCGATGAGACCGATCATGAGCCCGCCAAGAACGGCGCCGGGCAGCGAACCGATGCCCCCGAGCACGGCCGCGGTAAAAGCCTTGACGCCCGGAATGAAGCCGTCCGTGAAGGATGCAACACCATAGTACATCAGATACATCGTGCCGGCGACGGCAGCGAGCGCCGCACCCATGATGAAAGTGATGGAGATCGTCTGATCGACGTTGACACCGAGCAGAGCCGCCATCTTTCGATCCTGCTCCGTCGCGCGCTGGGCGCGGCCCAGCGCCGTCCTGTTGACGATAAACCAGAAAGCGGCGAGCAGGACGACGGTTACAATGATGATAATGATCTGCTTCAGCGAGATCGACAGGCCGCCGACATTATAAACCGTGCCGACGAGCGGCGGGATCGGCTTGTTGCGCGGACCCTGCGTCACCTGGATGAAGTTGGACAGCACGATCGACATGCCGATCGCCGTGATCAGCGGCGCCAGGCGGAATGAACCGCGCAGCGGGCGATAAGCGACACGCTCGATCGTCCAATTCCACAAACTCGTCATCAGCATCGCGATCACAAGCATCGCCAGCAGCAGCACGGCTACCGGAAGACCTGCGAAGATCGATGTGAGGACGAGAAAGACGATAAGAGCAGCGAAACCACCAAGCATGAAAATGTCGCCATGAGCGAAGTTAATCATGCCGATAATGCCGTAAACCATCGTATAGCCAATAGCCACAAGACCATAGATGGATCCGAGAGTCAGCCCGTTGAAGAGCTGCTGGACGAAATACTCCATATGTCATTTCCCCTGGATGCGAACCAAATTTAAGTTGCATCTCTTATTGATTTTATCGCTCATGCTTTCACATGAGCCACTGGCTCGCATTGCATAGCGGTTTCGCTGGAAATGTGAAGACAAAAAGGGTTCAACGCGCCAGAATCTTGGGCAAACAGCGGTAAATGGCGCAATTCAAACCAAATTCCACACAAAAACGGCATCGGCTGACAAATTTTTAGCCAGAGTGGAATTCGGCAATTAATCCTTTGGCCGGAATGGAACCGGCAATCTTCGCGTTGCGCAAACTGTTCCACAAGTAGGAAAGTTGACGAAATTACAAACTCGAAGATGCTGTCAATTGCAAATGCCATTTCGCGGCCAAATACTCACGGCGCACTTTCTGGGCATGCGCAAGACTGATAGTATTATTCAAAACGCGGCAAGGGATGCGGCAACGCTGAGCGGACACTATATATGGAGTGGCGATCGCATGGCGAACTCGCAGACGAGCGACAGGAATATGCTGAGGACATTTGAACAGGCAGCACTCGAAGCCGGCAGGGCCATCATAGAGGTCTTCTGCAACGGCTGCCAGGTAGAAATGAAGGCTGATGCGAGTCCGGTCACGATTGCCGACCAGGAGGCTGAGCGCATAATACTTGCCCACCTGGAGCGCGACTTCCCCGAGATTCCTGTCATCGCCGAGGAATCGGTAGCCGCCGGCAAGGTTCCTGACGTCGCCGGAAAGCCCTTCTTCCTTGTGGATCCGCTCGACGGCACCCGCGAATTCCTCGACAAGCGCCAGGAGTTCACCGTCAACATCGCTTATGTGGAAAACGGCATCCCTATTGCCGGCATCGTCTATGCTCCGGCGCTCGGTATCGCTTTTTCAGGCGAACGCGGAAGTGCAGAGAAACTGGCAATCGACGAGAATTTTGCAGTCGTCGAGAGAAAACAGATCAGAGTCCGCAAGCAACCGGCCGAGAGCCTGGCGCTCGCGAGCTTTCGTCACGACAGTCCAGAGACTGGCCTCTTTCTGACGCGCCATGCCATCTCCAAATGCAGCAATATCGGCTCATCGCTAAAATTCTGCCTGCTGGCCGAAGGCAAGGCCGATGTCTACCCCCGCTTCACCCGCACCATGGAATGGGATACGGCGGCCGGTGACGCAGTCTTGCGCGCTGCTGGCGGATCGACCGTTACGATGGACGGCCAGCCACTTATCTACGGTAAAACCGGCGCGGCCGCCGATTTCGATTTCGCAAACCCCAACTTCGTCTCCTGGGGCGGCACCGCGCCTGTGCTTGAGCAGGCATAGCACGAAAGTCCGCCGCCCTGCCGCAGCGACATTCCCGCCAGGCAGTCTTACCTTCGAATTTCGATATGCGCTCATTGGACCGATGGCCTTTATCGTGCGCCATCGTTTGATTCGGACCCGGACTTCCTCCTCCGACTACACGCTTTCGATGACACAATGTCGCCACAATTATCGCTGGCCACGCCATGTGACTTCAGTAACATCGCCGCAATAGAGTTCCATAATTATGACAGTCGGACCATGGCTCCGATAGGCTGTCTCCAGCTACCGGCTCCCATTCCCATTACGGCACAAAGAGGCTGAATTCGATCGCGACCGGAGCAGGCGCACCCTGATTTCGTCGGAGATGGAGCGTTTCGGCACGGTGCAGGCGCCAACCGTCACAGCACGGTCGTCTCTGTACCAAATCCGCAAACCCCTAAAATTCCTAATAAAAACTCCGGTTGAAAAATAAAACTCCTGATTTTGCATAAACTTAACGCAACTGCGAAGTTTGCTGCAATGCGAAATTTTTCTGGACTCGGTTAAATAAATGTCGCAAATTTAGGATGTAGTAGGGTTAAACGTCGCCTAACATTGTGGCGCCTTATTGTGGCGCTAACCAAGCCATTGAACGACACCGCCGAAAGCTTCAAAATACAAAGGGTAGATCCTTGAGCGTCATGGACCTTAACAAAAGTATTTCTGAAGAGAGCTTTCGCGTTACGCCTGTTCGTCAGGCAAACGCGAGGTTTTCGATTGCCGCACTAGACAGCATCGTTCCGCCACCTGCCTCCATGCAGTTGGCGCTGAAGCGGGCCTTCGATATTTTTGCATCGATCAGCGCACTCGTCGTGCTTGCTCCGCTTCTTCTGGTCGTCGCCGCCCTGATCAAGATGGACAGTCCCGGTCCAGTGCTTTTCAAGCAAACCCGCTGGGGCAAGAACTGCCGCACCATCAAGGTCTACAAGTTCCGCTCCATGCGGACGGATATGCAAGACGTCACCGGCGTCGCACAGACGGTCAAGAACGACCCACGCGTTACCCGCGTCGGTGCTTTTCTGCGCCGTTCGAACATCGATGAGCTGCCGCAGCTTCTCAATGTGCTGAAGGGTGACATGTCGGTCGTTGGCCCGCGTTGCCATGCAATCGGCATGCGTGCCGGCGGCATGCTCTATGAAGAGCTGGTTCCAGAGTATCATCATCGCCACGCCATGCGTCCGGGCATCACCGGGCTTGCGCAGATGCGCGGCTTGCGCGGTCCGACGGATCGTCCGGCAAAGGCGCGCGCCCGTATCGCAAGCGATCTCCACTATGTTGAGAATTTCTCGCTGCTGATGGATATCCGCATCATCTTCGGAACTCTGATTTCCGAACTGAACGGCGGTAAAGGCTTCTGATTGAAAAAGAGAGCGTATCGGCTGTCACAGCAGCCGATACCTGAATGCTCGGGCAACCGCCTGCATGCGGTTGACCGAATCCAGTTTGCGCATCGCGCTCTTCAGATATCCGACCACAGTATGCGAAGAGAGATCGAGAATGATTGCGATCTCGTCGCTGCTTTTGCCCGCGGCCGACCAGCGCAGGCATTCGATCTCTCGCCGGGTAAGGCTTTCCGATGGCCGGTCTTCCGGCTTCTCGTCGCTCGGCAGCGTGTCCAGAAGCTCCATGCAGCCGTAAAGCAGCGCCATCGCTTCCTCGTGGGAGGGAGTGGCACGCGCGCCCGAGAAGGCGAAGATGTACTGTTTTAGATCAGCGTCGTGCAACGCGAATGCGAAGGTATGCTTCAGCCCGTGCATCTGAAACATCGTATTTAGGCGGCGGTTTTCCTGATTTGCTGCATTGCCGCCGAAAGGTCCTTCGTCGCAGAAGACAGGCAGGATGGTGCGCTTCATGACAGCGACCAGCTTGCTGCAATGGAAGAGGTCCGCCTCCTCGTAAAAGTCGAAGAGGCTCTGCGGCCAGTTGCTCATCAACTTGTTTTCGAGAAAGGCTGTTCGGTCGCCGCGGGGAAACATCGAAAACAGGTAGAATTCGAACCCGGCAGCCTTCGCCAGTTCGTCCAGGCGGTTTGCGCCGTCGATCGCGGAAATGCCCACGGAACGGGCCCTGAGCGCAGAAAATACGGCATCATCGGCACAGTCGCGGACCGCGCGCTCACGTCTCTTCATTCTCTTGTTCCTTCGCAGGCATCGCTTCGGCTCGGCCTCGCAACCGGCTGCGGATGGAACGCGCCGGACGATCAAGAAAAACGGTATTGCCCCGTATCTCTGGGGATACGAAGCATTGAATGCCAATCTTCATTGATACTGCGAGGAGAACGGAGACGAAGTCTTTGCGCTCATATTATGTTGCAGCGCTTATAAATCTGCCGAGGGAAAATATGCAGCATTTATTCCGCATGGCTCCCATGCAGCAGCCTCAAATTGAAGTAACGGCAGGAACCTGCAAATCAGCCTTTTAGATGCGCGTCTAAATTTATTATCAAAGTCTTACGATGCGCTTAGGCAATTTTTAAATGTGGCAAGTTAGAGTGGCGCCCGTGGTCTTGCGTTGTGTAGAGAGTCCAATGACCGAAATGATACGTCCCCGAGTAAAATATGTCATCGGCCCCGATGGCAGCCCCCTGACGATTGCGGATCTTCCGCCGCCCAATACACGGCGCTGGGTTATCCGCCGGAAGGCAGAGGTTGTCGCGGCCGTTCGCGGTGGCCTCTTGAGCTTGGAAGAAGCCTGTGAGCGTTACACGCTCACTGTCGAAGAATTCCTGTCCTGGCAGTCCTCCATCAACAGCCATGGCCTGGCAGGTCTGCGTACGACACGCATCCAGCAGTATCGCCACTAATTACGCTCCATTCGATTTTTATTATTTCGGGCCGGGCACATTCCCTCGAGGGGAATGAAGAAGGCCCGAAATTATTGCGGAGGTCGCATAACACCGCCGGGTCGCGCTGCGTTAATGCATTCGCAAGCCCCCGTTGTCTTCACCGCCGAAATCACGATCGCAACGAGCACCACGTCCATCATAGACCACTTGGATAGATGCAGCATGACGCTGCGATCGTAACGATCGCGACGGGTGTTGCAAGCATCACGAGAAGGCCGAGCCTCAGAAGAAAGGATCCAACCACACCGGACCGGTTCGCCAAAAGCCTGTTCAACTCGGCGCCTCCCTTTGAACACACTGTTCCTGCGGCCGCGGCTTGGCATGCCGATATCATCATGTCACGTTCCCGATCACATAAATCAGGAGACAGTGATGGATATCAGGAATGAGGAAAGCACCTCCGGCGGCCGCTACGTTGCGACTATGGAAGGTCATGACGCGGAAATGACCTATTCTCGCACATCGCCAAAGCTCATCATCATCGATCATACCGGAGTGCCGGACGCTTTGCGCGGCAAGGGCGTTGGCCAGGCGCTCGCCCTCCATGCGGTCAAAACAGCCCGGCAGGGCGGCTGGAAGATCATCCCACTCTGCCCCTTCTTCAAATCACAAGCGCAGCGCCATCCCGAATGGAACGACGTCGTGAACTGAAGACGCCATCGATAGAAACACCAAAAGCCATGCATGACGGACACTGCGCCCGTTATGCATGGCTTCTGTGGTTATCCCCAAGACGCCGGGACCGGCGCCTGCAATCGTCGTCAGGCCCGGGCGCGAACTGCGCCGTCGCGCTCTTCGAGCGCCGTCGCCCTGGCATATTCCGCCTGCATTTCCTCTAGCACCAGTTCCAGTGCCTCCTCCTGAACCTTAAGTTCCTTGATCGAAACCTGAAGGTTGTCGGCACGCTGACGCGCGGCTTTTGCAAAGGTCGGATATGCGAAGTGATTCGGGTCGGAAATACCGGACTTCTTTTCCTCGACGACGATCTGGCTCTCCAGATCCTTCGTCATCCGTTCAAATTCGGACATCATCATCTGCAATTGCTGCAGCTGACGGCGTTTTTCGTTCACCTGAAACTCTTTCAGACGAACGAGGCTCTCTCGCGACTTCATACGCATTACTCCCGTGATGCGAGACCCCGGCTCAACTTGAAACCGCCCTTGCGCGCCGCTTTGACACGGTTTGCCGAAAAATTTCCTGCGATATTAACAAAAACCTACCGCTGGTAACCTTTCGTTTACGGGCATCGTTAATGATAGGCCCGATGATTTAAGGCTCGGTAAACACCAGGACAGGAAGCCGAACCTTTTCATTAGCGAGTCGGATGAATCACTTAGCGCAGATTCTTAATGTCAAAGTTGAGAATTGTGTTTCGAGATTTCCATTGGAAAACAGAGAAATGGAAAAATTATTTAATAAATTCGATATTCCTTGCCAGAGTGAATTAGAATTTGTTAACCATTTCGTGGCAGCTTCCAAATCACGTAGCTTATTCGGTATCGCGTAGGGGGCCATGCCACCTTTCGGCGGCGGTAAAGGGGATAATTATGCGGGTACTACTCATCGAGGATGACAGCGCTACAGCGCAAAGCATCGAACTGATGCTCAAATCTGAGAGTTTCAACGTTTATACGACAGATCTCGGCGAAGAAGGCGTGGATCTGGGTAAGTTGTATGATTACGACATCATCCTTCTCGATCTGAACCTTCCCGACATGTCCGGATATGAGGTGCTGCGCACTCTCCGCCTGTCGAAGGTCAAAACTCCGATCCTCATTCTCTCGGGCATGGCGGGCATCGAAGATAAGGTTCGCGGGCTTGGCTTCGGCGCCGACGATTACATGACCAAGCCGTTCCACAAGGACGAACTCGTCGCCCGCATCCACGCCATCGTCCGCCGTTCCAAGGGTCATGCCCAGTCGGTCATCGTCACGGGCGAGCTTATCGTCAACCTAGACGCCAAGACCGTCGAAGTCGGCGGCCAGCGCGTTCACCTGACGGGCAAGGAATACCAGATGCTGGAGCTTCTTTCGCTCCGCAAGGGCACCACGCTCACCAAGGAAATGTTCCTGAACCACCTCTATGGCGGCATGGACGAGCCGGAACTGAAGATCATCGACGTCTTCATCTGCAAGTTGCGCAAGAAGCTCGCAAATGCTGCCGGCGGCGCCAACTACATCGAGACCGTTTGGGGCCGCGGCTATGTGCTGCGCGAACCCGATGGTGCCGAATACGCCGAAACCGCCTGATCCGCTGCACCCCTTACCGAATGGAAGTCCCGCCTCTCCGGCGGGACTTTTATTTTGTCGGTAATGTACAGAAATGAAAAAGCCGCCCCAAGGACGGCTCGCCTTAACGATTTGCGCGGCCGGCTCAGGCGGCGATTGCACGATTTCCGAAGACGGCGGTGAGGATCTTGCGGTCGAAAGGCTTAAGCAGGAAGTCAGTCGCCCCTGCCCGCTTGCCGGCCATCAGCTTCTTCAGGTCGGCCTCGATGACGCAATAGTAGATCTTGACGTCTTTACCGCCGTCCATAGCACGGATGCTGGCGATAAGATCGAGCGCACCTTCCATACCCGAATCGACGATCAGATATTCAGGAAGCTCGGCCTCGCAGCGCTGCAGCGCCTCTTCGGCATTTGAAGCTTCGCTGACCAGAAAATCGAGTTCGGAGAGGATTCGCTTGCCGACCTTGCGAACGATGTCCGAGCTGTCGGTGATCATGAATCTCTGCATGGCGGCTCCTTATCCCTCGCGCTGTCTCCGTCGAGGGCCTTCCTAACCTTCGAGCATAGGTTGATCAGGCTAAGGAATCGTTACTACACCGCCGCAATCAGCGATCGAATGATTTACGCCGCAGCAACCTTGGCAACAAAGACGATCTCTTCTGCGCCGACTGCGTAATCCAGGACCATGCCGCATTCTTCTGCCAACAGCACCGTGTAATAGGGCTGGATCGAGTGTGCATCGATCGCTTCCTCGACAGTGCCCGTGGCAATTTCGACGAATTTCGGCGGCATGCGCATCAGCTTGCCCTTGGCGACGAGCTTGAAGCTGGCGTCGAATTCCGGATTTTCCAGTGTGATGTCCAGATTACCGCCGCGCGGAATGGAAGAATATGCGACGAGGAAAAGATTAAGGAGCAGTTTAACTCTGTTCTTGGCGACAATCGCGCGCGGGCCGGTCCAGCTCACTTCGGTCTTCTTCTCGGCCGCAGCAAAATCCTTGGCTGCACGCTCTGCTTCGCCGGTATCGATCGAGGCGCCGACGGAACCAGATGCACCGAAGGCAAGGCGTGCGAATTTGAGACGGACCGAAGCATTGAGCGCGCTTGTGCGGATGAGATCCATCGCGTCGGAATCTGCTCCGCCTTCGTCCAGAAGCTCCAGACCGTTGTTGATCGCGCCGACGGGCGAGATCACGTCATGGCACACACGGCTGCACAAAAGTGCTGCCAGGTCCGGACCAGACAGAGTGAGATTCGGGTTCTTGGACATCATCGTCTCCTGAGGGCGGCAGTATCATTCCGCCCGCTAGTGTGCCTGATCAAAATTGCGCGAAGTTTGCGACCGTACTCATCGCCATAATGACACCATATTTGGTAAACCGATTGTTAAGACGATCGGCGCAAAATGCATCAAATGCCATTACCTCGACAGTGACGAACGGATGACATCATGCGCCTCCAATTTCTCGGAAGATATATCGGCTTCTGCAAGTTGCTGACCGCAATCATAGTCTCGTCGATGATGATTACGGGACAGGCCGCAGCGCAGCAGAATAACGGTCAATACACGGTTCAGGAAATCGTCGATGCCGGCCATTCTTTCTTCGGCGAGACCAGCGGCGGCCTTGCTAAGGTCATCGAAAGCGCCTTCCAGAAATACGGCTTGCCAAACGGCTATATCCTCGGCCAGGAGGGCGGCGGCGCCTTCATCGCCGGCCTTACTTACGGCGAAGGCCAGCTCAACACCAAGAATGCTGGTGAGCACCCGCTTTACTGGCAGGGTCCGTCTCTCGGTCTCGACTACGGCGGCCAGGGCTCCCGCGTCATGATGCTGGTTTACGACCTACCCTCCATCGATTCCATCTATGCTCGTTTCGGCGGCGTCAGCGGCTCGGCCTATGTCATTGCAGGTTTTGGCATGACCCTTCTTAAGAACAACAATGTTCTGGTCGTGCCCATTCGCACGGGCGTCGGCGCCCGTCTCGGTATCAATGTCGGCTACCTGAAGGTGACGCCGAACCCGACCTGGAACCCTTTCTGAAACGCCGCGATCAGCAGTAATATCATTGGGAATATGGTCATGATGGCATCGGCAGCCTTGCCGATGCCATTTCTGCATGCTTAATCAGCAGGACCGACCTATATCAACCTTCGAATCGATGGCCGCGCCGTGATCGAATACGCTCTTTTGTTCGGATTGGGCTTCCTGACCGCGGCCTTTCTTGTCTTTCTGGTCTCGCCTGCCGTCCATCGCCGCATCGTCTGGTATACGGAAAATCGTCTCAAGGCGACGATGCCGCTGAGCCCGCAGGAAGTCCGGGCGCAGAAGGATATGGTGCGTGCTCTCTATGCCGCTGAAAATGCCCGCACGGCGCAGGACCTGCAGCGCGAACGCGAAAAGTCGCTCTCTCTTCAGCTTCGTCATGATTCACTTGCCGTCGATGCCGGCAGACTCGCCTCGGAACTTAATGAGGCGCGCGCGCAGATCGGCGAGATGCAGGTGGAAGCCGCCGAACAACGCTCCCGCCTGCGCAAGGACGAGAACTATATCAGTCAGCTGAAGACGAGCCTGCATATTGCCGAGCAGGCGGGCTCCAGCAAGGACAGCGAACTGGAAACGCTGCGTGCGCGGCTTTCTGCGCTGGCGGAACAGGCCAACAGTCTGAAAATCGACCTTGCCGCGCGCGAAACCGAGGCCGAGAACCTTAAATTCCGGGCCAATGCCCTGCGCGACGAACGCGATACGATGCGCCAGGACGTGACCTTGCTGCAGAAGCGCGCCAAGGACGCCGAACAGAAGCTCAGCCAGCAGCAGCACATGGTCATCCGCCTGGAAGACAAGGCCGCCCGTGAGGCGGCCTCCGCCGCCGACAAGGAAGCTCTGCTCGGCCGCCGGCAACAGGAAATCGCCAAGCTGAAGGATCAGCTGAAAGCTGCCAATGCGGAACTGCGCAAGATTACCAAGGTGCTGCGCGATGCCGGCCTATCCAAGGCTCTTGCCGGTCTGCCCGCCGAAGCGACCGGCGAAGCAGAAACCTCGGGACTCGATCTCGCCGCCATCACGGCGCAAATGAGCGACAATGTGCGCCAGCGCAGCACAGCACTCGCCGACCACCTGCAGAAGGCTAGAAACAACGCCAGCCGCGATGGCGCTCTTCGCGAGGAAATCACCTCCATCGCCGCCAATATGGTGGCACTCACTGCGCTCAGGGAGGGCCCGGCTTCTCCGATCCTGTCCCTCCTGCCTGATGGCGAAGACAAGAAGGGACCGAACGACCGCGTAAATCTCGCCGACCGCGCAGCTGCGATCATCGCCGATCCATACCCCTGAACCCTTCAGATCCGCGCCATCGCCGACGATATGGCAAAGAGTGCAATGCCCGTCGCCGTTGCCACGTTGAGACTATCGAGCCCTTCGGACTGCGGGATGCGCGCACTGCGGAAACGGGAAAGGACCGCCTCCGGCAAGCCCTTGCCCTCGGTGCCGACGACAAGGGCCATTCGATCGGAAGCCGGTATCCGGCGGATATCCGTCTCGCCGCGTGGCGAAAGCGTCGAGATTGCAAAGCCGCGCTTTGCAAGACCAGACAGAAGACCAAGCGCGTCGCCGCCGCGATGATAGGGGGTGCTCAGGACTGAACCGACCGAAACACGCAGCGCCTTGCGATAGAGCGGATCACAGCAGGTCTCATCGAGGAGAATTGCATCTGCCTTGAAGGCAGCAGCATTGCGGAACATCGATCCGGCATTGTCGTGGTTGGAAATGCCGCAGCCGACGAGGACCAGAGCCCGCTCGGGCAACGTATCGAGAAGCGCGGCTTCCGTCGCCTGTTCCCGTCGGCCGAGCGCGAGCACGCCGCGATGCATGTTGAAACCGACGATGCCATCAAGAATGTCGGCGTCCGCAATATAGACGGGCACATCTTTCGGAAAACGGCTGAGGATCTCGGTTGTTCCCTCCAGCCGATTGCGGAGCAGCAAGATCTTCTCGGCAGAAAATCCCCTCCCCGCCGCATGCGCTTGCGCCAGCATGCGCAGTACGACAGTGCCTTCAGCAATGAAGCGGTTCTGCCGGCCCGTCAGGTCCCGCTCGCGAATATCGCGAAACTCGGCAATCCGTGGATCGTCAGCACTTTCGACCGTGAAGATCCGTTCGGTCATGCCGGCCTCAATTGCCTGATAGCGTGATCTCGGCCACGACGCGGCTGGTCTTGATGTCTAGAACCAGCGCCTTGCGCTTGCCGTCCACGGCTGTGCCATAGAACAGGATCTGTCCACCCGAAAGCGACGTCTGCTCGATCTTGAATCCGAGCGGCAGCGAGGCTGTCGCCGTCACCGGTGCATCTGACGGCACACCCGACGAGCCTGCTGATACAGCGGCCTGAGAGGGCTCGGCACGCGTCACCTTGTAGACAACGGCGCCGAAGACCGCCATAAGGCTCACGAACATGATGGCGCCCGAGACGATCTGCAGGCGAACCATCTTGCGCCGGACATTTTCCATAGCCGGGTCAAGGGGCTTTTCTTCCTGCTCGTCCTCGGCTGGCTCGAATTTCGTCATCTATGGCGTCCCGTTCTAAAAATACGTCGGAGAAGAAGCGTCTTGAGCGACCCCTTTAAACAAGCAGATGACAATAGAAAAGTCCTGACCGCTGACGAGACGGCCGAAGGTCGTCTCGACGCATGGCTGACCGCGCAGCTCGGCGAGGAATTTTCCCGCAGCCGCATCAAGGCGCTAATCAAAGATGGACAGGTCTTTTTCAAGGGGGAGCCGCTTATCGATCCCCAACGCAAGGTGCGAGCCGGCGACAGCTACGAGATCACCCTGCCTGAACCGGAAGACCCGACGCCGAAGGGCGAGAAAATTCCGCTCGATATCCTCTATGAGGATGAAGACGTCATCGTCATCTCCAAGCCGGCCGGCCTCGTGGTCCACCCCGGTCCCGGGAACTGGACGGGAACGCTCGTCAATGCACTAATCCACCATTGCGGCAACACCCTTTCGGGCATCGGGGGCGTACGCCGCCCGGGCATCGTTCACCGCCTCGACAAGGATACGACAGGCGTCATGGTCGTCGCCAAGAACGATATGGCGCATCGCCACCTCTCGCTGCAATTCGCCGACCACGGCCGCACCATGCCGCTGGAACGCGCCTATCATGCGATCGTCTGGGGTCGACCGCGCGCACTCTCGGGAACGATCGACGCACCGCTCGGCCGCGCCACCGGCGACCGCACCCGCCGCGCCGTCAAGCGCCCGGATAGTGACCGTGCCGACGATGCGATCACGCATTACGAGGTGCTGGAGCGTTTCCATGAAAACCCGGATGCGAGCGCACTTGCCTCACTCGTCGAATGCCACCTGGAGACGGGCCGAACGCATCAGATCCGAGTCCACATGGCTCATATCGGCCATCCGCTGTTGGGCGACGCCGTCTACGGCGCCGGATTCAGGACCAAGGCCAATCTTCTGCCCGACGAGGCCCGCAGAATCGTCAAGGCGTTCGATCGGCAGGCGCTGCATGCCTACATGCTGCAATTCGAGCATCCCCGCACCGGCGAAGTGATGCATTTCGAAGTCCCCCTGCCGAATGACATGGTGGAGCTGGCTGATGCCCTGCGCGGATGAGGGACGGCCGCTGCTATTTCTTGGAGCCGGCGCTCAGGACCCGATGCGTGGCATTATCGAGGGCGTGGCTGGTGTCGCGCCCGTCCTGCGCCAGCCCTCTTGCGGTATTCCCACAGGATGAAAGAGTGGTCGAAAGCGAAAGCAGCAGGATTACGGCAAGGACTGGTCTGATCATCGGTTTCCCCATGAAACGCGTGTGCGAGGATGCTCCCGCCACTGGAAAAATGCGGCAGCAGCCAGTAAAATCAATGCCTCCAGTTGACTCTGCCACAGGTCGGATAACGCCGTCGTGAACGTCGGGGCAACCTTGAATCCCGGTTTCGCCATACTTATCTGTACATAGACTTATTGCGGGCTTGGAGAGAGCCGCATGTCCCGGTTTGCCTTTAACGCGAGGGCGCGTTCCATCGGGAACCGGAATCCATACAAGGAGGGTGCATCATGGCCCGAAATAACTTGCCGTCCATTACCGCCGGCGAAGCCGGTCTCAATCGTTACCTCGATGAAATTCGTAAATTCCCGATGCTGGAACCGCAGGAAGAGTACATGCTCGCTAAGCGTTACTCCGAGCACGGCGACCGCGATGCCGCGCACAGGCTCGTCACCAGCCACCTTCGCCTCGTTGCGAAGATCGCCATGGGCTATCGCGGCTACGGCCTGCCGATCGGTGAAGTCGTGTCGGAAGGTAACGTCGGCCTCATGCAGGCCGTCAAGAAGTTCGATCCGGAACGCGGCTTCCGTCTGGCTACCTACGCTATGTGGTGGATCAAGGCTTCGATCCAGGAATATATCCTGCGCTCGTGGTCTCTGGTGAAGATGGGCACGACTGCGAACCAGAAGCGCCTGTTCTTCAACCTGCGCCGCCTGAAGGGCCGTATCCAGGCTATCGATGACGGCGACCTGAAGCCGGAGCATGTGACCGAGATCGCAACAAAGCTGAACGTCTCCGAGGAGGAGGTCGTTTCGATGAACCGTCGCCTTTCCGGCGACGCATCGCTGAATGCCCCCATCAAGGCCTCGGAAGGCGACAGCGGCCAATGGCAGGATTGGCTCGTGGACGACCACGACAGCCAGGAAGACGTGTTGATCGAGCAGGATGAGCTCGATACCCGTCGCCGCATGCTGTCGAAGGCCATGAGCGTGCTGAACGACCGCGAACGCCGCATCTTCGAGGCTCGCCGCCTCGCTGAAGACCCGGTGACGCTGGAAGATCTTTCGGCCGAGTTCGACATCAGCCGCGAGCGTGTCCGCCAGATCGAAGTCCGTGCCTTTGAGAAGGTGCAGGATGCGGTCCGCAAGGAAGCGCTGGAGCGTGCCAAGGCTGTGCGCGTGGTCGAAGCCACCGCATAAGCCGGTTTGTATCTGTATGATTTGAAAAAGGCGGGTCCTGTGGCCCGCCTTTTGTTATAGAGCCTTTCCCGGTTAGATTGAAGCATTCTGTTCTCAAACGGAGTCGGATAGAGGAGCGGAGAGTTCGAATATCTTCATAGATAGATAGACAGATATGGGAGGTTAAGAACCTCGGATAATCTGGCGAGCTTTTCTTTCGTATGGCTGCGCATGTATCCTGAATTGTTTTCACGATTCGAGGCATACCATGAGCGGAAAAATTTGGCGCAATGTGTTCTACTGCATCGCGGTTATTCTGTTTGGTATCCTGATTTATCTGGTTCTGAACAACCATGACGGGCAGTGGATTATGTTGCTCGGTACGTTCATCAGTCTGCTAGCCGCAAGATTCGATGACCTTGCGAAATTCAAGCTCTCGAAAGACGGCCTAGAAGGCGAGATGAGGCAGGTCATAGACGAGGCGAAAGCCACGCTAGAGCAATTGCATTCTGTGGCGGAAACGCAATCTCGGATGATCCTATGGTCTATGGAAGCTCACGGTCGTTGGAGCGGATTGAATTTGCGGGACCAAAACCAGATGCGTGACGCGGTTGTGTCAAACCTGAAGGCTCTTCGCCTGCCGGAAGCGAAAATAGAGCATGTCCTTTCGGTCGAATACCCATACATTGATCATGACTATGCAACTTATGTTGTCCGCGGCCTTAACCGTAGCCTTAAGGAAGACAAGCTCAAAGCGTGGAATGAATTCTATTCGCCGGACGTTCGGAAGGGTATTGGCTATCAACCCACGCCTGACGAACTTGAGAAGTTCCTTGCGTCGCTGGATTTGATCAGCGACGAAGTGAAAGAGCGACTAGAAGACTATCGGTATTTCCTTAAGACGCGAAAGCACCGCCGGCCCGAAGAGTGGATGAAGAGCCGCGACTGATCCAGCCTTTCAGATACACAGAAAGCGTTCGTCACACCGCTGCAAATCTTTAAATAATCATCTAAAACCAATGCCATATACGATTTGGAGATATCTCCGTCCGGACAGATAGCTAAATAGATGGATGTGGTTCTGTATGCCTAGCGGGGTGTCAACGCGATAACTTCTTCTTTGCATTCGCTGGATCGCCACCAACGATACCAAAATAGCGTGACCCGGTGTCAGGCTGCCTCACCCCACACGCAGGCTAACTGCTGATCCTTATCAGTTATGTAATTATAGAGGGGTCCATGCAGGGCAGCATATCCAATGTCGCAACCATCCGTGGTATCGAACTTGTAGCAGCCGGGTGCAGTTAGCTTGTCGGGTGGCGACTGTTTCACGGTGCCTTGGCAGGCACGGCAAATATTCCTCAGTTTGTTGGCATGATCGACCGGCCGGCGCGCATCGTAGCCCAGGTCTACGGCCAAGCCAGCCCGTCAATCAGGCGGCCCGTTTCAGCCAACCCTCCCGCAGATTTGGGGGGACAAATCTTCAAGACATGAAATCGCCGGACGCACTTATCGCTTCGCCATGCGAAGCGGTGCGGCCGGCGGGCCAGGCATCTTTCCACCAGCATCAGAAGCGATCGCTCGGACGTACCTTGAGGTATGCCCTTCGCCATCGCTTCTGCCCTAACGAAACCCTGCTCCGGCAGAATGCTTCAATCCTGACCAGGAAAGGCTCTAAGCGATTCTTGAACTCCGAGAAGCACCCGGCCTTACTGGCTGGTCGAGAGATCTCCGAGCGCGGTCCATTCCTTGATCGCCGTGTTGAAGGCGTTGCCTCCGGTAGCGCCCTTCTGCATGGTCAACAGCGCCCGGCGGCCGTTGCGGTAGGTGATCGGAATGTCGATCCAGTCGCGATTGCCAAGCAGGTCCAGATTGGACTTGCGTGCATCAGGATAGTCGTTGAGCGCGATCATGTGGAAATCGTCGGTGATTTTAGCCGGCACCGCAATCAACGGATCGCCGCGATCCTGCTCCGTACGCTTCATCGAGATGCGTTGGACGCTATCGATGCTGCCGCCCTCGAAATTCGGCGGAACCGAGAAAACAATCTCGACCAGATGGCTTGCCGGCAGCGACGGGTCGGAGTTGCGCTTGAAGGTCAGGAGGGCCGAAAGATTACGCTCCGGTACAGTCACGTTGCCCTGCACGGTGGCTTCCTGGCGACCGTCCTGTCCAGCCTCATGCTGCACGGTCCAAACGACTGATCCCTCGATTGCTGTGGGTGAGCTTTCACCGATTCGCTCTTCGTAGAGGAACATCTTTTCCGTAGCACCGACAGGCGTGTTCTGCGCCGCGGGTGCGGCCGCAGGGCCATTCGGCGTCAGGTTTTCGGCAGGCGCAGCATCGGACTGGGCGCTCGGGGTGCTCGTATCGGCTGCAGCGACGTTCTGCTCGGCAACCGACTTGCCTTCCGCCGTTGGCGTTCCCGGTACTGCTGCCGGGCCGTTATCGACTTCGGTGCCATCGGCGAGCAACCGTTGGGTGAACTTGGCGTTGGCAGCCGAGCCGTCCAGAGAGGCGGCTTCCGGATTGGGTCGCGCCGGCACCGCTGCGGCATTCTGATTTGCCGGCGATGTCGTGACTGACGTACCATTCTGCTGCGCCGGCGGCGGCGTTGTCGGCGTAGCCGTCTCGTTGCGCACAGCGGAACTGACGAGGCCGTCGACCATCTCCTTCACCGCCTCGCGGTTCATCCAGCCGGCATAGGCGCCACCGCCGATAATGCCGAGCGTGACGAGGATTGCCAGAATGGTGCCTATGCCAAAGCGGCGGCGCTTCGGCTCCATACGGAAACTCTTGCCCTGCAACTTCGAGGCGACGATCTGGTCCAGATCCATGGGCCGATTGCCGTCGTCATCATCGTCAGCAACAGCGTTGCGGCGATCGTAGCCGCGCAGCGCACGCGCCTCGCGCCAGCCTTCGCTTGGTGCGGCCGGTGCGGGAGCCGCTGAGCCGGAGCCATTGCCGGCATGCACTTCGGCAAAGATATCGACGTCGTCGAAATGCGCCGAAGCCGGTGTCTTCTTGCCTGTGCCGGCCTCGATCGGCGGCAGATCATCGAAAGCGGCCGCTTCCCAGGAGAAGTTTTCCTTGGCAGCCGGCATGGCGGCCGGCGAAGCGGAGTTTGCGAGTGTCGATACCTCGTCAAAAGCACGTGCTGAAGCATCGGCGGGAACGGCAGGCGCGGACTCGGCATAGGAGTGGAGTTCTTCGCGCGCCCATTCGGTCTCGGCTTCCACCGGTACGGGAGCCGGCGTGTCTGCAACCGGCTCGGACCACATGCGATCGAAATGCGCCGCCGCATCTACTGCAACCGGCTCTTCGCGCGTATGCTCGATGAAATCACTGGTTTGCGTCTGCGATTGCGGCTCAAAATCGGCCATCGGCTCAACGAGCCTGTTGGACGCACGGTCTATGCCACCCGGGAGGGGCTGGTGAACCTCTTCGCGATGGAGCTCTTCTTCCATCTCGTGGACGGTTTCGGCTGCCGGCGCGGCGGCGGCCTCCTCCGGCCGCGGTTCTTCCGGATAATATTCCTCCACCTGCTCATGACGACTCTCGGGCTCGGCGTGAATCTCCGCATGTTCCTGCCCGCGCCATTCCTCTGCAGGCGCCTCTTCCTCATGGGGCGGATGCCATTCAGCATGCTCCGACCCCACCTCTTCGGCGGGAGCGGCCGCCTGAACAACCTCCTGCGGCTCAGCAGGCGGCTCGTGGACGGGATGCTCTAGGCCCCGCTGCTCACCGTTCTCATAGACGGGAGCCTCGGCGACAGGCTCGTGCTCCAGAGCAGGCTCTTGATGGACTTCGGGCTCCGGAGCGCCTGCGACCAATTCCTCGATATCACCCGCTTCAGCATGCTCGCTCTCGACTTCACGGATTGCAGCTTCGAGCTTATCAAGCTGGCGTTGCAGCATGGCTTCCGGCGGACGCGGCTTCATGTTCTCGAGCTGCCGCTGCACAGCGCCGCGCGCGCGCTCGTAGACCTTCACCCGCATCTCAGGGGTATTCTCAGACAGGCCGTCGACTGCCCGCCGAATAACTGCAATAAAATCCGCCATCAGTACTTTCTCAAGAAGTCCGGCATACTCCCGAACGGTCGCCTTAAGTGACCCGCGACATTAATCCTCAAACGGATCGGTCACAAGTATGGTGTCGTCACGCTCGGGGCTGGTGGAAAGCAGCGCAACGGGCGCGCCGATCAGCTCTTCGACCTGGCGAACATATTTGATCGCCTGCGCCGGCAGATCCGCCCAGCTGCGAGCGCCGACCGTCGATTCCTTCCACCCCTCCAGGGTGACATAGATCGGCTCGACGCGAGCCTGAGCCGCCTGGCTTGCCGGAAGATGATCGATCTGCTCGCCGTCGAGCATATAGCCGACGCATATCTTCAATTCATCAAGGCCATCGAGCACGTCGAGCTTGGTGAGTGCGATGCCGCTGATGCCGTTGGTGGCGACGGACTGGCGCACGAGTGCAGCGTCGAACCAGCCGCAACGACGCTTGCGGCCCGTCACCGTACCGAATTCATGGCCCTTTTCGCCGAGAAACTGACCGATCTCGTCCGTCAGCTCGGTCGGGAACGGCCCTTCACCGACGCGCGTCGTGTACGCTTTGGTGATGCCGAGGATATAACCGAGCGAACCCGGACCCATGCCCGAACCTGCCGCCGCCTGCCCAGCTACCGTATTGGAGGAGGTCACGAAGGGATAGGTGCCGTGATCGATATCGAGGAGGCTGCCCTGCGCACCCTCGAAGAGGATACGGGCGCCCTTGCGGCGCTGCTTGTCGAGGAAAAGCCAGACCGTATCGCGGAAGGGCAGCACGCGGTCGGCGATCGAGGTCAGCTCGTCCATGATCGTCTGGTGGCTGACTTCGGCAACGCCCAGACCACGGCGAAGCGCGTTGTGATGGGTCAGGATGCGATCGACCTTGCCCGGCAGGGCTTCGAGGTCTGCGAGGTCCATGACGCGGATGGCCCGGCGGCCGACCTTGTCTTCATAGGCAGGGCCGATGCCGCGCCGTGTCGTGCCGATCTTGGTGCCGCTGTTGGAGGCAGCATCTTCGCGATAGGCATCGAGCTCACGGTGCAGGGAAAGAATGAGCGTGGCATTGTCGGCGATGCGCAGATTCTCGGGCGTAACTTTCACGCCCTGCGCTTCCAGCCGGCCGATCTCGGCGATCAGCGCATGCGGATCGACGACCACACCGTTGCCGATGACGGCCATCTTGCCGGGGCGTACGACGCCGGAGGGCAGCAGCGAGAGCTTGTAGCTCGTGCCGTCGATCACGAGCGTATGACCGGCATTGTGTCCGCCTTGATAGCGCACAACGATGTCAGCACGTTCCGAAAGCCAATCGACAATCTTGCCCTTGCCTTCGTCACCCCACTGCGAACCGACCACGACCACGTTCGTCATCAAACTCTTCCTGTTACCGGCGGAGAACCGCACACCTGCTCAAACCCGCGCATCTATAAAGCTTTGTTTTTGGGAAAGCGACCCTGTTATCACAGCAGATTCGGCTTTTTACGTGACAAATCAGCCGCCAGCAGGCTAAGCCCAATCATAAAAGCCTGCCAAAGACGACCAAGACGGGAATATCCTCCTTGCAAGCAACAGCCTATATCTGCCTCGTCATTGCAACTCTCTGCTGGGGCGGCAATGCAGTTGCGGGCAAGCTGGCGCTCGGCCATGTCAGCCCGATGATGCTGACCTTCCTGCGCTGGTTCCTGGCTGTCATGCTGATCGCCGCCGTCTCGCTGCCGCAGTTGCGGAAGGACTGGCCGGTGGTGCGCAAGAACCTGCCCCTCCTCTTCTTCTACGGAGTGATCGGCTACACGACCTTCAATGCCATGCTCTACTCGGCGGTGCAGTATACGACCGCGATCAATGTCGCGATCGAGCAGGCGGGCATCCCCATGCTGATCTTCCTGCTGAATTTCGTCTTTTTCCGCACCGGCGTTTCGCTGGCCCAAGTCGTCGGCTTCGGCATGACGCTTGTCGGCGTGGCGCTGACGGCAGCGCACGGCGATCTCCAAACTCTGCTGCAGCTCAGTCTGAACCGCGGTGATGCGTTGATGCTGATCGCCGTCGCCGCTTATGCCGTCTACACGATTTTCCTGAGATGGAAGCCCGTCGTCGACTGGCGCACGCTGATGGCGATCCCGGCTCTTGGCGCCGCCCTGACCGCGCTGCCTCTCCTTGTATGGGAGACTTCGCGCGGCAGCGTCCAGTGGCCTGACGGCGAAGGCTGGGCAATCGCCATCTACACGGCAATCTTCGCCTCGCTGCTCGCGCAGATACTTTATATCAAGGGTGTCGAGGAAATAGGCGCCAACCGCGCCGGCCTGTTCATCAATCTCGTCCCGGTTTTCGGCACGCTGCTCTCCGCCGCTCTGCTCGGCGAAACTCTGCAGCTTTTCCACGTGATTGCGCTGGTACTGACGCTCGGCGGCATCGCTATCGCCGAAAAGGGCCGCCCGAAAACGGCCGCGTCGACCGTACCGGCTTCGCCAGTCGACTAACCGAGCTCCAGGGTCGTCACGCCATAGACGTTCTTCAGCGGGATTTCTGGCAGCGGGCCGCGATACATGCGCGCGGTTTCCATGACCGGCTCGAGCCCTACGCTTTCGGCAAGCGCAATCGCCTCGGCATTGACGGCGGGGATATCGATATAGATCGACGCGCCATGTGCGTGGGGAATGAGGCCTGCCAGAAGGGCAGCTGCGCTATCCGTATCGTTGGCAAAAAGCGGGCCGATCTTGTAGCCATCGTAACAGCGGCGGATCGTGCCGTAACCGCGGATCTTGCCGCTCTTGCGCACAACGACCGAACTGCGCCCCTTTCGCGCCGTGCACCAGGCAGCAAGGAAAGCCGCGCGAGACTCCGGGAAAATTCCGCTATCGTAGCGCAGCAGGCCTTCGAGACGCGTGTCCAGAACCGGCTGCGCGACGAGCGACGATTGCGGCACCGATGTCGGCACGCCACCATAACGGATAGTCGTATAAGCCGCCTCGAAGCCAGCTTTACGATAGGCTTCCTGCTGAGCGGCAACACCATCGAGACCGATCGTGCGATCTCCTGCTGAAGCGATGCCGGCATTCCAGATCGCCTTACCGAAACCCTGGCCACGGAAATCGGGATGCACGATGTAGAGACCGAG
Source organism: Rhizobium sp. BK650 (assembly GCF_014195325.1). Classification (GTDB taxonomy): domain Bacteria; phylum Pseudomonadota; class Alphaproteobacteria; order Rhizobiales; family Rhizobiaceae; genus Rhizobium. The sequence continues at coordinate 131,781 of NZ_JACIBK010000001.1, read as the reverse complement.
GAAGGCGAAGTTGTCGCCATATTTGACGACCGAGATGGAGCCGACCGGCACCTCACCAATCACGCCGACAAAAAATCCGGAAGGATCGGCCTCATGGAATGCGATCGCATCATCGAGACCGGGATTCCAGCCCTCCTGACGTGCCCATTCCAGCGCAAGCTCCAGTTCGCCGGGCCGCATGGAACGAACGGCAAATTCCGAATTCATGCAACCTTCCCAGATTGAAACCCGCAAGTCCCTTCCGTCTTGCGCCAAGCAATCGTCAAGTCGATTCCTTATGCGCTCGGACTGGCCATGATGAACTCCCGTTCACGGCTTGAACGATGCGTGTCGTCGTTTTGAAATGCAATGCAAAAGAACTTCGACTTCGCATTACCATGAAACAATGTAATTGCAATCTCAAGAAAATTACTGCGGCCGCAAGATGCTTGCGGCGAGCGCAAATCAAAAGTCGACAACATCAAATATGCAGGCCTTAGCGCAGAAGCGGGCTCAGCGCTTCGGCAGCACCGATGGTCTGCGCAGCCTGGATGAAAACGCTGCCGAAAACAAAGTCGACGACGATGGTCAGCCGGTGCGAATAGGCTTTCAGGTCATATCCTTCGCTTTCGACCTGTGCCGGAGCGCGCAGCGCAAGAGGCACATTCGGGCGAACAAAGCCGGCGCTCGTCGTCAGCGGCTCCTCGGGCAGATGGCCGATGGCCGAGGTGTACATCAGATCGCGACCGAAGCCGCCCGGACCGAAGGCAAAAGCCTGCCCTGTCGCCGATAAGGTGATTGCAAGCGTGGCGACGAGAAAAAATCTGCTCATCGTAACTTCCCCGTTTTCAATCGGCCGACGATTTTCGCCTGGCCGCAGCGCCGATAGCATCTGTCCATGCCCGGCCGCTTTCATGAGGGGCACTCTACACGCCGGCATTTGCAGGCTTTTTAAGCAGATCCGTAAAATTTTATTGAAACGCGATTTTTTAGACTGCCACTATTCAAGCAGAAAACAATCTTTACCATACGTCTTGACGGTATCTTCGCATCCTTACTTCTAAGGTGCTCCAAAACAAAACAGGGGCAGAAAACAATGCACGAAGTTCCAGTCAAATCCAGAATAATCCAGAACGTCTATTTCAGCCAGGACGACGGGCGCCTGCGCATCTGCTTCCGTAACGGCGAAGAGCGCCTCTTCGAAGGCGTACCGGTCGACGACGTCAAGACCATGGTAGCTGCACCCTCGCCAGGCCAGTATTATATCGACCAGATCAGAAGACGTTACCGTCGCATCGCGGCCTGACGCTTCGATACCTTCACCGGAGCGACTTTAGCCATCCTCCGTCGAGATCGATTGCCACATCACCGCGAGCCTTATAAATGATGACTTCCATTGTCCGAGGTCTCGCGAACTGACGATGTCATCGTCCGATCAGAACATGAAACTGGCGCCGCGGCCGCGAAAGGGCCGCGCCGTCATGTGGTTGCTGATCATTCTGTCCTTTTCGATTGTGGCTGCAACAGTGCTGCTGTCCAATGACATGCGCCATCTGAAATCACTGGCCCATTATTTTCGCGTGGAGCTTTTTCTGCCACCGGCGCCTCCACCTGCGCCACCGCCGAAGACCTTTCGCCGCACCCAGCCTTTAAGCATCGATATCCCGCCGCGCATGTTCGCACAGCCGCAACCGGCTCTCGAGAGCGCTTTCCTGCGGACCTGGCGTATTTCCGGCCCGGCTATGTGCGAGGCGCTACGCTCTGCCGGAATCGAGATGAGCGAATGGGCGGAGACTGCCTTTAATTCCGATACGTTCGAATGCTCCTATGAACACATCTATAAGAAGGAGAAGGCGCATATCGTCAGCTCACTCTTCCTTGTCGTGCGCGGCAACGGCAGAGGCACGATTACCAGCATGCGCGCGAAGCTTGTCGGTCCCGCAGTAGACGGCAATGGACAGCTTGATGCGAGCATAATGCGCATGTTCGAAACCATGCTGACACAGCCGGCCTGGCTCGATTTTCATGAGGCACTCTCGGCAATCCGCAATCTCAAGGATGCGAAGGAGGAAGGCTTCGGTGCCCTTATCAATTTCACCCAGGAATATTCGCGTCACGGCAGTTTCAACTTCACACTCCAGCTGCAGGAGACGTCTGGCCAGCAGCGCCGCACGAAGGATTACTTTTCCCCAAAGACCTGGCTGCCAGCACCAGATCCCTCCTCGCAAGTGCCCGAACTCATCTTCTGGCGACGCGCCTGATAATCTGGCGCTGACAACAAGCCGCGCCGGATGCATGGTCACGCAGGTCAGCGAAATCCTGACCGTCACGCCGGCGGATCGACGTGCGGCGCGCTTCACCTTGAAGCGCTCGCAACCTAATTTAGCGCGTCAAACTTCAGACGCATTTAACTCAAAATAGGTGCGGCCGAGCTTTTTCGATCCTTGACTCGCATCGGGCAGGGCTTAGCTTGAAGCTGTCTTGAACCGCTCGTCGGATCCAGCAGCCACCTCTCTCGCGCGAAACACATCGGGGAGTACCGCATGGAAACTAGACTGCAGTCCAAACTTATTGAAGCGATTGATTATAAGCGCGAGACTCGACACCTCACGCTCTATTTGACGAACGGCCAACGCCGGCATTACGAAGATGTCCCTGAAGGCATCGTCGTTGGACTGACCGCAGCAGCTTCTCCTGGCGACTTCTATATGAGCCAGATCCGCGGCCGCTTCCGCACCACCTGAAGAATACGGCACGCACCCAAGGCGTGCCGTATCGGTGCACTGAGAGTTAAGCCTGAGGTGCTCATCGACAGACTGCCCGCAATCGACCTGATATTTTCCTCGTCGCCTCATCCGGCTACATTTTGCGATTTGCCCTCGTGGGAGGCTAATGCAAGAAAGCGTCCCATATCGACGGCACTAGAAGGATAGCCAAGCGCAAAGCCTTGCAAGCTGTCGCAGCCGAGCCGCGACAGCGTCACGGCATGAGCTTCGGTTTCCACCCCTTCGGCGATCACTTCCACATCAAGTGCCTTTGCTATTTCGACGATCGACCCGACCACCCGCCTCTGTTCAGCCGATTCCACCACATCGGCGACGAGCTGGCGGTCGATTTTCAACCGCTTCGGTTTCAGCCGCACGAGGCCAATGAGCGAGGCGTGGCCGGAGCCAAAGTCATCGATCTCGATATCGATGCCCATCTGCTTGATCAGGTCGACATTAGCGAGGAATTTATCGTCGCAATCGTCGAGGAAGATCGTTTCCACCAACTCGAAGACGATGGCACCCGGCGGGATGGCGAGTCGACGCAGCTTGTCCGCCAGAGTTGGATCGGCAAGACGCGCAGGCGAGATATTCACCGCAATGCGCGGCACATTGCAGCCCGTAGCCTGCCATGCCGCGCGATCTTCGAGCGCACGCCGCAGGACCACGGCATCGATCTCTGCAGAGAGGCCATGTTCGTCGGCGATGCGGAAGAAGACGCCTGGCGCAAGCACGCCCCTTTCCGGATGGTTCCAGCGCGCCAGCGCTTCCAGCCCCGTGATCTCGCGTGTATGCGCATCGAGCTGAACCTGGTAATAGGGAAGGATCTGGCCTTGCTCGAGGGCCTCGGCGAGCTCCTCGGCGAGGCGGCGTGTGCCACGCAGCTCTTCCTGAAGCTGTCGGCTGAAATACTCGACGCGGTTGCGGCTGAGCTTTTTCGCCTGGTGAAGCGCCAGATCTGATTCCGCGAGCAGATTGCGCGCCCGTCTGTTGTTGCTCCAGGACACGCCGATCGAGGCGCCGGACTGCAGCATCTCCTGCCCGAAACGGATCTTCTTTCGCAATCGCCGCTGCACATCCTCGACGATCGCCCTTAGTTGGTCGAAACCATTGAAATTGACCAGTACGATGACGAATTCGTCACCGCCGACACGCGCAGCCATACCATTCGCAGGAGTAGCAGCGGCAATTCTCAGCGACGCCGCCCGCAATACGGCATCCCCAGCTGCGTGGCCGTGACTGTCGTTGATCTGCTTGAGCTGGTCGAGATCGAGATGCAGAACGGCAAGCGAGGACACGCTCTTGTCCATCGTCAACTCGGCAAGCCGCTTATCGAGCAGACGCCGGTTCGGCATGCCGGTCAGATAGTCGTGGTCCGCGACATACTCTATCCGTGCATTGCTTTCCTCAAGCGCCAGCGCCCGGGCCTCGGCCACCATCTTTTGCTTGCCGAGTTCAGCGTTGAGCAGCACATCGGATGTCACGTCCCATTCCGCACCGATAAAGGACGGAGTGCCGTCCTCATCGACATAGAAATGCGCACGCGACCTTAAATGCCTGATCTCTCCGCTCGGCAGGATGATGCGAAATTGGGAATTATAGGCGCCTCGGGCGGCGACCGCTCGCTCGAAGTCCCGTTCAGCCCGTTCCCTGTCTTCGGGATGCAGAGCATTCGTCCACACCCGCGTCGGCACTGCCCGATCCACCTGGCCGGTATCATACAGACGGTGCATTTGCGCGTCCCAGAGAATAAAATCTCTGTTGATGCTGTGTTCCCACACACCAATTTGCGAAGCATCGAGCGCCAGCTCCAGTCGCCGTAGAAGATCCTGGAACTCTCGCTCTGATCGCGTTGGTTTAGTCTCGGGCAATTGGTCTAAGCCTTCGAAACCTGTAGAAATTTACAGTATAGTCGCAAGCCTCCATTAATGAAGCCCTTTCATAAGTATCGAACTAGTTACCAGGTGAACTATTCGTTACGATCGCCTCTTTTTTAACCAGCATTGTTTTAGCCGGAGAATTCTCTCAATTAGTGATTGTGTCGCGGTGGGTTCTTGGCAATCTGACGGAAGTCAGCCGCCCCCTCGATGACAGCACCGTCCGAAAGCTGAGTCACCGTGCTGCGATAGATGCGCTGCCACGGTGTTGCGTCGGCCGGCACCGGCGGGATTCCATCACCCCTGCGCCGCTCGATTTCGGCCTCATCAACCAGCATATCGCAACGGCCCCGATTGAAATCGATGCGAATGATGTCGCCGGTCCTGAGCCAGGCCAAGCCACCGCCTGCCGCACTTTCCGGCGAGGCGTTGAGAATCGAAGGACTATCCGAAGTGCCGGACTGACGCCCGTCTCCGATCGTCGGCAGGCTCCTGATGCCGCGCTTCAAAAGATGATCCGGCGGCTGCATGTTGACGACTTCGGCAGAACCCGGCCAACCCAGCGGACCGGCGCCGCGGATGACGAGGATCGTATTTTCGTCTATGCCAAGCTCCGGATCGTTGATGCGCTTGTGGTAATCCTCCGAACCGTCAAAGATGACAGCCCTGCCTTCGAAGATTCCCTCACGTCCTGGCTCCTGCAGATAACGCTTACGGAAATCTTCGGACACGACGCTCATCTTCATGATGGCGAAATCAAAGAGATTACCCTTAAGAACGAGGAAGCCGGCGCGTTCCATCAAAGGCTCGTTATAGGGCTTGATGACATCGCGGTCGCGCGCCTCCCGCCCTTGAAGATTCTCCGCCATGGTCTTGCCGGTGACTGTACGACAGTCACCGTCGAGCTTGCCGGCCTGCAGCAGTTCCCACATGACGGCGGGCGTACCGCCGGCGCGATGAAACTTCTCGCCTAGATAGGCTCCTGCCGGCTGTACGTTAGCCAGCAGCGGGATGTCGAAGCCATGCACCTGCCAATCGTCGGGATATAGCTCGACGCCTGCATGTTTCGCCATGGCGGCAAGATGCGGCTGGGCATTGGTCGATCCGCCGATTGCCGAATTGGTCTTGATGGCATTGAGGAAGGCTTCTCGTGTCAGGATATCCGACGGCTTCAGGTCTTCGAATACGATTTCGACGGCGCGACGGCCGGTGCGATAAGCCATCTGGCCACGCTCCCGATAGGCAGCGGGGATGTTGCCGCACCCGGTCAGCGACAGGCCGAGCGCTTCGGCCAGCGCATTCATAGTCGAGGCCGTGCCCATCGTGTTGCAATGCCCCACGGAAGGCGCTGAATCGAGCGCTGTCTGCAGGAATTCCTCTTCATCGATCTCGCCGGCTGCGAGCTTCCGGCGCGACTGCCAGATCGCCATGCCCGAGCCCGCGAGTTTTCCTTCATGCCAGCCATCGAGCATTGGTCCGCCGGAGAGGACGATCGCCGGGATGTCGACCGTCGAGGCCGCCATGATCGCCGAAGGCGTCGTCTTGTCGCAGCCGGTCGTCAACACGACGCCATCGAGTGGATAGCCGTAGAGGATTTCGACGAGTCCGAGATAGGCGAGATTGCGGTCGAGTGCCGCCGTCGGCCGCTTGCAATTCTCAAAAATTGGATGGGTCGGAAATTCAATCGGAATGCCGCCTGCATCGCGAATGCCGTCACGCACACGCTTGGCGAGCTCGATATGGACACGATTGCACGGTGTCAGATCGCTGCCACTCTGGGCAATGCCGATGATCGGCTTGCCGGACCGCAGCTCCTCCGGTGTCACCCCGTAGTTCATGAAACGCTCCAAATAGAGCGCCGTCATGTCGATATGATCGGGGTTATCGAACCAATCCTGCGAACGCAGGCGGCGCTTTGCGGTCTTGATATCGGCCATTTCTTTCCTCCCGGTCGGGCATTCCAGCCCTCCCGAATTGTTGCCTGCCCTTGATATCCCCCTCACCTCAGCATGCAACCGTTTTGATGGACGTAACGCATATTTGTCGTATGCGTCAAAACGAAACGAGCGAGGACCGAAGTCCCCGCCCGATTTACCCGACAAAGGAGAGATTACTCCGCAGCGACCTTCATATGGTCGTCTTCATCCTGCGGATGATTGTCGTTGTGCTGGATGAGCGGACGGTTGCCCGTCATCCGGCGCAGGAGCACGTAGAACACCGGCGTCATGAAGATGCCGAAGAAGGTCACGCCGATCATGCCCGAGAAGACCGCGATACCCATGGCGGCGCGCATTTCCGAACCCGCACCCGTCGAGGTGACAAGCGGCACGACGCCCATGATAAAGGCCATCGACGTCATCAGGATCGGGCGCAGACGCAGGCGGCTGGCCTCGATGGCGGCTTCACGCGGCGTCCTGCCTTCGAACTCCAGTTCGCGGGCAAATTCCACGATCAGGATTGCGTTCTTGGCCGATAGACCGACAAGGACAACCAGGCCGATCTGCGTGAAGATGTTGTTGTCTCCACCGGTGAGCCAGACGCCGGTCAAGGCGGCTAGGACACCCATCGGCACGATCATGATGATCGCAAGCGGTAGCGTCAGGCTCTCATACTGGGCAGCAAGCACCAGGAAGACGAGCAGCAGCGCCAGCGGAAAGACGACGACGCTGGAATTACCGGCAAGGATCTGCTGGTAGGTCAGGTCCGTCCACTCGAAGTCGATACCCGAGGGCAGCGTTTCATGCAGGATCTTCTCAATCGCCGCCTGAGCCTGACCTGACGAGAAGCCTGGCGCCGGACCGCCATTGATGTCGGCAGCGAGGAAGCCGTTGTAGCGGTTCGCACGCTCGGGGCCGGTGCTGGCATTCACCTTCAGGAGCGCTGCAAGCGGGATCATCTGGCCCGATGCCGAACGAACCTTCAACTGGCCGATATCTTCCGGTTGGGCACGGAACTTGGCATCAGCCTGCACACGGACGCTGTAGGTGCGGCCGAAAGCGTTGAAGTCGTTCACGTAGAGCGAACCGAGATAGATCTGCAGCGTCTGGAAGACGTCGGTGACGGAAACCCCGAGCTGCTCGGCCTTGGCGCGGTCGAGGTCAGCGTAGAGCTGCGGCACGTTGATCTGGAAGCTGGAGAACAGGCCAGCCAGCTCAGGCGTCTGATAGGCCTTGGCAAGCACGGCCTTGGTGGCTTCGTCCAGCGCCTGGTTGCCAAGACCAGCACGATCTTCGATCTGCAGCTTGAAACCACCCGTCGTACCGAGGCCGTTGACGGGCGGCGGCGGGAACATGGCGATGAAGGCATCTTGTATGGCGCCGAACTTCTGGTTCAGGGCCATGGCAATTGCCCCGCCTGAAAGATCAGGTGTCTTGCGCTCCTCGAAATCCTTCAGCGTCACGAAGACAATGCCGGCATTCGACGAGTTGGTGAAGCCGTTGATCGACAGGCCCGGGAAGGCGATCGCATTGGCGACGCCCGGCTGCTTCAAGGCGATGTCGGTCATGCGCTTGATGACATCTTCAGTGCGGTCGAGACTGGCGGCGTCCGGCAGCTGGGCAAAGCCGATCAGATACTGCTTGTCCTGCGACGGCACGAAGCCGCCGGGAACCGTATTGAAGATGCTGTAGGTCGCACCGACAAGCGCAAGATAGATCACCATGACGATGCTCTTGCGCGATACCAGACCGCCAATGCTCTTGCCATAGGCATTCGAACCGGCGCCGAAAGCGCGGTTGAAGCCGCGGAAGAACCAGCCGAAGATCGCGTCCATGAACCGCGTCAACCAGTCCTTCGGCGCATGGTGACCTTTCAGGAGAAGGGCGGCGAGAGCCGGCGACAGGGTCAGCGAGTTAAAGGCGGAAATGACCGTCGAGATCGCGATCGTCAGCGCGAACTGGCGATAGAACTGACCCGACAGGCCGGAGATGAAGGCGAGCGGGACGAAGACCGCGACAAGCACCAGCGCGATCGCGATGATTGGGCCGGAGACTTCCTTCATTGCCTTATAGGTCGCCTGACGCGGACTGAGTCCGGCCTCGATGTTGCGTTCGACGTTTTCGACGACGACGATTGCATCGTCGACGACGATACCGATCGCCAGCACGAGGCCGAAAAGGCTGAGCGCATTGATCGAGAAGCCGAACATATACATGACCGCGAATGTACCGATGATGGATACCGGAACGGCAATCAGCGGGATGATCGAGGCGCGCCATGTCTGCAGGAACAGGATGACGACGAGAACGACGAGCGCGATGGCTTCGAGCAGCGTATCGATGACCTTTTCGATCGAGGAGCGAACGAACTTCGTCGTATCATAGACAATCTCGTACTTCACACCTGACGGCATGGCGAGCTGCAACTGATCCATGGTCGCGCGGACGTTGTCGGCGATCTCGATGGCGTTCGAACCCGGCGCCTGAAGAACGGCGACCGCGACAGCCGGCTTGCCGTCGAGCAGCGAGCGCAACGTGTAGTCGGCAGCGCCGAGTTCGATCCGCGCAACGTCGCGCAGACGGGTGATCTCGCCATTGGCGCCCGTCTTGACGATGATGTTGCCAAATTCCTCAGGAGTGCGCAGACGACCCTGGGCATTCACGTTGAGCTGAAGATCGACGCCCGGCTGGCTTGGCGAGGCACCAATGATGCCGGCAGCGGCCTGAACGTTCTGCGAGCTGATCGCGTTGCTGATATCACCGGCGGCAAGGTTATGCTCGGCGGCCTTCTGCGGATCGATCCACACGCGCATCGAATAGTCGCCGGCGCCAAAGACCTGCACCTGACCGACACCGGCGATGCGGGCGAGCCGGTCCTTGATGTTCAGTGTCGCATAATTGCGCAGATAGGTGATGTCATGGCTGTCTCCATCAGAGACGAGGTTCACAACCACGATGAAATTAGGCGAACTCTTGACCGTTGTGATGCCAAGCGCGCGAACTTCCGCCGGCAGGCGCGGTTCGGCCTGCGACACGCGATTCTGGACGAGCTGCTGCGCCTTGTCCGGGTCGGTGCCGAGCTTGAAGGTGACGGTGACGTTCAAGGCGCCATCAGACGTCGCCTGGCTCGCCATGTAGAGCATGCCCTCAACGCCGTTGATCTGTTCTTCCAGCGGTGTGGCTACCGTTTCGGCGATAACGGACGGGTTTGCGCCGGGATAGGTGGCATGGACTACGATGGACGGCGGCACGACCTCGGGATATTCGGAGATCGGCAGCGCCCGGAGGCAGATGAGGCCGGCGACCACGGTGAGGACCGAAAGAACACCGGCAAAGACCGGGCGGTCGATAAAGAATCTGGATATGTTCATTTCAAGGCCCTCTCCGGGGTGAACATGGATGCAAAGTCCCTTGCCGGTGGCTCCAAGCCGCACCGGCAGGTCATGTTATCTGGGACGACGGCCGCCTCCCCGAGGGAAGGAGGCGCAAATCTACTGAGCGGTCGCGACCTTCTCTTCCATCTGGGGCGCTACGACTGCACCCGGACGGATACGCTGAAGGCCATTGACGACGATCTTGTCTCCGACTTCGAGGCCCCCTTCGACCACGCGCTGGCCATCGAAAAGCGCACCGAGCTTGATCTGCCGGTAGTTGACCTTGTTCTGATCATCCACGACGAAGACGAATTTCTTGTCCTGGTCGGTGCCGACCGCGCGGTCACTGATGACGATCTTGTTCTCGGCCTTCGGCTGACCCATACGCACCCGCACGAACTGGCCGGGGATCAGCCTGCCACCGGGATTGTCGAAGACTGCCCGCACTGCAATGGTGCCGCTGGCGGCGTCAACCTCGTTGTCGACGAGCTGCAGCTTGCCCTTGATCGGCGTCCCCTCATCGGCGAGCGTGCCGATTTCAACCGGAATCTGCTCGACGGCCGGCAGTGCCGCGTTAGTTGCCGGAAGCTCGGAGAGAGCCTTCGTGACCATCTCTTCGCTTGCATTGAAGCTCGCATAGATCGGATCGACGGAGACGAGGGTCGTCAACTCGGGCGAAGCCGAACCGGCCGCGACAATGTTGCCGACCGTGACCTCGATCTTGCCAATACGCCCGGAAACCGGAGCACGTACCTGTGTGTAGTCAAGATCGAGTTGAGCGGACTGGAGCGCCGCCTGCGCAGAGCGCAAGCTCGCCCGGGCTTCCGCCAGGGTGCTCTGACGCTGGTCGAGATCGCTCTGCGAGATCGTCCGGTTGTCCGAGAGACGGCGGCCGCGATCGAGCTCGGTCTGCGCCAGGCTGACCTTGGCTTCGGCCGAAGCGACCTGACCCTGTGCCTGCGAGACGGCCGCCTGATAGGGAGCCGGATCGATGGTAAACAACAGGTCGCCCTGTTTCACCAAGGCGCCTTCGCGGAAATGCACGGACTGGATCGCGCCTCCAACGCGAGGACGGACCTGCACGCGGTCGATAGCTTCCAGTCGACCGGAGAAGCTCTCCCAGTTCGTCACGTCGCGGCTAGCGACGACAGCAACTGTTACCGGCACAGCTGGAGGCTGCGCAGGCTCGGAGGCGGCCGTAGCGGTTGCGCTCATCGGCAGTTCGAAAAAGATCGCTGCGGCCGAAACGGACGCAACTAGGCCCAGGCCGGCGCCCACAAGGGCCCAGCGCTTATTTTTGGACGTCATTGGTACTCTCCTTGCGGCCCAAACGGCCGTAAAAAATCAGTTCGTCGTCAATGCAATTGTGGCTGAACGCTCACGTCCTGAAGGAAATCTCCAAAATGGCGGCTGACGTTGTCCTGCCAGGTCGAAGTTCCCTCAGATTTTCCGCCATAAATTGAAGGCCAGCCTGTCCCGGCGGGGAGAACATGCTGGCGCACGCCAACGCCGGCCTTCTTCAGGCGAGCGGCGTAACCGACAGTTTCGTCGTGCAGCGGATCATCCTCCGCTGTAAAAATTAGCGCCGGCGCAACACCTGATATGCGCGAACAGAGACACGGCGCAGCATAGGGATGGCAGCCGCCACCACTCAGATAATGGCTCCAGCCTTCCGTCCAGCGTTGGCGCATGCCGATCTTGTCCGCCTTGCGGATCGAAGACGTTCCCATGAACGGGTCGAGAAGAGGAGAAAGCAGGATCTGGCCGTCGAGCGAATCCGGCATCTGGTCACGCGCTTTCAACGCAACACCGGCGGCGACGTTACCGCCTGCCTCTTCGCCGGCAACGAAAAGCAGCGACTTGCGGTCGCCGAGACCAGCCTTCTTGAGGGCAAGGTAAGAAAAGATCGAGTAGGAAACTTCGAGCGCCTTCGGAAAGACGTTACCCGAAAGCGTACTGTAGTCGGCGGAAACCACTATCGCACCGGCTTTTGCGAGGCTGTTTGCAATCGGACGATCGGCCTTCGGATCGTTGTCCAGAAACGCTCCTCCATGCAGATAGAGGACGATCGGCGGACCCTTGCCGAAATCGGCGCCCATATAGACACGCGCAGAAACGGGGCCGGCGGCCACCTTTTCCAGCACCATGTCTTTGATTTCGGGCACCATCGTCTCTATCTCTTCGCTACTTTTGCATTCGAGGGACAACGTCCGCCTCTTGCATTTTGCAATAAAAAGATATTGTTATTCAAATCAGGGAATAAGAAGCGATATCGCGATTACACTATTCCAAATCCCGAACAATGTTGCAATGCAAACTGCGGACTTGAACCGATGGATCAGCTCTCGGCAATGCGCGTCTTCATCCGCGTAGTGGAGACGGGCAATTTCACCCGCGCCGCCGACATGCTCGCCATGCCCAAGGCGACGGTGACCAATCTCATCCAGGGGCTTGAAGCGCATCTGCGCACCAAGCTTCTCAACCGTACCACACGCCGTGTCATGGTGACGACGGACGGGGCCCTGTATTACGAACGCGCCGCGCAGATCATTTCCGAGCTAGAAGAACTGGACGGCAGCCTTTCCAATTCGCAAAGTCTGCCGACGGGAAGACTACGCGTCGAGATGGCCGGTGCCTTTGCCGATTCCATCCTGGTACCGGCGCTCTGCGACTTTTATCAACGTTATCCCGATATCCGCATCGACCTCGGCGTCGGCGACCGCACCGTCGACTATCTTGCGGAAAACGTCGACTGTGCGTTGCGTGCCGGCACTCCGGCCGATCAGTCCCTAATTGCAAGACGCGTTTCCGAAATCGAAATGATCACTTGCGCCGCACCCCTCTATGTAGAGAAATTCGGCCTGCCGCAACGGCCGGAAGAGCTTGAAACCGAACATTATTCGGTCAACTATTTCCGTGCACAGAACAATCGCACGGTACCGTTCGAATTCCGCAAGGGCAACGAGATCATCGAAGTCAAGCCGCGCTACATTCTCTCCGTAAACGATAGCCGCACCTACATGACGGCGGCGCTCGCCGGCCTAGGCCTCGCCCAAATCCCGATCTTCATGGCGCGCGAGCCATTGGCAAAGGGGGAACTGGTTCAGACATTGACTGAATGGACGCGCGAGTCGCTGCCGCTTTACGTCGTCTATCCGCCGAACCGGCATCTCAGCAACAAGGTCCGCGTCTTCGTCGATTGGCTGGTGAAACTGTTGGCAGACGCCAAACTCAACGCGCGCTGACAAAAGAAGCAGCCCGTGATGGGAGGGATAACCGTCACGGGCTTGATCTGATGTCTGAAACTTGAGGCCTGTCGCGCCGCAGGAAAAGGCGCGGCAGGCCCTGGAGTGGAGGTCAGGAGACCGACAGCAGGAAAACCGTCCGCCTCCGTCTATGCTGATATAGGTGCGCTTGGCGGGATAGTAAGGGGCTGCCGTTCACAACTTTGCGACAGACGGTTATCCGTTGATAACAGGCTTCAGCAGATCCTCGATGCCGATGCGGCGGAAGAGTTCGGCACGCACACGATCTGCAACGCCGTTGACAATCTCAGCCCCATCTTCGGACGGATCGATATGGGTGCGGAACGGCCGCTTGCCGAAGGGCATGTTCACCACATCGGCGATGGCCGTCGCGACGGCGGAGGCATCTGCGTCCTCAGGTTCGAGCGAAGCAAGACCCTTCAGCGCTTGTTCCGACAGGCCCTTGTAAGGACCTTCATTATAGTCGGCAGCGCGCGCCGTATCAGCCGGTGAACCGGAATGGGCGAAGTGGTTTGTGCCCTTGGTGAAGGCGCCGGGAACGATGATTGCGGTTTCGATACCCCAACGGGTCAATTCACTGGCATAGGAGACGGCAAGCGAGTCCATGGCAGCCTTGGCAGCGAAATAGGGAGCAAGGTAGGGAGGTGTACCGCCACGGGTGCTCGATGAGGAAACCCAGACAATGAGACCCCTGCCCTGTTTGCGCAGGTGCGGCAGCACTGCCCGATTCACGCGTTGGGTGGAAAGCACGTTGATATCGAAAAGTTCGGCATATTGCTCCGGCGTAAATGCTTCGGCCGGGCCGAAGGACATGTGGCCGGCATTGTGGATGATTGTATCGATGTGGCTTTCGGCGGCGATCACCGTGGCGATACCGGCTTCGACGGAGACATCGGACGCGACATCCAGTTCGACGGCTTTCAGCTCGACGCCGTTTTCTTTGGAGAAGGCTTCGACTGCCTCGACCTGCGGCCGGTTGCGGCCTTCGGTCTCACGCATCGATGCGTACACGGTGTGGCCTTCCTTGGCGAGCGCGCGGGCTGCAAGAGCGCCGAAACCGCTTGAAGCACCGGTGATGACGATGACTTGCTTGCTCATGATCCTATTCCTTCTATTCGGGGGGCTGGCTATTCGAATGGGGTTGACGGAAAGAATGCGAGGGAAGAGCGTGGCGGTGCGGCACCGCCACGCATTTGCGTCAGACCATGCCGCCGTTGGCGCGCAGCACCTGACCGTTAACCCAGGCGCCGTCAGGGCCGGCGAGGAAGGCAACGACGCCGGCAATATCCTCGGGCGTACCCAGGCGCTCGAGGGGGTTGGCCTTGGCAAGGCGCTCGATCAGCTCGTCGCTCTTACCGGTGAGGAAGAGGTCGGTGGCCGTCGGGCCGGGAGCAACCGTATTGACGGTGATATGACGGCCACGCATTTCCTTGGACAGGATGGCCCCCATCGTCTCCACGGCCGCCTTGGTGGCGGCGTAGACGCTGTAGGTTTCCGGCTTCAGGCCGACGACCGAGCTTGAGAAGTTGATGACCCGGCCACCGTCACGTAGACGCTTGGCAGCCTCACGCAGCGTATTGAACGTGCCCTTGAGGTTGACGCTGATCTGGCGATCGAAGGTGGCGTCATCGACATCGGCAAGGCGCGAGAGCAACATGATACCGGCATTGTTGACGAGGACGTCGACACCGCCGAAGGCTGCCTCTGCCGCGTCGAACATGCGGCGCACAGCCTCCGTATCGGCGACATCGCCCTGTGCCGTCAGTGCCTTCCCGCCGGCTTTCTCGATCTTCTGGGCGAGCTCTTCGGCGAGCGCAGCGTTGCCGGCATAGTTGATGACGACGGTGAAACCGTCCTTTGCGAGACGCTCTGCAATCGAAGCACCGATGCCACGGGAAGCGCCGGTGACGAGAGCGACCTTGTTTTGATTGGCAGACATTTTCTTCTCCTTTGGTTCGGCACCGCAGCGCCCTTTCGATGAGAAGAAGATGTCCCTTTTCATTTGGCGGATAATCGGTCATTATTCGACATCACTATCCGCGAAACACGAACAAAATAATATGGACAGATTTGACGCCATGCGGGTCTTTTCCCGCGTCGTGGAGCGCCGCAGCTTCACGCTCGCAGCCGAAGATACCGGCCTGCCGCGTTCGACTGTGACGGATGCCGTCAAACAACTGGAAGCTCGCCTTGGCGTGCGCCTGCTCCAGCGCACGACGCGCCATGTCAGCCCGACGCTCGACGGCGAAGCCTACTATCAGCGCTGCCTGTCGATACTCGCCGACATCGAAGATGCCGAAGGTGCCTTTGCCGGCGCCAAGCCGAAAGGGCTGCTGCGGGTAGACGTACATGGCACGCTTGCCCGGCATTTCGTACTGCCGAGCCTGCCGTCATTTTTGGAGACCTACCCCGATATCGAATTCTACATGAGCGAAGGCGACCGACTGGTGGACCTGGTGCGCGAAGGCATCGATTGCGTGCTGCGGGTCGGGGTGCCGCAGGACAGCGACATGGTCGCCCGCCGCGTCGCGATGCTGGACGAGGTCACCTTAGCCTCACCGTCCTACATCGCCGCCTTCGGCAATCCTGAACATCCCGACAGGCTCAAGGCACATCGCATGGTCGGCTTCCGCGCAACCGGCAGCACAGGTCCGCTGCCGCTCGAGTTCATCGTGGACGGCAGCGTCCGCAACATCGCCATTCCGGCGACCGTAACCGTCAACGCCGCTGAAAGCTATATTTCCGCCGCCCGCATGGGTCTCGGCATAGTCCAAATCCCACGTTATCACGCCGAACAGGATCTCGCTGCCGGCGCTCTCGTCGAAGTGCTTGCAGATTTTCCGCTCACGCAAACGCCGGTTTCGTTGCTCTATCCGCGAAACCGCCAGCTTTCACCGCGGGTGCGCGTCTTCATCGATTGGCTGGTCAAGGTCTTTGCTCGACAAAATGCCGAAAACACGGTTCACTCCTATTAGCGCTTTCGGAGGAACAGACGTGGCACTCAGCGATATCATGGTCTACCAGACCGACGTGGGCTTTGTTGTCGAATTTGGCGGAGAGGGTGAGGACCGGATTGCGGTGACCCTGCGCGAAGCCCCCGACCTCACGAACGACAATGCCATCGCCAAAGCCAAGGCGCTTTTGAGCTCGGCATTCGAACCCGTCCACGGCGACAGCGCCCGCAGCAAGGATGCCGCCTTACTGGAGGAAGAACTGAACGAAGGCCTCGAAGATTCCTTCCCGGCAAGCGATCCGGTCTCCGTCACCGTATCTTCCATTCCGATGCGCGACCCCAGCGCCGGCCACTAGATCCGCGCCGAAATGATACTGTTGAAGTAACGAGCCATACATTGTTCGGGTGACAGACGGTCGATGGGAATGGTATCGCCAATCTCCATGAGCATAGAGATGATCAAAGGCGCGATCGGCGCCGGCCCGCTCGCCGGGGAAAGCCTGCGCCATTTCTTCGAACGCGATGCGATCGAAGTCGCTCGCGATCTGCTCGGTTACCATCTGACGGTCAACGGTTCGGGCGGACGGATCACGGAGACGGAAGCCTATAACCCTGACGACGAAGCCTCCCACAGTTTCCGCGGTCCGACGAAGCGCAACGGCGCCATGTATGGCCGTCCCGGCAATGTCTACATCTACCGCATCTACGGCATGTACTGGTGTCTGAACTTTGTCTGCACGCCGGGTTCGGCGGTGCTAATCCGTGCGCTGGAGCCGGAAATCGGGATGCCCGACATGATGGAGCGAAGAGGCACCGATGTGCTGACCCAGCTCTGCAGCGGCCCGGGCAAACTTTGCCAGGCGCTCGGCATCGATATCTCCATCAATGATCGAGCGCTCGATCAAATGCCTTATGCGATCTCGCCGTCTGCACCCGTGCCAATCGTCTCGGGCAAGCGCATAGGCATCACGAAAAATGCCGAAGCACCGTGGCGCTTCGGCATTCAGGGATCGCGATATCTAAGTAAGCCGTTTCGCTGAGTGGGTCTTGGCTGTCATTCCATGACGGCACTGTGGTCCATGGCTGGGGCGGCCTTAGGCTTGCGCAGCAGCAGCACCAGCGGCATCACTGCCAGTGACATCAGCATCAGCAGCTTGAAGTCATCCATATAGGCGATGATGGTCGACTGCAGCGTGATGACCTCATTGAGGGCCGCGCGGCCGACTGCGGTCAGCGGGCTGAGACCCTGCGCTGCCGTCGCATCGAAGGCTCTGTTGAACGGCGTCACATAGGCCGCAATCGACTCGTGATTGCTTTGCGTGTTCTCGACGATCAGTGCCGAGACGATCGAGATGCCGACCGAGGAGCCGATATTGCGTGACAGGTTATAAAGGCCCGTCCCATCGCCGCGCATCTGGGCCGGCAGCGTTGCAAAAGCAATCGTCGTCAGCGGCACGAAAAGGAAGCCGAGACCCGCACCCTGGACGAAGCCAACCGACACGATCGTCCACTGCGACACGTCAGGCGTCCAGCCGGTCATGTCATACATCGCCCAGGCCGTCAGGCCGAGGCCGAGCAGCAACAGCCAGCGCGTATCCACCTTGCCGATCAGTCGACCGACGATGAACATGCATAGCATGGTGCCCAAGCCACGTGGCCCCATGACGATGCCTGCCGTAATGACCGGATAACCCATCAGTGTCTGCAGATAGGGCGTCATCAGCGCCAGTGAGGCGAGATAGGTGATGCCGATCACGAAGATGAAGATCATGCTGACAGTAAAGTTCTGGTCGAGGAACAGTCGCGGATTGACGAAGGATTTCTCCGCCGTCAGCGTATGCACCAGAAGCAGATAGAAAGCGGCGGCACAGACGATCGCTTCGATCATGATTTCGCCGGAGGAAAACCAGTCGAGCTGCTCGCCACGGTCAAGGAAGAGCTGCAGTGAGGCGATAAACAGGCTCATCATCCCGAAGCCGAACCAGTCCAGCTTGGCGAGCGCATCCCTCTTCGTTTCCGAAACGAAGATGACGATGCCGGCAAAGGCGAGAGCCCCGATCGGCACGTTGATGTAAAAGACCCAGCGCCAGCTGATATTATCCGTCAGCCAGCCGCCGATGACAGGGCCGAGGACCGGCCCGACCATGACCGAGACGCCGAATAGGGCCATGGCCGAGCCACGCTCCTCGACGGAATAGATGTCAAGGAGGATGCCCTGGGAAAGTGGAACCAGCGAGGCGCCGAACAGGCCCTGCAGCAGGCGGAAAGCAACGATCTGCGGCAGCGACTGCGCCAGACCGCAAAGCACGGAAGCAACGACGAAACCGACGATCGCCGTCAGCAGCACGCGCTTGCGGCCGAACTTGGCGGCAAGGAAGCCCGACGGCGGCGTCATGATCGCGGCCGCGACGATATAGGACGTCAGAACCCAGTTGATTTGGTCGGCCGACGCCGAAACGCTGCCCTGGATATAGGGCAGCGCCACGTTGGCGATCGTCGTATCCAGCGCCTGCATGATGACGGCCAAGATGACGCAGGCCGTGATCGCGCCGCGATTGGCAACCGGGGTTGCCGGTGATGCAGGAGCAATGCTCATGGCCGTTACTCGTGGCTCTTGCCGTGGCCCAGAAGATTGTTGACGAAATCAGGCAGGCCGCGGGCATGGCCGGTATCGACCTCGACGACCGTGCTCATGCCGACGCGAAGTGGCGGCTTGCCCTGAGAGTCGTCGATGCTGACCCGCATTGGAATGCGCTGTACGACCTTTACCCAGTTGCCGGTCGTATTCTGTGCCGGCAGCAACGAGAAGGAAGAACCCGATGCCGGGCTAATGCTCTCGACCTTGCCTCTCCACAGGACGCCCGGATAGGTGTCGACATAGATATCGACCGACTGGCCGGGCTTGACGTAAGTGAGCTCGGTTTCCTTGGGGCTCGCGGCAATCCACAGATGCGAGGTCGAAACCAGCGAGAAGGCCTGCTGCGAAGCCTGCAAATAGGAGCCGACCTGCAACGCATTCACATTGGTGACGATGCCGTCGAAAGGCGCCTTGACGACGCTGTGATCAAGCTCGCGCTGGGCATTGTCGACCTGTGACTTGGCCTGCAGATAGAGCGGGTTTTCCTCAACCGGCTGGTCCGCATTGCCGCCGAGCTGGGCAAGCGTCGTTGCAGCTTGCGCCTTGGCGACCGAAACCTTCTGCTGGGCCGCTTCGAGATTATGCTTGGCTTCGTCATAGGCTGACTGCGTCGCGCTGCCGTTGTTCACGAGATTCTGCTGCCGGTCGAACTGGTCCTGGTAATAGGGCAGATCGGCTTCGGCCTGCGTGATCTCGGCGAGCGACTGCTGATAGCTGGCCTTGAGGTTCATGATCTGGTTGCGCTGGGCGCCAAGCTGCGCCTTGGCGCCGTCGAGCGCGATCCTGAAGGAATCCGGCTGCAGGCTGAAAAGCACCTGCCCTGCCTTGACCTGCTCGTTCTCATGCACGTTGATCTTGTCGACGATACCCGAAACGTCGGTCGTGATGCCCACCATATCGGCCTGGATATAGGCATTGTCGGTCGACATGATCTGACCGCCATTGACGTAGTAATAACCGCCGACGACGAGCGCCACGGGGAGAAACGCAAACAGAACGGGGCGAGTGAAGCTGCGCCGGCGGCGGACCTTGTTGCCGCCAGGCGCAGCCACCGCGGCAGCCGCGGGCGCTGAATTGGATGAAGGCGCCTCAGCTACCGTTTCCGGTTGTTGGATAATTTCTTCGGCAGGTTTTTTGGCATTGGCGTCGGACACGACGCGCAAAGGGGATTGGTCAGCCATGATTCGTCTCATTCTCGGCGACCGGGGACCGGCACGCCTGCACCAAGTTCGTCTTCATTACGGATAAGGTATCGAAAAGCTGGTCGCGCTGGTCCGGAGTGATGCTTTCCAGAGCTTCGCCGCGGGTCACGTCGCCGATTTTGCGCATTTCGGCGAGAATCGGATGGGCTGCTTCACGCATATAAAGCAGCCAGATACGCCGGTCGGTCGGATGCTGGCGGCGTTCGATCAGGCCGCGCTCGGCAAGCTTGTCGAGGATGCGGACCAGCGTGATCGGCTCGATTTCGAGGATTTCTGCAAGCCCGCTCTGATGAATGCCCTCGTTATTGGCGAGGTAGGCAAGCGTCTGCCACTGAGACCGCGTCAGCCCAAGGTCTTTTGCGCGCTGCTCGAACCGCTTGCGCAGCAGACGGGCAACATCGTGCAGAAGAAACCCAAGTGTTGGATTGTGGGTCATACACCTTCGCCGGCTAGTAATAAGCATCCTTATGATGTCGGTACATATATTGAGCACGTCAAATGCACAAGGACGCAACACAAGATTTCACGCCTACAGCCAAAATGCCGCAGCCCACGATTAGGCGGAGCTTCCGACCCCGCTTTTTTAAGAGTTCGAGTGGCGGGCAAAATGCGTATCGCCAATGTGATAAAGCGGATCTCACCGGAAATGCAGGGGTTTGAGAAACTCCACATCCGTGCACTCAATTGGCATTTGCAATTTTTGGATTCTCCCGTTTATAGTCTGCGTTCAGTGGGTTACGGAGAAGCGAATTTTCTCGCTCCGGTTGATTTGAAGATGCAGCCTTGTATCTGTCATCTTCCCGGTAGCCCCGCATGAGTAGAATTCGGACTTAGGACGAAGGCTCATGCTTTCGTTCCAGCAGGCACGGACAGCTTATTTCAGGCATGAGTTCAGGCGGCTGCATTCGGCCGCCCGCAAGGGGGACCGGAATGGCTTATTCGCTTCGACAGACACTGGCGCTCAGCTGCTTTGCAGCCCTTCTGCCGCTTATCGCTGAGGCGCAGCAGGCATCTGCTCCCCCGCCTGTCACCGTCGCCAAACCCGTCGTACGCGACGTAGTCGACAATGACGAATTCATCGGTCGCTTCGAGCCTGTCGACGAGGTCTCCGTCCGCTCGCGTGTCGGTGGCTACCTGCAAGAAATCGACTTTACCGATGGAGCCCTGGTGAAGAAGGGGGACCGCCTGTTCGTCATCGATCAGCGGCCGTTCGTAACCGCCCTCAATCAGGCCAATGCCGCGCTCGAAGCGTCGAAATCGGCACTGGTCTTTGCCGACGCGCAGTATAAACGCGCCCAGTCGCTTGCTTCGAGTGGCAGTCAGTCGGCGCAGACTCTTGACGATCGCCGCCGTGAATTCGATTCGGCCCAAGCCAATGTCCGCGGCGCGCAAGCTGCAGCCGATCGCGCCGCTCTCGACATGGAATATACGGAGATCGTTGCGCCGCTCAGCGGCCGCATCGACCGCCGCCTGATTTCCGCCGGCAACCTAGTGCAGACCGACCAGACCGTGCTGACAACGATCGTTTCCCTCGACCCGATCGACTTCTATTTCGATGTCGACGAGCGCCGGCTGCTGAATTTCGCCGACACGGCGCGTAAACTCGGCAAGGATCTCCAGCAGGGCGGCGGCGGGCTCGACGTCACCGTCACGATCTCGGATCCCAATGCCAAGCCATTCATGGGAAAACTTGATTTCGCTGAGAACCGGATCGACAATGAGAGCGGCACCATTCGTCTGCGTGCCCGCTTTCCCAACCCCGATCTCGTGCTTCAGCCAGGCCTCTTCGGTCGCATCCAGGTCGCAGCCTCAAACACCTATCAGGCCATCCTTGTCCCCGACGAAGCAATCAGCTCGGATCAGAACGAGCGTGTCGTTTACGTCGTCGGCGCCGACGGTACCGTTTCGACCAAGCCTGTGCGGCCTGGTCCGCGGCTCTACGGCTACCGCGTCATTCGTGAAGGCCTCGATGGCACCGAGACGATCATCGTCAACGGCCTGATACGCGCCCGACCTGGCGCCAAGGTCACGCCCAAGATGGCCGAACTGCCGAAGGAGCGAACCGATGCTCCGCCGGAAGCTGCCGGTGCGGAGAGCAGCCAATGAGATTTGCTCATTTCTTCGTAGACCGGCCGATCTTTGCGGCCGTCATCTCGATCGTTCTTCTCGTGGTCGGCAGCATCGCCTATACGCAATTGCCGGTCTCTCAATATCCCGAGATCGCGCCGCCGACCATCGTCGTGCGTACCTCTTATCCAGGTGCCGACCCGCAGACGATCGCCGACACGGTCTCGACCCCGCTCGAACAGCAGATCAACGGCGTGGAAGACATGCTCTACATGTCTTCCTATTCCAGCGCCGACGGCGCTATGTCGCTGACGATCACCTTCAAGCTCGGCACCGATCTCGACAAGGTCCAGGTTCTGGTTCAGAACCGCGTTTCCATCGCGCTGCCCCGCCTTCCCGACGAAGTCCAGCGACTCGGCGTGACCACCGACAAGAGCTCGCCGGACCTGATGATGGTGGTTCACCTCTTGTCGCCGTCGCACCGATACGACCAGCTCTACGTCTCGAACTACGCCCGTAACCGCATCCGCGACGTTCTCGTGCGCCTTGATGGCGTGGGCGACGTGCAGCTGTTTGGTGAGCGCCAGTACTCGATGCGAATTTGGCTGGACCCTGAAAAGCTCTCCGCCTACGGAATGACATCCGATGATGTCGTCGCCGCGTTGAGGGACCAGAACGTTCAGGTGTCGGGCGGCAAGATCGGCGCGCCGCCCGTTACAGGCAAGAATGCGTTCGAATACACGGTGCGAACGGACGGACGTTTCTCAGACGTGCGGCAGTTCCGCTATGTCATTGTCAAATCGACAGCCAGCGGCCGGCTCGTGGCCCTGCAGGATGTCGCACGTATCGAACTTGGCGCGCAGGATTACGTTACCAACAGCTATCTCAACAACGACCCCGCTGTCGCTCTCGGCATCTTCGCCCGTCCGGGAACAAACGCGCTGGACACGGCCCATCAGGTCCAAGGCATCATGAAGGATCTGTCGCAGAATTTCCCGCCGGGTCTGGAATATCGCATCGTCTACGATACGACCGAATTCATCTCGGACTCTATCTATGAAGTCTACAGGACCATCGCTGAGGCGGCGATCCTCGTGGCGATCGTCGTTCTCGTCTTCCTGCAATCGTGGCGAACGGCGATCATTCCGATCATCGCCATCCCGGTATCGCTGATCGGCACCTTCGCAATTCTGCTCGCCTTCGGCTTCTCGCTCAACATGCTCACCTTGTTCGGCCTCGTGCTGGCGATTGGTATTGTCGTCGACGACGCGATCGTGGTGGTGGAAAATGTCGAACGAAACCTGGCGCGGGGCATGACGCCGAAGGAGGCTGCGCATGTGACCATGGACGAAGTCGGCACTGCCGTCGTCGCCATCTCGCTGGTGCTGATCGCGGTATTCGTGCCGACGGCCTTCATTCCAGGCATCTCCGGACAGTTCTACAGACAGTTCGCAGTCACGATCTCAGTCACGACAGCCATTTCGGCATTGAACTCGCTCACACTGTCGCCTGCGCTGGCGGGGATCTTGTTGAAATCCCATGATCACGAGACCAGGCGCAAGAACATCTTCTCCCAGCTTGGAGGCGGCCTTGCAAACGGCTTCAACCACGGGTTCGATCGGCTGAGCTCAGGCTATTCTTGGATCGTCCGGCACCTGGTCAGCGGTTGGGTGGGATTGACCTGCTCCTTGGTCGCCTTCGCCTGCCTGCTCGGAGCGACCTGGTATATGGGCCAGAGAGTTCCCTCCGGCTTCATCCCGACCATGGACCAGGGTTACGCAATCGTCGTCATCCAGCTTCCTGACGGTGCTTCGCTTGCCCGTACCGATGCCGTCGTCAAACAGGTTGGCGAGATCGCCCGGACGGTGCCCGGTGTCGGCAATGCCGTGCAATTTGCCGGCTTCAGCGGTGCGACCTTCACCAATGCCTCGAATGCCGGCGTCGTCTTCGTCCCGTTCAAATCCTTTGCGGAACGTGAAGAAGGCGGCGAGACCGCAAACAAGATCATCGGCGAGCTTTACGGCAAGCTGCAAAGCATCCAGGAAGCCTTCATCATTGCCATCCCGCCGCCATCCGTGCGCGGCGTTGGCAATTCCGGCGGTTTCAAGATGCAGATCCTGGATCTTGAAAACTCTGATATGACGCGTGTCCTTGGCCTCGCCCGTCAGATGATGGGCGCTGCGGCGACGGCTCCGGGACTGACAGGCGTCTTTACGACGTTCTCGGATGCGAGTCCGCAATATTTCCTTGCGATCGACCGCGACAAAGCCCGTTTCCTGAACGTGCCGATCCCCAACATCTTCAACGCCTTGTCTATCAATCTCGGTGTCGCCTATGTGAACGATTTCAATGCGTTCGGGCGTGTCTACCAGGTTCGCGCCCAGGCTGATCGGCAATATCGCATGGACAGGGACGACATTCTCGCGTTGAAGGTTCGATCGGCAACCGGCGCGTTGGTCCCGCTTGGCACCCTGATGGATATCCAGGATTCCAGCGGTCCGGCACTTGTCCAGCGCTACAACATGTATGTCTCGGTGCCGCTTCAGGGCAACCCGACACCCGGCACATCGACCGGCGACGCCATCAAGAAGATGGAAGCACTGGCGGCGCAGATCCTGCCACCGGGCACGTCCTTCGAATGGACAGAGCTTGCCTATCAGGAAACTCACACCGGCAACACGGCGATCTATATCTTCGCCCTGTCGGTGATCTTCGTCTTCCTCGCGCTGGCGGCACAATATGAAAGCTGGATCCTGCCTCTGGCGATCATTCTCATCGTTCCGCTTGCAGTACTGGCGGCACTGATCGGTGTGTCGCTGAGAGGAATGGACAATAACGTCCTGACGCAAATCGGCCTGATCGTCCTGATCGGCCTTGCGGCTAAGAACGCCATTCTGATCGTCGAGTTCGCAAGACAGGCAGAAGAAGAAGGCAAGAGCGCCGTGGATGCCGCGATCGAGGCAAGTCATCTTCGCCTGCGGCCGATCCTGATGACGGCCTTCGCCTTCATCTTCGGCGTTCTGCCGCTAGCCATCGCCACCGGCCCCGGTGCTGAAATGCGCCAATCGCTTGGCACGGCCGTCTTCTCCGGTATGCTGGGCGTAACGTTCTTCGGCCTGTTCCTGACGCCGGTCTTCTATGTCGTGCTGCGCGGCTGGCGCAAAAAGCCGGCGGAGGCACCGGCTCAAGCAGATGCTGAGGAGAATGCCGCCTAAGCAAGTCCAGCAAAAAGCGCATATCAGTTTTGCGTCAGGTGGAGAAGAGGTGAACCTGCCCCTGCCAGAACCGGGCTACGGAAAGTTTCCCGCTTCTGAAGGCACGGGTATCGAGATTCAGTCGCATCGGCTGCACATCGGGCTGGTCGCCCGGCGTGTGCCCATGCACGACCAGTTTCGGCAGCGGCAATGAGCTTTCCAGGAAACGCTGGCGGATGAAGGCTAGGTCGTCATCGGCTTGCTCTTCAAGTGGTACGCGCGGGTCGATGCCGGCATGCACGAAGACGATGTCAGGCGTATCGAGCATGATCGGCATGGCGCGAATGAAATCGATGTGGGTATGCGGCAGCGACTGGCGGATGAACGCGTCGAGCTGCGCACCGGAGCGGAAGAGCAGCGGCAGATGATCTGGATCGAGACCGTAGGATCTCAGAAGCTCGGCCGCACCCATGGTCATCCAGTCATCATAGGATGCCCAGCCGTCGATATAGTCGAGCATGACGATCTCGTGGTTGCCGGCAAGGCAGATGCGCTCGAAGCCCTCCGGCGCCGGGTCCATGAGATGGCTGAGCACATGCGCCGATTGCGGCCCGCGATCAATATAATCGCCCAGCATGACAATGAGCTTGGTACCCGGCAGACGCTCCGCATCGCGCACGATCGCCTCTTCGGCTTTCTGCAGCAGATCGAGGCGCCCATGCACGTCGCCGATGGCATAGGTCGGAATATCAGCTATATTCATGCCTATGCGCGGGCGCGACTGACGCCCAGCCTTCGAACCCTCGCGGCTTCGTGCAAGAGAATTGCTCATCATCATTCCTGATCAACTGGCCGTCCCATAGCCATAAGTAGATCATACGCCAAGGCGATCAAGCTGGTAATAAAATTCGGCCGGCGCGGCATTTATAGAAAAACCGCCCTTACGCAGGCCGATGCAATTGCGCAGTTTTAGCGCTTAGAAAGAGTGGCAGATGGGAACGGTATCGCAGTTACATGACAGCGCGCGCCCCCCAGCGCACCGCATCGAGACCGAGGAGGAAGCCGTTTCCACGGCCCGCGAACTTGCGGCCGCTTTTCGACAGCAGGCAAGTGAACGGGACATCAACCGCATCATGCCCAATGCCGAACTCGACGCGCTCTCGCAATCCGGCCTCATCGCGATTACCGTTCCTCCGGAATATGCCGGACTTGATGTTTCCAATGCCCTGCTTGCAGAGATCGTTGCCATCATTGGTGAAAGCGATGCTGCCATCGGCAGCGTGCTGGCATCTCATTTCGGCGTGCTGGAAGGGCTGCGCAACCAATCTTCGGAAGAGCTGAAGAGCGCCCTCTTCACCCGCGCACTCGATGGCGACCGTTTCGCCGCCGCCCGTTTCGCCGATCAGGCAAGCCTTGTTGCCGAAGGCTCCGGCTTTCGCTTGACGGGCCGGTCGGAACAGACAGCCGCCATTCTTTTCTCCGACTGGATCGCCGCAGCAGCGATTGATCCCGGCGGGCGCAGGGTAACCCTCTATCTTCGACATGACGGAGACGAGCTGCAGGCCGTAGACGATTGGGATGCCTTCGGGTTGCGCACCAATGGCACTGCAACGCTGATTGCCGGCAAGCTGCATGTGAATGCCGATACCGTCACCGCCGCATTATCCGGCGATCACACCACGGAAAAATCCTTGGGTCTTCTGCTGCAGGCCGCTGTCAGCCTCGGCATTGCCCGCGCTGCCTTTTCCGACCTGCTCGTCAAGGCGAAGGATCATTCTGCTCTCTTGGGTAAAATTGGCGAGCGTGCCACTCGCATCGAAACCGCAACCGGAGCGCTCGAACAAGCCGGCCGCAAGCTCGATATCGCCCAGGTAAGCCCTGCTGGAGCAGCCATGGCGGAGGCCTATTTCTCCGCTTCGTCTGCCTGCATTGCGGCAACCGAGGTGGCGCTGGACACGGCAAATGCTCTTTTCGAATTGGCGCGGGCCTCGACCGGCAGCATTGCGCTCAACCTCGACCGTCACTGGCGTAACGCCCGCATCCATGACATGAGCATTCATCGCGAGCCGCTGCTGAATGCAGCGGGCGCTCATAGTCTGAAAATCAGAGAAAGCTAGAATATTTCAGTAAAGCGCGCCGCGATTCTCTGCGTCCGAAGTGCGTGAAAGCGAAGAAGCGATCAGCTTGCTGCCGAAACCGGGAGCTTTTCCTCGATGGTTTCGATGCCGCCGCCTGCAACGAATTGTTCGAGCGTCATATTGTCGAGAATGGCGGCGATCGCGTCCCGGACTTCGGTCATCGAGCGCCGCACCTGACAGGTCTCAGGATCGGCGCAGTCGTCGCAGGCCTCGTAAGCCGTGCGGCTGGCACAGCGGATTGGCGCGAGAGGCCCGTCCAGCGTGCGGATGACATGGCCGATGCGGATTTCCGATGCGGGCCGCGAAAGGGAATAACCGCCCCCCGGCCCCTTCTTCGACCGCAGGATGCCGACATTGCGCAGTTCGAGCAGGATCGTGTCGAGGAACTTCTTCGGGATGTTGTTGCGCGAAGCGATATCGTTGATGAAAGCGGTTTCGCCCGGCGCCAGCCGCGCCAGATCAACCAGCGCCTTCAATCCGTATTTTCCTTTTTTCGTCAACATCTCGGTCGCCCTGCACTTTGCGGCATTATGCTTGCGTAATAACAGGGAAATAGAGTCAAAACCATGAAGAGACAATAAAATAACTCGTTTTTATAGGTTATTTCGACTATCAATGTTGCCGTAAAACCGCGCCTTCAAGTCTCCTAGTACCTGCCAAGATTGATGAGCCGGTCCCGCCGGGACACGCCTAAGCGAAACCGGAAACACGAGCTATACCGTCTTCAGCATGCCGCCATCGACGAAATAGGTAGAGCCGATGCTGTAACTCGCGCGGTCGGAGCAGAGGAAGACGAAGAAATTTGCGAGCTCCTCCGGCGTGCCGAAACGCTTGGAAGAGGCATGCTCATCCGCCACGCTCTGCAAGTATCCCTCCCAGTCACCGCCGGTCTCGGCCGTCAGCTGTTTGGCGGTCTTGATCCAGTCGGGCGTTAGGATGAGGCCGGCATTGACGCAGTTGACGCGAATCTTGTCCTTCACGAGTTCCGTCGAGAGCGTCTTGGAAAACATCATCAACGCAGCCTTGGTGACGTTGTAGATCGGCTCGTACCAGAGCGGCTGCACAGCGCAGATGGAGGCGTTGTGAAGGATCACGCCGCCGCCGCGCCTCTTCATCTGTGGGGCGATCCCACGGGCAAGACGCACGGCTGCCATCACATGCAGATCGAAATAGGCCTGCCATTTTTCATCGGGCGCTTCCATAACCGTCTCGTTGGACCCGGTGCCGGCATTGTTGATCAGAATGTCCGCGCCGCCGCGCTCGGCAGCTGCAGCAATGATTGCCTCCGTACCTTCGACGGTCGCAACATCGCTTTCGACCGCAATAGCGCTGACGCCGTATTTTTCGGCGATGCGCACCGCCTCCGTATCCAGTCGCTCGCGTCCGCGCGCAGACAAAATAAGGTTGGCCCCTTCTGCTGCCAGCCCTTCGGCGATCGCAAGCCCGATGCCGACCGAGCCGCCGGTGATGACGGCGGTCTTACCCTTCAATCCGAGATCCATGAAATCCTCCCAATCAGGCCGGCGGTCCGGCCAATTCGCCAACTCTTCCGGCATTAGCTCTGCCCGTCAAGCCGTGGCGAAAAATCATCAGCACAGGGAGCCGATCCCTCTTGCCGCAGGCCGGGATCCGTCGCATGCCTGCAGCGATAGTGGAGGGGTCTTCATGCGACTTTATTCAGCTTGCATCGAATGGCTGTTTGCCGAGGAAGGCGATACCTTCGCGGACCGGATCCGCCGTGCCCATGCCGCGGGCCTGGAGGCCATCGAGTTCTGGCGGTGGAGCGACAAGGACCTCGGCGCGATCGAAGCCGCAGTGAATGAAACGGGTCTCAAGGTAACGAGCCTCGTGGCAGAGCCGATGATCGCTCTTACCAATGCCTCAAATCGCGAGATATGGCTGAAGGGTCTTGCCGATTCTGTCGCCGTAGCAAAGCGCCTCGGCGCACCGGTGCTGATCGCACAGGCGGGCGATGACCTCGCGGGCTTCGCGCGGGACGAACAACGCAAGGCGCTGACGGAAATTCTGCGCGCCGGCGCCGATATTCTTGACGGCAGCGGCGTGCGCCTCGGAGTCGAGCCGCTCAACGTCCGTATCGACCATATCGGTTATTTCCTCGATTCCACCCGCGAGGGTCTTCATATCGTCGATGATGTCGCACGTCCCGAAATCGGCATCGTCTATGATATCTATCATTCCGCCGTCATGGACGAACGCACGGAAGATGTTCTGGCTGGCCGCATGGACCGCGTGTTTCACGTCCATGTGGCCGATCACCCCGGCCGCAACGAACCTGGTACCGGCACGATCGATCTCGCTCACCGCCTCAACTGGATCTTCGCCAATGGCTATACCGGCGCTGTCGGCCTGGAATACAAGCCGACGACGACGGATGTCGATGCGGTAAAGGCGGCTATTGCGACTTTGGGCTGACACTCAGCTTCTGCCGCCAACCGGCAGCTTGGCCGCCATCACTTAACGAGCGCGTTGTTCTGAGCGATTTCCGATTGCTGCTTTGCTGGATCGGTGGCTGCCGCGACCTTGCACGGACCGGCTGAACGGCGCTCGACGATCCGCGAAGCGATCATGACCCGGCGGGCCGGCATCCCGGGCAGGCGCGGATTTTCGATCCGCTCGAGAAGCAGCCGGAGACCAACAGCTCCACCCTCCTGTCCTTCCATTTTCACCGTCGTCAATGGCGGCGAAATCTGTGTGGCCGGCGAGAAATCGCCGAAGCCGACGACCGAGACGTCATCGGGAATGCGGTAGCCCTGGCCCAGCAGTTCGGAAACCACCGTCAGCGCCAGTCCATCATGGGCACAGAAGAAGGCCGTCGGGTGAATGCCCTTTGCCTTAAGGTCGCGGAAGGCTTCACCGAAGCCGACCTGCTCGTCGAACCGCAACACATGCAGCGAAACATCCTCGCAGCGTTCGGCAATCTCCCGTGCCCCATAGAAGCGCTCGCGCCGACCCCGGAAACCCGGCGTGCCGTTGACATAGCAGATCGACCGGTGACCAAGACCGATCAGATAGTGAAGCACAGCCTGACCTGCCTCATGGTCCGTGCCGGTGATCTGGTCAGCCTGTTCCAGCGGATCAACCCAGCCGAAGCGCACGATCGGCACCCCGATTGCCGTTGCTGCGGCGATTGCCTCCCGGTCATGCGGGCCGACAAGCAGCAGTCCGGCGCAGGAACGGGCCAATTCCTCAAGCTGATCGGCGCTATGTGTCCAACGGATGCGGAGCGCCATGCTCAGCCTGTGTGCCTCACGCTGCACGCCATTCTGGATCTGCATGTAGAGTTCGCTGTTGACGGCATCGAGATCGTGGAAAACGACAGCGATATCGTTCGTCTGGGATTGGCCCGCAGGACGCGTGTAACCCAGCCGCTCTGCCGTCGCTCGGATCAGCGTGCGTGTTTCCTCACTGACGCCGCTCTTGCCGGCAAGCGAGCGCGACACGGCATATTTTGAGAGACCGACCTCCCGCGCGATCGTGTGTAAGGTAACCCGCCCTCTGCTTCCCACTTTCCACCTCGATATTCACTCGGAACGCTTCGCTACACGCTCTCTGCCAAAATTGCAAATTCTTGCACTAACAAAACATAACGCTTTACCTAACAATATCCAAATGTATTCTCTCTGTTATCCAAGCCCGAGAGCAAAAATAACGATAAGGGTTGAGGATTTTTGGAGGAGAACCCTATGATCAAGCTGAAACGTCGTGCGTTTCTGGCCGGGACTTCGGCCGTTCTGATCCTGCCGGCCTTGCCGGTTTTCGCCGCCGACTTTAGGGAAGCGGATATACTGAAGGAGAAAGTTTCAAGCGGCGCGCTGCCGGCCCTGAAGGACCGACTGCCGGAAAATCCGCTTGTCATCAAGCCCGTCGAAGGCGTCGGCAAATATGGCGGCGACTGGAACATGGCGCTCGTCGGCGGCGGTTCGCTGTCGATGCTGTTCCGCTATCAAGCTTATGAGCCGCTGCTGCGCTATACGCCTGACTGGTCTGGCGTGACGCTGAACGTGGCCGAAGCCTTCGATGGCAATGCAGATTCCACCGAATACACCATCCGCCTGCGCAAGGGCATGAAGTGGTCGGACGGCCAGCCCTATACCACCGCCGACGTGAAATTCTGGTACGACACGATCCTGACCGACAAACGCGTCGCCGTGAACGGCCAGGGCCATTGGAAGACGGCAGGCAAGCCGGCGAAGCTCGAAATCGTCGATGAACAGACGTTTAAAGTTATCTTCGCAAAACCTAACGGTATGTTCCCGTTGCAGGTTGCTTGGGCGAATAACGACCACACGACCCGTTGCCCCAAACATTACCTCGAGCAGTTCCATATCGATTATAATCCGAAGGCCGATGAGCTTGCCAAGGAGCGCGGTTTCGAAAGCTGGATCGCCGCCTTCCAGTCCGCCTCCGGTTTCCAGGACGACAACGCCTTCTTCCTGAATTCTTCGAAGAAGCCCTGCCTGCACGCCTGGATGTTCACGACCGCGCCCGGCGAGAATACCGAACGCGCTATTGCCGAACGCAACCCTTTCTACTGGAAGGTCGATACGGAGGGTAACCAGCTCCCCTATATGGACCGCATTGTCTACCAGATGGTCGCCGATCCCCAGGTGCTGCTCCTGAAGGTCATGCAGGGCGAAATCGACCTGATGGACCAGTATATCGCCACACCGAACAACAAATCGGTGCTCTACGATGCGCGCGAGCAGGGCAAGTACGATTTCTACACGCTGACGTCTACCGAAGCCAACGTGATGAATTTCATCTTCAACCTGAACCACAATGACGAGACCAAGCGCAAGCTCTTCCGCAACAAGGATTTCCGCGCGGCCCTCTCCATCGCGCTCGATCGCCAGTCGCTGATCGATGCCGTTCTCGTTGGCCAGGGCGCGCCTGCGCAGCCGTCGATCAAGCAGGGCGATCCCCTATACAATGAGCAGCTTGCCACGCAGTTCACGAGCTATGATGTCGAGAAAGCGAATGCCATGCTCGACACGCTGATCCCGAAGCGCGACGATCAGAACTTCCGCCTGGACGAAAAGGGTCGCCGCCTCACGGTGATCTTCGAAATCGACCAGGCGCGCGCGGTTTTCCTTGATCTATTCCAGCTGGTCATTCCGATGTTCCAGGCTGTTGGCATCGATGCGCAGATGCGCACCATGGACCGCTCGCTCTGGGAAACACGCGTCCGTCAAGGTCGCGATTTCGATGCGACGGCCCATCAGTTCGGTGCCAATGGCGGCGTCGCTGCCATGCTTGACCCGCGTTACTACGTGCCGACGGATTCGAACGCCATGTATGCTCCGGCCTGGCAGCTCTGGTATCTCGACCGCAACAATGCCAATGCGGAAGAGCCGCCGGAGGAAACGAAGAAGCAACTCGAGCTTTACGACAAGCTGAAATCGACCTCCGACCCAACCGGGCAGCAGGAGATCATGAAACAGATCCTGCAGGGGGCTGCCGACAACTTCTATGTCTTCGGTATTTCCCTGCCGCCGGATGGCTACGGCATCGTCAAGAACAACATGAAGAACATCACCAAGACCATGCCGAACTCTTTCGGCTGGCCGACACCCGCTCCCACCATGCCGGAGCAGTTCTACAAGGTCTGATGGCCTGAAACAACTTGATGCATTGCAGGCGCCGGTCCCGCTGGCCGGCGCCGCGGCCCTCCTTTTGCCAATGATTGGATGAAGACGATGCTCGACGCCAGAAGACAGAATACCGACAAGCTGCGCACGCCGGACTGGTTCAAGACCGCAACGCGCTGGACCCAGCTGACCTTCGTGGAGGACGACCCGGAAAAATACGATCCGGCCTTCTGGATCGACGTCTTCAAGCGGACGAAATCGAATGCGGTCTGCCTGAGCGCTGGCGGCTATATCGCCTATTATCCGAGCGAAGTTCCCTATCATTATGTGAGCAAATATCTGGGTGATAAGGATATTTTCGGCGGGCTCGTCGATGCCGCCCGCAAGCTCGACATGCATGTCATGGCCCGCGTCGATCCACACGCCATTCACGAAGATGCCGCCAAGGCGCATCCCGAATGGGTGATGATCAATGCCGATGGCACACCGCGCCGCCACTGGGCCTATCCCGATGTCTGGGTCACCAATGCCTGTGGCGATTACAACACCGTCTTCATGCCGGAAGTGGTAAAGGAGATCGTCCGCAAATACGATATCGATGCGGTCTTCGCCAATCGCTGGCAGGGCCATGGCGTCGATTACAGCGAAGACAGTGCCCGCCGCTTCAAGGATATGTTCGGCCACGCCCTGCCGAAGAAGCCGGATGCCGACGACCCGGCCTGGCAGGCCTGGGTACAATGGCGCCGCCGCGTACTGACCGACATGATCGCCCAATGGGATGATGCGGTCAAAGCGATCCGCCCGCATGCGAGCTTCATCCCGAACATGGGCGGCGCCTCGCTCATGGAATTCGATCTCTCGGTGATCGCCAAACATTGCCCCTTCCTCGTCGTCGATCATCAGGGCCGCAAGGGCCTGGAACTCGGCTGGTCGGCCGGCCGTAACGGCAAACGCATCCGCGCCACCTTCCCCGACCGCCCGGTCGTGCTCATCACCTCGATCGGCCCGGAAGAGGAATATCGCTGGAAGGATGCCGTCACCTCAGGCGAGGAAATGCAGCTCTGGATCAATGACGGAACGGCCCACGGCCTCTATGCCTGGTTCACCAAATTCAACGGTGTCGTTCCCGACAAGCGCTGGGTCGAACCGGTCGCCGATGCTTTCGCGCTGCAGGCGGCTGTCGAACCGGTTCTCGAGA
This sequence comes from Rhizobium sp. BK650, assembly GCF_014195325.1. Taxonomy (GTDB): domain Bacteria; phylum Pseudomonadota; class Alphaproteobacteria; order Rhizobiales; family Rhizobiaceae; genus Rhizobium. The sequence continues at coordinate 97,584 of NZ_JACIBK010000001.1, read as the reverse complement.
GCATGCATCCGACGGCCGAGATCGCCGTCATCGACCCCTCGACGACGCTCCGCCACTGGGCGCCGGAAGAGCGTCATAGCGCCGAGAAGCATGATCTCGGCTTCTATCATGCGCTCGTCGAAGCCCGCCTGCCTTTTGAGCTTCTCTCGGATCAGGTTCTGACGAGGGAAAATCTCGACCGTTTCAAGGTGATCATCCTTGCCAATGCCTCCTGCCTTTCGGATGCGCAGAACGAGGCGATCCGCGCCTATGTGGAGCGCGGCGGCAGCGTCATCGCTTCCTACGAAACCTCGCTGCGCGACGAATTCGGCAAGAAACGCAGTGAGTTCGGCCTCTCTGGCGTGCTAGGCGCCAAATTCGTGTCCGGCCCGCGCGGCATCGTCAAGAACACCTATGTGGCGCGCTCGGGTGATCATCCTGTCAATCAGGGCTATGATGGTGCCGAACGCATCATGGGCGGCACGCGTCTCATCCACGCAGACCCCATCGGCAATGCGACGACGCCCTTCCTCTACGTGCCCGATTTCCCGGACCTTCCGATGGAAGAAGTCTATCCGCGCAAGGCCCCGGAAGGCGCCGGCGTCATCGCCCGCGAAACCGGCAAGGGCGGCCGCACCGTCTACATCCCCTGGAACATCGGCGAAATCTTCTGGGAAGTCTTTGCCGTTGATCATGGCAAGCTGATTGCCAATGCTATCAGCTGGGCGCTCGGCAAGGCGCCGCGCGTCACCGTGGAAGGCCCCGGCGTCATCGACATGGCACTGCGCGAAAACGCCGAGGGAATTGCGCTCAGCCTCTTCAACCTTACCAACCCGATGATGATGAAGGGGCCGATACGCGAAAATTACCCTCTGGCGGCCCAGACGGTTTCGGTCGAAATTCCTCCGGGCAAATCGATAGCCAAGGCATGGCTTGTTGTTACCGACCGCGCCGCGAACTTCAGCGTCAAGGATGGCCGCGCACAGGTGGAGGTACCTGGTATCGAACGGCTGGAGGTTCTGCACCTCACCTGGAAATGAGGTGTCGAGACAAGGAAGCGCTTTCGGCCTGAAGGGGCCGAAAGCGGGCGGAGATCCGAAGGAAGCGCCTGACCGGGCGCTCTCAACGGGAGGAGAAACATTCCGATGCTTGGCTATATCTTCAAGCGCGTGCTCTACATGATTCCGACCCTGTTCGGCATGTCGCTGATCTCGTTCCTGATCATCCAGCTGCCGCCGGGTGACTACCTGACCTCGATGATCGCGACGATGAGCGACAGCGGCCAGGCTGTCGATCCCGCGCAGATCGAGCGACTGAAGGAGATCTACGGCTTCGACGATCCCTTCTACATCCAGTATCTCAAATGGATGTGGGGCATCGTCAGCCGCGGCGATTTCGGCTGGTCCTTCGAATGGAACCAGCCCGTCTCCGGCCTCATCTGGGCGCGTATGGGATCGACGCTGGTGATCTCGCTCTTGAGCCTTCTCTTCGTCTGGATCGTCGCGCTGCCGATCGGCATCTATTCGGCCGTCCGTCGCCATTCGATCAGCGACCATGTCTTCACGTTCTTCGGCTTCATCGGCCTTGCCGTGCCGAACTTCATCCTGGCCCTGACGCTCATGTACATCGCCTACCGCTATCTCGGCCAAAGCGTCGGCGGCCTCAATTCGCCGGAATATGCCGAAGCGCCCTGGAGCCTCGCCAAAGCAGGCGATTTCCTCGCCCATCTCTGGATACCCATCATCATCATCGGCGCTTCGGGCACGGCCGCCCTCATCCGCATCCTGCGTGCCAACCTGACGGACGAGTTGCATAAGCCCTATGTCATCACCGCTCGCGCCAAGGGGCTGCCGGAATACAAGGTGATCATGAAATATCCAGTGCGCATCGCTCTAAACCCCTTCGTCTCGGCGATCGGCTGGGTGCTGCCGCATCTCGTCTCCGGTGTAACAATCACCGCCATCGTCCTGAACCTGCCGACAGCCGGCCCGCTGCTCTTCCGTGCGCTGGTCTCGCAGGACATGTATCTCGCCGGCAGCTTCATCCTATTGCTGTCGGCGCTGACCCTCGTCGGCATGCTCCTGTCGGACCTGCTGCTTGCGCTGCTCGATCCGCGCATCCGGTTCAATTGAGGAGGCGCCGATGACACACGAAACATTCGGAACCCATACTGGCCCCCTGAACGTCGTCGCCGACGGCCCCTCGATCAGCCCGCTGAAACAGGGCAAGACCGTGTCGACTGCAGCGATCGGCCCATGGCGGCTGATTGCCGGCAAGCTGATCCGCCAGAAGGTGGCGATGGTCGCTGGCGTTATCATCCTCCTCCTCTATCTCATCGGTCTCTTTGCCGAATTCCTGGCGCCCTCTTTGCCCGCGACCTCGAAGCCGCAATATACCTATGCGCCACCGCAGGGTCTCAGCTTCTTCGTCACCAAGCCGGACGGCAGCTCCGAGTTCAATTTCCATGTGAAGGGCTACAAGGTCGAGATCGACAAGGTGGCGCTGAGACGCACTTTCGTGGTCGACGACACCAAGGTCGTGCCCGTCGGCTTCTTCGTCAAAGGTTCTGGCTATTATCTCTGGGGCCTGATCCCGATGACCACGCATTTCTTCGGCCCGATCAATCCCAACGACCCGATGTATCTGCTCGGCGCCGATCGCCTCGGTCGAGACGTTCTCACCCGGCTGATCTACGGCACCCGCATTTCCATGTCGATCGGCCTCGTTGGCGTCGCCATGTCGCTGGTGCTCGGCGTGGTACTCGGCTCAATCTCCGGCTTCTACGGCGGCTGGGTGGATACACTGATCCAGCGCGTCATCGAGGTCGTCAGCGCCATGCCGACTATTCCGCTCTGGCTCGGCCTCGCGGCCGCGATCCCGCTCACCTGGTCACCGGTCAACGTCTATTTCGTCATCACCATCATCGTCTCGCTGCTCGGATGGACAAGCCTTGCTCGCGAGGTACGAGGACGCTTCCTGGCCTTGCGCAGCGAGGATTTCGTCACCGCTGCGAAGCTCGACGGCTCGAGCGAGGCACGGCTGATCTTCCGCCATATCCTGCCATCGCTGACGAGCCACATCCTCGCCGTCGTCACCCTCGCCGTGCCGACGATGATCGTTGCCGAAACCTCGCTCTCCTTCCTCGGCATCGGCCTCAAGCCGCCTGTTGTCAGCTGGGGCGTGCTGCTGCAGGATGCCCAGAATATCCGCACGGTCGCGAGCGCGCCCTGGCTACTGATCTGGCCGTCTCTGGCGGTCGTTATTGCCGTCCTGTCCTTCAACTTCTTCGGCGACGGCCTGCGCGATGCAGCCGATCCCTATGACAATTGAGGAGGTTGCCATGACCGATCTTCCCGATGACGTCGTCCTCTCAGTTGAAAACCTCTCGATCGATTTCCGCCTGCGCACGCATATCCTGCATGCTGTCGAGGATGTGAGCTTTCAACTGAAGCGCGGCCAGACGCTCTGCCTCGTCGGCGAAAGCGGCTCAGGCAAGAGTGTCACGGCCCGCTCGCTGCTGCAGATCGTCGACAAGCCCGGCAGCATCGTCGGCGGACGCATCCTGCTGCGCAATGGCAACGAAGTCACCGACATTGCCACTCTTCAGCCCGGCAGCCGCGCCATGCGCGAAATCCGCGGGCGGCGCATCGGCCTCATATTCCAGGAGCCGATGAGCTCGCTGTCTCCGGTCCACACGATCGGCTCGCAGATCATCGAGGCGATCCGCCTGCACAGCAATCTTGACAAGAAGGCTGCACGTGCCCGGATGGTCGACTTGCTGCGCCAGGTCGAGATCCCCAATCCGGACAAGATGGCCGACCGCTACACGTTCGAATTTTCCGGCGGCATGCGCCAGCGCGCCATGATCGCCATGGCGCTTGCCGGCAATCCGGATATCCTGATCGCCGACGAGCCCACCACCGCCCTCGACGTGACGACACAGGCCGAAATCCTCGACCTCATCAAGCGTCTGCAGGTCGATCGCGGCATGGCGATGCTGCTCATCACTCATGATATGGGCGTGGTGGCCGAAGTGGCCGATGACGTTGCCGTCATGCGCTTCGGCCATATCGTCGAGCGCGGCCCGGTCGATGCGATCTACCATGCCGCCACCCACCCCTATACGCGTCAGCTGCTGGCCTCGACGGTGAAGCTCACCCATCACGTGGAAGGCAGACGGCCGCCCATCGCCCTTTCGTCCGAGGCGCCAAAGCCGATCCTGTCGGTGCGCAATCTCAGCAAGACCTTCGGCTGGCACGGCAATACCAACACGCTGCGTGCCGTCGATGACGCCAATTTCGACCTCTATCCCGGCGAAAATCTTGGCATCGTCGGCGAGAGCGGCTCCGGCAAGACGACACTCGGACGCCTGATCCTGCGCACCGTCGAGCCGACGAGCGGCACCGTCCTCTACCGCGGCAAGGATGGCAGCGAGACCGATGTCACCAGGCTCGGCAAGAAGGAGCTCCGGAATTTCCACCGCGAAGTTCGCCTCGTCTTCCAAGATCCTTTCGCCTCATTGAACCCGCGCATGACGGTCAAGGAAGTGATCGCTGATCCTCTCATCGTCAACGGCCTTGCCAAGGGCAAGGCGGTGGAAGATCGCGTCGCCGAACTGATGCGTCTCGTCGGCCTCGATCCGATGGGCATGGAGCGTTACCCGCATGCCTTCTCCGGCGGCCAGCGCCAGCGCATCGGTATTGCCCGCGCCCTTGCGCTCGATCCGCGCATCATCATCGCCGATGAAGCGACCTCGGCGCTCGACGTTTCCATCCGCAGCCAAATCCTCGACCTGCTGCTCGATATCCGCCAGCGGCTGAACCTGAGCTTCATCTTCATCTCCCACGACATTTCCGTGGTACGCTACTTCTGCGACCGTGTGGCAGTCATGCGTCGCGGCAAGATCGTCGAACTCGGCGAGGCCGAGCAGATCTGCACCGCGCCGCAGGAAGCCTATACGAAGAGCCTCATTTCAGCCGTTCCCAATCCCGACCCACGCGACAAACGCATGCTCCACCGGCATCGGTTCGTCGCTCCCGCAAATACCTGAGGATGTTCCAGTGCCGAGATTTTCCGCCAATCTTTCCTTCCTCTATCAGGATCTTTCATTCCTCGATCGTTTCGCCGCCGCCGCGAAGGACGGTTTCGGCGCGCTCGAATATCTCGGCCCCTATGCCGAACCGAAGGAAAAGGTCGCCGATGCCCTCCAGGCAAACGGCCTGAAACAGGCACTCTTCAACGTCCCCTCGGGTGACTGGGCCGGCGGCGAGCGCGGCATCGCGTGCCTGCCGGATCGTATCGAGGAGTTTCGCAATGGCATCACGCTGGCGCTTGACTATGCCAAAGCGCTCGCCTGCCCGCAGGTCAACGTCATCTCTGGTCTCGTGCCAAAGGGCGCCGATCTCGAAACCCTCGAAAAGATACTGGTCGAAAACCTGAAATATGCCGCCGAGCGCGCGGCCGACGCCGGCGTGAAGCTGCTGATCGAGCCGATCAATCTGCGCGATATTCCCGGCTTCTTCCTATCGAGCACCAATCATGCCGAGCGCATCCTTGAAAAGGTCGCCTCCGACAATCTCTACATCCAATACGATTTCTACCACATGCAGATCATGCAGGGCGACCTGATCCCGACCTTCACCCGGCTGAAGGACAGGATCGCCCATGTGCAGATCGCCGACAATCCCGGCCGCAACGAACCCGGCACGGGCGAGATCAATTACGGCTTCATCCTCTCCGAACTCGACCGCCTCGGCTACGAAGGCTGGGTCGGCTGCGAATACAAGCCAAAGGCCGGCACCAGCGAGGGCCTTGGCTGGATGAAACCCTATCGGAAGTGAGCGTGACATGAATATCGGTTTTATCGGACTGGGCGTCATGGGCCGCCCGATGGCGGAACACCTGATCGATGCCGGCCACACGCTGCATTTAAGCCGCGTGAAGGAAGCCTCGCAGCACCTCGTCACCAAGGGCGGCAAGGCCGCCCATAGCGCCGGGGCCGTCGCAGAAGCCTCCGACATCATCATCCTGATGCTGCCGGATACGCCTGATGTCGAAGCCGTACTCTTCGGCGAAAACGGTGTTGCCTCCGGCTTGTCTGCCGGCAAGCTCGTGATCGACATGAGCTCGATCTCGCCTGTCGCCACCAAGAGCTTTGCCAAACGCATCGAAGCGTTTGACTGCGATTATCTCGATGCACCCGTCTCCGGCGGCGAGGTCGGCGCCAAGGCCGCCTCGCTGACGATCATGGTCGGCGGCAAGGAGCAAGCCTTCGAACGGGCCCGCCCGCTCTTCGAGAAGATGGGCAAGAACATCACGCTGGTCGGCGGCGTCGGCGACGGCCAGACGGCCAAGGTCGCCAACCAGATCATCGTTGGGCTGACGATCGAGGCCGTCTCCGAGGCGCTGCTTTTTGCCAAACGCGCCGGTGCCGATCCGGCCAAGGTGCGCGCAGCCCTGATGGGAGGCTTTGCCGCCTCGCGCATTCTCGAAGTGCACGGCGAGCGCATGGTCAAGGAAACTTTCGATCCGGGCTTCCGCATCCGCCTGCACCGCAAGGATATGACGCTTGCCGTCGACGCCGCCCGTGCGCTCGATCTGTCGCTGCCGAACACGGCAGCCACCCAGCAGCTCATGAACGCCGCTATCGCCAATGGCGACGGTGAACGCGACCATTCCGCCCTTATTCGCACGCTCGAGCTCCTCGCCGGAGGGCCGCGCTAGATCAGGATCACCTAGAACACCGGACGATATCTTCGATTGCCTCCTGCCGGAGCCTTTTCTCCGGACGGCGAAGCCATGTCCGGACATCGACAGAGAAGGACAGGACAATGCTTAGAAACGATATCCAATTCCCTTTCGGCGCCGTCTATTTCCGCAAGTCCAATCCGCCGCGCGACGATTGGGAGCGTGACTACACGACCGCCGGCGAAGACGGTCTCAACATCTTCCGCCACTGGTTCATGTGGAGCGCCATCGAAGTGGCGCCCGGCATCTACGACTGGGAAGAATATGACCGCCAGCTCGATCTCGCCGCGAAGAACGGCATCAAGACCGTCATCGCCGAACTCATCCATGCCGTACCGGACTGGGCGGTCCGCAAATATGCCGATGCGCTGCAGGTCAATGCCGACGGCACCAAGCTCGGCTCCTACATGGGCGTCTCTGCCGCGACCGGTGGCTTTTCCAACAATGGCGGCGGCGCCGGCGCGCTGACGCTCAACTGCCCGGAGGTGAAGGAAGCCGCCGGCAAGTTCCTGACCGCACTTGCCACCCGCTACAAAGATCATCCGGCGATTTATGGCTACGATGTTTGGAACGAGGTGAACTATTCCGCCGATGTCGATTACAGCAGCTATGCTAAGGCCGCCTTCCGCAAATGGCTGGAGAAGAAATACGGCAGTCTGAAAGTGCTCGCCAAAGCCTGGCACCGCTACAGCTATGCCGAATGGGACGATGTCGAGCCACCGGTTCACATGGCGCCCTATCCGGAATGCATCGACTGGCTGCAGTTCAAGCGCGACAATTTCTATGACCAAATGCAGTGGCGCATCGACACGATCCGCGCCGTCGACCAGAAGAACGTCATTGCCGCACACGGTATCTCCGGCGCAATCCCGAACATGGCCGCCAACGGTTGCGACGACTGGCTCGCCGCCTCCAAGGTGGAAATCTACGGCTTCACCTGGATCCAGGCCCGCAAAGGCACCGAACCCTGGAAAACCTGGTACGGTGTCGATATCAACCGCGCCGCTGCGCGCGGCAAGCCGTTCTGGCATGCCGAACGCCAGGGCGGCCCGCTCTGGCTGCAGCCGCAGGTGATCGGCCGCGACAAGGAAGACGGTCGTGTGGCCGAGCCCGAGGATATCCGCATCTGGAGCATGACCTCCTTTGCCGGCGGAGCGCGCGGCGTCCTGAACCTGCGCTGGCGCCCGCTGCTCGACGGCCCACTCTTCGGTGCCTTCGGCGCTTATGGCATGGACGGCAGCCGCACACCGCGCTCCGACATGCAGAGCGCCATGGCGAAATGGGCAAACGATCCGGCACAGAAGACACTCTGGGATGCAAAGCCCGTCCGTGGTGAAGTCGGCATTCTCGTTGTCCCCGAAACGCAGGAATGGGACTACCTGCTGAATTACGACCGCAAGGAAAAGCCCTATCCCGAGGCCATGTGGGGCGCCTACCGCGCCTTCCTCGGCCAGGGCCTGCAACCGGATTGGGTGCATATCGATGACATCGACGCCTACGATTTCCTCTATTTCCCCTACCCGATCATGTTTACAGCCGAACAGGCAGCCCGCCTGAAAGCCTGGGTGGAGAAGGGCGGCACGCTGATATCAGAAGCCTGCCCCGGCTATTTCGGCGACCGCGGCCATGTCGGCCAGGTGCAGCCGAATATGGGGCTCGACGAAGTCTTCGGTGCGCGCGAGGAAGAAGTGGAATTCATGCCCGATATCGGCGATCGCATCCACTTCAAGTTCGATGATATGGCCGTTGATGGCGGCGGTCTCCTGCAGTCCTACCGCCTGACCGACGGCACTGGGCGCGGCGCTTTCGATGGCGGCCGTCTTGCCGTCGTCGAAAACCGCTTCGGCAAGGGTCGCACCCTGCTGATCGGCACCAATCCCTCCGTCGCCTTCTACCGCACCGACGGCAAGGCCAATGCCGCCTTCTTCGCCGAACTGGTGAATTGGAGCGGCAGGACGCGTCATGCGAGCCTGTCCAACGACGCGCTCTTCGCCCGCATCCACAAGGGTGAGAAGGGCAGCTTCCTCTGGCTGGTCAATCCGACACGCAAGGCTCAGACGACGACGGTGACGCTCGCAGACGGAAAACTCTCAGGCGGTAAGCCTGCATGGCCTCTAAACCACGCCTATGATGCCGAGCGTATCGAAGTGCCGGCTCGCGATGTCCTGATCTTGCCGCTTGAGTACTAGCGTGCGGCAAGCTGCTCGACCCAGCCGCCTTGCGAAAGCGCGGCGCGGTCGAGTTCGCTTTCGATGCGGCCGGCCTGCATCAGCACGGCCCGGTCGCACATATGCACGACGACCCCGGGATCGTGGCTGACGAGCACGAATGTCATGCCATACGAAGCCTTCAGGTCGTTCAACAGATTCAGGATTTCTGCCTGCACCGAGACATCGAGCGCCGAGGTAGGCTCGTCGAGCAACAGCAGCTTCGGTTTCAGGAGCAACGCGCGGGCAATCGCCACGCGCTGCCGCTGCCCGCCGGAAAGCTGATGCGGATAACGCCCGACCGCAGCAGCCGGCAGGCCGACCTGATCGAGCGCGATACGCACCTCATCCTCGACATTACGGACGCCGCGCAAGGCCAGTGGCTCACCGAGAATGCGGGAGATGCGATGGCGCGGATGCAGCGAGGAATAGGGATCCTGAAACACCATCTGGATGTTGGACCGCAATGCCCCAGTGATTTTTCGCCCCGGTTGTAGCGCCTCGTCGAAGACCGTGATGGAGCCTTGCCAATGAGTGTTCAGCCCGGCAACGGCACGCAGCGCCGTCGTCTTGCCGCAGCCCGACGGGCCGATCAGCCCGAATGTCTCACCCGGCGCGACCTCGAAGCTCACGCCGCGCACGGCGGTAAAACCCTTGCCTCTACCCTGGAACGTGACGGAAAGATCGGAAACGGAAAGAGCGCTCATGCCCCGCCCCCGTAGACCGGCAGCCGTGTCCCGTAGGTCGCAGCCGAAGGCCGCGCCGCCCAGAGCGCCCGCGTATAATCTGATTTGGCATTGGCAAGATTGGCAGACGCCATCTGCTCCTCGATCTTGCCGTGGCGCATGACCATGACGCGATCAGCATAACGCGAAACCTGCTGCAGGTCGTGGCTGATGAGCAGCAGCCCCATGCCGAGCTCTTCGGTCAGCGACCGCAGCAAGGTCAGGATCTGGTCCTGCAGACCGCGATCGAGCGCCGAAGTCGGCTCGTCGGCGATTAAGAGTTTCGGCCGATTGATCAGCATGGCCGCGATCATCACCCGCTGTCCCATGCCGCCCGAGAGAGCAGCCGGATAGCTCGAATAGACGCGCTGCGGATCGGGCAGACCGACCTTGTCCAACATGTCGAGCGCCCGCTCGCGCCGCTCGCCAGCCGATAATTTCGTGTGCAGAAGCAGTGCTTCTTCCACTTGCCGGCCAACCTTGTGGGCCGGATTCAGCGAATATTTCGGATCCTGCAGGATCAGCCCGAGCCCGCTGCCGCGCAGCCTGTTCCAGCCGGATGGAGAGAGCTTCGTCAGTTCCTGGCCATCGAAGGCAAGACGCTTTGCTCGCACCTCGGCCCGGCGCGGCAATAAGCCCATGATCGCCCGGCCCGTCATCGATTTGCCGGAGCCGGATTCGCCTACCAGCGCCACGACCTCACGACCGACCGAGAAAGACATACCATCGACGACGCGCACAGGCCCCGCCTCCGATGGAAAGGCGATCGACAGATCCTCGAGGGAAAGCAGCGGCTCAGTCATGGCGCGGATCCATGATATCACGCAGGCCATCGGCCAGCAGGTTGAAGGCGAAGGAGGTGATCAGGATGGCAAAGCCCGGCACGGCCGCCACCCACCATTGATCGAAGATCACCTGTGTGCCCTCCGAGACCATCGAACCCCATTCCGCCGTCGGCGGACGAACACCGAGGCCGAGGAAGCCGAGGCCGGCCGCGGCAAGAATGATGCCCGAGAGATCAAGCGCCAGTCGAATGATCGCCGAAGGCAGAACCAGCGGCAAAATATGCCCCCAGAGCAATCTTACCCCGCAGATACCGACCATTTCGGCGGCGGCGAGATAATCGCTGCGCCGTAATGCCGCCGTCTCGACCCGGGCCTGGCGCGCATAGGCCGGCCAACTCGTCAGCGCCAGCGCCAAAGCGCCATTGATCAACCCCGGCCCCATGATGGCAACGAAGGCGAAGGCGAGCAGCAGCCGTGGGAAGGACATGACGATATCGGTGATCCGCATCAGTACCCGCTCGGTGATGCCGCCGAAGAAACCGGAGAGGATACCGATGAGAATGCCGAGCGGCGCCATCAGCAGCACAACGACGAGCACCAACAACAGTGTCGGCCGCGCACCGTAAATGATGCGCGACAGGATATCCCGGCCGAAACCATCCGTGCCGAGCCAGTGCGCCGTATCAGGGTGCATCAGGCGATTGGCCGTCTCCTGCAGGTTGGGATCATAGGGCGCAATCAGCGGCGCCAGCAACGCTAGCCCTAGAATGAAGAGCACGACCGCGCTGCCTGTCGCTGCCGAAGGCGAGCGCAGCATGCGCCGCAGGAGGGAGGGACCGCCGAGCGGCGCCTGAACAATCGCGCTCATCGCTTCTTCCCCGATCCCAGTCGCGCCACGCCGAGATCGGTCAGCGCGTTGAGAAGCACGAAGGAGGCGCCGACCACAAGCGTCGCGCCAAGGATCGCCGGCATGTCACCGGCAAACATCGCCGTCGTCAGGTAACGGCCGATGCCCGGCCAGGCAAAGACGGTCTCCGTCAGCACCGCACCTTCCAGCAAGCTGGCATAGGAAAGGGCAATCACCGTCAGCAGCGTTCCGGAGACATTCGGCAGGATATGGACGAAGACGATGCGGCGGAGACTTGCGCCCTTGGCCCGCGCCGTCGTCACATATTCCTGGCCAAGCTCGGTGAGGATCGCAGCGCGCGTCAGCCGCGAAATCGCAGCAAGCGCGTGGAAGGCAAGCACGATCGCCGGCAGCGCCAGATGCGCCAATGCGTCACGAAAGGCGCCTGCTTTTCCCGATACCCAGGTATCAATCAGCGCAAAGCCGGTGACGGATTTGACCGTATATTGAAAGACGACATCGGCCCTGCCCGGTCCTGGCGCCCAATGCAGGCGCGCATAAAACAGCAGCAGCATCAACAGGCCAAGCCAGAAGATCGGCACGGAATAGCCGAAAAGGGAAACGAAACGAGCGAGGCCATCGACCCAGGCGCCCTGCCGCATGGCAGCGGCGATGCCGAGCGCTAGTCCGATGCCGGCCCCAAGGATGATTGCCGCCGTTGCAAGCTCGATCGTTGCCGGGAAAGTGCGGGCAATATCCTTCGCCACCGGCTGGCCGGTCGAGATCGATTGGCCGAAGTTGCCCGAAAGCGCCGTCTCGATGTAGCGGAAGAATTGCACCGGCAGCGGCTGGTCGAGACCAAGCTCAACGCGCGTCTGTGCATAAGTCGACTGGCTCGCATGATCGCCGACGAGTTGCAGCGCCGGATCGATCGGCGACAGCCGCGTCATCGCGAAGGTCACCAGCGCCAGCCCGAAGAGCGTCAGCGCAAAGGACCACAGCCACTTCGAAAGCGGCCAGACGAACGACAACTCCCGCCAGCTGTTGCGCTGGCGGGAGTTGGTCATGTCGGCATTATCAGTTGTTGCCGTTTGCGGCACTTATTTCGCTACCTTGTCATAATAGACCTGGTCTGCATTTAGACCTTGGGCATAGTTCTTCACCTTGTCGCTTAGCACGACCTGGTCATTGCCTTGAAGCATGAAAACGAAGGGCGAGCTTGCCTGGATCTTCTTCTGCAGGTCCTGATAGAGCGCAGCGCGTTTGGCGGTATCCTGCTCCTTGACGGCTGCGAGCGTCTCGTCGGTCAGTTCCGGGATGACCCAGCCGGCCTGCTTGGCAACGGTATTGGCCGAGTTGTCTTTGTTGATCGCAAAGGCGCTGGCGTTGGAGTGGGCGTCGAAATAATCCGGGATCCAGTAGCGCAGCGTCATCTCGAATTTGCCGGCGCGGCCGCGGGCATAGATATCGCTCGCGACACCCGGCTGGATATCAAGCGTGATGCCGGCCTGCGCGAAAGTCGACTGCAGCGACTGGGCAATCGACAGGAACGGCTGGTCGTTGAAGACGATGAATTCGACCTTGAACGGCGTCTTGATAGCGGCATCAGCAAGGATCTTCTTTGCCTTCTCGACATCGAGCTTGAAGGGGGTGTCGCTGAGTGCGCCGGGAAAGCCGTTCGGCAGGAAGGCCTGGTGGACGCTGCTCTGGCCGCGCAGCAAGTTCTTGGTGATGCCGTCATAATCGACGAGGTAGCGCGCCGCTTCCCAGAAAGCCGGATTGCCGAGCGTCGGGTTCGCCTTGCTGTTCAGCAGGATATAGTCCTGACGCGCGGAGGGAACGGAGAGCACCTTGATGCCGCTCTTGTCCTTCAGCGCTTCGATCTGGTCGGCAGACAGGCCGCGAGCGATATCGGCATCGCCCTGCTCGACGAGCAGGCGGCGGGCGCCGACATCTGGCACGTTGCGGATGATGATGCTTTCGAGCGTCGGTTTGTCGGAAGAATTGGCATTGGCCTGCAGCACCAGCGCCTCATGCGGCGTGTAGGTGGCGATTGTATAGGCACCGCTGCCGGCCGAATTGGTCTTCAGCCAGGCGTTGCCGAAATCATTGTCCTTGGCCTGCGGCGAAACCGTCTGTTCATCGACGATGGAGGCGATCGGCGCCGTCAGAATCGAAAGCGCAAAGCCGGAGCCGACATCGGCCGTCCAGGTGAGCCTAACGTGCTTGTCATCTACCTTGGTGATCGCAGAATCGACATTGTCGGCCTTCCAGCCGAGTTCGTTGAGGATGAAAGCCGGCGACTTGTTGAGCTTCACAGCGCGCGTCAGCGAAAAGATCACGTCCTCCGGGCGAACCGGGTCGCCGGAGGCAAACTTCGCGTCGGCAAGCGCAAAGGTCAGGCTCTTGCCATCGCTGCCGGCTTCCCAGGAAGCGGCAAGTGCTGCCTCGATCTTCGTGCCGTCATCGCGGTTAGACTGCACGAGACGCTGATAGATGTTGTTGAAGGACTGGACGGTCGTGAGCTCGAAGCCTTCGGCCGGGTCGAAGCTGACGGCATCGTCGATCGACTGGGCGACGACGAGCACATTCGGCGGCGTCTCGGCGTGAACGGCCGGCGCACTGAAAGCGAGCGCCAGGCTGAAGACGGTGCCGAGCAGCTTGGCGCGGCGGGAAATGATGGACATGGAAAACTCCCCTCGGATAATGAAAATGTCAGTTGGCGCCTTCGGCAAAAGCTTCAAGCTCGGGGTCGAAATCGACCTCGACAACGTTGATGTAGACGGCAGTGGCAATCATGATGCCGGCAAAGGCGACGAGATCGACGAGCACCTTCGTGTCGTAGCGCGCCTTCAATTCGGCCCAGATATCGGCAGGAACGGCCTTGGAATCGGCGACGATTGCCGTGCCAAAACGTTTAAGCAGCAATTCCCTCTCGGTGAGTTGGAGAGCATCGGGGTTGAACCCGTTCTTGATCAGCGCCCGGCGAAAGAAGGTGATGGCGATATCGGACTTCAACGCCTTGGAGATCGAATGCGAGAAAATCCAGATCTCGCGATCGCTGATAGCTGGGTTCAGTTCGGCCCTGAGCGTGAACCATTCGGCATAGATACGATGCGCTTCAGGCGAATGCAGCAGCGTCCGCTTCATGTTGGTCATGTTGCCGCGAACCCGCACTTCCTCGTCGTGCGCTGCGCGAATCTCTTCGGAAGCGGCGTCGTAATCGATGTGAGGAAGCTGGCTCATGCGGATTGCTCTTTCTTTGTGCGACAAGGCTAACGAGGTGGCGAGATATTGTGCAGCCCATATTTATCCAGCTTTTCAGCCTTTTGACGAAAATTATTCCCCTGAACGCTGGCGGCAAAAACGAACTTTTCGTCACAGATATATCAGCGTTTCACATCAGATGTTCTTGAAATTAGGAGGTCCTAACGACTCGATGAAACCGGTTTCGATCAGACAAAGGAAGGATGACGCAGGTCAGGTTTCGGGCTTGTACGACCAGCGCTAGTCAAGAGGTCAGGCGCGCAAAATAGGTCGTCGGCACGATGACCGGCGGCTGGCCGGGGTGAAAATCACCGGGGTTTGCGATGAAATCCACGATGTGCTCGACATAGACGCCCTTGTCGTAACCGATCGAGGAAATCGGATAGGCGTCGAAATCGGTGAGCGAGAGATTGTCGAAACCATAGAGCCGGAAACGCGTCGGCCGGTTGCCGGGAAAATCGGGGCGGCAAACATCGAGAATGCCCATGGCCATCGCATCAGAGGTGCAGAAGATCGCATCGGGGCAACCGGCGTCGGTTAGTTCCTTGGCCGCCGCATGCCCACTCGCATAGGAATAGTCGCCTTGCACCGTGCGCACCAACTCTATGCCGTTCTTGGTGAAGGCCCGTCGATAGAATTCGATGCGCGCCTGCTCCATCGGCGAGGACGAACGGCCGGTGACGAGCCCCACGCGCTTCACACCCTTCGCCGCCGCATCAGCAACAGCTTCGGCAATGCCGCTTCCCTCGTCCGGCATGACGACAGGCGAGAGATCGTCATGCAGCCCGTTCAGCATGACGACGAGATCGGAACGGAACATGCGCCGCACCGTGGCTGCATCCGCGAAATCCGAAAAGACGAGCGCCGCGTCGACATGATAGGCGACGCCATTGCGCAGGAATTCCTCGACGCGGGCGACCGAACCGATGCGGATCATGATGACCTGCTTGCCGATCGACTGGATCTGATCGAGCAGCCGGTCGAAGAGATCGAGGTCGGAGAGATCGTGAATGTGGTTGACGACAACGGCGACAAGATTGACCGTCTTGGTCGTCAGGCTCTGCGCCAGAAGGTTCGGCTTATACCCGAGCCGGGCAGCGGCCTCGACCACCCGTTCGCGCTTGTCGGCCGAAACCGGCCGCGGCTCGTTGGAGAGCGCCCGGCTCGCGACCGCCCGCGACACCCCGGCCAGCTTTGCAACGTCGGCAATCGTCGGAGCGGCATCGCGGCCATTGTTCTGTGTCATATTCGAGCGCTTTCCAAGCTGTCATGGCGTGATAGCGCACAGTCGTACATCTTCGCTATCGGAAACTTGCAAGCTTCCACTTCCACGGCACTGAAGCCGGTACCACCGGCCTTTTTCATCGCAGCCAGCCAGCAGCTCTTGGCCGCTCGCCTCCCCTTAACTAGATTGGCATCAAAAGCAGGAGGAGCGGCATGAGCGACGATCATAACCACGACCACATCGACTGGCGCGACCATGGCGTGAAGGTCATCCCCGGCAATGCGCTCGATCCGAATACCGTCCAGACGCCGGGCATGAATCGCGCGACCGCCATCAACAATGCGCGTGCGGGTGCGGAAAAAATCTGGGCGGGCACGGTGACGATTCACGCCAATGCCAAGACCGGCGCCCATCACCACGGCGATCTTGAGAGCATCATCTATGTGGTGAAAGGCAAGGCCCGCATGCGCTGGGGCGAGAAGCTCGAATTCACCGCGGAAGCCGGCCCGGGCGATTTTATCTACGTGCCGCCCTTCGTGCCGCATCAGGAAATCAATGCCAGCCGCGACGAGACGCTCGAATGTGTAGTGGTGCGTTCAGGCCAAGAACCCGTCGTCGTCAATCTCGATATTGAGCCGGTCGAAAAGCCGGAAAACGTGCCGTGGATCGATCCGATCCACCGCCACTAGCTCCCAGGCAGCGGCGAGGATCATCGCCGCTGCCTTTTCCGCCACCATCACCGTTGGGGCATTAATATTTACCGCCGTGATGTTCCGCAGATTAAGGCATCGACGATGCGCAGCCCGCTCACGCCGTTTCGCGAACCTATTGTGACGAACAGGTTTATTGCGCCCATCTCAAATGAGATATGGCGCAGTCAACCGCCTACGGAAGCCTGTGCCGGGCGCTTTTCCCCTGCGGACCTGATGTCCAGCAGTACTGCGAGAAGCCCGTAAACTGCGGCGAGTATCGATAACGTCAAGAACGGTTCTCGAAGAGCTTGAAGCGAAACGCCGAGTTGCGAGACCTCCACGATGCCGTTGAGAACACCAAGAACGACAAGGGCTATAATCCCCACGCCTCCCCGAACCATTCCCGCTGCCTTCATCATCCCCGCGACACCTTGGCACACCATAAAAGTCGTGACCATATCCACCGGGCTTTAACCGGTTTACATTCCAGCCGCAGCGTCATTATTGCGGCGCGGAAGTCATCGGGAGAGGTTTCGAAGCCGTCCGCTGGGGAAACTGACCTGTCGCAGCGTATGGCCGGACCGAAACCTAAGTATAGTTATGTCTCAGAGCTCTTCGATCTACCTTCTGTTCGTAGCTCGGAACCGACCTGACCATTCAAGGTTTCAAGCTGGTGGCACCGCCCCTTGCCACCTCAAGGGCAGGCGCTCCCCTCCGCCGAAGCCCGCGGATCCTCCCATCCGCCAGAGACCGTCCCGCCGCCCGGGACGGTCTTTCCTTTTGGATCGCCGAATTTATTTGCCCTTCACTTCCAACACTTTTGTATAGCTTTGCGCCGCCAGACACCGCATTAATCTACGCTGCAATTCATCGGCGTAATAGACACTGGAGCCATAGCGAGGGGCATGCGATCATCGGTATTGTTGAAGTTGGTCAGCCGACGAGGAACGCTCTCGCACGAAATCACGCTTGGCCTGATCGCACTGGTGCTCGGCGCCGCTGTGTTCTACGTCGACGCCTTCACCGAGATCCAAAGCGCCATCGCGGTCCTCTATGTCATCGTGCTGCTGCTGGCTGCCGAAGTGTTGACGAGGATCGGTACAACGCTGCTTGCGATAATCTGCGCCGCTCTAACACTTTTTGCCTATTTCTACTCTCACGGTCTGGGGGAGGATGTTCCGGCGCAGCTGCGTTTTGCCGTTTCGCTTGCCGCCATCACCATCACCTGCGCCCTCATTCTCCGGAACGAAACCGCTCGGGTCGGGCTGATCGAAGCCAACCTGCATCTGCGCGACAGCGAAACCCGCTACCGCTACATCTTCGAGCATAGTCGTATCGCCCTATGGGAACGTGATTACTCCGCGGTCCGCACCTTTCTGATGTCCCTCAAATCAGAAGGCGTGACCGATCTCAGGGAATATTACCGCACCAATCCCGGCATCATCGCCACCTGCACAGGCCTCATCCGCACCATTGCCTCCAATGATGCCGCCCTCGAGCTGCTCGGCCATGTCGCCGACGGGCCATCGTCGCGCAACATGCGCCGCTACATCGCGCCCGACGATGACACGTTCCTGGACCTGATGAACGCCATCTTCCGCGGCGAACGACATTTCGAGGGCAAGGGCAATCTGATTGCCGAAAACGGCGAGACCCGGCTGGTCATCATGAGCATGAGCTTTCCAGAAGACCCTGCCGCCTTCAACCGCGTTGTCGTCGGCATGGTCGATATCACCCAGCGGGAAATGATGCAGAAGGCCATTCGCGAGGCTCAGGACGAACTTGCCCGTGCTTCGCGTGCAGCGACCGTCGGCACGCTTTCCGCTTCGCTCGCCCACGAGCTCAACCAGCCGCTCGGCGCAATCGTTGTCAATGCCCAGACGCTGCTTAGATGGCTGAACCGCGAGCCGCCGGATCTCGATGCCGTGCGCCGCTCTGCCGAACGCATCATCCGCGACAGCCAGCGGGCGAGCGAAATTATCCACAATACCCGCTCTATGCTGACGCAGACCGATCGCACGCCCGAATATGTCGATCTCGAAGCATTGATCGAAGAAACGCGCACGTTGATGGAGCACGATTTCCAGCGCGACATGGTGACCTTCGAGGTCGCTTCCGCCGAAATGCAACCCGCGGTGAAGGCGATCCGCATCGAACTGCAGCAGGTCCTCATCAACCTTGTCACCAATGCCATACAGGCCATGCGCGAAACCGCAATCGACCAGCGCAAGATTCTGATCTCGCTCGCCAGGAAGGATGATATGTTCGTGACGCTTTCCGTCAGGGATTTTGGTCCCGGCATCAGCGAGGAGGCCATGACGAAGCTCTTCACGCCCTTCTTCACGACCAAGCCCGCCGGAATGGGGATGGGGCTTTCCATTTGTCGCAGCACGCTCGAGGCGCGCGGCGGCCAGCTCACCGCCGGCAACCACCCAGAGGGCGGCGCCATCTTCGAAATGATCATACCGATTGAGGACGACTATGACCGACACTAGTGCCGCATCGAAGGCAGACGCTCAGTCCGCATTGCCGATCGTCTATGTTGTCGATGATGACGAATCTATTAGGGAGTCGCTGGTCGATCTCTTTCGGTCGATCCAGATGGAAGCCGCCTCCTTCGCCACGACGACCGCTTTTCTCGACAAGGCCGATCTGCACCGGCCCGGCTGTATCCTTCTCGATGTGCGCCTGCCCGGTCTCAGCGGGCTGGATTTCCAGCTTCATCTCGAACGGATCGGCAGCAGGATGCCGATCGTCTTCATGACCGGCTTCGGCGATATTCCGATGAGCGTGCGCGCCATGAAGGCCGGCGCCGTCGACTTCCTGACGAAACCCTTCCGCGATCAGGACATTCTCGATGCCGTTGGTGTCGCGATCGAAAAGGACATGGCTCGCCGAAGAGAGATGGCCGCGAGCGACGCCGTCGCGTCGCTGGTCGATACGCTGACCCCTCGCGAGCGGGAAGTGATGGCCGCCGTCGTCAAGGGCTTGATGAACAAGCAGA
Source organism: Rhizobium sp. BK650 (assembly GCF_014195325.1). Classification (GTDB taxonomy): domain Bacteria; phylum Pseudomonadota; class Alphaproteobacteria; order Rhizobiales; family Rhizobiaceae; genus Rhizobium. The sequence continues at coordinate 78,106 of NZ_JACIBK010000001.1, read as the reverse complement.
TCGCTTACGATCTCGGCATCAGCGAGATCACCGTAAAGCTGCATCGCGGCAATGTGATGCGCAAGATGCAGGTCCGCTCGGTTGCCGATCTGGTGCGCAAGTCCGAGATGCTGGAAGGCAGATAGCGGAACCTAGACCCTTGTATGATACCGCGAGACAATACCGAGCCTCATAATGATATTCAGGTAATACAAGAATAAGCAAGGCTACTAATCTCGTGTCACATACATCCACAATCGCGGTCGTCGACGACGACCAGGCCATCCGGGAGGCGCTCGACGATCTGATCCACTCCTGCGGCTACCAGAGCAAGCTTTTTGCCTCTGCTGAAGAGTTTCTGGCCTTTGACGACAGAGCGGCGATCGACTGCATGCTGGTCGACGTCAAGATGCCTGGCCTCAGCGGCATCGAACTGCAGGAAATCCTCAACGGCGAACCTGAAAAGCCGCCGATGATCTTCATGACCTCCTATCGCGACGAACGAACCCGCACAGCCGCTATGGAAGGCGGCGCGCTGGCCTTTCTGGGAAAGCCGGTAGAGTTCGATTCCCTCATTAATTATCTGGAAATCGCTTTGAAGCCGTAAAGCTCCGTTGCCCCGTATTATTGGTATTGCCTTCGCCCACAGATCAATTCGAACTATACACCTATGTATAATTTAGCACGAAAGCACCCAGGACTAAAATGAACCTCGTAATATCCCATACAATGGATAGAAAAACGAGGTGAAGGCCATGATAAAGCTCAAGCACCCGATATTTATCAGCGTCGGGAAAAACATTTTAATGGATGTGATCTTCTCCAACATTGTGACCGGTGCGAATTACAAGTTCTATTGCGCGCTTCTGCACCTGAAATCGGAAAATCCGATCTACGAATATGAGCCGGTCCGCATTGCAGCACACCGCCCGCACGAAATCAGCCGGGCGCATTCCTGATCCTTCTTCATCTGCCGATGACCGGCGCGGCCGGCTCTAAGACTCTCCAAGCTTCGGGCCACAAAAGCCAAAGCAATTCCAGCAAAACTATGTCGCGGTTTTTGCCGGAATTGCATGGAAACAGAGAAATCAGGTCGGCACTGCTTCAAGCGCATGCAGGATACCGCGCAGTTCGGCGAGGCCGCGAAGACGGCCAATCGCCGGATAGCCGGGCGTGACATTCTTCTGCAGGTCGTCGAGCATGCGGTGGCCATGGTCCGAGCGAAAGACGATCGACTGATCGGCGCTGCGGCGGCGATCCTCGGCAACCAGCTCCTTCAGCACTGCAACCATGTTCACATCACCTTCCAGATGCGCGCTTTCATGGAAAGTACGGCCATCGCCTTCGCGGGTCGTCGCGCGCAGATGGGCGAAATAGATGCGCGAGGCAAAGCGCCGCGCAATGGCGGGCAGGTCGTTGTCTGCGCGCACGCCGAGGCTGCCGGTGCAATAGCACATGCCGTTGGCGGCTGCCGGCACGGCATCGAAAAGCGCTGCATAATCCTCAGCAGTCGAAGCGATGCGCGGCAGGCCGAAAAGCGAGCGCGGCGGATCATCTGGGTGCAGCGTCAGTTTTACGCCCCGCGCTTCCGCAACCGGCACGACGGCTTCCAGGAATTCGATGAGGTGCTGGCGAAGCTTCCTCGCATCGATGCCCTGATAGGCGACGAGCTTTTCGCGGAAGGCGGGGATGGTCAGCGGTTCTGTCGTCGAGCCCGGCAGAGCCGAGGTGATGATGCGGGTGATCTCGGCAACCTCCGCTTCCGTCATGCTTTCATAAACGGCCTTGGCTCGTGACTTGTCTTCCTCGGAATATTCCTCGGCCGCACCGGGACGTTGCAGAACGAACAGCTCGAAGGCTGCAAAACGCTCGTGGTCGAAGCGCATGGCTGTCGCGCCGGTCGGCGTCACATAATCGAGATCAGTGCGGGTCCAGTCCACCACAGGCATGAAGTTGTAGCAGACGATCGGAATGCCGCAGGCGGCAACAGCCTCAAGGCTGGCGATCCAGGCCTCGATCTCGGCCTTCGCCTGTCCGCCCTTGCGCTTGACGGCATCGGGGATCGGAATGCTCTCAACGACACTCCAAGTCAGTTGCGAGCGGCCGGCTGGCGTGGTTTCGATCAGCGACTGACGCTCGCGCACTTCCGCCTCGGTCCAGGCGCGCCCGATCGGCACCTGATGCAGCGACGAAACGATATTCGTCGCACCGGTCTGGCGCACCTCGTCCAGGGTCACCGGCGCCTCCGGCCCGAACCATCTCCAACCTTGCCGCATTTCGTCTCTCTCCCTTGGTCTCTCGTTTTCTCAGCAGAAATAGTCAGGAAACTGCGAGCGCAGTTCCGCCACGTCGGGTATGACGGCGCTTAGGTGACGGACCATGGCTTCTCGCGCCGATGCGATGTCATGCGCTGCGATGGCGTCGCGGATTTCCATATGCTCGCGCACGACGTTGTCCATGCGGCCGAGCACTGGCAGCGTCAGACGCCGCGCCCGATCGATCTGCACCTTGACCGTCTTCAGAATCGTCCAGATGCCGGGATAGCCGGCAATCTGCGCGATCGCCTCGTGAAAAGCTTCGTCTTCTTCATGAAAGCTCGAAGCATTACCAAGTGCGGCATGTGTTTCCTGCCGGGCGATGATCGCGTCGAGCCGCGCAATATCGGCCTCGGTCGCGATATTTGCCGCCGTTTCCACCGTCGTGCCTTCGAGCGCTTTGCGCACGACGACGGCTTCCGGAATGGCCGAGACCGGCACCCGCGACACCACCGTTCCCGATTGCGGATAGATATCGACGAGACCACCTTCGGAAAGCCTCAGCAACGCCTCGCGCACGGGTGTGCGGCTAACGCCAAAATCCTCAGCGATCCGCTTTTCCTGCAGCACCGTTCCCGGCGGGATCTTCAGCGAGACGATATCGGCATGCAGACGCTCATGAATAGCCGCCGCCGTCGTCACGCGGCGGATTTTTCCGCCGGTGTCGCGCGGCGCCGGGAAGGCCAGGATTTCGGAGTCAGAAGCCTGCCGCATGCGTGGTCTCGGGACGTTGACACTTTCGTGCATACTAGTATATCAATTGAAGTCTGTTGCCAAGACATGCCGCGGAGGAGAACGCCGGCATGGCATTGCACCCGGAGGAAAAGCTTCGAGCTGCGAGCATTTGATGCCGCTGGGAAAACCGGCGCATCGAGGTATGGGACGTGCATTGCGATCCAAACGGGCGGCTCGAGGCAAAGGCCGGTACCGCCGCAAAAGAGGAGGATAGAATGAAAATCACACGTAGAACATTCGTCGGCGGCGCTGCCGGCGTCGCAGCGGCAGGAGTGCTTCCGCTCCGCGCTTTCGCGCAGGCGAAGGCGCCTTCAAGCCCTGTGACGATAACCATCGTCGATGTTGCCGGTGACCTGGCGCTGACGCAGCGCATGTTCGAAAACTATGCCAAGGCGAAGCCGGAATTCGTCGCCAGCTTCTCCTTCACCAAGGCTCCTGCTCCAGAACTGCCGGCAAAGATCCAGGCCCAGCAGGCTGCCGGCAAGGTCGATATCGACCTCGTTCTGACCGGTACGGACGCACTTTCTGCCGGCGTCGACCAGGGTCTCTGGATCGACCTGTCCAGCAAGAAGTCGATCCTTCCCAACCTTGAGAGCATTTTGCAGCCGCAAGCCTTCAAGATGCAGGCGCTCGCCAAGGACCAGGGTGTCGTCATCACCTACTATCCGTCCGGCCCGCTGATCGAATATATGCCGGACAGAGTAGCGACCCCGCCGAAAACCGCGCAGGAGCTGCTCGACTGGACGAAGCAGAACAAAAACAAGTTCCTCTATGCCCGCCCCGCCAACTCAGGCCCCGGTCGCACGCTACTGATGGGGCTGCCCTATCTGCTCGGCGACAGCAACCCGCGCGATCCAGTCAATGGCTGGGCCAAGACCTGGGAATATCTGGCTGCCCTCGGCGAAAACATCGAATACTACCCGACCGGCACCGCCGTGGTCTTCAAGGAACTCGGCGAAGGTACTCGCGACATCGTCGCCACAACGACGGGCTGGGATATTAACCCGCGCGCGCTCGGCATCGTCCCCGAGGAGGCCAAGGTCGGTAAGCTCGAGGGCTTCCATTGGGTCACTGACGCACATTATGCGGCCATCCCGAAGGGTGTCTCTGACGAGAAGATCGGCGTTCTGCTTGATGTGCTGAACTTCATCTACCAGCCGCAGCAGCAGGCGATCGCCTATGACGCCGGTTACTTCTATCCCGGCCCGGCAGTGAAGGATGTCACCCTCGAAATGGCGCCCGCAGAGAGCCAGGAAACCATCAAGGAATTTGGCCGGCCGGAATATGCCGACTGGATCGCCGGCAGCCCGCTTGAAGTGCCGCTTGAGCCGAAGCAGCTGGTTCAGGCCTTCCGCATCTGGGACGAAAAGATCGGCGCGAAGAAGGGCTGATCCCCATTGATCATAATAATCCGGCGCTGGCTTACCAGCGCCGGAGTTCTAGCGGCCATAACCGCCGATAAATGGAGATTGCATTGACTTTGCCGGTTCAAAACGCAGCAGCATCGTCGCGGAAGAATGCGCGCCTTGAGCTCGATGGCATCAGGCGGTCCTTCGGCGCCTATAATGCCCTCGACGGCATCGACCTCGCGATCGAACCCGGCGAATTCATCGCGCTTCTCGGCCCTTCGGGTTGTGGCAAGTCTACGGCGCTGAACTGCATTGCCGGCTTGCTCGGTCTGTCCGGCGGCGAAATCCGCCTCGGGGGCAATCGCATCGACCAATTGGAGCCAGAAAAGCGCGGCTTCGGCATGGTCTTTCAGAGCTACGCCCTCTTTCCGCATATGAGCGTACGCAAGAATGTCGGCTTCGGCCTTGCCATGCAGGGCATTCGCGGCGCAGAAGCCGACAAGCGCATCATCGATGCACTGGCGCTCGTGCGGCTTGAAAGCCAAGCAGACAAATTGCCCGGCCAGCTCTCCGGCGGCCAGCAGCAGCGCGTCGCCATTGCCCGCGCTATCGTCATCCGCCCGCCGATCGTGCTGATGGACGAACCGCTCTCGAATCTGGACGCCAAGCTGCGCCTGGAGATGCGCGCGGAAATCCGCGGCATCCACGATCAGATCGGCTCGACGACCATTTATGTCACCCACGACCAGGATGAAGCCCTGTCGCTTGCCGACCGCATCGTCGTCATGAGCCAGGGTCACATTCAACAGATTGGCACACCGCAGGATCTCTACCAGCGTCCGGTCAATCTGGAGGTGGCGGATTTCATGGGCTTCCGCACCCGCATCCCCGGCCGCGTCATTTCCGTTTCCGGCAACGAAGCCGAAATCGAAGCCGCCGGTGCGCGGCTGAGCGGTACCATGCGCGATAAGCTTGCCGTCGGCGACGCCGCCGTTCTCTCGGTCCGTCCGGAAGATCTTGTCGCCACCATGGACGGCACCGGGGTCCCGGTGACCGTCGCCAGCACCGAATATCGCGGCCGCGCCTTCTTTGGCATGGCGCGCTCGAAGGATGGATCGGAGCTCTATTTCCGCGCCGATGACGCCTTGTCGCGCGGCTCCTCTGCCAGCCTGCAGCCGGTCACGGGCCGTTCACTGGTCTTCAAAGGGGCTTCCTCATGAGCGGCCCGTCGCTGAAAACCCGGCTTGCCGCCCAAGGCCTCGACGGAACGACGCTCCTCGTCCTGCCGGGCCTGTTCTTCATGCTCGCCCTGTTCATCTATCCCTTCGTCTATGGCGTGGCGGATTCGCTGATGCCGAAGGATGGCGGGCTCTGGTATGAGAACTATGCGAAGTTCTTCTCCGATCAGTTCCAATATGGCACGATCGCCAATACAATGTGGCTCGCTCTGCCGGTGACGATCGTCAACCTCGCCTTCGCAATCCCCGTCGCCTTCCGCGTCCGCCTGATGCGCCGGCAGCGGCTGCTGACGACGATCCTCGTGCTGCCGATCACGCTGGGCACGGTCTTCGTCGCCGATGGCCTTTTGACCTATCTCGGCCCGCGCGGCTGGTTCAATCAGACGCTCATCCTCTTCGGCATCCTGGATTCGCCGCTCAAGCTCACCAACAACTACTGGGGCGTTTTCGCCTCACTGCTGATCACCGGCTTCCCCTTCGCCTTCCTGCTGACGCTATCCTACATCACAGGCATCGATCCGGCGATCGAGCAGGCCGCAGCAACACTCGGCGCTAATGCACGGCAGCGCTTCACACGCGTTTTCCTGCCGCTCCTGGTGCCAGGCCTTGCCGTGACGTTCTGCTTGTCCTTCGTGCAGGCCTTCGCCGTCTTCCCCTCGGCAGTTCTGCTCGGCGCTCCTGCAGGCCCGACGCGCGTCATCTCGATCGCCGCCTATCAAGCCGCTTTCGAGCAATATGACCATTCCTACGGCACGGCCATCGCCCTTGTCATGGGCGGAGTCGAACTCATCGTTGTCGTAGCCGTTCTTGGCGCACGTTCACTCTTCTACCGCGGCCCTGCCGGCGGCACGAAAGGTTGAGCCATGATCCGTGACCAAGGCCTTACCTCAAAGATCTGGCGCTTCGCTGTCTGGGCGCTCGCCAGCCTTTTCGTCCTCAATCTGCTCGCCGTCATCGCGGTCGTTATCCTCAATTCCTTTGCAACGCGCTGGCTCGGGACATGGCTGCCGCGCGGCTGGACCGACCGATGGTATTTCAGCGCTTGGAGCGAGTTCCAGCTTTCCAATGTGCTGATCGTGACCTTCGAAATGGTCTTCGTCGTCGTCATCATCTCAGGCATTCTCGGCGTGATGACCGCTTACGCGCTCGCCCGGCGTGACTTTCCCGGCAAGCGCGCCATCATCCTGCTCTTCCTGCTGCCCCTGCTGATCCCGCCACTCACCTACGGCATTCCGCTGGCGACTGTGCTCTATCAGCTCGGCCTTGGCGGCACATTTTGGGGCGTAGTTCTGATCAATCTCGTACCGTCCTTCCCCTTCGTCGTACTCGTCATGATCCCCTTCATCGAGCAAATCGATCCGCGCATCGAAGCCGCCGCCCGCGTCTTCGGCGCCGGCACGACGAGCCTCTTCATCCGCATCCTGCTGCCGCTCCTGCTGCCCGGCATGCTGGCCGCCCTACTGCTGGTCCTGGTGCGCACACTTGCGATGTTCGAGCTTACGTTCCTGATATCCGGGCCGCAGACGCAAACACTCGTCGTTTCGCTCTATTATGCGGTCTTTGCATCAGGGGTGCGCGCCGGCCAGTCGATCGATGCGATGGCGGTGGTCTACATGGTGACGACACTTTTCTGGCTCGTCATCGCGCTGCAATTCGTCAATCCGACGCAGATCGTCGCTCGCGCCAAACAGCAATCGGCGCATTGAGGAGCCCCCGAACCGGGGAGGGCTCCTCGGGGATGCTGCTGCCGGAAGCCGGTAGCACCCTCTTTAATCAATAAACTTCAGGAACATACATTTCCGGTGGAACCGGGACGCGATGATAATCGTCGTGACGCACGCGCTCGGGCAGCACGATCGCTTCCTTCGGAACGTCCTCATAGGGAACCTGGGTCAGGAGATGTGCGATGCAGTTGAGGCGCGCACGTTTCTTGTCCACGGCCTGAACGACCCACCACGGCGCTTCCGGAATATGAGTCCGGTCCAGCATCTCTTCCTTGGCCTTGGTATACTCTTCCCAGTGGACACGGCTCTGCAGGTCCATCGGCGAGAGCTTCCATTGCTTCAGTGGATCGTGGATGCGCATGTTGAAGCGGAATTCCTGTTCCTCGTCGGTGATCGAGAACCAGTACTTGATAAGGATGATGCCGGAACGAACCAGCATGCGCTCGAATTCCGGTACGGAGCGAAAGAACTCTTCCAGTTCGTCCTTTGTGCAGAAGCCCATGACGCGCTCGACCCCTGCGCGATTGTACCAGCTGCGGTCGAAGAGAACCATCTCTCCTGCCGACGGCAGGTGCGGCGTATAGCGCTGGAAATACCACTGATTCCGCTCGCGTTCGGTTGGTGCCGGAAGCGCCACGACGCGGCAGACGCGCGGATTGAGACGCTGTGTCACGCGCTTGATCGCGCCGCCCTTGCCTGCGGAGTCGCGGCCTTCGAAAAGGACGACGACCTTGAGCTTCTTGTACTGAACCCAGTCCTGAAGACGGACGAGCTCATGCTGCAGGCGGAAGAGTTCGCGGAAATAGAGCTTGCGGTCGAGCGTCTGCTCCGCTTCGCCGGACATGCCTTCGGCAACCAGCTCGTCGAGCCGGTCCTCCTCCATCTGCATTTCCAGCTCCTCATCGAAGCTGTCGGCAATTTCATTCTTGATACGGTCGAGCTGAGTGTTTTCGATCATGGCACGCTCCCTATTCAATCTGCTCGATAAAGCACGTTCTCGCCATAGCTATATGACAGAGTTCCAATGATCGAAAATTTGCCTTGGCAGGCCGCAAGACAACAAAGTCTGAAGGTGACGAGACCGTTCACGCTTGGCGGGGCGGCACACGGGTAATGCGCGCACCGAGCGCATTCAGACGCTCTTCAATCCGCTCATAGCCTCGTTCGATCTGCTGGGCATTGTTGATGACGCTGGTGCCCTCCGCACACATGGCGGCGATTAGCATCGCCATGCCGGCACGAATATCCGGACTCTCCACCTGGGCCGCACGCAGCTTTGAGGGGCCGGCGACGATCGCACGATGCGGATCGCAAAGCACGATGCGCGCGCCCATAGCGATGAGCTTGTCGACGAAAAACATCCGGCTTTCGAACATCTTCTCGAACATCAGCACGACGCCATCGCATTGCGAGGCGGTGACGATGGCAATCGACATCGTATCTGCCGGAAATGCGGGCCAGGGCTGATCTTCGATCTTCGGAATGTGCCCGCCGAAGTCCGGCTGGATCTTCATCTCCTGTCCTGCGGGCACCAGAAGATCGTCGCCTTCTATACGGCAGCGGATGCCGAGGCGCTCGAATGTCATCAGCGTCGAACGCAAGTGCTCCACGCCCGCACGGCGGATCGTGATCTCGGAACCGGTAACGGCCGCAAGACCGATCAGTGAACCGACCTCGTTGTGGTCAGGTCCGACACGATGCGACGTGCCGGCTAGTGGCTGGCCGCCGTAGATTATCATCGTGTTGGTGCCGATACCTTCGATTTTCGCACCCAATGCTATCAGGAAACGCGCGAGATCCTGAACATGAGGCTCGGAAGCGCAGTTGCGCAGGATCGTCTTACCTTCCGCGGCGACAGCCGCACAAAGTGCATTCTCGGTCGCAGTGACCGAGGGTTCGTCGAGGAAAACGTCTGCACCGCGAAGCTGTTTGGCGCGAAAATTATAGGAACCGTTGACATTAATCTCGGCGCCAAGCTGCTCCAGAGCGAGGAAATGCGTATCGACGCGGCGGCGGCCGATGATATCGCCGCCCGGCGGTGGCAGCGTGATCTCGCCGCAACGTGCCAGCATTGGGCCAGCGAGCAGGATGGACGCGCGGATACGGGCGCAGAGGTCGGGATCGAGGTCAGCGGGTTTCAGATTGCTTGCTTCGATTTCGAGTTCGTTGCGGCCGAGCCAGCGCGCTTGGGCGCCAACGGATTGTATCAGTTCGACCAGTGCTTCGACATCGCGGATACGCGGCACATTGGTCAGATGCACGAGCTTGTCGGTCAGAAGCGAGGCAGCAATGATCGGCAGTGCGGCATTCTTGTTGCCGCTCGGCTGGATTTCGCCAGCAAGGCGATGGCCGCCTTCCACGATATATTGAATTCGCTCATGCGGCTGGGCTTGTGCCACTGCTCTCATCCTTGTTCGATTCGTCTTTTCACGAAGCATATCTGCAGTGTCATTGTGACATCGAAGTGATCACTCTTTGCGACTTGGGATGCCTTTTAATGCTGCTATGCGGGAACGCCAGGGACAAGATGGAAGGAAGAATCCAAAAGACTGCAGTCCTCCGGAGCCGCCGCCACGCGGGATAGAAGCCGAGCCGGCATTATGGACAGCAATGCTTCCGCCTTGCCGGGAGGAGCCATATCCGTCAGACAGGAGCGCGCGGATCGTGCCGCGCCAGGCGACGTAACAGATAATCAACCTCGGCGCGCGCCCTGGCGCTGAGCACGCTTCCCGGCTTGCGCTGCGCATCCGAGCTGATGACACCCCGGCGCATGAGAACATGCTTGCGGACGGCAAGACCGACGCCCAACTGTTGCTCATAACGGATCAGCGGCAGATGCGCGTCGAAAAGATCATGCGCCTCGTCGCGTTTGCCGGCAGCAAAGAGCCCAACCAATTCGACCAGCATATCGGAGAAACCGTACCCGGTCATGGCGCCGTCTGCACCGCGCTCCGGTTCGAAATCGAGGAACATACCGCCATTGCCACAAAGGATCGAGAAGGGGCGAAGATCGCCCACCTTCTGCATGGCGCGCAGCTTCGAGATCTTCTCCAGTCCCGGCCAGTCCTCGTGCTTGAGCATCACGCAGGAGGGGTGATCGGAAATAATCCTGGCAACCACGCTCGCCGACATCACGACCGTCAGCGTCAACGGATAATCCTGCAGCACCCAGGGAACATCAGCGCCGACGGCTTCGGCCGCCTGCGCAAAGTACTGGATGATTTGCTCGTCAGTGCGGAGCGCTGGTGTCGGCGCGATCATGACGCCAGCAGCCCCCATGTCCATCGCATCACGGGCAAGCGAGCGCATCGCCGCAAAACCAGGCGCCGAGACGCCGACGACAACAGGCACCCTTGAGCGACCGACGACCTGGCGGATGATCGCCCGCGATTCAACAGGCTCCAGCTTCGGCGCTTCGCCCATGATGCCGAGGATCGTCATTCCGGTAACGCCGCTATCCTGATAGAAATCGGTCAGCCGGTCGATCGATGGCGTGTCCAAGGCGCCATCGGGCAGGAACGGCGTGGTTGCTATTGCATAGACGCCCTTCGAGTCAGTTCCGAAGCTCATTGTGCATCCTTCCACGCTTGATAGCGTGCCTTCCTTCCACGCTTGATAGCGTGCCTTCGTTTCGGCACTCATGGGATAGAGACCGGGAAGCGGTACGCCTCGATCAATTTCGCTCATGATCCAGCCTTCCATGCGCTCCTGTTCTGGCGCTTCGGCAAGCACGGCATCAAGCAGTGCCACAGGGATCAGCACTGCACCATCCTTGTCGGCGACCACGACATCGCCAGGGAAAACCGCAACACTACCGCAGGCGATCGGCTGCAGCCAGCGCCGCGCGAGGTCGGTTTACTCTGGCCACGCAGTTCCCCGTCGCGCCGGCTGACCGGCATCGTGCTCGCTGCGCTCAAACGCGCACAGACCGGTATCCGGCCCTACCCATTATTCGCCGGAAGCCAGGCTCTTTCGCTGATAGACATGGATATAGTCGACCAGCAAATAGGACGGGTTCGGCGTTTCATCGATTGGCCAGCCAGATCCAAGAGCCAGATTGACCAGCGGGTAGAAGGGCATCTGGAATTCCGGAGGCGTGTCGAAACTCCAGAGCGGCTTGCGATCCAGATAGAAGGTCGATTTCCGCGGGCCGATATCCACACCAAACGTATGAAAGTCGCTGCTGAGCGAACCTCCGGGCACATTTGTGAGATGGCCGTCCGTCGTATGCTGGTTACTTGGGCGCCAGACATGATAGCCCATGCTGAACTCGCCGGGCGCGCGGCCGTAATATTCAATCACGTCGATTTCCGAGGTGAATTTGGACCGATCGAGGCCGATCAGCCAGAAGGCCGGCCAGACGCCCTTGCCCGGCGGCAGCTTCATGCGTGCTTCGAAATAGCCGAACTTCTGCGAGAAGCCTTCGCCCTTCGGATTGGTCGAGGCGAGTAGGCCGGAACGCCATTTGCCTTCCGCATCCTTCCGGGCCTCGATCCGCAAGATGCCATCACTGACTGTAAAAGGGAATCCGTCCATCGGGTCGGTAAACTGCGCATCGCCGAAATCGCCATTCCACGGCGTATGCGCGATCCAGCGAGATCCGTTTTCGCCCCAAGCCGAAACATCAAGCGTGTTGAAGTCTTCGGCAAAGGTCATCTGGAAATCGTCGAGATTGAGCGGCTCCTCAGCCTCGCTGGGCCGGGGGCCTGGCGGGCCGAAAAGGCCGATGACAAGCAGAAGCGCAAATCTTCCGGCAAATTTCGCGTGACGCATCCTTCTTCCTCCATAAGCAGCGTTTTCCAAGCCGATCATGAAATAACGACCCCGTTTCGCCAGGGCACGAATTTCCTGATGACGATGGCTTCCAGCCCGTCCGGCCGCCCGACTACCTGCCAGATGAGAAGCGAGGAAACCCAGAAGACCACAAGTGCAGTACCGCCGCAGAGCCCGACGCCGGCGAAAAGCTCGACACCGAGCGGCATGGCAATCAGAACGGGCTGAACCCAGAGCAGGAAGCCAATCATCGGCAGGCTGGCTGCAAGCGGCCGAACAAATGCATAGAGCTGCGCAGCGATCGAAGCGCCAATCAGCCGCTGCGTGATGAGGAGGCAGACGACATAGGCGACGACGGCGGCGATGACACGTGCTGCCAGCGCACCGTCAAGTCCGAACATCACCACGCCGAGCACGGTAACCGGCGCCCTCACGACAAATTCCGCGAACATCCTCAGAGCTACATAGCGTGTATTGTCGAGAACCATGACGAGCGGCGGCATGATGGTGGTCGGTAGACCGATCAGGCTGACGATACAGAACCATTGCATAATCGGCGCCGCAAAGGCCCATTTCTCGCCGACGACGATGCGCAGGATCGGCTCGGCAAGGAAGATGATGACGAGCAGGATCGGCGCGGCCACCACCATGATTGCATTGGTCGCCTTCAGATAGGCGGTGATCTGCTTGCCCCGGTCGCTGACATTTGAGAAGGCGGCCATCAAAGGGCGCATCAGTGGGCCGACGAATGTCTGATACGGAATACCGGCGAGATTATCCGCGACACTGAAGGCGCCATAGATGGAAAGACTTATAAAACGTGGCAGCAGCAGCCGGTCCATCTGCCAGTTAAGCGAATTGAGTACTTGCGAAACCGTATTCCAGCCGATCATGTCCTGGAAGTGCTTCCACTCCGAAAGGCTGAGTTTCGGATGTATCGGCGCGAAGATGTAGGAGACGATGGTCGCCGCCATCGGACCAGCGATAGCCCCTATCGCCAGCCCCCAATAGCTACCGGTCGCGAACGCTACGCCCACGCCGAAGATCAACGTCGACCCCTTGGTGATGAGATCCAACACAAATTCGCGCCGGAAATCGAACCGCTGCATGAAAATGATCATGCGCGGGCTGATCACGCTCCGCATCGCGGGCGCGATCGAAATTACCGCGACCAGCGGAAAAAGCCGCGGATCGTTGTAGATGAGAGCCATAGGCCAGGCGATGATCATCATCAGCAGGCTGATCGCTGTCCCTCTGATGAGACTTAATGTGAAGGCTGTGGCAAACATCTGCTCGGATGGCGAAGCAACACGCACCAGCGCCTGGGTGAGCGGCAGATCGAGGATCGCCTCTACGATGACGAGAACCGACGTGGCAATGGCGACGACCCCGAAATCGGCCGGGCTCAGAAGCCTCGCGAGGATGAGCAGGCTCACGAAATCGAGCAATCGTGCCAGAAATTTTCCGCTGATTGTCCAGATACTTGCCGTCGCCGTTCTATGCGATACACTTGACACGATCTATTCCTTGGCCGCGTGCAACGAACCTCGTCTGGTCCGGGTTTTGCCGGCCTCTCGGCCGGTTGTGCGTGTCAGCTTGCTTTCTTTCGGATAGGGCCTGCAACCTGAAATCCGTGCTCGGCGAGCTGTTCATCGATGAGAGAGCCGAGGCGGTCGCGGAAAACCGCTGCGGAGAATCTTAGGGCGTGGTTGCGGATCGCGGTCGGATCGAGCGTATCCTCGACCGCTTCGAAGGCCGCCATCGTTTCAATCAGTGCTTCCGCGGTTTGCTCCGCAAAACGGAAGCCGACATGCGGCGCGCAGACGGTCTCGCGTGCGCCACCCGCATCGAAGGCCAGAACCGGCCGGCCGGACGCCATCGCCTCTACCGGCAGAATGCCGAAATCTTCGATGCCCGGAAACAGCAGCGCGCGGCAGCGCGACAGGTGATCACGAAGAACGGGGAATGGCTGATGACCGAGAAACTGCACCGTCGGTCCGGCGATTGATCTCAAATAGGCTTCCTGCTCGCCCTCGCCGATCACGATCAGATTGCGGCCCATTTCGGTGCAGGCCTTAACGGCGATGTCCGGCCGCTTGTAGGCAGTGAGCTGGCCCGCATACAGATAGAACTCGCCCTTGCCCTGCCCGATAGCGAAATCGTCGGTCGCAACCGGCGGATAGATGACGACGGCATCGCGGTCATAGAAGCGGCGGATACGACCCGCGACATAGCTGGAATTCGCCACGAAAGTGTCGACACGCGAAGCGGTCGTCACATCCCAGGCACGCAGCATCGGAGCGGTCAGCGACATCAGCGCTTTGCCGATCCGCGAAACGCCGCGCCGATACACATGGAATTGATCCCAGATGTAGCGCATGGGCGAATGGCAGTAGCAGATATGAAGTGCATCCGCCCGCGTGATGATGCCCTTGGCCGGACCGGATTCACTCGAAATGACAAGGTCATAATCCTGCAGGTCGAAATGCTCCAGCGCAAAGGGCATCAGTGGCAGCATCTTCGTATAATAACGCTTCGAACGCGGAATCTTCTGCAGAAAAGACGTATGGATATTGCGGCTATTCAGAAAATCACTGATGCGATCGGGATCGTAGACCAGCGTGAAAATGTCTGCCTGTGGGAACATGCGGCAGAGTTCCTCCACCACCTTTTCGCCGCCACGCATCGATACCAGCCAATAATGGACGATAGCGACGCGCGGCTGCTTCGTATCGGCCCTGCTGCCGGCGCCGATGGCGCGGTTTTTCGTCACGACGGGCGCGTCACTCCGGAATGCCACTGCTTCGGGGAGAGAGCTTGCTGCTTTGACAGTCACTTGAACGCTCCTTGTACGATCGCCCCACCCCTCGGCTCGGGCACCACATGTGTCGAAGTCAGATTGCGGTATTGCGCGAGAAGGGCATCGCGCCATTCTTCGTGTGTCGTCGCCAGAGTGGGCGACAGCCGAAAGGCACGCTCGCTCATCAGGCGTACATCCTCTTTCGGCATGTTGCGGAAAGCCGTCAGCGTTGCGGCGAAGGCTTCCCCGTCCATCGTGTTGCAGGAGATCGCCATTCCGGCCCTCTCCATCTCCTCGGCAAGGAAGGCGCCCTTGGTCATGATGACGGGAAGGCCGCTGCGTGCCGCCTCGATCGCCACGAGGCCGAACGGCTCCGGATAGCGCGACGGCATGACGAGAGCGCTTGCGCTGCGGATGATCCGCCCGATCTCCGCATGTGACTGCCAGCCCATGGCCCGGACATGACCGCCAGCCGCCACGACCTTCGGCATCAGCGGCCCATCGCCGATCACGCAAAGGTTTGCTCCGGCCCTGTGTGCGGCGGCCAGCGCATCCTCGATGCCTTTTTCCTCATCCAGCCGGCCGATGAAGACGAACTCGTCATTTTCCTCGGCTGCGACACGCTCGGCCGTCAGCGGCGCGATCGGATTGCGGATGGTGATGAGCCGTCCCGGCTGGTAGCCGGAGCCCACGAGGAAATCAGCCATCTTCTCGTGCAGCAGAACGATCGTGCCGTAGGCGGGACGGTTTCTGAGCGCACGAAAGAGATTGGCACCACGGGCCGTCCGCCATAGTTTCTGCGCATAGCTGCGCTTGTCGCAGGAAGTGGCAATACAGCTCGCCCCGAGCGGATGTCGTTGGCAGATCTCTTGCGCCTGATAATCAAAAAACGCCCCATTGGGGCACCCGATGAAAAAGTCATGTGCATGGACGACGCACCGATCGGCAACAGGCGCAAGCGCGTCAAAGACGGCAGGCGACAGGATCTGATGCCAGCCGTGGACATGATAGATCGTCTGAGGCGTATCGTTGGCGCGCATCCAGGAAGAAATCATGCTGCCGGCTGCAGGATTGTGGATCCCGGTCGCGAAGGCCTTGGCCCGGCTGGAATTCAGGAGATCACGACTGTTCAGCTTAACGATTGAAACACCGAGAGACGCAAGCTCCTCGTTCGTTCCATCGTCGCCACAGATATAAGTCACGGCAATGCCGAGTCCGATAAAGAGCTTCGCCGACAGGATCGCAAGCGCGGTCGCCCCACCCCTCGCCGTGGAATAGTCGTCAATAACGACCACGCGGTCGAGAACCGGGCGTACGGCGATACCGTCCCTCCATAGTTTTGCATAGCGTCCCGAAGCCGGCCATCTTAGGGCCGAAACGGCAGATCCGGTCTCATCAGGACGCAGTTGGCCGATGTCGTTCATAGAAGCTCTCCGACGACAGACACAATGGATGCTTTTTGACGGTTAGGCCCCAACACCGTCTATGACAGGTAGAGTGATCACGACCAGGCTGCAGATGGCGGCTGGATCGTGACGAAGCGCATTATCTTGCGGACGCTGCACCGTCGGCATAGGCTTCCAACGCCTTGCGGTTGAGAATACGGATCCTACCTTGAGCTCCGTCGATCACCTTGCATTCGCGCAGGCGACGCAAGCACTGGTTGACCTTCTCACGAGAAGCCGGAAGCGTCGCCGCCAAATCGTTCTGGGAGATGATCAGCACGTCCCGGTTGTCCGACGTGTCCTTTCCGTAGACCGAAGATAGCCGCAGAAGCATTGCCGCCAAGCGCGATTGCAGGTTCGATCCGGCGTTCGAAATGATGCGGCGTTCCAACTCGGATACGCGCGCTAGCGTTCTCGAAAAGACCTTCTCCTGAAACTGCGGATCGGTCGCGTATCTTTCCCGCAGCAGACGGCCTTCGAAGAAGTATAGCTCGCAGTCCGAACTAGCTCTATACTCCAAATTCAGCATCTGCTTACGTAATACTTCGAGTTCGCCGATCAAACCGCCCCTCGGAATGATCTCGACAATGAACTCCCTGCCGTCCGGCAACATCGTGCTGGCGCTAACCAGCCCGCGCTGCACGCGAGCGAACATGTCCACAAAGACTCCAGCGCCTGCAATAAGCTCGCCGCGACGGAAGTTGCGTACAGTCGCGCGGCAGAACGGAAAGTCGTCGTCACTTGAGACACGGTTGTTCAAAGAAGTATCCGAAACAACGCTAATAGCCGCTTTACCCATTGCGACCCTATAGTCTCTCGTTTGTGTAGCTCCGTCCATGCGCATAACTCCCCAACAAAACAGATTGGTCGTAGCTGATGCTGCACTGCATCATTTATATTGTCCCAACTTGAGAGTCAAATAACAATCGAAGATGACAAGAGCATCTCAAATAATAGTGACGACACCACCAGTTATGTAGATTATATTTTTTCTAGCATTCCTCGAATTCGGGGGAGTTCTACGGAAAACTGCCCATTTTTGGGGCTATTAGGATCAAAATTGTTCAAATAATATCTGCAGCGTACGGCTTCATCTATCCAATCCGTACGTGGAACACGCCATGTAAGTTAAATATGCGAATAAATTAGGGTGCAGAACCCCCCAGCTGCCGAATTCGTATAAAACTCCGTAGCATTGCAGTATTAGCATAAAGAATTTGCTAATCATTATGACCGCGGTCACAGACAAGCACATTGCGCTGCACCAAACTTCACGAGGTTCTAAACTTTTGGAGTCGGTCGATGACTTGGGAAGCACAGAGTATTGAAGTTCGTGAATCCTGGCCGAACGTTGACCAGTCCGGGCCGAATAACAATCCTCGCAGAATATCGCAGCCTCATGTGCTCGGCAGGGCATCCAAGCGAGCGGTTGATATCGTACTGGCGACCTCTGCTCTGGTTTTGCTGTCGCCTCTAATGCTGATCGCAGCACTCATCGTAAAGTTGAGCGACCGCGGGCCGGTCTTCTATTCGCATACACGCATTGGTTATGGAGGTGCCGCTTTCGGCTGCCTCAAGTTCCGCACTATGAAGACCGATGCCGCCGACAGGCTCGCCGAACTGCTGCGCACCAATGCGTCAGCGCGAGCCGAGTGGGAAACGACACGGAAGCTCAAGAACGATCCGCGTATCACCACCGTCGGCGAAATCCTGAGGAAGTCCAGCATCGATGAGTTGCCGCAGCTCATCAATATCCTACGCGGCGAAATGAGCATTGTAGGCCCGCGTCCGGTGACGGCGGAGGAACTCGCTCGCTATGGCGAGCATGTCGCGAGCTATATGGCCGCGAGGCCCGGTCTGACAGGACAATGGCAGACCAGCGGCCGCAACGACGTGAGCTATGAACATCGCGTCGCGCTCGACGTCCAATATGTCCGTCATTGGTCGCTCACGCGCGATTTCATCATCATCGCGAAGACCGTTCCCGCCCTGTTCTCGCAGCGCGGCTGCTACTAGTCCAGGAGCCGTATGGCCCGACAGGGCCGCGCGCAGCTGCTGGGTGCCAATGAAGAAGATACTCTTGCCCTTTGGATCAGGACACTATGAACTCAAATCACGTCTTCAGTAGCGTCGCCCCGATATCCTTGCCGGCTACCGACAGCGGTAGTTCATCGTTGACACTGCGGGATATGTCCTTTTTCGTCAGGATGCGTTGGCCGTGGATTGTATTTACCACTCTGGTCTTCCTGGCTTTCGCTGCCGCCTATCTCTTCATTGCCAAGCCGACCTATGTGGCCAGTACGCAGCTGATGGTCTTCCCGCAGGTAAACGGTTCGGACGCCCAAAGAGCGTTCGCCGAAGACGCCTTCATCGATGCACAGCTTGAAATAGCAAAGTCGAGCGATGTTCTTGGCGGCGCCGTCGGCGCGCTGAACCTCGCCAGCGATCCGGGCTTCGCCGATCAGGCCCTTTCCCTGCAGGACAAGGTCAAAGACTGGTTGACGGGCAACCGCACTGGCACGGTGCAGTCGGAGACGGGATCAGGCGATGCGACCTCGGATAATACCCAGACCGCTGCAGCAATCCAGGAAACAGCGCGAACCGACCGGGCGATCGCCCGGCTGCGCAATATCGTCGCAATGCGTCGCATTGGTCAGTCGACGATCCTCGAAATATCCGCATCCGCCTCCAACCCGCAGAGAGCGGTCGAGATCGCCGATGCGGTTGCCCAGCAGTACATCCGTAAGAATGTCCAGATGAAGGCTGCGGCGGCCCAGCAGTACAGCCAATGGCTGGAACAGTTCGTCAACGAGCAGCAGCGCGGACTCGCCGACGCCGCAAACGCACTTGCCACCTTCAAGGCAAATCCGCGCGACCAGTTCAAACTCGCTGAACTTCAGAGTGCGACGGACGCCCGCCGCACCCTCTTCGAAAACACCCTTACGCAATACACTGAGGCCAAGCAGCGAATTTCCTATCCTGTCTCCGATGCCACCATCGTCTCGCAGGCCACCTCGCCGCTTGCCAAAGCGCAGCCCAACAATTCGCTGATTCTCGCCTTCGCGCTGGTCGTCGGCGCCGGCTCCGGCCTTGGCCTTGCCATGATCCGCCACGTCAGCGACAGGCGCATCATGCGCACGCAACAGTTGTCACAGGCCGCGGGCCTGTCTTTCGTCACGCCTCTGGGACGCGCAAAGAGGACTGGCCGTGCAGCGGCGCTACCTGCTGCCGACGAGGGCGGCAGTGTCGCCTATCCGCTGATCCCCGGAATGGCCGAACTTGGCGCGACTGTCACCGGCTTCCGCCGTAGACGCCGCGTCGTGATCGGCATCGTCGCCGTCAACCCGGGGAACGGGGCATCCACTATTGCCTGTGAACTGGCGGTGCTCTCGGCGATATCAGGCTCGCGAACCCTGCTGATCGATGCCGCAGCAACAAAGTCTTCCCTGAGCAAGTCCATTGCGCCGAACAGTTCAGCCGGCCTCATCGATGTGCTCGACAATATCGAAGCGATCCGCACCGCCACCTTGTCGCTGACGCCAACGCTGAAGTTCCTGCCGCTTGGGAAGGTCCGCGCCGTCACGCCCGCCGTCCGCCTGAGCTCACGCCGCACCCAACTCAATTTCGCCGACCTGAAGAAGGAATTCGACGCCATATTCGTCGATATCTCCGCCTTTACCTCATCCCCAGACGCCAATGCGATTGCGCCGGAACTGGACGGCGTTCTCGTCGTAACCTCCTACGGCCGCACTTCGATTGACGAGACCGTTCGCGTCGTCGACAGCATGCGCAACGTCGGTGCAGAAATCCTCGGTGCAATCGTCAACAACACGCCATCGAGTGTGCGGACATGACGACCCCGGCCCCCAATTCATCGAAACTGAAGATCGCCGTCGGCATTGCCTCGGCAGGCCGACCGGCGACGCTTCTGGAGACGGTAACCTATATCGAGAACCTTCAGCCCCATCCGGAGCGCATCATCGTCTGCGTCCCCGGGATGGATGACGCTTTGGGACTTGCTAACCGCGAGAGCGTGGAATTGATGGTCGGCCCCCGCGGCCTGACCTGCCAGCGCAACCGGATCATCGAGGCCGCAAGCGAAGACATGGATGTGCTGATCTTCCTCGACGACGACTTCATTCCCGCGCCTGGCTTCATTCCGCGCATGGCAGCCGTTTTCGCCGAATATCCGGATGTGGTCATCGCGACTGGCGACGTTCTTGCCGACGGCATTCTCGGCAAGGGGCTGACCCAGTCCGAAGCCATACATGTGATCGAGACCGCGGACGAAAGAGGCGAGCAGGTGACTGAAGTCTACAACGCCTATGGATGCAACATGGCGGTTCGACTGGCGCCAATCGTCGGCCACGGACTCGCCTTCGACGAGGAACTGCCGCTCTATGGCTGGCTGGAAGACATCGATTTCAGCCGGTCCATCGCCCGCTACGGACGGTCGGTGCGTATTTCGGGCGCCTGCGGCGTGCATCTCGGCGTGAAGTCCGGGCGCCAGCCCGGCAAAAGGCTCGGCTATTCGCAGGTCGCAAATCCGGTGCATCTGATGCGCAAGGGCACCATGTCTTGGCCCCGTGCAATGGCGCAGATCGGCCGCAATATCCTGGCGAACACGCGCGGCGCCCTGCTCAATGATAGCGCAGTCGACCGTCGTGGCCGGCTGAACGGCAATTTTCTGGCTTTGTCCGATCTTCTGATGGGACGTGCGTCTCCCATGCGCATCCTTGAACTCAGCCAATCCTCAAATCGCGAGATGTCTTCGCCATCCATCGCGGCAAAACGGAGGTAACAGACGTTATGCGGCCCATCTCTTTGCTTGACCGTCTTCCGTTCATTGGCCTTGTTGGCCTCTTTACCTGCGCGATGGGATGGAGCGCTGCTCATGCCGACAGCTATACGCTTGTCCCGGAGGATAAGATAAAGCTGCGGATTGTGGAGTGGCGTTCTATCGATTCCAAATACGCGAGCTGGGAAGCGCTCGATGGAACCTACACCGTCGATGATGCAGGCAATCTTTCGATACCTATCGCCGGCCAGGTCAGCGCTGCCGGTCAAACGACCGAACAGCTGTCGGATGCCATTTCGGACGCGCTGGCCGAAAAAGCCGACCTTCCCGGAAGGCCTTTCATCGCCGTCGAAATTGACCAGCACGCACCGATCTTCGTCAACGGCAGCATCGAACGGCCTGGACGCTATCCATTCGAGGCCAATATGACCGTCATTAAAGCCGTCAGCATCGCAGGCGGCTACATGCGGGCACGTGACGACAGCACCTACTACGATCGGGACCGCATTCAGGCGGCTGGCGATTATCGTACAGCCGTCCTCAATCGCCGCGATCTCTTGATGCGTGCTGCACGCCTGCGCGCCGAGATCGCCGGCCAATCCGATTTCGACATTCCCTCGGAGATCGCCGCCGTGCCCGATATCGGCAAGCTCAAGGCAGAGGAACTGAACCTGATGCGCCTGCGAGCTGTCGAGACCAACAGCAAGGTCGAAGCGGCTGACGATCTGAGCCGTCTTTACACCCAGGAAATCCAGTCTCTCGAAGCCAAGGTCGTCTCCCAGAAGCGGCAGATCGATCTTGCACAGCAGGAGCTGAACAACGTCAACAGCCTCGTCAGCAAGGGTTTGACCAGCAATACCCGCCAATTTTCCGTCGATCGGAGCTTAGCAGAGACCCAGAGCGAATTGCTGGATCTGGAGATCGCGCTCACGAAATCCCGTCAGGGCCTGAATGAGAGCCAGCGCGAAAAGGCTGACGTCATCAACAAGCGCAATGCCGAAAATCAGCAGGAACTGAATACGATCACCCTCGCGATCAACAAGGCAGGGATCGACATGCAGGTGGCGCAGCTCCTCGGCGATCAGGCCGGCTACAGCGCCGAACTCGCCCGCATGGGCGCGGAATCGACACTCCTTGGCACGACAAAAAAGAACTTCAAGATCGTTCGCCGCAATAAGGACGGCAGCTACAGCAATATAGTAGCAGATGAAAACACGGCTCTACTGCCGCACGACATCATTGAAATCGGCGTCCAGGCCGCTGTCGACACCTCGTCAGCCGCATCGCCGACACCCCAGTCCCAGCAGCCGGCTGCCGCCCTTGTTCCCAATATCGCCCGGAGCGACGCGCCTGCTCCGAACTGGATATCGCAGACCGGATCGAACTAGGAGACCGCGGTAGGAACATGCCTGTTAGCGTAAGAATTGAGTTCATGCCTGCATTGAGCGTTTCGTTGCGCCGCACGCCGGGTCTGTGCGGTATGACGGCAACGAATCTTCGGTCTGGGTCGGAGATCCCGGCATGAGTATCGAACCGATCGGCTTCATCGTTCTTCTGCTCGGCCTGGCGCTCGTTTATTATGGATCCCGCTTCGCGATTACGGCACTGTGCATTTCTACGGTGCTCGGCGCAGCTGCGGCCTTCCAGCTGCCGGCACTGGGTGGCAGCAGTATTCAGCCAAGCCACCTGCTGCTCCTCTTCGTCACGATTGGTGTATTACTGAGACCGCGCCAGAAGCAGGCGGCCCTGATGAGCCTGGCCTATCCCGGCCCCGGCTTCTGGTTCGCTGCCTATGTTCTGTTTTCTGCCGTATCAGCCTTCTTCCTGCCGCGTATTTTCGCCGGGGCGACGCTGGTTTATTCTTCCGCCCGCAGCAGTTCAGGTCTGATGTCGATCATGGCGTCGCCGCTTGCGCCAGGCTCTTCCAATCTGACACAATCCGTCTACCTGCTCGGCGATCTCGTCTGCTTCGCCATCGTCTGCGGTCTTGCGCGGCTCGGATACGGTCGTTTCATCGCTCGCCAGCTTATCGTGACGGCGCTCGTCTGCCTGGGTTTTGCCCTCCTTGATATCGCAACATTCACGATTGGACAGCCTGACCTCCTCGATTTCATCCGCAACGCCAACTACACGATGCACACAGCCGAGGTGATCGGCGGCTTCAAACGCATCGTCGGCTCCTTTCCGGAAGCGAGCGCTTATGGCGCAGCTGCACTGGTATTCTTCAGCTTTGCGCTCATTCTATGGCTTGAGCGCTTTCCAATCCGGTTCACCGGTCTCGTGACGATATCGATCGGCCTAACCCTGATCCTCTGCACCTCGACGACGGCCTATGTCGCCGGTCTCTTCATGATTGGCGTCGCAGTCTTGTTCAGCCTCAAGCGGCTGCTGAGCGGACAGGCGACACGCCCTTATGCCATCTTCCTTTTGATAACCCTGCTTATGGTGCCCTGCGTGATCATGGCCGTAGCCCTGATCCCGAGTGCATGGAATGCTCTCGGAGATCTGGCAAACGTTACCCTGGCCAATAAAATGGAGTCGCAATCCGGCGAGGAACGCGCTGCCTGGAACACGCTGGCGCTGATCTCCTTCGTGGAAACGGCGACGTTTGGAGCAGGCCTCGGCACTGTACGCACATCAAGCTTCGCTGCGGCACTTCTGTCGAATGTCGGCTTGACCGGCACGGCGCTCTTCCTGCTCTTCCTCTACAGCCTGCTGATGGCCGCTGGCCGCAGCAAGCTGGTGAGCCGCGAAAACCGGGCAATCGGAATGGCGGCCGTCTTCGCTTCCGTCGCGCAGATTGCTTCGGCAACGATCTCCGGAAGTAGTACAGACCTCGGCCTGCTGTTCAGCATCACGGCCGGCCTCGCAAGTGGCTGCCTGACCGTCCCTTACGCATCGTCGCAGCGGACGAGCCGCCTGCAGAGGACGCCGACGTCTCTGATGAGTACGCCGGTGTTTGCATCACGATGATGTACGGGGCGGAAAAGATGTCGGTGACGTCAGCTTTGCCGCTGCTTGCTCGGTACAGGCGCTGGATCGGCGATCGCACTTTCCTTGGCAGGCTTGCGACTGCGGCGCCAGAGACCGGCCACAAAGACACTTGTCACATAGCAGACCTGCATCAGCACGAGGATGCCCAACCCGTAAAGTGCCGCGTCAAGCAGCGAGACGCTCTGATGGGCCGCGATGCCAAAGCCAAGGGCTACGACGATCGCGAAAATCGCGAAGGCCCAGGCGCGAATGGCCATTCCAGCTGCGAGCGAAACCAGTATCACAACGATCGTGCCGTTCAGCATTGTGATGCCTTATCCCTTTCTATCGTCCCGCATGCGCCCCATGCCGATCTTCACATTACAGGGGTCGATCCACAACACCCAGCTTTTCGTAGTGGAGCGATAGGAGCGGTTAATTTTCTCACAATCCGCCATAACCGAGACGCCAGTAAGGCGGGCAGATCAACGCTCCGGCAGCGCGAAACCTGTAACGGGCCTAGCCAAGACGCTTCCCGACCAAGAACTACGAGAAGGACTGTACCATGAGTAATCAGTGCGTGGCTTACGTTACGGATGTCGAATATTCCTTTCCGACCATTCTTTCTGCGCTTCAGGCTCGGAAATTTGCAAGTTCGGAAACCGATGTCTGCGTTCTCATGTCGGAACAACTCGACAATTTCGAGGAGCTGAAAAGCCTGCTGGCGCTGAGCGGCGTCAAACTGATGGATGCAACGGAAGCGCTGCACGAATCTCTCGGCAAGCTCGACGGTTCACATTTCATGGGCCGCATTAGCGTCAGCACCATGGCCAAGCTCGTGCTGGCCCAGATCCTGCCCGACAATTATACGCAGATCATCTATCTGGACGGCGACACGCAGATCGTCAGCAGCCTTGCCGATCTCGAAAATGCCTTCGTTCCCCCCGGAAAGTTCTTCGCAGCGCGCGATTACACGTCCATCCATGGCCTGCTGCAGAACGGCAAGGACAGCAGTTATTTCAATGCCGGCGTCCTGAAATTCCACCGCGAAGGCTGGATCGGGCCGGAAGCGCTGCAGCTCTTTGCTACGAACCCCGAAGCCTGCGACGGCAAGCATGATCAGGGTGCACTGAACTATGTCTGCGGCTCCTCGCTCATCCTCGTCTCGAACCGCTGGAACTTCCCGAAGCAGTTCCTGCACCTGGTGGACATGGCCTCGCTCGCCATCGTTCATTACATGGCGCACCCCAAGCCCTGGCACGGCACGTTCTTTCCCTGGAGCGCCACTGAAAGCCAGGTCTATATCGATCTGCGCAAAACGCACCCTGCCTATAACGCGCTTTACCGAGGCATCAGCTTCGACCGCAAGGTTGTCTACAAATACCGTTCGATCCGCGAACGCATGCAACATGCGCTGCAGAACAGGACACCCAATCCGCATGTTCGCACCTTGCTCGTCGGCGACTATGTCTGCTGACGCGACATTGGTCCTATTTTTTGCGGGCGAAGCCGGCGTTTGACACCGGAACGAGTGTTCAGGAGCAGAAATGAGCGCGTTGACCAGCAGCATCTCGCACTATGCCAAGGCGCGGCTGCGCCGATCATTGAAGGCAAGACAGGTAGGCTATGCCGGCCTACGCGACAGCCTGAAGCAGGCACGCCATGTCCTCATTTGCGTGATCCGCGACGAAGGACACCGGATGGAGTTCTTCCTGCAATATTATCGCGATCTCGGCGTCGAGCACTTCATCTGCATCGACAATGGTTCCAACGATGGCACGGCCGAGCTCTTGTCCGCCATGGAAGACGTTTCGCTGCTCTCGGCCACCGGCTCCTATAAGGCTGCACGCTTCGGTAATGACTGGATCAACGCGGTCATGAACCGCCATTGCCAGGAAAAATGGGTTCTCTATGTCGATGCGGATGAGTTTTTCGTCTATCCGCATTGCGATACGCGCTCGATCAGCCAATTGACGGCCTACATGGAATCCGTCGGGGCTCATTCGCTACGCTCGGTGATGATCGACATGTACAGCCGCAATCCCGTCAGCGAAAATATCTGCGAGCCCGGCCGCAATCCACTCGATGTCTGCAGCCTCTTTGACAGGTCAGGCTATGAATCGCATTTCGACAGGAGCAGCCGTACCATCTGGATCAAGGGCGGCGTGCGGGCCCGTGTCTACTTCCGCGGCCGCACCTGGGATGGTCCGGCACTCAACAAGATCCCGCTGATCTACGTATCCGGCGAACGTCTCTATCTCAAATCCTCGCACCAGGTCTGGCCGCTCTCCCTCAATCTCGGCGAAATGCGCGGTACCGTCGGCATCACCGGCGCTCTTCTGCACTTCAAATTCCTGTCGAGTTTCCTGCACAAAGTCGCCGACACCGCGAACCGCGCGGAGCACACTGCCGAGTACACGATGTATTCCTCCCCCGAAGATGCCCGCAACTTCGTCTACGCGGGCACCGGCAGCTACAGCCATTGGAAGGACTTTTCGGACAGCGGCCTCCTGCAGGGTGAAGGCTGGCAGCATTGGCGCAGCCTTTCCGACGCTGAGATCAGGCAAAAAATTCTCCCGGCAGGCGAACTGATCCCGCCGGCGGTTTCCCTGCCCTCCGTGATTCCAGATAACGTTATTTCGTCCCGCTGAGAATATTGGCCTTCCGCCGAAGCTGCTCATTCTGCCGTTCGCTGCGCCAATCAAAGCCGAGGAGGCATCCGATGCCGCCGTTCGAGCCGGACGGCATCACGTCTGGATCTCGACCGATTTTGGGCCTCGGTGTTGCGGTTACCGAAAAGGCGATCAACCAACTAAAGCCTGCCGCAGGCGCCTGTATTAACACCCGCGTTTACGGTAACTTACTTCCGCACGCGCGTGTACGCCCTATGGTGCGTTCCGATGAAACCAGGAAACAATTATGCTGAAACGCATTCTCCTCGCCGGGCTTACCGTGCTTGCAGGCTGCGGCCATCCGACGGGGGTGATGACTCCTGTCGCACTCACGGCCAAAACTCCGAAGACCTCGCAGGTCGAGATGCTGGTGGCCACCACGCGCCAGCAGTCCGGCGATCCTGCAACGCTTTTCAATGGCGAGCGCAGTCCCAAGCCCTACCTGACGGACATTGCCATTTCCATTCCGCCGAAGCGTGCAGCGGGTACGGTTCAATGGCCTGAGCGGTTGCCGCCCAACCCCGCGACCGATTTCGCCGTGACGCGGGTCGAACAACTCGAAACGCGAACCGAGGGACGTGCCTGGTTCAAACAGCATCTCGTAGACGGCCACGCTCTCGTCTTCGTGCATGGCTTCAACAACACGTATGAGGATTCCGTTTTCCGGCTGGCCCAGATCGTTCACGACAGCGGCATGAAGGCCACACCGGTCCTTTTTACCTGGCCATCGCGGGCCCGGCTGACAGCCTATGAATACGACAAGGAAAGCACGAACTATTCGCGCACTGCACTTGAGCAGGCCTTGCGCATCCTCGCACAGGATCCAAGCGTCAAGGATATCACCATCCTTGCCCATTCCATGGGAACCTGGCTCGCCATGGAATCCCTGCGTCAGATGGGTATCCGCGACGGGCACGTGAACCCCAAGATCCGAGATGTCATACTTGCCTCACCCGATATCGACATCCAGGTCTTCGCCAAGCAATTCGTAGAGATGGGCACGCCCCATCCAAAATTCACGATCTTTGTTTCGCAGGATGATCGGGCCCTGGCGGTATCGAGCCTCATCACCGGCAAAGTATCCCGGCTGGGAGCAATCGATCCATCCAAGGAGCCTTACCGCAGCAGGCTGGAAGAGGCGGGCATTACTGCAATCGATCTAACCAAGGTCGACACCGGCGACAAGCTGAACCACGGCAAGTTTGCCGAAAGCCCCGAGATCGTCCAGCTGATCGGCCAGCGACTGATGACCGGCCAGCCGCTGACGGATTCCAATATAACCCTGGGCGAAGGTGTTGCTGCCGTCGTCGGTGGAACGGTGCAAACAGTGGGCAAGGTCGCTGGTACGGCGGTCGCAGCCCCGCTGGCGATCGCCGAACATCCGCCGGTCGCTGCAAAGCCGGTGAAGGTTGAAGATACGCTGCACTCCGACCCGCAATCCGAGCCACTGACACAGTAAGGGCTTGATTTACACGGCTGTTACATCTTGTAACACGGGCATTTGCGGTAACGTACTTCCGCCAATGACCTGAAGGTAGAAATCTCTCCCTCGTCGAATAGTCACGATCCAGTTCGGGTGGGGTCTGCCCTGCACGACACGATAACGGATGCCGCTAATCCTGCCGCACCCAGTCCCATTCAACTCATGAGATCCATGTGCATATGCGGCCCGCGACGGTTCTCAATCTCGGCAAGCACCTCAGTCAGTAGCCGGTGATCACGCCGGAGTTTACGGTAACATACTCCCCAAGACGCATCGGCTGTGCTCATCCTTCCTCCGTGAAAGGAGACATGGCGAATGATCAGGCTAGCGGCATTTCTTCTGGCTTTGCTCGTCGTGACCTCGGCGGCGGCGCAAACCGCACCATCGCCGCCACAGCAGAAGATCGACCAGTTGATAGGCCTGCTGCAGGACCCCGAGATCCAGACCTGGCTGGAAAGCCGGAAGAAGGAGCAGGATGCAACTGCCGCGGCTGCCCAGTCATCAGATTTTGCGACCTGGGAATCGCGCGCGCGCTCGCGCATCGACAGTATTCTCACTGCAGTTCCGCGCATCCCCTCCGAAATATCCGAAGCCGCCGCTCGTGCTCGGCGGGACGCCGTATCGCATGGCTACGCGCCCATCTTCCTGATTTTTGCCGGCTTGGTCGCAGTAGGCGCGGCCGCCGAATGGCTCTTCAGGCGCGCCCGGTCTCCGTCGATCGGTGCAGCTGCCCGCCTTCTTCCCGTCGCGGTCTTCACCATGGTTATCGCGATTATCTTCTTCGCCGTTGAATGGCCACCACTTGCCCGGATTGTGCTGCTCGCCTATCTGGTCGCCTTCATTGCTTATCGGGTTGCCGCGGTGTTGATTGGCCTTGCGGAAAGCAATCGTCGCGCATTCGCGGTGCGCGCCCGGATCTTTCTTGGCATCGCCTTGTTTGCTGGAGCAACCGCGGCGCTTGGAGCCCCGCTAGGCGTCGATCCCGCCGTTTCCGAAGCCATCTCCTACTGCTTCTCGGTTCTTTTGCTGGCATTTGCGATCGAAGCGGTCTGGTCGGCATTGACCTATCCGATCGCCGTCAAGGCAGGCCTCACCGTCTTTCTCGGTCTCCTGTGGCTTCTCTGGTGCCTGGGTCTGAAGGGTGCTTTTTGGATCGGTATTTTCTCACTCGTGCTGCCTGGACTCTTGCGTGCCGTCGGCAGGGCTGCAGCAACGCTCACATCGGCGCCACCTGAAAGTCCCAAAAGCATTTTGCTTGTACGCGGCAGCCGTGCAATCGTGATCGCGCTCGCGGTTGGCTGGCTGGCTCTGGTCTTGCGCTTTAACCCAAGTTCTCTTGCAAATCAGAACACGACAATATCGGCCATCCTCAACGGGCTGCTGAAGGGCGTCATCGTGCTCCTGATTGCCGATCTCCTCTGGCAGCTAGCCAGGGGCTGGATCGACCGCACTATCAGAACCTCTGGGGATGCAACCGGCCTCGCCCCTGCCGAAGCGGCCAAACGTGCGAGATTCCGGACATTGCTGCCGATCTTCAGAAATGCGCTTGCCGTGATGGTCGCCGTCATGGCCGCCCTCATCGTTCTCTCCCAACTCGGTGTGGAGATCGGCCCGCTGATTGCGGGCGCCGGCATTTTCGGCGTCGCCATCGGCTTCGGCTCGCAAACACTCGTCAAGGACATCATCAGCGGCGTTTTCTACATGTTCGATGATGCATTCCGCGTCGGCGAATATATTCAGGCGAAGAACTACAAGGGAACGGTGGAAGGCTTCAGCCTGCGCTCGGTGCGCCTGCGCCACCATCGCGGTCCTGTCTTCACTGTGCCCTTCGGGGAACTCGGCGCAGTGGAAAACATGAGCCGCGATTGGGTGATCGACAAGTTCCGCATCTCTGTCGCCTATAACACCGACATCGACAAGGCGCGCAAAATCACCAAGGCTATCGGCGCGGAACTAAGAGAAGACGCCGAGGTCGGCCCGCTTTTCATCGAACCGCTCAAGATGAAAGGTGTCGAGGAATTCGGCGATTACGGCATCGTCTTGAGCTTCGCCATGACGACGGTGCCCGGCATGCAAACCTATATCCGCCGCAAGGCTTACGCCAAAATCCGTGAAGCATTCCAAAACAACGGCATTGAATTCGCTCAGCCGATGGTGCAGGTCGGCGGCGACGACAAGAACGGCGGCGCTGCAGCCGCCGCGACCACGCTGCGGACGGCCCAGCAAGCGAAGGCAGCCGGCGCGGAGGGCTGAAGTCGTAGCGTCTATTGCTGATCGGCTTCGACGAGATACCGGGTCAGTTCGGCGCTCGACATTTCGCGAGCAAGGCCTGCGGCCTGCCCGGCCCACATATTACTGAAATCCGGCCGGCCCTCCTTCTCGGTCAGCGCCCGCAGTGGCGCAAGCGCACCACCGGCGGTCGGGAATGCCGGTGCGGCCTTCGACAGCGGGCCAATCTCCCGCATAATACGGTTGACGATGCCGCGTGCTGGGCGACCGGTGAAGATGTTGGTCAAGGCGGTATTGTGGTCCCGCGCTGACTTCAGCGCCTCGCGATGAAAGGTCGTGATCTTTGCCTCCGGCGTGAACAGATAGGCCGTACCCACCTGAACTGCGGATGCCCCGAGCGCGAAAGCGGCGCGAACACCTCGCCGGTCGCTGATGCCGCCAGCCGCGATGACCGGCAAGGAAATGGCATCGACGACCTGCGGCACCAGCGCCATCGTACCGACCTGTGTCATCATGTCGTCATCGAGGAAATTGCCCCTGTGGCCGCCGGCTTCCAGACCCATGGCGACGACCGCATCCACACGGCGTTCCGCCAGCCAGCGCGCCTCAGCTACGGTCGTTGCCGAAGCAATAACCTTCGCGCCGGTGCGCCGCACGCGCTCCAGCAGATCCGGCTCCGGCAAGCCGAAATGGAAGCTGACGACTTCGGGACGGTAGTTTTCGACGAGCGCACAATAATCATCGTCGAAGGGTGCTCGTCCCGCCGCCGGAACCGGCGCTAAGGGATCAAGCCCCAGTTCGACATAATAAGGCGCAAGGGTTGTGCGCCAGACCATCTGGGCGACAGAATCGGCGGCCGGATTGGTATGGGCGAAGAAATTCACGTTGATCGGCTTCGATGACGCCGAGCGTATCTGGTCGAGCGCGGCCTTCGTCTGTTCGATCGTCAGAAGTGCCGCGGGAAGCGACCCGAGGCCGCCGGCTTCACTCGTCGCGATCACCATCTCCGGCGTCGTCGCACCAGCCATCGGCGCCTGAATGATTGGAAGCTCGATCCCGAAGAGATCGACGATCAGATTGTCCTGCCAGTTGCTCATGGTTTGAAGACTCCCAAGCATTTCGCTCGCTCATGAAGCGCGTGGCGGCCGCAAGGACCGCCACGCGATTATTTCTGCTTTGCTGCCTTCTCCGCAAGCTGCTTGCGATATTCGGGAACGGGCAGTCCACCGACACCCCAATTTTCCATCTCGATCTCATCGATGACGACGAAGGTACTGTCGTGCGGTTTGCCCATAATGTCGAAGAGTAAGTCACTGACGCCTTTGATCAGTGCAGCCTTCTGCTCCGGCGTGGTGCTGCTGGCACCAGGAGCCGTGCCTTCGCGCGTTACTTTGATATTCACATAAGGCATTGTCGTTCTCCTTGAAGGATGGGCGCTACTCAGCGCGCGCCGATCGTTCCCTACTGTCAATAGATTACCAGCGGCCGGCGTGCTGACCGCCATCGACATTCAGCGTTTCGCCGGTTACGAAGCCTGCCCGTTCCAGGTAGAGCACGGCATCGACCACCTCATTCACCTCACCCAGACGGCCGACCGGATGCAGGGCACTTAGAAAAGCATGCGTTTCCGGTGCGTGCATAGGGGTCCTGATGATGCCGGGCGCCACTGCATTCACGCGAATGCCGCTCTTGGCATATTCGATGGCAAGTCCGCGGGTGACGGCGTCGAGACCGCCTTTGGTCAGGGTGGCAAGGCCGGTCGGAACGTCGGCGATGGGCTGGTCCACAAGTGCGGTCGTGATCTGAACGATGTGACCATGGCCCTTCTTCAGCATCTCGGCAATCGCAAGCTGCGTGATGTGGAAGAAGCCGGCAACGTTGACGTCGATGACGTTGTTGAAGTCTTCCACCGTGTAATCGGTAAACGGCTTTCCTATGAAGATACCGGCATTATTGATCAGCGTGTCGATCCGGCCGAAACGTTCGATGGCCGTCTTGGCCACCTTCTCGGCTACGCTGCGGTCACCGATGCTGCCCGGCACCGCAATCACGCCCGTATCGGAGGACGGCTGGATGCTGCGGGAATTGGCGACGACGACATAGCCTTCCTTGCGATAGGCTTCGACGATGCCGGCGCCAATACCCTGCGAGGCACCGGTGACGATTGCGACTTTTTGCTCATTGCTCATTGTATGTCTCCTTGAGAGATAGCGCTTTGCGCCCACATTTGAGGGTATGCTCAGTCCGTCAGGTCGACGGTGACGGGTTTGCCTTTTTCGAAGAGCTTCAAGCGATCTTCGAGGTTGAAGACGGAGAAGGTGTGCGCGAGCTGATCCTGACTTTCGCGGAAGTGCACCCAGCCCTCGTTGTGCGCTGCTAGGAGCAGCGCGTTCGGGAAGGCGTGTGCCGCCTCCAATGCGTCCTCGCTGCCCATCGTGACATGGAAGCGACCGCGGGGCTCGGCTGCACCGGTAAACAACAGCACCACTTTGGGAGAAAAGAGCCGCGCGACCTCAGCCGTACCCTCGTACCAGACCGTGTCACCGGTCACGTAAAGAAGGTCACCCGGCTTTTCTCGGCCAAGCGCAAAGCCCACGACATCGCCTGAAATCGGCTCGATGCCGACAGGCCCATGACGGGCTGGCGTTGCCGTGATCAGCAACCTTTCGCCATCAGCGCCTTCTACCGTGACCGTTTCGAACGGAGCAAGGCCAAGCGCATTGCCGCCGAGCCGCTCCGCGCCGGCTTGGGTCGTGTAAGTGGTGCCAACGGTCGGCAGCATCGCCCGGCCAGCACTGTCGAGATTGTCGAGGTGTTGATCGTGGCTGAGCAGAACGGCATCCAGCCGGCCAATCTTTTCAACCGATAAAGCCGGTCCGGAGGTCTTTTCGAAACGAACGGGCTCTTCTCTGTAGAGGCCCGGCGGATCGAAAGTCGGATCGGTAAGAAGCCGGAGCGTGCCATATTCGATCAGCACGGTCGGTCCGCCGATCAGCGTAAGTTTGAGACTGGAAGAACTCATGTTGGCAACCTTTCTATTTCGAGGTCGCCATCTATCTAGTACCGTTCCCTTCTGCGAGAAATTCGCTATTCTTTGCCAATGGCTGATAAAAAACGCACAGAGCCGGACTGGCAGGACATCAGGATTTTTCTCGCACTCGGACGACATGGCAGCCTCTCTGCCGCCGCACGCACGCTGCGCGTCAACCACGCTACGATCGCACGCCGATTGCATTCGCTGGAGGAGACGCTTGGTGAAAAACTGGTCGAGCGCCGCCCCGATGGCTACGTACTAACACCCGCCGGAACACGCGCGCTGACGGCAGCGAGCGACATGGAAGCCTCGGTCCAGACGCTCGGACGCGGCTGGCAGGACGATACGCCGAAAGGGCTTGTACGGATCAACGCCTCACCCGCGCTCTCGCAGGGGTTCCTTATCCCTCGGCTGGCGACGATAACGACGCAATTTCCCGGCTTGGACATCGATCTTGCAACCGACCTTCGCACCATCAGTCTCGAACGCCACGAAGCGGACATCGCCATCCGCCTGGGAAAACCGCTGGATGGAGATCTCATCGCCAAGCAGCTCGCAACGATTGGATACGGCTACTACGGCACGCAGGAAGTCTGTCGGCAGGTCGAAAACGGCGCCGAGCCAATCTTCGTCGGATTTGACGAGGTGAGCGGCTACGTGCCGGAGGCGACCTGGCTCGCTCGGCAATTTCCGCATACGCGGGTATCCTTCCGTGCCAACAATCAGGTATCCCAGGCAATGGCTGCCAAGTCAGGCGCCGGTCTAGCGCTGCTGCCCCATTATATCGGCCGTACGGAGAAGGGCCTGCACCCTTGCCCGCTAGAGCCAGTCCCGCCGCCAAGGGAGGCCTGGCTTCTCACCCGCCGCCAGCACCGCAAGGACCTGCCGATCCGGACCGTTGCCGAATACATCACCAAGATTTTCACGATGGAACGTGCCTTGTTCGAGGAATAAGGGTGCGCGTCCTGTCTGGATCTGGTCCTTGTCAGAAAGACAGGTCGAGCACGCGCCCTTCAAACAAGCGGTCGCGGGAACCCTCGAGATGCGTACGCATCAGATCGCGGGCATCTTCGGCCCTGCCTTCGGCGATCGCCTTATAGATTTCATTGTGCTCTTGGTACACCTGCTCCAGGCCCGGCCGCGGACCGAGCAGCGAAAGCCCGTGCAGGTGCATGCCAACGGCAATATGCGCTTTCAGGGCATCCATGGAGGCGGTGTAATAGTGATTGTTGGCGGCCTCAGTGACGGCGCGGTGGAAAACGAAATCGGCATCCACGCGATGTAGCTGATGGCTGGTCGCCTCCCGCAGATCTGCAAGTGCTGCGGCAATCTTCCGGATCGCCGCATCGTCGCGGCGCTTCGCTGCAAAATAGGCGGCCGCCGGCTCGATCGTCAGGCGGAATTCATAGCAGCGCTGGATGTCGGCAATCGTCTTCACTGGCGAATAG
This sequence comes from Rhizobium sp. BK650, assembly GCF_014195325.1. Lineage (GTDB taxonomy): Bacteria > Pseudomonadota > Alphaproteobacteria > Rhizobiales > Rhizobiaceae > Rhizobium. The sequence continues at coordinate 43,111 of NZ_JACIBK010000001.1, read as the reverse complement.
GCGAGCTGGGCTGTCGGCGAGCCATGCGCACTCACGAAGGTGCCGGCGCCCTGCCTTGCATAGACGATCCCCTGTTCGCGCAAGCGCGCAAGCGCGTCTCGCACGATCGGGCGCGAAACACCGAGCATCGAAGCCAGTTCGTGTTCGCCCGGAAGGCGTGAATCCGGCGGGTAGTTGCCGGCGCGGATGCGTTCCATCAACTGGTCGAGGACGCGATCGACCAGCTTCACGGCCCTGCCGCGCTCGGGCCGCGCCTGAGCCGCAGCTTCCGGATTCACCGATCCACTATTCGCTTCATCCACTCTCATTCTCCCCGCTGGCATACGCTCAAGCCGCCTGATTCCGAATGATCAGTCTTAGCAAACTATCCGGATTGCCGAAGCCCCCCGACTTGACGGCACACCGGAACTGCCTCCCGTCGATATCCCTGATCTCGAACCAGGGAACGCCGGCCTCGATTTCCCCCTTCGGCAACAAGACCGTGACGCCCAGTTCGCGGAAAATGGCAAGCGCGGTATCGCCGCCTCCCACCATGATCATATCCGGCTTCGTATCATCTATGACCGATTTCACGCCCTGCGCAAAGCGAGCGGCGACAAGCGCGGCATCGACGTTCGTCTCGCCCGTGCAACGCAGCAGTGCCGGCAGCGCCAACCCCTCGCCGCTTTCGACTACACCCATCGGCGCATCGACGACGATGCGGAGCGCCCGCGAGGCCTCGAGGCGGTCCATCTGCGCAGCAGTGATCGGATCGCGCGAACCGAAGGCAAAAAGCGTTTTCCGCGTTGCAAGGAATTCCGGAGCCAACCGTGCCGCCTCACCGACCCGGCGCGCGAGCGCGGAGCCCAGGCCGCGAGCGCCGACGGCGAGAACCGAAAGCCAGTCGTTTTCGGCTACGATCATATCGAGATCGGTATCGTCCTCGGCATCGGCAACTGTCACGTCGCGACCATATCCGGAAAAGAGATCGGTGATCGGCAACGGATGCTCGACGCCACGCCCAACCACGCAGCCACGATAAGTAATCCGCTCCTGATCGGGAATGGCAGGCGCCAGCAGGATGCTCTCAAGACCAAGCGCATCGGCCAGCGCAATACTCTCGACGGCAACATTGCCTTTGAGCCGGGAATCGATCTTCTTCATGAAGATTGGAGTGCCGGCAGCGCGCAGGACCTCGGCAGCGGCCCGCACGCGCGCCCCCGCTTCCTCCTCAGGCAGATCGCGCGAGGCTGTATTGACGACAACGACTTCTGCTCCGGTTTGAAGCACCTGTCCGGCCGCTTCGACATCGATCGCGACGGCGACCGACAGCCCAGCCTCGACAAAAGGGGTGCCCGTATCGAGCGAGCCGGTCAGATCATCGGCAATGATGGCGACTTTCAGTGTCATGAGGCCCGCCCCGGATTGACGGCGTGGCAGGCGACGAGATGGCCGGGCTTCGCCTCTTTCCATTCCGGAATGACCTTGGAACAAACGTCCATGGCAATCGGGCAGCGCGTGTGGAAACGGCAGCCTGACGGCGGGTTCAGCGGACTCGGCACGTCGCCCTGCAGGATTTGGCGCTTGCGGTTGCGCTCCAGTTCAGGATCGGTTTCCGGCACTGCCGACAGCAGCGCCTTCGTATAGGGATGCAGCGGATTATCGAAGAGTTCTTCGCGCGTTGCGAGCTCGGCCAGCCGACCGAGATACATGACGCCGACGCGCGTGCTGATGTGGCGAACGACGGCTAGATCGTGCGCGATGAAGAGATAGGTCAGGCCATATTTTTCCTGCAGATCGAGGAGCAGGTTGATGATCTGCGCCTGGATCGATACGTCCAGCGCCGAGATTGCTTCGTCGCAGACGATGAACTTCGGCTGGCAGGCAAGGGCACGGGCGATGACGACGCGCTGGCGCTGGCCGCCCGAGAGCTCATGCGGGTAACGCTGAGCAAAACGCGTCGGCAGGCCGACATCGGTGAGCAGGGCTGCGACCTTGTCCTTCAGCTCCGCCTTGGTGGCAAGCTTGTGGAACAGTATCGGCTCGCCGATCGCCTCACCGACCGTCATGCGCGGATTGAGCGTCGAATAGGGATCCTGGAAGACGATCTGCAGGTCGCGGCGGAAGGGCCGCATCTGCTTTTCATCGAGCGTGGCTATGTCCTGGCCCTTGTAGACCACCTTGCCGCTGGTCGCCTTGTAGAGATTGAGAATGGTGAAGCCGGTTGTCGATTTGCCGCAGCCGGATTCGCCGACGAGGCTCAGCGTCTCGCCTTCCATGATCTCGAGATTGACATTGTCGAGCGCATAAACGGTCGCCGAGCGTTCGCCGAAAGCGCCGAGCTTGACGTGGAAATGCTTGACGAGGTTTTCGACCTTCAGCAGCGGTTGAGCACCCATCACGCAGCCTCCTGCATTCTCTGGACGACGAAACAGGCGGCGCGATGCGCGCTGTCGCCGGAAACCGGCTCTAGACGCGGCACCCGTTCATGGCAGACGGCTTCCACAAGCGGGCAACGCGGCGCAAAGGGGCAACCCTTCGGCCGGCGGCCAGGCTCCGGAGGCGTCCCACCGATTGAGGACAGGCGGCTTGCCGGCGCATCCGAAAGCTTCGGGATCGAGGACAAAAGGCCGCGCGTGTAAGGATGGCTGGGACGAGCGTAGAGCTCGTCCACCGGCGCATCTTCCACGACTGTGCCGGCATAGAGCACGGCGACGCGGTCGACGAGACCGGCGATCAGCGCGAGGTCGTGGGTGATCCAGACGACGGACATGCCGAGCTTGGCGCGCAGATCCTTCACCAGGTCGACGATCTGGGCCTGAATGGTCACGTCGAGCGCGGTCGTCGGTTCGTCGGCGATCAGAAGCTTCGGGTTGCAGGCAAGACCGATCGCGATCATCACGCGCTGGCGCATGCCGCCTGAAAGCTCATGCGGATAGGCCATCAGCCGCTCTTCAGGGCCTGGAATGCCGACGAGGCGCAGGAGCTCCACGGCGCGTGCGCGCGCATCCGCCTTCGACATCTTGCGGTGATAGATCAGGGGCTCGCAGATCTGGTCGCCGATGCGCATGACCGGATTGAGCGACGTCATCGGATCCTGGAAGACAAAGCCGACATCGCCGCCGCGCACCTTGCGCAGGTCCCTATTCGACATCTTCTGCAGATCGCGCCCGTCGAATGTCGCCGAGCCCTTCGCCACCTTGATCTTGTTCGGCAGGAGCCGCATCAGGCTCAGCATCGTCAGGCTCTTGCCACAGCCGGATTCGCCGACGACGCCGAGCGTCTCGCCCTTGTTGACGTAGAGATCGATGCCATCGACGACGACGGCCGGGCCACGGCGCGTATCGATCTCGATGGTGAGATCCTTCACGTCCAGCAGGCGTTCATTGCTTGTTGCATTCATCATTTGCTGCCCCGCGGATTGAGTGCGTCGTTGAGGCCGTCGCCGAGGAAGCTGAAGGCCACCGAGGCAAGACCGAGCACGGCGGCCGGAGCGGCGAGGAGATGCGGATAATGCTGCCAGACGCGCAGGCCGTCCGAGATCATGTTGCCCCAGCTGGGGGTCGGCGGATTGACGCCGACGCCGAGGAAGCTGAAGGCGCTTTCCAGCACCATTGCGGTACCGAGGCCGGCGCTGACGGAAACGATCAGCGGACCAAGCGCATTCGGCACGATATAGCGCAGGATAACGATCCAGTTGGAAAGGCCGAGTGCTTGGGCCGCCGTGACATAGGGACGATTGCGAATTGACAGAACCTGGGCGCGAACCAGACGTGCATAAGGTGGCCAGGAGATCAGCGCCATCGAGCCGAAGACCAGGATGAAATCCACCCAGACCGCCTGGCGATATAAGGGATTGAGGGTCGCAAGATACTGCGCCTCCATCCACTTGGTGATCGGCGTCTTCAGCGATGCATTGATAACGACGACGAGCAGCAGATTCGGCACCGACATCGTCACATCCGTCAGCCACATGATAACCCGGTCGAAGGGATTGCCGAAAAAGCCGGCGACCGCGCCAAGCAGAAGCCCGATCACGACAGCGATGAACGTGACGATGACGGCAACGAGGAAGGCCGTGCGCGTACCGAACACGATGCGGCTGAAGACGTCGCGCCCGAGGTCATCAGTGCCGAAGAAATGCGCCAGCGACGGCGGCGCGTTGCGTGAAGCAAGATCCTGGCTGAGATAGTCGTAGGGGGTCAGTGCGGGGCCGAAGATTGCCGCGAAAGCGAGAATGACAATCACGATCAGGCCGAAAATCGCAAGCTTGTTGCGCTTCAGGCGTTGCCAGGCATCGCGCCACAGGCTGACCGGCGGCTCCTCGGCCGTATCGATCGTCGAAAGAGGAATAGCGGACATGATCAGCGGCTCCTTCTGGAATCGTTGGCGCGCGGATCGAGCAGTGGATAGAGCACATCGACCAGCAGGTTCGACATCATGACCAGGAAGGATCCGATCAGGGTAATTGCAAGAATGACGGGATAATCGGAATTGGTGAGCGCCTGTACGGTCAACCGGCCGAGACCCGGCAGGCCGAAGACGAGCTCGACGAAGATGGCGCCGTTGACGATCGTGATCATGATGAGGCCGAGCTGCGTGACCACAGGTGTCAGCACCGGGCGCAGGATATGCCTCAGCGCAACCACGATTTCCGGTACGCCTTTGGCGCGCGCTGTGCGGACGAAATCTTCGGACAGCACTTCGATGACGGCGGCGCGCGTCTGGCGCACGATCAGCGCGATCGGCTGGAAGGAAAGCACGATGAGCGGCAGAATGATGCGCGCGTCGAAGACGCCACCCCAGCCGTAAGGCACCTTGATCATCGGCAAGAGCACGATGAGGCCGACCATCAGCAGCGGACCGGCCACGTAGGCAGGGATCGCCCAGAGGAAAAGCGCGGTACCGGTGATCGTATAGTCGACGCGGTTGTTCTGGTTCAGGGCCGCGAGCATGCCGAGCGGGATCGCAACGACAGTCGTCAGGATGATGGAACAGAGCGCCAGCTGGAAGGAAACGGGTGCGGCCGCCGAAACCATTGCCCAGACGGAGCGGCCTGACGTCAGCGAGTTGCCGAACTGACCATGCAGCAGGTTCCAGATATAATAGCCGAACTGCTCGACGAAGGGGTTGTTGAGGCCAGCACTTTCTCGGATCGCCTCGATACGCTCCGGATTATAAGCGACATCCCCCGGCGCACGAAGAAAGATCAGCTTGATCGGATCGCCCGCACCGTAGAAAGCCATCGCGTAGACTGCCATCATCACGACGAGGACGGACGGAATCCAGATGGCAAATCGCGTTAGTATATAACGAAGCAAGACCACCTCCCACCTTTTATCAGGAGCGCTTTCCGCAAGCTGCGCGGATCACGCTTACCCTTCTTGAACTTGCGCGAAGACCTCGCGGCCTTCGCGCGATTGCTTGAGCTATCGAGAATTGGCTTACCGTCTCAATCAGCCGATCGATACGTCCCAGGGAGCGACGACCTGCCAGTCGAGGTTCTTTTCCATGGCCTTGACCTCCTTGCTCGCCCAGCGGGACATGGCTTGAGAATACCATGGAATGAACACCCAATCCTCGCGGAATGCCTTCTGGGCCTCTTGCGCGAGTTTCACGCGATCCGGATCGTCGGCAGCCTTGGTTGCAGCTTCTGCAAGCAGACTGTCTACCTTATCGTTCTTATACTTGCCGAGCTTGTTCTGGGCGTGGGACGAGGTGGAGGCGATGCAGCCGGTGAGATAGGAGACGGCATCGGGAACACGGGTGCCGACGTCGTCTCGCAAGATCTGCACCGCGTTCTGGTTCGGTCCCCCATCCTGCTGCGGCTTCATGTCGACGGACGTTATTCCGAGGTTCTGTCGCCATTGTTCGGCGATGAACTGCGCAGCAGCCTGGATGGCTGGCCCCGAAATCCCGACAAACATAAGCTTGGGAAGACGGTCAGGTCCGCCATAGCTCGATTCAGCAAGCAGCTTCTTGGCCGCTGCCGGGTCATAAGGATAGGGCTCGAAGCCGGAATTATCGGCACCCGGAACCGAATTCAGGATCTGGTCGGCCTTCTTGTGCGGACCATCCGGATAAGACGCCTTGAATAGGCCGTCGCGATCGACCGCCATGATCAGGGCTTGGCGGACTTTGGGATCGTCCATCGGCGCGCGCGAGGTGTTGAACCAGAAATGCTGGCTGGTCGGGATGAGCGGGCCGGCAGAAAATTCCGGGCCGAGATCCTGAATGATGGTCGAGGTGACGAGCTCGGTATGAACGTTATATTCGCCGGACTTGATCAGCGAGGTCGCCGTGACATTGTCTTCGATCGAGCTGATCTCGATGCGGGCGAGCTTCGGCTTCGGCCCGAAGAAATTCTCGTTGGGCTCGAAGGTCACCGTGCCGGCGTCGATATCGAGCGCGGTCAGTTTGAAGGGGCCTGAATAGACGGCGCCACTGTCGGGCTTGTACCAGTCAGCCACTTCCTCGCCATCGCTGCCGCGCGACTGGGCAGCCTTGGTGATCGGCACGATGTGGTTTGCAAGGCGCATGAAGAAGATGGGGTCGGCTTCCGCCAGCGTGCAGACGACAGTCGATTCATCAGGCGTCGAAACGCCGGTCAACTCGTTTGCAGAGCCGGCGGAAACTTCCTTATAGCCGGTAACCTTGCTCAACACCTGATCAACGCGCTGGTTCTTGGTGCCGGGCATGGCCGAAACCTCCCACGAGCCTTTGACATCGGCCGAGGTGATCTTGCTGCCATCGGAAAAAACTGCCTTCGGGTTGATCTTGAACGTCCACACCTTCTTGTCGGGCGAGTCCCAGCTCGTGAAGACGTAGGGTTGGATTTTGCCGTCGGCGTCGAAATACATTGGCGAGGCCCACCAGAACGAATTCCAACGGAAGGTTCTGCCGCCGCCGCGTAACGGCGACCAATCCTGATCGAAGGCTGGATTGATAGCCTTCAGAACCTGCCCATCTTGCGCCATGACGATGCGAGCGCTCGCACCGAAGAGCGAGAAACCGACGCCGGCCGCAAGCCCGAGCTTGAGCGCGTTACGGCGGGAAATCTGCGAAAAGTCTTGTTCATTACCAAATGTCATTTGCTCCTCCTGGCAAATAGTGCGCCCTTTCGAAAGACCTCCCCGAAGCTGCGCGACAGAGACCAGACAATCACTTCATAATGTAAACATGTCAATGAAAAATCTTGATATGAAGTCATTGCATCGGCTGAATAAAATTTTTATTTATTTAATTCAAACACTTGTTTCGCAATAAGAACAAAAACGAAATTTGTTAGATTGACAACAGCACGGCACTGAGATGAATACAGGCAGCGAGGAACTTGCCCGGAGCGCCGAGATCGACGAGGAGGATCTCTTGAACAATCACAAGATTACAGGCGTCTACAGCGCCGCAACCACCCCTCTCAACGCCGATGGCAGCCCCGATCTCGGACTCTTCACTGAACATTGCGAGCGGCTGATCGAAGAAGGATGCCACGGAGTGGCACTGCTTGGAACGACAGGCGAAGCCAACTCCTTCTCTCTCACCGAACGCCGCACAATCCTCGAGGCGGCTCTGGAAGCCGGCATTTCCGCCGATGAGCTCTTGCCAGGCACGGGCGTCGTTGCCATTCCCGAGACAGTCGAACTGACGAAGCATGCGCTTTCGCTTGGCGTTACCAAGGTGGTTATGCTCCCGCCCTTCTACTACAAGGGCGTCTCCGACGAAGGCCTCTTCGCCGCCTATGCGCAGGTTCTGGAGAAGATAGGCGATAGCAGGCTTCAGGTGATCCTCTATCATATTCCGCAGGTTTCGGGCGTTCCACTTTCCATTCCGCTTCTCTGCCGGCTGGTTGAAGCATTTCCGGAAACAGTCGTCGGCATTAAGGAATCTGCCGGCGATTTCAATAATATGCAGGCGATCGTAGCAGCCTGCCCCGGCTTCTCTGTACTCTGCGGCGCCGATCCGCTTCTGCTGCCGCTGCTGAAGGCGGGCGGCGCCGGTTGCATTACCGCCACCTCGAACCTCGTCGCACATTCGCTACGCACCGTTTACGACCACGTGCATGACGAGACGAGGAGTGTAGAAGTCGAGACCGCGCAGGCACGTATCAATGCCTTTCGCACTCTGTCGAACTCCTATGTCCAAATCCCGACGATCAAGGCCATGGTCGGCCTGAAGACCGGCAATGCCGGCTGGCGGCGCACACGCCCGCCTCTCGTACCACTCAATGATGCTGAATATGCGGCGCTCGCCGAAGGTTACGCAAAGCTGCCGTAAGGAGGATAACATGCAGTCGACAGGCTTAAAACCCGAAGAAGTTCCGTCGTTGATGGACGGCATCCTCAGGGCAAATACCGCGCAGACTGGCCGATTTGATGCTTATCTACCCTCGCCCTGCGTCCAGAACCATGCTGCCAATCTCGCTTTTCTGGCCGATGGGACGCTGACGTGCGTCTGGTTCGGCGGTACAATGGAAGGCATGGGCGACATATCGATTTACATGTCGCGGCTGGCACCCGGCACAGAGCGCTGGACCGCACCGGAGAAAATGTCTGACGATCCCGCAAAGTCCGAGCAGAACCCCTTGATTTTCAATGCGCCGGATGGTCGGGTTTGGTTGCTCTATACTTCCCAAACATCAGGCGATCAGGACGGTGCAGTTGTCAAATGCCGGATCTCGGCAGATGGCGGCAAGAGTTTTGCACCGCCCTCTATACTTTGCGACCTGCCTGGCACCTTCGTGCGCCAGCAGATTGTGGTCAACACAAGGGGCGAATGGCTGCTCCCGATCTTCCGCTGCGGCAGCCTGCCCGGTCGGCGCTGGAGCGGCGATGCGGACACGGCAGGCGTTATGATCTCAGGCGATCGAGGAAAAACCTGGCAGATTAATGAGATAGACAACAGCCTGGGCGCCGTTCACATGAATATCGTGCCGCTTGAAGACGACAGAATGATCGCCTTTTTCCGTGATCGCTATGCGGAGAATGTCCATGCATCTCAGTCGTCAGATCAAGGAGAAACCTGGAGCACGCCCAAGCCGATCGAGTTGCCCAACAATAATTCGTCGATCCAAGCTATAAGCCTCCGAGACCGGAGGATTGCGATGGTTTACAACCACAGCAACGCTCCTTCTTCCGACGCCCGACGCCAATCGCTTTATGACGAGGTGGAAACCACCAAGGCTCCTGTTGCTGAGACTCCCGGTGCAACAGTTAAAAAAGCGGTCTGGGGTGTTCCACGCGCGCCACTAAGCGTTGCAGTGTCCACGGATAACGGGGCGCACTTCGAGCATAAATTAGATCTGGATAGCGGCGATGGCTATTGCTTGAGCAACAATTCGAAAGACATGCTCAATCGCGAATTCTCCTATCCCTCGATCACCCAGGGACCGGACGGCACCCTTCATGTGGCCTATACCTATTACCGGCGCTCCATCAAATACGTCCGTCTTCCGTTGGGCTCAATCGCCTAAGGGTTAGCGAATGGGGAAAGTGTGGGGAGCGCCGGTATGTGAAAGCGATCAGCGCTTTCAGGCGCACCTCGGACGAACTCTTCGCCAAGCAGGAAAGGCCAAAACTCATTCTCGCCGTCATCAGGCGGCGTAACCAATTTGAATCGCTGACGGCCCTGACCGTCACGCTCGGAGAACCTAATATGGTCAGCTTGGATTCACCTGTTACCGTTGTTCGGCCACATCTGATTGAATTCGGTGTCGGGACCGCCGGGAAGCTCGGAGCCTGGGCCGCCAGCAAGGGCTATTCCAGAACGCTGGTTATCTCGGATGCTTTCAATGCCGCACGCATCGATGTCTTGCAGTTGAAGGGTGAGGTTTCGGTCTTCTCTGATGTAACGCCCGAGCCGGATATTGCCAATCTCGACAAAGTGCTCGCCGCGGCAGAAGCGACACAGGCTGAGCTCATCGTCGGCTTCGGCGGTGGTAGCGCCATGGATCTTGCCAAACTCGCTGCCGTACTCGCCGGCTCGCAACAGACGCTTCGCGAAGTTGTCGGCCCGAACAAGGTGCAGAGGGCGCGCAAGGCAGCGCTCGCGCAGGTGCCGACGACATCAGGCACGGGCAGCGAGGCCGGCATCCGCGCGCTGGTCACCGATCCCGAAACAAAGGCCAAGCTTGCGGTAGAGAGCCTTCATCTGCTCGCCGATATCGCCGTTATCGATCCGTCGCTGACTTTTTCCGTCCCAGCCCGCACCACTGCCGCGACCGGCGTCGATGCGATGGCACATTGCGTCGAGGCCTTTACCAATCGCAAGGCGCATCCAATGATCGACATGTACGCGATCGAAGGAACGCGACTGGTCGGCAAATATCTTGCGCGAGCCGTTCGTGACGGCTCGGATGCCGAAGCCCGCGCTGGGCTTTCGCTTGCATCCCTCTATGGCGGTTTCTGCCTCGGTCCGGTCAATACGGCCGGCGGCCATGCCCTCGCCTATCCGCTCGGCACCCGTTGGCATGTCGCGCATGGAGCCGCAAATGCGCTGATCTTCCCGCACGTTCTTGCTTTCAATACCCCGGCCGTGCCGGAAAAGACGAAGGCGGTCATGGAAGCGCTCGGTTACGACACATCCCAGACCGTCAAATCGGTTTTCGATGCGGCCTACGCCTTCTGCGCCGAACTCGGTATCGAGATGACTCTGTCCGGTCTCGGCGTGGCGAAAAACGATCTCGACGCCATGGCCGACGATGCTTTCGCCATTCGCAGGCTCCTGGATAACAATCCGCGCGAGTTGACGCGCACTGACATACGCTCGATCTACGAAGCAGCCTATTGAGGCCGCGCTTTCAAGAGGAACTGACCGATGGACCGAAATGCAAAAGTGGCAGTAACCCTCGGCGATCCCGCTGGCGTTGGGCCTGAAGTGATCGTAAAGGCGCTGGCGGCGTTGCCAGCGGCCGAACGGCGTGATTTCGTTATCGTCGGCAATAGAGAAGCGCTGGAACGGGCCGCACGCGCGACCGGCGTCACTCTGGGTTTCGGTCCCTCCGCCTCTGACGACGGGAACACGATTGCCGTCGACGAGGTGCCGCTTGGCGCTGCGCTCCCCGAAATCGGCAAGGTGAGCCCGGTGGCGGGCGATGCATCTGTCCGTTACATCGCCCGCGCAGTCGATCTCGCAATGTCGAAGGAAGCCGATGTCATCGTCACGGCGCCGATCAACAAGGAGGCTATGAATCTGGCCGGCCATCATTTCGACGGCCATACCGGCCTTCTGGCGCATCTGACCGGTTCAAAGAGCTCGTTCATGCTGCTCGCTTCCGAACGGCTGAATACCATTCACGTCTCCACCCATGTCTCTCTGAAGGGCGCGATCGAACGGGCGAAGACCGAACGCGTGCTGGCGACAATCGAGGCTGGCCACAATCACTTCATGCGCCTCGGCAAGAAAGCGCGCATCGCTGTTGCCGGTCTTAACCCGCATTGCGGAGAAAGCGGCCTCTTCGGAACCGAAGACACGGAATTCCTGGCGCCCGCCGTTGAGTTGGCGCAGGCGAAGGGCATCGATGTCGTCGGCCCCATCTCCGCCGACACGGTCTTCGCTCGCGCTTACAACGGCGCCTTCGACCTCGTCATCGCTCAATATCACGATCAAGGCCACATTCCGATCAAGCTCGTCGCTTTCGAAACCGCTGTCAACGTCTCCCTCGGCCTGCCAATCGACCGCGTCTCCGTCGACCACGGCACAGCCTTCGATATCGCTGGAACCGGCCGCGCCAACCACATCAACATGCTCTCGGCGATTGCCTACGCGCGGCTGATGGCGAGATCGCCGCGCGGGACCACAACATTGGCTTCCTGAGCAACGCATTTTCGATTTCAGCATTTGACGGGTAGCTATTCAAGATACGAACGCTGGCAGCAGTGTCCTCAGCCGGGCAGGATAAAAAACCTATCGTGACCAACGCGTGATGAGTTGGTCTGTGTTTGCCAGCACCTTGCGGACTGCATTGCGCGCCATGCTCGGTCGCTGCAATCGGATGTTTTTCTCAATGTTCTCATGAAGTTTCAGCACGTATCGCAAGTCGTCTTCTTCTCGCGTGACATGGGTGAAGAGATGGTTCAGCGCTGATTCGATCAACACGCCGAGCGGCACAAGCAGATCATTTCCGGAGGCGTGCAAGATAGCGATGTGAAATCGCGTATCAGATTCTGTTCGCTGCTGGAGTGACGTCGCCTGCCCCATATCATGCAGCGCCTGACTGATCGCGCTCATCTGCTCCTCGGTTCGGCGCTCCGCCGCAAGCGCAGTCGCTTCCGGCTCGATCATATGTCTGAGTTCCTGCACGGTCCTCAGAAAGGCTTCCCGATCGGGAGATACCGCATACCAGCCCAATACATCTCGATCCAGCAGGTTCCATCGTTCCTTGGGCTCGACCCAACTGCCGATTTTCGGACGGGACGAAAGCAGCCCCTTGGCCATCAGCATCTTGATGGCTTCGCGCACCGCCGATCGGCTGACCTCAAAGACCTCCGACCATTTGGCTTCGTTGGGCAGGATCGTGCCCGGCGGATAATCGCCGCGCACGATTCGAAGGCCGATCTCGCCTGCCAAAGACACATGAACACTCGCCCCAGTCATGCGGGGAGCATTTGGGCGCCTTGTGGTGGCCGAGTGGTCAACCGTCACCACCTCGACCGGAGTCATCGGCTTTCCCGATTTCTTGTCAGGCATCTATTTCTACTGCCTCAGCATTCTTTCGACTGTCTGCAAAAACAATCGTAATAACGAGGAAGTCGCCTGCGATTGACCCTGACAAAAGGAAGCGGAATTCAGGGCGCGTCAAGCCTCCGGATCTTTCGATCCGTCTCGCCAGGGAGGCCGGAGCACCCTTTTGAACCGGGTGCCCCAACCGAGGGCCTACTTTTGAATGCAGGTATCGACCGTGTCCTTCGTGCACTCATCGAGCCCAGTGAACACCGGATCGTCAACTTTCTTGCCGGCGATCAGATCCATCATCACCGTAGGTGCTTTGTAGCCCATCTCGAACGGCCGCTGGCCCACAAGCGCAGTCACCAGCCCTTCCCTCGCAATAGCAACCTCGTCACCGATCGTGTCGGCGGCACCAATGACGAAATCATTGCTGGCGATCTTGGCAGCCATCGGCTTGAACAGATCGCGATAGGGCTGCGGCGCGCCAAACAATGGCCAGCCACCCATAATACCGAATGCGTCCAGATCGGGATTGGCCGCGAGAATATCGGTCATTGCCTGAACACCCTTGGCGCCGTCGTCATTGGTAAACACCGGGCAACCGGCGACTTCTGTCCAACCGCCCTCGCCTTTCAGCGCGGTAAGGCCTTTCTTGCCGGTGAGCGTGTCGCGCATCCCTTGCGCGCGGCGCAGAATATTGTCTGCCCCCGGATTGCCTTCGATCGTGCAGATCTTACCGCCTTTCGGCTTCGCCTTCTTGATATACTCGCCGATGCGTGCGCCCATGAGATAGTTGTCGGTGCCGAGATAGGTCTTGCGCAAGGCCGCGTCCTCGGCTGCAAGATCGGCATCAAGCGTCATCACCGGAACCGTCGGATTAGCGGTCTTCAGGGTCTGGGCGATGAGCTTTGCATTTGACGGCGAAATTGCGATCGCAGCCGTGTCTGCCTTGCCCAATACATCCTGGACGATCTGCGCTTCACCGGCTTCATCGGATGTCGATGCCGGACCGGTGTAGAAGCACTCGTATTCAGCCGTTGGGTTCTCCTTGTTCCACTTCTGGCAACCTTGATTGATCGCCTCGAAGAACGGATTGTCGAGACCTTTGACGACGATGACGAGTTGCTTCTTCGCCAGGGCCTGCCCGGCTGTCAGCGCTAAAACTGCGGCAGTAAGTAGTAATGCCTTCCTCATGGTTTCCTCCCTTGAAACAGACGGGCATCGCGTGCCCGCCATCCGAAATCAACCCGGATACCAGACGACGCGAGGTTCCTCCTCCGAACGCTCGTATTGCCATGCCGAGTCGATAAGCTTTTCGAGATCGTAGTTTGGCCGCCAATCGAGCAGGTATTTCGCCTTGCTGTTGTCCATCCAGTTGGAATGAAAGCGGCTTGGTATCTCGACAGAGCCGAGATTTCGTGTGCGCGACAGGTAGGCAGCGACTTCAGCATAGTCGACAGGTCGATCCATGCAGATGTTGAAGAGTTGCCGCTCCGCCCGAGGGTTGTCGATCGCTGCCAATATTGCAGACACAAGGTCATCGACATGCACGAAGTTGCGTTTCAGCGGACGGCCGTCAGCGTCGAGCAGCAATGGCACCGTACCCATGGCTGCATAGCGCCGTGCGGCTTCTTCGGGAACAAGCGTCTTCCAGTCCGGGCCGCCAAAGACGTCGTCTCCGAAGGACAGCGAATATTTGAAATCGTCCTTTTCCATGATCCAGGGCGCACGCAGACAACAGCCGTTGAGGCCGTACTGAATGCCGAACTGCTCCAGCATCACCTCTTCCAGCACCTTGGAGAGCGCATAACTTCCCGGATAGGCGCAATGGCGGACGCTCTCGGTAATCGGCCCGTCATGGCGATAGTAGAAATGCCCTATGCCCGCATCGCCCCCGATCAGGATGAACTGGCGCGCCGTGACGTTCGTGCGGAACTCCTCAAGCAGCCAAAAGAGGCCTTTGACCGCAACATCCATGATGTCTTCAGGGGTTTCCTTGCAGGTGGCAAGATGCACGACATGGGTAGCGTCACGCACCGCTGCTGCCGCGACATCGCGATTGGCGATCGAGCCGCGAACGACTTCGACACGGTCGGTCGCGTCGCACAAACGGTTATGACAAAGCGCGCGAATACGGGCTTTGGAAAATCTCGGATCGTCAAGCAGCCCCGCAATAAAGCGCCGCCCGACCTTGCCCGTCGCACCGGTAACAAGGATCAGCATGCTCTCTCTCCCAGCAATAGCTAATATTCGAGCACGACTTCCGTCAATTGATATTTGTCCGACAAAACAGATTTTTGCTACAAATGCCGCAGTACCCTGGACAATGAGTTGACGCTCTCGTTAGGTTTTGCGTAAATGCTAATAATCGCTTTTCCTGGGAGGATATGGGAAAGGCGAATCCGCTCAGCCTAATGCCAAGAAAATTGGTTTGGAGCGGCGGAGTAGCTGCGTGTTTTGGGAGGCCGGGTGGCTGGTGGCGGTTCTTGAACTCACCAATATTTCCAAGCATTTCGGTGCCATTCAGGCCGTTAACGATGTTTCGTTCTCACTTGAGGCGGGGCAAGTGGTCGGCCTCATGGGCGATAACGGCGCCGGCAAATCCACATTGGTTAAGATGATAGCGGGCAACTTTCGTCCGAGCCACGGAACCATACGTCTCGACGGCTCCGAGATCGTGCTTCATCGGCCCAAAGAGGCACGCCAGCATGGCATAGAGATCGTTCACCAGGATTTGGCGCTGTGTAACAATCTTACAGCGGCGGCGAATGTGTTTCTCGGGCGGGAACTGCGGCGTGGCATATGGCCTTTCCGCATCCTCGATTACAAGACCATGTACAAACGCGCTGGCGAGATTTTCCGCGAACTCAAATCAGAAACGCGGCCACGCGACCTCGTCAAGCAAATGTCAGGCGGCCAGCGGCAGGCTGTCGCGATTGGCCGGACGATGCTGTCGGAAGCGAAAATCGTGCTGATGGACGAGCCGACGGCAGCCATTTCCGTGCGCCAGGTGGCCGAAGTTCTGAATTTGATCCGCCAATTGCGTGACCGGGGCATCGTCGTCGTCCTGATCAGCCACCGCATGCCCGACGTCTTTTCGGTCGCGGACCGCGTGATCGTGATGCGACGAGGCAGGAAGGTAGCTGACAAGCCAATTGCAGCAAGTTCGCCCGAGGAAGTGACGGGGCTCATCACAGGCGCCATCGAACAGGTGTGATCGATGCTATCAGTTGCGGCAGAAAAGAAGGTTGACGATGGCGATTACACTTGACCAGACGATTGGGCAGAAGCAGCGCAGCTGGCTTGCAGCCGTTTTGAGCGGCCAGACATTCTGGGTTCTGATCGCAGTCATTTTCGCCTGCGTTTTCCTGTCTATGGCAACGGATTCCTTTGCAACAGCGAAAAACATCTACAACATCACCCGCAACGTCACTTTCGTCGCCATTATCGCGCTGGGCATGACACTGGTCATCATTACCGGGGGCATCGATTTGTCCGTTGGGTCGGTGCTTTGCCTGTGCAGCATGGTGCTGGCTGTCGTCATGCACGCGGGATATAGCATTGAAATCGGCATCGCTGCTTCGATCGGGACTGCTCTTGTGGTGGGCGCCTTCAACGGCCTGTTGATTGCCTATCTAGGCTTTCCGCCCTTCGTCGTAACGCTCGGCATGCTGTCTATTGCGCGCAGCCTTGCGATGGTCGCATCCAACAACACTGTCGTTTTTCAGTTCGGGCCGGATCACGACAAGCTGCTGGCGCTGGGTGGCGGCGCCTGGTTTTTCGGTATCGCCAATCCAGTGCTTTACATGATCGTGCTGGCGCTCATGACCGGTTTTGTGCTGCGCTGGACGAAGTTCGGCCGCTATGTTTTTGCCATCGGCGGCAATGAGCACGCGGCGACATTGACAGGCGTTCCCGTCCAGAGGATCAAGGTCATCGTATATATGATCTCCGCTCTGTCGGCGGGGATTGCCGGCATCATCCAAACCGGCTGGCTCGGTGCTGTTACCACAAATATCGGCGCGGGGATGGAACTTCAGGTCATAGCTGCCGCGGTTATCGGCGGCGCCAACCTTGCCGGCGGCGTCGGCACCGCCTTTGGGGCGTTGATCGGTGCAGCACTCATCGAGGTTATCCGCAACAGTCTGGGCTTGCTCGGCATCAACGCCTTCTGGCAAGGCTGTTTTATTGGCGGTGCAATTGTACTTGCTGTTCTTTTCGACCGAATTCGCAACTTGCGACGCGATGAGTAAGCCAACCCGTTCTTTACGCCGCCATTCGGTTCGACATCGCCTCCGTCGCTCTATCGCCCAGCGATCTTTGCCAGCCTGCCCGGCGAATTCCTTGGCCATCTCACGATCACTCTCCTGAGCGATTTAACACATTGTTCCTTGATCCAGCAGAGTGGAAGCACCGCCTTGGCGGTTATTATCGGTATCTGGAGGGTTGTCGCCGGAACAAACCCTGATAGCCAGTGTTTAGTGGCCGAAGCGACAATGTTTGGCGGTGCCATGACTTTCGAACTCGATCCATACTGCGGCACTGCGCCATCGCCTCAACTGTTGATGTCGGATTGGAATGTCGATCCTTACCTGATGTTCGCGATAAGCCTCGTCGCGGCATTAACCTGGATCCGGGCACGTCGGGACAGTCGCATCCGGCAATGGCTGGTCGCTATCCTTCTCCTTGTCGTCGCCTTCGTTTCTCCCTTGTGCGCGCTGAGTTCAGCATTGTTCTCGGCAAGAGCAGTTCATCACTTCGTACTTATCTCGCTCGCTGCACCGTTTATCTGGCGCTTTATTTTCAGCCGGGAGACGTTCTTGGATCGGGTGCCATTGATATTCGTCTTCGTCTTTCACACGACGATGCTCTGGTTATGGCATCTGCCCATCCCTTATGCTTGGGCCCTGTCAGGAAATGCTCCCTACTGGATAATGGAACTCCCGCTTTTCCTGTCGGCCGTGTGGCTCTGGAAGGAAATTCTTGACGTCAGACGACCTGCAGGCGGCGCGCTCATCATCTCCGCCGCAACGCTCCTGCAGATGACGGCGCTCGGTGCGTTTCTGACCTTTGCATCGCACCCTCTCTTCAGCCCGCATTTTCTCACGTCGCAAGCCTATGGCCTGTCGCCTCTTGAAGATCAGCAACTCGCCGGACTTCTGATGTGGATACCGGCTTCACTACCCTTTGCAGCAGCATTTCTGTTCAGGATCGCTCGAGCGCTCACGCAACCACCCCATGAACTATTCGCCGGATGAACCGCAGCCGCGTCGAGATTGCTGCATTAAGCTTTCAGCGCTTGCCTGCAACAGCATGCTGGAGCTACGGCAGCGGTGGACGCTCGCCGCCGCACTCTCTCCTAGTCAGAATGCCAAAGCCACGACAATGGCACTCCACGAACCGGGAACACTTTGGCGCTTTTGAAGTTCTGGTCGCACCAAACAGGAGACCAGAAACATGAAGAAAGTCATCATCGCTTCACTCGCCGTTTCGCTTGCCGGACCCGTCATGGCCCAATCCGCTGCGGAAAAGACAGGGGTCAACTCGCTGATCGGTGTGGCACCGAAGACGGAAGACTTTGTACAGGAAGCCGCGGCCAGCGACATGTTCGAGATCCAATCCAGCAAGCTGGCGCTCGAGCGCGGTGATGCTGCGACCAAGACCTTCGCTCAGCAGATGGTGACGGATCATGAAAAGACGAGCAGAGAACTCAAGGCGCTGGTTTCCGGCGGGAAGGTGCAAGCTCAGTTACCGAGTTCTATGCCCAAGGCCCAGCAGGACATGCTGGCGAAGCTGAAGGGCCTTCAGGGCGACGATTTCATCAAGCAATATCATTCGGATCAGGAATCCGCGCACAAGGACGCGGTCGACCTCTTCAAGCGCTACGGCGATGGCGGCGATAATGCCGAGCTGAAAGCCTGGGCCGCAGGCACAAGGCCGGCGCTTGAACATCATCTGCAGATGGCAAAGGATCTGAACCAGTAGACGATCACTACCGGTCGTAGATGGTTCGCGACCGGCTGCGCCACCAACGAAGACGCTCGGGAACCTTCGTACATTTCCAGATTGAGGGACCGATATTGGGGCTGACGATGATCAATTACCTCTGGCTTTTTGCAATCGCAGGCGGAGCAGCACTCCTTGGAATCGCTCTCGCTTTCGGAATGATCAAGCAGGACGGGCAGCGATCCGTTGTGGCGATAGCCGGTGCCTTTGTCGTTGCTGCCGGCGCTCTTGGGCTTGGTCTCTACGTCGCCAGTGCCCCGACAGCACCCTCACAGCCGCCGGACAGGGAAGGAACTCAGAACAGGCTTCCGGCAGCTGCAACCACCGAAAATAACGACCCAGAAAAATAATGCCTTTCGACATCATCGGTCCCCGCACTGATGAGATGGAGACCAGGTGACCTATCGGCAGGAGGTGCTCATGACGAATTTTGCCACTATCCCGGAGCGTGAATTCGCCTCAGCGCTCGAGACGATGACGGATGAGGAACTTTTCGAACTGATGGCCGATTTGGAGAGGCGGAGTGAAGCTTCGAAGCAAGCCTCGCCAGAAGATGACGTATTCGCAAAAATCGTCCTTGCGGAAACGGCAATCGAAAAGCGGTTTCCGGGTCAGATGCTGGTCCCTTACAAGGATTGGAAGAACAGACCCGATCGGTTGGCGCCGCGTTAATGCCAGATGTCACGCAAAACGCGGGCGACTGCTGGACGGAAGAAAGCTAGAGCTTGCCGCCCAGTGTCCCGTCGTCAGTTGCGACTGACGAATTTATTGAAGCGGCTCTTCTCACCACCCTCCGTCTTTTCCTGATGAAGAAAAGCAAGTTCGTTTTCGTCAAAAATGGCGAAGAACTCATCCCAGGAAATTTCTTCCAGATTTTCTTCCGGCTCCCCAAAATCGATGCGCAATATGCCTCCCTGTTTGGCACCCTTGACACGGGAGGGATGCCCTTTGCGCGCCTCCACCCACTTGCGAATTGCTGCATGGTTGGTCGTCGTATTTGCTGTCGTCATTGGAGCCTCCATTTCACTTGCATCCCACGCCCTCCAGCGCACCTTTCGGATTCAATGTTTTTGGCATTTTCGCCGTGATCGCGTGGCACGGAATCGAACCGATGCCACCGGCTAAAGTTCCAGCCAATGGGCGATTGATCCGGCCACTTAGCAAATTGAAGAAATCCGGCAGCGTGCGACCCGACGCGGAGAAAGCACATTGAGGCCTGCTGCCAGGAACATTGAGCGGGTTCCATGGTTCGTGGAACATAAGGAGAGGCAGATGAACCACAAATCGAACCGACCGCTAATCACCTACATCGGAACCGTCCTGTCTCTCGAGACTGGGACAATGAGAGCAGGCAGCAGAGGTGATAAGTCTGCACAGCTCTCGACGGGAAAGCCCCTTTGATGGAAAACCCCAAAGACGATCCCATCCAGGCAAACCGGCCCACCGCTGAACAGCAGCAAAAAAGCCTGAAAGGTGGGCGGATGATCGTCGTTTTGATCGCCACCGTAGCCGCCATCGCCTTCCTGCTCTACGTCGCGATCCTCGTCTACGGCCTGCTGCATAGCACGTGACCAGAGAGGTGGGGATCCTGCTGTCCTATTTTTCGCCCGTCGCATGCCAGCGGATGCTTCAGGTGAGCGCGTCGGAACCTTTGATAGCGAAAGAGGTTTGCAGTCTTTGACAAGCAAAGGACCAGTTCGATGCCCAATGCCGCAGACATATTGATCGATACCCTGATCGATTGGGACGTCAAAGTCATCTTCGGCCTCCCCGGAGACGGCATTAACGGCGTGATGGAGGCGTTGCGCAAACGCCAGGATCAGATCCGGTTCATACAGGTTCGGCATGAGGAATCGGCAGCTTTCATGGCGAGCGCCTATGCAAAGTTCACCGGCAAGCTTGGCGTTTGTCTCGCGACGTCTGGGCCGGGCGGCACTCATCTGCTGACGGGCCTTTATGACGCCAAGCTCGACCAGATGCCGGTACTTGCGATTACCGGGACGCAGTTTCATGACCTGATCGAAACCTTTACGCAACAAGACGTTGACCTCACTCGCGTGTTTGACAATGTCGCAATCTATAATGCGCATGTCAGTGACGCATCGCACATGGAAAACGTCGCCAGCCTCGCCTGCCGCTCGGCATTCTCGCGCCGCGGCGTTGCGCATCTTTCGATTGCCAACGACGTTCAGGAAATGGATTCGAAATCCCGGTCGAAACGGAATCGGCCAAAACATGTGCCGAACCGCTATTTCCAGGGTCGCCAGGTACCCGACGACATCGAACTCGATCACGCAGCCAAGATCTTGAACGATGCGCGCAAAATAGCGATCCTCGCTGGCCGGGGCGCTATCGGTGCACAGGAGGAACTACGCCAGACTGGCGAATTGCTGGCGGCGCCGGTCGTCAAAGCCCTACTCGGCAAGACGGCCCTCTCCGACGACGATCCGCTGACCACAGGCGGTATCGGCATTTTGGGCACTGAACCGTCGCAAGCGGTCATGGAACAATGCGATGCCCTGTTGATCGTCGGTTCGTCGTTTCCTTACATCGAATACTACCCACGGCCCGAGGCCGCCCGCGGCGTACAGATCGATAGCGACCCCCAACGGGTGGGACTGCGCTTCCCTGTTGATGCCGGTCTTGTGGGGGATGCTAAAGAATCGCTTCGGCTCCTCAACAGCAAGCTGACGAGAAAGGCGGATCGGTCATTTCTCGAACAGGCGCAAAGGGCGATGTCCTCCTGGCGCCAAAAAATGAACACCATGGAGACGGATCAGAGCGCCCCGTTGAAGGCGCAGGCCGTGGTTCGAGCTTTCGGGCAGCGCATCACGATGAATGGCGTCGTGGTAGCCGATTCCGGCCAGAACACAGAGCTGGCGGCACGGCATATAGATCTTGGCACTGAAAACCAGTTCGCCGTCTCCGGCGCCCTCGCCTCGATGGCCTCCGGCTTGCCTTATGCGATCGCAGCCGGCCTAGCCGATCCAAAGCGACCAATTTATGCAATCGTCGGCGATGGCGGCTTCGGCATGCAGCTCGGAGAGTTTTCGACGGCCGTTCGCCTCGGCCTTCCCCTGAAATTGCTGGTCATCTGCAACGGAATGCTCAATCAGATCGCCTGGGAGCAAATGATGTTTCTCGGAAACCCTCAATTTGCCTGCGAACTGGCGCCGATCGATTTTGCCAAGGCGGCAGAAGCAATGGGAGGTCGTGGCTTTACGATCAGGCGGTTCGACGAGATAGAGCCAACGCTTGCAGACGCGTTTTCTGTGGCTGGCCCGGTCGTCATTCAGGCCCTCGTCGACCAATATGAGCCGATGATGCCGCCGAAAATGCCGAAAGATTACGCCAGGAACTTCCGCGATGCGCTTCCCGATACGCCGGGTCATGAAGCGATCGAGAAAAATCTGTCCCGCTCGCCGCTTCGCGAGATGATGGCTGCGGGAGAGGAGGAAAAGGACCTATCGGAAACCACAACTGATCTCCCGGGCACCCCTTGAACTCCCGGAGGATGCGGTCAGGCGGAAGAACATGATGAGCAGCTCGTCTTCAGTCGATGGCAATCTCCGCACCGCTCGTCTTCGCGTTCGAAACTTGCTGTCATCAGCGGCGGTTTGGCTGATTGCAGGCGGAATCGGTTGCACGTTGATCGCCGCGCTTCTTTTCTTCTACGTCACGGAAGCCCATCCTCGTTTCAGTCCCGAGGATGCCGCCTTGACGGCAGGCGACGCTGTGAAAGGAAAGCTGGTCTTTCTCGCCGCCGACTGCTCTTCATGCCACGCCACACCCGGTCAGCCGGACAGGTTGAAACTGGGCGGCGGCTTGGCGCTCGCCTCACCGTTCGGGATGTTCAGGCCCCCAAACATTTCGCCCGATCCCGTGGATGGCATCGGATCGTGGTCGGTCGCCGATCTTGCAAATGCGTTGATCGGCGGCGTCTCGCCTCGTGGCGAACATTACTATCCCGCATTCCCCTATCCAAGCTACACTGGAATGTCGCTCGACGATGTGAAGGATCTTTACGCCTATCTGCGAACGCTGCCGCCGGTAACCGGACGACCTCCGCCGCATGAACTGCCGTTGCTGTTCAGGTTGCGCCGGCCGCTGGCATTTTGGAAGCTTTTGTTTTTTCATGAGGGCAAGTCCGAGGCTGCCTTCAACGGCGATGCTATGCACGACCGCGGTGGCTATCTGGTCGAGACCCTCGGTCACTGCGCCGAATGTCACTCGACCCGCAACATGCTGGGCGCAATCAAACCTTCGACGCGTTTTGCTGGAGGGCCTGACCCCGAAGGCACTGGCTTTGTGCCCAATATCACCCCGAGCCGCATTGGCGGCTGGTCCGAAGCACAGATCGCTACCATGCTCAGCACCGGCGAGACGCCGGACCACGGCCGGGTCGGTTCATCGATGGCGGATGTCGTCGCCAATACGGCACAGCTTCCTCAGGGTGACCGAGATGCAATTGCACGCTACGTCAAGTCGCTGCCGCCCCGGCCGACGCCCCATCCTTGATCTACTGCGCGTAGAGATAGGCAGCCAGATCCCTTGCCTCGGCTTCAGAAATCCCCGTTGCGGGCATTGCGGAATTCGCGGAGAAGCGCTGCGGGAGAACGATCCACTGTATGAGATTCTCTGGCGTATTGCTGGCGACGCCACCGATATAGATACGTTGCCGCAGATCGGCCAACGGCCCGCCAACCTTCCCATCCGCGCCCGGAATGCCAGGAATGACATGGCATCCCCCGCATCCATAGCGACGAAAGATTGCTGGTGCCCGGGAGGCATCGCCCGACGTCATGGCGGTCGCCACCGTCTGGCGTTTCTCTTTGTCCCTGAGTCGATCGGCTGCGAAACCGATAAAGGCCAGGGCCAGAACGAGGGCGGCCAAGGCATAGTTAAGGCGAGTGAACGCGATTTGCACGGACGCCTCCTCTGCTTACGACGTCGATCGACGAGATCGGCATGATGGGCGCGATCACCGGAGGCATGGGTTCAGCAGCAGCGTGGCTGCCCCCTGAAGAAACAATGCAAAGGCAAAACCAAATCCGGAGAGCACTCCCACGCTGCTGATGAAGAGCGCACTGCGCGATGCCGTTGACTGGTAGCCATGCCATGAAATTATCGCGCCGGCGACAGCTAGAGTGGTCGCGAGGAAGGCCACGAATACCATCCATATGGTTCCCCTGCCGCAATCTGCGTTGGGGAGCATCTGCCCAAGTTGGCTGCTCACCGCCCAGGCAGCCGGCGATAGGGTCAATCCGGAAGTTCTTGCTATAGCGACACTCATTGTCGAGGCACCCAATAGATGCAGATATAGAGGGGAAGCCAAGTGATGACCACAAAGTTCCAGTAAAGCGCATTGTCCTGAACGTCGCCGTAGCGACGCGCATTGTCGCCGTGGCGGGTAAACATCAGGCATGTCAGCACCAGCGTGTCGATCAGATCGGTGAGGATATGGGTCGTATGCAGCCCAAGCAGGGTCCAGACGATCGAACCATAGGCATTGTCGTCCCAGCTCACATGCAGCGCGGGAAATTCGAACGCGCGTACAGCCAACGGAGCGATACCAAAGAGTGACATCACCACCAAGCCAATTTGCACTTTCCTCAATTTCTTCTGCTCAGCCCATCGCGACACCATGATGTTTGGGATGACGCTGGCGAGCAGCAGTCCCGTCAGGAGCGTACCGGGAAGCAAGTCAGGAGGCGGCGCATCGATCGGCCATTGCGGCGCCAGGCTCATCAGATAGAAATAGACCGCAATGGCCAAACCGAACCCTGATCCTTCGATCAGCATGAATGCCCCCGTTGCCCACCAGGTCGGGGAGGCAGAGCCCATCCCGTGCAACGGTAAGTGGGAAACGTCGAGCACGACCCGGTCCTTCATGATTCATCCTCCGGGCTGCCTTTGGGCCAGAACCACGCGATGAGGGTAATTGCGATCGGGATGGAGCCCCAGACGACGGCCCAGGGCGAGAACATCGACCAGATCAGCATGATTGCGGTGGCAATGGCCGCCCAGAAAGGCCAGACGCTATCGGCTGGCGACGACTCGCGCGCTTCCGGCAGCGCCTCAACGACACTCGTCACCAACAGCTCGCGGCGATCGGTTCTCAGCCCGCTCGCAACCGCGATCTGGCCATCGGCCGGCAATGGCAATTCCCGCGCGTCAACGACGGGGATGCGTCGGTAGTTATAAGGGGGCGGCGGCGAGGATGTCGTCCATTCCAGGGTCGTTGCATTCCAGGGATTGGGGCCGGCAAGTGCGCCAGAGCGCCCACTGCGAAGCGCGTCTATGAAAAAAATCAGGAAACCAAGCGACAGGACGATGGAGCTCAGACTGACGAACAGATTCAAGCCACCCCATGGCAGCTCGGGCTGGTATGTGTAGACGCGGCGCGGCATGCCCACCAGGCCAAGTATATGCATCGGAAAAAACGTCAGGTGAAAACCGATGAAGATCAGCCAGAAGGCCCAGCGGCCCAGCCGTTCACTCATCATTCTTCCGGTCATCTTCGGAAACCAGTAATAAATGGCGCCGATCAGCGGGAAGACAGCACCGCCGATCAGAACGTAGTGGAAATGTGCGACGACAAAATAGGTGTCGTGCACCTGCGTATCGACGGGGACCGATGCGACCATGACGCCGGTGAGGCCACCGATGACGAATGTGACAATGAACCCGATGACGAACAGGAAGGGCGTTCGAAAGACCGGTCGTCCCGCCCACATCGTTGCCAGCCAACAGAAAATCTGAATGCCGGCTGGGATTGAAATTGCCATGCTGGAGGCGGTGAAAAAGCTCTCTCCCAGCCGGGGCAATCCGACTGTGAACATGTGATGCACCCAGAGCCCGAACGATAGAATTCCGGTGGTAATCAGGGCCATCACCATGAGCACGTAACCGAAAAGCGGGCGTCCAACGAAAGCAGGCAATATGGTCGACACCATCCCGACGGCCGGAACAAAAATGATGTAGACCTCGGGATGGCCAAAAAACCAGAACAAATGCTGCCACAGCAGCGCGTCGCCTCCTTCTGCCGGATTATAAAACTGCGTTCCCACGAGGCGGTCGAGGATCAGCGTCGAACTGGCGAACATGATCGCCGGCATTGCCATGATGACGAGAAACGACATGACGAGCATCGCCCAGACCAGCACGGGAATTCTGTCCAGCGACATCCCCGGCGCCCGCTGCTTGAAGACGGTGACCACGATCTCGACCGCTACCGCGAGCGCCGAGAGTTCAGTGAAGGTGATCATCTGCGCCCAGATATCGGCGCGTTTGCCGGAGCCATATTCGGGTCCCGACAGCGGCACGTAGGCAAACCATCCGACGTCGGGGGCCGTGTCGAGCGCAAAGGATAGCCAGAGCAGGATGCCTCCGAAGAGGAATATCCAATAAGAAAAGGCATTCAGTCTCGGAAAGGCAATGTTGCGGGTACCGACCAGGAGGGGGACGAAGTAAACGCCCATGGCCTCCATCACCGGAACAGCGAAGAGGAACATCATGTTCGACCCGTGCATTGTGAAGATCTGGTTGTACCGGTCAGGGCCGATGAACCGGGCTTCCGGCTGGGCCAGCTGCAGGCGCATGGCAAGCGCAAGCATTCCACCGAGGATGAGAAAGACGAACGCCGTCACGAGATAACGTTTTGCGATGACCTTGTGGTCGACAGTCGCAATGGCGCCCCAAAAACCCGGCTGCGAGCCCCAGGTGACGGAGAGCTGGCGCTCGACCTCGGCATCGGCGAGTCCGATATCTGTCGGAGCGGCGGAAGCTTGATCCTGTGTCATCGGAGGCTTTCCATATAGGCGGAAAGCTGCCGCAGTTCGTCGGCACTCAGCGGCACGACCGGCATGTTGTTTCCGGGTTTTAACGTTTGGGGATCGGCTATCCAGGCGGCAAGCGAGCCGCGGGTGGTCTCAAGCAAACCGGCTGCAATCGTGCGTCGGCTTCCGACATGAGTGAGATCAGGTCCGGTCGATCCCGACGCGAGCGTTCCGCGTATCGTATGACAGGCTGCGCATGGTTTGGCCAGGAAAACTGCCTGACCGGCGATGGCATCAGCCCCGCTTGGCGCTGCTCCGTCAAGCCGTTGCCTGTCGGACCAATGCCGGTAGGCGTCATCATCTTCGGCGATGACGAGGAAGGCCATATGGCCGTGCTGGAGGCCACAGAATTCGGCGCATTGACCGCGATAGACGCCCGGCTTTTCGGCCCGCAGGGTCAGGATATTGTCTCGGCCTGGGATAAGGTCCAGCTTACCGGCAAGGCTCGGCACCCAGAAAGAATGAATCACGTCGCTGGCCTGAAGGTGAAGGCGGACAGTTCTGCCCACCGGAATATGAAGCTCGTTAGCGGTTTGAAACATCTGCCTTTGATCCTGATCGGCATAGATGAACTGCCACCACCACTGCTGAGCACGAACAGTTATCGTGAGATCGGCGGTTCCATCGCTATTCAAGGCACGCGTCGTATAGAAGCTCGCTACGGTCAGGATGGCAACGACGAGAGCGGTAGCTGCGGTGACGGTTGCCACGACAATCATTGTCCGCCGCTCTGATCGAGAATCCAGAACTGGCTGGCGCTGGCGGCGTAGAAGCGCAAACGCCATGAAAACCACCACCGCGAGCCAGATGATGATTGCGACCGCGACGATGAAGACGATCAGCTCCTTCAGAGCGATGGCAGCCTGACCGTATGCGTCGAGAACCGATTGCGGACTGCTGCATCCGGAAAGCAGGAGCAGGAGCGCGGGCAAAGAGCGGTTGTTCACGGTGATGGACCTTGGTCAGGTTTCAAGGCTGTCGGACCCTGCTCGAAAAAAATGGCAGCCGGTGCGCGGTTTTCGGCTGGGCGCGTGTAACGGTCGTCGTCACGGCCGGGTGCAACGGAACTGGCGGTATAAGACCCGACCGCCTTGACGTAGCCGGCGAGCTGCCAAATCTGATCGATCGTCATCTTGTCCTTGAAGGCGGGCATCCCATGCGGACGCCCATCGCGGATGGAGGCGACGATCGAGACCATGGAGGGACCATATAGCCACCACCCGTCGAGGAAGGACGGACCAATTCCGCCTCTGCCGTCACCGTGGCAGGAGGAGCAGCCGAACCAGGCATAGAGCCGCTTTCCCTGGCTAAGATCGTAGCCGTTCGTCTCGTATGGTTTGTTGAGAGCAAAATATACTTCTGGCGGCGTGCCTCCGATTCCGTTGGCCATTAACCGTATGCCTCCGAGCGCATCCGCAACAGGTGGATCAGCGCGGTATTGCCTCGGCTCACGCAACCACCCGACCGCAGCAACCAGACACATGGCAAGGACCAGAACAACGATGCCCGAACACCAGCCAAGTTTCCGCTTCCAGATCTTCTCCGGCATCGCCTGATCCCCTGCGCCATTCACTCGAGCGGCGCTGTTTCAGACCGGCTGAGGCGCACGGGCAACAGCTTGTATGCCGGCGTTTTTGCTTTTTCGTCGTGATGGCTGAGCGGGAATAACGGGTTTGCTTCTGGATAGTAGGCTGCGCAACATCCTTTCGGAATGTCATAGGGGACAATCCGGAAGCCTGAGATCATGCGCTTCGTCTCCGGTTCGATCGCAGTCGAGAGATCAACGCGGTCTCCGTCGACGAAGCCTAGGCGGGCGATGTCAGCGGAATTTAAAAAAACGACGCGGCGAGTACCGTCGACGCCACGAAAGCGATCGCTGTATCCATAAATCGTCGTGTTGAACTGATCGTTCGAACGCAAGGTCGCAAGGTGAAGAATACTTTCATCCTCGACGCCTTCGAACTGCGGAAACAGGCGTGGCGGCGTGATGAAGTTGGCTTTGCCGTTCGTCGTCACCCATCGGCGCTCCCTCGCTGGCAGCGGTCGGGGGAAGCCGCCCGGCTGGAAGAGCCGCTGGTTAAATCCCTTAAAGGTTTCCGGATATGTCCGCTCGATTGCGTCGCGGATTTGGGAATAGTCTGCGACCCAGCGATCCCAGGGCACGCTGCTTTCGGCCAAGGTTGCCTTGGCCAGCCCGGCAATAATGGCGGGTTCTGATAGCAATTCGGAACTGGCAGGTGCTGCCCTGCCCCGTGAACCATGGAAATGCGCCACGGAACTTTCGATGGAGACCGCTTGCGGGCCACTCGCCTGCGTGTCGATTTCCAATCGCCCCAGGCACGGCAGCAAGTAAGCGATCTCACCGTGAATGACATGGCTCCGATTGAGCTTGGTGGCAATCTGCACGGTCAGACGCAGCTTTCGCCACGCGGCTTCCAACGCCACTGTATCAGGTGCAGCACGCAAGAAATTGCCGCCAAGGCTGATGAAGGCCCGACTTTCCCCTTCGCGAATGGCCTTGCACACATCCACAGTGCCATGGCCCTTCCAGCGTGGCGGATCGAAATGATAGAGCTCCGCCAGCTTGTCCAATGGCGCAAGATCAGGCTTTTCCGTAATGCCGACCGTTCGTTGCCCCTGTACGTTGGAGTGGCCTCTGACAGCGCAAATATTGGCGCCCGGCTTGCCTACATTACCGCGCAGCAGGGCGAGATTGACCACCATCTGAACGTTCTGGACGCCCATAACATGCTGAGTCAGTCCCATCCCATAGACCATGAGTACCGCGTCGGAAGAGGCATAGGTGTGGGCCGCCTGCGTCATCTGCTCGCGCGTGAGCCCTGATACCTGCTCCAGCTCCCGCCATTCATAGTTCCTCGCGGCGGCAGCGAACTCTTCGAACCCCGATGTATGTTCGGCGATGAAATCATGATCGAGGACATGTTTTCTATCTGCCGCCCGCATTGAGGCGGCGAAGGCTACGGCCGCGGCATTGGCAGGATCGTCCGGCTCTGCGTCTGAACCCGAGACTTTGCTGAGGCCTGGCTTATGCAGGGCATCGTCTGCTTCTATCAGCGCTTTGCAGACGCCAAAGAGAGCCGCAATATCTCCGCCATTTTTCACTTGATAATATTCGCTGGAGATCGGCGTTTCCTTGCCGGTCAGCATCTGGCTCGGCGCTTGAGGATTGATGAAACGTTCGAGACCAGGTTCTCGGAGCGGGTTGAAAGTGACAATCTTCACGCCGCGGTCGACAGCATCCTGAAGATCGTGAAGCAGCCGCGGCGACGATGTTCCGACATTTTGCCCCAGATAGAAAATGCAATCGCAGTTCTGAAAATCGGAGAGGACCGCCGTACCGACGGAAGCGCCTATGCTTTCCGGCAGCGCGACGGACGAGCTCTCGTGGCACATATTGGAAGAGTCGGGCAGATTGTTGCTGCCGAAGATACGAGCGAAAAGCTGGTACATATATGAGGTTTCGAGCGAGGCGCGGCCGGAAGTATAGAACTCTGCCTTCTCCGGCGGAATGCCACGCAGCTCGCGGCCGATCTCCTCGAATGCGGACTGCCATGAGACTGGAACATATTTGTCCGTTGCCTCATCCCATCGCATCGGATGGGTAAGACGCCCCTGCTCCTCCAGATCGTGATCGAGCCACCCTTCCAGCTCCGTCAGGGAGTGCGCCGCGAAGAACGCGCGATCCGCACGTCGGCTCGTCGTCTCCCATATCGTCGCCTTGGCGCCGTTTTCGCAGAATTCCAACGGATGAGGCTTTGCCGGCTTGGCCCAGGCGCAGCTGACGCACATATATCCGTCTGGCTTGTTTTGATGTGACAGCAGCGCGGGACCAGAAACCGGAATGTGTTCGCGGATAAGAATTTCTCCCACCGATTTTGCTGAACCCCACCCACCCACCGGTCCGCTATCAAAGCCGATCTTCGGTTTCTTTCTAGGTCTTGCTGTCATGATTGAAACATCCTGCAGATAGTTGCGGTCCCGGCGGACCTCGGCGCACGTGCTGAATGGAACAGCACTCCCTGCAGAGAAGCCAACACCGACGGAACCATCCGCGATGCACTTTCTGATGCCGGGAGCAGTGCTGCTACCAAACTCCGGAAAGGGCAGGTTGTTCCGCGAACGAGCTACGTGGCTTAGCGCATCGCGTGTCGCTTTGTTGAAGCGAATGCCAAGAAAAAGAAGCGTTAACATCGTGGCAATTCCGGCGCCCCCGCAAGATCCAGGGTTTCGTGTTGCTATTCACCTCGGCCGAGGATCCACTTCATTGGCGAACAGGTAGTTTTTGACCGCCCACCCTCTTCTTTTCCCCGCTATCGCGGGAACTGAGAGCCGACCGGATGAGTTCAACGGCCCGTTTGCCGATACCCGGAATTGCCAGAAGTTCGTCGTCGGTCATCGCCGCCAGTTTACTGACCCGCTTGACGCCATTGGAAAGAAGTGCCTTTACGATCCAGACAGGAATCTTACTGCGGGCGAGCATGTCGCTCGAGGCTGCCCGCCGCTTCGACGTCATCCGTGCTGGTCGAGAGGCCATGTTGATCCCGCAGATGAATTGCGACCGCCAAAACCGGCAGAAGGCCTGACGGTTCCAGTCGATTCACCGATGACATCAAACAATTCTGTCAGATCGGGCCAGTCTCTGGCGTTATGCTGGTCAGTTTCGCGCTCCCGTAAATGTCCTCGATAATTTTCGCGAGGTCGACAAGCCGTTCGCAGGCTGGATCGTAGGGCTGACCGCCGGCAAGCCGCGCCGCCCAGTCCACCGCCGCCCGACCTCCCCAATCATCAGGCGGCTCAGTGAGACTTTCGGTGGCAGTGCCGCGTAAGCGCTGAGCAGCAAAGTCATAGAATGAACCGCCGACATTTTTGAAAGATGCGCCCCCCGCTGTTCCGAAGAAGTCGGCGCTGATCACAGCATCGCACCCCGCCTGCAGTCGCCAGGAGCAAGTAAGCCGGAGGACAGCACCATTTGCCAAGGTGATCGTAGCGACGGCAAAATCTTCGACGTCCTCCAGTCTATCGATAAACTCGCCCGCTTTCATCAAAGTGCTGGTGATCTCAGCCACTTGAGGAAAATCGAGACACCAGAGCGCCATGTCGATGAGATGAACGCCGAGGTCGATCACGCATCCTCCGCCGGATAGCGATTTGTCGTAGAACCAGGATTTGTCTGGGCCATAGGCATTGTGAAAGACGAGATCGGCGGCGAAGATCTTGCCGAGCTCTCCACGTCTGATCAGATCGCGGATACGCTGCATGCCTATGGTATGACGATAGGACAAATCGACTCCCAATAGCTTGTTGGCTGATCTGGCCGCAGCCACGACTGCAGCCGCTTCCGTCGCGGATCTGCCGAGCGGCTTCTGGCAGAACACCGCAACGCCGGTCTGCAGGGCTCTTATCGACTGCTCTGCGTGCAGAGCGCTCGGAGTTGCAATGACTATGCCATCAAGATCAAGTGACAAGAGCGCGTCGAGATCAGTGACGATTTTCGCATCGGGCGCGAGGCGAAGCGCTTCGCTCGCCATGGCTTCGGAGGGATCGGCAACGGCGACAGCCTCCGCCAGATTTGAGCGAAGGATCGCTTCCATTCGGTTGCGACCGATCCAGCCGACACCGAGGAATCCGAGCCTGGCTGGTTTGAGCCTCGTCTGGTTGAAGCGCTTGTCGATGATGGTGTTCATCAATAGGTCACCATCGCTTTGAGAAAACCATCGGGTCTGTCGCGGGTCGCGTCGAGCGCCTCGCCCAAGCCTTCGAGCGGATAGACGTGCGTATACAGGCGTGACGGGTCGAGCCTGCCGGCCACCACCGCTTTGACCGCCTCACGTATGCCAGAAATATAGATCTTCGGGTCGCGCTCATGGGCGTTGATCACGTCGAGCCCGCGCCAGTTCCAGAGCTGCATGTTGACTTGCCTGGGGCCATCCTGATGGTATCCAGCCACAACCAGTCGGCCACGCTCCGCAGTTAATTCGCCGGCTAGGTCGAGCGGCCACTGCTTGCCGACCGCCTCTATGACGCATTGACACAAGGCACCGTCGGTCAATTGTTTCACGGCCTCGATAATCCGCCAGTGGTCGTCCATTGCCAGCGTTTCTGCGGCACCCATCTGCCTGGCGATCTCCAGCGAAAACGAGCGGCGAGAGATCGCGATGACGCGCGCGCCAACGCCGCTGGCAAGCTGCGTGAGCAGAGCGCCGAGAAATCCAATCCCGATGATAGCAACCGTTTGGCCCGGACCGATGCAGCTGCGTCGGAAGATGTTCATCGCACATCCGAGCGGCTCGCCCGGGAAGGACTGTCCATCAAGTGCTGATGGCAGCGGAACGATCATCTCGGCATCCGCGATGTCGTGGGTGGCATAGGCATGGTACGAAAGCGCGGCGACACGGTCTCCCACACCGAAGGCCGATACCCCAGGCCCGAGGGCGTCGATCTTCCCCCAGCCTTCGTGACCGAGGGCGCCAGGCTCTGTTGGAAAAATCATCCATTCCGGCCCAGCCCAAGGCCCGAGATTGGAGGCGCATACGCCCGAGCCTTCAAGCCTGATCCTCACCTGCCCCGGTCCAGGCTGAGGAAAAGGCCTCTCCTCCACGGACACCTTTCCCGGTCCAGTAATGATCGCCGCCCGGATCCTTCCCTCGGACGGTCTCGGCAACATAGTCATGAACTGCTCCTCCGGTTGGAACATTGTCAGTGACGGCATCGTTGCTGCGGGACATGCGCCCGGCCCGGCCACCCTGCCTTGATTACCGCTCTCAAATCTTCGAGGAAGATTCCGCCGAAGAATTGGCCGTCTAACCGAAGACGCCGCCAGATGTTCCGGATGATGTCAAAGAACATGTCAAAGAAGATGTCATTGAACCAGGAACAATCTCCGCCGAGCTTGGTTCGGCAGGTCATCTTCAACCTGAGCGGACGGAAATCTGATGGCGATGATCCTTGTGACTGGCGGCTGCGGCTTCATCGGAAGGCATGTCGTAGAGGAGCTTCTCGAAAATGGCTACGACGTGCGGGTCCTCGACGCTTTGATCGACCAGGTTCATGGCGATGCTGAAGTATCGTTGCCCGAGGCTGCCGAACTCCTGCGCGGCGATATCAGGGACAAAAACGCGGTGGAGCGTGCGCTATCTGGCGTCGATGGCGTCATCCATCTTGCTGCAGAGGTTGGCGTCGGACAATCCATGTATGAAATTGCCCGTTATGTCAGCAGCAACGACCTCGGCACTGCTGTTCTTCTGGAAGCGATGATTGGCCGCCGGCCGAAACGCATCGTCGTCGCTTCGTCGATGAGCGTCTATGGTGAAGGCCGTTATCAAACCGCCGACGGCACGCTGCTCGACCTGGTTAGGCGCAAGAGTGATCGCATCAAGGCCGGGCAATGGGATATTCTCGGCGGTGACGGCAAGACTTTGAGACCCGTCGCTACGGACGAGGAGAAACCTGTCGATCTCGCCTCGATCTACGCCCTGACGAAATATGCGCAGGAAAAACAGGTTTTGATCTTCGGAGATGCCTACGAAGTCGATGCAGTGGCACTGCGCCTCTTCAACGTCTTCGGCGCCGGTCAGGCCTTGTCCAATCCCTACACCGGCGTGCTGGCGAACTTTGCCTCGAGGCTTGCCAACGGCCAGCCACCGATGATCTTCGAGGACGGTCAGCAGCGGCGAGACTTCGTGCACGTGCGCGATGTGGCCCGCGCCTTCCGCCTCGCACTCGAAAAACCCAATGCATCAGGGCATGTAATCAACATCGGCAGCGGCCAGGCCTACACGATCGCTGAGGTGGCTACACTTCTTGCCGAGGCCATGGGCGTGCCGGAGATAGGGCCCGAGATCATGCACGAGGCACGATCGGGCGATATCCGCAACTGCTTCGCAGATATTTCCAAGGCGCGAGAGCTGCTCGGTTTCGAGTCGCGCTTCAAACTCGAAAACTCTCTAGGCCCTTTCGCCGACTGGGTAAGACATACTGGGGCGGTCGACCGTGGGGGAGAGATGAAACGGCAGTTGGAAGAAAGAGGACTGGTGTCATGACCCAGTCCGGATTGACCGCCAAAGCCGATAGATCCCTGAGATCCTACGGATTCGTGGAGTGGTTCCGCCCAGGTGAACACGAGCGGACCTTACAGACGATCGCAGACATCAGATCAAGCGGCGCAAGCTATCTCCGCACGCATCTTTCATGGGCCGAATATCTTGCACCCGGTGGTGAGGCCTGGTTCGACTGGCTGATCCCGAAGCTCGGGCGCGAAATCGATCTCCTTCCTTGCATTCACTACACGCCGCCGTCCTTGTCCCGGACGGGACGGTCTTCGGGTCCACCGGCCGATCTCAAATCATACGCTGATTTCGTCGACCATGTGCTTACCCGATACGGCCGGTACTTCGGCCACATCGAATTGTGGAACGAGCCCAACAACCTGCTCGACTGGGACTGGCGAGAGGATAAGGACTTCCTGCTCTTCTGCGAGATGGTTGGCGGTGCCGCCTACTGGGCCAAGCATCGCGGCTGGAAACCGGTGCTCGGTGGCCCGTGCCCATTCGATCCCTATTGGCTCAATCTGATGGGCGAGCGCGGGGTACTTGGCGTCGTCTATGCCGTTGGCTTCCACGGGTTCCCCGGCACATGGGACAGCGAGGAAGGCACCTGGGGCGGCTGGGACATGCATCTTGGCGAGATGCGAAAGATTATCGACCGCTTCAATGGCGATGCCGAGATTTGGATTACCGAAACCGGCTATTCGACCTGGCGCAACGACGAGATGGAACAGGCACGGCGTTTCGTGAAAGCTTTGAGCGTGCCGGCCGACAGGATGTACTGGTATTCCTGGCGCGACGTACCGCCGGATGTTGCGGTGCAGGAAGGCCTGTGGTTCGACCCTCGGCACTATCACCTCGGAGCCGTCACCCATGACAACCAGCCGAAACTGCTTGCGCGGCTGCTCATGGAAGGCGGCGTCGACCGCCTGAAGCAGGTCACGCGGCTTGCCGCTCCGAACCTCGCCAAGGGAGCTGCACCGATCGTCATTACCGGAGGCTGCGGCTTCATCGGCTCCAATCTCGCCGACAGCTACCTTCAGGACGGTGAAGACGTGGTCGTTCTCGACAATCTCGGGCGATCCGGCGTCGATCAGAACCTAGGCTGGCTGACTGAACGGCATGGGGCAAGGGTGCATCCGGTGCTTGCCGACGTGCGAGACGCCAGAAGCATCGAGGCAGCGTTTACCGATGCCAAGGCAGTGTTTCATTTCGCCGCCCAGACCGCGGTCACGACGAGCCTCATCCATCCCGTCGACGATTTCGAGGCGAACGCAAGGGGCACGATCAACGTTCTGGAATCGGTGCGGAAGGCGGGACGCCGCGCGCCCGTGATCTTTGCCAGCACCAACAAGGTCTATGGCGGGCTTGATGACCTTGCCATGCGCGAGTTCGAAGATCGCTATATGCCAGTGGATGAAACCATCCGGGCATTTGGCATCGGCGAAAACCGGCCGCTCGATTTCTGCACCCCCTATGGCTGCTCAAAGGGCGTGGCTGATCAGTATGTCCTGGATTATTCGAAATCCTTCGGTGTTCCAACGGCCGTGCTGCGCATGAGCTGTATCTTCGGCCCACGCCAGTTCGGCACCGAAGACCAGGGCTGGGTGGCGCACTTCCTCATCCGGGCGCTGGCCGGTGAGCCCGTCTCGATCTACGGCGATGGCAAGCAAGTCCGCGATATTCTTCATGTTGCTGACGCGGTTGCCGCCTATCGCACGGCGCTCAACGGCATCGACGGGATCAACGGCAACGCCTTCAACCTTGGAGGTGGCCCGGCAAACGCCGTCAGTGTCCTCGCGGTTCTGCGCGAGATCGGCAGGTTGCTGGGACGTCCAATCGAGACCTCCTTCGGCGACTGGCGGGCAGGAGACCAATATTTCTTCGTCGCAGACACACGCAGATTGGAAAGCGCGCTGGGCTGGAGTGCGCATGTCGGCTGGAAGAGCGGTCTGCAACACCTGGCGGAATGGCTTATCGAGAACCGTTTCGGCGGCCGGCCTGTTTTGCGCCGCGATCGAAAGGTTTCGGCATGATCGGTCGGGGCATCCGCATATTGATGACCGTCGATTCGGTCGGAGGAGTCTGGCGCTACGCCATGGATCTCGCGGCCGGACTTCGGCGCGAAGGAGTGGAAATCGTCTTTGCGGGTCTTGGTCCTGCACCCTCGGAGACACAGGTCAGCGAGGCCAGGGCGCTAGGAAAACTAGTGTGGCTTGACGCTCCTCTCGACTGGATGGTCACGAGCAGGGCTGAAATAGCCGGCGCTCCAGACGAAATCGCTCGGATCGCCAGAGACAACGCTGTCGATCTGCTACATCTCAACCTGCCATCGCAGGCCATTGGCATCGACACTCCCCTGCCCGTCGTCGTGGTTTCCCATTCATGTGTCGTCACATGGTTTGCCGCCGTGCGCGGAACGCCGGTGCCGCCCGACTGGGCCTGGCAGCGTGATGTGAACCGGGAAGGCTTCGACTGCGCAGATTCGGTGCTCTCGCCGAGCGAAAGCCACGCGATTGCACTGCAAGCCACTTATGGCCCGATCTCCCGCCTCAGGGTGGTCTACAACGCCAGCCGGATTGAGGCCGGACAGCATCCAAAGAAGACCTTCGTCTTCGCAGCCGGCCGCTGGTGGGACGAAGGCAAAAATGGTGCGGTGCTCGACAGGGCGGCTGCAATGATGTCGCTGCCCGTTGTCGTCGCAGGCTCCTCCGTGGGCCCCACCGGCCAGAGGCTGCGATTCAGCAACGCCGATGAACGTGGTCCTCTGTCGCATGCCAAGGCCGTTGCCTTGATGCAATGCGCGCGAATCGTCGTATCGCCGTCCGTTTACGAGCCCTTCGGCTTGACTGCTCTAGAAGCAGCGCGATGCGGGGCAGCATTGGTGCTGTCGGATATTCCTACCTATCGCGAGCTATGGGACGGATGCGCGCTGTTCTTCGATCCTTATGATCCGATGTCCTTGGCATCTGTCTGCACGCGCCTCAACGACAACGCGGAGCTACGCAAAGAGCTGGTGACAAGGTCGCTCGCGCGTGCGTGCGCGTTCAATCTGGAACGGCAGGCGGCATCGGTGCTCGAGACATACGCGCATCTGACGGACCACACGCTCAATCTGGCAACCGCGGAGCAATCATGAGATTTCTGTTTTACACTCATTCGCTGGTTTCCGATTGGAACCATGGCAATGCGCATTTCCTGCGAGGCGTGATGCGGGAGCTGACCCGCCGTCATCACGAGGCACTGGCGCTAGAACATGTAGACTCCTGGAGCCGCTGCAATCTTTTGCATGATCAAGGGCCGCAGGCCGTCGAAAAATTCCACGCCGCGTTCCCGCAACTGCGGCCGCAAATCTACGGAGAGCAATTCGATCATGAAACTGCGATCGCCGATGCCGATGTGGTAATCGTTCACGAGTGGACTGAACCGGCGCTGGTGGAGCGGATCGGTCGCGCGCGGCGCAACGGCGCCGGCTTTACGCTGTTGTTCCACGACACGCATCACCGAGCAGTCTCGGCAAAGGGCGACATCGCTGGACTGACGCTTGAGGATTACGATGGTGTGCTGGCCTTCGGCGAAACGCTGCGGCAACGCTACCTGCAGGCTGGCTGGGGCAGGTCGGTCTTCACCTGGCACGAGGCTGCTGACGAGGCGCTGTTTTGCCCGATGCCGGAGGTCGCCACGACAGGTGATCTTATCTGGATCGGCAATTGGGGCGACGACGAGCGCTCCTCCGAGATTGCGGAATTTCTCGTCGGCCCCGCTCGTGAACTTACGCTTAAAACAACCGTACGCGGCGTACGCTACCCTCAGCAGGCGCTCGACGCTCTTCAGGACGCGAACATCGCCTATGGCGGCTGGATCGCCAACGCTGAAGTGCCGCTCGCATTCGCCAGCCACAAGGTCACGATGCATATTCCACGACGGCCCTACGTCGAAAACCTCCCCGGCATTCCGACGATCCGTGTTTTCGAGGCTCTTGCCTGCGGCATTCCGCTGATCTGTGCGCCTTGGGACGATGCCGAAGCACTTTTCAGGCCCGGCAGAGACTATCTCGTTGCCGGAAACGGCCGGGAGATGACGCGCTTGCTGCGCGATGTGCTGGCTGACGATGCCCTTTCGGCTGCCCTTATCGCCTCTGGGCTCGAAACAATCCGGGCGCGACATACCTGCCGGCATCGCGTGGATGAACTATTCGCCATTCTGGAACGATGCGGCACAGCGCGCGTCGTCAGCCAGCTGCCCGCAAAGGAGGCCGCCGAATGAAGATTGCGTTTTACGGATCGAGCCTACTTTCCGCCTACTGGAACGGTGCCGCAACCTACTATCGCGGTTTGCTGCGCGCATTGGCGCAAAAGGGCTACGACATCACCTTCTACGAGCCCGATGTCTATGACCGGCAAAAGAATCGCGACATCGATCCACCTGAATGGTGCAAGGTCGTGGTTTACCCAGGCACGGCCGAAGCATTGAAGGCGGCGACGGCGGCAGCAGTCGATGCCCACATCGTCGTCAAAGCAAGCGGTGTGGGTTTCGAGGACGATCTCCTTCTGCAGGAGATCCTTCGCCATGCCAGGCAAGGCGCCTTGAAGATATTTTGGGACGTGGATGCGCCGGCAACGCTTTCCGAGCTGCGACAGAGCCCCGAACACCCGCTTCGCAGGTCGCTGCCAAAGATCGATCTTGTCCTCACCTATGGCGGCGGTGATCCGGTAATCGACGCCTATCGCAGTCTTGGGGCGGCGGATTGCATACCGATCTATAACGCGCTTGATCCCGAAACCCATCACCCGGTGGAAAAAGAGGCTCGCTTCGCTGCGGAGCTCGCTTTTCTCGGCAACCGCCTGCCTGATCGGGAAGCACGGGTCGAGCAATTCTTTCTGGAGCCGGCGGCCTCTTTGCCGCAGCAAAGGTTCCTGCTCGGCGGTTCGGGCTGGAGCGACAAACCGCTGTCTTCGAACGTCACCCATCTCGGCCATGTCCCAACCGGCGATCATAATGCCTTCAACGCAACGCCGAAGGCGGTGCTCAATATTTCGCGGTCCAGCATGGCGGAAAACGGCTTTTCGCCGGCAACCCGGATCTTCGAGGCTGCCGGCGCTGGTGCCTGCCTGATTACCGACCATTGGGACGGCATCGATCTCTTTCTCAAGCCCGGTGACGAAATACTGGTGGCACGCGACGGCCAGGATGTCGCCCAACTCTTAGCCGGCCTTACAAGCCAGCGGGCCAAGGAAATAGGACAGCGGGCGCTGAGACGTGTGCTTGAGGAGCATACTTACGCGCATCGGGCCGCGACGGCCGATGCCATCTTCCGCGCCGGTGCCGCGCGAATGGAGGCGGCCGAATGACGGAATCCCTCGATATTGTCATTCTCGGCCTGTCGCTATCGTCGTCCTGGGGCAACGGCCACGCAACCACATACCGTGCGCTCATCCGCGGATTGAACGCAGAGGGACATAGAGTGTCGTTCCTGGAGAGAGACGTGCCCTGGTACGCTTCGAATCGCGACCTGGCTGAGCCCGACTTCTGCCGGCTCATCTACTACGCCGACATTGGCGAGATGATCGAAAACCATGCAGGCCTGATGAGAGCAGCAGACGCCGTAATCGTGGGATCGTATGTCCCGTCCGGTGTTACGGTTATCGACGCGGTCGCAGCCCTTAGGCCGCGCCGACTATGCTTTTACGACATCGACACACCAGTTACGCTCGCAAAGCTCGACCGCAAGGATGAGGAATATCTGGCGCGCCGACAACTCCCGATCTTCGATACCTATTTCTCGTTTTCGGGCGGAGACGTTTTGGCCAAACTTGAACGCGGCTACAGCGCGCGCAAGGCGCTGGCGCTCTATTGCTCCGTTGATGCAAGCCGGTACCGGGCGACAGGCGAAGCTTTCCACTGGGACTTGGGCTATCTCGGCACCTACAGCCCCGACAGACAGCCGACGGTCGAGCGGCTGCTGATTGAGCCCGCCAGGCGGCTACCGCATCTCAGCTTTGCAGTTGCCGGCCCCCAATATCCCGAAGATATCGACTGGCCGTCAAACGTCGAGCGGATCGAGCATCTGCCTCCTGCCGATCATGCCAGTTTCTACAGCCGGCAGCGGTTTACGCTGAACGTTACCCGAAGCGACATGATCGCAGCCGGCTGGTCGCCGAGCGTGCGGCTATTCGAGGCGGCAGCCTGTGGCACACCGATTATCAGCGACGCTTGGCGCGGGCTCGATGAGCTTTTTACCGACAATAGGTCGATCATCATCGCTCGTCGATCGGAAGACGTGGTCGGGCCCTTGACCACGATGAACCCGACCGACCGGCGTGCATTGGCATCCGCCGCCCAGGCAACGGTCATGCAACGCCACACTGGCGAGAAGCGAGCTCGAGAGCTTGTCGTCGCGCTGCGAGAATTGCCGGAAGGAATAAACGACACCCGATCCACCTCCCAACCCATTTCAGCCTAGGAGAGACCTAATGCTGCAAAGGACACGAAACGGAAGAGCGAAGACCGTGCTTGTTGCCGGAGGAGCCGGTTTTGTCGGTTCTCATTTATGCGATGCGCTGCTGGCACGTGGTAACAGGGTGATCTGCGTCGACAGCTATATCACCGGATCGGAAGACAATGTCCGGCCGCTGATGAACCACCCCAAATTCCGTTTGATCGAGAAGGATATTTGCCATCTGAAAAGTCTCGACGAGCCCGTGAACCAGATCTACAACCTGGCCTGCGCAGCCTCCCCTCCGCAGTATCAAGCGGACCCGGTGCATACGATGATGACCTGCGTTGCAGGCACGGGCAATTTGCTTTCGCTGGCCGAACACAACCGTGCCTCTTTCCTGCAGGCGTCGACGAGCGAGGTCTACGGCGACCCGGTGGAGCATCCACAGACAGAGGACTATCGCGGAAATGTTAATTGTACCGGTCCGCGCGCCTGCTATGACGAGGGCAAGCGGGCAGCCGAGGCACTCTGCTTCGACATGCTTCGTGCCGGCCGGTCGGATGCACGCGTAGCCCGCATATTCAACACCTATGGCCCGCGGATGCAGCCGAGTGACGGGCGGATCATTTCCAATCTTCTCGTCCAGACTCTCTCCGGCGCACCACTTACGATTTACGGAAGCGGCAACCAGACGCGTTCCTTCTGCTTCGTCAGCGATCTCGTCGCCGGTCTCATGGCTTTGATGGATGTTGATCCCAATCCCGGCGTTCCGGTCAATCTCGGCAATCCCGGCGAATTCACGATCAACGAGCTCGTCGACATGGTTATGACGATTGTGCCCTCGGCATCGGCTGTCGTCCACAAGCCGCTACCGCAAGACGATCCTCAGCGCAGACGGCCGGATATCTCGCGGGCAAGAGAACTTCTCGGCTGGCAACCAACAGTTTCCCTTGCCGAAGGTCTTCACCTGACAGCCGATTGGTTCACCGCATCAATGCGCCCTGATGGACGTTTCGATAGCACGCAGGTCGCCCGGCGCACCAGCTTGCTGCGGCCTTCAAAAGCCGGACGCGCCTCGCTCGGCGCCTGAGCCGAATGCCGCATCGGTAATGAGGAGAATGGATATGGATATTGCACGCCCGATAAAGCAGGATGATCTGCAGCGGCGAATTGCGGAACTTGGGCCATGGTTTCAGAATTTGAACATCAAGGGCCACATGACCGCGCCCGATCATTTCCTCGGAGATTACCCGACCTTCAAGTGGAAAGGTTTTCAGCACGTGCTTCCCTCCGATCTTGGAAGCCTCAGCGTGCTCGACGTCGGCTGCAATGCAGGCTTTTATGCGCTTGAAATGAAGCGGCGCAACGCCGCCCGCGTGGTCGGCATCGATCCCGATCCGCACTATCTGGCGCAGGCGCGTTTTGCGGCGGAACAGGCTGGCATGGAAATCGAGTTCAGGCAGATGTCGGTCTATGATGTCGGACGACTGGGGGAAAAATTCGACCTGGTGATCTTCATGGGTGTGCTCTACCACCTGCGTCATCCACTCTTGGCGCTGGATCTCCTCTATGAACACGCTGTCGGCGACATGATGCTGTTTCAGTGCCTCCAGCGCGGTGACGAGCGAATTCCCGATCTTAAGGAAGACTACGACTTTTCCGAATGGAGCATCTTCGATCAGCCGGAATATCCAAAACTTTTCTTCATAGAGGAACGCTATGCGTCTGATCCCACCAACTGGTTCATCCCCAACCAGGCCGCCGCCGAAGCAATGTTGCGCAGCGCCGGCTTCCGGATCGACGATCATCCCGAACGCGAGGTCTATCTATGCCGTCGGGGCCAACGCCATTATGCAGTCGAGCCGCCACCGTCATTATAGACGACGATATTTCAATCTCTTTGTGGCATTGAAGCCATACCTGGGGCCGGTAGCCGATCAATGTTGAGCGCCGCGCGGACCAGTTTTTGCGGCAGCGCAAGAAGCCTTGCGGCAAGGTCTTAAGAGATTGTTCGAGGGGATATTGGAAGATTGGTTGCGGGGGCAGGATTTGAACCTGCGGCCTTCAGGTTATGAGCCTGACGAGCTACCGGGCTGCTCCACCCCGCGTCCAGCGCAAATCCC